>NZ_CP033104.1:5665000-6073276 GCF_003691445.1 Pseudomonas sp. LTGT-11-2Z | reverse complement strand
CCATGTGAGAGTAGGTCATCGTCAAGATTCATTTCGCAAAACCCCTATCTGCGCATGCAGGTAGGGGTTTTGTCTTTAAGTAGGAACTACAGAGATTCGCAGGCACGTCCGAGTGACGGGCCAGCACACAGAATTTCTTGACGACCATAGAGCATTGGAACCACCTGATCCCATCCCGAACTCAGCAGTGAAACGATGCATCGCCGATGGTAGTGTGGGGTTTCCCCATGTGAGAGTAGGTCATCGTCAAGATTCAAACCCAAAGCCCCTGTCTGCACTGCAGACAGGGGCTTTGTCTTTTCCGGGTACCAATACCGTTAGAACTGATAGCTGACCGTGGCGCTGACGTTGCGTTCTTCACCCATGTAGCAGTAGTTCAGGCTGGCACAGGAAGTGATGTAGCTTTCGTTGGTAAGGTTGTTGGCGTTAAGGCGCACATCCACACCTTTGAGCCCCACCTTGCCCAGGTCATAGCCGATCGAGGCGTCGAACAAGCTGTAGGAAGGCACCTTCATGCTGTTTTCCGCATCCACCCAGCTGTACCCCACATACCGCACGCCACCGCCCAACCGCAGGCCATCCAGGGGCCCCTGGTGGATGTTGTAGTCGGCCCACAGCGAGAACATCTGCTTCGGCGCCTGGGTTGGCGAATTGCCTTTGTTGTCCAAGTTGCCCGACACCAGGCTCGGCATCGCCTTGGCGTACTCGATGTCGGTAAAGGTATAGCCACCCAACAGTTTCAAGCTGTCGGTCAGTTGCACATGCGCCTCCAGCTCTAGCCCCTGGGAACGTACTTTACCTACAGGGCGATAGAAGTCTTCGTCAGGCTGCTTGGACGCCAGGTTCTCTTGCTCGATACGGAATACCGATGCGGTAAACAAGTTGTCGCTGCCTGGTGGCTGGTACTTGATGCCAGCCTCCCATTGCGTCCCCTCCGTCGGTGCCAGCGGACGGCCTTCCTGGTCGGACACGGTGTTAGGGTTGAACGACTCCGAGTAGCTGACATAGGGTGCAATGCCGTTCTCGAACAGGTAGAGCACCCCGGCCCGGGTAGTCATTTTGGAGCGCTGATCGCTGACCTTGGTATCGCTGTCGCGATTCTCTTCAGACACCTTCACCCAGTCCTGGCGCAGTCCCAAAGAAAAGCGCCACTGGTCCAGCTCTACCAAGTCCTGCAGGTACACGCCAGTTTGCTGCAAACGCCGCAGGTAGCGGTTCTCGCCCAGTACCTGAAGGTTGCCATTGCCATACTGCGGGTTCCCGGCATCCAACGGGTCGACCGTGCCATAACGCCAAGTGACGTCAGCCTTGCGCCGCTGGTAGTCGGTGCCCAACAGCAGGGTGTGTTTGGCAGCACCCGTGAAGAATTCCGCCTGCAGCATGTTGTCGATGATGTACGAATGCAGGCGCTCGTCGCCGCCGGTGTAAGCACGGTTGAGCATGTTGCTGTCGGCGTCTGCCCAACCGGCCGAATACACCTGGTCCATGGATACGTCGGAATCCTGGTAACGGAAGTTCTGCCGTGCGGTGAACACATCGTTGAAACGATGCTCGAACTGGTAGCTGAAGGACTGCTGTGTGCGCTCGTAGTTGTCGATGCCCGGCTCACCCTCGAAGAAGTGATCCGACAGGCGCAAGCCGTTGCGCTTGTGCAGCATGCCATCTGCAGGGTTGCCGCCGTGGTAACCACCGTTAGGGTCATGCTGCAGATACGCTTGCAGTGTGAGCGACGTGTCTTCGGTGAAGTCGATGCTGATCGACGGTGCAATGGCGTAGCGTTCTTCCTTGCTGTGGTCGAACTGTGTGTCGGAAGCATCCGCCAGGCCTGTCAGTCGATAAGCGATACGCTTGTCATCGTCCACTGGGCCGCTGAAATCAAAACCCGTCCCGCGCTGGCCCTGGGTACCAACCGTGGCCTGAACCTGATGGTAGGGGGTAAACAGTGGCTTCTTGGTGGTCAGGGCTACCAGGCCACCCGGTGAGCTTCGCCCGTACAGTACCGAAGACGGCCCTTTGAGAATGTCGATGCGCTCAAGGAAGTACGGGTCCACCTGCATGGTGCTGTAGGTGCCGTTGTCGCCCATGGACTTGAGCCCGTCGACATAGATGTTATCCACAGAGCCGTCGTTGAAGCCGCGCATGGCCACATAGTCGTAGCGGTGGGTCGCACCGTAAGGGTTAGTCAGTACTCCAGGCGTGTAGCGCATGGCCTGGGCAACGGTCTGTGAGCCCTGATCGTCCATCTGCTGGCGGGTAACCACAGACACCGATTGGGAGGTCTCGACCAACGGCATGCTGGTCTTGGTCGCCACCTGGCTGTGGGTGGCGTTGTAGCCCTCCATGCTGCCCAGTGCATTGCCGAGGGTGAAGCTACGGATATCAGTGTCGGGCAATGACAGTGCGGCGTCCTGGCGTTGTGCCTGCAGCACATAGCTACGTCCGTCCTGGCTGACGGCCTCCAGACCGCTGCCATTGAGCAGCTGGCGCATGGCCTGATCGTTAGCGTACTGCCCCTGTAGGCCGTTGGACTGCAGGCCATCGGTAAGCTCAGGCGTACTCGACAGGGTAATGCCGGCCTGGCGAGCGAACTGATTGAGCACCTCAGTGAGCTGGCCGGCCGGGATTGCGTAGTGATGACTCATTTGGGCCGTTTCAGCTGCTACGGAAAGCTGCGAAGCGGATGCCAGGCCCAAGGCGGTTCCAAACAGGGCAGCCCGGATGGCTTGGCGTAAGCGTACCGATTGCAGGGCAGGTCGAAGATCGCTTGGTTGGAACGTGTGCATTAACACCGGGTTGATAGACATGAAGGGTCCGTTGAAGGGTTGAGGGCAGAAGGGGTCGCTTACTGTCCTAGCCGGACCGGGATTAAAAAACCGCCAGAAATCGATAAGGCCTTATCAGGCCAAGCGCTCTACACGTACCCACCAGCGTGTACGTTGACGAAGCTTTACGGGCAGCGTCTGCGGCAGCAACTGCAGCAGTTGCTCCGGGTCTTCGAGACGGAACACTCCCGACAAGCGCAGATCGGTAACCTCGTCGCTGCAGCCCAGATAACCATGACGATAACGGCGGACCTGCGCGAGGAAGTCGGCCAAGCGCATGTCCTGGGTCACGATCAGCCCTTCGGCCCATGCCATCGAATCCATGTCCATGTGTGCGAGCCGGTGCGCGCCTTGAGCATCCAGGCGCCAGTTCTCTCCGCTTTCGATCCACAGCAGCTGGCCATTGCCAGATCGATGAATCGCGACTTTGCCGTGGCTGACGCTGACGCGCGTACAGTCGCCGTCCTGGTAGGCCACAAAGCGCCCTTCGAAGCCTTCCAGCAGCGCGTCACGTGTTTGTACCAGCAAGGAATGCCGAGGGCCGCAGGTGATCATCAGCTCCCCGTGCTTCAGGCGGACCAGACGCTGTTGGTCACTGAAGGCCAGGTCCACTGCACTGTGGGTATTGAGTTGCATCAATGAGCCATCGGGCAGCGTGAACGCGCGTCGTTCGCCCGTCCCGGTGGCATAGTCCGAGGCCCATGCACTGACGGCATCAATGTCTTTGGCCAACCATGTTGCCGACCCCACCATGACAACGCCGCCAAGCAGCTTCAGCGCCTGCCGCCTGTGCAGGCGTTGCTGGCTGGTTTCCAGGGTTTGCAACGCCAGCCCGGCACCGGGTATGGCACGTAAGTCGAGGTCTTGATGCAGGTGTGTAAGCCGTTGCCAGGCTCGCTCGTGTTCGAGCCGAGCATTGCGCCATTGTGCGCATTCCAATTGTAGAGCCGGGTCATGCCCGCTTTCACGAAGCCGCAGCATCCACTGGATGGCCTGCTTGACCACTTTTGCATCAGGGCGTGCGGCGGCCATCGCTTCAGCACTCGTCTTCGTAGCGCAGCACGTAGCAGTGGTAGAGCGCATCGGCAATGTAGCGTTCTACCGTGCGGACGGAGATTCCCATCTGTTCGGCGATGGCCTGGTGCTTCAGCCCCTCGCATTGGGCCAGCAGGAATGCGCGTCGTACCTTGGGTTTGAGGCCGTCGAGCATGCGTGCAATGCGCTCAAGCAACTCCAGCAGCAGCTCGCGGGTTTCTGCAGAGGGGGCCTGCGCTTCCGGTACATGGGCCAGCGCCTCCAGGTAGGCCCTGTGCAGCTCCTCGCGGCGCCAGTGATCGATTACCAGCCCACGCGCGACTGTGCGCAAGAAGGCCCGGGGAGCATTCAGCTGCAACTGCTCACGGCGCTGCAGCAGGCGTATGAAGGTGTCATGGGCCAGGTCTGCGGCATCGGCGGCGTTGCCGAGCTTGCCGCGCAACCAGTTGTGCAACCAACCGTGGTGGTCACTATAGAGCGTTTGCACGCAGTCGTTGCTGGGCATGGAGGAGGGCGCCGGCATCAATGGACATGAATGATAATTAGTCTCATTGTTGGCGGGGCAGGATTAATTTGCAACCCATCAGCTCGCGTCGCCCCTAAAGCCGGCGACGGATTAACGCCCCAACTGTGTATCCAGGTAATTACGGATTACCCGCGCGCCACTATTGAGGTGCTGTTCCAGCACTGTTACCGCCTCATCGACCAGCTTGTCACTGGCCGCATCCACCAGTGCGTTGTGATCATCCTGGGTGAGTTTGCCCAAGCCCATGGAGGAAAGATGAAAACGCAGGAAGCGTTCTTCTTCGTTCAGTTCGTTCTCGATCAGGCGCAGCAGTTTTTTATTTGGCGCCTTGCTGTACAGCGACATGTGGAACAGGCGGTTCAGGCGGCCGATTTCGGCATGGCGGGTTTCGTTTTCCAGCAGTTGGATATACCCACGGGCGCTGGCGATGTCGCTGGCATCCAGCAGCGGGATGGACTGGCGCAGCGCCTCGCTCTCAAGCAGTACACGAAGGGCATAGGTGTCCACCGCATCCTCGCCGATCAACGGCGCAACCACCGCACCTTTGTGCATTTCCACTTTCAGCAGCGATTGTGCTTCCAGCTGGCGCAGGGCCTCGCGCACGGGCATGCGGCTGACGCCGAACAAGGTGGCGAGTTCTTGCTGGCGCACGGCAGTACCTGGGGGCAAGCGGCCATCGAGAATGGCGCTACGCAGGCGTTCTTCGATCACGCCACGGGCCTGGTGCGGCAACAGCTGCTCGCTGGCCAGCACATTGCTCAATTTGATTTTCTCGGCCACGCGACGTCTGCCTCAACGATAACTAAAGTTGGATCCAATGACACTAGTTACAGCCCATGGGAATTGTCAAACCTGTACCCGTAATGGAACGGGCGCCCCAAAAGCGCGGCTATGGTGGATGAAGTCGCCTGCCAAAGGAAGCGGCCTATAGAAGGTTATAAACAGAAAGTGTAGGCGGGCTGACAAACGGGTGCATGATTGCAGCGTGCCATTGTCTTTTGCTGTGGCAAGCCCCACCATCGCTGCTTTCGACTGATCTGAACAGGGCTTCGCAGTGGCGATATCCTGGGTGCTCAAAACCGTTGTGCGACGTGTCGGCTTTGCCGCGCTGCTGGGCAGTCTGCTGCTGGGCGGCTTGCACGCGGATTGGGATTTTTCCCAGATCAGCCGCAAGTCGCAGGCCCTGTATGGCCCCTTGGGGGCCGGGAAGGGGCGCATCGATGCCTGGCAGAACCTGATGGCTACCCAGAAGCAGGGGAATGAGCTTGAGCGGCTGCAAGTGGTCAACCGCTTCTTCAACCAGCAATTGCGCTATGTCGAAGACATCGACCTCTGGCATGAGGTCGATTACTGGGCCACACCGGTGCAGGCCTTGATCAAGGGCGCCGGGGACTGCGAAGACTACGCCATCGCCAAGTATTTCAGCCTGCGGCGCATGGGTATCCCCAGCGAAAAACTGCGCATCACCTACGTAAAGGCGTTGCGGCAGAACCGGGCACATATGGTGCTGACCTATTATTCAAGCCCACAGGCGCAGCCTTTGGTGCTCGATAGCCTGATGGACGCCATCAAACCGGCCAGCCAGCGTACCGACCTGTTGCCGGTATACGCCTTCAATGGCGAGGGGTTGTGGCTGACGGGGGCCGCGGGCAACAAGAAGGTCGGCGATACCAAGCGGCTGTCACGCTGGCAGGATTTGCTGAAAAAAATGCAGGCCGAAGGGTTCCCGGCCGAGCCTGTTTACTGAAGGAGCACAGATGTCACTGTTCAAACAATTGCTGTTGGCCATTTGCCTGTTCCTGGTGGTCGCCTTCAGTGGCAGTTTCATGGTCAGCCTGGAAAGCTCGCGCAGCCAGTACGTCAACCAGCTGCGCTCGCATGCCCAGGATGCCGCGACCGCGTTGGCGCTGTCACTGACGCCTAATATCGACGACCCGGCGATGGTCGAGCTGATGGTCAGTTCGATCTTCGACAGTGGTTACTACTCCAGCATCAAGGTCGTCGACCTGGGTTCCAATGCCGTGCTGGTGGAGCGCCACGCCGAGCCGGACCCTGGCGGTGTACCCCGCTGGTTCGTGCAGCTTATCGGCCTGGAGGCTGCCGGCGGCGACGCCATCGTCAGCCGTGGCTGGCAGCAGGCCGCGCGCGTTGAAGTGATCAGCCACCCGATGTTCGCCATTGCCAAGCTCTGGCAAAGCGCCTTGGGCAGCCTGGGCTGGCTGCTGCTGTGCGGTGCCGCCAGTGCCGTGCTCGGTGCCTTGCTGCTGCGCCGCCAGTTGCGGCCGCTGGACTACATGGTCGAGCAATCCCACGCCATTGCCCGTCGCGAATTCCTAAGCCTGCCCGAGTTGCCGCGTACACCGGAGTTGCGCCGCGTGGTGCAGGCAATGAACCAGATGGTCGAGAAGCTCAAGGCCCTTTTCACCGAGCAGGCCGAGCGCAGCGAGCGGCTGCGTGCCGAGTCGTACCAGGACAGTTTGACTGGCCTGTCCAACCGCCGCTATTTCGAGATGCAGTTGAACACCCGGGTGAGCAACCTGGAAGAAGCGCGCGCGGGCTACCTGCTGTTGCTGCGCGTTCAAGGCCTGGCGGGTTTGAACGCCCGCCTGGGTGGCCAGCGCACCGACCAGTTGCTGCAAGCTGTGGGTGAGCAGTTGCGCCGTACCTGTGCCAGTTTCCCGGAAACCAACGACCTGATTTCCCGCAGCCGTGGCGGCGAGTTTGCCGTGCTGGCGCCGGGCATGGTGCATGAGGAAGCGGTACACCTTGCCCAGGCGCTGGAAGCGACGCTGCAGAGCCTGCACGAGACCGGCGCCAGTGATATCGACCCGGTTGCCTGCATCGGCCTTGCGCCGTTCAGCCCCGGTGATGCACCACAGGCATTGCTCAAGCTTGCCGACGAAGCCCTGGCCCGTGCCGAAAACCAGCCGACGCCAGGCTGGGTGTGCCTTGAACAAGGCGTGGCTGCTGTTGCGGCGGACAGCCAGCACGACTGGCATGAGCGGCTTGACCAAGCCTTTATCAACGGGCATTTCGAACTGTTCTTCCAGCCCGTGGTGGACTCCGGCACGCCACAACGGGTGCTGCACCACAAAGTGATTTCGCGCTTGAAGGATGGCCAGGGCGAGGCGTTGCCCGCGGGCCGCTTCCTGCCCTGGCTGGAACGCTTTGGCTGGATGCCTCGGCTGGATGTGCTGGTGCTGGAGAAAGTGCTGGCGCACTTGCGTGGGCATGACCAGGTGCTGGCGCTGAACCTGTCTGCCGCCACGCTGGCCGACCCCAAGGCCCTGCAGCGCGTCTTCGAGCTGCTGGGCCAGAATACGGCCATGGGGCCTCGGCTGGTGTTTGAAATTGGTGAGGAGCAGTTGCCTGAACAGGCGGCCCTGGAACACCTGACCCGGCGCCTGCACGCGCTTGGCTTTGGTCTGGCGCTGCAGCGTTTCGGTGGCCGCTTCAGCATGATCGGCAACCTGGCGCACCTGGGCCTGGCGTACCTGAAAATCGATGGCAGCTATATCCGCAACATCGACCAAGAGCAGCACAAGCGTCTGTTCATCGAAGCGATCCAGCGCGCGGCACACAGCATCGACCTGCCTTTGATTGCCGAGCGGGTCGAGACGGAAGGGGAGCGGCGGGTGTTGAAGGATATGGGTGTAGGCGGGATTCAGGGGCAGCTGGTTGGCGAACCTGCGCCCTGGCGTTAACTGAACCCGATCCCCTGTAGGAGCGGCACAAGGCCGCTCCTACAATGAGCCGCGCAGACTTGCTATCACCGCTCGCGCAGCGCTTCCGAACGCGCCTTCATGATCGGCTTGAGCAGGTAGCTCATGATGGTTTTCTTGCCGGTCATGATATCCACCGTAGCCACCATCCCCGGAATGATCAGCAGCGGTTTTTCGTCAGTCCCCAGGTGGCTGCGATCGGTGCGCAGCTTGATCAGGTAATACGTGGTCTTCTTGTCTTCATCGGTGATGGTGTCCGCACCGATCTGTTCCAGCTTGGCCTTGAGCCCACCGTAGATGGTGTAGTCATAGGCCGTGAACTTCACCGTCGCTTCCTGGCCAGGGTGCAGGAAGGCGATGTCCTTGGGCAGGATTTTCGCTTCGATGACCAGCGTGTCGTCCAGTGGCACGATCTCGATGATATCGCTGCCTGGCTGGATGACTCCGCCAATGGTGTTCACCAACAGCTGCTTGACGATACCGCGCACCGGTGAAGTGACCATGGTGCGGTGTACCCGGTCGTCCAGTGCTTTACTGGTGGCGGTCGCCTTGTTCAGCTCGGTGCGTGCCTCGTTCAGCTGGGTCAATGCTTCGCTGCGGAACTTGCCACGGGTTTCTTCGATCTTGCTCTGCACCTCGCGGATGGCGGCCTCGGCACGCGGGATGGCCAGTGCGGTGGAGTCAAGCTGGCCGCGGTTTTCAACTTCTGCACGGCGCAGGCGCAGCACTTCTACCTGGGAAATCGCACCGGTCGCCACCAGCGGTTCGGACATGCCGATTTCCTTGCGCAGCAGCTCAAGGCTGTTGGCGTACTGGGCGCGTTTGGAGCTGTACTCACGCAGTTCCTGCTGGCGCTGGACCAGTTGCTGCTGCAGGCCGCCAATTTCGTCCTGCAGTTGCTGGCGCCGGCTCTGGTACAGCGACTCTTCACTGGCTGCCTGGCTGGGTGCGGCTTTGCGCAGTTCTTCGTCGATCTTGAGCGGGCTGTCCTGAACTTCCGCACTCAGTCGTTCGACCCGCAGGGCCATGGCCAGGCGATCTGCCTCGGTTTCACCCACGTTTGAAGCGAAACGGGTTTCGTCCAGGCGCAGTAGTGGCTGGCCCACCTCTACGATCTGCCCTTCCTTGGCGAAGATCTCGGCGACGATGCCGCCTTCCAGGTTCTGGATCTTCTGCACTTTGGAAGACGGGATAGCCTTGCCTTCGCCCCGCGTGACCTCATCGATGGGCGCAACGCTGGCCCATACGATCATGAACACGAAGAACAGGATCACGCCCCAGATGGTCAGCCTTACCACCCTTGGCGCATCCTCGATCAGGGCTTTGTTTACCTCTGGCAGCGGCTGGCCGCCCAGTGAGTCGGAGCCCTTGAAATAGCGCCTCAGGCCATCCTTGAATTGCCCCATATCCAGCTTATGCAACACTGATCTGCCCCTTCTTCAGCGCATCCATGACCGCGGCTTTCGGGCCGTCGGCGACTATCTGTCCGCGATCGATCACGATCAGTCGGTCCACCAGCGACAGCAGCGAGGCGCGGTGCGTGACCAACAGCACCGTCTTGCCCTCCACCACGGCTTGCAGGCGCTGTTTGAGGCGTTCTTCGCCCGTGTTGTCCATGGCGCTGGTCGGCTCATCCAGCAGCAGGAGCTGCGGGTTGAGCAGCAGCGCACGCCCCAGGGCAACGTTCTGCCGCTGGCCACCGGACAGGTTCTGCCCGCGCTCCCCCACTTGCAGCTCGTAGCCGTCCGGGTGCAGGCGGGCGAATTCATGCACGCCTGCCAGCTCGGCAGCTTGCAGGATAAGCTCGTCCTCGATGTAGCGGGCACCGCTGACCAGGTTGTCGCGCAGCGTGCCAGCCAGCAGCTGGATGTCCTGCGGTACATAGCCGATGTTGTGGCGCAGTTCGCTGACGTCGATCTGGCGAATGTCTACACCATCGACCAGCAGCGAGCCGCCATTGGCCTCGTACAGGCCAACGATGAGCTTGGCCAGCGAGCTCTTGCCCGAGCCGCTGCGGCCAATGATGCCGACCTTCTCGCCGGGGCGGATGGTCAGGTTGATATTCTTCAGGGCCAGGTTCTGCTGGTTGGGATAGGTGAAATCGACCCCGCGGAACTCGACGCTACCCTGCAGCACCTTACGACTCAGCGGGCGCTCTTCGAAGTTACGCTCTTGCGGTAGCTCCATCATGTGGTCGGTGGAAACCATGGTCACCTTGGCCTGCTGGTAGCGGGCGAGCAGGCCGTTCAGCTGGCCCAGTGGGCCGAGCGCGCGGCCGCTGAGCATGTAGCAGGCCACCAGGCCACCCATGCTCAGGTTGCCATCGATGATCAGGTACACGCCGACGCAGATCATCGCCACGCCCGCCAGTTGCTGGATCAGCAGGGTGATGTTCATCGCCAGGCTAGACAGCACCTTCACCCTCAGCTCCAGGCGGCTGAGCGTACCGAGGGTCTGCTCCCACATGTACTGGCGTTCGCTTTCGGCGTTGTTGACCTTCACCGCGTCCAGGCCGGCCAGGGTCTCGATCAGGCTGGATTGGCGCTCCGAGGCCAGAGCCATCGTCCGTTCCATGGTCGCCATCAGGGGCCGCTGCAGGGCGTAGCCGATGCCCAAGGCCAGTGGGAAGGCGATGACCGGGATCCATACAAGGTGCCCGCCAATGATGGCGATGACGACCAGGATCAGGATGGTGAAAGGCAGGTCGATCAGGCTGGTAAGCGTCAGCGACGCGAGGAAGTCGCGCAGGCCCTGGAACTCGTGAATGTTCTGGGCAAAGCTGCCCACCCGTGCCGGCCGGTACTTCATCGACATGCCGACGATGCGTTCGAACAGCGTTGCTGAAATGATCAGGTCGGTTTTCTTGCCAGCAAGGTCCAGGCACAGGCCGCGCAGACCTTTGAGGATCAGATCGAAAATGTAGGCGCCGGCGATGCCGACGGCCAGCACCCAAAGTGTCGACGTAGCCTGGTTAGGTACCACGCGGTCATACACGTTCATCACGAACAACGGCGCGGCCAAGGCAATCAGGTTGATCACCAGGCTGGCGGCAATGGCATCGATATAAAGCCATTTGCTGCGCAGCAGCGTGTCGCGGAACCACGACTTCGCCCGTGGGATCAGGTTGCCGTGGTTGACGTCGAACTTGTGTTGCGGCTGGGCAAAGAACACCCGGCCGCTGTAGTCGCTTTGCAGGGCTTCGCGGCTGACATGCACCTCGCCACCGTCGCTCTCGCTGAGCAGCAGGCGTGCGGTATCTTCATTTTCCCAGCCCAGCAGGACGGCGCTGCGGCCTTCCTTGAGCAGCAACATGGCCGGCATGGCGATGCTCGGGATCTGCTCCAGCTTGCGTTGCAGCAGGCGCCCTTGCAGGCCCGCCCGGGCGGCGGCGCGCGGCAGCAGCTCGGGGCTCAGGCGCTGGGCGGGCAGCGGCAGGCCCGTGGTCAGCATGACCCGGCTGGCGGGTTTCTGGTGCAGGACACACAGGCTCAGCAGACTATCCAGCAAGGGATCGTCATGCTGACTGCGTGGATCGTGGCTGAGTTGGACTCGACTGACTTCAGATTCCACGCGGCGCTCTCTTCATCCTTGTGGTGGGTGGGGTGGGTGTGCCGCCGTTCAGGTCTATCGGCTCACCCTGACGTTCAATTGTGCTGCAAAGCAGCTGCCAATGGTCGCCTTGAATCGACACTGAGTAAACAATTCTACGTTGTTATTGCTACGGCATAGACGCAGCCATGCGGTGACTGTTTCATTTCTGATCCTGTTGGGGATCCGTTTCATGTGCAGCATAGCCTGCCATCCAGGCAACGCCGTTTGGGTGAATGATCGGCTCGCGGGCTTGTCAGTAAACAGGCGCTGATTTGTTGACGTTTTAAAGCGGGCAGATCATTAAAATTCATCGCGCGAAGAGCCTTTGCACATTGAACCGTAGTTCTGTAATCACCGATGGTTTGCCATCATTCCCATGCCCAGTATTCGCGTGCGGGTTCGCTATCTGTTTGATCTGCGGTAAATCGTTTGTTGGTGGCCGCAATCAATAGCAGGCTTTGGTTTGCAATGGCATGAGTGCGGCCCTGATTCTGCCTGGGTTTCAGACCCTTTTCCGGGTGACTTCAGGCAAGGTTTGTGCTTGTAAACGCGCACGGGCCTAGGGCAGCGGAAGTGACCAGAATGTTGACGCCAACGACCTTGACGGTAGCCGATGGACGGTGCTTCTAAAGTGTGTAATGACATCTGCCCGTATGTGGAAAAGGCTCCTGAACTTAACGGCCAGCGCATTTTTGATGATGTACGACATTGGTCCTCGGCAAACGGTTGGCTAAGGTACAAATATCAATGTGACATTACATTGCCGATTGTTTAGGATGGCCTGTATAAGGTCAATACTTTGGCAGTGTTGCGGTTTCAAAAAGTTATAGACGGAATGTTGACGCAAGAAAGCGTCAAGAGATCATCGACATAAGTTCCGCCTGAAGTGGCTTGCAGTGCCGCTCTGGCAGGGAAGTACCCATCGGGTCACACGGAGAGTCCAATGAGCAGCGTTGTAGCCATCGTCAAAAGCATTGTCGGCCAGGTTATTGCGGTATCCCCAGAGGGCATTCGTCGTGTGCTCATCGAGGGGGACCGCCTGTTGGCAGGTGAGGAAGTGCTCACTGGCCCGGGCGGTGCGGTGACTCTGGAGCTGGCCGATGGCCGTCTGCTTGACCTGGGCCGTGACAGCCAGTGGAGCGCCGATACGCCCGACAGCAGCACCGACCTGAGCCAGGCGACCGCACAGGCCGCGCCGTCGGTGGAAGAGCTGCAGCAGGCGATCGCTGCGGGTGTCGACCCGACTACCGAGCTTGAAGCTACCGCAGCCGGTCCGTCGGCCGCAGGCGGTGGTGGCGCGCTGGGGGGTGGTCACAGCTTCGTGATGCTCGAAGAAACGGCGGGCCGGGTTGACCCCACCGTTGGATTCCCCACTGAAGGGCTGGGCTTTGCAGCCACGCTGGACAGTGAAGAAGTCGGCCTGCTGGGTGACACCAACAACAACCTGGTGACCACGCCGACGACGGACACCAACGTTGCTACCGACCTGATCCTTGGCGCCACTCCTTCCATCAGCGAAGCGGGTGGCGTAATCGTTTATACCGCCACGGTTGGACAGGCACCGACTACCAACCTGGTCATTACCCTATCCAATGGCGCCGTGATCGTCATTCCGGCCGGGCAGACCAGCGGTAGTGTCAATGTCGTGGTCCCGGCGAACGATACACCGTATATCGACGGTGGGCAGATCTCGGCGACTGTGACCGGTGCCACCGGTGGCAGCGGTTTGACGGTGACATTGCCGCAAACGCCGGCGGTTACCCAAGTGACCGATACCATCGATACGACCACTGCGACACTGACTGCTTCGCCAAGCGTTACTGAAGGCGGCGTCATCACTTACACCGTGACCCTGAGCAACCCTGCTCAGACGCCGGTAACCGTGACCCTGTCCAATGGGCAGGTCATTACCATCGAGGCCGGCAAGACCCAGGGCAGCGTTGATTTCCAGACCCCGGCGAACGACGTCTACAACAACGGTTCGACTGTCAGACCACGATCAATGACTCGGTCGACACCACCACCGCGACCCTGACTGCGAGCCCGTCGGTCACCGAAGGCGGCGTGATCACCTATACCGTGACCCTGAGCAACCCTGCCCAGACTCCGGTGACCGTGACCCTGTCCAACGGCCAGACCATTACCGTTGAAGCCGGTAAGACCCAGGGCAGCGTTGATTTCCAGACCCCGGCGAACGACGTCTACAACAACGGTTCGACCGTCAGCGTTACCATCGAAAACGCCACTGGCGGCAACTTCGAGCAGCTGACGCCGAACCCGACCCCGGCTCAGACCACGATCAATGACTCGGTCGACACCACCACCGCGACCCTGACTGCGAGCCCGTCGGTCACCGAAGGCGGCGTGATCACCTATACCGTGACCCTGAGTAACCCTGCCCAGACCCCGGTGACCGTGACCCTGTCCAACGGCCAGACCATTACCGTTGAGGCCGGCAAGACCCAGGGCAGCGTTGATTTCCAGACGCCTGCGAACGACGTTTACAACAACGGCTCGACCGTCAGCGTCACCATCGAAAACGCCACTGGCGGCAACTTCGAGCAACTGACCCCGAACCCGACCCCGGCTCAGACCACGATCAACGATTCGGTCGACACCACCACCGCGACCCTGACTGCGAGCCCGTCGGTGACCGAAGGCGGCGTGATCACCTACACCGTGACCCTGAGCAACCCTGCTCAGACGCCGGTAACCGTGACCCTGTCCAACGGCCAGACCATTACCGTTGAGGCCGGCAAGACCCAGGGCAGCGTTGATTTCCAGACCCCGGCGAACGACGTCTACAACAACGGTTCGACTGTCAGCGTCACCATCGAGAACGCCACTGGTGGCAACTTCGAGCAGTTGACCCCGAACCCGACCCCGGCTCAGACCACGATCAACGATTCGGTCGACACCACCACCGCGACCCTGACTGCGAGCCCGTCGGTGACCGAAGGCGGCGTGATCACCTACACCGTGACCCTGAGCAACCCTGCTCAGACGCCGGTAACCGTGACCCTGTCCAACGGCCAGACCATCACCGTTGAGGCCGGCAAGACCCAGGGCAGCGTTGATTTCCAGACGCCTGCGAACGACGTTTACAACAACGGCTCGACCGTCAGCGTCACCATCGAAAACGCCACTGGCGGCAACTTCGAACAACTGACGCCGAATCCGACTCCAGCTTCGACTGTCATCAATGACAGCATCGATACCGTCACCGTTAGCATCGTCAGCAATGGCAATGTGACCGAAGACCAGCAGCCTTCCTTCACTGTAAAAGTAAGCCAGGCGCTGGACCGTCCGTTGACCGTAACACTGTCGAACGGCGACATCGTGACCATCGAAGCGGGTAAAACCGAAGTCGAGTACAAGACCCCGGTCCAGGGTGATGACGTCTACAACGACGCAGGCTCCATTACCCTCGGCGTCACCGGCGCAACAGTTGCGGGTGCCACCTTCGAGAATCTGGCTTTGGGCGGTCCGGCTACTGTTGAAATTTCGGATACCATCAGTGAAGTGGTGGCCAAGCTGACCGCGACCCCTTCGGTCACCGAAGGCGGCGAGATCACCTACACCATCACCCTGACCAACAAAGATGGTCTGCCGATCAACAACCATGGCGCTCTGACCTTCACGCTGAGCGACGGTAAAACCGTCATCACCGTACCGGCCAACGGCACTACCGGTTCGATCACCGTGACTGCACCGGACAACGTCTACACCGGCAGTAATCCGCCTGTGGTGCAGTCGATCGCAACCGTTGCTGGCGCTGATGTCGGCAAGTTCGAGCAACTGACCCTGGATAAGACTCCGGTCAGCACCACCGTTACCGACGAGCCAGGTACTCCGGGCAACGAAGGCGACCTGGTCAAGGTCACCATCACGGCCGACCAGACCTCGGTGGCCGAGAACGTCAAACCGACGTTCACCGTGCACATCAACCAGCCGCTGGACCACGACTTGGTCGTGACCCTGAGCAACAACGCTCAAGTCACCATCAAGGCCGGCGAAACCAGCGCGCCGTACACCCACGATGCGCAGGGCGATGACGTCTATAAAGACTCGGGCGAAATCAGCCTGGGTATCAATTCGGCGGTGGACGCCACCGGTGCGACCTTCGAGAACCTGCAACTGGGCGGCAACGCCTCCGTTCAGGTCACCGACACCACCGATGAGGTGGTGGCCAAGCTGACCGCGACTCCTTCGGTCACCGAAGGCGGCGAGATCACCTACACCGTCACCCTGACCAACAAAGATGGTCTGCCGATCAACAACCATGGCGCTCTGACCTTCACGCTGAGCGACGGTAAAACCGTCATCACCGTACCGGCCAACGGCACTACCGGTTCGATCACCGTGACTGCACCGGACAACGTCTACACCGGCAGTAATCCGCCTGTGGTGCAGTCGATCGCAACCGTTGCTGGCGCTGATGTCGGCAAGTTCGAGCAACTGACCCTGGATAAGACTCCGGTCAGCACCACCGTTACCGACGAGCCAGGTACTCCGGGCAACGAAGGCGACCTGGTCAAGGTCACCATCACGGCCGACCAGACCTCGGTGGCCGAGAACGTCAAACCGACGTTCACCGTGCACATCAACCAGCCGCTGGACCACGACTTGGTCGTGACCCTGAGCAACAACGCTCAAGTCACCATCAAGGCCGGCGAAACCAGCGCGCCGTACACCCACGATGCGCAGGGCGATGACGTCTACAACGACGCCGGCAGCATCAGCCTGGGTATCAATTCGGCGGTGGACGCCACCGGTGCGACCTTCGAGAACCTGCAACTGGGCGGTGCGGCTACCGTCCAAGTCACTGACACCACTGATGAAGTGGTGGCCAAGCTGACCGCGACCCCTTCGGTCACCGAAGGCGGCGAGATCACCTACACCATCACGCTGACCAACAAAGATGGTCTGCCGATCAATAACCACTCGGCACTGACCTTCACGCTGAGCGACGGTAAAACCGTCATCACCGTGCCGGCCAACGGCACTACCGGTTCGATCACCGTCACCGCGCCGGACAATGTCTACACCGGCAGCAATCCGCCTGTGGTGCAGTCGATCGCAACCGTTGCTGGCGCTGATGTCGGCAAGTTCGAGCAACTGACCCTGGATAAGACTCCGGTCAGCACCACCGTTACCGACGAGCCAGGTACCCCGGGCAACGAAGGCGACTTGGTCAAGGTCACCATCACTGCCGACCAGACTTCGGTAGCCGAGAACGTCAAACCGACGTTCACCGTACACATCAACACTGCACTGGCCCACGACCTGGTCGTGACCCTGAGCAACAACGCGCAGGTCACCATCAAGGCCGGCGAGACCAGTGCGCCGTACGAGCACGCAGCACAGGGTGACGACGTCTATCTGGACAGCGGTGAAATCAGCCTCGGCATCAAGACGGCTGTGGACGCCACCGGTGCTACCTTCGAGAACCTTGAGTTGGGCGGTGCGGCTACCGTTCAAGTGACCGACACCGTCGACGAAGTTGTGGCCAAATTGACCGCAAGCCAGTCGGTCACCGAAGGCGGTGAGATTACCTACACGATCACGCTGACCAACAAAGACGGCCTGCCGATCAACAACCACGCAGAGCTGTACTTCAAACTGACCGATGGCACCACGGTCATCGTGCCCGCGAACAGCACCACCGGCTCGGCCACTGCAACCGCGCCGGATAACGTCTATGTCGGTGCTAACGAGCCGGTGGTCAATGCCATCGACGCCGTCAGCGGCGCGGATGCGTGGAAGTTCGAAAACCTGAACCTGGACAAGACGCCGGTCAGCACCGAGGTTACCGACGAGCCAGGTACCCCGGGCAACGAAGGCGACATCGTCAAGGTCACCATCACCGCCGACCAGACTTCGGTGGCCGAGAACGTCAAACCGACGTTCACCGTACACATCAACACTGCACTGGCCCACGACCTGGTCGTGACTCTGAGCAACAACGCTCAGGTCACCATCAAGGCCGGCCAGACCAGCGCGCCATACGAGCACGCGGCACAGGGCGATGACGTCTACAAAGACGCCGGTGAAATCAGCGTTGGCATCAAGTCCGCTGTGGACGTTGACGGCCGTACCTTCGAGAACCTGGAGCTGGGCGGCGCTGCGAAGGCATCAAGTCCGCTGTGGACGTTGACGGCCGTACCTTCGAGAACCTGGAGCTGGGCGGCGCTGCGAAAGTGGATGTCACCGACACCACCGACGAAGTCGTGGCCAAGCTGACCGCGACCCCTTCGGTTACCGAAGGCGGCGAGATCACTTACACCATCACGCTGACCAACAAAGACGGCCTGCCGATCAACAACCACGGCGCCCTGACCTTCACGCTGAGCGACGGCAAAACCGTCATCACCGTGCCGGCCAATGGCACTACTGGTTCGATCACCGTGACTGCCCCGGACAACGTCTACGTCGGCACCAACCCAGCGGTGGTTAACTCCATCGCGACCGTTGCAGGCGCTGACGTTGGCAAGTTCGAGAAGCTGACCCTGGACAAGACGCCGGTCAGCACTACCGTCACCGACGAGCCAGGTACTCCAGGCAACCCAGGCGGTAACAACGAAGGCGATCTGGTCAAGGTCACCATCACCGCCGACCAGCCTTCGGTGGCCGAGAACGTCAAACCAACCTTCACAGTGCACATCAACCAGCCGCTGGACCACGACCTGGTCGTGACCCTGAGCAACAACGCTCAGGTCACCATCAAGGCCGGCGACACCAGCGCCCCGTACGAGCACGCTGCACAGGGCGATGACGTTTACAACGACGCTGGCCAGATCAGCGTGGGCATCAAGTCCGCTGTGGACGTTGACGGCCGTACCTTCGAGAACCTGGAGCTGGGCGGCGCTGCGAAAGTGGATGTCACCGACACCACCGACGAAGTCGTGGCCAAGCTGACCGCCACCCCTTCGGTCACCGAAGGCGGCGAGATCACCTACACCATCACGCTGACCAACAAAGATGGTCTGCCGATCAACAACCACTCGGCCCTGACCTTCACGCTGAGCGACGGCAAGACCGTCATCACCGTACCGGCCAATGGCACTACTGGTTCGATCACTGTGACTGCCCCGGACAACGTCTACGTCGGCACCAACCCAGCGGTGGTTAACTCCATCGCGACCGTTGCAGGCGCTGACGTCGGTAAGTTCGAGAAGCTGACCCTGGACAAGACGCCGGTCAGCACCACCGTCACCGACGAGCCAGGTACTCCAGGCAACCCAGGCGGTAACAACGAAGGCGATCTGGTCAAGGTCACCATCACCGCCGACCAGCCTTCGGTGGCCGAGAACGTCAAACCGACCTTCACCGTGCACATCAACCAGCCGCTGGACCACGATTTGGTCGTGACCCTGAGCAACAACGCGCAGGTCACCATCAAGGCCGGCGACACCAGCGCGCCGTACACCCACGATGCGCAGGGCGATGACGTCTACAACGACGCCGGCAGCATCAGCCTGGGTATCAATTCGGCGGTGGACGCCACCGGTGCGACCTTCGAGAACCTGCAACTGGGCGGCAACGCCTCCGTTCAGGTCACCGACACCACCGATGAGGTGGTGGCCAAGCTGACCGCGACCCCTTCGGTCACCGAAGGCGGCGAGATCACCTACACCATCACGCTGACCAACAAAGACGGCCTGCCGATCAACAACCACTCGGCACTGACCTTCACGCTGAGCGACGGTAAAACCGTCATCACCGTGCCGGCCAATGGCACTACCGGTTCGATCACCGTCACTGCGCCGGACAACGTCTACGCCGGTGCCAACGATCCAGTGATCAAGTCGATCGCTTCGGTGGACGGCGCTGATGTCGGCAAGTTCGAGCAACTGACCCTGGATAAGACGCCGGTCAGCACCACCGTTACCGACGAGCCAGGTACTCCGGGCAACGAAGGCGATCTGGTGCTGGTCACTATCACCGCCGACCAGCCTTCGGTGGCCGAGAACGTCAAACCAACCTTCACCGTACACATCAACCAGCCGCTGGACCACGACCTGGTCGTGACCCTGAGCAACAACGCGCAGGTCACCATCAAGGCCGGCGACACCAGCGCGCCGTACACCCACGATGCGCAGGGCGATGACGTCTATAAAGACTCGGGCGAAATCAGCCTGGGTATCAATTCGGCGGTGGACGCCACCGGTGCGACCTTCGAGAACCTGCAACTGGGCGGTGCGGCTACCGTCCAAGTCACTGACACCACTGATGAAGTGGTGGCCAAGCTGACCGCGACCCCTTCGGTCACCGAAGGCGGCGAGATCACCTACACCATCACGCTGACCAACAAAGACGGCCTGCCGATCAACAACCACGGCGCCCTGACCTTCACGCTGAGCGACGGCAAAACCGTCATCACCGTGCCGGCCAACGGCACCGTGGGCACCACCACCGTGACTGCGCCGGACAACGTCTACACCGGTACCAACGACTCGATCGTGAAATCGATCGCCTCGGTCAGCGGCACCGACGTCGGCAAGTTCGAGCAACTGACCCTGGACAAGGTGCCGGTGACCACCACCGTCACCGACGAACCAGGCTCGGGCACCCCGGGCACTGGCAACGAAGGCGATCTGGTCAAGGTCACCATCACCGCCGACCAGCCTTCGGTGGCCGAGAACGTCAAACCGACCTTCACAGTGCACATCAACCAGCCGCTGGACCACGACCTGGTCGTGACCCTGAGCAACAACGCTCAGGTCACCATCAAGGCCGGCGACACCAGCGCCCCGTACGAGCACGCTGCACAGGGCGATGACGTTTACAACGACGCTGGCCAGATCAGCGTGGGCATCAAGTCCGCTGTGGACGTTGACGGCCGTACCTTCGAGAACCTGGAGCTGGGCGGCGCTGCGAAAGTGGATGTCACCGACACCACCGACGAAGTCGTGGCCAAGCTGACCGCGACCCCTTCGGTTACCGAAGGCGGCGTGATCACCTACACCGTGACCCTGACCAACAAAGACGGCCTGCCAATCGACAAGCACGGTGCGCTGACCTTTACCCTGGACGATGGCAAAACCACCATCACCATCCCGGCTAACGGTACAACCGGCACCGCTACGGTCACTGCTCCGGACAACGTCTACACCGGCACCAACGCTCCGGTAGTGAAGGCTATCCAGTCGGTCACGGGTGCTGATGTCGGCAAGTTCGAGCAACTGATCCTCGACAAGACCCCGGTCAGCACCGCCGTCACCGACGAGCCAGGTTCGGGCACTCCAGGCACCGGTAACCAGGGCGACCTGGTGCTGGTCACTATCACGGCCGACCAGACCTCGGTCGCCGAGAACGTGAAGCCGACCTTCACCGTGCACATCAACACGGCGCTGGCCAACGACCTGGTCGTGACCCTGAGCAACAATGCCCAGGTCACCATCAAGGCTGGCCAGACCAGCGCGCCATACGAGCACGCTGCGCAGGGCGACGACGTCTACAAAGACGGCGGTGAAATCAGCCTGGGCATCAAGTCGGCTGCCGACATCGGCAACCGTCCGTTCGAGAACCTGCAGCTGGGCGATGCGGCGAAAGTCACCGTCACCGACACCACCGACGAAGTCATCGCGAAACTGACTGCTACCCCGTCGGTCACTGAAGGCGGCGTGATCACTTACACCGTGACCCTGACCAACAAGGACGGCCTGCCGATCAACAACCACTCGGCCCTGACCTTCACGCTGAACGATGGCAAGACCACCATCACCGTGCCGGCCAACGGCACCGTGGGCACTACCACCGTCACCGCGCCGGACAACCCGTACGTGGGTGCCAACGACCCGGTTGTGAAGTCGATCGCTTCGGTCAGCGGCACGGACGTCGGCAAGTTCGAACAGCTGACTCTGGACAAGGCGCCGGTCACCACCACCGTGACCGACGAACCAGGTTCGGGCACACCGGGTACGGGCAACCAGGGCGACGTCACTACGGTCGGCATCACCGGTACCACTTCGCTGACTGAAGGCGAAACTGGCCAGTACACGCTGACCCTGAGCAATGCGTCCAAGTCCGAAGTCACCATCACGCTCAGCTACAGCGGCACCGCCAAGAACGGTGAGGACTTCTCTGGTGTCACCACCGTGAAGATCCCGGCCAACAGCACAGGCACGACGTTCAACATCGCTACCATCGACGACAAGCTGGTCGAAGGTACCGAGAACTTCACCGTGAAGATCGAGACCGCCACCGGTGGTACCTTCGAGAACCTGCAGGTTGACAGCACCAAGTCGAGCGTGACCACTGCCATCCTCGACAACGACCACCTGCCGGTTTCGCCCGGTGGCGCGGTGTTTGGTGTGGAAGACACTGACTACGTGTTTGCATGGAGTGATTTCAAAACCACCGATGCCGATGGCAACACTGGCTTGTCCGTAACCATTACCTCGCTCCCGGCCGCCGGCACCCTGCAGTTCTTCAACGGTACGGCATGGGTGAACGTGACGGTCAACCAGGTGATCAGCCAGGCCGACATCACTGCCAATAACCTGAAGTTTGTGCCGGCTCTCAACCAGTCGGGCGCGGACAACTATGGTGGCAACGGCGTAGGCAACCAGCAGGCCGACTACGCGCAGTTCAAGTTCAAACCGAACGACGGCACCAACCTGGGTAGCGAAGTGACCATGAAGGTCGACATCAGCCCGGTTGCCGACAAACCGACCCTGAGCTTCGGCAGCGCTGACATCGACTCCAAAGGCCTGACCAAGGAAGTCTGGAACACCCTGAAAAACCTGGGTACTGGTGGTAATGGCATTACCGGTGACGACCTGAAGACGGTCTTTGCCAACTCTGGCAGTGCCAACTCCAGCAGCACCATTACCAACGTGCAGTCCGATGGCAGCGTCACCGCTGGCACCGGTTCGAAGACCTCGGGCCTGATCTACCTGGAGGCAGGCAAGACCTATACCTTCAGCGGTACCGCTGACGACAGCTTCGTGCTCACGATCGGTGGCAACACTGTGGTCACGGCTACCTGGGGTGCTGGTGGCAAGATTTCGGGCACCTTTACCCCGACCACCAGCGGTTACTACCCGATCGAGGTCTACCATGCCAACCAGTCCGGTCCAGGCAGCTATGACCTGAACATCCAGGTAGGCTCGGGTACTGTCACCGACCTGAGCAGCTCGAACATCAAGATGTACCAGAACGTGACCGAGATGGCCAATGCTGGCCTTGGCGTATCCGATCTGCACACCGTGAATGGTCAGAGCTACTACGACGGCTACAAGCTCAACGAAGGGCCGGAAGGTGGCTCGGTGAAACTGGTCGGTATCTCCACCGCCCTGACCGATACCGACGGCTCGGAAACCTTGAACGTAACCCTCAGCGGCATTCCGAAAGGGACCGTGCTGAGCGATGGTGCTGGCCATACCGTAACGGTAGGCAGTAGCCCGGTTGATGTGACGGGCTGGAAACTCAGCAGCCTGACACTGACTCCGCCGGCCTACTACAAAGGCTCGTTCGACATCACGGTCACCTCGACTGCCACCGAAAGCCTGGGCGGCTCGGCCACCACTACCGGCAATATTCCGGTGACGGTGTATGCCGCAACCTACAAGGCCAGCGTGGGTACCTCGGGTAACGACACGATGACCGGCAGCGAAGGTAACGACATCGTCGTCGCTGACGTGGCGGGCCTGAACGTGGTTCAGGGCAAGAACTACAACATCGCCTTCATGGTCGACAGCTCGGGCAGTATGAGCGACAAGTCGATTGCCGACGCGAAGACGCAGCTGGCTTCGGTGTTCAATTCGCTCAAGGCCAGCCTGGGTTCCGACACCTCGGGTACCGTGAACATCTTCCTGGTCGACTTCGACACTCAGGTGAACAAGAACGTGGCGGTGAACCTTGCCGACCCGGATGCCCTGAGCAAGCTGCAGGCGGTACTGAACTCGATGGTGGGTGGCTACAACGGTGGCGGTACCAACTATGAAGACGCGTTCAAAACCACGTCCAACTTCTTCAACAGCACCATGGCCACCAGCAATAAAGGTGCAGAGAACCTGACCTACTTCATTACCGATGGTAATCCGACGTATTACCAGAGCGGGGAGAACACCAACCCTAGCCTGTGGAAGAATGGCAAGAACCTGGACGATGTGGTCAACGTCAACAACTACAAGATGGGCGATACCTTCAGTGCCTGGGCCGACGCGACGCACAAGGTCGAGATCAGCAGCAGTGGCGTAGTCAAGGTGCTGACATACTCCGAGAACCGCTGGGGTACGCTGGTGCTTGACTCCACCAAGACGGTCGGCACCCTGCATGCACAGGGCGATGGCACCTACGAGTTCTCCAACCTGGGCGGTACTGGCTACGCAGAGTACTGGAACTATGTGGACTCGGCGGCAGGCTCCACCGCGAGTTTCGCTGTGCTGGGTGGCACCAGCGGCTTGAGCAAAGTCCAGGCTATCGGCCTGAACAGCGATGTCACGCTGAACGACTTGAAGCCATACGACAGCGCCGGCAAGCCGCAGACCAACATCGACCCGTCCGACCTGGCGAAGGCGATTCTCGGTCACACCGAAGCAACGGTGCCAGGTGCCGACACCATTGATGGCGGCAACGGCAATGACATCATCTTCGGCGACTTGATCACCCTCAACGGTGTTGTCAGCGAGGGTTACCAGGCCATGCAGACTTACGTCGCGCAGAAGAGCGGTGTCGAGGTCAGCTCCGTTACCACCAGCAATGTCCACCAGTACATCACCGAGCACTACACCGAGTTCGATATCTCCGGTGCCAAAGACGGCAACGACATCCTGTCGGGCGGCAATGGCAACGATATCCTCTTCGGTCAGGGTGGTAACGACACGCTCGATGGCGGCAAAGGTAATGACATCCTGCTGGGCGGCACCGGCAATGACACCCTGATCGGTGGCCAGGGCAACGATATCCTGATCGGTGGCAGCGGTGCCGATACCTTCGTGTGGAAGGCGGGCGACATCGGTAACGACGTCATCAAGGACTTCAAGGTGGCCGAGGGCGACCGTATCGACCTGAAGGACCTGCTCCAGGGCGAGAAGGGCAGCACCATCGACAACTACCTGAAGCTCACCACGGTGGAAGGCACGACGACGCTGCAAGTCAGCAGCGAAGGCAAGCTGAACGCCGAAGGTGGTATCGCCAACGCTGACGTGACCATCAAGCTGGAAGGGGTGAACTGGTCCAACACCACGATCAACTCGTTGATCAGCGGTGCCGACCCAACCATCATCATCCACAACAAAGACAGCTGATAGACCACCGGGGCCGCTTAGCGGCCCCGGCTCTTTCCTGCCATCTGCCAACAGCGCATACTCTTGCGCCGGGCCTGCGTGCCTGGCGATCTTTGCCTATGCTGCTGTCTACCAACAAGGAACCAACGTGACGAGGGACACCGCCATGTTCTACGTGCAACGCGACGCCGCTGGCCAGTTGCTGCGGGTAGAAGCAGCCGCTTTTGACCAGTTCACCGAAATGCTCCCCGCCGACCATGCCGATGTTCAGGAATGGTTCGCCGATGACGTTGTGGAAAACAGCCTGAACCAGCTCAAGCAAAGCGACCTGGACATGATCCGCGTGCTTGAAGACCTTATCGATGTGCTGACCGCCAAGGGCCTGTTCAAAATCACTGACTTGCCCCCAGGCGCGCAGGCCAAGCTGCTCAACCGCTCCACGGCACGCAAGGCGCTCAGCAGCCTGAACAACCTCATCGACGAAGAAGAGCAGGGCGGGTTGATCTGATCGCAGGCCGCCCCGTCCTCAGTGCTATGGTTATGCGTTAAAGGTATTTAAAATATTGCTCTTATGACTTTATAGTCGCTTCCACTGCGTACCCGTCGACCAATCGATGCGCCGCACGACTTGAACCCACACGGGAAAACCCCGTGCGTTTCTGATCGTTGCGCGCCATTGAAGTCGCGCACTGCGTGGGAGTGAAAAATGTCAGCCGCCTTGAACGCCTTGTCGACCATCGACAGCGCCCAGCCGCAAGTTTTCGAAGTTCGCCCCTTCTCGGGTGCCGTCGGCGCCGAGATCATAGGCCTGGACCTGGCCAAACCGGTCAGCGCCGAAGATTTCACCCGTGTCCATCGCGCCCACCTCGACCACCATGTGCTGGTGTTCCGCGACCAGCGCATCAGCCCGGAACAGCAAATCGCCTTCAGCCGCCGCTTCGGTGAGTTGCAGATTCATGTGCTCAAGCAGTTCCTGCTGACTGGCCACCCCGAGATCCTGATCGTTTCCAACATCATCGAAAATGGCCAGAACATCGGCCTGGGTGATGCCGGCAAATTCTGGCACTCCGACCTGTCGTACAAGGAGCTGCCAAGCCTCGGTTCCATGCTGCATGCCCAGGAACTGCCCAGTGAAGGCGGTGACACCCTGTTCGCCGACATGCACAAAGCCTGGGATGCTGTACCTGACGTCCTGCGCAAAGTGGTCGAGGGACGCAGTGCCGCTCACTCCTACACCGCTCGTTACGCCGAGACCAAATTCGAAGGCAACTGGCGCCCGACCCTGACTGCCGAGCAACTGGCGCAGGTAAAGGAAGTCATTCACCCGGTGGTCCGCACTCACCCGGAAAACGGCCGCAAAGCCCTGTTCGTCAGTGAAGGCTTCACCACCCGCATTGTCGGCCTGCCAGACGACGAAAGCCGTGACGTGCTGCAGCAGCTGTATGCCCTTAGCGTGCTGGAGCAGAACATTTACCGCCACCAGTGGCAGCCCCATGACCTGGTGTTCTGGGATAACCGCTCACTGATCCACCTGGCCACCGGCTGCCCCGCGCACCTGCGGCGCAAGCTGTACCGCACCACCATCCAGGGCGATGCCCCGTTCTGACGACTGAGGAAATCATCATGCGCAAATCCATCAGCCGCCTGGCGGCAAGCATCGGCCTGGGCGCAAGCCTGGTCATCGGCAGCCTGACCGCCCCCGCCGTGGCCCAGGCCGAAGGCAAGATCCGCATTGCCGAACAATTCGGCATCGTCTACCTGCTGCTGAACGTGGTGCGTGACCAGCACCTGATTGAGAAACACGGCAAGGAGCAGGGCATCGACATCGAAGTCGACTGGGCGCAGCTGTCGGGTGGCTCGGCCATCAACGACGCACTGTTATCCGGTTCGGTGGACATCGCCGGCGCTGGCGTCGGGCCGCTGTTGACCGTCTGGGACCGCACCAAGGGCCGGCAGAATGTGAAGGCCGTGGCTTCGCTGGGCAACTTCCCGTACTACCTGGTCAGCAGCAACCCCAACGTGAAGACCATCGCCGATATCTCCGACAAAGACCGTATCGCCGTTCCGGCGGTGGGTGTTTCGGTGCAGTCGCGCTTCTTGCAATACGCCGCTGCTCAGCAGTGGGGCGACAAGGAATACAACCGCCTCGATAAATACACCCTGGCCGTGCCACACCCGGACGCCACCGCCGCGCTGCTGGCGGGCGGCACCGAGCTGAACGGGCACTTCTCCAACCCGCCGTTCCAGGACCAGGTGCTGGCCAACAAGGACGTGCACGTAGTGCTCAACAGCTACGACCTGCTCGGCCCCAACTCGCCGACCTTGCTGTTTGCTACCGAGAAGTTCCGCAAGGACAACCCCAAAACCTACAAGGCCTTCGTCGATGCTCTGGCCGAAGCCGCAGACTTCGCCCAGAAAGACAAAGCGGCTGCCGCCGACACCTATATCCGCGTAACCAAGGCCAAGATCGACCGCGACGCGCTGATCAAGCTGATCGACAACCCACAGTACGAATTCACCGTTACGCCCAAGAACACCTACAAGCTGGCCGATTTCCTCTTTCGGGTAGGCGCCATCAAGCACAAGCCGGAGTCGTGGAAGGACTACTTCTTCCAGGATGAACGCCCGCTGCAGGGGAGCTGACCGATCATGACCGCCCCATTGCCAGGCCACACGGCCAGCAACCTGAGCCGTGTCGCAACGCCGCCTTTGCTCAAGGTGGATAACCTCAGCCTCGAATACCGCACCGCGCAACGCGTGGTGCGGGCCACCCATCAGGTCAGCTTCGAAGTCGACCGCGCTGATCGTTTTGTACTGCTCGGTCCCTCCGGCTGTGGCAAGTCCACCCTGCTCAAAGCCGTGGCCGGTTTTATCCAGCCGCAAGAAGGGCAGATTCTGCTGCAGGGCCAGACAGTGCGTGGCCCAGGCCCCGACCGCATCGTGGTGTTTCAGGAGTTCGACCAGTTGCCGCCGTGGAAAACGGTGAAGCAGAACGTCATGTTTCCGCTGCTGGTATCTGGCCAGCTCAAGCGCGCAGAGGCGGAGGAGCGGGCGCTGCATTATCTGGAAAAGGTCGGTCTGGCCGCCTTTGCCGATGCTTATCCACACACGTTGTCCGGTGGTATGAAGGCACGTGTGGCAATTGCCCGGGCCTTGGCCACCCAGCCCAAGATCCTGTTGATGGATGAGCCGTTCGCCGCCCTGGATGCACTGACCCGGCGCAAGATGCAGGAAGAGCTGTTGCTGCTGTGGGAGGAGGTGCGGTTCACCCTGTTGTTCGTCACCCATTCCATCGAAGAAGCACTGGTGGTTGGCAACCGTATCCTGCTGTTGTCGCCGCACCCGGGGCGAGTGCGTGCCGAAGTGCACAGCCACCAATACAACCTGGGCAGCCTGGGTGGTAGCGACTTCCAGGCCAGTGCCCGGCGTATTCACCGTTTGCTGTTCGACGAGGCGGATACCCCTGAGCAGGCTGACGACCTTGGCTTCAACGATATCCGCATCGCCTACTGACAGGAGCTTCAGCCATGACCACTACACCTGTACGCCAGGAATACGAGGTGCAGCTGGAGCCGTTGCTCAGTGTGCCTTTGGAACGACAACTGCCGTTGGCCCAGCGCTTGTGGCAGCAAGGCTGGCTGCGCAAGGCGGTTATCCTGCTGGGAATCGCCATGCTGTGGGAGGCCGTAGCCCGTTATCAGGGTAACGACCTGCTGCTGCCAGGCTTCTTGCAAACCGCCGCCGCCCTGTGGGACGGCCTGGCCAGCGGTGAACTGCCCGCCAAAGTCGGGGTTTCGCTGGTGATACTGCTCAAGGGCTATGTGCTGGGTATCGTCCTGGCCTTTGGCCTGACCAGTCTGGCGGTTTCGACCCAGCTGGGGCGGGACCTGCTAGGTACGCTGACGTCGATGTTCAACCCGTTACCGGCCATTGCGCTGTTGCCACTGGCCTTGCTGTGGTTTGGGCTGGGCGACAACAGCCTGATTTTCGTGCTGGTGCATTCGGTGCTGTGGGCGTTGGCGCTCAATACCTACGCCGGCTTCCTTGGCGTGTCGGAAACGCTGCGCATGGCTGGCCGCAACTATGGCCTGAAAGGGCTGCGGCTGGTGTTGCACATCCTGGTGCCGGCGGCCTTGCCGTCGATCCTGTCGGGGCTGAAGATCGGCTGGGCGTTTGCCTGGCGTACCCTGATCGCTGCCGAACTGGTCTTCGGTGCCAGCAGCGGCAAGGGCGGGCTCGGCTGGTACATCTTCCAGAACCGCAACGAGCTGTATACCGACAAGGTGTTTGCCGGGTTGGCGGTGGTGATCTTGATCGGTTTGCTGGTGGAGGGGCTGGTCTTCAACACCCTGGAGCGGCTGACCGTGCGGCGCTGGGGGATGCAGCGCTAGGCCGTGAGCCTGTACTGGCCCTTTTGCCGGTGGCCCCGCGCAAGGGCCAGTACAGGCTACAGATTCTGGTACTGAGCAGCTGCATTGCTCAGAATCTTGCCAATCTCTCCCCGCAATTCTGCAGGCTGCTCCACCACCACCCCATCCCCATGGCTCAACAGCCACCAGCGCAATGGCCAGCCGTCACTCACCGTGGCCCGCTACCGATGCCCATGCTCCAGTGCCGTCAGCTGCATATCGTTGCTCAACGGTGCAACCCGCAACTGCCGCGCCAGTGCGTCGCTGATCCGCGCCACCAGCTCCACACCTTTACCCTGCGCCGGTTGCAACGCGTCCCCCCGCAGGTGCGTCAGCAAGTCGAAATTACCGCGCAATTCGCCCACCGCACTTGCCGACCAGTGCCAGCCGAACGGGATGCTCTTGTCATTGCGTTCTAGCGGAAATATCAGCGAAAGCTCGTTGAGGTCACGCTCGACCGTGCGTTTGCTGACCGTGAAGCCCACGTCACGCAGGCGCCACACCAACTCGGCGCTGGTTATGCCTGGGGAGCGGCTGGGCAGCTGGCGCAGCAGTGCCCACTGTCGGCTGAGGGTGGCGCGGGTGGTGGCGAACGGCAAAAGATAACGTCCTTGTCTAGGCTTGCCGCAATAGGATGGCGGCACGCGAGGGGCATGGCAATTGGCCACAGCCTGCTCAGATCAAGGAAGTCGCATTTGGTTGCCTGGTACCGAATCGTTCGCGACAGGTTTTGACGTGACGTCACGCAGAATCACGCCTCATCACAGCCGAAGGTTGGGGTTGTGCGTCGTTCAATGAGGATGAACATGTCTGCTGCCAGCAATATCCATTCGCTGCTTGCCCGCCTTCTGCCCGAGCGGGTCATAGCTCCACCGACCCCCGTCGGGAGGCGGCTACCCCTGTTCGCCGGCGTGGGCTTGCCCAGCCAGCGCTCATTGCTGGTCAACCGCCTGGATGAGGCCAGTGATCTGCAGGCGGTATACGTCGACCTGCGCCGTCAGGCATTGCAAGGCAGTGTGGCGGCCCTGAACGACCTCGGCTGGATCTGGCTCAACGGAAAGTACTGGCGCGCCGATACCGTGCTGGCCGGTCACCTGCTGCGCATGGCTGCTCTGCAGGGCAATGCCGCCGCCTGGTTCAATCTCGGGCAGCAGCATTATTTTGGCAAAGGCATCGACCCCTCCTACGTGCAGGCGGCGGAGTGCTACCGGCAGGCCTTCGAACGGGGCATGTTGCACGCGGCTGCAGCATTGGGTGACCTGTATGAGGAGGAAGTGTGCGATGGCGACCAGGATTGGCAGGTCGACTTGGTGCAGGCTTACCAGTGGTTCATGCGCGGGGCCGAGCGGGGTGAGGCACGCTGCCGTTTCGAGGTGGGTTACCGGTTGATGCACGGGCTGTATGTGGATGCCGACCTCAAGGCCGCGTTGTACTGGCTGGAGCTGGCGGCCGCGGCGGGGGTGGTACAGGCAGCCGAGGAGTTGGCGGTGCATTTCAGCAGCCGGGACGCGGTGCGCTACCAGGAGTGGCGGGACCGGGCGGTGCAGATGGGCAGCACACTGGCACTGACCATGAAGCTGGAGGACCAGATCCAGCCATAAGGCCGCGCAAAATCCCCGGCATGAACAACAATTCATTCATGCCCCCCGTCACCCCCTGTTGACGACAGGGGTAGGGCAAGGCGTATATTGATAGTTAGCAAACTATGAATATCCTTGGTTCCTTCCATGTCCCTTGATCTCCTGCGCCTGCAAGTCAGCAGCGGCATGGTGGTTGCCGCTCGCCACTGGCGGCGCATCTGCCACACCGCCCTGACCGGTTACGGTATTTCCGAGGCCTGCGCCGCGCCTCTGCTGATGATCGTGCGCCTGGGCGATGGCGTGCATCAGGTGGCTGTTGCCCAGGCTGCCGGCCTCGAAAGCCCGTCGCTGGTGCGCCTGCTCGACCAACTGTGCAAGGCCGGCCTGGTATGCCGCAGCGAGGACCCACTGGACCGCCGCGCCAAAGCCCTGAGCCTGACCGCCGAAGGCCGCGCCCTGGCCGAAGCCATCGAAACCGAGCTGGTTCGCCTGCGCCGCGATGTGCTGAACGGCATCGACCAGGCCGACCTGGAAGCTACCTTGCGCGTGCTGCGTGCCTTCGAAGCGGCCGGCCTGGGCAGCACGGGCGGGGCGGCATGAACGGTTTCTTCAGCTCAGTCCCCCCGGCGCGTGACTGGTTCTACGGCGTGCGTACCTTCGCTGCCTCGATGATCGCCCTGTACATTGCGCTGCTCATGCAGTTGCCACGTCCCTACTGGGCGATGGCCACGGTGTACATCGTCTCTAGCCCGTTCGTCGGCCCGACCAGTTCCAAGGCCCTGTACCGCGCAGTGGGCACCCTGTTGGGGGCCGGTGGCGCGATTTTCCTGGTGCCGCCACTGGTGCAGTCGCCGTTGTTGCTGAGCATCGCCATTGCCTTGTGGACGGGCACCTTGTTGTTCCTTTCGCTGAACCTGCGTACGGCCAACAACTACGTGCTGATGCTGGCCGGTTATACCCTGCCGATGATTGCGCTGGCGGTTGTGGATAACCCGCTGGCATTGTTCGACGTGGCATCGTCCCGTGCGCAGGAAATCTGCCTGGGTATCGTCTGCGCGGCAGTGGTCGGTGCCATTTTCTGGCCGCGCCGGCTTGCCCCTGTGGTGGTGGGCGCCACCGGTAGCTGGTTCACCGAAGCGATCCGCTACAGCGACACCTACCTGGCCCGCGAAGTCAGTGCCGACAAGGTCGGTGGCATGCGCGGGGCGATGGTCGCCACCTTCAACTCGCTGGAGCTGATGATCGGCCAGCTCGGCCATGAAGGCGCCGGCCCGCATACGCTGAAAAACGCCCGTGAGTTGCGCGGGCGCATGATTCATCTGCTGCCAGTGATCGACGCCCTTGATGACGCACTGGTTGCCCTGGAAGGCCGTGCCCCGGCGCAGTTCGTTCAGCTTCAGCCACTGCTTGAAGCTGCCCGCGAATGGCTCAAAGGCACTGCCGAAAGTGCTTCGGTCGCACGCTGGACCGCACTGCATGAACAGATCGATCGCCTGCAGCCCGGCGCTGCCGCGCTCGACCAACGTGCCGAGCTGCTGCTGTCCAACGCCCTGTACCGTCTGAGCGAATGGGCTGACCTGTGGCAGGACTGCTGTACCCTGCAACATGCCCTGCGTACCGACGATACCAAGCCTTGGCGCGCGGTGTACCGTCACTGGCGCCTAGGCCGCCTGACGGCGTTCTTCGACCGTGGCCTGATGCTATATTCAGTAGCCTCCACCGTACTGGCGATCGTTGTCGCCTGCGGCCTGTGGATCGGTTTGGGCTGGAACGACGGCGCCAGCGCGGTGATCCTCGCCGCTGTGTCATGCAGCTTCTTTGCCGCCATGGACGACCCGGCACCGCAGATCTACCGGTTCTTCTTCTGGACGCTGATGTCGGTCATCTTCTCCAGCCTGTACCTGTTCCTGGTGCTGCCCAACCTGCACGACTTCCCGATGCTGGTGCTGGCCTTCGCCGTGCCGTTCATCTGCGTCGGCACCCTGACCGTGCAGCCGCGCTTCTACCTGGGTACCTTGTTGACCATCGTCAACACCTCGACGTTTATCAGCATCCAGGGCGCCTACGACGCCGACTTCTTCACCTTCCTCAACTCCAACCTGGCCGGCCCCGTGGGCCTGCTGTTCGCTTTCATCTGGACCTTGGTAATGCGCCCGTTCGGTGTGGAACTGGCGGCCAAACGCATGACCCGCTTCGCCTGGCGCGACATCGTCGAAATGACCGAACCCGCCACCCTGGCCGAGCACCGCCAGGTGGGTGTGCAAATGCTCGACCGCCTGATGCAGCACCTGCCGCGGCTGTCGCAAACCGGCCAGGACAGCGGCGTGGCACTGCGCGACCTGCGCGTAGGGCTAAACCTGCTCGACTTGCTCGCCTACATGCCGCGTGCCGGCCAGCAAGCCCGCGAACGCCTGAACACGGTGGTCGAGGACGTTGGCGCACACTACGCCGCCTGCCTGCGTGCCGGTGAACGCCTGCATGCCCCGGCCGCGCTGCTACGCAACATGGAGCGCGCACGCCTGGCGTTGAACCTGGATGAGCTGTACGAGCGCGGCGATGCCCGCACCCACCTGCTGCATGCCCTGAGCGGCCTGCGACTGGCGCTGTTGCCGGGTGTGGAAGTGATGCTCGAACCCGCCGAACAACCGCAACTGCCCCCCGGCCTCGACGGAGCCCCCCTGTGATTGGTGAACTGGATATCAGCGGGGTGTTCCTGCCCACGCTGCTGGTGATGATGTTTGGCACCTACCTGTTGTTCCTGGGGGTGCACGCGGTGCTGGTGCGCCTGCACTTTTACCGCCTGGTCTGGCACCGGGCGTTGTTCAACGTTGCTCTGTATGCCGTGCTGCTTGGCGCGGTGGACCACTTTTGCCGAAACCTGATGCTGCCATGAAAAAACCTTTGCTGACTCTGGGCCGTGTGGTCCTGACCTTGCTGGTAGTGACCTTCGCCGCCGTGCTCGTGTGGCAGATGGTGGTGTACTACATGTTTGCCCCCTGGACCCGCGACGGCCACATTCGCGCCGACGTGATCCAGATTGCCCCGGATGTGTCCGGGTTGATCCAGAAGGTCGAGGTGCGCGACAACCAGACCGTCAAACGCGGCGACGTGCTGTTCACCATCGACCAGGACCGCTTCACCCTGGCCCTGCGCCAGGCCAAGGCCACCCTCGGTGAGCGGCAGGAAACCCTGGCCCAGGCCTCGCGCGAAGCACAGCGCAACCGCAAGCTGGGCAACCTGGTGGCCGCCGAGCAACTGGAAGAAAGCCAGTCCCGCGAGGCCCGTGCCCGCTCGGCTGTCAGCGAGGCACAGGTGGCGGTCGATACCGCCCAGCTCAACCTCGACCGCTCGGTGGTGCGCAGCCCGGTAGACGGCTACCTGAACGACCGCGCCCCGCGTAATCACGAATTCGTCACCGCCGGCCGTCCTGTACTGTCCGTGGTCGACAGCGCTTCGTACCACGTCGATGGCTACTTCGAAGAAACGAAGCTGGGCGGTATCCAAATCGGTGATGCCGTGGACATTCGTGTGATGGGCGACAACACCCGCCTGCGTGGCCATGTGCAAAGCTTCGCTGCCGGCATTGAAGACCGCGACCGTAGCAGCGGCGCCAACCTGCTGCCCAACGTCAACCCGGCGTTTAGCTGGGTGCGCCTGGCCCAGCGTATTCCGGTGCGCATCGCCTTCGACGAAGTGCCGGCAGACTTCCGCATGATTGCCGGGCGCACTGCCACGGTGTCGATCATCGAGGGCCAACACCCATGAAACAGCTGATCCTGGCCGGCCTGTGCCTGTCGCTTGGGGCCTGCATGATGGTGGGCCCGGACTATGAGGTGCCGCAGGACGGGGCGGTACAACGTAGCGACCTTAACGGCCCGTTGCGCCAGGATGCCGACAGCGTGGTCTCGGCACCAGTGCCTGAGGACTGGTGGCAGCTGTATCAGGATCAACGGCTGAACGAACTGGTGCGCCAGGCTTTGAGTGCCAACACCGAATTGCGCGTAGCCGCCGCCAACATCGCCAAGGCCCGCGCGCAGGTTGAAGTGGCCGAATCGCAAGGTGGCTTCAACGGCGGCGTCAAACTGGGTGCCCAGCGCCTGCAGGAGTCGGGTGAAGCCTTCCTGCTGCCCGAGAAGGTGCCGGTAGCCAACATCGGCGAGGCCATCATCAGCGCTTCGTATCAGTTCGACCTGTGGGGCACTTTCAAGCGGGGTACCGAGGCTGCCAAGGCCAACGCCGACGCAGTGCAGGCCGCTGCCGACACTGCCCGCATCACCCTGGTGGCGGATGTGGTCAAGGCTTATACCCAAGTGTGCTCGGCCAACGAGGAATACCACATCGCCCGCGAGTCGCTCGATTTGCAGGAGCAGAGCGTGAAGCTGAACCAGCGCTTGCGTGATGCCGGGCGTGGCGATGAAACCCAGGTCACCCGGTCGCAAACCCAGTTCAAGTCGTTGCGTGCCGAACTGCCGCGTTTCAAGGCAGAGCGCGAGACCGGCATGTATACCCTGGCGGCTCTGCTGGCCAAGCCTGTTGACCAGTTGCCTGCCGGTACCGCCGATTGTGCCGAGCTGCCGCACCTGAACCAACTGGTGCCAGTGGGCGATGGCGCCGCGTTGCTCAAGCGCCGTCCAGACGTGCGTCAGGCCGAGCGCCAGCTGGCTGCGGCCACTGCCTACATCGGTGTTGCCACCGGCGCGTTGTACCCCGACATCAGCATCGGCGCCCAGGTTGGCACCATCGGCATCCTGGAGAACCTGGGCGAGCCCGCGACCAACCGCTGGGGCTTTGGCCCGCAGATCAGCTGGAGCATCCCTACCAACGGCACCCGTGCGCGCATTCGCATGGCCGAAGCCTCTACTCAGGCGGCCTTGGCAAACTTTGATGGCGTAGTGCTGAACGCCATTCGCGAAACCCAGACCCGCCTGGCGCAATACAGCGCGTTGCTGGACCGGCGCGATGCGCTGGCCGAGGCAGAAAAATCGGCCAAGGAAGCGGCGGACCAGACGCACCGGTACTACCAGGCGGGGCGTGAGTCGTTCCTGGCGGATTTGCAGGCGACGCGGACCTATACCGACATGCGTGCGCAGCTGGCTGCGGCCAATAGCCAGGTGGCGATGGGGCAGATTGGGGTGTTCCTTGCCCTCGGTGGTGGCTGGAAGGATACCGCCAGGCCTTGAGGCCCAATCGCCAGCAAGCCAGCTCACAAGTTCCGCGAATCTCCGCCCCATCAGATTTGTAGCAAGATTTTTCATGAATTCCGCCAAGCACCCTTGAGGGAAACCAAGTCGGAGTGAACAATGTTCTCTTTCGCATTCCCTCCGAGACTGGCCATGAAAACCCGTTCCCGTCTGCTTGCCTGGCTTCTGTGGCCGGTGCTGGCGCTGTGCAGCACCATGGCGATGGCCGAAGCCCCCGCCGAGGCCACCAAGGCCTTGCACCTGCTTGATTACATTGGCGCCGACTACCCGCCGACTGTGCGCGATGGCAAGGTGATCGACGATGGCGAATACCGTGAACAACAGGAGTTCAGCACGGTATTGGCCGACCTGGTAAAAGCCTTGCCGGCACACGCTGAGCAAACTGGGCTTGAGCAGGGTGTACAGGCGCTGCGCCAAGCCATTGATGAACGCCAGGATGGCGCGGCTGTAGCCAGGCAAGCCAGGCAACTGGGCGCACGTCTGGCGGTGGCTTATGAAGTCAGTCAGGCCCCGGTGATTACCCCGGACCCTGCCCGTGGCGCTGCGTTGTATGCGCAGAACTGCTCGATCTGCCACGGCGACACAGGCGCAGGCGATGGTCCTGCGGGTGTCGGGTTGGAGCCGGCGCCCGCTAACCTGCGTGACGCTGCGCGCCTCGACCAGTTGAGCCTGTTCGACCTCTACAACACCTTGGCCCTTGGCATCGACGGCACCGAAATGCCGTCCTTCGCCGATCAGCTGGACGACCGTCAGCGCTGGGATGTGGCCGCTTACATCGCCAGTTTCTCAGCCAACCCACAGGCCGCCAAAGGCGACAAGACCTGGAACATCGCCGACCTGGCACGCCAGACTCCAGCCGAAGTCGCCGCCAACGAAGGCAATGCGGTCGTGGAGGCATTTCGCGCCCAGCGTGCCCAGCCGCCTCAGGTCAAGCGGGGCCCGGCGCAATTGCTGGAATACACCGCCAGTACCCTGGACAAAAGCCTCGCCGCCTACCGTGCAGGCGATCACGACCAGGCCTATGATCTGTCAGTGGCGGCCTACCTGGAAGGCTTCGAACTGGTGGAAAGCTCACTGGACAACATTGACACCCAAGTGCGCAAGGACACCGAAAAATCCCTGATGGCCTACCGCCAATCGTTGCAGGATGGGCTGCCCGTGGGCCAGGCCGAGCAACGGCTGGCCGAAGCCAAGACCAGGCTCGACCAGGCCGCGAAACTGTTGGGTAGCGATGGCCTGAGCTGGTCACTGAGCTTTATCTCCGGCTTGCTGATCCTGCTGCGCGAAGGCCTTGAAGCCATTCTGGTTCTGGCGGCGATCCTGGCCTTCCTGCGCAACACCGGCCAGCCGTCGGCGGTGCGCAGCGTCAACATCGGCTGGGGCCTGGCGCTGGTTGCAGGCTTTGCCACCTGGGCGCTGGCGGCTTACGTGATCGATGTGGGTGGGGCCCAGCGCGAGCTGCTGGAAGGTTGCACGGCGCTGTTCGCTGCAGTGATGGTGCTGTGGCTCGGCGTGTGGATGCATGACCGACGCCACGCCGCAGCCTGGCAGAACTACATCAAGAGCAGCCTGGTCAGTGGCGGAGGGCGTTTCGGCTTCGCCTTGCTGGCGTTCTTCTCGGTGTACCGCGAACTGTTTGAAGTGATTCTGTTCTACGAAACCCTGTGGCTGCAGGCAGGCCCTGCCGGGCATCAGGCGGTGCTGGCAGGTGGCGCAACCGCGCTGGTGCTGTTGGTGGGGTTGGCGTGGGTGATCCTGCGTGGCTCTGCGAAGCTGCCGCTTTCACTGTTCTTCAGCATCAACGCCGCGTTGCTGTGCGCGCTGTCGGTGGTGTTCGCCGGGCATGGCGTGAAAGCGCTGCAAGAGGCCGGTGTACTGGGTACGCGACCGGTGGCGTTCTTCGAGTTCGACTGGCTGGGGATTCATGCCGATGCCTACTCGCTGTCAGCGCAGGCGGTGGCCTTGCTGGCCATCATGTTCCTGTATGGGCGCTCGCGGTTGGCGGAAAAGCGCAGGGCGGCGGCCAGCTGAGGCCGCCATCCTGAAAAACCTATTTGATCAGGCAGGTTGTGGCGCCTTGAGAATGTTCTGCAGCAGCTGGACACTTTCGACGGCGTCATGACCCAGGCTGGTCAGGTAGCCGCCATCAGGTTGATCGGTCAGCCCTTTTTCATGCAGACGTTGCGCAGCCGCGATCAGGGCAGGTGCGGCGGTGCTGGTTATCTTGATGCCTTCCTGGCTACTGTCGTGTTTGAACAGTGCGAGTACTTCCAGTTCGTCGATCAGATCGGGGGTAAAAGGCATGGCGGCTCCTGACTTCCAGACAAGGATGGCGGCACCGTCAGCGGTGCCTGACCTTGGAGTGTAGTCGGATTATTCGTCCTCGCTTTGATCCATCTCAGGCGGCAGCTCCGGCAGCGCCCGCAGGGCGTTCTCGTACCACTCGCCGTTGAACTCGCGGTCTTCCGTCAGCATGTTGTCGATCTCGAAGGCCAATACATGAGCCATCAGGTTGAGGATGTCCTCACGCTCGTAGCCGACCAGGGTCAGCTTGTTGAAGGTGGCCTTGGCCGCAGCCGGTTCGCCGCTCTCAATCTGGTTCTCGATAGCTTGGGTCAGCGTCGCCTCGGCGAAGGCTTCGTCGTCGTCATTGTCGATGTCGGTGGGCTCGCTCATGGCGTTACTCCTGTTGTGGGGCACACAGTGTGCCATGCCTGCAGCGGCAATGCCCGGGCATTGACGGGGTGCATGACGCTGGTCAGGGACGGGCGTACGGTCTATAAAAGCCGGGCCAACCCCTTACGGCCTGGAGGCTGTTACCTCATGCTCAAGCTTTACGGATTCTCGGTCAGCAACTACTACAACATGGTCAAGCTGGCCCTGCTGGAAAAAGGCCTGCCCTTCGAGGAAGTCGCTTTCTATGGCGGCCAGGCGCCACAGGCCTTGGCAGTGAGCCCTCGGGGCAAGGTGCCAGTGCTTGAAACCGAACACGGCTTCCTGAGTGAAACCAGTGTGATCCTCGACTATATCGAACAGACCCAGGGCGGCAAGGCACTGCTGCCGGCCGACCCGTTCGGGCAGGCCAAGGTGCGTGAGCTGCTCAAGGAAATCGAGCTGTACATCGAGCTGCCGGCGCGTACCTGCTATGCCGAGTCGTTCTTTGGCATGTCGGTTGAGCCGCTGGTCAAAGAGAAAGCCCGGGCCGATCTGCTGGCCGGGTTTTCCACCCTCAAGCGTAACGGTCGCTTTGCGCCGTTTGTGGCAGGCGAGCAACTGACGCTGGCAGACCTGATGTTCTGCTTCTCGGTCGACCTGGCTTATGTCGTGGGCAAGAAGGTGCTGAACATCGACTTACTGGCGGACTTCCCGCAGGCCAAGGCGTTGTTGCAGCTGATGGGCGAGAACCCGCACATGGCGCGGATCGTGGCAGACAAGGAGGCGGCGATGCCAGCCTTCATGGAGATGATTCGAAGCGGTAAACGCTAAGGGTCCGGGGCCGCGAGGCGGCCCCGGTTCCTGATCAACGCGAGGCCAGCAATGCCTTGCCGCGAATAACCGCCGCGCGCACCTGCGCCGGCGCCGTACCACCAATGTGGTCACGGGCATTCACCGACCCTTCCAGGGTCAGCACGGCAAACACGTCCTGCTCGATCTGGTCGCTGAACTGGCGCAGTTCGTCCAGGCTCATTTCGGCCAAGTCTTTGCCAGTGTCCACGCCATACTTCACCGCGTGGCCAACGATTTCGTGGCAGTCACGGAACGGCAGGCCACGGCGTACCAGATAGTCGGCGAGGTCCGTGGCGGTGGAGAAGCCGCGCAGGGCCGCTTCACGCATGATGGCGTGCTTGGGCTTGATCGCCGGGATCATGTCGGCAAAGGCACGCAGCGAGTCGCGCAGGGTATCGGCAGCGTCGAACAGCGGCTCCTTGTCTTCCTGGTTGTCCTTGTTGTAGGCCAGCGGCTGGCCTTTCATCAGGGTCAGCAGGCCGGTCAGGGCGCCGAACACGCGGCCGCTCTTGCCACGTACCAGTTCTGGCACGTCCGGATTCTTTTTCTGCGGCATGATCGAGCTGCCGGTGCAGAAGCGGTCCGGCAGGTCGATGAACTGGAACTGCGCGCTGGTCCACAGCACCAGCTCTTCGGAGAAGCGCGACAGGTGCATCATCGCCACGCTGGCAGCGGCGCAGAATTCGATGGCGAAGTCGCGGTCCGACACGCCGTCCAGCGAGTTGCCGGCCACGGCTTCGAAGCCCAGCAGCTTGCAGGTGAGTTCGCGGTCGATCGGGTAGGTGGTGCCCGCCAGCGCGGCGCTGCCCAGCGGCATGCGGTTGGTGCGCTTGCGGCAGTCGACCAGGCGCTCGTAGTCGCGGCTGAGCATTTCGAACCAGGCCAGCAGGTGGTGGCCGAAGGTGACCGGCTGGGCCGTCTGCAGGTGGGTGAAGCCAGGCATGATGGTTTCGGCTTCACGCTCGGCCTGCTCCAGCAGGCCCTGCTGCAGGCGGGTGATTTCGGCCAGGATCAGGTCGATTTCATCGCGCAGCCACAGGCGGATATCGGTGGCCACCTGGTCGTTGCGGCTACGGCCGGTGTGCAGCTTCTTGCCGGTGATGCCGATACGGTCGGTCAGGCGTGCTTCGATGTTCATGTGCACGTCTTCGAGGTCGACGCGCCAGTCGAAGTTGCCAGCCTCGATCTCGCCCTGGATGGTTTTCAGGCCATCGATGATGGTGTCGCGCTCGGCATCGCTGAGCACGCCGACCTGCGCCAGCATGGTGGCATGGGCGATCGAACCCATGATGTCGTGGCGGTAAAGGCGCTTGTCGAAATCGACCGAGGCGGTGAAACGGGCGACGAAGGCGTCGACGGGCTCACTGAAGCGGCCGCCCCAGGACTGATTGGTCTTGTCGGTGCTCATGGATTCACTCATTGCAGGCGTGAACGAAAAAGTGGCGCCGATGATAGCAGGGTTGGGCTGGCCGCCGCAGGGCGCTGGTCGAGAGAAATGCCCGGATAACGGCAGAGAACGATTTTAAGGAATGAACGGCAGTGTTCCACGGACCGTCTACAGTTGGACAGAGGACAGGCAGTGAATCTGCCGTCCGAGTGAATCTTTGGCCATCGCACCGGTCTAGAGCGTGACCGCAGTGTCGCTCGAACCACACCTGTCTACGCTATACCTGTGCGAGACTCATTCAGGAATCCAGCGCAATTATGAATGTCCTGATCGTTGATGACGAACCCCAAGGCCGTGAACGCCTCAGCCGGCTGCTCGGCGAACTGGAGGGTTACACCGTGCTGGAGCCTAGCGCCACCAACGGCGAGGAGGCCTTGGCGCTGATCGAAAGCCTCAAGCCCGATGTGGTCCTGCTGGACATCGGCATGCCAGGCCTGGATGGCCTGCAGGTTGCCGCACGCTTGTGCGAACGCGAGGCGCCGCCGGCGGTGGTGTTTTGCACCGGGGATGATGAATACGGTGCCGAGGCATTCAAGGACAGTACCCTCAGCCATGTGACCAAGCCATTCCAGGCCCAGGCGCTGCGCGATGCCTTGCGCAAGGCCGAAAAACCCAACCGCGCCCAGCTGGCGGCGCTTACCCGGCCGGCCAATGAAGGTGGTGGCCCGCGCAGCCATATCAGTGCCCGCACGCGCAAAGGTATCGAGCTGATTCCTTTGCCTCAGGTGATCTATTTCATTGCTGATCACAAATACGTGACCTTGCGCCACGAGGCAGGGGAGGTGCTGCTCGACGAGCCGCTCAAGGCCCTGGAAGACGAGTTTGGCGAACGCTTCGTGCGTATCCACCGCAATGCGCTGGTGGCGCGCGAGCGCATCGAGCGCCTGCAACGCACCCCGCTGGGGCATTTTCAGTTGTACCTGAAAGGCCTGGACGGTGATGCCCTGACCGTCAGCCGGCGGCATGTGGCGGGCGTGCGCAAGATGATGCAAACCCTCTGATTCGGCGCCCGCATGGCAAGGGCTGCGCCCTTGTTCGCGGCTAAAGCCGCTCCTACAGGTACGGTACCGCTCCGAAGGCGGTGATTAGCCTGTGGGAGCGGGTTTACCTGCGAAGGGGCCCTCAACTGATCCACATCTGCAAGCGATACCGGCGATGCTGTTATCATCGACGGTATTTCTCTGGATCGGGGCGTTTCATGTCCACTCGCGAAATCCGCATTGCCACCCGTAAAAGTGCCTTGGCCCTGTGGCAGGCCGAATACGTCAAAGCCCGCCTCGAGCAGGCTCATCCCGGTCTGCTGGTGACCCTGGTGCCCATGGTCAGCCGTGGTGACAAGCTGCTCGATGCGCCGCTGGCCAAAATCGGCGGCAAGGGCCTGTTCGTCAAGGAACTGGAAACCGCCCTGCTGGACAACGAAGCCGACATCGCCGTGCATTCGATGAAGGACGTGCCTATGGACTTCCCCGAAGGCCTGGGCCTGTACTGCATCTGCGAGCGCGAAGACCCGCGCGATGCCTTCGTTTCCAATACCTTCGACAGCCTTGAAGCGCTGCCTGCCGGCAGCATCGTCGGCACCTCCAGCCTGCGCCGCCAGGCCCAGTTGCTGGCGCGCCGCCCAGACCTGCAAATCCGCTTCCTGCGAGGCAACGTCAACACCCGCCTGGCCAAGCTGGATGCTGGCGAGTACGACGCCATCATCCTCGCCGCCGCCGGCCTGATCCGCCTGGGTTTCGAAGACCGCATCACTTCCACCATCAGCGTCGATGACAGTCTGCCGGCTGGCGGGCAGGGTGCGGTGGGTATCGAATGCCGCAGCGCCGACGTCGAGATCCACGCGCTGCTGGCGCCACTGCACCATGCCGACACTGCCGACCGGGTAGTGGCCGAACGTGCTCTGAACAAACGCCTGAACGGCGGCTGCCAAGTGCCGATCGCCTGCTACGCGGTACTCGAAGGCGACCAGCTGTGGCTGCGTGGCCTGGTCGGTCAGCCTAGCGGCGGTACTTTGTTGGTGGCCGATGCCCGCGCCCCCCGCTCTGCTGCTGAAACGCTTGGCGTACAAGTGGCCGAAGACCTGCTGGGCCAGGGCGCCGAAGCCATCCTCAAGGAAGTCTACGGCGAGGCCGGTCACCCGTGAGCCAATGGCGCCTGTTGCTGACCCGCCCTGCCGAGGACTGCGCAGCACTGGCGCAAAGCTTGGCGGCAGCGGGGGTAGGCAGCAGCTGCATGCCGCTGCTGGAGATAGAGCCCGTCACCGTGGAGGCCCGGCAACGCCTGTTGCTGGAAGGCCTGCATGGCTTCCAGGCGATCATCGTGGTCAGCAAACCTGCCGCCCGGCTGTTGCTTGAGCAACTGGCCGAGGCCGGTTTGCAGCCGCCAGGGCTAGGCTGGTTCACCGTGGGCGAGGCCACTGCCGCAGTGTTGCAGGAGAAAGGTCTGGGGGCGAGCTGCCCGCCGCGTGGCGATGACAGCGAAGCCTTGCTGGCGCTCCCGGCCCTGCGCCAGGCCGTTGCCGTGCCTGCGCCGCGTGTGTTGATCGTTCGCGGCGTCGGAGGTCGCGAACTGCTGGCAGAGCGTCTTGCAGAGCAAGGTGCTAGTGTCGAATATCTGGAACTGTATCGTCGCTGCCTGCCGGCTTACCCGGCGGGCACCCTGAAGCGTCGCATCGAAGCGGAACGCCTCAATGGCCTGGTGGTCAGCAGTGGGCAGGGTTTTGAACATTTGCAGCAGCTGGCCGGCGCCGATTGGCCGCAGTTGGCACAGTTGCCGCTGTTCGTGCCCAGCCCGCGGGTCGCCGAGCAGGCCAGGGCCGCCGGGGCCCAACAGGTTGTGGATTGCCGTGGCGCCAGTGCCACGGCCTTGCTGGCAGCCGTGCAGCGCAGCGCTGCACCTGCCTCTTAAGGCGCTAAGCTGAACGCGATGCGCCCCCATGCAAAGGATGGATACGTGAGCGAGACTGTCTTGTCCAAAAACGATCAGCCGTCGGCACAAGCGCCGGTGGAACCCGTCACCGCCCCACCCGCCAAGCGCTCCGGCAGTGGCCTGGCAGCGCTGGCCTTGCTGCTGGGTGCAGCCGGGGTGGCGGTAGGTGGCTGGAGTGTCTGGCAGGTACGCCAACTGCAAGGCAGTGAGTTCAACCAGGGCCAGCACATCGAAGCGCTGAACCAGCGCGCCGAAGCCTTGCAACAACGCGAACAGCAAATCAGCGCGCAACTGGCCAGCCTGCCGGCTGCCAGCGAGCTGGAAGACCGCCGCCGCCTGGTGGCGCAATTGCAAGGTGACCAGCAACGCCTCAGCCAGCGCCTGGAAACCGTACTTGGCGAGAGCCGCAAGGAATGGCGCCTGGCCGAGGCCGAGCACTTGCTGCGCCTGGCCACCCTGCGCTTGTCGGCACTACAGGACATCACCAGCGCCAAGGCCCTGGTCGAGGGCGCTGACGAAATTCTGCGCGAACAGAGCGACCCAGGTGCCTTCGCCGCTCGCGAACAACTGGCACGCAGCCTGGCCACGCTCAACAGCACCCAGCAGCCAGACCGTACCGGTCTGTTCCTGAAGCTGGCCGCTCAGCGCGAGCTGGTGCAGCAGCTCAGTGCCCAGTCCCCCGAGTTTGCCAGCAACGCCGATGCACTCGGCGCCCTGACTGCCGAAGGTGATGGTGCCAGTCGCCTGTCGCAGTGGTGGGCAGAAATATCCAAGTACTTCCAGATCGACTTCAATGCCGATGACAACGTGCGGCCGTTGCTGGCCGGGCAGCAACTGAACCAGCTGCGCCTGGCCCTCAGCCTGACCATCGAGCAGGCCCAGTGGGCCGCACTCAATGGTGATGCCAAGGTTTACACCCAGGCGCTGGACGACGCCCGTAGCGTACTGTTGGCCAACTTCAACGCCGACAACCCACAAAGCAAGGCCATGCTCGACAGCCTGAATGCCCTGGCCGATCAGCCGGTGTCGGTGGTTACCCCCGACCTCAGCGAGAGCCTGGCGGCCGTGCAGGCCTACATTCAGCGCCGCCACCTGCCGGCCGAGGCTGAAGGGGGCAAGCCATGAAGCGTGTCTACCTGCTGGCTGTGCTGGCGATTGTGGTCGCTGCGGCGTTGGGGATCGCAGTCGCCAAGCACAGCGGCTACGTGCTGATTTCCTATGGTGGCTTCCGCTATCAGTCGGGGCTTTGGGCGGCCTTGGCCGGCCTGCTGGCCGTGGTCGCACTGCTGTGGCTGTTGCGTTACCTGGTTGGCCTGGTGCTGACCTCCAGCGGCGTGGTCAACCCGTGGTCGCGGCGCAACCGTAGCCGGCGCATTCGCGTGGCCATCGAACAGGGCCAGCTGGACCTCGCCGAAGGCCGCTGGGCCAGCGCCCAGCGCCACTTGCACCGTGCCGCCGAGGCCGAGCGCCAACCGCTGCTGTATTACCTTGGTGCCGCGCGTGCCGCCAACGAGCAAGGCCGCACCGAAGACAGTGACAACCTGCTGGAGCGGGCGCTGGAGCGCCAGCCACAAGCGGAACTGGCCATTGCCCTGACGCATGCCCAGTTGCAGATGGACCGTGGCGAAAGTGACGGGGCCCTGGAAACCCTGCTGGCCATGCAGGAGCGTCACCCGCACAACACTCAGGTGCTGCGCCTGCTGCAACGCCTGCACCTGGAACGTGGTGACTGGTCGGCCCTCATCCGCCTTTTGCCCGACCTACGCAAGGGCAAGGTACTGCCGCCCGCCGAGCTGGCTGCCCTTGAGCAACGCGCCTGGGGCCAGAACCTGAGCCTGGCCACTACCCGTGGCGAAGACGCACAAAGTGCGCGTCAGGCCCTGGAGCGAGCCTGGCAGCAATTGACAGCAGCCCAGCGCCAGGAGCCACAGCTGGTGCTGGCATACGCCGAGCAATTGCGCCAGGTGGGCGCGCAGAGCGAGGCCGAACAGGTGCTGCGCACTGCGCTCAAGCGTGACTACGAAAGCCACCTGGCCCGCTTGTACGGGTTGGTGCGCGGTGATGACCCGGCGCGCCAGCTGCAAACCGCCGAAGGCTGGCTCAAGGCTCATCCGCAAGACGCCAGCCTGCTGCTGACCCTGGGCCGCCTGAGCCTGCAGAACCGCCTGTGGGGCAAGGCTCGTGACTATCTGGAAAGCAGCCTGCGCATGGAGCGCAACCCCGAGGCTTGTGCCGAACTGGCCCGCCTGCTTGCTGGCCTGGGCGAGACCGAACGCAGCAACCAGCTGTTCCAGGAGGGCCTCGGCCTGCTGGACGAGCGCCTGCTGGCCCTGCCGTTGCCAGAAGGCGTACGCGCCTGACCCACCCCAAGGCCCGCGCCAAGGTGCGGGCTTTGGGGGTTGGTAATTTATCTACGCCCGCACGTTGGCGCTGCAATCCATTTCTTCAGTCAGCTCCTACCGCCACTCTGGAAATTTCCTACACGATTCAGCGACTTGTCGTTGCTGTCGCGCCTTGAAACAAAGCGCGTCTTTCCTCTACCGTTTCAAGCCACTACATCTTCCCCGGGACCTTCACCGCCCATGCTGCCGGCCCGTTTGCGCTCCTTTTTCCTTCCTGCCTGCCTGGCCGCACTGGCGGTGCTGGCTGCGTCTTTCCAACTGGAAAACATGCCAGGGCTGGTGCCGTGCCCCTTGTGCTTCAGCCAGCGTTTGCTGCTCGCGGCGTACGCGTTGTTGTGCCTGGGGGCTTTGCTGCAGGCGCCAGGCTTGCAGGGCATCCGCCAGTACGCGCGGGCGACGCTGGGCTGCTCGCTGGCCGGTGCGTTGCTGGCGGCGCGGCATGTCTGGTTGCAGGGCGCTGGTACGGTCATGCATGTATGCCCGGTGCCGATTGGGCGGGTGTTTGAGCAATCCTGGAGCGAGGCGGCGCGGCAACTGTTGTTGGGTGGCCCGGATTGCAACTCGCTGACCTGGAGCTTTCTCGACCTGACACTGCCCGAGTGGAGCCTGCTGGCCTTCCTGCTGCTGGCGGCGCTGCCCTTGAGTTGCCTGCTGGCGTATCGTTTCCGCACCCTGGCAATAAACTGACCTGGCGCAAGGTTGCGTCATGAGTGCGACCAATGGCGCTGTAACGGGGTATTAAACACTTGTATGAACTTTGTGTGCTGCGTACCTTGATGGGCAGCACGCGCGGGAATAATCTCGCAGCACGTATACCGAAAACACAACTGCTCGATGCCGTCCTGCTGATGTCACCTTTGTGCTGCGCGGTCGTGGTGCGAGGTGCAGCGGCATCTACCCAGAAGGGAAGAGATCGCCATGCTCGATAGTTGTCAGAATGCTCAGGAACGCTGGGGTGGGGTTCACGACCTGATCGACCGGTGGCTGAAAGAGCGCCAGGAACTGGTGCAGGCTTTCCGCGCCCTGCGCGATGTGAAGCCGGCCTTCGCCGACAAGGATACGCACGGGGACTTCTGCGCACTCCTTGTCGACTACGTTTCGGCGTGGCATTTCGAAGTCTGCGAACAACTGGTCAGTGAGGCCAAGGCGTTCGATGACGAGAAAGCGTTGAAGCTGGCTGAAGAGATCAACCCGCGGATCAATGACATCACCCAGATTGCACTGGCTTTCAATGATCATTGCAGCAAGGGCGAGTGCAAGGACACCGAGCGCTTCGCCGAGAAGCTGGCCAAGCTGGGCGGCCTGCTGCACGAGCGCTTTGAACTCGAAGACTGCCTGATCGAAGTGCTGCACACTGCGCACAAGGAAGAGGGCGCTGTCGAGGCCTGAAGGTTGGCGTCAGTCGCCAACCGCCAGCAGCTCTATCTCGAATACCAAAGGTGTATAGGGTGCGATCAGGTCACCCGCTCCTTCGGCGCCATAGGCTTGCGCTGAAGGAATCACCAGGCGCCATTTGGCGCCCGCGTGCATCTTTGGCAGGGCCACCTGCCAGCCTTCGATTACAGAATCCAGGCTGAACCATTGGGGCGTCTGGTTCTGGTCGAACACCGAGCCATCCGGCAACTTTCCCACATAGCGCACTTGTACTTTGCCACCTGCTTTGGGTTGCGCGCCCGTGCCTGCCTGCAGTTCGCTGTAGAGCACGCCTTCCGGCAGTTCGTGTACCCCATAACGTCCGCGCTCATTGGCCATGAAGCGTGTTTCGGCTGCCTGCAATTTTTGTGTTGCGGCATCACTTTCCTGCGCTTCATGCTGCTGAAGCACTGCCTGCATGCGTGCCTTGTCGAGCTTTAGCGGTTGCCCCTGATAGGACTGCTTGAGGCCTTCGACCAGTGCTTCCAGTTGCAAGCCTGGCATCTCCTGGCGCAGGCGCTCACCCAGGCTGGCACCCAGGCTGTAGGCCAGATCGTGATCGTCGCTGTCGGCAAGGGCGATGGGTGCCAGCAGGCATAAACCTAAAACAAGATATCGAGGCAATGCCCGGACTCCCAAATATCAGCAATGATTAATTCAGCAACTACACTTTCACGCAGCTGCAAGATAACAACTTTGCCCAGGCATGCAACGCGGTGTAAATATTACGGTCAACATGCCCTAGCGGCGGTAGCAGCAGAAGCATAGTATGAGCCGCAATCTCGTCAGCCAGGAGGTAAACCATGTCGGCCAAAAAGAAGCCAGTAAGTACGCCGTTACACCTGCTCCAGCAACTTTCGGGCAGCCTGCTCGAACACTTGGAAGAGGCCTGCTCGCAAGCGCTGGCTGATGCGGAAAAATTGCTGGCCAGGTTGGAAAAGCAGCGTGGCAAAGCGCAGGAAAAACTGCACAACGGCCGCCTGAAATTGCAGGATGCCGCGAAGGCAGGTAAAGCCAAGGCGCAGACCAAAGCGCAAAAAGCCATCGGCGAACTTGAAGAACTGCTCGATTCCCTCAAGGAACGCCAAACCCAGACCCGCTCTTATATTCAGCAACTCAAGCGTGACGCTCAAGACAGCCTCAAGCTGGCCCAGGGTGTAGGCAAGGTTCGCGAAGCGGCAGCCAAGGCGCTGGATTCGCGTGCTGCCAAAACCAGCAAGCCGGCTGCAGCCAAGCCTGCAGCCAAGCCAGCTACCAAAGCGACCGCTGCAGCCAAGCCTGCGGCGAAGCCAGCCGCCAAAGCGACTGCTGCAGCCAAACCTGCGGCGAAGCCAGTTGCCAAAGCGAGCGCTGCAGCCAAAGTTGCGGCGAAGCCAGCTGCCAAAGCGACTGCTGCAGCCAAACCTGCGGCGAAGCCAGCCGCCAAAGCGACTGCTGCAGCCAAACCTGCGGCGAAGCCAGCTGCCAAAGCGACTGCTGCTGCCAAGCCTGCGGCGAAGCCAGCTGCCAAAGCGACCGCTGCAGCCAAACCTGCGGCGAAGCCAGCCGCCAAAGCGACCGCTGCTGCCAAGCCTGCGGCGAAGCCAGCTGCCAAAGCGACTGCTGCTGCCAAACCCGCAGCCAAGCCAGCCGCGAAACCAGCTGCCGCCAAAGCCCCGGCACGCAGGGCTGCCAAGCCAGCTGCCGCCAAACCTGTTGCCAGCAAACCAGCCGAAGCCAAACCGGCTACGCCTGCCGCCAGCACCCCGGCTGCTGCAACCAACTCGGCCACCCCGGCTGCTTCGGTAGCATCGTCGACACCCGCCAGCACCCCGGCTCAGGCGCCGTCTTCGGCGTCCTGAAGCGTAGCCGCTGCGGCGCGCAACTGATCCAGCGCGTCGTGGCGGCAGGCAGGCTCCGGCGCCAGCCGGGCCAGCCAGTCGTCCGTGAGCCCATGCGAGTCCGTGGGCCACTGTCGCGAGCGCTCCTGCAAACGCTCAAGCAAGGTCTTTTCGGCCTGCAACTCCAGCACCTTCACCTGTTCACGCAACGCCGCCAGTTGCGCATCACCCGATGCCGCTGCTCGCCATTGTTGGCGAAGGCAGCGTAACGGGGCGACCACGTCACGCTGCCAGGCCCCGGCGATTTCGGTTAACGCCTGCACGCGCTCATCCAGCACCGCCACGCCTCGCGCCTGCAGCCAGGTTGCGCACAACAGCAGGCAGACATCGCCGCCCAGTGCCTGTAGCTCAAGGCAGGCCGCTTCCGCGCCGGGCCTGGCATACAGGGCCAGGGCGTGATTCCACAGGTCGGTGTGCATGGTTCCACTCGCGCTATGGGCCGAGGAAGCTGGTAGACTCCGCGACCATCATGATCAGACTATCCAACCTCACTTTACAGCGTGGTCCGCAGCGCTTGCTAGAAGGCGCCGAGATGACCCTGCACGCCGGTCACAAGGCCGGCCTGATCGGCGCCAACGGTGCCGGAAAATCCAGCCTGTTCGCCTTGCTGCGCGGTGAGCTGTCACCCGATGCCGGTGACTGCCAACTGCCCGGTGACTGGCGCATCGCCCACATGCGCCAGGAGGTCGATACCCTCGATCGCCTGGCCGTGGACTATGTGCTCGACGGCGACGTGCGCCTGCGCAAGGTCCAGGCCGAACTGGCCGCCGCCGAGCAGGCCCACGACGGTACTGCCCTGGCGCGCCTGCACAGTGAGCTGGAAAGCGCCGACGGCTATACCGCCGATGCCCGCGCGCGCAAGCTGCTGGCCGGCCTGGGCTTCACCAACGAGCAGATGGATCGCCGCGTCGGTGACTTCTCGGGTGGCTGGCGGATGCGCCTGAACCTGGCTCAGGCGTTGATGTGCCCGTCCGACCTGCTGCTGCTCGACGAGCCCACCAACCACCTCGACCTGGACGCCATCCTGTGGCTGGAAGACTGGCTCAAGGGCTACCCCGGCACGCTGTTACTGATCTCCCACGACCGCGACTTCCTCGACGCTGTGGTCGACCATGTGCTGCACGTCGAGCAGCGCAAGCTGAACCTGTACAAAGGTGGCTACACCGCCTTCGAGCGCACCCGTGCCGAGCGCCTGGCGCAGCAGCAGCAAGCCTACGAGAAGCAGCAGGCGCAGCGCGCGCACATGGAAAAATACATCGCCCGCTTCAAGGCCCAGGCCACCAAGGCTCGCCAGGCGCAAAGCCGGATCAAGGCCCTGGAGCGCATGGAAGAGCTGTCGGCGGCGCATGTGGATTCGCCGTTCGACTTCGTTTTCCGCGAATCGCAGAAAATCTCCAGCCCGTTGCTGAGCCTGTCCGAAGGCCGGCTGGGGTATGGCGACAAGGCCATCCTCGACAAGGTCAAGTTGCAGCTCACCCCAGGCGCGCGTATCGGTTTGCTTGGGCCTAACGGCGCGGGCAAGTCGACGCTGATCAAAAACCTTGCAGGTGAACTGGAGCCATTGTCTGGCCGCCTGGTGCGGGGCGAAAACCTGGCCGTTGGCTACTTCGCCCAGCACCAGCTCGACTCGCTGGACGACAAGGCCAGCCCGCTGCTGCACCTGCAGCGCATCGCGCCCACCGAACGTGAGCAGACCCTGCGCGACTTCCTCGGTGGTTTCGACTTCCATGGCGCTCGTTGCGACGAGCCGGTCGTGAACTTCTCCGGTGGCGAAAAGGCCCGCCTGGCGCTGGCGCTGATCGCCTGGGAACGGCCGAACCTGCTGCTGCTCGACGAACCGACCAACCACCTCGACCTGGAAATGCGCCTGGCGCTGACCATGGCCTTGCAGGAGTTTGCCGGTGCCGTGGTGGTGGTATCCCACGATCGACATTTGCTCAAGAGCACCACCGACGACTTCCTGCTGGTGGCCGATGGCAAGGTGGACGCCTTCGACGGTGACCTGGACGACTACAGCCGCTGGCTGGTCGAGTACCGCCAGCGCAGTGCGCCGGCCAGTAGCGCCCCGGTCAACCCGGACAAGACCGACAAAAAAGCCCAACGCCAGGCTGCCGCCGCTTTGCGTCAGCAGCTTGCCCCGCACAAGAAGGCCGCCGACAAGCTGGAAACCGAGCTGAACCAGGTGCATGCGCAACTGGCCGAGATCGAGACCGCACTAGGCGACGGTGGGCTCTACGAGGCCGCGCGCAAGGATGAGCTGCGTGACCTTCTGGCGCGCCAGACCAAGCTCAAACAACGCGAAGGTGAGCTGGAAGAAGCCTGGATGGAAGCGCTGGAAACGCTCGAGGGCATGCAGGCCGAGCTCGAGGCGCTGTCCTGATGGAGGAACTGCGTTCGCTGCTGCCAGGGCAATGGATGGACACCTTCTGGCTGGGCTTGCAGATTCTGTTGATCCTGGTGGCAGCCTTCGTCCTGCAGCGCATCGTTGCCCGCGGGTTGAGCCGCCTGGGTCAGCGCTACCCGCTGCCACCGGAGCTGCTGGTGCCGGTGCGTGGCGGTTTGCGCTGGCTGATCATGGGCAGCGCGCTGTTGTTCGTGCTGGAGCGGCTGGGCGTTTCCGCGACGGTGCTGTGGACTGCATTGTCCGGCTTCGTCGCGGTGGCGGCAGTGGCCTTCTTCGCCATGTGGAGCGTGCTGTCGAACCTGTTGTGCGCGGTGCTGATTTTCACGGTGGGGCCGTTTCGCATTGGCGATGTGGTCGAGCTGGTCGACACCCTGGACAAGCCGGGCGTAAAAGGCAGGGTGATCGCTATCAACCTGCTGTTCACCACGCTGATGGAGCTGCCCGAGGTGGGTGGGGCGCTGGTGCAGGTGCCTAATAGCCAGTTCTTCCAGAAGTCGGTGCGGCGCTGGCGTGGGGCTGAAGTGCAGGCGATGCACAAAGAGTCAGTTGCCGAAGCTGATTAAACCTTTACCGGCCTCTTCGCGGGTAAACCCGCGAAGAGGCCGGTAAAGCCATTAACAATCCTCAAAATTTGCTGGTTATTTTTTCACCAACACCTTAGCTTAACGTTTTGCAACATATGTTCGAGCGAGGTGTGTGATGTCGATGGAAGTATGGCTGGGCTTCTTTGCCGCCTGTTGGGTGATCAGCCTTTCACCCGGTGCCGGGGCGATTGCCTCGATGTCCAGCGGCCTGCAATACGGCTTCTGGCGTGGTTACTGGAATGCCCTGGGCCTGCAACTAGGCCTGATCGTACAAATCGCCATCATCGCTGCCGGCGTCGGTGCCATCCTTGCCGCCTCGGCCACGGCCTTCCAGATCATCAAATGGTTTGGCGTCGCCTACCTCGTCTATCTGGCCTACAAGCAATGGCGTGCCTTGCCGATGGACATGGCCGATGAGTCCGGCGTGCGCCCGATCGGCAAACCGCTGAGCCTGATGTTCCGCGGTTTCCTGGTCAACGTCAGCAACCCCAAGGCACTGGTGTTCATGCTGGCGGTGCTGCCGCAGTTCCTTAATCCACATGCGCCGTTGCTGCCGCAATATGTGGCGATCACCGTGACCATGATCAGCGTGGACATGCTGGTGATGGCCGGATACACCGGGTTGGCTTCGCGGGTGTTGCGCTTGCTGCGTACGCCCAAGCAGCAGAAGCGCCTGAACCGGACCTTTGCCGGGTTGTTCATCGGCGCGGCCACGTTCCTGGCTACCCTGCGTCGCGCACCTCTCTGATAGATGACTGGGGCCTCGTAGCGGCCCCAGCTATTTCTGCCTGTCCACCAACCCCTTGAGCAGGTCCACCGGCAACGGGAAGACAATGGTCGAGCTCTTGTCCCCGGCAATCATCCCCAGCGTCTGCATGTAGCGTAACTGCATCGCCCCCGGTTCCTTGCTCAACATCTGCGCCGCCTGCATCAGCTTCTCCGAGGCTTGTAACTCGCCTTCGGCATGAATCACCTTGGCCCGTCGTTCCCGTTCAGCCTCAGCCTGCCGGGCGATGGCACGCACCATCGATTCGTTGAGGTCCACATGCTTGATCTCGACGTTGGCCACCTTGATGCCCCAGGCATCGGTCTGCGCGTCCAGCACCTGGCGGATGTCCAGGTTCAGCTGCTCGCGTTCTGCCAGCAGTTCGTCCAGTTCGTGCTTGCCCAGCACCGCACGCAGGGTTGTCTGGGCCAGCTGGCTGGTCGCCACCAGAAAATCCTCGACCTGGATGATTGCTTTCTGCGGGTCGAGTACACGGAAGTAGAGCACCGCATTGACCTTGACCGAGACGTTGTCGCGGGTGATCACATCCTGTGGCAGTACATCCAGCACCACGGTACGCAGGTCGACCCGCACCATTTGCTGGATCACCGGGATCAACAGGATCAGCCCTGGCCCCTTGACCTGCCAGAAGCGGCCCAGCTGGAACACCACGCCGCGCTCGTATTCGCGCAGGATGCGAAACGCCGATAGCAACAGCATCGTCAGCACGATCAGCACCGCGCCGAAACCCACTTGCATGAACATGCTCATTCTCCTTGCGCCGCAGACGTGGCGGCGCTCACTTCCAGCATCACGCCATTGCGCGCGGTCACCCGCACGTTCTGGCCAGCTTGCAGCGGTGTTGCGCATTGCACTTGCCATTGCTCGCCCTGGGCAAGCACCACGCCACAGAACGGGTTGCCTGGTATCACCTGGGTGACGGTGGCCAGGCTGCCGACCAGACCGGCGTCGCCGCTCACCAGTGCCCGCCGTCGTGCTTTCAGGGCCATGCCCAGCACACCACCGATCAGCAGCGCCGAAAGCACGGCCAAGGTACCGATCAAGGTCAGCGGGATACCGAAGCCTGGGGCATCGGTGTCGATCAGGATCAAAGCGCCGACCACGAAGGCGACGATGCCGCCAAAGCCGACCACGCCGAAGCTGGGCAGGAAGGCTTCGGCGATCATGAAGGCGATGCCCAGCAGGATCAGCGCCATCCCGGCGAAACTCACCGGTAGCAGTTGCAGGGCATACAACGCCAGCAGCAGGCATATGCCGCCGACCACACCGCCCACCGTAGAGCCGGGGTTCATGAACTCGAACAACAGGCCGTACACGCCGATCATGATCAGGATCAGTGCAACGCCGGGATTGGTAATCACGGCCAGCACCCGTGTGCGCCAATCCGGTAGGTGCTCGACCAGGCTGGCGCCGACAGTCTGCAGCTGGTGCGGTTGGCCGGCGACCTGCAGCGTTTTGCCATCCAGCTTGCGCAAAAGGTCGGGCAGGTCATCGGCTATCAGGTCGATCACATTCAGCCGCAAGGCTTCGCTGGCGGGCAGGCTGACGGCCTCGCGCACGGCCTTCTCCGCCCACTCGGCATTGCGCCCACGCAGTTGCGCCAGGCTGCGGATGTAGGCAGCGGCGTCGTTGACCTGCTTGCGTGCCAGGGTTTCATCATCGCTGCCCTTGGTCTTGTCGTCCTTGGGGGCACCTGGGGGGCCGCCGATCTGTACGGGGGTGGCGGCGCCCAGGTTGGTCCCGGGCGCCATTGCGGCAACATGGCTGGCGTAGAGGATATAGGTGCCGGCACTGGCGGCACGGGCTCCGCTGGGCGCAACGTAGGTGGCCACTGGCACGGGGCTGGCGAGAATCGCCTTGATCATCTGGCGCATGGCGCTGTCCAGCCCGCCTGGGGTGTCCATGCGAATGACCACCAGCTGCGCGCCCTGCGCCCGGGCCTGGTCGAGGCTGCGTACCAGGTAATCGGCGCTGGCAGGGCCGATGGCATCGTCGATGCCCAGCACCCACACTGCGCCGGGCGCTGCCTGACCGCCGGGCGTAATGCCAAGCAGCAACAGCAGCAACAGCCAGCGCCAGCAGCGGGCGATCACCTGTCGTCACCTCGTTTGCCTCTATTGCACAAGTTTAGCCCTGCCTGCCGCTGTCAGGCCTAAAATTGGAGATTGGGGGGCGAAACCGGAGGTGCATCATGCGTATGGCTAAAACCCTGCAGGCCCGCCTGGACAAGGCCAACTGCGATTACGACATCATTCCCCATCCCCATTCGGCCACCAGCCTGGAGTCGGCCCGGACGGCCGGCGTGCCCGCCGAGCGGGTCGCCAAGTCGGTGATGCTCGATGACCGTCATGGCAACTACATCATGGCCGTGCTACCGGCCAACCGGCACCTAGACATGACCAAGGTACGCATGTCCGGGGCCTGGCAACTCACCCGGGAAAGCGGCTTACCTAGCCTTTTCAGTGACTGCGAGCGCGGCGCCGTGCCGGCCCTTGGTGATGCCTATCAGATAAAAATGCTGCTCGACCCAAGCCTTACCCGCCAAGGCGATGTCTACCTGGAGGCGGGTGACCACGATCACTTGATCCACATGAGCATGGAGCAGTATATGAAACTGGTGCCGCACGCCGAAGTGCGCGAGCTGTGCTGATGTTTTCACACCACTGCCAGGCGGGCGTCGTGGACGGTTTGCCTGGCACCGAGGAGGAACCATGGAAGCGCCGATTCATCGCTTTGCCGACCTGTTCAAACAGCTGGGCCTGCCCGACGATCCCAAGAGTATCGATCAGTTCATCACCAGCCATTCACCGCTGAAGAACGAAATCAAGCTGGTGGATGCGCCGTTCTGGACCGACTCCCAGCGTGCCTTTCTCAAGGACAGCATCATTGAGGATGCCGATTGGGCGGAGCCTTTCGATCAACTCAACGAAGCGTTGCGTCGCCCCCGAAAATAAAGCGCCGAGCGGCACCTGACGAGTGATTGGCCGTTGCTATGCTCAGGAAAACAATAAGGGGATAGCGCGATGAAAGATCCCTACGCACCAGGCTTCTGGTGCTCCGTGACGATCCTGGGCACCCTGACGGCCAGTTACTTCTACGGCATCAGGCAGACGCAGCAGATGAACCAGGCAGTGCATTTCCTGTATGCCGCTGCCGCAGTCACTGTGGCGGTTGCGCTGGTGGCGCTGACCTGGATTGCCTGGCAGCAGTTGCACCTGAACAAGCGGGAAGTGATTCAGGGGCGAACGTTGCTGACCATCTGGAACACCAAGGTGGCGCTACGCCGCGTCGAAACAGTATTCGACCGCTACTTCTGGGGCAGTTACTGGCATTCGGGGCGTACGTTCGAAGAGGTCATGGGCGAGCTCAAGGGCACGCCGCTGGAGCAGAGCCTGGATGCCCTGAAGCGCCAGTGCCGAGCACTGGACCGTGAAATCCATGACCACCATCACCACTGGCTGGCCTACGCCCGCGACCTGTCCAGCGTGGCCCAGGCCATGGCCCGTGAACGCTACCAGCTGGACTTGGGCGAGCCCACCTGCAGTGGCCATGGTAATACTGCCGTGCTCAACCGTGACCTGGAGGTGCTGGTGTACACCTGGTCGGCGCGCCTGCGCAGTTTCGACCATCAGCTGGACGAGCTGGAGCGCGCCTACCATTGAGGCGCTTCATTCGCCGCGGATGTATTGCTCCAGTTGTTGAATCAGGCTGGCCTGTTCGGTGATGGTTTCCTTGACCAGGTCACCGATCGACAACAGGCCAAGCAGTTTGCCATTGTCGACCACCGGCAGGTGACGCAGGTGGCGAACGGTCATCAGGTTCATGCAGAAATCGAGCTTCTGCTTGGGCTCCACGGTCACCACTGGGGCACTCATGATTTCGCGCACGGGGGTGGCGGCGGACGAGCGGCCCTTCAGCACCAGTTTGCGCGCATAGTCCCGTTCACTGACGATACCCACCACTTGGTTGCCCTCGACCACGGGCAGCGCACCGACGTTTTTCTCCGCCAGCATTTTCAGGGCGTCGAGCACCGAGTCATCCGGGCCGATGGTGTACACGGTCTGGTGCTGGGACTTGGTCTTGAGGATTTGTTCGACGGTCTTCATACGGGCCTCTGCGGGGGAAAAAAGCGCTGTCTCGGAGTAACTAAAGCATCCGGCACGGCGCTCTGCACGGCAATGCAGGAAACGGCATGGAGTCGATTGAAAAACGTCATGGGTGATCGCCTGTTCCGGCCTTTTCGCGGCTGAAGCCGCTCCCACAGGAACTACACCGCCTTCGAAATCTGTGCGATCCCTGTGGGAGCGGGTTTACCCGCAAAGAGGCCAGTACAGCCAATCAAAGCTTCGGCATCTGCCCAAGCCGCGCGACCATCTCGCTCACGATCTGCAGGTCCAGCATGAACTGCTCCACCGTCTTGAACTCGTTGTCGTTGTGCCCGGTGTACTTCACATCCGGCATGGCCAGGCCGAACTGCACGCCGTTGGGCAGGTCGTGCACCGAGGTTGCGCCGGCCGAGGTGCCGAACTCATGTTTCATGCCCAGGTTCTCGGTGGCCACCGCGAGCAGGGCCTTGACCCATTCGCCCTCAGGGTTGCGGTACATCGGCTCGTCCAGGCTGTAGTCGAAGGCTACCGAGGTGTGGCTTTGGCGGGTCCACTTGCCCAGTTTGTCAGCCAGCTCGTCCTTGATCGTGGCGATTGGCTTGCCCTTCGGAATACGCAGGTTCACTGCCAGTTTCAGGCCCTTTTCATCTACCCCGACAAACGTCAGCGAGGCAGTCAGCGGGCCCATGAATGCGTCCTTGAACGCCACGCCGAGTTTGTTGCCCAGGTAGTCCAGGCCCCAGTTGTCGGCAGCATAGCGGGCGGCGTCGGTGAAGTGGTTGTGCTTGAGCGGTAGCTGCTTGCCCAAGCCGTTGATGAAGTCGAGCATACGGGCCACCGGGTTCACCCCGGACTCCGGCTCCGAAGAGTGGGCGGAAACACCGGTCACCGTTAGCAGCACGTTCTTGCCCTCAGCTTTGGCGTCGATGCTGAAGTCGCCGCCATGCTGCTTCACGTACTTGGCACCGGCTTGCTGCAACTGTTTGGCCAGCTGCGTCGGGTTGTCTGAAACCAGGGTCGCTACCGAAGTGGTCGGGATCTGGTTGGTGGCCAGGCCGCCTGTCAGGTTGACGATTTCTGCGCCCTTGCCAGTGGCCGCCCGCTTGCTGAAGCTGGCCATGACCGTGCCGTAGCCTTTCTCGGCGATCACCACCGGGTAGCCGCCGTCGAGGGCCAGGTTGTAGTCAGGGGTGGGGTTGCGTTCGAAGTAGTAGGGGATGGCATCGCCGCTGGTTTCTTCGGTGGTGTCGATCAGCAGCTTGAACTGCCGGGCCAGCGGCAGGTTCTCGTCCTTGGCCACTTTCAGCGCGTACATCGCCACCACGATACCGTTCTTGTCGTCTTCGGTACCACGGCCGTACATGCGGTCGCCAACCAGGGTGACCTTGAACGGGTCCAGGCGTGTGCCGTCGGCCAGCTTCCAGTTGTCCGGGTTGACCGGCACCACGTCGGCATGGGCATGGATGCCGATGACTTCCTTGCCGCTGCCGAGCGAAATCTCGTACACCCGGTTGTCAATGTTGCGGAAGGCCAGGCCAAAGCTGTCGGCCAGGGCCTTGATCTTGTCGGCAATCTTGAGGAACTCGGGGTTCTGGTACTGCGGCGTACCCTCGACATTGAAGGTGGGGATGGCCACCAGCTCGCGCAGGGTTTCGGTGGCTGCCTTGCCATACTTGATGCGGGTATACAGGCCGAGCAGGCGGTTGATCTCGTCTTGCTGCTCGGCGGCCAGTGGCTTGCTGGCCAGGTAGGCGTCGAGGGTTGCCTCGAGGTTGTCGGCCTTGGCAAGGTCGCTGCCTTTGAGCTTGGCGAGGAACTGCTTGAAGTCGCTTGGGTTGCTGCTGTCGAAGGCTTTGACGATGGCAGCGGACTGCTGCTGTGTGAGGTTGGCCTGGGCCGGCTGGGTGAACAGGCCGATGCTGGCCAGCAGCAGGGTGGTGGCGGTGAGTTTTTTCAGGTGCATGGTTGCGTGCATTCCTTCGCCAATCATTGTTGTGGGTTACCCGTCCGAAAAACGGGAAGACGCCCACGCTAACACCAATGACCTATGGCACGGGAGTGCCAAAAAGGCGACATGTCGCACAAACGAAAAAGCCCCGGGCTCAGGCCCAGGGCTTTTTTGATATGGCGCACTCGGCGGGATTCGAACCCACGACCCCTGCCTTCGGAGGGCAGTACTCTATCCAGCTGAGCTACGAGTGCAACGCGCACGCATGATACCCATCTGAATCGGTGGCGTCCATCGCCTTGATCTGTAGCTGTTTTTACCTGCCAAGTCACTCCGGCTGGGCGTTCAACCCGATCAGAGCGCGATCAGTTCCGGCCTTAGCCCTTCCACGCGACGTACTGGCGGCAGGTAACCGCCAGTTCCAGTAATCTGGTGCAGCACTTTCTCGCGCAGGCCATGCAGTGCAACGCCTGTGCGCAACCGGGGGTGCGGCAGGTCGATTTCCACCACCGACTTGATCCTGCCCGGGCGTGGCTCCAGCACCACGACCCGGTCCGCCAGGTAAGTCGCCTCTTCGGCATCGTGAGTGACCAGCAAGGTGGTGATGCCGGCACGTTCGCGAATGGCCAGCAACTCGTCCTGCAGTTGCTGGCGGGTCAGCGCATCCAGCGCGCCGAATGGTTCGTCTAGCAGCAGGATCCGAGGGCTGGCGACCAGCCCACGTGCGATAGCCACGCGCTGTGCCATGCCGCCGGAAAGCTGGTGCGGGTAAGCCGATTCGAAGCCCACCAGCCCCACCAGTTGCACGAACTCATGTACGCGCCGCGCACGTTCACCTTGCGTCAGCGACTCATTGACCAGGCCCAGGGCAATGTTCTGTTCCACGGTCAGCCATGGAAACAGACGATGCTCCTGGAACACGATGCCGCGCTCACCACCAATGCCTTTGACGGTATGGCCGTCGACGCGAATGCTGCCGCTGTAGTCGGTATCCAGCCCAACCAGCAAGCGCAGCAAGGTGGACTTGCCACAACCGGATGCGCCGACAATGGCGATGAACTCGCCTTCGTTGATCGACAGGTTGAAGTTGCGGATGGCCTCGAACGGTTGGCCGTCCACGGTGAACACCTTGCCGACCCCTTCGAAGCTGACCAGGGGCGGGGTGGTGTCGGGCTGGTTGGCCGCGTGCAGGTGTGAGGTGTTGAAGGCGTTCATGCGGTTCTCCAGCGCGTGGCGCGCGATTCGAGGCGTTGTCCAAGGTTGCCGAGCAGGGCGCCGACCAGGCCGATCAGGACCATGGCGGCCATTACCTGGTCCATGCGGAACAGTTGCTGGGCGCCGATCATCAGGCTGGCGATGCCGCCGTCCGAAGGCATGAAGTATTCGGCGCCGATGGTGCCCAGCCAGGCGTAGATCAGCGACAGGCGCAGCCCGGCGAAAATCGCCGGGGCCGCACCGGGCAGTACCAGCAGACGCAAGCGTTGCCACAGGTTCAGGCGCAGCGTGCGGGCGGCTTCGCCCAGCTGTGGCGAGAGGCTGGCGATACCCCGCTGAGTAGCGATCAGCAACGGGAAGAACGCGGCCAAGCCTACGAAAACGTGCTTGGCCCCTTCACCCAGGCCGAACCAGGCGGTGAGCAGCGGCACCCAGGCGAACAGCGCCACCTGGCGCAAGGCCGAAAGGCTTGGCCCGAAAAGGCGTTCTGCGTGGTTTGAAAGCCCTAGCAGCAACCCGGTCAGCAGGCCGGCGCCACCCCCCAGCAGCAGGCCGGTGAGGGTGCGTTCCAGGCTCAGCAGCAAGGCCTGCGGCAGCGACCCGTCGGCCAAACCGACCAGCAACGTGCGCAGTACCTCAAGTGGTGAGGTGAGAATGTTCGGGTCAACCCAGCCAAAGCTGCTGCAGGCTTGCCACACTGCCAGTAGTGCCAGCGGCAACAGCAGGCTTTGCCAGCCTCGTGGCACTGGCCCGCGCTGCTGTTCGCCGGTGGCCGGTTGTGGCCAGAACAGCACGTGCTTTTCCAGGATAGAGAAGCTGCGCTCCAGCACGGCACCGACCAGGCCGATCACCAGGATGCACAGCAGCACAAGGTCGAGCATGAACAGCTGCCGACCCCACACCATCAGGTAGCCGATCCCTTCGCTGGAGGCCAGCAACTCGACCGCCAGCAGCGAGGTCCAACCGGTGGCAAGGGCCAAGCGCACGCCGGTGAGAAACGCGGGCAGGGCAGCCGGCAGCAGCAGGCGCAGAAACAGCAAGTGCCGGGGCAGGCGCATGGCCAACGCGGCTTCACGCAGTTTGGGCTGGGCATCGCGTACACCTACCAGCGTGTGCAAGGTGACGGGAACCACCACGGCCTTTACCAGTACCACGAGCTTCAACAACTCGCCGATGCCGAAGAACAGCATGAACAACGGAATCCAGGCCAGCGTAGGAATCTGTGCCAGTGCCACGAAGGTTGGCAGCACCAATGTCTGTGCCCGCTGCGAAGCGCCCAGCCATAAGCCCAGCAGCAAGCCGCTGCCGATACCTACCGCCAGCCCCCAGAACAACCGTTGCAAGCTTATCCACAGGTGCCCCCAAAGCTCGCCCGAGCCAAACTCCACCGCGCTCTGCCACACCAGCGCTGGCGCCGGCAGAATCTGCTCGCTCATCCAGTGCTGCCGGCTGGCCACCACCCACAGAAGTGCAATCAGCACAGGCAGCAACCAAGGCAGAACTCGCTCTGCCGAGAGAATGCGGACCCTGTGGGAGCGGCCTTGCGCCGCGAATGGGTCGCGTAGCGGCCCCCCCCGATTCCTGCTCAGAACTCCATTCATCGGCCATCTCTCGAAGCGTTTTTAGGTTATTCATTTATGGAATTAAAAAAACCATAAAGTGACTTTCAAGAGATAAGAGCATGCGCCCCGTGCATACGGAAGCCCCCCGCCGTTGCGTTTTCCTCATATTTTCCATGCACTTTTCGCAAGCCTGTCGCAGGCCCGCATGCCGCCTAATTTATGCCTTCCAGTTACTAAAAAATGAAGTTTTGATCTTTGTAGGTTCTAACCAGACCTGCCTAGCTTCTGGCCAACGCGCCGGCCATCGCCGGTGGCAGCCTGCCAAGGAGCCTTGCCATGAAAACCCCGTTGCGCCACCTGATTACCGCCCTTGGGCTGGCCATCACCCTCAGCGCCCAGGCGACCGAGCCAGCCAAGCCTGAAAGCATCCGCATCGCCGTACCCGACCTCAGCGCCGGCAGCAAGCCCAGCGCAGGCGGCGTAGTCGATGTATTGCGTGACCAGCAGTTGCTGGAGAAGGAATTCGCCAAGGATGGCATCCGCATCGACTGGCACTTCTTCAAGGGGGCCGGCCCCGTGGTGAACGAGGCGTTGGCCAACGGCCAGGCCGACTTTGCCTACCTGGGCGACCTGGCTGCGATCGTCGGCAAGGCCAATGGCCTGGATACCCGCGTGCTGACGGCGGGCGTGCGTGGGGTCAAGAGCTACCTGGGCGTGGTGCCAGGCTCTGGCATCAAGAGCCTGCACGACCTCAAGGGCAAGCGCGTAGCGGTGTTCCGCGGTACAGCCAACCAGCTGTCGTTCGCCAGCGCCCTGGCCAGCCAAGGGCTGACCGAGCGTGAGCTGAAGGTGATCAACCTGGACTTCAACGCCGCCAACGCTGCGCTGGCGGCCAAGCAGATCGACGCCACCTGGGGCCTGTCCAACCTGCTGTCGCTGCGTGAACGCGGGCTGGTCGAGCTGCCGGTCAACTCGCGGGACCTCGAAGGCGCCGGTAGCACCCAGGCAGTGCTGCTGGGCACTGGTGACTTCATCCGCAAGTACCCCGAACTGGTCCAGCGCCTGGTCAACGCCCAGGAGCAGGCCAGTACCTGGTTGCGTGACGAACATAACCGCGACGCCTACATCAACCTGGTGGCCAACAACGCCAACTGGCCACGCAGCATCCTCAGTGATGACCTGGCCAAGGAAGACCTCGCCCACTACTTCGACCCACGCCTGGACGCCGAATTCGTCGGCCAGTTGCAGCAGGGCGTCGACCTGGCAGCCAAGGAGCGGCTTATCCGCCGTGGTTTCCAGGTTGCCGACTGGATCGAACCGCGCTTTCTCGATGCCGCGCTGAAACAGGAACAGGCCGTGCAGGCCGCCCGCTGAATCCGAACAACCCGACAACAACCGCAAGGACCACGACCATGAGCAATGCCGCCCTGGCCAACGTGCCACAAACCCTCGAACTCGACATTCACCCGGTTGCCGGCCGTATCGGCGCCGAAATCCGTGGTGTGCAACTGTCTGCCGACCTCGATGCCGCCACCCTGGACGCCATTCAGGCGGCGCTGGTGAAGCACAAGGTGATCTTCTTCCGTGGCCAGACCCACCTGGATGACCAGAGCCAGGAAGCCTTCGCCAAGCTGCTTGGCGAGCCGGTCGCCCACCCCACCGTGCCGGTGGTGGACGGCACCAGCTACCTGCTGCAACTCGATGGCGCCGAAGGCCAGCGGGCAAACTCCTGGCACACTGACGTGACCTTCGTCGACGCCTACCCGAAGGCCTCGATCCTGCGCAGCGTGGTGGCGCCGGCTTCGGGTGGCGATACCGTGTGGGCCAACACGGCTGCGGCCTATCAGGAACTGCCCGAGCCGCTGCGCGAACTGGCCGACAAGTTGTGGGCGGTGCACAGCAACGAATACGACTATGCCAGCATCAAGCCCGATGTGGACCCGGCCAAGCTGGAGCGCTATCGCAAGGTATTCACATCGACCGTTTACGAGACCGAACACCCGGTGGTGCGCGTGCACCCGATCAGTGGCGAGCGGGCGCTGCAACTGGGGCATTTCGTGAAGCGCATCAAGGGCTATTCGCTGGCGGATTCGCAGCACCTGTTTGCGGTGTTGCAGGGGCATGTGACGCGCCTGGAGAACACTGTGCGCTGGCGCTGGCAGGCGGGAGATGTGGCGATCTGGGATAACCGGGCGACGCAGCACTATGCGGTGGATGATTACGGGACTCAGCCACGAGTAGTGCGCCGGGTGACGTTGGCGGGTGAAGTGCCGGTCGGGGTGGATGGGCAGTTGAGCCGGACTACCCGCAAGGGCTAAGCCCTGATTGCAGTCCCTGTGGGAGCGGGTTTACCCGCGAATGCAGCGGTGATGCCAACATCGCATTCGCGGCGGTGCGGCGTTCCGATGAACCCGCTCCCACAGGGGCCGCCGCCAACCTTCAGATTTCGGTATCACAGGCTATCAACTGCCTGACCAACCCCTGCGCCAACGGCGACAAGCCATAACCCACCCGGCTCACCACACCATAGCGGGTATAGAACGTCTCCTCCTGCTCCGGCGTCAGGTCCGCCAGCTTCAACGCCACCAGTCCCCGTTCCATCTCATACGGCCGCAAATTGGCATTGCAGGCAATGCCGATGGTGTCCGAATGCATCACTACATTCAGCAGCGCATAGCCATGCTCGCACTCCACCGATGGCAGGAAGTCCTGCCGCCCGCTCAGGTCGCTGAGGATTTTGCGGATATTCGGCGGCCTGAAGGTCGTGGCCAGCGGGTAGTCGAACAGGTCACGCGCCTGCACGCTCTCCTGTTCGGTCAGTGGGTGCCCGGCGCGGCAGCAGAAATGCCAGCGTTGCGGGGCCAGCTTGTGCACTTGGTAATCCGGGTCGGACTCGAACTGGCGGGTGTCGGCAACAAAGAACTCGATCTCTTCGGCAACCAGCTTGCGGTTCAGCGCCTGCCAGTTGTCCACCTGAAAGCAGGTGCGCGCCGCCGGGTACTCGGCCACGAAGCGCGCCACCGCCCGTGGCACCAACCCTCCGGCCGGTGCCGGGCCGGAGCCGAAGCGCACCACGCCCGTGGTGGCGCCGTTGAACTGGTGGATTTCGTTGACCAGGTTGTGCGCCCCATGCACCAGCCGCCGCGAATGCTCCAGCACCAACAAGCCTTGGCGGGTGGGCGCCAGCTCCTTGCTGGCGCGGTCCACCAGGCGGCAGCCAATGTTGTGCTCCAAAGTCTGGATGCTGCGGCTGAACGCCGATTGTGACAGGTTCACGGCAGCCGCAGCGGCCACGAAACTGCGGTGCTCGACAAGGGCGATGTAGTGGCGCAACTGACGCAGATCGATATGCATTTTCTACATTAAAACCTTCGGTCAAATGCAATTGCTGACAAGGGTGAGTCCCCTTATAAAGGGTGTTGCTTATTCCACTAAATATGAATTACAAATATTTATATCACTTAAAAGAATATAAGCCCGACTGACCGCGATTCGGTTCCGCCAACGGAAATGCTCGCCAGGGCCCATGCCTCAAGGAGCATTTGCATGTCCGGACTTTCCCGTTGGCCTGCGCGCGCGTCGCGTTTAACCTTGCAACCCTTGGCCGCTGGCGTGCTGCTGGCGGCGTCTTCTGGCAGCTTCGCCGAAGAACCGGTCAGCGCCAGCCCGGCGGTGGAGCAGGAAGCCAAGCTTGGCACTGTCACGGTCAATGCCCGCCGTCGCGAAGAAACCGCGCAGAGCGTGCCCACGCCGATCAGCGTGCTCGACAGCGAGACCCTGGAAACCCAGCGCATCTACCGCGTGCAGGATCTGCAACAGCTGGTGCCCAGCACCAACGTCGCCTATGTGCATGCCCGCCAGTCGAGCATCTCGATTCGCGGCCTGGGCAACAACCCGGCCAGCGATGGTTTGGAGGGCAGCGTCGGCATCTATCTGGATAACGTCTACCTCGGTCGCCCCGGCATGGCGGTGTTCGACCTGCTGGACGTGGAGCAACTGGAGGTGCTGCGCGGCCCGCAGGGCACGCTGTTCGGCAAGAACACCACCGCCGGGGTGCTGAACATCACCACGCGCAAGCCCACCTTCTACCGCGAGGGCAGCATCCAGCAGTCGATTGGCGAAGACGGCTACCTGCAAACGCAAGGCAGCTTCTCGGGGCCGATCAGCGAGACCTTGGCCGGGCGTATCAGTGCCTACCGCACCGAAGATGATGGCTATGTGAAGAACATCCACAACGGCGACGACCTCAACGGAGGCAAGCGGCAGGGCTTTCGTACGCAGTTGCTGTTCAAGCCCAGCGACACCTTCAACCTGCGCTGGATCGGCGAGTACAACGAAGAAGACTCCAACAACGGCATCCTCAGCCTGTACAGCACCGGCCCCACCATCAATGGCGTCAACCGCTACGAAAGCCTGGCCGCCCAGGCGGGCGCGACACTGGTGTCGGGCAAGGACCGCAAGGTCAATTTCGACGCCGACCAGCAAGTAACGGTGTTCCAGGGCGGCACCTCGGTGGAGGCCAACTGGACGTTGCCCAACGATTTCACCCTGACTTCGATCACCGCCTACCGCTGGTGGGACTTCACCCCGCGCAACGACGATGGCCTGAACGTGCCGGTGTTCTACAACGCCGGGGTATCGGTACGTGACAAGCAGTACTCGCAGGAAATCCGCCTGGCTTCGCCCACCGGTGGCGCCTTCGACTATGTGCTGGGGGCGTACTACTTCAAGCAGGACCTGGACAACAAGTCCTTCACTTATTACGGACCGCAGGCGGATGTCTGGAACCTGACGCCCGCTGGTGCCTTGAACAATGTCGACACCATCGGCAACGGCCACATCGACACCGACAGCTACGCGCTGTTCGCCCAAGGCACCTGGCATGTCACCGATCGTCTGGATTTCACTGCCGGCATTCGCGGTACCTATGAGGAGAAGAGCGCCTGGGTAACCCGCGATGCACCAAGCGGCGGTGCGGCTGTAACGGGTGCTGCTGCAGCGGCGCGGCAGGCCCGGATAGGGGCCTACGACTCGGGTGACCTCAACCAGTACAGCTTCAGCCCCTCCGGCCTGCTGGGCCTGAGCTACCGCTTCAACGAGCAGTTGCTGGGCTACGCCACCCTGACCCACGGCGAGAAGTCGGGCGGCGTCAACCTTACCGTCGGTGCTGCGCCACGGTTGGGTACCGATTCGCTTCTGGTGGGCACCGAGCGGGTCAACAACGCCGAACTGGGTTTGAAAAGCACCCTGTTCGACGGTCGGCTGCAACTTAACAGCAACCTGTTCTGGGCCGAAGTACATGGCTACCAGGCCAACGTCTACGACCAGATCAACCGCGTGCAATACCTGGCCAACGCCGGCCGCGTGCGGTCGCGCGGGCTGGAGTTCGAGGCCACGGCGCTGCCGATCCGCGGGCTTACCGTCAACTTCAACGGCTCGTGGAACGATGTGCGCTACACCGAGTACAAGGACGCCCCGTGCCCACCTGAGGTGAGCCTGGCCAATGCCACCGCCACCTGCGACCTGTCCGGCCACCAGGTGGTCGGTGCCTCCAAGTACATCGCCAACCTCAACACCCAATACAAATGGCAGGCCACCGAGCACGTAGAACCCTACGTCACTGCCAGCTACGCCTTCCGCTCGAAGGCGGTGGGCACCATCGACGATTCCGATTTCGGCCAGATCCCCAGCTACGCGCTGGTCAACCTTTCAGCCGGTGTGCGCCTGGACCAGGGCGACGGCGTGGTCGACCTGTCGCTGTGGGTGAAAAACGCCGGCGACAAAACCTATTTCACCAGCCTGTGGAACTCCGCCAACGGTGGCTATGCCGGTGTACTCGGCACCCCGCGCACCTTCGGCGCAACTGCCCGTTACGACTTCTGAGCACAAGGAGCTTTGCCATGAATGCCAAGACTGAAACCCCTGCATTGCCTGAGGGCGCCTGCCTGACCGCGAAAGTGCCGGAACGCGACGAAACGCTGCTCGGCGACGTGGTGGTCAATCCTTACCGGCTGGCACCGCTGACCGCGATTATCCGCGACGGTGGGCGCAGCCTGAGTGCCGCGCATGTACGCGTGCTGGGGCGCGGGGAGCGCGGGGTGGACATCGTCTATGACGTGTCTGATCGCTCATTGTGGACCTACGGCGGCATCCCGGTGTTTGGCCTGTACCCGGACCACGTCAACCAGGTGGAGGTGACCTACAAGCTGGACGGCGAGCGTATTCGCCAGCAGTACCAGATCTACGCCCCGGCCGTGCGCCTGCCGGTGGTGGCGAAGCAGACCGCCGCGTTGCCGGAAGTGGAACCGATCAAGGTGGCGTCGGGTTTTGAAAAGCGCCTTTACCTCTTCAACCACTTGCAGGGTGACATCCCGGGTGGCCGTGCCTTCAAGTGGAACGCCCTGGGCGGTGCGGCGGAGTGGGACCAGGTGGGCAACAACTGGATCGCCGACAGCAACGGCGATGTGCGCTGGTATCTGGACATCGAGCAGATCCACGATTCCAACCGCCGCGATGGACTGGGCGGCACCATGGGCTTCCAGCAGACCCGCGATGGCAAGCTGATCTGGGGCCAGGGCCAGACCTATTCCAAGTGCGACCTGCTGGGTCGGCGTATCTGGCAGCGCTCGCTGCCCGACAAGTTCGCCGATTTCTCCCATGAAATCCGCGAGACCACCAATGGCACTTATCTGCTGCGGGTGGGTACCAGCGACTATCGCCGTCCGGACGGTAAGCGCGTACGTTCGATCCGTGACCACATCATCGAGGTTAACGAGGCCGGGGATGTGCTGGACTTCTGGGACCTCAACCAGATCCTCGATCCGTATCGAGGCGACTTGCTGGAAACCTTGGGCAAGGCCGCCATTCAGTTGCCGGAAGGGGTGCAGAAGCAAGACGAGCGGCTGGCAAATGAACTGGCCGAAGGTGATTTGCCCTTTGGTGACACCCCCGGCGTGGGCACCGGGCGCAACTGGGCGCACGTCAATGCCATCGACTACGACGCCGATGACGACAGCATCATCGTTTCAGCACGGCACCAGGGCGTGGCGAAGATCGGCCGCGACAAGCAGGTGAAATGGATCCTTGCCTCGCCCCAAGGCTGGCCGCAGCATCTGCGTGAAAAGGTACTGAAACCGGTCGAAAGCGAAGGTTTCGACTGGTCGTGGACCCAGCACACGGCCTGGCTGACCGGCAAGGGTACGCTGACCGTGTTCGACAATGGCTGGGGCCGTGACTTTGCACCGACCAAGCTGAGCGGCAACTACAGCCGGGCAGTGGAATACCGCATCGACGAGGCCAAGGGCACGGTCGAGCAGGTGTGGGAGTACGGCAAGGAGCGCGGTGACGAGTGGTACAGCCCGGTCACTTCGGTGGTGGCTTACCGGCCGGAGACCGATACCCAGTTCATCTACTCGGCATCGGTAAACTTCCTGACGCCGGACAAGTTGACCACGACCGTGCTCAACGAAGTGCGGCGTGGGACCCAGGAGGTGCTGGTGGAGTTGAAGGTGCACAGCCGTCAGCCGGGCAGTGTCGGCTACCGGGCACTGGTGATCGACCTGGCCAAGGCCTTCTGAGCTCGGTAGGCCTGACGTAATTTTTGTGTTGATACGTACATCGAGCGCCGCCCGCGCGGCGCATCGCGAGCTGTGCTCGCTCCTACGTCTGTTTCGGGCCAATAGCGCCTGCGCGCGCGACCGTCCGCCTTGTGTGTACGACGCGATATCCCGCCATGCGCCAAAGCGTACGCGCGCAAATCCCACAGGAAACATTGGCCCGAAACAAACGTAGGAGCGAGCGCAGCTCGCGATGCGCCGCGCGGGCGGCGCTCAGTCTGACAGGCGCAAAAGCTGTTATGGCAAGCGCCAAACTTTCACATTTCCCACCGCTCGATCGTCTAACCTGAAGCGACATTTCCGGACGGACTGTTCAACCATTCGTTCTTTTTTTCGAACAGCCTATTGTCCAACACCCCAGCAGCCGCTTAGCATTCGTTTGAGATTTCAAACGCTCGATGCCCTGCCTTGGGCGCTTTTCAACAATCAACAATTCGGGAAGCCGACATGCAGCTCAAAGACGCTCAGTTGTTCCGCCAGCAAGCCTACATCAATGGTGAGTGGCTGGATGCGGACAACGGCCAGACCATCAAGGTGACCAACCCGGCCACCGGTGAAGTCATCGGTACCGTGCCGAAGATGGGCACCGCGGAAACCCGCCGCGCCATCGAAGCCGCCGACAAGGCCCTGCCGGCCTGGCGTGCCCTGACCGCCAAAGAGCGTTCGGCCAAGCTGCGTCGCTGGTTCGAACTGATGATCGAGAACCAGGACGACCTGGCTCGCCTGATGACCACCGAACAAGGCAAGCCACTGGCCGAAGCCAAGGGCGAAATCGCCTACGCCGCCTCGTTCATCGAGTGGTTCGCCGAAGAAGCCAAGCGCGTCTACGGTGACACCATCCCTGGCCACCAGCCAGACAAGCGTCTGATCGTTATCAAGCAGCCAATCGGCGTTACCGCGGCCATCACCCCGTGGAACTTCCCGGCCGCCATGATCACCCGTAAAGCCGGCCCGGCCCTGGCCGCTGGCTGCACCATGGTGCTCAAGCCTGCCTCGCAAACCCCATACTCCGCCCTGGCCCTGGTCGAGCTGGCCCACCGTGCCGGTATCCCGGCTGGCGTGCTGAGCGTCGTTACCGGCAGCGCTGGCGAAGTGGGCGGCGAATTGACCGGTAACTCCCTGGTACGCAAGCTGTCCTTCACCGGCTCGACCGAAATCGGTCGCCAGCTGATGGAAGAATGCGCCAAGGACATCAAGAAGGTTTCCCTGGAGCTGGGTGGCAACGCCCCGTTCATCGTGTTTGACGACGCCGACCTGGACAAGGCGGTCGAGGGCGCGATCATCTCCAAGTACCGTAACAACGGCCAGACCTGCGTCTGCGCCAACCGTATCTACGTGCAGGACGGCGTCTACGACGCGTTCGCCCAGAAGCTGGCCGCCGCTGTCGCCAAGCTGAAGATCGGTAACGGCTTGGAAGAAGGCACCACCACTGGCCCGCTGATCGACGGTAAAGCTGTCGCCAAGGTTCAGGAACACATCGAAGACGCCGTTGGCAAAGGCGCCAAGGTGCTGTCTGGTGGCAAGATCATCGAAGGCAACTTCTTCGAGCCGACCATCCTGGTTGACGTACCGAAGACCGCTGCCGTCGCCAAGGAAGAGACCTTCGGCCCACTGGCGCCGCTGTTCCGCTTCAAAGACGAAGCCGAAGTCATCGCCATGTCCAACGACACCGAGTTCGGCCTGGCTTCGTACTTCTACGCCCGCGACATGAGCCGTGTGTTCCGTGTTGCCGAAGCCCTGGAATACGGCATGGTGGGTATCAACACCGGCCTGATCTCCAACGAAGTCGCGCCATTCGGCGGCATCAAGGCTTCGGGCCTGGGCCGCGAAGGTTCCAAGTACGGTATCGAGGACTACCTCGAAATCAAATACCTGTGCATCAGCGTCTGATAGCACGGTAAAGGCTTTACCTCTGCCAGCGGGGCGCGAGAGCGACGTCTCGCTGGCCTTTTTTACATCGCAGTACCTGGTGGCCAGGGCGTTTGCGGCAGTCGATCAACGAATACTGTTCGCGAGCACTCCCAGCCACCCCCGAATAAAAGCGCCATTCCTGTCGGCGCAATGAGGGCATTATGAGCAAGACCAACGAATCCTTGATGCAACGTCGTGTAGCTGCCGTCCCACGTGGCGTCGGCCAAATCCACCCGATCTTCGTCGACACCGCGAAGAACTCGACCGTGATCGACGTTGAAGGCCGCGAACTGATCGACTTCGCCGGCGGCATCGCAGTACTGAACACCGGCCACCTGCACCCGAAAGTGGTTGCAGCCGTGCAAGATCAGCTGACCAAAGTCAGCCACACCTGCTTCCAGGTGCTGGCCTACGAACCCTACGTAGCGCTGTGCGAAAAGATCAACAAGCTGGTACCAGGCGACTTCGACAAGAAAACCCTGCTGGTCACCACCGGCTCCGAAGCCGTTGAAAACGCCGTAAAAATCGCCCGTGCTGCCACTGGCCGCGCTGGCGTCATCGCCTTCACCGGCGGCTACCACGGCCGTACCATGATGACCCTGGGCCTGACCGGCAAGGTCGTACCGTACTCCGCTGGCATGGGCCTGATGCCAGGCGGCATCTTCCGCGCCCTGTTCCCGAGCGAACTGCACGGTATCAGCGTTGACGACGCCATCGCCTCGGTCGAGCGCATCTTCAAGAACGACGCCGAGCCACGCGACATCGCCGCGATCATCCTCGAGCCAGTACAAGGCGAAGGCGGCTTCCTGCCAGCGCCGAAAGAGCTGATGAAGCGTCTGCGCGAGCTGTGCGACAAGCACGGTATCCTGCTGATCGCCGACGAAGTACAGACCGGCGCTGGCCGTACTGGTACCTTCTTCGCCATGGAACAGATGGGCGTTGCGCCTGACCTGACCACCTTCGCCAAGTCCATCGCTGGCGGCTTCCCGCTGGCCGGTGTGTGCGGCAAGGCCGAGTACATGGACGCCATCGCGCCAGGCGGCCTGGGCGGCACCTACGCCGGTTCGCCGATCGCTTGCGCCGCGGCTCTGGCCGTGATCGAAGTGTTCGAAGAAGAAAAACTGCTGGACCGCAGCAAGGCTGTGGGTGAGCGCCTGACCACTGGCCTGCGCGAAATCCAGAAGAAGTTCCCGATCATCGGCGACGTCCGTGGTCTGGGCTCGATGATTGCTGTCGAAGTCTTCGAGAAAGGCACTCATACCCCGGACGCTGCTGCTGTTGGCCAGGTTGTTGCCAAGGCACGCGACAAGGGTCTGATCCTGCTGTCCTGCGGCACCTACGGCAACGTCCTGCGTATCCTGGTACCGCTGACTGCTGAAGACGCCCTGCTGGACAAAGGCCTGGCCATCATCGAAGAGTGCTTCGCTGAACTCGCTTGATGTGACGCGCTTCAGAAAAAACCCGCCTCGGCGGGTTTTTTTTGTGCCCAGAAAAGCCCTGGGGCGCTATCGTTAGCGGAGGATTTGCTTTGGAAGCTGCGACGGACTGTGTGTCAGGCTAATCAGGAGCTGTTGGCGATGAGCGCTGCAAACCCCACCGCACCACACGTACTGATTGTCGAGGGTGATCCCTGGGTACGTGACATGCTCAGCGAGATGCTGCTCAGCGTGCGTTGTGATGCCCGGCTGCAGGTATGCGCCGACGGCTCGCAGGCACTCAACCTGTTGGCCAACAAGCCTGACCTGATCATCGCCGCCCGCGAGCTGGCCGGTGTCGACGGCCTGGACCTGCTGCGCAAGGTCCGCGCCAAAGGGCCGGGCTTGCCGTTCATCCTCATGAGCAACCGCAGCGACAGCGCCAGTGTGCGCGAGGTGTTGCCTCTGCACCCCACCGCCTACCTGAGCAAACCACTGAACCTGGACAACCTGCGCAAGCGCCTGGAAGAGCTGCTGGTGGCCGTTGGCGAAGAAATCGCCTGCCCGGTGCCGGCTTTGCCGGCTGGCGCCAGCCTGCCCGCTTACCTTGAGCAGCGCCGTGCTACCGCCGATGGTGGGCCGCTGTTGGCCGATGTGCAGGTGGCGATCAAGCGAGCGCTCAACCCCCAGGGCCTGAACCTGAAGGTGCTCGAAGAGGAAGTGCGTAACGACCCTCAGGTTACCGCCGTGTTGATTGCCGCCGCCAACAGCGCCGCGCTGCACCGTGACGCCCCGGTACAAACGTTGCTGCAGGCCTTGAACAAGCTTGGCAGTACCCAGAGCATGAACCTGATCTTGGGCATGACCCTCAAGCGCAGCGCACGCCTCAGCGACCCGTTGCTGGCGGAACATGCCGCCCGTTACTGGGACCTGTCGCTGCACACTGCCGAATATGGCCGTACCTTGGCGCGCATGCTCGAACTGGACGAAGGGCGTTGTTATTGCGCGGGTTTGCTGCATTGCCTGGGGGACTTGGCGGTGTTGCGCTGCCTACAGGAGTGGCGCCTGGCCGGCGGCGAGCTGGACGAGGACAAGGTGCAGCTGTCGCTTGACGAATTTGGTGCGGCGTTCGGCTCGGCGCTGCGTACCCGCTGGCGCTTGCCGTTGACGCTGCGGGAGTTGATCGCGGCCATTTACCAGCTTGGCGGTGGTGTCTATTCGCGGGAGATTCTGGCCATGAACCTGGCTGGGCAGTTGTCACGGCTGCCGGCCGAGCAGGGGATGGAGAAGGTGGCCAGTGGCAAGACCGCGCGCTTGCTCAAGCTTGGGTTGCCAGCGCTGAACCGGCTGCGCAAGGTGGAAAACCCCGAAGCGAACCCCGTGCAGTTGGCCGAGGCGCCCTTGACAATCGACGAACCGACGCCCCCCGAGCAGCCCGAGCCAACCGAGCCGACTGCCTAAGCGTTTGCATGCGCTGTGCGCCTCCAGGGTAGTCGCGCAGCGCCCTGACCCCGCTACCCGGCCGCTGCTTAATTTTGTGTTAGTTGCGACAAAACACGACTTTTAGTGTGGGAATTGCTTCACAAAAAGCTATTTTTCACCAATTTTCTTCCCATCTACTGCAACTTTTCCTGCTCTCGCCCGTCACATCGCCCGATAAACGCCTCCGTACTTATCGGTCCACAAGGATGTGATATGCCTACCATCGCCCTCCGCCTGCTCCTGCTGGCCGGCTGCCTGAGCGCAGCGCAAAGCAGCCTTGCTGCCACAGCCGACGATCCTCTGTTGCGCCAACAGCAGCGCGAACGGGCATTGCGTGAGCAGCTTGAAGCCCAGCCGGATGTTCGCCTGGAAGCGCCCACCACCGCGCACGGAATACTGCCTGCCCGGGAAACCCCGTGCTTCAGGATCAACGACATTCGCCTGATCGGCGACGCCGCCGAGCAGTTCCAGTGGGCCCTGGCGGCGGCCAACCCCAACGGTGACCCCGCGCTGGGGCGCTGCCTGGGGTCGGGCGCTATCAACCTCACCATGAAGCGCATGCAGAATGCGATTATCGAAAAGGGTTACGTCACCACCCGGGTGCTGGCCGAAGCACAGGACCTGAGCAGCGGCATCCTGGTACTGACCCTGCTGCCGGGGCGTATTGGTGATATCCGTTTCGCCGAAGGCACAAGCCGCCGGGCCAACCTGTGGAACGCCATGCCGGCTCAGCCCGGCGACCTGTTGAACTTGCGTGATATCGAGCAAGCGCTGGAGAACTTCAAGCGTGTGCCCACCGCAGAAGCCGATATCCGCATTGCCCCCGCCAGCGGCCGCAAGGCCAAGCCCGGCGAGAGCGATGTGATCATTGCATGGCGCCAGCGCTTCCCGGCACGCCTGAGCCTGTCGGTGGACAACGGCGGTAGCAAGACAACCGGCAAATACCAGGGCGCCGTAGCGCTGTCGCTGGACAACCCGTTGAGCCTCAACGACCTGTTCTATGCCAGTTTCAACCATGACCTGGGCGGTGGCGAGTCCGGCGACAAAGGCTCCAAGGGCCATACGCTGCATTACTCGGTGCCCTTCGGTTACTGGCAGCTGGCGGTGACCAGCAGTGAGTACGACTACCACCAGAATGTGGCCGGGGTTAACCAGAGCTTCCAGTACCGCGGCGAGAGCCGCAACAACGAACTGCGCCTGTCGCGCCTGGTTTACCGCGATGCCGTGCGCAAGACCACGCTGTGGAGCAGCCTGTGGACGCGCTCGTCCGACAATTTCATCGATGACACGCAGATTCAGCAACAGCACCGGCGCATGGCTGGCTGGCAGGCGGGCTTCAACCACCGCGAGTTTATCGGGCCGGCCACCCTCGACCTGGGGGCCAGCTACCGCCGCGGCACCGGTGCCCATGGCTCGCTGGAGGCTCCTGAAGAGGCGATTGGAGACGGCTCGTCGCGCTCGAAAATCATCCTCGCCGATGCCCAGTGGCAAGTGCCGTTCAGCGCCTATGACCAGCGTTTACGCTATCTGGGTGCGTGGCGCGCGCAGTGGAACCGTACCGAACTGGTTCCCCAGGACCGCTTCAGCATCGGTGGGCGCTACAGCGTGCGCGGCTTCGATGGTGAAAACATTCTGGCCGCCGACCGCGGCTGGACCTTGAGCAACGAACTGGGCCTGGCCCTGGGCAGCAGCGGCCAGGAGCTCTACACCGGTATCGATTACGGCGAGGTGGGCGGCAATTCCGCCGACTACCTGGTTGGCCGGCGCCTGGCCGGCGCTGTGGTGGGAGTACGCGGCGGGTACCGTAACCTGTCCTACGACTGGTCGTGGGGCACGCCGCTGAAAAAGCCGGACGGTTTCGAGACCGCCCACTTCACCAGCGCCTTTACCGTCGCGTTGTCTTTCTGAGGGCCCACCATGCGATTCGACACCTTTGAGATCACGGCCCCTGGCGTGTTCGACGAGCCCTGGAACGAGGCCACGGCGCTGGGCAGCGCCACCTGGTTGTGGATGCACTCCCAAGCGCACCGTGATGTGCCGCTGCACACCCTGTCGAGCCTGCTGCTGCCGGCCCTGAAGCACCGCCAGTTCGTGCTGGGCAGCGAGGGTGGCAAGCCGGTGTTCTACCTGTCGTGGCTAAGCCTGGACGAGGCAGCCGAGCGCCGCTACCTGACGCGTTCGCCCATCGAGATGGACGACGCTGACTGGTGCAGCGGCCAGCGGCTGTGGGTGAACGACTGGGTTGCGCCGTTTGGCCACACCGAGGTGCTGAGCCGGCTGTTGTTAAGCCGCGTGTTCCCCAACAGCTGTGCCCGCGCGCTCTACCACAAGGGCGAACAGCGTGGCCTGAAGATCAAGACATTTCATGGCATCGGCGTGATCCCCGAACAGGCCCGTGCCTGGTTTGCCGCCCACCCCGTCGTCACCGCTGGCTGACCTGCAAGCGCAAAGGGAGTTGCAATGAACAAGCACCTTTACCGGATCGTTTTCAACAAGGCGCGCGGCCTGCTCATGGTGGTGGCCGAAAATGTCAGCGCGCAGGGCAAGGCGCCGGGCAACACGCAGGCGCCAGGACACAGTGCCGGACAGTGCATCGCAACCTTGGGCCGCTTGCGCTTTGCCGTGATGGGCGCCCTGGGCCTGGTAAGCCTGAGTGCTGCGCCGGCCTGGGCTGCGGGCATTGTTGCCGACCCATCGGCTCCAGGCGGCCAGCGGCCGATGGTGATGGAAAGCGCCAACGGCACACCTTTGGTCAACATCCAGGCGCCCAGTGCAGCAGGTGTTTCGCACAACACCTACAACCAGTTCGACGTCGATGGCCGAGGTGCCATCCTCAACAACGCCGGGAGCAATAGCCAGACGCAATTGGGCGGTTGGGTCGAAGGTAACCCGTACCTGGGCAATGGCAGTGCGCGTGTCATTCTGAACGAAGTCAACGCCAGCAACCCTAGCCAGTTGCGCGGCTATGTCGAAGTGGCCGGCAAGCGCGCCGAGGTTGTGATCGCCAACCCGGCGGGTATTACCTGTGACGGCTGCGGCTTCATTAACGCCGACCGCTCCACGCTGACCACCGGGCGTGCTCAGCTGGAGAATGGCCAGATCACCGGCTACCGCGTTGAAGGCGGCACCTTGAGCATCTCTGGCAAGGGCCTGGATGCCCGTGACAGTGACTACACCGACCTGATTGCACGCACCGTCGAGGTAAACGCCGGGGTGTGGGCCAGCGACCTGAAAGTCACCGCCGGGCGCAATCAGGTGAATGCAGCTAACACCCAGGCTACTGCGCTTGCAGACGACGGCAGCGCCAAGCCGGAAGTGGCAATTGATGTGGCTGCACTGGGAGGCATGTACGCCGGCAAGATCAAGCTGGTGGGCACCGAGGCCGGCGTAGGCGTGCGCAACGCCGGGCAAATCGGCGCCATGGCCGGTGACGTGGTGGTCAGCGCCGATGGCAAGCTGGTCAACCAGGGGGCGATCAGCAGTGCCAGTGCCTTGCAGGTAGCGGCCGGAGCTGTTGAAAACAGCGGCAGTGCGTATGCCAAAGGCTCACTGGAGGTGACCAGCGCCGGTAGCGTGACAAACAGTGGCGTGCTGGCTGGCCAAGGCGATGTGAATATCCAGGCCGCCACGCTCAGCAACAGCAAGGCTTCCTTGCTGGCGGCTGGCGTCGATAGCGCAGGCAAGTCCAGTGGCAATGCCCGCCTGCAAGCCAGCGCAGAACAGATCGCGGCCAATGGCCAGGTCCATGCCAGCGGCACGCTCGACCTGCAAGGCAAAAGCATCGACCTGCAGGGTAGCCAGGCCCAGGCCGGTGACATGCGGCTCAATGCAACTCAAGGTGACCTGGACTTGGCCGACAGCCAGATCAACAGTGCAGGCACGCTCAATGCCAGCGCCGTTGGCACCTTGCGCAGCGACAGTGCGAAGGTCAACGTGGGTAACCTGCAACTGACGGCCAAGCACATTGCCAACGTCGGTGGTGAGTTGGTGCAGACGGGCCAAGGCGCTTCCAGCATCCAGGCCGCAGGCACGCTGGATAACCACGACGGGCGCATCGCCAGCAATGGTCAGGACCTGACCCTGCAAGCCAGCCACCTGAATAACCAGCAAGGCAAGGTCGAACACGCCGGCAGCGGGCAACTGACGGTGCAGGCCGATCAGTTCGACGGCAAGGCGGGCACCTTGGCCAGTAACGGCAGCTTGCAGCTGACGGCGCAGGACGCCGTACTCGCCGAGGGGCAGACCCAGGCCCGCAAGCTGGTGCTCGACACGCGTACCCTCGACACCCGCGATGGCACGGTCATCGCCACGCAGGGCGGCTCCCTCGAAGTGCGCAGTGCCCAGCACCTGGACAACCGCGGTGGCACGCTTGCCGCCGGTGGTGCGGCCAGTTTCAACGTGGGTGAGTTGCTCAACGACGACGGCACCCTCAGCGCTGGTGGCGCCTTGAACATACAGGCCCAGCGCCTGAGCAACTTGGCCGGCACCGTGGCGGCCACCCAGGCCATGCAAGTGATGGCCGGCCAGCTGGACAACAGCGGCGGGGTACTCGGGTCGGTGAATGCCGGCTTGCAGCTCATGTTGGATAACAGGCTGCTCAACCTGGGCGGGCGTCTGGAAGCGACGGGGGACATTCAGCTGAGTGCAGCGGGTGTGGATAACCGTCAAGGTGTGGTCAGTGGCCGAAACCTGTTGCTCGACAGTCGCGGTCAAAGTGTCGATAACGGCGGTGGCACCCTCGATGCTGCTGCCACGCTCGACTTGCGCAGTGGCGAGTTGCTCAATGCCGCTGGCTTGATCCAGGCCGGTGGTCGCCTGCTGGTCGACACCGGCGACAAGGCGTTGCGCAATAGCGATTCCGGCACCACCCAGGGCATCGTCGGCCAGGGTGAAGTGCAACTGCACAGCGCACAGTTGATCAACGACCAAGGTTTCATCGCCGGCAAGGGCGACGTATTGCTGGCTGCCGAAACCCTGGTGAACCACGGCCAGATCATCGGTGAAAGCACGGTGCGTCTGACCGGCGCCCAACTGGATAACCAGACGGGCGAAGTCCAGGCACGTGGTGCGCTGACCCTCGAACAGGCCAACACGGTCGACAACCGCAACGGCCTGTTGCGCAGCGCCGGGCAGCTCACCTTGACCACGGTGCAGCTGGACAACAGCACGAGTGGGGGCCTGGACCATGGCACTGAAGGCCATTCGCTGCTGCTGCGCGCCGACAGCCTGGACAACCGTTCGGGCGCACTGCGCGCCGACAGCGACATCGACCTGGGCCTGAGCACTGGCCTGAACAACGATGCAGGCCTGGTTTCGGCAGGCGGCAAGCTGTTGCTGGCCGACCGTGACAGCAACGCCACGCGCCTGCGCATCGACAATGGCAGCGGTACCCTGCTGGCAGGCAGCCTGCTGTCGATGAATGCCGCCTACTTCAGCGGCAGCGGCCAAGCCTTGAGCCTGGGCGACCTTATCCTGCGCCAGCAGGGCGACCTGACCACCCGCGGGCGCCTGCAAGCCAATGGCACGCTGGACATCGCCATTGGCGGCAGCCTGAGCAACAGCGGCCAGCTGTTGGCCGGCAAAACCCTCGCGCTCAGCAGCCAGGCGCTGGATAACCAGGCCAGCGGCGAGCTGTCTGCCACTGCAGTGAATGTGCGCGTCGGTGGCCAACTGACTAACCGGGGCCTGTTCGACGGCCAGCACGTACGGCTTCAGGCCGCTACCCTCGACAACCTTGGCACCGGGCGCGTTTACGGCGATCAGTTGGCCATCTCTGCCAACGCGTTGAACAACCGCGACGAGCAGGGGCGTGCGGCGGTGATCGCTGCCCGCGAGCAACTGGACATCGGCGCCCAGTCCATCGACAACCGCGAAGACGCGCTGTTGTTCAGCGCCGGCGATCTGGCCATTGGTGGTGCACTCGATGCCGACGATCATGCCACCGGCAGTGCCGCAGAGCTGCGCAATGCCAGTGCCACTGTCGAGTCCCTGGGTGACCTGCGCCTGGCAGTGGCCGCATTGCGCAACACCAACGAACACTTCAGTACCGCCCAGGTGCAGGTCAGCAGCGAGCAACTGCGCGAGTACCAGATCAGTGGCTCGCCGAACCGCTACAGGCCTGACGAGGTCAGCGTCTACAACGACGAAGTCGACCACCTGCGCACACCGACGGGTACCCGCGACAACTTCAACCGCTACGACTACACCCGTACGGTGACCGAAACCCGCATCCTGACCTCGGCACCAGGGCAGATCCTGGCCGGTGGCAACCTCACCTTCAGCGGCGACTCGATTTACAACGACAAGAGCCGCATCCTCGCGGGTGGCCTGCTGCAGGCCGGGGCGGCCACGGTGACCAACACCGAGGTGGATGGTCAGCGTGTAACCACCGACGCCGGTACCGCCACCAACTTCTACCGGATTCAGCGCAAGGGGCGCGACCGCCAAGGCACCAGCGTCACCGCCTATCGCCCCGCACCGTTAATCCAGGACATCGACCTCACCCCCACCGAGTATGGCGAGCACGCCACCATCAGTGGCAGCGGCACCCAGATCAACGGGCGCGAGCAGCAGGCGGTGGGCCAGCAGGTCGCGGCAGTCGGGCAAGTGGACGCCCAGGTCAGCGAGCAGCACCAGGTGGGCGCCGTGGTAGAGGTGAAACTCGAAGACGGCCAGGGCGTGGCCGACCTGGTACGCAGCGGCGCGCCGAGCCTGGCGCTGCCGAGCAACAGCCTGTTCCAGACCAACCCTGCAGGCACCCAGGGTTACCTGATCGAGTCGGACCCGCGCTTCACCAGCTACCGTCAGTGGCTGTCGTCGGACTACATGCTCGACCGCCTGAAGGTCGACCCGGCCACCACCCAGCTGCGCCTGGGCGATGGCTTCTACGAACAGAAGCTGATCCGCGAACAGATTGCCCAGCTCACTGGGCGCCGCTTCCTCGACGGTTATGCCAGCGACGAAACCCAGTACCGGGCCCTGATCGATAATGCCGTTACCTTGGCAAACGACTGGAACCTGGTGCCGGGTGTTGCCCTGACTGCCGGGCAGATGGCCCAGCTGACCAGCGATATCGTCTGGCTGGTGCAGCGCTCGGTAACCCTGGCCAATGGCGAGACGCGCCAGGTGCTGGTGCCGCAGGTCTACGTGCGGGTACGTGAAGGCGACCTCACCGGCAATGGTGCCCTGATCGCCGGCCAACAGCTCAAGCTCGACCTCAGCAGCGACTTGCTCAACAGTGGTAGCCTGGGTGGGCGCAGCGTGATGGCGCTGACCGCGCAGAACATCGACAACCTCGGTGGGCGCATCCAGGCCAACAATGTGTCGTTGCAGACCCGCGACAGCCTCAATAACCTCGGTGGCCTGATCGGTGCCACCGACAGCTTGGCCATCGACGCCGGGCAGGACATCAACGTGCGTTCGCTGACCCGCGACAGCAGCAGCGAACAGGGCAGCCGCACCAACGTGTCGCGGGTGGCCGGGTTGTTTGTCAGCGGCGCCGAGGGCACGATGCGGGTGTCGGCCGGCAACGACCTAAACCTGGCTGCAGCCCAGGTGGTCAACACCGGCGCAGGGGGCGTCACTCAGCTTGAAGCCGGGCGTGACGTCAACCTGACCACGCTTGGCGAAAGCCACCAGCAGTCGCTGGTGTGGAACTCCAGCAACTGGCGCAACGAGGCCAGCCGTGGTGAGGCTGGCAGTACGGTGCAGGCTACCGGCGACCTGCGGGTTCAGGCTGGGCAGGATATTGCGGCCCGAGGCGCTACCTTTAGGAGTGAAGAAGGCATGGTGCTGGCCGAAGCCGGGCGCGACCTGACACTGGCCGCATCCGAGCAGTACCAGTTCGCCGATGAAGCCCACAAGTTCAAGGGCAGCAACGGGCTGTTCTCCAGCAAGACCACCACCCTGCGCGACACCGTGAGCCAGACCCAGGCCAGTGGCAGCACGCTCAGTGCCGAGCAGGCTTACCTGCAAGCGGGCCGCGACATCAACGTGCGCGGCAGCGATGTGGTATCCACCAGCCAGACCGTGCTGGCGGCTGACCGCGATATCAATATCGAGGCCGCCAGCGAAAGCAGCAGCGAGCGCCATGACAAGGCCACCAAGAAAAGTGGCCTATTCAGCGGTGGCGGTATTGCGGTCACCCTGGGCACCCAGGAACAGAGCGTCAAAGACCTCACCACCCGCGAAACCGCACGTGCCAGCACCGTCGGCAGCACTGAGGGCGACATTCTGATCGACGCCGGCCGCCAGTACCGCCAGGTGGGCAGTGATGTAATGGCGCCCAAGGGCGACATCGACGTGCTGGCCCAGCAGATTGCAATCACCGAAGCCCGTGAAACCACCGAACGCACCCGTGAAACACGCTTCAAGCAGACCGGTTTCACCCTGACCATCACCAACCCGGTCATCAGTGCCATCCAGACCAGCCAGCAGATGCACGACGCCTCGAAGAAAACCGAGGATGGCCGCATGCAGGCGCTGGCGGCGGCGACCACGGCACTGGCGGTGAACAATGCCGCAACTGCCGTAGCGCAGGACCCGGGGATGGCCGGTGGTATCAACATCAGCCTGTCACTGGGTACCAAACAGCAGCAGAGCACCACGGTGCAGCACAGCGATGCTGCTGCGGGCTCGACCATCGTCGCTGGCAACGACGTGCGCCTGCACGCCACCGGAGCGGGTAGCGACAGCGATATCACCGTGCAGGGCAGCGACATTCGTGCCGGCCGCGACGCCTCGCTGGTGGCCGATGGCGATATCAACCTGCTTGCCGCACGCAACACCAGCCAGCAGGACAGCGACAGCAAAGGCAGCAGTGCCAGCGTGGGCATTGGATTTTCGCTGGGGGGCAGTCGCAACGGCTTCACCCTCGACCTGGGGGTGAGCGGCAACCGTGGCGAAGCCGACGGCGATACCCTGACTCACACCAATAGCCATGTGCAGGCGGGCAACACGGCTTCATTGATTTCTGGCGGCGACACCAACCTGCGCGGTGCAGTGGTCAGTGGCCAGCAGGTGATCGCCGACGTGGGCGGTGATCTGAACATCGAAAGCTTGCAAGACACCGACACCTTCAAGGTTGACGAGAGCAGCATGGGCTTTGGCCTCAGCCTGTGCATCCCGCCGTTCTGTGCCGGCGTCAGCTCGGTGTCGGTGGACGGTGCCAGTGCCAACTTTGGCGGCACCAACATGGACTCGGACTACGCCAGCGTCACCGAGCAGTCCGGTATCAAGGCCGGTGATGGTGGCTTCGACGTGCGTGTGGGCGGCAACACCGACTTGGTCGGCGCAGTCATTGCCAGCAGCGACAAGGCCGTGCAGGACGGCAACAACCGTCTGGTTACCGCCAGCCTGACCAGCAGCGACATCCGTAACAAGGCCGAATACGACGCCAGCACATTCAACATCGGTGGCGGCTGGAAGGCAGCGGGCAAGGACCAGGAAGGCCAGGTGCAGACGGGCGGCAAGGTCAGCCCCGGCACCGAGCTGCCAACCAATGAAGACGAACTGGGCGCGAGCCTGCCCATCGCGATCAGCGCCAGCGACAGTGCCAGTAGCGTGACCCGCAGCGGCATCAGCGGTGGGTCGATCCTGATTACTGACGAAGCCGCCCAGCGCGAGCGCACCGGCAAGGGCGCTGAACAGACGGTTGCCGAGCTGAACCGCGATGTGTCCAGCGATCGCGACAGCAGCGAAGCGCTCAAGCCGATTTTCGATGAAGAGCAGATTCGTGCCGGGTTCGAGATCGTCAATGCCTTTGCCAACGAAGCCGGCACGCTGCTGGCGAACAAGGCCAAGGAAGTTGACGAGAAACGCAAGGCTGCGGCTGAAGCGGATGCGAAAGCCGATGCTGCAACCGACCCCTTGGCTGCCTTGGCCCTGCGCGAGCAGGCCATCAGCCTGCGTGGCCAGGCCGACGGCATCGCCGGCAACTGGGGCTCCGGTGGTACCTATCGGCAGATCACCACCGCTCTGGTGGCGGCTGCGAGCGGTAATATCAGTGCCGGCAACGGCGCCTTCCTGCAAGGAATGGTGGTCAACTATGTGCAGCAGCAAGGTGCCGGCTACATCGGCGACTTGGTGGCCGACGGCACGCTTGTCGAAGGCTCGCCCTTGCATGCGGCCTTGCACGGCATCGTTGCCTGCGCCGGCGCAGCGGCCAGCAGCCAGAGCTGTGGTAGCGGCGCGGCTGGCGCGGCAGCGTCGAGCTTGCTGACCGGGCTGTTCTCTGAAGCCAGCCCTACCGAAAGCGAGCGCGAGCGAGAGGCCAAGCGCAACCTGATCGTCAGCCTGGTCACGGGCCTTGCGGCTACCACCGGCCTGGATGCCGCGACGGCGACTGGCGCTGCCTCGGGGGCGGTAGATAACAACTGGCTGGCCACGCAGCAGCTGGTGCAGGCGAAGAAGGAAGTTGATGAGGCGGACGGTTTGTTGGCCAAAATGCAGGTCGCGGCCAAGTGGGGCTTCATCAGCAAGAAGCAGGACTTGTTGACCCAGACGGGCATTGGCGTTGGCTTGGTCGAGGCCGGTTTCAGCGATATCCAGGGGATAGCGCAGTTGCTCGCCCACCCAATCGATAGCCTCAATGGCATGAAGGCATTGGTTACCGATCGCGCAGCCCGTGAGGCATTCGGTGATCAGGTGGTCAATGAGCTGAGCGACAAGATCGACCGCATGAAACTGGCCCTTGAGCAGGGCGGGGACGACCAGGCTTTGCAGCTCGGACGTGACCTGGGTGAGCTGGTCTGGCAGGTGGGCAGCATCGCTACGGGGGCGGGTGGTATCGCCAAGGGCGGCGTGAAGTTGGCCACGGTCGGCATCAAGCTGAGCACCAGCAGCCTGGAAAGCATGGCGGGTATGGGGCGTTTCGAAAAGCTCTTGGCCAAAGGTGGGCAATTCAACCCCAACGGCACACCGATCATGGACTTCCGAGCGTTGAGCAATGCACAGAAAAGTATTGTTGGCGACCTGATGGGCGGCGAGCGCATTCAGCAGATCGTGCCCGGTGCGCAAAAAATTGGTCGGGCGCCTGACATCGGCCAGACAGGCATCGATGACTTGTACAAGGTCAACAAGCCTGATGTGGACTATCTGATTGTTGAATACAAGTTTGGCTCTTCAACGCTCAAGCAGACCAAGGATGGTATGCAGATGAGCGATAGTTGGTTGACAGGGGCGAACACTAACTACAATCGCGTTCTGGAGTCGGTAAGCGGTGATGCGCGCGAAGCGAGAAATATCCGGCAAGCGCTGGCTGCCGGGCGCGTTGAGAAGTGGTTGGTTCATACCGACCCGTTTGGCAATGTGACCGTCGGGGTGTTGGACAAGGCAGGCAAGTACGTGGCCGACCCGACGGCTACCTCCAAGTTACTGGGGATCAAGTGATGAAAATGCGTGCACCTCTTGGCGATCCTGCCTACTGGGCGGAGTGGGTCGCTTTCGGTGAGGAATCCATCGCCCTTGGCTGGGAAACAGCCAGCAAACCTTTCGGCGACCCATCCTATGCACCGCAATACCTGTTCGAATTGGCGCAGGATCATTGGCATCAGATGTTGCGTTGCTATTCGGCGGGTCTGCCAACCCCGTCGCTGGCAAGCTACTTTCCTGGGCTGCTCGATGCCTGGGAACGCTCTCAGGCATTAGGTGCGCAGCAGTGGACCGAAGATCAGGTATTCACCCGTAATGCTTGGCGAGTTAACTATGACCATTACATTACTTGCTTCTGGGTGGTGGCGTTGGCGCTGGTATTGGAAATTCCCGACGAGCAGTGGCAGCGGTTGGTCCGATTGGTGGGCAACGAAGGTGAAGATAGCCTGCTGGATCGCGTAATAGCGACCCGTTCGCCACAGCGGTGTATTGGCGGCGAGTTGCTTTACCCCAAACCATACGGGCGGTTGCAAACTGCGATCGATGCCGAGCGCCCCCAGCAAGCCAGTCTGCTGCGTGATTTTGTTGACCATTGGTATCTTGAGCTCGGTAATGGTGCACGGTCTGGCAAGTACAAACAGGCTGCAGCGTTCAAGCACCCCTACTGGTATCGCTATGGCGATGAGAACTTTGCTGGCGGTGCGTATTTTGGTCGCTGGTGCGTCGAGGCTGCGGCGGCGGTCAAGGTATTTGGACTGGATGATCAGCTTTGTCTCGGCCATGAGCATTACCCACAGGCGTTTTTGCATGAGCAGGCGGATTTGCCATCACCACCAGTAATCGAGCGCGAAAAACGTGGGTTCTGGGCCAGGTTGCTAGGCAAGTGACTGGAACACCTGATTAATCGAGGTTAAGCAGGCGCTCGGATTGCCTTCACTTGTCATCAAGCATCCGTTGATTAGCGCTGCAACGACCGGTTGGGGCTGACTCGCATGCCTGCGCTGCGGTCAGCCGCAGACGATCTGGTTCTTGCCCTGCCGTTTGGCCTGGTACATTGCCGCATCGGCCCGGGCATACAGGCTATCCAGCGTCACATCTTCATCCGTTAGCGCAGTTAGCCCCTGGCTCACTGTCACCCCGTACACCTGCTCTTCATGGCTAAAGCTCAAACGCTGAATCGCCCGCTGCAAGCGTTCGGCAATCTGTTCTGCCGCCTGGGCATTGCAACCCGGGAACACCGCCGCGAACTCCTCACCACCAATACGCCCGAACAGGTCGCCACGGCGTAGCACGGCCTTGCCGCTGTCGGCGATGCGTTGTAGCACCTGATCGCCTTCTTGGTGACCGTAGCTGTCGTTGATGCGCTTGAAATCATCGATGTCGAGCAGCAAAAAGGCCAACGGTGTGCCGTCTTCGCGGGCGCTGTCAAAGGCTCGCTGGGCGCACTCGAAGAAGTGCCGACGGTTACTGCTCTGGGTCAGCACGTCAGTGGTGGCCAGGCGTTGCAACTCGCCTTCAAGCTGTTTCTTTTCAGTGATGTCTTCGGCGATGCCGACAATGATCACCCGGTCGCCGTCGTGCTGCTGGTTGATGTAGCACTTGTCACTTAGCCAGCGCAGTTGACCGTCGGCATTGAGAATGCGGTATTCGCGGTCTTCCACCGAACCTTTGAGCAGCACCTGGGCCAGGCTGCGCTCGGCGTACTCCAGGTCGTCGGGGTAGATGCTGTCGCGCCATTCGTTGTAGTCGGCCAGCACCAGGCTGACCGGGCGGCCGAAGATTCGCTCGTAGGCGGGGCTTACGTACAGCACCTGGCGGGTTTCCCAGTCGAAGGCCCAGAGCACCGCATTGACACTGTCGAGCAGTGAACTGAACAGTTGCTCGCGTTCGCTCAGGCGGGCGACTTCGCCTTGGGCGTGGAGCAAGGCCAGCAGAGTCTGGGCGGCTTCAGGAGGCGGGGTACCGGGCAGGATCGTGGGGATGTTCTTGGCCATGTGCACGAATCGGGTCTCGACTTGAAAGCGTGCGGCCAGCATCCTGCCCGCCACGCGGGCGATGTGCGATTTTGAGTGGTGGCGAGGGGGCGAAGTTCCGAACGGCATGCCCCGAAAGGGGGCATGCCGACTAACGGCGGTCAGGCGCCGGAGGGGCGTAGGGAATAGGTTTTCAGCTGCGCTGCGAAGTCGCGCAGGGCATGAATGCCGCTGGTTTCGGCTTCGTGTACCCAGTCCTTCATGGCCGCTAGCATGTCGTGCCCGTTGGCGCTGGTGCGCGCCCAGATCTGCTGCAGGGCCAGGCGTTTTTCGTAAATGGTCTTCAACGCCTGGCTGTGCGCAAGCATGGACTCGATGCGCATGTGGTGGCGGTCTTCCAGCAGGCTGGTTTCACGCGACAGCAGGCGCTTGGCGCGGCGGAAGTGGTGACTTACCGAGGCGTCTACCCGGGCCAGCTCCTGCTTGACCAGCGGGCCGATCACCAGCTTGCGGTACTGCGCCATGATCTGGAAGCGGTTGTTGAGGATGGCCATGGCGGTGTCCATGTCCAGGCTGGCCTTGCCCGCCACCCGGTGAGCGATCGGCGCCACACGCTGCACCTTGGCCAGGCGCAACAGGCAGAACAGGCGTATCCAGGCCCAGCCCATGTCGAACTCCCAGCGCTTGACCGACAGCTTGGCCGAGTTGGGGTAGGTGTGGTGGTTGTTGTGCAGTTCTTCACCCCCGATGACGATGCCCCATGGCACCAGGTTGGTGGCAGCGTCGCGGCATTCGAAGTTGCGATAGCCCAGTGCGTGGCCCAGGCCGTTGACCACGCCGGCCGCCCAGAACGGAATCCACATCATCTGCACGGCCCAGATGGTGATACCGATGGTGCCGAACAGCAGCAGGTCGATGACGGCCATCAGTGCAATGCCGCCCAGCTTGTAGCGCGAATAGAGGTTGCGCTCGATCCAGTCCTCCGGGCAGTTCTTGCCATAAATGCGCAGGGTTTCGGGGTTGCGCGCCTCTTCCCTGTACAGCTCGGCGCCCTTGCGCAATACCGTGCTCAGGCCTTTGTGAACAGGGCTGTGCGGGTCGTCGGGGGTTTCGCATTTGGCGTGGTGTTTGCGATGGACGGCGGTCCACTCGCGTGTGTTCTGCGCCGTGGTCAGCCACAGCCAGAAGCGGAAGAAGTGCTTGAGCGCGCCGTTGAGCTCCAGTGCCCGGTGCGCGGAGTAGCGATGCAGGTAGACCGTGACGCTGACAATGGTCACATGGGTCATCAACAGAGTGATGCCGACCAGTTGCCAGGCCGACAAGTCGAGCAGGCCGTTGTACCACATAGGTGTAAAAACCCTCGGAATGCAGGAGGAGGGGCTGATTATCCCTCGGGAGGGAAATAAAACCAGTCACCCGTTCAGATAGGAGGTCACGACATGTTTCAGCCTTTATACTGCCCCATTATTTCTGATGGGCTATCCCACCCGACATGTCTGTTTCCGTTCGCGACGCCTTGCGCATGGCTGCGCTGTATGTAGTGCTCTCGATCCTCTGGCTGGTGCTGGCCGAGGTGGTGCTGCACGGCATGACTGACGATCCCCTTGCATTGACCGTGGGGCGGCAGATCAATGTGGTGCTGTGGGTGCTGTTCAGTGCTTTGCTGATTTACGTGTCGCGGGTGCACCTGCTTAACTTCATCGGCCGTGGTGCCCGCTTGCGTTGCGAAGACCGGGAACGGCTGCGCATGGCGGCTGCGGTGTTCGACAGCACACTCGAAGGGGTGCTGGTCACCGACCGCCAGGGCCTGATCGTGCACGTCAACCGCGCATTCATGCGCATCACCGGCTACCAGCAGGATGAGGTCATCGGGCAGCGCCCGAACAAGTTCAAATCAGGCCGCCATGGGTTGCCGTTCTACGAGCAGATCTTCGCCACGCTGGCCGATAAGGGCGAGTGGAGCGGGGAAATCTGGAACCGGCGCAAAAGCGGCGAAATCTACCCGCAATGGCAGACCATTTGCGCCATTCGCGACGACGATGGTGAACTGAGCCATTACGTGGCGGTATTCAGTGACATCAGCGCAATCAAGCATTCGGAGCAGGAACTGGCCTACCTGGCCCACTACGACCCGTTGACCGGCCTGCCCAACCGCCTGCTGTTCACCGACCGCGTCGAGCAGGCCTTGGCGGCGGCTCAGGCCAACAAGCGCGGTTGTGCCCTGTTGCTGCTGGACCTGGACCACTTTCAGAGCATCAACGATGGCCTGGGCCACACCATCGGTGACCAGTTGCTGAAGCTGGTGGGCGAGCGCCTGGGGGAGGTACTGGGTGCAGGCGTGACCTTGGCGCGCTTGGGTGGCGACGAATTTGGCGTGCTGGCGGAGAACTGCCAGCAGGTCGGCCAGGCGGGCAAGCTGGCGCAGTGCATCATCGAGCGTATGCGCGAGCCGTTCCAGTTCGATGGCCATCGCCTGTTCATCAGTGTCAGTGCGGGCATCAGCCTGTTCCCCAGCGACGCGTTGAGTGCCGAACAACTGCTGCGCAATGCCGATTCGGCACTGTTCAAAGCCAAGAGCAACGGGCGGGCGTGCTATGCGCTGTATACCGAAGAGCTGACCGCCCATGCCCAGCACCGGGTAGAGACCGCCGGTGAGCTGCGCCGGGCCCTGGAGCAGGATGAGCTGCGGGTGTACTTCCAGCCGGTACATGACCTGGCTTCAGGCCGACAAGTCGGGGTCGAAACGCTGGTGCGCTGGCAGCACCCCCAGCGCGGCCTGGTGCCGCCGGGCGAGTTCATCCCGATTGCCGAGCGCACGGGGCTGATTGCCGAGATCGACTCCTGGGTGCTGCGCCAGGCCTGCCGACAAATGGTGCAGTGGCAGGCTGAAGGCCGGCAGCTGGCGTTCGTGGCGGTAAACATCTCCAGCCGCCTGTTTGGCCAGCACGAGTTGTACCGGCAGGTGGCCGAAGTGCTGCACGAGACGGGCCTGGCCCCGGCCCTGCTGGAGCTCGAAGTAACCGAAAGCGCGGTGATGGAAGACCCGGAAGTGGCACTGGAGCAGTTGCACCGGTTGCGTGAGCTGGGGGTGACCTTGGCCATCGATGACTTTGGCACCGGGTATTCGTCGCTGCTGCGGCTCAAGCGTTTGCCGGTGCAGAAGCTGAAAATCGACCAGGGCTTCGTGGCCGGTTTGCCGTACGATGAAGACGACATCGCGATCGTGCGGGTGATCATCGCCTTGGCCCACAGCATGGGTATGCAGGTGCATGCCGAGGGCATCGAGCTGGCAGAGCAGGCCAGCTTCTTGCTGCAAGAGCAGTGTCAGCTGGGGCAGGGCTATTGGTTCGGGCGGCCGGTACCGGCTGGGGATATTCGCTGGGATTGAGATCTTGGGGCTGCAAAGCAGCCCCCGGCATTCAACGCTTGTTCAAGCCCTTCGCCAAGCGGTCCCCGCCCAGCTGGATCAACGCCACCAACGCCACCAGCATGGCGATCACGGTCAGCATGATTTGGCTGTCGAAACGCTGGTAGCCATACCGGTAGGCAATATCCCCCAACCCCCCCGCACCAATCGCGCCGGCCATGGCCGAAGAGTTGATCAGGGTTACCAGGGTAATGGTGAAGCCGCCGACAATGCCGGGCAGCGCCTCAGGCAAGAGCACATGCCAGACGATGTGCCAGCGTCGGCAGCCCATGGCCTGCGCAGCTTCCACCAGGCCATGGTCCACTTCGCGCAGGCTGACCTCGGCAATCCGCGCGAAGAACGGGGTGGCGGCAATGGTCAGCGGCACCACCGCCGCCCATACGCCGTAAGTGGTGCCTACCACCAGGCGTGTGAAGGGGATCAGCGCGACCATCAGGATCAGGAACGGAATCGAACGGAACAGGTTGACGAAGGCGCCCAACACGCGATTAAGCAGCGGTGCTTCGAAGATGCCACATTTGTCGCTGGTGACCAGCAGCACCGCCATCGGTACCCCTACCAGCAGGGCGATCAGCGACGACACACCGACCATCAGCAGGGTATCGAGCAAACCTTCCAGCAAGCGATCAAACCACATGGCCCAGTACCTCAACGTCCTCGGCCCAGCGGCGGGCGCGCTCCAGTAATTGATGAGTGTCATGCGGCGAGTGCCGCACCGAAAGGATCAGTTGGCCCAAGGCATGTTCGCCAATGGTCTCCACGCCGCCCTGCAGCAAGCGCACACGCCCACCCAGTTCGTTGAACAGGGCAGACAGTTCAGGTTCGCCCAGCACCGTCAGTTTCAACACCACGGCACTGTCGCGGCTCGCCGGGCTGGCTTGCAGGCTGGCTTGCAGCGCGGCAGGCAGCCTGGCCTGCAGTGGTGCAAGCAAGGTGCGGGTGACCTCGTGGCGAGGCGAACCGAACACCCGCCAGACCTCGCCCTGTTCGACCACTTCGCCACGCTCGAGCACCACCACCCGGTGGCAGATATCGCGGATCACGGCCATTTCGTGGGTGATCAGCACGATGGTCAGCCCCAGGCGCTGGTTGATGTCGCGCAGCAGCTCAAGGATCGAGGCCGTGGTTTCCGGGTCCAGCGCGGAGGTGGCCTCGTCGCACAGCAGAATCTCGGGGTCGTGTACCAGCGCCCGGGCAATACCGACGCGCTGCTTTTGCCCGCCGGACAGCTGCGCCGGGTAGACGTGGTGTTTTTCCTGCAGGCCAACCAGCTCCAGCAGTTCACGCACCTTGCGCTGGCGCTCGGCCTTGGCCACACCGGCCACTTTCAACGGCAGCTCGACGTTCTGCCACACCGTTTTGGCCGACATCAGGTTGAAGTGCTGGAAGATCATGCCGATGCGCCGACGCAGCGCCACCAGGTGGTCTTCGTCGAAGGGGGCGATGTCCACCTGATTGATCAGCACTCGGCCCTGGCAGGGTTGCTCCAGACGGTTGATGGTACGCAACAGCGATGACTTGCCGGCTCCGCTGCGGCCGATGATGCCGAAGATCTCGCCATGGCGGATGTTCAGGTCGATGCCTTGCAAGGCCGGTTGTGCCTGGCCAGGGTAGGTCTTGCCCAGGCCGATGAAGCGCACATGGGCTTCATTGACCTCCGGGCGCAGGGCCTGTTCCTTGACCGTTGGCGGCAATGGTTGGGGGGTAGGCGCCCTGAGCGCGCTGGCCTGGCTCATATCAGCCTTCCCAGCCGGCTTGATAGAGCTTGCCGTGGGCTTTGTCGAGCGCTGCACGCACGGCTGGCGAGTGCTGATAGATGTCAACGAACTTGGCCAGGCGCGGGTCGTCCTTGCTCTGTGGGCGAATGACGAACTGGATCACGTATTCCTTGTTCTCCAGGCCGTCGAACAGCAGCGCAGAGCCTGCGTCGAAGCTGTTGGCCAGGCGGATGTAGGCCGGGTAACCCTGCACCAGGTCGGCGTCATCGTAAGCGCGTACCAGCTGAACTGCCTCGACCTGAAGGATTTTCAGTTTTTTCGGGTTGGCGACGATGTCGTCCTCGGTGGCCTTGTAGCCAACGCCCGGCTTGAGGGAAATCAGCCCGGCCTTGGCCAGCAGTTGCAGGCCACGGCCGCTGTTGATCGGGTCGTTGGCAATGGCCACGCTGGCGCCTTCAGGCAGCTCGGCAAAGCTTTTGTACTTTTTCGAGTACAGGCCAACGTTGTTGATGATGCCCGGTGCATAAGGCACCAGGTTGAAGCCAGCAGCTGCCTTGGCGTTTTCCAGGAACGGGATGTGCTGGAAGTAGTTCACGTCGATGTCGCCGCTGTTGAGGCTGACGTTGGGTGCGATCCAGTCGCTGAACTCGATCAGCTTCACTTCCAGGCCTTGTTTGTGCGCTTCTTCCACGGCGGCTTCCAGCGGTATCGCAAAGGCCGAGGTGGTGCCGATCTTCAGTGGGTCGGCTGCCAGGGCGTGGGCGGACAGGCCAAGGGTGAGGGCAATGGCCGCGACGGGCCGGAACAGTTTCTCAAGCATGGTGCGGGACTCCAGTCGGGGCAGGGGAAGGGACAAAACGATAGGCCGAACCAGGGTGATCGGCGGGCAAGTGCGGGTGGTCGGACTGGAACAGCTTCTCGCGCAGGGTGCCTTCGGCGTAGGCCGTCTTGTAGCGGCCACGCCGCTGCAGTTGCGGGATGACCAGGTTGATGAAGTCTTCGAAGCTTTCCGGGGTGACGGTACGGGTCAGGTTGAAACCGTCCAGGCCGGTTTCATCAATCCATGCGATCAACTGATCGGCCACCTGTTCGGGAGCGCCGACCAAGGTTACGTAGCGGCCACCGAGGGCGTGCTGCTCAAGCAGACGGCGGCGGGTCCAGGCGTTGTCTTGTAACTGGCGCGTGGCGGACTGAATGGCGTTGCTCTGGCTGAAGCCGATTGGCTCATCCAGTTCATAGGCCGCAAAGTCTATGCCGGTGGATGCAGCGAAGTGCGCGACGCCGGCTTCAGGGCTTGCATGGCGCAAGTACTCGGCATGCTTGGCCTGGGCCTCTTGCTCGGTGGCTGCGACGATTACCGTGATCCCCATGAACACCTTGATTGCCTGCGGGTCGCGGCCGGCCGCTTGCGCAGCGGCGCGTACCTTGTCGACCTGGGCGCGTGTGGCCGCTTTGTCCTGGCCACTGATGAACACGCATTCGGCGTGGCTGCCGGCAAAGGCCAGGCCGCGCTGCGAGCTGCCGGCCTGGAACAGTACCGGCGTGCGCTGTGGCGAGGGTTCGCTCAGGTGATAGCCCTCGACGTTGTAGAACTCGCCGTGGTGGCTGACTTTGCGCACCTTGTCGGGCTGGGCGTACACGCGCTGCTGGCGGTCGGCGACCACCGCATCGTCGGCCCAGCTGCCTTCCAGCAGCTTGTACAGCACCTGCAGGTATTCGTCGGCCTGGTCGTAGCGGCGGTCATGCTCCGGTTGTTGTGCCAGGCCCATGGCCCGGGCGGCACTGTCGAGGTAGCCGGTGACGATGTTCCAGCCCACCCGGCCATTGCTCAGGTGGTCGAGGGTGGACAGGCGGCGGGCGAACAGGTACGGCGCCTCGTAGGTGAGGTTGGCGGTAAGGCCGAAACCCAGGTGGCGGGTAACTGCTGCCATGGCCGAGACTAGCAGCAGCGGGTCGTTGACCGGCAGCTGGATCGACTCCTTGAGGGTGACGTCCAGCGACTGGCCGTAGATGTCGTAGGTACCCACGATGTCGGCAATGAACAGCCCATCGAACAGGCCGCGTTCCAGCAGGCGTGCCAGGTTGGTCCAGTAGTCCAGGGTCTTGTACTGGGTCGAGGTGTCCCGTGGGTGGGTCCACAGGCCGTGGTTGATGTGCCCGATGCAGTTCATGTTGAAGGCATTGAGCAGGAGCTGCTTGGCCATCAGATAGTCCCCCGGCGTGGCGGGTTGGCATCGTTGAGGTAGTAGTTGCCGATGGCGTGGTACTTCCAGCGCACCGGGTCGTGCAGGGTGTGCACGCGAGCGTTGCGCCAGTGTCGGTCGAGGTTGTGTTCGGCCAGGGTGGCCTGGCTGCCGCCCAGTTCGAACAGGGCGGTACCGGCGGCAAGGGAGATCTCGGTGCTGATGGCCCGTGCTTCGGCCACGGCGATGGAGGCGGCGGCCACATTGTCGGCGGTGCTGTCGTCGCGGGCGCGGTCGAGGTATTCACCGGCGCGTTCCAGCAGGGCCTCGGCGGCGTGCAGGCGGATGGCCAGGTGGCCGAAGCTTTTGAGTGTCAGCGGGTCATCGGTGGCCTTGTCCAGCCCGGAATCGACCCACGGGCGGCTGCGGGTACGCACGAAGTGCAGGGCATCTTCATAAGCGGCGCGGGCGATGCCGGTGTCGATGGCGGCATGAAGGATCTGCGCCAGCGGGCCGACCGGAGTAGGGCGCTCGAAGGCGCTCTGGAACGGCACGACGTCGGCAGCGCTGACGTACACGTTGTCGAACACCACCGAGCCACTGCCGGTAGTGCGTTGGCCGAAACCGCTCCAGTCGTCGATCACTTGCAGGCCCTGGCTGTCGGCCGGGACGAAGGCCAGTTGCTGTACGCCTTGGTCATCAACGACCGAAGTCGGGATGCGCTGGGCATAAATGGCGCCAGTCGAATAGAACTTGCGGCCGTTTATGCGGAAACCGTCACCATCACGGCTCAGGCGAGTGGTGCGCTCGTTGGCGGTCTTGGTGCCCAGCTCGGCCAGGGCGTTGCCGAAACGCCTGCCGGCCAGTACTTCGGCGTACAGGCGTTGCTGCTGCTCGGGTGTACCGTTTACCCGTAGCACTTCCAGGCCGTAGAAGTGGTTTTGCGGGATTTGCCCGAGCGAGCCGTCGGCCTGGGCGATACGGGCGATGACCTTGGCCAGGGTGACGTTGGACACGCCAGCGCCGCCGAAGGCCTTGGGTACGCTGATGGCCCACAGGCCGGAGCGGGTGAACAGCTCCAGTTCGGCGTGGGGCAGGCGGCGTTCGCGGTCGCGCAGGGCGCTGTCGCGGCGCAGTTGCTGGGCGATGTCTTCGGCGACATTCAGGGCTTCTGTGTCGCTGGTGATGATGTTTGTAGTCATGGTGTTCTCCGGGGGCCGCTGCGCAGCCCTTCGCGGGCATTCCCGCGAAGGGCTGCGCAGCGGCCCCAAAGGCAGCAAATCAGATCCAGGAATGCCGCGCAGGCAGGGTGCCGTTGAGGTGGTACGCGCCCACCGCGTGGTACTTCCAGCGCACCGGGTCATGCAGGGTATGCACCCGGGCGTTGCGCCAGTGGCGGTCGAGGTTGAACTCGCCAAGGGTGGCGCGGCTGCCGGCCAGTTCGAAAAGCTTTTCGCTGGCTTGCAAGGCGATTTCGGTGGTCAGCACCTTGGCCTCGGCCACGGCAATCGAGGCTCGCGCCGCACTGGCTGCGTCGATTGGCGCGGCATTGACTTCGTCCAGTACCCGCGCAGCCTTGCGCAGCAGGGCTTCGGCGGCGTGTAGCTCAAGCTTCAGGCGGCCGATGTCGGCGATTACATACGGGTCGTCGCTGGCGCGGTCCACGTTGGCTTCGATCCACGGGCGAGACTTTTCGCGCACGAAGGTGATCGCATCATCAATCGCTGCTTCAGCGATGCCGGCATCAATTGCCGCCTGGATCAGCTGTGAAGCCGCACCCTGGATGTTGGGGATATCACGCTGGCGCCAGTTGTCGATCACCAGCTCCGCGTCTACCGGCACCTGGTCGAGCAGCACGGTGCCGCTGGCGGTGGTACGTTGGCCAAACCCGGACCAGTCATCGACGATGCGCAACCCCGGGCTGCCGCGGCGCACGAACGCCAGGCGCTGGCGGCCCTCGTCGTCCAGTGCCTTGACGGCCACCCAGTGGGCGAACAGGGCGCCGGTGGAATAGAACTTCTCGCCGCTGATGCGATAGCTGTCGCCAGCGCGAGTGATCCGGACCTTGAGGGTGAGGGTGTCTTTGGTGCCGCGCTCGGGGCCGGCATTGCCGATGCGCCAACCGTCGAGCACGCTGCGGAAGATCAGCGCCTGTTGCGCCTCGGTGGCTGTCAGGCGAATCAGTTGCAGCATGCCGAACTGGTTCTGCGGGATCTGCCCCAGAGCCGGGTCGGCGGCGCTGATCACGCGGAACACTTCGGCAACGGTTTCGAACGACACGTCGGGGCCGCCGTGGGCCTTGGGTACGCTGATGCTGCCCAGGCCGCTGCGGGTGAACAGTTCGATCTCGGCCCAAGGCAGTTTGCGTTGCTGGTCGCGGCGTGCGGCCTGCTCGCGGGCGACCTCAGCCAGTTCGCGGGCCGCTTGCAAGGCTTCGGCGTCGTTGCGCAGAACTTTGGCCGGCAGCAGCAAGGGCGAGCTGTCGAGATCGCTGTGGAATTGGGTGTTTGGCTGGCTGGACATCAGTACCGCTCCTTGGCTGCACTCAATGCCCTGGCGTTACGCACTGGGGTGATTGTGATCCTGACCATTCCTGACCTCACAAAAAAGTTGTGCCGCTACAGCTGATCGCGACAGATATGTGCTGGTCCGGTGGTCCGGTTTATATACCCTAATGCTTTATAAAAAGTTTATGAACTAACTCTTTGGAATATGTATAGAAGGAGGGATTTACAGCGGATGTGCCGGCCCTTTCGCGGGTAAACCCGCGAAAGGGCCGTAACAGGTTTACTCGGAGGCGGCAGTACCCAGGAACTTGCGCAAGAACTGCCGGGTACGCTCTTCCTTTGGCGCCGCAAACAGTGCCTTGGCTTCCCCCTGCTCCACGATCACGCCCTTGTCGAAGAAGATCACCCGGTTCGCCACATCCCGGGCAAAGCTCATTTCGTGCGTAACGATGATCATGGTGCGCTTCTCCTCGGCCAGGCCGCGGATGGTCGCCAGCACTTCACCCACCAGCTCCGGGTCCAGTGCCGAGGTGGGTTCGTCGAACAGGATCACCTCCGGCTCCATGGCCAGTGCGCGGGCGATGGCCACCCGTTGCTGCTGGCCACCGGACAAGCGCCGGGGGTAGGCGTCTTCCTTGCCTGCCAGGCCAACCTTGGCCAGCAGGCGCCGGCCAAGGTCGATGGCCTGCTCGCGGGGCGTCTTCTTGACGATCACCGGCCCCTCGATCACGTTCTCCAGCGCGGTGCGGTGCGGGAACAGGTTGAAGTTCTGGAACACGAACCCGGCTTGCTGGCGCAATCGGCGAATCGCACTTTGCTGCCCGCCCAAAGGGCGGTTGGCATCGATGCTGATATCGCCGATCTTGATCTGCCCGGCGTCGGGCGTTTCCAGCAGGTTGAGGCAGCGCAGGAAGGTGGTCTTGCCCGAGCCACTGGGGCCAATGATGGCCACCACTTCGCCGGGCTGTACGGTCAGGTCGATACCGTTGAGCACGGTCTGGCCCTTGAACCGCTTGGTCAGGCCTTTGACTTCAATCATGCTCAGTGCTCCTGGTCATGCTGGTTGACCCGCGCTTCCATGCGGTTCTGGAAGTGCGCAAGGATGCTGCACAGCACCCAGTAGATGACCGCGACCGCCACGTACATGGTGAACACTTCGAAGGTGCGTGCGGTAATCAGCTGCGCCTGGCGGAACAGTTCGGGCACCTGGATGGTGGCCGCCAGGGCGGTGTCCTTGACCAGCGAAATGAAGCTGTTGCCCAAGGGGGGCAGGGCAGTGCGCAAGGCTTGCGGCAGGATCGCCCGGCGCATGGCCTGAACGCGGGTCATGCCGATGCTGGCGGCCGCTTCCCACTGGCCACGGTCGATTGAGGAGATTGCTGCGCGCAGGATCTCGCAGATGTAGGCCGCCATGTTCAACGACAGGCCGATCAGCGAGGCGGGGATGGGGTCGAGTTCGATGCCGATCTGCGGCATGCCGAAATAGATCACGAACAGCTGCACCAGCAGCGGCGTGCCGCGAAAGAACGACACGTAGATCCGCGCCAGCCAGTTCAGCGGCAAGATCTTCGACAGACGCATCAGCGCCAGGGCAAAGCCCAGCACCAGGCCGAAGAACATGCCGCCAACGCTGAGCAGCACCGTATAACCCGCGCCCTTCAGCAGGAAGGGCGTGGAGTCGACAACGAGTTGCAGGCTTTCAGCGATCATTTGGTGACATCAGCACCGAAGTATTTCTCGGACAGCTTGGCCAGCGTGCCGTCAGCCTTGAGCTTGTCGATGGCCTTGTTGATGGCATCGAGCAGCTCTGGCTCGCCCTTGCGCAGGGCTACGCCACTTTCCAGGCGGGAGAACGCATCGCCGGCCAGCTCCGTGTCCTTGGCTTTTTGCGCGTATTCCAGTGCGGCCAGGCGGTCGATCAGGATGGCGTCGATGCGACCGTTACGCAGGTCGGCGAACTTGCTCGGGTCGTCTTCATAGGTGCGCACATCGGCTTGCGGCACGTCTTTTTTCACCCACTGTTCGTAGTTGGTGCCCAGGCCCACGCCCACTTTCTTGCCGGCCAGGTCGGCGGCCTTGTGGATGTTCAACTGCTCGGCCTTTTTCTTCAGGATCAGCGCCTGGATGCCGGAGATGGTGTAGGGCTCGGAGAAGTCGTACTTCTTCTTGCGCTCTTCGGAAATCGTCACCTGGTTGATGACGACGTCCAGGCGCTTGGACTCCAGCGCAGCGAGGATGCCGTCCCATTTGGTCGGCTGGACCTTGGCCTTGACCCCCAGCTCCTTGGCCAGCAACTCGGACAGCTCCACTTCGAAGCCGGTCAGCTTGCCGTTTTCGTCCTGGAAGCTGAACGGTGGGTACGTGCCTTCCAGGCCGACGTTGATCACGCCTTTTTCCTGGATGGTCTTCAGCTGCTCGCCCGCGAAGGCCTGGCTGAGCAGGCCGGTACCCAGCAAAACAGCCAGGGTAGCGTTGAGTAGCGGTTTGGCGAATTTCGACATGTCAGAGCCCCGCGCTTGTTGTGTAAGTAGTGAGGTGGCGACTATAGGGTTGGCTGCTTAGGCCAGGAAATACTAAAAAATTATTTTGTTATTTCCATTTTGATTGGTGCCAGGAGCTGGCTGCTTTGAGGGTAGGCGATGATGCCTGTGCCGTCATCGCGGCTTATGCCTGACTTAGCGCAGGATGGAATAAAGCGTTGTTTTTTCCAAGGGGCTGATTTGCCGTAGAGTGGATTGCATGTAGGCAGGCCCGGCCTTTTCGCGGGCCTGGCGACACCATTAGATGGCCTATACGGCAGGAGAAAACCGTGAGCGAACAACCTTCATCCGCGCACTGGCAGTTGCAGAGCATCGTCAGTGGCCTGCGCGGCGCCCGTGAGCAATGGCGCACCCGTAATGGCCGCAGCATTGGCGAGCAGGGCGGGCGCGAGTTGCCTTCGCGCGAGGCGATGCGGCAGATTCTGGAGCAACTGTGCGGCGCGCTGTTCCCCATGCGCCTGGGCCCAGTCGATTTGCGCGAAGAAAGCGAAGATTTCTATGTCGGCCATACCCTGGATGCCGCGTTGACCGCCTTGCTTGCCCAGGCTCGCCTTGAACTGCGCTATGCGGCACGGCAAAGCAAGGCTGAGCTGGCTGGCGTCGACGCCCATGCGCTGAGCCTGATCCAGGGTTTCGCAGCTGCGCTACCGGAGCTGCGCGTACTGCTCGACACCGACGTGCTGGCCGCCTACCACGGCGACCCGGCAGCGCGTAGCGTGGATGAAGTGCTGCTGTGCTACCCGGGTATCCTGGCGATCATCCACCACCGCCTGGCGCACCACTTGTACCAGGCCGGCTTGCCGCTGCTGGCGCGGATCAGCTCGGAGCTGGCGCATTCGGCCACCGGTATCGACATTCACCCTGGCGCGCAGATTGGCCCGAGCTTCTTCATCGACCACGGGACCGGTGTGGTGATTGGCGAAACCGCGATCATCGGCGAGCGCGTGCGCATCTACCAGGCCGTGACCCTGGGCGCCAAGCGCTTCCCGAGCGATGAGTCTGGGACCCTGCACAAAGGCCTGCCACGGCACCCGATTGTCGAGGACGATGTGGTGATCTATGCCGGGGCCACGGTGCTCGGGCGCATTACCATCGGCAAAGGTTCGACCATTGGCGGCAATGTGTGGCTGACCCGCAGTGTGCCGGCTGAAAGCAACATTACCCAGGCCAACCTGCAGCTGGATTGCCAGGACAAGAATTGATCTGGCATTTGTATTGGTTGTTCCGGCCTCTTCGCGGGTAAACCCGCGAAGAGGCCGGAACAGGAAGGCACCAATCAGCACCCCAATTCGCAATGAAATCCGATCCATGTTTAACTTGAACGCTTGTTCAATGAAAAAACGCTGGTCCGCTGCCGGTGTTCAACAGGAGGATTCCTTTGCTGAACCCGTTCATTCCGAACCTTACGTCATTTGACGAGGTGCACGCCCGATGAGTGCACCGACCCCGTCCATTGCCAATGGCAAAATCCGCATGAACCCTCCGGTGTTCTACTTTGCGGCAAGTTTCATCCTCGTTTTTGGCCTGGTAGTCATTTCCAACCCGCAAGCGGCAGGTGATTGGTTGCTGGCAGCGCAGAACTGGGCGGCCAACACGGTCGGCTGGTACTACATGCTGGCCATGACGCTGTACCTGGTCTTCGTGGTGGTCACCGCCTTGTCCGGCTACGGCAAGATCAAGCTCGGTGCCGACCACGACGAACCCGAGTTCAGTTACCTGTCTTGGGCCGGCATGCTGTTTGCCGCCGGTATCAGCATCACGTTGTTCTTCTTCTGTGTTTCCGAACCGCTGACCCACATGCTGCAGCCGCCCCAGGGCGAAGCGGGCACGGCAGAGGCCGGGCGCCAGGCGATGCAGATTCTGTTCCTGCACTGGGGCCTGCATGGCTGGGGGGTGTTCGCCTTCGTCGGCATGGCCCTGGCCTATTTCGCCTACCGGCACAACCTGCCGCTGGCGTTGCGTTCGGCGCTGTACCCGCTGATCGGAAAGCGCATCAACGGGCCGATCGGCTACGCAGTGGATGGCTTCGGCATCATCGCCACGGTGTTCGGCCTGGGGGCCGACATGGGCTTTGGCGTGCTGCACCTGAACGCTGGCCTGGACTACCTGTTCGGTATCAGCCACAGCCAGTGGGTGCAGGTGATCCTCATCACCCTGATGATGGGCGCGGCGGTAGCCGTGGCCGTTGCCGGGGTGGAGAAGGGCGTGCGGGTGATGAGCGACATCAACCTGTTCCTGGCCTGCGCACTGCTGCTGTTCGTGCTGTTCGCCGGGCCGACCCAGCACCTGTTCAACACATTGATCCAGAACCTGGGTGACTACCTGGGCGCCTTGCCGCGCAAGAGCTTCGATGTGTATGCCTACGGTGAAAACCGTGACTGGCTGGGCGGCTGGACAGTGTTTTACTGGGCCTGGTGGATTGCCTGGGCACCGTTCGTGGGCCTGTTCATCGCCCGTATCTCCCGTGGCCGTACCATCCGCGAGTTCGTCTTTGGCGTGCTGCTGATTCCGTTGGGGTTCACCCTGGCGTGGATGTCGATCTTCGGCAACAGCGCGCTGGACCAGGTGATCAACCATGGCATGACCGCACTGGGCCAGTCGGCACTGGATGACCCGTCGATGAGCCTGTACCTGCTGCTGGAGACCTACCCTTGGAGCAAGGCGGTGATCGCCACCACGGTGTTCATCAGCTTCGTGTTCTTCGTCACGTCGGCCGACTCGGGCACCGTGGTGCTGTCGACCTTGTCGGCCAAGGGGGGGGAAGCCGATGAGGACGGGCCGAACTGGCTGCGCATCTTCTGGGGCGCGATGACCGCGCTGATCACCAGTGCGCTGTTGTTCGCGGGCAGCATCGACTCGCTGAAGTCGGCGGTGGTGCTGACCTCGCTGCCGTTCTCGCTGATTCTGTTGTGCATGATGTGGGGTTTGCATAAGGCGTTCTACCTGGAGTCGCAACGGCAGATCGCGCAGATGCACTCGCTGGCCCCGTTCGCCCAGTCACGTCGCGGCCGTGGTGGCTGGCGCCAGCGCCTGAGCCAGGCCGTGCATTTCCCGTCGCGTGATGAGGTGTACCGCTTCATGGACGACGTAGTGCGCCCGGCGATTGCCGAGGTCCGCGAGGTGTTCGAGCAGAAGGGCCTGGTGCTGATTACCCAGGATGACCCGAGCCACGACAACGTCAGCCTGAAGATTGGCCATGGCGAGGAGCAGCCGTTCATCTACCAAGTGCAGATGCGTGGGTATTTCACGCCGTCGTTCGCCTTGGGTGGGCTGGGCACGCAGGAGTTGAAGAACCGCCGTTATTACCGGGCGGAGGTTCACCTGAGCGAAGGCAGCCAGAACTATGACCTGGTGGGCTACAGCAAGGAGCAGATCATCAACGACATTCTGGACCAGTACGAACGGCACATGCAGTACCTGCATCTGGTCCGCTAGGTTGTCGTTGGTTTCACCGGCCTCTTCGCGGGACAAGCCCGCGAAGAGGCCGGTACAGGTCACATCAAAGTTCAGAACGGCGCATCCCCCAGGATGGTCGCCCGATGCATCACCCGCCGGTTCGGCCGGTAGTCATCCACCGCAAAATGCTGGGTCACGCGGTTGTCCCAGAACGCCACGTCGTTCTCCTGCCAACGCCAGCGAATGCTGAACTCCGGCCGCGTCGCATGGGCGAACAGCAGCTTCAACAGCGCCTCGCTTTCCAGCTCGCTCAACTCATTGATACGCGTGGTGAACCCTTCATTGACGAACAGCGCCTTGCGCCCGCTAACCGGGTGAGTGCGCACCACCGGGTGTGACAGCGGCGGGTTGTTGCGCCGCGTTGCTTCCCAGCGCGCCAGGTCTTCCGGCGTGGTGCCAAAGCGCTCCAGCGGAAACGACTTGGTGAAGTCGTGGGTGGCGGTCAGCCCAGCGAGCATTGCACGTAGCGGCGCCGACAAGGCTTCAAAAGCGGCAATCCCGCTGGCCCACAGCGTATCGCCACCGTAAGCGGGCAATTGCTTGGCGCTGAGCACCGCGCCCAGTGCCGGGGTCGGCAAGAACGTCACGTCGGTGTGCCACACGGCGTTGTCGCGCACATCGGTCACCGCCGTGTCGAGCACCAGCACCTGCGGGGTTTCGGGCACGTTGGGGTAGATCGGGTGAATGTGCAGGTCACCGAAGCGGGCTGCAAAGCGCGCTTGCTGTTCCGGGTTGATCGGCTGGTCGCGGAAGAACAGCACCTGATGCTGCAGCAGCGCCTGTTCGATGGCGTCGCGCTCTTCTGCGGTGATCTCGCGGCTGATGTCTACGCCGCTGATCTGCGCACCCAGCGCCGGGCTGATGGGGGTAACGGTCAGGCTCATGTCTTTTCTCGCTCTAGGCGCCGGGTTGCCGGCGTGGTCAATCGGCAATCAGTGGCTCTGCCCGTGCCAGGGCACCAGTTTGCGTTGCAGGGCACGCAGGCCCATTTCCAGGGCGAAGGCGATCAGGGCGATCAGCAGGATGCCCAACACCACCACATCGGTGACCAAAAACTGCGCCGCCGACTGCACCATGAAGCCCAGGCCGCTGGTGGCAGCAATCAGTTCGGCGGCCACCAGGGTCGACCAGCCGACCCCCAGGCCGATGCGGATGCCAGTAAGGATGTCGGGCAGCGCACTGGGCAGGATCACATGGCGGATCAACTGGGCCTTGGTGGCGCCCAGCGACTGCGCCGCACGCAGCTTGGCCGGGTCGACCGTGCGCACGCCGGTGGCGGTGGCGATGGCGATGGGGGCGAAGATCGCCAGGTAAATCAGCAGCACCTTCGACAGCTCGCCGATGCCGCACCAGATGACGATCAGCGGCAGGTATGCAAGCGGCGGTATCGGCCGGTAGAACTCGATCAGCGGGTCGAGGATGCCACGGGCCACGCGGTTGTAGCCGATGGCGATGCCCACCGGGATCGCGGTCAGGGTCGCTGCAACCAGCGCCAGGCCAATGCGGCCCAGGCTTGCGCCCAGGTGCTGCCACAGGCTGGCGTCCATGTAGCCTTGGGTCAGCAGGGTCCAGGCCTTGGCCAGGATGTCGCCGGGCGAAGGCAGGAACAGCGGTTCGATCCAGCCAGCGGCGGTCACCAGCCACCAGACCAACAGCAGGCTGGTCAGGGTCAGGGTACTGATCCAGCGGGTAGAGCGTTGGCGGCGTGCTGTTGCAACAGGCCGGGTTTGGGTGTCGTGCTTGCCGGCAACCGGCAGGTCCAGGCTGCTCATGCGCGCTCCTGCAGGCTTTGGCGTTGGGAGAACACCCGCGCCAGCACATGCTCGCGGGTTTCGATGAAGCGTGGGTCGGATTTGATTGCCCGGGCCGATTCGCCAGCGGCATAGCGCTGGCCGAAGTCCAGTTGCAGGCGCTCCACTACGCGGCCCGGGTTGGGTGCCAGTAGCACCAGCTCGCTGGCGAGGAACACCGCTTCTTCAATGTCGTGGGTAATCAGGAACACCGGTTTGGCGGTGCGTTGCCAGACCTGCAGCAGCAGTTCCTGCATTTGTTCGCGGGTGAAGGCGTCGAGGGCGCCGAACGGTTCATCCATCAACAACACCCGTGGGTCGGCCGCCAGTGCGCGGGCCAGGCCTACGCGCTGTTTCTGGCCACCGGACAATTGCCAGATGCGCCGCTCGCCAAAGCCATCCAGGTCGACGAGTGCGAGCATTTCACGGGCCTTGGCTTCACGCTGGGCGCGGGGTACGCCAGCCAGTTCGAGGCCGAAGGCGACATTGCCCAGCACGTTCTGCCATGGCAGCAGGGCGTCGTCCTGGAACACCACGCCGCGCTCGGCACCCGGGCCTTGTACCGGTACGCCATCGAGGGTTATTCGCCCGCCACTGGGGGCGACGAAGCCGGCGATCAGGTTGAGCAGCGAGGTCTTGCCGCTGCCGGACGGCCCCAGGGCCACCAGCAGCTGGCGCGGGCCCAGGCTCAGGTTGATGTCGGCCAGCACCGCGGTGCTGGCGCCAGGGTACTGTGCGCTGATGCGCTCCAGTTCAAGCAAGGCCATGACGGGCTCCGGATCAGTTTGGAAGGAACTTGGCGCTGACGTACGGCGAGTAGTCCGGCAGCACGGCGTCAACCTTGCCTTGCTGCTTGAGGAAGTTGGCCGTGTCGGTCAGTGCCTGGGTGGTCGGCGCGCCCAGGGCGTTGGCCTGGTCGGCGGCCAGCGGGTAGACGTTGCCCTCCAGCAGCACCGGGATATCGCTGGCCTTGGCGCCCGAGAGCTTCACCAGTTTGTCGACGTTGCCTTTGTCGGCCAGCCAGGCTTTCGGGTCTTTGCGGTAATCGGCGTAGGCGTCCAGGGTGACTTTGGCAAAGGCTTTGACCACCTCAGGGTGCTTGTCGGCGAAGTCTTTGCGCACGATCCAGGCATCGAAGGTGGGAGCGCCTTTCTGGGCCAGTTCGCCAGAAGTGATCAGCACCTTGCCGTTCTCCTTGGCTACGCCCAGTGCCGGGTCCCACACGTAGGTGGCGTCGATGTCACCGCGTTTCCAGGCCGCAATGATGGCCGGTGGTGCCAGGTTGAGGATCTGTACCTTGGACGGGTCGATATTCCAGCTTTTGAGTGCGGCCAGCAGGCTGTAGTGGCCGGTGGACACAAACGGTACGGCGACTTTCTTGCCGATCAGGTCTTGCGGCGTCTTGATGCTGTCGCGGGCGACCAGCGCTTCACCGGCACCAATCTGGGTGGCGATGAGGAATGTTTCTACGGGCAGCTTGCGGGTAGCGGCTGCGGCCAGCGGGCTGGAACCCAGATAGCCGATCTGCACATCACCGCTGGCCACGGCGGTGATCACGTCAGCGCCATTATCGAATTTGCGCCAGTCGATGCTGGCCTTGCTGGCTTTTTCGTAGTCGCCATCGACCTGCGCCACTTTGGCAGGGTCGACGGTGGTCTGGTAGGCCACGGTCAGGTCGGCAGCCTGGGCAAACCAGCTGGTGCTGGCGAGGGTCAGGGCGGCGAACAGGCGCAGCGGAGCGTGCGGGATCATGGTGGACCTCTCGTCAGGCAATCGATGTGATGGATGACGAGAAGACTAAATGATCTAAGAATTCAAAAATAAATAACTTTTTTGCATTAGCTTAGGAGCCAAATGCTTTAAGCCCAGGATCGGTGATTACCCTCAATGGCGAATGTCGAGGCACCTGCTAGGCTTTTTCGTCCCTATAGAACGATACGGAATTAGGTTATGAGCAAACGTTTGCAAATAACCAAATGTTATGAATGGCGCGGCTGCTACAACGAATGGTAGTAAAGGTTCCTAACATATTCCTTAAAAATCTTACAAATTCATAAAACGGTCATTTTGGATTTATAGGATTGTCATTATCCTGTAGCGCAGGTGGCGTCTTAGACCAAAGTCTCGAAACGTTTAGAAACGATTGACTTATGAGTCACGCTTTGGGACTAAATCGCCAATCCACGGTGAGCGGGGCAGCAGACCCCTCCGCCAGAGATACACAAGAATTAGAACGTAGAGGAGCAAAACATGTACAAGTCCAGCCTGGCCCTGGCCGTGGCACTGGGGGTTCTCGCCCAACAAGCAGGCGCTGCCGGTTTCGTTGAAGACAGCAAACTGTCGCTCAGCTCGCGCACCATGTACTTCAACAACGACAACCGTGATGGCGGTGCCGACAACCGTGAGTCGGGTCAGGGCTTCAAGCTCGACTACATCTCCGGCTTCACTGAAGGCACCGTTGGCTTCGGTGTCGATGCCCAGGCCCTGTGGGGTATCCACCTGGATGGTGGCCGTGGCAAGCACCCAGACAACAGCAGCTTCTTCCCGAGCGACACCGACGGTTCGGCTGTAAGCCAGTGGGCTCGTGTTGGCGCCAACGCCAAGGCACGCTTCTCGAAGACTGAGGTTCACTACGGTAGCGCCCTGGCGCCAAACCTGCCGATCCTGGTCTCCAACGATGGCCGTCTGCTGCCGCAAACCTTCGAGGGTGGCACCATCCAGTCGAAGGAAATCGACAACCTGACCATCAACGCCGGCCAGCTGACCCACGCCATGGGCCGCGCTTCGAGCAACCGTACCGGCCTGTCGATTGCCGGTGCCAGCCAGGACAGTAACAAGTTCCGCTACGGTGGTCTGGACTACAAGCTCACGCCAGACCTGACCCTGCAGTACTACTACTCGAACCTGGAAGACTTCTACAAGCAGCACTTCCTGGGCGCGACGCACGTATTCAAGATCGCTGACGACCAGTCGTTCAAAACCGACCTGCGCTACTTCGACAGCAGCAGCGACGGCAAGAACGGCGACGGCGGCGGTTACAACTTCAACAACAACGGTGGCTATGCCAAGAACCTCGGCGAGGTCGACAACAAGACTTGGTCCGCGATCTTCACCTATACCCTGGGTGGCCACTCGTTCCTGCTCGGCCACCAGCGCGTCAATGACGACGGTGGCTTCGTCTGGCTGAACCAAGGCAGCGTTGTTGATGGCAACGGTCGCAACGAAGGCGCCGGTGGCTCCAGCTTCTACCTGTTTACCGACAGCATGATCAACCAGTTCGCCAAGGCCGGTGAAAACACCACCTTCGGTCAGTACGCCTATGATTTCGCACGTCTGGGCGTGCCAGGCCTGAAAGCTTCGGTTTCCTACCTGAAAGGTGAAGACGGCAAGAACGCCAACGGCAACGGCACCTTCAGCGAATGGGAACGTGACGCCCGCGTTGACTACGTCATCCAGGAAGGCACCTTCAAGGGCCTGGGCGCCAGCCTGCGTCACGGCGTATACCGTGGCACCGGCACCAGCTCGCTGGCTGACCAGGATCAGACCCGTCTGATCTTCAACTACACTTACAACTTCCTGTAAGCCGTAGCTGATCCAAGAGCCTCGCCTAGTGCGAGGCTTTTTTGTGCCTACAAATTGGTATGTATTTTGGTTATAAATAAATTGTTATTTATTCTTTTTGTTTTTAACCGAATGCAGGCACATTGAACCCATACGGTACAGAACCCAGCCAAGGAGCCGCAGCCCATGAGCCTCAAACTCGGCGATATCGCCCCCGATTTCGAACAGGATTCCAGCGAAGGCAAAATCCGCTTCCACGAGTGGCTGGGCAACAGCTGGGGGGTATTGTTCTCCCACCCCGCCGACTTCACCCCGGTGTGCACCACCGAGCTGGGCCTGACCGCCAAGCTCAAGGATGATTTCGCCAAGCGTGGAGTCAAGGCCATCGCCTTGTCGGTGGACCCGGTCGACTCGCACCACCGCTGGATCGATGACATCAACGAAACCCAGAACACCGTGGTCAACTTCCCCATCATCGCCGACGCCGACCGCAAGGTGTCCGACCTGTACGACCTGATCCACCCGAACGCCAGCGACACCCTAACCGTGCGTTCGCTGTTCGTGATCGACCCGAACAAGAAGGTGCGCCTGACCATCACCTATCCGGCCAGTACCGGGCGCAACTTCAATGAAATTCTGCGGGTGATCGACTCGCTGCAACTGACCGACAACCACAAGGTCGCCACCCCCGGTAACTGGCAGGACGGCGACGAGGTGGTGATCGTGCCTTCGCTCAAAGATGAGGAAGAGCTCAAGCAGCGCTTCCCCAAAGGTTACCGGGCGGTCAAACCCTACCTGCGTCTGACCCCGCAGCCGAATCGTTAAATGCATTCCTCGTTGTATTGCTCTTAGCCAAGCAGGGATTTTCGGACCGTTTCGACGGCCCTTTTTTATGCCTGCTGAAACAAGTGGAGGAAATTGAGGAAAAACAAAAATGGAATAAACAAATGAAAAAATATGATTTCTAGATATATGTGGCAGCTGTTAATGTCACTTCCAACAGAACACAAGGAAGCGCTGCAATGCTGGTCGTATCAATCGGTGGTAGCCCCAGTACCCGCTCACGCTCTGGCGTGCTGCTCGAGCGTTCGCGCCAGTGGCTGCAGGACCGTGGCGTAGAGGTCGTGACGTTCCAGGTACGTGACTTCTCCGCCGAAGACCTGCTGCATGCCCGTTTCGACAGCCCGCAGGTACAGCACTTCCAACAGTTGGTAGCCCAGGCCGATGGCCTGATCGTTTCCACCCCGGTGTACAAGGCCTCGTTTGCCGGCGCCCTGAAAACACTGCTCGACCTGCTGCCCGAACGCGCTCTGGCGCACAAGATCGTATTGCCGATCGCCACGGGCGGCAGCATCGCCCACATGCTGGCGGTGGATTACGCGTTGAAACCCGTGCTGTCGGCACTCAAGGCTCAAGAGACCCTGCAAGGGATCTTCGCCGACGACAGCCAGGTGGCTTACGCAGAAGGCTCCAAACCCGCGCAGCTGGCACCGGCGCTGGAAGAACGCCTGCTGGACTCGCTGGAAGCCTTCCACGTTGCCTTGGCCCGCCGCCCACGCCCCGTGGCCCCCGGCGTACTGAATGAACGCCTGATCAGCGCTCGCTGGAGCATCTGACCGGCCCAACCCGCTACACCACCTTACTCGCCCGACAACGAGGCAAGCAGGTGCAACCCGAACCCAAACGTACAGGAGAGCGCCATGCGCACAGTCTTCTTGCGTCGCGGTCTGGTCGCCCTGTTTGCGGCGGCTGTGTCCTTCGGCGCCATTACCCAAGCCCAGGCCGAAAGCCTGCGTATCGGTTACCAGAAATACGGCACCCTGGTGCTGCTCAAGGCCAAGGGCACGCTGGAAAAGCGCCTGGCAGAGCAGGGCGTGCAGGTGCAGTGGACCGAGTTTCCTGGTGGCCCACAGCTGCTTGAAGGGCTGAATGTCGGCTCCATCGATTTCGGCGTGACTGGCGAGACCCCGCCTGTATTCGCCCAGGCTGCCGGCGCCGACCTGCTGTATGTGGCGTACGAGCCGCCTGCACCACACAGCGAGGCGATCCTGGTGCCGAAAGGCTCACCGATCCAGTCGGTGAAAGACCTCAAGGGCAAGAAAGTCGTCCTCAACAAAGGCTCGAACGTTCACTACCTGTTGGTACGCGCGCTGGAAGATGCCGGCCTGAAATACAGCGACATCCAGCCCGTGTACCTGCCACCCGCCGATGCCCGCGCCGCCTTCGAGCGGGGCAGTGTGGATGCCTGGGTCATCTGGGACCCGTACCAGGCCGCCGCCGAGCAACAGCTGCAGGCCCGCACCCTGCGTGATGGCAAGGGCCTGGTCGACAACCACCAGTTCTACCTGGCCACCCGCAACTACGCCAGCCAGCACCCGGCGGTGATCAACACCGTGATCGAGGAAGTGCGCGCCGTGGGCGAGTGGTCCCAGGCCAACCCGCAAGAAGTGACCGACCAGGTCGCACCGCTGCTCGGCCTGCCCACCGACATCACCCTGACCTCTGTCAAACGCCAAGGCTACGGAGCAGCGCCGCTCACCCCTGAGGTTGTGGCCGCACAACAGAAAATCGCCGACACCTTCCAGGCGCTCAAGCTGATACCCAAGCCACTGAGCATCAAGGACGTGATCTGGACACCCCCGGCCAAGGTCGCTAGCGCGCCTTGATTGATTCGCCTGTGCCGGGGCGTCGCCCTGGCTTGAGCCACCCTTGAGGAGACAACTCCAATGAGCCTTAACATTTTCTGGTTCCTCCCAACCCACGGTGACGGCAAGTACCTGGGCACTTCCGACGGCGCCCGTGCGGTCGACCACGGTTACTTGCAGCAGATCGCCCAAGCCGCTGACCGTCTGGGTTTTGGCGGGGTGCTGATCCCCACCGGGCGCTCCTGCGAGGACTCCTGGCTGGTGGCCGCGTCGCTGATCCCTGTGACCCAGCGACTGAAATTCCTGGTAGCCCTGCGCCCAGGCATCATTTCGCCAACCGTGGCAGCACGCCAGGCGGCAACGCTGGACCGCCTGTCCAATGGCCGTGCCCTGTTCAACCTGGTAACCGGTGGCGACCCGGACGAACTGGCCGGTGATGGCCTGCACCTGAGCCATGAAGAGCGCTACGAAGCCTCGGTCGAGTTCACCCGTATCTGGCGCAAGGTGCTGGAAGGCGAAAACGTCGATTACGACGGCAAGCACATTCAGGTGAAGGGCGCCAAGCTGCTCTACCCACCTATTCAGCAGCCACGTCCGCCGCTGTATTTCGGCGGTTCGTCCGAGGCAGCACAGGACCTGGCCGCCGAGCAGGTCGAGCTGTACCTGACCTGGGGTGAGCCACCGGCAGCCGTTGCCGAAAAAATTGCCCAGGTGCGCGAAAAAGCGGCCGCTCAAGGCCGAGAAGTACGCTTCGGTATCCGCCTGCACGTGATCGTGCGGGAAACCAACGAAGAGGCCTGGGCCGCTGCCGACAAGCTGATTTCGCACCTGGACGATGACACCATCGCCCGTGCCCAGGCCTCACTGGCGCGCTTTGACTCGGTGGGCCAGCAGCGCATGGCTGCCCTGCACGGCGGCAACCGTGACAACCTGGAAGTCAGCCCCAACCTGTGGGCAGGTGTTGGCCTGGTCCGCGGCGGCGCCGGTACCGCACTGGTGGGCGATGGCCCGACTGTGGCGGCACGGGTCAAGGAGTACGCCGAGCTGGGTATCGATACCTTCATCTTCTCGGGTTATCCACACCTGGAAGAGTCGTACCGGGTTGCCGAACTGCTGTTCCCACACCTCGATGTGCAACGCCCGGAGCAACCGAAAACCGGCGGCTACGTAAGCCCGTTCGGCGAGATGGTGGCCAACGACATCCTGCCCAAGTCCGTGTCGCAGAGCTGAGGGCCGGGCCATGAGTCGTGCAACTTCTTCCAACCTGGCCCAGCGCCTGGCGCCGTGGGCGCTGCCGGTACTGCTGTTGGCAGCCTGGCAGCTGGCGGTCAGCGCTGGCTGGCTGTCGACACGCATTCTGCCGGCACCCAGCGCTGTGGTCAGCGCCGGTGTCGAGCTGGTGCGCAGCGGTGATATCTGGACTCACCTGGCCATCAGTGGCTGGCGTGCCGGCCTGGGCTTTGCCATCGGCGGCAGCATCGGCCTGGTGCTGGGGTTCATCACCGGCCTGTCGAACTGGGGCGAACGCCTGCTCGACAGCTCGGTGCAGATGATCCGCAACGTGCCACACCTGGCGCTGATCCCGCTGGTGATCCTGTGGTTCGGTATCGACGAGTCGGCAAAGATTTTCCTGGTCGCGCTGGGCACGTTGTTCCCGATTTACCTGAACACCTACCACGGCATTCGTAATGTCGACCCGGCATTGGTGGAAATGGCGCGCAGCTATGGCTTGTCCGGCTTCAGCCTGTTCCGTCAGGTGATCCTGCCGGGGGCGCTGCCATCGATTCTGGTGGGGGTGCGCTTCGCGCTGGGCTTCATGTGGCTGACCTTGATCGTGGCGGAAACCATCTCGGCCAACGCCGGCATCGGTTACCTGGCAATGAATGCCCGAGAGTTCCTGCAGACCGACGTGGTGGTACTGGCCATCGTCTTGTACGCCGTGCTCGGCAAGCTTGCCGACCTCGCCGCTCGCGGCCTGGAGCGTGTGTGGTTGCGCTGGCACCCAGCCTATCAAGTCGCCAGGAAGGAGGGCGCATGACCGTGCTCAAGGAACAGCCGCCTCGCCTGCTGCGTGGCATCCCGCTGGCCTCCAACGGCCTGCGCAAGACTTTTGGCCAGCGCGAAGTGCTGAAAGGTATCGACCTGCATATTCCGGCCGGTCAGTTCGTTGCCATCGTTGGCCGCAGCGGCTGCGGCAAGAGCACCTTGCTGCGCCTGCTGGCCGGGCTCGATCAACCCACCGCCGGCCAACTGCTGGCCGGTGCTGCGCCGCTGGAAGAGGCCCGTGAGGAAACACGCCTGATGTTTCAGGACGCACGCCTGCTGCCCTGGAAGAAGGTGATCGACAACGTTGGCCTGGGCCTGTCTGGCGACTGGCGCCCGCGTGCGCTGGAAGCGCTCGAGGCGGTGGGCCTGGCCGACCGCGCCAATGAATGGCCGGCCGCGCTTTCGGGTGGCCAGAAGCAGCGCGTGGCCTTGGCCCGCGCCTTGATTCACCAGCCACGCCTGCTGCTGCTGGATGAGCCGCTGGGTGCGTTGGATGCATTGACCCGTATCGAGATGCAGCAATTGATCGAGCGCCTGTGGCGTCAGCATGGCTTCACCGTGCTGTTGGTTACCCACGATGTCAGTGAAGCCGTTGCCGTGGCTGACCGGGTGATTCTGATCGAGGACGGCGAGGTCGGGCTCGACCTCACTGTCGACCTGGCACGGCCCCGGGCGCGTGGTTCGCACCGCCTGGCCTCGCTGGAAAGCGAAGTGCTCAACCGTGTTCTGTCGGCCCCGGGCGCTGCGCCCGAGCCGGACCCTGTAGCCCCTCTGCCCACGCAGTTGCGTTGGGCGCACTGACTCACTCACTTACCAGACTGAAGCCATAGAGAAGGAATCAAACCATGACTATCAAAGCCATCAACGTCCGCAACCAGTTCAAAGGCACCGTGAAAGAAATCCTCGAAGGCCCGGTACTGTCGGAAATCGACGTGCAGACTGCCTCGGGTATCGTCACCTCGGTCATCACCACCCGCTCCGTGCGTGAGCTGGAGCTGCAGGTTGGCAGCGAGGTAATTGCTTTTGTGAAGTCGACTGAAGTGTCTATCGCCAAGCTGTGATGGCGCTGCCGATACCGGGGCTGCAATGCGGCCCCGGTAATGTCAGCTGGAACGTTTGGCCAGAAACGGCGGCAGGTACAACCCCAGATACGCCTCGAACACCCGCTTGCCTTCTTCGGCCATGCGCGGGGTGATCGCTTCGTGCAACTGCACCGATCGCGCATACACCCGGTCGCTCAGTTCCATGGCCAGGGCAAACACGTCCACATCCAGTGGCATCACCGGCAGGTGAAAATGCTGGTCGAACAACTTGTGCATCAAGTCGCCCAGTTCCATGTCGTGCTGCCGGTCGGCCTGCACCACCTCACTCAGTCCATGCTGGGCCAGGATCAACTGCCGCGCTGCGGCATCCCCGTTATAGATATCAAGCATGCGTTCTTCGATCAGCCGTGACAGCTCGTGCCAGCTGCTGAACGCAGTGCTGTCGATTGGTGCGCCCAGTGCCTCGCGAAACGCCCGGTGTACATCGGCCGTCAACGCTTCCAGCAACGCTGGCACGCTGGCGAAGAAGTGATACACCGAAGACGGCGGAATCTGTGCCCGTTCGGCCACACTGTAGATGGACAGTGCCGCCACCCCTTGCTCGGCCAGCAATTCGCGTGCAGCCGCCAGGATCGCTTCGATCCTGGCCTGGCTGCTTGCGCGTGGCTTGCGCGGGGTGGCGGTGCGGTTCATCAGTTGCTGATTGCCAGGATACTGGCCTGGTAGGCACCGACGAACAGGTCGAAGTCACCGACTTCTTGCTGTTCCAGCTCGGACTGCTTGGCAAGCGATTCACGGGCCAGTGTTTCGAACGCCTGCTGTTGCTCGTTGCTCAGAGGCTGCTCGCGGAACGTTTCGGCGTGGATCCGGCTTTGGCGCAGAGAGAACTGGACGAAGGTTTCGTCGTGTTCGGCCATGCGTGCCAGCACCTGGGCCGACGGGGTCAGCGAAGCGTCGTCGACCTTGGCTTGCTGCGCATCCAGGGCCTTGGCGTGATCCTCACCACCTTGCGCCTGGTCGAGCAGATTGGCCAACGGTCGAATACGCTGAATCAGTTCGCTGGCCCAGTCTTTCAGGCTGATCGGCTGGCCATTGCGGTGCAGCTCAAGGCCCGGGCGGCGGCCTTCCTTGACCACGGTCAGGAAGTTGCTGGTGCACTGGCCGCATTCGCCGTTGTCCAGCTGCGGGCTGTCTTCCAGTGCGCAGAACAGCAGGAACGCATCGAGGAAGCGTGCCTCGGGCAGGTCGATGCCTACCGGCAGGAACGGGTTGATGTCCAGGCAACGCACTTCCACATACTGCACGCCACGCGAGGTCAGGGCCTGGATCGGCCGTTCGCCGGTGTAGGTGACCCGCTTGGGGCGGATGTTCGAGTAGTACTCGTTCTCGATCTGCAGGATGTTGGTGTTCAGTTGCACCCACTCGCCGTCCACGTGGGTACCGACTTCAACATAAGGCGGGTAGGGCGTACCCACGGCCTTGCGCAGGCTATCGGTGTAGCTGGCCAGGTTGTTGTAGCACGGCGTGAGGCCGGCCTGGGCGTTGCTCTGATAGCCCAGGTCGCTCATGCGCAGGCTGGTGGCATAGGGCAGGAACAGGGTTTCGGCATCCAGCTCTTCGAGCTGGTGCGGGCGGCCACGCAGGAAGCCTTTGTCCAGGGCTGGCGAGGCGCCGAACAGGTACATCAGCAGCCAGCTGTAGCGGCGGAAGTTGCGGATCAGGGCGATGTAGGCTGACGACTGGTAGTCGCGGTCGTTTTCGCTAGCGCCCTCTGCCTCACGCAGCAGCGGCCACAGGGCCTCGGGCAGCGAGAAGTTGTAATGGATACCGGCGATGCACTGCATGGTGCGGCCGTAGCGCAGGGCCAGGCCCTTGCGGTAGACGTGCTTGAGCTTGCCGATGTTCGAGGTGCCGTACTCGGCAATCGGGATGTCCTCCTCGGCCGGCAGCGTGCACGGCATCGACGGGCTCCACAGGTATTCGTCGCCCAGCTTGCTGTAGACGAAGCGGTGGGTCTGTTCGAGGCTTTCGAGTACCTTGGCCGGGCCGGGCAGGGCTGGGGTGATGAACTCCAGCAGCGACTCGGAATAGTCGGTGGTGATCTGCTCGTTGGTCAGCGCCGACCCCAGGGCTTCCGGGTGCGGGGTCTGGGCCAGGCGACCTTCGTCGGTCACGCGCAGGCATTCGCGCTCAATACCGTGCAGGCACTGCTTGAGCAGGGGAAGATTGGCGCCGAGCAGGCTCAGGCGGCGGTTGAGGAGGTCGCTCAAGATGTATTCCTTCACGCGTCAGTCGCCCCAATATGGGGGTAGAGATAACGGTCTACAAGGGTAGGAAGAAAGGAACTGGCGTTGTCGCCTGGTTTACGCGGTTCCAGCAGTGCCAGCGCACTGCTGAAAATACCGCAGATACAGCTTGGTGAGCTAGAGAACCGCGAAGGTTCCTTGCGCTTTTGCCACCAGTTTGTCGCCCTGGACTACGTCGGCGTCGACCACCAGGGTACGCCGCCCGGCGTGCAGCACGCGGGCGGTACACAGCACTTCGCCGTCACTGACGGCGCGCATGTAGTTGATCTTGCACTCGATGGTGACGCTTTGCTGGTCAAAGCCATGGCTGGCCGAGCAAGCCAGGCCCATGGCGATGTCTACCAGGCTGAAGATCGCCCCGCCGTGCAGCTTCTGGCCACGGTTGCGCAAGTGCGGCTCAAGTGCCAGGGCTACCTCGGCAACACCGGTTTCCAGGCGTTGCAGGCGGCAGCCCAGCAGTTGGCTGAAGGCGCTCTCGACGTATTCGCGTGGTACGTCCATCACTTCTTCTTCAGCTGCTTGGCGTTGGCGAACAGGGCGGCCATGGCGTTGTTGGCCGGTGCGGCAGTTGCGGTTTCACGCTGGCGTGGGGCCTGCTGCTGACGGTTGCCGCCATTGCCACGGTTGCCGCCGCGGTTGCCTTCGACCTTTTCGCCCGGTGTGTCGCTCATGCGCATGGACAGGCCGACGCGCTTGCGCGGGATGTCCACTTCCATGACCTTGACCTTGACCACGTCGCCAGCCTTGACCGCTTCACGCGGGTCCTTGACGAACTTTTCCGACAGCGCCGAGATGTGTACCAGGCCGTCCTGGTGTACGCCGATGTCGACGAAGGCGCCAAAGTTGGTGACGTTGGTGACCACGCCTTCGAGGATCATGCCCGGCTCCAGGTCCTTGAGGTCTTCGACGCCGTCCTGGAAGGTGGCGGTCTTGAACTCGGGGCGTGGGTCGCGGCCCGGCTTGTCCAGCTCCTGCAGGATGTCGGTGACGGTCGGCAGGCCGAAGGTTTCGTCGGTGAACTTTTTCGGGTCCAGGCGCTTGAGGAAGCTGCTGTCGCCGATCAGCGAACGGATGTCGCGGTCGGTGTCGGCGGCAATGCGTTGCACCAGCGGGTAGGCCTCGGGGTGTACTGCAGAGGCGTCCAGCGGGTTGTCGCCGTTCATCACACGCAGGAAGCCGGCGGCTTGCTCGAAGGTTTTCTCACCGAGGCGGCTGACCTTTTTCAGGGCTGCACGGGTAGCGAACGGGCCGTTGGCATCGCGGTGGGCGACGATATTCTGCGCCAGCGTGGCGTTAAGGCCGGAAATACGGGTCAGCAGCGCCACCGAGGCGGTGTTCACGTCCACGCCGACGGCGTTCACGCAGTCCTCGACCACGGCATCCAGGCTACGCGCCAGTTTCAACTGGGACACGTCGTGCTGGTACTGGCCGACACCGATGGATTTCGGGTCGATCTTCACCAGCTCTGCCAGTGGGTCCTGCAGGCGGCGGGCGATCGACACGGCGCCTCGGATCGACACGTCCAGGTCCGGGAACTCGCGGGCGGCCAGTTCCGATGCCGAGTACACCGAAGCACCAGCTTCGGAGACCATGATCTTGGTGATTTTCAACGCTGGGTATTTTTTCACCAGTTCGGTCACCAGCTTGTCGCTTTCGCGGCTGGCGGTGCCGTTGCCGATGGCGACCAGCTCCACCGAGTGCTTGGCGCACAGCGCGGCCATGATGGATAGGGTGCGGTCCCAGTCGTTTTTCGGCGCGTGCGGGTAGACCGTGGTGTGGTCCAGCAGCTTGCCGGTGGCATCGACCACGGCGATCTTGCAACCGGTGCGCAGGCCCGGGTCGAAGCCCAGGGTGGCGCGCGGGCCGGCCGGGGCGGCCAGCAGCAGGTCGTGCAGGTTGTGGGCGAACACGTTGATCGCCTCGCCTTCGGCGTTGTCACGCAACTCGCCGAACAGGTCGGTTTCCAGGTGGGTGTACAGCTTGACCTTCCAGGTCCAGCGCACCACTTCACCCAGCCACTTGTCGGCCGGGCGGCTGCGGTTTTCGATGCCGACGTGGTTGCCGATCATCACTTCGCACGGGTGCAGGGTGCCAGGCAGCTCTTCGCCGACTTTCAGCGAGGCACTCAGCACGCCTTCGTTGCGCCCACGGAAGATTGCCAGGGCGCGGTGCGACGGGGCGGTGCGCAGCAGTTCGTCGTGGGCGAAGTAGTCGCGGAACTTGGCGCCTTCTTCTTCCTTGCCCGGTACCACGCGGGCGCTGAGCACCGACTCCTGCTTGAGGAAGTTGCGCAGTTTTTCGAGCAGCGAGGCGTCTTCGGCGAAACGCTCCATCAGGATGTACTTGGCGCCTTCCAGCGCAGCCTTGACGTCGGCCACGCCTTTTTCGGCGTTGACGAAGCGTGCGGCTTCGCTTTCCGGTGCCAGGGTCGGGTCGTTGAACAGGCCGTCGGCCAGTTCGCCCAGGCCGGCTTCCAGGGCGATCTGGCCCTTGGTGCGGCGCTTTTGCTTGTACGGCAGGTACAGGTCTTCGAGGCGGGTCTTGGTGTCGGCCAGCTTGATTTCGCGGGCCAGCTCCGGGGTCAGCTTGCCTTGTTCCTCGATGCTGGACAGGATGCTGGCGCGGCGCTCGTCGAGTTCGCGCAGGTAGCGCAGGCGCTCTTCCAGATGGCGCAGTTGGGTGTCGTCCAGGCTACCGGTCACTTCCTTGCGATAACGGGCGATGAAAGGCACGGTCGAGCCTTCGTCCAACAGGCCCACGGCCGCCTCGACCTGCTGGGGGCGTACGCCCAGTTCCTCGGCGATACGGCTGTTGATGCTGTCCATGTAAACCACCTGACATTTGTGAATACGGGGGTCGCCTGTGGGCTTTTCGCCCGGCGGCGCTGGATGAAAGCCGCGCATTATACCCACCGCAAACGGCTTGCGGTGATGGCGCCCGGCCAGCCGGAACTGGCGCCCGGGGAAAAATCTGCTAACAATGCTCACGCAACGTGCAGCAATGGCTACGCCATAATGCGCGGCGATATCAGAGGAGTTATTCATGACCGGCACCGCAAACACCGCTGAAGGTGACAAGATTCTCATCGTCGACGACGACCCGGGGCTAAGCAGCCTGCTGGAACGTTTCTTCACCAGCAAGGGCTACCGTGCCCGTGCAGTGCCCAACACCGAACAGATGGACCGCCTGCTGCAGCGCGAGGTGTTCAACCTGGTGGTGCTCGACCTGATGCTGCCGGGCGAGGATGGCCTGTCCGCATGCAAGCGCCTGCGCCAGCAGAACAACCAGATCCCGATCATCATGCTCACCGCAAAAGGCGATGAGTTGAGCCGTATCAAAGGTCTGGAGCTGGGCGCCGACGACTACCTGGGCAAGCCGTTCAACCCGGACGAGCTGATGGCCCGCGTCAAGGCCGTGCTGCGCCGCCAGGCACCCGCTGTACCAGGGGCACCGGGTAGCGAAGACGAATCGGTCACTTTCGGTGATTACGAGCTGTCGCTGGCTACCCGCGAACTCAAGCGTGGCGATGAAGTGCACATGCTCACCACCGGTGAGTTCGCCGTGCTCAAGGCCTTGGTGATGCACGCCCGCGAACCGCTGACCCGTGACAAGCTGATGAACCTGGCCCGTGGCCGCGAGTGGGATGCACTGGAGCGCTCCATCGACGTGCAGATCTCGCGCCTGCGCCGCATGATCGAGCCGGACCCGTCCAAGCCGCGTTACATCCAGACCGTCTGGGGCGTGGGCTACGTGTTCGTGCCAGACGGAAACGCCGGTAAATGATGCCTGGCCGTCGATGAAAACCCCGCTCTGGTTTCCGCAAAGCTTCTTCGCCCGCACCCTGTGGCTGGTGTTGATCGTGGTCCTGTTCAGCAAGGCCTTGACCCTGGTCTACCTGCTGATGAACGAGGACGTGCTGGTCGACCGTCAGTACAGCCACGGTGTGGCGCTGACCTTGCGTGCCTATTGGGCTGCCGACGAAGAAAACCGCGACAAGATTGCCGAGGCGGCTGGCCTTATCCGCGTGACCGGCTCGGGTGTGCCCGAGGGTGAACAGCACTGGCCCTACAGCGAGATCTACCAGCGGCAGATGCAGGCGGAGCTGGGCGAGGACACCGAGGTTCGGCTGCGCATTCACGCGCCACCGGCGTTGTGGGTCAATGCGCCAAGCCTGGGCCCCGGCTGGCTGAAAGTGCCGCTGTACCCGCACCCGCTGCGCGGGCAGAAAATCTGGAACGTACTGGGCTGGTTCCTGGCCATTGGCCTGCTGTCCACCGCTTCGGCCTGGATCTTCGTGCGCCAGTTGAACCAGCCGCTCAAGCGCCTGGTGTTCGCCGCTCGTCAGCTGGGCCAAGGGCGCAGCGTGCGCCTGCCGATCAGCGATACGCCCAGCGAAATGACCGAGGTGTACAAGGCCTTCAACCAGATGGCCGAGGACGTCGAGCAGGCCGGGCGCGAGCGTGAGCTGATGCTGGCCGGGGTTTCCCATGACCTGCGCACACCGCTGACCCGTTTGCGCCTGTCGCTGTCACTGCTGAACAGCGACAGCGACTTGAGCGAGGACATGGTCCGCGATATCGAAGACATGGACGCCATCCTCGATCAGTTCCTGGCCTTTATCCGCGATGGCCGTGACGAGCCGGTAGAAGAGGTCGACCTGGCGGACCTTGTGCGCGAAGTGGTGGCGCCGTACAACCAGCCGGAAGAACGTGTGCGCCTTTGCCTGGAGCCTATTCCGCCATTTCCGCTGCGCCGGGTTTCGCTCAAGCGCATGTTGGGCAACCTGATCGGCAATGCCCTGCACCACGCTGGCAAAGGGGTCGAGGTAGCGGCCTATGTGTCGGGTGATGAGAGTGCGCCGTATGTGGTGCTGAGCGTGCTGGACCGTGGCACAGGGATCGACGAATCGGAGCTGGAGACCATCTTCAACCCGTTCATTCGTGGTGACCGGGCGCGGGGTGGCAAGGGCACCGGGCTGGGGCTGGCGATCGTCAAGCGGATCGCGGCGCAGCATGGCGGTAATGTAGAGCTGCGCAACCGGTCCGGTGGTGGGATCGAGGCGCGGGTGCGGTTGCCGCTAGGGTTGTTGTTACCGCGTAATGCTGTGTGATTGCTGGGGCTGCAAAGCAGCCCCACAATTTCAGCCCTTACCCTTGGTCCGGGTCTGATTAGGCCCGCCGTTCTTCTCCAGGTGCTCGATGATCATCCCGGCCACGTTCTTGCCGGTGGTTACCTCAATGCCTTCCAGCCCCGGTGACGAGTTCACCTCCATCACCAGCGGCCCATGGTTGGAACGCAGGATATCCACACCCGCCACACTCAACCCCATCACCTTGGCTGCACGAATCGCGGTAATCCGCTCTTCAGGGGTAATCTTGATCAGGCTGGCGACGCCCCCCCGGTGCAGGTTGGAGCGGAACTCGCCCGGCTTGGCCTGGCGCTTCATCGAGGCAATCACCTTGTCGCCCACCACGAAGCAGCGAATGTCGGCGCCACCGGCCTCCTTGATGTATTCCTGAACCATGATGTTCTGCTTCAGGCCCATGAACGCCTCGATCACCGACTCGGCCGCCTGGGTGGTTTCACACAGCACCACACCAATGCCTTGGGTACCTTCCAGCACCTTGATCACCAGCGGGGCACCATTGACCATCTGGATCAGGTCGGGGATATCGTCCGGCGAATGGGCGAAACCGGTGATCGGCAGGCCAATGCCGCGTCGTGACAGCAATTGCAACGAGCGCAGTTTGTCGCGCGAGCGGGCAATGGCCACCGACTCGTTGAGCGGATACACCCCCATCATCTCGAACTGGCGCAGGACTGCGCAGCCGTAGAAGGTGACCGAGGCACCGATACGCGGGATGACCGCGTCGAAACCTTCCAGCGGCTTGCCGCGGTAGTGGATCTGCGGCTTGTGGCTGGCAATGTTCATGTAGGCCCGCAGGGTATCGATCACCACCATTTCGTGACCGCGCTGGGTACCGGCTTCGACCAGGCGGCGGGTGGAATACAGACGCGGATTGCGCGACAGCACAGCGATCTTCATGCAGCACCTGTGGCAGGAGAAAGAGTGGCCGGAAAGGCCGGTTTGTCTTGTACGTATTTCAGGCCAGGGTTGACCACCAACTGGCCGTGAATCAGGGCCTTGGAACCCAGCAACAGGCGGTAGCGCATGTTCTTGCGGCAGGCCAGGGTGAACTCCACTTCCCAGACACCATCGCCCAAGGCCAGTGACGTGCGAATGACATAACGGGTCTGGGCCTGGCCGTTGGAGCTCTTGATGGTTTTCATGGTCACCAGCGGCGCTTCGCAACGGCGGTGACGCAGTTGTACCACCGAGCCCAGGTGCGCAGTGAAGCGGACCCAGGGCTGGCCGTCGCGCTCGAAGGGTTCCACCTCGGTGGCGTGCAGGCTGGAGGTGCTGGCGCCGGTGTCGATCTTGGCGCGCAACCCGGCCACGCCGAGGTCAGGCAGGGCGACCCACTCGCGCAGGCCGATCACAGTCAAATGGTCAAATGTCTTCACGAAGCGCACCCTGCGAATGAGGTGGTGAACTGTAAGCACGGCGGGGATTTTTTGCATCCGCTGGTTACGGTAGTACAGTTCGATGAAACACAGTATTCGAGGTAACGGGATGGCACAAAAAGCCGAAGACGACGACAAGGTTCGTCTGGACAAGTGGCTGTGGGCGGCGCGCTTCTACAAGACGCGGGCGCTGGCCAAGGCGGCGATCGAGAGTGGCAAGGTGCATTGCCGGGGCGAGCGTTGCAAGCCGGGCAAGGAGCCGCGTGTGGGGGACGAATTTGTGCTGCGCACCGGGTTTGACGAACGCACCGTGGTGGTGAAGGCGTTGTCGGTGGTGCGGCGTGGGGCGCCGGAGGCGCAGACGTTATACGAGGAAACCGAAGAAAGTGTGCGCCGGCGCGAGCAGGCAGCTGAAATGCGCAAGGCCGGGGCCATGGGTGTGACCACCGATGGCCGGCCGACCAAGAAGCAGCGCCGGCAGATTCACCAGCTGCATGGGAGCTTTGATTGAATGTGGCCGCAAAGCGGCCCCAACGATTTAGCGGATAACCGCCAATCGCCTGACCAACGGTAGCTTGGCCGCGATGTTGAACAACGGCGCCGTCCAGCGCATCAACGCTGCGCTACCCTTGGCCGCCAGCGGCGTGTAATAGCTCCAGCCCAACGCCAGCACCGCCATCAGCAACCCGCCGATGTAGTCGTCCTGCCCCCAGTGAGCACCGGCCACTAGGCGCGGCAACATGAACAGCACTGCCAGCCCCCAGATTACCAGGTAATGCACCAGCCGGCGGCTGAACACGCTCATGAACAGCGCCCAGATCAGCAACACCGAGGCGTGATCCCCCGGGAAACTCTTGCTTGAACGGTCTTTCAGCTCCCAGGCCGCCTCCAGGTTCGGGTAGTAGTCACTGAGGTGGACGACGTCGTCAAACATCATCGACGGGCTCTTGTGTTGCCATCCTGCTGCATCCACCCACTTGGAAAACAGCGCACGAATCACCACTAAGAGGAGTAGCGTGACCAGAAAGCCGAAAAAGGCCTGGCGAACTTGAGCGGCCTTGAACACCCAGTCGCCACGGATAAGCACCGCCAGAAGGATCAGACCGACAACGATGTCGAACGGGCGCAGGCTGCCGACGGTCCAGATGTAGCGCCAGGTGGTGCTGTCGGCCAGCGGCGCATTGAGGCTGTGGAACAGCCACTCGTCGAAAGTCAGGCACAAGATCTGGCCAATGGGCCATAACCAGAAACACAGTAGAGCGATGGGTAGCAGCGTGCAGGCTGCCAATGGCCCCAAGGACCACCTTGCTTGGAACAGTGGTCGATTGTCCATAAAATACCTCTATTGCAAACAGAAATCGGAGCGACTTGTGATCGCTCTGTCACGGGTTCTCGCAGGTTTTTCGATAACCCTTGTAACCATTTTGTCATCATTTTTAGATAGCCAAAACCTATGAGCGATTTGCCTGATACCGATTTCACCCAACGTTTCATCTTCGACGAGCGCGATGTGCGCGGCGAGTGGGTGTCTCTCGACGACAGCTACGCTGCGGTGCTGGCGCGTCATGAGTACCCTCAACCGGTCAAGGCACTGCTTGGCGAACTGATGGCCGCCACCGCCTTGCTGGTGGGAGCATTGAAGTTCGATGGCCTGCTGATTCTGCAGGCGCGTTCCGCAGGGCCGATTCCGCTGCTGATGGTGGAATGTTCCGGTGACCGCGACATCCGCGGCATGGCCCGTTACGAGGCAGACCAGATTCCGGCAGATGCCACCCTGTCGCAGTTGATGCCCGACGGCCACCTGACCCTGACCATCGATCCGGTCAAGGGCCAGCGCTACCAGGGCACCGTGGACCTCGACGGCGCCAACCTGTCGGAGTGCTTCACCAACTACTTCGTTCAGTCGCAACAGCTCAATACCCGCTTCTGGCTCAATGCCGAAGCCGGCAAGGCCCGTGGCCTGCTGCTGCAGCAACTGCCGCGTGATCGTCAGCCGGACGACGAAGAGCGTGAAGAAAGCTGGCAGCACGTCGTGGCATTGGCCACCACGCTCAAGGCTGATGAGTGGGCGCTGGACAATGAAACCCTGCTGCACCGCCTGTACCACGAAGACGCCGTGCGCCTGTTCGATATCCAGCCACTGCGCTTCAATTGCAGTTGCTCGCGCGAGCGCTCCGGTAATGCGCTGGTCAGCCTGGGTGAGCACGACGCCAAGGCGTTGGTGGAAGAATGCGGCGGGACGGTGGAGATCGATTGCCAGTTCTGCAACGAGCGCTATTTCTTCGATGCCAGCGATGTGGCGCAACTGTTTGCCGGTGGCGGCACGGACGCGGCCTCAGAAACTCGTCACTGAAACGTTTAATTGCAGGGAAATCTCCTGTCGAATTGCGCAAAAGCGCGGTTACGACAGGAGGGGCCTACTTTTTTTGGGCGTTTCTGGCATAATCCGGCCACTTTTTTCGCTGTAGTAGTTTTTTCAAGACAACTACAAAACGTTTGGAGCACTCGGCCTCGGGCCGGATGGGGTATCTCATGACGCAAGCCAACAACACCGTGTACACCGACCTGAGCGTCGATGAGCTGGTAAAAGAAGCGCTGCAACGCGGTGAAGGCGTACTAGCCGATACTGGTGCACTGGTCGTGGAGACTGGTCACCGTACTGGCCGTTCGCCGGCTGACCGTTTCATCGTCGAAGAACCTTCCACCCAGGACGCCATTTCCTGGGGCCCGATCAACCGCAAGTTCCCGGCCGACAAGTTCGATGCCCTGTGGGACCGCGTCGAGGCGTTCAACAACGCCCAGGATCACTTCGTTTCCTACGTTCACGTAGGGGCGGCCGCCGAGCACTACCTGCCGGTGAAGATGACCACCCAGACTGCCTGGCAGAACCTGTTCGGTCGTTGCCTGTTCATCAACCCGGAGCAGTTCAACCCGGCTGGTCGCGACCAGTGGCAGGTCCTGAACGTCGCCAACTTCGTGTGCGAGCCTGAGCGTGACGGCACCAACTCCGACGGTTGCGTGATCATCAACTTCGCCCAGAAGAAAGTGCTGATCGCAGGCATGCGCTACGCCGGCGAAATGAAAAAAGCCATGTTCTCGGTACAGAACTTCCTGCTGCCGGCTGCCGACGTACTGCCAATGCACTGCGCGGCCAACATCGGCGAAGAAGGCGATGTGACCCTGTTCTTCGGCCTGTCCGGTACTGGCAAGACCACCCTGTCGGCCGACGAAAGCCGTTACCTGATCGGTGACGACGAGCACGGTTGGGGCGAAGGCGTTGTCTTCAACATGGAAGGCGGCTGCTACGCCAAGTGCATCGACCTGTCCGAGAAGAACGAGCCGGTCATCTGGAAAGCCATCAAACACGGTGCGGTGCTGGAAAACGTCGTGCTCGACGCCAACAAGCACGCTGACTACACCGATGTCAGCCTGACCCAGAACAGCCGTGCGGCCTATCCGCTGGAGCACGTTGCCAAGCGTTCCGAAGCGAACCTGGGCGGCGAGCCTAACGCAGTCATCTTCCTGACCTGCGACCTGACCGGTGTTCTGCCACCGGTTTCGATCCTGAACAACGAGCAGGCGGCCTACCACTTCCTGTCCGGCTACACCGCGCTGGTCGGTTCGACCGAAATGGGTTCGGGCGGCGGCATCAAGTCGACCTTCTCCACCTGCTTCGGCGCACCGTTCTTCCCGCGCCCGGCAGGCGAGTATGCCGAGCTGCTGATCAAGCGTATCAACGGCTTCAACTCCAAGGTCTACCTGGTCAACACCGGCTGGACCGGCGGTGGCTACGGCGTTGGCAAGCGCTTCAGCATCCCGACTACCCGTGCCGTGATCGCTGCGATCCAGAGCGGCGCGCTGGTCGGTGCTGAAACCGAGCACCTGGATATCATCAACCTGGACGTGCCGAAGGCCGTTCCGGGCGTTGAAACCGAGCTGCTCAACCCGCGCACCAACTGGGCTGACAAAGCTGCCTACGACGAGGCCGCCAAAGGCCTTGCCAAGCTGTTCATCGAAAACTTCAAGAAGTTCGAAGTTTCCGACGCCATCAAGGCTGCTGGTCCACAGCTGTAAGCTGAGCCCGCGCAACGAGAGAGCCGCCCTTAGGGGCGGCTTTTTTGTTCCTGAAAATCAGTGCGGTCATTGTGGGAGCTCAGGCAGCGCAAATCTGGATTTTCTGTTTCACTGTCAGCACCAATTGCGAAGACTAGAGCCAGACAGATGACCGAATCCCCTCAGCGCACTGCCTTCTTCCATTTCCACCCCATCCTTACCCGCCCTCAGGACAACGACCTGAACGGCCATATCGCCGGCGCCACCGTGCACGGTTTCTTCGAGACGGCCATTCAAGCGTTTCTTGTAGAGCAGGCCGAGCTGGACCTGCGTGACGGCGAGTTGGCGGCCTTCGTGGTCAGTTCGGCGGCGGACTTCTACGCGCTGCCGGGCTTCCCGGATGTGCTGGAGGTGGGCTTGGGGGTAATGCGCCTGGCGGGCAGCACGGTGGAGTACCGCCTGGCGCTGTTCCGTCCAGGCGAGCCGGAGGCGTGCGCGGCAGGCACGGTGGTGCAGGTGTTCATCGAACGTGCCAGTGGCCGGCCTGTGACGCTGCCAGAGGCGCTGCAGGTGATCCTGTCCGGCCTGGTGCTGGAACCACAGGCATAAAAAAGCCCCGCCGGCAGGGGGGCGGGGCTTTTGTTGCCGGGGCGAGGCCCTCAGGCATTAGTCGCGCCAGTGGCGCTTGTGCTTGCGGTGGCCGTAGTGGTGGCCACGGTCCCAGTGGCGACGGTCGTCGTCGTAGCCACGACGGTAACGGCGGCCATCGTGGTAGTCGTCCCTGTCGGCCTCCTTGCCCAGGTAGTTACCCAGTGCGCCACCGGCACCACCGCCGGCTGCTGCGCCAATGTAGCTACCGGTGGTGCCGCCCACCGAGCGACCCACCACGTTGCCGCCTGCGGCGCCCAGTGCGCCGCCGATAGCGGCCTCACCGCGCTGGCGCTTGTCGGCGCCCAAGGCACCGCCGGCTGCGCCGCCAAGACCGGCACCAATGGCGCCACCGGTGCTACCACCGATGGAGTTGCCCACCACTGAGCCCAGTACCCCAACCCAATGCGCCGCCAATGCCGGCCTCGGTGGTGCCGCCTGCCATGGCCACGCCGCTGAGCAAGCTAAAAGACAACAACAGAATCGAGGAGTACTTCTTCATCAAGAGAGCCTCATAAGGATGACGAGGCGAATGTGAGGCTATCGAGCGTGGCTGGCAATGGAAATCCGACGAGTAACACGAGTTGTACACAATTCTCTAAGTTACTGTATTTGCTGTGAAACTTTATCGATTTTCGGCTGTCTGAGACCTTTATGACAAAGCCCTGAGCCGTTACGGAACAGGGCTTTTTTCGTTTTTACAGGATACGCCCCCCGTCCAGCGCCCGCTCCAGTTTGATGGCGATGAACTTCGAGGTTGGCGTATGGCTGCCATCGCCAATGCTCTCCAGCGGCACCAGCGGGTTCACCTCGGGGTAGTACGCCGCCGCCTGCCCGGCCGGGATATCGAAGGCCAGCAGGGTGAAGCCCTGCACCCGGCGCACATGCTCATCCCCCCACAACGAGACGATGTCCACTTTCTGCCCCGGCTGGAAGCCCAGGCGGATGATGTCGGCTTCGTTGGCAAACAGCACCTCGCGCTGGCCGCGCACACCACGATAGCGGTCGTCCAGGCCGTAGATGGTGGTGTTGTACTGATCGTGCGAACGCATCGATTGCATGATCAGATCCGGCAGTTGGCCGCTGGTGCGCACGCGCTCGTCGAGCAACGTATCCGGCAGCAGGTTGGCCTTGAAGTTGGCGCGGCCGGTGCTGGTCTTCCACTCGCGGCTGGCGGCGCTGTTACCCAGGTAGAAGCCGCCGGGGTGTTGCAGGCGCTGGTTGAAATGACTGAAGCCCGCGATGGTATCGCCGATCAGGTCGCGAATACGGTCGTAGTCGGCCACCAGCCAGTGCCAGTCCACCGGCTGCTTGCCCAGAGTAGCGGCGGCAATGCCGGCTACCACTGCCGGTTCCGAGCGCATCTGTGACGACAGAGGCTTCAGCTGCCCGTTTGAGGCATGGACCATGCTGAACGAGTCTTCCACCGTGACAGCCTGCGGCCCGTCGGCTTGCAGGTCGATGTCGGTGCGGCCAAGGCACGGCAGGATCAGTGCCTGCTTGCCATGCACCAGGTGGCTGCGGTTGAGCTTGGTGCTGATGTGCACGGTCAGTTCGCAATTGCGCAGCGCCTGGGCGGTACGTTCGGTGTCTGGCGTGGCTTGGGCGAAGTTGCCGCCAAGACCGATGAATACCTTGGATCGGCCATCCAGCATGGCGTGGATCGCTTCGACGGTGTTGTGGCCGTTGTGCCGCGGTACGGGGAAGCCGAAGCGTTTTTCGATGGCATCCAGCAACGCGACCGGTGGGCGTTCGTTGATGCCCATGGTGCGGTCACCCTGCACGTTGCTGTGCCCGCGTACCGGGCACAGGCCTGCGCCTGGTGCGCCAATGTTGCCGCGCAGCATCTGAAGGTTGACGATTTCCTGGATGGTCGGCACCGAGTGGCGGTGCTGGGTGATGCCCATCGCCCAGCACATGATCACCCGTTTGCCGCGGCAGTACATGCGCGCGGCCAGTTCGATATCCGCCAGTGTCAGGCCGGACTGTGCCTGGATGTGTTCCCATGATGTGGCATCCACCACTGCCAGGTACTCGTCGACGCCATGGCCATGTTCAGCGATGAACGCGTGATCGAACACGGCCGGTTCGCCGTTGGCCTGGGCCTCGCGTTCCCACTGCAGGACGAACTTGGCCATGCCGCGCAGCATCGCCATGTCGCCGCCCAGCGCCGGGCGGAAGAAGGCGGTGTTGGTCGGCCGGTCGCTGTTGGTGAGCATCTCCAGCGGGTTTTGCGGGTGCTGGAAGCGCTCCAGGCCACGTTCCTTGAGCGGGTTGATACACACCACCTGGGCGCCACGCTTAACCGCATCGCGCAGCGGGTCGAGCATGCGTGGGTGGTTGGTGCCAGGGTTCTGGCCCCAGACGAAAATCGCATCGGCATGCTCGAAGTCGTCGAAGGTGACGGTGCCCTTGCCGACCCCGACGCTCTGCCCCAGGGCAACGCCACTGGCTTCGTGGCACATGTTCGAGCAGTCGGGGAAGTTGTTGGTGCCGTAAGCACGCACGAAAAGCTGGTACAGGTAGGCCGCTTCGTTGCTGGCGCGCCCCGAGGTATAGAACTCGGCCTGGTCAGGGGTGGCCAGTTTGTTCAGCTCGCGGGCGATCAGGGCGAAGGCAGCATCCCAGCTGATGGGTTGGTAGCGATCGCTGGGGGCGTCGTAGACCATTGGCTCGGTCAAACGGCCTTGGTATTCCAGCCAGTAGTCGCTCTGTTGTAGCAGCGACGTGACGCTATAGCGGGCAAAGAAGGCAGCATCCACGCGGCGCTTGGTCGCTTCCCAGTTAACCGCCTTGGCGCCGTTCTCGCAGAACTTGACCATGCCGCTTTCCGGCGAGTCGCCCCAGGCGCAGCCGGGGCAGTCGAAGCCGCCATTCTGGTTGGTTTTGAGCAGGGCGCGAATGTTCTTTAGCGCGTTGTCGCTGCCGACCCAGGCCTTGGCCACGCTGCGCAGTGCGCCCCAGCCACCGGCGGGGCCGTGGTAGGGCTTGTAGCGAGGGGTGGAGGCTGGGGCGTTGTCCGGAAGGGGCTGGTACGAGGTCACGGCTGTTACGACTCCGCCGCTGGGCTGTAGACCCGCGGTGCGCTGTGCTTGGGCAAATGGATGAGGTTGAGGTTGTGCTTGCGCGCCCATTGCAGGGCAAGGCCGGTGGGCGCCGACAGGCTGACCAGGGTCTGGATGCCGGCACGCAGCACCTTCTGGATCAGCTCCAGGCTGCAGCGGCTGGTGACGATGGCCAGGCCGCCCTGGCTGTCGATGCCTTGGCGTAGCAGTGCGCCGATCAGCTTGTCGAGGGCGTTGTGCCGGCCGATGTCTTCGCGGCCGAGCAGCAATTCGCCATGGCGGTCCATGAACAGCGCTGCATGTACGGCGCCGCAATGTTGGCCCAACGGCTGGAAGGCATCGATACGCTCACGCAGGCCGGCCAGCCACTGGGCCGGGGGCAAGGGCGCACCGGGCAGCACGGCCAGGTCCGGCAGGGCCTGCTCCAGCGCTTCGACCCCACACAGGCCGCAACCACTGGTGCCGGCCAGTTGTCGGCGCTGGTTTTTCAGGTTCCAGAAGGCCCGACTGGAGATTTCCAGGTCGGCATACATCGCCGAACCGCTGCCGGAGAGCTTCAGGTCGTAGATTTCTGCCGTGCCTTCGACAATGCCGCTGCCAACGCTGAAACCGACGGCAAAGTCTTCCAGGTCGGTGGGGCTGACCAGCATCACTGCCTGGTTGAGGCCGTTGTAGACGATGGCCAGGGCTACTTCTTCGGCCAGCGGCGTGCTGTCACGTTTGGCGTCACTGAGCTGGACGTAATCGTAGGTGTTGCTGGCGGCGGGCATGGACAAGGGCGATGAGGCCGCGCAGACCGGAGGTTTGCTGTTCATCAGGGGCGTTGAATACCGGCGGCTTTCTGATAGCACAAGCCTAGGCTTGCGAGCCGGCGGCGTCTAATCGCTAGGGTCTATGCCGTGATAGACCGCGTCGATTGGTCGCACAGGGGCGGGAGTGGAAAAGCTGGCCTAGACTCGTGTGTCCGAGGTTTCGTCAACAAGGAGAACGCAATGAGCCTGTTCAGTTTCGTGAAGGAAGCCGGCGAGAAGTTGATCGACCTGCTGACCCCCGGTAACGCCAATGCCGAAGAGCAGTTGAAGAAGCACGTGGAAAGTGTCGGCCTGGGCAACCCGAACATCAGTGCCACTGTAGAGGGTGACAAGATTATCCTCAAGGGTGAGGTGGCCAGCCAGGAGGAGAAGGAGAAGATCATTCTGGCGGCGGGCAATATCAATGGAGTAGCCAGTGTGGAGGACCAGATTACCGTGACCGGGCCGGTGGTGGCGGCGGCCAGGTTCGTTACGGTGAAGAAGGGCGACACGCTGTCGGCCATCTCGGTGGTGGTTTACGGCAATGCCAACCAGTACAACAAGATTTTCGAGGCCAATAAGCCGATGCTCAAGCATCCGGACAAAATTTATCCGGGGCAGGTGCTGCGTATTCCTGAGTGATCTCTACTGCCTGTGAGGGCCTCTTCGCGGGCTTGCCCGCGAAGAGGCCCTCACAGGCCGACCAACAATTCCCGGTAATCCTCGACCGCTGCAAATTCCTCGGTATCCCGCGGCCCTGCCTGGCTATCCGGCTGGCGTACCGCCAACAAATGCCCTACACCAAACCGCCGCGCACTGCGCAAAATCGCCAGCGTGTCATCGATGAAAAGGCTGCGCGCCGGCTCAAAACCGATATCCGCCTGCAACGCATTCCAGAACTGCGGGCTCTCTTTCGGGAAGCCATAATCGTGCGAGCTGATCAGCCGCTCGAAATACGGCGCCAGCTCTACCCGCTCCAGTTTCAGCGACAACGAATCACGATGCGCATTGGTAATCATCACCACCCGCTTGCCGGCTTGGCGAATCGCCGCCAGGAAAGTGTCGGCATCCGGCCGCAGGGCAATCAGGTCGGCGATTTCCTGCTTCAGCTCGCGAATCGGCAGGCGCAACTCGCGGCTCCAGAAGTCCAGGCAATACCAGTTCAGCGTGCCGGCATTGCGTTCGAACAGCGGCTGCAGCTCCATTTCCGCCATGGTCCGGCTTACCCCGTGCAGCTCGGCATAGCGTTGGGGCAGGTGCTCCAGCCAGAAGCGGTTGTCGTAGTGCAGGTCGAGCAGGGTGCCGTCCATGTCCAGCAGGACGGTATCGATGGCAGACCAGGGAAGAACAGGCATGGGAAACTCTCGTTCAGTCGGCAAGCCACGGTATAGTAACCCGTTCACGCCAAGGAGCCGCCCCATGCGCCAGAAACCCACCGTCCTCCGCCGCGAAATCGTCGCCAGCAGCCGCCTGTTCCGCGTCGAAGCCGTGCAATTGCGCTTCAGCAATGGCAATGAGCGTACCTACGAGCGGTTGGTGGGCCGGGGCAACGGCTACGGCGCAGTGATGATTGTGGCCATGCTCGACGCCGAGCACGCCGTGCTGGTGGAGGAGTACTGTGGCGGCACCGATGAATACGAGCTGTCGTTGCCCAAGGGCCTGATCGAACCGGGAGAAGACGTGCTGGCGGCCGCCGACCGGGAGCTCAAGGAAGAAGCCGGTTTTGGCGCGCGTCAGCTGGAGCATCTGACCGAGCTGTCGCTGTCGCCGGGCTACATGAGCCAGAAGATCCAGGTGGTGTTGGCCAGCGACCTGTACGAAGAACGCCTGGAAGGCGACGAGCCAGAGCCGATGCGGGTCGACAAGGTCAACCTGCGCGAGCTGTCGGCATTCGCCATGCACCCGCAGTTCACCGAAGGACGCGCCTTGGCGGCGCTGTACCTGGCGCGTGACCTGCTGATTCAGCGGGGGCTGCTGGAGCTATGAACGACCTGCAACTGATGCATGAAGTGGTCAAGCTGGCGCTGATGGCGGGCGAGGCGATCCTGCCGTTCTGGCGCGCCGATGTTGCGGTTACCAACAAGGCTGATGACTCGCCGGTAACCGCCGCCGATCTGGCAGCGCACCGGGTAATTGCCGATGGCCTGTTGGCGCTGGCCCCGCACATTCCGGTGTTGTCCGAAGAAGACTGCAACATTCCGCTGGCCGAGCGCCAGGGCTGGAGCCGCTGGTGGCTGGTCGACCCGCTGGACGGCACCAAGGAATTTATCGCGGGCAGTGAGGAGTTCACGGTCAACATCGCCCTGGTTGAAAACAGCGAGGTGGTGTTTGGCGTGGTGTCGATGCCGACCAATGGGCGCTGCTACTTTGGTGGGCGCGGTTTGGGGGCTTGGCGTGCGGAGGCCGGTGAGGTTGCCCAGCCTATCCAGGTGCGCAACGCACCGGCACAGGGCGAGCGTTTTACCGTGGTGGCCAGCCGTCGGCATTCCAGCCCGGAGCAGGAGGCGCTGTTGGCCGGGCTGGGTGCAGCGGTAGGAGAGCTGGAGCTGGCCAATATCGGCAGTTCGTTGAAGTTCTGCCTGTTGGCTGAGGGCAGCGCCGATTGCTATCCGCGCCTGGCGCCGACGTCGCAGTGGGATACTGCGGCGGCGCAGGGGGTGGTGGAAGGGGCTGGTGGCGAAGTGATCGGTTTGGATGGCTTGCCGTTCCGCTACCCGGCGCGGGATTCGCTGCTGAATCCGTATTTCCTGGCATTGCCGGCCAATGCTAAGTGGCGCCAGGCCTTCCTGAAGCTGATCTGACGTGTATCACCCTACCCTGTAGGAGCGGGTTCACCCGCGAAGAATCCAGCGCGGTGCATGGCACCGGCTTCGCCGGTGTTCGCGGGTAAACCCGCTCCCACAGGGATCCGCGTTAGCGGTGCAACACGTACTGGCCGCTGAATTTCACGGCAGGCTCGTCACTGCCGACATTGCTCACCGTGGTCTCCAGCGTCAACCGCGCCCGCCCGCGACGCTGGTACATGTTCACGAACCGCTCCCAGGTTTTCTCATCCGGCGCCGTGCAGCGCGCCACCGCTGCGCCGGTAACCGGCAGCGGGTAACTGATCTGCCCCTCTTGGATGACGATATGCCCGTCATCGATCCCCAGCTCACGCAGGCGCAGGTGCAGCCAGCCCCAACCCGCCAGCACCGCGGCGCAGTACAAGCTGCCGCCGAACATGGTGCTCTTGTGGTTGACGTTGGCCGCCAGTGGCAATTGCAGGCGCAGGGTGTGCTGCTGCCAGTCGAGTACTTCCAGCCCCATTTCGCGGGTCAGGGGGATGTCGCTGTGCAGGACGGATTGCAGGTATTGGCTATCGGTGTTCATCAACGGTTGTCCTCATGGTCGTCATGCCCGCCGCTGCCGCCGTCAAAGCTCAAGCCGTGCTTGCGCAGCTTGTCGTGCAGGGTCTTGCGGGGGATGCCCAGCGCCTCGGCCAGGCTGCGCATGGAGCTGTGTGGCTGGGCCAGTTCGGCAGCGATCAGCGAGCGTTCGAACTGCTCGACCTGTTCGCTCAGGTTGCCAATCAGCGCTGGTGCTGCGGGTACTGCTGCCGGTGGCGCCTGACCGTCCAGGGCCAGTTCCAGGCCAAGGGCGAAGCGTTCGGCCGCGTTCTGCAGCTCGCGTACATTGCCTGGCCAGTCGTGGCGCAGCAGCACGGCGCGCTGGGCTGGTTGCAGGGTGTGCGGTGGCAGGCCATGACGCTGGCTGGCAGCGTCGGCGAAGTGCTGGAACAGCACCAGAATGTCGTCGCCGCGTTCGCGCAGCGGTGGAATACGCAGCGGTGCCACGTTCAGGCGGTAGTACAGGTCAGCGCGGAAGCGGCCTTGGTCGGCAGACTGGCGCAGGTCTTCCTTGGTCGCGGCGATGATGCGGATGTCCAGCGGGATCAACTGGTTGCCGCCCAGGCGTTCGACTACCCGCTCTTGCAGCATGCGCAGCAGCTTTACCTGCACATCCAGGCTCATGCTCTCGATTTCGTCGAGGAACAGCGTGCCGCCGTTGGCAAACTCGAACTTGCCGATGCGGCGCTTCTGCGCGCCGGTGAACGCACCGGGCTCATGGCCGAACAGTTCGCTCTCGACCACCGACTCGGCCAGCGCACCGGCATTGATTGCCACGAACGGCCCCTCGCGACGGCTGGACAGATCGTGCAGGGCGCGGGCCACTACCTCCTTGCCTGCGCCGGTTTCACCCAAAATCAGCACATCGGCGCGGGTACCGGCCAAGGCGCCGATCTGTTCGCGCAGGCGCAGCATGGACGGCGAATGGCCTACCAGTCGGGTGGCCAGTTGCTGGCGGTCGCTCAGCGCCAGGCGCAGGCTGCGGTTGTCCAGTACCAGGCGGCGCAGGGCCAGGGCGCGGCGTACGCTGTCGAGCAGGGCGTCTGTGGCAAAGGGTTTTTCCAGAAAGTCATAAGCCCCGGCGCGCATCGCCTGCACCGCCAGCGGCACATCGCCGTGGCCGGTAATCAGCAGCACCGGTAGCTCACTGTCGCGGCCATGCAATTGCTCCAGCAGTTGCAAGCCATCGATGCCGGGCATGCGAATGTCGCTGACCACCACGCCGGGCCAATCGGCCTCGATACGGTCGGCCAGGCCTTGGGCATCGGCCAGGGCGACCACCTTGAGGCCGGCCAGGTCCAGGGTCTGGCTCAGTGCCTGGCGCAGGTGCGGGTCATCGTCGACCAGGATGACCTGGGCTCGGTTGTCGATCAGTGTCTCGGTGGTCATGCCGAGGTGTCCTCCGAATTGGGCAAAGTAGCGCCAGGCGCGGCCACGCGCAGCTGCAAGGTCAGCAGCGCGCCCCCTTCCGGGTGGTTGGCCAGCAGCAGTTCACCGCCCAGGGCACGCATCAGGCTTTCACAGATGGCCAGGCCCAAGCCCAGGCCCTGGGTACGGGTCTTGGTGGTGAAGAATGGCTCCTTGGCGTGCTCCAGGGCCTGGCGGCTGAAACCGGGGCCGTTGTCGCGGATGTACAGGTAGACGCAGTCATCGCGTTGCTCGGCACTTAGCCACAAGCGGCGCGGGTTGGCTTTTTCGGTCAGGGCGTCGAGGGCGTTGGCCAGCAGGTTGCCCAGTACCTGACGCAGGCGGGTTTCGCCGGCTTGTACCCACAAGGTGGCCTCGGGCAGGTCGCGGATCAGCTCCACGGCCATGGCCCGGCGGCGCTTGGCCAGCAGCGCCAGGGCATCGTCCAGGGCAGGCTGCAGGGCTACGCTCTCCGGGGCGTGCCGGTCGCGGCGGGCGAAGGCACGCAGGTGGGCGATGATCGAGGCCATACGCCCAGTCAGTTCGCCAATCAGCTTGAGGTTGTCGCGGGCGTCTTCGGTGCGTTGGTGGTCGAGCAGGATCTCTGCGTTTTCCGCGTAACTGCGAATGGCCGCCAATGGCTGGTTCAGCTCATGGCTGATGCTGGCCGACATGGTGCCGAGAACCGACAGCTTGCCGGCCTGCACCAGTTCGTCCTGGGCACGCACCGCTTCCTGCTGAGCGTTCTCGCGCTCCAGCACGGCACTTTTGAGGCGGGAGTTGAGGCCTTCGAGATCGGCCGTACGTTCGGCCACACGCTTTTCCAGCTGCTGGCGGCCACGGGCCTCGAAGTCGATACGGTCGATGTAGTGGCGGCGCCGCTGCATCACCAGCCCGGCCAACAGCATCACCACCAGCAGGGTGCCTGCGCCGATGGCCATTACCGTCTGTACCGAACGGTCGACCAGTAGGCGAGGGGCGAGAATGCTCACTTGCCAGCCGGTTTCCTTGATATCGCGGGTCTGGGTGATCCAGGCGTCCGGGTTTAGCACCAGCGGTTGCGGTGCCTGGGTCGGGTAGGGCTGGATGGCGATGATGGCCTGGCGTTCGGCTTCGGTCAGCACACGGGTAGCGCGGAAGCGCCAGTCAGGCCGCGAGGTGAGGATGACCACGCCATTGTGGTCGGTCAGCAACAGCTGCTCGGGGGTGCGGCCCCAGAGGGTCTCGGTGTGGTCGAGGTCAACCTTCACCACCAGCACGCCAACGACTCGCTCACGGTCCCGCACGGCGGCGGCAAAGAAGTAGCCGCGTTTGGCCGAGGTGGTGCCCTGGCCGAAAAAACGGCCCAAGTGGCCGGCCATGGCTTCGTTGAAGTAGGGGCGGAAGGCGAAATTGCGGCCGACGAAGCTGTCGTGTTTGTCCCAGTTGGACGCGGCCAGGGTGTTGCCGCTGATGTCCATCAGGTACATCACCTCGGCGCCGGTCTGCTGCACGATGTCCTTGAGCAGGCGGTTGGCGTTGGTTACTGCTTCCAGGCGGAACGGGTCGGCCAGTACACCCCGCAGCGCCGGCAGGTCGCCAAGGATTTGTGGCAGGGTCTCATAACGGTGCAGGGTGCCGAGCAGGTTGGCGACGTACAGGTCGAGGGTCTGGCGGTTCTGCGAGGCCAGCTCATCCTGGTAGTAACGCTCGGCCAGGTGGTGCAGGGGCCATAGGAGCGGGGCCAGACACAGGGCCAACAAGGCCAGGCTGCGCCAGCGGGGACGGCGTGGGGGCGTGGGTTTTGCAATCATCACGTAAATGCGCCAGAAAAGTCTGGCGCAATTATGCGCTAGTTAAGGCAGCAGTTCCGCCTCTGCCAGTGGCAGGCCGACCTTGTCCTTGTCTGATAGCACCGGGGGTTGCTGCAGCCCCCAGTTGATTGCCAATTGTGGGTCGTCCCAGCGGATGCAGCGGTCGGCGTCCGGGTTGTAGTAGTCGGTGGTCTTGTAGAGAAACTCGGCCGACTCGCTCATTACTGCAAAGCCATGGGCGAAGCCGGGTGGAATCCACAGTTGACGGTGATTGTCGGCCGACAGATGCACGGCGACCCATTGGCCGAACGTTGGCGAACTTTTGCGCACGTCCACGGCGATATCACGGATTTCCCCCTGCACTACGCGCACCAGTTTGCCTTGGGTGTTTTTCACCTGGTAATGCAGCCCGCGCAGTACGCCCTTGATGGAGCGTGAGTGGTTGTCCTGGACGAATTCGGCTTTCACGCCAGTTTGCCGTGCGAACTCACGCGCGTTGAATGCTTCGAAGAAAAAACCACGGCTGTCACCGAAAACCTTCGGCTCGATGATCAGTACCTCAGGGATTGCAGTAGGAATGATGTTCATAGCGGCTCGCTGGCCCGTTGCCCAAGTATTGACCCTAGTCGGCCCCGCTGGAATTTTCCGCCGGGAGCTGTAACAGGATGCATAAGGTGTGGCTATGGTAGACGTCAGACTGCTATCGGCACCAGACAAGGATAAATTAGGTTCGATTGTTATCGATACAAATTCGTCATTTGAGCGGAAAAGTCCCGACCATCGGGCTTTAAATGTCGATATATATCGGTTATAAATTCACAAACGCCCCAGCACAGTCCGGCTCAGGGCCATCACAGAGGTCACCCATGAAAACCCTCAACACCACGCCCCGTGCCGATGGTTTCCACATGCCCGCCGAGTGGGCCCCGCAAACCCAGGTGTGGATGGTCTGGCCGGAGCGCCCGGACAACTGGCGCCTGGGCGGTAAGCCTGCCCAGGCGGCCCACGTCACCTTGGCCAAGGCCATTGCCCGCTTCGAGCCGGTGACCGTCGCAGCCTCTGCCGGCCAGTACGAAAATGCCCGCCGCCAGCTCGACCTGCCGAACATTCGAGTGGTCGAAATCAGCAACGATGACGCCTGGGTGCGTGATACCGGCCCGACCTTCGTCATCAACGACCAGGGTGAAGTGCGTGGTGTGGACTGGGGCTTCAATGCCTGGGGCGGCTTCGATGGCGGCCTGTATGCACCCTGGAACCGTGACGAGGAACTGGCCGCCAAAGTGCTGGAGATGGAGCGCTGCCAGCGCTACCACACCGAAGGCTTCGTGCTTGAGGGCGGCTCGATTCACGTGGACGGCGAAGGCACCGTGATCACCACCGAGGAATGCCTGCTCAACCGCAACCGCAACCCGCACCTGAACCGCGAGCAGATCGAAGCGGTGCTTCGCGACCAGCTGGCGGTCGATACTGTGGTGTGGCTGCCGGATGGCCTGTACAACGACGAAACCGACGGCCACGTCGACAACTTCTGCTGTTACGTGCGCCCAGGTGAAGTGTTACTGGCCTGGACCGATGATTCCAACGACCCCAACTATGCGCGCTGCCACGCGGCCATGGAGGTGTTGAAGAACACCCGTGACGCCAAGGGCCGTGAGTTCATCGTGCATAAAATGCCGATTCCGGGCCCGCTGTTCGCCACGGCTGAAGAGTGTGCCGGTGTCGATCATGTGGCCGGCAGCCAGGAGCGTGACCCGTCGGTGCGTCTAGCCGGTTCGTATGTGAACTTCCTGATCGTCAACGGGGGCATCATCGCGCCAAGCTTCGATGACCCGGCAGATGCCGAAGCCAGAGCGATCCTGGCGAAGATCTTCCCCGATCACGAGGTGGTGATGATCCCGGGTCGTGAGCTGTTGTTGGGCGGTGGCAACATTCACTGCCTGACCCAGCAGCAGCCGGCGCCGGTCAAGCGCTGAGCGCGGCGCGAATGAAGAGGCCCGTCATGTACGGGCCTTTTTTTCGGGCGACGTTCGGAGGTCCGTGCTGGCATAGGTTTTGTATTGTTTTCAAATGGATAGCCAAATGGATAGCCAAATGGATAGCCAAATGGATAGCCAATCGGATAGCCCGGCCAGGCCGCGCTCTCGGATCTGTAACAATACTTACGTAAATTTGCCGCTCACGGGCCAGGGAGTACGTGTAGAAATGAACGCAGCAAGTGAGTCGGCATTGCGCCCATCGGCAGTGAATCACCAATCGCTCAAGCGGGTTGCGAAGTGGTTGAAGCACCATGGAAGCAAAAAGGTCAGGACGACCGACCCACAGCGGCTGCTTGCAGGGCGCTACCCCCAGGGGCTGATCAGCGATGCAGAAATGCAGGCGTTGATGGGGGTGTGGCACTGATCGATCGCTTTAGCCTGCCGGCCTTTTCGCGGGCGCGCCCGCGAAGAGGCCGGTACAGGCTAAAGATCAGAAGCTGTAGCTACCCGTCACCACCAGGCTGCGTGGATCCCCCACCATGATCTGCGCAGCACTGGTCGCTGAGCTGTAGTAGGCCTTGTCGGCAATGTTGCTCAACGCCGCCCGCACATCCCAGTCATGGGTGCGGTACCCCGCCAGCGCATCCCAGCGGCCATACCCCGGCAGCACCGTGGTGTTCTGGTTGTCCGCGTAACGTTCACCCACCAGCGTCAGCCCGGTTTCGGCATACCAGCCCAGTTCCGGTTTCCAGGTGATGAACAGGCTGCCATTGCGCTTGGCCACATCGTTGATGCGGTTTCCTTCCTGGCCGTTGTTGTCCTTGACGATGATGGCGTCCTGCAGGCCGATGCCGCCGCGTACATACCAGTTGCCGGCGATGTTACCGGTGGCGGTCAACTCGATGCCGCGTGAACGCTGCAAGCCGCTGAGCAGGATGTTGTTAGGGTTTTCCGGATCGCGGGTGCGGCGGTTGTACAGTTCCAGCTCGTAGACGGCCAGGGTGGTGGTCAGGCGTTGGTCGAGCCAGTCGCTTTTCACCCCGATTTCTTTCTGGCGAGTCTCTTCCGGCTTGGCGTCGTTGCCGTTGCCCGGTGCATCCGGGGTGATGCCGATCAGGCCGCCGCCCACCGGCGAGAAGGTCTTGCTCCACGAGGCGTAGAACGAATGGTCACGCCATGGCGTGTAGACCACGCCCAGGCGCGGGCTGGTGCCGTTGCTGTCCTGCGGTTCGCTTATGCCATCCTTGTTGGTGGTTTTCACGTCGAACTGGTCGAAGCGCACGCCAGCCAGGATTTGCCATTGATCGTTCAGACGGATCTGGTCTTGCAGGTAAAGGCCACGGCTATCGACCACGGTGTGGTTGTCACTCGACAGCACCAGCTTGCCATTGTGCTGCTGGTTGCTGCCGGGTTTGCCCAAGCCCGGAAGTGACTGACTACCGGCGGTATACAACACCGGGTCACGCTTCTGGTTACCGATCTCCAGGCCCAGCAGCAGCTTGTGCTCCAGCCCCAAGGTATCGAAGTCGCCCTCAGCCTCCAGGTTGTTGAACAGGTTGCGGGTGTTCAGGTCCTGCTGCCAGCGCTGGCGGGTCAGGATATTGGTGCCGGGGTTGTAGCCCGTGACATAGGTGTTGTCGAACTCACTGTCGAGTTTGAACAGGCCCAGGGTATGGCGCAGCTGCCAGGTTTCGTTCAGCTGGTAGTTCAGGCGTGAGCGCAGGGACTGGGCGCGGTCATCGATGTAGTCGCGCTGGTCGCCGTAGGTGGTACCGCGGCTGACGTCGGCCGGGCGACCGTTGACCCCGGGGATGCCACGGTCGGGCGTGCGGTTGTACCGGCTGTATTCGTACTGCACCAGCCAGTTCAGGTCGGGGTTGATCTGCCAGCTGATCGACGGGGCGAACAGCTGGCGGCTGCCGTCGATCCCGTCGCGGAAGCTGTTGTTGTCCTGGTTGCCCATGTTCAGGCGCAGGCTGACGGTGTCGCTGGGGTCGGCGCTGAGGTCGGCATACAGGCTACGCAGGTCTTCGCTGCCGGCCTGTGCTTCGATGGTCGAGCGGCGGCCAGGTTCTGGCGCCTTGCTGACCCGGTTGACGATACCCCCCTGGCTGCCACGGCCATACAGCACTGCCGCTGGTCCTTTCAGTACCTCGACCCGCTCGATGTTGTGCAGGTCGCGGATGTACTGGCTGTCGTCGCGAATGCCGTCCAGGTAGAAGTCGTTGCTGGCCTCGAAGCCACGAATGCGCACGCTGTCGAAACGGGTGTCGGCGCCACTGCTGACGTTGGGGATGCCTTCCAGCGCCTTGCCCAGGGTGTTGCTGCCGTAGTCCAGCACGTTGGCGGTTTTCACCGTGTCGATTGCCTGAGGCACGTAACGCACTGGCGTTGAGGTTCGGGTGGCGGTGCTTACCTCTTTGACACGCGGGTTGTCCTTCTCGCGCTCGCTGTCGGCGGTAACCGACGACTCCGGCAGCGTGGTGGTGGCGGCACTGGCCAGGCTGGCGCTGAACAGCAGCGACAGGCCAAGCGTGAGGGGGGAAAGGCGGCAGGGTACAAGCATGGGCACATCCGGACCGGGCAGGTGATAAAATAGGTGCGAATGGTAATGCTTGCTATTTGCTCTTGCTTGGCTATTTGTAAAGGCTTGTCTTTACAAATGTGTCTATTTGTAACCGCTCTGCTGCGAAATTGCCCTTCGAAGGGAATTTGTCCGTTCGATCAAAAGGTCTTTTCCGGCACAAGATAAATTGCCCACTGATAGCGCAAGGAGGCGTGAAAATGCACCAGACCTAACGGTCATTTTAGTTATATCAACCTGCATTTCACGAGTTTTTGACATTTGTAATCGCACACGGCTAGGATTCGGCCAACGCCTGCTGGCCATGATCTTGGCCAAGCTGCTGCCAAGGGCCGCTGTGTACTTACCGGCAGGCCCACCAGGCTGGATCCGCATAGCGTCGAACCTACGAAGGGGCGTTGGTTCCTGGCGCCATAGTGCAGAGCGTTTTTGATTAAGAAATAAGGAAAACAACATGTTGAAAACCAGGATCAGCCTGGTCGCCCTGGCGATGATCGCCGCGACCCAGGCACAGGCCAATGACCAGGCCGACAGCAAGGGCTTCATCGAGGACAGCCACGCCAACGTCCTTCTGCGCAACGCCTACATCAACCGCGACAAGAAGCACGGCACCGACGACCAGATCGAATGGGGCCAGGCGTTCATCGGCACCTTCAACTCCGGTTTCACCCAGGGCACCGTTGGCGTCGGCGTCGATGCATTCGGCCTGTACGCTGTTCGCCTTGATGGCGGCAAAGGCCACAACGGTGGCGGCGGCGTCGACTTCTTCAAGCCGCACGAAACCACCAACGCCGAAGGCAACGCCAGCTCGCCGCACAACCTGGCCCGCGCCGGTGCAGCAGTGAAATTCCGCATCTCCAACACCGTGCTGAAGTACGGTGACCAGATGCCGGCCCTGCCAGTGCTGCAATACGACGACGCGCGTCTGCTGCCAGAAAGCTTCACCGGTACCCTGATCACCTCCAAAGAGATCCAGGGCCTGGAACTGAACGCCGGTCGCTTCACCCAGGAAGCGCGCAAAAGTGCTGAGCGCCGTGACGGTGGTGGCTTGAAGTCGATCAACGTCTTCGGTGGTAGCTACAAGTTCACCGACAACTTCACCGCTTCGCTGTACACCGCCGACAACGAAGACGTGATGAAGAAGCACTACCTGGGCTTGAACTACGTCTTCCCGATTGCCAGCGACCAGTCCCTGACCCTGGACTTCAACGGCTACAAGTCGGACATCGACAAGCAGTACGTCCAGGCTGCCGGCCTGAACGGCGACTCCAACACCATCTGGAGCCTGGCTGCCACTTACGCGTACGGTGCACACTCGTTCACCCTCGCCCACCAGCGCAGCACCGGCAGCACTGGCTACAACTACGGCTTCTACCAGAACGCCGGTGGCGTGGGTGACGGTGGTTCTACCATCTACCTGGCCAACTCGTACTGGTCTGACTTCAACGCCGAAGACGAGCGCTCCTGGCAGCTGGGCTATGGCCTGGACTTCGGTGCCTACGGCATCCCGGGTCTGACCTACAAGCTGGCCTACGTCGTGGGTGACAACATCAACACCCGCAACGTCGCCAACCCGCAGGGCTTCGGCGAAGGTAAAGAGCGCGAGATCTTCAACCAGATCCGTTACGTGGTGCAGGACGGCCCGGCCAAGGACCTGTCCATCAAGCTGCGTAGCTCGTTCGTGCGTACCAACAACGCCGTGCAGCAGAACGGTTACAACGACGACGGCAACGAAGTCCGCGTATTCGTTGAATACCCGATCAGCATCTTCTGATCCTGGTCTGATGTATCAACAGCCCTGGCTTATGCCGGGGCTGTTTCTTTCCGGCGCACGGGTTTTGCCACTGCGGACATCACGTCTGCACTTTCTGGTGCAAAACTGTCACTGCGTGCCATCTGCCACATCCGCGCATAGAACTCGCTTTCAATCGAGCCACTGAGCAACTCGCCCGGCTTGAGGAAGGTGTGCAGGTCCGAGAAAAGCCCGATTTCGCTGGAGCTGATGCGCCGCGCCAGGTGCTTGGGTTTGAGTTCCGAGGGGTGCTCCAGACCTGCCGCCGCCAGCATTTCGGCCAGTGCATGCAGTGTGTTGCGGTGGAAGCTGGCTACCCGTTCGGCCTTGTCTGGCACCACCAGGGCGCGCTGGCGCAGCGGGTCTTGCGTGGCCACGCCGGTCGGGCATTTGTTGGTGTGGCAGCTCTGCGACTGGATGCAACCAATGGCGAACATGAAGCCGCGTGCCGAATTGACCCAGTCCGCGCCGATGGCCAGGACGCTGGCGATGTCGAAGGCACTGACGATCTTGCCCGCCGCACCAATGCGAATGCTGGAGCGCAGGTTCAGGCCGACCAGGGTGTTGTGCACGAACATCAGGCCTTCACGCATGGGCACACCCATATTGTCGCTGAACTCGCGAGGTGCCGCGCCGGTACCGCCTTCCTTGCCATCCACGACGATGAAGTCTGGGGTGATGCCGGTGGCCAGCATGGCCTTGGCGATGCCCATGAACTCCCACGGGTGGCCCAGGCAAAACTTGAAGCCAACGGGTTTGCCACCCGACAGCTCACGCAGGCTGGCAACGAACTGCAGCAATTCCACTGGTGTGCGGAAGGCGCTGTGCGCTGCCGGCGAGATGCAGTCCTCGCCTACGCGCACACCACGGGTTTCTGCAATTTCGGGGCTGACCTTGTGCCCTGGCAAGATGCCGCCGTGGCCTGGTTTGGCACCTTGGCTGAGCTTGATCTCGATCATCTTCACTTGCGGCGAGCGGGCTTGTTCGGCGAAACGTCGAGGGTCGAAGCGGCCGTCCTCGGTGCGGCAACCGAAGTAGCCGCTGCCGATCTCCCAGATCAGATCACCGCCATGTTCGCGGTGGTACGGGCTGATGCTGCCTTCGCCGGTGTCATGGGCAAAACGGCCCATGCGCGCACCCCGGTTGAGGGCGGCGATGGCGTTGGCGCTGAGTGCGCCGAAGCTCATGGCCGAGATGTTGAAGATCGAGGCCGAGTAAGGCAGGCGGCATTGCGGCCCGCCAATGGCGATGCGGAACGATGCCGGATCTGGCGTAGCCACTGGCAGCATGGAATGGCTGATGAACTCGAAACCGGGCTTGTAGGCGTCGTTGAGCGTGCCGAAGGCTTTCTCGGCGCTTTCGTTCTTGGCGCGGGCGTACACCAGCGAGCGCTGCGAGCGGGAGAACGGCAGTTTGTCGTCGTCACCCTCGATCAGGTACTGGCGGATTTCCGGGCGGATGGTTTCGATCAGGTAGCGGATATTGCCCAGAATCGGGTAGTTGCGCCGCACGGCGTGGTGGCTCTGGCGCAGGTCGTTCAGCCCGACCAGGCTGAGCAGGGCGGTGATCAGCGTTAGTGGCCAGAGCCAGGCATGCTGGGGCAGCAGTGGCAGGCTGGCGAAGGTGAACAACAGACAGATGGCGAGGCAGGCGTAGCGGCTGGGCAGAGAGTGTTTCATGGGTCCATCGCAGTCAGGATGACCGGGCATAGGATAGGCAAAGGCGGGCAGGGGAAAACCTGGGTAATCGGTAAAAGACTGTTACCTGATTGCGTATTCCAGAGCGTTCGCGGTCCCCTGTAAGACCGCGTCTGCCTTTAGATGGGCAGCAGTATGCTGACCCGCAACCCACCGCCTTCACGATTTGCCAGCATCAGCTCCCCCCCATGGCTGTTGGCAATCCGTTGGGCAATGCTCAACCCCAACCCATACCCACCGGATGCTTGGTTACGCGACCCTTCACCGCGCACGAACGGGTCGGTGATGGTCGCTAGCAGCGCTGGCGCAATCCCTGGCCCACGGTCATCGATATGGATGAACACCCCCGTGGTAGCCCGTTCCAGTGTGACCGAAACGTCCTTGGCGTATCGCAGTGCATTCACCAACAAGTTCTGCAGGCAGCGCTGCAGCAGCAGGGCATCGAGTTGTGAATGACCCGCTTGGCCATGCACCGGTAGCGGTTCTTCAGGGGTAGCCAGTTCGGCGCACTGGCGTGCCACCAGCCGGTCCAGGTCCACTAGCTGCAGGTTCAACTGCTCCCCTGCGCGCAGGTAGTCGAGTACCTGGCCGATCATGTCGTCCATCTGCGTTATGTTCTGCCGCAGACGCTGTCGGTGCTCATCGTCGGGCAGGCGCTCCAGGCGCAGGCGCATGCGGGTCAGCGGGGTACGCAGGTCGTGAGACACGGCGGCCAGGAAATAGGCCTTGTCGTTGACCATGGCAATCAGGCGTTGCTGCATGGCATTGAAGGCCTGGGCAGCCTGGCGCACTTCCTCCGGGCCATCCAGTGCCAAAGGCGCTTGCTCAAGGTTGCTACCCAGGCCACGTGCGGCATCGGCCAAGCGCCGCAAGGGGCGCAAGCACAGGCGTACGGCTATCAGGCACACCAGCAACACCGCGACGATGCGCAGTGCATACACCCGCAACAGGTAATCGCTGATCAGCACCCAGGCCGACTCGCCGCTCCAGCCTTGCAGTTCCTGGCCGTCGATGGTCAGCCAATGGCCGTTGGCCAACGGCACCGCGAACTGGATATGCGCCTGGGCCGTGCGCAGCCCGAACAGGCTGCGCCAGACGATTGGCTGGCCCAGCTCATCGGTAAGCTGCACCTTTATCAGGCGCACGTCCTGAGCATGCCCCAGTTCGTATTTGAGGGCCTGATGCAGCAACAGCTCCACACGCCTGCGCCCGCGGCGCTCGTCATGCGCTGGTGTGGGCAAGGTTTCGCTGCAACGCAGGTGGTAGTGGGGGGGGACCTGCAACGTGCCAGCGGGGCAGTCGGCCTGGGCAATGAGCGGTGCACTGCGTGCGGCGATCAACCGAATGGGGGCTTCGAGTACCTGGGCGAAACGCACATCGAACCAGATACTGCTCGACATCAGCTGGATCACCAACGTACCGCTGACCATGATTAGCAGCAGTTGGCCAAACAAGGTACGTGGCCACAGGCGGCGAAGCCAGCGCATGTCAGGCATCCGCCACGTTACTGGCGATACTCAGCAGGTAGCCTTCATTGCGGATGGTGAGGATTTGCGCGGCACCTGTCGGTGCATGGCGCAGGTGTTGGCGCAGGCGGCTGACGCACATGTCCACCGAGCGGTCATCGGGCAGGTGGTCGCGGCCGAACGCACTGCGGGTCAGCTGGTCGCGCGAAACCACCCGGTTGTTGGCTTCCAGCAGTTCGCGCAGCACGCGGTAGTCGGAGCGTGGTAGGGTCAGGGTTTCGCCGTCGGGGCGGGTGAGCAGGCGCTTCACATGTTCCAGCCGGAAGCCCGCGAACAGTTGGGCATCGACCACGGCAGGCGCTTCGACAGAGGGCTCCAGCCGTTGCGGGCGCCGCAGCACGGCCTTGATCCGGGCGATCAGCTCACGCGGCTCGAAAGGCTTGGCCAGGTAGTCGTCGGCGCCTACTTCCAGGCCGATGATGCGGTCCAGCGTGCTGCCCTTGGCCGACAGCATGATCACCGCCAGCCCCGGGGTGGCTTGCAACTGGCGGCACAAGCTAAGGCCGTCTTCACCCGGCAGCATCAGGTCGAGCACCACCAGCTCCACTTTGTGCCGGGCCAGCTGGTCGCGCATTTGCTCGCCGTCGACAGCCGCCAGCACGTTGTAGCCGGCATCGGTCAGGTAATCACAAAGAAGTTCGCGGATCTCGTCGTCATCGTCGACAACCAGCAGGGTCGTGCTCATGCGGAAAAACACCTGTTTGGTGAGGGCCTGTGGCGCTCGTTACCTTCAATTACATCCCCGTACATGTCGGGTCTGGAGCCCGGAGGGCCGATCCCTAGAATCCTAACAAAAAATCATCTGCAAATACGAAGCCTTCCCAAATGAATCCCATGAGCATCCCGCGAGCTTTCACCCCCATCAGCCGAAGCGGCAACCGCATCAAGCCGCTGGCCTTCTTCGTCGCCGTCGCCATTAGCGGTGGTGCCATGGCGGCTGACAGTAAACCCCTGGAGCTGGACGCCACGCAGATCGAAGACAGCGCGTTGCTCCCCGCCGACGATGCGGGCCAACTGGGCTACACAGTCGAGAGCACCCGCAGCTCCACCGGCCTGGCGCTGACGCCGCGACAAACGCCACAGTCGGTCACCACCATCACCCGCCAGCAGATGGATGACCGCGACATCCACACCATCGAGCAAGCGCTGGAAACCACGCCGGGTGTAACGGCCAACAAGTCCGAAGTGGGTGGGCGTACCGACTACCGTGCCCGTGGTTACTCGATCAGCAACTGGAAGGTCGATGGCCTACAGACCCAGGGCGGCTCCGACTTCAGCGGCAGCGGCAACGCGCTGAACATGGACCTGTACGAGCGCATCGACATCGTGCGCGGCGCCAACGGCCTGCTGGGCGGCACCGGCGACCCTTCGGCCACCGTCAACCTGATCCGCAAGGCCCCCACCAAAACCTTCGGCGGCAGCGCCTACGCCACCTACGGCAGTTGGGACAAACGCCGCCTGGGCGCCGACCTCAACCTGCCGCTGTCCGAAGACGGCCGCCTGCGTTCGCGCTTCGTGATGACCCAGCAGGACGCCAACTCGTTCCGCGACAACCAGTCCGAGCGTTCCCGCGCCGCACTGGCCAACTTCGAATTCGACCTGGACGACGCCACCACCCTCGGTGCCGGCTACCAGTACGAGTACAACAAGGTGGTAGGCGGCGGCTGGGGCGCAAACATCCCAATCTGGTACCGAGACGGCAGCAAGACCGACCTGCCACGCAGCACCAACGTGGTACCCAGCTGGAGCTTTGGCGAGTACACCACCCGCACCGCGTTCGGCTCGCTGGAGCACCGCTTCGACAACGACTGGACGCTGGACCTGAAAGCCGCCCAAGCCACTACCGAAGCCCTGAACCACCGTGGCCTGGCCAAGGTCAATTCGGCCGGGCGCGGCACCTATGGCGGCTACTGGGACCAGGACGGCAGCGGCGCCGTTCTCAACGGCCTGCACAGCTCCAGCGACACCACCCAGCAGTCGGCCCAGATCGACCTATCCGGCCCGTTCCAGCTGTTCGGCCGCACCCATCAGGCCATGGTCGGCTACAACGACAGCCGCACCGTGGGCTGGTCGCCGGAGTACACCTGCACCATGGTTGGCGACGGCATGGCCAGCGCGCCTGCATTGGGCTGCCAGTTCCGCGCCAACAACGGCTTCCCGCTGACCGACTGGCGCAATGGCGTGGATGACGACTACGACATCATCGCCTCACGCACCGGCCGCCACAGTAAGACCACCACGCGCTTGCAGGGCATGTACGCTGCCACCCGCCTGAGCATCACCGACCCGCTGTCGGTGATCGTCGGCGTGCGCACCAGCAACTATTCCTCTGTCACCCGCAGCGTGGCCGGTGCACGTAGCAGCCAGGAAGAAAACGGCATCGTCACCCCCTACCTGGGAGCGGTGTACGACCTCAACGACAACTACTCGCTGTACGCCAGCTATACCGACATCTTCACCCCGCAAACGTCTGAAACCAGCAGCGGCAGCAAGGTGGAGCCGATTCGTGGTCAAAGCTACGAAACCGGTATCAAGGGCGAGTGGTTCGACGGCCGCCTGAACGCCTCGGCGGCGTACTTCCGCACCAAGCAGGAAAACAAGGCGGTGCTGGACGGCGACCTGACTACCCCGACCGGTGGCAACGCCTACAAGGCCGGTTCCGGCCAGGAAACCGACGGTATCGACCTGGAAGTCGCGGGCGCCCTGACCCCCAACTGGAACGTGTATGCCGGCTACACCTACCTGCACTTGCGCCGCGTCGACAGCGACGGTCGCAGTGATCCATCGCACCTGTTCAAGGCCTCGACCACCTACCGCCTCAGCGGCCCGCTCGACCGCCTGACCCTGGGTGCCGGTGTGACCGCGCAAACCAACATCCGCGCCATCTCCAGCCCGGCTGGCCAGCCCACCAATGGTGTGAGCAACGGTGCTACCGACGTGAACTGGTCCGGTTATGCCATCTGGAATGCCATGGCCAAGTACCAGCTGACCGACGACACCAGCGTCAGCGTTAACGCCAACAACCTGTTCGACAAGCACTACTACACCCAGTACGGGTTCTATGCCGGGGCGATTTATGGTGACCCGCGTAACCTGTCGTTGACCGTTAGTACGGCGTTCTGATCAATACTGCCTAGGGCTGCTTCGCAGTCCATCGCCGGCAAGCCGAATGCATGGGAGCAGCTTTCTTGTGCTGCTTGTGCCGGCTTCTTCGCGGGTAAACCCGCTTCCACAGGGTCAGTGCTTACCTCAAGGCATGCGCAATCCCTGTGGGAGCAACTGTCTTGCACAAAATCTGAAAGCTGGCGTGATCACTGTGGGCGGGCTTGTCCCGCGAACACCGGCAAAGCCCTGTATCCGGGCAACCTCTTTTAGCCACCCTGCTGGTAAGTAGACGTTCTGCCAATACACTGAGGTGAATGTTTTACAATCTTGCGAGCCCCGCCTTGGTGGGGGTATCGCAGGGTCGATGATGCACCTTGCTGTATCGCAAAAGGAGTTGCCTTGGAGCACCATTCAACCGGCAGGCACGGCGTGAGCTACGCGTCGGCGCAGCGGCGGCAACGCAGGGACATCCCTTCCATCATGCGCCGGGTGACGCTGGGCGTAGTGCTCGTCTGGTTGGCATTTGTGGCAAGCCTGGGCGTGTGGATAGCGCAGCACCTTACGGCAGAAGAGCTTAAAAACCTGGCGGCAGGCGCCGAATACGAAGCCCAGATAACGGGGCGTGTCGTAGACCGTCTGTTCACCGAGATGGCCAGTGTGGCCAATATGGTGGCCCGCCAGAGCGAGGTCATCCAGCTCGCTGCCCGGTATCGCCATGATCCACCCGGTTTCGCGGCACTCACGCGTGAAGAGCGCGCTTCGAATTTCACCCGTGACCCTTTGGTTCGAAGCGTAGGTGATTTCATGGACCGATTGTCCAGCGATCTCCACTATGCCCGCATCTACATGAACAACCTTTCAGACGATACGGTGACGGCCAGTAACTGGGCGGAGTCGTTCAGCATTGTTGGCCAGATCTATACGGGCAGGGCTTACCTCATCGATGCACTGCGCACTGGCAGTGGTGCCATGTTCGGCATCGCCCGCCTGAACAAGACACCCTCCTATTTCGTAGCCAGCCGCATTGACGGTGCCGATGGCAAGCCACTTGGCTCTGTCACGGTCAAGTTCGATGCCCCGGACATTGCCCTTTATCTCACGGGGCGTCACACAGCCTTGATTGTAAACCGCCAGGGGCGTGTGACTACCGCGTCCAGCGAGCGGTTCATGCTGCGCAACGTGGCGGCGCTGCTGCCGCCTGATATGCCCAAGGCTGTGGATGGCGACGAAGAGCCGGGCGAGCCTATGGATATCCGCCCAATGACCGGAGCGGCTCAGGCCGATCAATGGCTCATTGACGGGCAGCCTTACCTGGTGAGGCGCCAGCCCCTGAACGACGCGCACTATCAGTTGCTGACGTTGGCAACGCTTGACCACCTTCAGCCGATGCGCCAGCAGTACTACTGGACCGCGGCATCTGTGGCAGCGCTGGGGTTAATTCTGATCTTGCTCTCCAGCCGTGTGACCGCGCAGATGTTGATGCGCCGCCAGGAAGAACGCTATGCGGCAAACTATGACGCGCTGACCGGCTTGAAGAACCGGCGTGCAATTCTGGCGGCCTTGCATCGGCATTTCGCGCTGGCGAAACGAACGGGGCAGGGGGTGTTGGTGGCATTTATCGACCTCGACGAATTCAAGGCGATCAACGACACCTACGGGCATGAGGTGGGGGACCAGTTCCTGATCGAAGGCAGCCGACGACTTCAGGGCGGGTTGCGGGCGACGGATGAGCTTGGGCGCTGGGGTGGTGACGAATTCGTTGTGATCGGGTTGACGGCTTCCGTGCATCCAGGCGAGATGGCGCAAACTGTCTCAGCCATGCGCCGACGGCTGGCGCCGCTGCTGATTGGTAGCTACGAATTTGATGAATGCCGTTTCAATTATTCCGGCGCGAGCATTGGTATTACGAGTGTCGACCCTTCTGCGACATCGCTGCAAGCAGCGCTCAAAGCGGCGGATCAGTTGATGTATGCCGATAAAGAGGTGCGGCGGGGGTTGCGGGGGGCTTGAGAGTAGAGCGGGGTTCCATAGCTTTTGAAAGCTAACATGGAACCTGGAAGGTGCGGCAGGCGTTGTCGGTAAGGGGAGCCGTTGTGCGAGCCATAAGGGTACTTTCCAATGTCGAATTGGTAGGTATCCTTAAAAGTACCCTTATTAGCGCTGGCTACCCCCGGAATCCGACGGAACGCCAAAACGAAAAAACCCGCCAGAAGGCAGGTTTTTCGGGGGTTCCAGAGATTTTGAAAGCTTTCTATGGAACCTTGAATGGTGCCGGCACCAGGAATCGAACCCGGGACCTACTGATTACAAGTCCAACATTACGACCAATGGTTATTGGCAAAACCCAGCATGGCGCTGTTTTTGCTGAATATTTGGGGATATATGGGTTCCATATTCGTCTGCAGTGTGGACACTTTGTGGACGCTCCAGGCTGCACGAGGCTTCACATCCCTTCAAATCTTTGCATAGCGTGCAATGCACTGGTTCTCTACGCGGCCCGCGCCGGGCCTGCTCCGGGGGTAACCTGCACCTGGGCTGGCCTTTGCACTATTTCGCGACGTAGAGCGCGTCGGCGGGAGGGGGATAAGTGATTTTCTCGGCCAATTTTTTTGGGGCTGAGGATTTTTATCTGAAGGTCAAAGGTAAGCGGAGGCGATATGATCGAATGAATTTCGATGTGGCCGTCTTGGCCTGACTGGGAGGGGGAATGGACGATTATTTAATGCTAGCGCTGCTAGTTGTTACACCCATGATATTTGTGGGGGTAATCTCGGCTGCGATTATTAAGAAATTTCGACGGGATGAAAATTGGAAAGAGAGGCTCTCACTTAATCCGGATTACGGTTTAGATAAGCAACCTCTATTCTGGTTGTCTATAGCGGTACCCGTCATGTACTTCTTGGAGTTCGGTTGCTTTGCTTGGAAGGAATATACTATATCCTTAACAGAGGCTGGCTTCAGAGAGTTTATTCGGGTTAGTGCTCTTCCATTGGGTTTGCTTGGCCTCTCACTCCCTCTGGCTGCGTTAATAACAAAGCTGCATTCAACTTCTCAAGCCGCAAGGCAAATTGAAAAAAGCAAACACGAATTATTTTACCTTCACAGAAAAGAATTTGCCGCTTATTATGAGCAAATTGGCCCGACTAAGTTCTCGCCAGACTTCACTGCCAACTTCACTATTAATCCTCGCATCCATGCAAAGCTGTTCGATGGCGCAGCATCGAAAGGCACGCCCACGCTACGCTTGGACGTTATAGATGAACTGATAAAAAAGGTTCAGAGTGCCAGACGTAGTTTTGAGCTTATGTTGTCGGCTTCTGATCAGCCGAAGTTTTACACTGAATATACTGAGTTCTGCAAAAAAATCATCAATCTCGTTCAGTATTTGAATATAAGGGATGCTGAGGATTTTATAAATGAATATGGTGTCGCCCTACCAATTGAAGGTGAATACCGAACTATTGGACGAACGATTCGGCACGGCTATGATATATTTACTTGCGTCGAAAACTATGTGATAGCCGCTGTAGAGTTTGCAGGGCTTGGACGAGAAGCATTAAAATTCGACAGACCTGCATTGAGGCTGCTGGTCGCAGAAAAAAATTGTAACCGTAGGTTTTTCCATATGTACGCAAATGTATCCAGCAATGGCGATCCAAAGAGAGAGCCCGCAATTTCGAAGGGCAAATGATAGGGGCGCATAGCGCCCCTCTTTATGACATTTGGATCGCAGAAATTATATGGGATGCGATTACTGCATGACCCTTTACATTAGGGTGGCTGCCGTCATTCATATAATATTTAATGTCAAGATTCTCAAATAATGCGTAGTTATCAATAAAATCTACGCCAGTGTTTTTTGCGGCGACGCTGACTGCGTCCCTGACGGTCCTCATGTCAAACAAGTAGCGACCAGACGACTCCACAGTCGACGGGTTCGCACACATCAGTATTACCTCGGAGCTTTCGCTGATTTGCGCTACCAGTCGCTCAAGATTTGCAGTAAGTTCGTGAGCGTTTTTAGGGTTTCTTCGGTCGATTATTCGATCATTTGTCCCGAGTTGGACGAACACAAATTCATCATCAGGTAGCAGAGCGTAGCTATCCTTGTCTGATGAAACTAGGTTACGTGCCATATAGCTAGTGGTGCTCGCTCCGTTGATGCCTTGATTACTAATTCTTACAGTCTTGCGAGTGCTGCTCCGAGAAAATTCGACTACTGATTGCCCGGATGGCGAGGTACGCCAGTTCGAGTGACTTACGGACGCACCAGGCATGTAAGCCTCACCAATATACCGCTTCACGTTATTAACGAAACTTTCGCTCGAAAAGTTATCGCGAGGGTCGGCCAGCGTACCGTTTCGAGGGTCGGGATTCGGGCCCTGCCTCGTACCAGTGCCCCAGGTAATCGAGTCGCCAACAAAGGCTATGCCTGTCATCTGACGGTTCGGATCAGCAAGAGCTGCCTTTAGCCTTCCGAGCTGGCCGCCATTGGACTGGATCAATTGGTTATCTACCAACGATGCGAAGCCGCGATATGCCGGATACGCTGCTGCTATCGCCGCAAACGTTAGAAACTTTCTCCTGTTCACTTGTAGATCCTTGTGAAAATCGGCGATTGTAAAGTGATACACCGAAGAAAAAAACAAGAAAACCCGTCGTCCGGTGGGTTTGATCAAGCTACTTCTAATGAGCCGATCACATTCCTGGAGTACAGGTAATAGCCAAGCGCATTCGGGTGAAGACCGTCGTTCGCGATGAGGCTCATGTCTGGAATCGACAGGGCTGCATAGTTGTCGATCATGTCCAGGCTTCGCGCCCGGGCGGTGCGGTAGATCTCGCCCCGGACGTCCTGCATCGTAAACGCGTAGGTCTCCGGATTTTCGTTGTTCGACGGGTTCGAGCACATTAGGATCACGTTGGCCATCGGCTGGACGATGTCCAAGAGCGCGCCCAGGTTGGCGCTGAACTCGTTCACGCTCTGCGGCTGCGACGGGTTGCGGATCCGGTCATTCGTGCCCAGGGCGACGATCACATAGTTGTCCTGCGGCCCGACAGCGTTGCCGTGGCCAAACGTGTTGCCCGGCAGGTTGTACATCCGATAGCTGCGCGTGGTCGCGCCGTTGATCGCCTGGTTGGTGAGGCGGATCGTCTTTTTGACCCGGATCGCCTCCATCCGCAACGCTTTGGTCCCTGTCGTCTGGCTGGCACGGCGCTTGGTCCGGATTTCCACGGTCTTGTTCCGGACGTAGCCAAAGGTGTGGTTCCGGATCCGGTTGTTGCCGTAGGTCAGTCCTTCCTCGCCTGCCGATGTGGTGAACACGCCCTGGGAGACGCCATCCACGAACAGCTCATAGTCCAGACCGCCAGTGAGTTCATCACCTACTACACCGAAGTGCAGCGCGAAGGTGGTCCCGGTGAACTGGAAGCTGACCGAGTGGTACGAGGTGCCGTTGGAGTTGCCGTCGGCGAAAACTCGCTGGCAGTTGGTCACCGATCCCGAGGTGAGCGCGTCGGTGACGCTCACCGATGGCCCCACCGATTGGACGTTGAACCTCCCTCCTCGGGGGTACAGATCATGGGTCACGGTGTATTCAACGATGCACTCGCCCGATGGGCTGGCCGGCCAGTTGGACAGGACCGGAGGTGCCTTGAAGGCGTATCGCTCGCCAATGTGGCGGGCGAATTCGTTGAACCAGGACGGGGCACCGAAGTTGTTCCGGGGGTCTGCCAGCGTGCCATTGCGCGGATCAGTCACCGCCTGCTCGCCTGGTGTGCCGCTACCCCAGCCGATGGAGTCGGCAATTACGACAAGCGAAGTCAGTTGCTCGAGCGGGTTGGACAGCGACTCTTTGAGCATGGCCAGTTGACCGCCAATACGGTGGAAGCGTGGCGGCTGGGCTGACAGGTTGTCGTTCAGCGCAGTAATGCGGGTGAATCCGCCGACCTTGAACGCCCCGTTCAGGTACGAGTTCTTTATAGGCAGTTCATCGAGCACGAACACCGAGCCGCCCAGGTCGACACGGCGACCCTTCACGACAGCTTCGAACGCGGCAAATGCGGCCGTGTCGTTGGTTACCCCGTCGCCTTTGGCCAGCCATGGCGAGTCCTTGGGGGTTGGGTTGCCTGCGAGCCGGTTCAGGTGGTCGGTGAGGTCCAGGCACTGCACGCGGATTCGGCTATCCCGGGCGCCTTTGGTGATACGCAGGTCATACAGTCCGTTGGGCGCGGCAAACACGACCATGCCTTTGTCGTCAGCCGTGAACGGGTTAACCAACGCGGTACCGTCAGCAGCCTGCAGATTTTTTACCAGGATCTCGGTGCCGCGCTCGTACAGATAGCAGATCGCGTTCGGCAGGATGTTGCCGGCGTCGTCCTGGGCGAAGTAGTTCTTCAGTTCCATTCAAGCTCCTGTGATGGGCTTCAGTTGCCCAGAAAGTTGTGCGCCAGTGCCGGCGTGCCCGGCGAAGGCGCCGGCATTGGAAGGGACAGGGCTCGGCCCGTGGGTGTGGCCGGCCAGGTCGGTGTTCATCAGCACCACCAGGTCGATCAGGTCGCACAGCACCTGCAGGACGTTGACCGACTCAGACCCGAGCCAAGTGGTCTTGGCGATGCTCTTGCGTGCCTTCTGGACGCGCTCGATCAGGTCGCCACCCACGGCCAGGTTGAGCTTCTGAGCAACCACCTGGTTGAGATCGCGGCCGGTGGCCAGACTGAGGTCGTCCACCGCTGCCAAGTTGGCGGTACCGCCGGACAGCAGCTGGAGCGCGCCCAGCGCCTCGATCTTTTTGGTACCGCCCACCGATTCGGTGGAGTGGTCATCAATGGTGCGGCTGTCGCTCTGGTACCGCTCGGCATTGGTCAGGCTTTCCACCTGGCGATCGGTCGACTTGTCCGTGATCCCGCCGTCTGTCTGGCGGGTCCAACTGCCATCCGACTCGACGCGCTGTTGCGAGGCCTCGCTGTGCTGCCAGACCTGGTCGCCCTTGGGTACCCGGGGTAAGGACAGGCCATGGGGCAGGATGCACTGGATAAACGGCTTGTGCGGCAGGCCTTGGGTGAACCCGACGACTACGGTGGTGCCTTCCTCGGGGAAGCTGAAGAAGCCCATTTCATCACCGCCCGTGGGCACCGGCAGCGGCACGCCGGCCAGCGTTGGTAGGGCCTCGTCCGGCTCGCCGTTCTCGTCCAGGACCTGCAGGTCGACCGCGAAGCGCGGCCGGAAGTCGTCGCAGATGGTTGCGCCGGCGGGCGCATCGGCCACACCGACGACCCGGGCCATGCGCGGCAGGTGATAGCCGCCGCTCAGCTCCGGATACATGCGCTCTACGCAGCGCCGGATTGCGTCTTCCATTTGATCGCCATTTCGGTACCGACAAGGGCCACGGAGGTGACGCGCTCGCCTTGGTTGATGGTTGCACCAGGACGCAGGCCAGGCAGCGCCGCAATCACGGCGCTCTGGTTGCCCTGGTAGTTGTTGAACAGCTCGACCGGCAGCTGCAGGGGCGATCGGGCGCCGAAGAAGCTGTGTTCCCAGCTCCCCACGAACACCTCGCCATCGCCCTGCTGCTGCCAGATCAGGTCGGGGATTGAGAAAACCCGGGCCAGGCTGTCCATGGCCTGGAAGCCGGACGCCAGGCTGTAGAAGAACGGCGCCTTGATCGATGCGTAGGCCTGCGCCGGCACACGGAAACGCAGGCCGGTCTGTTCACCGATCGCGGCCAGCACGGTGCGCAGATCGGCATGGCGCAGGTTCAGCGGGAGCGGCTTGGCGAGGATGGCGGCCAGCTCGCGGCAGTAAAGGACCTGCTCCACCTGGTTGACCGAGGTCGACCGCTCGACGTAGCCGATGAAGTGCCGCTGCAGGGGCGAGTCGTTGTAGCCGATGTCGAGCGTGACCAGGCCCGACACGGGCACGGTGGACTTGATGGTGAACTGGGCGCGGCCGGGGGTGGCGAGGTCCAGTCGGACATCATCTTTGACCAGGTCGTGCACGGCGCCGCCGATGCTCAGGACTTTATGGAGCTTCACGATTTGCTCCCCAGCCAGTCATCGAGCTTTTTGAGGGTGGATTCGAAGCCCGTCAGGCCTTGGCCGGTACCGCTGTCATCGGCGCCGCCGGCGCCACTGCTGGTACCGCTCACGCCTTGGCCCGGGGCGCTCTGGGTCTTGACCGCATTGCCGGTCCTGCGCTTTTCCACGCGCTCAGGGTTCGACAGCTTCTCGGTGAGGGTGAACTGGATCCGCCAGGCCAGCAGCGAGTCGTCTTCCCGGGCGCTGACCCCGTCCGAGAACTGCACCTGCCTCATGCCCATGGCCGTCGCGGTGTCGTTGACGATTCGGTACGTCTTGAGCTGGCCACCGCTTTCCGTGGCCTCGGCCAGGCGCATCAGTGCGCGCAGATGCTCCGCGTCGACAAAGGCGATCAGCAGCGTGACGGTCAAGGTCTTGGGCTTGAAGCCCTTGTGCGCCGTGTCGGTGTTGCTGGTCTGCCCCGACATATCGCCGCTCTCGATACGCAGGTCTCCGGTGACCTTCATGCTGCGGCCGCGGATTCGTTCGCCGTCCAGGAGCAAGGTCATAGGCCCACCAGCTCGCGCACGAAACTGAGGCCCTTGAGCGAGCCCACCAGCATGACGCCGGCGGACAGCGGCCATTCGTGCCCGGGTGCGTCGCCGGTCAGCAGCTGACGGCGCAGCTCTGCGGCGTTGCCCGGGCCGATCAGGCGGGCGCTGATGGTCGTTTCTGCGGTGGCCCCGTCGAACTGGGCCTTGAGATCAGCGAGCTGCTGGGCCTGCGCGGCTGCGCGCTCAGCTTTGCGGGCTGCCATCGCCTGCAGGTCGGCCATGGGCGAGCTGGCCGCGAAACTCTCCAGTGCGGCCAGCTGGCCGGCCATGGCCTGGCTCGCGGCCCGGGTGATGGTGGAGCGCTTCAGCGGCAGGCCACCCCAGCGCGGCAGCGTGCCGGCGCTCGGTAGCTCCCACTTGGAGGTTTCCAGTTCGAACAGGCGCCCGGCGCGGTTCTGCGCCCGCTGCAGTTCGGGCAGGGGCAGCACGGCATTGAAGCGGCCCAGCGTCGACGCGAAACGGTCGTAGCGGGTGCCGAGGAACAGGACGACCAGGGCGTACTGCTCGCCGCCTGGGCGGCTCTGGTCGCTGGAATCCTCCAGTTTGGCGCCCAGATGGCGCACCAGGTTCGGCGCCGACAGGTAGCGCTGCAGGCCTCGGCCCTGGCCAACCCCACTTTGGAATGGGGTCACGACCAGGCACGCCGGCACCTCGCCCAGGGCGTCGGCCAAGGCGCTGCGGCCAGCGGCTACCGCTGCGGCCGCCATTTCGCCCACCAGGCTCGGCGCAGTGCTGACCAGGTCTTTAAGCGCGGTGATCCGTTCGCCGGTGCTGGCCAGCTCGCTGGTGGCCAGCGATTTCGCGGCATCGAGGTCGGCCAGCCAGCTGGTGGTCTCGCTGGGCCAGCGCATGGTGACGGGGCTCCAGGTCATACCGCGACGTTCTCCCAGGTGATAGCGGTCAGGGCGTCGATGTCTTGGGCGTCGCGGGCTTCTTTCAGCTGCAGCTTGAGCTGGTAAGCCAGCTCCTGTCGGCCCAAGCGGAACACGGTGAAATCACCGGACAGCTGACGGAGCTGGTCGGCGGTGTGGGGCCGAAACGCCTTGATTCCGTCGACATCGAGGCAGGGATAGTTCAGGTCAGCGCCGCTGAGCACGGCACCGGTGAGGTTCATCTGTTCCTCGAGCGTGCTCCCGTAGCAATGCCGATCGCCCAGGACCGACGACCAGAACCCGCCGGTGATCTCCTGTGCACAGGCTGCATCCACAGCCTGGACGCGCTCCTGGTACAGGGCCTCGACCACGGCGGGGATGTCATCCACCCACTGGCCGAACTCCCAGACTTGCCCCGGGCCTGGCTGTTCCAGGGTGTAGCCGGCCGGGAGAGGCCCCAGGCGATCGATCAGCATGGGTTCCCGGGTGGCGGTGTTGTAGGCGGTCAGGCCTCGGTAGCAGTCGATCAGCTTCCAGCTCAGCCCGTCCCACAGCGCGGCCTGGCCTTCCGGGGCGCTCGGCGGCTCCTGCTCCACGCACCGGGCGGGGATCAGCCACACGCCGGGCTCCAGCGGCGATGCGTCGGCCACAGCCGGGCCGACATAGATGCCCAGCTCGTCGGTTTGATAAACGGTCTTGGTGGTCATGACAGCCTCAATACTTGATGAACAGCGGATAGGCGGCGTTCACTGGGCGGGTTTCGGTACCGCCGGCCGCGTTCACGGTGATGGTGTGGGTGTGGTCCGTAACGCCGTTCACCGTGACGGCGTGGATGTGATCCGCCACGGCGTTCACGGTGACGTTGTGCGCGTGACTGCCAGCGCTGGAGGTGGTCGAGTAGTTGTTGATGCCAGTGGTGAGGTCGTCACCTGAGGTCAGGGTTTCGCCCTGGCCGAGAACGACCCCGACCGTGCCTTCCTTGACGGTGTGGGTATGCGCGCCTTGGTTATCGGTGCTCGCCGTATGGGTGTGTCCGCCAGCTGCTGCAGCGGAGGCGGTGTGGGTGTGTCCACCGCCTGCAGCTGACGACGCGGTGTGCGCGTGGCTTCTCAGTTCATCCGCCTGCAGGCTGCCCAGGACACGGCCGATATCGAGGCCTTGGCCGTCGTCCAGGACGCGCAGGAAGCGGCCCCGTGGGTTGGGCAGGTTGAACGTGGTCACGCCATCGCCGGCGCCGTAGAAGGTGCCGATCTGGGCGAACAGTCGGGCGTAGGCCGTCCTGGACACGGCGGCGCCGTTGCAGCGCAGGAAGCCCGCCGGCGTGGTGCTGGTTGGGAAAAACACCATCATGCCCACCAGGGCGCTCTCGACCTGGGCCATGGCTGCCTTGAGGGCGGCAGTTGTCGCCAGAATCTCGCTGCTGGCGGTGCCCGGGTCGTCACTTTTCTCGTTCGGCAGGTTGCCCAGCCCTACGTCTTCTTTGGTCGTGCCGCGTGCGCGCAGCAGCTCGTAATCGCCGTCCTTGGCGGCGAAGTGCTCGACCAGGGCGCCGGCGATGGACTTGGTGGTGCGCAGGTCAGTGATATTGCCGCTGGCATCGATGCCGGCGATCTGGACCAGGTAGTGACGGACACCCGCCGAATCGGTGCGATCGCCCTCGGCGTTGGCGATCACCACTTTGCAGGTGGCCACCACATCGCTTTCGCTGCGCTCCAGGGCGACGTTCAGCCAGACCTTGGCCGGGAACGCCGGAACGGTGAACTGCAGGGCGTCGACCAGCTCCAGGCGAATGCCCTCGATGTAGGCCCGCCCGGGCTTGAGCTGGAACACGCCGAAACTGCGCTCTACGGCCAGGCCGTCACCGACGAACAGGGCGCGCCCGTAGATATCGCGGTTGCTCTGCCGCTCGCGCTGGTCGATTCCGCTCAGGCGCACGGTGAAGTCGTGCTGCCAGGTGCTCGCGTCGACGGTGATGCCCGTCATCTGCTGGGCACCGTCGAACTTGAGCAGCATGTTGCGCGTGAGGTTGTTACCGATCTGCAGCGGCGGGATGTTCTTGCGCTTCTGCTGCAGGGGCACGTAGGCCACGGCCAGCAGGACGTTGTCGGCAGTTTCCAGGCCGATCCAGTTGAAGTCCCAGTCACCGATATCGGACCCCAGCATGATGCTGTAGATCACCTGGTTCGGGTTGACGTAGCCCTTACGGGTGTAGTCCTGGGTGTGGACGATCTGTGCCGCCGGCGGCTTACCGGCCGAGCGATTGACCGGCGTGGCGGGGTTCAGCCCGGGCACGTTGGCAAAGATGAACCGAGCGATGTCCAGGCCTTCGTTGGCCGCCTCTTTCTGAGCTATCAGGCGCTCGCCGGCGAGGGTAATGCTTGCTCCCATGGATTCCTCTCAGGGCTAGTTGGCCACGGTGGCCAGCTCGTTGATAACGACCAGGCGGCTCGCGCTGGTGTCCAGGACGGCGCTCAGGGTCACCTGGTCGTCGTTGAACTCCGCCAGGCAGACGGCCATGGATACGGGGGTGATGGTCGAGAACTCGTAGCGCCTGCAGGTGCGGCCGTACTGCTGGATCAGCACGCGCAGCAGCACGGGGTTTTCGCTCAGCTGGGAGTCGGAAAGGAGCAGGGACACGATGTCCCAGTCCTGGTCGGGCAGGCGCTCCTGGATCTCGACGTAGCCAATGCCCAAGCGCTGGAAGATCCGGATCATGCCGGCGGTGCTGCCGGCCTCGACCGCGTTGATGAAGGCGTACTTCACGCGCAGGCGATACAGGGCCTCCGGCTCGCCCTGGAAGCGCTGGATGTCGCGCTGCCACGCCAGGAGATCGAGCACGGTCAGGTGGCAGGTTTCAGCATCGATCTGCAGCAGCGGCCACTTCAGCCACTGTTCGACCTTTTCCCACCAGGACTGCGCGGCGTTCTTGAGCTTGGTCAGCTCGGTGCCTTCCAGCCAGAACGGCAGCTTGAGCTTAATCACCGAGCACCACCTGGACCCCGGACAGGCGGGGAATGGTCAGCTCCGACAGGATGTCCTCGTTGTCGAACTGCAGCGACTCGATGCCGGCGAACTGCTCGTGCAGCTCCTCGCCCAGACGGCTGAAGGAAAAGCGGGACTGTGGGTAGGTCAGTGTCGGCTGATAGTCGCGGTCCGAGCTTTCTCGGAAAGCTGCACGGATGAACAGCTCGATGTCATCGAGCAGCGCCTGGTGCCGATCGGCGCCGACCGTGGCCCGGGGCCAGACCACCACCCGCACCGTGTGCAGGGTCGGGGGCATTTCCTGCACCAGGAGGTCATCGCCGTGGCCGTGCTGGCCCTGGTCGCGGATGTAGGCATTGATGGTGGCCAGGTAGCTTTCGGCCGGCGAGCCCGCTTCGAACAGGACAAAGGCGTTGGCACTGCCAGGCCCGCGTGGGGCATTGTGCTCGAAGTACACGCCATCGGGCTCCACGCCCGGGAACGAGGCGATGATTGCCCGGTACACGGCGTCCGTGTGCCACTGGTTCACGGCGCTGAACTGGTTGCGGGTGCGCAGGCGCAGGTCGTCGTCGTGCTCGGTATCGGCGCCCGGGATGGTCAGCCAGCCATCGGCGTTCACGACCTGGATCACGCCGGGGATCGGCTCGGGCAGGATCGAGTAGTAGCCCGGGGCGAGGTTGTAGCCGCTGCCGGCCTCGGTGGCCTCGGCCGCGACCAGCACCTGGGCGTCACCGTCCAGGAACTGGGCGGCGGCGGTGGTGACCAGGACATAGACGTTGCCGTTGATGGCCACCGACTGGACGCGGGTTCCCGCTGGGATCTCCAGCACGCCGGCGACCGCGCTGCGGGTGAACAGCAGTTGCCCCTGGGCCTTGGTCGACGGCTTGCGGGTGACGTTCACCGCCCAGGCCAGCATGTCCAGCCAGGCCCCGGTCGCGGTCTTCACGAAAAAGTTGGGGAGAACGGTGCCGGCGATGAACTCGATCAGCCACAGCACGGGCTGCGTGACGATGGCGGTCACCAGGCGCCAGAACGGCGACCAGGAGCTGGTGTTGCTCAGCTTGCTGCCCTGGGCGGCTACCTCTTTCTCCCAAGCAGCACGCAGGCCTGCCTCGGTCGTCGGCACGCCGGCATCCTGCAGGGCTTTTTTGAAATCAACGTCACTCACAGGGCTACCTCGGTGGTTCCGAATTCAACAGTGGTTGCAGTGACCAGGTACTTGCCGCTGCCGGTCTCGATGATCTGGACGGTGCCCGGTACCAGGCGCTCGTCCTCCTCCACCAGCAGCTCCAGCTGCTTGATGCAGTCGGTACGGCGGAAGCGGTCGCGCTCGGCCATCAGCGTCACCAGCAGGCCGCTCTCGCGGATCATGTGGGCGATGTCCTGGGCGATGCTGGCCCGGTCGTCCACCAGGACGGGCTGGTTGGACGGGTCCAGAGTCAGGTCGTTGTTGGTGATGAGCAGATCGATGTAGAGCGTCATCAGCCGGCCGCCATTGCCATCATGTTTTCCAGCTCAAGCGGACTCATTGGCTTGGCGGTGTTGATCTCCACCTTTTCCACATGGGTTCCACGGTTCTGGTTCTGGGTGTTCTGGATGCTTGTCATCAGGCCGCCGGCGGGCACGGACGTAGCGCGGGTCGGGCTCAGGCTGCCGACAGGCTTGTACTCGGCCTGGGAGCCCAGGCTGGATACACCGACGGCGTTATCAGTTGCGTTGCCCCCGGCCGGCGTGCCGAGACTGGCGATGTCCGGCATTGCGCCCAGGTTGGCCTCGATCTCGACGCCCGGGATCTTGTTGAGCATGGCGATCACCTGGTCGAGCGCCGATCGGAACACGCCGACGATGCCGTCCCATGCGGCTTTGGCCATGCCCGTCCAGCCGCCCATGGTGTTGAACCAGGCGCTGAGCGCATCCAGCTGCTCCATCACCCACTGGAAGGCGGCGGTGTCCATCAGGGCACCGGTCCACTGGTCCCAGTAGGCAATCGCTGCGACCACCACCGCGACCAGGGCGAGCACACCCAGGACAACCAGGCCGACCGGGTTGGCGGACAGTGCCGCGTTCACCAGCCAGATGGCGCCCTGCCAGACCAGCATCGAGGCCTTGGCCAGGCCGATCGCTGCGATCATGCCCAGGATCCTGACGATGAACAGCGCGCCCTGGACAGTGTGGGCGATGAACATGGCGATGCTTTTCCAGCCTGACCAGGTCAAAAGGGTCCAGACCACGTTCAAGCCCATCATGGCCATCTTGCTCAGGCCGACGATCACTGTCAGGGCGCTGATAGCAGCGGTGATGCCGAGCACGGCCAAGGTGGCGATGCCCATAACCCGGGTGATGTTGGGGAACAGCTGCGTCCACCTGGTCATGGTCTTGCCGATGCTGACCAGCTTCTCCATCAACGGCTGCAGCATCGGGATCAGGGCCTGGCCGAACGCGATGCGCAGCGCCTGCACAGCTGCGCCGAACTGCTGCCACGGGTCGACCATGGCCGCTGCCATCTTCTCGGCCTGCTCCAGGCCGCGCACTTTGCCCAGCGAATCGATGCCGCTTCGCAGTCGATCGGTGTCCTGGGCCAGGGCGCCGATCACCTGGGCGCCTTCGCCACCGAACGCCTCGACCAGTTTGCTGTTGGCCGCAGCGTTGCGCAGGTCCCCGAATTTGCCCTGCAGCTTGCTGATGATGTCCAGCATCGGCAGGACCTTGCCGTTGGTGTCGGTGAACTTGATCCCCAACTTGTCCGAGGCGTTGCCGATGTTTTCGAAGAACGCCTTGTAGCGGCCGCCTGCGTCGCCGCCTTCCATGGTGCTGGACAGGCTACCGATCACTGCCATCTGCTCGGCCAGGTCGATGCCGGACGCCGAGGCGATTGCCCCGGCTTCCTTGAAGCCTTCCTTCATCTGCTCGCCACCGGTGCGGAACAGCTGCACAGCCAGGGCGGTCTGGCCGCCCAGCTTCTCGACCCACTGGCTTTTACCCATGGCGTCGGCTTGCTGCTTCTGCAGGTTGTAGAGCGTGCCCACGTACTCGCTCATCACGTCCTGGTCGGACTTGGTGGCCTTGGCCAGCACGGCACTGGTGTTGGTAAAGGTGGCCAGCTGGGTGCCGGCCAGGCCTTTGATGGCGCCCTCGATCTTGTACGCGGAGGCAACAAAGGATTCGGCGCTGCCGCCGTAGGAGACCGAAAAGTCGAGGGCCTGGGCGTTGAGCGACGCCAGGGCATCCTCGGCCACGCCGAGCGAACGGACGTCACCCAGGGCGCGGTTCACATCCAGCGCTGGAGCCATCGACGCCTCGATCCCGGTCAGGGCACCCCAGACGCCGGCGACACCGGTACCGATCTGCCTGATGTTGGCCTCGCCCTGGGTGGCCAGGTTGTCGAAGCCCTTGGTCACCTTGGCCAAGGGAGCCGATACCTTGTCGGTCAGGCTCAGAATGAAGTCCAGGCGGCTGGAAGCGTTCGCGCTCATGGGTCAGTTACCGTTGAATGCTCTTGAAATGCCGTTGGCTATGGCGATCTCCATTCGCCGCCAGTGCTCGTCCTCCAGCCATTTGGCTGTGCCCAGGGTCTCGGGCGATCGATCTGCACCAGGTAGCCAGCGATCGGCCAGGGCCAGCAGCTGGCCCAGTCCGTCCTCGGTCAAGCGTTCAGCGTGGCCGAGCGCTTTTTTACGGTGACTTCAACAGTTGGCGAGTACTCCTCGATCAGCGCGCCAGCGATCTGGATGGCGGTCATCGGGTTGGCCAGCAGCGGCTTGAGGCTGGCTTTCTGATCCTGGCTCACGGAGGTCATCAGCAGGTTGTGCGCTGGGGCGACCTTGTTGGCCGGGGTCAGGCTGTTGATGTATTTGGTCATCAGGGCTGCATCCATGACGAAGTCAAAGTCTTGGCCAGCGACGTCCAGGGTGATTTCGGTGCGTTCAGTCATTTTTCGGTTCCAGTGGTAGCGGGTTGGGTGGTGCAGAAGCTGCGGATGTGGTCCTGCAGCCCCAGGATCATTTGCTTGCTGAGGGCGAGCTGGTCGCGGAGGGTGAAATAATCCGGTCGAGCGTTTGCTGCGAGTTCGGGGGCGCCTGCATCAGCCACGCCGGCGCCGGCGGAATCGGCGCGCACATTGGCGGCGGGGCAGCTGGCCTGGATGAACAACCGCTGATCGCCAGTGCCGACAGAAGCGCGCAGATCCTGGTTGGCCTTGAGGTCATTGCTCAGTTCCTTGGTGTGTTTTGCGTCGTTGGCAGCAGCAATAGCCAGGCGTTCGCCGGTGATCCTGGCGGCCTCGCGCAAGCCTGATGCCTCTTTCTGCGCGCTGTCGCGCTCCGATCGGGCGGAGTCGCGCTGCTCCAGCACGCGGTCGAACAGAAACCAGGTGCTGCCGGCGAACAGCAGCGCGGCCAGCACTTGCACGATCAGGAGGCGCATAACTTCGCCTCCGCCAGCCGACGCGCGTGCAGCCCAGGAACGAAAACCTTTTTGCCCTTGGCATCAGTGACAAAGGCCCAGACCGGTTTGCCATCGGCGCCCCAGGCCAGTGCGCGACAGCCCTCAGCGATGCGGCCGGCGTTGATGAGCACCACGGCGCGGCTTGCGCAGGTGTTGGGCTCGCCAAAGTTGTGGCCATGGCTCGACAGCGCGTCGAAAGTGTTCTGGGTGATCTTGTCGTTGGTCAGGCAGTCGGCCAGGGCCAGCTGGCCCCGCTCGACCACCAGCTGCTCCACCTCGGCACACCGCGCCGGCGACCAGTAGTCGCCGACCACCACCGGGTATGGGCTGGTGTAGCGGGTGATGCCCTTGCACACGGTCGGCAGACCCCGGGCCAGTTGGTCGGCGTAGACGACGTTCTGGCCGTCGCCTTCCCACTCGCCCAGGAACGCCATCAGCGAGCTGCTGCCCAGCACAAGCGCGACGGCGCCGGTCAGGATCTTGTTGCGCAGGCTCATAGCTTGCCCTTCCAGTCGCGCAGCATCTGGCGGTACTTGGGGGCCAGGAGCAGGATCTGCAGCACCATGTAAAGAGCGGTCAGCATGTAGGCGACCGCCGACCAATCGACGGTGCCAGTCACCCCGGTTGCGGCCACGCCGATCGCGGGCGAGGCCTTGGCCAGGGCAACAGCGGTGTCTTGAGCTGCCTGATTAGCGCTCATCGGTGACCTCTGTTCTCAAAAGTGGACTGGCAAGGGACGCAGCGAGTCATGCCGCCAAGGACGCGACGCGCCTCGGGGATTTCCTCGTCGCAGTCCTCGCAGTGGGTCAGGCTCGGCCCGGTCGAGCGCGCACGGGCTAGTGCGGCAGTGATCGCCTGGTCACGCTGACGCTGTTCCAGGGCCTGGGCGCGATCGAACGGGCAGGTCATCAGCGCAGGCCCTCGATCTCGGTCGCGGCCAGGTACGGCACGCCGTTGATGCGGATGAAGTCCGGACTGGTGACGTCGAACGGCACCTTGTGCTTGTGCTTCTCGCCGCCCTTGGAGTCGATGTTCAGCAGGCTGGAGATCTTCGGCTTGCAGCCGAACGCCTCCACGCGCATCTCATCTGTCGGGGTTTTGGCGTAGAACAGCGAGTCGAACGGCTCCAGCTGGCGGAAGCTGCCCGCAGCGCGTGCCGCCTCGATCAGCAGGTTGAAGTTGGCGCTGTCCAGCTCGAATTCGCCGCTCGCAGCCACGTCGCCATCGACGTAGCCATCTGGCACGCCTCGGCTTTGAGCAACTGCGCTGTTGTCGGTGATGTCGAGAGTGACGGTTTCAACGTGGATCAAGGTATCGCCCACGGTGATGTCGAAGTTCTTGCCGCCGATCTTGGACATGGTTACTCCTCGTCGCTCAGGTCAAGAGCGATGTTTGCGGTGAGGTCTTTGGGGCAGTTGTAGGGGCGCAGCTTGAGATACGCGACAACGGCGGTTTTGCTGGTCCAGACCAGGGTGATGGCGTCGTCGGCCGGCGACTCGATGTCGCCCGGGAACTGGACGCCGGCGAACACGACCGAACGCGACATATCGCGCAGAGGCTTCATCAGGGCGGTCTTGTTCTGCGCCATGGAGGTTGCCGAGCTGTTCAGCTTGCGGTCGGCGACGCGTTGGATCAGCAGGACGCGAACACGACGAGCGGCCTTGTCGGCAATGCGCAAGTACTCGACTACCTGGTAGTCACTGCCCGGGGCGTCGAGCATGTTGCCGTCGCCCCAGAAAGTGCCGGGGTAGTCCGGGTAGGTTTGCGGTACCGACAGCCGCGCCTTGTCCAGCTCGGCCAAGATCGCGGAGGGCAGCGGGATACCGTCCTTGTCCACTGGTACAGGGCCGAGACCGACCAGGGCACCGGTGGCCACCCGCATAGGGCTGTCCGCGATGCTCACGTCTGCCCGGGCCAGGCGCCCGGCCAGCACGCCCAGGTTGTTGCCGTGCAGCTGTGGCACAGGCAGTACGCGCGGGGCGGCCACGCTGGCCACCTTGGCTTTGGCTTCGGAAAGGTAGGTAGCCCAGTCCTGGGCGGCGCTGATGCCAGCGATCGCCGCCATGATGAACACCCGACGACCATAGACGGAACTGATCTCCAGGGCCTTGGCGTTCATGGCGTCGAAGGTGGCCTTGTCCGTCACAGGTACGGTGATGACAATAGCCTCGACCGAGACGTTATCTTGCTGCGCCTTATCCACAGCCGCCGCCCAGTCGCCGTTGACGGCGATCGGGGCAGCCATGCACGCCCACTTGTCGCCGCCGTTCTGGCGTGCAGCCAGGATCTGGGTTTTCAGGTCGGACGCAGTGGCGCCCAGCTCGTTATCCAGATCGCTTTGGGTATTGAGGGCCAGCAGCTTGCCGGTGTTCTTGCTCGCTGGACCGATGAAAAGGAAATAGCGCTCGATCTCGGTCACGGCGCCCTGGCCGAGGTTGAGATTGTTGACGCCGACAGTGCCGAGTGCCATGGGATGCCTCTTAGCGTTGAGAGTTGAGGATTTGTTGCAGTACCAGGCGCACCAGCTCGGTGGTGTCGTGGTTGCTGTTTGCGCCGAGGAACTGGCGCTTGGGCAGCTTGATTTCCCAGCTGTCGGCGCCGGTGGTCTCGCCCCGGGTTTCGTCCAGGACGCGGATCAAGACACCGGCCTGCATGTAGCTGACGTGCTCCAGGATCCAGGCCACGGACGGGCGGGACAGCCGCTTCTTGCCGGCCTGGCGCACCTTGAAGCCCAGGCGGCGGAGCCGCTTGGCTTGCTTGGGCGTCGACATCGATCCCTCGTCGACCTTGTTCCAACGGCGCATTTGCTGGGCGGTGCGGCGCTCCGAGGTACCGTTGTGCTGCTGGGCAGCCACCCAGGAGGTCAGGCTGTTCTTCCAGCCCAGGACGGCCTCGTCGGCCGTCACGCTGGTGACCTGCATCAGCTTGCCCAGTCCGGCCTCCATCTTTTTCTGGCCAGGCTCCGGGTTCTTGCGGGCGGCAAAGGGGGAGCCGTCCAGGTTCTCCTGGCTGCGGATCCGCTTGCGGCTCATGGTGCGGACGCGCTTCGACACGTTGTTCAGCAGGCGCCGGCGCAGACGCGGCTCCAGCTGCAGGAGCGCCAGTTGCTCGCGGACGTCCAGGACGCCCCGGGCATCGAGGTCGAACAGACGGCTAGCCACGGGCCACCGCCTCGCCTTCCTCGGCTATCCACAGGTCATAGGGGACGAATGCCCAGGTCTTGCCGAACGCCTGGAACTCGCCATCGTCGTCTTCGGCCAGGTACTGGGGCTCCACGAACTGCAGGGTCAGCTCGACGTCGAACAGCTCGTTGTCCAGGTCGATCGGCTCAATCACGAACGCCGGCGCCGGCAGGTCTTCGCGGTCTGGGTCGTTCGCTTCCAGCCAAGTGCCGACTAGGGCCAGCAGGCGGGACGGGGAGCCAGTGAAGCGCTCCAGATCGAAGATCGCCCGATAGGTCATGTCGCCCATGTGCAGGCCGCGCTCGGTTTCCTTCCAGATCAGTTCGGAATCCATCTGCTCGACCCAGCTCTGCAGCTGCTCGGGCAGCACCAGCTGCCGATCGAGCAGGTACGCGGTCAGGGCCTGGATCTTTCTCATAGCAAGGCCGCCGTGATGCGGCTGCGGCCCTGCAGAGCGCGCACGGCCTGTTGGCTGAATGACAGGTAGGTTTCAGCGCGCTCTGGTGCCTCCTTGCCGGTGTTCTCAGCCACCTCGCGACGGGTGACGGTCGCAAAGTCAGTCAGGGCAGTGGCCTTGGCTCTGCAGTACACGGCTCGCTTGTACAGCGTCACCTTGTAAGCCCGCTCCTCGAGGAGCAGCGAGTCGGCGGTGGCCACCTCGGTGATGCCCAGGTCACGCCAGCTGGCCATCAGCTTGGTCAGGTCCTGGTTCACCTCGCCCATGGCGATGTTGAGGTGAGTGACCAGCGTGTCGCTCAGGTACTCACCGGGCAGGCGGTAAGCCTTCTGGTACTCAGCCAGGGAGAGGTCCGGCCAAAAGCCGTTGTTCTCGATGGTCTGGTCCACCACGGTCGAGGGTTTGCCTGAAAAACTCATCGCTGGTCACTCGAAAAGGGCGGGAGACACCGTTTCGGCGGGGGCTGGCCATAAATGGCCGACTCCGCTTCACGGGTTCCCGCTGGGGGGGTAGTTGGTTATTCGGTACCGCCGGCGGCGGCTTCCTGGCGTGACAGGGCTCGCCGGCACTTCTCAATGCGCGTACTGCAGCCCGCCTTCGGGTACAGCTCGGTGGCACGCTCCAAGTGCTTGAGGGCGACAGCCCACTGCTCGCCATCCATGGCACGCATACCGATCAGCTTGTGGAACTTGCTCGGGATCTGTTCCGGCAGGTTCCATTCGCCATCCACACGAGGCAGCAGATCCGACAGGTAGGGCTCGGGGCTGCGGCCGGCGTCGTACTCGGCATAAGCCCAGTCGCCCACGGCATCAGCGACAAAGGTCTGGATGTCGCGGCGCTTGAAGCGCTCCGGCATCAGCTGCCCCTGCACCATCGCGATCTCGGCCAGTTCCAGCGCGTCATCGAACTGGGTGGTGTCGAACAGCCAGACCATCACCTGAACCAGGACGCGGTTCTGCATGACCTGGCCTGACTCGATGTAGCGCTGGATGTATTCCTGATACTTGGGCAGCAGCTCGGTACGCTTGAGGTCCTGCTTGCCGGCCAGGCTCGGGATCGCCTTCAGGCGAGTCAGATCCTCGTCCAGGCTGGCCTCCATCAGCTTGAGGTGCTTGCGAGCATTCGCCGGGCTGCTCAGGGCCTCGCCTGGGGAGTACGGCAGGGCCGCTGCAGCGGCCACCTGGGCCACTGCAGCGGTGCCTTGCTCCAGCACACGGCGCTTGTGCGCTAGTGCGAGGCTCATACGGTTTCCACCCCGTCGGATTCCAGGTAGGCGAACTTACCCAGCTGCTCGATCACGTAACCTTCGTTGCGGCCGTTGTAGTCCTCGACGCGGGAGCGCTTCGGGTTTTCGAGCAGGTGGCGACGCCAGCTCGAGTCTTGGAAGTAGATCGAGAGGTTGTCCCAGGAGGTAACCAGGATGCCCTTGGCCGGGAAGAACGGAACCAGGAAAGAGGGCAGGCCGCCGTAGGTCTCGATCACCTGGGCATTCTCGATGCGCTCTTTCTCGGTCGGGGTCTGCCCCTGCGCGGCGTACAGCTTGCCCTTGTCGTGGGCCAGCAGGTCCGAGCCGATGATGGCGATCAGGTCGCCCTCGTCACGGAACACCGGGTCGATCATCTGCTTGACGTCGTGCACCGCGGCGTCGAGGTTTTCGTAGTCGCCGCCTTTGCCGATCTTGATCTTGACGGCCGGATCAGCGGGTTTCAGGACCTGCTCGGGGATCTGCTCACGCGCGATCTGCAGCCAGCCCTTGTTCACATCCTGGAGCAGCGGGTAGTTGGTGATGTTGGTCTGCTTGGCGACGTGGGTGCCGTTCCAGCCGATCAGGATGCGGTCCAGGGCGATGCGCTTCTGCACGGCCTCCAGGTACTTGCGGGCGAACTCCGGGAATTTGGCCCAGGCATCGATGGTGGCGAATTTCAAAGCCACATCGGTTTCGGTGTGGAACAGCTCGTAGACGTTGTTTTGTAGATCGAGCAGGTGACGCGGCTCGCGATCGTTCAAGTCGGTATCGGTGCGGCTGGTTGCCGGACCGCTCAGGCCCAGCAGGACCTTCTCGCCCTTGATCTCGGTCACGCCGATTACGTTGATGCGACCCAGGAAGTCCACGCGCTCGGTGATCTGGTCGTTCAGTTCCTGGGCGTGGGTCGGTTCCACGGCAAAGGTGCGGGTGGCGTCATCGATGCTGTACGCCTCGGCCAGGTCGTCCTGAAGCTGCAGATACTCCGCTGCAGCGCGTTTCGACAGGGCGCCCATTAGCGCAGACCCCCGCCGCGTTTCTTCTCGCCAGCTGCGCCAGTGGTGCGTTTGACCTGGCGGCGGTTCTGGGTCGAGTTGAACATCTGGGTCATGGTCTGGGTCAGCTCCTCAACGCGGGCGCTGAGTTCCTTGACCTCATCCTTGCCCTTGCCGCCTTTGCCGCCCTTGCGGTTGAACTCGCGGTTTTCATCCGCTTCGTCCACCACATCCTGGACGGCTGCGCCCACGGCATCGACCTGTTCCTTGTTGTCGGCGTCATCGACGTCTTCAACTACAGGTTCCAGGACAGCCTGCAGGCCGGCCAGCAGGATCACGAATTGGTCATACAGCGCCTTGAGCGCCTTGGCTGTTGCTTCATCCATCGGTTTGGTCTCGTCGGGTGAGGGGGTTGTGGTTTCGGCGAAGCTCTTGAACAGGCCGGTCAAAGCAGAGAACAGACGGCGCAGCTCGCTTTGTTGCCGGCCACCCTCGCGCAGCCCGCCCAGCTCAACGGCAGCGCAGAAGTAGGAGGTCTTGTGGTAGCGATGGCCCTTGCGGGCGCCCCGGGAGAAATACAGCTCCTGGGTGCCCAAGCTGGCAGGGGAGTCGGTGACAGCCAGGCCGGTCAGGTAATGGCGCCCGCTGTTGGCGAAATTCGGGGTGATTTCCACGCTGGTGAACAGCTTCTCGCCCTGGTCGTTCAGGCTCAGCAGCTTGTCGTTTGGCTTCAACTGGGCTTCCAGGGCCACCTGGCCAGGCTCCAGCTCTGGATCGTCGTTCTCGTCCAAGAGGCGTACGGCAAAGACGGTGCCGTGGGAGCCTGGCCAGCGTTCGTGCTCACTCCAGATCACAGCGGTATAGCGGGACAACTTGTAGGTGTCCGCGCAGTCGCGCAGCTCCTGGACTGTGATTTCGCGGCCGTCTGCGGTCGGGCCGCTGACAGCTACGCGTTTCCAGTAGGAGACAAGGGATCTGGGCATCGTTTGAAGCGCTCGGTGGGGGTCGATGAGCGCCACGATAGGGAGCCGATCGGCACCGGCCAATCGGTTTGCTTGAGCAGAATTCCTATTCGTTAATTCTAGGAATTTCGCTCACTTCTACACCGCGTTTGGGGCTGTTTCGGCGCATAGACTCCTCCCCATGAACTACTCGATCGAAGTCAAAGAGGCCGCCAAGCGGCTGTACCTGCGCCGTGCCTCGGTGAAGGAAATCCAGGCTCAACTGAAGCTGCCGAACGTGCGGATCATCTATTACTGGATCCGCCAAGGCAGCTGGGACGAGATGTTGACCGATGAGGAACCGCTGACAGCGATCAGCCGGCGGATCACGCTCATCTGCGAAAAACAGGACACGCTGACCAAGGGCGACCTGGACGAGCTGGACCGGCTGACTGCTGTGCGGGAAAAGCTGATTAAGCAGGCGAGCAAGCCAGCCGCACCAGCACCGGCGGCGAGCGAGCCAGCGCGGGAGCAGGGCGATCGGGACCAGGGCCAGCGCCGAGAGCGTCGCGGTGGCGGTGGCAAGAAGCGGGAGAAACCCGCGAAGAACGATGTCAGTGGCCTGACCGAGGTGGACTTCCTCGACAAGTTCATTTCCAAAATGTACCGGTACCAGCAGGAGCTGTTCGCGGCGAAACAGAATCCGCTGACCTGCAGGCTGCGCAACATCCTAAAAAGTCGGCAGGTCGGTCTGACCTACTACTTCGCCGGCGAGGCCTTCATGGATGCCGTGCTGACTGGGGACAACCAGGTGTTCCTGTCGGCCAGCCGTGCCCAGTCCGAGATCTTCCGTAGCTACATTATCCAGTTTGCCCAGAAGTGGTTCGGCATTGAGCTGACCGGCAACCCGATCGTCCTCAGCAACGGCGCCGAGCTGCGTTTCCTCTCGACCAACAGCAGCACAGCCCAGGGCTATCACGGGCATGTTTATGTGGACGAATACTTCTGGATCCGCGACTTCGAGAAGCTGAGCACCGTGGCCAGTGCCATGGGCACACACAAGAAATGGCGCAAGACCTATTTCTCCACGCCCAGCGCTGTCAGCCACCAGGCGTACCCGTTCTGGACGGGCGAGACCTTCCGCAACGACAAACGCCGGAAGAAAGCGGCCGGCGAGTGGCCAGCGGAGGCCGCATACACCCAGGGCGCGCTGTGCCCAGACGGTCAATGGCGCAAGACGATCACCCTGGACGACGCTATTGCCGGTGGCTGTGATCTGTTCGATGTAGCCCAACTGGAGCTGGAGTACGACGAGGACAAGTTCCAGCAGCTGTTCTACTGCAAGTTCATCGACAGCACGCAGAGCGCGTTCGGCCTAAAGGATCTGGAAGGTTGCTACTCCGACCTGATGCTATGGGACGACTACGACCAAGACGCGGATCGACCATTCGGCAACAGCCCGGTCTGGATCGGCTACGACCCGAGCCGTACCCGCGACGATGCCACTTGCGTTGTCGTCGCGCCGCCGGCGGATCCGGGCGGCAATTTCCGGATCCTGGAGAAATACAGCTGGCGTGGACAGTCGTTCACGTACCAGGCGGCACAGATCAAGAAACTGACCGAGCGCTTCAACGTCCAGCACATCGGCATCGACACCACTGGCGTCGGCATCGGGGTGTACGACGTGGTTTGCGACTTCTACCCGCGTGCGCAGCGGATCCACTACAGCTTGGAAACGAAAACGACCCTGGTGCTGAAAGCCCAGGACGTTATCCGCGCAGGCCGGATCGAGTGGGACGCGGGCTGGACCGATATCGCGCAGGCCTTCCTGACCATCAAGCGCGGCACCACCGGCGGCGGGCAAATCACCTTCAGCGCGTCCAGGACCGAGGCCACCGGCCACGCCGACATCGCATGGGCTGTGATGCACGCCCTGCACAACGAACCCTTGAACACCAACAAGCGGCGCAAGAGCCGTTACCTCACGAGCGGAAGCCATGCCCAAACGACAGACAAAACCCCACGCCAGACAGCGACAGGCACAGCAGCCCACGCGGGTGTTCACGTTCGGGGAGCCAGAGCAGGTGCTGACGTCCAACATCGGCGAGTACCTGGGCATCTTTCCCAGCGACGACGGACGCCTGTACAAACCGCCGGTCTCCCGCGCCGGCCTGGCCAAGCTGCTGCGGGCCAACGCGCATCACGGCGCCATTCCCAAGTTCAAGCGCAACTTGCTGCTGCGTGAGTTCATCGCGTCGGAAGGTTGCAGTGCTCACACGATGAGCTGCGCCGCATTGGACTACATGGTGTTCGGGGAGGCCTATTTCCTGGCGCACGAAAACTTCCTGGGGCACGTCCTGGAGCTGGAGCACCTGCCGGCGATCAACATGCGCGTAAAGGTGGATGGCGGCTTTGTCCAGTTGCTGCAGAACGGCGAGGAGGAGGAGTACGACCAGGACGAGATTGTCCACATCAAGGACTACGACGTCGAGCAGAACATCTACGGGATTCCGGACTACCTCGGCGGCCTGCAGGCGCTGCTGCTGAATGAAGCGGCCACGCTGTTCCGTCGGCGCTACTACAGCAACGGTGCCCACGCGGGCTACATCTTCTATACCAATGATCCGAACTTGTCCGAGGAGGACGAAGACAACCTGCGCTCGCAAATCAGCGCAAGTAAGGGGGTGGGTAACTTCCGTTCGATGTTCGTGAACATTCCAGGCGGGCATGAGAACGCGATCAAGATCATCCCAGTGGGTGATTTCCAGGCGAAGGACGAGCTGGAGAAAGTGAAGAACATCACCAGGAACGACATCATCGCCGCCTGGCGCATGAATCCGGCACTGGCGGGCATCATTCCGGAGAACAGCGGTGGGTTCGGGGACATCGAGAAAATCGACAGGGTATATACCAGCAACGAGATTTTGCCGATCTGTCAGTTGTTCGAGCAGGCGAATGAAGTTCTGCGGGAAGATCGCAGGTTCAATTGGAGGGAGCAGGTTGCGGCTGAGTCTTGAAATGAACTATCGGCGCATTGAGCACTTTTGTGTGGCAAAATAGTACCCATACAGGAACCCTGGGGAGGGGATATGCGAGTTTACTGCAAGGAATGTAACGGGAAGGGGCGGATATCATCTAGGAACGACATATCACGGGAGTTTTCTTCCTTGTACTGCACTTGTCTGGATTGCGGCCACCGCTGGGTCGCGCACCTGACTTTCTCGCATACCCTGACGCCTTCTGCGCAGATGATGGACCGACTTGTGTTCGATCAACTGCGGGCGTTACCCAGAGCACGACAGCAAGAAATATTTCAACAGCTCGGTGCAATTGATGCTCGATAGCGCTTAAATTGCTTTTCGATCTTTTCGAAGTCCCTCATCAGGGAGTGTGAAAACTGGATAAGGCCTATGCGTCCACGATCAGTAAGTTCGTCTGCCGGGACTTCATTCAATAGGGCAAGCAAATTGCCGTGACTTTCAAGATCGTCAGCAAGCTGGATCAGGCAAGGCGCAGGGTGTGTCATGGCGTAACTCCGTTTTTGCATGATGGCACATGGCTAATATTCTGTGCGCCACAATGCGACGCGTCAAGATCTTGAATTTTCCTTTGAAGTGTGGAATTAAATTCTTGAAGGAGTCTTGTCAATATATGCAATATACAATACGTGTATATTGACACTTAATGTGTATATTGTGGGCATCTTGCAGTTTAGTAATCCGAAGATACGAAAAACGGGCGCATATGCGCCCGTTTTTATTGGGTCGTGCAAGACCTATATAGGTGTCAGCTTGACGGCTCCATATTTTCGGTCCCCGTTCGTGTTCTCGAATGCCATCACAAAGACGTCAGCGGGCAGAGGGATGATGGCCAGTCCGTTGTCGGTGTCGTGGTAAAGCTGCTGTGTTGCGTCGACAATGTAGAAGTCCAGGGGCAGGCCCAACTGCTGCCGGGCATTTGCCACATCCTGCTCACACAGAGCCACCAAGCGACCATCTATCAGCATTACGCGGCCTCCGTGTCAGACTGCAGCTTTTCCTCAAGTTCGGTAATGCGTTGCAGGAGCATGCCGATCAGCTTGGTTTGTTCCTCGTTCAACTGGTCTTGGGTGATCGAGCGCTTCAGGCGATTGACGATCTCCGAATTCATGCTGCGATCATTGTCCTCGGCCAGCACGGCGATGTCAGCGCGCAGACCGTCTGGCAACCGAACGACGAACTTATCAGCAGTGCGGGAGTTGGGGGTGGTGTATTGCTGTTGCATAGTCTTTCCCTCAGTTCAATACAGTGCGTGGGTGCTGTGCCAGCAGCTGGCGAACGATGGCGGTGTCCTGAGCGCTCAGATCGCCCAGGCGGCAGGCCATGTCGGCTACGCTTTCCAGTTGTGTGCGGGCTTCTGATGTCTTGGTTACCAAGAAACCAATCAAGGCCCCGCCGACGATGGCGGTAGCCTGCAGGTGGCGCGGCGTTGTGGTAGCCTTCGAACCGCTGCTGCTTGGGTTGGGTGCTTGCATGTCTCTTCTCCTGGTAGTGGTTGGTGCCGAGGAGCTGCAACTCCTTGGCACTGTCCCTTCTGCTCTACTTCATCGCCTTCGCCGTGAATACCGGGCGCGTCACACTTCGAACCTCAAAGCTCCCCAGGTCCGTGTTGTCTACGCTGTGCAGGTGCACTACGCAGCGCTCGGGTGGGGTCTGGTGATTGCGCCAAAAGTCGCTTGTCACCAGCTCAGCCAAGTCCTCTGGCCGGGCAACCAGCAGATAGGTCGCGGGCATCAGCATCGACCCGGCCTGTCCATCGATTGTGTAGAGCACATTCATTCCAACGTCTCCGGCGCCCACTGCTCGATCAGGCGCTGCCAGATCTGGCTGCCATTCGCGATCCGCTCATGCACCTCCAGGTCAGGCGTGTAATCCATCATCAGCACCTTCAGGCAGTCCTCGAACAACGTCAGGTCCAGACTGCGCAGATCGCTCATGACAAAGGGGAAGTCTTCGCCGTTGTAAACGCTCAGCAGGAAGCGGCCCAAGACACGGCTCTGGCCGCTGTCACGCAGTGCGATCGGTACCAGTCGGTTTAGTGCCTGAGTGCCTGCGATGCGGATAGCTGGGACTTGTGCCTGATGCGCCTGGATGGCGGCCAGTGCAGAAGCCATGGTGCGGAGTCCGTTGCTCATTTCCATTTTCCCCCTTCCTCGACGCGGTACAGCTCGCACTGCTGCAGTTCAGGATTAAGTTCTTGTCGCATGGATTGCCTCTCCTTAAATCGCCTGGTGGCGGAACAAACTTGTGGGTGCCCCCGTTTTGTCCGGAACATCCGGAACATCGTCAGGGGCGAAACTGGGAGCCCGCGAAATACGCGGCCTCCAGCCTTGCCAGAATGTTCTGGCAGTACCGGAACATTCCGGAACAGGGTTTTCTCTCAAAGTTGCTGCAGGCCGCGTGATTCGTGGCCTCCAGCCATGTTCCGGTGAGAAGTCACGGGTGGAACATTGCCGGAACATGGTAGAACGGAATTTGTTCGGGTCTGTTCTGGTAAGTTCTGGTGCTACCGGAACATGTTTACCTCTCTCAACTACCTGTATTTATTGATTTTTTTCTTATCTATTTACCAATGTTCTGGATATTCCAGATAAAACAGGGGGCTTCACACAAATTCCCTATCCCCCTTGGATCACCCCGGCCCAGGTTGACCCCATACGTTTTAGGCCCCTCCACGTTTGCTGAAGAACCAGAGGTTCAGGGACCGCTTCTCGATGCGGGAACGGGCTTTGCGTATCTCGATGAACTTGTGCGTGGTGCTGCTATAGAGGGCGCGGCGCAGCTGGACGTCGGGGATGACCTCCTGGCCGGCCATCCTGCAGCGCTGCTGGAAGTGCTCGATGTTGATAGCGATCAGCTCTTTGTCGATGCTGTGGTTCAGCGTCTCCCGGATTTCCTCGCGCTCACCATCGCCATCGATCGTCGTCACTACGTCTTCGTTGAGGTAGTGGTAGATCTGCCAGAACTTCGCCGCAGTAGGGTCTTCCGACTTGCAACGCTGCTGCCGATCGACAGCACGGGACTCGACATGGGCAGCGAGCTGATCCAGGTCCTGGTTGCTCCAGTCAGGGAAGAACATCTGTGTGGCATAGGCCGCTGCCAACACCTGGGCGTGGGATTGGTAGATCCGCATTTCGGTGATGGCCGGGTTTTCCATCAGCTTGCTCTCGTAGCGTGGAAAGGCTTCGAAGTAGCGTTCCAACCACACTTTTTCATTGGACAGGCAGCGGCGGAGGTAGCCGCCCAGTTGCTTGGCTCGCAGGGCTTTGAGGCGTTCGGCTTTTGGTTTCAGTGCGAGGCTGTGGCCATCCTTCGTGAAGTGGAAATGGACGATCCGGGACAGCGTGGCCTCGTCACCGGTTACGCTCGCGTTCTGTGCGATGGCCAGCGCGCCCCGCCAGAGGTCTACACGCTTTTCGTTGCCGGTCGTCTTTGCGCCGGTCACACGCAGCTGTGCGTGGTAGTCGAACATCGGTTTGACGTCATCCCAGGTGAACTGGATGGTGACCGTGCGCCCTTGGGCATCGATGTAGGTCCGATCGGACTCGATCAGTACCAGCGGTAGGTTGCTGACCTCAGCGAATGACCGGAGCAGGCCGACGGCACTTGCCCCCGAGCCGCTTGGTTTGATGCCTTCAGTATTTTCCCGACCGAGCAGGCGCCAGAGCAGGCGGAGCAACATGGACTTACCAGAGCCTGGTTCGCCGCTCAGCTCCAGGAAGCCGAACGATGCCTGCTGGCTTGCGATCTGCTGCACGAAGAGGGAGGCGGTCCACCACGCCAGCGCGCCAAGGCCATTCATACCAGTGACGTCCACGAAGTCGCGGAACCAGGACGGGTCGAACTCTTCGCCGCGTTCGAATTTGACGGTGGCCAGCGCCGTCTTGATCCCTCGACCTTTCACCTCGATGAAACCGTGGCTGTTCACCTGCAGCTCGCGGCCACCCTGAAAACCAAATTCAGGGAAGCAATAGGTGCCTGTCTCTTCGTCGTATCCAAGGAACGGCAGACTGCGCACGGTGCGAACAGGTCGGTATTCGTCATTCAGCCATTTGGCTTTGAGCCAGGCCAACTCGCGCGCGCCACCTTCGAAGTTACCGCCAGGTGTGAAGTCCAGCATGCCCTTCACGAAGCCACGGGGATCAGCGATCGATCCCGAGGAAAGTGCGGCTTGGCAGTTGCGGCTTTGGTCAGGGAAGGCAAAGCTGAAGTGATAGCGCTGCTCGCCGGTGATGACATCCTTTTCCAGGTAGTCCAGGTCCGGTACGCAGTTGGATACCTGCTCCACCCGTGATGCGCCGTAGAAGATGTCGCGGTTGCCTTCCAGCTTCTGGTCGTCCAGGGCCTTGGTCAGCTCGGCCTGGTTGACCCGAACAGAGAACAACTGGTTGTTGAACTCAACCAGGTAGAAGCCGGCCGGCCGGCGCAGGTAGACCAGGTAGGCCAGTTTGCGCGCACTCTCGGCGGTGAACAGCCGGCCCCTGTAGCAGGCATCATCGATGAAGGCCTGGTCAAGTTTGCCGTCACGGTAGACGTCGTCCCAATCCAGTTCGCCAGCCAGGGCAACCCACCCGATCTCTTTCATCGAGCGCAGTTGTTTGAGGTGCTTGCGGATATAGGTCCGGCCTGCCTTGTCGTCGTCCAGGGCGACTACCCAGGTGACCATCTTGCCTTCGTTGGCCTCGACGATGTCCCAAGGGAAGTTCACGCAGCTGATCGCGGCGATTGCCTTGAAGCCGGCCAGGTGGAGAGCGATAGCGTGGAAAATGCCTTCGACGATGTACACCCGATCATGTTTCTCGATCGTCTGCCCAGGCGGCACCCATCCGGAATTTGTGTACTTCATACCGGCCTTAATCCCGGCCTTCTGGTTCTCGTTACCCGCGATGGCTCGCGCATCGATGATGCGCTCCCAGTAGCCGTCGCAGAGCGGGAAACGGACAGTGTCAGCCCACTCCCCGGACGGCTTCATCTGGCGACGCCCTTGGGTGTACCAGCCCTGCAGCTTGCTGATGTCGAAGCCGCGGGCTCGGCTCAAGTAAGCGTCTGCGGTTGCGGTAGGGTTCTCCGGGGTCGACGGAAAACGCTCACTCAGGTTCTCGAACAGGTGCTGGTAGCGATCGCGGGTGCGTTCCTCATAGCCGCAGTTGTTCAGCCTGTTGCATTTGAGTTGGTATGGCTTCTCTTTCTTGACGAACACAGAACGCTTACCGCAACTCGGGCATACGCCCTTGTTCAGGTATTCCTTCGTCTCGTCCTTGGCTTGGAAACCCAGTTCCGGGTCGCGCTCAAGGGCGGGAATGACGTCCTCAAGGTAGATCCGGTCAAAGTGTTCCGGTGTGATCCGTGCGTTCATTTCAGTCCCTTACCGCTTCGCTGCCAAACGAACGCGCTCTGCCTGCTCTGCGGCTTCCAGAGTCATGTGGACCATGTTGATAAGCACTGCGCTTTTGGACCCGATTTCCTTCGGCCGGGTCAGGTAGTGCCCTGCCTTGATTTCGTTCTCGACGGCGCTTTTGGACTGGCCGGAACGCTTCACGAACTCAGCGATGGTCACGTATGGCGTGTCGATAGCAATCTGCATTCTGTTAACCTCTGCACCGGATATTTAGGGATATTTGGGTTAAAAGTACCCATATGGAACCTAGGTTAAGTACCCATACGGAACCATGTCAAGAGGGAGATGCAGTTAATGGAGCTAGCTGAGAAGCTGAAGGCGATCCGGATCAAGGAAGGTCTGACCCAGTCTGAGCTTTGCGAAGCGACCGGACTGAGCCTGAGCAGCTACAAAAAGTACGAGCTGGCACTGCGCACCGAAGTGAGTTCTGTAGCGCTGCTCAAGATCACGAATCACGAGCGCTTCAAGAAATACACGCTGTGGCTGATGACTGGCGACGTGGCTCCCACATGTGGCCAGGTGAGCCCGGTTTAACCCATGTCGATCAAGAAACTGGATTCAGGCGAATGGCTGGTCGATTGCAGGCCAGAGGGCCGTGATGGGCCTCGCGTGCGTCGCAAACTGAAATCCAAGAGTGAGGCGATTCACGCCGAGCGGATGCTGATGGGGGATGGAGCTCGAGGAGAATTCGAGAAGAAATCCAAGCGTGACGATCGACGTCTGACCGACTTGGTAGACCTCTGGCACAAGCTGCATGGCCAAACCTTGAAGCGAGGTGAGGAGCGTCAGCGGGCTCTGCAGGCTATGGCCGAACGCATGGGAAATCCTCGCGCAGCCGACTTTACAGCTGCGCACTTCACGAAGTACCGCGCCGAGCGTTTGGCTGGTGAGCATGGCCGCACTTCACCTGGGAATGGGATGAAGAAAGGGCAGAAGGCCAAGCCTGTGAGCCCCAACACCCTGAACCATGAACTGGCCTATCTCAGTGCGGTTTTCAACGAGCTGGATCGACTAGGAGAGTGGTCGGGGGGAAATCCCCTGGAGAAGGTTCGCCGGCTCAAGTTCGACGAAACGGAAATGGCTTACCTGGAGAAGGGCGAGATCCCATCACTGCTCAAGGCGTTGGATGCAATCTCGGACAAGGCCGGGGTGGTTGCAAGAGTTTGCCTCGCCACAGGTGCACGTTGGTCTGAGGCAGAAGGGTTGACCCCTAAGCAGGTTCGGGGCCAGCGAATCAGTTATCACCGCACCAAAAATTCCAAAAGTCGGGTAGTACCGATAACCCAGGCGCTGGAAGACCAGGTCAAGGCTGCTTTGCCATTTGGTGACTGCTACAAGAAGTTTGGCGAAGCGATCGAGGCCGCCGGCATCGAGTTACCAGATGGCCAGCTCACGCACGTTCTGCGGCACACCTTCGCCAGCCACTACATGGCCAATGGAGGCGATATCCTGACCTTGCAGCGGGTTCTTGGTCACTCCTCCCTGACCATGACGATGCGCTATGCCCACTTCAGTCCTGGCCATCTCGCTGAAGTAGTAGCTTTGAATCCGATTGCAGCCTTGGCAGGTGAACGATGAAGGCAGGTTTAGAGTGGTGCACCGTGGTCTGGCAGATCACAGGTGACAACGCAGGTAGCGGAAACAGCGGATATACGCCTTTAATTGTCGCCGTGCTCGCTGGCTGTTTCACCATTGCTTCAGTCATCTTTGGGCGCCTATATCAAGAGAGATGCGATAAGCGCAGTGTTAGGGCATCTCTCCTGGCGGAGGTCGCAGCCCTTAGAGATGTAGTCCGGATGCGGGGGTATTTAGACGATCTTCGAGAAACTGCAGTTGAGCTTAAAGGCTCGCTCGGCGAGCAGATGCGAGCGAAAGGCACCGTCTGGAAGTTCGAAATACCAATCTCCACAGACTACAACCAAATCTATAAGGCGAATCTCGGTCGATTGGGGGTACTGTCAGAGCATGAAGCGGTCTCTATTGTCCGATTCCACATCCTCGCTGAAAGCGTCCGAGCAGACGTTTCTGAGGGTGGCATTCTCGCCCAAGGTAGTGATGAGGCAGAAGATTTTGACGATGCTGCGGATTTATTGGAGGAGGCGATGCTTTTGGCTGATGAGCTTGTCGCCAAGCGCTCTTCGTGGCTGAAGAGGCTAGCTAACCGCATGTGGACATTTTGTGGACGCTGAGGCCATGTGAAAATCGCTTTCACGGAACCCCAGAAAGGCGAAAGCCCCGCATTGCGGGGCCTCTAAGGTGGTGCCGGCACCAGGAATCGAACCCGGGACCTACTGATTACAAGTCAGTTGCTCTACCATCTGAGCTATACCGGCAATGGGGCGTCATTATAACGATCGTTTGGCGCCTGTAAACCACTTCGTTGCGAATGTTCGCAAAAGACCTAAGTCACCGGCCCAAAAGGAGAATTTTCCTACCAGCCGCGGTGGATCGTGGTAACGCTCGGCTCGCTTTTACCCGGGTTGAAGAACAGCTTGTCGTTGTCGCAGCCGCGCTTGCGGCAGGGGCTTTCGGTGCGCAGGGGCAGGCCGTTGTCGCCGCCCAGTTGCATGCCGGGGTGGTTCCAGCCCAGGTTGCTGTTGGCGTGGGGCGCGGTGCCGCTGGCGCAGCCGGTCAGGGCCAGGGCGAGGGTTAGCAAGGCGAGGGGTTTGGCTTGGGTCACGATGGTCAGGTCCGTTGGTCCACTGTCGGTTCTGGCGCAACGCCAGAAGGTCGCGGGGCTGGCGGGCAGCGCGCGACGTCACTTTTTAAGGATTTGGGGGAGGGATCATACACGGTTGCGAGGGCGGGGTATTAGCCTTGTGTTGCCTGTCAGGGCCTTTTCGCGGGTGAGCCCGTTCCCGCAAGGGCCGCGTAAGCGGCTGCAATCTGTGTAAGGTAATTCTGAACCATGGGGCCAGGCGCTTCAGGGTTTGGCTGCTTAGGAAGTATCCTACGCGCGCCGCCGAAGTATCGCTGTTGTCGGGGAAGTGGCTCACGGATACCGTTTTCGGGTCGCTCTGGCGACCGGGTGTGAGAACCCGACTTTGAACGTATCGGCTGCGTAATGGCGACCGTGCGCGGGCAGACCTTGGTCTGGCCGGGCTTCCTATGTTCACTCGGTTTCTCACCTCGTGCACGGTTGCCGCCTTTGTTCCGTGGGAAAGAATGAACACGGCAACTCCTCTGAACTAGGGAGTTTGAAAATTGAAAACGATCGATACTGATCCCAGCAGCCCCAAGCCAATCACCACCGCAGGCGTAGAAACGTTCCTCGCAGCCGGTAACCCCTCCCTCAACCTACTACGCGTACAGCCCGGCATCCCGGTCGATGCGGCCTATGAGCATGTTTCGATCCTGATGGGCTACATCAAGCACCTGGTGCGCGAGGGGGATATGGAGGATGACCATAAGCTCCTGGGGGCGGCTGATTACTTGTGCGATATGGCCAAGGCGCTGATGAACGATATCGAGATTGCCAAGAATAAATCGCATTGAAAATGTGAAATCGATGGGGCCGCCTTGCGGCCCTTTCGCGGCGCAAGGCCGCTCCTACAAAAGACCGTACATGCAGCTCTAGTCGCAACCACAAGAAATGTTTATGCACAAGTGGCATTAGCGCCTTGCGCGAAAGGCATGCCGGATTGCTGCGCCGCCGGTCTTTGCGCAAACGCCTGTTTTTACTGGGCTTGACGCATAAGCAGGAATAAGCCAAGCGCTTGAAATAGCGCTTGGATCCAACAGGTAATCAAAAGCTTGTTCACAGACTTATCCACAGGTTGTGCTGCGGCTAACGGTCGCGTTCCGCGAGGATAAGCAGGTTGCGCGGCGTCAGCGGGTAGTCGCAGAAAAGGCCCAGGCGCACCTCAAAGCCTTGTTCTTCGAGGAACAGGGCGCGATCGAGCACCAGCCACACCTCCAATGGCCGACGGAACAGGTTGCGCACGCGCTCCAGATTGCGTACTTCGGCCAGGCGTTGCCAGCCGGCGGCTTCCAGAGCGGCCCAGTCCGGGTTGCCATTCAGGGGCAGTTGCTTAAGTTCGGCCAGGTCGCGGCAGTACTGCTCGAAGGGCTTTTCCAGCCAGGCTACCGGCAGCGACGGTGTAGGCAGGTATTCGTCGCGCTGGCGCTGCTGGCGTTGTAGCAGATCGAAGCCCAGGCGCCGGGCCATCGAGGTGTCACGTTGGCGCCGCACGCGAGCCCCGGCGGTAACGGTTTCACTCAGGGGCAGGCCCAGATCGTCCAGCGACAGCTGCAGGCCGGACGCTTGCGCGGCTGTGGATAACGGCTGGTAGTGCTGCACTGCAATGCGGTTGTAGCAGCAAGGGGCTATCGCCAATTGCCGGCAACCTTGCTGGCTGGCCAGTTGCATCAGGCGTACATGCAGGTCGCCGCAGGCGTGCAGGGCAACCACGCTTTTTTCACCCGCCAGGTGGCACGCGCTGTCGCTGGCCATCACATCCTGATGCACATGCTGCGCTGGCAAGTGGTGGTGCGCGCTCAGGGCCTGGCCGGCGGCGACCAGTTCGGCATCGTACTCCAGGCAGGTCAGCTGCTGGCCGGGTTGCAACAGGCGGCGGCCGAGGTGGCCTTTGCCGGAGCACCAGTCCAGCCAGTGGCGGGGCTGGTGGTGGAAGGCCAGGTGGCTGGCGAAGGCTTCGATCTGCTGCCATTTGCGGCCGGGGACTGCGACGTCCAGGCGGTGGGCGGCGGGGGGCAGGTCGGTTTGCGGGAGGCTGCCGAGGGCGGTGAGCTGTTGGGCTTGCTGGGCCAGTTGTGGGAACGGGGCGGGCAAGGCATCAGCTGCGCTATCGGTTTCGGCGTCGGCCAGCGAGCATTGGCGCAGGTGGGTGGCCAGCTCGGGGTGGGTGGTTTCCCAGTCCAGGCGCAGGGTGGTGAAGGGGCGGGGTTTCCACAGCTGTTGGTGCTCGATCAGGAACTGGTCGAGGGCCTGGAAGCGGGTGCTTAGGTGGTGGCTGTGGAGGTAGCTGGGCATGGGAGGATTTGGGTTGGGTTTGAGGGCCTCTTCGCGGGTGAACCCGCTCCCACAGGATTAGCACAGGTTTCAAGGCCTGTGATGTACCTGTGGGGGCCGGTTTACCCGCGAAATGGCCAGTAAGGTCTCAGCGACCCTGGCAGGCGTCGACGCGCAACCAACGTTCCAGCAGCTTGAAACCTTGCACCAGCAAGAACGAGATCACCAAGTAGAACACGCCTGCGGCAAAGAAGATCTCCACCGGCAGGTAGGTGCGGGCGATGATGGTACGGGCCATGCCGGTCAGTTCCAGCAGGGTTACGGTACTGGCCAGGGCACTGGCCTTGAGCATCAGGATCACTTCGTTGCTGTACGCCGGCAGGCCGATGCGCGCAGCACGCGGCAGCATGATGTAGAACAGTGCCTTGCCACGCGACATGCCCAGCGCCCGTGCCGCTTCGATCTCACCTTTGGGGATCGATTGCAGCGCGCCGCGCAGGATCTCGGCGATGTAGGCGGCGGTGTGCAGGGTCATGGTCAGCACCGTGCACCAGAACGGATCGCGCAGGTACGGCCACAGCGAACTCGAACGCACGGCATCGAACTGCGCCAGGCCGTAGTAGACCAGGAACAGCTGCACCAGCAGCGGCGTACCGCGGAAGAAGAAGATGTAGCTGAACGGCACAGCGCGCACGTACCAGTGGCGCGAGGAGCGGGCGATGCCCAGCGGGATGGCCAGGATCAAACCGGCAACCACCGCAATGGCCACCAGCTCCAGGGTCAGGACCGCGCCCTCGGCCAGGCGTGGCAGCCATTTGAAGATGACTTCCCAATTCATTATTCGGCCCTCGCAAAGCCGCGAGCGGCGCGTTTTTCCATGAAGTGCATGCCGGTCATGGCGATGACGGTCAGGCTCAGGTAGATGCAGGCCGCCACCATGTAGAAGGTGAACGGCTCTTTGGTCACGGTCACGCCGATTTGCGCGTGGCGCATGATTTCTTCCAGGCCGATCACCGACACCAGCGCGGTGTCCTTCATCAGGATCATGAACAGGTTGCCAAGGCCGGGCAGGGCGATGCGCCACATCTGCGGCAAAATGATCCGCGAGAGGATGCGGCCCTTGGACAGGCCCAGCGCCAGGCCGGCTTCACGGTGGCCCTTGGGGATTGCCAGAATGGCGCCACGGAACACTTCGGTGGCGTAGGCGCCGAAACACAGGCCGAGGGCGATCACGCCCGCCGCGAAGGCACTCAGCTCAAGGCCTGGCAGGTTCAAGGCCTCGCCGAGGGCGTTCATCAACCCGACGGTGCCGAAATAAATAAGCAGAACCCACAGCAGTTCGGGCACGCCACGAACCAGGGTCGAGTAGAAACCGCCAAGCCATTGCAGTGGCTTGACCGAGGAGGTTTTGGCCAGGGCGCCGAGCAGGCCCAGCACCAGCCCCAGCAGCAAGGCGCAAAGCGCCAGTTTTACGGTCATCAGGGTGCCGGCCATCATGGCCGGACCGAATCCGTGCAGGTCGATATTCATGGGCAGGTCATATTAGGGACTGGCGCGCCACGGGGGCGCGCCGGTCGGGGCGGGTCATTCGATGCTGAACGGGAAGTACTTGTCGTTGATCTTCTTGTACGTGCCGTCGGCCTTGATTTCGGCCAGGGCTTTGTTCAGGTCGTCGCGCAGCTTGGTGTCACCTTTGCGCACGGCAATGCCGATCTTGTCGCTGTCCATCACTGGCTCGCCCTTGAACTCGAAGTTCGAGCCGTCTTTGCTCTTCAGCCACTCGTATTGCACGTACTTGTCGGCCAGGATGCCGTCGATGCGGCCGGACACCAGGTCCAGGTAGGCGTTTTCCTGGGTGTCGTACAGCTTGATGTCGACGCCTTTGAAGTTGTCTTCCAGGTAGGTACCGGCCAGGGTGGCGCGCTGGGTGCCGATGACCTTGCCCTTCAACGACTCTTTGTCAGTCTTGAAGTCGACATTCTTCGGCGCAATGAACTGCAGCTTGTTGGAGTAGTACGGCTCGGTGAAGTCCACGGCCTGCTTGCGCTCGTCGGTGATCGACAGCGACGACACCAGGAAGTCGAACTTCTTGGCGTTCAGGGCCGGGATGATGCCGTCCCAGTCGGAGGTGACGACCGAGCACTCGACTTTCATCTTGGCGCACAGGGCGTCGCCGATGTCTTTATCGAAGCCGACCACGTTACCGCTGGCGTCCTTGTTGTTGAACGGTGGGTAGGCGGCTTCGATGCCCATGCGCAGTTTTTCTGCGGCCATGGCGTTTGCCGACATCACCAGCGTGGCAGCAGCTGCCAGGAGGAACTTCTTGTAAGTGTGCATGTATTGCTCCGTTAGCGGTGGCTGGACATGAATTGCTTGCAACGCGCCGAGGTCGGGTTTTCGAAGACCTGTTGCGGCGATCCCTGCTCTTCTACCAGGCCCTGGTGCAGGAAGACGACTTCACTGGACACATGGCGGGCAAAGCTCATCTCGTGCGTTACCAGCAGCATGGTACGGCCTTCTTCGGCCAGTGCGCGGATAACGTTAAGCACTTCCTGGACCATTTCCGGATCGAGTGCCGAGGTTGGCTCGTCGAACAGGATGACCTTGGGCTTCATGGACAGGGTACGGGCAATGGCGGCGCGCTGTTGCTGGCCACCGGAAAGCTGGGCGGGGTAGCTGTGGCGTTTGTCGTAGATGCCAACCTTGTTCAGCAGCGCTTCGGCGGCCTCGATGGCCTCGGCCTTGCTTTGGCCGAGCACGCGGCGTGGCGCCTCGATGATGTTGTCGAGGATCGACATGTGCGGCCACAGGTTGAAGTTCTGGAAGACAAAGCCGATTTCGCTACGCAGGCGGTTGATCTGGCGATTGTCGGCTGCGATCAGGTCGCCGTTCTTGGCGGCCTTGAGCTTGAGGGCTTCGCCGGCAACCAGGATTTCGCCCTGGTGTGGGTTCTCGAGCAGGTTGATGCAGCGCAGCAAGGTGGACTTGCCGGAGCCGGACGACCCCAGGATGGAGATCACGTCACCGTCGCGTGCGGTCAGCGAAATGCCCTTGAGAATTTCCTGCTCGCCGTAGCGTTTGTGCAGATTGCGGATTTCCAGCGCGGGCGTGGCCTGAGCCATGTGCGGTCCTCATGTGTTCGGGTGCGTTCCCAGCTGTTGGCGGCCTTCCTGGCGTGCGCCAAGCTAGCATAGCGGCATTATGACGGCCAACAGGGTCGCCGGGGACTGTGGGCACTGGTGGGGCAGTTTGTCGCATCGCTACAGCGTAACGTCGCGCAGATGTCCGCGAAGGTGTCGCCCAGCACCAGAGCCTTGATGAAAAAAGGCGCGATGGTGCCAGCTTTGGCCCGCTCATGGAAGCGGTTTTGGCCCATTCAAGGGGTAAACCCTACCTTCAGCTAGCAGACGCGGGTTTACCCGCGAAGGCGTCATGCGTTGATCAGGTTGTACCTGAGGGTTGCACTTTTTTGCATTGCGGCGGTGCGCAGGTGTTACCGAGGAGCACCTTTGGTGCGTTTGTAAGTGGGTATTTCAGTAATCCGATGATTTGGTGCCCTTTCGGTCAAGGTGTGGCCGAAAGCCCTCCAAACCGTGTCCTAAAAGGCCTGCGGAATTTTCTGACGAATGCATTCAGCACATGGCGCGCTTATTGCCAGTAGGAAACCGCCGATTGCAGCGACGCCTAGGTCAACCCTTGGCGCGCTCCGTACCCGCAGTCGGAGTGGTCCACTCCTTACAAAGGTAGTTTCAATGAGCGGTAACAATTCCAATGACCTCGCTCAGGGGCTCAAACAACGGCATGTCACCATGCTGTCCATCGCTGGCGTCATCGGTGCCGGCCTGTTCGTAGGCTCCGGCCACGCCATCGCAGCGGCCGGCCCGGCCGTGCTGCTGGCTTACGCCGCTGCCGGTACGCTGGTTGTGCTGGTGATGCGCATGCTGGGTGAAATGGCGGTCGCTTCGCCAGACACCGGTTCGTTCTCTACATACGCCGACCGCGCCATCGGGCGTTGGGCCGGTTTCACCATTGGCTGGCTGTACTGGTGGTTCTGGGTGCTGGTGATTCCGCTGGAGGCCAACGCCGCCGCCGCCATCCTGCACGCCTGGTTCCCTGCGGTCGACCTGTGGGCGTTTTCCCTCATCATTACCTTGGCGCTGACCCTGACCAACCTGTGCAGCGTGAAGAACTACGGCGAGTTCGAGTTCTGGTTCGCCCTGCTCAAGGTGCTGGCGATCATCGGCTTCATCGCCGTAGGTTGTGCTGCCATGTTCGGCTTCGTGCCAAGCAGCCAGGTGAGCGGTGCCAGCCACCTGTTCGATACCCAAGGCTTCATGCCCAATGGCCTGGGCGCGGTGCTGGCAGCCATGCTGACCACCATGTTCTCGTTCATGGGTACTGAAATTGTCACCATCGCCGCTGCCGAGTCGAAGGACCCGGGCAGGCAGATCAGCCGCGCCACCAACTCGGTGATCTGGCGTATCTGCCTGTTCTACCTGGTGTCGATCTTCCTGGTGGTGGCCCTGGTGCCGTGGAACGACCCGGCCCTGGCCGAAACGGGCTCCTACCAGACCGTGCTGAGCCGCATCGGCGTGCCGAATGCCAAGCTGATCGTCGACATCGTCGTGCTGATTGCCGTTACCAGCTGCCTGAACTCGGCGCTGTACACGTCTTCGCGCATGCTGTTCTCGCTGAGCAAGCGTGGCGACGCCCCGGCCATTGCCCAGCGCACCACCAAGTCGGCGACCCCGCATGTGGCGGTATTGCTGTCCACTGCAGCGGCGTTCCTCTGTGTGTTCGCCAACTTCGTGGCACCGGCCCAGGTGTTCGAGTTCCTGCTGGCCAGCTCGGGTGCCATTGCGCTGCTGGTGTACCTGGTGATTGCCGTGTCGCAACTGCGCATGCGTGCCCAGCGTGAAGCCCGCGGCGAGAAAATTACCTTCAAGATGTGGCTGTTCCCGGGCCTGACCTGGGCGACCATTGCCTTCATCGTTGCCATTCTGGTGGTGATGGCGCTGCGTGAAGACCACCGTGCGGAGATCATCGCGACTGCGCTGCTGAGCATTGGTGTGGTAGCGGCTGGCTTGCTGGTGCACCGCAAGCGTGAAGCTGCCGGGCGGGTGGCGCTGGATAACTGATTTGCGCTGGCTGTAACGAAAAGGCCGCGCCCTGTGAAGGGCGCGGCCTTTTTTGTTGCCTGTGCCGGCCCTTTCGCGGGCAGGTTACATGGCTCTGTCAGCCAAACTGTTTCTGCTGTTGCTGCTGCTTGGCCACCAGCTCGGAAGCGGCGATATAAGCCTCCTGGAACTCATCGCTCTCCAGCCAGGCCATGGTGGCCTCTTCATCAGCGCCGTCCAGCCATTTGCGGTAGGCGTTGAACACCAGCACGATGTAGTCGGTGGCGTGTTCTTCCTTGTGTCCCTTGAGCACCAGGGCCAGCAGCGGGTCTACCAGGAACACCGAAATCATCGGTACCAGGCCGCCCTCCTGGGCTTCCTTCATCTTGTTGAACATGGTGTCGTAGCTGCCCGATTCCATGGCCTTCTTGTACACCTGCTCGACGCTGGCGCTGTCACCGGCACTGGCCTTGACCGCCTGGCCGCTGCGTACCATGCGGTTTTGCTTGGCCTTGCTGGCGGCGCGCTTGGCGCGTTTCTGTTGCTTGGTAGGGGTGGCCATGGGGCAAGTCCTGGGGTTGTCTGAAAGTGCGCTATTGAAGCGCAATTACCCGAGAAACCCAAGCTGTGTGGTAGCGCTGCGCAGGCTGGCGGGATCTGACATGGATCCTCATCCAGATTATGTCGGCCAGGTGCGCGCTATAGCTTCTCTCTCGCTGTAGCCCAGTCCTACGCCATGTCGGCGTTTGGAAAATGCGCAAGTGTGCGCTGAGAGGAAGAGCCATGAAACATTACTATCTCGTAACCCTTTACGGCTATGACGAAGAGGGAGATCTTTACTTTCCGACTGTGTTCGCCAAGTGCAATCAACAGCTGATCACGAAGGCTGACTTGATTGCATGTATCGAGGATGGCGAAAAGCACGGTGAGCTTCAGTTGCACGCAATCGCCTACATGGGGCACATGACCGAGGACGCTTTCGAGCACCTTCGCTCCGTCGCGTAAGCGGCAGCCCGCAGCCCTTTTCCGGGCTGCGGGTGGCTGCCGATGGCATCTTGAGCTTCAGGCTGCTGGCTGAGCTCCCTCGTCTTCTTCGAAACCTCGCGAGGCCCGGCCAACCAGCAGCGGGTCGGGAGCATGTGCTACGTGAGGGTTTTTACCTGGATAGTCCAGTGCATGCAGAAAGTGGCGGATGCAGTTGATCCGTGCACGCTTCTTGTCATCGGACTTGATCACTGTCCACGGTGCATCGGCGGTGTCGGTATGGAAGAACATCGCTTCCTTGGCGCCGGTGTAATCATCCCACTTGTCTAGTGACTTGATATCGATGGGCGACAGCTTCCAGTGTTTGAGCGGGTCGTCACGGCGCGAAATGAAGCGGCGCAGTTGCTCTTCGCGGTTTACCGAAAACCAGTACTTGAACAGCAGGATGCCGCTGTTGCACAGCATGCGCTCCAGGTCCGGGGCTTGGCGCATGAACTCCAGGTACTGCAGCGGTGTGCAGAATTCCATCACCTTCTCGACCCCGGCGCGGTTGTACCAGGAGCGATCGAAGAACACCATTTCACCTGCGGTGGGCAGGTGCTGGATGTAGCGCTGGAAATACCACTGGCCCTGTTCCTGCTCGGAAGGTTTCTCCAGTGCGACGATGCGGGCGCCACGGGGGTTGAGGTGCTCCATGAAACGCTTGATGGTGCCACCCTTGCCTGCGGCATCGCGCCCTTCGAACAGGATCACCACGCGCTGGCCGGTTTCCTTCACCCAGCTTTGTACCTTCAGCAACTCGATCTGCAGCGCATGCTTGGCTTTTTCGTAGTCCTGGCGTCGCAGGCGGGTGCGGTAGGGGTAGCTCGCCGGCAGGCGCGCCGAGGTGCTGTCTTCGTTGCTGCCTTTGGGGGCGGTGGCCACTTCCAGTGCGGCGGGTTGCTGGCTGATGGTGGTGATCGTCGGTTCCGGCTTGCGCTGGCGTGGGCGCCGGGTGCGGACTGGATTGGTGGCGGGTTCGCTAGGGGCGGGGAGCAGGAGGGGGGATTCTTCGCTCATGGAGGTCCTTGCTGATCGATTCGGATGTCCGTCTCTGATTCTGAAGGTGGGCGAATGCTGGCTATTTGATGCTGGTCAATGAGCAGAAATTGTAGACAACAAAAAACCCGCACTAGGCGGGTTTCTTGTTGTCGCTTCGGGTAACTTTGCAACCACCAGAAGCTTGAAGGTGGTGCCCAGAGACGGAGTCGAACCGCCGACACGAGGATTTTCAATCCTCTGCTCTACCGACTGAGCTATCTGGGCGACGAGGTAAATTAAATAGATTTCCGGACCGCTCGTCAACGACTTTTTGAAAAAATTTTAAATTAATTCCGTCGCTTACGATTTTTGGGGTCATTCAGCCGGTGGAACGTAGCCTTCCGCCTGCGCGTATTCTTCGCCGGCGAAAAACTTGTCCATCTCGGCCTGGAGGAATTTGCGGTCCTCGGCGTTCATCATGTTCAGGCGCTTTTCGTTGATCAGCATGGTCTGGTGCTTCTGCCAGTCGGCCCAGGCCTTCTGCGAGATGTGTTCGAAGATGTCCTGGCCCTTGGCGCCTGGGTAGGGCGGGCGTTCCAGGCCTGGCAGTTCTTCTTGGTACTTGCGGCACATCACGGTGCGGGTCATCGGGCGTCTCCTGCAATCAGTTCGTCGGCCGCGCGTTTAAGCAGCTTTTTCACCGGGGCGGCAAGGCCAAGGCGCGGCGGGGTGGCGAGGTTATACCAGAGCCAGTCGGCCTCGGCCATGTGCTGGCCGACCGAGTCGACGCGCACCAGCCAGGGCTCGATGGCCAGCTGAAAGTGGCTGAAGGTGTGGGTCAGGCCGTCCATGGCGCGGCTGTCAGCCAGGCGCAGGCCATGCTGGTAGGCCAGGTCATCGAGCTGGGTGATGTCGTCCAGTTCCGGCAGGCTCCACAACCCCCCCCACAGCCCGCTGGAGGGGCGGCGGTACAGCAGGATGGCGCCTTCGTGGTTGGCCAGCAGTGGCATCAGCGTGCGCCGCTGCGGCAGTGCCTTGCGCGGCTTGGGCTCGGGGTAGCGGGTTTCTTCACCGTGTAGGTGCGCTTCGCAGCCGCGCTGCAGCGGGCAGATCAGGCAGCTGGGCTTGCTGCGCGTGCACAGCGTGGCGCCCATGTCCATCATCGCCTGGGTGTAGTGGTTGGCGCGTTGGTGCGGGGTAAAGCGCTCGGCCGTGGCCCACAGCTGGTTGGCCACCTTGGGTTCGCCGGGGTAGCCCGCCTGGGCGGTGTAGCGGGCCAGTACGCGCTTGACGTTGCCGTCCAGGATTGGCGCGCGGATGCCCAGGCTGATGCTGGCGATAGCGCCTGCGGTGGAGCGGCCGATGCCGGGCAGCTCGGTGAGCTGCTCGACACTGCGTGGGAATTCGCCGCCGTGTTGCTCGACGACGATCCTGGCGGCCTTTTGCAGGTTGCGTGCACGGGTGTAATAGCCCAGCCCTGTCCACAGGTGCAGCACTTCGTCCTCCGGCGCTTCGGCCAAGGCCTGCACGGTCGGCAGGGCCTGCATGAAGCGGTCGAAGTAGTTGAGCACGGTGCTGACCTGGGTCTGCTGCAACATGATTTCCGACACCCACACCCGGTACGGGGTGATGCCCTGTTGCCAGGGCAGGTCGTGCCGGCCGTGCTCGTCATACCAATCCAGCACAGCGCTGGAGAACTGCTCGGGGCTCATCGCTTGAACAGCCCCTTGAGTGCGTCTTTCACTTCCGGGCTCACTTTGTCTCCGAGTTTTTCATCAAGCTTTTCGTCAATCTTGTCTTTCAGGCGGTTGCCGGCCAGCTTGGCCGCGACTTTGCCCAGGCCGTTCTGGTCCAGGCGACAGGCCTTGGCGCCAAGTTCCAGCGGGCCACGGCAGCGCAGCGGCACTTCAACGCCAACGTAGCGTTCGTTGACCTGGCAGGCTGGGTCCGGCATGGCGCGCTGGTCGCCTTCGACGATCACACCCACGTTGTAGTCCATGCCCAGCACCCGCAGGTCGAGGTCGCCGTTACCGTTCACGGTCAGGCCCGGGATGCGTGCCTTGAGGTCGGGGTTGCTGGCGACGCCATTGCGCACCACCAGGCTGCCGCGCAGCTCCTGGAACGGGGTGTCCTTGCCCCGTGGCTCGCCGCTCAGGGTCTTGCGGTTGAGCGTGGCGATGGCCTGGCACAGCTGCTGCTCCAGGTTGGCGTTGACCAGCACGCCATCGTTGATGGTGAAGTTTGCGCTGCCATTAAGGGTGTCGACCAGTGCCTTCTGGCTGTTGCCGGTGGCGGTCAGATCACTGGTCAGGGTCAGCAGGCCCTTCACAGGGGGTGCCTGCTCCTTGCCTTCGGTCTTGATGAAGTGTTCCACCGGCACCCGCTGGATGTTGGTGTTCACACCCAGTTGCGGGACGGCAGGGCGTACGTCGACCGTGCCCTTGGCTTCGAAGGTGCCGTTGTACAGCTCGCCGCGCAGGGTTTGCAGGGTCAGCAGGCCGCCCTGGCCGATGGCCTTGAGCTGGGCGTCTTCGATCGGCAGTTTGTCCAGGGTCAGCGAACTGAAGGCCAGGTCGGCCTGCAGGTCCAGGGCCCGCAGGCGGTCGACGGGCAGCAACTTGTCGTCGCTCCAGGCCACTTGGGTCGGGGCATTTGGCAGTGGCGTGGTACCCGCACCGGCTACGGCGCTGGCCTCTTGCTGCTTGACCTCGGCCTGGCGCGCAGCGGTGGCGCCCTTGGCTTCTTCGCTCTTGGCGGGGAAGTAGCGGTCGGCGTCAAAGGCATCGCCCTTGAGCTGCAGGCGCAGGGCCTGCTTGGCGAAGTCTTCCACGGCCACGCGGCCGCTGAAGGTGCTGTCGTCCAGCTTTACGGCCAGGTCTTCCAGCGCCAGGCTGTTGGGCGTGCCCTGCAGGCGGGTGACCAGCTCCAGCTTGGCGAAGGCCGCCGGATCGTTGGTAGCCGGCAGCGGTCGGCCAATGCTGTCGAGGAAGGTGCGCAGGTTGAACTGGGCAATGGAAAGGCCGCCGCTCAGTTGTGGCGCCTTGTCCAGGTCACGCAGGTTCAGCTCGCCCAGGGCGCGTAGCTGGTTGGCCGAGACTTTCAGGCCGTTCCAGGAGGCGACATTGGCAGCCAGGTCGACCAGCAGCTGGCCTTGGGCGGCGAATGTCACGGTCTTGCCGCCGGTGGGTTCACCCGAGGTTTCGCCCGACAGGCGCATGTCTTCGAAGTTGTAGCGCTTGAGCTTGCGGTCGAAGCGCAGCTCGCCGGCCAGTTCGGTGCGGGCTTTGATGTTCGGCTCGCTGGCGCTGATGAAGGCGCTGGCCTTGAGCGGAATGTTGGCGCCTTCGTGGACCGGGCCCGTGCTTAGCTGGATGCTTTCGGCGCTATAGCTTTGGCCGGTCTTGGCATCGGTGTACTGCACGCGGGCGTTGTTCACGGTCAGGCTGTCGATGTCCAGCTTGACGGCACGCTCGTTGCCTTCGGGAGGTGCCGGCTTCTGTTCAGCGGGTGCCTGAACGGTGGCATTGGCCTGTGCATCGGCTGGGGTGCCGTTTTGCGCGGGCAGCGGTTTGCCGATGTCTTCCCAGTTGCCGTGGCCGTGTTCGTCACGGGCCAGGGTCAGGTTCAGGCCCTCGACGCGTACGTCGCTCATCTGCACTTCGCGGCGCAGCAGCGGCAGCACACGCACGGACAGGCCGAGCATTTGCAGGTCGGCGAACGGTTCCTTGGGTTTGGCCAGGGTGGCAATGCTGGCCTCATGCAGCTCCAGGCCTAGCCACGGGAACAGGCTCCAGCCGATATCCCCGTCGAGTGTCAGTTCGACGTTAGCCTTGTCGCGTGCCAGCTGGCGAATCTCGTCTTTGTAGTCGTTGGGATCAAAGAGGTGGGTCAGGGCGAAGCCCAGCGCCACGATGATCAGCAGCAACCCGAGAAGCCCCAGTCCCAGGATTTTGCCGAACGCTTTCATGGGCGAGTCCTTGTAGTCCGTTAGTGAAATTCAGGCGGCAGAGTATAACGCCGCAGTGGTTGTCCCTGCGTATTCGACCAGAGATACAGGGCATTTCTTACGGTTACAGCAGATGGTACGGCTTTCCACAAGCAAAACATGACCGTTTCAGCCGGGCAAAAATTAACGATATCAGACTGCTTTCACGCTACTTGGCTCTGCTACCCTTGCGCCGCTTTGCGAGCACCCTCCCTATAAAAAGGATCAGATCCATGACCAGTACCGTCGCAACCGGCTCTGTGGCCAGTGCGCCTGGCTTCCTGTCGAAGGAACGCATCATCGCCCGCCCGGGCTTCAACCGCTGGCTGGTCCCGCCAGCCGCCTTGGCCATTCACCTGTGCATCGGCATGGCCTATGGTTTCTCGGTGTTCTGGTTGCCCCTTTCGCAAGCCCTCGGCATCACCGCTCCTATCGCCTGTGCAGCGGACATGGGCTTCATGGCCCGTATGTTCAGCGCCGAATGCGACTGGCCGATCTCGATGCTGAGCTGGATCTACACCCTGTTCTTTGTTTTCCTGGGTTGCTCGGCGGCCGTGCTGGGCGGCTGGCTGGAGCACGCCGGCCCGCGCAAGGCCGGCCTGGTCTCGGCGCTGTGCTGGTGCGGCGGCATGCTGATCTCGGCCATTGGCGTGAAAACCCACCAGCTGTGGCTGATGTGGCTGGGCTCCGGTGTAATCGGCGGTATCGGCCTGGGGCTGGGCTATATCTCCCCCGTGTCGACGCTGATCAAATGGTTCCCTGACAAACGCGGCATGGCCACCGGCATGGCGATCATGGGCTTTGGCGGCGGAGCCATGGTGGGTGCGCCACTGGCCACTGCGCTGATGGGGCACTTTGGCAATGAGCACGAAGTGGGCGTATGGCAGAGCTTCGTCGCCATGGCGGCGATCTACTTTGTGTTCATGACCGCTGGCGCCCTGGCGTACCGCGTGCCGCCGACTGGCTGGAAGCCCGAAGGCTGGGTCGCTCCGGCCAAAAAAGCCGGCAATGCCATGGTCACCGACCGCCATGTGCACGTCAGCGTGGCCTGGAAAACCCCACAATTCGCCTTGATCTGGCTGGTGCTGTGCCTGAACGTGTCGGCCGGCATCGGCATTCTCGGCATGGCATCGCCACTGCTGCAGGAAGTGTTCGCGGGCAAGTTGCTGGGCAACGAGCTGACGTTCAGTGAGCTGAATGCGGCTCAGTTGGCGCAGATCGCCGCGATTGCTGCCGGCTTTACCGGCCTGTTGAGCCTGTTCAACATCGGCGGGCGGTTCTTCTGGGCGTCGTTCTCCGACTACATCGGCCGCAAGAACACCTACTTCGCCTTCTTCGCCCTGGGTGTGGGCCTGTACAGCCTGGTGCCGAACATGGGGCACCTGGGTAACGTTGCGCTGTTCGTGGCGGCGTTCTGCATCATCCTTTCAATGTATGGCGGTGGTTTTGCCACGGTGCCGGCGTACCTGGCCGACCTGTTCGGTACGCAGATGGTCGGGGCCATTCATGGTCGCCTGCTGACCGCCTGGGCGGCGGCGGGGGTATTGGGGCCTGTGTTGATCACCTACCTGCGCGAATACCAACTGGCGGCAGGGGTTGAGCGTGCGGCGGCCTACGACATGACCTTGTACATCCTCGCCGGCCTGCTGGTGCTGGGCTTTATCTGCAACATGCTGGTGCGGCCGGTCGCCGACAAGCACTTCATGAGCGATGCCGAACTGGCTGCCGAGCGAGCGTTGAGCCATGACAAAGGGGCCGACGGTGCGCGGTCGCTGGAGTGGAAAGCCGCACCGGGCAGCCTGCCGCTGGTGCTGCTGGCCTGGGCGGTGGTGGTTGTGCCGTTGGCCTGGGGGGTGTGGGTAACCTTGCAGAAAACGGCGGCGCTGTTCCACTGATCCCGGACATCGGGGTTGCAAAGCAGCCCCGATTACTGGCTTGTATAGACTTGTAGCAGCATCCAGCCCTTGTAATTCCTCGTTTTGCCATATGTCATCCGCGTTTCAAGCTGGCGCGTTCTGGGCCTATAATGGAGCCCTTTTCGCCCAATGATTTTGCGGAGCTGGTGATGGTCGAACGTAAGGCTTCCGTCGAGCGCAATACCCTGGAAACCCAGGTCAAGTGCTCGATCAACCTCGATGGCAGTGGCAAGGCCCGATTCGATATCGGCGTGCCTTTCCTTGAACACATGCTGGACCAGATCGCCCGCCATGGGCTGATCGATCTGGATATCGAGTGCAAGGGTGACACGCATATCGACGATCACCATACCGTCGAAGACGTCGGTATCACCCTGGGCATGGCATTCGCCCAGGCCATCGGTGACAAGAAAGGCATCTTCCGCTACGGCCACGCCTACGTGCCGCTGGACGAAGCACTGTCGCGCGTGGTCATCGACTTCTCCGGCCGCCCAGGCCTGCAGATGCATGTGCCGTACACCCGTGCCAGCGTCGGTGGCTTCGATGTCGACCTGTTCCAGGAGTTCTTCCAGGGCTTCGTCAACCACGCCCTGGTCACCCTGCACATCGACAACCTGCGTGGCCACAACACCCACCACCAGATCGAAACCGTGTTCAAAGCTTTCGGCCGCGCCCTGCGCATGGCCGTGACCCTCGACGAGCGCATGGCCGGGCAAATGCCTTCGACCAAAGGGTGCCTGTAAATGCAGACGGTAGCCGTAATCGACTATGGCATGGGCAACCTGCACTCGGTGGCCAAGGCGCTTGAGCACGTCGGCGCCGGCAAGGTGCTGGTCACCAGCGACGCTGCGGTCATCCGTGAAGCTGACCGCGTGGTGTTCCCGGGTGTAGGCGCGATCCGCGACTGCATGGCCGAAATCCGCCGCCTGGGCTTCGACAGCCTGGTGCGTGAAGTGAGCCAGGATCGTCCGTTCCTCGGTATCTGCGTCGGTATGCAGGCATTGCTTGAGCACAGCGAAGAGAACGACGGTGTCGACTGCATCGGCCTGTTCCCTGGCCAGGTGCGCTTCTTCGGCAAAGACCTGAAAGAAGACGGCGAGCACCTGAAGGTGCCGCACATGGGCTGGAACGAAGTGGGCCAGACCATCGATCACCCGCTGTGGCACGACATCCCCGACCGCGCGCGCTTCTACTTCGTGCACAGCTACTACATCAATGCCGGCAAGCCGGGCCAGGTGGTCGGTCGCGGCCATTACGGTGTCGATTTCGCCGCTGCGCTGGCCGATGGCTCGCGCTTTGCCGTGCAGTTCCACCCGGAGAAGAGCCATACCCATGGCCTGCAGTTGCTGCAGAACTTCGTCGCCTGGGACGGGCGCTGGTAAATGAGCAGGTCGAAGACCAAGGCCCCGGTCATTACCCTGGCCCCCGAGCAGGAGCGCGATGCGCTCGACACGCTCAAGCGCTTCCTCGAAGACCGTTTCGAGCTGCAGCTGGGGTCGTTCGAGGTGGCCGAGGTCCTCGAGCTGTTCAGCAAAGAAATTGCACCCCATTACTACAACAGGGCGATTGCCGATGTTCAGCTGCACCTCAAGGAGCGGTTCGAGAGCATCGAAAGTGATCTGTGGGCGCTCGAAAAGCCCTGAAACCCCAAGAACAGACAGGTTCCCAAGATGCTGATTATCCCCGCTATCGATCTGAAGGACGGTGCCTGCGTGCGCCTGCGCCAGGGCCGCATGGAAGACTCCACGGTATTTTCCGACGACCCGGTGAGCATGGCCGCCAAGTGGGTCGAGGGTGGCTGCCGCCGCCTGCACCTGGTCGACCTCAACGGCGCCTTCGAAGGCCAGCCGGTCAACGGTGAAGTGGTCACCGCCATCGCCAAGCGCTACCCGACCCTGCCGATCCAGATCGGCGGCGGCATCCGCTCGCTGGAAACCATCGAGCACTACGTCAAGGCGGGCGTCAGCTACGTCATCATCGGCACCAAGGCGGTCAAAGAGCCTGAGTTTGTGGCCGAAGCGTGCAAGGCCTTCCCGGGCAAGGTCATCGTTGGCCTGGATGCCAAAGACGGCTTCGTTGCCACCGATGGCTGGGCCGAAGTCAGCGCGGTACAGGTTATCGACCTGGCCAAGCGTTTCGAGGCGGATGGCGTGTCGTCGATCGTCTACACCGACATCGCCAAGGACGGGATGATGCAGGGCTGCAACGTGCCGTTCACCAAAGCACTGGCCGAAGCCACCCGCATTCCGGTAATCGCCTCGGGCGGCATCCACAACCTGGGCGACATCAAGGCCCTGCTGGATGCCAAGGCCCCAGGCATTATCGGCGCCATCACTGGCCGTGCCATCTATGAAGGCACCCTCGATGTCGCCGAGGCTCAGGCCTTCTGCGACAACTACCAAGGCTGAGGACTGAACCATGGCACTGGCCAAGCGCATCATCCCTTGCCTGGACGTGGACAACGGCCGGGTGGTCAAGGGCGTCAAGTTCGAGAACATCCGTGATGCCGGCGACCCGGTGGAAATCGCCCGTCGCTACGACGAGCAGGGGGCCGACGAAATCACTTTCCTCGACATCACCGCCAGCGTCGATGGCCGCGACACCACCCTGCATACCGTCGAGCGCATGGCCAGCCAGGTGTTCATCCCGCTGACCGTGGGCGGTGGCGTGCGCACCGTACAGGACATCCGCAACCTGCTCAATGCCGGTGCCGACAAGGTATCGATCAACACGGCGGCGGTGTTCAACCCGGAGTTCGTGGGCGAGGCGGCGGACCGTTTCGGTTCGCAGTGCATCGTTGTCGCGATCGACGCGAAGAAGGTGTCCGGGCCGGGTGAAGCACCGCGCTGGGAAATCTTCACCCACGGCGGGCGCAAGCCGACCGGGCTGGATGCAGTCGAGTGGGCGAAGAAGATGGAAGGCCTGGGGGCTGGCGAGATCCTGCTGACCAGCATGGACCAGGACGGCATGAAGAACGGCTTTGACCTGGGCGTTACCCGTGCCATCAGCGATGCGCTGGGTATTCCGGTGATTGCTTCGGGTGGTGTGGGTAACCTGCAGCACCTGGCGGACGGCATTCTGGAAGGGCATGCCAGTGCGGTGCTGGCGGCCAGTATCTTCCACTTTGGCGAGTACACGGTGCCTGAGGCCAAGGCTTATATGGCTTCGCGCGGCATCGTCGTTCGCTGATCCAGTGATTGGGGCCGCAACGCGGCCCCAATTGCATCACCCGTGATTCTTGCCGAGTAAAGCGTGGTAAAGCTCGGTATCCCCAAGAATCCCGACCACCCGGTCGTTATCCTGCAACACCAGCTTGTTGCCCGTCTGATAACGAATCTGCAGCGCCTCGCGCATGCCGATGTCGGCGTGCACCACGGTAGGCCTGCGCTGCAGTAGCTCCACATCCTGCCCCGGTGCCCAGTTCTGCATGTCCAGCCCGTTCTGGCCCTGGCGTGCACGCTTCAGCGCGCCACCTTCGCCCAGGTCCAGCCACGAATCGATACCCGGGTCCAGGCACACCGAACCATTGACCCGCTTGCAGTTGTCCAGGCTGCGCATCAGGCTGCGGCCACACAGCACGTTCAGCGGGTTGGTGTGGGCAACGAAGGTGCGCACGTACTCGTCGGCCGGGTTGAGCACGATTTCTTCCGGCTTGCTGTACTGGATGATCCGCCCGTCTTTCATGATGGCGATGCGGGTGCCCAGCTTCAGCGCTTCGTCCAGGTCGTGGCTGACGAACACGATGGTTTTGTTCAGCTTGCTCTGCAGGGTCAGCAGTTCGTCCTGCAGGCCTTGGCGGATCAGCGGGTCGAGGGCCGAGAACGGTTCGTCCATCAGCAGGATGTCGGCATCCATCGCCAGCGCCCGGGCCAGCCCCACACGCTGCTGCATGCCGCCAGACAACTCGTCCGGCTTCTTGTTGCGCCATTGGGTCAGGCCCACCAGCTCCAGCTTCTCGTCGACCAGTTTGCGCCGTTCCTTTTCCGGGCGGCCCTGCATTTCCAGGCCAAAGCTGATGTTCTCGCGCACCGTCAGCCAGGGCATCAGGGCGAATTTCTGGAACACCATGGCAATGCGCTTGGTGCGCATCATCTTCAGTTCGGCCGGGGTGCAGTGGGCAATGTCGATGTGCTTGCCTTCGTGCTCGACAAACAGCTTGCCGCGGCTGACGGTGTTCAGGCCGTTGATGCAGCGCAGCAGGCTCGACTTGCCCGAACCGGACAGGCCCATCAGCACGCAGATCTCACCCTTGTTGATGTCCAGGTTGGCCTTTTCGACGCCCACCACCAGGCCGGTCTGCTTGAGGATCTGCTCGCGGGTCTTGCCCTGGTCCAGCAGCGACAGCGCTTCGCGTGGCTTGTTGGAAAAGATGACGTCGACGTCTTCGAAACGAATAATGCTCATGCCTCACCCCTTACCGGCAGTTCCGGTTGCTTGCAGATACGGTCGAGCATGATCGCCAGCAGCACGATCGCCAGGCCCGCTTCGAAGCCCAAGGAGATATCGGCGGTGTTCAGTGCGTTGACCACAGGTTTGCCCAAGCCGTCCGCGCCGACCAGGGCGGCAATCACCACCATCGACAGCGACAGCATGATGCACTGGGTGACGCCGGCAGCGATGCTTGGCATGGCGTGCGGCAGTTCGATACGGGTGAGCAACTGGCGGCGCGAGCAGCCGAACGCTTTACCCGCGTCCATCAGCTCTTGTGGTACGTCGCAGATGCCCAGGTAGGTCAGGCGAATAGGCGCTGCGATGGCGAACACCACGGTAGAGATCAGCCCCGGCACTACGCCCAGGCCGAACAGGGTCAGGGTAGGGATCAGGTAAACGAAGGTCGGCACCGTCTGCATCAGGTCCAGCACCGGGCGCATGGCGGTATAGAACATCGGTTTGTGCGCGGCAAGGATGCCCAGCGGCACGCCGATGACCACGCATACCACCGTGGCGAAGGTAACCTGCGCCAGGGTTTCCATGGTTTCCTGCCAGTAACCCAGGTTGAGGATCAGCAGGAACGACAGGGCAACGAACACGGTCAGCGCCCATGTGCGCTGGATCAGGTGCGCCAGGGCGGCGAACAGGGCGATGAGTACGAATGGGTTGAACCAGGTCAGGGCACTGGTGACGCCATGGATCATGAATTCCAGGCCTTGGGCGATAGCATCGAAATAGTTGGCGCCGTTCTGGGTCAACCACTCGACAAATGAGGCGATGTACTGCCCCAGGGGTATTTTCTGATCGATAAGCATGATAGCGAGCTTCCACCTGCATAGATTGAAATCAACCCGGGGCAGGCACGGTCCTGCCCCGAGGTAGCGCTATTGCGTAGTACGTTATTGCGCGAGCTTGGCCTTGGCTGCCTCAAGGCCCGGTTTGCCATCCACGGTGGTTACGCCGGCCAGCCAGGCATCCAGCTTGCCCGGGTTGTCCTTGAGCCATTTCCTGGCGGCGGCATCGGGTTTCATCTTGTCGTCCAGGACATAGCCCATCATGGTGCTTTCATCCTTGAGCTCGAACGACAGGTTCTTCAACAGCTGGCCGACGTTGCTGCACTCCTGCGCATAGCCCTTGCGGGTGTTGGTCAACACGGTCGCCTTGCCGAAGTCGGGGCCGAAGAACTCGTCCCCGCCGGTCAGGTACTGCATCTTGAAGCGGGTGTTCATCGGGTGTGGTTCCCAGCCCAGGAACACCAGCGCCTCGCCGCGCTTCTGTGCGCGGTCGACCTGCGACAGCATGCCGGCCTCGCTCGACTGCACGATCTTGAAACCGGCGTCCTTCAGGCCGAAGGCGTTCTTGTCGATCATGCTCTGGATGGTGCGGTTGCCATCGTTGCCGGGCTCGATGCCGTAGATCTTGCCGTCCAGTTCCTTCTTGAACTTGGCAATGTCGCTGAAATCCTTCAGCCCCTTGTCGTACAGCGCCTGGGGTACCGCCAGGGTGTACTTGGCGTTTTCCAGGTTGGCGCGCACGGTTTCTACTGTGCCAGCGTCGCGGTACTGCTTGATGTCGTTCTCCATGGTCGGCATCCAGTTGCCGAGAAACACGTCCAGGTCCTTGCCGGTGGCCAGCGACTTGTAGGTCACCGGTACCGAGATCATGGTGGTGTGGGTCTTGTAACCCAGTGCTTCAAGCACAACGCTGGTGGTGGCGGTCGTGACCGTGATGTCGGTCCAGCCGACATCGGAGAAACGTACCGTCCGGCACTGTTCGGGCTCGGCGGCCTGGGCCAGCAACGGTGCGGACAGCAACGCAACCAGCAACAGCGAGGGTGAACCTTTCATGGATGGACTCCTGTGATTTTGTCTTCGGGTTCGCGTGGGTCGCCGGGCTTTCTCAGGGTCCGGTCGACCAGGCCTGCAGAGGGCAGGATGCGTGGCCGTGCTTTACGAGTCGCTTTCGATAATCCTCCAGCGCCGGGCAATCGCCTACTGGTGGGGTCGTAACCAGTACGGAACGGGTCGTATCCAGTATGGGCGATGTCGCTTATGGATTTTTCCACCCCCTCAGCCGCATTTTTACGTCACCAGGCCGCCGGAAAACGGCGAGGTGAGCGCTGCTCTCCCTGTAAAAAACGCGCGGCGCTGCTGGACAAAAGTACGTCGGTTGCAGACGGCGAGGGTGGCGTTAAAAGCCCGATGATGCTGGCATTCAAGGCGGCCCGCTGTTTGAGCCTAGCAGCTGCCCCGCCCTGCGCATGGCGCGCAGAGACAAGCCCATCAAGAGGTGATTCGACAATGGCCATCAGCGTGTTCGACCTGTTCAAGATCGGTGTCGGGCCTTCCAGCTCCCACACCGTCGGCCCCATGCGTGCTGGCGCCCTGTTCGTCCAGGGCCTGCGCGAGCGCGGCGAGCTGGAGCGTGTCAAGCGGATCGAAGTGCGCCTGTACGGCTCGCTGTCGGCCACCGGTATCGGGCATGGCACCGACAACGCCACCATCATGGGCCTGATGGGCGAATGGCCTGACGCCATCGACCCCACCCAGATCGTGCCGCGTATCGCCGACCTGCGTGAAACCAACACCCTGCAGCTTGATAGCCGCCTGCCCATCGAGTTTGTCTGGGCTCGCGACATGCTGCTGCTGGACGAGAACCTGCCGTACCACCCCAACGCCATGACCTTGATTGCCGAAGGCGAGCAGGGCGAGCTGCACCGCGATACCTATTACTCGGTGGGTGGCGGCTTCGTGGTCGATGCCGCCCAGGCCGCCAGTGGCGTGCTGGACGCCGACCAGACGGTGCTGCCGTACGATTTCAACAGCGCCGCCGAGCTGCTGCGTCTGTGCAAGCAAAACGACCTCAGCGTGTCGCAATTGATGATGGCCAACGAGAAGGTCTGGCGCAGTGAGGAAGAGATCCGTGCCGGCCTGCACAAGCTCTGGGAAGCCATGCAGGAATGCGTCAACAACGGCCTCAAATACGAAGGCACGCTGCCCGGCGGGCTGAACGTGCGCCGCCGCGCCGCCAAGCTGCACCGCAGCCTGCAGGAAGTCGGCAAGCCCAATGTGATCGGCTCGACCATGAGCGCCATGGAGTGGGTCAACCTGTTCGCTCTGGCGGTCAATGAAGAAAACGCCGCCGGCGGGCGCATGGTCACCGCACCTACCAACGGCGCGGCCGGCATTATCCCGGCGGTGTTGCATTACTACATGCGCTTTAGCGACGCGGTAAACGAGTCCAACGTGGTGGAGTACTTCCTCGCGGCGGCCGCTGTGGGCATCTTGTGCAAGAAGAACGCGTCGATTTCCGGTGCCGAAGTCGGTTGCCAGGGCGAGGTTGGCTCCGCTTGCGCCATGGCCGCTGCTGGCTTGGCCGAAGTGCTTGGCGCCACACCGCCACAGGTGGAAAACGCCGCTGAAATCGCCCTGGAGCACAACCTTGGCCTGACCTGCGACCCGGTCGGCGGGTTGGTACAGGTGCCGTGCATCGAGCGCAACGCGATTGCGGCGGTAAAAGCCATCAACGCGGTGCAGATGGCCCTGCGCGGTGACGGCGAACACTTCATCTCCCTCGACCAGGTGATCCGCACCATGCGTGATACCGGGGCCGACATGCACGACAAGTACAAAGAGACCTCGCGCGGTGGCCTGGCGGTCAGCGCCATCGAATGCTGATTGCTTGATCCGCCCTCAAGGACCCCTTCGCGGGCACGCCCGCGAAGGGGCCCTTGAGGTTGATGCAGGTGCAACTTGATCACCTATGCTCCCTAATGGTGCAAGCGACGCCTACCGATCGTCGGGTGTCGTTATCAGTGCCTGGATTGTCGGTGACACTCAAGAGTGTCGTTTCTGGGCAACTTACACTGCGCTTGTCACCAAATTGCTCAGCCGTTACACGCACGGCGCCTAGCACGCCCATTTGCGAACACCCAGCCAACTCGACCAAAGCACCTGATTTGCCGAACAAAGGCGTCGTTTTCAGGTTTTTTTGGACAGCCGTTCAATTTCAGGCACGGCGTTTGCGTTGAGATTGGCAACCAAGCCCCAGCACATGAACCGGGGCCATAACAAGAAATCAGTGCCCGCCTGAGGCACACCCTGCATTTGTGTGAGGAGAAATCGCGATGACGTCGTACACCTCCGGGAACCCAACCCAGAACCGCACAACACCCCAGTCCATCGGGTTTCTTCTATTGGACAATTTCACCCTGATTTCACTGGCATCAGCCGTTGAGCCGCTGCGTATGGCCAACCAGCTGTCCGGCCGAGAGCTTTACCGCTGGCATACCCTGACCGTCGACGGCGGCCAGGTGTGGGCCAGCGATGGCTTGCAGATCACTCCGGATGCTGCAATCAGCAATGCGCCGCCCATCGACACCGTGATTGTCTGCGGGGGGGTTGGTATTCAGCGTTCGGTCACCCGTGAGCACGTTACCTGGCTGCAAGCTCAGGCTCGCCAGTCGCGCCGTCTTGGTGCGGTGTGCACCGGCAGCTGGGCACTGGCCTGTGCCGGTCTGCTCGACGGCTTCGATTGCAGCGTGCACTGGGAGTGCCTGGCGGCAATGCAGGAAGCCTTCCCACGCGTAAACATGAGCACCCGCCTGTTCACCCTCGACCGCAACCGCTTCACCAGCTCTGGCGGTACCGCGCCGCTGGACATGATGTTGCACCTGATCAGCCGCGACCATGGCCGTGAACTGTCGGCGGCGATTTCCGAGATGTTCGTCTACGAGCGCATCCGCAACGAACAGGATCATCAGCGCGTGCCGCTCAAGCACATGCTCGGCACCAATCAGCCGAAGCTGCAGGAAATCGTCGCGCTCATGGAGGCCAACCTCGAAGAGCCGATCGACCTGGACGAACTGGCGGTATACGTGTCGGTTTCGCGTCGGCAGCTTGAGCGGTTGTTCCAGAAGTACCTGCATTGCTCGCCATCGCGCTACTACCTGAAACTGCGCCTGATTCGTGCACGGCAATTGCTCAAGCAAACGCCGATGTCGATCATCGAGGTGGCGTCGGTATGCGGTTTTGTGTCCACGCCACACTTCTCCAAGTGCTACCGCGAGTACTTCGGCATTCCGCCGCGTGACGAGCGCGTGGGCTCCAACACTGCGCAGCAGGTGGCGATGATGCCGATCCCGCAGGCCATGACACTGTCGCCGCACAGTGGGCCTATGGCCGCTCTGAGCCAGGCGCGCAACGAGTCGACGTTTGCCAGTGTAAGGCTCTGAAACAGCGCGGGCCCCTTCGCGGGCAAGCCCGCTACCACAGGTATCGCACCGCTTTTGAATCCGGTGCAGTACTTGTGGGAGCGGGCTTGCCCGCGAAGAGGCCAGTACAGGAAAATCAGTTAAGCGCGTTTGTTGAATTGCGCCAGCGCGGGTAACAGCTGTTTGTCGATCGCCTGGCGTACCGCCGGAAGGATGGTCGCGCTACCTGTATACATCTGCTCCACCATCCCCTTCAGCGCCCGAGCATTAGGCTCGGTCAGCCCACGCACCACCGCTTCGCAAGCCTGCTCGGCACTGGCGCCCGCCGGAATCTCGAACCCGCGTGCGCGCAGGTGGCCGGCGAGGTCGTCCTGATCAATCAAATCCGCATGCATCATGGCTGTTGTCCCTTTTATCGCTAAGAGAGTGCTGCTGTGATTTACGACCGATTCTGTGACGCCCGCGACATGCCCGCAACAACAAGATGCCGGCATGGCTGCTTTGGCTAAGAACAGGTCGTTTACGGCTAAATCCACCTGGCGGGAACTGCGCACACTCAAGCCATCTACAGCAACCGAGGGTTTGGTCACCCTCATTCATGCACAGTGGATGTTGCTCGCTCTTGGCCCCGGATGCTCACGGCTTTCCGGGGTTATTTTTTTGCAAGGCCGATCACGCGGCCTACATAAACGGGCGCTTGAAGTTGACGTTGTTCGTCCACTAGCCCCTGTAGTAACCCCGTGCTGTTCTCGCTGAACGGCGCCGACGTCGGCCCTGCCAAATCCACATGCAACAGCATCTGCTCACTGGCTGCCAGCGCCTCATCGAACCCTGCCCGGTGCAGGCTGTGGTACACCTGCAGACGCTTGCGATCAAAACCGATGATCTGCGTCTGCACCCACACCTCAGTCCCTAGCTTCACTTCGTGCAGGTAGTTGATATGCGCCTCCAGGGTGAACAGCGAGTGGCCGCTTTGCCCACGGCTATCAGCATCCAGGCCGATGCGCTCCATCAGCGCATCGGTGGCATAGCTGAAGATCAGTAGGTAAAAGGCATCGCGCAGATGCCCGTTGTAATCGACCCAATCTTCCTGGATCTGGGTGCGGTAAGTGATCAATGCGGGCATCGTTACCTCCTCAATCGCTGAACGACATGCCGTGGTTGGTCTTGCTGGTCTTCACCGCTTCCAGCACCGCCAGCAGGGTGTCATCACGATAGCGTTCCAGCGCGGCGATGCTGCGGTCGCCCAACTGCTCCGAGGTGCCGTCGACCACGTCGTCGATCAGCTTGTCGGTCAGCTCCGGTGCCGGCAGGTATGTCCAGGGCAGCTTCAGCGCCGGGCCGAACTGCGACATGAAGTGGCGCATACCGGCGTCGCCACCCGCGAGGGTGTAGGTGAGGAAGGTGCCCATGAACGACCAGCGAAGGCCCGCGCCAAAGCGGATCGCGTCGTCGATTTCCCCGGTAGTGGCCACGCCGTCGTTGACCAGGTGCAGGGCCTCGCGCCACAGCGCTTCCAGCAGGCGATCGGCAATGAAGCCGGGGACTTCCTTGCGCACATGTAGCGGGCGCATGCCAAGAGTGGTGTAGATGGTCTTTGCCGCCTCGATGGCTTCAGGCGCGGTACGGTTGCCGCCGACGATCTCGACCAGCGGCAGCAGGTACACCGGGTTGAACGGGTGGCCGACCACGCAGCGCTCGGGGTGGGTAGCCGACTCGTAGAATTCGCTGGGCAGCAGGCCTGAAGTGCTGGAGCCGATGATGGCATCAGGCTTCGCGGCAGCGCTGATTTTCGCGTGCAGGTCGAGCTTGAGGTCCAGCCGCTCTGGCGCGCTTTCCTGGATGAAATCGGCGTCGCGGACACATTCCTCGATGGTGGCAACGAACTTCAAGCGGTCCTGCGTCGCGCCTGGCGCAAGCCCCTGTTTTTCCAGTGCCGGCCAAGCGTTGGCGATGCGCTTGCGCAGTGCTTGCTCGGCACCCGGCGCCGGGTCCCAGGCGACCACGTCCAGGCCGTGGGCGAGGGCGCGGGCAACCCAGCCGCTGCCGATTACGCCGCTACCCAGAGCGGCGAAGGTCTTGATCTCGGTGATGAAGGGCATATCGGTCTCCTGAAGGGATCAGCGGCGCTTGAGGTTCATTTTTTCCCGGCCTTCTGCCGGGGTGAGTACACGGCCACCCATGCGGGTGATGATCTCGCTCGCGCGTTCGACCAACTGGCCGTTGCTGGCCAGCACGCCACGGTCCAGGTACAGGTTGTCTTCAAGGCCCACGCGCACGTTGCCGCCCAGCAGCACGGCTTGCGCCGCCATCGGCATCTGCATGCGGCCGATGCCGAAGCCGGCCCAGGTGACGTTGGCGGGCAGGTTGTCGACCATCGCCTTCATGGTGGTGGTGTCGGCCGGCGCGCCCCACGGGATGCCGAGGCACAGCTGGAAAAGGGGGTCTTCAAGCAGGCCTTCTTTCATCATCTGCTTGGCGAACCACAGGTGGCCGGTGTCGAAGATTTCCAGTTCGGCTTTAACGCCCAGTTCGGTGATGCGCTTGGCGCCAGCGCGCAGTTGCGCGGGGGTGGAAACGTAGATTGAGTTGCCGTCACCGAAGTTGAGCGTGCCGCAGTCGAGGGTGCAGATTTCCGGCAGCAGCGCCTCGACATGGGCCAGGCGCTCCAGCGGGCCGATCAGGTCGGTGCCTGGGCCGAACTCCAGCGGCGTTTCGCCAGGGCCGATTTCCAGGTCGCCACCCATCCCGGCGGTGAGGTTGACGATGATGTCTACGTCGGCTTCGCGGATGCGTTCCATGACTTCGCGGTACAGCGCCACGTCGCGGCTGAAACGGCCGGTTTGCGGGTCGCGGACGTGGCAGTGGACGACGGTGGCGCCGGCTTTGGCAGCCTCTACGGCGGCTTCGGCGATCTGTTTGGGGGTGACCGGGACCAGGTGGCTTTTCGAGGCGGTGTCGCCAGCGCCGGTGAGGGCGCAGGTGATGATGACGTCGTGGTTCATGGTGTGTTCCTTGTGGTGTCTGTGTTTGGCTTTTCGCGGGCATGCCCGCTCCCACAGGATCAATGTGATCCTGAGTGTGGAGCTGTACCTGTGGGAGCGGGCGCGCCCGCGAAAGGGCCCAGTCAGTTGGCAGTGAGCTTGAGGTTGTCCGCAGCCGGCTTGCCATCGAGGGTGGTCACACCTTCCAGCCAGCGGGCCTTGTCCTCGGGATGGTCTTTCAGCCACTGGCGGGCCGATTCCAGCGCGTCCTTGTGGTCGAGCAGCGGCTGCATCATGCGGCTCTCGTCTTCGGCGCTGAACTTCAGGTTGGCCAGCAGGCGGTGGGCGTTGGGGCAGCGTTCGGCGTAGTCCGGCGCGGTCACCGTCCATACCGTCGCGCGGCCTTCGTCCGGGCCGAGCGCGTCTTGGCTGTCGCCCAGGTAGGCCATGTCGATGTTCACGTTCATCGGGTGCGGCGCCCAGCCGAAGAACACCACGGCTTCCTTGCGCCGCACGGCGCGGTCGACAGCGGCGAGCATGCCAGCCTCGCTGGACTCGACCAGCTGGAACTTGCCAAGTTCGAATTGGTTCTTGGTGATCATTGCCTTGATCTGGGTGTTGGCGCCGGAGCCCGGTTCGATGCCATAGATCTTGCCGCCCAGCTCTTTCTCGAACTTATGGATGTCGGCGAAGGTCTTCAAACCCTTGTCGTAGAGGTATTTCGGCACGGCCAGGGTGGCGCGGGCATCCTCCAGGCTTGGTTTCTCCAGTACCTTGACCTGGTTGGCGTCGATGAACGGCGTGATGGTCTGGGTCATGATCGGGTTCCAGTAACCCAGGAACATGTCCAGGCGTTTGTCGCGGATGCCGGCGAAGATGATCTGCTGCGAGGCACTGGTCTGTTTGGTCTGGTAGCCCAGGCCATCGAGCAGCACCTGGGCCATGGCGCTGGTGGCGATGACGTCGGTCCAGTTGACCACGCCCAGGCGGATGTTCTTGCAGGCCGCAGGTTCGGCGGCGTAAAGCGGGGAGGTGGCGATGCTGCTCAGGGCAAGGGTCAACAGGCTGCGGCGGATCAAGCTGTGCATGGTGGCTCTCCATCGGCAGTGCATATTGTTATGGGGTTTCGACCTCTCTGGGCCGTGTGAACACGCTACGCTGCTGAAGGGGTGAAAAATCGCACCCTGGCGACCAACATTTGCACGGAGGCGACCACCTTTGCCGTGGAGCATGCAATGCTGCAAAACATTCATTTCCTGCTGTTACCCGGCTTTTCGGCCATGGGATTCATCAGTGCCCTGGAACCCCTGCGGGTGGCCAACCGCTTCAAGGGGCCGTCGTATCGCTGGCAGGTCTTGAGCCTGGATGGCGGCGCGGTGCAGGCGAGCAATGGCATGTCGGTGAATGCCGATGCAGCGTTGGCAGCGGGCGAGCCTGTCGGCATCTTGCTGATAGTGGCAGGCTTCGACCCCCTGGCATGCTATGGGCCAGTACTACAGCAGGCGCTACGCCGCCTGGACCATGACGGGGTAACCCTGGGCGGTATTGATACCGGCGCCGTGGTGCTGGCTGAAGCCGGGCTGCTCGACGGTCACCGCGCCACCGTGCACTGGGAGGCGTTGGAGGCGTTCAAGGAAAACTATCCAAGCTTGCAGGCGACCCAGGAGTTGTTCGAGATCGACCGTCGGCGCATTACGTGTGCTGGCGGTACGGCCTCGATCGACCTGATGCTCGATCTGATTGCCCAGGCCCACGGCAGTGAGCTGGCAGTGCAGGTGTCGGAGCAGTTCGTGCTCGGGCGTATCCGTCAGCGACAGGACCACCAGCGCATGCAGATCGCCAGCCGCTATGGCATCAGCAACAAGAAACTGGTGAAAGTGATTGGTGAAATGGAGCGCAACACCGAACAGCCGCTCAATACCCAAGTGCTGGCTGAGGCGGTGCAGGTGACCCGGCGGCAGCTGGAGCGGTTGTTTCGCGTGCATCTGGACGACACGCCCAGTGGGTTCTATTTGCGACTGCGCCTGGACAAGGCGCGGCAATTGTTGCGCCAGACCGACATGAGTGTGCTGGAGGTGGGGGTGGCGTGCGGGTTTGAGTCGGCTTCGTACTTTACCCGCTGCTATAGGGCGCGGTACCAGCGTTGTCCGCGGGAGGACAGGTTGGCCAGGGCAGTTTGATGTTTGTCTGTGCTGGCGTCTTCGCGGGACAAGCCCGCTCCCACAGAAAGGTGTGGTCCCAACGGATACGCAGCACCTGTGGGAGCGGGCTTGTCCCGCGAAGAGGCCGGTCCAGGACTACTGTTGGCCAATGGACTGCAAGTACTCCGAGCGGTCATCACTACGCTGCGCCACGCAGGTATCCCACGCCGCCTCGAACGCCTTGCTACCGGGCTTCTCGGCGTAGGTCTCAACCTTGCAATCCGCATCGCGCAGCTGTGTCCACAGCTTCTCGGCCGCATCCATACGCCCGACCAGAGCGGTAGCCTGGTCGCCCTCATCGGCATATTGGTCGCGAATACGCTGGATCAAGTCATCGTAAGCGGACTTCAGCTCACGCTCGGCAGTCTGCTTGTTGAACGCAGCGCACGCGTAGGTCTGCTGGTCGGTCTCGACGTTGTCGCACGGGGTGCTTTCTTCCTCGCCGGCCTGGGCGCCCGATACGACAGCCAGCAGTACCAGCCATGCCAATGATTTCATCCGTTTTCTCCTCAACAGGCTGACGAATCGCAAGGATTCTCGCTCAGCCGAAGGCAAGGCGGTAGCTCTCTGACGAAATGTTCATAAAACGGCCAGAAACGTCGCTATCGAGACTGTCTCTCATCGCCACGCCGCATGCCAGAGGGCGTGTTGTCGCGCATTGACGCTTTCGGCAAACCCCCTGTCGTTTTTGCATCGGGGCGTCATTGGGCACAGGCATATGCTGGCCCCAAAGCGCCGGCAGAAGGTTTGGCGCAGCCCAACTCAATAAAAGGGGACAGCCTGATGAGCCCAGCCGAACTTCACGCCGACAGCATCGTCATCGACGGCCTGATCATTGCCAAGTGGAACCGCGAGCTGTTCGAAGACATGCGCAAAGGCGGGCTGACTGCGGCCAACTGCACGGTGTCGGTCTGGGAAGGCTTCAAGGCAACCGTCGACAATATCGCTGCCAGCCAGAAGCTGATCCGCGACAACAGCGACCTGGTGATGCCGGTGCGCACCACCGCCGACATCCGCAAGGCCAAGGAACTGGGCAAGACCGGCATCCTCTTCGGCTTCCAGAACGCCCATGCCTTCGAAGACCAGATCGCCTACGTGGATGTGTTCAAGCAGCTGGGCGTGGGCATCGTGCAGATGTGCTACAACACCCAGAACCTGGTAGGCACCGGCTGCTACGAGCGTGACGGCGGCCTGTCGGGCTTCGGCCGCGAGATCGTGGCGGAAATGAACCGCGTCGGCATCATGTGCGACCTGTCCCACGTGGGTTCCAAAACCTCTGAAGAAGTCATCCTCGAATCGAAAAAGCCGGTGTGCTACTCCCACTGCCTGCCCTCAGGCCTGAAGGAGCACCCGCGCAACAAGTCGGACGAAGAGCTGAAGTTCATCGCCGACCACGGCGGCTTCGTTGGCGTGACCATGTTCGCGCCGTTCCTGGCCAAGGGCATCGACTCCACCATCGACGACTACGCCGAAGCCATCGAGTACACCATGAACATCGTGGGTGAAGACGCCATCGGTATCGGTACCGACTTCACCCAAGGCCACGGGCAGGACTTCTTCGAGTACCTGACCCACGACAAGGGCTACGCCCGTCGCCTGACCAACTTCGGCAAGATCATCAACCCGCTCGGCATCCGCACTGTCGGCGAGTTCCCCAACCTCACCGAAACCCTGCTCAAGCGCGGCCACTCCGAGCGCGTGGTACGCAAGATCATGGGCGAGAACTGGGTCAACGTCCTCAAGGACGTCTGGGGCGAGTAAGCCGCTCTCCAAGCCTGATAGCCCCTGCCAGCAACGCCGGGGCACCCACATAAAAATTTTATGGAGTTGAGTTTCCATGGCCAAGATCGCCCCGCAATTGCCAATCGAAGTCGACAGCGAGACCGGTGTCTGGACCAGTGACGCCTTGCCGATGCTGTACGTGCCGCGCCATTTCTTCGTCAACAACCACATGGGTATCGAGGAAGTGCTGGGCGCCGATGCCTACGCCGAAATCCTCTACAAGGCCGGCTACAAGTCTGCCTGGCACTGGTGTGAAAAAGAAGCTGAATGCCATGGCCTGGAAGGCGTGGCGGTGTTCGAGCACTACATGAAGCGCCTGAGCCAGCGTGGCTGGGGCCTGTTCGAAATCCAGGACATCGACCTGGACAAAGGCACCTGCAGCGTCAAGCTCAAGCACTCGGCGTTCGTGTACGTGTATGGCAAATGCGGCCGCAAAGTCGACTACATGTTCACCGGCTGGTTCGCCGGCGCCATGGACCAGATTCTCGCTGCCCGCGGCAGCAAGATCCGCACCGTGGCCGAGCAGGTCTACGGCGGGTCGGAAGAAGGCCACGAAGATGGCCTGTTCGTTACCAAGCCGTTGTAAGCCGGAGATAGCGTCATGGCATTCGAAGCAATGTTCCAGCCGATCCAGATCGGCAAACTGACCATCCGCAACCGCGTGCTCAGCACCGCGCACGCTGAGGTCTACGCCACTGACGGCGGCATGACGACCGACCGCTACGTGAAGTACTACGAAGAAAAGGCCAAGGGCGGCATCGGCCTGGCGATCTGCGGTGGTTCGTCCGTCGTGGCCATCGACAGCCCGCAGGAATGGTGGGCGTCGGTCAACCTGTCGACCGACCGCATCATCCCGCACTTCCAGAACCTGGCCGACGCCATGCACAAGCATGGCGCCAAGATCATGATCCAGATTACCCACATGGGCCGTCGCTCGCGTTGGGACGGCTTCAACTGGCCGACCCTGATGTCGCCGTCGGGTATCCGTGAACCCGTGCATCGCGCCACCTGCAAAACCATCGAGGTGGAAGAGATCTGGCGGGTGATCGGCAACTACGCGCAAGCGGCACGTCGCGCCAAAGAGGGCGGCCTGGACGGCGTGGAACTGTCGGCGGTGCACCAGCACATGATCGACCAGTTCTGGAGCCCACGGGTCAACAAGCGTACCGACGAATGGGGCGGCACCTTCGAAGGCCGCATGAAGTTCGGCCTGGAAGTGCTCAAAGCCGTGCGTGCCGAGGTCGGTGACGACTTCTGCGTGGGCATGCGTATCTGCGGTGACGAGTTCCACCCCGATGGCCTCAGCCACGAAGACATGAAGCAGATCGCCGCGTACTACGACGCCACCGGCATGCTCGACTTCATCGGCGTGGTCGGCTCGGGTTGCGACACCCACAACACCCTGGCCAACGTTATCCCCAACATGAGCTACCCGCCGGAGCCGTTCCTGCACCTGGCGGCCGGCATCAAGGAAGTGGTCAAGGTCCCGGTGCTGCACGCGCAGAATATCAAGGACCCGAACCAGGCCACGCGCATCCTTGAAGGCGGTTATGTGGACATGGTCGGCATGACCCGTGCGCACATGGCCGACCCGCACCTGATCGCCAAGATCAAGATGGGCCAGATTGACCAGATCAAGCAGTGCGTCGGTGCCAACTACTGCATCGACCGCCAGTACCAGGGCCTGGATGTACTGTGCATCCAGAACGCCGCGACCTCCCGTGAATACATGGGCGTGCCGCACATCATCGAGAAAACCACCGGCGTGAAGCGCAAGGTGGTGGTGGTTGGCGCGGGCCCTGCCGGTATGGAAGCTGCCCGCGTAGCGGCCGAACGTGGCCACGACGTGACCCTGTTCGAGAAGAAAGACCAGATTGGCGGGCAGATCACCATCGCCGCCAAGGCACCGCAGCGTGACCAGATTGCCGGTATCACCCGCTGGTACCAGTTGGAGCTGGCGCGTTTGAAAGTCGACCTGCGCCTGGGCACTGCCGCTGACGTGGCCACCATCCAGGACCTGCGCCCGGACGTGATCGTACTGGCAGTGGGTGGGCACTCGTTCCTGGAGCAGAACGAACACTGGGGCGCTGCCGAAGGGCTGGTGGTCAGCAGCTGGGATGTGCTCGACGGCAAGGTTGCGCCGGGCAAGAACGTGCTGGTGTACGACACCATCTGCGAATTCACCGGCATGTCGGTGGCCGACTTCATCGCTGACAAGGGCAGCCAGGTGGAAATCGTCACCGACGACATCAAGCCGGGCGTGGCCATGGGCGGTACTACCTTCCCGACCTACTACCGCAGCATGTACCCCAAAGAAGTGATCATGACCGGCGACATGATGCTGGAAAAGGTCTACCGCGAAGGCGAAAAGCTGGTGGCGGTGCTGGAGAACGAATACACCGGCGCCAAGGAAGAGCGCGTGGTCGACCAGGTGGTGGTGGAGAACGGCGTGCGCCCTGACGAGCAGCTGTATTACGCCCTGAAGGAAGGTTCGCGCAACAAAGGCCAGATCGACGTGGAGGCGCTGTTCGCCATCAAGCCACAGCCGATCCTCAGCCAGCCGGGCGAAGGCTACCTGCTGTACCGCATCGGCGACTGCGTGGCCCAGCGCAACGTGCATGCGGCGATCTACGACGCCTTGCGCCTGTGCAAGGACTTCTGATCCAGCAGGCATAAACGCCGTAGACCCCTGTGGGAGCGGGCTTGCCCCGCGAATGCGTCAGCAAGAACAACGATGTTGTCAGGCCGGACGTCTTCGCGGGACAAGCCCGCTCCCACAAGGGGCATAGCGGCGCAAGAATTCAGCTGTTTGTGGGAGCCTCCCATGTTGAACACCCTTCTACCCATCCTGCTGTTCGCTGCCCTTGGCCTGGCAGTGCTCGGCGCCCTGCGCCGGGTGCGCATGTGGCGGCGAGGCCGGCCGTCCAAGGTCAACCTGATCGGTGGCCTGCTGGCCATGCCGCGCCGCTACCTGGTGGACTTGCACCACGTGGTCGAGCGCGACAAGTACATGTCCAAGACCCACGTGGCCACTGCGGGCGGCTTCGTGTTGTCGGCCGTGCTGGCGATCCTGGTGCATGGCTTTGGCCTGCAAAGCAAAATCCTCGGCTACGCGTTGCTGGTGGCCACCGTGATCATGTTCAGCGGCGCCATCTTTGTCTTCAAGCGCCGCCTCAACCCGCCTTCGCGCCTGTCCAAAGGGCCGTGGATGCGCCTGCCGAAGAGCCTGATGGCGTTCGCCGTAAGCTTCTTCATCGCCACCTTGCCGGTCGCTGGCATCCTGCCCGCCAACACCGGTGGCTGGGTGATGGTCGGCATCCTTGGCCTGGGCGTGCTGTGGGGCGTGTCGGAGCTGTTCTTCGGCATGACCTGGGGCGGCCCGATGAAACACGCCTTCGCCGGTGCCCTGCACCTGGCCTGGCACCGCCGCGCCGAACGTTTCGGGGGTGGCCGCTCCACCGGCCTCAAGCCGCTGGACCTGGAAGACCCGAACGCGCCGCTGGGCGTGGAAAAACCGGCGGACTTCACCTGGAACCAGCTGCTGGGCTTCGATGCCTGCGTGCAGTGCGGTAAATGTGAGGCCATGTGCCCGGCCTTTGCCGCTGGCCAGCCGCTGAACCCGAAAAAGCTCATCCAGGACATGGTCATCGGCCTGGCCGGTGGTACCGACGCGCAGTTCGCTGGCAGCCCGTACCCGGGCAAGCCGATCGGTGAGCACGGTGGTCACCCGCACCAGCCGATCGTCAATGGCCTGGTCGATGCCGAAACGCTGTGGTCGTGCACCACCTGCCGTGCCTGCGTCGAGGAATGCCCGATGATGATCGAGCACGTCGATGCCATCGTCGACATGCGCCGCCACCTCACTCTGGAAAAGGGCGCCACCCCGAACAAGGGCGCCGAGGTGCTGGACAACCTGATCGCCACCGACAACCCTGGCGGCTTCGCCCCTGGCGGGCGCATGAACTGGGCTGCTGACCTGAACCTGCAGCTGTTGTCCGAGGTGAAAACCACCGAAGTGCTGTTCTGGGTCGGTGATGGTGCCTTCGACATGCGCAACCAGCGCACCCTGCGTTCGTTCGTCAAAGTGCTGAAGGCCTCGGGCGTGGACTTTGCCGTGCTCGGCCTGGAAGAGCGCGACAGCGGCGACGTGGCCCGTCGCCTGGGCGATGAAGCGACCTTCCAGCAACTGGCCAAACGCAATATCCAGACCCTGGCCAAGTACAAGTTCCAGCGCATCGTCACCTGCGACCCGCACAGCTTCCATGTGCTGAAGAACGAGTACGGCGCACTGGGCGGCGAGTACCAGGTGCAGCACCACAGCACCTACATCGCCGAACTGATCGCGGCCAACAAGCTCAACCTCGGTCAGCACAAGGGCGGTAGTGTCACCTACCACGACCCGTGCTACCTGGGTCGCTACAACGGTGAGTACGAAGCCCCGCGTGCAGTGTTGAAGGCGTTGGGGATCGAGGTCCGCGAGATGGAGCGCTCGGGCTTCCGTTCCCGTTGCTGCGGCGGTGGTGGCGGTGCGCCGATCACTGACATCCCGGGCAAGCAGCGTATCCCCGACATGCGCATGGACGACATTCGCGAAACCGAGGCCGAGCTGGTGGCCGTGGGTTGCCCGCAATGTACCGCCATGCTCGAAGGTGTGGTCGAACCGCGCCCACAGATCAAGGACCTGGCCGAGCTGGTGGCCGACGTGCTGATCGAAGAGGAATCGCCCGCCGCCCCAAAGCCGCAAGCGGCCAAACGTGAACCTGCGGAGGTGCACTGATGAGCGACATTATCCGCCGCGACCCTCGCGCCGAGTGGATCGCCCGTAACCGTCTGCACCCGCTGCATGCGGCCATGCAGACGCAACAGACCAGCTGGATGGGGCCCAACGGCCTCATCCGCAAGAACCCCCATGCGATTGCCGCAGGCTTCATCGGCCCGGCCGGCATCAAGCGCATTGATCGCAGCGGCGCCCAGCAGGGCACCGGTGTGGGCGGTCGGCGTACGGCGGCGGCAGAGGTCAAGTTGCCGTTGCACCAGGTGCCGGCGCCGGCGTTCTACATTGCCGTGGTGCCCGACATGGTCGGTGGCCGCCTCAGTAGCCACGACCGCGACCTGCTTGGCCTGGCCCACAGCCTGGCTGGCAGCGATGGTGCGGTATTGGCGGTGGTGTTCAACGAACACAAGGAAAGCAACTTTTCCACAGCCGGCGTCGACCGCCTGCTGGTCATCGAAGGTGAAGCATTCGAGGGTTATGCACCGGAGCAACTGGTGCAGGGCCTGCGGGCTGTGGATAACCAGTTCACCCCACGCCACTGGCTGCTGCCCGACAGCCGCACCGGTGGTGGCGAACTGGGCCGTCGCCTGGGTGCCGCGTTGGGCGAGCGTCCGGCGACGCGGGTGTGGCAGGTCAAGGATGGCCAGTGCATCGGCCGTGCCGGTGCCGGCCAGCAAGACCTACAGCGCGCCGTACCGCGCCTGATCCTGGCGGCGGCAGAGTGTGCCGAACCGGTCAGCGAAACCCGCCACGAAGCGTTGCCGGTGGAGTTGTCCACAAGCGTGGCGCGCAGCCTGTCGCGTATCGAAGACCTCGGCTCGGTGGCCGTGGACCCGGCCACCATTGCCATGGCCGAGGCTGAGTTCATCGTCTCGGGCGGTAACGGGGTCAAGGACTGGGACCTGTACCACAAGGCTACCGCTGCCTTGGGCGCCACCGAAGGCGCCTCGCGGGTGGCGGTGGACGACGGCTTCATGCCGCGCAACCGCCAGGTGGGTGCTACCGGTACCTGGGTGACCGCACGGGTCTACGTGGCTGTGGGTATCTCGGGCGCGATCCAGCACCTGCAGGGCATTGGCGCCTGCGACAAGGTGGTGGCGATCAACATGGACCCTGGCTGCGACATGATCAAACGGGCCGACCTGTCGGTGATTGGCGACAGCTCGGCGATTCTCAAGGCACTGATCGAGGCTGTGGACAACTTCCGCAGCGGCGGCCAGCGCGACGCGGCATAAGGGCACGAGCATGAGTACGAAAGTGATCAGCCTGGTATCCATCGGTGCCCACCCAAGCTCTGGCCGCGCCCGCCGCGCCGAGCAGGATGCCCGCGCGGTGGAGCTGGGTTTGCAGCTGGCTGGGGAAAACTTGCAGGTGGTGCACGCCGGCGACCCGCGTGAAGAGGCATTGCGCGCCTACCTGGGCATGGGCCTGGACCACCTGGACGTGCTGGAGCAGCCGGCTGGCGCCGATGTACTGGGCGTGCTGGGGGACTACCTGCGCGATGCCGGGGCACAGCTGGTATTGACCGGCAGCCAGGCCGAGACCGGAGAGGGGTCGGGCATGCTGCCGTTTCTGCTGGCGGAAAAGCTCGGCTGGCCGTTGATCGTGGGGTTGGCCGAGGTGGAGTCGATCGACAACGGCACGGCCCAGGTGCTGCAAGCGTTGCCGCGTGGTCAGCGGCGTCGGCTGAAAGTGCGCCTGCCGTTGCTGGCGACTGTGGATAACGCAGCGCCCAAGCCACGGCAGAGTGCCTTTGGGCCTGCACGCCGGGGTGTGCTGGCGGCGCGTAATGTGGCCATCGTCGAGGACGACCTGCTGGCCGATGCCGAGTTGCAACCGGCCCGTCCTCGCCCCAAGCGCCTGAAGGTGATCAAGGCCAAGAGCGGTGCGGACCGGATGAAAGCGGCGACGGCCAAGGCCAGTGGCGGCGGTGGCAAGGTGCTGAAGGATGTTTCACCGCAGGAAGGCGCCGAGGCGATCCTCAAGCTGTTGGTAGAAGAAGGTGTGCTGCGCTAAAGCCTTTAGCCTTTACTGGCCTCATCGCCGGCAAGCCAGCTCCCACAGGATCACCACTGCCTTCGGGTTTAGTGGAATACCTGTGGGAGCTGGCTTGCCGGCGATTGGCCCTGACAGGCTAATGACGTCCCCAGGCCACATTGAACGCCCAGTAGCCCAATACCTCGGTCACAGGATTGAATGACACCCGCATCCCCCTCGACAACGCCACATTCACCGCTGCGCAGCGTAGAACCAGGTATTCCCGGGTTTGACCTTCGGCGCTGATAACCCCAATCCCCCGCCCTTCATCGAACCACTTCACAGTGCCCTCCTGGCGGCTGTGCATAAGTCACTCCTGGATAATGACAAAGTAGTAACCATTACCCCATCACATTGCGGTATTTGACGAAACTGGCAGAAATATCAGGTACCCCTCCGTTTTGCCCACGGAATCTGTTCGCCAAGGTGTGGATAAAGTGTTGGCGCATGGCTGTGGGCCTTATATAGCGGGCGTTACAGAGTTTTGATCATAAAGTGATCAGCGCTGATGTGGCTCCTCAGCTACAGATTCGCGTCACTCTGTCTGCTTTTGCCCACAATCGCTGTTAGCGGGTCTGTGGATAATCTGTTCGGCACTACCTGAAAGCCGCGCAGATCATGGCTTGTGAGGGATTGGCTAAAAAACGATCAAATTGGCGCGAATGTCTTCTGATCCACGATTATCAAGATCTTGAATCGCTTATCCACAGAACGAACGCTGCATGGCTGCGTTTTGCTCACAAACTCTGTTGGTGTCTCTGTGGACAACGTGTACGGAGTAGCCTGCAGGCCTTTGGGGCCAAGGCCTTTACCGGTTTGATCAAATATTGATCAGATGATCTGGATTTTTGCTCAAAGCGGCGCAAAGCCAATCCTCCACCGGTCTCTTCACAACCTGTGAATAAGTCGCGGGCACCTGTCATTACTGTCAGTTCGCAGCGCTGCTTGCAGCTGTTAGGGTTAGCCATCACAAACGGTCGGGCCCTTACCATGCACCATACCCTGCAAACATCCATGCGAACCCGGGCAGGCGGGGTTGCCAGGTCTTATCTACCCTACGGTGCCCGCGGATTGGACGATGCCGCGTCGCTCGCATTTACCGGGCAGCCTGTCGATCCTCTGACCGGTTGCTACCACCTGGGTAATGGCCGGCGAACATACAACCCGGTATTGATGCGCTTCCAATCCCCCGACTCATTCAGCCCATTTTCCATCGGCGGGCTGAATGCCTATGCCTATTGTGATGGCGATCCAGTCAACCGGTCAGACCCAAGTGGGGCAAGTTGGCTAAGCAAATTGATAAGTGGCATTAGCATGCTTTCAAGTTCGGTCACCATGGGCGGTGCCGTTACGCGAACAGCCAGAAACGTGGTCAATCGCCTGGAAAGCCAACATTCGCGTTCCCTCTTTAGCCCGCCGAGCCTCAGGTCACGGGTAGGCAACACTGCCTTTTTCTACACAGGGGCAATGGGGGTGGGAGGCACTGCGTTGAGCGGTGTTGAGCAAGGGTGGATAGGCAATGTGCTGACGAGCAACGGCCGTCGACTGGGGCTTGGTAATGCGGTGGGAAACATTACCGGTGGTCTTTCCTCAAACGCCGAGGCGGCGCAGGCCGTATGGCGCGGGATTGGGCGGCCAGGCGTGTCTGCGGGCAGGGTTGCGTGGGAAACGGTCTATGAAGTTACCGGGGCAAGGTTGGTGGTTGAAGGGGCTTCATATTTATGGGGAAGCGCAAGGGCATTAGGGGCACGGATAAGCTCAGCCTATGGCGCAGCTGCGGACGCTTGGCGTAGCTGGGGTGCCGGGCAAACCCCGAGTGCACCCCCTACGACACCTATGGAAGAAATCAGGCGCTGACACGGCGCTGTGCCGTGCCAGCGGGATGGGGCGTGTTACTGCGCCTTAACCTCTTTCAGGTATGGGGCAGGCTCTGCGCCCAAGTTGGCCAATACGCGGTCGCTGTACCAGTCGATGAAGTTCACCACGCCAAACTCGTAAGTCTTCGAGTACGGCCCAGGCTGGTACGCGGTGGAGTTGATCCCACGCTGGTTCTCTTCCGCCAAACGGCGGTCCTGGTCGTTGGTGGCGTCCCACACCTTGCGCATGCGCTCTGGGTCGTAGTCCACACCTTCCACGGCGTCTTTGTGCACCAGCCACTTGGTGGTGACCATGGTTTCCTGGGCGCTGATCGGCCACACGGTGAACACGATCATGTGGTCGCCCATGCAGTGGTTCCACGAGTGCGGCAGGTGCAGGATGCGCATCGAGCCCAGGTCTGGGTTCTTGATGCGGCCCATCAGCTTCTGGCAGGCCTGCTTGCCGTCCATGGTCATCGATACGGTGCCCTTGAGCAGCGGCATGCGCACGATGCGGTTACGCAGGCCGTGGCTCTTGTGCAGGTACGGAATTTTCTCGGCTTCCCAGGCGGCGGCCGAGGCGGCCACGTGGTCCTTGAATTCCTGGCTGGCGCGCGGGTCGTTGGTGTCGTCCCACTCCAGCAGGGTTTGCAGCAGCTCCGGGTGCGAACCGCTGCAGTGGTAGCACTCGCGGTTGTTTTCCAGCACCAGCTTCCAGTTGGCCTTTTCCATCAAGGTGGTTTGCACCGCCACCTTGGTGTTCTCCATGTCGTACGGCTCCATGTAGTGTTCCAGGGTGGCCAGGAACTCGTCGATGGCAGGCGGGTTTTCCGCCAGGCTGATGAAGATGTAACCGCCGGCCACCTTCACGTTCACCGGCTTCAGGCCGTACTGCTTCATGTCGAAGTCGGCGCCCATTTCGGTGCCGGCGAACAGCAGGCGGCCGTCCAGCTCGTAGGTCCACTGGTGGTAATGGCACACCAGCTTGGCCACCTTGCCTTTGTCGCTGACGCACAGGCGTGAGCCGCGGTGGCGGCAGACGTTGTGGAAGGCATGCACCTTGCCTTCGGCGCCACGCACCACCAGGATCGGGTTGTTGCCGATCTGCAGGGTGATGTAGTTGCCTTTCGCCGGGATTTCGCAAGTCATGCCGGCGATCAGCCATTCTTTCTGGAAGATCTCCTGCATGTCGATCTGGAACAGACGCTCGTCGGTGTAGAAAGGCTGGGGCAGCGAGTAGGTGCGCTCGCGGGTTTGCAGCATCTCGGCGGTGGCCTTGCGTGCTGGCTCCAGTGGATCGCCCAGGCTCAGGTTTGCGGTGACGTCCATCGTGTATTCCTCGGGGCCGTGTGCGGCCGGCAAAAGGTGGCTAATCGTTGTTGTGGTGCCGCAAGGCTGCTTATCAAGAAACAGCGTGTTTATTTGCCGTGGAGTGTGCGTCCGAAGCCGCCGCGAACCGTATCCATGGGCGACATGGCCGATTTGAATTACGACGCGCCAACCCTTGTGGCGCGGGGCTGGTCGCGATAAGCACGCCGATGTCGCTGGCAGGAATGTACGCAGCCGCAAGCTTGCGCATTATCCAAGCCATAAAAAGCCCAATAGTCGGCTGCTGGAGATGAACATGTCCGATACCTTCCTCAATCCGGTCACCACCCAGACCTGGGCCAACGGCCGCCACATCGTGCGCTGCGTCAAGGTCATCCAGGAGACCTGGGACGTGCGCACCTTCTGCTTCATGGCCGATCAGCCGATCATGTTCTTTTTCAAGCCCGGGCAGTTCGTCACCCTGGAGCTGGAGATCGAAGGCAAGCCGGTGATGCGTTCCTATACCATCTCCAGTTCACCGTCGGTGCCCTACAGCTTCTCGATCACCGTGAAGCGTGTGCCGGGCGGCCTGGTGTCCAACTTCCTGCACGACACCATGCACGAAGGCGCCGAGCTGCCGGTGCATGGCCCGGTGGGGCTGTTCAATGCCATCGATTTCCCGGCGGGCAAGGTGCTGTACCTCTCGGGCGGCGTGGGCATTACCCCGGTCATGTCGATGGCACGCTGGTTCTACGACACCAACGCCAACGTCGACATGGTGTTCGTACACAGCGCCCGCTCGCCGAAGGACATCATCTACCACCGCGAGCTGGAGCAGATGGCCTCGCGCATCCCCAACTTCAGCCTGCACATCATTTGCGAGAAGCATGGCCTGGGCGAGCCATGGGCGGGGTATCGCGGTTACCTGAACCAGCGCCTGATGGAACTGATTGCCCCGGACTACATGGACCGCGTGGTGTTCTGCTGCGGCCCGACGCCTTACATGACGGCGGTCAAGCGTATGCTCGAAGCGGTTGGCTTCGACATGAAGAACTACCACGAGGAATCGTTCGGTGCGACCCCACCCGATGCCAAGGCCGATGCAGTGGAGCACGCCGAGCAGGCGGCCGATGCACCGGAGCTGGATGTTTCCGACCTCAACCTGGTTGAGTTCATCGGCAGCGAGAAGAGCATTCGCATTGCCCCGGGCGAAACCGTGCATGCGGCGGCGGCCAAGGTTGGCTTGATGATCCCGAAAGCCTGCGGCATGGGCATTTGCGGCACCTGCAAGGTGCTCAAGCTGGGCGGTGAGGTGGAGATGGAGCACAACGGCGGTATTACCGAAGAGGACGAAGCCGAGGGCTATATCCTGTCGTGCTGCAGTGTGCCGAAGGGGGATGTGCGGATCGATTACTGATCCACTGATCCGAGATTGCAGGGGCTGCTTCGCAGCCCATTCGCGGGACAAGCCCGCTTCCACAGGTTCTCTACTCAGCCTGAGGGCAGTCCAGGCTCACCGTAACCGTTAAACCAGCGCAGATCCTGTGGGAGCGGGCTTGCCCCGCGAATGGGCCGCAAAGCGGCCCCAGATGCTTCAGGTCAGGTGCGGAAGCGGGCTACCAAGCCATTGAGGTCTACGGCCAACCTAGACAACTCCGCACTCGCCGCACTGGTCTGATGCGCCCCGGTAGCACTCTGTACCGACAGGTCATTGATGTTCACCAGGTTGCGGTCCACTTCCCGTGCCACCTGCGCCTGTTCTTCCGCCGCGCTGGCAATCACCAGGTTACGCTCGTTGATCTGCGCCACCGCCCCGGCAATGGTATCCAGCGCCATGCCCGCACCACGGGCGATGTTCAGGGTGGATTCGGCGCGTTCGGTGCTGGTGCGCATCGACTCCACCGCTTCTTCCGTACCGCCCTGGATGCTGCCGATCATCCGCTCGATTTCGCTGGTCGACTGCTGGGTACGGTGGGCCAGCGCACGCACTTCATCGGCCACCACGGCAAAACCACGGCCCGCTTCGCCGGCACGCGCCGCCTCGATGGCGGCGTTCAGTGCCAGCAGGTTGGTTTGATCTGCCAGGCCACGGATCACGTCGAGTACCTTGCCGATGTCACGCGACTGTTCGGCCAGGTGGGTAATCAGTTTGGCAGTGGCTTGCACATCACCGCTCATGCGCTCGATGGCACCCACGGTCTCCATCACCAGGTCACGACCGTCGCCGGTGGAGCGGCTGGCTTCACTGGAGGCTTCAGAAGTGCTCACGGCATTGCGTGCCACTTCTTCGACAGCACTGGTCATTTCAGTAACGGCTGTGGCGGCCTGTTCAATCTCGTTGTTCTGCTGTTGCAAGCCACGGGCACTTTCGTCGGTGACGGCATTCAGCTCTTCGGCTGCCGAGGCCAGCTGCGTGGCCGAGCCGGCAATCTGCTGCAGGGTGTCGCGCAGCTTGTCTTGCATGCGGGCCATGGCGCGTAGCAGGCGGGCGGCTTCGTCGGTGCCTTCGGCGCGGATGATATGGGTCAAGTCACCGTCGGCAACCTGTTCGGCGCTCTTGAGCGCCTCTTCGATCGGCTTGACGATACTGCGGGTCAGCAGGAAGGCACAGGCGAAGGTCAACACGGTAGCGGCCACCAGCAGGCCGATCACCAGGGCGAAGGCCGCAGCATACTGGTTGGCAGCCTTCTCGTTGGTGGCGCGGGTCTGGTCCGTGTTGATGCGCACCAGGGTGTCCATGACCTTGTTGATCTGCTCTGAGTTGGCCAGCAGATCACGGTTCAGCAGGGCGCGCAGCTCGTCCAGGCGGTCGGCCTGGCTCAGGGTGCGCATGCGCGACTCCAGCTGGCGGTACTGGTTGAGCAACTGGCCATACTGGTCGAACGCGGCCTGTTCGTCGGCGGCGCCGATCATGGGCAGGTAGGCCTGGCGTGCGCGGTCGATCTGGCTGTTGCGTTGGTCCAGCAGGTTGAGGGTTTCGCGCTGGGTGTCCGGCTCGCGGTTGAGCAGCAGGCGGTAGGAGAGGGTGCGCATACGCAGGTTCAGCGCGGTGAGCTCGTCGAGGATCTTGATGCTGGGCACGCTGACCTGCTCGATAGCCACGCCGGCTTGGCGGATGTTGCCCATCTGTATCAGCGAGAAGACACCAAGGCCAAGCATCAGCAGGCCGATCAGCGCGAAGCCCAGCAGCGCGCGCGGGGCGATATTCATGTTGCGTAGAGACATGGAGAGGAGGGTCCAGGCAAGGGGAAATAAGGTGCGTAAAGTGCGACAAAACATGACTTGCCGGGCTATCGGTCGTGACTGGCCAGTCTTGAGTGCGACCGGTGAAAATTGTGAGGTGGCTAACCTTTTCCTGACCGGCGGTTGACGCAGGTCGGAACAAGGGGGCCGTTACCCTGTCAATCTGCGGGTTCGACACCTTATGAATCTGATATTTAATGGCGATGGGCGGCACTTTTCTTTATCGTGTGCGCCCCTCGCAACAACCTGAGATAGACCCATGCTGGAAGCTTCCCTGAATCAAATCGAGCAACTGGTCAGCGACCTGATGCAGAAAAACGCTCAACTCACCGAGCAGAACGCTACCCTCGGCACGCAATTGGCGCAGGCCAAGGAAGAGAACGAAACCCTGCAACTGTCGCTGATGGAGCAGGAAGAGAAAAACGGCAGCACCGCTGCCCGCCTGCAGGCCCTGGTTGATCGCGCCAGCGCTGGCGTCGGCGCATGAGATTGCACGAGCAGCCGGTCAATGTCGTGTCGATTCTCGGCATCGACTATTCGATCAAGGCGCCCGAAGGCCAGGAAGAAACCCTGGCCCAGGCGGTGCGGATGCTCAACACCGCCCTGAACGAGACCAAGCGTCAGTACCCGACCCTGATCGGCGACAAGTTGCTGGTGCTGGCTGCCCTTAACCTGTGCTCAAAGCAGGTTGAACTGCAGAAAGAACACCAGCAAACCCTGGCACGTACCCAGGCGCAGATCGACGCCACGGTGGACGCCATCGTGCGGACCATTGCCGAGCAATAACGGCCTGATACCGAGATCCCTGTGGGAGCGGGCGCGCCCGCTCCCACAGGATTCGTGTTGTTGTTCTAGATCACTGGATTAACTGGATACGCAAGTGTATACACTTCTCGCAAAACAATAATGTGCGGGGAGTAGGGGCATGCGTATCTGGCGTAAAAGCATCCAGTGGCAATTGATCACCAGCATGGGCGCCGCCCTGCTGGCCAGCATCCTGGTGGTGGTCATCATTTTCACCGTGGCGCTCAACCGCCTCACCGATCGCTACCTGGTCGACACTGCGCTGCCGGCCAGCATCGAAGCCATCCGCAACGACATCGAGCGCATGCTCGGCCAGCCGCTGGTAGCTGCAGCAGACATTGCCGGCAACACCCTGCTGCGCGACTGGCTGGCTGCTGGCGAAGACCCCGCCCAGGCCCCGCAATTCATCGAATACCTGGCCGCCGCCAAGCAGCGCAACAAAGCCTTCACCACGCTGTTTGCCTCGACCGAAACCGGCCATTACTACAACGAGAATGGCCTGGACCGCACCCTTGACCGCAGCAACCCCAAGGACAAATGGTTCTACGGTTACATCGACAGCGGCGCCGAGCGGTTCATCAACATCGACATCGACGGTGCGACCGGCGAGCTGGCGCTGTTCATCGACTACCGCGTAGAAAAGCAAGGCCAATTGGTGGGCGTGGCCGGCATGGGCCTGCGCATGACCGAACTCTCGAAGCTGATTCACGACTTCAGCTTCGGCGAACACGGCAAAGTATTTCTGGTGCGTAACGATGGCTTGATCCAGGTGCATCCGGACGCTGCCTTCAGTGGCAAGCGCCAGCTTGCCGAGCAGCTTGGCACGGACGCAGCCAAGGGCGTCATGACGGGAAGCGAAGGCCTGCGCAGCAGCCGTTTCAGCCGCGACGGCGAACGCTACCTGGCGCTTGGCTTGCCCCTGCGCGACCTCAACTGGACCCTGGTGGCCGAAGTGCCAGAGTCGGAAATCTACGCGCAAATGCACCAGGCTGTCTGGCTGACCAGTCTCATCGGTGGTGCCGTAGCGTTGGTGTCGCTACTGCTGGTGGTGCTGCTGGCGCGTGGTCTGGTGCGACCAATCCGTCGCGTCACTGCGGCATTGGTGCAGATCGGCAGCGGTGCGGGTGATCTCAGCCACCGCCTGGATGATGCGCGCCAGGACGAACTGGGTGACCTGGCCCGTGGCTTCAACCGCTTCCTCGACAGCCAGCGCAGCCTGATCGGCGAGGTGTTGCAGACTTCCGAACGGCTGCATCGGGCGGTTGAGCAGGTGACTCAGGTGGTGGATAACACGGCCGAGCGTTCCGGGCGGCAGCAGGAGATGACCGAAATGGTCGCTACCGCCGTGCATGAGATGGGCCTGACTGTTCAGGACATTGCCCGCAATGCTGGTGATGCGGCGCAGGCCTCGCAGTCGGCACGGGATGAGGCCTTGCAGGCGCGTGAAGTAGTGCGGCGTTCGATTCAGGGGATCGAAGGTATGTCTGGCGACATCGGCAAGGCCGCTGATGCCGTCAGCCAGTTGGCCGATGAAGTCGCCTCGATCGATGAAGTGCTCGCAGTAATCCGTAGCATCTCTGAACAAACCAATTTGCTGGCGTTGAACGCTGCCATCGAGGCCGCACGGGCAGGGGAGATGGGGCGCGGGTTTGCCGTGGTGGCCGATGAGGTGCGTACGTTGGCCAGACGTACACAGCTGTCCACCGACGAAGTGCAGCAGATGATCCAGCGCCTGAAGCAGGGCGCGGGTTCGGCGGTGAGCTCGATGCAGGCGGGGCAGCAGGCGACTGGCAGTGGTGTGGCATCGAGCCAGCGCACCGGGGCGTCGCTGGGTGCAATTACCGACCAGGTGGAGCACATTAGCGACATGAACCATCAAGTGGCTACGGCGACGGAAGAGCAGTCGGCGGTGACTGAAGAGATCAACCGGACAGTGCAGGGGATTTCCGACTTGGCGCGGGAGACGGCGGCGGAGGTGCAAGGGTGTCGCGAGGAGTGCCAGGCGCTGCGTGGCTTGGCCGATGACCTGGCGCGGCAGATGGGTGGGTTCAGGCTCTAGATCGGTGTTGGCTTTTTCGCGGGGCAAGCCCGCTCCCACAAGTACAGCGCCGTCGCTGAGGTTGGCGCTGTACTTGTGGGAGCGGGCTTGCCCCGCGAATGCGGCCTGTCAGTCAGTGATGATGCTACGGATATCCGCCGCCAGCTCCCGCACCCGCTCTTCCTCGGTATCCCACGAGCACATGAACCGCGCCCCGCCGCTACCAATAAAGGTATAGAACCGCCACCCCTTGCCCCGCAGCGCTTCAATCGCGTGCTCCGGCATCTGCAGAAACACCCCGTTGGCCTCCACCGGGAACATCAGCTCCACCCCTGGCAAGTCACTCACCAGCGAGGCCAGCAGTTGCGCGCAATGGTTAGCGTGATTGCCATGGCGCAACCAGGCGCCATCTTCCAATAGGCCCACCCACGGTGCCGACAGGAAGCGCATCTTCGACGCCAGTTGCCCGGCCTGCTTGCAGCGGTAGTCGAAGTCTTCGGCCAGCTGGCGGTTGAAGAACAGGATCGCCTCACCCACGGCCATGCCGTTCTTGGTGCCGCCAAAGCACAGCACATCTACACCGGCCTTCCAGGTCAGCTCGGCCGGACTGCAGCCGAGAAACGCGCAGGCATTGGTAAAGCGCGCGCCATCCATGTGCAGGTTCAGCCCCAGTTCCTTACAGGTCGCGCTGATCGCTTTGAGCTCATCTGGGCGATAAACGGTGCCTACTTCGGTGGCCTGTGTGATGGTGACCACACGCGGTTTTGGGTAGTGGATGTCTTGGCGCTTGAGCGCCACTTCACGGATGGATTCCGGCGTCAGTTTGCCGTTGACGCTGGCCGCCGTCAGCAGCTTGGAACCGTTGGAGAAGAACTCCGGGGCACCGCATTCGTCGGTTTCGACGTGCGCGGTCTCGGAGCAGATGACGCTGTGGTAGCTCTGGCACAGCGAGGCCAGGGCCAGGGAGTTGGCGGCGGTGCCGTTGAAGGCGAAGAACACCTCGCAGTCGGTTTCGAACAGGTTGCGGAAGTATTCCGAGGCGCGCTCGGTCCACTGGTCGTCGCCGTAAGCGCGGTCGTGGCCGTGGTTGGCCTTTTCCATTGCTGCCCAGGCTTCTGGGCAGATGCCGGAATAGTTGTCGCTGGCGAATTGTTGGCTCTTATCTGTCATGACACGGTCCTGTGAACGACGCAGAACAGCACTCTAAACCATCGATTCAGCGGTTGCCTATACAACCCCGACATAAGCTGATTTCAGGGTGTCTGGACCGGCCTCTTCGCGGGACAAGCCCGCTCCCACAATGGCCCGGGTACACAGGGCCATTGTGGGAGCGGGCTTGTCCCGCGAAGAGGCCGGCACGACTAACACAAAAGCCAATGTCGTAAACGCGCCATTGCAAGGCGTGCGCAGGCATCTGACCCGCCCCGACCAGTCATAACATCGCCACAAAGGGCCACAGTGCCCCACGACAAAAAACGATCGCTGCCGGGAGATACACGATGTTCAGCAAGCAAGACCAGATCCAGGGTTACGACGACGCACTGCTGGCGGCGATGAATGCCGAAGAACAGCGCCAGGAAGATCACATCGAGCTGATCGCCTCGGAGAACTACACCAGCAAGCGCGTCATGCAGGCCCAAGGCAGCGGCCTCACCAACAAGTACGCCGAAGGCTACCCGGGCAAGCGCTACTACGGTGGCTGCGAGCACGTGGACAAGGTAGAAGCCCTGGCCATCGAGCGCGCCAAGCAGCTGTTCGGCGCCGACTACGCCAACGTCCAGCCGCACTCCGGTTCGTCGGCCAACGGCGCTGTCTACCTGGCCCTGCTGCAGGCCGGTGACACCATCCTCGGCATGAGCCTGGCCCACGGCGGCCACCTGACCCACGGCGCTAAAGTGTCGTCCTCGGGCAAGCTGTACAACGCTGTTCAGTACGGCATCGACACCAACACCGGCCTGATCGACTACGACGAAGTCGAGCGCCTGGCCGTCGAGCACAAGCCGAAAATGATCGTTGCCGGCTTCTCGGCCTACTCCAAAACCCTCGACTTCCCACGCTTCCGCGCCATCGCCGACAAGGTCGGTGCGCTGCTGTTCGTCGACATGGCCCACGTTGCCGGCCTGGTTGCTGCTGGCCTGTACCCGAACCCGATTCCGTTCGCAGACGTGGTGACTACTACCACCCACAAGACCCTGCGCGGCCCACGTGGCGGCCTGATCCTGGCCAAGTCGAACGAAGAGATCGAGAAAAAGCTGAACGCCGCTGTATTCCCAGGCGCCCAGGGCGGCCCGCTGATGCACGTGATCGCCGCCAAGGCCGTGTGCTTCAAGGAAGCACTGGAGCCAGGCTTCAAGGCCTACCAGCAACAAGTGATCGAAAACGCCCAGGCCATGGCCCAAGTGTTCATCGACCGTGGCTACGACGTGGTATCCGGTGGCACCGACAACCACCTGTTCCTGGTCAGCCTGATTCGCCAGGGCCTGACGGGTAAAGATGCTGACGCCGCCCTCGGCCGCGCGCACATTACCGTCAACAAGAACGCCGTGCCGAACGACCCGCAGTCGCCGTTCGTCACCTCGGGCCTGCGCATCGGTACCCCGGCCGTCACCACCCGTGGATTCAAGGTTGCCCAGTGTGTGGCCCTGGCCGGCTGGATCTGCGACATCCTCGACAACCTCGGTGACGCCGACGTCGAAGCCGATGTGGCGAAGAACGTCGCTGCCCTGTGCGCCGACTTCCCTGTTTACCGCTGAGTGGAGTAAACGACCATGCAACGCTACTCGGGCTTCGGCCTTTTCAAACACTCCCTCAGCCACCACGAAAACTGGCAGCGCATGTGGCGCACGCCCACCCCTAAAAAGGTGTACGACGTGGTTATCGTCGGCGGTGGCGGCCATGGCCTGGCCACGGCTTATTACCTGGCCAAAGAGCACGGCATCACCAACGTCGCCGTTATCGAGAAGGGCTACCTGGGCGGCGGCAACACCGCCCGTAACACCACCATCGTGCGTTCCAACTACCTGTGGGACGAGTCGGCGCACCTGTACGAGCACGCCATGAAGCTGTGGGAAGGCCTGTCTCAGGACCTGAACTACAACGTCATGTTCTCCCAGCGCGGCGTGTACAACCTGTGCCACACCTTGCAGGACATGCGTGACTCCGAGCGCCGCGTCAGCGCCAACCGCCTGAACGGCGTGGATGGCGAGCTGCTGAACACCGCCCAGGTTGCCGCAGAAATCCCGTACCTGGACTGCTCCAAGAACACCCGCTACCCGATCCTGGGTGCCACCGTGCAGCGCCGTGGTGGCGTGGCCCGTCACGACGCCGTGGCCTGGGGCTTCGCCCGTGCTGCCGACGCCCTGGGCGTTGACCTGATCCAGCAAACCGAAGTGATCGGCTTCCGCAAGGAAAACGGCGCGGTCATCGGTGTAGAAACCAACAAAGGCTTCATTGGCGCCAAGCGCGTTGGTGTGGTCACCGCCGGTAACTCCGGGCACATGGCCAAGCTGGCCGGCTTCCGCCTGCCGCTGGAATCGCACCCGCTGCAAGCGCTGGTGTCCGAGCCGATCAAGCCGATCATCGACAGCGTGATCATGTCCAACGCCGTACACGGCTACATCAGCCAGTCCGACAAGGGCGACCTGGTGATCGGTGCCGGTATCGATGGCTGGGTCGGCTACGGCCAGCGCGGTTCGTACCCGGTGATCGAGCACACCCTGCAGGCCATCGTCGAAATGTTCCCCAACCTGTCGCGCGTTCGCATGAACCGCCAGTGGGGCGGCATCGTCGATACCTCGCCAGACGCCTGCCCGATCATCACCAAGACCCCGGTCAAGAACATGTTCTTCAACTGCGGTTGGGGTACTGGCGGCTTCAAGGCGACCCCGGGTTCGGGCAACGTCTTCGCCGCAAGCCTGGCCAAGGGCGAAATGCACCCACTGGCCGCGCCGTTCTCCATGGACCGTTTCTACAACGGCGCACTGATCGACGAACACGGCGCCGCCGCCGTCGCCCACTAACCGGAGACACCGTCATGTTGCATATTTTCTGTCCCCACTGCGGCGAGCTGCGCTCCGAAGAAGAGTTCCACGCCTCTGGCCAGGCGCACATCGCCCGCCCGCTGGACCCTAACGCCTGCTCCGACGAGGAGTGGGGTACCTACATGTTCTACCGTGACAACCCACGCGGGATTCACCATGAACTGTGGGACCACGTTGCCGGCTGCCGCCAGTACTTCAACGTCACCCGCGACACCGTGACCTACGAGATTCTGGAAACCTACAAGATTGGCGAGAAGCCGCAAGTGACCGCCAACGGTAAAGCTGCAAACGCACCGTCGACCGTCAAAGGCCAAGGGGAAAAAGTATGAGCCAGACCTATCGCCTCGCCAGCGGCGGCCGTATCGACCGCAGCAAGGTCCTGAACTTCAGTTTCAACGGCAAGACCTACCAGGGTTATGCCGGTGACAGCCTGGCCGCTGCGTTGCTGGCCAACGGCGTCGACATCGTTGGCCGCAGCTTCAAGTACTCGCGCCCACGCGGCATCATCGCTGCAGGTACCGAAGAGCCGAACGCCATCCTGCAGATCGGCTCCAGCGAAGCCACCCAGATCCCGAACGTGCGTGCCACGCAGCAGGCGCTGTACGCAGGCCTTGTCGCCACCAGCACCAACGGCTGGCCGAACGTCAACAACGACGTCATGGGCATCCTTGGCAAGGTGGGCGGCAGCATGATGCCGCCGGGCTTCTACTACAAAACTTTCATGTACCCGAAATCGTTCTGGATGACGTACGAGAAGTACATCCGCAAGGCAGCCGGCCTGGGCCGTGCGCCGCTGCAGAACGACCCGGACAGCTACGACTACATGAACCAGCACTGCGACGTGCTGATCGTCGGTGCCGGCCCTGCTGGCCTGGCCGCTGCACTGGCCGCTGCGCGCAGCGGTGCCCGCGTGATCCTGGCTGACGAGCAGGAAGAGTTCGGCGGCAGCCTGCTCGACACCCGCGAAACCCTCGACGGCAAGCCTGCTGCCGACTGGGTCAACGCCGTGGTCAAAGAGCTGGAAGGCCTGCCGGAAGTGACCCTGCTGCCACGTGCCACGGTCAACGGCTACCACGACCATAACTTCCTGACCATTCACGAGCGCCTCACCGACCACCTCGGCGACCGCGCCCCGATCGGCCAGGTTCGCCACCGTGTGCACCGTGTACGCGCCAAACGCGTGGTACTGGCTGCCGGCGCCCACGAGCGCCCGCTGGTGTACGGCAACAACGACGTGCCGGGCAACATGCTGGCCGGCGCCGTTTCTACCTATGTTCGCCGCTACGGCGTGGCCCCAGGCCGCAAGCTGGTGCTGTCGACCAACAACGATCACGCCTACCGCGCCGCGCTGGACTGGCACGACGCTGGCCTGCAAGTGGTCGCCATTGCCGACGCCCGCCACAACCCACGTGGCTCGCTGGTTGAAGAAGCGCGTGCCAAGGGCATTCGCATCCTCACTTCCAGTGCCGTGGTCGAGGCCAAAGGCAGCAAGCACGTTACTGGCGCCCGCGTGGCCGCCATCGATGTGCAGGCGCACAAAGTCACCAGCCCAGGCGAAACCCTCGAGTGCGACCTGATCGCGTCCTCGGGCGGCTACAGCCCGATCGTTCACCTGGCCTCGCACCTGGGCGGTCGCCCGGTATGGCGTGACGACATCCTCGGCTTCGTGCCGGGCGATGCGCCGCAAAAACGCGAATGCGTGGGTGGTATCAATGGTGTCTACGCCCTTGGCGACGTGATTGCCGATGGCTTCGAAGGCGGCGTGCGCGCAGCCACCGAGGCAGGCTTCAAAGCCACAGTCGGCACCCTGCCAAAAACCGTTGCACGCAAGGAAGAGGCCACCGTGGCGCTGTTCCTGGTGCCGCACGAAAAAGGCACCAAGGGGCCGAAGCAGTTCGTCGACCAACAGAACGACGTGACCGCCGCCGGTATCGAACTGGCCACCCGTGAAGGCTTCGAGTCGGTCGAGCACGTAAAACGCTACACTGCACTGGGCTTCGGTACCGACCAGGGCAAACTGGGCAACATCAACGGCCTGGCCATCGCCGCCCGTTCGATCGGCATCACCATCCCGGAAATGGGCACCACCATGTTCCGCCCCAACTACACGCCGGTGACGTTCGGCGCCGTAGCGGGCCGTCACTGTGGTCACCTGTTCGAGCCGGTGCGCTTCACCGCCCTGCATGCCTGGCACGTGAAGAACGGCGCCGAGTTCGAAGACGTCGGCCAGTGGAAGCGCCCGTGGTACTTCCCGAAAGCCGGTGAAGACATCCATGCCGCCGTGGCCCGTGAATGCAAGGCCGTGCGCGACAGCGTGGGCCTGCTGGACGCCTCCACCCTGGGCAAGATCGATATCCAGGGCCCGGATGCGCGCGAGTTCCTCAACCGCATCTACACCAACGCCTGGACCAAGCTCGACGTGGGCAAGGCCCGCTACGGCCTGATGTGCAAGGAAGACGGCATGGTCTTCGACGACGGCGTAACCGCCTGCGTTGGCGACAACCACTTCATCATGACCACCACCACCGGCGGCGCCGCCCGCGTGCTGCAGTGGATGGAGCTGTACCACCAGACCGAATGGCCAGAGCTGAAGGTGTACTTCACTTCGGTCACCGACCACTGGGCCACCATGACCCTGTCCGGCCCCAACAGCCGCAAGCTGCTGAGCGAGCTGACCGACATCGACATGGACAAGGAAGCCTTCCCGTTCATGACCTGGAAGGAAGGCAACGTGGGCGGCGTGCCAGCCCGTGTGTTCCGTATCTCGTTCACCGGTGAGCTGTCGTACGAAGTGAACGTGCAGGCCAACTACGCCATGGGCGTGCTGGAACAGATCATCGAGGCCGGCAAGAAGTACAACCTGACCCCGTACGGCACCGAGACCATGCACGTACTGCGTGCCGAGAAGGGCTTCATCATCGTGGGCCAGGACACCGACGGCTCGATGACCCCGGACGACCTGAACATGAGTTGGTGCGTGGGCCGCAACAAGCCGTTCTCGTGGATCGGCCTGCGTGGCATGAACCGTGAAGACTGCGTGCGCGAGAACCGCAAGCAACTGGTAGGCCTGAAGCCGGTCGACCCGACCAAATGGCTGCCGGAAGGCGCCCAGCTGGTATTCGACCCGAAACAGCCGATCCCGATGGACATGGTTGGCCACGTGACCTCCAGCTACGCGTCCAACTCCCTGGGCTACTCGTTCGCCATGGGCGTGGTCAAAGGCGGCCTCAAGCGCATGGGCGAGCGCGTGTACTCGCCGCAGGCGGATGGCAGCGTGATCGAGGCGGAGATCGTGTCTTCGGTGTTCTTCGATCCGAAGGGTGAGCGGCAGAACGTCTAAAGGCCCCCGGATAGCGGCGCAGCCCGGTGCTGCGCTGCCCTGACGAACAAGAATTCAAGGCAGGTAAGAAATGAGCGCTATCAACGTCTTCCAGCAAAACCCCGGCGCCGAGGCCAAGGCCCAGTCGCCACTGCACCACGCCGACCTGGCCAGCCTGGTTGGCAAAGGCCGCAAGAACGCAGGCGTGACCCTGCGTGAACGCAAGTTCCTTGGCCACCTCACCCTTCGCGGCGATGGCCACAACCCGGAATTCGCCGCAGGCGTGCACAAGGCCCTGGGCCTGGAGCTGCCGGTGGCCCTGACCGTGGTCGCCAACAACGACATGTCGCTGCAATGGGTTGGCCCGGATGAATGGCTGCTGATCGTACCCGGTGGCCAGGAACTGGCTGTCGAGCAAAAGCTGCGTGCAGCCCTTGAAGGCCAGCACATCCAGGTGGTCAACGTGAGCGGCGGGCAAAGCCTGCTGGAACTGCGCGGCCCGAATGTGCGTGAAGTGCTGATGAAGTCCACCAGCTATGATGTTCACCCGAACAACTTCCCGGTGGGCAAGGCAGTGGGTACCGTGTTCGCCAAGTCGCAACTGGTGATTCGCCGCACTGCGGAAGACACCTGGGAACTGGTGATTCGCCGCAGTTTCGCTGACTACTGGTGGCTGTGGCTGCAGGACGCTTCGGCCGAGTACGGCCTGAGCATCGAAGCCTAAGGAGCGCAGAACATGAGTCGGGCACCGGATACATGGATTCTCACCGCCGACTGCCCGAGCATGCTCGGCACCGTCGACGTGGTGACGCGTTACCTCTTCGAGCAGCGCTGCTACGTGACGGAGCACCACTCCTTCGATGACCGGCAGTCGGGGCGCTTCTTCATTCGCGTCGAATTCCGCCAGCCGGATGATTTCGACGAGGCGGGCTTCCGGGCCGGCCTTGCCGAGCGCAGCGAAGCGTTCGGCATGGCCTTCGAGCTGACCGCACCCAATCACCGCCCCAAGGTGGTGATCATGGTGTCCAAGGCCGACCACTGCCTGAATGATCTGCTGTACCGCCAGCGCATCGGGCAGCTGGGCATGGACGTGGTGGCGGTGGTGTCCAACCACCCTGACCTGGAACCGTTGGCCCAGTGGCACAAGATTCCTTACTACCACTTCGCGCTCGACCCCAAGGACAAGCCTGGGCAGGAGCGCAAGGTGCTGCAGGTGATCGAGGAAACCGGCGCAGAGCTGGTTATCCTCGCTCGCTACATGCAGGTGCTATCGCCCGAGCTGTGCCGGCGCCTGGATGGCTGGGCGATCAACATTCACCACTCGTTGTTGCCGGGGTTCAAAGGCGCCAAGCCTTATCACCAGGCGTACAACAAGGGCGTGAAGATGGTCGGCGCGACTGCGCATTACATCAACAACGACCTGGACGAAGGGCCGATCATTGCCCAGGGCGTTGAAGTGGTGGACCACAGCCATTACCCGGAAGACCTGATTGCCAAAGGGCGCGACATCGAGTGCCTGACCCTGGCGCGGGCTGTGGGTTATCACATCGAGCGGCGGGTGTTCCTCAACGCCAACCGGACGGTCGTTCTCTAGCGCCTGTACCGGCCTCTTCGCGGGGCGAGCCCCGCGAAGAGGCCGGTGCAGGTCAACACGCCTGCCTCATCCTCCATACCCTCCAGCGACACCCTTGCCGCTAAAAGGCATCTCCCTGTCGCTCCCAGTCAGTGCATCCCGGCCCATCAGGCCCACAATTCCCCTCACTCCAGAAACACATGCCGCCCATGGATGGCGGCGCGTTCAACCACCGCTGCATAAATACAAATCAAGCGAGGTAAGAGCATGTCTGGCAATCGTGGAGTGGTATATCTCGGCGCCGGCAAGGTCGAGGTGCAGAAGATCGACTACCCGAAAATGCAGGACCCGCGCGGCAAGAAGATCGAACACGGCGTGATCCTGAAGGTGGTCTCCACCAACATCTGCGGCTCCGACCAGCACATGGTCCGCGGCCGCACCACTGCCCAGGTCGGCCTGGTCCTGGGCCACGAAATCACCGGTGAAATCGTCGAAAAAGGCCGCGATGTCGAGCGCATGCAGATCGGCGACCTGGTCTCGGTACCCTTCAACGTTGCCTGTGGCCGTTGCCGCTCCTGCAAAGAGATGCACACCGGCGTCTGCCTCACCGTTAACCCGGCCCGCGCCGGCGGTGCCTACGGCTACGTCGACATGGGCGACTGGACCGGTGGCCAGGCCGAGTACGTGCTGGTGCCGTACGCCGACTTCAACCTGCTGAAACTGCCCGAGCGCGACAAGGCCATGGAAAAGATCCGTGACCTGACCTGCCTGTCCGACATCCTGCCTACTGGCTACCACGGCGCCGTCACTGCTGGCGTAGGCCCAGGTAGCACCGTTTACGTAGCGGGCGCTGGCCCGGTTGGCTTGGCCGCTGCTGCCTCGGCCCGCCTGCTTGGCGCTGCCTGCGTGATCGTTGGCGACCTCAACCCGGCCCGCCTGGCCCACGCCAAGTCGCAAGGCTTCGAAGTGGTCGACCTGTCCAAGGACACCCCGCTGCACGAGCAGATCGTCGACATTCTCGGCGAGCCGGAAGTGGACTGCGCCGTTGACGCCGTTGGCTTCGAGGCCCGTGGCCATGGCCACGAGGGCGCCAAGCACGAAGCCCCTGCTACCGTGCTGAACTCGCTGATGCAGGTTACCCGCGTTGCCGGCAACATCGGTATCCCGGGCCTGTACGTGACCGAAGACCCGGGCGCGGTAGATGCCGCCGCCAAGATCGGCGCACTGAGCATCCGCTTCGGCCTCGGCTGGGCGAAGTCGCACAGCTTCCACACCGGCCAGACCCCGACCATGAAGTACAACCGCCAGCTGATGCAGGCGATCATGTGGGACCGGATTAACATTGCCGAGGTAGTGGGGGTGCAGGTGATCAATCTGGATCAGGCGCCGGAAGGGTATGGCGAGTTTGATGCGGGTGTGCCGAAGAAATTTGTGATCGATCCGCACAAGATGTGGGGGGCGGCGTAATCATCATTAAGTAAGAAGAGCCCCTCCAGTCGAGGGGCTTTTCATTTAGGTGCGGTTCTGCCCCGGTTGCATGCCTTAGCCTCGCTTGAGCTGGGTATGAAGACAAGTCGCAAGAGTTCGTGCGGCTGTTGGGGCGTTGCCGCACGTCGCTGTTTCTAGCTTTCCGCGACTCTGATCCGTGCGAGTGAGGTATTGATCTGATCAATGTTCCCTTGGGCATTTTCTTCCAGTTTTTTGTGGTGGTGGTATTGCGCTTTATATTCGTTCTCGGTTTTTATGTGTGCTTTTTTTGTACTAGGCTTTTGGAAAAATTTTTTCGTCTTCTTATTTTCCTTGAAGGCGGCCTGGAGATACAATGATTTTTCATTTTTGTGGAATTCAAGTATTTTTTCTTGCGCGAGGAGATCTTCGAGGAGGAAAGCTTTAGCAGTAGAAAGTTCGCTGGGATGCTCGGAGAGTACCTTTGCATAGCTGGGGAGCGAGGTGACATGGTCATAATGACCCGGTTGGCCTACCTGCGTGTTTTTAGTTGGCTCGGGAAAAATTTTTTTTAAAGCCTTGAAAAGAAGGGCTGCTCTAGAACGTCCTGATGGGTCGTGGAAGTTTGTCGGGTCTCCCGAGCAATAGGCGTAAGCGTTAAGTCCACCAGCGCCGAAAGGGCTGATTTCATCGGGAGAGCAAAAGCGCATAGTTGCTGGTTTGAATAACCTATGGCCGTTACCGAGTATGTAACCTTCTAAGAAGTTATCGAATGGTTTCCCGTTAAAACCTATCGTTGTGAATGCGGTGTGAAAATAGGATTCGTGTCCGTAAGGAGAGTAGGCATGTGTTTCTTGTTTTTCGGCGCTTGTTCTAATCAGTGTGGAGTTGCTTTGATCGCCTGCTGTAAGTGCTTGTCCATGGGTGGTGCTTCGCTCGGAAAGCAACGTGGTCGTGTGGCGAAAAATTGTTAGGCTTTCCTTATTGGTTATGATGGTGCTAAGTTCGCCATTTTGATAGAGAAACTTTCTAGTGCTGGCTCTGATAAGCATACGAATACTTCCAGTTGTGTAGTGCGTGGCCAATTAATTGGCAGCGCTTCTTTATGGATGACGTGAGCGTCTCAAGCATGACTGCCGAAGAATCGACTAGCAACTGGTAAAAATACTAGGTATTTGAAATGTTCCAATTGGTATATGTGATTTCTTGAGTACTTCCACCGCAACCTGCCGTCTCGCAGCGCTTATCGATTACGGGGACATGCGCTTGTGATCGGCTCGGAACAAAGGTTGGTTTTTTTAGTCAAATTTCTCGTTTCCGCAGCCATCCCGGCTCACGAGGTCCCTCCCGATGAAAGCACTCACCCTGGCAACCCTGATGACCCTGGCTGCAAGCCCGGTGTTCGCCTTCAATCTCAGCGATGCGGCCAACGCCGTGTCGGCCATGCAGAACCAGCAACAGCAAGGCCAGGTGCAGGCGCCCGAGGCACAGGCCAACCTGCTCAACACCCTGGGTAGCGAATTGAAGATCACCCCCGAACAAGCCGTTGGCGGAGCAGGGGCGATGTTGGGCTTGGCGCGCAATAACCTGAGCAGCGATGACTATGGGCAGCTGACCAAGGCGGTACCGGGGCTGGACCTGCTGGCCGGGGCCAATGCGCTGGGTGGCTTGAGTGGATTGGGCGATTTGCTGGGCAAGAACAGCGAAAGCCAGTCGGCGCTGAGCAATGCCCTGGGCAACAACGTCGAGAATCGCAACGACCTGGACACTGCGTTCAAGGCGCTGGGGATGGACACCGGGATGATCGGCCAGTTTGCCCCTCTGATTCTGCAGTACCTGGGCCAGCAGGGCATCGCCGGGTCGTTGCTGCAGAACCTGGGGAGCCTGTGGACCACGCCGGCGCCAGTGAATACGCCATCGGTTTGATTGGGCTGGACATGGGGTTGGTCAGGAGTGGAACCACCTGACCATCGCCACGTTCAATTGATCTTGCTGTTTTAGCACTTCACTACGGATGCTGGCGAGATTCGCAAGGTAATTGGCACGCATTTTCGGTTCATGCACGTATGTCAGAAACGCTGGAGCATCTGCAAGGGACCGCTTCGCCCCCGCCAGTTCTTTGGCCAGAGTTACGACCTCACTCAATGGCACGCTTGGATTTCTCCGGTCTTCAAACGGCATTCGACCACCGTTTGCCAGTGGGTTTCTATTGGCGCGTGGCTGCTGAATTTGCGGTGGAGGAGTGAGCGGATCGCTGCGTCCGGTCTGCAAGCCCTGCCTGTTGAGGGAGCGATTGAGATGCTGGGCCGTTTGGGGGGGAGGAACATCGGGCGTCAGTATGGCGGCGTGGCGGCGTAATCGATTGACAACAGCATGCCCATCTGGATCTACATTGTTAATGGAGTCTCCTGCGCAATAGCCATAGGCATTCAGCCCCCCCTTGCCGAACGGGCTCCAGCTGTCAGGCGCAAGGAATCGCATGATTATCGGGTTGTACGGACGATAGCCATTGCCAAGCAGGTACGCTCCAGAGTGCCTTTCTAGCAGTTCGCCATTGAAGCCGAGCAGTTGCTGATTTGAAAGGCTATAGTGAAAATGCCCATAAGGTGTATAAGCGCGAAGCGACGCACTACTCATCAGATATTCCTCATGCCATTAGACTCGATAGCTTCTGAGTGTGGAGTTAAGGTTTTTCAACCGATCTTGCGCGTCGTCAAGCCATGTGGCGAGTGCCTCCAGCGAAGTCTGGTATCTTTCCTCACTGATGCCAAAACTTTTCGCGAGGTCAGGCGTCGACGGCTCCATGAGAAAATTGAAGTCTTCTGTTTTTCGTTTTACGCGCTGAGTGAACTTGTAAATGTAAACTTGCAATGACTGTTTTTCTTCAATAAGCCTGGCTCTCTGTACGTCGTGTTCGCCCGTATAGATACGGCCAGTTATCTTTCTGTTAAATGTCACTTTCTTTTTTGGCGCTCGTATCAAAGGGGTCGTTGAGGATTGGGCCGACTGGCTATGTTCAACCCAGAACTTCCGTAGCTGAGCAAATGTTCGCGCATGACCTGTGTCATCCCGGAAATTGATCGGATCACAGTTGCAGTATGCGTAAGTGTTATATCCGCCCTGCCCAAAGGGGCTGAGGTTATCGGGCTTATGGAAGCGCATCAGGGTTGGACTGTAGCTACGGTAACCTTGTCCTAATGGGTAGATGCTGGTGAGGGGGTCGTTCTTTTCGCCATTGAAGCCAAGCAGGGTGGCCAACCAAGCTTGACTGTCGATGTATCCGTATGGGGTGTAGGCCAGGGCGGCTGTTCTCAATGGCGGGTACCTCGCAAAAGACGGTGTTACGTAAGTCTTTGTCTTCGCGAGGCCACGCACAACTGGCAGAATTGTCAGTACTTGCGGCGGACCTCAGCCCGCCTCGGAGAAGTCCGTCAGTAGAACCGGACGACGGAAGCCGGCAGTCAGAACGGCAAGATACGCCAGCCCCAGCGCAAACCAGCACAACCCAATCACCAACGTCAGCGCCGACAGGCTGGTCCACAGCCACAGTGTCAGCCCCAACCCCACCAGCGGCACCACGCCATAACTCAACAACCCCTTGGCATTACGCTGGCTGGCATCGTCCATCAGGTGGGTCTTCACCACTGCCAGGTTCACCGCCGAGAACGCCACCAGCGCGCCGAAACTGATCAGCGAAGCGAGGGTGGACAGGTCGATCACCAGCGCCAGCAGCGAGAACGCCGACACCAGCAGAATGGCGAACACCGGCGTGCCGAAGCGTGGGGACAGGTAATCGAACGTGCGCTGCGGCAGCACCTTGTCACGGCCCATGGTGAACAGGATGCGTGACACCGCCGCCTGCGAGGCCAGTGCTGAACCCAGGCTGCCGGCGACGAAGGCGGCGGTGAAGAAGTTGGCCAGGAATTGCCCACCCGCGCTGAACATCACTTCATTGGCCGCCGCATCGGCGTTTGCAAACGTGCTGCCTGGCAGCACCAGTTGGCTGACGTAGGCCAGCGCGGTGAACAGTACGCCGGCGAAGAGCGTGGTAAGGATGATCGCCCGTGGCACATCGTGGCGTGCATCGCGGCATTCTTCGGCCAGGGTCGAGACGGCATCGAAGCCTAGAAACGACAGGCACAGTACTGCAGCACCGGCCATCAGCGGGCCGAAGCCAGGTTGTGTGCCGTCACCCATCAGCGGCGAGAGCAGGTCTACCGGTTGCCCGGCCAGGGTCTGGCAGGACAAGGCCACGAACACCCCGATGAACACGATCTGCGCGCCAACGATCAGGTTGCTGGCCTTGGCGACAGAGTGGATGCCGATCACGTTCAGCACGGTAACCAGCGCGATCGAGGCGAGGATGATGGTCCAGGCCGGGATGGCCGGAACAGGCGATGGAGATCTCAGCCCATATCCGCCCGCAACTGCTCGATCCGCTGATCCTTTTCCAGCCACAGCTGGTTCACCCAAGCCTGCACGGTCTGCCTGAAGGCCGGGTCATTTTCATAATCCCCATCCCACAAGGCGGGGTCCAGCTCACGCACCTGAATGTCGATAATCACCCGGCTAATGCTGCCGTTGAGCAAATCCCAGAACCCCGGCGCCTTGTTGCCGGGGTACACGATGGTAACGTCCAGCAGGGCATCCAACTGCTCACCCAATGCCGCCAGCACGAACGCCACGCCGCCGGCCTTGGGCTTGAGCAGGTAGCGATAAGGCGACTGTTGTTCCTGGCGCTTGGCTTCGGTGAAGCGCGTGCCTTCGAGGTAATTGACCACGGTGACGGGCTGGCGCTTGAACAGCTCACAAGCGGCCTTGGTGATCTCCAGGTCCTTGCCCTTGAGTTCGGGGTGCTTGTCTAGAAACGCCTTGCTGTAGCGCTTCATGAACGGGTAATCCAGCCCCCACCAGGCCAGGCCCAGCAGCGGTACCCAGATCAGCTCCTTCTTGAGAAAGAACTTGAAGAACGGCGTGCGGCGGTTGAGGCTTTCGATCAGCGCGGGGATGTCGACCCAGGTCTGGTGGTTGCTCACGGCCAGGTACGAGGTGTCTTTGCGCAGGTTCTCGACGCCGCGAATGTCCCATTGGGTAGGAATGCACAAGGCGAAGATGGCCTTGTCGATTTCCGACCAGGTTTCGGCTACCCACATCACCGCCCACGAGGCATAGTCGCGGCCACGGCCCGGCAACACCAGTTTGAGCAGGGCGAAGACCAGCAGCGGGCAGATCAACACCACGGTATTGAGCAGCAACAGGGTGGTAGTGAGAATGCCGGTCAGCAGGCGACGCATAAGGAGACTCTTGTTGTGGGAGATAAACGGTTGGCAATGATAAGCAGCGCCGTGGCCTACGCCAAATGTCCAATGCCCGACGGCAGGGACAAATGTTTCACAACATGTTGGTTAACCTTGTGACAGCGAACCTATTCTGCCCGTGCAGTCTAAGCACTGACCCCTCTCAAGGAAGCCTGCCTGTGAAACCTCTGCTTGCCCTGTTGTCGTTGTTGGCACTGCCGGTAATGGCCGCCGAGCCTACGATCTATGGCCGTTACGAGAACATCACCCTGCCCGAGCTGAGCGAAACCCTGAAGGCCAAGATGGACACCGGTGCCTTCACCGCGTCGCTATCGGCCAAGGACATCGAACTGTTCACCCGTGATGGCGAGGAATGGGTGCGCTTCCGCCTGGCCACGAAAGACTCGGACGGCAAGGTGTACGAGCACAAGGTGTCACGCATCAGCAAGATCAAAGGCCGTGCCGATGAAGAGGAAGAAGGCGATGCGCCGGAAATCTCCAAGCGTCCGGTGGTGGACCTGGAGCTGTGCCTGGGTGACGTGAAGCGCACCATGGAAGTTAACCTGGTGGACCGCAGCAGCTTCAATTACCCGCTGCTGGTGGGTTCCAAGGCGCTGCGTGAGTTCAAGGCGGCGGTGAACCCGGCCAAGAAGTTCACCGCCGGCAAGCCGGATTGCTGATTCAAGAGGCCGGTCAGGCCACCGGCGTTGTGGCGACCATCGATGGCCGCTTGGCCACCTCGGCGTACCACGCCGCCAAACCTGGCTGGCGCTCACGCCAGCCAAACGCCGGCTGACGTAAGTCCAGATACCCCAGCGCACAGGCCACACCAATCGCTGCCAGGTCGAACCCGGACATCAGCTCGGGCAAATGCTCCTGCTCCAGGTTGGCCAGGCTACGGCGGATCTTGTCGCCCTGCGCCTGCAACCAACCGTCCCAGCGCTTGTCCTCGGGCCGCAGGAAGCTTTCATAGCGTGACGACACCGCTGCATCCATGATCGCATCAGCCTGCGACACCAGCGTCATGCGCCGCCAGCGCGCCGAGCCTTCGCGTGGCAGCAGCGGCAGGCCGACGTGCTGCAGGTCGAGGTACTCGCAGATCACCCGGCTGTCATACAGCACGGTGCCGTCTTCCAGGCGCAGGGCCGGGATCTTGCCGATCGGGTTGTCCTGGTTAAGCTGCGGGTCACTGCTCACCGGGCTGATGTTCACCGGCTGCAGCTGCACCCGCTCAAGTTGGCCGGTCTCATGCAACACCACCATGACCTTGCGCACGAAAGGCGACAACGGCGAGTGGAACAGGGTCATCGTGCTCATGCTTCAGTTGCCCTGCAGGCTGGGTGGCAGGCATACACCGGTGCCGCCGATACCGCAGTAGCCGTCCGGGTTCTTGGCCAGGTACTGCTGGTGGTAGGCCTCGGCGAAGTACACGGTCGGTGCCTGGTCGATTTCAGTGGTGATTTCACCAAAGCCTGCCTTGTTCAGTTCGACCTGGAAGGCGTCGCGGCTGGCCTTGGCCTGTTCCAGCTGTTCCGGGCTGGTGCAGTAGATGGCCGAGCGGTACTGGGTGCCGACGTCATTGCCCTGGCGCATGCCCTGGGTCGGGTTGTGCAGTTCCCAGAACATCGCCAGCAGCTCACGGTAGCTGACTTTGTCCTTGTCGAACACCACCAGCACCACTTCGGTGTGGCCGGTCAGGCCCGAGCAGACTTCTTCGTAGGTAGGGTTTGGGGTGAAACCGCCGGCGTAGCCGACCACAGTGCTGACCACACCTTCACGCTGCCAGAAGCGGCGCTCGGCGCCCCAGAAGCAACCCAGGCCGAAGATGGCGAAGTCGATGGCGCCTTCGAAGAACGGGCCGAGCAGCGGGGTGCCTTCGAACACGTAATGGAACTCGGGCAGGGTCATTGGCGTTTCGCGGCCAGGCAGCGCCTGCTCCGCAGTTGGCATGACGTTTTTGTTCACCAGGATTTCCGAACGCAGGACCATGGCCGTTCCTCTGTTTTTTTTCAGTTGGATAGGTGTTGAGGCATTCGCGGGCATGCCCGCGAAGAGGCCCGAATGGCTTCTATAGTGCCCGAGGTTTACGCCGCTGTCAGGCCACCGGGCCACGCGGGTAGCGCTTCAGCCGCTCAGCCAGCTCCCGTCCCGGAATCGGCCGGTCGAACAGGTAACCCTGGCCCACGTCGCAACGGTGGCGGCGCAGAAACGCCAGCTGCTCCGGCGTCTCGATCCCTTCAGCCACTACCTTCAGCTTGAGGTTGTGCGCCATGGCCACCACCGCCGAGGTAATTTCCATATCGTCCTGGTTGTCGGGGATCTCATTGATGAAGCTGCGGTCGATCTTGAGAATGTCGATCGGAAACTTCTTCAGGTAGCTGAGCGAGGAGTAACCGGTGCCGAAATCGTCCATGGCCAGGGTCAGGCCCAGGGCCTTCAGCTCGTCCAGCTGGCGGTGGGTGTCTTCGGTGGCTTCCAGCAGTAGGCCTTCGGTCAGCTCCAGCTCCAGCAGGTGCGGGGGCAGGGCTTCTTCCTTGAGGATGGTGCTGATAGAGGCTACCAGGTCGGGGTCGGAAAACTGCTTGGGCGACAGGTTGATCGCTACGTGCAGGTTACCCAAGCCGGCCTCGCGCAGTTGCTGGCTCATGCTGCATGACTGGCGGATCACCCATTTGCCAATGGGAATGATCAGGCCGGTTTCTTCTGCCACGCTGATGAACTGGTCCGGGCGGATCATGCCGCGCTCGGGGTGGTTCCAGCGCAACAGCGCTTCCAGCCCCAACAGGCGGCCGCTGCGCAGGCAGATCTTGGGCTGGTAGAACACTTCCAGCTCGTTCTGGGTAAGGGCACGGCGCAGGTTGTTCTCGACGAACAGTTTGTAGCTGGCTTCGGCATTGAGCACTTCGGTAAACACCTGCACCTGATGCTTGCCGTTGGCCTTGGCCTTGTGCAACGCCAGGCCGGCGTTTTTCATCAGGCTGGCCGGGTCAGCGCCGTGCAGCGGCGCGTAGGCCAGGCCCACCGAGGCCGTGACGTTGATCAACTGGTTGTCGACGAACATCGGCTTGTCGAGGGTGCGCAGCAATTGCTGGGCAACGCCTTGGCCATCTTCCAGGCTGGTGTCGTCAAGCAATACCGCGAACTCGTTACTGGCAAAGCGCGCCAGGATACCGCCGGTGTGCAAGCTGTTGCGCAGGCGGCGGGCCAGGCTGATCAGCAGCTTGTCACCGGTCTGGTGGCCAAGGCTGTCGTTGATGCGCTTGAAGTTGTCGATGTCCACCAGCAGCAGGCACATCGCGCTTTCGCCATCGCGGGCAAAGCACTCGTCCAGGCTGCGGATGAACGCCGGGCGGTTGCCCAGGTTGGTCAGGTTGTCGGTGTAGGCCAGTCGTTCGATGCGCTGCTGGGCCAGCTTGGTCTGGGTGACGTCTTCGTATATGCCGATGTAGTGGGTCAGCTCACGGTTATCGCCGTACACCTTGGAAATCGACAACTGGCCCCAGTAGGGCTCCAGGTTCTTGCGCCGGCTCTTGAACTCGCCCTGCCAGCTGTTGCCCATGGCCAGGCTCGACGGCGAGTCGAACAGCAATTCGCTGAGGTTCTCCAATGCCGGCAGCTCACCCAGGTGACGGCCTTGCACTTCATCGGTGCTGTATTGGGTGATGGCAGTGAAACTCGGGTTGACGTACTCCACCCGGCCATCGCGGTTCACCAGCAAAAAGGCGCTGGCGCTTTGCTCGACGGCACGCTGGAACAGGTGCAATGCGCTGGCCGCAGTGCGCCGGTTGTGGTTGGTGATGACTTGGGCGAACTGGTCGGCCAGCTCACCTGCAAAGGCAATCTCGTCCGACTGCCAGGCCCGTGGCTGGCCGGTCTGCTCAAGGCACAGCACGCCGACTACCTGGCCATCGACACGGATACTGGCGTCGAGCATGGCCTTGTTTTCCGGGCGCAGGCTTTGCGCCAGGGCACGGGTGCGTGGGTCGTGGCCGGCGTTGTGGGCGTCGATGGCGCGGCTGGCGTGCAGCGCGTCAAGGTAGTCGGGGAAGTGGCTGGCATCGATGGCTTCGGGCTGGCGATGCTCTTGTGCAACGCGGTACCAGGCGGTGATCGGTTCCAGACGCTGGTCGTCCAGGTGCCAGATGCTGGCGCTGTCGACCTTGTAGATTTCGCAGGCGCTGCGGGTAATCAGCTGGGCAGCTTCCAGCAGCGAGTTACCGGCACTGTAGCGCTGGCGAGCCAGGCGCAGGATCAGGTCCTGCTGGCCACGCACGCGCTCCAGGTGTTCCAGCTGCTCTTGCTGGGCGCGCTGGTTCAGTTGCAGGGCCAGCTGCAGGCGGTTGTTGCGTGATTCCAGATCGTTGGCGTCGGCTTCGCCGGTATCGTCCTGCTGGTCATCGAGCACGCTCAGGTAGCCGCGCAACAGCTGGCGGTTATGCTGCTTGTAGGCTTCACCCACCTCCAGCAGGCGCAGCGAGGCGCTTGGCGTGTGCAGGGTGTAGCGCACGCGGTAGTAGCCGCGCTGTGCCAGTTGCAGTTGGACCTCGTCGTGCAGCCGGTAGCGTGCTTCCGGTTCCATCAGGCTGGCGTAGGGTGCATCTACCAAGGCACAAAGGTCGCCGGCGTGCAGGCCGAACTGGCGCTCGCAGGCCGGGTCCAGGTAGAGCATGGCCCAGGTGGCTTCGTTGAGCCGTTCGAAACGCAGCATGCCGAGCCGCGAGGGCACGGGTAACGGCGTGACGACCTCGGCCGCCACACGGCTGGCGGCATCGGGTTGGCTTTTCATCGAAGACTCGCTTGAAGAGGGAACGCGGCCTTGCGGCGGCGGCAGATTCGGCAAGGTTGCATCATGTCCCGAGGGCTGGCAAGCGGCCATGCGTGATGCTGTGTACGGGTTATCGGCTGTTGGGCCGGAAATGTTAGTTCGCCTTGAGAATTTTGGCGCCTGGGAAACCGAGCGCCGCGCGGGCGGCGCTCGATCTCCCCGGCGCCACAACCCTATCGGCGGACAAAAAAAGCCCCGCCAATCGACGGGGTTGAGGTACGAGCGTGGCAGCTCGAAAAGGGTACTGCCCCTCGCAAGGAGGGGCAGCGGGCTGCCTTACAGCAGCATGGTGCGGATATCGCCCAGCACGTCGCCCAGGCGCTTGGTGAAGCGCGCGGCGGCTGCGCCGTTGATCACACGGTGATCGTAGGACAGCGACAGTGGCAGCATCAGCTTAGGCTGGAAGGCCTTGCCATCCCACACAGGCTGCATGGTCGCCTTGGAGACGCCCAGGATAGCCACTTCCGGCGCGTTGACGATCGGCGTGAAGCCGGTGCCGCCAATGTGGCCGAGGCTGGAGATGGTGAAGCAGGCGCCTTGCATCTCGTCGGCCGACAGCTTCTTGGTGCGGGCTTTTTCGGCCAGCGCAGCCGCTTCGGCAGCCAGTTGCAGCAGGCTCTTCTGGTCGACGTTCTTGATCACAGGGACCAACAGGCCGTCCGGAGTGTCCACGGCGAAGCCGATGTGCACGTACTTCTTGCGGATGATGGCCTTGCCGCTTGGTGCCAGCGAGCTGTTGAAGTCTGGCAGTTCCTTGAGCAGGAAAGCACAGGCCTTGAGCAGCAGTGGCAGCACGGTCAGCTTCACCCCAGCCTTCTCGGCCACGGCCTTCTGCGCAACGCGGAAGGCTTCCAGCTCGGTGATGTCGGCGGAGTCGAACTGGGTCACGTGCGGCACGTTCAGCCAGCTGCGGTGCAGGTTAGCGGCACCGACCTGCATCAGGCGAGTCAGGGCCACTTCTTCCACTTCACCGAACTTGCTGAAGTCCACGGCAGGGATCGGCGGGATGCCGGCGCCGCCGGTTGCACCGGCAGCGGCCGGAGCTTCCTTGGCCTTCTGCATCATCGCTTTGACGTAAACCTGCACGTCTTCTTTCAGAATGCGGCCGTGCGGACCGGTGGCGGCAACAGCGCCCAGGTCGACACCGAATTCACGGGCCAGCTGACGAACGGCTGGGCCTGCGTGAACCTTGGCGTTGCTGCCAGCGGCCGGTGCGGTAGCAGCCGGTGCTGGGGCAGCAGCCGGGGCGGCAGCGGCGGGTGCGGCTGCCGGAGCAGCCTCAGCCTTGGCTGGCGCCGGGGCAGCAGCAGCGGCCGGAGCGGCAGCCGGGGCTGCGCCAGCGACCTTCAGCTTGAAGATCAGGTCGCCAGTGCCGACTTCGTCTTCCAGCTTGCACAGCACTTCTTCGACCACGCCAGCAGCTGGCGACGGGATTTCCATGGAGGCCTTGTCGGACTCCAGGGTAATCAGCGACTGGTCGGCTTCGACAGTGTCGCCGACCTTGACCAGCACTTCGATGATCTTGGCCTTGCCCGACGAACCAATGTCCGGCACGTGGATGTCCTGCACGCTGGCGGCAGCCGGGGCTGCGGCTGGCGCAGGGGCGGCTTCGGCAGCAGGTGCTGGGGCAGCAGCCGGGGCAGGAGCAGCAGCGGCCGGAGCCTCAGGGGCCGCAGCAGCGGCGCCCTCGGCTTCCAGAACCAGCAGTTCGTCGCCTTCTTTCAGGCGGTCGCCCAGCTTGACCTTCAGTTCCTTGATGACGCCGGCCTTGGGGGCCGGGATTTCCATGGAGGCCTTGTCGGACTCCAGGGTCAGCAGGCTCTGGTCAGCCTCGATACGGTCACCGACCTTGACGAACAGCTCGATGATTTCACCTTCACCGCTGCCGATGTCAGGTACGCGAATGAGTTCGCTCACTTAAAAATACTCCTCAGCAGTCCAGTGGGTTGCGCTTGTCCGGGTCGATACCGAACTTGACGATAGCGTCTGCAACAACCTTGGGTTCGATCTCGCCACGGTCAGCCAGGGCTTCCAGGGCAGCCAGCACCACGAAGTGGCGGTCGACTTCGAAGAAGTGACGCAGCTTCTTGCGGCTGTCGCTGCGACCGTAACCGTCGGTACCCAGGACCTTGAACTCTTTGCTCGGAACCCACTGGCGAATCTGCTCGGCGAACAGTTTCATGTAGTCGGTAGAGGCGATGACCGGGCCTTTGCGACCGTTCAGGCACTGCTCGACATAGGTCTGCTGTGGCTTCTGGCCAGGCTTCAGGCGGTTGGCGCGTTCTACGGCCAGGCCGTCGCGGCGCAGTTCGTTGAAGCTGGTGACGCTCCATACGTCGGCACCGACGTTGAACTCTTCACGCAGGATTTTCGCCGCTTCGCGGACTTCGCGCAGGATGGTGCCGGAGCCCATCAGCTGTACGTGGTGCGCGGCTTCGCGGGTGTCTTCTTCCAGCAGGTACATGCCCTTGATGATGCCTTCCTCGACACCGGCCGGCATGGCTGGCTGCTGGTAGGATTCGTTCATCACGGTGATGTAGTAGAAGATGTCCTGTTGCTCTTCGGTCATCTTCTTCATGCCGTCCTGGATGATCACCGCCAGCTCGTAGCCGTAGGTTGGATCGTAGGTGCGGCAGTTCGGGATGGTGCCCGCCATCATGTGGCTGTGACCGTCTTCGTGCTGCAGGCCTTCACCGTTCAGGGTGGTACGGCCGGCGGTACCGCCGATCAGGAAGCCACGGGTGCGGCTGTCGCCAGCGGCCCAGGCCAGGTCGCCAATGCGCTGGAAGCCGAACATCGAGTAGAAGATGTAGAACGGCAGCATCGGCTGGTTGTGGCAGCTGTACGAGGTACCGGCAGCGATGAACGACGACATGGCGCCGGCTTCGTTGATGCCTTCTTCGAGGATCTGGCCCTTCTTGTCCTCGCGGTAGAACATCACCTGGTCTTTATCGACTGGCTCGTAGAGCTGGCCGACCGACGAGTAGATGCCCAGCTGGCGGAACATGCCTTCCATACCGAAGGTACGGGCTTCGTCCGGGATGATCGGGACGATGCGCTGGCCGATTTCCTTGTCCTTGACCAGCTGCGCCAGAATGCGCACGAAGGCCATGGTGGTGGAGATTTCGCGGTCGCCCGAGCCGTCCAGGATCGCTTTCAGCGTTTCCAGTGGCGGGGTCGGTATGCTGAAGCTCTTGGCACGGCGCTGTGGCACGAAACCGCCCAGGGCAGCACGGCGCTCGGCCAGGTATTTGGCTTCGGCAGAACCTTCTTCCGGCTTGAAGAACGGCAGGTTTTCGAGGTCGGCATCCTTGACCGGGATGTCGAAGCGGTCACGGAAGTGACGCAGGCTGTCGACGTCGACCTTCTTGGTGTTGTGCGCTGTGTTCTTGGCTTCGCCGGCACCGGTACCGTAACCCTTGATGGTCTTGGCGAGGATGACGGTAGGCTGGTCCTTGTGGTTGACCGCCTGATGGTACGCTGCGTAGACCTTGTACGGGTCGTGGCCGCCACGGTTGAGCTTCCAGATCTCTTCGTCGGACAGGTCTTCGACCATGGCCTTGAGCTCTGGGGTGTTGAAGAAGTTCTCACGAACATACGCGCCGTCTTTGGCTTTGTAGTTCTGGTACTCGCCGTCGATGACTTCGTCCATGCGGCGCTGCAGGGCACCGTTGGTGTCCTTGGCGAACAATGGGTCCCAGAAACGGCCCCAGACAACCTTGTTGACGTTCCAGCCACCGCCACGGAACACGCCTTCGAGTTCCTGGATGATCTTGCCGTTGCCGCGAACCGGGCCGTCGAGGCGCTGCAGGTTGCAGTTGATGACGAAAATCAGGTTGTCCAGCTTCTCGCGGCCGGCCAGGGCGATTGCGCCCAGGGATTCCGGCTCGTCGCACTCGCCGTCGCCCATGAAGCACCAGACCTTCTGCTTGCCGGCCGGGATGTAGCCACGGGCTTCCAGGTACTTCATGAAGCGTGCCTGGTAGATGGCCTGGATCGGGCCCAAACCCATCGATACGGTCGGGAACTGCCAGAAGTCAGGCATCAGCCATGGGTGCGGGTACGAAGACAGGCCGTTGCCGTCCACTTCCTGACGGAAGTTGTTCATCTGGTCTTCGCTGATACGGCCTTCCATGAAGGCACGGGCGTAGACGCCTGGGGAGGCGTGGCCCTGGAAGAAGATCAGGTCGCCGCCGTGTTCTTCGGTCGGGGCCTGGAAGAAGTAGTTGAAGCCGATGTCGTACAGGGTGGCACTGGAGGCGAAGCTGGAGATGTGTCCGCCCAGGTCCGAGTCTTTCAGGTTGGTGCGCATGACCATGGCCAGGGCGTTCCAACGCACCATCGAGCGAATGCGGCGTTCCATGAACAGGTCGCCAGGCATGCGTGCTTCGTGGGTGACAGGGATGGTGTTGCGGTATGGCGTGGTGATCGCATACGGCAGCTGGGAGCCACTACGGGTGGCCAGCTCGCCCATACGGGTCATCAGGTAATGAGCGCGGTCTTCGCCTTCTTTGTCGAGGACCGACTCCAGGGCATCCAGCCATTCCTGGGTTTCGATTGGATCGAGGTCTTGCATGGCTTGCTCCAGGGCGGAAAGGCAACCAGAATCGATTGCCTGAAGTTGCGACTGGCCTTATGGGCAGACGTCGTGAATTCTTGGATTACCGGGGTGTCTTCCGGCGCGTTGTAGTTTTACTACATTTGCTTTCGCATTTCATGCTTTTACACGACGCGAGTAGTAGTAAAACTACATTTGTGCGACGTTTGGTCGCACCTTGGCTTGTGAGGAAAAACGTTCATGTTGGTTGGCATTGTGTCGCGAACGGGTGGTTCTTGATGTTTGTTGCCAAGTTTTCGTTTTTTTCAGCTATTTCCAACTTTTGTACGACAGTCCAACCGTGGTCCGGCTTCCCCTTGGCCGCTTTTTCCCCTCTATTTCACGCCGATCAAGGATAGACCATGCGCCTGCCTTTGCCGTCCGATCTGCCCGCCATCCTCCAGCCACTGGTCGCTCGCAACCAGCAATTCCTCAGCGATGCGCTAGCCGCTCACCCTGAGCTCGACCTGAATGCCTGGAGCCCGCTGCACCGGCAGCAATTCGACCAGGTGGCCGCAGCCAGCGATTTTGTCCTGGGCCTGGCCCAGCGCGAGCCGGCCATGCTGTTCGGCCTGCTGACCAGTGGCGAGCTGGAGCGCCGTTATGCACCGGGTGAGCTGCGCGGGCACATCGCGGCGGCCGCCCAGGCGGCGCAAAGCGACGATGAGCTGGCGCGCAACCTGCGCCGTGAGCGCAACCGCCAGCAGCTGCGCATCATCTGGCGAGACATCACCCGCCAGGCGGAACTGGGTGAAACCTGCCGCGACCTGTCGGACCTGGCCGATGCAGCCATCGACGAAGCCTACCAATGGCTGTATCCGCGCCATTGCCAGCAATTCGGCACGCCCATCGGCAACCGCAGCGGCCAGCCGCAGCACATGGTGGTGCTAGGCATGGGCAAACTGGGGGCGGTGGAGCTGAACCTGTCGTCGGACATCGACCTGATCTTCGGCTTCCCCGAAGGCGGCGAAACCGAAGGGGTGAAGCGCTCGCTGGAAAACCAGGAGTTCTTCACCCGCTTGGGCCAGCGGCTGATCAAGGCGTTGGACCCGGTTACCGTCGACGGTTTCGTGTTCCGCGTCGACATGCGCCTGCGCCCCTATGGTTCGGCCGGCGCACTGGTGCTCAGCTTCAATGCCCTGGAGCAGTACTACCAGGACCAGGGGCGCGACTGGGAGCGCTACGCGATGATCAAGGCGCGGGTGGTGGCGGGTGACCAGGCTGCCGGCGCACAACTGCAGGAGATGCTGCGCCCGTTCGTGTACCGCCGTTACCTGGACTTTTCCGCGATCGAAGCGCTGCGCACCATGAAGCAGCTGATTCAGCAGGAAGTGCGGCGCAAGGGCATGGCCGACAACATCAAGCTGGGTGCCGGTGGTATCCGCGAGGTTGAGTTCATCGCCCAGGCTTTCCAGCTGATCCACGGCGGGCGCGACCTGAGCTTGCAGCAACGGCCGTTGCTCAAGGTGCTGGCCACCCTCGAAGGCCAGGGTTACCTGCCGCCGGCGGTGGTCGCCGAGCTGCGCGAAGGTTATGAGTTCTTGCGTTATACCGAGCATGCCATCCAGGCCATCGCCGACCGCCAGACGCAAATGTTGCCAGAGGGCGAGACCGACCAGGCGCGGGTGGCCTACATGCTCGGTTTTGCCGACTGGCAGAGCTTCCACGACCAGTTGACCTATTGGCGTGGCCGTATCGACTGGCACTTCCGCCAGGTGATCGCCGACCCGGATGATGAAGACGGTGAAGGCGAACTGGTGGTGGGTGGCGAATGGTCGCCGCTGTGGGAACAGGCGCAGGATGAAGAAGCCGCTGGCCGGCAGCTGGAAGAGGCTGGCTTCAAAGAGCCTGTCGAAGCCTTGCGGCGTTTGGCGGGGCTGCGCTCAAGCCCGCAGTTGCGGTCGATGCAGCGCATTGGCCGTGAGCGGCTGGATGCCTTTATTCCGCGCCTGCTGGCCCAGGCGGTCGAGCACGATAATCCCGACTTGGTGCTGGAGCGTGTGCTGCCACTGGTCGAAGCCGTGGCGCGGCGTTCGGCTTACCTGGTGCTGCTGACCGAAAACCCGGGTGCCCTGCGCCGTCTGCTGACCTTGTGCGCCGCCAGCCCGTGGATTGCCGAGCAGATTGCGCTGTACCCGTTGCTGCTCGACGAACTGCTTAACGAAGGCCGCCTGTTCAGCCCGCCCCTGGCTCCGGAGCTGGCCAGCGAGTTGCGCGAACGCCTCACGCGCATCCCCGAGGATGACCTGGAGCAGCAGATGGAGGCGCTGCGCCACTTCAAGCTGGCCCACAGCCTGCGTGTGGCCGCGTCGGAAATCAGTGGCAACCTGCCGTTGATGAAAGTCAGCGACTACCTGACCTGGCTGGCCGAAGCCATCCTCGACCAGGTACTGGCCCTGGCCTGGCGCCAGACCGTGGCCCGCCATGGCCAGCCCAAGCGCAGCGACGGCAGCCTCTGCGATCCGGGATTCATCATCATTGGTTATGGCAAGGTCGGCGGCCTGGAGCTGGGGCACGGCTCTGACCTGGACCTGGTGTTCATCCACGACGGCGACCCGCAAGAGGAAACCGACGGTGCCAAGCCCATCGACAGTGCGCAGTTCTTCACCCGGCTGGGCCAGCGCATCATCCACCTGCTGACCACCCAGACCAACTCGGGCCAGCTGTATGACGTGGACATGCGCCTGCGTCCGTCCGGCGCCTCCGGCCTGCTGGTGAGTTCGCTGGGCGCCTTCGAGCGCTACCAGCAGAACGAAGCCTGGACCTGGGAGCATCAGGCCTTGGTGCGGGCCCGCGTGCTGGTGGGCTGCAAGCAGGTTGGCGCGGCGTTCGAAGGCGTGCGTGCCAAGGTGCTGGGCCAGGCCCGCGACTTGGAAAAACTGCGCACCGAAGTGAGTGAAATGCGCGCCAAGATGCGTGACAACCTGGGGACCAAGGCCACGGCTGCGGGTACTGCGGCTAACGCGTTCGAGGCCGGTGTGCCCTTCGATATCAAGCAGGATGCCGGCGGTATCGTCGATATCGAATTTATGGTGCAATACGCGGCTTTGGCCTGGTCCCATGACCACCCGGCCATACTCCGATGGACCGATAACATCCGCATTCTGGAAGAACTGGAGCAGGCGAGTTTGATGCCGGCCAGTGACGCGGTGCTGTTGCGTGAAGTGTACAAGGCGTTCCGCTCAGCCTCGCACCGCCAGGCCCTGCAGAAGCAGGCCGGGGTGATCGACGCGGCGCAGTTTGCCGATGAACGCCGTCAAGTGCGGCGGATCTGGGGGGAACTGGGTTTGACCTGACGGCCCACCGTCCCCACAGGGGCTGTGATCAGCCATGGACTTGCCTGAGTGGTACACTGTCCGCCACATAGCCTGAATATAAAGAGGGGAGGCCAGGCTGTACCGCAGTCTGTAGCCTCCCCGAGCGTTTCTGGACTAAGCATGAGAATACTGATCATTGGCCCCAGCTGGGTCGGCGACATGGTGATGGCGCAGACCCTGTTCCAGTGCCTGAAACAGCAGCACCCCGACTGCGTGATCGACGTGTTGGCCCCCGAGTGGAGCCGGCCGATCCTGGAGCGCATGCCCGAGGTGCGCCAGGCCTTGAGCTTCCCGCTCGGTCACGGCGCGCTGGAGCTGGCCACGCGCCGGCGCATCGGCAAGTCCCTGGCCGGCCAGTACGACCAGGCCATCCTGCTGCCCAACTCGCTGAAGTCGGCACTGGTTCCGTTCTTCGCCGGTATCCCCAAACGCACCGGCTGGCGGGGCGAAATGCGCTTTGGCCTGCTGAACGATGTGCGCAAGCTGGACAAGGCCCGCTACCCGCTGATGATCGAGCGCTTCATGGCTTTGGCCTACGCGCCTGGTGCCGAGCTGCCGCAGCCGTACCCGCGCCCCAGCCTGCAGATCGAAGCGCAAAGCCGCGACGCCGCGCTGGCCAAGTTCGGCCTGGAGCTGGACCGCCCGGTACTGGCGCTGTGCCCTGGTGCCGAGTTTGGTGAGGCCAAGCGCTGGCCGTCCGAGCATTACGCTGCCGTGGCCGACGCGATGATCCGTCAGGGCTGGCAGGTGTGGCTGTTCGGCTCGAAGAAAGACCACCCGGTCGGTGAGCAGATCCGTGACCGGTTGATCCCGGGTTTCCGTGAAGAGTCGTCCAACCTGGCAGGCGAAACCTCGCTGGCCGAGGCCATCGACCTGATGTCTTGCGCCCATGCCGTGGTGTCCAACGACTCTGGCCTGATGCACGTGGCCGCCGCGCTGAACCGCCCACTGGTGGCCGTATACGGCTCGACGTCGCCCGGATTCACCCCGCCGCTGGCCGACCAGGTGGAAGTGGTGCGCACCGGCATCGAGTGCAGCCCGTGTTTCGACCGTACCTGCCGCTTCGGTCACTACAACTGCCTGCGTCTGCTGGAGCCGGGCAAAGTCATTGCCGCCCTGCACAGCCTGAGCGGGCCGGACCTGATCGATACCGTGGCCGAGGTCGACTAAGTGCGGGTACTGATCATCAAGACCTCGTCGCTGGGTGATGTGATCCACACCTTGCCGGCGCTTACCGATGCCGCCCATGCCATCCCGGGCATCCGTTTCGACTGGGTGGTGGAAGAAGGCTTTGCCGAAATCCCCAGCTGGCACCCGGCGGTCGACCAGGTTATCCCGGTGGCCATCCGCCGCTGGCGCAAGAACCTCTGGCAAACCCTCAAGAGTGGCGAGTGGAAGGCGTTCAAGCAGCGTGTGCGCGAACGCCAATACGACCTGGTGATCGACGCCCAGGGCCTGGTGAAGTCGGCCTGGCTGACCCGCTACGTGAAGGCCCCCGTCGCCGGCCTGGACCGCTACTCGGCCCGCGAAGGCTGGGCCAGCCGCTTCTATGACCGGCGTCTGTCGGTTGCCACCGGCCAGCATGCGGTGGAGCGGGTGCGCCAGTTGTTCGCCATGGCCCTGGCCTACGACTTGCCGGAAGGCATCGGCAACTACGGCCTGGACCTGGACCGCCTGCAGCTGCCCCCGGCTGCGCCCTATGTAGTGTTCCTGCATGGCACCACCTGGGCAACCAAGCATTGGCCTGAAGCTTATTGGCGCGAACTGGCCGAGCGCATGGGCCGGCGCAAGCTGGAAGTGCGTCTTCCTTGGGGCAACCCGGCCGAGAAGGCGCGCGCCGAGCGCATCGCCCAAGGCTTGAACAACTGCCAGGTGCTCCCCAAATTGAACCTTGCCGGCGTTGCCCGCGTGCTGGCAGCGGCAAAAGCCTGCGTGGCGGTCGATACCGGCCTTGGCCACCTGGCCGCAGCACTCGATGTACCCACCATTTCGCTGTTCGGCCCGACCAACCCAGGCCTGACTGGCGCCTACGGACGGACCCAGATTCACCAGGCCAGTGACTGGCCTTGCGCTCCCTGCCTGCAGAAGAAGTGCACCTACAAACCGAGCGCCGATGACCTGCGCCGGTTCGATCTGAAACGCGAGTGGCCGCTGTGCTTCACTCGCCTGAATCCCGAGCATGTGGCGGGCCGCTTGAGCGCGTTGCTGCTGGCTGAGGATGTCCGTTGATGCAACTGGCTTTCGTGCTTTACAAATATTTCCCCTTCGGCGGGCTGCAGCGCGACTTCATGCGCATTGCCCTGGAATGCCAGAAGCGGGGCCACCAGATCCGTGTATACACGCTGATCTGGGAAGGTGACATTCCGCCGGGCTTTGAAGTGCTGGTGGCGCCGGTGAAGGCGATTTTCAACCACCGCCGTAACGAGAAGCTAAGCGCCTGGATGGCCGCCGACCTAGCCAAGCGCCCGGTCGACCGCCTGATCGGCTTCAACAAGATGCCGGGGTTGGACGTGTACTACGCCGCCGACGGTTGCTTCGAAGACAAGGCGCAGACCCTGCGTGGCGGCCTGTACCGCCGCTGGGGCCGTTACCGGCACTTTGCCGAGTACGAGCGTGCGGTATTCGCCAAGGACGCGCACACCGATGTGCTGATGATTTCCGAAGTGCAGCAGCCGCTGTTCATCAAGCACTACGGCACCCCGGTGGAACGCTTCCATCTGCTGCCGCCGGGCATTTCCCAAGACCGCCGTGCGCCGGCCAATGCCGCTGAAATTCGCGCCGAGTTCCGCAAGGAATTCAACCTGGGCGATGACGACCTGCTGCTGGTGCAGATTGGCTCGGGCTTCAAGACCAAGGGTGTGGACCGCAGCCTCAAAGCGCTGGCCGCGCTGCCTTCGGCCCTGCGCAAACGCACCAGGCTGATGGTGATCGGCCAGGACGACCCCAAGGTGTTCCAGCTGCAAAGCGCCACCCTGGGCCTGGGCGACCAGGTGCAGTTCCTCAAGGGCCGCAGCGACATCCCGCGCTTCCTGCTGGGTGCCGATTTGCTGATTCACCCGGCCTACAACGAGAACACCGGTACGGTGCTGCTCGAAGCGCTGGTGGCCGGCCTGCCGGTGCTGGTGTCCAAGGTGTGCGGTTACGCCCACTACATTGCCGAGGCCGACTGCGGGCTGGTGCTGGACGAGCCGTTCGAACAGGACCAGCTCAATGGCTACCTGCAACGCATGCTCGAAGACTCGCAGGCCCGCGCCAGTTGGTCGCGCAACGGCCTGGCGTTCGCTGAAACCGCTGATCTTTACAGCATGCCGCAGCATGCTGCCGACGTGATCCTGGGGCAGAAAACCGCATGAAGCTGATAGTGGCCGAGCCCTTCAAACGCCTGTGGGCCGGGCGGGATGCCTTCGACGCCGTCGAGGCGCTGCAAGGCGAGGTCTATCGCGAACTGGAAGGGCGCCGCACGCTGCGTACCGAGGTGGAGGGCGAAGGGTTCTTCGTCAAGATCCACCGCGGCATCGGCTGGGGCGAGATCTTCAAGAACCTGTTCACCGCCAAGCTGCCGGTGCTCGGTGCCGGCCAGGAATGGCAGGCCATCCAGCGCCTGCACGAGGTGGGCGTGCCGACCATGACCGCAGTCGCCTATGGCGAGCGCGGCAGCAACCCGGCTACGCAGCACTCGTTCATCATCACCGAGGAACTGGCGCCGACTATCAGCCTGGAAGATTTCAGCATCGATTGGGTCAAGCAGCCGCCCGCGCCACGCCTGAAGCGCGCGCTGATCGCCGAAGTGGCGAAGATGACCGGTGGTATGCACCGCGCTGGGGTCAACCACCGCGACTGCTACATCTGCCACTTCCTGCTGCACACCGACCGCCCGGTGACGGCGGATGACTTCAAACTGTCGGTTATCGACCTGCACCGTGCCCAGACCCGAGCGAAAATCAGCCGCCGCTGGCGCGACAAGGACCTGGCCGCGCTGTACTTCTCGGCGCTGGACATCGGCCTGACCCAGCGCGACAAACTGCGCTTTTTGCGGGGTTACTTCCAGCGCCCGCTGCGGCAAATCCTGAAGGACGAAGCCCGTTTGCTCGCCTGGCTGGACCGCAAGGCGCAGAAACTCTATGACCGCAAGCAACGCTATGGGGATGCACTCTGATGGCGGGTTGGACACTGGCGCCAGGCTATGAACACCTGGCGGCGGACTTCGGCAGCCTCGATGCGGTATTTGCCCTCCAGGGCGAGCGCCTGACCCGCGACCCGCTCAGCGAGGTGGTGCGCATCGAGCGTGACGGGGTCAACTACTACGTCAAACGCTACACTGGGGCCGGCAAGCACATGCGCCGCTACTTGGGCCGGCCACGCATCAAGGCCGAATGGCAGAACCTCAAGCAGTTCGCCAAGTGGGGTATCCCCACTGCCGAAGTGGTGGCGTGGGGGCTTGAGCGCAATGGCCTGGCTTTTGGCCGTGGGGCGATGATCACCCGCGAGCTGCCGCGCACCGAAGACCTGTCGGCGCTGGCTGAACGCAACGATGCACGCTTGGCCGACCGGGCCTGGGTCGATCATCTCAGCCGCCAGCTGGCGCGCCATACCCGGGTGATGCACGAGCACCGCTTTGCCCATAACGACCTGAAGTGGCGCAACCTGCTGGTCGATGACCAAGGCACGCTATTCTTCATCGACTGCCCTACCGGCGACTTCTGGCGCGGCTTCATGTGGCGGCACCGGATGATCAAGGACCTGGCCTGCCTGGACAAAGTGGCCAAATACCACCTGTCGGCCACCCAGCGCCTGCGCTTCTACCTGCAATACCGTGGCCGCGACCGGCTGAATGTGCGTGACAAGAAGCGCATTCGCCAGGTGCTGGGCTTTTTCGAGGGAAGGGAATGACCGATTACCTGGCCAGCGCGGACCTCGCGCTGCTCAAACGCCATGGCCTGGACGACTTCGAGGCGCTGTGGGCGCTGCAACTGGATGCCGTGGACGAACCCAACACGGGCCGTGGCGGCTGGAGCAGCGTGTTCCGCCTGGAACTCGAAGGCAAGGGCTACTACCTCAAGCGCCAGAGCGACTACCTGACCCGCACCCTGCACCGACCGTTCGGCGAGCCGACCTTCGCGCGAGAGTTCCGCAACATCAGCCGCTACCAGAAACTGCACATTCCGGCCTTGCAGGCGGTGTTCTATGGCGAGCGCAAGCAAGGCGGTAAGCACCGGGCCATCCTGATGACCCGTGCCCTGGACGAGTGGGCCGACCTCGACAGCCTGCTGGCCCAATGGCCGCAGCTAGGCGATGGCGAACGCACCGGCATCCTGCAGGCGTGTGGCCAGCTGGCGCGCACCCTGCACAGCGCCGGCCAAGTGCACGGCTGCTTCTACCCCAAGCACATCTTCCTGCGCCAACGCCGCGATGGCTGGGACGCGCAACTGATCGACCTGGAAAAGACCCGGCCTTTGTTGTTCGGCATGCGCGACCGCCTCAAGGACCTGGAGCCGCTGCTGCGCCGCGCCCGGGCCTGGAGCGAGGCCGATGTGCGCACTATGCTGGCGACCTACCTGGCGCAGCCTGCTGACAGCACACTGGTCGACACCTGGCTGCAACGCCTGACGCAACGCCGTCGTGAAAAAGAGGCCCGCTGATGCGTTTGTCTGAACTGAAGGACGCCGGGCGAAGCCCGTCGTTACCCCTGAGTATCACCCTGGCCGACGCAGCCGGAAGCGCCGACCTGCAACTGCTCAGCCTGTTGCGCGTGCTGCCGGGCCAGCGCTATGTGGGCGCTGGCGTCTGGCGCGGTACCCCGGTGCTGGCCAAGTTGCTGGTAGGCGGTAGCGCCGCTCGGCATTTCCAGCGTGAGCTGCAAGGCGTGAAGCTGCTGGCCGAACAGGGGCTGACCACGCCGAAGCTGCTGGCTGACGGCCTCAAGGAAGGCGAGGGTGGCTGGCTGCTGTTCGAATTCCTCGACGGCGCCGAAAGCCTCGCCGATGCCTGGGCTGAGGTGGAAAACCTGCCGGTGTTATCTGACGAGCAACACCTGGTGCTGGGCGAAGCGCTAACGGCTGTCGCGCAGATGCACGCTAAGGGCCTGTGGCAGGAAGACCTGCACCTGGACAACTTGCTGCGCCACGGCGGCAAGCTGTACCTGATCGATGGCGCTGGCATCAAGGCCGAAACGCCTGGCCAGCAGCTGTCGCGCCCACGCGTGCTGGAAAACCTCGGCGTGTTCTTCGCCCAGCTGCCCAAGCGCCTGGAGCCGTTCATCGAAGAACTGCTGGTGCATTACCTGCTGGCCAATGCCGAACATGCACTGCCGATGGAGGCCTTGCAGAAGCAGGTGGACAAGGTGCGCAACTGGCGCCAGAAGGATTACCTGGAAAAGGCCGGCCGCGAGTGCAGCCTGTTCAGCGTCGAGCGCACCCTGTCGGGCTTGCAGGCGATTCGCCGCAGCGAGGTCGATGCCATGCAACCTGTGCTGGCGCAGGCTGATGCGTTGATCGACCAGGGCCACCTGTACAAGACCGGAGGTGCTGCCAGCGTGGCGCGGATCGAGGTCAATGGCCGCCAACTGGTGCTCAAGCGCTACAACATCAAGAACACGGCGCACTGGTTCAAGCGCTTCTGGCGCCCGAGCCGTGCCTGGCATTCGTGGATCGAAGGCCACCGCCTGGAATTTCTCGACATCGCCACACCCAAGCCGCTGGCGGTGCTGGAACAGCGGGTGATGGGCCTGCGCAGCCGCGCCTACCTGGTCACCGAGTATGTCGATGGCCCGGACCTGACGGCCTGCTTCGCACCCTACGTGGAGAGCGGTGAGGCCCCCGAGGAGCAGGTAGATGCCCTGGTGCATGTGATGCAGCAGCTGATTCGCGAACGCATCAGCCATGGCGACTTCAAGGGCCATAACCTGTTCTGGCACAACGGCCAGTGGTCATTGATCGACCTGGATGCCATGTGCCAGCACGCCACCCAGCTCAGCTTCGCCCCGGCCTACGCCCGGGACCGGGCGCGGCTGTTACGCAACTGGCCGAGTGGCAGCGCTTTGCATCAGCGGCTGGACCGGCTGCTGCCCAAGCTGGCCGAATAGCCCGAGGGTAACGCCAGCCAGTCGCTGCCGCGGCCGGTCTGGCGAACCCGGATGCGCCATTCACCCTCCTGGTGGCGCAGCACCGCCCAGGCAGGCACGACACCAGACAAGCCAGCGGGCAACACCAGGTGATAGTGGCCAGGCAGCAGGTGGCGGCGTACTGGCAACTGATGGTTATGCAGTTGCAGGTACTGTGTGCTGTCGTGGTTGAACAGGTGTTCGTCCTCACTATCTGCGGTGCCTTGAAGCGGTATTGCCAGTCGGCACTGTTCGAGCAGTTGCGTGATGTCTGGCAAACCGTCATGCCAGCGTACGGGAGAGTCCACTACCCAGTTGCCATCCTGACTGCGCTTGATCGGCAGTTTCAGGTACGCATAAGGCTGGTCGGGATCGGTGGCTCGCCAACGGGTGCCGTCAAAACTGACATTGAAGTAGCGGCCCAGGTTATCCCGCACGAAGTACTGGGTCAGCCCGGGGCTGGCGGACAGTTGTTCATAGACGGCCTCACCCTGTACCGAGTCGATCCGGTAGCGCAACCTGGCACGGTCCGGCGCGGTTTCGTAGTGTTTAGGCAGGGGTATCGGCGGCGGTTTGGGCAGCCCCCGCAAAGCACGGCGCATCAAGCTGGAACCTGCCATATCGTTCAACCCGGCGGTGGCATGGCCGAGAGCAGCCAAGGCATGGTGCAAGGCGCCCGCATGGTCGTCGTGGTCGAACGCTTCGAAGCCATCCCATATGGAAATCGCCATACGGCCAAATGCCAAGGCGACCAAAGTCCGTTGCGGCAGTACGAAGGTGACAATGTCCAGCACCAGCCGCAGCACATTGACCGAGAACTCTCCTAGCAGCTCCTGATTGCTGCGGGTGACGGAATCGGTGTGCGCGATCAGGTTTCTGACCTCGGCCCGGTAGAGTGCCTGATACAGATCGCCAGTGATGGTTTGCCGTGTAATGGATGCACCACCTACCCGCCCCTTGAGCAACCGCGCCTTGAGCTTTTTGCTGCTGGCCTGCGGCAGGCGCTGGACCAGGTAGTCCTGCAACCTCAGGTCACCGCGAATAGCCCGGATCAACGCTTTGATGTCGCGGTACTCACGCCAATAGCGCCTGTCCGGGACGTCAGGGCAATGAACGACGATTCGATTCGAGTTCTCTGGCGAGACGAGCAGCAAAACCCCCATCAATGTATCGCCGTGTACGAGCAGTTGCTGAACGATCACCTGTTGCTCGTTGTAATGTGGGCGTGCATGGCTGTCGGGGTTGCGGATGACCGTGCTGGCCCAGCCATACCCCTGCGCGAAAGTGTCGGCGAGAAAATGGCCTACATAGCGCGCTTTTACCGCTTCGGCATTCAGGCGGGCGCGGTAGACCTGTGTGTATGCCGCCTGGCGCCATCGGCCCTCTGGCGAGTCGAGCAATTGCGTGTGCAGGTAAGCCTTGTAACCGCTGCCGGCATTCAGGCGCCGTACGATCTGTTTTACCCGCAATGGCGTGAGCGCGGGCAAGGGTTGATCACCGTGAAGATAGACCCGGGCAGTCAGCCAGTAGTCCACATCGAACCAACTGATGTTCAGCAGCGCCAGTTCGTCGAGGCGGTAGGTGTGATTCACCAGTTCGACGGTACCGCCCACCTGTTGTCGGCTGACCACCGGAATGTAGCCCACTGTGCTGCCCAGCGGGAGAGGGTTCACGATCGGCCCTACCTGGCGGGCAAGGGTGACGCTGATGGTGATATCACGCGGATCGCAGTCCAGGCCCGGGTCACGTTGCAGGTACTCGCGCAGGCGCACGTTTACCCACTGCAGCAGCGAATGCTGCTGGCTGAACTGTTCCAAAGTCAGAATGCCAGGCGCACTGGCCGCTTCGATGGCCATCACCTGTTCTTGCATGGCCTGCATGATGTGAGCGACACCTTGCTGCGATGCGGTGCGCAGCCAATTGGGCATGTGCTTCTCCAGCAGCAGGCCGTAGCGGTTGGCCAGTGGGCCACGGCTACCGACGGCTCTGCGTATGTCGAGTGCTGGGGCAAGCGCGTTGTCCAGCTGCTCGATATCACGCTGCTTGCCTTGCTTCCATGCAAGTTGCCAGGCATGGCTCAAGTGCCTTGATTGGGCGTCACGCAAGGTAGAGGCCAGGTAGTCGGCCACGTCCTCGGTATACCAGTCATAACGTAAACGCGCCGCGCAACGCGCGCTTTGCTGGTCAGCAGGGGTAATCATGAGCTTGAGCAGGTGCTCGCTCTGCTGCGGATCTTCCAGGCGCTCGCATACCTCCTTGTGGAGATCGTTCAGGTTGTCGAAGGCTTCGATGCCGTGAGCGATACTGCACAATAGTGCTCGGCCAACCGGTTCAGGGTGCTCAAGCGTACGTCCTTCAGCCCCCTGCTCGGTAATCACCAGAAAACCCGGCACATGGCTGCGCCAGTTGGGGTCAGTGCTGGTTAGCAACAGGCGGTAGACCTGAGGGCGTGCGGTGACGGGCAAGTGCCGCCGCTGCCAAGGTTGTGGCAGTTCCAGGCATGTCCTGAGCAGTTGGGCATGCGCTGCAGACAGGGTCTGATCGGTAGTGCGCAAGCGAATTTCCGCATCCAGCTGGTCGCGGAACAACACTGCCAGGCTGACAGCGCGCGTCAGCCCTTTGCTGTTGCGCTCCAGCCAGTACGCTGCCTGGCTCGCGTGCAGTTGCTGACGAATGGTTTGGCAGAAGCTGCCGATACGGCTGCTGAAATCGGGAGGTAGGCTAAGTGCCGGGTAGTCGACATGCCTGATGCGGCTACCCGCAGGCAGACGAAAAGTGCCACCGTCGAACAGATGGAATCCCACCAGTTGCAATAGGTGATGCGTACCGAAAAACAGCGTGCGCGCACTGATGGAGAGGCCCGGGAACAGTTGGGCAAGCGTCAGATCAAGGCTGTGCTCGACGCCATGAATGGGGGGTAGCAGTGCATCAAGCTGGTTATCCAGCGTGTGAAAATGCGGCTGGGTGGTCATGGTCCGGCTCCTGTTGCGAAGGCGGACCATGCTGCGCCCGGGCGCCAGGACGGAGGTGTTAGCCGGCTACCTCAGCGGCGCCACAGGCCGTGTATCGAGAACCATGCTGGTAGGCCGAGCCCGAGCCAGGACAGCCCATCCCACCAACCATCACCCAGCAAGGCGGCGAACAGCCCCAGGGCTCCCAGCAAGGCGATCAGTGCCGGCCAGGCAAAAATGCGCGAGGCGGGTTGCGACTTATGGCTCATGCGCGTGCCTCCTTGGGTTTGCGTTGCTTGCCCCACCACAGGTACAGGCCGCTGCCGAGCACGATGATGGTCAGCACATCGAGCACCGCCCAGAGGAGTTGCATCGGGCGCCCGCCGTAATCGCCGAAATGCAGGGGTTGCGACAGGCCCATGGCGTCCATGTACCAGGGGCGCTCGCCGACCGCTGTAACTGCCAAGGTGCGGGCGTCGATCAGTACCGGCGTGAACAGGTGTGAACTCAGGTGTGTGGCACCGTTCATGAACACCGCATAGTGGTGTTCGCTGGAAAAGCGTGTGCCGGGGAAGGCGATGAAGTCCGGGCGCATGCCGGGGGCAGCCTGTTCGGCAATCTCCAGCAGGCGTGTGGCTGGCGCGCGCAGGGTGAGCGGCGGGGCGTCGCGGTAAGGCGCGATCATGGCAGCCAGGCTGTCGTTGCGCCAGGCGGCGATGACCAGGTCGGACAGGGCGCTGATTACGCCGGTCACGCCTACCGTGAGTGCCCAGGCCAGGGTTACCACGCCGATCAGGTTATGCAGGTCGAGCCAGCGCAGGCGACGGGATTTTTCGTGGCGTACCGTGCCGAAGTCCAGGCGGCGCATGAACGGCGCATAGAGCACGGTGCCGGAGACGATTGCGAGGATGAACAGTACGCCCATGAAGGCCAGCAGCAGCTTGCCGGGCAGGCCGGCGAACATGTCCACATGCAGGCGCAGCATCACCATCATGAAACCGCCATTGGCGGCCGGCATGGCCACGGCTTCGCCGGTGCGGGCGTCGAGCATGAAGGTGTGCGACAAGTTGGGGTCGGTGCCAGCAGTGGCGGCGGTGATGGCGACCACGCCATTGGGTTCGTCTTTGTCGTAGCCGAAGTACTGCATGACCTCGCCGGGGCGGTGCTGCTCCGCTTTCAGTACCAGCTGCTGCAGGTCGAGGTGTGGGGTACCTGCGGGCATTTCACGCAATTGCGGGGCGTCGCCAAGCAGATGTTCGAGTTCGTGGTGGAAAATCAGCGGCAGACCGGTGACTGCCAGCAACAGCAGGAACAGGGTGCAGACCAGGCTGCTCCAGGTGTGGATCACGGACCAGCGGCGGATGGTTGGGCTTTTCATCACGGTACCGTTTGTTGTCTGTTGGAACGGGGGCCGCAAAGCGGCCCCCATTCACTCAGAACTTGTAATTGACGCTGGCGACCACGTTGCGTTCGTCGCCGTAGTAGCAGTAGTACCCGTCGCACGTCGACAGGTAGTCCTTGTTGAACAGGTTTTTCGCATCTACAGCCACGGTGACACCTTTGAGTGTGCTGTTCAGGCGGCCCAGGTCGTAATGTACGGAGGCGTCGTACACAGTGTACGAGCCCACATGGCCCCAGTCGGTATTCGTGGTGTTGCCGTAGGTGTCGCCCACATAGCGCACGCCAATGCCTACGCCAAAGCCGTCCAGCGCCCCGCTGTTCCAGGTGTAGTCGGCCCAGGCAGTGGCCTGGTTACGCGGAACCTGCGCCATGCGCTTGCCTTTCTCTTCACGGGTGCCTTTGGTGATTTCGCTGTCGTTGTAGGTGTAGGAACCCACCAGCTTGAGGTTTTCGCTCACATCCGAAGTAGCCTCAAGCTCAAGGCCTTTCACGCGCACTTCGCCAACCTGGCGGGTGACGCCACCCTCGGTCACCGACATGTTCTGCTGCGTCAGGTCGAATACAGCTGCGGTGAACAGGCTTTTGCTGCCTGGCGGTTGGTATTTGATACCCAGCTCGTACTGCTTGCCTTCGGTCGGCTTGAATGCATCGGTGCTATTGACGGTTGACCCGGTAGCGGCCTGGAACGACTCGGCATAGGAGATGTATGGCGTCAGCCCGTTATCGAACACATAACTGAGCGCTGCGTTACCACTGAACTTCTTGTCGCGCTGGGTATTGGTGGCGTCGCCCTGATTGTGGAAGGTGGTGCCGGTATGCACCCAGTCCTCACGACCACCCAGGGTCAGGCGCCAGTTGTCCAAGGCCATCTGGTCTTGGGCGTACAGGCCGGTCTGCTGGGTTTTCTGATCGTAGTCGTACATGTCGAAGTACTGAACGTTCGAGAAATCCTGGCCGTATATCGGGTTATGGATATTGCTTGATGGCACACCGGCCGAGCCCCAACGCCAGCGAGCGTTGCTGTCCGAGCGCTGATGGTCGAGGCCCAGCAGCAGGGTATGGGAGAGTTGGCCAGTCTGGAAGTCGGCCTGGAAGTTGTTATCCACTGCGAACTGGGAGATATCTTCTTCGACGATACCGGCAGTACGTTGCACGGTGCCATCGGCGCTGACGGCCTCGTCCGGTCCGGCTGGCCCGATCGAGCCGCCGGCGGTAATGCCCTTGAAGTCCAGTTCGTTGCGCGCATAGCGCAGGTTCTGGCGGAACTGCCAGGTGTCATTCAGGCGGGTTTCGAACGCATAGCCGAGGTGGTAGTAGGTGCGGTCGTAGGACTCCCAATCCGGATCACCCAGGTTCTTGTGGTGAGAAATCTTGCCTGCCGGGCTGTCCAGCTTGGTGCCTTGCAGAGGCAAGAACTGGCCAGTAACACCCGTATCATCGCGGGTGTACTGGGAGATGAAGGTCAGCTTGGTGTCGTCGTTGATGTTCCAGGTCAGGCTGGGCGCGATGTTATAGCGCTTGTCCGGTATATGGTCGATCGGCGAGCCGCTGTCACGCACGGTACCGCTCACCCGGTAGAGGAACTGGCCTGCATCGTCGAGCTTGCCGGTGCTGTCAAAATTGATCTGCTTGTGATTGTTGCTGCCAACCTGGGCTTCGATTTCATGGCTGCTTTCCAGTTGCGGCCGACGGCTGGTCATGTCCAGCAACCCGCCTGGCGGGGTCTGGCCGTACACTGATGAAGCCGGGCCGCGCAGCACGGCGATGCGCTCCAGGTTCCAGGGCTCGATTTTGGGGGTGGCATAGTTCCCCTTGGGTAATGGCAGGCCATCTAGGAACTGGGTGGGCACAAAACCACGTACCAGCAACCAGTCGCTGCGCGAGTCGGAGCCGTAGCCGCTGCTCTGCACGCCTGCCGTATAACGCAGGGCATCATTCAGGCTGAGTACTGGCCGATCTTCCATCTGCTGCCGGGTGATCACGGTTACCGAGCGGGGTAGTTCGGCGATGGCAGTGTCTGTCTTGGTGCCTGCTGCCGTGCGGGTTGCGGTGTAACCCTCGACCGCCCCCCAGGCGCTTTCATAATTGGCTGTAGCGTTGATCGCTGTTTCTGGTAACGCCAGTGTCCCTTCCGGCGTAGCCACCAGGCTGTAGCTGCCCACGCTGCTTTGTTGCAGTTGCAGGCCAGTGCCGCGCAAAGCGGCTTGCAGGGCACCTAGGCCGTCGTACTGGCCGGTCACCGGGGCCGAGGAGCGGCCGTTGACCAACGCCGGGTCGATGGCCAGGGCGATACCGGCCTGGCTGGCGATCTTGTTCAGGGTGGTGGCCAGCGGGGCGCTGGGCAGGTCATAGGCGCGCGCAGCGGATTGCTCGGCGGCACACAAGACAGGGCTGGCCAATGGCGCGGCTATGGCGATGGCAAGGGCCATCACGCTAGGGCGCAAGATACGATCAACAGCACGGGACATGCAGTGGCTCCTGGACGGATAAGTGCTAACTGCTTCCTTGCCGAGCGAGATTTGAAAAGTGTCAGGGCTGATCTGAAAATTATTGAGCAGTATTTTTGGCTTTCAGCCTTACTTCGGTACCACGTTCACCCACCACTGGGTATGCCGCTCGATTTTCACCGGCAAAGCCGGCACCAGTGATGCCAGCGCCAGGTCGGTGTCGGTCAGTGGGAAGCTGCCGGTCACGCGCAGGTCGGCGACCTTGGCGTCCACCCCCAGGTGGCCACTGCGGAACTGGCCAAGCGTGGCCAGCAGGTCGCCCAGGCGCACGTTGTCGGCCACCAGCATGCCCCGGGTCCAGGCATCGGCACCGGCGGGCACCGTGCCGATCTGGCCGAGGCCGTTGGCGTTCATCAACACTTGCTGGCCTTCACGCAGCACCTGCTCGTCGCCACTGTTATGCGGCATGGCCGCAACCGAGGCTTGCAGCACTTCCAGGCGCGTACCGTCGGCTTCGCGGCGTACCAGGAAGCGCGTGCCCAGTGGCCGCAGGCGACCATCGTCGGTGCGTACCAGCAGCGGACGCGGGTCCTGGTGGCCGGTTTCGACCGAAATTTCGCCTTGGTGCAGCACGATCACCCGTTGCTCGCCTGCGTAGTCGATATCCACGGCGGTGTGGGTGTTCAGGCTCAGCAATGTGCCGTCTTGCAGGCGCAAGGTACGCAACTCGCCAGTTGCGGTGCGCTGGTCGGCCAGCCAGTAGCTGGGTGCCAGCGACGGGGCGCCGACCCAGGCCAGCAGTGAACCGAGCAGGAACATCCCGGCCAGCCCGCCGCCAACCTTGCCGATTCGGCGCCGCAGGCTGACGCGCGACTGCAGCAGGGCCTGGCGTGCCGGGCCGGCCGCCGCGCTGACGCGTTGGTCCATGGCGCCGAGCTGGCGCCAGGCCCGCGCGTGTTCTTCACTGGCGGCATGCCATCGCGTGAATTCGTTGCGTTCATCCGGTGTGCCGCTGGCGTCGCCGAGGCTGAGTTTCCAGGCGATGGCGGCTTCAAGTACCCGGGACGAAACCGGCGCGTTGCTCACGTCGGCTCCCCGTACAGGGCCACGTAGCACTGGCGCATGCCTTGGGCGATGTACTGGCGCACCCGCGATACCGAAACGCCCAGGCGCTCGGCGATCTCGGCATGGGCCATACCGTCCAGACGGTTGTGCAGGAAGGCCGCGCGGGCCTTGCTCGACAGCTTGCCCAGCAGGCGGTCGATGGCCATGAGGTCTTCGAGGATCAGGTGCTGCACTTCGGGCGAGGGCTGTTCAGCTTCCGGGATCAGCGCCAGCTCGGCCAGGTAGGCCTGTTCCAGCGCCGCACGGCGGAAGTGGTCAAACATCAGCCCCTTGGCCACGGCGGCGATGAAAGCGCGGGGTTCGCGGGGGGTGTCCAGCTGCTCGCGGCCGAGCAGGCGCACGAAGGTGTCCTGGCTCAAGTCTTCGGCACGTTGGCGGCAGGCCATGCTGCGTTGCAGCCAGGCGAGCAGCCAGCCGCGATGGTCGCGGTACAGCGCACCGACCAGATCGGCGTGTGGGCTCTGTGCAGAAGACAAGCAGCGTCCCCCCGGAACGTATGCATTAACTAACGATAATTATTCGCGATTGTTGCAGAGGGGAGGGGGTGGGTGCAATGGACGCTTATCGGATTGCCATCATGGAAAAGGCTAAGGGGGCTGGCTTGAGGTTTTCAGCGCCTGTGAAATCGAGCGCCGCCCGCGCGGCGCTCGATTTCACAGGCGCTGCCTTACTAACGCCCTACAACCCGTGACTTTGCACCTTGCGCCGCCGCCACCCACGCAACCGCTGCTCCAGCTGCAACGGGCTGTCCAGCTGCTGGCGCCGGGCCTGGCTGAACAAAATCAGCGCCAGTTCAGCCGTAACCTGAGCATCGGCACTCGCATGGTGGCGTTCTTCCACCTGCAAGCCAAACCGCACGACCCAGTCATCCAGCCCGGCCTCGCGCAGCACGGTGTCGGGGTTAAGCATCGGCGCCAGTTCGGCCACATCGAGGAACGGTGACTGCAAGCGGTAACCCAGGCTTTCCTTCAGCGCCCGCGCCAGCATGCGTTGGTCGAATGGCGCATGAAACGCCAGTACCGGGCTGCTACCAATGAAATCGAGCAAATCCAGCAAGGCCTCGGCCGGGTCGCAACCGGCGGCCAAGGCACTAGGACCCAGGCCGTGGATCAGCACGCTGGCGTTGGTTTTCTGCAAAGGCCTGTGCAGGGTACGTTCGAACTGTTGCGCAAAGTCGATGGCACCGTCCTCAATAGCCACCGCCCCGATCGACAATACCTGATCACGGTTGGTGTTAAGCCCGCTGGTTTCCAGATCCAGCACTACCCAGCGCTGCTCACGCAAACTGCACACACCCAGCGGCGCGGGCTTGGGCAGCCGGGCCAGGCGCTGACGCATGGCGTCGTCCAGCTCGGGCGCGCTGGGGCGCAGCCAGGCAAACAGGCTCATAGCTGATACCGCAAGGCCAGGCTGCTTTGCAGGCGTTGGGCCTGGCGCAGGGATTCGCGCAGGATGCGCCGGTCCAGGTGGTTGAGGCTGTCCGGGTCGAGCCGGTTGGAGTACGGCAGGTTGTCGCGGGTCTGGCGCTGATGCTGCTGCATGCGGGTCTGCTGGATGAAGTGATAAGCCTCTTCATAGGCAGCGCCGTCCAGTGGCTCGATCACGCCATTGGCCACCAGTTGGCGCAGGCGCTCCAGGGTATTGCAGGCGCCGATGCCATTGGCCAGGGCCAGCAAGCGTGCGCCATCGACGAAGGGCGTCAGGCCCTGGACCTTGAGGTCGAGGGTGGCGGCCTTGTCGTTGCCCTGGCGGGTCAGCACGAATTCGCGCAGGCGGCCCACTGGTGGGCGCTGGCGCAGGGCATTGTCGGCCAGCATGCGCTGGAAGAGGCGGTTGTCGGCTACTTGCTCCAGCAGGCGCTGGCGCAACTGCTCGCAGCCTTGCTCGTCGCCCCACACCACGCGCAGGTCGAAATAGATGCTGGAGCCCAGCAGGTTCTCCGGGCTGGCTTCGCGGACAAAACCGGCAAAGCGCCGTGCCCACTCGCTGCGCGACAGGCACAATTCAGGGTTGCCGGCCATGATGTTGCCCTTGCACAGGGTAAAGCCGCACTGTGCCAGGCACTGGTTGATGTACTGCGCCAGCGGCAGCAGGCGCGCACGGATGCTGTCGGCCTCGGCGCTGTCGGCGGCCTCGAAGAGGATGCCGTTGTCCTGGTCGGTGTGCAGGGTCTGCTCGCGTCGCCCTTCGCTGCCGAAACACAGCCAACTGAATGGCACGCCCGGGTCGCCGCGCTCGGCCAGTGCCAGCTCGATCACCCGGCACACGGTGTGGTCGTTGAGCAAGGTGATGATCTGGGTGATCTGCGTGGACGATGCGCCGTGGGCGAGCATGCGCTCGACCAGCTGGCTGATTTCACCGCGCAGCGATACCAGGGTGTCCAGCCGAGGCGCATGGCGGATGGTACGCGCCAGGTGCACCAGGTCGACCCGTTGCAGTGAGAACAGGTCACGCTCGGAAACCACCCCGCACAGGCGTCGGTTTTCCACCAGGCACACGTGGGCGATATGCCGTTCGGTCATGGCCATGGCCGCGTCGAAGGCGCTGGCCTGGGGGCTGAGGTAGAAAGGCTTGGCGGTCATGTGCCGCTCGATGGGGGCGCCCAGGTCCGCATCCATCGACGCCACCACCTGGCGCAGATCGCGCAGGGTGAAGATGCCGACAGGGTAGCGCTGCTGGTCGATCACCACGATGCTGCCGACCTGCTGTTCGTGCATCAGCCGCACGGCATCGCGCAACGGTGTATCGGCGCTGCACACCACCGGGTGACGCATGGCCAGCTCACCCAGCGGGGTGTTCAGTGAGTACTGGGTCCCGAGGGTTTCCACCGCGCGCTGGCGTACCTGTTGGTTGACCTGGTCGAGCAGGCTGCTGACCCCACGCAAGGCAAAATCCCGAAACACTTCAGACATCGAGAACACGCGGATGAACGCGGCTTTGTTCAACTGCAGGCAGAAGGTGTCTTCACCGGCGAGGTGCTCGGTGCGGGTCGCCCGTTCGCCCAGCAGTGCGGCCAGCGGGAAGCATTCGCCGCTGGTGATTTCGAAGGTGGTTTCCACGCCAGGTTTGACCAGGTGCTGGCGCTCGCCAACCACTCGTCCCTGCTTGACGATGTAGAAGTGCTCCACCGGCCCGTCGGCAGGTTTGACGATGCTTTCGCCGCTGGCATAGAAGCGCAGCTGGCACTGTTCCACCAGGAAGGCCAGGTGGCTGTGCTCCATCTGGTTGAACGGCGGGAAGCGCTGCAGGAACTGCAGGGTGCCCTGGATGTTCTGCAGCACTGCCGTCCTGCCCGCCTGGCTGTAGGCGTCCTTTTTGCTCATGAAACTGACCGTATCGCTATGCCGAACTATATATATCTATATATAGGTGCCGGCCCTGTTGTTCTCTGCCTCCATGGTCGGCTTGCGGCGGGGTGGTGCCCATTGGACGTAAGTCTATGAGCCCCCCTGTCAAAGACCCGACGAAAGGCGAACCGGGTTATGCAAGTAAAGTGGTCCTACTGCTGAAGCGGAATTTTTTTGACGAGATGACCATGCCTGAGCAAACCGACATCCTGAGCGACGCCGAGCGCGAGGCATTGGCTGGGGTGAGCGCGCCTGTGGCATTGAAGCCGTTGGTACTGATCGTTGATGACAACCCAGTGAACTGCGAGGCACTGGGCTATTTCCTGAAAAGCAGGGGCATCGACAGCATGATCGCCGATGGTGCCAAAGAGGCGCTGTGGAAGTTGCACTGGGAACCCAGAATCTCGCTGATGATCACGGATCTGCGCATGGAACCCTGGGACGGGATGGAATTGATTCGCCAAATACGTAAATCGAAGTGGGCGGCGTTGTCGATCATCGTGGTGTCGGGCGACACCGATGTGAAAGAGGCGGTGGACGTGATGCACCTGGGGGTGGTGGATTTCCTGCTCAAGCCGGTGGACCTGGACAAGCTGCTGGAGCTAGTGAAGAAAGAACTGAAACTAGAGTGATACGGAAAGGGGCCGCCAAGCGGCCCCTTTCGATTTACAGCCCGTTACGCGCCTTGAACTCACGGCGACGACGGTGCAGCACTGGCTCGGTGTAGCCGTTCGGCTGCTTGCCACCTTCCACCACCAGCTCGACAGCGGCCTGGAACGCGACGTTGTCGTCGAAGTTCGGCGCCATCGGGCGGTACAGGGCGTCGCCGGCGTTCTGCTGGTCAACCACCACGGCCATGCGCTTGAGGCTTTCCAGCACTTGCTCCTGGCTGACTACGCCATGGCGCAGCCAGTTGGCCAGCAACTGGGCCGAAATACGCAGGGTGGCGCGGTCTTCCATCAGGCCGACGTTGTTAATGTCCGGCACCTTCGAGCAACCCACGCCCTGGTCGATCCAGCGCACCACGTAGCCGAGGATGCCCTGGGCGTTGTTGTCCAGCTCGTTGCGGATTTCTTCGGCAGACCAGTTGGTATCGGCAGCCAGCGGGATGGCCAGGATGTCGTCTACCGACGCCGGGGTACGCGAAGCCAGTTCACGCTGGCGCGCCTGTACGTCCACCTTGTGGTAGTGCAGGGCGTGCAGGGTGGCGGCAGTCGGCGACGGCACCCAGGCGGTGTTGGCACCGGCCAGCGGGTGGGCGATTTTTTGCTCCAGCATGGCAGCCATCAGGTCGGGCATGGCCCACATGCCTTTGCCGATTTGCGCACGGCCTTGCAGGCCGGTGGCCAGGCCAACGTCGACGTTGTTGTTTTCGTAGGCGCCGATCCACTTCTCGTTCTTCATGGCGCCCTTGCGCACCACGGCGCCGGCTTCCATCGAGGTGTGGATTTCATCGCCCGTGCGGTCGAGGAAACCGGTGTTGATGAACGCCACGCGCTCGGCGGCTGCCTTGATGCAGGACTTGAGGTTGACCGTGGTACGGCGCTCTTCGTCCATGATGCCGACCTTGACGGTGTTGCGCGGCATGCCCAGCAGGTCTTCGACCTGGCTGAAGATCTCGGCGGCGAACGCCACTTCTTCCGGCCCGTGCATCTTCGGCTTCACGATGTACACGCTGCCGCTGCGGGTGTTCTTGCGGGTGGTGTTGCCGTTGAGGTTGTGCAGGGCGATCAGGTTGGTGAACAGGCCGTCCTGAATACCTTCAGGAATTTCGTTGCCTTGGGCATCGAGAATCGCCGGGTTGGTCATCAGGTGGCCAACGTTACGCACGAACAGCAGCGAACGGCCATGCAGGGTCACGCTGCCGCCGTTTGGTGCGGCGTACTCGCGGTCCGGGTTCATGGTGCGGGTGAAGGTTTTGCCACCCTTGCTCACGCTTTCGGCCAGGTCGCCTTTCATCAGGCCCAGCCAGTTGCGGTAGACGATCACCTTGTCGTCGGCATCGACGGCGGCAACCGAGTCTTCGCAGTCCATGATGGTGGTCAGTGCCGATTCCATCAGGATGTCTTTCACACCGGCAGCGTCGGTGCTGCCAACCGGGGTGCTGGCATCGACCTGGATTTCGAAGTGCAGGCCGTTGTGCTTGAGCAGCACGGCGGTCGGCGCGGCGGCATCGCCGTGGAAGCCGATCAGTTGCGCGTCATCACGCAGGCCGCTGTTGCTGCCGCCTTTGAGGGCCACAACCAGTTTGCCGCCTTCGATGCGGTAGCCGGTGGAGTCGACGTGCGAGCCGGCGGCCAGTGGCGCGGCTTCGTCGAGGAAGGCGCGGGCAAAGGCGATGACCTTGTCGCCACGAACCTTGTTGTAACCCTGGCCTTTTTCGGCGCCGCCTTCATCGCTGATGGCGTCGGTGCCGTACAGCGCATCGTACAGCGAACCCCAACGGGCGTTGGCGGCGTTGAGGGCGAAGCGGGCGTTCATCACCGGAACGACCAGCTGTGGGCCGGCCATGTGGGCGATTTCTTCGTCCACGTTCTGGGTGGTGGCCTGGAAATCGTCGGCTTGTGGCAGCAGGTAGCCGATTTCCTGGAGGAATGCTTTGTAGGCTACGGCGTCGTGGGCCTGGCCTTTGCGTGCCTGGTGCCAGGCGTCGATCTTGGCTTGCAGCTCGTCGCGCTTGGCGAGCAGGGCTTTGTTCTTTGGAGCGAGGTCATTGATGATCTTCTCTGCACCCGCCCAGAACTGCTCGGCGACGATGCCGGTCCCGGGGATGGCTTCGTTGTTCACGAAGTCGTACAGGACCTTGGCGACCTGAAGGCCACCGACTTGAACGTATCCAGTCATTGCTTGCCTCACTCTGCTCAGCTATTTCGCTCTTCTGTATTAAGCCTGTAGCGCTTCTCTAAACACGGCACCAGTGCATGCCCCCGGGTTGCGCCGGACGCGGCTGGGTGCGGCCTTCCAGACTAGCTGGCGGGCAGTGTGCGTATTTTCACAGGCGCCTTGGCAGACATCCAAACGACGTTTTGTAGTCCGCGCCACGGGATACTACATGAAGCAGTAGGCGGGGCAAAATCAGACTAAAAGCGCCGTTATGCGACCCGTTGGTCGCGTATGGTCACGCTGGGAGTGGGTATGTTCGCAAAAAACAGGTGGATTGTTCCAGATAAATCTTGAAACAGTACACGATTGGTTGTGCGGATTGCCCTGCGGCAGGTTGCCGCGCCTTGCCTATACTGAGTCGATCCCCCGATTTTCTGCCGCCCGGCGCGGTCCGACACGAGGAAGGGCTTGTGGATCATCTTGTACTGACGGTAATTGCCCCTGACAAGGCCGGCCAGGTCGAACGTATTGCCCAATGCATCGCCGACCACAGTGGCAACTGGCTGGAAAGCCGCATGTCGCGTATGGCCGGGCAGTTTGCCGGCATCCTGCGGGTGGCGGTGCCGGCTGAAAACTACGATGAGCTGGTGGCGTCGCTGCAGGGGTTGGCCAGTTATGGCATTCGGGTGCTGATTGCCGAGAGCGGGATTGAGCCCTCTTGCACATGGAGACCGATTGCCATGGAGCTGGTGGGTAACGACCGGCCAGGGATCGTGCGCGACATTACTCGTTTGCTGGCCGAGTTGCAGGTGAACGTCGAGCGGTTTTCCACAGAGGTGGGGCCTGCACCGATGAGCAGCGAGCCGCTGTTTCATGCCGATGCGCTGCTGGCGCTGCCGTTGACCTTGCCGCTGGATGTGCTGCAGCAAAAGCTGGAGAGCCTGGCGGATGACTTGATGGTGGAGTTGCACTTGCGGGCCGAGGATTGATTCGAGACTGGCCCTTGCGGTTATCCCGATATCACGGGGAAGGCCCTGTGGATAACCTGGGGGTTCCCCTCTCCAGCCCAGGCGGCGCGTGCCTTACCCAGCTTTGCTCAAAAAACACCCAAAAATCAGCACCTTGTGCACAAAGCACGGGGACCAGGGTGTGGATAACCTTTGGAGATGTCTCTGCAGGCCACGCATCACCTGGCTTGCAGAGATTTGATCGTTTTTTGATCAGCTGCGCTTGCGCAAACTCAGCCAGGCATCGACGCTGTAAATGGCCAAACCCGCCCAGATGAACATGAACGCCACCAGGTTGCTCGACGACAGGTGCTCATCAAACAGCAGCACTGCTTGCAGCAACACCAGTGTGGGTGCCAGGTATTGCAGGAAGCCCAGCGTGGTATACGGCAGGTGCCGCGCCGCAGCGTTGAAGCACACCAACGGTATCAGCGTCACCGGCCCGGCAGCCATCAGCCACAGCGCCTCGCTGCTGGTATAAAACGCCGCTTGGGCACTCATCGCCGCCGGGTGCAGCAGCAGCCAGCCAAGGGCCAGTGGCACCAGCATCCAGGTTTCCACTACCAGGCCCGGCAATGCCGCCACTGGCGCTTGTTTGCGAATCAGCCCATAGAAGCCGAAGCTCAGCGCCAGTACCAGTGACACCCAGGGCAGGCTACCCACTTGCCACACCTGCTGCGCCACGCCCACAGCGGCCATGCCCACCGCCAGCCACTGCAGGCGGCGCAGGCGTTCGCCAAGAATCAGCATGCCCAACAACACATTGATCAGCGGGTTGATGTAGTAGCCCAGGCTGGCTTCGAGCATGCGGCCGTTGTTCACCGACCACACGTACGTCAGCCAGTTACCGGCGATCAGCGCACCGCTCAGGGCCAGGATGCCCAGCCGGCGCGGGTTGTCACGCAGTTCGCGCCACCAGCCGGGGTGCTTCCACACCAGTAGCAGCAGCGAGCCGAACAATGCCGACCAGAGTACCCGGTGGACAATGATCTCCACCGCCGGGACGCTCTGGATCGCCTTGAAGTACAGGGGGAACAGGCCCCAGATGATGTAGGCACTGAGGCCCAGTAGGTACCCGCGACGCGGGTTTGCGGCGTGCATGCAGAATCCTTGCTTAGGTAGCTAAATAAAGCGACGCCTATTGTAGACAGAGGCGGGCGTGCTTCTAGAACAATTTCAGCGGTGCTTCATCCAGTGCCGCCATTTGTTCGCGCAGGGCGAGAATCTGGTCGCCCCAGTAGCGGGGCTGGCCGAACCACGGGAAGCTAGGCGGGAACGCCGGGTCGTCCCAACGCCGTGCCAGCCAGGCGCTGTAGTGCAGCTGGCGCAGGGCGCGCAGGGGTTCGATCAGGGCCAGTTCGCGCGGGTCGAAGTCGTGGAACTCGTTGTAGCCGTCGATCAGCTCGGCCAACTGCCCCAGGCGCTCTTCGCGGCTGCCGGCCAGCATCATCCACAGGTCCTGCACGGCCGGGCCCATGCGGCAGTCGTCCAGGTCGACCACGTGGTACACCTCGTCGCGGTGCATCAGGTTGCCGGGGTGAAGGTCGCCGTGCAGGCGGATGAGTTGGTGGGGCGTGCGGGCGTAGATCTCCTCAACCCGCTTGAGCACGTCGCGGGCCACGGATTCGAACGCTGGCAGCAACTCGCGCGGGACAAAATCGCCTGCCAGCAAGGTGTTGAGCGAGGCGTGGCCAAAGTTGTCCACTGCCAATGCCTCACGGTGTTCGAACGGTTTGCTGGCGCCTACGGCGTGCAGGCGGCCGAGCAGTTGGCCCAGGCGATACAGCTGGTCGAGGTTGCCCGGCTCCGGGGCGTGACCACCGCGGCGGGGGAACAGGGTGAAACGGAAACCCTGGTGTTCGAACAAAGTGCGGCCATCGTGCTGCAGGGGGGCAACCACCGGCACTTCGCAGTCAGCCAGTTCGGCAGTGAAACTGTGTTCTTCGAGGATGGCCGCATCGCTCCAGCGGCCCGGGCGGTAGAACTTGGCGATCAGCGGCTGCGCGTCCTCGATGCCCACCTGATAGACGCGGTTTTCGTAGCTGTTCAGTGCCAGCACCCGTGCATCGCTGAGAAAGCCGATGCTTTCCACGGCGTCCAGGACCAGGTCGGGGGTGAGGGTGTCGAAGGGGTGGGACATGGAGGCTCCGGGGGATAAGCGGCATAGGTCCCATGGTACAGCGTTATACCTGTGGCGGCCTCTTCGCGGTTGAACCCGCGAACCGCGCACAGCGCGGCCAGGCTACGCAGGAACTCCGATCAACACATAAGAGGGATGAAACTGCACCCGCACCGCACTGCCATCCACCACCTGCTGCCCCGCCAGCCAATCCGCTTGCGCAATGGCACACAATGTCTGCCCATTACCCAGCGCCAGTCTGACTTCACTGGGCCCATCAACATCTGTCAGCACTTCCTCAACCGTCGCCCGCAGGCAATTGCTCCCTGCCTCAGCCTCTTCCCCTTCCGCCAGTAACCGTACCCACCCCGCCTTGAGCAACGCCACCACCATCGTCCCCAACGTCAGCTCCAGCCGCGCGGTACTGTCGTGCGTGATCAGCGCATCAATTTCCAGCCCACCGCCCAATGCCAGGCTGACACGGTCATACCGGCCTTCACGGCGCAGGCCGCTGACCTGGCCTTGCAGCTGGTTACGCGCACTGGTGCGCAGCATCAGGCGCCCGAGCAGGTCGAGGTCGCTGGACTCTTCGGCGGCTTCAAGGATTTGCGCCTGCAAGGCCTGCAGCCGCTGATACAGGCGCAGCACCCGCTCGCCCTCCGGCGACAAACGCGCACCGCCACCGCCACGGCCACCGGTGCTGCGCTCCACCAAGGGCTGGCTGGCCAGGTTGTTGAGCTCATCAATGGCATCCCAGGCTGCCTTGTAGCTGATGCTCGCAGCCTTGGCGGCGCGGGTGATCGAGCCTTGCTCGGCAATGTGCTGCAGCAGCGCAATGCGCTGGGGGCGGCGGGCGATGTGCTGGGTAAGCAAAGTAGGCAGCGGCATGAGCATTGAGTCGTTGTAGATGAAGGGCCTGAAGGTAGATTGTGTAGGACTGTGCAGTGTCATGCATACCCCGGCTTGGGCGTGCGCGCCAGGCAATACACATCCACACGCTGCGCGCCGGCTTTGCGCAGCACTTCGGCAATGGTCTGCACGGTGGCACTGGTGGTTACCACATCATCGACAATGGCGACATGCTTGCCTGTCAAATCGCCCGTGACCGCAAACGCCTGACGTAAATTGCGCTGCCGTGCCTTGGCGTCCAGCTGTTGTTGTGCAGGCGTCTCGCGCATGCGCACCAATAACCTCTCGTCGCAAACCAGCCCAAGTTGCGAAGACAACCAACGCCCAAGCATCCCCGCCTGGTTGAACCCTCGTTCGCGCAGTCGACGCCTGGCCAAGGGAACGGGCAACAGCAGGTCAGGGCGGGCTAACCCTTCGGCAAAGCGGTGCAGCAGCCCATGCCCCAGCAATTCAGCCATCAACCGCCCCAAGGGCCACTGCCGGTTGTGCTTGAAGCGGCTGACCAGCGTATCGACCGGAAAGCCGAATTGCCAAAGCGCAAACACCTGGTCGAAGGCCGGCAGGTGGCGACAGCACTGGGCGCAGGTCAGGCCCGCCATGGGCAGCGGCAGGGCGCAGCGCAGACAATGATCGCCTAGCCAAGGTAATTCCTGCTCGCAGGCAATACACAGGGGGTAGGCCTGCTCGGCAGGTTCATCACACAATAAACACGATTGATTAATAAATGAGCACTTGTAAACCAGTGTTTTCCAGTATGGTTGACAGTTCATAGGCCTTCCATGAGTATGCGAGCTATCCGTGATGCGCTGGCGGGCTTTCCTGTCCCGGCGCCAGCTACAGCCTAAACAAGGAAACGCCGATGAGCGCCAGCACAACTGCAACAACACGTCACGACTGGTCCCTGGCCGAGGTCAAGGCGCTGTTCCAGCAACCGTTCAATGACCTGCTGTTCCAGGCGCAGACCGTGCACCGGGCGCATTTCGACCCGAACCGCGTGCAGGTTTCGACCCTGCTGTCGATCAAGACCGGCGCCTGCCCGGAAGACTGCAAATATTGTCCGCAGTCCGGCCACTACAACACCGGGCTGGAAAAACAGAAGCTGATGGAAGTGCAGAAGGTGCTGGAAGAGGCCGCGCGCGCCAAAGCCATCGGCTCCACCCGTTTCTGCATGGGCGCGGCGTGGAAGCACCCGTCGGCCAAAGACATGCCCTATGTGCTGGAGATGGTCAAAGGCGTGAAGGCCATGGGCCTGGAAACCTGCATGACCCTCGGCAAACTCGACCAAGAGCAAACCGTGGCCTTGGCCCAGGCGGGCCTGGACTACTACAACCACAACCTCGACACCTCGCCGGAGTTCTACGGCAGCATCATCACCACCCGCACCTACAGCGAGCGCCTGCAAACCCTGGCCTACGTGCGTGATGCCGGCATGAAGATCTGCTCTGGCGGCATCCTGGGCATGGGGGAGTCGCTGGACGACCGCGCGGGCCTGCTGATCCAGTTGGCCAACCTGCCCGAGCACCCGGAGTCGGTGCCGATCAACATGCTGGTCAAGGTGGCCGGCACGCCGCTGGCCGAGGAAGAGGATGTGGACCCGTTCGACTTCATCCGCATGCTGGCCGTGGCCCGCTTGCTGATGCCCAAGTCGCACGTGCGCCTGTCCGCCGGCCGCGAGCAAATGAACGAGCAGATGCAGGCCTTGGCCTTCATGGCTGGCGCCAACTCGATCTTCTACGGCGAAAAACTGCTGACCACCGCCAACCCGCAGGCCGACAAGGACATGCAGCTGTTCGCGCGCCTGGGTATCAAGCCCGAAGCGCGTGAAGAGCACGCCGACGAAGTGCACCAGGCGGCCATCGAGCAGGCGTTGGTCGAACAGCGCAGCAGCGAGATGTTCTACAACGCTGCATCGGCCTGACATGGCCTTCGACCTGGCGGCGCGCCTGGCCGAACGGCGCGCCGCAGACCTGTATCGGCAGCGGCCACTGCTGGAAAGCCCGCAGGGGCCGGAAGTGGTGGTCGACGGGCAGCGCTTGCTGGCCTTCTGCAGCAATGACTACCTGGGCCTGGCCAACCACCCTGAAGTGATCGCCGCCTGGCAGACCGGCGCCGAGCGCTGGGGTGTGGGCGGTGGCGCTTCGCACCTGGTGGTCGGCCACAGCACGCCGCACCATCAGGTTGAAGAGGCGTTGGCCGAACTGACCGGGCGCCCGCGTGCGCTGCTGTTCTCCACCGGCTACATGGCCAACCTGGGTGCTATCACCGCATTGGTGGGGCAGGGCGATACCGTGCTGCAGGACCGCTTGAATCACGCGTCCTTGTTGGATGGCGGGTTGCTCAGTGGCGCCCGCTTCAACCGCTACCTGCACAACGAACCGGCCAGCCTGGCCAGCCGCCTGGACAAGGCCGTCGGCAATACCCTGGTGGTGACCGATGGCGTGTTCAGCATGGACGGCGACCTGGCCGACTTGCCGGCACTGGCCGATGTCGCCCGGGCGCGTGGTGCCTGGCTCATGGTCGACGATGCCCATGGTCTGGGTATCTTGGGTACGCAGGGTGGCGGTATCGTCGAGCACTTTGGCCTGGGCGTGGAGGACGTGCCGGTACTGATAGGCACGCTGGGTAAGGCCTGCGGTACTGCCGGTGCCTTTGTTGCCGGCAGCGAAGAGCTGATCGAGGCGCTGGTGCAATTCGCCCGCCCCTACATCTACACCACCAGCCAGCCACCGGCACTTGCCTGTGCCACGCTCAAGAGCCTGGAGTTGCTGCGCCGCGAGACTTGGCGGCGTGAGCATCTGACTGCGTTGATTCGCCAGTTCCGCGAAGGCGCGCAGCAGATCGGGCTGCAACTGATGGACAGCCCAACGCCGATCCAGCCCATCGTGATCGGCGACAGCGCACAGGCCCTGCGCCTGTCGCGCATGCTGCGCGAGCGCGGCTTGCTGGTGACGGCCATCCGCCCACCCACCGTGCCGGCAGGCAGTGCGCGCCTGCGGGTGACCCTGAGCGCCGCGCACAGCGAAGCGCAGGTGCAGCTATTGTTGAATGCATTGGCCGAGTGTTATCCACAGTTGGAGAACGCTGATGCGTAATCGCCTTGTACTGCTGCCCGGCTGGAGCCTGGGCACTGCTTCCCTGCATCCGCTGGCAGCCAGCCTGCGCGCCCAGGACGCCCGCCTGCAGGTGGAGTTGATGCCCTTGCCGGAATTGGCCGACAGCGATGTTCAGGCCTGGGTCGACCACCTGGATCGCAAGCTGCCGAACGACGTGTGGCTGGGCGGCTGGTCGCTGGGCGGCATGCTGGCCAGCGCCTTGGCACACAAGCGCGGTGACCACTGCTGTGGCCTACTGACCTTGGCCAGCAACCCCAGCTTCGTGGCCCGCCCGGACTGGCCCCATGGCATGGCCGAAGACACCTTCGGCACCTTCCTCGATGGCTGCCGCAGCCATACCCAGGTCACGCTCAAGCGCTTCCGCACGCTGTGCAGCGATGGCGCCCAGCAACCGCGCACGTTGCTGCGGCAACTGGGTGTCGGCGTGCCGGATACCGACCCGCTGTACCTGGCCACAGGCCTTGAAGTGCTGGCCAAGCTTGATACCCGTGAAGCCCTGCAGGCCTATGCCGGCCCGCAGTTGCACCTGTTTGCCGGTAGCGATGCACTGGTGCCGGCAGAGGCGGCAAAAGCGTTGAGCGAGTTGTTGCCCGATGTGGAAGTGGGCCTGGTCGAAGACAGTTCCCACGCATTCCTGCTGGAGTACCCGCAGGAGCTGGCGGCGGGCATCAAGAGTTTCCTGCATGAGAGTGGCGATGACTGACCTTTCCCGTCCGACTTTACCCGGCGCGCTGCCCGATAAACGCCAGGTGGCCGCTTCGTTCTCCCGGGCTGCCGCCAGCTACGACAGCGTGGCGGCCTTGCAGCGCGCTGTAGGTTTAAGCCTGCTTGAGCAGTTGCCGACTGGCCTGCAGCCGTCGCGCTGGCTGGACCTGGGCAGCGGCACGGGCCATTTCAGCCGTATCCTGGCGCAGCGTTTTACCCTGGCCAGCGGCGTGGCGGTGGATATCGCCGAAGGCATGCTGCGCCATGCCCGTCATGAACAGGGTGGGGCGCAGTATCACGTGGCAGGTGATGCCGAGCGTTTGCCGCTGCGTGACGGCAGTGTCGACCTGGTGTTTTCCAGCCTGGCCGTGCAGTGGTGCGACCAGTTCGCCAGCGTGCTGGCAGAGGCGTCGCGTGTGTTGCGTCCTGGTGGTGTGTTGGCCTTCAGTAGCCTGTGCGTGGGCACCCTCGACGAACTGCGAGCCAGTTGGCAGGCAGTGGATGGCCTGGTGCATGTGAACCGCTTCCGCCGTTTTGAGGATTATCAACGCCTGTGTGCTGGCAGCGGGTTGGAACCGCTTGAATTGCAGCGTTGCCCGCACGTGCTGCACTACCCGGATGTACGAAGCCTGACCCATGAACTCAAGGCGTTGGGGGCACACAACCTGAACCCCGGGCGACCTTCCGGGCTTACCGGTCGGGCGCGCATGCAGGGCCTGTTGCACGCCTATGAGGCATTTCGCCAGCCTGCGGGGCTGCCAGCCACCTATCAAGTGGTCTATGGTGTGTTGCGCAAGCCACACGCGTAAGGGGAGCACGATGAGCCAGGCCTATTTCATCGCCGGTACCGATACCGATGTCGGCAAGACCACCATCGCCGCCGGGCTGTTGCATGCGGCGCGGTTGCAGGGCATGAGCACGCTGGGCGCCAAGCCGGTGGCCTCGGGCTGCACGATGACGCCGAAAGGGTTGCGCAATAGTGATGCCCTGGCGCTGATCGATGAAAGTACGATCAAGTTGCCGTATGAGCAGGTCAACCCGTTCGCCTTCGAGCCGGCGATTGCCCCGCATGTCGCGGCGCGCGAGGCGGGGGTGACGCTGGCCGTGCCGGCGCTGTTGGCAGCGATGCGCAATGTGCTGCAACAAAATGCCGATTTCACGTTGGTTGAAGGTGCGGGTGGCTGGCGTGTGCCGTTGTCGGGGTTGGAGAACCTTTCGGACCTTGCCGTTGCCCTTAAATTGCCAGTGATACTGGTTGTGGGCGTTCGCTTGGGTTGTATCAGCCATGCCTTGCTTAGCGCCGAGGCGATCGAGCGTGACGGGCTGCAGTTGGCCGGGTGGGTGGCGAACATCATCGAGCCGCGTACTTCGCGGCTGGAAGAAAACCTCGCCAGCCTTGCCGAGCGCCTGCCGGCGCCTTGCCTTGGGCGGGTACCTAAACTGAAGCAGGCCAGTGCCGATATGGTGGCTGAACACCTGCAACTGGATCTTCTGGATTAGTGGTTTCCTGGCCTGGCCGTTTCGCGGGCAGGAATACCCAAGGCCTATCAGATGGCATCGGGCCATTAGGGATTTAAACGGGCCTTTTTACGGCAGGCCTGCTTTAATTGAACCTGTTCGTCATCCAGCGTCAATGGAGTCCTGACATGGAAATCACCGGTAGCTCCGCCTACTACGCGGGCCTGAGCGCAATCCAGACCGGCCAGAACCGCGTCGATCAGGCCGCCGGCCAGATCGCCAACACCACCGCCGAACGTACCGCCACCAGCCAGTCCAGCGATTTTCAGGCTGAGCGTTTGCGCGCGGTCGACCGCAGCCAGCAGATGGACCTGGCCACCAGCACCGTGCAGATGGCCCTGGGCAAAATCGAAGTCGAGCTTGGCGCAAAGGTGGCCAAGGCATCCGACGAAATGCTCGGCCGGATTATCGACACTTACGCCTGATTCTCGGCGCACTCGTCAGCATTATCACCAACCCCTGTGGGAGCGGGTTTACCCGCGAATGCGTCAGCCCAGACAAGATCATTTTCTGGGCGGGCCTATTCGCGGGTAAACCCGCTCCCACAAGGGCTTTTGTCGTGTCGTGGCATATTTGCCATTTTTCGTGGCGTAAATGGCACCATAGTCCATCCTTGACAGAACGCGGTGCTAAACGTAAGTTTCAAACAACTGTTTGATAAGACGGCCGCCAAGAGCTGGTCACCCCACAGAACTGACTCAGAGGTTCATCGCAATGCCTGATTACAAAGCCCCCTTGCGTGATATCCGCTTCGTTCGCGACGAGCTGCTTGGCTATGAGGCGCACTATCAGAGCCTGCCGGGCTGCCAGGACGCCACGCCTGACATGGTCGACGCGATCCTCGAAGAAGGCGCGAAGTTCTGTGAGCAGGTGCTGTCGCCGCTGAACCGTGTGGGTGACCAGGAAGGCTGCACCTGGAGCGAATCGGGCGTTAAAACCCCGACAGGCTTCAAGGCAGCCTACCAACAGTTCGTCGAAGGCGGCTGGCCGAGCCTGGCCCATGACGTCGAGCACGGCGGCCAGGGCCTGCCAGAGTCGCTGGGCCTGGCCCTGAGTGAAATGGTCGGTGGTTCGAACTGGTCGTGGGGCATGTACCCAGGCCTGTCCCATGGTGCGATGAACACCATCTCTGCGCACGGCACCCCCGAGCAGCAGCACACTTACCTGACCAAGCTGGTGTCCGGCGAGTGGACCGGCACCATGTGCCTGACCGAGCCACACTGCGGCACCGACCTGGGCATGCTGCGCACCAAGGCCGAGCCACAGGCTGACGGCAGCTACAAGGTGTCGGGTACCAAGATCTTCATTTCGGCCGGTGAACATGACATGGCCGACAATATCGTCCATATCGTCCTGGCCCGCCTGCCGGACGCACCGGCTGGTACCAAGGGTATTTCGCTGTTCATCGTGCCGAAGTTCCTGCCTAACGCCGAGGGCGGTGTGGGTGAGCGCAACGGCGTGAGCTGCGGCTCCATCGAACACAAAATGGGCATCCACGGTAACGCTACCTGCGTGATGAACTTCGATGCGGCCACCGGTTACCTGATCGGCCCGGCCAACAAAGGCCTGAACTGCATGTTCACCTTCATGAACACCGCTCGCCTGGGGACCGCGCTGCAAGGCCTGGCCCACGCCGAAGTGGCGTTCCAGGGTGGCCTGAAGTACGCCCGTGAGCGCCTGCAGATGCGTTCCCTGACTGGCCCGAAAGCGCCTGACAAGGCTGCTGACCCGATCATCGTCCATCCGGACGTGCGCCGCATGCTGCTGACCATGAAGGCCTTCGCCGAAGGCAACCGCGCGATGGTGTACTTCACGGCCAAGCAGGTGGACATCGTCAAGTACAGCCAGGACGAAGAAGAGCGCAAGAAGGCCGATGCCCTGCTGGCGTTCCTGACCCCGATTGCCAAGGCGTTCATGACCGAAGTCGGCTTCGAGGCCGCCAACCATGGCGTGCAGATCTACGGCGGCCACGGCTTCATCGCCGAGTGGGGCATGGAGCAGAACGTACGCGACAGCCGTATCTCCATGCTGTACGAAGGCACCACCGGCATTCAGGCGCTGGACCTGCTCGGCCGTAAAGTGCTGATGACCCAGGGCGAAGCACTGAAGGGCTTCACCAAGATCGTGCACAAGTTCTGCCAGGCGCAGGAAGGTAACGAAGCGGTCAAGGAGTTCGTCGAGCCGCTGGCGGCAATCAACAAAGAGTGGGGCGAGCTGACCATGAAAGTGGGCATGGCCGCCATGAAGGACCGCGAAGAGGTGGGTGCGGCCTCGGTCGATTACCTGATGTATTCCGGCTATGCCTGCCTGGCCTACTTCTGGGCCGACATCGCCCGCCTGGCGGCCGAAAAACTGGCAGCCGGCACCAGCGAAGAGGCGTTCTACACCGCCAAGCTGCAAACGGCGCGTTTCTACTTCCAGCGCATCCTGCCGCGCACCCGTACCCATGTGGCGACCATGCTGTCGGGTGCCAACAACCTGATGGCGATGGACGAAGAAAACTTCGGCCTGTCGTACTGATCCTACCGCTGTACACGGAACCCGCCTGCCCTCACCGGCAGGCGGGTTTTTCGCATCTGGGGCCAATTGACCCAACGGCAAATTCAACTGTTCATGTGCACTGCCGATGAACTAAGGGCACAATGCCACTATTGATCTGCCGGGTTGGAGATTACCCTTGTTTCGTCTTAATGCTGTTCGCGCAAGCCACTTCCTGCCTTCGCTGTTCTTGTTGCTGGCAGGGCTCGCCGCAGCCTATGTGAGAGACCTCAGCGTCTTTTTCACATCGCTGTTCAATGTCTTGCCTACTTTGGTTCTGCTGCTGGGCGGCGCCTACTGCGCCGTGTACCGCCGGCAACGTGAGCTGTTCCTGATGCTTACGGTGTACATCGCCTACTTTCTGCTCGACACCCAGACCGACTTCTACCGTGACCATGGCCGCGTGCGCGAGGACGCGGCGGTGATCTTCCACCTGGTGTGCCTGTTGCTGCCCGCGCTGTTCGGCTTGTATGGCGCCTGGCAGGAACGTACCCACTTGCTGCAGGACCTGGTTGCCCGCGGCGCTGTGCTGTTTGCCGTGGGCAGCGTGGCGGTGGCCCTCGAACAAAGCTACCCCGAAGCCCTGTTGAGCTGGTTGGCGGAAATCCGCTGGCCAGCCTTGCATGGCCAGTGGATGAGCCTGATCCAGATGGTTTACCCACTGTTCCTCGTTGTGTTCATCCTGCTGGTAGTGCAATACCTGCGTGCCCCCAGGCCGCTGCATGCTGCGCAGTTGACCGGCCTGCTGGGCATTTTCTGGATGCTGCCGCAAACGTTCATCCTGCCGTTCACCCTTAACATCATGTGCAGCCAAGTGATGTTGATGATCGCCGCAGCGGTAGCGCACGAGGCCTACCAGATGGCCTTCCGCGACGAGCTGACCGGTCTGCCGGGGCGCCGTGCGCTGAACGAGCGCATGCAGCGCCTGGGGCGCAACTATGTGATCGCCATGACCGACGTGGACCACTTCAAGAAATTCAACGATACCCATGGCCACGACGTGGGTGACCAGGTGTTGCGCCTGGTGGCCAGCCGTTTGTCCAAGGTGACCGGCGGCGGCCGGGCCTACCGATATGGCGGCGAGGAGTTCGCTCTGGTGTTCGCGGGCAAGACAGCCGAGGAGTGCGTGCCCCACGTGGAAGCGGTGCGTGAGGTAATCGCCAACTATGTGATGCACCTGCGCGATCAGCACAACCGCCCGCAGGACGATACGGCCGGGCGCCAGCGCCGGGCGGGCAGCAGTGGCGGCACGGTGTCGGTCACCATCAGTATCGGCGTGGCCGAGCGCCAGGCCGATCATCGCAACCCCGAGGCGGTGCTGAAATCCGCCGACCAGGCGCTTTATAGCGCCAAAGGCGCGGGGCGTAATTGTGTCATGGTGCATGGGCAACAATCGCAGCGCGGAGCTGTACGCACGGCGTGACCATGCAATACTGTATGGTCAGTTGATGACCCTATGTCTCGTAAAAGTTGTTCGGTTACACTGCCAGTAACCCCTGTGTCGCGGTTCCCCGAGACCGCCCCGACCCGACTAGTGAGAGGTTGTCATGGCTGACTATAAAGCGCCCCTGCGCGACATGCGCTTCGTACTGAATGAAGTCTTCAACGTGGCTGAGCAGTGGGCGCAATTGCCCGGGCTGGCTGACGTTGTCGATGCCGACACCGCTCTGGCCGTGCTGGAGGAAGCCGGCAAGGTCACCGCCAAGTCCATCGCGCCGCTCAGCCGTGCCGCAGATGAAGAAGGTTGCCACTGGGACAACGGCGCTGTGCGCACCCCCGCCGGTTTCATCGAGGCCTACAACACCTACGCCGAAGGCGGTTGGGTCGGCGTGGGCGGCGACCCGCTGTTCGGCGGCATGGGCATGCCCAAGGCCATCTCGGCCCAGGTCGAGGAAATGGTCAACGCCTCCAGCCTGGCCTTTGGCTTGTACCCGATGCTGACCGCCGGTGCCTGCCTTTCGATCAATGCCCACGCCAGTGAAGCGCTGAAGGAAAAGTACCTGCCGAACATGTATGCCGGCGTATGGGCCGGTTCCATGTGCCTGACCGAGCCGCACGCCGGTACCGACCTGGGCATCATCCGTACCAAGGCCGAGCCTCAGGCCGATGGTAGCTACAAGGTCAGCGGTACCAAGATCTTCATCACCGGTGGCGAGCACGACCTGACCGAGAACATCATCCACCTGGTGCTGGCCAAGCTGCCGGACGCACCGGCGGGGCCGAAGGGCATTTCGCTGTTCCTGGTGCCCAAGTTCCTGGTCAACGAAGATGGCAGCCTCGGTGCACGCAACCCGGCCACTTGCGGTTCGATCGAACACAAGATGGGCATTCAGGCCTCGGCTACCTGTGTGATGAACTTCGACGAAGCAGTCGGCTATATCGTCGGTGAGCCGAACAAGGGCCTGGCGGCCATGTTCACCATGATGAACTACGAGCGCTTGGGTGTTGGTATCCAGGGCCTGGCCTCGGCCGAGCGCTCCTACCAGAACGCCGTGGAATACGCCCGCGACCGCCTGCAGAGCCGTGCCCCGACTGGCCCGCAGGCCAAGGACAAGGCCGCCGACCCGATCATCGTCCACCCGGACGTGCGCCGCATGCTGCTGACCATGAAAGCGCTGATCGAGGGCGGCCGCGCCTTCTCCACCTACGTAGCCATGCAACTGGACAGTGCCAAGTACAGCGAAGATGCCAGTGTGCGCAAACGCAGCGAAGAGCTGGTGGCGCTGCTCACGCCGGTGGCCAAGGCCTTCCTCACCGACCTGGGGCTGGAGTGCGCGGTGCATGGCCAGCAGGTGTTCGGCGGGCATGGCTACATTCGCGAATGGGGGCAGGAGCAGTTGGTGCGTGATGTGCGCATCACACAGATCTACGAAGGCACCAACGGCATCCAGGCCCTCGACCTGATGGGGCGCAAGGTGGTGGCCAGCGGTGGCGCGTACTACCGGTTGTTCTCCGACGAGATCCGCCAGTTCACTGCCAGCGCAGGTGGCGAGCTGGACGAATTTGCCAAGCCGTTGGCGGCCAGCCTCGACCAGCTCGACGGGCTGACTGAGTGGGTGCTGGAAAAGGCCAAGGGCAACCCGAATGAAATCGGCGCGGCTTCGGTCGAGTACCTGCATGCGTTTGGTTATGTGGCCTACGGCTATATGTGGGCACTGATGGCACGGGCGGCCAAGGCGGGTGAGGGCGACGAGGCGTTCTACTTGGGCAAGCTGGGTACGGCGCGGTTCTACTTTGCGCGGTTGCTGCCACGGGTGGATTCGCTGGTGGCGTCGGTGAAGGCGGGCAGTGAATCGCTGTACCTGCTGGATGCCGAGCAGTTCTGACGTATTTAGGGGCCGCTCGGCGGCCCCGATTTTCGGTATGTCTGGGAATGAATCCCCTTTGTAAGCTTTTTCCTACACGACGTGGTGACTTTTCGCCACTGTTCTCAGATTGGATCCACGGTTAATCTTTAACACATGGACGTTGCGCAGGAAGCGCAAAGGACAGATCAAGGAAGACGACGAAGGACCACCTGCCAGGATGGCGGGGCGATACGGATGTCACAGGGAAACAGTCTGGAAAACCCCGCTTCGGCGGGGTTTTCTTTGTGTGCGTGTTTTTTCAGGCCAGCACATCCAGCGGTGATGCGCCCAACAGGCGGGCATCCGTCTCTTCTTCCAGCAGCGTGCGCAGTAGCTCCACAGAGGCCTGCTGGCGCTGGGCATCGCGGAACACCAGGCCAACCTTCAGCGGCACCCGTGGCTCGCTCAATGGCTTCCACAACAGCCCCTGATCATCTTCGGCGGCCTCCTTGGCCCGCCCGGGCAGGATGGTTGCCAGCGCCGTGTGCGCCAGGCTGTCGAGAATCCCCGCCATGTTGTTCATCTCTGCCTGAACCTGCGGTCGACGGCCCTGGCTGGCCAGTTGCGCCTGCCAGATCTGACGGATCTGGAATTCTTCGCCCAGCATCAGCATGGGCAATTCGGCAGCCTGGCGGATAGACACCTTCTTGAAGTCCTTTAGCGGGTGAGTATCGGGGATGACCAGTTGCAGCTCGTCTTCATACAGCAGCAGGCCATGTAACCCGGGCTGGCGCGGTGGCAGGTAGCTGATGCCGATGTCCAGGCTGCCATTGAGCAGGCGCCGTTCGATCTCCAGCCCCGACAACTCGTAGATCTGCACGACAAGGTGCGGCTGTGCCTTGCGTAGCCGTTCGAGCAGCTGTGGCACCAGGCTCGGTCGCACGGTCTGCAGCACGCCGATGGCCAGGGTGCGTAACGACTGGCCCTTGAAGTTGCGCATGGCTTCGTGGGCGCGCTGTAGGCCGTCAAGCAAGGGCAAGGCATGGTTGTACAGGGTATGGGCAGCCAAGGTGGGCAACAGGCGCTTGTTGCTGCGCTCGAACAGGCTCAAATCAAGGCTGTGCTCCAGTTGCCGGATCTGCTGGGAGAGAGCCGGCTGGGACAGCGACAGGCGTTCTGCAGCGCGGCCCACGTGGCCTTCTTCATACACCGCGACGAAATAACGCAGTTGGCGGAAATCCATAAGTAACACTTATCGAAAATGCTGGAAAAACGAAATGGTCGAAAACCCTCGCGAAGCCTAGTCTATCGCCGTATTCCAGCGGGTTACAGCGATGAATCGTTCGATTGTTACCCCGGATGAAAAACACTTTTGATAGGCAAGGCAAAATATCGAGTGGCGGCACCAAGACCGCACCGTTGCCGCCCCTTACCGTGATTGGTTGGAGCCCTGATGAACCTGTTCAACCTGCGCCGCTCGGCCCCTGTCGCTGCCGCCGAGCCCAAGCGTGCGCCGGTGATCGTGCCGCAAGCCGATGAGCTGTCGCGTGATCGCCTGATGCCCAGCGCCGAGCGCGCAGCGCAGGTGTTCGTGCGCGGTCAAGGCTCCTGGTTGTGGGACAGTGAAGGGCATGCCTACCTGGACTTCACCCAAGGCGGCGCGGTCAACAGCCTGGGCCACAGCCCGAGTGTGCTGGTGAAAGCGCTGGGTAACCAGGCCCAGGCGTTGATCAACCCGGGCTCGGGCTTCCATAGTCGTGGCTTGCTGGGGTTGGTGAACCGCTTGTGTCAGAGCACTGGCAGCGACCAGGCCTACCTGCTCAACAGTGGTGCCGAGGCCTGCGAAGGCGCGATCAAGCTGGCGCGCAAGTGGGGCCAGCTGCACCGCAACGGCGCCTATCACATCATCACGGCCAGCCAGGCCTGTCACGGCCGCAGCCTGGGTGCGCTGTCGGCGTCCGACCCGCTGCCATGCAACCGCTGCGAGCCTGGGCTGCCGGGGTTCAGCAAGGTGCCGTTCAATGACCTGGCGGCACTGCACGCCGAGGTGGATTCACGCACCGTGGCGATCATGCTGGAGCCGATCCAGGGCGAGGCGGGCGTGATTCCGGCAACCCAGGAATACCTCAAGGGTGTGGAAACGCTCTGCCGCGAACTGGGCATCCTGCTGATCCTCGATGAGGTGCAGACCGGTATTGGCCGCTGTGGTGCGCTGCTGGCCGAGGAAACCTACGGCGTGCGTGCCGACATCATTACCCTGGGCAAGGGCTTGGGCGGTGGGGTGCCACTGGCCGCCTTGCTGGCTCGGGGCACGGCGTGCTGCGCCGAGCCTGGCGAACTGGAAGGCAGCCACCACGGCAATGCGCTGATGTGCGCCGCCGGCCTGGCAGTGCTGGACACCGTGCTGGAGCCTGGCTTTTTCACGCATGTGCAGGACAACGGCCGTCACCTGCGTGAAGGCCTGAGCCGGCTGGCCGGGCGCTATGGCCAGGGCGAAGTGCGTGGGCAAGGCCTGCTGTGGGCGCTGCAACTCAAAGAAAACCTGGCCCGTGAACTGGTGGCTGCCGCGCTGCACGAAGGCCTGCTGCTCAACGCGCCACAAGCGGATGTGGTGCGCTTTTCACCTGCGCTGACCGTGAGCAAGGGCAACATCGACGAAATGCTGCTGCGCCTGGCACGCGCTTTTGCCCGCCTTCATGCCCAGCAGCAGGCCCGCCGCGAAGTGCCGGCCTGACTGTGTAGCAACACTGAGAATTCAACGAACCGTCTGGCGTTCCTGCGCATCGCCCCTGGCCTGTTTCATTCGGCCCGGGGCGTTTTTTTTTGCCTGTGGAACCTCTGCGTAGAGCGGCTAGTCTGTGAGATAACCCCTTCAGGAGAGACTCGCATGGACTTTATTCGCATCATCATCGCCATCATCCTGCCGCCGCTGGGCGTGTTCTTGCAGGTGGGGTTTGGCGGGGCGTTCTGGCTGAATATTCTGCTGACCTTGCTGGGCTACATTCCGGGGATCGTGCATGCGGTGTACATCATCGCCAAACGGTGAGGTTTTCCGGGGCCGGCAAGCGGCCCCGGAAGTTCAACCTTTCAACACCCGGCAATAGAACTTCCACTCTTCTTCCAACGCATGCGCCAGGTTCTCTGCCTTGCGGAACCCATGCCGTTCCCCCGCATAGAAGTGCCCCTCAGCCTCGATCCCGTTAGCCTGCAACGCCGCCAGCATCGACCGCGTCTGTTCCGGCACCACCACCGCGTCCAGCTCACCCTGGAAGAAAATCACCGGCACCTTGATCTGCCCCGCATGCAGCAGCGGCGTGCGCTGGCGGTAGCGCTCGGCATCCTGTTGCGGATCGCCGATCAGCCAGTCCAGATAATCGCCCTCAAACTTGTGCGTGGCCCGGCCCAGGGCAACCGGGTCGCTGACCCCGTACAGGCTGGCACCGGCGCGGAACACGTCGTGGAAGGCCAAGGCACAGAGGGTGGTGTAGCCACCCGCGCTGCCGCCACGGATGAACGCCTTACGTTTGTCGACCAGGCCCTGAGCCGCCAGGTACTCGACCGCCGCACAGGCATCGGCCACATCGCTTTCGCCCCAGCGCAGGTGCAATGCCTGGCGGTATTCCCGGCCATAGCCGGTGCTGCCCCGGTAGTTCAGGTCGGCCACGGCAAAGCCGCGCTGGGTCCAGTACTGGATGCGAGGCTCGAGCACCGGATAACAGGCCGAGGTCGGCCCGCCGTGGATGAACACCACCAGCGGCGTCGCGCCTTGCGAGTGCGCTGCCGGGTAGAAGAATCCGTGGGCCCGCTCGCCGTCACTGCCATAGTGAATCGACTGCGGCAGGCTGATTTGCCCTGCCGGCAGTATCTCGGCCCCCCCGGCAAGCACACGTACTTCGTGGTTACTGCGGTCGATGGCAATCACTGCAGGCGGGCTGATGGGCGAGGCGGCAATGGCATAAAGGTGATCGCTGTCCATGGCCAGGCTGCGAAAGCGCGTGTAGCCACTGGCGAAACGCTCCATGCGTCCATCGGTGTTACGCAGCCCCAGTTGCCCGAAGCCGTCTTTGAACCAACTCGCCAGATAGCTTTGCGGCCCCAGTGCCAACCAGGTACAGGTACCCAATTGCCAGGGCGCAGCAGCATGGTCCGCAGTCTCGGCAGGCAACGCCTGCCAGTGGCCATCGACCTCGCCCCAGGGCTGCCAGAAGCCACTGCGGTCGGACAGGCCGTAGAGCCGGCCTTCGGCATCGAAACGCGGTTGTTGCAGCGATTCATCATCGCTTGCCACGCATTGCACGGGGCCCCAGTGGCCACTGCTGTCGCGTGCGCGGCACATCAATCGGGTGATAGTCCAGGGCTGTGCCGGCCGGTCCCATTCGATCCATGCCAGGCGCATGCCATCTGCACTCACTGTGGGTGAGGCGTAAAAATCGGCGCCCTCGGCGAGCACCACCCGGTCGCTCTCACTCAACGCGACAAGCCGATGCTCCACCTGCTCGGCATGGCGTTCCTCGACGGCCAGCACCTGGCCATCGTGCCACTGCACATCGCCGTAGCGGCAGCTGGCATCCTGGGTCAGCGCACGCGGTTGCGAATCGTCCAGCGGCTGGGTGTAGACCTGCTGGTCCTTTTCGTTGACGAACACCAGCCCGTCGCCACCCAGGCAGAAGCTACCACCGCCGTACTCGTAGACCCGGCTGCGCACGCTGAAGCCATCCGGCGTCAGGCAGCGGGCCTGGTGGTACAGCCAGTGCCAGATACGGCAAGCACCATCGGCCGGGCGAAACTCGATCCAGAACAGCCCGTCGGCACTGGCTTTGAGTTCGGCGAAGTCGGTGCCGGCGGCAACGGCCTGGGCCGCGCTGAATTCAGCCACGGGCGATGACACGGGAGTTTCGTTCATTGCGGAAGGTCATTTGTTCAATGGCGAGCTGGGCGCTTTCCGCCTCCTCGCGGGCCTTCAGGATGATGCGGTGGTCGGCCGACTTGGCACACACCGGGTCGGCGTTGCTGGCATCGCCGGTCAGCATGAAGGCCTGGCAGCGACAGCCGCCGAAGTCCTTTTCTTTTTCGTCACAGGAGCGGCACGGTTCGCGCATCCACTCGTAACCACGGAAGCGGTTGAAGCCAAACGACTCATACCAGATATGGTGCAGGTCGTGGTCGCGTACATTGGGGAACTGCACCGGCAGCTGGCGGGCGCCGTGGCAGGGCAGCGCGGTGCCGTCCGGGGTAATGGTGAGGAACAGGTTGCCCCAGCCATTCATACAGGCCTTGGGACGCTCTTCGTAGTAGTCCGGGGTGACGAAGATCAGCTTGCACGGGTTGCCCTCGGCCTTGAGCTTGTCCCGGTATTCGTTGGTGATGCGCTCGGCCCGCTCAAGCTGCGCACGGGTCGGCAGCAGGCCCAGGCGGTTGAGGTGCGCCCAACCGTAGAACTGGCAGGTGGCAAGCTCGACGAAGTCTGCTTCCAGGGCGATGCACAGCTCGATGATGCGGTCGATCTTGTCGATGTTGTGCCGATGGGTAACGAAGTTGAGCACCATCGGGTAGCCGTGGGCCTTCACGGCGCGGGCCATCTCCAGCTTTTGCGCAAAGGCCTTCTTCGAACCGGCCAGCAGGTTGTTCACCTGCTCGTCGCTGGCCTGGAAGCTGATCTGGATATGGTCCAGGCCGGCCTTCTTGAAGTCAGCGATACGCGCTTCGGTCAGGCCAATGCCCGAAGTGATCAGGTTGGTGTAGTAACCCAGCCGGCGGGCTTCGCCGATCAGTTCGGCCAGGTCCTGGCGCACCAGCGGTTCACCGCCGGAAAAGCCGATTTGCGCCGCGCCCATCTCCCGCGCTTCGGCCATGACCTTGAACCACTGCTCGGTGCTCAGCTCCTGGCCCTGGGCGGCAAAGTCCAGCGGGTTGGAGCAGTACGGGCATTGTAGCGGGCAGCGGTAGGTGAGCTCGGCCAGCAGCCACAGCGGCAGGCCGACCTGGGGCGTGGGCGGCAACTCAGGCGAGGACGATCCAGTGTTCGGCACGGGCCACCTCCATGAACTGCTCGATGTCGTCGGCCACTTCCGGGACATCGGGGAATTGCTGTTCGAGTTCGCTGATGATGGCGGCCACGTCACGTTGGCCGTCGATCAAGCCGCCAATCAGGCTGGCGCTGTCGTTGAGCTTGATCATGCCTTCGGGGTACAGCAGCACATGGCCTTTCTGCGCCGGTTCGTACTGGAAGCGGTAGCCGGGGCGCCAGTTCGGCACCTGATTGCGGTCGAAACTCATAGGGTGATCCCCTTGTGCCACACCCGTTCCTGGGTGACGGAATGATAGGGCGGGCGGTTCAGCTCGTAGGCCATGCTCATGGCGTCGAGCATGCTCCAGAGGATATCCAGCTTGAACTGCAGGATCTCCAGCATACGCTCCTGGCCCGCGCGGGTGGTGTAGTGCTGCAGGGTAATCGCCAGGCCGTGCTCTACGTCACGACGAGCCTGGCCCAGGCGGGTGCGGAAGTATTCGTAGCCGGCCGGGTCGATCCACGGGTAGTGCTGTGGCCAGCTGTCCAGGCGCGACTGGTGGATTTGCGGGGCGAACAACTCGGTCAGCGAGCTGCTGGCCGCTTCCTGCCAGCTGGCGCGGCGGGCGAAGTTGACATAGGCATCGACGGCAAAACGTACGCCGGGCAGTACCAGCTCTTGCGAACGCAGCTGGTCCGGGTCCAGGCCGACAGCCTGGCCCAGGCGCAACCAGGCTTCGATGCCGCCGTCCTCGCCGGGCGCGCCGTCGTGGTCGAGCAGGCGCTGGATCCACTCGCGACGTACTTCGCGGTCCGGGCAGTTGGCCAGGATCGCGGCATCCTTCATCGGGATGTTGACCTGGTAATAGAAGCGGTTGGCTACCCAACCCTGGATCTGCTCACGGGTGGCGCGGCCCTGGTACATCGCCACGTGGTACGGGTGATGAATGTGGTAATAGGCGCCCTTGGCGCGCAGGGCCTGCTCGAATTCGGCAGGGGACATTGGCAATGCGTCGCTCATCAGGGCTCCTTACAACTCAATGCTCATTCCGTCGAAGGCAACTTCGACACCGCGGCGCTGGACTTCGGCGCGCTCCGGGGAGTCTTCATCGAGGATCGGGTTTGTGTTGTTGATGTGAATAAGCACTTTGCGCTGACGCGGGAAAGCGTCCAGCACTTCGAGCATGCCGCCCGGGCCGTTCTGCGCCAGGTGGCCCATTTCGCGCCCCGTGCGAGTGCCCACGCCACGACGTTGCATCTCATCGTCTTCCCACAGCGTGCCGTCGACCAGCAGGCAGTCGGCGCCGTGCATCATCGCCAGCAGCTTGTCGTCCACCTGGCCCAGGCCTGGGGCGTAGAACAGCTTGCCGCCGGTGCGGGTGTCTTCGACCAGCAGGCCCAGGTTGTCGCCCGGGTGCGGGTCGAAGCGGTGCGGCGAATAAGGCGGTGCGGCGCTGCGTAGGGGGAATGGGGTGAACTTGAGGTTTGGGCAGGCCTCGATAACGAAGCTACCTTCCAGCTCGATGCAGTTCCACTGCAGGCCACCGTTCCAGTGGCTGAGCATGTTGAACAACGGGAAGCCGGTGGTGAGGTCCTGGTGGACCATGTCGGTGCACCACACCTGGTGCGGGCAGCCTTCACGCAGGCTGAGCAGGCCGGTGGTGTGGTCGATCTGGCTGTCCAGCAGCACGATGGCGTTGATGCCGGTGTCGCGCAGGGCCCGGGCTGGCTGCATCGGCGCGAAGGCCTGGAGCTGGGCGCGGATGTCGGGCGAGGCATTGCACAGCACCCAGTGTACGCCGTCGTCGGACAGGGCGATGGACGACTGGGTGCGCGCGGTGGCCCGCAGGGTGCCGTCACGAAAACCCTTGCAGTTGATGCAGTTGCAGTTCCACTGCGGGAACCCGCCACCGGCGGCGGAGCCGAGAACCTGGATGTACATGGCCACTCTCTATGCAGAAAACCGGATCGGAAAAACGAAAACGCCCCGGCAGGCCGAGGCGTGGAACCCTAAGCCGGGCTTAGCGGTTAGCGAAGTACATGGTGACTTCGAAGCCGATACGCAGATCAGTGTATGCAGGTTTGGTCCACATGGGATTACTCCTTCCGGATGGGTTTGGGGTTGCTCAGTTACTACTTGGGTACCACCGCGCAAAGGCGGTTCCCGGAACTGGGATTGCGCTATCTTACAAGAAAAATTTGTACTGGAAGGTTAATTATTCGAAAAGTGCCGTTGCATTTTGCGTAACAATCACGGGCCTGGATCACTTCCACGTAGGGGTTGGCGCGGCAGCGTTGGCCAAACACAACCAGGAGGCGTCCGCATCGAGCAGGTTACCCAGCAGGTGGTCCAGATCCGTCTGCCGCGTGTTCAGAATAGCCCTGCGCAACGTATCCAGCCTATCGGGTTGTGTAGCCAGGTGTGTCTGCCACGCCCATTCGGCGACATCGGCGTTGGCCATGGCCGGTTCATCGAATTGACTGGCCAGGGCTTGTTGGGTGCCTGGGTCAAGGGTGACACCCTTGTTGAGTAGCGTGAGCAGGTGGTCGAGGATCTGTGCCTGCTGGGTATGAGGCGATTGCACCCCGAACAGCAGGCCGCCGACCCCCTCTATCTGACGAAAGGTACTGAATACCGCATAGCCGAGTTGCAGCTCCACCCGTAGCCGCTGGTAAACCGGCCCTTGCAGCAGTTGCGCGAGCAGGCGGCCGCTGGCTTCGCTGGCGGCAGGTAGCGGGCAGAACAGCAGCATGGCGTGTTCGCTGCCCGGTACTTCGGCATGCTGCCAACGGCGGTTGGCCCAAGTGGGCAACGGGCTTGGCAGCGAGCCGTGCCCCGGGCAGTGCTGCAGCGCAGTGCCCAGGGCGTTCAGGGCTGAATCGTCGAAGCCTGCGGCCAGGCCGTGCCAGCGTGTGTGCTGCCACAGCTTGTCGAGTTGCTGCTGCTCCAGCGTGCAGGCAGGGCCAGTTGGGGGCGGGGTGCCGAGCACCGCGTCGGGCAGTTGCTTGAGCAAGGCCCTGATGGGGATCAGTGCAACTGGTGGCGTTGTGCAAGGCAACCAGCATCTGGCCGGGGGGGTGACGATCAACGCCAAGGCCTGCGTCACTGCCCGCAGCACCGCTGCCGGTAGCCCGGCGCAGCGCAACTGCCAGTATTCCCCGGCAGCCGTGAATTGCAGTTGTACCGAGGCGCGTTCACAACGCTCCTGCAGTGGCGCCAGGGCCTGTTCGAGCACACCCTGCAAACGTTGGCGCAACGGTGAGGGTACGTGCCAGCGCAGGTAGAGCGCTGCGTATTGGCGGGCACCAGGGAGCTGCTCACTGACCCTCAGCGCTGCCGGTAGCGGTATGGCATTGGCCTGGGGCAGATCAGCCATCAGCAAGGGGTCGACCAAGGGCATGTGCCATTGGCCATACACGTTGCATGGCAGGCCTTGCAGCACGGCTTGAAGGGCCTGCAAACCGTGCGCATCCAACTGGGCAAACGGCTGCCCCGTGCTGTCACGCCGGGCCAGTTCAAGTGCACTGGCGCTGCGTTCGCGGCTGTGCTGCAACAGGCCGAATTCGCGGTTCAACAGCTCAAGGTCGGCCTGGCGGATGAAGCTGAACCAGCCGTGTAACAGGGCGCGGGCTTCGTCTGGGCAGGCGTCGGCGCTGAGCTTGAGGTCGAGGTGCCACAGCAGCTGGCCGGCAAAGGCATACAATGTTTCGGCCTTGAAACGTTGCAGCCAGCCACGCTCGCGAAGTGCACCCAGCCAGGTACCCGGGCGGCTGTCGCCGAGGCAGGCGATCAGCAGCTCCAGCGCTTGCTCGGCAGCTGCCGGGAGGTTCTCGTGAGTGAAGGCCAGTGGTGTAGTCGTTGCCGACAATGGCGGCGGTTCGATTTGCGGCACATGCTTGCCTGTGGCGAACAGCGTCGCATGCTGTCGGCCAAGTTGCTCCAGCTCATCCAGTGGCTGCGGCCCGCACAGGCTCAAGACGATCTGGCCGCCCTGGTAGAAGCGTTGGTGGAAGCCCGTAAGTGCTTGCTGAAAGGCAGGGGCCTGCAGGGCCAGGGTATACCGGTTGCCGGCATGAAATGCGCCCAGCGGATGGCCTTGCGACACCGACTGCAACAAGGCGAATTGCTGCTGGGCCTGCGGGTTGCGTGACCAGGCAATGAACTCGGCGTGGATCACTTCACGCTCGCGGCGTTGGCGCTCGATGCCCAGATCCGGTTCGGCCAGCATCTGGCAGAGGCGCTCAAGGCCCCCGGCCAACGCATTGGGCGGGACTTCGAAGAAAAAGTCGGTGGTGCGTTCCCGGGTGCTGGCGTTGACCTGGCCGCCCAGGGTCTGCACGTAACGCATCAGGCCGTCGTCCAGCGCAAAGCGTGGGGTGCCGAGGAAGAACAGGTGTTCGAGGAAGTGGGCCAGGCCCGGCCATTTGCCCGGTGCGTCGTGGCTGCCCGCATGCACCCGCAGTGCGGCGGCCGAACGTTTCAGGCGCGGGGCGTGGCGCAGGGTGAGCTGCAGGCCGTTGGCGAGGGTGAGGTGGCGGATGGCGTCAGGCATGGGGGCTCCGGTTGCTGCTGTCCATGCTAACCCATTTGTTTGCAGGCCCGGCCCTTTCGCGGGCTTGCCCGCGAAAGGGCCATCAGCCTTTACGCATGTGCAGTTCCTGACGCAAATCGTTCAGGTACGGGAATGCCTCCCGCCCCTGCACAACCTGCTCATGTTCCAGCTCGGCCAGCAACAGGCATTCATCCCGCCCGCCCATGGCCAGCAAACTACCATCCGGGCCGATGATGCTGCTTTGCCCGCAATACTGGATCTCGTCTTCCGCGCCGCAATAATTGGCATACACCAGGTAGCACTGGTTCTCCTGCGCCCGTGCCCTTACGGTCACCTGGCAGATGAAGTCATACGGCGCCATGTTCGCCGTCGGCACCAGGATCAGCTCGGCACCCGCCAGCGCCAGGCGTCGGGCGTTTTCCGGGAACTCGATGTCGTAGCAGATCAGCAGGCCGACTTTCCAGCCTTCAAGCTCTACCACCGGAAAGTGGTCCGGGCCTGCGCTGAACATCGAACGGTCCAGTTCGCCAAACAGGTGGGTCTTGCGGTAGTTGCACAGGCTGCGGCCATGGGCATCGATCAACTGCACGCTGTTGTAGATCGCGCCATCGTCCGCCCGCTCCGGATAGCCATAGACAAGGGCAATGCGGTGCGCCTGGGCGATTTCCGCTACCTCCATGGCCGCCGGGCCATCGTCAGCTTCGGCCAGGCGCTCGACCCGGGGCAGGCCGATGTTGTAGCCGGTCAGGAACATCTCCGGGCACACCAGGAGCTGTGCGCCGCGCTCGGCTGCCAACTGCGCCTGATGGCGCAGCCGTTGCAAGTTGCCGGGCACATCCAGTGGCTTGGGTGCGCCCTGGAACAAAGCGATGCGCATGACGCCTCCTTGATTCAGTCTGCCAGGGCGATAGGGCCGATTTCATCGAACACATCGCCTGGGCCTGGGTTGTCCGGGTGGGTGTGGCCACCGAAGTGGTTCATGATACCCCACACCGCATTCAGCGATGTTTGCACTGCGCCCTCCACCCAGGCGGGTGTCCACGATACATCGTCACCGGCGATGAACATGCCGCGCTGCTCGGCGGGCATGTCCTGCTGCATGAAGTGTGCGTACATGCGCTGGTTGTAGCGGTAATGACCCGGCAGTGCGCCCTTGAAGGCGCCCAGGAAGTGCGGATCAGCCTCCCACGAAATGGTGATCGGATCGCCGATGATGTGCCCGGCGATATCGGTTTTCGGGTAGATCTTCTTCAGCGCATCCAGGGCCAGCTGCACGCGCTTTTCCACCGGATGCGGCAGCATTTTCAGCGCATCGCTCATCCACGCATAGGACAGGCAGATCACCCCCGGCTTGTCGTCGCCGTTGTCGAACAGGTAGGTACCGCGGGTGAGGCGGTCAGTGAGGGTCATGCTCATCAGGTCACGACCGGTTTCCGGGTCCTTGTCCTTCCAGAATGGCCGGTCGACCATGACGAACGTCTTCGATGACTGCATGTAGCGGGTGCGGTCCAGGGCCATCCACATCTTTTGCGAGAACAGCGATTCCTCGCAGTCGATCTGGGTGGTCAGCAGCCAGGTCTGGCAGGTGGCGAGCACGGCGCCGTAGTGGCGGGTGTCGCCCCAGTTGTCGGTAACCGCCAGGCGGCCGTCAGCAGCGCGGGCGATGCGCTTGACCCCGGTACGCGGTGCACCGCCATGCAGGCCGCTCAGGCTTGTGCCCTCCGGCCAGTGGGCACAGCGCTCCGGCACATGGCGCCAGATCCCTTGCGGCACCTGCTCCACACCGCCGACGACCAGGTGTTGGTGGTCGTCGCAGTTGGTCATCACCACGCGGAAAATTTCCAGCATCGAGTTAGGGAAGTCCGAGTCCCAGCCACCGGTGCCGAAGCCAACCTGGCCGAACACTTCGCGGTGCTGGAAGCTCAGTTTGGCGAACGAACGTGAGGTGGCGACGAAGTCGTAGAACGTGCGGTCGTCCCACAGTGGGACCAGCTTGTTCCACAGCGCTTTAAGGCGCGGTACATCGCGATCGCGGATGGCTTGCTGGATGTCGGCGAACTGGGCACCGCTTTCCAGCGCATCGGCCCAGGCGTCGGCCACTTCGTGGAACAGCTTGGGCAAGTCGGTGGTTTTTTCGGCGTAGTAGGTCTGGCCTTCAAGGTCGATCACGGTGCTGCCCGAGGCCGGGGTCAGCGGGTTGGGGAAAGGCTTGGTTTCCAGGCCCAGCTTGTCCACGTAGTGGTAGAAGGCAGTGGACGACACCGGGAAGCGCATGCCGCCCAGCTCGGCGATGATCCCGTCGGTGCCATTGAAGGCTTGCGAACGCAGCCGGCCGCCCAGCTTGGAGGCCTCGTACACCACCGGCTTTAGGCCTAGCTTCATCAGCTCGTAGGCCGCCACCAGGCCGGCAATACCGGCACCCACGATGGCCACTTCTTCACCCTGGCGCTCAGCCGGAATACTGCCCAGGCCTGCGGGGTGCTCCAGCCAGTCATCGAAAGCGAAGGGGAAGTCCGGGCCGAAGATGGTGATGGGCTTTTTGCCGTCGGCGGGGTGGCGGTTTTTCTTGTTCATGAAGTGACCTTGCCAGAGGGGCTGCGCGGGTGGCGGAGCCTGAGTATAGGAGATGGCTGGAGGTCATTTTAAGGAGTGGGGGAATCGTAATTAAGGTGCATATTGGTGTCTTAATGTATTACTTTTCGTCGAAAAAATAAGTTTAAAGTTATTTATGACGAAGTGTTTGTAGTGCGATTTGCTGTGCCTATCAGATCGAGCGCCGCCCGCGCGGCGCATCGCGAGCTGCGCTCGCTCCTACGTTTGTTTCGGGCCAGTCATGCCTGTGACAGGCGCGCGCGACCGCCTGTTTGTACGACGCGGTAGTTGGATATGCGCCAAGGCGTTCGCGCGCGAATCTCCCAGGAATAATTGGCCGGAAACAAACGTAGGAGCGAGCGCAGCTCGCGATGCGCCGCGCGGGCGGCGCTCGATCTGATAGGCGCAGTAAATTGCAAGGCAAGCACCTGGGCCTCACGCGGCCTCTCCGGCGGGCATAAGTACACGTTGGACGGGGTGTGAGCAGCTAGAGGCGCACTGCTAAGGCAGCTGTGCGCGGGCAGGCTTTGCCTGGCCGGGTATGCGCCTCCAAGTTCGCCGGTTCTCACCTCGCGCATGGCTGCCACCCAATTCCCGTGAGAAGGAAGCGATTGGCCGCCAGTCATCCCTGTGATCTGGAGGCTATACCATGACTGACCGTTTGCCAGATCAACCTGTAAAACTGCAACCCACCGCTGAAAAACCCTTTTGCAACTGCGAACCCAGCCACCCGCCGTTATTTGCCATCCGTCCTGGCATCGACGCCGCCGACGCTCTAGTCCACGCCTGCCTGCTGGCCCGTGGCCTCAACCAGATTATCACTGACTACGCCCAGCACCACGCCCCCGAGCGTAGCCGAGACATCGTCTGGTCGATGCAGCATTCTGCCGAGAGCCTTTCGGCGATTCTGGAGGGGCTGCTCGACGGCCAGGAGGCCTGATTGATCAGAGCGGCTGCCCCCGGTCCACCTTGCTACTGAGAATGATCGACGTGGTGGTCTTCTCCACCCCGTCGACACTGCCGATCTGGTCGAGCAACTGGTCCAGTTGCTCAGGCGAATCCGTAAGCAGCCAGGCCACGTAGTCGAACTCGCCGCTCACTGCGCACAGCTGCTGCACTTGGCCCATGGCACTCAAGCGCCGCACCACTTCCTTGCCGGAGCGCGGCTGCACCTTGATCCCCACATAGGCCTGCAAGCCGCCACCCAGCACCCGCTGGCCCAAGCGCACGCCATAGCCGGAGATGACCTTGTTCTTCTCCAGACGCTCCAGGCGCGAATTGACGGTGGTGCGGGCGATACCCAACTGGCGGGCGAGGGTGGCGACGCTTTCGCGGGCGTTGATTTGCAGCAAGGCGATCAGCTGGCGATCGATTTCATCCAGCGTGATGGAGCGGGAATCCGACATGGCGAGTCTCTACGGTTGGCCTGCTAGCCTATCGAGCGACTGCCAATCAGGGCAAGACCGCATCTACAGCGACCGCGCTGGCCTGAAGGCTGGGCCTTCGGCATGATGAAACGCTAGTCCAACGAGAACCTGAGCGTGAACCTCGACAACCTGCTCGAATGCTGGCGACTGGAAGTCTCCAACAAGAAAAGGCCAGGACGCCGTATCAGCCTGCTGTTCAACGTACTGCGCCGCGCACGCAAGGACAACAAACTGCGCTTTCTCTTTGCCTACCGCCTGGCCCAATACCTCGATGCTCGCGGCGGCCTGGCCCGGCGTCACGCTCGGCGCATGCAACAACGGCTCAACCTCAAGTACGCGGTGGACATCGACATCGGCGCACAAATCGCGCCCGGCCTGCGCATCGCGCACCTGCCGGGGGTGGTGATTACCCGGCATGTCAGCATCGGGCGCAATTTCTTCATTCGCCAGAACTGCTCTATCGGCATCAAGACGCTCGGGCTGGAGGAGTACGCGCTGCGCATTGGCGACAACGTGAGCATGGGTGCCAACAGCTGCATCGTTGCTGATCGCATCGTTATTGGTGACGACGTGGTGATTGGCGCGATGTCGCTGGTTATGCGGGATATTCCGACTGGGATGGTCTTCTACAACCAGAGGCAGGTCGAGATGCGGCCGATAGGCGAGTAAGGGCTCACAAAATCTAACGATTAATCCCTGCGGTATTAGCCGTTGTAAGGTCGAGAATGGTCCGCTCATGAGGCGGAGTTCGGAACCGAACCCATGACCACCAATCATTTTCAGTTGAGCGAGGTCGTTGCTACGCCCGCGAGTACCTTGCGACTAACCTTTGCGGACAGGCAGCAACTCACTGTGGCTCTGGATGAAATCATCCGGAACACGCATCTTTGGCTCCTCTTGCCGACCCTAAGGTATTCGCAACGGCTGCAATGGGTGAGTGCAACGACACGGTCATCCGGGCAGGTGACGACAATCTTGAGCTTGCTGCCGCCAACCTGCGCGTACGCGCGGTCGAACAAGCAGGGGAGTGTTCGCATGAGCTTATCTGGAACTGGATGGCCCAGCATGGGTTGACGTTGGATCGTGCAGCTCAGGAGCTGGGTTTGAGCTGGCGCCTGCTGGCTTACTACCGAAGCGGCGAGAAGCCTGTGCCTAGGACAGTCGCCCTGGCAATGAAGGGGGGAAGCGTTGCGGATGGCTGATGTGGTAAGCGCAGCGGCAGGGCATGCCTCGAAGAAACGGGCGCGATACCTAAAAAGACAACGGGCACAAAAAAGCCGCGCAATTGCGCGGCTTTTTTATATCTGGTGTCCCGTCCTGAATAAGGTTTACACCTCCCATCCCGAATTTCCGGAGAGCTAGATGGAGCAAGGTGTAAAGCGCACACAGCGGGATTACTCGCTGTCTTTTAAATTGGCCGTCGTTGATCAGATCGAAAAAGGCGAGCTGACCTACAAGCAGGCCCAGGTGCGGTATGGCATTCAGGGTCGTTCGACGGTTCTGGTATGGTTGCGTAAGCATGGTCGGCAGGATTGGAGCCAAGGGGCGTCGATCCGGGCCGAGAGGAGCTGCGCGATGTCCGACCCTAAAGCGCTCACTCCAGAGCAGCGGATCAAAGAGCTTGAGCAGCAGCTTGAGCTGATGAGCCAGAAGGCTCAGTTCTTCGAGACCGTCGTTGATGTCCTGAAAAATGACTACGGTGTCTCGGTCGTAAAAAAGCGATCCGGCAAGTCCTCTCGCAAGGCCAAGTCGCAGGACTGAGCATTGCCAGGGCTTGTCAGTTTCTGGGTATCAGCCGACAGGCTTACTACAAACGTAATCGAGTTGCTGATAGCAAGGCGCGCCAAGCGGATCGCGTCGTTGAGTTTGTTCAGCAAGTCCGGATGCGCCAGCCCCGCTTGGGTGCGCGAAAGCTGCACTACCTGCTGCATTGCCAGCCTGACAGGCGTGTCCAAATCGGGCGAGACCGGCTGTTTGAGGTCTTGGGGGAGCGTCGCTTGCTGGTGTTGCCCAAGCGGGCGTATCACAAGACAACTCAGAGCTTTCATCGTTTCTATCGTCACCCCAACCTACTCAAGCCAGGCCCGAATCAGATTGTCCCATCAGGGCCAGAGCACGTTTGGGTGGCGGACATCACTTACCTGCCGGCCAGAAGCGGCCCGCTGTACCTAAGCCTGGTAACGGATGCTTACTCCAGAAAGATTGTTGGCCATCATGTGCATGAGAGTCTGCATGCCGAGTCGGTTGCGCAAGCCTTTAGACAGGCTCTGCGCAAACGGCGGCGTCGCCAGCCGTTAGTCCATCACTCGGACCGGGGTATTCAAGGCGGATTCAACCGGTCGTCGCAACACTGGATTGTTGTACAGACTTCAGATACTCATTCAGTGTTTCGGCAGGTGTTTTCCAGCCGAGTGTTTTTCGAGGTCTAGTGTTAAGTACGTGAGCTACCGCCTGTATTTCTTGGGCACTCCAACGAGAGAGGTCAGTGCCTTTCGGGAAGTATTGCCGCAGAAGGCCGTTCGTATTTTCATTGGTGCCGCGCTGCCAAGGACTATGTGGATCAGCAAAGAAAACCTTTACTCCGGACTCGATGGTAAATCGAGCGTGATCCGACAGCTCCTTTCCACGATCCCAGGTCAAAGATCGCCACAGCTCGCTGGGAAGCTCAGCCACCGTCTTCTTCAATGCATTGGCCATACTAACAGCCCCATAGCCAGCCAGCGCCGGGCCATTCTTCGTGCGGGGAATTAGCCCATAACCTTCCTCGCGAGGCAGATGGACAAGCATGGTAAATCGAGTTGAGCGCTCGACCAGAGTTCCAATCGCAGAACGGTTCAGACCGATGATCAGGTCACCCTCCCAATGCCCGGGCACAGCCCGATCTTCTACCTCAGCTGGGCGACTGGAGATCATGACGTCCTCGCTGACGTGTGCCCACACTTTGGCCTGCGCTCTGGCTCTCGGCACGCGCAATGCTCGTCCTGAGCGCAGGCAGCTCACCAGTTCGCGCTTGAGAGCTCCTCTACCCTGAATGTAGAGCGCCTGATATATCGCTTCATGAGAAATGCGCATGGATTCATCATCCGGAAAATCGAGCTGGAGCCGGTTGGCAATCTGTTCAGGCGACCAGCCATTGACCCATTTACGGTCACTGCGATGCGGTTTATTTCGGCCTTTGAAGGGTGCTTGCCGAGGCCCAGAAATCTCACGACCATCGGCGTCTTGAACCTTGCCCTCAAGGCGGTCGTGTACGTACTGGTGCAGTCGCGGGTTAGTGACCAGTTTCGCTGGTTTCGGCCTCTTGGCCACCAGTTCTGCCTTCCACTGCGCTACTGACGCTCGATATTCAAGCCGACCGCAACGGGTAGCAGCATTGCGTGTCAGCTCCCGTGAAATTGTCGATGGGCTTCTTCCAAGGCGACGGGCGATCTCACGAACGCCAACACTTTGCGCTCGAAGCAGCCCAATCTCTTCTCGCTCTGCAAACGATAAGTATCGTCCTGATATGTGATTCGACATGAATAATGGCATCCCGCCTCGATGACGGAACCAGCGTGTACCTACCGCTGTTGATACGCCAACGGCATGTGCTGCCTTTTCGCTTGTGATGCCTGTTTCAATCTGCACCCAAAATAGCCGTTCGATCTCATTACGAAGTGAGGGTGCACCTGGAGAACGCATCGCTCCCCGCCCAGTCAATTTTTGCATCCATCCTGCGGGTCGCCCCATAAACACCTCGATCAAGGTGTTGCGACGACCGGTTGAATCCGCCCAATACTGCTCGGCGCTGTACCAGTCACTGCATGCACGGCACGGGGTCCAATGCTCGATGACTGATGGATATGACTGCTACCAGAACGCACTGGCCGAACGGATCAACGGAATCCCCAAAACAGAGCTGCTGCTGAGCAATCCAGAAAATCTGGAGCAGGCGAGGAAGATGGTTGATGAGGCGGTGCAGATCTACAACGCAGAGCGGCCTCATATGGCCCTGAAAAACAAAACGCCCGATGTCGTGCATCGGGCGTTTTGAGGCCTATCGGCCTACCTGAGCAGGTGTAAACCTATTTCAGGACTAGACATGGTGGGCCCACACGGACTCGAACCGTGGACCAAAGGATTATGAGTCCTCTGCTCTAACCAACTGAGCTATAGGCCCTCAGTAAGTGGCCGGATTATAACGAGGGTTTCGCACCTGTGCCATCTGAAAGATCCGATAGTGCTATGCGAAGAAACGCGGCCGCAAATTCCTCGGGTGGCAGTGGCAGGCTGACGATGTAGCCCTGGATCTGCTCGCATCCCTCCGCTGCCAGAAAACGCTGCTGGGCCTGGTTTTCAACACCCTCGGCAATGATCGCCAGTTGCATGCTGCGGCCCAGGGCGATGATCGCACGGGCGATGGCAGCGTCGTGTGGGTCGTCAGGCAGGCCACGGATGAACGATTTGTCGATCTTGAGGATGTCCAGCGGCAGGCGCTTGAGATAGCTCAGTGATGAGTAGCCGGTGCCAAAGTCGTCGATGGCCAACTGCACGCCCAGTTTTTTCAGCTGGTACAGCACGGCCAAGGCCTCTTCTGCCTGGCTCATGATGAAGTTTTCGGTGATTTCCAACTGCAAGTCGCCGGCCTTGAGCTGGTGCTGCTTGAGCAGTTGCTCGATGCGTCGGGCCAGGTGTGGGTGGCGTAGCTGGGCGCCGGCGAGGTTGATCGACAGCGGGCCGAACGGTTCGTAGTGTTGCTTCCAGGCCTGCATCTGTCGGCAGGCTTGCTCCAGCACCCAGTCGCCGAGCTGGAGAATGGTGCCGTTCTCTTCCGCCAGGTGGATGAAGTGCTCCGGCGGTACTTCACCAAAGGTGGGGTGGCTCCAGCGGATCAGCGCCTCGGCGCCTACCAGGCTTTGGGTCTTGAGGCTGAGCTTGGGCTGGAAGCACAGGCTCATTTCGTTGCGTTCGACGGCGCGTCGCAGCTCGTGCTCAAGGGCGATGCGCTCGCTGGCCTGAGCGGTGAGGTCGCGGGTGTAGGCTTCGACGCGGTTGCGGCCTTTGGCCTTGGAGCGGTACATGGCCGCGTCGGCGTTGCGGATCAGTGTCGCGACATCAGTGCCGTCCTGTGGGTACAGGCTGATGCCGATACTGGCGCTGGTGAAGAACTCGTGCTCACCGGCCTGGAACGGCGCGACGAAGCAGGCCAGCAGCTTGTTGGCGATGGTGCTGGCGTCACTGGGCTTGTGCAGGCCAGGTAGCAGGATGATGAACTCGTCGCCGCCCAGGCGGGCCACGGTGTCGACGTCACGCACCTGCTCCTTCAGGCGCTGAGCGATGCCTTTGAGCAGCAGGTCGCCGACCGGGTGGCCCAGGCTGTCGTTGATGTGCTTGAAGCGGTCGAGGTCGAGGAACAGCACCGCGCCCTGGCGGTTTGATACTTGCGCGCAGGTAAGCACGGCCTGCAGGCGGTTCTCGAACAGGGCACGGTTGGGCAGGCCGGTCAGCGGGTCGTGGTGGGCCTGGTAGTCGAGTTTGGCCTGGGCGTGCTTGAGGCTGGAAATGTCGGCAAACACGGCCACGAAATGGGTGATCTCGCGCTCGTTGTTGCGCACCGCACTGATGGTCAGCCAGCCGGGGTACAGTTCGCCGTTCTTGCGCTTGTTGTAGATCTCGCCTTGCCAGTGGCCTTCGTCGGTAAGCTGGTGCCACATGGCGGCGTAGAAGGCGCTGTCGTGCTGGCCGGAGGCGAGCAGGCGCGGGGTTTGGCCAAGGGCTTCGATTTCGCTATAGCCGGTGATTTCGCTGAAGGCGCGGTTGACGGCACTGATGCGTTGGTCGATGTCGGTGATCAGCACGCCTTCGGCGGTGTTTTCGAACACGGTGGCCGCCAGTTGCAGCTTCTCCTGCATCAGATGGCGTTCGGTGATGTCGCGGGCAATGGTCAGCATGCAGTCGACGCCGGCAATCGGCAGGGGCCTGGCGGAAAGCTCGCAGAGGCGGATCTGCCCATCACTGCGGCGGATGTGGCAGGTGAAGTCGCGTACGAAGTTGTCGCGGTTGAGCTGGTCGACCAGGCGCTTGCGCTCGTTGAGATCGACCCAGATACCCAGGTCCAGCGAAGTCTGGTCGATGGTCGGGTTGAGGTCATAGCCGGTGAGGCGACAGAAGCCCTCGTTCACCTCCAGCAGCAAACCGTCGCTCTGGCGCGACAGTAATAGGCCGTCGGGCGATGCGTGGAAGGCTTTGGCGAACTTCTCTTCCGAGGTTTGCAGCTGTTCCTGGGTTTCCTTGAGCTGGCTGATATCGCGTACTGCCACCACCAGCGCCGGGGTGCCGTCGAGCTCGAAGGTTTCGGCCGAGGTCAGGCCGGTGAACAGTTGGCCGTTGCTGCGGCGGAAGCTCATTTCAAGGTTACGGATACCGCCCTGGTGCAGGCGTTCGAGCACCCGCGGGCCGCTGCCTTCGACACCCCACAGGTTGAGGTCGGTGGCGGTACGGCCAATCACCTGGCCTGGGGTCAGGCCGATCTGTTCTTCGAAAGCTTCGTTCACCTCCAGCAGGCAACCGTCACTGTGACGGGCGATTAGCAAAATATCGGGGCACTGCTGGAACACCGAGGCGAACTTCTGCTCGGACAAACGCAGGGCATCTTCGGTGCGCTTGGTTTCGCTGATGTCGATCATCAGCCCGCGCATCACCGGTTGGTGGCCGTGTTTGATCATGCTGACGATGTTGCGTACCCAGAGGGGTTGTCCGTCGGCCCGGATTACCCGGTAATCCAGGCTGTGGTCGCGCCCGGCTGCAGTTTCGCTGTCGCAGTACGCCTGGGCCCAGAGGGCGTCTTCCGGGTGCAGAACGCTGCGCCAGAAACCAGGCTTGAGCCAGTCATTCAAGGGGTAGCCAAGCAGGTCTTCGGCATGCGGCGAAACGTAGCTGTAGGTGAAGTCGTTGGCATCGGCTTCCCAGGCGATGGCCGACAGGCTTTCTATCAAGCTGCGGTAGTGGTATTCGCTGCTGCGCAGCTCCTGTTCCAAGGCAATGCGCCGTGAAATTTCCGAACTGAGGCGGCGGTTGATGCGGATCACCACGGCCAGTACGGCCATCAGCAACAACACCGTTGGCAGGCCATACACCAGCAGGTCGGACCAGAACATCCGCTGGTCGACCACATTGCCTACCCAGCGCTGCTGTATCTGGCTGACTTCGCTGCTGCTCATGTCGGCCATCACTTTGTCGAGAATACCGACCAATACGTGGTTGCTGCGTGGGACGGCCATCGCCAGTTGGTAGCGATAGGGCGTTTCGCCGCTGACGTAGAGGCCGTCGAGCTTGAGCTGGCGCAGGCTCCAGATGCTGGAAGCGAGGTCGCCGACGACGGCATCTACCTGATCGGTGGCCAAGGCCTGCAGCGTGGAGCTTACATTGGGCAGTGCGACCAGGTTGAGGTCCGGGTGGTGGGTGCGCAGCAACTCGTGGGGGGCGTAGTTCTCGACCACAGCGATTTTCAGGCCGTACAGGTCCTCCAGTTTACGCGGCTGTGCGCCGCCTTTGTGGGCAAGGATGACAATGGGAAAGTCGAGGTAAGGGCGGGTGAAAGCCAGGTAGCCCTGGCGTTCAGGGGTAGACATGATGCCGGGCAGCAGGTCGATGCGGCTTTCGCGTGCCTGCGCCAATACTTCGGTCCAGCTACTGGGTTCGACCGGTTTTAGCGTCACACCCAGACGTTGCTGGATCATGGCGATGTAATCGGCGGCCAATCCCTGGTACCGGCCCTCCTGGTCGCGAAACTCGAACGGTGGCCAAGAGGCGTCGACACCCAGGCTTAGCTGCGGGTGGGCAGCCAGCCAGGCTTTTTCCTCGTCTGTCAGGGTCAGGGCGCCGGCCGTTGTGTTCCACAGCATCAGGAGCAGCAACAGAATGGCCGGCTTCAAGGACATGGCAGCCTCGCATTCAGGTGGTCTGAAGTCGAGTGTAGACGGGCATTGCGGCAGATGTGCAGTGGAAGCCGTGCTTTATGTTTAAGGCCACTAAAGAAAAACCCCGGCCTGGGCCGGGGTTTGTCTTCACTCGTCGAGGAAGGAGCGCAGGTGCTCGCTGCGAGTCGGGTGGCGCAGTTTGCGCAACGCCTTCGCTTCGATCTGACGGATCCGCTCACGCGTTACGTCAAACTGCTTGCCCACCTCTTCGAGGGTGTGGTCGGTGTTCATGTCGATACCGAAACGCATGCGCAGCACCTTGGCTTCGCGTGCGGTCAGGCCCGAGAGCACGTCGCGGGTGGCTTCCTTGAGGCTTTCGACCGTGGCTACGTCGATCGGGGACTGCATGGTCGAGTCCTCGATGAAGTCGCCCAGGTGCGAATCTTCGTCATCACCGATCGGGGTTTCCATGGAGATCGGCTCTTTGGCGATCTTCAATACCTTGCGGATCTTGTCCTCAGGCATTTCCATGCGCTCGCCCAGCTCTTCCGGGGTCGGTTCACGGCCCATTTCCTGCAGCATCTGGCGGGAAATACGGTTGAGCTTGTTGATCGTTTCGATCATGTGCACCGGAATACGGATGGTGCGTGCCTGGTCGGCGATCGAACGGGTGATCGCCTGACGAATCCACCAGGTGGCGTAGGTCGAGAACTTGTAGCCGCGACGGTATTCGAACTTGTCCACCGCTTTCATCAAGCCGATGTTGCCTTCCTGGATCAGGTCGAGGAACTGCAGGCCACGGTTGGTGTACTTCTTGGCGATGGAGATCACCAGACGCAAGTTCGCCTCGACCATTTCTTTCTTGGCGCGGCGGGCCTTGGCTTCACCGATCGACATGCGACGGTTGATTTCCTTGATCTCGGCAACGGTCAGGCCGGTTTCGGTCTCAAGGTCGATCAGCTTCTGCTGGCAGGCAACGATGGCGGCGTCCTTTTCACCCAGGGCAGCAGCCCACTTGGTGTTGCGCTTGGCCAGGTCACCGCTCCAGGTCTGGTCGGTTTCGTTGCTTGGGAACATGCGCAGGAAGTCGGCACGCGGCATGCGGGCGTCACGCACGCACAGCTGCATGATGGCGCGTTCTTGCTGGCGCAGGCGGTTCAGGGCATCACGTACACGCTCGACCAGTACCTCGAACTGCTTCGGTACCAGCTTGATCGGCATGAACAGGTCGGCCAGTGCCTGCAGGGCCTCGACGCTTTCCTTGTGGGTACGACCGTTTTTCTTCAGGACCTTGGTGGTCGCCTGAAGCTGCTCGGATACCGCACCGAAGCGCTGGGCTGCGACAACCGGGTCCGGGCCGCTTTCGGCCTCTTCCTCGTCGTCACCGCCTTCGGACTCTTCTTCTTCGTCGTCGGACTCTTCTTTCGCAGCGGCGGCCTTGGTGCCAGGGATCGGCACTTCTTCGGTCGGTGCTGCGATGTTGTCGTCAGGGTCGATGTAACCGCTGAGAACGTCCGACAGACGGCCACCCTCGGTGGTGACGCGGTCATATTCGCCGAGAATGTAGTCGACAGTGCCCGGGAAGTGGGCGATAGCGCCCATGACCTCACGGATGCCTTCCTCGATACGCTTGGCGATTTCGATTTCGCCTTCGCGGGTCAGCAGCTCGACGGTACCCATTTCGCGCATGTACATGCGCACTGGGTCGGTCGTGCGGCCGATATCGGTTTCAACTGCCGCCAACGCAGCAGCGGCTTCTTCGGCCGCGGCTTCGTCGGTGTCGGCTTCCGCCAACAGAAGGGCATCCGCATCCGGAGCACTCTCGAATACGTTGATCCCCATGTCGTTGATCATGCGGATGATGTCTTCCACCTGTTCCGGATCTGAAATATCCTCAGGCAGGTGGTCGTTGACCTCCGCGTAAGTCAGGTAGCCCTGCTCACGACCGCGGGTGATCAACTCTTTGATACGAGACTGCTGTTGCGCTTTTCCGGACATAACACCCTATCCACTGAAGGTCTTGGCGGGCAAAAAACAAGCCGAGGATTATACCCGAGCATGGGCCTCACGCGCCAGATGAGGTCGGCGTTTGTGCGGGAACATTCCGGCTCAGCAGGGCGAGGAGCTGGGTTTTTTCCTCGCTGGTCAATTCGCTTTGACGTGATTTCCTGAGCAGTTGTTCCAGGCTGCGCTCGCGTTGGCGGGCGGACAAGCTAGTTATAGTGTCGAAAAACTGTTGTTCAAGGTTGTCGGCCACGATCAACCATTCCTTTTCTGCCAGCGCCCGCAGCAGCCGGCCCTGTTCGGTGCCGTGCCAACGTGCGATCAGCTGCATTGAGCTTAGCCCAGGATTTTTCTGCGCGGCTTCGATCAGCGCCACCAGCAGCTGGCTGTACAGGTGTTCTTCGTCGGCAAAATGGCTGGCGTCTTCCACCTTGCCGGCCAGCAGCGGGTGGTGCAGCAGGGTGCGCAAGGCCGCCAGGGTAGGTGGCTCGACCGGGGCCGGTACGCGCGGTGGCGCTTCGTCGCGTTGCTGCCAGGGTTTGCCGCCTTTGCGGTTCTTATCCCAAGGCTTGTCGCTCCATTGCTTCTTGCCGCCGCCCTTGTTCGGCTTCCACTGCTGTTCCTGATGAACAGGGGCGTAGTCGTGCTGCGGCATGTCGCCGAAGTCGGGGGTGTAGCTGGCCATGGCGTCGTAGTCGTAGCCAGGGTCGTAGTCCGGCACGCTGTTGGCCGCGGGTGCCTGTTGCGCCAGTTGCTCGACCTGCTGCGGGTCGAGGCCGGTGATTTCCTTCAGACGGTTGCGCATCAACTGGCGCAGGTTGGCGCCAGGGATCTTTTCGATCAACGGTGCGGCCAGGGTCGCCATGTGCGCCTTGCCTTCCAGTGAGCGAGGGTCGGCTTCGACACTCAGCTGCTCGAAGAAGTAGTCAGCCAGTGGCTGGGCGTGCTGGTTGATACGGGCCTTGAAGGCATCGGTGCCTTCGGCGCGCACCAGGCTATCCGGGTCTTCGCCTTCGGGCAGGAACAGGAAGCGCGCGCGGCGGCCGTCCTGCAGGTTCGAGAGGGTCGACTCCAGCGCACGCCAGGCGGCCTTGCGCCCGGCCTGGTCGCCGTCGAAGCAGAACAGCACGCTGGGCACCACGCGGAACAGCCGCTTGAGGTGCTCTTCGCTGGTGGCGGTGCCCAAGGTGGCCACGGCATTGCGCAAGCCTTGCTGGGCCAGGGCGATGACGTCCATGTAGCCCTCGACGACGATGATTTCGTCGAGGTTGCGGTTGTGCTTGCGCGCCTCGTACAGCCCGTACAGTTCCTGGCCCTTGTGGAACACCGGGGTTTCCGGGGAATTCAGGTACTTGGGTTTGTCGTCGCCGAGCACCCGGCCGCCGAAGGCGATGATGCGCCCACGGCTGTCGCGGATCGGGAACATCACCCGGTCGCGGAAGCGGTCGTAACGCTTGCCGCTTTCGGCGTTCTCGATCAGCAGGCCGGCGTCGATCATCACTTTCTGCTGCAGGGTGTCGGCACCCAGGTGCTTGAGCAGGTTGTCCCAGCCTGGCGGGGCAAAGCCCAGGCCGAAGTCGCGGGCAATTTCCCCGGACAGGCCGCGGCCTTTGAGGTAGTCCACCGCCGCCTTGCGGGTCGGGTGGCTGCGCAGGGCCTGGCGGTAGAACTCCGAGGCGGCATCCAGTAGCGGGTACAGTGGCGAGTCGGTGGGCTGGCGCGGCTTGTGGTCGCGGCGGCCCTGTTCGCGGGGCACTTCCATGCCGGCTGCGCGGGCCAGTTCCTCGACGGCCTGGGGGAAGTCCAGGTTGTCGTGGTCCATGACGAAGCCCAGGGCGTTGCCGCCGGCGCCGCAGCCGAAGCAGTAGTAGAACTGCTTGTCGGGGCTGACCGTGAAGGAGGGGGTTTTCTCCTTGTGGAACGGGCAGCAGGCGGAGTAGTTCTTGCCGGTTTTTTTCAGCTGGACGCGCGAACTCACCACGTCGACGATGTCGAGGCGGTTGATCAGGTCGTCAATGAAGCTCTGGGGAATCAGCCCGGCCATGGCAGTCTCGTCATCTGGCAACTGGCAAGTCTAATCGCTCACGCGCCGAATGGGGCGAGTGTTGCTTGGGGAAGTGCGAGGGAGTGTGCTCGTCGCCGGCCCTTGAGGGCCCGTCAGTCGGACGTGCACGTCTGATCATACAACAAGGAAGACCAGCTCTGACGTTTCAGGCAGGTTGCCCATGTGCAGTTCGCATGACGCTTGTGCAGGGCCTTGAGCTAGCTGCTCAAGTTTGAAGCGACCACTGCCATCGCCCGGCGGTTAGCCGGGCAGGGCAGAAGCTTTGCGTTGAACGCCTGTATTAGTACAGACGAACGGCGCGGCGCTGTTCGCGCTGAACTTTCTTGGCGTGACGCTTAACAGCGGCAGCTGCTTTGCGCTTACGCTCTGCGGTCGGCTTCTCGTAAAACTCGCGGCTACGAACTTCAGCCAGTACACCGGCTTTTTCGCAGGAGCGCTTGAAACGACGCAGAGCTACGTCGAAGGGTTCGTTCTCTTTAACTTTGACGGCTGGCATCCAGGGCTACCTTAATTCATTACCGGGGTAGACGTGCTCCTGGCAAAACAAAGGTGTGCTGGAGAACGTCGGTTTTCAAGGGTTGCGGATGTTAACCCTTAGCAAGCCGGAATGCAAAGCCTCTGATCGAAAACCGCTGGTCGGCATCCGACACGGGGACTATCATGCGCGGCTTCGAATTCAGCCCCCACAAGGGACGAACCCATGCTAGTACTGGGATTGGAAACATCCTGCGACGAAACTGGTGTCGCATTATACGACAGTGAACGCGGTTTGTTGGCCGACGCACTGTTCAGCCAGATCGACCTGCACCGCGTGTTTGGCGGTGTGGTGCCCGAGCTTGCCTCGCGTGACCACGTCAAGCGCATGCTGCCGCTCATCCGCCAGGTGCTGGACGAGGCCGGCTGTGTCGCCACCGAGATCGACGCCATCGCTTACACCGCAGGCCCTGGCCTGGTCGGTGCTTTGCTGGTGGGTGCCTCCTGCGCCCAGGCACTGGCCTTTGCCTGGGACATTCCGGCAATTGGCGTACACCACATGGAAGGCCACTTGCTGGCGCCCATGCTGGAAGAAAACCCACCGGAGTTTCCGTTCGTCGCTTTGTTGGTTTCCGGCGGGCATACCCAGTTGGTTCGGGTCGATGGTATCGGCCAGTACGAACTGCTGGGCGAGAGCCTGGATGACGCTGCCGGTGAAGCGTTCGACAAGACCGCCAAGCTGATCGGTCTCAACTACCCTGGTGGCCCGGAAATCGCGCGCCTTGCTGAAAAGGGTGTGCCTGGGCGTTTCGTTTTCCCACGGCCGATGACTGATCGCCCGGGCCTGGAGTTCAGCTTCAGCGGCTTGAAAACCTTCGCCCTCAACACCTGGCAGCAATGCAAGGATGCTGGCGACGACGGTGAGCAAACCCGTTGCGACGTGTCCCTGGCATTCCAGCAGGCGGTGGTGGAGACTTTGACCATCAAGTGCAAGCGGGCGCTCAAGCAGGCTGGCCTCAAGCGCCTGGTCATCGCCGGTGGCGTGAGTGCCAACAAGGCGTTGCGGGCGTCCCTCGAGGACATGCTCGGCAGCATCAAGGGCAACGTGTACTACGCGCGGCCACAGTTTTGTACCGACAATGGCGCGATGATCGCTTACGCCGGCTGCCAGCGCCTGTTGGCCGGGCAGCAGCAGGACCTGGCCATCAGCGTGCAGGCACGCTGGCCGATGGAACAGTTGCCGCCGCTGTAGGTTTCAGAAGTGCCGTTCGCGCCCGGCAAACAGGTCGCGTAGGTTGCTGCGGTGGCGCCACACGATCATCACCGTCAGCACGGTGATCGGTAGCAGGGCTTCCGGCTCGCGCCAGGCCAGCAATGGCAAGGTCAATGGCGTGGCAATCAGCGCCGCCAGCGAGCTGGTACGGGTAAGGTAGAACGTCAGTAGCCAGGCGCCTATGGCCAGCAGCGCGGCCGGGAAGTACAGGCCCATGAGCATGCCGGCGGCGGTGGCTACGCCTTTGCCACCGCGGAAGCAGAAATACAGCGGGAACAGGTGGCCCAGCACCGCACACACGCCTACCCAGGCTTGCGCGTGCAGGTCCAGCCCGGCAAAGCGGGCAAGCAATACCGGCAAAAGGCCCTTGCACAGGTCGCCGAGCAGGGTCAGGATCGCCAGTTTACGGCCTGCCAGGCGTAGCATGTTGGTGGCGCCGGCATTGCCTGAGCCGCTGGAACGCGGGTCCGGGCTGCCCGAAAGGCGGCTTAGGACAATGGCGAAGGACAGCGAGCCGAGCAGGTAGGCGAGCAACGCCAGTAACCAAAACATGCTAACTATTCCGGGCGAGGACGCCCTGATTCTAACGGCGCCAGTCGCCCTTGTCGTGCTGTGGAGAGAAGTGCTTGGACAGAGTGTTCATCGAAGGCCTGGAAGTCGATACCGTCATCGGTGCCTATGACTGGGAGCGGGATATTCGCCAGTGCTTGCGCCTGGACCTGAGCTTCGCCTGGGACAACCGCCCGGCGGCGGCGGGTGACGACCTGAGCCTGGCGCTGGACTATGCCAGCGTGTCGGCGCGCGTCCAGGCGTTTGCCGAGCAGGCACGTTTCGAGTTGGTGGAAACCTTTGCCGAGCGCCTGGTGGCCACTTTGATGGAAGAGTTCCAGATCCCGTGGGTGCGGTTGAAACTGACCAAGCCGGGGGCGGTGCCGGCGGCCCGTGGTGGTGTAGGCGTGGAGATCGAGCGCGGATGTCTCTGAGCACGGTTTACCTGGGCCTTGGCAGCAACATCGACCGCGAGGCGCACTTGTGCGCCGGGCTCGATGCGCTGGCCGGTATTCTGACTGACATGCGCTGCTCACCGGCGTTCGAAAGCCAGGCGGTGGGGATCAAGAGCGGGCCATTCATCAACTTTGTGGTGACCGGGCAAACCGCGTTGCCCTTGATCGAGCTGGACCGCCGGCTGAAGTTCATCGAGGCCGACAACGGCCGATACGCGCCGGACCGCAAAGGGTTGCCGCTGGATATCGACGTGCTGATGTATGACGATTTGCACGGTACGTTCGATGGGCTGGTGCTGCCCAGGGCCGAGATCCTGAAGAACGCGTTTGTGCTGTGGCCGTTGTCGTTGCTGGCGCCTGAGCTGGTGCATCCGGGGGCGGGCAAGACCATGGCGCAGTTGTGGCAAGAGGCGCAGATCGATCAGGTGTTGGCGCCGGTCGCCTTTGAGTGGCGTGGATTGCAGTTGACACCGGCATAAGTCTGTACCGGCCCTTTCGCGGCTTTAGCCGCGAAAGGGCCAGTACAGACAGCCGAAAAATCACCCTTCTGCAACACCGATGTAGGCTTCAATCGCCTTCAATCGCTCAGCCTTTAGGGCCTCGCCCAGTGCCTGGCCCGTCAGCCCGGCCTGCACCAAGGGCTTCACATCCACCGCTCGCGCTGCGGTGGATGCACCCCGCAGATAAGCTGCCTGTGGATAACCCTCCTTGCCATCACCCTGCGCCACCATCTCGCACGCGGCAATGAAGTCCTCGAACCGCTGCGGTCGCCGATACACATCGAACTTTTGCAACAGCTCCAGCAGTGCCGCAGCAGGTAAATCCAGCGCATGATTGCCCTGTGCCAGGCATTCCCCTGTCAGCAGTGCCAATTCCTGGCATTCCCGCGGGGCCTTGAGGCGCTGGTTGACGGCTTTTATCGATGCTGGTTCCAGCCCATGCAGCAGGCAGGCCCAGCGTATGTGCAGTGGCTGCTTGTGCAAAGCTGCTTGCTCCAGCGCCGCCAGGGCCTGGGAATCGTCTAGAAGCTCAGGCAGTAGCTCCTGTAGGGCATCGCACGCGCGCAGCACCTGGAAGAACACCTGCGGTTGGGCTTCCATTAGCGCCCGCTCGATTTCCTTCCAGCTACGTTCGGCAGTCAAGGCCTGCAGCTCGCCAGAGGCACTGATCTGACGCATCAGCTCCAGGGTTTCGTCGGCAACCCGGAAACCCAGTGGTGCATAGCGGGCAGCAAAGCGGGCAACGCGTAGCACACGCAAAGGATCTTCGGCAAACGCCGGGGAAACGTGGCGTAAAAGTCGTTGATCGAGATCGTCCTTGCCGTGGTAAGGGTCGTACACCGTGCCCGCCTCATCCTCGGCCATCGCATTGATGGTGAGGTCGCGGCGGATCAGGTCTTCTTCCAGGGTCACGTCAGGGCTGGCGTGAAAGGTGAAACCGCCATAGCCGCGCCCGCTCTTGCGCTCGGTGCGCGCCAGCGCGTATTCCTCGCCGGTTTTCGGGTGCAGGAATACCGGGAAATCGGCGCCGACCGGCCGATAGCCTTTGGCGAGCATTTCTTCGACGGTGGCGCCCACCACCAGCCAGTCGATATCGCTGACCGGGCGGCCGAGCAGGCGGTCGCGCACAGCGCCGCCGACTTTGTAGATGTGCATGTGCAGCTCTCCATAACGGCCGACAGGATAACCTGTCGGCCGTCAAGGCGTTGCACTAGAGGTGGTGGATGACCGCCAGGTCCATGCGACCGTAGTCCGCGCTTTCGCCGTGCTCGCCACGTGGCGGCATGTGATGGGTCTTCATCACCTGCTCACCTTGCACCGTTTCCAGGTGGATATCGAATCCCCACAGGCGGTGCAGGTGCTTGAGCACTTCATCGGTCGAGTCGCCCAGCGGTTTGCGGTTGTGCTGCTGGTGGCGCAGGGTCAGCGAGCGGTCGCCACGGCGGTCGACGCTCCAGATCTGCACGTTCGGTTCACGGTTACCCAAGTTGTACTGTGCCGCCAGTTGCTCACGAATCACCCGATACCCGGCTTCATCGTGAATCGCGGGCACCAGCAGGTCGTCGCGCTGGTCGTCATCAAGGATGCTGAACAGCTTGAGGTCGCGCATCACTTTAGGCGACAGGTACTGCAGGATGAAGCTTTCGTCCTTGAAACTGCTCATGGCGAACTTGATGGTAGAAAGCCAGTCACTGCCGGCAATGTCGGGGAACCAGCGGCGATCTTCCTCGGTCGGATTTTCGCACATGCGGCGGATGTCGGTGTACATCGCAAAGCCCAGTGCGTACGGGTTGATGCCGCTGTAGTACGGGCTGTCGAAGCCAGGCTGGAACACCACGCTGGTGTGCGACTGCAAGAACTCCATCATGAAGCCTTCGGTAATCAACCCCTCGTCGTACAGGTCGTTCATCAGGGTGTAGTGCCAGAACGTCGCCCAGCCTTCGTTCATTACCTGGGTCTGGCGCTGTGGGTAGAAGTACTGGGCAATCTTGCGCACGATGCGCACCACTTCGCGCTGCCAGGGTTCAAGCAGCGGGGCGTTTTTCTCGATGAAATACAGGATGTTTTCCTGAGGTTCGGCGGGGAAGCGCCCGTCATCGCGGTCGTTACCCTTATCCGCGCTTTTCGGAATGGTGCGCCACAGGTCATTGATCTGGCGCTGCAGGTGCTCCTCGCGCTCCTGTTGTCGACGCCGCTCTTCCTCGGCAGAAATGGGGTAGGGCCGCTTGTAGCGGTCGACGCCGTAGTTCATCAGGGCATGGCAGGAGTCGATCAGGTCTTCAACTGCATCAATGCCATGACGCTCTTCGCACTGGGCGATGTACTGCTTGGCGAACACCAGGTAGTCGATGATCGAACTGGCGTCAGTCCAGGTGCGGAACAGGTAATTGCCTTTGAAGAAACTGTTATGGCCGTAGCAGGCATGGGCGATTACCAGTGCCTGCATGCACATGGTGTTTTCTTCCATCAGGTAAGCGATACACGGGTCGGAGTTGATCACGATCTCGTAGGCCAGGCCCATCTGGCCACGGCTGTACGACTTTTCTGTGCTGAGGAACTGTTTGCCGTAGGACCAATGGTGATAGCCCAGCGGCATGCCGACCGAGGCGTAGGCGTCCATCATCTGCTCGGCCGTGATCACCTCGATCTGGTTGGGGTAGGTGTCCAGGGCGTAACGCTCGGCCAGGCGGCTGATTTCCCGATCGTAGGTCTGGATCAGCTCGAACGTCCACTCGGACCCGGTGGAAATGGGTTGGCGTCTCTGTGCTCTGGCGGTCATGTGGCTAACCTGCGCTGGAAGAGTTCACGGAAGACCGGGTAGATGTCGCCGGCCGATACCAGCTGCTGCTGAGCGAACGTATCGGGGTAGGCTTCACCGATGCGTTCGTATTCATACCACAGCGCCTGGTGCTCACGGGGGGTGATCTCGACGTAAGTGTAGTACTGCACATGCGGCATGATCTGCTTGGAGAGGATCTCGCGGCAGATGGGCGAGTCGTCGTTCCAGTTATCGCCGTCGGAGGCCTGCGCGGCATAGATGTTCCAGTCGCTGGCCGGGTAGCGTTCAGCCATGATCTCCTGCATCAGCTTGAGTGCGCTGGAAACGATGGTGCCGCCTGTTTCCCGCGAGTAGAAGAACTCTTCCTCGTCGACTTCCCGGGCGCTGGTGTGGTGGCGGATGAACACCACTTCGATGCGGTCGTAGTTACGCTTGAGGAACAGGTACAGCAGGATGAAGAAGCGCTTGGCGATGTCCTTGGTGGCCTGGGTCATCGAGCCGGACACGTCCATCAGGCAGAACATCACCGCCTTCGAGCTGGGGTTGGGCTGCTTGACCAGCAGGTTGTACTTGAGGTCGAAGGTATCGAGGAAGGGCAGGCGGTTGATGCGCGCCTTCAAGCGTTCGATTTCCTGTTCGACTTCCTGGATATCGGTGAAATTGTCCGGTTCTTCGACCCGCAGGCGGGCGAGTTCCTTTTGTGCTTCGCGCAGCAGTGCGCGGCTGCTTCCGGTCAGGGCGATACGCCGGGCATGGGCCGAGCGCAGGGTACGAACGATATTGATGCGCGATGGGTTACCTTCATTGGCGATACCGGCGCGCACGGTCTTGAAGGTGTCGGTGCCTGTCAGGTGACGCTTGACCAGGTTGGGCAGTTCGAGGTCTTCGAACATGAATTCGAGAAACTCTTCCTGAGTGATCTGGAAGACGAATTCGTCCATGCCTTCGCCGGAATTACCGGCCTTGCCACGGCCCCCGCCGCCACCCCCGCCGCCTTGCGGCCTTGGGATGTGTTCACCTGCAGTGAATTCCTTGTTGCCAGGATGCACGATGGTCTGTTTGCCGCCGCGACCATGGTGTAGCACCGGTTCGTCGATGTCGCGACCGGGAATGCTGATCTGCTCGCCATGTTCCATGTCCATGATGGAACGGCGGCTTACCGCCTCTTCGACGGCCTTCTTGATGTGTTCGCGGTACCGCCGCAAAAAGCGCTGGCGGTTGACCGTGCTCTTGTTCTTGCCGTTCAGGCGTCGGTCGATAACGTAGCTCATGGTCCCTCCGGTAGCTGGGAACAGCTGCACGCTTCAAGCTACGAGCTGCTGCACGTCATGGCAGCAAAGCAGCTGCCGCCGCCCAAGGCCGGCATGGCAGCCTTGGGCGCGCGGTGTATAGCTTGTCGCTTTATTGCGATTTCCTGACCCGCAGGTACCATTCCGACAGCAGGCGCACCTGTTTGTCGGTGTATCCACGCTCCACCATCCGGGTGACGAAGTCGTTGTGTTTCTTCTGGTCCTCTTTGCTGGCCTTGGCGTTGAAGCTGATGACGGGCAGCAGGTCTTCGGTGTTGGAGAACATTTTCTTCTCGATCACGACCCGCAGTTTTTCATAGCTCAGCCAGCTTGGATTCTTGCCGTTGTTGTTGGCGCGTGCGCGCAGTACGAAGTTGACGATCTCGTTGCGGAAGTCTTTCGGGTTGCTGATGCCGGCCGGTTTCTCGATCTTTTCCAACTCCTCGTTGAGGGCGATGCGGTTGAGGATTTCGCCGGTTTCCGGGTCGCGGTATTCCTGGTCCTGGATCCAGAAGTCGGCGTACAGCACATAGCGGTCGAAGATGTTCTGGCCGTATTCGCTGTAGGACTCCAGGTAGGCCGTCTGGATTTCCTTGCCGATGAACTCGATGTAGCGTGGTGCCAGGTATTCTTTCAGGTAGCGCAGGTAGCGTTCGCGCACTTCCGCCGGGAACTGTTCCTGTTCGATCTGCTGTTCCAGCACGTACAGCAAGTGCACCGGGTTGGCGGCGATCTCGTGTGGGTCGAAGTTGAACACCTTGGACAGGATCTTGAAGGCGAAGCGGGTCGAAAGGCCGTTCATGCCTTCATCAACGCCAGCGGAGTCACGGTATTCCTGGATCGACTTGGCCTTCGGATCGGTATCCTTGAGGTTTTCCCCGTCGTAAACGCGCATCTTGGAATAGATATTGGAGTTTTCCGGCTCTTTGAGGCGGGAAAGCACCGTGAACTGAGCCAGCATCTTGAGCGTATCCGGCGCACAATGGGCCTTGGACAGCGAGCTGTTGACCAGCAGCTTGTCGTAGATCTTGATCTCATCGCTGACGCGCAGGCAGTACGGCACCTTCACGATGTAGATCCGGTCGATGAACGCTTCGTTATTCTTGTTGTTGCGGAAGGTATGCCACTCCGATTCGTTGGAGTGCGCCAGCAGGATACCGGTATAGGGAATGGCCCCAAGGCCTTCGGTACTGTTGTAGTTGCCTTCCTGGGTGGCAGTGAGCAAGGGGTGCAGGACCTTGATCGGCGCCTTGAACATTTCGACGAATTCCATCAGGCCCTGGTTGGCCCGACACAGCGCGCCCGAGTAGCTGTAAGCATCGGCGTCGTTCTGTGGGTACTCTTCAAGCTTGCGGATATCGACCTTGCCGACCAGGGCCGAGATGTCCTGGTTGTTCTCATCGCCGGGCTCGGTCTTGGCAATGGCGATCTGGTTGAGAATCGACGGGTAGAGTTTCACTACCTTGAACTTGGAGATATCGCCGCCAAACTCCTGCAGGCGCTTGGTGGCCCATGGCGACATGATGGTGTTCAGGTAGCGCCGTGGGATGCCGTACTCTTCCTCGAGAATATCCCCATCTTCGGTGGCGTTGAACAAACCCAAGGGCGACTCGAACACCGGTGAACCCTTGATGGCGTAGAACGGCACCTTTTCCATCAGCTGCTTGAGTTTTTCGGCCAGCGACGACTTGCCGCCGCCCACCGGGCCCAGCAGATAGAGGATTTGTTTCTTCTCTTCCAGGCCTTGGGCGGCGTGACGGAAGTACGAAACGATCTGGTCGATGCACTCTTCCATGCCATGGAAGTCGGCAAAGGCCGGATAGCGGCGAATAACCTTGTTGGAAAAGATGCGCGACAGCCTGGAGTTGGTAGAGGTGTCGATCAGCTCTGGCTCACCGATGGCCAGCAACAGCCGTTCGGCCGCCGATGCGTAGGCACTGCGATCCTCTTTACACAGCTCGAGGTACTCCTGCAGCGAGAGTTCTTCCTGGCGCGTAGACTCGAAACGTTGTTGGAAGTGGCTAAAAATACTCATGACGTCACCTCGCTCGATACGTGGAGACGACGCCGGATCAGTCAGCTGATGCTGGCATGCAACCGGGTTCGCCGATTGCTGTATACCCCCCAGAACACCCTGTAACGCTACCGATGACCCGCACGCCGGTGTACCGGCTCTCCCCTTTTTTGGATGGCCTGAGCTTAAGCGTAGTTGGTTATCTGCAAGGTCAAGGGGCGAGGTGGGCAGAAGTTACGAACGACCGTTCGTCAGATAAGCCGCAAGCCCGCACGGGGCGCGGGCTGCAGGAAAAATGAAAATATTTATTCGGCGCTGCCTTGGGCGGTCTCGGCCGGGTAGGTGGCGCGCCACAGTTCGAAGCCGCCGTCCACGCTGTACACGTTGGAGAAGCCTTGGCCTACCAGGTAGGCGGCAGCGCTCTGGCTGGAGTTGCCGTGATAGCAGACCACCAGGGTCGGGGCGTCGAGGTCGGCATTGCGGATGAACTCGGCAACCGAATGGTTATCCAGATGCTGGGCACCGGTGATGTGGCCGGCAGCGAAGGCCTGCGGGTCGCGAATGTCGACGACGACCGCACCTTCTTGCTTGCGAAGCTCCAAGGCCTGCTCGGGAGGGATGCGCTTGAATTCGCTCATGGGTACTACTTCCTTCAGGTGTGGTCGTTGAGTGTAGTGGGTTGTGTCGGCTGGCGCAGGGTGCCGTCGTCGGCGCAGTCGCAGCGGTGGTATTCGCCGCTGTCGACGTTGTACAGGGTCATGGCGCCGCCCCACACGCAGCCGGTGTCCAGTGCGATGACGCCTGGCGCGTCTGCGCGGCCTTCGAGGGCGGCCCAGTGGCCGAAGATGATCTTCACATGCCGCGAGCGGCGGTCCTTGTGTGCGAACCAGGGCTTGTAGCCCTTGGGCGCGGTGCCCAGGCCCTCTTTGCTCTTGAGGTCGAGCTTGCCCTCGGCGGTGCAGAAGCGCATGCGGGTGAAGTAATTGGTGATGACCCGCAGGCGTTCGACGCCGGTGAGGTTCTTGCTCCACTTGTTCGGCTCATTGCCGTACATGCCATCGAGGTAGAGCTTCAGTCGGCCATCGTCGCGCAGTACTTCTTCCACCTCTGCCGCCAGACCAAGTGCCTGGCCGAGCGTCCACTGTGGCGGGATGCCGGCGTGCGCCATGGCAATGCCGCGTGCCTCGTCGTAATGCAGCAGCTTTTGCTGGCGCAGCCAGTCGAACAGTTGATCGGCATCCGGCGCTTCGATGATTTCGCGCAGGGTGTCGCTTTTCTTAAGGCGCTCGACGTTGTGCCAAGCCGCCAGCAGGTGCAGGTCATGATTACCCAACACGCAGACCAGCGACTGGCGGATTGAGTACAGGAAGCGCAGGGTTTCCAGCGACTCGGGGCCGCGGTTGACCAGGTCGCCGACCAACCACAGGCGGTCGACTGCCGGGTTGAAATTGACACGTTCAAGCAGGCATTTGAGAGGTTGCAGGCAGCCTTGCAGATCGCCGACGGCGTAGGTGGCCATCAGTGCAGCGCCCCGGGCACAGCCAGGCGGAAGGGCGCGATTTCGGCGTCGAAGCGCTTACCGTCTTCGGCGAACATCTGGTAGCTGCCCTGCATGGTGCCCACGCGGGTGCTGATGACCGCACCACTGCTGTAGGTGTGGCTCTGGCCCGGGTCGATGTTGGGTTGCTGGCCAACCACACCGGCGCCGCGCACTTCCTCGACTTCGCCGTCACCGTTGGTGATCAGCCAGTGCCGCGACAACAGCTTGGCCTTGAGTGAGCCGTTGTTCTGCACGGTGATGGTGTAGGCGAACGCGAAACGACTGTTCTCCGGGTCGGATTGTTCATTCAGGTAGCGGGTCACGACGCTGACGTCGATTTGATAGCGGGGGTCGGACATGCAAGGGCCTTGGGCGAACTGACGCAATAATGCAGTCTAGGCCATTGGGAGGGGGGAGGGCCAGCGCCGAGGGGGCTTGAGGGCTAGGTTGGATATGCTGGCCTCTTCGCGGGCTTGCCCGCGAAGAGGCCGGTACAGGCGAAATCAGGCTTGCTGATCAGCCAACTGATCGGCCAGGCGCACAAAGGCCGCCAGATCCAGCTGTTCAGGGCGCAGGCTGCCATCCACGCCGGCGGCTTCGATGGCTGCGCTGTCGAGCAGGCCCTTCATGGTATTGCGCAGGGTCTTGCGGCGCTGGTTGAACGCCTCGCGCACCACCTGCTCCAGCAGCTTGGCATCCTTGGCCGGGTGTGGCAGCACTTCGTGCGGTACCAGGCGGACGATGGCCGAGTCCACTTTCGGCGGCGGGTTGAAGGCGCCAGGGCCTACGTTGAACAGGTGCTCGACCCGGCAGTGGTACTGCACCATGATCGACAAACGCCCCCAATCACCACCACCGGGGCCGGCGGCCATGCGCTCGACCACTTCCTTCTGCAGCATGAAGTGCATGTCACGGATCAGCCCGGCATGGCTGAGCAGGTGGAAGATCAGTGGGGTGGAGATGTTGTAGGGCAGGTTGCCCACCACCTTGAGGCTGCGCGGCGGCACGCCGAGCTGGTTGAAGTCGAACTTCAGGGCGTCACCCTGGTGCAGGCGGAAGTTGCTGCGGTCAGCGAACTTGTGCTGCAGGATCGGCACCAGGTCTTTGTCCAGTTCCACCACATCCAGCTGTGCACCGCTGCCCAGCAGGCCTTCGGTCAGGGCGCCCTGGCCCGGGCCGATTTCCAGCAGGTGTTCGCCGGCCTTGGCGTTGATGGCACGCAGGATGCGGTCGATGATGCCGGCGTCGTGCAGGAAGTTCTGGCCGAAGCGCTTGCGCGCCCGGTGTTGGTATTGCTCGTTCATGGTCGGTTCTCGGCCATCTGGTAGGCGGTTTCCAGCGCGACGCGCAGGCTGCCGGTGTCGACCTTGCCGGTGCCGGCCAGGTCCAGGGCGGTGCCGTGGTCGACCGACGTGCGGATGATCGGCAGGCCCAAGGTTACGTTGACCGCAGCGCCGAAGCCTTTGTACTTGAGTACGGGCAGGCCCTGGTCGTGGTACATCGCCAGCACCGCGTCGCAGTGCTCCAGATATTTGGGGGTAAACAGGGTATCGGCCGGCAGTGGCCCGCGCAGGTCCATGCCTTCGGTGCGCAGGCGGGCCAGGGTCGGCTCGATGATGTCGATTTCTTCGCGGCCCAGATGGCCGCCCTCGCCCGCATGCGGGTTGAGGCCGCACACCAGAATACGCGGGTTGGCGATGCCGAACTTGTCGCGCATGTCGGCATGCAGGATACGGGTTACACGCTCCACGCGCTCGGCAGTGATGGCGTCGGCAATATCACGCAGTGGCAGGTGTGTGGTCACCAGGGCCACACGCAAGCCACGGGTGGCCAGCATCATCACCACCTGTGCGGTGTGGGTCAGTTCGGCAAGGAACTCGGTATGCCCGGAGAAGGCGATACCGCTTTCGTTGATAACACCCTTGTGCACCGGGGCGGTGATCATCCCGGCGAAGTGCCCGTCCAGGCAGCCTTGGCCTGCACGGGTCAGGGTCTCCAGCACGAACGCGGCGTTGGCTTTGTCGAGCTGGCCTGGCGCTACTGGGGCAGCGAGGGGGGTATCCCAGACGTAAAGGCTGCCTGCGGGTGCCGGCTGGTCGGGCCATTGGCCTGGGGCTACCGGCAGCAGGCTGACAGCCAGCCCCAGCTGCGTGGCCCGCTCGGCGAGCAGGTCACGGCTGGTGATGGCGATCAGGGGGTGGGGCTGGGCGTCTGCGGCGAGCAGCAGGCACAGGTCGGGACCTATGCCGGCTGGTTCGCCGGGAGTGACGGCGAAGGGCAGGGGCTTCACTGGGCGGCCTGGTCAGCGCCAGGCAGCTTGATTTCAACGTAGGCTTCGTCGCGGATCTGGCGCAGCCAGGTTTGCAACTCTTCGTCGTACTTGCGGTTACGCAGAACGCTCAGGGCCTGCTGTTCGCGGGCCTGCTCGGTGCTGTCGGTGGCGCGGCGGCCCAGCACTTCCAGCACATGCCAGCCGTACTGGGTCTTGAACGGCTTGGTCACCACGCCTTGCTGGGCATTGGCCATCTGTTCACGGAACTCCGGTACCAGGCTGTTCGGGTCTACCCAGTTGAGGTCGCCGCCGTTAAGCGCCGAGCCTGGGTCTTCCGAGAAGCTCTTCGCCAGTTCGCCGAAGTCTTCGCCGTTCTTGATGCGTTCGTACAGGCGCTCGGCCAGTTGCTCGGTGGCCGCATCGCTGCGGATCTCGCTTGGCTTGATCAGGATGTGGCGTACATGCACTTCGTCACGCAGCACGTTCTCGCTGCCCCCGCGCTTCTCCTCGAGCTTGAGGATGATGAAGCCGTTAGGGATGCGGATAGGCTGGGTGATTTCGCCGACCGGCATGCTGCTGAGCATCTTGGCGAAGTCGGGTGGCAGCTGGCCGGCTTTACGCCAGCCCATTTCGCCGCCTTCCAGGGCGTTTTCGCTGGCGGAGCGGGCAATGGCCAGTTGGCCGAAGTCGGCGCCTTGCTTGAGCTGCTGGTACACATCGCCAACCTGGCGCGCCGCCGCCTGGATGGCTTCCGAGTTGGCGCCTTCCGGGGTCGGGATCAGGATGTTTGCCAGGCGGTACTCTTCCGACATCTGCATCTTGCCCATGTCGGAGTTGAGGAAGTTCTTCACTTCCTGCTCCGACACCTGGATGCGCTCGGCCACACGGCGCTGGCGCACGCGGCTGATGATCATCTCGCGCTTGACCTGCTCGCGGGCGTCGTCGAACGACAGGCCGTCGTGGGCCAAGGCAGCACGGAACTGGTCCAGCGACATGCCATTGCGCTGGGCAATGGTGCCGATGGCCTGGTTCAGCTCTTCGTCGGTGATGCGGATGCCGGAACGTTCGCCGATCTGCAGTTGCAGGTTTTCGACGATCAGGCGCTCCAGTACTTGCTGTTCCAGGGCACCGGTCGGCGGTACACCGCCGCCGCGCTTGGCGATGGTTTGCTGTACCTCGTGGACGCGTTGGTCCAGCTGGCTTTGCATGACCACGTCGTTGTCGACGATGGCCACCACGCGATCAAGAGGTTGCACCGCGGCATGCACCGCGCCACTCAGCAATGCAACGCCCAGCAACGCCGGGCGCAGTCGATCAATAAGCTTGGTCTTCACGTTCACGGTAACCTTGAATGCCTTGGTCGAGGAAAGATTCGACCTTGTTGCCAACTACGCCACCGAGGCCTTTCAGGACGATCTGAAGGAAGACACCGTGGTCGCCTTTCTCGTTCGCCGGGAGGGCTTGGCTGAAGTCGTCGTAATCGATCCAGTAGCGGTTGATCAGGCGCAGCTTCCAGCAGCAGTTGTCATACTCGAAACCGCCCATGGCTTCCAGGGTGCGGTTGCGGTTGTAGTCATGCTGCCAGCGAGCGATAACGTTCCACTGCGGAACGATCGGCCATATGACCGAGAAATCGTGCTGCTGGATCTTGTAGTAGTCCTTGATGTAGTTCGCGCTGCCTGGGGTGCCGTAGTCGCCACCACCCACTCGCCACTGACCGGTAGTGGAATCGTAGGAAATGGTGTCGTTACGGTAGCGATAACCGAGGTTAAGCACCTTGTTCGGGTTGTCTTCAGGCTGGTAATGGAACATCGCACTGCCCGAGCGGGTGCTGCGGCTGTCCGGGTCCCAGTTGAAGTCCGAGTTGAAGCGCCAATCGCGGTTGAAGTAGTAGTTGTACAGCAGCGCGTATGGCGACACGTCGGACTGAGAGTCGGTACGGGTGCGGTAGTCGATACCTGGCAGCTGGACCTTGCGGTCCTTGAAGTAATAGGCCTGGCCGATACTGAAGTTCTGGCGCTCGAAGCCGTTTTCTTCGATAAAGCGGGTTGTCACGCCAAGCGAAAGCTTGTTCTCGTCGCCGATGCGGTCGGTGCCGCTGAAGCGGTTGTCGCGGAACAGCGAGTCGTAGCTAAACAGGGTTTCGCCCGAATCGAACAGCGGGATGTCCCTCTGGTCCTTGTACGGCACGTTGAGGTAGAACAGGCGAGGTTCGAGGGTCTGCTTGTAGTTGGTGCCGAACAACGACGTGTTGCGGTCGAAGTACAGGCCGCTGTCCACGCTGAAGATCGGCACGTCGCGGTTCAGCGAGCTGTTGTAGCTGCCATACGCCGGGTTGGCGGACTGCGTGATCGCTTGCGCCTTGCCCTGGCTGTCCAGGTCGAGGTCGTAGTGGGTGTATGCGTACTTCAGCTTGGGGGTCAGGTAGCCATAGCTGGCTTCCATCGGCAGGCTGATCGACGGTGCGACGTTGAAGCGGTTGCCGTTGGCTCGGGCAATACCGCTGACGTTCTGGTCCAGACGACGGCCGGCTGCACCTGCCGAGAAATCTGGGTTACCGTCTTTGTCCCGTACGAAGTCGTCCTTCAGGTCGCGGTCGAAGCGTACCGCTTCGCTCTCGTAACCCAGAACTAGACCACCCGGGTTGTAAGGCAGTACGCCATTCAGCGTGATCTGCGGGAGGCGGTCGTATGGCGTAACCTGCGAAATGGTCGCCATTTCGTAGGCATGCACGTTCAAGCGTGCGGTGTAACCCTCGCCACGGTAAGTCAGCGCGCCCTGCTGATCCAGCAGATCCTTGCTTTCGATGCCGATCTGGTCGGACTCCAGGTCCTGGAAGTAGAACGGGTCGCTGATGTCGGTGTAGTCCACCTCGGTCATCAGGCGCTCGTCCAGCCCGCCCTTGTGCTGCCAGTTGACCATCCAGCGCTGATCTTTGTAGTCAGTCTGGTCTTTGCGGTCGTCGTTCTTGTCGTTCAGGTACGCACCACCGAACTGCCCTTCGCTGGACTTGGTGAGGTAGCGGAACTCGCCTTCCATCAGCAGGCCGCGCTTGGCCATGTAACGCGGGTACAACGTGGCGTCGTAGTTAGGCGCCAGGTTGAAGTAGTACGGCGTCACCAGCATGAAGCCGGTGTCGCTGCTGGTGCTGAACGATGGCGGCAGGAAGCCGGACTGGCGACGGTCGTCGATCGGGAAGTAGATGTACGGTGTGTAGAACACCGGGAAATCCTTGACCCGCAGCGTCACGTTGGTCGCGGTACCGAAACCGGTGGCCGGGTTCAGGGTGATGTTGTTGCCCTTCAGCTGCCAGGCGTTGCTGCCCGGTTCGCAGGTGGTGTACGTACCGTCCTTGAGGCGGATGATGGCGTTTTCGCCACGCTTGGCGTACAGGGCGCTGCCGCGGATGTGCGACTTGTGCATCACATATTCGGCGTTATCGACCTGGGCTTCGCCCGTGTCGAGCTGAATCTGTGCCTCGTCACCGACCACCAGCGAGCCGTTGTCACGGATCTTGACGTTGCCCTTGAGCTCGCCACGGTTCTCGGTCTGGTAGAGGTTAGCCTCGTCGGCTTCGGCCTGCATGCTGCCCTGGCGCATCACCACGTCACCGGCGAGGGTAGCGATCTGCTGCTCCTGCTGGTACTTGGACACCTTGGCGTTGATGTAGGTCGGCGACTCGTCCTTCGGCGTGGTGTCGGCCATGCCCGGGCGGGTTGGCTCGATGTACGCACCCCCGCAGTACGGGCCGGTTTCGGCCAGCTGCGCGGCGGTGAGTTTTTCACGCGGAACCCAGTCCAGGTGGCTGTAGTCTTCGCTGCGCGACTTCAGGGCGCGGCCTTTGGCCTCGGTGACCAGCATTGGCCGGTCCGCGGTTTCGCCTTCGCTCGCGGCTTCGGTGCCGGTGCTGACAGCAGCACCCTCATGCACCGGGCGCGGCGGCAGGTTGTTGACCGGAGCCTTGGGCTTGCAGTCCCAACCACCGGCAGCGGACACTTGGCAGTCGAACTGTTCGGCTGCCACCACATACGACGTGGCCAGAGGTTGCAGGGCCAGCAGACCGCCGGTTACCAGCAACGGAAACTTTCTACGAAACGCGGGGGATTTCAATGCCATCTTATTAGTCCGGGCTTCCTGCGTGCCATCTGCCCGCGTGTGGGGCCGCACGCCTCTCGATGGTCTGAAAAAGATGCTGGATAATAAAGCATGACCCGCTTGACGGCTAGGGCCGTCGGAGACCCTTGTAATGCCTGAACACGATGTACGCTTGCAACAACTGACGGTCTGGCTCGATGAGCAGCTCAATGATCTTTTCCGCAACAACGCCTGGGGCGAAGTGCCGGCCGGCAGCCTGACTGCGGCCAGCAGCGACGCCAGCTTCCGCCGCTACTTCCGCTGGCAGGGCGCCGGCCACAGCTTTGTGGTCATGGACGCACCGCCTCCGCAGGAGAACTGCCGACCGTTCGTCGCCATCGACCATCTGCTGGCCAGCGCTGGCGTGCATGTGCCGCTGATCCACGCCCAAGACCTGGAGCGCGGCTTCCTGCTGCTGGGTGATCTGGGCCATCAGACATACCTTGATATCATTGATGCCGACAACGCCGACGGGCTGTTCGCAGACGCTATCGATGCACTGCTGGCCTTCCAGCGCCTGCCGATGGACGCGCCACTGCCCAGCTACGACGACGCGCTGCTGCGCCGTGAAGTGGAATTGTTCCCGGAGTGGTACGTGGGCCGTGAACTGGGCCTGACCTTCACCGATGCCCAGAAGGCTGCCTGGCAGCGTATCAGCCAGCTGCTGATCGACAGTGCCCTGGCCCAGCCCAAGGTGTTGGTGCACCGCGACTACATGCCGCGCAACCTGATGCAGAGCACCCCCAACCCCGGCGTGCTGGACTTCCAGGACGCGGTGTACGGCCCGGTCACCTACGACATCACCTGCCTGTTCAAGGACGCCTTCCTCAGCTGGCCTCAGCCACGGGTCGAAGGTTGGCTGCGTGACTACTGGCAGAAGGCGCAGGCTGCCGGCATCCCGGTACAGGCCGACTTCGAGGCGTTCCAGCGTGCCAGCGACCTGATGGGCGTGCAGCGCCACCTGAAGGTGATCGGCATCTTCGCCCGTATCTGCCACCGCGACGGTAAACCCCGCTACCTGGGCGACGTGCCGCGTTTCTTCGCCTATATAGAAGAAGTGATCAGCCGCCGGCCCGAATTGGCGGAGCTGGGTGAACTGATCGCGCAGTTGCAGGCCGGAGCGCGTGCATGAAGGCAATGATCCTGGCAGCGGGTAAAGGCGAGCGCATGCGCCCGCTGACCCTGCACACCCCAAAACCGCTGGTCCCGGTGGCCGGCCAGCCGCTGATCGAGTACCACCTGCGTGCCCTGGCGGCGGCAGGCGTTACCGAGGTGGTGATCAACCATGCCTGGCTGGGACAGCAGATCGAAGACCACCTGGGTGATGGCAGCCGCTTTGGCCTGAGCATCCGCTATTCGCCCGAGGGCGAGCCGCTGGAAACCGGTGGTGGCATCTTCAAGGCCCTGCCTTTGTTGGGTGACGCGCCATTTTTGCTGGTGAACGGTGATGTCTGGACCGACTACGACTTCGCACGCCTGCAAGCCCCCTTGCAAGGGCTTGCTCACCTGGTGCTGGTCGACAACCCGGGCCACCATGGCCGAGGTGACTTCCGCCTGCTGGGCGAACAGGTTGTCGATGGCGATGAGGCGCCGGGCACGCTGACTTTCAGTGGCCTTTCAGTACTGGACCCTGCGCTGTTCGAAGGCTGCCAACCGGGTGCCTTCAAGCTGGCACCGCTGTTGCGCCAGGCCATGGCGGCAGGGCAGGTCAGTGGCGAACACTACCGTGGGCACTGGGTGGATGTCGGCACGCTCGAACGCTTGGCCGAAGCCGAGCGCCTGATTGGCGAGCGCGCCTGACATGTGGTGGCCAGGGACACTGATTGGCGCTGGCGCCGGCTTTGCCGTGGCCAGCATTCCGGGCGCTTTGCTGGGCCTGTTGCTTGGGCAGGCCCTTGACCGCCGCTTGCGCCTGGAAGGCTGGGAAGACATGCGCGAGCGTCTGGGCGGGCGCCCGGCCTTGCGCGATGACGAGTTGCTGTTCGTGATGCTTGGGCGCCTGGCCAAGTGCGATGGTCGGGTGGGCGAGCAGCACATCCAGCAGGCGCGTCAGGAGATGGTGCGCCTGGACCTGGCCGAAGCGGCCCGGCTACGCGCTATCAATGCGTTCAACCGTGGCAAGGCGGGCAAGGACCGGCTTGGCAGGCACCTGCGGCGCATTCGCCAGCAGCCACATGCGGCGGAAGGTACCTTGCGTGCCTGTTGGCGCATGGTCTGGGCCGACGGCAAGATGGGCAACAAGGAGCGTGAGCTGCTGCTGGACTGGGGGCAGAAACTGGGCCTGAGCCGACGGCAGGTGCAGGCCATGTCGCTGGAGTACGAGCCGCGCAAGGCTACGGGCGCGGAAGGTGTCCCCATGACCTATGCGGCTGCCTTGCGCTTGTTGGCGGTGGAGGCGGACACCGAAGGCGACAAGGTCAAGCAGGCCTATCGTCGGCTGGTCAGCCGTCACCACCCAGACAAGCTGGCGGGCACCGGCGCCAGTGAGGCGCAGGTGCGGGAAGCGACCGAGCGTACCCGTGAGTTGCACCAGGCGTATGCCATGATCCGTAAGCGGCGGGGCCTGTAAAAACAGGGCCGCAAAGCGGCCCCATCGATTTCAGCTCAACCCTGTGGGCTCATCCACCCCCGCACCCGTCGGAACAATTGCTCCTGCTCCGCCGCCTTGTTCCCCGGCATGGCAATCAGCGACAACTGCCGGTACTGGCTGTCCTTCTGCCGCTTGCTGGCCTGCAGCCGCTGTTGGGCTGCGCTGCGGTCCTGGCTGCGGGTGGCGTAGTAGATATCGGCTGTAGGCACCTTCAAGGTTGGCGCCAGGCTTTCCAGGTCATGTTCCACCCGTGCTGGCGTCTGCGCCGCCACCATTACCAGTTTCTGCACGTGCGGTGGCTGTTTTTCGCTCAGGTAGCGGGCTGCCCAGTACGCACCGCTGCCATGCCCGATCAGCACGATGCTGCGGGCATTGTGCTGCTGGGCAAACGCCACAGCAGCGTCCAGGCGGGCGAAAATGCGCTCGGCGTCGGCCGGGTCTGTCTGCTCGCTGGCCTGTTCGGCGTCGGTACTTTCCGCCGTGTCGGCATCGGCAGCAGTGGCCTGGGCGACATTGGCATTGGCGTCAGCGGGTACGTCCTTGGCTGGCGCACTTTCACCCTTGGTTTTTTCGGGTTCGGCAGCCGACTTGGCCTCGACCCGCGCCTGCGGGCTGTCGGCCAGCAGATCCGGCAGGCTAAGGCTCAGGCTGTGCCAGCCGACATCTGGGAATTTTTGCCGCAGGGGGCCTACGGCATTTGGCCAGTCGGCCGTTTCACCAGCACCCGGGACGATGATCACTGCCCCTTGCGGGTCGCTGTCGTTGGCCGGCTTCCACAAGGCCAGGAAGCTGTCGGCGCCCGCCTGCAACGTCTGTTGCTCAGCCCTGGGTACCAGCCGCTCCAGCGCCAGGGCGTCTTCCTGGCTGCGCTCCAGCAGGGGCGCGCGAGGGGCTTCGGCAGCGGGTGCCTCGGTTGTGGCGGGTGCTTTTTCTGCATCGGCGGCCAAGGCGGCGAGCGGAAGGATCGACGCCAGGCAGCACATTGCCAGCGTCGTGCGATAAAGTGTGGACATGCGTCAACCCAAGGCCAGAATGATACCGGCAGCCTAATAGTATTTGCCCGTGACGGCCATGCTGCATGGCCGCCTTTGCCAAGACGAGCGTGTAGATGAAGCGAGTGCGTCGCCTGTTGGTTATCGGCTGCTTGTGGCTGCCCTTGATAGCCTTGGCCAGGACCGAGGCGGAGCCCACGGTTGTACTGGAACCTGCGCAGCAGCAGTGGCTGGACAGCCATCGCAGCCTGCGCGTCGGCCTGGTGCTGCAGGCGCCTTACGCCCAGTTCGACCGGCGCCTGCAGCAATTGTATGGGGCCAACGTAGAACTGGTGAACAGCCTGGCGCAGGCACTGCGCCTAGACCTTACCTGGCGCAACTTCACCGACCAGACCAGCCTTGAACATGCCCTGCAGGCCGGGGAAATCGACTTTGCCCCAGGCCTTACCCAGACGCCAGCCAGCCTGCGCCTGTGGTTGTTCAGCGACCCGTACATGCGCGTGCCGCAACTGGTAGTGGGGTCGCGCACTGGGGCCATGGCGGTAGAGCTGGAAAAGCTCGAGGCCGAGCAGCGCGTGGCGGTGCGCATGCCCAGCCAACTGGCGGATTATCTGCGTGGCAACTACGGCAACCTCAACCTGCAGGGGGTACCCAACGAGCGTGAGGCCTTGCAACTGGTGGTAGGTGGCCAGGCCAGTTTCGCCGTGCTGGATGAAGCCCAACTCAGCCGCCTGTCGCGTGAGAGCGAGTTCAGCGAGCTGGCTGTGGTTGGCGATATAGGCCTGCCGCAGTTACTGCGCATTGGTTCTCGGCGCGACTGGCCACTGCTGGCCGACGTGCTGGAGCGTGGCCTGCAGGCATTGCCGGCTAAAGAGCTGGAGCAAATGCACCAGCGCTGGTTGCAGCCGAAGTACCCACGCCTGAGCGAGTCGCCTGGCTTCTGGCAGAACCTGGCCTTGCTGTTCGGCATGCTGCTGTTGTGCGCGCTGGCCACGCTGGTGTGGCAACGCCGGCAGCAGCGCCAGCTGGAGCGCAGCCTGTTGGCCACGCGGGAAAGCCTGGTGGAGCGCCAGGTGCGCGAAGAGGCGTTGCGATTGAGCCAGTTCGCCATCGACCAGAGCACGGTGGGTATATTGTGGGTCAACTGGGACAGCCACGTGCGCTACGCCAACCACGCTGCCGAGCGCATGTTGGGTTACGCCGAGGGGGAGCTGCTGGAACGGCCGCTGGGTGACTTCGAGCCAAGCCTTAATATGGACCGCTGGCTGGAGCTGTGGAAAGGCGCGCGTACGGGGGCAAAGGGTATCGGGCAGTTCGAGACGCAATGCCGACGGGCCGACCACAGCCTGCTGCCGGTCGAACTGTCGCTGAGCTTTCTGCGCTTTCGTGATTCCGAATACCTGGTGGTCTACCTCGCCGACGTCACCGAGCGCCACCGTGCCTTGGCGGCACTGCGCGAAAGCGAGGCGCGGCTTAAGGGCATTGCCGGCAATGTGCCGGGGCTGGTATTTCGTCTGGAACGCGACCCGGCCGAGGGCGATCTGGAGTTTCCCTACATCAGTGAAGGCAGTGAGGCGCTGGTGGGCTATACGCCCGGCGAAATCCAGCACCCGCAGATGGGGCTGCGTAACCTGGTACACCCTGAGGACCGTGCCGATTACCACCGGGTGCAGGACCTGGCCCTGGCCAGTGACCAGGACTGGTCCTGGCAGGGCCGCATCCTCACCCGCCAGGGCGAGCAGCGTTGGGCCGACATCAAGGCCAGTACCCGGCGCCTGGGTAACGGCCAGGTGGTGTGGGACGGCGTGGTGTGGGACATCACCCAAGGCAAGCGGGCGGAAATGGCACTGGCCAAGTCCCAGGAGCAGCTACGCGAGCTGTCGGCCCATCTGGAAAGCGTGCGTGAAGAAGAGAAAGCCCGCATCGCCCGGGAAGTGCATGATGAGCTGGGGCAGATGCTGACCGTGCTCAAGCTGGAAGTGTCGATGTGCGAGCTGGCCTTTGCCGAGCTGGACCCGGGCCTGAACGAGCGTCTGGGTAGCATGAAACGCCTGATCGCCCAGCTGTTTCAGTTGGTGCGCGACGTGGCCACGGCCTTGCGCCCGCCAATCCTCGATGCCGGCATTGCCTCGGCCATCGAATGGCAGGCACGGCGTTTCGAGGCGCGCACGCAGATCCCGTGCCTGGTACAAGTGCCGGATAATCTGCCAGCATTGAGCGATGCCAAGGCCATTGGGTTATTCCGTATCCTCCAGGAGGCACTGACCAACGTGATGCGTCATGCCCAGGCGCACAGCGTGGAGATCGAGCTGGTGCTTGCACAGGGGCAATTGCGCATGACGGTCAGCGATGATGGCCAGGGCTTTTGCCGCGAGCAGACCCGGCCCACCTCGTTTGGCCTGGTGGGCGTGCGTGAGCGGGTGCTGATGTTGGGGGGCAGCATGACGCTGGACAGCGAGCCGGGCGAAGGCACCAGCCTGAGCGTGGCCATACCGTTGGAGTAGGAGAGCGATCGTGATTCGAGTGCTGGTGGCCGAAGACCACACCATTGTCCGTGAAGGGATCAAACAACTGATTGGCCTGGCCAAGGACATGCAGGTGGCGGGGGAGGCCGGTAACGGCGAGCAGCTGCTCGAAACCTTACGCCACACGCCTTGTGAGGTGGTATTGCTGGATATCTCCATGCCGGGTGTGAATGGCCTGGAGGCGATCCCGCGGATACGCGCGTTGCACGATGCCCCGGCGATCCTGATGTTGTCGATGCACGACGAGGCACAAATGGCGGCGCGGGCGCTGAAGGCCGGAGCGGCAGGTTATGCCACCAAGGACAGTGACCCGGCGCTGTTGCTGACCGCGATTCGCCGGGTGGCGGGTGGCGGGCGTTACATCGACCCGTCGCTGGCTGACCGCATGGTGTTCGAAGTGGGCCTGACCGAGTCGCGGCCGTTGCACACGCTGCTGTCGGAACGCGAGTTTTCGGTGTTCGAGCGCCTGGCCCAGGGCGCCAACGTCAACGACATCGCCCAGCAGCTGGCGCTGTCGAGCAAGACCATCAGCACCCACAAAGCGCGCCTGATGCAGAAGCTGAAAGTGAACTCGCTGGCGGAGCTGGTGAAGTACGCCATGGAGCACAAGCTGGTCTGATTGCGACATACGCTATCGGTGATCCTGTCGACGTCCCTGTGGGAGCGGGCGTGCCCGCGAAAGGGCCTGACCTGCTGATCTCCATGGCTGTGCCGGCCTCATCGCGGGCACGCCCGCTCCCACAGGTTCGGTGGAGTGTTCGCAAGGGCATTCCAATCCCGCCATCCTTGTAGGGCAATCCCTACAACAAATCTTCCATCCGGATGATGGCATTCTCTCAGCACCCCCGATTTTCGGGCGCTTGCGCCTCTTCTACTCTTTTGCCTACGCAGTCATCCAACAAGAAGGTGCAGGCATGAGCGAGGCGAAGTCGAACGCTGCAACCAGCGAAACGCTGGTCAGCTTCCGTGGTGTGCAGAAGAGCTACGACGGCGAGTCGCTGATCGTCAAAGACCTCAACCTGGAGATTCGCAAGGGCGAGTTCCTGACCCTGCTCGGCCCGTCCGGCTCGGGCAAGACCACCAGCCTGATGATGCTGGCCGGCTTCGAAACGCCCACCGCTGGTGAAATCCAGCTGGCCGGGCGCTCGATCAACAACGTGCCGCCGCACAAGCGCGACATCGGCATGGTGTTCCAGAACTACGCGCTGTTCCCGCACATGACCGTGGCCGAGAACCTGGCCTTCCCGCTGACCGTGCGCAACCTCAGCAAGACCGACATCAGCGAGCGGGTCAAGCGCGTGCTGAACATGGTGCAGCTCGATGCCTTCGCCAAGCGCTACCCCGGCCAGCTCTCGGGTGGCCAGCAGCAGCGCGTGGCCCTGGCCCGGGCGCTGGTGTTCGAGCCACAGCTGGTGCTGATGGACGAACCGCTCGGCGCGCTGGACAAGCAACTGCGGGAACACATGCAGATGGAGATCAAGCACATTCACCAGCGCCTTGGCGTAACCGTGGTGTACGTGACCCACGACCAGGGCGAAGCGCTGACCATGTCCGACCGTGTGGCGGTGTTCCACCAGGGCGAGATCCAGCAGATCGCCGACCCGCGCACGCTGTACGAAGAGCCCTGCAATACCTTCGTCGCCAACTTCATCGGCGAGAACAACCGCATCAACGGCACATTGCTGGCCAGCGACGGCAAGCGCTGCCAGGTGCAACTGCCGCGCGGTGAGCGGGTAGAGGCGCTGGCGGTGAATGTCGGCCAGGCCGGCGAGCCGGTCACCCTGTCGATCCGCCCCGAACGCGTGCGCCTGAACGGTCACAGCGAAAGCTGCGTGAACCGCTTCTCTGGCCGGGTGGCTGAATTCATTTACCTGGGCGACCACGTGCGGGTGCGCCTGGAAGTTTGCGGCAAGGGCGATTTCTTCGTGAAACAGCCTATTGCCGAGCTCGACCCGGCGTTGGCCGTGGGCGATGTAGTACCGCTGGGCTGGGAGGTGGAGCACGCCCGCGCGCTCGATCCGATTGCCGAAGCCCATTGATGGATTGCTTCACCAACCCTGTACTGTGGAGAGAATAAGAATGCGCAAGCAGTTGAAACTGACCGCCCTGGCCTTGGGGCTTTTCGCCGCTGGCCAGGTCATGGCCGCAGACCTCACCGTGATCTCGTTCGGGGGCGCCAACAAGGCGGCCCAGGTAAAAGCGTTCTACGAGCCATGGGAGAAGGCGGGTAATGGCAAGATCGTCGCCGGTGAGTACAACGGCGAAATGGCGAAGGTCAAGGCAATGGTCGACACCAAGAGTGTGTCGTGGAACCTGGTAGAGGTTGAGTCGCCAGAGCTGGCGCGTGGTTGCGATGAAGGCATGTTCGAAGAGCTCGACCCAGCCCTGTTTGGCAATGAGGGTGACTACGTGCCGGGTGCCATCCAGCCTTGCGGCGTGGGCTTCTTCGTCTGGTCCACGGTCATGGCCTACAACGCCGACAAGCTGAAAACCGCACCTACCAGCTGGGCTGATTTCTGGGACACCAAGAAATTCCCAGGCAAGCGCGGTCTGCGCAAAGGTGCCAAGTACACCATGGAATTCGCACTGATGGCCGATGGCGTTGCGCCCAAGGACGTCTACAAAGTGCTGGCCACCAAGGAAGGCCAGGACCGCGCCTTCAAGAAGCTTGATGAGCTCAAGCCCAGCATCCAGTGGTGGGAAGCGGGTGCACAGCCACCGCAGTTCCTGGCCTCGGGTGACGTGGTCATGAGTTCTGCGTACAACGGCCGTATTGCCGCTGTGCAGAAAGAGAGCAACCTCAAGGTGGTGTGGAACGGCGGCATCTACGACTTCGATGCCTGGGCCATTCCGAAAGGCGCCAAGGATGCCGAAGAAGCGAAGAAATTCATCGCTTTCAGCGTGCAGCCCGAGCAGCAGAAAACCTACTCCGAGAACATCGCCTACGGCCCGGCCAACGCTAAGGCTGTGAGCCTGCTGTCGGACGAAGTGAAGAAGGACATGCCGACCACGCCTGAAAACATCGCCAACCAGGTGCAGATCGACGTGGCCTTCTGGGCCGACAACAGCGAGCAGCTGGAGCAACGCTTCAACGCCTGGGCGGCGAAGAAGTAAACGTCCAGTGTGCGGGGCTGCATCGCAGCCCCCATTTCAGCCTGTATTGCGGAGTTCGCCATGGCCATTGCAGTGCCCCTCAACGAAGGCGCAGGTCCAAGTCTCAAGCAGCGCCTCAAGCACGCCGAGCGGGTCAACCGCTGGAAGGCGCAGGCGTTGATCGCGCCGCTGGCGCTGTTTCTTCTGCTGGTGTTCCTGGTGCCGATCGCGGCGCTGCTGTACAAGAGCGTCGGCAACCCTGAAGTGGTCGGCGGCCTGCCACGCACGGTCGAAGTCATTAGCCAGTGGGATGGCAAGAGCCTGCCCGGCGAGGATGTGTACAAGGCGCTGAGCCAGGACCTGGCCGAATCGCGCAAGAACCAGACCCTTGGCGACCTTTCCAAGCGCTTGAACATGGAACTGGCCGGTTACCGCAGCCTGTTGACCAAGACCGCCCGGGCACTGCCATTCAAGGCTGAGCCTGCCTCATATAAGGACGCGTTGCAGGCCGTCGACGAGCGATGGGGTGATCCAGCCTACTGGCAGGCGATACGCCGCAATACCAGTTCGGTGACATCGTTCTACCTGCTGGCCTCTGTCGACCATCGCATCGATGACCTTGGCGAACTGGCCAAGGCCACACCGGACCAGGCCATTTACCTGGACATTTTTGCCCGTACCCTGTGGATGGGTGTGGTGATCACCGCCATCTGCCTGGTGCTGGCCTACCCACTGGCCTATTTACTGGCCAACCTGCCGACCCGGCAGAGCAACCTGCTGATGATCCTGGTGCTGCTGCCGTTCTGGACTTCGATTCTGGTGCGGGTGGCGGCGTGGATCGTGCTGCTGCAGTCGGGCGGCCTGATCAACAGCGCGCTGATGGCCATGGGCATCATCGATCAACCGCTGGAACTGGTGTTCAACCGTACCGGTGTTTACATCTCGATGGTACACATCCTGCTGCCGTTCATGATCCTGCCACTGTACAGCGTGATGAAGGGCATTTCGCCCAGCTACATGCGTGCGGCAATTTCGCTGGGCTGCCACCCGTTCGCCAGCTTCTGGCGGGTTTACTTCCCGCAGACTTACGCCGGTGTAGGTGCGGGTTGCCTGCTGGTGTTCATCCTGGCCATCGGCTACTACATCACTCCGGCACTGCTGGGCAGTCCGAACGACCAGATGGTCAGCTACTTCGTTGCCTTCTACACCAACACCAGCATCAACTGGGGCATGGCCACCGCGCTGGGCGGGCTGTTGCTGCTGGCGACTGTGTTGTTGTACCTGATCTATAGCTGGCTGGTCGGCGCCAGCCGCCTGCGCCTGAGCTGAGGAGCCTTGTGATGTTGAGCCCATACATGTCGCCCGTGGAGCGGGTCTGGTTCTACAGCCTGCGCATTCTTTGCGGTTTGATCCTGCTTTTCCTGATCTTGCCGGTACTGGTGATCGTGCCGCTGTCGTTCAACAGTGGCAGCTTCCTGGTGTACCCGCTGCAGGGCTTCTCACTGCAGTGGTACCAGGACTTCTTCGGCTCGGCCGAATGGATGCGGGCGCTGAAGAACAGCATCATCGTCGCCCCGGCAGCCACGGTGCTGGCCATGGTGTTCGGCACCCTGGCGGCCATCGGCCTGACCCGTGGCGATTTCCCCGGCAAGTCGCTGGTGATGGCGCTGGTGATTTCGCCGATGGTGGTGCCGGTCGTGATTATCGGTGTAGCCAGTTACCTGTTCTTTGCACCGCTGGGGATGGGCAACAGCTTCACCTCGCTGATTCTGGTGCATGCGGTGCTGGGTGTACCGTTCGTCATCATTACCGTGTCGGCCACCTTGCAGGGCTTCAACTACAACCTGGTGCGCGCGGCGGCCAGCCTGGGCGCGTCGCCACTGCTGACCTTCCGTCGGGTGACCCTGCCGCTGATTGCGCCCGGGGTGATTTCGGGGGCGCTGTTCGCCTTTGCCACGTCGTTTGACGAGGTGGTGGTGACCCTGTTCCTGGCAGGGCCCGAGCAGGCGACCCTGCCGCGGCAGATGTTCAGTGGTATTCGCGAAAACCTGAGCCCGACCATTGCAGCGGCTGCGACCTTGCTGATTGCCTTCTCGGTGATATTGCTGCTGACCTTGGAGTGGTTGCGTGGGCGTAGCGAGAAGCTGAGAACCCAGCAGCCTGCCTGATTGTCAGTTTTCTGAGCCTGCCTCTTCGCGGGTAAGCCCGCGAAGAGGCCGGTACAGGTTGAAACAGCTGGTCGACACGGATTGATACCAATCAGCCTCTACCCGTTTGCCTGAGTTACAATGCGCGCCACCGTGATTCTGCCAACAGGTGCGCCATGCAGCCCTACGCTATTGCCCCCTCCATTCTTTCCGCCGATTTCGCCCGCCTGGGTGAGGACGTCGACAAGGTTTTGGCTGCGGGTGCCGACATCGTTCACTTCGATGTCATGGACAACCACTACGTTCCCAACCTGACCATCGGCCCGATGGTATGCACTGCCCTGCGCAAGTACGGCGTCACCGCGCCCATCGACGTGCACCTGATGGTCAGCCCGGTCGACCGCATCATCGGCGACTTCATCGAGGCCGGCGCCACCTACATCACCTTCCACCCGGAAGCCACCCAGCACATCGACCGCTCGCTGCAGTTGATCAAAGACGGTGGCTGCAAGGCCGGCCTGGTGTTCAACCCGGCCACCAGCCTGGACGCCCTGAAGTACGTGATGGACAAGATCGACATGGTGCTGCTGATGAGCGTTAACCCAGGCTTCGGCGGGCAGAAGTTCATCCCCGGCACCCTCGACAAGCTGCGCGAAGCGCGTGCGCTGATCGACGCCAGTGGCCGTGATATCCGCCTGGAAATCGACGGCGGCGTCAACGTCAACAACATCCGCGAGATCGCTGCCGCTGGCGCCGACACCTTCGTGGCCGGCTCGGCCATCTTCAACGCCCCGGACTACCAGGAAGTCATTGCCCGGATGCGCGCCGAACTGGCTCAGGCCCGCCCATGAGTGGCTTCGAGCAGCTGTTCCCGGGGACGCTGCCCAGGCTGGTGATGTTCGATCTGGACGGTACCCTGATCGACTCCGTGCCAGACCTGGCCGCCGCCGTGGACCGCATGCTGCTCGAACTGGGGCGCCCGCCTGCCGGCCTTGAGGCGGTGCGCCATTGGGTTGGCAATGGCGCCCAGGTGCTGGTGCGCCGAGCACTGGCGGGCGGTATTGAGCATGACGCTGTGGATGATGTGCTGGCCGAGCAGGGCCTGGCGCTGTTCATGGAAGCCTATGCCCAAAGCCATGAGCTCACTGTGGTTTATCCCGGCGTGAAAGACACCCTGCGCTGGCTGCAGAAGCAGGGTGTGGAAATGGCACTGATCACCAACAAGCCGGAGCGCTTCGTCGCCCCTTTGTTGGACCAGATGAAGATCGGCCGCTATTTCCGCTGGATCATCGGCGGCGACACCCTGCCGCAGAAAAAACCGGACCCGGCGGCGTTGCTGTTCGTCATGCAGATGGCCGGCGTTACCCCGCAACAAGCGTTGTTCGTCGGTGATTCGCGCAGTGATGTGCTGGCGGCCAAGGCGGCTGGCGTGCAATGCGTGGGGCTGACCTACGGCTACAACCATGGCCGGCCGATCCACGACGAAACCCCCAGCCTTGTGATCGATGACCTGCGCGCCTTGCTGCCCGGTTGCGAAGACCCGGCCACTGGGATAACGTTGGCGGACCTTCAAGCCTCACAAGACAGAGAGTCCACCGTGGCGGTTACTGGCAAATTCTGGATGAAAGTCATCAAGGCTCTGGCCCGTTGGCGTTGGCGCGCCTGACTTCTGCCTGCCGGCGTGTGCCGGCCCATCCGTTTGCCTGACTTATTGCTGCTTGCCACGAGGCTACTCATGAACCGCGAAGAATTCCTGCGCCTGGCCGCTGTCGGCTACAACCGCATCCCCCTGGCCTGCGAAACCCTGGCCGACTTCGACACGCCGCTGTCGATCTACCTGAAACTGGCCGACCAACCCAACTCGTACCTGCTCGAATCGGTTCAGGGCGGTGAGAAGTGGGGCCGTTACTCGATGATCGGCCTGCCGTCGCGCACCGTGATGCGCGTTCACGGCTACCACGTCAGCATCCTGCAGGATGGCATCGAGGTGGAAAGCCACGATGTCGAAGACCCGTTGGCGTTCGTCGAAAGCTTCAAGGACCGTTACAAGGTCGCCGACATCCCTGGCCTGCCGCGCTTCAACGGCGGCCTGGTCGGCTACTTCGGCTACGACTGCGTGCGTTATGTGGAAAAGCGCCTGGGCGCCAGCCCCAACCCGGACCCGCTGGGTGTGCCGGATATTCTGCTGATGGTGTCCGATGCCGTAGTGGTGTTCGACAACCTGGCAGGCAAGATGCACGCGATCGTGCTGGTCGACCCGGCTGAAGAGCAAGCCTTCGAACAGGGCCAGGCACGGCTGCAAGGCCTGCTGGAAACCCTGCGTCAGCCGATCACCCCGCGCCGTGGCCTGGACTTGAGTGGCCCGCAGGCCGCCGAGCCGGAATTCCGCTCCAGCTACACGCGTGAGGACTACGAGAACGCCGTCGGCCGTATCAAGGAATACATCCTGGCCGGTGACTGCATGCAAGTGGTGCCGTCGCAGCGCATGTCCATCGACTTCAAGGCAGCGCCTATCGACCTGTACCGCGCGCTGCGCTGCTTCAACCCGACGCCCTACATGTACTTCTTCAACTTCGGTGACTTCCATGTGGTTGGCAGTTCGCCCGAGGTGCTGGTGCGTGTCGAGGACAACCTGGTTACCGTGCGCCCGATTGCCGGTACTCGCCCGCGTGGAGCGACCGAAGAGGCCGACCGTGCGTTGGAAGACGACCTGCTGTCGGACGACAAGGAAATCGCCGAGCACCTGATGCTGATCGACCTGGGCCGTAACGACGTGGGCCGTGTGTCCTCGACCGGCAGCGTGCGGCTGACCGAGAAGATGGTGATCGAGCGTTATTCCAATGTGATGCACATTGTCTCCAACGTCACCGGCCAGCTGCGTGAAGGGCTGACGGCGATGGATGCGCTGCGGGCGATTTTGCCGGCTGGCACCTTGTCGGGCGCACCGAAGATTCGTGCGATGGAGATCATCGACGAACTGGAGCCGGTCAAGCGTGGGGTTTACGGTGGTGCCGTGGGGTATTTTGCCTGGAATGGCAACATGGACACCGCGATTGCCATCCGTACTGCCGTGATCAAGGACGGCGAACTGCATGTGCAGGCCGGTGGCGGCATCGTTGCCGACTCGGTGCCGGCGCTGGAGTGGGAAGAAACCATCAACAAGCGCCGCGCGATGTTCCGTGCGGTCGCCTTGGCTGAGCAGACTTCAGCCAAGTAAATGGATTGGGGCCGCCGAGCGGCCCCATCTATTCAGAAGTCCACGCTGATCCCCAGGCTCACCCCCTGCTGGGTCAATTCATCGCTCTTGCGCCAGTTGTAGTTTCCGCGCAAATGCACCCCTGCCACCACTTCATGGCTTACCCCCAGGCTCGCCCGGGTCAGGTCGCTGTGCGGCGTATACCCGGTCAGGGTGAAGTCATTCGCCGGCAAGCTGGTGAGGTGCATGGTCACATCCTGCCGGTCATCCTCGAACTCATGTTCCTGCGCCACTTCTGCGAACAGCCGGGTACTCGGCAGCACCTGCACACTGCCCTGCAAACCCAGGCCCAGGCGGCGTGACGTGCGCGCCTGGTCATCGAAGCCCAGCGCCGTCGAGCGACCACTCTTCTCGTCGTAACCATCCACCTTCACGCGCGCATAGTCGGCACTGATGAAGGGTGCCAGCTGCCAGTTGCTGCTATCGGCTGCCAGGTTGTAGCCCAGCCGCCCGGATATCGCCCAGGCTTCGCCATCAGTGTCGCCTTTTTCGCTGCGGTCATTCACGCCAAGGGCGAAGGTGCGCTTCAGGTCGCTGTAGTCCAGGTGCCCGGCGGTTAGCGCGGCATCCGCCCACCAGCGGTCCTGGCGGTATTGGGCAAAGGCGCTGGCCAGATAGCTGTTCAGCGTGTAGTCCGAGTCGTGTCCGCCGGCTTCCAGTTTCTGCCGGTATACGCCTCCCGCCAGACCCAGGCGCCAGGCTTCGTTCAGGCGATAGCTGCCCCCCACGGTCAGGTTGTAGCCGCGGCCATCGCCACTGGCCGCGCTGCTCTGGCCGTCGAAATCCAGGTCCTGGGCGCCGCTGGCGACAAAGGCTTGCCACTGGCCAACGGCCTGCCAGGGTGTCTGCCACTGGTTGCGCAGTTCGTCCTGGTGGGCACGCAGGCTTGTGTGGGCCATTTCCGGAAGCAGGGTCAGTTCCCATGGTGCGGAGAGGATCGAGTAGGCGTAATCGGCGATCAGTTGCTGGCCAGCGATGGTCGGGTGCACCAAGTCGTTGAACAGCAGCTTGGTCGGGTCTGGTGTTGTGCCGTTGTTGCCGTACACCGGGTTTTCCACGCAACCTTCGCCGCTGTAGCAGGTACCCACCAGGTTCTGGCCGGTGGCCAGGCCGAACTGGCTGGGGCTGGCCAGTGCCTCGCTCAGCAGCATGGGCACGTTCAGCGGGATGATCTCGGCGTCAATTTGCCCCAGTTGGCTGAGCAGCGACTGGTTGAAGACACCAGACAGTAATGACAGGGGGGTCTGCTGCGGCGTGCCGCTGAAGTTCGGTGTTTGGCCAAGGTCCGGGAGCAGCCAGACCATGATGTAGCGGGCGCCACCTTGTTGCAGGGCCTGGGCGCTGGCGGCCAGGCGGGCACCGGCGGCTGCGGCATCGGCGGGGCTGTTGACCAGGCCCTGCAGGAAGTCATTACCACCACCAGTCAGGTAGTACAGGGCGTTAGGGTCGGCACGCAGGCCGTTAGCCAGGTAGCCTGGCTTCTCCCGTAATACTTGCCCGGCGCCGGGGCGTCCTGGCGGGATGACCGTCTCGGAAGTGCTGGTGATCGAATCCAGGATCTGTTGGGTGGTGTAGCCACCGACTGCCCAGTTATTGCCGTCGGGAAGCCCCAATACCGGATTTAGAGGGGAGGTGGAAGGGCCAAGCTCGGTCGGGTTCACACCCAGCTGCCCGCCCAGGATCATCGGCGACACTGGCGCATAGTTGCCATTGGCATCGAGGTTGGTGAAGCGCACGCCGCCAAACTGCCCGGCATCGCTGAGGCTGTCGCCAAACACAATCATGCCGGAGTAGGGCGAGGGTGCCGCGAATGCCTGGCTGCAGGCTAATGCCAATGAGGCGAGGGTAAAGCGCAATAATGGGGCTTTTCGCATCAGGGAACATCCTTTTCTTTGTTTTTATGAGGTACTGCCCGATCGACCTTAGCAAATCGCCGTGCATCCCTCCCAAGTCCATTCGTTTCCCCGTGTTTACAGGCATATTGCGCCCGCCGCCCCGGTAAGCTACTGTGCCGGGACGTATGAGCGAGACCTATCCTGTGTTGATCGTCAGCAAACTCTTGATGCGCGTAATCAAGGCCCACGCCCGTTGGCGTTGGCGCGCCTGACTTTATCTCTTGCCGGCCCGCCCGGCCCGTCCCCGTTTGCCTTCTTCATTTTCTGCCCTTTGTGGCGAAGCTGTGCCCGTGACGGCAGCAAGAAGGTTCGAATTCTGAAGTCAGTAAGTCCAAGAGGTTTAACACCATGTTACTGATGATCGATAATCAGCATCGGCTTCTTTGAATGTCCGTAAGAGTCTATGCGTATTCGTAAAAGCCAGTAAAACCAATAGTTTTACGTCCTTTATCATCCATGCCGTCCGTTGGCATCTACGAATAATGCGGGTATCGTTGCGGGTATCGAGATTCGGATACCCGCAGATATGCCCCTGACAGATGCCAAGGTCCGCAACGCCAAGCCTGCCGAGAAACCGCTCAAGCTGACCGACGGTGGCGGCTTGTATCTGGAGGTGCGTCCTAGCGGCACCAAGCTGTGGCGGCTCCGCTATCGCATAGACGGCAAGGAGAATGTGTTTGCCATTGGCAGCTACCCGGAGATTGGGCTGGCTGATGCGCGCAATGAGCGGGAAAAGACCAAGCCACTGATTCGCCAAGGTATCCATCCGTCACACAACAGGCAGGCCGAACGGCTGGCTGTCAGCGCTGCGAACGCGAACACTTTCGAGGCGGTTGCGCGCGAATGGATCAAAAAGAAGGCGCCAGGCTGGACGCCTTACTACTTGCGGCAGGTTGAGAGGTTCATGGCGGCAGATGTCTTCCCCTTCGTGGGGAAGCTGCCGATACGCAATGTATCGGCCGCACACCTGTTGGATATTCTCGGCCGGATTGAGGCCCGAGGGGCTGCAACGGTGGCGCTGCTCGTCAGGCAGTGGTCGTCGGCAGTCTTTCGGTATGCCGTCGCGACATTGCGTGCCGACGCCGATCCGGCGGCCGCTCTGAAAGGCGCTATACATCGCCCCAAGGTGCAGCATAACAAGCCGCTCAGTCGTGAGCTGATAGCTGAATTTTCTAAGGTCCTGGAGCAATACGGTGGCTACAGGACTACGGTGATCGCGCTGCGTCTGATGCTGCTCACCTTTGTTCGCACTGTAGAGCTCCGCAAGGCAGAGTGGAGCGAATTCGATCTGGATCGGGCCGAATGGCGAATTCCGGCTGAGCGTATGAAGATGCGAGAGACGCACATAGTCCCGCTATCCAGGCAGGTGGTCGAGTTGCTGCGTGAACTGAGCACCCATACAGGTGGTCGTCGACTACTTTTCCCGAACTATCGCAAGCCAAACGAATGTATGACCGCCACAACTCTGAACCGAGCACTTGAGCGCATGGGCTTCAATGGCAAGGACAGCATAGGCTTTTCAGCTCATGGCTTTCGCGCGACAGCTTCGACCATGCTGAACGAAATGGGATTTCGCGCAGACGTGATTGAACGTCAGTTGGCGCATGCTGAGAGAAACAAAGTTCGTGCAAGTTACAATCAGGCTGAATATCTGGAAGAGCGACGTCAGATGATGCAAGCGTGGGCTGACGAAATTGATGCTCAAGTTGTGGCGAAGGGGTGATCCTGATCTGTCCTTAATTTACTTGGTTGAGTTCGCGAATTTATTTTTCTCGCAAGGCTGTTTAATGAATCCCTGACAGCCTTGTTAGTAATTAGGATGTTCCGGCAGAGTATTTTTGACGGAGCATGAATAGATCATGCTGCCTGTGCAATCTTTAGCTGTCGGCTAGCGCTTTCAGTCTTGCTGGGATGTAAGTTCCTTTTTCTTCCTCCATTTTTAGCAGTATATCTAGGACTTGAGTTCGTTTTAGATCATGTTTTTCGGCTAGCTTATCAAGGCGATTAATAGTCTTTTGGGATAGGATGAAGTTATACTGCTTTTTTCCGGCATCTTTATTTTTGGCGCGGCTTTTATTTTTGCTCCATTGTTTCTTGATGGAGTCCATGAGCAGTACTTTTTCTGATGTGGTGATGCTTGGGGTGTCAAGGAAAATAATTAAATCCTCTACTTCTTGAAGTTGGATTTTATGGGGGTCTAAATGTGAGTATTTGGCTTTGGTTGTTTTCCATGCTGCACTCAACTTTTCCTTCTCGTCTGGTCCGTCGAACCATTTAAATAAGTAGTCTGACTCTGTATGGGCTTCCCATTCGGATCTTATCTGGTTGACGATTGCTGACTTTTGAGTTCTTTCTGTTTGCCATGTATCAATTGCTGCAATGGTTAGATTTCTACCGGTTAGATTTTCGGGGGCGTCTGTGTAGGGGATCCCATTTTTTTCGGTCAGTTTTCTGATTAGGAAATTGTTCTGCCTTTTGTTATTTGTTATCCACTGAAGGCTCTGCTCGGGTAAGAGGTCGGTGATCTTTTTATTTTCGATTGTTTGTTTTAGTCCTGGGTGGTTGATGACGAGTTCCGCCATTCGGTCTCGCATACCCGGGCTTCCGAATTCTCCTAAATCTATATTTGGGAAATTCTGGATTATAAAAACCCATAGCCAAGTAGAGAATCTCCTGTCGGCATTAAGGCTATTAAATGTTTTCTGAAGTTTGTCTTTGTGAGCTATTGGCATAATTCTTGCTTTCGTTATTTTCGGGTTGGGAGGCTGCTAAATCTCTAGTAGTTCCATAGGTGAAAATATCATATTTCTAGCTCTTTTCTAGGGAAATCCTAGGGGTTTCCAAGGGGGTTCCTAGGGTGAAAAATCGGCTCAGGTGCCAGTGTTCATGGGGTTATCAGAGGTAAGCTTACGGTGATAGGCATTCTGTCTTCCAGGAACACTGTGAGGCTGTCGGATCGGCCTCCTGCAAATGGACTGTAGGCGGTGTTGGCGTGAGGGGAGCGGTGTAAAGGCGCGCCTACAAATGAGGCGAGTGCTCGGTCATTCTTCGGTTATATAACTCCCTTCGTTTAGGTGAAGTTGTACTTTATTATTTCTGCTGTGTGAGTGCATGGTCGGGGTTGTATGATCTTGCCCAGTCCCAGTGGACACCCCGTTAAGCGATAAACTGCAACGAGGTGAATCATGGCAAGACAAGCAACCCCAATGAAACAGACCCGCACCCGCCATTCCCAAGCCTACAAGGACGAAGCGCTGGCTTTGGCCGAGCGCATTGGCGTCAGCAAGGCTGCCGAACAGCTCGGCCTGCATGCTTCCCAGCTCTACGGCTGGCGGAGCAAGAAGCACCAGACTCAGGCCGGCAGCGAGCGCGAGCAGTCGCTGGCCGACGAGAATGCCCGACTCAAGCGGCTGTTGGCCGAGCACGCCGAGGAGCTGGCCATCGTAAAAAAGGCCGCCGCGTACTTTGCCAAGAGCCTCAAGTGAAGTACGCCTTCATGAGGACTCATACCGCGCATTTCTCGATCCAGGCCATGTGTCGCGTGTTGGGCGTTGCCCGCAGCGGTTACTACGCTTGGTGCTCTCGCAGGCCGTCAATCCGCCAGCGGCGAAGAGCCGAACTGGATCGGCAGGTCGCTCAGGCATACAGCGCACGCAAGGGCCGCAGCGGGGCTCCACGGCTGTGCCACGACCTGCGGGAAGCCGGCCTACCCTGCAATCGCAAGACGGTAGCCGCCTCGATGCAACGGCAAGGACTGCGTGCCAAGGCCGCCAAGAAGTTCAAGGCCACGACCAATTCTCAGCACTCCCTGCCAGTGGCAGAGAACTTGCTCAAGCAGGATTTCAAGGCATCTGCGCCAAATCAGAAATGGGTGGGTGACATCACCTACCTGCATACGGAGGAAGGCTGGCTGTATCTGGCAGTGGTCATCGATCTGTATTCACGGATGGTGATCGGCTGGGCCATGAACGAGCGCATGACGGCCGACTTGGTTTGCGATGCCTTGCACATGGCGCTGTGGCGACGTAGGCAGCCTAATGACGTGATCGTGCATAGCGACCGCGGCAGCCAGTACTGCTCAGCGGCTTACCAGGAGCTGATCCGCGCCCATCACTTGCGATGCAGCATGAGCGCCAAAGGCAACTGCTACGACAATGCCTGTGCAGAGAGCTTCTTCCACAGCCTGAAGGTCGAGTGCATCCACGGCGAGCGCTTCACGAGCCGCGCCCAGATGCGTGAAACCGTGTTTGAATACGTCGAAACCGATTACAACCGCCAGCGGCGACACAGCACGCTGGGGCACATCAGCCCAGAGACCTTCGAGGCCAGGATGTGTGCTTAAACCCGTGTCCACGGCTGCTGGGCAAGATCAGTAGGGTGCAAGGCTGAAAGTTCTTCTCTGCTTTCTTGGGTGGACTAATCACAAAGTAAAGGATTACATGGAAGCCAGATCTGATGAGTAAAATTAGGAGCTCATCATGAAGGTGATTCGACTACAGCAGGTAATGGAAATGACAGGCCTTGGACGCTCGACGGTTTACAAGTATGTTTCCGGTAACTGGTTCCCGAAGCCGATCCCCTTGGGAGGGCGGAGTGTTGGGTGGCTGGAGAGTGAGGTTAAGGAATGGATCTTGGATCGAATTGAGGAGCGCGACACGCAAGGAATCGTTTCGGTTTGATCTTAAAGTTCTCTATGGTTTTAGATGAGGTGCTACGGCCAGGTTAGCTGGTCGTGGCAATTTTTTTCCAGAGTTTATTTTTGGAGTTTCGCATGGTTTTTATTGGATGTCTTCCCGGTGGTGATAGGCATTTTTCTTATTGGGTCTATCGGTATTGGTAGTATGCTTTATTATTTGTGTATCAGGTGTCATTGTGTTTGGGTATGTGTTAGTGATGAATTGCAGGAATCCGTGGGATGCCTGAATGATGTGCATCGCAGATGCGTCGTAAAAAACTACTCATTGCTAGAAGTTTATGAAACTAGCACCGGAGTGTTTGAAAATGCAGCGTCTTCCTCAAAACCGAAATCTGATTATTCATGATGCAAGCAGCTATTTGGGATTCCCTATTCAAGTCGATAAAGGGCCTTTTGTTCAACAGTATCTGGAAAGACTTCACAGTACTACAGAGAGGGCTGTTCAGCAGTATTCACGTGTTTTCGCATTTAGGGTTGATCTGAGGTTTCCTACAGGCGTTGATCTGCCTGAAAGCTATTACACGAATCAGGTAATTGATCGATTTGTTGAATCGTTTAAGGCCAAGATACGGCACAATCGTCGAATAGCACGAATGGAGAACAAGAGTGCGCATGACAGTAATGTGCGGTGCGTCTGGAGCAGGGAGGTGGGGCAGCATGGAAGACCCCACTATCACATGGCCTTCCTGCTGAACTTCGATGCGTTCAATGCCCTTGGAAAATTCGAGGCCGGAAGAGACAACATGTTCAATCGTCTTGAGGGGGCATGGGCCAGTGCCCTGGGACTACCAGTTGAAGCGGTCAGGGGGCTGGTCGAGATACCGACCAATCCAACCTACTGTCTACGTCGGAATGACCCGCAGAGCCAGGCTGACTTTTTCTACAGGACCAGCTACCTCTGCAAGGTAGCCACCAAGGTTTATGGGGATGGCCAGCATGGCTTCGGTGCGAGCCGGCTGTGACAGCCCTTTGCAATGCCTTTCGTGCTGATAACCAATAGCATCTGTACTCTCCTCGCTCAAAAGAGATTCAGGCGAAGGGAGCAAGATCAGCGCTATCAGGCAACTCAGCAAGTGATCGAAGTCGCCCTCTACGTGGGTACCGTGCTTGATTGCTACGCCCGTACCTGTGTGGTCAGGATTGTATGAGGCCGATGAAGGCCTCGGTCAGTTGCCCAAACTGCAGAAAGCGTGGAGAGCGGCTTTACCCACGCCGTGCCAATGGATAAGGTGATGTATTTTGCATCATAGCAGGCGGTAGTATCCCAGGGATGGCCAATCTACAGTGTTCTCTGCGATCACGAATGCCGTTTCCAGCCCTGGGCTTCGCACCTGTACTCAATTGAATTTAGTGCTTCGGGCTTTCGAAAGCGCGAAGCCCATAGGTGTTTGCTCATTCGTCGTCATCGGCTAGATGAAGACGGTGTTAAGGGGTTAAGAATGACTGCAATGGCGGAAGGCAGCAGCTACCGTGATATCCCGCAACCAGGTCAGCTTGTCGAAGTTAGACGCCGGCAGTGGGTGGTGGCTGAGGTGGACGCTTCCAAATTAGGCAGCGTGCAGCAGCACGCTGTCACGCTGGCTTCCATTGATGAGGATGCCCTAGGCGAAGAGCTCCAGGTGATTTGGGAAATTGAGCCAGGTGCGCATGTCATTGAGCGTGCTGGTTTGCCAGCCATCACCGGACAGGACGACTCCTGCACTCTGGAGGCTTTTCTCGATGCCGTGCGTTGGGGGGCTGCTACGAATGCTGATCGCGGCTTCCTCCAGGCACCGTTTCGCAGTGGTGTAAGTCTGCAAGACTTCCAGCTGGATCCCCTGGTTCGTGCAATCGACATGGCTCGCGTCAATCTGCTGATCGCCGACGATGTAGGTCTGGGCAAGACCATCGAAGCCGGCTTGGTCATTCAGGAAATGCTCCTGCGTCATCGTGCTCGAACTGTGCTGATCGTCTGCCCCGCGTCACTGCAAGAAAAGTGGCGTGTCGAGATGATGGAAAAGTTTGGTCTGGAATTTCGTATCGTCGACAGCACTTACATCAAGGAGATGCGGCGCGAGCGTGGAATACATGCTAATCCTTGGACCTCGTTCCCGCATCTGATCACGTCGATGGATTGGGCTAAGGCCGGTGATGGTTTGCGTGCATTCCGCGATATCCTGCCGACGCATGTCAGCTATCCGCGTAAGTTCGATATGTTGGTCGTCGACGAGGCGCACAACGTCGCGCCGTCAGCGAGCGCTCAATACGCGATCGAAAGCCAGCGTACTCGTTTCATCCGCACCATAGCCCCGCATTTTCAGCACCATCTGTTTCTGACTGCGACGCCACATAACGGCTACACCGAGTCCTTCACTTCGCTGTTGGAGCTGCTCGATGATCAGCGGTTCGCCCGCAATATCATGCCGGAGCAGAAGCAGCTGTCTCAGGTGATGATCCGCCGCCTCAAGAGCGAAATCACTGACAAGGACGGGAATCTGATTTACGCACAGCGCAAGCTCGAAGCATTGCCCGTCTACTACACCGCAAAAGAAAGAGAAGTCCATCGCAAGCTTCAAGAATTCTGTGCCAGCAGAGAATGCGCGGATGACGAGTTGGGTGGTGTGACCGGTGCGTCCTTCGTCAACCAACTGCTACGGAAACGCTTGTTCTCGTCGCCGGCTGCTTTCGCGTCGACCCTGGAAAAGCATGTCGCGACGCTGGAAAACGACGGAACTAGCAAAAGACGAACGGATTTGTCCGAGCGAATTTTGCTCAAGGCTATACAGCGTGCCGAAGAGGATTACGCCAACGACTCAGACGTCGAAATTGCGCAGCAAGAGGCCGTCGAGGAAGCCACGCGCTACTCACGCCCGTTGAACGCAGAGGAGCGTATCCTGCTCGATGAGCTCAGGCACTGGTCTCAGCAGGCGATGAATCAAGCCGACTCCAAGGCCAAAGCGTTGCTTGATTGGATCAATCGGCATTTGAAGACCGATGGATCCTGGAATGGTAAACGAGTGATTCTCTTCACCGAGTACCGCACCACGCTCGACTGGCTACATCAGATTCTGGCGACTAATGATTTGGGTGGCGATCGCCTGATGATCTTGCATGGCGGCATGGATCACGACGATCGAGAACAAGTGAAGGCGGCATTCCAGGCCGCTCCAGACATTTCCCCCGTGCGCATCCTGCTTGCCACCGACGCCGCTTCCGAAGGTATCGACCTGCAGAACCACTGTAACTACCTCATTCACTTGGAAATCCCGTACAACCCCAACGTCATGGAGCAGCGCAACGGTCGTATCGACCGCCATGGCCAGCGTGAGAAAGAGGTGGTGATTTGGCATCCGGTCGATGCTCGGCAAGACCAGGATACTGTCGGTGGCCATCAGGACGATATCCTGCGCGCCTTGCGTAAGCTCGATTCCATGCGTGCCGATATGGGCAGCGTGAACCCCGTAATCGCACCGCAGATGTCTGGACTCATCGAAGGGGCGCTACGTGATCTGGATACCCGTTTGGCGGATGCGAGGATTGCCCAGACCCGCCGATTCGTCAGAGCTGAAAAAGACCTCGCTAACCGAATAGCGAAGCTACATGAGAAGTTGGTCGAGACTAGGGAGGACTTCCACCTCTCTCCTGAGCACATCCTGAAGGCGGTCGAAACCGGCTTGGCGTTGGCCGAGAAACCGGCTCTCAAGCCGCTGACGCTGGCGGGGATCGCGCCGGGTAAAGTCTTCGAGCTGCCGCCCCTAGGAGGTGCCTGGGAGCGGTGCCGCGAAGGGCTGGAGCATCCATTCACCGGCAAGTCACGCCCGGTGACATTCGATCATGAAGTCGCCAATGGGCGAGACGACCTGGTGCTCATCCATCTCAATCATCGGTTGGTGCAGATGTGTCTGCGTTTGCTGCGTGCCGAGGTTTGGGCGCAGGAAGACAACAAGCGCTTGCACCGAGTGACGGTGCGAGCGTTGCCTGACGATCGTCTCGAGGCCCCGGCGGTTGTGGTCGTGTCACGCTTGGTGATCACTGGCGGCAATCACCATCGTCTACATGAGGAACTGACGTTGGCTGGGGGCTATCTGCGCGAACAGGGCTTCAAGCGCGAAGAGGGCGTCGCCCGCGTACAGGGCTGGTTGGACGACGCGCAGCCGTGTCGGCTCGATGATTCGCTCTTTGTCATGTTGCGCTCTCGCTTCGCCACTGCGGAAGAGGCGATTCAGCAATCCCTCGGAGCACGTTCACGCAATCGTCTCGAATATTTGGGCAACACCCTGGAAACCCGCAAGAACAAAGAAAAAGAAGACATCTTCGCCGTGCTGGATGAGCTGGATAGTGCCATTCGCAGGGAGCTGGATAAGGACGAGTTGCCTGAGCAGTTTTCTTTGTTCAGTGAGGATGAGCGCACCCAGGTTCGTCGTGACAACTCCGCCCTGCAAGCACGTCTCGTGCGGATTCCTGCGGAGCGGGAAGAAGAGGCCGGTGCCATCGAAGCTCGTTATGCCGAACCGCAGGATCGCACCTTCCCGGTAGCCGTCATTTTCATCGTACCTGTACCGCTAGCCCAGGGAGGCCGCGTATGAACCCCCTCGATATTCACGATGAATGGTTGTCGCTGATTGAGGTCTCCGGTCCTTTCCTCGCCACGCCGGTACTGAAACGAATCTTCTCCACTGGTCTACCTGCTGTCGAACCTCGCATTCGACAGTACCTGCGGCAAGCTTATGACGAATGGTGCGAGGCGCGTGACAATGACGATCCCAGATTCACCGAACTGCATCGCGCCTGGATTCACGAGGTGCTTGCCCGCGGCCTGGAATACGACGAGAACGATAGCGGTGAGCTTCTACTACGAGGTGAGCGCATTCCTTCTGAGCTACGCGTCACTCTGCCGGAACATGGTGTCACCTTGGAGCCTGACTATGCGTTGGTCTCAGGCGGCAAAAGTCAGCTGCTCGTGCAAATCTATTCTGCGGGCACGGATCTCCAGGCAGCACTGAAATTGGATGGCTGGTCCGCTAGTCCAGCCGAGCGCATGGAGCGGCTCTGCCGGGCCAGCGGCTGTCGCCTTGGTTTGGTCACCGATGGTGAGCGCTGGATGCTAGTCGATGCTCTCGTTGGCGCTGTTTCGACCTTCGCAAGTTGGTATGCACGTCTCTGGGGGCAGGAGCGGCTGACGCTGCAGGCCTTTCTCACCCTATTGGGTATCCGGCGCTTCTTCGGGCCAGACGATGAGTCCTTACCCTCAATGCTGGACGAGTCTCTTCAGTATCAGGAGGAGGTCACCGATGCCCTGGGTGAACAAGTCCGCCGCGCGGTCGAGGTGTTGATCCAGGCACTGGGTAAGGAAGACCGTGAACGGTCAGGAGCGCTGCTGCAAGGTGTCGAGCCGACCGAGCTCTACGAAGCGGGTCTGAGCATCATGATGCGTCTGGTGTTCCTGCTGTCGGCCGAGGAGCGGGGGCTCTTGCTGATGGGAGAGGAGGTGTACGAAAGCAACTACGCCATTTCCACTCTGCGTATGCAGCTGCGCCAGGAAGCCGAGGAGGTGCTGGAGCGGCGCAACGATGCCTGGTCACGGTTACTAGCGACATTTCGCGCAGTGTACGGCGGCATTGAGCATGAAATGCTGCGCCTTCCAGCGCTGGGTGGTTCGCTGTTCGACCCTGATCGTTTCCCTTTCCTCGAAGGGCGCTCTAAGGGCTCCGATTGGAAGATCGACTCCGCGCGACCACTACCGATAGATAACCGCACCGTGCTGCTCCTGCTGGAGGCGATCCAGCAGTACGAGGGGCGTACGCTTTCCTACCGAGCGCTGGACGTTGAGCAGATCGGTTACGTTTACGAAGGCTTGCTGGAGCGGACTGTCGGACGAACCGAACGGGTGACAGTGGAGCTGGCCGGTGGCAAGGGGGCAAAGAAGACCCTTTATGCTCTGGAGGAGCTCGAAGCTCTGCACCAGCGGGGGGACGAAGTGTTGGCCGAGGTGCTCTCCGGTGCCGATGCGATCAAGCGTGGCGGAGGAGCGATACTCAAGGATCTTGAACGCTCGGTCGATGTTGTCCAGGCAAACCGCCTGCTCACCGCCTGCGCTGGAGACGAAGGCCTGCGTGATCGTGCTTTGCCATTTATAAACCTGCTGCGTACTGATCCTTGGGGGTACCCGCTGATTTACCCAAGCGGAGCCTTTATCGTCACCACGGGCAGCGATCGGCGCGAGACGGGAACGCACTACACGCCGAAACTGCTCACCGAAACCATTGTCGACGAGACGCTGACGCCGATCGTCTACACGGGGCCGGCAGAGGGAGCTTCACGTGAACAATGGGTGCTGAAGTCGCCCGCCGAACTGCTGGATTTGAAGATCTGTGATCCAGCCATGGGCTCGGGGGCCTTTCTGGTGCAAGTCTGCCGCTGGTTGGCTGATCGACTGATTGAGGCATGGTCAAAAGTTGAAGGCAGCGGAAAGACAGTGAGTGTGGGCGGCGAAATTTTGGATGCGCCGAATGCCAAGGAGCCTTTGCCCTCGGATGCTGAAACACGCACCGTGATCGCTCGCCGCCTTATCGCTGAACGCTGCCTCTACGGCGTGGATCTTAATCCCCTGGCGGTGGAACTAGCCAAGCTCTCCATCTGGCTGGTTACGATGGCCAAGAATAGGCCGTTCGGCTTCCTCGACCACAACCTGCGTTGTGGCGATAGCCTATTGGGCATCCATCGACTGGAGCAGCTTACCGAGCTTTCGATGACGCCCGGCGGTAAAGGGCAGCAGCGTCTGTTTGGAAAGAACATCGAAAAGGCCGTCCAAGCAGCGATCGAGCTACGCCAGCGACTGCGCGAGATGCCGATACGCGACATTCATGACGTCGAAGCGATGGAGCGACTTGATGCTGACGCGCGTAGAAAACTGGAAGTAGCGGAAAACATTGCCAACGCATTCATCGGTGAGGTTCTTGCCTCCGATGGCAGCGTATCTGCACTAGCGAGCGGACTGGCATCTCTTGCCGTTCAGGCCGGAGAAGCCGTTGAAGGAGATACCGAGTCAACCCAATCCATCGCGACGCGTGCGGGAATCACCCTTGCCTCTGGTTTATCGATTGGAATGGCAGCCCGCCGCCCGTTCCACTGGCCATTGGAATTCCCTGAAGTGTTCATGATTGGACGGCCAGGTTTTGATGCTTTCGTGGGGAACCCTCCATTTTTGGGTAACCGCCTATGGAAGTCATCGATGGGTGAGAAGCTACAGTGGCAGTGCCAGATGATTCTTGGCACATCGCCTGGAAAGATCGACCTGAGCATCGTCTTCCATAGGCGAGTCGTCGATCTGCTCTGCCCGAATGGCTGTTATGGCCTACTTGCCACGAGCAACATCGCTGAAGGAAGTGCGGTCGCGGTTGGACTCGGGGCCATCGTTCAGAGCGGTGACATCTATTTTTCCAGAAAAGGCATGCCTTGGCCTGGTACCGCCTCTGTGGTTGTAGCGGTTATTGGCTTTATCAAAGGCCGATGGGCTGGCGCTTGTCACTCAGAGGGTCGCTCATGTGAACGCATCGGGCCACGATTAGAGCCCGAAACAACTGACGTTTGGCTTCCACAAGAGCTTCCAAGTGCACCATTTACTTTCGCTGGCGTGGACAACAGTAAAGGACTGGCGTTTGTTCTCACTGCTGATTCCCCATGGTTCGAGCGTCTCAAGAACGAGCCGAATAGTCTTCTCCGGCCATACATCACCGGAGACGACATAACCAGTTATGCGCTTCGGATAACCGACCGATGGGCGCTGGACATCGCTGATAAAAAGCTGGAGGAGATTGAAGAGAACTGGCCAATTGCTTTCCAGTTTCTGATCCAGGAGGTTCAGCCAACCCGAACGCCAGAGGCGTTGAAGAGTTATAAGGGACTCTATGGCCGCTGGTGGCAATTCTGGAACCATCGAGCTGATCTCATGCGCAAGCTGCGCAAACAGGGGCACTTCATTGCATTTGCCAAGGTCACCAAATACCCATTTTGCTTGATGGCACCTGCTGAATGGATCTACACAAACAAAATCCTGCTTATTGGTGCTGACAGAGATGACCTTTTCGTAATTTGCTTGAGCTCGTTCTTCCGAAATTGGCTCTATGCATTCTCCGTTCGTAGCTTGGGGGCAGACACCAATACGCTCACGCTTTCTATTCGAGAGGCTGTTTCGACTTTCGCCCTACCGAATGAGATGGTATCGCTTGCCGGTCGAGACCATGCAACTCGTTTTCAAGACGTTCTCGTCGCGTGGAGCGATCAGAATCAGTGTGGTTTAACTGACGCACTGAACGCTGTGAACACGCCCAGCTGCAACGATCCAGCCATCTGTGAACTGCGCCAGATCATGGCTGCAATAGACGTCGAAGTTGCGCAGGCTTATGGCTGGGATGATCTTGATATTCCCTACGATTTCCGGGAGTTCAGTGGCGGTTCTGCAAGGGATTCGTGGCGCTGGGCGCTTTCGGAAGACCTAACAGCGGAGTTGATGCATCGGCTCACAGAGCTGAACCGACATCGCTTTGGTGAGCTCTCGCAAGCACCAGCGAATGCTCCCAGTCCAGCCAAACGAGGGCGTCGTTCGAAAGCTGCTTCATCCGTGCGCCTGGATGATTTGTTCGCCGGAGACAACGTATGAGCGACCAGCGTTACTCCGCCGACCTGATTGTCACGGCGCAAGACTTCGCAGAGTGCAGCTGGAAAAACGCTCTGGCCAATGAAGAGCGCGAAGGCTATGGAGGAAGAAAATGACGAATGAAGTCGTACCGACGTTCGAGATGACCGTCGACCTCAACGTCCTTGAGCATCTCGGCATCAACCTCTACAGCAACATCGCCGCCGTCCTGACCGAAGCGGTGGCCAATGCATGGGACGCGGATGCATCGAGCGTGCAGATTCGCGTCGCTCCTAACAATGAGTGGATCGAGATCGAAGATGACGGTATCGGCATGTCTGTCGATGACCTAAATGGTAAGTACCTGCGCGTCGGCTATCGCCGCCGCGATGAGGATACGGAGCATGGATGCAAGACGGCGAAGGGCCGGCCCGTGATGGGGCGTAAGGGACTAGGCAAATTGTCTTTGTTCTCTATCGCCAACGTCATCGAAGTGCAGTCTGCCAAGGATGGGGATGCGCATGGCTTCCGCATGAGCGTGCCGGGTATCCAGCAGGCTGTGCAGGAAAAGCGCGCATATCACCCTGAGCGCCTGGAGAGCGGCACGCTCACGGCGACGCGAGGCACGAAAATCGTGCTGCGCGACATCAAGCGCCAGCGGCTCGGCAAAGGCGTCACAGCGTTGCGCAAGCGTCTTGCTCGGCGTTTCTCGATCATTGGGCAAGCTCATGGCTTCGAGATCAAGATCGACGGCCAGCCGATTACGGCTGCTGATCGAGGTGACTTGCCCAAGGTGCAATTCCTTTGGACGTTCGAGGGTTACGAGCCGGAAGCCAGCACGGTTTCCCATGTCTTGGAGCGCGAATCGCTACCAGCTCGGTTCGAGGCATGGGATTCATCGTGGCGTGTGAGCGGTTGGCTTGGTACTGCACGTAAGCCCAAAGACCTCGATGACGAAGAGGCAGGGAACCTAAATGGCATCGTGGTCTTCGCACGAGGCCGCTTGATCCAGGAAAACGTCATCGATCGACTGAATGATGGGAGGCTTTATACGAAGTACCTTACTGGTCAGATTGAGGCGGATTTTCTCGATGCGGACGATCGCCCCGACATCGCCACCAGCGACCGCCAGCGTGTGCAGGAAGATGACGAGCGCTACGTCCAGTTGATCGTTTTTCTCAAATCTCGCTTGGGGCAGCTCGAGAAGCGCTGGAGCGAGTGGCGGAGAAAGCACGAGGTCAAGGAAGCCCAGGAGACGTCACCTGCCCTTGCAGAATGGCTGGAGTCTCTCCCTGTAGGTTACAGGAATAGTGCTGAAACGCTGATCTCCAAGCTGAGCGCTCTGCCGGTCGATGATGAGGATGACCGCAAGCTCATGTATCGGCACGGCATCCTGGCATTCGAGCGAATGAAGCTGCGTGGCTCGACCGAAGAGTTCGTCACGAGCATCGAGAGTGCCGACAGGCTCTTGGCTGTGCTCGCTGACCGGGACTCTCTCGAAGCCTCGCTCTATCGGGACATCGTGAAATCCCGTCTGGATGCGATTCGAGACTTTCAAAACATCATCGACGAAGACGCGAAGGAAAGGGTGCTTCAGAAATACCTGTTCGATCATCTCTGGTTGCTGGACCCCGCATGGGAACGTGCCACGGGTAGTTCGATAATGGAGTCGCGTCTGATGACGGAAGGCGTGCTGATCGAAGACATGACTGAGAAAGAGCGCTTGGGTCGTGTCGATATCGCCTACCGCACCAATGCAGGCAAACACGTCATCGTCGAACTGAAGAAGGTCGGGCGCAAGATGGCATTGCTCGAATTGGTCGAGCAAGGGCAGACCTATGTCGACAAACTGACGAAGATCTTGCGTGAGCAGAATCAGACCAGCCCGGATATCGAGGTGATCTTCGTGCTTGGGAAGACCGTAGCCGAAGAGGCATCCAACCCGGATCGACTCAAGTCGTCGATGACATCGATCTCGCCAGGCAGTCGCATCGTTCATTATGACACTCTGATTCGTGGAGCGCAGGAAGGGTATTCAGCCTATATCGCCCAGAGTAAGTCGCTCGACAAGCTGGAAGATATCGTGAATAGGATTTGAAGAATGAGCATGGAAGAGATGCAGCAGAACAGCACCCCAGAGGCTTGGATAGTCGTCGATCGTGGCTTGGAGCGCGATGTTCGTTTGGCCGACAAGGTCGTCTATCTGAAAGGAAACCATCCCGCGTTGCGCGAGGGGGCCTGGGTACTGGTTTTGAACCCAGCCGGTGGCATCGTGCGTGTCGGCCATGTCTTGCGTATCCGAGTCGATGCGGAAGGCACTTGGCTGTACTTCGACAAGGTCAAGGCGGTCGAGCCAGTGGTAGGGATCGGCAGCATCGGTTTGCTGCCTCCGACCGCAGGCAGTGTCGTACGTGCATCCTGGACAGATTTCGCAGAGGCTATCCCTCGTGCGCTGGGTATCACTCTCGCCGACATTCCGCTGATCGAGAACGAGGCTTACGTTCGTGAGCTTTTACAGTTCGCGATCATGGACGACCTTCTAGGGCCAGCCGGTGGGCCGGAAGAGCTCATCGTCGATATGAGCGTTCGCGATCGGTACCTCGTCGGTAAGCTCGCGCCGATGGAAAACGCCGAACGCGGTGAGGATATGGCTCCCCCGGAAAAGAACGAGGAAGACGAGCCTGCTGATCTTCAGCCGAAGGCACAGTCGAGCAAAGTAGACTCTCCCCAAAAAACGGGTGGCGGAGACTCCGAAGCCGAGGAAGAGGTGGATACCGCTTCGAACCAGTCGCTCGCACCGTCGAGTTTGGGCTTCACTTTTTGCGTCGATGGCGATGCGGAAAGTCTAGAGGTGGTAGTGAGTTGGGGGCGCTACGAGCGCTTCGAGTCCGATGATCCGGCTCATGCCAAGGTGGTCAAGAAGGTGGTCCGTGACGCCGAAGGCCGGGTGATCAAGACCACCGAGCAAGTTCTCAAAGCCAAAGTCTGGCGGCGTAAGCCCTCCGGTGGAACCTTCCAGCTGGCGCTGAAGGATGGAGTGATCTCTCCGGTCACCCCTGATTCTGCCTGCCCAGAAGTGATCATCCAGGGTACGGTGCGTTCACCCAACGAGAAGGGTGAACGATTGATCACGCTCTTCCTAGTGAATGGTCAAACGGAGCCTGATGAGAATCGCGATACCGCTTGGGTGTTCCAGCCAGAAATCCTCGTACGAGCCAATGACAAAAAATCGTTGAAAGATATATTCCGCCGCCGCCCAGCATTGGAAGCCGATGCTGGCGCTGCGGACGATGACGATTTACGCGAGCGCTTGGCGCTGGAGATGATCTATCGCGATCGGGTCGAGTTCGCAGTAGGGCACGGCGTTGCAGTGCATGCAGTGGCTGGTCCAGATGCGGCAAGGGCGGTGGAGCTGCGCACTGCGGTGATGCCGCAATACGAGGTGCCGGTCACCGAAACGCCGGGTTTGGATCCGCAGGATCGGCCAGCGATGCGCAGATTGGTCGACGAAGGTCTGCTGGACATGAAGCGACTGGCAGAGCTGGAGAAAGACCAGCTCGTCACTGCGCTCGGGATGCTGACCGAGGACTATGCAGCATGGATCGAAGATCAGCGGGCGCGCACCGATAGGGATGTGGCGGGCTATGTGCAGCAGGCCGATGAGGCGCTTAGCCACTGCGAATCGATCCTGATTCGTCTGCGCGAGGGCGTGGAGTTATTGGGTTCGGAGGAAAAAGCCTTGGCGGCTTTCCGCTTCGCTAACCGAGCGATGGCGATTCAGCGGGTCCATAGCGCATTCGCGTTGCAGCGCCGTCGCGGGCGCGTTGTGGCGCTGACGGAGTTCGATGTGCCGAAGAACCGCTCTTGGCGCCCCTTCCAGTTGGCTTTCCTGCTGCTGTCCATTCCTGGGCTGACCGATCCTAAGCATACGGATCGCACTCAGCCTCTGCAGGCCTATGCGGATTTGCTCTGGTTCCCTACTGGAGGTGGTAAGACTGAGGCATACCTTGGGGTGGCTGCATTCACAATGGCGATCCGCCGTCTACAAGGGAATTTGGGGGGCTACGATTCGTCTCGCGGGCTCGCAGTGATCATGCGCTACACCCTGCGGTTGCTGACTTTGCAGCAGTTCCAGCGGGCTACCGCGTTGATCTGTGCGATGGAACATATTCGTCGGGAAGCATTGTCGGCAGGTGATAAGTCCCTTGGTGAGAGCGCATTCACCATCGGCCTTTGGGTCGGTAACAAGGTGACGCCTGGCACTACCGAGGATAGCCATAAGTTCATCGAGGCCATTCGTACCCCAGGGCGAAACCCCACTGGAATGGCTTCGCCGGCGCAGCTGACAGGTTGCCCATGGTGCGGAACCGAGATCGACCCGAAGAGGGATATCGAGGTCGACAAGATATCAGGGCGTACGACGATCTATTGCGGCGACAAGCTGAGCACCTGTGACTTCTCTCGTGGTCGTTCGAGCAAGCAGGTACACCCTGGTTTGCCGGTGATGGTCGTGGACGAGGAGATTTACCATCGCCCGCCGTCGATGATGATCGCCACGGTGGACAAGTTCGCCATGATGGCGTGGCGTGGGCAGGTACGGAACCTCTTCGGCCGGGTATCGAAGGAGTGTTCCCGCCATGGATTGCTTTGGCCTGGCTCGGATTGCAATACCGGCCATAGGGCTGTTGCCGGTAGGGCTGCTGCTTCGGTCAAGGCTATTTCTCCGGTGCGGCCTCCGGATCTGATCATCCAGGACGAGTTCCACCTGATCAGCGGTCCCTTGGGAACCATGGTGGGCCTCTACGAGAGCACGGTCGATGAGCTGTGCACGTGGCAGTTCGATGGCGATGCTATTCGGCCGAAGGTGATCGCCTCCACCGCTACAGTTCGCAAGGCGCAGCAGCAGGTCAACAACGTCTTCATGCGTCAGGTCTCGGTGTTCCCGCCCCATGGCTTAGACGTCGAGGACAACTTCTTCTCGGTGCAGCGGCCCATCGAGCAAAAGCCAGGACGGCGTTATCTGGGGATCTGCTCTCCGGGCAGCTCACGGCCGGCGATGTTGATCCGTGTCTACACGGCAGCGCTGACTGCTGCTCAAGCACTATTTGATCGATTCGGCAAAGCTGCCGATCCTTACATGACCATGGTGGGCTACTTCAACTCGTTGCGAGAGCTGGGAGGCATGAAGCGTCTAGCCGAGGACGATGTGCAGACCCGTGCGTACCGTGTCCAAATGAGCATGGTGCAGCGGCCTGGCCTGGCCCAGCGCAGCGTCATGAATATCCGTGAACTGACTTCCCGGGTTTCCAACCAGGACATCCCCAAGTATCTCGATCAGCTCGAAGTGATGTTCAAGTCCGAATGGGATCCTGAGCTAGGTAGGTACGTGACCAAGTGGGAGGAGGGCGATGCACGTGCCATCGACATCGTTTTGGCGACCAACATGCTGTCGGTCGGCGTCGACGTCAATCGGTTGGGCATCATGGCCGTCAACGGTCAGCCGAAAGGAACGGCGGAATATATTCAGGCAACCAGTCGTGTCGGCCGACAATTCCCTGGGTTGGTCTGTACCGTACTGACATGGGCTCGCCCACGCGATCTTTCGCATTACGAGACCTTCGAGCATTACCACGCGACGTTCTACAAGCACGTCGAGGCGCAATCGGTCACTCCGTTCTCGCCGCGTGCGATGGATCGAGGTCTGACCGGGGCGATGCTGTCGCTGATCCGTGGCAAGAGCGATCGCTTCGCTCCGAACGAGGGGGCGCAGAGTCTCAAGCAACCTAATCAGGTGGAAATGCTGGATGCGATGAAGGTGCTCGAAACGCGTGCCGACAACATCGCGGAGGCCCCTGCGAAGAAGCTCGCTAGCGGCATGCTCAAGCAGCGGGCGGATCAGTGGGTGAATGAGGTGATGCAGGGCAATCGTATCTTGGCGTACGAGAAGCGTGGGCCTGAGAAGGATCTGACCTATGCCTTGATCAAGGCACCTGGAACGCATACGTGGGATAACTGGACGGTGCCCATGTCGATGCGCGAGGTCGAACCTGGCGTTCGCTTGGTCATGAACTCAGCGAAGATCAAAGACGATATTCAATGGAAGCCTCGCCCCGCGGCGGCTGATAAGGACGAATGAAGATGGCGCACGAAAAGACTCCCGTTGGCTCGGTACGGCCCAGCCAACTGCTATGGACCTATGGTCCAGGTGCCCTCATCGATTTGCCGAATCTGTCGGTCGTGACTTCAGGTATCGACATCTGGGAGAGGGATCGATGCAACCTGGTGATTGAAAATCGCCTGCTCGCCGCGGTGCAGAAAGCGCTTGGTCCTCAGGTCGAATCACTACGAATGCCGCCTATCAGCAAGAGCGAGTCGAATGACACGAGCTCTGCGGAGGCTAATGTCGGTGTGCCGGTAAGGCCGTTCCCTCGTTGGTTGCGCTGTGTGAAATGCGGGCTGCTCTCGCCTTACGACAGCGGGTTGTTCGAGTTGAAGGAAGGGTATCGCCGCCCTGAGGCGACTCGTTTCGTGCATCAGGGCTGTCGCGGTTCGAAGGGCGATCAGCCTGCGAAGGATGCCGATGCTGTTCCCGCACGTTTCCTTTTGGCTTGCAAGAATGGGCATCTGGATGATTTTCCTTGGCAGTGGTTCGTCCACAGCGGCCCCAACGATTGCAAAGGCACGCTGCGTTTCTTCGAGAGTGGCGCATCCCTTCAGACCGAGAACCTATGGGTCAAATGCGATACTTGCGGCGCGGCGCGGAACATGGCTCATGCCTTCGGACAGCTCGGTAAGGAGAACCTGCCGGGCTGTCGTGGACGGCATCCTCATTTGGATCAGTTCGATCCGGATTGCGATGCCGAGCCGCGGGCCGTCCTATTGGGGGCTACCAATAGCTGGTTTCCGGTCTCCTTGTCGGCGTTGGCGATACCTCAGGCAAAAGATGGTCTAGCGCAGCTATTGGAAGATGGTTGGAGCTTCTTCAGCGATCTGGAGTCGCTCGATGAGGTTCCTCTGACCATCAAGCTATTGAAAAAGACTGGCTCATTGCCTGGAATTGACCAATATTCCGCAGCAGCCATTTGGGCGGGCATCGAGGCTCACCGCTCAGCAGATGGCGAGAGTGTCACCGAGGCTGATATCAAAGGCCCCGAGTGGCGGGTGCTGATCGCCCCGGTGCCGGTGAATGACTATCCGCATTTCTTGTCCGAGGCAGTTGCCGTTCCTCAGGGCTACCAAGGCAAGATCGCCAGGGTATTGTTGTTGAAGCGTCTGCGCGAGGTGAACGCTTTGCTCGGCTTCACGCGAGTCGAGGCGCCTGACGACTCCGGTGGCGTTGGAGTTGGACCGATTCAGGCACCACTGTCACGTACGAAGCCCGATTGGGTCCCCGCGAATCAGGTGCACGGTGAGGGTATCTTCATTCAGTTCGACGAGCAGGCGATAGCTGAGTGGGAGCAGATAGCTGACGTGCAGGCCGCCGACATGAAATTGCGCGGGGGGCACAAAGGTTGGCGAAACTCCCGCCGTCTCTGTCCTCCGGAAGACGGTTATCCAGGTGCTCGTTACGTGATGTTGCACACTCTGGCGCATCTTCTGATCCGCGAGTTGGCGTTGGAGTGCGGATACAACGCAGCCAGTATCAGAGAGCGGATCTATGCCGAGTTGAATGAGGATGGCAACCAGTGCGGCTTCATCATCTACACAGCCGCTGCGGACTCCGATGGTACCTTGGGTGGATTGGTCGAGCTGGGCAAGCCCGAAAACTTGGAGCGCCTACTGGTTCAGGCTTTGCGGCGTGCGCGCATTTGCTCCTCTGACCCTCTGTGCGCGGAGCATGATCCCCGGAAAGACCGTAGTTTGCATGCAGCGGCATGCCATGCTTGCTCCTTTGTCGCGGAGACATCGTGCGAGCGTGGCAACCGTTATCTTGACCGGGCGATGGTCGTGCCGACTTTCGAGAATGCCAAAGCGGCATTCTTCCCGGATGCTTGAGATGCGAGAGCTACTCGCAGCGGTGTCCGAGTTGGTTTCCATAGTCTCCTATGACCGCGTAGCAGCTTTGGCGGCGAAGATCAGAGGAATGCAGGTCGCGAGGGCCGGTAATCTGAGGGTGGGGGCGCTGTCCGCGAAGGCCGACAACGCGCTCAGAGAGCTGGTCGATGGCTGGAAAGCGTCGACCATCAGTGGCGAGACGTTGGCTGCCATGCTCATGGCCGCTGCGCATGCGTTTCGTCATGCCGAGGGTCGGCAGAGGGTCGAGCTGGTGTGGACTGGGCCGACGACCGAACTCGTTCCTGCTCGGCGAACCGAGCAGGCTTTGATACAAGTGATCGATGCTGCTCAGCAGCGGTTGTTCATCACCAGTTACGTCGCTTACGACATAGAGTTGGTAGCTAGAGCTCTGAAGTCAGCGGCAGTGCGGGGTGTGAGGATCGAATTTCTGATGGAGCTCTCGAGCGCGCAGGGTGGCAAGGTTAGCATCGACCCTATCGGGAAGCTGAAGAAGATCGTTCCCGATGCGCTGTTTTACGTCTGGAAAGACAAAGATGCTGCTTTCGTCAATGGCAGCGTGCACGCGAAGGTCGCGGTGGCGGACGGGGCATATTGCTTCATCACCAGTGCCAATCTGACGGGGTATGCGATGGATCAGAATATGGAGGCTGGGGTATTGATATCTGGCGCTCCCTTACCCGAGCAACTTCATCGACATCTGGAGGCTTTGGCGATGACGGGAGTGGTCGTTCCTATCGATGGTCAGGGGGATGGCTAGTGTCGCGAAGCGACATCATGCGGGCGGTCAAGCGTGCCCATACAAAGCCAGAGATTATCGTGCGCCAAGCGTTGCATGCTCTTGGGCTCCGATTTCGTCTGCATCGTCGTGATCTTCCTGGTTCGCCGGACATAGTCCTGCCTAGACTCCGGACGGTAGTCTTCGTGCATGGGTGTTTCTGGCACCGGCATCCTGCTTGTCGCTACGCGACCACACCTAAGAGCAGGCAGGAGTACTGGCTGCCCAAGTTCGAAGCGAATGTAGAGCGTGACGCGCGTAAGGAAGCCCAATTGCGAGAATTGGGCTGGCGTGTGGTGGTGATATGGGAGTGTGAAACGAAAAGCCTAGAGGCGTTGGAGGCACGACTCAGGCTTGAATTCGACGTTCCGCTTGGCGAGCCGCCTCATAAGCCCTAACGTGTTGTACAAGGCTTTCTCCGATCACTTCCCCCAGTCGCACCGGAACCGCATTTCCGATCATACGACCCACGGCTTTAAAGGTGATCCGTTCTGGTTCCATGAACGCGTAGTCCCTAGGAAAGGACTGTAGGATCGCTGCTTCACGCAGAGATAGCGCGCGAGCCTGCTCAGGGTGGCCGAAACGACCATTCCCGAAACCGTAGCAGAGGGTAGTCATCGTCGGGCTAGGGCGATCTGCGCGCATGCGTCCGTAGACGCTCGGATACGTTTTGCCGCTCGCTTTGCGATGACATTCGGCGACCAGCTCTGGCGGCCAATCTTTCCAGGTTCCGCCTGGCCTGGAGTGAATGATACGGCGCATGTTGATCGGGGTGAGTGTTGCTGCCCTGTGAAGTGGATCGTTCGGGTCGCATTCTCCGGCGGCTAGGCGAGGCAGTGCGCCGATGACGTCCTCGACATTGACCGGGGCGTTCAAGTGTGTAGGTGGGATGATGCTTATTGGCATCCCCAGTTTGGAGGCGAGCAGTACATGTCGGCGGCGCTGTTGCGGCAAACCGTAGTCGACGCAGGCTACGCGCCCATCCCATATTTCGTAATCTTGATCCCGGAGGCTCTGCACGAAGTCGTGGTAGACCTCGTGCTTGGTGACATCAGGGACGTTCTCCATGGTTACCAGGTGAGGCTCGGTTTCTTCGATGAGGCGGCTGAAATGATAGAGCAGCGGCCACTTGCGATCGTTGCGGGTATCTTTGCCTTGGTTGTAGGTCGAGAACGGCTGGCAGGGCGCGCAACCGGCCAGCAATCTGTATCGGCCAGGGCGATACCAGGCCAGCAGCTCTTCGGCCGTCACTTCCTTCACATCTTTGGTGACGAAGGCAGCCTGGTTGTTTTCTTGGTAGGCGTACGCACATTGGCCTTCGATGTCATACCCGGCATGTACCGTAATACCGGTGTTTCGCATGCCAGCGGTAAGGCCACCAGCGCCACAGAAAAGGTCAACAGCATCGATCATGGGATTAGGCCCTCCTAACGGAAGGTATTCTAGCTGGAACTTGTATAAAGATCGAGCACGATAATTAGGTTAGTTGTAAGCGTCCGACGAACTCACCTTCCGAAGCTCTTATCCGAAACCATTCAAGGCTCAGGTCGTTCAGGAATACCTGCAACCCGGAGCATCCGTTTCCAGCGTCGCCATCCGTCACGGCATCAACGCCAACGTCATCCGCAAATGGATGCCTCTTTTCCGAGATCAGGTCGTAACCTCGGCGCCGGCATTCGTTCAAGTAACAGCTGCACCCAAACGATCAGCCGAAGCGTTGGCAAACATCAAGCTGTCTGTGGCCGGTCAAGCGATCACAGTGAAATGGTCCGCTTCAGATCCTGAAGGCTGCGCGCTTTTTATTCGGGCTGTTGCTTGATGATCCGCATCACGCTTACTTTTTGGGCGACGGAATGGGCTGTAATGCTCAAGTATCTATATAGAGGGCCGATAGGGACTAGCATCTACCCCCTGATGCCGCTACGCCGCAGTGCCACGCTTAGCACATTCATTTGTATTGCTTAGACGGCCACTGGCCGGCGCTTGTGCCGAAGCTCGCATGCTGCGGCCCCTTGATGATCGAACGAGGAAACCACAGTGACCCTGCAGTCCCCGGAAGCCCTACTTGAACACCTGAACAATGCCTTACGCCATCTACGTGGCGCCTGCACTGTCTTGGACAGTGATGACATTGACAGCAAGCTGTTGGCCGTGATGCGCCGTTTGCTGCTGGCCCAGGTACTGGGCGACACCTGGGTGGTGGCGGTGGGCGGCTCCCAAGGGGCGGGCAAAACCACGCTGATGGCCAGCCTGTACGGTTTGCTTGATACCGAGCAAAAGTGGCTTGAGGGCAACGAAGGGCGCGGTGAGAAAATGCCCGTATTGGTCCTCGAACAAGACGGCGTGAAGCAGGCGCAAGGCTTCGTGCGCCGCCTGGTGCAGAATGAGAGCGCAGCAGGCTACAGGCTGCAGGATGTGCAGGTTGAAGTGGCTGACTTTCAAAAGGCGATTAGCGACCCAAACGCTGAGGACCTGCTGCCGGTGCTGCGGGTGCCGCGGCGTTACTTCAACCGTGACAACCAGGCTTGGCTACTGCTGCCGGGCTACGAGCGACAGGACCGTGAAAACCGTGCCTGGCAAGAGCTGATGCGCCAGGCCATGATCGCCGCCGCCGGCTGCATTGTGGTCACTGACGAAACCCGCATGGCCAACCAACAGCAGGTCGAGATCGTCAAAGACATGCTGGCAGGTGAACTGGCCGGTGTGTACCCCTACGTGGTGGTTACCAAAACCGAGTCCAGCCAGGGCGATGACGCCAAGCGCCAGGAACTGCGCAACAGTGCACAGACCACGTTTCAAGTGGCGCCAGAGCGTGCCGAGACGCACATCATCCTCACCGGTACTGACGACTCCGATTACATTACGCAGTGGCTGCCGCAGCTTGAGCGCGCGCTGTACGGCCTCAACTTCACCGGGCAGGCCAACCGCCATCTGCAGATGAGTGACTTGTCCGAGTTGCTGGGCAAAGACCTTACGCGTGTGCTCGGCTTGATCAGTGGTAAGGCGCAGTTGTACTTCAACAATGACACCAGTTCCGAGGGTGCGCGGGTGCTGGAGCTGGTACTGAGCGAGTTCGACGATGCGGCGCAGGCCCTGCGTGAAGAGCACCTCAAACAGGTCAATGAAGTGGTGGGCCATGCGCTGGACCGTGCCAGCAAAAAACTCGACGAAGCTCTCAAGAACGACCACGAAGGTTTCAAGAACTGGCTATCAAACGTGTTCGACACCACCAGTGAAACCAGAATAAAAATGAAGGCGGTGGTCACCAACGCCTGGGCTGATGGCGCCGCACCACTGTTCACCCAGTATTCGGGGGAGTTAGAAAAACTGACGGCCAAACGCTTGGGCCGAGACGCCACAGTACCTGCCGTGGGGGCCGCAAAACCGTTGCTGGCGGCAGCGCCGTCACGTGCGCTGAAGCAGGTCGGCTATATGCACAGCTCTGGGGAAATGGTGCGTTTTAACGCGCTGACGCCTGACGCCACCCACGATGTTCGGCAACTGCTGAGTGATCCTGTGCAGGATAGCAATGCCGTCTCGCAGCCGTTCAGCAAGGCGCTGAGCAAAAGCGTGAAGCTGATCCCGGCACTCTCGCTGGAATACACCCGCCTGGTCTATGCGCTACCCGAGGTGGTAGGGCTCAAGGATGGCCTAGTGCTGGCCGATGCTGTACCGGCTGGCAATCTGGTTGAGGACGGCGTGCAAAGCCTAGGTGCAGGCGTTGAGCTGGGTAAAACCGCGATCAAGTCTTTGGCAGCAGTGATGGCGGTGGATGTGGTCAGCGATGGCAAGGCCGACATCCTCAACACCCTGCTTGGCAACACCCAGATCACCAGTGCTGACCCAGGCGCCACCCTGCCTATAGTACCGCCTTCGCCGCACCCGGCGGCGATTGCAGCGACTGCCGTCGTTGCTGCGGCGTACCTGACCACGGTTGCAGTGACGCGGCTACGTTCGTTCGAGAAAGCCGCCAGCGCCCAGGCGCACACCATGCTGCATGGTGTTCACGATGCCCATGTCGAGCACCTGCGTGTGCAGTTCGATCAGACTATGGCGGTGGCCCGGGCGCGCATCGTCGACTCGATACGCGCACGCTACAAGATGGACGAATCCTTGATGCTCAAGGATCGCCTAGCGTGCGCGCTAACCACGGTGAAATCACTGGCCGGCGACCTGCGCCATGACCTTGATGCCTCGGCCACCGGCCTGAACGTGCTCGCGGCCGGGCGCGGTGCTTGAGATGGCGCCTGAGCGCGCACCCAACCTGGCTGTGGCGCACTGGCATGGCTTGAGAGTAGAGCATCCGCAGTGGGCCCTACGCGCTTATGCCCGGCTGGTGAGCACCCTTAGCCCGCAGGTGCAGCAGCGCTTGCAGGTCAAGGAGGCTGAGGCCGAGCCTTACGTGGTGGTGTTCGGCAAAACCCAGGTTGGCAAAACCACGCTGCTGCTCGACCTTATGGGGGTTGCCCCGACGCAGATGGCCAGGGTATCGACAGTGTTACGCGGTGGCCGCGAGGCCGGCCAGTCGGCGACAGCCACCACCATGGAGTACTGCCGCTCTGCCAGCGAGCAGTGGGGCCTGGGGTGCCAGGGCGAGCCTAAGTGGTTTGCCAGTGACCAGGCCATAGCTGAGGAACTGGGCGGTTTGCGTGCGCGCATGGAGGCCGGCCAGTTGCACACTGGCACTGCGCCCTGGGTAGTGCACATCCCACGGGGCTGTTTTGTGGCCGACGCTAAAGGTCCGGGGGTACGCATGCTCGACCTTCCGGGAGACAAACCGTCCAACGAGCAAGAGCAGCGGCACGTGCATCTGATGGCCAAAACCTACTTGCCGTTTGCAGACTTGATTCTGCTGGTGGGCCGCGGTGATGACTTAAGCTTTTTGCGTGCCGGCGAACTTGCGCTGCCGGGCATCGAAGACTGGCAGGCCATGCCCTACCGGTTTCGGATCGTGACCACCTACTCGTATTTTGCCAAATCGGCGAAGGACTTTTTGCGCGAGCACCCCGGTGCCGGCACAGCGCAGGTACGCCAACGGCTGTTAAACGAGGCACAACGTTTCGGCGCATTCAGCGAATCGGCGCGGCAGGAGCGGTTGTTCTTCCCGCTTGAGTTCGGCAATAGCTGGCAGAACACCGCCAAGGATGACCCCCTGCTGCACAAGCGCATGGCGCCCATCATTACTGGCCTGCGCGATGAGCTGCTGGCACAGATCCGCAGCAATACTACTCCCATGGGGCGCATGCTCGGCACGCTCCAGGCGCACATTAGCGTGCGCTACATTCAGCAGCAGAAAACCTGCGCGGTTGAGCAAGCGCTCAATGTGCTGGCTACTCGCCGGGACGCATCGGAAACCGAGGTAAAAAGCTGGGCAGTACTGAGCGCATCATCTACAGCGCATTTTAAGGAGATACGCGACGTCATGGGCACACAGCCATGCCAGCAAGGCATTGCGGCCATCGACGCAGCGGCCGAGGCCTTGCAGGAAGACCCCGAAGAACACTACTGGCCGAAAGCCGGTAGTGTAGAGGACGACCGTGAAACCCTTTACACGTTGATCAGGGACTACCGCCGGGTACTGGCAGCCCTGCGCTTGGAGGTTTCACCAAATAGCATCCCTCCCAACTTTTGGCGGCAGGTGCGCAAGCAGTTCAACGAACCGCCGACGCGCGCCATCGACAGTGCGCTGGATGCTGCCTTTGGGTGGGTGCGCGGCGTACTCAACGGCTATTGGTTCGACACCTACCTGTCATCTGACAATTACCAGAAGGACCGAAAGCGCGTACGTGCGGCCGGCGCCGAGGCCCTGGAGCTGTTGGTCGGTCTATGGAAAAACCAGTGGCTCGAAGCCCTTATGGGTACCGAGCGTGCATTTACTGAAGCCGCCAGGGCCGCTCAGGCCCAGGCCGCTGCGCACAAACAGGAAGCTGAGCACGCACTGCAACGCCACCGCTTTATTACCCAGGCCATCGCCGAAAACGCCACAGAGCTTGAGCGTATTGCTCAGGATTCCAAGGATGATCTTGAGCGCTGCGAGCGCTACGTTGGGCTTCTGAAAGAGGAGTACGGCACTGAGCTTTGCCATCGCTACACCACGGCGCTGGCCGAGGTCGAGCCGGTCGATGCGTTGCTGGGGCTGTTGTCCTGCGTTGCGTTGCGCCATCAGTACGCTGAGCTCATGCAGGTGTGCGGACCCGCGGCAACCTGAGCCTGCCAACATTCACTGTTTTTTTAGAGTACCCATCGTGAGCGACCAAACCCAGGAAAAAGAAAATAGCCTTGCCGAGTTGATGGTCAGGATCTTAAAAGAGCCGCTCAAGCCGCTGGATGAGTCGGTCAAAGGCTTGAAGGGTGAGCTGGCCGACATCAAAGAAGAGATTGAACACACAAAAAACTCCGTCGTCAGCGGTGTTGTCGACGTGCTGAACAAGCACGAGCGCAACGCTAAAAACCGGGACGAAGAAACGCTGGAGGTCCTTCGCACCAGCCTCTCTGAGCAAGCACTGGCGTTGGCTGCTATGCCTGGGCTCGTGAGCGACGCGCTGGCGGGTACCGTAACCAGTCTGCACGAGCAGCTTAATAAGCAGCAGGCAAGCTTGGCCGCCATATTGGCACAGTGGCAAACCCATGCGAGCGCCGCCCATACTGAGCAGGCCGCGAGCATAAACACCGCCGTCGCCGGCATCAGCCAGCGCCTTGAACAGCAGCAAAAAAGCGCCCAGGCTGCGCAGCTAGCACTGCTCGGCGCCCTGAAGAGCGCTGCCGAGCACTCACAATCGGCCATGGCTAAAACCCAACAAGACGGCCAAACGCTGCGCGAGGCATTTGCCACCGCCCAAGCCGAGGTACTTGGCGCCTTGCACCAGCAGGCCGAGGTGTTCAGTACCCGCCTCGACCAGAGCCAGGCTAAGGTACGCCAGCTAACCGTCATCATCGGGGTGTTTTTCGGTTCGATGATAGCGTACGTAGTGTACGACCTGTTGGGCCGGGTCTAGCGGAGCGATCACGGCGTTGGATCGGTCGCGGTAGGGACGGCAGCTACCTGCAGCCCCCCGCACAAATCCGTACATGCGGAAGTACCGCATTAAGTGTAAGGGGCAGGTTCGGAAGGTGTGTTCACCGGCCCCTTACGGTTAGTTATCATATCGCGTGCTTGGGGTTAGCTTACAACGTGTACTTCTTAGCGCCTGAACCTGCTCCATATTCGGCCATGTGCTCTTGGGGTGGATGAGGTTTGTCAGGCGGAATGCCGCTGGATTGCGACAAAAAATAAACGATAGGAAGCCATCCCGATGGTCGCCCTGGCATCAGCCAAGGGCAGTCCATCGGACGGTGTGAGCTATAGGGATTACAGGTAACCTCGTTCGGCCAACGACACACAACCTTCATGGCCAACCACCACATGATCCAATATGTGGGTGCCGACCATGTTCAGAGCGTTCTTGAGGGTGGTGGTCAGGGTCCGATCGGCTTGGCTTGGTTCTGGGTCTCCGGAGGGATGATTGTGCACCATAATTATGGCCGCAGCGTTGTGCTCCAAGGCGATCTTGACCACTTCTCGTGGGTACACGCTAGCCCCATCCAGCGTACCTCTGAACAGTTCTCTAAAACCTATGACCCGATGTTTGGAGTCGAGCAGCAGCAGGGCAAAGACTTCATGCTCGTGGTACTGCAGCAGTGTTTGCAGGTGACTGAAGACCTGCTTCGGCTCAGTCAAAGCCCGGCCTTTAGACAAACGGCTCATGGCCAGTTGTTGTGCCATCCGTAGGATGTCGGCCTCGGTGACGGGTGATTCCATGACGTAGGTGCCACTTGCCTCACCGGCTTTGAGCTTGTGATATTTCATGACGGCATTCCTGTACGAATGAGGGGTAGGCTGGAGAGGTTGAGCAGAGCGTTACTTAACGGAAGGCCTAATGCTGTGCACGGTAGCTTGAGCCTCCAGCTTCTGAGCCAGTGAGGGCTTTGAGGGTACTGTCGGTTGTGGCTCTGCGTTGTTGGGCTGTGTTTCATCAGCAGGGAAGAACTCCTCGACAATGGCGCCGGTGTCTTCCTCGCTGTCTTCAAAAGCGCCATTGTTAAAACCCTGCCGGGCTGCGCGATCTAAGGCGCTCTGGTCAAAGCCCGAGGCTTGCCGGGTTTCCCCCAGTTGCTTGGCGGCCAATAGGGCGTCCTCTAAACTCAGTCCACTGCGCACCGTGATATCGACGTAGAAGATCGGCGTGCCATGGCTCTGACGGGTAGATTTGCCACGCAGACGCAGCTCCAATGGCAGGCAGGCCAGGCGATTGCCAGAGATGGCTTGCAGGTAATGCAGACGCGCTGCCAGGGTACGGATGCTGTTGAACCCAGTGGTGCGGAAGACAAAACTGCCCAGTGGGTCGTCATCACCAATCACCACGTTCAGTCGACCGTAAGGTTTGCATGCATTGCCTTGGGCCAGTGGGCAACCATCAGGTGAAGGGCAGGGCAGCGATTGGATGCCGTCCTTGGTCAAACGCTTGCAAGTTTCACCATTGCCGACGCACAACGGCCTGCCGGTAGTACGGTCGAACAGGCTGAAGTCCGCACGAAAGTTGAGGTCTGGTTCGTTGAACAACAAGCGGATCGGAATGCTGCGCAGCTTGCCGTCCTGACCATTGCGCAGTTCTTCGTTGAGTGGATGCAGCAGCCAGCCGTCACGGCTCTGGACTTGCGACGTGATGGTGAACTGATTGTCCTTCTCTGGCAGGCGCTTGCCATTTTTCTCGACGACCTTGCCGATGGAAATGCGCCCGAGTACCGGCGGGGTAATGGCTAAACCTTTAAGCATGGCGGTTATCCTTGATCTGAAATAAAAAAGCCACCGGGACGTGAGTGGTCCGGGTGGCTAGGGTGAACAGGCTGTTTTAGGCGATCAGGAAGCGACGAGTGCCTGCTTTGACCTTGGGGTAGCGAGCTTGCAGGTAGGGCTTGTCTTTGAGCATCTGTTCGACATCTAGACCAATGCTGTCCTTGGATTTCTTCCAGCTGATGTAACCCTCGGCAAACTCGGCTCGGGCGGCCTCCCCCATGGCCTGCTGCAGAACCTGCTTGAGCTGCGCCTCCCGCGTTTCCTGCTGAGCAATGCTCTGACGAATAGACTTGAGTTCCAGGAAGGTGCTGCTCAGTTCCGTGTGCTGTCTGAAGTCCAGGGTCTGTCCGTTATCCTCGGGGTAGAGGCAGCGCAATGCCGCTTCTGCAGACGCTGTGCCATCGGCTGGTGGCGGGGTGTCACTGACGACGTAATCCCAGAACAGCCGTTCTAGGTCAATCAGCCGCGTAATCAGCGCCTCGTCGCGTGTGATGCGATGGATTTCCAGATGCTGGCCACCGAGCAGCACCGCCACATCAGCGGCCTGCTTGCCAGTGACTGCAAGCTGGTGCATGACTTGCAATTGCACATATTCGGGCACGCCCTCTTTCCAGAGGCGTGCCCCGTTTATGCCGGCAGTTTTGCATTCGAGGATTTGCACCTCTGGAGCACCGATCACCTCGCGGTCGATATTGGCGAGCATCCAGGACAGCGCAGGATCGGGATGCTGCAACACTGCATTGATGCGACGGACCTTGTGCTGGCTGCGCTTGCTGTAGTGCCAGGCCACGATGGGCTCCAGCACATTGCCCCAGTACAGCGGGCTTTCCTCATCCTGAGGATCGGCCTTGGGCATGCTGGCGTCGCGGCCAGTCTTCTCTAGCCACAGTTCCAACTGCGACTTGTAGGGATTCAGACCCACCGCAGCGGCGGCGTCCGAACTGCCAATGCCTTGCTTGCGGATCTGCAGCCAGTCCTCGCGCGGCAGCTCCTTGGTGCTGATCAGGCGCAGGGCGGGGCGTTTCTGGCGGGTGCTGCTGTTCAATGACGTTGCTTTCATCGTCTTTACCTGCTGGCATAAAAACGCCCGACCAGCACAAGGCTGGCCGGGCGCGAGGATTGATGCGAGTGAGGGTTAGGCGGCGAGTTGCAGTGCGGCATCCAGGGCGCGTTGCTTGATCTGTGCCCCCTGACCGAACCATGCCGAGTCCAGGCGGTACTCGTTACTGCGGGCACGGCGTTCGTGGTCTACGTACTCGGTCACGGCATTGAGCAGGCCCCAGGCCGTGCCGCGTGCCGAGTCCAGCTGGCTGCCGCGACCACGGCCCTCGTATAACTCCTGGACCTTGCGTAGTGCACGTTCGTTGGGCAGTACTTCCGGTAATTTGGCGGTTGGATTGGTTTCGCACAGCACGTTCATGAAGAAGCCCAGGGCCTCATGCCACTGCACCTTACGTTCAGCCAAAGCCCTCATGCGATACATAAACTCGTCCCAGCCAGAGACGGCGATGCCCAGTTGCCTCTTCACCGTCTGCGGGTCAAAGCGAGTGTTGTGCGGTACCTTGATCGCCCGGCTGCTGCCGTCCAAGGCGATGGTCAGGGTGTTGTTGCACACCACGCGCACCGTGGTCGGTGTCGCTGTGGTGGCCAGGGTGCCGTCACAGGATGTAGCCAACAACAGGTAGCCGTTGACCTGGTCATTGCCCTTGAGCGTTGCACCTTGCCCGGTACGCGCCAGTGCCCAGAACTTGCGTCCGCCCTTGAGCACGCCAGCGGTTTCCAGCTCGTAGCCGGAAATCTCGGTTAGATCGCGGTAGAACTCCAGCACCTCGCGCGGCTGCACGGTGTGATAGCGCTGCGAAACCACCGACAGAGGAGCCTTGGTGTCGGAACGGTAGAGCACTTTCTGTTCAGGGAAGGAATGGATGGCGCCTAGGTGACCGACTGCGTCCGACTTGAAGTGCACCGGGCTTTCCAGAATCTGCCAGTCCATTCCAGCTTCACGTTGCCAGACTTCGATAGCTTGTTTACGGGGCAGGTTGTTGCCAAGTCCATGCCAGGGAGTAGCGCCAACGTAGGCCATGGTTTCGATGAGATGTGCCATTGGAGTGATTCCTTGCGAATGAATGGGGAAGGGCGTCGTTTCAGCAAACGACGCCTGATCACAACGACTTAACGATTGACGCTAAAGCTGTAACCACACTCCAGGCATTCGTAATTAGCCAGCACCTTGTCATCAATCTGCTCACCTAGCGTGGCCCCGGCTATCCCGCCCGCTACCCCGCCAAACAGACCACCGAGCAGAGCCCCAGCAATACTGCCAATGGCAACCCCTACCGGCCCGCCGACCACTCCCAGTACCGCACCGGCTTCAGCACCCGATAGGGCACCAGCGGCTCCACTGGCCGCACCACCTGCGGCACCAATCAAACCGCCCGCTTGTTTTCCGATATTTTTAGTGATGACGCGTCCCGAGTTGCAGCTTGGGCAAGGGGTATACATGTGCAGATCCTCTCAAGTGATGAGCGTGCCGAGGTAGAAACTGGCACGCCAAATCCCCAGCAGCAGTCGATACTGCGGGGCGTTCACTGAGGTGATATAGGTTTGAAATATTTTTGGATCCAACTATCTGCGGAGGTATTGCTATGAAAGTAATCGGATGCTTGGCGTGGGCTTTATTCTATATTTCGTTTGTTTTTTGACTAATTTTAATAAACTGGTCTAGATGTTTCAGGCTATGGGTTGCAGGGTGACCTGGGCTGCAGAGCTACGCCGGCTAGATCTCAGAATGAGTCCCCACAACCTCCGGTAGGTACAGTGTTATTGCACTGTATTGCGCGGTCGGCTACTGTGCCCGGATAGCAAACGCGAGATATCGTCGTGAACACCAGCAGCACCCTCCTGATGCGCGTCATCAAGTCCCTCGCCCGTTGGCGTTGGCGCACCTGACTTTCTCCTTGCCGGCACCGCCGGTCCGTCCTTTGTTCGTTCCTGTTTCCTCGGCTGTCGGCCACCTACCCCAAAAAACCTTTGCAGCAAAGTAAAAAGCGGGTATTTGTGCGGGTATCAGAGCAGGGTCATTCAATAAAAAGACAGTAAATTCAAGAGGTTAAGCTTAAAATGCTGCTGATGATCGACAATTACGACTCATTCACTTACAACGTCGTTCAGTACCTGGGCGAGTTGGGTGCCGAGGTGAAGGTCATTCGCAATGACGAAATGACCATCGCCCAGATCGAAGCACTCAACCCTGAGCGCATCGTCGTATCCCCAGGCCCATGCACACCGAGCGAGGCCGGTGTGTCCATCGAGGCTATCCTGCATTTTGCTGGCAAGCTGCCGATCCTGGGCGTGTGCCTGGGCCATCAGTCCATCGGCCAGGCCTTTGGGGGTGACGTGGTGCGTGCCCGCCAGGTGATGCACGGCAAGACCAGCCCGGTGCATCACCGCGACCTGGGTGTGTTCACCGGGCTCAACAACCCGCTGACCGTTACCCGATACCACTCGCTGGTGGTCAAGCGCGAAACCTTGCCCGACTGCCTGGAAGTCACGGCCTGGACTGCGCATGAAGACGGCTCGGTCGATGAAATCATGGGCCTGCGCCACAAGACGCTGAATATCGAAGGGGTGCAGTTCCACCCCGAGTCGATCCTGACCGAACAGGGCCACGAGCTGTTCGCCAACTTCCTCAAGCAGACCGGCGGCCGCCGTTAAGGATCGAGCATGGATATCAAGAGCGCGTTAGGCCGTATCGTCGGCCAGCTGGACCTTACTACCGAAGAAATGCGCGATGTGATGCGCCAGATCATGACTGGCCAGTGCACTGAAGCGCAGATCGGTGCCTTCCTGATGGGCATGCGCATGAAAAGCGAAAGCATCGACGAAATTGTCGGTGCGGTTTCGGTCATGCGTGAACTGGCCGACAAGGTCGAACTGAAAAGCCTCGATGGCGTGGTCGACATCGTCGGCACCGGCGGTGATGGCGCCAACATCTTCAACGTGTCCACCGCTTCGTCGTTCGTCCTGGCGGCGGCAGGCTGCACCGTGGCCAAGCACGGTAACCGCGCGGTGTCGGGCAAGAGCGGTAGTGCCGACCTGCTGGAAGCTGCCGGTATCTACCTGAACCTGACGCCCACCCAGGTGGCCCGCTGCATTGACAGCTTAGGCATCGGCTTCATGTTCGCGCAAAGCCATCATTCGGCCATGAAGCATGCTGCCGGCCCGCGTCGCGACCTAGGGCTGCGTACCCTGTTCAACATGCTCGGCCCGCTTACGAATCCGGCCGGAGTGAAGCACCAGGTGGTCGGCGTGTTCGCCCAGACCCTGTGCCGCCCGTTGGCCGAGGTACTGCAGCGCCTGGGCAGCAAGCATGTGCTGGTGGTCCATTCGAAGGACGGCCTGGATGAGTTCAGCCTGGCTGCCCCGACTTTTGTTGCCGAGTTGAAGAACGGCGAAATCACTGAATACTGGGTCGAGCCGGAAGACCTTGGCATGAAGAGCCAGAGCCTGCATGGCCTGGCTGTCGAGAACCCGCAAGCGTCGCTTGAGCTGATCCGCGATGCGCTGGGCCGGCGCAAGACCGAAAACGGCCAGAAGGCCGCTGAAATGATCGTGCTCAACGCGGGGGCTGCACTCTATGCCGCCGATCACGCGATGACCCTGGCTCAGGGCGTGGAACTGGCCCACGATGTACTGCACACCGGCCTGGCCTGGGAAAAGCTGCAGGAGCTGGGTGCCTTTACTGCAGTATTCAAGGTGGAGAACGAAGCATGAGTGTGCCGACGGTGCTGGAAAGGATCATTGCCCGCAAGTTCCAGGAGGTGGCCGAGCGCAGCGCGCGCGTCAGCCTTGCCGAGCTGGAACGCCTGGCCAAAACTGCCGATGCCCCGCGTGGCTTCGCCAATGCGCTGATCGAGCAGGCCAAGCGCAAGCAGCCAGCCGTGATTGCCGAAATCAAGAAGGCTTCGCCGAGCAAGGGCGTGATTCGCGAGCACTTCGTGCCGGCGGAAATCGCGGTTAGCTACGAGAAAGGCGGCGCTACCTGCCTGTCGGTGTTGACCGATGTCGATTATTTCCAGGGTGCCGATGAATACCTGCAGCAGGCCCGCGCGGCGGTATCGCTGCCGGTTATCCGCAAAGACTTCATGGTCGACCCTTACCAGATCGTCGAAGCCCGGGCCTTGGGTGCGGACTGTGTGCTGTTGATCGTGTCGGCACTGGATGACGTGAAGATGGCCGAGCTGGCGGCTACGGCCAAGGATGTCGGCCTCGACGTGCTGGTGGAAGTGCACGACGGTGATGAGCTGGAACGCGCGCTGAAAACCCTGGATACGCCGCTGGTGGGGGTGAACAACCGCAACCTGCATACCTTCGAGGTCAGCCTGGAAACCACACTCGACCTGCTGCCGCGTATTCCGCGTGACCGCCTGGCAATTACCGAGAGTGGCATTCTCAACCGGGCCGATGTGGAGCTGATGGCGATCAACGAGGTTTACTCGTTCCTGGTGGGCGAAGCGTTCATGCGCGCCGAGCAGCCTGGGCTGGAGTTGCAGCGGTTGTTCTTCCCGGAGCAGGTGAAGAAGACTGTTCAGCCACTGGACTGAATAAATGAAGCCGGCGTTTTTGCCGGCTTTTTTGTATGCCTGTCATGGCCTCTCGCGCCGGACCGCCGCGAAGAGGCCATCAATAACAACATCAAAGGTGGATCAATGACCGATCAACCCCTGGCCCTGACCGTCGAACAAGGCCTGCACGCCGAACAGGAACTGCTGGCCGCCGTGTGCCGCGGCGAACGCGACAGTGGCGTGCTGTTCTGGCGCCCCACCGACCATGCCCTGGTCATGCCCCGGCGCATGAGCCGTCTGGACAACTTTGAGGCCGCCTGCTCGGAGCTGGCGATTGCCGGCTGGCCGGTGCTGCTGCGTGAGACGGGCGGTGAGCCGGTACCGCAGTCGCATTCGACCGTGAACGTTGCACTGGTCTATGTCGCCCCGCGCAGCGAAGGTGATCATGGCCGCATCGAGAATGCCTACGAACGTTTGTGCCTGCCGCTGTGCGATGTGCTGCGTGAGTGGGGTGGGGTAGCTTCGGTGGGGGAAATCGACGGGGCGTTCTGCGATGGCCGCTACAACGTCAACCTCAACGGCCGCAAGCTGGTGGGCACTGCCCAGCGCTGGCGCCAAGGGCTGGGCGGCAAGCGCCCGGTGGTGCTGGTGCACGGTGCGTTGCTGCTGGACAACGAACGGGAGTCGATGGTGGCGGCGGTCAACCGCTTCAATGAATGCTGCGACCTGGAGCAACGCTGCCGCGCCGACGCGCACATCGCCTTGCATGAAGTGGCACCCGAGGCGCCCTGGTTCGAGCGCCTGTCAAAGGCTTACGCCAAGGTGCTGGCGGACCTGCCCAAAGACTAGCGGGTACCGTAGACCACCATGGTCTTGCCCTTGACCTGCACCAGGCTGCGCTCTTCAAGGTCCTTGAGGACGCGGCCGACCATTTCCCGAGAGCAACCGACGATACGGCCGATTTCCTGACGGGTAATCTTGATCTGCATGCCGTCGGGGTGGGTCATGGCATCAGGCTGCTTGCACAGCTCCAGCAGGCAGCGGGCAACCCGCCCGGTCACGTCGAAAAAGGCCAGGTCGCCGACTTTGCGCGTGGTGTTACGCAGGCGCTGGGCCATCTGGCTGCCCAGCGCGTAGAGGATTTCCGGGTCCTGGCGCGCCAGTTCGCGAAACTTCTCGTAACTGATCTCGGCCACTTCGCATTCGGTCTTGGCCCGTACCCAGGCACTGCGCTGCTGTTCACCTTCAACGGGTTCGAACAGGCCCAGCTCGCCAAAGAAATCGCCATTGTTGAGGTAGGCAATGATCATTTCATGCCCGTCGTCGTCTTCGATGAGGATGGTCACCGAACCCTTGATGATGAACGACAGTGTCTCGGCCCGGTCGCCGGCGCAGATGATGTTGCTTTTGGCGGTATAGCGGCGGCGCTGGCAGTGCACCAGCAGCTTGTCGATATTCTTGATCTTGGCGGGTAGGGCGGAGGCAACCATCACGAAATCCTGTTCGATACGACGCATAGGCTTTTTATAGAGGTTGGCTGGCGGCGAGCGCCAGTCATTTGGCGCCAGCTTATCAGACACTACAGGATGTTTCGGTACTAAACCGACACCTCTCGTACTTTTCCCACAGCTGCACAAGGTCTAAGCTGACACCCTTTTCCGAAAATCAGGAGTCCGGGTAGATGAAGGCACGTATCCAGTGGGCCGGTGAGGCCATGTTCCTCGGCGAATCGGGGAGTGGCCATGTCGTCGTGATGGACGGCCCGCCCGAGGCCGGCGGCCGCAACCTGGGTGTGCGCCCGATGGAAATGCTGCTGTTGGGCCTGGGTGGCTGCAGCAGCTTTGACGTGGTGAGCATCCTGAAGAAATCGCGCCAGGCGGTGGAAAGCTGCGAGGCCTTTCTGGAAGCCGAGCGTGCCAGCGAAGACCCGAAGGTGTTCACCAAGATTCACATGAATTTCGTGGTGAAAGGCCGTGCGTTGAAAGAAGCCCAGGTCAAGCGGGCGGTGGAGCTGTCGGCGGAGAAGTACTGCTCGGCTTCGATCATGCTCGAGCGTGCCGGGGTTGAGATTACCCATGGTTACGAGATTGTTGAGCTGGGTTGACTTCGAGAAACCGGGGCTGCAAAGCAGCCCCGGCAATATCAGCGCCGAAGCGCCGGCAGTGCAGCTTGCATCCACCCTGGCAACCATCCTCGCATCATTTGGCTCAACCGCTCCCGCCGCTTCTGGTAAACCAGCCCCAGCCCGATAACCCCCAGCCCGATCAGGGTCAACACCACCGGGAACAGCAGCGATTCGGCAAACACCTCGTACGACAGGTACCCCAGGTAAGCCGCCACCCCCAGCGCCCCAAACACCATGAATACCGGCCTGCGCAACAGAACCGCCGTGCTCATCAACGCTACGTTGATCACGCAGTAGATGGCCTTGCCCAACTCACTGCCGCTGTCCAGCAGCGTCAACCCGCCCCAGAATGCGGCCAGCCCGGCCAGGTAGCCCCAGCGGGCGTAGTCCTCTCGTGTGCGACCGTCTATCACCAGGAATACCACCAGCAAACCCAGCCCGAACCACAACGAAACCTCGCGGCGCTGCTCCCAGCTGAACGGCGAGCCGAAGAACCATTCGCTCAGGTCCATCGACATGAACCACAACGCCACAGCCATTGGCATGACAATGAACGGGTAGGGGATCAGCCGCACCATCAGTAGCCCGGCAAGCACCGTGGCCGCTTCCATCGCCAACCAGCCGCCCTGCACGTAGGTGTAGTACTGGTGATAGTTGGCTTGCGCGTCGTCCAGTGGCCACCAACCGGCCAGGCGTTCGATGGCGAACACTGCCAAGGGCACGATGCTGACTGCCACCGCGGCCAACACCCCGGCAGCGACAGGCTGGGCGCGCCGTTGCAGGTTGAGGGCGAACACTGTGAGCAACAGGATGTACAGGCTGGCGATGACCAGCAGGGCGATGTCACCGATGCGCATCCACGCCTCGGTGAGCAGCCAGCCCATGGCCGCCATGATCAGCATGGCGCCAAAGTAGAAGGCGACATGGGCCAGCTGGAAGCTGCCCCGGTGCGCCGGTTGCTGGCGCAGGAATGCAAGCAGCGCCTGGTCCTGGCCCGGCTGGAGAATGCCGGCTTGCACGGCGCGCGCCAGGTCCTTGGCGTCGAAACGGTCCGTCATGGTGATGCCTTCAGATGCGGTAAGTGCTCTTGGTCATGACCTTGGCCAGCAAGCTCATGCCAAAGCGGACCGGCGCCGGGAAGCGATAGCCGCCGGCTTCCAGGGCAGACTCGGCGTGCTGCTCTTCGTCGACGCGCATTTGTTCGAGAATGGCCCGGGATTTTTCATCTTCGTGCGGGATCTGCTCCAGGTGCTCGTCGAGGTGCTTGCACACCTGGTGCTCGGTGGCGGCGACGAAGCCCAGGCTGACCTTGTCGCTGACAAGCCCGGCGAGCGCGCCGATGCCGAACGACATGCCGTAGAACAGGGGGTTGAGCACGCTCGGGTGGCTGTTCAGCTGGCGAATGCGTTGCTCGCACCAGGCCAGGTGGTCCACTTCTTCCTCGGCGGCATGCTCCATGGCCTTGCGCACTTCGGGCAGCTTGGCGGTCAGGGCCTGGCCCTGGTACAGCGCCTGGGCGCACACTTCACCGGTGTGGTTGATACGCATCAGCCCGGCGATGTGGCGGGTCTGCTGCTCGTCGAGGTCGACGTCTGGCTGGACGATGGCCGGCGATGGCCGGGCGGGTTGGCCGCTGAAGGGCAGCAAGGTGCGCATGGCGGTATCGGCCTGCAGCAACAAGCGGTCGAGCGGCGAGTAGTGACGTTCGGTAGCCATCGGGCACCTCCGCAAGAATGTGCCCGACAGTTTACCGCAATAGCGGCGGGGTCGCTTGCCGTGGATCAGCCCGGTGGCCAGTTCATCTGGCGCTGGCCAAGCACATGCATATGGATGTGGTAGACAGTCTGGCCGCCTTTCGGGTTGCAGTTCATGACCACGCGGAAACCTTCCTCGCAGCCTTGCTCGACTGCCAGACGCTGGGCAGTGAACAGGATGTGGCCAGCCAGGGCCTTGTCTTCTTCGGTCAGGTCATTGAGCGTGCGGATGTGCTTTTTCGGGATGACCAGAAAATGTACCGGTGCCGCGGGTGCAATGTCCTTGAAGGCCAGGATCTGGTCGTCTTCGTAGATGATATCCGCCGGGATTTCCCGGTTGATGATTTTGAGGAAAAGATCGTCCACAGCACTTGCTCCATGGTGAGGGTCGGGCCGAGTGTACTCAGCCGGGCGCCGCTCGCCCAGTGGCTATTCCATGCCGACCGGGCAATAGCGGCGGTGGATGGCCCCGGCCAGCTTGCGCAGCAGCCAGCGTGGCAGCAGGCGTGGGGCGAATGCCAGCCAGCGGTTGCGCCGGCCGGGTAGGATCAGTGCGCGGTTCTTGTCCAGCGCACGCACGGTGTACAACGCCACTTCCTCGGGGCTCAGGCAGCGTGGTTTGCCATCGAGCCGCGGTATGCGTCGGCGTGAGGAGCGGACCGGGCCGGGGCATAGCACCGAAACCTTGATGCCGGTGCGCTTGAGTTCTTCGCGCAGGGCCTGGGAAAAACTCAGTACATACGCCTTGCTGGCGGCATAGGCTGCCATCCATGGGCCAGGGGCGACCCCGGCCAGGCCCGCGACGTTCAGGATCTGCCCGCCGCCCTGAACGGCCATCAGGTTGCCGATGGCGTGACACAGGCGGCTCAGGGCCAGTACGTTGACCTCCAGCAGGTCCTGCTCGTCGGCCCACTCATGGGCCAGGAACGGCCCGTAGGTACGCAGGCCGGCGCAGTTTACGAGCAGGTCGATACGCCGCTCGCCTTCTTCCAGCTCCAGCACGAAGCCAGACAGGCGTAGCGGCTGGCTGAGGTCGCAGGCGCGAAACAGTACCTCGACACCAAAGCGTTGGGTCAGCTCGATGGCCACCGGTTCCAGCGTTTCTCGCTGGCGTGCCACCAGGATCAGGTTGCGCCCGCGCCGTGCCAGGGCTTCCGCCAGGGCCAGGCCCAGGCCGCTGGAAGCACCGGTGATCATGGCGTAACGGGTCATGCAAGGCTCCTGGGACCGGAAGAGGGCGCCTAGTGTACAGCTTGGCCGGGCAAGGTGTTGCCTTTTGCTACAAGGTGCGGGCGCGCAGGGCCTGGCAGCGTTCCAGTGCCTCCCGGTACTCGCTGTGCAGGCGCTCGATCAGGGCGCGGGCACTGGGCAGGTCGTCGATACCACCGACGCCCTGGCCCGCCGACCAGACGGTCTTCCAGGCTTTGGCTTCGTCGTCGATCGGTTTGAGCTTGCCCTGTTCGTGGCTGCTCTTGAGGGCATTCATGTCATAGCCGGCCTGCTCCAGGCTCGGGCGCAGGAAGCTGGCAGGGATGCCGGATACTGCCGGGGTGTGGATGATGTCTGCCGCGTGGGCGCTCAGCAGCATCTGCTTGTAGGCGTTCTGGGCATGGCTTTCTGCCGTGGCGATGAAGCGCGTGCCCATGTAGGCCAGGTCAGCGCCCAATAGTTGCGCAGCCAGGATCTCATGGCCGTGGTTCATGCAGCCGGCCAGCAGCAGGGTCTTGTCGAAGAACTGGCGAATCTCCGCAGCCAGGGCGAACGGGCTCCAGGTGCCGGCATGGCCACCCGCACCAGCGGCGACAGCGATCAACCCGTCCACGCCTGCTTCAGCAGCTTTTTCGGCGTGGCGGCGGGTGGTGACATCGTGGAACACCAGCCCACCGTATCCGTGCACCGCATCGACCACCTCCTTCACTGCGCCAAGGCTGGTAATGACGATTGGTACGCGGTGCTCTACGCACAAGGCCAGGTCGGCCTGCAGGCGCGGGTTGGTCGGGTGAACGATCAGGTTGACCGCGTAGGGCGCGGGTGTCTGAAGTTGTCCCAGGCCTGCCTCGATCTCTTCCAGCCACGCCTTGAAGCCGGCGCTGTCACGCTGGTTCAGGGCCGGAAAGCTGCCCACCACGCCGTTGGCGCAGCAGGCCAGTACCAGTCGGGGGTTGGAGATCAGGAACATCGGTGCGGCAACCACGGGCAGGCGCAGGCGTTGTTCGAGCGAGGCGGGTAGCGACATGGCAAAGCTCCTTGTGCGGGTGGCTATGTCAGAACGGTTTGACCACCACCAGAATTACGATACCCAGCAGGAACAGCACAGGTACTTCGTTGAACCAGCGATAGTAGACGTGGCTGCGGGTGTTGTTGCCGCTGGCGAAGCGTTTGCGCTGGGCGCCACACATGTGATGGTAGCCGGTCAGCAGGATGACCAGGGTCAGCTTGGCATGCAGCCAGCCCTGGCTCAGCCAGCCGGGGGTGAGGTACAGCATCCACGCACCGAACACGTAGGTGGCGATCATCGCCGGGTTCATGATGCCGCGGTACAGCTTGCGCTCCATGGTCACGAAGCGGTCCTGGCTGATGCTGTCCTGGCTTTGGGCGTGGTAGACGAACAGCCTGGGCAGGTAGAAAAGGCCGGCGAACCAGCAAACCACGCTGACGATATGCAGCGCTTTGATCCATAGGTAGAGCATGGAGGGAGTTCCTTCAGGTATTCACGGTCGTCAGATAGTAGTGGTCAAGCGCCCGAAGGGTCACCCGAAGAGTTGTTACAGGCGCCTTGCGCCCCTATTATCGTGCGCTTTCCAGACGGCTCGTTGATAAGGGGCAAGCGTTATGATCAAGGTCGGTATCGTCGGCGGCACGGGTTACACCGGCGTCGAACTGTTGCGTCTGCTGGCACAGCATCCACAGGCCGAAGTGGCGGTCATCACTTCGCGCTCCGAGGCGGGCGTGGCGGTGGCGGACATGTACCCGAACCTGCGCGGCCACTATGACGGGCTGGCGTTCAGCGTGCCGGACAGCAAGACCCTGGCTGCCTGTGACGTGGTGTTCTTCGCCACCCCGCACGGTGTCGCCCATGCACTGGCCGGTGAGCTGCTGGCAGCCGGCACCAAGGTGATCGACCTGTCGGCCGACTTCCGCCTGCAGGATGCCACCGAGTGGGGCAAGTGGTACGGCCAGCCGCACGGTGCTCCAGAGCTGCTCAAGGACGCGGTGTACGGCCTGCCTGAAGTCAACCGTGAGAAAATCCGCCAGGCGCGCCTGATTGCAGTGCCGGGTTGCTACCCGACCGCCACCCAGCTGGGCTTCCTGCCGCTGCTGGAAGCGGGCCTGGCCGACCCGTCGCGCCTGATCGCCGACTGCAAATCGGGTGTCAGCGGTGCTGGCCGTGGTGCGGCAGTGGGTTCGCTGTTCTGCGAAGCCGGCGAAAGCATGAAGGCCTACGCGGTCAAGGGCCATCGCCACCTTCCGGAAATCAGCCAGGGCCTGCGCCTGGCCGCTGGCAAGGACATCGGCCTGACCTTCGTGCCGCACCTGACGCCGATGATCCGTGGTATCCACGCCACCCTGTACGCAAATGTCGTCGATACCTCGGTCGACCTGCAGGCGCTGTTCGAGAAGCGCTACGCCGATGAGCCGTTCGTCGACGTGATGCCAGCGGGCAGCCACCCGGAAACCCGTAGCGTGCGCGGCGCCAACGTCTGCCGCATTGCGGTTCACCGCCCGCAGGGTGGTGACCTGGTGGTGGTGCTGTCGGTGATCGACAACCTGGTCAAGGGCGCGTCGGGCCAGGCGGTACAGAACCTGAACATCCTGTTCGGCCTGGACGAGCGCATGGGGTTGTCCCACGCAGGCCTGCTGCCGTAAGCATCCTTGCTTTGAAAAGGCCCGCGTCGTGCGGGCCTTTTTGTATGTCGCGACTAAAGCCGCACAATTCTTGACCGATTTTCTCGGGAAAGCGGATAATGCGCGTCATCGAGTTTTAAGACGGCTACCGCGCCGGGAGAATCAACATGAGCGTCGAAACCTTCACCCCTACCGGTCTGGAGTTCACCCATGGGGCAGCCCAGAAAGTGAAGAACCTGGTCAATGAGGAAGGCAATGACCGTCTGAAGTTGCGGGTGTTCGTGACCGGTGGCGGTTGCTCGGGCTTCCAGTACGGCTTCACGTTCGATGAGGATGTGGCCGAAGACGACACCATCGTCGAGCGTGAAGGCGTGTCGCTGGTGGTCGACCCAATGAGTTTCCAGTACCTGGCCGGCGCCGAAGTGGATTACCAGGAAGGCCTGGAAGGCTCGCGTTTCGTGATCAAGAATCCGAATGCCGCCACCACTTGCGGTTGCGGGTCTTCGTTCTCGATCTGAGGCCTGGCCCTATGAAAACGCCGCGCAATTGCGCGGCGTTTTGCTTTCTGGCGTAGCGGTTAGGCCGGGTAGATTGCGCCCAGTACGCGCAGGCCCTTGGCGGCAGTGACGCTGGGGCGGTTGGCGGGGATGCCTTCCAGGCAGCAATGGGCCAGCCAGGCAAAAGCCATGGCTTCTACCCAGTCAGGGTCAACGCCGTGAGCGCCAGTGCTGGTGACGCGGGCTTCAGGTAACAACTGGCCGAGGCGGGCCATCAGTGCACCGTTGCGTGCGCCGCCACCACATACCAGCAGTGCTTCGGTGCCTTGTTGGGCATTGATCAGTGAGTCGATGATGCTGCGTGCGGTCAGCTCAAGCAGTGTCGCCTGTACATCCTCATCGCGGTAGGCAGGCAGGCGGGCCAGGTGGCCATCCAGCCAAGCCAGGTTGAATACCTCGCGGCCCGTGCTCTTCGGGCCGCTACCGGCGAAGAACGGGTCGGCCAGCAATGCGTTGAGCAAGCCGGCCTGCACCACTCCAGACGCTGCCCAGGCACCATCGGCATCATAGGCCTGGCCGTGCTTGCGCTCGATCCAGGCATCCAGTAACACGTTACCGGGGCCGCAGTCGAAACCGTGGACCGGCTTGTCTTGCTCGATCAGGCTGAGGTTGCTGAAACCGCCCACGTTCAAGACTGCCAGATGCTTGCCGAGATGGCCGAAAAGGGTTTCGTGGAAGGCCGGCACCAGCGGCGCACCTTGACCACCGGCAGCCACATCGCGCCGGCGGAAGTCGGCGACCACGCTGATGCCGGTAAGCTCGGCGAGCAGTGCCGGGTTACCGATCTGAACAGTAAAGCCGCGCGCAGGCTCGTGGCGAATGGTCTGGCCGTGGCTGCCGATGGCGCGGATGGCATCGGCCTGCAGGCCCTGGCGAGCCAGCAGTTGGCGGATGCCTTCGCCTGCCAGGGTGGCCCAGCGATTTTCCGCCAGTGCCGCACGAGCGATCTCGTCAGGGCCGCTGCTACATAGCGCAAGCAGTTCCTGGCGCAGGTCGCCGGGCATGGGCAGGTAATGGGTGGCGAGCAGTTCAGGCTGCTCGCCTTGTTCGATCAGGGCGATGTCCAGGCCATCGAGGCTGGTGCCGGACATTACCCCCAGGTAGAGCGCCATGGCTTAGCGCTTGTTCGCTGCGAGCAGGGTGGCCTTTTCCTGATCCATGCGGGCGATCAGCGGCTGACTCTGCTGCAGGAAGCGCTGGCGCTCGTTCTTGGCGATCGGGTCGGCCATCGGTACCTTCTGGCTCAGCGGGTCGACGTGCACGCCATTGACCTGGAACTCGTAGTGCAGGTGTGGGCCGGTGGACAGGCCAGTGGTGCCGATGTAACCAATGATCTGACCCTGCTTCACGGTGCTGCCGGTCTTGATGCCTTTGGCAAAGCCCTGCATGTGGCCGTATAGCGTTTTGTAACGGTTGCCGTGCTGGATGATCACGGTGTTGCCGTAACCGCCACGGCGCCCGGCCAGTTCGATGCGGCCGTCACCCGCTGCCTTGATTGGCGTACCGCGTGGGGCGGCGTAGTCGACGCCTTTGTGGGCACGGATCTTGTTCAGGATCGGGTGCTTGCGGCCGGCGGAAAAGCGCGAGCTGATGCGGGCAAAGTCCACCGGGGTACGGATGAATGCCTTGCGCAGGCTGTTGCCGTCGGCGGTGTAGTAGGTAGTGTTGCCCTGCTTGTTGGTGTAGCGCACGGCAGTGTAAGTTTTGCCCCGGTTGGTGAAGCGGGCGGACAGGATATTGCCGGTGCCGACGACCTTGCCGTCCATCACCTTCTGCTCGTAGACCACGTCGAATTCATCGCCTGGGCGAATATCCTGGGCGAAGTCGATGTCGTAACCCAGCACGCGGGCCATGTCCATGGTCATGCTGTGAGACAGGCCGGCGCGCTGGGCCGAAGCCGACAGCGAGCTTTTGATCACGCCATGGGCATAGGCGGTACGCACGACCGGCTTGCTGATTTCACGGTTGAAGGTATAGCCCTTGGCGGTTTTGGTCAGGCGAATGGTTTCGAGGTTGCTGACTTTGCTGTGCAGGCTGGCCAACTGGCCGTCCTTGTCGAGCTCGAACTGCAGCACCTGGCCGTGCTTGAGCTGGCTGAACTGCTTGGCCTGCTTGTTGCTGGCCAGCAGGTCATGCACTGCATTGGCCGGCAGGCCAACCTTGGCAAAGAGGGTGGACAGCGTGTCGCCACGGGCCACGGTGACTTCGCGGTGGCCAGGTTCCTTGGCTGCTTCGGCGACCGGCTCGCCGGCAGGGGCTTGCTGTTCGGCCTTCTGTGTTTCGGGGGTAGTGTCTTCGATCTGGGCGAAGGGCGAGCCTTGCTCATTTTGTGCCTGCACCAGAGGCGCAGCGCGGGATTCGTCTTTCAACTGCTCGGCAGGGCTTTCCAGCTCGAGGTTGAGGGTGGTTTTCTTGGCTTCCACTTCGCTGGAGGGAAATACCAGCAAAGCCAGGCTGAGCAGGGCGGCGATGCCGCTGGCGGCCAACAGATGGCTCTTCGGATAAAGCGGGGGCGCTTTAGGCGGTTCGTTGGTCATGGGCAAAGTGACTTTGAAAAAGGTGAAATGGAAAAGATGAATGACATGATGAAGATGAAATAACTGTATAAAATATAACCAAATCCATTTTCACGCAAGGGCGCGTAGACGCCGCAACCCCGTGTTCGGGTCACATCCCTTTGCGAAACTTGTAATTGACGGCCGATCTTGTATGGTTGGCTCCCCCTGAATCTGAGCCTTGCGGGTTTGTCTATGAAGTCGGTTGAAGAGCAGCTTGCGCTTATCAAGCGCGGTGCGGAAGAAGTACTGGTCGAGTCGGAACTGGTGGAGAAGCTCAAGCGCGGCCAACCTCTGCGCATCAAGGCCGGCTTCGACCCGACCGCGCCCGACCTGCACCTTGGCCACACGGTGTTGATCAACAAGCTGCGCCAGTTCCAGGAGCTGGGCCATCAGGTCATCTTCCTGATCGGTGACTTCACCGGCATGATCGGTGACCCGAGCGGCAAGAGCGCCACACGCCCGCCGCTGACCCGTGAACAGGTGCTGGACAATGCTGAGACCTATAAGCAGCAGGTGTTCAAGATTCTCGACCCGGCCAAGACCGAGGTCGCGTTCAACTCTACCTGGATGGACAAGCTGACCCCGGCCGACTTCATTCGCCTGGCGTCGCAGTACACCGTGGCGCGCATGCTGGAGCGCGACGACTTCGACAAGCGCTATACCACCAACCAGCCAATTGCCATTCACGAGTTCCTTTATCCGCTTGTGCAAGGCTATGACTCGGTGGCGCTGAAGGCGGACGTCGAGCTGGGTGGTACCGACCAGAAGTTCAACCTGTTGATGGGGCGCGAGCTGCAGCGCGCCTATGGCCAGGAAGCGCAGAACATCGTGACCATGCCGCTGCTCGAAGGGCTCGATGGCGTGAAGAAGATGTCCAAGTCGCTGGGCAACTATGTCGGCATCCAGGAAGCGCCGGGGGTGATGTACAGCAAGCTGGTATCGATCCCGGATACCTTGATGTGGCGCTACTTCGAGCTGCTGAGCTTCCGTTCGATGGAAGAGATCGAGCAGTTCCGTGCCGATGTCGCCAACGGTGCCAACCCGCGTGACATCAAGATCAAGCTGGCTGAAGAGATTGTGGCGCGCTTCCATGGTGAAGAGGCTGCGGCCAATGCTCACCGCGCTGCGGGTAATCGCATGAAGGAAGGTGAGCTGCCTGAAGATCTGCCGGAGATCGAAGTGGCTGCGGCCGAAGACTTGCCAATTGCTGCCGTGCTGAACCGGGCTGGCCTGGTGAAGAACTCGGCACAGGCGCGGGACCTGCTGAGTGGTGGTGCGGTGAAGGTTGATGGCGCAGTGGTCGACAAGGACTTCATCTTTGTTCTCGGTGCC
>NZ_CP033104.1:1045000-5660000 GCF_003691445.1 Pseudomonas sp. LTGT-11-2Z | reverse complement strand
AAAGTGGTACGCGAGCTGGGTTTAGAACGTCGTGAGACAGTTCGGTCCCTATCTGCCGTGGACGTTTGAGATTTGAGAGGGGCTGCTCCTAGTACGAGAGGACCGGAGTGGACGAACCTCTGGTGTTCCGGTTGTCACGCCAGTGGCATTGCCGGGTAGCTATGTTCGGAAGAGATAACCGCTGAAAGCATCTAAGCGGGAAACTTGCCTCAAGATGAGATCTCACTGGGATCTTGAATCCCCTAAAGGGCCGTCGAAGACTACGACGTTGATAGGTTGGGTGTGTAAGCGCTGTGAGGCGTTGAGCTAACCAATACTAATTGCCCGTGAGGCTTGACCATATAACACCCAAGCAATTTGCGCGTAAGCCGAATTGTGGTGGTGAAGACGAAAGACCCGAAAGTTCGCAACATCACAAATATCGCATATCCGAATTGGCCAAGAGTGTTCACGAACATTCTGGCAACAGAATTTCTTGACGACCATAGAGCATTGGAACCACCTGATCCCATCCCGAACTCAGTAGTGAAACGATGCATCGCCGATGGTAGTGTGGGGTTTCCCCATGTGAGAGTAGGTCATCGTCAAGATTCATTTCGCAAAACCCCTATCTGCGCATGCAGGTAGGGGTTTTGTCTTTGTGGCCCGAAAAAGCCAAGCTCTCACGCAAGTCTCGGCCTTGACCAGATCCCTGTAGGAGCGGCTTTAGCCGCGAACACCGGCAACGCCGGTGCCATCCGCCGGGTCGCCTGCTTCGCGGCAAAAGCCGAATCCCACAGGGATCGCTACACAAGGCCGCGCTTACAGGCCCTTTTCCTATGCAAGCCAACAGCCCATGGCTATCATGCCTGCCTTATTCCAAGTCGAGACTGGCATGCTGAAGTTGTTGAATCTCCTCAAGGATGGCCGGTTCCATTCCGGTGAAGCCCTGGGGGCAGCCCTCGGGGTGAGTCGCAGTGCCGTTTGGAAGCAACTGCAGCACCTGGAGAGTGAACTGAACCTCACCATTCATAAGGTTCGTGGGCGCGGCTATCAGCTGGCGGCACCGCTCGCCTTGCTCGAAGCACAGGCAATCGCTGGTTATGCCGAAGGCGAGCAGTGGCCAGTGTTCATCCACGAATCGATAGATTCGACCAATGCGGAAGGTTTGCGGCTTGCCGGCCAAGGGCAGGTAGCTCCGTTTATCGTGCTGGCCGAGCGGCAGAGCGCCGGCCGGGGCCGGCGTGGCCGTCAATGGATCAGCCCATTCGCTGAAAACCTCTATTACAGCCTTGTATTGCGAGTGGATGGCGGCATGCGTCAGCTCGAAGGTTTGAGCCTGGTGGTGGGATTGGCCGTAATGCGCACCCTGCAGGCGTTCGGCGTAAAAGAGGTAGGGCTCAAATGGCCCAACGATGTGCTGGTTCGCGGGCAGAAGATTACCGGCATTCTCCTGGAGCTGGTGGGCGACCCTGCTGATGTCTGCCATGTGGTGCTGGGTATCGGTATCAATGTGAACATGCAGGTGAACGATCATGTCGACCAACAGTGGACCTCGATGCGACGTGAGGTGGGTGCGACAATTGATCGCAATCACTTGGTGGCATCGCTCAGCCAGCAGCTGCAGCATGAATTGGCACGGCATCGTCGTTACGGATTTGCAGCATTCCTGGAGGAATGGGAGCAGGCGCACCTTTGGCAGGGGCGCAATGTTTCGCTGGTTGCTGGCAGCACGCATATTGATGGTGTGGTTCTCGGCGTCGACGGGCAGGGTGGCTTGCGCCTTGAGGTGGACGGAGTGGAAAAGAGCTTCAGTGGTGGTGAGCTCAGTTTGAGGTTGCGTGATGATTCTTGAGCTCGATTGCGGTAACAGCTTCATCAAGTGGCGGGTAATCCATGCTGCTGATGCAGTCATTGAAGGTGGCGGGATCGTCGATTCCGATCAGGCGTTGCTCGCTGAAGTGGCTGCGTTGGCTTCGGTGCGTCTTACGGGCTGTCGCATTGTCAGTGTGCGCAGCGAGGAAGAAACCGATGCGCTGTGTTCATTGATTGCCCAGGCGTTTACCGTTCAGGCGCGTGTTGCGCATCCGGCGCGGGAAATGGCCGGCGTGCGCAATGGCTATGACGATTATCAGCGTCTGGGTATGGATCGTTGGCTGGCTGCGCTGGGTGCATTTCACTTGGCAAAGGGCGCGTGCCTGGTCATTGACTTGGGCACTGCTGCAAAAGCGGACTTCGTTGCAGCGGATGGTGAGCATCTGGGTGGTTACATTTGCCCGGGCATGCCTTTGATGCGTAGCCAACTGCGCACCCATACCCGGCGTATCCGCTACGACGATGCCTCCGCCGAGCGCGCATTGACCAGTCTGTCTCCCGGGCGCTCAACCGTCGAAGCGGTCGAGCGCGGTTGTGTGTTGATGCTCCAGGGTTTTGCGCGCACCCAGCTTGATCAGGCGCGTGCGCTGTGGGGGGACACGTTCACGGTATTTCTCACTGGGGGTGATGCGCCACTGGTAAGGGAGGCTGTGCCCCAGGCGCGTGTTGTGCCAGACCTGGTTTTCGTTGGCCTGGCCATGGCCTGCCCATTGGATTGAGGTGCCTATGCGTTGGTTGTTTCTGCTGTTACTGGTGCTCAACGTCTTCTATTACGTGTGGCATCAGCAGGAAGCCCCGCTGAAGATTAAGGAAGTCGCCCCGCTGTCTCTGTACAAGGGGAATCAGCAAGAGATCCGTCTGCTGCGTGAAACAGGCGTGTCGGCGCCGCCCAAGCGTCGTGATGAATGCCTGGTAGTGGGTGGGGTAATGGGGCAGGGGCAGCTGGATGCGCTGCGTCAGCGCCTCTTGAGCCTAGATATTGCGACCTTGCCAGTGGTGGGGCAGCTGCCGGGGGCAGATGGGCGCTGGCTCAAGGTTGCACCGGAAAGCGAGCGTTTGCTGGACCAAACGGTACTCTCAGCTCTTTCCAATGATTTCAAAGACTTAAAACATAAAATTATTTTCTGCCAGGGTATTGCAACTGGCGAATAGCTTGATAGAATGGCGCCCGCTTCACAGGGAACACCACTCAGGTGGTAGAACTGAAAGCGGTGTCAAAGCAGCTAAGTTTCAGATTTGATTGAAAAAATTTGAAAAAACGCTTGACACTAGGGCGGCAGACAAATAGAATGCCGGCCACATCTGGAGGGATTCCCGAGCGGTCAAAGGGGACGGACTGTAAATCCGTTGCGAGAGCTTCGAAGGTTCGAATCCTTCTCCCTCCACCAGTTTTAGCGAGAGCCGCAAGCTCCGCGGGTATAGTTTAGTGGTAGAACCTCAGCCTTCCAAGCTGATGATGCGGGTTCGATTCCCGCTACCCGCTCCAAGTTTGCCGGATTTTGCGCAAAGTGTTTCGCTCTTGTAGCTCAGTTGGTAGAGCACACCCTTGGTAAGGGTGAGGTCAGCGGTTCAAATCCGCTCAAGAGCTCCATATAAACAAGGCAGATATGAAAATATCTGCCTTTGTTTTATCAGCGCAAGACTATTTCTTCTGCGGAGGATTGTATCGATGGCTAAGGAAAAGTTTGATCGTTCCCTTCCCCACGTTAACGTCGGCACTATCGGCCACGTTGACCACGGTAAGACCACTCTGACCGCAGCTCTGACTCGCGTCTGCTCCGAAGTTTTCGGTTCGGCAGTCGTTGAGTTCGACAAGATCGACTCGGCTCCGGAAGAAAAAGCGCGCGGTATCACCATCAACACCGCTCACGTCGAGTACAACTCGAACATTCGTCACTACGCTCACGTTGACTGCCCAGGTCACGCTGACTACGTGAAGAACATGATCACCGGTGCTGCCCAGATGGACGGCGCGATCCTGGTTTGCTCGGCCGCCGATGGTCCGATGCCACAAACCCGTGAGCACATCCTGCTGTCCCGCCAGGTAGGCGTTCCGTACATCGTGGTCTTCCTGAACAAGGCTGACCTGGTAGACGACGCTGAGCTGCTGGAACTGGTCGAGATGGAAGTTCGCGACCTGCTGTCCACCTACGACTTCCCAGGCGACGACACTCCGATCATCATCGGTTCCGCTCGTATGGCCCTGGAAGGCAAAGACGACAACGAAATGGGTACTACCGCTGTCAAGAAGCTGGTAGAAACTCTGGATGCCTACATCCCTGAGCCAGTTCGTGCCGTTGATCAGCCGTTCCTGATGCCGATCGAAGACGTATTCTCGATCTCGGGTCGTGGTACCGTTGTTACCGGTCGTATCGAGCGTGGTATCGTTCGCGTTCAAGACCCACTGGAAATCGTTGGTCTGCGTGACACCACCACCACCACCTGCACCGGTGTTGAGATGTTCCGCAAGCTGCTGGACGAAGGCCGTGCTGGCGAGAACTGCGGCGTTCTGCTGCGTGGCACCAAGCGTGACGACGTTGAGCGTGGTCAGGTTCTGGTCAAGCCAGGTTCGGTCAAGCCGCACACCAAGTTCACCGCAGAAGTTTACGTTCTGTCGAAGGAAGAAGGCGGTCGTCACACTCCGTTCTTCAAAGGCTACCGTCCTCAGTTCTACTTCCGTACCACTGACGTGACCGGTAACTGCGAACTGCCGGAAGGCGTTGAAATGGTAATGCCAGGTGACAACATTCAGATGACTGTTACCCTGATCAAGACCATCGCAATGGAAGACGGTCTGCGCTTCGCTATCCGTGAAGGCGGTCGTACCGTCGGCGCCGGCGTCGTAGCAAAAATTATTGAATAAGTAGTTGATTTACTTGATCAGGCCGGTATAATGGCCGGCCTGATACAGCGTTACAGGTCAGTAGCTCAATTGGCAGAGCGACGGTCTCCAAAACCGTAGGTTGGGGGTTCGATTCCCTCCTGACCTGCCATTTCACTTCGGTGTGATGGCTTTCTTCTCACAGGATCCTCCTCGATGACTCCCAAAACTGAAGCCCAAGAATCGCGTTTTGATCTGTTCAAGTGGCTGGCTGTAGTGGCTTTGGTGGTTGTTGGTGTTGTGGGTAATCAATATTACTCCGCCTCTCCAATCCTGTATCGCGTCCTCGTACTTCTCGTCCTGGCTGCTGTCGCGGGCTTTGTAGCTCTGCAGACTGCGAAGGGCAAGTCGTTCTTTGCGCTGGCGAAGGAAGCTCGTACCGAGATTCGTAAAGTCGTGTGGCCGACCCGCCAGGAAACCACCCAGACCACGCTGATTGTCGTGGCTGTCGTGCTGGTTATGGCACTGCTGTTGTGGGGGCTCGATTCCCTGCTCGGCTGGGCGGTCTCCTTGATCGTTGGCTAAAGGTGTCCCGTGGCTAAGCGTTGGTATGTTGTGCATGCTTACTCGGGTTACGAGAAGCATGTAATGCGCTCTCTGATCGAGCGCGTCAAGCTGGCTGGCATGGAAGACGGTTTCGGCGAGATCTTGGTCCCGACCGAAGAAGTCGTCGAAATGCGCAACGGCCAGAAGCGCAAGAGTGAGCGTAAATTCTTCCCTGGCTATGTATTGGTCCAGATGGAGATGAACGAAGGGACTTGGCACTTGGTCAAGGACACCCCTCGTGTGATGGGCTTTATTGGTGGCACTGCAGACAAGCCTGCGCCGATAACCGATAAAGAAGCTGAGGCTATCCTGCGTCGCGTTGCCGACGGTAGCGACAAGCCGAAGCCGAAGACGCTGTTCGAGCCGGGTGAAGTGGTTCGAGTCATTGACGGTCCGTTCGCTGACTTCAATGGTAGTGTCGAAGAGGTTAACTACGAGAAGAGCCGTCTGCAGGTCGCAGTGCTCATCTTCGGTCGCTCTACTCCGGTAGAGCTCGAGTTCAGCCAGGTCGAAAAGGTCTAGGCGGACGAAGCATCCCATACCCCGCAGCCCTGTGTGCTGCGGGGTTTTGTCGTCACTGGGATAAAACGCAAGTCATCCGGGGAGCCAGCAGGCGTTCGTACCCGATTTTGGAGTAGCTCATGGCTAAGAAGATTCAGGCTTACATCAAGCTGCAAGTTAAGGCCGGCCAGGCCAACCCAAGCCCACCCGTTGGTCCAGCACTGGGTCAACACGGTGTGAACATCATGGAATTCTGCAAGGCCTTCAACGCCCGTACCCAGGGTCAAGAAGCCGGCCTGCCGACTCCCGTGATCATCACTGTTTACAGCGACCGTAGCTTCACTTTCGAGACCAAGAGCACCCCTGCCTCGGTTCTGCTGAAGAAAGCTGCTGGCCTGACCAGTGGTTCGGCTCGCCCGAACACCGTTAAAGTCGGTACCGTTACCCGTGCTCAGCTGGAAGACATCGCGAAAGCCAAACAGGCTGACCTGACTGCCGCTGACCTGGACGCTGCTGTACGCACCATCGCTGGCTCTGCCCGCAGCATGGGCCTGAACGTGGAGGGTGTGTAATGGCTAAGCTGACCAAACGCCAAAAGGCAATCGCCGAGAAAATCGAAGCAGGCAAGGCCTACAACTTCGAAGAAGCGGCAACTCTGCTGGCCTCGCTGCCTGCTGCCAAGTTCGTAGAGTCCTACGACATCGCCGTTAACCTCGGTGTTGACCCGCGTAAATCCGACCAGGTCGTACGTAGCGCTACTGTGCTGCCACACGGCACTGGCAAGACCGTTCGCGTTGCTGTCTTCACCCAGGGTCCAGCTGCTGAAGCCGCTCTGGCTGCCGGCGCTGACCGCGTAGGCATGGACGACCTGGCTGCCGAAATGAAAGGCGGCGACCTGAACTATGACGTCGTCATCGCATCGCCTGATGCCATGCGTGTTGTAGGTCAGCTGGGTCAGGTTCTGGGTCCTCGCGGCCTGATGCCTAACCCGAAAGTCGGTACCGTAACTCCAGACGTAGCCACTGCCGTGAAAAACGCCAAGGCTGGTCAGGTGCGCTACCGTACCGACAAAAACGGTATCATCCACACCTCCGTTGGCAAGGTCGGCTTTGAAGCTGGCAAGCTGAAGGAAAACGTTGAAGCCCTGATCGCTGACCTGAAGCGTATCAAGCCAGCTTCTTCGAAAGGTATCTACGTCAAGCGCGTTACCCTGAGCACCACCATGGGCCCAGGTCTGGTCATCGATCAGAGCTCGCTGAACGTGTAAGAACATGGTGGCGTGACCTGTCACGCCACCAGCAAAAATTGGGGTCCCTGCCTGGCGGGGGCTATCCAAGACCGTAGGCGGCGCAAGCCTTAAAACACCAGCCCACGCAGATGGTGCTCCCGATTCGTTACCGAATCAGACACCAAAACGACATCCGGCTTCGGCCAGATGAAACGGTAAAAACCAGGAGTAAACCCGTGGCAATTAAACTCGAAGACAAGAAGGCCATCGTCGCTGAAGTCAACGAGGCTGCCAAAGTCGCTCTGTCCGCTGTCGTGGCTGATGCCCGTGGTGTGACTGTAAGCGCAATGACCGGACTCCGTAAAGAGGCCCGCGAAGCTGGCGTTTACGTACGTGTTGTACGTAACACCCTGCTGAAGCGCGCTGTTGAAGGCACCGAATTTTCGATCCTCAACGACGCGTTCAAAGGCCCGACCCTGATTGCTTTCTCCAACGAACACCCGGGCGCTGCTGCTCGTCTGTTCAAAGAGTTCGCCAAGGGTCAGGACAAGTTCGAGATCAAGGCAGCTGCGTTTGACGGCAATTTCATTGCAGCGAACCAGATCGACGTGTTGGCTACCCTGCCGACCCGCGACGAAGCTATCGCAAAACTGATGAGCGTGATCCAAGGCGCCACCAGCAAGCTGGCTCGTACTCTGGCAGCCATTCGCGACCAGAAAGAAGCTACCGCCGCCTAAGGCGTGCGAACTCTTTCAAAATCATACGTTTAATTTGATGGCTGCGTAGGCTGTCACCCCAATACAGGATTTAAGTCATGTCTCTGACTAACGAACAAATCATCGAAGCAATCGGCCAGAAAACCGTTCTGGAAGTTGTTGAGCTGATCAAAGCTATGGAAGAAACCTTCGGCGTTACCGCTGCTGTTGCCGCTGCTGGCCCAGCTGCTGCTGCTGCCGTTGTTGAAGAGCAGACCGAGTTCAACGTTGTTCTGGTTGAAGCCGGCGACAAGAAAGTGAACGTGATCAAAGCCGTTCGCGAACTGACCGGTCTGGGCCTGAAAGAAGCCAAAGAGAAAGTCGATGGCGCTCCTCAGGTTGTAGCTGAAGGCGTTTCGAAAGAAGCCGCTGAAGACGCTAAGAAGAAGCTGGAAGAAGCAGGCGCTAAAGTCGAGCTGAAGTAATCTCGACCTTGCGATGCCAGCCTAAGCGTCGAGCGAAGGGCTGATGGCTGGTGGCTTACGCCACCGGCCTTTTTCCGTTATTGGTGGTCGGTCAGGCCGGCCCCGATAACAAGCTGCAAGACACCCATGTGGGTGGCGCAAACCAAGGGGTTTGCACGATTTTCTGGCTGCTCCCGCCGGGAGAAGCCAAACAAGCAGGTGACCAAGCTGGGGAACGCTGATGGCTTACTCATACACTGAGAAAAAACGTATCCGCAAGGACTTTAGCAAGTTGCCGGACGTCATGGATGTGCCTTACCTCCTGGCCATCCAGCTGGATTCGTATCGCGAATTCCTGCAAGCGGGAGCATCCAAGGATCAGTTCCGCGACGTCGGCCTGCACGCGGCCTTCAAATCGGTATTCCCGATCATCAGCTACTCCGGCAATGCTGCCCTGGAGTACGTAGGCTATCGCCTGGGCGAACCGGCCTTCGATGTGAAGGAATGTGTCCTGCGTGGCGTGACCTTCGCGGTCCCACTGCGGGTCAAGGTGCGCCTGATCATCTTCGACAAGGAATCGTCGAACAAAGCGATCAAGGACATCAAAGAGCAAGAAGTCTACATGGGTGAAATCCCCCTGATGACTGAGAACGGTACCTTCGTTATCAACGGTACCGAGCGTGTGATCGTTTCCCAGCTGCACCGTTCGCCTGGTGTGTTCTTCGACCACGACCGTGGCAAGACCCACAGCTCCGGCAAGCTGCTGTACTCCGCTCGCATCATCCCTTACCGCGGCTCCTGGCTGGACTTCGAGTTCGACCCGAAGGACTGCGTGTTCGTGCGTATCGACCGTCGCCGCAAACTGCCGGCTTCGGTGCTGCTGCGTGCCCTGGGCTACAGCACTGAAGAAGTGCTGAACACCTTCTACACCACCAACGTGTTCCACATTTCCGGCGAAAAGCTCAGCCTGGAACTGGTGCCTCAGCGTCTGCGTGGTGAAGTTGCAGTCATGGATATCCATGACGAAACCGGCAAAGTCATCGTCGAGCAAGGCCGCCGTATTACTGCGCGCCACATCAACCAGCTCGAGAAAGCCGGCGTCAAGCAGCTGGACGTTCCAATGGAATACGTCCTGGGCCGCACTACCGCCAAGGCCATCGTGCATCCGGCTACCGGCGAGATCCTGGCCGAATGCAACACCGAGATGACCACCGAACTGCTGATCAAGGTCGCCAAGGCACAGGTTGTCCGTATCGAGACCCTGTACACCAACGACATCGATTGCGGTCCGTTCATCTCCGACACCCTGAAGATCGACACCACCAGCAACCAGCTGGAAGCTCTGGTCGAGATCTACCGCATGATGCGTCCAGGCGAGCCGCCAACCAAGGATGCAGCCGAGACCCTGTTCAACAACCTGTTCTTCAGCGCCGAGCGTTACGACCTGTCTGCCGTTGGCCGCATGAAGTTCAACCGTCGTATCGGTCGTACCGAGATCGAAGGTTCGGGCGTGCTGAGCAAGGAAGACATCGTCGAGGTTCTGAAGACCCTGGTCGATATCCGTAACGGCAAAGGCATCGTCGACGACATCGACCACCTCGGTAACCGTCGCGTACGTTGCGTTGGTGAAATGGCCGAGAACCAGTTCCGCGTTGGCCTGGTGCGTGTAGAGCGCGCGGTCAAGGAACGCCTGTCGATGGCGGAAAGCGAAGGCCTGATGCCGCAAGACCTGATCAACGCCAAGCCGGTTGCGGCGGCGGTGAAAGAGTTCTTCGGTTCCAGTCAGCTGTCCCAGTTCATGGACCAGAACAACCCGCTCTCCGAGATCACCCACAAGCGCCGCGTCTCTGCACTCGGCCCTGGCGGTCTGACCCGTGAGCGTGCCGGCTTCGAAGTCCGAGACGTACACCCGACCCACTACGGCCGTGTGTGCCCGATCGAGACCCCTGAAGGTCCGAACATCGGTCTGATCAACTCCCTGGCAGCCTATGCCCGTACCAACCAGTACGGCTTCCTGGAAAGCCCGTACCGCGTTGTGAAGGAAGGCGTTGTCAGCGACGACATCGTGTTCCTGTCGGCCATCGAAGAAGCCGATCACGTCATCGCCCAGGCTTCGGCCGCGATGAACGAGAAGAAGCAACTGATCGATGAGCTGGTAGCGGTTCGTCACCTGAACGAATTCACCGTCAAGGCGCCGGAAGACGTCACCCTGATGGACGTTTCGCCGAAGCAGGTTGTTTCCGTTGCTGCCTCGCTGATTCCGTTCCTCGAGCACGACGACGCCAACCGTGCATTGATGGGTTCGAACATGCAGCGTCAGGCTGTACCAACCCTGCGTGCCGACAAGCCGCTGGTAGGTACTGGCATGGAGCGCAACGTTGCCCGTGACTCCGGTGTCTGCGTGGTTGCTCGCCGTGGTGGTGTGATCGACTCGGTCGATGCCAGCCGTATCGTTGTTCGCGTTGCCGACGACGAAGTGGAAACCGGCGAAGCAGGTGTGGATATCTACAACCTGACCAAGTACACCCGTTCGAACCAGAACACCTGCATCAACCAGCGTCCGCTGGTGAGCAAAGGCGACAAGGTTCAGCGTGGTGACATCATGGCCGACGGCCCGTCCACCGACATGGGTGAGCTGGCACTGGGTCAGAACATGCGCATCGCGTTCATGGCGTGGAACGGCTTCAACTTCGAAGACTCCATCTGCCTGTCCGAGCGTGTGGTTCAGGAAGACCGCTTCACCACCATCCACATCCAGGAACTGACCTGTGTGGCGCGTGACACCAAGCTTGGCCCAGAGGAAATCACTGCGGACATCCCGAACGTGGGTGAAGCTGCACTGAACAAACTGGACGAAGCCGGTATCGTCTACGTGGGTGCTGAAGTTGGCGCTGGTGACATCCTGGTTGGCAAGGTCACGCCAAAAGGCGAAACCCAGCTGACTCCGGAAGAAAAACTGCTGCGTGCAATCTTCGGTGAGAAGGCCAGCGACGTTAAAGACACCTCCCTGCGCGTGCCAACCGGCACCAAGGGTACCGTCATCGACGTACAGGTCTTCACCCGTGATGGCGTAGAGCGCGACAGCCGCGCCCTGGCCATCGAGAAGATGCAGCTGGACGAGATCCGCAAGGACCTCAACGAAGAGTTCCGCATCGTCGAAGGCGCAACCTTCGAACGTCTGCGTTCTGCCCTGAACGGCCAGGTGGTCGACGGTGGCGCGGGCCTGAAGAAAGGCACCGTGATCACTGACGAAGTCCTGGACGGCCTGGAGCACGGCCAGTGGTTCAAACTGCGCATGGCTGAAGATGCACTGAACGAGCAGCTGGAAAAGGCTCAGCAGTACATCGTCGACCGTCGCCGTCTGCTGGACGACAAGTTCGAAGACAAGAAGCGCAAGCTGCAGCAGGGCGATGACCTGGCACCGGGCGTACTGAAGATCGTCAAGGTCTACCTGGCAATCCGCCGTCGCATCCAGCCGGGTGACAAGATGGCCGGTCGTCACGGTAACAAGGGTGTTGTCTCGGTCATCATGCCGGTCGAAGACATGCCGCACGATGCCAACGGTACTCCGGTCGACGTCGTACTGAACCCGCTGGGCGTACCTTCGCGTATGAACGTTGGTCAGATCCTTGAAACCCACCTGGGCCTGGCGGCCAAGGGCCTGGGCGAGAAGATCGACCGCATGCTCGAAGAGCAGCGCAAAGCCGCTGAACTGCGCGTGTTCCTGACCGAGGTCTACAACGAGATCGGCGGTCGTCAGGAAAACCTCGAAGAGTTCACCGACGCAGAGATCCTGGCTCTGGCCCACAACCTGAAGAAAGGCGTGCCGATGGCGACCCCGGTCTTCGATGGTGCCAAAGAGCGCGAGATCAAGGCCATGCTGAAACTGGCTGACCTGCCAGAAAGCGGCCAGATGGTGCTGTTCGATGGCCGTACCGGCAACAAGTTCGAGCGTCCTGTGACCGTTGGTTACATGTACATGCTCAAGCTGAACCACTTGGTGGACGACAAGATGCACGCGCGTTCCACTGGTTCCTACAGCCTGGTTACCCAGCAGCCGCTGGGTGGTAAGGCGCAGTTCGGTGGTCAGCGTTTCGGGGAGATGGAAGTGTGGGCGCTGGAAGCATACGGCGCGGCATACACCCTGCAAGAAATGCTCACAGTGAAGTCGGACGACGTGAACGGCCGTACCAAGATGTACAAAAACATCGTGGATGGCGATCACCGTATGGAGCCGGGCATGCCCGAGTCCTTCAACGTGTTGATCAAAGAGATCCGTTCGCTCGGTATCGATATCGATCTGGAAACCGAATAACACGTGACGCGAAGGGGAGTGGGGCAGGTAATGCCCGCTCCCTGCTCCGCCAGGAGGAAAGGCCTTGAAAGACCTACTGAATTTGCTGAAAAACCAGGGTCAAGTCGAAGAGTTCGACGCCATCCGCATCGGTCTGGCGTCGCCTGAAATGATCCGTTCGTGGTCGTTCGGTGAAGTTAAGAAGCCGGAAACCATCAACTACCGTACGTTCAAGCCTGAGCGTGACGGCCTGTTCTGCGCCAAGATCTTTGGCCCAGTCAAGGACTACGAGTGCCTGTGCGGCAAGTACAAGCGCCTCAAGCACCGCGGCGTAATCTGCGAGAAGTGCGGCGTTGAAGTTGCCCTGGCCAAGGTTCGTCGTGAGCGCATGGCGCACATCGAACTGGCCTCGCCGGTAGCCCACATCTGGTTCCTGAAGTCGCTGCCGTCCCGTATCGGCCTGCTGATGGACATGACCCTGCGTGACATCGAGCGCGTGCTCTACTTCGAGAGCTATGTCGTTATCGACCCGGGCATGACCACCCTGGAAAAGGGCCAGCTGCTGAACGACGAGCAGTACTTCGAGGCGCTGGAAGAGTTCGGTGACGACTTCGACGCCCGCATGGGGGCCGAGGCTGTCCGCGAGCTGCTGCACGCTATCGACCTGGAGCACGAGATCGGTCGCCTGCGCGAAGAGATTCCGCAGACCAACTCGGAAACCAAGATCAAGAAGCTGTCCAAGCGCCTGAAGCTGATGGAGGCTTTCCAGGGCTCGGGCAACCTGCCTGAGTGGATGGTCCTGACCGTCCTGCCAGTGCTGCCGCCGGACCTGCGTCCGCTGGTTCCGCTGGATGGTGGCCGTTTCGCGACCTCCGACCTGAACGACCTGTATCGTCGGGTAATCAACCGTAACAACCGTCTGAAGCGCCTGCTGGATCTGTCGGCGCCGGACATCATCGTGCGCAACGAAAAGCGCATGCTGCAGGAAGCGGTCGACGCCCTGCTGGACAACGGCCGTCGCGGTCGCGCCATCACTGGCTCGAACAAGCGTCCGCTGAAGTCCCTGGCCGACATGATCAAAGGTAAGCAAGGTCGCTTCCGTCAGAACTTGCTCGGTAAGCGTGTGGACTACTCCGGCCGTTCGGTAATTACCGTAGGCCCGACCCTGCGTCTGCACCAGTGCGGTCTGCCGAAGAAGATGGCTCTCGAGCTGTTCAAGCCGTTCATTTTCGGCAAGCTGGAAATGCGTGGTCTGGCGACCACCATCAAGGCCGCCAAGAAGATGGTCGAGCGCGAGCTGCCAGAGGTGTGGGACGTTCTCGCTGAAGTGATTCGCGAACACCCCGTACTGCTCAACCGTGCACCGACCCTGCACCGTCTGGGTATCCAGGCCTTTGAACCGGTTCTGATCGAAGGTAAGGCTATTCAGCTGCACCCGCTGGTCTGTGCCGCGTACAACGCCGACTTCGACGGTGACCAGATGGCCGTTCACGTGCCGCTGACGCTGGAAGCCCAGCTCGAAGCGCGCGCGCTGATGATGTCGACCAACAACATCCTGTCGCCAGCCAACGGTGAGCCAATCATCGTTCCGTCGCAGGACGTTGTACTGGGTCTGTACTACATGACCCGTGAAGCCATCAACGCCAAGGGCGAAGGTCGCGTGTTTGCCGACCTGCAGGAAGTCGACCGCGTATTCCGCGCCGGCGAAGCTGCCCTGCATGCGAAAATCAAGGTTCGTATCAACGAAACCGTGAAAGAGCGTGATGGTTCGGTGGTCAAGAACACCCGCATCGTCGACACCACCGTCGGCCGTGCGCTGCTGTTCCAGGTTGTACCGGCAGGTCTGCCGTACGACGTGGTCAACCAGCCGATGAAGAAAAAGGCGATCTCCAAGCTGATCAACCAGTGCTATCGCGTGGTTGGTCTGAAAGAGACCGTTATCTTCGCTGACCAACTGATGTACACCGGTTTCGCTTACTCAACCATTTCCGGCGTTTCCATCGGTGTTAACGACTTCGTTATCCCGGACGAGAAAGCCCGCATCATCGGTAACGCTACCGACGAAGTGAAGGAAATCGAGAGCCAGTACGCCTCCGGCCTGGTAACCCAGGGCGAGAAGTACAACAAGGTCATCGACTTGTGGTCGAAGGCGAACGACGAAGTGTCCAAGGCGATGATGGCCAACCTCTCGAAAGAGAAGGTCATCGACCGCGAAGGCAAAGAAGTCGAGCAAGAGTCCTTCAACTCGATGTACATGATGGCTGACTCGGGTGCGCGGGGTTCCGCAGCCCAGATCCGTCAGCTGGCCGGTATGCGTGGTCTGATGGCCAAGCCGGACGGCTCCATCATCGAGACGCCGATCACCGCGAACTTCCGTGAAGGTCTGAGCGTACTTCAGTACTTCATTTCGACTCACGGTGCTCGTAAAGGTCTGGCGGATACCGCCTTGAAGACTGCGAACTCCGGTTACCTGACTCGCCGTCTGGTAGACGTTGCCCAGGATCTGGTCGTTACCGAGATCGACTGCGGCACCGACCAAGGCCTGCTGATGACTCCGCACATCGAAGGCGGCGACGTTGTAGAGCCGCTGGGTGAGCGTGTACTGGGTCGTGTCATCGCGCGTGACGTGTTCAAGCCAGGCACCGAGGACGTTATCGTTCCGGCCGGTACCCTGGTTGACGAGCAGTGGGTCGAGTTCATCGAGCTGAACAGCATCGACGAAGTGATCGTGCGTTCGCCGATCAACTGCGAAACTCGCTATGGCATCTGCGCCAAGTGCTACGGTCGCGACCTGGCTCGCGGTCACCAGGTGAACATCGGTGAAGCTGTCGGCGTTATCGCTGCTCAGTCGATCGGTGAGCCGGGTACCCAGCTGACCATGCGTACGTTCCACATCGGTGGTGCTGCAAGCCGTACTTCGGCTGCCGACAGCGTCCAGGTGAAGAACGGCGGTATGGTGCGTCTGCACAACCTGAAGCAGGTTGAGCGTGCCGACGGTAACCTGGTTGCCGTATCGCGTTCGGGCGAGCTGGCCATTGCCGACGAGTTCGGCCGTGAGCGTGAGCGCTACAAGCTGCCTTACGGTGCGGTGATTTCGGTCAAGGAAGGTGAGAAGGTCGAAGCTGGCGCCATCGTCGCCAAGTGGGACCCGCACACCCACCCGATCGTTACCGAGCTGAAAGGTACCGTGACCTTCGTGGGCATGGAAGAAAACATCACCATCAAGCGTCAGACCGACGAACTGACCGGTTTGACCAACATTGAAGTACTGGACGTCAAGGATCGCCCTGCCGCAGGCAAGGAAATCCGTCCGGCGATCAAGATGGTCGATGCTGCTGGCAAGGACCTGTACCTGCCAGGTACCGACGTACCTGCCCAGTACTTCCTGCCGGCCAACGCCCTCGTTGGTGTGGCTGACGGTGCCCAGATTGGCGTTGGTGACGTTATCGCGCGTATCCCGCAAGAAACGTCGAAGACCCGTGACATCACCGGTGGTCTGCCACGCGTTGCCGACCTGTTCGAAGCGCGTCGCCCGAAAGAAGCCTCGATTCTGGCTGAAGTCAGCGGCACCATCGCATTTGGTAAAGAGACCAAGGGCAAGCGTCGCCTGGTCATCACTCCGACCGACGGTAGCGATCCGTACGAAGAGCTGATTCCGAAGTGGCGCCACCTGAACGTCTTCGAAGGTGAACAGGTAAACCGTGGTGAAGTTATTTCCGACGGCCCGAGCGATCCGCACGACATCCTGCGTCTGTTGGGTGTGAGCGCGCTGGCGAAGTACATCGTCAACGAAATCCAGGACGTTTACCGTCTGCAAGGCGTGAAGATCAACGACAAGCACATCGAGACCATCCTGCGTCAGATGCTGCGCAAGGTCGAGATCTCCGAGTCGGGCGATTCCAGCTTCATCAAGGGCGACCAGATGGAACTGACCCAGGTACTGGTAGAGAACGAGCGTCTCGCCGGCGAGGACAAGTTCATCTCCAAGTTCACCCGCGTGCTGCTGGGTATCACCAAGGCGTCGCTGTCGACCGAGTCGTTCATCTCCGCGGCTTCCTTCCAGGAAACCACCCGCGTACTGACCGAAGCGGCGGTAACCGGCAAGCGCGACTACCTGCGCGGCCTGAAAGAGAACGTGGTCGTGGGTCGTCTGATCCCGGCTGGTACTGGTCTGGCGTACCACAGCGAGCGCAAGCGTCGCCGTGATGCCGACAAGCCGCTGCGTGTGAGCGCCAGTGAGGTGGAAGCCGCACTGACCGAAGCGCTGAACTCCAGCGGTAACTAAGTACAGGGCAGGGCCCCGGCAAGCCTCGAACGACCGTCGGTGACATGAAATGTTGCCGATGATCGGGCGGGGAGGGCCGGGGCCTCGTCTTGACTGGGTGCAAGATCCTCTTTAGACTTTTGTACCCTTAAATTTGGTGAGGCTCCGTCTCGCCAATTTTTGGCTTTCTTGCAAGACAATAGAGTCGCAAGACAATCAGTGGAGCTAGTAGATGGCAACTATCAACCAGCTGGTACGTCAGCCGCGTAAGCGTTCGGTCGAGAAGTCCGACGTTCCTGCGCTGCAGAACTGCCCGCAGCGTCGTGGCGTGTGCACCCGTGTGTACACCACCACGCCGAAAAAACCTAACTCGGCACTGCGTAAAGTATGCCGTGTGCGTCTGACCAACGGTTTCGAGGTTTCCTCGTACATCGGTGGTGAAGGCCACAACCTGCAAGAGCACAGCGTCGTCCTGATCCGTGGCGGCCGTGTAAAAGACTTGCCAGGTGTTCGTTACCACACCGTTCGCGGCTCTCTGGATACTTCGGGCGTTAAAGGCCGTAACCAGGGTCGTTCGAAATACGGTACCAAGCGTCCGAAGTAATCGGCCGTTTGCAGACATCCATTTTTTTGAGTCGATAAGAGTAAGGTCGGGCAGGGGTCGAAGACCCACGTCCCGGGCTAACCTGAAGACCGTTTGAGGGCTTATCATGCCAAGACGTCGTGTAGCAGCAAAACGTGAGATCCTTGACGATCCGAAGTACGGATCCCAGATCCTCGCCAAGTTCATGAACCACGTGATGGAAAGCGGCAAGAAGGCCGTAGCCGAGCGCATCGTTTACGGTGCCCTGGATACCGTCAAAGCACGCAAGAACAGCGACCCCCTGGAAATCTTCGAGAAAGCTCTCGACGCCATCGCTCCGCTGGTCGAAGTTAAGTCCCGTCGTGTCGGCGGTGCCACTTACCAGGTTCCGGTTGAAGTTCGTCCATCCCGTCGTAACGCTCTGGCAATGCGCTGGCTCGTAGACTACGCCCGCAAGCGCGGCGAGAAGTCGATGGCTCTGCGCCTGGCCGGCGAACTGCTGGATGCTGCCGAAGGCAAGGGTGCTGCAGTCAAGAAGCGTGAAGACGTTCACCGTATGGCTGAAGCCAACAAAGCGTTCTCGCACTACCGCTTCTAATTCAAGCATCAATCATTTTGCGAGGGCTTTATGGCTCGTACTACAGCAATTAACCGCTACCGTAACATTGGTATATGTGCCCACGTTGACGCGGGCAAGACCACCACTACCGAGCGGATCCTGTTCTACACAGGTCTGAGCCACAAGATGGGCGAGGTGCATGACGGCGCCGCGACCACCGACTGGATGGTGCAGGAGCAGGAGCGCGGTATCACCATTACCTCCGCTGCCGTTACCACCTTCTGGAAAGGTTCCCGTGGTCAGTACGACAACTACCGCGTAAACGTCATCGATACCCCCGGCCACGTTGACTTCACCATTGAAGTAGAGCGTTCGCTGCGTGTACTCGACGGCGCGGTCGTTGTGTTCTGCGGTACCTCCGGCGTTGAGCCTCAGTCCGAAACCGTATGGCGTCAGGCCAACAAGTACGGCGTTCCACGTGTTGTTTACGTGAACAAGATGGACCGTGCTGGTGCCAACTTCCTGCGCGTTGTCGGTCAGATCAAGAATCGTCTGGGTCACACCCCGGTTCCGGTCCAGCTGGCTATCGGTGCAGAAGATGACTTCCAGGGTCAGGTTGACCTGATCAAGATGAAGGCCATCTACTGGAACGATGACGACAAAGGCACCACCTACCGCGAGGAAGAGATTCCTGCTGAGCTGGTGGACCTGGCCAACGAATGGCGCAGCAACATGGTCGAAGCTGCTGCCGAGGCCAACGAAGAGCTGATGAACAAGTACCTTGAAGAAGGTGACCTGTCCGTCGAAGACATCAAGGCAGGTCTGCGCGCCCGTACTCTGGCGAGCGAGATCGTTCCTGCTGTCTGCGGTTCCTCGTTCAAGAACAAGGGCGTTCCCCTGGTTCTCGACGCCGTTATCGACTTCCTGCCTGCTCCGACCGAAATCCCGGCGATCAAGGGTATCCACCCTGACCTGATCGACGTGCCGAAGGACGAAGTCAAGCCAGAGCAGTACGACGAGCGTCCTGCTGACGACAACGAGCCGTTCTCGGCCTTGGCGTTCAAGATTGCCACCGACCCGTTCGTGGGCACTCTGACCTTCGTTCGCGTTTACTCCGGCTTCCTGACCTCTGGTGACTCCGTCATCAACTCGGTCAAGGGCAAGAAAGAGCGCGTTGGTCGTATGGTGCAGATGCACGCCAACCAGCGTGAAGAAATCAAGGAAGTACGTGCAGGCGACATCGCTGCTCTGATCGGCATGAAGGACGTCACCACTGGTGACACCCTGTGCAACGCCGAAAAGCCGATCATCCTTGAGCGTATGGACTTCCCAGAGCCTGTGATTTCGCTCTCCGTAGAGCCGAAGACCAAGGCTGACCAGGAGAAGATGGGTATCGCACTGGGCAAGCTGGCCCAGGAAGACCCGTCGTTCCGCGTCAAGACCGACGAAGAAACCGGCCAGACCATCATCTCCGGTATGGGTGAGCTGCACCTGGACATCCTCGTTGACCGCATGAAGCGCGAGTTCAACGTCGAGTGCAACGTCGGCAAGCCGCAGGTTTCGTACCGCGAGAAGATCACCAAGTCCAACGTCGAGATCGAAGGCAAGTTCGTTCGTCAGTCGGGTGGTCGTGGTCAGTTCGGTCACTGCTGGATCCGTTTCTCGGAGCCGGACGTGGACGACAAGGGCAACATCACCGAAGGTCTGGTGTTCACCAACGAAGTCGTTGGTGGTGTGATTCCTAAGGAATTCATCGCCCCGATCCAGAAGGGTATCGAAGAGCAGATGAAAAACGGCGTTGTCGCCGGCTATCCGCTGCTCGGCCTGAAGGCTACGGTATTCGACGGTTCGTACCACGACGTCGACTCCAACGAAATGGCGTTCAAAATCGCTGCTTCGATGGCAACCAAGCAACTGGCCCAGAAGGGTGGTGGCGTGGTTCTCGAACCGATCATGAAGGTCGAAGTTGTAACCCCGGAAGACTACCTGGGTGACGTGATGGGTGACCTGAGCCGTCGTCGCGGGATGATCCAGGGTAATGAAGACTCGGTGTCCGGCAAGGTAATCACTGCTGAGGTGCCGCTCGGAGAAATGTTCGGTTACGCAACCGACGTTCGTTCCATGTCTCAGGGTCGCGCAAGCTACTCCATGGAATTCTCCAAATACGCCGAAGCTCCGTCGAACATCGTCGAAGCACTCGTTAAAAAACAAGGCTAATCCCCTTTAGGCAAGAGGTTCACTGTCGTGGCTAAAGAAAAATTTGATCGTTCCCTTCCCCACGTTAACGTCGGCACTATCGGCCACGTTGACCACGGTAAGACCACTCTGACCGCAGCTCTGACTCGCGTCTGCTCCGAAGTTTTCGGTTCGGCAGTCGTTGAGTTCGACAAGATCGACTCGGCTCCGGAAGAAAAAGCGCGCGGTATCACCATCAACACCGCTCACGTCGAGTACAACTCGAACATTCGTCACTACGCTCACGTTGACTGCCCAGGTCACGCTGACTACGTGAAGAACATGATCACCGGTGCTGCCCAGATGGACGGCGCGATCCTGGTTTGCTCGGCCGCCGATGGTCCGATGCCACAAACCCGTGAGCACATCCTGCTGTCCCGCCAGGTAGGCGTTCCGTACATCGTGGTCTTCCTGAACAAGGCTGACCTGGTAGACGACGCTGAGCTGCTGGAACTGGTCGAGATGGAAGTTCGCGACCTGCTGTCCACCTACGACTTCCCAGGCGACGACACTCCGATCATCATCGGTTCCGCTCGTATGGCCCTGGAAGGCAAAGACGACAACGAAATGGGTACTACCGCTGTCAAGAAGCTGGTAGAAACTCTGGATGCCTACATCCCTGAGCCAGTTCGTGCCGTTGATCAGCCGTTCCTGATGCCGATCGAAGACGTATTCTCGATCTCGGGTCGTGGTACCGTTGTTACCGGTCGTATCGAGCGTGGTATCGTTCGCGTTCAAGACCCACTGGAAATCGTTGGTCTGCGTGACACCACCACCACCACCTGCACCGGTGTTGAGATGTTCCGCAAGCTGCTGGACGAAGGCCGTGCTGGCGAGAACTGCGGCGTTCTGCTGCGTGGCACCAAGCGTGACGACGTTGAGCGTGGTCAGGTTCTGGTCAAGCCAGGTTCGGTCAAGCCGCACACCAAGTTCACCGCAGAAGTTTACGTTCTGTCGAAGGAAGAAGGCGGTCGTCACACTCCGTTCTTCAAAGGCTACCGTCCTCAGTTCTACTTCCGTACCACTGACGTGACCGGTAACTGCGAACTGCCGGAAGGCGTTGAAATGGTAATGCCAGGTGACAACATTCAGATGACTGTTACCCTGATCAAGACCATCGCAATGGAAGACGGTCTGCGCTTCGCTATCCGTGAAGGCGGTCGTACCGTCGGCGCCGGCGTCGTGGCCAAAATCATCGAGTAATCACTCGACCGATTGAAAAAACCCCCGCTCAGCGGGGGTTTTTTTTATTGGGTTGACACTAAATTGGGGCGTCTATAGAATCACGCCTCCTTTTAGCGGGCGTAGTGCGTCCGTTGGGAACAGCCTGGAGTCTGAAATCCAATGCAAAATCAGCAAATCCGTATCAGGTTGAAGGCTTTCGACCATCGCCTGATCGACCAATCCACCCAGGAAATCGTGGAAACCGCGAAACGTACTGGTGCACAAGTGCGTGGTCCAATTCCACTGCCTACCCGCAAAGAGCGTTTCACCGTTCTGGTCTCCCCGCACGTCAACAAAGACGCGCGTGACCAGTACGAGATTCGCACTCATAAGCGTGTTCTGGACATCGTCCAGCCAACGGATAAAACCGTTGACGCGCTGATGAAGCTTGATCTGGCGGCAGGTGTGGAAGTACAGATCAGCCTCGGCTAAGACTTCGGTCTAGTCGTGTAACGCTCTGAAATGGGCGGCCATAGCGGGTGAAAGCCCCGTACACTCATGAGGTTTACAACATGACTATTGGTGTAATCGGTCGCAAGTGCGGTATGACCCGCATTTTCACCGAAGAAGGTGTCTCCATTCCGGTCACGGTCATTGAGATCGAGCCGAATCGTGTCACCCAGTTCAAAACTGAAGAAACCGATGGCTACCGTGCAGTGCAAGTCACTGTCGGCGAGCGTCGTGCTTCGCGTGTGACTGCCGCTCAGGCAGGTCACTTCGCCAAGGCTAACGTTGCCGCTGGTCGCGGTGTCTGGGAGTTCCGTCTTGAAGAAGGCGATTTCCAGGCTGGCGATCTGATCAAAGCTGAACTCTTCACTGCAGGCCAGCTGGTAGACGTTACTGGTCAGTCCAAAGGTAAAGGCTTCGCCGGTACCATCAAGCGCTGGAACTTCCGTGGTCAGGACAACACCCACGGTAACTCCGTGTCGCACCGTGTTCCTGGTTCCATCGGCCAGTGCCAGACTCCTGGTCGTGTGTTCAAGGGCAAGAAAATGTCCGGTCACATGGGCGCCGAGCGCGTGACTGTTCAGTCCCTGGAAGTAGTTCGCGTAGACGCTGAACGCAACCTGCTGCTGGTCAAGGGTGCCGTTCCTGGCGCTACTGGCGGCGACGTGGTTGTACGTCCAGCTGTCAAGGCTCGCGGTTAAGGGGAAACTGACATGCAACTCAATGTAAATGACGCTCAGGCGATCGAAGTTTCCGAACTGACTTTCGGTGGCGAATTCAACGAGACGCTGGTACACCAAGCAGTCGTGGCCTACATGGCCGGCGGCCGTCAGGGCACCAAGCAGCAAAAGACCCGTTCCGACGTGGCTGGTGGCGGTAAGCGCCCATGGCGTCAGAAGGGTACTGGCCGTGCTCGTGCTGGTACCACTCGTGGTCCGATCTGGCGTGGCGGTGGTGTAACCTTCGCAGCTCGCCCTCAAGATCACTCGCAGAAGCTCAACAAGAAGATGTACCGCGCTGCCCTGCGCTCCATCCTCGCTGAGCTGGTGCGTAGCGACCGTCTGGTCGTGGTTCAGGACTTCGCTGTCGAAGCACCGAAAACCAAAGATCTGCTGAACAAGCTGAACGGCATGGGTCTGAGCGATGTATTGATCGTTTCCGACGCTGTTGATCAGAACCTGTACCTGGCTGCTCGCAACCTGCCGCACGTCGACGTACGTGACGTTCAAGGTTCCGACCCGGTCAGTCTGATCGCATACGAGAAAGTGTTGATCACTGTCTCGGCCGTGAAGAAATTCGAGGAGCTGCTGGGATGAACCAGGAACGCGTATTCAAAGTCCTCCTTGGCCCGCACGTTTCCGAGAAGGCTACCGTTCTGGCTGAGAAAAAAGGCCAGTTCGTATTCAAGGTTGCTACTGACGCAACCAAGCTGGAAATCAAGAAAGCTGTCGAAGGCCTGTTCAACGTAAAAGTTGAAAACGTGTCGACTGTTAACGTTCTGGGTAAAACCAAGCGTACCGCACGTGGTCTGGGCAAGCGTAATGACTGGAAGAAGGCGATCGTCTCCCTTCAGCCAGGCCAAGATCTCGATTTCAGCAGCAGTGCTGAGTAAGGAAGGGGTGCATCATGGCAATCGTTAAATGCAAACCGACTTCCCCTGGCCGCCGTTTCGTGGTCAAGGTGGTCAACAAGGAGCTGCACAAAGGCGCTCCTCACGCACCGCTGATCGAGAAAAAATCGAAGTCTGGTGGTCGTAACAACAATGGCCGCATTACCACTCGTCACGTTGGTGGTGGTCATAAGCAGCATTACCGTCTGGTCGACTTCCGTCGCAACGACAAAGATGGCATCCCAGCCACTGTCGAGCGTATCGAATACGACCCGAACCGTACTGCTCACATCGCCCTGCTGTGCTACGCAGACGGTGAGCGTCGCTACATCATCGCCCCTAAAGGCGTGAGCGCTGGCGACCAGCTGATCGCAGGTGCCCTGGCCCCAATCAAGGCCGGTAACTCCCTGCAGCTGCGCAACATTCCAGTAGGTTCCACCATTCACGGCATCGAACTGAAGCCGGGTAAAGGTGCTCAGATCGCTCGTTCCGCTGGTGCTTCGGCTCAGCTGATCGCTCGCGAAGGTGTCTACGTGACCCTGCGTCTGCGCTCTGGTGAAATGCGTAAAGTCCTGGCTGAGTGCCGTGCGACCCTGGGCGAAGTCTCGAACTCCGAGCACAGCCTGCGTTCGCTGGGTAAAGCTGGTGCCAAACGCTGGCGCGGCGTTCGCCCAACCGTTCGTGGTGTTGCCATGAACCCGGTTGACCACCCACACGGTGGTGGTGAAGGTCGTACCTCCGGTGGTCGTCATCCGGTATCGCCATGGGGCTTCCCAACCAAGGGTGCTAAAACCCGTGGTAATAAGCGTACCGACAACATGATCGTCCGTCGTCGCAAGTAACTAGAGGGATACGACAGTGCCACGTTCTCTGAAAAAAGGTCCTTTTATCGATCTTCACCTGCTGAAGAAGGTCGAAGTGGCGGTGGAGAAGAACGATCGCAAGCCAGTTAAAACCTGGTCGCGCCGTTCGATGATCCTGCCACAAATGGTCGGTCTGACCATCGCGGTACACAACGGTCGTCAACATGTCCCAGTTCTGGTGAACGAAGACATGGTCGGCCACAAACTGGGCGAGTTCGCCGGTACCCGCACCTATCGCGGGCACGTGGCTGACAAGAAAGCCAAGCGTTAAGGGGTAAGGAAATGGAAGTAGCCGCTAAGTTGTCGGGCGCTCGAATCTCCGCCCAGAAAGCCCGCTTGGTCGCCGACCAGATCCGCGGGAAGAAGGTGGGCGAAGCGCTCAACCTGTTGGCCTTCAGCAGCAAAAAAGCCGCTGAAATCATGAAGAAAGTCCTCGAGTCGGCCGTAGCCAACGCCGAACACAACGAAGGCGCAGACGTTGATGACCTGAAGGTCTCCACCGTCTTCGTCAACGAAGGGCGTTCGCTGAAGCGCATCATGCCACGTGCCAAAGGCCGTGCTGATCGCATCGTCAAGCGGTCTTGCCATATCACTGTCAAGGTTGCGGACAAGTAACGGAGTCGATCAGATGGGTCAGAAAGTACATCCCACTGGCATTCGCCTGGGAATCGTCAAGGAGCACACCTCCGTCTGGTACGCAGACGGTGCTACTTACGCAGATTACCTGTTGAAGGATCTGAAAACGCGTGAGTACCTCCAAGACAAACTAAAAAGCGCGTCCGTAAGCCGTATCGATATTCATCGTCCGGCTCAAACTGCACGCATCACCATCCACACCGCTCGTCCAGGTATCGTTATCGGGAAGAAAGGTGAAGATGTCGAGAAGCTGCGTCAGGACCTGACCAAGCAGATGGGTGTGCCTGTGCACATCAACATCGAAGAGATCCGCAAGCCGGAACTCGACGCTATGCTGGTTGCGCAGAGCGTAGCTCAGCAGCTGGAACGCCGCGTAATGTTCCGTCGCGCCATGAAGCGCGCCGTACAGAACGCCATGCGTATTGGTGCCAAGGGCATCAAGATCCAGGTGAGCGGTCGTCTCGGCGGTGCTGAGATTGCTCGTACCGAGTGGTATCGCGAAGGTCGTGTGCCGCTGCACACCCTGCGTGCCGATATCGACTACAACACCTACGAAGCTCACACCACTTACGGTGTGATCGGTGTGAAGGTTTGGATCTTCAAAGGCGAAGTTATTGGTGGTCGCCAAGAAGAACTGAAACCACAAGCACCAGCGCCTCGTAAAAAAGCTGCTAAGTAAGGGGTACGCCAAATGTTGCAACCAAAGCGTACAAAATTCCGCAAGCAGATGACTGGCCACAACCGTGGTCTGGCACTGCGCGGTAGCAAAGTCAGCTTCGGCGAGTTCGCCCTGAAAGCTGTTGCTCGCGGTCGCCTCACCGCTCGCCAGATCGAGTCCGCACGTCGTGCGCTGACCCGTCACGTTAAACGTGGCGGTAAGATCTGGATCCGTGTGTTCCCGGACAAGCCGATCTCCAAGAAACCTCTTGAGGTTCGTATGGGTAAAGGTAAGGGTTCCGTGGAATACTGGGTTGCCCAGATCCAGCCAGGTAAAGTCCTGTACGAGATCGAGGGTGTTTCTGAAGAGCTGGCGCGCGAAGCATTCGCCCTGGCTGCTGCAAAGCTGCCTCTCGCCACCTCCTTTGTTAAGCGGACGGTGATGTGATGAAAGCGAATGAACTTCGTGAAAAATCGGCACAGCAACTGAACGAGCAACTGCTCGGCTTGCTGCGCGACCAGTTCAATCTGCGTATGCAGAAAGCAACTGGCCAGTTGGGGCAGTCGCACCTGCTCTCGCAAGTTAAGCGTGACATCGCTCGCGTGAAAACTGTGCTCAACCAGCAGGCAGGTAAGTGATCATGGCTGAAGCTGAAAAAACCGTCCGTACGCTGACTGGCCGTGTCGTCAGCGACAAAATGGACAAGACCATCACCGTTCTGATCGAGCGTCGCGTAAAGCACCCGATCTACGGTAAATACGTTAAGCGTTCGACTAAGCTGCACGCGCACGACGAAGCCAACCAGTGCAAGATCGGCGACAAGGTTTCCATCCGTGAAACCCGTCCGCTGGCCAAGACCAAGTCCTGGGCACTGGTTGAAGTCCTCGAACGCGCTGTTGAAGTCTAAGGGCTAGGGGTCGGAGAAATTTTATGATTCAGACTCAATCCATGCTCGATGTGGCCGATAACAGCGGCGCTCGTCGCGTCATGTGCATCAAGGTGCTCGGCGGTTCGCACCGTCGTTACGCCGGCATCGGTGACATCATCAAGGTTACCGTCAAGGAAGCAATTCCACGCGGTAAGGTCAAAAAAGGCCAAGTGATGACTGCTGTTGTCGTGCGCACCCGTCACGGTGTTCGTCGCGCTGACGGTTCCATCATTCGTTTCGACGGCAACGCTGCTGTTCTGCTGAACAACAAGCAAGAGCCGATCGGCACTCGCATCTTCGGGCCAGTGACCCGTGAACTTCGTACTGAGAAGTTCATGAAGATCGTCTCGCTCGCCCCTGAAGTGCTGTAAGGAGATCCGACATGCAAAAGATTCGTCGTGACGACGAGATCATCGTGATCGCCGGCAAAGACAAAGGTAAGCGCGGTAAGGTGCTGAAGGTTCTGGCTGACGACCGTCTGGTCGTTGGTGGTGTGAACCTGGTCAAGCGTCATACCAAGCCTAACCCGATGGCGGGCGTACAGGGCGGTATCGTCGAGAAAGAAGCGCCTCTGCACGCTTCCAACGTTGCCATCTTCAACGGCGAAACCAACAAGGCTGACCGCGTTGGTTTCAAAGTAGAAGACGGTAAAAAAATTCGTGTCTTCAAGTCGACCCAAAAAGCGGTTGATGCTTGAACACTGCTAGGTAGAAGACCATGGCACGACTGAAAGAGATTTACCGGAACGAAATCGCTCCTAAGCTTAAGGAAGAACTTAAGCTGTCGAACGTGATGGAAGTTCCGCGCGTTACCAAAATCACCCTGAACATGGGTCTGGGCGAAGCGATCGGCGACAAGAAAGTCATCGAGCACGCTGTTGCCGACCTGGAAAAGATCACCGGTCAAAAGCCGGTTGTGACTTTCGCTCGCAAATCCATCGCTGGCTTCAAAGTCCGCGAAGGCTGGCCGATCGGTGTCAAGGTGACTCTGCGTAGCGACAAGATGTACGAATTCCTGGACCGCCTGCTGGCGATCTCCCTGCCTCGGGTTCGCGACTTCCGCGGCCTGAATGCCAAGTCCTTTGATGGTCGTGGCAACTACAGCATGGGCGTGAAAGAGCAGATCATCTTCCCGGAAATCGACTACGACAAGATCGATGCTCTGCGCGGTTTGGACATCACCCTGACCACCACTGCTCGTTCGGACGACGAAGGCCGCGCTCTGCTGCGTGCTTTCAAGTTCCCGTTCCGCAACTGATTGGAGTAGGAAAATGGCCAAGAAGAGCATGAAAAACCGCGAGCTGAAGCGTCAGCTCACGGTAGCCAAGTTCGCTAAGAAGCGTGCTGAGCTGAAAGCGACCATCGTCAACGTTAACGCCTCTCCAGAAGAGCGTTTCGCTGCCGTTGTCGCTCTGCAGAAGCAGCCACGTGATGCTAGCGCCTCGCGCCTGCGCAACCGTTGCCGCCTGACCGGTCGTCCTCACGGTGTATACCGTAAGTTCGGCCTGGGCCGTAACATGCTGCGTCAAGCTGCAATGCGCGGTGACGTACCAGGTCTGGTCAAGGCCTCCTGGTAATCGCTGCAGGCTGGATCCTGGCGCAAGGGGAGCAATCTTCCGACCGCCGGTGACCTTGCCAACAAACAAGCCCCTATATGGGGCTTGTTTCGTTTCTGCCTTGTGTCTAGAATGACCGGCTCACCTGAGCCTGGGTTTTTTACCCTGCCTGCTTGGGTGGTTGTGATAGCCGCAAGGCTAATAATTCTTGTATCAGGAGCATCTAGCCCATGAGTATGCAGGACCCGTTAGCGGACATGCTAACTCGCATCCGTAATGCCCAGATGGCTGAAAAGTCCGTCGTAAGCATGCCTTCCTCCACCCTGAAGGTCGCGGTTGCCAAAGTTCTGAAAGACGAAGGTTACATCGCTGGCTACCAGGTTACTGGTGAGGCCAAGCCTTCCCTGTCGATCGAGCTGAAGTACTTCGAAGGCCGTCCGGTCATCGAGGAACTGAAGCGTTCCAGCCGTCCTGGCCTGCGCCAGTACAAGTCCGTCGCAGAACTGCCGAAAGTACGTGGCGGCCTGGGCGTGTCTATCGTCTCCACCAACAAAGGTGTGATGACTGATCGCGCTGCGCGCGCTGCCGGTGTCGGCGGCGAAGTTCTGTGCACAGTGTTCTAAGGGGAGATAGGCATGTCTCGCGTCGCTAAGAACCCCGTTAAGCTGCCAGCAGGCGTCGAAGTCAAATTCGCCGGCCAGCAGCTTTCGGTGAAGGGTGCCAAAGGCACTCTCGAACTGAACGTTCACTCGTCTGTTGAAGTTACCGAAGAGTCTGGCGAGCTGCGTTTCGTCGCTCGCAACGGTGACCAGCAAGCTCGCGCCATGGCCGGTACCACCCGCGCTCTGGTGAACAACATGGTCCAAGGCGTAAGCCAAGGCTTCGAGCGTAAGCTCCAGCTGGTCGGTGTTGGTTACAAGGCACAGGCTAAAGGCACCGTTCTGAACCTGGCTCTGGGCTTCTCGCACCCAGTGGACTACGAACTGCCAGCCGGTATCACCGCTGAAACCCCAAGCCAGACCGACATCCTGATCAAGGGTATCGACAAGCAGCTGGTGGGTCAGGTGGCCGCTGAAATCCGCGACTTCCGTCCGCCAGAGCCTTACAAAGGCAAGGGTGTGCGTTACGCGGACGAAGTAGTCCGTCGTAAAGAAGCCAAGAAGAAGTAGGGCCTAGCAAATGACCGACAAAAAAGTTATCCGACTGCGTCGCGCTCGCAAAGCACGTCTCAAGATGCACGAACTCGAAGTCGTGCGCCTGTGCGTGTTCCGCTCCTCGCAGCACATCTACGCCCAGGTCATTTCGGCCGACGGCAGCAAGGTTCTGGCAAGCGCCTCGACCTTGGACAAAGAACTGCGTGATGGCGCCACTGGCAACATCGACGCGGCCACTAAGGTTGGCAAGCTGGTAGCTGAGCGTGCGAAAGCCGCCGGTGTATCTCAAGTTGCCTTTGACCGTTCCGGCTTCAAGTACCATGGCCGCGTCAAAGCGCTGGCTGATGCTGCTCGTGAAGGCGGGCTGGAGTTCTAAGTTATGGCAAATAACGATCAAAAGCGCGACGAAGGCTACATCGAGAAGCTGGTTCAAGTTAACCGCGTTGCCAAAACCGTAAAAGGCGGCCGTATCTTCACCTTCACCGCGCTGACCGTGGTAGGTGATGGTAAAGGTCGTGTTGGCTTCGGCCGTGGCAAATCGCGCGAAGTACCAGCCGCGATCCAGAAAGCCATGGAAGCTGCTCGCCGCAACATGATCCAGGTTGACCTGAAGGGCACCACCCTGCAGTACGCCACCAAGGCTGCCCACGGCGCCTCGAAGGTTTACATGCAGCCTGCCTCGGAAGGTACCGGTATCATTGCCGGTGGCGCAATGCGTGCTGTCCTGGAAGTTGCTGGTGTTCAGAACGTTCTGGCCAAGTGCTACGGTTCGACCAACCCAGTGAACGTGGTTTACGCCACTTTCAAGGGTCTGAAAGCCATGCAATCTCCTGAATCCATTGCTGCCAAGCGCGGCAAGAGCGTCGAGGAGATCTTCTGATCATGGCAACCGTAAAAGTAACGCTGATCAAGAGCGTCTCGGGCCGTCTGCCTAACCACAAGCTGTGCGTTAAAGGCCTGGGTCTGCGTCGCATCGGTCACACTGTAGAAGTCCAGGATACTCCCGAGAACCGCGGGATGATCAACAAGGCTTACTACATGCTGAAGGTCGAGGGTTAATCGATGAAACTCAATGATCTGAGTCCAGCGCCGGGTTCCCGTCGCGAGAAGCATCGTCCAGGTCGTGGTATCGGTAGCGGTCTGGGTAAGACCGGCGGCCGTGGCCACAAAGGTCAGACTTCCCGTTCGGGTGGTTCGATCGCTCCTGGCTTCGAAGGCGGTCAACAGCCGCTGCACCGTCGTCTGCCGAAGTTCGGCTTCGTTTCCCTGAAAGCCATGGACCGCGCCGAAGTGCGTCTGTCCGAGCTGGCCAAAGTGGAAGTCGACGTGATCTCCGTGCAATCCCTGAAGGATGCCAACGTGATCAACCAGCACATTCAGCGTGTGAAAATCATGCTGTCTGGCGAAGTTACTCGCGCAGTCACCATCAAGGGCATCGCAGCCACCAAGGGTGCGCGTGCGGCTATCGAAGCAGCTGGCGGCAAATTCGAGGAATAAATGGCTAAGCAAGGTGCTCTCTCTTCGCTCGGTAAGGGCGGGATGTCGGAACTCTGGGCTCGTCTGCGCTTTCTGTTCATGGCGATCATCGTCTATCGGATAGGTGCGCATATCCCGGTTCCCGGCATCAATCCGGACCGTCTGGCGGATCTGTTTCGGCAGAATGAGGGGACCATTCTTAGCTTGTTCAACATGTTTTCCGGTGGCGCGCTTGAGCGCATGAGCATCTTTGCACTGGGGATCATGCCGTACATCTCGGCATCGATCATCATGCAGCTGATGACGGCGGTCAGCCCGCAACTGGAGCAGTTGAAGAAGGAAGGTGAAGCTGGCCGTCGCAAGATCAGCCAGTACACCCGCTACGGCACCGTTATCCTGGCACTGGTTCAAGCCATTGGCATGTCCATTGGCCTGGCCAACCAGGGCGTGGCGTTTTCTGTAGGCCTGGGCTTCCATGTCGTTGCCGTCTCCACCTTCGTGGCGGGCGCGATGTTCATGATGTGGCTGGGCGAGCAGATCACCGAGCGCGGTGTGGGCAACGGTATCTCGATGTTGATCTTCGCAGGTATCGTTGCCGGTCTTCCGAGAGCAATCGGGCAGTCTTTCGAGTCTGCACGCACAGGCGATATCAACATTTTCGCCCTGGTCGCTATCGGTTTGCTGGCAGTAGCGATTATCGGTTTCGTGGTGTTCATTGAGCGTGGTCAGCGTCGTATCGCTGTTCACTACGCCAAGCGTCAGCAGGGCCGCAAGGTCTTTGCTGCGCAGACCAGCCACTTGCCGTTGAAAGTGAACATGGCGGGGGTTATCCCGGCCATTTTCGCGAGCAGCATTTTGCTGTTCCCGGCTTCGCTGGGTGCCTGGTTCGGTCAGTCCGAAGGTATGGGCTGGCTGCAGGACATCTCGCAGTCGATCGCTCCTGGTCAGCCGTTGAACATTCTGCTGTTTAGTGCAGGGATCATTTTCTTCTGCTTCTTCTACACAGCGTTGATGTTCAACCCGAAAGACGTAGCGGAAAACCTGAAGAAGTCCGGTGCCTTTATTCCGGGTATCCGTCCTGGTGAGCAGTCGGCACGCTACATTGATGGCGTTCTGACTCGTCTGACCATGTTCGGTGCTCTTTACATGATGGCCGTCTGCCTTCTGCCCCAGTTCCTGGTGGTGGCAGCAAATGTGCCGTTCTACCTTGGCGGGACCTCGTTGCTGATTGTGGTAGTGGTTGTGATGGACTTCATGTCCCAAGTACAATCGCACCTCGTTTCGCACCAGTACGAATCCCTGATGAAGAAAGCCAACCTGAAAGGCTACGGTGGCAGCGGTCTGCTGCGCTGATACGCCCCTAAGGTTCGAGGAGTCGGTAATGAAAGTTCGTGCATCGGTGAAAAAGCTGTGCCGTAACTGCAAGATCATCCGTCGCGAAGGCGTCGTACGAGTGATCTGCAGCGCGGAACCGCGTCACAAACAGCGCCAAGGCTGAGTGTGATCTGCGCTTCAAACCCAGCAGCTAGTGTGCTGCTGGGTTGATTATTCGTTTCTACAGCGATATTATCTCGCGCCCTATTTCTTGGCTTCCGGGGCGTAGGTAGCTGTCAATTGGAGTCCCACTGAATGGCCCGTATTGCAGGCGTCAACATTCCAGATAACAAGCATACTGTTATCTCGCTGACCTACATCTATGGTGTCGGTCGCACAACTGCACAGAAGATCTGTGCAGACGCTGGTGTAAATCCAGCCGCTAAGATCAAGGATCTGAGCGACGAGCAAATCGAAACCCTGCGTGGCGAAGTCGCGAAGTTCACCACCGAAGGTGACCTGCGTCGTGACATCAACATGAAGATCAAGCGCTTGATGGACCTGGGTTGCTACCGCGGCCTGCGTCATCGTAAAGGTCTGCCGGTTCGCGGTCAGCGCACCAAGACCAACGCACGCACCCGTAAGGGCCCGCGTAAGCCGATCCGCAAGTAATCGCCCAGGAATATAGACATGGCAAAACCTGCTGCTCGTCCTCGTAAGAAAGTCAAAAAGACAGTGGTTGATGGCATCGCCCACATCCATGCCTCTTTCAACAACACCATCGTGACCATCACCGACCGTCAGGGCAATGCTTTGTCCTGGGCGACCTCCGGTGGTTCGGGTTTCCGTGGTTCGCGCAAATCCACCCCGTTCGCAGCTCAGATCGCTGCTGAGCGTGCTGGTCAAGCTGCGCTGGAATACGGTCTGAAGAACCTCGACGTTAACGTCAAGGGTCCAGGTCCAGGTCGTGAGTCCGCCGTTCGTGCATTGAACAGCTGCGGCTACAAGATCGCCAGCATCACCGACGTGACGCCAATCCCGCACAACGGGTGCCGTCCGCCGAAGAAGCGTCGCGTGTAATCAGGAGACAGAAGAATGGCACGTTACATTGGTCCAAAATGCAAACTGTCTCGTCGTGAAGGCACTGACCTGTTCCTGAAGAGCGGCGTTCGCGCTCTGGAATCGAAGTGCAACATCGAAGCAGCCCCAGGTATCCACGGCCAGCGCCGTGGCCGTCAGTCTGACTACGGCACCCAGCTGCGTGAGAAACAAAAAGTCCGTCGTATCTACGGTGTTCTGGAGCGTCAGTTCCGCGGTTACTACCAAGCTGCTGCCTCGAAAAAAGGCGCAACCGGTGAGAACCTGCTGCAACTGCTCGAGTGCCGTCTGGATAACGTCGTCTACCGTATGGGCTTCGGCTCGACTCGTTCCGAGTCGCGTCAGCTGGTTTCGCACAAAGCGATCAGCGTCAACGGTAAGACTGTAAACATTCCATCCTACCAAGTTCGTCCGGGTGACGTGGTCGCGGTTCGCGAGAAATCGCTGAGCCAGCTGCGCATTGTTCAAGCCCTTGAACTGTGCGCCCAGCGTGGCCGCGTTGAGTGGGTTGACGTGGATGCTGCTAAAAAGTCGGGCGTTTTCAAGAACGTTCCTGCTCGCAGCGACCTGTCTGCCGACATCAACGAGAACCTGATTGTCGAGCTCTACTCCAAGTAAGGGCTAGAAAATAGGTGCATCCATGCAGATTTCGGTAAATGAGTTCCTGACTCCCCGCCACATTGATGTGCAGGTAGTCAGTCCGACCCGCGCCAAGATTACGCTCGAGCCTCTCGAGCGTGGTTTCGGCCACACCCTGGGCAACGCGCTGCGCCGCATCCTGTTGTCCTCCATGCCTGGCTGTGCAGTAGTCGAGGCCGAGATCGATGGCGTACTCCACGAGTACTCCGCGATCGAAGGTGTTCAGGAAGACGTCATTGAAATCCTGTTGAACCTGAAAGGCCTGGCTATCAAACTGCACGGTCGTGACGAAGTTACGCTGACCTTGTCGAAAAAGGGTTCGGGGGTGGTTACCGCTGCCGATATTCAGCTGGATCACGATGTCGAGATCGTCAACCCCGATCACGTAATCGCGAACCTGGCGTCGAACGGCGCCCTGAACATGAAGCTCACTGTAGCTCGTGGTCGTGGTTACGAGCCGGCTGACTCCCGTCAAACCGACGAAGACGAAAGCCGTAGCATTGGCCGTCTGCAGTTGGACGCTTCGTTCAGCCCGGTGCGTCGTATCGCCTATGTGGTCGAGAACGCCCGTGTTGAGCAGCGTACCAACCTGGACAAACTGGTCATTGATCTGGAAACCAACGGCACCCTGGACCCTGAAGAGGCAATCCGCCGCGCTGCGACCATCCTGCAACAGCAGTTGGCCGCGTTCGTCGACCTCAAAGGTGACAGCGAGCCTGTCGTAGTCGAGCAGGAAGACGAGATCGATCCGATCCTGCTGCGTCCGGTTGACGACCTGGAACTGACTGTACGTTCGGCCAACTGCCTCAAGGCGGAGAACATCTACTACATCGGCGACCTGATTCAGCGTACCGAAGTAGAGCTGTTGAAGACTCCTAACCTGGGCAAGAAGTCCCTGACTGAAATCAAGGACGTCCTGGCCTCTCGTGGTCTGTCTCTCGGCATGCGCCTCGACAACTGGCCGCCTGCAAGTCTTAAGAAAGACGACAAGGCGACCGCCTGATCGTCGTAATCACCGAACGTAGTGTTTGGTAAGGAATGAATCATGCGTCATCGTAAAAGTGGACGTCACCTGAGCCGTACCAGCTCTCACCGCAAGGCTATGTTCCAGAACATGGCAGTGTCGCTGATCGAGCACGAGCTGATCAAAACCACCCTGCCGAAAGCCAAGGAACTGCGCCGCGTTGCCGAGCCGCTGATCACCCTGGCCAAGGAAGACAGCGTTGCTAACCGTCGTCTGGCCTTCGACCGTACCCGTTCGAAGTCCGCTGTTGGCAAACTGTTCAACGACCTGGGCAAGCGTTACGCCACCCGTCAGGGCGGCTACCTGCGCATCCTGAAGTGCGGTTTCCGCGCTGGCGACAACGCCCCTATGGCGTACGTTGAGCTGGTTGATCGTCCGGTCGGCGGTGCTGTAGAAGCTGCTGAGTAAGACGTTCTGTCTGCTACAAAAAACCGGGCCTAGTGCCCGGTTTTTTGTTGCTGATGGTATTGTTAATTTCTATTGATGTAAGTCAGTTAATGAATTTGTCCCTGTAGCCTTGCTCGTCAATACTCTCTCCATAGCCGATTAGCCGGCGCTTCAAGACCGATAAGGAGAGCCCATGAGCAAGATTCTCACCACCGCCAGCGGTGCACCTGTAGCCGACAACCAGAACTCCCGCTCCGCCGGCCCACGCGGCCCGCTGCTGCTCGACGACTTCCACCTGATCGAGAAGCTCGCCCATTTCAACCGTGAGAACATCCCCGAGCGCCGGGTACACGCGAAGGGTTCGGGCGCCTATGGCACTTTTACCGTAACCCGCGACATCACCGGTTACACCAGCGCCAAACTGTTCGAGCAGGTTGGCAAGCAGACCGAGACATTTCTGCGCTTCTCTACCGTGGGTGGCGAACGTGGTTCTGCGGACACAGAGCGCGACCCCCGCGGTTTTGCCGTCAAGTTCTACACCGAGGAAGGTAACTGGGACATCGTGGGTAACAACACGCCAGTGTTCTTCATTCGTGATCCGCTCAAGTTCCCAGACTTTATCCACACCCAGAAACGTCACCCGCAGTCCAACCTGAAAAACGCCCAGATGATGTGGGATTTCTGGTCGCACTCGCCCGAGGCGCTGCACCAGGTCACCATCCTGTTCTCTGACCGTGGCATTCCGGACGGCTACCGCCACATGCACGGCTTTGGCAGCCACACCTACAGCCTGATCAATGCCCAGGGTGAGCGTACTTGGGTCAAATGGCACTTCAAGACCCAGCAGGGCATCAAGAACCTTGCCCCGGCAGATGCCGCACGTTTGGCAGGTACTGACCCAGACTACGCCCAGCGCGACCTGTTCGAAGCCATTGAGCGAGGCGATTACCCACGCTGGACTGTCTGCATCCAGGTGATGAGCGAAGCCGAGGCCGCGAGCCGCGACGAGAACCCGTTCGACGTGACCAAAACCTGGTCGCAAAAGGACTACCCGTTAATCGAAGTGGGCGTGCTTGAGCTTAACCGTAACCCGCTCAACTACTTCGCCGAAGTCGAGCAGGCTGCCTTCGGGCCAAGCAACATGGTGCCGGGGGTCGGCCTGTCACCAGACCGCATGCTGCAGGGCCGCGTATTCGCCTACGCGGACGCACACCGCTACCGTGTGGGTACCAACCACCAACAGTTGCCGGTGAATGCGCCACGCTGCCCGGTCAACAGCTACCAGCGCGACGGCTCCATGGCCACTGGTAGCTATGGCAGTGCGCCTAACTACGAACCAAACAGCTACGCTGCGGCACCGAAGCAGTCGCCACGTCACGCAGAGCCCGCATTGGCCCTGAATGGTTCGGCCGACCGTTACGATCACCGCGAGGACACTGACTACTACAGCCACGCCGGCGCGCTGTTCCGCCTGATGAGTGATGAGCAAAAGGCCCTGCTGATCAGCAACATCGCTGGAACCATGGCGGGTGTCAGCGAAGACGTCATCCAACGCCAGTTGCAGTACTTCTTCAAGGCCGACCCAGCCTACGGAGAAGGGATCGCCAAGGCCCTGGGCATCAATCTCGCCTAAGTCGAAGTGATAAGAAGAACCGCCCTCATTTGGGCGGTTTTTCAATGAATATCACTACTGTTTAACCGATTTTTTGCTTCTTATTGCGCGTTTTTCAGTGACCGCAGGCAAAAGCTGGTTCACACTATGTGCCATAGACGTTTTCATATGGAGAAGCAGGGCGATGCAAGGCCACCCGGACGTAATCAACTACCTTGTCACGTTGCTGAAGGGCGAATTGGCGGCACGCGACCAGTACTTCATTCATTCGCGCATGTACGAAGACTGGGGCCTGACCAAGCTCTACGAGCGTATCAACCACGAGATGGAAGAAGAGACGCAGCACGCGGATGCCCTGATGCGTCGCATCCTGATGCTCGAAGGTACCCCTGACATGCGTGCAGACGACCTGGAAGTCGGCAGCACCGTGCCGGAAATGATCGAGGCCGACCTCAAGCTTGAGTACAAGGTGCGCGGTGCGCTGTGCAAAGGCATCGAGCTGTGCGAGCTGCACAAGGACTACATCAGCCGTGACATCCTGCGTGCGCAGCTGGCGGATACCGAAGAAGATCACACCTACTGGCTGGAGAAGCAGCAGGGCCTGATCAAGGCCATTGGCCTGGAGAACTACCTGCAGTCGCAGATGTAAGTTATCCACACACTCAAGAAAAAGCCCCTGGCACCAACGGTACCAGGGGCTTTTTCATTGCAGCGGCACTTAGGCCCGGTCCCGCTCCAGCAGCGGTTTCAGGTAATGCCCGGTATACGACTGCTTCATCTCGCTCAGCTCTTCCGGGGTACCGCAGGCAATGATCTGCCCACCTTTGGAACCACCTTCCGGTCCCAGGTCCACCAGCCAGTCAGCAGTCTTGATCACATCCAGGTTGTGCTCGATCACCACCACGGTATTGCCGTGATCGCGCAGGCGATGCAGCACGTCCAGCAACTGCTGAATATCGGCAAAGTGCAGGCCCGTGGTTGGCTCATCCAGGATATACAGGGTTTTGCCGGTATCGCGCTTGGACAACTCGCGAGACAGCTTCACGCGCTGCGCCTCGCCGCCAGACAAGGTGGTCGCCGACTGGCCCAGCTTGATGTACGACAGGCCAACATCCATCAGCGTTTGCAGCTTGCGCGCCAGCGCTGGCACCGCATCGAAGAACTCGCGGGCATCCTCGATGGTCATTTCCAGCACCTCGTGGATATTCTTGCCCTTGTACTTGATCTCCAGTGTTTCGCGGTTGTAGCGCTTGCTCTTGCACACGTCGCACGGCACGTAGATGTCTGGCAGGAAGTGCATCTCGACCTTGATCAGGCCATCGCCTTGGCAGGCCTCGCAACGGCCACCCTTGACGTTGAACGAGAAACGTCCCGGGCCATAGCCGCGTGAGCGCGACTCCGGTACCCCGGAGAACAGCTCGCGGATAGGGGTGAAAATACCGGTATACGTTGCCGGGTTCGAGCGCGGAGTGCGGCCGATCGGGCTCTGGTCGATATCCACCACCTTATCCAGGTGCTGCAGGCCATCCATGCTGCTGTGCGGTGCGGCTTCCAGGCTGCTTGCGCCATTGAGGGCCGTAGCGGCCAAGGGGAACAGGGTGTTGTTGATCAGCGTCGATTTGCCCGAGCCGGATACCCCCGTCACGCAGGTCAGCAGGCCGATGGGGACTTCGAGGTCGACGTTCTGCAGGTTGTTGCCACGCGCACCCTTGAGCTTAAGTTGCAGCTTCTTGTTGCGCGGCGTGCGCTTGGCTGGCACGACGATCTTCTTGCGCCCGGACAAGTACTTGCCGGTTAACGAATCAGGGTGGTCCATGACCTCCTGTGGCGAGCCCTCGGCGACGATCTGGCCACCATGCACGCCGGCCCCTGGGCCGATATCGACCACGTAGTCGGCCAAGCGAATGGCGTCCTCGTCGTGCTCCACCACGATGACCGTGTTACCCAAATCGCGCAGGTGGTTGAGGGTGGCCAGCAGGCGGTCGTTGTCGCGTTGATGAAGGCCGATGGACGGTTCATCGAGGATGTACATCACTCCGACCAGGCCGGCGCCAATCTGGCTGGCCAGGCGGATACGCTGCGCTTCACCACCAGACAGGGTGTCGGCGCTACGGTCGAGGGTGAGGTAGTCAAGGCCGACGTTGACCAGGAACTGCAAGCGCTCGCAGATTTCCTTGAGGATCTTGGCGGCAATCTCGCCACGGCGGCCAGTCAGGGTCAGCTCGCCGAAGTAGCTGCTGGCTTCACCGATCGGAAGGTTGGTGACCGCCGGCAGCGTTTTTTCGCCCACCCACACATGGCGTGCTTCGCGGCGCAGGCGGGTACCACGGCAATCCGGGCAGGGCTGGGTGCCGAGGAACTTGGCCAGTTCTTCACGCACGGTGGCCGATTCGGTCTCGCGGTAGCGGCGCTCGAGGTTCGGCACGATGCCTTCGAACGGGTGCGAGCGCTTGACGATATCGCCACGGTCGTTGAGGTATTTGAAGTCGACACTCTGCTTGCCACTGCCTTGCAGGATTACCTTCTGGTATTCGGCCGACAGCTCGCCGAACGGCTCCTCCAGGCTGAAGCCGTAATGCGCGGCCAGCGAACCGAGCATCTGGAAGTAGTACACATTGCGCCGGTCCCAGCCGCGGATTGCGCCTTCGGCCAGGGTAAGTTCGGCATTGACCAGGCGCTTGGTGTCGAAGAACTGCTTCACGCCCAGGCCATCGCATGTCGGGCACGCACCGGCAGGGTTGTTGAAGGAGAAAAGCTTCGGCTCCAGTTCACTGATGGCATGGCCGCAGACCGGGCAGGCGAAGCGCGCGGAGAAGATCATCTCTTCGCCTGGCTCGTCGTCCATCGGTGCCACCAGGGCGATACCGTCGGCCAGCTTGAGCGCGGTCTCGAACGATTCGGCCAGGCGCTGTTGCAGGTCGGCGCGCACTTTGAAGCGGTCCACCACGACATCAATGCTGTGCTTTTTCTGCTTGTCGAGCTTGGGCAGTTCGTCCAGCTCGTAGAGCTTGCCGTTGACCCGGGCACGTACAAAGCCCTGGGCACGCAGTTCGTCGAACACCGCCAGGTGCTCACCTTTGCGCTCGCGCACCACCGGCGCCAGCAGCATCAGCTTGCTGCCTTCCGGGCGCTCCAGCACCAAGTCGACCATCTGGCTGATCGTTTGCGCCTCTAGCGGGATATCGTGGTCCGGGCAGCGTGGCGTACCCACGCGGGCATACAGCAGGCGCAGGTAGTCGTAGATTTCAGTGATGGTGCCGACCGTGGAGCGTGGGTTGTGCGAGGTCGACTTCTGCTCGATGGAAATGGCCGGCGACAGGCCTTCGATGGTGTCGACGTCAGGCTTTTCCATCATCGACAGGAACTGCCGGGCGTAGGCCGACAGCGATTCCACGTAGCGGCGCTGGCCTTCAGCGTAGAGGGTGTCGAACGCCAGGGACGACTTGCCGGAACCGGACAGGCCGGTGATCACGATCAGCTTGTCCCGGGGCAGGGTCAGGTCGATGTTCTTCAGGTTGTGGGTACGTGCCCCACGAATCAGGATCTTGTCCACTGCGGCCTCGCTTGGCGGGCATAAACAAGGAAGTATACGGCGCGCCAGTATGACGCGGCAAAGCGTCGCGTAGATGCCGTTACGCTGTCGGACTGATAGAATCGCCGCCGGTTCACACGAGGTTAATCCATGCACGACACCCACAACGAGCGCATGAGTGGCGGCGAAACCCGCGCCGCTGGCGGCCTTGCCCTGGTCTTTGCCTTTCGTATGCTGGGCATGTTCATGGTCTTGCCGGTACTGGCCACCTACGGCATGGACCTGGCCGGTGCCACCCCTGCGCTGATCGGCCTGGCCATTGGCGCCTATGGCCTGACCCAGGCGGTATTGCAGATCCCGTTCGGGATGATTTCCGACCGCATCGGCCGCCGGCCGGTGATTTACCTGGGGCTGGTGATTTTCGCCCTGGGCAGTGTGCTGGCGGCCCAGGCCGACTCCATCTGGGGTGTGATCGCCGGGCGTGTTTTGCAGGGCTCCGGTGCGATTTCTGCCGCCGTCATGGCGCTGCTGTCCGACCTCACCCGCGAGCAACACCGGACCAAGGCCATGGCCATGATCGGCATGAGTATCGGCCTGTCGTTTGCCGTCGCCATGGTCGTCGGCCCCTTGCTGACAAGTGCCTTTGGCTTGTCAGGATTGTTCCTGACCACGGCAGGGCTCGCCCTGGTAGGCATCTTGCTGATTGCCGTTGTCGTGCCCAACACGCATAGCATCCTGCAGCACCGCGAATCGGGCGTGGCGCGCCAGGCACTCGGCCCAACCCTGCGTCATCCGGACCTTCTGCGCCTGGACGTAAGCATCTTCGTCCTCCATGCCATTCTCATGGCCAGCTTCGTCGCGCTGCCGCTGGCCTTCGTCGAGCGCGGTGGGCTGCCCAAGGAGGAACACTGGTGGGTATACCTGACCGCATTGTTCATCTCATTTTTTGCAATGGTCCCGTTCATCATCTACGGCGAAAAAAAGCGCAAGATGAAACGCGTGTTGGCCGGCGCTGTCAGTGTCCTGCTGCTGACAGAGATATACTTCTGGGAGTGGGCTGACGGTTTGCGCGGACTGGTGATTGGCACCGTGGTATTCTTTACCGCATTCAACCTGCTGGAGGCATCGCTGCCTTCGCTGGTGAGCAAGGTGTCGCCTGCCGGTGGCAAGGGGACGGCGATGGGGGTGTATTCCACCAGCCAGTTCCTCGGTGCGGCGCTGGGCGGGATACTTGGTGGCTGGTTGTTCCAGCACGGTGGGCTGGACACGGTGTTCCTCGGTTGCGCGGTGCTGTGTGCCATCTGGCTGGTCGTCGCCTTGCGCATGAACGAGCCGCCTTATGTGACCAGCCTGCGCATGCCGCTGACGCCTGAGGCAGTCCGGGAAGCCGGCCTGACCGAGCGCCTGATGGCCGTGCCGGGTGTGACCGACGCTGTGGTGGTGGCTGAAGAAGCCGCTATCTATATCAAACTGGATACGAAAATTTTGGACCGTGCGACCCTCGAGCGACTGGTGAACCCAGCCTCTTCGGCGTGCGAAGCCTAGGAGAACGTTATGGCCCGTGGGGTTAACAAAGTCATTCTGGTCGGCACCTGTGGCCAGGATCCCGAAGTCCGCTACCTGCCCAACGGTAACGCCGTGACCAACCTGAGCCTGGCTACCAGCGAGCAGTGGACCGACAAGCAGTCGGGCCAGAAGGTAGAGCGTACCGAGTGGCACCGTGTGTCGCTGTTCGGCAAGGTTGCCGAGATCGCCGGCGAGTACCTGCGCAAAGGTTCGCAGTGCTACATCGAAGGCAAACTGCAGACCCGTGAGTGGGAAAAAGACGGTATCAAGCGCTACACCACCGAGATCATCGTCGACATCAACGGCACCATGCAGCTGCTGGGCGGTCGTCCGCAGGGCCAGCAGGGCGGTGACCCGTACAACCAGGGTGGCGGCAACTACAACCAAGGTGGTCAGCAGCAACAGTACAACCAGACCCCGCCGCGCCAGCAGGCCCAGCGCCCGCAACAGGCCCCTCAGCGCCCGGCGCCGCAGCAGCCAGCGCCACAGCCGGCGGCTGACTTTGACAGCTTTGATGACGATATTCCGTTCTAGCACTTACTTGAGACTTTTTTGTAAAGTTTAGGTCTGGAGCCCCCGCATTGCGGGGGCTTTTCGTTTTCGTGCGTAAAATTTGGTATTGACGTTTTCCGGTAGTCTGCAACCATGCAAAACGTAAAGTTTTGGTGGGCATATGGAAATTACTCTACGAAGATTCAGGGGGTCAGATGGCGAGCGATTTTCCGTCCTGGTTGACGGTGAAGGCATGCCTCTTTTCTATCCCACTTTGTTCATTACCTGGACGTTGAGGGCGAGTTCCCATGCTGCTAACAGCATCACCAATGCTCTAAATGCACTGAAAGCTCTGTGCGCTTGGGAAGCCAGGCGGGGCATAGATCTGGTTTCGTCGTTTACGCAAGGCGTGCTACTCGATCACAACCAGATCAGAGACCTGTGCGATTTTTTGCAGCGATCTCTTGAGGGCGAGCATCCTAGTAAGGTCACTTCGATTCTTCAGAGGCCAAAGGTGGTGGGGGTCAGCGTCCACTACTTCCGCATTAGCACCGCTGCACAGTACATCCAGTTCTTGGCCTACCGGGTCGCTCCCCACCTTGCTGATGACGTAGTCAACAAGATGGTTGACACGATCAAGGCCCATCGGCCAACCAAACCTAATAAGTCGAGTGTTGATAGAGATGAGATTCATCTCAGTGAAGACGCAATCAACACCATTGAAGCGGCTTTGAAGCCGGGTTCGCCCAACAATCCAGCCCTAGATGGCGATGTGCAGCTTCGAAATGCCTTGATGTTCTTTCTTCTCAAACTCACGGGCATGCGGCGCGGCGAGTTGCTCAACCTCAGGATTGGGGATATCAATTTCGGCGACAACACCATGACTGTAGTGCGTCGGCCTGACTCAGATCTCGATACTCGAAAACATCAGCCTACGGCTAAGACGCGACCCCGTCGCATACGCATCGCGCCTTCCCTAGTGGAGAGAATTGCTGAGTACGTGAAGGATGCACGAAGGAAAGTGCCGGGTGCGAGGAGACATGACTACCTCTTTGTTACTCACAAGGCAGGCCCAACTCAGGGCGCACCACTATCCATTGGCGCTTTCAGCAAGTGGATGGGACAGATCTCGGCCATCGTAGAGAACGCTGGATTTCATGCACACGCCCTTAGGCATAACTGGAACTACCAATTCTCTCGCCTCGCGGAACAAAAGGGGATGAGCCCTGCGGAGGAGGAAAAGACCCGGTCGTACTGGATGGGGTGGAGTGAAACCTCCGGCACGGCAGGCACCTATAACCGTAGGCATACGAAAGAAAAAGCTCAGCAAGCAGGGCTTGAGCTACAAGAGCGCTACACCAAATCAAACCAGGAGAGTGAGTAACAATGGGTGAGACTGTGGAGGCACTGGCGGCGTCTGTAATTGATGCTCCGCAAGCCCTAGATAACGAGCAGTTTTACTCCCGCGAAGGCTACCTGGTCAATCTTCTTGATGAGCGCTGGCGCGTTAGCAAAGACATCAATGTACCCATAGATGTGCTTTGTAGGGAATTTCCTGGTGACGCTTATACACTTCGGCAAGTGCTCGCATTTTATGCAAAGCATAGTTCTCCATCCCATATGCGAAACGTGATGGAGCGGCTTGCTCATTATCTGAGGCAGCTTGATGGTGCAGAGGTCTTCTCTGTTGAGTCGATCATCTCTTATCGTGCAAGTTTGAGCAAACCGCGAGCTTGGTATCTGTCAACGCTACGAGTGCTTATGAGGCAGTGGGCGCGGTTGGGCTATCCAGGAATGCCGGCTGAAACTCTTACCCTGCTCGATAATATTCGAATCAAAGGTAACGAAAAAGGCCGTGCCGTTCAGTCGCAATGCCCGGAAGAGGGGCCATTGACTGATGTAGAGATGCAGGGGATTGTCGAGTCGGCTACTCATTGCTTTGCCAATGATGTCTTGGGTTTGACTGAAACTGCGCTACTCATGACGTTTGCTATGACTGGGCGTCGGCCTGCTCAGGTATCAGCCCTTAAGCTCAAGGATCTGATTAAGCTTGGAAGCAAGTATTACATTAATTTTCCTCGTGCCAAGCAACGTCATATGGGATGGCGCTCTTCGTTCAAAAAATTTGCAATCATCGAGGATCTCTGGGTGCTGCTTAATGAGCAAGCTGACTATGTCCGGGTTATGTTTGCTGAGAATCTTGGTGTCAAAGTCATTCCGGCGCACTTGGATAATGAGTTGCCATTATTTCCCAATATGAAAGATGATCTTTCTCTTGCCGGAGACTTGGAAGTTCTTAAGTCTGATCGCCTTCATATGCCTTCGATTGAAATTTCTCAGGTAGTTGTTGCTGCTGGTGAGAAGACCAATGTGATCAGTGAGCGATCTGGTGTGCCGCTTCATCTCAATGCCACCCGCTTCCGATATACGTTGGGCACCAACTTGGCCCGTGAGGGTAAGGGTGAATACGTCATTGCCGAAGCTCTTGATCACACTGATACCCAAAATGCTGGTGTTTACGTCAAGAACCTGCCTGACATCGTAGAGCGCATAGACAAAGCCGTTGCTATGCAGTTGGCTCCCTATGCCCAGCTATTCAGGGGGGTCGTGATTCCCTCTGAAAAGTTCGCTACTCGGGGCGATGATCCGTCAAGCCGAATTTCGAATGGCAGGAGAAATGTTGGTAGCTGCGGTAGCCATGGTTTCTGCGGTGCCCTAGCTCCTGTCGCATGTTACACCTGCGCTCATTTTCAGCCATGGCTGGACGGGCCACACGAAGAAGTCTTGGACGCTCTGATTCAGGAGCGTGAGCGTGTAAAAGATCTGACCGGCGACCTCAAAGTCGCATCGGCAAATGATCGACTGATCTATGCCGTAAGCGACGTGATTCGTCGCTGCAATGTAGAGAAGGGAAAATCGAGTAATGGCTGAGATCCTGCTGTTTGTCCCCAAGGCTGACCGGGACGCGCGAAGTAATCTCGAGGACTTCGTTGAAATGTGCCGGGACAGACTGACCGTGTTCGGTGAAGATCTCGACTGGGACTCCTGCACCTGGCCAAAGATCGGTAACTTCACAGTCAAAGGCGCCTCGCCCAAAGGCGTCACTGAGGCACATTATTTGAACTCGGAAATTTTGCCTTTTGCCAAAGCTTATGTCCGCTATCAACAAGGACTTAATCCAACCAAGCTGAAGAACGAGTTCAAAGCCATACGATGCATAGAACCGGCGCTCCTGGCAGTAAAAGGGAAAGCCGATATTACTTTGGTGGATGCCACTGTAATGGATGTTGCTGGTCAATTTGCAAGGGAGTATGGGGTTACTGCGTACCAGGCTGGCACTGCATTGGTAAAGTTGGTGGGCTTTCTGAACGAGAGCAAGATCGCGCCTAAGCGACTGGAATGGCGGAACCCCATCAGTAAACCAAAAGAGCTCAATCGCACTGATAAAGAAACCCAAGAAAAACGAGCCAAAAAACTACCAGATGACCTGCAGTTAGAGGCAATGGCTGAGATGTTTGCGAATGATCTGCACAATCCTCGCGACCGATTCACTACGTCTATTTTCGCGCTGCTGATGTGCGCTCCTTCAAGGATTACTGAGGTTCAGAGGCTACCCCTGAACGTCTTGCACTATGATAGGGACTCGAAGGGCATCGAGCGACTGGGGCTTCGTTTCTTCGGCGGCAAAGGCGCCGGCTGGGATATTAAGTATGTAACGACAAGCTTTGTGGATATCGCTGAAGAGGCTGTCCGCAGACTGACCGAGTTATCTGCGGAAGGTAGGAGGCTGGCAAGGTGGTACGAGGAGAACCCTTCCAAGTTCTTCCGTCATAGCAAGTGTCCAAATGTTGATGAACATGCTCCGCTTTCGCTCGCACAGGTTGGCTTGGCGTTAGGCATCCCTTCGTTAGCGCGAACTGGTAGCATGAGTTTTTTTTTCAAGGATTACTCGCCTTATGAGGCGCTGAAGAAAGCCAATAAGCCGATCACCTTGGCGTTCCTGAACGGCTATTGCCATTCGAAGCTCCCGGAGGGATTCCCATATCTTGATGAGGAGCGCCAGCTTAAGTATTCGGAGTCTCTTTGCTGCTACCGATACCATGAGTTTCGTCAGGACTGTGCGACTAGCCCTATCAGGCTTTGGACTCCAGGCAAGAGTCTGTTTACAACTGATCTGAATTACGTAAACGGGCATGAGCAAAGTATCTGGTCACGCCATGGCTACAGGAATCCGGACGGGTCACCGCTCATGATGACTTCGCATCAGGTACGTCACCTACTGAATACAGCTGCACAACGTGGGAACATGGGGCAGCTCGACGTTGCGAAATGGTCTGCTCGAGCGAATATTCATCAGAACGCTACATACAACCATATGTCCGAGGATGAGTATGTCAAGCTATCCGAGAATGCCCTGCCGAGCGGGGTTTTGGATAAGGTTAAGCAGAACGCCCCTGTCACCCTCGCAGACCTGGATCAAGCGGGTGATGCTATTGCTCACGTCACGATCTTTGGGTTTTGTGTCCATGATTACTCGATGCTCCCATGTCAAAAGCACAGGGACTGTCTCAACTGCACCGAACATGCCTGCATAAAGGGTGATGCTCAGAAGCTGGAGCGTCTAAAAGAGCAACGCCGCCTCACCCAGGTACAACTGGATAAGGCTAAGGCGGCAGACGAGTCTGGCTACTTCGGTGCTGACCGTTGGAGTCAACATCAGCTCAAAACCTTGGAGCGTCTCGATCAACTCATTGTAATCATGGAGAACCCAGAAATCCGTGATGGGAGCGTCATCATGCTCAACAATGACCAAGAGTACAGCCCACTGAAGCGCGAGCTTGCTGCTCGCCGAGATACGAGTCGTCTTCCAGAGCCTGTCTCTGAGATGCCGCTCATCGACTTTGTGATGGAAGCCTTCTAATGGCGCGCAGACACCTAACCGATCATGACATCCAGATATTGGTCGATCTCGTCGATGCCTGGGAAGGGAAGATCACATGGGACGGCCTGTGTGATAGAGCAGGAGAGTTATTTGGCTTTCGTCCGACGAGGCAGACTCTCAACGCACACCTGCCTGTGAAGTCAGCGTTCGATGCCAAAAAGAACTACGTGAGATCGGGGCCGGCACCCTCTCGGCGCCCGTCCAGCCTCTCCTACGCAGAACAGAAAATCCGCAAACTCGAAAGCGAGATTGAGCGCCATAAGCACGAGAACGAACGGCTGATCGAGCAGTTCATCCGCTGGCAGTACAACGCCCAAAAACGTGGGATCACCAAGGCGATGCTGGATGAGCACCTACCAGTAATTGATCGCGACTCTTCGGAGAAGAAACGCTGATGGCTAACGGGCAACAGAGAGCAGGTGAGAACCTGACTGCGTTCAGGGCGTGGGCGCAATCGAAATCAGATGACGATTTCCGTGAGTATGTTTATCGCGGTCAGCTTAAGCGCTCTGAGATTTTTGCTGAATGCGGCTTCGGTCGAAGCGCTTTGGCTCAGAACCCTGCCATCAGGGCCGAGCTGGAGGAGCTGGAGGCTGCCTTGCGCAAGCGGGGAGTGCTGCCGACAGCGGGCGGGGATTCCGATGCGGTGGCTGATAAGCCGGTGATCAGAGATGCACAGGCAAAAAAGCGGCGCCAGGAAGGTCAGCGTCTCAATAGCCTTGAACAAGAAAACGCTTCGCTGCGAGCAGAGCTTGGTAAGGCCAAGTCGATGCTTGAACGCTGCAAGTTGATGACTACATTCTTGGATGAAACAGGACGGATGCCGAGATGACTGCCCTGCATCCTTCATTATTGAGTATTACCGTGCGGGTGACCCGCATTCGATCTTCAAACCGCAAGGGCTGCATTGCCTTTGGTCACCGGGTGGATATCGAGTCGAGCCTCAACGATAGGTCAACCGCGATTGTCATCGCTGTGCCCGCAAGCACGGCTTCAAGCTCTATGGTTGAGGTTGGTGGGATCTATGAGGTGTACGGGGAGAGCAGCGTTGTTCATCGTGAGCACTCCGGCTACAAGGTCTCGGAGATTCAGGTCGACGTCCAGGACATTCGCTTAGTTCGGCCAAGTGGTAGTCAGCTCATCCAATGGCTTGCAGACAATGCCCCAGGCGTTGGTGAAGTAAAAGCCACCAAGCTTTGGGACGCTTGTCAGGAAGCTCTCTATGACATCCTGGATAGCTCGAACCACGAGGCGATCAGCAAGATCGTCCCATCCGAGAGCGTCCGTACAGATCTGTTTGCTGCCTGGCTAGAGAATGGCGATGCCAAGACGCTGCGCTTTGTTCAGGATAAGGGGATTCCCCTTGAACTGGCCCGTAAGGCTATTAAGTTCCATAAGGGCAATACCATATACGCCCTGCAGGACGACCCATACCGATTGCTCAGTTTTTGTGGAAGCTGGGGTGAGGTAGATGGGATCGCCCGCGAGCGATTTTCTGTTCGACTCGATGATCCTCGGCGGCTGAGAGCGGCCATGGAAGAGGCGCTCTATCGTGCGGCCGAGAAGGGGCACACCTGCGCGACCATTTCTGGTCTCCATCAAACAGTGAGTCGGCTGCTGGCTCCTCATCCTGCCCCCACAGCGGCGCTGGCCAAGGCGCTACTTCAGGGCACGGCAAGTGGGCAGTTCATCGTTCGAGACACCGCTAGCGGTGATGTGATGCTTCATGCCCCAGGCACCTACATCATGGAGCGGAGTTGTGCAGAGTTCATCCTGTCTCTGCTGCGTGAGCCTGATGTTCAGCAGCCGCTGTTCCCAACCGATGTTGCTCGCGTCATTACTGACTTTGAAAAGTCAGAGCGCGAGCACTTGGGGCTGGGCGTTTTTACGTTGAATGACGCTCAGCGTATAGCCGTGAACACGTCGTTCACCAATCGCTTCAGCATCATTACTGGCGGTGCCGGCGTTGGTAAAACTACCGTGCTCAAGGCTCTCTATAAAGCCCTGGATACGCTTGGCCGGCCAAGGTTTCAAATGGCGCTGTCGGGTCGGGCAGCAGCTCGCATGACCGAAGCGACCCAAGAGGCTGCGATGACCATTGCGGGGTTCCTTCGCAGTGTTACAGAGGATGACATGGGCGAGTGCCCAGTTATCGTGATCGACGAAGCCTCTATGTTGGATGTCGTCACCTTCTACAAGCTCACGCAGAAGCTGCCAGCCGGAACGCACCTGGTGCTTGTCGGTGATCCGTTCCAGCTCCCACCGATTGGTGCCGGCCTGGTCTTCCACGTTCTCTGCCAGCTTGCAGCGATCCCAGTAACCCGTCTGACTGAGGTTAAGCGTCAGGCTAAAGGGTCTGAGATCCCCGTCGCGGCAAGCGCCATCCGAGAAGGCAAATGGCCTGCCTTCAGCTCGCTGGAGAGCGCGGAGGTGGTTTTCCTTCCATGTTTAGAGGCAGAAATCATCCCTGAAACGATGCGCCTCTATGAGATGGATAAGGATAACTCCCAGATCCTAGCCGCCACTCGGTCGAGCCCTTCTGCAGGAGTTGAGCCGATCAACCGGCTGTGCCACCTGCGATATGTGGCGGGTGCTCGTCCGCTCGAGGCGATCAACGATGATTCGGGGGCTCTTGAGCAAACAGGGTTTTGCGAGGGTGATCTGCTCATCTATACAGCTAACGATTGGAATCGGAATCTGCAGAATGGCCGGCTTGGCCGGTTGCTGAGCGTTTTCGATGAGCCAATCAAGGTCAATACCGGCACTGAAGATAAGCCGTTCTGGCGCTCAGCGCTCGCCCGAGCTGACTTTGAGGGGGTTCAGCACTACCTGTTCGACTCCGACGTTGACCTCATTCAGCACGCGTATGCGATCACGGTTCACAAGAGCCAAGGCTCCCAGTTCCGGCGCGTTATCATCCCTGTCATGAAGTCCAAGGTGCTTGATCGCACATTCGTTTACACAGCGCTGACCAGGGCTCAGGTTCAGGTTGTAGTGGTCTACTAACCCCGGACACCTTTTTAGGCGAAAATGGTCGCCACACAGAGGTGTTCGATGAGCAGACAACGACGTACTTTCACCCCCGAATTCAAGCGCGAGGCAGCCGGCCTGGTGCTCGACCAGGGCTATAGCCTTACTGAAGCCGCCCGGTCGCTCGACTTGGTTGAATCGGCGCTGCGCCGCTGGGTGAATCAACTCCAGTCAGAACGTGGCGGTGCTACGCCAACGAGCAAGGCGCTGACCCCCGAGCAGCAGAAGATCCAAGAGTTGGAAGCTCGGATCAACCGGCTGGAACGGGAGAAATCGATTTTAAAAAAGGCTACCGCGCTCTTGATGGCCGAGGAACACGAGCGCTCGCGTTGATTGATCAGCTCCGCCGCGAGGAGCCTGTCGAATTACTCTGCTCGGTGTTTGAAGTCACTCGCTCGTGTTACTACGCGCATTGCCATAAACGGCGATCTCCGGACGTTGCGCGACTGGCACTGCGCGTTCGGGTTAACGAGCTATTTACACAGAGCCGTAGTGCCGCAGGTAGTCGAACCATCATGTGCATGATGCGCCAAGAAGGCATTCAGATCGGCCGCTTCAAGGTGCGCAAGTTGATGCGCGAAATGAAGCTGATCAGTAAGCAACCGGGTTCACATGCCTACAAGAAGGCCACAGTAGAGCGCCCTGACATCCCGAACGTGCTGGAGCGCGCATTCGATGTTACGGCACCGAATCAAGTATGGTGCGGCGACATCACGTATGTGTGGGCTCAAGGCCAGTGGCACTATGTGGCGGCAGTTATCGACCTTTTTGCACGTCGCATGGTGGGTTGGGCGTTTTCACCCAAACCGGACAGCGAATTGGTCATCAAGGCGCTGGACATGGCGTACGAGCACCGCGGGCGGCCGCAGAATGTACTGTTTCACAGTGATCAGGGCAGCCAGTATGGCAGCCGAGCTTTTCGTCAGCGGTTGTGGCGTTACCGCTTCAAGCAAAGCATGAGCCGCAGAGGTAATTGCCTGGACAATGCGCCTATGGAGCGTTTGTTCCGCAGCCTGAAAACGGAGTGGGTGCCAAGTGTGGGCTACATGAGTGCTGCGCAGGCACAGCAGGACATCGGCAGGTTTCTGATGCAGCGCTACAACTGGGAGCGACCGCATCAGTTCAACGGTGGGTTACCTCCGGCGATTGCCGAGGAAAAACTTAATCCGGTGTCCGGGATTAGTTGACCACTACAGGTCATCTTCATCGGCGACGTTGATGCAGTAAAAGAAGCAGTGGCTCTCCCTCCACGTGCTTTCTCTCGCCAGGTGGGGCTCAAGGCTATGCTTGAAGACGCGCTTCAGAACTTGGATAGGGCTGCCTGACGAGACGTTCAGATGGTAGGTAGGAAAATGGGCGGAGCGTAAGGTTTCGCCCCTTTCTTACCCAAAATCATACGAATATCTTTACGTTTCTGTTAATGGGCGATGGTAGGATATGACACAAGGCGCATGGAGTGGGTAATTCACTCACTCACACAGTGAGAGATTGATAGAAATAGGTCGGCATTACCGTTTTGATCAGAACGTGTAGACGTCTAGCAAGACCAGAAACCCAGGGCAGTTGCCCTGGGTTTTTTTATGTCCCGCCATCTTGTGTAGGAGACGTCTGAAGTTGCTGGTGTTGCAACTCCTCACCGCCCTCTCTGTTTAGTATCTGCTTCATAGCAGGCAGAGGGAATGGAAGCATGGACGTCATTATGGGTTTGGTAGCTGCCGTACTTTGGGGTGCTACGGATTTTCTGGTGGGGGTAAACGCTCGGGCGGTTGGTATTCGTCGAGCCGTCTTTTTTGGACAGGTATTGGGCCTGTTGATGATGGGACTGATCATCCTCATGTCGGCCAATCAGCTGGAGAAGATGCTGGCGGCACCTGTTAGCGCATTGCTGATTGGCGGGGTTGCGGCGCTTTGCACGGTGTTAGGAGCGCTGTCACTTTCCAAGGCCTTTGCTATCGGCAAGACGGCAGTTGTGGCTCCGCTGGTGACCACGTATGGCGTTTTTACTACGCTGCTGGCCTGGTTGGGTGGTGATGAGTTGTCGCTTTGGCAGTTTCTTGGTTTGCTGATCTGTTTCTTTGGCGTGCTGTTGGCCAGTAGCAGCGGTAACAAGGCGGATGATCAGGGACGCTCGATGAGCCGTTTGCCGGTTGCGTTCGCTTTATTGGCGGCGGCGCTCTACGGCGTCAGTTTCTGGCTTCAGGGGAAATATGCGCTGCCATCACTCGGCCCTGTGAACATGTTGGCGCTAGGGTATGCCGTTGGGGTGATCTTCCTCATGCCCGAAGCGCGGCTGATGAGGGGCTGGTCGGTAATCAGGCCAAGGACCTATGCAACATTGTGCGGTGCCAGCCTGTTCAACCTCGGTGGGTTTTCTGCCTTTTCCTGGGGGGCGCTCAATGGTTCGATTTCTGTTGTCACGGTGATCAGCACGCTTTCGGGCGGAATCGCTGCGGTACTTGGCTTTTTCTTCTATCGAGAGCGGTTGTCCTGCTTTCAAGTGGTAGGCGTGAGTCTGGTTTTGGCAGGGGCCGTTGTGCTGCACCTGCTTGAGCGACCTCTATAAGTTCAGGGGCTGCATTCACTATGGGAGCGGGCGAGCCCGCTCTCATAGGTTCTGCTACAGCGCAATCCTGTGGGGGTATTAACCCAGTCAGCGCTCAGTAGAACAACCGCGGCTCTGGCGAATCCAGCAGGCTTGCCAACTTGGTCAGGGCAAAGCCCAGCTCCTGGCGGCTGGGTGCCATCAGGGCGATGCGCACGCCGCAGGTGGCGTGGCTGCGTTCTGGCAAAAACTGGCTGCCGCTGACCACCGTAACGCCGTTGTTACGCGCCAGGTTGGCGAACTCGTCGCTGGTCCAAGGCTCTGGCAACTCCAGCCAGATATGGAAGCTGCGAGGCTGAGTACGGATGTTGTATCGGCCGAGAATCTCCCGGGCCATCTGCTGGCGCGCGGCCGCCTCGTCCTGCTGGACCCGTACCAACTGGTCGGCCATGCCGCTGTTGATCAGGTTACTCGCCAATTGCGCCATTAATGGCGAAGGCATCCACACGCTGCTGCGTACCATCGACGATAACCGTGACAGGGTTTGCGGCGGAGCGTACAGGTAACCGATGCGCAGTGCCGGCAGCACGCTCTTGGACAGGCTGGTGAGGTACACCGAGCGTTCAGGTGCATACGCGGCCAGTGGCTTGTAATCCGGGGCGGGCTCGAGAAAACCGTAGATGTCGTCATCGACGATGAACAGGTCGAACTCGCGAGCGATCTCGGCGATGGCCTGGCGCCGTGCGTGGGGCATGATCGAGTTGGTCGGGTTCTGGTGCGTGGTGACGCATATCAGCAGGGAAGGGCGGTGCTCCAGGCAGGCCGCGCGCAATGCATCAGGAATAATGCCGTGCTCGTCCATGGCCACACCATGCAGACGGCGGCCCATGCTGTGGGCGAGGGAGATGATGCCCGGGTAGCACAGCGACTCGCACAGCACCACATCGTCGCTCTTCGACAGGCTGCTGATGGCCACCAGTAGCCCATGCTGCGCGCCAGAGGTCAGTACAACCTGTTGCCAGCGTGCATCTGGCAGCCAGCGCTGAATCCAGGCCGCACCGGCTTGCTTGTGTGAGGTGTGGCCACCCTCGGTCACGTAATCGAGTACTTGCCCCAAGTCCGAAGAAGCGGCCAGTTCGACGATGGCCGTGCCTAGCCACTCGCTCATGTGAGCGTCGTTGGGTTTGATGATCGAGAGATCGATCTGGCTGCTTTCGCCGGCAAGGGGGGCGGGCGCCGACGGGATAGGCAATGGCTGTCGCTGCTGTTTCACAAATGTGCCACGCCCGACTTCGCCAACCACCAGGCCACGCTTGGCTGCCTCGTCGTAGGCCCTGCCGACAGTGCCGGGCGTCACATTCAGTGCTTCGGCAAGGTCCTTGAGGGTGGGTAAGCGATCACCTGCTGCAAGCCGACCACTTTCGATGTCCTGTTCAAGGGCATTAGCGATCATCAGGTAAACCGGCTGGGTTTGATCGCCGTAATGAGGGACCCACATGGAAAACGCACCAGATTCTGCAAGAGCGCGCAGCCTAGCATGAAAGCTCAGATGCAGGTAATGATGGTAATCGTGAGAATTGAGTCGAATAAATTGCTGATTGCATCGATTCAATCTTCGTAATTACAATCATCGCATCAATCAGGGCAGGCTCACTCACGTCGGCCTTGGCAAAACACGCCATTGGATGGGCTTTGCTATGGAAATTCTGGGTGCTTACTGGGCGGAACACTGGTTGCTGGCAATCCTCATGCTCGGCGCGATCGCCTTCGTTGCAGGCTTCGTCGACAGTATTGCCGGTGGTGGCGGTCTGTTTCTGGTACCGGGCTTTTTGCTGGTTGGCATGCCGCCGCAGGTGGCACTGGGCCAGGAAAAGCTGGTCAGCACCCTTGGCACGCTGGCGGCCATTCGCAACTTCCTGGCCAACAGCAAGATGGTCTGGCAGGTGGCGTTGGTCGGGGTGCCGTTCTCACTGCTGGGTGCCTACCTGGGGGCGCACCTGATCGTGTCGATCTCGCAAGAGACTGTAGGCAAGATCATCCTGGCGCTGATCCCGTTCGGCATCCTCATCTTCCTCACCCCCAAGGACCGACCGGTAGAGGGGCGAGAGCTGTCTTCTCGCATGCTCTACACCGTGGTGCCGTTGACCTGCTTGGCCATCGGCTTCTATGACGGCTTCTTCGGCCCCGGCACAGGCAGCATGTTCATCATCGCCTTCCATTACCTGCTGCGCATGGACCTGGTCTCCAGCTCGGCCAACTCCAAAACCTTCAACTTCGCTTCCAACATCGGCGCCTTGGTCGCCTTCGTCATCGCCGGGAAGGTCGTCTACCTGCTGGCATTGCCGCTGGTGGCCTGCAACATCCTGGGTAACCACCTGGGCAGTGCCCTGGCGCTGCGCAAAGGCAATGAAGTGGTACGCAAGGCGCTGGTGTTCTCGATGCTTTGCCTGTTCACCAGCCTGGGCGTGAAGTACCTGGCCTGACCTACTGATAGGAAAAAACTGATGAAAACCGCATTCGTAACTGGCGCCTCCTCGGGTTTTGGCCGTGCCATCTGCTGCACGCTGATCGGCAAAGGCTACCGCGTGATCGGTGGCGCCCGGCGCATGGACAAACTGAAAGCGCTGGAGGCCGAGTTGGGCGTCAATTTCATTCCGCTGGCGCTGGATGTCACCGACCCGGTGTCGCTGGAGACGGCGATCGAGCACATTCGGGATGCATCGCTGCAGATCGACCTGCTGGTCAACAACGCCGGGCTGGCGTTGGGCGTGGACCGTGCTCAGGCCAGCAGCGCCGAAAACTGGCAGCGGATGATCGACACCAACATCACCGGCCTGGCCATGGTTACCCACAAGATTCTGCCGCAAATGGTGAAAGCCGACAGTGGCATGATCATCAACATTGGCTCTATCGCTGGCACTTACCCCTACCCGGGCGGCAATGTGTATGGCGCCAGCAAGGCCTTCGTCCGCCAGTTCAGCCTCAACTTGCGTGCCGACCTGGCGGGCACCCGAGTACGGGTGAGCAACATCGAGCCGGGGCTATGCTCGGGCACTGACTTCTCGGTGGTACGTCTGAATGGCGACCTGGATGCGGTGCAGGCGTTGTATCGGGATGTCGAGGCCATCCTGCCGGAGGATATCGCGGCTACGGTAGCCTGGATTGCCGAGCAGCCGGCGCACGTGAACATCAATACCGTCGAGATCATGCCGGTGGCGCAGAGCAGCGCGGCCCTGAATGTGGTGCGCAACCTGCCGCGTGCCTGCCCCGGGCCTTGACACTGACCCATGTCATCGCACCTTCCCGATTCTTGACTAGTCTTAACCATTGGCGGCCATCCATTGGCCGCCACCGTGACTACCAAGAGGCGCCGGCCATGTTCCGCGCGTCCACCACCTGATCAGGAGTGCACGATGGACCTGAACCGTCGGCAATTCTTCAAGGTCGCCGCCGTCGGCCTTGGAGGCTCGAGCCTGGCGGCGTTGGGCATGGCCCCGACGCCGGCCTTCGCCGAGCAGGTGCGTCACTTCAAGCTGGCGCATACCAAAGAAACCCGCAACACCTGCCCTTACTGCTCGGTCGGCTGTGGCCTGATCCTGTACAGCCAGGGCGACGCGGGTAAAAACGTCAAACAGAACATCATCCACATCGAAGGTGACGCCGACCATCCGGTCAACCGTGGCACCCTCTGCCCTAAAGGCGCCGGCCTGCTGGACTTTATCCACAGCCCGAGCCGCTTGCAGTACCCCGAGGTACGCAAGCCGGGTAGCAAAGAATGGACGCGGGTCAGCTGGGACGAGGCGCTCGACCGCGTCGCCGACCTGATGAAACAGGACCGAGACGCCAATTTCATCGAGAAGAACGCCCAGGGGCAAACCGTAAACCGCTGGCTCACCACCGGTTTTCTGGCTGCCTCCGCCGCCTCCAGCGAGGCAGGCTACCTGACCCACAAGGTCGTCCGCGCAACAGGCATGCTGGGGTTCGATAACCAGGCACGTGTCTGACATGGCCCGACGGTGGCAAGTCTTGCCCCGACGTACGGCCGTGGCGCCATGACCAACCACTGGTCCGATATCGCCAACGCGAATCTGGTCCTGGTGATGGGTGGCAACGCAGCAGAAGCGCATCCGTGCGGCTTCAAATGGGTGACCGAGGCCAAGGCGCACAACAAGGCGCGGCTGATCGTGGTCGATCCGCGTTTTACCCGTACCGCTTCGGTGGCGGACTACTACGCGCCGATCCGTACCGGTACCGATATCGCTTTCATGGGCGGGCTGATCAACTACCTGCTGAGCAACGACAAGATCCAGCACGAGTACGTGCGTAACTACACCGATGTGTCGTTCATCGTCAAAGAGACCTATGGCTTCGAGGACGGGCTGTTCAGCGGCTACGACGAGGCCAAGCGTGTGTATGCCGACAAATCCGGCTGGGGTTACGAGCTGGGTGAGGACGGTTATGCGAAGGTCGATCCGACCCTGCAGCACCCGCGCTGCGTGTTCCAGCTGATGAAACAGCATTACAGCCGCTACACCCCGGAACTGGCGAGCATGACCTGTGGCATGCCGCAGGACGCCATGATGAAAGTCTGGGAAGAGATCGCCACCTGCTCGGCACCGGGCAAGACCATGACGATTCTCTACGCGCTCGGCTGGACGCAGCACTCGATCGGTGCGCAGATCATCCGCAGTGCGGCCATGGTCCAGCTGCTGCTGGGCAACGTCGGCATGCCCGGTGGTGGGGTCAACGCGTTGCGCGGGCACTCCAATATCCAGGGTCTGACCGACCTCGGCCTGCTGTCCAACTCGTTGCCGGGCTACCTGACCCTGGCCGGTGATGCCGAGCAGGACTACGCGGCCTACATCGACAAGCGCGCCTCCAAACCCTTGCGCCCAGGGCAGCTGTCGTACTGGCAGAACTACGGCAAGTTCCACGTCAGCCTGATGAAGGCCTGGTACGGCGCCAACGCCACGGCGGAAAACAACTGGGGCTATGACTGGCTGCCCAAGCTCGATGTCCCGGCCTACGACGTGCTGCGCATGTTCGAGATGATGGGCCAGGGCAAGGTCAACGGCTACATATGCCAGGGCTTCAACCCGATTGCCGCGCTACCGGACAAGAACCGCGTCACCGCAGCGCTGGGCAAGCTCAAGTGGCTGGTCATCATGGACCCACTGGCCACCGAGACCTCGGAGTTCTGGCGTAACGCCGGGCCGTTCAACGACGTCGACACCGCCAATATCCAGACCGAAGTGATCCGCCTGCCCACCACCTGCTTCGCCGAGGAGGACGGCTCGCTGGTCAATAGCAGCCGTTGGCTGCAATGGCATTGGAAGGGTGCCGATGGCCCGGGTGAGACCCGTACCGATGTGCAGATCATGAGCGAACTGTTCCTGCGCCTGCGCCAACGCTACCAGGCCGAGGGGGGCGCCTACCCTGATGCGATAATGAACATCAGCTGGCCGTACAAGGTCCCTGATGAGCCATCCCCGGAGGAACTGGCCAAAGAGATGAACGGTTGGGCGGTCACCGACCTTACCGACGCCACCGGTACCACACTGAAGGCTGGTCAGCAGCTGTCGGGCTTTGCCCAGCTCAAGGACGATGGCAGCACGGCGGCTGGTTGCTGGATCTTCGCTGGCAGCTGGACCGAGCAGGGCAACCAGATGGCCCGCCGTGACAACAGCGACCCGTTTGGCATGCACCAGGTGCAGAACTGGGCCTGGGCCTGGCCGGCCAACCGTCGCATCCTCTACAACCGTGCCTCCAGCGACCCGCAAGGCAAGCCGTGGGACCCAGAGAAGAAGCGCTTGGTATGGTGGAACGGCAAGGCCTGGACCGGTACCGATGTGCCGGACTTCAAGGCCGACTCGCCTCCCGAGGCCGGGATGAACCCGTTCATCATGAACCCCGAAGGCGTGGCCCGCTTTTTTGCCATCGACAAGATGGCAGAGGGGCCGTTCCCCGAGCACTACGAGCCGTTCGAAACGCCGATCGGTATCAACCCGCTGCACCCGCAGAACAAGAAGGTGGTCAGCAACCCGGCTGGCCGCATCTTCGACTCGGTGTGGGACACGCTCGGCACGCATGACGAGTTCCCCTACGCGGCGACCACCTATCGGCTGACCGAGCACTTCCACTTCTGGAGCAAGCATTGCCGGCTCAACGCCATCGCCCAGCCCGAGCAGTTCGTCGAAATCGGCGAGGTGCTGGCCAACGAGAAAGGCATCAAGGCCGGCGACCGGGTGCGGGTGTCGAGCAAGCGCGGGCATATCGATGCGGTGGCGGTGGTGACCAAGCGGATTCGCCCACTCCAGGTCAACAACCAGACCGTGCACCAGATCGGCATTCCGTTGCACTGGGGTTTCACCGGCGCTACCCGGCATGGCTACCTGACCAACACCCTGGTGCCATTCCTCGGTGACGGCAACACCCAGACGCCAGAGTCCAAGTCGTTCCTCGTCAAAGTGGAGAAACTCTGATGGCCAGCCAAGACATCATCGCCCGCTCGGCCACCACCACCGTACCGCCTTCGGTACGCCAGCAGCAGGAAGTCGCCAAGCTGATCGACACCACCAAGTGCATCGGCTGCAAGGCCTGCCAGGTGGCGTGCTCGGAATGGAACGAACTGCGTGACGAGGTCGGCCACAACCACGGCACCTACGACAACCCCCAGGACCTCACCGCCGAAACCTGGACCCTGATGCGCTTCACCGAGCACGAGCGCGACGACGGCAACCTGGAGTGGCTGATCCGCAAGGATGGCTGCATGCACTGTGCCGACCCGGGTTGCCTGAAGGCCTGCCCGAGCCCGGGGGCGATCATCAAGCACGCCAACGGTATCGTCGACTTCAACCAGGACCACTGCATCGGCTGCGGGTACTGCATCACCGGCTGCCCGTTCAACATCCCGCGTATCTCGCAGAAGGACCACAAGGCGTACAAGTGCACCCTGTGTTCCGACCGCGTGACCGTGGGCCTTGAGCCCGCCTGCGTGAAAACCTGCCCGACCGGGGCGATCGTGTTCGGCAGCAAGGACGAGATGAAAGTGCATGCCGCCGAGCGCATTGTCGACCTGAAGTCGCGGGGCTACGACAAGGCCGGGTTGTACGACCCGGATGGCGTCGGCGGCACCCATGTGATGTATGTGCTGCACCATGCCGACACGCCGAAGCTCTACGCCGGCCTGCCGGACCAGCCGGTGATCAGCCCTTTGGTGGGGTTGTGGAAGGGCTTCACCAAGCCGCTGGCGCTGCTGGCCATGGGCGCGGCGGTATTGGCCGGGTTCTTCCATTATGTGCGGGTTGGCCCCCAGCGGGTCGAAGAGGAGGAGCACCCCACGCCGGCGGATGACAACGTGCATCAGGTGGATCCTGCGGTCCATGTCTACGACCCGACCAAGCCCGGTGGGCAAGGGGAGCAGCGGCCATGAACGACAACAAACCCATCCTGCGCTACAACGCCAATGAGCGGACAAACCACTGGATTGTGGCAATCCTGTTCATCCTGGCGGGGCTGTCGGGGCTGGCGCTGTTTCATCCGGCGCTGTTCTGGCTCAGCCACCTGTTTGGCGGCGGGCCGTGGACACGCATCCTGCACCCCTTCATCGGGGTGGCGATGTTCGTGTTCTTCCTCGGCCTGGTGTTCCGTTTCTGGCGCGCCAACTTCATCACCGCCAACGACCGCCTGTGGCTACGTCGCATCGATCGGGTGATGGTCAATCGAGAGGATGGTGTGCCGCCCATCGGCAAGTACAACGCCGGACAGAAGCTGCTGTTCTGGACCTTGCTGGCGTGCATGCTGGTGCTGCTGGTGAGTGGGGTGGTGATCTGGCGAGCGTACTTCAGCCACTGGTTCGGCATCGATACCATTCGCTTGTCTGCGCTGCTGCACGCGCTGGCGGCGTTCGTGCTGATCCTCAGCATCATCGTGCACATCTATGCCGGCATCTGGATCAAGGGCTCGATCGGCGCCATGCTGCATGGCTGGGTCAGCCGCGCCTGGGCACGCAAGCACCATGAGTTGTGGTACCGCGAAGTGACCGGCGACAAGACGCCGGGCAATCACGGACGAAAAGAAGGATGAATGCTTGAGCACGATACTCGAACCCGGGCAGATCGAAGCGTCGGCGGTGATGCCGCCGTTTCTGCACCTGCCGCCCGCCAACCTGTTTGACGTGCGCGCTGCACGTCTGGATCAGCTGGCCGAGGGCAACGCACTTGGCGACTACCTGAGGCTGGTGGCGCGGTTGTGCCGTGTCCAGCAGCAGCTTGTGGATAACCCGCCCGCTGGCGTGCCGGTGGCCGAGGAACGTCAGCGCCTGTGCATAAGTCATGGTTTACCGCCGCTGGCGGCGGACAGCCAGGTGCGCGAAGGGCCTTGGCTGGTTTGGTTACAGGCCCTCCTTGAGCACTTCAACTGTGAAAACAGTGGCCCGCTGGGTGAGGCCTTGCAGGTGCTGCGTGGCAGTGATGAAAACCAGCGCAAAGGCTGGGGCATCGCTTTGCTGGCAGGGCAGTATGACGCGGTGCCAGCGGCAGTGGTGCCGTTCCTCGGGGCTGCGTTGCAGGCGGCCTGGTCCAGCTGGCTGCTGGCGTTGCCAACGCCGGAGCTGAAACCTGCTGGCAGCTTGGCCCAGTGCCCGGCTTGCGGTTCGCCGGCAATGGCCGGGGTGGTGCGCAACCGTGGCAAGCACAATGGCCTGCGTTACCTGGCCTGCTCGTTGTGTGCCTGTGAATGGCATGTGGTGCGGGTGAAGTGCGTGTATTGCGAGTCGAGCAAGGACTTGCGCTATACCAGCCTTGAGGATGATCGCCATGCGCCGGGCAAGGCGCCATTGCGTGCCGAGTGCTGCCCGGGGTGCGAAAGCTACCTGAAGCAGAACTATCTGGAGAACGATGCGGCGGCCGAGCCTTTGGCCGACGACCTGGCCAGCCTGGCGCTGGACATGCGCCTGGACGAAGAGGGATTTCATCGCCTGGCGCCCAACCTGATGCTTGCGCCCGGTTAGTGGGTGAGTGTCTACACTGAAAGACCGAGTTGCCTTCTTCGCGGGCACGCCCGCTCCCACATGGACTGCGCAAGCCTCAAATACAGCGCGGACACTGTGGGAGAGGGCGTGCCCGCGAAGAGGCCAGTACAGACACCGGATAACCCAAGGTAGTACCGCATGTCTTCAAGCCTAGCCAGCGACACCCCACGCCTCCCATCCATCGACACCCTTCTGCGCCACCCGGCCTGCCTCCCGCTGATCGACCGTCACGGCCGCGATGCAGTGTTGGCTACCTTGCGCCAACTGCTCGACGACCTGCGTGACCCTGCCCGCAACGGTGAGCTCAGCGCCGCCGAACTGGCCGCCGAAGTGCTGCTGGGCCGTACCGGTGAACGCCTTGCCGCGCAACAGCGCAGCCAGGTCCGCCGTGTGTTCAACCTCACTGGCACCGTGCTGCACACCAACCTCGGCCGCGCCCTGCTGCCCGAAGAAGCCATCGAGGCCATGCAGACTGCCGCCCGCTATCCGCTCAACCTGGAGTTCGACCTGGCCACCGGCAAACGTGGCGACCGCGATGACCTGATCGAAGGCCTGATCCGCGAACTGACCGGCGCCGAAGCCGTCACCGTAGTCAACAACAACGCCGCTGCCGTGCTGCTGGCGCTCAATAGCCTGGGCGCACGCAAGGAGGGCATCATCTCCCGTGGTGAGCTGATCGAGATCGGCGGTGCCTTCCGCATTCCCGACATCATGGCCCGGGCCGGCGTGAAGCTGCACGAAATCGGTACCACCAACCGCACCCACGCCCGCGACTATGAGGCCGCCATCGGCCCGCGCACGGGCCTGCTGATGCGCGTGCATTGCAGCAACTACAGCATTCAGGGCTTCACCACACAGGTGCCCACTGCCGAGCTGGCGCGGATCGCCCATCAACATGAACTGCCGCTACTCGAAGACCTCGGCAGCGGCAGCCTGCTCGACCTTACCCGCTGGGGCCTGCCCGCCGAACCTACGGTGCGCCAGGCCCTGGCTGATGGCGCCGATATCGTCACCTTCAGCGGCGACAAACTGCTGGGCGGGCCTCAGGCAGGGATCATCGTTGGCCGCAAGGACCTGATCGCCAGGATCAAGAAAAACCCGCTCAAGCGAGCCTTGCGCGTCGACAAGATCACCCTCGCAGCCCTTGAGGCGGTGCTGGCACTGTACCGCAACCCCGACCGCCTGGCCGAACGCCTGCCCAGCCTGCGCCTGCTGACCCGCAGCCAGGCCGAGATCCAGGCTCAGGCCGAGCGCCTGTCGCCTGAACTCAAGGCGCGCCTCGGCGAGCAATGGGCCGTCAGCGTCGAACCTGCCCTGGGCATGATTGGCAGTGGCAGCCAGCCGGTGGCGCGCCTGCCCAGTGCCGCGCTGTGCCTGCGCCCGCAAGTGTCGAAGAAGCTGCGCGGGCGCAGCTTGCATGTACTGGAGCGGGCCCTGCGTGATCTGCCTGTGCCGGTGCTGGGCCGCATCGATGACGATGCCCTGTGGCTGGACCTGCGCCAACTGGATGACGAAGCCCAGTGGCTGGCCCAGTTGCCCGCCCTGCAACTGGGGGCTGTGCAGTGATCGTTGGTACCGCCGGGCACATCGACCACGGCAAGACCGCACTGCTGCAGGCGCTGACTGGCCAGGCCGGCGACCAGCGGCAGGAAGAGCGCGCCCGCGGCATGACCATCGACCTTGGCTACCGCTATGCGGCACTGAGCGAAGGCGCGCCGCTGACGGGCTTCATCGATGTGCCTGGCCACGAGCGTTTTATCCACAACATGCTGGCCGGTGCCCATGGCATCGACCTGGTGCTATTGGTGGTGGCTGCTGACGACGGGGTCATGCCGCAGACGCGCGAGCACCTGGCGATCATCGAGCTGCTGGGCATTCCCCAGGCCCTGGTGGCGATCAGCAAATGCGACCGGGTCGAGCCGGCCCGGCTGGCCGATGTGCAGGTGCAAGTCAGTGAACTGCTGGCGCCAGGGCCGTATGCCGGTGCGCGGCAGTTCCCATTGTCGAGCATCAGCGGGGAAGGCGTGGACGCGCTGCGTCAAGCCCTGCTGGAGGCTGAGGCCAATGTACGGGCACGCGCTGTGCGCGGTGGTTTTCGTCTGGCCGTGGACCGCGCTTTCGCGGTTAGCGGCGCTGGCGTGGTGGTCACCGGCACGGCGCTGGCCGGGCGGGTCAGTGCCGGCGATACCTTGTTGCTGGGCAAGGCCGGCAAAGCGGTACGCGTGCGTGGCCTGCATGCACAGAACCAGGCCTCGTTGGTGGCAGAAGCGGGCCAGCGGGTAGCGCTGAACATCGCTGCCGAGCGACTGGCATTGGAGCAGGTACACCGGGGTGACTGGCTGGTGCCTGAGTGGCTGCATGCGCCTGGCGTACGGGTGGATATCGAGCTGAGCCTGTTACCGGGAGAGACACGTACGTTCGAACATTTCAGCGCGGTGCATGTACACCTGGGGACTCAGGATGTGACGGCCCGGGTCGCCTTGCTTGAAGGCGAAAGCTTGGCGGCCGGCCAGCGCATGTTTGCCCAGTTGGTGCTCAATGCTCCGCTGCAGGCGGTGCATGGCGACCGTTTGGTGCTGCGCGACCAGCGTGCCCAGCGCACCTTGGGCGGTGGCAAGGTGCTGGACCCGTTCGCGCCAAGCCGCCAACGCCGCAGCGATGAGCGCCTGCGCCAGTTGCAGGTGCTGCGCGATACCGAAGAACTGGAGCAGGCGCTGCCGGCGCTGCTTGCCAGTGCACCGGGCGGTATCGACCCCCAGCGGCTTGAGCGGCAGTTCAATCGCCTGCGAGAAACCTGGCAGTTGCCGGAAGAAGTTTTGGTGGTGGCCACGCGGCAGGGCCAACTGCTGTTCGCCACTGCCAAGTGGCACGTGCTGAAGCAGCAGGTGATGGAGCAGTTGGCACGGTTCCACGAACAAGAGCCCGACCAGCTCGGCCCGGACCGTGATCGCCTGCGCCGTTTTGCAGCCCTGCCCCTGGAGCGACCGGCCTTCGTCAGCCTGCTGGATGAGTTGCTTGAGGACGGCAGCATCGCCAGCAGCGGGCCTTGGCTGCATTTGCCCGATCATAAGGTGCAATTGAGCGAAGCCGACAGTGAGTTGTGGGCGCGCCTGGAGCCGAGGTTGCTGGCGGGGCAATACGACCCGCCCTGGGTCAGGACGCTGGCAAGTGAAGAGAACTGCGCCGAAGCTGATGTGCGCCTGTTGTTGCGCAAGCTTGCACGGCTGGGCCTGGTGCACCAGGTGGTGCGTGACCTGTTCTACCCGGAGTCGACCTTACAGCGCATGGCAGCGTTGCTGCTGGGGCAGGCCAGTGAGACGCCGATAGTGCAGGTTGCCGCGTTTCGCGATATGTTGGGGATCGGTCGCAAGCGCAGTGTGCAGATTCTCGAGTACTTCGACCGCATCGGCCTGACCCGGAGGGTGGCCGACCAGCGTCACATCCGCGCCGACAGCGCCCTGGCCCAGCAGCAGACCAGGCACTGAGTTCAAGGAAGGCAATCGCGCCCGGTGGCGCGGCCGGGCTTCAAACCCGGTTGGGGACGGCAGCCGTTCCCGGGCAGGTTCGACTCCCGCTGCCTTCCGCCATTTTCTTTCGCCTGTTCAGGCCCGTTCGCCGCACAGGTCCAGAGCAAACCACTGCTCTGCTGCATCCACATTCAAGCCCGCCCCCAACAGCGCAACCATCTTGCCCAGCGCTGCCTCACGGGTCATGCCGCCACCACTGACCAATCCGGCCCCGCGCAAGCGGTTACCTGCCGCATAGGTGTCGAATACCACCGAACCTTCAGGACACTGGCTGATAGCCGCCAGCATCACACCGCGCTGGCGCGCCGCGCTCAGAGCATTCAGCAATGCCTGGTCATCCGATGGCCCAGTACCGCTGCCGTAGCATTCCAGCAGCAACCCCTGCACACCGCTGTCGATCAAGCCCTGCAAGTGCCCGGCCTGCAGCCCCGGGAACACTGGCACGACCGCCAGGTTGACCGGCTTGCGCGGCTGCTTGTAGCCCAGCTCGGCAGGGATCATGTCGGCATGCTCACCATCACGATGGCGCGGCAGCGCCGCAAAGGCATCGAACGCCTCGCTGCGCAGCTTCGAGGCCCGGCAGCCATGCAGCAGTTGGCCATGGAAGTAGAGCTGCACGCCATCTTCCAGGCCATGTTCGAACTGGCGCAGCGCACCACACAGGTTGGCCCACGCATCGCTGTCAGCGGCACCCGCCGGCAGCATCGAGCCGGTCAGCAGCACCGGAACCGGCAGCCCCAGCAGCAGGAACGACAATGCCGCAGCGCTGTACGCCATGCTGTCGGTGCCGTGCAGCACCAGCACGCCGTCATGGCCCGCCACATCTACCGCATCGACAATGGCATCGCGCATCGCCAGCCAGTTGTGCTGTTGCATGTTGGCGCTGTCGAGCAGCGGGTTCAGTTCCTGCAGGGTCCATTGCAGCTGGGGCGCATCGGCCATGTGCGCGAAGTGCTCGCGCATCCGTGCTTCAAAACCGCCGGCTGGCGCCAGGCCTTCCGGGGTTTCGAGCATACCGATGGTGCCACCGGTATAGAGAACGAGAAGATTCTTTACGGCACGCATGGAGAACATCCGTAGCGGTGAGCGGAGAAAGAAAAGCCGCCCGCAGAAGGGGCGGCTGGGCAGGGCAGCGTATCAGCGCTGAGGCTGCGCTTGGGCGACTGTTTTGTCAGTGGCTGTTTCCGCCTGCGGATTGGCAGGCCAGGCATTGCGGTCCAGGTCCAGGTCGGCGAACTTGGTCGAATCGAACACCGGCTGCTGGATACCCGCCTTGCGCTGCTCGTCATAGTCGCGCATCACACGCAGGCCGACTTTGAACAGCAGGGCCAGGGCCACCAGGTTGACGAAGGCCAGGCAGGTCATGGTGATGTCGGCGAAGGCGAACACGGTCGACAGGTCTTGCATCGAGCCCCAGACCACCAGTGCCAGCACCAGACCACGGAATACCATCAGTACCACGCGGTTACGGGTGAGGAACTGCAGGCTGTTCTCGCCCAGGTAGTAGTTGTAGAGGATGCAGGTGAACACGAACAGCGACAGTGCAACGCTGACGAACACACGGCCCCAGTCACCGACCACGGCGGCCAGCGAGTTCTGGGTCAGGACAATGCCGTCACCCTCGAAGCCCGGAGTATAGAAGCCCGACAGCAGGATCAGCAGCGCGGTACAGGTGCAGATCACGAAGGTGTCGAGGAACACGCTGAAGGCCTGGACCACGCCCTGGGCGCCCGGGTGTTTCACCGCAGCCACGGCAGCGACGTTTGGCGCACTGCCAAGGCCCGCTTCGTTGGCGAACACGCCACGCTTCACGCCCATGACGATGGCGCTGCCGAGCAGGCCGCCGAAGGCTGGGTCGAGGCCGAAGGCGCTCTTGAAGATGGTTTCCAGCATGGCTGGCACGTGTTCGATCTGGGTGCCGATCACGTACAGGGTCACGCCGATGTAGGCCAGGGTCTTGACCGGTACCAGCAGGTCCGACACCGCAGCGATGCGCTTGATGCCGCCGATGAAGGTGATTGCCAGCAGCACGGCCAGGACAATACCGGTTTGGCTCGGGGCAAAGTTGAAGGCGTTCTGCAGCGAGTGGGTCACGGTGTACGACTGCAGGCCGATGAAGGCGAAGCCGTAGGTGACCAGCAGCAGGATCGAGAACACGATGGCCATGCCTTTGCGGTTCAGGCCATGCTGGATGTAGTAGGCCGGGCCGCCACGGTACAGGCCGTCACCATCGGCGCGCTTGTACACCTGGGCCAGGGTACATTCGAAGAAGCTGCTGGACATGCCCACCAATGCGGTGACCCACATCCAGAACACGGCACCTGGGCCACCCAGGGTCACGGCAATACCGACACCGGCAATGTTACCGGCGCCAACGCGGCCGGCGAGGCTCAGCATCAGGGCCTGGAAGGAGCTCAGCTGGCCTGCCTGGCCACGCAGCGATTCCTTGAACACGGCGAACATGTGGCCGAAATGGCGGAACTGAACGAATCGGGAGCGGATGGTGAAGTAGCTACCCAGCCCTACGATCAGCACGATGAGGAGTTTCCCCGAGAGGAAATCGTTGAGTACTTCGAGCATTGGAGAATGACCTCGATTCTTATTCTTCGTGTGGAAAGACCAGCGGACGGCAGGCGCACCGCTATTCGTTGGGGCGCATGGTTGGCCATGACAAGAGTGGTTACAATTTCGCGGGTTGGTCTCAGTTGGCGCGACTTGATGCTACAATGGCGTCATTCGCGTCACCTGGGTCCCGCACATGAGCGATCATTTCGCTACCAACCTCAAGCTGGCTTGCAGCCACTACCGCTCTATTTCCGAAGTTTGCCGACAGCTGTCGATCAACCGGGCACAGTTCAACAAGTACCTGAGCGGGCAGAGCCGTCCGACGGCTTACAACCTTAAGCGCATCGGTGACTTCTTCGGCGTCGAGGATTACGAACTGAATTTGCCGGCCGAGCAGTTCGCCAGGCTCATCGGCGCACGGGTGTCGACGCTGGCCGACCAGCCCAGCGACCCGATCAGCGAACTGTTCCGTCCGCTGCACGACCACGCCGGCAACCTGTCGCGTTATTGCGGTTACTACTTCGAGTATTCCAACTGCATGTCGGTGCCGGGCACCATCCTGGTGTCGCTGGTGCACCTGTGGGAGGAGCGCGGCCGCTTCCTGTTCGAGCGCCAGGAACGCCAGGAACGCTCCAGCACCACCGACCAGCACGCCGAGGTACGCTGCCGCTACTTGGGGGCTGCGTTCCAGTTGCAGGACCGGCTGTTCCTGATCGACTACGAGTCGCTCACGTACAACGAAATGAGCCAGACCATCCTCATCCCCAGCTTCAAAAGCCGCATCACCCGCCTGAATGGCCTGAAGGCTGGAGTGTCCAGCGGCGACCGACGCAACCCGGCCTGTACCCGGGTGGTGTGGGAGTATCTGGGGGAAGAGATCAATCGCATCAATGCCTATCGGCAGGTAAAACTGTACCGGCCGGATGATCCACGTATAGATGACGATGTACGTGAACGGTTGAGTGTGGGGCCATTGCGCAACAGTTTGTTTGAGATTGAATAGATGTAGCGCTTGCATTGAACCAATTGCTGGTCCGGCTATGCCGGGGCCACACAGTCGTAAAAGCGCGGGCCCCGCTCAAAATACATTCAACCATCACTCAAAATTGCCGTAACCATTCTCCAACTGCGTGCCCATCATTGAACAACAACCTCAAGGACATCAGGCAGCAGACAGTGATGAGCAATGGTCTGATCAGCCGTGGCCCAAAGTAAAGCGCACACCGTGCGCCGAGTTGGGCGCCAAGAATGGCGCAAAATGCCATTACTAAGGCTAAGGGCCATATAATTGCGCCACTGAAGGCAAAGACTGACAGGGCACCAAGGTTGCAAGATGCGTTAAGCAGTTTGCTATTGCATATTGCCTGCATCAGTTGCTGACCCAGCAGCAAGGAAAAGGCCACCATGAAGAATGAACCGGTGCCTGGACCAAAAATGCCGTCGTAAAAACCAATGATTGGGATAATCACCAGCGTAAAGCTTAAGGACGACATGCGCTGCTTACGATCCCGTGCATCAAGCTTGGGACTGAATGCAAAATAGCTTGCAACTGCAATTAGCAAGATTGGAACGGTTAATTCCAGGATGGCTTTGTCGAGCATACTGATCGACAAGGCACCTGCAACACCACCTGTGAATGACAGAATGGCCATTGGCCGGCCTACCTTCCACTGGATCATTCGCTTACGGGCGAACGCCCACACCGCTGAAACACTGGCGGATGAAGCCTGAAATTTGTTGGTAGCCATAGCAGACAATGGATCGATACCTGCAATGAAAAAGGCCGGTAACGTCAGTAAACCCCCGCCTCCTGCAATTGCATCGAAAAAGCCAGCGAGCAATGCGACTGACGCCAGCACCAAGAGTATTGAGACTTCAATTTCCATTTTGCTCCTACCTTACCCGCGTACGATCAGGGGGTCTTGTTGCAGCATCACAGGTTGGGCATCAGGCGAGTAGCCGAATAGCCGAACCAGCAACCTCCGGTTGTCCGTGGGAACTCATTTCGGCTTGATGATGTTTGGATTCATTGCGTAGCAGCCATTTACCGCCCCCTTTGAAATTACCGACTAGGCGTACTTGCATTCCGCAATTGTCAATATCGAATGCGAATGAGCGGTAGTCTACAAGGCTTAAAAGAATTTGGTTTCGTGAGGCCATGTTGATGATAACGGGGTCGTCGTTCATGGTGTCAATGTTTGCCAGGCTCTCTGGCACAGGATCGAAGAGCGGAGGCAGCATTGCAGCGAACTCCAGTGCTGCTGCTTTTCCGGAGGCAAACATTTTTAATAGGTCGAGTTGCTCAACATTTAGTGACCGTTTTATAACTTGTGCTTGGTAGCTTGACATTGCAGCAGCCCCAGCGGCATCCGGGCCTCCAATAGCGGCAGTTTGCTGAATGTTAGGCGAAGAACCTCAGGTGTTGCCTTGGTGTTTACCCCTGTCATTGTTATTTTCCTTGTCTGTAGGGAAAGGTGAAACTTTTTGTTAGAACGCTGAGCATTTAGCCACATATTTTTTACTGATGATGTAGGGCTGCCCCTCTCTGGCTTGTAGGGAAACTCTATGGTCGTGGTAGGAATCGTCCGTGGTGCTGCTGTCAGCCTCAGGGTTGGACTTCCCCGCCCGGAAACCGCAAAATGACCCCTTTCCTTTATCAACCTCTCCGGATCTGCTGACTCTATGCGTATGCGCCTAATGCTGTTGGGTGGTGGCAATGCCCTCGGGCAAGCGCTGATTCGTCTTGGGGCCGAGGAGGACATCGCATTCCTGGCGCCGCGCCCGCCCGAAAACGGCTGGACGCCGGCCAGCCTCACCCAGTTGCTCGACGATCACCGCCCCGACGCCGTGGTCAACCTGGCCTATTACTTCGACTGGTTCCAGGCCGAGTCGGTCAGCGAACAGCGCCTGGCTCAACAGGAGCGGGCAGTAGAGCGGCTCGCAGAGCTGTGCCAGCACCACCAGATCACCCTGGTACAGCCTTCCAGCTACCGCGTGTTCGACGGTTCGCGGGCCACGGCCTACAGCGAAAAGGACGAGCCAGTGCCGTTGGGCCTGCGTGGCCAGGCGTTGTGGCGCATCGAACAGAGCGTGCGTGCGGCCTGCCCGCAGCATGTGCTACTGCGCTTTGGCTGGTTGCTCGACGAAAGCATCGACGGGTCGCTGGGCCGCTTCCTGACCCGTGCCGAGCAACCGCAAGAGCTGCTGCTGGCCGATGACCGGCGTGGTAACCCGACACCGGTCGACGATGCTGCGCGGGTGATCCTGTCGGTGCTCAAGCAGCTCGATTGCACTGCGCCGCTGTGGGGCACCTACCATTACGCCGGCAACGAGGCGACCACGCCGCTGGCGCTAGGCCAGGCGATCCTTGCCGAAGCGGGCCAGTACCGCCAGCTCGCGGTTCAGGCGCCAACGCCACAGGCTCATGCCGCACGGCCGGATGCCAGCGAAGAGCCGCAGCATGCGGTACTGGCCTGCAAGAAAATCCTTCATACCTTCGGCATCAAGCCGCGTGCCTGGCGCGCCGGCCTGCCGCCTCTACTGGACCGGTTCTACCGCCATGGCTGACGCCCCCATCCTGATCACCGGCGGTGCCGGCTTCATTGGCTCCCACCTGTGCGATGCGTTGTTGGACAAAGGCTACGCCGTACGCATTCTCGATGACTTTTCCACTGGCCGGCGCAGTAACCTGCAGGTCGACCACCCACGGCTGGAACTGATCGAAGGCGATGTTGCCGATGCCGGGCTGGTCACCCAGGCCGCAGCCGGCTGCAGTGCCGTGGTGCACCTGGCGGCAGTGGCCTCGGTGCAGGCCTCGGTCGAAGACCCGGTGCGCACACACCAGAGCAATTTCATCGGCACCCTTAACGTGTGCGAAGCGATGCGCGTGCATGGCCTGCGCCGGGTGCTGTTTGCTTCAAGTGCAGCGGTGTACGGCAACAATGGCGAGGGCGAGTCGATTGCCGAAGACACGCCCAAGGCGCCGCTGACCCCCTACGCCGTGGACAAACTGGCCAGTGAGCAATACCTGGACTTCTACCGTCGTCAGCATGGCCTGGAGCCGGTGGTGTTCCGCTTCTTCAATATCTTCGGGCCACGCCAAGATCCGTCTTCGCCGTATTCCGGGGTAATCAGCATCTTCTGCGAGCGCGCGGTGCAGGGCTTGCCGATCACCGTCTTCGGTGATGGCGAACAGACCCGCGACTTTCTTTACGTGGGTGACCTGGTGCAGGTGATGGTGCAGGCGCTGGAACAGCCGCAGGTGGAGGAGGGCGCGGTGAACATCGGCCTCAACCAGGCCACTTCGCTGAACCAGTTGCTGGCGGCGCTGGAGAAGGTGGTGGGGAGCTTGCCGGCGATTAGCTATGTGGCGGCGCGTTCGGGTGACATTCGCCATTCGCGGGCGGATAACCAGCGCTTGCTGGCGCGGTTCGATTTCCCGCAGGCGACGCCGATGGTCGAAGGCCTGGCGCGGCTTCTGGGTAAAAGCTGAAAACGCTGGGGCCGCTAAGCGGCCCCAGAATCAGGCAGTGCATGTCACCAACCAGAGCGTGTTGCTGGCAGGGCGTGGCGCGATGGCTAGCCGATTGATTGGTGCTTATATGTGCTGCTACTCGGTCGGTAGCGGCTTGGGTGCGGTGCTGGCGAGCGGCGTGTATGCCCGATGGGGGTGGCCTGCGGTGTGTGGGCTTGGCATGGCCATCAGTGCGGTTGCGCTGGGGTACTGGCTGTGGCTGCAACGAGAAAGGGCGGCCGAAGCCGCCCTGCCGTGTTCCGGTCAGAACTTGTAGCCAAGGCCGACCATGTACACCCACGGGTCGACGTCTACGTCGACCTTGGTCTTGCTGTAGCCCAGTGCGGTCGGGCCATTGACGCTGGCCTTGGTGTCGATGTCGACATACCAGACCGAGGCGTTGACCAGCAGGTTGTCGGTGAGCATGTAGTCCATGCCCAGCTGGCCGGCAATACCGACCGAGTCTTGCAGCTTGAGGTTGCTGAAGCCTTGTTGCTTGCGTGCGCTGCTCAAGTCTTCGTCAAAGAACAGGGTGTAGTTGATGCCCACGCCGGCGTACGGCTGGAAGCGCGAGTTCGGCTCCATTGGGTAGTACTGCAGCGACAGGGTCGGTGGCAGTTGCTTGATGTCTGCCAGCTTGCCGTCCAGCCCGCCGCCCAGGCCTTTTACGCCCACGGTGTGCTTGAACGGGGTGGCTGCCAGCAGCTCCAGGCCGATGTGGTCGGTGAGCATGTAGGCAAAGGTCAGGCCCAGCTGGGTATCGCTGTCCAGGGTCGCCTTGGTGCCCGACACCTTGTTGCCGTCGAACTTCAGGTCGCCGCTGCTCTCGTTCGGGGCAGTGGTAATGGCGCCTGCGCGCAAAATCATGTCCCCTGCCTGGTAGGCGTGGGCGGCAGGGGCGGCGAGCGCAAGGGCCACAAGCGAGGCGCCGAGCAAGGACTTGTTCATGGAAGCTCCCAAAGGACGTTATTAATCGAGTAGTCCAATGGTACGGAGCTGGTTAAACAGAAAGTTTGACCCAGCTCAAAGAAGCGTCTTCATGAATTCGAAACAGTTCTCATCTCAGCTCATATGCGTAGATTTTCTCGGCCTCCATCTGGTAACCGGCATCGGCCAGTTCGCTGCTGGAGGCTCTAACCTGCATCTTTCCCTCGATCCAGTAGGGCTGGTAGAGGTCTTCGACGCGTACGCCCATTTCGCTGAAAATATGCACGATCTGGTTTGACGGTGGCGGGGGCACGTGGATGCACGCGCCGTAGTACGGCACCAGCAGGAACTCGGTGGTGCGGCCTTCTTCGCTGACCTCAAGCGGCACGATGTAGCCGGGCAGTTTGATTTGCTGGCCGTCAAGGCTTTTCACCACGGGCGCGTCGGGGGCTTGCTGGCGCGCGGGTGGGGCGGACTCGGCAGACAGGGCGTTGCTGAGCTGTGACATGTCATGCAGCGGCGCCAGTTGTGGCGGGATGACCGGGGCGCCTTCGGGGATCAGGGCGGGCCAGTCCAGCTCCTTGGGTTCGGCGGCCCACAGAGGCATCGCTATCAGCAATAGCAGGGCCAGCAACATGAGCATTGCAGGCCTTTTCGCGGGCGTGCCCGCGAAGCAGGCGATGAGGTTTCTGATCATTGCAGGCTCTTAAAGATGAATGGACAGGCCATCAGCCAGCGACTGCCTGTAGGCTCGCCAAGCCGGCACGCTACCCATCAGCAACGCAGCCCCCAGGATGATAGCCAGCAAGGTCCATTCATGGGTACTCGGCAGGGCCAGTGGCAGATACAAACCATAGTTGGCCTGCACATACCCTTGTGCCAAGGCGATACCCGCATACAGCAGGCCCAGCCCGGCCACGATCCCGACCGCCGCCAGTGACAGTGCCTCCAGCACCAGCAGCCCCGCGATATGCCACGGCCTGGCCCCGACCGACCGCAAGATTGCCATTTCTCGCCGGCGCTCGTTGAGGCTGGTGAGAATGGCCGTGAGCATGCCGATCAGGCCAGTCAGCACCACGAACAGCGACACCACGAACAACGCCTGTTCCGCCGTGCCCATCAGGCTCCACAACTCTTGCAGGGCCACCCCAGGCAGGATCGCCAGCAGCGGCTCGCTGCGATATTCGTTGATTTCCCGCTGTAGGCTGAACGTCGCGATCTTGTTGTTCAGGCCCAGCATGAACGCGGTGATGGCGGCAGGTTGCAGGTCCATCGTGCGTGCCTGCTCTGCACTGATGCGCCCGGCGCCACGGGCCGGTACGCCGTTGTGCCAGTCGATATGGATAGCCTCCATGCCGCCCAGGCTGATATGCAGTGTGCGGTCGACCGGTGTGCCGGTGCGCTTGAGCACGCCAACCACGGTGAACGGCTTGTCGTCATGCTTGACCAGGCTGATCGCTGCCACGCCATGGGCCAGCACCAGCTTGTCACCCAGCTTGTAGTGCAATGCCTCGGCGACTTCGGCACCGAGTACCACCTCGAACGGGTCGCTGGCGAACTCACGCCCCTGGCTCAATTCCAGGTGCTGACGGCGGCCGTATTGGTAATGCTCGAAGTAATCCGTCGTGGTGCCCATCACCCGGTAGCCGCGATGCGAGTCGCCCAGCGAGATAGGGATCGCCCACTTCACCCGCGGGTCCTGCGCATAGTGCTGGAAGCTGTCCCAGCGGATGTTGTTGGTCGCGTTGCCAATGCGGAATACCGAATACAGCAGCAGGTTCACCGAGCCGGAGCGGGCGCCGACAATCAGGTCGGTACCGCTGATGGTGCTGGCGAAGCTGGCGCGGGCCTCGGTGCGAACGCGCTCCACGGCCAGCAGCAGGCACACCGACAGGGCGATGGCAAACGCGGTGAGGAAGGCGGTGAAACGGCGGTTGGCCAGGCTGGCCAAGGCAAGGCGGAGCAGGTACATCAGGCCTCCCGGGGCTTGGCGGCGCGGTTGAGGTCGGCCAGGGAAAGGTGGCGGTCGAACAGTGGCGCCAGGCTCTGGTCGTGGCTGACGAACAGCAGGCTGGCACCGGCGGCGCGGCATTCTTCGAACAGCAGGCGGATGAACGCTTCACGGGTATCGGCGTCCAGCGCCGAGGTCGGTTCGTCGGCGATCACCAACTCGGGCTGGCCGATCAGTGCGCGGGCGGCGGCCACCCGTTGTTGCTGGCCGATCGACAGGCTGTCGGCGCGGCGGGCGAGCAGGCCGGAGTCATCCAGCCCCAGGTGGGCCAGCAACGTGCTGGCTGCCTGGTCGACACTGCCATGGCGCTGCTCGGCGCGGGCCTTGCGGCTGCTTGAGAAGCGGCAGGGCAGTTCGACGTTTTCGCGTACCGACAGGAACGGCAGCAGGTTGAACTGTTGGAAGATATAACCCGTGTGGTCGACGCGGAAGCGGTCACGCGCACCCTGGCCCAGGCTGCCAAGGTCCTGGCCAAGCAACTGGATGCGGCCCTGAGCCGGTACGTTCACGCCGCCCAGCAGGCCCAGCAAGGTGGTCTTGCCACTGCCGCTGGGGCCTTTGAGGAACAGGGCTTCACCCGTGTCCAGGTGGAAGGCCGGAATATCCAGCAGCGGCGGCTGACCTGGCCAGGCGTATACCAGGTCGTGCAGTTCGATCAGCGACTGGCTCATTCAGAAAGCGACCGCTGCCTTGGCCGGCGTGGCTTCCACACCTTTCTGGCCATTCGGGCCGATCAGTTGCACGTTGATCTTCTGAGTGGCCGGGAAGGCCTTGAACAGCGGCGCGAGGTCCACTTGCGCCAGTTTGTCGGGGTTGGCGCAGGTCAGCTGGTAGTGGGCGCCGATGTCGCTGTGCTGGTGGCCGTGCTCATGTTCGTCGCCATCTTCGTCGGCTTTCGGGGCGTCACCGAACAGCGGGCTTTCCAGTTCTTGCTGATCCTCTTTGCAGCCAGCGGCAGCAGAAAGGCCGAACAGCTTCAGGGGTTGTTCGAGCTGCTGGCGCACGGCGGCGACCTTGGCCTTGTCGGCATCGCTGTTGGCGGCATGTTCGAAGCCGACCAGGTTCATTGCCGGGCTGTCCAGTTCCAGCTCCAGGGTATTGCCATCGAGCACGGCGTTGAGCTTGGCGACGCCATGCTCGTGGGCGCCGAGGGTGCCATGGGCGGGGTCGTGATCATGGTCATCGTGGGCATGGGCCACGGCCAGTGGCAGCAAGGCGAAGGGCAGGGCAAGCAGCAGGCGACGCATGGACGGCTCCGGGGCGGGCTGAAGGAATGGGTTATGTTATAACAACTTTTCTGCGCGCCGCCAGCCTGCGTGGCGCAGGTTTCATGTTGCGGTAGCATGGGTGCATTGACCTGGGTTCAAGGAATGCATCATGAGAATTCGTGGACAGATTGGTAACTGGCCGGTGGACCTGACCATCGAGTTGGCGCCTGAGGAGTGGGCGCAGTTGGGGCGGCAGGTTGAGGTGCCAGTGGTGGCGCAGGCCGCAGCAACGCAAACCGTGGCGGCATCGAGACAGGATGATGGGCAATGGACTGCCGCACGTGAGGTGTTGCGCCTGGCGGGGCAGATGAGCGGGCCGGAATTGTTGGACAGGCTGGAGGGACTGGCGGGGAGTGCGGCGGCGGGCAAGCGGCTGCTGGTGCGCTTGCGGCACAGCAGTGAAGTGAAAGTGGAAAGTGGCGTGGATGCGCCGGTTTATCACTGGGTGGGGTAAAAGGGTCAGAATTTTGGGGCCGCAAAGCGGCCCCCGGCATTCTCAGAACATCGCCGCCGACAGCTTGCGGCGATACACGCCAACCAGCGGGTGATCGCCGCCGAGCAACTCGAACACCTGCAGCAACGCCTTCTGCGGCAGCCCGTTCTCATAGCCACGGTTACGCTGGAACAGCTTCAGCAACCCCTCCAGCGCCGCCTCATACTGCTGACGCGCCAGCTGCTGAATGCTCAGCTGATAAGCCGCTTCGTCATCCTGTGGGTTCTGTGCCAGGCGGCTTTTCAGGTCCGCCACTTCTGGCAGGCTGGCTGCCTGGCGCAGGAAGGTCAGCTGGGCCTTGGCACCGGCCAGTGCAGCCTTGTGCTCATCAGTCTTGACCGCATCCAGCACCACTTGGGCCTCGCCCAGCTCACCACGCTCGGCCAGGCAGCGGGCGTACAGGATCAGCGCCTCGGCATTGCTGTTGTCCTCACCCAGCAGCGCCTGCAACAGCGCTTCGGCTTCGGCAAAGCGGCTTTCGGCGAACAGCGCCTTGGCCTGTTCCAGTGGCGAAGCTGCAGGTGCGGCAGGCATCTGCACATGCGGTTCGAGCATGGCGCGAATCGCTGATTCCGGCTGGGCACCGGCAAAGCCGTCAACCGGCTGGCCGTCCTTGAACAGCACCACGGTCGGCAGGCTGCGGATGCCGAACTGGGCAACCACCTGTTGCTCCACGTCGCAGTTGATCTTGGCCAGCAGCAACTCGCCTTGGTAACCCTCGGCGATCTTGGCCAGCAATGGCATCAGCGCCTTGCACGGCGCACACCACTCGGCCCAGAAGTCCACCAGCACCGGCTTGTGGAAGGAGTTCTCGATCACCAGTTGCTGGAAGGTGGCATCTGTAGCGTCGAAAATGTAAGGCGTGTCTTGGGTCATCGCGACTCTCGCAAACTCGTGTATGGCACCACTATAAGGTGTCGCGGCTGGCGTGGTACAGGCTGACCCTGCGGAATTCGTGTGGCTCGGCCAGGTCTGGCAGGGTCAGCGCTTCGAGCACGCCCAACTGCTGGTACAGCGGGTGGCTGAAGTCGCGTACCCGCGAGTCGGCCACCAACGCCTGGCGGCCGCGACAGAGGAAGGCATCCAGCAGCGGCAGGTTGGCGCGGTCGTACAACACATCGGCAACCAGGATCAGGTCGAAACGGTCGTCTTCGGCAAAGAAGTCGCTGCTGTAGTTCAGCTCAACCCCGTTCAGCGCGGCATTGGCGCGGCAGGCATCGAGGGCCAGCGGGTCGAGGTCGCAGGCCACCACTTCCCGCGCACCCGCGCGTGCGGCGGCAATGCCGGCGACTCCGGAGCCGGCGCCAAAGTCCAGCACGCGCTTGCCTGCCACCCATTCAGGGCGTTCGGCCAGGTAGCGGGCCATGGCCAGGCCGCTGGCCCAGCAAAAGCTCCAGTAGGGCGGCTCTTCAAGAATGCGCCGGGTTTCTTCGCTGCTGAAGGCGCGGTCCATGTTCTGGTCGTCGATCAGCCACAGCTTCAGGTCGCAGCCGGGTAGCTCGCTGACCACCAGACGCGCTTCGCCGATCAGGCCACTGAGGGCCTGTTGCAGGGCCAGCGGAGCCACTTACGGCGCCTTCTCGAAACGCAGCGGGCCGGTGCCCTGTGTCTGGGCTTGGGTAATGCGCACCGGTGGCAGGTGCATGATCAGCTGGCCGGAGCTGCTGGCCCGGCCACGCAGCTCGACCCGCGCACCGGCCGGGAAGGCCTCGGGGTTGAAGCGCAGGTGGTAGGGCAGGGCCTGGCCGGTACCGGTCAGGTTACTGCTGGCCAGCAGGCGTTGCGGGCGGTCGCGTTCGTCGATGACCAGCAAGGCAAGCTCCACGTCGGCACCGGCCGGGATTTCCAGCAAGGTGCCACTCAGTTCGCGCTGGTAGGCCGGCAACGGGCCGAGTACTTCGGCCTGTTTGGCCGCGCGGGCTGGCGTGGGCGCCGCAGGTGTATCGGTTTTGGGCCTGTCGCTGCCGCAAGCGGCGAGCAGGGCGGCGCAGCACAGCACGACGAGCGCTCGGTAATGCATGGGGTAGTCCTTCGCGGGCAGAATTCCCATGGATGTTAACCCCTTTGGCTTGTCTTGCCAGTGCAATGCGCTACCATGGCCCTCCCTTTTTTTGTTGCCTGCCACCATGCACTGTCCCTTTTGCGGTGCCAACGACACCAAGGTCATCGACTCTCGCCTCGTCGCCGAGGGCGAGCAGGTGCGCCGCCGCCGCGAATGCGTGGCCTGTGGCGAGCGTTTCACCACCTTCGAAACCGCCGAGCTGGTGCTGCCCCGGCTGATCAAGCAGGACGGCACACGCCAGCCCTTCGACGAAGACAAGCTGCGTGCCGGCATGCAACGGGCCCTGGAGAAGCGCCCGGTCAGCGTCGAGCGCCTGGAAGCGGCCCTGGCGCACATCAAGAGCCGGCTGCGCGCCACTGGCGAGCGCGAGGTGAAATCGCTGGTGGTGGGTGAAATGGTCATGGCCGAGCTGCGCAAGCTCGACGAAGTGGCCTACATCCGCTTTGCCTCGGTGTACCGGCGCTTCCAGGACCTGGACGAGTTCCGCGAAGAAATCGACCGCCTGGCCCGTGAGCCAGCTAAAGAGTGAACATGCCCAGCCAAGCCGCCATCCTTGACGCCCATTACATGGCCCGCGCGCTGGAGCTGGCGCGCAAAGGCCTGTACACCACCCACCCGAACCCGCGTGTAGGCTGCGTGATCGTGCGCGACGGCGAAGTGGTCGGCGAAGGCTGGCACGTGCGCGCCGGCGAGCCGCATGCCGAAGTGCATGCCCTGCGCCAGGCCGGTGAGCGTGCCCGTGGTGCCTGCGCCTACGTCACCCTGGAGCCGTGCAGCCACCATGGCCGCACGCCGCCCTGTGCCGAAGCGCTGGTCAAGGCCGGTGTGGCGCGTGTGGTGGCCGCCATGCAGGACCCTAACCCGCAAGTGGCGGGGCAAGGCCTGCGGCGTTTGGCCGAGGCGGGTATCGTAGTGGCCAGCGGCGTGCTCGAAGCCGATGCCCGCGCACTCAACCCGGGCTTTCTCAAGCGCATGGAACATGGCCTGCCGTTCGTGCGCGCCAAGCTGGCCATGAGCCTGGATGGCCGCACCGCCATGGCCAGTGGCGAAAGCCAGTGGATCACCGGCCCGGCTGCCCGTTCCGCAGTGCAGCGCCTACGCGCCCGTTCCAGCGTGGTGCTGACCAGCGCTGCCAGTGTGCTGGCCGACAACGCCCGCATGACCGTGCGCGGTGACGAGTTGGGCCTGGACCCCGAAACCACCGCCCTGGCGCTCAGCCGCACACCGCTGCGCGTGCTGGTCGATGGCCGATTGCGCCTGCCACTGGATGCACCGTTCTTCCAGGCCGGCCCGGTGCTGGTGGTGACGGCTGTCGCAGATGACCCGCGCTATGCCGCTGCCGGCCACGAGTTGCTCAGCCTGCCGGGTGACAATGGCCAGGTCGATCTGCCTGCGCTGCTGCAAGCCCTGGCGGCCCGTGGCGTCAACGAAATCCTGCTGGAAGCCGGTGCGGGCCTGGTGGGTGCTTTTGCCCGGCAAGGCCTGGTCGACGAGTTCCAGCTGTTCGTCGCCGGCACTATCCTCGGCTCCAACGCCCGCCCGTTGCTGGACTGGCCGCTGGACAAGATGAGCGAAGCACCGCGGCTGAAAATTACCGAAATGCGCGCAGTGGGCGATGACTGGCGGGTCACGGCCATCCCCCTGCCGGCGCCCGGCGTATAATGCCGGGCTTGCCCCGTGCAAACCGTTTTTGAGGAAGACCCCATGTTCACCGGCATCATCGAATCCATCGGCACCATCCGCAGCCTCACCCCCAAGGGTGGCGACGTGCGCGTCTACGTCGAAACCGGCAAGCTCGACCTGGGTGACGTCAAGCTCGGCGACAGCATCGCCGTCAACGGTGTGTGCCTGACCGCTGTCGAACTGCCGGGTGACGGCTTCTGGGCCGACGTCAGCGTCGAAACCCTCAAGCGCACCGCGTTCATCGACCTCAAGAGTGGCAGCAAGGTCAACCTGGAAAAGGCCCTGACCCCCACCACCCGCCTGGGCGGGCACCTGGTCAGCGGCCACGTCGACGGTGTTGGTGAAATCATCTCGCGCAGCGATAACGCCCGCGCCATCCAGTTCCGCGTGCGTGCCCCCAAGGAACTGGCCAAGTACATCGCCCACAAGGGTTCGATCACCGTCGACGGCACCAGCCTGACGGTCAATGAGGTCAATGGCGCCGAGTTCGAGCTGACCATTGTCCCGCACACCCTGTCCGAAACCATCATGGCCGACTACCGCGCAGGGCGTCGGGTAAACCTTGAGGTCGACCTGCTGGCCCGTTACCTGGAGCGCTTGCTGCTGGGTGACAAGGCCGCTGAACCGAGCAAGGGCAGTGGCATTACCGAAAGCTTCCTGGCCGCCAACGGCTTCTTGAAATCCTGATTGAGAAGGGGGTGCCGCGTGGCGCTCAACAGCATCGAAGAACTGGTCGAAGACATCCGCCAGGGCAAAATGGTCATCCTCATGGATGACGAAGACCGCGAAAACGAAGGCGACATCATCATGGCAGCCGAGTGCTGCCTGCCCGAGCACATCAACTTCATGGCCAAGCACGCCCGTGGCCTGATCTGCATGCCGATGACCCGCGAGCGTTGCGAAACGCTGAAGCTGCCGCTGATGGCGCCGCGCAACGGCTCGGGCTTCGGCACCAAGTTCACCGTGTCGATCGAAGCCGCCGAAGGCGTCACCACCGGCATTTCCGCCGCTGACCGCGCCCGCACCGTGCAGGCTGCCGCCGCCAAGGATGCCAAGGCCGAAGACATTGTCAGCCCAGGCCACATCTTCCCGTTGATGGCCCAGCCTGGCGGTACCCTGGCCCGCGCCGGCCACACCGAAGCCGCCTGCGACCTGGCGCGCATGGCCGGTTTCGAGCCAAGCGGCGTCATCTGCGAAGTGATGAACGACGACGGCACCATGTCGCGCCGCGCGGAACTGGAAGTGTTCGCCGCCGAGCACGGCCTGAAGATCGGCACCATCGCCGACCTCATTCACTACCGCATGATCCACGAACGCACTGTGCAGCGCGTTTCCGAACAGCCGGTGGAAAGCGAGCTGGGTGAGTTCAACCTGGTCACCTACCGCGACGCGGTGGAAGGCGACGTGCACATGGCCCTGACCCTGGGCAAGATCTGCGCTGAAGAGCCGACCCTGGTGCGCGTGCACAACATGGACCCGCTGCGCGACCTGCTGCTGGTCAAGCAGCCGGGCCGCTGGAGCCTGCGTGCGGCCATGGCTGCCGTGGCCGAGGCCGGCAGCGGCGTGGTGCTGCTGCTGGGCCACCCGCTGGACGGCGACGTGCTGCTGGCGCACATCCGCGAAAGTGCGGGCGATGCGCCGGCCAAGGCACCGACCACCTACAGCACCGTGGGTGCCGGTTCGCAGATCCTGCGGGACCTCGGTGTGCGCAAGATGCGCCTGATGAGTTCGCCGATGAAGTTCAATGCGATATCCGGATTCGATCTGGAAGTTGTAGAATACGTGCCCTCCGAGTGACTTGAGGCGGCAGTGACGCCCTCCAGCTCGAGTCCATACCCCTGTCGAGGCCGCCAGCATGCGGCCTCGCTCTTGAAGATGAGAATATCGGAATGACCCTGAAGACCATCGAAGGTACCTTCATCGCCCCCAAAGGTCGCTATGCTTTGGTGGTTGGCCGCTTCAACAGCTTCGTCGTCGAAAGCCTGGTAAGCGGTGCCGTTGATGCCCTGGTACGCCACGGTGTCAGCGAAAGCGACATCACCATCATCCGTGCCCCGGGTGCATTCGAAATCCCGCTGGTGGCACAGAAGGTCGCCCAGCAAGGCGCCTACGACGCGATCATTGCCCTGGGCGCCGTGATCCGTGGTGGTACCCCGCACTTCGAATACGTGGCGGGCGAATGCACCAAGGGCCTGGCCCAGGTGTCCATGGAGTTCGGTGTTCCGGTGGCCTTCGGCGTACTGACCGTCGACTCCATCGAGCAAGCCATCGAGCGTTCCGGCACCAAGGCCGGCAACAAAGGTGCTGAAGCTGCCCTGTCCGCTCTGGAAATGGTCAGCCTGCTGGCGCAGTTGGAGGCCAAGTGATTAGCGACGAAAGCGATCGTTTCAACCCGCGCGATCCAAAACCTGCGGATGCCGGCAAACCCTCGAAGAGCGCCAAGCGCCGCGAAGCCCGCAAGCTCGCGACCCAGGCCCTCTACCAGTGGCACATGGCCCAGCATTCGCTGAACGAGATCGAAGCGCAGTTCCGGGTGGATAACGATTTCACCGATGTCGACGGTGCCTATTTCCGCGAGATCCTGCATGGGGTCCCGGCAATCAAGGGCGAAATCGACAAGGCGCTGGTGCCTTGCATGACTATCGCACTGGAAGAGCTCGACCCGGTCGAACTGGCCGTGCTGCGTCTGTCCACCTGGGAACTGATCAAGCGCGTCGATGTGCCTTACCGCGTCGTGATCAACGAAGGTGTCGAGCTGGCCAAGGTCTTCGGTGCCACCGATGGCCACAAGTTCGTCAACGGCGTGCTGGACAAGCTCGCTCCGGCCCTGCGTGAAGCAGAAGTCAAGGCGAACAAGCGCTGATTCCGGCGCTGCCTGCCCATGGGTGAGTTCGAGCTGATCAACCATTACTTCGCCGCCGCGCCCTGTGCGCAGGGCGGCGAGGGCGTGGCACTGGGGATCGGTGACGACTGCGCCCTGCTGCAGCTTCCCCCAGGCGAGCAACTGGCGGTGTCGACCGATACCCTGGTCGCCGGGGTGCACTTTCCTGCGGTCTGCGATCCGCTTCTGCTGGGCCAGCGCTCGTTGGCCGTGGCGGCCAGTGACCTGGCGGCCATGGGCGCGACCGCAATCGGCTTCACCCTCGCCCTGACCCTGCCGGATGTTGGCCCAGACTGGCTGGCCGCCTATGCGGACGGCCTAAGCCGCATGGCCCATCGCTGCCGCATGAGCCTGATCGGGGGGGATACCACCCGGGGGCCGCTGAGCATCACCGTTACCGTGTTCGGCCGCGTGCCGGCTGGCCAGGCGTTGCGCCGCAGCGGTGCACGGCCAGGCGACTTGCTGTGCGTCGGCGGTGTGCTGGGCAAGGCCGCCGGTGCATTGCCGCTGGTGCTGGGTGAGCGCGAGGCACCCGCCGAGCTGGCTGAGCCGCTGCTTGCCCATTACTGGTCGCCGATGCCGCAGCTCACCCTGGGCACGCTCCTGCGCGGCCAGGCTACCGCTGCCCTGGACATCTCCGATGGCCTGCTCGCAGATTGTGGGCATATCGCCAAGGCGTCCGGCGTGGCGCTGGAGGTGAACCTGGCCCAGGTGCCAGTGTCTCCTGCTGTAGAGGCGTTCCTCGGCCGCGAGGCGGCAGTGCAGGCTGCGCTTGCGGGTGGCGACGATTACGTGCTCGCCTTCACGCTGCCACCTGAGGCGCTGCCGCCCTTGGCCAACCTCGGTTTCGTCGAGGTGCACACCATTGGCCGCGTGCTCGAAGGGCAGGGTGTAACCTTGCGCGACGCGCAGGGCCGGGACATCACCCCCGTTCAGCGGGGCTATCAACACTTTAGGGAGACACCGTGACCGATCACCCCAACCAGGTGCCTGCGGAGTTCGTTCCGCCTTCGGTCTGGCGCAACCCGTGGCACTTCATCGCTTTCGGCTTCGGGTCCGGCACCTTGCCCAAGGCCCCGGGCACCTGGGGTTCGCTGGTGGCCATACCGTTCATCCCGTTGTGGCAGATGCTGCCCGACTGGGGGTACTGGCTGCTGCTCGGCGTGAGCATGCTGTTTGGCTTCTGGTTGTGCGGCAAAGTCGCCAATGACTTGCGCGTACACGACCATGAAGGCATTGTCTGGGATGAGATTGTCGGCATGTGGATCACCCTCTGGCTGGTGCCGGAAGGCTGGCAGTGGCTGCTGGCAGGGTTTCTGATGTTCCGCTTCTTCGACATCCTCAAGCCGTGGCCGATCCGCTGGATCGACCGCCATGTGCACGGGGGCGTCGGCATCATGCTCGACGATATCCTGGCCGGTGTGTTCGCGTGGCTGGGCATGCAGGTTCTGGTGTGGGCGGTTGCCTGAAACAGGGAGCATGTGAATGGCCATAAGGACTGTGCTGCTGGCAATGCTGCTGAGTGTCGCCCCGTGGGTGAACGCTGCTGACGGTGTGCCGAAGCAGATCCACTTGGTCAGCGAGGAGTGGCTTGATTACACCAACGCCGACGGTAGCGGGATCGCCTGGGACGTGCTGCGCAAGGTGTTCGAGCCGGCCGGGGTCAAGGTGGTGACCCAGAGCGCGCCCTACAGCCGGGCGGTCGGGCTGGTCAAACGCGGCGAAGCCGATGCCTGGGTCGGCTCGTACAAGGACGAGAACGACGACAACCTGTACCCGCGCTGGCACTTCGACATGGACCATATCTACGCCCTGGGGCTGGCCAGCAAGCCTGTTCCGACTCCAGAGAACGTTGGCAAATACCGCCTGGCCTGGGTACGAGGCTATGACTACGGCAGCTACCTGCCGGATGTGCATGAGTTTCGTGAGATTCAGCGCCGCGAAGGCATCTTGCCGATGCTCGAGCATGACCGTGTGGACTTCTACATCGATGCACAGACTGAAGTCGATTATGTGCTGAGCCAGTCTTCGCAGCCTGAGCGCTTCCGTCGTACCCATGTGGCCGAACTTCCGCTGTACCTGGCTTTTGCCCGAAGCGACCAGGCCAAGGCCCTGCGCAACCTGTTCGACAAGCGCATGGCCGAATTGGTGCGCAGTGGCGAGCTGAAGCCGATTTTCGAACATTGGAAGCAGCCCTATCCGTTCACTGCGGACAGTCGCCCCCATTGAGAGAGGGGCGCTTTTGGCCCCATCATCGCTGCTAAGCATCGAACTTTTCGATCTTAACCCACCGTATTCAGCCCGCCCACAGCCTGCAACTGGCTGATACAATCGGCCCACGAGAAATTTTCAACTTATTCCAGGAGCACAACGTGCCCGTCGTCTTTGTTGCCGCCTCTAAACTCCCGACTCCCTTCGCGACCTTCACCATGCATGGCTTTCTCGACGAAGCCACTGGCCGTGAGCATGTAGTGCTCAGCCTGGGTGACATCGCGGACGGCCAGCCGGTGCTGGGGCGCCTGCACTCCGAGTGCCTGACCGGCGATGCCCTGTTCAGCCAGCGTTGCGACTGTGGTTCGCAGCTGGAAGCCGCACTGCAGGCCATCGCCCGTGAAGGCCGTGGCGTGCTGCTGTACCTGCGCCAGGAAGGCCGTGGCATTGGCCTGCTGAACAAGATCCGCGCCTACGAGCTGCAAGATGGCGGCGCCGACACCGTCGAAGCCAACGAGCGCCTGGGCTTTGCCGCCGACCAGCGTGACTACGCCATGTGCCTGCCGATGCTGGAACACCTGGGCGTGAAGTCGCTGCGCCTGATGACCAATAACCCGCGCAAGGTCAAAGCCCTGACCGACATGAACATCGTGGTTGCCGAGCGTGTGCCGCTGCACACCGGCCACAACCCACACAACCGCTACTACCTGGCGACCAAGGCCGGCAAACTGGGCCACATGCTGGGCAACGAACACCAGGGCGAGGCGCCCCAGGCGTGACCCGCGCCGAGGTCAAGCAGCGCCTGGCGCTGGCCTGGTGGCAGTACCTGGCAGTGGGCCTGGTGCCGCTGCCGGTGATGGCCTGGGCCTTTGGTGGCGGTGACGCACTGATCCCGGTGCTGGCCATGCCACTGTTCATTGCTGGCGCGGCGACCATGTTCCTCAGCCTGCCGCGTTTCGGGGCTTACAAGCGTGCGCTGATCGCCACTTCCAAGGTACTTGGCACGGGCGAAGAGCCCGCCGCCTGGATCGAACTGGCGCGGGTTCGGCGCATGGCCATGCTGTACGCCTGCTTCCCGGCCTGGGTTGCCGCGCTGTCGGTGCTGGTCGGCCTCGAAGCGGTGCCGCAGATCCTGCTGGCGCTGTCCACCGTGGTGGTGCTGTACCTCTATCGCATTCCGCGGCAGCTCGGTTAATGCGTCTGCTGGCTGGCCTTCTGGTGCTGGTTGCCTGCACCGCACTGGCCGCTGAACCCATGCGGGTCGTCAGTCTGGCACCGTCGATGACCGAAATCATGCTCGAGCTGCAGGCCGACGACCTGCTGGTGGGTGTGCTCGACGGTGGCGAACGGCCGGCGGCGCTGCGCGACCTGCCCTCGGTCGGGCGCCAAGGGCAACTGGACATGGAGCGCCTGCTCAGCCTGCGCCCCGACCTGTTGCTGCTGTGGCCTGGCAGCGTGCCGCCCGCCCAGCGCGACCAGCTCAAGCGCCTGGGCATTGCCACTTTCAGTGCCGAACCCCATGACATCGAGCAACTGATTGAACAGATCGAGGCCATTGCCGGGCGCATCGGGCGTGCCGAGCAAGGCCATGCGTACGCTCAAACCCTGCGCAATCGGCTGCAGCAGTTGCGCCAGCAGTACCGGCGAGACGAGCCCTTGCAGGTGTTCTATCAAGTGTGGGATCGGCCGTTGTACACCTTGGGTGGCCGGCAGGTGGTCAGCGACGCCTTGGCCGTGTGCGGGGCGCGCAATGTGTTCGCCGACCTCAGTCAGCCAGCGCCGCAGGTGAACGTGGAGTCTGTACTGCTGCGTAATCCGCAGGTCATCCTGGCGGGCGATCAAGTACAGCTGGCGAGCTGGAAGGCCTGGCCGCAACTGCGTGCGGTTGCCGATGGCCGCCTGCTGGTGGTGCCCGACAAGGGGCTAGAGCGGCCCAGCGGGCAGATGATCGAAGCCACCGCCCGCTTGTGCGCGTTGCTCGCGGCTAAAGCGCCGGCGTCCAGGTAACGCTGAACAGCAGTGTGCGGCCCTCTTCGCGGTACGGGTGGTAGGCGCCTTCATAGCTATAAAGGGCACGGTTGTAGGCGCGGTCCAGCAGGTTATCCAGCTTTGCTTCCAGTTTCACTTCATCCGTGGCTGCCCAGCTACCGCGCAAACCGAGCAGGCCATAGCCGCCGATGCGGTTGCGGTTGGCTTCATCGTCATAGCTGCTGCTGACCGCTTGCCAGCTTGCCCCCACGCTGAAACGGCCCAGTTCACGGTCCAGGTCCAGGCTCAGTGTGCGGCGGGCACGGCGGGCGAGGGTGTGGCCACTGTCGCGGTCACGTGGGTCGATCAGTGCCAGGCCCAGCTGGCTGCGCCACGCCCCCCATTGTTGCGCCAAGGCCATTTCGAAGCCGTTGATGCGCGCCGAGGCGACGTTGCGCGGTATCGAGTCCTGGCCGAACACGATCGCATCGCGCAAATCAGTGCGGTACAGCGAGGCTTCCAGGCGGCTGTCTGTTGTCAGCTGGCTGCGCCATTGCAGCTCGTAGCTTCTGGAATGTTCGGGGTCCAGGTCCGGGTTGCTGAACTGAGGGTAATACAGGTCATTGAAGGTTGGCGCCCGAAAGCCTTCGCTGTAGGACAGCAGCACGTCGTTCTGCGCATTCAACGGTACGGTCAGGCTGCCGCTCCAGGTGGTCTGGCCGCCGAACTGCTGGTTACGGTCATGGCGCACGCCCACTTCGGTGGAAAACTGCTCGCCCCGGTAACGGTGCTGTAGGAAGACGGCACGGTTCCAGCGGCTGTCCTCGGTGAAATCGGTGCTGGCGTGCACGCGGTCTTCGTACCAGTCGCCGCCGAGCAGCAGGCTGTGTTGCTCGCCCAGCGCAAGGTCGTTCTGCCAGGTGACCTGGTCCCGGTAGGTGTTGAACACAAAGCGTTCGGCGCTGAGCTTGTCGCGCTTGTCGTCACGGTTTTCGCTGTGGGCCAGTTCCAGCCGCGAATGCCAGGTTTCGGTAAGCTGGGCATCGAAGTAACTGCCCAGGCTGCTGACGCTGAAATCGGTGTAGGGCTTTTGCCCGAAGCTTTCAAAGGTGACCGGGTCGAAACCGCCGAACGGGTTGTCGTACTCGCTACGGCCGCGGCTATCGAGCAGGTTCAGGCCGGCCTCGAAACGCTCGTCAAAAGTGTGGCTCAGGCTCAGGTTCAGCGACTTGTTGCGGTAGGCATCGTGGTCACCATCGCTGGTGAAAGACGGCCCGGTCGAGTCGATGCCGGCAGTTTCATCCAGGCTGGCGCCCAGGTTGAAGCGGGTCGCATCGTTGCCGCCAGAAAGCCCCAGGCTGCGTTGGAATGTCTGGTTGCTGCCAGCGGCCAGGCGCAGGCGCGGCTGCAGGCCGGGGCCATTACTACGGCGGGTAAAGATCTGGATCACCCCGCCAATGGCATCGCTGCCATACACCGCCGAGCGCGAGCCGCGCAGCACTTCGACACGCTCGATCTGGTCGACGTCTAGAAACTGCAGGCCGCTGTCGCCGGAGGTGGCGTTGGCGATGCGCATACCATCGACCAGCACCAGGCTTTGGGCGGCCTTGGTGCCGCGGATGAAGATGCCCGGCAGGCTGCCGCGTCCACCGGTCGGGGCCACTTGTACGCCGGGCGCGCGGGCGAGCAGGTCGGTGACGCTGGTGGGTTGCAGGCGGTCGATGTCGGTGCGGGTGAAGACGGTGTTGGCGGCGCTGGTGGCTGTGCGTGATTCGACTTGGCGGCTGGCGCTAATGAGTACGTCGGGGAGCTTGAGGGCGTCGTCGCGTTCGGCGGCCAGCAGCGTGAGAGGGAGGCAAAGCAGGGTGGCAAAGGTTGGGTTTCTCATTTTCTGCACCATAGCATTCGCGGGCACGCCCGCTCCCACAGGTAATCCACTGCTCTTAAGGGCGGTGATATACCTGTGGGAGCGGGCGTGCCCGCGAATAGGCCCTAGAGGCCGAGCTTGGCCATGCGGGCTTTCACTGAAGCCTCTATCCCGGCTGCATCCAGCCCACACTCAGCCAGCATTTGCGCAGGCTTGGCATGCTCGACATAGATGTCCGGCAGCCCAAGGTGCAGTAACGGCTTGACCACCCCTTCGTTGGCAAGGAACTCACCCACCGCAGCGCCCGCGCCACCCATGATGGCGTTTTCTTCGATGGTCACCAGCAATTCATGGCTGCCAGCCAGTTCCAGCACCAAGGCTTCGTCCAGCGGCTTGACGAAACGCATGTCGACCACAGTCGCGTTGATCTGCCCGGCAACTTGCATGGCCTCGGCCAGCTGAACGCCGAACACCAGCAGAGCGACGTTCTCACCTTGGCGACGAACCACGCCCTTGCCGATCTCCAGCGGTTCGAGGTCGCCGCTGATCGGCGCATTCGGGCCGGTGCCACGCGGGTAGCGAACAGCCGCCGGGCCGTTGTACAGGTGGCCGGTGCTGAGCATCTTGCGCAGCTCGTTCTCGTCGCTCGGGGTCATCACCAGCATGCCCGGGATGCAGCGCAGGTACGACAAGTCGTAGCTGCCCGCGTGAGTCGGGCCGTCTTCGCCAACCAGGCCGGCGCGGTCGATGGCGAACAGTACGTCGAGGTTTTGCACCGCCACGTCGTGGATCAGCTGGTCGTAGGCGCGCTGCAAGAAGGTGGAGTAGATCGCCACCACCGGCTTGCTGCCCTCGCAGGCCATCCCGGCTGCCAAGGTGACGGCGTGCTGCTCGGCAATCGCTACGTCGAAGTAACGTTCCGGGTAGCGCTCGCTGAAGGCTACAAGATCCGAGCCTTCCTTCATCGCCGGGGTAATACCCACCAGGCGGTTGTCGGCGGCGGCCATGTCGCATAGCCACTGGCCGAACACGGCGGAATATTTCGGTCCGCTGGCTTTTTTCGGCGCGGCAGGCTTGTCGGCTGGCTCCAGCTTGGTGATGGCGTGGTAGCCGATCGGGTCGACCTCGGCCGGGGCGAAGCCTTTACCCTTCTTGGTCACCACATGCAGGAACTGCGGGCCTTTCAGGTCTCGCATGTTGCGCAGGGTGGCGATCATGGTCGGCAGGTCGTGGCCGTCGATCGGGCCGATGTAGTTCCAGCCCAGCTCTTCGAACAGGGTGCCGGGGGCCAGCATGCCCTTGGCATATTCCTCGGTGCGACGGGCGATTTCCCAAGCGCCGGGCAGGCGCGACAGCACTTTCTTGCTGCCTTCGCGCATGCTCGAGTAGGTGCGGCTGGAGAGAATCTTGGCCAGGTAGTTGGACAGGCCACCGACATTGCGCGAAATCGACATGTCGTTGTCGTTGAGGATCACCAGCATGTCGGCGTTGACTTCCTGGGCGTGGTTCAACGCCTCGAAGGCCATACCGGCGGTCAGCGCGCCATCACCGATCACCGCAATCGACTTGCGTGCGCTGTTTTGCAGGCGGGCGGCAATGGCCATGCCCAGTGCGGCGCTGATCGAGGTGCTGGAGTGGCCGACGCCAAAGGTGTCGTACTCGCTTTCGCTGCGGCGCGGGAAGGCGGCGATACCGTCTTTCTGGCGCAGGCTGAGCATGCGGTTACGGCGCCCGGTAAGGATCTTGTGCGGGTAGGCCTGGTGGCCCACGTCCCACACCAGTCGGTCGTCCGGGGTGTCGAATACGTAGTGCAGGGCGATGGTCAGCTCGATCACGCCCAGACCGGCACCAAAATGCCCACCGGTCTGACCCACGGTGTAGAGCAGTTCCTGGCGCAGTTCGTCGGCCAGGGTCTCCAGGTCGGCTTCGGCCAGCCGGCGCAGGCCGGCAGGCGTGTCAGCGCGGTCGAGCAACGGCGTGACCGGGCGTTCGCGGGGGATCTCTTGAAACGTCGTGGGCATCAGGCGAGTCGTTATAGGTGTGTGAAGACGCGGCAGTTTACCCCATTGTAGGAAAAGCTGCCCATTCAGACGGGTGTCGCATGGGCCGCACAGCGGCCCCGAAAATCAGTTGCGGCGTTCGACGATGTACCGCGCCAACGCCCGCAGTGGCTCGGCCTTTTCGCCGAACCCATCCAGTGCGACCAGCGCCTGGTCGCGCAGTTCGATCGCATAGGCCTTGGCCGCTTCCAGCCCCAGCAGTGCCGGGTAGGTCGGTTTGTCACGGGCTATGTCAGCGCCCTGGCGTTTGCCCAGGGTGGCGGTGTCGCTTTCCACGTCGAGGATGTCATCCTGTACCTGGAACGCCAGGCCGATGGCCTGTGCATAAGTCTGCAGGGCCTCTAGCTGAGCCTGTTCGGCACGGGCACTGGCCAATGCGCCAAGGCGCACGCTGGCTTCGATCAGTGCGCCGGTCTTGTGCCGGTGCATGAACTCCAGCGCTTGCTGGTCCAGCTTCAGGCCCACCGAACCGAGGTCGATGGCCTGGCCGCCGACCATGCCGGCTGGCCCGGCGGCCTTGGCCAGGGCCTGCACCATGGCCAGGCGAATGCTGTCGGCCTGCGGGCTCAGGCCTGGGTCGAGCAGGGCGCTGAACGCCAGGCTCTGCAAGCCGTCGCCAGCCAGGATGGCGCAGGCTTCATCGAAGGCTTTGTGAGTGGTTGGCTGGCCGCGACGCAGGTCGTCGTCGTCCATGGCCGGCAGGTCGTCATGCACCAGCGAATAAGCGTGAATCAGTTCGACCGCGCAGGCTGCGCCGTTGGCTTGCTCGGCCGGGGCGCCCAGGGCTTCGCAGGCTGCATAGGCCAGCAATGGGCGTACACGCTTGCCGCCGTTCATCACGCTGTAGCGCATGGCGGCATAAAGGCGTTCCAGCTCTTTGGTCGGGGCGACGAACAGGGGTTCGAGGGCTGCGTCGACGCGTGCCTGGCAATTGGCCTGGTAGGTGCCGATCATGCTTCTGGCTCCGCGTCGAAGGGCTGGGCAGCCAGCTCGCCATCGCGCTCCAGCAGAATTTGCACCTTCTGTTCGGCCTGGGCCAGGGCACCCTGGCAATCACGGGTCAGGGCGATGCCTTGCTCGAAGGCGGCCAGCGACTCTTCCAGCGACAACTCGCCGTTCTCCAGGCGCTCGACCAGTGCTTGCAGGTCTGCGAGGGATTGCTCGAAATCGAGGGAGGCTTTTTTGCGGGCCATGGCGACTGTCTCGGTGGCATATCAGAACGGCGCGACACTAGCAGAGCGGGGCGGGGGGAGCAAACTTCCGGGGCAATGAGGCAAGTTCAAGGGCCCTTTCGCGGGCGTGCCCGCGAATGGCCCCAAGGTGGCCTATCAGGCAGGCTCGGCTTCCCGCTCCAGCATCGCCTCCCGGTACCGCGCCAGCTCCTCGATGGTCAGCACCGGCAAGTTGTACTGCCGCGCGTACACCGCCACCTGCTCGCCACGGGCCATGCTGCCATCGGGGTTCATCAGCTCGCACAGCACGGCTGCCGGGCGCAGGCCGGCCAGGCGTGCCAGGTCCACCGAGCCTTCGGTGTGCCCACGGCGGGTCAACACCCCGCCATTGCGGGCGCGCAGCGGGAACACATGCCCTGGGCTGACGATATGGCGTTGTTCGGCGCTGGAACGCAACGCCGCGCCAATGGTGGTGATGCGGTCCTGGGCAGAAACCCCGGTGGTGATGCCTTCTGCCGCTTCGATGGTGACGGTGAAACCGGTGCCGTGGCGGGCCTGGTTGTTCTGCACCATCGGCGCCAGTTGCAGTTCGTCAACGGTGGCTTCGTCCAGGCACAGGCAGACGATGCCGCTGCAGTCGCGGATCATCATGGCCATGGTTTGCAGCGTGATGTTTTCGGCAGCCGCAATGATGTCCGCTTCGTCTTCGCGGTCGTCATCATCAAGCAGCAATACCGGGCGCCCGGCCTGGAAGGCTGCGATGGCGGCGGAGACATTGGGGAATTGCGGGTGGTGAAGGGTGGACATGAAACGCTCCTCGTGAATGATCGATGAACGTCTCGGGGCGAACAAAATGCGCGCGCAAGGGCGCCCGGATGGCCCCTGCCTGACGCCTTCTTTCATCCGGACTATGACCGTCGGCTCTGGAGTCGCACCAGATCTGCTGACCCCCGGCATGGCCGGGGCGCTCGCGGGCTCATCTTTCGATTTACCGCCGGTGGGGACTTTCACCCCGCCCTGAAGACTGGCCAAGCATAACGCACATGGCCACCCTACTGGCAACCCACGCGTCTACGACCTTCGGCGGGCTGGCCAGAGATGCCATAGCCATCTACCACACGGTACGCCATCGCAACTTCTAGAGTGCCGGGCAGCCCGCTTGGGGCAGATACTTGAGGATTGCAGATATGGCCACGCTTTACCCGTTCACTGCCAACGACGTGACTGATGCCTTTGCCCTGCTCGACAACACGCTGTTCGACAAGGCACGCGAGGCGGACGGGCCTGAAAGTGACCCCACCCCGAACATGCTAATCGTTGCGGGGGCGCAAGGGTCGGGCAAGACTTACTTGCTGGAGAAGCAGTTGCTGCCCAGCGAGCGCTACGAGAACCATGTGCGGCTTTATTTGCCTGAGTTCCGCAAACTGCACCCGCACTACGCACAGATGAGCGAGCACGGTGTGTTGCATGTTTACGAACACACCGAAGCCTTTGTCAGAGAGCTGAGCGGCAAGGTTTTCGAGTATGCCTTCGCCAACCGCTACAACATCATCATGGAATCGGCACTGGACGACGAAGCGTTCGCCGGTTTCCCGCCTGCTGCCGTAGAGGCAGGTTACCGCTTCGAGATTCACATGATTGCCTGCAAAGAGGAATTCAGCCACTGGGCAACCCTCGACCGGGGCGTAAAAAGCGTCGCCAAGGGCGAAATCGAGCGGTTCGTGGCGTTGTCGCAGATCCAGGCTTCCCAGGCGAATGCCCGGAAGATCCTGAACGCATTCGAAAGTGCCTGCCTACAGGCCCCCGGGTCGCAAGTGACGCTTCATGAACGAGGCTTCGAGACGGATCAGCAGAGCAAAGTGCTGTGTCACAGCCGGTGTGATGCCCAGGGTGTGCTGACCCCACAGCCGGACTACGAGGGTCAGCCGTTCTTCCGGGCGCCTTACCACGACACACCTGTTGAAATCCGGCGCAGCCCTGATGGCAGTGGTTCTGGCGTTTACCTTCAGTTCTTCCAGGTTGTGCATGCCAGCATGCTCGATGAGCCGGTGCGCCAGCAGATGGTCGCGGCATGCTGCAAGACACTTGGCCGGACACCAGACCTTGTAGCCCGGATTTCCGGGGATGCCTTCCGTGAACTGAGCCAGTACGTGCTCAAGTACACCTATCCTTGACGATGCGACGGAGCAGCAGGCCGGAACGGGATTACCTGTTATCTGGCCAGCTGCTCGATCACCGTGTTCAAGGAAGCCCCCAGCATTTGCCCATGATCCAGCCCATCGAACCGTTCAAAGCGCACCTGAAGGCCTTTTACCTTGGCCAGGTCCGCCGCCAGCTCGCGCGCGGGCTTCTCGACATCGCCCTTAAGCTGTGCCCGGGGGGTCGAGGGTTCTGCGCTGCCGCGCATCAGTAGCAGCCGCGCAGAATTGTTGCCCAAGCGCTGCTCAAGCCCCTGCGCCTCCTGCACGATCGCCCCGTCATGCCACCACAACGAAGGGCTGGCCGCCGCATAGTCACTGAACGCCCCGGGCCGGGTGAACAGCGTATGCAGCACGGCCAGGCCGCCATAGGAATGGCCCCACAACGTCTGCTGTTGCGCGTCGATCGGGGCCAGCCCGGCCACCATCGGCCGCATGCGTTCGGTCAGCAGATCAAGAAACGCATCCACACCGCCACTGGGCTCGCCGGTCAGCGGGTCACGCTGCTCAGCCTGGCCAGGCAGCGCCGGGGTGTAGTCATACGTACGCCCGGTCCGCTCGATACGTTGTTCGGTCTGGTAACCCACGGCCACCAGCAAAGGCGCCTGGCCGGCGGCGAGCTTGTCCAGTTGCTGGCTTTGCAGCGCCCCGATCGCGGCATTGCCATCGAGCATCCACAGCACCGGGTACCCCGAGGCGGGCGCCGGGCGGTTTGGTTTGCCGACCCACAAGCGGTAATGGCGTTGGCCATCGGCCGAGTCCAGGTCGAGCTGGGTAAAGCGATAGGCCAGGTCCTGGCGCTGCAGCAGCGAGGTGTCCATCTTCTGGTTACGCTCGGGCTGTGCCAGGGCAACAGGCGCCGCAAGGGCCAGTGCCAAAGCCAGTGTCAGGGTCATCTTGCTCATCAGGCGTCTCGTCAGGGCCTGGCGAGGAACGCGAGGCTGGAGCGCCCAGATGATAATCAGTCCTGATTGAGCGTAAAGCGCATTAACTTTCTAAACAGTCGCTGGCGGCCGGCAAGGTCAAATGCAGGCACAGGCCCGGGTGGCCATTGCTGGCCCACAATCGGCCGCCTTGCAGCTCGATGGCGCGTCGGGCAATGGCCAGGCCCAGGCCGAACCCGGCACCGCTGTCGGCAAGGCGTTGGTAAGGTTTGAAGATGCGTTCGAGCTCCGCGTGCGGCACGCCGGGGCCCTGATCGCTCAGGCGCAGGTGCCAAACCTCGCCTTCGCGCCAGCCATCCAGGCTGACCCGGCCTTCGGGTGGCGAATGGCGAATGGCATTGCGCAGCAGGTTTTCCAAGGCTTGTGCAAGGCTGTCCAGGTGGGCTTGTACCTGGCAGTCGATACCAAGCGAACATGGCAGGCGCGCAGGGGCCCAGCCGCTTTCGAAGCAGACGTCCTGGCACAGGGCTTCCCACACTGAAACCATCAATACCGGTTCGGTCGGCAAGCTGGGTTGCTCGGTGTCCATCCAGGCCAGGTCCAGGGTGTCTTCCAGCAACTTCTGCATGTCGGCGACTTCGCGGTCCAGACGCTCGCGCAACTGATGTGACGGCAAGCCGCTGTCATGGGCGATACGCAGTCGTGCCAGCGGCGTGCGCAGTTCGTGCGACAGCGTGCGCAACAGCAGGCGCTGCTGCTCCAGGCTCTGGCGCAAGCGCCCGGCCATGTGCTCGAAGGCCTGTGCCAGTTCACCCAACTCATCCCGACGCTCTTGCAGGGGGAGTGCGGGGCTGTCCAGGTCATCGGCACGCAGGGCGTCGGCACGGTCGCGCAGGCGGTTCAGCGGCACTACCAAATGCCGGTACAACGCCAGGCCCAGCAGCAGGGCGAGCAGTGCGGGGGCTACGCCGTGGGTGACCACGTGGGTCCACGGCGTAAGGCCGGTGGGTAGCAGTCGCTCAGGCAGTTGCAGCACCAAGCGGCCGTGCTCGGGGTGTCGCGGAAATTCGATGCTGACGTAGGGCAGTTCATCTTGCAGGCGACGGCTCATCGGCCAATCGAGTTTGCGCATGAAGGTCAGGTGGCTGGCCTGCTCGGCACTTAGCGGGGTGGTACCGAGGCTTTGCAGGTGCGGGCCGATCACTGCCACCCAGGTGTTCTCGGCGTGTTCCAGTTGCCTGCGCCAGGTCTCGATGCCCACCGCACCGCCTTGGTTCCAGGCGTCTTCGGCTTGTTGCGCATAGCGCGCCAGGTAGTCCTGGTCGGCCGGGGACAGGAAATAGGTGCTGCGCTCCACCGACAGGCCCCAGGTCCAGATCAGCCAGACCAGCAACAGGCAGAAGCCGACTTGCAGCACGGCCAGTTTCCACAGCAACGGGTGGCGGCGCATCAGGGCTGTTCCGTGTCGACCAGGATGTAACCCTGGCCGCGCACGGCCTGGATCTGCAGGTGCTGGGCGTTGATGTCGGCCAGTTTGCGGCGCAGGTTACACACATGCACATCCAGGCCCCGGTCCAGGCGGGTATAGGCCCGGTGAAGCACGGTCTGGTACAGGAACGGCTTGCTCAAGGCTTCGCCGGGATGGGCACGCAGCGTCACCAGCAAGCGGAATTCGGAAGCCGTGAGGCCTGCGGCGTTACCGTTGTGGATAACGTCCTGGCGGTCGTGGTCCAGCATTACCTCGCCCACGTCGGCCCGCAGCGCCGTGCCGCGATCGAACGCCACGCGCCGCAACAGGGCATCGACCCGTGCGTCCAGCTCCGCCAGGCTGAAGGGCTTGGGCAGGTAGTCGTCCGCACCTCGGGTGAAGCCACTGATGCGGTCCTGTTCCGCCCCCAGCGCCGACATCAGCATGACCGGCACCGCCTGCTGGCGGCGCAATGCGTCGAGCAGGCTGAGGCCGTCGATGCCCGGCAGCATGATGTCCAGCAACACCAGTTCGAACTGCGCGCGTGCTATGGCATTCAGGGCCTGAGTGCCGCTGGCGCAGGCATGCACCTGGAAACCACGGTTGAGGAAATGGCGTTCCAGGTCCTGACGCAGGCGTGGATCGTCTTCGACGAGGAGAAGAGAGGTGGGCACGTTGAGCCTTGAATGAGAACTTCTATCAGTTACGAATCATCCCATTGCTGGCAGGGGGAGGGCAACGCCCGGTTGTGTTAAGAAGGTTAATCCTGCTGCAGCCCTGTTTTCGCTCCGGTATCGTTCGCAAAAAGCAACTTGTTTCGTTTGCGAATTAATGTCATTTGGGTGAAGGGTGTGTCATGAACGGTTTCAAACGTGTGGGGAACTCGCGACAGGTGCGGGGCTTGTTGGTGCTGGGCTTGCTGGCACCGTTTTCGTTGTCGGCACTGGCTGAGACCGTCGCGACCCAGGCGGCAGTAGAGGACAACGCGCTTGACCTGCCGGCACTGACCATCGAAGGTAACCGCCTGTACGGCATGCTGCCCTCGGAAGCAACCGGCGGCTACAGCGTCGATGCCGCGACCGTGGGCACCAAGACCCCTGCCGCGCTCAAGGACATCCCGCAATCGATCACCGTTTACACCCAGGATTACGTCAAGGACCGCCAATTCGTACACCTGGATGACCTGGCCAAGTACACCGCCGGCCTGCGCACCCTGACCAACGACAGCGGCCGGTCTTCGATCTACGCCCGTGGTTACGAATACAGCGAGTTCAACATCGACGGCCTGCCGGCCCCCATGGCCAGCATCTTCGGCACCGTGCCGTCGCTGGCGGCGTTCGACCGTGTCGAAATCATGCGTGGCCCGGCCGGGCTGTTCAGCAGCACCAGCGAGCTGGGCGGCATCGTCAACATGGTGCGCAAGCGCCCGACCGCCGAATTCCAGGGCCATATTGAAGGCAGCTACGGCACCTGGGACACCAACCACGAAGAAATCGACCTGAGCGGGCCGCTGGATGATGCCGGCCGCGTGCGCGGGCGTTTCATTGCATCCCGTGACGATACCAATGGCGAAGTCGATTACAACGCCAACACCAGCAACAGTTACTACGGCGCGCTGGATGTCGACCTGGACGATGCCACCACGCTGTCGTTCGGCCTGATGCACGAAGTGAAGAACATCACCCCGCACAACGGCTACCCGGCAACCTTGTCTGGCGACGTGCCGGACTTCAGCCACTCCCGTTTCCTGGGTGCCGACTGGAACTACTTCGACGGCAAGACCACCGACCTGGTCGCCGAGCTGACCCACCGCTTCGACAACGGCGGCTATGGCCGTGTCGCCGCCCGTGGCTCGCACCGCGACACCAATTACCTGTACGCCTTCACCGCGACCAACGCCACCACCGGTGCCAACTCCGAGCGCGCCAGCGCCCGTGACTTCACTCAGGACACCTACTCGCTGGACGCCAGCTACAGCCAGCCGTTCGAAACCCTCGGCCAGGTCAGCGAATTCGTGGTCGGTACCGACTACAAGAACTACGACACCGAATACCTCAACGGCACCACCAACCTGGGCGCCATCAACGTCAACACCTACTCGCCGAAGCAGTTCGCCAAACCGTCGGCCAACTACAGCACTGAGACCGGCATGCAGGAAGAGGAATACGGCCTGTACTCCAAGGTCACCTTCCGCCCGATCGAGCGCCTGGCGTTGATCGCCGGTGGCCGCTTCAGCTGGTATCGCGGTGATTTCTACACCACCACCCTGAGCACCGGTGCCACCACCAACGACAGCAAGCGCGTGGATGGCCACTTCACCCCGTATGGCGGCCTGGTCTATGACCTGACCGAAAACCACGCCCTGTACGCCAGCTACTCGCAGGTGTTCAAGCCGCAGTCCGACACCGACAGCAACGGCCGGGTGCTGAAACCGCGTGAAGGCGAGCAATACGAATTCGGCCTCAAGAGCAGCTACTTCGGCGGCGACCTGAACACCCGCTTCTCAGTGTTCCGCCTGACCGACAAGAACCGCGCCACTACCGAATACGACGAAGATGGCGTAGACACCAACTTCTCGGTTGCCTCCGGCAAAACCCGCGTCAAAGGTGCCGAAGTGGAAGTAAGCGGCAAGCTGACGCCAAACTGGGAGCTGCTGGCCGGCTACACCTGGATGGAAACCGAAACCCTCAAGGGTGATGCAGAAACCACCTTCTTCATCATGCCGCGCAACCAGGCTTCGCTGTGGAGCAAGTACACCATCAGCCAAGGCCCGCTGAACGGCCTGGCCATTGGTGGCGGCATTTCGGCGATGAGCAACTTCTATTCCGAGAATGGCGGCGTGCGCATCGATGCACCGGGCTATGCCACGGTGGATGCGATGCTGTCGTACCCGCTGACCTCGAAGCTGACCGCCACCTTCAACGTCAACAACCTGTTCGACCGGGATTACCTGTCGCGGGTGGGGTCGACCTCCACGTTCAACTTCTACGGGCCGTCGCGCAGCATGATGGTTGGGGCGCGGTATGACTTCTGATTGGTGTTGTGGCGTGTAGGTCTACGTCGACGATTTTGCATCGTTTATGAAATCGAGCGCCGCCCGCGCGGCCCTCGATCTACCAGGCGCTGCAACCCTGTCGGCATGCACCTGTCTGCCCAGTGCAGCATTCAAGGTGAACATTTCAAGGGCCGATTTTTCCTGACCCATCACGATGAGCATGCGTCTTCGACGCCGGCTTCGAGTGGTGATCACTGCCGGCTTGGTCTTGCCCATGCTGGCCTTCATGGTTGTGCATGTCACTCTCACCGCCCCCATGCTGGTGGCCGCCACTGCTTGCGACCATCGCCTGGTACTGCTGAGCATTCATCTGCGGTAGTTGGTCGAGAAAAGCCACTATGCCCCAGATATACGAATCATCCATGCTCTTGCCCCAAGCTGGCATTCCCGTAGCCTTGATGCCGTGCTTGATGGTCCAGAACGCAACAGCGGGATCACCGCTGGCGCCGAGCTTGCTCAGATCAGGAGGCGACGGGTACAGCGCTTGGCTCAGCTCGGTCTTTTCGACGCCAGGGGCCAGATGGCAACCAATGCACATGGCGTTGTAGTTACCGGCGCCGATGCGAATCAGGTTTTCATTCTTGAGGTCCGGTACCTCGATATCCCTGGCCCGTACCTCGATAGACCGATCCCGGGCCATGGCCAGAAAGGCATGCACGGCCGGGAAATGGGGATCATCAGCCCCGACGTTCACCAGGCCAAAGTAAGCTGCGCCCAATACGCCCGCACCGGCGACGGCGCCTGCTGCAACAAGCGTTGTAATTGTTTTTTTCATGTCGGGCTCTCAAAACCACATGCGAATGCCGGCAACGAAACGCGCTTCATCCACATCACCACCCTCGTCGCGGACGAAATCTGCCGTTTTGCCGTAGGAGCGGCTCCAGGTGATGCCTATGTAAGGTGCGAACTGGCGAACGATTTCATACCGTAGCCGCAGCCCGACCTCGGTATTCGCCAGGCCAGAACCCACGCCTCGCTCAGGGTCGTTCTTACCATAGAAATTGGCTTCGGCGGTGGGCTGAAGGATCAGGCGATTGGTCAGCAGAATGTCGTAGTCGCCTTCCAGGCGCGCGGCGGTTTGACCGTTCTCCCCCATGAACGCGGTGGCTTCGGCCTCAAAGCCGTAAAGCGCCATGCCCTGGATACCGAACGCCGCCCAGGTTTGCGGTGATTGCGGTTTGAAATCCTGGCGCACCCCGGCAACTACATCCCACCAGGGGCTGATAGCGCGGCCATAGAGCAGCTGCAACTCGGCATCTTCGGTGACGCCGTTGGTGCGTTCGCCTTCGGAGCGAATCCACAACCGGTTGGTATCGCCGCCGACCCACCCGGTAGCATCCCAGGCCAGGGTGCTGCCTTCGTCTGCATCCTGATACTCAAGCTGGTCCAGCAAGAAGAAGCTATTGAGCGCGCTGTCGTGTACCTGATGCCCGCCCAATGGGGGGAATGCCGCCTGCCGGTCGGCATCCGTCAGTTCGGGAATCGGGGTTCGGCTGGTCGTCGCAGGGCTGGCAGCACCATGGTTCATCTTCGAGTGATCCATGCCCCCATGATCCATGCCCTGCATGCTGCCATGATCCATCTGGCTAGGGTCCATGCCCGACATGGAGCCGTGCCCCATCGCCGAATGGTCCATTTCGCCAGCGGCGAAGCTGGGTGCAGCACCCAGCATGCCGAGTGAAACGGCCAGGGCCAGCAGCGAGGGTCGCGCCGGGCTATTGGCCATCTTTCCCTGCCTTGGCGTTGTCGCTGCCCTGCGATTCCATCATCTTGCTGTGATCCATACCTTCCATCGAGCCATGGTCCATGCCCTTCATGGCGCTGTGATCCATGCCCTTCATGGAACCGTGGTCCATGCCTTGAGCGCCCTTGGCTTTTGCTGCATCTGCGGCCTTCTGGGTGTGTTGCTCATGGTTGTCACCGGCCCACGACGACGGGGCATAAACAGCCAGCAGGCCAGCCATCGCAGCAGAGAGGAAAAACGCGCTTCGTTTCATAGGTTTGTTCATCTCGGATCTCCAGTTCATTCGTCCACGCGGACTTCTCGGAACATGCCCATTTCCATGTGGAACAGCAGGTGGCAGTGATAGGCCCAGCGCCCCAAAGCATCCGCAGTCACGCGGTAACTTCGTTTCGAGCCAGGCGGCATGTCGATGGTGTGCTTGCGCACCATGAAGTTGCCGTTCTCATCCTCCAGGTCGCTCCACATGCCATGCAGGTGGATGGGGTGAGTCATCATGGTGTCGTTGACCAAGGTGATACGAAGGCGCTCCCCGTATTTGAGGCGCAGCGGCTCGGCATCGGAAAACTTGACCCCGTCGAACGACCAGGCGAACTTTTCCATGTGGCCTGTGAGGTGCAACTCGATGGTGCGGCCAGGTTCTCGGCCGTCGGGATCAATGAAGGTGCTGCGCAGGTCGGCATAGGTCAGCACACGGCGGCCGTTGTTACGCAGCCCGATGCCTGGGTCGCTCAGTTTTGGCGTGGGGCTCATCGTCTGCATGTCGACCAAGGGGTTGTTGGTCTCTGAGTCAGGATGGCGCTGCATGGCTCCACTCATGCCGGCCATGCTGCCGTGATCCATGCCGGCCATCTGGCTGTGGTCCATGCCAGCCATGCTGCCATGGTCCATCCCCGACATGCCGCTGTGATCCATACCCATGTCACTCATGGAAATCAGCGGGCGTGGATCAACAGCTGGAACAGCCGCTTGCAGGCCTTCGCGGATGGCCAAGGTGCCCCTGGCATAACCGGTGCGGTCCATGGATTGAGCAAAGACGGTGTATGCCTGCTCATCTTCGGGCTCGACGATCACATCGTAGGTTTCCGCAACCGCGATACGGAACTCGTCTACTGAAACCGGCTTCACATACTGCCCATCCGCCGCAACCACCGTCATCTTCAGGCCGGGAATACGCACGTCGAAATACGTCATGGCGGAGCCGTTGATGAAGCGCAGGCGGATTTTTTCGCCAGGCTTGAATACCCCCGTCCAGTTGGCGCCCGGTGCCTGGCCATTCATGAGGTAGGTGTAGGTGTATCCGCTAACGTCCGCGAGATCGGTAGGGCTCATGTTCATTTCGGCCCACATCGTGCGATCCGCCACCGCAGCGGACCAGCCCATTTCGCCCACGTCGTTGACGAAATCACCCACCGTCCGTTTGTGGAAGTTGTAGTAGTCAGACTGTTTCTTGAGCTTGGACAGCACCCGGGCAGGGTCTTCATCCGTCCAGTCGCTGAGCATCACTACGTAATCCCGGTCATAGGTGAACGGCTCGGGTTCTTTCGCATCGATGACCAGCGCGCCGTACACCCCAACCTGTTCCTGGAAGCCTGAGTGGCTGTGGTACCAGTACGTGCCGTTCTGATGGACTTTGAACCTGTACTCATACAGGCCATCTGGGGCGATGCCATGGAAGCTCAGGCCAGGCACACCATCCATGTTGGCCGGCAGGATGATGCCGTGCCAGTGGATGGAGGTGTCCTGCTTCAAACGGTTGCGCACGCGAAGCGTAACGGTATCGCCTTCGCGCCAGCGAAGCGTTGGGCCAGGTATGGAGCCGTTGATGGCCATCGCTGTGCGCCTCGTGCCGGTGATATTGACCGGCAGTTCACCGATGTACAGGTCGAAGTCGCTGCCTGTCAGCACGTTTGGCTGGCCCGGGCTGGTCAAGGCCCACACCGGCGTGCGCCACATGCCCAACCCGCCGAGCAGTCCGGTAGCGGCCAGGCCTTTGACGAAGGTGCGTCTTGTGGTTTTGCTTTGCATGCCGTTGCGTCCAGTCGTGTGGGGTGCGGATATCCCGGCTGCTGGGTGTCGCAGCCCACGACCAAAATAGCGAGTTGCCGCTGTCAGAAAACTGAGTCCGACATTACTTTTTCGTCAGCTTCTTAAAGGAGGGAGGTAGGCCGCAGAGGGCTTGGGATGGCTTTCGGCGAGGCATTAAAAAGCCGGCTTGTGGCCGGCTTCTCGGGGACGCTTCCGACTAATTTATGGTAAGCCGCAATCGCCTTAACTGAGTGGCCATCAAGGGCCTGAAAGAAATGGCAGATGCCCGTGTGGGATATCGCCAGAGCCCTCTGGACCGCGGCTTGCGCCGGTCGGGGCTGAATGTGCCGCGTAGCATACAAGGGCACGCGCAGGATGCCCAGAAAAAAATGGCACAGGGTGTTTCAGCCAGGCCGCTGTTGGCGGAAATGCGACCAGTGAAACACCCAGCCAAGAATTTCCAGGCCCTGCGCCTGGCACTGTGCGGGGGTGTAGCGTTCGACTGCGTAGTTGCGCCGGTCATGGCTGTGCAGGTACAGCGTACCGTGCTGGCCAAGGCTGAGGTTGTTCACCCTGAGCATGCCGTTGTGCAGCAGGGCATAGGTTTCACCCTCGACCACTCGGGTCATGCCCAGGTCGATGGCCAGGCTGGCATTCAGCGGAATCAGGGGCAGCATGTTGCTGGCCGGCATTGCCAGGCAGATCGCATTGGCAGCATGCACACCCAGCCCCCTCAAGGCTTTTGCCGGCAAGCGCAGGTGTTTGCTGGCCACCGGCGACAGCTGGCCTTGTTGCAACTGGTAGTAAGGCACCTTCACTGCCCGGCCATGTTCCACCGACAGCGGAGAGGGCGGGTTGACGGGCGTCGGCCGGGGCGCGCCGCTGCGCAGGATCGGGTTGGGATGTTTGGGCCCTTCTCCGGTGCGTAGCCAACGGCGGTGCACACAGAACAAGTCGGCCAGTTCGTCCAGCCGGGCCAAAGGCACACCACGTTTGAACCAGTTGTTGACGTGCTGCGGTGTGACGCTGCGTTGGGCGGCAAAATCGGAAGGGGTCAGGCCACATTCGTGGAGCAGGGCTTTGAGGCGGTCGCCGGAAGTGTTCATGGTAGCGAGTGTAGCGGCGGAGGTGTCAGCAAGGATATGAACCGGGTGTTGACAGGGGTTGTACGAAAAGAGGTGGTTTGTAGGGAGTTGATGTAGGACTGCGTAGGATTTATTACCAGCACCCTGAGCATCGCCCATTCAGGCATAAAAAAACCCCGCCATGGCGGGGTTCTTCCTGCAACCGGTATCAGCCCTTGTAGGCAGCAACCGATTTGGTGATCGCGGCACGGGCGGCGTCGGCGCCTTCCCAACCTTCGATCTTGACCCACTTGCCCTTCTCGAGATCTTTGTAGTTGGCAAAGAAGTGCTCGATCTGCTGGATCAGCAGGGCTGGCAGGTCGGTGTATTCCTTCACGTCAACGTACAGCTGCGACAGCTTGTCGTGAGGAACAGCGATGACCTTGGCGTCGCCGCCGCCGTCGTCGGTCATGTTCAGCACGCCAACCGGACGGGCGCGGATAACCGAGCCTGGCGCTACCGGGTAAGGGGTAACAACCAGCACGTCCAGCGGATCACCGTCGTCAGCCAGGGTGTTCGGAATGAAGCCGTAGTTGGCTGGGTAGAACATTGGGGTAGCCATGAAACGGTCGACGAACAGGGTGTCGCTGTCCTTGTCGATTTCGTATTTGATCGGCGCGTGGTTGGCCGGGATCTCGATGGCGACGTAGATGTCGTTCGGCAGGTCTTTGCCCGCCGGAATCTTGCTGTAGCTCATTGGGCAGTGCCCCCGTGTTTGACCAAAAAAGTGGCGGCGATTATAGGCACATTCTGCCGGGGCATGCCACGCCTGGCCTGATGTGCGGCCCCGTCAGGCGTGGCTTTCGCGGTATTCGGGGTGTTCGGCCTGTAGCTGGCGCAGGCGCGCCAGCGGGTCTTGCCGGTAGAACAGCGACAACTGGCGGTAGACCAATGGATAAGCCTGCTGCAGCAGGTCGGGGGCACTAAAGAAGTATTCGCTGGTGACCGCAAAGAACTCCGCCGGGTTTTCCGCGGCATAGGGGTCGATGGCGGTTTCGGCGTCGGGGTTGGCGTCCAGCTGGCGGTTGAGGTCGTCGTAGGCTTGTTGCATGGCCGTTGCCCACTCATCCACCGGCATGCCGCTGTGCAGCGGGGGCAGGCCGTTGGCATCGCCATTGAGCATGTCGAGCTTGTGCGCCAGCTCATGGATGACGAGGTTGTAGGCCTCCCAGCCGCCACTGGCCAGCACGCCGTTCCAGGCCAGGATGATCGGCCCCTGCTGCCAGGCTTCGCCGCTGTGCTCGCCGTCCCAGACGTGCTCCACGCCACTGGCATCGCGGTGGCGCTGGGGGCTTTTGAAGTCGTCGGGGTACAGGATGATTTCGTGGAAACCCTGGTACCAGTTCAGCTCGCCCAGGTGCAGCAGTGGCAGTTGCGCCTGGGCGGCCAGCAGCAGGCGCTGCTCGTCGTCCAGTTCGACGCCGGGCAGGCAGGTGAGGTGCTTGTCGAGCAGGAACAGGATGCAGGCTTCGCGCAGCCAGTGGTCTTCGGCGTCACTGATGCCGTCCAGCATCGGCAGGCGCTCGCGTACGGCCTGCCATTGCTGGGGGGAGATAGGGTAGCGCGCCAGGGTGCGCTTGCGCCGCCAGGCGCTGAACGACCACATGAGTGGCGGTCAGTGAGCCTTGGCGGCCCGGCCCAGGCGGCCGCGCAGCAGGCCGAGGATCATCGGCACCAGCGACAGGATGATGATGCCCACCACCATCAGCGACAGGTGTTGCTTGATGAACGGCACGTTACCGAAGAAGTAACCCAGGGTAACCAGGCCTCCCACCCACAGCAGCGAACCGGCGATGCTGAAACCGAGGAAGCGTGGGTAATGCATGTGCGCGATGCCGGCGACGAACGGTGCAAAGGTACGCAGGATGGGCAGGAAGCGCGCCATGGTCACGGTCTTGCCGCCGTGGCGTTCGTAGAAGTCGTGGGTACGCTGCAGGTAATCGCGGCGGAAGATCTTCGAGTTGGGGTTGTTGAACAACCGCTCGCCGGCCGTTCGCCCTATCACGTAGTTGGTACTGTCCCCCAGGATGGCTGCAGCCATCAGCAGGCCGGCCAGCAGCACCGGGTCCATGCCACCACCAGCGGCCACGGCGCCAGCGATGAACAGCAGCGAATCGCCTGGCAGGAAAGGCATTACCACCAGCCCTGTTTCACAGAAAATGACGGTGAACAGGATGGCGTAGATCCAGGGACCGTAATTGGTGACCAGCAGATCGAGGTAGGCATCGAGATGCAGGATAAGGTCCAGCGGGTTGAAATCCATGTACAGCACCTGTGTTCTGGGGCGTAGGCTCGGTTACCTGGGGATGGGTAAATTTTCACACATGACAGGTGGGGCATTATACGGCTAAGTCAGGATCATGCCCGGGGAGTTTGTAGCGGGGGGTTACGGCAGGTGCTTCCTGTGCTGGCCTTTTCGCGGGCACGCCCGCGAAAGGGTCGGGACTGTCAATCCTGGCTGATTGGCAGGATGTAGCTCTTGAACTCGGTGTCTTCACGAAAACCGATGGATTCGTAGGTCTTGTGCGCAACTTCGTTGTCCGCGCTGGTCGAAACCCGCATGCGCACGGCGTTGGTCTCTTTCGCCATTTTCTTCGCCTCACGCATCAGGTGGTCAGCCACCAGCATGCGCCGCGAGTCTTCGGCCACGTAGATGTCGTTGAGTATCCATACCCGCTTCAGCGATAGCGACGAATAGCTGGGGTACAACTGGCAGAAGCCCATCAGCTTGCTGTCGTCATCATCCGGTAGCGCCAGGTAGATCACCGATTCATCCCGTTTCAGGCGCTTTTCCAGAAAGCTGCGCGAGCTGTCGGGATAGGGCAGCTGCCCATAGAACTCACGGTATCTGACGAACAGTGGCGTGAGCAGGTCGAGGTGTTCCAGGGTTGCCTTGATGATGCGCATGTGCGGCCCTCAGAGTCCATTTAGGGAAACAGCGGAATGCCTGCAGCGTTCAAGGGCATGCTGCCCAATGCGCGTCACAAGTGCAATCCGCCTTCCGTGACATGTTTTTTACCCTTTGCCGAGCAGGAAGTTGCCTTTCTGGATGGCGCTGTCTTCACTTTCCAGGCTATGGACCTCGGCTTCGTCCTTCAGATTCACCCCGGAAAGCTGGCGTTTGCAGGCTTCGCGCATCAAGTACAGCAAGCGGTGCGCCGCCATGCCATAGCTCAGGCCCTCCAGGCGGATGTTGGAAATACAGTTGCGGTAGGCATCGGTCAGGCCGACCTTCGGCGCGTAGGTGAAATACAGGCCCAGGCTGTCGGGCGAGCTGAGCCCTGGGCGTTCGCCGATCAGCATCACGGTCATCCGTGCGCCCAGCAATTCGCCGACCTCGTCTGCCACTGCCACGCGGCCCTGCTGCACCAGCACCACAGGGGCGCTGGTCCAGCCATCAGCGGCCGCTTGCTCCTCGAAACGGCTCAGGAACGGCAGGGTGTGGCGATGAACAGCCAGCGCCGACAGGCCATCGGCAACCACGATGGCCAGGTCGACGCCGCCGGGGTTGGCCTGTGCGTGCTGGCGCAGGGTGGCAATCGAGTCTTCGTTGAGCCGCCGGCCCAGGTCCGGGCGCTGCAGGTACTGGTGGCGGTCGCTAGCGGCACTGTGCAGCACCAGGCTGTCACGGCCACGGTCACTCAGTTGGGTCGCCAGGCCGGCGTGGTCGAAGGCCAGGTGCACGGCATCTCGGGCCTGGGCATGGGCGAACTGGAAGTCCAGCTGCGCCCCGGTTGGCAGGCTGGTGCCGGTGCGGCCCAGGGCGATGCGTGCCGGGGTCAGGTTGCGCAGGGCCAGCCAAGGGTTGTCGGGGGTAGGTGTGCGAGGGTCCATGGTCATCCCTATGCAAGCTGTGCCAAGGCCTGGCGGAAGGCCGGCGGCAGGTTGTCACCAAAGCGCACCCGGCCATCGGCCTGGGTGAAGATGCCGGTGCGGGCCAGCCACGCTTCGAATTCCGGCCCGGGCTTCAGGCCCAGGGTCTGGCGCGCGTACAGCGCGTCGTGGAACGAGGTGGTCTGGTAGTTGAGCATGATGTCGTCGGAACCGGGGATACCCATGATGAAGTTGATCCCGGCCACCCCCAGCAGGGTCAGCAGGGTGTCCATGTCGTCCTGGTCGGCTTCGGCGTGGTTGGTGTAGCAGATATCGCAGCCCATCGGCACGCCCAGCAGCTTGCCGCAGAAGTGGTCTTCCAGGCCGGCGCGGATGATCTGCTTGCCGTTGTACAGGTACTCCGGGCCGATGAAACCGACCACGGTGTTGACCAGAAACGGCTTGAAGTGGCGGGCCACGGCATAGGCGCGGGTTTCGCAGGTTTGCTGGTCGACGCCGTGGTGGGCGTTGGCCGACAGCGCGCTGCCCTGGCCGGTTTCGAAGTACATCAGGTTTTGCCCGAGGGTGCCGCGCTTCAGCGACAGGCCCGCTTCGTAGCCTTCCTGCAGTACGTTCAGGTTGATGCCAAACCCGGCGTTGGCCGCTTCGGTACCGGCGATGGACTGGAACACCAGGTCCAGCGGCACGCCACGGTTGATCGCCTCGATCGAGGTGGTGACGTGGGTCAGCACACAGGCCTGGGTAGGGATGTCGTAGCGCTGGATGATGGCGTCGAGCATTTCCAGCAGGGCGCAGATCGAGGCGATGCTGTCGGTGGCCGGGTTGATGCCAATCATGGCATCGCCGTTGCCGTACAGCAGGCCATCGAGAATGCTGGCGGCGATACCGGCCGGCTCGTCGGTCGGGTGGTTGGGCTGCAGCCGGGTCGACAGGCGCCCGCGCAGGCCCATGGTGCCGCGAAAACGGGTAACCACGCGGATCTTCTGCGCCACCAGCACCAGGTCCTGCACACGCATGATCTTCGAGACCGCTGCTGCCATTTCCGGTGTCAGCCCGGGCGCCAGGGCGCGCAGGCTGTCTTCATCAGCCTCTTCGCTCAGCAGCCAGTCACGCAGGCCGCCCACAGTCAGGTGGCTGACCGGTGCGAACGCCTGGGCATCGTGGGTATCGACGATAAGGCGGGTAACCTCGTCATCTTCGTAAGGGATCAGCGCTTCATTGAGAAAATGCGTCAGCGGGATATTGGCCAGCGCCATCTGCGCAGCGACGCGTTCGCCGTCGTTGCTGGCCGCAACGCCTGCCAGGTAGTCCCCGGAGCGTGCCGGGCTGGCCTTGGCCATCACTTCCTTGAGGCTGTCGAAGCGGTAGACCAGGTGGCCGACCGTGTGTACGAAACTTGCCATACAGAATCTCCAGAGCCGCAGGTTGCCCTGCGGCGGGTGGCGGCAATCAGTGCAGGGCCTCTTCGGCCTTCTGGATCGCGGCGAATTCCTCTTCCGGTGTGCCCGCAACCAGGTGGTGGCGGCTGTAGAAAGCAAAGTAGGCAATTAATACCGCATAGATCACTGCGGCGCCAATCACCACCCGTGGGTCGACCAGGAAGCCGGCAACCACAGCGATGCAGGCCAGCACCAGCGCGACGCCCGAGGTAAAGATGCCACCGGGGGTGCGGTATGGGCGCTCCATCTTCGGCCGGCGGATGCGCAGGGTGATGTGTGCGGCCATCATCAGCACGTAAGAAAGGGTAGCGCCGAATACGGCTACCAGAATCAGCAGGTCACCCTGGCCGGTCAGCGACAGGGCAAAGCCGATGATGCCGGGGATGATCAAGGCCAGTACCGGTGCCTTGCTTTTGTTGGTTTCCGACAGCTTGCGCGGCAGGTAGCCGGCGCGGGACAGGGCGAAGATCTGCCGGGAATAGGCGTAGATGATCGAGAAGAAGCTGGCGATCAGCCCGGCCAGGCCGACCAGGTTGACGAAACCGCCCATCCAGGTACTGCCGCCATAGGCTTTGGACAGTGCCTCGACCAGCGGGTTACCGGACGCTTTCAGTGCTTCGGAGCCTGCACCGCCGGGGCCGACTACCAAAATCAGCAGGGCGAAGGCCAACAGTACCAGCATGGCACCGATCAGGCCGCGTGGCAGGTCACGCTTGGGGTTCTTGGTTTCTTCGGCGGCCAGCGGCACACCTTCGACAGCCAGGAAGAACCAGATGGCATAAGGAATGGCCGCCCACACGCCCACATAACCGAACGGCAGGAAGCTGCTGGCGCCCACCGCGTCCGTTTTGGCGATGTCGAACAGGTTGGCTGCATCAAAATGGGGCACCATGCTCACCAGGAACACCGCCAGGGCGATGGCGGCGATGGCGGTGATGATGAACATCAGCTTCAACGCTTCCCCCACACCGAAGATGTGGATGCCGATGAACACGATGTAGAACGCCAGGTAGATCATCCAGCCGCCGATGCCGAACAGTGACTGGCAATAAGCGCCGATGAACACGGCAATGGCGGCAGGGGCGATGGCGTATTCGATCAGGATCGCCGTACCGGTCAGAAAGCCGCCCCACGGGCCGAAGGCGCTGCGGGCAAAGCCGTAGCCGCCGCCTGCGGTAGGGATCATCGACGACAGCTCGGCCAGCGAAAAGCACATGCACAGGTACATGGTGGCCATCAGCAAGGTGGCGAGGAACATGCCGCCCCAGCCGCCTTGGGCCAAGCCGAAGTTCCAGCCGGCATAGTCGCCGGAAATGACGTAAGCCACGCCCAGGCCGACCAGCAGTACCCAGCCGGCGGCGCCTTTTTTCAGTTCACGTTGCTGGAAATAGTCCGAGCCGACTTTTTCGAAGTCGACAGAAGAGCCTGCCGGCGAGCCGGCGGAATGATCGCTTGGCATAGTTTCACCTGTTCTTTTTCTTGGTGGCCGGAAGGGTTCCGGGCCGATGGTGATGGGTACTGCAGGAAGCGAGCCAGAGCGGTTCGTGAACGCGAACCGCTCTGGCTGACGGGCTTAGAAGAAGCCCAGCGGGTTAATGTCGTAGCTCACCAGCAAGTTCTTGGTTTGCTGATAGTGGTCCAGCATCATCTTGTGGGTCTCACGGCCAACACCGGACTTCTTGTAGCCGCCGAACGCCGCATGCGCCGGGTACAGGTGGTAGCAGTTGGTCCATACGCGGCCAGCCTTGATCCCACGGCCCATGCGGTAGGCACGGTTGATATCGCGGGTCCACACGCCGGCACCCAGGCCGAACTCGGTGTCGTTGGCAATCGCCAGGGCTTCGGCTTCGTCCTTGAAGGTGGTGACGCTGACCACCGGGCCGAAGATTTCTTCCTGGAACACGCGCATCTTGTTGTTGCCCTTGAGCAGGGTCGGCTGGATGTAGTAACCGGTGGCCAGCGAGCCTTCCAGTTTTTCCACCTTGCCGCCGGTCAGCAGCTCGGCACCTTCGTCCTGGGCGATCTGCAGGTACGAGAGGATCTTCTCGAACTGCTGTTGCGAAGCCTGGGCGCCGACCATGGTGTCGGTGTCCAGCGGGTCGCCGCGTTTGATCTGCAGCACCTTCTTCATCACCACTTCCATGAACTGCGGGTAGATCGACTCCTGTACCAGTGCCCGGGATGGGCAGGTACACACTTCGCCCTGGTTGAAGAACGCCAGCACCATGCCTTCGGCCGCCTTCTCGATGAAACTCGGCTCGGCTTGCATGATGTCTTCGAAGTACACGTTCGGCGACTTGCCGCCCAGTTCCACGGTGGATGGAATGATGTTTTCGGCTGCGCATTTCATGATGTGCGAGCCCACCGGGGTGGAGCCGGTGAAGGCGATCTTGGCGATGCGCTTGCTGGTGGCCAGGGCTTCACCGGCTTCGCGGCCAAAGCCTTGCACCACGTTGAGCACGCCTTTTGGCAGCAGGTCGCCAATCAGTTCGACCAGCACGGTGATGCCCAGCGGGGTCTGTTCGGCAGGCTTGAGCACCACGCAGTTGCCCGCGGCCAGTGCCGGGGCAAGTTTCCAGGCGGCCATCAGGATCGGGAAGTTCCACGGGATGATCTGCCCGACCACGCCCAGCGGTTCGTGAATGTGGTAGGCCACGGTGCCTTCGTTGATTTCGGCAGCACCCCCTTCCTGGGCGCGGATGCAGCCGGCGAAGTAGCGGAAGTGGTCGACCGCCAGCGGGATGTCGGCGTTGAGGGTTTCGCGGACCGGCTTGCCGTTGTCCCAGGTTTCGGTAATCGCCAGCAGTTCGAGGTTTTGCTCGATGCGGTCGGCGATCTTCAACAGCACGTTGGAGCGGTCCTGCACTGAAGTGCGGCCCCAGGCGTCGGCAGCGGCGTGGGCGGCGTCGAGCGCCTTATCGATGTCTTCGGCAGTGGAACGGGGAAATTCGGCGATCAGTTTGCCATTCACCGGGGACGTGTTTTCAAAGTACTGCCCCTTGACCGGAGCTACGAACTCGCCACCGATGTAGTTGCCGTAGCGGCTCTTGAAGGAAACCTTCGCGCCCTCGGTACCGGGATGTGCGTAACGCATGGTGTGTCTCCTGGCTGTTATGTTTGTTGAGGAGTTGCAAAGCGTAGAGCAAAGGTTGGGCCAGCGTTTCGCACGCCAGTCAAATCAATGACTTGGGTCAGCTACCAAGGCCCTGTGATTGGCCGCTGTACCAGCCCCGGTACGCGCGGGGGTGACACTTTGTGCCATTTGCGACACGTCACAGGCGGGTGCATTGCAAAGGCTTCCCGGGTGGAGGATGCTGGCGGAACTCTCTATCTGCGGAGAACTACAACAAATGCAGAGCAATCCTTTCATTCGGCATGCCCAGCAAGTGCATACCGTTGCCCATGGTGGGGCCGGGGAGGGGGGCAGTGACCCGTCCATTGCCCGCTCCTGGCTGCGCTGCCTGGAGGACTACCACCTCGACCCTTCGGTGATCGAGGCGCCCGTGGTGCTTGAGCATGGGCGTTTGCTGGAAAGCCGCGAGCGCCTGCGCCAGGTGCTGCAAATTGCCGATCATGAAATGAACAGCCTGCACCAGCAGCTTTCCGGCGCCGGCCATGCGGTACTGCTGACCGACGCCCGCGGGGTGATCCTCAACTGCGTCAGCGCGGCCACCGAGCGGCGCAGCTTCGAGCGTGCCGGGCTGTGGTTGGGCGCCGACTGGAGCGAGGCGCGCGAGGGCACCAACGGCATCGGCACCTGCCTGGTCGAGCGCCAGGCATTGACCATTCACCAGAACGAGCACTTCCGTGGCCGCCACACTGGCCTGACCTGCTCGGCCAGCCCAGTGTTCGACCCGCATGGCGAACTGCTGGCGGTGCTGGATGTGTCATCGGCACGGCCTGACGTTTCGCGCCAGAGCCAGTTCCACACCATGGCGCTGGTGAACCTGTCGGCGAAGATGATTGAAAGCTGCTATTTCCTGCGCCACTTCGAGCAGCAGTGGCTGTTGCGTTTTCACCTGCAGGCCGAGTCGGTCGGCCTGTTCAGCGAAGGCCTGCTGGCGTTCGACGGCGATGGGCGGATTTGTGCTGCCAACCAGAGCGCGTTGAACCTGCTGGGCAGCGTGCGCGGTGGCGTGCTGGGCAAACACGTGGAGCGTTTTTTTGCCTGTAGCCACGACGAACTGTTCAGCCGCGCCACCCCCGCTGGCAGCACGGTCTGGCCGCTGCATACGCTGGACGGTCGCCAAGTGTTTGCCAGCCTGCGCGGCAAGGCCCGTGCGCCCGTGTGGTCGGTGCCTGTTGCGCAACCCTTGCCCATGCACCCGATGGAACCGGCCATCTGCCTGCTCGACCCGGCTCTGCAGAACGAATTCCGCCGCAGCGTACGGGTGTTCGAGCGTGACGTGCCGCTGTTGCTACGTGGTGAAACCGGTTGTGGCAAAGAAGCGTTTGCCCAGGCCGTGCACCAGGCCAGCGGGCGACGCGGCAAGCCGTTCATCGCCATCAACTGTGCCTCGATCCCGGAAAGCCTGATCGAGAGCGAGTTGTTCGGTTACCGAGGCGGCAGTTTTACCGGAGCACGCAAAGAAGGCATGCGCGGCAAGCTGCTGCAGGCCGATGGCGGCACCTTGCTGCTGGACGAGATCGGCGACATGCCGCTGGCCTTGCAAACCCGCCTGCTGCGGGTACTGGAAGAGCGCCAGGTGGTGCCCATCGGTGGCGAGCCGCAAGCGGTGGATGTCCGTATTGTCAGCGCCACCCACCGCGACTTGCTGGAGCGGGTGGAGCAGGGCAGTTTCCGTGAGGACCTGTATTACCGCCTGAATGGCCTGGAGGTGGCGTTGCCGGCGGTGCGTGAGCGCAGTGACAAAACACAGCTGCTGGACTTTTTGTTGCATCAGGAGGCGCAGGGGCAACGTGTCGAACTGGAGCCCAGGGCGCGTCAGGCGCTGCTGGACTTTGCCTGGCCGGGTAATGTGCGGCAGATGCGCAACGTGCTGCGTACCTTGGTGGCGCTTTGCGAGAACGCCCGAATCGAGTTCTCGGATCTCCCCGCTATTGTTCGCGAGGGCTTCGCCCTCGATCGCCGGCAAGCCAGCTCCCACAGGTACTGCACCAAGCCTGAGGGACGTGCAAACCCTGTGGGATCTGGCTTGCCGGCGATAGGGCCAGTTGTGTTGGAGGATGCCGAGCGCCAAGCGCTGATGGCGACCCTGGAGGCAAAACACTGGCACTTGACCCGTGTCGCCGAGCATCTGGGCATCAGCCGCAATACCTTGTATCGAAAACTGCGCAAACACGGCATTGCGAGGGCCGACTGAGCGAAACAGCGGGTGCGATTTGTCGCGCCCTGGGCTACCCTGCCTCGATGTTTTGCGAGGTCGACCATGCATATTCACATTCTCGGTATTTGCGGCACTTTCATGGGCTCGCTGGCGGTGCTGGCCAAGGAACTTGGCCATCGCGTCACCGGCTCGGACGCCAACGTCTATCCCCCGATGAGCACTCAGCTCGAAGCCCAGGGCATCGAACTGACCCAAGGCTATGACCCGGCCCAGCTGGACCCGGCACCCGACCTGGTGGTCATCGGCAACGCCATGTCACGCGGCAACCCGGCAGTGGAATACGTGCTGAACAAGGGCCTGCCCTATGTTTCCGGCCCGCAGTGGCTGGCCGACCATGTGCTGCAAGGCCGCTGGGTGCTGGCCGTTGCCGGTACCCACGGCAAGACCACCACCAGCAGCATGCTGGCCTGGGTGCTGGAGCACGCCGGCATGAGCCCGGGCTTCCTGATTGGCGGTGTGCCGCAGAATTTCTCGGTATCGGCCCGCCTGGGCGACACGCCGTTCTTCGTCGTCGAAGCCGACGAGTACGACAGCGCCTTCTTCGACAAGCGCTCGAAGTTCGTGCATTACCACCCGCGTACCGCGATCCTCAACAACCTTGAGTTCGACCACGCGGACATCTTCCCGGACCTGGCCTCGATCGAGCGGCAGTTCCACCACCTGGTACGCACCATTCCGAGCGAAGGCCTGGTGATTCACCCTACCACCGAGCAAGCGCTGGAGCGGGTGATCGGCATGGGCTGCTGGACCCCGGTGCAGACCACAGGCGTTGGTGGCCAGTGGCAGGCGCGCCTGCTCAGCCCAGACGGCTCGCGTTTCGAAGTGTTGTTCGAAGGCGAAGCGCAAGGCGTGGTGGACTGGGCACTGACGGGCCAGCACAACGTTGCCAACGCGCTGGCCACCCTGGCCGCCGCCCGCCATGTCGGCGTGGCCGCGGCCATGGGCATCGAAGGCCTCAGCGCGTTCAAGAGCGTAAAACGGCGCATGGAAAAGGTGGCCGAAGTGCAGGGCGTGACCATCTACGATGATTTCGCCCACCACCCGACTGCCATCGCCACCACCCTCGATGGCCTGCGCAAGCGTGTTGGCGAGGCCCCGGTGATTGCCGTGATCGAACCACGCTCCAACTCGATGAAGCTGGGCGCCCACCGTGACGGTTTGCCAGAGAGCGTCAACGACGCCGACCAGGTCATCTGGTACGCCCCGGCCAACCTCGGCTGGGACCTGGCGGCCACCGCCGCGCAGTGCAAGGTCCCGAGTGTGGTAGCCGACAGCCTTGACGCGATCATCGAGCGGGTCAAGGGCCAGGCCCGCCCGGGCACTCATGTGGTGATCATGAGCAACGGCGGCTTCGGCGGCCTGCACGGCAAACTGGCCGAGGCGCTGAAGTGAGCGGGCCAGAACGTATCACCCTGGCCATGACGGGCGCCTCGGGCGCCCAGTATGGCCTGCGCCTGCTCGATTGCCTGGTGCGCGAAGACCGCGAAGTGCACTTCCTGATCTCCAAGGCCGCGCAACTGGTAATGGCCACCGAGACCGACGTGCTGTTGCCGGCCAAGCCCCAGGCGATGCAGGCCTTCCTTACCGAATACACCGGCGCCGCCGACGGGCAGATCCGCGTGTATGGCAAGGAAGACTGGATGTCGCCGGTGGCCTCCGGCTCCGGTGCCCCGGCGGCGATGGTGGTAGTGCCTTGTTCCACTGGCACCTTGTCGGCCATTGCCACCGGTGCCTGCAACAACCTGATCGAACGCGCTGCCGACGTTACCCTCAAGGAGCGTCGGCAACTGATCCTGGTGCCACGCGAAGCCCCGTTTTCCACCATCCACCTGGAAAACATGCTCAAGCTGTCGCAGATGGGCGCGGTGATCCTGCCGGCGGCACCGGGCTTTTACCACCAGCCGCAGACCATCGACGACCTGGTCGACTTTGTCGTGGCGCGTATTCTCAACCTGCTGAACATTCCCCAGGACATGTTGCCACGCTGGGGTGAGCACCACTTTGGGGTGGATGATTGAAGCGAGCGTTGGTGGGGGTGCTGGCGCTGGTGATGCTGGGGGGCTGCGCCACGGTACGCACGCTGGATGCCGCCAAGCCCGGGGCGCCGGTGGTGTATGCCGGCACCCGGCTGGATTTGTACGTAATCAATGGTGGGTGTTGCCCGCGAGATCACTACGGGGCTGATGCACCAGCCTATCCTGGGCTGGACCTGCCGGGGAGCATGTTGCTCGATACCCTGTTGTTGCCGTTGTCGTTACTGACAGCAGCCGGTGTAGGCTTCCAGGCCACCGGTGGCCTGTAACGGCCCTTTCGCGGGCTGCCCGCGAAGAGGCCGTCATAGGTAACGCCTATTTCTTGCCCAACCTGCGCAACTCATCCGACTCCACAACCCGTATCCCGTCCTCTTCCTCTAACGCCAGCCGCCAAAGCGCCCGCGCCAGAGTGCAAGCCTCGATCCCCCGGTATTTACCCGGTATCAGCTTGGAAAACGGCGAAACCAACTGCTCACTGAGGCGTGGCTGAATGCGTTCGCCCAGCAGCAACGACGGCCGCACGATGGTCAACTGCGGCCAGTCCTGAGCCTTCAGCGCCTCTTCCATCTCACCTTTGACCCGGTTGTAGAAAATCGACGATTTCGGGTCGGCACCCAGCGCGCTGACCACCAACAGATGCCGCGCGCCCATTTCCCGGGCACGTTTGCTGAACGCCACCACCATGTCCAGGTCCACCGCACGGAACGCCGATTCGGAGCCGGCCTGCTTCAGCGTGGTGCCCAGGCAGCAATAGGCGATATCGACCCGCCCGGCCAACTGAGGAAGGAATACCGCCGGGTCGCCCACCGGGTTTTCCAGGTGCGGATGCTCGGCCAGCGGCCGGCGAGTGGGCGCCAGTACGCGGGTGATGGTGGGCTCGTTGAGCAGGCGGTCGAGCAGGTGTTCACCCGTCAGACCTGTGGCACCGGCAAGCAGGACATGCTGAGGCGTCAAATACATGATGTCTCTCCCTTGTTACACACAATTCTAGTGGTTGCCGGGCGTTTCCGCTCGTCGCTCCGCGCTGGCTTGTGTGGCGTTACGCAACGCTTCTTCGGCCTGTTGCCGGCGCAGCTGCTGCCAGTGCTCAAGCACGGCGGGCGGCGCCCACAGCTGCGGCTCGGAGGCCTCGAAGCCTTCCCTTTGTTCTCTTTCGGCAACGCTGGTACGTGCCAGTTCAAATGCCTGTTTGAGGTCGTCGGTCTGGTTCAGCGCTTCGGCGAACAGGGCATCGCCAAAGTAGGTGAAGTCGGCTTCTTCCGAGCAACCGAAAGACACGCGGTCGGCCCGGGCCGCCGTCATGATCAGCGTGCGCTCATCCTTGAGCGGGGCGATGTAGCCCCCTGAATAGCAGGCCGAGATGACGATTACCTTGTCTCGATTCTTGAGCGGCGCCAGGGCAGTGGCCAGTTCGTCGGCGGAAAGGTCAGCCAATTGCAGGCGCGGCTGGTCGAGCACCAGTTGATGGTCCTGGCTGCCATGGCTGGTAAGGTAGATGAACACCAGGTCTTCAGGGCCGCTGCGCTCGGCCAGGGTGCGGGCGGCACGGGTAAGGTTTTCGCGAGTGGCCATGGGGCGGGTGGCCATGTGGTCGCGGTGGTTGACCAAGGTCATCTGGCCACGGGCACCAAAGCGCACCTTGAGCATGTTGCTGACGTAGTCGGCTTCGCGCAGGAACACGCTCTGCTGGCCATCCCCGGCCACCACCAGGCTGTACAGCTGGATCGATGGGGCTGAGCGCGGGACACGGGCCAGCGCCTCGTCCAGCAGGCGGCCCTGATTGAGCAGGGCCAGGTCCAGCGGATCGGGTAGCAACTGGCCGTTCTGGTCGCGTACCCGCACGCCATTGACCCAGACGCCGCTTTCGACCTTGCCGCTGGCCAGGATCAATCGCCCATGCCCGTGGTAGGCATCGTTCAGGAAGCCGCCGATGTACTTGCTGCCATCGGCCAGCTGCAGGCTGCCCTGGCCCGACAGGCGCCAGTCGGCGAACTCGCCTTTGTAATGGCTGCCATCGCTGCCCAGCAGTTCGCCTTCGCCGATCAATGAGCCATCCTTGAATTCGCCAATCCACACATCGCCATCGGCGTTTTCGTAACGGCCGCGACCTTCCAGGCGGTTGTCCTTGAACTCGCCGATGTACTGCTCACCGTCAACGCTGTCGTAGGTGCCGCTGCCTTGCAGCTCGCCGTTGACGAAGCGGCCACTGAACTGGTTACCGCTGGCATCGCTGCGTACGCCGGCGCCGTTGGGTTTGCCCTTGGCGAACAGGCCCTGGTAGCGGCTGCCGTCGGCCAGTTCCAGTTCGCCAGCGCCGTCGTAGAGGTCGTCCTTGAACTGGCCACGGTAGGTCTGGTCGGCTTGCTTGAGCGTGCCTTCGCCATCGCGGCGGCCATGCTTGAAGGTGCCGGCATAGTGGCTGCCCGGCGTGGTCAGGTCGCCCAGTCCCTGGAACAGCCCCCCGGCGAACTGGCCACGGTACACCTCGCCGTTCTGGCCGTGCCATTCTCCCTGGCCGTGCCATTGGCCGTCCTTGAAGCCGCCGGCGTACCAGCTGCCGTTGGGGTAGTCGATACGGCCCTCGCCCTGCAGCAGGCCATCGACCACCTGACCCCGGTAACGCCCCCCGTCAGGCAGGCGCGCGTCCGGCGGAAGCAGCGATTCGCCATCGCCACAGGCGGCGAGCAGCAAGACCAAGGTAATGGGGAGCAGTGGACGCATGGCGAGGACCGGGCAATAGGTCTGCCGAGTATGACGCAGAATGGGATCCTGAGACAGCGAGGGCATGGGCTGCGCCCGCAGGATTTACCATGGATCGTGGGCGTGCGCGGTCCCTGTGGGGCTTTAGCCGCGAACACCGGCAAGGCCAGCTTCCACAAGAAGACAGTTGCTCCCACAGGGTGTGCGCTGACCTTGAGCCTTGCGCAGAATTTGTGGGAGCTGGCTTGCCGGCGATGAGGCCGCTCGGCTCAACCTGAATCTCAGGTGAAATCCCCGGTCTGGCGATGCAAAAGTAGCTCAGCCAACTTACAGAACGTGCGGTGGCTGCGAGGTGCATGTCGGGGGATTGGGTGAGGGCTAGCGGGTGCATGTCTTGAGTTGTTCGGCGCCTGGGAAATCGAGCGCCGCCGGCGCTCGCTCCTACGTTTGTTTCGGGCCAGTAACGCCTGGGCCATCGCGCGCGACCGCCTCGTTTGTACGACGCCAAATCGAGCCATGCGCCAAGGCGTCCGCGCGCAGATCCCACAGGACAAATTGGCCCGAAACAAACGTAGGAGCGAGCGTAGCTCGCGATGCGCCGCGCGGGCGGCGCTAGATGTCCTAGGCGCTGGAGCACTCAAGGCATGCACTTCCATGCCCATCCGCCATCCCCAGACATGTAACTCATTACCTCAATGCCCCCGTAAAAACTCCACCATCCTCCGGTTCACCTCCTCAGCCGCCTCCATCTGCACCATATGCCCGGCCTCTGGCAGCACCAGCACTTCGGCCTCCAGGCCCTCTGCGTGGCTGGCCGGGATAATCGCGTCCTTGCCACCCCACACCACCAGTGCCGGATGCTGCCCCAGCACGCCGCGCAGGTCGTGGCGCTGCCTGTCACCGTCGGCAATGGCTATTGCCAGCTGGCGCAAGGCATCATCGACACCTTCCAGGCGCTTGAACTTGAGCATGTCTTCCAGCATCTGCCGGGTGACCAGTGCCGGGTCGGCGAACAGCTGCACCATCTGCGGTTTGAGGGCGTTGCGGTTCGCGGCGGCAACAAAGCCTTGCAGGTACTGCCCATTGATTGCCTCACCCAGGCCGGCACTGGCGATCAGGCTCAGGCTGGCCACCCGCTGCGGCGCCAGGCGCGCCACGTTCAGGCTGACCGCGCCACCCATGGAGTGTCCGGCCAGGTGGGCCTTGGCGATGTCCAGGTGGTCGAGCAGGGCCAGCACGGTTTCGCTCAGTTCATCCAGGTCGCCCCGTTGCAGGGCCTTTGCCGACTCGCCGTGCCCCGGCAGGTCAAGGGCGATCACCCGGCGCTCGGCCGCCAGCGCCGGGTGGTTGAACAGCCAGTTGTTGAGGTCGCCGCCAAAGCCGTGTACCAGTACCAGCGGCGTACCGCCTTCGCCCAGTTCGAACCAGCGCAACAGGCGGCCGCCCACTTCAGCCTTCTGCGGGGTCGGCCCTTGTGCTTGGTCGGCGCCCCCTTCGGCGACGAACTCGGCCTGGAAGCGCTGTACCACTGCATCGATCTCGGATTCCTCGGCTTCGCCTTCCACCACCACCGCCAGCAGTGCGCCAACCGGCAGGGTTTCATCCGGTTTGGCCACCTGGCGGCGCAATACACCACTGAACGGGGCTTCGACGCTGCTGCTGATCTTGTCGGTCTCGACGTCCAGCACCTCGTCGCCCTTGTTGATTTCGTCGCCTTCCTGCTTGAGCCAGGCGTCCACCCGGCCCTCGGTCATCGAAAGGCCCCACTTGGGCATGGTCAGGGTATGGATCTGGCTCATGCGGCACTCCTTGCAGCTTCGATCACCTTGCGCACGGCAGCCTCGATCTTCGCCGCGTCAGGGATGTACAGGTCTTCCAGGGCATCGGAGAACGGCACCGGGGTGTGCGGTGCGGTGACCATTTCGATCGGGCCCTTGAGCGCGCCGAAGGCCTTCTGCGCCACCAGCGCGCTGATGTCGGTGGCCATGGAGCAACGCGGGTTGGCTTCGTCGATCACCACCAGTCGGCCGGTTTTTTCCACGCTTTCCAGAATGCTGTCTTCGTCCAGCGGGCTGGTGGTGCGCAGGTCCAGCACTTCGCAGTCGATGCCCTGGCGGGCCAGGTTGTTGGCAGCCTCCAGCGCCACATGCACCATGCGCCCGTAAGTGACCAGGGTCACATCGTCACCATCGCGCAGGAAGTTGGCCTCGCCGAACGGCACGGTGTACACCTCTTCCGGCACCTCGCCCTGCATGCTGTACAGCAGCTTGTGCTCGCAGAAGATCACCGGGTCGTTGTCGCGGATCGCCTGGATCAACAGGCCTTTGGCATCGTAAGGCGAGGACGGGCACACCACTTTCAGGCCTGGGATGTGCGTCCACAGCGAGGTGAGCATTTGCGAGTGCTGGGCCGCCGCACGCAGGCCGGCGCCATACATGGTGCGCATCACCAGCGGGGTGACTGCCTTGCCGCCGAACATGTAGCGGAACTTGGCGGCCTGGTTGAGGATCTGGTCCAGGCAGCAGCCGGCGAAGTCAACGAACATCAGCTCGCACACCGGGCGCAGGCCCTGGGTGGCAGCCCCGACGGCGGCCCCGACGTAGCCGATTTCCGACAGCGGCGCGTCCAGCACGCGGCCGGGAAACTGGTGGTACAGGCCTTTGGTCACGCCCAGCACGCCCCCCCACGCGTCATCCTCGCCGGGGGCGCCGGCACCGCCGGCCACGTCTTCTCCAATGATGAACACGGTGTTGTCGCGGCGCATTTCCTGGGCCAGGGCTTCGTTGATGGCCTGCTGGTAGCTGATCTTTCTTGCCATGGTGGTTCTCCTGTTGTTCTTGTAATCCGCGGCTCAGGGGTAGGCGACGTAGACGTCGGTGAGCAGGTCGGCGGGCTGTGGCTTGGGATCGGACTTGGCGCGGCGCACGGCGTCCTCGATCAGGTCTTCGATGCGGGCGTCGATGGCGTCCAGTTGCTCGGCAGTGAGCAGGCCGGCACGGGTGGTCTTGTTGCGGAACTGCATCAGGCAATCGCGGGATTCGCGCAGGTTCTTCACTTCATCCGGGGCGCGGTAGGTTTGTGCATCGCCTTCGAAGTGGCCGTAGTAGCGGCTGAGCTTGACCTCGATCAGCGACGGGCCTTGCCCGGAGCGTGCGCGCTCGATGGCTGCGCCAGCGGCCTCGTACACCGCAAAGAAGTCGAAGCCGTCGATGGTGACACCCGGCATGCCGAAACCGGCGGCGCGGTCGGCAATATGGTCGCAGGCAACGGACCAATTGGAGGCGGTGGCTTCGGCGTAGCCGTTGTTCTCGGCCACGAAGATGCAGGGCAGGTTCATGATTGACGCCATGTTCATGGCCTCGAACACCGCACCTTCGTTGGAGGCGCCATCGCCGAAGAAGGCCACCGATACATCGTCGCGGCCTTTGATCTTGGCGGCCAGCGCTGCCCCGGCTACCAGCGGGGCGCCAGCGCCGACGATGCCGTTGGCGCCGAGCATGCCTTTCTCCAGGTCGGCAATGTGCATCGAGCCGCCCTTGCCGCCACATACGCCGGTCTTCTTGCCGTAGATCTCGGCCATCATGCCGTACACGTCCACGCCCTTGGCGATGCAGTGGCCATGACCACGGTGGGTTGACGCGATGCAGTCGCTGTCGCGCAAGTGGGCCATGACCCCGGCGGCCGAGGCCTCTTCGCCAGCGTACAGGTGGACGAAACCGGGGATCTCGCCCGTGGCGAATTCCACATGCAGGCGTTCTTCGAACGCACGGATGGTGCGCATCACTTCATAGGCATGCAGCAGTTGTTCGGTACTCAGTTGATTGGACATCTTGTTGTTCTCCAGGGTTGTCTCAACGCGGGGATGCAGAATGCAGCCGCTGGCCGCGCGGGACGGCCAGCAGGTGGTGGCGGGCGGCGTGCGCCAGTACGGCCTCGACATCCACGCTTAGCGGGCCTTGGTGGTCGAGGGTGATGGTGGGCGTGTCGTGCTCGGCGAATTCGATCTCGCGTTCGCCGTCCAGGGCCAGGGTGCCGCTGGTCAGGCTCAGGCGATGGGCAACGCCAGGAGTCAGCGGGCCGCTGGCGGTGATGCCGCAGGCTTGCAGCAGGCCGGGTGCCAGCGGCGCGAGCAATGTTTGTTCGGCGCCGGGATTCAGGCGTACCCAGGCACCGTGCAGCTCGTGGCGTGACACTGGGCACCACAGGCCGCACAGGGCCGACAGGCCGATGGCATGGGGTTCGGCAAAGCAGGCGAAGACTTCGCACAGGTCCTCGCTGCGGCTGAGCGCACGGGCGCCGATGAAGCGCTGTGGCGACACGGCCACTTCGACCAAGGCCCATTCGGCCAGCTGTTGCTCGGGCACTCTTACCAGCAGGCGCTTGTTACGGCGCAGGCCGATGCTGGCGGGCACCAGGCCGCTGGCGAACAGGCCACCGGCAAGGCCAGCGCTGGTGGCTTCGCGCAGTTCGGGGAACGCATTGTTGGTGCCGGTGGATAAGGTCAGCAGCGGCACGTCACCGGCCTCGGCAGCGACTGCCTTGTGGGTGCCATCGCCACCGAGCACGGCGATCATCGCCACGCCGCGCTCGACCATGTGCCGGGTGGCCTGGCGGGTGTCGGCAACGGTCTGGGTCAGCGGCAGGTCGAGTATTTCGAGGGCCGGCCAGTGCTGGTCACGGGCGCCCGGGCCCTGGCTGGCCTTGAGCACGGCAGCAGCGATGCCGGTCATGTCGCTGGGCAACAGCACCTGGCCGATACCGGTGGCACCGAAGGCCGCCAGCAGGCGCTGGATGGCCGAGGCCTTGTCGGTGCTGGAATAGAGCCCGGCGTTGGCGGTCAGGCGGCGCAGGTCGCGGCCAGAGGCAGGGTTGGCAATGATCCCGACAATCGGGGCGGGTTGCGGCATGGCGCACCTCGTATTTTTGTTTGCCAAGGCAGGAGCAAGCGCGGTGCCAGCTTTCTTTGATTTGACCGAAATGGCCGCGCTAGAGGGTTTTGGTTGCGTATTGGCATGCCTTTGCCACGGTGCTGGCGAGACGCCGGGTGCCAGCGCCAGGCAGGCATTGCCGAGACGCTGAGACGCGGCGTCTCAAGCCAGCCGGTAATCACACAGTGCTTGTCGGGGCATGCCCAGAGGCGCTTAATGGCCGGACAACGATAAAAACAGCAACGAGAACCGGAGGGCCTGAATGCTTGCCGCGAACTCCCGAGCCCATGTCGACTGCGTCAGCAGGGTGTTGAAGAATGCCGACCGCCTGCCACAGGCGCCGGTGCCACCGCTGATCCTCGACTCCTGGCGCCGTTCCATGGAGCTGTACCGCCTCGACCCTGGGTCCCAGCAGGGGCCGCGTATCCTTTCTCAAAGCCTGCTCAACGAGTGCCGCGAACGCGCCGAACTGTTCCTGCGCATCGCCAGCGATGCTGTGGCACGCCTACACGAGCGGGTACGCGGTGCCGACTACTGCGTACTGCTGACCGATGCCCAGGGGCGCACCATCGATTACCGGGTCGAGTCGGCCATCCGCAACGACTGCCGCAAGGCCGGGCTGTACCTGGGCACCTGCTGGTCGGAAGGCGAGGAGGGTACCTGCGGCGTGGCGGCGGTGTTGACCGCCAAGGCCCCGGTCACCGTGCACAAGCGGGACCACTTCCGCGCTGCGTTCATCGGCCTGACCTGCACGGCGGCACCGGTATTCGACCCGCTGGGCGAGTTGTTGGGCGTGGTGGATGTGTCAGCCTTGCAGTCGCCAGATGACCGCCGTAGCCAGCATCTGATCCGCCAACTGGTGGAGCAGACCGCCCGCGAGATCGAAAACGCCTTTTTCATGCACAGTGCCCAAGGCCACTGGGTGATGCGCGCCCACGGCACGCCGGGTTATGTGGAAAGCCAGCCGGACTACCTGCTGGCCTGGGATGCCGATGGCCGCCTGCAGGCGATCAACAGCCTGGCGCGGCAACGGCTGGTGGAGCGCCTGGGGCGCTTGCCCGAGCATATTGGTGAGCTGTTCGACATTGACCAGCTACGCCGGGTGAGCGCGTCGTCGGCCCAGCGCCTGCCGGGTCTGGGGGGGCTGTATGGTCGGGTCAGCGCCCCACGGCAACGCCAGCGCGCGCAGCCGTTGCGCCAGGCCCAGGACGCACGCATCGAACAGCACCTGCGCTTGGCCACGCGGGTCAAGGACTGCAATCTGGCGGTACTGGTGCAAGGTGAGACCGGGGCTGGCAAAGAAGTGTTCGCCCGCCAACTGCACCAGCAAAGCCAGCGCCGGGATGGCCCGTTCGTCACGCTGAACTGTGCGGCCATTCCGGAAAGCCTGATCGAGAGCGAGCTGTTTGGCTACGTGGCTGGAGCCTTTACCGGGGCCTCCAGCAAAGGCATGCAAGGGCTGTTGCAGCAGGCCGATGGCGGCACGCTGTTCCTCGATGAAATCGGCGACATGCCGCTGAACCTGCAAACGCGCCTGCTGCGGGTGCTGGCCGAGGGTGAAGTGGCGCCGTTGGGCGCCGCGCGGCGTGAGCGTGTGGACATCCAGGTGATCTGCGCCACCCATCGCGATCTGGCCGCGATGGTTGAGGACGGGCGCTTTCGTGAAGACCTGTACTTCCGCCTGGCCAATGCCCGCTTCGAGTTGCCGCCGCTGCGGGAACGTGAGGATCGGTTGGGGTTGATTCATCAGCTGCTGGCCGAGGAGGCCGGTGCGTGTGCTGTCGAGGTGGTGTTGGCCGATGATGCGCTGCAAGCATTGCTGGTTTACCGTTGGCCGGGGAACTTGCGTCAGCTGCGGCAGGTGTTGCGCTATGCCTGCGCGGTGAGTGAAGGCGGGCAGGTGCAATTGCAGGACTTGCCGCAAGAGGTGCGCGGTGAAGCGGTTGCTTCGCCTGAGAGCAGCGTGTCTTGCCCGGCCCGGCAGTTGTTGCTGGATGCTCTGATTCGCCATCGCTGGAAACCGGCCGATGCGGCGCGGGCGTTGGGGATATCGCGGGCGACGCTGTATCGGCGGGTGCATGAGCACCGCATCGAAATGCCGCGCATGAAGGGATAGGCCTTCAGGCCCTGGCAGGCAATAAAAAAACCCGGCACAAGGCCGGGGTTTTTGGTGCATCACACTACTCGATCAATGCTCGTTGGCCAGCTTGTGTTCGAGGTAGTGAATGTTGACGCCGCCTTTGCAGAAACCTTCATCACGCACCAGGTCGCGGTGCAGTGGGATGTTGGTCTTGATGCCGTCGACGACGATCTCGTCCAGGGCATTGCGCATGCGTGCCATGGCTTCGTCGCGGTCCTTGCCGTAGGTGATCAGCTTGCCGATCAGCGAGTCGTAGTTCGGCGGAACCGAATAACCGCTGTACAGGTGCGAATCGACGCGTACGCCGTTGCCGCCTGGTGCGTGGAAGTGCTTCACCTTGCCTGGGCTCGGGATGAACTTCTTCGGGTCTTCGGCGTTGATACGGCATTCCAGCGAGTGGCCACGAATCACCACGTCTTCCTGGCGGTACGACAGCTTGTTGCCAGCGGCGATGCTCAGCATCTCCTTGACGATGTCGATACCGGTCACCATCTCGGACACCGGGTGCTCAACCTGCACGCGGGTGTTCATCTCGATGAAGTAGAAGCGGCCGTTCTCGTACAGGAACTCGAACGTACCCGCACCACGGTAGCCGATCTCGATGCACGCATCGACGCAACGCTTGAACACTTCCTGGCGGGCTTTCTCGTCGATGCCCGGGGCTGGTGCTTCTTCCAGCACCTTCTGGTGACGGCGCTGCAGCGAGCAGTCACGGTCGCCCAGGTGAATGGCGTTGCCCTGGCCGTCGGACAGTACCTGGACTTCCACGTGGCGTGGGTTGGTCAGGAACTTCTCCAGGTAGACCATCGGGTTGCCGAAGGCTGCACCGGCTTCGGTACGGGTGAGCTTGGCCGAGGCAATCAGGTCCTCTTCCTTATGCACCACGCGCATGCCGCGACCACCACCGCCACCGGCGGCCTTGATGATCACCGGGTAACCGACGTCACGGGCAATCGCCAGGGCGACTTCTTCGTCTTCCGGCAGCGGGCCATCGGAGCCCGGTACGGTCGGTACGCCCGACTTGATCATCGCGTCCTTGGCCGAAACCTTGTCGCCCATCAGGCGAATGGTGTCGGCTTTCGGGCCGATGAAGGCGAAACCGGATTTTTCAACCTGCTCGGCGAAGTCGGCGTTTTCTGCCAGGAAGCCGTAGCCCGGGTGAATCGCGGTGGCGCCGGTGACTTCGGCGGCAGCGATGATTGCCGGGATATGCAGGTAGGAATCCTTGGACGATGCAGGACCGATGCAGACCGACTCGTCTGCCAGGCCCAGGTGCATCAGTTCACGGTCGGCGGTGGAGTGCACAGCGACGGTTTTGATGCCCAGCTCTTTGCAGGCACGCAGGATCCGCAGGGCAATTTCCCCGCGGTTGGCGATCAGGACTTTTTCGAGCTTCCCAGACATCGTTGGCTCTCCGCGATTCAAACGACGGTGAACAGCGGCTGGTCGAACTCAACCGGCTGGCCGTCTTCTACCAGGATGGCGTCGATGACACCGCCAACATCGGCTTCGATGTGGTTCATCATCTTCATGGCTTCGACGATGCACAGGGTGTCGCCTTTCTTCACGGTCTGGCCCACTTCAGCGAAGTTCGGCGAGGTCGGCGAAGGCTTGCGGTAGAAGGTACCTACCATTGGCGAGCGGATCACGGTGCCTTTCAGGGCCGGGGCGGCGGCGGCAGCTTCGGCGGCTGGAGCGGCAGCGGCAACCGGGGCGGCAACAGGCGCAGCAGCGGCTACTGGAGCCGGTGCGAAGTACTGTTGGGCAGCCGGGGTTTTGCTGTGACGGCTGATACGGACCGACTCTTCGCCTTCCTTGATCTCCAGTTCGTCGATGCCAGACTCTTCCAGCAGCTCGATCAGTTTCTTGACTTTACGGATATCCATTAATCATCAACTCCCAAAGGTTCGGTCAGGGGGCGAAATACAAAAAAACGTAACTGAACGTTTCTCTAGAACCCTGGCCCACTGAGGCCAGGGTTTTCATCATTTGGGCTGTGCGTTGGCAGCCAGTTGTTCCAGCGCGGACTCCAGGGCCAGGCGATAACCGCTGGCGCCCAGGCCGCAGATCACCCCTACGGCAACATCGGAAAAGTAGGAGTGGTGACGGAACGGTTCGCGTTTGTGCACGTTGGACAGGTGCACTTCGATGAATGGGATGCTCACCGCAAGCAATGCGTCACGTAATGCGACGCTTGTGTGGGTGAAAGCAGCCGGATTGATCAGGATGAAGTCCACACCCTCGTTGCGTGCGGCGTGAATACGATCGATCAGTTCGTACTCGGCATTGCTCTGCAGGTATTGCAAATGGTGGCCTGCGGCGCGGGCACGTTGCTCCAGGTCCTGGTTGATCTGGGCCAGGGTCACGGCGCCGTAGTGGCCTGGCTCGCGGGTACCGAGCAGGTTGAGGTTGGGGCCGTGGAGCACCAGTAGCGTTGCCATCTGCGGATTCCTTGGGTTTGTAGGGCAATTCGACACAGCGCGGCGAGTGTGCCGCAAAGCGACGGCAGGTGTCCAGTTCCCGGCAGTAGCCAGCACGATGTCCGAGATTCGCGCGAAGTATGTGACCAAATACTTAAATCTGGTCACCTATTTCAGGATTTTTCCCGGCACGGGGGAAGTTATAGACCGACTTTCCCGCGCACGCGTGTCAGAATTTGCGCAAATTCACCGGCGTTTATCTCGCCAATCACCTGATCGGCGGTCATTTCGCTGCCGTTCGCGGCAAAGAAGAGCAAGGCGGGGGGGCCGAACAGCTGATAGCGGTCGAGCAGTGTACGTTGCTCGGCATTGCTCTCGGTGATGTCGAAACGCACCAACTTGAAGCCGGTCAGCTGCGTTTGCACCTGTGGCGCGTTCAGCACTTCATGCTCGATCACTTTGCAGCTGATGCACCAGTCGGCGTACCAGTCCAGCAGCACGGGCTGGCCTGCCGCCTTGGCCTGGGCCAGCGCCGCGTCCAGTGCGGCGGGAGTGGTGATGGTTTGCCAGGCATCCGCCTTTGCCGCCGGGCTGTCGCCGCTGACCGCCAGTGTTGCAACCGGCAGCGGGCGCAGCGGGTCGCCTTGGCCACTCAGCGCGCCATACCAGCAAGCCAGGGCGTAGACCAGCAAGCCCAGGCCCAGCAGTTGGGCCAGGCGCTGGCGTGCGCTTTTTACAACGAACTCCAGGGCGCCGAGGAACAGCGCCACGCCAGCGGCGAGGAAACCGACCAGCAGCAAGGTAAGCGGGCCCGGCAGCACGCGGCTGAGCAAGCCGATGGCCAGCCCCAGCAGCAGGACACCGATGGCGTTTTTCACGGTATTCATCCAAGGGCCGCTTTTGGGCAGCCAGGCTGCGCCACCGGTGGCTACCAACAGCAATGGCGCGCCCATGCCGAGGCCCAGGGCAAACAGCTTGAGCGCGCCGCCCACGGCATCGCCGCTGGCGCTGATGTACAGCAGGGCACCGGCCAAGGGGGCGGATACGCACGGCGAAACCAGCAGGCTGGAAAGCACGCCGAGCACGGCCGCGCCGAGCAGCGAGCCACCCTTGGTGTGGTTGGCGACGTTGTTCAGACGGTTGCTCAGGGCCTGCGGCAGCTTGATTTCGAACAGGCCGAACATGGCCAGGGCGAACACCACGAAGAACAGCGCGAACGGCACCAGCACCCAGGCCGATTGCAGACGGGCCTGCAGGTTAAGGCCGGCACCGAACAGGCCCATCAGCGCGCCGAGTACGGCGAAGCTGGCCGCCATCGGCAGCACGTAGGCCAGCGATAGAGCGAGCCCGCGCAGGCCGCCGACCTGGCCACGCAGCACCACGCCAGACAGGATCGGCAGCATCGGCAACACGCACGGGGTGAAGGTCAGGCCGACGCCGGCAAGGAAGAACAGCAGCAGTGATTTCCAGTTCCAGGCGTGTTCGGCAGCGCCCGGCGTATTTGCGCCGCTTTCGCCATTGATGCTCAGGCGTTCGGTTTCCGGTGGGTAGCACAGGCCCTTGTCGGCGCAACCCTGGTAGCCCACCAGCAGGGTGAAGGCACGCGGGTCGGTGCGCGGCAGTTCGATGTCGACCACGCCGTGGTAAACCTCGACGTCGCCGAAGAACTCATCGTGCTTGGCTTCGCCTTTGGGGATGTTCGGCGTGCCCAGGGCAACGTCGGCCGGCTCGGTGCGGAACTGGAAGCGGTGGCGGTAAAGGTAGTAGCCCTCGGTGGCGACGAAGCGCAGCTTGAGGGTGTGCGCATCGGCCTGGATCAGGCTGAGCTTGAAGGCCTCGTGCACCGGCAGGAAGTCGGCATTATTGGACAGCGAAGCGGCCCCGAGGGTGGCGCTGGGGCGGTTGTCGAGCAGGCCCGTGGCGAAGGCAGGGCTGGCCAGCAGCAGGAACAGCAGGAAAAACAGGCGGCGCATGGCGGACTCGCGAGGTGGAACGTGCCGGCATGATAGCGGAGTTGGTGGAGGATGGGGCCAGCTGGGCTTGCCATGACATTTTTAGCGCCTGGGAGATCGAGCGCCGCCCGCGCGGCGCTCGATCTCCCAGGCACTGCACATGTCATGGCGAGCACCCGCCAGTTCACACCCTGAACGCCCGCACCGCCCGATTCAGCTCACCGCCCAGGCCCAACAACTGCTCGCCTTGCTCGCGCCCCTCACCAATGCGCTGCAGGTTGTCCTCACCCAACTCATGAATCCGTTCGCTGTGGTCACGAATCTCACTCACCGCGCCGCTCTGCTGCGCCGTGACATCGGCAATCCGCACGGCGGTAGCCGAGATGGTGCGAATGGCGCAGACAATCTCGTCCAGCGCGCCATCTGCCGCTTGGGCCTGGTTGGCTGTGGCCTCGGCATGCTCAAGCTGCGCACGCATCCCTGCTACCGAACTTCTCGCGGCTTGCTGCAGGCGGTCGATCAGTGCCTGAATCTCGCCGGTAGCCCCCGTGGTGCGTTGAGCCAGCGAGCGCACTTCATCGGCTACCACGGCAAAGCCACGGCCCATCTCACCCGCACGCGCCGCTTCGATGGCGGCGTTCAGCGCCAGCAGGTTGGTTTGCTCGGCAATCGAGCGGATCACCGTCAGCACCCCGCCGATGGTGGCCGACTCTTCCGCCAGTTGCTCGATCATGCGGGCGTTGCCTTGCACTTCATCAACCAGTTCACGCAAACCTGACAGGCTCTGGCCGATCACCGCCTGGCCTTGCTCCACCGCACGCCCGGCATCGCGGCTGGCGTCGGCGGCGGCGCTGGCATCACCTGCCACTTGCTGAATGGTCGCTTCCAGTTCGCCCAGGGCGTCGCGGATCTGCCCGGTATCGCCCGCCTGGCGTTCGGCGCCGTCGTGCAGGGCGGCGCTCATACCGGCCAGTGCGTGGCTGCTGCCCGCCACTTGCTCGGCGTTGTGGCGGATGGTGCCGACCAGTTCCACCAGGTACTGGCGCAGGCGGTTGAGCGATTCCTGGATGTCGCGCAGTTCGCGGTTGGTCTTGCCCAGGGCGATACCTTGGGCGAAGTCGCCTTCGGCCCACCGTGACAAGGCGGGTGCCAGGCCGGTGAGGGTACGCGTCAGACGGCGCTGCAGGGTGTCGATCAACAAGGCGATCAGCAGGATCAAGCCAATCATCAAACCCTGGATGATGCGCACCTCGGCGGCAATTTTCGCATGCTGGCCACGCACTTCGGGTTCCAATGCTGCAATGGCTAGCTGCACGGCCTCAAGGCGTTGATTAGTGCTGGCGGCCAGGGCGCCGCGGCGTTCGATCTGTTCGCGGGTACGCTGCAATTCAGCCGGGTAGCGGCTCAGCAGGCTTTGCAGTTCACGCTTTAGGCCAACCGCGATGTCTTCCTGCTGGGCATTGGCCTGGGTCTCAAGGCCCATCATCGCGGCGAAGTCGTCGGCACCGGACTCGGCGGCGCGGGTTACGCCAAGCAAGGGCAAGGCATCGATGGCTTGAGCCTGGGCGCGGATCAGTTGCAGCTCGCGCTCCACCTCGTCGGCAAGCTCCGGGCGGCCGCTATTGACCAGTTTGTCCCGGGCCAGCGAAAGGCGGCTCAGGTGCACAGTGGCATCGAGCAATGGCAACAGGTAGCGGTTGGCATCGGCGTTGCCGCTGTCGCGAGCGTAGCCGGCCAGTTGTTCGACGTTGGCTCCCAGCTCCCGCTCGGCCTGCAGCAGCAGGGCTTGTGGGTCACCGGCCAGCTTGCCAGCGGCCAGCAACTCATTGGCGGTGAAGGCCTGCAGGCTGTCCAGGCTTGGGCGTAATGTGTCGGCCAGCTCAACGGGCCATTCGGCCAGGGCGGCCTGCAGCTGCTGGTTGGCCTCCATGGCGGCGGCATGACGCAGGGCGTCGCCGCTGGCCAGGTACGCCTGGATGTTGCGTGCCGCCAGGTTCTGAAACTGCTGGGACAGGCCCAGGTAACGCTCCATCATCTGGTAGGGGCGCTCGAGGGCGCGCTGCGACCACCACAAGGTGGCGCCCAAGGCGAGGCACACGGTCACCAGTAACAGGGTGTTGAAATTGGTCAGCCACTTCAGGCGCATAGCCGCGAACTTCCTGCGCAGGGGAGTAGAGGTAGGCGCCTGAAGTTATTGCGATTTTGTGACCGGGTGATGACGACAAGGGGCTGGCGTCAGAAAAAAAGTGGCACAGTGCCTGTACTGGTGAAACTGGTCAGGGTTCTACACGCACTACACAGTTGCGCCCGGCATGCTTGGCCCGGTACAACGCCTCGTCCGCCGCACTGGCCATGGTCAGCGCATCGAGCCCGTCATCCAGCTGCACCACACCTGCACTGAACGTGCACTGCAAATCCCGGGGTTGTGCCGGGTAGAGAATTTCGGCAAAGCGCCGGCGGATTTCGTCCAGCACCCTGTGTGCTGCGTCCAGCGCGGTGTTGGGCATGACAATGGCGAACTCCTCGCCGCCGTAGCGGCCGATGAAGTCAGTCTTGCGCAAACGCTGCTTGAGAAACAGGGCCAGGCTCTTGATCACCCGGTCGCCCATGGGGTGGCCATGGCGGTCGTTGATCTTCTTGAAATGGTCGATGTCGAGCATGGCAAAGCTCAACGGTTGCTGTTCACGGCGGGCGCGGAAGCTGCAGTCTTCCAGCAGTTGCAGGATGTGGGTGTGGTTGTACAGCCCGGTCAGGCTGTCGCGCACCATGCGCGCCTTCAGGTGCCGGGCACGGGCGGCGCGGTTGCGCACGGTGGTGATGAGGTGGCGTGAGCGAAACGGTTTGGTCAGGAAGTCATCCCCGCCTTCGCTCATGGCGTCCAGCTGTTTGTCCAGGTCGTCTTCGGCAGACAGGTAGATGATCGGCACGCTCACGTAGCGGTCGCTGTGGCGAATCACCTTGGCCAGCTCCGGGCCGGTACAGGCTGGCATGTACAGGTCGAGAATGATGAGGTCGGGCTGGAAGTCGGCAAGCTCTGCCATGGTGCGGATCGGGTCGGTCAGGCTGCGGGTTACCATACCGGCGCTGGCCAGCACCCGCTCGGTATACAGGGCCTGGGTGCGCGAGTCGTCGATGATCAGCACGCGCAGCGGGTCGTGCGGGCTGGCGTTGGTCAGCAGTTCGACCTTCTCCAGCAGGCTGGAAGCCTCCAGGCTGCCGGTGAGAAAGTCCTGGCCACCCGCGCGCACGGCGGCCAGGCGGGTCGGGGTGTCGGCTTCGTGGTGGCTGAAGAACAGCAGCGGAACAGGTTGCGCCAGCGCCTGCTGCACCTGGACGGCCAGCAGCAAGCCTTGGCCAGCGCCGGTGAAGTCGACGTCCATGATGATGGCCGAGGGTGAGTACTCGCTGATCGAAGCGCAGAGCGCCGCAGCGCTTGGCAGCGCTTGCACCACCAGGCCGAAGAATTCCAGTTGCTGGGCCAAACGCTGGGCACGCTCGTGGTCCTGCAGCAGGATGTACACCGGTTTACGCAGGGGCGGCAGCAGCACCTGGTCGAGCGGGTCATCCTTGCGCAGGCCGCTACGCGTCGCCTGTTGGGCGGGGCACTGCGGGCTCGGCTCGACTGCTTGGCTCATGTCCTGGCTACTTATAGGTTGGGGTGTGCAGGGGCAATGATGGCTGTATGCTAGCAGCTCTTACCGAATACGTGAGTGCCCTGCATCAACAAAGCGGCCAGAACGAATATTCAGTTGCTGACCGATTGGTCGCTTATGCGTACGGTGGTGTCTGCTTTATAGTGCTGTCACACGGGCTTGCCGTGGCACCCTGGCGCAGGCCTGTGGTCCAAGCCTCTGAACCGTCGTGACTGATTAAGGACAAAGCCATGCTGGACTGGAAAAATCGCGAGGCCAAAGCCGAGCCCCGCGAGCGTGTCGATGGCCGCGGCGCTGCTGCCCGTAGCTACCTTGGCGGCCTTTGGAGCCGTGCCCTGGGGACCCTTATCGGGTTGTACCTGCTGGTGTGTATCGGCCTGGGCTGGTACTGGAGCCAGGAGCCTGCGCTGTTCCCGGTGCAGCAGAATGCCCAAGCCGCTGCCGAGCGCACCGGCCAGCAGATGGTGGTGGGTTATACCACCCTCGAAACCCTCAAGTCCGTGGCCGGCACCTTGCTGAACAAGCCGGGCGGCTACATTTCCAACGACCGCTTCCCGCCCGGGCTGTGGATGGACAACATGCCGAGCTGGGAATACGGCGTGCTGGTCCAGGTCCGCGACCTGTCCCGCGCCCTGCGCAAGGACTTTGCCCGTTCGCAGTCGCAGTCCACCGAGGACGCCGACCTGGCCAAGGCCGAGCCGCGCTTCAACTTCGACAACAAGAGCTGGATCTTGCCATCGAGCGAGTCGGAGTTCGAAGAGGGCATCAAGTCGCTGACCCGCTACCAGACCCGTCTGGCTGCCGGCGACAAGGGCGCGATCTTCTACACCCGTGCCGACAACCTGAACAACTGGCTGGGTGACGTGGCTACCCGCCTAGGCTCGCTGTCGCAGCGCCTGTCGGCCAGCGTTGGCCGGGTGAAGCTGAACACCACGCTAAAGACCGAGTCGGTGGTTGCCGGCCAGGCGCCGCAGGTGGACGAAGAGCTGGTGGAAACCCCATGGCTGCAGATCGACAACGTGTTCTACGAAGCCCGTGGCCAGGCCTGGGCGCTGTCGCACCTGCTGCGCGCCATCGAGGTGGACTTTGCCGACGTGCTGGCGAAGAAGAACGCCACGGTCAGCGTGCGTCAGATCATTCGTGAGCTGGAAGCCTCGCAAGAGCCGCTGTGGAGCCCGATGGTGCTCAACGGCAGTGGTTTCGGCATGTGGGCCAACCACTCGCTGGTCATGGCCAACTACATTTCCCGGGCTAACGCTGCGGTCATCGACCTGCGTCAGCTGCTGTCGCAGGGTTGATAATGGCCATAAGCCCAAACGAGGCCGCCCACCGGGCGGCTTCCGACCGCGAACAGGTCACCTGGGTGGACGAAGCCGATCAGGTGCTTGGAGCGTTGCCCCGCGCCGAACTGCGCGAGCGGGGGTTGATCGGGCGTTGCACGTTCATTCTGCTGTTCAATAGCGCCGGTGAGTTGTGCGTGCACCGGCGGACCTTGAGCAAAGCGCTGTACCCGGGGTACTGGGATGTGGCGGCGGGCGGCATGGTGACAGCCGGTGAGGGTTATGCCGAATCGGCGGCGCGTGAGCTGGCCGAGGAGTTGGGGATTGAAGGGGTGGAGCTGCGGTTTCACGAGCGGTTCTATTTTGACCAGCCCGACAACCGGTTGTGGTGTGCGGTGTATTCGGCGGTATCGGATGCGCCGTTGCGCTTGCAGCCGGAAGAGGTGATCGAGGCGCGGTTCATTGGGCTTGAGCAGGCTGAGCAAGAGCGTCTGACCAAGCCCTATTGCCCCGACTCGTTGGCGGCTTTGCAGCGCTATAAAGCCAGCCTGGGATGACGCAGGGGATCGCAAAGCGGTCCCAGTGTCGAATGGCGTCGCAAAACATTCGCAAAATGCCGCAATCCAGTACTTAGCAATCGCCTTTTTTATCGTTACACTGCGCGCCCTTTTCGGGCTGCTGCATCACTTGCGGCAGTAGCGCCGCCCCTGCCAGAGTGGGGCTTCGCGGTCGGCCTCTACCCCAAGGCGCGGCCAGTTTTTGTCCTCAGCACAGAGGAACAAAAGTGTCCAAGAAAGCTTCTTCTTTTTCCGCCCTTGGCGGTCTCGTGTACTCCACCGATGCCGGTCGACACTGCCCCGACTGTGGCCAGCCGGTGGACGCCTGCATCTGCAAGCAGCAAATCATCCCCGAAGGCGACGGCATTGCCCGTGTGCGCCGTGAGAGCAAAGGCCGTGGGGGCAAGACCGTGACCACCGTCACCGGCGTGCCGCTGCCGCTCGACCAGCTCAAGGAGCTGGCGACCACGCTCAAGCGCCGCTGTGGTACCGGCGGCGCCCTGAAGGATGGGGTGATCGAGATTCAGGGCGATCATGTCGAGCTGTTGATCGGCGAGCTGACCAAACAGGGTTTCAAGGCGAAAAAGTCCGGCGGCTGAGGCCATCGCGCGATTTTTTGCCCAGCGCTTTCTAAACTCGTTCCCGTGGTCAAGGTCTATGCCTGAGCACGGATGAATCGTCATTTTCAGCTTTTACACTCGCTCCGCTGCCTGCGGGGCAGTGTCTTCGACTTATCTATAGGGGACTTGAATGTCCGTACGACGCACACGCAAAGACGATGGTAGCCAATGGACCGTGGCCGACAGCCGCAGTGTTTATGGCATCCGCCATTGGGGCGCTGGTTATTTCGCCATCAATGAAGCCGGGCGCGTCGAAGTGCGCCCCAACGGCCCCAAGAGCGCGCCGATCGACCTGTTCGAACAGGTCGACGAACTGCGTCAGAGCGGCCTGTCGCTGCCCCTGTTGGTACGCTTCCCCGACATTCTGCAGGACCGCGTTCGCCAGCTGACCGGCGCGTTCGACGCCAACATCGCGCGCCTGGAATACCAGAGCAAGTACACCGCGCTGTACCCGATCAAGGTCAACCAGCAAGAAGCGGTGGTGGAAAATATCATCGCCACGCAGAATGTTTCGATTGGCCTGGAAGCCGGCTCCAAGCCCGAGCTGCTGGCCGTGCTGGCACTGGCGCCAAAGGGCGGCACCATCGTCTGCAACGGCTACAAGGACCGCGAGTTCATCCGCCTGGCGCTGATGGGCCAGAAGCTGGGCCACAACGTGTTCATCGTCATCGAGAAAGAGTCGGAAGTGGCTCTGGTGATCGAAGAAGCCGCCGAGCTCAAGGTGAAACCCCAGGTCGGCCTGCGCGTGCGCCTGTCGTCGCTGGCTTCGAGCAAGTGGGCCGACACCGGTGGTGAAAAGTCCAAGTTCGGTTTGTCTGCCGCTCAGTTGCTCTCCGTGGTGCAGCGCTTCCGCGATGCTGGCCTGGACCAGGGCATCCGCCTGCTGCACTTCCACATGGGCTCGCAGATCGCCAACCTGGCCGACTACCAGCACGGCTTCAAGGAAGCCATCCGTTACTACGGCGAGCTGCGTGCGCTGGGCCTGCCGGTGGACCACATCGACGTTGGCGGTGGCCTGGGCGTGGACTACGACGGTACCCACTCGCGCAATGCCAGTTCCATCAACTACGACATGGATGACTATGCCGGCGTGGTAGTGGGCATGCTCAAGGAGTTCTGCGACGCGCAGGGCCTGCCCCATCCGCACATCTTCTCCGAGAGTGGCCGTTCGTTGACCGCGCACCACGCCATGTTGGTGATTCAGGTCACCGACGTCGAGAAACACAACGACGACGTGCCGACCATCGAGAACAAGGAAGCCCTGCCTGAGACCGTGCAGTGGCTGGTCGACCTGCTGGGCCCGACCGACATCGAGATGGTGACCGAGACTTACTGGCGCGCCACCCACTACATGGGTGACGTGGCGGCGCAGTATGCCGATGGCAAGATCACCCTGGGCGAGAAAGCCCTGGCCGAGCAGTGCTACTTTGCCGTGTGCCGCCGCCTGCACAACTCGCTCAAGGCCCGCCAGCGCTCGCACCGCCAGGTACTGGACGAGCTGAACGACAAGCTCGCCGACAAGTACATCTGCAACTTCTCGGTGTTCCAGAGCCTGCCGGACACCTGGGCCATCGGCCAGGTGCTGCCGATCATCCCGCTGCACCGCCTGGACGAAGAGCCGATGCGCCGTGCGGTGCTGCAGGACCTGACCTGCGACTCCGACGGCAAGATCAACCAGTACGTCGACGAGCAGAGCATCGAGACCAGCATGCCGGTGCATGCGGTGAAAGAGGGCGAGGACTACTTGCTGGGCGTGTTCCTGGTGGGTGCCTACCAGGAAATCCTGGGGGACATGCACAACCTGTTCGGTGATACCGACTCGGTGAACATCTACCAGAATGCCGATGGCAGCGTGTACCACGCCGGTATTGAAACCCACGACACCATCGAAGACATGCTGCGCTATGTGCACTTGTCGCCGGAGGAGTTGATGACCCACTACCGCGACAAGGTGGCCAGTGCCAAGATCACTGCGCGGGAGCGGACCCAGTTCCTGGATGCGTTGCGTCTTGGGTTGACCCGGTCTTCCTATCTGTCCTCCTGAGAATCAAAGGGGCCGTTATGCGGCCCCTTTTAGCTTTTTACTTTTGTCGAGCCGTTGCGGTGAGCTCGACTGTAACAGGCAAGACTGCGCCATTTTCTCTGAGGGCTGTGGTACTCGAATAGCTGTAGACCTGTTCCTCTGTGCGAGCCGATATTCTCAAACCCTCAACGTATTTCACTGCTCCTGATTGTCGAGTGACGAGGAAGGGCGTAAGCGTCCGAAGGCTCTGCAATGCCTGATCATCTGGCTGTTTTTTTTCAGCTACAAAGTACAGGTAGGTCATCGGCACCGTTGCACCGCCAGCATCGCTGAGCACTTCATAAACGGCACTGTGTTTGCTAATTGGCGTTGCCGATACGATCTTGGTCAGTGCTGGAGTTGAACCTGCGGAGAAAATCCATAGGGCTTGCCCAAGGGTGAGTACAAACAATCCTCCTATCAGCCACCTAGTAGCCGTGTGACTTGGCATATTCGATACCTTTCCTGATCCATTCCTGGTCTCCAGGATCATCACCGTAAGGAGACTCACCCCACCATGATCCAAAGGATGAGTCACTGGTGCCCGCTCGGTTTTGTGCCCATCCGGCACCCCGCAATAGGAACGCTTCGGAAAGACCCGCAGCAGTTCCAGTTGCTCCATAGTTGAAGTTGCCTAAGGCCTCGTACTCTCTTCCCTGTTGCTTGTAGTCCCATTCACCTCGATTTCTAACCTTTGAATAGAACCATGACACTAGGAAAGCATTGCCCCCATTCTTGAAGTAGTTACGCTCTCGGCTTGCAGCATGCATGTTGCTTGCTTAGAACAGATACACCTGATGGCGCGGGTGGAGGGTACATGATGGCTCCTTGCTCGTAGGCATTTAAGATAAGCCCCTCCTTGGGTGCTGCATTTATCGGCCTGAGGCTTGGAAACAGTCAACCAAACATCTTTTTCATATTGTGTTTCCTTGCCCGCCGATCCACTGATCTTTTAACTTCCACCCCACCCACCCCAGCGTCACCGCCCGCAACCCCATGAACCCGAGAAACGCCAACCACAACCCATGGTTGCCGAATCCGCTCATGCCTACCGCCACCGGCAGTGCAATCGCGACTGACACCAACATTGCATTGCGCATCTCCCGCGCCCGGGTCGCACCGATGAACAAACCGTCCAGCAAATAACTCCACACCGCAATCAACGGCAGCAATGCCAGGTACGGCAGGTAGGGATAAGCCGCCGCCCGCACGCTCTCGATATCGGTCTGTAAGTCAATAAACAGGTGCCCACCCAGCAAGAACAGTGCGGCAAATCCCAGGCTGGTAATCAGCGACCAGCCACACGCGACCACCAGCGAGCGGCGCAGGGTATCCCGGTCGCGGGCGCCGATGGCGTGGCCGCACAGGGCTTCGACCGCATGCGCCAGGCCGTCGAGCGCGTAGGCGGTCAACAGCAGGCCGTTAAGCAGCAGGGCGTTGGCAGCCACGGTGGCCTCGCCCAGGCGTGCGCCCTGTACGGTAATCAGCAGAAACACCAGTTGCAGCGCCAGGCTGCGCAGGAAGATGTCGCGGTTGACCGACAGCAGCGGTCGCCAGGCCTGCCAGCGTTTGAGCGCTGCCCACACGATCTGCCCTGGGTAAGCCCGCAGCGCCGGACGGGTCAGGGACAGGCCGAGCAGGGCAGCACTCCATTCTGCAATCACCGAGGCCCGCGCCGAACCCAGCACCCCCCAGTCCAGCCCCAGGACGAACCACAGGTTCAGGATGATGTTCAGCAGGTTGGTGGTCAGCAGGATGGCCAGCGGTGCCCGGGCGTTCTGGGTGCCCAGGAACCAGCCGACCAGCGCGTAGCTGGCCAGTGCTGCGGGCAGGCCAAGCAGGCGGGTATGAAAGAAGTCTTCAGTGGATTGCTGAAGGGCGGCGCTGGGTTGCATCGCCTGCAGTGCCAGCTGGCTGAACGGCAGGGCCAGCAGGCCAATCAGCAGGGCGAAGCCGACCGCCAGCAGCAACCCTTGCACCAGCACCTGGCGCAACGCCGCGCCATCACCACGGCCGGCAGCCTGAGCGGCGAAACCGGTAGAGCCCATGCGCAGGAAACCCATCAGGCCGACCATGAAGGTGAACAGCGTGGCGCCCACGGCCACGGCGCCCAGCTGGTGGGCGTGGGGGAGGTGGCCGATGACCGCGCTGTCGACCAGGGCTACCAGCGGCACGGAGATGTTGGACAGGATCATCGGCGCGGCCAATGCCCAGACCTTGCGGTGGGTGGGGCGGTGGCGCCAGTCAGTGAAGAGTTGGGACATTTGCATTCCATGAGACTTGGGGCCGCTATGCGGCCCCCTTATCGAATGCCGCAGTGTAACGACCAGGCAACCATTTAGCGCGACCATGGTCTCACCTCGCGCGCAACGCCGGGTGTTGCACCCGACCTTGCGCTATAGTTGCTGCCCTCACATACACGCTGCCAAAGAGTTCCTACTCCATGTTCAACAAAGGATTGTTGCTGGCCTGCGCGCTGGCCTTGCTCAGTGCCTGTGACTCTTCCACGCCAGACAAACCTGCGCCGGCGCAGAAGCCTGTTGCTACAGCGCCCGCCGAAGCCGCTGCCCCCAAACGCGAAGACCCCGCCGTGCTCGCCAAGCGCTACGAGGGCCGCGAAATCACGGTGCTGGACGTATCCGAAGTGCAGCTCGATGGTGCGGCCACGCTGTCGATCAGCTTCTCCGCACCGCTGGATGCCAAGCAGGACTTTGCCACCAAGGTACACCTGGTCGATACCGTCAAAGGCAAGCTCGACGGCGCCTGGGAACTCTCTGACAACCAGATGGAACTGCGCCTGCGCCACCTGGAACCACAGCGCAAGCTGGTGCTGACCGTGGACAAGGGCCTGCTCGCGGTCAACGGCAAGCAACTGGACAGCGAGTCGGTCACCCAGCTGGAAACCCGCGACATGCAGCCGACCATCGGCTTTGCCAGCCGTGGATCGCTGCTGCCCACACGCCTGGCCGAAGGGCTGCCGGTGATTGCCCTCAACGTCGACAAGGTCGATGTCGAGTTCTTCCGGGTGAAGCCGGAAATGCTCTCGACCTTCCTGGCCAGCTGGGGGCGCAACAGCAGCCTGTACTACTACCAGTCCAAGGAAACCCTGGACATGGCCGAGCTGGTCTACAGCGGCCGCTTCGACCTCAACCCTGCCCGTAACACCCGCGAAACCGTGCTACTGCCCATCGCCGGCATCAAGCCACTGCAGGATCCGGGTGTGTACCTGGCAGTGATGCGCGCCTCGGGCACCTACGACTACTCGCAGCCGGCGACCCTGTTCACCCTCAGTGACATCGGCGTGTCGGCACACCGTTACCGCGACCGCCTGGACGTGTTCGCGCAGGCGCTGGAAGGCGGCAAGGCGTTGAGCGGCGTCAACCTCGAAATCCATGACGAGAAGGGCAAGCTGCTGGCCCAGGCCAGTACCGATGGCAAAGGCCACGCCCAACTGCCGATCACCCCGAAGGCCGATACCCTGATCGCCACCCAAGGTGTGCACACCACCCTGCTGCGCCTGAACACCGCCGCGCTGGACCTGGCCGAATTCGACATCACCGGCCCCCAGGCCAACCCGCTGCAGTTTTTCATCTTCGGCCCGCGTGACCTGTATCGCCCAGGCGAAACCGTGCTGCTCAACGGCCTGCTGCGCGACCAGGACGGCAAACCCGTCAAAGCCCAACCCGTCAGCGTGGAAGTGCGCCGCCCGGATGAGCAGGTCAGCCGCAAGTTCGTCTGGGAAGCCGACAGCAATGGCTTGTACCAATACCAGCTGCAACTGGCCACCGAAGCCCCGACCGGGCGCTGGCAGTTGCTGCTCGACCTGGGCGGCGGGCGCAAGCAGGTGTATGAGTTCCTCGTCGAAGACTTCCTGCCTGAGCGACTGGCGCTGGAGCTGAAGGGGAGCAGCACGCCACTGTCGCCGGATGAGGATGCGCGCATCCAGGTCAATGGCCGTTACCTCTATGGCGCCCCGGCTGCTGGTAATCGCCTGAGTGGCCAGGCCTATGTGCGCCCGCTGCGCGAGGCGGTGCCCGCTCTGCCGGGCTACCAGTTTGGCTCGGTCACCGAAACCGAGCTGAACCAGGATCTGGAACTGGACGAAGTCACCCTCGACCAGGCGGGCAAGGCGGTGGTCGATATCGAAAGCCGCTGGGCCGAAGCCCGCTCGCCGCTGCAACTGACCGTGCAAGCCAGCTTGCAGGAGTCGGGTGGCCGTCCGATCACCCGGCGCCTGGAGCAGCCGATCTGGCCAGCCGAGCGCTTGCCGGGCCTGCGTGGCCTGTTCGATGGCGAGGAAACCGACAGTGACGGGCCAGTGGAATTCGAGTTCCTGGTGGCCGACCGCGATGGCAACAAGCTGGCGGCCGATGACCTCAAGGTGCGGTTGATTCGTGAGCGCCGCGACTACTACTGGAACTACTCGCAGAGCGACGGCTGGAGCTACGCCTACAACGAAAAATTCCTCACCCAGAGCGAAGAGACGGTCAGCGTCAAGGCCGGCTCCACTGCCAAGCTGAGCTTCCAGGTTGAATGGGGCCCTTACCGCGTCGAGGTGGAAGACCCGCAAACTGGCTTGGTTTCCAGCGAACGCTTCTGGGCCGGCTACCGTGCCCAGGACAACGCTGAAGGCGGTGCCGTACGCCCCGACCAGGTCAAGCTGGCGCTGGACAAACCGTCCTACGCCGACGGTGCCACGGCCAAGGTCACCGTCACCCCGCCTGCCGCAGGTAGCGGCTACCTGATGATCGAGTCCAGCGATGGCCCGCTGTGGTGGCAGGAAATCGACGTGCCCGCCGAAGGCAAGACCTTCGATGTGCAACTGGACAAAGCCTGGGCCCGCCACGACCTGTATATCAGCGCGCTGGTGATCCGCCCGGGTGAGCGCAAGGCCAACGCCACGCCCAAGCGTTCGGTGGGTGTGCTGCACCTGCCGCTGGACCGCGCTGAGCGCAAGTTGGCGGTGAGTCTGCAGGCACCAGACAAGATGCGCCCGAAACAACCGCTGACCGTGAAGGTGAAGGCCGCCAATGCGGATGGCAGCGTGCCCAGGCAAGTGCATGTGCTGGTGTCGGCGGTTGACGTGGGCATCCTCAACATCACCGATTTTAAAACTCCCGACCCGTTCGCCAGCCTGTTCGGTCGCAAGGCCTACGGTGCCGACCAACTGGATATCTACGGCCAGCTGATCGAAGCCGGGCAGGGCCGCCTGGCCAGCCTGGCGTTCGGTGGTGACGCGGCCATGGCCAAAGGGGGCAAGCGCCCTAATACCACGGTGACCATCGTCGCCCAGCAGAGCTTGCCGGTGACTCTGGATGACAAGGGTGAGGGCGAAGCTACGGTCGATATCCCGGACTTCAACGGCGAGCTGCGGCTGATGGCCCAGGCCTGGACCGAAGAACACTTCGGCATGGCCGAAGGCAAGACCGTGGTGGCCGCGCCACTGATTGCCGAGCTTTCGGCCCCGCGCTTCCTGGCCGGAGGCGACCGCACCAGTCTGGCGCTGGATTTGGCCAACCTGTCGGGCCGCGCTCAACAACTGAATGTTGAAATCACCACCGAGGGGCAGCTTAGCCTCGTGGCCAGTGCCGTACAGAACGTAGCCCTGACTGAAGGCCAGCGTTCGACACTGATGATCCCGGTGCAGGCCCAGGGCGGCCTGGGGCAAGGCAAGGTGCATGTGCGGATCACAGGCCTGCAACTACCAAACGAGCCGACCACCGCGTTCGAACGGGAGTGGACGTTGGGCGTGCGCCCGGCCTACCCGGCGATGCTCAAACACTACCGCGTGGCTTTGAAAGACCAACCCTGGACCCTGCCTGAGGCGGACCTGGCGGCCTTCGAGCCTGCCGGCCTGGAAGCGAGCCTGGCCTTGTCGAGCCGGCCGCCGCTGAACCTGGCCGAGCAGATTCGCGCCCTGGAAGCCTACCCCTACGGTTGCCTTGAGCAGACCACCAGCGGCCTTTACCCGTCGTTGTACGCCGATGCCGACAGCCTCAAGCGCCTGGGCATCAAGGGCGAGCCGGCGGACGTGCGCAAGCGCAAGATCGAGATGGGCATCGAGCACCTGTTGGGCATGCAGCGCTACAACGGCAGCTTTGGCCTGTGGAGTTCGGACAGCGAAGAAGAGTACTGGCTGACTGCCTATGTCACCGACTTCCTGCTGCGTGCCCGTGACCAGGGTTACGGCGTGCCGGCCGAGGCGTTGAAGAAGGCCAGCGAGCGCCTGCTGCGCTACCTGCAAGAGCGCAACCTGATCGAAGTGGACTACAGCGAAAACGCCGACCACACCCGCTTCGCCGTGCAGGCCTATGCAGCGCTGGTGCTGTCGCGCAGTCAGCAGGCGCCGTTGGGTGCCTTGCGTGGCCTGTTCGAGCGCCGTGCCGATGCGCGTTCCGGCTTGCCGCTGGTACAACTGGCAGTGGCACTGGACAAGATGGGCGACAAGCCGCGAGCCGAGCAGGCTTTGCAGGCGGGCCTGGGCATCAGCCGTGGCAAAGGCTGGATGGCGGACTACGGCAGCGCACTGCGTGATCAGGCGTTGATCCTGGCCTTGTTGCAGGAGAGCAACCTTGCCAGCAGTCAGGTCGACCAGCGGCTGTTCGCCTTGTCGGACGAACTGGCGGCCAACCGCTGGTTGTCGACCCAGGAGCGCAATGCACTGTTCCTTGCCGGCCGTGGCCTGTTGGGCAAGCCGGAAGGCAAGTGGCAGGCACGCCTGGACAGCGCTGGCGAGGTGCGCGAGTTCAACAATGCCGAAGCCGGCATGAAGCTGGAAGGCCCGCTGCTGGCTTCGCCGCTGAGCGTGCAGAACGAAGGCAGCGAGACGCTGTACCAGCAACTCACCCTGTCTGGTTACCCCCGTCAGGCGCCTGCGGCCGGCGGCAATGGTATGCAGATTCGCCGTGAGTACCTGGGCATGAATGGCCAGCCATTGGACCTGCATAACCTGCGCAGCGGCGACCTGGTGCTGGTGCACCTTGCGCTCAAGGCCGAAGACCGCGTGCCGGATGCCTTGGTGGTGGACTTGCTGCCCGCAGGCCTGGAGCTGGAAAACCAGAACCTGGCGCAGAGTGCCGCCAGCCTGGACAACGCCAGCACCGCGGTGAAGGAATGGCGCGAGTCGATGCAGAACGCCAGCGTGGTGCACCAGGAGTACCGTGATGACCGTTATGTTGCCGCGCTCAAGCTCGACGGCTACGGCACCACCCACCTGTTGTACCTGGCGCGGGCGGTGACCCCGGGCACCTACCGTGTGCCGCCGCCGCAGGTTGAGTCGATGTACCGGCCGAACCTGCAGGCCGTGGGGGATGGGCAAGGGGAGATGACCGTAAAAGCCCGGTAAGAATCTGCCCTGCGCATCCACTGGGTCGCGCAGGGCAGCTCTACCATCAGTGAATCACCCAGCTCATCACCCACAGCCCCAGCACCAGCCAGATGATCCCGAGGATGATCGAGGCGCGCATGAACGCGCGGATGGCCGAGTACAGCAGCATCAGGCCGACGATCAGGGCCAGGATGCTGAGCAGCGAGGTGTCCATGCCCAGTGTGCGCGCCAGGCCGTCGATGAAATTGCCGCCAGCATTGGCCAGCAGGTTGAACAGCCCGCTCAATGCGTCGACGATGAAGCGGATCAACGACCCCAGTGCCTGGCCCAGCCACTCGAAAAAACCTTCTACATGCATAGTTGTTTCCTGATGAACGATTCGGCGAGGTTGCCGTTCCCAAGCCTTTGGCCATCACCTGGCCAGGTCGGTTCCCGATGCCAAGCTTAGCGCGGCCATGCACGCGTGCGGGCAAGTGGTTGCGTGCCACGGTAATCGGCTTGCTAGTGCTGTGTGGCCTGGTGTGGCTGGCTGACCGGATCTGGCCGCTGCCCATGCCGGGCGACGACCTGGCCCGGGTGGTGGTGGCCGAAGACGGCGCGCCGTTGTGGCGCTTTGCCGATGCCGAGGGTGTCTGGCGCTACCCGGTCAGCCCTGACGAAGTTACGCCGTTGTACCTGCAGGCCTTGCTGACTTACGAGGACCGCTGGTTCTACCGCCATCCCGGGGTCAACCCCCTGGCCCTGGCCCGAGCCGCCTGGCTGAACCTGCGCGGCGGACGCGTGGTGTCGGGCGGCAGCACGCTGTCGATGCAGGTGGCACGGCTGCTCGACCCGCATGAACGTACCCTGGCCGGTAAACTGCGCCAACTGTGGCGTACGGCGCAGCTGGAGTGGCATCTGTCCAAGCGCGAAATCCTGCAGATCTACCTTGACCGCGCACCCTTTGGCGGCACCTTGCAGGGGGTTGCCGCAGCCAGCTGGGCGTACCTGGGCAAATCACCCTTGCACCTGACCCCGGCCGAAGCAGCGCTGCTGGCGGTACTGCCACAGGCGCCCAGCCGGCTAAGGCCGGACCGCCATCCTGCGCGTGCCCAGCGTGCCCGCGACAAGGTGCTGCAGCGCCTGGCCGAATACCAGGTATGGCCTGCGCAGCAAATCCGCGAGGCAGCCGAGGAGCCGCTGGTGCTGGCTCCACGTCAGGGGCCCGCCTTGGCGCCCTTGCTCGCCAGACGGCTGAACAGCGCCGACAGCCCACCGCTGATCCGCACCACCCTCGATGCGGCACTGCAGCGGCGCCTGGAAGACCTGCTGTTGGGCTGGCGTGCGCGCCTGCCGGAGCGTACCTCGGCAGCCATCCTGGTAGTCGAGGCGCAGACCATGGCGGTGCGTGCCTACCTGGGCTCGATTGATCTGGCCGATGAGCGCCGCTTCGGGCATGTCGACATGGTGCGTTCGCTACGTTCACCCGGTTCTACGCTCAAGCCGTTCCTGTACGGCATGGCGCTGGATGATGGCCTGATCCATTCCGAATCGCTACTGCAGGACGTGCCACGCCGCTATGGCGACTACCGGCCCGGTAACTTCTCCATGGGCTTCAGCGGGCCGGTGTCGGCCAGTTCGGCGCTGGCCCTGTCACTCAACTTGCCGGCGGTGCAATTGCTGGAGGCCTACGGCCCGAAACGCTTTGCCGCGCAACTGCGCATGGCGGGTATGCCGCTGATACTACCGCCGCTGGCCGAGCCCAACCTGTCGTTGATCCTCGGTGGCGCCGGTAGCCGTCTGGAAGACTTGGTGGGTGGTTATGCAGCCTTCGCGCGCGGTGGCAACAGCGCGAGGGTGCGCTTGCAACCTCAGGAGCCGCTGGTAGAGCGGCGCTTGCTGTCACCGGGGGCGGCGTGGATCATCCGGCGCATTCTCAGTGGCCAGGCGCGCCCCGACCGCGACCCGCACGCCGAGCTGGTGCAGCGCCCGCAACTGGCCTGGAAAACAGGCACCAGTTATGGCTTTCGCGATGCCTGGTCGATTGGCGTGGGCCCGCGCTACCTGATCGGCGTGTGGATCGGCCGCCCGGACGGCACACCCGTACCCGGCCAGTTCGGCCTGGCCTCGGCGGCGCCACTGATGCTGCAGGTGCATGACCTGCTGAGCAACCGCGACAGCCAGCGCGGCATCAGCGTGCCGGTGGAGCGGGTGCCGGCGAATATCGGGGTGGCGGCGATCTGTTGGCCGCTGGGCCAGCCGATGAGCAAGCAGGACCCCAACTGCCGGCGTCAGCGTTTTGCCTGGACCCTGGATGGCACCACGCCGCCAACCCTGCAAGCTGCCGATCAGCCGCTGGGCCTGGGCCTGCGTGAGCGCGTGTGGGTCAACGAGCAGGGGCTGCGTGTGGATGGTAGCTGCCCAAGCGCCAAGGCCCGTGACATTGCGTTGTGGCCGGCCCCGCTGGAGCCCTGGCTACCCCGTGTCGAGCGGCGCGCGGCGCGCCTGCCGGCCATCGACCCGGCCTGCCCGCCGCAGGTGCCGGCCAGCGCACCGCCGCTGTCGATCGTCGGCGTGCGCCCCGGCGACAACCTGCGCCGCCCGGCCACCAGCAGCGAGCCGTTGCAACTCTATGTATCGGCCTTGGGCGGGGGCGGGCGGCGCTGGTGGTTCCTCAATGGCCAGCCCTTGGGCGAAACCCAGGGGCAGGACAGCCTGCTGGTTCGCTTGCCGCAGGTCGGACAGGCCGAGCTCAGCGCGCTGGATGAAAGCGGCGAGACGGCGCGGGTGGCGTTCCAGGTCAGCGAGTAGGCGTTCGACGGCATTCGGGCCAGCACCTACGCTTGCAGATAACGGGTGTGACCGGCTGGCGCCCCGTAACCAAGGGAACATGGAGCGCCCTATGCGTCCTCTGGCCGTGCCCCTGCTGTTGTTGCCTTGGGCGCTTGCTGCCCACGCAGAGCCATTGCCGGGTTTTCTCGACAGCCATGAATACGAACGGCGCCTGCCTGCTGCCAACCTGCCGATAGAGGCCTACCGCCCCATCAGCCCCAACCTGAGGTTGGCCGGGCCGGTTGGCGAAAGACTTGACTGGGCACCTGCGGACACGCCCGTCGTTGTGCATAAAGTGCGTTTCGAGGGGGGCACGGTGTTCCCCTTGAGTGATCTGCGCGAGCACTACCAGCCGCTGGTCGGGCGCCAGACCACGTTGGGCGAGTTGCAGCAGTACACCCAGCAGCTAACCCAGCGCTATCGGCAGGAGGGTTACCTGCTTTCCTATGCCTACCTGCCACCGCAGAATGTGGCCGAGGGCCGGGTGAATGTGGTGCTGGTCGAGGGTTACATCCGCGATTACCACATCGACGGTGATATCGGCCCGGCCAGCGACTATCTCCGGCAGCTATTGGCACGCCTTGAGGCTGAGCGCCCGCTGACCCGCGAAACGCTAGAACGCTACCTGGGGCTGGCAGGGCGCTTGCCCGGCGTGTCGATAGAGGCTGAGCTGGCGATGGCAAGAACCGGTGACGGTGCGGCCCTTTTGACCGTGCATGCGCGGCACAAACCGTTCAGCGCCGCTGTTACGTTGGCAGACTCCAGTCGCGATGATGCACAGGCGCTGCTGACGGCCACCAGCAATGCCCAGACCCGCTTTGCCGAACAGTTCCAGGCCAGCCTGCTACTGCCCCCAGGCGATGACCAGGTGCATTACCAACGGCTGGATTACAGCCAGCACCTGGACGAGGCCGGCAGCCAACTGTTGTTGTCGGCTTCGCGCTACCGCAGTGAGCCGGGCACGCGAATCCGCCTGGACGATGGCCGCGACATCACCCGTGAGCGTGACAGCCAACGCTATGCGATAGGCCTGCGCCAACCCGTGATTGTCAGGCCGAATGAATGGCTGGCCGTGCAGGGGCACGTGTATGCGGTCAGCGAACATGTCGAAGAGCGGCAGTCTTCGTCACGGGACTACGACACTTCTGTGCGCGCGCTGTCATTCGAGGGCGACTGGCGCAAAGTGGAAGGTAGTCGCCTGCGCATGGTCAGTGCCGGGGTCTACCAAGGCCTGGATTACCTGGGCGCCCGCAGCGATGCCGACTACGACATGGACTTTTTGCGGTTCAGGTTGTCGGCCCTGCAAAGTGACCCGCTGTCAGCGAGTTGGCAGGGTGTAGTGTCTGGCGCGTTGTACTGGAGTGATGACCGGCTACCCGATAGCGAACGGGTGGGGTTTGGTGGGCAGAGCTTCGGGCGTGGCTATCCCCGTGATCAGGCCGACGGAGACAAGGGGTGGGGTGTGGCTTACGAGGTGAGCTACAGCATGCGGGGTAGCAGGTTGGCGCTGGTTCAGCCCTATTTGGCAGTGGATGCGGCGCAGACCTGGCATAACCGGGGATCGGTGGAGGATGCCCACCTGGCTTCGGCGGCACTGGGTGTACGGTTGGGGGATGGGCGGCTTTTCAATGTTGCGTTGGAGGTGGCAAAACCGCTGGCGGATGTGGCGTTGGACAGTCTGGACCGTGCCCCCCGCTTGACCTTGAGTATTGGCCTTCAACTGTAGGGGGGCGCTTTGCGCGCCTTGTGTCGCGATGGGCTGCAAAGCAGCCCCGGCAATTTTGAAGCAGTCACTTAGTGGGTAGTAAACCGCTGGTGAACCGGTGACGAACTGGGCGTCAGTGCCAGTGCCAACTGGGTGCGGTTGTGCATGTGGGTCAGGCGCAGTATCTGCGACACATACAACTTCACCGTGTTTTCGGTAATGCCCAGCTCACAGGCAATCTGGTAGTTGGTCTTGCCCTTGCTCACCAGCCGTGCCACTTCAAGTTGGCGCGGCGATAGCTTCTCGAACGCTGCCGGTAGCTCGCTCTCACTGTCTTCCACATCGCTGGCGCGTCGGTGGGTGCCTTGGCCGCGGGCCTTTTCCAGGTCCTGGTACAATTCGTCCACCGAGTCGGCCAGATTCTGCAACCGCTGGTTCAACCCGCCCAAGGCGCGGAAGTTGCGCTGGCGCTCCAGTAGGGCCTCTTCCTGGCGGCGCACGCCCTCGAGCAGTTCATCGAGGTCCGTGGGCTTCTGGTAGTAATCGGCAAAGCCTTCACGCAGGGCGCGGATCACATCCTGTTTTTCCGCGCGCCCAGTCAGCATGATGGCTTCGAACATGCGCTGCCCGGTGATTTGCTTGAGCGCGCGAACCAGTTCGATACCATCACGGTCGGGCATGTGCAGGTCGCAGATGATCAGGCCAATGGCCTCGTCAGCCAGGTAGCGCTCGAGGGCTTCGTCGGTGGAATGGGCCGGCAGGCAGTGGTAACCCCGGCTTTCAAGAAACTCACATAGCTGTTCGACGATGACTGGCTGGTCATCGACCACCAAAATCTTCACATCACTGAAAGGTCTGGACACGATCAACTCCCTGTTCGTATGCGGCCCTGCTCCCGGGCCAGACGCTCTGGCAGCTTAAAAATAGCCCTACGTTGCGATTTTGTACAAGGCATGTACAAGGTATCGGACCATAGGTTGGCTCATTGGATCCATACCGCCGTTAGAAGAAAACCTGCTAGCACATAGGGTACGAAGGCCTGTTTGTCGCCCATTTCTTCAGTCAGGGTTTGCAACCGCTTCTTTACTTTGGGGTTGAGCAGGGTCCACAGACGCCGGCGGGTAAGCAGCCACACCAGCACACTGACGCCGGCGCCGATGAAGGTGCCGAGCACGTATTGCGGGCTGGTGGCGAGGGCCAGCGCGCCCATCAGCTTGACGTCGTCGGCACCGAAGCGGCCGAGCATGTACCCCGGCAAGGTCAGCAGCATGACGATGGCCAGCGCCCAGCCGGCATCGGCGGCCTCGGCGCCGATCCAGCTGCGACCGGTGGCGAACAGCCAGACCAGAGCGCCCGTTGCCACGCCCAGGGTCAGCAGGTTGGAGATCTGGCGTTGACGCACATCCTGTTCGGAGCACAAGGCAAGCCACAGCAGGAGAACAATGCTTTGCATTGGCAGGTCGCCTTTCCCAAAAGTTGAACACTTCTACCCGGTCAGTCAGGTTTCCTTAAGTGAAGATAGACGGGAACCTGCGAGGGAGTGGGCGGGAACGGGAAAAAGGCGTGGTCGAAATGGATTTTGTCGTTCTTGACACCGTTTAAGTGGGGGAGCGACCTTGGGGCGCGAAAAGGTGCTCCCACTATTAAGGGCTGAGGCTTATTTCTTGCTACCCGGCGGGTAGTTGGCCAATACCTTGTTCACAGTATTGCGGATGGCGCTGTTGCGTTCTTCCGGGCTTGGCGGGTAGTTGTTCATGATTTGCTCGGCACTGCCGCGCCACACCAGCTTGCCGTCACGCCCGTCGAACATATCCACCTGAATGGTCGCGACCTTGTAGTCGACACTGCGGGTTTCGTTGTACATCGGGCCACCCCAGTAACCGCCCCAATAGCCACCCCAGCCACCGCCATAGTTGGTGGTGATCTGCTGCTGGCGCTGCTCGACGATCAGGTAGGTGCGGACCGTCAGGTCAGGCCGTGCGCCACCCTGGACCGGGCGCAGCCCACGTTGGTCGAGCTGGTCGGCTACCGCCTGGCGGATGCGCTGCTCGGTAAGGTCGCTCTTGATGCGGGGGTCGTCCGGGCGGTACTGCAGGCCCGGTTCCTGCCACGCCCAGCTGCGGTAAGCGGCAAAGTCACGGCTGGCATCGAAATCCTGCTGGACGTTGTTGCTGGAGCAGGCTGCAAGCAGTAACACGAATGACAGTAGAACGAGACGGCGCAACATGATGGTTCTCCGTTAGCGATTAACTGGGAGGATAGCCGCTGAGCGCCTTGTGCACAGAGTCTCGCAGGGCGCTTTCGCGTTCACGCGGCGAGTCCTTGTCGCTGCCGCTTTCGGCGCTGGCACTCCATACCGGCTGACCGCTGCGAGCGTCGTACAGGTCGATGCGCACTACCATCACGTCCACTTCGTAGGTGCGTACGATGGGCACGCTGGCATAACCCCCGTAGCCATGGCGATAGCCACCATAGCCCACGCCACCGTAGGGGTAGGGGCCGTAGTACGGGTCGTAGGTGTCGTAGTCACGCACCTGGCGCAAGCGTTTTTCCAGGCGCATGTCGGCGCTCACCAGCAGGTCGCCGGTGGCACCTCGGGCGGGGCGCAGGCCATGCTGGTCGAGTGCCCCGCTGACAGCATCGGCCAGTTGCGCCGGGTCGGCATTGGCCGAGCCACTGGGCAGTTCGCCGTTGCGCCAGCTCCAACTGCGGTAGTGCCCATAATCGCGGGCGGGTGCCGGGTAGGCACTGGCGTCGAAGGTGGTGGCCGCCTGGGCGGGGGCCGGAGGCAGCGGGCTGCTGCTGGCCACATACGGGTTGCTGCCCTGGCAGCCAGCCAGGGCGAATGGCAGCAGGGCCAGGCACAACAGACGGTACGGCATGAACTCCTCCGGCAGGGTGGGTTAGCGGGGGCGGCACACCCAGTGCAGGTAGCGGCCAAGCCCGGCGAAGGCGGGGTGGCGGCGGTGGGCCAGTTCCATTTCCAGCAGGTCGAGCAGCTCGGCCTTGCCCTGGAACTCCTTGGGCATGTAGTCGTGGAACACCCGCACACCGCTTTCGCTTTCAACTTGCCACATAGGATCAAGTTGCGCCTTGAGCGCGCGTGGATCAAGCGGTTTCTGTGGGGTCAGGCTCTGCTTTTCACCTTCCAGCCGGTTGCTGCGCAACTTGCGGAAATGGCCCTTGAGCAGGTTGCGATAGACCAGGGCGTCGCGGTTGTAGAAGGCCAGTGACAGCCACCCGGAAGGCGCCGTGAGCTGGTGCAGTACGGGCAGGATGCTCTCAGGCTCTGCCAGCCATTCGAGTACGGCATGGCATAGCACCAGGTCGTAAGGTTCGGTGAGCTGGCCGAGCAGGTCTTGCCAGGGGGCCTGGATGAACGTGGCAGTCTGGCCAGCCTCGGCAAAGCGCGCGCGGGCGCCATCGAGCATCGGCGCGGCAGGCTCGGCCAAGGTCAGGTGATGACCACGCTGGGCCAGCCACAAGGCCATGTGGCCCAGCCCGGCACCGATATCGAGAATGCGCAGCGGCCGATCGGGCAGTGCCTCGGCCAGGTCGGCTTGCAGCACGGCCAGGCGGATCGCACCCTTGGCACCGCCGTAGATCTTCTCGGCAAAGCGAGTGGCCAGCTCATCGAAGTGACGGTCATTCATCGGGCGAAGCGCCTTTCGCTGTCGGCCAGCTTGGCCCGCACCACCTGGTCCATGTCCAAGCCCAGCTCGCTGCACAGCAGCAACAGATAGAGCACCACATCACCGACCTCCTGGCCGGCGTGGGCCAGTTTGTCGGCAGGCAGCTGGCGCGATTCGTCTTCGCTCAGCCACTGGAAAATTTCTACCAGCTCGGCCATTTCGACGCTGGCGGCCATGGCCAGGTTCTTCGGGCTGTGGAAACCGCGCCAGTCGTTGTTGTCGCGGATCTGGTGCAGGCGTTGGGTGAGTTCTTGCAGATTCATCGGGGTCTCCTAATGCTGCATAGCTTCTGCCCAGGCCCGATGCAAAGCAAGTGGCCTACACCCGACCCCACCGCCCGATCATATGCAATACCTCCCCATGCCCCTCCAGCCGTAGCTGACCTGCAGTGCCTGCCTCACTGGCACTGAGCACCACCTCCGACGGCAACCGTACCGGTTTGCGGAAGTCCACTTCAAAGGCATACCCACTGTGCGGCAGGTGCCCACGCAATGCCGCCAGGGCCATGGCCATGCTCCACATGCCATGGGCAATGGCTGTAGGAAAGCCGAACAACCGGGCACTGACAGCACTGAGGTGGATAGGGTTGTAGTCCCCGCAGACCTTGGCATACCGCCGGCCGATGTCACTGTCGGCGTACCAGCGGCTGGCCTCGGGTAATGCATCTGGCTTAGCTTCGGGTGGTTCACTCGCCTCGCCTTCCAGCTTCAACCCACGTACCAGCATGCGGCTGGTTTCGCGCCAGAGCAGGCCAATGCCGTCTTCGGCCTCGGTGACCAGGTCGAAGGTGCCGCCCTTTGCATGCGGTTGCAGGTTGTGCGCATACACCGCAACGCGCAGCCCTTCGATACCGCCAAGCGGGCGCAGCACTTCGATGCGGTTGTACAGATGCACCAGGCCGAGCAGTGGGAAGGGGAAGTCTGGAGCGGTCATCAACTGCAACTGCAGGTTGAACGCCATGACATGTGGATACGTCGCCGGCAGGCGGCCATCGTCGGGAAAGTGGCAGAGCTTCCGGTAGGCGCCCAGGTTGCCCTGCTGAACCGGGATGAAGCAGCGTAGGCCATCGTCCGGCAGGTGGTCGCCGCTGATGGTGCGTTTGCTGGCTGCGCGCAGGTACAGGCTGGCGCGCGAAGCCGGGCTGTGCAGGTCATGCCAGTGTCGGCTCATGCTCAGGCCCCCATCAATGCCTGGCCGCACACCCGCAGCACCTGGCCGTTGACTGCCCCGGAGCCCGGTTGACTGAGCCAGGCAATGGCTTCGGCGACGTCCTGCGGACGCCCGCCCTGGCCCAACGAGCTCAGGCGCCGGCCGGCCTCGCGCAGGCCCATGGGCATGGCTGCGGTCATGTGGGTTTCGATAAAGCCGGGCGCCACGGCATTGATGCTGCCGCCACGTTCGGCGAGCCGGGGCGCCCAGGCCTGGGCTAGACCGATCAGCCCGGCCTTGCTGGCGGCGTAGTTGGCCTGCCCACGGTTGCCGGCAATGCCGCTGACCGAGGCCAGCAGGGTGATACGTGCGTTTTCCCCCAGCGCGCCACTGTCATACAGCGCCTGGGTCAGTACCTGTGGGGCCTTGAGGTTGACGGCCAGCACCGCGTCCCAGTAGTCCGGGGTCATGTTGGCCAGGGTCTTGTCACGCGTGATGCCGGCGTTGTGCACCACGATGTCGATGCCGTCGGGCAAGGCCGCCAGCAGTTGCGTTGCCGCGTCGCTGGCGCAGATATCCAGCGCCAGCGCTTTGCCACCCAGGCGTGCAGCGAGGGCGTCGAGGTCCTGGCTGGCCTGTGGTACATCCAGCAGCAGCACATCAGCGCCATCCCGTGCCAGGGTTTCGGCAATGGCAGCGCCGATGCCGCGCGCTGCGCCAGTGACCAGGGCACGACGGCCGGCCAGTGGGCGGGTCCAGTCCTCAACCCGGCTGATACAGGCTTCCAGGCGCAGCACCTGGCCAGAGATGAAAGCACTCTTGGGCGAGAGGAAAAAGCGCAGGGCGCCCTCCAGCTGGTCATCGGCTCCGGGGGCGACATACAGCAGCTGGGCAGTCGCGCCGTTGCGCAGCTCCTTGGCCAGCGAACGGCTGAAGCCTTCCAGTGCCCGTTGGGCAACGCTGGCCAACAGATTGTCGAGGCTTTCCGGTGCGCGCCCCAGCACCACGATATGCGCGCAAGGCGCCAGGCTACGCAGCAGGGGCTGGAAAAATTCGCGCAACTGCTTCAAGGCATCGCTGTCGGACAGATGACGGGCATCGAATACCACGGCCTGGATTTTCGGCCCCAGGCCGGCCACCCAGGCTTCAGCCAGCAGGTCGTCGGCATTGAAGCTGTAAACCTCGTCAGTCAGGCATGGGGCGATGGCTTCAACCTGTTTCGCCATTGGCCCGCCGCCCAGCACCAGCGCCCCTTCCACCGGGCGTAGGCGGCCGGCCTGCCAGCGCTCCAGCGGGGCTGGGCGTGGCAGGCCAAGGGCATCCACGAGGCGGCGGCCGAGGTTGGAGTTGGCAAAGCCGAGGTAGCGATCGCTCATGAGTGGGTCTCCGCAAAGGCAAGCTTGAAAGTGTGGACCAACTTCGTGGCAAGGTCGTTCGCCCACGGTAAAAACACCTAGGCTGTACGGATCAAATTGTTTCAGGAGGAAAAAGCGCATGCGTTCACTTCGCCGGGTCGCGATCCTGGGCGGCAACCGAATTCCCTTCGCCCGCTCCAACGGCGCTTACGCCACGGCCAGCAACCAGGCGATGCTCACTGTTGCCCTTGAAGGATTGATCGAACGCTATCGCCTGCATGGGCTGCGGCTGGGGGAGGTAGTGGCTGGCGCGGTGCTCAAGCACTCGCGCGACATGAACCTCACCCGCGAATGTGTGCTGGGTTCGCGCCTTTCACCGCAGACCCCGGCCTATGACCTCCAGCAAGCCTGCGGTACCGGGCTCGAAGCGGCGTTGCTGGTGGCCAACAAGATCGCCCTGGGGCAGATCGACAGTGGTATTGCCGGCGGCGTGGATACCACCTCCGACGCACCGATTGCCGTCAACGAAAGCCTGCGCCACATCCTCCTGCAAGCCAACCGTGGCAAAAGCCTGAGCGAGCGGCTCAAGCCCTTTCTCAAGCTCAGGCCTCACCACCTGAAACCCGAACTACCACGCAATGGCGAACCACGCACCGGGCTGTCGATGGGCGAGCATTGCGAGCGTATGGCCCAGGCCTGGCGCATTGGCCGTGCCGAACAGGACGCGTTGGCGCTGCTCAGCCACCAGAAACTGGCTGCCGCGTATGCCGAGGGTTGGCAGGATGATTTGCTGACGCCGTTTCTTACGTTGACCCGCGACAATAACCTGCGCCCCGACCTGACCCTTGAGCGGTTGGCCAAGCTGCAACCCGCCTTTGACCGCAGCGGGCAGGGCACGCTGACGGCCGGTAACGCCACACCGCTGACGGACGGCGCCTCTATGGTGTTGCTGGGCAGCGAGGAATGGGCCGCGCAGCAGGGGCTGGAGGTGCTGGCTTATCTGGTCGATGGCGAAACCGCTGCGGTGGACTTTGTGACCGGTCGCGAAGGGCTCTTGATGGCGCCGGTGTATGCCGTGCCACGCTTGCTGGCGCGCAATGGCCTGACCTTGCAAGACTTTGACTACTACGAAATCCACGAAGCCTTCGCTGCCCAGGTGCTGTGTACGCTCAAGGCCTGGGAAGATGCCGATTATTGCCGTGAACGGTTGGGGCTGGAGGCGCCGCTTGGGGCGATTGACCGCAGCAAGCTCAATGTAAAAGGCAGCTCGCTGGCAGCGGGGCACCCGTTTGCGGCGACCGGAGGGCGCATATTGGCCAACCTGGCCAAGCTGTTGGCCACGGCAGGGAAGGGGCGAGGGTTGATATCGATTTGTGCGGCAGGTGGGCAGGGGGTGACGGTGATTGTCGAGCGCACCTGACGTGCGTCTGCGTCAGCTGTTAGGCTTGTCCCATCAGAACTACAAGAAGCCGCCATGCCGACCATCGGACATCCCCGCGCCATCCCGGCGCTTGACCACCTGCCCAGGCCTCTCTACGCCCGTGCCGAAAGCCTCGGCGCCGGCTCCTGGACCACCCGCCACCAGCACGACTGGGTGCAGTTTTCCTACGCCATCAGCGGTGTACTTGGCGTGTACACCCGCGACGGCAGTTACTTCGCGCCGCCCCAGTGGGGGGTGTGGATTCCTGCTGATGCCGAGCACGAAGTGGTGACCTCGATGCAGGCCGAAATGCGCAGCCTGTATGTACGGCGTGATGCCTGCCCGTGGGCACCAGAGCAATGCCGGGTGCTGGAAGTAACCCCGTTGGCACGCGAGCTGATCAAGCAGTTTTGCCTGTTCCCGGCGGATTACCCCGAAGATGACAGCGCCGAAGCACGCCTGGTGGCGGTGCTGCTCGACCAGTTGCGCACGTTGCCCGAGGTCGGTTTTTCGCTGCCGTTGCCAAGGCACCCTGGGTTGCTGGGGCTGTGCAACGGTTTGATTGCTGCACCGGACCAGCCGCAGACATTGCAGCAATGGGCGCGGGAGCTGGGTTGCTCGGAGAAGACGCTGATGCGGCTGTTCCAGCGGGAGACTGGGTTGAGCTTTCGAAACTGGCGGCAGCGCATGCGGCTGTTGTCGTCGCTGGCGTTGCTGGAGGCGGGGGAGAATGTGACCGAGGCGGCGCTGGGATGTGGGTATGACTCGACTTCGGCTTACATTGCGGCGTTCAAGCAGTTGTTCGGGGCGACGCCTGGGGAGTTGAAGCTTTAGTCCTCGGTTGCCTGTACCTGCCTCTTCGCGGCGTTAGTCGCGAAGAGGCAGGTACAGGCAACGCATCAGGTGCGGAACCTGCGCACAAGCGCATCCAGCTCATTGGACAGCCCTGCCAGGCTCTCCGAGTCCACCCGCGCCGCCTGGGCCAGTTCGGCGACCAGCTGGGCATCACCGTGAATCTGGCTGATGTGACGGTTGATGTCCTCGGCCACCTGATGCTGTTCCTCGGCGGCTGTGGCGATCTGCGTATTCATGTCGCGGATCACATCCACCGATTCCCGGATTTGCCCGAAGCTGTCGCGTGCCAGGCCAATGCGGCTCACCGATTGCTGCGATACCTCCAGGCTGGCATGCATCTGCGCGGCCACTTCGGCAGTGCGGTTGGCCAGGTTGCCCAGCAGGCCATCGATTTCGGCAGTGGAGTCGGCAGTGCGTTTGGCCAGGGCCCGTACTTCATCGGCCACCACGGCAAAGCCACGGCCTTGCTCACCCGCGCGGGCGGCTTCGATGGCGGCGTTGAGGGCCAGCAGGTTGGTCTGCTCGGCGATCGAGCGGATGGTGCCGAGGATCGACTGGATGGCATTGCTGTCCCGCTCCAGCTGCTGGATCGACTGGGCCGACTGCTCGATTTCCTGGCTCAGGCGGTCAACGCTGTGTACCGCTGCATCGATCTGCTGCTGGCCTTCGCGGGCCTGCTGCTGACCGCTGTCGGCCGACTGCGCTGCCTGGCTGCAGGAGCGCGCCACTTCGTTGGCGGTGGCGACCATTTCGTGGAACGCGGTGGAAACCATGTCCACGGCTTCGCGCTGGCGGCCTGCGGCCTCGGCCATGTCGCTGGAGACGCGGGTCGAGCTGCTGGAGGTGCTGAGGATTTTGCCGGCGGCAGCGCCAATGTGCTGGATCAGGCTGCGGATGGCGCCCAGGAACTGGTTGAACCAGCTGGCCAGTTGCGCGGTTTCGTCGCGGCCGCGGATTTCCAGGTTACGGGTCAGGTCACCTTCACCTTGGGCAATGTCTTCCAGGCCGTTGGTAACGCTGTTGATCGGGCGCACGATCAGTTTGGCGAACGCTGCACCCACCACGGCGAACAACGCCGCCAACACCACGGCGACGACCCCGATCAGCCAGGTTAGCCGGGTGGTGGTCTGCATCACTTCGCTGTGTTCGATCAGGCCGATGAAGGTCCAGCCCAGTTGCTCGTCGGGGTAGACGTTGGCCATGTAGCGCACGCCATTGAGCTCGACTTCGACCAGGCCTTTGCCCGCCTTGGCCAACTCGGCATAACCACCGCCAAAGCTCGCCAGTTGCTTGAAGTTGTGCCCGGCGTCGCGTGGGTCGACCATTACGTTACCGTTGCTTTCCACCAGCATCAGGTAGCCGCTTTCGCCCAGCTTGATCTGCTTGATGATCTCGGTAAGGCCCTTGAGCGACACGTCGATGTTGACCACGCCACCGGGGTTGCCCAGCTGGTTGGCCACGGCGCGCACGGTGCTGACCAGTACCGCATCGTCTGCAGCCCAGTAGTAGGCGCCGGTACGTACGGTTTTGCCCGGGTTGGCCATGGCCAGTTGGTACCAGGGGCGAGTCCGTGGGTCGTAATTGACGAACTTCTGCCCTGCCGGCCAGCCTGTGTAGCCACCGTCGTTCACCCCGTAGGACAAGTAGGCATACGCAGGGTGTGAGTTGGCCAGGCGGGTCATGAAGTCAAGGAGCTTGCTGGCCTGCTCGCCCAGTTCGTAGGACGGCGAGGCACTCATGTACTTGTTCAGCTCGCTGCCCGTGGCGGCGACCATTGGCTGCGAAGCCATGTACTCGACGTTCTGGTTGATGCCCTGGAAGAAGATGTTCATCGCGTTGCTGACCTGGCGGATTTCCCGGCTGCTGCTGTCGAGGAATCCGTCGCGGGCTTCGCCACGCAGGTTGAGGACCACCAAGGTGGCCACGAGGACGATGGGCAAGCCGGCGATGACCGCGAATGCCCAGGTCAGTTTCTGTTTGATGCTCATCGACGCTCCCGGAATTTTTATTGTCGACACACGAGGCAGGTAGCCAGTGCATCGGCAGCATCCGGGTTTTATGTAGCCAGAACGCCCGTATTTATTGGATAAAGTCGTAGTTGGTGACTATTCGGTCGCGTTTGGACGCTTTTGGCATACCAAACGCGTGTGACCGTTCAGTGGCAGCAGCTGCCGGCGGCGCCGTTGGCGAGGTCTTTGAGGATCGGGCAGTCCGGGCGGTCGTCCCCTTGGCAGTGCGAAACCAGCTCGCCAAGGGTGTCGCGCAGGCTCACCAGTTCCTCGATGCGCCGGTTCAGCTCGTCGATGTGCTGCATGGCCAGCGCTTTCACATCGGCGCTGGCACGCTGGCGGTCCTGCCACAAGGTCAGCAGCTTGCCGACCTCCTCCAGGGAAAACCCCAGGTCGCGGGAGCGCTTGATGAAGGCCAGGCTGTGCAAGTCTTCCGCCTGGTACAGGCGGTAGCCGCTGTCGCTGCGTGTGGCCGGTTTGAGCAGGCCGATGGATTCGTAGTAACGGATCATCTTGGTGCTAAGCCCGCTGCGGCGGGCGGCCTGGCCGATATTCATGGCGCCTCCTGGGTGGTGGTGGTGGTGGTGGTGGTGGTGGGTTTCCACGTCTTGAGCCACAGTGCGTTGCTGACCACGCTCACGCTGGACAGGGCCATGGCGGCGCCGGCCAGTACCGGGTTGAGGTAACCCAGCGCGGCCAGCGGGATGCCGATCAGGTTGTAGATGAATGCCCAGAACAGGTTCTGGCGAATCTTCGCATAGGTCTTGCGGCTGATCTCCAGGGCCGCAGGCACCAGGCGAGGGTCGCCGCGCATCAGGGTGATGCCAGCGGCCTGCATGGCCACGTCGGTACCGCCACCCATGGCAATGCCGATGTCGGCGGCGGCCAGTGCCGGGGCATCGTTGATGCCATCACCCACCATGGCGACCACGCCGTCCTGTTTGAGCGTGGCCACGGTCGCAGCCTTGTCGGCTGGCAATACTTCGGCATGCACATCGTCGATGCCCAGGGCGTCTGCAACCACTTTGGCGCTGCCGCGGTTGTCGCCGGTCAGCAGGTGGCTGCTGATGTGTTGGGCATGCAGGGTGTCGATGGCTTGCGCGGCGCCGGGCTTGAGGCTGTCACCAAAGGCGAACAGCCCCAGCACGCGGGGTTGCGCGCCACGTTCGAGCAGCCACGACAAGGTACGCCCCTCGGCTTCCCAGGCCTGGGCCTTCGCAGCCAGGTCGCCGGGCTGCAGCCCGCTTTCGTCCAGCAGGCGGCGGTTACCCAGGGCCAGCTCACGGCCTTCCACACTTCCTGCGATACCGCGCCCGGTCAGCGACTGACTGTCGGTAACCACCGGCACGTCCAGCCCCTGTTCGGCACAGGCATCCAGCACTGCTTTGGCCAGTGGGTGTTCGCTGCCACGTTGCAGGGCGCCGGCCAGGCGGTGGAGGTCGGCACTGCTGCCAGCCTGTGCCTGGCTGTGAACCACCCGAGGACTGCCGGAGGTGAGGGTGCCGGTTTTGTCGAAGACCACGCGGTTGACCGCATGGGCACGCTCCAGGGCTTCGGCGTCCTTGATCAGGATACCGTGGCGGGCAGCGACCCCGGTGCCGGCCATGATTGCCGCAGGGGTGGCCAGGCCGAGGGCGCAGGGGCAGGCGATGACCAGCACGGCGACGGCGTTGATCAGCGCGGTTTCCAGCGGTGCGCCGGCCAGCCACCAGCCGACCAGCGTGATCAGGGCCAGCACCAGCACGGCGGGGACGAACACCTGGCTGACCCGATCGACCAGCTTCTGGATCGGCGCCTTGGCGGCCTGGGCGTCTTCGACCAGGCGGATGATACGTGCCAGCACGGTTTCGGTCCCCAGCGCCTGGGTGCGCACCAGCAACCGGCCTTCGCCATTGATGGCACCGCCCGTGACGCTGTCGCCCGGCTGCTTGGGTACTGGCAGGCTCTCTCCGCTGATCAGGGCTTCGTCGGCATGGCTGCTGCCGTCCTCGACTACACCATCGACCGGGAAGCGCTCGCCGGGCTTGACCAGTACCAGGTCGCCCAGGCGCAACTGGGCAATGGGCACGTCTTCTTCCTGACCCTCGACGACACGCACGGCACGTTCCGGACGCAGTGCCTCAAGGGCGCGGATGGCGCTGGCGGTCTGGCGCTTGGCACGGCTTTCCAGGTACTTGCCCAGCAATACCAGGGCAATGACCACGGCCGAGGCTTCGAAGTACAAGTGCGGGGCCATGCCGGCGGGTGCTTGCGCCCACTGGTAAAGGCTCAGGCCATAGCCGGCGCTGGTGCCCAGGGCCACCAGCAGGTCCATGTTGCCGGCACCGGCGCGCACGGCCTTCCAGGCGGCTTTGTAGAAGCGTGCGCCGAGAATGAATTGCACCGGCGTGGCCAGCAGGAACTGTACCCATGCTGGCAGCATCCAGTGCAGGCCGAAGGGCTGCACCAGCATTGGCAGTACCAGCGGCAGGGCCAACAGCAAGGCTGCGCCGACCGCCAGACGCTCATTGCGCAGGCGGCGCTGGGCAGCGCTTTGGTCGTCCTTGGCCGATTGCGGCAGGCTGGCGCTGTAGCCGGCATTGTGCACGGCGTCGATCAGCTGGTTGTCATCGAGGGCTGCGAGCACTTCGAGGTGAGCGCGTTCGCTGGCGAGGTTGACGCTGACGTGCTCGACCCCAGGCAGCTTGCCAAGGGCACGCTCAACGCGGCCGGCGCAACTGGCGCAGGTCATGCCGCCAATCTGCAGTTCGACAGTGCGGGTGGGCACGTCGTAGCCGGCTTCGCGCACGGCGTCGACCAGGGCGGGCAGGCTGTTGGCCGGGGCCTGGACCCGAGCCTGTTCGGTGGCGAGGTTGACGCTGACCTGTTCAGCGCCGGTGACCTTGCGCAGGGCGCGCTCAACCCTGCCGGCACAGCTGGCGCAGGTCATGCCGGAGATCGGCAGGTCGTAAGTGGTGGATGCGGGCATGGCTCTCCTCCTTGGACAGGCCTCCAGCATCAACCTTGCCATGCAGGTAAGGTCAATAGCCCAGGCCGGCTCGCTTCAACTCCAGGCCATATTGCCCCATGGCGATGCGGTATTTGTTGATCTGGCCCGCCTGCAAATTCAAACGTGTGCTGCGCTGGTCCTCGATGCCCGGCGCGCAGCCTTGCACCTGCCCTGGCAGCAGGCGCAGACGTACGTCCACCGGACCGGGTGGAAGGTTGAACGAGGTGGACTGTTCCTGGAACACGCGCCCGGAGAGCTGGTCGTTGAGGTAAACGCCAATTTCGCAACCGGTGGCCACTTCCAGGCGTTCCCGGGAGATGATCAGTACGCTGTAGTCCGAGTTGCCCTCGGCGCTAGCCGGTGGCACCGCAGCCAGTGCGCTCAATAGCCCGACAACGCCCAATGCTGCCCTGAACATGAATAATCTCCTGCTTGCCTGATCGTCAAAGGCGCAGCTTGGCCGACACGGGCGTAGATTTCCACCCCGGGTGTTGACCTTGCCCCGATGGCAAGCTTGAGACTCGTTGAAAACCTGAAGGAGAGACCCCCATGCAAGTGTTCAATGTACAAGGCATGACCTGTGGCCATTGTGTGAAAGCGGTGACCCGGGCGGTGCAGGAGCAGGATGCTGCGGCCAAAATCGAGGTCGACCTGGCGGCCAGACAGGTGCGGGTGCAGAGTGAGCTGGCACCAGAGCAGATTCTTACCGCCATTCGGGACGAGGGCTATCAGGCCGAGGTGGCGTGATACGTCAGGGTTGCCTGGCGGCCCATGTGTTGCAAATGTTTTCATCCTGAAGGGGTCCACAGCAGGTAGAATCAGCCACTTGCTTAGCCTGCTATGGATTCCTGATGAACCTGCGAATGGTGCTCATCCTGGGCGCACTCAGTGCGTTCGGGCCCTTGGCGATCGACTTTTACCTGCCCGCCTTCCCGGCCATGGCGCAGGCGTTCGCCACCGACGAAAAACACGTCCAGGCCACCTTGGCCGCTTACTTCCTTGGCCTGTCTATCGGCCAGCTGGCTTACGGGCCGGTTGCCGACCGCTTTGGGCGTCGCAAACCGCTGATGTTCGGCGTGACCCTGTTCACCCTGGCGTCACTGGCCTGTGCCTATGCCCCCAACCTCGACACCCTGGTGGTTGCGCGCTTTGTCCAGGCGCTGGGCGGTTGTGCAGGCATGGTGCTGTCGCGGGCCATCGTCAGCGACAAGTGCGACCCGGTGGCCTCGGCCAAGGTGTTCTCGCAACTGATGCTGGTCATGGGCCTGGCGCCAATCCTGGCACCGATGCTGGGCGGGGTGTTGGTGAACCTGGCGGGCTGGCAGTCGATCTTCCTGGCTTTGAGCCTATTCAGCGCCGGTTGCCTGCTGGCAGTCAGCCTGGGCCTGCCGGAAAGCCTGCCTGCGCATATACCGCGACAGCCGCTGTCTGGCGCATTGCGCCAGTATTTGCGTCTGCTCGCTGACCGGGTGTTCCTTGGCCATGCCTTGACGGGTGGTATCGCCATTGCCGGCATGTTTGCCTACATTGCCGGTTCGCCATTCGTGTTCATCAAGCTCTATGGCGTACCGGCCGAACATTACGGCTGGCTATTCGGCACCAATGCTGCCGGCTTCATACTCGTGGCGCAGGTGAATGCCCGATTGCTGGCCAAGCGCGGGCCTGCTTTCCTGCTGGCGCGCGCCGTGTGGCTGTACCTGGTTGCGGGCCTGGTGCTGTTGGGCGTGGCGGCTTTGCGACCCGCGCAGCTGTGGCCGCTGCTGGTGCCGTTGTTCATCTGCATTGCCAGCCTGGGCTGCATCATCCCCAATGCATCGGCGTGTGCCATGAGCGGGCAGGGCGCGCGGGCCGGCAGTGCTTCGGCATTGATGGGGTGCGTGCAGTTCAGCGTTGCTGCGGGTGCCGCTGCGCTGGTCGGGCTACTGCACGATGGCAGCGCGGTACCTATGGCGCTGGTGATCAGCTTGTGCGGGGCATTGGCGGTCAGTGTCGCGCTGCTGACCCGGCGCTTGCAGGCCAAGGCTCCCGCATGAGCGGGTGAGGTGCCTGAAGGCGGGTTTCCAGCGTGGCGACGAAGGCCCGCGCCTCGGCCTCGCTGCGGAAACTGACCACGTGTTGATCGAGCTGGACCTGCCAAGGACAGGCGGGGTTTCGGCTCGATGCACTGACGATAATTTTCATCGCGGCATACCTCCAGAATGGGAAGAGCCGCTCAAGTGTAGCGCTGGCCCTCCTGCCTGCCATGTGTTGCGTCAATGTCCTGACTGACGGTCGAAGGGCGCAATGCCTGCAAACCTGCGAAACCTTCGCTAGCTCGCGCGCTATTTGTGGAAGGTCGCTGTGGGCCGTATCTGAAATTGCTGCAAGTCTTTTTCTATCCAGATATTTCGGGGCCTCTGTCTGTGGGTATCGGCGCTTTGGCTGACCGGCTTGCGGGTCGCTTTCTGGCGCCGCTTCACTGGTTGCCATGGGTAGGCATACCCAGTGGTTTTTCGTCGCCGATGTGTCTGCGCAAGGCCGTCTGAATGCGATTTTCTGCGGCTTATACTGCGAGCCAGGCCAGCGCCAGCGAGAGGTGCTTCCCTGCCAGGGTTGGCCATCGCATCCACTCAGTGAACTTGCAGGGAGTTACAGGGACATGAACGCAGCCAGCAGCATCAGCCAGATTGCCAGCTTGATGGCCGACCCCAAACGCAGTGCCATGTTGTGGGCATTGATCGACGGTACGCCACGGCTAGCCAATGAGCTTGCGATAATGACCGGCCTGACGTCCTCGTCGGCTTGCGCGCACCTTTCGTTGCTGTCATCGGCCGGTTTGCTCCGGCATGAAGCCAGGGGGCGAAAACGCTACTTCCGCCTGGCAACCCCACAGGTCGGGGCGGCGGTCGAGGCCTTGGCCAGCGTACAGCTGGAAAGCACCAGGGGAGAGCAGGCCAAGGCACCGGTATCACCGCTGCCCATGTCGATGCGCCGGGCACGCCGTTGTGGCGATCACCTGGGCGGGGAGTTGGCCAGTGAGCTGTATCACCGCCTGGTGGTGGCCGGCTGGCTGGAAGGCAGCGGAAGGCAGTTGATGGTCAGTGACGAGGGGAGGGCGCAGTTGGCCTCGGTCGGGGTGTACATCGATGCCCTGGCACCCCACGAGCAACGCGGTTGCGTGATTTGCCGCTGCACCGAGTGGAATGACCAGGCCCCGCATCTGGGCGGCGTGCTGGGCCAGGCTTTGTTCAGGCTATTCCTGCAATCTGGCTGGATGCGTGAGGCCGAAGACACGCGGGCGTTGCATATCTCTGCGCTGGGTATCCAGCAGATCAATCGCATCGCCCGCGTGGAGACATTGCAGGTCGGTTGAACGCAACGTCGTCGTTCAATCAGACCAGCCGGGCATCCAGGCTGTTCTGTGCCAGGCGACGGGCCTGGTCTTCGGTCATGCCCAGGTGGGTGTGCAGGGCGTGGAAGTTTTCCGTGACGTAGCCGCCGAAGTAGGCCGGGTCGTCCGAGTTGACCGTCACTTTCACGCCACGCTCGAGCATGTCGAGGATGTTGTGCTGGCTCATGTGGTCGAACACGCACAGTTTGGTGTTGGACAGCGGGCACACCGTGAGCGGGATCTGCTCATCGATGATGCGCTGCATCAGGCGCTCGTCCTCGATGGCGCGCACGCCATGGTCGATACGCTTGATTTGCAGCAGGTCCAGCGCTTCCCAGATGTACTCGGGCGGGCCTTCTTCGCCGGCATGGGCGACGGCAACGAAGCCTTCGCTGCGGGCGCGGTCGAACACACGCTGGAACTTGCTCGGCGGGTGGCCCATTTCCGAGCTGTCCAGGCCAACGGCGATGAATGCATCGCGGAACGGCAGGGCCTGGTCGAGGGTTTTTTGCGCTTCATCTTCGCTCAGGTGGCGCAGGAAGCTGAGGATCAGGCCACTGCTGATGCCCAGTTGCTGACGGCCGTCCTTCAGTGCCTGGTTGATACCGTTTAGCACCACTTCAAAGGGGATGCCACGGTCGGTGTGGGTTTGCGGGTCGAAGAACGGTTCGGTGTGTATCACGTTCTGCGCCTTGCAGCGTTGCAGGTAGGCCCAGGTCAGGTCGTAGAAGTCCTGCTCGGTACGCAGCACATCGGCGCCCTGGTAATACAGGTCGAGGAACTCCTGCAGGTTGTTGAAGGCGTAGGCGCCCCGCAAGGTCTCTACATCGGCCCAGGGCAAGGCGATCTTGTTGCGCTCGGCCAGGGCGAACAGCAACTCGGGCTCCAGCGAGCCTTCCAGGTGCAAGTGCAGCTCGGCCTTGGGCAGGGCGTTCAACCAGTCATACATATAGGGGGGTCTCAATCAGGTACGGTTGCCGCCATTCTACAGGGGCTGGCCGGGCATTGCGCCCGGCCAGGCTGCGACCCGGTGAATCACCAGACCAAGGGTTCGCCCTTGTAGTTGATGAAACGCAGGCCACCCTTGCCGCTTTGCGCCTTGATCTGGTCGAGCATGCCGCGGGTGCTGGTGAGTACGTCGATCTCGGCGTTTTCGCCACCCATGTCGGTTTTTACCCAGCCTGGGTGCATGGCCAGCACGCACAGGTCGGGGCGCTGCTGCTCGACGACAAAGCTGTTGATCATCGAGTTCAACGCCGCCTTGCTGGCCTTGTACAGGCAAATTTCACCGCCGTCGGGGATGGTCACGCTGCCCAGGATCGAGCTCATGAAGGCCAGTACGCCGCTGCCCTCGCGTACCTGGCCGACGAGGCGCCGGGCCACGCGGATCGGTGCGACGGCGTTGGTCATGAACAGGTCGCCGACGTCTTTGTTTTGTACGGTCTCCAGGTCTTGTGGCAGGGGGCCCATGACACCGGCGTTGACGAATACCAGGTCGAACACCTGGCCCTGCAGGCGTTGCTTCAGGCCGTCGAGCTGGGCGGTGTCGTTCATCTCCAACTGCTCGATGAGCACGCCGGGCACGTCCGCCAGGGCGCCGGGCTGCTGTGGGTTGCGGACAGTAGCAGTGATGTTCCAGCCATCTTCGTGCAGGCGTTGCACCAGGCCCAGGCCAAGCCCGCGCGAGGCGCCGATGATGAGGGCAGTTCTTGAATTAGCCATAGGAACATTCCTTTATCGGTGTAGGAAAAAGGAATTGAGCATACGTTACGGAAGGCGTGTGCGCTCACCGGATAAACGGCTAAAAATTGATCAAGGTTGCCAGAGCGCTTGTAGCCGGGCGCTTCGCCTGTTGGCGCACGGGTTATCCACAGGCTGTTCCACAGTTATTGTGTGCAAGCTCTGGTGGGGTGGGTAGGCTTGTCGAGCCCTCCACTGGGGATAACTTTCACGCTTTCAGCGGTTTGCGGCTGTCATCAAGCAGTGATCAAAATATGATCAAAGCTATGCGGGCCTTGAATTTATTGGGCTGCAACCGAGTGCCCCAAGCTTATCCACAGGCCGGCCCACAGTTGCTGTGGGCAATGTTCAGCGGGCTTCGAGCAGGATGCGCCCGCGGCTCAAGTCGGCCAGTTGCTGCTGCAGGGGGGCCAGGTGGGCGTCACCCAGCGCAATTAGCAGGTCCACGCCGTTGGCGGTGAATTGCTCATCCAGGACGAGGCCATCAACCTCTGCCAGACGCAGTTTCACCAGTGCCAGTTCGCTGAAACTGCAGCTGCAAGTGAATTCGCTGCGCTGCACCAGCAGCCGTTTAGGCGCCTGCTGCAGGCATTTGTTGGCGCCACCGCCATAGGCCCTGGCCAGGCCGCCGGTACCCAGTTGTATACCGCCATACCAGCGGATCACCAGCACCACGACCTGGTCGCAGTCTTGTGCTTCGATGGCTGCCAAAATCGGCCGCCCGGCAGTGCCGCCGGGTTCACCGTCATCGCTGCTGCGGTATTGGGCGCCAAGCTTCCAGGCCCAGCAGTTGTGGGTGGCAGCCAGGTCGCTGTGGCGTTCGATGAAACTCATCGCATCCGCAGCACTGCTGATCGGCCCGGCCAGGGTGATGAAGCGGCTTTTGCGGATTTCCTCGCGGTACTCGCAGAGGTCGAGCAGGGTAGAAGGCATAAATGACGTTCAGGCAGCCGGCTTGATGCCGCAGCCCTTCAGAATGATGTGGATAAGGTTGTTGCTCGCGTCTTCCATGTCCTGCTTGGTCAGGCGGCTGCGGCCGGTAACCTGGCAGATCTGGGTGGCGAAGTCGGCGTAGTGCTGGGTGCTGCCCCACAGCAGGAAGATCAAGTGCACCGGGTCGACCGGGTCCATCTTGCCGGCTGCGATCCAGGCCTGGAACACAGCGGCTCGGCCGCGGAACCACTCACGGTAGTCGGCACTGAAATATTCGGTCAGGCAGGTGCCGCCGCTGATCACTTCCATGGCGAAAATCCGCGAAGCTTGCGGGTTGCGCCTGGAAAACTCCATCTTGGTACGGATGTACTGGCTCAGGGCCTCGCCGGGGTCGTCATCGACGCTCAAGGCGTTGAAGGTGCTGTCCCACAACTCGATGATGTTGCTGAGCACGGCAATGTACAGGCCCAGCTTGTTGTTGAAGTAGTAATGCAGGTTGGCCTTGGGCAAGCCCGCCTTGAGGGCGATGGTGTTCATGCTGGTGCCCTTGAAACCATGGCGGGCGAACTCGTCTTCGGCGGCCTGGATAATGGCCTGTTCGTTCTTCTGGCGGATGCGGCCCGCGGGCTTGCCCGAGGCAGAGAGGCGATGCGCAGGGACTTCTAGGGTCATGGACGATTCCGTACGGGTCAGGGGCTGCGGCTGTCGGACAAGATTACCTGCCTGTGCCGAAGTGACAAGCGTTTGCGGCAGAGACTGGCATCAACGTGTCGCAGCCAGGCTGTCGAGAAAGCTTTCCAGCACCAGGTTCGGCCGCCGGCCCTTGCGCGTTACCCAGCTCAGGCTCAGGTCATAGAAGCGCTGTTGAGGCTTGAGGGCACGCAAGCGGCCCTGCTGCACCCAGAAGGTGGCGTAATGATCGGGCAGGTAGCCGATGTAGCGCCCGGTGAGGATAAGGAACGCCATCCCTTCGCGGTCCGAAGCACTGGCCGTGCAGTTCAGCGCCTGGTAGTGCGCCTGGATGTCGGCCGGCAGGCGGAATGTCGGGGTAATGGCTTCCTGGCTGTTCAGGCGTTCGTCGTCGATCTGCTGGTCATCGGCATAGAACAGCGGGTGGCCAACGGCGCAGTAAAGCAGCGAACGTTCGCTGTACAACGGTTGGTACTCAAGGCCCGACAGCGGGCTGGTCTGGGGGACTACGCCCACATGCAGGCTGCCGTCGAGCACACCGTGTTCAACCTGGCTGGGGGCAATCATGCGGATCTGGATGCGCACATCGGGGCCTCGGTCCTTGAGTTCGGCCAGTGCGTGGGTGATGCGCATGTGCGGCAGGGTGACCAAGTTGTCGGTCAGGCCAATGTTCAGCTCGCCACGCAAATGCTGGTGCAGGCCATTGACCTCGGTGCGAAAGCTTTCCAGCGCGCTGAGCAGTTGCAGGGCCGAATGGTAGACCTCACGGCCCTCCTCGGTCAGCGAAAAACCTGCGCGGCCACGTTGGCACAGGCGCAGACCAAGGCGTTGCTCCAGGTCGTTCATCTGCTGGCTGATGGCCGAGCGGCCAATGCCCAGCACGTTTTCGGCGGCCGAGAAGCCGCCGCACTCGACTACGCTGCGGTAGATCTTCAGCAAGCGGATGTCGAAGTCGCTGACCTGGGCGAGTGGATCGGGGCGTCGGCTCATTAGTTTAGTCTTGGCCTGTCTGAAGATTAGAAATGTAGGCTTTTTCAGACTTTATCCGCGTGCCAACTTAGCTGCAACAACATCCATCGTTGCCTAATCGTCTTCCGAGGAACCGCCGATGAACATGCCCGAAACCGCTCCCGCCGGTATCGCCAGCCAGCTCAAGCTGGATGCCCACTGGATGCCCTACACCGCCAACCGTAACTTCCAGCGCGACCCACGGCTGATCGTGGCGGCCGAAGGCAACTACCTGGTCGATGACCAAGGGCGCAAGATTTTCGATGCCTTGTCTGGCCTGTGGACCTGCGGTGCCGGGCACACCCGCAAGGAAATCACCGAGGCAGTGGCCCGCCAGATTGGCACCCTCGATTACTCACCGGCCTTCCAGTTCGGCCACCCGCTGTCGTTCCAGCTCGCCGAGAAGATCACCGCGCTGACCCCGGGAGACCTGAATCACGTCTTCTATACCAACTCTGGTTCCGAGTGCGCCGACACCGCCCTGAAAATGGTGCGTGCCTACTGGCGCCTGAAAGGCCAGGCCACCAAGACCAAGATCATCGGCCGTGCCCGTGGCTACCACGGCGTGAACATTGCCGGTACCAGCCTGGGTGGCGTCAACGGCAACCGCAAGCTGTTCGGTCAGCTGCTGGATGTCGACCACCTGCCTCACACCGTGCTGCCAGTGAACGCCTTCTCCAAGGGCATGCCGGAAGAGGGTGGTATTGCCCTGGCTGACGAAATGCTCAAGCTGATCGAGCTGCACGATGCTTCCAACATCGCCGCGGTGATCGTCGAGCCGCTGGCCGGTTCGGCCGGCGTACTGCCGCCGCCGAAGGGTTACCTGAAGCGCCTGCGTGAAATCTGCACCCAGCACAACATCCTGCTGATCTTCGACGAAGTGATCACCGGCTTCGGCCGCATGGGGGCGATGACCGGCGCTGAAGCCTTCGGCGTGACCCCGGACCTGATGTGCATCGCCAAGCAGGTCACCAACGGCGCCATTCCGATGGGTGCGGTGATTGCCAGCAGCGAGATCTACCAGACCTTCATGAACCAGCCGACCCCGGAGTACGCCGTGGAATTCCCGCACGGCTACACCTATTCGGCCCACCCGGTAGCCTGTGCCGCCGGTATCGCCGCGCTGGACCTGCTGCAGAAGGAAAGCCTGGTGCAGTCCGCCGCCGAGCTGTCGCCGCACTTCGAGAAGCTGCTGCACGGCGTGAAGGGCACCAAGAACATCGTCGATATCCGTAACTACGGCCTGGCCGGCGCCATCCAGATCGCCGCTCGCGACGGTGATGCCATCGTCCGCCCGTACGAAGCGGCGATGAAACTGTGGAAGGCGGGCTTCTACGTGCGCTTCGGTGGCGACACCCTGCAGTTCGGCCCAACCTTCAACACCACGCCGCAGGAACTGGACCGCCTGTTCGACGCAGTCGGCGAAACCCTGAACCTGATCGACTGATCTATCCGATTTTGATGCCCGGCGCGTGAACGCATCACGCGCCTGCTTCTACCTTCTTTATCTGGAGTTTTGCATGAGCATTGTTCAGCACCTGATCCACGGCGAGCTGGTTACCAAGGGTGAGCGCACCGCCGATGTCTTCAACCCGTCCACCGGCCAGGCTGTACGCAAGGTCGAGCTGGCCAGCCGCGCGACCGTGCAGGAAGCGATCGACTCCGCCAAGGCAGCCTTCCCGGCCTGGCGCAACACCCCGCCGGCCAAACGCGCCCAGGTGATGTTCCGCTTCAAGCAACTGCTGGAGCAGAACGAAGCCAAAATCTCGCAGATGATCAGCGAAGAGCACGGCAAGACCCTGGAAGACGCAGCCGGTGAGCTGAAGCGCGGCATCGAGAACGTCGAGTTCGCCTGCGCGGCGCCAGAGGTGCTGAAAGGCGAGTACAGCCGCAACGTCGGCCCGAACATCGACGCCTGGTCTGACTTCCAGCCACTGGGCGTGGTCGCGGGTATTACCCCGTTCAACTTCCCGGCCATGGTGCCGCTGTGGATGTACCCGCTGGCCATCGCCTGCGGTAACGCGTTCATCCTCAAACCTTCCGAGCGTGACCCGAGCTCCACGCTGTTCATTGCCCAACTGCTGCTGGAAGCCGGCCTGCCAAAGGGCATCCTGAACGTGGTGCACGGTGACAAGGAAGCAGTGGATGCGCTGATCGAAGCGCCAGAAGTGAAAGCACTGAGCTTTGTGGGTTCGACCCCGATCGCCGAATACATCTATGCAGAAGGTACCAAGCGCGGCAAGCGTGTACAGGCCCTGGGTGGTGCCAAGAACCACGCGGTGCTGATGCCGGATGCCGACCTGGACAACGCCGTCAGCGCACTGATGGGCGCGGCCTACGGTTCGTGCGGCGAGCGTTGCATGGCCATTTCGGTGGCTGTGTGCGTGGGCGACCAAGTGGCTGATGCGCTGATTGCCAAGCTGGAACCACAGATCAAGGCGCTGAAGATTGGTGCAGGCACCTCGTGCGGTCTGGACATGGGCCCTCTGGTGACTGCGGCTGCACGTGACAAGGTAGTGGGTTACATCGATGACGGTGTTGCTGCCGGCGCCAAGCTGGTGGTGGACGGGCGCGGCTTCCGTGTGGCCGGTAATGAAGATGGTTACTTCGTGGGCGGCACCCTGTTCGACAAGGTGACCCCAGAGATGCGCATCTATAAAGAAGAGATCTTCGGCCCGGTGCTGTGCGTGGTGCGCGTGAACAGCCTGGAGCAGGCCATGCAGCTGATCAACGATCATGAGTATGGCAACGGTACCTGCATCTTCACCCGTGACGGTGAAGCGGCGCGCCTGTTCTGCGACGAGATCGAAGTGGGCATGGTGGGGGTGAACGTACCGCTGCCGGTGCCGGTGGCTTACCACAGCTTTGGTGGCTGGAAGCGTTCGCTGTTCGGTGACCTGCATGCCTATGGCCCGGACGGTGTTCGCTTCTATACCCGTCGCAAGGCAATTACCCAGCGTTGGCCGCAGCGTGCCAGCCATGAGGCATCGCAATTCGCATTCCCTAGCCTTTAAGGCAGGTAACTGAAGCGGGGAGGCCGGCAGGCCTCCCCGCTTTGTTTTTCAGCAATATTAAGGTTTCTTGAAATTAAGGGTTGACGGGGTTTCGAATCCCCTTATAATGCGCCCCACTTCCAGCGACATCGGAACGAAAAACTCCTTGAGATTCAACGAGTTAATTAGTTAAGGTGAGGTTGAAAGGGCTACGATCGAATGATCGCAAGCGGTTGAAATGGTGGTTGACAGCGGTTTTAAACGCTGTATGATTCGCCTCCCGCTACGAGAGATCGCAGCGAGCCAAGTGTTTGAAGCTAAACGAGTTTCTCGCAAAAAACTTCAAAATAAACGCTTGACAGGCTCTGAGGAAAGCGTAGAATGCGCGCCTCGGTTGAGACGAAAAGCTCTTAACCAAACGCTCTTTAACAAATCGAATCAAGCAATTCGTGTGGGTGCTTGTGAGTACGGACTGATAGTCAAAAAGATTATCAGCATCACAAGTGGCCATGCGAGAAATCACATAGTCATTTGAGATTGCTGAGCCAAGTTTAGGGTTTCTTAAAAACCCAAGCAGTATTGAACTGAAGAGTTTGATCATGGCTCAGATTGAACGCTGGCGGCAGGCCTAACACATGCAAGTCGAGCGGATGACGGGAGCTTGCTCCTTGATTCAGCGGCGGACGGGTGAGTAATGCCTAGGAATCTGCCTGGTAGTGGGGGACAACGTTTCGAAAGGAACGCTAATACCGCATACGTCCTACGGGAGAAAGCAGGGGACCTTCGGGCCTTGCGCTATCAGATGAGCCTAGGTCGGATTAGCTAGTTGGTGGGGTAATGGCTCACCAAGGCGACGATCCGTAACTGGTCTGAGAGGATGATCAGTCACACTGGAACTGAGACACGGTCCAGACTCCTACGGGAGGCAGCAGTGGGGAATATTGGACAATGGGCGAAAGCCTGATCCAGCCATGCCGCGTGTGTGAAGAAGGTCTTCGGATTGTAAAGCACTTTAAGTTGGGAGGAAGGGCAGTAAGTTAATACCTTGCTGTTTTGACGTTACCGACAGAATAAGCACCGGCTAACTCTGTGCCAGCAGCCGCGGTAATACAGAGGGTGCAAGCGTTAATCGGAATTACTGGGCGTAAAGCGCGCGTAGGTGGTTCGTTAAGTTGGATGTGAAAGCCCCGGGCTCAACCTGGGAACTGCATCCAAAACTGGCGAGCTAGAGTACGGTAGAGGGTGGTGGAATTTCCTGTGTAGCGGTGAAATGCGTAGATATAGGAAGGAACACCAGTGGCGAAGGCGACCACCTGGACTGATACTGACACTGAGGTGCGAAAGCGTGGGGAGCAAACAGGATTAGATACCCTGGTAGTCCACGCCGTAAACGATGTCAACTAGCCGTTGGAATCCTTGAGATTTTAGTGGCGCAGCTAACGCATTAAGTTGACCGCCTGGGGAGTACGGCCGCAAGGTTAAAACTCAAATGAATTGACGGGGGCCCGCACAAGCGGTGGAGCATGTGGTTTAATTCGAAGCAACGCGAAGAACCTTACCAGGCCTTGACATGCAGAGAACTTTCCAGAGATGGATTGGTGCCTTCGGGAACTCTGACACAGGTGCTGCATGGCTGTCGTCAGCTCGTGTCGTGAGATGTTGGGTTAAGTCCCGTAACGAGCGCAACCCTTGTCCTTAGTTACCAGCACGTAATGGTGGGCACTCTAAGGAGACTGCCGGTGACAAACCGGAGGAAGGTGGGGATGACGTCAAGTCATCATGGCCCTTACGGCCTGGGCTACACACGTGCTACAATGGTCGGTACAGAGGGTTGCCAAGCCGCGAGGTGGAGCTAATCTCACAAAACCGATCGTAGTCCGGATCGCAGTCTGCAACTCGACTGCGTGAAGTCGGAATCGCTAGTAATCGCGAATCAGAATGTCGCGGTGAATACGTTCCCGGGCCTTGTACACACCGCCCGTCACACCATGGGAGTGGGTTGCACCAGAAGTAGCTAGTCTAACCTTCGGGAGGACGGTTACCACGGTGTGATTCATGACTGGGGTGAAGTCGTAACAAGGTAGCCGTAGGGGAACCTGCGGCTGGATCACCTCCTTAATCGACGACATCAGCCTGCTGATGAGCTCCCACACGAATTGCTTGATTCATTTGCTGATCAGAACTCAGAAATGAGCATTCAGTTTGAATGTTGATTTCTGACTTTTGTCAGACCGTTCTTTAAAAATTCGGATATGTGATAGATATAGACTGATGACCAGTTTCACTGCTGGAAATCAGGCTAAGGTAAAATTTGTGAGTTCTGCTCAGCAATGAGCGAAATGCGAATTTTCGGCGAATGTCGTCTTCACAGTATAACCAGATTGCTTGGGGTTATATGGTCAAGTGAAGAAGCGCATACGGTGGATGCCTTGGCAGTCAGAGGCGATGAAAGACGTGGTAGCCTGCGATAAGCTTTGGGGAGTCGGCAAACAGACTGTGATCCAGAGATCTCTGAATGGGGGAACCCACTCAGCATAAGCTGAGTATCTTGTACTGAATACATAGGTGCAAGAGGCGAACCAGGGGAACTGAAACATCTAAGTACCCTGAGGAAAAGAAATCAACCGAGATTCCCTTAGTAGTGGCGAGCGAACGGGGACCAGCCCTTAAGTTGATTTGAGATTAGTGGAACGCTCTGGAAAGTGCGGCCATAGTGGGTGATAGCCCCGTACACGAAAATCTCTTGTCAATGAAATCGAGTAGGACGGAGCACGAGAAACTTTGTCTGAATATGGGGGGACCATCCTCCAAGGCTAAATACTACTGACTGACCGATAGTGAACCAGTACCGTGAGGGAAAGGCGAAAAGAACCCCGGAGAGGGGAGTGAAATAGAACCTGAAACCGTATGCGTACAAGCAGTGGGAGCCTACTTTGTTAGGTGACTGCGTACCTTTTGTATAATGGGTCAGCGACTTATATTCAGTGGCGAGCTTAACCGAATAGGGGAGGCGTAGCGAAAGCGAGTCTTAATAGGGCGTTTAGTCGCTGGGTATAGACCCGAAACCGGGCGATCTATCCATGGGCAGGTTGAAGGTTAGGTAACACTGACTGGAGGACCGAACCGACTACCGTTGAAAAGTTAGCGGATGACCTGTGGATCGGAGTGAAAGGCTAATCAAGCTCGGAGATAGCTGGTTCTCCTCGAAAGCTATTTAGGTAGCGCCTCATGTATCACTGTAGGGGGTAGAGCACTGTTTCGGCTAGGGGGTCATCCCGACTTACCAAACCGATGCAAACTCCGAATACCTACAAGTGCCGAGCATGGGAGACACACGGCGGGTGCTAACGTCCGTCGTGAAAAGGGAAACAACCCAGACCGTCAGCTAAGGTCCCAAAGTCATGGTTAAGTGGGAAACGATGTGGGAAGGCTTAGACAGCTAGGAGGTTGGCTTAGAAGCAGCCACCCTTTAAAGAAAGCGTAATAGCTCACTAGTCGAGTCGGCCTGCGCGGAAGATGTAACGGGGCTCAAACCATGCACCGAAGCTACGGGTATCATCTTATGATGATGCGGTAGAGGAGCGTTCTGTAAGCCTGTGAAGGTGAGTTGAGAAGCTTGCTGGAGGTATCAGAAGTGCGAATGCTGACATGAGTAACGACAATGCGAGTGAAAAACTCGCACGCCGAAAGACCAAGGTTTCCTGCGCAACGTTAATCGACGCAGGGTTAGTCGGTCCCTAAGGCGAGGCTGAAAAGCGTAGTCGATGGAAAACAGGTTAATATTCCTGTACTTCCAGTTATTGCGATGGAGGGACGGAGAAGGTTAGGCCAGCCTGGCGTTGGTTGTCCAGGTTTAAGGTGGTAGGCTGAAATCTTAGGCAAATCCGGGATTTCAAGGCCGAGAGCTGATGACGAGTTGCCTTTAGGCGACGAAGTGGTTGATACCATGCTTCCAAGAAAAGCTCCTAAGCTTCAGATAACTGGGAACCGTACCCCAAACCGACACAGGTGGTTAGGTAGAGAATACCAAGGCGCTTGAGAGAACTCGGGTGAAGGAACTAGGCAAAATGGCACCGTAACTTCGGGAGAAGGTGCGCCGGCGAGGGTGAAGGACTTGCTCCGTAAGCTCATGCCGGTCGAAGATACCAGGCCGCTGCGACTGTTTATTAAAAACACAGCACTCTGCAAACACGAAAGTGGACGTATAGGGTGTGACGCCTGCCCGGTGCCGGAAGGTTAATTGATGGGGTTAGCGCAAGCGAAGCTCTTGATCGAAGCCCCGGTAAACGGCGGCCGTAACTATAACGGTCCTAAGGTAGCGAAATTCCTTGTCGGGTAAGTTCCGACCTGCACGAATGGCGTAACGATGGCGGCGCTGTCTCCACCCGAGACTCAGTGAAATTGAAATCGCTGTGAAGATGCAGTGTATCCGCGGCTAGACGGAAAGACCCCGTGAACCTTTACTATAGCTTTGCACTGGACTTTGAATTTGCTTGTGTAGGATAGGTGGGAGGCTTTGAAGTGGGGACGCCAGTTCTCATGGAGCCATCCTTGAAATACCACCCTGGCAACTTTGAGGTTCTAACTCAGGTCCGTTATCCGGATCGAGGACAGTGTATGGTGGGTAGTTTGACTGGGGCGGTCTCCTCCCAAAGAGTAACGGAGGAGTACGAAGGTGCGCTCAGACCGGTCGGAAATCGGTCGTAGAGTATAAAGGCAAAAGCGCGCTTGACTGCGAGACAAACACGTCGAGCAGGTACGAAAGTAGGTCTTAGTGATCCGGTGGTTCTGTATGGAAGGGCCATCGCTCAACGGATAAAAGGTACTCCGGGGATAACAGGCTGATACCGCCCAAGAGTTCATATCGACGGCGGTGTTTGGCACCTCGATGTCGGCTCATCACATCCTGGGGCTGAAGCCGGTCCCAAGGGTATGGCTGTTCGCCATTTAAAGTGGTACGCGAGCTGGGTTTAGAACGTCGTGAGACAGTTCGGTCCCTATCTGCCGTGGACGTTTGAGATTTGAGAGGGGCTGCTCCTAGTACGAGAGGACCGGAGTGGACGAACCTCTGGTGTTCCGGTTGTCACGCCAGTGGCATTGCCGGGTAGCTATGTTCGGAAGAGATAACCGCTGAAAGCATCTAAGCGGGAAACTTGCCTCAAGATGAGATCTCACTGGGATCTTGAATCCCCTAAAGGGCCGTCGAAGACTACGACGTTGATAGGTTGGGTGTGTAAGCGCTGTGAGGCGTTGAGCTAACCAATACTAATTGCCCGTGAGGCTTGACCATATAACACCCAAGCAATTTGCGCGTAAGCCGAATTGTGGTGGTGAAGACGAAAGACCCGAAAGTTCGCAACATCACAAATATCGCATATCCGAATTGGCCAAGAGTGTTCACGAACATTCTGGCAACAGAATTTCTTGACGACCATAGAGCATTGGAACCACCTGATCCCATCCCGAACTCAGTAGTGAAACGATGCATCGCCGATGGTAGTGTGGGGTTTCCCCATGTGAGAGTAGGTCATCGTCAAGATTCATTTCGCAAAACCCCTATCTGCGCATGCAGGTAGGGGTTTTGTCTTTGTGGCCCGAAAAAGCCAGGTCCACGCAAGTCTCGGCCTTGCCCAGATCCCTGTAGGAGCGGCTTTAGCCGCGAACACCGGCAACGCCGGTGCCATCCACCGTGTCGCCTGTTTCACGGGCGCGCCCGCTCCCGCAGGAAGGTGATACACCCTCCTGGCCAAGGTCAGCTCCCACAATTCGAGCCAGAACACTAGAATAGCCCCACGCACCTATTCAGAAGCGCTATATGCCAAACCCTGTCGATCCCGAAACCCTGGCCCAGTTGCCGCTGGACGAGCTTGTCGCCTGTCACGAATGCGACCTGCTGCTGCGCAAGCCCGTGCTCCAGCATGATGAAAAAGCCCAGTGCCCGCGCTGTGGCTACGAGCTCTACGCTCACCGGCACAATGTGGTCAACCGCAGCCTGGCCTTGGTGTTGACCGCCCTGTTGCTTTTCGTGCCAGCCAATTTCCTGCCAATCATGCAGCTGCATCTGCTTGGCCAGACTTCGGACGACACCGTCTGGAGTGGTGTGCTGGGCCTGTACAGCTCAGGAATGCGCGCCGTAGCCGTGGTGGTTTTCCTGTGTAGCATGGCCATCCCCCTGGCAAAACTGCTCTGCCAGTTGGCAGTGCTGCTGAGTATCCGCCTGAATGTGGGGCGTAACTTCGGCCTGCTGTTCTACCGCATCTATCACCACCTGCGTGATTGGGGCATGCTCGAGGTCTATTTCATGGGGGTGCTGGTGGCCATCGTCAAGTTGGTGGACCTGGCCGAATTGACAGTGGGCCTGGGGTTGTTCTGTTTCATCAGCCTGTTATTGATCCAGGTGTGGCTCGAAGTGGTGATGTCACCTCACCAGATCTGGAGTGCGCTATCGGGGGAGGACCTGCATGCGGGCGATTGATGCGGGCATTCTTGTCTGCAATGAATGTCACCAGCTGAACCGGCAAGCGCCCGACAGCACTTCACAGACCTGTACGCGTTGCGGCGCCATCGTGCATGCACGCCGGCCGAACAGCATCGTGCGTACCTGGGCGTTACTGATTGCTGCATCGATCCTGTACATCCCGGCCAACATGCTGCCGATCATGACCGTGAGTACGCTCGGTCAGGGCAGCCCTGACACGATCATGTCTGGCGTCATCACGCTGCTCAAGCACGGTATGGTGCCCATCGCGGCTGTGGTGTTCATTGCCAGTATCCTGGTGCCCACATTCAAGCTGGTGGGTATTGGCTTGCTGCTGTACTCCGTTCAACGTCGGCAACCGCTGTCTGCCCGACAACGGATATTGATGTACCGCTTCATCGAATTCATTGGGCGCTGGTCCATGCTGGACATCTTTGTCATTGCCATTCTGGTGGCGGTGGTGAATTTCGGCCGAATAGCCAGTGTCGAAGCCAACCTGGGCGCTGTCGCCTTCGCAACTGTGGTGATCCTGACAATGCTTGCCGCTTTAACTTTCGATCCCCGACTGATTTGGGATAACACGGAGTCGGATGACGACCATGAGTGACCTGCCAACGGCTAAAACCCGCCCAGCCTCGAACTGGTCGGCTATCTGGATCCTGCCTTTGATTGCCTTGATGATCGGTGGCTGGCTCGCATGGCAAGCCTACCGTGATGCCGGTGTGCAAATTGAAGTCCGTTTCGAGTCGGGCGAGGGCATCGTCGCCAACAAGACTGAGGTGATCTACAAGGGCATGCCGGTTGGCAAGGTGGTAAGCCTGGTGCTCGACGCCAAGGGCGACAACCAGGGTGTGATCGCTACCATCGAGATGAACAAGGCCGCCGAGCCTCACCTGACCAAAGGCACGCGCTTCTGGCTGGTGAAGCCGAGTGTCAGCCTGGCAGGTATTTCCGGTCTTGAAACATTGGTATCGGGTAACTACATCGCCGTTAGCCCGGGGGAGGGGGAGCGCACCAAGCGCTTCACCGCATTGAAGGTGGCACCACCGCTCTCGGATACGGAGCCGGGCCTGCATTTGACGCTCAAGGCCGACAGGCTGGGCTCGCTCAACCGTGACAGCCCGGTGTTCTACAAACAGATCCAGGTTGGTCGCGTAAAAAGCTACCGCTTGTCCGAGGACCAGAGCACTGTAGAGGTCAAGGTTTTCATCGAGCCAGCCTACGCCAGCCTGGTCCGCAAGCACACGCGTTTCTGGAACGCCAGTGGCGTCAGCATCGATGCTTCGCTTTCGGGTGTTAAGGTGCGCAGCGAGTCGCTGTCGAGCATCGTGGCCGGTGGTATCGCTTTCGCCACGCCGGAATACCGCAAGGACAGCCCGCCCACCGACCCGAGCCTGCCGTTCCGTCTGTATGAAGACTTCGATGCAGCCCAGGCCGGTATCCGCGTCAAAGTGAAGCTGAGCGACTATGAAGGCCTGCAGGCAGGTCGCACGCCGGTGATGTACAAGGGCATCCAGGTGGGCTCGCTGAAAGCCCTGAAGATGGAAGACAACCTGGCCAGTGCATCAGCGGAGCTGACGCTGGACCCGCTGACCGAGGACTACCTGGTCGAAGGCACGCAGTTCTGGGTGGTCAAACCGTCGATTTCCCTGGCGGGTATCACCGGCCTGGAGGCATTGGTCAAAGGTAACTACATCGCCATTCGCCCGGGCGAAAAGGGCGCCCGGCCCGAGCGTGAGTTCGAGGCCCGCGCCAAGGCGCCGCCGCTCGACCTCAAGGCGCCGGGTCTGCACATGGTGTTGTTCGCCGATACCCTGGGTTCGCTGGAAATCGGCAGCCCGGTAATGTACCGCCAGGTGAAGGTGGGCAGCGTGCAGAGCTACCAGTTCGCCCGTAACAGCAACCGAATTCTGATCGGCGTGCATATCGAGAAAGAGTACGAGAAGCTGGTCAACGGTTCATCGCGCTTCTGGAACGTCAGTGGTATCACCCTGACGGGCGGCCTGTCGGGCATCAAGATCAAGAGTGAGTCGCTGCAAACGCTGATGGCCGGTGGTATCGCCTTCGACACGCCACGGCCCGATGTGGCGCTCAAGCGCCATATTCCGCGCTTCCGCCTGCATGATAGCCAAGAGGCGGTAAACCGCGCGGGTACCTTGATTACCATCCGCGTTGACCGGGCAGATGGCCTGAAGCCGGGCACAGCGATCCGCTTCCGTGGCCTGGATGTGGGCAGTATCGAAAGCGTCGACCTCACCGACGACCTGCAGGCGGTGCTTCTGCGCGCTCGCATTACCGAGTCGGCAGACCGTATCGCCCGTGTCGGGACGCAGTTCTGGGTGGTCAAGCCGGCTTTGGGCCTGGTACGCACCGAAAACCTCGACACCCTTGTGGGCGGGCAGTACCTGGAAGTGCAGCCGGCGGCCAAGGACCGTGGCCCGCAGCGCGATTTCATCGCCTTGGCTGATGCGCCGCAGGTGGCGGGGCCAGAGGTCGGTTTGCCATTGACGCTTAGTGCGCCACGCCGCGGCTCGATCAAGCCCGGGGTGCCGGTGACCTACCGCGAGGTGGCGGTGGGGAAGGTGACGGGCTTCGAGCTGGGCCAGAATGCCGACCGCGTGCTGATCCATATCCTTATCGAGCCACGCTATGCTGCTTTGGTGCGCAGTGGTAGCCGCTTCTGGAACAGCAGTGGCTTCGGTTTCGACTGGGGGCTGTTCAAGGGGGCTACGGTGCGTACCGAGTCGGTGGAGACCCTGATCGACGGTGGTATCGCGTTCGCTACACCAGATGGCGAGCAAATGGGTAACCCGGCCCGGCCACAGCAGACCTTCGCCTTGTTCGACAAGGCCGAGGATGAATGGCTGCAGTGGGCACCGAAGATCCAGATAGCCAAGTAAGAATTGTTGGAGCGGGTTTACCTGCAAGAAATCTCGCGATGCATGGCACCGGCTCTGCCGGTGTTCGCGGGTAAACCCGTTCCTACGAGCGTCAATTGATGAGTATTATTGTGTCAATTGACCATCAATGTTCGAATCGAACGATTCCAATAAATCGCAGGCAACAAAAAGCCGACCCTAGGGTCGGCTTTTCGACTAGCACGTCGCTTAGGCAGCTGCAGCTTCTTTCAGCGCCTTGATGTGGCCATTCAGACGGCCTTTGTGACGAGCAGCCTTGTTCTTGTGGATGATACCTTTGTCGGCCATACGGTCGATTACAGGTACAGCCAGAACGTAAGCGGCTTGCGCTTTTTCGGCGTCTTTTGCGTCGATGGCTTTAACTACATTCTTGATGTAGGTGCGGACCATGGAACGCAGGCTGGCGTTGTGGCTGCGACGCTTCTCAGCCTGTTTTGCACGTTTCTTGGCGGAAGGTGTGTTGGCCACCGTCGAGCTCCTCGAAAGACTTTAGGTAAATAGCAAACAAAATAGGCCGCGAATCATGCCGATCAGTCGACCGGATGTCAAGGCCACCTGCAAGGTTCCGCCGAGCGGTGCGCCAACAAGCGGGAAAGATTCCTTTCTGCTGCGCGACCTGTACACTCGGGAATTTTTGGCTCCCCTGCGAAGGCGCGGGAGTATCGCACATTCGGACGCTGTCTGGCAGCGTCCTCTGTCATTGGCGTGAATCTTTTCGATGAACCTGCTCAAATCCCTGGCTGCAGTAAGCTCGATCACCATGATTTCGCGGGTGCTGGGCTTTGTTCGCGACACCATCCTGGCCCGCATTTTTGGTGCTGGTGTCGCCACCGATGCCTTCTTCATCGCGTTCAAGTTGCCCAACCTGCTGCGGCGCATCTTCGCCGAAGGGGCCTTCTCCCAGGCCTTCGTGCCGATCCTGGCCGAATACAAGACCCAGCAAGGCGAGGAGGCGACTCGCACTTTCATCGCGTATGTCAGTGGCCTGTTGACCCTGGTCCTGGCCTTGGTGACTGCCATCGGCATCCTGGCGGCACCGTGGGTGGTGTGGGCCACAGCCCCGGGCTTTGTCGACAGCGCGGAAAAATACGAGCTGACCACTGCGCTGTTGCGGGTGACTTTTCCTTATATATTGCTGATCTCGCTGTCTTCCCTGGCTGGGGCGATCCTCAATACCTGGAACCGTTTTTCGGTACCCGCCTTCACCCCGACCCTGCTGAACGTGGCGATGATCGCCTTCGCCGTGCTGCTGACGCCGTACTTCGACCCGCCGATCATGGCTTTGGCCTGGGGTGTGCTGGCCGGTGGCCTGGCGCAGTTGCTGTACCAGCTGCCAGCGCTGAAAAAGATCGGCATGCTCGTGCTGCCGCGCCTGAACCTCAAGGACGCGGGTGTATGGCGGGTGCTGAAGCAGATGCTGCCGGCGATTCTCGGGGTTTCGGTAAGCCAGATTTCGCTCATCATCAACACCATCTTCGCCTCCTTCCTGGTGGCCGGCTCGGTGTCGTGGATGTACTACGCCGACCGCCTCATGGAGTTGCCCTCGGGCGTGCTCGGCGTGGCCCTGGGTACCATCCTGCTGCCGACTTTGGCCAAGACCTATGCCAACAAGGACCGCGAAGAGTATTCGCGAATCCTCGACTGGGGCCTGCGGTTGTGCTTCCTGCTGGTCCTGCCATGCACCTTGGCCTTGGCCATCCTTGCCGAGCCGCTGACCGTGGCGCTGTTCCAGTACGGCAAGTTCAGTGCGGTTGACGCGGCCATGACCCAGCGTGCGCTGATTGCCTATTCCGTGGGCTTGCTGGCGATCATTCTGGTCAAGGTACTGGCACCCGGCTTCTATGCGCAGCAGAATATCCGCACACCGGTGAAGATCGCGATTTTCACCCTGGTCTGCACCCAGCTGTTCAACCTGGCCCTGATCGGCCCGCTGGCCCATGCCGGCCTGGCCCTGGCGATCAGCCTGGGCGCCTGCCTGAACGCCGGCCTGCTGTTCTGGAAGCTGCGCAGCCAGCAGCTGTTCCAGCCCCAGCCCGGCTGGGCGATGTTCCTGCTCAAACTGGTGCTGGCGGTGGGGTTGATGTCGGCGGTATTGCTGGCCGGCATGCACTACCTGCCGGCCTGGGAGCAAGGCAACATGCTTGAGCGCCTGCTACGCCTGGGGGCGTTGATCCTGGCAGGTGTGGTGACGTATTTCGGTTGCCTGTACCTGTGCGGCTTCCGGCCCCGGCATTTTGCCCGCAAGGCCCTGCATTGAGGCTTCGGACGGGTCAGGCGTCGGTTTTTCACATTCCACGCCGCCCTTGGGCGTTGCTGCCTGTCACCAGCGCCCGGGTGTGGTTATAATCGGCCACTTTATGAGCAAGAAGCGCGTTATGCAGCTGGTTCGAGGTCTTCACAACCTGCGCCCCGAGCACCGGGGCTGTGTCGCCACCATTGGCAACTTCGACGGGGTTCACCGCGGCCACCAGGCAATCCTGGCGCGCCTGCGCGAGCGCGGCCAGGCGTTGGGCCTGCCGACCTGTGTGGTGATCTTCGAACCGCAACCGCGCGAGTATTTCGCCCCCGATACCGCACCGGCGCGTCTGGCACGCCTGCGCGACAAGGTCGAGCTACTGGCCGCCGAAGGTATCGACCGAGTGCTGTGCCTGGCGTTCAACCAGCGGCTGAGCAAGCTCAGCGCCGATGCCTTCGTCAAGGCCATCCTGGTTGACGGCCTGGGTGTGCGTCACCTTGAAGTGGGCGACGACTTCCGCTTTGGCTGCGACCGCGCCGGCGGCTTCGCCTTCCTGGTCGAGGCCGGCCAGCAGTATGGTTTCACCGTCGAGGCCGCCAACACGGTGATTCAGGACGGCCTGCGCGTCAGCAGCACTGAGGTGCGCAAGGCCCTGTCCGAAGGCAACTTCGAGCTGGCCGAACACCTGCTGGGCCGCCCGTACAACATCACCGGCCGCGTGCTGCATGGCCAGAAGCTGGCCCGCCAGCTCGGCACACCTACCGCCAACATCCAGCTCAAGCGCCGCCGCGTGCCGCTGTCCGGGGTCTACCTGGCCAGCATCGAGATCGACGGCAAGGCCTGGCCGGGTGTCGGCAATATCGGCGTGCGTCCCACCGTTGCCGGTGATGGGCGCCCGCACCTGGAGATTCATCTGCTGGATTATGCCGGCGACCTTTACGGCCGGCGCCTGACGGTGGAGTTCCACCACAAGCTGCGTGAAGAGCAGCGATTTGCCTCCCTGGAGGCGCTGAAGTCGGCGATCGATGCGGATATCGCCGCCGCACGTGCACATTGGCACGCTCAACCGCTAACGAAGAGCCTGAAATGACCGACTACAAAGCCACGCTTAACCTTCCGGACACCGCCTTCCCCATGAAGGCCGGCCTGCCTCAGCGCGAACCGCAGATCCTGCAGCGCTGGGACAGCATTGGCCTGTACCAGAAGCTGCGCGAAATTGGCAAGGATCGTCCCAAGTTCGTCCTGCACGACGGCCCGCCCTATGCCAACGGCAAGATTCACATCGGTCATGCGCTGAACAAGATCCTCAAGGACATGATCGTCCGTTCCAAGACCCTGGCCGGCTTCGATGCGCCGTACGTGCCGGGCTGGGACTGCCATGGTCTGCCGATCGAGCACAAGGTCGAGGTAACCCACGGCAAGCACCTGTCCGCCGACCGCACCCGCGAGCTGTGCCGCGAGTATGCTGCTGAGCAGATCGAAGGGCAGAAGACTGAGTTCATCCGCCTGGGTGTGCTGGGTGACTGGGACAACCCGTACAAGACCATGAACTTCGCCAACGAGGCCGGCGAAATCCGCGCCCTGGCCGAAATGGTCAAGCAAGGCTTCGTGTTCAAGGGCCTCAAGCCTGTGAACTGGTGCTTCGATTGCGGTTCGGCGCTGGCCGAGGCCGAGGTCGAGTACGCCGACAAGAAATCCCAGACCATCGACGTGGCCTTCCCGGTTGCCGATGAGGCCAAGCTGGCCGCCGCTTTCGGCCTGGATGCGCTGGCCAAACCAGCCGCCATCGTGATCTGGACCACCACCCCGTGGACCATCCCGGCCAACCAGGCGCTGAACATCCACCCGGAGTTCAAATACGCCTTGGTCGATACCGGTGAGCGTCTGCTGGTGCTGGCTGAAGAGCTGGTCGAGTCGTGCCTCAAGCGCTACAACCTGGAAGGCTCGGTCATCGCTACCGCTGAAGGTTCGGCGCTGGAACTGATCAACTTCCGCCACCCGTTCTACGACCGCCTGTCGCCGATCTACCTGGCCGACTACGTCGAGCTGGGCGCCGGTACCGGCGTGGTGCACTCCTCGCCAGCCTACGGTGAAGACGACTTCGTCACCTGCAAGCGCTACGGCATGGTCAATGACGACATCCTCACCCCGGTGCAGAGCAACGGTGTGTATGTCGAGTCGCTGCCCTTCTTCGGCGGCCAGTTCATCTGGAAGGCCAACCCGGCCATCGTCGAGAAGCTGAGCGAAGTCGGTGCGCTGATGCACACCGAAACCATCAGCCACAGCTACATGCACTGCTGGCGTCACAAAACCCCGCTGATCTACCGCGCCACCGCGCAGTGGTTCGTGGGCATGGACAAGCAGCCGACCACTGGCGAGCCGCTGCGTGAGCGCGCGCTGAAAGCCATCGAAGACACCAAGTTCGTGCCGGCCTGGGGCCAGGCGCGCCTGCACGCGATGATCGCCAACCGCCCGGACTGGTGCATCTCGCGTCAGCGCAACTGGGGTGTACCGATCCCGTTCTTCCTGCACAAGCAAACCGGCGAACTGCACCCACGCACCGTCGAGCTGATGGAAGCAGTGGCCAAGCGCGTCGAACAGGAAGGCATCGAAGCTTGGTTCAAACTGGACGCCGCCGAGCTGCTGGGCGCTGAAGCCGGCCAGTACGACAAGATCGCCGACACGCTCGATGTGTGGTTCGACTCGGGCACCACCCACTGGCATGTGCTGCGTGGTTCGCACGACATCGGCCACGCCACCGGCCCGCGCGCCGACCTGTACCTGGAAGGTTCCGACCAGCACCGCGGCTGGTTCCACTCTTCCTTGCTGACCGGTTGCGCCATCGACAACCATGCGCCTTACCGCGAGCTGCTGACCCACGGCTTCACCGTGGACGAGAACGGCCGCAAGATGTCCAAGTCGCTGGGTAACACCATCGAGCCGGAGAAGGTCAACAACACCCTGGGTGCCGATATCCTGCGCCTGTGGGTTTCCGCTACCGACTACTCCGGTGAAATGGCGGTTTCCGAGCAGATCCTGCAGCGCAGCGCCGACGCCTACCGCCGTATCCGCAATACCGCGCGCTTCCTGCTGTCCAACCTGTCCGGCTTCGACCCGGCCCGCGACCTGCTGGCCCCGGAAGACATGCTGGCACTGGACCGTTGGGCCGTGGACCGCACCCTGTTGCTGCAACGCGAGCTGGAAGAGCACTACAGCGAGTACCGTTTCTGGAACGTTTACTCCAAGGTGCACAACTTCTGCGTGCAGGAGCTGGGCGGCTTCTACCTCGACATCATCAAGGACCGCCAGTACACCACCGGCGCCAACAGTGTCGCCCGCCGTTCCTGCCAGACCGCGCTGTACCACATCAGCGAAGCGCTGGTGCGCTGGATCGCGCCGATCCTGGCATTCACCGCCGATGAAATCTGGCAGTACCTGCCGGGCGAGCGCAACGAGTCGGTGATGCTCAACGGCTGGTACCAGGGCCTGAGCGAGCTGCCGGAAGGCACCGAGCTGGACCGCGCCTACTGGGACCGCGTGATGGCAGTGAAGGCCTCGGTCAACAAGGAGCTGGAAAACCAGCGTACCGCCAAGGTCATTGGCGGCAACCTGCAGGCCGAAGTCACCCTGTACGCCGACGAAGGGCTGAGCGCCGACCTGGGCAAGCTGGGCGACGAACTGCGCTTCGTGCTGATCACTTCGGCCGCCAGCGTGGTGCCGTTCGTGCAGGCGCCAGCGGATGCTGTGGCCACCGAAGTCGAAGGCCTCAAGCTGAAAGTGGTCAAGTCCGGTCACGCCAAGTGCGGCCGTTGCTGGCACTTCCGCGCCGACGTCGGCAGCCACCCGGAGCACCCGGAAATCTGCAGCCGTTGCGTCGACAACCTGAGCGGTTCGGGCGAGGTGCGTCACTATGCCTAACCCTGCAGCGGGGCGCTTCGGGCGCCTTGCATGGCTTTGGCTGAGCTTGCTGGTCCTGGTTCTTGACCAGGCCACCAAGCTGTATTTCAACAACGCCTTGACCATGTACCAGCAGATTGTCGTCATTCCGGACTACTTCAGCTGGACCTTGGCCTACAACACCGGCGCCGCCTTCAGCTTCCTGGCAGAAAGCTCGGGCTGGCAGCGCTGGCTGTTCGCCCTGATCGCCGTGGTGGTCAGTGCCGTGCTGGTGGTGTGGCTCAAGCGCCTGGGGCGCAACGAGACCTGGCTGGCTGTGGCGCTGTCGCTGGTGCTGGGTGGTGCGATCGGCAACCTTTACGACCGCGTCGTGCTGGGCCATGTGGTCGACTTCATCCTGGTGCACTGGCAGAACCGCCATTACTTCCCGGCCTTCAACCTGGCCGACAGCGCCATTACCGTTGGCGCGGTGATGCTGGCGCTGGATATGTTCAAGAGCAAGAAGTCTGAGGATCCGGTCCATGACTGACACGCGTATCGGCCAGAACACCGAAGTCACCCTGCACTTCGCGCTGCATCTGGAAAACGGCGACACCGTCGACAGCACGTTCGACAAGGCCCCGGCCACCTTCAAGGTGGGCGACGGCAACCTGCTGCCAGGTTTCGAAAACGCGCTGTTCGGCTTCAAGGCCGGTGACAAGCGTACTGTGGTGGTGGCCCCGGAGAACGCCTTCGGCCAGCCCAACCCGCAAAACGTGCAAGTCATGCCGCGGTCCAACTTCGAAGGCATGGAGCTGTCCGAAGGGCTGCTGATCATCTTCAATGACGCCGCCAACACCGAGCTGCCGGGTGTGGTCAAAGCGTTCGATGACGACCAGGTGACCATCGACTTCAATCACCCACTGGCTGGCAAGACCCTGACCTTCGAGGTGGAGATCCTCGGGGTGAAGGCCCTGTAAGCCTGGAGCCGAGCATGCAAATCAAACTCGCCAACCCTCGCGGCTTCTGCGCGGGGGTCGACCGGGCGATCGAGATCGTCAACCGCGCGCTGGAAGTTTTCGGCCCGCCGATCTATGTGCGTCACGAGGTGGTGCACAACAAGTTCGTGGTGGAAGACCTGCGCAACCGCGGTGCCATCTTCGTCGAAGAGCTGGACCAGGTGCCGGACGATGTCATCGTCATCTTCAGTGCCCACGGTGTTTCCCAGGCTGTGCGCCAGGAAGCGGCTGGCCGTGGCTTGAAAGTGTTCGATGCCACCTGCCCGCTGGTGACCAAGGTGCATATCGAGGTTGCCAAGTACAGCCGCGACGGCCGTGAGTGCATTCTCATCGGCCACGAAGGGCACCCGGAAGTCGAAGGCACCATGGGCCAGTACGACGCCAGCAACGGTGGCTCCATCTACCTCGTCGAAGACGAAGAGGATGTGGCCAAGTTGCAGGTGCGCGACCCGGACCACCTGGCCTTCGTGACCCAGACCACGTTGTCGATGGACGACACCAGCCGCGTCATCGATGCCCTGCGTGCACGCTTCCCGAACATCGGTGGCCCGCGCAAGGACGACATCTGCTACGCCACCCAGAACCGCCAGGATGCCGTGAAGCAACTGGCCGGTGAATGCGACGTGGTGCTGGTGGTGGGCAGCCCTAACAGCTCCAACTCCAACCGCCTGCGCGAGCTGGCCGAGCGTATGGGCACCCCGGCTTACCTGATCGACGGTGCTGAAGACCTGCAACAAGGTTGGTTCGACCAGGCCGCTCGAATCGGCATCACCGCCGGTGCTTCTGCCCCAGAAGTGCTGGTGCGTGGCGTGATCGAGCAGCTCAAGGCCTGGGGTGCCACTGGCGCTGAAGAGCTGGATGGGCGGGAAGAGAACATCACGTTCTCGATGCCTAAAGAGCTGCGGGTTCGTTCGCTGATCTGATCAATGGCCTGCGCACAGGGAAACCTTTTCCGGTTCACCTGTGCGCAGTCTGATTCGCCCGGTGGAAGCCATCACCACCTGAGTAAAGCTGGTGGCGGCGTTTTTCTCGCAGAGCTCCAGCGTGCCACCTGTCTTGCCCAGTGGGACACCCAGTGCGCTGAACCTGATCTGATCGCCTGTATTGGCCATTATCCTTATGGGCCTTGAAAGACGTTGTTCACGCAATACCTGCTCATTGTGCTCCAGCAACACTCGCCATCCTTTTCCCCAATCGCTCTCAACGCCCTGGACCCGCACGTTCTGGCCCAGCAGCAGTGCATGGCTGCGAGCACTGCGCAGTGCCTGTGCCAAATCTCGGGCAGCCGCTGCCCTGTGTAGGTCATCAGTCATTCTGGCGTAAGCCGGCATACCGAGCTGTGTCAGCAAGACGGCCACGGCCAAGGCCGACAACATTTGAATCAGTGTTACGCCTCGTTGCTTCACCGTGCATTCCTCCCTGGAAGTGCTTGGCTATAGCTTCACGTTCATCGGCCAAGCCGTCTAGTCGGCCGGGTTCAGGGCCATTGCAGGAAAAATCGCGGGAGGTGCAGGGATGCACGCAAGGCAACGGGGCATGACGCTCCTGGAAGTGTTGTTGGCAGTCGTGGTTGTGGCCGTGGGCATGTTCGCAACGGCAGCGATGCAGTTGCAGGCATTGCAGGCTGCGGACGGCGCACGTCGTGATGGGCAGGCCGCGATGGCGGTGCACAGCGAGCATGAGCGGAGGCGGCGATGAGGCGCCGCCAGATTGGGTTCGGTCTGGTTGAGGTGGTGATGGCGCTGGCCATCGGATTGATGCTACTGGCAGCGGCCAGCCAGCTCTTTACCTCTGCACACCAGACCTGGCGTCTGCAAAGTACGGCAGTGCGCATGCAGGATGAGGCACGACTTGCTTTGCTGCGCATGGCGCAGGATATCCGCATGGCAGGGATGTTTGGTTGCCTGAGGATTAAACCTGACGACTTTGAGTACCCGGCTGCGCGGCAGGCTTTCGCCCGCCCCCTGGAGGTTGAAGCCACTACCCTCAGCCTGGTTGTGGCGGAGTTGTCCGGAAAAACTGGCAACGGTGACTGGGTTTTGCAGACGGACTGCATCGAAAAAGTGCGCGTGGATGAAAAAACAGTAGAGGGTTACCCACTGACGTTCCCCATCAGCCAGTACGTCTATCAGTTCCATGACAATAGGCTGAGGTTCAAGCGAAAAGGCAACTTCCAACCACTGGTCGAGAATGTGCGAGAGGTGCGTTTCGAACGTGTGCAAACGCCGCAGGGGGAGAGGGTAGACATCACGCTGATGTTGTACGAGCCCACGCTCAACCTCGAACAGCGCCATGAACTCAGCGTGGCGCTGCGCAATCGGGTGCCGGGGCCATGAAGCGCCAACGCGGTGTCGTGCTGCTGTTGGCGTTGGTACTGAGCCTGCTGCTCGGCTTGCTGACTGCCTCTGCCTTACGTGATGCCTTGGTAGAGACTCGAATGGCCGGCTACCTGCGCGATGGCCTGCTGGCGTTCGAAGAGGCAGAGGCCACATTGCAGGCCGGGGCAGATGAACTGCTGCGGGCACCTCCAGGCAAATGCCAGATGTGCCTGCCTCCGCCGCACCCGCACGATTTGACTGGGCAGTGGCAGCGCAGCAGCAGCGGCTACTTTCAGGTCCAGCATCTAGGCATGAGCACGCGCGTTGCGTACATGCCGGAAGGGCAGCCAGTTGCGTTGTACCGGGTAACCGCCGTCAGCCAGCAAGCACAAGCCCGGCAAGTATTGGAAGCCGTCTACGCCGTGGCCGGCGACACAATCCAGCGCATCACCTGGCGCCAAAGACTCAGAGGAGACTGACATGCAGCAAGGCTTGAGCCTGATCGAGTTGTTGATTGTGCTGGCCGTGACCGGCATTCTGGCAGCCATTGCCTACCCCAGTTACAGCGACCAGCTTCGGCGAGCCGCGCGCAGCGAAGCGGTTGGCCTGCTGCACGATGCCGCCTTGCGCCTGGAGCGCCACCGCGTGCGCACCGGCCAGTACGCCGAAGGCGACCCGGCCTTGCCCGACGGCACCCGCTATTACAGCCTGCAGGCCCAGCGCGACAGCGACACCTTCACGCTGCGCGCCCGGCGGCTGCCGCATGGGCTGATGGCGCAGGATGGCTGTGGCGACTTCCAGCTTGACCAGGCCGGTGTACAGCGCAATCCGGGTGCTGTTGAACACGGCGCCCACTGCTGGGGAAGCTGAAGGTTGAATGATGCCCCGTGCATCGCGGTTTTACTTCAGGTGTTGGATCGACAGATGAGCAAGCAAGTAGTGGTGGTCGGCGGCGGGGTCATCGGCCTGCTGACGGCGTTCAACCTGGCGGCGAAGGTCGGGCAGGTCGTGGTGTGTGACCAAGGCGAGGTCGGCCGTGAGTCGTCGTGGGCCGGTGGCGGCATTGTTTCGCCGCTGTACCCGTGGCGCTACAGCCCGGCGGTGACCGCCCTGGCGCACTGGTCGCAGGACTTTTATCCACAGCTGGGCGAGCGTTTGTTCGCCAGCACCGGCGTCGACCCCGAAGTGCACACCACTGGCCTGTACTGGCTGGACCTGGACGACGAGGCCGAAGCGCTGGCCTGGGCCGAGCGCGAGCAGCGGCCGCTAAGTGCCGTGGATATCTCGGCGGCCTATCATGCGGTGCCGGTGCTGGGCCCGGGCTTCAAGCGCGCCATCTACATGGCTGGCGTGGCCAATGTGCGCAACCCGCGCTTGGTCAAGTCGCTGAAGGCGGCGTTGCTGGCGCTGCCGAACGTAACCCTGCGCGAACACTGTCAGATCACCGGCTTCGTTCAGCAAGACGGGCGTGTGACCGGTGTGCAGACGGCTGATGGCGTGCTGGCGGCGGATGAGGTGGTGCTCAGTGCTGGCGCCTGGAGTGGCGACCTCTTGCGTACCCTTGGCCTTGAGCTGCCGGTGGAGCCGGTGAAGGGCCAGATGATTTTGTTCAAGTGTACCGAAGACTTTTTGCCGAGCATGGTGCTGGCCAAAGGGCGCTATGCGATCCCGCGTCGCGATGGGCACATTCTGGTGGGCAGTACGCTGGAACATGCCGGGTATGACAAAACCCCGACCGGCGATGCGCTGGAAAGCCTGAAGGCATCGGCGGTGGAGTTGTTGCCTGAGCTTGAGGGGGCCACCGTGGTCGGGCATTGGGCGGGGCTGCGGCCGGGGTCGCCGGAAGGCATTCCCTACATCGGGCCGGTGCCAGGGCATGCGGGGTTGTGGCTGAACTGCGGTCATTACCGTAATGGGCTGGTGCTGGCGCCGGCTTCGTGCCAGTTGTTCACCGACCTGTTGACCGGGGCCGAGCCTATCATCGACCCGGCGCCTTATGCGCCAGAAGGGCGTTTGGGCTGAGATTGCCGGGGCTGCTTTGCAGCCCCGGAATGTCAACGCGGTGCCTGCAAGTGCCGGCTCGGGTAATGCTGCTCATACACCTTGCACACCCGCAGCACCTGCTCATCGGCAAAGCGCCCGGCCACCACCTGCAGCCCCACCGGCAATCCTTCGCGGGTAAACCCACAAGGCACCGAAGCCGCCGGCTGCTGGGTGAGGTTGAAGGGATAGCTGAACGGCGTCCACTCCATCCACTGCGCCATCTCCGACCCAGGCGGCACGTTGTGCCCGGCTTCGAATGCCACCAGCGGCAGCATCGGCGATACCAGCACGTCATAGCGCTGGTGGAAGGCATTCATCTGCGCAATCAGCGCCGCCCGTGCCTCCAGCGCCTGGGTGTATTCGGCAAGGCTGATCTTTGCGCCTTGCTCGGCAATCCAGCGTAGTCCGGGGTCAAGCAACGTTCGCTGTTCATCACTCAAGGCACTGGCCAACCGCGCCGCGCCGGCAAACCACAGGGTATTGAAGGTTTCCAGCGGGTCGTTGAACCCCGGGTCCACCTCTTCCACCTGCGCGCCCAGCCGTGCCAGGCGCTGCACTGCTTGCGCCACCAGTGCCTGGATTTGCGGGTCGACCTGCACGTAACCGAAGTTGGCACTGTAGGCGATGCGCAGGCCGCTCAGGTCTTGCTGCTGGCCCATCCACGGCGCCTGCCGTGGTGCACCGGCCAGCCCGTCTCGGGCATCGGGGCGGGCGACGCAGTCGAGCATCAGTACCGCGTCGTCTACGGTGCGCGTCATCGGCCCCAAGTGCGACAGCACGGTCATGGCGCTGGCCGGCCATTGCGGCACATAGCCGAAAGTCGGTTTGATGCCGAAGGTGCCGGTAAAGGCACACGGGATACGAATCGAGCCGCCGGCATCGCTACCCTGGTGCAGCACCCCCAGGTTCAGTGCAGCGGCGGCCGCAGCTCCCCCCGACGAGCCTCCGGCAGTCCGCCTTGTATCCCAGGGGTTGCGGGTGATGCCGTACAGCGGGTTGTCTGTGACCCCCTTCCAGCCGAACTCCGGCGTTGTGGTTTTGCCCACCAGCACTGCGCCGGCTTCACGCATGAACGCCGTGAAGGGGGCATCGACGTCCCACGGCCCTGCGCCGGAGGTGGTGCGTGATCCCTTGCGGGTCGGCATGCCACGGGTCAGGGTCAGGTCCTTGATCGAGGCGGGTACGCCATCCAGCCGGCCACAGGGCTCGCCCCGTTGCCAGCGCTGCTCGCTGGCGCGGGCGGCGGCGCGAGCACCTTCACCGTCGACATGGCAGAAGGCGTTCACCGCCGGGTTGTGCAGGTCGATGCGCGCTAACACGTCGTCGACCACCTCGACCGGCGACAGCTGATGGCGCTGGTACAGTTCGAGCAATTCGACGGCGGTGAACTCACCCAACGCGGTTTTCTGGGTCATCTCAACGGGCTCCTGGGTTGGCGGCCTGGAACATGGCACGCAGCAGGACGTCACAGCCGTCGGCCAGGTCCTGCGGCGCGGCATTTTCGATTTCGTTGTGGCTGATGCCACCCTCGCATGGCACGAAGATCATCCCAGCCGGGCCCAGCTCGGCGAGGAAGATGGCATCGTGACCGGCGCCACTGACGATATCCATATGGCTCAGGCCCAGCGTGCGTGCGCCCTGGCGCACGGCATCCACGCACTGCTCGGCGAAATACAGTGGCGGAAAGTCGGCGGTCGGGGTCAGCTGGTAGCTCAGCCCGTGCCTGGTTGTGCTGCTTTCGATGGCCGTGCGTACTTCGCTGACCATGGCCGCGAGGTGCCCGGGGTCGAGGTGGCGCAAGTCGATGGTCATGTGCACCTGGCCGGGGATGACGTTGCGCGAGCCCGGGTGCAAGGTCAGGCAGCCGACCGTGCCGCAGGCATGCGGCTGGTGGGCGTGGGCCACGCGGTTGACCGCAGCCACCACCTCGGCCGCGCCAACCAGGGCGTCCTTGCGCAGGTGCATCGGGGTGGGGCCGGCATGGGCCTCGACACCGGTCAGCACCAGATCGAACCATTTCTGGCCCAGGCAGCCCTGGACAACACCGATGGTGGTGCGCTGGTCTTCCAGCACCGGGCCCTGCTCGATATGTGCTTCGAAGTAGGCACCGACGGGATGCCCGGTGGGCACACGCGGGCCGGCGTACCCAATGCGCTGCAGCTCGGCGCCGACCGACAGGCCCTGATCGTCGACCTTATCAAGGGTTTCCTGCAGGTCGAACTTACCGGCGAACACACCCGAGCCCATCATGCAGGGCGGGAAGCGCGAGCCTTCTTCGTTGGTCCACACCACCACTTCCAAGGGCGCTTCGGTGGTCAGGCCGAGATCGTTCAGGGTGCGGATCACTTCGAGGCCAGCCATGACGCCATAGCAGCCATCGAACTTGCCGCCGGTGGGTTGGGTGTCGATGTGGCTGCCGGTCATCACGGGTGGCAGGGCAGGGTTGCGGCCGGGGCGGCGGGCGAAGATGTTGCCGATGGCGTCGATGCTGACGGTGCAGCCGGCATCTTCGCACCAGCGCACGAACAGGTCGCGGGCCTGGCGGTCGAGGTCGGTCAGCGCCAGGCGGCATACGCCGCCCTTGGCGGTGGCGCCGAGCAGGGCCAGGTCCATCAGCGATTGCCACAGGCGCTCGCGGTTGACCTGCGAACCTTGGCCGAGCAGGTGCTGTGAGGGATCGATGCGGGTGTTCATGGGCGTTCTCCTTTCAGGCGCTCAGGGCCAGGTAACGGTTCTTGATGCTCGGGTCCTCACGGAACTGCGCCGCGCTGCCCTGGTAAGCGACCCGACCCTGCTCCAGCACATAATGGCGGTCGGCAAGGGCATCGCAGACCATCAGGTTCTGTTCCACCAGCAGGATCGACAGGCCCTCGTCCTTGATGCGCCGCAAGATCTTCACCAGCTCGTCGACAATCACCGGGGCCAGCCCTTCAGTGGGTTCATCGAGGATCAGCAGCTTGGGGCCGTTGAGCAGGGCGCGGGCGATGGCCAGCATCTGCTGCTCGCCACCGGACAGCGCGAAACCACCATTGCGGCGGCGCTCCTTGAGCCGTGGGAACATGCTGTAGACGTCTTCCAGCTGCCAGCGACTGGTTTTGCGCACGGCAATTTTCAGGTTCTCCTCGACGCTGAGCTGGCGGAAGATGCCGCGGTGTTCGGGCACCAGGGCAATGCCGAGCCGGGCGATATCGAAAATTTCGCGGCCCACCAGCGGCTGGCCGTTGAAGCTGATCTGCCCCTGCCGTGGGCGGACGATGCCGAGGATGCTGCGCAAGGTGGTGGTCTTGCCGGCACCGTTGCGCCCAAGCAGGGTTACCAGCTCGCCGGCCTCGACCTTGAGCGAAACCCCTTCGAGCACATGGCTCTTGTCGTAGTAGGCGTGGATCGAATCGACGTTGAGCATCAGGCGGCCTCTCCAAGGTAAGCGGTGCGTACGCGCTCGTCGTTGCGCACCTGTTCAGGGGTACCCTCGACCAGAATCTGGCCGTGGCTCATCACCGTGATGCGCTGGCTGATCGACATGACGATGCTCATGTTGTGCTCTATCAGCAGCACGGTATGGTCGCGGCCAAGGTCGCTAATCAGGTCGGTCATTACCGGGATGTCGTCGATACCCATGCCCGAGGTGGGCTCGTCGAGCATCAGCAGGGTGGGCTTGGCGCAGATCGACATGCCCACTTCCAGTACCCGTTGCTGGCCGTGCGACAGCTCACCGGCCAGGGTTTCGGCGCGGGCGCTCAGTTTCAGGCGCTCCAGCACCTGGTCGGCGGTGTTCCAGTGGCTGCGCTTGTGCTCGACACTGCGCCAGAAGTTGAGCGCGCCCAGGCCATCGCGGCCTTGGGCGGCCAGGCGCAGGTTTTCGCGCACGGACAGGTTCTGGAACAGGCTGGTGAGCTGGAACGAACGGGCCATGCCCAGCGCCACCCGCCCGTGAGATGGCTTGCGGATTATGTCCTGGCCGGTGAACAGGATCTTGCCTGCGGTGGCCTGGCGCTCGCCGGTCAGGCAGTGGAACAGGCTGGTCTTGCCGGCGCCGTTGGGGCCGATGATGGTGTGGATGGTGCCGGCGCGCACTTTCAGGTCAACGCCCGCAACCGCCTTGAACGGCCCGTAGGCCAGCTCCAGCTGGCGGGTTTCCAGGAGGTAGTCGCTCATCACAGGGTCTCCTTGGTCTTGGCCTGAGGTTTGTCATTGGCGTTGCGGGTGGCCAGCAGGCGTTTGCCCAGTTCGGCCAGGCCACCCCACAGGCCGCCACGCATGAACACCACGACGAGGATCAGGATGACCCCCAGCAGCATCAGCCAGCGTGGCCACAGCTCCGACAGCACGTCGCCCAGCAGCACGATGGCACCGGCCCCCAGCAGCGAGCCGAACAGCGAGCCGGTGCCGCCGACGATGGTCATGATCAGGATGTTCTCGCTCATCATCAGGTCGATGTTCGACAGCGGTGCAAAGTGCAGCAGCATGGCGTACAGCGCCCCGGCGATACCGGTGATGGCGCCCGACAGCATGAACACCAGGATCTTGAAGTGACGGGTGTCGTAGCCGATGGCAGCGGCGCGGGTTTCGTTCTCGCGGATGGCCAGCAGGGTGCTGCCGAACGGCGAGCGGATGACCCGCAGGGCTGCGGCGAAGATCAACAGGAACAGCACCGCCACAAACACATAGAAGTGCCGCGGGTCGGCCAGGTCGACCAGCACATGGCCGGCGATTTCGATGTTCGGCCGGGGCACATCGAGCAGGCCGTTGTCACCGCCGGTCCAGCCACTGAGGGTGTAGGCCAGGAAGTAGGCCATCTGGCTGAAGGCCAGGGTCAGCATGACGAAATAAATGCCGGTGCGGCGAATCGCCAGCGCGCCCACCAGCAATGCCAGGAACGCGCCGAACACGGCAGCCCCCAGCAGCGCGGCGAACATGCCCCACTGCAGGTGGATCATCAGCAGCGCCGCGCCATAGGCACCCACGCCAAAGAAGATGCCCTGGCCGAACGACAACAGGCCGGTGTAGCCGAGCAGCAGGTTGCAGGCCAGCGCGGCCAGGGCAAAGATCAGGATCTCGGTGGCCAGGGTGGCCGACGGCAGCAACAGTGGCAAAGCCACCAGGCTGGCAACCACCAGCAACAGCAGCGCCGGGGCGCGGCCCTTGGCGACTGGCAATGGATTTTTCTCGCTCATCTCAGGCTCTCCCGAACAGGCCATAGGGACGGACCAGAATCACGGCGGCCATGGCCCCGTAGATCATCAGGCTGGCGCCTTGCGGCCAGAGGCTGGTCATCATGCTTTGCACCACACCTACCAGCAGGCCGCCAACCAGCGCACCGCCGAACGAGCCCATGCCCCCGATTACCACCACCACGAAGGCAATGCCGAGAATTTCCGGGCCGACGAAGGGTTGCGCGCCCCGTAGCGGGGCGAACAGCACACCCGCCACGCCGGCCAGGCCCACGCCCAGGGCGAAGGTCAGGGAAAACAGGCGGAAAATGTTGGTGCCCAGCAGCGACACGGTCTCGGTGCTTTCGCTACCGGCCCGCACCAGTGCGCCGAAGCGGGTGCGCTCCAGCAGCAGCCACAGGCCAAGACCGATCAGCGCGGCGAAACCGATCAGGAACAGGCGGTAGTAGGGGTAGATGAAGTCACCGAGGATCAGCACCCCGCGCAGCTCGGGCGGTACGGCAATGTTCTTGCCCACCGGGCCCCAGATCAGCACCGAGGCTTCCTGGATGATCAGCGCGATACCGAGGGTGACGAGGATCTGGAAGGTGTGCGGCAGGTGGTAGATGCGCTTGATCAACAGGCGCTCGACCGCCCAGGCCAGGGCGGCCACCACCAGCGGTGCAATCAGCAGTGCCAGCCAGAAGTTGCCGGTGATGGCCACGGCGGTGTAGCACAGGTAGGCGCCCAGCAAGAAGAACGCGCCGTGGGCGAAGTTGACGAAGTTGAGCAGGCCAAAAATGATCGTCAGGCCCACGGCTATGAGGAAGTAGATCATCCCCAGGCCCAGGCCGTTGAGCAGTTGGAACAGGTACAAATCGAGCATGAGCGTGCCCTCGACAGCGCGCGGTGCGGCTGCCTGTACGAGTGTGTGTGACTAACGCCGCGGCTTCAGGCCAGGGCGCAACCGGTGTGGTCGACCTCGACGAACGAACGGCCCGAGCTGATGACTTCGGCCAGGTCGTCCTCGTCGCGCATCTGCCCTTGGGGCTTGCCGCGCAGCAGGTAGTAATCCTTGAGTACCTGATGGTCGCCAGGGCGGATCAGTTCTTCGCCGGTCGGGCCCTGGAAGCGCATGCCCTGCAATGCCGCCGACACGGCGGCGCCCTCCAGGCTACCGGCCTTGACGATGGCTTCGAGCATGACCTTGGTGCCGATATAGTCGGCAGCCAGCGGGTAGTTGGGGTTGATGCCATAGGCCTTGCGGGTGGCGGCAACCAGTTGCTTGTTCAGCGGTGTATCGACCTGGTGCCAGTACTGGGCACCCAGGTACACGCCTTCGAGCACGTCGCTGCCCAGCTCCTGAAACTGGTCGAGGCCGGCAGACCACACCATCAGCACTTTCATGCGGTCCTTGATGCCGAAGTTGACGGCCTGGCGCAGGGCGTTGGAGGCCTGGCTGCCGAAGTTGAGCAGCACCAGCACATCGGGTTTGGCGGCGATGGCGTTGGTGAGGTAGCCGGAGAACTCCTGTTCCTGCAGCGAGTGGTAGCTGTTGCCGATGTGTTCCACACCAAGCTCGGCAAACACCTTGCGGGCGTTGTCCAGCAGGGCGTCGCCGAACACGTATTGCGGGGTGATGGTGTACCAGCGCTTGGCCTGGGGCAGCTGGCGGATCATGGGCACCAGGGTTTCGCGGATGGCGCCGTAGGTGGGCACCGACCAGCGAAAGGTCGAGGCGTTGCAGTCTTTACCGGTGATTTCGTCGGCGCCCACGGGCGTCATGAACACGCCGCCGGCCTTGTGGATTTCCTTCGACACCGCCAGAGCCGAAGACGACAGGGTGCAGCCCTGGAAGAAGCGTGCGCCATCCTGGCCGATGGCTTCCTGTACCTTGCGCACCGCCTTGCCGGCGTTGCCTTCGGTGTCGATGACCTTGTACTTGAGCGGGTGGCCGAGCAGCTGCGGGTACTCGGCGATGGCCAGGCGCGACCCCATGTCGGCGTACTTGCCGTAGCTGGCGAAGGCGCCCGACATGGACTTGAGCCCATAGAAGGTCAGCGGTTGGTCGGCGAATGCCCGGAGCGCTCCCAAGGGGAGGCTACCTAAGGCACCCAGGGCAAGGCCTGCCTTGAGCAGGGTACGTCTTTGCATGAGTAACTCCTTGGTTGTGGTTATTAGGCAGGAGTGGCAATGACAAAGCGGGTACGGCCGGGCCTGTGTGCAGGCCTCTTACCAGGCGCATCAGTGGTGGTGGTCGAACTCCAGCAGGAAGTTGCGGGCAACCTCGCCTTCCAGCGCGGTCATGTGGTGCTCGGCGTCGCACATGTGTTCATGCATCAGCCGGCGTACAGCGGGTTCGTCGCTGGCGCGCAGGGCGCTCAGCAGTTGCTTGTGGTAGTCGATGTTGGCGGCGGCGAACTGCTGGCGCTTGGGTAGGTAGGCCTTTTTCAGCACCACCAGGTCGCGCAGCAGGTCGTTGAGGAACACCGCCATGAACCGCAGCAACGGGTTCGGGCAACGGTCGGCCAGCAGGGTGTGGAACTCCAGCTCTGCCAGGCGCTGCTCGCGCTGGCCTTCCTCGCTGTCTTCCGGTGCGCTGCAGAAGTCGATGTTGGCTTGCAGCGCGGCGTAGTCGGCTTCGCTCAGCTTGCCCATCACCGACACCGCCAGCTCTACCTCGATGACTTTGCGCAGTTGATAAACCTGCTCGCCGTCCAGGTGCTGGAAGTGCAGGTAATTGCGCAGCGCGCGGCTGGCCGGCTCGGTACCTACTTCATTGAGGTAGGCGCCGCCGGTCGGGCCGGTACGGGTACTGACCAGGCCTTCGACCTCCAGCGCCTTGAGTGCTTCGCGGGCGGTGCCCTTGGAACACTCGAAATGCTCCATCAGCTCACGCTCGGTGGGCAGGCGGTCACCGGGGTGCAGCGCTTCGGTGACGATCGAGCGCTTGACCGATTCGACGATCACATCGGACAGCTTCTGGCGCTTGCGTTTGGGTTTGAGCATTTCGCTATTTTTCATATTTATGCGGATAAATAGGATTTAGCGAGTTTTATCGGGATGGGTCAATGCTGGCGTCGGGGGAGGGGTCGTAATTGGTGTGAAAGGGTCGGGGAGGGATAAGTGATGCAGGGTTCACAGGCCTCTTCGCGGGCATGCCCGCGAAGGGATTCAGGTGATACTGGCTCAGCCTTGGCGACCAGGGCCTTGTTGCAGGTGTGCCTGGCTGCAATACCACTCATTGCCCTGCTGCAGCGCCCGGTCGTTGGGCAAATGCACGCCACAATGGGCACAGCGCACCATCTTCAGCGGTGCATCCAGCTTCGCCTCGGGGTGCGACTGCTGGCTGACTTTGAACTTGCGCCACAGCCAGAACGCGGCGGCGATCAGGGCGATCCAGAAAAGTAGGCGAACCATGGTGTCCAGCTTGTCGGTTGAAGAAGCCGACAGTCTAGGACGCGGCCAATAAAAAAGGGAGGCCCAAGGCCTCCCTTTCATTTACCGCCGTGTGTCAGTCAAACAGACCAAAGGTCATGTAGCTGAACCAGGAGCGGTCTTTCTCGGCTTCTTTCGGGCCTTCCGGCACGATCGGGTCGCCGTTCTCGTCCTTCGGCAGCAGCTCTTGCGGCATCTCGTCGCGGGCGTCCTGGAACTGCTTGACCACGTCCTGGTTGGCGCGGGTTTCGCCCGGCGGCAGCGGGGTATCGGTTTCGATCAGGCCCAGGGTGGCCTTGGACAGCCAGCCACGGCCGTCAGACTCGGTCTGCTTGGGCTGGAACTCGCCATCGACCAGGCTCGGGTGGTCCGGGTAGTTGAGCTTGAGGGTTTCCAGGCTGCTGGCGGCCAGTTCGTCCAGGTGCATCTTCTGGTACGACTCGACCATCACCGCCAGGCCGTCACCGACCGAGGGGGTTTCCTGGAAGTTTTCGACCACGTAGCGGCCACGGTTGGCGGCGGCCACATAAGCCTGGCGGCTCAGGTAGTAATCGGCCACATGGATTTCATACGAGGCCAGCAAGTTGCGCAGGTAGATCATGCGCTGCTTGGCGTCTGGCGCGTAGCGGCTGTTGGGGAAGCGGCTGGTCAGCTGGGCGAACTCGTTGTACGAGTCGCGGGCGGCACCCGGGTCACGCTTGGTCATGTCCAGCGGCAGGAAACGCGCCAGCAGGCCACGGTCCTGGTCGAACGAGGTCAGGCCCTTGAGGTAGTAGGCGTAATCCACGTTCGGGTGCTGCGGGTGCAGGCGGATGAAGCGCTCCGCAGCCGACTTGGCAGCCTCGGGCTCGGAGTTCTTGTAGTTGGCGTAGATCAACTCAAGCTGCGCCTGGTCGGCATAGCGGCCGAACGGGTAGCGCGATTCCAGGGCCTTGAGCTTGTTCACGGCGCTGGTGTAGCTGGAGTTGTCCAGGTCAGCTTGCGCCTGCTGGTACAGCTCGGCTTCGCTGAGGTTCTCGTCAATGACCTCTTTATTAGAGGAACAGGCCGCGGTAAGCCCGAGGATGGCGATCAGCAGCAGGTGTTTCACTTGCATGGCGGCTTGCGTCCCTTTGACGGCCGCTGTCTTGGGCGGTGCCGTCCTGTTATGATGAGCGCCCCGGCCAACCCCGGGACAAAAGAAGCCGTATTTAACCACAAGCTCGCAGCCGAAACCAAAGGCTGTGCGCCCGCCGAATCGAGCATGTCCGAGATCATTCAACTTAGCGCAGAGGTACCGTCCGATCTGGGCGGTCAACGCCTCGACCAGGTCGCCGCCCAATTGTTCGCCGAGTACTCGCGTTCGCGGCTTACTACGTGGATCAAAGAAGGCCGCCTGACGGTCGATGGCGCCGTCGTGCGCCCTCGCGATACCGTTTATGGTGGCTCAGTGCTTGCGCTGGAGGCCGAGCAAGAGGCCCAGGGCGAGTGGATCGCAGAAGACATCGAGCTGGATATCGTCTATGAAGACGACCACATCCTGGTGATCAACAAGCCTGCGGGCCTGGTTGTGCACCCGGCCGCCGGCCATGCCAGCGGCACCCTGCTCAATGCGCTGCTGCACCACGTGCCAGACATCATCAACGTGCCGCGTGCCGGTATCGTTCATCGCCTGGATAAAGACACCACGGGCCTGATGGTGGTGGCCAAGACCTTGCAAGCGCAGACCAAGCTGGTTGAGCAGATGCAAGCCCGCAAAGTCAGCCGCATCTATGAGTGCATCGTGATTGGCGTGGTGACTTCCGGTGGCAAGATCGATGCCCCGATCGGCCGCCACGGCGGTATGCGCCAGCGCATGGCTGTCACCGACGGCGGCAAGCCGGCGGTCAGCCACTACCGTGTGCTCAAGCGCTTCCGCTCGCACACTCATGTGCGGGTCAAGCTGGAAACCGGCCGTACTCACCAGATTCGCGTGCACATGGCCCATGTCGGCTTCCCGCTGGTGGGTGATCAGACGTACGGTGGGCGCTTCCGCATTCCGCCGGCCGCCAGCCCAACCATGGTCGAGGCGGTGAAAACCTTCCCGCGCCAGGCACTGCATGCGCGTTTCCTCGCCTTGGCCCACCCGATTACCGGTGAAGTCATGAAGTGGGAATCGCCACTGCCGGATGACTTCCTCTGGTTGCTGACGCTGCTGAACGAAGACCGCGAGAGCTTTATCGGATGAGTGGCCTGACGCAGTCGCTGTTGTTCCCCGACTGGCCGGCCCCGGCCTCGGTTCGCGCCTGTGTCACCACCCGTCAGGGCGGCGTCAGCCTGCCCCCCTACGAAACCTTCAACCTTGGCGACCACGTAGGGGATGCCCCTGCGGCGGTCGCCGAAAACCGCCGCCGGCTGAGCGACGCGTTCGCCATCCAGCCGGCCTGGCTCAAGCAGGTGCATGGCCTGGTGGTGGCGGATGCCGACCCGGCTGTGGTGGCCGAGGCCGACGCCAGCTGGACCGACCAGCCAGGCATTGCCTGCACCGTGATGACTGCCGATTGCCTGCCTGCGCTGTTCTGCGACCGGGCGGGGACGCGCGTGGCAGCCGCGCATGCGGGCTGGCGTGGGTTGGCCGGTGGCGTGCTGGAAGCCACGCTGGACCGCCTGGCGCTGCCGCCAGAAGAGGTGCTGGTGTGGTTGGGGCCGGCCATTGGCCCGCAGGCCTTCGAAGTAGGGCTGGAAGTGCGTGATGCCTTTACGGCGGTGCATCCGGAAGCGGCCCGTGCTTTTGTCGAGGGTGAGCGGCCGGGCAAGCTGATGGCGGATATCTATGAGCTGGCGCGTATTCGCCTGGCAGCGCGTGGGGTGACTGCTGTGTATGGCGGTGGCTTGTGCACGGTCAGCGATGCGCGGTTCTTCTCTTATCGCCGTACCCCGCAGGGTGGGCGGTTTGCATCGTTGGTCTGGCTGGATCCGCGCTAGCCTGTACCGGTCTCTTCGCGGGTTTACCCGCGAATGCCCCAGCGACAATCCAACAGGTTGACCTTGGTCAACCCCGCTACGCTTGAATCTTCCAGAATCAGCCTTATCTATTAGGTCATCTCAGGCAGGTTTCTTCATAAACAGGCGCTGTCCATCGCTCCGACCTGCCCTTTAAAGGAAGGTACACCATGCGAATAGACCGTTTGACCAGCAAGCTGCAACTTGCAATATCCGATGCCCAATCCCTGGCCGTTGGCATGGACCACCCCGCCATCGAGCCCGTGCACCTGCTGCAGGCACTGCTCGAACAGCAGGGCGGCTCCATCAAGCCCCTGCTGATGCAGGTTGGCTTCGACATCAACAGCCTGCGTCAGGGGCTGGTGAAAGAGCTCGACCAGCTGCCGAAAATCCAGAACCCCACCGGTGACGTGAACATGTCGCAGGACCTGGCGCGCCTGCTCAACCAGGCCGACCGCCTGGCCCAGCAGAAGGGCGACCAGTTCATTTCCAGCGAGCTGGTGCTGTTGGCCGCCATGGACGAGAACAGCAAGCTCGGCAAACTGCTGCTGAGCCAGGGCGTGACCAAGAAGGCCCTGGAAAATGCCATCAACAACCTGCGCGGCGGCGCGGCAGTGAATGATGCCAACGCCGAAGAGTCGCGTCAGGCGCTGGACAAGTACACCGTCGACCTGACCAAGCGTGCCGAAGAAGGCAAGCTGGACCCGGTGATTGGCCGTGACGATGAAATCCGCCGTACCGTGCAGGTGCTGCAACGCCGCACCAAGAACAACCCGGTGCTGATCGGTGAGCCTGGCGTGGGTAAAACCGCCATCGCCGAAGGCCTGGCCCAGCGCATCATCAACGGTGAAGTGCCCGACGGCCTCAAAGGCAAGCGCCTGCTGGCGCTGGACATGGGCGCGCTGATTGCCGGTGCCAAGTACCGTGGCGAGTTCGAAGAGCGTTTGAAAGGCCTGCTGAACGAGCTGTCCAAGCAGGAAGGCCAGATCATCCTGTTCATCGACGAACTGCACACCATGGTCGGCGCCGGTAAAGGCGAGGGCGCCATGGACGCCGGCAACATGCTCAAGCCAGCCTTGGCCCGTGGCGAACTGCACTGCGTTGGCGCCACCACGCTTAACGAGTACCGCCAGTTCATCGAGAAGGACGCTGCGCTGGAGCGCCGCTTCCAGAAGGTGCTGGTAGAAGAGCCGAGCGAAGAAGACACCATCGCCATTCTGCGTGGCCTGAAAGAGCGCTATGAAGTGCACCACAAGGTGGCCATCACTGACGGCGCCATTATCGCTGCGGCCAAGCTCAGCCACCGCTACATCACTGATCGCCAGCTGCCCGACAAGGCCATCGACCTGATCGACGAAGCCGCCAGCCGCATCCGCATGGAGATCGACTCCAAGCCGGAAGTGCTCGACCGCCTTGATCGCCGCCTGATCCAGTTGAAGGTGGAGTCGCAGGCACTGAAGAAAGAAGAAGACGAGGCGGCGAAAAAACGCCTGGAGAAGCTGACCGAAGAAATCGAGCGGCTGGAGCGTGAGTATTCCGACCTGGAAGAAATCTGGGCGTCGGAAAAGGCCGAAGTGCAGGGCTCGGCGCAGATCCAGCAAAAGATCGAGCAGGCCCGCCAAGAGCTGGAAACTGCCCGTCGCAAAGGCGACCTGAGCCGCATGGCCGAACTGCAGTACGGGGTAATCCCGGACCTGGAGCGCAGCCTGCAGATGGTCGATCAGCACGGCAAGACCGAGAACCAGTTGCTGCGCAACAAGGTGACCGAGGAAGAAATTGCCGAAGTGGTATCGAAGTGGACCGGTATTCCGGTGGCCAAGATGCTCGAAGGCGAGCGCGAAAAGTTGCTGAAAATGGAAGAGCTGCTGCACCAGCGCGTGATTGGCCAAGGCGAGGCGGTAACCGCCGTGGCCAACGCCGTGCGCCGCTCGCGTGCCGGGCTGTCCGACCCTAACCGGCCAAGTGGCTCGTTCCTGTTCCTCGGCCCGACCGGTGTGGGCAAGACCGAGCTGTGCAAGGCGCTGGCCGAGTTCCTGTTCGACACCGAAGAGGCCATGGTGCGTATCGACATGTCCGAGTTCATGGAGAAACACTCCGTGGCTCGCCTGATCGGTGCACCACCAGGCTACGTCGGCTACGAAGAGGGCGGTTACCTGACCGAGGCCGTACGGCGCAAGCCTTACTCGGTGGTGCTGCTGGATGAGGTGGAGAAAGCCCACCCGGATGTGTTCAACGTGCTGTTGCAGGTGCTGGAAGACGGCCGTCTGACCGACAGCCACGGGCGCACGGTAGACTTCCGCAACACCGTGATCGTGATGACCTCCAACCTGGGTTCGGCGCAGATCCAGGAACTGGTGGGCGACCGCGAAGCGCAGCGTGCAGCGGTGATGGATGCGGTGGGTTCGCACTTCCGCCCAGAGTTCGTCAACCGTATCGACGAAGTGGTGGTGTTCGAACCACTGGGCCGCGAGCAGATTGCCGGCATTACCGAAATCCAGCTGGGCCGCCTGCGCAGCCGCTTGCTGGAACGCGAACTGTCGCTGAGCCTGAGCCCGGAGGCGTTGGACAAGCTGATTGCCGTGGGTTACGACCCGGTGTACGGCGCACGGCCGCTGAAGCGTGCCATCCAGCGCTGGATCGAAAACCCGCTGGCGCAGCTGATTCTGGCGGGCAAGTTCTTGCCGGGTACGGCGATCACCGCCAAGGTGGAAGGCGACGAAATCGTCTTTGGCTGATTCTGTTGCACCATGAGCCCCGCATTTGCGGGGCTTTTTTTGGCCGCTAACCTATACCGGCCCCAGTAAAATCGGGGTTTCGCGGATATTTTGGATAACCTGCTGAAATTTTTGAAATTTTTGCTTGCATCAATTTCCGAGTGCCCCTAATATACGCCGCGTTGTCAGGCACTAAGCGAATCACCAGCAACATCGGTGACCGCAAAACAACTTACAAATCAGTAAGTTGACTGAAAAAAAGTGGTTGACAAGCAAAACGAAGAATGTAGAATAGCCGGCCTCAGCAGCGACAACGCGAAAGCGAAGAAGCCAAAGAGTCCGAGGCGAACACAGTCTTCGGAGTAGCAAATCGGTAAGTTGTACCGAAGTTCAGTTCCGCGATAGCTCAGTCGGTAGAGCAAATGACTGTTAATCATTGGGTCCCTGGTTCGAGTCCAGGTCGCGGAGCCAATCTCGGGGTGTAGCGCAGTCCGGTAGCGCGCCTGCTTTGGGAGCAGGATGTCAGGAGTTCGAATCCCCTCACCCCGACCATTTTTGGGTCGTTAGCTCAGTTGGTAGAGCAGTTGGCTTTTAACCAATTGGTCGTAGGTTCGAATCCTACACGACCCACCATGAACAAAGGGCATCTCGAAAGAGATGCCCTTTTTCTTTTGCCTGGCGAAAATGCTTGGCCAACAGCTGGTAAACGAGCAAAAAGAAGGGCCGCATCAGCGACCCTTGGCTTTCAATCAGTGCAGCTTCAGCCGCGGCTCGGTTCCCCGGCCAATCTTGCTGCCCAGCATCATCAACGCCGTACGGAAGAACCCGTACAACGCCATCTGGTGCATGCGGTACAGCGACACGTAGAACATCCGCGCCAGCCAGCCTTCCAGCTTCACGCTGCCCATCAGGTTGCCCATCAGGTTGCCCACCGCCGAGAAGCGCGACAGCGACACCAGCGAGCCGTAGTCCTTGTACGCGTAAGTCGGCAGCGGCTTGTTCTCCAGACGCGCCTTAAGGCTTTGCGCCAGCATCGAAGCCTGCTGGTGCGCGGCCTGTGCCCGTGGCGGCACACTGCGGTCGCTGCCTGGTTGCGGGCAAGCGGCGCAGTCGCCGAAGGCGAAGATGTTGTCGTCGCGGGTGGTTTGCAGGGTAGGGCGCACGACCAGCTGGTTGATGCGGTTGGTTTCCAGGCCATCGATGTCTTTCAGGAAGCCCGGCGCACGGATACCGGCCGCCCACACCTTCAAGCTGGCCTGGATCACTTCGCCGTCCTTGGTTTTCAGGCCGTCTTCGGTCACTTCACTGACGGCAGCGTTGGTCATCACCTTCACGCCGAGTTTTTCCAGGGTCTTGTGCACCGGCACGCTGATGCGCTCTGGCAGCGCTGGCAGCACGCGAGGGCCTGCCTCGATGAGGGTGATGTGCATATCCTTGGGCTGGATGCGGTCCAGGCCATAGGCTGCCAGTTCGTGTGCGGCGTGGTGCAGCTCGGCCGCCAGTTCCACACCAGTAGCACCCGCGCCGACGATGGCGACGCTGATTTTTTCACTGGCCACATCACCGGCATGGGCGCGCAGGTAGTGGTTGAGCAACTGTTGGTGGAAGCGCTCGGCCTGCTTGCGGGTGTCCAGGAACAGGCAGTGCTGCGCCGCGCCCAGGGTGCCGAAGTCGTTGGTGTTGGAACCCACGGCAATGACCAGGGTGTCGTAGCCCAGGGTACGCGCAGGCAGTAGCTCGCGGCCCTCTTCGTCGAGGGTAGCGGCCAGTTGAATCTGTTTGCCTTCACGGTCCAGGCCGCTCATGCGCCCCAGTTGGAAGTTGAAGTGGTTCCACTTGGCCTGGGCCACGTAGTTCAGTTCGTCTTCCGAGGAGTTCAGCGAGCCGGCAGCCACTTCGTGCAGCAGTGGTTTCCAGATGTGCGTGAGGTTGGCGTCGACCAAGGTAATTTCGGCCTGCTTGCGCTTGCCTAGGCTTTTACCCAGGCGGGTCGCCAGTTCCAGGCCGCCGGCGCCGCCGCCGACAATCACGATGCGATGAGTCATGGGGATATCTCATAAGGTTTACGGAATTCGTGGCCCAGGGGGCCGGCCGCAAACTGCACGAGGGGAGGGCGAGCGCGAAGCAGCTCATAGCACCAGTCCACTCAGCAGGCGGCTGATGAGACCCAACCCGATGGTCACGGCCACCACCAGCACAAGGAGCAGCCACGGCCGGAAGGGCCTGCGCTCGACTTGGTGCTGGGGGGCTCGCAGATACTCATCGACACGACGCTGATCTTCCGGATTCAGGCGGCTGGTCATGGTGGGCCTCGTCAGGTAGACGTTTGTGACTGCGCAAACGCTACAGCGTTCGCGCAAGCGCTTGAAACAAATGATAATGCTTTCTATCCCTGGCGCCGAGTGTACGCCATCGCAAACATTCGCTGCACTGGATCAAAGACTGATGCCCACGTCGAACACGATGCTGCGGCCCAGGTTACCGCGCAAGAAGTCTGGCGCGTCTGGGTGGGCGAACAGCACCCGGGCAAAGGTCGGCCCCACCAGCGACAGTGAGCGCCAGCCCTGGCGCAGGTATTCGGTAGGCGGCGGGAAGTGGGTGTTGAGGTCGAGCACTTCGCGCTTGAGGCTGGCGAAGGCGATGATGTCCAGCTCGTTCAGCTCCAGCCCGCGTTCCCGATAGTTGTGCGCCTTCTTGCGCAAGGTCGGCGCCAGGCGCCCCAGCAACTCGGTGGCACTGATGCGCCGGGGGCGCGCTTCGCGGCGCACCAGCTGCGCCAGGGAAAACGCACTGCGCCGGCGTTGCAGCTCTTCGCGCCATTCATCGTTCAGCCGGCGGCCTTCGTCGAGCACGAAAAACACCTCGAACGCCGCATCGCGGAACAGTACGTCTGGCGGCTCTTGGCCGGCCGGGGTGAAGTCTTCGCTGCGGTAGGGGATGTTCAGCCCCTGCAACAGACGCTGGCACACCCAACGCTCCCGCTCCCACTTGCGGGCGTTGGAGAGAAAGGCATTGGCTTGTTCGGCCTGGATGGTAAGCAGGCGCAGGTAGTCTGAGTCATCCATGCAGACAAGCTTAGCCGTTAATCGATGACGGTAAGATGCTGTTTAAGCGCGGGAATCAGCCCAGCACTGGCCACTGCTGCACCAGCCCGACCAGGTGCACCAGGCCGAAGCCCAGGCAGATCAGTGAACTGACTACGATAAAACGCTGCGAACGCCCGGTGCCCGCCAGCAATCTTGGCCCCAGCAGACCGCGCAGCAGGTACACCAGGGTGATGAGGCAGATGGCTGGCAGCAACAACGGCAGCCGCCCGATTGCCCCGGCAGCCGACAGCGCATAGGCCGACCAGGCCAGCAGCACGCAGGCGATGGCGGCAGTGACAAGTGCCGGGTACCAGCGGCCCTTCTCGGCGGCTACCGCCATACGTTCACCCGCCCCGAACAAACGGTACCAGCGTGGCCCAACGGCGATCACCGCCAGGTGAAGTACGCCAATGATGGCGTTGAGTGCCGCTGCCACCAGCAGGGTGGGGTTGATTCCTTCCGGCATGGCCAATGCTTCCTGCATCGAATGAGGGCGCCAGCCTACCGCAGCCGAATGAAACGGAGAATGGGTGTAGACTCGGATTTATCCAGATGGCTGCAAAGGGCATTGCTCAGGTGATCAGCGCGCAGGTGTTGTCCGGTACCACCCTTACCCTTGGCTGGCTGGGTTATGTACCGTTGCTGGTGTGGGCGGTCAGCCGGGTGCGCTGGGTTGAACTGTTCACCGACCGGCGCCGGCAGCATCTGTTGTTTGGCTCCGTGTTTTGTTTGTTTGCGTTGTGGCTGGTGAGGCGTGATTTCGATACCGGGGTGTCGTACCACTTCATCGGCATGACGGCTGTTACCCTGTTGCTGGACTGGCCGCTGGCGGTGCTGGGTGGGTTCATGGCTCAGCTCGGTTTGCTGGCGCTGGGGCGGCAGGATTTGGCGGCGCTGGGGGTGAACGGCTTGTTGCTGATTGGCTTGCCGGTGCTGATTACCGAAGTGTGCGCGATCGTGGTCGAGCGCGCTCAGCCGCGAAACCTGTTCGTTTATATTTTTTGTTCAGGGTTCTTTCCTGCGGCGCTGACTGTGCTTGTTTGCGTGCCTGCGGCGCTAGGGGTGTTGTGGCTGGATGGGCGTTTTGCCATGCCGGAATGGCTCAGCGACTTTGTGGGCTACCTGTGGCTGATGATGTTCCCCGAGGCGTTCATCAACGGCATGGTGATCAGTGCGCTGGTGGTGTTTTGCCCGGAGTGGTTGGAAACCTTTAACCGCACAAGGTATTTGCAGGCGCCCTGGAAGGAGGATGAGCGGTGAATGTGTGGTGGCCGTGCCGGCCTCTTCGCGGGCACAGCCACCTTGAAATCCGCTTAGTGCCGAGGCTCCAGGTCCCCCGAATACAGCTCATCCTCAGATTCTTCAGCCCCCGGAATCTTGTGTTCCTCAGCCGCCCAGGCCCCCAGGTCGATCAGCTTGCAACGGTCCGAGCAAAACGGCCGGAACGCGCTTTTCTCGTTCCATTCCACAGGTGCGCCACAGGTCGGGCAGTCGACGGTCAATGGCTGGCTCATGGCTGGCCTCCTTTCAAAGTCAGGTAAAAGTGGTGCAGGCGGTCAATCTGCTGATGCAGCGCGGCCAGGTCGCCGTCATTGACCACCACGTCATCGGCATGGCGCAGGCGATCCTCACGGGCCAGTTGGGCCTGTAAAATGGCCTGCACCTGCTCGGCACTGGTGTTGTCCCGTGCCAGGGTACGGGCTATTTGCAGTTCCTGCGGCGCATCGATCACCAGCACGCGCTGGGTCTTATGGTATTGCCCCGACTCGATCAGCAGCGGCGACACATATACCGCATACGGCGACTGGGCCTTGGCCAGGTAGCTGAAAATCTCTTGCCCGATCAACGGGTGCAGCAGTTGCTCCAGCCATTTGCGCTGCGCCGGGTCGGCGAAGATCAGCTGGCGCAGGGCGGCGCGATCCAGCTGGCCGTCGGCCTGCAGCACACCCGGGCCGAAGCGCTCGACAATGCTGGCCAAGGCCGGACGGCCGGGTTCGACCACCCAGCGCGCTGCCTGATCGGCATCGACCAGGTGCACGCCAAGCTCGACAAAGCGCTCGGCAGCGGCGCTCTTGCCGCTACCAATGCCGCCGGTAAGGCCGAGAATCCAGGGGGTAAAGGCTGCAGTGGCCATCAGTATCCAAGCAGTTGCATGTAAGAGGCGACTATTTCATCACCCCAGAGCACGGCAATCCACCCCGCAATCGCCAGATAAGGCCCGAACGGCATCGCCGTGCCCATGGCATGCCGGCGCAAACGCAGCAGGCACAGGCCAACCAGCGCACCCACCACCGATGACAGCAACAACGTCAGCGGCAACACCTGCCAGCCACCCCAGGCCCCGATCAGCGCCATCAGCTTGAAGTCGCCATAGCCCATGCCTTCCTTGCCGGTGACCAGCTTGAACACCCAGTACACCGTCCACAGGCTGAGGTACCCGGCCACCGCGCCCCACAGCGCGTCGGTTAGCGGGGCGTACAGGTTGAAAGCATTGACGATCAGCCCCAGCCACAGCATCGGCAGCACCAGCACATCCGGCAGCAATTGGTGTTCTGCATCGATCAGGCTCAGGGCCAGCAGGCACCAGGTCAGTGGCAGTGCCAGCAACGCCTCTACCGAAGCGCCAAAACGCCACGCCACCACCAGCGACAGCAGCGCGCTGGCGATTTCCACCATCGGGTAGCGCGGGCTGATACGGGTTTTGCAGGCTGAGCAATGCCCGCGCAATGCCAGGTAACTGATAACCGGAATGTTCTCCCACGCGCGAATCTGATGCGCGCAATGTGGGCAGCGGGAGGCGGGCAGGCACAGGTCGAACCGTTCGTGCTGCGTAACCGGCAACCCCAACACTTCTTGTGCCTCACGCTGCCATTGCCGCTCCAGCATGATCGGCAGCCGATACACCAGCACATTCAGAAAACTGCCCACCAACAGGCCGAGCAGCGTGGCCAGGGTGAGGAAGTACGCCGGCTGCTCTGCCAGCAAAGTCCATAAAGTCATGTTCAGATCAAGCTACCCAACTGGAAGATCGGCAGGTACATCGCCACCACCAGGCCACCGACCAGCAGGCCCAGGATCAGCACGATGGCCGGCTCCAGCAGGCTGGTCAACTGGTCCAGCGCCTGGCTGACCTGTTCCTCGTAATGGCTGGCGGCCTTTTCCAGCATCTGGTCCAGCGTGCCGCTGGATTCACCGATGGCCGTCAGTTGCACCAGCAACGGTGGAAACAGCGGATCACCCGCCATCGCCTGGTTCAGCCCCTGCCCATTGGCCATGCCCTGGCGCAGCCGCAACACCGCCTGCTCGTGCAGATCGCCACCGGTTACCCGGGCCACCGTACCCAACCCATCCAGCAACGGCACCCCGGCGCTGTAGGACGTTGCCAGGCTACGCGCAAACCGCGCCAGCGCCGCCTGCCCCAGCAATTTGCCGAACACCGGCACATCCAGCACGCGTTGAGATATCCACAGCCGCGCTGGCGCATGCTGCCGGTACACTTGGCGCCCGGCAAAACCTAACACCGCAGCGATCACCAGCAACAGCGGTGCAAACCGACTCAGCCCTGTGGACAAGTCGATCACCCACTGGGTAAATGCCGGCAAGGCTGCCCCTACACCCGCAAACAGGCTCTCGAATTTCGGAATAACCTCTAGCAACAAAATGGCCGACACCCCCAGCCCGGTCAGCAACAACAGAAGCGGGTAGATCATCGCCTTGCGCACCTTCTTGTGCAGCGCCCACCGCTGTTCCAGCATGCCCGCCAGCTGCTCCAGCTGCCGGTCGAGCGTGCCAGACTGCTCACCCACCCGCACCAGGTTGCAATACAGCGCATCGAACCATGCCGGGTGGCGCTGCAACGCATCCGCCAACCCCAGGCCCGAGGCCACATCCTGTTTCAATCGCTCCAGCAACGCCGCCTGCGCCGCATTGCAGCCACTGCGCCCCATCACCTCGAACGCCTGCAAAAGCGGCACACCCGCCTTGAGCAAGGTCGCCAACTGCCGGCTGAAACCTGCCGGGTCGGCCTTCTCGCGGCGCTTCGGCAAACTGACCGTCAGCCCGCTTGCCGGCCGTAAACTGGCCACCATGATGCCCTGGCGAATCAGCCCGGCCCGCACATAAGCCGGGCTGCGCCCGGGTGTTTGGCCACTGACCGGCGTGCCGTTGGCGTCGGTGCCATGCCAGCGGTAGAGGGGTGAAGATGAAGTCATGCAAAGGTCCTTTTTCTGCCCGTGCGACAAGCCTGGAAACAGCTTGCCGCGTCCATGCAAGGGCGCGCGTCCGTGATGCTCACTAGAGTAGTTCAGCGAAGATGACGCCCAAGCGGGCAGGGGTGACAAAAGGTGTCTGTTCAGGCCTACTGCGCCGCTGCCGGTTGGGGCGCAACCGACCTCAACGTGTTAGCGAATGAAAAAGGAAATACGTTCATGAAAGGGCAACGCGGTATCACCCTGATCGAACTGATGATCGTTGTCGCGATCATCGGCATTCTGGCGACCATCGCCTTACCGATGTACACCAACCACCAGGCACGCTCCAAGGCGGCGGCCGGGTTGCTGGAAATCAGCGCGCTGAAGACGGCGATGGACCTGCGCCTGAATGACGGGAAAGACGTGGGGGGCGTGGCCGAGCTGGGTGGCCAATCTGCCACGACGCATTGTGCGATCACCGCCGGAGGCAAGGCGGCGGATGGCAGCGGGAAGATTGAATGTACGCTGGTGGATGCGCCGGCCAATGTGGTGGGTAAGGCACTGACCTTGACGCGCTCGGCCAGTGGGTGGGTGTGTACTACCGACATCGAGGAAGACCTGGCGCCCAAGGGTTGCAAGGGGGCTTGAGGGTAGGGGATTACACTAGCGGAAACAGGGGTTTGCGTTGCGGGTGTGAGCAGTGGTACGTTGCGCTACACGCCGGTGTAGCTCAGTCGGTAGAGCAGCGCACTCGTAACGCGAAGGTCGTAGGTTCGATTCCTATCCCCGGCACCAATAAAATCAAGACATCCAGCGATTTTAAGGTGACAGCAATTCAGGCTGTGACAGCAGGATGACAGCAAAAGGCCTCGCCAGATTCTCTTGGCGAGGCCTTTTTCATACGTGTCAGGATGAGATGCAGCAAGCTATACCGAAGACTGTCAGCTCCCTATCTGAAGGCCTATTCTTCTTCGCTGATCCCGCCTGTTGAGATCAAAAGATGGTGGGATTCATGGAGATTATGCAACTGAGACAGATGAGCCATTAGTCCTTTGAACTGCTCCTGCGCTTTTACGACCCATGCCTTATTAAGTTTTGTGAACCATGGAGGCTCAACCCTGTTATTTAAGGTGTAGTCGTGTGCCTCTTCGGGATCACTGAAGATTGGGCCGACTACTCTTTCTGGCTTCCCATGGGCAAGCTTGTCGCGGATGTTGAAAATTGTGGTGGCGAACTGAAGGTGCTTGTGGCCCCACTCCGGGGTCTGGCCGACCGCCTCATGAAGAATTTTGACCTTGTTTCTCCAGGGAAGCCGCTCAAGATCGGACCAATATGTAATTGCCGTAGAGCCAAGAGTATTCAGATAGGCTTCGATAGTGAAAGCCATGAATACTACGATCGGTACCACCCGTATCGCGGAGTCGGGCTCTTTTTCGAGATTTGCCAGCATGATGGTTAGCACCTGCACGTTGACGCTTTGTGCCGTGATGTTGCGGTAAGGCTGATATTTCATTTGCGCTCCTACGGTGCGTTACAAATTGCTCCTAATCCTGAGAACAGTGGTGGTGGAGCAGTTGGCGTGTCTAGCCGTAGCCCGGATGCCGAGGCCAGCGCCCAGCAGTTCCTTGACCCGCTTGTGCAGTTCCTCGTCCACCGGCCGGCCCTGGTACTTGCCTGCTGCCTTGGCCTTCTGGATACCCTGGGCCTGGCGCTCTCGCCGCTGCTCATAGTCCTTCCTGGCGATCGCCGCCATCATCTCCACCAGCATCGAGTTGATCGCGGCCAGCATTCGGCCGGTGAACTCGTCGCCTTGCGTGTCACGCATACCCTGATGGCTGGTGGGCAGATCGAGCGCGACGATGCGCAGGCCCTTGGCGTCGATGGCACCCTTGAGCTTGGCCCAGTCGTCGGCGGGGAGGCGGGAGAGGCGGTCGATGGATTCGACCAGGAGTACGTCACCCTTGCGTGCATCCTTCAGCAGGCGCAGTAGCTCTGGCCGATCGGCAGCGGCGCCGCTAGCGTTCTCCAGGTACTCGCAGGCGATGACCTTGTTCTGGTTGCTGACGAAGCTCTCCAACGAAGCGCGCGCGCGGCTGGCGTCTTGTTCGTCGGTGGATGCTCGGAGGTAGGCGCGGATGAACATGATGCAACCTGTATCAGTTAGGGTGTTGTCCTAATACTGTTGCATTTTGGGTGTAACATATCAAGCAAAAAGGCTGATAAAGGCTAGATCAGCCCGTATCAGCCTAGGCATACCTTATGGAATGGGTTGATTTTTGACATGATGGACGTCCACCTCGTCCGGAGCGAACCATGCCCCAGCAGTCGATCCAGCCAGCTTACCGAGCTGGTAGTTTCACCTGTCTCCATTGCGCCGTAGTTTCCCAAATGCACTGGGAGGACTTGTGCACAACCTCATATGGGGGCGTTATGGGTACGGAGTGGGTGAAATGTAGGTGCGAGCATTGTAAGGGCGAGAGCATCTGGCATTACGACTCAAGTGAACGGTCGGCAACCCTCGCATATCCATCTAAGGTTGTTGCACCCTCCACTCACACCGAAATCCCAGACGCCTGCCGTGCGGACTTTGAAGAGGCTAGGTTGATCTGCGGCTTATCGCATCGAGGCGCAGCTGCATTGCTAAGACTCTGTCTCCAGAAGCTGCTCGGTGAAATTGGTGGCAAAGGGGAGCATATCGATACCGATATCAAGGAATTGGTAAAGGCCGGGCTCGACCCACATATACAGCAAGCGCTGGATGTCATCAGGGTGACTGGCAATAACGCAGTGCATCCATTAGACATGAGCCCTGAAGATCTTGAGGATTATGTGCCGGTTCTATTTGAAATGATCAACATGATCATCGAAGAGCGGATCGCTAGACCCAAGAAAATAGCGGAGCGTTTTGCTGGCCTGCCAGAAAAGGCACGACAGGCCATTGAAAAGCGTGATCGTTCCAAGCAGTAGACACCGATCTACTGCTTGTCTTCTGCGACAATTGAGACTGAGATAATTGCTCCGCCCCACCGTCGCTCCCCTATGCAGATCGGGACCGGGTTACCGCTGGCTGTGGTGTTTTTGGCTGAGCCGAAAGCATAGGAAGGGCGATTTTCCGGCGCAGCGCTCTGTGACAAACCTTGGGCTTGCGGGCTCAGTGCCCCGATAACTCCCTGGGCGATCATGGACAATCCGAATGCTGCAGAGGCAGTAGCAAATGATCCTGCACCTGCCCCCAGGAGACCTGCACCACCAGCGGCAAGACCACCAGTGAAGTACGAGGCGGCCACCACCAAGGCAATGCCAACCACGGTTTGCAGCATCCCTCCGCGCTTACTGCCATGTACAACAGGCACAAACCAGAGCTCTCGTGCGCCACCCCGATTCAGCTCCTCTTCACCGATGTTCTTGCCGTTCTTGAATACCGCGAAGCGCAGGCCGCGCACCTCAGCATCAGCTAAATCACGAGCGAATCCTGGATAGTTTGCATCCAGCGCCTTCGCGGCCTCCTTTGGATCACCACGATCCAGGAGGTAGCTGTGCTTCTTCCCGTACTTCTTTCCCAAGAATCCGCCCAGGCGGATGTTTGTCCTTGGTGCGTAGCCAATCACGTTTACGGCCATCACTCAGCCTCCTGTGGCATAGCCAGGTGCACGCCTAAGCGGCGAGCCAACATCTCTCGGCTCTGCAAGGCATGTATTCGGATCGCTCGCTCTCGCGCTGGATCGGGATTCCACGAGGAGCAGTAGCAGGCCTGGTGTGCCCGTGCGCCACTGAAGGTTCCGCGGAGAAGGTCGACTGATATGCGCGCCTCGTGCTCTGTGAAGAAGGGGCCGTCTATGTCGACGAGACGACCACGCTGCACGCACTGCACATTCCACACGTCGTAGCCGCTCACGGCTATCGGATTGGCGGTGAAATCAACGATTTTGCACGCCTCGCTGAATCGATCTTTGTAGCCCATCAGGCCGCCTCCCCAGAGGTCTGCTGTTTCATCCGCTCAGCCATCTCAGGCGGAAGAGGGGTGTTGCTTGGCAGTTCCAGCGGAATCGGCTTGAGCCATTCGATCAGGTCCACCAGGCCCTGGCTTACTTTGGTCAGGGAGCCGATCTCTGCTGTCTTGCTGTCCAACTCTACTCCGGCCCGGATGACGTCATTGCCCAGGGTCTGCACCATGTGCAGAAGGTCGCGCATACCACCCGCCAGGCGGCCCAGCGTCAGCACGGCATCAGCGTGATGGACAGCAATGCCGGCGGCGCCGAGCTGGATCAGCTGTTGATTGGAAAAACCGCTGAGACGGGCGGGGCCGCGCAAGATGGCTGCGGTGATGCGCTGCTCCCGGCCCTGGCGCATTTCGGCCATCAGGTCACTACGGTCCTTCGAGTTCAGGTCATAGACATAGGCCCTGCACTCGGCATCCATCGCCGCGCCCGCTGCGTCAGTCGAAGCCAGTGGCTGAACGGGCAGCAACTGGGTGGATGCGAAGGTGTGAAGGTTTGTTGCTGTTTCGGTGATGCTGGGCAGAGCCGCTTTAGCGGCGTCGGCGAAGAGGGTGTATGCGTCGAGCGACTGGCGGGCCTTGGCCACGGTCGTCAGATCGGCGTTCTCGCGGATTCGCTGAGCCTTGGCGAGCGCGGTCCCGTGCTGATCCATGATCAGGTTTTGTAGGCGCATGAGTGGGCCAACGTTCGGCCAGAGCGCCCACTTGGTGCCCGGCAGGTTCTGACCTTGATACTTGACGAAGTCGTTTACGAAGGCGCTCGCGTCGCCGATGCGGGTGAGGGTGCCTACAGCATGATTCAGTTGCATGGTTCGAGCCCTTTTTGGGTGGTTTTCTGCTCTGCCTCCAGTTCGGAGAACAGGGTTTCTAGGTCGTTTGTCTTGGCTCCGCTTCCGCCGGCAGCTGCGGCGCTTAGCTCATCCATGATCTTGCTGATCTCCATCACGGTCTGGTCCTCGCTCAGGGTAGAGACCTGCCTGCGCAGGCCATCAATGCGCTTGCGTGTGCTCATGTCGTGCCTCGATGGCTTGTTGATAGAGGGCGGCCGCGTAATCGGGAATGGAGACGCCTGCCGGGAGCTGTTCGGCCGTAACTGCTCCAGGTGTGGGGAATGTCATATCGAGAAGTCCGGCCGGGCTCCTGCGACCCAGCCGCTCGGTCTTTCGGGCGTGCTGGACAATCGCCAGGGCTAGCTCCTCTGCCTGAGCGCTGCTCATCGCCGAGAAGGGGAAGAAGAACGATGCGGGACGCCCCTGGACGCGATATGCCAGGACGTGGCCCGTGTCATCAGGGAAATCCATCTGCCCGGCGGATGCATCCACAACGGTCAGCGTCACCAGGTGTACCGGCTCCTCATCTGCTCCAACGATTGCTGCCAGGCGTTTCACCTCGGAACGAAGGCTGCGCGCATTCATCGCTGCATCTCCTCGATCTGCTCCCGCAGCTCTTCGACGGCTTTCTGCAGCTCCTCCACTTCAATCACCTTGGCAACGGAGCTGAGGGCTTCGATCAGGTGCCGCCCTTGATCCGGCGGCAACTCGCCGGAAGCGATGGCTCGCAGGATGGATTTCGCCGCGCTGGGCAGGTCGGAGTCATCCAGGTCGAACAGCACGGGCTCAGCAATGGCTTTGATTGGCGGCACCAGGCGTTCAAGGATCAACCGGCACGCCTGCATATCACCCTTCTTGGCAGCGGCCAGGACCTTCTTGGTGACCGCTTCGGCGCCCTCGGCCAGTTTTGCTCGGATGGCCTGCGTCTGCCCTGAGCGGCCACCTGGGTTACCCGAGTGCCCTTTCATGAATGTTCCGCGCGCGCTGCGTGCTGGCTGCTCAGACGGCTCTTGCAAAGCCAGACTCCAATGCGATGGCAGGCTTGTTCTCAGCCAGGGCGATCAACAGAGCATTGGCTTCGATGTGGCCCTGCTCAGCAGCAGCGCGCAGCCGGCCCCACGCTGCGGAGATCTCCGCTTTGGTGGGCTTGACCTGGTGTCCTCGGGGTTTGTTCGGCGTAGCCATAACTGGTCCTCTGTATGCATCTCAGAGGTCACATTAGGGCTGATGTGAATAGATATCCAGTGCTTTATGGGTGCACCTTAGGTGCTACACATAACGGGACAGAACGGGACGAATAAGCCTGATTTCCAGGCCTCTGAAATGGGCGTTTTCGTTGCACTAAGTTGCGCGGACCCTAAATGATACGAACCGCCAAACTACGAAGTTTTCGAGGTATGACCAGGTTCACACCGCCGGTGGAGACCTCGCGCCACGGAACCGAACCTCTCCATTTTGTGGCGCGCGAACTACCCAATTGCTGGGTAGTTACATCACCTGATTTCCGGGTATCTACCGTCTCCTCAGTTTTGAGGACACCCGGCCACCAGGTGAACGAATCGTTCATCCCCACTGGGGGAATACCCACCACCAAGAAGGGTCAGATCTGAAATCGCGCCCCTTACCCCGCAGGGGGCTCGCACCGGGCAGATCCGCGTTTCAAGCGCCACCCTCCCGGCCTGTCTGCAGCGAAGTGGGATTTCCTCACATCGATCGACGGGGTAGCGGTTCACGACCCCATGGCTAACATGTGAGCCACGATCACAACTACCTGCTTTGGCCTGCTGTCAGGGGATGGCCGGCGCCAGGCCGGCGTAGTGGTCCGACTTTCGGACTTCAAATCCAGAAGTCGCAGCTAAGCCGGAATTTCGGCTTAGCCAGGGGCGCGCAGCGTTGATGTAGGATTGCCATCATCTACAACGAAAGGAGGTTCGGTATGGATGAAGAGATGATGCGCAAGATACGGGAGGCAATCGACAACTTCCCGCCGCGGCCGGACCTGGACGCGCTGATCGAAAGCGGCGACATCGTCAAGGTTCCTGGTGGGTACCAGGCGCCGACTGAGAAGGGGCGCAAAGCAATTGAGAAATACGCGATCGGCATCAAGATCAGCAACAAGGGCAAGCCTCCGATTTACCGCCTCAGCATTCGCCGGGCGCGCAAACCTTCCGCCTGATGCAGCAGCGCGTCCACCGTGTGGAAAACGACACACTGTGTGGAGATCAACACGGACGGGCTTTTACGACCAAGTCGCAAAAGGGGATTGGCTGAGCTTTCAGCCGATCTCCGGCCTGTCGAGTCGACTGATTTAGGTAGTTTCGCCCAGGTTGATCTCCCGAGATTTCGGGACATCTCGATGTGCTCAGTTCTGAGCGCATCTCCTGGCCTGGCGATGCCCTCAAACCTGAGGAGATCTGAGCAGCTTTGCTCACATCTCGCCGGCCGCTCCAGAGATCCGTGGATACATCCTCAATTTGAGGAAGAGTCGATGCGGCTCGATCAAGGGTGCATCACTTTGGTCGCCCCCTTCGAGAGGGGTGCAAAATAATTTCATCCTGCCACTTGCGTGACTGCTAACGATGGTCCATCATCACTCCATCGTGACTGCTAACGGAGGTTGAGGTGAAGGAAAACGAAACGAAGGGCCCGCTATCAGCAGCAGATCGCCAGAGGCTTTACAAGGAGCGTCAGCGGGAAGCTGGGTTCAGGCAGGCGACGGTATGGATTCACACCGAAACAGAGCAGGAAGGGCGCCAGGCGGCGCTAGACGGCAAGCCACTGAAGCCGCAGGGGAGCAAAGACCCCATCAGTTGGGCGATCGGGTGGCTGAACGAGAAGGGCAAGCAGTAAAAACGGGATTTCCCGTAATTGGAAAGGGTCGGATTTCCCGACAGTTTTGCGGTGGGATTTCCCACATTTGAAGGTGGCCAACCCGGTGCTCGAACACCGGGAGGGCCTATCACACGACGACCTTTGAGAGACACGTCATGCAACGTAAACAAGATACCAGCAGCAAGCCACAACTCAAAGCGCGCAAGCCAAAGAATGCCAAGGCGCCCAAGATGAGCCGGGACGATCCGAGCTTTACCAGCAGGTATCGTGATCCCGAATACCCTGACCATCCCAGGATTTGCAACTGGTCGCCATTGGTGGTGCCGGATCAGATCAACCAATGGGGGATCGGTCGAAATCTCGGATTGAAGATGATGGATGAACTGGCGAAGCTGGCCTCTGTAAGCGAGCAGGAGGCTTTCGACGCGATCCGCTTTGCCTTCAATTGTCCAGACTGGCGGCCCAGCAACGGGACCGAATTTGGGTTCTCCGAAGGCGTGGCGGCACTGGCAATGATCGGCTTGAGGCATATTGCTCAAGGTGGCGAGCCCTTCGACCTGGAGGCCTTCACATGAGCCGGGTTTCTGTGAGAGCCAAGAACAAGCGTCTGCGCGCCCATCCGAAAAAGTCAGGGCCGTGGGAGCGCCTGCCATTCGTTGGCAAGGATCACGGTAAACAAGAGAGCTGCTGGGACATCCCAATGACCGGGACCTTCTTGGGCGGCGTCGAGGCGGGCAAGTCCATCGCTCACATCTACCTGAAGTACCTACGAGACGAGCGCGGCAATCAGTTCTCGCTTAGCTCGTCACTGCTGGGATCGATGCTCTATTCAATGGCACTGAAGCAGCCGGCGACGAAGGAGGAGCAGACCGCGCTCAATGGTCAGCGTGCTGGCTTCTTGGGCGAATTGTCGCGCTGGCTTGAGCAGGCTGCGGTGAGGCTTGGCTCCGACCTCGATCGGCTGTCTGAGCAGCAGCTCATCGACAACACAAACGTGTGGCTTGACCCGGGCGCCTACTCGCAGGAGTTCCGCGACCTGGGCTGATATTTCAGCTGAGCAAAGTGAAGTCGAAATGGGCACTACCCTGATCCGGGGTGGTGCCCTTTTTGTTGTGGGGGAGATGGTCCAGATCTGGGTCATCGCGTCGCCGCTCTGGCCCTGCGGTGCGCCTATTTAATACCCCTGGGGGTGGTAAATTATAAAGACTGGGAGTTTTTCCGTTCACATGATCCACGCAAAGCCAGTAAAACCGGTGAGTGACTAGGAAAAAATCCCAGTCGCTCGCAAGGGCCGCAACATAACCGGACGCAACCGGAAAGCCGTATGGGAAAAAATCCCAGTCGCTTGCGGAAAAAATCCCACCGAAAAAATCGAAATCAGGTGAACTTGAATGGCGCAGGGCCTGGGGATACTTCGAGGTTTTTCCCGGGGCACTCGTCGATGTACGCCCAAGCGAGCGCATACAGCGCGCACTGCGCCATACCAGGCTCACGACCACCTTTCCTGTAGGTGCGGGTGCGGATGATCAGACCGGCATCAATCAGCTCCTGCAGCGCAGATGCGAGCGTTTTGGCATCCATCTTGCGGCCCTCGGCCATCATCTCGACAGTGCACGCCAGGTCGCCATTGTTGCGCCCGTTGTAGTGCCGCCCAAGCTTGATCAGGACGGTAACCGCCTTGGGGCTCAGGTTGTCGAACGCGGGGTGCATGAGCAGTCGATGGGGTAGGGCAAAGACCCTTCCGCCAAAGTCGACCTTGTACTGCTTCTTTCTTGCCATTCAGCGACTCGCACAAAGGCGCCGGGGGCGCGATGTGAAATCGCACCCCCTGGCTGTCGATTTAGTCTTTATCGTCGGAGAGGACGTAGAGGCCCACTCGGTGCGGGCGCCGCCCAGGAGCTGCCGCTTGGTAGCACCACCTGGTCAGAATCCCCCAGCCTTGCCGGCGTAGATGCCTGATAGTGGATGGCGGGTGAACGATGTCCAGATCTTGGGCAGCCTCGATCGAGGAGACTGGCCCCTTCTTCAGGGCTTCGATCAACCGCTGGGCTTGCGCGTGGGTGGAATGGTTGTCAGGCAGATCGTGATCTGCGATAGTTTTTGCCGTCATATAGGCTCCTTTCACTAGGGGTCAGGCCCGGGTGGTGGTGGTGCACTGCCCGGGCTGCTTTTCTCTCTCCTCCCATATCTCCTCCATCACTCCCCTGAACCATCTGCAGTTGCAGCAGCGTCGAGCACCAGGCTGAGAAAGCCCTTAGTGGCCTCCGCGGCTTTGACTGATGACTTCGCCAGTTTGATGACTTCCTGATGCGTTCCGTAGCCGGCGGCGATCATCCGCAGGCCAGTGGCCAGCAGGGTGACCATTGCGTGCGCCTCATCTACGGCCGTGTGAAGGTCGTCATAGGTTGGCCGCTCTGGGGTGGTGCTTTGGGCGAGGGTATGGGTAGAATCGAGGCGCTGTGTAGTCGTCTTCGCAGATTGCTGTGCGGCACGCTGGGCCAGTGCCTCTAACACTGGCTCTGCACCATTCCTCACAAGCGCCAGTTTTGGCGTCTGCTTGCCCCCAGCCATTACCGCGCCCCATCCTGAGCAACGCGCTCAATGAACGATTTGAGCTCTGATGCCAGGATCAAGCGGCGACGGCCGATCTTGAAGCTCTGAATCTCTCCCTTCCCGACCATCTCGTACATCATGGATCGGGCGATCCCCAGCGAACGTGCAGCCTCTTCAATTCCAACTGAGAGCGGCTGAATGGCTTGTGTCTGCGCCATAGAGGGTGTCTCCGGTGTTCTGTTTAGTTTCGATTAGTCCGCCTATCAGGCGCTTGTAGGTTATTGCGTGTTGCATGAAAAAAGCAACACATTTTGATGTGGTGCAGCTTGCATGAGCGACAATCGTCTGCGAGCCTATGCTTCCTACAGTGAGGTGCACCTTGGCCAAGAAGCAGAAGCGCTCAGAGACGCTTTCCATCCGAATCAGCCCCAGGCTAAAGGCCGGCCTCCAGGTTGCGGCCAACATCGGCAAAACGTCGATGGCCTCAGTGATCGATACGACCCTGAGCGAGGGCCTCGAGAAAACCTTCGTAAAGGCTGAAGAAGTCCACCCCCGACTCCTGGAGCGATTCGGTGCGCAGGGCGGAACTGTGCAACTTTCGAAGGTGATGGCGGAGATTTGGACCGACGAGCCTTTCCTGCTCACGCTAAGGCTGTATCTTTTGCTGCCATCCGGCCTGACGGACCGCGAGTTTCTGATGGCAACCACAGTCTTCAAAGACGAGACCTTTGCCGGGGTCGACGATGTATTTGAAGGCGCGGCTATGCCTGGGCTTAGTTATCCGTTGATTGATCTTGGTCGTGCTCAGCTGGAGCAGAACGAGCTGGCGAGCTATGCCGACTATTTCTCCCATGAGTCTCAGCGCCCGGGTGCCGGCCTGCACGTTGAATACGACCAGTACCTGCAGCTCCATAAAGATCTGAATGAAAAGCGGCGAACTCGGAAAGAGTTGCCAAAGTGTGAGTTCCGCCTGCAAAGCGCTGATAACTCGATGTATGAGTTCGTCTTTGCTGATCGCGATGGAAGAGTGTTGCTAGAGGGAGAGGCTAAAAGTGATCGCCTTTCGATTGTTGACAAAATCAAGCGTATTAAGCAGATCTGTCACGACTTGAACTCATATGATTTACACCAGACTGAAGATGGCGTTTATGAGTTCTTCGTCCAGTACAAGGGCGTGGTTCTTGCTAGGAGTGTTTGTTTCCAGAACAAAACAGTAGCGAGGTCGGCAATCGATACTGTGGCAAAAACGGCCTCGGCGGCCGTCATCAAGACCGTGTTCCTTGACGATCTAGGTGAGTAGATCTACAGCGGCCGCCTTGCTGTCTGGTGCCAGGTGAGCGTAGCGTAGCGTCATCTTGAGGTCGGCGTGCCCCAGCAGATCCCTGATCGTGTTCAGCGGCACGCCTTTCATCGCAAGATTTGACGCGAAAGTGTGACGAAGGTCATGCCAGCGGAATGATGTAACTTTCGCCTCTTTCAACACCCCATCCCAAGACTTTTTAACGTTATCCATTACGCCGCCAGTTTGACTTGGGAAGAGCAGATTCAGGCTGTTAGATTGGGCCTTCCAATCCCTGATGGTTCGCATCGCTTCCTTATTCAACGGGATGTGCCTAGTTTGGTCGGACTTCGCACCCTCGCCAACTACTGTCAACGTCTTCTGACCAAAATCAATATCAGTCCAAGTTAGATTAAACAACTCGCCTCGGCGCAGGCCGGTATTGAGGCTGATAATGGCCATTGGCTTCAGGTGATCAGCAAACGCCAACTTTCTCAGGTCCGGCAGCTCGGCCTTTTTCCGCTCCCGGCGCCACCGGTTGGCGCTGTCACGCTCGCTCCTGATGCGCTCCTCGCGATCGTCCAGAGCCTGGCGTAGTCGCCGGTTCTCTTCCGAGGATAGGAATCGAACCCGGGCGCGGGTGTCGAGCCGCATCGGCTTCAGTTTGGCCATCGGGTGCTGTTCGAGCGCGCCCCACTCGACGGCCTTGGAAAGCGCGCCTCGCAGGGCTGCTAGCTTCCTGTTGGCGGTGGCATCCTTCAGGCCGGCAGCCAGCCACTTCACGCGCATAGCCTCCAGATCGCGCTGGGTGATGTCTGCCAGCGGTTTTCGCATCAATGCACCGAAGCTGTACTCTATTGCGTGTCGCGTCTTCTGGTGGGCCTTGTGGTGGGTTTCCAGCCACGGGTAGTAGCTTTCCTCCAGGTAGCTCTGGAGAGTGTGAGCGGCCCTGCGCTTGCTCTTGCCTGCCACCAGCGGCGCGCCGTGGGCGTGGGCCTCAGCAAGCCAGCGAGCAGCCTCGGTGCGCGCCTGATCCAAGGTCATCATTCCAACCCGCCCCAGGGTTGCGGCCTGGTTCCTGCCCCAGGTCACCATATAGCTGGCGTGGCCACTGGGCAGGACGCGGATAGACAGACCTGGCTGGGCAGTGTCGTGGATGCGGTAGGCCTTCTCCTGGGGCAGGATGCTGGAGAGGACTTTTGCGGTGATCTTGGTTTTCATGGGTTGGCGTCCGTGACAGCAGGGTGACAGCAGAAATGACTATACGGACCTGTATCGGCGGACTCAACTGGACGATATGCCCCAACGAATGCGGGGCTTATCCTTTAATTGCTGGGCGTGATAACGCACTCGTAACGCGAAGGTCGCAGGTTCGATTCCTGTCTCCGCACCAGTTCAGGTTCCAGCGAAGGCTACCAAAATCTCTGGAACCCCGTAAAACCCGCCTTCTGGCGGGGGGCGTTATGGCGTTCCGTCGGAATCCGACAGCTCCCTGCCGACTTAGGGTGTTGCGTTTGTGTGAGGATAAATTGCGGTGAACACATAATCGGTAGTGGGGTGCCGGTTTTTCGCGTGCAAGGTTTCTAATCAGCAAGATATTGCCGGTTCCTGCCGTGTGCACTATGATAATCAGCATTAAACTGCTGATTAATGGTGTGGCGATGCCGCTCAGACTCACGATCCAAGCTTTCTCAGAGGGGGCATGGCGCGATGCAGCGACGCTCACGGTTGAGAACCCCGAGCGTGTGGCTGATGGACGTTGCCTTGTCGCATACGACAGCGACTACATCATCGCGAACTTTGATCGCATGGAGGATCGTTGCGAACGGGCCCTAAGCGTTAACCTTCCGTTGAACTGGGACCACCATGACGTCAAAGGGTATCCCGCATTCCTCTACGACATCATTCCCTCTGGTGCTGCCAAGGACTCTCTTGAATCCCGCTACGGGCGTCTCAAGCCCGAAGGCGTGGAACTGGAGCTGTACCTGCTAGAACGCTTCACGCCGGCCCCTGTTGGGCATCTGCGCATCAAGGAGTCGGTGGAAGGCCTTCAATCGGATCGGAGCGAGGCTTTCGCGCATGCTGAGGTCGTGAACAGGACGAACGAGTTTCTTGAATATGCCTACGAAACCGGCGCGGCATTGGGCGGCGCTACCGGTGCCAACGGTCAAGCCCCCAAACTGGTCATGACCGAAGCACACGACGGTGCTCTGTACGCTGATGCGATGCTTCCCGATGACCAGGCGTGCCGTCACTGGCTGATCAAGTTCGCGCGTAATCGAGGCGGCGAGCGCGACAAAGACATCCTGCGAACAGAGTTTCATTACTACAAGGCGGTTGCTGCCCTCGGTCTTGATACGGTTCCCACTGATGGTCTGGCGCTTGAAGAGGCAGTGAAGCCAAGCCTCTGGATGCCACGGTTTGATCGCCAGGTAGTAGATGGCGTGGTGGAGCGGATACCGCTGGAGTCGGTGTACTCGATCTGCGGCATTACCGGCTACGCGCATCCGATGGCGCACGTCGAAGTGGTTCACCGGCTGGTAAGTCTATGGGTCGATAACGGCCAGCAGGATGAGGTAGACGACCTGGTGTTCGAGTATGTACGGCGCGATCTGCTGAACCGCATTCTAGGGAACACCGATAACCACGGTCGCAACACCTCCATCATGCGTGTGGGTGGGAGGTTTCGTTTGGCCCCAATCTATGACCTCGCGCCAATGATCCTGGATGAAGAGGGTATTACGCGGACGACGAAGTGGGCTGCGGAGCGTAAGGGGTCTTCTAACTGGAGCGACAACTGCGCTGAGCTTATTGGTTACACGGATCCCGATGTTCTGCTGCAACGGTTGATGAATGCGGCTGAGGAATTCAGGGCGTTGCCCGATCTGCTGATTGATGTTCCTGAATCGATGCGCAATGCAGCCTCTCTACCCGTGAATAACCTGGACAAGCGACTCGTGGAGTGGGGACTGCGATGAAAAAACTACAGCCTGAAGAGCGCGCTCAGCTCGTAGAGGAAATCGTCAAGCGCAATGCGGCGGGGCTCGATCCAATTGGGACATCCATCCGCCGTCTGCGGCTCGAAGTGACTGGGCTTGACCAAGAGACCTTCGCTGCCATGTGCAAGATCTCCACGAAAAGCCTGTACGAACTGGAGAGCGGGAAATCGAATCCGAAGCTCAGTACTTTAGAGGCCGTGCTGCGTCTCTTTGGCATTCGGATGGGTATGGTGATGACTGCCAAAGATGATCCCACTGCAACGGTCGCCGGCAACACTGTCGGCCAGTTGAAGGCGGGTGGGCCAATCGCTGTGGTTGCGCGGCCGGTGGCGAATCTTTCGCCCCTGGCCAACGCTTACGTGGTGGCCGGACCGAAACGCGGGAAAAGCCCTGCGGCAGCCAAAGCGATGAAGGAAGTGTCGAGGCCGGCATCGCCACGGGCACGGAAAAGCAGTCAGGAAAAGTGAGATTGATTTATGACGGTGGTGGGCGGGACACCTTCGGGTGTGCCGGGCTCCTTTCGTCCCGGTCGGCCAACCCGCGTATTGCTGCCACCTTAACTTGCTTGGCCGCGAGCGGTGGCAGTTCCATCACGGAAGGAACTCATCACCGTTCGTAGGTTTTCAGCGCCACGGTGAGCATTTCATGGATATGCGCCCTCAGGGCCAAAGGTTCCAGCACCTCGATATCGGCAGCGTTCGCCATCAGAAACAATCGTAGCCCTTGGGTGTCGCGAATCCTGCAGGTCAGCAACCATTTGTCCCCGTCTTGCAGCAGCTTCTGGTTTTTCTCCAGCGGGTTCTCAGAAAGCCGGTTGTACAGGTTGGGGCTTAGCCGAAGGCGTGTTTTCTGTGCTGGTGAATGGATGGTCACCAAGTCTTTCTGGACTTCATCAGCATGAATGTCGTAATCCTCCGGGTCATCGATGATGCGCTTGCCCGGCTCTACCTTGGTAATCCTGTGTAGCATCAACGCACAGAGTTTATTGGGGCCGTTGCTGCTGTACTTGCCTCGCGGCACGCCGGGGCCAGGTGCTTCGCCGAGCCACTGCTCTTCGGCAACATATGCGGAGAGGTAAATATTGGAGTCCTGGTGAGATAAACCCAGTGGCTTGAGTTGGTAAACACACTCGACACCGTCGGCGGCGAGCGGGCGGTACCAGACCTCAAGGGGCTTGCCTTCGAGGATTGCCATTTGCAGGCGCTCAAGGTGTTTGGCGTTGTACTTGCCCGGCTGTAAAACAGTGAACCGCGTTCCTGAAGTAATGCGCTTGCTGAAGTTCAGCTTGCGCCGGGAACCATCATGCATGACCCGTTCGGTGTAGTCCTGCAGGCCCTTCAACTCGTCAGTCGCTGCTTGCAGGCCGAATCGTTCGGCATGCTTGAAAATCGCCGAGAGCGACATGGCGTCTGAAGGCGAAAGCACCAGCGAGTGGCTTCGGCCCACCGCAGACCAGAGCAAACTCCGTTTATCTGCCTCGTTGATGGTCGATCGAACGTAATCCAGGTCCTCCAGCACCTTCAAATCCCTGATGGTGGTTTTTTCATGCTGTTCGTCATCGTCATCCCCATGCCGACGAACCCACGCAACCAGCTTCGCATGCACTTTCGCGGTGGTCAGTGGCTTACCCGCTGCATTAAGAATCTGCCGCAGATAGTCACGGCGATGAGCTCGGTTGATCATTTAGTTTCAATTCGGACAAGAAGTGTCCCTATTGGAGTGCAACATGCTTCTCGTTGGCAAGGGAAAGACCTTGATCATGCCACTCACACCTCCATCGCAGAGGGTGTGGCAGAGAAAAGAGGGCACCGCGATGAGCGACATCGAGAGCGTCAAAGCACTGATTATTGAAAGCGCAGCCGACGGCATCGACGCTGTTGAGCTGCACCGGCGGTTGATGCAGGCGGATGTGAGCCTCGGTGAGGCTGAGGTTCAGACGATCCTGTTGGCATTGCAGGAAGAGGGGCGCCTGATCGGTCAAGAGGTAGAAGGCCAATGGCGGTACACCCGCTTCGGCAACAACGACGCTGCAAATGCAGCCCTGGAATACAGCCCGCAATTCGCGGAACGGATCCTCGCCGCTTCGTGCGATGAGTTTGTAGAAATCGATGTAGACGACATGATCCAGATGCTTGATGACATGCTCGCTCAAGCAAGATCTCGCCGAACCGATACCCAGTAAGTGCCTGCTACCGGGCATTTGTCAGCCATCTGAGGAAGTAAACACCATGGTAACCAGTGATGTGACGTCTGCCATTGTCAACGCCAAGCCGGGTATCCAGAAGTATCTGGCTTTGATGAGCCAAGTGGAAACGGTAGACGTTTCGACTGACGCACTGTTTCAGCGAGCGTATAACGGCTTCTATCGTGTGCAGCGGCGTGAGCGTTCCTGGTATGGCGCCTACTACCAGCTTATGGAGCAGTTGAAGGGATCGAAGCCCACGTTTGCCGAGGTTCTCGATCATATGCACCAGGCTACCGGGCGTTATGAGCCGTCGTTCTCCAGCAAGCTGGTTGCTACGTTGAACCCGCAAAAGCCGGTTTGGGATACGCATGTACTGCGCAACATCAACCGCAAGGCACCTTCCTACCAATCCCGTAAAAAGATCGAGGACGCCAAGAGCTGTTATGCGTACATGGAGGATTGGTACCAGACCTTTCTGGCGTCCACTGAATGCGCAGGTTGGATAGGGCAATTCAACGAACGGGTGCCCGAACACGGCAAGCTGACCGATTTGAAGAAAGTTGACTTCATTCTTTGGCAGATGCGCGGCTGACGGGTTGATCTGGGCTGGGTAGGGGTCAAGACGGTATCTACAACGCCCGCGCAAGCTGCTGAGGTATGTGCTTGCGCGGGCGGCCTGTATAGCCTGTGGAGGCAACTGTCTTCTTGTGGCGGTCAGGCCATTTCGAACCTGGCTCAGCTCACCGTAATCGCCGCATTCAACACCAACACCACCACCAACCCGACCAAAGCCACGATGGACTGCACCACCGAAATGGTCTTGGTGGCTTCGCCCATGGTCATGCCGAACGACTCCTTCACCATCCAGAACCCTGCATGGTTGGCATAGTTGAAGAACAGCGACCCGCAGCCGATGGACAAGGCCAGCAACGGCAGGTTGAGGCTAGGGTCTGCCCCCGCAAGCGGTGCCAGCAAGCCGGCAGCCCCGACGATACCCACCGTGGCAGAACCGGTAGACACCGAGAGCAACATCGCGATCAACCACCCCAGGATCAAGGGCGGGAACGCCGATTGCTGGGTCAGGTGCACAATGGCATCACCCACCTTGGCGCTGGTCAGCATCTCCTGAAAGGCGCCGCCGCCGGCAATGATCATGATGATGGAGGCGATAGGCTTGAGGCTTTTGCCCAACGCATCGCGCAGCTGTTCGGCGTCGCCGCCACGCGCCAGTACCAGGCTGGCGCCGGCGAACAGCACGCCCAGCAGCATGGCGATCAGCGGGTTGCCCAGGAAGCTGGCCATTTCCAGCAGCGCGTTGCCTTTGGGCAGCAGCATCTCGGCAACGGCATGCACCAGCATCAGGATTGCCGGCAGCAGCGCGGCCAGCATGCCGATGAATACGCCGGGGCGGGGCTGGTTGTCGGCTTTTTCAGTCAGGGTGAACTGGTCCAGCAATGCCTGATCAGGCCGCGTGCTCATACGCTTCGAGATGAACATGCCATACAGCGGGCCGCCCAGAATCATTGCAGGGATAGCGGCCAGGAAGCCGTAGAGCATGGTCGGCCCCACCGAGGTCTTGAGTACGGCAATGGCGGTCAAGGGGCCTGGGTGCGGGGGTACCATGCCGTGCATGGCGGCCAGCGCCGAAATCACCGGCACACCAACGTACACATACGCCGAGCCTTTGAAGCGCGCCTTGCCTTCCAGCTTGCGTGCCACGCTGAAAATCAGCGGCAGCATGATCACCAGGCCCACTTCGAAAAACATCGGGATGCCGATGACAAAGGCAACCAGCATCATGGCCCACGGAATCAAGCGGTCCGGGGTGCGTTTGAGGATCACATCCGCGACCTGCTCGGTGACGCCCGCGTCAGCCAGGATTTTGCCAAGCATGGCACCAAGCGCGATCACCACCCCGACTGCGCCCAGGGTCTTTCCGGCGCCTGTGAGCAGGTGGGAGACGATGCTGCCGGGCTCCATGTGGGTAGCGAAACCCACGCCGATGGACACCACCAGCAAGGCCAGGAGGGGATGCATCTTCAGGCGCGACACAATGAGTGCCACCAGCACCAGGACACTGACCAAGGCAGTCAGCAACAGCTGTATATCTAAAGGAGTCATGCAAGGAATCTCGGTTGGGCAGGCGCTCTGGCGGCACTCAGGATTTGAAGGCGGACGATTCGACGTCGAGAGGAATGGCACTGAGGCCTGCGGGTGGGGGTTCCGCACACGGCAAATGAACATTGTTTGGTGGGGTATTCATGGACCGATTCACCTTGTTATTTGGTCATCTATATGAATCGTTTCAAAGTATTTCGGTTGTGACCGGACACTGTCAAGCGCAGGTGGTGGTCTCTAGAGAAATGCACAGAGCCATTCCTGTGGGGGCGGGGAGGGGGCGCTCTGTTGTCAGGCATCACATTCGAGTGGCCTTTTAGCCCCGGCGGGCAATACTTCTCTCTATACGCAGGCGTGTTCCTGGTGGCACGCGCCGCTGGGAGGTGTCTGGTGAACAAACTTTCAATCGTGGGTGCCGGCCTGGTCGGCGAGGCGGCGGCGCAGATCATCGCCCGGGATGAGTTGTGCCGTGAGCTGGTGTTGATGGACGTGCAGGGTGAGCTGGCGCAGGGCAAGGCGCTGGATGTGTGGCAGGCCGCTGTGGAGTCCGGCTCCGATACCCGTGTGTACGGCGGGGCCAAGGCTGAAATGCTGGTGGGCTCCGAGCTGGTGGTGATCACCGCAGGCGTGCCGCGCAAGCCCGGCCAGTCGCGCCAGGACGTGCTGAGCATCAACCTGCCGATACTGGATGGCATCATGGCGGACATCAAACGCCATGCCCCGGCGGCAACGGTGCTGGTGGTGTCCAACCCGGTCGACGTGCTCACCTACCGTGCTTGGAGCCTCAGCGGCCTGGGGCGCGACAAGGTGTTCGGGCAGGCGGGGGTGCTGGATACTGCGCGCATGAAGTGCTTCATTGCCGAGGCAACCGGGTTCTCTGCGCGAGACATCACGGCGTTGGTGCTGGGCGGGCATGGCGACAGCATGGTGCCGCTGATGCGCTACTGCCAGATCGGCTCGGTGCCGCTTTCCCACTTCCTGTCCAATGAGCAGATCGAGCAAATTGTGGAGCGCACGCGTAAGGGCGGCGGCGAGATTCTGGGCTTGAAGAAGATGGGCAGCGCCTGTGATGCACCAGGCGTGGCCATTGCGCAGATGGTGGATGCCATCGCCAATGGGCGAAACCGCATTTTGCCGGCAGTGGCCATTCTGGAAGGGGAATACGGGCGCAAGGACATTGCCATGGGCGTGCCCTGTGTACTGGCGGACGCGGGGCTTACGCGGGTGATCGAGTTGCCGCTGGATGCGCAGGAGCAGGCGATGTTTGACCATTCTGCTGATCAGGTAGCGCGGGATATTGCTGAGATGAAGGCGTTGTGAACGAGGAATGTTTCTCAGATTCAATGCATTCGCCACAAGGTTTTTAGCGCCTATGTGAACGAGCGCCGCCTGCGCGGCGCATCGCGAGCTGCGCTCGCTCCTACGGCTAGCGCTTCGGCAACCTCGACGGCCAGGCAGAGCAGGCGCGGCAACTGGACTTACGGCGAGCCGTGCGATTTCAACCTGGCACTACGGGCCAGGTTCTGACTACGTAGCCCACGGCTGGGCCTGTCAGCTACCGCTGATAGGCCTTGCCAAAATGCCGCTCCAGCCGCGCCTGCACCAGCTCCAGCAGGATCGACAGCACCCAGTAGATAACCGCCGCCGTCGTCAGCATCTCCAGGTAGCGATAGCTCGATCGCCCATACGATTGCGCAAGGAACATCACTTCCCACACCCCCATGACCGAAATCAGCGATGAATCCTTCAGCATCGAGATGAACTGGTTGGCCGTAGGCGGAATGATCACCCGCATGGCCTGGGGCAGGGTGATGTGCCAGAAGATCTGTGGCGTGCGCATGCCCAGGGCCAGTGCCGCTTCACGTTGGCCCCGCGCCACGCCCAGGATGCCGGCGCGGAAGATCTCGCTCAGGTAGGCGCCATAGTTCAGCGACAGCGCGATGATGCCGGCACTGATGGCGCCGGGTACCAGGCCAAGTTGGGGCAACCCCAGGTAGATCAGCAAAATCTGGATAAGCAGTGGGGTGCCGCGGAAGAACGAGGTGTAGAAGCTGGCGATGCCCACCAGCACCGCGCTGTTCGACAACCGCGCCAGTGCAGCGGCAAAGCCGAGCAGCACCGATACCACCATCGAGCACAGGCACAGAAACAGGGTCAGCGCTGCGCCTTGCAGAAAGCCGTTAGGCCCCAGCCGGAAGCCGGCAAGGTTCGGAAACTTCTCCAGAATGATCGAAAACTTCAGATCGAAGCTGAGGAAAAACGCAACGAACAGGCCGAACAATGCCAGCCAGGTCAGCAATAACCGGGTGCGAAAGCCGAACAGGCCGGCGCCCGTGGGCTTGGCCACAGGCTTGGGGGAGGGGGGGAAGGTGCTCATTTGCTGATATCGGCGCCAATCCATTTCTGCGAGAGCTTGGCCAGGGTGCCATCAGCCTTCAGCTCGGCAAACACCTGGCGCACTTTGGCATCCCACTCGGGGTCGCCCTTTTCGATGGCCACCGAGTTCGGCTCTTCATACAGCGGGGCGCCGGCCAGCTTGAAGCGCTTGTCCTGGTCCAGGCGCGGTTGCGCGGTTACCAGGTTGGTGAGAATGGCGTCCAGGCGTACACCGGCGCCCAGACCCAGGTCCTGGAAGGCAACGTTGTCGGTGTCGTACGGCGCAATTTGCACGAAGTCGAAGGGGTATTCGATTTTCTTGTCTTCGTCGCCTTCGATGACCAGGTTCTTGTTCAGGTAGCTTTCGTAGCTTGAGGCGCTGGTCAGGCCCACCTTGCGGCCATCCAGGTCTTTGGCGGTGTGGATACGTTCGTCCTTGGCATTGACCACGATCACCGCAGGGGAGGCGTAGTACTCCACGGGGAAGTCGAACACTTCGCTGCGTGCCTTGCTCGGGGTCATCGAGCAGATGCAGATGTCGTAGCGTCCGCTCCAGCGGCCCGCCGCGATCACGTCCCAGGAGGGGGTTTCGAGGCGCAGCTTGACGCCGAGTTTGTCTGCCACGGCCTTGGCGACGTCCACGTCAAAACCGTCCAGCTGGTTCTGGTCGTTGAGGAAGGAAAACGGCGGGTAGCTTTCCATCAGCACGTTGACCAGCTCCTTGCGCGATTCAACCCGCTCGAGCGTGGCGCCGGCAAAGGCCTGGGAAGCAGTGGCGAGCAGCACGAGGCCTGCACCGAGCACGGTAGAAAATCGCATGTACATACCTGATATGTTGGGCAAAGGAGTGATAGGGTATTTAATAGTTATAAACGTCCGTGAACTAATGAATTTAATTCATAAGAACCTTCAGAGTAGTTATATGAAACAGCGAGCGATGGTGATTCTTGACGGCGGCATGGGCCGTGAGCTGCAGCGCAGTGGTGCGCCGTTTCGCCAGCCCGAATGGTCGGCACTGGCGCTGAGCGAAGCGCCCGAGGCGGTGGTGGGGGTGCACGCAGCGTTCATCGCCGCCGGTGCGCAGGTCATCACCAGCAACAGCTATGCGGTGGTGCCGTTCCACATCGGCGAAGAGCGCTTTGCCAAAGAAGGGCGGCAACTGGCCAATATCGCAGGCCAACTCGCGCGCCACGCGGCAGATGCCGGCCCGCACCCGGTCCGGGTGGCGGGGTCGCTGCCGCCGCTTTTCGGCTCCTATCGCCCAGACCTGTTCCAGCCCGAACGCGTGGCAGAAGTGCTGTCGCCGCTGCTGCAGGGCCTGGCGCCACATGTCGACCTGTGGCTGGCAGAAACCCAGAGTTCGGTAGCCGAGGTGCGGGCCATTCACGCCCACTTGCCGGCAGACGGCAAGCCGTTCTGGGTGTCGTTCACCCTGCAGGACGAAGAGGTTGATGAAGTCCCGCGTCTGCGTTCCGGTGAGCCGGTGGCAGATGCCATTGCCGCCGTGGTCGATCTGGGCGCCGCCGCAGTGCTGTTCAACTGCAGCCAGCCCGAGGTCATTGGCGCTGCGGTCGATGTGGCGCACGCGTTGATCGAGCAACGCAACGCCGACATCGCGATCGGCGCCTATGCCAACGCCTTCCCGCCGCAGCCGAAGGAGGCCACCGCCAACGACGGCCTGGATGAGCTGCGCGAAGACCTTGACCCGCCGGGCTATCTGGCCTGGGCCAATGACTGGCGTAAACGGGGCGCCAGCATGATCGGTGGCTGCTGTGGTATCGGCCCGGAGCATATCGCCGAGCTGAAACGCAATTTGGCGTAAAGCCTGGCAGGTGGCTGGGCGGCTGCTGCGAGCGCCCGGTCCCCAGCCATTAAAAAAAACGCCACTCAGACCCGGATTCCATCGTTTTTCAGTCTCCCGCCATGTCCCTATAGTCCGCTGAAGGCCGATCCTGAATCGGTGTACACAACTCAGCTGTGCGGGAACCGGATATGAACAACAACGAAAAAATCGAGGGTAATGCAGCGGCCGGTGTCGGTACGCGCGTGGTGTGGGGCGGCGAGCAGGTGCAGCACCCGTACAATGCCACTCAGACCCCGATCGTGGTCAGTGCCGCCTACGGCTACAACGACATCGACGCCTGGTACGACGTGGCTCAAGGCAAACTGCCGGGCTACATCTACAGCCGCATGAGCAACCCTACAGTCGCCACCCTGGAATCGAAGCTGTGCGAACTGGAGCAGTCGGAGTCGGCAGTGGCGTTCAGTAGCGGCATGGCGGCCATCAGTGCCGTGCTGCATACCTTCCTCTCCAGCGGTAAACGCGTGGTATCCACCCGAGACAGCTACGGCGGTACCAACAAGATTTTTGAAGAGTTCCTGCCCCGCATGGGCGTGCAGGTGTGCCTGTGCGACACGCTGGACACCGAGGCGCTGGAACGCGAAATCGCTGCGGGCTGCGACCTGCTGTACCTCGAAACCCCCACCAACCCCACCTTGAAAGTGCTGGACATCCGGCGCTTGAGCGCTGCCGCTCGGCAGGTGGGCGCTGTGGTGGTGGCCGACAATACCTTCGCCACCCCGCTGAACCAGAACCCGCTGGCCCTGGGCGTGGATGTGGTGGTGCACAGCGCCACCAAGTTCCTGTCCGGTCACGGTGACGTGCTGGGCGGTGTGGTCTGCGGTGCGGAGCCGTTGATGGCGCAGGTACGCCACTACCGCGAGATCAACGGTGCGGCGCTGGACCCGTTTTCGGCCTACCTGATCATCCGGGGCATCAAGACCCTGGCTCTGCGCCTGCGTCAGCAGCAGGCCAGTGCGCTCGTGTTGGCGCAGTACCTGAGCACCGAACCCTTGGTCGAGGCGGTCAACTACCCCGGTTTGCCCCAGCACCCTGGCCATGCGATTGCCAAGGCGCAGATGCGTGGCTTCGGCGCCATCGTCAGCTTTGTGCTCAAGGGCGGTATGCCGACCGTTGCGCGTTTGCTGCCACGGCTCAAGTATGCCCACCGTGCCGGCAACCTTGGCGCGGTAGAAACCATCTACGGCCCGGCCCGTACCACCAGCCATGTGGAGAACACCCTCGAAGAGCGGCTGGCCCTGGGTATTTCCGAAGGGCTGGTGCGCGTTTCTGTGGGTATCGAGGACACCGAAGACCTGCTGGCAGACCTAGCACAGGCCTGTGCATCGGTGCGCCAGGAGTTGGCCGCAGCAAAGGAGTTGCACGGTGACGCGTATGCCGGCCTGGGCCAGGCGCAGGCCTGAGGCTGGCGTGTAGCACTCACCCTTTGCGGTGAGTGCCACTTCATGAAGTCGAACAAAAACAATATGCAAGGCCATTCGCTTCGCTCTGCCAAGACGAGGTCGTCGTAACGTCCTTGCCCGCCCACTTTCATGAGAAACCCACAATGTCCCTGCAAACAACGACAACGAGAAATGCTTCGGCGCATGGCTTCAAACAGGACATGCAAACCCGCCATATCGTCATGCTGGCGCTGGGCGGTGTCATCGGTACCGGCCTGTTCCTGACGTCGGGCTACACCGTCAATCAGGCGGGGCCGCTGGGCGCGGTCATCGCCTATGTGCTCGGCGCGATCATGGTTTACCTGGTGATGATGTGCCTGGGCGAGCTGGCGGTACACATGCCGGAAGTCGGTTCGTTCAGCAGTTACGCCACCCGCTATATCGGCCCAGGCACCGGTTACATGGTGGCCTGGATGTACTGGCTGACCTGGACGGTAGCCATTGGCTCGGAGTTCACCGCCGCCGGCATTCTCATGGTGCGCTGGTTTCCGGACACGCCGGTATGGATATGGAGTGCGCTGTTCGGGCTTGCGGTATTCATCAGCAACATCATTTCGGTACGTTCGTTCGCCGAGACCGAATTCTGGTTGTCGTTGGTCAAGGTGCTGGCGGTAATCGCTTTCCTGGTGGTGGGTGGCGGCGCCATCCTGGGCGGCTTCGAGGTTGCCCACGCGCAGAGTGTCGGGCTGGGTAACTTTACCCGCGAAGGGCTCTTCCCCACGGGGTTCTGGTCGATTGCCATGACCTTGCTGGCAGTGGCCTTCGCCTTCTCCGGCACCGAGCTGATCGGCATTGCTGCCGGCGAAACCCAAGACCCTGAAAAGAACGTACCCAAAGCCATCCGTACCACCGTGCTTCGCCTGGCGTTGTTCTTCGTCGGCACCATCTTCGTGCTCGCCACCTTGTTGCCGCGCGAACAGGCCGGTGTGGTGGAAAGCCCGTTCGTGATGGTCTTTGAAATGATAGGGATCCCCTACGCGGCGGACATCATGAACTTCGTCATCATCACCGCGCTGTTGTCGGCGGCCAACTCCGGGTTGTACGCAGCCGCGCGCATGCTCTGGACCCTCAGCGACCAAGGCAACATGCCACGCCGGTATGCCTCGCTGTCCCGTCGCGGCACGCCCTTCAATGCCATCGTGCTGAGCATGGCGGGCGGTATGGCTTCACTGCTTAGCAGCGTGTTTGCGCCCGATACCATCTACCTGGCGCTGGTGTCCATTTCCGGGTTGGCGGTGGTTGTGGTGTGGATCAGCATCGCCGCCAGCCAGATTGCGTTCCGCCGTCATTACATCGCCAATGGCGGCAAGCTCGAAGACCTCAAGTGCCGCGTGCGTGGTTACCCGTTCGTGCCGCTGGCAGCCATCTTCTGCTGTGTGCTGGCCTGTGTGGGTATCGCCTTCGACCCGGCCCAGCGTGTGGCGCTGTACTTTGGTTTGCCCTTTATCGCCTGGTGTTACCTGGCGTTCTGGCTGACCTGCAAATTCCGCCAGCGTCGTCCGTTGCCGCTGGAAACCGTGGCGCCCGGTTCCGAGGCCGCCTGAGCAGGGTGATACTAGGCCACCGGAACGTTGCTACGAGAAACCGCCGATGACCCAGAAAACCCTGCCCCCCTTGAACTGGCTCAGAGCCTTCGAAGTGTCGGCGCGCTACCTGAACTTCACCCATGCAGCAGAAGAGCTGCACCTCACCCAGGGGGCGGTGAGCCAGCAGATTCGCCACCTGGAGAGCCAGTTGGGGGTAGCGCTGTTCAAGCGACTGCCGCGTGGGCTGGGGCTGACCGAAGAAGGGCAGTCCTACCTGCCGGTGGTGCAGGACGCGATCAGCCGGTTGGCAGTAGGCACCAACGAAATTTTCGGGCAGCGCCAGCGTCGGCCCTTGAAGGTGCGTGGCAGCCTGTCGTTCCTGCACTTCTGGCTGGCGCCCCGGTTGGCCGATTTTCGGCGTTCGCATCCCCAGGTGGACATCCGCTACATCAGCAACCTGTGGGTCAAGGAGCTGGATGCCGAGGACGACCTGGAAATCCGCTGGGGCAGCGGGCAGTGGGCCGGTGTGGAGGCGCAACGCCTGACCCGCGACGTGCTGGTGCCGGTCTGCGCGCCCGCGCTGGCCGCCGATTGCCCGCTGCGCGAGCCGCGTGACCTGGCCCGTGCCCCGTTGCTGCATGTGCTGGGTTACGAGGAAGGCTGGGGCTACTGGCTGGAGCGGGTGGGGGCCGATCAGGTCGACTCTTCGAGCGGCCTGCAATTCGACACGCTGGTGTCGACCTTGCGCATGGCGGAGTTGGGGCTGGGTGTGGCGCTGGCGCGCTCGTCGCTGGTAGAGGACTTGCTGCAGGAGGGGCGGCTGGTCGCGCCCTTTACCCCGCGCATCGAGGCGAGCGAGTCGTTTTACCTGGTACGCGGCCTGGGTGAGGCGTTGTCCCCGGATGCCCAGGCGTTCAGCCACTGGCTGGTGGCCATGGCGCACCGTTAATTCAAGTACCTGTCTGGAGCACCGATGCAGTACACATCCACGCGCGGCAACGAAACACGAGTCGATTTCCGCACAGCGTTGCTTTCTGGCCTGGCCGACGATGGCGGGCTTTACGTGCCCACCTCGGTGCCGGTGTTCAGCCCGCAGGAGATTGCCAGCTGGTCGTGGTTGCCGTTCGACGAACTGGCCTGGCGGGTGATGGCACCGTTTGTGGGCGATACCCTCGACGAACCGACCCTCAGGGCGCTGGTCAGCGACAGCTATCGTGGGTTCAAACACCGTGGCATCGCGCCGTTGCAGCAGCTGGGCCATAACGAATGGATCCTGCAGCTGTTTCACGGGCCTACCCGCTCCTCGAAGGACTTTGCCGCACAGTTGCAGGCACGGCTTATCCGGCACTTTTTGGGGGCCGATTGCGAGCGGGTCATGCTGGTGGGTGCCAGCAACGGCGATACGGCGGTGGCGGCAATCGAAGCCCTGCAGCATTGCCCGGCAGCGGGCTTGCTGGCGCTGTATCCCAATGCAGGCACACCCGCTGACCGGGCAGCGGTGATGCGCCGTGCCGCGTCCGACAGCGTCAGTTGCGTGGCCGTGGATGGCAGCTTTGACGACTGCCAGTCGCTGGTGTCGGCGCTGCTGCGTGCCTGGCCATGCCCCGGGCTGATTCCGGTGAGTTTCAATTCGACCAACTGGGTCGGCGTGCTGGCGCAGATCGTGTTCTATTTCCATGCGGCGCTGCAGCTGGGCGGGGGCACACGCCCCGTGGGCTTCAGCATCCCCACGGCCAGCTTTGCCGAAATCTACGCAGGGTTCATTGCCCAGAAGATGGGCCTGCCCATCAACCAGATCATCGTCTCCACCAACCGCAACGATGCCTTGCACCGGTTCATTCATTGCAATCGCTACAGCCGTGGCTCAACCCGTCAGACGTTGTCACCGGTCATGGACTTCTCGCTGTTCTCCAACCTGGAGCGCTTCGTCTGGGAGCTGTATGACCGCGATGGCGGGGCGACCCGCGCGCTGATGGAGCATTTCGAGGCCTGTGGCGAGCTGAGCATCGGCAACCGCCAGTGGTTGCATGCACGCATGCTGTTTGACTCCTACGCCGTGGACGACGCGTTGATTCGCGAGGAGATCATCACGCTGTTCCACGAAACCGGCAGCGCAGTAGACCCGCATGCCGCAACAGGGGTGTTCGCCGGGCGTTTACACCGGCGCAACATCGGCGCGCCCATCGTCACGCTTGGGCAGTTTGCCCCGGAAAAGTCTGCCGGGCTGCTGGCGGAGCTGGGGGCCTGGCACGGTGAGGTGCCGGCCGACGTCGAAGGCACTGCCGGCGCCGGGCCACTGCTGAAACCAGAGGACCTGGCGGGGGTTCATGCGTTGTTGGCACGCTTGCAGGCCGGGCGATGAAGCGCATCCTCGACCCCCTGGACGAACGCATTCTTGCCGAGCTCACCGCCAATGCGCGTATTGCCCATGCCGAATTGGGGCTGAAGGTAAACCTGTCGCGCAATGCGGTACGCCAGCGCATCGAGCGACTTGAGCGCGACGGGGCCATCCAGGGCTATACCTTGCGCATCGGTGAGGGCCGACGGCCGACGTCGCTGATCAACGCGGTGATATTCGTCTACCGCTATGACCGCATGCGCGGTGACGCGGTGCTTGATGCGCTGCGCCAGATCCCCGAGGTGATCCAGTGCGAAGTGCTCAGCGGCGAATTCGACCTGCTGCTGCGCGTCGAGGCCTCAAGCCCGGAGCGGGTACACCATGTGTGGAAGGAAATCGCCGCCATGCCCGGGGTCGAGAACACCGTGACATCGTTTGTGCTGGCCACGGTGATCTGAGCTGCGCTGTTGCGTTTGATGACCCGCCTTACACCCACGCCGCCCGGGCTTGCACCCTGGCGGCGTTTTGCATTCCAGCGGGCGCTCGGGCGTGCAGGGGCACTGGCCAGATTGACCAATAAATACAGCGGATTGCCATATTCAACTGGCATTGCACGGCTCTTACGCTTGTCCTCATCGACCAACCGCCTGGAAAGGACAGCAAACCATGACCGAATACAAAATTGCACTCGTTGGCTTTGGTGGTGTGAACCGTGCCCTGGCCCAACTGATTGCCGAACGCAACGCGCGCTGGCAGCAAGAGCTGGGCTTTGGCTTGAAGATCGTTGGCGTCACCGACCTGTTCCTGGGGTCGGCAATCGACCGCAATGGCCTGGATGCCGCCACGCTTGCCGCGCTGCCAGCTCAGAAGGGCGCGCTGGCGCAAATCCCTCAAGGTTCGGCTGAAGCCTTCAATGAGGCGGTGATCAAGCAGTCTGGCGCCGACATTATCGCCGAGGCCACATTCACCAACCCAACGGACGGTGAGCCAGCGGCAACCTTCTGCCGCTGGGCGCTGGAAGCGGGCAAGCATGTGGTCACCACCAACAAGGGGCCGATCGCCTTGCATGCCCAGGCGCTCAAGGCATTGGCCAGGGCCAATGGCGTGTCGTTCGAATACGAAGGCGCGGTGATGAGCGGTACGCCAGTGCTGCGCATGGCGCGCCAGACCTTGGCAGGCGCGGGCCTGGTGGGGTTCGAGGGCATCCTCAACGGCACCTCGAACTACGTGCTCACACGCATGGAGGAGGGGCTTGGTTTTGCCGAGGCGGTGGCCCAGGCCCAAGAGCTTGGGTATGCCGAGGCAGATCCGACCGCCGATGTGGAGGGCCATGACGTACGCCTGAAGGTGGTCATTCTGGCCAATGAGTTGCTCGGCGCCTGCCTGCAGGTGAGTGATGTCGCCTGCAGCGGTATCAGCGCCATCGACAGCGCGGCTATCCAGCAGGCGCAGGCCCAGGGCCAGCGTTGGAAGCTGATTGGCAGCGCCAGCCGGCAAGCCGATGGTTCGGTAAGTGCCCGTGTCGAGGCCCGCCTGTTGCCGGGTCAGCACCCGCTGGCGGGCATTTGCGGTGCGATCAATGCGGTTGCGTTCAACACCGAGCTGCTGGGCGCGGTGACCGTGTCTGGCCCGGGTGCAGGGCGTGTCGAAACCGCATTTGCCCTGCTGTCGGATATCGTCGCCATTCACACCGCCGGCCGTTCGGCCTGAGGAGCAACGTTCATGAGCCTGACTTCCGTGTCCCGGGTCGCCAATTGCCAACCCGACTTGATCGATGTGTTTAGCCCCTTCGACGGCAGCCTGGTGGGGAGCGTTGCCAACCTTTGCGCCGACGCGGTGCCAAGCCTGCTCGCCCGTGCTCGCGGCGGCGTGCGCGAAAGTGCCGCGCTACCCCGGCATCGACGCGCCAGCATTCTGGAGCAGGCTGCCCGCCTCAACGAGCGCGACGCTGCAGATTTTGCCGGCCTGATTGTCGATGAAGCAGGCAAGACCCTGCGTCAGGCCGAGAAGGAGGTGAAGCGCTGCATCAATACGCTCAAGCTGTCTGCAGAAGAAGCGCGGCGCAATGCCGGTGAAGTGGTGCCTTTCGATGCCTATGAAGGTTCTGAGTCGCGCCAGGGCTGGTTCACCCGCGAGCCGCTGGGGTTGATCCTGGCCATTACCCCGTACAACGACCCGCTTAACCTGGTTGCGCACAAGTTGGGGCCAGCCATTGCGGGCGGCAATGCAGTCATTCTGAAACCCTCGGAGCTGGCCCCGCTTTCTGCCGTGAAGCTGGTGCAGTACCTGATTGATGCAGGGCTGCCGGAGGCTGTCGTCACGGTAGCCACGGGGGGCGCCGCGCTGGGCAAGGCCCTGGTGGCCATACGTGAAGTACGCATGATTTCCTTTACCGGAGGCTTCGCTACCGGCGAACAGATTGCGCGGGGGGCTGGCCTGAAAAAGCTGGCGATGGACCTGGGCGGCAATGCGCCGGTGCTGGTACTGAAGGACTGCGACCTCGAGGCGACTGTCGAGTCGTGCGTGTCGGGCGCGTTTTGGGCGGCGGGCCAGAACTGTATCGGCACCCAGCGCATCCTGGTGGACGCCGCGATCTATGAGGCGTTTCGCCAGCGCTTCGTCGCCCTGACCCAGGCAATGGTGCTGGGCGACCCGGGGCAGCGCGCAACCGACATGGGGCCGATGATCACCGAAGCCGCTGCACGGCAGATCGAAGAACGCGTCAACCAGGCCCTTCTGGGTGGAGCTCGCCTGCTCTGCGGCCATCAGCGTCAGGGTGCTGCCTATGCCCCGACAGTGCTGGAGGGCGTTGACCACGCCAGCAGGCTGTGGCGTGAAGAGGTGTTTGCACCGGTGGTGATGCTGGCGCCGTTCGAGAGCATCGAGCAGGCGGTAGCGCAGGCCAACGCCCCGGATTACAGCCTGCATGCCGGCGTGTTTACCCGCGACCTGTCGCTGGCGTTGAGCCTGGCCCGGCGTATTGAGGCTGGTGGGGTGATGATCAACGACTCGTCCGACTACCGCTTCGATGCCATGCCATTTGGTGGCTCCAAGTATGGGAGCCTTGGGCGCGAAGGGGTGCGGTTCGCCTATGAAGACATGACCCAGCCCAAAGTCGTCTGCCTCAACCAGATGGGCGGTGGGGAGGCCGCTTCATGATCACTCGTTTCGGGGCCGGCGAGCGGATGTCCCTGGCGGTCAGCTACAGGGGGCTGTTCGAAACGGCGGGGGTGGTGGCGGGCAACCTGCAGGAAGATGTGCAGGGGCAGCTGCGTCAGGCGCTGAGCACGATCGACGGCCTGATGGCAGAGGCCGATATCGGCAAGGCGCAACTGACCAGGGTTCAGTTGTGGCTTGCCGACTACCGCCATTTCGACCTGGTCAATGAGGTGTACGACACCTGGCTGCAGGGTTTTCCTAAACCGCCACGGGCGTGCGTGGGCGCAGACCTGGGCGAGGGGTACCTGGTCGAGGTGCAGGTGTTTGCCGCATACCCTTGGCGCTCTTGACCAGCGCGATCCTTACCCACGGGTCAGCGTATGGCCCGTGGCACCGCTCTTACATAGACAAGCTCGCTCACCAATTCCACCAGTGTCTGCGTGATCACCGCCGCAGCCGCCAACCCGCGTATCGTTTCGGGCAATGCCAATGCCAGTGGCAGCACCACCAGCGAGTTTCGCGTGGCGGCGCTGAAGGTGACCGAGCGTGCTTCAGCAGCAGGCAGGCGTAGCAGTCGCGCCGAAATGAACCCGAGCACGGGCGCTAGCAACATGAAGCCGATGTACACCGGAATGACCGGTAGCAAACGGTCGAAATCTCGCAGCACCACAGCAATCTGCGGGGCGATCACAACCACCAGCACCAGGGCCATCGCCGGTACGGGCAACCACGCCCAGGCGTCGTTCCAGGCCGAAACCGCGCCTGAGCGACGAGCCCCGGCACTGGTGAGCACGGCCAGGATCATTGGCAGCACAATCAACACTACAAAGGCTTCCACGAACGGGGTGATGGAGATGGCCACGTTGCTGCTGTCTCCCAGCATCCAGGCCAGATACACCGGCAGTAGCACCAGTTGCAGCAACAGCAGCACAGGTGTAGCGGCCAGGGTAAGGCGCGAGTCGCCTTTGCCGATGTGGGTGAACACCACCACATAGTCGATGCACGGCGTAAGCAGCACCAGCAAGGCGCCGACGAGGACCGCCGGGTGTTCCACCAGCCCACGGGTAATGGCCCAGACCAGTAGCGGCACGAGGATGAAGTTGGCGAGCAGTAGCGCGGTGATGAAGCGGCGGTTGCCCAAACCCTGACGCAGGTCGAGGAAAGGGATCTGCAGAAACATCGCATACATCAGCACGGCAATGGCGGGGGTGACCAGGGCTTCCAGCTGGCTGGCGCTGTCGCTGGCCATCAAGCCGAAGGCTACGGCAGCAAGCACGGCGGCGAAGTAGATCGGGATCTGGTGGGTTTCGAGTTGTTCCCTGGTCAAGGTGCGGCCTGTGCTCGATGAGTGAATGGGGGCACAGGGTAATACGTGATTGCAGCGGCGCAAACGAAAAAGCCCGGCACTAGGCCGGGCTTCTTCACATCAGGCAATCGCCAATCAGTTGCCGTAAACCGGCAGCTTCTTGCAGATGGCCTTGACCTTCTCACGTACAGCGTCGATGACCGCTTCGTTGTTCAGGTCAGCCAGGATGTCGCAGATCCAGCCGGCCAGCTCGCGGCACTCGGCTTCCTTGAAACCACGGGTGGTAACGGCTGGAGTGCCGAAACGCAGGCCCGAAGTGACGAACGGCGAACGTGGGTCGTTCGGTACCGAGTTCTTGTTAACGGTGATGAAGGCTTTGCCCAGGGCGGCGTCAGCGTCCTTACCGGAGATTTCCTGCTTGATCAGCGACAGCAGGAACAGGTGGTTCTGGGTGCCACCGGACACCACGTCGAAACCACGCTCGATGAACACGCTGGCCATGGCCTGGGCGTTCTTCACCACTTGCTGCTGGTAAGCCTTGAACTCAGGCTGCAGGGCTTCCTTGAAGCAGATGGCCTTGGCTGCGATGACGTGCTCCAGCGGGCCGCCTTGGGCGCCCGGGAAGACAGCGGAGTTCAGCTTCTTCTCGATGTCGGCGTTGGCACGGGCCAGGATCAGGCCGCCGCGCGGGCCGCGCAGGGTCTTGTGAGTGGTGGTGGTGACCACGTCGGCGAATGGAACAGGGTTCGGGTACACGCCAGCGGCAACCAGGCCGGCAACGTGGGCCATGTCGACGAACAGGTAGGCACCGACCTTGTCGGCGATGGCGCGGAAGCGGGCGAAGTCCAGAACCTGCGAGTAGGCCGAGAAGCCGGCAACGATCATCTTCGGCTTGTGCTCGACAGCCAGGCGCTCGACTTCGTCGTAGTCGATCAGGCCGTTGCCGTCGATGCCGTACTGGATGGCGTTGTACAGCTTGCCCGAAGAGCTTACCGAAGCACCGTGGGTCAGGTGGCCACCGTGGGCAAGGCTCATGCCCAGGATGGTGTCACCGGCCGACAGCAGGGCCAGGTAGACGGCAGCGTTGGCTTGGGAGCCGGCGTGCGGCTGGACGTTGGCGTAGTCGGCGCCGAACAGCTCCTTGGCACGGTCGATGGCCAGTTGCTCGACGACGTCGACGTACTCGCAACCACCGTAGTAGCGCTTGCCTGGGTAGCCTTCGGCGTACTTGTTGGTCAGGACCGAGCCCTGAGCTTCCATGACTGCCGGGCTGGTGTAGTTTTCCGAAGCGATCAGCTCGATATGCTCTTCCTGGCGCAGAGCTTCTTGCTGCATGGCTTCGAAGAGCTCGGCGTCGTACTTGGCAATGGTCAAATCACGGCTGAACATGGCGGTCCTCAAGGATCGGGGTAATTTGGGGGGGCATTCTAACCGATTGATTCGCGGCTGGCATATGAAGTGGCATCAAGTCGCGGACCAATGGGCTTCATGTTGCATCCCGCGCCGTGTCTGGGCTGCGCGGGCGCGGTAGTTGACCCGAAAGTCCGCTTTTGAGGGGCTTTGCACCCCTCAATGGAACATGAACAGGGTCTCGTTGGAGAACTGCGCCTCGAACTGATGCGCCGGCATCGGCCGTCCGAACAGGTAGCCCTGTACTTCGTCGCAACCATGCTCGCGCAGGAACTCCAGCTGTTCGTGGGTTTCCACGCCCTCGGCGATGACCGCCAGGTTGAGGCTGTGGGCCATGGCGATGATCGCCCGGGCAATTTGCGCATCCTGCTCACCTTCGGGCAGGCCGTCGACGAAGGTGCGGTCGATCTTCAGCACGTCGATGGGGAACTGCTTGAGGTAGTTGAGCGACGAGTAACCGGTGCCGAAGTCGTCGACCGCAATGCTCAGGCCGAGGTTCTTCAGGCTGGCAAGAATCTGCAGCGCCTCGTTCACTTCGCGCATCAGGATACTTTCGGTCAGTTCCAGCTCCAGACACGCAGGCGGCAGGCCGCTCTCTTCAAGGATGTTGGCAATGCGCGTGCCCAACTGGCCGTCGGAGAACTGCCGGGCGGAAATGTTCACCGACACCTTGGGTACTCGCACTTTGGCCTTGTGCCAGGCCTTGAGCTGCCGGCTGGCCTCGCGCAGCACCCAGTCGCCCACATCCACCACCAGGCCCAGCTCCTCGATCACCGGGATGAAGTCGCCCGGTGGCACCAGCCCACGGGTCGGATGGCGCCAGCGCAGCAGCGCTTCGGCGCCGGTCAGGCGCTTGCCGTCGCCGCTGAACTGCGGCTGGTAGTAGAGGATGAACTCGTTCTGCTCCATGGCATGGCGCAGGTCGCTTTCCAGTTCCAGCCGTTCCAGGGCGCTGGCGTTCATTTCGGCCTGGTAGAACTGGAAGTTGTTCTTGCCGCGTTCCTTGGCGTGGTACATGGCGGTATCGGCGTTTTTCATCAACTGGCTCAGCTCGCCCCCATCCTGCGGGCTGAGGGCGATGCCGATACTGGCGGTGACGAAGAACTCGCGGTTTTCCAGCACGAACGGACGCACCAGGCTGCCGAGGATGTTCTCGGCCACGTGGATGGCGCGGTTAAGGGCCATCTCGCGGGTGGGGCGCGGTTGCAGCAGCAGGGTGAACTCGTCGCCGCCCATGCGCGCCACGGTGTCGTCGTCATCCACGCAGGCCAGCAGGCGCAGGGCCATGTCCTTGAGCATGCGGTCGCCGGCGGCATGGCCGAGGGAGTCGTTGATCGGCTTGAAACGGTCCAGGTCGAGGAACATCAGCACCACCCAGGCCTTCTGCCGGTCGGCTTGCTGCAGGGCGTTGTACAGGCGGTCCTGGAACAGTGTGCGGTTGGGCAGGTGGGTGAGGGCGTCGTAGTAGGCCAAGCGGTGGATGCGTTGTTCGCTGGCCTTGCGCTCGCTGATGTCGGTGAAGAAGCACACGTAGCTGGCCAGGTCGCCCTCGTCATCGAGTACGGCGGTAATGCCGACCCACGCCGGGTAGTGGTCGCCGTCGCGGCGCTTGAGCCACACCTCGCCTTCCCAGCTGCCGCGCTGGTGCAGTTGCTTGACCACGTAGCGCAGGTGGCCTTCCTGCTGTTCATCGACGGTAAGCATGCCCGGAAGCTGGTCGAGCACTTCGCTGACGGCATAACCGCTGACACGGCTGAACGCCTCGTTGGCCTGGACGATATAGCCGGCCGGGTCGGTGATGAGGATCGCCGACGTGGAGTGCTCGAATACCGTCGCGGCCATGCGCAGGTCTTTTTCGGCGCGGCGTTGCTGGCTGATGTCGCGGCCCACGCCAAGCACGCCTTCAAAGCGTTGGTCATCGTCCCACACCAGCACCAGGCGCAGCTCGATCGGGATCTTGCGGCCATCGGCGCGCAGGCAGTCGAACAGGAACAGCTGGGTTGGCAGCTGGCTGCGCAGCTGGGCCAGTTGTGCCGGGTCGCCCATGGCGTTGCTGACGCGTTCCATCAGGCTGTAGATGCCGGTGAGCTGAGCCGGGTTGGCGATGATCGATTGCCAGCCGTTGGCAAAAATCCAGTCAGCCTGGTAGCCCAGCACGCTCTGCACGGAGGGGCTGACATAGTTGAGCTGCAGCAGGCTGTCGGTGGAGAAGATCACATCGCTGATGCTTTCGGCGAGCATGCGGTAGCGCTGTTCGCTGTCGCGCAGTGACTGGCTGGCCTCAATCTGCACCGTCACGTCCTTGCCCACGCCGATGATGCGCGTTACCAGGCCATCGGCGTCACGGGTCAGCACCTGTTCGCGGATATCGTAGCAGCGCCAGCCGCCATCACGGTGGCGGAAGCGCAACTGGCAGTGCAGCGGTTGATCATGGCCGTTGTCACGCTGTTGCTGGCGCAATGCCTGGTAGTGCGCGGCATCTTCGGGGTGCAGCAGCAGCTCCCAGAAACGGTCGCCCATCTGCGCAAGCTCGGTACGGTCGTAACCCAGGGTCTGCCCCAGGTGGCGGTTGCTGAAGATCATCCGCTGGCTGATTACGTCTTGCACATACAGCTGATCGGGCACGGTACGCACCACGTCCGACCAGAAACTTTCGCGCTCCAGCAACGACAGCTCGACCTGTTTGCGGCTGGTGATGTCGCTGATGCTGAGGATCACGGCCTGGTAGTCGCGGCGCTGCTGCGGCAGGCGTGCCATCAGCCACAGGTGCAACTCGCCACCCAGCGGAGCCGGCAGGCGCACTTCAAGCTCCAGCACCTGGCGTTGTTCGATCAGCGCGTCGATCAGTTGCATGCCGACGCTGTCGCGGCCATCGCCGCTGCCGTCGATCAGCCGCTGCCAGGCCCCTTCGTGGCATTCGATGTTCAACAGCTGGCGCGCTACCTGGTTGACCTCGGTAATCTTCAGCTCCAGCAACAGCGAGCGGCGCAGGTTCGGGTCCAGTGCCAGGCTGTGCCTGAGTGCGGCGTGGTTGCGCAGGTGGTAGCGGTCGAGCTGGCCGGGCAGGCTGGACAGGTCGAGCACGCACAGGGCCACGCCGGTGCCTTCGAAGATTTCCTGGTAGCGCCGGCGGTCTTCCTGCAGCGCGCGCTGGCGGCGGCGCATGTTGATCAGCGCCAACACCGGCAGCAGGGCGCAGAACAGCACCAGCAGGCATTTGCCGATCAGCGCAGGCAGCAATTTTTGCTGGGTCAGCTTGGCGTCGAACAGGCCGCGCAGTTGCCAGGTGCTGTTGTCGATGAAGGCCAGCATCACGCTTTGCAGCGGTTCGTGGCTGGTGTCGGTTGGGGCGTGCTGCTGCAGCACTTCGCCGCTGCGGCTGTTTTCCAGCAGCCACAGCGGGTGGCCGCCGCCATCGAGGTGAGTGGTGAGTTCGCGGTAGTAGTCCGGTGACAGGCGCAGCAGCCAGTAGCCGCGGTCCTGTTCGGCGGCCTGGCGCAGCAGCAGGTACAAGGTTCGATTGTCGGCCGAATTGGTAAAGAAGTACGGGCGCCCCTGGTTCAGCGTGAGCAGCTCGTCAAGCGCCTGGCGGTCTGGGCTGCCTGGCAGGCTGTCACTGCGCAGCTGCCCGGCGCTGTCCAGCCATGCCATGCTCTGCAGGGCGGGCAGGCGTTGGCGCAGGGTATTCAGCAGGCTGGGCAGGGCGGCAGGCGTCGGCGCATCGACGTAGGGCTGTACCACGTTCACGGCCTGCTGTGCCTTGAACGCCATGTTCAGGCTCAGGTGGTCGGCCAGCTCTGCGGTGGCGTCCAGGCTTTGTTTGCGCAGGTCGGCCTGGGTGTGGTTGAACTGGGCGAACAGCTGCCACAGCAGCAGGCCCAGCAGGATCAGGGCCAGCAGCGCCAGCGCACCCTTGATCGACCCGCCCAGGGTAGCGGCGGGCGCTTGTGGCGCGGAACGCAATGACGACGGATGAGTTAGGTTGGTCAAGCGTTGATCCTGCGATTGGGCTGGCGATGGCAGGGAAGGATCATGCACGGTGTGTGCCGGTACCTGGCTGGCGCAACGCGGTGGCGCACTATAAGGCCGGACACCTGAAACCGGCTAGCATGCCTAGGATTGTGGCAAAGTGCCAGCCGTGTTGACCGATGGTGCCTGCTGGGTGGTTCGGCAAGCCCCTGCAACCTGTGCGAGAATAGCGCCCGCTTCACATGACAACGCATCGGAGATGTTCGGTTTTGGTTACTCACTTTTCCTCCAATGGCCTCGATTCCGCCTGCGGGCGCAGCAGTCAGACCCTTGTCAGCACTGCCGTGACCGAGGACGTATCCTGCAAGTCTTGCCAGCGTTCGCTGAGCAAACCCGAGGTGGCCAACGCCGCCAAAAGCAAGGCCCCATCGCTGGCTGAACTGCGCAAGACCGCCCAGGCGGCAGCAGAGCCGGCAGTTGCAGTTGCTGCGGCCAACAAGCCGGCAGCCAAGGTGGTCAGCACGGCGCCTGCGGCCGCCAAACCCGCCAAGGTTGCCGAGCAGCAGCCTGCCCGCAGCGGTGGCTTCAGCGTGAAGTCTGCCTGGGCTGCGCGCCTGGCCGAGCAGGGTGACCGTTGCCGGTTGCCGCGTGGCAAGGCCAGGCAGCGTCACGTCTGAGCCATTTTCGGCTGCTGTGCCGGCCCTTTCGCGGCTAAAGCCGAGAAGGGGCCAGCACAGGCAATACGTTTCTCCCAGGGATCACTCCGATCCCGGCCCACCATCGCCCCCTCCTATGCAACGCCGTGCGTTGGCGTAGAATGGTCGACTTTGTTCAACGACACCCAAACACACATCTCCCTGGCCAGCGCGCCGGGGCGATCGTCGATGTCTTTACCTATCTGATTAGAGGGCTTGGTTTTGGCTCAATACGTCTACACCATGCATCGGCTGAGCAAGGTCGTGCCGCCGAAGCGGGAAATTCTCAAGAACATTTCCCTGTCGTTCTTCCCGGGCGCCAAGATTGGCGTGCTCGGCCTGAACGGCGCCGGTAAATCGACCCTGCTGCGGATCATGGCGGGCGTCGACAAGGAATTCGACGGCGAAGCCCGTCCGATGCCCGACATCAACGTAGGCTACCTGCCGCAGGAACCGCAACTGGACCCTAACAAGTCCGTTCGCGAAGTGGTCGAGGAAGCCGTCAGCGTGATCAAGGACGCCCAGGCGCGCCTGGACGAGGTCTACGCCGCCTACGCCGAACCGGATGCCGACTTCGACAAGCTGGCTGCCGAACAGGCCAAGCTGGAAGCCATTCTGCAAGCCTCCGATGGCCACAACCTAGAGCGCCAGCTGGACGTCGCCGCCGATGCTCTGCGCCTGCCAGCCTGGGATGCCCGCATCGAGCACCTGTCCGGTGGTGAGAAGCGCCGTGTGGCCCTGTGCCGCCTGCTGCTGTCGGCCCCCGACATGCTGCTGCTCGACGAACCAACCAACCACCTGGATGCCGATTCGGTCGCCTGGCTGGAGCGCTTCCTGCACGACTTCCCGGGCACCGTGGTTGCGATTACCCACGACCGTTACTTCCTCGACAACGTCGCCGGCTGGATCCTGGAACTGGACCGCGGCGCCGGCATCCCGTACGAAGGCAACTACTCGGGCTGGCTGGAAGCCAAGTCGGACCGTCTGGCGCAGGAATCCAAGCAGCAGAGCGCCCACGAAAAGGCCATGAAAGAGGAACTGGAGTGGGTGCGCAAAGGCGCCAAGGCTCGCCAGTCCAAATCCAAGGCCCGTCTGCAGCGCTTTGAAGAAATGCAGTCGCAGGAATTCCAGAAGCGCAGCGAAACCAACGAGATCTACATCCCGGCTGGCCCGCGCCTGGGCGACAAGGTCATCGAGTTCAAGAACGTCACCAAAGGCTACGGCGATCGCGTGCTGATCGACAACCTGTCGTTCGCCATGCCAAAAGGCGCCATCGTCGGCGTTATCGGTGGTAACGGTGCTGGTAAGTCGACCCTGTTCCGCATGCTGATGGGCAAGGAACAGCCGGACTCGGGCAGCATCGAGATCGGTGAAACCGTGCAACTGGCCTGCGTGGACCAGAGCCGCGAAGACCTGGACGGCGCCAAGACCGTGTTCCAGCAGATTTCCGACGGTTCCGACATGATCCGCATCGGCAACTACGAGATCCCGTCGCGTACCTACGTTGGTCGTTTCAACTTCAAAGGGGGCGACCAGCAGAAGTTCGTCAAGGACCTGTCCGGTGGTGAGCGTGGCCGCCTGCACTTGGCCCTGACCCTGAAGGAGGGCGGCAACGTCCTGCTGCTCGACGAACCGTCCAACGACCTGGACGTTGAAACCCTGCGTTCGCTGGAAGAAGCCCTGCTGGACTTCCCGGGCGCCGCGATCGTGATTTCCCACGACCGTTGGTTCCTGGACCGTGTGGCTACCCACATCCTGGCGTACGAAGACGACTCGAACGTGGTGTTCTTCGAGGGTAACTACACCGAGTACGAAGCCGACCGCAAAAAGCGCCTGGGCGATGCTGCTGCCCAGCCGCACCGTGTACGGCACAAAAAACTGGCCCAGTAAGCCGGTTTGAGATGCACAAGAATGGGGCTCTGCGGAGCCCCATTTTTGTGCCTTGGTGAAACGTGAAAACGGCTTTTTCGGCAGGTGATTTGTATACACTTACATAAATCGCACCAAATAATTTCAAAAAAACGACATCGCGCCCTATTCCAGTGCGATTGCTTCTTGGTACATTCCTGAAAAAACCAATAAGTCCAAAACCTTCGGTGAGATGTCTACCATGATCGAATCTGTCGACAATTTCCTTGCACGCCTGCAACAGCGTGACCCAGGCCAGCCTGAATTTCACCAGGCGGTGGAAGAGGTGCTGCGCACCCTGTGGCCATTCCTTGAAGCCAATCCGCATTACCTGCAATCCGGCATCCTCGAACGTATGGTCGAGCCGGAGCGTGCTGTGCTGTTCCGCGTTTCCTGGGTCGATGACCAGGGCAAGGTGCAGGTCAACCGCGGCTACCGCATCCAGATGAGCAGCGCCATCGGCCCGTACAAGGGCGGCCTGCGCTTCCACCCGTCGGTGAACCTCAGCGTGCTGAAGTTCCTGGCCTTCGAGCAGGTGTTCAAGAACTCGCTGACCTCGCTGCCCATGGGTGGCGGCAAAGGTGGCTCGGACTTCGACCCGAAAGGCAAGAGCGACGCCGAAGTGATGCGCTTCTGCCAGGCGTTCATGAGCGAGCTGTACCGCCACATCGGTGCTGACTGCGACGTACCGGCCGGTGACATCGGCGTGGGTGCCCGCGAAATCGGCTTCATGTTTGGCCAGTACAAGCGCCTGGCCAACCAGTTCACCTCGGTGCTGACCGGCAAGGGCATGACCTACGGCGGCAGTCTGATCCGCCCTGAAGCCACCGGTTATGGCTGCGTGTACTTCGCTGAAGAAATGCTCAAGCGCCAGGACAAGCGTATCGATGGCTGCCGCGTGGCGATTTCCGGCTCGGGCAACGTAGCCCAGTATGCGGCGCGCAAAGTCATGGACCTGGGCGGCAAGGTGATCTCGCTGTCCGACTCCGAAGGCACCTTGTACGCCGAAGCTGGCCTGACCGACGCCCAGTGGGATGCGGTGATGGAACTGAAAAACGTCAAGCGTGGCCGCATCAGCGAGCTGGCCGGGCAGTTCGGCCTGGAGTTCCGCAAGGGCCAGACTCCGTGGAGCCTGGCGTGCGACATCGCCCTGCCGTGCGCCACGCAGAATGAACTGGGCGCCGAAGACGCCCGCACCCTGCTGCGCAACGGCTGTATCTGCGTGGCCGAAGGCGCCAACATGCCGACCACCCTTGAGGCTGTGGATATCTTCCTGGACGCTGGCATTCTGTACGCCCCGGGCAAGGCCTCCAATGCCGGCGGCGTTGCCGTGTCGGGCCTGGAAATGTCGCAGAACGCCATGCGCCTGCTGTGGACTGCCGGTGAAGTGGACAGCAAGCTGCACAACATCATGCAGTCGATTCACCATGCGTGCGTGCATTACGGTGAAGAGGCGGATGGCCGTATCAACTACGTCAAAGGTGCGAATATCGCAGGCTTCGTGAAAGTGGCCGATGCGATGCTGGCTCAAGGCGTGGTCTGATTCGAGATCACCTGGGGCCGCAACACGGCCCCAGGTTTTTCAACCACCAATCTCGATAATCTCGATTTCCTGATCCCCCACCGGCCGCCGCCAAACCACCTCATCCCCAGGCCCTGCGCCCAGCAACGCCCGCCCCAACGGTGAGCCCCAATTAATCAAGCCCCGGCCGGCATCCGCTTCATCCTCGCCCACCAGCTGCACCACCTGTTCCTGATCCTGGGCATCCACAAACCGCACCCGGCTACCAATCTGCACCTTGCTGCGTGAAGTCGCTGCCGGCACCACCTGGGCACTCTGCACCCGCGCAGTGAAATAACGCAGGTCCCGCTCGGTCTCGGCCAGCCGCTGTTTGTCGGCACGCTCACCCTGCGCCTGCAGTTCGCTGCGCAGGGCATTCAGGTCGGCCACGCGCGCCTGTAAAAGGCGCAGGCCGTTGGCTGTGACGTAGTTGGGTTGTTCGCTGACGCGGCGCTCGACGGGCGGGTCGGCCTGGTCAGCAGCCTGGTCTTCGTTGACGAATGCTCGGCTCATGTTGGGCCTCCTTGTGCTGAAGACCAGCATGGCAGGCCGCCGGTTTCAAGGGATGTCCGTTTGCGACTGACTTAGTTGTGGCGATAGGCTTTTGCGGCACCGCGATCCTTTTCCTGCTGCCACTCCCGTTCGCGCTCGTCCCAGAAGCGCTCATGGTACTCGCGCTGTTCTTCGCTGTTCTGCATGGCGTGGCACTGGCGAAAGCCGTCGTCCCAGCCGGTTTCATACTGACGTTCGTGCAGGTAGCGCGGCACGTCCTTGCGGAAGTTGCCCACCATCAGCCCGGCGGCCTGGCGGCCGCTGCTGCAGCCGTCCTGGAAGCCATCGGCATAGGCAGGCGGATAACCACGGTTGACCATCTGCTCGTGGGTGGTTTCGCAACCTGACAGCAACAACGCCATGCACACGCCGAACCAGTACCGCGACATAACCACCCAGCCCTCCAATTGATAATGGAAAGTCTAGGTGGCGATTTGTCGGGGAGCTGTCAAAACGGTGTCAAAGAGTCGATTGGGTCACTAGTAGTGATACCACTTCAGCTCCAGCATCACCTCATTCTGCGCCGTCGCCAGGTGGCTGAACTCGCGCGATGCACTTAACCGCACGCCCAGGTTCTGGCTGATCTCCCACTGCTGGTTCAGGCTCACACTACGGCGGACTTCGCCATTGGTGAAGTAGTCGCCTTTGGCCTCCAGTGTCAGGTTGCCCAAGCCGTTTCGCCACAACAGGCCGCCATTGAAGCCTGCCGCTGGAGCGATGAATTCGGCGAAATCATTGTGATGTTCGACCCGCACGGTACCCAGAGCAAAGCCCAGCAAACCGTCGGCCAACTGCCAGGTACCCCCGGCGCCACCATTTACATGGCTGACCAGGACTTCGTCATCATGTTTTCCCGGCACGCGCTCAAGGCCGCCAGCCACCTGCCACGACCAGGGTTTGAGCAGCTCGTTACGCGGCGTCAGCGAGCGGATGGTGGCCAGGTCCAGGCGCTGCACTTGCCAGTCGTTGCCTTCGTATTGGCGCACCTTCAGTTGCAGGATCTCGATCTGCGCACCCAATGGGAAGCCGTAGGCGTTGTCGTTGAGGTCGTGATAGGCCATGCGCAGGCCATACTCGGCGTAGGCGCGGTCTTCACGGGTGCCCACTCCCAGCTGCCAGGTGCGTGAATCGTGGCCATCTTCGGGTAGGCCGGGGCGTTCGATCTGCAAGGGTGGCGGCGGGTTGCTGTTGATCGCCCGCAGCAGCTCGAAGCTGCGCTTCGCCTGCCCAGGGTCGCGCTCCTGGCCATTGGCCCGGTAACGCTCCAGGCGGTACGCGGCATCTTGCACGAGCGCTTGCCGTTCGCGGGGCAGGGCCTTGAATTCGGGGCTCTGCAATTGTGCGGTGTCGGCACTCACGGCCAGCACCTGCTGCTTTTCGCCGTGGTCCAGTGGCTCGGCGCGGGCCAGCAATTCACGTTCGCGAGAAGGGCGGTATGTCTCGCTGGCGACCAGGCCGGACTGCTTCACGGCCTTCACGGTGTCGGTCGGGATGGCGGTCAACGGGAACTGCGAGGTCAGGTCCAGGCTCGGTCGGGCCACTTGCAGCAGCTCCAGTAGGCGGTACGAGCAGTTTTCGTCGAAGAAGAAGTAGTCGAACTGGATCTGCTTCAACTCCCACACATGTTCGACCATGCGCCCGGTTTCTTCGGGGGTGAGGTCCAGCTGGTACTCCCACAGGTCGCGGTTTTCCAGGCTGCGGTATTCGGACAGTTTTTCCTGGTAGGGCATCAGCGCGAACAGCCCCGGGTAGCCGCCCATCAGGCCCTTCCAGGCGTACAGAATGCTGTTGTCGCTGCCTTCGATGTAGGCACCGAAGTTGATCGCGTAGCTCAGCAACGTGGTGTCGTCGCTTCGGGTGTTGGACTGGTCGATGCGCAGCAGGGTGTGGCCGAACATGGACGATGGGCTGTTCAGGTAGGCCGCCGGGAAAATCAACGCGGCGCTGTGCGGGTCGATCGACTGGTACCAGGTCTTGAATTCCTGGCAATCCGGTTGCGGCAGGCCTTGCAGGCCAAGCTGTTCACGTAGCCAGCGGGTGCGTGCAGGGAATACACACTGGGCATGCTTGTCGCCTAGGCTGGCCGGGGCATACAGCGCATCGACCGTGGCTTGCAGCTCCTGGTCGGGGTGGTGTGCGCCGTCCTGGGCGAGGAAGAACGCATCGTCGTCCACATAGCTGCGCCAGCCCCCGAGCTTGGCGGTTTCGTAATGGCCCAGGGCAATCCAGTAAGGGGTGTTGGCCAGTTGCTGGAGACGGCCTTGATCCAGTACGGGCGCGGCATGAACAGGGGCGCAGGCACACAGCGCCAGGGCAGCGAGGCGTTTGAGCATATCGGGCAACTACTTCTTGACGATGCCGAAAAAGGCGAAACCCGCCCCGGGTGGGGCGGGAGCAGCAGTGCTTAGGCCTCGGTAGCGTATTTGGCCAGGCGTGGGTCGTTCTTCAGAACGGCCAGGGTGTTGCTGTGGACAGTTTCAGCAGTGACGTCGGCGCTGGTGAAAATCTGGTTGAAGTGCTGGTGGGCGACCGACTGGAAGTAGCTGCGGTCTTCCGGGGCCACACCGAGGACCACGGCATAGGTGGTCAGTGCTTCGCCCTGGCCCATGGCCATGTCTTCGGAAAGCTCGTTCATCATGCCGTTCATGGCGAACCACGACTTGCCGCCGTAGGTCAGCGAGGCTTTGGTGGAGCAGCCGTTGGTGCCGGAGGTCATGCCGAAGGTGGCGTTACCGGAGGTGCCGTTGGTGGTGGAGGCCAGGAAGTGTGCCGGCGTGCCGCGCTGGCCTTCGAACAGCATGTTGCCCCAGCCGCAGTTCGGGCCGCCTGGCGCTTCGGCCATGGCGTTCAGCGAGACCACGGTGAACAGAGTACCCAGAAGAATCCGTTTCATAGCATTTGTTCTCTTTGTCTTAACCAAGGGTCAGGGTTTCTGGCAACTCGGTTGCCAGGTCGGGAAAGCATTTCACCCACCCGCGCAGCTTGGAGTTTAGGCACGATCTAAAGGTTGCGTTGTTGATTGCGAAAAATTTGCTGTCACATGACGTGCATGGGCTGCGACATAAAGTCCCGCAGAGCCTTGCAAGGCGCGCGCAGGCAGCGCCAGAATGCTGCGTATCTGCCCCGCCGAAGTAAGGAAACCCAATGCCCGATCCTGTCGCTGCGCGCCTGCGTCTTGCGCCTGAAGCCCTGACCCGGCGTTTCTCACCCGAGCAGTTTGCCTTTACCAATACTGACGATCTGGAGCCGTTTCGCGGAGTCCTGGGCCAGGAGCGTGCTGTCGAGGCCCTGCAGTTTGGTGTGGCCATGCCACGCCCCGGTTACAACGTGTACGTCATGGGCGAGCCGGGTACCGGCCGCTTCTCGTTCGTCAAGCGCTACCTCAAGGCCGAGGGCAAGCGCCAGCAGACCCCGGCTGACTGGGTCTACGTCAACAACTTCGACGACACCCGTGAACCGCGTGCGCTGGAATTGCCATCCGGCAGCGCCGGGGCGTTCATCGCCGACATGGGCGGGCTGATCGACAACCTGCTGGCGACCTTCCCGGCCGTGTTCGAACACCCGTCGTACCAGCAGAAGAAGGGCGCCATCGACCGTGCCTTCAACCAGCGTTATGACCGCGCCCTGGATGTGATCGAGCGCGCCTCGCTGGAAAAGGACGTAGCGTTGTACCGCGATGCCAGCAACGTTGCCTTCACCCCGATGGCAGACGGCAAGGCGCTGGATGAAGCCGAGTTCGCCCAGTTGCCGGAAGACGTGCGTGAACAGTTCCATGAGGACATTGCCCAGCTCGAAGAGCAGTTGAACGAAGAACTGGCCAGCCTGCCGCAATGGAAGCGTGAGTCGAACAACCAGCTGCGCCAGCTGAATGAAGAAACCATCACCCTGGCCTTGCAACCGTTGCTGGCACCGTTGTCGGAAAAGTATGCCGAGAACGCCGCAGTGTGCGCCTACCTGCAGTCGGTGCAACTGAACCTGCTGCGCACCGTGGTCGAGCAATTGGTCGACGACAGCAAGACCGACGCTGCCGCGCGCAAGCTGCTCGAAGAGCAGTACGCACCCAACCTGGTGGTCGGCCACCATGCTGCCGGTGGTGCGCCGGTCGTGTTCGAGCCGCACCCGACCTACGACAACCTGTTTGGCCGTATCGAATACAGCACCGACCAAGGCGCGCTGTACACCTCGTACCGCCAGCTGCGCCCGGGCGCGTTGCACCGTGCCAACGGCGGTTTCCTGATTCTCGAAGCCGAGAAGATGCTGGGCGAGCCGTTCGTGTGGGATGCGCTCAAGCGTTCCTTGCAGTCGCGCAAGCTGAAGATGGAATCACCGATCGGTGAGCTGGGCCGTGTTGCCACTGTCAGCCTGCAGCCGCAGATGATTCCGCTCAACGTCAAGCTGGTGATTATCGGTTCGCGCCAGCTGTACTACGCCTTGCAGGACCACGACTCGGACTTCCAGGAGATGTTCCGGGTGTTGGTGGACTTCGACGAAGACATGCCCATGGTCGACGAGAACCTGGAGCAATTCGCCCAGCTGTTGCGTACCCGCACCAACGAAGAGGGCATGGCGCCGTTGACCAGTGACGCGGTCGCGCGCCTGGCGACCTACAGCGCCCGCCTGGCAGAGAACCAGTCGCGCCTGTCGGCACGCATCGGTGACCTGTTCCAGCTGGTCAGCGAAGCCGACTTCATCCGCCAGTTGGCCAGTGACGAAATGACCGACGCCGGGCACATCGAACGTGCGCTCAAGGCCAAGGCCACCCGCACCGGGCGTGTGTCGCAGCGGGTGCTGGACGACATGCTTGCCGGCATCATCCTGATCGACACCGAGGGCGCGGCCATTGGCAAGTGCAACGGCCTGACCGTGCTGGAAGTGGGGGACTCGGCGTTCGGTATGCCGGCGCGCATCTCGGCCACCGTGTACCCGGGCGGCAGCGGCATCGTCGACATTGAGCGCGAGGTCAACCTGGGCCAGCCGATTCACTCCAAGGGGGTGATGATCCTGACCGGTTACCTGGGTAGCCGCTATGCCCAGGAGTTCCCGCTGGCGATTTCCGCGAGCATCGCGCTGGAGCAGTCTTACGGCTATGTGGACGGTGACAGCGCCTCGCTGGGCGAAGCCTGCACGCTGATTTCGGCCTTGTCGCGCACGCCGCTCAAGCAGTGCTTTGCCATCACCGGCTCGATCAACCAGTTTGGTGAAGTGCAGGCCGTGGGAGGGGTGAACGAGAAGATCGAGGGCTTCTTCCGCCTTTGCGAGGCCCGTGGCCTGACCGGTGAGCAGGGTGTGATCATTCCGCGTGCCAACGTTGCCACCCTGATGCTCGACGAGCGCGTGCTTCAGGCGGTGGAGAACGGCATGTTCCACGTCTACGCGGTCAGCCAGGCCGATGAAGCGTTGAGCCTGCTGGTAGGTGAGGAGGCCGGAGTGCTCGATGGCAACGGCCAGTTCACCGAGGGCAGCGTCAATGCCCGGGTGGTGGAACGCCTGCGCGAAATCGCCGAAATGATCAGCGAGGAAGAAATCGAGAAGGCAGAAAAGGAACGCCTCGAAGAGGTGATTGCCCAGGCCAAACCAGCCTGAGTCAATAAACCGGCGCTAGCGGCGATGTGCTACCGTTCAGCGCCGGTTTTCCATCTTTCTGTACGGTTCTTCTATGCTGGAACTTAAGGACGGTACAGCGTTCAGGATGGAAACAGCCTGAGGTACAGGCTGAACAAGGCTCTTTGGAGGGGACGCGGCCATGCGCAACCTCAGCCTCACACGCCAGTGCCTGGGCCTGGTGACCCGCATCGAATGCAGTATCCGCCCACTGGCTGGGGACAACGGCATGTGGACGCTGCTGTTTGCCGCCGGCATGGCCGGTGAACAACCCTCTGCGATCAAGGCTCAAGGGCCTTTCCATGGGCCGCTGGTGGCCGAATCGGTGCTCAATGCCATTGTCGACAGCCTGACCTTGCACGGGTACCAGGTGGCCGAGGACCCGCAGATCTGGTGCCTGCACCTGCAGGCGCAGTTGCGGCGGATCAATGGCGAGCGGTGCCGGAACCTGGGGGATTACCAGTTTCATCCTGAGTCTTGATTGAGCCTGGGGCCGCTTTGCGGCCCCAGGCTTTTGCTGTAACAGGTGGCTGGCTATACTCGCCGTCGTTTTTTAGTCACCTGATGAGTCCTGAACTTCATGGAACGTATCCTCGAAAATGCGATGTATGCCTCGCGCTGGCTGCTCGCACCCATCTACTTCGGCCTGTCCCTCGGCCTGCTGGCCCTGGCGCTGAAATTCTTCCAGGAAGTGGTCCACGTCCTGCCCAACGTTTTCGCCCTGAGCGAAGCCGACCTGATCCTGGTGATCCTGTCGCTGATCGACATGTCGCTGGTGGGCGGCCTGCTGGTGATGGTGATGATTTCCGGCTACGAGAACTTCGTTTCGCAACTGGATATCGACGAGAGCAAAGAGAAGCTCAACTGGCTGGGCAAGATGGACTCTTCGTCGCTGAAGATGAAGGTTGCTGCTTCGATCGTGGCGATTTCATCCATTCACCTGCTGCGGGTGTTCATGGATGCGCAGAACATCTCCACCGATTACCTGATGTGGTACGTGATTATCCACATGACCTTCGTGGTGTCGGCGTTCTGCATGGGCTACCTGGACAAGCTGACCAAGCACTGAGCCAAATAGCTGTTGGCACCGCCCGTCCGTTGCAAAACGGACGGGCGGTGTTGTTTCTGGCTTGTGCTTTCGGCCGGTCTGTACAAAAAATGAGCTCTCATGCGTGGTTCCCGTCGCGAGGTGCTCTCATGAACCTGCATCAGCTCAATACCGAGGCCAGGGCTGGCCATGTCGATGAACTGAACCTGATCGCCATCGAAGGCGGTGACTACCTGCTCGAGGCCCGGGTCAAAGGCCGTGCCCACCCCTTGTCCGACACCCGTGGTGAGCGCTTGCGTGTGCACTCGGTGGAGGATGCGCGCAAGTTGCTGCAAACCATCCCCATGGTTTCGATGAACCTGGTGCACTGGTCGGTGCAAGATGAAATGTGCGGCATGGGCACGCACCCGGAAGAAGACCTGAAGGTGCCGATTTCCCAGCGTTCGGCCTGGTAGCTGCTCGCAGCGCCCCAGTGTGCTAGGCTGCTCGCCCTTTTCATCAAGGGCGCGGCTGCACTGCGCCCTGCAGTGGAGCACGACAATGTCCGAACTCAACCTGTCCACCGACGAAACCCGCGTCAGCTACGGCATCGGCCGTCAGCTGGGCGGCCAGCTGCGCGACAACCCGCCACCAGGTGTCAGCCTGGAGGCCATCCTGGCCGGCCTGACCGATGCCTTCAATGGCGCCGACAGCCGCGTCAGCGAAGCCGACCTGTCGGCCAGCTTCAAGGTCATCCGTGACGTGATGCAAGCCGAAGCCGCAGCCAAGGCCGAAGCCGCTGCTGCTGCTGGCAAAGAATTCCTGGTCGAGAACGCCAAGCGTGAAGGCATCACCACCCTGGCGTCGGGCCTGCAGTTCGAAGTGCTGACCGCCGGTGAAGGCGCCAAGCCGACCCGCGAAGACAACGTGCGCACGCACTACCACGGCACCCTGATCGACGGCACTGTGTTCGACAGCTCCTACGACCGTGGCCAACCGGCTGAATTCCCGGTAGGCGGCGTGATCGCGGGCTGGACCGAAGCCCTGCAACTGATGAACGCAGGCAGCAAATGGCGCCTGTACGTGCCGAGCGAGCTGGCTTACGGCGCCCAAGGCGTTGGCAGCATCCCGCCGCACAGCGTGCTGGTGTTCGACGTCGAGCTGCTCGACGTTCTGTAATGCCTCGGGGCCGCTTTGCGGCCCATTCGCGGCACAAGGCCGCTCCTACAGGGGTATGCATTTTCCCATGAATATGCGTACCCCTGTAGGAGCGGCCTTGCGCCGCGAACGAGGGCGAAGCCCTCGCCAGACCTGTCAGTTCCAATCCGTTCCCGCCGGGCGCAACGCCCGCGCATAGCAGAACAGAAACAGATTCCGCACCAGCTCCTTGAGCACCCCCGGTTCACTCGAATTCAGCCCGCTCATGTCCAGGTCTCCCTGGTCACGCAGCTCGTCGAGTGCTTCCTCTTCAAGCACCGCGCACACTTCGCCGGTTTCCCGATGAAGAATGCGCAGGTAGGGGTGAGGGCGGTCCAGCCAGGCGTCGATCAGATAAGTCATGGCTATTCTTCTTGGATAGCAGTACCAATGAGAATAATTCTTATTATCTAAATAGCAAGCGCCAATTGGCAGATTTTTGTGTAATCAGACTTTGCGCACGAACTCGGACTTCAGCTTCATGGCGCCGATGCCGTCGATTTTGCAGTCGATGTCGTGGTCGCCGTCGCACAGGCGGATGTTCTTGACCTTGGTGCCGACCTTGACCACCAGGGACGAGCCCTTGACCTTGAGGTCCTTGATCACGGTGACGGTGTCGCCGTCCTGCAGGATGTTGCCGACCGAATCCTTTTTCACCACCTCGTCGCTGGCCGCCTCGGTATCGCCGCTGGCCGACCATTCGTGGGCGCATTCAGGGCAGATCAGCTGAGTGCCATCCTCATAGGTGTATTCGGAGTTGCATTTAGGGCAGGGTGGCAGAGTGCTCACTTCGGTTCCTCAAACAAACAGACGGGCGGTTAAAGGCCTGCATTGTAAAAGGTATTTTTCCAGAAGGGATTATGTCCGGACAAAAGCACCGCGGGCAAACACGCTCCTACAGTCGCAAATCCTGTAGAAGCGGGTTTGCCCGCGAATGAAGACGGCTCGGTCTGTCAGTGAGTACGCGCGACCGCAAACTCGCTCAATTCAACCAGCGCATCCCGATACTCGCTGGCCGGCAGCACTTCGAGGCACTCGATGGCACGCTTCACGTAATCACGGGCCAGCTCTGCGGTGTACTTAAGCGCCCCCGATTCCTCCACGGCCACGCGAATCTGCTCAAGGTCCTCCAGGCCACCTTTCTGGATCGCCTGGCGCACCAGTGCAGCCTGTTCGGCAGTGCCTTCGCGCATGGTGTAGATCAGCGGCAGGGTAGGCTTGCCTTCAGCCAGGTCGTCACCCACGTTCTTGCCAAGGGTTTGCGAGTCGCCTTTATAGTCCAGCAGGTCGTCGACCAGCTGGAAGGCCACACCCAGGTGGTCACCGAAGGTGCGCAGGGCTTCGCGCTGTTCGTCTGTCGCTTCGGCCAGCGCGGCAGCGCTGTGGGTCGAGGCTTCGAAGAGCATCGCGGTCTTGCCGCGGATGACTTCCATGTAGACTTCTTCGGTGGTGCTGGCATCGCGTACTCGCGACAGCTGCAGCACTTCACCCTCGGCAATCACGCGGGTGGCCTTGGACAGGATCTGCATGACCGGCATCGAGCCCAGCTCGACCATCATTTCGAACGAGCGCGAATAAAGGAAGTCGCCCACCAGCACGCTTGGCGCGTTACCCCACAGGGCATTGGCGGTGGAGCGGCCACGGCGCATGCCGGACATGTCGACCACGTCGTCGTGCAGCAGGGTGGCGGTGTGCAGGAATTCGATGGTGGCGGCCAGCAGGCGCAGGTCGTCGCCTTCGCGGCCCAGGGCTTTGCCGCACAGCAGCACCAGCAGGGGGCGCAGGCGCTTGCCACCGGCGGACGTGATATAGTCGCCGATCTTCGATACCAGCGGCACGCGCGAGGTCAGCTGCTTCTTGATGATCTCGTCGACGGCGCTGAAATCATCAGCCACCGCACGGTAGAAGGTTTGGGGTTGCATCGGCTGCTCCAGTGAGGTTGCGCGGCATGCTAGGTTGCAGGTCCCGGTGTGTCAAGGCGCGGTGCCAGCTGGCCGGGGGCGGCACTTGCAAGCAAAACCTGGGTTGCGTACAATCGCGCACCCTAACTTCCTGGGCAGCACCTGCCTTACGCAATTGCACCGGGCCGTTCCAGCCCCATGCAGCCATGCCAGCCAATACTCATCATATAAAGCGCTGGGTGAGCAGGATTATCGGAGAAATACCATGTCTTACGCAGTAATCGTTACCGGCGGCAAGCAGTACAAAGTCGCTGAAGGTGAATTCCTCAAGATCGAAAAACTGGAAGTCGCCACTGGCGAATCCGTGACCTTCGATCGCGTTCTGCTGGTCGCCAACGGTGAAGAAGTCACCATCGGTGCTCCAGTTGTTGCTGGCGCTAAAGTAGTGGCCGAAGTCGTTTCGCAAGGCCGCCACGACAAGGTTCGCATCATCAAGTTCCGTCGTCGTAAGCACCACATGAAGCGTATGGGCCACCGCCAGTGGTTCACCGAGATCAAAATCACCGGCATCCAGGCTTAATCCCCTAGATCCCCTGAATTTATTTGGAGAATTGAACCATGGCTCACAAGAAGGCTGGTGGTAGTACTCGTAACGGTCGCGACTCAGAATCTAAACGCCTTGGCGTGAAGATGTATGGCGGCCAGGTTATCAAGCCAGGCAACATCATCGTCCGTCAGCGCGGCACTGAATTCCACGCTGGCTACGGCGTTGGCATGGGCAAGGACCACACCTTGTTCGCCAAGATCGAAGGCGTGATCAAGTTCGAGAAAAAAGGCGAGTTCATGCGCCGTTACGTGAGCATCGTCGCCGCTTAATCGCGACGTCGCTCCAGAAGCCCCGTCATGCGACGGGGCTTTTTCGTTTGTGGTGAGCCTCTTGCAAAGCTGTTTGTCTGGGTTGCCGGCGTTGGTTTCTACGGTCGTACGGGGCCGCCGCGCTCATTTTTGCAAGAGCCTCATGTTTTTGAGTCATTCAGCTCGTCTGCCGACGAGAGGCGGTTTTAATGAAGTTTGTTGACGAAGTATCCATTCGGGTCAAGGCCGGTGACGGCGGCAACGGTTGCATGAGCTTCCGTCGCGAAAAATTCATCGAGAACGGTGGCCCCAACGGCGGTGACGGTGGCGACGGTGGCTCGGTGTACATGGTCGCCGACGAAAACCTCAACACCCTGGTCGACTATCGCTACACCCGTCACCACGAGGCCCAGCGCGGCGCCAACGGCGGTAGCACCGACTGCACCGGCAAGAAAGGCGAGGACCTGTTCCTGCGTGTGCCGGTCGGCACCACCGTGATCGACGCTTCCACCCAGGAAGTGATCGGTGACCTGGTGACCCCGGGCCAGAAGCTGATGGTCGCCCAAGGCGGCTGGCACGGCTTGGGCAACACCCGTTTCAAGTCCAGCACCAACCGTGCACCGCGCCAGACCACCCCGGGTAAACCAGGTGACCAGCGCGACCTGAAGATGGAAATGAAAGTGCTGGCCGACGTTGGCCTGCTGGGCCTGCCGAACGCCGGCAAGAGCACCTTCATTCGCTCGGTTTCCGCAGCCAAGCCGAAAGTGGCTGACTACCCGTTCACCACCCTGGTACCGAACCTGGGTGTGGTCAGCGTCGACCGCTGGAAGAGCTTCGTCATCGCCGACATCCCCGGCCTGATCGAAGGCGCCTCCGAGGGTGCCGGCCTGGGTATCCGCTTCCTCAAGCACCTGGCGCGTACCCGCGTGTTGTTGCACCTGGTCGACATGGCGCCGCTGGACGAAAGCAGCCCGGCCGATGCCGCCGAAGTGATCGTCAACGAACTGACCCGCTTCAGCCCGTCGCTGGCCGAGCGTGAGCGCTGGCTGGTGCTGAACAAGGCCGACATGGTCATGGAAGACGAGCGCGATGCGCGCGTTCAGGAAGTGGTCGAGCGCCTGCAATGGGAAGGCCCGGTCTACGTGATTTCGGCCATCTCCAAACAGGGCACCGAAAAGCTCAGCCACGACCTGATGCGCTACCTCGAAGACCGCGCCGACCGCCTGGCCAACGACCCGGCCTACGCCGAAGAACTGGCCGACCTCGACCAGCGTATCGAAGACGAAGCCCGTGCCCAGCTGCAGGCCCTGGACGACGCGCGTACCCTGCGCCGTACAGGCGTCAAGAGCGTACACGACATCGGCGACGATGACGGTTGGGACGATGATTTCGAGGACGACGAAGACGGCCCGGAAATCATTTACGTGCGCGACTGATCGGTTGCAGTACACTAAACGCCGCTCTCTGGAGCGGCGTTTTTGTATCCACGGTATCTACAGATTCGACATAGGTTGGAAGAAGATGCGAAGCAAGGTGACGGGCGCCAAGCGCTGGGTCGTGAAGATTGGCAGTGCTCTGCTGACCGCCGATGGCAAAGGCCTCGACCGCGGTGCCATGGCCGTTTGGGTCGAGCAGATGGTCGCGCTGCGTGAGGCGGGCGTGGAGTTGGTACTGGTGTCCTCCGGGGCCGTGGCTGCCGGCATGAGCCAGCTGGGCTGGACCACGCGACCGAGCGCGATGAACGAGTTGCAGGCGGCTGCCTCGCTCGGCCAGATGCGCCTGGTGCAGGCGTGGGAGTCGAGCTTCGGCGAGCACGGCAAGCACACCGCACAGATCCTGCTGACCCATGACGACCTGTCCGACCGCAAGCGCTACCTGAACGCCCGCAGCACCTTGCGCACGCTGGTCGACCTGGGCGTGGTGCCGGTGATCAACGAAAACGACACCGTGGTCACAGATGAGATCCGTTTCGGCGACAACGACACCTTGGCGGCGCTGGTGGCCAACCTGGTCGAGGCCGACCTGCTGGTGATCCTCACCGACCGCGATGGCATGTTCGACGCCGACCCGCGCAACAACCCCGAAGCCCAGCTGATTTACGAAGCCCGTGCCGACGACCCGTCGCTGGACGCCGTGGCCGGTGGCACCGGTGGTGCCCTGGGCCGTGGCGGCATGCAGACCAAGCTGCGCGCTGCGCGCCTGGCTGCCCGTTCCGGTGCCCACACCATCATCATCGGTGGCCGCATCGAGCGCGTGCTGGACCGCCTCAAGGCGGGTGAGCGCCTGGGTACCTTGCTGTCGCCCGAGCGCGGCATGCTCGCTGCGCGTAAACAGTGGCTGGCAGGCCACCTGCAAACCCGTGGGACGTTGGTGCTGGATGCCGGTGCCGTGCAGGCACTGCGTGAAGCCAACAAGAGCCTGCTACCGGTCGGCGTGAAGACCGTGCAGGGCAGTTTCCGCCGTGGCGAGATGGTGGTGTGCGTCGGCCCGGACGGTCTGGAGGTGGCGCGCGGGTTGGCCAACTACAGCGCGCTGGAAGCGCAGAAGATCATTGGCCAACCGTCCGATGCCATCGAAAGCCTGCTGGGCTATAGCGCCGAGCCGGAGCTGGTGCACCGCGACAACCTGGTGCTGGTATGAGCCTGTTCAAGTGGGTGATCGGGGTGGCAGCGCTGGTGCTGCCAATGCTGGCCGGGGCAGAGGAAATCGGCCAGGTGTCCACCGTGTTCAAGTTCCTCGGGCCGAATGACCGCATCGTGGTCGAGGCGTTCGACGACCCCAAGGTCGAGGGCGTGACCTGCTACCTGTCGCGGGCCAAGACAGGCGGTGTGAAGGGTGGGTTGGGGCTGGCCGAGGACCGGGCGGAGGCATCGATTGCCTGCCGTCAGGTGGGGCCGATCAACTTCAAGGGTGAGTTGAAGGACGGCGAGGAGGTGTTCAAGGAGCGCACCTCGCTGGTGTTCAAGACCATGCAGGTGGTGCGCTTCCTGGACAAGAAGCGCAATACGCTGGTGTACCTGGTGTACAGCGACCGCATGATCGAAGGCAGCCCGCAGAATGCGGTGACCGCGATACCGATCTTGCCTTGGGCGCATTGATAACCTGGTAGATCGCCGGGAGGCCTTCGGCCTCCTATCGCGACCTGCGGTCGCTCCTACGGGAGATTGCGATACCCCTGTAGGAGCGACCGCAGGTCGCGATGGGCCGCAAAGCGGCCCTGGTTACCTCAGGCCAACTCTTCGGCCTGATCCTCACGCACAACCGCCTTCACCTCATCCAGCCGGCTGATGAACTTCCAGTCCGCCTCGTCGATGTAGATGCCATTCGGCCCGCTACCGCCTTCCAGGTCGATCGCCACACGCGCCGATACCTGAGGCTTCACACTCGCCAGAATCGGCACGAAGCCCAGCTGCAGGCTGGTCTCCAGCAGTGCTGCCTGGTTGCGTTCGTCGATGTCTGCTGCCTCATCCAGGTAGTACGGCAGGCGAATGCGTCCGGCCAGGTCACGGTCCATCAGGTGCAGCAACAGGTACATGTTGGTCAGCGCCTTGATGGTCATGGTGGTGCCGTTGGACGCCGCGCCGTCGATGTCGGCGTGGATGACCGGTTGGCCGTTGACCTTGGTGATCTCGAACGCCAGCTCGAACAGGTCCTTCAGGCCCAGCTGGTTGTGGTTGGCCGCCACCAGCCGTGCCAGGTACTCCTTGGCCTCTTCGTTCTTGTTGTCCTGCTCGGCGCTTTGGGTCAGGTCGAACACCGACAGGGTTTCGCCTTCTTCGTACTGGCCGGCACTGTGGATGATCTGGTCGATGTGCTTGAGCGCTTCCTTGTTCGGTGCCAGCACCACGCGGAAGCTTTCCAGGTTGGACACCTGGCGCTTGTTGATCTCGCGGTTGAACAGGGCCAGCTGGTGCTCGAGGCTGTCGTAGTCGCTGCGGATGTTGCGCAGAGTACGGGCAATGTCGGTGACTGCAGCGCGGCGTGCCTTGGCCAGGGTCAGGGCTTCGTCGGTGCGGTGCGCGTAGGCGTTCACCAGCAGTTGCAGGCGGCGTTCCATGTCGTCTTCGCTGTCGAACTTGGCCACGCCTTTCAGGCGTACCTGGGCGTACAGCGCCTCGATCTGGTTGTCCACGCGCTGCAGGGCTTGCCAGCTGTCCTGGTAGTCATTGAGCAGCGGCAGCAGGTTGTCCATCGAGTCGTCGATGGCTTCCATGAACGGCGTGCCGTAGGGCAGGTCGGCCGGCAGCAGTTGACGACGGCGCAGGGCGTCTTCCAGGGTGCGTTGCTTGGACTCGAGGTCGCCGATCTGGCGGCCGACCAGCTGCAGCTTGGCCGACAGCTGCTGGACGCGCTCGGTGAAGGCGTCGCTGGAACGCTTCAATTCGTCCTGGGCAGCTTCCAGCTGCGACAGTTGTTCCAGCTTCTCTGGCTCTTCGGCGCTGAGGGTTTCAGTGCGGCGGAAGTCTTCCAGCGCCTTTTGCGCATCCAGCACTTCCTGATACAGGGTTTCGGTTTGCGCTTTGGAGGCGGAGCGGTCGGCGGCTACGGCTTGCTGGGTCTTGAGCTGTTTCAGCTCTTTTTCCAGGCGCTCCTTCTGGTCGCGCAGGGCGGCACGGTCGGCCAGGGCCTGCAGTGCCGGCGGGTCGATGTTGGTCAGGTCGATGGCCAGGCCCGGCGCTTCGAAGCGCTCGCCCTTGAAGCCGTCGAGCACCGCTTCCAGCGATTTTACCCACAGGTCGCTGTCGTCCAGCTCGATGCCACGGTCGCCCAGCGGCAGGCTGAACAGCGCGCCGTTGAACAGGCGCATCAGGCGGTCGACGTCGGCTTGCGAGAACTCTTCGCGCAGGCGGGCATAGCTGTTGTTGTCGGCGTGGTCGAGCTGCTGCTTGACCTGTTTCAGGCGTTTTTCCAGGTCGCGTACGCGCTCGTCGAGGTCTTCGGCGCTAAACTGCCGCGACTGGGCCAGGGCGCCGGCCAGTTCGTCGTGGGCGTCCTTGGCTGCCAACAGTTGCTGTTCCAGGACCTTGACGTCATCGACCAGGGCAAAGCGGTGCTTGAGCACCGACAGCTCGCCCAGCCAGCGCTGGATGCCGGTAATTTCACGCTCCAGGCGCATCAGCTCCTGGGTGCCGCCGCGCTGGTCATTCTGCAGGCGATCCTGCTCGCCACGGTAGTGCTCGGACTGGATGACCAGCTCTTCCTTGCGCGCCATGGCGTATTCCTGCCAGGTGCCCAGCAGGGTGTCGAGTACGGGCGAAATGCGGTGCAGTTTGCCGCGCAGGATGTCGCGCTGGGCCACACCACCGGCCAGGGCCTCGACCAGCGGGCCGGCGGCGACCAGGGCGTTGTAGTCCTGCTCCATGCGGCGCACGTCGCGGAACGCTTCCTCGCAGGCGGCGATGTAGTCGACGCTGCCCGAACGCAGGCTGTGCTCGAACGCATCGAGGAACAGCTGCTTGAGCTTGGCGGCGGTGATTTCGCGCATGTGCAGCAGGTTGATGAACAGTGCGCGGAAGGTTTTCAGGCTTTGCTCGCTGGTGGAGCGCAGCGGGATCATGGTCAGGTCCAGCGGCACCGAGGTGTGGCCGCCAACCAGCAGGCGGCGCAGTTCATCCGGCTTCAGCTCGTAAGCCTTGATCCCTAAGCGTTCAAGGTTGGTGAACAGCTCTTTCTGGCGCAGGCAGGTGTCGTTCTTCTGGTAGTGGGCCAGGTCCAGTTCGCCCTTGTAGGCAAAGAACTGGTGGCCGAAACCGCCACCCGGGCCGCGACCGACCACGCCGATCACGTGCGGGCCGTGCGGCAGGCTCAGTTCGCAGAGAATGTACGAGGTGTCGCTGGCGAAGTAGAAGCGGCGCGACTGCTCCAGGCTGTACTTGCCGAAGCTCATGTCCGACATGCGTGCCAGGATCGGGAACTGCAGGGCGTTGATCGACGCCGATTTACCCAGGTTGTTGGCGCCGTACACCGACAGCGGGTGTTCCAGCGGGAACAGGCCAAGGCTGTATCCGGCGGTGTTGAGCAGTGCGAAGCGGCGGATGCCGTAGCGTTCCTGGCTCATGCGTCAATCTCCTGTTGCTCTTCGCGGATGGCCCGGGCCAGGGCTTGCTCTTCGCTTTCCTCGCCGTCGAACGGGCTGAGGTCCAGCGGATCGTCGGTGCGGTTGAGTTCTTCGGGGCTTTCTTCCTCGACCAGCACCGGGGTGGGCAGCGGCAGGTCGCTGTGCAGGGTGGCGGCCAGGTCGCGGTCCTGCTGCACCGACAGGCACACATCGAGGAAGCGGTGCATCGGCGGCAAGAAGCGGTAGATGCCGCCTTCTTCGTGGGCAAAGCCAAGCTGGGTCATGCGGCGCAGGATTTTTTCTTCCAGCTCGTCCACCGTCTGCACTTCGGCCTGCAGGAACAGGTCGCGGTACTTGTCCAGCAGCGAGGGCAGCTCGTCACGGCCAATACTGCCGCCATCGAGCACGGCCATCGGGTCGCGGCCCTGGTCGGCCAGATGCTCGACCAGAATGAAGGTGAACAGCGACAGGCGCTGTGCGGTCTTGTTCACCTGTGCGGCGGTCATGTCCGGCACGAAGTAGTAGAAACCACGGGTGTCGCACACCAGCTCGAAGCCCAGGGCCTTGAACAGGGTGCGGTACTGGTCCTGGAAGTTCGACAGCTGGGCGTACAGCTCCGGGTCGCGGCGGCTGACGTGGAAGCCTTTGAACAGCTCGCGGAAGATCGGTGCGAGCTGGGACAGTTCGGAAAGATCAAGATGCATGGGCTGGGCTCGCGTTGGGTTCGGTAGGCGCGCTGGTGGCGTCTTCGCGGCTGGAGGTCAGGGCGAACGAGCGCAGGCTGACCAAGTGTTCCTGGGTGGTGTATTCGCGGCGGTCGAGGCGTTCGCGCTTGAAGCGCTTTTCTCGCGACAGGCGCGAGAACCAGTACAGCAGCTCGTCGGTGGCGCCTTCGGGTTCTTGCTCCAGCAGCCAGACCATCAGGTCGGGCAGCGGCAGGGCCTGTTCGCAGCGTTCGGCCATCTCTTTGACCGTGCGCGGTGCGCGGGGCAGGGCGCCGGACTGGGTCTTGTGGGCCTTGGGGAAGCGCGCCGGCTTGGGCTCGAAGCGGGCCAGGGCGTACACATAGGCCTCGACCTGGCTCGCGCTGCCCAGGAAGGTGCTTTGCGGGCGGGTGAACATCGGCATGGCCGCTTGCGGCACGGCATCGATGCCCTTGCGCCGGATCACCGACAGGGCCAGCGCAGCGCCACGGGTCACGGCGTTGTGCCGGCGGGCTTCTTCACGCAGCGGCAGCAGCAGTTCGCGGGCATGGCGCAGGGTGAGCTGGGCGCTGGTCTGCATTTCCAGAATGCGCGCGTGGGTACGCAGCAGCATGTCGTCGTCGACCAGGTGGCCCAGACGGGCCTGTTCGCCCAGCAGCTTCAGCAGCACGGTCTCGACCTTGCGCACGCCTTGTTCGAAGGCGCCGTCGGCGTTCACCAGCTGGATCATCGGCTCGACGTATTCGTCCCAGGTGGCCAGGACTTCAGCATAACGCTGACGCAGCGGGATCTGGCGGTTGCTGGTCTTGGCCCGCTCGGCCACGGCCACCAGCGCCTGCTCGTCGTTATCGAGCTTTTTCAGTACATCGCGCACACGCATGTCGAGCAGGCGCAGCTGGCGCGCCAGGTCGTCGCTGTCGCGGTTGTCGAAGGCATCCTGGATGTGGCCGGCCAGGCGCTCCAGGTGGCGCAGGTAGGCTTCGATCTCCAGGCACAGGCCCAGCCGGTGTTCGCGGCGCAGGTAGGCGAGGAAGTCGTGGATCTGCGCGTTGAGCTCGAAACGGTTCGGGCTTTTGGCCACCGGGACCAGGATATCCAGGCGGATCCATACGTCGAGCAGCTGGGTGATGTCCTGCGGGGTGCTCTCGACCTGCTGACGGGCCACGTGCTGGCGCAGCTCGACCAGGCTCAGGGTGCCCTGGTCGAAACGCTCGCACAGCGGCTCGATCAGGGCCCAGTGTTCGGCTAGGGCGCGCAGGACGCGCTTGGGTTCGATCATTGGCTTCGACTCGTTGCCAAGAAAAAGGGGGCGATTGTACTGCATCCGGGGGGGAGGTTTTTACCCCTTGGTCTGTAATGAGAGATGTTTGGCTTGAGGTTTGTGCTGGATGTGGGACCGAGCGCCGCCCGCGCGGCGCATCGGGGCGGCGCTCGGTCGGACAGACCCTGCAAAAACCGAGGCGTACACGCTAGAATGTGCGACGTTTCATACCCCGGACCCCCGAGCCTTGCTGACCGAACCCCGCCGCCGCGCCTACCTTTCCGCCATGCAAGTGGTGCATTGGCTGCCGCGCGCCGAACTGCCGTTCGCCGCACCGTCGCGGCCCGAGCTGCTGCTGCCGGTGGCACCGGTCGAGGACATCGATTTCGAGGTCAGGCCGGCACCGGCTGCAAACACTGCGCCCGCCGCCCCTCAGGCTCGCTCCGGCGAGCGGCCAAAAATCGAAATCCCGCGCCCGGGCAGTGCGCCCAAACCGGCTGCCAAGCCTGTCGAGGCCGAGGAACAGCCCGCACCGCCACGGCCGGCCCCCGTGCCGCCCCCGCGTTTCTCGCTGCAACTGCTGCGCGCCGGCAGTTGCCTGCTGCTGGTCGAACTGGCCACCGGCCAGCCGTTCCAGAGCCGCGATCCATCCTACCTGCTGCTCAAAGACATGCTGCGCGCCGCCGGCCTGCCTGACGCCCCGCAGATCATCGGTGAACCGGTGCGCTGGCCGTTGCTGGTGCGAGGCAACATGGACCAGGGGCCTGAAGCCGCGCGCGATTTTGTCCGGGGCTTTGTCCAGGCACGCCTCGAAGATGCCCCGAGCACCTGCCTGTGGCTGATCGGCCTGCCGGCGCTGCGCTTTGCCGCCAATGCCGACGTCGAAGCCTATTACCAAACCCTGACGCTCGACGGCCTGGGCGACGCCTGGGCACTGCCGGGCCTTGAACTGTTGATGGACGAGCCGCAGCGCAAGGCGGACGTCTGGAAAGCCATGCGCCAGCTGATGGCGCGCTGGAAGAGCGTTGAATGAGTGAATCGATCAGTTTCCGCCCGATGACCGAGGCGGATCTGGATGCCGTACTTAAGATCGAATATGCCGCCTTCAGTCATCCCTGGACCCGCGGGATCTTTCAGGATGCGCTCAAATCGTACGAAATCTGGCTGATGTTCGACGGCCAGCAGCAGGTAGGCCATGGCGTGATCAACGTGATCATCGACGAGGCGCACCTGCTCAACATCACCGTCAAACCTGAAAACCAGGGCCGTGGCCTGGGCCTGCGTTTGCTGGAGCACCTGATGGCCCGGGCCTACCAGCTCAATGGTCGCGAGTGCTTCCTGGAGGTGCGTGCCAGCAACCAGTCCGCCTATCGTTTGTATGAGCGCTACGGCTTCAACGAAATCGGCCGCCGCCGCGACTATTATCCGGTTGCCGGGGGGCGTGAAGACGCGCTGGTGATGGCGTGCACCCTGCTTGAGGACTGACCGAGCATAGCCGCTACCACCTTTGGCCTGGTTTTCTTTGTTCTCTATGCACGGATGGATAAAGGATGAAAAAACGGCTTCTGGTGGCGGGCCTGCTGATTGTTGGTGCAGCACACGCCGACGAACGCGACCTGTGGATGTTCGCCCAATGGGCTGGCGACCACCAAACCCGGCCTTTCCGTGAAATGCTGGTGGATGCCCGCCTTTACGGCGTAGTGCCTATCCACCAGTTGCTGCGCTCGGCTTCGGACTGGAAGCTGTGCCAGGCGTCTCCCTTTGCCGTGCCGCCTGCCAGCAACTGGGCGGCTGTACGTTCGACCCTTTCGCTGATCAAGACGCTTGATGACCAAGGCATCCTGCGCCAGTTCGAAGTGGTCTCCGCCTACCGCAACCCACGCCTGAATACCTGCGCGGGTGGTGCTGCCAACAGTGCCCATACCCGCGCCTTCGCCGTCGATATCCTGTTGCCGGCCTGGGCTGATCCCAACCCGCTGTGCCGCTTCTGGCAGCAGTATGGCCAGGCCTGGAACATGGGCCTGGGGCGCTACCCGTCCGGGCGTATCCATGTGGATACCGCCGGCTATCGCACCTGGGGCGGCGATGGCAGCGCCGGCTCGTCGTTCTGCATCAAGCCCAGGTGAGCCAGGCAGCGCTGGCATTCGCTTGTGACCCATTCGGCAAAACGCTGGCGCTTTCCGCCGTCTTCGACCGGTTGTGGGCTCAGCAAGTGGTAGGCCGAGCCATCGCGCACAAAACCGAAGGGTGCCTGCAACTGCCCGCTGTCGAGTTCGTCGCGCACCATCAGGGCTGAGGCCATGGCCACGCCCAGGCCGGCGTTGGCGGCCTGGATCGACAGGTAGAAGTGCTCGTAGTCGCTGCGTTCGTTATGCCGCGCCTGCTGGCCGCTGAGGCGTAACCAGGTGGGCCAGGCGCCGGGGCGGGTGGTGCTGTGCAGCAGGCGCTGGCCGTTCAGCTGATTGGGGGCGGTGGGATGACACACCGGGCCGATCCATTCGTCGCAGATTTTCTGGTTGTACAGCTGGTTATCCCAGTGAAAGTCGTCGCGGCGGATTGCCAGGTCGACACCGCTACGGGCGAAGTCCAGCGGCCCGCCTGCGGCTACCAGGTGCAACTGCAGGTCGGGGTGGTCGGCATGGAAGCGAGGCAGGCGCGGGATCAGCCAGCGCATGGCGATGGTCGGCTCGCAGGACAGCACCAGCACATTGTCGCGGGCCTGTTGTTGCAAGCGCTGCACGGCGCCTTCGAGCTGTTCGAAGATCGCCTGGGTGGTGCCCTGCAGGGCGCGGCCGGCTGGGCTGAGGAAAATGGCCCGGTTACGGCGTTCGAACAGGTCCACGCCGAGGTGTTCTTCAAGCAGGCGTACCTGGCGGCTGACGGCGCCGTGGGTGACGTGCAGGTGCTCGGCGGCGCGCACGAAGCTTTCGGTCTGGGCGGCGATGTCGAAGTAGCGGAAAGCGTTCAAGGGCGGCAATTTCATGGCTTGCATGTTTTCAGGCCCGGCCTCTTCGCGGGCGTGCCCGCGAAAAGGCCAGTACTGGCAAAACACCTCTGTGAGAAAAACTGTCAGATATGTCTCACTATAAATCGATTTTTCCCCACCTATAAGCGCTCGATAATCATCCCTTCTGTGCATTTTCATCGCCTATCGAGAGCCACCCGCATGACCGAACTCATCGCCGTCGCCCTGTTCACCCTGCTCGCCGTCATCAGCCCAGGCGCCGATTTCGCCATGGTCACCCGCAGCAGTTATGCACAGGGCCGAAGGGCCGGGTTGGCCGCTGCCGTGGGCATTGCGCTGGGAGTGCAGGTGCATGTGCTGTACACGGTGTTGGGCATTGCAGTGCTCATCAGCCAGAGCCCGGCTTTGTTCTTCACCATGAAAGTGCTGGGTGCGGGTTACCTGATCTATCTGGGTTACCAGTCATTGACCAATACGCGGCGCATCAGCCTGGAGGGTGTAGGGCAAGCCGATGGTGGCGTGCTGCAAGCCCTGCGGTCGGGCTTTCTGACCAACGCCCTCAACCCCAAGACCATGTTGTTTGTCATCAGTGCGTTCACCCAGGTCGTCCAGCCCAACAGCCCGTTGGTGCTGGATTTCGCCTACGGCGCGTTCATGTCCTTGACCCATTGGCTGTGGTTCAGCCTGGTGGCGGTGTTCTTCTCCAGTACGGCACTGCGCAAGGCCATGATCGAACGGCAAATGCTGGTGGACCGTGCCATAGGCCTGGCGCTGATCGGGCTTGGCCTTGCGGTAGCCGTAACCGGCATACGGTGAAGTGTCGATTGCATGACGGGGTGATGGCCATGGCAGGCGCCTGCAGCCAGCGCGCTTTTTATCTGCAACCACTGCCTGTCGAGTCAGGGGCTGAAAGCGATAGCCCTGATCGTGATCGTGGCATTGGCTCTGGCGCTGTAGTTGCAGCAGGGGCGGCCTTGGCTGCAAGTGAGGGTATTGCCCGGCGCTAACTTTTTCGCAGGCAAAGAAAAAGGGCTTACCTTGCGGTAAGCCCTTCGTCTTGTTTGGTGGCTACACAGGGACTTGAACCCCGGACCCCAGCATTATGAATGCTATGCTCTAACCAACTGAGCTATGTAGCCGATGGCGCGCATTATTCTCTTGAACGCCCCCCCTGTCAACACTCATTTCAAAAAAAATTTGCACGCTTTCAAAAGCTTAGCGGCCGGGCACGGTTTCAGCGCACCACAAGCCAGTGGCCGAGCACGTCCTGAAGCTGCAAATGCTGGGCCGCAGCCAGGGATTGCAGGCTCTCCTGTGGCCGGTCGAGGTTGAAATCACCGCTTACGCGCCGATGGGCCATTTGTTCATCCATCATCCACAGGCGTTGCCCCTGGTACCCGGCAAGGCGCTCCAGCACCTGCCCCAAAGGCATGTCGGTGGCTTTCAGGCGGCCGTTGCGCCAGCTGTCGGCGGTTTTCAGGTCGGCTTTCTGCACCGGGTTGATACGCATGTCATCAAAGGTAACCCGCTCACCCGCCGAGACCATGCGTTGATCCCCCCCTTGGGTGACCAGGGCCTTGCCACTGAGTAGCACGAGTTCATCATGATTTGCATGGCGGGCGACCTGCAGGCGGGTGCCGAACACCTGGATGCGTGCGTTGCCCACTTCCACTTCCATCGCCCGCCCATCGAGCACAACCTCCAGGTACACCTGGCCCTGCACCAGGTGCAGTTGACGCGTGCGGCCGCGCAGGTCGACGTTCATGGCGCTGGCGCTGTCCAGGTTAAGCGTGGTGCCATCTGCCAGACGCGTGCTGCGGCGTTCGCCCACGTCGGTGTGCAACTCGCTGGCAAGGCGCTGCATCAGCGGCCAGTAGAGGTAGGCTGCGGCGCTTAATACGAGCAGGAACACCAGTGCCAGCCATTTGCCCAGGTGACTGCGGCGCACGGTGACCTGCCGTGGGCGGGGGCGGGCGGGTGGTGGCTGCAACTGCTGCCAGCACGTTTCCAGCTCGGCGTAGGCGCGAGCGTTTTCGGGGGCCTGGCACCAGGCCGCGAATGCCTGGCGCTGGGCTTCATCACAGCCGGGTTGGTGCAATAGCGAAAACCACTCCAGCGCTTCCTGCTGTGGGTCGGGCTGCAGTTGCATGGCGGGCATCGGGCTCATGGGTAGGTCTGCTCACGATAGGGGCCGTTTCGCCCAACGATGACAGGGGTATGGGTCAAGGATGCTAATTATATTGAGAACCATTTTCAAGTGCGTCGCAAAGGGGGATAAAAAAGGTAGCTATGTATCTATTTGTTTCCTGATAATCGGATCCCAAACCTAAGGACGGAGATTTAGGCAAATGGCCATCAGTAGTGCCTCCACCGCGTCCACCAACGCAACGGCGAACCAAGCCACGCCGCTGGTGATGCGCATCATTGGTTTCTGCGCCCTGGCGCACCTGATCAACGACCTGATCCAGTCGGTGCTGCCGGCGATCTACCCGATGCTCAAGGCCAACTACGACCTGAGCTTTGCCCAGATCGGCCTGATCACGCTGACGTTCCAGATCACCGCTTCGTTGCTGCAACCCTGGGTCGGCTTTTTCACCGACCGCCGGCCGACACCGAACCTGTTGCCGATGGGCACCTTGTGCACGCTGGTGGGCATCGTGATGCTTGCCTTTGTGGGCAGCTTCCCGATGATCTTGCTGGCCTCGGCGCTGGTCGGTATCGGCTCATCGACGTTCCACCCGGAAACCTCGCGTATTGCACGCCTCGCCTCTGGCGGGCGCTTCGGCCTGGCCCAATCAACCTTCCAGGTGGGCGGCAACACCGGTTCGGCCCTGGGCCCGCTGCTGGCGGCGGCCATCGTCATTCCATTCGGTCAGACCCACGTCGCCTGGTTCGGCCTGGCCGCGCTGTTCTTCTTTGGCGTCACCTTGATGCTGCGTGGCTGGTACAAGGAGCACCTCAACCAGGCCAAGGCGCGCAAGGCGGTGCAAGCCACCCACGGCATCTCGCGCAACCGGGTGATCGCGGCGCTGATCGTTCTGGGCCTGCTGGTGTTCTCCAAGTACTTCTACATGGCCAGCTTCACCAGCTACTTCACCTTCTACCTGATCGAAAAGTTCGATGTGTCGGTGGCCAGCTCGCAGCTGCACCTGTTCCTGTTCCTCGGCGCGGTGGCGGCCGGCACGTTCTTTGGCGGGCCGATCGGTGACCGCATCGGGCGCAAGGCGGTGATCTGGTTCTCGATTTTGGGCGTGACGCCGTTCACCTTGGCACTGCCGTATGCAGACCTGTTCTGGACCACGGTGTTGAGCGTGGTGATCGGCTTTATCCTGGCGTCGGCGTTTTCCGCGATCGTGGTGTATGCGCAGGAGCTGGTACCGGGCAGCGTGGGCATGATCGCCGGAATCTTCTTCGGGCTGATGTTCGGCTTCGGCGGCATTGGTGCGGCGCTGCTGGGGTATGTGGCGGACCTGCGCGGTATCGAATATGTGTATGGGCTGTGCTCGTTCCTGCCGTTGTTCGGCTTGTTGGCGGTGTTCTTGCCGTCTACGGGTAAACGCTGATATCCCTGGGGCTGCGTTGCAGCCCCGACGATTGACGACCTGACACCCTTGGCCTAGAGTGCCGCCTCTTTTTCCAACCACCTGCGTAGTAGTCAAAGCAATGCGCCGTACCCAGTCCCTGCCAAACGCCCGTCAGCCTGCCTTCCAGGCCTTGCGTCGTGCGTGGCCGAGCGACACGGTGCTCAAGCGCCGCCGCAGCGTGCTTTTTGCCTTCACCTTCTCGCCACACCTCGCCTGAACTGATCTGCGCTTTTGCGTCGCTCGCCAATCTGGCGTGCGCGCCTGTGTCTGCACGTCTTTTCGGTTTGCAAGGAGTGGTACATGAACATGCGTTTGCTGGCGGGCCTGTTGTTCGCCGTTTCGGTCGTGGGTTTCAGTTTGGGGGCCAGCTTGCCGCTGGTGTCGTTGCGCCTGCATGAAGCGGGGGCGAGCACCCTGGAGATTGGCATCATCTCGGCCGTCCCTGCTGCGGGCATGATGCTCTCGGCGTTTCTGGTCGATGCCTGCTGCCGTCACCTCACCCGGCGCACCATTTACTTGCTGTGTTTCAGCCTATGCACGGTCAGCATTGCCTTGCTCGAGCCGGCATTCGGTTCGCTGTGGCTGCTGGCGCTGCTGCGCCTGGGCCTCGGGCTCGGCATGGGGATCGCCATCATCCTCGGCGAGTCGTGGGTCAACGAGCTGTGCCCGGAGCACAACCGCGGCAAGATCATGGCCCTGTATGCCACCAGCTTCACTGGCTTTCAGGTGCTCGGCCCGGCCATGCTGGCGGTGCTGGGTGCCGATAGCCCGTGGATCACCGGGGTGGTCACCGCCTGCTATGGCCTGGCGCTGCTGTGCATCGTGCTGACCGTGCCCAACGACCATGTCGAACATGAAGAGGGCGAAAAGAGCTTTGGCTTGGCCGGGTTCTTCCGTGTGGCGCCGGCGCTGTGCGTGGCGGTGCTGTTCTTTTCGTTCTTCGATGCCGTGGTGTTGTCGCTGTTGCCGGTGTATGCCACCAGCCATGGGTTTGCCGTGGGCATCGCGGCGCTGATGGTGACTGTGGTGTTTGCTGGCGATATGCTGTTCCAGTTGCCGCTGGGCTGGCTAGCCGACCGGGTGGAGCGCACCGGGCTGCACCTGGTGTGCGGGCTGGTGGCGATGGCGATCGGCATCGGCCTGCCTTGGTTGTTGAACCTCACCTGGCTGCTGTGGCCGCTGTTGGTGGTACTGGGCGCGGTGGCAGGGGGTATCTACACCTTGGCGTTGGTGTTGATCGGGCAGCGCTTCAAAGGCCAGGACCTGGTCACTGCCAACGCCAGCGTAGGGTTGCTGTGGGGCGTGGGGAGCCTGATCGGGCCGCTGCTCAGTGGCGCGGCAATGAATGTGGCGCCACATGGCTTGCCCATGGCGCTGGCGCTGATGGCCGGGTTGTTCGTGTGTTTTGCCAGGCAGTCGTACCGGCGTGCGGGGCGCATACGCGCTGTGGCGCAGTGATGACCTTTCAGGCTGCGCCGACGTTTACCCAGAAGCGCGTCCGGTAGTCGACCCGCACAGGCAGGCTGCGAGTGAGCAGTTGCAGGACCTGCTCGGTGTCAGCCAGCTGAAAGGTGCCAGACACTTTCAAGCTTGCCACTTCAGGCGCGCAGCGCAACAGGCCTGGACGGTACCGGCCGAGTTCGGCGACAAACTCGGCCAATGGCATCTGCCGCACACTGAGTACACCGTCGGTCCAGCCCCAGGGGTCGCTGTGCAGCGTCACTGCGTGGATGCTGCCATTTGCCCCGATCTGCAAGGTTTCGCCTTGCTCGATTTGCCGCGCAGAGGCGGAGGAGGGGAACAGCGTAACTTCGCCACGACGCACCGACAGCAGCAGGCCCTGGCTGTTTTCGCGCAGCAACAGCTGGCTGCCGAGTGTGGTCAGCGGGCCGACACGGGTGTCGATACGGAACGGTCGGTTGTCATTCGGGTTGCTGTCCAGGCTGACCTCGCCGTGGATCAGTTCCAGCCGGCGCTGCGCTGCGCTGTAGCGCAAGTCGATGGCGCTGGCGGTGTTGAGCTGGATGCGGCTGCCGTCGCTGCCTTGCCATTGGCGTCGTTCACCTGTGGCGGTGCTGCTGTCGGCCAACAGTTGTGGCAAGCCCAACGGTTCGCGTGCGGCCCAGCCCAGGCTGCCGCCCACGGCCAAGAGCCCCAGCAACTTAAGGTGGTTTCGGCGGCTGACGCGTTGGCGCTGGCCGCCCTCCAGGGTCCGCCGGCTCAGGTCCTTGGGCAACGCAGCCATCTCGTCACTGAGGTGGCTGACACGCTGCCAGGCCAGCGGGTTGTGCGGGTGGCTGGCCAGCCATTGCCGGAACTGTTGCTCGGTATGTGCGCTGGGGCGGTCGAAGCGCAGTTTCACCAGCCAGTCGATCGCCTGGTCGACCTGTGCCTGCGCGGGTGCGCTGTCAGGTGTCGGCATAGCGCAACCGGTAGCAGACGCCCAGGGCCTTGGCCAGGTCTCGCTCGATGGTGGCGCGGGATACGTCCAACTGCTGCGCGATCTGCACGATGCTCAAACCGTCCAGTTGGGCCAGCAGAAACGCCTGGCGTACACGCGGCTTCAACTGGTGCAGGGCACGGTCCAGGCGCTCCAGGGCATCGAGGATGACCAACCGGTCTTCCTCGCTGGGCACTTCAGCCTCGGGCAAGTGCGCAAGGCTTTCCTGGTAGGCCCGCTCCAGTGCGCGCCGGCGGAACTGGTCGATCATCAGGCCACGGGCGATGCTGCTGAGGTAGGCGCGTGGCTCTTTCAGCGGCGACACCTGGCGGGCGCGCAGCAAACGTACGAAGGTATCCTGAGCCAGATCGGCGGCATGCTCGCCGCAACCAACCCGGCTACGCAACCAGTCGCGCAGCCAGGCATGGTGGGACTGGTACAGCAGAGCGACCTCGGCCGGTTTGAGCGTGTCGTTGATCTGCATCGTAGCGAAGGCCCAGTCCCTTGATGTGTGCGATTGTGAATTGTTCTCAATTCTATGCGGGGATCATGGCGTGGAGCAATGGTATGCCAGGAATTAGCCGCGCAAGAACCGGCGTTTGCCCGATGAACGGCTGCGCTAAGCTGGACCTGCAATCGACTTGATGGAGGTGCCATGATTCTGGCCGACCTTTCGCCGCAGGCCTTGCGCGAGGCCACCGATTACTTTGCCGCGCTCGATCCGGACTGGTCGCGGCACGTCGCGGCGACCGGGCCGTGTCTGCACCAGGCCACGCCGGGGCGTGAGCCTTATGAGGCACTGGTGCGGGCGATTGCCTACCAGCAGCTGCATGCCCGCGCCGCAGAGGCGATCCTTGGCCGGTTGTTGGCGCTGTTCCCGCAGGTTGCGTTCCCGGCACCTGAGCAACTGTTGGCTGTCAGCCCGGATACCCTGCGCGCCTGTGGGTTTTCGGCAAGCAAGATGGCCACGGTGCAGGGCATTGCCCAGGCCCGGCTGGAGGGCCTGGTGCCGACGCGGGAAGAGGCATTGGCCATGGCTGATGAAGCCCTGATCGAGCGCTTGGTGGCATTGCGTGGGGTAGGACGTTGGACAGTGGAGATGCTGCTGATCTACAGCCTGGAACGGTCGGACATTCTGCCAGTGGACGATTTTGGTGTGCGTGAGGGCTATCGACGGCTCAAGGGGCTGGAGAAGGCGCCAACGCCTGCGCAGATGCGCTCGCTGGGTGGCGGCTGGCGCCCATACCGTACCGTGGCGGCCTGGTACCTGTGGCGGGCCTGAGGCTTTTGCACTGCCTGTGCCTGCCCTTTCGCGGGTTTACCCGCGAAGAGGCCGGTACAAGCAACCACATACTCGGAAATCAAAGATGAACGCCTACACCACCCCCGACCAACGCTGGCACGCTGTAGAATCCCGCGACACCGCTGCCACCGGCCACTTCGTCTACGCCGTGCGCACCACCGGCGTCTACTGCCACCCCGGTTGCAAGTCTCGCATGGCCAAGCGCAGCAACGTCGAGTTCTACGACACCCCCGTTGCCGCCGAAGCGGCCGGTTACCGCGCCTGCAAACGTTGTATAAGCAAGGCCAGCGCCACCCGCCACAGTCAACTGGTCACCCGTGCCTGCCGCCTGATCGAAGCCAGCGACCCTGCACCCAGTCTCGACCAGCTCAGTGCGCAACTGGCCGTCAGCCCCTTCCACCTGCACCGTTTGTTCAAGGCTGAAACCGGCGTCACCCCCAAGGCTTATGCCACCGCCTTCCGCGCCCGGCGTGTGCGTGCGCACCTGGAAGACGGTGAGCGTTCAGTCACTGACGCCATCTACGACGCGGGCTACAACTCCAACAGCCGCTTCTACGAAAGCGCCGGTCAGCGCCTGGGCATGCGCCCCCGGCAATTCCGTGCTGGCGGCACCGGGGCAACGATCCATTTCGCCATCGGTCAGTGTTCACTGGGCGCGATCCTGGTGGCCCAAAGCGAGAAGGGGATCTGCGCGATTCTGTTGGGCGACGATCCCGAGGCCCTGTTGCAAGACTTGCAGGACCAGTTCCCCAAAGCCCTTCTGATTGGCGGCGACAGCGCCTACGAACAGCTGGTTGCCGAAGTGGTGGGCTTCGTCGAAGCCCCGGCGCTGGGCCTGACCTTGCCGCTGGATGTACAGGGCACGGCGTTTCAGGAGCGGGTGTGGCAGGCCCTGCGCGAGGTGCCGGCTGGCAGCCGGGTCAGCTACACCGACATCGCCGAGCGCATCGGTGCGCCCAAAGCGGTGCGCGCAGTCGCCATGGCCTGCGCGGCCAACCACATCGCCGTGGCCATCCCGTGCCACCGGGTAGTGCGTCGGGACGGCGACATCAGCGGCTACCGCTGGGGCGTCGAGCGCAAACAGCAGCTACTCAAACGAGAGACGGCACTCTCCTGATGGCTTGAAGCCGCGTAGAATCCTCCGCCAAATCGAGTTGTAAAGAGGAATATTCGATGAGGCGTGTCAGCCTTGCCCGTTATTGCGCAGGCCTTATGGTCCTGCTGTTGGCGCTTGCCAGTCCGGCGTGGTCGGCCCCGGCCACGCCATTGTCCAACCTGGCGGCAGCCGAAGCGCCAGCGCTGGATGAAAACGCCAGCATCGAGCAACTGAGCGAACGGTTGGATCAGGTCCGTCAGGGCGTCACCAGTGAGGCCAACGACGACCTGCTGTCGCAATTGCGCCTGGCCGCGATGCAGGTGCAGCGCCAGGCGGACGCATTGAGTGCGCAGCGCACCACCGATGTGGAAAAGCTCGACGACAAGCTGAAGGTGATTGGCCCGGTCCAGCCGGACGAGGCCGCCACCCTGACCCAGCAGCGCAAAGCCCTGGAGGCCGAAAAAAAGGCGCTGGTGGCCCAGCAGGATCAGGCCACCAAGCTGACCCAGTCAGCACGCGACCTGTCCACGCAAATCGTCAACCTGCGCCGCAGTCAGTTCAACTCGCAGATCACCAGCCGTGCGGCCTCGCCACTGAGCCCGGCGTTCTGGCAAAGCATCATCCGCCCCACCCAGGACGACGTGGCGCGCCTGCGTGACCTGCGCGGCGAGGCAGCCGATGCCATCAGCAGTGCCTTCAGCGCCGAAAACCGCTGGCTGTTCATTACCAGCCTGGTCGCGGCGATTCTGGTCTGGACTCTGGTGCGGCGCGTGCTTGAGCGGTTGCTGGCCAGCGCCATGGTGGGCTGGTTACCTGAGGGCCGTCTTCGCCGCAGCGCCTTGGCCCTGGGCGTCAGCCTGGCAACCCTGGGCACCATCGCCGGTTCTGTTTCGCTGCTGCGTTGGGGGCTGGAGAGCAGCGCCGAGCTGGGCAGCGATATCGCCAGCCTGACCAACCACATTCTCGCCCTGGTGGTGTTCAGTGCCTTCATCACTGGCCTGGGCCGTGCCATGCTGATGTTGCAGCGCCCGTCCTGGCGGCTGCCGCCGATCCCCGACGAAGTGGCCAGTGCACTGGGCTGGTTCCCCAAGGTGCTGGCATTGGCACTGATGGTCATGATGACCATGGAGCGCATGAACAGCGTGATCGGCGCCAGCCTGGCGCTGACGGTGGCCGTCAACGGGCTGACCGCGCTGGTGGTGGCGTTCATCTTTGCCGGCGCGTTGCTGCGTTACCGCCGCACCCTGCGCAAGCATGACCTGGAGCGCCCCACGGGCCTGGCCGGGCTGATCCCGTTTGTAATGGTCATCTGGTTGTCGTTGATTCTGCTGGCGCTGCTCGCCGGTTACCTGACGCTTGCCTACTTCCTCACCGCCAAGTTGCTGTGGGTTAGCCTGGTCGTCACCTGTGCCTACTTGCTGACCACGTTCTTTGGCGACCTGTGCGAAACCCTGTTGTCGCCGCGTCAGCCCGGTGGCCTGGCTCTGGCTTCTACCCTGGGCCTGGCGCCGCGCCATCAGGCACAGGCCAGCACCATCCTGGCCGGCATCGGCCGCACCATCGTGCTGTTCCTGGCGCTGTTGCTGGTGTTGATGCCATCGGGCACCAGCCCCAGCGAACTGTTGCTGAGCCTGGGCGACTGGGACGGCACCGGCGGCAAGCTGCTCGGCAACCTGAACATCGTGCCGCAGGACATTCTGCTGGCCCTGGCGATTTTCTTCGGTGGCCTGTTCGCTATTCGCGTGGTCAAGCGCTGGCTGAGCGATCGCCTGCTGCCGGAAACCGACATGGACGCCGGCATGCGCGCCTCGCTGGTGACCCTGGTGGGGTATCTGGGCTTCCTGTTCCTGGCCATGCTGGTGATGTCGACCTTGCGCATCAACCTCACCAGCCTGACCTGGGTGGTCAGTGCCCTGTCGGTCGGTATCGGTTTCGGTTTGCAGCAAATCGTGCAGAACTTCATCTCCGGCCTGATCCTGCTGACTGAGCGCCCGGTAAAGGTGGGCGACTGGGTTAGCCTGGCAGGTGTCGAGGGTGATATCCGCCGCATCAACGTGCGCGCCACCGAGATCCAGATGTCGGACCGTTCGACGGTGATCGTGCCCAACTCGCAGTTCATTTCGCAGAACGTGCGCAACGTGACCATGGGCAATGCGTTGGGTGTGGTCAGCATTACCCTGACGCTGCCACTGGAAACCGATGCCAACCGTGTGCGCGAGCTGCTGCTGGCGGCATACGACGAGCATGAGGCGATTCTGGATGCGCCGGCCACTTCGGTGTCGTTCAAGGACCTGACCAGCAGCGGAATGGTGATTGGCGTGAGCGGTTATGTAGCCGGGCCGCGACAGGTATCGGGTACCCGCAGTGACCTGCTGTTCACCATTCTCGGGCGGTTGCGCGACGAAGGCATTCCCCTGTCATCGCCACAGAGCATGGTGCTGGTGCAAGAGGGCGCTCGCCCCGCTGACGAGTCGGTGTAAAGAGCGGGGGCGCCAAGCGCCCCCGACCTCAATGCTGCTTGGCCTGCCTGATCCGCAGCAAAATCACCAGCAACACCAACAACACTGGCGGCGCCATGGCCAACAACCCATCCCGCGCCGTCAGCCCCAACCCCAGCACATTCAGCCCGCCATACAGCAGCTTGAACAGATTCAGCAAGTAGTAGGTGATGGCGATGATCGACAGCCCCTCCACCGCCCGCTGGATCTTTACCTGGGCATCAGCCCGGGCATTGAGGCTGCGCAGAATGCCGGCGTTCTGTTCTTCCATCTCCACTTGCACCCGCGCCTGCAGCAAGTCGCCCAGGTTCGCCACGTTCTTCGCCAATTGTTCCAGCCGCTGCTCGGTGGCCGCGCAGTAGCGCACGGTCGGCTTGAACCGACGTTCGATGAACACCCCCAAACGCTGGCAGTCCCCCACATGGCTCTCCCGCAGTTCGCCCAGGCGTTCGAACACCAGTTGTGCATAGGCTTGGGTGGCGCCGAAGCGGTGGCGGGTTTTTACCGTGCGGCTTACAACCTGGCGTGACAGGTGGGCAATGGCTTCCAGCAGTCCTTTGGAGTCATGCCCTTCACCCCCGGCACTGCGCTCGGATAGGGTGACCAGGGTTTTGTCGAAGGCATCCAGCTCCTGGCTCAGGGCCTTGGCCGTGGTCAGGGTCAGCGAGGCCATCATGCGGTACGTCTCGATCTCCAGCAGGCGGCGGATCATGCGGCCCTGGCGGTAGGCATTGAGGCGGCGGTTGATGAACAGGAAGCGGTTGGTGCCGTCCTCGGTCAGGCGGAAGTCACTCCATACCACCGCATCGCCACCACCGACGCACGAGCCGCAGGGGTCTTTGAAACCGTATTGGGGCAGATCCAGGCCTTGCTCGTCGCGTACCAGCACCTGCACGGCGTTGATCACCTGTGCCGCCTGCGGGGCGATGGCCTCGGCCAGCACGGGTGGCAGGGCTTGCCAATCGGTATCGGCAGCCGTGCAGGGCACTACCAGTGTCAGGGTGAAGAACTCGGTGTGCCGTTCCCACTTGAACGGGTGGCCGTCCAGGCGGGTGATGCCTTGGGCTGCCGTAGTGTCCAGGGCATCCGGGCAGCAGCGTTGCAGCAGGGCCGCACAGGCAGCATCACCGCCGAGCAGGGCCAGGTGGAAGACATGCGCCGGGCCGTCGAAATACAGCGACGGGCGGGCGTGCAGTTCGTTGTGCAAGGCGGTGCGTTGAGGGTGCATGGGTGGTCCGGCCTGGTGTTGTGATTGTGGGGGTACCAGGAAGTGGGACTTTGCGGGGGGAGGGGAAAGTCACGCGGGCGAGGGTTTGTATCGCGAAAAGGGCCGCAACGCGGCCCCTTGCGATATCAGCCGAGGCACCGCGTCACATGCTTGACCGACTGGTAGGCCGACAACCCCCACGGCCCCAGCTCACGGCCGATCCCGCTGCCTTTGGTGCCGCCCCACGAGGTTTCGACGAACACGGCCTGCACCGAGTTGATCCATACATGGCCAACTTCCAGCGCATCGGCCACGCGCTCGGCACGTTCCAGGTCCGCGGAGCAGACGGTGGCTACCAGCCCGAAGCGGCTGTCGTTGGCCTCGGCAATCGCCTGTTCCTCGCTGGCAAACCGCCGTGCACACAGCACCGGGCCAAAGATCTCCTCGCTCCACAGGCGGCTGTCTTTCGGCACATCGGCATACAGCGTCGGGCTGACGAACCAGCCGTCCCGGTCCAGCGCCTTGCCACCGGCCAGGCACTGCAAACCCTCCTCGCGTGCGGTGGCAAAGTAGCTGGCCACCTTTAGCCATTGTGCCTGGCTGGTCAGCGGGCCCATGTCGACTTCTTCGGTCAACGGGTTACCCACCCGCAAGTTTTCCAGTGCCGCTTGCAGGCGCGGCAGCAGCGCATCGGCAATACCGTCCTGCACCAGCAGGCGCGAAGTGGCCGAGCACATTTGCCCGGCGTTCCAGGTGATGCCGGCGACGATCCACTCCACTGCCTGGTCCACATCGCAATCATCGAACACCACGATCGCCGACTTGCCGCCCAGCTCCAGCGTGACTGGCCGGCACTGCGCCGAAGCGCTGCGCATCACCTGGCTGCCGACGCTGTTGCTGCCAGTGAACGACAGCTTGTCCAGGCCGTTGTGGTTGCTCAACGCAGCGCCAGTCTCGGCCTTGCCGTTGACGATGTTCAACACGCCAGCCGGCAGGCCCAGGGCATCGGCGATCTGGCCGTAGGCCTGCTCGATCAGCGGGGTGACTTCCGACGGTTTGAGCACAACGGTGCAGCCAGCGGCCAAGGCCGGGGCGAGCTTCCAGGCGCTGGTCACCAGCGGGAAGTTCCACGGCACGATCAGGCCGACTACACCCACCGGCTCCAGGCGGGTACGGGCAGTGAAGCCTGGCGCGGCCAGTGGCACATCACGGTTCTTCGAAGGCAGCTGTTCTGCCAGTTCGGCGTAGTAAGTGAAGGTGGCGATGGCGTCGTCCAGGTCGATTTCGGCCTCATGGCGCGGCTTGCCGTTGTTGCGCATCTGCAAGGTGATCAGCGCTTCGCGGCGCTGCCCGAGCTGTTCGGCAAAACCGCGCAGGAAGGCTGCACGCTCGCTGGCGCCGGTGCTTTTCCAGGCGGGCAGGGCGCTACGGGCGGCGGCCACGGCCTGGTCGACCTGGGCAACGCTGGCAGCCATGAATTCAGCGAACGGTTGCCCCAGCGCAGGGTCGTTGACGCTGATGCAGTCGCTGCCCTGGCCTTCGACCCAGCGGCCGGCGATATAGTGGGAAGTGGTCATGGTCGGTTTCCAGTCAGGCCATTTCGGCAGTGGTCACGGGCGTGTGCGTGGTGCTTTTGCAACGCACCCAACGCGGGCCTTGAGGGCCATACACACCAGCAGGTTCAGGGAAAAGGTTGAGCAGCAGCAGGTACAGCACGCCAGCCAGCCCCAGGGTGACCGGCAGGCTCAGGTCGATGCCCCCGGCCAGGTCGCCCAGCGGGCCGACGAACTGCCCCGGCAGGTTGACGAAGCACAGGCCGACCGCTGCGCTGGGGATCCACGCCCCCATGCCGCGCCAGTTCCAGCCATGCAGGAACCAGTAGTGGCCACCACGCTGGCCGCGGGTGAACACCTGCAGGTCATCGGCGTGGTAGAAGCCGCGGCGGGTAATCAGGCCGAGGATCATGATCACCATCCACGGGCTGGTGCAGGTGATGATGAGCACCGCAAAGGTCGACACGCTCTGCACCAGGTTGAAGGTGAAACGGCCGACGAAAATGAAGCCGATCGCCAGTACACCGATCAGCAACGTGGCGCCGGCGCGGCTGAGCAAGCGCGGAAACACGCTGGACATGTCCAGACCGGTGCCATATAGCGCCGTGGTGCCGGTGGACATGCCGCCGATCACCGCAATCAGGCACACCGGCAGGAAGAACCAGGTTGGGGCCACGGCCAGCAGGCCACCTACATAATTGTTGGCGGCGATGTAGTCCGGTGCCTGGGTTGCAACCAGGGTGGCCGTGCACAGGCCGAACAGGAACGGAATCAGTGTGGCGCCCTGGGCGGCAATCACGGCCAGCATGATGCGCGCCTTGGGCGTTTCACGCGGGATGTAGCGTGACCAGTCGCCCAGGAAGGCGCCGAACGACACCGGGTTGCTCATGGCCAGGATCGCTGCACCGACGAAGGCTGCCCAGAAGCCCGCCTGGCCCAGGTTGACGCTGCCGGCGTAACCGGCATCGAACGGCCCGGCAAAGGCGACGATACCCAGCAGGAACAGCAGGCTCGACGCCCACACGGCAATTTTGTTGACCCACAGCATGAAGCGGAAGCCGAAGATGCACACCACCAGCACCAGCACCGCGAACAGGCCGTAGGCCAGGCCCAGGGTAAGGTCGGTTTCCGGCAGGCCGGCCAGGCGCTTGGCCCCGCCGATCAACGCATCGCCCGAGCTCCACACCGACAGCGAGAAGAACGCCACCGCCGTCAGCAGCGACAGGAACGAGCCGACGATACGCCCATGCACGCCAAAGTGTGCGCCTGAAGACACCGCGTTGTTGGTGCCGTTCAGTGCCCCGAACAGGCCCATGGGTGCAAGGATCAGCGCGCCCACGGTAACGCCGAGCAGAATTGCCCACACACCTGCCTGGAACGACAGCCCGAACAGCACCGGGAAGCTGCCCAGCACGGCGGTAGCGAAGGTATTGGCGCCGCCGAAGATCAGGCGGAACAGGTCCAGCGGGGAGGCGTCGCGTTGATCGTCGGGGATCTGTTCGACGCCGTTGGTCTCGATACCGGTCGAGTGGCTCATGGTGATGCTCCAGCGCGGTTGTTGTAGCCTGCGCAGTGCGCGGGCCTTCTTGTGGGTGCGATGGCAGGGCGGCAGGGCCGCGTAAAAAGGTGATCAGGCCGGCGATACGACCGACAGGTGTTCGTGGCAGGCCAGCCACTGTTCGCCGTGGCGGCGGAACACGATGGTTTCGCGCTCGCTCAACTGGTGTTCTTCACCGGCGATGCGGATATGGGTGGCCACATCGTGCATGAAGATCGCCACATCACCTTGCACGCTCACCTGGGCATTGCCCGACTCGCAGGCGAGCACGGCAAAACCCTCGACCTGCCACTGGGCCCAGAGGTCTTCGTAGGCACGGCGCGACAGCAGCGGTTGCGGCAAGGTGTGGAAGAGGAAGGTGGCGTCTTCGCTGAAGCAGGCGAAATAGCGGGCGGTGTCGTTGCTGGCAAACGCGGCGACGAGGTCGGCGGCCGCCTGCCGTACCTGGAGAGTCTGGTCCACGGGAGTGGCCTCACGGTTTTTGTGATTATGGTGAAGCGATTCTGGTGGCGGTTGGCGAGGGGAAAAATCGCTGGCGGCAAATAATCAGTTCAGGAATTTGTGAAGTGATGGCAGAGCTTCCTTTTAAAGCGGAAGGGAGCGGCCAGGCAACCCGACCGACGGCCTCTGCAGTCCTGCATCCTTGCCTACGCTGATACTCCCAACCCGCTGAAGCAAGGAGATCCCCCATGGCCTTCGAATACAAGCGCCTGGACAAGAACAACGCTGCGGTGCTGCTGGTCGACCACCAGACCGGCCTGCTCTCGCTGGTAAGGGATATCGACCCCGACCGCTTCAAGAACAACGTGCTGGCTCTGTCCGACCTGGCCAAATATTTCAAGCTGCCGACCATCCTCACCACCAGCTTCGAGACTGGCCCCAACGGCCCGCTGGTGCCGGAACTGAAAGAGCAGTTCCCCGACGCCCCCTACATTGCACGCCCCGGCAACATCAACGCCTGGGACAACGAAGACTTCGTCAAGGCGGTAAAAGCCACTGGCAAGAAGCAGCTGCTGATTGCCGGTGTGGTCACCGAAGTGTGCGTGGCCTTCCCGGCACTGTCGGCACTGGAGGAGGGCTTCGAGGTGTTCGTCGTCACTGACGCCTCTGGCACCTTCAACGAACTCACCCGCGACTCCGCCTGGCGGCGCATGGAGGCTGCCGGTGCACAGTTGATGACGTGGTTCGGCGTGGCCTGTGAGCTGCACCGTGATTGGCGCAATGACATTGAAGGGCTGGGGACCCTGTTCTCCAACCATATTCCGGATTACCGCAACCTGATGACCAGCTACAACACGTTGGCCAAGTAGGTTTTTTTTGGGGGGGCTGCACCGCAGCCCCCTCTCAGCCGGCAAGCGAAGCGGCAAACCGTCATGAATCGACCATACTGACTCTTCATTCCCCTTCAGGAGAGTGTCATGTCGAAGCCGTCCAGGAAGAAACCCACCCAGGAAATGCCAGAAAAACTGGGCGGCAAGGCCTACGAAAAAGCGCTCAAACACCTGCATGTAGAGCTGGTGAAGCTACAGGAGTGGGTGGTTGCCAAGGGCCTGAAGGTGTGCATCGTCTTCGAAGGCCGTGACGGTGCCGGCAAGGGTGGCACCATCAAGGCCATCACCGAGCGTGTCAGCCCACGGGTGTTCCGCGTGGTGGCACTGCCCGCACCGACCGAGCGAGAGAAAACCCAGATGTACCTGCAGCGCTATCTGGGCCACCTGCCCGCTGCGGGCGAAGTGGTGATCTTCGACCGCAGCTGGTACAACCGCGCCGGGGTCGAGCGGGTCATGGGCTTCTGCTCTGACGAGCAAGTGGACAAGTTTCTGACCGGTGTGCCCGTGTTCGAAAAGGTCATGGTCGAGTCGGGGATCATCCTCATCAAGTACTGGCTTGAAGTCAGCGCCGAAGAGCAGACCCGGCGCCTGCAGGACCGCATCAATGATGGCCGCAAGCTGTGGAAGCTGTCGCCGATGGACCTCAAGTCGTACACCCGCTGGGATGATTACACCCAGGCGCGCGACGACATGTTCCAGGCATCGGATACCGCCTGGGCACCGTGGTTCGTGGCCCATTCCAACGACAAGCGGCGCGCCCGGCTGAACATCATCAGCCATCTGCTTGGCCGCATTCCCTACAAGGACATCACCCGCGACCAGCTGGTGAAGTTGCCCAAACGCGGCAAGATCGGCAAGTACAAGGCTGTGGCCTATCCGTTCAAGGTCGTTGAAGAACGCTTCTGACCCCCTCCCTGCGGGGAGCTGCGAAGGTACGAGCTCATGCCACATGACGGCAGCCTGTTGCAGGCGACGGTGGTGTTCCTGTTGGCCGTGGTGCTTCTGGTACCACTGGCACAGCGCCTGAAAATGGGGGCGGTACCGGGTTACCTGCTGGCGGGTATCCTGATTGGTCCTTCGGTGTTCGGCCTGCTCGACAACCCGGACAACGTGGCGCGGCTGTCGGAAATGGGCGTGGTCATGCTGCTGTTCGTGATTGGCCTTGAACTCTCACCCCGGCGTCTGTGGACCATGCGCCGGGCGCTGTTTGGCGTCGGCAGCTTGCAGGTGGGGCTGACTGCGGTGCTGCTTGGGCTGCTGGCGTACTGGCTGTTCGACCAATCGAAACCCGCTGCCATCGTGCTAGGCCTGGGCCTGGCGCTGTCGTCCACCGCCTTTGGCTTGCAGGTACTGGCCGAGCGCAAGGACCTGGGCAAGCCGCACGGTCGCCTGGCGGTGGCCATCCTGCTGTTTCAGGACATTGCCGCCATCCCCTTGATTGCCGTGGTGCCGCTGCTCGGGGGCGATGTCAGCACCGCCGACGAAGGGGCCTTGCCACTGCTGGCAGTGGCTGTCGGCATAGGCGTGCTGATTGTCTTTGGTCGCTATCTGTTGACCCCGGTATTCAAGTGGACGGTGGGTTCGGGCTTGCCCGAGCTGTCGACGGCCACGGCCTTGCTGGTGGTGCTGGGCACCGCCTGGCTGATGGAGCACGTGGGCGTGTCGATGGCACTGGGTGCATTTCTGGCCGGCGTGCTGATGGCCGAGTCGCCATTTCGCCACGAACTGGAAACCCAGATCGAGCCGCTCAAAGGCCTGCTGCTGGGGCTGTTCTTCGTTGGCGTGGGCATGAGTGCCGACCTGCGCCTGCTGTTTGGCATGCCACTGATGGTGTTAGGCCTGACCGTGTTGCTGGTCGCCATCAAGCTACCCTTGCTGTATGGCCTCGGGCGTACGGTTGGCGGGCTCAACAAGGCCCAGGCGTTGTGCCTGGGTGTGGTGCTGGCCTCGGGTGGCGAGTTTGCCTTCGTGGTGTTCAAGCTGGCGCTGGAGCATCAGGTGCTGACTCGGCAGGTGCATGACGTGCTGGTGCTGGCCATTACCTTGTCGATGGCGGTGGTACCGCTGGTGATGATGGCCTTGGCGCGGCAGTTACGAGACGCCAGCCCCGTACAGGCAACCCCGGAAACGAGTGACTGAACCGTGGCACATGACGAACTGAATGTTCGGAGGTGAAGCATGCAACCGGGTATCAAGCTGGACAGCGCCCTGTCGCGGGGTTTGCTCGATGTGCTGATCAAAGCCGGCCTGGTGGCTGCCTTGGTGATCTTTGCCTTTCAGGTGTTCCAGCCATTTCTGGAGCTGATGCTGTGGGCGGTTATCCTGGCGGTCACCCTGTACCCGTTGCATTGTCGCCTCCAGCGCCGTACCGGCCTCAAGCAGGGGTATGCGGCGACGCTGGTGGTGGTGTTGGTACTGGTGGTGCTGCTGGTGCCGATCTACCTGGTGGTGATGTCCATCGGCGAATCGGTGGACAGCCTGGTGACGTTGCTCAAAAGCGGAGCCTGGAGCGTGCCGACCCCGCCTGACGCTGTGGCGGCCTGGCCACTGATCGGGCCGAAGGTGCATGCCCTTTGGTTGGCGGCCTCCGAAAACATGGCCAGTGTGCTGAACCAGTGGATGCCCCAGCTCAAGGGCGCCGGGCGCACGGTGCTGGGTGCTGCGGCCAGTGCCGGGGGGGCCTTTTTGCTGTTCATTGGTGCGATCATCATCTCCGGGGTGATCATGGCCTTTGGTGACCGTGGTGAAATCGCGGCACAGCGTATCGCCATGCGGGTATCGGGTGAGGAGCGGGGCAAGCCATTGGCCAAGTTATGCACCGCGACCATTCGTGCGGTGGCCCAGGGTGTGATCGGCATTGCGTTCATCCAGATGTTGCTGATCGGCGTCGGCTTCGTGGTCAAAGGGGTGCCAGGGGCCGGCATGCTGGCCATCGTCATCCTCATGCTGGGGATTGCCCAGGCGCCCGCTACCCTTGTCACGTTGCCGGTGATCATCTATGTGTTCAACGTCGAAGGCTTTACCGCCGCGACCATCGTGTTTGCCATCTACACCTTCGTTGCCGGGCTGGCCGACAACGTGCTCAAGCCGCTGCTGCTGGGGCGAGGGGTGGACGTGCCGATGCCGGTGGTGCTGATCGGGGCGCTGGGCGGCATGGTGGTCAAAGGGATCATCGGCTTGTTCATCGGCCCGGTGATCCTTGGCGTCACCTACGTGTTGTTCTGGCAATGGGTTGCACTGCAGGTGCCGGAGCAACCGGCACCACCTGCTGCCTGAGCCAGGGGTTGCCATGCCCAAGTACGGCTATGGTCTGGGGCTGCTGCTAGTGCTGGCCGGCTGCACCCAGGTTGGCCCGGATTTCGAAAAGCCCCAGGCCCCTTGGCTGGCCGGCTGGAGCACGCCTTTGCTGGAGCAGGCAGGACGCAACGCTGTGGCGCCCGACCTGCGCCGCTGGTGGACGGTGTTCGCCGACCCAATGCTGGACGCGCTGATTGCCGAGGCCGATGCCAACAACACCAACCTTCGCGTGGCGGGCCTGCGCATCGCCGAAGCCCGTGCCCAGCTGGCCATCGTGCAGACCGGGCGTTATCCACAGTTGCAACAGTTGAGCGCGCAGAGCCTGTACCTGAATCAAGACCAGTCCGGCGCTGCAGCAGCGCGTGACTCGGTGTTCTGGCAATCCAGCGTGGGCTTCGACATCGGTTGGGAAATTGACTTCTGGGGGCGCTTCAGCCGCGCCATCGAAAGCGCAGATGCGGCCTACTTCGTTTCCCAGGCCAATTACGCCGATGCCATGCTGCTGTTGCGTGCACAAGTGGCCGACACCTACTTCGCCCTGCGTACCGCCGAGGCACGGCTGGATATCGCGCGCGAGAACGCCGAGCGCCAGGCGCGTAGCCTGGAGATCACCGAGCGGTTGTTCCGCCACGGCGAAAATGACGAGCTCGACTGGCAGCAGGCGCGCACCCAATACCTGGCGACCCTGGCCACCATCCCCGAGTTCGAAAACCAGCTCAACGCGCTGCGCAACGTGCTGTGCTCGCTGCTGGGCCGCCCGCCCGGGCCGCTGCCGCAGCTGGAGGCCGGTCATGGCCAGCTGCCATTGCCAGACCGCGCCGTGCTTCAGGACGTACCGGCCAACCTCTTGCAGCGCCGCCCGGACATCCGCGCCGCCGAGCAGGCGGTGGCGGCGCAGTCGGCGCTGGTTGGGGTTGCCGAGGCCGATCTTTATCCACAGCTGAGCCTGCTGGGCAGCATTGGCTGGACCTTTTTATCCGCCAGTCACCTGCCCGACACCTTCGACCTGGCTGCTGGCCCGAGCCTGATCTGGAACCCGTTCGACTATGGCCGGCGCAAGAATGCCGTGCGCGTAGAGGATGCCCGCTTGCAGCAACTGATCGAGCTGTACCAGCAAAACGTGCGCGAAGCGGCCCGCGAAGCCGACGATGCCGCCAGCGGGCTTGTCCGCTCGCTGCAGAGCGCAACCATTCGCGACCAGGCCTCGCAGGCTGCGCAGCGTTCGCTGAACCTGGCCAGCTCGCAGTACCGCGAAGGCTTTGCCGACTTCCAGCGCGTGCTCGATGCCCAGCAACTGCTGTTGCAGCAACAGGACGGTTACCTGGTCAGCCGTGGCAACGCAGTCAGTAGCCTTGTGACTTTGTACAAGGCCTTGGGCGGTGGCTGGGATGCCCGCCGCGCACCGATCGACCCGGCCACCCGCCAGCACATGCAGCACCGCACCGACTGGGGCGAGCTGCTCGACGAGCCAGCCCCCACCGCACATGCACAAGGTGAAAAGCAATGAGCGACAGCACGCCTACGCCCCCCCCGCCAGCCCCTGATCGCGGCATGCGCTGGGTGCTGCTGCTGATAGCCGTGAGCCTGCTCTGGTACTTGCTGGCCGACCGCTTCACGCCGTACACCCAGCAGGCCCGCCTGCAGGCGTACGTGGTTCCGGTGGCCGCCGAAGTGGCCGGGCAGATCAAGCGTGTCGCAGTCGGCAACAACCAGGAGGTGCGCCAGGGCGATGTGCTGTTCGAGCTCGATCAGGAACAGTACCGCATTGCCTTGGCCCGCGCCGAAGCCGACCTCGAAACCGTGCGCCGTCAGATCGGCGCCAGTACCGCCGGCATCGACTCGGCCCAGGCCGCGCTCGTGGCCGCCGAGGCCAACGCACGCAAGGCCCGGCAGGACGCCGAGCGCCTCAAGCGCCTGATTGATGAGGACCCCGGCACAGTATCGGTACGTCGCCTGGAAGGCGCCCAGGCAACCCGCGACCAGGCCATCAGCCAGGTGGCGGCGGCCCGTGCGGAGGTGGAGCGGGCCCGTGAGCAGCAGGGCGGGGCGCAGGAGGACAACGCCCAGCTGCGCAGTGCTGCGGCCAATGTCGAAAAGGCACGGCTTGACCTGGCGCGCACGGTGGTGCGCGCTGATGCGAATGGCCTGATCACCGACCTGCGCACTGACGTTGGGCATTATGTCGGGGCTGGCAGCCCGATGATGACGCTGATCAGTATCCACGACGTGTGGATAAGTGCCGACATGACCGAGAACAACCTCGGCCGCCTGCGCCCCGACACCCCGGTGCTGGTGGTGCTTGATGCGCTGCCCGGTACCGTGTTGAAGGGGCGTGTTCGCAGCATTGGCTACGGCGTGAGCGTGGGCCAGGGCACCCCGCCGGGTACTTTGCCGACCGTTCAGAACAGCCGCGAGTGGCTGCGTTCGGCACAGCGCTTCCCGGTGATTGTCGAGCTTGAGCGCGACCAACTTCAGGACAAAACCGTGCTGCGGGTTGGTGGCCAGGCCGAGGTCATGGCCTTGCCTGGCGAAGGCAACCCGCTGAACCTGCCGGGCAGGTTGTTCATGTGGCTGATGAGCTGGCTGTCGTATGCCTATTGAATTGCGCCGCCTGCGGGCCCTGCGCCTGGCCTGGGGCGTGGCGCTGTGCCTGGTGGTCAGCTTCGGCATCGGCCTGCCCGTGCCGATCCTGGCACCGGTGTTCGCCGTGCTGTTGCTGGCCATGCGTAGCCAGCCATTGCCGTTGCGCGCGGCACCCGCCTTGGCGGTACTGGTGCTGCTCGCGTGTGGCAGCGGGTTATTGCTGATTCCACTGTTGCGTCACGCCCCGGTCAGCGGAGTGTTGCTGGTGGGCGTGGGCGTTTTTCTCACGTTGCGCTATGCCTTGATGGGCGGCAACGGCCTGCTGGCCAACTTGCTGATAGTCGGCCTGACCATGATTGCTGCTGCGGGTACCAGCGACTTCACCTTGGCCCTCTCGGTGGTCGAAGCGCTGGCCAAAGGCATGTTGCTTGCGGTGCTGGGCACGGCCTTGGCCCATGTGCTGTTTCCCGAACCTGCCAATGCGCCGGCACAGCCGGTTCCGCCGCTGCTGGGGCGCGGGCATGTCAGCTGGGTAGCGTTGCGCGCCACGTTGATTGTGATGCCGGCCTTCCTGCTGGCGCTGATTGCCCCGGACCAGTACATGCCGCTGATCATGAAGGCAGTGAGTGTGGGGCAACAGGCCGGCGAAACCCGCGCGCGGCACGCCAGCCGTGAGCTGGTTGGCTCAACGTTGCTCGCCGGGTTGCTGGCGATACTGATGTGGGGCGCGTTGAGCCTGTTCGTGCACCTGTGGATGTTTTTTTTGTGGGTGCTGCTGTTCGCGCTCTGGCAGGCGCGGCGGCTGTATCAGGTGGTGCAGAACCGGCAGAGCCCGGCGTACTGGGTGAGCTGCCTGACGACCCTGTTGATCCTGCTGGGGCAGTCGGTGCAGGACAGTGCTGGCGGGCAGGATGTGTACAAGGCGTTTGCGGTGCGCATGGCACTGTTTCTGGCGGTGTCGGTGTATGCCAGTGCCATGCTGATCTGGATTGATCGGCGCCGGGTTCGGGCTGCCTAGGGTTGCCAGTCAACTCCGCTCTCATCCAGATAGGCATCCACCGCCGCGCCCACCGTTGGATGAAAGGCATTCTCCCCCATATGGTGGAACAACCCGAACCGCCGCATCTTGTCCTTCACCGGGTCCTTCATCTCGGCAAACTGCAACTCCACCCCCCGTGCTTCCAGCGCCCGGTCCAGCTCGGCCAGCATGTCGGCCGAAGTGATGTCGATACTGGTCACTGGCTCCGCCGCGATGATCAACCGCTGCACCGGTGTAGGCGACGCGTCCACTGCCGCCATCACTGTGCTCTGGAACTGCTCGGCGTTGGCGAAGAACAGCGGCGCGTCCCAGCGCAGCAGCACCAACCCTGGAATGCGTCGGGCCTGTGGATAACGCTGCACATCATGGTAGCCCCGCGTACCATCCACCCGGCCCAGTACCGCATGGTGCGGCCGCCAACCGTCCCACAGAAACTCTATCACTGCGATGGCCACGGCGATGCAGATACCTGGAATAGCGCCAAATACGGCTACGCCGACAAAGCAGGTGAACGACAGCCAGAACTCCCACTGCTGCATGTGGAATATACGTTTGAGGTCGGTGAACTCGAACAGGCCCAGTGCGGCAGCAATCACCACGGCGGCCAAGGCACTGTTGGGCAGGTGCTGCATCAGATTGGGCGCCACCAGCAGCAACAGGGTTACCGCCAGCGCGCCGATAATACCGGTGAGTTGGGTTTGCGAGCCTGCCGCTTCGGCCACTGGCGTGCGCGATGAACTGCTGCTGATCGGAATACCCTGGAACAGCCCCGAAGCCAGGTTGGCTATACCCAGGCCGAACATTTCCTGGTTCGGGTTGATCGGCATTTTCAGGCGGGCGGCATAGGAGCGCGACAGCACACTGGTGTCGGTGAACGACACCAGCGCTACCGCGATGCCACCGAGCAGCACCTCCACCAGGTCGATGTCGCTGACCCAGGGGAAGACAAAACCGGGCAGCCCTTGGGGCAACTCGCCGAGCACCTTCACGCCTTGCTGGTCGAGCCCCAGCAGGCTCACCGCCAGCGTGGCCAGCACCACGGCAATGAGGATGCCCGGTACCCGCTTGAGGGGCTTGAGCAAAAGGATCAGCACCAGGCTGCCACCACCGACCATGAAGCTTGGCCAATGCCCTTGGCCGGCAAGCAAGGCCTGAATCAGGTTCCAGATATCTCGTAGCGGTCCTTGGCTGTCCACCGAGAGGCCGAACAGCTTGGGCAGTTGGCTGATCAACACCGTGAGGGCGATACCGTTCATGTACCCATAGCGGATCGGCTTGGACAGCAACTCGGTGATGAAGCCCAGGCGCAGCAGCCCGGCAATCACACAGAACGCCCCGGCGACCAGCGCCATCATGCTGGCGATGGCGATTGCCCGCTGCGGGTCACTGGCGGCGTACTGCACCACCACCGCCAGGATCGGCGCGGCCAGTGCCGAGTCCGGGCCCAGCACGAGGATGCGGCTGGGGCCGAACAGGGCATAGGCCAGCAAGGGGATGATGGTGGCATACAGGCCATAGATGCCGGGGACGCCGGACGCTTCAGCGTAGGCAATGCCCACGGGTACCAGCATGGTGGTGAGCACCAGGCCGGCGCCGATGTCCTTGGCCAGCCAGGCTGGCTTGTAGTGGAGCAGGGTGACCAGGCCGGGTAACCAGCGTTGCCAGTCGAAGCGAGTGGGTTCGGGCATGGTGCGGGCTCTGGGGGAGGAGGGGACTCAATCACAGCTTAGATGTTGGGATGGGGGGCTGCGCAGCAGCCCCTTCAATCTCAATCCATCTATACAGTCGTCACCACTGCTGCGCATTCAACCGGGAAGTTCACCGAGTTGGCAATAAAACACTCATGGTGCGCATCCTCATGCAAACGCAAGGCAATCTCCCGGTCCGAGTTCGCACTGATGGTCACTTGCGGGCGCAGTAGCACTTGAGTGAAGCGACCCTTCCTCTGTGTATCGCCCTCCACCATGCGCCCCAGTGGTTTGTCGACGTACTCCAGCACATTTACACCATTCACCGCACACAGGTGCAGGTACCAGAGCTTGTGGCAGGCCGACAGCGATGCTACCAGCATGTCTTCCGGGTTCCAGCGTTGTGGGTCACCGCGAAAGGCGGGGTCTGCCGATCCGGCCAAGGCAGCCTTGCCGGGGGCCTCAACGTTGAAGTCGCGTGCATAGGCGGTATAGCTGGACGTACCGTCACCCTTGTTGCCGGTCCAGGTCACTTGCACTTCGTACTGGTGTTCTTTCATCTGTCCTCCTTGAACCCATGAGCCCATCGCGGGCAACGCCGACTATAGCGCTTCCTGTACTGTCGATGGCGGGCAGGGCCTCCAGCACCTCAATGCCCGCCTGCACATGACCGAGGGCCTGAGCCTGGTGCTGGGGGCCGGGCAAAACAAAACCCCTTGAAGCGTAAGCCTCAAGGGGTTTGTGGTTACAGCAGGCTACCGCTTAGACGTTGAAGCGGAAGTGCATCACGTCGCCGTCTTTGACGATGTAATCCTTGCCTTCCAAACGCCATTTACCGGCTTCCTTGGCACCGCTCTCACCCTTGAACTGGATGAAGTCGTCATAGGCCACCACTTCAGCGCGGATGAAGCCTTTTTCGAAGTCGGTGTGGATCACGCCAGCGGCTTGTGGTGCGGTGGCACCTACGCGTACGGTCCAGGCACGTACTTCCTGCACGCCGGCAGTGAAGTAGGTTTGCAGGTTCAGCAGCTCGTAACCGGCGCGGATCACACGGTTCAGGCCAGGCTCTTCCAGGCCCAGGGCCTCGAGGAACATGTCCTTCTCTTCACCGTCGTCCAGCTCGGCGATTTCCGCTTCGATCTTGTTGCACACCGGCACCACCACCGCGCCTTCTTCCTCGGCAATGGCCTTGACCACGTCCAGGTGCGGGTTGTTGTCGAAACCGTCTTCCGCCACGTTGGCGATGTACATCACCGGCTTGCTGGTCAACAGGTGGAAGCCGCGGATGACCGCCTTGTCTTCGGCGCTCATGTTCTTCATCAGGCTGCGCGCTGGCTTGCCTTCGGTGAAGTGCGGGATCAGTTGCTCCAGGATAGCCTTCTGCGCCAGGGCTTCCTTGTCGCCGCCCTTGGCGTTGCGGGCAACCTTCTGCAGTTGCTTCTCGCAGCTGTCGAGGTCGGCGAAGATCAGTTCGAGGTCGATGATCTCGATGTCACGCTTGGGGTCGACGCTGTTGGAAACGTGGATCACGTTTTCGTCTTCGAAGCAGCGCACCACGTGGGCAATGGCGTCGGTCTCGCGGATGTTGGCGAGGAACTTGTTGCCCAGGCCTTCGCCTTTCGACGCACCCGCCACCAGGCCGGCGATGTCGACGAATTCCATGGTGGTGGGCAGGATGCGGTTTGGCTTGACGATTTCAGCCAGCGCATTCAGGCGCGCATCGGGCATCGGCACGATGCCGCTGTTTGGCTCGATGGTGCAGAAAGGGAAGTTCTCCGCCGCGATGCCAGACTTGGTCAGGGCGTTGAACAGGGTGGACTTGCCGACGTTGGGCAGGCCGACGATGCCGCAATTGAAACCCATGGGTATTCCCCTCTCTAAAGGAAATCAGGCCTTCTGGCTGTGCAGCTCGCGCATCGCCTTGGCGAAGTCGCCGGCAAGCACGTCCGGCAGCACGCCGAGGGCAAAATCGATGCTGGCGTCGAGCTTCTCCTGCTCGGCGCGTGGCGCGCGGCCCAGGACGAAGTTGGAGACCAGTTTGGCGTCGCCCGGGTGGCCGATGCCAAGCCGCAGGCGGTGGAAGTCGTTCTGGTTGCCGAGCTGCGCGATGATGTCGCGCAGGCCGTTATGCCCACCATGGCCGCCGCCGCGCTTGAGCTTGGCAACGCCCGGAGGCAGGTCGAGTTCGTCGTGCGCCACCAGGATCGCTTCCGGCTTGATGCGGAAGAAATTGGCCAAGGCCGCCACGGACTGGCCGCTACGGTTCATGTAGGTGGTGGGGATCAACAAACGAACGTCGTTGCCCTGATGGCTGAACTTAGCCGTCAGGCCGAAATATTTCTTGTCAGCGGTCAGCGAAACACGCTGTGCGCTGGCAATGCGTTCAACGAAAAGAGCCCCTGCGTTATGCCGGGTCTGTTCGTATTCGGGGCCGGGGTTACCCAGGCCGACGATCAACTGGATGGCGGTCACGTCAGGGGCTCTTCCTTGGAGTTGGTGGGTTACAGGGCGCGCGGCACTGTAACCCGATCAACGCCGGCGTGCGAGTAGATTACTCGGCAGCGCCTTCTGCTTCTGGAGCAACGCGTGGAGCGTGAACGTTGGCAACAGCTTTGTCATCACCGTGGGCCAGAGCAACGAACTCTACGCCTTTCGGAGCTTTCAGGTCCGACAGGTGGATGATGGTGCCGACTTCGGCGTTGGCCAGGTCAACTTCGATGAACTCAGGCAGGTCTTTGGCTTCGCAGGAAACTTCGATCTCGGAAACAACGTGGGAGATCTCGCCGCCTTTCTTGACCGGTGCTTCTTCGTTGATGAAGTGCACTGGAACAACAGCGGTCAGTTTCTGGCCAGCAACAACGCGAACGAAGTCGGCGTGCATGATGAACTGCTTGGCTGGGTGGCGCTGCATGGCCTTGATGATGACGTTTTGCTTAACGCCGTCAACGTTCAGCTCGATAACGTGGCTGAAGGCAGCTTCGTTTTCGAACAGCTTGGTGATTTCCTTGGCCAGGATGGTCAGGGATTGAGCTTCTTTATCGCCACCGTAGACAACGGCTGGGATGCTCAGCGAGTGACGCAGGCGGCGGCTCGCACCTTTCCCCAGGTCAGTACGCGCTTGGGCGTTCAGGATGAAATCAGTCATTTTGCTTCTCCAAAATAGCCCCCCGAGGGCGTTTGCGACCAGCGCCAACGGGGATGGCAAAAAAGCCCCGCCCCAACACATGTTGGGGCGGGGCGCTTCACATCAACACGTGTTCCGCTTAGCGGAACATCGCGCTGATCGATTCTTCGTTGCTGATGCGGCGTACCGCTTCAGCGACAACCGGTGCGATATCCAGCTGGCGGATACGGTCACAGGCTTGAGCAGCGGCGGACAGCGGAACGGTGTTGGTCACCACCAGCTCGTCCAGTACCGACTTCTCGATGTTCTCGATCGCGCGGCCCGACAGGACAGGGTGCGTGCAGTAGGCGTAAACCTTGGCAGCGCCGTGTTCTTTCAGGGCTTTGGCCGCGTGGCACAGGGTGCCGGCGGTGTCGACCATGTCGTCTACCAGGATGCAGGTGCGCCCTTCGACGTCGCCGATGATGTGCATAACCTCGGAGTGGTTAGCCTTTTCGCGGCGTTTGTCGATGATACCCAGGTCGACACCCAGGGACTTGGCGACTGCACGTGCACGCACGACACCACCGATGTCCGGGGAGACAATCATCAGGTTCTCGAAACGCTGGTCTTCGATGTCGTCAACCAGTACGGGCGAGCCGTAGATGTTGTCGACCGGGATATCGAAGAAGCCTTGGATCTGGTCAGCGTGCAGGTCGACGGTGAGAACACGGTCGATACCCACGACAGTGAGCATGTCAGCGACGACTTTGGCGCTGATGGCTACACGTGCCGAACGCGGACGGCGGTCCTGGCGGGCATATCCGAAGTAAGGAATCACGGCGGTGATTCGGGATGCTGAGGAGCGGCGGAAGGCGTCGGCCATCACTACCAGTTCCATCAGGTTATCGTTGGTCGGGGCACAGGTCGGCTGAATAATGAAAACGTCTTTACCGCGAACATTTTCATTGATCTCAGTGCTGATCTCACCGTCGGAGAATTTACCGACAGAGACGTCACCGAGAGGGATATGCAGCTGACGTACGACACGCCGAGCCAGATCGGGGTTAGCGTTCCCCGTAAAGACCATCATCTTGGACACGCGCAGTACCTGAAGGCTGAGGGTATACCTGGATGAGTATAAGGAAAATGGCAGGGGCGGCTGGATTCGAACCAACGCATGGCAGGATCAAAACCTGCTGCCTTACCGCTTGGCGACGCCCCTGTATCTGTTGCTGCGAACGCTTATGCGCTCGGCTTCTTGACCAGACTTTGCAGCTTGCGATGCAACATCGAAACATTGCTTCCTTTCGCCACAAACCCTGTTTGGGTCGCTGAAAGAAGGGCCAGAACTTTATCAGCTTCGGCTTTGCTTGGGAAGGCCCCAAACACACAACTTCCAGTGCCGGTTAGTCGAGCCTCAGTGAATTTTCCCAGTGAATTCAATGCATTGCGAACTTCTGGGTAATTCTGCTCTACCACCGGTTGGCAGTCATTTCGACTGTTTCCCTTGGGAACGGGGCGCATCTTAAGGGGGAGTGAATCACGTGTCAACTGTGGATGTGAAAAAATTTCTACTGTGCTGACAGACACTTGCGGCACCAGCACGACATACCAGGGTTCTTCCGGGTCTACCGGGGTGAGTTGTTCGCCCACGCCCTGTGCGAACGCCGCATGGCCGCGCACGAATACCGGTACGTCGGCGCCCAGGCTCAGGCCCAGTGCGGCCAGTCGGTCTTCGTCCCAGTCGAGCTGCCAAAGGTGGGCCAGGGCAAGCAGGGTGGTGGCGGCATCCGAGCTGCCACCACCGATGCCGCCACCCATGGGCAGCACTTTGGTCAGCCAGATGTCGGCGCCGAGCGGGGTGCTGGATTGCTCCTGCAACTTGCGGGCGGCGCGCACGATCAGGTTGCTGTCGTGCGGTACGGCTTCAATCTCGGTGTGCAGGCGGATCACGCCATCGTCACGCAGGGCGAAACTCAGTTCGTCGCCATGGTCGAGAAACTGGAACACGGTTTCCAGTTCGTGGTACCCATCTGGGCGGCGGCCGATGATGTGCAGCCACAGGTTGAGCTTGGCCGGGGCGGGCAGGGTGAGCGTTTGCATGTGATCAGTGCCCCAGCTGGCGTGGCTGCCAGTCCTTGACCACCAGGGTCACGTCCAAGTCCTTGCCGTGCAGTTTCAGGCGCTCGGGCAGCCAGTAGCCGTTCTGCTCGGTGTAGCTCAGGTACTGCACCTGCCAGCCGTCCTGGTCGAGGCTGGCCAGACGGCTGTCACCGTCCAGGGTCAGCTTGCTCTTGCTGTCGGGGGCGGGCAGGCCGCGTACCCACCAGACCAGGTGGGACACCGGCAGTTGCCAGCCAAGCTGCTCTTCCAGCAAAGCTTCGGGGCTCGTGGCCTCGTAACGGCCCTGGTTGGCTACTTCCAGTACCACGCCACCCGGCCGGCCGGTCAGGCGTGCGGCACCACGGCCCAGCGGGCCGGCAAGGCGGATGTCGTAGTAGTCCTGGCGCTGCAGCCAGAACAGCGTGCCGCTGCCGGAGTCGCGCGGTGCGCGGATGCCGACCTTGCCGTTGATCTGCCAGCCATCGAGGCTGCTCAGTTGTTCTTTATGGGCGCGCCACTGTTGTGGGTTGCCGTGGCCCTGCAGGGCCTCGCGGCTACCGAAACCGGCACAACCGGCCAGCAGGGCGATCAGGGTGAAGGTGATGCAATGGCGCAGGAACATGGCGTTAAAGGGTCTCGGATCCGGTCAGGCGCAGGAGGGTCTTGCGCAGGATGGGGCTGTCGGCCTGGGCTTCGAAGCCTTTGGCCCACACCTGGCGGGCTTCGCGGCGCTTGCCGTTGGCCCACAGCACTTCGCCCAGATGGGCGGCCACTTCATGGTCTGGGAAGTTGGCAAAGGCCTGACGCAGGTAGGTTTCGGCCTCGTCGAGGTTGCCCAGGCGATAGTTGACCCAACCCAGGCTGTCGAGCACTGCCGGGTCGTCCGGGGTCAACTGATGGGCCTTGTCGATCAGCGCCTTGGCTTCGCTGTAGCGGGTAGTGCGGTCGGCCAGGGTGTAACCCAGGGCGTTCAGGGCCATGGCATTTTCTGGCTCGCGGGTGATGATGGCGCGCAGGTCTTTTTCCATCTGTGCCAGGTCGTCGCGTTTTTCGGCCAGCATGGCGCGGGTGTACAGCAGGTTGAGGTCGTCCGGGTACCGTTGGATGGCTTGTTGAAGCACCTGGTTGGCCTGGGCGTCCTTGTTGTTGTTGCTGTAGCTCTCCGACTCGATCAGGTACAGCTGGATGGCGAGGTCCGGCTGGGCTTCGCGGGCTTCGGCGAGCAGGCGCGAAGCGTCGGTGCCTCGGCCGTTGGCAATCAGGATATCGGCCTGGCGCAGTTGCGCGGGCAGGTAATCGGGGCCAGGGCCGACCAGCGCGTATTCGCGCAGGGCACCTGCGGGGTCGTGGCGCTCTTCCCGGATGCGGCCCAGGTTCAGGTGCGCGGCGTCGACGTTGCTGTCACGCTCAATCAGTTCCTGCAGGTAGCCTTCGGCTTCATCCCAGTCTTTGTTCTCCAGGCACACCAGCGCCAGGGAGTAACGAAGTTCGTCATCGTCAGGGTACTGCTGGACCAGGCTGAGGAACTCGCCCTTGGCATCGGCGATGCGGTCTTGCTCGACCAGGGTGCGGGCGTAGGTCAGGCGCAGGCGCTTGTCATCCGGGTTGTCGCGGATAGCGCTGCGCAGCAGTGGCAGGGCTTCCGGGCCACGGTCCAAAGTCTGCAGCAATCGGGCGCGCAGCAGGATCGGGGCGATTTCGCCGTTCTGCGCCGGGTGCGACTCAAGCAGCTCCAGTGCCTCTTCGGCCTTGCCGTCCTGATTCAGCAGTAGCGCTTTGCCGAACACCAGCTGGCCGTTGTTCGGGTATTTCACCAGCAGGCGCTCGAAGCTTTGCAGCAGGCCATCGCGGGTGCTCTGGTCGGTTTCGGCGGCAGACAGGGCGAGGAAGTCGAAGTGGGTGTCGCCTTGGCCCTGCAGCACCTTTTCCATATAGGCCATGGCGTCGTCATAGCGGCCGGCGCGGGCCAGCTGGATGGCGGCGGCGCGTTGGGCGTCGAGGTTTTGCGGGTCGTTGCGGGCCCAGACCAGGGCGTTTTCCAGCGATGGCTCATCGGCGCCGAGGTACTCGGCGATGCGATAGGCACGTTCGGAAACCGCAGGGTCCTGGGTTTTGGCAGCCTGGTCGGTGTAGTTGGCCAGGGCGATGTCGAAGCGGTTGCGCTGGCCGGCCAGCTCTGCGACCAGCAGGCTATAGAGTGTGTCCTGCTTGAACGAGCCATACACCACGGGCTTTTGGGCCTCGCTCTTTGCGGCCTCGGCGACGGGAGGCTCGGCCTTTTGCGGGGCCAGGCTCTGGCAGCCCTGAAGCAGGGCGAAGGCAAGCAGCAATGCGTATGGTTTGTTCATAGAAGGCTTTAGAAGGACTCACCGGCGGTCGGAGCATGATGACACAAGCGCGGTGGCAAACCCACCTGCGAAGGTATGAAGCTGCGCTTCGCTTATGCAGACCGCGCAGCGCCTGCGTGGTTCGCCGCAGAGCCTGCCAACACGATCCAGTGCTCTTGCTCTTGCTCTTGCTCTTGCTTTTGCTCTTGCTCTTGCTCTTGCTCTTGCTTCAGCTTTTGCTTCTAAGCGCGCGATAGTTCAGGCGCTGTAGATTGCGACTTCAGGAGGCCGAGCGGAGGGATTGCGGAGGGAGGTGACGGGCATGGATGCCCGTCAAGCGCTGAGGCCCCATGGATGGGGCCTGCAGCGCGTACTCCCGGGAGCAAGCCCGTAGCGAGGGAACCCCGGAGCGCAGCGTAGGGGCCGGATGATGGGAGCGGACGGTTTTTGGTTCCTTTTTGCCACGACAAAAAGGGACCCGCCGTAAGGGCGGAAAGGTGACTGAGCGCCACCTTCGAGAATGAATGTTTACTGTGTTGTTGATGCCCACGCCTAAAAGCGAAAAGCGAAAAGCGAAAAGCGAAAAGCGAAAAGCGAAAAGCGAAAAGCGAAAAGCGAAAAGCGAAAAGCGAAAAGCGAAAAGCGAAAAGCGAAAAGCGAAAAGCTTAAGCGATGGTTTTTATATAGCGATAAGTCCGTATGCGGTGGCGACGCATACTCACCTTTTCGCCCTTACGGCGAGTCACTTTTTGCCAAACGCGGCAAAAAGTAACCAAAAAACGCTGCGCTCCCATCATCCGGCCCCTACGCTGCGCTCCGGGGTTCCCTCACTCCGGCCTTGCTCCCGGGAGGACCGCGCTGCAGGCCCCATCCTGGGGCCCAGCGCTTGACGGGCATCCATGCCCGTCACCTCCCTCCGCAAGGCCTGCGTTCGGCCTCCTGAAGTCGCGAAGATCAAGATCAAGATCAAAAGCCAGATCAAAAGCCAGATCAAAAGCGGGGGAGGGGTGAAATTACCGCTGATGCTGGCCTGGACGCGGCGATAGCCGCAGCGCTATCAGCGCAATAGCGAACGGTGGTTGTCCAAAAACCTGCGAAAGAGGACAATTATCGGCTTCCCGTCACAACCAGCGACCTTGCATGGCCTTTCTTGCACTTGGTATCAACCATAAGACTGCCTCGGTAGACGTACGCGAGCGCGTGGCGTTTACCCCAGAGCAGCTGGTAGACGCCCTGCAGCAGCTCTGCCGACTGACATCCAGCCGCGAAGCGGCGATCCTGTCGACCTGCAACCGCAGCGAGCTGTATATAGAGCAGGACCACCTGTCCGCCGACGCCGTGTTGCAATGGCTGGCCGACTATCACCGCCTCAGCCTCGACGAGCTGCGCGCCAGCGCCTACGTGCACGAAGAGCACGATGCCGTGAGGCATATGATGCGCGTGGCCTCGGGCCTTGACTCGCTGGTACTCGGTGAGCCGCAGATTCTCGGCCAGATGAAGTCGGCCTACGCCGTGGCGCGTGAAGCAGGTACCGTCGGCCCGCTGCTCGGGCGCCTGTTCCAGGCCACCTTCAGCGCCGCCAAGCAGGTGCGTACCGACACTGCAATCGGCGAAAACCCGGTTTCGGTGGCGTTTGCCGCGGTCAGCCTGGCCAAACAGATCTTCGCCGACCTGGGTCGCAGCCAGGCCTTGCTGATCGGTGCCGGCGAAACCATCACCCTGGTCGCCCGCCACCTGCACGAGCAGGGCGTACGTCGTATCGTCGTGGCCAACCGCACCCTGGAGCGCGCCAGCACGCTGGCCGAGCAGTTCGGTGCGCATGCCGTGCTGCTGGCCGACATCCCCCAGGAGCTGGCCAACAGCGACATCGTCATCAGTTCCACCGCCAGCCAGTTGCCGATCCTGGGCAAAGGCGCGGTCGAGAGTGCGCTCAAGCAGCGCCGGCACAAGCCGATCTTCATGGTCGACATCGCCGTGCCGCGCGACATCGAACCTGAAGTCGGCGAACTGGACGATGTCTACCTGTACACTGTCGATGACCTGCACGATGTGGTGGCGGAAAACCTCAAGAGCCGCCAGGGCGCGGCCCAGGCCGCCGAAGAGCTGGTGTCGGTGGGCGCCGAAGACTTCATGCTGCGCCTGCGTGAACTGGCTGCGGTGGATGTGCTCAAGGCCTATCGCCAGCAAAGCGAGCGCCTGCGCGACGAAGAACTGCAAAAAGCCCAGCGCCTGCTGGCGAACGGCGGCAACCCCGAAGACGTGCTGGCCCAACTGGCCCGGGGCCTGACCAACAAACTCCTGCATGCGCCCAGCGTGCAGTTGAAAAAGCTCTCGGCCGAGGGCCGCCTCGATGCGCTGGCCATGGCCCAGGAACTCTTTGCCCTCAACGAGGGCTCCACGGACAAATCCCCGCAATGAAAGCGTCGCTGCTGAACAAACTGGAAATCCTCCAGGACCGCTTCGAAGAACTCACCGCCCTGCTCGGTGACGCCGAGGTCATTTCCGACCAGACACGCTTTCGCGCGTATTCCCGTGAGTACGCCGAGGTCGAGCCGGTCTACGCTGCTTATAAAGAGTGGCGCAAAGTGCAGGACGACCTCGAAGGCGCCCAGGCGCTGCTCAAGGACAGTGACCCGGACCTGCGCGAAATGGCCGTGGAAGAAGTGCGTGAAGCCAAGGAGCAACTGTTGACGCTGGAGGCGCAGCTGCAACGCATGCTGCTGCCCAAAGACCCTAACGATGGTCGCAACGTGTTCCTCGAAATCCGCGCCGGCACCGGTGGCGACGAGGCGGCGATCTTCTCTGGCGATTTGTTCCGCATGTACTCGCGCTACGCCGAAAAGCGCGGCTGGCGCCTGGAAATTCTGTCCGAGAACGAAGGCGAGCACGGCGGCTACAAGGAAATCATCGCCCGTGTCGAGGGTGAAAACGTTTACGGCAAGCTCAAGTTCGAGTCGGGCGCTCACCGCGTCCAGCGTGTACCCGAGACCGAATCCCAGGGTCGTGTGCACACCTCCGCATGCACGGTGGCGGTGCTGCCCGAGCCGGACGAACAGGCCGCCATCGAAATCAACCCGGCCGACCTGCGCGTGGACACCTACCGTGCCTCCGGCGCCGGTGGCCAGCACGTGAACAAGACCGACTCGGCCATCCGCATCACTCACTTGCCTACCGGCATCGTGGTCGAATGCCAGGAAGAGCGTTCGCAGCACAAGAACCGGGCTCGCGCCATGTCCTGGCTGTCGGCCAAGCTCAACGACATGCAGACCAGCGCAGCACAGAATGCCATCGCCAGCGAACGCAAGCTGCTGGTGGGCTCTGGCGACCGCTCCGAGCGCATCCGCACGTACAATTATCCACAGGGCCGGGTGACCGACCACCGCATCAACCTGACCCTGTATTCGCTGGACGACATCCTCAGTGGTGGCGTAGAGGCGGTGATCGAACCGCTACTGGCCGAATACCAGGCCGATCAACTGGCCGCCCTGGGGGACTGATGACCATCATCGCCAGCCTGCTGCGCAACGCGCAGTTGCCCGAATCGCCCACCGAACGGCTGGATGCCGAATTGCTGCTGGCGGCTGCCATCGGCAAGTCGCGCAGTTACCTGCACACCTGGCCCGAGCGTATCGTCAGCAGCGAAGATGCCGAGACTTACGCGGGTTACCTGCAGCGCCGCCGTGGTGGCGAGCCGGTGGCTTACATCCTCGGGCAGCAGGGCTTCTGGACAATCGACCTGGAAGTGGCGCCGCATACCCTGATCCCGCGGCCAGACACCGAGCTGTTGGTCGAGACGGCCCTCGAACTGCAACCCGCCTCGCCAGCCAAGGTGCTGGACCTGGGCACCGGTACGGGCGCGATTGCCCTGGCCTTGGCCAGTGATCGCCCGGCCTGGCAGGTGACTGCGGTTGACCGGGTAGAGGAAGCCGCTGCCCTGGCTGAGCGCAACCGCCAGCGCCTGGGCCTGGCTAATGCCCAGGTGCGGGTAAGCCACTGGTTCGACAGCCTGGTCGGCGAGCGTTTTGACCTGATTGTCAGTAACCCGCCCTACATCGCAGCTGCAGACCCGCACCTGGTGGCCGGTGACGTGCGCTTCGAGCCCAGCAGTGCGCTGGTCGCTGGCGTCGATGGCCTGGACGACCTGCGCGTGATCGCCGCCCAGGCCCCTGCGCACCTGTTGCCGGGGGGCTGGTTGTTGCTGGAGCATGGCTACGATCAGGCAGCAGCGGTACGCGCCTTGCTGGCGGAACACGGTTTTATCGAGGTTACCAGCCGCACGGACCTGGGCGGCCATGAACGCATTACCCTGGGGCGCCTGCCATGCTGAGTGATGAGGAACTGTTGCGTTACAGCCGGCAGGTACTGCTGGCCCAGATCGACATCGATGGCCAGTTGCGGCTCAAGCAGAGCAAGGCGCTGATCGTCGGGCTCGGTGGCCTTGGCTCGCCAGTTGCCCTGTACCTGGCCGCCGCCGGGGTGGGTGAGCTGCACCTGGCCGACTTCGACACCGTAGACCTCACCAACCTGCAACGCCAGGTCATCCACGACAGTGCCAGTGTCGGCATGAGCAAGGTCGACTCGGCCTTGCAGCGCCTGGAGGCGATCAACCCGGAAATCAGCCTGGTTGCCCACCGCCAAGCACTGGACGAGGACTCGCTCGCTGCCGCCGTGGCGGCGGTCGACCTAGTACTGGATTGCTCCGACAACTTCGGTACCCGCGAGGCGGTAAACGCCGCGTGTGTTGCGGCTGGCAAGCCACTGGTCAGCGGCGCGGCGATCCGCCTGGAAGGGCAGTTGTCGGTGTTCGACCCGCGACGTGACTACAGCCCTTGCTACCACTGCCTGTACGGGCATGGCAGCGAAGCCGAGCTGACGTGCAGCGAAGCCGGTGTGATCGGCCCACTGGTGGGGCTGGTAGGCAGCTTGCAGGCGCTGGAAGCGATGAAGCTACTGGCCGGGTTCGGCGAGCCGCTGGTCGGCCGCTTGCTGTTGATCGATGCTCTCGGCACGCGCATCCGCGAATTGCGGGTCAAGCGCGACCCGGCCTGTGCAGTCTGCGGCAAGCGCGATGGCTGAGCGTTCGGCGCCAATCGGCGTAATGGACTCCGGGGTTGGCGGCTTGTCGGTGCTCGCCGAGATCCAGCGGCTGCTGCCCAACGAGACGCTGCTGTACGTGGGCGATTGCGGCCACATACCCTACGGCGAGAAGTCGCCAGATTATATCCGTGAGCGTCTCCGGCGCATTGCTGCGTTCTTCCATGAACAGGGCGCCAAGGCCATGGTACTGGCCTGCAATACCGCCACGGTGGCGGCGGTGGCCGACCTGCGCGAGTTGTACCCGACCTGGCCGCTGGTGGGCATGGAGCCGGCGGTGAAGCCCGCTGCCGCCGCCACGCGCTCGGGCGTGGTCGGTGTGCTGGCCACCACCGGTACCCTGCAAAGCGCCAAGTTCGCCGCCTTGCTCGACCGTTTTGCCAATGACGTACAGGTCATCACCCAACCTTGCCCGGGGCTGGTCGAGTTGATCGAGGCCGGCGACCTGGCCAGCCCGGCAGTGCGCCAGTTGTTGCAAGGTTATGTACAGCCGTTGCTGGCCGCTGGCTGCGACACGCTGATCCTGGGCTGCACCCATTACCCCTTCCTGCGCCCGTTACTGGCCGGCATGGTGCCAGCCGATGTGGCCATCATCGACACCGGCGCCGCGGTGGCGCGCCAGTTGCAGCGGCTGCTGGGCGCGAATGACCTGCTGGCCGATGGGCCGGCCCGGGATACCCGCTTCTGGACCAGCGCCGACCCGCAAACCCTCAGAAATATCCTACCGATGCTGTGGCATAAGTCTGGCGATGTGCAAAGCTTTGCGTTGTGAAAAAAACGTGAAAATTAGCTGAACTATCGTTCCACTGCCGCGCTCTACCGCTTTGCCTGAGATGAGGCAGGCATTAATAACAGCATCAGGAAGAAGGATGTTTCTCATGAAGAAACTGCTCGGCTTGGCGGCGGCTGCCGCTTTTACTCTGGGGCAAGCACTGTCGGCGCAGGCAGCCGATATTTCCTTTTCGGTAGGTCAGACCGGTGACTCGACAATGGTCTACCGGCTGGGACTGCAATCAAACTGGGATGCCAGTTGGTGGCAGACCAGCGTTGGCCGCCTGACCGGCTATTGGGATGGGGCCTACACCTATTGGGATGGCGACGAGACGGCGAGCAACCACAGCCTTTCGTTCGCGCCAGTGTTCGTTTATGAGTTTGCCGGGGCGTCGGTCAAGCCCTACATCGAAGCCGGGATCGGTGTGGCAGCGTTTTCCAGCACCGAACTGGAAAGCAACGAGCTGGGCTCGGCATTCCAGTTCGAAGACCGCATCGGCTTTGGCTTGCGCTTTGCTGGCGGGCATGAGATCGGCGTGCGGGCCATTCACTACTCCAACGCGGGTATCAAAGAGCCCAACGATGGAGTAGAGAGCTACAGCCTGCATTACCGCATGGCGCTGTAGCTGGCACGTTAGCCGTCTAGCTACGTGGCAGCGGCCATAGACTGCTCAGATCAAGTGTTTCCAGCACCAGCTCTGGCTCTCTCTGTGGCCACCGCCGCAGCAGTTCTTCAGCCGCACGCCGCGGCGTCCATTCCTCCGGTATGGCTTGCGCCGGCGTCACGGGTGTTTTCAGCGATTGGGGGCTGACCACCGTAACGTCTATCCCTTGGCCTTTCAGCGTCTTGCGCTGTTCACGCATCCATTGCGGCATGTTGTTCCAGCCAGCGCTCACCTGGGTTGGTGCATACAGCTGCAGCGCCGAATACCGGTTGAAAACGGCCATCACCTGCGGTGATTCACCTTTCAACAGCAAAGGCAGCGCATTGGCAAGGCTATGTTCGCCCGCCACCTGGTTGCTGGTGACAATCGCCTCGAACACATCGCTGCCCGCCAGTGGGGCATCCAGGTAGTCGCTGGTACCGGCGTTGAGGATCAGGCCATCCAGCGAGCACCAGGCATGGCATATCTGCTGGCACGCATCTGCCGCTTGCCCATCGGCATGCAACTGCCAGGGCAGGCGCAAGAAGCGCCGCCCATGCTGTGCCGCCAAGGCGTTCAGTTCATCGCTTTCCTTAGCACTGGCGGCAACGCAATGGCCCTGTTCGAGCAAGCGTTCCACCAAAGCCAGACCTAATCCGTTGCTGGCGCCTGTAACCCAAAAACTGCGTGAGTCAGTCAAGACGTTGTACCCTCTAATTCTGCCGACGTGGTAGGCCCTTGAAGGCTTCCAGTGCACGCTGGCGACTGCTGCTGAGATTCACCATGGGACAGTGATACAAATTATTATCAAAAAGATCTCGGTGTTTCACGGGCTCATGGATGGTTTTATCGTCGAGGTCACGTAATTCCGGCAGCCAGTGCCGAATGAACCGCCCCTGTGGGTCGAAACGTTGCGACTGCGAAATCGGGTTGAAGATGCGGAAATAGGGCACTGCATCGGTGCCGGTAGACGCGCTCCACTGCCAGCCGCCGTTGTTCGCGGCCAGGTCGCCGTCTATCAGGTGGCGCATGAAGTAGCGCTCGCCCTTGCGCCAGTCGATCAGCAGGTTCTTGCTCAGGAACATGGCCACCACCATGCGCAGGCGGTTATGCATCCACCCAGTATGCAACAACTGGCGCATGGCGGCGTCGATGATCGGGAAACCCGTACGGCCCTGTTCCCAGGCTTCCAGATCTGCCGGTGCATCGCGCCAAGGCAACGCTTCGGTTTGCGCGCGGAAGGCGCGGTGGCGAGAGACCTGTGGGTAACCGGTCAGGATGTGCTTGTAGAACTCGCGCCACAGCAGCTCGTTGATCCAGGTTTGCACGCCCGCGCTGCCGCTGTCGAACTCGCCCCGGTTGCTGGCCAGGGCACCGTGCAGGCACTGGCGCGGCGAGATCACCCCCGCGGCCAGATAGGCCGAAAGCTGGCTGGTGCCGGGTTTGGCTGGCAGGTCACGCAGTTGCTGGTAGTCATCAATGGTTTCATCGAGAAAGCGAGACAATCGCCCCTGCGCTTCGGCTTCACCCGCCGGCCAATGTGCTTGCAGGGCGCGCTCGGGCTTTTCAAAACCCTCCACATGCTGCGGAATCGGGTCGCTCTGGATCTGCAGGGGCGCTTGCTGTTTAACCCGGTGAGCCATGGCTGGCAGGCTGCGGTGCAGGAGCTCCAGACAGGTTTTTTTGAACTGGCTGAAAACCTGGAAGTAGTCGCCGCTGCGAGTGAGGACTGTGCCCGGGCGGAAGAACAGCTGGTCGAGGTGGCTGTGTGCCTGAATGCCCGACTTTTCCAGCAGGGCTCGGGTGGCATCGTCACGGCGCTGTTCGTTGATGCCGTACTCTTCATTCCAGTGAACGCTCGCCACCTGATGCTGGCGGCATACCTCAAGCACGGCCTGTGGTGCCTGCTCCCAGGTGTCGATGCTGCGGATCAGCAGGGGAATATTCAGGCCTTCCAGCGACTGGCGCACGTCGCGCAGGTTGCGCAGCCAGAAGTCGACTTTGCAGGCAGCGTCGTCGTGGGCCAGCCACTGGGCGGGGCTGACAAGCCACAGGGCGATGGTCGGGCCGCGTTCACTGGCGGCGCTGAGCGCAGTGTTGTCATTGATGCGCAGGTCACTGCGCAGCCAGGTCAAATGCATGGTGCAGGCGTCTCTTCAGGCTGGCGGTCATGGGCTTGAAGCAAGCGCAATGCCGCCTGAGGGGTGTCGAACAGGGCGAGGTCTGGCAGCTCCAGGGCACGCAGCTGCGCTTCATGCAGTACCAACGTCGCACCACCGGCCAAGGTTTTCACGGGCAGGTTGTGCAGGGCGCGTTGCAGTGCCTTGCCATCAAAGCGTGGCCCCAGGTGCAGAAGCACGGCACGCGGGGCGAGCGTGCTTACGGCACGTTGCAGGTGCGGGCCGGTGACCGGGTGTTCCAGTACTTCTACCGGAAAACCGTTGCTGGTGAACAACCAGGCGCATAGCCATAAACCGGGGCTGAAAGTACGTTCACCGTCTTCCACCAGCAATACGGCCGGGCCCTGCAGCAACTGGTTGTCGTGGTACACGCGGGCGCCGAGCTTGCTGCGTAGCCAGCTGTGGAAAAACACCTGCTCCAGTTGCGCGTTGAAGTAATTGCGCCAGCGCAGGTCGAGCAGGTCGAGCAGTGGCAGCAGCAATTGTTCGCACAGGGTAACAGCGGGGTACAGCGCCATTGCCTGGTTGAGCTGGTGGTCGAGGGCACGCTGTGACAGGTTGGCGATAGCCTCGATCAGCTGGAGCTGCCGGGCCTGCCAGTCGCCTTTGGGCGCAGTGCTGGAGGGTTTGTCGAGCAGCTCGCCCACCTGCCCGACCGAGGCCCCCCGCTGCAGCCAGGCAAGGATGGCTTCGACCCGTTCGACCTGTTCCAGCGGGTACAGGCGGTGCCCTTTCGCGGTGCGCTGTGGCTTGAGCAGGCCATATCGGCGTTCCCAGGCGCGCAGGGTGACCGGATTGACGCCGGTGCGACGGGCCAGCTCACCGATGGGCAACAAGGTTTCAGACGGCATTGCGCAGGCCCAGGTTTTCGGGGTGCGGTTGCAGGTACGCTTGCTGCTGTAGGTAGGGGTCAGGGTGGTTGCGTAAATGGTGCTTGAGCAGGGTCAGTGGCACCACCAGCGGTACCACGCCTTTTTGATACTGGCCGATGACCGTCTGCAGTTCGGCTTTGTCCTGTTGTGTCAGGCTGTCCTTGAAATAGCCGCAGAGATGCTGCAGCACGTTGCTGTGGGTTCCGCGGCTGGCGCAGCGACGCAGGGCCTGCATCAGTTGGCTGAAGTAGCGCGGGCCGATGTTTTGCGGGTCGTCATCGCGGCTCATGCTACCCAGCAGGCGCCCGAGGGTGCGGTAGGCCTGGGGATTGTTGGCCATCACCAGGTATTTGTAACGCGAATGGAAGCGCACCAGCGCGCCACGGCTAAGGCCGTCGGCCAGCAGGCGCTGCCAGTCGGCGTAGGCATACACGCGGCTGATGAAGTTCTCTCGCAGCACGGCGTCGTGCAGGCGGCCTTCTTCTTCCACGGGTAGGTCCGGGCGTTTCACACAGAACGCCTGGGCGTAGACGCCGCGTCCTCGCTGGAGGGCCGGGTGGCCGTTGTCCTGGTAGACCTTGACCCGTTCCAGCCCGCAAGACGGTGATTTCTGCATGAAGATGTAGCCGCAAATGTCGTCGAGTTCGTCGGCCATTTGTTCGCCGTACGTGCGCAGCGGGCCGGTCAGGTCCATGCCGGGGTTACGGGTGCCGACCACTTCGGGAGTTTCGGGGTTGCCTACCAGGCGGATAGGGTCACGCGGAACGCCAAGGCCGATGGCCACTTCCGGGCACACCGGCTGCCAGTCAAAATGTTGTTCTAGCTGCGTCAGGCACAGGTCGGAGGCCTTGTGGCCGCCGTTATAGCGCACGCTTTGGCCCGTCAGGCAGGCGCTGATGGCGATACGCGGCTTGCTGTGGGTGAAAGGGTCGTGCATGGCTGTCTCCAGTAAACCTGTACATGGCAAAAAACTTGTACAGGTTTATTCCAGCACAGCCCTGAAGTTATGCAAACCATTATTTTTGTATAGCGCTACATCATTCCAGGTGTTCGAGCAGTCGCCGTGCCGCTTCCTGGCCGCTGAGCCAGGCGCCCTCGACGCGCCCGGAAAGGCACCAGTCGCCGCACGCGTACAAGCCTTGGTCGGCATCGGCCAGCGCGCCCCATTCGTGGTTGCTGCTGGGGCGTGCATAGAGCCAGCGGTGGGCCAGGGCGAAGGTAGGTGCGGGCACCACGCAGCCGACCAGCTCGGCGAACTCGCCCCACAGCTGTTCGATCACTTCTTCCTTGGGCAGGTCGAGGTGTTGCCGGCTCCAGTCAGACGTGGCGTGCAGCACCCAGGTGTCGAGTTGTTCGTCACGGCCGGGTTTGCTGCGGTTGCGGGCCAGCCAGTCGAGCGGGTTGTCTTGCACGAAACAGCCTTGCATCGGCGTATCCAGCGGCGCTTGGAAGGCGAGGGCGACGGCCCAGGTGGGCTCCATCTGCACGCCAGCGGCCACGGCAGCCAGTTTTGGGGTAGCAGCCAGCAGCGGCGTGGCCTGCGGTGCCGGTACCGCGATCACCACGCGGCTGTAGGGGCCATGGCTGCAGCCTTCGGTGTCCTGCAGGTGCCAGTACTGTTTGCCGCGGAACACCTCGGTGATGCGGCAGCCGAAGTTCACCGTCACATCCTTGAGCAAGCCACGGGTGATGGCGCTCATGCGGGGCACGCCCACCCAGCGCGTCTGCTCGTCGGGAGAGGGGGTGAGTTCGCCGTCACGGTAGTTGTACAGCTGCGGCTTCCACTGCTCGGCCCAGCCAGCGGCGACCCACTGTTGTACCTGCTCGACGAAACGCCGGTCACGGGCGGTGAAATACTGCGCGCCGAGGTCGAGTGCGCCGGCTTCGCTGCGCTTGCTGGCCATGCGACCGCCACTGCCGTGGCCTTTGTCGAACAAATGCACGGATTGCCCCGCCTTCTGCAAGGCCTGGGCAGCTGACAAGCCGGCGATACCGGCCCCGATGATGGCGATAGGTACTGTCATGATGGCCTCTTCAAACCTTGCTGTAAGCAGACTACGCTGTCAGGCAAACCTGTACAATCCAGAATTTTTGTATAAGGTTATTCCGCTTTGGCGGGCAGGTTAGCCTATGTTTATCCGAGAGCGTCGGGTCAAAAAAGTGCCTTGATGTTAAAAATAGACCACCGCCGCATTCTGCGAGGACACAGCCATGCATATATTGCTGACAGGCGGCACCGGGTTGATAGGCAGGCACCTCTGCCAGCACTGGCTTGGCCAAGGCCATCGCCTGACGGTGTGGAGCCGGCGCCCTGAGCAAGTGCCGAAAATGTGTGGCACTGGTGTACGTGGCATTGCCCGTCTGGAGCAACTGGAAGCGGACGATCACCTGGATGCAGTGATCAACCTCGCCGGCGCGCCGATTGCGGACCGGCCCTGGACGGCGGCCCGGCGTAACCTGCTGTGGGCCAGCCGCGTTACCCTGACCGAGCAGTTGCTGAGCTGGCTGGGTACCCGCGAGCAGCGACCAGACGTGCTGATCTCCGGCTCTGCGGTTGGCTGGTACGGTGATGGTGGTGAGCGCGAGCTGACCGAGGCATCACCGCCGGTGCGCGAAGATTTTGCCAGCCAGTTATGCATTGCCTGGGAGGAAACGGCCCTGCGTTCCCAGGCACAGGGCATCCGCGTGGTGCTGGTGCGAACTGGGCTGGTGCTGGCCAGCGATGGCGGCTTTTTGTCGCGGCTGCGCCTGCCCTTCAAGCTGGGGCTGGGCGGGCCTTTGGGCGATGGTCGGCAGTGGATGCCGTGGGTCCATATAGACGACCAGGTCGCCCTGATTGATTTTCTTTTGCGGCACAAGGATGCCAGCGGTCCCTATAATGCCTGCGCCCCGGAGCCGGTGCGCAACCGCGAGTTCGCCAGGTGTCTGGGGCGCACCTTGCATCGGCCGGCGTTGCTGCCGGTGCCGGCGCTGCTGCTCAAGGCTGGCCTGGGCGAGCTGTCGACCTTGCTGCTGGGTGGCCAGCGGACACGCCCGGTACGCTTGTTGGCGGCTGGCTTCACCTTCCGCTTCAACGATCTGCAATCGGCCCTGGACAACTTGTCCAGCCGCCTCTGACATAGGATGCTGCATGACCGATCACGCCCTGCTGCTGGTCAACCTGGGTTCCCCGGCCTCCACCTCGGTGGCCGATGTACGCCGTTACCTCAACCAGTTCCTCATGGACCCGTACGTGATCGACCTGCCCTGGCCGGTGCGGCGGCTACTGGTGTCGCTGATCCTGATCAAGCGCCCGGAGCAGTCGGCGCATGCCTATGGCTCGATCTGGTGGGAGGAGGGCTCGCCGCTGGTGGTGCTGACCCGTCGTCTGCAGGCTGCCATGGTCGAACACTGGCCCCACGGCCCGGTGGAAATTGCCATGCGCTATGGCCAGCCGGCCCTGCCAGACGTGCTGGAGCGCCTGGCGGCCCAGGGTGTACGCAAGGTGACCTTGGCACCGCTTTATCCACAGTTCGCCGACAGCACGGTGACCACTGTGGTCGAGCTGGCCAGGCAGACGGTCAATGAACGTCGGTTGCCGTTGCAGATGCGTGTGCTGCAACCGTTCTACGAGCATCCGGACTACATCGAGGCGCTGGCCGCCAGCGCGCGTCCGTACCTGGAGCAGGATTACGACCACCTGTTGCTGAGCTTCCACGGCTTGCCGGAGCGGCACCTGAAGAAGCTGGACCCGACCGGCAAACACGATTTCCAGGCAGCCGACTGCTGCAAGGATGCCAGCGCCGAGATGCGTGCGGTGTGCTACCGCGGGCAGTGCCTGGCCACGGCCAAGGCCTTTGCGCAGAAGATGGGCATCCCGGATGGCAAATGGTCGGTGTCGTTCCAGTCGCGGTTGGGGCGGGCCAAGTGGATCGAGCCCTATACCGAAGCGCGGCTGGATGAGCTGGGCAAGGCAGGGGTGAAGAAATTGTTGGTGATGTGCCCGGCGTTCGTGGCCGATTGCATCGAGACGCTGGAAGAGATCGGCATGCGTGGCAGCGAACAGTTTGTCGAGGCCGGCGGGCGGGAGCTGGTGCTGGTGCCGTGCCTGAATGATCACCCTGAGTGGGTAAGGGTGTTGGCGGGGATGTGCGAAAAAGCCTGATCTGATGGTTGCCTGAACCGGCCTCTTCGCGGACAACCCCGCGAAGAGGCCAGATCAGGTTAAAGCCGGATCACGGCAACTGATCATCCAGCTTCTTGTGCTTCCAGCCATCATTGCCCGGCAAGATCAGGTTCAGGGCAATCGCCACGATGGCGCACAGGGCGATGCCTTTCAGGCCCCAGTCATCCGGGCCGTCACCGCTGCCGATCAGCACGCCGCCGATACCGAACACCAAGGTGACCGACACGATCACCAGGTTGCGGGCTTCGGCCAGGTCGATCTTGTGGCGGATCATGGTGTTCATGCCCACTGCCGCGATCGAGCCGAACAGCAGGCACAGAATGCCGCCCATCACCGGTACCGGGATGCTTTGCAGCAGCGCGCCGAACTTGCCGATGAACGCCAGGGTGATGGCGAAGACCGCCGCCCAGGTCATGATCTTCGGGTTGTAGTTCTTGGTCAGCATCACCGCGCCAGTCACTTCGGCGTAGGTGGTGTTGGGCGGGCCGCCGAACAGGCCGGCTGCGGTAGTGGCCAGGCCGTCACCCAGCAAGGTGCGGTGCAGGCCAGGCTTTTTCAGGTAGTCACGACCGGTCACGCTACCGACCGCGATTACCCCACCGATATGCTCGATCGCTGGTGCCAGGGCAACAGGGACGATGAACAGGATGGCCTGCCAGTTGAACGCCGGTGCGGTGAAGTTGGGAATCTCCAGCCACGGTGCAGCGGCGATCTTGGCGGTATCGACCACGCCGAAGGCGAACGACAGGGCAAAGCCTACCAGCACACCCGCAATGATCGGCACCAGGCGGAAGATGCCTTTACCGAACACGGCGACGATCAGCGTAGTGAGCAGCGCCGGCATCGAGATCATCATGGCGGTCTTGTACGGCAGCAGCACGCTGCCATCACCGGCCTTGCCCATTGCCATGTTGGCAGCGATCGGTGCCATGGCCAGGCCGATGGAGATGATCACCGGGCCGATCACCACCGGCGGCAGCATGCGGTCGATGAACCCGGTGCCTTTGATTTTCACCATCAGGCCCATGAAGGTGTACACGAAGCCTGCGGCCATCACGCCGCCCATGGTCTCGGCCAGGCCGAACTGGCCTTTGGCGAGGATGATCGGAGTGATGAAGGCAAAGCTGGAGGCCAGGAACACCGGTACCTGGCGGCCGGTGACCAGCTGGAACAGCAGGGTGCCGATGCCGGCGGTGAACAGCGCGACGTTCGGGTCGAGGCCGGTGATCAATGGCATCAGCACCAGCGCGCCGAATGCAACGAAGAGCATCTGCGCGCCCGAAACGACCTGGCGCCAGAGCGGGTCGTTGAAGCCGTCCTGCATGGTCAGGCGTCCTTTTGCTTGGTGCCGAAGATTTTGTCACCGGCATCGCCCAGGCCCGGCACGATGTAGCCGTGTTCGTTCAGACGCTGGTCGATCGAGGCGGTGTAGATCTGCACATCCGGGTGGGCTTTTTCCACCACTTCGATGCCTTCTGGCGCGGCAACCAGCACCATGGCGCGAATCTCTTTGCAGCCGGCCTTTTTCAGCAGGTCGATGGTGGCGACCATCGAGCCGCCGGTGGCCAGCATCGGGTCGATGATCAGGGCCAGGCGCTGGTTGATATCCGGCGCGAGTTTTTCCAGGTAGGTGTGGGCTTCCAGGGTTTCTTCGTTACGGGCAACGCCGACGGCGCTCACCTTGGCGCCCGGGATCAGGCTGAGCACGCCGTCAAGCATGCCGATGCCGGCGCGCAGGATAGGCACTACGGTGATTTTCTTGCCGGCGATTTTTTCAACTTGCACCTTGCCACACCAGCCGTCGATCTCGTAGGTTTCGAGTGGCAGGTCCTGGGTGGCTTCGTAGGTCAGGAGCGCGCCGACTTCCTGGGCGAGTTCGCGAAAGTTCTTGGTGCTGATATCGGCACGGCGCATCAGGCCGAGCTTGTGGCGGATCAGCGGATGGCGGATCTCACGAGTGGGCATAGGGGGGCTCCGAAAGGCGGGCAAAAAAACCGCGCTAGATTAATCTATTCAGCCTGTGCTGTCGTCTGGTCATTCTGGACGTTAGTCCATAAATGCTTGATCTGTGACGAGCGGATGCGTACCTTTGCCCGCTTTTCCAAAATGCCCCACCGGAGAGCGCCATGTCCGCCGATCTCGAGCATATCCGTCAAGTCATGCGTGAAGCTGACTGCCTGTACACCGAAGCTGAAGTCGAAGCGGCCATCGCCAACGTCGGCGAGCAGATCTGCAAAGACCTGCACGACAAGAACCCGGTGGTGTTCTGCGTGATGAACGGTGGCCTGATCTTCGCCGGCAAACTGCTCACCCACCTGCAGTTCCCGCTGGAAGCGTCGTACCTGCACGCCACCCGCTACCGCAACCAGACCAGCGGCGGTGAGCTGTTCTGGAAGGCCAAACCGGAAGTGTCGTTCATCGACCGTGACGTGCTGATCGTCGATGACATCCTCGACGAAGGCCACACCCTCAGCGCCATCATCGAGTTCTGCAAGCATGCCGGCGCGCGTTCGGTGCACACGGCGGTACTGATCGACAAGGACCACGACCGCAAGGCCAGCCCGGACCTCAAGGCCAACTACGTGGGCCTGCCGTGCGTCGACCGCTACATCTTCGGCTACGGCATGGACTACAAAGGCTACTGGCGCAACGCCAACGGCATCTTCGCCGTCAAGGGGTTGTGACCATGCGCCAGCCTGCGTTCATCGACCAATCGCTGTTCGCCGGGCTGGCCGAAAAGGCTGCCGCCAACCCGCGCGGGCGGCAGCATCACAACTTCCATGAGATGGAAGAGCCTTGCCACCGCATGGCGGTGGGGCTGCAGCCGAATACCTATATTCCGCCGCACCGCCACCTGAGCGACGACAAGGCTGAGGCCCTGATCGTGCTCAAGGGCCGCCTGGGCTTGCTGATTTTCAATGAGCAGGGCGTGGTAACCGCCAAGCGGGTGCTACAGGCGGGCGGCGACTGCCTGGGAGTGGACCTGCCACCAGGCACGTACCATGGGTTGGTGGTGCTGGAGCCCGACAGCATGCTGTTCGAATGCAAGGCCGGGCCTTATCGGCCAGTGGGCGAGGGCGAGCATGCGCACTGGGCGCCGCGTGAAGGCGAAGAGGGTGTCGCCGAGTACCAGGCCTGGATGCGCGCGCAGTTCGATTGATAGTGCCTGCACACGGCATGCTAGAGTGCTCCTTCATACAAGGAGCCTCACATGCGTGCGATTCTTCCCCTCCTGCTGGCAGTCAGCCTGCCACTTGCCGCCGCACCGCTGCACAGTCAGTTCCTGCCACCTGACGACCTGTCTTTACGCCAGGAGGCGCCGACCGGCCAGCAATTGCTGCAAGTGACCGACTACTCCGTGGTGGTGGGTGCCCAGCGCCAGTCCGATCAGCAGCCGATCCCGATCACGTCGTCGTTGCAGGTGCGCCTGAAAGGCAAGCCGCTGAGCAAGGGCGCGACCATTGCCCAGGTGCTGCTGACGTTCGACGGTGAGGCGGCCAAGAGCCTGAAGAAGCCCGTGTATGACGAAAAAAACCGCACCCTGAGCCTGAATTACCCGGTCAGCGACTATCGGGTGATCATGGACCTGCTGCGCAACGAAACGCTGTATGTGCAGTTTCTGACCTATAACAACGGCCATATCTGGGCCGACCTGCACACCGGTACCGTACGTACGCGTTGAGGCACGCGGCCTGCGAGGGGTACACTGCCGGCCTTCGAAATTCCGTGATGGTCCAGTTGGAGTCGGCAATGCGTAAAGACAAGAAACAGGTAATCGGTGACGAAATCAGCGACGACTACATCAAGTCGTTCCTTCAGTTCGAGCCGGCCGATGGCGTGACCTCGCCGTCGCTGCACAAGCTGGTCAAGGCCTACCGTGGCCTGCGCGTCGATGACTTCGAGCGCTTTGTCGGCTTCTTCGTCGAAGCGGGCCTGGACCTGGATGGCAAGGACGAGCACGGAAAGACCTTCGTCGAGCAGATAGCCGACCAGCGCAATGCGCCGGAGTACATCGAGATCATCGATAAAGCCCGCGGCTGATAACGGCCCAGGCACAAAAAAACGCCCCGAGGGGCGTTTTTTCGTTTCAGGCCGGCATTAAGCGTAATGCTTGGCTGCCGGGCTGCTTTCCACCAGGTCCAGCGCCACGTCGTTGTCGGCACTGATCTTGTGGTACAGAGCGGCATCGGTCGCCAGCGTCTTCTCGCGCGCCGGGAAGATTTCCTTGAGCTTGGCAGCCCAGGCACCTTTGGCCTGCTCGGGGAAGCAGCGCTCGATCAGTTCCAGCATGATCGACACGGTAACCGAAGCACCTGGCGATGCGCCGAGCAGTGCGGCCAGGCTGCCGTCCTGGGCCGAGACCAGCTCGGTACCGAACTGCAGCACGCCGCCTTTTTTCGGGTCTTTCTTGATGATCTGCACACGCTGACCGGCCACTTCCAGTCGCCAGTCTTCGGCCTTGGCCTGCGGGTAGAAGCGACGCAGGGCTTCCAAGCGCTGCTCCATCGACTGCATCACTTCGCTGACCAGGTACTTGGTCAGGTCCATGTTGTCGCGGGCCACGGCCAGCATCGGGCCGATGTTGCCCATGCGTACCGACAGCGGCAGGTCCATCAGCGAACCGTGCTTGAGGAACTTGGTGGTGAAGCCAGCGTATGGGCCGAACAGCAGCGAAGTCTTGCCGTCTACAACACGGGTGTCCAGGTGCGGCACCGACATCGGCGGGGCGCCTACGGCGGCCTGGCTGTAGACCTTGGCCTGGTGCTGTTTGACGATTTCCGGGTTGTCGCAACGCAGCCACTGGCCGCTGACCGGGAAGCCGCCGAAGCCTTTGCCTTCCGGGATGCCCGACAGCTGGAGCAGCGGCAGGGCCGCGCCACCGGCGCCGAGGAAGACGAAGCGGGCGTCGACTTCACGGCTGCCGCCGCTGTTGACGTCCTTGATGCTCACGGTCCAGCCGCTGCCGTTACGACGCAGGCCGACAACCTTCTTGCTGTACTTGACCTGTGCGTCCTGCGAGTCGCCCAGCAGCTTGAGCAGCTTGTTGGTCAGGGCGCCGAAGTTGACGTCGGTGCCTTTGGCCACGCGGGTAGCGGCGATGTGCTGGTCGGCCGGGCGGCCAGGCATCATCAGCGGCATCCAGTCGTTCATCACGGCCTTGTCTTCGGTGTATTCCATGTCGGCGAAGGCATGGTGCTGCTTGAGCAGCTCGAAGCGCTTCTTGAGGAAGGAAACACCCTTGTCACCTTCGACGTAGCTCAGGTGCGGGACAGGGTTGATGAACGCACGTGCCGAGCCGAAGTTGCCCTTCTTGCTCAGGTAAGCCCAGAACTGGCGCGAAACCTCGAACTGGGTGTTGATGTGCACGGCCTTCTTGATGTCGATGCTGCCATCTGCGGCCTGGGGCGTGTAGTTAAGCTCGCACAGACCGGCGTGGCCGGTGCCTGCGTTGTTCCAGGGGTTGGAGCTTTCCGCGGCTCCGGAGTCCATCGCCTCGACGACCTCAAGCTTCAGGGTCGGGTCGAGCTCCTTGAGCAGTACGGCCAGGGTGGCACTCATGATGCCCGCGCCTACCAGTACCACATCAACCGATTCGTTCTGCGCCATTTAACGCGTCTCCACAATCTACAGCTACCTAATTGACAGCATAGGACCTGGGTTCGCCAGGGTCGCCATGTCCGACTTTTCGCAGTTCTTGCAACTTCCGCGGACACCGCCAATCAGTCTTCGGGTTCGGGTATTGAACGCCGTTTGCCACAGGTGCGGCAATTCGACTTATGGTCAAGGTGTCGTGCGTGCGTTATGGAACGGTTCAGACACTCATACGGGATGAGCGCATTTGCCGCCTGTTCAGGGCTGTTCGGGACACATCTGCCGCTTTTGCACATGCCAGACTGTTCATTTGCTCGCCACACTCTTGTGAAGTTGTGAAAACCGTTTTTTCACGCTCTTTTGGAGACGTGAACCTCAAAGGGGGACTGCGCGATGGCAACCCGCAGGTTCATGCAGTGTGAAGGGCCGGAAAAGCAGGCACGACAGCCGATGCAAGACCTGAGTGGAAGGCTCTCTGTGGGCGAAGCGGTGAAGTTGCCGGGGTCAATCGGCGAGTGCGGGGCCCGATCAGGAGACGTCCTTATAATCGGGGGGAGATTATAGCGATGTCGCGGGCAGAAATGTCGCCATTCGTGGTTTTTATTGCAGCGTTTGTCAGGCCGCGAGGATGCGCTGGTGCCAGCGGCGGCTTGCGCGGGCGCAAACCCGGGCGTCGGCAGGCAGTTCGTGGCCCAGCCAGGCCAACCGGGTTTCACCAATCTGGACCCAGTCGCTGCCGTTGGGGGCCTGGCTGCATTGCTTGAAGGCCACGCATTTGCCGTGGGCATCGAGGCGGGCATAGGCATGGTGGCGCGGGCGTTGGAAGAGCAGCGTCCAGAGCGAGGCCATGACGAGGAGTCCTTTGCGTGAGGGCTTGGCGCGAGGATAAGGGCGAGGCCATGAAACGATTGTGACAAGCGGGCCGGACCGATGACTGGTCGATGCGTGCCTAGGTATACTGTGCGCCTTAGCCGCATTTTCTGGAGAAACGCGCATGTTGCAACGTCTGTTGTTCGGTTTGATCGCCGTGGCCAGCCTCAGCCTGGTCGGTTGTGCCCACAGCCCGCAACAACTCAACCCGCAACCCACGCTCAAGGCCCAGCTCACGCCGGTCGGCCATGGCCAGCCGGTGGTGGTCCGGGTGGTTGACGGCCGGGCTTCGCAGTCCCTGGGTACCCGTGGTGGCATGTACCCCGAAACCAGCACCATCAGCGTCAGCGGTAACGACGTGGTGCCCAAGCTGCAAGCCCAGGCCGAAGCTGCCGTGCGCCTGCTCGGTTTCACCCCGACGCCAAATGCCTATAACGCACCGCAGCTGACCGTGACCCTGGCCGAGCTGAAATACCAATCGCCCAAAGACAACCTGTACGTGACCGAAGCCACCATCGGCGCCACCTTCCGTGCCGACGTGCGCAACGGCGGCCGCAGCTACAGCGGCCGTTACGGTGCTTCGCTGGACCAGCGTTTCGGCATGGCGCCGAACCAGGACACCAACACCCAGCTGGTGGGTGATGTGCTGAGCGATGCGTTGACCCGTATGTTCAAAGACCCGACCATCGGGCAGGTGCTGGGGCAGTAAGCCCTCAGCAATAAAAAAAACCGCTGCCTGGGTGCCAGGCAGCGGTTTTTTTGTCTGTACAGGTTCAAGCCGCTTCTATGTGGAAATCCAGCAAGCTGAAGCCGGTTCCGGCATCCACTTCGGGCAAGTCTTCGTGCACATGCCCACCTAGCGCACAGTAGACGAGCCATTGGCGGTCCTGCACGTTGATGGCAAAACCATCGATCAGCGCCTGTTGTTCATCGCTCTGGGCGACGAGGTAAAGGCGGTCCTGGTTTTCGGCGTGCAACATGAACAAGCTCCGGGTCATGAAAGGCCGATAGGGTGGCCTGTTCTGATGACGAGCTAATGACAGATGAAATTTAATGACACTTTGTCGCCCAGGACGGGTACGCGGGTGCGACTTGGGTAAAATGCGGGCCTTTGTTGCTGCTCACACCGAGGTCGCCTGATGTCCTTGCAAGTGCTCTGGGGGTTTCTGTCCGCCCACCCCGCCAAGTGGATCAACCTGCTGGCGCTGCTGCTGACGTGTCCGGGTGGGTTGCTGCTGCACAGTGCTCGGCGGCGTGATGCCGAGACCCGTGAATACATGGCGGTGGATGAGGGGATTGTGGACGCGTTCGACCTTCGAGTGCCGAAGTACTTCTATATCCTCGGTTTCTCGTGCCTGGCGATGGCGTTGCTGCTGTCCTGGTTCAGCACCTGGGTCTGAGCAATGGGGGCTGCAAAGCAGCCCCCAGCAATCTATCAGGCGACCGGCGCTTGTTGCCTGACCTGGTACTGGTTACGCACCGGCGTCGCATACTGCAACACCAGGTAAGGCCGCTGCTCTTCAGGGCAGGCATCCAGGCGGCGCTGCCATTCTTCCTTGGCCTTGGCCAACTCATCGGCCGGGAACACTTTCTCGGCACTCGGCACCTGCAGGGCCTCGTCCTTGCCCTCCCACATCGCATACGCCAGGTAATGCACCGGGAATAGCCGGTAGCCACCCAGGATCTGCCGGTCGATTTCCGCCGCCAGCTGCTTGGTATCCTCGTGGTATTCGGTCACCGGTGGGGCGAAGTTGATATGCACCCGGCCCTTGTAGCCGGTAATGCCCTTGGCGATGCTGTTGTCATCCTCGCCCGGCGCCTTCTTGTAGGTGCCGGTGGTGGCGCGGATGTAAAGCTCGCGGGCCTTGGCCTGGTCGCACGGGTCGTATTCGTAGCTGATCGACACGGGCGTCAGGTTAAGGCTCTGGATCACTGCACCGAACGGCTCGTCCTTGCGGCTCATGTGGAACATCTTGAGGATCGCCGAGTCGGTACGGTCGTCACCGTCCTTGGCCCGCCCTTCGGCCTGGGCGATCCAGATCGAGGTGGCATCGTTGCGGATCGAGTGGTTGATGTAGGCCGAGAGCAACTGGTAAGCCGCCAGCTTCTCGCGGCGCCCGCTGATCGAACGGTGAACGATGAAGCTTTTGTTCAGGCGCATCATGTCGCTGACAAAGGGCTTTTGCAGCAGGTTGTCACCAATGGCGATGCGCGGCGTGGGCAGGCCGGCATGGTACACCGCGTAGTTGACGAAGGCGGGGTCCATGACGATGTCACGGTGGTTGGCCAGGAACAGGTAGGCAGTGCCGGCCTTGAGCTGCTCCACGCCGGAATAGGTGACGCCGTCGGTGGCACGGTCGATAGTCTGGTCGACGTAGTACTCGACTTTGTCCTGCAAGGTGGAAACGCAGGTGACGCCGGCGAATTCCTTGCGCAGGCGGCGGGCAATCAGCGGTTTGAGCAACCAGCCGAGAGCACCGGCCGCACGCGGGAAGCGGAAGTGGGTGAGGATATCGAGGAATGCCGGGTCGCTGAGCAGGCGTGCCAGAACGGCAGGGACCTCAGCGTCGTCGTACGGTCGGATGGCATCGAATTCGCCCATCATGCTCTCTTGTTGGAAACGGCTAGGGTAATAAGGTAGGGGCGGGCTCCGAAAAACGGCTCGGACACACACTGGCCCTGTAAACAGACCGGCAATTATACGCATAAGTCACCCCGGAGGCCGCGATGCTGGAAACTGCGATCTACGATTGCCCTTATTGTGGCGAAGAAGTCGAAACCACGGTGGACCTGTCCGGCGGCGATCAGGAGTACATCGAGGACTGCCAGGTATGCTGCAAGCCTATCCGCTTCGTACTGCAGGTTCATGGCGAGGAGTGGATGCTGGATGTCTTCGGTGAGAACGACTGATGCGGCGGATCTATGAACCTGAAAGCCTGCTCGAAGCCGAAATGCTGATCGGAATGCTGGCCAGTGAGGGTGTCGATGTGCAACTGGTGGGCCGTGACCTGATGGGCGGTGTGGGCGAGTTGCCGATGCAAGGCTTGCTGGGGCTTGCGGTAGCGGATGAGCAGGCCGAGTACGCACGGCGGCTGATCGATGCGTACAATGATGCCCAGCCACTGGTTGGCGACGAACCGGAGAGTTTCCCCGGTACCTTGATCTGCTAGGTTCTGAATTCGCCCATGTGTGGACGTTACGCCCTGTTTCGCTGGCCCCAGGCGCTGGCCTGCCTGCCTGGTTTTCCCGAAGGCCAGCCGGCCCAATGGAACATTGCTCCCGGTGCCACGGTGCTGATCCAGCGCCAGCTCGACGGCCAGCAGCAACTGGCCAAGGCGCGCTGGGGGCTGACCCCGGCCTGGCTTACCGACCTGTCCCGCACCCCCGCCCATGCCCGCGCCGAAACGCTGGCCGAGCAACCCATGTTCCGCGAGGCGTTTCGCCAGCGCCGCTGCCTGATGCCGGCCAACGGCTTTTACGAGTGGCGTGGCAGCGTGCGTAAACGCCCGTACTGGTTGACCCCGGGGGAGGGCTCGTCGCTGTACTTTGCTGCTGTGTGGGAGGCCTATCCCGTGCAGGATCAGGTGTGGCTTAGCTGTGCGGTGGTGACCCAGGCGGCCATGAACCAGCGTCGACCGCTGATACTGGATGAGGTGGGGCAGGCCGCCTGGCTCGACCCGGATACGCCGGTTACCCGCTTGCACGAGTTGCTGGCCAGCCCTGCGGCACAGCTGCGCGAGCGGGCCCTGGCCAATTTCGTCAATGACCCGAAGCTGGATGCGCCGGAGTGCCTGACTCCAGCCTGATGCGCTGGTCGATAAAATCTTCCCTGCGGCTATGGCAGCCACAGGCGAGTCGGCCTAGGATACGCCGCATGTGGATAGGGAGTGCTTTCATGCGTAAGTCTTTTGTTGTCAGCCTGTTGAGTACTGGCATCCTGCTGGCCGGCTGCCAGGCGGTGAACACCACCAGCGGTGGTGCTGTCGGCGTGCAGCGCCAGCAGTACATGTTCAGCATGCTTTCGACCGATGAGGTCAACCAGATGTACGCCCAGTCGTACCAGCAGACCTTGGGCGAAGCGTCGAGCAAGGGTGTGCTCGACAAGTCCAGCGCCGATGCCAAGCGCGTGCAGGTCATCGCCAACCGCCTGATCGCCCAGGCGCCCAAGTTCCGCCCGGATGCCGCGCAGTGGAACTGGGAAGTCAACGTGATCAAAAGCGACGAACTGAACGCCAACTGCGGCCCAGGCGGCAAGATCATCGTCTACACCGGGCTGATCGATCAGCTCAAGCTCACCGATGCGGAAATTGCCGCCGTGGTGGGGCATGAAATTGCCCACGCCCTGCGTGAGCACAGCCGTGAGGCGATGTCCAAGGCCTATGGCGTGCAAATGGCCCGTCAGGGTGCCGGTGCCCTCTTGGGCCTGGGTGAGGGCAGCATGGCCATGGCCGATGCCGTGGTGAACTACTCCATGACCCTGCCCAACAGCCGGGCCAACGAGAACGAAGCCGACCTGATCGGCCTGGAACTGTCGGCCCGTGCGGGTTATGACCCGAATGCCGCGATCACCTTGTGGAACAAGATGAGCAAGGCTTCCGAAGGCGCGCCACCAGAGTTCATGAGCACTCACCCGGCTTCTGAAAGCCGTATCGCTTCGCTGCAGGCAGCGATTCCGAAGGTGATGCCGCTGTACCAGGCTGCCAAGCAGTAGTTGCAGAACCCGGGGCCGCAACGCGGCCCCGCCTTTGCTGTTATCCCACCCAGCCACTGGCCTTCATCGCCGAATAGACGGCCACGATCGCCAGCACGAAGAACGCCGTGGCCGCCAGGCGACGAATCAGCGTCAGTGGCAGCTTGTCTGCCGCGAAGTTACCCGCCAGAACCACCGGCACGTTGGCAATCAGCATGCCCAGCGTGGTACCGATAATGACCATGATCAGGTGCGGATACTGCGCAGCCAGCATCACGGTTGCAACCTGGGTCTTGTCACCGATTTCGGCCAGGAAGAACGCGATCAGCGTGGTCAGGAACGGCCCGAAGCGACGTGCGGGGTTTTCGTCTTCATCCATCTTGTCCGGTACCAGTGTCCACAGCGCGGTGGCGGTAAAGCTCGCGGCCAGGATCCAGTGCAGGGCCGAGTCGCTGAAGAAGCTGCCGAACCATGCGCCCACGGCACCGGCTGCAGCATGGTTGGCCAGGGTGGCGGCGATGATGCCGGCGATGATCGGCCAAGGCTTGCGGAAGCGGGCAGCAAGAATGAGAGCGAGCAGTTGCGTCTTGTCGCCGATTTCGGCCAAGGCAACGATAGCGGTGGGGACCAACAGAGATTCCAGCATCAGGATTCCTACGGGGGCGGGTCGACACGGCTATGACACGTACAGCCTCCCCGCCCCGGGTAAGGTGTGCGTGTCATAGGTCTTGTCAAACCCTGGATCCGTCTACGCGGATCTCTCCATGCAGGCTGGCATGGTGGGTCGCACGCGCCATGGTCTGTGGACCAAGTATGTTGACGCGTACCGGGCGAGCAGTGCGCTCGCGGGAGACTACTCCCCTAGGACGGTGCGGATTCTGCCTAGGCAAAACGCTTTCGGCAAGCGCTGTTTTTTATCCGTGGGTTGCCTGGTAGATACGGAAGCCGTCGGCCTCGTCGCGTACCTGGCAGTTGCCAAGTGCCCCTTCGATCAGCGGTTGGTAGCGCAGGAAGCTGTTGGCGACCAAGCGCATTTCGCCCCCTTTTCGCAGATGAACGGCAGATTTTTTCAGCAAGTTCTCCGAGGCCTGGTAATTGGTGTGCACCCCGGTATGGAACGGTGGGTTGCTCAGAATCAGGCTCAGCTCGGCAGGTGCCGCATCAATGCCATCACCGCTGATCACCTCACCCTCCAGGCCGTTGGCAGCCAGTGTCAGACGACTGGCCTCAACCGCGAAGGCGTCCACATCCAGCAGCGTTACCCGGCTTTGTGGATAACGGCGCTTGACCGTGGCGCCCAATATCCCTGCGCCGCAGCCGAAGTCCAGCACATGGCCGCCTGGCAGGCCGTCGAGGTGCTTGAGCAGCAGGGCAGTACCGCGGTCGAGGCGGCCGTGGCTGAATACGCCCGGCAGGCTGACCACCTGCAAGGGGCCGTCTTCCAGCGCCAGCTCGAAGTGCTCGGCCAGGCTTGCCAGCGGCTTGGCATCGGGGGCGTGCTCGATGGTCACTTGCCACAGCTGGCAGTGGCGGGCGCTGTCGAGCTTGCGCGGTTTGCCAAAGGCTTGCAGTTGCTTGGCCGCACCTTCGATGCCGCCGCGTTTTTCGCCGACCAGGTACAGCTCACGGCCGGCCAGGCGCGATGCCAGGGCATTCAGCAGGTAGGCCGCCAGCTCACGGGACTTGGGCAGGAACAGCACGGCGCTGTCGAATGCCATTTCAGGCGGCTCTACCCCGTAATGGCTGCGGCCGGCGAAGCGGCTGTCGAGCATGGCCTGATCGCCGGCATGCCAAGTCCAGGCCTTGGCCTGTGGCAATTGGGCGAGCAGGCCGTCGGCGGGGGCGCCAGCGATCAGCAGCGGCCCCTGGAACAGCTCTGCCTGGCGGAGCAACACTTCACTGCGCGGGTCCATGGACGACGCCTCCTGGAAAAAAGTGGCGAAGTGTAGCAGAGGCGGGCGCCGGGCTCAGCTGACCACGCGGCGTGGCTGCCCGGCAAAGAAGGCCTGAGCGTTCTCGCTGAGCTGGCCGACGATACGCTGGCGCGACTCTACCGCACCCCAGGCGCTGTGCGGGGTGATGATCAGGCGTGGGATGCCCGGTTCGAGCAGCGGGTTGCCGTTGACCGGCGGCTCCACACTCAACACATCGGTGGCCGCGCCGCCCAAGTGGCCCTGGCGCAGGGCGTCGGCCAACGCCTGTTCGTCGATCAGGCCGCCACGGGCAGTGTTGACCACCAGCGCATTGGGCTTGAGCAGGGCCAATTCGCGGGCACCGAGCATATGCCGGGTGTGCTCGTTCAGTGGGCAATGCAGCGTCAAGGCGTCCACTTGCGGGAGTAGTTCGTCCAGCGGCAGCCGGTCGTCACGCTCCGGGCGGCCGGGAATCTGCCCGCTCAGCACGCGCATGCCGAAGGCTTCGGCCAGCCGCGCCACCGCGCCGCCGAGCTCGCCGTGACCGAGCAGGCCGAGGGTTTTGCCCTCCAGCTCGACGATGGGGAAGTCCAGCAGGCAGAACTGGCTGGCCTTGGCCCACTGGCCGTCGGCTACGGCCTGGTTGTAGTCGCACAGGCGGGTGGCCAGGGCCAGCAGCAGGGCGAGGGTGTGCTGTGCGACGGACGGCGTGCCGTAACCCTGGCAGTTGCAGACGGTAATGCCTTGGGCGCGCGCCGCTGCCAGGTCGACATTGTTGGTGCCGGTGGCGGCCACCAGGATCAGCTTGAGCTGCGGGTTGGCGGCCAGGGAGGGGGCGTCGAGCATTACCTTGTTGCTGACCACGGCGACCGCGCCTTGCAGGCGCTCTGCCACCTGGTCGGGACGGGTGGCGGCGAACAGTTCGAATTCATCGAACTGCTGCTTCAGGGGCGAGAGGTCGAGGTCGCCAAGGTCCAGGGACTGGTGATCGAGAAACACGGCGCGACGCGGGCTGGGCATGGGGGGCTCCGGTGGCAGGGCGGGGTATTGGTGTTATGGCCATTCGCGGGCACGCCCGCGTTTACAGGCGCAGTGTCTAGCCCGGGGTTACTGCCCGTCAACGCCTGCCACTCATACCTTCGGCTCGCAAATCATTCCTTCGGCTGATTTAGCCGTCACATTGCCGCACTACAGTAGTTGTCAGACTTGTCCGGCTCGCTTTTCAGAAAAGGGATACCCATGTTGCAGACCCGCATCATCAAGCCCGCCGAGGGCGCCTACGCCTACCCACTGCTGATCAAGCGCCTGCTGATGTCCGGTAGCCGCTATGAAAAGACCCGTGAAATCGTCTATCGCGACCAGTTGCGGCTGACATATCCACAGCTCAACGAACGTATTGCACGCCTGGCCAATGTGCTGACCGAGGCCGGAGTAAAGGCCGGTGATACCGTGGCGGTGATGGATTGGGACAGCCACCGCTACCTGGAATGCATGTTCGCCATCCCGATGATCGGTGCGGTGGTGCATACCATCAACGTGCGCCTGTCGCCCGAGCAGATCCTCTACACCATGAACCACGCCGAAGACCGCGTGGTGCTGGTCAACAGCGACTTCGTCGGCCTCTACCAGGGTATTGCCGGGCAGCTGACCACCGTCGACAAGACCCTGTTGCTGACCGATGGCCCGGACAAGGCCGCCGAGCTACCCAATCTGGTGGGTGAATACGAGCAATTGCTGGCCGCTGCCAGCCCGCACTACGATTTCCCCGACTTCGACGAAAATTCGGTGGCCACCACCTTCTACACCACTGGCACCACCGGCAACCCCAAGGGCGTGTATTTCACCCACCGGCAACTGGTGCTGCACACGCTGGCCGAGGCTTCGGTCACCGGCAGTATCGACAGCGTGCGCCTGCTGGGCAGCAACGACGTGTACATGCCCATTACCCCGATGTTCCATGTGCATGCCTGGGGCATCCCCTACGCCGCCACCATGCTCGGTATGAAGCAGGTGTACCCGGGACGCTACGAGCCAGACATGCTGGTCAAGCTGTGGCGCGAGGAGAAGGTCACGTTCTCTCATTGTGTGCCGACCATTCTGCAGATGCTGCTCAACTGCCCGACCTCGCAGGGCCAGGACTTCGGCGGCTGGAAGATCATCATCGGCGGCAGCGCGCTCAACCGCTCGTTGTACCAGGCAGCCCTGGCCCGGGGTATCCAGCTAACCGCAGCGTACGGCATGTCCGAGACCTGCCCGCTGATATCCGCCGCGCACCTGAACGACGAACTGCAGGCCGGTAGCGAAGACGAGCGCATCACCTACCGCATCAAGGCCGGCGTGCCGGTGCCACTGGTCGAAGCGGCGATTGTCGATGGCGACGGCAACTTCCTTCCTTCGGATGGCGAGACCCAGGGCGAGTTGGTGCTGCGTGCGCCGTGGCTGACCATGGGTTATTTCAAGGAGCCGGAGAAGAGCGAGGAGCTGTGGCAGGGCGGCTGGCTCCACACCGGTGACGTCGCCACCCTCGACGGCATGGGCTACATCGACATCCGTGACCGTATCAAGGATGTGATCAAGACCGGTGGCGAGTGGATTTCCTCACTCGATCTGGAAGACCTGATCAGCCGCCACCCGGCCGTACGTGAAGTGGCGGTGGTCGGAGTGGCCGACCCGCAGTGGGGCGAGCGCCCGTTTGCCCTGCTGGTGGTGCGCGACGGCCAGGCCATCGATGCCAAGGCGCTCAAGGAACACCTCAAACCGTTCGTCGAGCAAGGGCACATCAACAAGTGGGCGATTCCTAGCCAGATCGCCGTTGTTACTGAAGTTCCCAAGACCAGTGTCGGTAAGCTCGACAAGAAACGCATCCGCCAGGACATCGTCCAGTGGCAAGCCAGCAACAGCGCCTTCCTTTCCACCCTGTAACCGCCGTGCGGGTCGCGAACGCCAGAACGCGACCCGCACGCTAGAGGCCTTCACGCCTTGCCAAACGGCTGAAATGCGCCATCCTTTAGCACTGCCAGCCCGCAACCGGGATAACAGTGCAGCGAGTTGGCGGCATGGAGCGCAAATCACACTTTAGAGGGATCAAGCGCCTGTGCCTTGCTGGCTATAGTCGGGGCCAGGGGATTTTCAGGAATGGGGGAGGGCGACACGCGCAAGCCGTGTCGTCGCAGGTGCAAACCTGCAAACCGGTCGCTCGGGCCGTTCTTGAAAGGACTCACTGCCATAACAAAAAAGTACATGGAGTAGCGTCGATGAAATCTGCAAACCTGTTCTGGCGCCGGGCCAAGTTGCCCCTGGCCGTCAGCCTTGCTTCCACGCTCGCAAGTCCTGCTTTCGCTGTCAGCTTCAACATTGGTGAAATCGAAGGCCAGTTCGACTCCTCGCTCTCCATCGGCGCCAGCTGGTCGACGGCCAACCCCAACAAGAACCTGATCGGTGTCAACAACGGCGGCAAGGGCCTGTCTCAGACCTCCGACGATGGCCACCTGAACTTCAAGAAGGGCGAAACCTTCTCCAAGATCTTCAAGGGTATTCATGACCTGGAGCTCAAGTACGGCGATACCGGTGTGTTCGTGCGCGGCAAGTATTGGTATGACTTCGAACTCAAGGACGAAAGCCGCGAGTTCAAGGACATTAGCGACTCCAATCGCAAGGAAGGCGCCAAGTCGTCCGGCGCCCAGTTGCTCGACGCCTTCGTGTACCACAACTACTCCATCGCTGATCAGCCTGGCTCTGTGCGCCTTGGCAAGCAGGTGGTGAGCTGGGGCGAAAGTACCTTCATCGGCGGCGGCATCAACTCGATCAACCCCATCGACGTATCGGCGTTCCGCCGCCCAGGGGCGGAGATCAAGGAAGGCTTGATCCCGGTCAACATGTTCTACATCTCGCAAAGCCTGACCGACAACCTGTCGGCCGAAGCCTTCTACCAGATCGAGTGGGACCAGACGGTTGTCGACAACTGCGGTACCTTCTTCTCTCAGCCGGACATCATCGCCGACGGCTGTACCGACAACCTGCGTGTGCTCAACAGCAGCCGCACAGTGCCGGCTGCGGCCCAGCAGTTCCTCGCCACCCGTGGCGTCAACATCAATGAAGAAGGTGTGATGGTGGCGCGCGGCGCCGACCGCGACGCCCGGGACAGTGGCCAGTTCGGTGTGGCCATGCGCTACATGTTCGAACCGCTCGACACTGAATTTGGCGCCTATTTCATGAACTACCACAGCCGTGCGCCGATCTTCAGCGCCACCGGCGCCTCGCCTTCGGTATTTGCCGGGCTGAGCGCGCTGCCGGCGCAGCTGCGTGCATTGGCGCCGTTGATCGTCGCGGGTAACTCGAAGTATTTCGTCGAATACCCGGAAGATATCCGCCTGTATGGCCTGAGCTTCTCCACCACATTGCCCACCGGCACCGCGTGGAGCGGCGAAATCAGCTACCGGCCGAATGCCCCGGTGCAGCTGAATACCACCGATATCCTGTTCGCGGGTGTGCGTCCGATTGGCGGTGCATTGACCAACGCCTCGCTGCTGACCGGTACGCCAGGGGAAGACCTGCACGGGTATCGCCGTAAGGAGATCACTCAATTCCAGACCACCCTGACGCACTTCTTCGACCAGGTGATGGGCGCCAGCCGGATGACCGTGGTGGGTGAAGTGGGTGTCACCCATGTCGGCGGGCTGGAGAACGCACACGACACGCGTTACGGTCGTGACCCGGTGTTCGGCCCTGGTCCATTGCCATCCACTGGTGGCGCAGACACCTGCCAGGCGCTCAATGCCAGCACTATCGCAGGCGCTGGTGCGGGGGCATCCACTGCCAACCTGAACCGCAACTGCGAGAACGACGGCTACACCACCAGCACTTCCTGGGGTTACCGCGCCCGCGTCATCTGGGACTACAACGACGTCTTCGCCGGGGTGAACCTGAAGCCGAGCGTGGCCTGGTCGCATGACGTGTCTGGCTACTCGCCAGGCCCTGGTGCGAACTTCGAGGAGGGCCGCAAGGCAGTTAGCCTGGGCCTGGACGCCGAGTACCAGAACACCTACACGGCGAGCCTGTCGTACACCAACTTCTTCGATGGCAAGTACACCACTGTGGATGACCGTGACTTCGTCGCGCTCAGCTTCGGCGTGAACTTCTAAGCACACAGATCCAGGACGACACGACATGAACAAGACCAGAAGTCTGCTGCAAGCCGGTGTACTGGGCCTGTCCCTGCTGGCGACCAGCGTGATGGCTGCGGTATCCGCCGACGAGGCGGCCAAGCTGGGCAGTACCCTGACCCCGATGGGCGCCGAGAAGGCCGGCAACGCCGATGGCTCGATCGGCCCGTGGGAGCCGCTGTCGAAGAGTGCGGGCAGCGTCGACAGCAAGGGCTTTTTGGCCGACCCGTATGGCAGTGAAAAGCCGCTGTTCACCATCACCGCGCAGAACGCCGACCAGTACAAGGACAAGCTTTCGCCGGGCCAGTTGGCCATGCTCAAGCGTTACCCGGACACCTTCAAGATCCCGGTATTCAAAACCCATCGCGGTTCAACCGTCCCGGCCGATGTGTTTGCGGCCATCAAGGAAAACGCCACCAAGACCACCCTGGTGGAAGGCGGCAACGGCCTGAACAACTTCCGCACGGCTGTGCCGTTCCCGATCCCCAAAAGCGGCCTGGAGGTGATCTGGAACCACATCACCCGCTACCGGGGGGGCAGTGTCAGCCGCCTGGTAACCCAGGCCACGCCACAGCAGAACGGCTCGTTCAACCCAGTGTACTTCTCCGACCAGTTCGTCTTCCGCGACAAGATGAAGGATTACGACCCGAACAACCCGGGCAACATCCTGTTCTACTTCAAGCAGGAAGTGACCGCGCCTGCGCGCCTGGCCGGTACCGTGCTGCTGGTGCACGAAACCCTCGATCAGGTGAAGGAACCGCGCAAGGCGTGGATCTACAACGCCGGCCAGCGCCGTGTGCGCCAGGCGCCGCAGGTGTCGTATGACGGCCCGGGTACCGCTGCCGATGGCTTGCGTACCTCCGACAACCTGGACATGTTCAACGGTGCGCCAGACCGCTACGACTGGAAGCTGGAAGGCAAGAAAGAGCTGTACATCGCCTCCAACGCCTTCAAGCTGGACGACCCCAAGCTGAAGTACACCGACATCATCAAGGCCGGGCACATCAACCAGGACCTTGCCCGCTACGAGCTGCGCCGCGTGTGGCATGTGGTCGCGACCCTGAAGCCAGGCCAGCGCCACATCTATGCCAAGCGTGACTTCTACATCGACGAAGACACCTGGCAGGCGGCGGTGATCGACCAGTACGACGGTCGCAACCAGCTGTGGCGCGTTTCCGAAGCTCATTCCCAGCCGTATTACAACAATGAGGTGCCTTGGTACACCCTGGAGGCCATTTACGACCTGCAGTCGGGTCGTTACCTGGCCTTGGGCATGAAGAACGAAGAGAAGCGTGCCTACGACTTCGGCTTCAGTGCCAGCAAGGCTGACTTCCAGCCAGCAGCGCTGCGTCAGTCGGGTATTCGGTAACCTGAAAGACTCCGTGTGATCCCCAGAACGCCCCGGCCTGCCGGGGCGTTTCTATTTTCCTGCCCTGTCCTCTTCGCGGGCAGGCCATAAACCTGCTGAATACCCACCCAAACCCCCGCACCAGCCGCTGTCCATCAGCCTTGTCGCTTTTTGTCGCAGTCTTTCCCGGGGCAAATGCGCCCATCATCTTCAAATGCGCTGCGTTACCGGCTAGTCTCGCAAGCATCCATATCGCCGTAGTCTTCCAACCAGAACGAGCCGGCCATGACAGACTTGTCCCGTACGCATGGATTCGCCAGCCAGGCCCTGGGCCTGCTGGACGGGCGTTTCTTTCGGCCCCCCCTGCCGGAGGGGCATGTGCCGCGTCCGCGCCTGTGCCAGCGCCTGTACACCGGCCTCGGCGCTCGCCTGCTGCTGGTCAACGCCCCGGCGGGTTTCGGCAAAAGCTCCCTGGCCATCGAGTTTTGCGAGGCACTGCCTGAACACTGGCGCAGCCTGTGGCTTGGCCTGAGCCAGCGAGATGCAGACCCAGGCCGCTTCCTTGAGCGCCTGCTCGAAGGGCTGCAGCAATACTGCCCGGCCCTGGGTGGTCAGGCCATGGGCTTGCTGAAAATGCGCCAGCGCCATCAGCCGTTCGCCTTCGAAGAGTGGCTTGACGGCCTGCTCGACGAGCTGGCGTTGTACCTGCAAGCGGATACACCGTTGCTGCTCGTACTGGATGATTACCACCTGGCCCAAGGGCCTGTACTTGACCGTTGCCTGCAGTTTTTCCTCAACCACCTGCCGGCCGGCCTGGTGTTGCTGGTTACCAGTCGCCAGCGCCCGGACTGGCACCTGGCGCGCCTGCGGCTGTCGCGTCAGCTGGTCGAGCTGAACGAACAGGATTTGCGCCTTACCGCCGAAGAGTCGCTGGCGGTACTCGGTCGCCAGCCCACGGGCCTGCGCGGCCAGGCCCTGGACAACCTTATCCAGCGCAGTGATGGCTGGGTGGCCGGGTTGCGTTTCTGGCAACTGGCGGCCAGCGACAGTGCCGACGAGCAGGCCTTGCCCCAGGCGCTGCATGGTGGCGAAGGGCTGATTCGCGACTACCTGCTCGAAGAAGTCATCGACATGCTGCCCGCCGATGTGCAGGCCTTCTTGTACGAAACCGCGTGCCAGGAGCGTTTCTGCGCCCAACTTTGCGATGCCGTGCGGATTCGCCACGACAGTGCCGAGATCCTGCGTTTCCTGCAGGCGCACCAGGTGTTTCTGGTGCCGTTGGACGAGCACGGCCACTGGTTCCGTTATCACCACTTGTTCTCCGACTTGCTGCGCAGTCGCCAGGCCAACGAACCGCTGGCCGGCTTGCACTTGCGGGCGAGCCGTTGGTTCGAAGCCCAGGGCCTGCTGGACGAGGCGGTGGAGCAGGCCTTGCGTGCCGGCCACCTTGATGTTGCCGCCGACCTGGTGCAGAGCCTGTCCGAGGAGCAACTGCTGGCCGAACAGAACGTCGGCATGTTGCTGCGCTGGAAGATGGACTTGCCCGACAGCCTGCTGATCAGCACGCCAAGGTTGATTGTGCTGTACAGCTGGGCGTTGGGCCTGGCTTGCCAACTGGACGCGGCCGAGGAGCTTGCCGGCTACCTCAGCCGCTTCCTGCCCGCACCTTCGGCGACCGCGCAAAAGTCGATGTTGGCCCAGTGGCTGGCGCTGAGTGGGGTGATTGCCCGAGGCCGGGGTGACCGTGAGCGCACGTTGGCCTATTGCAGCGAAGCGCTGCAGAGCCTGCCAAGCAAGCGCTATGGCCAGCGCCTGGTGTGCCTGTCGACGCTGTCCAACCTGGCCATCGCCGATGGTGATTTCTGGCGGGCCCGCGGCTGGAACCGAGAAGCCCTGGAACTGGCCCAGCGAGTCGGCAACCCGTTGTTCGAGGCCTTGGCCCATTACGACCGGGCGCGTGTACTGCACGCCCGTGGCGAAGTATTGCGGGCGCTGGACGAAGTGCGCCAAGGGCTGCAACGCCTGCAAGGGCTTTCGGCACAGCGGTTGTATGCCGTGCGCGCACGCCTGACCCTTTACGAAGGCTATCTGTTGGTTTCGCGCCTGCAGCCTGCCCAGGGCCGTGCGCGGTTGCGCGCGGGGCTGGGCGAGGCGCGGGCCTGCCGGGACATCAGTGTGCTCATCGGCCATTGCGTGATCGCCACGCTCGATGGGCGGGAAGGGCACTTTGCCGAGGCCTTTGCCGAACTGGCCGAGGCTGAGCGCCTGATGCATATCTGGGACGTGCCCCCGGTCTACTACCTGGCCATGATTACCCTGGTCAAATGCGAACTGTGGCTGGCCCAGGGGCGCACCGACCTGGCCGAGTCGTGGCTGCTGCGCCTGGGCCAGACCTACGGCGGTGAGCAGCCAGCGGCAGCACCGGAGTTCCACCCACTGCTGCCGTTGCACATTGCGCTGCAGCAGGCGCTGCTCGAGCGCATCCAGTTACGCGGCGACGACGCCGTGCAACGTCTGGCCAGCCTGGTCGAGCGCGGGCAGGCCAGTGGCGGCATGATGCTCACCGTCAGCGCTCTTTGCCAATGGCTCTCTCTGCTGCTGGCCGAAGGCCGCGAAGCGCAGGCCGCGCAGTTGCTGCCAGGCTTGCTTGAGGCCGCCCGTGGCGGCGTGCTGCAACCGTTCCAGCCGCTGCTGGAAAAACACCCGCAATGGCTTCACGAGCAACTGCAGGCAGGTGCCGCGTGCCCGGTTCAGGCCGAACTGCTCAAACGCCTGCCACCGCTGCCAAGCGCCAGCACGGGCAGCGGCGAGGCGTTGAGTGGCCGTGAGCTGGCAGTGCTCGAACTGATCGCTCAGGGTTGTTCCAATCAGCAGATCAGCGAGCGGCTGTTCATATCCCTGCACACGGTCAAGACCCACGCCAGCCACATCAATAGCAAGCTGGGCGTCGAGCGGCGTACGCAGGCGGTGGCCAAGGCCAAATCCCTGGGGTTGCTGGCGTGATGCTGGTCCTGCAGGTCATTGCCCGCTAAAGTGATGGCCTGAGGCCATGGTTTGTGGCCGCCAATGCTCTACCCTCATCTTTCCCGACCAGCTGCCGATACAGCGATCGGTGGCATCGCCTCGCGCGATTTTTCAATCATTCCAAGGCAGGTCGTGTTGATGCTGCAGTACGGGCAAAAAAGCTTTCTGATCGTCGACGACTTTACCGACTTTCGCACGTCGACCCGTTCAATGCTGCGCGAGTTGGGCGTGCGCGACGTGGACACCGCTGACAGCGGCGAGCAGGCGCTGCGCATGTGCGCACAGAAGCGCTATGACTTCATCCTGCAGGATTTTCACCTGGGTGATGGCAAGAAGAACGGCCAGCAGGTGCTCGAAGACCTGATCATCGACAAGCACATCAGTCATGAGTGCGTGTTCATCATGGTCACGGCCGAGAGCAGCCAGGCCATTGTCCTCAGTGCCATCGAGCACGAGCCCGATGCCTACCTGACCAAACCGTTCAACCGGGTTGGCCTGGCCCAGCGCGTCGAGAAGCTGTATCAGCGCAAGACCTTGCTCAAGCCGATTCTGCAGGCCCTGGACCGCAGTCGCCCGGCCGAAGTGCTGGCAGCTTGTGCCGAGCTGTGCAAGAAAGACCCGCGCCTGGCACCACTGTGCCTGCGCTACCGGGCCGATGCCTTGCGCAACCTCAACCGCTTCGAGGAGCTGGAAAAATTCCTCAAAGCCATCCTGGCCAGTCGCCCGCAGCCGTGGGTGTACGCTGCATTGGGCGCCCTGATGCACAAGCGTGGCCAGAATGCCCAGGCCCAGGGCGTGTACGAGCAGGCACTCAAGGCGTTCCCGATCATGCCAGGGCTTTACGACGGTATGGCCGAAGTGCTGGTGGCTCAGGGCGATACCCGACGTGCGCAAAACCTGCTGGAAGAGGCGGTACGCCTGTCGCCACTGTCAGTGCGTCGGCAGTCGACCCTAGGCAAGCTGGCGCTGGAAAACGAAGACTTCGAAAGCGCGTCGAAGGCGTTCCGTCATGCGGTGAACCAAGGGCAGAGCTCGCGCTACAAGGACGCCGAAAACAACCTGGGCCTGGTGCAGGCCCTGATGAGCAAGAATGCAGGCTTCGGCCTGGACGCCCGTACCCGGGTCGAGATCAACACCACGCTCAGCGAAGTGGCCAAGGAAAACCCCGAAGACCAGGGTTTGCAGGTGCGCGCGCGGATGATGAAAGCCGCCAGTCTGCAGCAGGCGGGCGACCCGGAAACGGCGGCCAAGCTGACCGAGCAGGCGATCCAGCGCCTGGACAAGATGAACCAGTTTTTCTCGGTCGATTCGGCCCTGACCGTTGCCGCACAGTTGCAGGCAATGGGCCAGGAAGCCGCCGCCATCGGCGTGCTGAAAAGCTGTGTGGAAAGTTATGGCGATGACCCCAAGGTCATGGAGAAAGTGGGCAAGCTGACGGACGACCCCAGCGTGCTCAACGCCATTACCGAAGCGGTCACCCTCAATCGCCAGGGTGTGCGCAGTTACCAGGGAGGGCAGCTTGGCGAGGCGTTGCAACTGTTCCGCAAGGCGCTGGGTATGCAGCCGAAGAACATCAGCATCGCCCTCAACACCGCCCAGGCGCTGCTGCGTATTGGCGGTGACAACCCTCAGCCCGCGATCATGCAGGAATGCCAGGACGCCTTGACCAGCGTGGCCGGTATCCCTGCCAGCGACAATCGCTATGACCGTTACCGCAAACTGCACATCCGAGTGTTCGGCGCATGAATCAAGACAATCAGGGGCTGGACTTTTCCACGGTGATCGCCTCCACCGTGCACGACCTCAAGAGTTCGTTGTCGGCGCTGATCCAGTCCCACAATCAGTGGGTTGAACGCCTGCCCGAAGAGCTGCGCGGTGGTGCCGAGCAGGGCATCATGGAGCATGAGTTTCGCCACCTCAACGGCATGCTGGTGCAACTGCTGGGGCTCTATAAACTGGGTATCAACCAGCTGCCGGTGTGCCCGGACTACCATGAGCTGGACGACTTCATCGAAGCCCAGCTGGCGGCGCACCAGGAAGTGCTCAAGCACAACGACATCCTCGCCACCTGGCGCATCGACACCGACAACCCGCTGGGTTTCTTCGACCGCGAACTGGTGGCCTCGGTGATCGCCAACGTCATCACCAACGCCACCCGCTATGCCGGGCACGCTTTGCTGATCACTATCGAAGAGGCCGACAACCAACTGGCCATCTGCGTGAACGATGACGGCCCGGGTTATCCAAAGCACATGCTCGAGCGCCAGGAGGAGTACATCCAGGGCATTGACTCGACCAGCGGCAGTACCGGCCTGGGGCTGTACTTTGCGGCGCGGATTGCGGCGTTGCATGAAAGCGGCGGGGTGCGCGGGCGGATCGAGATTTCCAATGGCGGGGCGCTTGGGGGCGGGTTGTTCAGGTTGTTCTTGCCTTAGGCCAGCAGGGCATGGCCTTGGATTTTTAGCGCCCTTCAGATCGAGCGCCGCCCGCGCGGCGCATCGCGAGCTGGCGCTCGCTCTTACGTTTGTTTCGGGACAGTTATGCCTGTAACAGTCGCGCGCGACCGCCTTTTTTCATACGACACGGTATCAACGTATGCGCCAGAGGGGGCGCGCGCGAATCTCACTGGTACAATTGGCCCGAAACAAACGTAAGAGCGAGCGCCAGCTCGCGATGCGCCGCGCGGGCGGCGCTCGATCTCACAGGCGCTGCAGCGTCCAAGACAGGCCCTCCATGAAGACTGCCCCGACCACTCTCATCCGCGAAACCTTCCCCGTAGGCCCCCTGCAATGCAATTGCACCCTGGTCGGCGACCCCTTGACCAAAAAGGCCATCGTCGTCGACCCGGGCGGTGACCCGGACAAGATCCTGGCGCGCCTGCAGGCCCATGGCCTGACGCTGGTAAGCATCATCCACACCCACGCGCACTTCGATCACTTCCTCGCCTCGGGCAAGCTCAAGGAGCTGACCGGCGCTACCTTGCACCTGCACAAGGACGACCAGGTACTGTGGGACAACCTGGAGATGCAGTGCCAGATGTTCGGGGTACCGTACACGCCAGTGCCTGCCCCCGACCGTTGGCTGGGCGATGATGAAGAGCTGGCCTGCGGCTGTGGCGTGGCCCTGCATACGCCAGGCCATACCCCGGGCTCGATGAGCTTCTGGTTCGCCGATGCCAAGCTGTTGATTGCCGGCGATACCCTGTTCCGCCGGGGCATTGGCCGCACCGATTTGTGGGGTGGGGACCAGCGGGCAATTGTGCGCTCCATCAAGGAGCGGCTGTACCGGCTGGACGAAGAGGCCATCGTGGTCACCGGCCACGGGCCCGATACTCGGCTGGGCGATGAAATGCGCGAAAACCCCTTCGTACGTGCCTGATGGCACATGAAGGCACTTTCATGGAATTTTTCGTTGCCGATGCAATCCAAGGCTGGCATAGATCCATTCGAGATCTGCCGCATTTATGAATTTCAGTAGGAGCTTGTCCATGTTCACCATGCGTCGTCTGATTATCGTCGCAACTGCCGCTGCCCTGATGACCGGCTGTGCCGGCCAGAACCCTTATGACAACCAGGGTCAGGCGCAGGGCTCCACTGGGATGAGCAAGACCGCCAAGTACGGCGGCCTGGGCGCGCTGGCCGGCGCCATCGCCGGTGCCGCGATCGACCATAACAACCGTGGCAAGGGTGCGCTGATCGGCGCTGCTGCGGTGGGTGCTGCCGCTGCCGGTTACGGCTACTACGCCGACAAGCAGGAAGCAGAGCTGCGCGCGCAAATGGCCAACACTGGCGTGGAAGTGCAACGTCAGGGTGACCAGATCAAGCTGATCATGCCGGGCAACATCACCTTCGCCACCGACTCGGCCAACATCGCCCCTAGCTTCTACTCGCCGCTGAACAACCTGGCCGGTTCGTTCAAGCAGTTCAACCAGAACACCATCGAAGTGGTCGGTTTCACCGACAGCACCGGCAGCCGCCAGCACAACATGGACCTGTCCCAGCGCCGTGCGCAGGCGGTCAGCACCTACCTGACCTCGCAGGGTGTGGATGCCTCGCGGATCTCGGTACGTGGCATGGGCCCGGACCAGCCGATCGCCAGCAACGCCGACGCCAATGGCCGTGCGCAGAACCGCCGCGTGGAAGTGAACCTGAAGCCGATTCCGGGTCAGCAGTATGACCAGCAGCAAGGCCAGGTTCAGCAGTATCCCTGATTGACCGCCGGGGCTGCAAAGCAGCCCCCTGCTTCTAGCGCACCACGCTGGCCTGAATCGCCGTCAGGGCAATGGTATGCACGATATCGTCAACCTGAGCCCCGCGCGGCAGGTCGTTCACCGGCTTGCGCAGCCCTTGAAGCATCGGCCCAAGGCTCACCCCGTCAGCACTGCGTTGCACCGCCTTGTGCGTGGTGTTGCCGGTATTCAGGTCGGGGAACACGAACACCGTGGCACGCCCGGCCACCGGGCTACCCGGCGCCAGGTCCCGTGCAATCGCCGGGTTGGCCGCCGCGTCGTACTGCAATGGCCCATCGATCAGCAACGCCTGCGCTGCGCCTTGCGCCAGGCGTGTTGCCTCGCGCACCTTCTCCACTTCCTCATCACTGGCTGAATCGCTGGAATAACTGATCATCGCCACCCGTGGTGCGATGCCGAAGGTCTGCGCGGACTCGGCGCTCTGCCGGGCGATCTCTGCCAACTCGGCAGCGCTCGGATGCGGGTTCATCACGCAGTCGCCGTACACCAGCACCTGCTCGGGGAACAGCATGAAGAACACCGACGACACCAGGCTTGAGCCCGGCGCAGTCTTGATCAGTTGCAGGGCAGGGCGAATGGTGTTGGCGGTGGAGTGCACCAGGCCCGAGACCAGGCCGTCCACTTCGTCCAGGGCCAGCATCATGGTGCCGATCACTACCGGGTCTTCCAGTTGCTGCTCGGCCATTGGGGCGTTGAGGTTCTTGCTCTTGCGCAGCTCTACCATGGGCTCTACATAGCGCCCGCGAATCAGCTCGGGATCGAGGATTTCCAGGCCTGGCGGCAGGGTAATGCCCTGGGCGCGCGCCACGGCGTCGACATCCTCGGGCTTGGCCAGCAGCACGCAGCGGGCAATGCCACGGGCCTGGCAGATGGCCGCAGCCTGCACCAGCAACGGCTCGGCGCCTTCGGGAAGGACAATACGCTTGTTGGCCTGCTGCGCCCGCTGGATCAACTGGTAGCGGAACACGGCTGGCGACAGGCGCATTTCACGCGGGGTGCCGCAGCGTTGGTGCAGCCAGGCGGCGTCGAGGTGGCTGGCGACAAAGTCAGTGATGAACTCGGCGCGCTCGCGGTCGTCCACAGGGATTTCGCGGTTTAGCGAATTGAGCTGGTTGGCGGTGTCGTACGAGCCGGTGCTGACTGACAGGATCGGCAGCCCAGCCTGGAGCGCGCCGCGGCACAGGCCGAGGATGCGCGCGTCGGGCTTGCTGTCACTGGTCAGCAGCAACCCGGCCAGGGGTACGCCATTGATCGCCGCCAGGCTGACGGCAAGGATGATGTCGTCGCGATCGCCCGGGGTGACCACCAGGGTACCCGAGGTCAGCAGCGGCACCGTGTTGGCCACGGTACGTGCGCAAATAATGATCTTGCTCATGCGCCGCTGCTCGTAGTCGCCGGCATTGAGCACCTGGGCACCGAGCAGCTCGGCCACGTCGCGGGTGCGTGGGGCGTTCAATTCAGGCTGGTAGGGGATACAGCCGAGCAGGCGGAAATCGTTGCCGCGCAGCAGGGGCGAGTGCTCGCGCAGGCGGGTGGCGAAGTCGGCCATGCTTTCGTCGGTGCGCACCTTGTTGAGGATGACACCGAGCACTTTCGGGTCGCGTGGGCCGCCGAACAGCTGGGCCTGCAGTTCGACCCGGCCGGACAGTTCGCTGAGCACTTCGTTTTCCGGGGCCGACACCAGGATCACCTCGGCATCCAGGCTCTTGGCCAGGTGCAGGTTGACCCGCGCCGCGTAGCTGGCATGGCGCGTGGGCACCATGCCTTCGACCACCACCACGTCGTTGCCGACGCAGGCTTGCTGGTAGAGGCGGATGATCGCTTCGAGCAGTTCGTCGAGCTGGCCATCGCCGAGCATGCGCTCGACCTGGGCCAGGCTCAGGGGCACCGGGGGCTTGATGCCATGGGTGCGGGCCACCAGTTCGGTAGAGCGCTCGGGGCCGGTGTCACCCGGGTGGGGCTGGGCGATCGGCTTGAAGAAGCCGACCTTAAGGCCCGCGCGCTCCAGGGTGCGCACCAGGCCCAGGCTGATGGAGGTCAGGCCGACACCGAAGTCGGTCGGCGCAATGAAAAATGTCTGCATGCGTGCTTCTCGAAATAAGCGGTGCAAGAAATTAACGGCCAAGGGTAGCGCTATCGGCCCCTTGTGCGCACCAGCCGCATGCGAAAGGCTGGCCGATGTGCTGCGCGCGTTGGGCCGGGTCGAGCACCCAGGGGCGTGCCTGCCACGGTGGCTGGTGGCGCAGGTGCTGGGTATGGCCACAGGACAGTTCGGCCACCCAGTGGCCTTCTTCGTCCTGGTGGAAGCCGGTGATCCGACTGATGGGCCGCTGCTCGTCCGCAGCACGTTCGCAATCGGACGATGGCTTCGTTACACTTGTGCGCTCTACATTCTTTTGCAAAAGGTCTTGCCCCATGCTGATCGCCGCCAACAAGGCTGTCTCCATCGACTATACCCTGACCAACGACGCCGGGGAGACCATCGACAGCTCCGCCGGTGGCGCGCCGCTGGTTTACCTGCACGGTGCCGGCAACATCATCCCGGGCCTGGAAAAAGCCCTGGAAGGCAAGCAGGCCGGTGATGAACTGAACGTTTCCATCGAGCCGGAAGACGCCTACGGCGAATACCTGGCCGAGCTGGTCAGCACCCTGAACCGCAGCCTGTTCGAAGGCGTCGACGAGCTGGAAGTGGGCATGCAGTTCCACGCTTCGGCGCCGGACGGCCAGATGCAGATCGTCACCATCCGCGACGTCGACGGCGACGACGTCACCGTTGACGGCAACCACCCGCTGGCCGGCCAGCGCCTGACCTTCCAGGTCAAGGTGGTCAACGTACGTGACGCCAGCGACGAAGAAATCGCTCACCGTCACATCCACGGTGAAGGTGGCCATCACCACTGATTTTCTGCGCTAAGCTCAGAAAGTCGCCAGGCGCTCGGGCAAGCCGATTTGCCTTCCTTCGGGAGGTGGACGGTTTGGACGAGCGCCTTTTTAGTGGGCGGAATTTGCCTGTGCGGCAACCGGGAACCTGAGAGGGGATGTCATCATGAGTGCATTTCACGACCTGAAACTGGACGCACTGAACGGCGGAGAGCTGCCCCTGGCCCCGTTCAAGGGCCAAGTGGTGCTGGTGGTCAACGTCGCTTCCAAGTGTGGGCTCACGCCGCAATACAAGGCCCTGGAAAACCTCTACCAGGTTTACAAGGACAAGGGCTTCAACGTGCTTGGCCTGCCGTGCAACCAGTTTGCCGGGCAGGAGCCAGGCAGCGAAAAGGAAATCCAGGATTTCTGCAGCCTCAACTATGGGGTGAGCTTCCCGCTGGGGGGCAAGCTGGAGGTCAACGGGCCGCAGCGCCATTCGCTATACCGCCTGCTGGCGGGTGAAGGAGCCGAGTTCCCGGGCGACATCACCTGGAATTTCGAGAAGTTTCTGGTGGGCAAGGATGGGCGGGTGCTGGCGCGCTTTTCACCGCGTACGGCGCCGGATGATCCGGCGGTGGTGCAGGCTATCGAGAAGGCGTTGGTTTGAAGGCGGCCTGCCGCGATATCTTCGGCGCCTGTGAGATCGAGCGCCGCCCGCGCGGCGCTAGATCTCACAGGCGCTGCACATATTGAGCAGAACGCCCAGTCGCAGTACCGGTTTGCTTGCAAGCACCATAGAGATACCCCTCAAACTGCTCGACAATCGCCGGCCACCCCTGACGGCTTGCATGCTGTCGCGCATTCAGGCGTACCCGGCGCAACGTTTCCTCCTCCTCCAGCAGCCAGCAAGTCGCATCCACAAACGCTGCCTGGTCCCCCGGCATGGCCAGTGCTCCGCTGTGGCCATGACGAATATGTTGCGCAGCGGCAGCCTCGTCATAGGCAACCACCGCCAACCCCGAGGCCATGGCTTCGAGCACCACATTGCCAAAGGTTTCAGTCAGGCTCGGGAACAGAAACAGGTCACCGCTGGCATAGTGCTCGGCCAGCACCTCACCTCGCTGTGCGCCACAGAACACCGCATCCGGCACCTGCTGTTGGAGTGCTGAACGCTGTGGCCCGTCACCCACTAGGATCAGGCGCAGGCGTTTCTGTGGATAAGTCTTCTGCAATGCCTCAAGGCACGGGCGCAGTAGCCCGAGGTTCTTTTCCACCGCCAGCCGCCCGACATGCAGCACGGCGATATCGTCCTGGCCTAGTCCCCAGCTCTCACGCAACGCCTGGCTGCGCCGGGCCGGGTTGAACAGGCAGGCATCGACCCCCCGGGCCAGCAGCTCCAGGCGTTCGAAGTCACGGCGCTCAAGCTCCAGGCGCTGGCTGAGGCTGGGCACCAGGGTGATCGCTGTACGCCGATGGAACCAGCGCAGGTAGTGGGTGAGCAGGCGCGCCAGCAAACCCAGGCCATATTGGCCGGAATACTGCGGGAAGTTGGTGTGAAAGCCACTGACCACCGCCACCCCCAGGCGCCGGGCTGCGCGCAGGGCACTGAGCCCCAGCGGGCCTTCGGTGGCGATGTACAGCACATCCGGGCGTTGCCGGCGCCAGCGGCGCATCAGCTTGTGCATCGACACCTCGCCCCACTGCAAGCCCGGGTAGCCGGGCAGGGCCCAGCCACGGCACAACATCAGGTTTGGGTCGTTGTGCGCCGGTGTTTCACCGGCCTGGCGCGGGCGTACCACCTCAACGTCGTGGCCGCGCTGACGCAGCCCTTCGCTGAGGCGGCCAAGGGTATTGGCCACACCGTTGATTTCGGGTGGGAAGGTTTCGCTGACCAGGGTAATGCGTAGGGCGGGTGTATTCATGACAAAAAGTTTCCGCCTGCTGGATTGCGCCAATGTGACGGCCATGTGACATCCAGATGACGCCCGACCGCCGGCGCTTGCGCCTTTTTGAATATTTCCTGGTGCGGCACTCAAGAAGGTACAGGCGGCAGCCGATGCAGATGCATTCGACTACGTAATGCGCTCCAGGAGAGCGATGATGTTCAACAACAAGCTCAAGCAAGAAATCCGGCAGCTGCGCGAAGACCTGATGTCCATCGAACAGGTCAAGAGTAGCCTCGACAGCGAGATGTTGGTACTTCAACTCGACCCTCAGGGACGGATCGAGATGGTCAACGGCAACTTCGAGAGCGAGATGCTCTACCGTGCCGAACAATTGCTTGGACGCAACATTGAGGACATCGTCCCCGCGCATGTGAAGTCGCTGGATTTCTACCAACGCATGAAAAGCGCGATCACCCGTGGCGAGCACCTGAACGGTGCCTTCCGCCTGCTGCGCGGCAATGGTCAGGAAGCCTGGCTGCGCTCGATCCTGCAGCCGGTCAAGAACAGCGAAGGGCGTATCAAGTACTTCACCCTGCATTCCAGCGACCTCACCCGCACCATCGAGACCTCGCGCGAGCATGAAAGCCTGATCAAGGCGTTGATGCGCTCGACTGCCGTTATCGAGTTTGACCTGGACGGCACCATCCTCACTGCCAATGACCGTTTCCTGGCCACCGTCGGCTATCGCCTGGAACAGATTCGCGGCAAGCACCACCGCATGTTCTGCGAGCCGGAAGAGGCCAATTCGGCCGGCTATCAGGCGTTCTGGGACAAGCTGCGCCGTGGCGAATACGTTGCCGAGCGCTTCAAGCGCATTGACGCCCACGGCCGGGTGATCTGGCTGGAGGCCTCGTACAACCCGATCTTCGACGCCCATGACGTGCTGTACAAAGTGGTCAAGTTCGCCACTGTGATTACCGACCAGGTCAATCAGGAACAGGCGGTGGCCGAGGCAGCAGATGTTGCCTACAACACCTCGCTGGGTACCGATGTCAGCGCCCAGAAGGCCACCGATGTGGTTACCCAGACCGTCAGCGTGATGCGCGGCCTGGAGGCCTCGATGCAGGAGGCGGCCGAGGGCATTCAGGCGCTGGATACCCAGTCGCGGGTAATCGGCTCCATCATCAAGACCATCAGCGACATCGCCGGGCAGACCAACCTGCTGGCGCTCAATGCCGCTATCGAGGCGGCCCGTGCCGGCGAACAGGGGCGGGGTTTTGCCGTGGTTGCCGACGAAGTGCGTCAACTGGCTTCGCGCACCAGCACCGCCACCGAGGAAATCGCCCGGGTGGTAAAGCAGAACGAGCAACTGGCGCAGGCGGCGGTGGCGATCATCGACACCAGCAAGCGCCAGGCCGAGCAGGGGCTGGCACTGGCTGACGAGACGGGCAGCGTGATTGTCGAGATCCAGGACGGGGCGAAACGGGTGGTGGATGTGGTGGGGCAGTTTTCCAGCCGGTTGGGGCAGTGAAGCCCCGGCCAGGCAAGGATTGATCTGATGGGGCGGGGGTCAGTTGCGCTCCCGCACCCAGAACAACGTAGCCCCGGCCACCGCCGCCGGCATCATCAGCACGTTCACCCCCGGGATCATCAACGCCAGGTAGGTAATCCCGCCAAAGCCCAGGCTCTGCCAGCGCTTGCTGCGCAGCCAGGCGAGCATGTCCTGCCAGCTCATCTTGTTGTTGTCGGCCGGGTAGTCGATGTACTGGATGGCCATCATCCATACCCCGAACATCAGCCACAGTGGTGCGGCCACCACGTTCACCACCGGGATGAATGACAGGATGAACAGGCCAATAGCCCGTGGCAGGAAGTAGCCCAGCTTGCGCATTTCGCGGCTGAAAGTGCGTGGCACCATGGCCACCAGCTCACCCCAGCTGAACGCGGGGAAGTTATCCTGGCCGCGCACCACCACCTCGACCTTTTCCGCCAAAAAGCCGTTGAACGGCGCGGCAATGATATTGGCCACCAGGGTGAAGGTGAAGAACACCATCAGCAGCAGCAAGGCCACGAACAGCGGCCAGAGGATGTAGCTGAGGAAGCTCAGCCAGTCCGGCAGCGTTGGCATGAGCGCGTCCAGCCACAGGCCGAACTGGTGGCCGGCGAAGTAGATCAGGCCACCGAACAGCAGCAGGTTGACCGCCAACGGCAGCAGCACGAACAACCGCAGGTTGGGGCTCAGCACCAGTTTCAGGCCTTCGCGCAGGTATTGGGGGCCAGAGAGGACAGGGGCTTGCATCGAGGTACTCCGCAGAGAAGGAAAACGCGCTGACCTTACCGAGTTTGCCGCGCCGACGGAAGGCGGGTTGCGGGCGGGAAACGGGATGTAACAAAAGCGCCGGGGGCGTATTTATCGATGAAATCGCAGCATAGACGATGCCTATGAGGTGGATTGTCTAAGGATATTTCCTTAATCTTTGCGACCTCGCTACAGTGCGCTCAACTTTCCGCTTTTCGGGCCTGCGCGTTGTAGCCTTCCCCAAGTGCTGCGTGGGTCCGTTTTAAATTTCCAGCTGGCGCAGCCGGTACACCGATGCCGGCCCGTGCGGCCCGCTCGACAGGAGTTCGACATGTCTGAAGTACGTCATTCGCGCGTCATCATTCTCGGTTCCGGCCCTGCCGGTTACAGCGCCGCAGTCTATGCTGCCCGCGCCAACCTCAAGCCGCTGCTGATCACCGGTATGCAGGCCGGTGGCCAGCTGACCACCACCACCGAAGTCGACAACTGGCCGGGCGACCCCCACGGCCTGACCGGCCCGGCCCTGATGCAGCGCATGCAAGAGCACGCCGAGCGTTTTGAAACCGAAATCGTCTTCGACCACATCAATGCCGTCGACCTGGCCAACAGGCCGTTCACCCTGCAGGGTGACAGCGGCAAGTACACCTGCGACGCACTGATCATCGCCACCGGTGCCAGCGCCCGTTACCTGGGCCTGCCGTCGGAAGAAACCTTCATGGGCAAGGGCGTTTCGGCCTGCGCTACCTGCGACGGTTTCTTCTACCGCAACAAGCCGGTCGCCGTGGTTGGCGGTGGCAACACTGCCGTGGAAGAGGCGCTGTACCTGGCCAACATCGCCAGCAAGGTGACCCTGGTACACCGTCGCGAAACCTTCCGCGCCGAGAAGATCCTGGTCGACAAGCTGAACGCTCGTGTGGCAGAAGGCAAGATCGAGCTCAAACTCAACGCCACCCTGGACGAAGTGCTGGGTGACAACATGGGCGTGACCGGTGCGCGCCTGAAGAACAACGACGGCAGCAGCGACGAAATCAAGGTCGACGGCGTGTTCATCGCCATTGGCCACACCCCGAACACCTCGCTGTTCGAAGGTCAGCTGACCCTGAAAGACGGCTACCTGGTGGTCAACGGCGGCCGTGAAGGCAACGCTACTGCCACCAACGTTGAGGGTGTGTTCGCTGCAGGTGACGTGGCTGACCACGTTTACCGCCAGGCAATCACCTCGGCGGGCGCTGGCTGCATGGCGGCTCTGGACGTAGAGCGTTATCTGGACGGCCTGGCCAACGCCTCGTTGTGATTGGATAACACCCCTAAAAAAACCGGCTGAAAAGCCGGTTTTTTATTGCCCGCAACCAGCTTACAGGCTTAAGCGCATCGACAGGTCAACCGCCTTCACATCCTTGGTCATGGCACCAATCGAGATGTAGTCCACGCCGGTTTCGGCAATCACACGCAGGGTCGTTTCGTTGACCCCACCGCTGGCCTCCAGCTTGGCCTTGCCCGCGTTGATGCGCACTGCTTCGCGCATTTCTTCAAGGTTCAGCTCATCAAGCATGATGATGTCCGCGCCAGCGGCCAGCGCCTCGCGCAGTTCATCCAGGCTTTCCACTTCGATCTCAACCGGCTTGCCTGGCGCAATACGGTGTGCAGCGGCCACGGCTTCGGCCACGCCGCCGCTGGCAGCGATGTGGTTTTCCTTGATCAGGAACGCGTCGTACAGGCCGATGCGGTGGTTGTCGCAGCCGCCACAGGTTACCGCGTACTTCTGCGCCAGGCGCAGGCCCGGCAGTGTTTTACGGGTGTCCAGCAGGCGCACCTGGGTGCCTTCCACCAGGTCGGCCAGGAAGCGCGCACGGGTGGCCACCCCCGACAGCATCTGTAGGAAGTTCAGCGCACTGCGCTCACCGCTCAGCAGCGAACGGGCCGGGCCTTCCAGGTGGAATAGCGGCTGGTTGGCAGTCGCCCGCTCACCGTCCGCCACCTGCCAGTGCACCGCCACGCGTGGGTCGAGCTGACGAAAAACGGCGTCGACCCAGGCGGTGCCGGCGATCACGCAGTCTTCGCGGGTGATGATGGTCGCCTTGGCGAGGCGCTCGGCCGGGATCAACTGCGCGGTGATATCGCCACTGCCGATGTCTTCCAACAGTGCACGGCGCACATTGGCTTCGATTTCAGCGGTCAGGTCGGCGAGGCGTAGGTTCGGCATGTTCGGCTCCACTAGCTAGATGCCCGCGATTATAGGGCAGGGGGCCGGTGTGTACAGCCGCCTTGGCGAAGTCCGTTGGTCGGGCATCGTGAGCCATTCAAGCCCATTCGGGTCATTCACCGGTCGGCGAAACGGCGCTGGCAGCGATGCGATTTTTTACCGATAATAGCGCCCAGTATTTGGCGTCATAGCTTTGACGATTATCAGCCCCTGTCGGGCAAGACACCCTGCAAGGAGTCCAGGATGCAGAAAGAAGGCAAGGTGGTGCCCTTGGCGGCTGCCATCGACCGAGGGGGGCGCACGCCTCTTCCTTGCCTTCCGGTATTGTTGCTGCAGGTGCGCGACAAGTCCGCCTTGCAGTTGCGTCAAGGCTTGCAGGACTTGTTCGACAACGCCGATGACACGCTCTTCGAAATGGCTGACAAGGCCTTCGACCGTTATGACCAGCATCTGTACTTCGAAGCCATGCGTGATCTGAGGCTCAAGCGCAAAAGCATCGAACGCGGCTTTCTTGATACCTTCCATGACACTTTCGCGCGCATCGGCCAGCCCGACCCGCTGGCGCATCTGGCCGAACCGGGCAGCTTGCGGAGCAAGGCCCAACGGGAACGGGCTGCGGCCATGGAAGGCATGGTTGCGCGGGTGCTGTCACGCGATGGTATTGGCCTGCAGCAACTGGGCCTGCGCTTGCAGGCGCTGCTCGATCGCCCCCTGCATGAGCAGCACAACCCGTTGGGCCCGGCCGCTTTGTGCGGGTACTTCCTGGACGCCGGGCGCAACCTGGGGGTTGGTTTACGGGTCAAGCTGGTGCTGCTCAAGCTGTTCGAGCGCTATGTGCTGCGTGATGCCGACATCCTCTATGCCGACGCCAACCAGCTGTTGGCCGCAGCCGGTGTACTGCCGGAGTTGCAGCCGGCACCGCGCCGGCGCGTCGAAGACAGGCGCTTGCGCACACGACGAGGGCCGTTGAGCCAAGGCCAGGACGTTGGGGCAGACGCGGCAGGGCAAGCGTATTTCGCCTCATTGCAAACCTTGCTGGCCCCGCTGCGCGGGCAGTTCGCACCGCGATTGCAGGCGGTGGCTGCTGCCCAGCCGATCAGCACGGCCGACCTGATACGCCTGCTGACGCACTTGCAACACTATGTACCCGCAACTCACGAGGCAGATGACTTCGAGCTCGGCCAGCAGCTTGAGCAACTGCTGTTGCGGGTCAGTGTGCGCAGCGGCACGCGCCGGCGCATCGCCGTGGACGATGAGGACGTGATCAACCTGGTCGGCCTGGTGTTCGCCTTCATCCAGCGTGATGACAACCTGCCCGCCAGCCTGCGCGCACTGCTTGCGCGCCTGCATATTCCCTTGCTCAAGGTAGCATTGCTGGACAAGGGGCTTTTCAGTCGGGCCAGCCACCCGGGGCGCCGGCTGATCAACGAGATTGCGGGCGCGGCCATTGGCTGGGCGTACGGCAGCGAAGGCCTGCGTGACAGCCTTCACCTGCGGGTAGAATGCACAGTCCAGCGCCTGCTCAATGATTTTGCCGAAGATGCTGGCCTGTTTGCCGAGCTTCTCGATGAGTTTCTTGCATCCAACCAAGAGGAACGGCGGCGCAACGAGCTGCTTGAACAGCGCACCCGCGATGCCGAAGAGGGGCGTGCCCGTGCCTTGCAGGCGCGGCACCAGGTGCAGCAGGTGCTCAACCAGCGCCTGCGCGGTCGGGTATTGCCCCTGGTGGTGGTGCAAATGCTGGTGCAAGCCTGGAGCCAGGTACTGCAGTTGGCCTGGCTGAAGCAGGGTGAAGCCTCCCAGGGCTGGCGCGATGCCCTGCAGACTGTGGATGCGCTACTGGCCAGCATCACCCCGGGGCATGAGCCGCAAGCACTTTTGCAGCAGGTGCCGGGCCTGCTCAAGGCGCTGCGCGATGGCCTGGCCAGCGTGGCGCTGGATTCGGCAGCAACCCGAGAATTCTTCCTGCAACTGGAGCAGTTGCACCTGCATGCCTGTGCGGGCACTGAGCTACCGGCTGGCCATGACAAGCCCTTTGCCGAAGTGCTGGTGGACGAGGACATCGTGCTGGCGATGGCCGAAGAACCGGCCTGTGCACCGCGGCAATTTGCCGATGGGAAGGCGGCAACGCTGCAGCACGTGCAGCGCTTGCGCATCGGCAGCTGGGTTGAAGTCATGGATGACGGCGAACCGCTGCGTTGCAAACTGGTGGCGCACGTCGGTAGTAACGACAGGCTGGTATTCGCCAACCGTACCGGCATGAAAGTGCGTGAGTGGAACAGCACCGCCCTGGCCCAGGCATTGCACCGAGGTGACGTACGGATGCTGGATGACGGTTTGTTGTTCGAGCGGGCGCTGGAGACGGTGCTCGATGGGTTGCGGCAACCTTGGGTGCAGTAGGCGGCAACATTACAATCATTCACATGCAAACGGTGTTGAGCGCAGGGCATACTGTTGACCTGTTCACGGCGTTTTCAGGATCTACCCCATGCAATTGGACCGTGCCACTGGCTGGTTTCACGGAACCGGAATCACCCACTGCCCCTCGCCGAACTTCAATGCCCGCCCTGAAGGCGAATCGATTTCCCTGCTGGTGATCCACAACATCAGTCTGCCGCCAGCCTGTTTTGGCACCGGCAAGGTCCAGCAGTTTTTCCAGAATCGCCTGGACCCCGATGAGCATCCTTACTTCGACAGCATCAAGCACCTGACCGTGTCGGCGCATCTGTTCGTCGAGCGTGACGGGGCGGTGACCCAGTTCGTGTCGTTGCTCGATCGCGCCTGGCACGCTGGCGTTTCGTGTTTTGACGGGCGTGAAGGCTGCAACGATTTCTCCATCGGTATCGAACTGGAAGGCACTGACGACCTGGCCTACACCGATGCCCAGTACGCCGTGCTGGAACGGCTTACCCGGCACATTCGTAGCGCCTGGCCGGCCATCGACCTGGGTCGCATCCAGGGCCACAGCGACATTGCTCCGCAACGCAAGACCGACCCCGGCCCGTCCTTCGATTGGCAGCGGTACCGCGAAGCGTTGTTGTACAAAGAGGACAAGGCATGAGTTTTCTGGTGTTGTTGCTGGCATTGTGGGTCGAGAAGTTCTCGGCCCTGCGCCACCGCGTGCAGCGCGACGGGTTCTTCCTTGGCGAACTGGTGCGCCTGGAGCGCAGCGGCAAAGTACACCCGTGGTGGACGCTGGCCATTCTGGTGCTGGCACCGGTAATGCTGCTGGTGTTGCTGCTGCATGTGCTGGAGCCGGTGGCGTATGGGCTGTTGGCCTTGCCGATGCACCTGCTGGTGCTGGTCTATAGCTTGGGCCGTGGTGATGCCAAGGCCTCGCTTGGGCCGTTCCGCGATGCCTGGCGGCGCGGTGATGACCAGGCGGCGCTGCATGTTGCAGAGCGTGACCTGGGCCTGGCCGCCGACGAGCCGCACAGCTTGCTGGTAAGGGTGCAGGGCAACCTGCTGTGGCAGGCGTACCAGGGCTTTTTCGCGGTGATCTTCTGGTATTTCGTGCTGGGGCCTGGGGCGGCGCTGGCTTATCGCCTGCTGGCGCTGTGCGGTGAGCACAGCAAGCAGCCTGCGCTGAAGGCGCGGGCCGAACAGCTGCGGCACATCATGGACTGGCTGCCGGTGCGGGTACTGGCGTTGAGCTTTGCCCTGGTGGGCAACTTCCTCTCGGTCACCCGGGTGATGTTGCACGAGGTGCTCAACTGGCACATCAGTGCCGGGCACCTGGTGGCCCGTGTCGGGCGCATTGCCGATGACATTCCCGACGATGAAGACAGCCAGCGTGGGTTGGGGCGGCTGGACAGCCTGTGGGAGCTGCTGCTGCGTTGTGCGGTGTTGTGGTATGCCGGGTTTGCGCTGTGGACAGTGCTGGTCTGAACTGAATTGGCTGGCCTCTTCGCGGGCGTGCCCGCGAAGAGGCCATGACAGGCAGCAAAACATCTACCAGCCAAACAACTCGCAAGCATTGCGGCTGCTAGCCTCAGCCAGCTCCCCGACATCAATCCCCATTACCTCGGCCAACGCCCCGGCAATCTCCGGCAAATGCTCCGGGCTGTTCCGCACCCCCGGGTACATCACCGGTGCCATATCTGGCGCATCAGTCTCCAGCACCACACTCTCCAGCGGCAGCCGCGCCAGGGTCTTGCGTAGCCGCAGTGCCTGTGGCCACGTCGCGGCACCGCCAAGCCCGAGCTTGAAGCCCAGCTTGATGTACTCGCGCGCCTCTTCGTAGCTGCCGGCAAACGCATGGATCACCCCCGCTCGCACCGGTTTGTAGCGCTTGAGCGTGGCAACCACCCGCGCATGGCTGCGGCGTACATGCAACAGCGCAGGCAGTTCGAAGTCGCAGGCCATCTGCAGTTGCGCTTCAAACAGGTCCTGCTGGCGGGTTTTGTCCAGGTCTTCAAGGTAGTAGTCCAGGCCAAATTCACCCACGGCGCACAGCCGCGTATCGCCGTGCAGGCGTGCCAGCCATTCGCGCAACTGAACGAGGTGCTCCGGGCGGTGCTGGTCGAGGTAGACCGGGTGCAGGCCGAGTGCCGCGAACAGGCGCTGATCGGTGCAGGCCAGGTCCCACACCCGTTGGAAATTCGCCTGGTACACCCCCAGCACTACCATACGTTCCACCCCACGCGCCGCCGCATTGGCCAGCAGGCGCGGGCGATCGGCGTCGAAGTCGGGGAAGTCCAGGTGGGTGTGGGTGTCGATCAGGCGCATGGTCAGGCTGCAGTGATGCGCTGCTTGAAGGTACGACCAACGGCATGCACACCCGGCTCGTAGCGCTTTTCCTCGATGGCGGCCAGCGCCAGCTCCAGCGCGGTGGCGGCAATCAGGCCATGCTGCTGGGCCATGGCATTGACCGGCAGCGGCAGGAAGTCGAGCAACTGGTTGTCGCCAAAGGTGCCCAGCTGCAGCTGGCGCGAATCGGCAGGGCGAGCCTGCAGGGTATCGAACACCCCTTGCAGCAGTACGTACGAGGTGGTCACCAAGGCATCCGGCAGGCCGCCCAGGTCGTCGATCAGCTGCTGCATCAGGCGCTGGCCGCACTCGCGGCTGAACGCTTCACCCTGATAGCGGCGCACTTCACCGGCATAGCCTTGCAGCGCTTCGTCGAAGCCGCCGGCACGCGCCTGGCTGACAGACAGCTCAGGGCGGGCGCCGATCAGGGCAATGCTGCGCGGGGCGGCACTGAGCAGGCTGGCGGCCAGTTGGCGGCTGGCATCACGGTCGTCGCTGATCACCGAGCAGAAGTGCGCAGGGTCCAGGCGGCGGTCGATGGCGATCACCGGCAGGCCTTTGTCCTGCAAGTCACGGTAGCTGTCGTCTTCCGGTGGCAGGCAGCTGGCGACGAACAGCGCGTCGCAGCGGCGGGCACGGAACAATTGCTGCAGCTGGCGCTCGCTGTCGGGCTGGTCGTCGCTGCTGGCGATCAGCAACTGGTAGCCACGGGCGCGGGCGCCTTGCTCCAGTTGCTTGGCAATGCGGGCGTAGCTGGGGTTCTCCAGATCCGGGAGAATGAAGCCCAGGGTGCGGGTGTGCCGGCTGCGCAGGCCAGCGGCCTGAGGGTTTGGGGTAAAGCCATGGGCTTCGACCACTGCACGCACGCGCTCGACGGTGGTGTTGCTGATGCGCTGCTGTTCAGCCTTGCCGTTGATGACATAGCTGGCTGTGGTCACGGACACACCGGCCAGGCGGGCGATATCGCTGAGTTTCACCGAATTTTCCTTGTTATTTCCGGGGCTGGCTGTAAGGCCGGACCGGGCATTTTGACCCAGCGCAGGCATCACGCGCAGACGACCATTGTCGCAATTGTCCGACAGGATGGGGCTTTTTACCGGGCAGATTATCGAGTAACGTGGCCGTCTGGTCAGATTAAACGTTTCAGCCGCCGAATTTTCTGCCTCGGCCGCCATCTGTGCAAGGCTGTTGAACTGGCCCTTCATGTGAATTTCACAACAATACTCCAGTACCCGACCGGGAACTGCAAAAGGAGAAGGTCATGCTCGAGCTCGCCAAGGAGCAGATAGCCATGGGCCAGACGGCCGCCGACAAGGCCGAGGCTTTGTGCCTGCTGGCGGACTGTTTGGTCGCTGACGGCCTGGTCGCCGAGGGTTACCTTCAAGGGCTGCAGGCCCGTGAGGCCCAAGGCTCAACGTTCCTTGGCCAGGGCATCGCCATCCCCCATGGCACGCCACAAACCCGCGATCTAGTGCATGCCACCGGCGTGCGCCTGTTGCAGTTTCCCGAGGGCGTAGACTGGGGTGATGGGCAAATGGTCTACCTGGCCATTGGCATTGCTGCACGCTCCGATGAACACCTGCGCCTGCTGCAGCTGCTCACCCGTGCCCTGGGTGAGACCGACCTGGCCGAAGCACTACGCCGGGCCAGCTCTGCCGAAGCGCTGCTCAAGTTGCTGCAAGGTGCGCCTCAGGAACTGGCGCTGGATGCGCAGTTGGTCGGCCTGAACGTTCCCGCTGAGGATTTCGACGAACTGGCCTGGCGGGGTGCCCGCCTGCTGCAGCGTGCCGACTGTGTCGACAGCGGTTTTGCCGCCGTGCTGCAGCAGGCCGAGCCGCTGCCATTGGGCGAGGGCCTGTGGTGGCTGCACAGCGAGCGTCAGGTGCGCCAACCGGGCCTGGCCTTCATCACCCCGCAGCAGCCACTGCGTTACCGTGACCAGCCGCTCAACGGCCTGTTCTGCCTGGCCAGCCTCGGCGCTGCCCACCAGGCCTTGCTTGAGCGCCTGTGCGAAGTGCTGATCGAGGGGCGTGGGCAAATGCTCTACCAGGCCACCAGCAGCCGTGCGGTACTGGAAGTGCTGGGGGGCGAGGCGCCATCAGATTGGCCCAGTGCGCGCATCGTGCTGGCCAACCCGCATGGCTTGCATGCGCGCCCGGCCAAGGTGCTGGCGCAACTGGCCAAAGGCTTCGAGGGCGAGCTCCGCGTGCGCGTGGTTGACAGTGCGCAGCCGGCGGTGTCAGTGAAGAGCCTGAGCAAGCTGCTCAGCCTCGGCGCTCGCCGTGGCCAGACGCTGGAGTTGGTGGCCGAACCGGGCATCGCCGCCGATGCCTTGCCGGTGCTGCTGGCGGCCATCGAACAGGGCCTGGGCGAAGAGGTAGAGCCGCTGGCGCAACGTGCAACACCCGTTGCCAGCGTTGCGGCCGACGTGCTGCAAGCCCCCGTGGCCGGTAGCCGTATCCAGGGCGTGGGCGCTGCCCCCGGCATTGCCAGCGGCCCGGCGCATGTGTGTGTCGAGCGTGAGTTCGATTATCCGCTACGTGGCGAATCCAGTGCTCTGGAGCGGCAAAAGCTGCGTCAGGCCATAGCGGCGGTGGACAGCGATCTGCAGGCTTTGGTCAAGCGTAGCGACAAAGCCATTGGCGAGATCTTCGTCACCCACCAGGAAATGCTCGCCGACCCGGCCCTGACCGACGATGTCGAACAACGCCTTGCCCAAGGCGAAAGTGCTGCGGCAGCCTGGATGGCGGTAATAGAAGCCGCAGCCCGTCAGCAAGAGGCGTTGCACGATGCCTTGCTGGCCGAACGCGCTGCCGACCTGCGCGACATCGGCCGCCGCGTGCTGGCGCAATTGTGCGGTGTGCAGGCCCAGGTTGAGCCGGAGCAACCTTACGTACTGGTGATGACCGAAGTCGGCCCGTCCGATGTGGCGCGGCTGGACCCAAGCCGGGTCGCCGGCATCGTTACCGCTCAAGGAGGCGCCACTGCCCACAGTGCCATCGTCGCCCGTGCGCTGGGCATTCCTGCAGTGGTTGGCGCGGGGGCAGCGGTCCTGCTGCTTGAGTCCGGCACGCCGCTGTTGCTCGATGGCCAGCGCGGCGTGGTCAACGTGGCGCCGCCGAAAGAAGAATTGCAACGCGCCCTGGCCGAGCGTGATGCCCGCGAGCAACGCCTGCAGGCCGCCTGGGCCAATCGCCTCGAACCCGCCGTGACCCGTGATGGCCACGCTGTCGAGGTGTTCGCCAACATTGGGGACAGCAACGGCATCGCCAAGGTGGTGGAGCAGGGCGCCGAAGGCGTCGGCCTGCTACGCACCGAACTGATTTTCATGGCACACCCCCAGGCCCCGGACGTGGCGACCCAGGAAGCCGAGTACCGCCGCGTGCTCGATGGCCTGGACGGGCGCCCGTTGGTGGTGCGCACCCTCGATGTCGGCGGTGACAAGCCGCTGCCGTACTGGCCGATCGCCGCCGAAGAAAACCCTTTCCTTGGCGTGCGCGGCGTACGCCTGACCTTGCAGCGCCCACAGATCATGGAAGACCAACTGCGTGCCTTGTTGCAGGCTGCCGACAATCGCCCGCTGCGAATCATGTTCCCAATGGTTGGCCAGGTACACGAGTGGCGCGAGGCGCGGGCCATGGTCGAGCGCTTGCGTGCAGAAACTCCCGTGGCCGACTTGCAACTGGGCATCATGGTCGAAGTGCCCTCGGCGGCCTTGCTGGCGCCGCAACTGGCGCGTGAAGTGGACTTCTTCAGCATCGGCACCAACGACCTGACCCAATACACCCTGGCCATCGACCGTGGCCACCCAAGCCTTTCGGCCCAGGCCGATGGCCTGCACCCGGCCGTGCTCAGCCTGATCGACATGACCGTGCGCGCCGCCCATGCCCATGGCAAGTGGGTAGGCGTGTGCGGCGAGTTGGCGGCCGACCCGCAGGCGGTGCCTGTGCTGCTGGGGCTGGACGTTGACGAGCTCAGCGTGTCTGCGCGCAGCATCGCCGAAGTCAAGGCTCTGGTTCGCCAGGCCGATCACCAGACGGCCCGCGCCCTGGCGCGCGAGGCCCTGCAACAAGACAGCGCTGCGGCGGTTCGCGCGCTGGTGGAGCGTTCCTGAATGGCCAAGATCCTCACCCTCACCCTGAACCCGGCGCTGGATATCACCATCGGCCTGGACACCCTGCGCCCGGGGCAAGTCAACCGCAGCCAGGTACAACAAAGCCACGCAGCGGGTAAAGGGCTGAACGTTGCCCAGGTATTGGCCGACCTGGGGCACAGCGTGACCGTCGGCGGCTTTCTCGGGCAGGACAACCTGCAGCCGTTCGAAGCACTGATCCAGTGGCGAGGCTTTGCCGACTGCTTTGTTCGCGTGCCGGGCGAAACCCGCAGCAACATCAAGCTGGTCGAGGCCGATGGCCGCGTCACCGATATCAACGGCCAGGGCCCAGAGGTCGATGAGGCGGCGCGTAGTGCGTTGCTGCGCCGCCTGGAACAGGTCGCCCCAGGCCATGATGCGGTGGTGGTGGCCGGTAGCCTGCCGCGTGGCATCAGTGCCGAATGGTTCCGCCAGTTGCTTGACCAACTGAAGGCCCAAGGCCTCAGGGTAGCCCTGGACAGCAGCGGCGAAGCCTTGCGTGCGGGCCTGCAAAGCGCGCCTTGGCTGGTAAAGCCCAATACCGAAGAGTTGGGCGAGGTACTCGGCCTGGCTGTGGATAACCCGGCGCAGCAACGTGCAGCCGCCGAGCACCTGCTGGCCAGCGGCGTCGAACATGTGGTGGTGTCTGCAGGTGAGCAAGGGGTCAGCTGGTTCGCCCGCGATCTGGCCGTACACGCAAGCCCACCCAAGGTGCGGGTCGCCAGCACGGTGGGGGCGGGGGATTCGCTGGTAGCCGGCATGGTCCATGGCCTGCTGCAGGGCGAGCTGCCTGCGCAGACGTTGACCCGTGCCACCGCGATTGCCGCCCAGGCCGTCACCCAGGTTGGCTTCGGCATCCGTGACCGCGAGCAACTGGCGCGTCTGGAAGCGGCCGTGCAACTGACAGAACAACAAGAGGGTTGCCGATGAACATTGCCATTGTCACCGCCTGCCCCAACGGCCAGGTGTCGAGTGTGCTGAGCGCACGTTTGTTGTCCGCCGCTGCCCAGCGGCGTGGCTGGAGTACCAGCGTCGAAGTGCAGGAAGCTGGGCACCCCGAGCGGCAACTGAGTGCGCAGCAGATCGCCGAGGCCGACTGGGTGCTGGTAGTCAGCACTGGCGCAGTGGACCTGGCCCGCTTCGTCGGCAAGCGCGTGTACCAGAGCACACCCTCCCAGGCGCTGGCCGACCGTGAAGGCTTCCTCGATGAGGCAGCAGCCAATGCCCAGCCGTTGGTGGCGGCATCAGACGCCCCAGTCGCTGTTGGCGGCGCTGTCACGCGAATCGTTGCGGTCACTGCTTGCCCGACCGGCGTCGCGCACACATTCATGGCCGCAGAAGCCTTGCAGCAAGCGGCACAACAGATGGGCTACCAACTCACGGTCGAAACCCAGGGTTCGGTCGGGGCGCGCAATCCCTTGTCAGCCGAGGCCATCGCAGAGGCGGATGTGGTGCTGCTGGCCGCTGACATCGAAGTGCCTACTGCGCGGTTTGCCGGCAAACGGATCTACCGTTGTGGCACTGGCATCGCCCTCAAGCAAGCCCGCGCCACGCTGGACAAGGCCCTGGTCGAAGCCAAAGTGCAAAGCAGCGCCGATGCCGCAGCGGCTGCCAGTACGACAAAGGGCGAGAAGACCGGTGTGTACAAGCACCTGCTGACCGGGGTGTCGTTCATGCTGCCCATGGTGGTGGCCGGTGGGCTGCTGATTGCCCTGTCGTTCGTGTTCGGCATCGAGGCGTATAAAGAACCGGGCACCTTGCCGGCGGCGTTGATGCAGATCGGCGGCGAGGCCGCGTTCAAGTTGATGGTACCGCTGCTGGCGGGCTATATCGCCTGGTCCATCGCCGACCGCCCGGGGCTTGCGCCGGGCATGATCGGTGGCCTGCTGGCCAGCACCTTGGGGGCCGGTTTCATCGGTGGCATCGTCGCAGCCTTTCTTGCCGGTTACAGCGCCAAGGCCATTGCCCGCTGGGCGCGTCTGCCCACCAGCCTGGAAGCGCTGAAGCCGATCCTGATCATTCCGCTGCTGGCCAGCCTGTTCACCGGCCTAGTGATGATTTACGTGGTGGGCCAGCCGGTGGCGGCCATGCTCGAAGGGCTTACGCACTTCCTCGACAGCATGGGCACCACCAATGCCATCCTGTTGGGGCTGTTGCTGGGAGGCATGATGTGCGTCGACCTTGGCGGGCCGATCAACAAGGCCGCCTATGCCTTCTCGGTGGGGTTGCTGGCGTCGTCGAGCTACGCACCGATGGCGGCGACCATGGCCGCCGGCATGGTGCCGCCTATAGGCCTTGGTATCGCCACTTTCCTGGCCCGGCGCAAATTCGCCCAGAGCGAGCGCGAGGCAGGCAAGGCGGCGTTGGCGCTGGGGCTGTGCTTCATCTCCGAAGGGGCGATCCCGTTTGCAGCCAAAGACCCGCTGCGGGTGATTCCGGCCAGTGTCGTGGGTGGCGCATTGACCGGGGCGCTGTCGATGTACTTCGGCTGCAAGCTGATGGCGCCCCATGGCGGCTTGTTCGTGCTACTGATTCCCAATGCGATCAACCATGCACTGCTTTACCTGCTGGCGATTGTGGCGGGTAGCCTGGTGACGGCGGTGGTGTATGCGGTGATCAAGAAGAGCGAGCGGGTGGAGTTGGCGGTGGCACCCGTAAAAGGCTAGAGACTTCTGGAGGCATTACTGGCCTCTTCGCGGGCTTGCCCGCGAAGAGGCCAGAGCAGGTCACCGCCGATGCTTCTGCCGCAACGGCACCAACAGATCACCCAACCCGTTGTGGTCGATCTCATGCATCAACGCCAGCAATCCACCCAGCTCCCCCGCCGGAAAGCCCTTGCGCGCAAACCACGCCAGGTAGTCCCCCGGCAGGTCGGCAATGATCCGTCCCTGATACTTGCCAAACGGCATGGTCCGGGTCACCAGCAGTTCGAGGGTTTCCGGCTTCATCTTCGATGCACCTGGCTGTGGAAAAGCGCCGACCATACTGCAATCTGCACGAGCGCCCAAGCGGCAATCATGCAGAACGCCCTCATCAGCGTGCATCTTCAATTACATAAGTTATTGAAAATAATGGATTTCTTTTTTGATTAAGGCTTGGCACGAACACTGCTCCTTTACAGATGACTATCACCTGTCAAGGAGTTCGTACCATGAGCAACCCCAACAAAGACGTGATCGATGTGCTCAACGACCTGATCGAGTACAGTAAGGATGGCGAGAAAGGCTTCAAGGCCTCGGCCGATGATGTGAAGAACCCAGAGTTGAAAGCGTTCTTCGTCCAGCGTGCCGGCGAGTGCGCCAATGCCGCAGGCGAACTGCAAAGCGAAGTGCGCCGCCTGGGCGGCGACCCGGAAACCTCCACCAGCATCAGCGGCGACCTGCACCGTGGCTGGGTCAACCTGAAGTCGATGGTCACCGGCAAAGATGAAGAAGCGGTACTCAACGAGGTGGAGCGGGGCGAGGACCACGCGCTTAAAGCCTACAAGGAAGCCCGCGAAAAGCTGGTGAAACTGGGCCGCACCGCCAGTGACATGACCTACAGCCTGGTGGAAAAACAGCTGCAAGGCGTGCAGCGCAACCATGACCAGGTCAAGGCCCTGCGCAACGCTGCCCGCGCCCGTTCTTAAGCCTCAGGCCCCTCTACCCGGTTGCGGCCCATGGCCTTAGCCCGGTAGAGCGCTTCGTCCGCAGCACCCAGCACCCTGGCCAGGTCGTGCTGGGTACCGGACAGGCCGATACCGATGCTCACCGTTACTGCGTGGGCATCATCGGCAAACGGCGCTAGCGCCTCGACGCTGGCGCGTATGCGCTCTGCCAGCAGTCGGGCGCCGGCCAGGTCGGTTTCCGGCAGCACCACCTGAAACTCCTCCCCACCATAACGCGCAGCCAGGTCGGCCGGGCGTCGGATGCACGCTTCGATGGCTTTGGCCACTTCACGCAGAGCATGGTCGCCACCGGCATGGCCATGGCGCTGGTTGAACGCCTTGAAATGGTCCACATCCACCATCAGCACGGCCAGCGGCTTGCGGTTGCGTTGCGCGCGAGCCCATTCCTGGCGCAGCACCTGGTCCAGGCGGCGCCGGTTGGCCAGACCCGTCAGGCTGTCGGTGGCAGCCAGGGTTGCCAGGCCTTACTCGGCTTCCTGGCGGCGGCGCAGTTCGCGGCCCAGCAGCAGGGTCAGCCAGAGAATGCCCACGCAGAGCACGCCGGTAGCGACGCTGACCAGAATTGCGGTACGTCGCCACGACTGGAACACCTCGTCTGCCGAGTGAACCACCAGTACGATCAGCGGCAACTGCGCGACACGGGCAAAGGTATAGATGCGTGAGTTGCCGTCGCTCCCGGAGCGTGCGGTGAAGTTGCCACTCTGTTCGCTGAGAATACGCTTGAAGTTGGGCCGCTCGGCATAGTTGGTGCCGATCAGTGGGTCTTGCGTGCGCGAGGGCTGGCGGGCAAGCAACTGCCCGTCGGTGTTGAACAGGTTGATGCTGCTGTCGTCACCGATGTCCAGGCGCTGGAACAGCTCGCTGAAGTACGACAGGCGCAATGCCCCTGCCGCCAGGCCGGCGAATTCGCCATTGGGGCCAGAGATACGCCGGCTGAAACTGATACACCAGTCCAGGTCGCCCAGTTTGGCCTTGAACGGCGGGCCTACCAGCAAACCGAGGTTGGCGTTGTTCTGATGCGCCTTGAACACCCCGGTATCGCCGAAGTTGGCCTTGCGCGGCACGCTGCTGGTGGAGTCACCCACTACGTTGCCTTGTTTGTCCAGCCACAGCACATCTCCACGTTTGCGGTCGACGAGGGCTTCATTGAATAGCAGGCGCTGGCGTAGCGGGCCGGGGATTTCCGGCAGTTCCTTGCGTCCGACAGCCCAGATCAGTCCCTGCAGGGACTGATCGTAGAGTTCGGCGTTGCGCAGGATGTCGCTTTCGATCAACTGAACGATGTTGTTGGACGAGCGAATGGCCGACAGCTCGACGCTATCGCGTTCCCGCGCCAGCAAGTAGCTGACGATGGCGACGATGGCGAGCACGGCAAGGCAGCTGCCCAGATTGAGGGTCAGCTCGGGGTGCGACCTGAGGAATGCGAAACGCGGTAATCGGGTGGGCATGCTCGCTACTGCGTGGGCAGGGCCATTCGCGGCGGCGACATTTTAGGGAAGCGCGGATTGTCGGACAAGATTTGTCCGACGGAATCACGGTGTGCTGCATTTTCAGGTTCACACCAGACCCTGTAGGAGCGGATTCAACCGCGAACACCGCGGTGCCTTCTTCGCGGGTAAACCCGCTCCCACAGGAGTGATGTGTGAAGCTTACAAAACGGGATCAGAACACGTTCAGTGGGTAATCCACGATCACCCGCACTTCATCGTTGTCGCTGTTGCTGTCGATCGATGCATAGCCCTGGCTACCACGGTGGGTGGCATAGCGCACCAGCACCGACAGGTCTTTCAGGTCACCCTCCTGGAACACGTACTTCACGTCCAGGTCACGTTCCCAGTGCATGGCGTTCTTGCCATCTTCACGGTAATAGTCGTAGTGCGTGGTGTCCTGCACCGCCTTGGTCAGGTCGGCTTCACCGCGTGAGTACGACAGCGAGGTGGTCAGGCCAGGCACGCCGAGCCCGGCGAAGTCATAGTTGTACTGCAGCTTCCACGAACGCTCGTTCGGCGCGTTGAAGTCCGAGTACATGCGCGAGTTGTCCAGGTACACGCTGTCGCCCAGGTTGATGTAGTCGAACGGCGTGTTGCCGTTTACCCGCTGGTAGGCGGCGGTGACGCTGTGGAACCCGGCGTTGACGGTGAAGTGAACGCTGTAGGTGTTGTTGTCGATCTTGCCCAGCAGGGCCTGGCCGGTGTCCTGGGTGTGGTAGAAGTGCACGCCCGGGTTCAGGCTGACCAGGTCGTTGACCACATAGGTGTAGTCGAAGTCAGCGTAGTACTGGTTCCAGATGTCCTTCAGCTCGGCGGCGTACAGGTTGGCGGTGATGTTCGGGATACCGCTCCACGACGCGCCGGCCCAGTTCAGGTGCTTGCTCTTGTCGTGTTCGTTCAGCGCGCCGTAGTAGGTGTCGATACGGCGGTGGCCACTCTGGTTGTACGGGTGGGTGAAGCTCACCTGGCCGCCTTCGAGCAGCAGGCCGTCGATGCTGGTGTTGGTCAGGCTCACGCCACGGAAGGTCTGCGGCAGCATGCGGGTTTCGCCGCCAGCGATCACCGGGTTGGTGAGGAACAGGTCACCGGCTTTCAGCTCGGTGTCGAAGGCTTTCAGCTTGACTGCAGCACCAGCCGTGGAGAACGAGTGCGGGGCAGCGCCCAGCTCGCCGTCGTCCTTGATGTGCTCGGGCAGGATGCTGGTGCCGGCATGGCCGCCACCGCCGTCGAGCTTAAGGCCCAGCATGGCATGGGCGTCCAGGCCAAAGCCAATCACACCCGGGGTGTAGCCCGACTCGAAGCGCGCGACTGCGCCCTGGCCCCACTCGCGGGTGTCGCGCACGCCGGCGTTGTGGTTGTCGCGGTTGAAGTAGGCATTACGGAAATGCAGGTTGAAGGACGACCCTTCGATGAAGCCATCAGCCTTGTCTTCATCTGCCTGGGCGGCGAAAGGGATCGTTGCAGTCAACGCAATGAACAGCGGGGTAAAACGAAACGCGGAAGGCACCGGTACTAGCTCCTTTGGTGTGACGGTGGGGCAGTTTTTATTTTTGAATGTGCGTCTTTCTTATAAGTAGACATTACAGCCGGGCTGAGTGTTAAAGCACATAAAAAAAGCCGCTGATCGGCAGCGGCTTTAAAAGGCTAACATATCGGCACCGGTGGTGCCCATGGCGTAGCCAAGGGAAATCGGGAGCAGCAACAGCGCTTGATCAGCTGTCGGCATTGGCATCGACAGAAACTTTGGAAGCTGTCTGTTTTGCGTCTTTCGCGGCGTCAGCCTTGTTTGCAGCTACAGCGTCGCGGGCCTCTTGGTGGACGGCGGCGAGCTCTGCATTACGGGTGACGAAAGCGCTGGATTCTTCGGCCATGGCCAGGGGCGACAACAACAGGGAAGACAGGATGAAGACGCTGGCAATACCCATACTGTTGGACATTTGAAACTACCTTCTTGCGGTGCAAGTGCTAATGAGGACGGGGGTAAAGTTAGTCCTTTCAATGCACTGGAAACAGACCTGAGTGCGATAAGCACTGTTGCGCAAAAGGTAACGATCCATGGAAAAGCAATAGGACTTTCGCCGCAAACCCCCGTCCTAGACACGGTCCTGCACCGAGCGCGCAGGCCTCAGCGCTGGCAAGCGGATACCGAAAGTATTGGCACCTGCACCACTGCGCACGAACACCTCACCCCCATGCATCAGCGTAATCGCCTTGACGATGGCCAGCCCCAGCCCATGGTTACCCCCACCGCTGTTGCTGCGCGCCGCATCGACTCGGTAGAAGCGCTCGAACAGCAACGGCAGGTGCTCATCGTCAATCGCCGGCCCCGGGTTGCTCACAGCGATGCTGACCTGCTCCGGCCCGGCATCGATCTGCACCTGGATCACCTGGTGTGGCGCCGTATGTTGCACGGCGTTGTTCAGCAGGTTGATCAACGCCCGGCGCAGTTGGGCTTTTTCGATGGGGGCGTGGGCATCGCCGCTTACGTTCACGCTGACCTGCGCGTCTTCGAGGATGTAGTCCAGGTAGTCGAGCGTGGTTGCCACTTCCTCGGCCAGCGAGGCCTGAATCAGGGCAGTGGCCTTGCTGCCCTGGTCGGCACTGGCCAGAAACAGCATGTCGTTGATGATGCTGCGCAGGCGCTCCAGCTCTTCCAGGTTGGATTGCAGCACTTCGAAGTAATGCTCGGCGCTGCGGCCTCGGGTGAGTGCTACCTGGGTCTGGCCTATCAGGTTGGTGAGCGGGGAGCGCAGTTCATGGGCAACGTCAGCGTTAAAGGCTTCCAGCCGCGAGTAGGCCTGGCTCACGCGGTCGAGCGCAGCGTTGAAGGCGCCGGCAAACTGCGCCAGTTCCGGGGGCAGCGCGTGGGTCTTCAAGCGCCCGTCCAGGCGTGGCGGGGCCAAGGCCTGGGCCTCGTTGGACAACGCCAGCAACGGGCGTAGGCCAATGCGCGCCACCCAGTAGCCCAGCACTGAGGCCAGCAGTACGCCAAGCACTGCCAACCCGACAATCGCCACCAGCAGGCTGTGCTGCGCCTGCCAGAAGGTTTCGGTGTCGATGCCGATCAGAAAGCGTAGCGGTGGCCGCTCGCCCAGCGCTGGCAGTTCGCTTACCAGCACCTTGTAAGGGTAGGGGCGGTCGGGCAGGCGCAGGTCGCGCATACCCTGCGGGCCTTCGGCGAACGCCCGTACCAGCTCGCTGGGGTGGCCGTACTCGTAGGCCGGGTTGCTGCTGACCACCCAGAAGCGGATGCGTTTGTCTTCTTCGCTCAGCAGGTTGAGCTTGTTGTTGATCTTGGCCCAGTGGTCTGGCGTACCGAATCGGTTGAGGGTGGATTCGAGCACGCTGAAGCGTGCGTCGAGTTCGGCTTGCGGCAGCAAGTCCAGGCTGTGGTCGACCTGGCGGTAAAGTGCCGAGCCGATCAACACGAACACGCCCAGTGCTACCAGGATGAACAGCGCCGACAGGCGCAGGGCAATGGAATTACCCCGCACGGTTTTCCAGGACATAGCCCATGCCTCGGATGGTGTGCAGCAGCTTGTTGTCGAAAGGCCCGTCCAGCTTGGCGCGCAGGCGCTTGATCGCCACTTCAACCACGTTGGCATCGCTGTCGAAGTTGATGTCCCAGACCAGCTCGGCAATTGCTGTCTTCGACAGGATTTCACCCTGCCGCCTGGCCAGTACGCTCAGCAGCGAGAACTCCTTGGCAGTCAGGTCCAGGCGCTGGCCGGCGCGGGTGGCCTTGCGCGCCATCAGGTCGATCCACAGGTCTGCCACCTGCACCTGGAGCGGTTCGTGGCTGCTGCTACGGCGGGTAAGGGCCTGAAGACGGGCGACCAGTTCAAGGAACGAGAACGGCTTGCCGAGATAGTCGTCGGCACCCTCACGCAGGCCATGGATGCGGTCTTCGACCCGTTCGCGGGCGGTCAGCATGATCACCGGCGTCTGCTTGCGCGCGCGTAAGGCGCGCAGCACGCCATAGCCGTCCAGGCCGGGCAGCATCACATCCAGCACGATCACCGCGTAATCGCCCTCCAGGGCCAGGTGCAGGCCGTCGATGCCGTCCCGCGCCAGGTCCACGGTAAAGCCCTGTTCGCTCAAGCCACGATGCAGGTAGTCGGCGGTTTTTTCTTCGTCTTCGATGATCAGCACACGCATGGTCTTGTCCTAGCTGGCACTTGGCGCTGCCGCACGGGCAGCCTGGCGGCGGTGGAACAGGCGCTCCAGGGCCAAGTATATGACCGGGGTGGTGAACAGCGTCAGGGCCTGGCTCACCAGCAGGCCGCCCACCACTGCAATGCCCAGTGGCTGACGCAACTCGGCGCCGGTGCCGAAGCCGAACATCAGCGGCACCGCGCCCAGCAAGGCTGCCAGGGTGGTCATGATGATCGGACGGAAGCGCGTCAGGCACGCTTGATGAATCGCCTGCTCTGGCGTCAGGCCCTGATGACGCTGGGCTTCCAGGGCAAAGTCGATCAGCAGGATGCCGTTTTTCTTGACGATGCCGATCAGCAGCACCACGCCGATCAGCCCCATGATGCTGAAGTCCTGGCCCATGGCCCATAGCAATATCAGCGCACCCAGGCCGGCCGAGGGCAGGGTGGAAATGATGGTCAGCGGGTGGACGAAGCTTTCGTACAGCACGCCGAGGATGATGTACACCGCCACCAGCGCGGCCAGGATCAACCACGGTTGGCTCGACAGCGAACTCTGGAAGGCCTGGGCCGCGCCCTGGAAGTTGCCGCTGATGGAGTCGGGCATGCCCAGCTCGCGCTGGGTGCGGTCGAGGATGCTCACCGCATCGCCCAGGGCCACGCCGGGGGCCAGGTTGAACGACAGGTTGGCCGCCGGGAACAGGCCGTCGTGGCTGATCGACAAGGGGCCGGTGCTGGGCGGCGCCACGTGGGCGACTGCCGACAGCGGCACCATCTCGTTGCTCAGCGGCGAGCGCAGGTAGAAGTAGTTGAGGCTCTCGGCCTTGCCACGCTGCTGCGCATCCAGTTCAAGGATCACCTTGTACTGGTTGGTGTCGGTCTGGAATTCGCTGATCTGCCGCTGGCCGAAGGCGTCGTACAGGGCCTGGTCGACATCGGTGGTGGTCAGGCCGAAGCGCGCGGCGGCCTGGCGGTCGATGTCGATGCGGGTGACGCTGGCGCCCAGTTGCAGGTCGTTGGACAGGTCGCGGAACGCCGGGTTTTCCCGCAGCCGGTCGGTCAGGCGCTGGGTCCAAAGGTTCAGGGCCTCGCCGTCGTTGCTCTTGAGCACGTACTGATACTGGGTGCGGGACGGGCCTGAGCTGAGGTTGATGTCCTGGCCGGCGCGCATGTACAGGACAATGCCCGGTACCTGGGCCAGCTTGGGCCGTAGCCGGTCGATCAGTTCGCTGGCCGACACATCGCGCTCGCCGCGTGGCTTGAGGGCGATCCAGAAACGGCCGTTGGCGATGGTCTGGTTGCTGCCGGTAACGCCCACCGAATGGGAGAACGCGCGCACGGCCGGGTCTGCCCCGATGATCTTGGCCAGCGCCTGGTGCTTCTCGATCATCGACGGGTACGAGACATCCGCCGCTGCTTCGCTGGTGCCCAGAATGAAACCGGTGTCCTGCAGCGGGAAGAACCCCTTGGGGATGGCCACGTAGCCGGCCACCGCCAACGCCAGGGTCACGCCAAACACACCGAGGGTCAGGCGCTGGTGGGCGAGGGCGCGGTTCAGGCCCTTTTCGTACCACCCGACCAGGCGTTCGCCAAAGCCGCCTTTGTGTTCACTGGGTGGGCGGCGCATGAACAGCGCGCAGAGGGTTGGCGCCAAGGTCAGCGAAACCACCACCGAAATCAGGATGGTGGCCGTGGCGGTCAGGGCAAACTCTTTGAACAGCCGCCCGACCACACCGCCCATGAACAGCAGCGGGATGAATGCGGCAACCAGCGAGAAACTGATCGACACCACGGTAAAGCCGATTTCCCCGGCACCCTTGAGCGCCGCCGTTCGGCTGTCGTCGCCGGCCTCCAGGTGGCGGTGGATGTTCTCCACCACCACGATGGCATCGTCGACCACGAAGCCCACGGAGATGACGATGGCCACCAGGGTGAGGTTGTTCAGGCTGAAACCCAGGATGTACATCAACGCGCAGCTGGCGATCAGCGACACGCCCAGCACGCTGGATACCACCATGGTTGCCGACCACTGGCGCAGGAACAGTGCCATTACCCCGATCACCAGGGCCACGGCGATCATCAGCGTCAGTTCCACTTCGTGCAGTGAGGCGCGGATGGTCTGGGTGCGGTCCTGCAGCACCGACACTTCGACCGAGGCTGGCAGCATCTCTTGCAGTCGGGGCAGGGCGGCCAGCACCCGGTCTACGGTATCGACGATGTTGGCCCCGGGCTGGCGGAAGATCACCAGGTTCAGCCCTGGCTGGTCGCCGGACCAGGCCTTGACGTAGGCGTTTTCGGCACCGTTGATCACCTTGGCCACGTCCTTCAGGTGTACCGGGGCGCCATCGCGGTACGAGACGATCAGTTGCGCGTAGTCCTCGGGGTGGAACAGCTGGTCGTTGGCGGCGATGGTCGACACGCTGTGCTCGCCGTACAGCGCGCCCTTGGCCAGGTTCAGGCTGGTCTGCTGGATGGCCTGACGCAGGTCGGCCAAGGTCAGGCCGATGGCGGCTAGCTTCTCGGGCTGCGCCTGCACGCGGATTGCCGGGCGCAGCTGGCCGGTGATGTTGATCAGGCCCACCCCGTCGATCTGGCTCAGCTGGCGGGCCAGCAGGGTTTCGGTGTAGTCGCTGAGGTCGTTGCCGGGCATCTGGTCGGAGCTGACCGTCAGCACCAGCACCGGGCTGTCGGCCGGGTTGACCTTGCGCCAGGTTGGCGGGTTGGGCAGGTCTTGCGGCAGGCGCGCAGTGGCGGTGTTGATCGCCGCCTGCACTTCCTGGGCGGCGGTGTCGATATTCTTGTCGAGGGTGAACTGCAGGATCAGGGTGGTCGAGCCCAGCGCGCTGCTGCTGGTCATCTGGGTCATGCCGGGGATGGCGCTGAACTGTACCTCCAGCGGCGTAGCCACCGATGAGGCCATGGTTTCCGGGCTGGCACCGGGCAACTGGGCGGTCACCTGGATGGTCGGGAAGTCCGCCTCCGGCAACGGCGCCACCGGCAGGCGTGGGAAGGCGATGGCCCCCAGCAGCACCAGGGCCAAGGTCAGCAGCAGGGTGGCGATGGGGTGGTCGATGCACCAGGCGGAAACACCGTTGCGCGTGTTCATGGCTGGCTCCGGCGGTCGGCCATTTCCGACGGCGCGGGAGCATCAGGCGTGACCTCGACCCGCGCGCCCGGCTTGAGCCTTGACTGGCCATCGAGCACCAGGCGCTCGCCCGGCTTGACCCCGGCAATGATGTTCAGCTCACTGTTCTGGTACAGCACCTTCACCGGCACGCTGGTGACCTTGTCGCCGTCCAGTCGGTAGACGAAGTGCCCGTCGACGCCGCGTTGAACCACCGGCGGCGGCACCACCAGGGCGTTTTCTTCCACGGCGGTGCGCAGGCGGATGGTGACCAGTTGGCCCGGCCACAGGTGGCCGTCCTTGTTGTCGAACTCGGCCTTTACCCGCACGGTACCGGTGGTGCCGGAAATCTGGTTGTCGATCAGTGCCAGGTGGCCTTCGCCGAGCAGGCTGCGGTCGCCGTCGGCGTCCATGAAGGCCTGCACCAGCGCCGGGGTAGGTGCCTTGAGCAGGCTTTGCAGGGTTGGCAGCATCTGCTGCGGCAGGGCGAATTCGACGGCGATGGGGTCGATCTGGGTGACGCTGAACAGGCCTTGGGTATCGCTGGTGCGTACCAGGTTGCCTGGGTCGACATTGCGGATGCCGACGCGCCCGGTAACCGGTGAACGGATCTGTGTGTAGGAAAGTTGCACTTCAGCGTTGGCGATGGCGGCCTGGTTGCCCTTGACGGTGGCCTGCAACTGGTTGACCAGCGCCTGTTGCTGGTCGAGGGTCTGCTTGGATACGCCGTCATCGCTGCTGAGCAGGCGGTAGCGCTTGAGGTCGACGCCGGCCACCTGAATCTGAGCCTGGCTTTGGCCGAGCTGGGCGCGGGCCTGGTCGAGGCTGGCGCGGATGCTGCGGTCGTCGAGGGTGGCGAGCAGGTCGCCCTCCTTGACCCATTGCCCTTCCTTGACCAGCACCTGGGTGAGCACGCCCTCGACTTGTGGCCGCACCTCGACGCTGTGCAGCGACTGAACTGTCGCGATGGCGCTGGCGTACCGCGGCACGTCCTGCTGGGCGACGCTGACCACACGTACGGGGATGGCCGCCTGCGCACGGGCAGCGGGTGCGGGCTGGCGCTGACTGTACCAGCTGCCCGCTACTACCAGGACAAGAAGCGCCAGGGCGGCGAAGATGACAGAGCGGGACGGACGTCGCATCGGTGCGGGCACCTTGGCCAGAGGGGGAGGAAAACGGTTGTCTGTACTCAATCTTATAGCCCCCGGACCGGGGCGGCAGCGTGACCGCTGGCTGACAGCGCTGTCAGTTTCGCAGCGATCCCTGTAGGAGCGTCAGACTTCAGATTTTGTGCAGGGCAGATGCCGGCCTAGAAACCAATAAAGGCGTAGTAAAGCGGGGTTTCGCTGGTGGTGTGCAATCCAAGCCCCTGCAAGCTCGCGACCAGCGCCTCATCCTGCACATGCAAGGTCCACTGCCCCCCGACATCCCCCTGCACCTGCGCCAGCGCAGTGGCAAACGCCCCCATATCCGGCAGGTAAGCTGTAAAACCATTCCCCTTGAGGGCACTGGTGGTCATGCCCAGCGCCTGGCACACCGCCACCTTGGCAGCAATGTCATCCCGGTCGGCCTGCCGTGAGGCTTGCACCAGCGCTTCCAGCTCCGCATCGACCACTTGCGTACCGTGGATCAGTTCCGGCCCCTGCTGCCAGGCTTCTGGCGGGCAGTCCTTGTTGTCCGGGCGCAGCGGAATGTGTGGGTTGATCTCTACCGGGTAGATGCGACAGACCAGCGGGCGCTGGTCGTAGATCGTGCAAAGGTCGTTGTCGTCGAGGTTGCGGCAGCGCCCGGTGTTGAAGGCGGCAAAGGTTACTGACACGCGTGCTTCAGCGTCGCCGCAGTGCACGGGATGGGAGCGGCGCATGACATGCTCGCGCTGTTCAGCCGGCATGCCGGGGCCGTCAGTGATGAACGCCTCGATCAGTACCACTACCTGGCCTGCATCGTCCGCCCAGCGTCGCGCTTCATCAAGCGTCAACGGTACATGGTGGCCCGTGCAGCACTTGCCACAACCGGTACAGCCGAATCGCAAGCTGTCGGTCACTTGGCCTCCGGGCTCCACTCGCTGACAAAGGCACGCTGGTGCTGGCGATCGTACAGGCACAACTCCGTGCCGGTGCGCTGCTGCATGTGCTTCTGTGGGTAGACGCCTTCGATCAGCAGGGCGCTCATGCCCACCTGGTCATCGAACTCGGCGAGCTTGCCACGGGCGTGGGCGTCCTTGAACTGGCTGGCGGCCAGGCAGGCCTTGAGCATCTGCTGGCGCTGCTCGTTCCAGGCCTTGCTGCTGGAGGCCTGTGCGATACCGCTGAAAAGGGCGCAGCTGATCAGGATGGAGCTGAAAAACTTCATACGCGGTTCCGGCAGTTTTCTTACGAGGGGCACAAATTATGCCCGACTCACCCCCGGCGGCAAGCCGGGGAAGTTGTCGCTGAATATATCAGCGCTCGGTGAACACCACGGTACGCGCGGCCACCACCAGACAATCGGTCAGCTCCGGTGAGGAGAACTTGGTAAGGATGGCGTTGGCCCCGGCCTGGGTTGCCTTTTCGCTGCTCATGGCGCTGTCCAGCGAGGTGTGCAGCAGCACGTACAGGTGCTGGAAATCGGGGGTTTCGCGCAGGGTACGGGTGAAGGCGTAGCCGTCCATTTCGCTCATTTCGATGTCGGAGACGATGATGTTGATCTCCTGCACGGTGCCTTGTAGCTCCAGCAGTACATTGATGGCGTCCTTGGCGCTGCGCGCGGTGTGGCATTCGATGCCCAGGTTGCGCAGGGTGTGCACCGACTGCTGCAGGGCTACCTGGCTGTCGTCCACCACCAGGATATTGGCGGCGGCCAGCAGGCTGGCGTCTTCTTCGCTCAAGGTGCCGTGATGCGGCTCGGCCACCGGTGGGGCGATGGCATGGATGACTTTTTCGATGTCCAGCACCTGCACCAGGGTGTTGTCCACGCGGGTTACGCCAGTGATGAACGAGCGGTTGCCTGAACCAAAGGGCGGCGGTTTGATGTCGGTGCTCAGGCAGTGCACGATGCGGCTGACCCCCTGCACATGCAGGCCTTGGCGCGACCGGCTGATCTCGGTGACGATCAGGCAGCCGCCGTCCGGGTCGGCAAGGGGCCGCTCGCCAATGGCGCGGGACAGGTCGATGACCGACAGCGAATGGCCGCGCAAGGTCGCCACGCCTTTTACGTGGGGGTGCGCCTCGGGTAGCTTGGTCAGCGGCGGGCAGGGGATGATCTCGCTGACCTTGAGCAGGTTGATTGCCATCAGCTTGCCGCTGCGCAGGGTGAACAGCAGCAGGGACAGCGAGTCCGCGCGGGCATTTTGCGTGGCCATGGTGACCTTCGGTGGGGAAGAGGGGATAACCGGTTATCGGCCCTTTGGTGGATGGCTTTAGGGTGGTGATGGAAGTTGATGGCTTCGCCTTGGTTTTTTTGTTGCCGATACGACCGAGCGCCGCCCGCGCGGCGCATCGCGAGCTGCGCTCGCTCCTACGTTTTTTTCGGGCCAGTTATGGCTGTGCCAGGCCCGCGCGCCCGCCTTGTTTGTACGACACGATATCGAGAGATGCGCCAAGGCGTTCGCGCACAAATCCCACAGGAAAAATTGGCCGGAAACAAACGTAGGAGCGAGCGCAGCTCGCGATGCGCCGCGCGGGCGGCGCTCGGTCGCACCAGCAACACAAAAATCACGTCGTACTCTAGCGTTCCCTCAGGGCCTCCCTGGCCCGGTTCAGTGGCTTGATCAGGTAATCCAGAATTGTCTTCTCCCCGGTGCGGATATCCACCGTGGCTACCATCCCCGGCACAATTGCAAAGTGCTTGCCGGCCTTGTTCTGCAAGCTGTCCTGTTCGGTACGAATGAACACCCGGTAGTAGTAGATCTCGGGCTTCACTTCATCCTGCAAGGTGTCCGGCGAAATGCCCACCACCTTGCCATCCAGCCCGCCGTACACCGAATAGTCATAGGCACTGATCTTGACCTTGGCCGCCTGGTCCGGGTGAATGAAGGCAATGTCACGCGGGGCAATGCGGGTTTCGATCAGCAGGCGTTCGTCCATCGGCACGATCTTCATCACCTGGCCCCCGGGCTGCACCACGCCACCCAGGGTGTTGACCTCGATGTCCTTGACGATGCCGCGTACTGGCGAACGCAAGGTCAGGCGGGTAAGCGAGTCGCTGCGCCCGCGCACCACTTCCGACAGGCTGTCGGCCTCGGCGCTGGCCTTGGCCAGTTCTTCCCGGGCCCGCACCAGGTAGTCGGAGCGGGCTTCGTTGGCTTTCAGTTCAAGCTCTGAACGCTGACGGTTAAGGCGGATCACTTCGACCCGGCTGGAAGCGCCCATCTTGGCCAGGTTTTCGGTGATCTTCAGTTCGCTGCGCACCAGTTGCAGTGAGTCCTGGATGCCTGCCAGGGTTTGCTCCAGGCCGCGACGGCGGGTCTGGTACAGCGCGGTTTCCGCGTCGATCAGCTCGGGCGAGTCGCGCAGGCTGTCGGGGAAGGTCAGCGGCTTGCCGGTCACCTCCGCCTGCAGGCGGGCCTGGCTAGCCTTGGCGGCGCGGTACTTGGCTTCACTTTCGCCAACGCTGGAGGCGGTCTTGGTCGGGTCGAGCTGGGCCAGTACCTGGCCGCGCTCGACCAAGTCGCCCTCGGCCACGCTCATCTGCGCCACGATGCCACCCTCGAACGACTGGATCACCTGCTCCCGCGAACTGGGGATCACTTTGCCAGTGCCGGTGGATACCTCGGTTACCTCGAACCAGGCGGCCCAGGCCAGGAACGCGGCCAGCATCAATGCACAAATCGTGATGATACGTCCGGCGCGGAATACCGCCTGGTCGTCCTGCCCATCCAGGTAGGAGGCCGGGAGTTCATGGTTGCTCATGCCTGGGCTCCTTGCAGTTTGGCCAGCGCGGCATCGCGCGTGTCGTCGATGACAATGCGTCCGCCGTCGAGCACGAGGATGCGGTCGACCCGTTGCAGCACGCTCAGGCGGTGCGTGGCGATCACCAGGGTGCGGCCCTGGCAGAAGCGTTCGAGGTTATCCAGCAGCTTGCGCTCGGTCATGTCGTCCAGCGAGGCGGTGGGTTCGTCCAGCAGCAAAACCTGTGGCTGGCGCACCAGCAGGCGCGACAGCACCAGGGCCTGGCGCTGGCCGCCCGACAAACCCAGGCCACCTTCCAGAATCAGGTGGTCCATGCCCTTGGGCAGGCGGCGCACGAAGTCCAGTGCGCCGGTGGCCGCCAGCGCGGCCACCAGTTCCTGGTCGCTGGCCTGGCCGGCACCGAGGGTGAGGTTTTCCCGCAGCGTGCCGTGGAACAGGCGCGCGTATTGCGGCAGTAGACCCACGTCACGGCGCAGGTCGGTGGGGTCGAGGTGGGCCAGCGCGATGCCGTCCAGGCTGACGTCGCCTTGCACCAGGTCCATGGCCCCGCCCAGGGCTTGCAGCAGGGTCGACTTGCCGGCGCCATTGCGCCCTAGCACGGCAATGCGCTCGCCCGGTTGAATGTCCAGTTGGCCGATATTCAGTACCGGCGGCGATTCTTCGCTGTAGCGGAAGTTGGCCTGGCGCAGGCGATACTCGCCACGAATGGCTGGCAAGTGTACGCGGGCCTCACCTTCGGGGTGGTCGACCGGCGACTGCATCAGCTTGTCCAGCCCTTGCAGGGCCACCTTGGCCTGCTGCCAGCGGGTCAGTACATGGGTCAGTTGCGCCAGCGGTGCCATCATCCGCGACGACAGCATCGACGCTGCCACCAGGCTACCGGTGGTGAGGTCGCCGGCGATCACCATGGGCGCGCCGATCACGATGACCACGGCAAACACGGCGCCCTGAACGTTCTGCGTCCAGGTCACCAGGCCATTGGTGAGGGTGCGCAGGCGCAGGTTGGTGTGGGCACAGGCCGCGTTGTACTGGTTCCATTGCCGCTCGAAGCGCGCTTCGGCTTGCAGTGCCTTGATTTCGTCCAGGCCCTGGATGCTTTCCACCAGCATGGCGTTGCGCAGCGCTGACTCGCGCATGGAGGCGTTGGCCAGCCGCGCCAGGCGCCGCTGTGCCAGCACCCCGGGCACTACCATGGCCAGCAGTGCGACCAGCGGGATGAACACCAGCACGCCGCCGATCAGCCAGAACACCAGCAGGAACAGCAGGAAGAATGGCAGGTCGGCCAATACCGTGGCCGTGCTGGAGGTGATGAGGTCGCGGATCGATTCCAGCTCGCGCAGTTGCGAGATGAACGACCCGGTGGACTTCGGCCTCACCGAGTTGCGCAGGCGCAAGGCATGCCCGTAGACCAGGTCGCTCACCCGCAGGTCGGCGCGCTTGCCGAGCAGGTCGGTTACCTTTAGCCGCAGCAGGCGCATGCTGAAGTCGAACACCAGCGCCAGCACCACGCCGCCAAACAGCACGTACAGGGTGGGCAGCGATTCGGCCGGGATTACCCGGTCATACACCTGCATCGAGAACAGCACCCCCGCAAGGGCCAGGATGTTAGCCACCAGTGAGGCGACCATCACTTGCCCATACGGGCGCAGGTCGCGCAGCACGATGCGGGCGAACCAGTGGCGGTCGTAGGGCGCGGTGTAGTCGTCGGTGCGCACGTCGCGCAGCGGCCGTGCCGGGCGCAGCAGGGCGACGCGGTTGATGCGGCCTTTGAGGCTGTCACGCGGCAGGCGTGAGGTCAGGCCCTGGTCGCCGGCAAATACCACCGCCAGGTCGTCTTCTTCAGTGACTGACTCGACCACGGCCAACTGGCCGTCATCCAGCTCCAGCACCAACGGGGTGCGCCACTGCCGCAAGCCCTTGGCATCGAAGCGCACGAAGCGCAGGGCCAGCCCAGCCTGGCGCGCCATGTGGCGGAGGATTTCGTCCAGCGGGCGGGCGTCCTCGACGGCGGCCAGGCGGATGCGTTGTGGCGACACGTCCAGGCGGTAGTGATGCGCTACTTGCAGCATCACCTCCAGCCATGGCCCAAGGTCTGGTCGGTGAGCCGCTTCGGGCGCAGCAGCGGGCGCCTGGTTGGGCAGGGTTACATTGATGGAATCGGTCATGGCTGGATCTCCACCCCTTGCAGGTTGCGCCCCTCAAGGCCAAAGGCCGTGCGCAGGGCGCCGGTGTTGTACAGGCAGTCGACATCCAGGCGCAGCAGGTCGGAGCGGGTGCCGGCGAGTTCGAAGCGTGACTGGTAGATCTCCTGCTCGGCGTTGAGCAGGTCGAGCAGGGGCCGCGTGCCCAGGTCCAGGTACTGTCGGCCGTACAGCATGCGCGCTTCCTGGATGCTCGCCTGGCGCGCCTCCAGCGACGTCAGCCGCCGGCCCAGCCCGGAGGTTTGCGCCATGGCCTCGGCCAGGCCGCGACGGGCCTGCAGGCGTGCCGCATCCTCGGCGGAGTCGGCGGCGGTCAGCGCGTGGCCGGCAGCGCGGGTGCGGGCGCTGATGGCGCCGCCCTGGTAGATGGGCACCTCGACGTTCAGGTAGATGCCGGCCTGGGTGCGGTCCAGGCGCGCGTTGTCGCGGTTGTAGTCGTCGTCCAGGTAGTGGTTGACCTGGGGTTGCAACGACAGGGTCGGGTAGGCCTCGGCCTTGGCCTGGGCGAGTTCGGCCTGGCCTTGGGCGCGCTGTGCCAGGGCCATCAGCACGGCGGGCAGGCGGTCATCGCCCTGCGAGGGCCGCTTGCAGGCCTGGTTCAGCTCGGGCGGTGCCTGCTCGGTCAGCGCTGGTGGGGTAACGCGCCCCATCAGCGCCGCCAGGGTGGAACGCCAGCGTTCATACTGCGACTGGTATTCCTCCAGCGTGGCGCGTGCGCTTTCCACGCGGGACTCGGCTTGCACCACGTCGGAGCGGGTGCTGGCGCCCATGTCGCTGCGCTGACGGGCCATGCCGGCAATGTCGCCGACCCCGCGAATCTGGTCGCGGGCGATGGTCATCAGTTGTTCGTAGCGGCGGGTTTCGATCCAGGCGTAGGCCGTGTCGCGGGCCAGCTCGTCGACCACCAGCAGGATGTTGGCCTGGGCGCGGGCGGCGGCGGCCTGGGCCGCGCTGACGGCACTGTCGACCTTGCCGAAGTCGTAGAGCATCTGCTTGAGCGACAGGTTCAGTGCCTGGCTGTTGCGGTCACCGCCGTAACCGGTGTCATAACCGGTGCGGATACCGCCGGAAATCTGCGGGTAATACCCCGCACGGGCGACGTTGATGCCTTCACCCTGCTTGTACAGGTTGCCGATGGCCTCGGCGATGCTGGGGTGCCATTGCGCGGCTTGCAGCACTGCGTCGGTCAGCCCCAGGCGCTCGCCACTGGCCACCGGGGCCATGCCGATAGCGGGGCGGGCGGGCACCGCTTCGGGCGTATCGCGTAGCAGCGATGGCCCGATCTGGCGCAGTTGTGGGTCGATGTCGTCGGCTGCCTGGGCGGCCGGGTGGAAGTTCAGCACCAGGAGCCCGAAGGCGCCCAGCAACAGCGGTGACAGCGGACTGCTTCGCTTCACATAGTTCCCTTACTGCTGGTCGTCCATGCCGCCGGGCGCGTGCCCGGCGGGTTTGCAGCGGCCTCAGACCACATGGATACCGTTCTGCACCCACAGGTGATGGCTCGGATCCTCCTGGGCCGTATATTGGTTATAGTCGATGCCGTCGGCAGTCTGGGTGCCAGCCAGCGTCCAGTTGTCTGTCATGTGAACCGTGTCTTTGTCCTCCCCCTTGATGATCAGTGTGTCGTTGCCGATTTCGGTGATGGCCACCACGTCTGCCAGGTTGAGGGTAAGCGCCACCGCGCTGGTGTCGTTGAGGTCGATGACTTCGATGTCATGCACCCGATCGGCCAGGTTGCCCAGGTCGATGCTGGCATCGCCGCCGCCCCACAGCAGGGTGTCGGTCCCTGTGCCGCCCTCGACGCTGGCGAAGTTCTGGTCAACCACCACCAGGGTGTCGTCCCCTGCGCCACCCTGCAGGGTGATATGGCCACCCTGGCTGCCATCGAGGTGGTCATTGCCGTCGGTGCCGGCGATCACCTCTGTGGAAGCCGATGCGGCCACACTGGCCAGTGCTACCCCTTCGTCACCGGTATCGGAGAGCAGCGACATCGTGCTGGTGAGACCAGCGGCGTTGTCCAGGTTGATGGTGAGCGTTGCGGTGTCGGTGGTGCCGTTGGGGTGGGTCAGCTCGTAGGTGAAGGTGTCTTGCTGGCCGACGGCTGTCGACGTGAGCCCTGAGTTGAGGGTGTAGGTGTAGCTGCCGTCGGCATGCACCAGCAGCGTGCCGTAGGTGCCCGCCACGCTCACCCCGTTATAGCCCGGGATGGTGTAGGTGTTGGCCGCCGTCAGCACGCTCAGCACGGTCAAGGCCGAACCCACGGTGTCATCCGCGAGCAGGTTGCCGGTTGCCGTGGTCGCGCTGCTGACCACGAACTCGGTGAGGTGCGTGGTGGTGGCGTTCACGCTGGTGGTGATGGAACTGAGCAAGCCGATGCCGCCCGCTGTAACGCGTATGTGGTAGGTACCCGTCCCCTGGTTCTGGAAGGTATAAGCCGCACCGCCCCCAGCAGGCTGACCAATGAGCTGCCAGGCACCGACTGCACCAGCACATACTGGCCGGTGGCCGGATTGAGCTTGAGCAACTCGATGGTGGTGCCGTTGAGCAGGCTCAACAGGTTGGTGGAGTTGACCACCACTTGCAGGTTGGCCGTGGTATCGGCGGCAACCGCGGTGGTGTAGGTGGCCTGGCGCGTGCCAATTACCGGCAGGCTCAGCGTGCCCAGCGAGCTGCTGCTGGTGTCTACACGGTTGACCAGGGTCAAGTGGCTGAAGCCGACGTCGTTGACGGCATCCACCACCGTGGCCGGCGCACCGTAGTTGATGTCGCTCCACACCTCCGTGGCCTGCGGGCTGTCGATACGCACATACAGGTTGGCGGAATCGGACAGACCGTTCGCATGCACCAGCTGGTAGCTGAACACATCGACCTTGCCGACACTGCTCGGGCTGCCGTTTGGCGTGTAGGTGTAGCTGCCGTCCGCGCGGATCACCAGGGTGCCGTACAGGCCTTGTACCGTGGTGGCGCTGCCGGCCGCGACATAACTGCCGTCCTTGAACACCTGGAGCACGGCGGCGCTGTCCGGGCCACGTGCATCGACAGTGCCATCGGTGCCCACATCGGTGATGACGTTGCCGGTGGTGGCGGTGCCTGTCCCGGTGAACTCGGTCAGGCTGGTGGCTGTGATGTCCAGCGAAGTGGTCACGTTGGTGATCAGGCCAATACCGCCACTGCCCACGGTCAGGCGGTAGTCACCGGCTTGCAGGGTACCGATATCGACCTGCAGGCCGAGTGGTAGCACGATCAGGTCGAGCAGGCCCTGGGTGTTGCCGGTGGCAAGCGTCACCCAGGCGCCCGTAGCGTCTTTCACTTGCAGGGTGAACGTGGAGTTGTTGAGCAGCGCCAGTACGCTGTTGGTAGTCAGTGTGAGGATCGGGTCGGCCGTGGTGCCGGCCGCTACGGTCCAGGTGTAGGTCTTGGTGAAGCCCGACAGCAGGGTGGTGAAGCTGTCGGTGTAGGTCTTGGTTGCAGTGACCGGTACCAGGCTGACCGTTGCCGTTGCCAGGTTGTCGCTGGCGATGACCGGGGCGTTGGCATCCACATCGGGCGCGGTGATGGTGACGTTGCCCGACACGTTGCCACGCGGGTCGGTGAGGCCGACCGAAAGGACCTGGCCGTTGTCCTGAGGTGGGCTCAGGGTCACGGTGAAGCTGCCGTTCGGTTGTACGGTCGCGGTTTGCAGCACGGTACCGCTGGCGCTGCGCACAGTGACGGTGGCGCCTGCTTCGCCGGTGCCGGTGAGGGTACTGCCGTCGGCACTGATCTGCAGGTTTCCGGCCACTGCAGGCGGGGTCAGGTCCGGTGCAGTCAGGGCGGTGCCGGTAGACACGTTGCCGGCACTGTCGGTGAGGGTGACGCTGAGCGCCTGGTTGTCGATTTGAGCGGCAGCCAAGCTGACTACGAACAGGCCGTTGGTGCCCACCGTTGCGGTGCCCAGGACGGTGCCAGCATTGTTGCGCACGGTGACGGTGCTGCCGACCTGGCCAGAGCCGCTGACCAAGGTGCCGTTGGCGTTGATGACCGCCACCGGGGCTGCGGGCGGCGTGGTGTCCGGTGCGGTCAAACTGGTGCTGGCGGACAGGTTGCCGGCTGCATCGGTCTGGCGCACCACCAGCAATTGCCCATCGTTCTGTGGCGAGGTCAGGGTGATGCTGAAGGAGCCGTTGGCTTGCACCACGCCGGTACCCACCTGGCCACTCGGGCCTTGCACGGTGACGGTAGCGCCTGCTTCGCCGTTACCGGTCAGTACCGTGCCTGTGCCGTTGATGGCCACGTTGGTCGGCACGGCTGGCGGCTGGACATCGACTGCCGTGTAGCTGGTGCTGCCAGACGCGTTGCCTGCGGCGTCGGTCTGGCTCACACCCAGTACCTGGCCGTTGAGCTGCGCCGCGTTGAGGTTGACGGTGAACACGCCACCGCCATTCACCAACGCCGTTCCAAGCACGTTGTTGCTGGCATCACGCACGGTCACCGTGGCACCGGCCTCACCGGTACCGGTAAGCACCAGGCCATTGGCCGACAGGCTGGTAACCACCGGGTTGGCCGGTGGGGTGATGTCGGCCGCTTGCAGGAAGACCGGCTGCGATTCGCCGCCCAGCAGGGAGACTGCCGTCACCGAGATGTGCTGGCCGTTGAGTTGAGCCGCGTTCAGCGTGATGCTGAAGCTACCCGTTCCGATGTTGGCGGAGCCTGAACCGATCAGGTTGCCGGCAGCATCGTAGACGCGAATGCTTGCACCGGCTGCGGCCGTACCGGTCAAGGTCAGGCCGTCGCTGCCCAGTATCGCATTGGTTGGTGGTTCGGGTGGCGGCACCAGAGGGGTGGTGTACGTCACGGCGCCAGAGGTATTGGTACCGTCGGACTGGCTCACGGAGAGGAGTGCGGCTGAGCCCGGCGTCGGCGAAAGGTTTATCTGGAAGTTGCCAGCGGCGTCCACCAGACCGGTCCCTATCACGGTGCCGGTGGGGCCACCGATTCTGACGGTGACCGTGGCATTGGCTTCGCCCCTGCCGGTCAACGAGCTATAGGTATTGTCGATCGCCAGGTTGGTCACCACGGCGGGTGGCGAGGTGTCGTTGGTCTGGTAGCTGGCGGGTATCGAGGCATTGCCGGCAGCATCCGTGGACACCACGGTCAGCAGTTGGCCGTTGTTCTGAGCCGGGTTGATGGCAACGGTGAACTCGCCATTGCCACCCACCACCACCGTACCCACGAGGCTGTTGTCAGGGCCACGAACAGTGATGGTGGAGCCGGCTTCCGCCGTACCGGTCATCGACGTGCCTGCCGGGTTGAGCAGCAGGTTGCCTGGCTGCACCGGCGCTGTCAGGTCTGGCGCGGTTACCTGCAAGGGCGCCGACGGGTTGCCGGTGGCGTCCTGGGCGATCACCGTCAGTACCTGGCCATTGATTTGCGGGTTGTTCAGGTCGAGCACAAAGGTGCCGTCCGGGTCGACTGTCACCTGGCCCAGCAGGTCGCCGTTGTTGTTGACCACGGTGACGCGGGTGCCGGCTTCGGCGGTACCGATCAGTTGGGTGCCGCTGTCGTTGAGGCTGGCGATCACGGTGGCCGGCGGGGTGATGTCCAGCGCCGTGACCGTGCTGACCGTCGATACGTTGCCGCTGCTGTCGGTCAGGGTGACCTGCAGCAGTTGGCCATTCAGTTGCGGGGTATCCAGCTCGACCACGAAGGTGCCATTGGCAGCCACCACGGCAGTGCCGATCTGTGTGGTGCCGACATACACGCGCACGGTAGCGTCCGCTTCGCCGACACCGCCCAGTTCATCGCCTGCCACACTGAGCTGCAGCCCGGTTGCGGCGGCGGGGGGCGTATAGTCCGGTGCTTGAACGGTGACCGGCAAGCTGATGTTGCCGGGTGGGTCGGCCTGCTGCACCGACAGCACCTGGTGATTGATTTGCGCGGGCGACAGCTCGACGCGGAAGGTGCCGTCTGCCAGTACTGTGCCGGTACCCAGCACGGTGCCGGCGGCATTGCTGACAGTGACCGTCGCGCCTGCTTCGCCCAGGCCGCTGACCACACTGCCTTCGGCGTTGATCACCACGGCGGTAAGGGGAGCTGGCGGTGTGAAGTCCGGGGTTTGCAGGGTGGCCACGGCCGACACGTTGCCGGTGGCATCGGCCTGGGTGAAGCTGAGCAGTTCGGCGTTGCCCAACGCCAGGCTGAGGGTGATGGTGAAGTAGCCGCTGGCATCGACGGTGGCGCTGCCGATTGGCTGGCCTGCCGGGTTGGTGACGGTGACCAGCGCGCCCACTTCGCCGCGGCCGGTGATGGTCACGCCATCGCTGGATATTGCCAGCGCGGTGGGTGCTGCGGGTGCCGTGGTGTCCGGTGCAGTGATGGCACTGGCGGCGGACTGGTTGCCGGCGGCATCGGTCAGCACCACCTGCACCTGTTGGCCGTTGGCCTGAGGCGAGGCGAGGTTGACCTGGAAGGTGCCGTCGGCGCGTACCGTTGCGTTGCCCAGCACCGTGCCGTCGGCGGCCAGCACGCGAACAGCAGCCCCCGTTTCACCGGTACCGTTGAGCAGGCTGCCACCGCCATCGAAGGCCAGGTTGCCAGCCGCATCCGGCGCCACGCGGTCCGGGGCGGTCAGGCTGACGCTGTTGGACTCGTTGCCGGCCACATCGGACTGGCTGGCGCTGAGCTGTTCACCGTTGATCTGCGCGGCGCTGAGGTTGACGCTGAAGTTGCCGCTGGCATCGACCACGGCGGTGCCCAGGTCGATCCCCCCTTCGCCGATCACGGTGACGGTGGCACCTGGCTCACTGCGCCCAGTGAGTATCAGGCCGTCGTTGGACAGCACCAGGTTGGTCAGTGGTTGCGGTGCCGTGGTGTCCGGTGCCTGCAGGGTCGCCGGCAGCGAGACTGCGCCGTCGCTGCCGGTGGCGCTTACCTCCAACCGTTCGCCGTTGGCCTGGGCGCTGCTGAGGTTGACGGTGAAGGTACCGTCGTTGGCTACCGGGCTGCTGCCCAGCAATACGCCGTTGGGGCCATACACCTTGACCGTGCTGCCCACCGTCGCGGTACCGGTCACCGACAGGCCGTCGGCGGCCAGTACCAGGTTGTCCGGTGTCGCCGGTGCCAGAAGGCCCGGCGCGGTGACGTTTTGTGCAGGGGAGACGTTCTGTGCGGCGTCGGCCTGGACCACGCTCAGGCTTTCACCGGTGATCGCGGCTGGCGACAGGGTGACGCTGAAGTGGCCGTCGGCGCCGACCGTGGCGGTGCCCAGCACGGTGTTGTCGGGTGCCCGTACGGTGACGGTCGCACCGGCTTCGCCATTGCCTGTCAGGGTGGTGCCACTGGCAGACACCGCCAGGTTGGTAACGGCCGCTGGCGGTGTGGTATCGGCTGCGGTGTAAGGCGCGGCCGGTGAAACGTTGCCGGCCGCGTCGGTAGCCGTTACCTGCAGGGTCTGCCCGTTGGTCTGGGCGCTGTTCAGGGTGAGCTGGAAGGTGCCGTTGCTGCCGGTTGTCGCCGTGCCCAGCACGTTGCCGCTGGCATCGCGCACGGTCACGGTGCTGCCGGCTTCGGCGTTACCGGACAGTTGCAGCCCGGTGGCGGCGAGGGCCAGTGCAGTCGGTGCAGCGGGTGGGGTGAAGTCCGGCGCGGTAACGGCCACGGCGGCAGAGGTGTTGTTGCCTGCGTCGGTCTGCGTAACGCTCAGGTGCTGGGCGTTGAGCTGGGCGCTGTTCAGGGTGAGGGTGAAGCTGCCGTTGGCGGCCACCAGTCCAGTGCCGATGATGGTACCGTCCGGGCCGCGCACGGTGACTGTGGCACCCGCTTCGCCCAAGCCGGTCAGGGTCAGACCGTTGTTGTTCAGCACCACGTTGGTGAGTGGGGCCGGTGGGGTCAGGTCCGGGGTGGCCACATTGACGGCTGGCGAGGTGTTGCCGGCGGCATCCACTTGCGTCACGCCGATGGCCTGGCCGGTGGCTTGCGGGGTGTCGAAGGTCACGGTGAAGCGACCGTCGGCGCCCACCGTGGCCGTGCCCAGCAACGCACCGGCGGCGTTGCGCACCTGCACGGTAGCCCCCACTTCGCCACTGCCGGACAGCTGCCGGCCGTCCTGGCTCAGCTCCGGATTGGTGATGGCGGCAGGCGGCATGCGGTCTGGCGTCGTCAGGCTGGCCGGGCCGGAAATGTTACCGGCGGCATCGCTGAGGGTGACTTGCAACGCGCTGCCGCTGGTTTGCGCGCTGGGCAGTGTGATCTGGAACTGCCCACTCTGGTTGACGGTGCCGGTGGCCAGGATGGCACCACTGGCATCGCGTACGGTCACGGTGGCGCCGGCTTCGCCCTGGCCGCTGAGCACGGTGGCCGCGCTGTTGAGGCTGAGGTTGCTGGCGGCCAGCGGTGCCTGCAGGTCAGGGGCTTGCAGGGTGGCCGCGAGCGAGACGTTACCCGCCGCGTCGGCCTGGGTCACGATCAGGTTCTGGCCGTTGGCGACAGCGGGTGAGAAATCGATGCTGAACAGGCCGTTGCTGCCGACGGGCGCGGTTCCCAGGAGATTGCCCTGCGCATCGGTCACGCGCACGGTAGCACCCACTTCGCCTTGGCCGGTCAGCGTGCTGCCGGTGGCGTTGAGGACGACTTGGGTCGGTGCGTTTGGCGCCGTGGTGTCGTTGGCCACGACAATGGCTGGCACCGAAGGCTGGCCATCGACGGTAGCCTTGGCGCTGACCTGCAAGATCTGGGCGTTGAGCTGGGCGTTCTGGAAGAACACCCGGAAGGTGCCATCGCTGCCGACCGTGGCGGTGCCCAGGGTGGTGCCACCGGAGGTCACGGTAATCAGCGAGCCGACCGTACCTTGGCCGGTCAGCAGGAAGCCGTCGGCACTGATGGACAGGGCCGAAGGTGTGGCCACCTCGGTGCCGGTCGGGCCGGCAAGTGGCACTTCGGAGGATTCATTGCCGGCAGGGTCGATCACCACCACATCGACGGTTTCGCCGGTGGCCAGTGGCGGGTCGACGTCAACCACGAAGGTGCCGTCTGGCCCGACGGTTATCGTGCCGCGCACGCCGCTACCATCCTGATTGCGGATTTCCACTGTGCTCCCAGGTTCCGCGCTACCCCCCACTGTGCTGCCATCCGGGCTCACGGTCAGGCCGGTGGCCGCATCCGGGTCGGTTGTATCCGGGGCGTTGACGGAGACCGGAGCAGACTCGTTACCGGCTGCATCGGTCACCACCACGGTCACCGTCTGGCCATTGGTCAGCGGGGTATCCAGCGGTACGCTGAAACTGCCATCCGGATTGACGGCCACCACGACCACATTGCCATTCCCGTCGTCCACGGACACTGAGTTGGCGCCAGGCGCATTGCCGGTGACGGTGCTGCCGTCCGGACTGACCAGCACGCCCGTGGGCACTGCCGGTGGCGTGATGTCCGGCGCATTGATCTGGCCGGGAAGGGACACATTGCCGGCAGTATCGGTCAGGGTCACGTTGAGTGACTGGCCGTCCAGTTGGGCGGGCGAGAGTGGCACGGTGAAGTTGCCACCTGCCGGCACGACGATGGTACCCACCAGGGTGCCGTCGGTAAGCCGCACTTCCACCGTGGACCCTGTTTCACCAGTACCCTGGATGGCGTTGCCGCCTGGGGTGATGGTGAGGCTGCCCGGCGCTGTTGGCGCGCTGCTGTCATCGGCGGTGAAGCTGGCAGACGGTGAGGCATTGCCATCGCCATCGATCAACACCACCGACAATACTTCGCCGTTGGTCTGGGCGGGGGCGAGTGGTACTTCGAACGTGCCGTCGGGCTCCACCTGAATGGTACCCAGCAGGTCGCCTGCCGCGTTGCGAACTTCTACGGTGGTGCCTGCCTCGCCCTGGCCGCTGAGCAGTGTGCCGGTCGGATCCAGGCCCAGGCCTTGCGCTGGCAGCGGGGCCTCCAAGTCAGGCGCGGTCACGGTGCCGGCGGGCGAGTCGTTGCCGGCACTGTCCGCCTGGGTCACAGACAGCGTCTGGCCATTGAGCTGGGGCGGGTCGATGCTCACCAGGAAGCTGCCGTCTGGCTGAACCGTGGCGGTGCCCAGCACGGTACCTGCTGTATTGGTAACACTCACCTGCGCACCTGGCTCGCCACTGCCGGTGATGGTCCTGCCATCGCCAGACAGGGTCAGGCCGGTCGGGGTCGCCGGCAACTCGGTGTCCGGTGCCGGCAGGTCGGCCGCCGCCGACAGGTTGCCGGTTGGGTCACGCTGCTCCACGGTCAGCGCCTGGCCGTTGGTCTGTGGTGGAGTGAGGATGATTTCGAATGCACCGTTCGGGCCTGCCACGGCACTGCCCAGCACGCTGCCATCCGGCCCACGCACGGTCACGGTGGCGCCAGGTTCGCCGCTGCCGGTGACCGTGGTGCCTGTGCCATCGATGGTCGGGTTGGTGACCGCCTGCGGCGGCGTGGAGTCGGGTGCGGTGAAACTCACCGGGCCGGCGCTGTTGCCCAGGTTGTCGGTGGCCTCGACGCTCAGGCTCTCACCATTGCGCTGTGGCGCATTGAGGGTGACGTCGAACTTCCCGTCTGCACCCACTATGGCGGTGCCCAGCACGTTGCCGTTGGCATCGCGCACGGTGACGATGGAGCCGCTTTGGCCCTGGCCGGTCAGGTGAATGCCTGCGGTATCGATGGCCATCCCCGAGGGTTGCAGCGGGCCATCCAGATCGGGGGCAATGACGGTGGCGGTCGAGGTATTGCCGGCCGCGTCGCGCAGCACCACGTCCAGTTCCTGGCCGTCGGTTTGCGGCGGGTTGAGCACCACGCTGATCACGCCGTCGGCGCCGACCTGGGCGTTGCCCAGCACGACACCCTGGGCGCTGATGACCTGCACGGTGGTGCCCGGCTCGCCGCGGCCAGTGAGCAGGCTGCCATCGGCGCTCAATTGCAGCTGGCTGGCTTCATTGGGTGGAGTGATGTCAGGGGCGGTGACCTGGGTCGGCAGTGACGCGTTGCCGGCACCATCCACAGCCACCACATCCAGGGTTTCGCCGTTGGCTTGTGCCGGGGTCAGGCCGATGGTGAAGCTGCCGTCCGGGCCTGCCTGTGCGCTGCCCAGCACATTGCCCTGCGCGTCACGCACCTGCACCTGCGTGCCCGTCGGTGCGGTACCGGAAACGCTGGCGCCATCTGCGCTCACCACGACACCGCTGGGGCTCTCGGGCAGCGGTGCATCGGCAACCGTCACGCTAAGCCCTACCGAGGTATTGCCGGCGGCATCGGTCTGCACCAGCACCAGGGTTTCGCCCGCCGCCAACGGCGTTTCGAGGTCGACCACGAAGGTGCCATTTGGCGCGACGGTGCCGGTGCCGAGCACCGTACCCTGCGCATCACGCACTTCCACCGTGGCACCGGGTTCGCCACGGCCAGACACGGCCAGGCTGCCATCGGCGGCCACCACGTCAGTGACGAGTGTCGGTGCCGTGATGTCCGGGGCCACATAGCTCAGCGGTACAGAGGTGTTACCTGTCGCATCGGTCACGGTAATGGACAGTGTTTCGCCATTGGCCTGTGGCGGGTTCAGGGTCAGGCTGAAGCTGCCATCCGGCTGGGCGATGGCGCTGCCGATCAGGTTGCCCAAGCCGTCTTTCACCTCTACCCGGGCACCGCCTTCGGCAGTACCGGTCAGGGTGTCGCCATTGGTCAACACCAAGCCCGTTGGTTGCAGGGGGGCCACAAGGTCTGGCGCGGTCAGTGGGCCAGGTGTGGAGACGTTGCCGGCGGCATCGGTCAGGGTCACCTGCAGGGAGGAGCCATCCACCACTGGGGTTGGCAACTGCACGTTGAAGCTGCCATCGGGTTGAACGGTGCCGCTCACCAGCACTTGGCCCTGGTCGTCGAGCACTTTGACGGTGGCACCCACTTCGCCGCGGCCTGAAACCGTACGGCCGTCGGCGCTGATCACCAGGTTGGTGGCTGGCGCCGGCGGCGTGGTATCGCCGCCGTTATCGATGACCGGCGCGGTAACGGTACCGGCTGTGGAGGCATTACCTGCGGCATCGGTGGCGGTTACCTGCAACTGTTCGCCTGCCACTTGCGGCGGGGTGAGGCCAATGCTGAAGGCCCCGCTGGCGCCCACCACGACACTGCCCAGCAGGGTAGTGCCGTCGGCGGCCAGCACGCGTACGGTGCTGCCGGCTTCGGCGCGCCCGGTCACTGCGCTGCCATCGGCGCTGACGGCTAGTTCACTTGGCGCGGCTGGGGCGGTGATGTCCGGCGCAGTCACTTGTGTCGGCAGTGACGAGGCCCCGTTGGTGTCGATGGCGATCACATCCAGCAGCTGGCCGTTGGCCTGGGCTGGGGTGAGCACAACGGTGAAGGTGCCCCCGGCACCCACTACGATGCTGCCAACCAGGTTCCCATTGGCATCGTGCACTTCCACACGGCTGCCGACTGGCGCCGAACCGCTGATGCTGGTGCCGTCCGCCGCGAACACCAGGTCGCTCGGGCTGGCCGGCGTGGTCACCAACGGTACGTCGAAGGTCAAAGCTTGGGAAGCGTTGCCGCTGGGGTCGGTCTGCACCAGGCTGAGGCGTTCGCCCGGCAGCGCGGCCGGGTCGAGGTCGAGCACGAAGGTGCCGTTAACGGTCACCGTACCTGTGCCGATCAGTGTGCCATTGGTGTCCCGCACCTCAACGGTGGCACCGGCCTCACCGCGACCGCTCAGGGTCAGGCCATCGGCACCGACCACGATATTGCTGACCTGCGCAGGTGGGGTGATGTCCGGGGCGTTAAATTGCAGCGGCGTCGAGGTATTGCCGGCGGCGTCCACCAGGCGGATGTCGAGGACTTCGCCATTGGCCTGGGCGGGGGACAGGGTAACGCTGAAACTGCCGTTCGGGTTGACCACACCGGTACCGATCACGGTGCCTGAGGTGTCGCGTACTTGCACAGTGGCGCCAGGTTCACCGCTACCGGTCAAGGTAACGCCGCTGGCCAGGTCGAGGCCGGTGGGCTGAGCAGGGGACTGCAGGTCTGGGGAGGCCACCGTGCCTGGAGTGGAGGCATTGCCGGCGGCATCGGTCAGCACCACTTGCAGGGTGCTGCCATCGTTGACGGGCGGTGTCAGGGCGATCTGGAAGGTGCCGTCCGGGTTGACCGTGCCGCTGGCCAGCACGTTGCCTTGGGCATCGCGCACCTGCACGGTGGCACCCACCTCGCCACGGCCGCTCAGCTGGCCACCGGCCAGGCCAACGACCAGGTTGGTCGGCGCCAGGGGTGGCGTGGTATCGACACCGTCGATGTCGGGGGCTGTGACGCTAGCGGCGCCGGAGGCATTGCCGGCGGCGTCGGTGGCGGTGACTTGCAGCACTTCACCGTCCACTTGTGCCGGGGTGAGGGTGATGCTGAAACTACCGGTCGCACCCACCACCGCCGTGCCCAGTACCGTAGTGCCGTCGGCAGCCAGAACGCGCACGGTGCTGCCCACTTCGGCACGGCCGGTGACAACGGTACCGTTGGCATTGATCGCGAGTTCGCTTGGCGCGGCTGGCGGGGTGATGTCTGGCGCGCTGACCTGCACCGGCAGCGACGATGCCCCTGTGCCGTCGATGGCCACTACATCCAGCAGTTCGCCGTTGGCCTGGGCCGGGTTGAGGATGACGGTGAAGGTGCCATCGCCGCCCACCACCACGCTGCCGACCAGGATGCCGTTGCCATCACGCACTTCCACACGGCTGCCCACCGGGGCAGAACCGGTGAGGCTGGTGCCATCGGCGGCAACCACCAGGCCGCTTGGGCTATCGGGGGCAGTGGTCAGTGGTACTTCATACTGCAAGGCTTCGGACGCGTTGCCGCTCGGGTCGGTCTGTACCAGGCTCAGCACGGCGCCTGGCTGGGCTGCCGGGTCGAGATTGACCGTGAAGGTGCCGTTGGCTCCGACCGTGGCGGTGCCGATGACGGTACCGCCCGCATCACGCACTTCGACGGTTGCACCCGCTTCGCCGCGACCGCTGAGCACCAGGCCACTGGCACCGACCACGACATTGCTGACGACAGCAGGCGGGGTGATGTCGGGGGCATCGAACTGCAGTGGCGCCGAGCTGTTGCCGGCGGCATCCACCACCCGCACATCCAGCGCCTCGCCATTGGCCTGGGCGGGGAACAAGGTGACGCTGAAGGTGCCGTCTGCGTTGACCAGGCCGGTGCCGATCACACTGCCGGCGCTATTGCGCACCTGCACGGTGGCACCGGGTTCGCCGCGGCCGGTGAAGGTGACACCCTCGGCCAGGGCCAGGTCAGTAGGTTGCGCAGGGGCCTGCAAGTCCGGCGAAGTGACTGAACCGGGTTGCGAGACGTTGCCAGCGGCATCGGTGAGGGTGACTTGCAAGGTGCTGCCGTTGTTCACGGCAGGAGCCAAGGTCACCGCAAATGTGCCGTCGGGGCTGACCGTACCGGTTGCCAGAACAGTACCTGCGGCGTCACGCACCTGCACGGTGGTGCCGGCTTCGCCACGCCCGCTCAGCTGGCTGCCGGCCAGGCCGACCACCAGATTGGTTGGTGCGTCGGGTGGCGTGATGTCGCCACCGTCGATGTCTGGCGCGGTGACTGAACCTGCCGTCGAGGTGTTGCCTGCCGCATCGGTGGCGGTGACTTGCAGCACTTCGCCGTCCACTTGTGGCGGGCTGAGGGTGATGCTGAAGCTGCCGGTAGCGCCAACCACGACGCTACCCAGCACGGTAGTGCCATCGGCGGCCAGTACCCGCACGGTGCTGCCCGGTTCGGCACGGCCGGTGAGCACGGTGCCGTCGGCGCTGACAGCCAGTTCGCTCGGGGCGACCGGCGCGGTAATGTCTGGCGCGGTGATTTGCGTTGGTAGTGACGATACACCCGCATCATCGACGGCCACGACGTCCAGCAGTTCGCCATTAGCCTGGGCGGGGGCCAGAACGACAGTGAAGCTGCCATCAGGGCCGGCCACGATACTGCCGATCAGCGTGCCGTTGGCATCGTGCACTTCCACGCGGGTGCCGGCCGGCGCCGTGCCGCTGATGCTGGTGCCGTCCTCGGCGAACACCAGATCGCTGGGGCTGGCCGGGGCGGTGGTTACCGGAACTTCGAACTGCAGCGCTTCGGAGGCGTTTCCGCTGGGGTCGGTCTGCACCAGGCTCAGTTGTTCGCCGGGCTGCGCGGCCGGGTCAAGGTCGATCAGGAAGGTGCCGTTGGCACCCACTACGCCTGTGCCGATTACCGTGCCGTTGGCATCACGCACTTCGACGGTGGCGCCGGCTTCGCCACGCCCGCTCAGGGCCTGGCCGCCGTTGCCGACCACGATGTTGCTGACCGCCGCGGGCGGGGTGATATCCGGGGCATCGAATTGCAGCGGGGCAGAAGTATTGCCGGCCGCGTCCACCAAACGAACGTCCAGCGCTTCGCCGTTGGCCTGGGCTGGGTTAAGGGTGACGCTGAACAGGCCATCGGCGCCCACCACACCCGTACCAATGATGGTCCCAGCGGCATCACGCACCTGCACGGTGGCGCCTGGCTCGCCGCGACCGGTGAAGGTCACGCCATCGGCCAAGGCCAGGTCGGTGGGCTGTGCTGGAGGCAGCAAGTCCGCCGAGTTTACCGAGCTGGGCGGCGACACGTTGCCGGCAGCATCGGTCAGGGTGACTTGCAGAGTGCTGCCGTCGATCACGGCAGGGGTCAGGGTGAGGGTGAAGGTGCCGTCTGCACCCACTGTGCCTGTCGCGATGACATTGCCTGCGGCATCACGGACCTGCACGCTGGTGCCGGCTTCGCCACGGCCAGTGAGCTGGCTACCGGCCACGCCGATCACCAGGTCGGTTGGTACTGCGGGTGGCGTGGTATCGACGCCGTCGATATCCGGTGCGGTGACCGAGCTGGCTGTGGATGTGTTGCCGGCCGCATCGGTGGCAGTGGCTTGCAGCACTTCGCCGTCTATTTGCGGCGGGTTGAGGTTGATGCTGAACACACCGGTCGGGCCGACCACGGCGGTGCCCAGTTCGGTACCGTCAGCGGCAACGATCCGCACGGTGCTGCCCGGTTCGGCACGGCCAGTGAGCACGGTGCCGTCGGCGCTGACAGCCAGTTCGGTCGGTGCGGCAGGCGCAGTGATATCCGGCGCGGTGATTTGTGCGGGCAGCGACGAGATGCCGCTGTCATCGATGGCGACGACATCCAGCAGTTCGCCGTTGGCCTGAGCGGGGTTGAGCTCAATGCTGAAGGTCCCATCGGCATTGGCAATGGCGCTGCCGATCAGCGTGCCGTTGGCGTCATGGACCTCTACGCGGGTGCCCGCCGGGGCGGAACCGGTGAGGGTAGTGCCGTCGGCATCGATGACCAGGTTGCTCGGGCTGTCTGGCGCGGTGGTGAGTGGCACATCGTATTCGAGGGCAACGGAGGCGTTGCCGCTGGGGTCGGTCTGCACCAGGCTCAGCTGGTCACCCGGCTGTACCGCAGGATCAAGGTCAATCAGGAAGGTGCCATTGGCCCCGACCACCCCGGTGCCGATCACGGTGCCGTTGGCATCACGAACTTCGACGGTGGCCCCGGGTTCACCTCGGCCACTCAGCGCCAGGCCGCCACTGCCGACTGCAATGTCGCTGACTGCACTTGGCCGGGTGATGTCGGGAGCTGTGAATTCAAGCGGGATCGAGCTGTTGCCGGCAGCATCCACCAGGCGTATGTCCAGTGCTTCGCCGTTGGCCTGGGCGGGCGACAGGGTGACGCTGAATAGCCCGTCGGCACCGACCAAGCCTGTACCAATGATGTTGCCGGCCGCATCACGCACCTGCACGGTGGCCCCTGGTTCACCGCGGCCAGTGAGGGTTACGCCGCTGGCAAGGGCGAGGTTGGTGGGCTGGTCTGGGGCGGTCGTATCAGGTGTCTCGACGTCTGGTGCTGCAATACTGGCCGAAGGCGAGGTGTTGCCGGCTGCGTCCTTGGTGCTGACCTCCAAAGCCTGGCCTTCGGTCTGTGGCGGTTGCAGGGTGATGCTGAACTGGCCGTCTGCACCGGCCACGGCTGAGCCCAGCAGCACCCCGTCGGCACCCCGCACCGAAACCGTAGAGCCTGGTTCTGCACGGCCGGTGAGGGTGGTGCCCTGTTCATTGATGGCAAGGTCGGTAGGTGCCAGCGGCGCAGTCACATCCGGGGCGGTGACTGTGCCAGGCGTGGAGACGTTGCCGGCGCCATCGGTCAGAGAGACTTCAAGGTTTTCGCTGTTGATTTGCGGCGGGTTCAACGTCACGTCGAAGGTGCCGTCGGTACCCACGGTGCCGCTGCCGATCAGGTTGCCGGCAGCATCACGGATGCTCACTGTAGTGCCTGCTTCACCACGGCCGATCAGGCGCAGGCCATCCGGTGACACCAGCAGGTCGATGGGCGTGGCCGGTGCGGTGGTATCGGGGTCCGAACCGCCACCGCTGCTACCGCCGCCTCCGTTGTCGGCTGCCGCCGCAGCGCCACCGATGCCAAGCAGGCTGAGCCCGGCAATCGCCCAGGTCGGCATGGCGCTACCGGCGGTGCCGATACCCGCGACCAGTTCGTCCAGCGAGTTCACATCCTCGAAAGTGAAACCGGTGAACGCCGTTGTGTCGTACTGCGCGTGCCACAGGGTGCCGTCTTCACCGACGAAGACAATGTCGCTACCGACCCCGGCCTGGTCCACGGCGAAGAAGTTGCCGATGGTGACCTTTTCACCCGATTTCAGGGTGATGATCAGGTCTTGCCCACGTTGGGTAGCAGTGGCGACCTTGTCGGGGGCCACTGGCATCTGCACTACGCCTGGCCCTTTCAGGTTGATATTGCCCCAGGCGCTCTGAGTGGCGACTTCGGTTTGCTTATCGGCGACGACGATGTTGTCCATGAACGCTCCCTGCTGGTATCCGGATCCCCCGGCCCGAACCGTTCGGGCCACAACCTGCGTCACGGAGCCCTTGCGGGGGCGTTACACGCAGTCTCGACCAGGCAGTCGAAATTCGGGTGGTTAGGGAGATATAGCAGCCAGGCGGGAAGCAACCAGATGGCTTTCTGGGTTAATCCTTTTGTAGTGAACCTCAGCGAAGCCCCAGCCGGCGGGCCAGCCGGCTCAGGTTTGCGCGGTCCAGGCCCAGTTCGCGGGCCGCTGCCGCCCAATTATCCTGGTGCCGTTGCAGGCAGGCTTCGATCACTTGGCGCTGGTAGAGGTCGACCGCTTCGCGCAGGCCGCCTTCAGGCAATGGTGCCAGTTGGGCAGGGGCTGTGGGGGAGGGCGGGGCGTCTGGTGTTGCGAGCCCCGCCCGCAGGTCCAGGTCGACGGCTTCAAGCGTGAGAATGCGTGGCCGGTCGGGGTGCTGGCCCAGTGCTTTTAGGGCCGAGCGGCCGATCAGGTGTTCCAGTTCGCGCACATTGCCTGGCCACTCATAGGCCAGTAGCGCGGCCTGGGCTTCGCTACTCAGGCGCAGGCTGTTCAGGCCCAGGCGTGAACGGTTCTGTTCGAGGAAGTAGCCAGCTAATAACAATACATCTCGCCCACGTTCGCGTAAGGGCGGTACGTGCAACGGGTACACGCTGAGGCGGTGATAGAAGTCGGCGCGGAAGTTGCCATTGCGTACTTCTGCGGCCAGGTCACGGTTGGTGGCGGCGATCAGGCGCACGTCCACACGGTGCTCGCGGTCCGAGCCCAGGCGTTGCAGTTGGCCGCTTTGCAGCACACGCAACAGTTTGGCTTGCACCGTTAGCGGCAGTTCGCCCACTTCGTCGAGGAATAACGTGCCGCCGTTGGCCAGCTCGAACTTGCCCCGGCGCTCGCCGTGCGCGCCAGTGAAGGCACCGCGTACATGGCCGAAGAGTTCGCTTTCCACCAAGGTATCGGGCAGGGCGGCGCAGTTGAGGCTGACCAGTGGCTTGTCGGCCCGGTTGCTGGCCTGGTGCAGCGCCTGGGCCACCAGTTCCTTGCCAACGCCCGTTTCGCCAGTGATCAGAACAGTCAGGTCGCTGCCCCCGACCAGGCGGATTTCCTCCACCAAGCGCTTATGCGCAGGGCTCTGGCCAATCAGCTCTTTATCCTGGCCGCTGGCTTGGCGGTAGATTTCCGCCCGCAGGTGTTCGTCTTCGGCGCGCAGGGCCAGGTGCTCAATGCGTTCGGCCACGGTAACGGTAGCGGCGGCCAGGCTGGCGAAGGCTTGCAGGGCATCCAGCTCCAGGCTCTGGAACTGCCCGGGGGTGAGGGCATCGAGGGTGACCAGGCCCCAGGGGCGCTCATCAACCATCAACGGGCAACCCATGCAGTCGTGCACTTGCAGGTCGGCATCGGGGGCGTTGACCAGGCCATCGTAAGGGTCGGGCAGTTCGGAGTCGCTGGCGAAACGAGTGGGCTCCGGGCGGCTGAGCAGTATCTGGAAGCGCGGGTGCTCGCTGACCCGGAAGCGCCGGCCCAAGGTGTCAGGGCTCAGGCCATCCACCGCCAGCGGCACCAGCCATTCACCATCCAGGCGCAGCAGTGCGGCGGCATCGCACGGCAGTAGCCCGCGCATGGCTTGCAGCAAGCGGCGGTAGCGCTCCTGGTCGGGCAAGTCGCGGGAGAGGTCGCTGACCAGGGGCAGCAGGGTGGTGAGCAAGGGCTTTGCGGTCATAAAGACTCCTATGGGTCGATATGACTATACGACGAGGTGGGTCGTTTTGACATGATTGGCGTCAACCCCCTGATTTTACTGGCGATAAAAGTTGGCACGATTGCTGAAATACCCAAGGCAGTCATTTGAAGCCACAGGCTCAGGAGTTGTCGCAATGCTCAATGCCGAACAACGTGCAATCATCAAGGCCACTGTACCCCTGCTGGAAAGCGGCGGCGAAGCGCTGACCACCCACTTTTACAAGATGATGCTCAGCGAGTACCCCGAGGTACGCCCACTGTTCAACCAGGCACACCAAGCCAGTGGCGACCAGCCTCGTGCGTTGGCCAACGGCGTGCTGATGTATGCGCGCCACATTGACCAACTGGAGCAGCTGGGGGGGCTGGTAGGGCAGATCATCAACAAGCACGTTGCCTTGCAGATTCTGCCGGAGCACTACCCGATCGTCGGCAGCTGCCTGCTGCGCGCCATCGAGGAAGTACTGGGTAAGGAAATCGCTACCCCTGCGGTGATCGATGCCTGGGGCGCGGCCTATGGCCAGCTGGCCGACATCCTGATTGGCGCTGAAGAAAGCCTCTATAAACAGAAGGAAGAAGCCGAGGGCGGCTGGCGTGGTACCCGCGAATTCCGCCTGGTACGCCGCGAGCAGGAAAGCAGCGAGATCGTTTCGTTCTACTTTGCCCCGGTGGATGGTAAACCGGTGCTCAAGGCCGAGCCTGGCCAGTACATCGGCCTGAAGCTGGGCATCGACGGTGCCGAGCAGCGCCGCAACTACTCGCTGTCGGCGCTGTGCGATGGCAGGGAGTACCGCATCAGCGTCAAGCGCGAGGTGGGCGGCAAGGTGTCCAACTACCTGCACGATGAGCTGGTGGTGGGCGATACCTTGCAACTGTTCCCGCCAGCGGGCGACTTCACCCTGGCGGCCAGTGACAAGCCGCTGGTGCTGATAAGCGGGGGCGTGGGTATTACCCCGACGCTGGCCATGTTGCAGGCGGCGCTGCAAACCCAGCGCGAGGTGCATTTCATTCACTGTGCGCGTAACGGCGCGGTGCATGCCTTCCGTGAATGGGTCGATGGCCTGGCGGCGCGTCATCCGCAGCTCAAGCGCTTTTACTGCTATGCCGAGCCGGAGGGGGGCGCTGCGGCTGATGCCGTCGGCCTGCTGAATGAGGACCTGCTGGCCGAGTGGTTGCCGCAGGCGCGAGATGTGGATGCCTACTTCCTTGGGCCCAAGGGCTTCATGGCGACGGTGAAGCGCCAATTGAAGGGGCTGGGTGTGCCCGAGCAGCAGAGCCGCTACGAGTTCTTCGGGCCGGCGGCTGCCCTGGAGTGATGTAGCGCCTGTACCAGCCTCTTCGCGGGCTTGCCCGCGAAAAGGCCGGTACAGGCAGTACACCTTCCTGCCTATATATAAGGAAAGATGAAACCGGGCTCGCCGCTTTCATCATTAATCCTCCGTTAATCACGGTATCCTTCACTCCCGGGTGTCGAGGGGCTTGCCCCTGCGCGGTACCCGGGCAGCCGCTTTTTTGCCGCCCGGCGTTGAACCGACGTCGTTGCGGTCGGTCTCAGCCTCACCGGATAGCCCCGCGCAGTGCTACCGCGCCGCTCCCTCGGCATGCTCACAGGCCATGCCCAGCGTGTAGACTTGCGCCCAGGCAGGCGGACCACGCTGCCACTATCCATCGAAGGAACCGGCAATGAACGAACAAACATCGCGCCTGAATCGGGAACGGCGCTTTCTGGTGCTGTTGGGCCTGATCTGCCTCTCGCTGATCGGCGGCGCCCTCTATATGCAAGTGGTACTGGGCGAGGCGCCGTGCCCGCTGTGCATCCTGCAGCGTTACGCGTTGCTGTTCATTGCCGTGTTCGCGTTCATCGCTGCCGCGATGCCCGGGCGCCGTAGCCTGACCTTCTTCGAGGTGCTGGTGGTGCTCAGTGCCATTGGCGGAATCATTGCGGCGGGCAACCATGTGTATATACTCGCCAACCCCATGGTCAGTTGTGGCATCGACACCCTGCAACCGATCGTGGACGACCTGCCACTGGCCAAGCTCTGGCCGCTGGCGTTCCAGGTCGACGGCTTCTGCAGCACGCCGTACCCGCCGATCCTCGGCCTGTCGTTGGCGCAATGGGCGCTGGTAGCGTTCGTGCTGACCGCCATTCTGGTTCCGCTCGGTATCTACCGCAACCGACGCCAGGCTTAGACAAAAGTCCCGAATTGCATGGGGGCTTTTACGCCGCATGAGAAGAGGGAAAAGTTGCTCGCCGCTTGACCTGGATCAATCCCGAAGCCTTGCAGAATGCGGCTTTGAGGCCTGGCAAGCGGGGTGCGACAAACTGTCGCGAAGTTGAATTATTGAACGTTATTGTTGCGGATTCTGTAAAAGACTGTTGCTCAATAAGTCATAGTCAAGGGTTGGCGACCTCACTACAATCGCCCCCAATTTCCGTTCGGCACTGCTTGCGAGTCGCAGGATTGAAGGAAGCCCCAGCGCTCCTTTTTGCTGACTTCGTCAAGTTTCGCCCAACGGCGATACCGGGCGGACCCCCCTCCGCGTTTTCCCGCACCAAATGGACTTGGTCTGAAGTACAGGCCTGTTGCCTACGAAACCATAAGCACCGCTAACACGCTCGAAGCCAAGGTCCTGCAGTCGGACCCCAGGCAGGAGCGAGTACGGGCGCGAAATGCCTCACTTGGCAGGACGAAGTGTTGGCTACCAAAACACAAATTGCATTGAAGCAAGCTGATCTAGAGGTCGTGAGATGAGTAAAAAGCGTTACCCCAGACTGTTTGGCATATTGCCCTTTTTAGGCATGCTTTTACTCAGTGGGTGCAACTGGACCCTGCTCGACCCGAAGGGCCAGGTCGGCATTGAGCAAAAGAACCTGATCCTGATCGCTACCGGCCTGATGCTGCTGGTGGTAATCCCTGTCATCATCATGACCCTGGCGTTCGCCTGGAAGTACCGTGCTTCCAACAAGGCAGCCACCTACACCCCTGACTGGTCGCACTCGACCAAGATCGAGGCCGCGGTGTGGATCATCCCGATCCTGATCATCATCGCCCTGGGTTACGTCACCTACCACTCCACCCACAAGCTGGACCCATACCGTCCACTGGATTCCGATGTGAAGCCGGTGCAGATCGACGTGGTCGCGCTGGACTGGAAGTGGCTGTTCATCTACCCGGAGCAGGGCATTGCCACGGTCAACAAGATCGTCTTCCCGGCTAACACCCCGGTCAACTTCCGCGTCACTTCCGACGCCGTGATGAACTCGTTCTTCATCCCGGGCCTGGGCGGCCAGATCTACGCCATGGCCGGCATGACCACCAAGCTGCACCTCATCGCCAACGAAAACGGCGAGTTCGACGGTATCAGCGCCAACTATAGCGGTGCTGGCTTCACCGGCATGAAATTCAAGGCTACTGCCACCTCCCAGGAAGACTTCGACAAGTGGGTCGCCGAGGTCAAGCAGTCGCCGAAGAAGCTGGACAAGGCCGAATACGACGCCTTGGCCAAACCAAGCGAAAACAACCCAGTCGCGCTGTACAGCGAGGCTTCGCCTGAGCAGTTCCAGCTGATCGTCGACAAGTACGAAGGCATGAACCGCGGTCGTAGCCACGAAGAAGCAGGCAGCAAAGACCTGGCCACAACCAAGGGTGTGGAATCGAGTATGCAACCAGCTGCCGGTGCAGAGGAGTAAGAGATGTTCGGTAAACTAAGCCTGGAGGCGATACCCTATCACGAGCCGATAGTCATGGTGACGCTTGCCATGATCGCGCTCGGCGGTATCGCTGTCGTCGGTCTTATCACCTATTTCCGCAAGTGGACCTACTTGTGGAGCGAGTGGCTGACTACTGTCGACCACAAAAAGATCGGCGTGATGTACATCATCGTCGCGATGATCATGCTGCTGCGCGGCTTTGCCGACGCCATCATGATGCGTACCCAGCTGGCTGCCGCAACCGGTGGCTCCGAAGGCTACCTGCCGCCTGAACACTATGACCAGATCTTCACCGCTCACGGTGTGATCATGATCATCTTCATGGCGATGCCGTTCTTCACCGGCCTGATGAACCTGGCGGTTCCTCTGCAGATCGGTGCACGTGACGTTGCCTTCCCGTTCCTGAACTCCCTGAGCTTCTACCTGCTGCTGGCAGGCGTGCTGCTGGTCAACATCTCGCTGGGCGTTGGTGAATTCGCCAAGACCGGCTGGGTTGCCTATCCGCCGCTCGCGGGCATTCAGTACAGCCCTGGGGTGGGCGTTGACTACTACATCTGGGCGCTACAGCTATCCGGATTGGGTACGACGCTTACCGGCGTGAACTTCCTCGTCACCGTGATGAAGATGCGCGCACCTGGCATGAAACTGATGGACATGCCGATCTTCACCTGGACCTGCACCTGGGCCAACGTACTGATCGTTGCTTCGTTCCCGATCCTGACTGCTGCACTCGCGCTGCTGACTGTTGACCGTTATCTGGACTTCCACATTTTCACCAACGAGCTTGGTGGGAACCCGATGATGTACGTCAACCTGTTCTGGGCGTGGGGTCACCCTGAGGTTTACATCCTGATCCTGCCGGCCTTCGGCGTGTTCTCGGAAGTGACTTCGACGTTCTCTGGCAAACGCCTGTTCGGCCACCACTCGATGATCTACGCATCGGGCGCGATCGCCATCCTGGGCTTTGCGGTATGGCTGCACCACTTCTTCACCATGGGTGCCGGCGCCAGCGTCAACACCTTCTTCGGCCTGGCGACGATGCTGATCTCCATTCCGACCGGTGTGAAGCTGTTCAACTGGCTGTTCACCATGTACCAAGGCCGTGTGCGCTTCACCGCACCGATGCTCTGGACCCTGGGCTTCATGGTCACCTTCTCCATCGGTGGCATGACCGGCGTACTGCTGGCCGTTCCAGGTGCTGACTTCGTCCTGCACAACAGCCTGTTCGTAATTGCGCACTTCCACAACGTGATCATCGGTGGCGCGGTATTCGGCTACATCGCCGGCTTCGCCTTCTGGTTCCCGAAAGCCTTCGGCTTCACCCTGAACGAGAAGTGGGGCAAAGCTGCCTTCTGGTTCTGGCTGTCGGGCTTCTACGTTGCGTTCATGCCGCTGTACGCCCTGGGCTTCATGGGCATGACCCGTCGTCTGAACCACTCCGACAACCCACTGTGGGAACCCTACCTGTACGTAGCCGTTGTCGGCGCCGTGCTGATCCTGTTCGGTATCGCTTGCCAGCTGATCCAGCTGTACGTATCGGTTCGCGACCGCAACCAGAACCTGGACGTGACCGGCGACCCATGGGGCGGCCGTACTCTGGAATGGTCCACTTCGTCGCCACCTCCGTTCTACAACTTCGCTCACATGCCTGAGCAGGTTGGCCTGGACGCATGGCACGAAACCAAGGAAAGCGGCAAGGCTTACAAGCCAGCGACCAAGTTCGACGCTATCCACATGCCGAGCAACACCTCCACCGGTTTGTTCATGGGCCTGTTCCTGACCGTCTTCGGCTTTGCCTTCATCTGGCACATCTGGTGGCTGGTTGGCGCAAGCCTGGTTGCAACCATCGCTGTCTTCGTTCGCCACGCTGCCCGTGACGACCAGGGCTACATGGTTCCAGCCGAAGAAGTGGCGCGCATCGAAGGCGAGCGTATGAAAGCGCTGGCCAAAGCAGGTGCTCTGCCTGCCGGCGCACGTGTCGAATCGTTTGAGCGGGTGTAATCAATGTCCAGTCAAGTAATGCACGGCGGCGCTGCTCATGGTCACGACCATGGGCATGACGACCACCACCACGACTCGGGCCAGATGACCGTACTGGGCTTCTGGCTGTACCTGATGACCGACTGCATCCTGTTTGCGTCGCTCTTCGCTACCTACGCGGTGCTGTCCGGCAGTTTTGCCGGCGGCCCGTCGGGTCATGACATCTTCCAGCTCGATTTCGTAGCTGTTGAAACGCTGTTCCTGCTGCTGTCCTCGATCACCTTCGGCTTCGCCATGCTGAAGATGTTCGATGGCAAGAAAGCAGGCGTACTGGGCTGGTTGGCTGTGACCTTCCTGTTCGGTGCAGGCTTCATCGCGATGGAAATCTATGAATTCCATCACCTGATCAGCGAAGGCTTCGGCCCGCAGCGCAGTGGCTTCCTGTCGGGCTTCTTCGCCCTGGTAGGTACCCACGGCCTGCACGTGACTGCTGGTCTGATCTGGATGGCAATCATGATGTACCAGATCAACAAGCACGGCATCACGCCGACCGCCAAGACCCGCATGAGCTGCCTGAGCCTGTTCTGGCACTTCCTGGACGTGGTCTGGATCTGCGTATTCACCGTCGTTTACCTGCTGGGAGTTCTGTAATGGCTAACGCACACGACACTCATCACGAAGGTAATCACGGCAGCGTCAAGTCGTACATGATCGGCTTTGTACTGTCGATCATCCTGACCGCGATCCCGTTCGGCCTGGCCATGACCGCCAGCCTGCCGAAGAACCTGACCGTTCTGATCATTGTTGCCATGGCCGTGATCCAGGTAGTTGTTCACCTGGTTTACTTCCTGCACATGGACCGCTCGAAAGAGCAACGCAACAACGTATCGACGTTCCTGTTCACCACCCTGGTGATCGCTCTGCTTGTCGGCCTGTCGCTGTGGATCATGTTCAGCATCCACTTCGAAATGTTGGCCAAGTGAGGTAAGACTGCATGTCCGTTAAGCACTTTATCCAAATCACCAAACCGGGGATCATTTTCGGTAACGTGCTTTCCGTGGCAGGCGGTTTCTTCCTTGCCTCGAAGGGCCATGTGGATTTCGCCCTGTTCCTGGCGGTGGTGATCGGTACTTCGCTGGTGGTGGCGTCCGGATGCGTGTTCAACAACTGCATCGACCGTGACATTGACCACAAGATGGAGCGCACCAAGAACCGCGTCATGGTGCAGGGCGGCATGTCGCTGCCCCTCGCGCTGATCTACGCCACCCTGCTAGGGGTGGCGGGTTTCAGCCTGCTGTATGTCCAGGCCAACCCGCTGTCGGCGTTCTGTGCGCTGATCGGCTTCATCGTCTACGTCGGTTTCTACAGCCTGTGGCTGAAGCGTAAATCGGTGCACGGCACCTTGGTCGGCAGCCTGTCTGGTGCCATGCCTCCGGTGATCGGCTACTGCGCCGTGAGCAACAGCTTCGACCTGGCTGCAGTGACCCTGCTGGTGATGTTCAGCCTGTGGCAGATGCCGCACAGCTTTGCCATCGCCATCTTCCGCTTCAAGGATTACAGCGCTGCCAACATTCCGGTCCTGCCGGTGGCACGTGGCGTCCTGGCGGCGAAGAAGCAGATCGTGCTGTACGTGCTGGCCTTCGTGCTCGCCACCTTGATGCTTACCCTCGGCGGTTACGCCGGCCTCGGCTACCTGGCCGTGGCAGCTGCCATGGGCCTTTACTGGCTGTACATGGCATGGGGCGGCTACAAAGCCGAGGACGACAGCAAGTGGGCCCGTAAAGTGTTCGGCTTCTCCATCCTCACTGTCACCGCTCTGAGCGTGATGATGGGTGTGGACAGCCAGACTGCTGCGGACGTGCTGATGACCTACGCACGCTGAAACTGCTGCCTGTTTCACGAAAACCCCGGCCATTGTGCCGGGTTTTTTTTATGGGTGTTTTTCCTGTGCCCGAGAAGGGCCGGTTATGAAAACATAAAATTCAAATTTTCAAAAAATACATCTGAAAAAATATAACAAAACAGGAAATTATCCTTTACAGACATCCTGTTTCGGCACTATCTTCTGATCCAGGCCGCCACATCGGCCAACGTCGCTCGGACGGTTCCGGGCGCTTACGTATTCAGAGGAAGCCATGGCCAACCCAGGTTCGCCGCGCCGCTTTGCGCGCATCGATCGTCTCCCCCCTTACGTCTTCAACATCACTGCCGAACTCAAGATGGCTGCCCGCCGCCGTGGCGAGGACATCATCGACCTGAGCATGGGCAACCCCGATGGCGCCACCCCGCCGCACATCGTCGAGAAACTGGTGCAGGTTGCCCAGCGTGAAGACACCCACGGCTACTCCACCTCTCGCGGTATCCCGCGCCTGCGCCGGGCCATTTCCAACTGGTACAAGGAACGCTACGAGGTCGACATCGACCCGGAAAGCGAAGCCATCGTCACCATCGGCTCCAAAGAGGGCCTGGCGCACCTGATGCTGGCCACCCTCGACCAGGGCGACACGGTACTGGTGCCCAACCCCAGCTACCCGATCCATATCTACGGTGCGGTCATTGCCGGTGCCCAGGTGCGTTCGGTGCCGCTGGTGCCGGGTGTGGACTTCTTCAACGAGCTGGAACGGGCGATTCGCGAGTCGATCCCCAAGCCGAAGATGATGATCCTCGGTTTCCCGTCCAACCCTACTGCCCAGTGCGTGGAGCTGGACTTCTTCGAGCGCGTGGTGGCGTTGGCCAAGCAGTACAACGTGCTGGTGGTGCACGACCTGGCCTACGCCGACATCGTCTACGATGGCTGGAAAGCCCCCTCGATCATGCAGGTGCCCGGCGCCAAGGACATTGCGGTGGAGTTCTTCACCCTGTCCAAGAGCTACAACATGGCGGGCTGGCGGATTGGCTTCATGGTCGGTAACCCCGAGCTGGTCAGTGCCCTGGCGCGGATCAAGAGCTACCACGACTACGGCACCTTCACGCCGTTGCAGGTTGCGGCCATTGCTGCGCTGGAAGGCGACCAGCAGTGCGTGCGCGACATTGCAGAGCAGTATCGCCAGCGCCGCAACCTGCTGGTGAAGGGGTTGCACGAGATGGGCTGGATGGTCGAGAACCCCAAGGCGTCGATGTATGTGTGGGCCAAGATCCCGGAGCAGTATGCACACCTGGGGTCGCTGGAGTTTTCCAAGAAGCTGTTGGCCGAGGCCAAGGTATGCGTGTCGCCGGGGATCGGCTTTGGTGATTATGGTGATGACCATGTGCGCTTTGCCCTGATCGAGAACCAGGACCGTATTCGCCAAGCCATTCGCGGGATCCGGCAGATGTTCCGCGCTGACGGGTTGAGCAACAAGTAAGCATCAGGGGGCCGCGTTGCGGCCCCCATTGCTATTCAGGTGAGCGCTTTCCGCCTGTATTCCATCGTTCTGCCTACCTATCTTCAGCACTCATTTCTCACCACAGAGATCCACAAATGAGTGTCTTCACCGCCTATTTCTGCGGCACCGGCTCCCACCGCTTCGACGACGCCAACCCCAACTTCTGGAACGGCGAACTGGTATCGACCCTGGCCAGCAACGACCAGGGCCGCGAATTCGCGCACTGGATAGCCGTCGACGGTCCCGGTAGTGGCAACCTTCAGGACGACAACCTGTTCGTCGAGCCCGGAGGTTATTTCAACTGGACTGGCCAACTGTTCGGCCGCGGCTGGGAAGAGAACGTCAACCATGTGCTGCAGGTGATCAAAGGCGAAAGCAGCTGGCACCGCACCAAATTGAGCGAGGAAGAGTACGAGCGGCTGAAGAACGCCGGTGTACCTGTTCCGGATGCTTCTTCCACGGCCTCCTGGTTCTGGCGTACCTACGATTACGGTGACCGTCATCCGACTCCGCAGGAACTGCAAGAGCGCATCATCAGCATGTTTCGCAAACCACGCATTCCGACCCAGGTGAACCTGGTGGGCTGGAGCCGGGGCGGTATCAGCTGCCACATGTTGGCCAACGCCATGGCACAAGACCCGGTACTGCGGGACATACCGGTGAACATCTTTGCAATCGACCCTGTGCCCGGCGTGGGCAATGTGCAAGCCGAACGCATCACGCTGGCGGCAAACGTGCGTGAATATGTCGGCTTCTATTCGCGTGATGAGCGTTCCAAAGGCTTTGCCTGCGTGATCCCGTCAGTGGCCAGTGGTACGCAGATCTGCATTTATCCGATGCCGGGGCGTCATGCCACGCTGGTAGGCAACGCGTCGGTCGATGGTGCGAGCGGCGGCGAGGTGCTCAAGGAACCCGGGCTGGTCGTTCGTCATTTTGCCGAAGTCTGCCTTGCCCGCTGGGGTGTTGAGCTGGGCAAGCGACTGGCCTTGAGCGATAGGCAGCTCATGGAGTATCACCGGGCTATGAGCGCTGCTGAAAGGCAGTACCACGCCATGCGCAGCGAGTCTTACACGGTGCTGACCGAGGGTGAGCGAGATAATCGGTTGGTGCATTGCGGCGAGGTTTGTACGCACTTCAGCAAGGTGTGCGGTGATGACTATGACCCGACCGAAGGCCTGGCGTTGACGCGTTGGGACGCGACTACCTACAAGGCGCTGCGGTAGCGGATGCGGGCGGCCGGATCAGCGGCAAAATATTTTGCATGGCCCCTCTATCCAGCCGCCCCGGGTTCGAATGAAAATGGCGCCGCGGGCCAGCCCCGATAACAACAACCTTCCCTCCGTGGCATCATGTCTGAATATAACCCTTGCCTTGACTGCGGCGCCTGCTGCGGGTACTTCCGTGTGTCCTTCTTCTGGGGCGAATGCCAGTCTGCCGGGGGCCTTGTGCCAGACGACCTGGTGGTGCAGATCAACCCCACCCGCGTTGCCATGATCGGCACCGACGCCAAGCCATGCCGCTGCGTCAGCCTTGAGGGCGAGATCGGTAAAGAGGTGGCTTGTACCATTTATGCCAACCGTTCCAGTCCTTGTCGCGAGTTCGAGGCGTCGTGGGAGGGTGGGGTGCACAACCCCAGCTGTGACGATGCGCGGGCGGCGTATGGGCTGCCGCCGCTGACCCCGCCGGGGGCCAATGAGCCGCATTGGCCGGATGATGGGGCTGAGGTGGCCTGATTGCACTGGGTTAGGCTGATGGCCTTATCGCGGGCAATTCCGCTCTTACAGGTATTGCGCCGCAACCTGTAAGAGCGGCCTTGTGTCGCGATGGGCCGCAACGCAGCCCCGGGATGCCCGAACTCTGCGCTTGACGTTAAACTGTCATCTCCCCAGCAATGGACAGGAGATCCGGCGTGACCCCACCCCGCAGTTTCCCCAGTGACCTCTGCCTCGACAGCCCGCGTCTGCACTTGCGCCCCATGCGCCATGCCGATGCCGCGCAATGGCTGGCGATCATGGCCGACCCCGAGGTCATGCGTTATTGGCACCATGCCCCCTGGCAAGACCTGGCCGAAGCCGAAAGTGCCCTGGCCGCCGACCGCGAAGCCTATGCCAATGGTGACCAGCTCAAGCTCGGCATGTACCGCCGCGACAATGGCGAACTCATCGGCATGGTCCAGTTGTTCAACATCGACGATGTCTCCCGCCGTGGCGAGATTGGCTATTGCCTGGCCAGCGCGGTGCAGGGCAGGGGTTATATGGACGAGGCATTGACCTGCTTCATCGACTACCTGGCCCACACCCTGCACATGCGCCGCCTTGAAGGCGAAATCGACCCGCGCAACCAGGGCTCGGCACGCACCCTGGAGCGTCAGGGCTTCGTGCTCGAAGGCACACTGCGAGCGCGCTGGTGCGTGGCCGGCGAGTTGTCCGACTCGGGTCTCTACGGCCTGCTGCTGGAGCCGCCTGTTGCATAGTCTTGCGGCGAATTTCGCGGTAACCCTGCGCGGGACTCGCTGAGGGTTTGGAGGCGGGGCAGGGCCTGGGTTAAGGTCGTAGGCTGTCCCGTTTCCACCAGGTGTGTCCCTTGCCCGTTTTCTACCTGAGCATCAGCTTGCTGCTGTATTTGCTCGCCCTGTTCTTCGATGGCGTGCTGATGAGCGGCAACCATCACATGCCGGCCCTGCAGATGTTGCTGTACGGGCCTTGGGGCGTGCCATTCGGATTGTATCAGTGGTTTGCCAATCCGCTGTTGGCCTTGGCGATTCTTGCCCATCGACGTTTCCGCCGGCTGGCCCTGCTTTTCGGCCTTGGCGCGCTTTACCTGGCGGCCAGTAGTTTCGGCATCGAGCGCTTGCCAGATAACCAGAGCTACGAGTTCCACGACTTTGCAGGTTTTGGCGCTGGTTTTTACCTGTGGCTGGTTGCGATGCTGGTGTTCTGCCTGGGCCAGGCATGGCATTGCTGGAAGGCACGCAGCACCGACGACATGCCGGGTTGGACCTGGCTTGATGTTGCGCTGATCGCCGCATTGGGTGTGGCAATGTATTCGGCAACGCAGATGCCATCGTTGCACTTCGAACCGGCCAACGTACTGATGCCGCCAGAGCAGCCGCAGACGCTTTGATCTCAAGGAGGGTGTTACACATGACCAAGCATTACCTCACGGGCCTGGCACTGACTTGCGTGGTGCCGCTGGCAGTGGCGGACGACTACACGGCGGCCTACGGGCAGTGCATGGACAAGGCTTCCAGCACCGTGGCCATGAGCGCGTGCATCCAGGCTGAAACGCAGGTGCAGGACCAGCGTTTGAACCGGGTGTACAAGCAGTTGATGGGCAAGCTGGAGGCCGGGCAGCAGAAAAGCTTGCGCGATGTGCAGCGCAAGTGGATGGCCTACCGCGATGGCAATTGCCAGTTCCATGTGCAGGCCAGTGGCGGGACCCTGGCGCAGTTGGAAGGTGGGACATGTGTAATGGACATGACCCGTGACCGGGCAGCGGAGCTGGAACGGGTGCTCAGCCCTGGGCAGTGATGTTGCCTGTACCGCCTTCTTCGCGGGCTCGCCCGCGAAGAAGGCGACTCGGTTTATGACACCGGCTGTGCCGGTGCTAATGATGAGGCTTGCGCAGCGCCCGGGCCTTGAGGTACTCGCGCACTTCCACGGCATCTCCGGCAAACTCGATACGCTCAGCCTTCGCCGCACGCTGGTAGGCATACATCGGGTCGTAATACTCGTTCAACAAGCCTTCGATCCAGCCCCGGTGCAGCTCCACCGCGCCGCTGCGCTGCTGCGCTTCCAGCGCCTGGCCCAGCAGCGCCGACAACCGCTGATAACGCTCGCCGCCCAAACGCTTGTAGATGTTGGCCATGCTTTGCAGCATACGCTCGGCAAACAACCGGCGGCCTTCCTCCTCGCCATGCACAGCGGCGAACTCGGCACTCAGGTTGACCACGTAATCACGCAGGATGCGTTCAACGCGGTTGGCAAAACTGTCTTCCAGCCACACCAGTGGGTATTGCTGCATGCCCTGGTACAGCTCCAGCGGCACGGTGCAACTGCCGACGATGCGGCCTTCATCTTCCAGTACGAACTGTTCAACGCCTCGGTCGCGTTTCTTCAGTACGTCGATGGCCAGCTGGTTCTCGAAGTCGATTTGCGCCGGCTGCGCGGTGGCGCGTTTGCCGAAGCTGGAGCCGCGATGGTTGGCATGGCCTTCCAGGTCCAGCACGTTATCCAGCTGATGCAGCACGTCGGTCTTGCCAGTACCGGTAAGGCCGCCCAGCAGCACAAAATCGCACTGCGCCACCGCCTGTTGGGTGGTTTCCAGCAAGAAGGTCCGCATGGCCTTGTAGCCGCCCTTGACGCGCGGGTACTGGATGCCCGCTTCATCACGCAACCAGCCCTGCACGATCTGCGAACGCAGGCCGCCACGGAAGCAGTACAGGTAGCCTTCGGGGTGGGCCTGGGTAAACGCCACCCAGGCGTCCAGCCGAGCCTGCTTGGTGGTGCCGCTGACCAGCTGGTGGCCCAGGGCGATGGCAGCTGCCTGGCCCTGCTGCTTGAAGCAGGTGCCGACCTTCTGCCGCTCCTGGTCATTCATCAGCGGCAGGTTGACCACGCCAGGAAAGGCGCCTTTGGCGAATTCGACGGGGGCGCGCATGTCCATCATCGGCACGTCGTCGAGGAACAGCCGGCGGAAATCGGTGCAGTCGGGGCGCATCAGATCACCTCGACCGCGTGGCTCTGTCGTTCGACCAGCTTGCCGATTGGCGACAGTTGCAGGCCCAGTTCGGCAGCGACTGCCAGGAACGCGTCTTCACCTTCAGGGCTGACCGCCACCAGCAGGCCGCCGCTGGTTTGCGGGTCGCACAGCAGGTGTTTCTGCTCGTCGCTGAGTGCGCCGAGCTTGTGGCCGTAGCTTTCGAAGTTACGCAACGTGCCGCCGGGGATGCAGCCTTCGGCCAGGTAATGCTCGACGCTGGGCAGGCGCGGTACGGCGGCGTAGTCCAAGTGCGCGGTAAGGCCGCTGCCTTCGGCCAGCTCCACCAGGTGGCCGAGCAGGCCAAAGCCGGTGACGTCGGTCATGGCCTTTACACCGTCGAGTTTGCCGAAGCGGCTGCCGGGGGTATTGAGGGTGCACATCCAGTCGCGGGCCAGGCCTTGGTCTTGTGCGCGCAGCTTGGCCTTTTTCTCGGCGGTGGTAAGGATGCCGATGCCCAACGGTTTGGTCAGGTACAGCCGGCAGCCGGCAGTGGCGGTATCGTTGCGCTTGAGGTGGCGCTTGCTGACCACACCCGTGACGGCGAGGCCGAAGATTGGCTCGGGGGCGTCGATGGAGTGGCCGCCGGCCAGCGGAATGCCTGCTTCGGCGCACACCGCACGGCCACCACGAATCACTTCGCGGGCCACTTCCGGTGGCAGCACATTGACCGGCCAGCCCAAAATGGCGATCGCCATCAGCGGGTCGCCACCCATGGCGTAGATGTCGCTGATGGCGTTGGTGGCGGCGATGCGGCCGAAGTCGTACGGGTCATCGACAATCGGCATGAAAAAGTCGGTGGTCGAGACCACGCCGCGCTCGTCGTCCAGCGCGTACACCGCAGCGTCGTCGCGCGAGGCGTTGCCAACCCACAGCTTCGGGTCCAGGGCCTGGGTGCCGCTTTCGGCAAGGATCACATCCAGCACCTTGGGGGAAATCTTGCAGCCACAGCCGGCACCATGGCTGTACTGGGTCAGGCGAATCGGCTCGCTCATACGCACCTCGACAGGTCAAATTGTTGCGCGATTGTAGCAAAGCTGGCCTTTGGGCCTTGGCCTCTTATAATCCTCGGTGTCGACGGATTTGTCGGCATTTCCCCGCTATTGAACCGGAGAACACCCATGCTCAAACGCCCCTTGGCGCTCGCCGCCGGCCTTGTGCTGTCTTGCTGTGCCGTTGTCGTCCAAGCTGCTGAAGTGTTGAGGGTCAGCGCCATCCCCGACGAAGCGCCAACCGAACTGCAGCGCAAGTTCAAGCCGTTGGGCGAGTACCTGGCCAAGCAACTGGGTATGGAAGTGAAGTTCGTACCGGTGGCCGATTACCCGGCTGTGGTCGAGTCGCTGGCCGCCAACCGGCTGGACCTGGCCTGGCTGGGTGGCTTCACGTTCGTTCAGGTACACCTGAAGGACCCGACCGCCACGCCATTGGTGCAGCGTGAGCAGGACGCGCAGTTCACCTCCAAGTTCATCACCGCCAACCCCGACGTGAAGAGCCTGGCCGACCTCAAGGGCAAGTCGTTCGCCTTCGGCTCTATCTCGTCTACTTCGGGCAGCCTGATGCCGCGTTACTTCATGCTCAAGCAGGACAACATCAAGCCTGAAGAGTACTTCGGCCGTGTGGCCTACTCTGGCGCCCATGACGCCACCGTGGCCTGGGTGCAGGCGGGTAAGGTCGATGGCGGCGTGCTCAATGCCAGTGTGTGGCAGAAACTGGTGGATGCCGGCAAGGTCGATACCGCCAAGGTGAAAGTGTTCGCCACTACCCCGACCTACTTTGACTACAACTGGACCGTGCGCGGCAACATGGCGCCGGCGTTGAAAGAAAAGATCAAAAAAGCGTTCCTCGACCTCGACCCGACCAATCCGGAGCACAAGGCTATCCTCGACCTCCAGGCCGCCAGCCGCTTCATCGAGACCAAGCCTGAAAACTATGTAGGCACCGAGCAAGCTGCGCGTGAGGCTGGCCTGCTCAAGTGACTGATTCGAACGTGGCAATCCACCTGCATGGTGCCGGCCTGCGCCATGTCCAGGTACGCGCGCTTGACGCGATCAACCTGAGCATCGAGCAGGGCGAGCGTGTCGCGATCATTGGGCCGTCGGGGGCGGGCAAGTCGAGCTTGCTGCACCTGATGGCTACGGCCATCCAGCCCAGCAGCGGGCGCGTGGAGTTGCTGGGTGAGCAGCCCTGGGCGTTATCCGCCAGGGCACGCCAGCGCCTGCGGGCGCGGGTCGGCCTGGTGCATCAGGCACCGCCCTTGCCACCGCGCCAACGGGTGGTGACGGCAGTACTGGCCGGCCGGCTGGGGCAGTGGGGGTTAACGCGTGGCTTGCTCAACCTGCTGTACCCCAGCGATGTGCCGGGGGCGCGCCAGGTGCTGGCAGAGCTGGGCCTGGCCGACAAGCTGTTCGTGCAGTGCGGGCAGTTGTCGGGTGGTCAGTTGCAGCGGGTGGGTATTGCCCGGGCCCTTTACCAGCGGCCACAGGTGCTGCTGACCGACGAGCCGGTGTCGGCCATGGACCCGGTGCTGGCCGACCACAGCCTGGCCTTGCTAAACCGCCATGCCCAGGCCAATGGCGTGACGCTGGTGGCGAGCCTGCATGCGGTGGAGTTGGCGCTGGCGCATTTCCCCCGGGTGGTTGGTATCCGCGAGGGCCAGGTAGTGTTTGATTGCCCGGCAGAAGCGGTCACCGAACACATGCTGGAGGCGCTGTACGCGAATGAACAACTGGCTTCGCCGCCAACCCAGGGGCCGATTCTGACGGTGCAGATCCCGCGATGCTGAGGGCCGACACCCGCGACCCGGCCCTGCTGCCACGGCTGCTGCTGGCCTTGCTGGGCGTGGCGATACTGTGGCCGGGTATCCAGTTGAGCGAACTGAACCCCGGAGTGCTGTTGCAGGCCGAGAACCGACAGCAGATCGCCCGTTTCACCAGCGCCTTCTGGCCACCCGCGCACGATGCCGATTTTCTCGTGTTGCTGTATGAAGCCACGCTACAGACCTTGGCCGTGGCCACCGCTGGCATGGCGTTGGCGTTGCTGCTAGCCGTTCCGGCGGGGCTGATGGCCAGTCGCGCCTTGTCGTTGCGTGCCGCCTCCCGTGGTGGGCGTGCAGGGCTTTGGTCGCGCCTGCTGCGCCTACCGGTGCGCGGGTTGCTGATCTTCCTGCGCAGCGTGCCGGAAATTGTCTGGGCGCTGTTGTTCGTGCGGGCCGTGGGGCTGGGGCCGACGGCGGGTGTATTGGCCATCGCCATTACCTACAGCGGTATGCTGGGCAAGGTCTACGCCGAAATCTTCGAATCGGTCGACCAGCGCCCGGCCCATGCCTTGTTGCAGGCGGGCAGTGGCCGGCTGATGGCGTTTCTCTACGGCATTCTGCCCAATGCGGCGTCCGAGGTGGTGTCCTACACCGTGTACCGCTGGGAGTGCGCGGTGCGGGCCTCGGTGGTGATGGGGTTTGTGGGGGCGGGCGGGCTGGGGCAGCAGATTGACCTGTCGATGCGGATGTTTGCCGGGGCGGAAGTGGCCAGCATGTTGCTCACCTTCCTGCTGCTGGTGATGCTGGCCGACTTGCTCAGCCGCCTGCTGCGCTGGAGGCTGGCATGAACCGGGTCATCAACCTGTTGTTGCTGGGCGCCATCGTGTTGGCGGTGTTGGCCTCGTTCGCTTACCTGGAGCTGGACCTGCAAGCGCTGGTCGGTAACGGCGGGTTGGGGCAGATGGGCGAGTACGCAGGGCGCTTCCTGCATCCGGACCTGTCTACCGGGCACTTGAAGGCTGTGTGGCGCGGGGCGCTGGAGACGCTGGCCATGTCGGGTCTGGGCACCTTGTTGGCGATGGTCATGGGGATGTTGCTGGCACTGCCGGCGGCAGGGCGATTCGGTTGGCCATTACAGGGCGTAGCGCGGTTGCTGCTGAATGCTTTGCGCGCCATTCCGGAACTGGTGTGGGCTGCGCTGACAGTCCTGGCGGCCGGTCTTGGGCCCAATGCCGGCACCCTCGCGTTGGCACTGCACACCGCCGGTGTTCTGGGACGCTTGTTTGCCGAGGCGCTGGAGAATGCGCCGCCGGAGCCAGCGGCAGCGATTCGCTTGCAGGGCGGCAGCCAGGTGGCCGCATTCTGTTTTGGTACCTTGCCCAATGTGTGGCCGCAGTTGCTGGCCTACAGTTTGTACCGCTGGGAAAACAATATCCGTATGGCCAGCGTGCTGGGCTTTGTCGGGGCGGGGGGCTTGGGGCAGATGCTGTACACCACGTTGAGCCTGTTCCAGGAGGCCCAGGCCAGTACGGTGATCCTGGGCATGCTGGTGCTGGTGTTGCTGGTGGATACGTTGAGTGATGTGTTGCGCCAGCGCTATGTGCGGGCCTAAGCGAGTTCCCCACACTGCGCTTCCCGTTGCATCGACTCCAGGTTCCGCTCGATCGTCTCGCAAATGGTGTCCATCTGGATCTGGTGCTCACTGAACTTGAATGGGCTCTGCAAATCCGTGCCGATTCGCTCGATGGCCAGCAACATGAACCCCACCACTGTCGAAGCCAGCGGCGTGAACCAGCCCAGCGACTCCACCAGCCCTATTGGCACGATCAGGCAGAACAGGGTGATGAACAGTCGCGGAAAATACACGTAAGGGTAGGGCAGCGGTGTATTGGCAATGCGCTCCATACCGCCTTGGGCATTGGACAGGTCCACCAGCGTCGATTCCAGCCGCGCCAGACGGATGCTGTCCAGCCGGCCGGCCTGGTATTCCCGCGCCAGCAAGGCCGCCGAGCCACCGAGAATGTCATTGGCAAAGTTGTTCGAGCGGTTGCGCCGTTCGAATTCAGCCGGCGGGATGAAGGCCATCAGTTCATCCGGGCAGCTCTCCCCCTTCAAGTGTGCAGCCAGGCAGTTCACATAGGCGATGTGCCGGCGCAGCAGGGTGGCCTTGACCGGGTTCAGGCCATCAGCCGGGTCATCGATCAGGTTTAGCGTCTGCCTTGCGAAGCTGCGCGAACTGTTCACCAGCGCCCCCCACAACGTGCGAGCTTCCCACCAACGGTTGTAGGCGCTGCTGTTGCGAAAACTCACCAGTACTACCAGCGCCGAGCCCAGCAAAGTCAGCGGGATCAGCGGCAGGGTGAACTTGCTGTTGAAGAACAGCATGAAATCAATGGTGACCAGCACATCCCAGATCAGCAGCCAGAACAGCGACCAGCCGATGTAGCCGATGGTCTTCACGACCAGGCGGTACTTGCGGGTGATGATGTCTTTCACGCGGGGGGCCTCGAAACGCGGGGGATGCAGAATCGGACGTCGAGGGGAGAGCATGGTTCGGTGCGGTTCGTCTGGGTGTATTACCAGACGTGTTCAGTGCCAGGCTTTGTAGGAATTGGACTGCAGTGTTTTAGGACCACAGTGAAATAGCCCGAGCCAATATCTACGTTGAAAAAGCCCGGGCAAGAAACGAACGGGTCACTCCCACAGGCACTGCACAAGTCTCAAAAGCGGGTTCACCCGCGAAGAGGCCATCAGCCTCACATCACAAGCCGCTTATCATTCGCAAACGCGCTCCGGAACCTGACTCAAGGCTTGGCAGCAACCGCCACATAGCCTTTGATAGAAGCCGGTGCCTGAGGCTTGCCCTTGTGCGCCGTCAGGTACTTAAAGCGCCGCCATTCCTTGTCGATCTCGTTGAACGACATGAACACGCTGATCCGCGCCTTGCCAGCCAGGTCCGGGCGCTTGCCGGCATCGATCTCGCTGGTGGGGATGATGGCCACATTGATGCCGACCACCTTGCCGTCATCGGCGAACACAGGCCCGCCCGACATGCCCTTGGTGATCGGGCCGTCGTGTACTGAATAGAAAACACTGCCTGGCGTGCCTTCAAGCCGCACCAGCGACGCCAGCGCATGGCCCTTGCCCTGCATCGGCATCATGAAACTGTTGAAACCCACCGCCGTCACGGCTTCGCCAGGCACATACTGGCGCCAATCCGGCACGTTGCTGGCCTTGTGTTTGAAGAACACCACATCACCGAGGCCCTCGTGGACCACGTTGCGCAGGAAGGGTGTGTGTTTGGCAGTTACGGCGTAATCCTCGTTCCACTGGATGGCGCTGGCCATCAGCAACATGGGCAGCGGGGCACCGGAGGTGACCACGAAAGCCTGGCTGTAGACGGGATCGGAAACGTACGAGGTTGGCACTCCATTGCACCCACTGAGCAGCATCATTGCCGCCATGCAGGGCGCGATTGTTTTCATGGGTCACACGGTGCGTGGTGAAAAGGGAGCGCAAATATGGCGAAGTGCCATTATGCTGACAATACTTTCGGAATATATCCGACGAGTGACAGGTTAAGCGCTAGCGCATATCGTGGCCAATAGGCTTCATGCATGGCTGGAGGCCTTGAAGTCATTGAGGCGGCGTCAAATTGACAAGGGGCTTTGGGCCTTCCGCGTTGTCTTCGTTTGGGGAATTGAAAGGACTCAAGAATGGTTGAAACGAATGCGCTCGTGCCTGAACTCATTGTCAGTGATATCGAACGCAGCCTTGCTTTCTACAGTGGCCGTGCAATTTGCGATCTGTACGAGAGATCAAAATTCAGGCGAAAAAAAACCGACCATAAGGTCGGTTTTTTTCGGATCTTGGTGCCCCGAGGGAGACTCGAACTCCCTCAAAATTATGCTGCAAGCCAGTGAGCCCGCGTATTTAGAGGCTTCCAGTGGCTTTGGGTAGAAATTTTGGATAGAATTTTGGGTAGAAATGACTAGCCAAGGGCTACTGCTATGACCGATTTTTTAGTCTTGAAATCTGGCACCTACCACGTCCGACTGGACGTTCCAGAGGCTGCACGGGAAGCCTTCGCCGGGCGTAAGGTGCTGACTAAAAGTCTCAAAACCGGCAACCGCTCGGAAGCCCACGTTCTTAAATTAAGATGGTTACACCAATGGAAAGCCGAAATTGAAAAAGCCCGGAGGGGTGAAATCGGTAATTTTCGTGATGACGTTCTTCAAATAGTTGAAAAGCACCAACGGGCTATAAATCTTGATAAAATTCAAGGAAAAGCTCCAACCAGTGAAGCAAAAATGGGCTTTGAAGTAATCCAGTATGCACATGATAAAAAGTTAAGTATCGACCTTGTTAATGAAGCGATTGATATTGCTGCTGGTCGCTCGGATTATTCACCCAAAACTCCATTTTTTAAAAGTCGCCTTGATGCTTTTTATAACTATGAACTAAATCAACGAAAGGTTGACTTGAATACCGTCGATAGACATATCAAGAGAATTAAGGCTCTTGATGCGTTTTTAAAGTCGGAAAATCTGCTTCTAGACTATGAAGCAGTAGCTTCATTCTTGATATCAAAAAACCTTGAGCCGAAGACCAAGAAGCAATATTTGTTTTCGTTTAATGCTTTTTATAATTTCTTGATTAAGAAAGAGCCACCGTTCAAAGAGCATTATCCAATCAATCCTTTTAAAAGTCATGAATTGAGCCAAGTCAGACGTGGAACGCTCAAAGAGGACGAACGACGAGCGTTTACGGCTGATGAAGTCAATACCTTGCATAGTAAGGCAGTCGAGAAAGGTAAGCGTCAGCTAGCCGACTTGATTGAGATAGCAGCCTACACCGGGGCACGGATTGAAGAGATTTGCCGTTTGAAAACATCGTCAGTTGTTAAAGAAGATGGTGTTGATTGTTTTCATATCACAGAAGGTAAAACACAAGCATCTGTTCGTTTTGTTCCAATCCACCCGGCTCTTATGAAAACCGTAAACCGGCTTGTAAGTTCGTCGGACGATGGCTATTTGTTGAAAACAAGCAAAGGCGGCAAGTATGAAACAAAATCCAAGGGCTTAGGTAATCAGTTCTCGGTATTCAAAACAGAGCTTGGCTTTGATAAGCGATGCGTTTTCCACAGCATACGGAAAACTGTAATCACAACGTTAGAACGTGCTGACGTTAAGAACCTTGTCATCATATCCTTGGTTGGTCACAAAGCAGATGGGCTGCTAAGAATGACTTTTGATAGATACTCAGAAGGTCCGACGCCACCCGCCAAATTGAAAGCTGTTGAAAATTTGAAATACAAGTTTTCAGTCTAAATTTCACGCTGGAGTTAGAATCTTTCCTTGTGGTAGCATAGTGATGGCTTACCTATTTTCATTGAATGGCAAGGAAGAGTGATGAAGAAAACCATCGGATTGTGTTTTTCAGTAGTTCTGGCCGCATCATCCTTAGCATCTACCGTTCAGGCTTACGAGAGAGTAGAGCTTGACCACGATAGGACTAGCGTTGAATATTCCGGCCCTATTAAGTCAGTAGCTAAGGTCATTGAGGGCTACAAATGGCTTGGCCAGACCAAAGAAATGAATGGTGGCGTAGTCTTTGAAGCTTATGACAACAAATACTTTGGTAGAGCCGACACCTCTTTGGGCAACGCCATTATGGTTAAAGCTACTTTTTATACTTACGACAAAGTGAGTAAAGAAGCAATCATGATTGCTAGGCAAAGTGAAATTACAGGTTTTGTTGAACTCTACGGAATGGAAAGCCCCGAACTCCAGATTCATATCAAAACCGTAGGCGAAAACGAGTTTCAAGCTTTCTCTAGCAAATACGATGCGGATAGTCCCAAGAAGCTGATGACCTATAAGAAGGTTGAGCAGTTTAATAAAAGCCCTCATGGTGACCGTTTGAAATCAGCAGATGACAGAGGTATGATTTTCTAGAGTATAGTGTGCCGTATATTTAATCCCCAAGGCCACCTAATGAGGTGGCTTTTTTATGCGTGCTATACACTACTATACGTTGCTATACAGTGCTACATAACTTTGCCGATGACTTGCTATACAGCTGCCATACTTACTGAACGCTATACAAACTTGAAAACATTTTAATATATGGTAACTTGATATTAGTAGTTTGAATTCTTTATATGCGAGCAATGTAAATGTATAGCAACTCACTTCGTTCATTGCTTACATTTACGCTCGATTTTTCGCACTACGTTTGAAAAATTAAAATCAAAAACAAATCAACAACCATGAGGAATGTATGAGTGATGATAAAAAACCAAGACAAATGAATGTAAGAATATCCGAAAGTGATTTCAACAAGATTGAACATCAAAGAGCGTTGATGAACAAAAGCCAGTCCGGCTTTATTTCTCATATCATCAACAATGGTGTCAGTGAAATTATCGAAGTCACCCACCCTGAACTTAGACAAGACATTGATAAGATTGAAAGGTTTCTTGGTGGGTATGGAAACAACCTAAATCAAATAGCCAAAAGCCTAAATGCAAATGAGACACCATCTTGTGACATTTTAAAGATGTTAACCGAACTAGACAAGAATATAAAAATACTTTCTGCAATTTTGAGCAAATTGAAAAAGGAGAAACTTAATGTCGTAGGCAAGTCATGATACGTAAAAAGCTAAGCACTCAGAAATCCAAATCAGGAATTTACAAAACAGCCAAATACTTCAACAAAGAAGAGGGCTGCGTTTTATTCGAGTCCAATATTTACACGCCCTTGAATGCCTCAGAGAAGGAAATTGCAAAAGCTATATCACAATCAATTGAAAGTGATATGGGTGACAGCAAGAGAGGTAGAAAGCAATCAGTTAGAACCCAGCACGACGTGGTCAGCTTTCACACAAATGATAATCTCACACCAGAGCAAGCCCGATGTATTGCAAAAGAACTGTATGAAGCCACGCACAAACTTTCAAACAGGAAATATGCGTTAGGTGTTCACATTGATACCGACGAGGTTCATGTTCATATTGTATGGTCGATAAAAGACTTTGATGGTAATTGTTATAATGTTGGCAATGACTATCGCAAGATAGAAAGAGAATGTGACAAGTTAGAAAACAGATATGGACTAATCAAACCAGAGAACAGAATTGCAACAGACATTGACAGATTGGAGAATCATCCAGACCTAAAAGGTAAAAGTGAAGCTGTCAAGAAAAGAGCAATTGCCAATGCAATCAATAAAAAGTATTCAGAGAAGCTTCCATCATCTAATGAACGCATGCTTGAAATACGTGGGATAATTTCAAACAAGGAAGAAATGAAAGAAGATTTAAAAACACTCCTACAACAGTCCAAGTCCCCGAGTGACTTCATAAACAAAATCACAGATAACGGATACAACGTTATCCATAATGGGAAAACTTCTTTTTCCATTCAACATGAAGACCAGATATTCAAAGCATCCGAGCTTGGCCTATCTTACAAAACACTTAAAGCGAAACTAGGTGAAGACACTGGATTTGAGCAGACGTTAAAAGACAAGCACAGCATTAAGGAATACGAAGATTGCTCTATTGCTTCAACTGAAGCAGAACCTGACTACATGAGAAAAATTAAACCTAACTCAGTACTTGCTACTAAGTTTAAATTTATCCAGCACAGTGATAAGGTTGAATATTTCTATAACACAGCCAGCAGCAAGAAATCATTCGAGTATTACAAAGACCCGTCAAAAGTTTCATTCCATGATTTATCAAGACAGTCAGCAAAGGCTGGCATTCAAAGACTTGTTGCTGACGCCAAACCACCACAATCATTCACAGTGAATGGGCCTAATTTCTTCAAGAAAAATATATGGCTTGAATTTCAGTTGATGGGATTGGAAGCCAAAGGCTTTAAGCTTGAAGGTTACACCCCAACCCAAGCAGATTTGGAGCTGGTGAAGAAAGCCCAAGAGCAATATGCTTCTATGAACAAGAAGCCAGAACCCAAACCAGAAGCTCCTACGGTCGCCGTAGAGCCACCTAAACCAGTAGAACCTATTGCTCCACCTGTCATGTCTACACCCGTTCAAAACGAACCAGAACAGCTTGTAGAGCCTACAAAGCAAGTTGAACAGGAAAGCAATTTCGATAGCTTATTTGATGAACTGGAAGATGAGTTCAGTGACAAAACATCCCCAGTGGATAGCTTTAAAGAAATTTTGTCAAAGGTCACAACAGACATGCTTTGCGTTACACACGGCAGCATAACTTGCCGCATCTGCTTTGGTTCAAACATGGAAAATGCACCGGCATTTCAACATGATGAGTTCATTAGTATCAATCATGAAATAGCAACCGCATATGCTGATGCTGGCAGAGCGTTGAAAGAGGAATTTAATCAGATATTGAGTGACAAGATTGACGAATTGAAATCAACACAAGAGTATCAAGAAAAAATTGAAGCCGCACATATTGCAAATATAGAAACTGATTTTCATGACTTTATTGAAAGCCTTATTGATAAACATACGGACTACAAGAAGATTGAAATATTAAGGCATGTTCAAGACGTTTTAGAAGGCAACGGCAATATTATTCCAGACGCGGCTCTGTATGATGATATCACGGAGAAAGTTAATCAATTAGATAACCATGAGCGTGAAATATGTTCAGCTTATGTTCAAAAGCTAATTGATGATGATGGTTCAGGTGCTCCAATTGATGGAGAGTTGAAAAACGCAGATGTGAAAAGCAAAAGAAAAATTAGATACAAACCGTGTTAGCATTTAGACGGACTATAATTTGACTTTTAGAATGGAAATGCTAAAACATAAATAAGTGAACCCCGAATATGGTTAGTATTCAGGGTTCGGCGTTGATGCTGATTGCGGCAGTTTCAACTTGTAATTAAAGTTATAACATATAATTTTAACTCTTCAAGTCTCTCTTGCCTTAAAAATTCCATAACTATAATAAATTCAGTATTCACGCCTTGAACAATGTAGGAAATATAGGTGATTGTTTCGTTGTTCAAGCGAAGAGAAATAAAACGGGGATACTGGAAATTTCTCAACCCGCCAGCCATATAGAGATATATGTTGAACAGGGTTCCGGTGTGGTGCTAATACAACCATTAAGTGTTCAAAGTCTAAACTGAGTATTACTGATTTAGACCCTGAAAATTTCAGGCGAGCGAAACTTGTTTTTAACTCTTAAACAAGGAAGACCAGCTATGCCTGAAAGAGCTTAGCTGGTAAAGCTTTAAAAGCGGAAACCCCTTAGGGTTTTCAAGACACGTACACGTACACGTACACACCCACACCCGCATGACCTAACCCCTAACCCCTTAAAATTTTCTGCTGCGATGATTTAAATGGGTCAAATTCAAGCGATGTGCAACAGGTTGATAGTTATATACCTAAAATCTCACATCCACGTTGAAATGCACATTTAAGAACGTATAAAACCATCTGGATATTGTGAGCCAAGTTCGCCAATAAGGAGGAACGCGTCGAAGGCCAGCAATTTTTCCAAGAAATGAAACTCATAAAATAGCCATTTTTAGAGCCTGAAATTTCTTTCGTGTATAACAATACCGAGAATAAAAACGTTGCGTATTTTGTCCGAATCCGTTAGTTATTTGAAAATTGAGTCCGATATTATTTTAATTTTTCCATGAATTTTTTTGAGTTTTTTATTTTGATGAGCGTCAATTAATGGCTTAAATTCAACAAAATATCGTGTCAATAGTAAATTGAAAATATATTTAAGGTCGGACAATAATTCACAAATTTTAAAGCTTAGGGTTAGGCCTTAATCGGTGCTTTTATATAAGATTTTATATGTGCTCAATTTTCATGCTTGAACAAGTTCAACCACAAAAATCGACCTTGCCGGAGAAGCGAAGGTTTTTGAGTACCCATAAAATCTATTGACTTTTTTGTTAGTGTATGATCTTGGTTTTGCGTGGTGTGATGCTTGGGGCCGCATTTTCCGAGGGAAATGGGTTTGAGAAGGGTAGATTTTTTGGATAGAAAAAGGGGTAGAAATTTCTTTCTACCCCTTCTCTAAGTCCTTGATTTACAAGGAAAATGATGGTGCCCCGAGGGAGACTCGAACTCCCACTCCTTTCGAAAACGGATTTTGAATCCGCCGCGTCTACCAATTCCGCCATCAGGGCAGTGGCGCGCAGTATAGAGAGCTGCCGCTGGTCGGTCAATCGGCTTTCATGGTCAATTTTCACACATTGGGCTAAACTTCCCGGCCCTGCCGAACCGAACATCATCATGCGTGTCGCCGATTTCTCCTTCGAACTCCCTGATTCCCTGATCGCCCGCCACCCGTTGGCCGAGCGCCATGGCAGCCGTCTGCTGGTGCTCGATGGGCCGACCGGCGCGCTGTCGCACCGGCAATTCCCCGACTTGCTCGACTACCTGCGCCCCGGCGACCTGATGGTGTTCAACAACACCCGGGTGATTCCGGCGCGGTTGTTTGGCCAGAAAGCCTCCGGCGGCAAGCTGGAAGTGCTGGTGGAGCGTGTGCTCGACAGCCACCGGGTGCTGGCCCATGTGCGTGCCAGCAAGGCGCCGAAAGAAGGCGCGGTCATCCTCATCGATGGCGGTGGCGAGGCCGAAATGGTCGCGCGCCACGACACGCTGTTCGAGCTGCGGTTCACCGAAGAGGTGCTGCCACTGCTCGACCGCGTCGGCCACATGCCGCTGCCGCCTTACATCGACCGCCCGGACGAGGGCGCCGACCGTGAGCGTTACCAGACCGTGTACGCCCAGCGTGCCGGTGCGGTTGCAGCGCCCACAGCGGGCCTGCACTTCGACGAGGCGCTGCTGGAAAAGATCGCCGCCAAGGGCGTGGAGCGGGCCTTCGTGACCCTGCACGTGGGGGCGGGCACCTTCCAGCCGGTGCGGGTCGACAAGATCGAAGACCACCACATGCATAAAGAGTGGCTCGAAGTGAGCCAGGATGTGGTCGATGCCATCGAAGCCTGCCGCGCACGCGGCGGCCGGGTGATCGCGGTTGGCACCACCAGTGTGCGTTCGCTGGAAAGCGCGGCACGTGATGGCGTGCTCAAGGCCTTCAGCGGCGACACCGACATCTTTATTTACCCAGGCCGGCCGTTCCATGTGGTCGACGCCCTGGTCACCAACTTCCACCTGCCGGAGTCCACGCTGCTGATGCTGGTCTCGGCCTTCGCCGGCTACCCCGAGACCATGGCCGCCTACGCGGCGGCGGTCGAGAACGGGTACCGCTTCTTCAGTTACGGTGATGCCATGTTCATCACCCGCAATCCGGCGCCACGCGGCCCCGAGGATCAAGCATGAGTCGCACCTGTCGAATGTCCTTCGAACTGCTGGCCACCGACGGCAAGGCCCGTCGTGGTCGCATCACCTTCCCTCGTGGCACCGTGGAAACCCCGGCGTTCATGCCGGTGGGCACCTACGGCACGGTCAAGGGCATGCTGCCACGCGATATCGAGGCCATTGGCGCCGAGATGATCCTGGGCAACACCTTCCACCTGTGGCTGCGCCCAGGCACCGAGGTGATCAAGAAGCACAACGGCCTGCACGACTTCATGCAGTGGAAAGGCCCGATCCTCACTGACTCGGGTGGCTTCCAGGTGTTCAGCCTGGGTGCCATGCGCAAGATCAAGGAAGAGGGCGTGACCTTTGCCTCGCCAGTCGATGGCTCGAAAGTGTTCATGGGCCCGGAAGAGTCGATGCAGGTGCAGCGTGACCTGGGCTCGGACGTGGTGATGATCTTCGACGAGTGCACCCCGTACCCGGCCGAGCATGACGTGGCGCGCACCTCCATGGAGCTGTCGCTGCGCTGGGCCCAGCGCTCGAAGAACGCCCACGCCGACAACACCGCAGCACTGTTCGGTATCGTCCAGGGCGGGATGTACCAGGACCTGCGCATGCGCTCGCTGGAAGGCCTGGAAAACATCGGCTTCGACGGCCTGGCCATCGGCGGCCTGTCGGTGGGCGAACCCAAGCACGAAATGATCAAGGTGCTGGATTACCTGCCGGGCCAGATGCCTGCTGACAAACCTCGTTACCTTATGGGGGTAGGCAAACCGGAAGATCTCGTTGAGGGTGTGCGCCGCGGCGTCGACATGTTCGACTGCGTGATGCCGACGCGTAATGCGCGCAACGGCCATCTGTTCGTCGATACAGGGGTGATCAAGATCCGCAACGCGTTCCATCGCCACGATGAATCGCCGCTGGATCCGACCTGTGACTGCTACACCTGCACCAACTTCTCCCGCGCCTATCTGCATCACCTGGACAAGTGCGGCGAAATGCTGAGCAGCATGCTGAATACCATCCACAACTTGCGCCATTACCAGCGCTTGATGGCCGGTTTACGCGAGGCTATTCAACAGGGTAAATTGGCCGCCTTTGTCGACGCCTTCTACGCCAAGCGCGGGCTGCCTGTGCCGCCTTTGGACTGACTATTCGCACACATTATTAGAAAATTTACATTAGGAGTGCCCAATGAGCTTCTTGATCCCCGCCGCCTACGCGGACGCAGCAGCACCCGCCGCCGGCCCAGCCGGTACTGGCTTCGAGTGGATTTTCCTGGTCGGTTTCCTGGTCATCTTCTACCTGATGATCTGGCGCCCGCAGGCCAAACGCGCCAAAGAGCAGAAGAACCTGCTGAGCAACTTGCAGAAAGGTGACGAAGTTGTCACCAACGGCGGCATCGCCGGCAAGATTATCAAGGTTTCCGATGACTTCGTGGTACTGGAAGTGTCCGACAACGTCGAACTGAAGTTCCAGAAGGGTGCCATTGCGGCCACCCTGCCAAAAGGTACGCTCAAGGCTATCTGAGTTACCGTTTTTTCTTTCCAGTCGGGGCGCGCAACGCGCCCCGCGTCTTGAACGGGCGGCGTGATGCTGAACAAATACCCTCTGTGGAAATATGCACTGATCGTGCTGGTACTGGTGGTCGGTTTCATTTATTCCGCTCCCAACCTCTACCCGGATGACCCTGCGGTGCAGATCAGCGGTGCCAGCTCGGCGCTGCAGGTGAACCAGGCCGACCTCGATCGCGTCAGCAAGGCGCTGGTCGATGCCAAGATCGCCGTCAAGGGCGCAAGCCTGGGCGAGAAGGGCAGCGGGCTGATCCGCCTGACCAACCAGGAAGACCAACTGCCAGCCAAGGATGTCGTGCGCAAGGCGCTGGGCGATGATTACGTCGTGGCCCTGAACCTGGCCCAGACTACCCCGCAATGGTTGCGCAATCTGGGTGCAAGCCCGATGAAGCTGGGCCTGGACCTGTCCGGTGGTGTGCACTTCCTGCTGGAAGTGGACATGGACAAGGCCATGACGGCCCGCATGAAAGTCTACGAAGGCGAGGTCAAGACCTTGCTGCGCAAAGAGCGCGTCCGCTACCGCAGCCTGCCTCAGCAGGATGGCGGCATCATGCTGGGCTTCGCTGACGATGCTACCCGCGAACAGGCGCGTGCCCTGATCCGCAAGAATTTCAATGACTTCGACCTGACCACCACCGAGCGCAACGAGCTTGCGGTGCTGCGTCTGGCGCTGACCCAGGCAAAAGTTGCCGAAATCCGCGAATACTCGATCAAGCAGAACCTCACCACCGTGCGCAACCGCGTGAACGAGCTGGGCGTGGCTGAGCCGCTGGTACAGCGCCAGGGCGCCAACCGTATCGTGGTCGAGCTGCCAGGTGTGCAGGACACTGCCGAAGCCAAGCGTATTCTCGGTAAAACGGCCAACCTGGAGTTCCGCTTCGGTGCCGAGCCAGGCGCGTCCAAGGCCACTACCGAGGTGTTCGAGTTCCGCGAAGGCGGCCGCTCCGCCCCTGTAGAGCGTGGCCTGATCATCACCGGTGACCAGGTAACCGACGCCCAGGCCAGCTTTGACGAGCACGGCCGCCCACAGGTGAACATCCGCCTGGATGGCCACGGTGGCGAGCTGATGAGCCGCGCTACCCGCAGCAACGTGGGTCGCAGCATGGCGGTGATCTTCATCGAGCAGAAGCCTGTCACCCGCTACGTCAAGCAGACCGTCGACGGCGTCGAGAAGGACGTTGCCGTACAAAGCTTCGTGGAAGAGAAGAAAATCATCAGCCTGGCGACCATCCAGTCGCCGCTGGGTAGCCAGTTCCGCATCACTGGCCTGAACGGCCAGGGCGAATCGTCCGAACTGGCCCTGCTGCTGCGTGCCGGTGGTCTGGCTGCGCCAATGTACTTCGCTGAAGAACGTACCATTGGCCCAAGCCTGGGTGCCGACAACATCACCAAGGGTATCGATGCATCGCTGTGGGGCATGCTGTTCGTCTCGCTGTTCATCATCGCCATCTACCGCGGCTTCGGCGTGATCGCCACCATTGCCCTGGCGGGCAACATGGTGCTGCTGCTGGCACTGATGTCGCTGCTGGGCGCCACCCTGACCCTGCCGGGTATTGCCGGTATCGTGTTGACCATGGGTATGGCGGTAGACGCCAACGTACTGATCTTCTCGCGTATCCGCGAAGAGCTGAACGCCGGCATGTCGGTACAGCGCGCCATCCACGAAGGCTTCAACCGCGCCTACACCGCGATCATCGACGCCAACCTGACCAGCCTGCTGGTCGGCGGCATCCTGTTCGCCATGGGTACCGGCCCGGTCAAAGGCTTTGCGGTCACCATGTCCCTCGGGATTTTCACCTCGATGTTCACCGCCGTCATGGTGACCCGTGCAATGGTCAACCTGACCTGCGGCGGGCGTGACATCAAGAAGCTGTGGGTTTGAGGGAGCTGCGATGAAAACCATCAACTTCATGGGCGTGCGCAATGTCGCGTTCGCCATTACCGTGCTCCTCACCGTGCTGGCGCTGTTCAGCTGGTGGCAGAAAGGCCTGAACTTTGGCCTGGACTTCACCGGCGGTACGCTGATCGAGCTGACCTACGAGCGCCCGGCCGACCTCAAGGCGGTGCGCGCCGAGCTGGTCGATTCCGGGTTCCACGAGGCTGTGGTGCAGAGCTTCGGCGCCACCACCGACCTGCTGGTGCGTATGCCGGGCGATGACCCGCAACTGGGTAACAAGGTAGCTGCTGCCCTGCAAAAGGCGGGCGGTGACAACCCGGCCACCCTCAAGCGTGTCGAGTTCGTCGGCCCGCAGGTAGGTGAAGAGCTGCGCGACCAGGGCGGCATGGGCATGCTCCTGGCCTTGGGCGGCATCCTCATCTACCTGGCCTTCCGCTTCCAGTGGAAGTTCGCCGTGGGCGCGATCGTTTCGCTGATCCACGACGTGGTGGTCACCCTGGGTATCCTGTCGTTCTTCCAGATCACCTTCGACCTGACGGTGCTGGCAGCGGTGCTGGCGATCATCGGTTACTCGCTGAACGACACCATCGTGGTATTCGACCGGGTGCGTGAGAACTTCCGCGTCATGCGCAAGGCATCGTTGATCGAAAACATCAACGTTTCCACCACCCAGACCCTGCTGCGTACCATCGCCACCTCGGTCTCGACCTTGCTGGCCATTGCCGCGCTGCTGTTCTTCGGTGGCGATAACCTGTTCGGCTTCTCGCTGGCCCTGTTCATCGGCGTCATGGCTGGTACCTACTCGTCGATCTACATCGCCAACGTGGTACTGATCTGGCTGAACCTGAACAGCGAAGACCTGATCCCGCCGGCCAAGGCGGAAGGTGTGGACGAGCGCCCATAAAGGCTTGTCTCACGCCGTTTGGCTGCCCGAAAGGCGCGAGTATTGAACTCGCGCCTTTTTTTTTGCTCCAAGGCTGGGAGAAGGCGGGCTAACCCCCGCAGGTATGATCAGGAGGTTCATGTGAACAAATCAATGCTGGTGGGTGCGGTACTGGGTGCTGTCGGTGTAACTGCCGGAGGTGCTGTGGCGACCTACAGCTTGGTCAACAAGGGGCCTGAGTATGCGCAGGTCACCGACGTGCAACCGATCAAACAACAGGTAAAAACTCCGCGCGAGGTCTGCAAGGACGTCGCCGTGACGCGTCAGGCACCGGTCAAGGACCAGCACCAGATTGCCGGTACTGTGGTGGGTGCAATCGCCGGTGGTTTGCTGGGTAACCAGATTGGCGGCGGCACCGGCAAGAAGATCGCCACCGTGGCCGGTGCGGTCGGTGGCGGTTATGCCGGTAACAAGGTGCAGGAAGGCATGCAGGAGCGTGACACCTACACCACCACGCAAACTCGCTGCAACACGGTGAATGACATCAGTGAGAAGGTGGTGGGCTACAACGTGACCTACACTCTTGGCGATCAGGTCGGCAAGGTGAAGATGGACCGTGAGCCGGGGGCGACCATTCCAGTGGACAAGAATGGCAAGCTGATCCTGAGCGAGGCAGGGCAGTGATCTTGTTGCCTGTGCCGGCGATGAGGTCGGTGCAGGCAATGCAAAGCTGTCAGGCAAAAAAAAGCACCCCGAGGGGTGCTTTTTGCTTTCCGGCGATCTGCGCTTAGCGCTTCATGCTCTCTGGCAGGTGCGGCTGGATGGCCGTCAGTACGGCCTTGAAGCACTTGATGTTGCCTGCAACGATGTGGCCCTTGTCGAGGAAGTCGTGGCCACCGTTGAAGTCGCTCACCAGGCCACCGGCTTCCTGGATCAGCAGCACGCCAGCTGCCATGTCCCACTCGGACAGGCCCGACTCCCAGAAGGCGTCGAAACGGCCAGCGGCCACGTAGGCCAGGTCCAGGCTGGCGGAACCGGCGCGGCGGATGCCGGCGGTCTGGCCAGTCAGGGCGCGGAACATGCCCAGGTAGTTGTCCATGTCAGCCATCTGGTTGTCACGGAACGGGAAGCCGGTACCCAACAGGGCACCTTCCAGGCTGGTGCGCGAGCTGACGCGCAGGCGACGGCCATTGAGTTGGGCACCACGGCCACGGCTGGCGGTGAATTCTTCCTGGCGAACCGGGTCGACGATCACGGCGTGCTCAAGGCGGCCACGGTATTTGCAGGCGATGCTGACGGCGAAGTGCGGGATGCCACGCAGGAAGTTGGTGGTGCCGTCCAGCGGGTCGATGATCCACAGGTAATCCTTGCCTTCTTCGCCGCTACCCGCGTGCAGGCCGGTTTCCTCGCCCTGGATGGAGTGGTTCGGGTACGCCTTGCGCAGGGCGTTGACGATGCTCTGCTCGGCGGCGCGATCAACCTCGGAAACGTAGTCCTTAGCCTCTTTCTCGTCCACCTTGATGCTATCCAGGCGTTCGATGGAGCGGAAAATCAGTTCACTGGCGCTGCGAGCGGCGCGCAGGGCGATATTCAGCATAGGCTGCATGGGCGGGTCACCTGGAGATGTTAAAGAAGAAAGCCGATCATTCTAGCAGAAAACTTTGGCGGCAGAAGTGTCACATTTGCTTTCATGGCGTTACGTCTGTCGGTTCTGTAAGATCGAAGCCCCTGATTCCTGCATCTGTGAGCACAACACCTTGCTGCAAAATATTCGTGTTGTTCTGGTCAATACCAGCCACCCCGGCAACATCGGCGGCGCTGCGCGTGCCATGAAAAACATGGGCTTGTCGCGTCTGGTGCTGGTGCAGCCGAAAGAATTCCCCGCCGTGGATGCCAGTGCCCGTGCCTCGGGCGCCGACGATGTGCTGGATAACGCCCAGGTGGTCGACAGCCTTGAGCAGGCGCTGGTCGGCTGCAACCTGGTCATGGGCACCAGCGCCCGCGAGCGCAGCATTCCCTGGCCGTTGATCGGCCCGCGCGAGTGCGGTGCCAAGGCGGTGGAGCATGCCAATGGTGGCGAAGAAATCGCCCTGGTGTTCGGGCGCGAACACGCTGGCCTGACCAACGAAGAACTGCAGCGATGTCACTTCCACGTGCACATTCCCTCCAACCCCGACTTCAGTTCGCTGAACCTCGCCGCTGCCGTGCAGGTGCTCGCCTATGAGGTGCGCATGGCGTGGCTAGCTGGCGGTGCAGCGCCGGAAAAAGTCGAGAAGGTTGACGCCAGCGAGCTGGCGACCATGGACGAAATGGAGCTGTTCTACGACCACCTGGAAAAAACCCTGGTGGGCATCGGCTTCCTCGACCCGGAAAAACCCAAGCACCTGATGCCGCGCTTGCGCCGGCTTTATGGGCGGGTGGCGGTCGAGCGTTCGGAAATGAGCATTTTGCGCGGCATCCTTACCGAGACCCAGAAAGTGGTCCGGGGCGAGCCGCATAAACGGAAGGACTGACAGATGTTCGAACGCCTGCGTGAAGATATTCAAAGCGTATTCCACCGTGACCCGGCTGCGCGCAATGCCTTCGAGGTGCTCACCTGCTACCCCGGCATGCATGCCATCTGGCTGCACCGTCTGGGCAATGCCTTGTGGAAGCGTGATTTCAAGTGGCTGGCCCGGCTGGTGTCCAACTTCGGCCGCTGGCTGACCGGTATCGAGATCCACCCGGGCGCCACCATTGGCCGGCGCTTCTTCATTGACCATGGCATGGGTATCGTTATTGGCGAAACCGCCGAGATCGGCGACGACGTCACCCTTTATCAGGGCGTGACCCTGGGCGGCACCAGCTGGAACAAAGGCAAGCGCCACCCCACTCTGGAAAACGGCGTGGTGGTAGGGGCGGGGGCCAAAGTGCTGGGCCCGTTCACGGTCGGCGCGGGGGCCAAGATTGGTTCCAATGCAGTGGTGACCAAGGCGGTGCCAGCGGGCGCCACGGCGGTGGGCATCCCTGGGCGGATCATCGTCAAGAGCGAAGACAACGAAGTCGAGGCCAAGCGCAAGGCCATGGCCGAGAAGATCGGCTTCGATGCCTACGGCGTCAGTGGCGACATGCCCGACCCGGTGGCGCGTGCCATCGGCCAGATGCTCGACCACTTGCAAGCGGTGGACGAGCGGCTGGAGGGTATGTGTGGCGCCCTGACCAAGATGGGGAGCGACTACTGCGCCAAGGAGCTGCCAGCCCTGCCGGAAGATGATTTTGCCGAGGAGGCCAAGGTGGCCCAGCGCGACACTCAGTCGCATTGATTGCGCCGCACTGAAATCATAGTGACATACGGGGCGTGTGCTCACGCCCCTCGTCTGCTACACTCGCGCCCGCCTCCCCGATGCAAACCCGACTAAAGCAGTAGGTCTTATAGTTGACTTAAATGCTCGGGAATCGCATACTCGCACACATCCCGAAACTCCCGTGGTACCCAATAGCCATGCGACTGACTACCAAAGGCCGATACGCCGTGACCGCCATGCTCGACCTGGCGTTGCACGCGCAGCATGGGCCGGTGTCTTTGGCCGATATTTCCGAGCGCCAGGGCATTTCCCTCTCTTATCTGGAACAGCTGTTCGCCAAGTTGCGCCGCAGCAGCCTGGTTTCCAGCGTGCGCGGTCCAGGCGGTGGCTACCAGCTGTCGCGGGGCATGGCAACCATCCAGGTGGCCCAGGTCATCGATGCGGTCAACGAATCGGTCGATGCTACCCGTTGCCAGGGCCTCGGGGACTGCCATGCCGGTGATACCTGCCTGACCCACCACCTGTGGTGTGACCTCAGCCAGCAGATCCATGAATTCCTCAGCGGCATCAGCCTGGCCGACCTCGTCATGCGCCGTGAGGTGCAGGAAGTCGCCCAGCGCCAGGACTTGCGACGTGTCGCAGGCCGAACCGCCCAGCTGGACAAGATTGAGACGTCCGCCGTCGATTGATCCCCCTGGGACGATGAGCGACGCCACCGCCTGATAGGAGAGACAAATGAAGTTGCCGATCTACCTCGATTACTCCGCGACCACTCCGGTCGACCCACGCGTGGCCCAGAAGATGGCCGACTGCCTGCTGGTCGACGGGAACTTCGGTAACCCGGCTTCGCGCTCCCACGTCTTCGGCTGGAAGGCCGAGGAAGCGGTCGAGAACGGTCGTCGCCAGGTTGCCGAGCTGATCAACGCCGATCCGCGCGAAATCGTCTGGACCAGCGGTGCCACCGAGTCCGACAACCTCGCGCTGAAAGGCGTCGCGCACTTCTATCAGACCAAGGGCAAGCACATCATCACCTCCAAGATCGAGCACAAGGCGGTCCTGGATACTGCTCGCCAGCTGGAGCGTGAAGGTTTCGAAGTCACCTACCTTGAGCCAGGCGAAGACGGCATCGTCACCCCGGCCATGGTAGAAGCGGTGCTGCGCGACGACACCATCCTGGTCTCGCTGATGCACGTGAACAACGAAGTCGGCTCGATCAACGACATCGCCGCCATCGGTGAACTGACCCGCTCGCGCGGCGTCCTGTTCCACGTCGATGCCGCCCAGTCGGCCGGCAAGGTCGAAATCGACCTGCAAAAAATGAAAGTCGACCTGATGTCGTTCTCGGCGCACAAGGTCTACGGCCCTAAAGGTATCGGCGCGCTGTACGTCAGCCGTAAGCCGCGTGTACGCCTGGAAGCCATCATTCACGGCGGTGGCCATGAGCGCGGCATGCGTTCGGGCACTCTGCCAACTCACCAGATTGTCGGCATGGGCGAAGCCTTCGCCATCGCCAAGCAGGAAATGGTCGCAGAGAACGCGCGCATCAAGGCCCTGAGCGACCGCTTCTTCAAGCAGGTTTCGGACCTTGAAGAGCTGTACGTCAACGGCAGCCAGACTGCCCGCGTACCGCACAACCTGAACCTGAGCTTCAACTACGTCGAAGGCGAATCGCTGCTGATGTCGCTGAAGGACATCGCCGTTTCGTCCGGATCGGCCTGCACCTCCGCGTCGCTCGAACCTTCGTACGTACTGCGTGCCCTGGGCCGCAACGACGAGCTGGCGCACAGCTCGATCCGCTTCTCCTTTGGCCGTTTCACCACCGAAGAAGAAGTCGACTACGCCGCGCAGAAAGTCTGCGAGGCCGTCAACAAACTGCGTGAGCTGTCGCCGCTGTGGGACATGTACAAAGACGGCGTTGACATCTCCAAGATCGAGTGGGCCGCCCACTAAGCAGTCGCCGGCAAGAGCGGCTCCCTGATGAGGAAGGAATTGCACCATGGCATACAGTGAAAAGGTCATCGACCACTACGAAAACCCACGCAACGTCGGCAAGATGAATGCCGAAGACCCAGACGTTGGCACCGGCATGGTCGGCGCCCCGGCGTGCGGTGACGTAATGCGTCTGCAAATCAAGGTCAACGAGCAGGGCGTTATCGAAGACGCCAAGTTCAAGACCTACGGCTGCGGTTCGGCCATTGCTTCCAGCTCCCTCGCCACCGAGTGGATGAAGGGCAAGACCCTGGACGAAGCCGAGACCATCAAGAACACCCAGCTGGCCGAAGAACTGGCGTTGCCGCCGGTCAAGATCCACTGCTCGGTACTCGCCGAAGATGCCATCAAGGCAGCGGTACGCGATTACAAGCAGAAGAAAGGCTTGATCTAAGCCGCCTGTTGCGAGGTAAGGAGTCCTGATGGCTATCAGCATGACAGAAGCCGCCGCCAACCACATTCGCCGCTCCCTCGACGGGCGCGGCAAGGGTGAGGGCATTCGCCTGGGCGTGCGCACCACCGGTTGCTCGGGCCTGGCCTACGTGCTGGAGTTCGTTGACGAACTGGCGGACGAAGACCAGGTGTTCGAGAACCACGGCGTGAAGGTGATCATCGATCCCAAGAGCCTGGTCTACCTCGACGGCACCGAGCTGGATTTCGTCAAGGAAGGGTTGAACGAAGGCTTCAAGTTCAACAACCCCAACGTGCGCGGTGAGTGTGGCTGCGGCGAAAGCTTCAACGTTTGAGGCTGGCTGTGGGAACTCCTTGTCATTTCGCATTGTTTGACCTCCAGCCAAGCTTCCGCCTGGACCTCGACAAGCTGGCCACTCGCTACCGCGAGTTGGCCCGCGAAGTCCATCCCGACCGCTTTGCCGACGCCTCCGAGCGTGAGCAGCGTGTAGCGCTGGAGAAGTCCGCAGCCCTCAACGACGCTTACCAGACACTGCGCAGTGCGCCGCGTCGCGCCCGCTATCTGCTGGCCATCAGTGGTCATGAAGTGCCCCAGGAAGTCACGGTCCACGACCCGGACTTCCTGTTGCAGCAGATGCAGTGGCGCGAAGAGCTCGAAGAGTTGCAGGACGAAGCCGACCTTGACGGCGTGGGTGTGTTCAAGCGGCGCCTGAAGGCTGCCCAGGACACCCTGAACGAGGACTTTGCCGCCTGCTGGGATGCCCCAGGCGAGCGCGAAAAGGCCGAGCGCCTGATGCGTCGCATGCAATTCCTCGACAAGCTCGCCCAAGAAGTGCGCCAACTGGAAGAGCGCCTCGACGATTAACCCGGTGTCGCCCGTGATGGCACCTAAGGTATTCAGATAAGCATGGCCCTACTGCAGATTGCCGAACCCGGTCAAAGCCCTCAGCCGCACCAGCGCCGCCTGGCGGTGGGGATCGACCTGGGTACCACCAACTCTCTGGTCGCCGCATTGCGCAGCGGCCGTAGCGAGCCCCTGCCTGATGCGCAGGGTAACGTCATTCTGCCGTCCGCGGTGCGCTACCTCGAAGGGCGCAGCGAAGTGGGGCAGGCCGCACGTGATGCCGCTTCCAGCGACCCGCTGAACACCGTGCTGTCGGTCAAGCGCCTGATGGGGCGCGGCCTGGCCGACGTCAAGCAGCTGGGCGAGCAGTTGCCCTACCGCTTTGTGGGTGGCGAGTCGCATATGCCGTTCATCGACACGGTGCAGGGCCCGAAAAGCCCGGTGGAAGTGTCCGCTGACATCCTCAAGGTGCTGCGCGAGCGCGCCGAAGCGACCCTGGGTGGCGAGCTGGTAGGCGCGGTGATCACCGTGCCGGCCTATTTTGACGACGCCCAGCGCCAGGCCACCAAGGACGCTGCGCGCCTGGCTGGCTTGAACGTGCTGCGCCTGCTCAATGAGCCGACGGCGGCTGCCGTGGCCTATGGCCTGGACCAGAATGCCGAAGGTGTGGTGGCCATCTATGACCTGGGTGGCGGTACCTTCGATATTTCCATTCTGCGCCTGACCGCTGGTGTGTTCGAGGTGCTGGCCACCGGTGGCGATACCGCCCTGGGTGGCGACGATTTCGACCACGCCATTGCCGGCTGGATCATCGAGCAGGCTGGCCTGTCGTCCGACCTGGACCCGGCGACCCAGCGTGCGTTGCTGCAAACAGCATGCGCCGCCAAGGAAGCCCTGACCGACGCCGACGTGGTCGGCGTCAGCCATGGCGCCTGGCAGGGTGAGCTGAGCCGTGCCGCGTTCGAAGCCATGATCGAACCGATGGTTGCCCGCAGCCTCAAGGCGTGCCGCCGCGCCGTGCGCGACAGTGGCGTGGAGCTGGAAGAAGTCAGTGCCGTGGTCATGGTGGGTGGCTCGACCCGCGTACCGCGAGTGCGCGAAGCCGTGGGCGGGCTGTTCGGCCGTACCCCGCTGACCTCGATCGATCCTGACCAGGTGGTGGCCATCGGTGCCGCCATTCAGGCCGACACCCTGGCCGGCAACCGCCGTGAAGGTGGTGAACTGCTGCTGCTCGATGTCATTCCGCTGTCGCTTGGTCTTGAGACCATGGGCGGTCTGATGGAGAAGGTGATCCCGCGCAATACCACCATTCCGGTGGCGCGTGCCCAGGAGTTCACCACTTATAAAGATGGCCAGACGGCCATGATGATCCACGTCCTGCAGGGTGAGCGCGAGCTGATCAGCGACTGCCGCTCGCTGGCCCGTTTCGAGCTGCGCGGCATTCCGGCCATGGTTGCCGGTGCGGCGAAAATCCGCGTCACCTTCCAGGTGGATGCCGATGGCCTGCTCAGCGTCGCCGCCCGCGAACTGGGTTCGGGCGTGGAAGCCAGCATCCAGATCAAACCGTCCTACGGCCTGACCGATGGTGAAATCGCCCGCATGCTGAAGGACTCCTTCGAACACGCAGGTTCCGACAAGCACGCCCGCCAGCTGCGCGAGCACCAGGTGGACGGCGAGCGCCTGCTTGAAGCGGTACAGGGCGCCCTGGACGCCGACGGTGAGCGCCTGCTCAGCCGTGAAGAGCGCGAAGCCATCGAATTCCAGATGCAAGAACTACGTGATTTGCTGGCCGGCACCGATGGCGCAGCCATCGAGCAACAGACCAAGCGTCTGTCGCAGGTGACCGACGCATTTGCCGCCCGTCGCCTTGATTCGACGGTCAAAGCCGCACTGGCCGGGCGCAACCTGAATGAGATCGAGGAGTAACCGATGCCGCTGGTGACATTCCTGCCGCATGAGAAGTTCTGCCCCGAGGGGCTGACCGTGGAGGCGCCGACTGGGACCAATATCCTGGAACTGGCCCACGACCATCACATCGAGATGGAAAGTGCCTGCGGCGGCGTCAAGGCCTGCACCACTTGCCACTGCATCGTGCGCAAGGGTTTCGACTCGCTGGAAGAAGCCGACGAGCTGGAAGAAGACATGCTGGACAAGGCCTGGGGCCTGGAAGCGCAGTCGCGCCTGGGGTGTCAGGTGGTCGTCGCTGACGAAGACCTGACCATCGAGATCCCCAAGTACTCGCTCAACCACGCCGCTGAAGCGCCGCACTGAGGTTTGCACCATGAGCCTGAAATGGATTGATGTACTTGAGATCGCCATTCAGCTTGCAGAAAGCAAGCCTGAGGTCGATCCTCGTTATGTGAATTTCGTAGACCTGCACCGCTGGGTGCTGGCATTGCCAGAGTTCAGCGACGATCCGTCACGCGGCGGTGAGAAAGTGCTCGAGGCCATCCAGGCTGCCTGGATCGACGAAGCCGACTAAGCGTCACTTGCAGGTTAGGCAATCCCCCGGAACCCGCGTATAATTCGCGGGTTTAATTTTTCGTGTCACTCATATTCTGGAGTTTTCCATGGCTGTTCAACGTACTTTCTCGATCATCAAGCCTGACGCCGTTGCCAAAAACGTCATCGGCAAGATCACCACTCGCTTCGAAGAAGCCGGCCTGAAAATCGTTGCCTCGAAAATCAAGCAACTGTCCAAAGCCGAAGCCGAAGGCTTCTACGCTGAGCACAGCGAGCGCGGCTTCTTCGGTGACCTGGTTGCCTTCATGACTTCCGGCCCGGTTGTTGTTCAGGTTCTGGAAGGCGAAAACGCCATCGCTCTGAACCGTGAGCTGATGGGCGCTACCAACCCTAAAGAAGCTGCTCCAGGCACCATCCGTGCCGACTTCGCCGAGTCGATCGACGCCAACGCCGTTCACGGTTCGGACTCCGAAGCTGCTGCTGCTCGCGAAATCGCTTACTTCTTCGCTGCTACCGAGGTAACCACTCGCTAAGCGAAAGCTTACGGGTGAGGGTGAATCCATGACGACATCTACTGGCAAAATCAACCTGTTGGGTCTGACCCAGCCGGAAATGGAACAATTCTTCGACTCGATCGGGGAAAAACGCTTCCGTGCCGGCCAGGTGATGAAATGGATTCACCATTTTGGCGTGTCCGACTTTGCGGCCATGACCAACGTAGGCAAGGTCTTGCGCGAAAAGCTCGAGGCCGTTGCCGAGATTCGGCCTCCGGAAGTGGTCAGTGAAGACATTTCCGCCGACGGTACCCGCAAGTGGGTGATCCGCGTTGCCTCCGGCAGCTGCGTCGAGACCGTCTACATTCCTACCGACGACCGCGGCACCTTGTGCGTATCGTCGCAAGCCGGCTGTGCCCTGGACTGCAGTTTCTGCTCCACTGGCAAGCAAGGCTTCAACAGCAACCTCACTGCCGCCGAAGTGATCGGCCAGGTGTGGCTTGCCAACAAATCCTTCGGGACCGTCCCTGCCAAAGTCGACCGCGCGATTACCAACGTGGTGATGATGGGCATGGGCGAGCCCTTGCTGAACTTCGACAACGTCATCGCCGCCATGAAAATCATGATGGATGACCTGGGCTATGGCATTTCCAAGCGTCGCGTTACCCTGTCCACCTCGGGCGTGGTGCCGATGATCGACGAGCTGGCCAAGCACATTGACGTGTCGCTGGCCCTGTCGCTGCACGCACCGAACGACGAACTGCGCAACAAGCTGGTACCGATCAACAAGAAGTACCCGCTGAAAGTGCTGCTGGAGTCTTGCATGGGCTACATGTCCACCCTGGGTGGCAAGCGCGTGCTGACCATCGAGTACACCCTGCTCAAGGACGTCAACGACCAGCCTGAGCATGCCGCGCAAATGATCGAATTGCTGCGCGATGTACCGTGCAAGATCAACCTGATCCCGTTCAACCCGTTCCCGCATTCGGGCTACGAGCGGCCAAGCAACAACGCCATTCGTCGCTTCCAGGACCTGCTGCACCACGGTGGCTTCAACGTCACCACCCGCACCACCCGTGGTGACGATATCGATGCTGCCTGTGGTCAGCTGGTCGGCCAGGTCAACGACCGCACCCGCCGTAGCGAGCGCTACATCGCTGTGCGCCAGCTCTCCGCGGACGTCGAGCTGCAAGACAGCGCCGCCAGCCACTGACCGGGACTTTGCCCATGAGCCTGCGCGCCGCGCTGTCGATCCTTGCGCTCTTGCTGCTGGCCGGCTGTGTGTCGGGCGGCGCGAGCGACCCCCTGGCCAGCCGCCAGGGCAGGGCAGAGGCGGGGCGGGCTTATGTGCAACTGGGCCTGGGGTATTTGCAACAGGGTTTGACCGCGCAGGCCAAGGCGCCACTGGGCAAGGCCCTGGCCCTCGACAGCACCGATGCCGACGCGCACGCGGCCCTGGCGCTGGTATTCCAGGCCGAAGGTGAGCCGGCACTCGCCGAAGCCCACTTTCGCAAGGCCTTGCAAGCCCGCGCCGGCGACACGCGAATGCGCAACAATTACGGCAGTTTCCTTTATGCTCAGGGGCGATTTGCCGAGGCCGAGCAGATGTTTCGCCTGGCCAGCGCCGATACCCTGTATCCTGAGCGCTCACGCGTGTACGAGAACCTGGGCCTGACTGCCCTGAAGCGCGATCGCCGCGACCAGGCGCATGCTTACCTGCTGAAAGCGTTGCAACTCAACCAGCGGCAACCGAAAGCGTTGCTGGAAATGGCTGAGTTGTCCTACGAAAACAGGCATTATGTGCCGGCCCGGGACTACTACGATCGTTTCAGCCAGTTGAGCGACCACGATGCCCGTAGCCTGCTGCTGGGCAGTCGCCTTGCCCGGGTGTTCGACGAGCAGGGCACACTGGCCGAGATGGGCCAGCAATTACAACGACTTTATCCCGGTACGCCGGAATATCAGCAATACCTGTCGGAGCAACGATGAACGCCGCGCATCCCGAAGTAGCAGTAGCGCCTGGCCAGAACCCCGGTGAGCTTTTGCGCCTGGCCCGTGAGAAACGGGACTGGTCTCAAGCCGAGGTGGCCCGCAAGCTCAACCTCACTGTCAGTTCGTTGAACCACGTGGAAACCGGCGCCTTCGACAAGCTGCCAGGGCATACGTTTGCCCGTGGCTACATTCGCGCCTATGCCAAGCTCATGGACCTCGACCAGGCCGCCCTGGTAGAGGCCTTCGACCGCTACACCGGCACCCACGCCAAAGGCAGCGAGGTACATTCGCTGGGCCGTATCGAAGAGCCGGTGCGCCTGTCGCACAACATTCTGCGCGGCGTCAGCCTGCTGTTGCTGGTGGCGGTGGTCGGTGGCGGCTTCGTCTGGTGGCAGGACCAGGGCAGCCTGCGTGGCAAGGACCTGGCCAAGATTGCTTTGGAGCACGTCGAAGTCGAAAGTGCCGACGGCACCACCCAGATTCACCCGCTCGATGAGCCTGAAGACCAGGCTGTTTCCGCTGGCCAGCAAGCCGAAAGCGCACCGCTGGCGCTGGAGCAGGGCGCTGCCGAACAGCCCGCCGCCGCTGCTGAACAGGCACCGGCAAGCCCGGCGCCAACCCTTGCTGCAGTGCCTGCGCCGACGCCGGCCCAGCCAGCGTCCGCGCAGCCTGCACCTGCTGCAGTGGCTACCCCGGTAGCACCGGCTACCCCGGCACCGGCCGCTGTTGCACCTGCCGCACCGGCGCCGGCCGTGGCTGCCGCCGAGCCAGCCGCAGTACCGGCAGGCAGCGCCAAGGTCGCCATCCAGTTCACCGCCGATTGCTGGACCCAGGTGTCCGATGGCAACGGCAAGGTGCTGTTCAGCGCCATCAAGCGCAAGGGGGACAACCTCGAACTGACCGGCAAGCCGCCGTTCGCGGTGCGTCTGGGCTTTGCCCGTGGCGCCCAGGTCAGCTACAACGGCCAGGCCGTCGATGTTGCCCCGTTCACCAGTGGCGAGACCGCTCGCCTGAAGTTGGGACAGTAAGTCATGCACGGCGAATCTCCGATCAAACGTCGCGAATCCCGCAAAATCTGGGTCGGCAATGTGCCGGTGGGTGGTGATGCGCCCATCGCGGTGCAGAGCATGACCAACACCGACACCAACGATGTGGCCGCCACCGTGGCGCAAATCCAGCGCCTGGTCGATGCCGGCGTGGACATCGTGCGCGTTTCAGTGCCGGACATGGACGCCGCCGAGGCGTTCGGCAAGATCAAACAGCTGGTCAGTGTGCCGCTGGTCGCCGACATCCACTTCGATTACAAAATTGCCCTGCGTGTGGCCGAGCTGGGCGTGGATTGCCTGCGCATCAACCCCGGCAACATCGGCCGTGAAGACCGTGTACGCGCCGTGGTCGATGCCGCCCGCGACCGTGGTATCCCGATCCGTATCGGCGTCAACGCCGGCTCCCTGGAAAAAGACCTGCAGAAGAAGTACGGCGAGCCGACCCCGGCCGCATTGGTCGAGTCGGCCCTGCGCCACGTCGAGCACCTCGACCGCCTGGACTTCCAGGACTTCAAGGTCAGCGTCAAGGCCTCCGACGTGTTCATGGCCGTCGAAGCCTACCGCCTGCTGGCCAAGCAGATCGTGCAGCCGCTGCACCTGGGCATCACCGAAGCCGGTGGCCTGCGTTCGGGGACGGTGAAATCCGCCGTCGGCCTCGGTATGCTGCTGGCCGAAGGCATTGGCGATACCATCCGTATCTCGCTGGCGGCCGACCCGGTCGAAGAAGTGAAAGTCGGCTACGACATCCTCAAGTCGCTGCACCTGCGCTCGCGTGGCATCAACTTCATCGCCTGCCCGAGCTGCTCGCGGCAGAACTTCGATGTGGTCAAGACCATGAACGAGCTGGAAGGGCGCCTTGAAGACCTGCTGGTGCCGCTGGATGTGGCAGTGATCGGTTGCGTGGTCAACGGCCCGGGCGAAGCCAAGGAAGCCCATGTAGGGTTGACCGGCGGTACGCCGAACCTGATCTACATCGATGGCAAGCCTGCGCAGAAGCTGACCAATGACAACCTGGTCGATGAGCTGGAAAAACTCATCCGCCAGAAAGCGGCCGAAAAGGCCGAAGCCGATGCGGCGCTGATCGCCCGTGGCTGACACACAGAATTCGTAAGGACTATTCGTGAGCAAATCGCTGCAAGCCATCCGTGGCATGAACGACATCCTGCCAGAACAGTCGCCACTGTGGCGCTACTTTGAAGGCACCGTGGCCGGGCTGCTGGACACCTACGGGTACAGCCAGATCCGTACGCCGATCGTCGAGTTCACCGAGCTGTTCAAGCGCTCGATCGGTGAAGTGACCGATATCGTCGAAAAAGAGATGTACACCTTCGAGGATCGCAACGGCGATTCGCTCACCTTGCGCCCTGAAGGCACCGCCGCTTGCGTGCGTGCCGTGCTGGAGCATGGCATCACCGGCAATGGCCAGGTGCAGAAACTGTGGTACATCGGCCAGATGTTCCGCCACGAGCGCCCGCAGAAAGGCCGCTACCGCCAGTTCCACCAGATTGGCGTGGAAGTGTTCAACCTGGACGGCCCGGACATCGATGCCGAGCTGATCATGCTGACCTGGCGCCTGTGGGGCCTGCTGGGCATCCAGGACGCGGTCAAGCTGGAGCTCAACAGCCTGGGTACCAGTGAGGCCCGTGCACGCTACCGTGACGCGCTGGTCGAGTTCCTCTCGGCACGCCTGGAGCAGCTGGACGAAGACAGTCAGCGCCGCCTGAAGAGCAACCCGCTGCGCATTCTCGACAGCAAGGACCAGAACACCCAGGCGGTACTGGTGGGTGCGCCGAAGCTGGAAGACTACCTGGACGAAGCGTCCCGCGTGCACTTCGAAGGCCTGAAGGCCCGCCTGGACGCAGCCGGCATTCCGTTCGTGATCAACACCAAGCTGGTACGTGGCCTGGACTACTACAGCAAGACCGTGTTCGAGTGGGTCACCGACAAGTTGGGCGCCCAGGGCACCGTGTGTGCCGGCGGCCGCTACGACGGGCTGGTCGAGCAGATGGGCGGCAAGCCGACCACCGGCGTTGGTTTCGCCATGGGTATCGAGCGCCTGATCCTGCTGCTGGAAACCCTTGGCAAGGTACCGGAGTCCATCAGCCGCCAGATCGACGTCTACCTGTGCGCCTTTGGTGAGCAGGCCGAACTGGCAGGTCTGCGCCTGTCCGAAGGCCTGCGTGACCGCCTGCCGGGCCTGCGCCTGGCGGTAAACGCCGGTGGTGGCAGCTTCAAGAGCCAGTTCAAGAAAGCCGACAAGAGTGGCGCGCTGTTCGCCCTGATCCTGGGCGACGACGAGCTGGCAAAGCAAGAAATCGGCTTGAAGCCCCTGCGTGGCCAGGGCGAACAACAGAACATTGCCTGGGATGCTCTGGCAGAGCACCTGGAAACCGCGATCGCGCAGGCGTAACGCGGTTCAACAACGAATAGGCGAAAAGGAGTATTGGGGTGTCGAGTACCGATGATGATGATCTGGCAGGGGTCAAGGACTGGTGGAATCGCAACGGCAAGCCGCTGCTGACCGGCGCATTGCTGGCCGGCGTGGTGGTATTGGGCTGGAATACCTGGCACAAGTACCAGAACAACCAGTCGCAAGGTGCCTCGCAGCTGTATCAGGCGTTGCTTGAGACCAGCCTGACGCCGACTGGCCAGCCAGACGCCACCAAGGTCGCGGAACTGGCCGGCAAGCTCAAGAGCGAGTTTGGCGGTACTGCTTACGCCCAGTACGGCAGCCTGTTCGTGGCCAAGGTGGCAGTCGAGAGCGGTAAGCTCGACGACGCCGCTGCCGAGCTGAAAAGCGTGCTGGACAAGCCGGCCGACGTGACCTTGGGCGAGATTTCGCGCCAGCGTCTGGCTCGCGTGCTTGCCGCCCAGAACAAGGCCGAAGACGCGCTCAAGCTGCTTGACGGTGATGCCGACAAAGCCTTCCTGGCCAGCCGTGAAGAGTTGAAAGGTGACCTGCTGGTGCAACTGGGCCGTGCCGCCGACGCACACAGCGCTTACGAAAAAGCCAAGGCTGCGCTGTCCGATGACGCGGCAGTCGGTGGCCTGCAATTGAAGCTGGATGACCTGGCTAAAGGGGACGCGTAAGTGATCGGTTGGAAACATGCAGCAGTGCTGACCCTGGCCGTGCTGGCCGCAGGTTGCAGCAGCAACAGCAAGAAGGAACTGCCTCCGGCCGAGCTGACCAAGTTCACCGAGGAAGTGGTGCTGAAGAAGCAGTGGAGCCGTTCGATCGGTGACGGCCAGGGTGAAACCTACAACACCCTGGTGCCGGCCATCGAGAACGACCGTATCTACGCCTCCGACGTCAACGGCGAAGTGTTCGCCCTGGACCGCATCACTGGCGATGTCGTGTGGAAGAAGGACCTGGAGCTGCAGGTTTCCGGCGCAGTTGGCGTGGGCTATGGCCTGGTCATGCTCGGCACCCTCAAGGGTGAAGTGATTGCCCTGGATTCCAGCACCGGTGAAGAGCGTTGGCGCTCCCGCGTGACCAGCGAAGTGCTGGCCCCGCCTGCCAACAACGGTGATGTGGTGGTGGTGCAAACCCAGGACGACCGCCTGATTGGCCTGGATGCCGCTACTGGCGACCGCCGCTGGATCTACGAAAACACCCCGGCCGTACTGACCCTGCGTGGCACCGGTGCCCCGATTGCCACCAACCGCCTGGCCATTGCCGGCCTGTCCACTGGCAAGGTGGTGGCGGTGGACATCAATAACGGCGTGCCAGTGTGGGAAAGCCGTGTGGCCATTCCACAAGGCCGTTCCGAGCTGGACCGTGTGGTCGACATCGATGGCGGCTTGCTGCTGTCCGGTGAAACCCTCTACGTCAGCACCTATCAGGGCCGTGTAGCGGGCCTGGACCTGGAAAGCGGCCGTGTGCTGTGGCAGCGTGATGCGTCCAGCTACGTGGGCGTTGCCCAAGGTTTCGGCAATGTCTACGTCAGCGAAGCGTCGGGTACCGTGGAAAGCGTCGACGAGCGCACTTCCAGCGCCCTGTGGACCAACGACACCATGGCGCGCCGCCAGCTGTCGGCGCCGGAAGTGTTTTCCAGCTACGTAGCGGTAGGCGACTTTGAAGGTTACCTGCACCTGCTGAGCCAGGTCGATGGCCGCTTCGTCGGCCGTGAGCGTATCGACAGCGATGGCCTGCGCGCCCGCCCACTTGTGGTCGGCGACACCATCTACGTCTTCGGCAACAGCGGCAAGCTCGAGGCACTGACCATCCGCTGAAGCTATGCTTGAAGCCTTGGCGGGCTTCAAGCTGCGGCGTAGGACACGCCGCCCGTACTCCGGCCGCTGCCTTGCAGCGGCCTTTGCATTTTCAAGAATTCGAGAGTGGAGAGCCGATGGTTCCCGTAATTGCCCTGGTGGGCCGCCCGAACGTCGGCAAATCCACCATGTTCAACCGCCTGACCAAAACCCGCGATGCCATCGTCGGTGACTTGTCGGGCCTGACCCGTGACCGCCAGTATGGCGATGCCAGCTGGCAGGGTCGTTCCTTCATCCTGATCGACACCGGTGGTATTACCGGTGACGAAGTGGGCATGGACGAGAAAATGGCCGAGCAGTCGCTCATGGCCATCGAAGAAGCCGACTACGTGCTGTTCCTGGTCGATGCCCGCGCCGGCATGACCGCCGCCGACCAGATGATTGCCGAGCACCTGCGCAAGCGCAACAAAGAGGCGATTCTGGTCGCTAACAAGATCGACAACATCGACGCCGACGTAGCTCGCGCCGAGTTCTCGCCGCTGGGCATGGGCAACGCCATTCCGGTGGCGGGCTCCCAGGGCCGTGGCATCAACGCGCTGATGGAGGCCGTGCTTGGCCACCTGCCGCGCGACCAGGTCGAAGAAGCCCTGGACGCCGAAGTCGCCGAAGGCGAAGAAGCTGTGCGCATCCCTGGCCCGAGCGAGAAAGATGGCATCAAGATCGCCATTATCGGCCGCCCGAACGTGGGTAAATCCACCCTGGTCAACCGCATGCTCGGTGAAGAGCGCGTGGTGGTCTATGACCAGCCGGGTACCACCCGTGACAGTATCTACATCCCGTTCGAACGCGATGGCGAGAAGTACACCTTCATCGACACCGCCGGTGTGCGCAAACGCGGCAAGATCCACGAGGAAGTCGAGAAGTTCTCGGTGGTGAAGACGCTGCAGGCGATCAAGGACGCCAACGTGGTGATCTTCGTCATGGACGCCCGCGAAGGTGTGGTGGACCACGACCTGAACCTGCTGGGCTTTGCCCTGGAAGCGGGCCGCGCCATCGTCATCGCCCTGAACAAGTGGGATGGCATGCAGCCCGGCGAACGCGACTACGTGAAGACCGAGCTGGAGCGCCGGCTGTTCTTCGTTGACTTCGCCGACATCCACTTCATCTCCGCCTTGCATGGCACTGGCGTGGGTAACCTGTACAAGTCGGTGCAGGCCGCGTTCAAGTCGGCGGTAACCCGTTGGCCTACCAGCCGCCTGACGCAGATCCTGGAAGACGCCGTGAGCGAGCACCAGCCACCGCTGGTGAACGGTCGCCGCATCAAGCTGCGCTATGCCCACCTGGGGGGGGCCAACCCGCCGCTGATCGTGATTCACGGTAACCAGACCGAGAAAATTCCGAAGTCGTACTCGCGTTACCTGGAGAACACCTACCGCCGTGTGCTGAAGCTGGTCGGTACGCCGATCCGCATCGAGTACAAGGGCGGTGAGAACCCGTACGAGGGCAAGAAGAACACCCTCACCGACCGCCAGGTCAACAAGAAGCGCCGCCTGATGTCGCACCACAAGAAGGCCGAGAAGAAGCGCCGCGACAAGCGCTGATTCCGCCTCAGCCTCTTCGCGGGCTTGCTCGCGAAGAGGCCGTTTGATCCAAAGCAATGCCCCTAATGTTTCAACCTTTTTCCTGACCGCCCGATCCGCTATGCTCGGACTCCACCCCGTGCCGGATACACCCCAGGAAAGAGGGCTCCATGATCCGCAGCAAACTGCCGAACGTCGGCACGACCATCTTCACCACCATGTCCCAGCTCGCCGTGCAGACCGGTGCGCTCAACCTGTCCCAGGGTTTCCCTGATTTCAACGGCCCGCAGGCCCTGCTCGATGCAGTGGGCCGGCATGTGGCTGCCGGGCACAACCAGTATTCGCCGATGACCGGCCTGCCGGCCCTGCGCCAGCAGGTGGCAGCCAAGGTCGAGCGCCTGTATGGCGCCAAGGTGGATGCGGACCAGGAAGTGACCATCACCCCCGGTGCCACCGAGGCGATCTTCTGTGCCATTCAGGCTGTGGTCCATGCGGGTGACGAGGTCATCGTCTTCGACCCTTGCTACGACAGTTACGAGCCGTCCGTGGAGCTGGCCGGTGGCCGCTGCGTGCATGTGCAACTCAGCGACGGCGACTTCCGCATCGACTGGCAGAAGTTCAGCGATGCCTTGAGCCCGCGCACGCGCATGGTCATCCTCAACTCGCCGCATAATCCCAGTGGCGCGTTGATTACCCGCGAAGACCTCGACCAGTTGGCGGCACTCATTGCCGACCGTGATATCTACCTGGTCAGCGACGAGGTCTACGAGCACCTGGTGTACGACGGCGTACGCCACGCCAGCGTGCTGGCCCATGAGCAGTTGTACCAACGCGCCTTCGTGGTCAGCTCGTTCGGCAAGACCTACCACGTGACCGGCTGGAAGACCGGCTACGTGATCGCGTCCCCGGCGCTGAGCGCGGAGCTGCGCAAGGTTCACCAGTACGTCAACTTCTGCGGCGTGACGCCTTTGCAATGTGCGCTGGCCGACTTCATGGCCGAGCACCCCGAGCACATCGATGAACTGCCGGCCTTCTACCAGGCCAAGCGAGACCTGTTCTGCGGTTTGCTGGACGGTTCGCGGTTCAGCTTCACCCGCACGGCGGGTACCTATTTCCAGCTGGTGGACTATTCGCAGATCCGCCCGGACCTGAACGATGTCGACATGTCGCTGTGGCTCACCCGCGAGCACGGTGTGGCGACCATTCCGGTGTCGGTGTTCTACCAGCAACCCATCCCCGAGCAACGCCTGGTCCGCCTGTGCTTTGCCAAACGAGAGGAGACGCTGCGTCAGGCAGCGGAACGACTATGCGCGATTTGAGCACACTGCCGAACCTGAGAGTCGCCCTGGTGCAAACCACCCTGGCCTGGCACGACCGCGAGGCCAACTATGCGCACTTCGAGGTGCTGCTGGAGCAGGTGGGCGAGGTGGACCTGGTAATCCTGCCGGAAATGTTCACCACCGGTTTCTCGATGCAATCGGAAAGCCTGTGCGAGCCGGAGAACGGCCCGACCTACAAGTGGCTGAAGGCCCAGGCGAAGAAATGCAACGCGGTGATTACCGGTAGCGTGATCATCCAGGCCAGTGACGGCAGCCACCGCAACCGCTTGCTGTGGGCGCGGCCGGATGGCGAAATTCTGCATTACGACAAGCGCCACCTGTTCCGCATGGCCGGTGAGCACAAGCACTACACCCCGGGCGAGCGCCAGGTCCAGTTCGAGCTCAAGGGCTGGCGAATTCGCCCACTGATCTGCTACGACCTGCGCTTCCCGGTGTGGAGCCGCGATGCCCAGGACACCGACCTGCTGCTGTACACCGCTAACTGGCCGGCTGCGCGGCGCCAGCACTGGAACCGGCTGCTGCCGGCGCGGGGGATCGAGAACCTGTGCTATGTGGCAGCGGTTAACCGGGTGGGGACGGATGGCAAAGGCTTTGCGTATTCGGGCGATAGCCAGGTGCTGGACTTCCAGGGTGAGAGCCTGCTCAGTGCCGGGGAAGCGGACGGGGTGTTCACTGCAGTGTTGAGCGCGGCGGAGCTGGCGGCTTACCGGGCCAAGTTCCCAGCCAACCTGGATGCCGATACCTTCGAGCTTCACTGACGGCCTGAACTGGCCCTATCGCCGGCAAGCCCGCTCCCACAGGTACTGCACAGTATTCGAAATCTGTGAGGACCCTGTGGGAGCGGGCTTGCGGGCGAAGAGGCCGGCGCTGGTTACATTAATTTTCGATCAATACACATCCCGCCGATACCGGCCATCCTCGATCAGTTGCTGTACAGCAGCGTCCCCAAGCATGCCGTTCAGCGCAGCATCTACCCCCGCAGCCATCCCTTGCAGGCTGCCGCAGACATACACACAGGCGCCATCCGCCACCCAGCGTTTGAACTCCTCGGCCTGCTGCAGCAACACATCCTGCACATACACCTTCTCAGCCTGATCGCGTGAAAACGCGAGATCCAGCCGTGCCAGGTCGCCGCTGTCCAGCCAGCCTTGCAGCTCATCGCCACACAGCAGGTCATGCGCCCGGTTACGCTCGCCGAACAGCAGCCAGTTACGCTGCTCGCCAGCATTCACCCGCGCCCGAATCAGGCTACGCAGGCCGGCCAGGCCGGTGCCGTTACCGATCAGAATCATCGGTGCGGCACTTTCCGGCAGGTGGAAACCGCTGTTACGCCGCAGGCGCAGGCTCAAGGTGCCGTTCAGCGGCAGGTACTCGGTCAGCCAGCCCGAGCCCAGGCCCAGGTGGCCATCGGCGTGGCGTTCCTGGCGCACGATCAGCTCCAGCACGCCATCGCTGGCGATCGAGGCGATGGAGTATTCGCGGCTGCCGATCGGCACCAGTGCATCGATCAACGCCTGCGGCTGCAAGCCGATCAAGTGATCACGACGTGCCGGCAACTGGCGGCCAGCGAGGGCCTGGGCCAGGGTTTCGCTCAGGCCATTCACCTGCACCTTGGCGCTGGCGTCCAGCGCCAGGCCATTGAGGAAGGCGTCGACACGGGGCTGGCCATTGAGCGGTAGGATCTCCACCAGGTCGCCAGCCTCCCAGCTGGCAGGCGCTTCCGGTTGCAAGCCAAGCAGGTACACCGGCTGCCCTTGGCTGCCTGGGTTCAACAGTTCGCGGCGCACCAGTGACCAGTTGGCAAAGCTCGGCGGCTGCCAGGCGGCCACCGGCTGGGCGCCGGTCAGTTGCGCCAGTTCTTGCTGCCACTGCTGCAGCGCTGCCTGGTCGGCATTGTCCACTTCCACCGGGCTGAACGCGCTGCTGGCGCCGCGCTCACCCAGCCATGCCTGCAAGCGGCGGGCGAAGCCGCAGAAGTGCGGATACTGGCGGTCGCCGAGGGCGAGTACAGCGTAGCTGAGGTTGTTCAGCGCCCAAGGTTGGCCAAGCACCTTGCGCTCGAAGGCGCGGGCGCTGTCGGGGGCTTCGCCGTCGCCGAAGGTGCTGACCACGAACAGCGCGCGGCGGGCTTGTCGAAGGTCGTTTTCACCCAGTTCGGCCAGGGCGCGCACCTGTACCGGCATGCCCGCTGCTTGCAGCTGCCCGGCGCTCTGCCAGGCCAGTTGCTCGGCAAAGCCGCTTTGGCTGGCAAAACTGATCAGCCAGCTTTCGCCGCTGCCATTGTTGCTGGCAACGTTGCCACGGGCCTCGCGCACCTGGCGCTTCTTGCGGCGGCGGTCGAGGTATAGCAGCCAGCCGGTGACGAAGAACAGCGGCATGGTCAGGCTGGCGATGGTGACGATGATGCGGCCCGGCAGGCCGAAGTATTCGCCAACGTGCAGGGCGTAGACGCTTTGCAGCAGCTGGGCCTTGAAGGACTTATCGGTGTAGCGGTCGTGGTTTTTCACCTGTCCGGTGGCCGGGTCCAGCACCAAGGTGTTGAACGCGCGCGGGTGATCGGCGTTGTCCAGCAAGTAAAACAGGTTGGCAGGCTGGCCACCCGCCGGCGGCAGGCGCAGGTTATACATGGCCAGGCCTGGGCCGGCAGCGTTTTTGAGGTTGGCCCAGATCGCGTCATAGTCGACCACCAGCGGCGGTGCGTTCTTGTCGACTTTCTGCGGCCCGTGGCGGCCACGGCCTTCGCCGCGTTTTTGTTGCTGGCCCGCGGCCGGCTTGTCGGCCAGCAGCTTGTTCAGGCCTTCGCGGTACCATTCATAGGACCAGAACAGCCCGGTAAGGGCGAACAGCAGATAGAACAGCAGGCACCAGGTACCGGCCACGGCGTGCAGGTCCCAGTTGAAGGCTCGGCCTTTCTTCGCCCAGTCGAAGGTCAGCCAGGTGCGCCAGTCCAGTGCCTTGCGCGGCCAGCGCAGGTACAGTCCGGAGAGGCAGAAGAACACCAGCATCAGGGTGCAGGCACCGGTAATCTGCCGGCCGGTGTCGCCCATGGCCAGGAAGCGGTGCAGGTTGAGCATGAGGTTGAAGAAGCCTTGCCCGGCCACTTTGCCCTTGAGTTCGCCGGTGTAGGGGTCGGCATAGCGCAGCTCGCCACGGCGTTCGCCTGGTGGCGGCATGAAGAAGATCCGTGCGGCGTTGCCTTCACGCACGTCGACCCACAGCATCGACACCTTGTCGTGTTGCTGGGCCTCGACTCGCTGGACCAGCTCGGCTGGCGGCAGCACGCCTTCGGCGCGCACCTCTACCTTGAGCACATCGGCATTGAATGCGCGCAGCAGTTCTTCCTGGAACGAGTACAAGGCCCCCGTGATGCCCATCAGGGCCAGCACCAGGCCAGCGGTGATGCCAAAGAACCAGTGCAATTGGAACAGCGTCTTCTTCACCACGTCTCTCACCTTGTGTTGCTGCCGCTACCTGCGCGGCGTGCATTATGCCTTGATACGCAAAAGCCCCGCTCACTGGTATGAACGGGGCTTTGGGCTGCTGCGTTAGAAGTGAACGCTGGTGGTCAACAGTGCAGTCCGCCCGGCCGCCTGGTTGGCGAAGTGGGTGGAGAAGGCCTTGTCGTAGTACACCTCGTTGGTCAGGTTCTGCACGTTCAGCTGCAGGTCGACGTTCTTGGTCAGCTTGTAGGCCGCCATGGCGTCGTAGCGAACGTAGCTGTCGACCATGGTGGTGTTGGCTACGCTGCCGTACACGTCATCCACGTAGAACGCACCGCCACCGATGGTCAGCTTCGGCGTGATCGCGTAAGTGGTCCACAAGCTGGCGCTGTTGTTTGGCGTGTTCGGCAGTTGGTTGCCGTCGTTGGCCTTGCCCAGCGGGCCGCCGTCGATCTGGCGTGCCTGCATGTAGGTGTAGCCGGCGAACACCTGCCATTTATCGGTCAGCTTGCCGCTGGCAGACAGTTCAATACCTTGCACGCGGGTTTCACCGACGTTCTCGTAGGTGTTGGTGTTGACCTGTACCCGGGCGTTTTCTTTCTCGGTGCGGAACAGCGCCGCAGCCAGAGACAGGCGCTCGTCAAGCAGGTTCCACTTGGTGCCGATCTCGTAGTTGGTGGTTTCTTCCGGCTCCATATCGCTGGCCAGCAGATTCCCGTTGCGGTCAGGTGTGCCACCCAGCGGGTTGCCTTCGGTACCTTCGCCGAGCATGGCGCCTGGTGGCGTAGCGGAGGTGGCGTAGGACACGTAGATGCTGCCGTTTTCGGCCGGCTTCCACACCAGACCCAGTTGGCCGGTCACGAACTCGCTGACGTCGTTGCCTTTGGCAGTGGTGGTGCCAGCGGCGTTGTAGGTTTTGTAGTCGGTGTCGAAGTGGTCGTATCGCAGGCCCATGTTGACCAGCCACTCGGGGGTCAGCTCCAGGGTGTCGAATACATAGATCGCGCGGGTCTTGCTGTTGGTGGTGGTGCCAGCGTAGTTGCGCGAGATGGTGCCGTTCCACGGATCATCCGGGTTCGGGTTGCTCAGCGAGGTGCAGTTGTACCCGCTGGTGGAGCCGATCATGCCCGGGGTGCAGTTGGTATTGGCGCTGCCGCCTGGGACGGTGTCGGTGTCAACGGTGTAGCTGGAGCGCTCGCTTTCTTCACGGCTCAGCTCGATACCGGTGGAGAAGCTGTTTTTCAAACCACCTACATAGAACTCGCCGAACAGGTCGGTCTGGTTGGTGGTGGTGGCGGTATTACCCACCCGGGTGTTGGCACGACGCCACACGCTGCCGTTGTTGACGTTGCCCTTGCTGTCGTCAGGCTGGGTCAGGATGTAGTCCTGCATGCTGTTGCCGTGACGCAGGGTGTTCTTGATGGTCAGCGCGTCGGTCAGGTCGTGCTCGATGGCGAAGGTGGCGATGTCCACGCGGGTCTTGCGGAAGTCGCGACCGGTCAGGCCGTAGAAGTTATCGCTGTCGCCGCCGTCATTCGGTTTGCTCGGGTGCGCCGAGGTGCGCCCGGCGCTGCCGTTGGTCGGGATGGTGTAGGGGATGCCCGAATCCGGCAGGTCGTCGCTTTCCAGGTGGTAGTAGTCAAGGTTGACGCGGGTTGGCGTGCCCAGGCCGAAGGCCAGCGACGGGGCGATACCCCAGCGGTCGTAGTTGACCTTGTCGCGGCCGGCGACGTTGCTTTCGTGGGTCATCAGGTTCAGGCGGCCGGCAACGGTATCGCTGAACTGGTAGTTGCCATCGAAGGTGTAGCGCTGGGTCTGGTCGCTGCCCCAAGTCCAGGCGCCGTCGAGCGAGTTGCCAAGGTGCGCGCGCTTGCTCACCAGGTTGATGGTGCCGCCTGCAGCGCCACGGCCACCGATGGCCGAGTTAGGGCCCTTGGCCACTTCCACCGACTCGATGGCGAAAATTTCGCGGGTTTGCGCGCCAGTGTCTCGTACGCCGTCCAGGTACGTATCACCCTGGGCATCGAAGCCACGAATGAACGGGCGGTCGCCTTGCGGGTTGCCGCCTTCGCCAGCACCGAAGGTAATGCCCGGCACAGTGCGCAGTGCGTCCTGCAGGGTCAAGGCATTGGTGTCCTTGATCACTTGCTGCGGGATCACGGTAACCGAGCGCGGGGTGTCTAACAGCGGCGCGGTGTACTTCTGCGAGGAGGCCTTTTCAACCTTGTAATCGGTGCTGGCTTGTTCAGCCTTGCCATTGACGCTGGTGGCGTCGAGGGTGATGGCGCTGGTGGCGGCCGGGTCGGCGGCGTAGACCGACGTGGCGCTAAGGGCGACACCGATGGCAGACACGATCAGGCGTGGCGAACTCACAGCAGATGGTACGGACTGGCGCATTGCTAAGGACCTTCCCCAAGGTGTTGAGGCGGCGGATCTTAATGTAAGCAATTGTGACTCACAATTGAGATTCGTTACCATTCGTGAGGAATTTACAATCTTTACAATTTGCCTTTACGGTTTCATCCAGCTGAAACGTCTTAAGCGGCGAATGGGGCTTGTGCAGCGCAAAAGGGAATCAATATCATTGGCGCCTTTACACTTCCTAACGGTGCTGCTGCCATGCTGCTTCACATCCCAGGCCTGTTCGACGCTGATGAGCTGGCCCGTATTCGCCAGGCGCTGGAGCAGGCCGACTGGGCTGATGGCAAGGCTACGGCTGGCTACCAGTCGGCCAAGGCCAAGCACAACCTGCAGTTGCCGGAAGGGCACCCGCTGGCCAAGGAGATTGGCAGCGCGCTGATCGACCGGCTGTGGAAAACTCCGCGCTTCATGTCGGCGGCCTTGCCACACAAGGTGTTCCCGCCGCTGATCAACTGCTACCGCGAAGGCGGCAACTTCGGTTTCCACATCGACAACGCCCTGCGCCAGCCCAAGGGCAGCCCGGAGCGGGTGCGTACCGACCTGTCTTCCACGCTGTTCCTCAGCGACCCGGACAGCTACGACGGTGGCGAGTTGGTGATTCAGGACACTTACGGCGTGCAGCAGGTCAAGTTGGCCGCCGGTGACCTGGTGCTGTACCCCGGCACCAGCCTGCACAAGGTAAACCCGGTAACCCGTGGCCAGCGTTACGCCGCATTTTTCTGGACCCAGAGCCTGGTGCGTGAGGACAGCCAGCGGACGCTGTTGTTCGAGATGGATAACGCTATCCAGCAATTGACTGCCGATGTGCCGGACCATCCGTCGCTGCTGCAACTGACCGGCACGTACCACAACCTGCTGCGCCGCTGGGCTGAGGTATGAGCCGTGTCCTACCAGTTGCGACGTGAGGAAGTGGTGGATGTGGCCGGTTTGCAGGCCATGCTGGAGGAAAGCCCCGGCAAGGCCGCTCAGGCGATTCTGGCGGCAGCGGGGCAGGGCGCGGTCGAGGCGCAGTTGCTGTTGGGGCAGATCCTGCTGGATGGCCGTGGAATCCAGGAGGATGCCACCGTGGCCCGGCGTTGGTTTGGCATCGCCGCACAGGGCGGCAGTGCCATGGCGCACAACATGCTCGGGCGTTGCCTGGAGCATGGTTGGGGCGGCGAGCCGAGCCTGACGCAGGCGGCCATCCACTATGCGCGCGCGGCTGATGCCGGTTTGGATTGGGGCCTTTACAATCTGGGCAACCTGCTGGCCACTGGTCGCGGGGTGCCGGCCAATCAGGCGCAGGCACTGATGTGCTACGAGAAGGCTGCGCAGATGGGGCATGCCAAGTCGATGAACCTGTACGGGCGTTACCTGGAGCAGGGCATTGCAACGGCGCCAAGCCCGGCGCGAGCGGTGCGCTGGTATCGGCGTTCGGCTGAGGCTGGGGATTTTCGAGGGATGTTCAGCCTGGCGCTGGTACTGGTAGAGCGCGGGCAGATGGCGGAGGCCGGGCAGTGGTTGGAGCGGGCGCGGGTTGAGGGGAACATGAATTTCCTGCGCGCTGCGTTGGTGACCTTGCAGGGCGCTGGGCCGGTGTTGATGGCCTTTGCGGGGCGGTATGCCGAGGAGATCGAACGGCGCGAAGACCGTTCCAATCCGACCGGTTGACGCGGTCAGGTGTAGGAGCGGCCTTGGGGGCACGCAAATAAAAACGAGGCCTTGCGGCCCCGTTCTGCATTACAGGTAGTAAGCCTTCAGCGGCGGGAAGCCGTTGAATTCCACCGCGCTGTAGCTGGTGGTGTAGGCGCCGGTCGACAGCCAGTACAGGCGGTCACCGATGGCCAGGTTCAGCGGCAGGCCGTACTTGTAGTTTTCGTACATGATGTCGGCGCTGTCGCAGGTCGGGCCGGCGATGACCACTTCTTCGGCTTCGCCTTTCTTCTCGGTCCAGATCGGGAACTTGATGGCTTCGTCCATGGTTTCGATCAGGCCGGAGAACTTGCCCACATCGGTGTAGATCCAGCGCTCGACGGCGGTACGCGACTTGCGCGCCACCAGCACCACTTCGCTGACCAGGATACCGGCGTTGGCAATCAGCGAACGGCCTGGCTCCAGGATGATTTCCGGCAGCTCGTCACCGAAGTCTTCCTTCAGGAAGCGGATGATTTCTTCAGCGTAGGTTTCCAGGCTGTTGGTACGGGTGATGTAGTTGGCCGGGAAGCCGCCACCCATGTTGATCAGCTTGAGCTCGATGCCGTCTTCTTCCTTCAGGCGCTCGAAGATCACCTTGACCTTGGCAATGGCAGCATCCCACACGCTGATGTCGCGCTGCTGCGAGCCCACGTGGAAGGAGATGCCGTAAGGCACCAGGCCCAGGTCGCGGGCGAGGATCAGCAGGTCCATGGCCATGTCGGTCTGGCAGCCGAACTTGCGGGACAGCGGCCAGTCAGCCGTGGTCGAGCCTTCAGTCAGGATACGCACGTACACTTTCGAGCCCGGTGCGGCCTTGGCGATGTTGCGCAGGTCGGCTTCGGAGTCGGTGGCGTACAGGCGCACGCCCTTCTCGTAGAAGTAGCGGATGTCCTTCGACTTCTTGATGGTGTTGCCGTAGCTGATACGGTCGGCGCTGACGCCACGGCCCAGCACTTTGTCCAGCTCGTAGATCGAGGCGATGTCGAAGCTCGAACCTTTCTCTTTGAGCAGGTCGATGATTTCGACGGCCGGGTTGGCCTTGACCGCGTAGTACACCTTGGCGAATTCGAAACCGGCGCGCAGGTCGTCATAGGCCTGGCTGATCATCTGGGTATCGATGAGTACGAACGGGGTTTCCTGCTTGTCGGCGAACGCCTTCATTTTCTGGAAGGTGTCACGCGCGAAATAGTCTTCGACCTGGATCGACATGCTCAGGGACTCCATGGGCAAACTGAAAGAATAAGTGGCTGCAAACTGAACGTCCTCCGTATCCCCACTTTGGTTCGCCTACTCAGTACTTGAGCCGGATGGATCGTTTCCAGCATGGACGTTCGGCGCGCACTTTAGGGCGTGAAGAATGCAGAATCAACAGGTAATCCGGGCGTGATCGGCGTGGATCGACGACCAGCCATTTGAATAGACGACCCATGTGACCGGCTGATGTTCCCCACGATGTTTCAAGCGTAAAAAATTGTGGAATAGACCGCATTGGGGCCTTCGCCGGTAAACCCGCTCCTACAGGGTTTTCGCCATTCCTGTGGGAGCGGGTTTACCCGCGAAAGGGCCAGGGGTGTTCATATTTATGGCCACATTTTCCTGGTACCCACGTACAGGAAATGGCTCATAAATTTTTTGTTACCGACTGGCGGATTTGCTGGTTTTGATGAGAAACATTACTATTCGCACCCTTGTCTGCCTCCCTGATGACCCCGACCGTGTCCGGACACAAAGGCTTCCTCGACCATTACCATGAGCTGATCGGCACCTGGACGCGCAAACTGCGCAGTCGTCAGCAGGCCGAGGACCTCACCCACGATGCCTTTGTCCGGGTACTGGAAAACCCGCGCGAACAGGTTGAGCAGCCGCGTGCCTACTTGCACCAGACCGCTCGCAACATTGTCGTGGATGGCTTGCGCCGCGAAGACCGCCGCCAGGCCCTGGAACTGGAAGCTTTCGACGATGGCGGTAGCGGCAGTGGCGACCCGGAGGCCTACGTGCAAGCCCTGGAGCTGGCCGACAGCGTCGAGCGGGCACTGGCCGAGCTGCCGCTCAACTGCCGGCAGGTGTTCATCTGGCAGAAGCTCGAAGGCCTTACCCAAGCCGAAATCGCCGAGCGCATGGGGTTGAGCAAGAACATGGTCGAAAAGTATATGATCCGCACGCTCCGGCACTTGCGTGAACATGTGGATGTGTCGGCATGAAGCGTCAGGAGACCTTTTCGATGAAACAGCACGGTACCGATACCGTCCGCGAGCAGGCGGCCGCATGGTTCGCCCGCGAGCAGGATGCGCCTCGGGATGCCGGGCTGCAGAAACAGTTGCGTGCCTGGTTGGCGAGCGACGAGCGCCACCGGGAAGAGTACGAACACCTCAGTCGCGTTTGGCAGGCCGCCAGCTTCATTCCACGCCAGCGCCTTGAAGCGCTGTGCCAGCCGGAACCGGTGCAGCAGCTGCCTCGTCGGCGCTTTGTGCGTCAGGCCTTGGCCGCCAGTGTTGCGGTGTTGGCGTTGGGGCTGGGCTGGGCCGGCTGGCACTACCAGCAACTGAACCATCAGGACAGCCTGCAGACTGCCTTTAACGAGCGCCGCCAGGTTGAGTTGCCGGATGGCACGCACCTGGAACTTAATGGCAACACACAGGTGCAGGTCGATTTCAGCGCCGGACAGCGGCATATCCGCCTGAGCGCCGGGGAGGTGATGTTCAGCGTCGCTCACGACAGCGCCAGGCCGTTCGTGGTCGACACCGCCCAGGGCCGTGTGACGGTAACCGGTACCCGCTTTGACGTTCGCCTGGACCCAGCCAGCACCCGGGTAGCGGTGGAGCAGGGTTCGGTGCGTGTGCAGGGCAAGGGAGCGTCACTTGCGCAGCTTACGGCCGGGCAGGGTTCGCAAATAGACGCACAAGGCGCGGTCACCGCACCTTACGCAGTCAATGCTGCCGCTGTGACCGCCTGGCGCCAGGGCAAGCTGGTGTTCGATAACGCGACCTTGGCCGAGGTAGTGGCTGAAGCCTCGCGCTACCGCAGCCAACCGTTGCGGGTTGCCCCGGGCAAAGTCGCCCAGATGCGCCTTTCCAGCACTTTCAGCACCGACGACACCGACGCGCTGCTGCGGGCCTTGCCGAGCATCCTGCCGGTGGCCATCAAGGCCCATGAAGACGGCTCCCGCGAAATAATTGCGAAATAGATTCAGGTTTTTTTCCACTCGTTCGTCTTCCTCGCCAGCTGCAACTGCCAAGCATTTCCATTTGCACGCGGTTGGCGTTTATTCCGCATTCAGGATGTTTCGACGACGTGAACAACAACAAACCTTTCCCACGTTTGCCCGCCCTGGCGCTGGCCCTGGCGGTCAGTGCCGTGGCCGTCAACAGCCAGGCTGCACAGGCCGGCAACACCATCCAGATCCAGGCCCAGCCGCTGGGATCGGCGCTGAGCCAGCTTGGCCAGCAGACCAACCTGCAACTGTTCTTCAGCCCCGAGTTGGTGGCTGGCAAGCAGGCCCCGGCGGTGTCCGGCAACTTGGCGCCGGTGCAAGCGCTGCAACAGTTGCTGCAAGGCAGCGGGCTGACCTTCGAGGTGTCCCAGGACACCGTTGTGGTAAAGCCGCTGCCGACTACCCTAGACTTGGGCAGTGGCAGCCTGGAGCTGGCGCCCACCGACATCAAGGTAGTCGGTGACTGGCTGGGCGATGCGCAGCAGAGCGTGGTGCAGAACCACCCCGGCGCACGCACCGTGGTGCGCCGCGAGGCGATGGTGGAAAAGGGCGCCATGAATGTGCGCGATGTGCTGCGTGGCATCCCGGGTGTGCAGGTGCAGGATTCCAACGGCACTGGCGGCAGCGATCTGTCGCTGAACGTGGGCGTGCGCGGCCTGACCTCGCGCCTGTCGCCGCGCTCCACCGTGTTGATCGACGGCATCCCGGCCGCGTTCGCGCCGTATGGCCAGCCTCAGCTGTCGATGGCGCCGATTTCCTCGGGCAACCTCGACAGCATCGACGTGGTACGTGGCGCAGGCTCGGTGCGTTATGGCCCGCAGAACGTGGGAGGGGTGATCAACTTCGTCACCCGGGCAATTCCGGAAAAGGCCTCGGCAGAGCTGTCCACCACCCTGGAAACCTCCCAGCACGGCGGCTGGAAGCACACCGAGTCGGCCTTCGTCGGCGGCACGGCAGACAACGGCATGGGTGTGGCACTGCTGTATACCGGCGTCAACGGCAACGGTTACCGTGAAAGCAACAACGGCAACGACATCGACGACGTTATCCTCAAAACCCACTGGGCGCCGACCGATGTCGACGAGTTCTGGCTCAACTTCCACTACTACGATGGCCGCGCCGACATGCCCGGTGGCCTGACCCAGGCCCAGTACGACAGCAACCCGTACCAGTCGCTGCGCGATTACGACTACTTCGCCGGTCGGCGCAAGGACGTATCGTTCAAGTGGCAACGCCAGCTCGACGATGCCACCCAGTTCGAAGTGCTGACTTATTACACCGACAGCTTCCGTGGCAGTGCCATCGCTTCGCGTGACATGAAGACCCTGTCGTCGTATCCGCGCAACTACCACACCTTCGCCATCGAGCCGCGTGTGTCGCGTATCTTCTTTGCCGGCCCGACCACGCAGGAAGTCAGTGTGGGTTACCGCTACCTGAAGGAAGCGATGCGTGAGCAGTCGACGCGCCTGGCGCTGATCGACAACGTGCCCACCGTGACCCCGACCTCCGACGGCCATGTGTTCCAGGACCGTAGCGGTGGTACCGAGGCCAGCGCCTACTACATCGACGACAAGATCGATGTGGGTAATTGGACCATCACCCCGGGCATCCGCTTCGAGCACATCAACACCGACTGGCGCGACCGCCCGGTGCTGGACGCCAACAACCGCCCGGTAGCGGAGAAGAAACGCAGCATCACCAGCAACGAGCCGCTGCCAGCGTTGAGCGTGATGTACCACATCTCCGATGCCTGGAAGGTGTTCGCCAACTACGAGACCTCGTTCGGCAGCCTGCAGTACTTCCAGCTGGGCCAGGGCGGCACCGGCAACAGCACGGCCAATGGCCTGGAGCCGGAAAAGGCCAAGACCTACGAGATCGGTACGCGGTATGACAATGGTGGTTTCGCCGGTGAGCTGACGGCGTTCTACATCGACTTCGATGACGAGTTGCAGTACATCAGCAACGATGTGGGTTGGACCAACCTTGGCGCCACCAAGCACCAGGGTATCGAAGCGTCGGTTCGTTATGACCTGGCCGGGCTGGACCCGCGCTTCGAAGGCCTGTCGGTGAACGGCGGCTACACCTACACCCGCGCCACCTATGAAGGCGAGATTCCCGGCTTCAAGGGCCGTGACCTGCCGTTCTACTCACGCCAGGTGGCCACTGCCGGCGTGCGTTACGAGGTCAACCGCTGGACCTGGAACCTGGATGCCTACGCCCAATCCAAGCAGCGTGCGCCGGGCACCGGGATCAACGCCGACGGCAGCTTCAATGGTGACTACATCACCGAGCCGAGTGCCGATGGGCAGTATGGCGATATTCCGGGTTACGTGACCTGGCATGCCCGTGGCGGGTATGAGTTCGGGCCAGAGATGTCCAACCTGAAGCTGGCGGCGGGGGTGAAGAACCTGTTCGACAAGCAGTACTTCACCCGTTCCAGCGACAACAATGCCGGCATTTATGTGGGTGAGCCGCGCACCTTCTATGTGCAGGCCAGTGTAGGGTTCTGATCTGAAATTGCCGGGGCGCAAAGCGCCCCTAGCAATTACGAAACCACCGCCTCAGCTGGCGAAACAATGCTGGTCTTAGCCCCCCGCGATCTTCCTGAACTCAGGTAAGCCGCAATCGACTCCTGCGTCACCTCGCCCAAGAACACCTGCTCGGCATCCAGCACCGGCAACCACGCCCTATTAAATTCGTACATCCGCGACAGCAGGATGCGCAAATGCTCATCATGCGACGCTGTGGCATTGAACGGCCGCAGGAAGTCACCACAGGTGCCTTGCTGGCGATGCATGTCGCGCCGGCGCACATACCCCAGCGCCTTGTTCTGCGCATCGGTCACCACCACATAGCGGCGGTCGTGTTCATCCAGCAGTTCCAGTGCATCGCTGACCGGCGTTTCCGGGCTCACCGACGGCGCGTTGTCCGCCGCATCCTCGGCACGTACCAGCAATAGGCGTTTGAGGGTGCTGTCCTGGCCAACGAAGTTACTGACAAACTCATCCGCCGGGTGCGCCAGCAGGGTGTCCGGGTGGTCCAGCTGCAGCAGCTTGCCGGCACGGAAGATGGCAATCTTGTCACCCAGCTTGATCGCCTCGTCGATGTCGTGGCTGACCATGATCACCGTCTTGTTCAGCGCCCGCTGCATCTCGAAGAACTCGTTCTGGATCATCTCGCGGTTGATCGGGTCGACCGCGCCGAACGGCTCGTCCATCAGCAGCACCGGCGCTTCTGCAGCCAAGGCGCGGATAACACCGATGCGCTGCTGCTGGCCACCGGACAGCTCACGCGGGTAGCGCTGCAGGTACTGCTTGGGCTCCAGCTTGATCATGTGCATCAGCTCGCGCGCACGCTCGTGGCACTTTTGCTTGTCCCAGCCGAGCAGGCGCGGGACCACGGTGATGTTCTCTTCGATGGTCATGTTGGGGAACAAACCGATCTGCTGGATCACATAGCCGATGTGCCGGCGCAGGGTCACTTCGTCCAGCCCGGTGGTGTCTTCGCCATTGATGAACACCTGGCCCGAGGTGGGGGTGATCAGGCGGTTGATCATTTTCAGCGTGGTGCTTTTGCCGCAGCCCGAGGGGCCGAGGAACACGCAGATTTCCCCTTCGTTGACGGTGAGGTTTACCGCGTCGACGGCTTTCACGTCCTTGCCGTTGACGTTGAAGGTTTTGCTGAGGTTCTTCAGTTCGATCATGAGCGCAGTCCTTCTGGAGTCAGGGCACGTTGCAGGGTTTGCAGGAGCAGGTCGGCAATGATCGCCAGCAGGCTGACCAGCACGGCGCCGACCAGCAGCATCGACATGTCGCTGCGGCTGATGGAGGTGAGGATGAGCACACCCAGGCCGCCGGCGCCGATGGTGGCGGCGATGGTCATGACGCCGATGTTCATGACCACGGCGGTGCGCACACCGGCGAGGATCACCGGCACGGCGATGGGCAGCTCGACCATGCGCAGGCGCTGGCCGAAGGTCATGCCGATGCCGCGTGCGGCTTCACGGATGCCGGGCTCGACGTTGGTCAGGGCCAGGTAGGTGTTGCGCATGATCGGCAGCAGCGAATAGAGGAACACGGCAGTGATCGCCGGGAGTGGTCCAAGGCCTTGGCCGAACTTGGAATAGAACGGCAGCAGAAGGCCGAACAGGGCAATGGAGGGGATGGTGAGCAGCACCGTGGCGCTGGCCTGCAATGGGCCAGCGAGGGCCGGGAAGCGCGTCATCAGAATGCCCAGCGGCACCCCGACGAGGATCGCCAGGCCTACTGCTATGCCCACCAGCATGATGTGCTGCCAGGTCAGTTGCAGCACCTGGGCCCAGTCCAGGTGGCTGAAGGTATCGATCAGGTTCATGGCTGGCCCTCGCTGTTCAGTGGGTGCTCACGCAGGAAGGCGGCGGCGACGGCGGTCGGGTTCTGGTGCTCGACGTCGACCTTGGCGTTGAGCTGGCGCATGGTTTCGTCATCCAGCTGCTCGGCCAGCGGCTTGAGCAGGCCGGCCAGTTGCGGGTTGGCGTCGAGCACCGCCTTGCGCACCACCGGGGCGGCGGTGTAGTCCGGGAAGTAGTGTTTGTCGTCTTTCAGCAGCTTGAGGTCGAAGGCGTTCAGGCGGCCATCGGTGGTATACACCAAGCCAGCGAACACCTGGTTGTTGCGCATGGCCGTGTAGACGAGGCCGCCGTCCATCTGGCGGATGTTGCGACGGTCCAGCGGCAGGCCGTACATCTCGCGCAGGCCGACCAGGCCGTCGGGGCGGTTGGCGAACTCGGTGTCCAGCGCCACCAGGTGGGTGCGCTGGCTTTCGTCATGCAGCACCTGGCTGAGGTCGCTGATGGTGTTCACCTGCGGGTAGGCTTCGGCCACTTGGCGGGGCAGGCCCAGTGCGTAGGTGTTGCTGAACTTCGACGGGGTCAGCCAGATCAGGTCCTTCTTGGCATCCAGTGCCTTTACCCTGGCGAAAGTGGCTTCGGCGTTGGGCATGCGCTCGTCGATGTGGTTATACGACACCAGCGACACGCCCGTGTATTCCCACATCAGGTCGAGCTGGCCGGTCTCCTGGGCCTGGCGTGCGATGTTGCTGCCAAGGCCGGTGGTGACACGCACGTCGAAGCCATTGGCACGCAGGTATTGCGCGGTGATTTCGGCGAGCACGGTCTGTTCGGTGAACACCCGCGCGCCGATGCGCACCAGCGGTTTTTCCGCTGCTTGGGCAAATCCTGCGAACAGCAGGGCCGCGCCCAGCAGCAAGGCGATTCTTTTCTTCATACGTTCCCTATCCTTATTGGGCCAGGCCACGTTCCAGCCAGCGCTTGCTGGAGAAACTCACCGCTGCGTCCAGCACCAGGGCCAGCAGCGCGGTGCACGCGGCGCCCAGCAGCAGCTGTGGCTGGTTGTTCAGGGCGATGCCGGGGAAGATCAGGCTGCCCAGGCTGTTGGCACCGATCAGGAAAGCCAGGGGCGCGGTGCCCACGTTCAACGCCAGGGCCACGCGAACACCGCCGACAATGATCGGCACGGCGTTGGGCAATTCCACTTGCCAGAGTTGCTGGCGCGGGGTCATGCCGATGCCGGTGGCGGCTTCCTTGAGCGAGGCGGGGACGTTTTTCAGGCCCTCGTAGGTGTTGCGCACGATGGGCAAGAGAGAGGCGAGGAACAGTGCGAAGATCGCAGGCCCGGCGCCGATGCCCAGAATACTCAGGGCGATGGCCAGAACGGCCAGGGGAGGGATGGTGTTGCCAACGTTGAAGAACTGCATGAAGCGCTCGGCTTTGTCGACCCGGTGCGGTCGACTGAGCGCAATGCCAGCGGGGATGCCCACGGCCAACGCCGCCGCCATCGAAGCCAGCACCAGTACCAGGTGCGCTTGCAGGTAGAACCCAAGATCGTCGCGATAACGCGTGATCGTGTCGATGCCGATCCAGTGGATCAGCAGGGCCAGGATGACGAGCACGATGGCGCATCCCAACAGCCCTTTTCCGTAGCGTTTTGCCACAGGCGGACTCCTTGTGTAGTCGGCGAGCACACTTCTTTTTTGCCGGCCAGGCCTGGCGGCGGATGGTGTGTTCGCGAGTAGCAGCTTGATACACGCCGAAGGCTGCGATCAGGCCATGAGCCGAACCCCGTCGGGCCCGAAAATGCTGATGAAACCGATCCCCAACCGAAGCGGGTTGCAGGGGAGTGGACGTCTCCGTGGGTGTAAAGGTTCCCATCTGAGGCGGCATTTGGCCAGCGTTAATCACTGGGGTTATGGAAATCTCGCGCGATAAATAAGTGCTTTTTCTACATCAAGGCGTTGAATTACCTGCCATCGCGACGTCCATCGCGTGGCTCAGGATCGGCATGGAAATTTTTTCACATAAGTGCCAGGCGATCGGTTTTCGTTGTTGTTGAGATCGAGCGCCGCCCGCGCGGCGCTCGATCTCGAAGTCGACAAACGGCTACCGAAAAGCACCTTGGATTTTCGTCCCCGCTCAACTTCAGGTATGATATCGCCCCTTTTTGAATCCCCCAGTCAGGCGATTTCCCATGACCAACCAGGCCGCCGAAGTCGCGAAGCGCCGCACTTTCGCAATCATTTCCCACCCCGACGCCGGTAAGACCACCATCACCGAGAAGCTGCTGCTGATGGGCAAGGCCATTGCTGTCGCCGGTACCGTGAAGTCGCGCAAGTCCGACCGCCACGCCACCTCCGACTGGATGGAAATGGAGAAGCAGCGCGGCATCTCCATCACCACCTCGGTGATGCAGTTCCCGTACCGGGAGCACATGATCAACTTGCTCGACACCCCCGGCCACGAAGACTTCTCGGAAGACACCTACCGCACCCTGACCGCAGTGGACTCGGCGCTGATGGTGCTCGACGGCGGTAAAGGGGTTGAGCCGCGTACCATCGCCCTGATGGACGTATGCCGCCTGCGCGATACGCCGATCGTCAGCTTCATCAACAAACTCGACCGTGACATCCGCGACCCGATCGAACTGTTGGACGAGATCGAAGCCGTACTGAAGATCAAGGCCGCGCCGATCACCTGGCCGATTGGTTGCTACCGCGACTTCAAAGGCGTGTACCACCTCACCGGCGACTACATCGTGGTGTACACCCCTGGCCACGGCCATGAGCGCACCGAAGCCAAGATCATCCAGAAGCTGGACTCGGACGAAGCCCGCGCACACCTGGGTGACCAGTACGACTCGTTTGTCGAGCAGTTGGAGCTGGTGCAGGGCGCCTGCCATGAGTTCAACCAGGAAGAGTTCATCAACGGGCAGCTGACCCCGGTGTTCTTCGGTACTGCACTGGGCAACTTCGGTGTGGATCACGTGCTCGACGCCGTGGTCGACTGGGCGCCGCGCCCGCTGGGCCGCGTTGCCCACGAGCGTACCGTCGAGCCTGTGGAAGAGAAGTTCACCGGATTCGTGTTCAAGATCCAGGCGAACATGGACCCGAAACACCGCGACCGTATCGCCTTCATGCGCATCTGCTCGGGCAAGTACGAGAAGGGCATGAAGATGCGCCACGTGCGCCTGAACAAGGACCTGCGTATCGGCGATGCGCTGACCTTCTTCTCCTCCGAGCGTGAACAGCTGGAAGAGGCCTTTGCCGGTGACATCATTGGCCTGCACAACCATGGCACCATCCAGATCGGTGACACCTTCACCGAAGGCGAAGCGCTGGGCTTCACCGGTATCCCGCACTTCGCCCCGGAGCTGTTCCGTCGCGTGCGCCTCAAGGACCCGCTGAAGTCCAAGCAGCTGCGCCAGGGCTTGCAGCAGCTGGCTGAAGAAGGTGCTACCCAGGTGTTCTTCCCGGAGCGCAGCAACGACATCATCCTCGGTGCGGTCGGTGTGCTGCAGTTCGACGTGGTCGCCAGCCGCCTGAAGGAAGAGTACAAGGTCGAGTGCGCCTACGAGCCGATCACCGTGTGGTCGGCCCGCTGGATCAGCTGCGACGACAAGAAGAAGCTTGAGGAATTCCAGACCAAGGCCATGGAAAACCTGGCCATCGACGGTGGCGGTCACCTGACCTACCTGGCGCCTACCCGGGTCAACCTGTCGCTGATGGAAGAGCGCTGGCCGGACATCAAATTCCGCGCTACCCGCGAGCATCACTGATAATTGAGCATGGGGCCGCCAAGCGGCCCCTTTTCAATTCCCGGCTTTGATACTGGTCCAGATCCGCGTGCGAATGCGGTCGATCTTCGCCGGCATCGCCTCCAGCGCATACAGCTTGCCCATCACATCCTCGCTTGGGTAAATCATCGTATTACCCTTCATCGCGGGGTCCACCAGCCCGTCCGCCTTCAGGTTGCCGTTGGCGTACTGCACATGGTTGCTGATGTTGGCCATCACGTCCGGCTGCAGCAGGTAGTTCATGTAGGCATACCCGGCTTTTTCATCCGGAGCATCTGCCGGCATGGCCACCATGTCGAACCACATGGGCGCGCCTTCCTTGGGGATCGAGTAGCCCACCTTCACCCCGTTCTTCGCTTCTTCGGCACGGTTCTTCGCCTGCAGCACATCCCCCGAGAAACCTACCACCACGCAAATGTCGCCGTTGGCCAGGTCGCCGGTGTACTTCGATGAGTGGAAGTAGCTGATGTACGGGCGTACCTGCATCAGCAGTGCCTTGGCCTTGTCGTAGTCCGCCGGGTTCTGGCTATGGTGTGGCAGGCCCAGGTAGTGCAAGGCAATTGGCAGCAGTTCAGGACCGTTGTCCAGCACGGCAACGCCACAGCTTTTCAGCTTGCTCATGTACTCGGGCTTGAAGATGAGGTCCCACGAATCAACCGGTGCATTGTCGCCGAGCACCGCCTTGACCTTGTCGATGTTGTAGCCGATGCCGGTACTGCCCCACAGGTACGGGAAGCCGTACTGGTTGCCCGGATCGTTTACCTCCAGTGCCTTGAGCAGCACCGGGTTGAGGTTTTGCCAGTTGGGCAACTGCGACTTGTCCAGGCGCTTCAGGGCCTTGCCCTGGATTTGCCGGGCCATGAAATGGTTGGAGGGGAACACCACGTCGTAGCCGGAGTTGCCGGTCATCAGCTTGCCATCGAGGGTTTCGTTGCTGTCGTACACGTCGTAGGTGGGCACGATGCCACTGGCCTGCTGGAAGTTTTTCAGCGTGTCGGGGGCGACGTAGCTGGACCAGTTGTAGATCTTTACCGTTTCGGCGGCGCCGGCCACGCTGGCGGCCAGCATCAGGGGAGCGAGAAGGAGCGTGCGCATGTCGGGGTTACCTTGCTTTGTCTGTTGTTATCGAAGGCAGGCGATCAGCGGATCAGAAGATAAGGACGTAGGTCTTGCGCACGGTATCCTGGATGTCCCAGGTGCCAGTGCTGTTGGCCGGTAGCATCAATGCGTCTCCGGCTTCTATGACCAAGGGTTCGCCACCGTCGGGGGTGAAGGTGCAGCGGCCCTTGATGAAGTGGCAGAACTCCTGTTGCACGATCTGCCGGCGCCAGCGCCCGGGGGTGCATTCCCAGATGCCGGTTTCCACGCCGTCGCTGCGCTCCACGCAGGTGACCGACGTCACGGCTACGGGTTCGCCAAGCGGTACCGCGACCGGGTTGCTGCTGTCGAGCACGGCGCTGTCAGTGTTCTTGAACTGGGTGATGCTCATGACCGGTGGATCCTGTGTATGGAAAAGGGAAGTCAGTGCATGAAGCCTTCCATGAAGTCCGCAAGCGAGCTGGCCAGGCGCCGCCTCCAGGGCGCGCTGGCGGGGTTGGCGAGGGTCCGGTCCTCGTGGACGAAGCTTTGGATGATGGCGTTGTAGCCCAGCCAGCGGCAGGGTTCGGGTGGCCAGCTGGCCAGGCTGGAAACCGGGCGGTTGTCGAGCACCCAGGGCTGCGCGGTCAGTTCGTTGTGCTGGTTGAGGATCAGCGCTGCAAGTGTGCGCCCGCCCAGGTTGGTGGCGCCGACTCCTTCGCCGCCGTAGCCGCCAGCCAGGGCGATGCCGCGCTGGCGGTCGCACAGCATGTGCGGGCGGAAGCGTCGGGCCATGCCCAGGTTGCCCCCCCAGGAGTGGGTGATGCGTACGTGTTTCAGTTGCGGGAAAAGCTCGCTGAACAGGTAACGACGCAGTTCGACTTCATGCGCGTCAAGGTTGAAGTTTTCGCGCAGTCGGCCGCCGAAGCGATAGCCTCCGCGGGCACCGAATACCAGGCGGTTGTCGGCGGTGCGCTGGCCATAGGTGACCTGGCGGCTGCTTTCGCTGAAGGCCTGGCCTTGGCTCAGGCCGATCTGCTCCCAGGTCGAGTCCGGCAGTGGTTCGGTAGCGACCAGCAGGCTCTGTACGGGCAACTGATGTTTGCCCAGTGGCGGAAGGCTGGCAGCGTAACCTTCCACGGCGGGCACTACCCACTGGCAGCGAATTCGTGCCAGCGGCGTGCGCACCTCGCCGGGCTGCCAATCGATGGCCGGCGTGTTTTCATAGATCGGCACGCCCATCGCCTCCACTGTTCGAGCCAAGCCGCGCACGAGTCTGGCCGGCTGGATGGTCGCGGTGTGCGGGCTGTAGATGGCGCCAAAGGCATTGCTGACCCGCAGTTGGGCGTCCAGTTGCTCGGGGCGCAGCCAGCGGTAGTCGTCTTCGGTCATGCCTTGGCGATACAGATCGTCCAGGTAGGCGCGCAGGCTGCGTTCCTGCTCCGGGTAGCGTGCGGCGCAGTACAGCACGCCGCCTTTGCGGTAGTCGCAGTCGATCCCTTCGCGTTGCAGCACACGCTGTACTTCATCGGGAATGCCGTGCAGCAGGTCGATGCTGGCGCGGCGCTGTTGTGGCGACAGAGTGGCCAGCAGGCGATCTTCGCCCAGCAGGTTGCCCATCAGCCAGCCGCCGTTGCGCCCGGAGGCGCCGAAACCGGCGATGTTGGCGTCGATCACCGCGACGTTGAGCTGCGGGGCCTGGCGCTTGAGGTAGTAGGCAGTCCACAGGCCGGTGTAGCCGGCACCGATGATGCACACGTCCGCAACCAGGTCTTCACGCAGGGCCGGGCGAGCGCACAGTGGCTCGTCGAGCTGGTCCATCCACAGGCTGAGCGTGCGCAGGGGTTGCATCGGCTTGGGCTCCACATCCGTCAAGGTCTGTGGGCGATCCTAGTGGGCTGTGCGAGCGGCTGTCTTACGTGCGTGCACGCAGGGAAATTTGCTTCAGGTACGCCTTGGGCGTGAGGCCGGTGTGTTCCCGGAAGCACTTGTAGAACGCTGACAGTGAGTTGAAGCCGGCGCTGAACGCCAACTCGTCAATCGTTGCCTCGACGCTGTCGTCGTCCAGGCTGGCCATCAGGTGTTGCAAGCGAGCCTGGTTGACGTAGCGGTAGAAGCTTTGCCCAAGCACCTGGTTGAGCAGGTAGGAAATCTGGTTGCGGCTGTAACCACTGGCGTCGGCGACCTGCTGCAGGTCCAGCTCCGGGTCCAGGTAGGGGTGCTGGCGCTGGAAGTAGTGTTCCAGGTCCTGGGCCATGGTCGACAGTTGCCGTGGTGACAACCCCAGGCGGCTGGTGGCAGGGCGCGGGCCGGTACTGGTGCGCCCGCTGCTGTTCTGGCGAACCAGCGTGGCGTATTCGTTGACCCGCCAGATCAGGCCGTCCTTGACGGTGATCGCCTCGCTGGACTGGAACGCCACCAGGCCATCGCCACCCTGGACCGTGACCTGGTACTGGATGAACGCGGTGCAGCCATCGACGCGGATGCGGTCACTGTGAACGATGTCTTCGCCGGCTTCATGGGGCAGGCAGGCGCGTACGTAGTCGCGCATCTCAACGTAGCCAAGCACCCGGTTCTGGAAAAAGTCGTGGTACTGGATGTCGGGGTGGTACAGCGCTATGACCCCGTCCAGGTCTCGATGCTTCCAGCACAGGTGGTAGCGCAGCACGGTGTCAGCGGTGAGCGGGGTCTGGGCGGAGTCGTCAGGGAGCGTCATTGCCAGATCATGCCTCGCCGGCGTAAAGGCCACAATATTGCAGAACACCTGATGCCGGAGCGCCACTCGCGCTTTTTGCACGATTCTTAAATCAAAGAATTCACTAACTATCTGATTTTTATATAAGTAATTTTTTGTAATGAATGGCACAGCCTCTGCAACGGTTACTGCGCGAATGGACTTCTCGCTAACAACATACATAGGCGCACATATCATGATCCCCTCTGCCGACTCCTCCGTTTTCGATACTCAAGGCCGCTCAGGTGTTTCCTGGGCGGCCATCTTCGCGGGTGCTGCTGCGGCGGCCGCTTTATCCTTGATATTGGTGGTGCTGGGTGCGGGCTTGGGCTTTGCCGCCACTTCACCTTGGGCCAACGAGGGCGCGAGCGCGAAAACGCTGGCGGTTTCCACCATCATCTGGCTGTTGCTGACGCAGATCATCGCTTCTGGCCTGGGCGGGTATATCGCCGGCAGGCTGCGTGTGAAGTGGGCCAACTTGCATGGCGATGAAGTGTACTTCCGCGACACCGCCCATGGGTTCCTGTCCTGGGCAGTCGCCACCTTGGTAGCTGCGATGCTGGTCCTGGGTACGGCGGGCAACCTGGTAGGTGCTGGAGCCAGCGCGGCGACGCAAGTGGTTGGCATGAGTGCTGCTGCCGGTGGCGCGGCGGCTGCCAATGCCGATAAGGATTCGATGGGGTATTTCGTCGACAGCCTGTTCCGTGGTGACGGCCCTGCGCCGGTGAGCGAGGACGCCGCCAATGGGGTAGCGGCGCGCATTCTGGCCAAGGGCCTGGCAGGTGACGGTGCACTTGCGCCTGAAGACCGCGCTTACTTGGCGCAGTTGGTGGCGCAACGCACCCGCCTGACCCAACCCGAAGCAGAGGCCCGCGTCGACCAGGTGATGGCCCAGGTTCAACAGCTCAAGCTGCAGGCCAAGCAAGCGGCTGAGGCTGGCGCGAAGGCTGCTGCATGGACCGCGCTGTGGACCTTTGTAGCACTGCTGTGTGGCGCCTTCTTCGCCAGCCTTGCAGCGCTTTATGGTGGTCGCCGTCGTGACCAGGTGCAGTGGCTGGAAGGCGAATACGTCGCCCATCGCACCATTCAACGTTAAGCAAGGAGAACCGACATGCGCTCGATACTGCTCTGGATGCTTGGGGTACCGATTCCGGTCATCATCCTGATCGCCCTTTTCATGCATTGACCGAAAGAGCCGCTTTGCGGCCCTCTCGCAGCATAAGGCTGCGAATGGGGCGCAAAGCGCCCCCGGTCATCTACAGAACTGCTCCGCATAATGGCAAGCCACCTGCCGCGTACTCACCTGCCGCAACGCCGGCACCTCCTTGGCACAGCGCTCGGTCGCATACGGGCACCGCTTGTGAAACGCACACCCATCCGGCGACCTGCCAGTTGAGGAGGTCATCAAAGGTATTTGATTTGATGGAGCGGACGCCATCAAGACCTTGGATACTCAGGAAAAATCGAACTGAGCCTGGCATTTCGATCCACGTCCCCGTTCTGAAGACCATGGGGACGGTGGGCGCTACGGAGCTTCCTGATAGCGGGGGAATAACACTCGAGTCTCTCTGATGCGATAACCCGGTGATATTGAACGACTGTGGTCGAAGCAGGGAGACTGCTCAGCATCCAGACAACCTAGGTTCTGCAGCAACTCGGCCATGCTATCTGGCATGACCGGCCACAACGCAAGTGCGCCATGACGCAGAGCTTCCAGGCAATCATGCAGGATATGACCCACGTGCACGAGATTCTCAGGCTGTTTAATCAACTTGTAGGGCTCGCTTAGGTTCACGTGCTGATCGATTGTCCGGAAGATAGCGAGCGCCAAGGCAATCATTTTGTCGTATTGGAATGCCTGGGCCTTGTCCCGAGAGGCTATGCTGAGTTCGTTTATTTTCTTGTAAAAATCGCTGGTAACGTCCGGCTTGTCGGGTACTACGCCATGAAAATAGCGATTGACCATTCCTATTATTCTGTTGAAGCAGTTTCCCACCGTGTTGGCTAGGTTTGCGTTGTAGCTCTCTATGAGGCGAGAATTCGAAAAATCGGAGTCGCTGGCGCCAACCGGGCCAGCGCTGGCGAGAAAAAAACGGATGCTGTCCACTCCCAGTTCGTCACAGTAACGTTGCAGGACTTTGATGTCGATGAAGTTACCCATGCTTTTCGACATTTTTTCGCCTTCGCGTATCCAGAAACCGTGAGCAAGGATGTTACGTGGCAGATCCAGCCACTGGTTACCCTCCACTTGTTTCAGGGCCAGCAACATGGCAGGCCAGATTACAGCATGGAACCAGAGGATATCTTTGCCGACCACCTGGAGCGCCGCTGGCCATAGGTGACGACGCTCCACGGTGTCAATTGCAGTAAGATAATTGAACAGAGCATCGACCCAGACGTAAACGACGTGTGAGTTATCGCCAGGAATATTGATACCCCAAGCTTCGTCGCTATGTCTTGAAATTGGAATGTCGCTCAACCCATCTTGAACCCTTGCGACGATTTCTGCAGTGCGACTAGCGGGATGGATTTTCAGTTCACCGGTATTGAATAACGCCAGCAATTGCTCCTGGTAGCGACTAAGGCGAAAAAAGTAGTTTTTCTCAGTGCGTTGAAGCAAAGGCTTTTTGTTGATGGGTGATTTGTATTCATACTGCTTGGCCTTGGCATCAGGCACATATTCTTCTTGGCCCGCATCATACCAGCCAATATATTCGCCTAGATAGACATCTCCAGTGGCCATCAGCTGTTCAATGCGTTTGTGTACATTTATCTTGTGTCGTGGTTCGCTAGTTCTGATGAAGTCATCGAAGCCGATGTTGAATACAGTGAATGTGTGGCGGAATGCATTAGCATTTTTTTGTGCCCAATCCTCCACAGGCACACCCCGGGCTTGCGCTGCGTCGATTACCTTCATCGAGTGTTCGTCCGTCCCGGTCAACAAGAATTTTTCCTGGTTTTCGAGTTGTGCCGTACGTGCGCCGATATCGGCGAGTAGCGTGGAGAATATGTGGCCAATGTGTGGTGCGTCATTGACGTAGTAGATGGGGGTCGTGAAATAGCGGGCTGATCTCATTGCCTACGTCCAAGTTAGGGGAAACACAACAAGGTAGCCGGTTAGGGAGGGGTGAGAAAATAAACGCGATGTTTAAAGTTGAGCGTAGGACTTTTCCTGCAAATAAACAGCAGATTTAATGCTTGCTCAGATGAATATAGACTGTTAACCGATCACGTGAAACGGCCTGCTAAATGAGCGGCGTTCTTGCCTTTTTATAAGGACGCGTGACTGGGCAGCGCAGCAATGTGCTGTTTTTTCGCATTGCGGGCTGCCCAATTTCTAACAGTTAAAGAAACTGCTCCGCATAATGGCAAGCCACCTGCCGCGTACTCACCTGCCGCAACGCCGGCACCTCCTTGGCACAGCGCTCGGTCGCATACGGGCACCGCTTGTGAAACGCACACCCATCCGGCGGGTTGAGCGGGTTGGGCAATTCCCCGGCAATGCGGATCTTCGGCTTCAGCGGGTCCGGGTGAATAGTGGGAGTTGCCGACAGCAACGCCTGGGTATACGGGTGCAACGGCTTCTCGTAGATATCCTCTTTCGGCCCCATTTCCGCCGGTCGCCCGAGGTACATCACCAGCACCTGATCGGCCACATGTCGCACCACCGCCAGGTTGTGCGAGATGAACACGTAGGCGGTGTTGAATTCCTTCTGCAAGTCCATGAACAGGTTCAGTACCTGCGCCTGGATCGACACGTCCAATGCCGAAGTCGGCTCGTCCGCTACCAGCACTTTTGGCTGCAGCATCATCGCCCGGGCCAGGGCGATACGCTGGCGCTGGCCACCCGAGAACATGTGCGGGTAGCGCTGGTAGTGCTCGGGGCGCAGGCCCACCTGCTCCATCATCTTCTGCACTTTGTCGCGCCGCTCGGCCTTGCTCAGTGACGTGTTGATCAGCAGGGGCTCGGCCAGCTGGTCGCCAATCTTCTGTCGGGGATTGAGCGAAGCGTAGGGGCTCTGGAACACCATCTGCACGTCGCGGCGCAGTTGCTTGCGCTCAGCCTTGCTGGCGCCTTTCACCTCGGTGCCGGCGATTTGCAGCGAGCCGGAGGAGGGCTCTTCGATCAGGGTCAGTGCGCGGGCCAGGGTCGATTTGCCACAGCCGGACTCGCCAACCACGGCCAGGGTCTTGCCGGCTTCCAGGTCGAACGACACACCATTCAGTGCACGGACCAACGCATGGCCTTTGAACAGCCCGCGGGAGACTTCGTAATGCCGGGTCAGCTCCCGGGCGGATAGAACGACGGTCATTACGCCACCTCCTGGTTCAGCGGGTAGAAGCAGCGCACCAGGCTGTACGCCTGGGGATCAAGGGGCGGCCGTTGGTGGCGGCAGTTGTCCTGCACATAGGGGCAGCGCGGCGACAACAGGCAGCCGACAGGGCGGTCGTAACGGCCGGGGACGATGCCGGGCAGGGTGGCCAAGCGTTCGGCGCCGATGCTGTGCTCGGGGATCGCTGCCAGCAAGGCTTCGCTGTAGGGGTGGGCAGGCACGTCGAACAACTCAGGCACCTGGCCTACTTCTACCGCCTGGCCGGCGTACATCACGCACACGCGCCTGGCCGTTTCGGCGACCACGGCGAGGTCGTGGGTGATCAGAATGAGCGCCATGTTGCGCTCCTTCTGCAGGTTGACCAGCAGCTCCATGATCTGCGCCTGGATGGTCACGTCCAGTGCGGTGGTCGGTTCGTCGGCGATCAGCAGCTTGGGCTCGCCGGCAATGGCCATGGCAATCGCCACACGCTGGCTCATGCCGCCGGACAGCTGGTGCGGGTAGGCATCCAGGCGGCTTTCCGCTGCCGGGATCTCGACTTTTTTCAGCAGCTCCAGGGCACGCTGGCGCGCGGCCTTGCCCTTCAGGCCCAGGTGCTGGCGCAGCACTTCCTCTATCTGGTAACCCACGGTGTAGCTGGGGTTGAGCGCGGTCATCGGGTCCTGGAAGACCATGGCGATGTCCTTGCCCACCACCTTGCGCCGCTGGCGGCCGCTGAGCTTGAGCATGTCGGTGCCATCGAAGGTGAGGGCGTCGGCGGTGATGCGCCCGGGGGCGTCGATCAGGCCCATCAAGGCCATCATGGTGACCGATTTGCCCGAGCCGGATTCGCCGACGATGGCCAGGATTTCGCCGGCTTCTACCGTCAGGTCCAGGCCGTCGACCACCGGTACCGCCGTGGCGTCGCCGAAGCGCACGTTCAGGTTGTTGATCTGCAACAGTGACATGGCGTTCTCCTCAGGCGGCGTTCTTGAGTTTCGGGTCCAGCGCATCGCGCAGGCCGTCGCCCATCAGGTTGATTGCCAGCACACTGAGCAGAATGGTCAGGCCAGGCAGGCTCACCACCCACCAGGCGCGCTCGATGTAGTCACGGGCCGAAGCCAGCATGGTGCCCCACTCCGGGGTTGGCGGCTGTACGCCGAGGCCGAGAAAACCCAGGGCAGCGGCGTCGAGGATCGCCGAGGAGAAGCTGAGGGTTGCCTGCACGATCAGCGGTGCCATGCAGTTGGGCAGCACGGTGACGAACATCAGCCGTGGTAGCCCGGCACCGGCCAGGCGTGCTGCGGTCACGTAGTCGCGGTTCAGCTCGCCCATCACGGCGGCACGGGTCAGGCGCACGTAGGAGGGCAGGGAAACGATGGCAATGGCAATGACGGTGTTGATCAGGCCTGGGCCGAGGATGGCAACGATGGCCACCGCCAGCAGCAGCGAGGGCAGGGCCAGCATCACGTCCATCAGACGCATGATCGATGGGCCGAGCAATTGCGGGAAAAAGCCGGCCAGCAGGCCCAGCAGGATGCCCGGGATCAGCGATATCACCACTGACGACAGGCCGATCAGCAGCGACAGCCGCGCGCCCTGGATCAAGCGTGAAAGCAGGTCGCGGCCCAGCTCGTCAGTGCCGAGGATGAATTGCCAGGTGCCGCCCTCCAGCCACACGGGCGGTGTCAGCAGGAAGTCGCGGTACTGTTCGCTGGGGTCATGCGGGGCGACCCACGGTGCAAACAGCGCACAGAACACCACCAGGCACATGAAGGCCAGGCCCATTACAGCGCCTTTGTTGCGCGCGAAGGCTTGCCAGAACTCTTTGTAGGGCGAGGGGTAGAGCAGGCTCTGGTCCACCGGGCTGGCCGGCGACACGGATTTGGGAATCGGGCTAGTCATGGCAAGGGCCTCAGCGCTGATGACGGATGCGTGGGTTGGCCAGGCCGTAGAGAATGTCCACGACGAAGTTGACCAGGATCACCAGGCAGGCGATCAACAGGATGCCGTTCTGGACCACGGGGTAGTCACGGGCGCCGATGGCTTCGATCAGCCATTTGCCGATGCCCGGCCAGGAAAAGATGGTTTCGGTCAGCACCGCACCGGCCAGCAATGTGCCGACCTGCAGGCCGAACACGGTCAGCACCGGGATCAAGGCATTGCGCAGGCCATGCACGAACACCACGCGTGCTGGCGACAGGCCTTTGGCGCGGGCGGTGCGGATGTAGTCTTCGCGCAGTACTTCGAGCATCGACGAGCGGGTCATGCGGGCGATGACCGCCAGCGGGATGGTGCCGAGCACGATGGCCGGCAATATCAGGTGCATCACCGCGTCCTTGAACGCGCCTTCCTCATCACTGAGCAGCGTGTCGATCAGCATGAAGCCGGTTTTGGGCTCGATGTCGTAGAGCAGGTCGATGCGCCCGGACACCGGGGTCCAGCCCAGGCTCACCGAGAAGAACATGATCAGGATCAGGCCCCACCAGAAGATCGGCATTGAGTAGCCGGCCAAGGAAATACCCATCACTCCATGGTCGAACAGCGAACCGCGCTTGAGCGCGGCGATCACCCCGGCCAGCAGGCCGACGATGCCGGCGAACAGCAGGGCGGCGAAGGCCAGTTCCAGGGTGGCCGGGAACAAGGTGAGAAACTCGCTCCACACGCTTTCGCGGGTACGCAGCGATTCACCCAGGTCACCTTGGGCGAGCTTGCCCACATAGTCCAGGTACTGGACCGGCAGTGGTTTGTTCAGGCCCAGGCGTTCCATGGCCTGGGCATGCATTTCGGGGTCGACCCTGCGCTCGCCCATCATGACTTCCACCGGGTCGCCGGGGATCAGGCGTATGAGCGCGAAGGTCAGCAAGGTGATGCCGAAAAAGGTCGGTATCAGCAGGCCCAGGCGCCGGGCAATAAAGCTCAACATTGTCGGGGTTACCTCTTCAGACCGTGCGGCCAGTAGCACGCCACGGCAGTGCCGCCGGTCCCCGTGTGGGTTGCCGGCGGTCGTAGTTGTTCTACTTCACCTTGGTGGTGGCGAAGTTATTTTTGGTCAGAGGGCTGATCACGTAGCCCTCCACGTTGTCACGCATGGCCACGAACACCTTGGGGTGGGCCATGCTGATCCAGGGTTGGTCGTCATCGTACACCTTCAATGCCTCGCTATAGAGCCTTGCACGTTCGTCGTCGTTGATCACTTCGCGGGCGCGGGTGATCAGCTCCTGGAATTTCGGGTTGCACCAGCGGGCGTAGTTTTCGCCGTTCTTCGCCGCTTCGCAGCTCAGCAGCGGGGTGAGGAAGTTGTCGGGGTCGCCGTTGTCGCCGGCCCAGCCGGTGGACACCAGGTCGGCTTCGCCATTTTTGGCGCGGCGCAGCATTTCGGCCCACTCCATCACGCGGATATCCAGCGTCAGGCCGATCTGCTTCAGGTCAGCCTGCAGCATTTCGGCGGAGAGCCGCGGGTTAGGATTGGTCATGCCGCCGCCGTTGCGGGTGAACAGCGTGATCACTGTACCCTGCGGAACGCCAGCTTCCTTGAGCAGCGCGCGCGCCTTGTCGAGGTCACGTGGCGGGTTCTGGTTGCGGGTGTTGTAACCGATCATGCTCGGTGGATAAGGGTTCACGCCGACCAGCGCATTGCCTTTGCCAAAAAGCTGGTCAACGTGGGCCTGGCGGTCGAAGGCCATGTCGATGGCTTTGCGCACGCGCACATCGCTGAGGTATTTGTGCTCGGTATTCATGGCGATGTAGCCGGTGACCAGCGCTTCGGTCTCGGCCACCTTGAGCCTGGGGGCGGCCTTGATCGCCGGTACGTCTTCCGGCTTGGGGTACAGCGCGATCTGGCACTCGTTGGCGCGCAACTTCTGCAGGCGCACGTTGCTGTCGGTCGCGATGGCGAACACCAGGGCATCGGCCGGCGGTTTGCCCCCGAAGTAGTCCGGGTTGGGCTTGAAGCGGACCTGGGCGTCCTTGTTGTAGCGCTGGAAGATGAACGGGCCGGTGCCGATCGGCTTGCTGTTCAGCTCGGCGGTTTTACCGGCCTTGAGCAATTGGTCGCCGTATTCGGCGGAATAGATCGACGTGAAGCCCATGGCCATGTCGCGCAGGAACGGTGCTTCGGCCCGGGTGAGGGTGATCACCACGGTGTGGTCGTCAGTCTTGTCCACCGACTTGAGCAGGCTCTTGAAGGCCATGCTTTCGAAATACGGGTAACCGACACTGGTCTTGTCATGCCAAGGGTGCGCAGGGTCGAGCTGACGGCGCAGGCTCCATAGCACATCGTCGGCGTTGAACGTGCGCGTGGGGGTGAAGTAGTCGGTGCTGTGGAATTTGACGCCCTGACGCAAATGGAAGGTGTAGGTCAGGCCGTCTGGGGAAATGTCCCAGCGTTCGGCCAGCGCTGGCTCGATGTCGGTGGTACCTGGCTTGAAGTCGACCAGGCGATTGAACAGCGTTTCGGCGGTGGCATCGAACGTGACGCCGGTGGTGTACTGCACAACGTCGAACCCTTCCGGGCTGGCCTCGGTACACACCACCAGCGGTTTGGCCGCTAGCTGCGTGGCGCTGCTCAGCACCAGCGCGGCCAGGGCAAGGCGTAACGGTATCGATTTGATGAAAGCGCTCTGCATGGGTCACGGACTCCCGGCTTGCATTGATTCCAGCGTAGCTGCCACGGCCCGCAGCGAAACGGGCCGTGGCGCCAGCGGTCAGAGAATGTTGAATGGAATGGTGGTCACCACCCGGAACTCGTCGAGGCTGCCGTCACCTTGTGCCTTGCTGGCGCGGTGCGCGGTATAGGTGGCGCGGATGCTGGTGTCTTTCAGCGGCCCGCTTTGCACCGCATAGCTGGTGCCGATGCCCCACTCGTAGTGGTTTTCGCCGTCCAGGCCATTCACGTCGTAGGCCGTGCCACGGTAATGGGTGCCGTCGATATCCCAGCCACGGGCGTTGTACAGGTTGAACTTCAGGCCCGGCACGCCGTACGGCGCCATGTTCAGCACGTAGGAGATCTTCAGCGATTTTTCGTTGGGGCCGTTGAAGTCCGACAGCAGCGAGTTGGCCAGGTAGATCCCGTTGGTCTCGTGCAGGTAGTCGAAGTACTCGTTGCCGTTGACCTGCTGCCAGGAGGCACCGAGGGTGTGGGCCTGGTGGGTCAGGTCGAGCGACAGGCTGTAGACGTCGTTGTCGATCTTGCCCATTTTCTGGCTGCCGGCGTCTACGGTCTTGTAGTAGTTCAGGCCGGTGCTCAGGCTGAGTACCGCGCTGTCGCCCAGCATGTGGTTGGCGCCGAAGTAGTACTGGTTCCAGAAGTCGTCGACCTTGGTGGCGTACAGGCTGGTGCTCAGGCTCTTGAACGGCTGGTAGTTGATGCCGGCGGTACTGGCGCGGTCGGTTTCTACGCCGGTGGCGCTGTATTCGCTGCGGAATTTGCTGAGGCTTTGCTCGGTACGCGGCGAGACGCGGTCGAAGGTGCCCGCGTCGAAGCTGAGGTTTTCGAACTCGGCGCTGTGCAGGAACGCACCCTGGAAACTCGACGGCAGGGCGCGGTTGCCGATGTAGGCGATCATCGGCGTGTCCACCGACTGACGGCCGAGGGTAAGGGTGGTGTTGGACACGCGCGCCTTGATATTGCCCAAGCCCAGCTTGCTCCACTGGCCGATGGGGTCGCCATCGCTGTGGGTGAGCGTGCGGTTGTTGGGGCCGGCGACGGCCTGGCGGCTCTGTTGCAGGGCGATGGCGTTATAGCCGGCGGCCTCGACGGCAAAGCCTACGGTGCCTTGGGTGAAGCCGGAGCTGTAGTTGAGGATGGTGCCCTGCAGCCAGTTTTCGCGGCTGTGGGTGGCGTGGCGGGTGCCGTCGCTTTTGTAGTAGCGCCACAGCGGGGCGCGGGCGGCGCGCTCGCGGGCGTACCAGTTGCGGGTGGTGCCGGACAGGCTCTGGCCGTCGATGAAGCCGCTGGCTTGTGCCTGCTCGCTGCTGGCTTTGAGGGTGAGTGGAATGTATTCCTGGCTTTGCGGGTCGGCCTGGGCCACGGTGGATAAGGCACTGATGGATAAAGCCAGTGCGGTCAAGGTGAATACTCTCAAGGTTGAAGCTCCCATTCTTTTCTAGTTATTGCCGGCCTTGTGGGCCGGATGGTTGTTGCGGTGTTGCCAGGGTTGCCGCGGGATCACCGGGCTAAATCGGGGGCGTTGTGTTGGCCGGTACTGGCTAACGCTTAATCAACACTCACACCGGAAAAATCATTGCGCCCAAACGGGCTGACCTTGAACTGGGAAACCTTGACGCTGAGCGGTTGGTTAACCGTGGAATGCGCAACCGGGGTAATCGGCACCTGTTGCTTCAACCGCTGCTGGGCCTGCTGGTACAGGGCGGTGCGCTGGGTGCGGTCGGTAACCTGCTTGGCTTGCTTGACCAGGCTGTCGTACTGCGGGTCGCACCACAGCGAGTAGTTGTTGCTGCCGATGGCATCGCAGCTGTAGAGGGTGCCCAGCCAGTTGTCCGGGTCGCCGTTGTCACCGGTCCAGCCGATCAGGGCGATGTCGTGCTCGCCGCTTTTCATGCGCTTGATGTACTCGCCCCATTCATAGCTGACGATGCGCACCTTGAAGCCGAGCTTGCTCCAGTCGGCCTGGAGCATTTCAGCCATCAGCTTGGCGTTAGGGTTGTACGGGCGCTGTACGGGCATGGCCCACAGGGTGACCTCGGTGCCAGGCTTGACCCCGGCCTGCTGGAGCAGCTGTTTGGCCTTTTCCGGGTCGTAGGGTGCGTCCTTGAGGCTTTCGTCATAGGACCACTGGGTGGGCGGCATGGCGTTGACCGCCTGTTGGCCGGAGTCCTGATACACCGCCTGGATGATGGCTGTCTTGTTCACCGCCATGTCCATCGCCTGGCGTACTTCCAGGCGGTCGAATGGCGGGTGCTGGGTGTTGTAGGCGATGTAGCCGAGGTTGAAGCCCGGCTGCTGCAGCACCTGCAGCTTGTTGTCGGCCTTGAGTGCCGGCAGGTCGGCCGGGCGTGGGTGCAGGGTGACCTGGCATTCGTTGCGGCGCAGCTTCTGGATACGCACAGAGGGGTCGATGTTGATCGAGAACACCAGGTTGTCGATCTTCACTTCATTCGGTGCCCAGTAATCCTTGTTGCCCTTGTAGCGGATCTGCGAATCCTTCTGGTAACGCTGGAACACGAACGGCCCGGTGCCGATGGGCTGCTGGTTGATGTCGCTGGGGCGACCGCTGGCCATCAGCTGGTTGGCGTATTCGGCAGAGAGGATGGAGGCGAAACTCATGGCCAGGTTCTGGATGAACGCGGCGTCGACTTCGTTGAGGGTGAACTTCACCGTGTGCTCGTCGAGTTTCTTCACCTTCGCGATGTTCTTGTCCAGGCCCATGCTGATGAAATAGGGAAATTCGGTGGGGTAGGCCTTGCGGAACGGATGGCCCTTGTCGAGCATGCGATTGAACGTGAACAGCACGTCGTCGGCGTTGAAGTCACGGCTCGGGGTAAAGGCCTTGTTGCTGTGGAACTTCACCCCTTCGCGCAGGTGGAAGGTGTACTGCAGGCCGTCGTCCGATACCTCCCAGTGCGTCGCCAGGGCAGGGTGTACGGCGGTGCCGCCGCGCTCGAACTCCACCAAGCGGTTGTAGATCGGTTCGGCGGCGTCGTTGTCGGTGGCGGTGGTGTACTGGGCGGTGTCGAAGCCGGCAGGGCTGCCTTCGGAGCAGAACACCAGGTTGTTGGCCAGCAGGGCCGGGGATTGGCTGAGCAGTCCGAGGGCTAGCAGGGTCGATAGGCAAGTAGCGTGGCGCATGGCGAGTCCTTTTTCATCTGTTTGCACCGCCTCGGGGTACGAATGACGGCAACAGTTCGCCTACCCCGCGGCGGGTAGCCGCAGGACGACATAAAGAGGTGATGGGGGAAGGCACCCGCTATTGCGCGGGTGCCGCAGTTACCCTATTTGTCCACGCTGACGCCATAGAAGGAGTTCAGCGCAAACGGGCTGATCTTGAAGTCCTTCACCTTGGCGCTCATGGGCTGGTACACGGTGGAGTGGGCGATCGGGGTGATCGGTACCTGCTCCTTGAGTATGTGCTGTGCTTTCTGGTACAGCTCGGTGCGCTTGGCCTGGTCGGAGGTGGCCTTGGCCTGCTTGATCAGGTCGTCGTAGGGCTTGAAGCACCATTTGGAGAAGTTGTTGCCTTCGACCGCATCGCAGCCGTAAAGGGTGCCCAGCCAGTTGTCCGGGTCGCCGTTGTCGCCGCTCCAGCCAATCAGCATCGCGCCCTGTTCGCCGCCTTTGGAGCGTTTGATGTACTCGCCCCATTCGTAGCTGACGATTTTTGCCTTGATGCCGATCTTGGACCAGTCCGATTGCAACATCTCGGCCATCAGCTTGGCATTGGGGTTGTACGGGCGTTGCACGGGCATGGCCCACAGGGTGATTTCGGTGCCTTCCTTGATGCCGGCTTCCTTGAGCAGTTGCTTGGCCTTTTCGGGGTCGTATGGCGCATCCTTGATGCTGTCGTCATACGACCACTGGGTCGGCGGCATGGCGTTGACGGCCAACTGGCCGGCGCCCTGATAGACCGATTCGATGATCTTCTTCTTGTCCACCGCCATGTCCAGCGCCTGGCGCACTTTCAGCTGGGCCATCGGGTTGGCCTCATTACTGCCCTTGATCTTGTCCATCACGTTGTAGGCGATGTAGCCGAGGTTGAAGCCGGCCTGCTGTGGCATTTGCAGGTTCTTGTCGGCCTTTAGCGGCTCGATGTCGGCCGGGCGGGGGAACAGGGTGACCTGGCACTCGTTCTTCTTCAGCTTCTGCATGCGCACCGAGGCGTCGGTGGTGATGGCGAAGATCAGGTTGTCGATCTTCACATCATCGGGCTGCCAATAGTCCTTGTTGCCCTTGAAGCGGACCTGCGCGTCTTTCTGATACTTGCTGAACACGAACGGGCCGGTACCGATCGGCTTCTGGTTGATGTCGGCCGCCTTGCCGTTTTTCAGCAACTGGTCAGCGTATTCGGCGGACTGGATGGAGGCGAAACTCATGGCCAGGTTCTGGATGAACGCGGCGTCGACTTCATTGAGGGTGAACTTCACCGTGTGCTCGTCGAGTTTCTCCACCTTGGCGATGTTCTTGTCCATGCCCATGTCGGTGAAGTACGGGAACTCGGTGGGGTAGGCCTTGCGGAACGGGTGGTCCTTGTCGAGCATGCGGTTGAAGGTGAACAGCACGTCGTCGGCGTTGAAGGGGCGGGAGGGCTTGAAGTAGTCGGTGGTGTGGAACTTGACGCCTTCACGCAGGTGGAAGGTGTAGGTCTTGCCGTCGTCGGACACTTCCCATTTGGTCGCCAGGCCCGGGATGACTGCTGTACCGCCGCGTTCGAACTGGGTCAGGCGGTTGAACACGGTCTCGGCCGAGGCGTCGAAGTCGGTCCCGGTGGTGTACTGCCCCGGGTCGAAACCGGCCGGGCTGCCTTCGGAGCAGAACACCAGGTTGGACGCGGCAAGCGCCGACGGTGCGCCGGTGAGCAAGCCTGCACCCAGCAGGAACGGAATGACTGCGTGTTTGAGCATGGTGGCCTCATTGTTGTCATTTTTCGGATGAGGTGGCCTCGTGAGCCGACCTGCGGATACTTATGCAGGGGATGTTCCCAATGCAACAGGTAGAAGGATAGTTGGCGCCAGAAAGGTGGTACGTTCGTACATGGATGTCGCATCGGTATAACTTTCGACGAAGTTAAACGTTTGCGCAGGCAAAATGATGGCATTTTGCAGGATGTTTCGAGGCGGGATTAAATGTAGGAAGCACCTTAGTGGTGCGTAGGAAATGTCTGAAATCGCAAAATTGAAGGTGGGCGCGGTCTTTGTGGGAGCGCCCCGGCAAGGCCGCTCCCACAGCGAGTTCGTAGCTTTACGGCATCTGCACTTCGATCAAGCCATCGGCATTCATGCTCACTTCACTGGTACCCGCCTCGATATCCGGCGCTGGCGCCGCCTCGTCCGCCCCCATGGCCTTCATTGCCATCGGTGCGCTACGCAGGTACGGGCGCGGGTAGCCGCTGCTGTTGAGGTTCAGGCTGACCACTTTGTAGCCCTTGCCGCCCAGCGCCTCGGTGGCCAGTTGCGCACGCGCCTTGAAGGCATCGACTGCGTCCTTGAGCAGTGCATCCTCGCTGGCCTTGCGTGTGGCCGGGGCAATGGAGAAGTCCATGCCGCCCATTTTCAGTTCTTGCAGCAGGTCGGCGGTAAGCTGGGACAGGGCCGGGAAGTTGGCGCTTTCCAGGCGCAGCTCGGCGCGCTCGCGCCAGCCGGTGATCTTCTGGCCCTTGCTGTCATAGACCGGGTAGCTGTTGCGGCTGCCCTGGCTGATCTTCACGTCCTTGACCTGGCGCGACTGCTGCACGGCCTTGTTCATGGTTTCGGTGATCTGCTTGGCGAGCTTGCCCGGGTCGGTGTTCTGCGCTTCGCTGTACAAGGTCACGACCATCAGGTCACGCGCCACTTCTTTGCTGACTTCGGCACGCAGCGATACCTGGTTGTAACGCGGTTCATCGGCAGCCAGCACCGGCAGGCTGGCGAGCAGGCCGCAAGACAGGACAAGGGCGGCGCCGCGACGAGGGATTTGCATGTGGTACTCCTTGGCAATAAAAGGCGTGGGGTCTGGTCATCCATTCCACGCATGGCCCATGTGACCGGCAACAGTGTAGTGGGTTCAAAAGTGCCATCATGAACCTGTGACAAAGTGTGGCGCTTTGCCGCATCGCTGCAGCGAGGCGCCCGGCTTCGGTATACTCCAGCCGATTTTTCTGGAGCACTCATCAGGAGAGCTCATGCTCGCCGCCGTACAACCGCTGTCTGCTACCCGCCAGAACCTCTGGCGCCTGACCGTCATTCGGGTCCTGGTCCTGGCTGCTCAAGCAGGCTCCGTGGGCGTTGCCTACTGGACCGAACTGCTGCCTTTACCTTGGCTGTCGCTGGCTGGCACCTTGGCCTTGTCCTCGCTGCTGTGCGCCTTCACGGCCCTGCGCCTGCGCCTGTCGCTGCCGGTCACCGAAATGGAATATGCCCTGCAGCTGGCCTGCGACCTGCTGATCCACAGTGCCTTGCTGTATTACTCCGGTGGCTCGACCAACCCGTTCGTGTCGTATTACCTGGTACCGCTGGCGATTGCTGCGGTGACCTTGCCGTGGCTGTATTCGCTGATTCTTTCGGGCATTGCCCTGACGGCCTACAGCCTGCTGCTGGTACAGTTCTACCCGCTCGAAGGCCTGCCGATGGCGCGGGACAAGATGCAGGTGTACGGCATGTGGCTCAGTATTGCCCTGGCCGCAGCGGTGATCACCTTCTTTGCTGCGCGCATGGCCGAAGAGCTGCGCCGCCAGGAGCAACTGCGTTCCGAGCGCAGGGAAGAAAGCCTGCGAGACGAGCAGCTACTGGCCGTGGCCACCCAGGCCGCTGGCGCCGCCCATGAACTGGGCACGCCGTTGGCGACCATGAGCGTGCTACTGAATGAAATGCGCCAAGACCACGCCGACCCGTTGCTGCAAGAAGACCTGCAGATCCTTCAGGACCAGGTAAAACTGTGTAAAGAGACTTTGCAGCAGCTGGTGCGCGCCGCCGAAGCCAACCGCCGCCTGGCGATCGTGGAGCAGGACGTGACTGCCTGGCTGGACGAGGCGCTGAACCGCTGGCACCTGATGCGCCCGGAAGCCAGTTACCGCTTCCAGCGCCTGCGCGACGGCAAAGTGCCGCGCCTGACGCCGCCACCGGACCTGACCCAGGCGTTGCTGAACCTGTTGAACAATGCCGCCGATGCCTGCCCCGATGACCTGGAAGTGCGCCTGGACTGGGATGCCCACGACATCGTCATCAGCATCCGCGACCACGGCCCGGGCGTGCCGCCGGCCATTGCCGAAGCCATCGGCAAACCCTTCATTACCACCAAGGGCAAAGGCTTCGGCCTTGGCCTGTTCTTGAGCAAGGCCAGCGTGACCCGTGCGGGCGGTTCGGTGAAACTCTATAGTCATGAACAGGGTGGCACCCTGACCGAACTGCGCCTGCCCTATGGCAAGCGAGGAGATGAATGATGAGCGAAGAAAACCAGGTCGAAAGCGAAGAGCTGCCGCACCTGCTGCTGGTGGACGACGATGCCACCTTCACCCGGGTCATGGCCCGGGCCATGAGCCGCCGCGGTTTCCGCGTGAGCACTGCCAGTTCTGCCGAGGAGGGCTTGATCCTGGCCCAGCAGGACCTGCCGGACTACGCCACGCTGGACCTGAAGATGGACGGCGACTCAGGCCTGGTGCTGCTGCCCAAGCTGCTGGAACTGGACCCGGAAATGCGCGTGGTGATCCTGACCGGGTACTCGAGCATTGCCACGGCGGTGGAGGCGGTGAAGCGGGGCGCCTGCAACTACCTGTGCAAACCGGCCGACGCCGATGACGTGCTGGCGGCGCTGCTGTCGGAGCACACCGACCTGGATACCCTGGTGCCAGAAAACCCGATGTCGGTCGACCGCCTGCAGTGGGAGCATATCCAGCGCGTATTGAATGAGCACGAGGGCAACATCTCGGCCACTGCACGGGCGCTGGGCATGCACCGGCGTACCTTGCAGCGCAAATTGCAGAAGCGGCCGGTTCGGCGCTGATTCTTGCAGGGCCTGTACCGGCCCTTTCGCGGGCAGGCCCGCTCCCACAGGTACCGCGCCGCCCATCACAGCAGCGCAGGACCTATGGGAGCGGGCGCCCGCGAAGAGGCCGGTACAGGCATTAGATAATCTAAAAGACAATTCCTTTTATCGCGCTCGATCCCCGCAAATCCCAGCCGTTGGCGTATCATTAGCCCCCTAACGGCAACCCCTCCAGGATCGCTTGCGCATGCTCGCCCTTCTTATCCAGACGCTGAACATCACGGCACCGGTTTTCGCCATGCTGTTCATGGGTGTACTGCTCAAACGCATCCATCTAATTGATGACAACTTCAACCGCGTCGCCTCGCAACTGGTGTTCAACGTCTGCATGCCGGCGCTGCTGTTCCTCGGCATCTACCACGCTGACCTGGCCTCAGCGATAAAACCGGGTGTCATCCTCTACTTCATCGTCGCCACTCTGGTCGGTTTCGCCATTGCCTGGGGCCTGGCCATCTGGCGCAGCCCGCTGGCAGAGCGAGGCATCTATACCCAGGGCGCGTTTCGCGGCAACAACGGCGTGATCGGCCTGGCCTTGGCCGCCAGCCTGTACGGTGACTATGGTATCTCCTTGGGGGCGGTGCTCGCCGGCCTGGTCATCCTCATGTACAACTCGCTGTCGGCAGTGGTACTGGCGGTGTACAGCCCGGACCTCAAGTCCGACCCGTGGAGCATCTGCAAGAGCATTTTCAGCAACCCGTTGATCATCAGCGTTTTGGTCGCCACGCCCATGGCCTACGGCCAGGTGCCGCTGCCCAACTGGCTGCTGACCTCGGGCGATTACCTGGCGCAGATGACCCTGCCGCTGGCGCTCATCTGCATTGGCGGCACACTGTCGCTGGCGGCGTTGCGCGACAGTGGCAGGCTGGCCATCGATGCCAGCCTGGTGAAGATGGTCTGGCTGCCACTGCTCGGTACCCTCGGTGCATGGTTGTGCGGTTTCCGGGGGGCGGAGCTGGGTATCCTGTTCCTGTACATCGGCAGCCCGACCGCAGCCGCCAGCTATGTGATGGCGCGAGCGGCCAATGGTAACCATGAGCTGGCAGCGTCGATCATCGTGATTACCACGCTAATGGCGGCGATCACCACCAATATTGGCATTTTCATCTTGCAGTGGGGCGGATGGATCTAGATCCTTGACTGCAAACAACACAAAAACACAGCCTCACTGAGCTAAAGGACACTTCATGCAAGACCAGAGCACGCCCGAGCGGTTACAGCGCGGGCTGAAGAATCGCCATATCCAGCTGATCGCGCTGGGCGGGGCCATCGGCACCGGTTTGTTCCTGGGCATCGCCCAGACCATCCAGCTGGCAGGCCCTTCCGTCCTGCTGGGCTATGCCATCGCCGGCCTGATGGCTTTCCTGATCATGCGCCAGTTGGGCGAAATGGTGGTGGAAGAGCCGGTCGCCGGCAGCTTCAGTCACTTCGCCCATCAGTACTGGAGCGAGTTCGCCGGCTTCGTGTCGGGCTGGAACTACTGGGTGGTGTACGTGCTGGTCGGCATGGCCGAGCTGACTGCGGTGGGCATCTACGTGCAGTACTGGTGGCCAGAGTTCCCGACCTGGGCCACGGCAGCGATCTTCTTCGTGGTGATCAACCTCATCAACCTGACCCAGGTAAAAGTCTACGGCGAGATGGAGTTCTGGTTCGCCCTGGTCAAGGTGGTCGCCATCGTCAGCATGATCGGCTTCGGCGCCTGGCTGTTGAGCAGCGGCCATGGCGGCCCGGATGCCAGCGTGGCCAACCTGTGGCAATACGGCGGCTTCTTCCCTAACGGTGTCACTGGCCTGGTGATGGCGCTGGCGGTGATCATGTTCTCGTTCGGTGGCCTGGAGCTGGTGGGTATCACCGCTGCCGAGGCTGACAACCCTCGCCAGAGCATTCCCAAGGCCACCAACCAGGTGGTTTACCGCATCCTGATCTTCTACATCGGTGCCCTGGCGGTGCTGCTGTCGCTGTACCCGTGGCAGAAGGTGGTGCAGGGCGGCAGCCCGTTCGTGATGATCTTCCATGAGCTGGACAGCGACCTGGTAGCGACCATCCTCAACATCGTGGTGCTGACGGCCGCGCTGTCGGTGTACAACAGCTGTGTGTATGCCAACAGCCGCATGCTGTTCGGCCTGGCCAGCCAGGGTGACGCGCCGCGTCAATTGCTGAAAGTGAGCCGCAGCGGTGTGCCGCTGACTGCATTGGGTGTTTCGGCCTTTGCGACCGGCCTGTGCGTGGTGATCAACTACCTGATGCCGGGTGAGGCCTTTGGCTTGCTGATGGCCTTGGCGGTGTCGGCATTGGTCATCAACTGGGCGAGCATCAGTATTACCCACCTGAAATTCCGCAAGGCCAAGCTGGCCGCTGGTATTACCCCGTTCTACAAGAGCTGGGGGCACCCGTTGACCAACTACCTGTGCCTGGCGTTCATCGTGCTGATTCTGGTGGTGATGTACCTGACGCCGCCGATCCGCATCTCGGTGATGCTGATCCCGGGGTGGATCATGGTGCTGTGGGTGGCCTTCAAGATGAAGAAGGCTCGCCAAGCCAAGTAATACAGTGCCGGCCTCTTGGCGGGTTCGCCCGCGAAGAGGCCGGTACAGGCAACTACTGATAGCTGTCGATCACTTCCTGTGCCGCCCTGAAGGCATCAATCGCCGCCGGCACTCCCGCATACACTGCGCAATGCAGCAACGCCTCGCGAATCTCTTCCACCGTACAGCCATTGTTCAATGCCCCGCGCACATGCCCCTTGAGCTCTTGCGGGCACTTGAGTGCCGTCAGCGTGGCCAGGGTAATCAGGCTGCGGGTCTTCAGTGGTAGCCCCTCGCGGGCCCATACGCTGCCCCAGGCATGTTCATTGACAAAGTCCTGTAGCGGCTGGGTAAAGTCGGTGGCATTGCCCAGTGCGCGGTCGACGAATGCATCGCCCATTACCTGGCGGCGAATCTGTTCGCCGGTCTTGTTGCTATCAGCCATGTTGTTTTCCTTAGTGTTGGCGGCGCCAGGCGCGCACGGTGGTGAACAGCAACACCATGGCGAGCACCGGCAGTACATAGAACAGCATCAAATGCTCAAGGCGACCAGCCAGCGGCATCCCCATGGTAAAGGCCGCTACGTGCAGGCCGTAAGCCAGGTACAGGCAAAGGAACACCAGGCCTTCGGCACGGGTGACGCGATAGCCGGAATAAAACACCGGCAGGCTCAGTGCCGCAACGCCAAGCATCACCGGCAGGTCGAAAGACAGCGCGTTGGGTGAGATCGACAGCGGCTCGGGCGTGACGAGTGCGGTCAGACCCAATACAGCCAGCAGGTTGAACAGGTTGCTGCCGATCACCGTACCCACGGCGATCTCCCGTTCGCCGCGCAGGGCGGCAATCAGCGCGGCGGCCAGTTCAGGCAGGGAGGTGCAGATGGCGACAACGGTAAGGCCAATGATGCGCTCGGACAGGCCCAGGTCGGTGGCAACCTCCACAGCGGCCTCCAGCAGCAGGTGGCCCGCCAGGCTCAGCAAGCCAAGGCCGGCCAGCACCTGCAGCAGCGTGCCGGACCAGAAGCGCCCTGCACCGGTTTTTGCGCTATCCGGGGCAGGGTAGGTACGGGCATAGTGGCGTGACTGGTGCCAGAGCATCGCCAGGTAACCGCCCAGACCCAGCAGCAACAGCCCTCCTTCAATCCGGCCCAGGTGGCCGTTGGCAGACAGCGCATAGACCAGGCCGCTGGCGATGATCATCAGCGGAATGTCCAGGCGCACCAGTTGGCGCGACACGCGCAGGGGAATGATCAGCGCGGCCAGGCCAAGAATGACCAGTACGTTGAAGATATTACTGCCGATTACGCTGCCCACCGCCACGTCCGGCGCGCCCTGGTAGGCAGCCTGCAGGCTTACGGTAAGTTGTGGCGCGGTACTGCCGAAGGCCACCAGGCTCAGGCCGATGATCAGCGGGCGTACATGCAGGCGCTGGGCCAGGCGCAGCGCGGCGCGCACCAGCAACTCGGCGCCGCCGACCAGCAACACCAGGGCGATGCCCAGTTGCAGGAGGCTGAAGGTGGGAAGGGTGGCCAGGTCGAAAATGGTCGGACTCCTGTCGCGTCAGTCGCTAAGCCCTTGTACTCGCACGCGCGCTGTTCCGCTACGGAGCATGCCGATTTTTTCTGCGGCGGCGCGTGACAGGTCGATCAGCCGGCCGCGGGTATGTGGACCACGGTCGTTGATGCGTACCACCACACTGCGCTGGTTGGCCATGTTGGTCACCAGCACGCGGGTGCCGAAAGACAGGCTGCGGTGGGCGGCGGTAAGGCCATGCTGGTTGAAGGGTTCGCCGCTGGCGGTGCGTTTGCCGTGGTGGCGTGAACCGTAATAGGAGGCGGTTCCGGTTTTGTCATAACCGCGTGGGTTGATGTCGTGGCTGGCGCAGCCGGCCAAGAAGGAGAAGAGGGCCAGGGTGCCGAGGGATTTTTTTAGCAAATCAAGTGCTCTCCTAGTGCGGCTATTCGCGGACAAGCCCTCTCCCACAGGTATGTCACCGCCTATGACAGCGGCGCTGTAACTGTGGGAGCGGGCTCGCCCGCGAACGAGGGCGAAGCCCTCGCCGATAATCAGGTCAGCCTTCGAGCTTGGCCTTGAGCAATTGGTTCACTTGCCCAGGGTTAGCCTTGCCCTTCGATGCCTTCATCGCCTGGCCGACAAAGAAGCCGAACATCTTGCCTCGCTTGGCTTCATCGGCCGCGCGGTACTGTTCAACCTGCTCGGCATTGGCTGCCAGCATCTCGTCGAGCATCTTGTCGATCGCACCGGTGTCGGTGACCTGCTTCAGGCCTTTGCTCTCGATGATGCTGTCGGCATCGCCTTCACCGGCGGCCATGGCCTCGAACACGGTCTTGGCAATTTTGCCGCTGATGGTGTTGTCGCGGATGCGCAGCAGCATGCCACCCAGTTGTGCAGCGCTGACGGGCGCCTGGTCGATTTCGACACCCAGCTTGTTCAGCAGGCTGCCCAGTTCGACCATGACCCAGTTGGCGGCCAGCTTGGCATCGCCACCGATCTTGACCACTTCTTCGAAGTAGTCAGCCTGTTCGCGGCTGGACGCCAGCACGTTGGCGTCGTAGGCCGACAGGCCGTACTGGCTCTGGAAGCGCTCGACCTTCTGCGGTGGCAGTTCCGGCAGGCCGGCGCGGACGGTTTCGAGGAAGCTGTCCTCGATGACCACCGGCAGCAGGTCCGGGTCGGGGAAGTAACGGTAGTCGTTGGCTTCCTCCTTGCTGCGCATGGAGCGGGTTTCGTCCTTGTTCGGGTCGTACAGGCGGGTTTCCTGCACCACCTTACCGCCGTCTTCGATCAGGTCGATCTGGCGCTGGATTTCGCTGTTGATCGCGCGCTCGATGAAGCGGAACGAGTTGACGTTCTTGATCTCGCAGCGGGTGCCGAATTCGGCCTGGCCTTTCGGGCGGATCGACACGTTGCAGTCGCAACGCAGCGAGCCTTCGGCCATGTTGCCGTCGCAGATGCCCAGGTAGCGCACCAGTGCGTGGATAGCCTTGACGTAGGCCACGGCTTCCTTGGCGCTGCGCATGTCCGGCTCGGAGACGATTTCCAGCAGCGGTGTGCCGGCGCGGTTCAGGTCAATGCCGGTGGAGCCGCTGAAGTCTTCGTGCAGGCTCTTGCCGGCGTCTTCTTCAAGGTGCGCGCGGGTGACCCCGATGCGCTTGATAGTGCCGTCCTCCAGGGCGATGTCCAGGTGGCCCTTGCCGACGATCGGCAGGTCCATCTGGCTGATCTGGTAACCCTTGGGCAGGTCTGGGTAAAAGTAGTTCTTGCGCGCGAACACGTTGCGCTTGCCGATTTCGGCATCGATGGCCAGGCCGAACATGCACGCCATGCGCACGGCTTCCTGGTTCAGCACCGGCAGTACGCCAGGCATCCCTAAGTCAACCAGGCTGGCCTGGGTGTTCGGCTCGGAGCCGAAGGTGGTGGCGCTGCCGGAGAAGATCTTCGACTGGGTGGCGAGCTGAGTGTGGATTTCCAGCCCGATCACAACTTCCCATTGCATGTGTGAATTCCTCAGAAGCCTTTGGGGGCGCGGGTGTGCCAGTCGGTCACTTGCTGGTAGCGGTGCGCGACGTTGAGCAGGCGACCTTCCTGGAAGTACGGCGCCAGCAACTGCACGCCGACCGGCAGGCCGTCGACGAAGCCGGCCGGCATCGACAGGCCCGGCAGGCCCGCCAGGTTGGCGGTGATGGTGTAGACGTCTTCCAGGTAGGCGGCGACCGGGTCGCTGCTCTTGGCGCCAAGCTTCCAGGCCGGGTTTGGCGTGGTCGGGCCGAGGATCAGGTCGACGTCGTTGAAGGCGGCCATGAAGTCGTTCTTGATCAGGCGGCGGATTTGCTGCGCCTTCACGTAGTAGGCGTCGTAGTAGCCGGCCGACAGGGCGTAGGTACCAACCATGATACGGCGCTGTACTTCAACGCCGAAGCCTTCGCCACGGGAGCGCTTGTACAGGTCGGTGAGGTCCTTCGGTGCTTCGCAGCGGTAGCCGAAGCGCACGCCGTCGAAGCGCGACAGGTTAGAGGAGGCTTCAGCCGGAGCGATCACGTAGTAGGCCGGGATGGCGTGCTGCATGTTCGGCAGGCTGATTTCCTTGACCACGGCGCCGAGCTTTTCCAGCTCCTTGACGCTGGCCTGGACCAGGTCGGCGATGCGTGGGTCGAGGCCGGCGCCGAAGTATTCCTTCGGCAGGCCGATGCGCAGGCCCTGCAGCGAGGCGTTGAGGTTGGCGCTGTAGTCCGGCACCGGCTCTTCGATGCTGGTGGAGTCCTTGGCGTCGAAACCGGCCATGCCTTGCAGCAGCAGGGCGCAGTCCTCGGCAGTGCGGGCCAGCGGGCCACCCTGGTCGAGGCTGGAGGCGTAGGCGATCATGCCCCAGCGCGAAACGCGACCGTACGTCGGCTTGAGACCGGTGAGGTTGGTCAGTGCTGCCGGCTGGCGGATCGAGCCGCCGGTGTCGGTGCCGGTGGTGGCCGGCAGCAGGCGTGCAGCCACGGCAGCGGCCGAACCACCCGACGAGCCGCCCGGAACGTGTTCGAGGTTCCACGGGTTCTTCACCGCGCCGTAGTGGCTGGATTCGTTGGCCGACCCCATGGCGAATTCGTCCATGTTGGTCTTGCCCAGGGTGACCATGCCGGCTTCGGCCAGCTTGGCGACCACGGTGGCGTCATACGGCGCCTTGAAGTTGTCGAGCATCTTCGAGCCGCAGCTGGTGCGCACGCCGTTGGTGCAGAACAGGTCCTTGTGGGCGATGGGGGCACCCAGCAGCGCGCCGGTTTCGCCAGCGGCGCGACGGGCGTCGGCGGCACGCGCCTGGCCCAGGGCCAGGTCTTCGGTGACGCTGATGAAGCTGTTGATCTGAGGGTCGAGCTGCTTGATGCGCGCCAGTAGGGCGCCGGTCAGCTCTTCGGAAGAAAACGACTTGTCGGCGAGTCCGCGGGCGATCTCGGCCAGGGTCAATTGATGCATGGCAGGCTCTATCCCTTACTCGATGACTTTGGGAACCAGGTACAGACCGCTTTCGGTCGATGGCGCGATTGCTTGGTAGGCATCACGCTGGTTGCTTTCGGTGACCTGGTCGGGGCGCAGGCGCTGGCTGGCCTCCAGGGGGTGGGCCAGGGGTTCGATGCCAGTGGTATCGACCGCTTGCATCTGGTCGACCAGCCCGAGAATGCTGTTCAGGGCGTCAGTAATGCGTGGCAGTTCGCCATCATTCAGGCCCAGGCGGGCCAGATGGGCGATCTTTTCCACGTCGCAGCGTTCAAGCGCCATGGGGATCTCCAGGGGAAACAAAGAACGGAATTTGGGTCCGCAGTGAGGAACATGTCAGCTTTCTGACGGTCTAACGGCCGCGAATTTCTGCTGGCGTGCTCGGAAAAACAGCCAATTTAACATATTGGCTCCTTGCCCAAAATCCCTGCCATTGTTAGAGTTTGCCGCACTTTTTTACCCACGCTTTCCCCAGGGTCACTTTCCCATGTTCAAGAAACTGCGTGGCATGTTTTCCAGCGATCTTTCCATCGACCTGGGTACTGCCAACACCCTTATTTACGTGCGTGAGCGCGGTATCGTCCTGAATGAGCCCTCGGTTGTTGCCATCCGTACCCATGGCAACCAGAAAAGCGTTGTCGCCGTCGGTACCGAAGCCAAACGCATGCTGGGCCGTACGCCTGGCAACATTGCTGCCATTCGTCCGATGAAGGACGGCGTCATCGCCGACTTCAGCGTGTGCGAAAAAATGTTGCAATATTTTATCAACAAGGTTCACGAGAACAGCTTCCTGCAGCCAAGCCCGCGTGTGCTGATCTGCGTGCCGTGCAAGTCGACCCAGGTAGAGCGCCGCGCCATTCGCGAGTCGGCCCTGGGTGCCGGTGCCCGTGAAGTGTTCCTGATCGAAGAACCCATGGCTGCCGCAATCGGTGCCGGCCTGCCAGTTGAAGAAGCCCGCGGCTCGATGGTCGTCGATATCGGTGGTGGTACCACTGAAATCGCCCTCATCTCGCTGAACGGCGTGGTTTATGCCGAATCCGTCCGCGTTGGCGGCGACCGCTTCGACGAAGCCATCGTCACCTACGTGCGCCGCAACTACGGCAGCCTGATCGGTGAGTCCACCGCCGAGCGCATCAAGCAGGAAATCGGTACCGCCTACCCGGGCGGCGAAGTGCGCGAAGTCGACGTGCGCGGCCGTAATCTGGCCGAGGGCGTACCGCGTGCCTTCACCCTGAACTCCAACGAAGTGCTCGAAGCGCTGCAGGAATCGCTGGCGACCATCGTCCAGGCGGTCAAGAGCGCCCTGGAGCAGTCGCCGCCCGAGCTGGCTTCGGATATCGCCGAACGTGGCCTGGTGCTGACCGGTGGTGGCGCGCTGCTGCGTGACCTCGACAAGCTGCTGGCCCAGGAAACCGGCCTGCCGGTGATCGTCGCCGAAGACCCGCTGACCTGTGTCGCCCGTGGTGGCGGTCGCGCTCTGGAGATGATGGACAAGCACGCGATGGACCTGCTCTCCAGCGAGTGATCCCACTTGCTGTTCGCGAGCGCCCGGTTTACAGGTAGTACGCACAGTGCTACCTGTATGTGCTGGGCTGGCGCCCATTCAGGGCGCCGTATCCGTCAACCCGCAACCAGGCTGGTGCGTTGTCCCATGTCCAATGACCTCCTGAGTCGTCCACGAGGAACGGCCCATTAAACCGCTTTTCTCCAAGGGCCCTTCGCTGGGCGTTCGCCTGCTCGTTCTGGTGGTGATGTCGGTCGCGTTGATGGTTGTCGACGCGCGCTTTGACGTGCTCAAACCCGTGCGCAGCCAGATGGGCGTGGTACTGATGGAGTCGTACTGGATCACCGACCTGCCGCAGCGTGCGTGGCAAGGTGTGGCCGGCCAGTTCGGCAGCCGCAACGAACTGATCGCCGAAAACGAAAAGCTCAAGACCGAGGCCCTGCTGCTGCAGGGGCGCCTGCAAAAGCTGGCGGCCCTGACCGAGCAGAACGTGCGCCTGCGCGAGTTGCTGAACTCTTCGGCGCTGGTCAACGAAAAGGTCGAAGTGGCCGAGCTGATCGGTGTCGACCCCAACCCGTTCACCCACCGCATCCTGATCAACAAGGGCGAGCGTGACGGCGTGTTCCTTGGCCAGCCGGTGCTTGATGCCCGGGGCCTGATGGGCCAGGTGGTCGAACTGATGCCCTACACCTCGCGGGTGCTGCTGCTGACCGACACTACCCACAGCATTCCGGTGCAGGTCAACCGCAACGGCCTGCGCGCCATTGCCAGCGGCACGGGCAACCCAGAGCGCCTGGAACTGCGCCATGTGGCCGATACCGCCGACATCAAGGAAGGCGACCTGCTGGTCAGCTCCGGCATGGGTCAGCGCTTCCCGGCAGGTTATCCGGTGGCCACGGTCAACGAAGTGATTCACGATTCCGGCCAGCCGTTCGCCATCGTGCGCGCCATCCCCACCGCCGCGCTCAATCGCAGCCGCTACATGCTGCTGGTGTTCAGTGACCGGCGTACCCCTGAACAGCGTGCTACCGATGCAGCTATCGCCCAGGAAGAAGCTGACCGCAAGGGCGCCTCGGCCCCTGGCCAGCCGGTAAGCCCGGGCGAGCAGGGCGTGCCAACCAGCACTGCGCCCGTTGTACCGGCCACGACGGCCGCCCCCGCCGCGCCGGCCGCTCAGCCAGCAGCTCCGGCGGCTGCCCCTGCCACGCCGGCTGCCGCGCCTGCCGCACCCGCTCACACCCGGAGGCAATGATGCCTGCATCGCGCCGCAACAACGGCTGGGTCATCTGGCTGACTTTTGCTATTGGCCTGCTGCTCAGCGTCTCGCCCATGCCGCAGTTCATGGAAGTGTTCCGGCCCATGTGGCTGGCCTTGCTGGTGTCGTTCTGGACCCTGGCCGTGCCGAACAAGGTCGGCATGACCACCGCGTTCGTGCTGGGCCTGGCCGAGGACGTGCTGTATGGAACCCTGCTGGGGCAGAACGCACTTATCCTGACCCTCATCACCTTCCTGGTGCTGTCGCTGCAACAGCGCTTGCGCATGTTCCCCATGTGGCAGCAGAGCCTGGTCATCCTGGTGATCTTCGGCATCGCCCAATTGATCCAGCTGTGGCTCAGCGCACTGACCGGCAATCGCCTGCCTACCTTGGCGCTGGTCTGGTCGGCGGTCATCAGTGCCTTGCTCTGGCCGTGGATCAGCTTTGCCCTGCGCGACCTGCGCCGACGCTTGCATATCAACTGACGGCGACGTCGACACTGACAGGGAGATGTCTGCATGAACCCGCTATACCTGGCCTCCGGCTCGCCCCGTCGTCGTGAACTGCTGACCCAGATCGGCGTGCCGTTCAGCGTTGTCAGTGCTCCCATCGATGAAACCCCGCTGCCCGACGAAAGCGCCCAGGCCTACGTCGAACGCCTGGCCCGGGCCAAGGCTGCCGCCGGCCTGGCCAGTGTCGAGGGCCCGGCTGTCGTGCTGGGCGCAGACACCGCCGTGGTGCTCGATGGTCGTATTCTCGGCAAGCCGGAAAGCCGCGAAGATGCCTTGGCCATGCTGGCCGACCTGTCAGGCCGCGAGCATCAGGTACTGACCGCCGTCGCCCTCACCGATGGCCAGCGTGTTCAAAGCTTGAGCGTCACCAGCCATGTGCGCTTCCGTGCGATCAGCGACGATGAAGCGCAGCGCTACTGGGCCAGCGGCGAACCAGCGGACAAGGCGGGTGGCTACGCCATCCAGGGCCTGGGCGCGGTGTTCGTCACTGGCCTGTCCGGCAGCTACTCGGCGGTGGTCGGCCTGCCCCTCAGCGAAACGGCCGATTTGCTTGGCCAGTTCGGCGTTGCCTGCTGGCAATCGCCGGCGCATACGCCAGAGGTAACAAACCTGCAGTAGCCAGCAATGCATACGCCATCCATCATTACAAAAGACCTTTGACGAGAGCCGGCCATGAGTGAAGAGATCCTGATCAACATCACCCCGATGGAGTCACGTGTGGCGGTGGTGGAAAACGGGGTACTGCAGGAGGTGCACGTCGAGCGCACCCAGCGCCGTGGCATTGTTGGCAATATCTACAAGGGCAAGGTGGTGCGCGTGCTGCCAGGCATGCAGGCGGCCTTCGTCGACATTGGCCTGGAGCGCGCAGCGTTCATCCATGCCTCGGAAATTTCCCAGCGCGAAGGCTCGGCGGTAGAGAACATCACCGCCCTGGTCCATGAAGGCCAGGCCTTGGTGGTGCAGGTGACCAAGGACCCGATCGGCACCAAGGGCGCGCGCCTGACCACCCAGTTGTCGATCCCTTCGCGCTACCTGGTGTACATGCCCCGCAGCAGCCATGTTGGCATATCGCTGAAGATTGAAGACGAAGCCGAGCGTGATCGCCTCAAGCAGGTGGTCAGCGGCTGCATGGAAAGTGAAAACATCAAGGATGCCGGTGGCTTTATCCTGCGCACCGCCGCCGAAGGCGCACGTGCTGAAGAAATCCTGCAGGATATCCGCTACCTGCGTCGCCTGTGGGAGCAGATTGGCACCCAGATCAAGACCTGCGGCGCGCCCACGGTCATCTACGAAGACCTGGGCCTGGCCCTGCGCACGCTGCGCGACCTGGTCAACCCGAAGATCGAGAAGATCCGTATCGACTCGCGGGAAACCTTCCAGAAAACCACGCAGTTCGTTGGCGAACTGATGCCGGAAATCGCCGACCGCCTCGAGCACTACCCGGGCGAGCGACCGATCTTCGACCTATACGGCGTTGAAGACGAGATCCAGCGTGCGCTGGAGCGCAAGGTGCCGCTCAAGTCGGGTGGCTATCTGGTGGTCGACCCGGCCGAAGCGATGACCACCATCGATGTGAACACCGGCGCGTTCGTCGGCCATCGCAACCTGGAAGAGACCATCTTCAAGACCAACCTGGAAGCCGCCACCGCCATCGCCCGGCAACTGCGTCTGCGCAATATCGGCGGCATCATCATCATCGACTTCATCGACATGGAAGATGAAGAGCACCAGCGCCAGGTGCTGCGCACCCTGGAAAAACAGCTGGAGCGCGATCACGCCAAGACCAACATCATCGGTATTACCGAGCTGGGCCTGGTGCAGATGACCCGCAAGCGCACCCGTGAAAGCCTGGAGCAGGTGCTGTGTGAGCCCTGCCTGGCCTGCCAGGGGCGCGGCAAACTGAAAACCCCCGAGACCATTTGTTACGAGATCTTCCGTGAGATCCTGCGTGAGGCCCGGGCCTATCAGGCTGAGGGCTACCGTGTACTGGCCAACCAGAAGGTGGTCGACCGCCTGCTGGATGAAGAGTCTGGCAACGTCGCTGAGCTGGAGGCTTTCATCGGTCGAACCATTCGCTTCCAGGTCGAGTCGATGTATTCGCAGGAACAATACGACGTGGTGCTGCTCTGAGGCTTTCCAGAACACGCCGCAGGATGGTCGGGCTGGCAAAACTGCCGCTACCAGCCATCATGGATAAACGACTTGGAGGGCCATGGCCATGGGACGTCTGACCCGCGTTCTTGTCGCCTTGACCCGCTGGGGGCTGGGCTTATGCGCCCTGTTGGCGGTGTTGGTGGCGCTGTATGTCAGCCTCGGTCGCGAACTGGTGCCGCTGGTGGCCGAGTACCGCGCCGATGTGGAAAGCAAGGCCGAGCAGGCGCTGGGCCTGCCGGTGCATGTCGGTGCCCTTGAGGGCCGGTGGAGCGGGCTGGCTCCGGTGCTGCGGGTGCGCGACCTGCAACTGGGCGAAGGCGCTACGGCGTTGCGCCTGGATGACGTGAAGGTGGTGCCTGATGTCTGGGCCAGCCTTACCGCCCGTGAAGTGCGCCTGGCGCGCATTCAGCTGGGCGGCCTGCAACTGATCTTGCGCGAGAACGAGCAGGGCGCCTGGAACCTCGAAGGCCTGCCGAAAAAAGACGACGCACCACTCGACCCCGCCGACCTGCTGCAGCGCCTGCGTCAATTGGGCCGCGTCGATGTGTTCGACAGCCTGGTCACCTTGCACCCCTGGCAGCGTGACCCGCTCACCCTCACCTATGTCAGCGCCGGCCTGCAGGCGGGTGCTTCACGGCAAGTGCTGGAGTTGCGCGCCACCTTGCCGGATGGCCAGCCTCTGTCGCTGAACCTGCAAAGCCGTGTGTCAGCCAAGGCCTGGCGTGATGGCCAGGTGGAGGCCTACCTGAGCCTACCGCAAAGTGACTGGGCGCGCTGGTTGCCACCACGCCTGCTCGGTGAGTGGCAAGCTGAAGCGTTGCGAGCGGGTGGCGAGTTCTGGGTCGATTGGCGCAAAGGGCAGTTGCAGCAGGCTGTGGTGCGGCTTAACGCGCCTGAACTGCGGGGTGCCTATACCGGCCGCAAGGCTGCCACGCTGAGCAACCTGGCCCTGGGCGCCTGGTTCCAGCGCCGGGATCAAGGCTTCGATGTGGTGGTCGACTCCCTGGCCATGGACATCGGCAAGGCCCGCTGGGAGTCGCACTTGCAGTTGCAGCAGCGCCCGGGCGAGAACGCAGCCGATGAAAACTGGCGGGTGCAGGCCGACCGGCTCGATCTCACGCCCTTGACCCCGTTGATCGATGCTTTGGCGCCGTTGCCTGAGAAGGTCATGGCCGTGGTCGATGGCCTGAAAGTAACCGGCGCGCTGCGCAATGTGCGGTTGGAGGCCCGGCCGAAAGCCGAGGGCGACAAACGCCTGCAGTTCGAGGCCAACCTGGAAAAGGTCGGTTTCGATGCCTATCACAATGCCCCGGCTGCCGGTAACGTCAGCGGCAGCATCAGCGGTGACCTGGGCCATGGTGAGCTGCGGTTGGATACGGAGGCGTTCATGCTGCATCTGTACCCGATCTTCGCCAAGCCCTGGCACTACCAGAAGGCCAATGCACGCCTGACCTGGGCCTTGGACAAAGACGGTTTCACCCTGATTGCGCCGTACCTCAAGGTGCTGGGCGAAGAGGGCAAGGTCGCCGGTGATTTCCTGATTCGCCTGTTGTTCGAGGAAGGCCGCGAGGACTACATGGACCTGCGCGTCGGCCTGACCGAAGGCGATGGCCGCTATACCGCCAAGTACTTGCCCGAGGTGCTCAGCCCGGCCCTCGACGAGTGGTTGCGCAGCGCGATCGTCAAGGGCACGGTGGATGAAGGCTACTTCCAGTACCAGGGCTCGCTGAATCATGGCGCGGCTCCCGAAGCACGCAGTATCAGCCTGTTCTTCAAGGTGCGCGATGCCGCCCTGGACTTCCAGCCTGGCTGGCCGCAGGTGCAGCACGTGGATGGCGATGTGTTCATCGAGGACAGCGGTGTGCGCATCAAGGCCCAACGCGGCGTGTTGCTCGACACCAAGGTCAGCGATGTGACGGTCGATATCCCGCATGTCGACGGTGATCAGCACAGCCACCTGTACCTGGATGGAGACTTCGACGGCACCCTGGGCGATGGGCTGAAAATTCTCAAGGAAGCGCCAATCGGTACCGGTGAGATTTTCGCCGGCTGGGAGGGTGAAGGGCCGCTGAAGGGCAAGGTCAAGCTCGATATCCCCTTGGCCCATGGGCCGCGACCGAAAGTACAGGTGGACTTCGCCACCAACGATGCGCGGCTGAAAGTCGCCCCGCCGAGCCTGGAGTTGAACCGCCTGAAGGGTGATTTCAGCTTTGATTTCGACAAAGGCCTGAGCGGCAAGGGCATCAGCCTGCAAGCCTTCGGCAAGCCGGTAACGGCGCAAATCACTGCTGAAGGCCAGGCCGGCCAGATGCAGACCCGCATTAATGCCAATGGCCAGGTGTCGCTCAAGGCGTTGACCGAATGGCTGCAGTTCAAGCAGGCCCTACCGGCCTCCGGCGACTTGCCTTACCAGCTACAGGTCAACCTGGGTAGCCGGGAAAACAGCCTGAGCGTCACTTCCAACCTCAAGGGCCTGGCAATCGACCTGCCGGCACCGTTCGGCAAAGCGGTGGCGGATACCCGCGACAGCCGTTTCAGCATGAACCTGCAGGGGGCGGAGCGTCGCTTCGATGCCGCCTACACCGACCTTGCCCGCTTTGCTTATGCCGCGCCGGCCGACGCACTGGCCCAGGGGCGCGGTGAGTTGTTGCTGGGCGCCGGTAACGCTCAAGTGCCGGCCGGTCAAGGCCTGCGGATACGTGGCCGCCTGGAGGCTTTGGACCTGGCACCTTGGCAAGAGCAGGCAGCGCGCCTGGCGGGCGACGACCCCGGTGGCAGCGCGCGGCAAAACCTGCAAAGCGTAGACCTGAGCATTGGCCAGTTGAAAGCCTTTGGCATGGACCTGAATCAGGCAGTGGTGAGGCTGGCACGAGGCGGTCAGGCTTGGGACCTGCGCCTTGACAGCAAGGAAGTGATAGGTAACGCACGCGTGCCGGATGCCAAAGGATCGCCCATGGTGGTGCGCATGCAAACCTTGCGTTTGCCGGCGGCCGACCCTGCCCAGGCGCAAGCTGAGGATGGCCCCGATCCGCTGGCCTCGTTCGACCCGCGCAAGGTCCCGGCGCTGGACCTGAGCATCGACAAGCTGTACCGCGGCGACGACTTGTTCGGCAGTGCCTCGATCAAGTTGCGACCCACCGCGCGTGGTGTTAGCGCCCGTGATATCGACCTCGACTTCAAAGGCCTGCGTATCGACGGCGGCGGTGGCTGGGAAGGCGAAACGGGTAAGACCAGCAGCTGGTACAAAGGGCGCCTGGACGGTAAGAACCTGGCCGATGTACTCAAGGCCTGGGGCTTTGCCCCGACCGTGACCAGCCGCGATTTCCGCCTGGATGTGGATGGCCGCTGGCCGGGTTCGCCGGCTGCGGTCGGGCTGGAGCGCTTCTCGGGCAGCATGGACGCGGCACTGCGTACCGGCCAGTTCGTCGAGGTTGAAGGCAGCGCCCAGGCGTTGCGGGTATTCGGCCTGCTCAACTTCAACTCCATTGGCCGACGCCTGCGTCTGGACTTCTCCGACCTGTTCGAGAAAGGCCTGGCCTATGACCGGGTCAAGGGCCTGCTGGTGGCCAGTGACGGGGTGTATGTGACCCGCGAGCCCATCAGCGTGACCGGCCCGTCGAGCAATTTCGAGCTGGATGGGACCCTGGACATGGTGCGCGACCGGATTGATGCCAATCTGCAGGTCAGCCTGCCGGTTACCAACAACCTGCCGCTGGCGGCACTGATTGTCGGCGCGCCGGCTGTAGGTGGCGCCTTGTTCCTGGTCGATCGGTTGATCGGTGACCGTGTTTCGCGCTTTGCCAGTGTGCACTACCGTGTCGAAGGACCGGTTAAAGAGCCTAGAATCACCTTTGTGAAACCTTTCGAGAAATCCCGCTAGGAGTGCCCATGAAGGCAGCGGTAATCCAGATGGTCAGCCAGGACGATGTGCTGGACAACCTGCAACGTGCCGGTGCCCTGTTGGAGCAGGCCGCGATGGGCGGCGCACGGCTGGCCGTGCTGCCAGAAAATTTCGCTGCCATGGGCCGTAAGGATGCCGCTGCCATCGGCCGTGCCGAAGCGTTGGGTGAAGGGCCGATCCTGCCATGGTTGAAACGCACCGCCCGTGACCTCAAGTTATGGATTGTTGCCGGTACCTTGCCCTTGCCACCGGTCGGCCAGCCCGAGGCCAAGGCCCATGCCTGCTCGCTGTTGATCGATGAACACGGCGAGGTCGCGGCACGTTATGACAAGCTGCACCTGTTTGACGTGGATGTTGCCGACAACCGTGGCCGTTACCGTGAGTCGGACGACTACGCCCATGGTGCTCAGGTGGTGGTGGCTGATACGCCGGTCGGGCGGCTGGGGTTGAGCGTGTGCTACGACTTGCGCTTCCCCGAGCTGTACAGCGCACTGCGTGCTGCCGGCGCGGAGCTGATCACTGCGCCGGCTGCCTTTACGGCAGTGACAGGCGCGGCCCATTGGGAGGTACTGGTACGCGCCCGAGCCATCGAGACCCAGTGCTACCTGCTGGCTGCGGCGCAGGGAGGCACCCACCCAGGCCCACGGGAAACCCATGGGCATGCGGCGATTGTCGACCCTTGGGGGCGCATCGTTGCAGAACAGGCGCAAGGCGAAGCGGTACTGCTTGCCGAGCGCGACATTGAAGAACAAGCGTCCATTCGGGCGCGCATGCCGGTGGTATCGCACCGGCGCTTTTTCTCGCAGGGCGCGTTGCGGCCTGCGCACACCGCGGAGTGACTATGAGCCAGATGTTATCCACCGTCAGTGAGCAGCTCCTGGCCCCAGGCGGCTTGACCCTGGACAGCCTGCAGAGCGTGCTGGGTGAGTTGGCTGGCCCCGGCATCGACGCCGCCGACCTGTATTTCCAGGGCCAGATCTCGGAAACCTGGGCGCTGGAAGATGGCATCGTCAAAGAGGGCAGTTTCAACCTCGACCAGGGCGTGGGCGTGCGTGCCCAGTCCGGTGAAAAGACCGGGTTCGCCTACAGCAATGCAATCAACCTCGAGGCGCTGACCTCGGCGGCGCGCGCCGCCCGTTCCATTTCCCGTGCCGGTCAAAACGGAACGGTGCAGGCCTTCCGCAGCCAGGACGTCACAGCCCTGTATGCGGCAGACAACCCGCTGGATGTACTGAGCCGTGCGGAAAAGGTCGAACTGCTCAAGCGTGTCGACGCCGCCACCCGTGCCCTGGACCCGCGAATTCAGCAGGTCAGTGTGAGCATGGCCGGGGTTTGGGAGCGTATCCTGATTGCGGCGGCCGATGGCAGCCTGGCTGCCGACGTGCGTCCGCTGGTGCGCTTCAACGTCAGCGTCATCGTCGAGCAGAACGGCCGGCGCGAACGCGGCGGGCAGGGTGGTGGTGGGCGTACCGACTACCGCTTCTTCACTGAAGAGCGCGTGATGGGCTATGCCCGTGAAGCGCTGCGTCAGGCCCTGGTGAACCTGGAAGCGATTCCGGCTCCGGCCGGTACCTTGCCGGTGGTGTTGGGTTCGGGGTGGTCGGGTGTGCTGTTGCACGAGGCTGTCGGCCATGGCCTGGAAGGTGACTTCAACCGCAAGGGCAGTTCGGCTTTCAGCGGCCGTATCGGCGAGAAAGTGGCATCGAGCCTGTGCACCATCGTTGACGATGGCACGCTTGAGGGCCGCCGTGGTTCGCTGAGCGTCGATGACGAAGGTACCCCGACCGAGTGCACCACGTTGATCGAGAACGGGGTGCTCAAGGGCTACATGCAGGACAAGCTGAACGCACGCCTGATGGGCATGGCGGTGACCGGTAACGGGCGCCGCGAATCCTACGCACACCTGCCGATGCCACGCATGACCAATACCTACATGCGGGCTGGCGAAAGCGATCCGCAAGAAATCATTGCATCGGTGAAAAAAGGGATCTACTGCGCCAATCTGGGCGGCGGCCAGGTGGACATCACCAGCGGCAAGTTCGTGTTCTCGACCAGTGAGGCCTACCTGATCGAAGACGGCAAGATTACTGCACCTGTGAAAGGCGCAACCCTGATCGGCAATGGTCCTGAGGCGATGAGCCGGGTGTCGATGGTCGGTAACGACCTGGCGCTGGACAGCGGAGTGGGCACATGCGGCAAGGACGGGCAGTCGGTGCCGGTGGGGGTAGGGCAGCCTACCTTGAAGCTGGATGCGATTACCGTGGGCGGTACCGGGGCGTGATGGCTTTTGGGGGCCGCAAAGCGGCCCCCAAGGGGTCAGCGCAACCCGCGCTGCAACTCGTCGAGGTCGCGGATGTACTTGAACACCTTGCGCGCAGCGGCAGGTGGCTTGTTCCGGGCCTTTTCGTGTTGAGCATGGCGCACCAGCGAACGCATTTGCTGGCGATCGGTTTCGGGGTACTCGTTGACGAAACGCTCGAGGTCTTCGTCGTTACCGTCGATCAGCCGGTCACGCCAGCGCTCCAGGTTGTGGAATCGCTCGTTGTACTGGCGAGTCGAGCTGTCCATCTGTTCGAGCAAGGCGTGGATGGCATCCAGGTCCTGTACGCGCATCAGCTTGCCGACGAACGACATGTGGCGCTTACGGGCGCCATGAGCGGTGTGCTTGCTGGCTTCAGCCAGTGCTTTGCGCAGCTCGTCGGTCAACGGCAGGCGTGCCAGGGTATCGGCCTTGAGCGTGGTCAGGCGCTCGCCAAGTTCGACCAGCGCATGCAGTTCGCGCTTGATCTGGGTTTTGCTTTTTTCGCCGTCGAAGGCGTCGTCGTTTGAATCAACCATGGTGGCAGTCCGCTAGAAATCGCCGCCATGATAACCAGTCGGGGGCCGCTTGTCCGGCCCGGTCGTAGAATGACCCTCGCCGAACGCAGAATTTGAGTGGAGAGAACCATGAGTGCAGTCCAGAGCGTAGGTCCGAAAGACCTGCCAGCATTGCAGGAGCAGGTCGAGGCAATCATCGCCGAGGCTCGCCGCCAAGGGGCCAGTGCCTGCGAAGTGGCCGTGTCGCTGGAGCAGGGCCTGTCCACCACGGTACGCCAGCGTGAGGTCGAGACCGTTGAGTTCAATCGCGACCAGGGCTTTGGCATTACCCTCTACGTTGGCCAGCGCAAAGGTTCGGCCAGCACTTCGGCCAGTGGCCCGGACGCGATCCGCGAAACCGTCGCTGCGGCGTTGGCCATTGCCAAGCATACTTCCGAGGACGAATGCTCGGGCCTTGCGGACGCCGCGTTGATGGCCCGGGACATCCCGGACCTGGACCTTTATCACGACTGGGACATTGAGCCCGAGAAGGCCATCGAGATGGCCCTGGCCTGCGAGGCTGCGGCGTTCGATGCCGACCCGCGCATCCTCAATGCCGATGGCACCACCCTCAATACCCACCAGGGCTGCCGCGTGTATGGCAACAGCCATGGCTTCATCGGGGGCTACGCTTCGACCCGGCACAGCCTGAGCTGCGTCATGATCGCCGAAGGCGACGGCCAGATGCAGCGCGACTATTGGTATGACGTAAACCGCCAAGGCAACCTGCTCGCCGATCCGCGCAGTATCGGTGTACGCGCTGCCCAGCGTGCCGCCAGCCGCCTGGGCGCGCGCCCGGTGCCCACTTGCGAGGTGCCGGTGCTGTTTTCCGCCGAGCTGGCCGGCGGCCTGTTCGGCAGCTTCCTCTCGGCCATTTCCGGCGGCAATCTTTACCGCAAATCGTCATTCCTTGAAGGGACCATTGGCCAGCGCCTGTTCCCCTCCTGGCTAACCCTCGACGAGCGCCCGCACATTCCGCGAGCGCTGGGCAGCGCCGCATTCGATGGTGACGGCCTGGCCACCTATGCCAAGCCGTTCGTCGACAAAGGCGAGCTGGTGTCGTACCTGCTGGGCACGTATTCCGGGCGCAAGCTGGGCTTGCCAAGTACTGCCAACGCCGGTGGCGTGCATAACCTGTACGTCAGCCATGGTGTCGAAGACCAGGCAGCACTGATCCGCCGCATGGGCCGTGGCCTGCTGGTCACCGAGCTGATGGGGCATGGCCTGAACATGGTGACCGGGGATTATTCCCGTGGTGCGGCAGGCTTCTGGGTTGAGAACGGCGAGATCCAGCACGCGGTGCAGGAAGTGACCATTGCCGGCAATATGAAGGACATGTTCCAGCAAATTGTCGCGATCGGGAGTGATCTCGAAACCCGTAGCAACATTCACACGGGTTCTGTACTGATTGAGCGAATGACTGTAGCGGGTAGCTGATTCGTTCCAGATACCTTGGCAATTCAGAAGACCCGGCCCTGCGCCGGGTTTTTTGTTTCATCACCTTTTTCTTGAAGTGATTCTGTTTATCACTTAATAATGAATATCATTATCCAGTAACCCGGCGATGATGTTCATGAAACCCGTCCTCCGCGAACTGCCCTACCTGGAAAACTGGCGCTGGCTCAGCCGGCGCATCCGCTGTGCGCTCGAACCCGACGAGCCACGCCTGATCGAGCATTACCTGGCCGAGGGCCGCTATCTGGTGTGCTGCACCGAAACCTCGCCATGGACGGTGGCACTGACCTCCTTGCGCCTGTTACTGGATACCGCCCGCGACCGCATGCTGCCCTGGCATTGGCGCTGCCTGTGCCTGGACCAGGCCTGGCGCCCCTTGCTGGACCTGCGCAATCTCGATCGCCAGGAACAGAACCAGCGCTGGCAGCCCTACGCCCTGCAGTTGGCCAATTGCCGCCTGCTGCCGTCGATTTCCCCCGATGAACTGATGCAAGGATTTGATGATGAGTGATACCCGTATCGAGCGTGACAGCATGGGCGAACTGCAGGTGCCGGCCAAGGCCCTGTACGGTGCCCAGACCCAGCGCGCGGTCGACAACTTCCCGGTCAGCGGCCAGCGCATGCCGGCCCAGTTCATTCGCGCGCTGTTGCTGGCCAAGGCGGCTGCCGCCAAGGCCAACGTCGAGCTGGAGCAATTGTCTGCCGCGCAGGGCAATGCCATCGTCAAGGCGGTCGAGCAACTGCTGGCCGAGGACTTCATCCAGCATTTCCCGGTAGATGTGTTCCAGACCGGCTCCGGCACCAGCTCGAACATGAACGCCAACGAGGTGATCGCCACCCTGGCCAGCCGTGTACTGGGTGATGCGGTGAACGCCAACGACCACGTCAACTGTGGCCAGAGCAGCAACGACATCATCCCGACCACCATTCACGTCAGTGCTGCACTGGCCCTGAACGAACAACTGCTTCCGGCCCTGAGCCACCTGGTGCAGGTGATCGAGACCAAGTCGGTGCAGGTGCATCAGTACGTGAAAACCGGCCGTACCCACTTGATGGACGCCATGCCGGTGCGCATGAGCCAGGTGCTGGATGGCTGGGCCGCGCAGATCAACGCTGCCAAGGCGCACATCGAAGCGACCCTGCCGAGCTTGCAGGCGCTGGCCCAAGGTGGCACTGCCGTGGGTACCGGCATCAACGCCCACCCACAGTTCGCGGCCGGTTTCGCCCGCCAGCTCAGCGGCCTGACCCAGGTCGAGTTCACCCCGGGCCAGAACCTGTTCGCCCTGATCGGCTCGCAAGACACTGCCGTGGCGCTGTCTGGCCAGCTCAAGACCACTGCCGTGGCGCTGATGAAGATCGCCAACGACCTGCGCTGGATGAACTCCGGCCCGCTCGCCGGCCTGGGCGAAATCGAGCTGCAAGGCCTGCAACCGGGCTCTTCGATCATGCCTGGCAAGGTCAACCCGGTGATTCCTGAGGCCACCGCCATGGTTGCTGCCCAGGTGATCGGCAACGACGCCACCATCGCTGTCGCTGGCCAGTCCGGCAACTTCGAGCTGAACGTGATGCTGCCGGTGATCGCCCGCAACCTGCTGGAAAGCATCGAGCTGATGGCCAACGTCAGCCGTCTGCTGGCCGACAAGGCCATCGCCACGTTCAAGGTCAACGAGGGCAAGCTCAAGGAAGCTCTGGCGCGCAACCCGATTCTGGTCACTGCGCTGAACCCGATTATCGGCTACCTCAAGGCCGCCGAAATCGCCAAGACCGCCTACAAGCAGGGGCGCCCGATCATCGACGTGGCGCTGGAACACACCGACCTGTCGCGCGACCAGCTGGAAGCACTGCTGGACCCGGAAAAACTCACCGCTGGCGGTATCTGACACTGCGTCACCGCTCAGGAGACAACCATGCAGCACTGGAAACGCACTACGGAAACCGCCAACCGCCTGTTCGAACAAGGCGAGTTGGTCGACGCCCGGGAACACTACCTGCAAGCCCTGGCGCTGGCGCAGGTGCTGTTCGAGCGCTGGCATGACGTCGACGAAGCGGTGGCTGCATTCGTCATCGCCCATCACAACCTGGCCGACCTGCACCTGCGCCTCAACCAGCCGCACGAGAGCGCCGACTACCTGTGTGCCGCTCACCAGCGGCTGTTGCAGGCCAGCCAGGAGGCGCGTTTACCCCAAGGGCTGCGTGACGCAGCCCTGGGTCACAGTGGACGCACCTACACCGAGCTGCTGAGTTTTATCGCCGAATACGGCCAGTACCCACGTACCGAGCGTCTGCTCAATCGCCACGGCCCCGGGGCCAGCGAGCTCGCTGCCCAGCCAGACGTGGCGCCCAGAACCCATGCCTACGGAATTCACTGACATGCCGCATACCTTGCCTGCTTTGCCCTACGCCTACGATGCGCTGGAGCCGCACATCGACGCGCAGACCATGGAAATTCACCACACCAAACACCATCAGACCTACGTCAACGGCCTTAATGCCGCCATCGAAGGCACCGAATGGGCCGAATGGCCCGTGGAGAAGCTGGTTGGTGCAGTCAAGCAGCTACCGGAAAGCCTGCGTGGCGCTGTGACCAACCATGGCGGGGGGCACGCCAACCATAGCCTGTTCTGGACGGTGATGTCGCCGCAAGGTGGTGGTGAGCCACACGGCCAGCTGGCGCAGGCCATCACTTCGCAACTGGGTGGTTTCGATGCCTTCAAGGAGGCGTTCACCAAGGCTGCGCTGACCCGCTTTGGCAGCGGCTGGGCCTGGCTCAGCGTAACGCCGCAGAAAACCCTCGTTGTCGAGAGCAGTGGCAACCAGGACAGCCCGCTGATGCTCGGCAACACGCCAATCCTCGGCCTGGACGTGTGGGAACATGCCTACTACCTGAAGTATCAGAACCGTCGTCCGGAATACATCGGTGCCTTCTACAACGTGATTGACTGGGCCGAAGTGGAACGCCGTTACCTCGAAGCCCTGAAGTGAGTCGGACCGGTATGCGCTCTGAGGTGATGTCTGTCAGCAGTGTGCGCCTGTTTCGGCTGGCGCTTGGGACTTTGCTTTTGCTGGCTGGCGCCGCGCTGCTGGTGGCGCGTGGCCTTGCCTGGCTGGACCTGGAACCGCGCATGTTGCGTGCGCTGGAAGGCGGCGCATTATGCGCCCTGGGGACGGCGCTGGGCGCGGTACCGGTACTGGTCATTCGCAACATGCCGATGGCACTGGCCGATACGCTGCTGGGCTTCGGCGCTGGCGTAATGCTGGCGGCCACCGCATTTTCCCTGATCATTCCAGGGTTGGACGCCGCTCAATCCATCGGTTTCAGCCCTTGGGGCGCGGGTGGCCTGATCAGCTTTGGCCTGATGTTCGGTGCGCTGTGCCTTTTTCTGGTTGACCTCAAGGTATCAGGTACCTCGCCGGAAGCACTGGTCGGCACCGGCAATCAGCCAGTGATTGCTGCGCGCATCTGGCTGTTTGTCATCGCGATCATCGCGCACAACATCCCCGAAGGCATGGCGATTGGCGTATCGGCCGGTGGTGGCATGGCCGACGCCGACAGCCTGGCCATGGGCATCGCCTTGCAGGATGTGCCTGAAGGGCTGGTCATTGCGCTGGTGCTGGCAGGGGCGGGCATGCCGCGCTTCAAAGCCTTCCTGATCGGTGCTGCTTCAGGGTTGGTCGAGCCGGTAGCTGCAGTGATCTGTGCCTGGTTGGTGAACATTGCCGAACTGCTGCTGCCGCTGGGCCTGGCCTGTGCAGCGGGGGCGATGCTACTGGTGGTTACCCAGGAAATCATCCCGGAATCACGCAGCAACGGTCATCATCGCTTGGCCAGCCTGGGGTTGTGCATCGGGTTCTGCCTGATGATGGTGATGGACACGGCGATGTCCTGATTCACGATCAGGCCTGCGCGGTCCCTGTAGGACCGCGCAGGTTTTTATTCGCCTTCGTCGAAGAAGTTGTTGATCAGCTCGACCAGCGCATCCATGGCGTCGTTGTCCTGCTCACCCTCGGTAAGCAGGTGAACCTGTGTGCCTTTGCCGGCCGCCAGCATCATCACCGCCATGATGCTCTTGCCATCCACCAGCTTGTCCGGTGCGCGGCCAACCCTTACCTGGCAGGGGAAGCGGCCGGCAACGCCGACGAACTTGGCTGCCGCCCGGGCATGCAGGCCCAGCTTGTTGATGATGGTGATTTCGCGGGCGGGCATCGTGGGGCGGATCCTTGGGCTTAGAGGTCGCGGTGGCGGACCTGGACGTTTTTCAGGGATTGCTGCAGCAACTGGCCAAGGCGTTCGGTGATGTAGACCGAGCGGTGGTGGCCGCCGGTGCAGCCGATAGCAATGGTGACGTAGGCGCGGTTGCTGGCGGCGAAGCGGGGTAGCCACTTGAGCAAGTAACTGGAAATGTCATTGAACATGTCCTCAACGTCTGGCTGTGCAGCCAGGTAGTCGGCGACCGGTTGATCAAGCCCTGAGTGCTCACGCAGTTCGGGCTTCCAGTAGGGATTGGGCAGGCAGCGTACATCGAACACCAGGTCGGCATCGACTGGCATGCCGCGCTTGAAACCGAACGACTCGACCAAAAAGGCTGTGCCGGGCTCGGGCTGGTTGAGCAAGCGCAGCTTGATCGAATCCCGTAGTTGGTACAGGTTGAGGCTGGTGGTGTCGATCTTCAGGTCTGCCAGGTCGGCAATTGGCCCCAGCAGCTCGCTCTCCACGCGGATCGCTTCTGCCAGCGAACGGTTGGCATTGGTCAGTGGATGGCGACGACGGGTTTCCGAGAAGCGCTTGAGCAGCATGTCTTCGTCGGCATCCAGGAACACCACGTCACACTGGATGTTCCGCGCACGGGCTTCTTCGAGTAGCTCGGGGAAGCGCGTGAGGTGGCTGGGCAGGTTGCGTGCATCGATCGACACGGCAACCTTGGGTTGCAGTAATTCCGTGTTGATCAGTGCATCCTCCGCCAGCTGCGGCAGCAGCCCGGCGGGCAGGTTGTCAATGCAGTAGAAACCGTTGTCTTCCAGGACATCGAGGGCGGTGCTCTTGCCGGAGCCGGACCGGCCGCTGACGATGATCAGGCGCATGTTCAGTGCTCGTTCTGTACGTCCAGGACAACCTGGAACAGGGCCTCACTGCTGGTGGCCGCACGCAGGCGATCACGGACCTCCTTGCGATCGAGCATGCTGGCGATCTGACGCAGCAGTTCCAGATGCGCATCGGTGGCGGCTTCGGGTACCAGCAGTACAAACAGCAGGTCCACGGGCGCGCCATCGATAGCGTCGTAATCAATAGGTGCTTCCAGGTGCAGCAGGGCGCTAACCGGCGCTGAGCAGCCTTCAAGGCGGCAGTGCGGAATGGCGATGCCATTGCCGAAACCGGTCGATCCGAGTTTTTCGCGGGCGACCAGCTTTTCGAAGACGTCTTGCATCTCCAGTTCTGGCACTTGGTCGGCGATAACGGTGGCGACCTTTTCCAGGGCGCGCTTCTTGCTGCCGCCCGGCACGTTCACGAGTGAACGGCCGGGGGTCAGGATGGTTTCAAGTCGGATCATGGATGAGGGGGATCAGCGGGCAGCTGCACCTTGCAGCAGGCTTTGCTGTTTTTCCTTGTGTTTTTTCAGTTGGCGGTCGAGCTTGTCGGCCAAGGCGTCGATCGCTGCATACATGTCTTCGTGTTCGGCGTTGGCTACCACTTCGCCGCCGGGAATCTGCAGGGTCGCCTCGACCTTCTGCTGCAGCTTCTCGACTTTCATGATGACCTGCACGTTGGTGATCTTGTCGAAGTGACTTTCCACGCGGGCGAGCTTTTCAAGCACGTAATCGCGCAGTGGCTGGGTGACTTCTACATGCTGTCCACTGATATTGACTTGCATACAGCTTCTCCTTTGTTGCCCGTGCATAAAGAGGCAGGTCTTGCACCTGCCCCACAAACGCTGTGGCACATCTCAGGGGCTACATCAGTCGCTTGCGTTCACTCGACGGTGCAATGCCGAGGGACTCGCGGTACTTGGCGACGGTGCGACGGGCTACCTGGATGCCTTGTGCCTCCAGTAAACCAGCGATCTTGCTGTCACTCAATGGCTTTTTCTGATTTTCCGCCGCAACCAGTTTTTTGATGATCGCGCGGATCGCCGTGGACGAGCATTCTCCGCCTTCGGAGGTGCTGACGTGGCTGGAGAAAAAGTATTTCAGTTCGTAGATGCCACGCGGTGTATGCATGTATTTCTGCGTGGTAACCCGCGAAATGGTCGACTCGTGCATGCCCACCGCTTCTGCAATGTCATGCAACACCAGCGGCTTCATGGCTTCGTCACCATGGTCGAGGAAACCGCGCTGGTGCTCGACGATCTGTGTGGCAACCTTCATCAGGGTTTCGTTGCGGCTTTGCAGGCTCTTGATGAACCAGCGCGCTTCCTGCAACTGGTTGCGCATGAAGGTGTTGTCGGCGCTGGTATCGGCACGGCGCACGAAACCGGCGTATTGCGGGTTGACGCGCAGGCGCGGGATAGCCTCCTGGTTCAGCTCCACCAGCCAGCGGTCGCTGTCTTTGCGCACGATGACGTCAGGCACCACGTACTCGGGCTCGCTGGACTCGATCTGCGAACCGGGGCGCGGGTTGAGGCTCTGTACCAGTTCGATCACCTGGCGCAGCTCGTCTTCCTTGATTTTCATGCGCCGCATGAGCTGGCTGTAATCGCGGCTGCCGAGCAGGTCGATGAAATCGGTGACCAGGCGCTTGGCTTCGGTCATCCAGGGAGTACTGGCGGGCAACTGGCGCAGTTGCAGCAGCAGGCATTCGCCCAGGTTGCGCGCGCCGACGCCGGCTGGCTCGAACTGCTGGATGCGGTGCAGCACCGCTTCGACCTCGTCCAGCTCGATATCCAGCTCCGGGTCGAAACCGGCGCAGATTTCCTCGAGGGTGTCTTCCAGGTAGCCCTGGCCATTGATGCTGTCGATCAGCGTGACGGCGATCAGGCGGTCGGTGTCGGACATCGGCGCCAGGTTCAGTTGCCACAGCAGGTGGCTCTGCAAGCTCTCGCCGGCTGAGGTGCGGGTGGTGAAGTCCCACTCGTCGTCATCGTTGCTTGGCAGGCTGCTGGCGCTGGTCTGGTAAATGTCTTCCCAGGCGGTATCGACCGGAAGCTCGTTGGGGATGCGCTCGCTCCACTCACCGTCTTCCAGGTTGTCGGCACTGACGGTGCTTTCCTGGAAACTGTTGTCCTGGACTTCGGCGGCCGGCTTGTTCTCGGCGTTGTCCGCCATCGGGTCGCTGTTGTCGAAGTCGTCGCCGTCTTCCTGACGTTCGAGCATCGGGTTCGACTCCAGCGCTTCCTGGATTTCCTGTTGGAGGTCCAGGGTGGAAAGCTGGAGCAGGCGGATGGCCTGTTGCAACTGCGGTGTCATCGTCAGTTGCTGGCCCATTTTTAGGACGAGCGATGGTTTCATGGCTGGGGCTTAATACCTTGTTCGCCGGCGCGCATGCGCCATCCACTACACGAGGGCGCCGGGGCGCCAGATCAAGCAAGTTTTATGCCTTAAATTGTAGCGTTTGCCTAGAGCACTGTAACAACTTTCACCCCGCTTTCAGGGCGATTTGCCAGTACTCCAGGCATGTGCCGGGGTCAGAGCCGGAACTCGTGACCCAGGTAAACCTCTTTGACCAGCTCGTTGGCCAGGATGGTCTCGGCATCGCCTTCGGCGATCAGGCGGCCATCGTTGACGATATAGGCGGTTTCGCAGATATCCAGGGTTTCGCGCACGTTGTGGTCGGTGATCAGTACACCAATGCCCTTGGCCTTGAGGTGGTGGATGATCTGCTTGATGTCGCCGACCGAAATCGGGTCGACGCCAGCGAACGGTTCGTCCAGCAGGATGAACTTGGGTGCGGTGGCCAGGGCGCGGGCAATCTCGACCCGGCGGCGTTCACCGCCGGACAGGCTCATGCCGAGGTTGTCGCGGATGTGGCTGATGTGGAACTCCTGTAGCAGGCTTTCCAGTTCTTTGCGACGCCCGTCGCGGTCGAGGTCCTTGCGGGTCTCGAGGATGGCCATGATGTTGTCGGCCACCGACAGCTTGCGGAAGATCGAGGCCTCCTGCGGCAGGTAGCCGATGCCGGCGCGGGCGCGGCCGTGCATGGGCTGGTGGCTGACATCGAGGTTATCGATAAGCACACGCCCCTGCTCGGCCTGGACTAGCCCGACAATCATGTAGAAGCAAGTGGTCTTGCCGGCGCCGTTGGGGCCAAGCAGGCCTACGATCTGGCCGCTGTCGATCGACAGGCTGACGTCACGTACCACCTGCCGCCCCTTGTAGCTCTTGGCCAGGTGCTGGGCTTTGAGGGTTGCCATTTACTCGGCCTTCTTCTTGGGCTGGATCACCATGTCGATACGCTGACGCGGTGTGGTCACGTTGCCACCGCGACCCGCAGTCGCCACCTGGGTCTGGGTGTTGTAGACGATTTTCTCGCCTTCGGTGGTGTTGCCCTCGTTCTCGACCTTGGCACGGTCGGTGAGGATCACCAGGTCCTTCTGCGACTGGTACTGGATGGTGACGCCCCAGCCTTTCATCTTGTCCGGCTTGGCCGCGCTCTGCTGCTGCTCGAAGTAGGCCAGGTTGCCCACCGAGGTCACCACGTCGATGTCGCCAGAGGCGGAACGGGTGATGGTCACGGTGTTGCCTTTGATCATCATCGAACCCTGGGTGATGATCACGTCGCCGGTGTAGGTGGCCACGCCTTGCTTGTCGTCCAGGTGGGCGTTGTCGGCCTGGATACGGATCGGCTGGTCACGGTCGTTCGGCAGGGCGAGGGCGCTCGCGCTTCCCAGTGCTGCGCTCAGGCTGAGCAAAAGGGGGAGGGTTTTAACGAGCCTCATACTGTCCTCTTACGTTAGAGAGCAAGTCCATCTTGCCTTCTTTCAAATACGCTTTCATTCCTTTGCCCGTAGTAGTGCCACCGGCGCCGTCGATTCTAACGGCTTGCTCGGTCTGCGCATATTGCTTCTGCGGGAACACGGTCATGCGTGAGCTGGTAATGATGGTTTCGCGCTGCTTTTCGTCGGTGCGGGCAACCCGTACCTTGTCGATCAGCTCGACCTCGGTACCGTCCGGGTTGACCTCGGCACGGGCGCTCTGCACATGCCACGGGTATTCGGTGCCGCGGTACATGTGCAGGTCCGGCGTGGTCAGCAGGGTGATTTCACTGGCCTTGAGGTGTTCGACCTTGTCGGCGGTCATCTCGTACTGCAGTTTGCCGTCGGGCAGAAACTGCACGCTGTGGGCGTTGATCGCATAGTAGTCGATAGCGCTTTCGTCGACCTGGGCCACCGGCTTGTCGAGGAAGCTTTCCGGGCTGACATTCCAGTAGCCGATCGCCACCAGCAGGGCAGCGATCACTGCGAGCAGCGCAGCATTGCGGGCTTTCTTGCTGAACATGGGCAGCCTTACAGGTAGTTGGCGTTGGCAGCGTCCAGGGTACCCTGGGCCTGCATGATCAGTTCGCAGAATTCACGGGCCGCTCCCTCGCCGCCGCGTGCCTGGGTCACGCCGTGGGCGTGCTGGCGAACGAACGGCGCGGCGTTGGCCACGGCCATGCCCAATGCTACCCGGCGAATGACCGGTAGGTCCGGCAGGTCGTCGCCCAGGTAGGCTACTTGATCATAGCTTAGGCCCAGTTCGGCGAGCAGGCCGTCAAGCACGACCAATTTGTCCTCGCGGCCCTGGTACAGGTGCGGGATGCCGAGGTTTCTGGCGCGGCGCTCGACCACCGGAGTCTTGCGGCCGCTGATGATCGCGGTGGTCACGCCCGCGTTCATGAGCATCTTGATGCCCTGGCCGTCGAGGGTGTTGAAGGTCTTGAATTCGCTGCCGTCTTCGAGAAAGTACAGGCGCCCGTCGGTGAGCACGCCGTCCACGTCGAACACTGCCAGCTTGATGTGCTTGCCGCGTTGCATGAGGTCCTGGTTCATTCCATCGCTCCTTACATTACGCCGGCGCGCAGCAGATCGTGCATGTTCAGGGCGCCGGTCGGGCGGTCTTCGCGATCCACCACCACCAGGGCGCCGATCTTGTGGTCTTCCATGATCTTCAGGGCTTCGGCGGCAAGCATTTCTGCACGTGCCGTCTTGCCATGCACGGTCATGACCTGATCGATCAGGGTGGTGTGCACGTCGATGTTGCGGTCCAGGCTGCGGCGCAGGTCGCCGTCGGTGAAGATCCCGGCCAGCTTGCCGTCAGCTTCGACAATCACGGTCATGCCCAAACCTTTGCGGGACATTTCAAGGAGCGCGTCCTTGAGCAGGGTGCCACGCGGCACCTGAGGCAGTTCGTCGCCGGCATGCATCACGTTCTCGACCTTGAGCAGCAGGCGTCGGCCCAGTGCGCCACCCGGGTGCGAGAAGGCAAAGTCCTCGGCGGTGAAGCCTCGGGCTTCGAGCAGGGCGATGGCCAGGCAGTCCCCCAGCACCAGCGACGCCGTGGTAGAGGAGGTGGGCGCCAGGTTCAGCGGGCAGGCCTCTTGCTCGACGCGGGCATCAAGGTTGACCTCGGCGGCCTGGGCCAGGGGCGAATCCGGGTTGCCGGTGAGGCTGATCAGCTTGATGCCCAGGCGCTTGATCAGGGGCAGCAAGGTGACGATCTCTGCGGTGCTGCCGGAATTCGACAGGGCAAGGATGACATCCTCGCGGGTGATCATGCCCATGTCGCCATGGCTGGCTTCGGCCGGGTGCACGAAAAATGCCGGGGTGCCGGTGCTGGCCAGGGTGGCGGCGATCTTGTTGCCGATGTGCCCGGACTTGCCCATGCCGACCACGACAACCCGGCCCTTGCAGGCCTGGATCAGTTCGCAGGCCTTGACGAAATTGTCGTCGATGCGCGCCAGCAGGGCCTCTACGGCCTCGAGTTCCAGGCGCAGGGTGCGTTGGGCGGATTGGATCAGCTCGCTGGATTGGCTCATGTCGAAAAAGCAATGCCTGATGAAAAGGCCGCGATTATACGCGCAATGACAAAAACCCTCACCCTTTCGATTGCTGTAGCGAATGTCATCAAAGCCTGTCTCAGGGCTGAACGACTCGTTGCCCGGCCTTGGGGCGGCGCTGTCAGCGGTGCTATAGTTCGCCGCTATTCGGCCTGCCAGGGGTGCGTGTGCCTTCCTGATGGAGGCCGGCGTCCATTAGGACGAGGCTGCACTAGCAAGGAGTCTAGATGAGTGTGGATAGCGCCTACGCGGTCGAGTTGAAGGGGCTTACCTTCAAACGCGGTTCGCGCAGCATTTTCAGCAACGTCGACATTCGCATCCCGCGCGGCAAGGTCACCGGCATCATGGGGCCATCGGGTTGCGGCAAGACCACGTTGCTCCGCCTGATGGGCGCGCAGCTGCGCCCCTCCAGCGGTGAGGTATGGGTTGCCGGGCAAAACCTGCCGACGCTGTCGCGCAGCGACCTGTTCGACGCCCGCAAGCAGATGGGTGTGCTGTTCCAGAGCGGCGCGCTGTTCACCGACCTCGATGTGTTCGAGAACGTCGCGTTCCCGCTGCGCGTGCACACCCAGCTGTCGGACGAGATGATCCGTGACATCGTGTTGATGAAGCTGCAGGCCGTGGGCCTGCGCGGTGCCATCGACCTGATGCCCGACGAACTGTCTGGCGGCATGAAGCGCCGTGTGGCGCTGGCCCGGGCCATTGCCCTGGACCCGCAGATCCTCATGTACGACGAGCCGTTCGTCGGCCAGGACCCGATCGCCATGGGCGTACTGGTGCGCCTGATCCGCCTGCTCAACGATGCGTTAGGCATCACCAGCATCGTCGTGTCCCACGACCTGGCAGAAACCGCCAGCATTGCCGACTACATCTATGTGGTGGGGGACGGCCAGGTGTTGGGCCAGGGCACGCCTGATGAGCTGATGGGGTCGGACAACCCACGGATTCGCCAGTTCATGAAGGGCGACCCGGACGGCCCGGTTCCCTTCCACTTTCCTGCGCCTGATTACCGCGCCGACCTGCTGGGGGCGCGTTGATGCGCAGAAGATCCTTACTCGAACGTGTCCGCCTGCTGGGTCGCTCGGCGATCGACGTGCTGGCGGTACTGGGGCGTTCCTGCCTGTTCCTGTTCCATGCATTGATCGGCCGCGGCGGCATCGGCGGCGGTTTCCAGTTGCTGACCAAGCAGCTGTACTCGGTAGGCGTGCTGTCGCTGGCGATCATCGTCGTGTCCGGGGTGTTCATCGGCATGGTGCTGGCGCTGCAGGGCTACAGCATCCTGACCAAATACGGTTCGGAGCAGGCGGTGGGGCAGATGGTCGCCCTGACCCTGCTGCGCGAGCTTGGTCCGGTGGTGACAGCGTTACTGTTCGCCGGCCGCGCAGGCTCCGCACTGACCGCTGAAATTGGCAACATGAAATCCACTGAGCAGCTGTCGAGCCTGGAAATGATCGGCGTTGACCCGCTCAAGTACATCGTCGCGCCACGCCTTTGGGCCGGTTTCATCTCGCTGCCGCTGCTGGCGCTGATCTTCAGCGTGGTCGGCATCTGGGGTGGCTCGTGGGTGGCTGTGGACTGGCTGGGCGTATACGAGGGCTCGTTCTGGGCCAACATGCAGAACAGTGTTTCCTTTACCGACGACGTGCTCAACGGGTTGATCAAGAGCCTGGTGTTCGCCTTCGTCACGACCTGGATCGCCGTATTCCAGGGGTACGACTGTGAGCCCACCTCAGAAGGGATCAGCCGTGCCACCACCAAGACCGTGGTCTATGCCTCGTTGGCAGTGCTGGGTCTGGACTTTATTCTGACCGCCTTGATGTTTGGAGATTTCTGATGCAAAACCGCACCCTGGAAATCGGTGTCGGCCTGTTCCTCCTGGCCGGGATCCTGGCGCTGCTGCTGCTGGCCCTGCGTGTCAGCGGGCTGTCAGCCAGCCCGAGCAGCGATACCTATAAAGTTTATGCCTACTTCGACAATATCGCCGGTTTGACGGTCAGAGCTAAAGTGACCATGGCCGGTGTGACGATCGGCAAGGTTACCGCCATCGATCTGGACCGTGATTCCTACACCGGTCGGGTGACGCTGCAGCTGGACAAGTCGGTGGACAACCTGCCGACCGACTCCACGGCCTCGATCCTGACCGCCGGCTTGCTTGGCGAGAAGTACATCGGCATCAGCGTGGGCGGCGAAGACCAGGTGCTCAAGGACGGCGCGACCATCCACGACACCCAGTCGGCACTGGTGCTGGAAGATCTGATTGGCAAGTTCCTGCTCAACTCCGTTGGCAAGGAACCGAAAGAAGCGCAACCGGCTAATTAAGGAGTTTCCATGATTTCGATCCTGCGACGTGGCCTGCTGGTCCTGCTGGCGGCCTTCCCTCTGATGGCCCTGGCCGCGCAGTCGCCGCACGACGTGGTGCAGAGCACCACCACCGAGCTGCTGAGTGAGCTCAAGGCCAACAAGGAGCAGTACAAGTCCAACCCGCAAGCTTTCTACGACACCCTTGACCGGATCCTCGCGCCGGTGGTCGATGCCGACGGTATTTCCAAAAGCATCATGACCGTCAAGTACTCGCGCAAAGCCACGCCCGAGCAGATGCAGCGCTTCCAGGAAAACTTCAAGCGCAGCCTGTTCCAGTTCTACGGTAACGCGCTACTGGAGTACAACAACCAGGGTATCGTCGTAGACCCGGCCAAAGCCGATGACGGCAAGCGCGCTTCCGTAGGTATGAAGGTCACCGGCAACAATGGCGCCGTATACCCGGTGCAGTACACCCTGGAAAACCTGGGTGGCGAATGGAAAGTGCGTAACGTCATCGTCAACGGCATCAACATCGGCAAGCTGTTCCGCGACCAGTTCGCCGATGCCATGCAGCGCAACGGCAACGACCTGGACAAGACCATCGATGGCTGGGCCGGTGAAGTGGCAAAGGCCAAGCAGGCTGCCGACAGCTCGCCAGAGAAGACCGTCAAATGAGTGAGGCCGCTGTAAGCATGGCCGAGCCGGGCGTACTGCGCCTGGCTGGCGTGCTGGATTACCGTAGCGGCCCGGTCCTGCGCAAGCAGGGCAAGGCACTGATCGCGGCTTGCCGCGAGGCGCAGCTGGTGCTGGATTGCTCGGCGGTGCAGCACTCCACCAGCGTAGGTCTGTCGCTGTTGCTGGCATTCATGCGCGATGCCCAAGCGGGTGGCAAGGGCTGCCAGGTGCGTAACATGCCCGACGACATGCGGGAAATTGCCGAGGTTTATGATCTCGATGAAGTGCTGGCAACCTGATGGCCCAGCGCGGATGATGGCCCCTCGGTCAGCGAAACCCTCGTTGGGCTTCGCAGGCGAGGGGCTTTTTTGTATGATGGCCGACCCGTGCGCATCGGGCGCCGATTGAGGTTGAGCATGCAGGCCGTAGAAGTTAAAAGCTTCCTTGAAGAGAAATTGCCGGGTTCCCGGGTCGAAGTTGAAGGCGAAGGCTGCAACTTCCAGTTGAACGTGATCAGCGACGAGTTGGCTGGCCTGAGCCCGGTCAAACGCCAGCAGGCGATCTATGCTCACCTGAATCCGTGGATTGCCAATGGCAGCATCCATGCGGTAACCATGAAATTTTTCAGCAGCGCAGCCTGGGCTGAGCGCACCTGAGCCAACTTGGCGGCGAGATTCCAATGGACAAACTGATTATTACTGGCGGCGCTCGCCTTGACGGCGAGATCCGCATTTCGGGCGCGAAGAACGCAGCCCTGCCAATTCTGGCGGCTACCCTGCTGGCTGACGGCCCGGTCACCGTGGGCAACCTGCCGCACCTGCACGACATCACCACCATGATCGAGCTGTTCGGCCGCATGGGCATTGAGCCTGTGATCGACGAGAAGCTGGCGGTGGAGATCGACCCACGCACCATCAAGACCCTGGTCGCGCCCTACGAACTGGTCAAGACCATGCGCGCCTCGATCTTGGTGCTGGGCCCGATGGTCGCCCGTTTCGGCGAAGCCGAAGTGGCCCTGCCTGGCGGTTGCGCCATTGGCTCACGCCCGGTCGACCTGCACATCCGTGGCCTCGAAGCCATGGGCGCGAAAATCGAAGTGGAAGGCGGCTACATCAAGGCCAAGGCGCCTGAGGGTGGCCTGCGCGGTGCGCACTTCTTCTTCGACACCGTCAGCGTGACCGGTACCGAAAACATCATGATGGCCGCTGCCCTGGCCAAAGGCCGCAGCGTGCTGCAGAACGCCGCGCGTGAGCCGGAAGTGGTCGACCTGGCCAACTTCATCAATGCCATGGGTGGCAACGTCCAGGGCGCTGGCACCGACACCATCACCATCGATGGCGTCGAGCGCCTGCACTCGGCCAACTACCGCGTGATGCCGGACCGCATCGAGACCGGTACCTACCTGGTCGCTGCTGCCGTGACTGGCGGCCGTGTCAAGGTCAAGGACACCGACCCGACCATCCTTGAAGCCGTACTGGAAAAACTCAAGGAAGCCGGCGCCGACATCAACACCGGCGAAGACTGGATCGAGCTGGACATGCACGGCAAGCGGCCGAAAGCCGTCAACCTGCGTACCGCTCCGTACCCGGCGTTCCCGACCGACATGCAGGCGCAGTTCATCTCGCTGAACGCCATTGCCGAAGGCACGGGCGCAGTGATCGAGACCATCTTCGAAAACCGTTTCATGCATGTTTACGAAATGCACCGCATGGGCGCTCAGATCCAGGTCGAAGGCAACACTGCCATCGTCACTGGCGTAAAAGCGCTGAAGGGTGCCCCGGTCATGGCCACCGACCTGCGTGCGTCCGCCAGCCTGGTGCTGTCGGCGCTGGTTGCCGAAGGCGATACCCTGATCGATCGCATCTACCACATCGACCGTGGTTACGAGTGCATCGAAGAGAAACTGCAGATGCTCGGCGCGAAAATCCGCCGCGTACCGGGCTAGTAGCCCGAAGGTGCATGGACGCACCCTTTGAATTGAATGCGGCCAGGTCGATGACCTGGCCGGCAGCAGCCGCTTAAGGACCGACGTTCCAATGTTGACCATCGCGCTTTCCAAAGGCCGTATTCTCGACGATACCCTGCCGTTGCTGGCCGAGGCCGGTATCGTGCCGACCGAGAACCCGGACAAGAGCCGCAAACTGATCATCCCCACCACGCAGGACGACGTGCGCCTGCTGATCGTGCGTGCTACCGACGTGCCGACCTATGTCGAGCATGGTGCCGCCGACCTGGGTGTGGCCGGCAAGGACGTGCTGATGGAGTACGGCGGCCAGGGCCTGTATGAGCCTCTGGACCTGCAGATTGCCCAGTGCAAGCTGATGACGGCTGGCGCGGTTGGCGCTCCTGAGCCCAAGGGCCGCCTGCGCGTGGCCACCAAGTTTGTCAACGTAGCCAAGCGTTACTACGCCGAACAGGGGCGTCAGGTCGACATCATCAAGCTGTACGGCTCGATGGAGCTGGCACCGCTGATCAACCTCGCCGACAAGATCATCGACGTGGTCGACACCGGCAACACCCTGCGTGCCAACGGCCTGGAACCCCAGGAACTGATCGCCACGATCAGCTCGCGCCTGGTGGTCAACAAGGCCTCCATGAAAATGCAGCACGCCCGTATCCAGAGCCTGATCGACACGCTTCGTCAAGCGGTCGAATCGCGACACCGCGGCTGACTCCTGCGCGCGGCCTTCGCTGTCGCGCCCGTCTATCCGCGTCATAGCCATTTTTCTCGGGTGCCCGCGCGGATGGACTGGTAGCCTAGGGCGCCTGAGCATTCGCTAATAATCGAGGCCCTCGCCATGACCGTGTCCACTGCAATTGCCCGTCTCAACGCCGCTGATCCGGATTTCGCCCGACATCTGGATCATCTGCTGAGCTGGGAAAGTGTGTCCGATGACGCGGTCAACCAGCGCGTGCTCGACATCATCAAGGCCGTGCGTGAGCGCGGTGATGCGGCGCTGGTGGAATTCACCCAGCGTTTCGATGGCGTAGATGCCAAGTCGATTGACGACCTGATCCTCAATCGTGAACGCCTGGAGCTGGCGCTGACCCGCATTACCCCGGCCCAGCGCGAAGCCCTGGAAACAGCCGCCAATCGCGTGCGCATGTACCACGAGCGGCAGAAGCAGGATTCCTGGCAGTACACCGAGGCCGACGGCACCGTGCTCGGTCAGAAAGTCACCCCACTGGACCGTGCTGGCCTGTATGTGCCAGGCGGCAAGGCGTCGTACCCGTCGTCGGTGCTGATGAACGCTATCCCGGCCAAGGTTGCCGGCGTGGCCGAAGTGGTCATGGTGGTACCGACCCCGCGTGGTGAGGTCAACGAGTTGGTGCTGGCGGCCGCTTGCATTGCCGGTGTCGACCGCGTGTTCACCGTCGGTGGAGCCCAGGCTGTTGCCGCGCTGGCCTACGGTACCGAAAGCGTGCCGCAGGTGGACAAGATCGTCGGCCCAGGCAACATCTACGTTGCCACTGCCAAGCGCCATGTGTTCGGCCAGGTGGGCATCGACATGATCGCCGGCCCGTCGGAAATCCTCGTGGTGTGCGACGGCCAGACCGATCCGGACTGGATTGCCATGGACCTGTTCTCCCAGGCCGAGCACGACGAAGACGCCCAGGCCATTCTGGTCAGCCCGGATGCCGCCTTCCTTGACCGCGTTGCCGCCAGCATCGACAAGCTGATGCCGACCATGGAGCGTGCCGAAATCATCGAGAAGTCGATCAACGGCCGTGGTGCGCTGATTCAGGTGCGTGACATGCAACAGGCAATGGACGTGGCCAACCGCATTGCGCCGGAACACCTGGAGCTGTCGGTGGCCGACCCGCAAGCCTGGTTGCCGCACATTCGCCACGCTGGCGCGATCTTCATGGGCCGCCACACCAGCGAAGCGCTGGGCGATTACTGTGCCGGTCCCAACCACGTTTTGCCGACCTCCGGTACCGCACGTTTCTCGTCGCCGCTGGGGGTGTATGACTTCCAGAAGCGTTCGTCGATCATTTTCTGCTCCGAGCAGGGTGCGTCCGAGCTGGGCCACACCGCGTCGATCCTGGCCCGTGGCGAGTCGCTGACCGCCCACGCCCGCAGCGCTGAATACCGTATCCTGACCCAAGAGAAGGGGAACTAACATGAGTCGATTCTGGAGCCCCTTCGTCAAGGACCTGGTGCCTTACGTGCCGGGCGAGCAGCCCAAGCTGGCCCGTCTGGTCAAGCTCAACACCAACGAAAACCCCTATGGCCCATCGCCCAAGGCGCTGGAGGCCATGCGCGGTGAGTTGAACGATAACCTGCGCCTTTACCCGGACCCGAACGGTGACCGCCTCAAGCAAGCGGTGGCCGACTACTACGGCGTCACCCCGGCGCAAGTGTTTGTCGGCAACGGCTCGGATGAGGTGTTGGCGCACATCTTCCACGGCCTGTTCCAGCACGATGCACCGCTGTTGTTCCCGGACATCAGCTACAGCTTCTACCCGGTCTACTGTGGCCTCTACGGTATTGCCTTCGAGCAGGTGGCGCTGGACGAGCAGTTCCAGATCCGCATCGAGGACTACAACAAACCCAACGCCGGCATCATCTTCCCCAACCCCAACGCGCCGACAGGTTGCCTGATGCCGCTGCAGGCGGTGGAGCAGTTGCTGCAGGCCAACCGTGACTCGGTGGTGGTGGTGGATGAGGCTTACATCGATTTCGGCGGCGAGACGGCCATCAGCCTGGTGGACCGCTACGACAACCTGCTGGTCACCCAGACGCTGTCGAAGTCGCGCTCGCTGGCTGGCCTGCGGGTTGGCCTGGCGGTGGGGCATCCGGACCTGATCGAGGCACTGGAGCGGATCAAGAACAGCTTCAACTCCTACCCGCTGGACCGAGCGGCGATCGTGGGCGCAGCGGTGGCGTTCGAAGACCGTGAGTACTTCGAAGAAACCTGCCGTAAAGTGATCGACAGCCGCGAAGCGTTGGTCGGGCAGTTGCAAGCCAAGGGCTTTGAAGTGCTGCCTTCGGCCGCCAACTTCATCTTCGCCCGCCACCCGCAACAGGATGCCGCCGAACTGGCTGCCCGACTGCGGGAGCAGGGCGTGATCGTGCGTCACTTCAAGCAGGCACGCATTGCCCAGTTCCTGCGCATTACCATTGGTACGCCAGAGATGAACCAGGCGTTGCTTGATGCGTTGAACTAAAGCATTGTCGGGCGCGCCTTTGTTAAGAGCGCGCCCGGCTTAATAACTGCTCTCTTCTATGACAAATGCTTTGCCAGCCGGACGGTTACGCACCGCCGCTGGTGTGCCATCGAGCACTAGCACATAGTCGTTCTCCTGCCCCATGCCTTCGGGGTCGGTCCATTGCCCGTCCTTGGCCGGTACTTGCGCAACCACATGCCCGTTCTTGAGTATTGTCAGGTAGCCGGGAGCATTGCTGTTCCAGCGTACCCGCCCTTTGGTTTCGTCGACCCGTACCTTGCGCACGCCGGTATCACCCAGCAAGGGTGTGCCATCCAGTAGCCATTCCGGCAGCAGTTTCAGGCCCATGTGACGTAACACGGTGGGGGCGACCGAGGTTTGCGCAGGCAGGCTGTACAGGTGGTTCGGCCCAGGGTTTTCCGCTGGAATGCTGGGTTGCGAAAGCTCCTGGTTCAACGGCTTGTTGCTGGCAATGAAGATGGTTTTTTCCTGCTCCGAAATACCGCCATGCGCTTTGCCCCAGTAATCCCGCCCATGGTCCGTGCTGACGATCACCAGCCAGTCTTCCTGCGGGTTCAGGCGCTGGCGCTCATCGACCTTGTCCAGCAAATGGCCGATCTGGCTGTCGAGCGTGCGCAACGACTGTTGATAGCGTTCGCCAAAGCCGCTGTCGTGGCCAGCCTGGTCTGCTTCATCCAGTTGAATGAAGGTAAAGTCGGCGGGTGTATTGTCCAGGATCTGCAGCGTTCGCTCGATGACGCGTGCATCTGATAAACCACTCTCTCGCACATCGGCGCCGTGGGCGTCTTCCAGCAGGTAGGCCGTGTTCAGCGGTGACCAGCCGACCACGCTGGACAGGTAGGCATTCGGCATGGCCAGTCGCAGCCGTTTGAACAGGCTGGGAAACGACGGGTCTACCCGCAATGACTCGGCATTGTTGCTGACGCCGTGCTTGTTGCTCCAGACACCCGTCAGCAACGTGACCCATCCCGGGCCGCTCAAGGTCGGTTGCTCGCTGGCCTTGCCGTTGATGCCACCCGTATAGGCCTTGCCGTAATACAGCCGCTGACTCAGGTTGGTGGCATCGCCCAGTTGCAGGTAGTGCTCTAGCTGTACACCGTCGAGGCCGATTAACAAGGCCTTGGGGCGGCTTGGGTGTCGGGTCGGTTCGCAACCCGGGAGTATGGCCAGAAGCAGCAATAGCAGCAGGCTAGTGAGTCGCATGTCAGGACGCCCTTGAAAGTACACCGCGAGCGTTGCAACAACGGGGTTTGTTCACAACTGGCAGAAATGTCAGGTGGTTTGCGGCGTAGGCCGGCCTCCAGTAAGCTTGTGCAAATTCATCGGATGATTGGTTGAGTGCAATGAATACAGAGCTGACCAAACGTTCCCTGGTTGAGCTTGCTGTGGATCGCATGCGTGAGCGCATCGTGCTTGGCGACTGGCAGGTCGGCCAGCGACTGCCTACCGAGCCGGAGTTGGCCCTGCAACTGGGCATCAGCCGCAATACCGTGCGCGAAGCCATGCGTGTACTGGCGTTCAGTGGCCTGGTGGAAATTCGCCAAGGTGACGGTAGTTACCTGCGCACAGCCCAGGACCCGCTGCTTGCGGTGCAGGCGATGTCTCGCTGCAGCGCGGAGCAGGCCCGGGAAACCCGTCACATCCTCGAAGCCGAAGCCATCGGCTTGGCGGCGCTGCGCCGTACCGATGCCGATCTGCAGGCGCTACGCGATGCGCTGGCCAGCAGCGCCGGGCACTTTCACGGGGATGTCGATGCTTATGTGGCCTGCGACCTGGTGTTCCACCAGCGGTTGGTCGATGCCGCCCACAACCCGGCGTTAAGCGAACTGTATCGCTACTTTTCCGGGGTGGTGGCTGCCGCGCTGCAACGCAACATGGCGACTGTTCCGCGCTGCCAGGCCACGTTCGACCTGCACGGCCAGATCCTCGAAGCCATCGAACAACGCGACGCGGAGCGGGCCAAGCGCCTGAGCCGCACCCTCATCGAATCCTGACACCGAGAAGGCCATGGCTGAATCCATCACCCGCAATACCCTGCCGAACGAGCGGGACCTCGATGAGCTGCTGATCGATGCCGAGGCTGACGACGAGCAGGTGCAGCAGCCTGTAGTGTTACGGCGGCCCTGGCTGTTGCTGCTGGGCCTGGTGCTGGTGGCCTTGAACCTGCGCCCGGCGTTGTCGAGCATGGCGCCGGTGCTGGGGCTGGTGTCTGAAGGGCTGGGGCTGAGTGCCTCGCAGGCCGGCTTGCTGACTACCTTGCCGGTGCTGTGCCTGGGGCTGTTCGCCCCGCTGGCACCCCTGCTGGCGCGGCGTTTTGGCAGTGAGCGGGTGATCCTCGGCATTCTTGTCACGTTGGCGCTCGGTATCGGGGTGCGAAGCGCATTCGGCCCCGTTGGCGTGTTCCTCGGCAGCCTGATGGCTGGGGCGAGCATTGGCATTATCGGCGTGCTGCTGCCGGGTATCGTCAAGCGCGACTTCCCGCAGCACGCTGGCACGCTGACCGGTGTGTACACCATGGCGTTGTGCCTGGGCGCCGCCATGGCGGCGGGGGCTACCGTACCGTTGGCCCAGCATTTCGGCGGTAGTTGGGCACTTGGGCTGGGCTTCTGGGTATTGCCGGCCTTGCTGGCGATGCTGGTGTGGCTGCCACAGGCCCGCCAGGGGCATGGCCTGCACAAGGTGGCTTATCGTGTACGGGGCCTGTGGCGCGATCCGCTGGCCTGGCAGGTGACCTTGTACATGGGCTTGCAGTCATCGCTGGCTTACATCGTGTTCGGTTGGTTGCCATCGATCCTGATAGGCCGTGGCCTGAGCCCGACCGAGGCTGGACTGGTGCTGTCGGGGTCGGTGATCGTGCAGCTGGTCAGCTCGCTGAGTGCGCCCTGGCTAGCCACCCGTGGCAAGGACCAACGCCTGGCGATCGTGCTGGTCATGTTGATTACCCTGGCGGGTCTGTTCGGTTGCCTGTATGCCCCGGTTTCGGGGCTGTGGGGATGGGCCGTGGTGCTGGGCCTGGGGCAGGGCGGTACTTTTGCATTGGCGCTGACCTTGATCGTGCTGCGTTCGAAAGACGCCCATGTGGCGGCGAACCTGTCGAGCATGGCGCAGGGCGTGGGTTACACCTTGGCGTCGATGGGGCCGTTTGCGGTGGGGCTGGTGCATGACCTTACCGGGGGCTGGGCCGCGCTGGGGTGGATTTTTGCGGTATTGGGTATTGGTGCCATCGTGTTCGGGCTGGGTGCCGGGCGGGCGTTGCATGTGCAGGTGACCAGCGAAAAAGTCTGAGACGGGTGATGGCAGTGCCGGCCTCTTCGCGGGTACTGGCATAAGCCATCGGGGCAGATTATCGTGCTGGTTTCGAGCCCAGGACGGACCTGCCCCATGAGCGACGCCAACCGCGACCTGATCACCCGCTTCTACCAGGCCTTCCAGCGTCTGGACGCCGAGGCCATGGTGGCCTGCTACAGCGACGATATTGTTTTCAGCGACCCGGTTTTCGGCACCCTGCGCGGCAAGGATGCAGGTGATATGTGGCGTATGCTCACCCGCCGCGCCAAGAACTTTACCCTGACGTTCGACAGCGTCCGCGCCGATGAGCGCAGTGGCGGCGCGCACTGGGTGGCCACCTACCTTTTCACCCAGACCGACCGGGTTGTGGTCAACGACATCCAGGCGCGTTTTGTCATTCGTGATGGGCTGATCTGCCAGCATGACGACACTTTCGACCTGTGGCGCTGGTCGCGGCAGGCCTTGGGTATGCCTGGCGTATTGCTGGGCTGGTCGCCGCTGGTGCAGAACAAGGTTCGCCTGCAGGCATTCAAGGGATTGCGCGCATTCCAGCAGGCCCAAGGTGAGTGAAACCGTCGAATCCGTTGTTGGCAAACCCTGGTATGTCTATCTGGTAAGGGCCGCCAACGGCTCGCTGTACTGCGGCATCAGCGATGACCCTCAGCGGCGTTTTGCGGCGCACCAGAAGGGGCAGGGCGCCCGCTACTTCAAGACCAGTCCGGCCCAGGCGCTGGTGTATGTGGAGCAATGGCCGGATAAAGGCGAGGCTTTGCGTCAGGAGCGGCTGGTAAAGCGGCTGCGCAAATCGGCAAAGGAGGCGCTGGTGGCCTCCTTTACCGGCTTTGAGGGGATTAGTCCTTGCGCCGCTTCAACTGATCCACCAGCGTTGTCGGCAGCCCCTTGATAATCAGGGTGCCTGCCGCCTCGTCATACTCCACTTTGTCGCCTAGCAAGTGTGCCTCGAAGCTGATCGACAGCCCCTCGGCACGCCCGGTGAAGCGGCGGAACTGGTTGAGGGTGCGCTTGTCCGCCGGGATTTCTGGCGACAGGCCATAGTCCTTGTTGCGGATGTGGTCGTAGAACGCTTTGGGCCGGTCTTCGTCGATCAGGCTGGACAGCTCTTCCAGCGTTACCGGCTCGCCCAGTTTGGTCTGGGTGGTGGCGTACTCGACCAGGGTCTGGGTCTTTTCGCGGGCGGACTCTTCCGGCATGTCTTCGCTCTCGACGAAGTCACTGAAGGCTTTGAGCAGGGTACGGGTTTCGCCTGGGCCATCTACACCTTCCTGGCAGCCGATGAAGTCGCGGAAGTAATCCGAAACTTTCTTGCCGTTCTTGCCCTTGATGAACGAGATGTACTGCTTGGAGTTCTGGTTGTTCTTCCACTCCGACAGGTTGATGCGTGCCGCCAGGTGCAACTGGCCAAGGTCGAGGTGGCGCGAAGGCATCACGTCGAGTTCGGCGTTCACCGCTACCCCTTCGCTGTGGTGCAGCAGGGCAATGGCCAGATATTCGGTCATGCCTTGCTGGTAATGGGCGAACAGGATATGGCCGCCAGTGGACAGGTTGGACTCTTCCATCAGCTTTTGCAGGTGTTCCACGGCAATGCGGCTGAAGGCGGTAAAGTCTTTTTCTTCGTCCAGGTACTGCTTCAGCCAGCCGCTCAACGGGTAGGCGCCCGACTCACCGTGGAAAAAGCCCCAGGCCTTGCCTTGTTTGGCGTTATAGCTGTCATTGAGGTCGGCCAGCAGGTTCTCGATGGCATCAGAGGCGGCCAGTTCGGAGTCGCGAGCATGCAGCACCGCGGGGCTGCCATCAGGCTTTTTGTCGATCAGGTGAACGATGCAATGACGGATTGGCATGGGATTCTCGGCGAGCTGCAAAAGTTGCCAAGTTTACCCTAGACACAAGGTGATGCAGTGGCCGTATGTTGGCAGATATGTCGGTTGTTCGTTTTTTGTTCAAATTTGTGCGTTTTAAGCTAAAACCCCCGAAAAACCTGCATTAAATCGAAGTGCGCAGCGGATATTTATCTGCTCCTGTGGTAGTTTTGCGCGGTCTTGTGCCCCTTGTGTGGCGCATTGCTGGCAGCGTGCTGTCGTCGTGTCGAACCAAACGCCGATTTACGTATCTACATACGCGATTGGCGCGGCCCTCCACTTTCAGGGGCTGGCCCGATAACGTCGTAGTTCGCTGCATAACCATCGAATTTGATAGGGAAGGAACACCACCATGGCATTGACCAAAGACCAACTGATTGCCGACATCGCCGAATCGATCGCCGCGCCAAAAGCCACCGCCAAGAACGCTCTGGAGCAACTGGGCCAGATCGTTGCCGACCAACTGGAAAACGGCGCTGAAATCACCCTGCCAGGCATCGGCAAGCTGAAAGTCTCCGAGCGTCCTGCCCGTACCGGCCGCAACCCTTCGACTGGCGCTGCCATCGAAATCGCTGCCAAGAAAGTCGTCAAGTTCGTTCCAGCCAAAGTGCTGACCGACGCCATCAACAAGTAATTGTTGAACTGTTGACGAAACCGCGCCCGGCTTGCCCGGGCGCGGTTTTTTCATGCCTGTGATTTACGCTGGGCGTGCCAGGCCTGGCGCGCGGCATCGTCAAGGAAGCTCCAGGCGACCATGCGGCTCTGTTTCTGCCCCTGGCCCATTTCGATGATGTGTACGGCCTTGGCGCCTGCCTTCTTCAGTGCGGTCTCGATGCCCGGCAAGTTACTGGCCTTGGACACCAGGCTGGTGAACCACAGCACCCGCTCGGCGTATTGCACGCTCTCGCTTACCAGTTGGGTAACAAAGCGGATTTCGCCGCCCTCGCACCACAGTTCATTGTTCTGGCCGCCGAAGTTGAGCACAGGCAGCTTGCGCTTGGGGTCTTGCTTGCCCAGGTTCTTCCACTTGCGCTGGCTGCCACGGGTGGCTTCTTCGCGCGAGGCATGGAAGGGCGGGTTGCACAGGGTCAGGTCGAAGCGTTCGTCATCCTGCAGCAGGCCGCTGAGGATGTGCGTGCGATTGGCCTGTTGGCGCAGGGTGATGGCTTTGCCCAGCCCATTGGCCTGTACGATGGCCTTGGCCGATGCCAGGGCCACGGGGTCGATGTCCGAGCCGAGGAAGCGCCAGCGGTAGTCGCTGTGGCCCAGCAACGGGTAGATGCAGTTGGCACCCACGCCGATGTCCAGCGCACGTACCTGGGCGCCCTTGGGGATCTCGCCGGCATTGTCGTCGGCCAGCAGATCGGCGGTCACGTGAATGTAGTCGGCGCGGCCGGGGATGGGCGGGCACAGGTAGTCGGCGGGGATATCCCAGTGCTGGATGCCGTACTGGGCCTTGAGCAGGGCACGGTTGAACACGCGCACGGCTTCAGGGTTGGCGAAGTCGATGCTCGGTTTGCCGTGGGGATTGGTGATGGTGAAGCGGGCAAGGTCCGGGTGGGCCTTGATCAGGCTAGGGAAGTCGTAGCGACCCTGATGGCGGTTGCGCGGGTGCAGGGTGGGTTTCTGGATCATGGTAGGGTCCTGAAAAGCATCGCGGGCAAGCCCGCTCCTACGTTGACCTGTAGGAGCGGGCTTGCCCGCGATGAATTTACCGAGGTTTACAGCGCAGCGATGCGCGCATGCTGCTCGGTGAAGTTGGCCAGGGCCTGTTCAGACTCGGCCAGCTTGGCACGTTCCTTTTCGATCACCGCAGGCGGAGCCTTGTCGACGAAGGCGGCGTTGGACAGCTTGCCACCCACGCGTGCCACTTCGCCTTGCAGGCGCTGGATTTCCTTGTTCAGGCGCGCCAGCTCGGCATCCTTGTCGATCAGGCCGGCCATTGGCACCAGCACTTGCAGGTCACCGACCAGGGCGGTGGCCGACAGCGGCGCTTCGTCGGCATCGCCCAGCACGGTGAACGACTCCACCTTGGCCAGCTTCTTCAGCAGCGCTTCGTTTTCCAGCAGGCGGCGTTGGTCGTCGGCGTTGGCGTTCTTCAGGAACAGCGGCAGCGGCTTGCCTGGGCCGATGTTCATTTCGGCGCGGATGTTGCGCAGGCCGACCATCAATTCCTTGAGCCACTCGATGTCACCTTCAGCGGCGGCGTCGATGCGTGCCTCATTGGCCACCGGCCACGGCTGCAGCATGATGGTCTTGCCTTCGATACCGGCCAGCGGCGCGATGCGCTGCCAGATTTCTTCGGTAATGAACGGCATGAACGGGTGCGCCAGGCGCAGCGCCACTTCCAGCACGCGCACCAGGGTGCGGCGGGTACCACGAGCGCGCTCGACCGGGGCGTTTTCATCCCACAGTACTGGCTTGGACAGCTCCAGGTACCAGTCGCAGTACTGGTTCCAGATGAACTCGTACAGCGCCTGGCTGGCCAGGTCGAAGCGGAACTGCTCCAGCTGGCGGGTCACTTCGGCTTCGGTGCGCTGCAACTGCGAGATGATCCAGCGGTCAGCCAGCGACAATTCGTAAGCTTCGCCGTTCTGGCCACAGTCCTCGCCCTTGTCCAGCACGTAGCGGGCGGCGTTCCAGATCTTGTTGCAGAAGTTGCGGTAGCCTTCGACGCGGCCCATGTCGAACTTGATGTCGCGGCCTGTGGAGGCCAGCGAGCAGAAGGTGAAGCGCAGGGCGTCGGTGCCGTAGCTGGCGATACCTTCAGGGAACTCGGCCTTGGTCTGCTTGGCGATTTTCTCGGCCAGCTTGGGCTGCATCATGCCGCTGGTGCGTTTTTCCAGCAGGGCGTCGAGGGTGATGCCGTCGACGATGTCCAGCGGGTCGAGCACGTTGCCCTTGGACTTGGACATCTTCTGGCCTTGGCCGTCACGTACCAGACCGTGTACGTAAACGGTCTTGAACGGTACCTGCGGGGTGCCGTCCTCGTTCTTGATCAGGTGCATGGTCAGCATGATCATGCGCGCAACCCAGAAGAAGATGATGTCGAAGCCGGTTACCAGCACATCGGTGGAGTGGAACTTCTTGAGGAACTCGGTCTGTTCCGGCCAGCCCAGGGTGGAGAAGGTCCACAAGCCGGAGCTGAACCAGGTGTCGAGCACGTCGTCGTCCTGGCGCAGGACCACGTCGGCGCCCAGGTTGTGCTTGGCGCGCACTTCTTCCTCGTTGCGGCCAACGTAGACCTGGCCGGCCTCGTCGTACCACGCCGGGATGCGGTGGCCCCACCACAGCTGGCGGCTGATGCACCAGTCCTGGATGTCACGCATCCAGGAGAAGTACATGTTCTCGTACTGCTTGGGCACGAACTGGATACGGCCATCTTCCACGGCGGCGATGGCAGGTTCTGCCAGCGGCTTGGTGGAGACGTACCACTGGTCGGTCAGCCACGGCTCGATCACGGTGCCCGAACGGTCGCCTTTCGGCACCTTCAGGGCGTGGTCGTCGATGCTCACCAGAAGGCCCTGGGCATCCAAGTCGGCAACGATCTGCTTGCGCGCGACGAAGCGGTCGAGGTTGGCGTATTGGGCCGGCAGTTGGGTATCAACCTGCTCGTTGACGCTGCCGTCGAGGTTGAAGGCCTGGGCGCTGGCAAGCACGAAGGCGTTCTTGTCGAAGATGTTCAGCAGCGGCAGGTTGTGGCGCTTGCCGACTTCGTAGTCGTTGAAGTCGTGAGCCGGGGTGATCTTCACGCAGCCGGTACCGAACGCGGGGTCGCAGTAGTCGTCGGCGATGATCGGGATGCGGCGACCAACCAGCGGCAGTTCGACGAACTTGCCGATCAGTGCCTGGTAGCGTTCGTCATTCGGGTTGACCGCAACGGCCGCGTCACCCAGCAGGGTTTCCGGACGGGTGGTGGCAACCACCAGGTAGTCGTTGCCTTCGGCGGTCTTGGCGCCGTCGGCCAGCGGGTAGCGCAGGTTCCACAGGTGGCCTTTCTCGTCGTGGTTTTCCACTTCGAGGTCAGAGATAGCCGTGTGCAGCTTGGTATCCCAGTTGACCAGGCGCTTGCCACGGTAGATAAGGCCGTCTTCATGCAGGCGCACGAACGCTTCTTTAACGGCTTCGGAGAGGCCGTCGTCCATGGTGAAGCGCTCGCGGCTCCAGTCTACCGAAGAGCCCAGGCGGCGGATCTGGCGGCTGATGTTGCCACCGGACTGGTCCTTCCATTCCCAGACCTTTTCCAGGAACTTCTCGCGGCCCAGGTCATGACGGTTCTGGCCTTTGGCTTCGAGCTGGCGCTCGACCAGCATCTGCGTGGCGATACCGGCGTGGTCGGTGCCTGGCTGCCACAGGGTGTCGCGGCCTTGCATGCGGCGGAAACGGATCAGGGCGTCCATGATCGCGTTGTTGAACCCATGGCCCATGTGCAGGCTGCCGGTCACGTTCGGCGGCGGGATCATGATGGTGTAGGACTCGCCTGCACCTTGTGGGGCGAAATAGTTCTCGGACTCCCAGGTGTTGTACCAGGAAGTTTCGATGGCGTGCGGCTGGTAGGTCTTATCCATGCGCGGCGGGACCCTGTGCATTTATTCGGGAAAGCCGGGAAGTATAACCAAGGTGGGGGCCGCAGGCGACAAGCTGCTGCTATCTGGCAGTGCGGCGGCGCCTGCTTCGCGGGCACCGCCGAAATTCAGGCTTACTCCGAACGCTTGATCAACCGCTCGATCCGCGCATCCAGCCGGCGCTTGATCTCGTTCTCGATGTGCGGGGTGAAGTCGTTGATCACGTCCTGCATGATCATCTGCGCCGCCGCACGCAGTTCGCTCTCCAGGTGCAGCAGGGTGTCCTGGCGGCGGGTTTGCGGGTCGTCCTCGGGTTCGGCAGCCACCGGTTCGGCAACCGGTGCAGGGTTGCCGGCAGGTTCGTCCAGCAGCAATGGAATCTGCTCCACCGTTTCGGTCAGCAGCGGCGGTTGCAGGTCGGCGTCGCCAAGCAGCTGGCGGATTGACTCGAGGTCATCGAGCAGATGGGCGGAGTCGGGCAAAGGGGAGGGCTTGTCCATCGTCGTCAAAGTCGCTGTAAGCGGTGGTCTTGCAGAGCATAGCCCTGTTCGCGGTAGAAACGGAATCGCTCTCGGGCCGATTGGCGGATGCCAGTCTCCTCGACCACGATTTCGGCCACCCGCTCGAACTGGCCGACAAAGCCCGGCACGCTGGCGCCCAGGTTGATCAGCAAGTCGCGGTGCTCGCCCGCGCTGTCTGCCAAGCCCAACGCCACGCCGGCATCGGCATGCACCTCGGCCAGGTCGTGGGGCACGAACGCCTCGCCCTTGAAGCGCCACAAGCGTTGGTCCAGCTCGCTGCGCTGTTCCGCGTCCTGGCAGTGCAGGTAGACCCGGTGGCCGAGGCGCCAGGCCTTTTCGCACAGCTTGCAGGCGAAATCCAGCCGCGCCGACAGCGAGTCGGTGGGCAAGATGTAGAAGTCGACTTTGCTCATGATGAGAATCGCCGGCCAGTGGCGCACAAGGCGCCACCGGCCTCACGGCGTCACGCGCCAGCGCGGTCCAGCAGGTACTGGGTCAGCAGGGGCACTGGGCGGCCGGTGGCGCCTTTGTCCTTGCCGCCACTGACCCAGGCGGTACCGGCGATGTCCATGTGCGCCCAGTTGTAGGCCTTGGCGAAGCGCGACAGGAAGCAACCCGCGGTGATGGTGCCGGCCTTCGGCCCGCCGATGTTGCCCATGTCGGCGAACGGGCTGTCCAGCTGCTCCTGGTATTCGTCGAACAGCGGCAGCTGCCAGGCACGGTCGTCGGCGCGCTTGCCGGCGTCGAGCAACTGGCCCACCAGGTCGTCGTTGTTGCCCATCAGGCCGGAGGTGTGGCTGCCCAGGGCGACGATGCAGGCGCCGGTCAGGGTGGCGATGTCGATCACCGCCTGCGGCTTGAAGCGCTCGGCGTAGGTCAGGGTGTCGCACAGCACCAGGCGGCCTTCGGCGTCGGTGTTGAGAATTTCCACGGTCTGGCCGCTCATGGTGGTGACGATGTCACCCGGGCGGGTGGCACCGCCGCTCGGCATGTTTTCGGCGCAGGCCAGCAGGCACACGAGGTTGATTGGCAGCTGCAGTTCCAGCACGGCACGCAGGGTTCCGAACACACTGGCGGCGCCGCACATGTCGTATTTCATTTCGTCCATGCCGGCGCCTGGCTTGAGGCTGATGCCGCCGGTGTCGAAGGTGATGCCTTTACCGACCAGCACGAATGGCTTGTCGGCCTTTTTGCCGCCCTGGTAATTCAGCACGATCAGGCGTGGAGGCTGGTCGCTGCCCTGGCCCACGGCATAGAACGCACCCATGCCCAGGTCCTTGATCTTCTTCTCGTCCAGCACCTCGACCTTCAGCGCCTTGTGCGCCTTGCCCAGGTCCTTGGCCTGCTCGGCCAGGAAGCTTGGGTGGCAGAGGTTAGGCGGCAGGTTGCCCAGGTCGCGGGTGAAAGCCATCCCGGTGGCGATGGCGCTGGCGTGTTTGACCGCACGCTCGACTTCCGCCTGGCCGGCCTTGTCGGCCAACAGGGTGACCTTTTTCAGGGCACGCGGCTCGGCCTTCTGGCTCTTGAAACGGTCGAAGACGTATTCGCCGTCGAGCAGGGTTTCGGCCAGCAGGCGGTATTTACCGTAATGGGCGTCGCGGTTGCTGACCGCCACATCGTCCAGGGCCAGCACTGCATCGGTGCCGTTCAGGCCCTTGAGTACGCCGGCCACGCTGGCAACCAGTTTGCGCCAGGCACGGTCGCCCAGGGCTTCATCCTTGCCACTGCCTACCAGCAGCACGCGCTCGGCCTTCAGGCCCGCAAGGTTCTGCAGCAGCAGGGTCTGGCCCGGCTTGCCGGCCAGGTCGCCGCGCTTGAGCACGGCGCTGATGGCACCCTCGCTGGCCAGGTCGACAGCCTTGGCCACAGCACCGAGCTTGCGGTTTTCACCTACCGGAATGACCAGTGTGGCGGTTTTTACGGATGCAGCAGCTACGCTTTTTACAACCAGTTCCATGTCAGGATCCCCGAATGATCGATACGAATGGCGCTGTGTGTGCCAGCGCTCTGGACGGGCCTGGCCGCTTAGTGGCGCGCCAGCGGAAAAGCTGCCAGTTTGAGCCTGCGGCAAGTGTGCTGACAACCCCGTTATGCGCGTTCATGCGCGGCCAAGTGACAGGGGCGGTCAATCACAGGATAATGCGCGCACTTTACATGGAGGTTCGCCTTTGGCGAACCGGCATTGGTCTTGGATGTACTAAGTCATTGTTTGGCGCCATTGCATGGCAGTCCGCCCTGACAACCCAGGAGTGTCTGGTTTGATCGTCTTTCGTTATCTGTCCCGCGAGGTCCTGGTGACCTTGAGCGCCGTCAGCGCTGTGCTGCTGGTGATCATCATGAGCGGGCGCTTCATCAAGTACCTGGCCCAGGCTGCCCAGGGCGTGCTCGACCCGGGCGTGCTGTTCCTGATCATGGGCTTCCGGTTGCCGGGTTTCCTGCAGTTGATCCTGCCGCTGGGGCTGTTCCTCGGTATTCTCCTGGCTTACGGGCGCCTGTACCTGGAAAGCGAGATGACCGTGTTGTCGGCCACCGGCATGAGCCAGCAGCGCCTGTTGGGCCTGACCATGGTGCCGGCCGCCCTGGTCGCCCTGCTGGTGGCCTGGCTAAGCCTGAGCCTTGCACCGCTGGGCGTGGCCCAGGTGCAGCAGATCATCGCCCAGCAAGACGCGCTGACCGAGTTCGACACCCTGGTGCCTGGCCGCTTCCAGACGTTGCGTGACGGCTCGCGGGTAACCTATACCGAGCAGCTGTCGGATGACCGCATCAACCTGGCCGGGGTGTTCATTTCCGAGAAGCGCTTCAACCAGGACAAAACCAAAGACCGCGCCCCGTCGGTGCTGGTCGCGGAAAAGGGCCACCAGGAAATCCAGGCCGACGGCAACCGCTATCTGGTGCTGGAAAACGGTTACCGCTACGACGGTAACCCGGGCCAGGCCGACTACCGCGCCATCAAGTACGACACCTATGGCGTGCTGCTGCCCAAGCCGGAAGTCAGCGAGGAAGTCACCGAACGTGAAGCCATCCCCACCTCCGAGTTGATCGGCAAGAAGGGCCTGCGTGAGCGTGCCGAGTTGCAATGGCGGTTGTCGCTGCCGATCCTGGTGTTCGTCGTCACCCTGCTGGCGGTGCCACTGTCCCGGGTCAACCCGCGTCAGGGCCGCTTCCTCAAGCTGCTGCCGGCAATTCTTCTGTACATGGCCTACCTGACAATGCTGATTTCCGTACGCGGTGCCCTCGAGAAGGGCAAACTTCCGATCGGCCTGGGCATGTGGTGGGTCCACGGTCTGTTCCTGCTGATCGGCCTGGGGCTGATGTACTGGGAGCCGCTGCGCCTCAAGCGCGCTGCCCGTCGTGCGGAGGTGGCCCATGGCTAAGCTCGACCGCTATATCGGCCAGAGCGTGCTGCTGGCCATCCTGGCTGTGCTGGGGATCATCCTCGGCCTGGCTTCGCTGTTCGCCTTCATTGATGAGATGAGCGACCTGAGTGATACCTATACGGTGATGGAGGCTGGCAACTTCGTCCTGCTCACCGCACCGCGGCGGCTGTACGAAATGCTGCCGATGGCGGCACTGATCGGCTGCCTGATCGGCCTGGGCAGCCTGGCCAGCAGCAGCGAGCTGACCATCATGCGTGCGGCCGGCGTTTCCATCGGCCGTATCGTCTGGGCGGTGATGAAGCCGATGCTGGTACTGATGCTGGTCGGCCTGCTGATCGGTGAATACGTGGCACCGGTGACCGAGAACAAGGCCCAGGCCGACCGCTCCCTGGCCCAGGGCGGTGGTGAGGCGCAAAGCTCCAAGCGCGGTATGTGGCACCGTCAGGGTGAAGAGTACGTGCACATCAACGCCGTGCAGCCTAACGGCCTGCTGCTGGGGGTGACCCGTTACCGCTTCGACAACGAGCGCAAGATCGTCACGTCGAGCTTCGCCCGCCGTGCCCAGTACCAGAACGACCACTGGCTGCTGGCCGACGTGCGCACCACCTATTTCCGTGGTGACCACACCGAAGTCGTCAGCGCGCCGCAAGAGCGCTGGGACGTTTCGCTCACGCCAGAACTGCTCAACACCGTGATCCTGGCGCCGGAATCGCTGTCGATTACCGGGCTGTGGGACTACATCCACTACCTGTCTGACCAGGGTTTGAACAATGCCCGCTACTGGCTGGCGTTCTGGACCAAGGTACTGCAGCCGATGGTGACTGCGGCACTGGTGCTGATGGCAATTTCCTTCATCTTCGGCCCGCTGCGCTCGGTAACCCTCGGGCAGCGCGTGTTCACCGGTGTGCTGGTGGGCTTCGTGTTCCGCATCGGCCAGGACCTGCTGGGGCCATCTAGCCAGGTGTTTGGCTTCCCGCCGCTGCTGGCGGTGGTGATTCCGGCGGGCATTTGTGCCTTGGCCGGTGTGTGGTTGTTGCGCCGGGCGGGTTGATGGCCTGAGCTGCACAAGAAAGCCGACCTTAAGGTCGGCTTTTTCATGGGTGTTAACTTGTGCTCATTTCTTCTGCTTCGGCACCCGCACCAGCTGGCTCTCTGAATAGATGTCATGCCAGCCCCGCTTGCGCTTGTCGATCAACACCCAGAAGAAACCCAACCCCAGGCACAGCCACGAGGCTATCGAGACCACAAAGCGCAACAGCGCCTGCCACAGGCTAATGGCCGAACCATCGGCGTTCTGCACTCGCACGCCCCATACCTGCATGCCCAGGGTCTGCCCGCCATGGGTCCAGAACTTGGCAAAGAAGCCGAAGAGGGCGAACAGCAGCACCGTCGACAGCAGCGGGTCGCCATCCAGTGCCCCAGCCTCGGTCAGCTCGCGCATGCGTGCTTCGCCGATGATCGCCATCTGAATCATCTTGTAAGCGCCAGCGGTCACGATCAGCAGGGCCGTGCACAGTAAAAAGTCATAGAACATCGCCGCCAGGCGCCGGCCCAGGCCGACCGGTGGAAAATCTCCCTGAGGGGTGAGCAGAGGCTTGGACATGCGGGACGGCTCCAGAAGACGAATCCGCTATTCTACGGGCAAAAAAAAGCCCCTGCACTTGGCAGGGGCTTTTCTCGAAGTCGGGTTCGGCTTAGCCGGCGACCTGAACTTTGTCAGCCTGCATGCCTTTCTGGCCCTGGACTGCTTCGAAGGTAACCTTCTGGCCTTCTTTCAGGCTCTTGAAGCCGTTGCCTTCGATAGCGCGGAAATGCACGAACAGATCCGGACCGCTTTCTGGGGTGATGAAGCCGTAACCTTTTTCGTCATTGAACCACTTGACGGTACCGTTCTGACGCTGGGACATTGTCTTAATTCCTATGAAACTTAAATTTTTATGACAGTTACTTTCGCACTTGTTTGTAAGCGAAAGATTACTGGGCTGGGTTGCAGGAAAGTAAGAGACGTCGAACGGGTTGTAGCAAATCTCGGCTACTGGCCCAGGTCACGAACTGTTGCGACCCATGCAAACACAGTGCAGTGACTCTACGCCAACTCCCGAGCGAAAAACAAGCCCTTGGTCGTATGGAAAATCAGCCGTTTGCCGATAACCGACCGATCTGACGGAAACGGCATGGCGCCTGGCCTGGCGCCATGTTCAAAAGTTATTGGGCAGGTTCGAAAACGAATATGTCGAACCTGCCCGTAACCTTCACAAAGCCGTTTCAACCACGGTAGTAACGTTGTGCTACGAAAGGCATTTTGCTGACTTTCAAGGCAACCTTCTTGCCCCGCACCACGGCAAACAGCGGGGTGTCGACTGCAGCATGTTCACTATCGATATAACCCATTGCTACTGGTGCACCGAGTGTCGGGCCAAAGCCGCCGCTGCAGACTTTGCCGACCGGTTTATCGTTTGCATTCACAATATCCGCACCCTCACGAACGGGCGTACGTTCTTGTGGTAGCAGCCCGACGCGCTTGCGTGCCACGCCATCGCGCTGCTGGGCATAGATGGCCTCGGCACCCGGGAACCCGGCGGCACGTGCGCCGTCGGCACGGCGCACCTTGGAAATCGCCCACAGCAGGCTGGCCTCGACCGGGGTGGTCTCGGTATTCATGTCGTGGCCATAGAGGCACAGGCCGGCTTCCAGGCGGAGCGAGTCGCGGGCGCCCAGGCCAATCGGCTGTACTTCCGGCTCGGCCAGCAGACGACGGGCCAGGGCTTCGGCGGCATGTGCCGGCACCGAGATTTCGTAGCCATCTTCGCCGGTGTAGCCCGAGCGGCTGACGAAGCAGTCTTCACCCAGCAGTTTCACCGGGCGGAACTGCATGAAGGTCATGCCGGCCACTTCCGGTGCCAGGCGCTCCAGCACCTTGACCGCAGCCGGGCCTTGCAGGGCCAGCAGGGCACGTTGCTCGAACAGCGGCTGCACATCGCAACGGTTGCCGATGTGTTTTTGCAGGTGGGCCAGGTCCTGGTCTTTGCAGGCGGCGTTGACCACCAGGAACAGCGTGTCGTCCCCCAGGTTGGCCACCATCAGGTCGTCGAGGATGCCGCCCTGCTCGTTGGTGAACATGGCATAGCGCTGCATGCCTGCCGGGAGGTCGATGATGTCCACGGGTACCAGGCTTTCCAGGGCCTTGGCGGCATCAGCGCCGCGCAGGATGATCTGGCCCATGTGCGAAACGTCGAACAGGCCGGCCTGCTCGCGGGTGTGCAAGTGTTCCTTGAGCACGCCCAGCGGGTACTGCACCGGCATGTCGTAGCCGGCGAACGGCACCATGCGGGCACCCAGTTCCAGGTGCAGGGCGTGCAGTGGGGTCTTGAGCAGTGTTTCGGACATCGGTGACTCCTTGGTGTTGTTGTCAGGTCAACATTCGATGATGTTGACGGCCAGGCCGCCACGGGCGGTCTCTTTGTATTTGCTTTTCATGTCGGCGCCGGTCTGGCGCATGGTGCGGATGACCTTGTCGAGCGACACGTAATGTTGCCCGTCGCCGCGTAAGGCCATGCGCGCCGCGTTGATTGCCTTCACCGAGCCCATGGCATTGCGCTCGATGCACGGCACCTGGACCAGCCCGCCGATCGGGTCGCAGGTCAGGCCCAGGTTATGTTCCATACCGATTTCTGCAGCGTTCTCCACCTGCTGCACGCTGCCACCCATCACCTCGCATAACGCGCCGGCAGCCATCGAGCAGGCCACGCCGACTTCGCCCTGGCAGCCCACTTCCGCGCCAGAGATGGAGGCGTTTTCCTTGTACAGGATGCCGATGGCCGCAGCGGTGAGCAGAAAACGCACCACCCCGTCCTCGCTGGCGCCCGGCACGAAGCGCATGTAGTAGTGCAACACTGCCGGGACGATACCTGCCGCCCCATTGGTGGGTGCGGTGACCACGCGCCCGCCGTAGGCGTTTTCTTCGTTCACGGCCAAGGCGTAGAGGTTGACCCAGTCGAGCACCGACAGGGCATCGCGCAGGCTGGCTTCGGGGTGGCGGCTCAGTTGGCGGTACAATGCGGGCGCCCGCCGCTTGACCTTGAGCCCGCCCGGCAATATGCCTTCATGCTGGCAGCCCGCTTCGACGCAATCCTGCATCACCTGCCAGATGCGCAGCAGCCCGGCGCGGGTTTCTGCCTCTGGGCGCCAGGCGGCCTCGTTGGCCAGCATCACTTGGCTTATCGACAGGTTTTGCGTGGTGCAATGGCCGAGCAGTTCCTTGGCGGTCTTGAACGGGTAGGGCAGCACGGTGCTGTCCTCGACGATGCGGTCGTGGCCGGCGGCGTCCTCGTCGACCACGAAACCGCCGCCCACCGAGTAATACTCGCGGCTGCGGATTTGCAGGCCGGCGTCGTCGAACGCGCGAAAGATCATGCCGTTGGGATGGTAGTCCAGCGGCTTGCGGATCATTGCCACATGCTGTTTTTCAATGAACGCAATGCTGTGCTCGCCCAGCAGGTTGATGTGGCCACTGTCGCGGATGGCCTGCAGGCGGGCGGGGATGCTTTCGGTGTCGATAATGTCCGGCTGTTCGCCTTCAAGGCCCAGCAGCACCGCCTTGTCACTGCCGTGGCCCTTGCCGGTGGCGCCCAGTGAGCCATACAACTCGGCTTTGACGCTGGCCGTGCGGGCGAGCAAGCCGTCACGGCGCAGCCCTTCGGCGAACCGCGCGGCGGCGCGCATCGGGCCGACCGTGTGCGAACTGGAGGGGCCGATGCCGATCTTGAACAGGTCGAAGACGCTCAAAGACATGGTGACCTCCTGCCAGGGTTTCAGGACGGACGGTGAACCCGCTCCCACAGAGGCCCACACCTCAACTCAGGGAGCGGGCCCGAAAGCTATCAGGCGTCCTGATAGCTCTCGATCGACGGGCAGGCGCACACCAGGTTGCGGTCGCCGAACACGTTGTCGACCCGGCCCACTGGCGGCCAGTACTTGGCTTCCACCAGGCTTGGCAGTGGGTAAACCGCCTGCTCGCGGCTGTAGCCGTGGGCCCATTCGCCAACCAGCTCGGCCGCGGTGTGCGGGGCGTTTTTCAGCGGGTTGTCGTCCTTGTCCAGGCTACCGTTTTCGACCGCACGGATTTCTTCGCGGATCTGGATCATCGCGTTGCAGAAGCGGTCCAGTTCTTCCTTGGACTCGCTTTCGGTCGGCTCGATCATCAGCGTGCCCGCCACCGGGAAGGACATGGTCGGGGCGTGGAAGCCAAAGTCGATCAGGCGCTTGGCCACGTCGTCGACGCTGATGCCGCTGGTGTCCTTCAGCGGGCGCAGGTCGAGGATGCACTCGTGGGCCACCAGTCCATTACCGCCGGTATACAGAACAGGATAGTGCTCTTCCAGGCGGCGGGCGATGTAGTTGGCGTTAAGGATTGCCATCTGCGAGGCACGCTTGAGGCCGGCACCGCCCATCATGCGGATGTACATCCAGGTGATCGGCAGGATGCTGGCGCTGCCGAACGGCGCGGCGCACACCGCGCCTTCGGTGTTTTCCAGCTGCGCGTGGCCAGGCAGGAACGGCGCCAGGTGCGACTTGACGCCAATCGGGCCAACGCCCGGGCCGCCACCGCCGTGCGGAATGCAGAAGGTCTTGTGCAGGTTCAGGTGGGACACGTCGCCGCCGAACTTGCCCGGGGCGCACAGGCCGACCATGGCGTTCATGTTGGCGCCGTCGATGTACACCTGGCCACCGTTTTCGTGGATGATCGCGCAGATTTCGCCGATCGCTTCCTCGAACACGCCGTGGGTCGACGGGTAGGTGATCATGATCGCGGCCAGGCGCTCGCGGTGCTCGATGGCTTTGGCGCGCAGGTCCTCTACGTCGACGTTGCCGCGGGCGTCACAAGCGGTAACCACCACGCGCATGCCGGCCATGTGGGCGGTCGCAGGGTTGGTGCCGTGGGCCGACGACGGGATCAGGCAGATGTCGCGGTGGCTTTCGCCACGGCTGCGGTGGTAGGCGCGGATGGCCAGCAGGCCTGCGTACTCGCCCTGGGAGCCTGCGTTGGGCTGCAGCGATACGGCGTCATAGCCAGTAGCGGCGCACAGCATGGCTTCCAGCTCGGTGGTCATCTGCAGGTAGCCCTGGCTCTGCTCGGCCGGGGCGAACGGGTGCAGGTTGCCGAACTCGGCCCACGTCACCGGGATCATCTCGCTGGCGGCGTTCAGTTTCATGGTGCACGAGCCCAGCGGAATCATGCTGCGGTCCAACGCCAGGTCCTTGTCGGCCAGGCGGCGCAGGTAGCGCATCAGCTCGGTTTCGCTGTGGTAGCGGTTGAACACCGGGTGTTCGAGGATCGCCGACTGGCGCAACAGGGCGGTAGGCAGCAGCGAACCGGTGCTGGCGGCCAGCGCGGCGAAGTCTGGTTGAGACTGGTCGCCAGCGAACAATTGCCACAGCGACTCGACGTCCGCCTGGCTGCTGGTTTCGTCCAGCGACAGGCCCAGGTGGGTGGCGTCGACCTGGCGCAGGTTGATGCCTTGGGCGCGGGCCTTGTCATGCAGGCTGGCGGTTGCAGTGCCGGTGGCCAGAGTCAGGGTGTCGAAGGCGCTGGCGCCCACTACCTGCACGCCCAACGCCTTCAGGCCGGCGGCCAGGATCGCGGTCAGGGCGTGGGTGCGCTCGGCAATGCGCTTGAGGCCGGCCGGGCCGTGGTACACGGCGAACATGCTGGCAATGTTGGCCAGCAGCACCTGGGCGGTGCAGATGTTGCTGGTGGCCTTTTCGCGGCGGATATGCTGCTCGCGTGTTTGCATGGCCAGGCGCAGGGCGGTCTTGCCGAAGCGGTCGATCGATACGCCGACCAAGCGGCCCGGCATGTCGCGCTTGAAGGCGTCACGGGTGGCGAAGTAAGCCGCGTGCGGGCCACCAAAGCCCAGTGGCACGCCGAAGCGCTGAGCGCTGCCGATGGCCACGTCGGCATCGAACTCGCCCGGCGGGGTCAGCAGGGTCAGGGCCAGCAGGTCGGCGGCCACGGCAACCAAGGCGTTGGCTGCGTGGAAGCGCTGTACCACGTCACGGTAGTCGAACACGTCACCGTTGCTGGCCGGGTATTGCAGCAGGGCGCCAAAGAAGGCGCTGACATCGCCCAGCTCGCGCTCATCGCCGATCACGACTTCGATACCCAACGGCTCGGCACGGGTGCGCAGCACGTCGAGGGTTTGCGGGTGGCAGTGTACGGAGGCGAAGAAGGCGTGGCTGGCCTTGTTCTTCGACAGGCGTTTGCAGAACGTCATGGCCTCGGCCGCCGCAGTGGCTTCGTCGAGCAGGGAGGCGTTGGCGATCGGCAGGCCGGTGAGGTCGCTGATCAGGGTCTGGAAGTTCAGCAGCGCTTCCAGGCGGCCTTGGGAAATTTCTGGCTGGTATGGGGTGTAAGCGGTGTACCAGGCCGGGTTTTCCAGCAGGTTGCGCAGGATCGGTGCCGGGGTGTGGGTGTTGTAGTAGCCCTGGCCGATGTAGCTCTTGAACAGTTGGTTCTTGCCGGCGATGGCCTTGAGCGCGGCCAGTGCATCGGCTTCGCTCTGGCCGTCGTGCGAACCGAGCACGCTGGTGCCCTTGATGCTGTCAGGGATGACCGCAGCGGTCATGGCTTCCAGCGAGTCGAAGCCTAGGGCGGCGAGCATGGCCTGCTCGTCAGCGGCGCGCGGGCCGATGTGGCGGGCGATGAATTCGTTGGCGGTGCCGAGGTTGATGGTCATGGCGGGGTTCCTCAGGCGTCGTCGTTGGCTTTGAGCAGGCGGTCGTAGGCGTCCTGGTCGAGCAGGGCGGTTACGGCGCTGGCGTCGGCAGGGATGAAGCGGAAGAACCAGCCTTCGCCCATCGGGTCTTCGTTGACCAGTTCCGGGCTGTCTTCGAGCTGGCCGTTGACCTCGACCACTTCACCGGTCAGGGGCATATAGACGCCGCTGGCGGCTTTTACCGACTCGACGGTGGACGCTTCGCTGCCTTTCTCGTACGGCTGCAACTCTGGCAGTTGCACGAAAACCACATCGCCAAGGGCGTTCTGGGCGTAGGCGGTGATGCCTACGGTGACGCTGCCATCGGCTTCGACGCGCAGCCATTCGTGATCTTCAGTGAAACGCAACTCGCTCATGGGGAATCCTCGGGAAGCAGGGCGTTGGGCGCGGTGGCTCCGCGCTCTTGGGGTTGCTTTCCCTTAGCAATAATGCGGCCAATCGAAAAAAATTCTTTAAAAACAATGCGTTATTGATTTTTGTTGGGTGGCTGCTTGTTTGTTTGGAACGAAAACGCTACAGAAGGTTGTGCATGAAAAAGGGTTTGGGGATCAAACCCTTGCGCAATAGCACTTGAACGGGTTTGTAATGATTTCATTACGGTGTGTCGAAATCGATACAATACCTTGATGCAGTTCAGTTGTTGGCAAGCCGGAATGGATCAAGCAAGTTCGATACTTGCAAAACTTTGCGCACTTTCTTCTTGCACCTATACCGTGTCGCCATATCAACTATTTGTGTCACCTGCGTGATAGTTTTCAAATGGCTGAACTAAGTATTTGCCCCCAACGATTTTCCCGCCTATAGCGCGTCACCAGAATGGCCACCTTTCATGTGAGCCGTCAGCCTGAAGCAATAACCATAAGTTGGTAATTCGGCTGTCGGCCAAGCATGTGCCTTGCTGCCTGGGCTCATGCAACTAGCACCGAATATCAGGAAGGGAAAGTGTCATGGGAATGACGAGGCGTAAATTTTTGGTTGGCGGCGGCGTCGTGGCTATCGCAGGCGGAGCAGGGGTTCTGACCCCTTTGTTGACCCGGGAGGGCCGCTTGATTCCCGGCAAACCGCGGTTTGGTTATGTCGCAGGCACCGAAGGGGCGCTTCCCAAGCAGGCAGACGTAGTGGTTGTTGGCGCTGGTATTCTGGGGCTCATGACCGCAATCAACCTTGTCGAGCGCGGCCTCTCGGTCGTTGTCGTTGAAAAAGGTGAAATTGCCGGCGAACAGTCTTGCAGGTTCTATGGCCAGGTCATGACCTACAAGATGCCAGATGCGACATTCCAGTTGCACCATCTTGCCAAGCAACGTTGGCGAGAGATGAATGCCAAAGTGGGGGCGGACACAAGTTACCGCACACAAGGCCGGGTCGAAGTACCTTTCGATGAAGAAGACCTGGAAGGCGTCAGAAAGTGGATCGATGTCAAAACGCGGGAAGTCGGCGCGGACATTCCTTTCAAGACGCGAATCATTCAAGGCAGTGAACTTGAACAGCGCCTGCGCGGTGCATCCTCGCGCTGGACGGTCGCAGGCTTCGAGGAAGACTCCGGTAGCCTGGATGCCGAGCGTGCATCGTTCGTCATGGCCGAGTATGCCAAGAAAGTGGGGGTTCGGATCTACACCCACTGCGCCGCCAGGGGCCTGGAAACCCATGCAGGTGCCATCTCCGACGTGGTCACGGAAAAGGGCGCCATCAGGGCGTCTCGCGTGATCGTGGCGGGCGGCGCATGGTCCCGGCTGTTCATGCAAAACCTGGGCGTCGATGTGCCTACCTTGCCCGCCTACCAGTCCCAGCAAATCATCAGCGCGGCGCCCCGTGCACCCGGGGGCAACGTTGCATTGCCGGGTAATATCTACTTCCGTGAGCAGGCTGACGGCACATACGCCACCTCGCCACGTGTCGTCGTTGCCCCGGTGGTCAAAGAGTCGTTCATGTATGGCTATAAGTACCTGCCACTGCTGGCCATCCCCGACTTCCCGGTGCACATCTCACTCAACAAGCAACTGATCGATTCGTTCATTCAGCCAACGCACTGGAAGCTGGACGAGGTTTCGCCTTTCGAGAAAAACCGGCTGATGACCGCAGCGCCGGACCTGCCGGAACTGAATGCTTCACTGGAAAAACTCAAGGTCGAGTTCCCTGCGTTCAGCGATGCGAAGCTGATCGATCAGTGGAGCGGTGCGATGGCCATCGCTCCCGACGAAAACCCCATCATTTCCCAGGTCAATGAGTACCCGGGGCTGGTCCTCAACACCGCAACCGGTTGGGGGATGACCGAAAGCCCGGTGTCGTCCGAACTGTCGGCGGACTTGCTGCTTGGAAAGGCGCCGGTGCTGGACCCCAAACCCTTCAGCCTGTATCGGTTCTAAGCACACCAGGCGCAATGGAATGACCCGTGCGCGCATCGTCGATGCGTGCACATTTTTGGCAATCATCAGGAGAACAGTATGAAAGTGGCTTTAACGACCGCAGCAATGGCCGTGGCACTCGCGGGTGCCGGGAGCGTTCATGCACAAGAAATCGTGCGCCATGGCGCAGGTAGTTTCCCTATCTCGTCGGCTGTAGAGGTGCCTGCCGGGAAGACGGTTGTCTACCTGAGTGGTTCTGTCCCGTCGGTTATTCACCCTGAAGCACCCAAGGGGTCGCTGGAAGCCTACGGTGATACCAAGGCACAAACCATCAATGTGCTTGGAAACATCCAGCAGCAGCTGAAAGCACTGGGCCTTGGTCTTGCCGATGTGGTGAAGATGCAGGTGTTCCTGGTGGGCGGCCCGGAGAACGGCGGGAAAATGGACTTCGACGGTTTCATGGCCGGCTATACCCAATTCTTCGGGCCAGCCGCCAAGCAGCCAGTCCTTCCTGCACGCTCGGCGTTCCAGATTGCCGGCCTGGCCGACCCTGCCTGGCGTGTCGAGATCGAAGTGACAGCGGTTCGTCCCTGAACCCAGGCATGCGCCAGTCCCGGGCTAGCCATGCCCGGGACTGGCCGGTGGGTTTAGCCAGTGATAAATGGCAATGCCAGGTACAGTTTGATCACGATCACGTTGATGATGTCGATGAAGAACGCACCCACCATCGGCACCACCAGGAAGGCGATGTGCGAGGCGCCGTAACGTTGGGTCACCGCTTGCATGTTGGCAATCGCCGTGGGAGTTGCACCCAGGCCGAAGCCACAGTGCCCCGCCGCCAACACGGCTGCATCATAGTTACGGCCCATTACCCGGAATGTCACGAAGATCGCAAACAGTGCCATAACCAATGTCTGCGCCGCCAGCAGTATGAAGAACGGCAAGGCCAGTGCTGCCAGGTCCCACAGTTTGAGTGACATCAAGGCAATCGCCAGGAACAGCGACAGACTGACGTTGCCCAGTACCGAGACTTCCCGTTCGAAGACATGATAAAAACCGAACGCCGAAAGGCCGTTGCGCAGCAATACGCCCACGAAGAGTACGCAAACGAATGTCGGTAGTTCGAATGCCGTACCTTTCAACAGGCTGTTAAGTAATGTGCCGGTCAGTAAGCTGACGGCAATAAGAGCCAAGGTTTCGATAAATGAAAACGATGTAATCAACCGCTCTTTGTTCGGCTGCTCAAAGCCCTTGGGTAACTGCGGCACTTCTTCTTCCACACCCGGTGTTTTGACACGCTTGATCAGCAACCGGGCAACCGGGCCACCAATCAAACCGCCCAACACCAGGCCGAACGTGGCAGAGGCCAGTGCAAGTTCCGAGGCCGAAGCCAACCCAAACTTTTCAGTGAAGGTGGCGCCCCAGGCAGCGCCAGTGCCGTGGCCACCAGACAAGGTGATCGAACCGGCCAGCAGGCCCATCAGTGGGTCGAGCCCCAATGCCGTTGCCAGCCCGATACCCATGGCGTTCTGAACCAGCAGCAAGCCCGTCACCACCAGCAGGAACACGGCAACCACGCGTCCGCCCTTCTTCAGGCTGGCAAAGTCTGCACTCAAACCGATGGTGGCGAAGAACGCCAGCATCAACGGTGCTTGCAACGAGGTATCAAACTGGACCTGTACATCGAAACTGCGCAATGCCAAGAGTGCCAGCGCAACGACCAAACCACCTGCCACGGGCTCCGGAATATTGTAAGCGCGCAGAAAGCCAATACGTGCGACCAGACCGCGCCCCAGTAGCAGTACCAAGGAGGCGGCTACAAGTGTCCCGTAAAAATCGAGTTCAAACATCAGGGTACTCTTCGCTCAGGGTGACATGCAAAATTACAATGTCACCATTCTACGGCGAGTACTCCAGTCAATTGCGGCTGAGCGGCTAGGAAAAATCTGAATCAACGGTAAGTTTTGACGACAAGTATCAGGCTTTTCCGGGTATTCCATATTTACGCAGTCGCTGGGCAATAGCGGTATGCGAAGTTTGCAAACGCCCGGCTAACTGCCGCGTCGACGGGTAGCTGGCATACAAGCGCTGCAACAGCTCACGCTCGAAGTCACCCACGGCCTGCTCCAGGCTGGCTACGTCGCCATCCAGCCCACGTGCCACCGAAGTACCGGCGATGTCCAGGTCGCCGATGTCCACCAGGTTGCCCTCACAGATAGCCGCTGCGCGGAAAATCACGTTCTGCAGTTGGCGTACATTGCCCGGCCAAGGGTTGGCCAGCAGTGCCGAATGGGTGGCTGGCGTCAATCGGCAGGGCGGGCGCTGAATTTGCGTGCAGGCTTGCTGCATGAAGAAGTGCGCCAGCATCAGGATATCCTGACCCCGGTCGCGCAGTGGCGGTACCTGCAGGTTGAGCACGTTCAAGCGGTAGAACAGGTCTTCGCGGAAGCTGCCGTCGGCAACCATGCGTTCCAGGTCGCGGTGGGTGGCGCTGATGATGCGCACATCCACCTTCACTTCGCGGTCACCGCCCACCCGGCGGAAGCTGCCGTCACTGAGAAAGCGCAGCAGTTTGGCCTGCAGGTATGGCGACATTTCGCCAATTTCATCGAGGAATACCGTGCCCTGGTTGGCCAGCTCCATCAGCCCGGGCTTGCCGCCCCGTTGCGCGCCGGTGAAGGCGCCAGGGGCGTAACCGAACAGCTCGCTCTCGGCCAGGCTCTCGGGCAGCGCGGCACAGTTCAGGGCCAGGAACGGCGCTGCGTGGCGGCTGCTGATGGCATGGCAGGCGCGGGCTACCAGTTCTTTGCCAGTGCCGGTTTCGCCATGCACCAGCAATGGCGCGTCAAGCGCCGCCACTCGCAGGGCGCGGGCCTTGAGGGTGCGGATGGCCGGTGACTCGCCGAGCAGGGCATCGAAACCTTCGGCATGGTCGTGGTGCAAGGCTGACAGGCGTTCGCCCATGCGTGAAGGTGGGTACAGCGTTAGCAGGCCGCCGGCATTGGTGATCGGCATCGCGTCCAGCAGCAGGCTTTGGCCGTTCAGCTGCATCTCGCGCATGGGCAGGTGGAAGTTGTTGTCCAGCAGGGCTTGCAGCAGCGCCGGGTCGCCAAACAGTTCGCCCACCGAGCGCCCGGCGGATTCGCGGCCACACAGTTCGATCAGCGCCGGGTTGGCCAGCAGCACCAGCCCTGCGCTGTCCACCGCCAGCACCGGGTCGCTCATGGCGGCCAGCAGGGCATCCAGTTGCAGGTGGCGGCGTTGGCCAGGGAGGATGTCCACCACGTCCACCGATTGCACGCCATGCACCTCGAAGAGCGCATCGTGCAGTTCTTCGAGCACGGCGGGGCTTAGGGTGGGGGCGTCGATGTAAACGTTCGGCGGGACCATCTCCACGGCGTCCAGGTTGAGGTTGCGGGCACCGAGCAGGGCAAGGACTTCCTGGGTGATGCCGACGCGGTCGATGAAGCTGACGTGGATGCGCATGAGGGAGGGTGAGGTGGTGGCCGGGGAGGGCAGTAGTATGCCTTAACATCGCCGGGGCCGCTGTGCGGCCCCGGTTCTTGACATCACTCCAGATGTTCAGGCTTGATCGGATCGCCCGATTTCACATCGAGCTTTTCGCGAATGTCGGCGAACATGTAGTCATAGAGCTTGTGCGGCGAACTCAGGGTCTCGAATTTCTTCGGCGGCGCCAGATACGACTGTGCTTTGCGGGTCAGTTGCATGAGAAAGCTGGGCAACACCTGATCCTTGGCGAGGAAGAACTTTTCTTCCACCGTTTTGCCTTCGATGCTGCCATGCATGTGGAACTGAATGCCTCTGCCTTCCTTGGGGTCAGACACTGCCTCGTACTCGATGTTCAGGTCGTAGCTGTGGTCTGCCGCGTTCAGCGCAGTGCGCTCGATGTGTACATGACCGGGGTGGTACTGGGCCATGGCTAACTCCTCTGGAAGGTTGAAAATGGCGGGCGCCGGGCGCCCGCCCACTGCAATCAACGGTAGCTGATCCCTGGCTTCGCGGTGGAGACCCGAGTGCCGGCAGTGCCTTTGACGATGTCCTCGATGTTCTCGAGCGAACTGATCACCGCCACTTTGCCGGTATTGCGGGCGAAGTCACTGGCAGCTTGCACCTTTGGCCCCATGGAGCCGGCAGCGAAGCCAAGCCGTTCGAGTTCGTCAGGGTGTGCCTGGGCGATGGCTTTTTGCGTAGGCTTGCCCCAGTCAATGTACGCCGCATCCACGTCAGTGGCGATTATCAATAGGTCGGCATCCAGTTGCTCGGCCAGCAAAGCCGAGCACAGGTCCTTGTCGATCACCGCCTCGATGCCCTTGAGCTTGCGGTTTTCATCGTACATGGTGGGGATGCCACCACCGCCTGCGCAAATCACGATGCTGCTCTTTTCCAGCAGCCACTTGATCGGGCGGATTTCGAAGATGCGCTTGGGTTTGGGGCTGGCCACCACGCGGCGGTACTTGTCGCCGTCGGCCTTCACCACCCAGCCCTTTTCCTTGGCCAGCCGTTCGGCTTCGTCCTTGCTGTAGACCGGGCCGATGAACTTGGTGGGGTCTTTGAAGGCGGGGTCATTGGCGTCCACTTCCACCTGGGTCAGCAGGGTGGCGAATGGCACTTCGAAGGCCAGCAGGTTGCCCAGTTCCTGCTCGATCATGTAGCCGATCATGCCCTCGGTTTCAGCGCCCAGCACGTCCAGCGGGTAGGCCTCGTCGGGTTTGTAGGACAGTGCCTGAAGTGATAGCAGGCCAACCTGCGGGCCGTTGCCGTGGGCAATGACCAGCTCGTTGCCAGGGTGGATCTTGGCGATCTGTTCGGTGGCGGTGCGGATATTGGCGCGCTGGTTCTCAGCGGTCATGGGCTCGCCGCGACGCAGCAGGGCGTTGCCGCCCAATGCAACAACGATACGCATGGGGAATGTCCTTTGCGGATGAGGTAGCGCCTCGATCCTGCAGGCGCTGGCAAGCCAGCCCCCACAGGAACGAGGTGGTTGTCAGAGGTCAGCCAGGGTCGACACCAGGATCGCCTTGATCGTGTGCATGCGGTTTTCCGCCTGCTCGAAGGCGATGCAGGCCGGCGACTCGAACACGTCGTCGGTCACTTCGATGCCGTTGGCCAGGTCCGGGTACTGTTCGGCGATCTGCTTGCCTACCTTGGTTTCGGAGTTGTGGAACGCCGGCAGGCAGTGCATGAACTTGGTCCGCGGGTTGCCAGTGGACTTCATCAGCTGCGCATTCACCTGATAAGGCTTGAGCTGCTTGATGCGCTCGCCCCACGCCTCGATCGGCTCGCCCATCGACACCCACACGTCGGTGTGCACGAAGTCCACACCCTTGACCGCAGCAACCGGGTCTTCGGTGAGGGTGATGCGGGCGCCACTTTCTTCAGCGTACTTCTTGCAACGCTCGACCAGGTCATCATGCGGCCACAGCGCCTTGGGTGCGGCGATGCGTACATCCATGCCAAGCTTGGCACCGATCAGCAGCAGTGAGTTGCCCATGTTGTTGCGGGCATCGCCCAGGTAGGCGTAGCTGATGTCATGCAGCGGCTTGTCGCTGTGCTCACGCATGGTCAGCACGTCGGCGATCATTTGCGTTGGGTGATATTCGTCAGTCAGGCCGTTGAACACCGGCACGCCGGCAAACTTGGCCAGCTCTTCGACGATTTCCTGCTTGAAGCCACGGTACTCGATGGCATCGTACATGCGCCCGAGCACGCGGGCGGTGTCTTTCATGCTCTCTTTGTGGCCAATCTGCGAGGAATTGGGGTCGATGTAGGTAACGTTGGCGCCCTGGTCATAAGCTGCCACTTCGAACGCGCAGCGGGTACGGGTGGAGGTTTTTTCGAAGATCAGGGCGATGTTGTTGCCCTTCAGGTGCTGCTGCTCGGTGCCGGTGTACTTGGCGCGCTTCAGGTCGCGGGACAGGTCCAGCAGGTAGCGCAACTCGCGCGTGGTGTGGTGTTCCAGGCTGAGTAGGTTGCGGTTGTGAATGTTGAACGCCATGACTTTTCTCCTTGGGTTTGGTGAACGCACCGGCCGCCGCTTTGTGAGGGCGGCCGGGGGTAATGGGCGTTAGTAATCGATAGGGTCGCGCACAATTGGGCAGGTCATGCAGTGGCCGCCGCCACGGCCCCGGCCCAGTTCGCCGGCGCTGATGGTGATGACCTCGATACCCGCCTTGCGCAGCAGGGTATTGGTGTAGGTGTTGCGGTCGTAGCCGATGACCACACCCGGCTCGATGGCCACCACGTTGTTGCCGTCATCCCACTGTTCGCGCTCGGCGGCGAAGCTGTTGCCGCCGGTCTCGACCACGCGCAGCTTGACCCCCAGTTGCTCGCCCACCACTTCGATGAACGACTTGTTGATGCGGCGAACGTCCATGCCGTACGGCTTGCCTTCGTCCGGGCGGATGATGAACGGCACGATCTCTTTCACCACTTCCGGGAAGACCGTGACCAGGTCGCGGTCGCAGAAGCTGAACACGGTGTCCAGGTGCATGGCGGCGCGGGACTTCGGCAGGCCGGCGACGATCACTTCCTTGACGGCGCCCTTGGCAAACAGGTTCTGTGCCAGCTGGCCGATGGCCTGGCGCGAGGTGCGCTCGCCCATGCCGATGAGCACGATACCTTTGCCGATCGGCATCACGTCACCGCCTTCGAGGGTGGCATTGCCGTGGTCTTTGTCAGGGTCGCCGTACCACACCTGGAAGTCGGCGCCGGTGAACTCCTTGTGGAACTTGTAGATGGCTGTGGTCAGCAGGGTTTCCTGACGTCGCGCCGGCCAGTACATCGGGTTCAGCGTCACGCCACCGTAGATCCAGCAGGTGGTGTCGCGGGTGAACTGGGTGTTGGGCAGTGGCGGCAGGATGAAGCTGGAATGGCCCAGGTAGTCGTTGTACATCTTGACCACGTCGGCGCCTTCACTCTGCGGCAGGTCCTGGCCGGCCACGCCGCCGATCAGGAATTCGGCCAGGTGGCGCGGTTCGAGACTTTCCAGCCAGCTGCGTACTTCGTTGGTCAGGCCCACACCGACGGTGTCGGGGGTGATCTTGCGGTCGAGGATCCACTTCAGCGCTTCTGGTTGTTGGACGATTTCGGTCAGCAGGTTGTGCATCTCCAGCACATCCACACCACGCTCACGCATCTTGGTGACGAAGTCGAAATGGTCACGCTTGGCCTGGTCGACCCAGATCACGTCGTCGAACAGCAGCTCGTCACAGTTGCTCGGCGTCAGGCGCTTGTGCGCCAGGCCCGGCGAGCAAACCATCACTTTGCGCAGTTTGCCGGCTTCGGAGTGGACACCGTACTTCTGTTTTTCAGCGGACATGGTTTCATTCCTCCAATTGAACGAAGACGTGGGTCAAAGGGTCAGGAAGCCGTCGTACAGGCCGAAGGCTGCCACCAGGGCGCCGATGACCACGGCTGCGAAGATCAGTTTTTCCACGTTGGTGAAGACAGGTTGGCCTACCTCACGCTTGGCCTTGGCGAACAGGATGGCGCCAGGTGCGTAGAGCAGGGCCGAGAGCAGCAGGTATTTCACGCCGCCGGCGTACAGCAGCCAGATGGCGTACAGCAGGGCGATACCGCCGATGATCAGGTCTTTCTTGCGTTCGGCCAGAGCTTGTTCGTAGGTTTCGCTGCGCAGTGCCAGCAAGAAGGCGTAGGCCGCCGACCACAGGTAAGGCACCAGGATCATCGAGGTGGCGAGGTAGATCAGCGACAGGTAGGTGCTGTTGGAGAACAGCGTGATCACCAGGAAGATCTGCACCATGGCGTTGGTCAGCCACAGGGCGTTGGCCGGCACCTGGTTGGCGTTTTCGCGGCGCAGGAACTCCGGCATGGTGTGGTCCTTGGCGGCGGCGAACATGATCTCGGCGCACAGCAGCACCCACGACAGCAGGGCCCCCAGCAGCGAGATGATCAGGCCGACGCTGATCAGCACCGCACCCCAGTGGCCGACCACATGTTCCAGCACGGCCGCCATCGACGGGTTCTGCAGCTTGGCCAGCTCTGGTTGGGTCATGATGCCCAGCGACAGCACGTTGACCAGCACCAGGAACAGCAACACGGTGACGAAGCCGATGACCGTGGCCTTGCCCACGTCAGAGCGTTTTTCCGCCCGGGACGAGAAGATGCTCGCACCCTCGATGCCGATGAACACCCACACGGTGACCAGCATCATGTTGCGCACTTGGTTCATCACGCTGCCAAGCTCTGGTGTGCCTACGGCCCAGATGTCGGCGCTGAAGATGTCGAGCCTGAAGGCGAACAGGCAGATCAGTGCGAACAGCACCAGCGGCACCACTTTGGCCACGGTGGTGACCAGGTTGATGAACGCTGCTTCCTTGATGCCGCGCAGCACCAGGAAGTGCACCGCCCACAACAGGATCGATGCGCCAATGATGGCGGCCGGCGTGTTGCCTTCACCGAAGATCGGGAAGAAGTACCCCAAGGTACTGAACAGCAACACGAAGTAGCCGACGTTGCCCAGCCAGGCGCTGATCCAGTAGCCCCAGGCGGAGGAAAAGCCCATGTAGTCGCCGAAACCGGCCTTGGCGTAGGCATACACCCCGCCATCCAGGTCAGGCTTGCGGTTGGCCAGGGTCTGGAACACGAAGGCCAGTGTCAGCATGCCGACGGCGGTGATGCCCCAGCCAATCAACACCGCACCAACGCCTGCGCTGGCGGCCATGTTTTGCGGCAGCGAGAAGATCCCGCCGCCAATCATCGAACCGACAACAAGTGCAACTAGCGCGCCGAGCTTTAGTTTTCCGGATGAATCAGACATTTAACAACTCCTGCCAGGAGAAAGTTGACATCAGCATAAATCTGACGCCTTTGCCGTACGCTGACTTGTGTCAGCTTATGGCTACGTGAAGGTGACTTCACGGGTGCTCCTGGAGAGTGCCGACAGCTTAAGCTGCAGGCATTGCGCGCTGGCACCTCCATGTCGTTCTAGAGCAAACGCTCTGTTCAGCCTGCGATGCTTGAAGCTAGCCGCTTTTGCTGCTTTCGCAAATTTTTCACAAGAATTTCGAGTTTTATCAGTTTCTTTTCTAGTCGCCGCGCAGCTGCTAATTTTTACAGGGTAGGTGCATAGACAAAGCAGTTATTAGTGCTATAGCTTCAATGCCAAGCTTCATTATAAGTAACAGCACTTATATGGCCCGCAACGCTGTTTCAAATGCGTGACAGTGCAGGAAAAAGGGAGGCTCATGAGCGAACCGGGACAGAAGCTGCGCCTGGGCGCGCTGATCGCGCTGGTGGTCGGCTCGATGATTGGTGGCGGGATCTTCTCGCTGCCGCAGAACATGGCGGCGCGTGCCGATGTAGGGGCGGTGTTGATTGGCTGGGGCATCACGGCTGTCGGTATGCTGGCGCTGGCCTTCGTGTTCCAGACCCTGGCCAACCGCAAACCGGAGCTCGATTCGGGGGTGTACGCCTACGCCAAGGCGGGCTTCGGTGAATACATGGGCTTCTCCTCGGCCTGGGGTTACTGGATCAGCGCCTGGCTGGGTAACGTCGGTTACTTCGTACTGCTGTTCAGCACCCTGGGCTTTTACTTTCCGGTGTTTGGCGAAGGCAACACGCCAATCGCCATCGGCTGTGCCTCGCTGCTGCTGTGGGCGGTGCATTTCCTGGTGCTGCGCGGCATCAAGGAGGCAGCGTTCATCAACCAGGTGACCACCGTGGCCAAGGTGGTGCCATTGCTGATGTTCGTGGTGATTGCTGCGTTTGCCTTCCGCGCCGATATCTTCACCCGGGATATCTGGGGCATGAGCAACCCGCAGTTCGGCAGCGTGCTGGAGCAGGTGCGCAACATGATGCTGGTGACCGTGTTCGTGTTCATCGGTATCGAGGGGGCCAGCGTGTATTCCGGGCGCGCCGAGCGCCGTTCGGACGTGGGTAAGGCTACGGTCATCGGTTTTCTCGGTGTGCTGGCGTTGCTGGTGCTGGTCAACGTGTTGTCGCTGGGGGTGATGACCCAGCCAGAACTGGCCGGGCTGCAGAACCCCTCACTGGCCTCGGTGCTGGAGCACATTGTTGGCCCTTGGGGCGCGTTGCTGATCAGCCTCGGGCTGGCGGTGTCATTGCTCGGTGCCTTGCTGTCCTGGGCGCTGCTGTGCGCCGAGATTCTGTACGCCACGGCGCGGGACAAGACCATGCCGCGCTTTCTGGCCAAGGAAAACGCCAACCATGTGCCGGCCAACGCCCTGTGGCTGACCAACTGCATGATCCAGGGCTTCCTGTTGATCACGCTGTTCTCGGCCGGTACGTACACCAGCCTGATCTATCTGGCTTCTTCGATGATACTGGTGCCCTACCTGTGGTCGGCGGCTTATGCCGTGCTGCTGGCGGGGCGTGGGGAAACCTACGCCGGGCAACCGGGCCTGCGCCGCAAGGACCTGCTGGTGGCGCTGGTTGCCCTGCTGTATGCCGTTTGGCTGCTGTACGCGGGGGGGCTGAAGTACCTGCTACTTTCTGCGCTGTTGTACGCACCCGGTGTGATCCTGTTCGCCAGGGCCAAGCATGAGCAGGGGCAGACCTTGTTCACCACCTGGGAAAAGCTGATTTTTGCTGCCGTGCTTGTGGGTGCTGCGCTGGCGGCCTACGCCTTGTATTCAGGGCTGCTGAGCTTGTGACGGGGCAGGGCAGGCATGCTCCGGGCGCGACCAGATCCACAGGTTGCCCAGGGTCATGCCGGCGATGGCCAGGAACACCGGCCAGCGGTGTTCGAGAAAGGTCAGCATCAGGCCAGCACACAGCAGCATGCTGACGGTCGCGCTTACCTTGGCCCGGCGCTGGATCACCTTGCCATTGCGCCAGTTGTAAAGGATTGGCCCGAACAACCGATGGTTTTCCAGCCAGGCTGAAAGGCGCGGAGAGCTGCGCGTGGCAGCCCAGGCGGCCAGCAGGATGAACTCGGTGGTCGGCAAGCCGGGAATCACGATGGCGACCAGGCCCACGCCCAGGCTCACGTAAGCCAGTATTCCATACAGCAGGCGGGCGAGTTTGGTGCGGGCGGGTCGGGTCATGGTCTCACTGCATAAAACGGTGCGGCCACCGGAAGGGTGGCCGGTTACGGCGTATCAAACCAGCGCGGCATCTGCAGCATAGGCGTGCTTGAGCAGCTCGGTGAAGCGTTCGAAGGCGGCAACTGCGCCGCGTTCGGCAGCGGCTTCCTCTTCGGCCGACAATGCCAGGCCATCGAGGATGCGGGTGAACTGCTTCCAGCCTTCGGCACGGCCACCGGCCGGTTCGCCCAGGTGGCGGGCACCGAAGCTGTCGGACAGTTCCAGGGCCACGGCACGCTTGATCAGAAACGCAGCGCCCAGTTTGGAGCCTTCGGAGACGAAGATCCAGCCCATTGCCTCACCCAGGCTCGGTTTGCCCAGGGCGCCTGGCACGGCTGCCGGTACTTCGGTGTCGAGGTCGGCGAGGTCCAGGCGGGCCTGATCGGCGCGGCAGCGCTCGGCCAGGTCGGGGACGATGGCGATCAGTTGCGGGTCGTTGTACAGGGCCTGCAATTCAGACTGGAACAGGTACTGGGCAACGACGAAGCGGGCAAAGCTTTCGCGGCTGTCGAAGGGCGCATGGGATTTGACCAGGGCATCCAGTTCGGCGTGCGGGGCGTTGGTGATCTGGTTCAGGCGCTGGGAGCGCAGGGCTGGGCGTTCGGTCATGGGGGCAGTCCTTGGAAAAAGGGGCGTCTAGATACAAGACGAAACAGCGGGGGCGGGACAGTAAAAAAACTGGGTTTTACTTGAGAGTTGCAGCGCCTGTGAGATTGAGCGCCGCGCGGGCGGCGCTCGATCTCACAGGCGCTGCAAAACTAAAGGCCTCAGATATCCCAAACCACATTGATACCGAAGTTGCGCCCCGGCATGGTCAGGCGGTCGATGTTGGCTGGCTGGGTCACAGCCGCTTCACCCTGGCCGTCGTAGCTGCGCACTGAATCCCACAGCCAGTATTTCTTGTCGGTCAGGTTGTACAGGCCGGCATTGATGGTGACGTCGTCGGTCACCTTGTAGTAGCCGGTCAGGTCCAGCACGCCGTAGCCCGGTGTACGGAACTTCGAGGTCGAGCCGTCAGGCGAATAGAAGGTGCTGTCGTCGACGCGGGTCTTGCGCTTGACCAGTGTCCAGCTCAGCAGGCCACCGTAGTTTTGCTGCTCGTAACCCAGGCCAAACACGCCTTTCAGTGGGTTTACGCTGTTCAGCGGTTCTCCGGTGTCATCGTTGCGGCCGTAGGTGTAGGCAATCGAGCCCTGGGTATACAGGCCTTGCGGCGCACCGAAGTGGTCGAGGTTCAGGCGGCCCTTGACCTCGGCACCCTTGATGGTGGCGTGCTTGATGTTGTTGGCCTGGAAGGTTTGTTCCAGGTTGGCGCTTTGCACGGCGTCTTCGTCGATGAAGTCGCGGTACTTGTTGTAGAACACCGCCACGTCGAAGTTGCCGGCGTCGAAGTTGCCGCGCAGGCCGGTTTCGTAGCTTTTGCTCTTCTCTGGTTCGAGGTCAGGGTTGCCTTCTACACGGTAGCCTTGCTCGATGTTTTCGAAGCGGCCGTACATGGCCTTGGCGGTCGGCGTGCGGAAGCCCTCGGCGTACTGGCCGTACCAGGTGTAGTTGTCGTTAAAGGCGTAGGTCAGGCCGAACTTGGGCGAGACGCGGTGCCATTTCTTGTCCGAGTCGTCCTGGGATGTTGGGGCTGTGCCGGTCGATGCCAGGCCACGCAGGAATTCTTCGGTGAACTTGGGCGCCATGCGCGTGTAGTCGTAGCGCGCGCCTGGCATGAAGGTCCAGTTGTTCCAGCGGATTTCGTCCTGCACGAACAGGCTGTAGGTGTTCACGGTCGGGTCCGGGAAGTCGCTGACCAGCGCCTGGCCGTCTGCCGGGCGGTCGGCGCCGATGGCGGTGCAACCGGATCCAATGGTCAGGCAGGTGCCGGTGCCACTGCGCGATCCGGTGACCTTCTCATGCTTGAGTGTAGTGCCGTAGGTCAGCAGGTGATCGGTGGCGCCGATGCTGAAGGCCTTGTCGAGCTGGGCATCGAACACCCACTGACGGTCCTTGTAGGTGGTGTCGCGGGTACGCAGAACCTGGCGGCCAGGCGGTGCGTAGACTTCCTCTGTGTGCTGGTCGGTCTTAGCGATCTGGTAGTTCAGGCTCCACTTCACTTGGTCGGCGACCACCGAGTCCAGGCCGAATTCGTGATTGATGCCGAAGCGCTCGCGGGTGATGGTGTCGTTGCCATTACGCGCCTTGTAGTAGCCCATGCCGCCAAAACCGGGAATGAACGGCCCGCCCACTGCGCTGAGGATGTTCTGGTCGCGGTCATCCTTGTAGCGCTCGTAGGTCACGCCCAGGCGTGCGTCGTCGGCGTAGTTCCAGCCCAGTTTGGCCAGCACGTTGGTGGTGCGTACATCCATCGGGTTGGCTTCGGTGCGCGACAGGCCGTCACCGCTTTGGCTGCCGTGGGTTTCGGTCTCGTGGCCGTTGCGCTGGCTCAGGTGCAGCAGGCCATCGAAGTCGCCCTCGCGGCCGGCGACGGTGGCAGAGGTCAGCCAGCTTTCGTCGGCCGAGCTGTAGCCGGTCTTCAGGCGGGCGCCTACGTCCTTGCCAGGCTTGACGATGTCGTCCGGGTCGAGGGTGAAGTAGCTTACCGCGCCGCCGATGGCGTTGCTGCCGTACAGCACCGAGGCCGGGTCACGCAGGATTTCCACGCGCTTGACGATTTCCGGGTCGACGTAGTTGCGCTGGGTCTGGGCGTAGGGGCCGTAGAAGAAGCTGTCGGGGATCGACACGCCGTCGACCTGGGTGAGGATGCGCTCGCCGTCGATACCGCGGATGTTGTAGCCGTTCAGGCCGCTGCGCTGGCCGGTACCGGCCACCGATACGCCCGGCTCGTAGCGCACCAGGTCCTGGATGTTGTTGACGTTCTGGCGGTCCAGTTGCTCGCGGGTCTGCACGCTGACGGTGCTCGGCACCTGGCTGACATCCTGGGCGCTACGGGTGGCGCTGACGGTCACTTGCTGCAGCGCGATCACATTGCCGCTCGCCTGGCGTTCGAGCACCACGTTGCCGTTGCTGATCTTGCGAAAGCTCAGGCCGGTACCCTGCAGCAGGCGCTTGAGAGCGGCCTCTGGCGGCAGCGAGCCCTGCACGCCCGGCGAAGCCACGCCGTCGGCCAGTTCGGCGCTGAAGCCGACCTGCCAGCCGGTGACCTGGCTGAAGGCGTTGATTGCCGACACCAGCGGCTGCTGGCCGATGCTGAAGCGATAGTCGCCCATGCGCGGGCTGCTGGCCTGGGCCGGTTCGGCGGCCAGCGCTGGCAGGCTGCAGGCACCGCTGGCGAGCAGAGCCAAGGTCAACAGGGACAGTTGCCCCGTACGACGGGGAAGGGTGGACGAGCGGGTAGGACCAGTGGACATCGGAAGCGCTCCCAGACGCGCGGGCTGTTATAGGTGATGGCTGTTCTCGTTTTCAAACAAGAATCAGTTGCATTGGCTATAACGAGACGGGTGGGGTAGCGCGATTGCGTAAAAATAATTTTCGGGTCAGTTCAGAATGACCAACGCCGGGTACTCATGCAGCTGTGCCGAGGTGATGTGGGCCAGCGCGCGCAGGGTTTCCAGCGGCTGGTCGAGGCGGTAGTTGCCGGTGACGGCCACGTCTTCCAGGTGAGCATTGCGGTTGATGATCCAGCCGGGGTAGTAGCGCCGTACTTCGGCCAGCACCTGGCTCAAGGGGCAGTTCTCGAACACCAGGCGGCCATCGACCCAGGCCAGGTCTTTTTGCATGTCGGCGCGTTGGCGCTGGCCAAAGCCCTGCGGGCCGACGCTGATGCTGTCGCCAGCACTCAGGCGGATGCGCTGGTCGCGTGCCCCCTGCAGGTCAACATCGCCGCGTTGCACCCGCACTTGAGCCTCGCCGTCCAGGTAGCGCACGGCAAAGTCGGTGTCGCGTACTTGGGCACGCAACGGCCCGGCTTCTACCTCCAGCGGCAGCAGCGCATCCTCGGGTACCTGGAAGTAGGCCTCGCCTTGCAGCAGGCGGGCGACCTGGCGGCCGTCGCGGCGGTCGCTGGCAAAGGCCGAATTGGTGTTGAGCAGTACTTTTGCGCCGTCTTCCAGCTGCAGGCGCTGGCGCTCGCCCACCACGGTCAGGTGGTCAGCCTGCAGGCGCATGGGCAGGTTACCGACGGTGAACAGCCCGACCAGCAGCACAGCCGCAGTGGCCAGGGGTTTCCAGTGGCTGCGCAGGCGCCCGCGCCATGAGCGGCGCTGCTGCTGGTGCATCTGCGCGGCTGCGTGGTGCAGTGGGGCACCGTTCCACAGCGCTTCTGCCTCGACATAGGCCTCGGCGTTTTCGGGAGCCGCGCTCAGCCAGGCTTCGAAAGCCTGGGTATCTGCGGCATCGGCACATTGCAGGCGCACCAGCCAGTCCAGCGCCTCGTCCATGGCACGAGCACGGGCGCTGGGCCCGGCGGGTGACGGGCGAGGGGCGGGGCTGTCGGTCACGGGAAATCCTTGAATGGTTTTTCGCGAATGATCAAGGCTAAGGTGGGGTGTGGCAAGGGCTTTGCGTAACCGCCGGGCAGCGGTCGGCTCACTTGAGGCGGTCGGCGACACCCATGCAGATCGCCATGATCAGTTTCAGCTCCTTCTGCACCGTGCTGGGCGACACATTCAGCTGTTCGGCGATTTCCAGGTAGGTGGCGCCATGCAGCCGGCTGAGGATGAAGATGCGCTGCTGGCGCTCGCTCAGCTGGTTGAGGCTGATGCTGAGTTGCTTGAGCAGTTGCTCGGCATGGGCGGCGTCCTCGCTGCTGGTGGCGGGGGCAGCCACACTGTGCAGGACCTCGTCGGGCACGTCGTCGACCAGCATCCGTGCCTGCACCCGGCGTGCGCGCAGATGGTCCAGTGCCAGGTTGCGCGCGGTCTGGAACACGAACGGCTCGATATGCTCGATGGGCCGCTCGCCCAAGGCGCGGGACACCCGCAGGTAGGTTTCCTGCAGCAGGTCTTCGGCCGTGCTGGGGTTAGCGACCATGCGTTGCAGGGTGCGCAGCAGGGTAAGGCGCTGGACGAGGAAGACGGAGTTGAACCGGGACTGACTCACGGGGGGACCTGGTCGACGAAAGGATAATGATAATGCTTATCATCTATGCCGAAGGTCAAGTGTGGAAGTGTTAGGAAAAGGTAAAGATTGTGAGTGGGTGGGCGTATGGCGGAGGATTTTCTGTGTCTTTGAGATCGAGCGCCGCGCGGGCGGCGCTCGATCTCGTAGGCGCCGAAGATGCCGTGTCCGGCTCAACGGGCCCGGCACAACGCCAGGCAGTTATCCAGCATCCGGTTGCTGAAGCCCCACTCATTGTCATACCAGGCCAGCACCTTGAGCATACGCCCGTTGGCCCGGGTATGGTTGGCATCGAAAATGGACGACAGCGGGTTGTGGTTGAAATCGCAGGAAACCAACGGCAAGGCGTTGTAGCCCAATACCCTGGAATGCTTGCTGGCTTCAAGGAACAGCTGATTGACCTGCTCGGCCGTGGCCTCGCGCTTGAGGTTGACGGTGAGGTCCACCAGCGACACGTTGATCACCGGTACCCGCACCGCCATGCCGGTCAGCTTGCCGGCCAGCTCCGGCAGTACCAGGCCCACGGCTTCGGCGGCGCCGGTCTTGCTCGGGATCATCGACTGGGTGGCCGAGCGCGCGCGGTACGGGTCGCTGTGGTACACGTCGGTCAGCACCTGGTCGTTGGTGTAGGCGTGAATCGTGGTCATCAGGCCTTGCTCGATGCCGAACTCGCGGTGCAGCACCTGGGCAATCGGCGCCAGGCAGTTGGTGGTGCAGGAGGCGTTGGAAATGACCTGGTGCGAAGCACGCAGGATGTCATGGTTGACCCCGTACACCACGGTGGCATCGGCACCCTTGGCCGGCGCCGAAACAATCACCTTGCCAGCCCCTGCGGCCAGGTGTGCAGCGGCCTTGGCACGGTCGGTGAACAGCCCGGTGCATTCGAACACCACGTCGATCGCCTCGGCCTTCCAGGGCAGTTCGGCCGGGTTGCGGATGGCACTGACCGCGATACGGTCACCATTGACCGTCAGGCTCTCGTGGTCGGCCTCGACGGTGGCGTCGAAGGTGCCGTGCACGCTGTCGTACTTGAGCAGGTGGGCATTCATGGCGCTGTCGCCCAGGTCGTTGATGGCGACGACCTGCAGGTCCTGGCGGTAGCCTTGGGTATACAGTGCGCGCAGGACGTTGCGCCCGATGCGGCCGAATCCATTGATGGCGATGCGTAGGGTCATGGCAGTACCTCTGGCAGTCCGAGTGAAACCTGTGGCAAAAAGGAGCTTCACTGAAACGGTTTTGTTGTTGGAATTACAAGATTATTCACTGGCAGATAGAAAACAAGCCTTTTTAGTGGCAGTATTTTGTTTAAACATACAACGAGTGGTCGGGCGATGGGCCTCCACCGATGCAGCGGGCTCCTTACCTTGAGCCTAGGCCGCAATCGTTTGGAGGGGAAATGCCTGGTAAACCGCCCTTACAATTAGCCTGGAGTCCAGTACATGCATCCGCGCATCCTTGAGGTCACCCAACGGCTGGTCGAACGCAGCCGTGCCACCCGCGAACGCTACCTGCAGCTGATTCGCGGTGCGGCCAGTGAAGGCCCCATGCGCGCCAGCCTGCAGTGCGCCAACTTCGCCCACGGCGTGGCCGGTTGCGGCAGCGAGGACAAACAGACCCTGCGCCTGATGAACGCGGCCAACGTGGCCATCGTCTCGGCCTACAACGACATGTTGTCTGCCCACCAGCCGTACCTGCACTTCCCCGAGCAAATCAAGCAGGCCCTGCGCGAGGTTGGCTCGGTCGGCCAGTTTGCCGGTGGCGTGCCGGCCATGTGCGACGGTGTGACCCAGGGCGAACCAGGCATGGAACTGGCCATCGCCAGCCGCGAAGTCATCGCCATGTCCACTGCGGTAGCGCTGTCGCACAACATGTTCGACGCGGCGCTCATGCTGGGCATCTGCGACAAGATCGTCCCCGGCCTGATGATGGGGGCGCTGCGCTTCGGCCATCTGCCGACCATCTTCGTCCCCGGCGGGCCGATGGTGTCCGGCATCTCCAACAAGCAGAAGGCCGACGTGCGTCAGCGCTATGCGGAAGGCAAGGCCAGCCGCGAAGAGCTGCTGGAGTCGGAGATGAACTCGTACCACAGCCCTGGCACCTGCACCTTCTACGGCACTGCCAACACCAACCAGTTGGTGATGGAAGTGATGGGCCTGCACCTGCCGGGTGCTTCGTTCGTCAACCCGTACACGCCGCTGCGCGATGCCCTTACCGCCGAGGCCGCGCAGCAGGTAACGCGCATGACCAAGGCCAGCGGCAGCTTCATGCCGCTGGGCGAAATCGTCGACGAGAAGGCGCTGGTCAACTCCATCGTCGCCCTGCACGCCACGGGCGGCTCGACCAACCACACCTTGCACATCCCGGCGATTGCCCAGGCGGCAGGTATCCAGCTGACCTGGCAGGACATGGCCGACCTCTCCGAAGTGGTGCCGACCCTGTCCCACGTCTACCCCAACGGCAAGGCCGACATCAACCACTTCCAGGCCGCCGGTGGCATGGCCTTCCTGATCCGCGAGCTGCTCGATGCAGGGCTGCTGCACGAGGACGTCAACACCGTGGCCGGCCATGGCCTGCGCCGCTACACCCAGGAACCGTTCCTCGACAACGGCAAGCTGGTTTGGCGCGAAGGGCCACAGCAGAGCCTGGACGAAACCATCCTGCGCCCGGTGGCGCGACCGTTTTCGGCCGAAGGCGGCTTGCGGGTGATGGAGGGCAACCTGGGCCGTGGCGTGATGAAGGTGTCTGCCGTGGCCCCCGAGCATCAGGTGGTCGAGGCCCCGGCACGAGTGTTCCACGATCAGCAGTCGTTGGCCGATGCGTTCAAGGCCGGCGAACTGGAGCGTGATTTTGTCGCTGTGGTGCGTTTCCAGGGGCCGCGTTGCAACGGCATGCCCGAGTTGCACAAGCTCACGCCATTCCTGGGAGTGTTGCAGGACCGTGGCTTCAAGGTGGCGCTGGTCACCGACGGGCGCATGTCCGGTGCCTCGGGCAAGATCCCGGCGGCGATTCACGTATGCCCCGAAGCCTATGATGGCGGCCCGCTGGCGCGGGTGCGCGATGGTGATATCGTGCGGGTCGACGGTGTCGAAGGCACGTTGCGGGTGATGGTATCGGCCGAAGAACTGGCCAGCCGCGACCTGCCGCCAGCGCCTCAGGGCAACGACCTGGGTTGCGGGCGTGAGCTGTTCGGCTTCATGCGCATGGCGTTCAGCCCGGCAGAGCAGGGCGCAAGCGCCTTCACCTCGGCCCTGGAGAACCTCAAATGAAGGAGCTGCTGGTTGGCGACATCGGCGGCACCAATGCCCGTTTTGCGTTGTGGCGTGACAACCAGCTGCATGAAGTGAAGGTATATGCCACGGCGGACTACACCAGCCCGGAGCAGGCCATCGAGGCTTACCTGCAAGGCCAAGGCATCGCCCGCGGCGGCCTGGCAGCGGTGTGCCTGGCAGTGGCCGGGCCGGTCGAAGGCGACGAATTTCGCTTCACCAACAACCATTGGCGCCTGAGCCGCGTGGCCTTCTGCAAGACCTTGCAGGTCGAGCGGCTGTTGCTGATCAACGATTTCACGGCCATGGCGCTGGGCATGACCCGCCTGCGCGAGGGCGAGTTCCGCGAAGTGTGCCCAGGCCAGGCTGACCCGTCGCGGCCGGCGCTGGTGATCGGGCCGGGCACAGGCTTGGGCGTGGGGTCGCTGCTGCGCCTTGGCGAACAGCACTGGCAGGCCTTGCCGGGGGAGGGTGGGCATGTCGACTTGCCGGTTGGCAATGCCCGTGAAGCGGCGATCCATCAGCAAATCCATGGCCAGATTGGCCATGTCAGCGCCGAAACTGTGCTCAGTGGTGGCGGCTTGGTGCGCCTGTATCAGGCAATTTGCGCGCTGGACGGCGAAACATCCCGGCACAAAACCCCCGCGCAGGTTACCGATGCCGCGCTGGGCGGTGAACCGCAGGCGCTGGCGGTGGTCGAGCAATTTTGCCGGTTCCTTGGGCGTGTGGCGGGTAACAATGTGCTGACGCTGGGCGCGCGGGGTGGGGTTTATATTGTTGGCGGTGTAATCCCGCGCTTTGCCGAGTTGTTTTTGCGTAGCGGGTTTGCGGCGAGTTTTGCTGACAAAGGCTGTATGAGCGGCTACTTCGCTGGCGTGCCGGTGTGGCTGGTGACGGCGGAGTTTTCCGGGTTGCTGGGGGCCGGGGTGGCCCTGCAGCAAGCGTTGGATCACAACTAGGTGAAATGGGGCCGCGCAGCAGCCCCAGAAGGCAACACCCGACAGCAGGCAAAAAGACCTGTAACCAACAAGAGGAAGGACCACCTTGAGCACTGCCGGCAAATCGATCCTGATGGTCGACGACGACCAGGAAATCCGCGAACTGCTGCAAACCTACCTGAGCCGCTCCGGTTTCCAGGTGCATGCCGAAGCCGACGGCGCAGGCTTTCGCCGGGCCCTGGAAAGCACTCCCTTCGACCTGGTCATCCTCGATGTCATGCTGCCCGACGAGGACGGCTTCAGCCTGTGTCGCTGGGTACGCCAGCACCCGCGCCAGGCGCGGGTACCGATCATCATGCTGACGGCCAGCTCCGATGAAACCGACCGGGTCATCGGCCTGGAGCTGGGTGCCGACGACTACTTGGGCAAACCCTTCAGCCCTCGCGAACTGCAAGCGCGAATCAAGGCCCTGCTGCGCCGCGCCGAATTCGGCACGGCGGCACCCGGCAATGCCGTGCTGGCCTTCGATGACTGGCGCCTGGACACGGTCAGCCACCGGCTGTTCCATCGCGACGGTGAAGAGGTGATTCTGTCGGGCGCCGACTTTGCCCTGCTCAAGCTGTTCCTCGACCACCCGCAGCAGATTCTCGACCGCGACACCATCGGTAATGCCACCCGTGGCCGCGAGCCCATGCCGCTGGACCGCATTGTCGACATGGCGGTCAGCCGCCTGCGTCAGCGCCTGCGCGATACTGAAAAACCACCCCGGCTGATCCGCACGGTGCGCGGCAGCGGCTACCTGCTGGCGACGCATGTCTGCAATGCGCCCTGAGCGGCGCTGGCGCTTGCTGCCGCGTTCGCTGCTGGGGCGCATGCTGCTGCTGACCCTGTTGGTGGTGCTGCTGGCCCAGGGCCTGTCGAGCATCATCTGGGTGGCCCAGCTGCGTGCCAGCCAGTTGCAGGGCCTGCGTGCCAGCGCCAGCAGCCTGGCCCACTCGATGAGCGCCAGTGTCAGTTACTTCCGCTCGCTGCCGGTGGCCTACCGGCCCATGGTGCTCGACCAGTTGCGCAGCATGGGGGGAACGCGCTTTTTCGTGTCACTCAATGCCAAACCACTGGATATGCCGGTGCTGCCCGTCACCCCGCGCAAGCAGGCGGTGATCGATGTGTTCCAGCAGGTGCTGCATGAGCGCCTGGGTACGCAGATGGACATTTCCGTGGAATTCGTTGGGCCCGATGACCTGCGCATCTTCAACAGCGGCCTGAAGCTCGACGAGCTGCCACGTTCCTGGGCGCATTACTCGTTGACCCTGGAACCGCTCAACCCGCCGGTGCTGGTAACGCAGATCCGCCTGGGCGAGGGCGAGTGGCTGTACATCGCCTCGCTGCTGCCCGAACCCTACACCAGCCTTGAGGCCGAACGCCTGCCTCGCCAGCAGATCGGCTTCATCGTGCTCACCACGGCCTTGCTGTTGCTGTTCATCGGCTTGCTGGTGCACTGGCAAAGCTGGCCGCTCAAGCGCCTGGCGCGGGCCGCGCGGGAGATGTCGCTGGGCGCCGATGTGGCGCCGGTGGCTGAAGGCGGTGGCAGCGAGGTGGTCGAGGTGGGCCGGGCGTTCAATAGCATGCGCGAGCGCATCAGCCGCTATCTGACAGAGCGCAGCCAGCTGTTCAGCGCCATTTCCCATGACCTGCGCACCCCGATTACGCGCCTGCGCCTGCGTGTCGAACTGCTGGAGGACGAACACTTGCAGGCCAAGTTCAGCCAGGACTTGGATGAACTGGAACTGCTGGTGAAAGGCGCCTTGCAGTGTGTGAAAGACACCGACATCCACGAAAACATCGAGCCGGTGGACCTCAACCAGGTGCTGGAAATCCTGGCCGAGCCCTACCTGCGCGATGGCCGTATCACGGTTGAAGGCCGCGCGCTGGAGCCTTACCCCGGCAAGCCGCTGGCGCTGCGCCGCTGCATCGGCAACCTGATCGACAATGCCATCAAGTACGGCGAGCGGGCACAGCTGCGCATCATCGACAGTGCCGAGGGGTTTGTGCTGCAGGTGGACGATCAGGGGCCGGGTGTGCCGCAGCAGCAGCTGGAGCAGGTGTTCGAGCCGCATTTCCGTCTGGCCGCGCAGCAGCAGGGTTATGGGTTGGGGCTGGGGATTGCCCGCAACATCGCCCACAGCCATGGGGGCGAGGTGAGCCTGCTGAACCTGAGGGAAGGTGGTTTGCGGGTGACCTTGTATCTGCCGCGTGGCATGGAGTGAGTCTGTGTGTGGCGTGTGCCGGCAATGTAACCAAACGATGACATTCACGCATCGCTTCGTTACCTGGCGAGGTGGGCATGCTGTTTAGACTTCAAGCAACGCAAGCGCTCGACTTGCACGGCATAACAACAAGAAAGGTGCTCCGATGAATTCCACGCTCCGGCTCGCTGCCGCAATCTCCCTGGCTTCTCTACTCCCGCTCAGTGCCCAGGCTGCCGAACCCAAAGGCAGCGTCGAAGTCGTGCATTGGTGGACTTCGGGTGGTGAAAAAGCTGCTGCCGATGTGCTCAAGGCCCAGGTCGAAAAAGACGGCTTTACGTGGAAAGATGGCGCCGTCGCAGGTGGTGGCGGTGCCACAGCCATGACCGTGCTCAAGAGCCGCGCCGTGGCCGGCAACCCACCAGGCGTGGCGCAGATCAAAGGGCCTGACATCCAGGACTGGGCGGCCACCGGCTTGCTCGATGGCGATGTACTCAAGGATGTGGCCAAGGCCGAACAGTGGGACACACTGCTCGACAAGAAAGTCGCCGACACCGTGAAGTACGACGGTGACTACGTCGCCGTACCGGTAAACATCCACCGAACCAACTGGCTGTGGATCAACCCGGAAGTCTTCAAGAAAGCCGGTATCGACAAGGCCCCCACCACACTCGACGAATTTTACGCCGCCGCCGACAAACTCAAGGCTGCCGGCTTCATCCCGCTCGCCCATGGCGGCCAGCCGTGGCAGGACAGCACCGTGTTCGAAAGCGTGGTGCTGTCGGTAATGGGCACCGAAGGCTACAAGAAGGCCATGGTCGATCTCGACAGCGTCGCGCTGACCGGGCCGCAAATGGTCAAGGCGCTGACCGAGCTGAAAAAGGTCGCCACCTACATGGACCCGGACGGTAAAGGCCAAGACTGGAACCTGGAAGCGGCCAAGGTCATCAACGGCAAGGCCGGCATGCAGATCATGGGCGACTGGGCCAAGAGTGAGTGGACCCTGGCGAAGAAAACCGCTGGCAAGGATTACCAGTGCGTGCCATTCCCCGGCACCGAAAAAGCCTTCCTCTACAACATCGACTCGCTGGTGGTGTTCAAGCAGAACAACCCTGGCACGGCTGCCGGCCAGCAGGACATTGCCCGCAAAGTGCTGGGTGAAGACTTCCAGAAGGTCTTCAGCACCAACAAAGGGTCGATCCCGGTGCGCAACGACATGCTGGCCGACATGGGCAAGTATGGCTTTGATGCCTGCGCGCAGGCGTCTGCCAAGGACTTCCTGGCGGATGCCAAAACCGGTGGCCTGCAGCCAAGCATGGCGCACAACATGGCCACCACGCTGGCCGTGCAGGGCGCGTTCTTCGATGTGGTGACCAACTACATCAACGACCCCAAGGCCGACCCGGCCGATGCGGCGAAGAAACTGGCGGCGGCGATCAAGGCAGCCCAGTAACCGCTATTCGCGGGCAAGCCCGCGAAGCGATGCAGAGCATCGCCATTACCTCGGGATCCGATCTATGACCACAACGACCGCCCAACTGCGGGCCTCACCCCTGGACGCGCTTCAGCGCTGGCTGCCCAAACTGGTGCTGGCGCCGAGCATGTTCATCGTCCTGGTGGGCTTCTACGGCTACATCCTCTGGACCTTCGTGCTGTCCTTCACCACTTCGACCTTCCTGCCCACCTACAAATGGGCCGGGCTGGCGCAATACGCCCGGCTGTTCGACAACGACCGCTGGTGGGTAGCCAGCAAGAACCTGCTGCTGTTCGGTGGCCTGTTCATCGCCATCAGCCTGGCCCTCGGTGTGTTGCTGGCAGTGCTGCTGGACCAGCGCATCCGCCGCGAAGGCTTCATCCGCACCATTTACCTCTACCCCATGGCGCTGTCGATGATCGTTACCGGCACCGCCTGGAAGTGGCTGCTCAACCCCGGCATGGGCCTGGACAAGCTGCTGCGCGACTGGGGCTGGGAGGGCTTTCGGCTGGACTGGCTGATCGACCCCGACCGGGTCGTGTACTGCCTGGTGATCGCGGCCGTGTGGCAGGCCTCGGGCTTCATCATGGCGATGTTCCTGGCCGGCCTGCGCGGTGTTGACCCTTCGATCATCCGCGCGGCGCAAATGGATGGCGCCAGCATGCCGCGCATCTACTGGACCGTGGTGCTGCCCAGCCTGCGCCCGGTGTTTTTCAGTGCGCTGATGATCCTTTCGCACATCGCCATCAAAAGCTTCGACCTGGTGGCGGCAATGACCGCTGGCGGCCCGGGTTACTCATCCGACCTGCCTGCGATGTTCATGTACGCGTTCACCTTCAGCCGCGGTCAGATGGGCATGGGCTCGGCCAGTGCCATTCTCATGCTCGGGGCGATCCTGGCGATCCTCGTGCCTTACCTGTACTCGGAGCTGCGGAGCAAACGCCATGCATAGCCCTGTCGAAAAGCCCGTGCTCAGCATGAGCCGTATCGCCATCCATGCGGTGCTGCTGCTGGCCGTGGCGCTGTACCTGGTGCCGCTGGTGGTGATGCTGCTGACCAGCTTCAAGACCCCGGAAGACATCAGCACCGGCAACTTGCTGAGTTGGCCGCAGGTGATGACCGGCATTGGCTGGGTCAAGGCCTGGGGCACGGTCAGCGGTTACTTCTGGAACTCGATCATGATCACTGTGCCCGCCGTGCTGATTTCCACGGCCATCGGCGCGCTGAACGGCTATGTGCTGTCGATGTGGCGCTTTCGCGGCTCGCAGCTGTTCTTCGGCCTGCTGCTGTTCGGCTGCTTCCTGCCGTTCCAGACCGTGCTGCTGCCCGCTTCGTTCACCCTCGGCAAGCTCGGCCTGGCCAGCACTACCGGCGGCCTGGTACTGGTACATGTGGTCTATGGCCTGGCCTTCACCACGCTGTTCTTCCGCAACTTCTACGTGAGCATTCCCGATGCGCTGGTCAAGGCAGCACGCCTGGACGGTGCCGGCTTCTTCACCATTTTCCGCCGCATCATCCTGCCGATGTCCACGCCCATCATCATGGTCTGCCTGATCTGGCAGTTCACCCAGATCTGGAATGACTTCCTGTTCGGTGTGGTGTTCTCCAGTGGCGACTCGCAACCGATCACCGTGGCCCTGAACAACCTGGTCAACACCAGCACCGGGGCCAAGGAATACAACGTCGACATGGCGGCGGCGATGATTGCCGGCCTGCCAACCCTGCTGGTCTATGTGGTGGCAGGCAAATATTTCGTGCGCGGGCTGACGGCCGGCGCGGTCAAGGGGTAAGCCATGGCAACGCTCGAACTTCGCAATGTGAACAAGACCTACGGCAGTGGCCTGCCGGATACCCTCAAGGACATCCAGCTGTCGATCAGGGATGGCGAGTTCCTGATCCTGGTCGGCCCCTCGGGCTGCGGCAAGTCAACCTTGATGAACTGCATTGCCGGCCTGGAGCAGATCACTGCCGGTGCGATTCTCATCGACGAGCAGGACGTCAGCGGCATGAGCCCCAAGGACCGCGACATCGCCATGGTGTTCCAGTCCTACGCGTTGTACCCGACCATGAGTGTGCGCGAGAACATCGAGTTTGGCCTGAAGATCCGCAAGCTGCCACAGACCGCCATCGACGAAGAGGTGGCGCGGGTGGCCAAGCTGCTGCAGATCGAGCACCTGCTGGCGCGCAAGCCGGCGCAGCTGTCCGGTGGCCAGCAGCAACGGGTAGCCATGGGGCGGGCGCTGGCGCGGCGGCCGAAGATTTACCTGTTCGACGAACCGCTGTCCAACCTCGATGCCAAGCTGCGGGTCGAGATGCGCACCGAAATGAAGCTGATGCACCAGCGTCTGAAAACCACCACCGTGTACGTCACCCATGACCAGATCGAGGCCATGACCCTGGGCGACAAGGTGGCGGTGATGAAGGATGGCATCATCCAGCAGTTCGGCACCCCCCAGCAGATCTACAACGACCCGGCCAACCAGTTTGTCGCCAGTTTCATCGGTTCGCCGCCGATGAACTTCATCCCGGTGCGCCTCACGCAGCAGGAGGGGCGCTTGTTGGCCGTGCTCGACAGCGGCCAGGCACGCTGCGAGCTGCTCTTGGGCGTCGCCGGTGACGAACTGGACGGCCGCGAGATCATCCTCGGCATCCGCCCCGAGCAGATTGCCTTGGGCACCGTCGAGGGCAACGGCCTGCCGGGCATTCGTGCCGAGGTGCAGGTAACCGAGCCCACCGGGCCGGACCTGCTCGTATTCGTCACCCTCAACCAGACCAAGGTGTGCTGCCGCCTGGCGCCCGATGTGGTGTGCCGGGTGGGGGACACCCTCAACCTGCAATTCGACCCGGCCAGGGTGCTGCTGTTCGATGCCGGCACGGGCGCGCGCCTGCACCCGGCCAGCCCAGGCGCAGCGGTAAAGGACAACGTGGCTCACTTCAAAGGCCGTTGACTCGTCTACACCATCAATAAGAAAAAAGAGGACGTAAAGGGATGGAACAGCGCAAACGCATCAGGACATTAGGCTCGCTGGCTTTGCTCGCCGCTGTCGGCAGCAGCGGCGCGCAGGCTGCCGAGGCCTTTTCCAGCGAATCGAAATGGATGACCGGCGACTGGGGCGGCACCCGCACCGAATTGCTGGAGAAGGGCTACGACTTCACCCTCGACTACGTCGGCGAGGTGGCTGGCAACCTGCACGGCGGCTACAACGACGACAAGACGGCCCGCTACAGCGACCAGTTTGCCCTTGGCGCACACCTGGACTTGCAAAAGATTCTTGGCTGGCACGATGCCGAGTTCAAGTTGGCGATCACCGAGCGCAGTGGTCGTAACCTGTCCAACGACCGCATCAGCGACCCGCGCGCTGGGCAGTTCAGTTCGGTGCAAGAGGTGTGGGGCCGTGGCCAGACCTGGCGCCTGACCCAGATGTGGATCAAGCAGAAGTACTTCGATGGCGCGCTGGATGTGAAATTCGGCCGCTTCGGCGAGGGCGAGGACTTCAACAGCTTCCCCTGCGACTTCCAGAACCTGGCGTTCTGCGGCTCGCAGGTGGGCAACTGGGTGGGCGGCATCTGGTACAACTGGCCGGTCAGCCAGTGGGCGCTGCGGGTGAAATACAACATCACCCCGGAATTTTTCGTGCAGGTCGGCGCCTTCGAGCAGAACCCCTCCAACCTGGAAACCGGCAACGGCTTCAAGCTCAGCGGCAGCGGAACCAAGGGCGCGATCCTCCCGGTAGAGGCGGTGTGGTCACCCAAGGTCAACGGTCTGCCGGGCGAGTACCGCCTGGGCTACTACTACAGCACGGCCAAGGCCGACGATGTGTTCGACGACGTCAACGGCAACCCGCAGGCGTTGAGCGGCGAGGCCTTCAAGTCGCATTCCAGCAAGCATGGCTGGTGGGTGGTGGCACAGCAGCAGGTCACTGCACAGGCGGGTGACGTCAACCGTGGCCTTAGCCTGTTCGCCAACTTCACCGTGCACGACAAGGCCACCAACGTGGTCGACAATTACCAGCAGGTGGGGCTGGTCTACAAGGGCGCCTTCGATGCCCGGCCCAAGGATGACATCGGCTTCGGCGTGGCGCGTATTCATGTGAATGACGACGTGAAGAAGCGTGCCGAACTGCTCAATGCCCAGAGCGGTATCAGCGATTACGACAACCCAGGCTTCGTGCCGCTGCAGCGCACCGAGTACAACGCCGAGCTCTATTACGGCTTTCACGTCACCAACTGGCTGACCGTGCGGCCCAACCTGCAGTACATCAAGAGCCCTGGCGGGGTGGACGAGGTGGACAATGCGCTGGTCGCAGGTTTGAAGATTCAGTCGTCATTCTGAGGGCAATTGTTGTAAATTTACGCCAATCCCTTTTCGGTTCCCGGCACCCACTGGCCTGCAGTGGGTGCCAGGGATAGGCCGAGACAGCGCTATCTCAAACAACAAGAGCTCTGAACCATGCCCGAACATCCGCTCCATCGCTTCTTTTCCTCGCAGCGGCCCAGGCCGACATTCGAGTGGGAGCGTTACCAGCAGCGCGATGTGCTGATCATCGATCACCCCCGTTGCCAGGCGGTATTCAGTCGCCAGGGCGCGCAACTGCTGCACTTTCAGCCAGCGGGTGAACGCCCTTGGCTGTGGTGCGCCGAGCAGTGGCCGCAGGTAGGGGCGATCCGTGGTGGCGTGCCGGTGTGCTGGCCGTGGTATGGCCGCCACCCCAGCGAAGACTTGTGGCCTGCCCATGGCTGGGCACGGCTGCTGGACTGGAAGCTGGTGGACAGCCGTGAGGACGAGGAGGGCGTAACCCTGAAGTGGCGGCTGGACCTGTGTGACTGGCAGGTAGACCTGCATGCCCGGCTGGGTAGCCGCATGGAACTGAGCCTGAGCACCGAGCATCAGGACAGCGAACCCTGCCAGTTGAGCCATGCGCTGCTGGCCTACTGGCGCATCAGTGACGTGTCCGAGATAGCGCTATCCGGGCTTGAGGACATCGAAGGTTACGACCGCTTGAACCGCCAGGCCTGCCGAGAAGATGGCGCGCTGAAGCTCAAGGGGGGCTGCCAGAAGGTCTACCCCGGCACACCGCGTGTGCAACTGCAGGACCCGGCCTGGCAGCGTGAGCTGTGCATCGATACGGGGGACAGCGACGACACCGTGGTCTGGCACCCGGGCAACCGCCCGTTGATGGGCGTGACCGGGCGTGAATGCCAGCGCTTCGTCTGTGTCGAGGCTGCCAGCGGCAGTGGCGAGGGCCTGAGCCTGGCGCCGGGGCAGCGTGCCCACCTGCGCCTGCAGGCACACCGGCTCAGTTGAGCTCGTCGTCCTCGATCGGGTAGCGGCTGGCGTTCAGGCTTTCCTTGATCTTGCGCAGGTGCGGCTGGAAGTCCACGCCGCGGCGCAAGGTCATGCCGGTGGCCAGCACATCGAGCACCGTCAGCTGAATGATCCGCGAAGTCATCGGCATGTAGATGTCGGTGTCTTCCGGCAGCGGAATGTGCAGGCTCAGGCTGCAGGCGTTGGCCAGTGGCGAGCCGGCGGCGGTCAGGCCCAGTACCGAGGCTCCGTTTTCACGGGCCAGGCGGGCCACTTCGACCAGTTCACGGGTGCGCCCGGTGTAGGAAATGATCACGAACAGGTCGCCGGTGTGCGCCACCGAGGCCAGCATGCGCTGCATCAGCACGTCAGCATGGGCCGACACGGCCAGGTTGAAGCGGAAGAACTTGTGCTGCGCATCCAGGGCTACCGGCGCCGAGGCGCCCAGGCCGAAGAAGTGGATCTGCCGGGCCTGGATCATCATGTCCACGGCGCGGCTGACCTGTTGCGGGTCCAGTTGCTGGCAGGCGCTGTCGAGCGAGGCGATGGCGCTGGCGAAGATCTTCTGGGTATAGGCGGCCGGGTCATCGTCGGCCTCTACTGCGCGGCTGACGTAGGCGGCGCCGCTGGCCAGGCTCTGTGCCAGCTGCAGCTTCAGTTCGGGGTAGCCGCTGACGCCGAACGAGCGGCAAAAGCGGTTGACGGTCGGTTCGCTGACCTTGGCTGCCTGGGCCAGCGCAGCAATGCTGAAACGGGTGGCTTGTTGCGGGTTGAGCAGGATGACTTCGGCGACTTTGCGTTCGGCCTTGTTCAGCTCGTCGAGGCGTCCCTGGATCTGCTCCAGGAGGTTTCGCACGCGGTCCATGGGTGTGTCCTTGGGTCGGGAAGACAGCCGGCTGTGGAAGCAGCAGGCTTTTTGCACGGTCGTCTATCGTACTGTCGGCGCGGTTGGCGTACCACTTGTCTGTAACACTTGCGTGTAATGTTGTGGTTTTTACTACATTATCCCTTGAAAACCGCATGTGAAAGCGGTATTCCTAGACCAACTTTAGGAAAGAACCAACATCATGGCTGCGATCAGTGTCGAACCTTGCACCTTTGCCCTGTTTGGCGCCCTCGGCGACCTGGCATTGCGCAAGCTGTTTCCTGCGCTTTACCAGCTTGACCGGGCCAACCTGTTGCACCCGGACACCCGCTTGTTGGCGTTGGCCCGCGAAGCCGGCAGCGCGCAGGAGCACCTGAACAGCATCGAGGCGCACCTGCGCCGGCATGTGCCCGAGGCGGATATCGAGCCAGCAGCGCTGGGGCGCTTTCTCGCCAGGCTGAATTACCAGCATCTGGATTTTCTTCAGCCCGAGGGCTACCAGGCCCTGGCCGAGCAATTGCCAGGCGAGCTGCCGCTGATCGCTTACTTCGCCACGGCGGCAGCGGTGTATGGGGCAATCTGTGAAAACCTCGACAAGGCCGGGCTGGCCCCGCGCACCCGTGTGGTGCTGGAAAAGCCTATCGGCCACGACCTGGAGTCGTCACGCCGGGTCAACGATGCCGTAGCACGGTTCTTCCCCGAAAGCCGGGTTTACCGTATCGATCACTACCTGGGCAAAGAGACGGTGCAAAACCTCATTGCCCTGCGCTTCGCCAACAGCCTGTTCGAAACCCAGTGGAACCAGAACTCCATCTCCCATGTGGAGATCACCGTTGCCGAAAAAGTCGGTATCGAAGGCCGCTGGGGCTATTTCGACAAGGCTGGCCAACTGCGTGACATGATCCAGAACCACCTGCTGCAGCTGCTGTGCCTAATCGCCATGGACCCGCCCAGCGAACTGTCGGCCGATGCCATTCGCGACGAAAAGGTAAAAGTGCTCAAGGCCCTGGCACCGATCACCGGCGACGGGCTAAGCACCCGTGTGGTGCGTGGCCAGTACATTGCCGGCTACAGCGAAGGCAAACCGGTGCCGGGCTACCTGGAGGAAGACAACGCCAATGCCCAGAGTGACACCGAAACGTTCGTCGCACTGCGTGCCGACATTCGCAACTGGCGCTGGTCGGGCGTGCCGTTTTACCTGCGTACCGGCAAGCGCATGCCGCAGAAACTGTCGCAGATCGTTATCCACTTCAAGGAAACGCCGCACTACATCTTCGCCCCGGAACAGCGTTTGCAGATCGGTAACAAGCTGATCATCCGCCTGCAACCGGACGAAGGCATTTCTTTACGGGTAATGACCAAGGAGCAGGGCCTGGACAAGGGCATGCAGCTGCGCAGCGGCCCGTTGCAGCTGAATTTTTCCGACACCTGGCGCAGCACGCGGATTCCGGATGCCTACGAGCGCTTGCTGCTGGAAGTGATGCGTGGCAACCAGAACCTGTTCGTGCGCAAGGACGAAATCGAATATGCCTGGAAATGGTGCGACCAGTTGATCGCCGGCTGGCGTAATGCGGGCGATGCGCCCAAGCCTTACGCGGCGGGCTCCTGGGGGCCGATGAGCTCGATTGCACTGATCACACGCGATGGGAGGGCGTGGTATGGGGATATCTGAACTGAAACTGCCAGCGGCTGTGAAGGTACACGCGCTGGCAGATGCCAAGGCGCTGGCCGCCACTCAAGCCCACGACGTGGCCGAGCGCCTGCGTGCGGCAATTGCTGCCAAGGGCCAGGCCTGCCTGGTGCTGTCCGGCGGCCGCAGCCCGGTGCCGTTTCTGGAGAAGCTGGCCAGCGAAAACCTGGACTGGTCCAAGGTCACCGTCAGCCTGGCCGATGAGCGCTGGGTGCCCGTGGAGCACGCCGACAGCAATGCTGGCCTGCTGGCCCGCCACCTGCTCAAGGGTGCAGCGGCCAAGGCCCGCTTTGTTGGCCTGTACCAGCAGGCGGAGAACCTCGAAGCCGCCGCGCTCAAGGCCGACCAGGCCTTGGCCGGGCTGCCACTTATCGATGTGTTGGTGCTGGGCATGGGCGACGATGGCCATACCGCCTCGCTGTTCCCGGCCAGCCCCAACCTGGAAGCAGGCCTGGACCTGTCCAGCCCGCGCCGCTGCCTGCCGTTGCTGGCACCGAGCGTGCCGCACCAGCGCCTGTCGATGACCCGCTCGCTGCTGGCCAGTGCCGCCTTTACTGCGCTGTCCGTGCAAGGCCAGGGCAAACTCGCTACCCTGCGCGCCGCGCTGGCTGGCAACGACCTCACTGAAATGCCGATTCGCGCTTTTCTTCACGACCCCCTGGACATCTACTGGTGCCCATGAGCCAAGGATCCATAGTCATGACCACCCTTGAACGCCCACAGCCCAAGCTCTCGATGGCCGATAAAGCCGCGCGGATCGATGCCATCTGCGAAAAGGCGCGCATCCTGCCGGTGATCACCATCGCCCGTGAGGAAGACATCCTGCCACTGGCTGATGCCCTGGCCGCTGGCGGCATCCGTACCCTGGAAGTGACCTTGCGTTCGCAGCATGGCCTGAAGGCCATCCAGGTGCTGCGCGAGCAGCGCGCGGAACTGTGCGTCGGCGCCGGTACAGTGCTTGATCGCAACATGTTCGCTGCTGTCGAAGCGGCGGGTGCGCAGTTCGTCGTTACCCCCGGCATAACCCAGGACATTCTGGAAGCCGGTGTGGACAGTGAAATTCCGTTGCTGCCAGGCATCAGCACACCGTCCGAAATCATGATGGGCTACGCCCTGGGTTACCGCCGCTTCAAGCTGTTCCCGGCGGAAATCAGCGGCGGTGTGGCAGCGATCAAGGCCTTTGGCGGGCCGTTCGGTGATATCCGCTTCTGCCCAACCGGTGGCGTCAACCCGGCCAACGTGCGCAACTACATGGCCTTGCCCAATGTGATGTGCGTGGGCGGGACCTGGATGCTCGACAGCAGCTGGATCAAGAACGGCGACTGGGCGCGGATCGAGGCGTGCAGTGCCGAGGCGATGGCGTTGCTGGACGCCAACTGAATTTGTTGTGTGCTTTACGGCTTATGGGGCGCTTGGTCGGCGCCCCTTTTTTTGCCTGTCATTCTTGTAGGGCCAGAACAGGCAACAAAAAAGCCCGCATCAAACGATGCGGGCTTCTTCATTCATCGCACCAGGGCTCAGGCCGCCTTGGCTTCCTGCTGGCTCAGCGAGCGGTTCAGCGCGCTGAACAGCGCCTTGAAGCTGGCGGTGGTGATGTTTTCATCGATACCCACACCATGCACCGGACGGCCACCGGCCACGCGCAATTCAATGTAGGCAGCAGCCTTGGCATTGGTGCCTGCGCCAATGGCATGCTCGTTGTAGTCCATGATCTCCACCGAGATCGGCAGGCCGGCTACCAGGGCTTCCAGGGCGCCGTTGCCCTTGCCGCGCCAGTGCAGGGTGGTTTCGCCTTCGCCGGCGACTTCCACTTCCACGGCGCTGTGGCCGTTTTCTTCCTGCAGGCGGTGGCTGACCAGCGCGTACGGCGCGTTGGCCTGGAGGTATTCCTTGTGCAGCAGGCTGTAGATCTGCTGGGCGGTCATTTCCAGGCCCAGGCGGTCGGTTTCACCCTGGACGACCTGGCTGAATTCGATCTGCATGCGGCGTGGCAGGCTGATGCCGTATTCCTGCTCGAGCAGGTAGGTGATGCCGCCTTTGCCCGACTGGCTGTTGACGCGGATGACCGCCTCGTAGCTGCGGCCGATGTCGGCCGGGTCGATCGGCAAGTAAGGCACTTCCCACAGCTCGCCTTCCTGCTGCTTGGCGAAACCTTTGCGGATGGCGTCCTGGTGCGAGCCGGAGAACGCGGTGTGGACCAGATCGCCCACATACGGGTGGCGTGGGTGCACCGGCAACTGGTTGCACTCTTCGACCACTTTGCGCACGCCGTCGATGTCGGAGAAGTCCAGCAACGGGTCGATGCCCTGGGTGTAGAGGTTCAGTGCCAAGGTCACCAGGTCGACGTTACCGGTACGCTCGCCGTTGCCGAACAGGCAGCCTTCGGCGCGGTCGGCACCCGCCATCAGACCCAGTTCGGTGGCGGCAATGCCGGTGCCGCGGTCGTTGTGGCAGTGCAGGCTGATGATCACGCTGTCGCGACGGCTGACGTTGCGGCAGAACCACTCGATCTGGTCGGCGTAGATGTTCGGGGTGGACACTTCCACGGTGGCCGGCAGGTTGAGGATGATCTTGTGCTCAGGCGTCGGGTTCCACACTTCGATGACTGCGTCACAGACTTCCTTGGCGAACTCCATTTCGGTGGCGCTGAAGGTTTCTGGCGAGTACTGGAAGGTCCACTGGGTTTCCGGCTGCTGGGCAGCGTACTTGACGAACAGCTTGGCCGCGTTCACCGCGATGTCCTTCACGCCTTGCTTGTCCTGGTTGAAGACGATGCGGCGGAACGACGGGCTGGTGGCGTTGTACAGGTGGACGATGGCTTTCTTGGCACCGCGCAGCGACTCGAAGGTACGGGCGATCAGGTCTTCACGGGCCTGGGTGAGCACCTGAATGGTGGTGTCGTCGGGGATGTGGCCTTCTTCGATCAGCATGCGCACGAAGTCGAAGTCGGTCTGCGAGGCGGACGGGAACGAGGCTTCGATTTCCTTCACACCCACCTGTACCAGGGTCTTCCAGAAGCGCAGTTTCTTCTCCGAATCCATCGGCTCGATCAGCGACTGGTTGCCATCACGCAGGTCGGAGCTGCACCAGATCGGCGCGGCAGTGATGGTCTTCGACGGCCAGGTGCGGTCAGGCAGGTCGATGGTCGGGAAAGCGCGGTACTTCTTCGAAGGGTCTTTGAGCATGGTCATGGAAGCAATCCTTTTGTGTGCGGCCGAGATCGGGCCTGCCGAGCGATAACGAGATGAAGAGGCGAGGCGACGCGATTCAACCTGGTAGTCGGGCGCTGACCAGGCAGAGGCTGCGATGTTGTCGGAGCAGGATGAGGGTGCTGAAGGTTTTCATGCCCTCAAACTTAACCAGTGGGGTGGGGGATGGCAAGCGTTCGAGGAAAATTGAGAGGAATGCTTAAAAAAAGATCTTGTGCGAGATTTTATAGCTGGAATTTGCTGGGTGATTATTGAATGTTGCGCGGTATTTTTCGATGGCGCAACACAGTGGAATTGATGTCGGCAGTGCTGGGCTCTTCGCGGTTTCAGGGCTGGAACGCCCCAATGAAAATCGCCGGATCCACCCGTGCATCATTCAGGCTGACGTTCCAGTGCATATGCGGCCCGGTCGCCCGCCCGGTGGAGCCCACCCGCCCGACCACCTCGCCACGGCGCAGTTGCTGCCCCACCTGCACATCGATCTTCGACATGTGGCAGAACATGCTGATGAAGCCCTGCCCATGGTCGACGAACACTGTGCGGCCATTGAAGAAGTAGTCCCCCACCAGAATCACCTTGCCATTGGCGGGGGTCTTGATTGGCGTGCCTGCCGGCACCGCGAAGTCCAGCCCGGCATGTGGGTTGCGTTCTTCGCCATTGAAGAAGCGGCGCACGCCAAACTTGCTCGACAGCGGGCCGTTGACCGGCTTGTCGAGGATCAGGTTGCTCGGCAGGCTCGGGCTGAAGCTGCGGTAGGCCTTGATCTGCTCGGCCAGTTCGCGGTCGATGCGCTTGAGGTCGGCGGGGTTCGGGTTGACCTGGCGGGTGTTCTTCAGGGTGATGCGCTGCTCGGGGTATTTTTTGCTCCCCACGCTGAAGGGCAGCGTGCGACCGCCCTGGTTCAGCGTGGCGGTGCCGGGCTTCTGGGTCAGCGGAATGCCGACGATGGCCAGCCAGGTATCCTGCTCTTTCACCACCAGCACCGGCTTGCCGTTGAAGCGGGCACTGGGCGCGCTGGCGGCGGGGCCCAGGTCGACCACTGCAACGCCGCCGGGCACCGGCTTGTTCAGCGTGCGGGTGATGTAGCTGGCCTGAGCGCCGCCGGCCAGCAGCAACAGGGAAAGGGCAAGCAAAGGCGCAAGCAGGCGGGGCATGTGTCAGTCCAGTAGTGAGAGGGTGACCGGGGTCAGGTGGTTGTCTTCGACCCGCACCAGCAGCTCGCCTTCGTTCAGGCGAGCGGTCAGGCGCTGGCCGTTGCGGGTCTGTTCGGCGCTGCGGATGGCCTGGCCTTGTTCATCCAGCAAAATGCTGTAGCCGCGGGCAAGGGTGGCCAGCGGGCTGACCACCTGCAGGGTTTGCAACTGAGCCTGGAAGCGTTGGCGGCGATCTTTGAGCACGTCGCGCATGGCCCGTGGCAGGCGCTCGGCCAGGCTGTCCAGGCGCTGGCTCAGCAGTTTCAGGTTACGCCCCGGATGCTGTGCGGCCAAGCGCGTATCCAGGCGTGCCAGGCGCTCGCGGCGCTGGTTGAGGCTGAGCATGAAGGCGCGGCGCAAGCGCATGTCCAGGTCGTCCAGGCGCTGGGCTTGCTGGCGCAAACGCTCGCCCGGGTGGCGCAGGCGCCGGGTCAGGGACTCCAGGCGCAGGCGGTCGTGGGTCAGGCGGTTCTGCATGCGCAGCAGCAGGCGCCGTTGCAGGCCATCCAGGCGTTGCTGCAGGCCACTGTTGTCGGGGGCCAGCAGTTCCGCGGCAGCAGACGGTGTGGGGGCGCGCACGTCAGCGACGAAGTCGCTGATCGACACATCGGTTTCATGGCCCACGGCGCTGACAATCGGCGTTACGCAGGCGGCGACCGCACGCGCCACGGCTTCTTCGTTGAAGCACCACAAGTCTTCCAGCGAGCCGCCCCCACGGGCCAGGATCAGCGCATCGAAACCGAGGCTGTCGGCGAGACGGATGGCACGCACGATCTGCGCGATGGCTTCGCGGCCCTGTACCGCTGTCGGGATCAGGTTCAGCTCTACCTGTGGAGCTCGGCGGCCGAACACGCTGATGATGTCGCGGATCACTGCACCGGTGGGTGATGTGATGATGCCGATGCGTTGGGGGTGGGCCGGTAGCGGCTTCTTGCGTTCGGCGCTGAACAGCCCCTCGGCACCGAGCTTCTCCTTCAGGGCTTCGAACGCCAGGCGCAGTGCGCCATCGCCGGCCGGCTCGACGGTGTCGAGAATCAGCTGGTAGTCGCCACGCCCCTCGAACAGCGAAACCTTGCCGCGCACACGAACGGCAAGGCCGTCTCGCAGTGCCTGGCGTACGCGGGTGGCATTCTGCCGGAACAACGCACAGCGCACCTGGGCGCCGCTGTCCTTGAGGGTGAAGTACATGTGGCCGGACGCCGGGCGGGCGAGGTTGGAAATCTCGCCTTCTACCCACACGCTGCGGAACACGTCTTCCAGCAGCACGCGGGCGCGGCCGTTGAGTTGGCTGACGGTAAGGACCTCACGGTCCAGGCCGAGTCGTTCGAAGGGGTCTTTGATCATGGCGGGCATCATCGCAGTTGAAAGCAGAGAGCTTCAAGCAATATGAGCCTCCATTTGCCAGATTGGCGCCACCTCAGCTCAGACCTGACATATTGTAGATTGGCTCAAATTGAGGCTCGGCGACGACTGAGTGAACTGGTTCGCAACTCATGTGCCTGCATTCCGATATCTGTTACATCCGTCGAGTTCGGAGTTGTAGTTTGCACCGATTGTTGCGTCGCAGACGGGATATCGGTGAGCGAGTTGTTTCCACTGCTTTGCAGGCTCTCCATTGACGCGTAAGGGGTCGCTTCAGCGCTATTGATAGGCTCCTGCGGGCGGGGTTGTATACGCTGGGTCAGTTCCCGTTGCAGGGTGTTAGCTCGCTCAGCTTGTGCAATTTGAAGTGCGGCTCCAGTCGTTTCTTGCTGCTGCGCAAGGCTCTCGAATACTGAAGTCAGGCTGGGTCGCCTGGAAGGGGTTGCTCGGCGTGTTTGGGTAATACGTTTCAAAGGCGCTAAATGTCCAGAAGGGTCGGTAAAGTTCACCGGGTCACCCGCACAGTAGGCATAGCTATTGATTCCACCTTTGCCGAAGGGGCTCAAGCTATCAGCCGAATGGAAACGCAGCAGGCGTGGGTTGTAGGTGCGATATCCACTGCCCAGTATGTAGCACCCAGATTGTTGGTCTTGGGGTTCTCCGTTGAATCCCAGCGAGCTTGTGAGGTGGCCTTCCGATTTGCGGTGCCCGTAAGGGCAGTACGGCTTTGCGCGTTGAAGTGCGCAGCACTTGATGCTTTGGTGTGGTTTGAACCCTTCCACGGTGAACGCCCTTCTTCGCTTCCAGATGTTATTCAAACCATCTAGCGGGGCAAACTCAACTGGCAGTTTTGACAGGTATGGTGGTGGCTTGGTTCAACGCTGCATTGCTGCCACGAACTGGCGCACCATCTGCCCTGCATCACGTCGGCAAGCCAGCGCTACGGTGCTCTCGCAGCCCCCCTCCAGCGCCACGAAACTGACCGAAGCCGGCGCAATTTCACGCATGCACGCTGGCAGTAACGCCACCCCGAAGCCCGCCTGAATCAGCTGCAATTGCGTAGTTTTGCGCGACAGCACCTGCGCCGCGCGCGGAAAGAAACCGGCCTCCATGCACAACGAAGCCGACAGGTAACTCAGCCCGCCACGGTCCCGGTGCGGGATGGAAATAAAACGTTCTTCCCTCAATTGCTCAAGTTGAACGTACTGCGCATTGGCCAACGGGTGCCCAGCCGCGACCGCCAGCAACAGCGGTTCGCTGAACAGTTCATGCAGCACCACGCCTTCGTGCTGGCGCAGCACTGGCAAGCGCAGCAGGCCAATGTCCAGCCGCCCGGCCGCAATATCTTCCAGCTGGGCCTCCGACGACTGCTGCGCGATCTCCAGCGAAACCCCCGGGTTTTCCCGCAGATAGTCCCCCAGGCGAGCCAGCAAGGGGCCGATCAGCGGCACGGTACTGGAGTGGTTCAGGCGCAGGCTGCCCTGCAACCCCTCGCCAATGTCGCGCGTTACGCGCTCTGCTTGCGCCAGGTCGGCCAGCAAGCGGCGTGCCCGTTCGAGAAAGGCCTGCCCGGCCAGCGTAAGGCGTGGCAGGCGTGCCGTGCGTTCGAACAGTGGCGTGCCCAGTTGCTGCTCCAGCTCCTTGATCTGCCGGCTCAGTGCCGACTGGGCGATGTACAGCCGTTCGGCGGCACCGCTGAAGCTGCCACACTCGGCAATTTCCACGAAGTAACGCAACTGGCGGATCGACGTCATGTCATGCCTTTTCAAGATAGCTATGGCGATAAAGGCATATTAGTCGGCATGGCTCATGGCTGGCTAACCTTGGCCTGACTTTTCAGGAACTGCTGCCATGCTTGCCCAACTGTCGTTTTCCGGCCTTGACTGGCTGCCCATCCTGTTCGGTGTCGGTGCCGCCTATATCGTTTTTGGCATCGCCGGTTTCGGCACGGCGCTGGTGGCCGGCCCTGTGCTGATCCACTTCATGCCGTTGTCACGCATCATCCCGCTGTTGGTGCTGCTGGACTTCGTTGCCGCGTTCGGCAACCTGCTGCCATCGCGCCGGGACGTGGTGCGCAGCGAGTTGTTGCGGCTGCTGCCGTTCATGGCGCTGGGCTGCACGCTGGGCGTGGTATTTCTTCTGCAACTGAAATCCGACCTTTTGCTGCTGCTGATGGGCTTGTTCGTCACGGCCTACGCGCTGTACGGGTTGGCGGTGAAGGTGCGGCCGGCCCGATTGTCCGGCGTGTGGGCGGTGCCGATGGGTACGGCAGGTGGTTTGTTCGGCGCGCTATTTGGCAGCGGCGGTTTCTTGTACGCCCTATATCTGAGCGCACGCCTGGAGGTAAAAGAGCAGGTACGTGCCACCCAGAGCGCGCTGATCAGTTGCAGCACGGTGGTGCGCCTGACGCTGTTCCTGCTCGCCGGTGTCTATGCCGACCAAAGCTTGCTGCTGCTTGCCGCCTGCTTGCTGCCGGTCATGTTCGTCGGCCTTTGGCTGGGGCGCAGGCTGACCCACCGGCTGTCCCGTGAGGCATTTGTACGCCTGGTCACCTGGTTGGTGCTGGCCAGCGGGCTGGCGTTGATCGGTCGCTACCTGAGCGGCTGAGCGGTAGAATTGCGTCATTACCGCAGTTTTTCAGGCTTTTCCCGTTCATGAACACCCAGAGCATCATCGTTCCCAAGCTGTCCACCGTCCCGGTGCATGAAGCCCGCGCCCGCGCCATCCTGCGCTGGCTGGTGCGCGAAAAGGTCGTCGAGGAGCAACTGACCACCTGTGGCCGTACCGGCAACCGCATGGGGCATGCCTTGGCTGCAGGCGCGCGCAAAGTGGCCCTGCACCCCGAAAAACTGCCCTTCGGCCAGCAGGTCAACGGCCTGGAAGTGATGCTCAAGCGCTGCATCTATACCCCGACCGATGGCTTCCTTGAAGAAGCCGGTTGCCCGGAATGCCGGCGCGAGGTGGGCGAGCCGCTGTTCGAAAGCCTGGAAGAGTGGATGCCGGGGGTAAGTGACAACTTCACCTGCCCGCTGTGCGGCTTCGAAGATGACATCAATGGCTTCATTTACCTGCAGCCATGTGCCTTTTCAAACCTGGGGTTCATCTTCAACAACTGGGGCGAGGCCGGGTTTACCCAGGCCTTTCTCGACAGCTTCGCCGACTGGCTCGACCAGCCGGTGGCCGTGGTGCAGGTAAAACTGCCACAAGGCTGACCGAAGGCCCTTATTTTGCATTGAGCGGCGCGCCGTGCATGAGTATAATGGCGCGCTTCCATTTTTCCCGCCCGGGAGCCCCCGCGATGCTGCGTATCAGCCAAGAAGCCCTGACCTTCGACGATATCCTCCTTGTACCTGGTTATTCCGAGGTACTGCCCAATGAAGTCAGTCTCAAGACCCGTTTGACCCGTGGCATCGAGCTGAACATTCCGCTGGTTTCCGCCGCCATGGATACCGTGACCGAAGCGCGCCTGGCCATTGCCATGGCCCAGGAAGGCGGTATCGGCATCATCCACAAGAACATGACCATCGAACAGCAGGCCGGCGAAGTACGCAAGGTCAAGAAGTTCGAGGCTGGCGTGGTCAAGGACCCGATCACCATCGACGCCGACGCCACCGTGCGCGACCTGTTCGACCTGACCCGCCTGAACAACATCTCCGGCGTACCGGTGCTGGCGAACGGTGACCTGGTTGGCATCGTCACTTCCCGTGACGTGCGCTTCGAAACCCGCCTGGACGCCAAGGTCCGCGACGTGATGACGCCAAAAGAGCGTCTGGTCACCGTCCGCGAAGGCGCCGACAAGAACGAAGTGCGCGAGCTGCTGCACAAGCACCGCCTGGAAAAGGTCCTGATCGTTGACGACAAGTTCAACCTCAAGGGCATGATGACCGTCAAGGACATCGAAAAAGCCAAGGCCTACCCGCTGGCCAGCAAGGACGACCAAGGTCGTCTGCGTGTTGGCGCTGCGGTCGGCACCGGCAAGGACACCGGCGAGCGCGTTGCCGCCTTGGTTGCCGCTGGCGTTGACGTGGTGGTTGTCGACACCGCCCACGGCCACTCCAAAGGCGTGATTGACCGCGTTCGCTGGGTGAAAGAAACCTACCCGCAAGTGCAGGTCATCGGCGGCAACATCGCCACCGGCGCTGCTGCCAAGGCCCTGGCCGAAGCGGGCGCTGACGCCGTCAAGGTCGGTATCGGCCCAGGCTCCATCTGCACCACCCGTATCGTTGCCGGTGTCGGCGTGCCGCAAATCAGCGCCATCGCCAACGTTGCCGCCGCACTGGAAGGCACTGGCGTGCCACTGATCGCCGACGGCGGTATCCGCTTCTCCGGTGACCTGTCCAAGGCCATCGTTGCCGGTGCTTCCTGCGTGATGATGGGTTCGATGTTCGCCGGTACCGAAGAGGCTCCGGGTGAAGTCGAGCTGTTCCAGGGCCGTTCTTACAAGGCCTACCGTGGCATGGGCTCGCTGGGTGCCATGGCACAGGCGCAAGGCTCGTCCGACCGTTACTTCCAGGACTCCTCGGCCGGCGCCGAGAAGCTGGTACCGGAAGGCATCGAAGGCCGCGTACCTTACAAAGGCGCCCTGGCCGCGATCATCCACCAGCTGATGGGCGGCCTGCGTTCGTCCATGGGCTACACCGGCAGCGCAACCATCGAAGAGATGCGCACCAAGCCGGAATTCGTGCGTATCACCGGTGCCGGCATGGCCGAGTCCCACGTGCATGACGTGCAGATCACCAAAGAAGCCCCTAACTACCGTGTAGGCTGAGGCTTCCAGCAATATAAGCATGCGGGGCTGTCACGACAGCCCCGCGTCGTTTCCGATTTCCACTGACGAGATTGAGTCATGGCCCTCGACATTCACGCTCACCGCATCCTGATCCTCGATTTCGGTTCCCAGTACACCCAGCTGATCGCCCGCCGCGTGCGCGAAATCGGCGTGTACTGCGAACTGCACCCGTTCGACATGGACGATGAAGCGATCCGCGAATTCAACCCGCGCGGCATCATCCTCGCCGGCGGCCCCGAATCGGTCCACGAAGCCAACAGCCCACGCGCTCCGCAGGCCGTGTTCGACCTGAACGTACCGGTGCTGGGCATCTGCTACGGCATGCAGACCATGGCCGAGCAGATGGGCGGCAAGGTAGAAGGTTCCGACCTGCGTGAATTCGGTTATGCCCGCGTAGACGTGGTCGGCAAGAGCCGCCTGCTCGACGGCATCGAAGACCACGTTGACGGCGACGGCGTACTGGGCCTGGACGTGTGGATGAGCCACGGCGACAAGGTTACCCAGATGCCGGGCAACTTCCACGTGCTGGCCAGCACCCCAAGCTGCCCGATCGCCGGCATGTTCGACGATTCCCGTGGCTATTACGGCGTGCAGTTCCACCCGGAAGTGACCCACACCAAGCAAGGCGGTCGCATCCTGTCCCGCTTCGTGCAGGACATCTGCGGCTGTGAAGCCCTGTGGACGCCTTCCAACATTGTTGAAGACGCCATCGCCCAGGTGCGTGAGCAAGTCGGTTCGGCCAACGTCCTGCTGGGCCTGTCCGGCGGCGTCGACAGCTCGGTGGTTGCCGCGCTGCTGCACCGGGCCATCGGCGACCAGCTGACCTGCGTATTCGTCGACAACGGCCTGCTGCGCCTGCACGAAGGCGACCAGGTGATGGCCATGTTCAAAGAGAACATGGGCGTCAAAGTGATCCGCGCCGATGCTGAAAAGCAGTTCCTCGATAACCTGGAAGGCGAAGCCGACCCGGAGAAGAAGCGCAAGATCATCGGCCGTACCTTCATCGACATCTTCGATGCCGAAGCCAGCAAGCTGGAAAACATCCAGTTCCTCGCTCAGGGCACCATCTACCCGGACGTGATCGAGTCGGCTGGCGCCAAGAGCGGCAAGGCCCACGTGATCAAGTCGCACCACAACGTGGGCGGCCTGCCGGAGGAAATGAACCTCAAGCTGGTCGAGCCGCTGCGTGAGCTGTTCAAGGACGAAGTGCGCAAGATCGGCCTGGAACTGGGCCTGCCGTACGACATGGTCTACCGCCACCCGTTCCCGGGCCCGGGCCTGGGCGTGCGCATTTTGGGTGAAGTGAAGAAGGAATACGCCGACATCCTGCGTCGCGCCGACCACATCTTCATCGAAGAGCTGCGCAAGGCCGACTGGTACCACAAGACCAGCCAGGCGTTCGTGGTGTTCCAGCCGGTCAAGTCGGTTGGCGTCGTTGGCGACGGCCGTCGCTACGCCTGGGTCGTGGCCCTGCGTGCCGTCGAGACCGTGGACTTCATGACCGCGCGCTGGGCACACCTGCCGTACGAACTGCTGGAAACCGTCAGCGGCCGTATCATCAACGAAATCGACGGTATCTCCCGCGTTACCTACGACGTGTCGAGCAAGCCGCCGGCGACTATCGAGTGGGAATGATCCCCGCGTGGTATGAAAGAACCGGCTTTTGCCGGTTTTTTCATGCCCGAACGAATGGTTTATTCTCTCGATTGAAAGAGCGCATTGTGTTGGTGCCAGCTCTCTGTCGGTAGCTGGGTATCGTCAAGCACGGAAGGCTAGAATGAAAGTCCTCACAGATGATGAGATTAGCGTTGCGTATGCTCACGTAGAAGCCGTAGACGAAGGGCGCGTAGGACCAGATAGAGCAAATTATCTTGCGTTAACGGACGCTGATTTTGAGCTTCTGTTGTACAGCCTCTATCGAGGACATACATCTGATTTGTCGTGGTACAGCAATGCTCGCTTGATGGTCACGGGCGCTGATCAAGGGCGGGATGTTTGGCTCACGAAGGATGAGAGGGCAGTTGGGCTTATTCAGTGCAAAAAGGTTAAGTCCGGTTTTACCCGGCCGGACACGCTCCGTGAGGTAATCAAGTTTCTTCTAAATGCTATACTTGAGCCCGCACTTATGCCGGAATCGGCCGGCTTTCGATTTATTCTTGCCCTTGCTTCAGATCCTGCCAGCACTCAATCGATTTTTTCGATGCGCCACAGACTTGGCTAACTGCCAATGAAACAAAGCTTTTAGGTCTGACTGCCGACGTCATTAAAAAGTATGAAGCATTCTCGATGCTGAAGATCGAGGCTGTCATGCCAGGCATCAGGGCTGCCCTGAAGAACCTGAAATATGAGCTTCTTAGACCAGTCGACCTCGATGCGTTACTGGAGTGTATCCCTGCTGTCCGTCAACGGTTTTTCAAAGTTCAACTTGTCGTGGCTGTGGAGGATGCCGAAGCCATGATTAAGGCTCGGTTCGCTGCAGTTGGCTTGGTCTCAAAGACCACACAAAAATTTACCAGAGCTGATGTTGAGGAAGACATAACACGGGGGTCGCGCGGTCTGGCCGACTGGCCTCAACTGATTTGGGGGCAGCATATAGAGCGACCAGAGTTTGACGATCTGATCCACCGGATCAATCGGCATCCTGCAGGCTCTACGCTAGTCGTCGGAGGAGCAGGGACTGGGAAGTCAGCACTTCTCGCTGAGCTGTATTGTGCCCTCAAGGCCCGCGGCGAGATTGTGCTAGCGATAAAGGCCGACATGCTTAGCCCTAATATTGTGAATTTCGCCGACCTCGCTCGCGATCTTGGTATGTCAGGTGATATCGAGCAGGAGCTTCTCTCGCTTGCGGTTGAAGCCCCGGTTGTGCTCATCATTGATCAGCTTGACGCTGTCAGTGAAGTGATGGACCAGAGTTCACAGCGCATGCAGGTCTTACTTCGTCTTGCGTCTCGGCTACAGGAGGTACAGAGTCAAGAGGGCAATAAACTTCCAATTCATGTTATCGTTTCTTCGCGACCATTTGAGGCGAAGTTCGACGCTCGATTTAAGTTGCTTGATGCGGATGAGTTACTACTTACTCTGCCTCCGTTCGAGCGGGTATCCACACTGCTAGGTGAGCTCGGTATCGACTCCACTGTCGTGCCGGATAGTCTCAAAGAGGCGCTGCGTACACCTTTTGCTCTCGGTATATACGTTGATCTTGCAAAATCTGGTTTGAATCCTGCGGATTTTACAGCAGCAAACTTACTTGATCGATGGCTCGACAAAAAACTACCTGTAGGGGCCGCGCGTGCTTCATGTCTGGCGTTCTTGCGCCAACTCGCAGCTGACATGACGCAGTATGAGAGCCTCTGGCGGCCGGCCGCTTACTATGACCCTGACTCCAGCGAGATGCTGCGTTGGGCCGAGTCGATTGGCATCGTCATCCGTGAAGACGCCAGTATCGGATTCAGTCATCAGTCATGGCTCGATGATTTCCAGGCTAAGACACTCCGAACCGCACAAGAGTTGGCTGATTACGCATGGAGTCGCCAAGAAGGGTTATTTGCGCGGGGAACAGTCTTGCGCGGCCTTGAGCACATGCGAAGGGTTGATATGACTTCCTATGAGGTGTCTATTCGCTTGTTGCTACCAAACCCCAAGACACGCAGACATTTGCGCCATCTTGTGGCCGATTTTTTGGCGAGTGCTGATGATCCGAGCGCAAGTGATATTGCTTGGGTCGATTGGATGGCGCGTAACGATCATGCACTTGCGAATCGGGCATTCAGGCAGCTAGCGATAAGATGGCCGTGCTGGAGGTCAGGTGTGCTGCCGCTTCTTCCTTTTCTTCTACAGGACGAAAAGCATCGCTGGAATGCGACCATGCTGCTCGTCCAAGAAGTTGCTGAAGACTCGAGCCAAGTTATGGATCTGGTCGACCGCTACTGGTCGGATGCTTCACATGACGGAGACGTGTTTAGTCTCTTTGAGCGTTCTGGTATTGCGACCGACCGTGCAATCGCCCATGTCCGTACGATACTCAATCGAACGACGTTGGCAGATTGGGCGATATCCCATTACGCCAAGACTTTGCATGAGAACGGCAATACCAGCGTTGCTTTGGATCTCATCTCATTTTGGGCTGAGTTGCAGTCTGCGGATCGGCACATTGGCATCAGGGTTTATGGTGTTGAAAAGATTGCGGCAGCCGCACCGCTCTATTGTGCCGAACGGCTCCTGCCTTGGTTTGTCGGGGTGGCATCGCGAGAAGTTAGTGGTGGACGGCCCGGGCATCGGTATCCGCAATCGATATCTGTTCCATACAATTGGAAATATGACTCTGGCGAGGGGCATTTGACGCAGCTTCTGCGAAGTGTGCTCGAAGAGTCAGCGGTTTCTGACCCGCAAGGTGCGCGCACCTTGCTTGCTACTGCTGTTGCTGTGGAAATTGACGAGGTCCAATCGCTAGGGAAGGTCTGAAGTAAGCAGCCGTTTTTAACGGCCTCGCTGTCTGAGGTTCAAAAAACACCGACTTAATCGAAAATCAGACCTTTCCTCCTGTCAGTTCACTGTTTTTTGCGGAATAGCACCTTTTCAGGGCTCATTGTCCACATCACAGGCGCACCTCGCCTGCATTCAACAGTCGTTTTCGCATCATCCACAGGTTCGATAAGGCAAACAGTGTGGTCTGCTGCGCGGTGTTTTTCACCAAGCCTCGGAAGCGGACTTTCGTATAACCAAACTGGCGCTTGATCACCCTGAATGGATGCTCAACCTTGGCCCGGACTTGAGCTTTCGCGTATTCGATTTTGCGGCGCATGCGACCGATCAGGCTCTTTTTTGCATGCTTCTTATAGCTGCTGGGGCGCGCTGCGATCGACCAGATCATCTGGCGATGTTGATGCTCCGCACGCTTCTCCACGCCGGTGTAACCGGCATCGCCAGAGACGTAAGTTTCCTCGCCATGCAGCAACTGATCGACCTGAGTCACGTCCGCCACATTCGCCGCCGTGCCCACCACGCTATGTACCAGACCGGATTCAACATCGACACCGATGTGCGATTTCATCCCGAAATAGTACTGATTTCCTTTCTTTGTCTGGTGCATTTCGGGGTCGCGTTTACCGTCCTTGTTCTTGGTCGAACTGGGCGCATGAATGATCGTCGCATCGACCACAGTTCCCTGACGCAGCAGCAAACCTCGGTCGCCCAAATAGCCGTTGATGACCTGCAAAATCCCACCGGCCAGCTCATGTTTTTCCAACAGCCGGCGGAAGTTGAGGATCGTGGTTTCATCCGGAATCCGATCCAAATGCAGCCCGGCAAACTGGCGCAGAATCGTGGTTTCGTAGAGGGACTCTTCCATCGCCGGATCGCTGTAGCCGAACCAGTTTTGCATCAGATGAACCCGCAGCATGGCCATCAACGGATACGCCGGACGACCGCCTTCACCCTTCGGATAATGCGGCTCGATCAACGCAATCAGGCCTTTCCAGGGCACGACCTGATCCATCTCAATCAGGAAACGCTCACGGCGGGTCTGCTTACGTTTGCCTGCGTACTCGGCATCAGCGAAAGACATTTGCTTCATCGGGGCTCAACCGTTCAGTTCGTGGGACAGCCGTATCTCACCAGATTTGGAAGTCTTTTTCAGAGTTTCCCTAGTGGCCGATACCCTGGCGGCGAACTCGGCTGTATTTGCTGAGTATGCGTTCTCGTTTCTCCTGGCCGATGAGCGGCGTCTTCATCTAGGTAGCGACACGTTCGACGATGAAAGTAGTGTCGGCCATGTGATCTGCGGATGGTCGTCAAGCACACTGATTGCCCAGATCACTCCCTACCTCTCTCTCGCTGATATTGAGCGGATGCGCGATTACATCGAGTCTTGGGAGCCTTGGGGGGGAGAATTACAGGAAGAGCGAGATCCTACCCAGCGAAGGCAATTGCTCCGTTGGTCTGATGAGCGGAGGTTGCGTTTACTTGCCGAACTACCTGTGCAAGTGCTGACGCCCCGTCGTCGTAGGCAAGTTGAGGAGTGGCAGGTTGAACAGCCCACGCTAAAAGCAAAGCGTGGCGGTCGGAGGATGGCGCAATTAGTTGGATCCCCCATGAGCCACGATCAGATGGCGAAAGCCAGTGACGATGCGATTATCAAAATGTTCGATGCAGTAAATGACCATACTGGCCGCCATGAGCACCCGAAACACTGGCTGAAGGGCGGCGTTACTGAGTTGTCTCGGGCTTTTGCCGCGTTTGCGAAGTCGTTTCCAGATCGTGTTCTTCGAATCATTCCGCGTTTACAACCGGGTCTACACGAGCAGGTTACGGGCGCCGCGATTAGGGAGTTGTCGGCGGTTGAGGCTGTTGACGCTCAGACACAAAAAGCTTTGATTTGGGATGCCCAATCCCGTGGCTTTTCGTCGACTAGCTTTCGCCACGATGTTGCCAGCGCCATGGAGGTACTCGCTAAACGCCTGAAAGGTCTTGAGGGTCGTGACATCGAGTTGCTCAAGGGCTGGCTGCAGCGCGACCCCAATGTGCTGGCAGCAGAAACAGTACGTAATGCCGAGTTAAACAGATCCAATCGTGAGCGGAATGAGAAACCAGATCAACGCCCTGAGGCCATGCTATTTGGCCGGGGCGGTGGGATGCATTTTCTCCCTCAGCGCAATTTCACGCTGCTGTCAGCGATCGCAGCGGGATATCTCCATCGTGACGGCGTGGATTGTGATGGTTGGCTCGAGGAGTTGGAACTACACGTTACTCATCCTGAAGATCCCGAGGTTTGGAGTGCGATCCTAATGTTCAGGTCGCATGAACTTTGGTGGGCAGACGCGGCAAGAGTGGGCGAACTGATTGAGGCGATCTGGCGGAGGTTTCCAGCGGCGTTTGAAGATGCAGCTGTAGTCCAGTCGTTGTGGCGCCTGCGCGTTCGCATGCATACGAGCCTAAAGCAGGAGATTGTCAACTTCTGGCTCAGTCATAGCGATCATAAGCTTAGGCAGATTGGTGGTGAGTTCTCTGCTGCTAGCGTAATTGTCGATAGCGCTGCTTCTTGTGGGATGGGCGAGATAGTCGAAGCGGTGATGGCCGGGGATGATATTTCTGCCAGGTCTGGCGTGCTATTTGCGGCTGCAGCGGGGTGGAGTGAACTTGATCTCGATATTCGGAGCCGCTCGCATGCCTACCTCATTTCTGTCGCTAGCATTGTCAGTGGGTTCGAGGCTCATGCTCTATCTACAGCTGTAGATCGTGGCGAGCGATTACCTCCCGATGAGATGACGCGAGCCCTGTTGGCTTCTGTTGCAGTAAATATTGATCTGCTTAGAGAATCGATGGGGCTGCTGTTTGTACGCTCGCTTCAGCACCTGTTGCTTTATCCAGGCTTTGAAATGCTGGTGCTTGAAATCGCAGAGGCTGCAACTGAGCTTGCACGTACATCGCCAGATAGGACCGTTGGAGGGTTGTACGACGGCGAATTTATAGGGCTTGTGATTGCACTTCAGCGTTCACCAATAGAGATCAAAACTCGTGCGATGACGGTCTACGAGCGCCTGCTTGACGCCGAGGTTCACGGCGCTGAGGACGCTGCAGCATTTGCGCTGCGCCGTTAAGGCCCAAGCCGTATCCGCTCAACCTGTCCGCTTCCTGGCCTCTCATAGCTTGGATGAGACGATATCCCTATCGGTCGCCCGATTCGATTATGGGCTGATGTTCTCCGGATTCCAGTGTTGATGCGGCAGTTTTTACTGGCGTTGCCCTAGGAAGGTGTTCCTAGCGATATCACCCTCAAGAGGAGTTTCCAGTATGGTATTTTTCATGGTTTCGAAATAGAATTTTCTTTGAATAGTGCGGTTCCAATGGTTCTTATGTGCCTATTGATAATAGAGTTGGAATGATCCCGCACCAATAGCCGGAAACACCCAAAAGCCCGCTTGAATGCGGGCTTTTGCATTTTTTAGCGCTACATCGAACCGAGCTGCAGGATCTCGTCTCCCGCTTCATCCTGCTCACCTGTCGGTTTCCAGCCCAGATGACGATAGAAGCCATATGAGCGTACGTTCGGGTCGCTGGAGCAAGCCAGGAAGGGGTGTTCGAACCCCAGTTCCCGCAGCTGATCGACAACCATCTGAAGCAAACGCTTGCCGGTTCCCTGGCCCTCGTATGCGGGTAGCAGGGCAAGTACGGTGACCTCGCCGCTGTCCTTGTCGGCGAAGCAGTAGCCGACTATCTCATCAGCATTGCAAGCCACGAACCCAGGGGAGCCCCCGTCGCGAATGCCGCTGCTCCAGGTGTCGACGGTGATGCCCAGGGCGCGCAGGTCCTCTTCCGTGAACGCGTTCTCCCTGGTCTGGGCCCGGATGGCTATACAGGTTGCGGCGTCTTCGGGTACTGCAGGGCGAAAGGTAATGGCTGCCATGATGTCGGCCTTGCTGAATAAAAAAACCATTGTGCGTGTACAGCGGTTTGCGAATCTGTAAACAAGCGTAAACACCAGGGACAGGGTGGCTTAGGCCATTGAAACAACACTTCACTTAATCTTTCCTATTTGCAGGTGTATCGTATTCGCCCTTCATCGCCAGCCGCTGCTGGCAGCTTGATTGCGCAGAACACGAGGTACCCGCACCGATGTCCTTCACCCGTCGACAAATGCTCAAGGGCCTGACTGGCCTGGTTGTGGTTGGCCTGGGCGCCGGTGGCGCGGCGCGTTACTGGCTGGGCAAGGTCGAAGACGAAAACGCCGGCCACGATTATGAGTTGATTGCAGCGCCGCTGGACGTCGAGCTGGTGCCGGGCTTCAAGACCGAGGCCTGGGCGTTCGGCCCGTCGGCGCCGGGTACCGAGCTTCGCGTGCGCCAGGGTACCTGGCTGCGGGTACGCTTCATCAACCACCTGCCGGTGGAAACCACCATTCACTGGCACGGCATTCGCCTGCCGCTGGAAATGGACGGTGTGCCCTACGTCTCGCAACTGCCGGTCAAGCCGGGCGAGTATTTTGACTACAAGTTCCGCGTGCCGGATGCCGGCAGCTACTGGTATCACCCGCATGTCAGCAGCTCCGAAGAGCTGGGGCGCGGTCTGGTCGGCCCGCTAATCGTCGAGGAGCGCGAGCCGACCGGTTTCCAGCATGAGCGCACCCTTAGCCTGAAGAACTGGCACGTGGACGAGCAGGGCGCCTGGCTACCTTTCAGCATCCCGCGCGAGGCCGCGCGCAACGGCACCGCCGGGCGCTTGATCACCATCAATGGTCAGCCCGACTCGGTGACCGAGCTGCCGGCCGGCCACGTGGTGCGGGTGCGCCTGCTGAACCTGGACAACACCTGGACCTACCGCCTCAACCTCAAGGGCAACTGCGAGGCAAAAATCTATGCCCTCGACGGCAACCCGGTGACCCCGCGCCCATTGGAAGACGAGTACTGGCTCGGCCCCGGCATGCGTATCTGCCTGGCCATCCGTATTCCCGAGGCGGGTGAGGAGATTTCCCTGCGAGACGGTTTCGTGCGCTTGGGCACCCTGCGTTCGGTGGCCAGTAACGACGTGCCGAGTGACTGGCCGCCAGCGCTGCCGCCCAACCCGATCGCCGAGCCGGACCTGGAGAATGCCGAAAAGCTCAACTTCAATTTCGAATGGGCGGCCAACGTCACTGTCACCCCTGACCCGGACAAACCCTCGAGCATGTGGCAGATCAACGGCCAGGCCTGGGACATCACCGACAAGACCTGCGCGGACCGCCCCATCGCCACGTTGCAGAAGGGCAAGAGCTACATCTTCGAGCTGAAGAACATGACCCAGTACCAGCACCCGATCCACTTGCACGGCATGAGCTTCAAGGTGATCGCCTCCAACCGCCACGACATCAAGGAGCCGTGGTTCACCGATACCTACCTGCTGGGCAAGAACGAGCGCGCCCAGGTGGCCCTGGTGGCGGATAACCCGGGCACCTGGATGTTCCACTGCCACGTCATCGACCACATGGAAACCGGCCTGATGGCCGCGATTGCGGTGGTTTGATGCGCCCGCAGATCATCGATCGCAGCCGCGATCAGGAATTCATGCGCCTGGCACTGACATTGGCTGCGCAAGGCGCAAGCATGGGGGAAGTGCCGGTGGGGGCAGTGCTGGTGCAGCATGGCCAGGTGATCGGCCAGGGCTTCAACCGGCCGATCATCGACAGCGACCCCAGTGCGCATGCCGAGATGGTGGCCATCCGCGCAGCGGCGAAGTCTGCCAGTAATTACCGGCTGCCCGGCAGCACCCTTTACGTGACCCTGGAACCGTGCAGCATGTGTGCGGGGCTGATCGTGCATTCGCGGGTGATGCGCGTGGTGTTTGGCGCCCTGGAGCCCAAGGCGGGGATCGTGCAGAGCCAAGGGCAGTTTTTCGGGCAGGGGTTCCTGAACCATCGGGTGATGGTGGAAGGCGGGGTGCTGGCGGAGGAGTGCGGGCAGATCCTCAGTGATTTCTTCAAGGCTCGCCGGGCCAAGGCTTAACCTGTACAGGCTTACATGGGCGGCGACTGATCTGCCGGCTTGTCCTTGTTCACCCCAGGCACATGCAGGTTGCCCTCGGCCACCTGGCCTTCGAGCTGCGGCTGGGTCACCCAGGTGAGAATGTCGTAGTAACGGCGGATGTTGGCCACGAAGTGCACCGGCTCGCCGCCACGGGCGTAGCCGTACTTGGTCTGGCGATACCACTGCTTCTGCGACAGGCGCGGCAGCATCTTCTTCACGTCCAGCCACTTGTTCGGGTTGAGCTTCTCGCGCTTGGCCAGGGTACGGGCGTCTTCCAGGTGGCCGCTGCCGACGTTGTAGGCAGCCAGTGCGAACCAGGTGCGGTCCGGCTCCTGAATGCTGTCGTCCAGCTCTTCCTTGATCTTCATGAAGTATTTGGCGCCACCCTGAATGCTCTGTTTCGGGTCCAGGCGGTTGGATACGCCCATGGCCTGGGCGGTGCGCTGGGTCAGCATCATCAAGCCGCGCACGCCGGTCTTGGAGGTGACCTCCGGCTGCCACATCGATTCCTGATAGCCGATAGCGGCCAGCAGGCGCCAGTCCACCTGCTCGACCTTGGCGTAGCTCTTGAAGTGCTTCTCGTACTTGGGCAGGCGTTGCTGCAGGTGCTGGGCGAAGGTGTAGGCGCCCACATAGCCCAACACGTCGACATGGCCGTAATAACGGTCTTTCAGGCGCTGCAGGGTGCCGTTCTTCTGCGCCTTGTCGAGAAATTCGTTGATCTCGTTGAGCAGGCTGTTGTCTTCGCCCGCGGCCACTGCCCAGCGCTGGTCGCGGGTGTCGCCCACATCGAAGGCCACGCGCACGTTGGGGAAATACACCTGGTTCATCGCCAGCTCGTTGGAGTCGACCAGGGTCAGGTCGATCTGGCCTTCGTCGACCATGCGCAACAGGTCGACCACCTCCACGGCATCTGACTCTTCATATTCCAGGCCAGGGTTCTGCTTTTTCAGCTCGGCCAGCAGGTCGGCATGGCTGCTGCCTTTGAGCACCATTATTTTATTGCCGACCAAGCCCTTGGCGTTGGTCGGGCGTGGGCGGCCGTTACGGTAGATGACCTGCGGGGTCACTTCCAGGTAAGGGTGCGAGAATTTTGCCTGGGCCGCGCGCCGCGTGCTACTGACCAGGCCGGCGGCTGCCAGGACCGGGCCGGAGGGTTTACCGAGGTCGTCAAACAGCTCATCGAGGTTGTCGGCTGTCTCGATCTCCAGCTTCACACCGAGATCGTCGGCGAAATGCTTGACCAGCTCGTACTCGAAGCCGGTTTCGCCGTTGCGGTCCTGGAAGTAGGTGGCCGGGCTGTTGCGGGTGATGACGCGCAGCACGCCATCCTCCTTCACGCGCTCGAGGGTGCTGGGTTTTTCAACGCAGGCACCGAGCAGCAGAAAGAGTCCGGTTGCGAGAAGCCATTTGGCGCAACGCTGGCGCAAAGCAGTGTGGGCGAACATAGGTTGCAGTATACGCAAAGGACCGGTTCAACCATATCTCGACAACGGTTAGCTTGTCTGGTAGCGGTTTATGTGATGTGGGGGCGTGGCGGTGGATTGTGTTTGGGCCACCAAGTGCCTGCCGTGAGAGGTGTGGCGCCTGGGAGATCGAGCGCCGCCCGCGCGGCGCTCGATCTCACAGGCCATAAACCTCTGGAGGCGAGCACCCGAAATATTGACCCGAAAGTCCGGTTCCACCGCCCGGCAGCCGTGGCGTAGAGCGGGTGCCGAAAGCCATCGAATTAGGCTAGAATGCACGGCCTCTAAGCACACCCCTTCCTGAGGCTGTCCCGACGATGTTGATCCTGCGCGGCGCTCCTGCCCTTTCTGCCTTTCGCCACGGTAAATTACTCGAGCAACTGAGCCAGAAAGTCCCCGCTGTTACTGGTTTGTATGCCGAATTTGCCCACTTCGCCGATGTTGATGGCGAACTGACCGCCGACCAGCAGCAGGTGCTGGGCCGTCTGCTCAAGTACGGCCCGAGTGTGCCGGTACAGGAGCCGACCGGTCGCCTGTTCCTGGTCGTGCCGCGCCTGGGCACCATTTCGCCGTGGGCCAGCAAGGCCAGCGACATCGCCCACAACTGCGGCCTGCAGTCGATCCAGCGCCTTGAGCGCGGCATCGCTTACTACGTGGCCGGCACCCTGAGCGATGCTGACGCTGCATTGATCGCCGCCGAGCTGCACGACCGCATGACCCAGCGCGTGCTGGGCCAGCTTGAGCAGGCGGCCGACATGTTCAGCCACGCCCAGCCCAAGCCGATGACCTCGGTCGACATCCTGGCCGGTGGCCGCGACGCCCTGGCCAAGGCCAACATCGACCTGGGCCTGGCCCTGGCCGAAGACGAGATCGACTACCTGGTCAACGCTTTCCAGGGCCTGAAGCGCAACCCGAACGACATCGAACTGATGATGTTCGCCCAGGCCAACTCCGAGCACTGCCGCCACAAGATCTTCAACGCCAGTTGGGACATCGACGGCCAGGCTCAGGAAAAAAGCCTGTTCGGCATGATCAAGAACACCTACCAGATGCACAACGAAGGCGTGCTGTCCGCCTACAAGGACAACGCTTCGGTCATCGTCGGTAACGTGGCCGGCCGCTTCTTCCCGAACCCTGAAACCCGCCAGTACGGTGCGGTGCAGGAGCCGGTGCACATCCTGATGAAGGTGGAAACCCACAACCACCCGACCGCCATCGCCCCGTTCTCTGGTGCCTCCACCGGCTCCGGTGGTGAAATCCGCGACGAAGGTGCTACCGGCCGTGGCGCCAAGCCCAAGGCTGGCCTCACCGGCTTCACCGTGTCCAACCTGCGCATCCCGGGCTTCGAGCAGCCATGGGAGCAGCCTTACGGTAAGCCTGAGCGCATCGTCGACGCCCTCGACATCATGATCGAAGGCCCTCTGGGTGGCGCGGCGTTCAACAACGAATTCGGTCGCCCGGCCCTGACCGGTTACTTCCGTACCTTCGAGCAGGCCATCAACACCCCGCACGGCGAAGAAGTGCGCGGTTACCACAAGCCGATCATGCTCGCCGGTGGTATGGGCAACATCCGTGAAGACCACGTGCAGAAGGGTGAGATCACCGTCGGCGCCAAGCTGATCGTGCTCGGCGGCCCGGCCATGCTGATCGGCCTGGGCGGCGGCGCCGCTTCGTCGGTGGCGACCGGTGCCAGCTCGGCAGACCTGGACTTCGCCTCGGTACAGCGCGAAAACCCTGAAATGGAGCGCCGTTGCCAGGAAGTCATCGACCGCTGCTGGCAGCTGGGCGACGCCAACCCGATCGCCTTCATCCACGACGTTGGCGCCGGCGGTATCTCCAACGCCTTCCCTGAGCTGGTCAACGACGGTGGCCGTGGTGGCCGCTTCGAACTGCGTAACGTGCCCAACGACGAGCCGGGCATGGCCCCGCACGAAATCTGGAGCAACGAATCGCAAGAGCGTTACGTGCTGGCCGTCAGCGCCGTCGATTTCGAGCGCTTCAAGGCCATCTGCGAGCGCGAGCGCTGCCCGTTCGCCGTAGTGGGTGAAGCGACTGAAGAGCAACACCTGACCGTCAGCGACAGCCACTTCGGCAACACCCCGGTGGACATGCCGCTGGACGTGCTGCTGGGCAAGCCCCCACGCATGCACCGTTCGGTTACCCGTGAAGCCGAGCTGGGCGATGACTTCGACCCGAGCAAGCTGGACCTCGACAACGCCGTCCAGCGTGTTCTTAGCCACCCGGCCGTGGCCAGCAAGAGCTTCCTGATCACCATCGGCGACCGCACCATCACCGGCCTGGTTGCCCGCGACCAGATGGTCGGCCCGTGGCAGGTACCGGTGGCCGACTGCGCCGTTACCGCCACCAGCTTCGACGTCTACACCGGTGAAGCCATGGCCATGGGCGAGCGTACTCCGCTGGCGCTGCTGGATGCCCCGGCGTCCGGCCGCATGGCCATCGGCGAAACCCTGACCAACCTGGCCGCTTCGCGCATCGAGAAGCTGTCCGACATCAAACTGTCGGCCAACTGGATGTCCGCCGCCGGCCACCCGGGTGAAGACGCCCGCCTGTACGACACCGTCAAGGCTGTCGGCATGGAGCTGTGCCCGGAGCTGGGTATCACCATTCCGGTCGGCAAAGACTCGATGTCGATGAAGACCAAATGGAGCGATGAGGGCGGCGAGAAGAGCGTTACTTCGCCAATGTCGCTGATCATCACCGGCTTCGCCCCGGTCACCGACATCCGTAAAACCCTGACCCCGCAACTGCGCATGGACAAGGGTGAGACCGACCTGATCCTGATCGACCTGGGCCGTGGCAAGAACCGTATGGGCGCCTCGATCCTGGCCCAGACCTACGGCAAGATCGCTGCCCAGGCACCGGACGTCGACGATGCTGAAGACCTCAAGGCCTTCTTCGCCGTGATCCAGGGCCTGAACGCCGACGGCCACCTGCTGGCCTACCACGACCGTTCCGACGGCGGCCTTGTCACCACCGTGCTGGAAATGGCCTTCGCCGGCCACTGCGGCCTCGACCTGCACCTCGACCCGCTGACCGACAGCAAGGGCGACGTGCCAGCCATCCTCTTCAACGAAGAGCTGGGCGCAGTCATCCAGGTTCGCCAGGATGCCACCCCGGACGTACTCGCACAGTTCAGCGCTGCTGGCCTGGGCGAAGGTTGCGTCGCGGTGATCGGCAAACCGGTCAACAACGGCGAAGTGTCCATCAGCCTGAACGGCGAAGTGCTGTTCGACGATGACCGCCGCATGCTGCAGCGCCAGTGGGCCGAAACCAGCTATCAGATCCAGCGGCTGCGCGACAACGCCGACTGCGCGGACCAGGAATTCGACCTGTTGCTCGAGGAAGATAACCCGGGCCTGTCGGTGAAGCTGGGCTTCGACGTCAACGACGACATCGCCGCACCGTACATCAAGAAGGGCGTGCGCCCGCAAGTGGCCATCCTGCGCGAGCAGGGTGTCAACGGCCAGGTCGAAATGGCTGCTGCCTTCGACCGTGCCGGCTTCGCCGCCATCGACGTGCACATGAGCGACATCCTCGCTGGCCGTGTCGACTTCGAAGCCTTCAAGGGCCTGGTCGCCTGCGGTGGCTTCTCGTACGGTGACGTACTGGGTGCCGGCGAAGGCTGGGCCAAGTCGGCGCTGTTCAACGCCCGTGCCCGTGACGCCTTCCAGGCCTTCTTCGAGCGTACCGACAGCTTCGCCCTGGGCGTGTGCAACGGTTGCCAGATGATGTCCAACCTGCACGAGCTGATCCCGGGCACCGAGTACTGGCCGCACTTCGTGCGTAACCGCTCGGAGCAGTTCGAAGCGCGTGTGGCCATGGTCGAAGTGCAGAAGTCCAACTCGATCTTCCTGCAGGGCATGGCCGGTTCGCGCATGCCGATCGCCATCGCCCACGGCGAAGGCCACGCCGAGTTCGCCAACGAAGCGGCACTGCTGGAAGCGGACGTTTCCGGTTGCGTGGCCCTGCGCTACGTCGACAACCACGGCAAGGTCACCGAAGCCTATCCAGCCAACCCGAACGGCTCGCCGCGTGGTATCACCGGCCTCACCAGCCGCGACGGCCGCGTGACCATCATGATGCCGCACCCGGAGCGTATGTTCCGCGCCGTGCAGAACTCGTGGCGCCCGGACGAGTGGCAGGAAGATGCCGCGCTGATGCGTATGTTCCGCAACGCACGGGTGTGGGTGAACTAAGGCGTGTACAAGCTCGCCTTCTTCGTCCCCGACAGCCATGTCGAAGTGGTCAAGGCCGCCGTGTTCGCCGCCGGTGGCGGGCGCATCGGTGACTATGACCACTGCGCCTGGCAAACCCTGGGCCAGGGCCAGTTTCGCCCGCTGGACGGCAGCCAGCCGTTCCTCGGGCAAGCCGGCCAGGTCGAGGTGGTGGAAGAGTGGAAGGTGGAGCTGGTGGTGGCTGACGACCTGATATCTCAGGTCGTCGCTGCGCTCAAGCAGAGCCACCCGTACGAGACGCCAGCCTATGAAGCTTGGCGGCTCGCCGAGTTCTAGACCGCATCAAGGCCATTCGCGGGCACGCCCGCGAATAGGCCCTACACGCCAGCCACAATGTCCTTGCCAGGCACCGGCCGCTTCAACCAGCCACAAGCCAGCAACCCCACCTCGAACAATACCCACATCGGCACCGCCAGCATCGTCTGCGAAAACACATCCGGCGGCGTCAATATCATCCCCACCACAAAGCACCCGACAATCACGTAGGGCCTGCTGCGCCGCAACGTGGCCACATCGGCCAACCCCACCCAGACCACGATGAACGTCGCCACCGGGATCTCGAACGCCAGCCCGAACGCCAGGAACAGCGCCAGGATAAAGTCCAGGTACTGGCTGATGTCGGTCATCATCGCCACGCCGTCCGGCGTCACGCTGGCAAAAAAGCCGAACATCATCGGGAACACCAGGAAGAACGCGAAGGCCATGCCGGCATAGAACAGCAGGATGCTCGACACCAGCAACGGCAGGGCAATGCGCCGTTCACGGCGGTACAGCCCCGGCGCCAGAAAGCCCCAAGCCTGGTGCAGCAGCAGCGGCATGGCCACGAACAGCGCACACATCGCGGTCAGTTTGAACGGTGTCAGAAACGGCGAGGTGACGCTGGTAGCGATCATGCTCGCGCCTTCTGGCAAAAAGCGCCGCAGTGGTTCGGAAATGAGCGTGTACAGCGTTTGCGCAAAGGGGAACAGGCCGGCGAACACCAGCGCCACCAACGCAAGGCAACGCACCAGGCGTTTGCGCAGGTCGCGCAGGTGTTCGGTCAACGGCATGCTGGCCGCCGGGTCCATGGCGATACTCATGAGGCGTTTTCCTTGGGCAGGGCGACCGTGGCTGCATCATTGGCCGGCTCCACGTTCAGGCTTATGCCTTGGCGGATTTCCTGCTCCAGGCGCTGTAATGGGGCGCTGTCGAGGTTCGGCATGTCGATTTCGCGTTCTACCTGCGTGCGCAAGGCGTGCATGGCCCGGCGCGCCTGACCCAGTCCGCGCCCCAGGGTACGCGCCGCCACCGGCAGGCGTTCCGGGCCCAGCACCAGCAACGCGACGATGCCGACCAACAGCAACTCGCTGAAGCCTACCTCGAACATCAGGCCTGACGATCCGCTTGAGGCTGCTGTGTGGCCTGGCCGTTCAGCGGCGCCTGCTGCTGTACCTGAGCCTGGCCAGTGGCATTGACATCGTTGTCACCGCCCATGGACTTGCGAAAACCCTGGATCGCCTCACCCACATCGCTGCCCAGGCCCTTGAGGCGCTTGGTGCCAAACAGCAGGAATACGATCAGCAGTACGATCACCAGTTGCCAGATTCCAATGCCACCCATTGCGACCACTCCTGTAAGGTCATGAAAAGGAAGGCTAATCCTGCCTCGTGTAGATGACGTACACATGACGGACGGGCATTGCCATCTACCTGCAACACACCGCGTGTTGACTGGCGTCTTTATTCTGCGAGCGAGGCACGCACGGATGGGTGGCAGGCAACAGCGGGGGGCGGCCCTGTTGATGGTGATGGTGGTGCTGGCAATGTTGGCGGCGGGTATGGCCTGGCTGGTGGAAGACGGCCGGCGTCAGGTGGATGAAGTGCGCCTGTTGCACCAGCGGGTGCAAGCGCGGGCCATGGAGCAGGCCGGCCTGGCGTACGCCGAGCAAGCCCTGCGCGACCCCGCCTGGCGGCTTAGCCCATTGTTCTGGCAGGCCCTGCGTGGGCAGCCGTTGAACTATGACTTTGGCGCTGGCCAGGCGCAGTTGCGGGTGCGCGACCAGCACACCTGCTTCAACGTCAATGCGCTGCTAGGTGCTGATGGCGAGCGAGCCGAGCGTCAGTTGCGCTATTTGCTAGGCGACGACATGGCGGCTGAGCGGCTGGTCGATGCGCTGGCCGACTGGCTCGACGCCGATAGCGATACCCGCCTGCAAGGCGCCGAAAGCGCCCAGTACCTGCGTCAGCAGCCACCACGCCTGGCGGCCAACCAGCCGATGCTCGACACCAGCGAGCTGAACCTGCTGCTGGAGCCGGACGCCAGTCGGCAGGGCCGCTATCCGATGTTGTGTGCCTTGCCGCAGGTTACCGGTTGGCGCCTGAACGCCAATGCGCTTGGGCTGGAGCATTTGCCGCTGCTGGAGGCGTTGTACGAAGGGCGCTATTCGCGCTCGTTGCTCAGCCGCATCATCAGCGGGCGGCCGGCGTCGGGGTATGTGGATGCAGGTGCCTTGCGTCAGGCGTTGGGGGCGGTGGATGACGAAACGTTCGAACGGCTGAGCGAAGGGTTGCTGCTCAACAGCGGGTATTTCCTGTTGCAGTTGTCGTTCGAGGAAGAGGGGCGGGCGATACGCAGCGAATTCCAGGTGGAGGCGTTGGGGGTGGTGCAATGGCATGCCCGGGTGCCGGCGCAGCAGGTGCGGGTGCGCAGCCGCGAGCCGATGGCTTGGTAGTGCTTGAGATTGCCGGGGCTGCTGTGCCGCGAAAGGGCCGCAAAGCGGCCCCCGTGCACAGGTCGATCAGGCAGTCCCGATCTCCCCGCCATCAATACGCTGAATCACCACCGTCGAAGCCCGCGGCCGTACCGTAGTCCCAGCCGGCGTAGCGTCGGTCGCCTTGTCGGTATATGGCCAGTTCCCCGGGTGCTGAATGTTCACGAACAGCGTCTTGTTGTCCGGCGTAAAGGTAATCCCGGTCACCTCACATTCATTCGGCCCAACGAAGAAGCGGCGCAGGTCCACCTGGTTCTGCGCGTTCACCGGCACCTGCTTGCCGCTGGCGTCTACCAGGTCGGTGGGGATCACTGCCAGCAGCTGGTCGTTGGTGTAATCAGTGAGGGTGCTTTCACCGTTGTCAGTCTCGAACCACAGCACGCCACGGCTATCGAAGCTCATGCCGTCGGGGCTGGCGAACTGGTTCAGTTCGGTCAGGCCGGAACGGTTGATATCGGCAGTACCGGCCGCGTTGGCGCCGAACACGAAGATGTCCCAGGTGAAGCTCAGCTGGTCGTCGCTGTCGTGCCAGCGAATGATGTGGCCATGGCGGTTCGGGCCGCGCGGGTTGGCTGCATCGACCTTTTCCGGGGTGCGCGCGCTGTTGTTGGTCAGGGTCAGGTAAACATCGCCGTTCAGCGGGTTGACCGTGGTCCATTCCGGGCGGTCCATCGGCGTTGCGCCCACGGCATCGCCGGCGCCACGGGTGTTGAGGATGATGCCTGGCAAGTCACCATACAGCGCACCCAGGGTGCTGCCGTTAGTGGTAGCGGTGTTCACATCCAGCAGCAGCCATACGCCGGTGCCGTCGGCATTGAAGCGGGCCACGTAGAGCTTGCCCTGGTCAAGGTACTTGGCACCGGTGGCCAGACGGTCGGCCGGGTTGGCGTCGGCGGCGTCCCACACGGCGGTGGACACCCACTTGTACAGGTACTCGTTGTTCGAGTCGTCACCCATGTACCACACCAGCGGCTTGCCGGCGACCGGCAGGCCTGGGGCGCAGCCCTCGTGGCGGAAGCGGCCCAGTGCGGTGCGCTTGGTGGCCAGGGTGCTGCTGTTGTACGGGTCGATTTCGACGATGTAGCCGTAGGTGCTGGCTTCGTTGCGGTAGTCGTCGGTGGCGCTGGCGCCTTTGACGGTGACGTCGAAACGGGCGAACTCGTCGGCCACCTCGGTGCTGTCACCGGCAGCGGTTTCCCACTTGTACTGGCCGCTGGAGGTGCCCACGCCAATGCGGCGCTGGTCTTCGGGGCGGGTACCCTTGTTGACGAAGATACCTGGCCAGTTCTCTTCACAGGTCAGGTAGGTGCCCCACGGGGTGTAGCCGTTGCCGCAGTTGTTGTTGGTGCCACGGCAATGGGTGCCGGCGGTGGAGTACTTGGTCTTGACGTGGTCGGTGCCACGCAGCGGGCCGGTGATTTCCATGCGCGAGGCGGTGGTGAAGCGGCGGTTCAGCGGGTCGTTGTCGACCACCTGCCAGCGTCCGCTGACTTTCTGCAGGCGCACCACGCCAGCCCCGTGGGCGTTGATTTCCTTGCGCACTTCTTCGACCGGGCGCTTGCCGTTCACGTCGGTGGTGGGGCCGGCCGGGTGCAGGGCGGCGGTGTCGATGTATTCGAAGTTGATCGCCAGCAAGCCGTCTTCCGAGCTGCCGTTGATGGGGAAGAAGTGCATGCCGTCATGGTGCATGCCCATGGCATTGGCCTGATCGGTCGAGGTGTTGCTGCCGTCGGACTTCCACGGGTTGCCATTGCTGTTAATTGGCGTACCCCAAGGCGCCAGCACATAGGCGCTGTAGCCGGCGGCCACCACGCAGGCGTCGGTGCGCGAGCCCGGGATGGACTGGAAGCCCAGCGCCAGTTTCGGGACCTCTGGTTCGGTAACAGGCGGCTCGGTCACCGGTGGCTCGGTGACCGGATCATCGTGATCGGAACCACCACCGTCGAAACAGCCTGTCAGGCCGGTACCGGCGATCATGGCGATGGCGGCGCCCAGGCTGCCGCGCATCACGCTGCGGCGGCTGAGGTAGGCGTCCATGACGTTGGCCATCGGCAGGTTGCCGCTTTGGTTCCGGTCCAGGTTGTCGCCGGTATCTCGACTCATCAGGGTGTCCTTATGTTGGCTGAGTTAGAGGAAACCGCGACTTTAGTGCGCAAATATGATGATTCATTGGCAGAAATGTTAACGGCGTTTTAAAACGGCCCGCTCTTAGAACATTCGCTGACAGATCAATTTGGAATGACTGTCGGAATTCTGCCATCAAACTGTAATGCCAACGCCGCAACATCCGGAGCCCTGAATGAACATGGATAAGGATGGCGGGTTCGATGGCAAGCAGCATGCACAGGCGCGAAGTGATCAGCTGGATGGGTGTCGGGGCCATGGCCCCGCTGCTCGGCGCCTGTTCTGCTTTCCCGGCACAACAGGGCGGTAACGCCCACCTCGACCTGCTGTACGTGGCCGATACCCTCGATGCCCGCCAACCCGGCCAGGCGGTGGTGCCGGCGACTCGCCTGGGGCCGGTCAGCCATCTGGGCCGCGCGCCTTGGATGACCGGCAGCAGCGCCAGCCTGGCCTACCCGCAACTGGCGCCGTTGCTCGATGCCAGCCAGGCGAGTGCAGCCCAGCTGGGCGGTTTTGCCGTGCTGGCGGCGCTGCTGGAACAGCTGCGGGGGGAGGCCGGTGCAGGTAACAGCCTGACCCTGGAAAACGGCCAGGGCTGGAATGGCAGTGGCCTGGCCTACCTGACTCAAGGCGAGAGCGGCGTTCAAGGCAGCCAGTTGCTGGGCAGTGAGGTGCGTGTCAGCAGCGATGAACGCGTGCTGTGGCCGCAGCGTAGCCATGGGCTGTATCGCCAGGCTAGCGCCATTACCTTGGGCGCCGGGCTGGCGGACGCGCAACGTCAGGCACTGGGGCTGGAGGCCTTGCACGTCTTCGAGCGCGGCGGTGCTCGCATTGCCGTGGTCGGCGTGACCGACCCTTACGCCCAGGACCAGAAAGCCTCCCTGAAACTGTGGTACCAATCATTACAACCCGTGTTCGAGCAAGCCCGGCGCGAAGCCGACCTGGTGGTGGCCATGGCCGACGTCGGCACAGGCCCTGGCTTGTGGCTGGCCGAGCGGGTGCCGCAAATCGACGTGTTGTTGTGCGCCCGTGGCCAGGACCTGTGGCCGGCGCCGGTCGAGGTCACCCAGGCCAGTGGCCGGCGCGTGCCGGTGTTGTTCGCCGGCTGTCGGGGCAGCGGCGCCTTCCGCCTGCGTTGTCAGCGAATGGCTGGCGCATGGCAATTCGATGGGCGTTTCTTCCCGGCGTTCGAACAGCAACTGTCACCCGCCGCGCAACTGCGGGTGGGGCAGCTGCAGGCTACCTTGCGCCAGCAACGCGCCGGCCATGCGGCCTGGCTAGACCAACCGCTGGCCCGTGCGCCACAGGCTTTGTGGCGCCGCGACACCCGTGGCGGCAGTTGGGACCGCTTGCTGCATCAAGCGTTGGCCGATGACAGCAGCATGCCCGTGCTGCTGCCGGGCCTGCGCTATGACTACCCGCTGCCCGCGGGTGCCCCCATTACCCGCGAACACCTGATCAGCCTGACCGGTGGCTACCCGGCCCCGGTGGTCGAAGCGCCGGCCCGGCAGGTGGAGCAAGTACTGGAGAACGCCGCAGAGCAACTGTTCGGCGACCCGCTACTGCTGGACAACAGCCAAGACCTGCCACGCTGGCAGAGCCAGGCCTGGGGGGTCAGCTACAGCCCGCAAGGCAAGCGCATCACCGGGCTGGAGTCGGTGCAGGGCCTGTGCCGCACTTTTGGCCTGCAGTTTCAAAGCCAGGCGGGCGAGCCCCTGTGGCAGCGGGTTGAAGCCTGGCTCGCCCGTCAGGCACCCGGCTGGCAACTAGTGCCGTTGCAATGGCCAGACGTGCGCTATGTGCAGGGGCACCCGGGCTGGCACCCACGGCAGTTGGCTTCGTGACGTTCGCTTCGCGCCTGCTCTCGGGCGCAGGCCTGACCTTGGCAGGCTGGCTGGCCGCCCAGTGCGTGCTGCAACTGAGCCGCCAGCCACAACCGGCGACAGCACCTGCGGTGGCTGTCGGTCCGTTGCCTGGGCTGATGGTCGGTCACTGGCAGGCGCCCATCGACGACGGTGCAATCGCCATTACCCGCCTGCCACTGCAATACCTCGGGGGCCTGAAGGCTGAGCCATTGGCCTCCAGCGTGGTGGTGCTGCGCTACGGCGAGCAAGTACGCACGCTGGCGCGTGGCCAACGCCTGGCGCCGGGGATCGTGCTGCAGGACATCGACAGTGATGGCCTGATTTTCAACAACCAGGGGCGGCGCGAACGCCTGCCCTGGCCGCCACGCCCCGCCGTGACCGGCTTCAAGCGGCAAGGATGAACGATGCCTGTTAGATACTGCGTGGCTGCTGCGTTGAGCCTGGTGCTGTCCTTGGCCTGCGCCGAAGAGCCGGTGTTCGATGACAACGGTACGCCAATGTACGAGGTGAACTTCGTCGACACCGAACTGGGCGAGTTCATCGACAGCGTGTCGCGTATCACCGGCACGACGTTCATCGTCGACCCCCGGGTAAAGGGTAAGGTCACTGTGCGCACCGTCGACCTGCACGACGCCGATGCCATCTACGACATCTTCCTCGCGCAGTTGCGCGCCCAAGGCTATGCCACTGTCGACCTGCCCAACGGCAGCGTGAAGATCGTCCCCGACCAGGCCGCGCGCCTGGAGCCGGTGCCGGTGGAGGCGGGCGGGCAGCAGGGTGAAGGCAGCGACAGCGTGGCCACCCGTGTATTCAATGTGCGCAACGCCGCCAACGAACAGGTGCTGGGTATCCTCAAACCCCTGATCGACCCGCGCGTTGGGGTGATCACCCCGTACCCGGCAGCGCACCAGTTGGTGGTCACCGACTGGCGCAGTAACCTCGACCGCATCGCCAGCCTGCTGCGCCAGCTCGACCGCCCGCAAGAGGCGCCTGGCAATGGCAGCACCCAGGTGATCTACCTGCGCCATGCCAATGCCGGTGAAGTGGTCAAGGTGTTACGCGGACTCAGCCAGGAAGGTGTGGTGCCGGCTGAAGAGGCGGGTGAAGGTGAGGGTAAGGACAGGCCCGCGGTGGCTACCAGTGGTGGCCCGGGCATTCGCCTTGAATACGAAGAAGGCACCAACGCTGTGGTCATGGTCGGCCCAGACAGCGAGCTGGCCGCCTACCGCGCCATCGTCGAGCAGCTGGACATTCGCCGTGCCCAAGTGGTGGTGGAAGCGATCATTGCCGAGGTGTCCGATAGCAGCGCCCAGGAGCTGGGCGTGCAATGGCTGTTTGCCGACGAAAAGTTCGGCGCCGGCATCGTCAACTTCGGCAGCAACGGGGTGAACATCGCCAACATCGCCGGGGCGGCTGCCAGTGGCGACAACGAGGCGCTTGGCGACCTGCTGTCCGCCACTACCGGCGCCACGGCGGGCATCGGCCATTTCGGCGGCGGGTTCAACTTCGCCATGTTGGTCAATGCGCTAAAGGGCAAGAGTGGTTTCAACCTGCTGTCCACACCTACTTTGCTGACCCTGGACAACGCCGAGGCCTCCATCCTGGTCGGCCAGGAGGTGCCCTTTGTCACCGGTTCGGTCACACAGAACAACGCCAATCCGTACCAGACCATCGAACGTAAAGAGGTCGGGGTGAAGCTGCGTATCAAGCCGCAGATCAACGTCGACAATAGCGTGCGCCTGGACATTGTCCAGGAGGTGTCATCGATCGCCGAGTCCAGCGCGGCCAGCGATGTGATCACCAACAAGCGCGAGATCAAGACCAAGGTCATGGTCGAGGACAACGGCCTGGTGATCCTCGGCGGCCTGATCAGCGACGAACTGAGCACCAGCAACCAGCGCGTGCCGCTGCTCGGTGACATCCCTTACCTGGGCCGGCTGTTCCGTTCCGACGCCACCAAGAACACCAAGCAGAACCTGATGGTGTTCATCCGCCCGCGCATCTTGCGGGACGGGCCAAGCCTGGCCGGGCTTAGCGAAGACAAGTACCGCACCTTGCAGCAGACCACGCCGCTGCAACTGCCGGACCTGGCCGAGGGCACCCCTTTGTTGCAGGTATTCCCCGCCAGCCGCGCGCGCCTGGAAGGCGGTGACTGGTGATGCTGCCTTACCGCCAGGCACGGCAAAGCGGGGTGGCCATGGCCCCGGCGGCCGAGGGCTGGCAGCTGTGGCTCCGGCGCGATGCCGACAGCGCCCAGTTGCAGGAGCTGCTGCGTGTACATGGCCAGCCCAGTGCGCTGGAATATCTGGAACCGGCCGTGTTCGACGAGCGCCTGGGCCAGTTGTATGAGGTGGGTGATGCCGCCACTGAAGCGCTGATCGAAGGCATTGGTGACCAGGTCGACCTGGACAGCCTGATGAGCGAGATGCCGCGTATCGAAGACCTGCTGGAAAGCGATGACGAAGCCCCGGTCATCCGTCTTATCAATGGCCTGTTTGGCCAGGCGCTGCGCCTGCGCGCCTCGGACATCCATATCGAAACCTTCGAGCAGAGCCTGGTGGTGCGCCTGCGGGTCGATGGGCACCTGCGTGAAGTGTTGCGCCCACCGCGAGCGCTGTCGGCCATGCTGGTGTCGCGGATCAAGGTCATGGCGCGCCTGGACATCGCCGAAAAGCGCCAGCCCCAGGACGGCCGTATCACCTTGCGTGCAGCAGGCCGTGAAGTGGATGTACGGGTTTCGACCTTGCCCGGCATTCATGGCGAGCGGGTGGTCATGCGCGTGCTCGACAAGCAGGCCAGCCTGCTGGCGCTGGATAACCTGGGCATGCCGCCCGCCGTGTTACAGGGCCTGCGCAGTTGCCTGGCGCGTCCCAACGGCATCGTGCTGTCCACTGGCCCGACCGGCTCGGGCAAGACCACCACCCTGTACGCCAGCCTCAATAGCCTCAACGATGGCAGCCGCAATATCCTCACGGTCGAGGACCCCGTCGAATACGCCATTGCCGGCATTGGCCAGACAGCCATCAACCCGCGTGCCGGGCTGACGTTTGCCAGTGGCCTGCGCGCCATCCTGCGCCAGGACCCGGACGTGATCATGCTCGGTGAAATCCGCGACCAGGAAACCGCGCAGATCGCGGTTCAGGCCAGCCTCACCGGCCATCTGGTGCTGTCCACCCTGCACACCAACAGCGCCGTGGGGGCGGTAACCCGTCTGCGCGACATGGGCATCGAGCCGTTCCTGATCGCCTCGTGCCTGCGTGGTGTGCTGGCCCAGCGCCTGGTACGGCGCTTGTGCCGTTGCGCCGTGTCGTACCCGCTGCAACCTGCCGAGCGTGAGCTGTGGCCAGAACTGGCGGCACTGGGCAGCAGCTACCACGCGGTGGGCTGCGAACAGTGCCAGGGCAGCGGTTATGTCGGGCGCCTGGGCCTGTACGAATTCATCGAGCTGGATGCCGGGTTGATTGGTCTGCTCTACGACGGCGCCAGTGAACTGGCCATGCAGGATTACCTGGCTGAGCGTCGCCAGAGCCTGGTGGCGATGGCCAGTGATTGCCTGGCCCGTGGCGAGACCAGCCTGGCCGAAGTGCTGCGTGTGGTGCAGGGTTAAGGCATGCCGACGTATCGCTACCAGGCCGTCGACCTCGCCGGCAAAGCGCACAAAGCCAGCCTGCAAGCCGACAGCGAGCGCCATGCACGCCAGTTGTTGCGCGAGCAGGGCCTGTTCGCCCGACAGTTGCAGCGCCAGGAAGCCGGAGCCCGGCAAGCCAGGCGCCAGCGTTTAAGCCGCGCCCAGCTCTGTGAACTGACCCGCCAGCTGGCGACCCTTATCGGGGCTGGCATCCCCTTGGTCGATGCGCTGGGTACCCTTGAACGCCAACTGCGCCAGCCCGCCCTGCACAGTGTGCTGGTGGCCCTGCGTGGATCGCTCGCCGAAGGCCTGGGCCTGGCCCGCAGCCTGGCGCGCCAGGGGGCGCCGTTCACGGGTTTGTATTGCGCACTGGTCGAGGCCGGCGAGCGTTCCGGGCGCCTGGCACAGGTGCTTACACGTTTGGCCGACCACCTGGAGCAGGTACAGCGCCAGCAGCACAAAGCCCGTACTGCGCTGATCTACCCCACCGTATTGATGGGTGTGTCACTTGCCGTGGTCGTCGGCCTGATGACCTTCGTCGTGCCCAAACTCACCGAACAATTCGCCCACGCGGGGCAAAGCCTGCCGCTGATCACCTCGCTGCTGATCGGCCTGAGCCAGGGGCTGGTACACGCCGGGCCGTGGTTGTTGGGGGTAGCGTTGATGCTTGGCGTGCTCGGCGGCTGGTTGCTGCGCAAGCCGCATTGGTGCCTGCGCCGCGACCAGTTGCTGCTGCGCCTGCCGCGCATCGGCAGCCTGCTGCAGGTGCTGGAAAGCGCCCGCCTGGCGCGCAGCCTGGCGATTCTCAGTGGCAGTGGCGTGGCCCTGCTCGAAGCCTTGCAAGTAGCCACCGAAACCGTCGGCAACCGGCGCATCCGGCTGGCTATGGAGCAGGTGCGCCAGCAAGTGCAGGGCGGCACCAGCCTGCACCGAGCGCTGGATGCCAGCCAGCAATTCCCGCCGCTACTGGTGAACATGGTCGGCAGCGGCGAGGCCAGCGGCACCCTGGCCGACATGCTCGAACGCGTGGCCGACGACCAGGAGCGCGGCTTTGCCCGCCAGGTGGATACCGCCATGGCGCTGTTCGAACCCCTGATGATCCTGGTGATGGGCGCCGTGGTGCTGTTCATCGTGCTGGCGGTGCTGCTGCCGATCATGCAACTCAACCAGGGCCTGCAACTGTGACGACAAGGAGTTTTGCCATGCTGCATCGACGCAACCGCCAGCGCGGTTTCACCCTCATGGAAATCATGGTGGTGATCTTCATCATCGGCCTGCTGATCGCTGTGGTCGCGCCCAGTGTGCTGGGCAACCAGGACAAGGCCATGAAACAGAAAGTGATGGCCGACCTGGCCACCCTGGAGCAGGCGCTGGACATGTACCGGTTGGATAACCTGCGTTTCCCCAGCAGCGAGCAGGGCCTGGCCGCTCTGGTGAAAAAGCCGAGCCAGGAACCACTGCCACGGGCCTGGCGCAGCGACGGTTATGTGCGCCGCCTGCCGGAAGACCCGTGGGGCACTCCGTACCAGTACCGCATGCCCGGTGAACATGGTCGGGTGGATGTTTACTCGCTGGGCGCGGACGGCCTGCCCGGGGGGGAAGGCCAGGATGCCGACCTGGGTAACTGGGAACTGTAAAGGTGCGCCGTCAGCGGGGCTTCAGCCTGATCGAATTGCTGGTGGTGCTGGCAATCGCCGGCCTGATGACGGGCCTGGCGGTGGCGGGGCTTGGCAGCGGTCAAGCCAATGTCGACCAGGCGTTGCAGCGCCTGGCGGCCGAAACCCGAGCGCAGGCCGCGTTGGCCCGACATACCGGGCAACTGCGCGGGCTGCGCTGGAATGGCCCGCGTCCGGAGTTTGTGCGGCGCGAGGGCAATGCCTGGGTCGTCGAAGCCGTTGCGGTGGGCGACTGGCCCAAGGGCCTGCACCCGGACTGGCCCGCCAGCCCGCAGCCGCGCCTGGTGTTCACGCCGCATGGCTGGGCACAGCCAGGCAGCGTGATCTGGCGCTGGGCCGATGGCAGCCAGCAATGGGCCTGGGGCCGCGATGGTCGCTTGCAGGTGGCGCCATGAAGCAACGTCAGCGTGGCTTCACCTTGCTGGAGGTGACCGTAGCCTTGGCGATCGCTGCTGTGCTGGCGGTGATCACCAGCCAGGTCCTGCGTCAGCGCCTGGCCGTGCAGGACAACCTTCAGCAGCATCGCCTTGGCCTGCTGTGCGCGCGTGAGCTGCAAACCCGCTTCGCTGTCGAGCAGTTCTGGCCTGCCGCCAATCAGGCTAACGGCGAGCTGAGCCAGGGCGGCCAGCCGTGCCATTGGCAATTGCAACTGCGCCGCACCGGCGTGCGCGACCTGCGCCGGGGCGAGCTGCAACTGTTCGCCGACCGTGACCAGCGCCTGCCGCTGGGCCAGTACACCGTGTTTCTGGAGCGCCCATGAAGCGCCGCCAGGCTGGCTTGACCCTGATCGAGCTGATGGTCGCCCTGGCCCTGACAGCCTTGCTCGGCATCATGCTCGCCGCTTTGGTCAACGGCTGGCTCAAGGTCCGCGAACGCCTTCAGGTCACCAGCCAGCAAACCTCGGTGCTGGACTTTTGCCTGGCCTTGGAGCGTCGCTTCGACAGCCCGGTGCTGCGCCGGGTCTATGACCAGCGCCTGCCCTTGGCCAGCCGCTGGCTGGACTGGCAACCGGCAAGCCACCAATTGCAATGGGTCGCCGCCACCGGCCTGCCAGAGGCCGAGGGCGGCTCGCGCCTGCAGCGCCAACGCTTGCGCTTTGAGGCCCGCGATCAACGCCTGCTGCTGGAAAGCTCGGCCGACTTGTACGCGGCCGCTGCCCCGCGCTGGATACAACGCGAGCACCTCGACCGGGTCAGCGTGATGAATGTCCTTTATTACCAGGGCGGCCGCTGGCTGACCTGGCCTTCTGACCAGCCCGCGCATCCCGGCCGTGGTGTGCGCCTGGAATTGCAGCGTGATGGAGCACCCTATGTCTGCACTTTCGCCCTCCCGTGGGGGCGCTCATGAAATTTGAATGGCGGCGACGAACGTCGGCTCAGCCGTGGTTGTTGCTGCGCCCCGGCGTTGTCTGGCACTGGGCACTGATCGACGGCGGCGTCGTGCAGCGCCAAGGGCAGGGTGAGCCACCGGCGAACCTGCAAGCCCGGGTTGCACTGATTCTGCCTGCCGAGGCGTGCAGCTGCTTCCGCGTACCGGCTCCACCGGGGCTCAAGCGTGAAGAGTGGTCGTTGCTGCTTGAGGACTGCTTGCTGCAACCGCCGGACGAAGTGGCCTGTGCCTGCCTGGCCCGAGAACCCGGGTACCTTCGTCTGCTGGTTGTGGCACGCCAGAAACTGGAGGGCTGGCGTGGGCAGTGTGCCGCATGGGGCCTGCAAGTGGAGCGTTGCTGGGCAGAGCTGCAGTTGCTACCTGCGGTAGAAGCAGGCACTGCCTGGCACTGGCAGCGCCCACCCGGCATGTCCTTGTACAAAGGGTTGGGCGAAGACGAACAGGAACACTGGCTGGCGTGGCCGGATGCACTGGAAGAAATGCCGCAGCAACCTTGGGCACACCTGCAAAAGGTGCCACTGAGTGGCGACTGGCCAAGTGCGCTGGCGCCCCTCGCTTCGCTGCCTGGCTTGTTCGAGCGTGGCCGCAAGGCACCTTCATTGCCTGCCGTTTCGCGTCCGCAGCAACGGCTGTTGGCTGCTTGCCTGGTACTGGCGGCTGTATGGAGCAGCCTGTGGTTGAGCCAGCAATGGCGCCAGGCGCAACTCTGGCGCGCCCAGGTCATTGCCGTGACAGGCGAACAGGCCAGCCCACAGCATGCCGCTCAGGCCCTCAAACGCCTGCGTGAAAGTGGGTTGCAACAGCAAGTGCGCACACGCCAGCTCGAAGACTTGCAGGCAACGTTGCAGGCGTGGCTGCGGGATCACCCCGGCTGGCGCCTGCAAGCCGTGCGCTTCGATGGCCAGCGCTGGCGCGTGCGGTTGGCGGGCGAGGGGGCCGCGCCACCTTGGCAAGACATGGCCAGCGCAGCGGGCGCCGCCGTGCAGGTGCTGAGTGGCGAAGTGATCTTCGACTTGGGAGCAGCCGTATGAGCCGCGACTGGATGCAACGTCATCGGTTGAAGTTCGCCTGGTTGTTGATTGCCGTGTTGCTGGCCTTCCTGGCCCTGCGCGGTGGCTTGGCGCAATGGCGCGAACTCAGTCAGTGGCAAGGGTTGGCTGAACAAGCCGCCAGTTTGCAGGGTGGCCCTGACTTGAGCATGGAGCGTTTGAAGCAGTCGGCCAAGGCGCGGCGGGTGGCGCTGGCCGAGGTTGATGAACAAGGCAAAACCTGGCACCTGCGCGGGCAGGTGGCCGATGAGCGGGCGCTGCAAGACTGGTTGCAGGCCCTGCGCACCGAAGGCGTACAGCCGCTGCAATGGGGGCTGGAGCAGGATGGCAAGGTGTTGCGCTTCGATCTGGTGGTGCAGCCATGAGCCGTAAAGCTGCGGCGTGGGTGCTGCTCGTGTTCGCCGTGACACTGCTGGTGGAGCCACCTGCTAGCTGGGTGGCGCGCGGGCTCGGCCTGCCAATGCAGGATGCCCGTGGCAGCCTGTGGCAAGGTCACGCACAACAGTTGGGGCCAGTCGGGCCATTGCGTTGGTCGGTGGCGCCTTGGCGCATGCAGGCCACTGCGCAGCTGGGGTTCCAAGGGCAAGCCTGGCAGCTGCGTGCCGAAGGCTGGCCTTGGCGTTGGCGGCTGGAAGCAGCGGCCATGGGGCCTCAGGCTACGGTGGCGGCTGATTACCGCCTGGCCGGGCAGTGGCAGGGCGCAGTGCAGCTGAGCGGGGTAGGGCGCCGGTGCCTGACCAGCGAAGGCCGCGTAACAGTGAGTGATCTGGCACTGAGCGAACCCTGGTCGCTGGGCCTGGGGCAGGGCTGGCTGGAAATGGACTGCCGCAGTGGCTGGCGCCTGCGTGGCAAACTGGCGCAGCAGGGGCAGCATCAGTTGGCCGTGGATGCTGACCTGCCAGGTCGTCGGGCGCAGCTGGTATTCGAGTTGCAACCGGAGGCTGCTTTGACGCCCTTGTTGCGGGGGGCGCAGTGGCTGGGGCCGCAGGCGTTGGCAGGTCAACGCGACTTGCGCTGGTAAACCTGTCGAAGCGGGTACTTGCTTGTAGGACTAAGGCCGAATCTCGATCAACGTCCCATCCCGCACCAGGTCCCACACTTCCTGCATGTCACGGTTACGCATGGCAATGCAGCCATCGGTCCAGTCCAGGGTATGGAAGTACCATTCCGGGTATTCGTCGTTGATCGGCGTGCCGTGGATCATGATCATGCTGCCGGCACTCACCCCTTCGCGGGTGGCACGGGCGGCGTCGCTGACGTTCGGGTAATTGATGTGCATGGCCAGGTTGAAGCGGTCGCTTTGCTTGCGCCAGTCCAGCCAGTACAGGCCTTCGGGGGTTTTTTTGTCGCCTTCTCGCTCTTTGGCGCCCTTGGGCTGCTTGCCCAGGGAAATGCGGTAGGTTTTCAGCGGCTCGCCACGGCTGATCAGCTGCAGGCGGCGCTCGGACTTGATCACCAGCACCTTGTCGATCAGCGGTTGCATGGCCTGCTGCGAAGGCGAAGGCGTTTGCGCTGCCGGTACGGGCTTGCGGATGATGGTCTCGGTGAAGGCCGCCTGGGACACCGAGGTAACGCAAAGGCAGAAAAGGGCAAGCAACCAACGCATGTAACGGTATCCCTGAAGGCTTTTCTATTTAGAGGTCGTGGTCGAGACGTTCATCGGCGGCAGGTACTCATGGCCAATGGGGTAGTGATGCCCGATGCGGTCGCGATAGTAGCATTCTAGTGTGCGTGTGACGGTGCGGAAAGCCAGCTCGCCCCACGGTACCTCATGTTCTTCGAACAAGCGCACCTCCAGGCTTTCGACACCCACATCAAAGGCAAGGTCCGCCAGCTCGGCGCGGAAGAACACGTGCACCTGGTTGATGTGCGGCAAATCGAACAGTTGGTACAGGCTCATCGACCCGACCCGGGCGCAGGCTTCCTCGACCGTTTCGCGACGGGCGGCCTGGTCGAGGGTTTCGCCGTTCTCCATGAAGCCGGCGGGCAAGGTCCAATAGCCCCGGCGGGGCTCGATGGCGCGCCGGCACAGCAGCACCTGGCTGCCCCAGGTTGGCAACACGCCAGCAACGATGTTGGGGTTCTGGTAGTGGATGGTCTGGCAAGACTCGCAGACATACCGCAGGCGGCTGTCGCCTTCGGGGATCTGCTGTATGACCGGCTGGCCGCACGCGCTGCAGAATTTCATGTGTAGGTCCTTTTGCTTGGGGCTATCTTGGCGCGCCGGCAAGGCCGCCGCAAGCGCAGGGGCTTGGGTGCTTCGCGGCTTTGGTGCATCATGCAAGGCAGGCCTTGGATACGAGTGTGCGCAATGCTGGACGAGCTACTTCGCCGAATGAGCAACCACCAACCCGCATCATTGGAAACCGACCGGCGGTTCCCTGAAGCGGCGGTTCTTTTGCCCATTACCCGCAGCGAAGCGCCCGAACTGGTCCTTACCTTGCGCGCCAAGGGCCTGTCCACACATGGTGGCGAAGTGGCCTTTCCCGGTGGCCGTCGCGACCCGGAAGACCCGGACCTGGTGTTCACCGCGCTCCGTGAAGCCGAAGAAGAAATCGGCCTGCCGCCGGGGCTGGTGGAAGTGATCGGCCCGCTCAGCCCGCTGATTTCGCTGCATGGCCTTAAAGTGACGCCATTCGTCGGGGTTATTCCCGACTTCGTCGAATACCGCGCCAACGACGCCGAAATCGCGGCAGTATTCACCGTGCCGCTGGAATTCTTCCGCCAGGACCCGCGCGACCATACCCACCGTATCGATTACCAGGGGCGCAGCTGGTATGTGCCCAGCTACCGTTATGGCGAATACAAGATCTGGGGGTTGTCGGCGATCATGATCGTGGAACTGGTCAACGTGTTGTTCGATGCCGGCATCAGCCTGCACCACCCCCCTGAGCGTTACATCGAAAACTGAGCGGGGCCAACCCCGCCGTCTGCGTTCCAGCCTGAGGAGCAAGCATGAAATACCGCCTGGGCGACCTGCGGGTCGAGAGCCACCCCACCAGTTGGGCCGCACCCAACGCCACACTGATTGGCAACGTGCGCCTGCAGGCCGATGCCAGCGTATGGTTTGGCGCGGTACTGCGCGGGGATAACGAGCTGATCGACATTGGCGAGGGCAGCAACGTGCAGGATGGCACGGTGATGCACACCGACATGGGCTCGCCGCTGACCTTGGGCAAGGGCGTGACCGTTGGCCACAACGCCATGCTGCATGGCTGCACGGTGGGCGACTACAGCCTGGTCGGTATCAATGCGGTGATTCTCAACGGCGCGCGCATCGGCAAGCACTGCATCATCGGCGCCAATGCATTGATCGCCGAGGGCAAGGAAATCCCTGATGGGTCGCTGGTAATGGGCTCGCCGGGCAAGGTGGTACGTGAATTGACCGAGCAGCAGAAGCGCATGCTCGAAGCCAGCGCCGCGCACTATGTGCATAATGCCCGGCGTTATGCGCAGGAACTGGTGGTTGATGATGAGTGATGTTGCAGAGCGGCCGGTAGCCTCGCCGTGCGTGAGCATTTGTGCGCTGGACGAGCAGGATATCTGCACCGGGTGTCAGCGTACCGTGGCGGAGATTGGCCGCTGGGGGCGGATGGACAATGACGAGCGGCGGGCGGTGTTGAAGCTCTGCCATGAACGGGCAGTAGCCGCCGGCCTCATCCTGTAGGTTGACGCATAACCTGTGGGCATGCCCGCTCCCACAGGTTATGTGGTGCGGTGCCTGCGGGTTTACCCGCGAAGAAGCCAGCGGTAATCTGTAGGGCTTGCCCACAGACGACTCGCCATGTTCTATCTGATTGCCTACATCAGCAGCGTAGTGCTGATCAACTACGCCTTCTCTAGCGCCCCGCACCTGGACATCATCTGGTCCGCCTGGGGCGGCCTGGTGTTCATCCTGCGTGACATGGTGCAGACCCGCTTCGGCCACGGCGCCTTGGTGGCCATGCTGGTGGCCCTGGTGCTGTCCTACGTCACCTCGGAGCCGGCCATCGCCTTGGCCAGCGCCACCGCGTTCTTCATTTCCGAGCTGATCGACTGGCTGGTGTTCAGCATCACCCGCCGGCCGCTGCGCGACCGCCTGTGGCTGAGCTCGGCCCTGAGCATTCCGGTGGATACCTTCATCTTCTTCGGCATGATCGGCGCCCTGACGCCGGTGATAGTCGGCACCGCCATGGCCTCGAAGTTTGCCGGTGTCACCGCCGTGTGGCTGGCCATGGCATTTCGCGCCCGACGGGCCGCCGTTGCGGGCTGATGGTGTAGAATAACGGTCCTTTTTCAGCGGGCCGTACCAAGCCTGGTGCGGCCCCGGATGCCTTCGAGGACCTGAAATGACCCGTATCGGAACCCCCTTGTCGCCCACCGCGACCCGTGTACTGCTGTGCGGCTGTGGCGAGCTGGGCAAGGAAGTGGTGATCGAACTGCAGCGCCTGGGCGTCGAGGTGATCGCCGTCGACCGCTACGCCAATGCCCCGGCCATGCAGGTGGCGCACCGCAGCCACGTGGTCAACATGCTCGATGGCGTGGCCCTGCGTGCTGTGATCGAAGCCGAAAAACCGCACTACATCGTTCCGGAAATCGAAGCCATCGCCACCGCCACCCTGGTCGAGCTGGAGAACGAAGGCTTCAACGTGGTGCCGACTGCCCGTGCCACCCAGCTCACCATGAACCGCGAAGGCATTCGTCGCCTCGCCGCCGAAGAGCTGGAGCTGCCAACGTCGCCCTACCACTTCGCCGACACCTATGAAGACTTCACCAAGGGCGTGGCCGATGTCGGCTACCCGTGCGTGGTCAAGCCAGTAATGAGTTCGTCGGGCAAGGGCCAGAGCCTGCTGCGCAGCGATGCCGACTTGCAGAAGGCGTGGGATTACGCCCAGGAAGGCGGCCGCGCTGGCAAGGGCCGGGTGATCGTCGAGGGCTTTATCGACTTCGAATACGAAATCACCCTGCTGACCGTGCGCCATGTGGGGGGTACCACCTTCCTGGAGCCGGTTGGTCATCGCCAGGAGAAGGGCGATTATCAGGAATCGTGGCAGCCGCAGGCCATGAGCCCGAAAGCGCTGGCCGAATCGCAACGCGTGGCCAAGGCGGTCACCGATGCCCTGGGCGGTCGTGGTCTGTTTGGCGTTGAGCTGTTCGTGAAGGGCGACCAGGTGTGGTTCAGCGAAGTCTCGCCACGCCCGCATGACACGGGTCTGGTCACCCTGATTTCCCAGGACCTGTCGCAGTTTGCGTTGCATGCCCGCGCCATTCTCGGCTTGCCGATTCCGGTGGTGCGCCAGTTTGGTCCGTCGGCCTCGGCGGTGATCCTGCCGGAAGGGCAGTCGCAGCAGACCAGCTTCGCCAACCTGGGCGCAGCGCTGAGCGAGCCGGATACCGCCATTCGCTTGTTCGGCAAGCCGGAAATCAACGGCACCCGCCGCATGGGCGTGTGCCTGGCGCGTGATGAGTCGGTAGAGCAGGCGCGGGCCAAGGCGACCCGTGCGTCGCAAGCGGTCAAGGTTGAGTTCTGATCCGATTGGGGCCGCAACGCGGCCCCATTTGTTTACAGTTCGGTATTGCGGGTCTCTTTCAGGCACAACACGGCAATCAGGCTGATCACCGCCGCCGCCGACACATACCCTCCCACCCAGCTCAACCCACCCATGCTCACCAGCTTCTGGGCAAAGAACGGTGCCGCCGAGGCCCCGACAATCCCGCCCAGGTTATACGCCGCCGAAGCGCCGGTATACCGCACGTGGGTCGGGAACAGTTCAGGCAGCAGTGCCCCCATTGGCGCAAAGGTCACGCCCATCAGGAACAGTTCGATGGCCAGGAACAGCGCTACGCCCGTGGTCGAACCCGAGGTCAGCAGCGGCTCCATGGTAAAGCCCGACGCTACCGCCAGCAGGCCACCGACGATCAGCACCGGTTTACGCCCGTAACGGTCACTGAGCCAGGCCGACAGCGGCGTGGCCAAGGCCATGAACACCACCGCGAAGCACAGCAGGCCAAGGAACGTCTCGCGGCTGTAGCCCAGTGTGGTCACGCCATAGCTCAGCGAGAACACTGTAGAGATGTAGAACAGCGCGTAGCACACCACCATGGCCGCAGCGCCCAGCAGGGTTGGCACCCAGTACTTGGAGAACAGGTCGACCACCGGCATTTTCACCCGCTCGTGACGGGCAACAGCCTTGGCGAAGACCGGGCTTTCTTCAAGCTTCAGGCGCACATAGAGCCCCACCAGCACCAGCGCGGCGCTGAGCAGGAACGGAATACGCCAGCCCCACTCACGGAACTGCTCGTCGCTGAGCAGCAGGGCCAGGGTCAGGAACAGGCCGTTGGCAGCCAAAAAGCCGATCGACGGCCCAAGTTGCGGGAACATGCCGAACCAGGCGCGCTTGCCTTCCGGGGCGTTCTCGGTGGCCAGCAGCGCTGCGCCACCCCATTCGCCGCCCAGGCCCAGGCCTTGGCCAAAGCGCAGCAGGCAGAGGATGATCGGTGCCCACACGCCAATGCTGTCATAGCCTGGCAGCACGCCAATGGCGGTGGTGGACACACCCATCAGCAGCAGCGAGGCGACCAAGGTTGATTTACGGCCGATGCGGTCGCCGAAATGGCCGAACAGCGCCGAGCCCAATGGGCGGGCAAGGAAGGCAATACCAAAGGTGAGGAACGCCGCCAGCATCTGCGCAGTGCCCGACCCCGACGGGAAGAATACCGGGCCGATCACCAGGGCAGCGGCGGTGGCGTAAACGTAAAAGTCGTAGAACTCGATGGCGGTGCCGATAAAGCTGGCTGTGGCCACCCGTGCCGGCGAGTTGACCGGCGCGGCAGGCGCTTCGGCATAGGTGCTGCTGGTTGTCATTAAGTAGGTCCCTAACAGTCTGGTCCGGCTCCATGGGCTTTGCCCGCGACGGTGTGCAATGCAAAAGGGCAGGCACAGATGCGCGGACGCCGGAGCGTTTTGTTGTTGTGTGCGCCCGACTGACGATAGCCCAAGGGGGATAGGGGCGGGGCGGGCTCTGTTCGGGGTGTTGAAGCAGGGCCGCAGGGCGTGTCAGTGGAGCGGACTGGCCGTGTAGCGCCGGGTGCGGGTAGCAGGCGGGACGGCGGGGCTGGGTAAGCGTGACCCGAGTATAGCTATCGGGTCACGGTCCACACCAGTACCTTGCTGGCACAATTGTCCTCTGTTTCGAGGATTTCCAGGCGATAGCGGCCGATCTTCAGGCAAACGGCGCTTTCCGGGATGCTCTCCAGCGCCTCGGTCACCAGCCCGTTGAGGGTTTTCGGCCCGCCGTCGCAAGGCAGGTGCCAGCCCAGGGTGCGGTTGATTTCGCGTAGCGAAGCGGTGCCATCGATGACGAACGTGCCATCGGGCTGCGGGTGTACATGGGGGTTGTCCAGGCTTTGCTCGTCCTCGAACTCGCCGACGATCTCTTCGAGGATGTCTTCCAGGGTGACAATGCCCAGCACCTCGCCGTACTCGTCCACCACCACGCCCAGCCGGCGCTGTTGCTTGTGAAAGTTCAGCAGCTGCATTTGCAGCGGCGTGCTTTCCGGCACGAAATAGGGTTCGTAGCAGGCGCTGTGCAGCGCCTCCAGGGTCAGCTCGGCCTTGGGCAGCAGGTGGCTGATCAGCTTGGTGTTTAGGATCGCTTCAACCTGGTTGATGTCATTGTGGTAAACCGGCAGGCGGGTATGGCGGCTGACGATCAGCTGCTCGATGATGCGCTCGATCGGCTCGTCGAGGTTGATGCCGTCCACTTCATTGCGCGGTACCAGGATGTCGTTGACGGTGATCTTGTCCAGCGATTGCAGGCCGTCGAGCAGCCCGTGGCGGGGTGTTTCGTGTTCTTCGTCTTCGTCGAAGTCATCGACTTCCTGCGGGTGCAGGGCCACTGCGGTTGGTTGCACGCGGAACGGGCGCAGCAGCAGTTTGGCGAAGCCGTCCAGCAGGCAGGCCAGCGGCTGCAGCAGGGCGAGGGGCGCTTTCAGCAGGCTGGCACCAAGGCTGATGAACGCCTGCGGGTTGCGCCGGGCCAGGCGCCGTGGCAGGTACTCGGCAAATACCAGCAAGGTGAAGGTAGCGGCCAACCCCGCCAGCCAGAAGCCGTGCTCGCCGCTATGACGCTGACCCAGCAGGCAGGCCAGGCCTAGTACCAGCAGCTTGCCAAGGCTGGCACACAGCACCAGGGCCTGGGCCGGCAGGGCGGGCGTGCCGTCTTCGTGGCTGCGCAACGAGCCATTGAGCTGCAGGCGGGCGGCATCCACGGCAGTGAACAGTGCTGACCACAACAGGGCCAGTGCGAGGGTGCCGAATAGCGGTGCGTACGGCAGGGTGTCCATGGGCGGCCGTCAGATATGCAGGATGAATTCGCGAACCAGCTTGCTGCCGAAGTAGGCCAGCATTAGCAGGCAGAAACCGGCCAGCGTCCAGCGGATAGCCTTGTGGCCGCGCCAGCCGAGGCGGGTGCGGCCCCACAGCAGTACGCTGAACACCACCCAGGCGACACAGGCCAGCAAGGTCTTGTGCACCAGGTGCTGGGCGAACAGGTTGTCGAGGAACAGCCAGCCAGAGATCAGCGACAGCGACAACAGGCACCAGCCGGCCCAGAGGAAGCCGAACAGCAGGCTTTCCATGGTTTGCAGGGGCGGGAAGTTGCGGATCAGCCCGGACGGGTGCTTGTTCTTCAGCTGGTGGTCCTGCAGCAGCAACAGCAGTGACTGGAATACTGCAATGGTGAACAACCCGTAGGCCAGGATCGACAGGAGGATGTGCGCGAGAATGCCGGGTTCTTCGTTGATCAGCGGCACCGTGCCGGGTGGCGCGAACTGCGCCAGCAGCGCGGTTATCGCACCCAGCGGGAACAGTAGCACCAACAGGTTTTCCACCGGTATGCGCAGGCAGGCCAGCAGGGTCAGGGCAATGACGGCTACGGCGATCAGGCTGGCGGCACTGAAGAAGTCCAGGCTCAGGCCCAGCGGGGTGATCAGCTGGAAGAACAGTGCACCGGCCTGGGCCAGCACCGCGAAGGCACCCAGCAGGCCAAGCAGGCGCTTGTCGGCCTTGCGGCCCTGGGCGAGGTGTGTGCCCTGGTAGATGGCCGCTGCTATATAGAGGCCGGCGGCGATCAGGTTGGGGATGAGGCTGGGTGAGGAGACCATAAGTCCTGGTTGGCGAGCCTTAAAGAGACGGAGTGTGGCATAGATTCCGCTGCTCTAGGAAGACTGGTAGGCCGTGTGGGAGCGGGCTTGCCCGCGAACAGGCCCTGGCAGCCACCGAATATCTCCCAGGCCTCCACCAAGGTGTGCGCCGCCGCCGCACTTCGCTATAATCGCCGCCTTGCTGTGCCCGGCGGGTGTGTATTTCCCCCAGGGCGCCTGACAAACCTCGGCTTTTACTGGGCCTGAAAGGATCACCATGTTCGAAAACCTGACCGACCGCCTGTCACAGACGCTGCGCCATGTCACCGGCAAGGCCAAGCTGACCGAAGACAACATCAAGGACACGCTGCGCGAAGTGCGCATGGCCCTGCTCGAGGCCGACGTTGCCCTGCCGGTGGTCAAGGATTTCGTCAACAGCGTCAAGGAACGTGCGGTCGGCACCGAAGTGTCGCGCAGCCTCACCCCGGGCCAGGCGTTCGTGAAAATCGTCCAGGCCGAGCTGGAAAGCCTGATGGGCGCGGCCAACGAAGACCTCGCGCTGAACGCCGCCCCGCCAGCCGTCGTGCTGATGGCCGGCCTGCAGGGCGCCGGTAAGACCACCACTGCCGGCAAGCTGGCGCGCTTCCTTAAAGAGCGCAAGAAAAAGAGCGTGATGGTGGTTTCTGCCGACGTTTACCGCCCGGCGGCGATCAAGCAGCTGGAAACCCTGGCCAACGACATCGGTGTCCCCTTCTTCCCGTCCGACATCAGCCAGAAGCCGGTGGCCATTGCCGAAGCGGCCATCCGCGAAGCCAAGCTGAAGTTCATCGACGTGGTCATCGTCGACACCGCCGGCCGTCTGCACATCGACGCCGACATGATGGACGAGATCAAGGCGCTGCACGCTGCGGTCAAGCCGATCGAGACCCTGTTCGTGGTCGATGCCATGACCGGCCAGGACGCCGCCAACACCGCCAAGGCGTTTGGCGAGGCGCTGCCACTGACCGGCGTGGTGCTGACCAAGGTCGACGGTGATGCCCGTGGCGGTGCTGCGCTGTCGGTGCGTGCCATTACCGGCAAGCCGATCAAGTTCATCGGTATGGGCGAGAAGACCGAGGCCCTCGAGCCGTTCCACCCCGACCGTGTTGCTTCGCGCATCCTCGGCATGGGCGACGTTCTCAGCCTGATCGAGCAGGCCGAGCAGACCATCGACAAGGCCAAGGCCGACAAGCTGGCCAAGAAGCTGAAGAAAGGCAAAGGCTTCGACCTCGAAGACTTCCGTGACCAGCTGCAACAAATGAAGAACATGGGCGGCCTGGGCGGCCTGATGGACAAGCTGCCGAGCATCGGTGGGGTCAACCTGTCGCAGATGGGCAACGCACAAGGCGCGGCCGAGAAGCAGTTCAAGCAGATGGAAGCGATCATCAACTCCATGACCCCGGCCGAGCGCCGCGACCCTGACCTGATCAGCGGTTCGCGCAAGCGCCGTATCGCCCTCGGTTCCGGTACCCAGGTGCAGGACATCGGCCGGCTGATCAAGCAGCACAAGCAGATGCAGAAGATGATGAAGAAATTCTCTGCCAAAGGCGGCATGGCCAAGATGATGCGCGGCCTGGGCGGCATGCTGCCTGGCGGCGGTATGCCGAAGCTGTAAACCTCTATTCCGGGCGCTTGCCTTTTGTCGGGCAGGCGCCCAGAACCCCCGCCTTGGCGGGGCAACGGCCGCGGATTTCGCGGCGCAACCGGCAAATCTGGACGGTGGGGCAGGGCCTTGCCGAAAAAGTCATTTGCAAATGTCCGTGTATTCCCCGAGAATATGCGGCCTTTTGGGCACCCGTGTGCCTATTTGGCATTCAGATTTGCAGTACAAACTGCAACACCGACTATAGGAACGATGTTCACATGGTAACCATTCGTCTGGCCCGTGGCGGCTCGAAAAAGCGCCCATTCTACCACCTGACCGTGACCAACTCGCGTAACGCCCGTGACGGCCGTTTCGTTGAGCGCGTTGGCTTCTTCAACCCGATCGCATCGGGCGCCGAAGTCAAGCTGTCGGTCAACCAAGAGCGCGTCACCTACTGGCTGAGCCAGGGCGCACAGCCGTCTGAGCGCGTTGCTCAGCTGCTGAAGGACGCTGCCAAGGCCGCTGCCTGAACAGTATGAACGCGACGCCAGAAAAGGCTGATGACCTCATCGTCGTCGGCAAGATTTTTTCGGTTCACGGCGTTCGCGGCGAGGTGAAGGTGTATTCCTTTACCGATCCGATTGAAAACCTGTTGGATTATCCACGCTGGACGCTTCGGCACGAAGGCAAGGTAAAGCAGGTCGAGCTGGTCAGCGGTCGTGGCTCCCAAAAGGGCCTGGTCGTGAAGCTTAAAGGCCTCGAGGATCGTGATGAAGCCCGTCTTCTGAGCGGTTATGAAATCTGCATTTCGCGGAGCCTTTTGCCCAACCTGGCTGCCGACGAGTACTACTGGTACCAGTTGGAAGGCCTGAAGGTCATCAACCAGGACGAACAACTGTTCGGCAAGGTCGATCACCTGTTGGAGACCGGTGCGAACGATGTAATGGTGGTCAAGCCCTGCGCAGGCAGCCTGGATGATCGCGAGCGTCTGTTGCCCTATACGGCGCAATGCGTGCTCAACATCGACCTGGAAGCAGGCGTGATGCGGGTTGAATGGGACGCGGACTTCTAAACGATGGGTAACCTTCGCGTAGACGTCATCACGTTGTTCCCCGAGATGTTCTCGGCCATCACGGAGTACGGCATTACCAGCCGCGCGGTGAAACAGGGGTTGCTTCAGGTGACTTGCTGGAACCCGCGGGACTACACCACAGATCGTCACCACACGGTAGATGATCGGCCGTTTGGCGGTGGTCCGGGCATGGTGATGAAAATCAAGCCTCTGGAAGACGCCCTGGTTAGCGCCAGGCAAGCGACCGGAGCAGCGGCGAAGGTGATCTACCTTTCGCCACAAGGCCGCAAGCTGACTCAGCAGGCGGTCAAAGGCCTGGCCGAACAGGAATCGTTGATCCTGATCGCCGGTCGTTATGAAGGCATCGACGAGCGCTTTATCGAGGCTCATGTCGATGAGGAGTGGTCGATTGGCGACTATGTGCTTTCCGGTGGCGAGCTGCCGGCCATGGTACTGATCGATGCGGTTACACGGCTGCTGCCCGGAGCTTTAGGGCATGTGGACTCGGCGGAAGAAGATTCCTTCACCGACGGTCTGCTGGATTGCCCGCACTACACCCGACCTGAGGTGTATGCGGATCAGCGTGTTCCCGACGTGTTGCTAAGTGGCAACCATGCACATATCCGGCGTTGGAGGATGAAGCAGTCCCTTGGTAGGACCTTCGAACGACGCGCCGATCTTCTGGAAAGTCGCTCGCTTTCTGGAGAAGAGAAGAAGCTGCTCGAGGAATACCTCCGCGAGCGGGACGATAGTTAAACGTATCGATGGTGGATCGCGTATCCATCTTAGGAGCACAGCATGACCAACAAGATCATCCAGCAGCTCGAAGCCGAGCAGATGAGCAAGGAAATCCCGACCTTCGCACCAGGCGACACCGTTGTCGTTCAGGTTAAAGTGAAGGAAGGTGAGCGTTCCCGTCTGCAGGCGTTCGAAGGCGTTGTTATCGCCAAGCGTAACCGCGGTCTGAACAGCGCCTTCACCGTGCGCAAGATCTCCAGCGGCGTTGGCGTAGAGCGTACCTTCCAGACCTACAGCCCGCAAATCGACAGCCTGGCCGTGAAACGTCGTGGTGACGTGCGTAAAGCCAAGCTGTACTACCTGCGCGACCTGTCCGGCAAAGCCGCTCGCATCAAGGAAAAACTGTCCTGAGGACAGTTTGCCCGGTGGCCGAGGCCGCCTAGCGAGAAAAAAGCAGCCTTCGGGCTGCTTTTTTGCGTTTTGAACCTTTCAAAGATGTGAATGCCATGACTACCCGAGACCAGGAAATCCAGCGCCGTACCGAGCTGTCGGTGACTCGCGTGACCAAGGCGGTGTTCCCAAACACCACCAACCACCACAACACCCTGTTCGGCGGCACCGCCCTGGCCTGGATGGACGAAGTGTCGTTCATCGCCGCCACGCGCTTCTGCCGCCTGCCGCTGGTGACCGTGTCCACCGATCGCATCGACTTCAAGCACCCGATTCCGGCGGGCTCGATCGTCGAACTGGTAGGCACGGTAATCAAGGTCGGCAATACCAGCTTGCAGGTGCAGGTGGACGTGTTTGTCGAGAACATGTACCTGGACGGCCGCGAACGGGCCATTCACGGTGTGTTCAGCTTTGTCGCCATTGACGAGGACAAGCGCCCGGTGCCGGTGCTCCCGGGCGCCTGAGTGTCAGGGCTCCGGGGCTGGCTCGATCAACGCCACCAGGGTCCATCCCGGTTGCGGCTGTAGCGGGTTGTCGGGGCTGGCTACATGTACCCAGCCATGCCCGTCGCGGGCGAACAGCAAGTGCGCACGCTTGCCATGCAGTGCCTGGTAGGCATCCCAGCCAAAGCCTTCGGTCAGGTTGGTGCTGTACAGTTCGGCGCCCTGATGCAGCCGGTTGGCCAGTTGCAGATAGGTCATTGGGCTGGCTCCCAGTAGATGCCCCCGATGCTCTTCGGCAGCTCGGTGCTTGTCGCTGCGTTGCTTCTCCAGGCCGCTGGCCAGCACGAACAGCCGGCCGTTACCGAAGTCATGGCGGAACCTTGCGCAGGCCAGGGCGTTGATTTCGCCAGCGGGAGACAGCCCCAGCAAGTGCCCGAGGCCGACCAGGTCCAGGTGTGCGTCGGCATGTTGCGAGGCGGGGTTGCCAAAGTAGGTCGGTAGCCCGTCCATGCGCGCGGCGCGAATGTTTTCCCAGCTGGAGTCTGTCAGCAAAACCCGACAGCCCAATTGCTGCAGGGCTTTGGCGATGGCCCGGGCCGGCTCGTTGGCACCGACCACCAGAAAACCACTGGGCGCCGGTTCGGCGACCTTGAGCAGGCGTGCCAGCGGCCTGGCCGTGGCGCTTTGCAGTACCACCGTGCCGATGATCACGGCGAAGGTCAGCGGCACCAGCAGCAAGGCGTCCGGGTGTCCGGCCTGATGCAGGCGGATGGCGAAAATCGCTGAAACGGCGGCGGCAACGATGCCGCGTGGCGCAATCCAGGCCAGCAGTGCCCGTTCCCGCCAACTGAGCGGTGAGCCCAGTGTGGCCAGCCACACGTTCAGTGGGCGTGCCAGCAGCTGGATCACCAGCAACAACGCCAGTACCGCCGGGCCGAGGCCCAGCAGGGCATGCAGGTCAAGGCGCGCAGCCAGCAGGATGAACAGGCCGGAAATCAGCAGTACGCTGAGGTTCTCCTTGAAGTGCAGGATCTGCCGCACATCCACCCCGCGCATGTTGGCCAGCCACATGCCCATCACGGTCACTGCCAATAGCCCGGACTCATGCACGATCTGGTTGGCGGCGATGAAAATACCCAGCACCGCCGCCAGTGATGCGAGGTTGTGCAGGTATTCCGGCAGCCATTGTTCGCGCATGATCTGCCCCAGCAGCCAACCCCCGGCCGCACCCAGGGCGCTACCGCAGAAAATGACCCCCGCGAAGGTAGTGAGGCTCTGGAACAGGCCATTGCCGTCTGCACTGGCGATGATGAAGCTGTACACCACCACGGCCAGCAGCGCACCGATCGGGTCGATCATGATCCCTTCCCAGCGCAGGATGTTGGCGATGGTCGACTTTGGCCGCACCACGCGCAGCATCGGCACGATCACAGTGGGGCCTGTCACAAGGGTCAAGGTGCCGAACAGAATCGCCAACGGCCAGTCGAACCCCAGCAGCCAGTGGGTCGCCAGGGCGATGACCAGCCAGGTGACCAGTGCGCCCACGGTGACCAGGCGATGCACCACGCTGCCGATTTCGCGCCACTGCGACAGGTGCAGGGTGAGGCTACCTTCGAACAGGATCAGCGCCACTGCCAGCGACACCAGCGGCATCAGTAGCGGGCCGAACAACGCCTCGGGGTCGAGCCAGCCCAGTGCCGGGCCGGCAATGATCCCGGTCAGCAGCAGAAACAGAATCGCCGGTAGCTTCAGGCGCCAGGCCAGCCACTGGCAGGCCAGTGCAGCGGCGCCGATGCCGCCGACGCTAAGTAGTATCTGCTCTTCGCTCATGTGGGCTCCCTATGCCTGCGCTGTTATGAAAGACTAAGCATCAATCCGCCGTTTGCCACCGAGTTTTCATGTCCGCCCTCGACCATCCCCTGATCGACCAGTTTCTTGATGCCCTGTGGCTCGAAAAAGGCCTGTCCGACAACACCCGCGTGTCCTACCGCAGCGACCTGGCCCTGTTCAACGGCTGGCTACAGGAACATTCGGTTTCCCTGCCGGATGCCGGCCGTGACCTGATCCTCGACCACTTGGCCTGGCGCCTCGACCAAGGCTACAAGCCACGCTCCACGGCGCGCTTCCTTTCCGGCCTGCGCGGCTTCTTCCGCTACCTGCTGCGGGAAAAACTGGTGGCCATCGACCCGACCCTGCAGGTCGAAATGCCGCAGCTGGGCAAGCCGCTGCCCAAGTCGCTCTCCGAAGCCGACGTCGAGGCCTTGCTGCAAGCCCCGGACCTGGGCGAAGCCATCGGTCAGCGCGACCGCGCCATGCTCGAAGTGCTGTATGCCTGCGGCCTGCGCGTCACCGAACTGGTCAGCCTGACCCTCGATCAGGTCAATCTGCGCCAAGGTGTACTGCGTGTGATGGGCAAGGGCAGCAAGGAGCGCCTGGTGCCGATGGGGGAAGAGGCGGTCGTGTGGCTGGAGCGCTATCAACGTGACGGTCGCGCTGAACTGCTCAATGGCCGCCCCAGCGACGTGCTGTTCCCCAGCCTGCGTGGCGAGCAGATGACCCGGCAGACCTTCTGGCACCGCATCAAGCACCATGCCCGGGTTGCCGGCATCGACAAGCCGCTGTCGCCGCATACCCTGCGCCACGCCTTCGCCACCCACCTGCTCAACCATGGCGCCGACCTGCGCGTGGTGCAGATGCTGCTTGGCCACAGCGACCTGTCCACCACGCAGATCTACACCCACGTCGCCAAGGCCCGTCTGCAGCAGTTGCACGCCCAGCACCACCCGCGTGGATGAATGTTTTTCATGTTCCGCCGACTGGTCCTTGCAAGGCCCTTCACCGGCGGTGTGATGTGGTAGGCTTGGGCGGTTTGCACCAAGGGCCGCACGGCCACCGCGTATTTTCCGCAGGTGGCGCCCTCCGGCCCCTGTCCGCCTTCAGGAGTTCCCATGCGCGTGACCCAGTTTTTCGCCGCCGCCGCGTTGGCGCTGGCCAGTACGTTTGCCGTAGCTGCGGCAACCGATAACAATGCCGGTGCCGAGCAGGCCATCCGTAAATCGTTGCAAAACCTTGAGCTGGAAGTGCCCGTGGAAAGCGTGGCCAGCAGCCCGCTCAACGGCCTCTATGAAGTGAAGCTGCAGGGCGGCCGTGTGCTGTACGCCAGCGCCGACGGCCAGTTCGTGATGCAGGGCTACCTGTTCCAGATCCAGGACGGCAAGCCGGTCAACCTCACCGAAAAAACCGAGCGCCAAGGCATCGCCAAGCTCATCAACGGCATTCCAGCCGCCGAGATGGTGGTTTATCCTGCCAAGGGTGAGACCAAGTCGCACATTACCGTATTCACCGACACCACCTGCCCGTACTGCCACAAGCTGCACGCCGAAGTGCCCGAGCTGAACCGCCGCGGTATCGAAGTGCGCTACGTCGCCTTCCCGCGTCAGGGCCTCGGCTCGCCGGGTGACCAGCAGTTGCAGGCGGTGTGGTGCTCCAGCGACCGCCGTGGGGCGATGGACAAGATGGTCGAAGGCGAAGAAATCAAGGCTGCCAAGTGCACCAACCCGGTCAGCAAGCAGTTCCAGCTGGGCCAGTCGATCGGCGTCAACGGCACGCCGGCCATCGTGCTTGAAAGCGGCCAGGTCATTCCGGGCTACCAGCCGGCACCGCAGGTCGCCAAGCTGGCACTGGCCAAGTAATCCAATTCAGTACGCCGTCGTCATGGGGTGACGGCATGTTTCACGGTCGGCAAACGTGCCGGCCGTTCAATGGGGAGTTCACAGTGAAACCGGTCAAAGTAGGCATCTGTGGGTTGGGGACCGTCGGTGGCGGAACCTTCAATGTACTTCAGCGCAACGCCGAGGAGATTGCCCGCCGTGCCGGGCGCGGTATTGAAGTGGCACAGATCGCCATGCGCTCGCAGAACCCGAACTGCCAGATTACCGGTACCCCCATTACCGCTGACGTGTTCGAAGTTGCGAGCAACCCGGAGATCGACATTGTCATCGAGCTGATCGGTGGCTACACCATCGCCCGCGACCTGGTACTCAAGGCCATTGAAAACGGCAAGCACGTGGTCACCGCCAACAAGGCGCTGATTGCCGTGCACGGCAACGAAATCTTCGCCAAGGCCCGCGAGAAGGGCGTCATCGTCGCCTTCGAGGCGGCCGTGGCTGGCGGCATCCCGGTGATCAAGGCCATCCGCGAGGGCCTGTCGGCCAACCGCATCAACTGGCTGGCCGGTATCATCAACGGCACCGGCAACTTCATCCTCACCGAAATGCGCGAGAAGGGCCGTGCCTTCCCGGACGTGCTGGCCGAAGCCCAGGCGCTGGGTTACGCCGAAGCCGACCCGACCTTCGACGTCGAGGGCATCGACGCTGCGCACAAACTGACCATCCTGGCGTCCATCGCCTTCGGCATCCCGCTGCAGTTCGACAAGGCCTACACCGAAGGCATCACCCAGCTGACCACTGCTGACGTGAACTATGCCGAGGCCCTGGGCTACCGCATCAAGCACCTGGGTGTGGCGCGTCGTACTGCCGAAGGCATCGAGCTGCGCGTACACCCCACGCTGATCCCGGCTGACCGCCTGATCGCCAACGTCAACGGCGTGATGAACGCCGTGATGGTCAACGGTGACGCCGCCGGTTCCACCCTGTACTACGGCGCGGGCGCCGGCATGGAGCCTACCGCTTCGTCGGTGGTCGGTGACCTGGTGGATGTGGTGCGTGCCATGACCTCCGACCCGGAAAACCGCGTGCCGCACCTGGCCTTCCAGCCAGACGCGCTGTCGGCCCACCCGATCCTGCCGATCGAAGCCTGTGAGAGCGCCTACTACCTGCGCATCCAGGCCAAGGATCACCCGGGCGTACTGGCCCAGGTGGCCAGCATCCTGTCGGAGCGTGGCATCAACATCGAGTCGATCATGCAGAAGGAAGCCGAGGAGCAGGACGGCCTGGTACCGATGATCCTGTTGACCCACGGCGTGGTCGAGCAGCGTATCAACGATGCCATCGTCGCACTGGAAGCCCTGCAGGACGTGGTCGGCAAGGTCGTGCGCATCCGCGTCGAACAGCTCAATTAATTTTGTTCTCGGGCCGCCGGCGCGGCCCGGGCCTTAGCATCGAAGGTTTGCACCCATGCGCTATATCAGTACCCGCGGCCAGGCACCGGCCCTGAATTTCGAAGACGTGTTGCTGGCTGGCCTGGCCAGTGACGGCGGCCTGTACGTACCCGAGAACCTGCCACGCTTCACCCAGGAAGAAATCGCCTCGTGGGCCGGCCTGCCGTATCACGAACTGGCCTTCCGTGTGATGCGTCCGTTCGTCGAAGGCAGCATCGCCGACGCCGATTTCAAGAAAATCCTTGAAGAAACCTACGGCGAGTTCGCCCACGCCGCAGTCGCCCCGCTGCGTCAGCTGAACAGCAACGAGTGGGTGCTGGAGCTGTTCCACGGCCCGACCCTGGCGTTCAAGGACTTCGCCCTACAACTGCTCGGCCGCCTGCTCGACCACGTACTGGCCAAGCGCAACGAGCGCGTGGTGATCATCGGCGCCACCAGCGGTGACACCGGTTCCGCCGCCATCGAAGGCTGCCGTCGTTGCGACAACGTCGACATCTTCATCCTGCACCCGCACCAGCGCGTGTCGGAAGTGCAGCGCCGCCAGATGACCACCATCTTCGGCGACAACATCCACAACATCGCCATCGAAGGCAACTTCGACGACTGCCAGGAAATGGTCAAGGCCAGCTTCGCTGACCAGTCGTTCCTCAAGGGCACCCGCCTGGTAGCGGTCAACTCGATCAACTGGGCGCGCATCATGGCCCAGATCGTCTACTACTTCCATGCAGCCCTGCAGTTGGGTGGCCCGGCGCGTTCGGTCGCGTTCTCGGTACCTACCGGCAACTTTGGCGACATCTTCGCCGGTTACCTGGCCCGCAACATGGGCCTGCCGGTCAGCCAGCTGATCGTCGCCACCAACCGCAACGACATCCTGCACCGCTTCATGAGCGGCAACCAGTATGTGAAGGAAACCCTGCACGCGACCCTGTCGCCGTCGATGGACATCATGGTTTCATCCAACTTCGAACGCCTGCTGTTCGACCTGCACGGCCGCAACGGTGGCGCCATCGCCGAACTGATGGCCAACTTCAAGCAGGGCGGTGGTTTCAGCGTCGAGCAAGACCGCTGGACCGAAGCGCGCAAGCTGTTCGACTCGCTGGCCGTCAGCGACGAGCAAACCTGCGAGACCATTGCCGACGTGTTCGCCGCCACGGGTGAAGTGCTCGACCCGCATACCGCAATCGGCGTCAAAGCCGCTCGCGAGTGCCGTCGCAGCCTGGACACGCCAATGGTGGTGCTGGGTACCGCACACCCGGTCAAGTTCCCGGACGCGGTGGAGAAGGCAGGTGTTGGCAAGGCGCTGGAGCTGCCAGCACACCTCAGCGACCTGTTCAGCCGTGAAGAGCGTTGCACGGTACTGGCCAATGACCTGAAGGCCGTTCAGGCGTTTGTCAGCCAGCACGGTAATCGCGGCAAACCGCTGTAATCGTGTTTCTTTCTGGGGCTGCAGCGCGGCCCCAGAAGCTCGGAACTTTCCGTCGATCGCTTCAGAAATCCCCTATTCAGGCACGCTAAGGCATAGCCTAGATTGGCCGGTCCTCTCACCAGGAGCGGCTCATGCACCACACCTACGTGTTGATTCACCAGGCTCGCCCGTCCCACCAGATCCTTTTGCATCAGGCCCTCAATGCCCAGGGCGTTTTCGACGTGCGCATCAGCGCAAACACCACTCACCTCAACGCCTGCCTCGGCGCTGAGCGTCGCCCTGATTTATTGATCCTTGACCACGCCATGCCAACCCAGGCTGGCCTCGCCTTGCTCGCCCAGCAGCACCGGGCGCGTGCGCTGTTGTTCGTTGGTCAGCCCATCCCCAGGCGCCATAACCTTGCCCAGGCAGCCAGAAGCCGAGGGCTGTGGGTGCTCGCCGAGCTGCCCTGGCCGCTGTCGATGCCGCGCCTGCAGCATGCCCTGCAAACACTGCAGGCCCGCCCGAGGCAGCGTATTCAAACTGTCATCTCAGCCCCGCATGCTCACTGAAGCGGGCGCGGTTTGACGAACTTTCTGCAGCGCCTGCTGGTCAGTTCCTTTAGATCCCACCACGCAGCGAGTGATCCGGATGGAAAGAATCTGCAGCCTGCTCAACGACGCCCTGACCCCCTATCAGACCCACCTCGGCATCACCGATGCCAATGGCAATCGTCAGCTGACCGTTCATGACCGCCTCGCCGGCATCATCCTGCGACGCACGGTCAGCGAGCGCCAGTTGCAGGAGCAACGCCTGTTGATCGATCTGGTGGATGGCCTGCACCGTGACCTGCAGATTGCCGAAGGGCGCTTACAGCCCTGTGTGATCGCGGCATTGCAGCAGCGTCAACAACCGCAGGGAACCTTTGCCTGAGTGGTTTATCAGATATTGTAGGGGCAGCCAGCCAGTGCTTTGCTCCGGCGCTGGCAAGGCTGTCACGGGAAGTCCCCAAGGACTTTCGCTTGGCCCCGGGCGTCTTCCCCAGCGTCCGGGGTTTCTTTTTTCAGGTGATCAAGGGGCTTCGAAGAAGCGCTTGCTGTCTTCCAGGTAGTCTTCCTGCAACGACGGGTCCAGCCAGTGCGCATACAAGCCAGGCAGCACGTCACGGCGCAAAGCAGGCAATAGCTGGTTGATATGCGCTACCACTTTGCGGCCTGACGGATTGTCAGAGCAGGCGACATGGAGAAACTGATAGCGCTCCACCCCCTGGACAGGATGAAACTGATAGTCGGCCAGTGAGCCGCCTTGCTGCTGAAGCAAGTAACGAACTTCATGCCAGTAGCCGAGCACCAAGCGTAGGCGCCCCAGTTTTTGCATTTGCAGCAGGTTAGCTGTGGCGTCGTTGCCATAGTGCCGGCTAAGCGCAGTATCAGGTAGCTGCTGCAGAATGGCGTCGATCTGCGTTCCATAGCTACGTTCGGCAACAATGCCCAGTTTCACCGGCGCATTGCTCAGCAGGCCATGCAGGTCCACTTCCTGGTTGTCGAGGTAGGGCGCTACCAGTGCCTGGTTTTCCTTGCGCAGCACCAGGCCACCACTGAGCACACCCAGCGTTGGCATGGAAAAAAGCGCATATTTGGCCCGTTCCGGGGTCCACAGCAGGGTCGGGTCGCAGGTGAATGTGTTTCGGTCTTGCAGCATCTGGATGCCGCGCGCACGGTTGACCCGCACGATGGTGTGGTCGTACTCGGGCATCTGCCTGGTCAGCAGCGGCAATAGCTGGTCGATCACCCCTTGGCCTTTTTCCGGGCCTTCGAAAATGGTGAAGGGTGGCAGGTCGCGCACCAGCCAGAAGATGCGCTCCTTGGCGCTGGCAGGTTGCATGAGCAATGCGGGCAGTAGCCCGCATAGCAGGATCAGGTGGCGTAGCCAGTAGGCAGCGCGCATCGGCAAGGGCAGCGGCAGGCGTCAGACCGCGCCGGCCTGGCGCAGTCCGGCAATGGCCGCTGCGTCATAGCCCAGGCGGGTGAGCAGTGCCTCGGTGTGTTCGCCCAGCGCCGGGCCGACCCACTCGGTGGAGCCAGGTGTATCCGACAGCTTGGGCACGATGCCCGGCATGCGGAACGGCTTGCCATCCGGCAACTTGGCCTGCAGGAACATCTCTCGCGCCAGGTATTGCGGGTCGTTGAACATGTCCTCGGCCGAGTAGATGCGGCTGGCAGGTACCTCTGCCGTGGTCAGCACCTGCATCAGTTGGTCCAGCGGCAGGCTGTTGGCCCAGCGGTCAATCACCCCGTAGAGCTCGTCACGGCGCAGGTCGCGCCCATCATTGGTGGCCAGGGTAGGGTCATCCGCCAGGTCGGTGCGGCCAATCGCCAGCATGAAACGTTTGAAGATGGCATCGCCGTTGGCGCCAATCTGCACATGCTTGCCGTCGGCGCTGGTATGGATGGAGGAGGGTGTGATGCCCGGCATGATGTTGCCGGTGCGCTCGCGGATAAACCCGAACACATCGAATTCCGGCACCATGCTTTCCATCATGGCGAAGATCGCTTCATACAGCGCCACGTCCACAACCTGGCCCAGGCCGCCATTGACCTCACGGTGGCGCAGCGCCATTAACGCGCCAATCACCCCCCACAGGGCAGCAATCGAGTCACCGATGGAAATGCCCGTGCGCACCGGCGGGCGGTCGTCGAAGCCGGTAATGTAGCGCAGGCCACCCATCGACTCGCCCACCGCGCCGAAGCCGGGCTGGTCTTTCATCGGCCCGGTCTGGCCAAAGCCCGACAGGCGTACCATGACCAGGCGCGGGTTAAGGGCATGCAGCATATCCCAGCCCAGGCCGAGCTTTTCGAGCACGCCCGGGCGGAAGTTTTCGATCAGAATGTCGGCTTCGGCCAGCAGCTTTTTCAGCACCTCGCGGCCTTCGGGGTGCTTGAGGTTAAGCGTGAGCGACTGCTTGTTGCGCGCCTGCACGAACCACCACAGCGAAGTGCCCTCATACAGCTTTCGCCACTTGCGCAGCGGGTCGCCCCCATCCGGAGACTCAACCTTGATCACTTCGGCACCGAATTCGGCGCAGATGCGCGAGGCGAACGGCCCGGCAATCAGCGTGCCGAGTTCCACAACTTTAAGGCCGGCGAGGGGTTTGCTGGGCGTCGACATGGGGCATCCGTGGCAGCTGGGCAGAGCCGTGGTTTTATCACACGTCGGTTTCGCCGGGTACTGCTGCGGCGCATGGACGGTGCGGATGGGTTAGACTGTGCCACTTTTCTTTTGCACGAAGCCCCACGACCATGGCCCAGCCGTCCACCACCTACAAGTTCGAATTGAATCTCACCGACCTTGATCGCAACGTCTACGAAAGCGTCAAGCAGACCATCGCTCGTCACCCGTCGGAAACCGAAGAGCGCATGGCAGTTCGTTTGTTGGCGTACGCGCTTTGGTACAACGAGAACTTGTCGTTTGGCCGTGGCCTGTCGGATGTCGATGAGCCGGCGCTTTGGGAAAAGAGCCTGGACGACCGCGTACTGCACTGGATCGAAGTCGGCCAACCCGATGCCGACCGCCTGACCTGGTGCTCGCGCCGTACCGAGCGCACCAGCCTGCTGGCCTACGGCAGCCTGCGCGTGTGGGAAGGTAAAGTGGTGAGCGCGGTCAAGAACCTGAAGAACCTGAGCATTGCCGCCGTGCCACAGGAAGTGCTGGAAACCCTGGCCACCGACATGCCGCGCAGCATCAAGTGGGACGTGATGATCAGCGAAGGCACGGTGTTCGTGACTGACGACCGTGGCCAGCATGAAGTGCAACTGCAGTGGCTGCTCGGTGAGCGTGGCTGAAGCAACCCATGCGTATCGAACCTCGCCCCCTGCCCCCGACCCTGCCATTCCTCGGTAACCTGCCTCCCTTGCTGACCCGCCTGTACGCCGCGCGTGGCGTGCAAAGCGAGGCCGAGCTGGACAAAAGCCTGGCGCGTCTGCTGCCGTATCAGCAGCTCAAGGGCATCGAGGCCGGTGTTGACCTGCTGGTCGAGGCCCTCGACCAGCGCCAGCGTATCCTGATTGTGGGTGACTTCGATGCCGATGGTGCCACCGCCAGCACTGTCGGGGTGCTGGGCTTGCGCCTGCTGGGCGCGGCCCATGTCGATTACCTGGTGCCCAACCGGTTCGAGTACGGCTACGGCCTGACCCCGGAAATCGTCGAGGTGGCGCTGCAGCGTCAGCCGCAATTGCTGATTACCGTGGACAACGGCATTTCCAGCGTCGAGGGTGTGGCCGCTGCCAAGGCTGCCGGGCTCAAGGTACTGGTAACCGACCACCACCTGCCGGGTCAGCAACTGCCTGACGCCGATGCCATCATCAACCCCAACCAGCCGGGCTGTACGTTCCCGAGCAAGGCGCTGGCCGGGGTCGGGGTGATCTTCTATGTGCTGATGGCCCTGCGCGCCCGCTTGCGCAGCCTGGGGCGCTACGAGACGCAACCGCAGCCGAACATCGGCGAACTGCTCGACCTGGTCGCGCTGGGCAGCGTCGCCGATGTGGTACCGCTGGATGCCAACAACCGCATCCTGGTGCATCAGGGCCTCGAGCGTATTCGTGCTGGCCGTGCCCGGCCAGGGCTGAAAGCCATTCTGGAAGTGGCCCGCCGTGACCACCGGCGCATCACCTCGACCGACCTGGGTTTCATCCTTGGCCCTCGGTTGAACGCTGCCGGTCGCCTGGACGACATGAGCCTGGGCATCGAGTGCCTGCTGTGCGAAGACGCGGCCCTGGCTCAGGACATGGCTCAGCAGCTGGACGACCTGAACCAGGACCGCAAGTCCATCGAGCAGGGCATGCAGCGCGAAGCCCTGGCCCAGCTCAAGGACCTGCCGGTCGAGTCCATGCCTTATGGCCTGTGCTTGTTCGATGCAGATTGGCACCAAGGCGTGATCGGTATTCTGGCTTCGCGCCTGAAAGAACGTTATCACCGGCCGACTATCGCGTTTGCCGATGCCGGCGAGGGCATGCTCAAAGGTTCGGCGCGCTCGGTGCCGGGGTTCCACATCCGCGACGCGCTGGATGCCGTAGCGGCCCGCCACCCCGAGCTGATCAGCAAGTTCGGTGGCCACGCCATGGCTGCGGGGCTGTCGTTGCCCGAGGGTAATTTCCCCGCATTTGCCGAAGCATTCGACGAAGAAGTGCGGCGCCAGTTGCGTGAGGAAGACCTCACCGGCCGGTTGCTGTCCGATGGCAGCCTGGCCGTGGAAGAGTTCCACCTCGACCTGGCCAAGGCCCTGCGCCATGCCGGGCCTTGGGGGCAGCACTTCCCCGAGCCGCTGTTCCATGGCGTGTTCCAGCTGGTGGAGCAGCGTGTGGTGGGCGAACGGCACCTGAAGGTGGTGCTCAAGAGCGAGTGCGGTTCGGTGCGGCTGGACGGTATTGCCTTCGGCATCGACCGCGAAGTGTGGCCGAACCCGACCGTGCGCTGGGTCGAGCTGGCCTACAAGCTGGATGTGAACGAGTTTCGTGGCAACGAAAGTGTGCAGTTGATGATTGCCCACATGGAGCCGCGCTGAGCGCACCGACAAATCCGAGGGAACCTACCCCCCACCCATTCTGGTCTAGTCTGAAGTTATGACCGGACCTGGGCCAGGGATGCGCAATTGAGTGTCCGGGCCGGATCACCATTGGAGTCCTTGGGAGGTGCCCTCATGAGCCTGCTGCTCGAGCCTTACACCCTGCGTCAGCTGACCCTGCCCAACCGCATCGCTGTGTCACCGATGTGCCAGTATTCCGCCGTCGATGGCCTGGCCAACGACTGGCACCTTGTTCATTTGGGCAGCCGCGCCGTAGGTGGTGCGGGCCTAGTTATCACTGAAGCCGTTGCGGTAACCGCCGATGGCCGCATCACCGCTGAAGACCTTGGCCTGTGGGACGACGCACAGATCGCCCCGCTGCAACGTATTACCCGCTTCATTACCGCACAGGGTGCCGTGCCTGGTATCCAGCTGGCCCACGCCGGGCGCAAGGCCAGTACCTATCGTCCATGGCTGGGCAAGCAGGGCAGCGTTAAGCTCGAAGACGGTGGCTGGCAGCCAGTAGGGCCATCGAAGATCGCGTTCGACCCACAACACACGCCGCCACATGAATTGAACCACGAAGAGATCCAGAATGTGATCGCTGCCTTCGTCGCCTCGACCGAGCGCGCCTTGAAGGCCGGTTTCAAGGTGGTCGAAATCCACGCCGCCCATGGCTACCTGTTGCATCAGTTCCTGTCCCCGTTGAGTAACCAGCGCCGCGACGAGTACGGCAGCTGCTTCGAGAACCGCATCCGCCTGACCCTGCAGGTGGTCGAGGCCGTGCGCAAGATCTGGCCGGCCGAATTGCCGCTGTTGGTGCGGGTATCGGCAACCGATTGGGTCGAAGACGGCTGGAACCCCGATGAAACCGTCGAACTGGCCCGCCGACTGCGCGGGTTGGGGGTTGACCTGATCGACGTATCTTCCGGCGGCACCTCGGTAAACGCCGAGATCCCCACCGGCCCCGGCTACCAGACCCGCTTCGCCGAACGCGTGCGCAAGGAATCGGAAATCGCCACCGGCACTGTGGGCATGATCACCGAACCGGCCCAGGCCGAGCACATTTTGCGCACCGGCCAGGCCGACATTATCTTCCTCGCCCGCGAACTGCTGCGCGACCCGTACTGGCCGCTGCATGCCGATGATGATCTGGGCGGTAACAAAGCTACCTGGCCCGCGCAGTACCAACGTGCGACCAGCCGGGCCAACCCGATTCACGAGTCGGACTTGCGCGACTGACTCAAGCTTTGCGCGGTCCCTGTAGGAGCGGCCTTGTGTCGCGAAAGGGCTGCGAAGCGGCCCCAGGTTTTCAGCTTCGCCGCTGAAATTGCCGGGGCCGCTTCGCGGCCCTTTCGCGACACAAGGCCGCTCCTACAACGATCGGGTATGCTCAGTGGGCTAGTGCTTGATCATCACATGCCGCACGCAGGTGTAATCCTCCAGCCCATACATCGACATATCCTTCCCATACCCCGAATGCTTCTGCCCGCCATGGGGCATTTCGCTCACCAGCATGAAGTGGGTGTTCACCCAGGTGCAGCCATACTGCAAGCGCGCCGCCAGGCGATGGGCGCGGCCGGTGTCGCGGGTCCATACCGATGAGGCCAGGCCGTAGTTGGAGTCGTTGGCCCATGCCAGCGCCTGCGCTTCGTCGGTGAAGCGCGTGACCGACACCACCGGGCCGAACACTTCGTTGCGCACGATCTCGTCATCCTGCTGGGCATCGGCCAGTACGGTCGGCTCGAAGAAGAAGCCCTCGCCATCGATCGCCTTGCCCCCCGTCACCAGGCGAATGTGCGGCTGGGCGATGGCGCGCTGTACCAGGCCGGCTACCTTGTCGCGGTGCTGGGCACTGATCAGTGGCCCCAGTTCGGTGTCCTCGGCATCTTGCAGGCCAGGTTTGAGGCTCGCGACGGCTTCACCCAGGCGCTCGACAAAGCGCTCGTAGATCCCGTCCTGCACATACAGGCGGCAGGCGGCGGTGCAGTCCTGGCCGGCGTTGTAGAAGCCGAAGGTGCGGATGCCATCGACGGCAGCATCGATGTCGGCATCGTCGAACACCAGCACCGGGGCCTTGCCGCCCAGTTCCATGTGCATCCGTTTCACGCTGTCGGCGGTGGCGCTGATGATGTGCGCGCCGGTAGGGATCGAGCCGGTCAGCGACACCATGCGCACCTTGGGGTGATTAACCAGCGGGTTGCCCACCGTCTGGCCGCGGCCGAACAGGATGTTCAGTACGCCCGGTGGCAGCAGGTCCTGAGACAGTTCACCCAAGCGCAGGGCGGTCAGTGGGGTCAATTCGGAAGGCTTGATCACCACGGTGTTGCCAGCGGCCAGAGCGGGGGCGATCTTCCAGGCCAGCATCATCAACGGGTAGTTCCACGGGGCAATCGAAGCCACCACGCCCAGCGGGTCGCGGCGGATCATCGAGGTGTGGCCTGGTAGGTACTCGCCGGCCGCCAAACCGCCCAGGCAGCGCGCGGCACCGGCAAAATAGCGGAACACGTCGGCAATGGCCGGGATTTCGTCATTCAACGCGGCACTCAGCGGCTTGCCGCAGTTCTGCGATTCCAGCCGGGCCAGTTCATCGCCATGGGCTTCGATGGCATCCGCCAGCGCCAGCAAGGCTTGCGAGCGGTCCTTGGGGCTGGTTTGCGACCAGCTGTCGAAGGCCTGGTCGGCGGCGCGCACGGCGCTGTCCACCTGGGCTTCGGTGGCTTCGTTGATCTGCGCCAGCGCAGTGCCCAGCGCTGGGTTCAGTACGGTCCAGGCCGGGCCTTCGCCAGCGACCAGCCGGCCATTGATCAGCATCTGCGTTTGCATCGGGAACTCCTCCAGGGTCATTTGCCACTGCCCGCGACGCTTTCGCCGCCACGGGTCAGGTAATAGGCGCCAAGGATCGGCAGCATGGTCACCAGCATCACCAGCATGGCGACCATGTTGGTCACCGGCACGTCGCGTGGGCGGCTGAGCTGGTTGAGCAACCAGATCGGCAGCGTGCGCTCGTGGCCGGCGGTGAAGGTGGTGACGATGATTTCATCGAACGACAGGGCAAAGGCCAGCATGCCACCGGCCAGCAGCGCCGAGCCGAGGTTGGGCAGGATGATGTAGCGGAAGGTTTGCCAGCCATCGGCGCCCAGGTCCATCGAGGCTTCGATCAGGCTTTGCGAGGTGCGCCGCAGGCGGGCGATCACGTTGTTGTAGACGATGACCACGCAGAACGTGGCGTGGCCGACCACAATGGTGAATACACCGGGCTCTATGCCCAGCGTCTTGAACGCCGAGAGCAGGGCGATACCGGTGATGATGCCGGGCAGGGCGATGGGCAGGATGAGCATCAGCGAAATGCTTTCCTTGCCGAAAAAGTTGCGCCGGTACAACGCCGCCGAGGCCAAGGTGCCGAGCACCAGGGCGATCAGCGTGGCCAGGCAGGCCACCTGCAGCGACAGCTTGATCGCCTCCAGCACATCGGGCCGGGCGAAGGCCACGGCGAACCACTTCAGGGTAAAGCCCTTGGGCGGGAAGCTGAATGCCGCGTCTTCGGTGTTGAACGCATACAGGAAGATGATCAGGATCGGAAAATGCAAAAACAGCAACCCGCCCCAGGCCGCCAGGCGCAACCCCGTTGACGCTTTTTCAGAGTGCATCGAAGGCCCCCAGGCGCTTGACGATGGACAGATACACCGCAATCAGCACGATCGGCACCAGGGTGAACGCGGCGGCCATCGGCATGTTGCCGATCGCCCCTTGCTGGGCATAGACCATGCTGCCGATGAAATAGCCGGGCGGGCCGACCAGTTGCGGCACGATGAAGTCGCCCAGGGTGAGCGAGAACGTGAAGATCGAGCCGGCCGCAATGCCCGGAATCGACAGCGGCAAGATCACCTGGACGAAGGTTTGCCCAGGCCGTGCGCCGAGGTCTGCCGAGGCTTGCAGCAGTGAAGGTGGCAGGCGCTCCAGCGAGGCCTGGATCGGCAGAATCATGAATGGCAGCCAGATGTACACGAACACCATGAAGCGCCCCAGGTGCGACGTCGACAGCGTGCTGCCACCCACACCCGGCACGGCCAGCACCGCTTGCAGCAGCCCGTCCAGGTGCAGCTGCTGGACAAACCACTGCGCCACGCCGCCCTTGGCCAGCAGTAGGGTCCAGGCATAGGTCTTGACGATGTAGCTGGCCCACATCGGCATCATCACCGCGATGTAGAAAAACGCCTTGGTCTTGCCGCTGGTGTAGCGCGCCATGTAGTAGGCGATGGGGAAGGCCAGCACCGCGCTGGCCAACGACACGGCCACGGCCATGCCCAGGGTGCGCAGGATGATGTCGAAGTTCGACGGGTTGAACAGCGCGGCGAAGTTGCCCAGGGTGAGGTCCGGGGTCACCGCCATGGTGAAGTCGTCAAAGGTATAGAAGCCCTGCCACAGCAGGTTCAGCAATGAGCCCAGGTAGATCGCGCCAAACCAGGTCAGCGGCGGTACCAACAGCAGCGCCAGGTACAGGTTGGGGCGCCGGTACAGCAGGTTGGACAGGCTACGCAGTGCACTCATGTCAGCGGGCCTCGGTTTCCTGCAGCACCGTCATGGCCTCGCGGGGCCAGTGCGCCAGTACCTGTTGCCCGGGCTGCCAGGCCTGGCCCTGTGCTTGCCAGCGGTCGTTGGCCTGGCTGACTGCCAGCAGCTGGCCGTTGTCCAGTTGCAACTCATAGCGAGTGGCGCTGCCTTGGTACTGGACATCGCGCAGTACGCCGTTGACCTGCACCTCATGGCTGGTCACCACAGGGTCGCCCAGGCGGATGTGCTCGGGGCGGATGGAGAAGGGTGCCGAGCTGCCGTTAAGCGCCATGGCCAGCTCGCCACGCACCACGTTGGAGGTGCCGACGAACTCGGCAACGAACGTGGTGGCAGGCTTCATGTACAGGTTGCGCGGTGTGTCGACCTGTTCGATGCGGCCGCGGTTGAACACTGCAACCCGGTCGGACATCGACAGCGCTTCGGTCTGGTCGTGGGTGACGAAGATGAAGGTGATGCCCAATTGGCGCTGCAGCTTTTTCAGCTCGCCCTGCATCTGCTCGCGCAACTTCAGGTCCAGCGCGCCCAGCGGCTCGTCCAGTAGCAGCACCCGCGGCCGGTTGACCAGTGCCCGAGCCAAAGCCACGCGCTGGCGCTGGCCGCCGGACAGCTGCGCCGGCTTGCGTGCGCCGTAACCGGCCAGGGCCACCATGGCCAGGGCCTCTTCGGCGCGGTTGTGGCGTTCGGCCTTGGCTACGCCTTTTACCTTCAGGCCATAGGCGATGTTGTCCAGCACGTTCATGTGCGGGAACAGGGCGTAGTCCTGGAACACGGTGTTGACGTCACGCTGGTAGGGCGGCACGCCAGCGGCCTCGACACCGTGGATACGGATCGAGCCGCTGGTGGGTTGTTCAAAGCCGGCGATCAGGCGCAGGCAGGTGGTCTTGCCCGAGCCGGAAGGGCCGAGCATGGAGAAGAACTCCCCATCAATGATGTCGATACTGACGTGGTCGACGGCCTTGACCTCGCCGAAGGTGCGGGAAACCTGGGTGAACTGGACGGCTAGGGGCATGCGTGGGCTCCGGACATCAATGTTTCTCCTGTACTGGCCTCTTCGCGGGCTTGCCCGCGAAGAGGCCAGTACAGGCATTCAGGCAACCTCAGCGACCACCCATGATCGCAATGTAATCCTGGGTCCAGCGGCTATAAGGCACGAACTTGCCCCCCTGGGCCTGCGGGGTTTTCCAGAAGGCGATCTTGTCGAAGTTGTCGAACCCGTTGGTCTTGCACCCCTCGGCGCCCAGCAGCTCGCTACCGGTACACGCTGCCGGTACCGCCGGCAACGAGCCGAACCAGGCCGCCACGTCACCCTGCACCTTCGGCTGCAGCGACCAGTCCATCCATTTGTAGGCGCAGTTGGGGTGCTTGGCCTCGCTGTGCAGCATGGTGGTGTCGGCCCAGCCGGTCGCACCTTCCTTGGGAATGGTCGAGGCCACTGGCTGGTTCTCGGCCTTCAGGCCATTGACCATGTAGCCCCAGGAGCTGGAGGCGACCACGCCTTCGTTCTTCACATCGCTCATCTGTACCGTGGCGTCATGCCAGTAACGGTGGATCAGCGGTTGCTGCTGGCGCAGCAGCTCCAGCACGGCCTTGTACTGTGCCTCGTTCAGCTCGTACGGGTCCTTGATGCCCAGCTCCGGCTTGGCCGATTTCAGGTACAGCGCCGCGTCGGCGATGTAGATCGGCCCGTCGTAGGCCTGCACGCGGCCTTTGTTCGGCTTGCCGTCGGGCAGGTTCTGCGGCTCGAACACCACGCCCCAGCTGGTGGGGGGCTGCTTGAAGGTATTGGTGTTGTACAGGAGCACGTTCGGCCCCCACTGGTACGGGGTGCCATAAACCTGCTTGTCGACCACGTACCAGCCACCGTTCTGCAAGCGAGGGTCGAGGTTTTTCCAGTTGGGGATCAGTGCGGTGTTGATCGGTTGCACGCGTTTGCCCACGATCAGCCGCAGCGAAGCATCGCCCGAGGCAGTGACCAGGTCGTAGCCGCCCTTGGTCATCAGGCTGACCATTTCGTCCGAGGTGGCGGCCGTTTTCACGCTGACCTTGCAGCCGGTTTCCTTCTCGAAACCGGTCACCCAGTCGTAGGCTTTGTCGCTTTCACCGCGCTCGATGTAGCCGGGCCAGGCGACGATATCCAGGCGCCCCTCGCCAGGCCCCAGGGCCTTGGGCGGTTCGGCAGCCTGCAGGCTGGCGCTGGCCAGCACGGCGCCCGTCATGGCGCCGAGCAATGCGGTCTTGTGCACTGACATGGTGTTCCCTCTTCTTGGAGATCTTGGTCGGGGCAGTCATCAAGCAAGCCGTGAAGCAATTGTTATAAGCGTAGTGCGGTTGCGCGAGGTATTGGCGATATCGAGTCTAGTTGGCTTTTTGCCAGCCAATGCAACATCCCGAAGCAAATCCACGATGGCGTGTACTGCGCCAAGCCTTACTCTGGCGATTGAATTTCCTTACGTGGAGACACGCGAATGAACACCCGGGGCTTGCTTGATCAACTCCTCAAATCCGGCCAGCAACTGCTCGAAAAGCAAGGGGGCGCCAGCAAGGCTGGCGGCGCTGCCGGTGGGCTTGGCGGGCTGTTGTCCGGAGCCGGTGGCGGCCTGTTGGGTGGCGGGGCACTGGGCCTGTTGCTGGGTAGCAAGAAGGCCCGCAAGTACGGCGGCAAAGCCCTGACCTACGGTGGCCTGGCCGCGCTGGGGGTGCTGGCCTATAAAGCCTACGGCAACTGGCAGGCCAACCAGCGGGTGGCCACAGCCGAACCGCAAACCGTCGACCGCCTGCCGCCCGCTCAGGCCGAGCAGCACAGCCAGGCCGTGTTGCGGGCGCTGGTGGCGGCCGCCAAGTCCGATGGCCACATCGACGAGCGCGAGCGGGCGCTGATCGAAGGTGAATTCACCCGCCTGGACAGCGACCGCGAACTGCAGCACTGGCTGCATGCCGAACTGAACAAACCGCTGGACCCGGCCGAAGTGGCCCGCGCTGCGCAAACGCCAGAGATGGCGGCCGAGATGTACCTGGCCAGCGTGTTGATGGTCGATCAGGAAAACTTCATGGAGCGTGCCTACCTGGATGAACTGGCCCGCCAACTGCGCCTGGACCCGGCGCTGCGCCAGGAGCTGGAGAGCCAGGCACGGATAGCCGCAGGCCAGTGATTGAGCGCACTGGGGCTGCAAAGCAGCCCCAGTGGCATGTCCATCAGTAGGGATGCCTGTTTACCCCTCATTTCACCCGCAAATCTGTAAGGCCTCTGGGCTATACTTCGGCGATTTTCCCGCTCGTTGTGAATTCCTGAGGGCTGAATGTGAAGAACTGGACCTTGCGCCAACGGATCCTGGCAAGTTTCGCCGTGATCATCGCCATCATGCTGCTGATGATCGTGGCCGCCTACTCGCGGTTGGTCGCCATCGAAACCGCCGAAGAGGCCGTGGGGACCGACAGCATTCCCGGGGTCTACTACAGCTCGATGATCCGCAGTGCCTGGGTCGACAGCTATGTCACCAGCCAGCAACTGGTGGGGCTGTCCAACCACCGCGAAATCACTTCGGCCGACATGGAGCTGTTCAAAAGCTTTGAAGACAGGCTCAAGCAACACATGGCCAGCTACCAGGCCACCATTCAAGAAAAAGACGACCAGACCCGCTTCGACGCCTTCGTTCAGCTCGAAGAGACCTACATGAAGCTGATAGGCCAGGTACTGGATGCTTATCGCCAGCACAATTACGACGAAGCCCAGCGACTGATTACCGATGTACTCACCCCTGCCTGGGTGGACGGGCGCAAGCACCTGAATGAAGTGATCGAGAACAACCGGGCTTCTGCCGACGCGGCCACCAACGAAATCGTCAGCGCCGTGAGCACGGCCAAAGGCAGCATGGTGGTTTCGCTGCTGCTGGCAATCGTCGCCGCTGGCATTTGCGGCCTGCTGCTGATGCGTGCCATCACCGCCCCCATGCAGCGCATCGTCCATGCCCTCGACAAGCTGCGCTCCGGCGACCTGAGCATGCGCCTGAGCCTGGACCGCAAAGACGAGTTCGGCGCCATCGAAAGCGGTTTCAACGAAATGGCCGAGGCACTGGCCAACCTGGTGGCCCAGGCCCAGCGCTCGTCGGTGCAGGTAACCACTTCGGTCACTGAAATCGCCGCTACATCCAAACAACAGCAGGCCACCGCTACCGAGACGGCCGCCACCACCACGGAAATTGGCGCTACCTCGCGGGAGATTGCCGCCACCTCGCGTGACCTGGTGCGCACCATGACCGAAGTCACCTCGGCTGCCGACCAGGCTTCCAGCCTTGCAGGCTCCGGCCAGCAGGGCCTGGCGCGCATGGAGGAGACCATGCACCAGGTGATGGGCGCTGCCGATCTGGTCAATGCCAAGCTCGGCATCCTCAATGAAAAGGCCAGCAACATCACCCAGATGGTGGTGACCATCGTCAAGGTCGCCGACCAGACCAACCTGCTGTCGCTCAACGCTGCCATCGAAGCGGAAAAAGCCGGCGAGTACGGCCGTGGCTTTGCCGTGGTGGCCACTGAAGTGCGCCGCCTGGCCGACCAGACCGCCGTGGCCACCTACGACATCGAGCAGATGGTGCGCGAGATCCAGTCGGCGGTATCGGCCGGGGTCATGGGCATGGACAAGTTCTCCGAAGAGGTGCGCCGCGGCATGTTCGAGGTGCAACAGGTGGGCGAGCAGCTCAGCCAGATCATTCACCAGGTGCAGGCTTTGGCGCCGCGTGTGCTGATGGTCAACGAAGGCATGCAGGCCCAGGCGACCGGTGCCGAGCAGATCAACCAGGCGCTGGCCCAGCTCAGCGATGCCAGCACCCAGACTGTCGAGTCGCTGCGCCAGGCCAGTTTTGCCATCGATGAGCTGAGCCAGGTGGCCGCCGGCCTGCGTGGCGGCGTGTCGCGCTTCAAAGTCTGACCGCGATGAACCACTTGCAACCGCACGCCGCACGGGCGGACAACGCCAAAGGGGCGCTGTACCTGCAGTTTCGTATCGGGGAACAGCGTTTTGCCCTGAGCGTGCACGAGGTCATCGAGGTGTTGCCGCGCCAGCCGCTCAAACCGATAGCCCAGGCGCCAGGCTGGGTCGCGGGCATCCTTTCCCATCGTGGGCAACTGGTACCGGTGATCGACCTTGCTGCGCTGAGTTTTGGCCAGCCAGCGGCACACCGCACCAGTACCCGTCTGGTGTTGGTGCATTATCGGGGTGGCCTGCAACTGGGGCTGATCCTGGAGCAGGCCACCGAGACGTTGCGCTGCCACCCCGACGAGTTCCAGCCCTATGGTGTGGACAGCGGCGAAGCCCCTTACCTGGGGCCTGTACGCCAGGATGACCAAGGCCTGCTGCAACGCATCGAGGTCAACGATCTGTTGCCAGATGCCGTGCACCAACTGCTGTACACGGTTGAGCCGACAGGGATGCCGACATGAACGAACGTTTCTTCCGTTTCTTGCGCGAGCGCATTGGCCTGGATGTCGAATCGGTGGGTGCGCCCATGGTCGAGCGCGCGCTGCGCCAGCGTTGCGTGGCCATGAACGCCATCGACCTGGATGATTACTGGCTGCGCCTGCAGCAGTCGGCCGATGAACAACAGGCGTTGATCGAAGCGGTGATCGTCCCGGAAACCTGGTTCTTCCGCTACCCGGAATCCTTCACAGCCCTGGCCAGCCTGGCACACAAACGCCTGGCCGAATTGGCCGGGGCACGGCCACTGCGCCTGCTCAGCCTGCCATGCTCGACAGGCGAGGAGCCCTATTCCCTGGCCATGGCCCTGCTCGACGCCGGCATCGCGCCGGGGGCGTTCCTGATCGACGGCATGGACATCAGCCCCAATTCGGTGGCCAAGGCCGGGCAGGCCGTATACGGGCGCAACGCCTTCCGGGGCAGCGACCTGGGCTTTCGCGAGCGCTACTTCGATGCCCTCGACGAAGGCCATCGCCTGCATGAGCGGGTGCAGCAGCAAGTGAGCCTGCAAGTGGGCAATGTGCTCGACCCCGCGTTGGCCACCCGCGATGGCCTGTACGACTTCGTGTTCTGTCGCAACCTGTTGATCTACTTTGACGTGGCGACCCAGCAGCGTGTATTCGAAGTGCTCAAGCGTCTGCTGCATCCCCAGGGCGTGTTGTTCATCGGCCCGGCCGAAGGCAGCTTGCTGGCGCGGATGGGGATGCGCCCGCTGGGCATTGCCCAATCGTTCGCCTACGTGCGCCAAGAAGGCAGTAGCACCCCACAGGCCGCGGTCCCGGCACAACCTGCACGGCGTACCGTGCTACCGCAGGCCCCGGTGGGTTATCCACCCCCCGTCGCGCCATTGCCGCGTCCCTTACGGGCAGTACCGGTGGTCGCAAGACCCGCGCCGGCACGCGAACCCAAACGCGAGGACGCAAACGAACTGCTGGCCAGTATCGCCCGGCTTGCCAATGCTGGCGCCAGCGAACAGGCGCGTGCCGAATGCCAGCGCTACCTGGGCCAGTACGCGCCGTCGGCACAGGTTTACTACTGGCTGGGGTTGCTCAGTGATACCGACGGCGATGCGCAACAGGCACTGACCCATTACCGCAAGGCGCTGTACCTTGAGCCGCAACACCCCGAGGCGCTGGTGCACCTGGCGGCCTTGCTGGCGGCCCAGGGCGACCAGGCCGGTGCCCGACGCCTGCAGGAGCGTGCAGCGCGGGTTGGCCGGGAGCCTGAACGATGAAAGGTGACACTGCGATGCAGCTACTCGCCGAAGACGACGCGCACATCGACGATTGCTGGAACCGTATTGGTGTGCACGGCGACAAGCAATGCCCACTGTTGGAGCGTCATGTTCACTGTCGCAATTGCGACGTGTATGCGGCAGCGGCCACACGCCTGCTTGACCGCTACGCACTGATGCAGGACCACCAGGTTGCGGCGGCGCAGCCGGTCGAGGAAAACACCGGCCGTTCCATGCTGTTGTTCCGCCTGGGCGAAGAGTGGTTGGCACTGGCCACCGCCAGCCTGGCCGAAATCGCCCCGTTGCAGGCTGTGCATTCGCTGCCGCACCAGCGCTCGCGGGTGTTGCAGGGGGTTGCCAATGTTCGCGGTGCCTTGGTGCCGTGCCTGTCACTGGCCGATTTGCTGGGCGTACAAGCCGGCACCGCCGAGCAACGTAGCGGCAGGGCGATGCCACGCATGCTGATTCTGGCTGCCGAAGGTGGCCCTGTGGTAATGGCCGTAGAGGAAATCGACGGTATTCACCGGCTCGACCCGCTGCTGCTGGGCAGTGGCCAGGATGCCACGCGCTTCACTGCCGCAGTGCTGCAGTGGCGCGGCCGTAGCGTGCGAGTGCTGGACGATCAACACTTACTGTCTGCCGTGCAGCGGAGCCTGTCATGACCCCAGAGCAAATGCGCGATGCATCGTTGCTCGAACTGTTCAGCCTGGAGGCCGAAGCGCAAACCCAGGTGCTCAGCGCCGGCCTGATGGCGCTGGAGCGCAACCCCACCCAGGCCGACCAGCTTGAGGCCTGCATGCGCGCCGCCCATTCGTTGAAGGGGGCTGCGCGTATCGTCGGGGTGGATGCCGGCGTGAGTGTCGCCCACGTCATGGAAGATTGCCTGGTGGCCGCCCAGGAGGGCCGCTTGCGGTTGAGCGCCGAGCACATCGACGCGCTGTTGCAGGGCACCGACTTGCTGATGCGCATCGCCACACCAGGCGATGCCGTGGCGCAGGCGACCTTGCCGGTATTTCTTGCGCAAATGGCCAGCTTGCTCGACCCAGGCGCTGCAACCGTGCCTGCGGTGCCGCTGGCGGCTCCCCTGCAAGCGGAACCGCAGGTGGCAACCTTGCCGTCTGAACCGCTGGTAGTGCCAGTGGACCTGGCTGAACCCGAGCCGGAGCCCGAGCCTGCCCTGCGGCGCAAACCCGGCAAGCGCGTTGGCGAAGGTGCCGAGCGGGTACTGCGGGTCACCGCCGACCGGCTTAACAGCCTGCTCGACCTGTCCAGCAAGTCGCTCGTGGAAACCCAGCGGCTCAAGCCGTACCTGGCCACCTTGCAGCGCCTCAAACGCATGCACGGTCAGGGCATGCAGGCGCTCGACGGCCTGCGCATGCAACTGGAGGACAGTGGCCAAAGCAACGAGGTGCTTGAAGCCCTGGCGCAAACCCAGCGGCTGCTGGTGGAAACCCAGCAAATCCTGCAGCAGCAGGCGGCTGACCTGGACGAGTTCGGTTGGCAGGCCAGCCAGCGTGCGCAGTTGCTCTACGACACCGCCCTGGCCTGCCGGATGCGCCCGTTCGCCGACGTGTTGACCGGGCAAAGCCGTATGGTGCGTGACCTTGGGCGCTCGCTGGGTAAACCGGTGCGACTGGTGGTGGACGGCGAGAAGACCCAGGTCGACCGCGATGTGCTGGAAAAGCTCGAAGCGCCCTTGACCCACCTGTTACGCAATGCCGTCGACCACGGTATCGAACTGCCAGAAAGGCGGCTGCTGGCGGGCAAGCCAAGCGAGGGTGTGATCCGCCTGCGTGCTTCGCACCAGGCCGGCATGCTCAGCCTGGAGTTGATCGACGATGGTGCCGGCATCGACCTGGAGCGCCTGCGCAGCAGCATCGTCGAGCGCGCCTTGTCACCTGCCGACACGGTGGCGCGAATGAGCGATGCGGAGCTGCTGACGTTCCTGTTCCTGCCCGGTTTCAGCTTGCGTGACAAGGTCACCGAAGTGTCCGGGCGCGGCGTGGGGCTGGATGCGGTGCAGCACATGGTTCGCGAACTGCGCGGCTCGATCGAGCTGACGCAGGTGGCGGGGCAGGGCTGTCGCTTCCATTTGCAGGTGCCGCTGACCCTGTCGGTGGTGCGTAGCCTGGTGGTCGAGGTGGGCGGTGAAGCCTACGCCTTCCCGATGGCCCATATCGAACGCACGCTGGAGGTGACCGCTGAACAGATCGTTCAGATCGAAGGCCGTCAGCACTTCTGGCACGAAGGCCGGCACATTGGCCTGGTGGCGGCCAGCCAGTTGCTCAACCGTCCAGCCGGGCAAAGTGACGAAGCCAGCCTGCGGGTGGTGGTAATCCGTGAGCGCGAGCAACTGTACGGCGTGGCCGTGGAGCGGCTGGTGGGCGAGCGTGTGTTGGTGGTGATGCCTCTCGATCCACGGTTGGGCAAGGTGCAGGACATTTCCTCCGGCGCCTTGCTGGATGATGGCTCGGTGGTACTGATCGTCGATGTCGAAGACTTGCTGCGCTCGGTGGAAAAACTGCTCAGCACCGGCAGCCTGGAGCGCATCGAGCGCGGCAGCAGTGGCGTTCGTGGTGTGACACGCAAGCGGGTGCTGGTAGTCGATGACTCGCTGACCGTGCGTGAACTGCAGCGCAAGCTGCTGGGCAACCGTGGCTATGACGTGGCGGTGGCGGTGGATGGCATGGACGGCTGGAACGCCCTGCGCGGCGAGGACTTCGACTTGCTGATCACCGACATCGACATGCCGCGCATGGACGGTATCGAACTGGTGACCCTGGTGCGCCGCGATCAGCGCCTGCAATCGCTGCCCGTGATGGTGGTGTCCTACAAAGACCGTGAGGAAGACCGACGGCGTGGCCTGGATGCCGGCGCTGACTACTATTTGGCAAAGGCCAGTTTCCACGACGATGCGTTGCTGGATGCTGTGGTGGAGCTGATCGGAGGTGCTCAGGGATGAAGATCGCCATCGTCAACGACATGCCCATGGCTGTCGAGGCGCTGCGTCGCGCGGTCGCCTTCGAGCCCGCGCACCAGGTGGTGTGGGTAGCCAGTAATGGCGCCGAAGCGGTGCAACGCTGCGCCGAGCAACTGCCGGACCTGATCCTCATGGACCTCATCATGCCGGTGATGGACGGCGTAGAGGCCACCCGGCGGATCATGGCCGAAACCCCGTGCGCCATCGTCATCGTTACGGTCGACCGCAAACAGAACGTGCATCGGGTGTTCGAGGCCATGGGCCATGGCGCCCTCGACGTGGTCGATACGCCGGCGCTGGGGGCTGGTGATGCCCGTGAAGCGGCCGCACCACTGCTGCGCAAAATTCTCAATATCGGCTGGCTGGTCGGCCAGCAGCGAGCCCCGGCAGCAAGGCCGGTGGCTACACCGCTGCGCGAGGCTTCCCAACGTCGCGGGCTGGTGGCGATCGGCTCGTCGGCGGGCGGCCCGGCGGCGCTTGAAGTATTGCTCAAGGGCTTGCCGGCTGCGTTTCCGGCGGCCATCGTGCTGGTCCAGCATGTGGACCAGGTGTTTGCCGCCGGCATGGCCGAATGGCTCAGCAGCGCAGCAGGCCTGCCGGTGCGCCTGGCCCGTGAAGGCGAACCGCCGCAGCCCGGGCAGGTGTTGCTGGCCGGTACCAACCACCACATTCGGCTGCTACAGAACGGCCAACTGGCCTACACTGCCGAACCTGTCAATGAAATCTACCGGCCCTCGATCGATGTGTTCTTCGAGAGCGTGGCGCGTTACTGGAATGGCGATGCGGTGGGTGTGCTGCTTACCGGCATGGGGCGCGACGGCGCCCAAGGCCTGAAACTGATGCGTCAGCAGGGTTTTCTGACCATTGCCCAGGACCAGGCCAGCAGTGCGGTGTACGGCATGCCCAAGGCCGCTGCGGCCATCGATGCCGCCGTGGAAATCCGCCCGCTGGAACGCATCGCCGGGCGCTTGATGGAATTTTTCGCAAAATGACGAAATGTATTGAATCACGCCGCCAGACCGGTCGTGATCGGGTGAACAGGTATGAATGATTTACCGATCGAAGGTTTCGCGACCGCCAACGAAAACTCGGCGATGGTGCTGCTGGTCGATGACCAGGCCATGATCGGCGAAGCGGTGCGGCGTGGCCTGGCCAATGAAGACAACATCGACTTCCACTTCTGCGCCGACCCGCACCAGGCGGTGGCCCAGGCCATGCGCATCAAGCCCACGGTCATCCTTCAGGACCTGATCATGCCTGGCCTGGACGGCTTGACCCTGGTGCGCGAATACCGTAACAACCCGGCGACCCAGGACATCCCAATCATCGTTCTGTCGACCAAGGAAGACCCGCTGGTCAAGAGTGCGGCCTTCGCCGCCGGTGCCAACGATTACCTGGTCAAGTTGCCCGACACCATTGAGCTGGTGGCGCGTATCCGCTACCACTCGCGCTCGTACCTCACCCTGCTGCAACGCGACGAGGCCTACCGCGCCCTGCGCGTCAGCCAGCAGCAGTTGCTCGATTCCAACCTGATGCTGCAGCGTCTGATGAACTCCGATGGCCTGACCGGGCTGTCCAACCGCCGCCACTTCGACGAGTACCTGGAGCTGGAATGGCGCCGGGCGATGCGTGAGCAGCAGCAGTTGTCGTTGCTGATGATCGACGTCGACTACTTCAAGGCCTATAACGACAACTTCGGTCACCTGGCCGGCGACGAGGCGTTACGCCAGGTCGCCGAAGCCATTCGGGCTTCGTGTTCGCGGCCCACCGACCTGCCGGCACGTTATGGCGGCGAGGAGTTTGCCCTGGTGCTGCCCAACACCTCGCATGGCGGGGCGCGCCTGGTGGCCGAGAAGCTGCGCCAGACCGTATTGGGGCTGGGCATCCCGCATACGGCGCCAGTGGCCGACTCGTACCTGACCGTGAGCATTGGCCTGGCCACCCAGACCCCGACCGTTGGCAGCCATAGCCGGCAGTTGATTTCTGCGGCGGACAAAGGCCTGTACTTGGCCAAGAATGGCGGCCGTAACCAGGTCGGCATCGCCTGACATGGGTTTTTTGTTGGTTTTTTCGCGGCTGTTGACTGCCCGGCGGGTCTGCCGCCGTGCGGCGGACTCGGTTATACTCGCGGGCTTTTCACCGAATTCGCACGAGTAGCCAGCCCATGGAAATCCAACCGATCCTGAACACCATCAAGGACCTCACCGAGCGTTCCCAGTCAATTCGGGGGTATCTTTGACTACGATCACAAGCATGACCGCCTGATCGAAGTCAACCGCGAGCTGGAAGACCCCAACGTCTGGAACAAGCCCGAGTACGCCCAGGCCCTGGGCCGTGAGCGTGCCATGCTGGCCCAGGTCGTCGAGACCCTGGACAAACTGTCCAACGGCCTGGGCGACTGCCAGGACCTGCTCGACATGGCCGTCGAGGAAAATGACGAAGGCGCCGTCAGCGACGTCGTGACCGAGCTGGAAGGCCTGGAAGAAAACCTGGCCCAGCTTGAGTTCCGTCGCATGTTCAGCGGCGAGATGGACATGAACAACGCCTACCTGGACATCCAGGCCGGGTCCGGTGGTACCGAAGCGCAGGACTGGGCCAACATCCTGCTGCGCATGTACCTGCGCTGGGCCGACAAGCGTGGTTTCGACGCCACCATCATCGAGCTGTCCGAAGGCGAAGTCGCCGGTATCAAAGGCGCGACCGTGCACATCAAGGGTGAATACGCCTTCGGCTGGCTGCGGACTGAAATCGGCGTACACCGTCTGGTGCGCAAGAGCCCGTTCGACTCCGGTGCCCGTCGTCACACCTCGTTCTCGGCAGTGTTCGTGTCGCCCGAAATCGATGACAAGGTCGAGATCGAGATCAATCCGTCCGACCTGCGCATCGACACCTACCGCTCCTCCGGTGCCGGTGGTCAGCACGTGAATACCACAGACTCGGCCGTACGTATCACCCACGTGCCGACCAACACCGTGGTGGCCTGCCAGAACGAACGTTCCCAGCACGCCAACAAGGACACCGCCATGAAAATGCTGCGGGCCAAGTTGTACGAGCTGGAAATGCAGAAGCGCAACGCCGCCTCGCAGGCGCTGGAAGACAGCAAGTCGGACATCGGCTGGGGCCACCAGATCCGCTCGTACGTGCTGGATGACTCGCGCATCAAGGACTTGCGTACCGGCGTCGAGCGCAGCGATTGCCAGAAGGTGCTGGACGGCGACCTCGACCAGTACCTGGAAGCGAGCCTCAAGCAAGGGCTGTAAGCCGCACACCACTGCCGCGATACCTGGCTACCCGCCGGTATCGCGTGCCCTGCCCGAAAAGGGCAACGAATACCTGATGGAAACAATGACGACATGAGCGACCTCAAGACCGAATCGCAAGACCTGCAACAGGAAGAAAACGCCCTGATCGCCCTGCGCAAGGAAAAACTTGCCGCCGAGCGTGCCAAGGGCAACGCCTTCCCCAACGACTTCCGTCGCGACAGCTACTGCAACGACCTGCAGAAGCAGTACGCGGACAAGACCAAGGAAGAGCTGGAAGCAGCCGCGATCCCGGTCAAGGTAGCCGGCCGTATCATGCTCAACCGTGGCTCGTTCATGGTGATCCAGGACATGACCGGTCGTATCCAGGTCTACGTCAACCGCAAGACCCTGCCAGAAGAAACCCTGGCCGCCGTCAAAACCTGGGACCTGGGCGACATCATCAGCGCCGAAGGCACCCTGGCCCGCTCCGGCAAGGGCGACCTGTACGTCGAAATGACCAACGTGCGCCTGCTGACCAAGTCGCTGCGCCCGCTGCCCGACAAGCACCACGGCCTCACCGACACCGAACAGCGCTACCGCCAGCGTTACGTCGACCTGATGGTCAACGAAGAAACCCGCCACACCTTCCGTGTGCGTTCGCAGGTGATTTCGCACATCCGCAAGTTCCTCATCGAGCGTGACTTCCTCGAAGTGGAAACCCCGATGCTGCAGACCATCCCGGGTGGTGCCGCCGCCAAGCCATTCGAAACCCACCACAACGCCCTGGACATGGCCATGTTCCTGCGTATCGCGCCGGAGCTGTACCTCAAGCGCCTGGTCGTGGGTGGCTTCGAGAAGGTGTTCGAGATCAACCGCAACTTCCGTAACGAAGGCGTTTCGACCCGTCACAACCCAGAATTCACCATGCTTGAGTTCTACCAGGCCTATGCCGACTACCGCGACAACATGGACCTCACCGAGGAACTGTTCCGTGAGCTGGCGCTGCTGGTGCTGGGCAGCACCGACGTGCCGTACGGCGACAAGGTGTTCCACTTCGGCGAACCGTTCGCCCGCCTGTCGGTGTTCGACTCGATCCTCAAGTACAACCCGGAGCTGACCGCTGCCGACCTGCAGGACGTCGACCGCGCCCGCGACATCGCCAAGAAGGCCGGTGCCAAGGTGCTGGGCCACGAAGGCCTGGGCAAGCTGCAGGTGATGATTTTCGAAGAGCTGGTCGAGCACAAGCTGGAGCAGCCGCACTTCATTACCGAGTACCCGTTCGAAGTGTCGCCGCTGGCCCGCCGTAACGACGACAACCCGGCGGTTACCGACCGCTTCGAGCTGTTCATCGGTGGCCGCGAAATCGCCAACGCCTACTCCGAGCTCAACGATGCCGAAGACCAGGCCGAGCGCTTCCTGGCCCAGGTGGCCGAGAAGGACGCCGGTGACGACGAAGCCATGCACTACGACGCCGACTTCGTGCGTGCCCTGGAGTACGGCATGCCGCCGACCGCCGGTGAAGGCATTGGCATCGACCGCCTGGTGATGCTGCTGACCAACTCGCCGTCGATCCGCGACGTGATCCTGTTCCCGCACATGCGTCCGCAGGCCTGAGTGATGTGAACGAGCCGCCTTTCGAGGCGGCTTTTTCTTGCCTGAAGCTTTATGTTGTCTGTACTGGCCCATGAGGTAACCCCTGTGACACCCGCCATGCCTGACCAGGGCGCCGCCGGCATCGCCACCGCCGTCGCCGAAAGCGTGCAATACCAAGGCCGCAAGACTGCCCGCCAAGGCAGCGAACAGCGCCGCCAGCTGATCCTCGACGCCGCCATGCGCATAGTCGTGCGCGATGGCGTGCGCGGTGTGCGCCACCGTGCCGTGGCCGCCGAGGCCGGTGTGCCGCTGTCGGCCACCACCTACTACTTCAAGGACATCGAAGACCTACTCACCGACACCTTTGCCCAGTACGTCGAGCGCAGCGCGGCCTACATGGCCAAGCTGTGGGCCAACACCGAGGTCGTGTTGCGCCAGTTGCTGGCCCAGGGCGACGGCAGCCCGCAGGCACGGGCGCGGCTGGCTGACGATGTGGCCCGCATGACGGCCGACTACGTACAGCGGCAACTGTTGACCCGGCGCGACTTCCTGATGGCCGAACAGGCCTTCCGCCAGGAGGCATTGCTGTGCCCACGCCTGGCCGAGCTGGTGCGCGCCCATGAGCAGATCCTGTTGCACGGGACCCGGCAATTGCTGCAAGTGGTGGGCTCGCGGCAACCGGAACAGGACGCCCAAATGTTGACGGCGATTATCGAGCAGATGGAATATCAGGGCCTGCTCAAGGATGCGAATGCGCAAGCCGATGGGCAGATGCTCGCTATGCTTACCCGATACCTGCAGCTGGTGCTGGCATCGGCCTGAGCCGAGACCGACTTTTCAAGGAGAACCTGATGAAAGCCTGGCGTGTGGTGCTGTTGACTTTGTCATTCCTGCTGCTGGGCGGTTGTCTGGTGACCTTCCATGAGCCGTTGCCGAGTAACCAGGCGGCGCCCAAGGCCCTGTTGGGCAAGTGGAGCAGCAAGGACGCCTGGGGCGAGCCGTTGAAGCTGACCATCAGCCGCAGCGGTGCAGATGCCTATAAGGCCGTTGCCACGGCCAAGGGCAAGAAGCCTGAGGAATATGTGTTTACCGTCTCCCGCCACGGCAACCGCTGGTACCTGTCGGCCGGCGTGCCCAAGCGCCTGGGTGGCAACTTCCTGATTGGCGGTTTCGATATCGTCGATGGCAAGGAACTGGTGGTGTACAACCTGGACGTCGAGCAGGTGCAGCAGGCGGTGGACAAGAAGGAACTGACCGGGCGTGGTACCGAGGTGCCGGAAGACAACGGCGACGGCGTGCTGATCGACAGCCCGGCTGCGCGGGTGCTGGCCTATCTGGATGACCCGGCCAACTCCGACCTGTTCGTTGAAGTGGCGCGGTTCCAGCGTTCCGGCAAGTAGTTAACTTTACCGGCCCTTTGTTTCAGTAAGGAGTCCCCGGTGGACGAATACCAGCAAACCATCCGCGCCTTGTCCGACCGCATCGTCGCAGCCCAGACCCCGATCCGGGTACTGGACGCGGTGAAGTGGGACGACAACATTCGCCAAGGCTTCCTCAAGGCCAAGGGCAAGGAGCCGCCGGCCGTCGACCGCGCTTATTACCAGTCGCGCCCGCTGGCGTTCGACTCCGGCGCGGTCAAGGCCGAGTTCCAGGCCATCGAGCGCGACATCATTCGCCAGCTTGGCCAGTTCAACCCGGTCGGGCAGATCATGAAGCGCATGTGCCGCGAATACCGCATGGTGGTGCGCATGCTCGAAGCGCGTGGCACCGAGGACTTCGGCCTCATCTCTCAGGAACTGTACGGCGCCGCCTCCGATGCCTTCCACGCCGGTGACCCGACCTTGGCCGACCTCGGCCTCATGCTCTCGGATTACCTGAACAACATCGATGTCCGTGGCGATCTCAAGGACGAACCGAAAAACCTCACCGCCAAGGAGGCCGTAGATATCCTCCAGCGCCGGCTGAACAAGGTGTTCGGTGAAGCCGAGGAGACCATTCGGGTATTCGAATCTGACGGGATCGTTGCCGATGCCGCCGCTGGCGCCGACTACATCAAGGTGCGCGCCGATGCCATGTTCAACAGCCGCGATGTGCGTGCCCTGGAAGTGCACGAAGGGCTGGTCCATGTGGGTACCACGCTCAACGGCCTGAACCAGCCGATCTGCACCTTCCTGGCCAAGGGCCCGCCCTCGTCGACGGTAACCCAGGAAGGCCTGGCGATACTCATGGAGGTCATCGCCTTTGCTTCCTACCCCAGCCGCCTGCGCAAGCTCACCAACCGCACCCGCGCCATCCACATGGTCGAGGAGGGCGCCGATTTCCTCCAGGTATTCAATTTCTTCCGCGAGCAAGGCTTCGAGATGGCGCAGAGCTACAGCAACGCCAGCCGGGTGTTCCGCGGCTCGGTGCCCAATGGCCTGCCATTCACCAAGGACTTGTCCTACCTCAAGGGCTTCATCATGGTTTACAACTACATTCAGTTGGCCGTGAAGAAGGGCAAGCTCGAACAGATCCAGTTGCTGTTCTGTGGCAAGACCACGCTGGAAGACATGCGTACCTTGCGCCAGTTGGTGGAGGAGGGGCTGGTCGAGCCGCCCAAGTACCTGCCCGAACAGTTCCGCGACCTTAACGCACTGTCGGCGTGGATGTGCTTCTCCAACTTCCTCAACCACCTGAGCCTGGACCGTATTGAAGCCGACTACGCGAACATTCTCTGAGTGCTGCCGCCTGCTGGCGCTTGGCCTGGTCCTGCTGGGCCTTGGCGGCTGCAGCAGCCTGCTGTTCTATCCCGAGCGTGGCCAGGCATTCACCCCCGAACGGGCCAGACTCGACTACCGCGATGTCACCCTTGTCACGTCGGACGGCCTGCGCCTGCACGGCTGGTGGTTGCCGGCCAAGGCGGGTGTCGAGGTGAAGGGCACGGTACTGCATTTGCACGGCAACGGCGGCAACCTGCCTGGGCACCTGGGGGGTAGCTATTGGCTGCCGGAGCAGGGCTACCAGGTGCTGATGATCGATTACCGTGGCTATGGCCTGTCGCAGGGCACGCCGACCCTGCCTGAGGTGTATGAAGACATCGCGGCGGCCATGGCCTGGCTGGACCAGGCACCCGAGGTCAAGGGCAAGCCTTTGGTGCTGCTGGGGCAAAGCCTTGGCGGCGCCATGGCAATCCACTACCTGGCGGCCCACCCCGACCAGCGCCAGCGCTTCAGCGCCCTGGTGTTCGATGGCGTACCGGCCAGTTACCGTGGGGTAGGGCGCTATGCCCTCAGCACGTCATGGATGACCTGGCCGTTGCAGGTGCCGCTGTCGTGGCTGGTGCCGGACGGCGACAGTGCAATTCGTTCGATCGAGCAGTTGAGCAGCCCGCCCAAGCTGTTCTTCCACAGTATCGACGACAACCTGGTGCCGATGGACAACGGCATCCGCCTGTACCAGCACGCACCGCCACCACGGGTACTGCAGCTGACCCGAGGCGGCCATGTGCAGACCTTCGCCGACCCTACCTGGCGCCAGGTGATGCTGCGTTTCCTTGACGACCCCAGCCATTTCAACGGCCTTCGGCGCCTGGCCGAAGTGCCCAATTACCCTGACGAGAAGAACAAGCAATGAGTGAAGAGCGCAACGCCATCCCGCTGATCCTGACCGGCGTCGGCAGCATCATCGTGACGGTGGGGGCCTTGTGGTACTACGGTTACCTGCATTTCGCCAAACCCGAGGATGCCCTGTTGTTGCAGGACTTCACCATGCTCAAGACCATCCCGGGCGAGGACTACAAGGTTTCGCTGGACCCGGCGCCGCAAGTGGCCCAGTGCGTCGATGGCGTGCTGGTGCTGTTCGACACCCAGCAGAAAGGCCTGACCGGCGTGCTGGTGGACAACCGCAAGCGTGCCGTGCGCTGCATGGGCGAGGAAACACCGCAGCAGGTGCAGTGAGGGAGCGAAGTGATTTCTGTGGCGCCTGGGAAATCGAGCGCCGCCCGCGATGTGCCGCGCGGGCGGCGCTCGGTCTCCCAATCACCACATCTCTAAAGGCACGAGACCAAACGCCCAAATAAAAACCCCGCCAGGAAGGCGGGGTCTTGGGTTAAGCCAACCGGTCTTACTGGCTGACCTGGCTCACCGAACGTGGCGCCACCGGCTGGTTGTCGTTGGAGATGGTCACCTCCACCCGACGGTTTTGCGCCCGGCCCGAATTGCTGCCGTTGTCCGCTACCGGGTACTCCTTGCCGTAACCCTGGGCGACGATGCGGGCAGGGTCTACGCCGGCACGCACCAGCGCCATGCGCACGGAACCCGCGCGGCGTTCGGACAGGCTCTGGTTGTAGTTGGCCGAACCGACGCTGTCGGTGTAGCCCTCGACAATCACCTTGCGCTCAGGGTTTTCCTGAAGGAACTGGGCCAGCTTGGTGATGTTCGGGTAGGCGTTGCTCTTGAGCTCGGCCTTGTTGAAGTCGAACAGCACGTCCCCGAAGGTGACCAGCGTACCGCGATCGGTCTGCTTGGCGTTGAGGCTGTCCTGCAGCTTGGCGATCTGTGCGTCGCGGGCGTCCAGCTTGGCCTGGGCGCGTTGCGCAGCGGCGTTTTTCAGCTCGCCTTCGGCGGTACGCAGGGCGATGGTCTGCTTGGCCACCTCGACACGCTGGTTGGTCAGGTAGGCGAGTTGGTCGACCTTCTTCTGGTCTTCCCGGTCCATGTAGGCCTTGTCGGCCTTGTTAAGCCAGTCCTGGGCGTCCTTGGTCTCCAGCGCCGCCACCTTGCTCGATTGCGGGTCGCTCTGCAACGAGGAGAAGTTGGTGCGGGCCGCCTCCAGGTTGGCGTTAGGGTCGTGCGAGCAGGCAGCAAGGCCGACGCTCAGGGCCAGCAGGGCGGGAATCATGACGTAATTGCGCATAGTGTTCATCCTTTGATCGTGTGCGAAGGCTAAGGTTGGCGGGGCAGGGCTCATTGAGCGCTGCGCAGGCCTTCCTCACGTACGTCCTGGACACCCTGGCGGGCGTCCTGCACGGCCTTCTGGGCCTTGGCCGCCTGGGCCTTGCGTTCGGCGAGGCGTGCGTCCCACTCGGCTTGCTGGGCCAGCAGTTTGGCTTCGTCATACTTTTTGTCGTGCATGGCGATTTCGGCCTGCTTGAACTTGTCCTGGGCCGCTTTCATCTCCACGGCGGCGAACTCGGTTCCGCCAGCGCTGACGGCGGCGTTCACGGCGGACTGGGTAACGGCATACTGCTCGGTAGGCGGGTTGCCAGCACAGCCGGCCAGGACCAGGCTACTGCCCAGGGCCAGCGCGGCCAGCTTGAACCCGCGCACGTGAGTGGATGACAGTTTGCTAGTGCGGGTTTTCATGGTGGTCAGCTCCATTGGATCACTCCTGATTACGACGATGTCCGTAGCAGTCCATCGCTCATTCCCTGACAACTCCGTGCGCTTCAGCTGAACGGTGCACAAGGGCAGGTGTGCAGGGTTTTAGCGTGATGGCTATTGGCTCCGACTCGATCGTTTTTCGAATGGTTCAGAAAAAAATGATCCGCACGAGCAATTATTTCTGACTGATTGGTCAGCGAGGATTTTCTTGAACTTTCGCGGGTGGGAGCGGTATTCCGGGCCTCAAGCAGGCCCGGAACGGTGGCGCGTGGGTTATTTGTCGCTGTCGGCAGCGGTGTTGCTTAGGCTGTGCAGGTGCTGGCGCGAGAGCGACAGAAAGCGTGGGGTAGGCCCTATATCTTCGTACAGCGGGTCGCCTTCTTCATCGGTGGCGATGACCTGACGGCCCTGCACATAGGGGAAGCTGGCCTCCACCTCTTCAAGGGCGGCGGCTACCAGTTCGCCGAGCAATTCCTCGGCGGTACGTTTGGGGTACATGTCGATCAGCGCGGCCAGACGCGCCTCTGACTCCAGGTCAAGGTGCAGGACATGGCCCGTGCGGCTGAGGGTGCCGGCGGCATTCTGTTCCCAGTGCTGGGCGAGTTCACGGATTTTCATGATGACCTCTGGTTACGCCTGCTAAGGCTGCATGGCATGGGAGTGTTATGCCTTCACTTTAGTTTGCTTTAGCCGATCACGGCTTGCCATTGCCTCCAGCCTGGGGGCACTCTTCGGGAGAGCTGTGTACAGGAGTGCGCCAGAGCCGCGCCAAAGAGAGGGCCAATGACCGATATCGATGTGCGTTTGCGTGAAGATGTCCATGTGTTGGGTGAGCTGCTCGGCGAAACCATTCGCCAGCAGCATGGCGATGCGTTCCTGCAGAAGATCGAGGACATCCGCTACAGTGCCAAGGCCGACCGGCGCGGCCCCGGCGAGCAACTGAGCTCGACCCTGGCAGACCTGGCCGAAGAAGACCTGCTGCCCGTGGCCAGGGCCTTCAACCAGTTCCTCAACCTGGCCAACATGGCCGAGCAGTACCAGTTGATCCGCCGTCGCGACGCCGACCAGCCCGAACCCTTCGAGGCCCGTGTGCTGCCCGAGTTGCTGGCGCGCCTGAAGCAGGCCGGGCTTGGTAACGATGCCCTGGCTCGGCAACTGGCCAAGCTCGACATCCAGCTGGTACTTACCGCACACCCCACCGAAGTGGCCCGCCGCACCCTGATTCAGAAGTACGACGCCATCGCCGGCCAGCTGGCTGCCCAGGACCACCGCGACCTGACCCCGGCCGAACGCCAGCAGGTACGCGAACGCCTGCGCCGGCTGATTGCCGAGGCCTGGCACACCGAAGAAATCCGCCGCACCCGCCCGACGCCGGTAGACGAAGCCAAGTGGGGCTTTGCAGTGATTGAGCATTCGCTCTGGCACGCCATCCCCAGCCACCTGCGCAAGGTCGACAAGGCGCTGCTGGAGGCCACCGGCCTGCGTCTGCCGCTTGAAGCCGCGCCAATCCGCTTTGCCTCGTGGATGGGCGGTGACCGTGACGGCAACCCCAACGTGACTGCCGCCGTCACCCGCGAAGTGTTGCTGCTGGCCCGCTGGATGGCCGCCGACCTGTTCCTGCGTGACATCGATGCACTGGCTGCGGAGCTGTCCATGCAGCAGGCCAATGAGGCCCTGCGCGAACGGGTTGGCGACACTGTCGAGCCCTACCGGGCCGTGCTCAAGCAGTTGCGCGACCGGCTACGGGCGACGCGTGCCTGGGCGCATTCGGCATTGACCAGCAGCCAAGCGGCCAGCGCCGACGTGCTGGTGGATAACCGCGACCTGATCGCACCGCTGGAGCTGTGCTACCAGTCGCTGCACGAATGCGGCATGGGCGTGATCGCCGAAGGCCCGCTGCTGGACTGCCTGCGCCGCGCCGTCACCTTTGGCCTGTTCCTGGGCCGCCTGGATGTGCGCCAGGACGCTGCCCGCCACCGCGACGCACTGACCGAGATTACCGACTACCTGGGCCTGGGGCGCTATGCCGACTGGGATGAAGAGCAGCGCATCGAATTCCTCCAGGCCGAGCTGAAGAACCGTCGGCCCCTGCTACCTGCGCATTTCAAGCCGCAAGCGGATACCGCCGAAGTGCTGGCCACCTGTCGCGAAGTGGCCGCCGCGCCGGCTGCCTCCCTGGGCTCCTACGTCATTTCCATGGCCGGTGCCGCTTCCGATGTGCTGGCGGTGCAACTGCTGCTCAAGGAAGCCGGCCTTACCCGCCCCATGCGCGTGGTACCGCTGTTCGAAACCCTGGCCGACTTGGACAACGCTGGCCCCGTGATGCAGCGACTGCTCGGCCTGCCAGGCTACCGCGCCGGGCTGCGAGGCCCGCAGGAAGTGATGATTGGCTACTCCGACTCAGCCAAGGATGCTGGCACTACGGCGGCGGCCTGGGCGCAGTACCGGGCCCAGGAAAACCTGGTGCGCATTTGTGCCGAACATCAGGTCGAACTGCTGCTGTTCCACGGCCGTGGCGGCACGGTAGGGCGCGGCGGTGGCCCCGCCCACGCGGCGATCCTGTCGCAACCGCCGGGATCGGTGGCGGGACGTTTCCGCACAACCGAACAGGGCGAGATGATCCGCTTCAAGTTCGGTTTGCCGGGCATTGCCGAGCAAAACCTCAACCTGTACCTGGCTGCCGTGCTCGAAGCCACGCTGTTGCCACCACCGCCCCCGCAGCTGGCCTGGCGTGAGGTGATGGACCAGCTGGCTGCCGATGGCGTCAAGGCCTACCGCAGCGTGGTGCGGGACAACCCCGATTTTGTCGAATACTTCCGTCAGTCGACACCGGAACAGGAGTTGGGGCGCCTGCCACTGGGCAGCCGCCCGGCCAAGCGCCGCGCTGGAGGCATCGAAAGCCTGCGGGCCATCCCGTGGATTTTCGGCTGGACCCAGACGCGCCTGATGCTGCCGGCCTGGCTGGGCTGGGAAACGGCCCTGAGCAACGCATTGGCCCGTGGCCAGGGCGAGCTGCTGGCGCAGATGCGCGAACAGTGGCCGTTCTTCCGCACCCGTATCGACATGCTGGAGATGGTGCTGGCCAAGGCCGATGCGCAAATTGCCGAGGCCTACGACGAACGTCTAGTGCAACCGCACTTGCTTCCTTTAGGTGCACACCTGCGCGACCTATTGTCGCAGTCTTGCCAGGTGGTACTGGGCCTGACCGGGCAGCCGGTGCTACTGGCGCACAGCCCCGAAACGCTGGAATTCATCAGCCTGCGCAACACCTACCTAGACCCGCTGCACCGCCTGCAGGCCGAGTTGCTGGCCCGCTCGCGCAGCCGCGAAGCCGCTCTGGACAGCCCGTTGGAGCAGGCCTTGCTGGTGACCGTGGCGGGTATTGCCGCCGGGCTGCGCAACACCGGCTGAGGGCGCGTGCAGGCTGCCCTGAATGTGTGCCGTGCAGACCCTGCATGGGTAAGGGGAGGGTGGTTGCGCCGGGCGCAACCACCTGCCAGGTCAGCCGCAAGTGGCGCATTCCTGCAACTTTGGGACGCTTGTCTGGCTGCCGGGCGCTGTGTATCTTGAGCAGCCTTCTGACCGATTTTGGGTCATACCCGATTTTCCGGACTTGGCCCTGGTTGCCGAATCCATTGAATTTCATAAAAAAATTTGAGGAGCACAAGATGCGCGTAATTCTGCTGGGAGCTCCCGGGGCCGGTAAAGGTACTCAGGCAAAGTTCATCACCGAAAAGTTCGGTATTCCACAGATCTCCACCGGCGACATGCTGCGTGCTGCTGTCAAGGCCGGCACCCCGCTGGGCCTGGAGCTGAAGAAAGTCATGGATGCCGGCCAGCTGGTCTCCGACGAGCTGATCATCAGCCTGGTCAAGGAGCGCATCGCTCAGCCTGATTGCGCCAACGGCTGCCTGTTCGACGGCTTCCCACGCACCATCCCGCAAGCCGAAGCCATGGTCGCTGCCGGTGTCGACATCGACGCCGTGGTCGAAATTGCCGTGGATGACGAAGAAATCGTAGGCCGTATGGCGGGCCGCCGCGTACACCTGGCCTCGGGCCGCACCTACCACATTCAGTACAACCCGCCGAAAGTGGAAGGCAAGGACGACGAGACTGGCGAAGACCTGATCCAGCGCGACGACGACAAGGAAGAAACCGTTCGCCATCGCCTGTCGGTCTACCACAGCCAGACCAAGCCGCTGGTGGACTTCTACCAGAAGCTGTCGGCCGCCAACGCCGGCAAGCCGAAGTATAGCCACATCGAAGGCGTCGGCTCGGTTGAAGCCATCACCGCCAAGGTCCTGGCAGCCCTGAGCTGATCCAGCGCCTGACGCCCATCGACAACGGCCCGCTAGCGGGCCGTTGTCGTTTATACTGCCGCTCTTTTCCCTGCTCCTGGATACCTGTTCGATGACCACCCTGCTGGCCCTGGATACCGCCACCGAAGCCTGTTCCGTTGCGCTGCTGCATGACGGCAAGGTAACCAGCCATTACGAGGTGATCCCACGTCAGCACGCGCAGAAGCTGCTGCCGATGATCAAGCAGCTGCTGGCCGAGTCGGGCGTTGCGCTGAATCAACTGGATGCCATCGCCTTTGGCCGCGGCCCGGGCGCCTTCACCGGCGTGCGCATTGCCATTGGTGTGGTCCAGGGCCTGGCCTTCGCGCTGGAGCGCCCAGTGCTGCCGGTGTCCAACCTGGCTGCGCTGGCCCAGGGTGCATTGCGCGAGCAGGGCGTGCAACAGGTGGCGGCTGCCATCGATGCGCGCATGGATGAAGTGTACTGGGGCTGCTATCAGGCCACGGCGGGCGAAATGCGCCTGGTTGGCCGCGAAGCGGTGTTGCCGCCCGAGCAGGTAGCGCTGCCGGCAGACAGCGAAGGCGAGTGGTTCGGGGCCGGCACCGGTTGGGGCTATGCCGAGCGCCTGGCGGTGCAGGTGGCTGCCAGCAATGCCAGTGCCTTGCCTAACGCTCTGGACGTGCTCAGCCTGGCCAGCTTCGCCTGGGCCCGTGGCGAAGCGATCGGCGCCGAGCAGGCGCAACCGGTTTACCTGCGCGATAATGTCGCTACGCCAAAGAAGCACTGAATGCTGTTCGTCGGTTATCGACGGTAACCCCCAAACCTTCTGCGCGATCTGTGGTCCAGTTATCACTTAAGCATTAGCGACGGGACACTGATGCTGCTAAATTGCCATCATTGGTCCTGAGTATTCATGCCATGCGTATCGACGGTTTCTCATCGCAGTCCTACCCGATCAAGCGCGCGCCGCGCAAGGCAGCGGTGCGTGACGAGGCCATCGATGACGCCGAGGTGATCGAAGAGAACACCGCGGCGCCTCAGGAAACCACCGCCCGTCGCCGCAGCGGTGGCTTGCCTGCCCGCCCGCAGGACATGATCTTCCCCCGCGCCCGTGACCGACGCACAGCCACCGCATTGGCCAGTTACCTGAATACTGCCGGTTTCACCGATTGGGACATGGAAGTACTGGGGCTCGACCTGTACATTTGATGGATGAGTCCATCACCACTGCCTTATTTTCTCGGTTGCCCGTCGTGGAGTGAAAACGCCTGGCGTGACTACCTGTACCCCGCCGACGCCAACAGCAATGAGATGCTTGGCCTCTACAGCCAGGTGTTCAACGCTGTCGAGGGCAACACCACCTTCTACGCACGCCCCGCCCCCGGCACCCTTGCCCGCTGGGCGCAGGTGATGCCTGAGCACTTTCGTTTCACTGCCAAGTTTCCCCGTGACATCAGCCACGAGGGTGACCTGCGTGATCAGCTTGAGCCTGCTTTCGATTTCACACGCCTGATGGCCCCGCTGGGGCAGCGCGTGTCGCCGTACTGGTTGCAGTTGCCGGCGCTGTTCGGCCCGGCACGGCTGGGCGAGCTTTGCCACTTCCTTGATGAAATCGGCGTGCCGGTGGCGGTGGAGGTGCGCAACCAGGCCTTTTTTGCCAAGGGTGACGAAGAGCGCCTGCTCAACCGCCTGCTGCACGAGCGCGGGGTGGAGCGCATCTGCCTCGACCCGCGTGCGTTGTTCAGTTGCACTTCACGCGATGCTGCCGTGCTGCACGCGCAGTCCAAGAAGCCCAAGGTGCCACCACGCCCTGCAGCCTTCAGCCAGCACCCGCAGGTGCGCTTCATTGGCCACCCGGAGCTGGAGGCTAATGAGGCCTTCCTTACCCCCTGGGTAGAAAAGGTCGCCGCCTGGATCGAAGAGGGCCGCAGCCCCTACATCTTCCTGCACACCTCGGACAATCGTCTGGCCGCAGCCCTGGCCCAGCGGTTCCATCAACGCCTGATGGCACGCCTGCCGGGCCTTGCTTCTTTGCCTGAATTGCCGCGCGCTCCCGAGGTCGAACAACTGGGGCTACTCTGACCTTTCCCTCACTGCCGGAGGTTGATTCATGGATGTGCAAACCCTGCGAGCCGAAGCCTTCAAGGCACTGCATGAACGTAATGGCGCGTTCGTCATCCCCAACCCGTGGGATGCCGGCTCCGCCAAGTTGTTGGCCAGCCTGGGCTTCGAGGCGCTGGCCACGACCAGTGCCGGCCTGGCCTTCAGCCTGGGCCGTCCGGATGCCGAAGGTGCCTTGAACCTGGAGGACACCCTGGACAATGCCGGGGAGATTGTCGATGCGACCCCCTTGCCAGTGGCTGCCGACCTGGAAAACGGCTTTGGCGACCTGCCCGAGGATTGCGCCAATACCATCTTGCGTGCCGCTGAAGCGGGCTTGGTGGGCGGCTCCATCGAGGATGCCAGTGGCCGCAGCGAATTGCCCATCTATGACGTGGGGCTTGCGGTGGAGCGCGTTCGCGCCGCCGTGCAGGCTGCCCGTAGCCTGCCGTTCCCGTTCACCCTGTGCGCCCGGGCAGAAAACCTGCTGCACGGGCGCATGGACCTGGACGACACCATCAAGCGCTTGCAGGCTTACGCCGAAGCCGGCGCCGATGTGCTTTACGCCCCGGGCCTGCGTACCGTCGAGGAAATTCGTGCTGTGGTGCAGGCTGTGGCGCCGCGCCCGGTGAACGTGTTGATGGGCATGGCGGGTGTGTCACTGAGCGTGAATCAGTTGCAGGACCTGGGTGTGCGCCGCATCAGTGTCGGCTCGTCGCTGGCTCGCGCCGCCTTGGGGGCGTTTCACCGGGCTGCGCTGGAAATTCGCGATGAGGGTACATTCGGCTATGGGGAGCAGGCACTGCCGTTCGCTCAGCTGAACGACCTGTTCCGACGCTGATGAAGCCTGTGCTGGCGCTGCTGGCCGGCCTGCTGTTGTTGGCTGGCCTGGCCTGGCATTACGGCTGGCGCCTGCCTGGCGCATGGAACCCCTGGGCGCCGCTGGATGTGCGTCAGCCGCCCAACCTGCTGACCCCTTACAAGCTGGCACGCCTGCGCGATGACCCGGCGCTGTGCCGCCAGGCGCTGGGAACCAGCCAGTTGCGTTACCGGGCGCAAGCCGACAGCCCGACTTCGGCCAACTGCCCGTTGCAGAATGCCTGGCGAATCGAAGGCGGCCAGGCGCGGCTCAGCAGCAGCTTCCTGGCCAGTTGCCCGCTGGCAGTGGCCTACGCGCTGTTCGAAGCACATGGCTTGCAGCCGGTGGCGCAGCGGGTGCTGGGGCAACCGGTGACGCAGGTCGACCACCTGGGCAGTTTCGCCTGCCGCAATGTCTACCACCGTAAACAGGGCCGCCTGAGCCAGCACGCAACGGCCAATGCACTGGATATCAGCGGTTTTCGCCTTCAGGACGGCCAGCGCATCGTGTTGGCGCGTGACTGGCAGGCAGGTGGGCAGAAGGCGGAATTCTTGCGCCAAGTGCAGCAGGCGGCCTGCGAGAGCTTCAGCACGGTACTGGGGCCGGGCTACAACGCCGCGCACCATAACCACTTTCATCTGGACATGGGGCGCTGGCAGGTCTGCCGTTAGCCTCAGGCGTGAACGCGCACGTTGTTCAGCACCACTGGACGCGCCCAGTGGATGTCGAACTCCAGGTCGTTCTGCTGCTTGGCCAAGGTTGCGTCATCAAACGGTTCGGGCGCCGGGTCCAGCAGGTCGGTTTCGAATTCGGCGATGGGCAGGAACAATGAGCGCGGGGTAGGGCCTGGGCCGGGTTCAGCAATCGGCTGGCCCTGGCTCATCACCACCGGGCGCATCCAGCTGTTGCTGATATCGAGCTGACGCTGCTGCTCGATCAGTTCCAGGGCACTGAATGGCTCGGGGGCAGGGGGCAGCAGCTTGGCTTCAAGCTCTGCCTTGGGCAGGAACAGCGGCTCGGGTGGTGCTACCTCGATGTCTTGCACCGGGCACGCGCGCTGGGCGTCGATCAGCGCCAGTGCGCGGGCGCCGCCGATGGGTTCGCCGCTGTCCTGGTCATACTGCACGAACGACTGGCTGACGCTGTCTACGGGCTCTTCCTGCTGCTCGGCCATGGCCCGGGCAAAGAAATCCTGCCACAGGTGGCTGACGCCCCCGAGTGCCTGGGTGTTGTGCTGACTGTAGTTGCCGACAGGCGACAAGTAGGTCAAGCCGATGGGAAGAGTATCTGACATGGCAGTCGCGCGCGTTGTGCTCTGGCAGAATAGCGGGATATTGCCTGTATCGGCCGTGGCTGCCGATTCATTAAGGCTTGGTTTGACTTTTTAGGTGTGGACGATGGAAGAGCAAGGCACGGGTATCAGGGTCGAGGCGATGTCGGCTGAGTATGCGGAGCAGGCCACGGTATGGGCCGAGCGCCTGGGTTTGCCGCTGCAGGACGATGCCGCTGGCTTCTCCGTGCAGGTCGGTGCCGAGGGTTTGCAGATTCAGCAACTGGGCCCGCAGGCACCGGGGCCGGTGCGGGTGGACTTTGTCGAAGGCCAGGCGGCGCACCGGCGCCAGTTTGGCGGTGGCAACGGGCAGATGATCGCCAAGGCCGTGGGCATTGCCCAAGGCGTGCGGCCGCAGGTGCTAGATGCCACGGCAGGCTTGGGCAAAGACGCGTTCGTGCTGGCCAGCCTGGGCTGCCAGATGACCCTGATCGAACGCCAGCCGCTGATTGCCGCGTTGCTGGAGGATGGCCTGGCGCGGGCGCGCTCGGATGACGAGGTGGGCCCGATTGTCGGGCGCATGCGCCTTTTGACCGGCAACGCCATCGAGCGCATGCGCAGTTGGGAAGGGGAGGCGCCGCAGGTGATCTACCTCGACCCGATGTTCCCGCACCGCGACAAGAGCGCCCTGGTGAAAAAGGAAATGCGCGTTTTCCGGCCCTTGGTGGGGGATGACCTGGACGCGCCGGCCCTGCTCGAAGCTGCCTTGGCGCTGGCCAGCCACCGGGTGGTGGTGAAGCGACCGCGCAAGGCGCCGATCATTGATGGGCCGAAGCCCAGCCATAGCCTGGAGGGCAAGTCGAGCCGGTACGACATTTATCCGAAGAAGGCTTTGAAACCGTGATTGAGTTAGTCCAAGTCAAAGTCCAAACCTAAATTTAAGGCCGTAGTAGCTGAATCATCCCGTAATAACATGAATCTGGCCAGTAGGCTGTCGAGTTCTTCCTCTATCAGTCTGGACTCTAGCGAGGCACGCCGACTCTGGGTCTGTGTGTCGGGGGCTTGGTTTGAGGAAGGGATAATAATTCCTCGTGAGCTTTGTATTTCTCTAAGATTTTCTTCCGTGTAGGTGTAACGGTCAGTAAGGGGGTTTTTTGTTAGCTGTAGATATTCTGTATACTCATCGTTGAATTTTCTACGGTTTTCTAAGACACCTCTTCCCCATGCGGATAAATTGGACACTTTGGTTTCAGCCAGCTTTCCTACACGTTTGTTTCGTTTTATAAGCGACTTGCCCAGCGCCTTATATTCGTTGGCTGAAAATGATGGGTCTGCAAGTTTCAATCGCGGAGCCAGCGCATCATATGAATATTGGCGCGTTATCCATTTTTTGAACGATCTGCCGCTTGGGTCGGTACGGTTAATGGGGTCATTACCGCAATAGGCATAGGCATTGAGCCCCCCTTTGCCAAACGGCGACAAACGGTCCGCACTGTGAAAACGCATCAATCCCGCATTGTACAGGCGATGGCCATTACCCAGCAGGTAACCGACGGCTGAAGGTAGCCGGGTTTGCCCGGTAAAGCGGGACAGTATCGGGTGAGCGGCGGGTAAGTTGTCATTGCCATAAGGACTGTAGGCAATGGTCCTTTGGCTTTCTGCATGGGTGGTCACTGTTGACGCTTGGGCATCGCTGGCCAAAAGCTGTGCTTGCGTGGTTTGGCTGGTCGTTTCGCACAGGTTCTGTTGTTTGGCGCTGACGACTGTGAAATGAGCACTGCCTGAGTGCACTGTCGAGAGTGTTCTGCCCTTGTAAAAGAGCTGGAGTGTTTGCGTGGACATGGTGGTGCGCTCATGTGGGTGGGGTACATGAGAGCCTGTCAGGAAAGTGCCTGGTCGGATACTGGTAAAAATGTCAGGTAGTACGCCGGTGGGGATGCGGTTACTGGCAGACGCGCTCCTGGAAAGTGACCGCGTATGCCAGAAGATGCTTTCAGGGTTGGTACGCTCGCAAGAACACCCCCACTACCTCGCGCACATGCGCTTCGGCCTCTTCCCCCTCCAACGGCCCCGCACAGCCCAGCAGCAAGCGATAATCCGGCGCGCCTTTCACCAGGCAGAAGAAGTGCTCTGCCGCTCGCAGCGGGTCGTCAATGCGCAGCAGCCCGCGTTCATCCGCCCCGCGCAGCAGCGCTTCCATCCCTGCTAGCAAACGCTTGGGCCCGGCCTCGTAGAAATACTCGCCAAAACTCGGGTCCAGGCTGCCCTGAGCCATGATCAGGCGGCTGAGCTTGACCGCTTCGTCACTGCTGATCAGCGCCTGGAAACCACGGGCAATGGTCAGCAGTACCTCTTCTACCGGTACACCTTCGGGGTACTCGAACAACAGGTCAGGCAGCTGGATCTGGCAGGTGGCCATGACCGCCGAGCAGAACAAGGTCTGCTTGTCGGTGAAGTGGCTGTACACGGTGAGCTTTGAAACACCTGCCGCCGCAGCGACCGCATCCATGCTGGTGTTGGCATAGCCAAGGCTAAGGAACAGCGCCTTGGCCGCTTGGAGAATCGCTTCGCGCTTGGCCAGGTCCTTTGGCCGACCTGGGCCGATGGGTGCGTCGTTGGGCATTGTGGTCTGCATCTGGTTGAAGTGTCGTTCATCTTAACGGGTCAGACGCCATCCGGCTAAAACCAACCCGCAAAACCTGCTGTTCGCCAGTAGACACTTGATCGACACTGGTGTCGTCACGCAGCCAACGGACATGTTGATTTTTTATAAAGTACTGATTTATAACGATTAATTTGTTGGCATGAATCGTGTTGATAGAGCCGGAAGGGCACCTTGCAAGGGTGCCGAGCCTATCGAACAGGAGTGCCATTTTGCCGCCGGCCATGCCGAATGCGTGTTCGTCGCCGCGCCGCCGAGGCCGGGCGCGAGCCGCGCAAGGTGCTGATCTTCAATATGCAGACGGCGATCGTCGACGAAACCGACGCCAGGGCCCAGTCCAAATGGCAAAGCTACGCCAGCTACGAAGGTGCCCTGGCGCTGATTTCCGGCTGGACCGGCATCGACTTCAGGGCCCACGAATCCTTCCGCGACGTGGTCGGACTGCTGGTTCCCGAGCTGCAGCAACGCGGCGCCTACAAGACCGAATAGCGCCCCGGCTTTCTGCGCGAGAAGCTGTTCGGCGACGGCCCACGGCTACCGGCCAGCCACCCGGCAGCCGGATATAGCCGTCTCTTAGCGTTGCTTGGCCCCCCCACCAATCTGCCACACATACGGCGGTTCAGTACCGTTCACATGCCAGTCGCCGACGATCCGCTCCTTGTAGATCACCGGGTTGTGCGACGCCGCGGTGCGGGCGTTGCGCCAGTGGCGGTCGAGCTGGCGGCTGGTGCTGGTGGTGGAGGCACCCAAGGCATTGAACAGGTCGCTGGTGGCGCGCAGTACCAGGTCGATGGCTGCCACCTGGGCCTGGGCCGACTCCAGTTCGGCAAGCACATTGGCCTGCTGTTCTGCGGCCGGGTCATGGGCAAAACGTGCCAGGTAAGCCTGTTGGCTGGCCTCGGCGGCGCGCAGGGTCGCGGCCTCGGCGGCATACACCTGGCCCGAGGCCTTGCCGATCACTTGCAATACCTGTGGGTCCTCACTGACTGCCGCGCCGTTGCCGTGGCTGAACACCCGGGTGCGCTTGCGGGTCTCGTGGCTGAAATCCCGCACGGCGGCACGCCCGGAACCGGTGATCACCGCCAGCAGCACCAGCTGGTAGAACGCGGTCTGGTATTTGAAGCGGGTGGCGAAGTCGATGATGTTCTCTTCCTCGACCACGGCATTTTCGAACACCGAGGTACCGCTGCCGGTGGTGCGCTGGCCGAAGCCATCCCAATCGTCGCTCTGGCGGATGCCGGGTTGGTGGGTGCGGATGGCTGCGATCACGTCGGCCCCGGTGTCGTCGCGGCGGGCGAACAGGTCGATCCAGTCGGAGAACAGGCTGCCGGTGCTGTAGTACTTGGTGCCGTTGACCACCCACTGTTCACCCTGACGTGAGACGCGGGTGATGACATCGCCAATTTTCACCGCGCCGATCTCGGTCCAGGCGCAGCCCACCAGGTCACCTGCAACGAAGCGCTTGAACCACACATTTTGTGGCGCGCTGGCATGGGCGTTGAGGCGGTCTTCGACGAAGGCGAAATGGCCGCGCAGGGCCTGAGGCACGTTGGAGTCGGCTTCGGCCAGTTCGATCAACAACTGGAACAGCTGCGGCAACGAAGCGCCGCCACCGCCGTGCTCGACCGGTACGCGCACGGCACCAAAGCCGGCCTCCTTCAGCCAGCGGATCGGTTCGTGGGGCAGGGCGCGGTTGCGTTCGCGTTCCACGCTGCTTTCGGCAATGCGCGTGAAGATGGGCCTGAAGCGGGCGGCCAGCGTGGCGTAGTCGGCGCCGTTGGCGGGGACGGTCAGGTGTTGTTCGAGGGCAGTCATCGGAATACTCCAGGTACATGAAAGAGGGGGTGTACCGTTGATTGCACAGGTCGTGCCGGTTGGTGGAACGCCCGTGATACGGGGTTTGCGGCGTATATGAGGGATTTCTGGCTGTGGCGGGGTGGGGCAACTTGTTGATTGGCTGTGGGCTGTGCAACAGCTGACGGGTGTTGAAAAACCGTCTGGATTTCTTTGTAACGCCAGCTTCCCGGCACCGATTGCCTGATTTAATATACTTGCCAGTATAAATATTCGATGTGCACCTCTGCGAAAGGATTCATCATGTTGCGCCATGCCTTGTCCATCGCTCTGCCCGCCGCTGCCGTGCTGTTACTGGCGGCGTGCGGTCAGGAAGCCACACCACCTGCAGCGCCGCGCCCGGCGCTGGTGGTGCAGCCGCAGCCGGCTGAAGCCGCTGCCGACAGTTACCCCGGTGAAGTGCGTGCGCGCTTCGAGCCGGAGCTGGCTTTCCGCATTGGCGGCAAGGTCAGCAAACGCCTGGTCGAGGAGGGGCAGCGGGTCAAGGCCGACCAGCCGCTGGCTGAACTGGACCCACAGGACGTGCGCCTGCAACTGGAAGCCAACCGCGCCCAACTGGCAGCCGCCGAGGCCAACCTGGCACTGGTGCGCGCCGAGCGCGACCGTTACCGGAAACTGCTGGACCGGCAGATGGTCAGCCATTCCCAGTTCGATAACGCTGAAAACCTCTACCGTGCCGGCCTCGCCCGCTTGAAGCAGGCCAAGGCCGAATTCGATGTGGCCGGCAACCAGGCCGAATATGCCGTGCTGCGTGCTCCACAGGCCGGGGTGATCGCCAAGCGCCAGGTTGAAGTGGGCCAGGTGGTCGCCGCCGGGCAGACCGTGTTCACCCTGGCCGCCGATGGTGAACGGGAAGTGGCTATCGGCTTGCCAGAGCAGCAGTTCGCCCGCTTCGCCGTGGGCGAGCCGGTGAGCGTGGAGCTGTGGTCGTACCCACGGGAGCGCTTCCAGGGCCGTATCCGCGAGTTGTCGCCGGCCGCCGACCCGCGTTCGCGCACCTTCGCGGCGCGCATCGCCTTTACTTCGGCCGCCGCACCGGCCGAGCTGGGTCAGAGCGCCCGGGTGTTCATTGCCCATGAGGGGCTGATCCCGCTGTCGGTACCGCTGTCGGCGGTTACCGCAGAAAACGGTCAGGCGTATGTATGGCGGGTCAACAAGGACAGCCATCTGGAGCGAGCAGTGGTGCGTCTGGGGGCGTATGGCAGCGACAGTGTGCCAGTGCTCGAAGGCCTTGCCCCGGGCGACTGGGTGGTCGCCGCTGGCGGTCATGTGCTGCGCGAGGGCCAGGAGGTTCGCCCTGTGGACCGCAGCAACCGTGTAGTGAACCTGACGGCCAAGGAGTAAGTCCCGATGGGTTTCAACCTTTCTGCCTGGGCGCTGCGCAATCGCCAGATCGTCCTGTTCCTGATGATCCTGCTGGCGGCCATTGGCGCCATGTCCTACACCAAGCTGGGCCAGAGCGAAGACCCGCCGTTCACCTTCAAGGCCATGGTCATCCGTACCTTGTGGCCCGGTGCCAGCGCCGAGGAAGTGTCGCGCCAGGTTACCGAGCGCATCGAGAAGAAGCTGATGGAAACCGGCGAGTACGAGAGGATCGTCTCGTTCTCACGCCCCGGCGAATCGCAGGTCACCTTCATGGCCCGCGACTCGCTGCATTCCAAGGACATCCCCGAGCTGTGGTACCAGATCCGCAAGAAGGTCGCGGACATCCGTCACACCTTGCCACCGGAAATCCAGGGCCCGTTCTTCAACGACGAGTTCGGCACCACCTTCGGTAATATCTATGCGCTGACCGGTGAGGGCTTCGACTACGCGTTGCTCAAGGATTACGCCGATCGCATCCAGATCCAGCTGCAGCGGGTCAAGGATGTGGGCAAGGTCGAGCTGGTCGGCCTGCAGGACGAGAAAATCTGGATCGAGCTCTCCAACCTCAAGCTGGCCACCCTTGGCGTGCCACTGCAGGCGGTGCAACAGGCCCTGCAGGAGCAGAACGCGGTGAGCACCGCCGGCTTCTTCGAAACACCCAGCGAGCGCCTGCAACTGCGGGTGAGCGGGCGCTTCGACAGCGTCGAACAGATTCGCCAGTTCCCCATCCGCGTGGGTGACCGTACCTTCCGCATCGGCGATGTCGCCGAGGTGCACCGTGGCTTCAACGACCCGCCCGCGCCGCGCATGCGCTTCATGGGTGAGGATGCCATTGGCCTGGCCGTGTCGATGAAGGACGGTGGCGACATTCTGGTGCTGGGCAAGGCCTTGGAAGGCGAATTCGAGCGCTTGGCGCGCAGCCTGCCGGCCGGCATGGAGCTGCGCAAGGTGTCGGACCAGCCAGCAGCGGTCAAGGCCGGCGTGGGTGAGTTCGTGCAGGTGCTGGTCGAGGCCCTGGTCATCGTGCTGCTGGTGAGCTTCTTCTCGCTGGGCCTGCGCACCGGCCTGGTGGTAGCGCTGGCCATCCCGCTGGTGCTGGCCATGACCTTCGCCGCCATGCATTACTTCGGCATCGGCCTGCACAAGATCTCCCTCGGCGCTTTGGTGCTGGCGCTGGGCTTGCTGGTGGACGACGCGATCATTGCGGTAGAGATGATGGCGATCAAGATGGAGCAGGGCTACGACCGCCTCAAGGCGGCCAGCTATGCCTGGAGCAGTACTGCCTTCCCGATGCTCACCGGCACCTTGATTACCGCAGCGGGCTTCTTGCCCATCGCCACGGCAGCCTCCAGCACCGGCGAATATACCCGCTCGATCTTCCAGGTGGTGACCATTGCGTTGCTGACTTCATGGGTGGCGGCGGTGGTGTTCGTGCCTTACCTGGGCGAGCGCCTGCTGCCAGATCTGGCCAAGTTGCATGCCGCACGCCACGGCAAGGACGGCCACGCGCCAGACCCTTACGCCACGCCGTTCTACCAGCGTGTACGGCGAGTGGTGGAGTGGTGTGTGCGGCGGCGCAAGACCGTGATTCTGCTGACCATCGCCGCTTTTGTCGGCAGCATCCTGCTGTTCCGTTTCGTGCCCCAGCAGTTCTTCCCGGCCTCCGGGCGCCCGGAGCTGATGGTTGACCTGAAGCTGGCTGAAGGTGCTTCGCTGGCCAATACCGCCGAGCGGGTCAAACAGTTGGAGGCGCTGCTCAAGCAGCAGGACGGTATCGACAACTACGTGGCCTATGTGGGCACTGGCTCGCCACGCTTCTACCTGCCGCTGGACCAGCAGCTGCCGGCCGCCAGCTTTGCCCAGTTCGTGGTGCTGGCCAAGTCGATGGAAGACCGCGAGCGCCTGCGTAGCTGGCTGATCAGCATCGTGGACCAGCAATTCCCCGACCTGCGCGCCCGCGTTACGCGCCTGGAAAACGGCCCGCCTGTGGGCTACCCGGTGCAGTTCCGGGTGACCGGCGAACACATCGAGAAGGCCCGCGCGCTGGCGCGTGAAGTGGCTGACAAGGTGCGGGAGAACCCGCATGTGGTCAACGTGCACCTGGACTGGGAAGAACCGAGCAAGGCGGTGTTCCTGGAAATTGACCAGGACCGCGCGCGTGCCCTGGGCGTGAGCACCTCGCACTTGTCCAGCTTCCTGCAAAGCTCGCTAACCGGTACTACGGTCAGCCAGTACCGCGAAGACAACGAGCTGATCGAGATTCTGCTGCGCGGCACCCAACAGGAACGCGGTGAACTGGGCAACCTCGGCAGCCTGGCATTGCCCACCGATAACGGCCAGAGCGTAGCGCTGTCGCAGGTAGCCACCCTGGAATACGGCTTCGAGGAGGGCATTATCTGGCACCGTAACCGCTTGCCGACCGTGACCGTGCGTGCCGATATCTACGACAAGGAGCAACCGGCCACGCTGGTGAAGCAGATCGAGCCTACCCTGCGTGACATCCGCGCCAAGCTGCCGGATGGCTACCTGCTGGAGGTCGGCGGCACGGTCGAGGACTCCGAGCGTGGTCAGAAGTCGGTCAACGCTGGCATGCCGCTGTTCGTGGTGGTGGTGCTGAGTTTGCTGATGATCCAGCTGCGCAGCTTCTCGCGCACGGTGATGGTGTTCCTCACCGCGCCGCTTGGGCTGATTGGCGTCACCCTGTTCCTGCTGGTGTTCCGCCAGCCGTTCGGCTTTGTCGCCATGCTCGGCACCATTGCCCTGGCGGGGATGATCATGCGCAACTCGGTGATTCTGGTGGACCAGATCGAGCAGGACATCGCGGCGGGCATGGAGCGCTGGCAGGCAATCATCGAAGCCACGGTGCGGCGCTTCCGCCCGATTGTGCTGACCGCGCTGGCGGCGGTGCTGGCGATGATTCCGTTGTCACGTAGCGTGTTCTACGGGCCGATGGCGGTGGCGATCATGGGCGGGTTGATCGTGGCTACGGTGTTGACCCTGTTGTTCCTGCCGGCGTTGTATGCGGCGTGGTTCAGGGTCAGGAAGGACTGAAGACCGCAGGGGGCTGCAAAGCAGCCCCCTAGGGGCATCAGAGGGCGCCGAAGACTTTTTTGGCCAGGCTGGTAGCCGCTTCAGCCGGGTTCTGGCGAATGCTTTGCTCCTGCTTGCCGATCATTTCGAACAGACCGTCCAGCGCCTTTTCGGTCACGTAGTTCTCGATGCTGGCGCTCTTGGCATCCACCACACCGAGCGCCACGGCCTGCCCGGCAAAGTTGTTGTACTGCTGGGCCAGGCCAACCTTGTCGGTAGCCTGCTTAACGATCGGCAGGAACTTGGCGCGGATCTGCTCACGGCTGCTCTTGTTCAGGTACTGGGTGGCCGAGTCGTCACCGCCGCTGAGGATGCCTTTGGCATCGGTCACGCTCATGTTCTTCACGGCATCCACCAGAATTGCCTGGGCCTGCGGCACGGCAGCTTCGGCAGCCTTGTTCATGCTGGTTTCCAGCGCTTCGACCTGTTCACCTTTGCCGAACATTTTCATTGCCTTGGCGGCTTTGCCCAGGTTGCCCGGCAATTCGATGCGCACTTCCGGGTTGTTGCTGAAGCCGCCTGGGGTGCTCAGTTGCTTGACGGCCAGCTGCGCGCCTTGGGTCAGGGCATCTTTCAGGCCGCCGGTGGCGTCTTTCTGGGTCAGGTCACCCAGCGACAGGGCCAGCGCACTGGCCGACAGCAGCAGGCCGGCGCACAGGGTGGTGAAACGCAGGGAGGTGCGGATCATGAAGCTTTCCTTCTGGAGAGGTAGTGTTGCGGATTTTCCCGGCTGGTGAGGGGTTGTCAATCGTTGGCTGCAGGTGTTCGCCGTTGGTCTTGCAGCGCCTGTGAGATCAAGCGCCGCCCGCGCGGCGCTCGATCTCACAGGCGCAACAACTGTCACGCCGGTCACATCAGGGGGGCGAAGTTTCCAGGCCATCGTCACGGTGCAGGGCCACTTGGCGGATCGACAGGCGTAGCTCCGCAGACAACACACGCTTGGCCACGCCCTCGGCCAGTTCGCCGAGTTTGTCGTGGTAACCCAGCTTGCCTTGAGCGTCGGCATGCAGCACGCCTTGCTCAAGCAGGGTCTGGATGAAGTGGCGGAACAGCGTTTTGTCGAAGAACTCCGGGGCATTCAGGCCATGCAGGATCGACAGGCGTTGGGCCATCATCACGCACAGGTCTTCCAGCGCCTCGGCGCTGAGGCTGTTCTGCCCGTTGTTGAGCAGCAGCGAAGTGGCCATGTAGAAGCGCTGCAGGGTCTGGGTGATGGTGCGGGCGAGCAGGGTCAGCAACACGAACTGCCGCGAGCTGGGCGCCGGGCGCACATACACCTCGCCGTCCATGCGCAGCAGGCCTTGCTCCACCAGCGCGGCCAGCCACTGGTCGATCACTTCCTCCAGTTGCTCTGGCGTCCAGCGCAAGAACAGTTCGGCCTGCAGGTACGGGTACAGCGCCTGTACATACTGGCCCAGCAATTCGCGGCTCATGCGCGAGCTGCTGAGGAAGAAGCTGGCCAGCAGCGCCGGCAGGGCGAAGATGTGCAGCACGTTGTTGCGGTAGTAGGTCATCAGGACCGCATTGCCTTCATCCAGGTACAGGATGCGGCCCAGGGCGTCCTTCTGTTCGGCCACCAGGTTCATGCTGCGTACATGTTCGATCAGCGCCTGGCCGTCGCCGTCGGGCAGGGTGGTATGGGGCGAGTAGGGCACTTGGCGCAGCAGCGCCAGGTACAGGTCCAGCACGCGGGTCAGGGCGCGTTCGTCCAGGGCCAGGCGGCTGGTGGACAGCAGCGCCAGGGCCACCAGGTTGACCGGGTTGATGGCAGCCGCCTCGTTCAGGTGACGGGCCACGGTTTCACCCAGGCGGGTGGTGGTAGCGTTGAGCCATTCCGGGCGGTACTGCGGGCCATGGTCTTGCTCACGCCAGCCGGGCTGTTGTTCGTCGAGGAAGCCGGCCAGGCGGATCGGCTCGCCGAAGTTGACGTAGACCTGGCCAAAGCGCTGCTTGAGCGCGCCAAACACCTTAAAGATGTCGAACACCGACTCCTTCTTCTTGCTGGCACCGCGCAGTTCGCCCAGGTAGGTACGGCCTTCGAGTACGCGCTCGTAGCCGATGTACACCGGCACGAACACGATCGGCGTGCGTGACGAGCGCAGGAAACTGCGCAGGGTGATGGCCAGCATCCCGGTACGTGGTTGCAGCATGCGCCCGGTACGCGAGCGGCCGCCTTCAACGAAGTACTCGACCGGGAAGCCCTTGGTGTACAGGGTGTGCAGGTACTCGTTGAACACGGCGGTGTACAACGGGTTGCCCTTGAACGTGCGGCGCATGAAGAACGCACCGCCACGGCGCAGCAGGTTGCCCACTACCGGCATGTTGAGGTTGATGCCCGCAGCCACGTGCGGCGGGGTGAGGCCGTTGCGGAACAGCAGGTACGAAAGCAGCAGGTAGTCGATGTGGCTGCGGTGGCACGGCACGTAGATCACTTCGTGGCCGGGGGCGATGCCCTGCACGTGCTCGATGTGGTTGACCTTGATGCCGTCGTAAATCTTGTTCCAGAACCAGCTCAGCACCACTTCAAGGAAGCGGATGGCGGTGTAGGTGTAGTCCGAGGCAATCTCGTTGCCATAGCGCAGTGCCTGGGCTTCGGCTTTGGCCAGCGGCAGGTTCTCGCGCTGTGCCTCGTCGACGATGGCCTGGCGCACTTGCGGGGCGTGCACCAGGCCTTTGACCAGGTTGCGCCGGTGCGAGATGTCCGGGCCGATGACCGCTGTCTTGAGGTTGCGAAAATGCACGCGCATCAGGCGTTGGGCCATGCGCACGGTGCGCTCGTGCCCTTTGTTGTGCTGCACCAGTTCGCGCAGGTGGATAGGCGCGGAGAACTGCACCCGGGTCTTGCGCCCCAGAATCAACACGGTCAGCAGCCGGCGCAGGCGCCCGGTAACCGCCCAGCTGTCGGCGAACAGCAGCTTCCACGGGCTGGATTCACTGGCCGGGGTCTGGCCCCAGAACACGCTGACGGGAATGATCTGCGCATCTTCCTCGGCATGCTGGGTGACGGCAGCGACCAGGCGCTCAAGCGTTGGTGGCGCGCCGCTTTTGTCCTGCCGGCCCAGCCAGTCCGGGTCGGGGGTCAGGTAGAAGAACCCGGCCGGCTCCTGCAGTGGGCCCACGGCTACCGGCAATACCGGGCGCGGCAGCCCCGCTTTGGTGCATTCGTGGTCGAGCACGGCCAGGTCGGTGAGCGCGGGCGACGGCAGTGCGTAGAACACCGGCCTGCTGCGGTCGAGGTTGAGGGACATGGACGACTGGTTGATGGTCTCGGAGCGCACCCACAGGTACAACAGGCGACGCAGGCCGCCGAAGATCAGGCGGTGCAGGGGGGAACGGGTCATGGGGTGTGTGCCCTGGGTGTGATGTTCAGGTGAGTATCCAGCTAATTAGTCTGCCGTATCGGCGTAAGTTCAGCAAAAATCGGCCAACTGCGGGGGCCGTCATCAATTTTTTTTGTTCTGTGTCATATACTCGGCCTGCCACTTGCAGGATATTTCGGCAAGCGGCGTTGGCACGGGGCAGGTGACCCTATGCCTGCACGGCGATCTTCACAATAAAAATCCGGAGTAGTTCAGATGTCGTCTCGTGAGACTGGGAACGTAAAGTGGTTCAACGATGCCAAGGGTTATGGCTTCATTCAGCGCGAAGGTGGTGCGGATGTATTCGTCCACTATCGGGCGATCCGCGGTGAGGGGCATCGTACCCTGGTCGAAGGGCAGCGCGTGGAATACGCCTGCGTGCAGGGCCAGAAAGGCCTGCAAGCCGAAGACGTAGTGGGCCTCTGAGCCTTTTGCGGTAGGCCTCAAGCTGCAAGTTGACCGTGTAACTTGCAGCCTGAAGCAACCTGTTTCAGCTGGTGCGCCAGGTGATTTCCTCTTCACCGTCGGCGCTGATGCGGACCCAGCGGTCGGCATCTTCTTCCCCGTCTTCCTCTACCCAGCCACCCGGCGCGCAGCGCACTTCCACACCCAGTGCGGCGAAGGCGGCGCGGGCGCAGGCGACATCATCAGCCCATGGCGTCTGGTCGCTTTCCAGGTACAGGCTGTTCCATTTCCCTACAGCCTTGGGTAACCAGGTGACCGGAATGTTACCGGCCTGGCATTTGAAGGTGTGGCCTTTCTGCTTCCATTCGCTGCACGGGCCGATTGCCTGGGCGAGCCACTCGGCAATCTGCTTGTGGTCGACGTCGGCGTCCTTCAGGTAGATCTCGATATCAGGTTGGCGCATAAGGGCTCCGGGTGTGCTCAGTCTTGGCGCACGAAATAGTCATAACGCATGGAAACCGTCACCTCGAACGGCTCGGCCTGGTCGATGACCAGCGCGCGTTTTTCGGCGCTGGCGCGCCAGCCGTGCGGGGTCATGGCCAGCAGGTCGGCGCGGGCCTTGGGTTCGGCCAGGCTCAGGCGGAACTCAAGGGTTTCGCTGTGGGCATGGGCCATGCCTTCGGGGACCAGGGCCAGGTGTTTGTCGTCGGCGTAAGGGCGTACTTCATCGTAGAGCACTTCGCGCAGCTCCATCAGGTGGCCGCTGGTAGGGCCGACCCGCATCAGGCCGCCGCCGGGGCTGAGCAGGCGCTTGGCCTCGGCCCAGTCCAGCGGGCTGAATACGCTGGCGATGAACTGGCAACTGGCGTCGGCCAAAGGCACGCGGGCCATGCTGGCAACCATCCAGGTGACTTCCGGTGCGCGACGGCAGGCACGCTTTACCGCCTCGCGGGAAATGTCCAGCGCGTAACCGTCGGCGGCCGGCAGGGCCTGGGCGATCTGTGCGGTGTAGTAACCCTCGCCGCAGCCGATGTCGAGCCAGGCGCCGGGCTGGCGCTCGGCGGCAAGCTCGGCCAGGCGGCTGGCCACCGGGGCATAGTGCCCGGCATCGAGGAAATCGCGACGGGCTTCGACCATGGCCTGGTTGTCACCCGGATCGCGGCTGTTCTTGTGCTGTACCGGCAGCAGGTTCAGGTATCCTTGGCGGGCGCGGTCGAAGCGGTGGCCGGCCGGGCACACCACACCGTTGTCGAGCCGGCTCAGCGGCGCCTGGCAAAGGGGGCAGGCGAGCATCAGGCGAGCAACCGTACCAGGGTCTGGTAGTAGATTTCGGTCAGCAGGTCGAGGTCGCTGGCCAGAATCCGCTCGTCCACCTGGTGGATGGTGGCGTTGACCGGGCCCAGCTCGACCACCTGCGTACCCATGGTGGCGATGAAGCGGCCATCGGAGGTGCCGCCGCTGGTGGACGGCTGGGTATCGCGGCCGGTGACGCCCTTGATGCTGGCCGCCACAGCGTCCAGCAGTTCGCCCGGTTCGGTGAGGAATGGCAGGCCAGACAGCGCCCAGTCGATCGACCAGTCCAGTTCATGCTTGTCGAGAATCGCCGAGACGCGCGCCTGCAGGCCTTCGACGGTGGACTCGGTAGAGAAGCGGAAGTTGAACAGTGCAGTCAGCTCGCCCGGGACCACGTTGGTGGCGCCGGTGCCGGAATTGAGGTTCGAGATCTGGAAGCTGGTCGGCGGGAAGAACGCGTTGCCTTCGTCCCAGTGCTCGGCTGCCAGTTCCGCCAGGGCCGGGGCGGCCAGGTGGATCGGATTGCGCGCCAGGTGCGGGTAGGCCACGTGGCCTTGCTTGCCGCGCACGGTCAGTTTGGCACCCAGCGAACCGCGACGACCGTTCTTGACCACGTCACCCAGCAGGGTGGTGCTTGAGGGTTCGCCGACGATGCACCAGTCCAGGCGTTCGTTGCGCGCTTTCAGGCGTTCGACCACCGCCTTGGTGCCGTGGTGAGCCGGGCCTTCCTCGTCGCTGGTGATCAGGAAGGCGACCTTGCCACGGTGGTTAGGGTAGTCGTGCACGAACCGCTCGCTGGCGATCACCATGGAGGCCAGGCTGCCCTTCATGTCGGCAGCGCCACGGCCGCAGAGCATGCCGTCGGCGTCGATCAGCGCTTCGAACGGTTCATGCTGCCATTGCTGCACCGGGCCGGTGGGCACCACGTCGGTGTGGCCGGCAAAGCACAGCACCGGGCCCTCCTGGGTGCCGTGGGTGGCCCAGAAATTGTCGACGTCTTCAATGCGCATCGGCTCCAGCTGGAAGCCCACGGCGCCCAGGCGGTTCATCATCTGCGCCTGGCAATCGGCGTCGACGGGGGTGACCGAGGGGCGACGGATCAGGTCGCAGGCCAGTTGAAGGGTAGGCGAGAGCTCGGCAGGGGCCGTCATGGGGGACTCCGGGGCAAGGCAAGGCGGGGAAATCTGAGGGGCGTTATCTTATATCAAACTGAGGGGGCGGTGGGGCCGCGTTGCGGCCCCACAAGTCTCAAGCCTGTTGCGGTTCTGCAGCCTTTTCTACCGGCTTGGGCAGCGAAGACAGCAAGGCCATCACCAACGCCGCTACATATGGCAACGACTGCACCAGCAACATCGCCACCCAGAAGCGCATGTCCGAACTCGGCAGCCCTTGCACCAGGTAGATGCCGAGCGCCGCGCCCCACAGCAGCAACATGATGAACAGCTCTTCGCGTGCTTCGGAAAGTGCCACCAGCAACCCATGGCTGTCGGCATTCTTCGGTGTGCGGAAGAACGGCATGCTGCTGGTGAAGAACCCGTACAGCACCGCCTTGGCGATGGTGTGCGACAGCGCCAGGCCGGCCAGCGCTGCGGCGAAGGCGTCTTTCAAGTTCACGCCTACTGCACGGCGATACAGGAAGATGATCTTGCCCACCTTGAAGAAGAACAGCGCCAGCGGCGGGATGGCGAAGATCATCAGCGGCGGGTCCACGCGGTGCGGGACGATGATCATCGCCGCCGACCACAGCAGCGCGCCGATGGTGAAGAAGATGTTCATGCCATCGGCGATCCATGGTAACCAGCCGGCCAGGAAGTGATAACGCTGGCCGCGGGTCAGCTCGCTGCCCTTGCCGCGCAGCAGGGCGCTGGCGTGGTGCTTGATGATCTGGATGGCGCCATAGGCCCAGCGGAAGCGCTGCTTCTTGAAGTCGATGAAGGTGTCGGGCATCAGGCCCTTGCCGTAGCTGTTGTGGGCGTAGGCCGCCGACAGGCCTTTTTCGAACACGCGCAGGCCCAGTTCGGCGTCTTCGCAAATGCACCATTCGGCCCAGCCCAGCTCTTCCAGCACCGTGCGCCGGGTCATGGTCATGGTGCCGTGCTGGATGATCGCGTCACGGTCGTTGCGGGTGACCATGCCAATGTGGAAAAAGCCCTTGTACTCGCTGTAGCACAGCTTCTTGAACGCGCTTTCGTGCTGGTCGCGGTAGTCTTGCGGCGACTGCACCACGGCAATTTTCGGGTCGGCGAAGTGCGGCACCATGTGCTTGAGCCAGTTGCGGTCGACGCAGTAGTCCGAGTCGATCACCGCGATCACTTCGGCGTCCTTGGCGGTGTGCGGGATCAGGTAGTTCAGCGCGCCACCCTTGAAACCGGCCAGGGGCGCGACGTGGAAGAACTTGAAACGCTCGCCGAGCTTCTCGCAGTGGGCCTTTAGCGGCTCCCACACGGCCGGGTCCTTGGTGTTGTTGTCGATCACCAGCACTTCGTAGTCGGGGTAGTCCAGTGCGGCCAGGGCGTCGAGGGTCTGCTTCACCATCTCGGGCGGCTCGTTGTAGCACGGCACATGCACCGACACCTTGGGCCGGTAAGCGCTGTCGGCCTCCACCGGCAGGAACTCGCGGCGGCGCTTGTGTATCCATACCGCCTCGGCCAGTTCGTGGGCTTCGGTCAGTAGCACGATGAACACGCCCAGCGCGCCAAGGGCCAGCAGCACGCCCACGGTCAGGCTGAACCAGGTGCTGTATTGCTGGCTGTAGTCGTAGGCGATCCACACCAGCACCGACCCGCACAGGAAGGTGATGAAGGTAAGGAAGGTGCGGCCGCGCTGGCGCAGGGCCGAGCCGTCGATGAACAGCACCATCAAGGCGATCATGGCCAGCACGACCGACGCCACGGCCAACGCACGCCACTGCGGGATCGCCACCACCGGGCCGTCGAAGTTAAACTTTTGCTGGCGCTCGGCGTTGTACACGCCCCAGTAGGCGCCTACCGAGCCTTCATCGCTGGCCTTCCACGGCTGGTCATAGGCTTCGATGACGAAGTAGTTGTAGCCACGGCGGTTGAGGGTGTTGACCAGCGTTCGCAGATAGATGGCCTGGTCGGCCTGGGTGGCATCGGCACCCCCGCGCATGCGGCCGTTGCTCGGCCAGCCGACCTCTGACAGCAGCAGGGGTTTACGCGGGAACTGGTGCCGCAGTTCACGGGCACGGTCGAGCACGAACTCGACCGAATCCTTCATTGGCACGAACTCCCAGTAGGGCAGGATGTGCGCAGCAATCAGGTCGACGTGCTTGGCAATTTCCGGGTTTTCCTTCCAGATGTGCCATTGCTCACTGGTGGTCACGGGCACCTTCACAGCTGCACGCACGCGGTCCAGGTACTTGATCAGGTTTTCCGGGGTAACCTCTTCACGGAATAGCGCCTCGTTGCCGACCACGACCCGCACGACACTGCGCGAGGTGTTAGCCAACTGGATGGCGGTGGCGATTTCGCGCTCGTTGCGCTCCAGGTCCGGGCTGATCCAGATGCCCAGCGTTACCCGCAGGCCGAATTCCTCGGCCAGGCGCGGGATGTCGGCCTGGGTGCCCTCCACGGTGTAGATGCGGATGCTGTCGGTCAGTTTGCTCAACTGCTCCAGGTCCTGGCGCATCTCGTCGTCACTGGGGTACTGGCCTTTTTGCGGGCTTTCACCCAGGCGGAACGGCGAATACGAAAAGCCAGAGATCTGCTCTGGCCAGGCGGGGGCGGAAACCGGGCGGTTGATCAGGGCCCAGAACCCGGTGAACAACGCGGCGATGGCCAGGACCACGACCAGGTTCAGGCCGAATTTACGTGAAGACATTGTCGTCCATTTGTGTCGAAGTGATAGGACATTAAAGCAGGGTTGGCAGTGTCTTTCCTAACGATGCAGGCCATGGGCCGGCTGGCATATAATGCGCGCCGGTTTTTTGGGGTATGAAGATGAGCACAGAAGATCCACGCTTCGCCGGCGTTGCCCGGTTATACGGCGACCAAGGGCTGCAGCGCCTGGGCCAGGCCCATGTGGCTGTGGTCGGGATTGGCGGGGTAGGCTCGTGGGTGGCTGAAGCGCTGGCCCGGAGCGGCGTAGGGGAAATCACCCTGTTCGACCTGGACGATGTGTGCGTCAGCAACACCAACCGCCAGGCCCATGCCCTGGAAGGCCAGGTAGGTCGGCCCAAGGTCGAGGTCATGGCCGAGCGCCTGCGGGCGATCAACCCGGCGTGCACGGTGCATGCGGTGGCTGACTTCGTTACCCGCGAGACCATGGTTGAGTACATTACCGAAAACCTCGACTGCGTGATCGACTGCATCGACAGCGTCATGGCCAAGGCGGCGCTGATTGCCTGGTGCCGTCGGCGCAAGATCGCCATCGTCACCACCGGTGGTGCCGGTGGGCAGATCGACCCCACGCAAATCCAGATTGCCGACCTGAACAAGACCTTCAACGACCCGCTGGCTTCGCGGGTGCGTTCCACCTTGCGTCGCGATTACAATTTCTCGCGCAATGTCAGCCGCAACTATGGCGTGCCATGCGTGTTCTCCAGCGAGCAGCTGCGCTACCCCAAGGGCGATGGCAGCGTTTGTCTGCAGAAGAGTTTCGTGGGTGAGGGGGTGCGGCTGGACTGCTCGGGTGGCTTTGGCGCGGTGATGATGGTGACCGCGACCTTTGGCATGGTGGCGGCGAGCAAGGCTATCGAAAAGTTGGTGGCAGGTGCGCGGCGGCCCTCGGAACGGGTCAAACCTGATTAAATTGCGTGGGCCTCTTCGCGGGTAAACCCGCGATGAAGCCCACGCCGATTTAGCGGTTGGACGCCAGCTCCGCCATCCGCTGCAACACCGCATGCAGCCCATTACTGCGCGATGGCGACAGCTGACGCTCCAGCCCCAGCTGTGTAAACCACTCACGCAGGTCCAGACCGGCCAATTCTTCACTGGCCAAGCCTTGAACCCTTACCAGCAACAAGGCCAGCAGCCCACGCAACAAGCGTGCATCGCTGGTGGCCTTGAACCGCCAAAGCCCTTCAACGTGCTCGGCCACCAGCCAAACCAGGCTTTCGCAGCCATGCACCCGGTTGGCGTCGGTCTTCTCGGTATCATCCAGCGGTTCCAGCCGCTCTCCCCACTGCATCAGCAGCCGCGCCCGCTGTTCCCAACCCTTGCCCTGTTCAAAAGCCTCCAGCGCCTGACGTGCTTGCTCCGGCATGCTCATCGCAGCAGCTCCAGGCCCTGATCCAGCGCAGTGAAGAAGCGCTGAAGGTCATCGCTGTCGTTGTACAAGCCCAACGAAACTCGAATTGCGCCTTCAAGGCCCAAGCCTTTCAGCAGTGGCATGGCGCAATGGTGCCCGGCTCGTACGGCAATGCCTTGCTCGGTGAGCAGGTGGGCGATATCGGCATTGTGCACCCCCTCGATGACGAAGCTGGCCAAGGCCGCCTGTGGCGCACCGAGCACCCGCACGCCTTCGCGGTCGGCCAGCCCACGGAGCAGGTGCTGGTGCAGGCTGGTTTCATGGGCTTCGAGCGCCTGGGCGTCGAGGCTGGCCAGGTAGTCCAGGGTTGCGCCCAGACCAATCACCCCGGCGATTGGCGGCGTACCCGCCTCGAACCCCAGCGGTGCCGGACGGAAGCTGGCGCTCTGGTACTCGGCCAGTTGCACCATCTCGCCCCCGAACTGCCAGTGGCGCAACAGTTCCAGCGCCTGAGGGCGGCCATACAGTACGCCAACTCCGTCCGGGCCATACAGCTTGTGGCTGGAGAACACATAGAAGTCGCAACCCAGGTGCTGCACATCATGGCGACCATGCACCACGCCCTGGGCGCCGTCGACCACGGTCAATGTGCCCTGGGCGCGGGCATGGGCCAGTAGCGCCGGCAGCGGCTGCCAGGTGCCCAGCACGTTGGACAGCTGGCTGACCGCCAGCACCCGGGTGCGGGGGCCGATCAGTTGCAGCGCCTGGTCCAGGTCGATGCGGCCGTGGGCATCCAGCGGCAGGACCACCAGGCGCAGGTTGCGCCGACGCGCCAGCTGTTGCCAGGGCAGCAGGTTGGCATGGTGCTCCAGCGCGCTGACGGCGATTTCGTCACCGGCTTCGAAGCGGTGTTCCAGGCCATAGGCCAGAAGGTTCAGCGCCGAGGTTGCGCCGTGGGTGAACACGATCTGCCGGGAGTCTGCGGCATTCAGCCAGGCGGCGACCTTGTCGCGGCTGGTCTCGAACGCCTGGGTTGCCATTGCGCCGGGCAAGTGCTGGGCACGGTGCACGTTGGCCGCGCCATGGCCGTAATAATGGCTCAGGGCGTCAAGCAGGGCTTGCGGCTTCTGGGTGGTGGCGGCACTGTCCAGGTAGGTCTGGTGCTGCCGTTGCAGGGCGGCGATGGCGGGGAAGTCGGCACGCCAGGGGGAGGGCTGGAACATGTTCACGGGGCCTGGAATGAAAATCGGGTCTGGCGCGGTGGCGCCAGACCCGATCTTAACACCTCAAACCCGGGAAGGTTCTCAGTTGTGGGCGTGCAGCGCTTCGTTCAGCTCGATGGCCGACTTGTGGGTCTTGCACTCCACGGCGCCGTTCAGCGAGTTGCGGCGGAACAGCAGGTCGGTCTGGCCAGCCAGGTCGCGGGCCTTGACCACTTTGACCAGCTCGTTGTTCTCGTCCAGCAGGTTCACCTTGGTGCCCGCAGTGATGTACAGGCCGGCTTCGACGGTGTTGCGGTCGCCCAGCGGAATGCCGATACCGGCGTTGGCGCCGATCAGGCAGCCTTCACCCACCTTGATGACGATGTTGCCGCCACCGGACAGGGTACCCATGGTCGAGCAGCCGCCGCCCAGGTCCGAGCCCTTGCCAACGAATACGCCAGCGGACACGCGGCCTTCGATCATGCCTGGGCCTTCGGTGCCAGCGTTAAAGTTGACGAAGCCTTCGTGCATGATGGTGGTGCCTTCGCCGATGTAGGCACCCAGGCGCACACGGGCGGTGTCGGCGATACGCACGCCGGCAGGGACCACGTAGTCGGTCATTTTCGGGAACTTGTCCACCGAGAACACTTCCAGCAGCTCGCCCTTCAGGCGCGCTTCCAGTTGCAGCTCGGCCAGTTCGGCCAGATCGACCGCGCCCTGGTTGGTCCAGGCCACGTTCGGCAGCAGCGGGAAGATACCGGCCAGGCTAACACCGTGCGGCTTGACCAGGCGGTGCGACAGCAGGTGCAGCTTCAGGTAGGCCTCTGGGGTGGAAGTCAGGGCAACGTCTTCGGCCAGCAAGGTGGCGACCAGCGGCTTGTGGCTCTCGGCCAGGCGGGTCAGCAGGGCGGCCTGGGCCGCGTCAACGCCTTTCAGGGCTTCGGCCAGTTGCGCGGCCTGGGCGTTGCTGAAAGCGATGGCCTGGTTGCCACTTTCATAGCCCAGCACTGGGGCTACAGCAGCGACCAGTTCGGCGCTCGGGTTGAGCAGGGGTTGTGCGTAGAACACTTCAAGCCAGGCGCCCTGGCGGTTCTGGGAGCCGACACCGAAGGCCAGGCTGAACAGGGTATTGGACATGTGATTACCTCGTGCGAAATAGGGTAGGGGCTCAGGCCAGGGCTGCGGCGTACAGGTCGGGCTTGAAACCGACCAGGGTGCGCGCGCCAAGGTCCAGCACCGGGCGTTTGATCATCGACGGCTGGGCCAGCATCAGCTCGACGGCCTTGGCCTGGTCGAGGTCGGCCTTGCTGGTGTCGTCCAGCTTGCGGAAGGTGGTGCCAGCACGGTTGAGGATGACTTCCCAGCCGTGTTCGTCGCACCAGCGGTTCAGGCTGTCACGGTCGATGCCTTGGGTCTTGTAGTCGTGGAATTCGTAGGCGATGGCCTTGTCTTCGAGCCAGGTACGCGCCTTTTTCATGGTGTCACAAGCTTTGATGCCGTAGAGCGTGTAGGTCATTGTGTGCATTGGGGTCACAGGTTGCCCCAATCTCTCCGTTTTCCGAATGTCAGTCGCGGGATTATGCGGGAACGATCCTGTGAGCGCCACGGGTGTGCTTGTCTTGAGCCGTGCAGTGTGTCGGAGATCGAGCGAGGTATCATCATGTTACATATTCCCCGGCCACCTGCGACTATCGTGCAGCGGCCCCAAATCGCCGCTCGCCGCTAACATATTGTTTCAATGGCGATGTTTCGCCCTGCTATCGTTTCTGGTTCACAAAGGAAGCTTTCCCGGATGCAGTCCGCCTACACCGTCCTGATCCTGCTGACGCTGGTCAGCCTGTCGAAGCTGGTTGGCCGCATGGTGCCGCTGCCCTTGCCGTTGGTGCAGATTGCCGCCGGTGCCTTGCTGGCCTGGCCGACATTGGGCTTGCATGTGGCCCTGGACCCCGAATTGTTCCTGTTCCTGTTCTTGCCGCCGCTGCTGTTCGCCGACGGCTGGCGCATTCCCAAGCGTGAGTTGTGGCGAATCCGTGGGCCGGTGGTGGCATTGGCCGTAGGGTTGGTGCTGTTCACCGTGGTCGGAGCCGGTTACTTCATTCACTGGTTGTTGCCGAGCATCCCGCTGCCGGTGGCCTTTGCCCTGGCGGCGGTACTGTCACCCACCGATGCTGTGGCAGTGTCGGCCATCACCCAGGACCGCCTGCCCACTCCGCTGATGCACATGTTGCAAGGCGAGGCGCTGATGAACGATGCGTCTGGCCTGGTGACCTTCAAGTTTGCTCTGGTGGCGGCAATCACCGGGGTGTTTTCGCTGGCTGATGCGAGCTTCACCTTTGTTCTGGTGGCGTTGGGCGGCCTGGCGGTGGGTGTCGCCTTGAGCTGGCTGATCGGCCGCCTGCGTGCATGGATGATCGCCCGCGGCTGGGATGACCCGGCCACCCACGTCGTGTTCATGTTGCTGCTGCCGTTCGCCGCCTATGTATTGGCAGAGCGCCTGGGTGTATCGGGCATCCTTTCGGCTGTGGCGGCCGGCATGATGCAAAGCTGGCTCGACCTGTTGCCACGGCAGACCAGCACGCGGCTGCTCAACCGCAGTGTGTGGTCACTGCTGGAGTTTGCTTTCAATGGGCTGATCTTCCTGCTGCTGGGCCTGCAATTGCCGGACATCATCAAGGCCGTGGTCAGCCACGAACCCACTGTTTGGCCAACCCTGGCCTACCGTTGCCTGGATGTAGTGGCGATCTTTGCTGCGCTGATCTTGCTGCGGTTTATCTGGGTACAGAGCATCTGGCGGTCGATCGGCGTGGTCCGCCGCTGGCGCGGCAAGCCCGCGCTGGTGCTGATGCCCACGGCGCGCTCCTGCTGGTTGCTGACGCTGGGTGGCGTTCGCGGTGCCGTTACCTTGGCCGGTGTGATGTCTATTCCGTTGTTGATTGGGGCAGGCAAGGCTTTCCCGGAACGTGATTTGCTGATCTTCATTGCCGCAGGGGTGATCCTTTTGTCGCTGATAAGCGCCTGTATCGCGCTGCCGTTCTTGTTGCGCGGGGTAACCAAAAGCGCGGACGAGCGCTTGCACCAAGAGGTGCAGGAGGCCTGGCGGCGTACGGCCGAGGCGGCGATCCACGCCCTGGAGGCTGAGGAGGTCATTGACAGCAATGCCCCGCAGGACGCCGCGCAGGCGACCCTGGCGACCGAGCTGAAGGCGCGGTTGATGGCGGAATACCGGGATGAGCTGGACAGCTATAACGACAGTGCCGAGGCCAAGGCACTGGCCGAACAGATGGACTTGCTGGAGCGGCGTTTGCGCTTGCGTGCGCTGCGGGCGCAGCGGCTGGAGCTGTATAACCTGCATCGCCAGCACGAGGTAGGGGATGAAGTGGTGCGGCAGGTGCTGGGGGAGCTGGATATGAGCGAGGCGAACCTGGGGCCGGTCAAGTAGGCCCTATCAAGGCCATTCGCGGGCACGCCCGCTCCCACAGGTCATGCGCTGCAGTTGAAATCAGTGCAGCATCTGTGGGAGCGGGCATGCCCGCGAATGGGGCTGTCAGCGATTCTGCAGGAAAGCGCGAATCCGTTCCGCCGCCTCGATGCATTCAGCCAGCGGTGCAACCAGCGCCATGCGCACGCGCCCGGCACCCGGATTCACGCTGTCTACTTCACGCGACAGGTACGACCCCGGCACCACCGTCACATGTTGGGCTTCGAACAGGTCACGGGTGAATTCGGCATCGTCACCCGGCACCTTGGCCCACAGGTAGAAGCTGCCGTCCGGGCGTTGCACGTCCAGCACCGGCTGCAGAATGTCCAGCACGGCATCGTACTTGGCGCGGTACTGGTCGCGGTTCTCGCGCACATGCGCCTCGTCCTGCCAGGCGGCAATGCTGGCCAGCTGGGTTTGCACCGGCATGGCGCAACCGTGGTAGGTGCGGTACAGCAGGAACGGCTTGATGATCTCGGCGTCGCCCGCCACGAAGCCCGAACGCAGGCCCGGCAGGTTGGAACGCTTGGACAGGCTGTGGAACACCACGCAACGTTTGAAATCATTGCGGCCCAGTTCGGCGCAGGCTGTCAGCAGGCCTGGAGGCGGCGCGTCTTCGTCGAAGTACAGCTCGCTGTAGCATTCGTCGGCAGCGATCACGAAGTCGTGCTCGTCAGCCAGGGCGATCAGCTTCTTCAGGGTATCCATCGGCACCAGCGCGCCAGTGGGGTTGCCTGGCGAGCACAGGAACAGGATCTGGCAACGTTGCCACACTTCGGCCGGCACCGCGTCGAAGTCGGGGTTGAAACCATTGCTTTCCAGGCACGGCAGGTAGTGCGGGGTGGCCCCGGCCAACAGCGCTGCGCCTTCGTAGATCTGGTAGAACGGGTTGGGGCTGACCACCAAGCCATCATCGGCGCGGTTGACCACAGCCTGGGTGAAGGCGAACAGCGCTTCGCGGGTACCGTTGACCGGCAGGATGTGGCGGTCGGCGTCCAGCCAGCCGGCGGGCACGCCAAAGCGCCGTTCGCACCATTGGCCAATCGCCTGACGCAGGGCCGGCAGGCCGATGGTGCTGGGGTATACCGCCAGCTTGTCAAGGTTGTCGGCCATGGCCTGGGCGACGAACGCCGGCGATTCGTGCTTCGGCTCACCGATCGACAGGGCGATGGCGCGTTTGTCCGCCGCAGGCTTCACGCTGCCCAGCAGGGCGCGGAGCTTTTCGAAGGGGTAGGGCTGAAGCTGGGTCAAGGCATGGTTCATCGGCGCAAAGTCTCGTCAATCGTCTAATCGTTAAAAGGTCACGCGGGTCGGGCTGGCGTCGCCTTGGCCGGCCTGCAGTTGCTGCACGATGGCTTCCTGCAGGCGGCTGCACAGCTGCGGGTCGGACAGCGGCTGGTTGTCGGCATCGGTGATGAAGAACACGTCTTCCACCCGTTCGCCGAGGGTGGCGATCTTGGCGTTTTGCAGCGACAGGTCGAACTCCAGGAAGATCCGCCCAAGCCGGGCCAGCAGCCCCGGGCGATCGGGCGCAGTGATTTCGAGGATGGTCACCGGGCGCTGGGCATCGTTGAGGATGGTCACCTGTGGCGGGAAGTCGAAGTGCTTGAGCTGGCGCGGTACCCGGCGCTGGATGATGGTCGGGTAGTCCTCGGGGTTGCGCAGCGCTTCGGTCAGGCCGTCGCGAATCTGTTTGACCCGCTGCGGGTTGTCGCCGATCGAGCCGCCGTCGTTATCCAGCACGATGTAGGTGTCGAGGGTGAACTGGCTGCTCGACGTGATGATCCGCGCGTCATGAATGTTCAGGTTCAGCTGCGACATGGCGGCCACCGTCACGGCGAAGAAATCGTGCTGGTCGGGGGCATAGATGAAGATCTGCGTGCCGCCTTCGAATTCGCGCTGGGTGGTTTCCTTGATCAGCACCAGCGGCCCGCCATCGGCGGGTTGCTGCAGAATCGCGTCACTGTGCCAGGCCACGTCGGCGGCGTTGTGCTTGAGGAAGTAGTCATCGCCCAGTTGCGACCACAGTTGCTCGACGTCGTCCGGGTCGGTGCCTTCGCGCACCAGGATGTCCAGCGCTGCGGATTGTGTCTGGCGAATTTGCTCTTCGCGGTCCAGCGGGTTTTCCAGGCCCCGGCGCAGGGCATGCTTGGTCTCGGTATACAGCTGACGCAGCAGACTGGCCCGCCAGGAGTTCCACAGGCTGGGGTTGGTGGCGTTGATGTCGGCCACGGTCAGCACATAGAGGTAGTCCAGGCGTGTCTCATCACCCACGTGCAGGGCAAAGTCGTTGATCACCTGTGGGTCGGACAGGTCCTTGCGCTGGGCGGTGGTCGACATCACCAGGTGGTTCTGCACCAGCCAGACGATCAGGCGGCTGTCCCAGGCCGGCAACTGGTGGCGCTCGCAGAACTTCTTCGCATCCACTGCGCCGAGGTCGGAGTGGTCGCCCTGGCGGCCTTTGCCGATGTCGTGGTACAGGCCAGCCAGGTAGATCAGCTCGGGTTTGGGCAGGCGGCCCATGAGCTTGCTGGCCAGCGGGAATTTCTCGGACACCGGCGTATATTGCAGCTTGCGCAGGTGCTTGATGAGGTTGAGGGTGTGCGCATCGACCGTATAGATATGGAACAGGTCATGCTGCATCTGCCCGACAATCAGCCCGAACTCCGGCAGGTAGCGGCCAAGGATGCCGTAGCGGTTCATCCGCCGCAGGTTGCGGTGGATGCCGATTTCGCACTTGAACAGCTCGATGAACAGGCTGGTGTTGCGGATGTCGGTGCGGAACGTGTCATCGATCAGGTGCCGGTGCTCGCGCAGCAGGCGCACGGTATCGGCACGCACGCCTTTGATTTCCGGGTGCTGGGCCATCAGCACGAAGATTTCCAGCATGGCGAACGGCGTGCGCTTGAACACGTTCGCGTTGGTGGCCTCGATATAGCCATCATGCAGGCGGAAACGCGCATTCAGCGGCTGGGTGGTGCCGCTGTCCTCGTCGGCGAGGATCACTTCCTCGAAATGCTGGATGATCAGGTCGCACAGCTGGCTGATGCTCATCACCACCCGGTAGTACTGCTGCATGAACTGCTCGATTGCCCGCTTGGGGTTTTCGTCGCTGTATCCCAGCAGTGCGGCCAGGCTGCGCTGATGATCGAACAGCAGCCGGTCCTCGGCGCGCCCGGCCAGCATGTGCAGGGCGTAGCGCACCTTCCACAGAAAGTCCTGGGAGGAGGCCAGCAGCTCGTTCTCGCTTTCCAGCAAAAAGCCTTCGCCAGCCAGTGCATGCAGGTTCAGGGTGCCGTACTGGCGGCGCGCCACCCACAGTACCGTCTGGATATCGCGCAGGCCGCCTGGTGAGCCCTTGACGTTGGGTTCGAGGTTGTACTCGGTGTCGTTGTACTTGTGGTGGCGGGCCTTGAGTTCGGCGCGCTTGGCCAGGAAAAATTCCTTGCTCGGCCACATGTGCGTGGTGCTGGTTACCTCCAGCATGCGTTGGCGCAGGGCCTCGGGGCCGGCAATGGTGCGGCTTTCCATCAGGTTGGTGATGACCGTCAGGTCGGCGCGGGCCTGCTCGGCACACTCGTCGACGGTGCGCACGCTCTGGCCCACTTCCAGGCCGATGTCCCACAGCAAGGTGAGAAAACGTTCGATGGCATCGCGGTACTGCTCGTGCTCGGCGGCGCCCAGCAAGATCAGCAGGTCGATGTCCGAATGCGGGTGCAGTTCACCGCGCCCGTAGCCGCCCACCGCAACCAGGGCGATGCCGCTGTGGTCGCCCCAGTCGAACTGGTTCCACGCCTGTTGCAGGATATTGTCCACGAGCCAGGCGCGGGCTTCGATCAGTGGGCGGATTTCGCCGCCCGCGCGAAAACGCTTGTCGAGCACCTCGCCGGCCAGGCGGATGGCTTTCTTGAAGGCGGCGATAGGGCTCGCCTTGAGGGCCAGTTCCGCCTGGAACTGACCGCGGTCGAACAGCTCGGGATCCACCTGGGGCATCGCGTCACGTTCCTGTCGTGGGGTGGCCTGTCGGAGTACGGTCAGGCCGAGGTGCGCGGGATGGTGTCGTCCTTGCGCAGGGTGAAGATCTCGTAGCCGGTCGCGGTCACCACCAGTGTGTGTTCCCATTGGGCCGAGAGCTTGCGGTCCTTGGTGATGGCGGTCCAGCCATCGCCCAGTACCTTGGTGTCGGCCTTGCCCTGGTTGATCATCGGCTCGATGGTGAAGGTCATGCCTTCTTTCAATTCCATACCGGTGCCCGCACGGCCGTAGTGCAGGATCTGCGGCTCTTCGTGGAACACCTTGCCGATGCCGTGGCCGCAAAACTCGCGCACCACCGAGAAGCCGTTCTTTTCCGCGTGCTTCTGGATCACTTCACCGATGTCGCCCAGGCGGCAGCCTGGCTTGACCAGCTCGATGGCCTTGTACATGCACTCCTGGGTCACCTTGGACAGGCGTTCGGCCCATACCGGTACGGTACCGACGTGGAACATGCGGCTGGTGTCGCCGTGGTAGCCGTCCTTGATCACGGTGACGTCGATGTTGAGCGTGTCACCGTCCTTGAGCGGCTTGTCGTTGGGGATGCCATGACAGACCACATGGTTGATCGAGGTGCAGATCGACTTCGGGTAGCCCTTGTAGTTGAGCGGTGCCGGGATGGCCTGCTGGACGTTGACGATATAGTCGTGGCACAGGCGGTCGAGCGCTTCGGTGGTGACACCGGGCTTGACGTGTTCTTCGATCATTTCCAGCACCTCGGCGGCCAGGCGGCCAGCGATGCGCATCTTTTCGATGTCTTCTGCGGTCTTGATGGTGACGGTCATTACAGGCTCTCTACGGCGCCGTATACGGCGCGAACAAACGGGAAAGGCCGGATTCTAGCAGAGCAAGGCGCCGATCGGTCGGGATAAAGGCGGCCAGGCTGCTGTCTATAGCTGGCATTCTGGCGCGAAAGCGCAGGTGCTGCAAAAGCCGCTGACGGACGCAACAGTATCCGGGTTCCGTTCGGCCGCGGTGTGTGGTATAAAATGCGCCGCTTTCGGGGACGACCCCGTCAGTACTTAAACCCACACACGTGTCGACACGATGACCTGGGTGCCCCGAGTTGCGAAATTCGCGGGTTGGTCATTGGGATACGTGGAGGCCCAACCCGACTTATCAAGGAACTATCATGTCCCAAGTCAACATGCGCGATATGCTGAAGGCCGGTGTGCACTTCGGCCACCAGACCCGTTACTGGAACCCGAAAATGGGCAAGTACATTTTCGGCGCGCGCAACAAGATCCACATCGTCAACCTGGAAAAAACCCTGCCAATGTTCAACGACGCTCTGTCGTTCGTTGAGCGCCTGGCCCAGGGCAAGAACAAGATCCTGTTCGTCGGCACCAAGCGTTCCGCCGGCAAGATCGTCGCCGAGCAAGCTGCTCGTTGCGGTTCGCCATACGTTGACCACCGTTGGTTGGGCGGCATGCTGACCAACTACAAGACCATCCGCGCTTCGATCAAGCGTCTGCGCGACCTGGAAACTCAGGCCGAAGACGGCACTTTCGCCAAGCTGACCAAGAAAGAAGCCCTGATGCGCTCCCGCGACCTGGAAAAACTGGATCGCAGCCTGGGCGGCATCAAGGATATGGGCGGTCTGCCAGACGCTCTGTTCGTTATCGACGTTGATCATGAGCGCATCGCGATCACCGAAGCCAACAAGCTGGGCATCCCGGTTATCGGCGTTGTCGATACCAACAGCAGCCCTGAAGGTGTTGACTACATCATCCCGGGTAACGATGACGCCATCCGCGCTATCGAGCTGTACATGACTTCGATGGCTGACGCAGTCATCCGCGGCCGCAACAACGTTGCCGGCGGCACCGAAGTTTACGCTGAAGAAGCGGCTGCACCTGCTGCTGAGTAATAGGCGCTAGCGTCTACTTGGCACGCAAAAAGGGGGCTCTGCCCCCTTTTTGCCACCTTGAAATCCTGCTGTCAGCATCGGCCCCGCATCATGGGCTCGCTGAAATGAAAACAGCGGATTAGCAGAATTGAACGCCCGTGACGAACGGGTGGAATGGTTGAAAAACTTTCCAAGAGGATTTTGAAATGGCAGCAATTACTGCAGCGCTGGTAAAAGAACTGCGCGAGCGTACCGGCGAAGGCATGATGGATTGCAAAAAGGCCCTGGAAAAGGCCGGCGGCGACATCGAGAAAGCCATTGACGACATGCGTGCCTCGGGCGCCATCAAGGCCGCCAAAAAGGCTGGCAACGTCGCTGCTGAAGGCGCTATCGCCGTCAAGACCGACGGTAAATCCGCCGTCCTGCTGGAAGTGAACTCGCAGACCGACTTCCTGGCCCTGCAAGACGACTTCAAGAACTTCGTAGCCGAAAGCCTCGAGCAAGCCTTCGCCGAGAAGCTGACCGACGCTGCTCCGCTGATCGCTTCGCGTGAAGCGGCTCGTGAAGCCCTGGTTGCCAAGTGCGGCGAGAACGTCAACATCCGTCGCCTGGTGCGCGTTGAGGGTGACGTTGTCGGTGCCTACCTGCACGGCAACAAGATCGGCGCTGCCGTTGTCCTGAAAGGTGGTGACGTCGAGCTGGCCAAGAACATCGCCATGCACGTTGCAGCTTCGAACCCAGAGTTCCTGGATTCGTCGGAAATCTCCGCCGAGGCCATCGAGCGCGAGAAGGGTGTCTTCCTGCAGCTGAACGCCGACAAGATCGCCGGCAAGCCGGAAAACATCGTTGAGAACATGATCAACGGCCGTATCACCAAGTTCAAAGCCGAAGCCTCGCTGAAAGAGCAAGCTTTCGTTATGAACCCGGAAGTCAAAGTTGGCGAACTGGCCAAGAAAGCCGGCGCTGAAATCGTTTCCTTCACCTACTTCAAAGTAGGCGAAGGCATCGAGAAGCCAGTCGACGACTTCGCTGCTGAAGTTGCCGCTCAGGTAGCTGCTGCCAAGCAGTAAGACAGCCCCGTCTGTCGCCCAAAAGAGGCTGCCCGCTCACGCGCGCAGCCTCTTTGTCAAAACGGCGAAGGGTTTATAAAACTCGCCGCCGCTGGCACCAAAACGGTGCCACGCTACAGTTAGCAGGCTGCAAACAGCCCGCACGAATTTTCTAAAAGTACGCCGCAGGAGAGACTCGCAATGGCTCAGCAGGTGAGTGGTCGCCAACCTCGCTATAAACGCATTTTGCTCAAACTTAGCGGCGAGGCCCTGATGGGCTCGGAAGACTTCGGGATCGACCCGAAAGTGCTGGATCGCATGGCCCTTGAAGTTGGCCAGCTGGTAGGGATCGGTGTCCAGGTCGGTCTGGTGATCGGTGGTGGCAACCTGTTCCGCGGCGCCGCGCTCAGCGCAGCCGGCATGGACCGCGTCACCGGTGACCACATGGGCATGCTGGCCACCGTGATGAACGGCCTGGCCATGCGCGATGCGCTGGAGCGCTCGAACATCCCGGCCCTGGTCATGTCGGCCATTTCCATGGTCGGTGTCACCGATCATTACGATCGTCGCAAAGCTATTCGCCACCTCAACTCCGGGGATGTGGTAATTTTCTCCGCCGGTACCGGCAACCCGTTCTTCACCACCGACTCCGCGGCCTGCCTGCGCGCCATCGAAATCGATGCCGACGTGGTGCTGAAGGCGACCAAGGTCGATGGTGTGTACACTGCCGATCCATTCAAGGACCCACACGCCGAGAAGTTCGATCACCTGACCTACGATGAGGTCCTGGATCGCAAGCTGGGTGTGATGGACTTGACCGCAATCTGCCTGTGCCGTGACCACAAGATGCCATTGCGGGTATTCAACATGAACAAGCCTGGCGCCCTGCTGAACATCGTGGTGGGTGGCGCTGAAGGTACTCTGATCGAGGAAGGCCAAGCATGATCAACGACATCAAGAAAGACGCGCAGGAGCGCATGGGCAAGTCCATCGAAGCCCTGGCTCGCAACCTCGCGGCAATCCGCACCGGTCGCGCGCACCCAAGCATCCTGGACAGCGTCAAGGTCACAGCCTGGGGTAGCGAGATGCCGCTGAACCAGGTGGCCGCGATCACCGTCGAAGACGCTCGCACCCTGAAGATTGTCGCGCACGACAAAAACCTCAGTGCTGCCATCGAAAAGGCCATCCTCACCTCCGACCTGGGCCTGAACCCGTCCAGCGCCGGTACCACCATTCGCGTGCCGATGCCGGCCCTGACCGAGGAAACCCGCAAGGGTTACACCAAGCAGGCCAGCGGTGTGGCCGAGGATGCCAAGGTCGCTGTGCGCAATGTGCGCCGCGATGCCCTGGGCGACCTGAAGAAGCTGACCAAGGACAAGGAAATCAGCGAAGACGAAGAACGTCGCGCGGCGGACGAGATCCAGAAGCTGACCGACAAGTTCATTGCTGAAGTCGATGCTGCGTACAAAGCCAAGGAAAAGGACCTGATGGCCGTCTAAGGTCGGGGTTTTTTAATGGAAAAGTCCAAGTTGGCGGCACCGTCCTCGGTGCCGCGTCATGTCGCGATCATCATGGATGGCAACAACCGCTGGGCGAAAAAGCGCCTGCTGCCCGGCGTTGCCGGGCACAAGGCGGGTGTCGACGCCGTTCGCGCGGTCATCGAAGTCTGTGCCAAGTCCGGGGTCGAGGTACTGACCCTGTTCGCCTTCTCCAGTGAAAACTGGCAGCGCCCGGCCGAAGAGGTTGGCGCGTTGATGGAACTGTTCTTCTCGGCCCTGCGCCGCGAGGCCAAGCGCCTCAACGAGAACAACATCAGCCTGCGCATCATCGGTGACCGTTCGCGTTTCCACCCTGAATTGCAGGCCGCCATGCGCGAAGCCGAGGCGCTGACCGCCGGCAACAATCGCTTCATCCTGCAGATCGCAGCCAACTATGGTGGCCAGTGGGATATCGCCCAGGCCGCCCAGCGGCTGGCGCGGGAAGTGCAAGCCGGTCACCTGCGCCCGGAAGATATCACCCCGGGTCTGCTGCAGACGTGCCTGGCAACCGGCGAGCTGCCGCTGCCGGACCTGTGCATCCGCACCGGTGGCGAGCACCGCATCAGCAATTTCCTGTTGTGGCAACTGGCCTACGCCGAGTTGTACTTCTCCGACCTGTACTGGCCGGACTTCAAACACGAGGCCATGCGCAATGCCCTGGCCGATTTCGCTTCGCGCCAGCGCCGCTTCGGTAAGACCAGCGAGCAGGTCGAGGCTGGAGCTCGTGCTTAATGCTTAAACAACGCATCATTACCGCGCTGATCCTGCTGCCGATCGCGCTGGGCGGTTTCTTCCTGCTCAACGGTGGGGACTTTGCCCTGTTCATCGGCTTCGTGGTGACCCTTGGCGCCTGGGAGTGGGCGCGCCTGGCCGGGCTCATGGCCCAGCCGCTGCGCATTGCCTATGCCTTGGTGGTCGCCGGGGCGCTGATGCTGCTGTACATCCTCCCGGAGCTGGCACCCTGGGTGTTGGGCGCTGCGGTGATATGGTGGGGCCTGGCCACCTGGCTGGTGCTTACCTATCCGCGCAGCAGCGAGCTGTGGGCCAGTGCCGCCTGTCGGTTGCTGATTGGCCTGCTGGTGTTGCTGCCAGCCTGGCAGGGGTTGGTACTGCTCAAACACTGGCCGCTGGGCAACTGGCTGATCCTCTCGGTCATGGTGCTGGTCTGGGCTGCCGACATCGGCGCGTACTTCTCTGGTCGGGCGTTTGGCAAGCGCAAGCTCGCCCCGCAGGTCAGCCCTGGCAAGAGCTGGGAAGGTGTATATGGCGGCCTGGCCGTCAGCCTGTTGATTACCCTGGGTGTCGGCATCAGCCGCGACTGGGGCTTTGGCCAGCTCTTGCTGGGCCTGCTGGGCGCCGCGTTGCTGGTGATGTCCTCGGTGGTCGGTGACCTGACCGAGAGCATGTTCAAGCGCCGCTCCGGCATCAAGGACAGCAGCAACCTGCTGCCTGGCCATGGTGGTGTGCTGGACCGCATCGACAGCCTGACCGCAGCGATCCCGATCTTCGCCGTGCTGCTATGGGCTGCCGAATGGGGTGTGATGTGAGTCGCCCGCAGCGTATTACCGTGCTTGGGGCCACTGGCTCCATCGGCCTGAGCACGCTGGATGTGGTTGCGCGGCACCCCGACCGCTACCAGGTGTTTGCCCTCAGCGGCTATTCGCGTATCGATGAATTGCTGGCCCTGTGCGTGCGCCATCGTCCGGCGTTTGCCGTGGTGCCAAGCGCCGAGGCGGCCCAGCGGCTGCGCGAAAGCCTGGCTGCGGTCGGTTGCGCTACCGAAGTGCTGGAGGGTGAGGCCGGGCTTTGTCAGGTGGCCTCGGCAGCGGAAGTGGACGCCGTAATGGCAGCCATTGTCGGTGCGGCCGGCCTGCGTCCTACCTTGGCGGCCGTCGAGGCGGGCAAGAAGGTGTTGCTGGCCAACAAGGAAGCCCTGGTGATGTCTGGCGCGCTGTTCATGGAGGCGGTACGGCGCAGTGGTGCCGTGCTGTTGCCAATCGACAGCGAGCACAACGCGATTTTCCAGTGCATGCCCGGCGATTATGCGCGCGGCCTGAGCGCGGTCGGCGTACGCCGGATCCTGCTCACGGCTTCCGGCGGCCCGTTCCGTGAAACGCCGGTCGAGGCACTGCTGGACGTGACCCCTGAGCAAGCCTGCGCGCACCCTAACTGGTCGATGGGGCGCAAGATTTCCGTCGACTCGGCCAGCATGATGAACAAGGGGCTTGAGCTGATCGAAGCCTGCTGGCTGTTCGATGCCGCGCCGGCCAAGGTCGAGGTGGTGGTTCACCCGCAGAGCGTGATCCACTCTCTGGTCGACTATGTGGATGGTTCGGTGCTGGCACAGCTGGGTAATCCGGACATGCGCACGCCGATCGCCAATGCCTTGGCGTGGCCCGAGCGGATCGACTCCGGGGTGGCACCGCTGGACCTGTTCGCCATCGCCCGTCTGGATTTTCAGGCGCCCGACGAACAGCGCTTCCCTTGCCTGCGCCTGGCGCGGCAGGCTGCCGAGGCCGGCAACAGTGCACCCGCTGTGCTCAACGCAGCCAACGAGGTGGCGGTCGAGGCATTTCTTGGGCGGCGTATCCGCTTCCCGGAGATCGCGGGTATGATCGAACAGGTGCTCGACCAAGAGCCCGTCGTGCCGCTGCCATCGCTGGATGCGGTGTTTGCCGCCGACCAGCGTGCCCGGGAGCTTTCCCGTGAGTGGCTGAGGCGTCACGGTCGCTGAAGCCGGCCTGCTGAACATCATTCGGAGATGGACATGACAGCGCTCTACATGATTATCGGCACCCTCGTGGCCTTGGGTGTGCTGGTCACCTTCCACGAATTCGGCCATTTCTGGGTGGCGCGTCGCTGCGGTGTCAAGGTGCTGCGCTTCTCGGTGGGCTTCGGCACGCCGCTGCTGCGCTGGCATGACCGCCACGGTACCGAGTTCGTGGTCGCGGCGATTCCGCTGGGTGGCTACGTCAAGATGCTCGACGAGCGCGAGGGCGATGTGCCGCCTGCGCTGGCCGGGCAGTCGTTCAACCGCAAGTCGGTTCGCCAGCGTATCGCGATCGTCGCGGCAGGCCCGATTGCCAACTTCCTGCTGGCCATCCTGTTCTTCTGGGTGCTGGCAATGCTGGGTACCCAGCAGGTCCGTCCGGTGATCGGTGCGGTCGACAGTGGCAGCCTGGCTGCGTCGGCTGGCCTGACCGCAGGTCAGGAAATCGTCTCCATTGACGGCAAGCCGACCAACGGTTGGTCAGCGGTCAATCTACAGCTGGTTCGCCGCCTGGGCGAGAGCGGCACTTTGCAGGTTGGCGTGCTCGACGAAGGCGCCACTGCCGAGCGCCAATTGCAGGTCAAACTGGACAGCTGGCTCAAGGGCGCCGACGAGCCGGACCCGATCCAGTCGCTTGGTCTGCGCCCTTGGCGCCCGGCGATCGTGCCCGTACTGGCCGAGATCGATCCGAAGGGGCCGGCTGCCGCTGCTGGCCTGAAAACCGGTGACAAACTGCTGGCAGTCGATGGCGTGGCCGTGACCGAATGGCAACAGGTTGTCGACAGCGTGCGTGCGCGCCCGGATGCAAAGGTCGTCGTGCGCGTTGAGCGTGATGGCGCGGCCCTGGACGTTCCGGTGACCCTGGCCCGCAAAGGCGAGGGCCAAGCAGTCGGTGGCTATCTGGGTGCCGGGGTAAAAGGTGGCGAATGGCCTGCCAGCATGCTCCGCGAAGTCAGCTACGGCCCGCTGGACGCGGTGGGTGAGGGCTTGTCGCGCACCTGGAACATGAGCGTCCTGACCCTTGAGTCGCTGAAGAAAATGCTGTTCGGAGAGCTCTCGGTAAAAAACTTGAGTGGACCGATAACCATTGCTAAAGTGGCGGGCGCTTCGGCCCAGTCCGGCGTGGGGGATTTCCTGAATTTCCTGGCCTACCTGAGCATAAGCCTGGGGGTTCTTAACCTGCTGCCCATCCCGGTACTGGATGGGGGGCATTTGCTGTTTTACCTGGTCGAGTGGGCGCGCGGTCGTCCGCTGTCGGATCGGGTGCAAGGTTGGGGGGTCCAGATCGGTATCAGTTTGGTCATAGGGGTGATGTTGCTCGCCCTGATCAACGATCTGGGTCGACTATAAAGCTTCGCTCAATTGCGAACCTGCCGTGTTGTCGCGGCGGGTTGTTTATTGCCAGTTGGAATAAAAGGACTTCATGAAACGTCTGCTGCTAACTGCGGTCATGTCCGCACTGATGATCGCTGAAGTTCACGCCGAGTCCTTCACCATCTCCGATATTCGCGTCAACGGCCTGCAGCGGGTTTCCGCCGGCAGTGTGTTCGGTGCCCTGCCGCTGAACGTCGGCGACCAGGCGGATGACCGCCGCCTGGTAGACTCGACCCGTTCCCTGTTCAAGACTGGGTTCTTCCAGGACATTCAGCTGAACCGCGATGGCAATGTGCTTATCATCAACGTGGTCGAGCGCCCGTCGGTGTCGAGCATCGAGATCGAAGGCAACAAGGCGATCAGCACCGAAGACCTGATGAAGGGCCTGAAGCAATCGGGCCTGGCCGAAGGCGAAATCTTCCAGCGTGCCACCCTCGAAGGCGTGCGTAACGAACTGCAGCGCCAGTACGTGGCCCAGGGCCGCTACTCGGCCGAGGTCGATGCCGAAGTGGTGCCGCAACCGCGCAACCGCGTCGCGCTGAAGATCAAGATCAACGAAGGCACCGTCGCTGCCATCCAGCACATCAACATCGTTGGCAACAACGTGTTCGACGATGAGACCCTGGGGCAGCTGTTCGAGCTGAAAACCACCAACTGGCTGTCGTTCTTCAAGAACGACGACAAGTACGCCCGCGAAAAACTGTCCGGCGACCTGGAGCGTCTGCGCTCCTACTACCTGGACCGCGGCTACATCAACATGGACATCGCCTCTACCCAGGTGTCCATCACGCCAGACAAGAAGCACGTCTACATCACCGTCAACATCAACGAAGGCGAGAAGTACACCGTTCGCGACGTGAAGCTGTCCGGTGACCTGAAAGTGCCGGAGGACCAGGTCAAGTCGCTGCTGCTGGTGCAGCCGGGCCAGGTGTTCTCGCGCAAGGTGATGACCACCACATCCGATCTGATCACCCGCCGCCTGGGTAACGAAGGCTATACCTTCGCCAACGTCAACGGCGTGCCACAGCCGAACGATCAGGACCACACGGTCGACATCATGTTCGTGGTCGACCCGGGCAAGCGTGCCTACGTCAACCGCATCAACTACCGCGGCAACACCAAGACCGAAGACGAAGTGCTGCGTCGCGAAATGCGCCAGATGGAAGGCGGCTGGGCCTCGACCTACCTGATCGACCAGTCCAAGACCCGTCTGGAACGCCTGGGCTTCTTCAAGGAAGTCAACGTAGAAACCCCGCCGGTGCCAGGCACCGACGACCAGGTCGACGTCAACTACAGCGTCGAAGAGCAGGCCTCCGGTTCGATCACCGCCAGCGTAGGTTTCGCCCAGAGCGCCGGCCTGATCCTCGGTGGTTCGATCAGCCAGAGCAACTTCCTCGGTACCGGTAACAAGGTGTCGATCGGCCTGACCCGTTCGGAATACCAGACCCGCTACAACTTCGGCTTCGTGGACCCCTACTTCACGGCCGACGGCGTCAGCCTGGGCTACAACGCCTTCTACCGCAGCACCGACTACGACGACCTCGATGTCGACGTGGCCAGCTATGCGGTTGACAGCTACGGTGCCGGCGTGAGCCTGGGTTATCCGATCAGCGAAACCTCGCGCCTGACCTATGGCCTGAGCGTGCAGCAGGACAAGATCAAGACCGGTAAGTACACCGTTGACGAGATCTTCGATTTCCTTGAGCAGGAAGGCGACAACTTCCTGAACTTCAAGGCTTCGATCGGCTGGTCCGAGTCGACCTTGAACAAAGGTGTGCTTGCTACCCGTGGTCACTCGCAAAGCCTTACCCTGGAATCCACGATTCCAGGCAGTGACCTGTCGTTCTTCAAGCTCGACTACCGTGGTCAGCTGTTCAAGCCGATCACCAATGACTACACCCTGCGCCTGCACACCGAGCTGGGCTATGGTGACGGTTACGGCAGCACCTCTGGCCTGCCGTTCTATGAGAACTACTTCGCGGGTGGCTTCAACTCCGTCCGTGGCTTCAAGGACAGCAGCCTTGGCCCACGCAGTACGCCTAGCCGCGGCGAGGCGGAAGGTGGCAAGCCGGGTACCATCCGCGATCCGGATCAGGATCCGTTGCCGTTCGGTGGTAACGTGCTGGTGCAAGGTGGTGTCGAGTTGCTGTTCCCGCTGCCGTTCGTCAAGGACCAGCGTTCGCTGCGCACTTCCGTGTTCTGGGACGTCGGTAACGTGTTCGATACCAATTGCGGCAACAAGCCTGATTGCGAGAAAGTCGGTTTCTCGGGCATGGCCAGCTCGGTTGGTCTTGGTGTGACCTGGATTACCGCACTGGGCCCGCTGAGCTTCAGCTTGGCAATGCCGGTGAAGAAGCCGGACGATGCCGATACCCAGGTGTTCCAATTCTCTCTGGGCCAGACCTTCTAAGGTCGGCCCTTGCTTAATGACAACGGTTTATCCAGGAGTGCATCGTGCGTAAATTGGCTCAACTGGCCGTAGTGGCCGCGGCGCTGGTCGCCACCCCGGCATTCGCCGAAATGAAGGTTGCTGTGCTGAACTATCAGATGGCCCTGCTGGAATCGGATGCTGCCAAGAAGTACGCAGTTGATGCCGAGAAGAAGTTCGGCCCGCAACTGACCAAGCTGAAAAGCCTGGAAAGCAGCGCCAAGGGCATCCAGGACCGCCTGATCAAGGGCGGCGACAAGATGCAGCAGCAGGAGCGTGAGCGCCTGGAGCTCGAGTTCAAGCAAAAGGCCCGTGACTTCCAGTTCCAGTCCAAGGAGCTGAACGAAGCCAAAGCCGTTGCTGACCGCGACATGCTCAAGCAACTGAAACCGAAGCTGGATGGTGCTGTCGAGGAAGTGATCAAGAAGGGCGGCTACGACCTGGTCCTCGAGCGTGGTGCGGTCATCGATGTCAAGCCTCAGTACGACATCACCCGCCAAGTCATCGAGCGCATGAACCAAGCCCGTTGATATGAGTGTGACCATGACGCTAGGCCAGCTGGCCGAGGCCCTCGGTGCCACCCTCAAGGGCCCCGAGGCGCTGCAGATTACCGGTCTGGCCACCTTGCAGGAGGCTGGCCCCGGTCAATTGAGCTTCCTCGCCAACCCGCAGTACCGCAAGTACCTGGATAACTGCCAGGCGGGTGCGGTATTGCTCAAGGCTGCGGATGCCGAAAATTTCGCCGGCAATGCCCTGATCGTGGCCGACCCGTACCAGGCGTATGCGCGTATTTCCCACTTGTTCGACCCCAAACCCAAGGCTGTGGCGGGAATCCATCCCAGCGCCGTGGTGGCTGAGGACGCACAGGTGGACGCCAGTGCCAGCATCGGGGCGTTCGCGGTTATCGAAAGCGGTGCGCGTATCGGGGCTGATGTCAGCATCGGCGCACATTGCTTCATCGGTGCGCGTTGCGTTGTAGGTGAAGGCGGCTGGCTGGCGCCGCGGGTGACGTTGTATCACGACGTCACCATCGGCAAGCGAGTGGTCATCCAGTCGGGTGCCGTGATCGGCGGCGAAGGCTTCGGCTTTGCCAATGAGAAAGGCATCTGGCGCAAGATTGCCCAGATCGGCGGCGTCACCATTGGTGATGACGTGGAAATCGGCGTCAATACCGCTGTCGACCGTGGTGCGCTGTCCGACACGCGGATCGGTGACGGGGTAAAGCTCGACAACCAGATCCAGATCGCCCACAACGTGCAGATCGGTGACCACACGGCCATGGCGGCTTGCGTGGGCATTTCCGGCAGTACGCGCATCGGCAAGCATTGCATGCTGGCCGGCGGCGTAGGCCTGGTAGGGCACATTGATATTTGCGATAACGTATTTGTTTCCGGGATGACAATGGTAACCCGTTCGATCACTGAACCCGGTTCCTATTCATCCGGCACAGCCATGCAGCCTTTGGCTGACTGGCGCAAAAGCGCTGCGCGTATCCGTCAGCTCGATGACATGGCCAAGCGTCTTCAGCAGCTGGAAAAACGCGTCGATACCGTGACCTCAGGTGGCCAGCCGACATCAGAAGGCTGATACCATTCCCTGAGCAAGAGTGAACAGTCGCTAGCTGGCTCCTCTTTGGATTGCAAAAGGAGCGTGTGGTCAGCACCTGCGCTCCCTATTCTTATTACAGGCTTCCCCCCCGAAATGATGGACATCAACGAGATTCGCGAATACCTGCCTCACCGTTACCCGTTCCTCTTGGTGGACCGAGTGACGGATCTGGACTTCGAGGCCCAGAGCATTCGTGCCTACAAGAATGTCAGCATCAACGAGCCGTTTTTCAATGGCCACTTCCCGGCGCACCCGATCATGCCGGGTGTCCTGATCATCGAAGCCATGGCCCAGGCGGCCGGCATCCTTGGCTTCAAGATGCTCGATGCCAAGCCGGCCGACGGCACCCTGTACTACTTCGTCGGCTCCGACAAGCTGCGTTTCCGCCAGCCGGTACTGCCGGGTGACCAGTTGGTGCTGGAAGCCAAGTTCCTCAGCCGCAAGAGCATGATCTGGAAATTCGAGTGCCGTGCCCTGGTCGACGGCAAGCCGGTTTGCTCGGCAGAGATCACCTGCGCGGAACGCTCCCTATGAATTCGATTGATCCTCGGGCCATTATCGACCCGTCGGCCAAACTGGCCGATGGCGTCGAGGTCGGCCCTTGGTCGATCGTTGGCCCCGATGTGGAAATCGGGGAGGGCACCGTTATCGGCCCGCATGTTGTGCTCAAAGGCCCGACCCGCATCGGCAAGCACAACCGTATCTTTCAGTTTTCCTCGATCGGTGAAGACACCCCGGACCTCAAGTACAAGGGTGAACCGACGCGCCTGGTAATTGGTGACCATAATGTGATCCGTGAAGGGGTGACCATTCACCGTGGTACCGTTCAGGACCGTGCTGAAACCACCGTGGGTGACCACAACCTGATCATGGCCTATGCCCACATTGGCCACGACAGCGTCATTGGCAATCACTGCATCCTGGTCAACAACACGGCCTTGGCCGGCCATGTGCATGTGGGTGACTGGGCGATCCTGTCCGGCTACACCCTGGTGCACCAGTACTGCCATATCGGTGCCCACGCGTTTTCCGGCATGGGGACGGCGATTGGCAAGGACGTTCCGGCCTTTGTTACCGTGTTTGGCAGCCCGGCCGAAGCCCGCAGCATGAACTTCGAGGGCATGCGCCGTCGCGGTTTCAGCGACGAGGTGATCCATGTGCTGCGCCGTTGCTACAAGATTGTCTACCGCCAGGGCCTGACCGTCGAAGACGCGCTCAAGGAGTTGGCGGAAATGGCCGCGCAACACCCTGAGGTCGAACTGTTCCGCCAGTCGATCGTGAACTCCGCCCGCGGCATCACCCGCTGACATGGCCCCGCTTTGCGTAGCCTTGGTCGCAGGTGAGGCCAGCGGCGACATTCTGGGTTCCGGCCTGATGCGTGCCCTGAAGGCGCGCCACCCGGATGTGCGTTTCATTGGCGTTGGCGGCCCGTTGATGGAAGCCGAAGGCCTGCAATCGTACTTCCCCATGGAGCGCCTGGCTGTCATGGGCCTGGTCGAGGTACTGGGGCGCCTGCGCGAGTTGCTCAAGCGCCGCAAGTTGCTGATCCAGACGCTGATCGACGAAAAGCCGGATGTATTCATCGGCATCGACGCCCCTGACTTCACCCTCAATATCGAGCTGAAACTGCGTCAGGCCGGGATCAAGACCGTGCATTACGTCAGCCCGTCGGTCTGGGCGTGGCGGCAGAAGCGCGTGCTGAAGATTCGCGAAGGCTGCGACCTGATGCTGACGCTGTTGCCGTTCGAGGCGCGGTTCTATGAAGAACAGGGCGTGCCGGTGCGTTTTGTCGGCCACCCGTTGGCCGATACCATACCGCTTGAAGCCGACCGCCCGGCCGCGCGCGCTGCGCTGGGCTTGGGCGAGGGGCCGGTAGTGGCACTGATGCCGGGTAGCCGGGGTGGGGAAGTTGGGCGACTGGGGGCATTGTTCCTTGATGCCGCAGAGCGCTTGTGCCAACAGGTGCCGGGCGTGCGCTTCGTGCTGCCCTGCGCAAATGCCGCGCGGCGTGCCCAGGTTGAGCAGATGCTCGAAGGGCGGCAACTGCCGCTGACGCTGCTTGATGGCCAGTCGCATCAGGCACTGGCGGCCTGTGACGCGGTACTGATCGCCTCCGGTACCGCCACCCTGGAAGCGTTGCTGTACAAGCGGCCTATGGTGGTGGCCTATCGCCTTGCGCCCTTGACCTACTGGATTCTCAAGCGCCTGGTGAAAAGCCCCTACGTTTCCTTGCCTAACCTGCTTGCCCAGCGCGAACTGGTGCCCGAGCTGCTGCAAGACGCTGCGACCAGCGAAGCCCTGGCCAATACCCTTGCGCCGCTGGTGCGTGATGGCAGCCGGCAGATAGAACGTTTCGACGAAATTCACCGCATCCTGCGCCGTGACGCCTCCAATCAGGCGGCCGAGGCGGTACTGGCCCTGCTCAAGGACCGCTGACATGCAAATTGGACTGGACTTCAACCTGGTCGAGGACCTGGTCGCCGGCGTTGACGAAGTGGGCCGTGGTCCACTGTGTGGCGCGGTGGTAACGGCGGCGGTGATCCTCGACCCTGCGCGCCCGATCCTTGGCCTGAACGATTCGAAGAAGCTCACTGAAGCCAAGCGCGAGGCGTTGTTCGACGAAATCCGGGAAAAAGCGCTGAGCTTCTGTATCGCCCGTGCCGAAGTCGAGGAAATCGACCGCCTGAACATCCTGCAGGCCACCATGCTGGCGATGCAGCGCGCCGTGGAAGGCCTGCACATTACACCGAAGCTGGCCCTGATCGATGGCAACCGCTGCCCGAAGCTGGCCGTACCGGCTTCGCCAGTGGTCAAGGGCGATAGCCAGGTGCCGGCTATCGCGGCGGCTTCGATCCTGGCCAAGGTGACCCGAGACCGGGAGATGAGTGCCTTCGAGCTGATTTACCCAGGGTACGGCATGGGTGGGCACAAGGGTTACCCCACGCCGGTGCACCTTGAGGCCCTGGCACGGTTGGGGCCTACGCCCATTCATCGGCGTTCCTTTGCCCCTGTGCGGGCGGCCTGGGAAGCACGCGAAGGCGTTACCGATTCCCTGATCTGACCTCTGGGGCCGCTTTGCGGCCCTTCGCGGGCAAGCCCGCGAAGGGCTGCGACGCAGCCCCAAATCCCATCCCCAATTAAGCTACAATCCCGCCCTTGTCGTTCAGCACTGCTACAGGATCTTCCATGTCGGTTCCCTTCGTTCACCTGCGCGTCCACTCCGAATTCTCGCTGGTCGACGGCCTGGTGCGGGTCAAACCGCTGGCCAAGGCGCTGGCGGGGATGAACATGCCGGCGGTGGCGATCACCGACCAGAGCAACATGTGCTCGCTGGTGAAGTTCTACAAGACCGCCATGGGCGCCGGCATCAAGCCGATCTGCGGCGCCGACCTGTGGCTGGCCGGTGCCGACCCGGAAGCGCCGCCGTCGCGCATCTGCTTCCTGGCCATGGACCCCAAGGGCTACCGCAACCTCACCGAGTTGATCTCGCGTGGCTGGACCGACGGCCAGCGCAATGGCCTGGTCATCCTGCAGCGCGAATGGATCGCCCCTGCCAGTGAAGGCCTGATTGCCCTGTCTGCGGGCAAGGAAGGCGACATCGGCATGGCCTTGCTGGCCGGCCGGGACGATGAAGCCCAGGCCCTGCTGCAAGACTGGATGGCCATGTTCCCCGATCGCTTCTACGTTGAAGTGCAGCGCACCAACCGCGCCCGTGACGAAGAGTACGTGCACGCTGCCGTAGCGCTCGCAGACAAGCTCGGCGCCCCGCTGGTGGCTACCAACGACGTGCGCTTCCTCAAGCAAGCCGACTTCGACGCCCACGAAACCCGTGTGTGCATTGGCGAAGGCTGGACCCTCGACGACCCGCGCCGTCCGCGTGGCTATAGCGATCAGCAGTACCTGAAGTCGGCCGAGGAAATGGCCGAGCTGTTCAGCGACCTGCCTGATGCCATCGCCAACACGGTCGAAATCGCCAAGCGCTGCAATATTCAGGTACAGCTGGGCAAGTACTTCCTGCCCGATTTCCCCACGCCCAATGGCATGGGTATCGACGATTACTTGCGGCATGTGGCCCACGAAGGCCTGGAAGAGCGCCTGGCGGTGCTGTGGCCGAAAGAGACCACGCCCAATTACGAAGAAAAGCGCCAAGTGTACCTGGACCGCCTGAAGTTCGAGCTGGACATCATCATCCAGATGGGCTTCCCCGGTTACTTCCTGATCGTTATGGACTTCATCAAGTGGGCCAAGAACAACGACGTGCCGGTAGGCCCGGGCCGTGGTTCGGGTGCTGGCTCGCTGGTGGCCTACGTACTCAAGATCACTGACCTCGACCCGCTGGCCTACGACCTGCTGTTCGAGCGCTTCCTCAACCCTGAACGTATTTCCATGCCCGACTTCGACGTCGACTTCTGCATGGACGGCCGTGACCGGGTGATCGACTACGTGGCCGAGGCTTACGGTCGCAACGCGGTGAGCCAGATCATCACCTTCGGTACCATGGCCGCCAAGGCGGTGGTGCGTGACGTGGCGCGGGTGCAGGGCAAGTCCTACGGCCTGGCCGACCGCCTGTCGAAGATGATCCCGTTCGAAGTGGGGATGACCCTGGAGAAGGCCTACGAGCAGGAAGAGATCCTGCGCGACTTCCTCAAAGGCGACGAAGACGCCCGCGAAATCTGGGACATGGCCCTGAAGCTGGAAGGTGTGACCCGGGGTACCGGCAAGCACGCCGGTGGTGTGGTTATCGCGCCGACCAAGCTCACCGATTTTTCGCCGATTGCCTGTGATGAAGAAGGCGGTGGCCTGGTAACCCAGTTCGACAAGGATGATGTCGAGGCTGCGGGCCTGGTGAAGTTCGACTTCCTCGGCCTGCGTACGCTCACCATCATCAAGTGGGCGATGGAGATCATCAACCGCGAGCAGGCCAAGAAGAACCTGCCGGATCTCAACATCGACTTCATCCCGCTGGACGACCGCAAGACGTACGAGCTGCTGCAAAAGGCCGAGACCACGGCGGTGTTCCAGCTCGAATCGCGCGGCATGAAGGAGCTGATCAAGAAGCTCAAGCCCGACTGCCTGGAAGACCTGATTGCACTGGTGGCACTGTTCCGTCCAGGCCCGCTGCAATCGGGCATGGTGGACGACTTCATCAACCGCAAGCACGGCCGCGCCGAGCTGGCTTACCCGCACTCCGACTACCAGTATGAAGGCCTCAAGCCGGTACTGGCACCGACCTACGGCATCATCCTGTATCAGGAACAGGTGATGCAGATTGCTCAGGTGATGGCAGGCTATACCCTGGGCGGCGCCGACATGCTGCGCCGGGCGATGGGTAAGAAAAAACCCGAGGAAATGGCCAAGCAGCGCGGTGGTTTCATCGAAGGCTGTGTGGCCAACAATATCGATGCGGACCTTGCCGGTAACATCTTTGACCTGGTAGAAAAGTTCGCAGGTTACGGGTTCAACAAATCCCACTCCGCGGCTTATGGCCTGGTGTCGTACCAGACCGCCTGGCTGAAAACCCACTACCCGGCGCCGTTCATGGCCGCGGTACTGTCGGCGGACATGCACAACACCGACAAGGTTGTGGTGCTGGTCGAGGAGGTGCGCAGCATGAAGCTGCGCCTCGACGCGCCGGATGTGAACTTCTCCGACTTCAAGTTCACCGTCAACAACGACGGCCGCATCGTCTATGGCCTGGGTGCCATCAAGGGCGTGGGTGAAGGCCCGGTCGAAGCAATTGTAGAAGCCCGTGCCCAAGGCGGCCCGTTCAAGGACCTGTTCGACTTCTGTGAACGTATCGACCTCAAGCGGGTCAACAAGCGTACCCTCGATGCGTTGATCCGAAGTGGCGCGCTGGACCGCCTGGGGCCGCATTTCCATGACGAGATCAAGGCCTATCACGCCAACATCGACATCAACCGTGCAACCTTGATCTCCGCGTTGGGTGAGGCCATCAAAGCTGCCGAGCAGGCAGCCCATACCGCTGACAGCGGCCATGTCGACCTGTTCGGCAGCATGTTCGGCGAGGCGGATGTCGATGTTTATGCCAACCACCGCAAGGTGCGTGAGCTCACCCTCAAGGAGCGCCTGAAGGGCGAGAAGGACACACTTGGCCTGTACCTCACCGGCCACCCGATTGATGAGTACGAGGCCGAAATCCGCCGCTTTGCTCGCCAGCGCATCGTCGACCTGAAGCCGTCGCGTGAAACCCAGACTATTGCCGGCATGATCATTGCCCTGCGGGTGATGAAGAACAAGAAGGGCGACAAGATGGGCTTTGTCACGCTGGATGACCGCTCTGGGCGCATCGAGGCATCGTTGTTCGCCGATGCGTTCATGGCGGCACAGTCCTTGCTGCAGAACGATGCCATGGTGGTGGTGGAGGGCGAGGTCAGCAACGACGACTTCTCCGGTGGCCTGCGCCTGCGGGTCAAGCAGGTGATGACCATGGAAGATGCGCGCACCAAGCTGGCCGAAAGCCTGCGGCTTAAGGTGGCGCACGACGCATTGAAGGGCGACCGCCTGAAGTGGCTGGGCGAGCTGATTACCCGCCATCGCGGTGCCTGCCCGATTACCCTGGAATACACCGGCAGCGATGCCAAGGCCATGCTGCAGTTCGGCGACCAGTGGGCAATCGACCCGGCCGACGGGCTGATTCAGGCGCTGCGTGACCAGTTCGGGCGTGAGAACGTCTTCCTGCAATATCGTTGAACCGAAAAAAAATTTAATCTCGACCTGAATGCGCCTGATCCCTTAAGGTAAGGCGCCAAACGGATCAACCGGCCGGCCGCCTGGCCGTAGACCCAAGACGGATGACTATGAACCCGAATTTTCTCGATTTCGAACAGCCGATTGCCGACCTGCAAGCCAAGATCGAAGGCCTGCGCCTGGTAGGCAACGACAACTCGCTGAACATCAGCGATGAAATTGCCCGTCTGCAAGACAAGAGCAGCACCCTGACCGAAAGCATCTTCGGCAACCTGACCAGCTGGCAGATCGCCCGTCTGGCCCGTCATCCGCGTCGTCCTTACACCCTGGACTACCTGGAACACATCTTCACCGAGTTCGAAGAGCTGCACGGTGACCGCCACTTCTCCGACGACGCCGCCATTGTGGGTGGTACCGCACGCCTGGACGGCAAGCCTGTCATGGTCATCGGCCACCAGAAGGGCCGCGAGGTGCGCGAGAAGGTGCGCCGCAACTTCGGCATGCCGCGCCCGGAAGGCTACCGCAAGGCTTGCCGCCTGATGGAAATGGCCGAGCGCTTCAAGATGCCGATCCTGACCTTCATCGACACTCCGGGTGCCTACCCGGGCATCGACGCCGAAGAGCGCAACCAGAGCGAGGCAATCGCCTGGAACCTGCGTGTGATGGCTCGCCTGAAAACCCCAATCATCGCGACCGTGATTGGCGAGGGTGGTTCTGGCGGTGCACTGGCCATCGGTGTGTGTGACCAGCTGAACATGCTGCAATATTCCACCTACTCGGTGATCTCGCCGGAAGGTTGTGCTTCGATCCTGTGGAAGACTGCCGACAAGGCGGCTGATGCAGCAGAGGCCATGGGCATCACTGCCGAGCGCCTGAAGAGCCTGAACATCGTCGACAAGGTGATCCAGGAACCGTTGGGCGGCGCCCACCGCGACCCGGCCAAAATGTCGGAAAGCATTCGCGCCGACCTGGTGCAGCAGCTGGACATGCTCAGCAAGTTCGACAACGACGCGCTGCTGGCCCGCCGTTACGAGCGCCTGATGAGCTACGGTCTCTGATAGCGAGATGAATGGCACCGGCTTCGCCGGTGTTCGCGGGCAAGCCCGCTCCCACAGGGACAGCGCTCTTCTGCACCGAGCGCGCAACTTGTGGGAGCGGGCTTGCCCGCGAATGCATTCTTGAATTGAGTGCCGGTTCGATGATCAACCTCACCCCTTGGCTCAACGCCTCAGCCTGGTACATCGCCTTTTCAGGCGGCCTCGATTCCACCGTCCTCCTGCACCTGCTGGCCGACTACGCTCGCAATCACACCTCACCCCCGCTGCGTGCGATCCACGTCCATCACGGTCTGCAGTCCGCCGCCGATGCCTGGCCGGCTCACTGCCAAGCCATCTGCAATCAGCTGGGCATTGAACTCCAGGTCATCTACGTGCAGGTCGCCCCCGGCGCCAGCCTCGAACAGGCCGCCCGCGACGCTCGCTATGCCGCGTTCAAGCAAGCCCTGAGCCCCGGCGACATCCTGTTCTCCGGCCAGCACCGTGACGACCAGGCCGAAACCCTGCTGTTTCGTCTGTTGCGCGGCGCCGGCCTGCGTGGCCTTGCTGCAATGCCGGTGCAGCGGGCGCTAGGGCAGGGCAGTCTGGTCAGGCCTTTGCTGGCGTGTTCTCGGCAGCAACTGCAGGCCTATGCCCGAATGAAAGGGCTGGCCTGGATCGAAGACCCGTCAAACGCCGACACACATTTCGCCCGCAACTTCCTGCGTGGCGAGGTGCTCCCGCATTTGCAGCAACGTTGGCCGCAAACCACCCAGAACCTCGCCCGCGCCGCAGAGCACCTGGGCGAAGCCCTGGGGCTGCTGGACGAGCTCGCCCAAGGTGACCTTGCGTGCGCAGAAAGGGGGGCGCCGAAGGCCTGGGCCGGGTTGGACTCGCTCGACCTGGCATCCCTGGTCGCGTTGTCGCCCGCCCGTCAGCGCAATGCCCTGCAGTATTGGCTGAGCCTTCGCACCCGTTTGCCAGACACCCGGCACTGGGCTGGCTGGGCGGACCTGCGTGAGGCTGCCGGGGATGCCCAGCCCGTCTGGCGGCTCGCCGACGGGCAACTGCTGCGCAGCCATGGGCGCATCTGGTGGCTGAGTGGTGACTGGCTACAGCTGCCCGTCGGCGAGCTGGCCTGGGTGAACCCCACCGGGCCGCTGGTGCTGCCAGGTAACGGCAGCGTGCGTCTTGCGGTCGCACAGCCGCTCGCAGACCTGCGCATCGCCTATCGCCAGGGCGGCGAAATGCTGGACGTCCCCGGCCGTGGGCGGCGCGACCTCAAGCGCCTGCTCAACGAGTTGCAGGTGCCGCATTTCCTGCGCCCACGCCTGCCGCTGCTGTATCAGGGCGAGTGTTTGCTGGCGGTGGCCAACCTGCCGGGGTTGGTGCAGGCGGATTGCCAGCTGCACTGGCAGTTACCGACGAACGCGCAAGGTTTGAGCTGAAGGGTACATTCGGGTAGACTACCCTCCCTTCTTGATACAGCTTCTGTGGGTTCCGCGAAAACACAGGAGTTGCCGATTACCAAGCAGTTTTTTGCTGGGCTGATTCTGGAAATGACGAGCGAGCTCCATGCCGGGGATACCCCTGGTCTGTACAGACGCGGCAGTTTTTCGAGATGCACTGTGATTGACGCAGGTGATCGGGGGCTTCGGCCTTCCTTCGCTTTCTCCGGCGGCGCTGGCCGCCTTAACGCAGACTTCTAGGGTTTTTCATGACGCGCTACATATTCGTCACGGGCGGTGTTGTTTCTTCATTGGGGAAAGGCATTGCCTCGGCTTCCCTGGCGGCCATCCTGGAAGCGCGGGGCCTGAAGGTCACCATGCTCAAGCTGGATCCGTACATCAACGTCGATCCGGGCACCATGAGCCCGTTCCAGCACGGTGAAGTGTTCGTCACCCACGATGGCGCCGAGACCGACCTCGACCTGGGCCACTACGAGCGGTTCATCCGCACCACCATGACCCAGAACAACAACTTCACCACCGGCCGCATCTACGAGCACGTGCTGCGTAAAGAGCGTCGTGGTGATTACCTGGGCGCGACCATCCAGGTCATCCCGCACATCACCGACGAGATCAAGCGTCGCATCATCAAGGGTGCCGGCGATGCCGACGTGGCCCTGGTGGAAATCGGCGGTACCGTGGGTGACATCGAGTCGCAGCCGTTCCTCGAGGCCATCCGCCAGCTGCGCGTCGAAGTGGGCTCCAAGCGCGCCATGCTGATGCACCTCACCCTGGTCCCGTACATCGCCACCGCGGGCGAAACCAAGACCAAGCCGACCCAGCACTCGGTCAAGGAGCTGCGCTCCATCGGCCTGCAGCCTGACGTGCTGATCTGCCGCTCCGACCACCCGGTCGATGCCTCGTCGCGTCGCAAGATCGCGCTGTTCACCAACGTTGAAGAGCGTGCGGTGATTTCGCTGGAAGACGTCGACACCATCTACAAGATCCCGGGCGTACTGCACGCACAGGGCCTGGACGACTTCGTCGTCGAGCGTTTCGGCCTGCAGTGCAGCGGCGCCGACCTGTCCGAGTGGGACAAGGTGGTCGATGCCAAGCTCAACCCTGAGCAAGAAGTGACCATCGCCATGGTCGGCAAGTACATGGAGCTGCTGGACGCGTATAAGTCGCTGATCGAAGCGATGAGCCACGCCGGCATCACCAACCGTACCAAGGTCAACCTGCGCTACATCGATTCGGAAGACATCGAGAACCAGGGCACCAGCCTGCTCGAAGGCGCCGATGCCATTCTGGTGCCGGGCGGTTTCGGCCTGCGCGGCGTGGAAGGCAAGATCACTGCGGTGCAATACGCCCGTGAAAACAAAGTGCCGTACCTGGGTATCTGCCTGGGGATGCAGGTGGCCGTGATCGAATTCGCCCGTAACGTCATGGGCTGGAAAGACGCCAACTCCACCGAGTTCGACCGCAACAGCGGCCACCCTGTGGTCGGCCTGATCACCGAGTGGGCCGATGCCACCGGTGCCGTCGAAACCCGCAACGAGGCTTCCGACCTGGGCGGCACCATGCGCCTCGGCGCACAGGACTGCCAGCTGGCTGCCGGTTCCAAGGTACACGACTGCTACGGCAAGGACGTGATCACCGAGCGTCACCGCCACCGCTACGAAGTGAACAACAACCTGCTGCCGCAACTGGTCGACGCTGGCCTGGTGGTTTCTGGCCGTTCCGAAGACGGCGCGCTGGTGGAAGTGGTCGAGTCCAAGGACCATCCATGGTTCGTCGCCTGCCAGTTCCACCCGGAGTTCACCTCCACCCCGCGTGACGGCCACCCGCTGTTCAGTGGTTTCGTCAAGGCAGCCCTGGCTCAGAAGAACAAGGCCTGATCAATGACCCAGAAGATCATCCGCGTCGGTAACATCGAGATCGCCAACGACAAGCCGTTCGTCCTGTTCGGCGGCATGAACGTCCTGGAGTCCCGTGACCTGGCAATGAAGGTCTGCGAGGAGTACGTGCGGGTTACCGAGAAGCTCGGTATCCCCTACGTGTTCAAGGCCAGCTTCGACAAGGCCAACCGTTCGTCGGTGACGTCGTACCGTGGCCCGGGCATGGAAGACGGGCTGAAGATCTTCGAAGAGATCAAGCGCACCTTCAATGTGCCGGTGATCACCGACGTGCACGAGCCTTACCAGGCCGAGCCGGTTGCCAAGGTATGCGACATCATCCAGCTGCCGGCCTTCCTGTCGCGGCAGACCGACCTGGTGGTGGCCATGGCCAAGACTGGCGCGGTGATCAACATCAAGAAGGCCCAGTTCCTCGCACCCCAGGAAATGAAACACATCCTGGCCAAGTGCGAAGAGGCGGGTAACGACCAGTTGATCCTCTGCGAGCGTGGGTCGAGCTTCGGCTACAACAACCTGGTGGTGGACATGCTCGGCTTCGGCATCATGAAGCAGTTCGAGTACCCGGTGTTCTTCGACGTGACCCACGCCCTGCAGATGCCGGGTGGCCGCGCCGACTCCGCTGGTGGCCGCCGCGCCCAGGTTACCGACCTGGCCAAGGCGGGCATGAGCCAGGGCCTGGCGGGCCTGTTCCTCGAAGCCCACCCGGACCCGGACAACGCCAAATGCGATGGTCCATGCGCCCTGCGCCTGGACAAACTGGAGCCATTCCTGGCCCAGCTCAAGCAACTGGACGACCTGGTGAAAAGTTTTCCGACGGTAGAAACCGCGTAAAGCTCATTTCTCGGGTAAAGTACCGCCCGATCCACCCCTGACCAATCGGTCAGGGGCTCCCTTCACCCGGCCTGCCCACTGCAAATCCGCCTGGTGAACGGCAAGAATTTCTTAAGCTAAGTTGTTTTCGTCAATTCTGGAGTGCTTACAACAATGGCAAAAATCGTCGACATCAAAGGTCGTGAAGTTCTCGATTCGCGTGGCAACCCCACCGTGGAAGCCGATGTACTGCTCGACAACGGCATCATCGGCAGCGCTTGCGCGCCGTCCGGTGCTTCCACCGGCTCGCGCGAAGCGCTGGAGCTGCGTGATGGCGACAAGAGCCGTTACCTGGGCAAGGGCGTGCTGAAGGCCGTCGCCAACATCAATGGCCCGATCCGTGACCTGCTGCTGGGCAAGGACCCGGCAGACCAGAAAGCCCTGGACCGCGCCATGATCGAACTGGACGGTACCGAGAACAAGGCCAAGCTGGGCGCCAACGCCATCCTGGCTGTTTCCCTGGCGGCCGCCAAGGCTGCTGCCCAGGACCAGGACCTGCCGCTGTACGCACACATCGCCAACCTGAACGGCACCCCGGGCCAGTACTCGATGCCGGTTCCGATGATGAACATCATCAACGGTGGCGAGCACGCCGACAACAACGTTGACATCCAGGAGTTCATGGTTCAGCCGGTAGGCGCCAAGACCTTCTCCGACGGCCTGCGCATGGGCACCGAAATCTTCCACCACCTCAAAGCCGTGCTGAAGGCCCGTGGCCTGAACACCGCCGTGGGTGACGAAGGTGGCTTCGCTCCTAACCTGGCTTCCAACGAAGACGCCCTGGGCGCCATCGCCGAAGCGGTCGAAAAAGCGGGTTACAAGCTGGGCACCGACGTGACCCTGGCCCTGGACTGCGCGGCTTCCGAATTCTACGAAGACGGCAAGTACAACCTGTCCGGCGAAGGCAAGTCGTTCGACGCTGAAGGCTTCGCCGAATACCTGAAAGGCCTGACCGAGCGCTTCCCGATCATCTCGATCGAAGACGGCCTGGACGAGTCCGACTGGGCTGGCTGGAAGATCCTCACCGACAAGATCGGTGAAAAGGTACAGCTGGTTGGCGACGACCTGTTCGTGACCAACACCAAGATCCTGAAGGAAGGCATCGAGAAGGGCATCGGTAACTCGATCCTGATCAAGTTCAACCAGATCGGCTCGCTGACCGAAACCCTGGAAGCCATCCAGATGGCCAAGGCTGCCGGCTACACCGCAGTGATCTCGCACCGCTCCGGTGAAACCGAAGACTCGACCATTGCCGACCTGGCCGTGGGTACCGCTGCTGGCCAGATCAAGACTGGTTCGCTGTGCCGTTCCGACCGCGTTTCCAAGTACAACCAGCTGCTGCGCATCGAAGAGCAACTGGGTGCCAAAGCGGTTTACCGTGGTCGTGCCGAGTTTCGCGGCTAAGCAAGAGATGGTAAAAAGACAGCAGCCGGAGTTGTAGGAACGTTCGTACTGATCTTTCCTTCATCCCAACGGGTTTCTGTCAACGAAGCCTGGCCTCGGCCAGGCTTCGTGCTATTCGAGGCCCCGAAGTAACAAGTACGCGGCAGCCTTTTTAACCTGGATAACGTGATGCGCAGTCCCTATTGGGTGTTCCTCGTTCTGCTCCTGCTGCTGGGTGGCCTGCAGTACCGCCTGTGGGTGGGTAATGGCAGCCTGGCGCAAGTGACCGAACTGAAGCAGCAGATTGACGAGCAGCATGCCGAGAACGAGCGCTTGCTTGAGCGCAACCGTGTGCTCGATGCCGAAGTGCTGGAGCTGAAAAAAGGCATGGAGACCGTTGAAGAACGGGCTCGCCACGAATTGGGAATGGTCAAAGAGGGCGAAACCCTCTTCCAGTTGCCACAGAAATGATCGATACCTTACCGGCCTTCTGGGCCGTGATTCCTGCTGCGGGCGTAGGTGCCCGCATGGCTGCCGACCGACCCAAGCAATACCTGGAGCTGGCTGGGCAGACCATTCTCGAGCACAGCCTCGACTGTTTTCTTGGCCACCCGGCGCTCAAAGGCGTGGTGGTCAGCATTGCTGAAGATGACCCGTACTGGCCGGCCCTGCGTTGCGCCAGCGACCCGCGCATCCAGCGCGCAGCGGGTGGGCGCGAGCGTGCCGATTCGGTGCTCAATGCCTTGCTGTTGCTGCATGCGCAAGACGCCTCGGACAGCGACTGGGTGCTGGTGCATGATGCTGCGCGGCCGAATTTGGCGCGCAGCGACCTGGACAAGCTGTTGTCGGAGCTGGCGGACGACCCGGTGGGTGGCCTGCTGGCGGTACCGGCGCGCGATACCCTCAAGCGTGCCGATGGCAGCGGCCGGGTAAGTGCTACCGTGGACCGTAGTACCATCTGGCAGGCCTACACACCCCAGATGTTCCGCCTTGGGGCACTGCACCGGGCGTTGGCCGAGTGCCTGGTGTCGGATGTGGTCGTGACGGATGAAGCCTCGGCCATCGAGTGGTCCGGCCAGGCGCCGCGGCTGGTGGAAGGGCGCAGTGACAACATCAAGGTCACTCGGCCGGAAGACTTGGAGTGGTTGCGCCAGCGTTGGGCAGGGCGTCGCTGAGTTTCATATTCCTGTACCGGCCTCTTCGCGGGTAAACCCGCGAAGAGGCCGGTACAGCCAGCACACCCGTTCAGCCTTGCCGATATTCCGGCAACCCCGCCAACCCTTCTTTCAGGTAATCCACCAACCGTCGCACCTTCGGTGACAGGTGCCGCTGTTGCGGATACAACGCCCACACTGCCGTATTCGGTGGCTGGTGCGCTTCCAGCAACGACACCAGAGCCCCCGTATTCAGGTGCTCCAGCACGTAGTAATCCGGCAACTGGCACAACCCGATCCCTTGCAACGCCGCATCCAGCACCGCCTGCCCACTGTTGCAGCGCCAGTTCCCTTGTACCCGCTGGCTGATCTCGCGCCCATCCTGCTGCAACGCCCACAAGTCCGAACTGCCTACCAGGCAATTGTGCCGCGCCAACTCTGACAGGCTGTGTGGTCGACCGTAACGTTCCAGATAAGCCGGCGAGGCACACAGGTACATGCGCCGGGGGGCGAGGCGGGCGGCCACCAACCGAGAATCGGCCAGCCGCCCCAAGCGGATGGCCAGGTCCATGCCTTCTTGCAGCAGGTCGAGGGTGTGGTTGCTCAACTCCACCTCCACGCGCAACTGCGGGTAAAGCGCCATGAATCGTGTCACGAGCGGCACGATGAAGCGCTCGCCGTACGCTACCGCGCACGTCATGCGCAGCAACCCCTTTGGCTCGCTGGCCAAGTCGCCCATGGCGCGCAGGGCTTCCTCGCGGCCATCCTGAAGGCGTTGGCAATGCTGCAGAAAGGTTTGCCCGGCCTCGCTCAAGGTCACCCGACGGGTACTGCGGTAGAGCAGGCGCGTTTGCAGTCGCTCCTCCAGCCGGGCGATCTGGCGACTGATGTGCGACGAGGAAACCCCCAGGCGTTCGGCAGCCGCTGTGAACTGGCCAGATTCGGCCACGGCGACGAATTCGTCGATACCTTCCCAGCGGCTGCTCATTGATTATCCCTGCATGGCAATAATGTTTTGTCTTTGCCTGGATTATTCATCAAAAGTCGGTGAATTACACTGCAAGCCTGAATCGACACTCTGTCTGGAGCCCTTTGATGATCAAGTCCCGTGCCGCCGTAGCCTTCGAAGCCAAGAAACCCCTGGAAATCGTCGAAGTCGACGTGGCCATGCCCAAGGCCGGTGAAGTGCTGCTGCGCGTGGTCGCCAGCGGTGTTTGCCACACCGACGCCTACACCCTGTCCGGTGCCGACCCGGAAGGCATCTTCCCGTCGATCCTCGGTCACGAAGGTGGCGCGATCGTTGAAGCGGTAGGCGAGGGCGTGACCTCGGTGGCCGTTGGCGATCATGTGATCCCGCTCTACACCCCGGAATGCGGCAAGTGCAAGTTCTGCCTCTCGGGCAAGACCAACCTGTGCCAGGCCATCCGTGCTACCCAAGGCAAGGGCCTGATGCCCGACGGCACCACGCGCTTTTCCTACAAAGGCCAGCAGCTGTTCCACTACATGGGGACCTCGACCTTCTCCGAGTACACCGTGCTGCCGGAAATTTCCGTGGCCAAGATCCAGAAAGAAGCACCACTGGAAAAGGTGTGCCTGCTGGGCTGCGGCGTCACCACCGGTATCGGCGCGGTGCTCAACACCGCCAAGGTTAAGCCGGGTGATACCGTGGCCATCTTTGGCCTGGGCGGCATCGGCCTTTCGGCGGTGATCGGTGCGGTCAAGGCCAAGGCCTCGCGCATCATCGCCATCGACATCAACCCGGCCAAGTTCGAGATCGCCCGCCAGCTGGGCGCCACCGACTGCATCAACCCAAAAGACTACGACCGCCCGATCCAGGAAGTGATCGTCGACCTCACCGACGGTGGTGTGGACTTCTCCTTCGAGTGCATCGGCAACGTGCAACTGATGCGTGCGGCGCTGGAGTGCTGCCACAAGGGCTGGGGCGAGTCGGTGATCATCGGCGTGGCCGGTGCCGGCCAGGAAATCGCCACCCGTCCGTTCCAGTTGGTGACCGGCCGGGTATGGCGCGGTTCGGCGTTCGGTGGCGTGCGTGGCCGCAGCGAGCTGCCAAGCTACGTGGAAATGTCCGAGAAGGGCGAGATCCCGCTGGATACCTTCATCACCCACACCATGGGCCTGGAGGATATCAACAAAGCCTTCGACCTGATGCATGAAGGCAAGAGCATCCGCAGCGTGATCCACTTCTGAGGTACGCCATGAGCCTGGATAACATCTCCTGCCAGAAAAGCTTCGGCGGTTGGCACAAACGTTACCGGCATCACTCCAAGGTGCTGGGCTGCGACATGGTATTTGCCGTGTACTTGCCGCCGCAGGCCGAACAGGGTGAGAAGCTGCCGGTGCTGTACTGGCTCAGCGGCCTCACCTGCACCGACGAAAACTTCATGCAGAAGGCCGGCGCCCAGCGCCTGGCCGCCGAGCTTGGGCTGATCATCGTCGCCCCCGATACCAGCCCGCGCGGCGAGCAGGTGCCGGGCGACCCGGACGGCGCCTGGGACTTCGGCCTGGGGGCGGGCTTCTACCTCAATGCCACCCAGCAGCCCTGGGCCAAGCACTACCACATGCACGACTATGTGGTGGAGGAGTTGCCCGCGCTGATCGAGGCGCACTTCCCGGCATCGGGAGAGCGCAGTATCAGTGGTCACTCCATGGGCGGGCATGGCGCGCTGGTTTGCGCCTTGCGCAACCGGGGGCGTTACCGTTCGGTGTCGGCATTCTCGCCGATCAGCAACCCGATGGATTGCCCGTGGGGCGAAAAGGCCTTCAGCCGTTACCTGGGTGATGACCGTGCGCGCTGGCGTGAGTGGGATGCCAGTGTGCTGTTGGCCGAAACGCCGGCCGGCGAGTGCCCGCCGTTGCTGGTGGATCAGGGCGACCGTGACGATTTTCTCGAAAAGCAGCTCAAGCCTGAAGCGCTGGAGCAGGCGGCACGCAAAGGGGGGCATGAACTGACCCTGCGCCTGCAGCCGGGTTATGACCACAGCTATTACTTCATTGCCAGCTTCATAGAGGAACACCTGCGCCATCATGCGGTGGCACTGGGGCGGGTGTAACAGCCCGGTCCAAAAGCCGCCAAACCCGCTGCAAAGCAGGTAGAATCACGCCCTGACTCATTCAGGGCGTTTTCTTATGCGTATTGGCCACGGCTACGATGTGCACCGTTTCTGCGACGGTGATTTCATTACCCTGGGCGGGGTGCGTATCCCCCACAAGTACGGCCTGCTGGCCCACTCCGACGGCGATGTGCTGCTGCACGCCCTGAGCGATGCCTTGCTGGGTGCTGCGGCACTGGGCGATATCGGCAAGCACTTCCCCGACACCGACCCACAGTTCAAGGGTGCCGACAGCCGCGTGCTGCTTTGCCATGTGGTCGACATCGTCAAGAGCAAGGGCTGGAAGGTCGGCAACGTCGACGCCACCATTGTGGCTCAGGCGCCGAAGATGGCCCCGCATATCGAGACCATGCGCCAGCTGATCGCCGAGGACCTGCAGGTCGAGCTCGACCAGGTCAACGTCAAGGCCACCACTACCGAAAAGCTGGGCTTCACCGGCCGCGAGGAGGGTATTGCCGTGCATTCGGTCGCCCTGCTGCTGCCAGCATGACCGAACTGGAACTGCTGGGCCCGCGCGCATCGGGCGAACCACTGGGCACCGCCGTCCTCAAGGCGGTTGCCGAAGACTTCCAGGTCGACGAAGTGCTCGATATCCCGCTCTCGGGCCAGGGCGAGCACCTGTGGCTGTGGGTCGAGAAGCGTGACCTGAACACCGAAGAGGCCGCTCGCCGCCTGGCGCGCGCCGCCGGTGTGCCGGTGCGCACCATCAGCTATGCCGGGCTCAAGGACCGTCAGGCCCTGACCCGTCAGTGGTTCAGCCTGCACCTGCCAGGCAAGGCCGACCCGGACCTGTCACGTGCCGAGGATGCCAGCCTGCGCGTGCTCAAGCAGGTGCGTCACCAGCGCAAGCTGCAGCGTGGCGCGCATTCGGCCAACGGCTTCACCCTGCGCCTGACGGCCCTGGCGGCGGATCACCAGGCGCTGGATGCGCGCCTGGAACAGCTGAAGCAGCACGGTGTACCCAACTATTTCGGTACCCAGCGCTTCGGTCACGGCGGTGGCAACGTCCATGACGCCCTCGACTGGGCTGCGCGCAAAGCCTTGCCCGAGCAGCGCAATGTGCGTTCGCGGCTGCTTTCGGCCGGGCGCAGCTACCTGTTCAATCAGGTGCTGGCTGCGCGTGTCGCTGAAGGTAGCTGGGCGCGGGCGCAGGTCGGCGACCTGCTGGCATTCACTGACAGCCGCAGCTTTTTCCCGGCGGGAGAGGCGGAATGTGCCGACCCGCGCCTGGCGATTCTCGATCTGCACCCGACCGGCCCGATGTGGGGTGAGGGCGCTTCGCCTGCTGACGGAGCCACTGCCCGCTTGGAAAACGCCGTCGGTGCAGACCAACCGGCACTTTGCCAGTGGTTGGCCCAGGCGGGCATGGATCACGAACGGCGCATTTTGCGGCTCCCTATTGGCGGCCTGACATGGCATTATCCCGAGCCTGATATCCTGCAACTGGAATTCGTCCTGCCGGCCGGATGCTTCGCCACCGTGGTGGTGCGTGAAGTCGTGGATCTGGTGTCGGCAGGGCAGACGGACAGCCCATGCGTATTCTGATTTCGAACGACGACGGTGTTACCGCGCCCGGCATCGCCGCGCTGCACGCTGCGCTGGCGGATTACGCCGAGTGCTCGGTGATCGCCCCGGAGCAAGACAAGAGCGGCGCCAGCAGTTCGCTGACGCTGGACCGGCCACTGCACCCGCAAACCCTGGCCAACGGTTTCATCAGCCTCAACGGCACGCCGACCGACTGTGTGCACCTGGGGCTCAATGGGCTGTTGCCGCACACGCCGGACATGGTCGTGTCGGGGATCAACCTCGGTGCCAACCTGGGCGATGACGTGCTGTATTCGGGCACGGTCGCCGCAGCGTTGGAAGGCCGCTTCCTGGGTGGCACGTCGCTGGCGTTTTCGCTGTTGTCGCGCCAGCCGGACAACCTGCCAACCGCGGCCCATATCGCCCGCCGCCTGGTCGAGGCCCAGTCGCGCCTGGCGCTGCCACCACGCACCGTGCTCAACGTAAACATTCCCAACCTGCCGCTGGAGCACATTCGTGGCATCCGGCTCACCCGCCTCGGTCACCGGGCGCGGGCGGCGGCACCGACCAAGGTGGTCAACCCGCGCGGTAAGGAAGGTTACTGGATCGCCGTGGCCGGCGATGCCGAGGACGGTGGCCCGGGTACCGATTTCCACGCGGTGATGCAGGGCTATGTATCGATCACCCCGTTGCAGCTCGACCGCACCTTCAATGATGCCTTCGAGCAGCTCGACGGTTGGCTGGAGGGCCTGCTCTGATGCGCGAGGACGATATGCTGCGCCGCGGCATCGGCATGACCTCCCAGCGTACCCGGGAGCGGCTGATCCAGCGTCTGTGCGAAGAGGGCGTTTCGAACACCAAGGTGCTCGACGTGATTCGTCGCACCCCGCGCCACCTGTTCGTCGACGAGGCACTGGCGCATCGTGCCTACGAAGACACCGCATTGCCCATCGGTCACAACCAGACCATCTCGCAACCGTTCATGGTTGCCCACATGAGTGAGCTGCTGCTCGAGGCCGGGCCGCTGGACAAGGTGCTGGAGATTGGTACCGGCTCAGGCTACCAGACGGCGATCCTGGCCCAGCTGGTGGAACGGGTGTTTTCGGTGGAGCGTATCAAGGTGCTGCAGGACCGGGCCAAAGAGCGCCTGGTGGAGCTGAACCTGCGCAACGTGGTATTCCGCTGGGGCGATGGCTGCGAAGGCTGGCCGGCGCTGGCACCGTACAACGGCATCATCGTCACGGCGGTGGCGCCAGAAGTGCCGCAGGCATTGCTTGATCAGCTTGCTCCCGGGGGGCGCATGGTGATCCCGGTTGGGGCGGCCGGCGAAGCGCAGCAACTGATGCTGATCGTGCGCGAGGAGCATGGATTCTCCCGGCGCGTGCTGGGGGCCGTGCGCTTCGTCCCGCTGCTCAATGGTCCGCTGGCCTGAGGCTTGCGGGTATGAGTCGCGCGGTATTTTTGCGCCAGCGGCGAATTCTTGCCGCTTCGTCCTGTCTATCTGGCGGTACGAAGCACTAGCTTGCACCGGGGTATTGCAACAGCCTTTTGCACCTGCCTGCCAATACTGGCCGGCTTGGTTATAATTGCAACAATATTGCATTTCTTGTCTTCATATCGTTTTTCGGCACCATGAGGGGAGCGCGGGTGGGTCACACAGTCATTCGGCAGCGCAAGGACGGGTCGGGTTTCAAGCTTCTGGTGATTGTACTGGCCATGGGCACGCTACTGGTGGGTTGTTCGAGCACCAGCAGCAACAGCAGCGCGCGGGTAGTCGACCGCAATAACACCGTGCCCAAGCGCCCGGCGGTGACGTCTGGGCAGTACGTCGTCAAGCCGGGTGACACGCTGTTCTCCATTGCCTTCCGCTATGGCTGGGACTACAAGGAGCTGGCCGCACGCAACGGCATCGCGGCGCCTTATACCATTCGCCCGGGGCAAGCGATTCGTTTCAGCAGCGGTTCCAGCAGCAGTACCACGGTGGTGTCCAGCCCCTCTTCATCGAGCCGCACCACGGTCACCCGCAGGCCCGTGGGCACTACTGCCGTGACACCTGGCAACACCAGCAAACCGGCAACGCCGGCAACCTCCACCAGTACGCCGGTTGCCACCACCGTGCCTGCGGCAGAGCGCGCGGTAGGCGGCTGGACTTGGCCTGCCAACGGCGTGCTGATTGGAAAATTCGCTTCAAACGGTAGTTTGAATAAAGGCATTGATATCGCCGGTGATTTGGGACAGCCTGTTTTTGCTGCGTCTGATGGTGCGGTGGTTTACGCCGGGAGTGGTTTAAGGGGCTACGGCGAGCTGATCATCATCAAGCACAGTGATACCTACGTCAGTGCCTACGGCCATAACCGCAGGCTGTTGGTTCGGGAGGGGCAGCAGGTCAAGGCAGGGCAGTCGATTGCTGAAATGGGGTCTACGGGCACAGATCGGGTGAAGCTGCATTTCGAGATTCGCCGCCAGGGCAAACCCGTCGATCCACTCCAGTTCCTGCCACGCCGTTGATCGTTGTACCCGGCCTGTTCCTGTGATGTAGAGGGGACAGGCTCAAGCGCTGCCAGGGATAAAGGTGCCGCTCGAGTCTGAGTTCGAACTCAGCAAAGGACTATAACAATGGCTCTCAGTAAAGAAGTGCCGGAGTTTGACATCGACGATGACGTCCTCCTGATGGAGACGGGTATCGTTTTGGAAACGGATGTGGTGTCAGACGAACCTGCTGTATCTTCGGTTCGGACGAGGGCCAAGTCGGGCTCTTCGCTTAAGCAACACAAGTACATCGATTACAGCCGGGCGCTCGATGCCACCCAGCTGTATCTCAACGAAATCGGCTTCTCGCCGCTGCTTTCGCCGGAAGAGGAAGTGCATTTTGCGCGTTTGTCGCAAAAGGGTGACCCTGCTGGCCGCAAGCGCATGATCGAAAGCAACCTACGCCTGGTTGTTAAAATTGCCCGTCGTTACGTGAACCGTGGCCTGTCGCTGCTCGACCTGATCGAGGAGGGCAACCTTGGGCTGATCCGTGCGGTCGAGAAGTTCGACCCGGAGCGTGGTTTCCGTTTCTCGACCTATGCGACCTGGTGGATTCGCCAGACCATCGAGCGGGCGATCATGAACCAGACCCGCACCATTCGTTTGCCGATCCACGTGGTCAAAGAGCTGAACGTATACCTGCGCGCGGCGCGCGAGCTGACCCAAAAGCTGGACCACGAACCCTCCCCGGAAGAAATCGCCACGTTGCTGGAGAAGCCCGTCGCCGAGGTCAAGCGCATGCTCGGCCTGAACGAACGGGTGTCTTCGGTGGATGTGTCGCTTGGCCCGGATTCGGACAAGACCCTGCTCGACACCCTGACCGACGACCGCCCGACAGACCCGTGCGAGCTGCTACAGGATGACGACCTGTCGCAGAGCATCGACCAGTGGCTGGGGGAGTTGACCGACAAGCAGCGGGAAGTGGTGGTACGTCGCTTTGGTCTGCGCGGGCATGAAAGCAGCACCCTGGAGGATGTTGGCCTGGAGATTGGCCTGACCCGGGAAAGGGTGCGGCAGATCCAGGTAGAAGGGCTCAAGCGCCTGCGTGAGATCCTGGAGAAGAACGGCCTGTCCAGCGAGTCGTTGTTCCAGTAGCGAAAGCCTGTAAATCAAAAGCGCCCCGATGACCTCGGGGCGTTTTTGTGTGTGGCGAAAACGGGTGTTCCATTTGAGTTTGATGGGCTGCAAAGCAGCCCCAAAATCTGCCAGCCACAGCAGATGTCGAATATGTACTGCGCTACCCCAGTAACATTGCATGTAAGCCTTTTCTTACTTGTTTTGTAAGCTATCTATGCAAGTCTCAGTACATCATTGTCGTTTTCAGCCCCGGTATTTTCCCAACTCATTGAAAATCATGCGTTATTTGGCTGTGTGGAAATGTGTCCCGTGTAATACCTTGTGAGGTTTCGCGCTTGCCCGCTCAGCTGAAGCCGCTAGTATTCGAACTGTGCACACGGACATGCACAGGCTTCCAGGGAGGAGGCCAAGGACATCGCAAGACGCGATTTCATCAGGATGATGTTTGGGACAAGCAGGGACTACGGAAAAAATGTGGGCGGGTCAAACCGCCCCTTTTTTTGCCTGCAGAAAAACAAAAAAGGCCCCGAGGGGCCTTTTTCGTGTCCGGGCGCTATCAGCGCTCCAGTTCTGCAATCTTGCCAGTCTTGCCGTCCCACTCTTCAGCGTCTGGGAGGGCGTCCTTACGCTCGGTGATGTTCGGCCAGACTTCCGCCAGTTCGGCGTTCAGCTCGATGAAGTTCTCCATCCCCGCAGGGATTTCGTCTTCCGAGAAGATGGCTTGTGCTGGGCACTCCGGTTCGCACAGGGCGCAGTCAATGCACTCGTCCGGGTGGATGACCAGGAAGTTCGGGCCTTCGTAGAAGCAGTCCACCGGACAGACTTCCACGCAGTCGGTGTATTTGCATTTGATGCAGTTGTCGGTGACGACGAAGGTCATTTCTAGTTCTCTCCTCAGGCGACGGCGGCGGCCCTTCCTCTCAGGGCCGCGCGGTTTACAGGTATGTGGCTGCAGGCCAGGCTAATAACCTGCAGCACCAGCAAACCGCGGCGGATTCTACCAGCTTGTAGTGGCTGCCGTTATAACAGGTTCTTTAGTTGATATAGCATTTCGATAGCTTGACGCGGGGTCATGTCGTCCAGCTGCAGCTTGCCCAGCTTCTCGATGGCCGGGTGTGGCAGGCTGGCGAACAGGTCGCTCTGGTGCGGCACTTGTGGCGTGTCCTTGGCTTTTGAGGCCGGGGCCGGCTCATGCGGCAGGCTGGTGGTCTCCAGGCGCCCCAGGTGTTCGCGGGCGCGCTGGATGACCGCCGTCGGCACGCCGGCCAGTTGCGCCACGGCCAGGCCGTAGCTTTGGCTGGCAGGGCCAGGCAGGACGTGGTGCAGGAACACGATACGCTCGTTGTGCTCGGTGGCATTGAGGTGCACGTTGGCCACCAGCGGCTCGCTCTCCGGCAGCACGGTGAGCTCGAAGTAGTGAGTGGCGAACAAGGTGTAGGCACGCAATTGCGCCAGGCGCTCGGCGGCGGCCCAGGCAAGCGACAGGCCGTCGAAGGTGCTGGTGCCACGGCCTACTTCATCCATCAGCACCAGGCTGCGGTCGGTGGCGTTGTGCAGAATGTTGGCGGTTTCGCTCATCTCTACCATGAAGGTCGAGCGCCCGCCAGCCAGGTCGTCACTGGAGCCGATGCGGGTGAAGATGCGGTCGACCAGTGACAGTTCGCAGCTGGCTGCCGGTACGAAGCTGCCGATGTGCGCCAGCAGCACGATCAGGGCCGTCTGGCGCATGTAGGTGGACTTACCGCCCATGTTCGGGCCGGTGATGATCAGCATGCGCGTGCTGTTGTCCAGGCCCAGGTCGTTGGCCACGAATGGCGTGGTCAGCACCTGTTCCACCACCGGGTGGCGGCCCTGCTCGATGCGCAGGCACGGCTCGTCGACGAAGCGCGGGCAGTTAAGGTCGAGGTTCAGCGCACGTTCGGCCAGGTTGCTGAGTACATCCAGTTCGGCCAGGGCGGCGGCGCTGTCCTGCAGCGGCGCCAGGTGGCTGATCAGGGTTTCCAGCAGGGCGTCGTAGAGCATTTTCTCGCGGGCAAGGGCGCGGCTTTTGGCCGACAGTGCCTTGTCCTCGAACGCTTTCAGCTCAGGGGTGATGAAGCGCTCGGCACCCTTGAGCGTCTGGCGGCGGATGTAGTCGCCCGGTGCCTGTTCGGCCTGCTTGGTCGGCAGCTCGATGAAGTAGCCATGCACGCGGTTGTAGCCGACCTTGAGGTTGGCCAGCCCGGTACGGGCCTTTTCCCGGGCTTCCAGGTCGATCAGGAACTGGCCGGCGTTTTCGCTGATGGCCAGCAGCTCGTCCAGCTCGCTGTCATAGCCGGCCTTGAGCACGCCGCCGTCGCGGATTACCGCCGGCGGGTTGTCGATGATTGCACGCTCCAGCAGGCTGGCCAGCTCCGGGTAGGTGCCGGTAATGGCTGCCAGGCGCGCCAGGTGCGGCGCCTCAAGCTCGGTCATGGCGTTTTGCAGCTCGGGCAACGCGCCCAAGGCATCGCGCAGGCGCGCCAGGTCACGAGGGCGGGCATTGCGCAGGCCGATACGGGCAAGGATGCGCTCGATATCGCCAATTTCCTTCAGCTGTGGCTGCAGCTTCTCGAAGCGGTAGTTGTCGAGCAGGCAACGGATCGAGTCCTGACGTGCTTGCAGTACTTTGAGGTCGCGCAACGGCCGGTTCAGCCAACGGCTCAGCAGGCGGCTGGCCATGGCGGTCTGGCAACGATCGACCACCGATTGCAGGGTGTTGTCACGCCCACCCGCCAGGTTGACGTCCAGCTCCAGGTTGCGCCGGCTGGCGCCATCGAGGATGACCGTGTCGTCCAGGCGCTCGTGGCGCAAGCTGCGCAGGTGCGGCAGGGCAGTGCGCTGGGTTTCCTTGGCGTAGGTCAGCAGGCAACCGGCGGCGCCAATGGCCAGGGTCAGCTTGTCGCAGCCGAAGCCTTTGAGGTCCTTGGTTGCGAACTGCTGGCACAGCGCCTTGCGCGCCGAATCACGGTCGAAGTCCCACGGGGCGCGGCGGCGGGCGCCCGGGCGCTTCTCGGCAGGCAGGTCGCGTGGCCAGTCGTCGGGGATCAATAGCTCGACCGGGTTCAGGCGCTCGAGTTCGGCCAGCAGGTTTTCCCAGCCCTTGATCTCCTGCACGCTGAAGTTGCCGCTGGTGATGTCCAGTACGGCCAGGCCGAACAGGCGTTCGTCACCGAGCAGCGCGGCAATCAGGTTGTCGCGGCGTTCGTCGAGCAGGGCTTCGTCGCTGACCGTGCCGGGAGTGATGATGCGCACCACCTGGCGTTCGACCGGGCCCTTGCTGGTGGCCGGGTCGCCGATCTGTTCGCAGATCACCACCGATTCGCCCAGCTTAACCAGCTTGGCCAGGTAGCCTTCCAGCGAATGGAACGGAATCCCGCACATGGGGATGGACTGGCCAGCCGACTGACCGCGCGCGGTCAGGGTGATGTCCAGCAGTTTCGCAGCCTTCTTGGCATCTTCGTAGAAGATCTCGTAGAAGTCGCCCATGCGGTAGAACATCAGCTGATCCGGGTGCTGGTTTTTCAGCTTCCAGTACTGCTGCATCATCGGGGTGTGTGCGGAAAGATCGGAGAGTGCTTTATTCATCAAAGACTTAGAGTGTAGGTCTCAACATTGTGGGGCAAATTGAGGCGTTCCGTGTTGCATGCGCGGCGCCGAGACCCACCTGAATTTTCAAGCCGCATAGGTTACCACGGCTGCCGCACCGGCAGAACCTGCAACGCCGGCCAGCGCAGACGTGGGGGTATGGCTTGTTGACATCATGGGGCTCCCATGGAAGATTGCGCCCTTTTGGCCGTGCCAAGTTAACCGTTATTGCAATCAGGTTGGTTAGTGCAGTGAGTGGAATTCGTTTTGATGTCGATGCGGTTTTTTGTATTTCCCTCGACACGCGGGATGACCGGCGCAAGCTGTTCAGTGAAACCATCGGGCGGCAGCTGGACAATGAAGTGGTCTTTCATGTCGTGGCGAAAAACAGTGACCCCAAGCGGGGTTGCTACGAATCGCACCAGCAGTTGGCACGCCACGCACTGGACAACGGGCTGGATCGAATCCTGATCTTCGAAGACGATGCCAAGGCTTATGATTTCAAGGCTTCGCGGGTGCGCTGGGTGAACCGCTTCATGCAGTCACGCTCTTTCCAGGCCCTGCATCTGGGCTATTCCATGGGGCGAACCTGGCTGACGTGGTTCCCGTTCATTGCCAGGGGGCGCGTGGTTGCACTGCACGCTTATGTACTGTCGCGCGAAGGCTGCCGGATCCTGGCAGAGACGCCCTACGATGGCACGCCCGTGGATGTGGTGGTCAAGCACAAGATTCGTCAGCACTGCGTGTTTCCGATGTTGTATCGCCAACATGCGGCAGCTGTGGCAGGTAGCGATCTGGAGCAGGTAGTGCGCAACGAGGATGAGTGGTGGGAGCGCAACTGGGCCAAGCACCGGCGTTCACCGATCAAGAACTTCTGGCGTACCGTACTGCGGCTGAACTTCTGACATGCCCCATTGGCTGAGGCGCATGATTTGCGGGCTGTACAGGCACAAACCGGTCGAGGTCGAACGCCTGTTCATTGGCGATATCGTCATTTCGCGGCAGGTCTGTCGCCGTTGTGGCTGCCCGCTTCGCGACCTGGCCGAATATCAGTGAAAGCCACTAACTGATAGGGTAGAGGGCAGCCTTCAAGGAGCCCTGTATGGACCTGATCACCACGCTTGCCACGCGTCTGGGTAAGCATCTGCGCCGCCTCAGCGCGCAGGTGACCACCGCCGAATCCTGCACCGGCGGCGGCATTGCCGAAGCCATCACCCGTGTACCCGGTAGCTCGGCCTGGTTCGAGGCCGGTTATGTCACTTATTCCAATGCCCAGAAAACTCGCCAGCTGGGGGTGCCAGAGGTGCTGTTCGGCCAGGTGGGCGCGGTTAGCCAGGAAGTGGTCGAAGCCATGGTCAGAGGTGCCCAGGCCGCCAGTGGCGCGCGCTTTGCCGTGGCGGTAAGCGGAGTGGCCGGGCCGGACGGTGGCTCGCCCGCCAAGCCGGTGGGAACCGTGTGGCTGGCCTGGGGCGATGGCAGCCGTGTCTTCAGCGAGCGCCGGCAGTTCGACGGTGACCGCGAGGCGGTGCGCCGACAGACGGTGATCGCCGCGTTAGACGGCTTGTTACAGCTTGGTGCCGAGTAAATCGACGACAGGGGTTTGCGTGAGCGCCGGCCTGTGGAATAATACTGGCTACTTATACAGGTATTCCGGCCGTCAGGGCCACGTCGAACACGTGAGGATTTCAATGGACGACAACAAGAAGCGCGCCTTGGCTGCGGCCCTGGGTCAGATCGAACGCCAATTCGGTAAAGGCGCAGTCATGCGCATGGGCGACCACGAGCGCCAGGCGATCCCGGCCATTTCCACCGGTTCGCTGGGCCTGGACATCGCACTGGGCATTGGCGGCCTGCCAAAAGGCCGTATCGTCGAGATCTACGGCCCGGAATCGTCGGGTAAAACCACGCTGACCCTGTCGGTCATCGCCGAAGCCCAGAAAAACGGCGCCACCTGCGCCTTCGTCGACGCCGAGCACGCCCTCGACCCTGAATACGCGGGCAAGCTGGGCGTCAACGTCGACGACCTGCTGGTTTCGCAGCCGGACACCGGCGAACAGGCCCTGGAAATCACCGACATGTTGGTGCGTTCCAACGCTGTTGACGTGATCATCGTTGACTCCGTGGCCGCCCTGGTGCCGAAGGCCGAGATCGAAGGCGAAATGGGTGACATGCACGTGGGCCTGCAGGCTCGCCTGATGTCCCAGGCGCTGCGCAAAATCACCGGTAACATCAAGAACGCCAACTGCCTGGTAATCTTCATCAACCAGATCCGTATGAAGATCGGCGTAATGTTCGGCAGCCCGGAAACCACCACCGGTGGTAACGCCCTGAAATTCTACGCCTCGGTGCGCCTGGACATCCGTCGTACGGGTGCGGTCAAGGAAGGCGACGAGGTGGTTGGCAGCGAAACCCGCGTCAAGATCGTCAAGAACAAGGTTTCGCCACCGTTCCGTCAGGCCGAGTTCCAGATCCTCTACGGCAAGGGTATCTACCGCAACGGCGAAATCATCGACCTGGGTGTTTCCCAAGGTCTGGTCGAGAAGTCCGGTGCCTGGTATGCCTACCAAGGCAACAAGATTGGTCAAGGTAAAGCCAACGCCGCCAAGTACCTGGCTGAGAACCCGGCGATTGGTGCCGAGATCGAGAAGCAGATTCGCGACAAGTTGCTGACTTCTGGCGCTGTCGCTGCTGCTGGCAAAGCTGCGGCTGTCGAAGCAGATGCCGATGACATGGCCGACGCTGACGCCGGTTATTGATTGCGCGGTAGATAGCTGAACATGTCCGCCGTACTCGACACCCCCGTCGCCATTCGGCGGACAGCCATGGACCTGCTCGCGCGACGTGAGCACGGTCGCGTCGAGCTGACGCGCAAGCTGCGTCAGCGCGGCGCTTCGGATGAGCTGATCGAGCCTGAGCTTGATCGGCTCGCCGAAGAAGGGCTGCTGAGTGAAGCCCGCTACCTTGAAAGCTTTATCCGCTACCGTTCCGGTTCTGGCTATGGCCCTGCGCGTATTCGCGAAGAGCTTGGGCAGCGTGGTTTGGCGCGTGCTGATATCGAGCAGGCGCTACGCGAGAGCGAGGTGGACTGGGCAGAGCGCATGCGTGATGTGTGGCAGCGCAAGTTCGCCGGGCAGCGCCCGCAAGACCCGCGCAGCCGTGCCCAGCAGACCCGGTTTCTCGCTTACCGGGGCTTCCCCATGGATTTGATCGGTCGCCTGCTCAGTGGGCGGGATCTGGATGATTACTGATCATTGCTGAAATGCCGGGGCCGCTCTGCGGCCCCAAAGCAGACGACACTTATGAACTGACCCTCAACGCCTCCCTAGCCCGTTGCGTGGTATGCATCGGCTGCGGCTTGGCCCAGTTTTCCGGCAGGTTGATGAAGTCTACCAGCTCGCGCAACCGGCCCTGATCCCGGCCATTGAAGGCGAACGACAAGCGGGTCAGGTGGCTGAAATTACCCACCTCATGCTCGGCGCCACTGTCTGGCTGCTGGTGATACTTGCCACTCAGGCGCAAGTCGGCATAACCCTCCTGGATGTCATACAGCGCTGCTTCGCTGAGCGGGTGGTGCATGCGGATTACGAACTGGCTCTTCAGCCAGCGGCTGGAATGGTAGTTGCTGTAGAACTGGTTGATTTCCTCCACCGCCTCGTCGGCACTGTGTACCAGGCGTACCAGCTTCAGATCGCTGGGCAGGATGTAGCGGTTTTCTTCCAGCTGGCTGCTGATGAAGTTCAGGCAGTCTCGCCAGAAGCTACCGCCAGGCGAGTCCAGCAGCACCACCGGTACCAATGGGCTTTTGCCGGTCTGGATCAGGGTCAGAACCTCCAGCGCTTCATCCAGGGTGCCGAAACCGCCAGGGCACAGCACCAGGGCATCAGCCTCTTTGACAAAAAACAGCTTGCGGATGAAGAAAAAGTGGAACGGTAACAGCTTGTCGGTACCGCCTACCGTGGGGTTGGCATGTTGTTCGAAGGGCAGGGTGATGTTGAAACCCAGGCTGTGCTCGCTGCCAGCGCCTTCGTGGGCTGCCGCCATGATGCCGCCACCCGCTCCGGTAATGACCATCAGATCGGAGCGTGCCAGGGAGGCGCCCAGCTCGCGGGCTAAGGCATACATCGGGTGCTCTAGCGGGGTACGTGCCGAACCGAACACGGTCACCTTGCGCCGACCTTTGTAGCGCTGCAGGGTGCGGAACGACTGGTCCAGTTCGCGCAGGGCTTGCAAGGTGATCTTGGCGCTCCAGCGGTCGCTGTCGTCATGGGCCATGCGCAGGATGGTCAGCATCATGTCGCGGTACAGCGGCAAGTTGGGGCTGTCGGGTGCTACCAGTTGCAGTTGTGCGTCGATGTTGCTCAGGTCGATGTTGTTGTCGCGGAAGTGGCTGAACAGCAGTTCATTCGATTGGTAAGGCATGCAACGTCTCCTTCTGCACCAATGCCTATGACCTCAATCTAGACCGTCGCGCCCGATCGTGCCGGGTTGTTTGGCAGCGCCGCCTGTCGGCATGCACCCAATGGCGGCACGGGTTTGGTTAACTGGTAAAGCGAAACGTGTCGATGCAGGAGGTGGCGGTATGCATCGCTTGATCATCGAAGTGGACGGGCAGCTCTACCGGCTGCTGGAGAGCGCGGCCCAGATGCATCACCTGAGCCTCGAGGTCGAGTGCCGCCGCAGGTTGGAGGGGCTGGAGTGCCAGTCGCGCTACCTGCAGGCGTTGTTGGCCGAAATGCGCGCCGATGCCGCTGAAGGGCGCTGGTGCGCCCGCGAGAAGGAGCAGGTGTAGCGTGATACGCGCCTGTTACTTCTTCTTGTTGCCGGCCACGCAGCTGGCACTGTCGAAGGCCTGATCCATGATGGGCTGGTTGGTCTTGTAGACAGTGAAACGGTAGACCATGACCGCACCCTTGGACATCAGGTTACGGAACCCGCTATTGCGGCAAACGCTGTCGCCCAGCTGGCTGCGTACCTGCTCGGGGTTGGCCTGCATGCGCTCGGCGTGGCTCTGGCGTACGCTCAGGTGGTTGACCAGCGCCTTGCCCTCTACGGTGTAACCCTGGTCGAGGATGTCCTCGTTGATGGCGCGCGGGGTACCGACGCTGCTTTCTTTGGCAACCTTCTGCAGCATCTTGTTAAGGTCGTAGTCCTGCTTGGATGCCGCCTGTGCTGCCAAAGGCAGGGCGAGCAACAGGCTCAGGGCGGGGGCGATAAGGCGCAGCATGAATCTCTCCTGGTTCGATGACTGGCGCTTTGACATGCGCGGGTCGACGGTGTTCCGTGAAATCGCGCAAGGCAAGATCCGGGCACGGTAAAGGCCCGATTATAAAGACCGCCTTGCAGCCTGCACAGCAATTGCCCCCTGTTCTGGTAAACTGGCGCCCTTGTGTTCTCCGAGTCATCCTTGTGCCCATTTCCAAATCGACCAGAGGCCTGCCGGCATGAGCCATGCGGTAGCGCGCCTGCGCGCCGAACGCCTGGCCCGCAGCAACAAGCCATTCATCGCCCGTGGTTCGCGTGCAGAGCGTTGCCCGGATTGCCGGGTGATTGCCACCCACTGCCTGTGTGCCTGGAAACCCCGTGTACAGGCTGACTCCGGCGTGTGCCTGCTGATGCACGACACCGAGCCGTTGAAGCCTACCAACACCGGCTGGCTGATTGCCGACCTGATCGAAGACACCTCCGCTTTTGGCTGGCTGCGCACCTCGGTCGACGAGCGTTTACTGGCCTTGCTCGACGACCCGCGCTGGCAGCCCTATATCGTCTTTCCGGGCGAGTTCGTGGCTGAGCAGCGGGTGGTCAGCGAGGTGGTGCGCGAGCCGGGCAAGCGCCCGTTGTTCATCCTGCTGGATGCCACCTGGACCGAGGCGCGCAAGATGTTCCGCAAAAGCCCGTACCTGGACCGCTTCCCGGTGTTGAGCCTGCAGGCCGAGCAGATGTCGCGTTACCGCCTGCGGCGTTCCAAGCGTGACGATCACTTCTGCACGGCAGAAGTGGCCGCCATGTGCCTGGACCTGGCCGGTGACAGCCAGGCCTCGCAGGCATTGGATGCCTACCTGGATGTGTTCAGCCTGCATTACCTGAGCGGCAAGCGGCGCCTGCCGCTGGACGAGCAGGACGACACCCATCAGCGTTTGCATACCTTCCTATAGTCCAAGGGGCACAACCCCTGCTTTGGTTCATAATGACGGAGCTGGCAGCCAGGGTTGGCGAGACGGCAGGGCGATCGGCTTGACCACCCTTGACCGTGCTCGGCATCCTTGGCGCCGATTCCCCGCCGGACGCTTCCCTTACCCTCGAGCGCCTGGCACAGAACAGGATCCTTAGATCGATGGCCACTTACGAAATCCTGATTGCCGATGACCACCCACTGTTCCGTGGCGCCCTGCGCCAGGCCGTTACCCTCGGCCTGGGCCCGGATGTACGCCTGGTCGAAGTCGCGAGCATTGCCGAACTGGAAACCCGTCTGAGCGAAAAAGCCGACTGGGACCTGGTGCTGCTGGACTTGAACATGCCGGGTGCTTACGGTTTTTCCGGGCTGGTGCTGTTGCGCGGGCAATACCCGCAGATTCCCGTGGTGATGGTATCGGCGCAGGAAGAGGCTGCCGTGGTGGTCAAGTCCCGCGAGTTTGGCGCCAGTGGCTTCATTCCCAAGTCCAGCACCCTGGAAGTCATCCAGGATGCCGTGCGCAAGGTGCTCGATGGCGAGGTCTGGTGGCCGCCGCAGGCGTTCGAAAAGGTGGATGTGTCGGCTGAGGCCAAAGCCGCCAGCGAAGGCCTGGCCAGCCTTACGCCGCAGCAATTCCGCGTACTGACCATGGTCTGTGAAGGCTTGTTGAACAAGCAGATCGCCTATGAGCTGAACGTGTCGGAAGCAACCATCAAGGCCCACGTGACCGCGATCTTCCGCAAGCTGGGCGTGCGCACCCGCACCCAGGCTGCGCTGCTGCTGCAACAACTTGAATCGGTTGCCAGCAACTGACTGCGCGTGGCTTCACGCTTTTTTGACCCGTGCCGGTCTAGTCTGCTGGCCTTTCTGTTGTGAAGTGACTCACATGACATCGCCATTCAAGGGCCAGACCGGCCTCAAACGCATCTTCAACGCCGCCGGCTACTCGCTGGACGGCCTGCGCGCCGCCTTCAAAGGGGAGGCCGCGTTCCGCCAACTGGTACTGCTCAACGTGCTGCTGATCCCGATCGCCTTCTGGTTGCCGGTCAGCCGTGCGGAACGGGCGATCATGATCGCGGTGTGCTTGTTGGGCTTGATCGTCGAGCTGTTCAACTCGGCAGTGGAAGCGGCCATCGACCGCATCTCGCTGGAGCGTCACCCCCTGTCGAAAAACGCCAAGGACATGGGCAGCGCCGCACAGCTGGTGGCGCTGACCATGGTCGCGCTGGTGTGGGGCGTTATCCTGCTTTAAGCGATTGGCGGCAGCACGATCTCATCACTGCGGGTAAAGCCCGCAGTGAAGCTGCGGCAAAGTTCCAGAAACTCACGCATGGCCGAGGTCTGGTACTTTTGTTTGTGCCAGATGAAGTAGAACTGGCGCATCAGGTCCAGCTCGGGGGTTTCTACCGCTACCAGGCTGCCTCGGCGGAAGGCATCCCGCAGCGCCAGGCGTGAAATGCAACCAATGCCCAGGCCCGACTCGACGGCGCGCTTGATGGCTTCGGTGTGTTCCAGCTCCAGGCGTATATTGAGGTTGGCGCGGTGATGGCGCATGGCCTGGTCGAAGGTCAGGCGCGTGCCTGAGCCTTGCTCGCGCAGTATCCACGCTTCTTGCGACAAGCTTTCGATATCGGCGCGGCCCAGCGTGGCCAGCGGATGCTGCGGCGCGCAGAACACCACCAGTTCGTCCTCTACCCAGGGCTGCACTTCCAGGTCCGGGTGGTTGCAGTCACCTTCGATTAGACCCAGATCAATTTCGTAGTGCGCCACCTGCTGCACGATATGCGCAGTGTTCTGTACATGCAGCTTCACCTGGCTTTCCGGGTGGGTCTGCATGAAGCTGCCGATCAGCAGGGTGGCCAGGTAGTTGCCGATGGTCAGCGTGGCGCCAACCGCCAGCGAACCGAAACCGGACTTGCCATTGAGCAGGTCTTCGATTTCCTTGGCCTGGTCGAGCAGGGCCACCGCCTGCGGTAGCAGCTGATGGCCCAAGGCGTTGAGGGCCAGTCGCTTGCCGGCACGGTCGAACAACTGGCAGCTCGATTGCCGCTCCAGTTCGGTAATTGAAGTGCTGGCGGCCGACTGCGACAACGCCAGCAGGCTAGCGGCCCGAGAGACGCTTTGATGCTGGGCGACGGCGACGAAGACCTGCAGTTGACGAAGTGTGAATCGCATATCGATATAACCGATAACACATATCTTGATAATCCAGTTAACAGATATTGTCGCTGCCCCTAAACTATCGCGCAACTGCGCGTTTTGCGCGCCGCGTTTTTCTTCAGGAGCCCCATCGATGAGCAACATGAACCACGAACGTGTCCTCAGTGTGCACCACTGGAACGACACCCTGTTCAGCTTCAAGTGCACCCGCGACCCGGGCCTGCGCTTCGAGAACGGTCAGTTCGTGATGATCGGCCTGCAGCAGGAAAGCGGCCGTCCGCTCATGCGTGCCTATTCCATCGCTTCGCCGAACTGGGAAGAGCACCTGGAGTTCTTCAGCATCAAGGTGCCGGACGGCCCGCTGACCTCGCAGCTGCAGCACCTGAAGGAAGGCGATGAGATCATCATCAGCAAGAAGCCTACCGGTACTCTGGTACTTGACGACCTGAACCCGGGCAAGCACCTGTACCTGCTGAGCACCGGCACTGGCCTGGCGCCGTTCATGAGCGTCATCCAGGACCCGGAAACCTACGAGCGCTTCGAAAAAGTGATCCTGGTGCATGGCGTGCGTTACGTGAACGAAGTGGCCTATCGCGAGTTCATCACCGAGCACCTGCCGCAGAACGAGTTCTTCGGTGAGTCGGTTCGCGACAAGCTGATCTACTACCCGACCGTGACCCGCGAGCCGTTCGAGAACCAGGGCCGTCTGACCGACCTGATGCGCAGCGGCAAGCTGTTCAGCGACATCGGCCTGCCACCGATCAACCCGCAGGATGACCGTGCGATGATCTGCGGCAGCCCAAGCATGCTCGACGAGACCAGCGAAGTGCTGGACAGCTTCGGCCTGAAGATCTCCCCGCGCATGCGCGAGCCGGGTGACTACCTGATCGAGCGTGCCTTCGTCGAGAAGTAAGGCGCAGGCTGGTACAAGAAGGCGACCCTTGGGTCGCCTTTCTTATGCCTGAACACCATCTATTCGACGCGCGTCTCGCCGCTGTACACCAGAATCTCCCTGCACCGCTTGCACAGGTACCGCCGCCCCTGGCGCACCAATTTGTGCCGCTGCGCCGTAAACGGGAAGTCACCCTGCGGGCACGGGCAACGGTAAATGTAGCGGGTGACCGCGCGCCGTTGCACTGCGTAGTTGTGGCACCGGTTGGGCGGCAGCTCGTACACCCCGCGCATGATCAGCTGCCACTCCTCGCCATGGGCCTGGATGCGGTCGCCGAACAGCTGGTGGGCCACCAGGTGTGCCACTTCATGGGCCACGGTCTGGCGCAGGAAGTCTTCCTGGTTTTCGCGGTAGAGCTGCAGGTTGAAACGCAGCAGGTTCTCGTGCAGGTGGGCAACCCCGGCTTTTTGCCCGCGCAGCTTGAAGCTGACTTCCGGGCGCGGGAAGGGGCGTTTGAAGAAGGTTTCGGCTTGCTGGTAACAGGTTTCGACGCGTTGTCTGAGCAGCTCGGGCATGGCGGGGTGGTTCTCCTGACCGGGCATTATGCCGCAACTGCAGCGGGGGTGCCGAGCCACCGGTCAGCGCACAGCCAGAGGCCGCCTTGCGGCGGCCCCTGGTTGATGCCCCTGTGTTGGTTGAATCTGTTCTAGTTGGTGTAGACGGGCCCCACGCCCAGTCCCCAGATAATCACCGTGGCGGCCATGATCGCCACCAGTACCACAAGGCCCACCGCCAGCACGGAGCTTGAGAACAGGAAGCCTTCGTCGGACGGTATGTTCATGAACGTCGGTAAGCCGACATACAGCAGGTACACCGTGTAGCAGATGGCGGCCGTGCCGATCAGCATGCCCAGCCACAAGTGCGGGTAAAGCGCTGCCAGGCCGCCGATGAACAAAGGGGTGGCGGTGTAGGTGGCAAAGGCGATGCACTGCGCCATCGACGGGTTGGCATCGTAGGTGCGGGCCATCCAGTGGATGAATGCGCCCATTACCGCCACCCCGGCGAGCATAGCCAGGTACGACATGATGCTCATCCAGATAGCACTTTCCATGGTCAGCATCACTGCTGGCCGGTCGCCAATCACCCAGCCGACCTGGGTGGTGCCGATGAACGCCGAAACGGCGGGAATCGCCGCCAGGATAAGGGTATGCGTCAGGTACATGTGGCTGATGGTTTCTTCTTCGCCACGGATTTCCCGCCATTCTTGGTCGGGATGGGTAAACAGCCCCACAACGTGATGAATCATGCCGGTCACTCCTCTTAATGTTGCCAAACGCCCCCCAGCTGGAGCGCAAGCGGCCCGAGGCCCGAACACCGAAGCAAGCGGTAATGTGGCCTTATGTCGCAGTATAGGAAGCTGTTGCCGGCATAAACCGTGCTTTTTAGAGCAAATTGCGCTGTCAGGCGTACTGTTGATTACATTGAAGTCTTTGTCGGAATGCCTACAGCGGCGCTGCGTTTGTGCGTAAAATAGCCGCCTTTTGTCACACCTCGCGGATTCAAGCGCTATGGGCACCCTCTCGGTCAACCAGAACAAACTGCAAAAACGCCTGCGTCGTCTCGCCGGCGAAGCCATCACCGACTACAACATGATCGAGGATGGTGACAAGGTCATGGTCTGCCTGTCTGGCGGCAAGGACAGCTACACCATGCTCGACGTTCTGTTGCACCTGCAGAAGGTGGCACCGATCAAGTTCGAGATCGTTGCGGTGAACATGGACCAGAAGCAGCCGGGCTTCCCCGAGCACGTGCTGCCGGCCTACCTCAAGGAGCTGGGCGTCGAGTACCACATCGTCGAGAAAGACACCTACTCGGTGGTCAAGGAACTGGTACCCGAGGGCAAGACCACGTGCTCGCTGTGCTCGCGCTTGCGCCGTGGCACCTTGTACACCTTCGCCGATGAAATCGGCGCGACCAAGATGGCCTTGGGGCACCACCGCGACGATATCGTCGAAACCTTCTTCCTCAACATGTTCTTCAACGGTGCGCTCAAGGGCATGCCGCCGAAGCTGCGCGCCGATGATGGCCGCAACGTGGTGATCCGTCCGCTGGCCTATTGCAGCGAGAAAGACATCCAGGCCTACTCGGACATGAAGGAATTCCCGATCATCCCGTGCAACCTGTGCGGCTCGCAGGAAAACCTGCAGCGCCAGGTGGTCAAGGACATGCTGGTGGAGTGGGAGCGCAAGCACCCGGGCCGTACCGAGAGCATTTTCCGCGCCCTGCAGAACGTGGCACCGTCGCAACTGGCCGACCGCAACCTGTTCGACTTCACCAGCCTGAAGATCGACGAAAACGCTACCCCGCGCTTCCTCGACGTGGTGAACATCTGAGCCTATGCGCGATTACCAGTGGCTGCATGAGTACTGCCTGAACCGCTTTGGCTCGGCCCAGGCGCTGGAGGCATTCCTGCCGCAGCCGCGCACGCCGGCGCAGCTGCGGGGCATCAGTGATGACCGCTACCTGTCGACCCTGGCCTTGCGTGTGTTCCGCGCCGGGCTCAAGCACAGCCTGGTGGATGCCAAATGGCCGGCGTTCGAGCAGGTGTTCTTCGGTTTCGTCCCGGAGAAGGTGGTGCTGATGGGCGCCGAGCACCTGGAGCGGCTGATGCAGGATGAGCGCATCATCCGTCACATGGGCAAGCTCAAGAGCGTGCCGCGCAATGCGCAGATGGTGCTCGACGTGGCGAAGGACAAGGGCAGTTTCGGCGCATTCATCGCCGATTGGCCGGTGACCGACATCGTGGGCTTGTGGAAGTACCTGGCCAAGCATGGCAACCAGTTGGGCGGGTTGTCGGCGCCACGCTTTTTGCGCATGGTTGGCAAGGATACGTTCATTCCCACCGATGACATGGCGGCGGCGCTGATTGCGCAGAAGGTGATCGACAAGCAACCGACCAGTCAACGCGACCTGGCGTTGGTACAGCAGGCGTTCAACCAGTGGCACGAAGAGAGCGGGCGGCCGCTGTGCCAGTTGTCGGTGATGCTGGCGCATACCGTCAACCATTGAGATTTTGGGGCCGCAGAGCGGCCCCAGATGTTAATTACCTTCGCCCGCCAGGCGCCGCTCATGCTGGAACTTCCAGCGCACATACAGCAGCCCTGCAATGAACAACCCCAGGCTCACCAGCACTTCAACCCAGCCGAACACCGCCCGCGCCGGGTCGAACGCCGCCAGCACGCCCTTGATGAAATAGATGTTCACCACGAAGCAGGTCCAGGCATGTGCCCGTGCGCTGCCTGTCAGCATGCCCGGCAGCAGCAACAGCAGCGGCACCAGTTCGATCGCCAGGATCACCTCGACCCGTGCCCCGTGCAGGTTGGCAAACCACAGGTTGTTGACCACCAGCAAAGCGATCAGGCCGAAGAAAAACGCCAGGCTCAACGCTCGGGTCAGGCGCAGGCGCGGTGCCAACCATTCCAGTGGTGGCAACACCTTGGGCTTTTTAGCCACGCGCGGCCTCCAGGGCCTTGGCGGTGGTCGCCAGGCGTTGGCCAAGGGCGCGGCACAGGGCGATCTCGTGTTGGTCGAGCTCGCGCTTGCCATCGGCACCGGCATGGTGGCTGGCGCCGTAAGGGGTGCCGCCGCCGCGGGTTTCCAGCAAGGCCGATTCACTGTAGGGCAGGCCCATCACCAGCATGCCGTGGTGCATCAACGGCAGCATCATCGACAGCAGGGTGGTTTCCTGGCCGCCGTGCAGGCTGGCGGTGGAGGTGAACACGCCGGCAGGCTTGCCCACCAGTTCGCCACCCAGCCACAGGCTGCTGGTGCCGTCCAGGAAGTACTTCAGCGGCGCTGCCATGTTGCCGAAACGGGTCGGGCTGCCCAGCACTAGGCCGGCGCAGTGGCGCAGGTCGTCCAGGGTGGCGTACAGCGCGCCACTGGCCGGAATATCCGGCGCGACGGCTTCGCATTCGGTGGAGATCGCAGGCACCGTGCGCAGGCGCGCCTCCATGCCGGCCAGTTCGATGCCGCGAGCGATATGCCGGGCCATTTCGCTGGTCGAACCATGGCGGCTGTAATACAGCACCAGAATGTACGGGGCGCTCACGGCAGGATCTCCAGCACTTTTTCCGGTGGGCGACCGACCACGGCCTTGTCACCGGCGACCAGGATCGGGCGTTCGATCAGCTTGGGGTGCTGGGTCATGGCGTCGATCAGTTGTGCATCGGTCAATGCCGGGTCAGCCAGGTTCAGGTCCTTGTACGCGTCTTCACCTGTTCGCAGCAGTTGGCGTGGTGTGACGCCCAGCTTGGCGAGCAGGGCCTTGAGGGTGGCGGCGTCGGGTGGGGTTTCCAGGTAGCGCACGATGGTTGGCGCCAGGCCGCGGGCTTCGAGCAGTTCCAGCGCGCCGCGGGATTTCGAGCAGCGCGGGTTATGATAGAGCGTGAGGTCGGTCATGTCGGGTCGCATCCAGCAGGGTGTGGCGGCTATTCTAACCGCAGCGACTGACCAATTTGCTTTAAAACTCGAGAAGGATTGACCCATGGCAAGGCGTCTGGCAGCAGTACTGGCCATCACCGCGAGCCTGTTGCTCGGTGGTTGCGGTGCCGATTATGGCGTGGACCAACACGGTAATACGGTTAAGGCCGAACAGATCGACGGGCACTGGCTGGTGCTCAACTACTGGGCTGAATGGTGCGGGCCGTGCCGTACCGAAATCCCGGAACTGAACGCGGCGGCCAAGCAGTGGGCGGCCGATGGCATCAAGGTGGTGGGGGTGAATTTCGATGGCTTGCAGGGCCAGGACCTGAAACAGGCCGCTGAAACCCTGGGCATCGGTTTTACCGTGCTGGCCCAGGACCCGGCCGAGCGCTACGACCTGCCACGCAGCGAGGCGCTGCCAGTGACCTACATCATCGATGACAAGGGCAAGGTGCGTGAGCAGCTGTTGGGCGAGCAGACCCTGGAAGGGTTGCAGGCCAAGATCAAGGCCCTGAAAGGCGCTTGATGCATTTGGGGCTGCTTTGCAGCCCCAGATGACTCTCAGCCTTCTTCAGGCCAGAACCGCAGCGGTTTACCCTGGGCTGGCCAGAAGCGCATCTGCTCCACCGGCGACACATCCCAGCGCTGCACCGTTTCCAGTGCCTGCAAGAAGCGCTTTTCCTGCTCCATCAACGCTGGCGCGCACAGCTTGCGGGTCTTGCCGACCTTGCCGAAGCTCAGGTGCTCACCGTCCAGCGTGTACGGCGCAAACCAGTGGTTGCAACCGCCATTGCCATAGGCGCGGCCGTCGCTGGCCAGGGTCAGGGTCAGGTGGCTGTAGTCGATCAGCGGGCGTTCGCCAATCCACTCCAGCACATAGCTGCGTTCCTGCTGCAGCTTCGAAGGTTCTGCGGCGCAGCCGAGCAGGCCGGTGGCAATCAGCACGCCGGTCAGCAGATTTTTCACTCGGCGTTCTCCTGGCAACGCGGGCACAGGTGTTTGTCGCCATGGCTGGCCCAGCCCAGTTCGGCAATGCGCGCGCTGGCAGCGGGCTGGCGGCCTTGTTTGCCCAGCTTGGCGTCCACGGCAAACTCGAAGTCCAGCACGGTATCGCAATTGTCGCACTCGACCTGCCAGGTGAGGATTTCCAGCTCGTTGAACACCGGGCCGCTGGCCACGGCAACCCACTGGCCGCGCGGGTTGATCAGGTGGCGCACGCTTTCCACGGTCAGGCGCATGGACAGGTCCTTGCTGCCTTTGAGGGTGACCAGCAGGGTGTCGCCTTTGTGCATCGAGCCGCCGTTGCCAGTGACCTGGTAGCGGCCCGGCACCAGTGCGCGGCACTCGATCAGGGTGTGTTGCGGGTTGAAAAGGGTGTAACGGAAATCGTGCTCGACCATGGGTCCTCCAGAAATGCCGCGTATCCTAGCATTAACCCATCACCAGATTCTGTGGATTGCCCGCCGCCCAGCGGTTGATGTTGTCCAGCGTGGTCGCTGCGATGGCATCCAGCGCCTCGCGGGTGAGGAAGGCCTGGTGAGCCGTGATGATCACGTTGGGGAAGGTCAGCAGGCGCGCCAGCACATCGTCCTGCAGGGGCAGGTCGGAGCGGTCCTCGAAGAACAGCTGGGCTTCTTCTTCGTAGACATCCAGGCCCAGGTAGCCGAGTTGGCCGCTTTTCAGCGCATCGATCAGTGCCGGGGTGTCGACCAGCGCGCCACGGCCCGTGTTTATGAGCATGGCACCGGGCTGCAGTTGGGCCAGGCTCTGTGCGTTGATCAAGTGGCGGGTGTGCTCGGTCAGCGGGCAGTGCAAGCTGATGATGCGGGCTTCGCGTAGCAACTCGGGCATGGTCAGGTAACGCGCACCGAGGGCCAGCAGTTCCGGGTTGGGGTAGGGGTCGTAGGCCAGCAGTTGGCAGCCGAAACCGGCCATGATGCGGGCAAAGGCCGCGCCGATCTGGCCAGTGCCGACCACACCGACGGTTTTGCCGTGCAGGTCGAAGCCGGTGAGCCCGTGCAGGGTGAAATCACCTTCGCGGGTACGGTTGTAGGCACGGTGCAGGCGCCGGTTGAGGGCCAGAATCAACGCCACTGCGTGCTCGGCCACGGCGTGTGGCGAGTAGGCCGGCACGCGAACCACCTCAAGGCCCAGCCGCTGGGCTTCGGCCAGGTCGACGTGGTTGTAGCCGGCCGAACGCAGGGCGATCAGGCGTGTGCCACCGGCGGCCAGGCGCTGCAGCACCGGGGCGTCGAGTTCGTCATTGATGAAGGCGCAGACGACTTCGTAGCCGCTGGCCAGGGCGGCGGTGTCTAGCGTCAGACGGGCAGGCTGGAAGTGCAGCTCCAGGGGGCTGCCACTGGCGGCCCGGGTGAAGCTCTCCTGATCGTAGTGCTGGCTGCTGAACAACAGGGCGCGCATGGTGGGGCTCCTCATTCAAAACTCGACCGTTTGTTCAAACGCTCAATTTGGCCTGGGCCGCCAGCCGGCTGATCGCACCGTCCAGCTCATCCAGCGCCTGCTGTGCCTGCGGATTTTCCTGTTTGAGCAATGTCTCGCTGCGCTGGCAGGCCGCGCGCAACTGCGGCACACCACAATAGCGCGAGGCGCCGTTCAGGCGGTGTACCTGCTCGATCAGGCCATTGCGGTCGTCTGCATCGCGGGCCGCACGAATGGCTTCGCGGTCTGCTTCCAGCGAGGCCAGCAGCATGCTCAGCATGTCGGCTGCCAGGTCCGCCTTGCCAGCCGCCAGGCGCAAGCCTTCTTCGGGGTCGAGTACCTTGAGCTCATCGCTGTTGGCCAACAGATCGGTTTGCGTCTGCCGCGGTGTGCCCAGGCTCAGCCCCGTCCATTTCATCACCACCTGGGCCAGTTGCCGTTCGCTGATAGGCTTGGTCAGGTAATCGTCCATGCCGCCGTGCAGCAATGCGCGTTTTTCATTGGCCATGGCGTGGGCGGTAAGGGCAACGATCGGCAACGGGTTGCCACTTTGGGTATTTTCCCAAAGCCGAATCTGCTCTGTGCAGGCGCGGCCATCCATGCCGGGCATCTGCACGTCCATCAGTATCAGGTCGAAGGGCTCGTCCTGTACGGCCTTTACCGCGGCATAACCGTTGTCTACGGCCAGCACTTCGGCGCCCAGGTCTTCAAGCAGGGTCTGCACCAATAGCAAGTTGGCGGCATTGTCGTCGACGCACAGGATTTTCGGCTGCCGCTGGCCGTTGATGCTGTTCGCTTCGCCCAGCGGGCGGCGTGGTTGCATCAGCTCCAGCAGCAGGCGGCGCAGTTTGCGGGTGCAGGTCGGCTTGGACAGCAACTGGCCATGACCATTGGGCAGGAACGGGTGGTAAAGGGCTTGCTCGGTGGTCGGGCACAGCACCACGCATTGGCAGTGGTAGCGCTCAAGCTGCTGGTGGTAGTGGCCCAGTTGCTCGGGCGACAGGGTGCCCAGGTTGGCCCCGAGCACGGCGAACTCGAACGGCTGGCCGGCCTGGCTGGCAGCTTGCACCGCTTGCAGCAGCTGGTCGTAGGAGGTGAACAGGCTGACACTGAGGCCGCAGTCTTCCAGTTGGTGTTCCAGCGCCTGACGGGCCAGCTCGTGGCCGTCGACGATGGCGGCGCGGCGGCCCAGCAGCGGCTGTAGCGCAAACGCCTCGACATCGTCGTGGGTTTTGGGCAGGTTGAGGCTGATCCAGAACTGCGACCCTTCGCCCGGGGTGCTGTCGACGCCGATTTCGCCGCCCATCTGCTCGATCAGGCGTTTGGAAATCACCAGCCCCAGGCCGCTGCCGCCAGGTTGGCGTGCCAGCGAGTTGTCGGCCTGGCTGAAGGCCTGGAACAGTGTACGTACATCCTGCGGCGACAGGCCGATACCGGTGTCCTGCACACTGATGCGCAGCTGTGCGCTGTCTTCGTGCTCGTCTTCGAGCATGGCACGTACGACGATGGTGCCTTCGCGGGTGAACTTGATGGCGTTGCTGACCAGGTTGGTCAGGATCTGCTTAAGCCGCAGCGGGTCGCCGATCAACGAAGCGGGCGTGTCGCGATAGATCAGGCTGAGCAATTCCAGCTGCTTGGCGTGGGCGGCCGGCGCCAGGATGGTCAGCGTGTCCTGAACCAGGTCACGCAGGTTGAACGGGATGCTGTCGAGCACCAGTTTGCCGGCCTCGATCTTGGAGAAATCGAGGATCTCGTTGATGATCCCGAGCAAATTGTCGGCGGATTTCTCGATGGTGCTCAGGTAGTCCAGCTGGCGCGGCGTCATTTCGCTTTTTTGCAGCAGGTGGGTAAACCCCAGAATGCCATTGAGCGGGGTGCGGATCTCGTGGCTCATGTTGGCCAAGAACTCCGACTTGATGCGGCTGGCCTCAAGCGCCTCCTTGCGCGCCATGTCCAGCTCGATGTTCTGGATCTCGATGGTTTCGAGGTTCTGGCGCACGTCTTCGGTGGCCTGGTCGATGCTGTGCTGCAGTTCTTCATGGGCATTTTGCAGGGTTTCGGCCATGCGGTTGATCCCGTGTGCCAGCTCGTCCAGCTCATGGCTGCCCATGGTTGGCAGGCGTTCTTCCAGGTGGCCGTCCTTGAGCTGGTTGACCGCGTGCTTGATGCGCTCGATGGGGCCGTTGATGGTGCGGCTCATGCGCAGCGCCAGCAGGCCGCTGAGGGCCAGGCAAGCGAGGATCAGCAACAGGCTGGTGAACAGGTTGCGATAACCGCGCAGCAGTGTGCCGTCGTGCGACAGCTCGATCTCGACCCATCCCAGCAGGCGCTCGGCCTCGGCCGGTACGGCATCGGTGGCCAGGTCACGGTGGTGGCCGAACACTGGCATCAGGTAGCGGGTGGCGTCGTTGCCGCTGCGTTGCAGCAGCTGGGTGCCCGTGCCGCCGCTGGGGGGCTGGTTGAGCATGCTCGGGCCGGCGTGGGCCAGGCGTGTGCGGTCCGGTGCCAGGAAGGCAACGGCCCGTACATCGGACTGCTCCAGGGTCTGCGCGGCGATACGCTCCAGTTGTGCTGGCGCGAGCCGGGCCATGGCGGGAGCGGCCAGTGGCGCCAGTTGTTCGGCAATCATCTTGCCACGCTGCAACAGCTGGGTGCGCAGGTCGTTCTGTTGCAGCCAGGTGAAGTAACTGCCCAGCACCAGGGCCATCAGGCCGGCCGGCAGCAGTGCCAGCAGCAGGACCCGGCTGCGGATTCCCAAGCGATCGAGCACACTCGCCTCCTGTGATGTGCCTGGATGCCATCAAGTGGTGACGGCCAAGCCGCGAAGTTACTCCGCCTGCGGCACCATTGCACCTCTTTAGTACGTACTTTGCGCCATTGCCGGTGCATTGGTCGCAGGGCGGTTGCCTGGCAGGCGGTGGATGCTCAATAATCTCGTAATTGAGAATGCATGGCAGTTGCCAATGAATCCTGTATCTATTCACAACTCCAATATCCTCGCCATCGAGGATGATCCGGTGCTCGGTGCCTACCTGCACGAAGAACTGCAACGCGGCGGCTTTCAGGTGACCTGGTGCCGCAATGGCCTGGAGGGCCTGGAGACGGCAGGGCGTCAGGTGTTCGATGTGGTGCTGATGGACATCCTGTTGCCCGGGCTCAATGGCCTTGACGCGTTGGCACAGTTGCGCAAGCGCAGCGCCACGCCAGTGATCCTGATGTCGGCGCTGGGCGCCGAGGCCGACCGTATCAGTGGTTTCCAGCGTGGGGCCGATGACTACCTGCCCAAACCGTTCAGCATGGCCGAGCTGCAGGTGCGCATCGAGGCCATCCTGCGTCGGGTGGCCCTTGAGCGGCGTCATCAGGCGCCGCATGAGCAGGCCGGCGGCGGTGAGCTGCAGTTCGACGAGGGGCTGTGCGATGTGCGGCTGGATGGCCGCCTGGCAGGCCTTACGCCCAGCGAGTTCCGCCTGCTCGACATCCTCAACCGTAACCTCGATGACGTTCTGAGCAAGCCATTCCTTTACCAGCAGGTATTGCAACGCGGCTATTCGCGGCATGACCGCAGCCTGGACATGCATGTCAGCCAGATCCGTCGCAAGCTCAAGGGCATCGGTTATGACGAGCGGCAGATCCGCACCGTGTGGGGCAAGGGCTACGTGCTCAGCGCCACCGAGGCGGAGTGAGCCATGCTCGACCGCCATTCGTTGTTCTGGAAGCTGGCCATCTTGCTGGTGGGCTTCTGCCTGCTGATGATTGGCCTCAGTTATACCTGGGGCCGGCACATGGAAATCCAGAACGCTTTCCTCTCTGAGCCGGCGCGGCAAACGCTGCGTGGCTATGCCACCGAGGCCGAGCAAGCCTGGCGTAGCGGTGGGCGGGCGGGGCTGGACCAGTGGGTGGCGGCGATGCACCAGCGTGAACGGGGCTGGGTGGGTGTGCTGGATATCAACCTGCGGCCCCTCGACAGTGCCACCCTCAACCCGCAGATCATGCAGCGGCTGACGCGCCTGCGCGGGGTCGATTGGCCTATGAGCCGTCGCAGCGTCGACCAGCCTTGGGTGCGTGTACCGTTCCCGTCGGCGCCGGAGCAGGGCATGCTGGTGATCGAACTGCCGCAGCGGTTCAATCCGGACCAGTACCGCTTGCTGTGGCGCATCGTCACCAACGGCATCATCCCCGGCCTGTTCACCTTGCTGCTGTGCGTGGGCCTGTACCGCATGTTGATCGTGCCCCTGAACCAGCTGCGCGAACAGGCCAATGCCTGGCGCGCCGACCAGCTGTCGGCACGCCTGGACTCGCGCACCATCGCCCGGCATGACGAGCTGGGCGAGCTGGCCCGCGCCTTCGACCAGATGGCCGAGCGGCTGCAGGGCACGGTGGCCATGCAGCAGCAGTTGTTGCGCGACTTGTCGCATGAAATGCGCACACCGTTGAGCCGGCTGCGGGTAGCTTGTGACGGTGAAACCGACTTGCAACGCCTGCGCGAGCGCCTGACCCGTGAAGTGGACGGCATGCAGCAACTGGTAGAAGACACCCTGCAATTGGCCTGGCAGGACGCCGAACGTGCGCCGATGAACCTGGAGCCGATCGAAGTCCACGCGTTGTGGGAGCTGCTGGCCGAAAATGCCAGCTACGAGAGCGGCTGGTCGCTTGAGCGCTTGCGCTGTGAAGTGCCGGCCGACTGCTGGGTACAGGGCAACCTCAACCACTTGGCCCAGGCACTGGAAAACATGTTGCGCAATGCCATTCGTCACTCGCCGGCCGAGGGTGTGGTGCGCCTGGGTGGGCAGCGCGAAGGCAGTAACTGGTGGTTGTGGCTGGAAGATGAAGGCGGCGGTGTAGCCGAAGAGGACCTGGAACGGATCTTCGCGCCGTTCTCGCGGCTGGACGGTTCGCGGCCGGGGGATGGTGGTTTTGGCTTGGGGCTGAGCATCGCCCGCAGTGCCATCCAGCGTCAGGGCGGCACTTTGTGGGCGCAGAATGGCAAGCGTGGGCTGCAACTGTGGATGCGCTTGCCGTTACATGCGGCGGTTTCGGCGCGGGCGCAGGCCGCCTTATAGCTTGTAGCTATATGCTCTACAGATTGCGTGATATGGCCGCGAAGGGTTTGCCGGTATGATAGGCGCCCCTGCCGTCCGGATTGTGAAATACACCATGACCTTGCAGTACCCAACCATCGCCGATTGCGTCGGCAATACGCCACTGGTTCGCCTGCAGCGCATTGCTGGCGAAACCAGCAACACCCTCCTGCTCAAGCTCGAAGGTAACAATCCTGCCGGCTCGGTGAAGGACCGCCCTGCGCTGTCGATGATCACCCGCGCCGAACTGCGTGGCCAGATCAAGCCCGGCGACACCTTGATCGAAGCCACCTCCGGCAACACCGGCATCGCCCTGGCGATGGCGGCGGCAATCAAGGGTTACAAGATGATCCTGATCATGCCCGACAATTCCACCGCCGAGCGTAAGGCCGCGATGACCGCCTACGGCGCCGAGCTGATTCTGGTGACCAAGGAAGAGGGCATGGAAGGTGCCCGCGACCTGGCCGAGAAGCTGCAGGCCGAAGGCCGCGGCCTGGTGCTCGACCAGTTCGCCAACGGCGACAACCCGATCGCCCACTACAACAGCACTGGCCCGGAAATCTGGCAGCAGACCCAAGGCACCATTACCCATTTCGTCAGTTCCATGGGCACCACCGGCACCATCATGGGCTGCTCGCAGTACCTCAAGGAGCTGAATCCGGCGGTGCAGATCATCGGCCTGCAGCCCATGGAAGGCTCGGCCATTCCAGGCATTCGCCGCTGGCCCGAGGAATACCTGCCGAAAATTTTCGACGCCACCCGCGTAGACCGCGTGGTCGACATGTCGCAGCAGGAAGCCGAAGACACCACCCGCCGCCTTGCCCGTGAAGAGGGCATTTTCTGCGGCGTGTCTTCCGGTGGTGCGGTCGCAGCCATGCTGCGCCTGTCCCGCGAGGTGGAAAATGCCGTGATGGTCGCGATCATCTGCGACCGCGGCGACCGTTACCTGTCCACCGGCCTGTTCGACCCAAGCTAAATGTCCAAGAAAAAAAGCAACAGCGGCCTGCGCTTCCAGCCGGCCGGCGGCAACCGTAGCCCCCAGGTGCCCGTGGGCAAGAAGCAGCGCCTGGATATCGAGCGCCTGGCCGGTGACGGCCGTGGCATTGCCTTCCTTGACGGGCGCACCTGGTTCGTCAGTGGCGCCCTGGCCGGTGAGGCCGTGGAGGCGCGCGTGCTCAATGCCCGTGGCAAAGTGGTCGAGGCCCGCCTGGAGCGCCTGCTACAGGCCAGCCCCGAGCGCCGCGAGGCGCCGTGCCGCTATTACGACCGCTGCGGAGGCTGCAACCTGCAGCACCTGCCGCACGAAGCGCAACTGGCGCTCAAGCAGCGCACGCTGGCCGAACAGCTGCAGCGAGTGGCTGGCGTGCAGCCCGAGGAATGGGCCGCACCGCTGAGCGGGCCGGAATTTGGCTACCGACGCCGTGCCCGCGTGGCCGTTCGCTGGGACGTCAAGGCGCGTCAGCTGGAGGTCGGCTTCCGTGCCGAAGCCAGCCAGGCCATCATCGCCATCGACGATTGCGCGGTACTGGTACAGCCTTTGCAGTCGATTCTGCGCCACTTGCCGACGGTGCTGCGTGCGTTGAGCAAACCCCAGGCGCTGGGCCACGTGGAGCTGTTCAGTGGTACCGCCGAGGCGGTGCTGGTGCGGCATGTTGCGCCGCTGCCGGCAGAAGACCTGGCGAAACTGCAGGCGTTTTGCGAGCAGGCCGATGCCCAGCTGTGGTTGCAGGGTGAAGGTGAGCCCGCGCCGGTGGACGCTACCGCACAACTGGGCTTTGCCTTGGCACCGTGGCAGCTGGAACTGGCCTGGCGCCCGGGCGACTTCGTCCAGGTGAATGCCCAGGTCAACACGGCGATGATCGAGCAAGCCCTGGCCTGGCTCGCACCGCAGGCCGACGAACGTGTGCTGGACTTGTTTTGCGGCTTGGGCAACTTCGCCCTGCCGCTGGCCCGCCAGGCGCGCGAAGTGGTGGCTGTGGAAGGTGTACAGGCCATGGTCGATCGGGCTGCGGCCAATGCCCGAAACAACAATGTGCATAACGCACGGTTTTTTCAGGCCGATTTATCGCAGCCTTTGGCAGGCACCGGATGGGCCGCCGAGGGCTTTTCTGCGGTACTCTTGGATCCACCGCGCGACGGTGCTTTCGAGGTGGTGCAAGGCATCGCACGCCTCCAGGCCAAACGGCTGGTCTACGTATCGTGCAACCCGGCCACGCTGGCGCGAGACGCCCAGGTGCTGGTCGGCCAGGGGTACCGGTTAAAAAGGGCCGGGATTCTCGACATGTTTCCTCAAACGGCGCATGTCGAGGCCATGGCGTTATTCGAAGCGGGCTAGCAGACTGGCCCCTTGGTGCGGCTTCCATGGAATGGCAGCCGCACGGTGATCGCCAGCGCATCCACGTGGTGCGCTGTATGGAAAGGTAAAACAAAGATGGTACAGGTGAGAGTGCACCAGCCGGTCAACACCGACGGCAGTATCAATCTCGAAGCATGGTTGGACCATGTGGTAAGCGTCGATTCGGCACTGGATCGCGCAGCGCTGAAAGAGGCCTGCGAGTTTGCCCATGAGGTCGAGAAAAAGGGCAACCCGGCCAAGCATTCCTGGGCGGACGGTACGTCCAGCTTTCAGGCGGGGCTGGAGATCGCCGAAATTCTCGCCGACCTCAAGCTCGACCAGGACTCCCTGGTGGCAGCGGTCATCTACCGCTCGGTGCGCGAAGGCAAGGTCACCCTGGCTGAAGTCAGCCAACGTTTTGGCCCGGTGGTGTCGAAGCTGATCGATGGCGTGCTGCGCATGGCCGCCATCAGTGCCAGCCTCAGCCCACGGCAGTCGCTGGTGCTGGGCTCGCAGGCGCAGGTCGAGAACCTGCGCAAGATGCTCGTGGCCATGGTCGACGACGTGCGTGTGGCCCTGATCAAGCTGGCCGAGCGCACCTGCGCGATCCGTGCGGTCAAGGCTGCTGACGACGAGAAACGCCTGCGTGTCGCGCGCGAGGTGTTCGACATCTATGCGCCGCTGGCGCACCGCCTGGGTATCGGCCACATCAAGTGGGAGCTGGAAGACCTGTCTTTCCGCTACCTCGAACCCGACCAGTACAAGCAGATCGCCAAACTGCTGCACGAGCGCCGACTGGACCGCGAGCGCTTCATCAGCGACGTGATGAACCAGTTGCAGAACGAGTTGCTGGCCACAGGCGTGAAGGCCGATATCAGCGGTCGGGCGAAACACATTTATTCGATCTGGCGCAAGATGCAGCGCAAAGGCCTGGAATTCAGCCAGATCTACGACGTGCGTGCGGTGCGCGTGCTGGTGCCGGAAATCCGCGACTGCTACACCGCGTTGGGCATTGTGCACACGCTGTGGCGGCACATTCCCAAAGAGTTCGACGACTACATCGCCAACCCCAAGGAGAACGGCTATCGCTCGCTGCACACGGCGGTGATCGGCCCCGAGGGCAAGGTGCTGGAAGTGCAGATCCGTACCCACGGCATGCACGAAGAAGCCGAGCTCGGCGTATGCGCCCACTGGCGCTACAAGGGCACCGACGTCAAGCCGAGCTCCAACCACTACGAAGAGAAGATCTCCTGGCTGCGCCAGGTGCTGGAGTGGCACGAAGAGCTGGGCGACATCGGTGGCCTGGCCGAGCAGCTGCGCGTCGACATCGAGCCGGACCGGGTTTACGTATTCACCCCGGACGGCCATGCCATCGACCTGCCCAAGGGTGCCACGCCGCTGGACTTCGCCTACCGCGTGCACACCGAGATTGGCCATAACTGCCGTGGCGCCAAGATCAACGGCCGTATCGTACCGCTGAACTACAGCCTGCAGACCGGCGAGCAGGTCGAGATCATCACCAGCAAGCACGGTAACCCCAGCCGCGACTGGTTGAACTCCAACCTGGGCTATGTCACCACCTCGCGGGCGCGGGCCAAGATCGTGCACTGGTTCAAGCTGCAGGCGCGCGACCAGAACGTCGCCGCTGGCAAGACTTTGCTCGAACGTGAACTCAGCCGCCTGGGCCTGCCGCAGGTCGACTTCGAGCGCCTGGCTGAGAAAACCAACGTCAAGACCGCCGAGGACATGTTCGCCTCGCTGGGGGCGGGCGACCTGCGCCTGGCCCATCTGGTCAATGCTGCCCAGCAGTTGCTGGAACCCGAGCGTATCGAGCAGATCGAGCTGGTGCCGCGCAAGCCTACCGGCCCGCGTACTGGCAAGCGTGGCGATATCCAGATCCAGGGGGTCGGCAACCTGCTGACGCAGATGGCCGGTTGCTGCCAGCCGCTGCCGGGCGATGCCATTGTCGGCTACATCACCCAGGGCCGTGGCGTGAGCATCCACCGCCAGGACTGCGCCTCGGTGCTGCAGCTGGCGGGCAAGGAGCCGGAGCGCATGATCCAGGTGAGCTGGGGGCCGATCCCGGTGCAGACCTACCCGGTTGACATCGTTATTCGTGCCTACGACCGCCCGGGCCTGCTGCGCGACGTTTCGCAGGTGCTGCTGAACGAGAAAATCAACGTGCTGGCGGTGAACACCCGCTCGAACAAGGAAGACAACACCGCGCTGATGTCGCTGACCATCGAGATTCCGGGCCTGGACGCGCTGGGGCGCCTGCTGGGGCGGATCTCGCAGTTGCCGAACATCATCGAGACGCGGCGTAATCGTACCCCTTGAGACTGCGGCGCCTGCTTCGAGGGTAAACCCGCTCCTACCCCTGTAGGAGTGGGCTTGGCCGCGAAGAGGGCGCCACCGAAGGACCTGCCTACATGACCTACACCCTCGAAGACCTGCTGCACCTCATGGCCCGCCTGCGCGACCCGCAGTACGGTTGCCCATGGGACCTCAAGCAGAACTACGCGAGCATCGTCCCGCACACGATTGAAGAAGCCTACGAGGTCGCCGACACCATCGAGCGCGGTGATTTCGAGCACCTGCAAGGTGAGCTGGGCGACTTGCTGTTCCAGGTGGTCTACTACAGCCAGCTGGCCCGGGAGGAGGGGCGTTTCGAGTTCGATGGCGTGGTCGACAGCATCACCCGCAAGCTGATTCGTCGCCATCCGCATGTATTCCCTACCGGCGAGCTTTATGCGCCGCTGGATACCCCCAGCCTGAGCGAGGCCCAGGTCAAGTCCCGTTGGGAGGAGATCAAGGCCGAGGAGCGGGCCGAGAAAAGCACGCCCGAGCAACTGTCGCTGCTCGATGACGTGCCGTCAGCCTTGCCGGCCCTGTCACGGGCAGCCAAACTGCAAAAGCGCGCCGCCACGGTCGGTTTCGACTGGCCGGCGGCATTGCCGGTGCTGGACAAGGTGCGCGAAGAACTGGACGAAGTGTTGCAGGCCATGGCCGACGGCGATGCCGATGCCCTCGAAGATGAAGTGGGCGACCTGCTGTTCGCCACCGTCAACCTGGCCCGCCACCTCAAGCATGACCCGGAAAACGCCCTGCGCCGCGCCAACCGCAAGTTCGAACGACGTTTCCGTTTTATCGAACAGGCATTGCGCGACAGTGGTCGTCCCATTGAAGATTGTAACCTTGATGAACTGGATGCCCTTTGGGGGGAAGCCAAGCGTCAGGAAAAGAACCTGCCCAGCTGCGGCTGAGCTGTTGCATAAGTGAGTGAACATTCATGAGCCTTTCCCTTCGCGACCAATTGCTCAAAGCCGGTCTGGTCAACCAGAAACAGGTCTCGCAGACCAACAAAGCTGAAAAGAAACAGAAGCGCATGGAGCACAAAGGCCAGGTCGAAGTCGACGACAGCCAGCAGCGCATGGCCAAGGAAGCCATGGCCGAAAAGGTCAAGCGTGACCAGGAGCTGAATCGCCAGCAGCAGGAAAAGGCCGAGCAGAAGGCCCGTGCTGCACAGATCAAGCAACTGATCGAAGCTACTCGCCTGCCCAAGCTGAGCACCGAGGATTACTACAACTTCGTCGATGACAAGAAGGTCAAGCGCATTGCCGTCAATGCCTTGATGCGTACCAAGCTGAGTAACGGCGCGTTGGCCGTGGTTTCTCATGCCGGTGGCTACGAGGTTATCCCTCGCGAAGCGGCGGTGAAGATCCAGGAGCGCGACCCTGGCCGTATCCTGCTGCTCAATACCCATGTCGAGGAAGCGGACGAAGATGACCCGTACGCCGCCTACAAGATCCCTGATGATCTGATGTGGTAAACACGAAAAACCCCGCCTTGGCGGGGTTTTTTATTTGAAGGCTGGGTCATTGCGTGGTGCGCTGGTTTTCCAGGTCTTCCAGCTCTACGCGGTATTGGTGCGCTTCGTGTTCGTTGTGGAACATCCCCACCAGTTGACCTTGTTGGTGCACATCCCAGATCCGCATGCCGGCGGCCAGGCTTTCGTGGGACATTTTCGATTCGTCGCGTTCGGTTACTTGGACAGTCATCGGTAAACTCCACTTCTTCAGTTGGCTGCGACAGTGTGTCGCACACCCTCTTTATAGAGTTTGTTAGCAGGCTAAGTAAATAAAACGGGCATGAAACAAGTTTCATGAAGGCCAGTGCCTTTGCACAAGAGCATAAAAAAGCCCCGCACTGGGCGGGGCTTGGGATGTTGCAGACAGTGCTGGATCAGTTGCCTTTCACCGGCTTGCCATCGACCGTGCCATCCTGCAGCACGATCACGTACTCCTTGCCATCGGTCTCTACCTGGCGCAGTTGCACCAGCAGGTAGTCCCAGTTCTTGGCGAACCACAGCTCGGTGATGCGCTTGCTCTGGCTTGGGTCGCGCACGCGCTCGACCTTTACCGCATCGACCTGGCCGGTCTTGGTGGTGACTTTTTCGGTGCCCAGCACGCGGAAGTCGTAGGTGTCGATCTCGTCACCATCAACCACCTGGTAGGTCATGCTTTTCTTGCCGGCGGCCACGTCATGCTGCAGGGCCAACTGGTAGGACGACTTGTCCAGCACGCCACGGTTCAGCGGTAGGCTGACGGCATCGCCACGGTCGCTGCCGGTGACTTTCTTGCCAGTCCAGTCGAAGTTCAGGTCGACCTTCTTGGCCTTGCCCAGGCCGCCGCGCTCGAAGTGGTACTTCTGCGGCAGCAGGGTGTCGTTTTCCATGCGCAGGGTGCTTTGCTCGGTCAGGCTGGCGATCATCATGGAGGCCTTGAAGTTAAGGTCCCAGGTACCATTGGCATTCTTGACCAGGCTGCGCTCGGCGGTGCCGCTCATGGGCAGCTGCTTCCAGTCGGCGGTGTAGCTGGCCGAGAAAGGCTTCAGATCAGCTGCCTGGAGGGGCAGGGCGAGCACGGCGAGAGCCAAAAGCAGGGCGCGACGCATAAATTCTCCTAGGATCGAATCAAGTGACCGCTGGCCGCCAGGGGCTGGCCATCCAGTAATGCGCCCTGTTCGCCAAGGCGCAAGCGCCCTTCAGCGAACCAGCGCACCGCCAGCGGGTAGATCAGGTGTTCCTGACGGTGTACCCGTTGGGCCAGGCTTTCGACGGTGTCGTCAGACGCCACCGGTACCACAGCCTGTACGACCAGTGGGCCGCCATCGAGTTCCTCAGTCACGAAGTGTACGCTGCAGCCGTGCTCGGCGTCGCCTGCCTCCAGTGCCCGCCGGTGGGTATGCAGGCCCTTGTACTTGGGCAGCAGCGACGGGTGGATGTTGAGCAGGCGGCCCTGGTAGTGGCGCACGAAGTCGCCACTGAGGATGCGCATGAAGCCGGCCAGCACCACCAGGTCCGGCGCAAAACCGTCGATGCGCGCAACCAGCGCGGCATCGAAGGCTTCACGGCCGTCGAACTGGGTGTGGTCGAGCACCACGCTGTCGATACCGGCCGCCGCGGCACGTTGCAGGCCGTAGGCATCGGCGCGGTTGGAAACCACCGCACGGATGCGCACCGGGCTGTCCTGGCCTTGGCAGCTGTCGATCAGGGCTTGCAGGTTGCTGCCGGAGCCCGACAGCAGTACCACTACATTGCAGGTCTTGCTCGGCATCAGTGTGCCTTGAGGTTCTGCAGCTCGACCTGGGCGGCGCCTTCGGCGGCTTCGGCGATGTGGCCGATGACCCACGGCTGCTCACCGGCGGCGCGCAGTTCGTTCAGGGCAGCTTCAACCTGGTCCTGGGCTACGCAGATGACCATGCCCACGCCGCAGTTCAGTACGCGGTGCATTTCGTGCTCGTCGACGTTGCCTTTTTCCTGCAGGAAGTCGAACACCGCCGGACGCTGCCAGCTGGCCACGTCAACCACGGCCTGGGCGTTTTTCGGCAGTACGCGCGGGATGTTATCCAGCAGGCCGCCACCGGTGATGTGGGCCATGGCCTTGACGGCGCCGGTGTTCTTGATCAGTTGCAGCAGCGGCTTGACGTAGATGCGGGTCGGCGCCATCAGCAGGTCGGTCAGCGGCTTGCCGTCCAGCTGGGTGTTTTCGATGTCGGTAGCGGACACTTCGAGGATTTTGCGGATCAGCGAGTAGCCGTTGGAATGCGGGCCCGAGGACGGCAGGGCGATCAGCGCGTCGCCAGTGGCAACCTTGGACCCGTCGATGATTTCGGCTTTTTCCACCACGCCGACGCAGAAGCCAGCCAGGTCGTAGTCTTCACCTTCGTACATGCCAGGCATTTCGGCGGTTTCACCACCGACCAGCGAGCAGCCGGCCAGTTCGCAACCGGCGCCAATGCCGGTGACCACGGTGGCGGCCACGTCAACGTTCAGCTTGCCGGTGGCGTAGTAGTCGAGGAAGAACAGCGGCTCGGCGCCGCATACCACCAGGTCGTTCACGCACATGGCGACCAGGTCCTGGCCGATGCTGTCGTGCTTGTTCAGGTTCAGCGCCAGGCGCAGCTTGGTGCCGACGCCGTCGGTGCCGGAGACCAGCACCGGCTGCTTGTAGCCGGCCGGGATCTCGCAGAGGGCGCCGAAGCCGCCCAGGCCACCCATGACTTCAGGGCGTGCGGTGCGTTTTGCCACGCCCTTGATGCGTTCGACCAGTGCTTCGCCGGCGTCGATGTCTACACCGGCGTCCTTGTAGCTCAGGGAGGGTTGCTTGCTCATTGATCCAGGCCTTTAGGAGGGAGGGATTCTTAAAAACGACCAAGACGGCCAAGGCCGGCGGGTAGGCGGCGGCTGCCTGAAACGTCAGTGGTCTGTGAAGGCGCGCGATTTTATCAGGGTTGCCGGGCAGCGGCCATCCTCAGGCCGACGGGCAGGGCGGTAAATTGTTGAAAAAGGGCTGAGGGTGGTTGATGCGGTTGCATGTGTATAAGCTGCAAGTAGCGAGCTTCATGCTCGACTGGACAGGAATCCTTCATGCGTTTGTTCAATATTCTGGCGGTCGGCGGCCTGGCCCTGATATCGGTTGCAGCCCAGGCTGAAAATGTCGCCGGCCTGTATCAGGTGCGCGAGCCTATGGCCGGGCAGGGCGCCGAAGCCCGTACTAGCGCCACTGCCAAAGCCCTCGACACCTTGGTGCTGCGCCTGACCGGCGACCCCAAGGCAGTGCAAAGCCCGGCACTTGCCGAGTTGCGCAAAGACCCGCAGCAAATCATCAACCAGGTTGGCAGCGAGGCCGGCCCACCCGAGTCGGTGGTGGTCGAGTTCGACCCCGGTAGCACCGAGCGGGCCTTGCGCAAGGCCGGCCTGGCGCTGTGGGGCAGCAATCGGCCTTCGATTCTCGGCTGGTGGCTGAATGACAGTGCCGAAGGCAGCAGTCTCGTCGGTGACGGCCAGGCCAGCGCCCAGCCCCTGCGCCGTGCCGCCCAACACCGTGGCCTGCCGTTGCGCTTGCCGCTGGCCGACTTGCAGGAGCAACTGGTAGCCAATGCCAAGCAGATCGAAGCCAGCGACCCGGCACCTTTGCGTGAGGCCGCCGAGCGTTATGGCGCCGATGCCTTGTTGGCGGTGCATGCACAGGAAGCAGACGGCAAATGGCAGGGCAAGTGGCAGCTGTGGCTGGGCGACCAGCGTGAACAAGGCACGGCCGAAGGGGGCGACCCGGCTGCCCTGGCTGACGCGGTCATGTTGGCGGTCAGCAGTCGCCTGGCGCCGCGTTATGTCACCCGTCCGGGTGCCAGCAGCCAGATGCAGGTACAGGTGCAGGGGGTGAACCTGCAGCGCTATGCCGAGCTTGCCCGTGTGCTCGAACCCTATGGCCCACGCCTGCAAATGGCTGAAGGCACCACTCTGACCTATGGTGTGACCGGCAACCGCGAACAGCTGCGCGCCCAACTCGGCCTGGCCAAGTTGCAGGAGTTGCCCGCAGAGCAGATGCCGGTAGCGCCCGCCACGCCAGCACCGGCAGCCGGTGAGCAACCTGCGCCGGCCCAACCTGCACCCAAGCCGTTCGACGGCCTGCGTTTTCGCTGGTAAGGGGAGCATACCGTGACCGACGTTCGTCGCTGGATCTGGCTGGGCGCTGCCCTGCTGGTCACTGTGCTGCTTTATAGCTTGCACAACATTCTTACCCCGTTTCTGGTCGGCATCCTGCTAGCCTACCTGGCCGACCCGTTGGTCGACCGCCTGGAGCGTCTGGGGCTGTCGCGTACCTGGGGCGTTGTGGTGGTGTTCACCCTGCTGTTGCTAGCCCTGCTGCTGGTGCTGGTGCCGATGCTTGCCAAGCAGCTGGTGCGCTTGTACGAGCTGGCGCCACAGATGCTCGACTGGCTTGAGCATGTTGCGTTGCCTTGGGTGCAGAGCCGCTTGGGCCTGGCTGACGGCTTCTGGAAATTCGACAAGATCAAAGCTGCCATCGCTGGCCACATGGGCCAGACCACCGACATCGTCGGCATGCTGCTGTCGCATGCCACGGCTTCGAGCCTGGCGCTGATGGCCTGGCTGGCCAACATGGTACTGATTCCGGTGGTGGGCTTTTACCTGCTGCGTGACTGGGACCTGATGATGGCCAAGCTGCGCAGCCTGCTGCCACGCCAGCGTGAGCCGCAGGTGGTCGGGTTGGCGGGCGAATGCCACGAAGTACTCGGGGCGTTCGTGCGTGGGCAACTGATGGTAATGCTGGCCTTGGGCGTCATTTATTCGGCCGGGTTGATGCTGGTCGGGCTGGAACTGGGCCTGCTCATCGGTATGCTCGCAGGGTTGGCCGCCATCGTGCCCTACATGGGCTTCATCATAGGTATCGGTGCGGCCTTGGTGGCAGGGTTGTTCCAGTTTGGGGGCGACCTGTATCCGATGCTGGGCATCGTCGCAGTGTTTATGGTCGGGCAGGCACTCGAAGGCATGGTGTTGACGCCGCTATTGGTAGGGGACCGGATTGGCCTGCACCCTGTGGCGGTGATCTTTGCCATCCTGGCCGGTGGCGAACTGTTCGGCTTTACCGGGGTGCTGCTGGCGCTGCCGGTGGCGGCCGTGATCATGGTGCTGCTGCGGCATGTGCATGACATGTACAAGGAATCGGACATGTATGCCGGGGATATCGACCCTCAGTTGTGATGTTGGGGCTGCGATGCAGCCCCAACTTAGCGCAACTTGTTGATTTTGCTTGTGCTATCTGTTGCCGTGATTGTGCGGCCCGACTTGCGGGTATAGACTTTGCAACATTGTTCACCAAAGGCCCCCTGCGGTCCTGCTGACCGCCCGCGAGCATGAAACCACCGATCCAGTTGCCCCTGGGTGTGCGCCTGCGCGATGACGCCACCTTCATCAACTACTATCCGGGCGCCAATGCTGCGGCATTGGGCTACGTCGAGCGGCTATGCGAAGCCGACGCCGGCTGGACCGAGAGCCTTATCTACCTGTGGGGCAAGCAGGGTGTTGGCCGTAGCCACCTGCTGCAGGCTGCCACCCACCGCTTCCAGCAACGCGGCGAACCTGCTGTCTATCTGCCATTGGCGCAACTGCTCGATCGCGGTGTAGAACTGCTTGACTACTTGGCCCAGTACGAACTGGTGTGCATCGACGACTTGCACGTGATTGCCGGCAAGGCGGACTGGGAAGAGGCCATGTTCCACTTGTTCAACCGCCTGCGTGACAGTGGCCGGCGCTTGCTGCTGGCCGCCTCGGCATCCCCGCGCGAATTGCCCATCAAGTTGCCGGACCTGAAGTCGCGGCTGACCCTGGCCTTGGTCTTCCAGATGCGTGGTTTGTCTGACGAAGACAAGCTGCGAGCCCTGCAACTGCGTGCTTCGCGCCGCGGCCTGCACCTCACCGACGAAGTCGGTCACTTCATCCTCACCCGCGGTGCGCGCAGCATGAGCGCGCTGTTCGACCTGCTGGAGCGCCTCGACCAGGCCTCGCTGCAGGCACAACGCAAGCTCACCATTCCGTTCCTCAAGGAAACCCTCGGCTGGTAACCCCCTGAAAACGCTGGGCCAGAGCGGCAAAACAAAAAAGTCACATCTTTTTCGATAAAATTTGCAAATGGCCATGATAGAGGGCATAGTTTCACCCTTCTAAAGGATTACAGACACGGTCGTGCCCATGCTAAAGCGCTTCGCACCCCTCGTGCCACTCGCACTCGTGACCCTGCTTTTTGGCTGCGCGGCCCAAGGCCCGGTTTCTCAGCCTCAGGATCACACCCCGGTCGCTGCACAATCGGTGATCAAGGCTAAAGCTTCGTCCTCGTCGGTGTTCGGCGAGCCGGAGGAGCTGGCCACTGAAGATGACCTGGAGGCCTTCTCCAGCAACAGCAAGCCATACCAGCTGCCCGTGCTGGCGGACAGTATTCTCGAGCGCGGCATGTCGTTGATCGGCACTCGCTACCGCTTCGGTGGTACCTCTGAAAAGTCCGGTTTCGACTGCAGCGGTTTCATCGGCTATCTGTTCCGCGAAGAGGCGGGCATGACCCTGCCACGCTCGACGCGCGAAATGATCAACGTCGATGCCCCGAAAGTGGCCCGCAACAAGCTCAAACCGGGTGATCTGCTGTTCTTCAGCACCAACGGTCGCGGCCGCGTCAGCCATGCCGGCATCTACCTGGGTGACAACCAGTTCATCCATTCCAGCAGCCGCCGCAGCGGTGGCGTACGCATCGACAGCCTCGGTGACCGCTACTGGAGCAAGACCTTCATCGAAGCCAAGCGTGCCTTGGCCATGGCGCCGACCAACATCGCGCGCAACTGATGGCAAAATGCTGTATTCTGCCACGGCGGCGATGCTTTGAGAAAAGCTCGCCGCCGTGCGTATTTACAGAAAGCGTCTAATCTAAATTCTCAACTCTTTTTGGCTGCGGCGCAGCAATCTCAGACAGGATGTTCTGGCCATGGTAAAGATGGCGCGCTTCGCATTTCTCTCCCTGGCAGCCTTGCTGGCTGCCTGCTCCAGCCGCGCTCCGGCGCCGGCCCCTGTGGTTCAGCCGCAGGTTTCCTACAGCCAGCCAAGCCCTTCGCCGATTGCCGATGACGTATTGATCCGTGCCATTGGCCTTGTGGGTACGCCTTACCGTTGGGGGGGCAATACGCCGGACTCCGGCTTCGACTGCAGTGGCCTGATCAAGTACGTCTACCGTGATGCTGCCGGCATCAGCCTGCCGCGTTCGACGCGGGAAATGATCGTCATGCGCGCACCCACGGTGGATGCCCAGTCGCTGCAGTCCGGTGACCTGGTGTTCTTTGCTACCAGTGGTGGCTCGCAGGTCAGCCATGCCGGTATCTATGTTGGCGAAGGGCGCTTTGTGCATGCGCCCTCGACAGGCGGAACGGTGCGCCTGGACTACCTTTCCAACAGCTATTGGGCCAAGGCGTACTTGCAGGCCAAGCGGGTGATTCCGCAAGGGCACCTGGCGCAAAACCCCTGAATACCAGGGTCGTTGCCATTGCTTCTGCTTTTAAGCGCGCGATACTTCAGGCGCCGCCGATTGCGACTTCAGGAGGCCTCACTCCGGCCTCCTGAAGTCGCGAAGATCAAGACCAAGATGTCCGCTGCGCCGGCGTTGGTTCAAGCCTGCTTGAGCAGCAACGCCACCCCCGGAAAATACTGCCCCAGCTCGTTGTGCAATTTGCGATAGGGGTACGGGAAGTACCAGGCAATCGCACAGGCGGTATGTTTCTGTAAATCGTCGACTAGGTCCTGCAGTTCCTCGGGGCTGGCGTGCTGGCCAGCCTTCCACGGGCTGATGAACAGCGCGCCGGCTCTCAACTGACTGGGGTAGGCCACCTGGCGCGCGACGGCAGCGGTCTGCTGCAACGCTTCGGCCATGTCCAGTCGGGCAATTTTTGGCCAGCGCTGGCTGACACTGAGGTACAGCGCTTCATCGGCACTGCTGATCGACAGGTCGCAGCGCCCTTCGTGTTCGCCTTCGTCGCGCTGCTTCTTGCCGGCAAACTGCTGCAGCGCCGTCAGTTCGGCCTGCCACGCGGCTGCGGCAAGCAGCCCGGTATTCGCGGCTGCGCCATGCCAATAAGGTGCTTCGGCATCGCCAGCAAATTGATTGAAGCGGTCGATGCAGTCGCCCCAGCGCTCCAGCACCGGGGCGAGAAACTCCAGGCGCGGGTTGTTGATGATCTGGCCTCGCATGCTGCGCTCTCCTGTTATCGTTGTAATCGCGTCCAGCTGAAAATGATGGCTATGTGATATCGCTGCGTTCAGTGTGGCACAACCCGGTGAATTGGCCATTACCCAGGCGGTGCCTGTTCGGCTGCAAAGCGGCCCGCTTCGATTGACGCTCCGGGTACAACCCTCTAACCTTCGCGCGTGTTTCAGGTGCCCTGCCAGCCCCGACTGGGCAGGGTGAAACTGGGAAGCCGGTGGGCGCCAGCATGGCGCGATTCCGGCGCTGCCCCCGCAACGGTAGGTGAGTCGCGGCCGCGCAGGGCCACTGGGTACAGGTACCCGGGAAGGCGCGCAGGCCCGGGCCAAAGCCCGCTCACAAGCCCGGAGACCGGCCTGTTACTGCCAACGGCATCACGGAGGGTGATGCGCGGTGCACCGTGGCGCCCTGCCATGGCCCCTGCGCGTACTCCGTTTGCCTGCCTATTACCTGTCAGCGTGCGTTGCCACGGTGCCAGCCAGCGGAGAACCCTGATGAGCGAATCCACCGAACGTGACGAACGCCACCTGGCGCGCATGCAGCGCAAGAAGGCGGTCATCGACGAACGTATCGCCAATTCCCCCAACGAATGCGGCCTGTTGCTGGTGCTGACCGGCAATGGCAAGGGCAAGAGCAGCTCGGCCTTCGGCATGCTCGCGCGCGCGCTGGGCCATGGCATGCAGTGCGGTGTTGTGCAGTTCATCAAGGGCCGCAACAGCACAGGGGAAGAGCTGTTCTTCCGCCGCTTTCCTGAGCAGGTGCGCTATCACGTGATGGGCGAGGGCTTCACCTGGGAAACCCAGGACCGCCAGCGTGACATCGCCGCCGCCGAAGCCGCCTGGGCGGTGTCGCGCCAGCTGCTGCAAGACCCAGATGTGCAGTTTGTGGTGCTGGATGAGCTGAACATCGCCCTCAAGCACGGCTACCTCGACCTGGACCAGGTGCTTTCAGACATCCAGGCCCGCCCGCCGATGCAGCATGTGATTGTCACGGGTCGTGCGGCCAAGCCTGAAATGATCGAACTGGCCGATACCGTGACCGAGATGGGTATGCTCAAGCACGCCTTCCAGGCGGGCATTCGCGCACAGAAGGGCGTTGAACTGTGAGTCAATCGCGCCATTGTCCCGCCGTGTTGATCGCGGCACCAGCCTCTGGCCAGGGCAAGACTACCGTCACCGCCGCGCTGGCCCGCTTGCACCGTAACCTCGGGCGCAAGGTGCGCGTGTTCAAGTGTGGCCCGGATTTCCTTGACCCGATGATCCTGGAGCGCGCCAGTGGCGCGCCGGTGTACCAACTGGACCTGTGGATGATCGGTGCCGAAGAAAGCCGTCGCCTGCTGTGGGACGCTGCGGGCGAGGCCGACCTGATCCTGATCGAAGGGGTGATGGGGCTGTTTGATGGCACCCCGTCCAGCGCCGACTTGGCGCGCCACTTCGGCGTGCCGGTGCTGGCGGTGATCGACGGCACGGCCATGGCCCAGACGTTCGGCGCATTGGCCCTGGGCCTGGCGCGCTACCAGGCCGACTTGCCGTTTGCCGGGGTGTTGGCCAACCGGGTGGGCAGCCTGCGCCACGCGCAACTGCTGGAAGGTAGCCTGACCCAGGGCTTGCGCTGGTATGGCGGCTTATCGCGCGAGCGCGGCATCGAATTGCCCAGCCGCCATCTCGGGCTGGTTCAGGCCAGCGAGCTGAACGACCTGGATGCCCGCCTGGATGCCGCCGCCGAGGCGCTTGGCGCCAGCTGCAACGCAGCCTTGCCACCGCCGGTGAGCTTTGCCGAGCCCGAAACGCAACCGTGTGCTGCTTCGCTGGCAGGGGTGCGCATTGGCGTGGCACGCGACGAAGCGTTTGCCTTTACCTACGGGGCCAACCTCGACCTGCTGCGCAACCTCGGGGCGCAGCTGGAATTCTTCTCGCCGCTGCACGACCGCGAACTACCGGCGGTGGATAGCCTGTACCTGCCGGGCGGCTACCCCGAGCTGCATCACCATGCCCTGGCCGCCAATGCGCCGATGTGCGAGGCAATCCGCGCCCATCATGCTCAGGGCAAACCCTTGCTGGCCGAGTGCGGCGGCATGCTGTACCTGCTCGATGCCTTGACCGACGTGGCAGGCGAGCGTGCCGAACTGCTGGGCCTGCTGCGGGGCGAGGCGACCATGCAGAAGCGCCTGGCGGCCCTGGCGCTGCAGGCGGTAGAGCTGCCGGAGGGCACCTTGCGTGGCCATACCTACCATCACTCGCTGACCAGCACCGAGCTGGAACCGATCGCCCGTGGCCTTAGCCCTAATGGCGGGCGTGGCAACGAAGCGGTGTATCGCTTGGGCCGGTTGACGGCCTCATACGTGCATTTCTACTTCCCCTCCAACCCGGATGCGGCGGCGGCGCTGTTGCGGCCATGAGCGAACATGCCTTCAGCGACGTCGAGCGCGCCGCGATCTACCGGGCCATTGGTGAGCGTCGCGACATGCGCCATTTTGCCGGTGGCCAGGTGGCGCCAGAGCTGCTTGCCCGTTTGCTGGCCGCCGCGCATCAGGCGCCCAGTGTCGGGCTGATGCAGCCGTGGCGCTTTATCCGCATTACCCGGCGTGATCTGCGTGGCCGCATCCAGGCCTTGGTGGAGGCGGAGCGGGTGCGCACCGCTGAGGCATTGGGCGAGCGTTCCGATGCCTTCATGAAGCTGAAGGTTGAAGGCATCAACGACTGCGCCGAGCTGCTGGTGGCGGCCTTGATGGATAACCGGGAACCGCACATCTTCGGCCGCCGCACGCTGCCGGAAATGGACCTGGCCTCGCTGGCCTGTGCCATCCAGAACCTGTGGCTGGCTGCGCGTGGCGAAGGGCTGGGCATGGGCTGGGTGTCGCTGTTCGAGCCGCAGGCTTTGGCCGCTTTGCTGGGCATGCCTGCAGGTGCCAAGCCGGTGGCGGTGCTGTGCCTGGGGCCGGTCACCGAGTTCTACCCGGTGCCGATGCTGGTGCAGGAAAACTGGGCCGAAGAGCGGCCCTTGAGCGAAATGCTTTACGAGAACCAATGGGGAGAGCGTCAATGAGCGTGGCCTTGCTGACCGTGGCCGGGGTAGCCCTGGACGCTTTGCTGGGCGAGCCGCAGCGGCGCCACCCGTTGGTGGCTTTTGGCAATATGGCCAGTAACCTTGAGCGCCGCCTGAATGCCGGCGGGCGCGGCTGGCGCAGCCATGGGGTGAGTGCGTGGTTTCTGGCGGTGGTGCCGCTGACCCTGGTGGCGCTGGTCCTGTCGTGGCTGCCTTACATCGGCTGGCTGGTGGATGTGCTGGCGCTTTACTGCGCCGTGGGGCTGCGTAGCCTGGGCGAGCATGTGCTGCCGGTGGCCAACGCGTTGCGCCAAGGCAACCTGGAAGAGGCGCGTCGGCGCGTCGGCTACCTGGTCAGCCGCGAAACCCGCGAACTGGACGAGCCGGCAGTGGCCCGGGCGGCCACCGAGTCGGTGCTGGAGAACGGCAGCGATGCGGTGTTCGCCGCGCTGTTCTGGTTTGTGGTAGCAGGCGCGCCGGGTGTGGTGCTGTATCGCCTGAGCAACACGCTGGATGCCATGTGGGGCTACCGTAATGAGCGCTTCGAACGTTTCGGCTGGTGCGCGGCGCGTATCGACGACGTGCTCAACTACCTTCCCGCAAGGCTGGTGGCGCTGACTTATGCGCTGCTGGGCAAGACCCGCCTGGCCCTGGCCTGCTGGCGCAAGCAGGGCCCCCTGTGGGACAGCCCTAACGCCGGCCCGGTGATGGCTGCAGGGGCCGGTGCACTGGGCGTGGAGCTCGGTGGCCCGGCGGTGTACCACGGCGAGCTTCATGAGCGGCCGCGCCTGGGCGAGGGGCCAGTGGCCGATGCCGATGCCATCGAGCGTGGTTGGGCCCTGGTGCAGCGGGGTGTGTGGTTGTGGCTGTTGTTGATCTGCCTGGGGGCTTACATCAATGCTTGAACACGGTGGCCGCCTGCTGCGCGCAGTGCAGCAGTACGGCATTCCTCGCGAGCAGTGGCTCGACCTGTCCAGCGGCATCGCGCCCTGGCCATTCCCGATCCCACCGATTCCTATGGATGCGTGGGCGCGTCTACCGGAGGTCGAGGACGGCCTGGAAGACGCTGCACGCGCGTACTACGGTGCCAGCCAGCTGCTGCCGGTAGCGGGCTCTCAGGCCGCAATCCAGGCTTTGCCGCTGCTGCGCGCCGCAGGCCGGACAGGGGTGCTGACGCCATGTTATGCCGAACACCCGTACGCCTGGCAGCGGGCGGGACATCAGTTGGTTGAGCTGGACGAGGCACAGGTTGACGCAGCGCTCGATAGCCTCGACGTGCTGGTGCTGGTCAACCCCAACAACCCGACCGGGCGGCGGGTCCCGCGTGAGAAGCTGTTGGCTTGGCATGCGCGCCTGGCTGCGCGCGGTGGCTGGCTGCTGGTCGATGAAGCGTTCATGGACAACACCCCGGCAGACAGCGTGGTGGACTGCGCGGGTCGCGAGGGCCTGATCGTGCTGCGTTCATTCGGTAAATTCTTCGGTTTGGCCGGAGTGCGGCTGGGCTTCGTCGCCGCTGAGCGCAGCCTGCTGTTGCGTCTGGCCGAGTTGCTTGGCCCTTGGACCGTCAACGGCCCGACCCGGGTGCTGGCCCAGGCCAGCTTGGCCGACGAAGCTGCGCAGCGTTTGCAGACTGAACGTTGCGCTGCTGCCAGCCAGCGCCTTGCCACCTTGTTGGCTGGCACAGGCCTGGCGCCAAGCGGCGGTTGTGACCTGTTCCAGTACGTGCGCAGCGAGCGTGCCGCGCCGTTGCATGACTTTCTCGCCCGTCGCGGCATTCTGGTGCGCCTGTTCGAACACCCTCCGGCCGTGCGCCTGGGGTTGCCCGAGAGTGCGGCCGATGAACAGCGCCTGGCCCAGGCGCTGACCGACTATCAAAAGGAATCGGCATGACCACCCTCATGGTGCAAGGCACCACCTCCGATGCCGGCAAGAGCACGCTGGTGACCGCATTGTGCCGCTGGTTGTTGCGCCAGGGCGTCGCTGTGGTGCCGTTCAAACCGCAGAACATGGCGCTGAACAGCGCGGTAACCGCCGACGGCGGCGAAATTGGCCGCGCCCAGGCGGTGCAGGCCCAGGCGTGCCGGCTGGCGCCGCATACCGACATGAACCCGGTACTGCTCAAGCCCAACAGCGACACCGGTGCCCAGGTGATCATTCATGGCCGTGCGGTCACCAGCATGAATGCGGTGGCCTACCACGACTACAAGGCCATCGCCATGCAGGCGGTGCTGGCTTCGCACCAGCGCCTGAGTGCCGCCTGGCCGGTGGTCATGGTCGAAGGCGCCGGGTCACCGGCAGAGATCAACCTGCGGGCCGGCGACATCGCCAACATGGGCTTTGCCGAAGCCGTCGATTGCCCGGTGATCCTGGTCGCCGACATCAACCGTGGTGGCGTGTTCGCGCACCTTGTCGGCACGCTGGAGCTGCTTTCGCCCAGTGAGCAGGCGCGGGTCAAGGGCTTTGTCATCAACCGCTTCCGTGGCGACATCGCCCTGTTGCAGCCGGGGCTGGACTGGCTGGAGCAACGCACCGGCAAGCCGGTGCTGGGCGTGTTGCCCTACGTCACCGATTTGCACCTGGAAGCCGAAGACGGCATCGATGTGCGCCAAGGCGCCAAAAGCGAGCGTGTGCTCAAGGTGATCGTGCCGGTACTGCCGCGCATCAGTAACCACACCGACTTCGACCCGCTGCGCCTGCACCCGCAGGTGGACCTGCAGTTCATTGGCCCGGGCCAGCCGATTCCGGCTGCCGACCTGATCATTCTGCCGGGCTCCAAGAGCGTGCGTGGCGACCTGGCGCAACTGCGCGAGCGCGGTTGGGACAAAGCCATCGAGCGGCACCTGCGCTACGGCGGCAAGCTGATCGGCATTTGTGGGGGCCTGCAGATGCTGGGCCGTGAAGTGCATGACCCGCTAGGCCTCGAGGGCCCTGCCGGGTCGAGCCCGGGGCTTGGTCTGCTGGATTACACCACGGTGCTTGAGGCCGAGAAGCAGTTGCGCAACGTTGCCGGGGTACTGAACCTTGAAGCGGCGCCGGTTGCCGGTTATGAGATTCACGCAGGCGTCACCACCGGCCCTGGTTTGGAACAGCCTGCCGTGCAACTGGCTGATGGTCGTTGTGATGGCGCGGTGAGCGATGATGGGCAGATCCTTGCCACCTACCTGCACGGCCTGTTCGAGGGCTGCCACTCGTGCGCCGCGCTGCTGCGCTGGGCCGGCCTGGAAGATGCCCAGACCATCGATTACGAAGCCCTGCGCGAGCGCGACATCGAGCGTCTGGCCGACCTGGTGGAAAAATACCTGGACACCACGCGCTTGCGCCAACTCTGTGGGGTGGCCTGACATGCGCAGCCTGATCCTCGGTGGCGCCCGCTCCGGCAAGAGCCGCCTCGCCGAACAGTTGGCCAGTGCCAGTGGCCTGCCGGTGACCTACATTGCCACCAGCCAGCCGCTGGACGGTGAAATGAACGAACGTGTGTTGCTGCACCGCCAACGCCGTCCGGACGACTGGGGGCTGATCGAAGAACCGCTGGCCCTGGCCGCTGTGCTGCGCGCCGAAGCGGCCGAAGGCCGTTGCCTGCTGGTGGACTGCCTGACCCTGTGGTTGACCAACCTGCTGATGCTTGAAGATGACCAGCGCCTGGCCGAGGAACGAGATGCCCTGCTGGTCTGCCTTGAGCAGTTGCCTGGCACCCTGATCCTGGTCAGTAACGAAACCGGCCTGGGCGTCGTGCCCATGGGCGAGCTGACCCGGCGTTATGTCGACCTGGCCGGCTGGCTTCACCAGGCCGTGGCCGAACGTTGTCAGCGCGTTGTGCTGACCGTGGCCGGCCTGCCCTTAATGCTTAAAGGACCTGCACTATGACACAAGCCTGGTGGCGTGATGCCTGCCAACCCCTCGATAACGCCGCCATGGACCAGGCCCGCGCCCGTCAGCAGCAACTGACCAAGCCTGCCGGTTCGCTTGGCCAGCTTGAAGGCCTGGCCATTCAGCTTGCCGGCCTGCAGGGGCGTGAAAGGCCGGTGCTGGATCAGGCCGCCATCACTGTTTTTGCCGGTGACCACGGTGTGGTCGAGGAGGGTATCTCAGCTTACCCGCAGGCGGTGACCGGGCAGATGCTGCGCAACTTCCTAGGGGGTGGTGCAGCGATCAGCGTGCTGGCGCGCGAGCTGCAGGCCAGCCTCGAAGTGGTCGACCTGGGCACCATCGACTCTGATCTGGCCTTGCCGGGCGTGCACCACTTGCGCCTTGGGGCCGGTACGGCCAACTTCGCTCGCCAGCCGGCAATGACCGAAGGCCAACTGCAAGCTGCTTTGCAGGCGGGCCGCGACAGCGCGCTGCGTGCTGCCGAACGGGGTGCGCAGCTGTTCATTGGTGGCGAGATGGGGATAGGCAACACCACAGCCGCCGCCGCCTTGGCCAGCGTCCTGCTGGGCTGCCCGCCTGCTGAACTGAGCGGCCCGGGCACGGGCCTGGACAGCGCGGGTGTGCGGCACAAGGCCGAAGTCATTGAGCACGCCCTTCGCTTGCACAAGTTGCAGGCTGCGGACCCGCTGCAAGCCTTGGGTTGCGTCGGTGGCTTTGAGATCGCTGCGTTGGCGGGCGCCTACATCGCTTGTGCGCAGGCGGGTATCGCCGTACTGGTCGACGGCTTCATCTGTAGCGTTGCCGCGCTGGCGGCGGTGCGCCTTAATCCGCAGTGCCGGGCGTGGTTGCTGTTCGCTCACCAAGGGGCGGAACCCGGGCACAAAGCATTGCTCGAGGCCTTGCAGGCCGAACCGCTACTGGCGCTGGGCCTTCGTTTGGGTGAGGGCAGTGGTGCTGCGCTCGCCGTGCCGCTGCTGCGCCTCGCCTGCGCGCTGCACGGGCAGATGGCGACGTTCGCCGAAGCTGCGGTGGCGGACCGCCCGGCATGATCCTCGACTTGTTGCGCCATGGCGAAACCGAACAGGGCGGCCTGCGCGGCAGCCTTGACGATGCGTTGACTGACAAGGGCTGGGCGCAGATGCGTGGTGCCGTGGCCGAGGCGGGGCCCTGGGAGGTGCTGGTCAGCTCGCCGCTGCAGCGCTGCGCCCGCTTTGCCGATGAACTGGGGGCGCAGTTGAATTTGCCGGTGCAACGAGAACCCGGCCTTCAGGAGCTGCATTTTGGCGACTGGGAGGGCCGAAGCGCTGCGCAGATCATGGAAGACCAGGCGGATGCTCTGGGTCAGTTCTGGGAGAACCCTTACGCATTTACGCCACCCAATGGCGAGCCAGTCGAGGCGTTTGCCGAACGTGTGCTGGCTGCTGTCGAGCGGCTAGGCCGTCAACATGCTGGCAAGCGCGTGCTGCTGGTAACCCATGGCGGTGTGATGCGGCTATTGCTGGCCCGAGCCCGTGGCGTGCCGAGGGCGCAGCTGCTGCAGGTTGAGGTGGGGCATGGTGCGCTGGTGCGGCTGGTACCGGGTGTCGATGGCCAGTGGGTCGAGGCGTGCTGAAATGTTGCCATTCTGGATTGCCTTGCAGTTTCTCAGCAGCCTGCCTGTAAGCCTGCCAGGCATGCCGGCACCACGTGAAATGGGGCGTTCGCTGCTGTTCTACCCGCTGGTCGGGTTGCTGTTCGGCTTACTGCTGTGGCTGGCCAGCCATCTGCTGCAAGGTACGCCAGCACCGCTGCATGCCGCTTTGCTTCTGACATTGTGGGTGTTGCTCAGTGGTGCCTTGCACCTGGATGGCCTGGCTGACAGTGCTGACGCCTGGCTGGGTGGTTTCGGCGACCGTGAACGCACCTTGCAGATCATGAAAGACCCGCGCAGCGGGCCGATTGCCGTGGTCACCCTGGTATTGGTGCTGTTGCTGAAGTTCTGCGCCTTGTGGGTGCTGGTGGAGCAGGGCATCGGAGCGCAATTGCTGCTGGCGCCCTTGATTGGTCGGGCGGCAATGTTGGGCCTGTTCCTGGGTACCCCCTACGTGCGCTCGGGTGGCTTGGGCCAAGCCCTGGCCGATCATCTGCCGCGCCGTGAAGCCTCTTGGGCTTTGCTGGGCAGTACGGTCATGTGCCTGGTCGCAGGTGGCTGGGGCGCGTGCTGGATACTGTTGCTGGCAGTCGCTGTGTTTGCAGGGTTGCGGCAACTGATGTGCCGGCGCCTTGGCGGGACCACCGGGGATACCGCTGGCGCGATGGTGGAGTTGCTTGAGCTTGCTGTGGTGCTGGGTTTGGCCATGGGGCTCTGAGCGATCGGTTGCTGTCACCTCGAAGGCGAAATTTCTTGCAACACCTATGACGCGGGTATATACACGTATCCATGCTGCCCAGTGAATGCATCTGTACCCATCTACGTCGCGCTGCCCGTGGGGTGAGCCGACATTACGACGAAGCGCTTGCCGGCTTTGGGGTCAATGTCGCCCAGTTTTCCCTTTTACGCCATCTGCAGCGGCTTGATCGCCCTAGCATCACGACCCTGGCCGAAGCGATGGGCCTGGAGCGCAGCACCTTGGGCCGCAACCTGCGGGTGCTTGAGGCCGAGGGGCTGTTGGCCCTGGTGGATGGCGATGACCAACGCAATCGCGTGGTGCTGCTGACCGAAGCGGGTAAGCAGCTATTGTGTGACGCTCATCCCGCCTGGGAGCAGGCTCAAACGGAGCTGGTGGAGCGACTGGGGGCAGGGCAGCGGGATGAGCTGGTGCGTTTGCTGGGCCAACTGGCCTGAATCGATACGACTATAAGCGGGTATATACCCGCAAAAACCTTGCGATGTGCTGGAGATAACGACAATGACTTCGGTGTGGCGAACCAGCGGTTGGGTATTGGTGGGGGCGGCGTTGATCCTGGCGCTTTCCTTGGGTGTGCGACATGGCTTTGGCCTGTTCCTGGCGCCGATGAGCGCCGATTTTGGCTGGGGGCGTGAGGTGTTCGCCTTTGCCATCGCCTTGCAGAACCTGATCTGGGGGCTGGCCCAACCCTTCGCCGGAGCCTTGGCCGACCGCCTGGGTGCCGCGCGGGTGGTGATCATCGGTGGCATTCTCTATGCCGTCGGTTTGATCCTGATGGGCATGGCCGATTCGGCCTTGTCGTTGTCGCTCAGTGCCGGCTTGCTGATCGGCATCGGCCTGTCCGGCACGTCGTTCTCGGTCATCCTTGGCGTGGTCGGGCGTGCTGTGCCTGCCGAGAAGCGCAGTATGGCGATGGGGATTGCCAGCGCTGCCGGTTCGTTTGGCCAGTTCGCCATGCTGCCCGGTACCTTGGGTCTGATCCAGTGGTTGGGGTGGTCGGCGGCGTTGCTGGTGTTGGGCCTGATGGTGGCGTTTATCGTGCCCTTCGTCGGCCTGCTGCGCGACCGCCCGCTGCCCAGCCATGGCGCCGAACAGACCCTGAGCCAGGCACTGCGCGAGGCGTGCTCGCATTCCGGCTTCTGGTTGCTGGCGCTGGGCTTTTTCGTCTGCGGCTTCCAGGTGGTGTTCATTGGTGTGCACCTGCCGGCCTATCTGGTAGACCAGCACCTGGCTGCAACCACCGGTACCACGGTGCTGGCGTTGGTCGGCCTGTTCAATATCGTAGGTACTTTCACTGCTGGCTGGCTGGGTGGTCGGATGTCCAAGCCGCGTCTGCTGACCGGGCTTTACTTGCTACGTGCGGTGGTAATCCTGCTGTTCCTGTGGGCGCCGGTGAGCGAGTTCAGTGCTTACCTGTTCGGTATCGCCATGGGCCTGCTGTGGCTGTCCACAGTGCCGTTGACCAATGGCACCGTGGCGACGGTGTTCGGGGTGCGCAACCTGTCCATGCTCGGCGGTATCGTCTTCCTGTTCCACCAGCTTGGGGCCTTCCTCGGTGGCTGGTTGGGTGGGGTGGTGTATGACCGCACTGGCAGCTACGACCTGGTCTGGCAGATTTCCATCCTGCTCAGCCTGCTGGCTGCCGCCCTTAATTGGCCGGTGCGCGAGCGTCCGGTTGCCCGCTTGCAGGCCCAGGCCGCATGAACCGCTACCTGGCCCGTGGGCTGCTGGCCCTTGCTGCTTTGGCGCTGTTGGCGCTGGTGTGGTGGGGCTGGCATCAGGGGGGGATGGCATTGATGCAACTGGGCATGGGTGTTTGTTAGGCGCTACCCTGCAAGCTCAAGGATCGTCATGCGGGAGAAACGAATCATGCGTGCACATTGGTTGATGGTGCCGGTGCTGGCCCTGCTAGCCAGCACATCGAGCTGGGCTGCCGATTGCCCGGCCGTGTTGCAGGGTAGCCTGCCGGAATTGCGTGGGAAGGGTCAGGTCGACCTGTGCCAGCGCTTCGCCGGTAAACCGCTGGTGGTGGTCAATACCGCCAGCTATTGCGGTTTTGCGCCGCAGTTCGAGGGGCTTGAGGCGACGTACAAGGAGTATCACGAGCAAGGCCTGGAAATGCTGGGTGTGCCGTCCAATGACTTCAAGCAGGAAGATGCCGACAGTGAGAAGACCGCCAAGGTTTGCTATGCCAACTACGGTGTCACCTTTACCATGACCAAGACGCAGCCGGTACGGGGTAAGGATGCGATACCACTGTTCGCTGAATTGGCCAGCCAGAGCAGTGCGCCGAAGTGGAATTTCTACAAATACGTGGTGGACCGTAAGGGTAAGGTGATTGGGAATTTCTCAAGCCTGACCAAACCGGATGACCCGGCGTTCAGGGCTGCTATCGAAAAGGCCATCGCTTCGCAGCAGTGAGGCGGTTTTCTGACTGTGTTTGATGCTGAGGACTGATAGCGAAAAGCGAAAAGCGAAAAGCGAAAAGCGAAAAGCAAAAAAGTGCTGGTTCTTATGTTGCGCAAAGTCCATTTGCTTTGGTGACGCTGAATCACCTTTTCGCCCTTACGGCGAGTCACTTTTTGTCAAACGCGACAAAAAGTAACCAAAAAACGCTGCGCTCCCATCATCCGGCCCCTACGCTGCGCTCCGGGGTTCCCTCACTCCGGCCTCGCTCCCGGGAGGCCTGCGTTCGGCCTCCTGAAGTCGCGAAGATCAAGAGCAAGAGCAAGAGCAAGAGCGGAAGATGCGTCCGCTGTTGTTACTTCACTTAGCATGCACCGTAATCGCCACCAGCCGCACCACCACCGGCCTCACCATCAACACACAGACAAACGCCACCGGCATTGCCAATTGATAGGCCTTCAGCACGTTGCTCAGGTACTCCGGGTTAACCCCGGCATTGGCCGCTGTGATCACGAAGCACATCAGCAGTGCCATGATCGACGACATGTAAAAGGCGAAAACGTAAGGCGTGGCGCTCGGGTGTAACTTGCGTCGGCTGCGCGACTGGGACAGGTTGCTCATGCGAACTCCTGAAAGGTGAGTGGAGGCGCAGGTTAGCAACGCATCCTCCTGCACCTGTAGACCCGCAGGATTGAGTTCTTTATAAAGAGATTCTTACGAATCCAAGGGCTCAAATGGACCTGCTCAACGCCATCCGCAGTTTCATCAAGGTTGTCGAAGCCGGCAGCATTGCCGCTGGCGCCCGCAATCTGGGCCTCAGCCCGGCAGCGGTCAGCCAGAACCTGGCTCGGCTAGAGGGCCACTTGCAGGTGCGACTGCTCAGCCGTACCACACGCAGCATGGCTGTGACCCCCGCTGGCGCCCAGTATTACGAGCGTGTGAAGCATATCGAGCGTGACCTTGCGCTGGCCGAACAGGCGGTCACCACCCCCGACAGCGAGCCCCAGGGGCGGTTATGTATTGCCTCGACTTCAGCGTTCGGTCGTCACGTGCTGGCGCCGCTGATACCTGCCTTCAGTGCCCGCTACCCATTGCTTTCGATAGAGTTGATAACGACTGATCGCCGGGTGAACCATGCCCGTGAAGACGTCGACGTGAGCCTGCGTATTGCCCCTCAGCTGGAAGACCAGCTAATGGCCCGGCACATTGCCCGTATCCCGTTCATCTGCTGCGCCTCACCCGGTTACCTGCAAAGCGCCGGCGTACCCGCCACGCCTGAGGCCCTGCGCGACCACCGCTGCCTGGTGTTTCGCTATCCGGTGGACGGGCGCTTTCTGCGTTGGGGCTTCATGCGCGACCGCCTGCGCTTCGAGGCGGAATTTGGCAGCGTATTGATCAGCGATGACATCGATACCCTGACCCAGATGGCCCTGCACGATGGTGGCATCACCCGCCTGGCCGAGTTCATCGTGCGGCCACACCTGGCTTCCGGCGCGCTGGTGCCCTTGTTCGAGTACAGCGACAGCGGGCAAGCCTACGCCCAGACCGAGCCGATGGATATCTACCTGTGCCTGGCCGACCGTTTTGCCATGACCACCAAGGTACGCGTGTTCATGGATTATCTGCGCGAGTGCCTGGGTGACAGTTGGCAGGTGCAGGCATGAAAAAACCGCCACGGGGGCGGTTTTTTGTGCGGCGGGTACGAATCAGAAGCGGTAGGTGAGCGAAGCACCGATACCGTGGGCGCTGTTCTCGTACTTGGCCTGGTAGCTGCCTTTGGTTGCGCTTACCTGATTGACCTTGGTGTCTTCTTCCCACAGGTAGGAATAGGCCACGTCGATGGTCATGTCGTCGTTCGGGCTCCAGCCGGCACCCAGGCTGAACACTTTGCGGTCGCCGGTCGGGATGCGTGGCGAGCGGTCGTGGTTGTTGGTCGGCGACTGGTCGACGGTGAAGCCGGTACGCAGTACCCACTCCTTGTTGACCTTGTACGACGCACCAATCGCGTGGGCCCAGGTGTCATGCCAGTTCTGTTCTTCGGTGATGGTCTGGAACGCCGAACCTGCCAGTGGGGCCGGCACATCGTTCTGCACGGTGATGTCTTTCAGGCGGCTCCAGCGGGTCCAGGTGCTACCTGCGTACAGGGTCCACTGGTCGTCCAGCTCATGGGTAACCGAAAGGTCGACAGACTCGGGCGTCTTGATCTTCAGGCTGGCGTCGAACTTGTTGCCGTTGAATGGCCCGATCAGCGGCGTGCTGACGCGGGTCTTGCCTTCGAGCTTGTAGTCGACCATCGAGTGGTAGGTAAGGCCGACGCGGGTGCGGTCGGTGGCTTGTACCAGGATACCGATGTTGTAGCCAACGGCGGTATCGTCGCCCTTGATCTTCACTTCGCCATCGTTACGGCCAGGCGTGAACGGGTTGATCAGGCTTGAGCCCAGCTCACCCTTGATGCGGTTGATGGTAGGGCCGAAGCCGATCGAGACCTTGTCGTTGAAGGCATAGCTAACAGTCGGCTGGAAGGTGACAACCTCGACGTGGCTCTTCTTGCCCCAGTAGCGTGCCGCGTCATCGCTGCCGTAGTCGGTTACCAGGCCGAACGGTACGTAGACGCCGAAACCGACGCTCCAGTGGTCGTCGATCGGCTTGACGTAGTAACCCATCGGTACGCCAACGAAAGGCACCATGTCACCATCGGTTTCCCCCCCGAGGTTGCTGCCCCGGCCCGAGATGTCGGACTTGGCGATGACGGCAGCGCCGCCCACGGTGAATTGTTCGCGTTTGAGGCGAGACATGCCTGCCGGGTTGCCAAACACGGTGCTGGCATCTTCGGCAGAAGAAGAACGTCCCGCGAAACCTGTCCCCATGCTGCTGATGCTCTGTTCGTTGAGCGCGAAGCCGCTGGCGAGCAGTTGGCTGGAAGCAAGAGCAACGGCTACGCCGAGGGAGGTTTTGAGCATTACTTTTTTCATTATTAGAAAACTCCTTGGGATCTCCGGGGCGAAAAGCTACCAACAAATCACGCGCTGCGCTATAGCCTCAATCGCAGGAGTTAGAGCGGTTTTGTAGGACAATCCGACCAAAATTCCATTTTTTCCGGTATTTTTGTAGGACGCGTCTCAAGATGCCTGTGGCAATCTCCGATCTATGCAGGTATGCCAGGCGTGAGTGAAGTCGCGCAGGCGACCTTGGGGGTTGAAAATCTGTCGCCAGATGCGCGCCAGTGCTAGTAAATCGTCGGCAGCTGGCAGCGGCGTGGCCTGTTCTTCGACGAGCATCCAGGCAATGGCGGTGGAGTAGCGCAGGTTGACGGTGAGCTCCAGGTGCGGCCCGCCAAGGAAGGCGTGCTGGCTGGCCAAGCCGCGGACCAGGCTGGCCAGGTCGGGATCACGGGCCAGGTAGTCGTCCCAGAGTGCCTGATGGCGGTGTTCGCCAATGCGGTAAAGGCCGTGCCCACGTCGGTCGTGCAACGCTGACCCGAGTGCCGATTGGCTGGCGGCGATGCCCAGCAACAAGGCCTCGGCGCTGGCGCAGTGACGGTCCAGATAGACCAGGGTGGGTCGGATCACATACTGACACAATTCATTCGCCGCGATACCCATGATGCCCTCGAGCAGATAAGGGCCGGACGGGCGCTGGAGCTTGGCAGCTGGTGAATGATCAGGCCCGCCGGAAGCGGTAAGGACCGCTCGAGTTGAAGTGTAGTGTGATAATCGTGGTGTAAAGAGCTGTTTTTAAATCGTTTGCTGCCTGACGTACCGGGCTATATGCCCTAAGGCAATTACGCCGGGAACGTTCAGGCAGACTGGCGATGGGGTGATTCAGCGCTTGAATACCGCAGTATTCGCGGCTCACGCGGTAAGCGATTGGCGAGTACGGGCGATGACTGCCTGCAGCGGCTCGCTACGGCTGTACTGTTCAGGGTACAGGCGCTCGGTGTGGCAGGCGACGCCGTGTTCGTCTACCAGGGTGAAGCTGAAGCTGCCCTTGCGTGGGGCAACGATAAGGCACTTCAACGGCGAGAAGGCCTGGGAGAGGGTGCCAATGGCAGCCTGAATTTGATGATGAGTATGCATATTGTTGGAGGTTCCTGCTTTAAACACGGGGGTTATGATCCGTGCATGATAGAAACGTTCCAGTGACGCCTTTATTAAGGGACGAACGAACCTGACTGGAACAGGGCAGCCAGAGAGAGCGCAATCAAAGGTGGGCGCTTGGGCTGACTGGTAGGTACTTCGGAAGGCAGGCAGCACGCCGGGGCCAAGGTTCTAGGCCGTCGGGGTGGAATCCTGATCAATCTGTCACGTGATTCGTGCTTGAGCAGCCTGAGGCTGGCGAGGGAATCATCGATTAGGCCGGTCCTGCTTTCAGCAGCGCCACTCTTGGGAGGAGGGGTTGCAAGGACGCTTGCGGCCAGAATTGACTTTCAGCTTGGTACTAACGAGGCGCACCTTACTGGAAATGCAGGTGTTTGGCAAGCACTACGTTCGTTCGGGTTAGCCGCGCAGTATGGCGCGTATTTGTATTGCTGTGAAGAGGGGGCAATTGGCCCGTATCCAGGTTGATGTGCCCATTTCGTGCACTCGAATGGCGGTTTATGGTGCACTTGTTCACATTCGGGGCAACGCTTGTAACAGCCCGGCAACACGCATCGATAGCTCCGCCAATGCCTTGACTGCGCGGTTAAGTCAATGAAAAAAAACACTATTTTTAGCTGGTGAAAAAATCGTCAGTTTGACACAAAGCCCCAATTTACGGGGCTTTGCGGGGTGTACTAGGGGGTTGTCCACCGAGTTATCCACAGGAACTGTGGATTGTCCCGAGCGCTTGCTCTAGGACGGGCGTGCTAGCAAAGGCGTGAACTGTCCGACAATCGACATGCCTCGACAGACCGCTTGGTCATCCCCTCGAAAACGTCAAGAAAAGATCATTTAAATTTTTTTCAATTCTCCGGAAATCGACAGGCTGCGGCGGAAAAAAAAGAGTAGAGTGGCGCGCCTTTCGAGTTGCCAAACCTGTTACTCATGAAGTTTCGTAGCAAACACCTCGCCAGCCCTGCGGCATCGACGCCTCCCCCCAAACGCTTTTCACTGAAAGTTGCCTTGTGGTTGCTCGACAGCCCGCGCCTGGGTGACAAGGCCCAGGTCAAGCACTTGGCTGGGCGCCTGTTGAAACAGCCGGCGCGCCAGGGCGTTGTGGTCGCACAAAGCCGCCTGGGGCAGATGCTGTGCCGTGATTGCGGCAATGCCCGTGACCGGCGGATTGGCCATGAACTGCTGCGTCAGGCCGCCCGCGCCGGTGATCGGCGGGCGCAACTGGAATATGCACGGTTGTGCCAGCACACCGAGCCTGAGCAGGCACGGTACTGGCTGGAGCTGGCGGCGGGGCAGGGGTCGCAGGAAGCGCGGCGGTTGCTGCGCCAGTGGTTCTCGGGCTGAGCACTCGGGCTGCAACAGGCAACACGCCCGCCGGGCTGATAAGCTGCGCATCAATCATCCAGGATCGTTCGGGGTAAGCATGACAGTGGATCTGGCCAGCATTCTGCTGGGCTTGGTGGCAGGCGCGTTACCCTGCCTGGGGTGGGTCATGCAGGTGCAGCGCCGCCAGGGCGCGCGACAAGGTGAGCAGGCGTTGCTTGAAGAACGCCTCAATGCCGCCCAGCTGGCCCAGGCTGGCCTGCAAGCGCAGTTGGAGGCCAGCCGCGATGAAGTCAGCGACCTCAGCGAAGCCAACACCGTCAAACAGACTCAGTTGGCCGCCCAGGGCCGTGAGCTGGAACTGCTGCAAGTCGACCGCGACAATGCCCGCGATGCCGCCCACGCCTGGAGCCTGGAGCGCGCCAGCCGGGAGGCTGAACTGCGCCGCCTGGAGGCCCAGACCGCACGCCTGGAGGCCGAGCTGCGCGAGCAGCAGGAAAGCCATCAGCAACGCCTCGAAGACCTGCAGGAAGCTCGCGATACCCTGCGCGCCCAGTTCGCCGACATGGCCACCAAGATCTTCGACGAGCGCGAGCAGCGCTTCGCCCAGACCAGCCAGCAGCATCTGGGCCAGTTGCTCGACCCGCTCAAGGAGCGTATTCATGCCTTCGAAAAGCGCGTGGAAGAAAGCTACCAGCAAGAGGCCCGCGAACGCTTTTCGCTAGGCAAGGAGCTGGAGCGCCTGCAGCAGCTCAACCTGCGCTTGTCGGACGAGGCCACCAACCTCACTCAGGCCTTGAAGGGCCAGAAAACCCAAGGCAACTGGGGTGAGCTGATTCTTGAGCGGGTGCTGGAGCATGCGGGCCTGGAAAAGGGCCGCGAGTACCAGACCCAGGTCAGCCTGAAAAGTGCCGACGGCGAGCGTTTCCAGCCCGATGTGCTGATCATGCTGCCCGGCGACAAGCAGGTGGTGGTGGACGCCAAAGTCAGCCTCACGGCGTACCAGCAGTTCGTCGCCGGCAACGACGAGGCCGCGCTCAAGCAGCACGTGCAGTCATTGCGCAGCCACGTCAAAGGCCTGTCGAGCAAGGATTACAATCGCCTCGAAGGCCTGCACAGCCTGGATTTCGTGCTGCTGTTCGTGCCTATCGAGGCGGCCTTCTCGGCAGCCTTGCAGGCTGAGCCCAACCTGTTCCAGGAAGCCTTCGACCGGCAGATCGTGATTGTCAGTCCCACCACCTTGCTGGCGACCCTGCGGGTGATCGACAGCCTGTGGAAACAGGAGCGTCAAGGCCAGAACGCCCGCGAAATTGCCGAGCGCGCCGGTTGGCTGTACGACAAGTTCGTGCTGTTCATCCAGGACCTGGACGAGCTGGGCAGCCGCCTGCAGCAGGTGGACAAGGCCTATGCCGCAGCCCGCAACAAATTGTGCGAAGGGCGCGGCAACCTGGTCAGCCGCAGCGAACAGCTGAAACTGCTGGGCGCCCGTGCCAGCAAGAGCCTGCCGGCAGACTTGCTGGAACGGGCGCTGTCCGACGAGGTGCCGGATGCAGCGGTTACTGAACCAGGCTCAGATGGCGGTTGAGCATGGCGCGCAGAGCCGCCGGCTTGACCGGCTTGGCCAGGTAGTCCAGGCCAGATGCATGCACCATGGCGATGGTTTCCTTGCTGCCGTCGGCACTGATCACCACCCCTGGCACCGGTTCACCCAGGCGCGCGCGTAGCCAGCCCATCAGCCCGATGCCGGTCTCGCCGTCATCCAGGTGGTAGTCCACCAATGCCAGGTGCGGGCGCATGCCCTTGGCCAGCAGGGCCTCACATTCGGCCTGGTTACGCGCGGTCCATACCTGGCAACCCCATCGGCTGAGCAGGCTGTTCATGCCGATCAGGATGCTGTCTTCGTTGTCCACGCACAGCACCTGCAGCCCGGCCAGCGGTTGGCCACCCTGTTCCACCGGGGCGCTCGGCGCCGGTGCGGGCTGGCGAGCAATCGGCACGCAGACCCGGAACACCGTGCCTTTGCCCGGCCATGAGCGTACTTCCAGCGGGTGCCCCAGCACCCGGCACAGGCCGTCGGCAATTGCCAGGCCCAGGCCCAGGCCTTTTTCGGCGCGGGTCTGGTGGCTGTCCAGGCGTTTGAACTCCTGGAAGATCACCTGCAGCTTGTCGTCGGCAATGCCCGGCCCCCGGTCCCACACTTCCAGCCACAGGCGTTCGCCCTGGCGGCGAGCACCCAGCAGGATCGGGCTCTTGCCATAACGCAGGGCATTGGTGAGGAAGTTCTGCAGTACCCGCCGCAGCAGCTTCATGTCGCTGTCCACCCGCAGGCGGCTGCCACGCAAGCGGAACTCCAGGCCTTTCTCGGCCGCCAGTACCTTGAATTCTGCCCCCAGGGTGTCGAACAGTTCGTTGAGGGCAAAGGGCTTGGCGTCTGGGGTGATCTTGCCGTTTTCCAGGCGCGAGATGTCCAGCAGGTCGCTGATCAGCTCTTCGGCCGAGCGCAGCGAGCTGTCCATGTGCTGCACCAGCTGCTGGGCCTCTTCGTTCATGCCCTCGGCTTGCTGTGACAAGGCGGCGGAGAACAGCCGGGCGGCGTTCAGCGGCTGCATCAAGTCATGGCTGACCGCAGCCAGGAAGCGGGTCTTGGACTGGCTCACTGCTTCGGCATGGCTCTTGGCTTCCGACAGTGCCTGATTGAGCTGCGACAGCTCTTGGGTGCGCTCTGCCACCCGTTGTTCCAGGCCTTCGTTGGCGTCGCGCAGGGCCTGCTCGGCCTCGCGGAACGGGGTGATGTCGGTGAAGCTCATGACGAAGCCGCCGCCTGGCATCGGGTTGCCGATCAGCTCGATCACCCGGCCATTGGGGAACAGCCGTTCGGAGGAGTGCGCACGGCCCTGGCGCATCCAGTGCAGGCGCCGCGCCACATGCACCTGCGCTTCGCCCGGGCCGCACAGACCGCGCTCGGCGTTGTAGCGGATGATGTCGGCAATGGGCCGGCCCACGCTGATCAGGCCGTCGGGGTAGTTGAACAGCTCCAGGTAGCGCCGGTTCCAGGCCACCAGGTGCAGGTTCTGGTCGACCACGCTGATGCCCTGGTTGATGTTCTCGATGGCGCCTTGCAGCAGGGCGCGGTTGAACTGCAGCACTTCGCTGGCTTCGTCGGCGATGCGCACCACATCTTCCAGCTGCATGTCGCGGCCTTCGATGGCGGCCTTGACCACGGCGCGGGTCGACGAGGTGCCCAGTACCCCGGCCAGTAGGCGTTCAGTGTGCTCGATCCAGTCGCCGTCGGCGTTCTGGTTGGGGTTGAAGCCCTTGCCCTGGCGGTAGGCGAAGCGGATGAAACTCTGACGTGCACGCTCTTCACCCACAAAGCGCGAGGCGAGGGTCAGCAGGTCGTCGATCTGTACCGCCAGCAGCGGCTTGCTGCTGGGCCGCGCGGTTTGCTGGCCAATGAAGCGGCCGGCCTGCCAGTGCTCGGACACCCGCGTGCGCGAAAGCACCGAGACCCAGGCAAACAGGGTGAAGTTGCCCGCCAGTGACAACACCACGCCCTGGGTCAGCGGGCTGATAGGCAGGCCCAGCGGGTTGCCGTGCAGCCACGCCAGCCCCGGGAACAGTTGCAGTGACCAGCCAAGGCTGTGCGCGGTGATCGGCAGCACCAGGGTGTAGAACCACAGGAAGATACCCGCGGCAAGGCCGGCGAACACGCCGCGCCGGTTGGCCTGCTTCCAGTACAGCGCGCCAAGCATGGCCGGGGTGAGCTGGGTCACGGCGGCGAAGGCGATCTGGCCGATGGTCGCAAGGCTCGCGGTGGACCCCAGCAAGCGGTAGCTGACGTAGGCCAGCAACAGGATCACCACGATGGTTACCCGGCGCACCGAGAGCATCCAGTGGCGGAACGCCTCGAACGGCCGCTCGGTGTTGTTGCGGCGCAGCAGCCAGGGCAGCAGCATGTCGTTGGACACCATGGTCGACAGTGCCACGGCTTCGACGATGACCATGCCGGTGGCCGCCGAAGCACCGCCAATGAACGCCAGCAGGGCCAGGCTCGGGTGCGCCTCGGCCAGCGGCAGGCTGATCACGAACGAGTCGGAAATCACCGTGCCTGGCAGCAACATCTGCCCGGCCAAGGCAATCGGCACCACGAACAGCGCGGCCAGTGCCAGGTACATCGGGAACACCCAGCGCGCCAGGCGCATGTCCTGGGGTTCGATGTTCTCTACCACGGTGACATGGAACTGCCGAGGTAGGCAGATGATCGCCATCATCGCCACGGCGGTTTGCACCACCATTGATGGCCAGTTGATGGTCTCCTGCCAATAGTCCTGCAAGTGGATCGACTGGCGAGCCTGGCTGAACAGGTCGTCGAAGCCGTCATACAGGTTGAAGACGATGAAGATGCCCACCGCGAGGAAGGCCAGCAGCTTAATGAGCGATTCGAAGGCAATTGCCAGCACCATGCCGCGGTGGTGTTCGGTCACATCCAGGCTGCGTGTACCGAACACAATGGCGAACAGTGCCAGCACCAGCGACACCACCAATGCGGTGTCCTGCACGCGGGTGCCGGTGGCATCGGCGTTGGCGCCGATCAGCAGGTTCACGCCCAGCACGATGCCTTTGAGCTGCAAGGCGATGTACGGCAGCACACCGACCAGGCAGATCAGCGCCACCACGACCGCGAGCGTCTGTGACTTGCCGTAGCGGGCGGCGATGAAGTCGGCGATCGAGGTGATGTTCTGCTGCTTGCTGATCAGCACCATCTTTTGCAGCACCCAGGGCGCGAAGATCAGCAGCAGCACCGGGCCGAGGTAGATCGGCAGGAACGCCCAGAGCTGTTCGGCGGCCTGGCCGACTGCACCGAAGAAGGTCCAGCTGGTGCAATACACGGCCAGCGACAGGCTGTACACCCAGGCACGCAGTTTCGGCGGCAACGGCGTGCTGCGGCGGTCGCCATAGAAGGCGATGGCGAACATGACGGCCATATAGGCCAGGGCGACCACGGCGATCAGCCCGCTGGACAACGACATGAAGACTCCGAAGCAAAAAAGATAACGCGGTCCCGATCAATCAGTCTGGCACGCAGGTGCCGCTTCGTCAGCGCAGACGATGGTTGTAGGCGTGAGCTTGCTCGCGATTGACCTGAAACAACACATCAATTTTTTCGGGTACCCAACCCGTAAAACACCCCCGCCAGTATCACCGACAATACCAACAGGTAGAAGATCGCCCCCGGCCACAGGTGGACCAGGGCAAACCCCACCATCACCGGCCCCAGTGCCGCCCCCAGGTTGGACAGGTTCTGTGCGCCGTAATACACCCCGCGCAAGTGCTCCGGCGCAATCAGGTCGATGAACATGTACTCGGCGGGGATCACGATGATTTCGCCCAGGGTGAACACCAGCATTGCCAGGCACCAGGCCAGCACCGAACCTGCCGATGCAAAGCCCAGCAGCCCGGCGATGAACAGGGCCATGCCGGCCAGCAACCAGGGCATCAGGCGCTGGCGGCTGATACGCCGGCCAATCAGGTACTGCAAGGCAATCACCGTTACGGCGTTGGTGGTCACCAGATAGCCCACCAGGCGCGCCGCTTCGGTCGGGCTGCTGGTGACGACCAGGTACTGCGACAGGTAGGCCGTGAACTGGCCAAACACCACCGCACTCAACACCCCGCCCAACGTGAAACACACCAGCCGGCGGTCACGCGCCAGCCCCAGCGCCACTTGGCCGAAACCGGCCGCAGGCTTGTCTGCACTTGCCTGCAGGCTGCGGTCGCCCAGGCGCCAGTAGGCCAGGCACATGGCCAGGCCAAGCAGGGCAGAGGCGATGAATGGCATGTGGTCGTTCAGTTCCAGCATGGCCACACCCAGTAAAGGGCCGGCGGCGTAACCAACGTTGCTCAGGGTGTACTTGATGGCGAACACTTCGGCCCGTTCCTCTACCGGCAGCAGGGCGCAGAAGCCGGCCTTGGCGGCGATGTCGACCACCGCAAGGGCCAGGTTGATCAGAACCAGGCACAGGAAAAACAACAACGCTGAACGGCTGGCGACCGCGCCGACAAAGGCCAGGGCGAACAACAGGGTGCTCGCGCTGACCAGGGTGTGGTTGCGCAAGGTGTCGACCAAGTGGCCGCCATACAGGCTCAGCAACGAGGCGATGATCAGCGCACCACCGATCAGCAAGCCGATCTGGCTGATCGGCAGCTGGAAGTTGTCGGCCAGGTACACCACCAGGTAGGGCAGGGTGAGGGCACGGGCGACGGTGAGGGTGAAGGTGGTCAACAGCAACAGGCGCACGGTGTGCGGGTAGCGTTTGATGGCGGCGAGCATTGCCACGTCCTTGTTGTTCTGGTTTTCCCGGCCACAAGCATAAGCCAGGCACAGTGTCTGGCGACAGGCGGAGGATTGACAGCCCGCCACCCGCGGGGGAATACTCTCGCAAAATTCATATATATGTTTAGATAACAAGACGAGAGCGAGACCCATGCACCCATTGACCGGTGATGCTCGACTACCCCGCTACCAACAATTGCGCGACCACATGGTCGAGCAAATTGCCAATAACCGCTGGCGCCCGGGCGAGGCGATCCCGACCGAAGCGGCCCTGGCCACCGAATTCGACATGTCGGTCGGCACCGTGCGCAAGGCCGTCGATGTGCTGGTCGCCGAAGGCGTGCTGGAACGCCAGCAGGGTCGCGGCACCTTCATCCGCCGCCCGCAGTTCCAGTCTTCGCTGTTCCGCTTCTTCCGTTTCGAGGCTGCCAATGGCGAGCGTGTGGTGCCAGAAAGCCGCATCCTTTCCATCGAGCCGCTCGCAGCGCCATCGGCGGTGGCCGAGGCCTTGGGCCTGGCGGTGGGGGCCGAAGTGATCCGTATCATTCGTACCCGTTTGCTGGGTGCTCAGCCCGTCTTGGCCGAAGAAATCTGGCTGCCGCGCCAGACCTTCCAGCCATTGCTGGACGTGGAGTTGAACAGCAAGGGGCCGCTGCTGTACCCGATCTATGAAGCACTGTGCGGCCAGGTGGTCGCCTACGCCGAAGAGACCCTGACCGCCGAAGCGGTCGACGCAGTGCATGGCCGCTTGCTGCAACTGCCGGCCGACAGCCCGGTGGTGGTGATCGAGCGTCTGGCCCGTGACTACGCCGGCAAGCCCCTGGAATGGCGCCGCTCGCGCGGCCATGCGCAGCACTTCCGCTACCGCATCGATATCCGCTAAGCCGGCCGCTTCACCCGTTTTACCTGTCTGCGCCGTGCTGCCACGGCGCAGTGGCTTCGCCTGCCCGTAACACACACGACCAAGAAGGATAACAATCATGTTCAGCTGGTATCGCCAGATCACCTCACGGGAACGCAAGACGTTCTGGGCCTGCTTCGGCGGTTGGTCGCTCGATGCGCTGGAAGTGCAGATGTTCGGCCTGGCCATCCCCGCGCTGATCGCTGCCTTCTCCCTGACCAAGGGCGATGCCGGCCTGATCAGCGGCCTGACCCTGGTGACCTCGGCGATCGGCGGCTGGCTGGGTGGCACCTTGTCCGACCGCTACGGCCGCGTGCGTACCTTGCAATGGATGATTCTCTGGTTCTCCTTCTTCACCTTCCTTTCGGCGTTCGTCACCGGCTTCTACCCGCTGCTGTTCGTCAAGGCCATGCAAGGCTTCGGCATTGGCGGTGAATGGGCGGCTGGCGCGGTGCTGATGGCCGAAACCATCAACCCGAAATACCGTGGCAAGGTCATGGGCACGGTGCAAAGCGCCTGGGCCGTGGGTTGGGGCCTGGCGGTGGCGCTGTTCACGCTGATCTACTCGCTGGTGCCGCAGGAATTCGCCTGGCGGGTGATGTTCTTCGTCGGCCTTTTGCCAGCGCTGCTGATCATCTGGGTACGCCGCAACGTGCCAGAGCCGGACAGCTTCCAGCGCCTGCAAAAAGAAAAGGCCATCCCCGCCAGCTTCCTGCAATCGATGGCTGGCATCTTCCGCCCGGAACTGCTGCGCGTGACCCTGCTCGGCGGTTTGCTCGGCCTGGGTGCCCACGGTGGCTACCACGCAGTCATGACCTGGCTGCCGACCTTCCTCAAGACCGAACGCAACCTCTCGGTGCTGAACTCGGGCGGCTATCTGGCGGTGATCATCCTGGCGTTCTGGTGCGGTTGCGTGGTCAGCGGCCTGTTGATCGACCGCATCGGTCGGCGCAAGAACATTTTGCTGTTCGCCCTGTGCTGTGTGCTGACCGTACAGGCTTATGTGTTCTTCCCGCTGACCAACACGCAAATGCTGTTCCTCGGCTTCCCCTTGGGCTTTTTCGCCGCCGGCATCCCGGCCAGCCTGGGCGCGTTCTTCAACGAACTGTACCCGGCCGATGTGCGCGGTGCCGGGGTGGGCTTCTGCTACAACTTCGGCCGTGTGTTATCAGCGGTGTTTCCGTTCCTGGTCGGCCACATGAGTGAGTCGATGTCGCTGGGCAGTGCCATCGGCATCGACGCCGGCATTGCCTATGGCGTGGCGGTGATCGCCGCCCTCTGCCTGCCGGAAACCCGTGGTCGCAACCTTGAATCTGCACCTGCGCCGGAAATGGCTGGCGCTGCCACCAAGTAACTTCACCTTGTTTGTATGAGAACCATGCCCGACGCTCCTGCTTTACACCTGACCGCCATCGACACCCACGCCCACGTATTCAGCCGCGGGCTGAACCTGGCCAGCGAGCGGCGTTACGCGCCCAGCTACGATGCGCCGCTGGGCGACTACCTAGGCCAACTGCTGGCCCATGGTTTCAGCCATGGCGTGCTGGTTCAGCCCAGTTTCCTGGGCACCGAAAACCGCTACCTGCTCAGCGCCCTGCAAACGGTGCCGGGGCAGTTGCGCGGGGTGGTGATGCTGGAGCAGGACGTCGAACGTGAGACGCTGGACGAGATGGCCCGGCTAGGCGTGAGGGGCGTGCGCCTGAACCTCATGGGCCAGGCGTTGCCCGACCTCACCGGTGCCCAGTGGCGGCCCTTGCTTGAACGCATTGGCGAGCAGGGCTGGCACCTGGAGCTGCATCGCCACGTGGCGGACATTCCGGCACTGGTGCGGGCGCTTGAGCCTTATGGGCTGGACATCGTGGTCGATCATTTCGGCCGGCCTGATGCCCGCCGTGGCCTGGGCCAACCGGGTTTTGCCGAGTTACTGACCCTGGGTGGGCGGGGCAAGGTATGGGTGAAGGTATCGGGTATTTATCGGTTGGAAGGCTCGCCGGAACAGAACCTCGCCTTCGCCCGGCAGGCGCTGTGTGCGCTGGAAGCGCATTACGGCGCCGAGCGGCTGATGTGGGGCAGTGACTGGCCACATACCCAGCATGAGTCGGCGGTGGGTTTCAGTACGGCTTTGGAACAGTTTGAGGCCTTGGGGTGTTCGGCGGAGTTGCGTCGGGCGCTGTTGGTGGATACAGCGCGAGCGTTGTTCGGCTTCGAATGATGGGCTGTTTCTGAGGCGACCTGGTCATTGTGGGCGTGAAGGTGCTTGCCAGTGCACGCAATTCCCATGCAGATTTGTGGCCTGACGCGCCCGGCGCGCCTCCAATTGAAAAGCCCTCAGGACCAAGGACGATGAGTCACTCCTCGCAATTCACCTTGCTCGGCAAGCGGCGCTTCCTGCCGTTTTTCATCACTCAGTCACTGGGTGCATTCAACGACAACCTGTTCAAGCAGTCGCTGATCCTGGCGATCCTGTTCAAGCTCAGCCTGGGCGACGGTGACCGTTCGATCTGGGTCAACCTGTGCGCCTTGCTGTTCATCCTGCCGTTCTTCCTGTTCTCGGCACTGGGTGGGCAGTTTGGTGAGAAATTCGCCAAGGACGCGTTGATCCGTGCGATCAAGCTGGCCGAGATCGTGATCATGGCGATCGGTGCGCTGGGCTTTATCACCAACCACCTGACGCTGATGCTGGTGGCCCTGTTTGGCATGGGCACTCACTCGGCGCTGTTCGGCCCGGTGAAGTACTCGATCCTGCCGCAGGCCCTGCGCGAAGAAGAGTTGGTCGGCGGCAACGGGCTGGTGGAAACCGGCACCTTTCTGGCCATTCTCGCCGGCACTATCGGCGCCGGGGTGATGATGTCGGCCGACAGCTACGCCACGGTGGTGGCGGGTGGCGTGGTCGGCACCGCAGTGCTCGGTTACCTGGCCAGCCGCTGGATCCCGCGGGCCGCTGCCGCTTCGCCGAGCATGCCGCTGGACTGGAACATCTTCAAGCAGTCGTGGGCGATCCTGCGCATGGGCCTGGGCCAGCCGCCGGCCGTGTCGCGCTCGATCGTCGGCAACTCGTGGTTCTGGTTCGTCGGGGCCATCTACCTTACGCAGATTCCGGCCTACGCCAAGGACTGGCTGCACGGTGACGGCACGGTGGTCACCCTGGTGCTGACACTGTTCTCGGTGGGCATTGCCCTGGGCTCGCTGCTGTGTGAGCGGCTGAGCGGGCGCAAAGTGGAAATCGGCCTGGTGCCGTTCGGCTCGTTCGGCCTGACCCTGTTCGGCCTGCTGTGGTGGTGGCATTCCGGCGATGTGCCGGCTGCAGCGGTCCCGCACGACTGGCTGACGCTGCTGGGCATGGGGCAGGCCTGGTGGATCCTGCTGTCGATCGTTGGCCTGGGCGTGTTCGGCGGCTTCTATATCGTGCCGCTGTATGCCTTGATCCAGGCCCGCACGGCCGAGGACCAGCGCGCGCGGGTGATCGCGGCCAACAACATCCTCAATGCATTGTTCATGGTGGTGTCGGCGGTGCTCACCATCATCCTGCTGGGCCTGGCGGGCTTCACTATCCCGCAGCTGTTCCTGGTGGTGTCGCTGCTCAACATCGCGGTCAACGCCTATATCTTCAGGATCGTGCCCGAGTTCACCATGCGTTTCCTGATCTGGCTGCTCAGCCATTCGATGTACCGCGTGCAGCATCGCGACCTGGAGCGCATTCCCGATGAGGGTGCGGCGTTGCTGGTGTGCAACCACGTGTCGTTCGTCGATGCGCTGCTGTTGGGCGGGGCGATCCGCCGGCCGATCCGCTTTGTCATGTACTACAAGATCTACAACCTGCCGGTGCTCAACTTCGTGTTCCGCACCGCTGGTGCCATCCCGATTGCCGGGCGTAACGAAGACCTGGCCACCTATGAACGGGCCTTCGCGCGCATTGCCGAGTACCTGGCCGACGGCGAGCTGGTGTGCATCTTCCCGGAAGGCAAGCTGACCGGCGATGGTGAGATCGATGTGTTCAAGGGCGGCGTCAACCGCATCCTGGAAGAAACGCCGGTGCCAGTGATTCCGCTGGCCTTGCAGGGGCTGTGGGGTAGCTTCTTCAGCCGCGACCCGGCCAAGGGCTTTTTCAAGCGCCTCTGGTCGCGGGTGACCATCGTGGCCGGCGCCGCCATCCCGGTGGAGGCAGCGCAGCCAGAAACCTTGCGCGAGCAGGTCAGCCGCTTGCGCGGCAACCTGCGTTAGCGGAGGAGGGTTAGCTGGCGCTGACTTTGAGGCCGACCAGGCCGCAGACGATCAGCGCCACGCTGACCAGCCGTACCAGGGCCATGGATTCGCCGAACAGGATGATGCCGGCGATCACCGTGCCGACGGCACCCACGCCGGTCCAGATGGCATAGGCGGTGCCAAGCGGCAGCTCTTTCATGGCCAGGCCCAGCAGGCCCAGGCTAATGACCATGGCGCCAACAGTAAGCACGGTGGGAATCGGCTTGCTGAAGCCGTCGGTGTATTTCAGGCCAACGGCCCAGCCGACCTCGAACAGGCCGGCGAAGAACAGGATGATCCAGGACATAGGTGTGTCTCCATCGTTTGAATGATGGGGCCGTCCCCGGAATGGTCACGCGGTGCGTCGTGAGGTCGTCCTCACAGTGGACGCCATGGTGCCCAACCGTTCCCCGCGAGGCAAGTTCCCGTTAAGCGTAAGTGCTAGCCGATCAGAATCGGTACACGCCCACTTTATGGATATGCACAACAAAGTTGCTACCGGCACCTTTGGCGGCCTTGCACTGGCTGTTGTTTGCTGTCCACACCCGACCACCCTTGGTTGACACTGTTATAGCCGCTTCAGGTGTAGAGCGCGGTACCAGAACTTCCCCGTCTTGCCTAAGGATTCGCCAAGGGCGGCTCGATCCGGAGTAAAGTCCCAACCGGCCATCATCGTTCAGACTCAGGACACGATCAGACTTGCTCCCGCCGTTGGTAAACTCTTTGATGATATAGATGTCGCCATCATCCTCTTGATAGCAACCGAACCATAATGTCACCGGCAGCACCTGCGCATCCATGATGCGTAACCAGCCACTGTCGTCGATGCGTATGGGGCGTCTTTTCCCATCCTCTTCCAGGTAAATATCGCCAGTGAAAGTTTTCGAGGTGTCTAACCTGGAATCATCCATTGCAATCTCCATGATTCAGTGCGGTTTATGCGGCAGGCAAGGGCGCCCGCCACTGCACACCGAACGTATCTGCACGGCAGAACGATACGCAGACAGAAGTTTTTCCTGGAATGCTCAAGTTGTCGGAAGGTCAGGTAACCTCCGTATGCCGAAAGGCCGGTGCGGGCAGAAACATGCCATTCAGGCCAGCACCGGCATTTCAAGACACATCAGACCCCTTGCGGAATTTCCTCCCCACCCAGCGCCTCGAACAGCACCGGCAGGAACTCGGCAAAGGTCATCATCATCAGCTGGAAGCTGGCATCGAACTGCTGCGCCGCCTCATCACCACCATCCTGCTCGGCCTGCTCCTGCAGCAGCTCTTCGAACTTCAGGCGCTTGATCACCATCTTGTCGTCCAGGATGAACGACAGCTTGTCCTGCCAGGCCAGGGCCAGCTGGGTCACCACTTTGCCGGTGCTCAGGTGCAGCTGGATCTCCTCGCCGGTCAGGTCCTGGCGTTTGCAGCGCACGATACCGCCGTCTTCGGCGGTGTCGCGCAGTTCGCACTCGTCCAGCACATAGAAGCCTTCGGCGGCCTGCTGCGACTTGACCCAGTCGGTCATGGTGGCAACCGGTGCAATTTTTACCGTTGCCGGGCGTACCGGCAGTGAGCCCATTACTTCACGCAGGGTCGACAGCAGGTCTTCGGCACGCTTGGCGCTGGCCGAGTTCACCAGGATGACGCCCTGGCGCGGGGCAATGGCAGCGAAGATCATCGAACGGCGGATGAACGCGCGCGGCAGGAAGGCCTGGATGATCTCGTCCTTGATCTGGTCGCGCTCCTTTTTATAGACCTTGCGCATCTGCTCGGTCTCGATCTCTTCGACCTTTTCCTTGACCGCGTCGTTGACCACGCTGCTCGGCAGGATGCGTTCTTCCTTGCGCGCGGCAATCAGCAGGTACTCGCCGCTGACATGCACCAGGGGAGCGTCTTCGCCTTTGCCGAACGGCGCGACGAAACCATAGGTGGTCAGCTCCTGGCTGGCGCAGGGGCGGGCCGGCTTGCTGGCCAGGGCGGCTTCCAGCGCTTCAGGCTCGAACGGGACTTCCTGGGTCAGGCGGTAGGTCAGCAGGTTCTTGAACCACATGAGGGGCAACTCTCCTTAATGCATAAGGCGGGCATTATTCTCCGTGTGGTGATCTGAGACCAGCCCTGTCATAGGGCCAGCAGCGGCTTCTGCCTCAAAGAAACACCCGGCAACGCTAGGTCTTTGAAAGGCATGAAGTTTTTTTTGGGAAAAGTTTAAAAAGTGCTTGCCAGGGTGCAGGGCCATCCGTAGAATGCGCGCCACACCGAGACGAAGGGTGATTAGCTCAGCCGGGAGAGCATCTGCCTTACAAGCAGAGGGTCGGCGGTTCGATCCCGTCATCACCCACCACTCGATGTATAGCGCAGCGGTAGTTCAGTCGGTTAGAATACCGGCCTGTCACGCCGGGGGTCGCGGGTTCGAGTCCCGTCCGCTGCGCCATTTTTCAGTAACAGATGGGTGCTTGGCACCGGTCTGAAGCCACAAGGCAAAAACCTTGGGCTGATCCCAGTTTCAATCGGGCGCGAGCCTGAACGATACGCAGCGGTAGTTCAGTCGGTTAGAATACCGGCCTGTCACGCCGGGGGTCGCGGGTTCGAGTCCCGTCCGCTGCGCCATTTTTCAGTAACAGATGGGTGCTTGGCACCGGTCTGAAGCCACAAGGCAAAAACCTTGGGCTGATCCCAGTTTCAATCGGGCGCGAGCCTGAACGATACGCAGCGGTAGTTCAGTCGGTTAGAATACCGGCCTGTCACGCCGGGGGTCGCGGGTTCGAGTCCCGTCCGCTGCGCCATATTCCACTTCCAGGGCCCACTGAACACCCGGAAGTAACAAAAAAAGCGACCTTAGGGTCGCTTTTTTTGTGCCTGAATTTCAGGTGTCAGTGTTCTTCTTCCCGCAACGTCAGCACCTCAAACCCTTCTTCAGTCACCGCTACCGTATGCTCCCACTGCGCCGAGAGGGTGTGATCACGCGTAATTACCGTCCAGCCATCCTTCAGCGCTCGGGTGCCACGCCCACCCTGATTGATCATCGGCTCGATGGTAAACACCATTCCCGGCTTTAGCTTCATGCCCATGCCACGCTGGCCGATGTGTAGCACTTCCGGCGCTTCATGCATCTGCTGGCCAATACCGTGCCCGCAATATTCGCGCACCACGCTGTAGCCCGCTGCTTCGGCATGGGCCTGGATGGCATGGCCGATATCGCCCAGCGTGGCCCCGGGGCGCACCTGTTCGATGCCTTTCCACAGCGCATCGTAGGTAGTGTCGACCAGGCGCCGGGCTTCATCGCTGATTTTCCCGATGCAGTACATCTTCGACGAGTCGGCGATGTAGCCGCCTTGCTCCAGGGTGATGTCGACGTTGACGATCGAGCCTTCCTTCAACACTTCATCGACCTTGGGTACGCCGTGGCACACCACATGGTCCACCGAGGTATTCAGCGAATAGGGGAAACCGTACTGGCCCTTGCTCGCCGGCCGGGCCTTGAGTGTGTCGACGATGAACGCCTCGGCGCGGTCGTTGATTTGCATCGTCGTGATGCCGGGGCGGATGAAGCTGTCGAGTTCGGCGAACACTTGGGCCAGCAGTTGGCCGGCGCGGCGCATCAGGTCGAGTTGGGCGGGGGTCTTGAGGATCACTTGGGACATGGGGGGAGGACGGTTGCTCATGCTGGAATGTGCCCCAGCATAGCGCCACGGGGTGTGAGGTTGCCACCGCATGGTGCGTAGCCTGTGACGGCCTCATCGCGGGCAAACCTGCTCCCACAGGGATGTAAATAGGCCTGAGGGCAGTGATATCCCTGTGGGAGCGGGCGTGCCCGCGAAAGGGCCGGTACAGCTGGCCTGTTAATTGCTGGCGTACTCCTCATCCAGGGCCATCAACGTCGACAGCCCACAAAACCTCACGACAAAGGCGCCGTGTTGCCCCTCGCTTGCATCAGCAAGCCGGGGGCAGCCGGCGCCTTTTTGCGTTTCCCACAGGAGCCCGCCCATGGCCAACAGCGCAGTACGCAGCGTTTGCCCCTATTGTGGCGTCGGCTGCGGCATCGTCATGAGCGTTGCCGACGGCAAGGTCAGCAAGGTCAGCGGCGACAAGCAACACCCCAGCAACTTCGGCCGCCTGTGCACCAAGGGCCTCACTGCGCACCTGCCGCTGACCGCCGCCGGGCGCATGGAAGACGCCTATGTACGGCAGCAGCGAAACCAGCAGCCGGCGCGCACCGGTATCGATCAGGCCATCGCCGAAACAGCCGCACGCCTGCGTGGCATCCTCGACCAGCACGGCCCCGATGCCGTCGCGCTGTATGTGTCCGGGCAGATGTCGCTGGAAGCCCAGTACCTGGCCAACAAACTGGCCAAGGGCTTTATCCGCACCCGCCACATCGAGTCCAACTCGCGCTTGTGCATGGCCAGCGCCGGCAGTGGCTACAAGCTGTCGCTTGGTGCCGATGGCCCACCCGGCAGCTACCAGGATTTCGAGCACGCCGACGTATTCCTGGTGATTGGCGCCAACATGGCCGACTGCCACCCGATCCTGTTCCTGCGTTTGCTCGACCGGATCAAGGCCGGTGCGAAGCTGATTGTGGTCGACCCACGGCGCAGCGCCACCGCCGACAAGGCCGACCTGTTCCTGCAGGTACGCCCCGGCAGTGACATGGCCTTGCTCAACGGCCTGCTGCATCTGCTACACCGTAACGGCCACACCAACCCTGGCTTCATCGCCCGCTTCACCGAAGGTTGGGACGAACTGCCAGCCTTCCTCGATGACTACAGCCCTGAGCGGGTGGCCGCCATCACCGGGTTGGCCGAGGCCGACATCATCAAGGCCGCCGAATGGATCGGCGGTGCCAGCAACTGGATGAGCTGCTGGACCATGGGCCTGAACCAGAGCATCCACGGCACCTGGCACACCAATGCGATCTGCAACCTGCACCTGGCCACTGGCGCCATCTGCCGCCCCGGCAGCGGGCCGTTCTCGCTGACCGGTCAGCCCAACGCCATGGGCGGCCGTGAGATGGGCTACATGGGGCCCGGCTTGCCAGGCCAGCGCTCGGCGCTGGTGGAAGCCGACCGTGCCTTTGTCGAACAGCAATGGCACCTGGCACCTGGCAGCCTGCGCTGCGAAGGCGGCGAGGGCACGGTGGCGCTGTTCGAACAGATGAAAGCCGGTGAAGTGAAGGCTTGCTGGATTATCTGCAGCAACCCGGTGGCCAGTGTCGCCAACCGCCAGCAAGTGATCGACGGCCTGCATCAGGCCGAGCTGGTGATTACTCAGGACGCTTTCCTCGACACCGAAACCAATCGCTACGCCGACATTCTGCTACCGGCCGCGCTGTGGGCCGAAGGCGAGGGCGTGATGATCAACAGCGAGCGCAACCTTACCCTGATGCCGCGCGCCGTCGAGCCGCCAGGGCAGAGCCTGCCGGACTGGCAGATCATTGCCCGCGTGGCTTGCGCCATGGGTTATGCCGACGCCTTCGATTACGCCGATGCCGAAGCGGTGTACGAGGAAATCCGTCGCTTCCATAACCCTGCCACCGGGTACGATCTGCGCGGCATCGGTTATGCCGAACTGCGTGGGCAACCGCGCCAGTGGCCTTGCGCGCCTGGCCGTGACAGCGACCGCAGCCCGTTGCGCTACCTGAATGACGGCAGCAGCCAGGTGCTGCTGCACGATGCCCAGGGCCAGCGCCCGGCGTTGGCATTCCCTACCGCCAGTGGCAAAGCCCGTTTCTTCGCCCGGCCTTGGTTGCCGGCACCGGAGTTGCCGAATGACGACTACCCCATGGTGCTGAATACCGGCCGTGTGCAGCACCAGTGGCACACCCTGACCAAGACCGGCAAGGTGCCGGCATTGAACAAGCTGGAGCCCGGCCCTTTCGTCGAAATTCACCCCGAAGATGCCGCCAGGCTGGGCGTTACCGAGAAAGACCAGGTGGCCATTCGTTCGCGCCGTGGCCAGGCCGTGCTACCCGCACGCATCAGCGACCGGGTCATGCCAGGCAACTGCTTCGCACCATTCCACTGGAACGATGTGGCCGGCGAGCAACTGGCAATCAATGCCGTCACCTGCGATGCGGTTGACCCGCTGTCGCTGCAACCCGCGTTCAAACACTGCGCCGTGGCCCTGGAGCGGGTCGCAGGCGAACGCATCGATACCCTTGAACTGAACACTGCCATTGCGGAGTCAGCCCGAATGCCAACTGCCACCCTGTCTCGTCTGCTTGGCCTGGACACCCTGCCAGCCCCGGTGTTGGCAGAAGAAGAGCGCCATTACCTGCAAGGCTTTCTGCTGGGCCTGGACCAAAGCCGTGCCGAAGGCGTACCCAGCCTGCCGGCCAATGCACCGCTGGCCGCCAGCCGTCGGCTGTTCGTCGACGGCTTGCTGGCCGGTCTGTTTGCCCAGCCTGCGGCATTGCCCGCTGCGGCGTTGCCGGCGCCACGGCATCAAGTGCTGTGGGCCTCGCAGACCGGTAACGGCGAACTGTTGGCCGAGCGCTGTGCCCAACGCTTGCGCGGTGCCGGTCTGGAGGTGCAGCTCAGTTGCATGGAGGCCGTCAGCCCGCGCCAGCTACAAGGCGCCGCCAGCGTGCTGCTGATTGCCAGCACCTTTGGCGATGGCGACGCGCCAGACAGCGCCGGGGCATTCTGGCAGGCATTGCAGGGCGAAGAGGGCACCCTCTGCGCCGAGCTCCCCTATGCCGTGCTGGCCTTGGGTGACTCAAGTTACGAGCAGTTCTGCGGTTTTGGCCGCAAACTCGACCAGCGCCTGGCTGAGCTGGGTGGGCGGCGCTTGTTGCAGCGGGTGGACTGCGAGCCCGACTTTGACGAAGCGTTCTGCGGCTGGCTCGAAGCGCTGCTGCCCTTGCTGGGCACTGCTGCCACACCACAACCGGTCAATGAGCCTGCGCCGGTCACGATCTATGGCAAGCAGCAACCCTGGGCCGCCGCCTTGGTGGAAAACCGCCTGCTCAATGGGCCCGGTGCAAGCAAGGAAACCCGGCAACTGGTGTTCGACCTGAGCGGCAGCGGCTTCAGCTATGCACCTGGTGATGCCCTGGGCGTATGGCCGCGCAATTGCCCGACGCTGGTCGATGAATTGCTGGCGCTGACGCAGCTCGATGGCCAGGCCATGGTCGAGTTGAAAGGCCAGCCTGCCATGCCACTGGCCGAAGCCCTGCAAGCGCATCTGGAGATTGCCAAGGTGACCCCGCAACAACTGCAGGCCTTTGCCGGCAGTGCCCCGGACCTGCAGCGCCTGTTACAGCCCGAGTGCAAAGCCGAGCTGCAGGACTGGCTGTGGGGCCGACAGCTGGTCGATGTGCTGCGTGCTTTCCCTCAAAAACTGCCGCTGGCCAGTTGGCTCGACCTGCTCAAACCGTTGCAGCCACGGCTTTACTCGATCAGCTCCAGCCCATTGGCGCATCCGGATCAGGTGCATCTGACCGTTTCCACCGTGCGCTATGGCGAGCGTAAAGGCGTGTGCTCCAGCTTTCTGGCCGACCGTGCCCAGGCGCTGAAAGTGGCCATCTTCCCACAGGTGTCGAAGCACTTCCGGCTGCCCGAGGATGACAGCGTGCCGGTGATCATGGTTGGCCCTGGGACTGGCATTGCACCGTTTCGTGCGTTTCTGGAAGAGCGAGAAGTGCGGGGCGCGAAAGGGGGCAACTGGCTGTTCTTTGGTGAGCAGTATGCGGCGACCGATTTCTATTATCAGGACCAGTTGCAGGCTTGGCAGGCAAGCGGCCATCTGCGGCTGGATACCGCGTTTTCCCGTGACCAGGCCGAGAAAATCTATGTGCAGCAGCGCATGCTCGAACAGGGCGCGCAGCTGTGGCAATGGTTGGAGGCGGGGGCGTACTTCTACGTGTGTGGTGATGCCCAGCGCATGGCCAAGGATGTAGATGCGGCGTTGCGTGAAATCATTGCCGAGCATGGTGGCGTGGATGCGGATACCTACATGGAGGCCTTGAGCAAGGCCAAGCGGTATCGGCGGGATGTTTACTGAAGTGCTCCAGGATGGGGAGCGTTGCACCTTGAATGTGCATTGCCTGTGGCGGCCGCTTCGCGAGTAAACCCACCCCACAGGTAAGGTGCAAGTCTGCAGACCTGTGGAGATCCCTGTGGCAGCAGGCTTGCCCGCGAAGAGGCCGGTACAGGTAACGCAATTGGCACACTCCCTGCTTTACCCAAGCTACAACAAAGCCCACTGATCAACGGCGATCAACCCGGGCCACCTACCGTGATGAATACAGGCAAAGGCGCCTGGAGCTTCGGCTCCAGGCGCTTTTTTTTTGATCGAGGATCGGCTTATGAAGGCAACAGCGAGCAGCGGGCAACGAGAGCGACTGGTCATCGTCGGCAATGGCATGGTCGGCCACCATTGCGTCGAGCAACTGGTCAGCCGCGGCGCCCACGAGCGCTTCGAACTGCATGTGTTCGGCGAAGAGCGCCAACGCGCCTACGACCGCGTACACCTGTCCGAATACTTCGGCGGCAGCTGTGCCGAAACCCTGGCCCTGTGCGAGCCCGATTTCTACACCGCCAACGGCGTGCACCTGCACCTTGGCGAATGCGTGCTGGAAATCGACCGCGAGCGCTGCGAAGTGGTTACCGCCGAAGGCCGGTACAGCTACGACCAACTGGTGCTGGCCACCGGTTCGTACCCCTTTGTACCGCCGATCGAAGGCTCCAGCGGCAACGCCCGCCTGGTCTACCGCACCCTCGACGACCTCGATGGCATCCGGGCCGCCGCCGCCAGTGCCCGTCGTGGCGTGGTGGTTGGTGGTGGCCTGCTTGGGCTGGAAGCCGCCAACGCGCTCAAATCGTTGGGCCTGGAAGCCCACGTGGTTGAGTTCGCCCCACGCTTGATGCCGGTGCAACTGGACGGCGAGGGCGGTGCCGCGCTCAAGGCACAGATCGAAGCGCTGGGCGTGGGCGTACACCTGTCCCGCGCCACCCAGTCGATCAGCGACGGTGAAGCCTATCGCTACCGCATGAACTTCGAGGGCGGTGAGCACCTGGAAACCGACCTGATCGTGTTCTCTGCCGGTATTCGTCCGCAGGATGCCCTGGGCCGTGCCAGTGGGCTGGACATCGCCGCGCGTGGCGGGGTAGTGATCGACAACCACTGCCGCAGCAGTGACCCACGTATCTTTGCCATCGGCGAGTGCGCATCGTGGAACGGCAGCGTGTTCGGCCTGGTCGCCCCGGGCTACAGCATGGCGCGCAACCTGGCCGCGTTGCTGATGGGCGAAGCGGCGGTCGCGTTCACCGGTGCCGACATGTCGACCAAGCTCAAACTGCTGGGCGTGGATGTCGGCTCGATCGGCGATGCCCACGGCGCCACGCCAGGGGCACGCAGCTACCGCTTCATCGACGAAGCCAACAGTGCCTACCGCCGGCTGGTGGTGGATGCCACCGGCAAGCACGTGCTGGGCGCGGTGTTGGTGGGTGACAACAGCTACTACGACACCCTGCTGCAATACGCCCAGAACGGCATCGCCCTGCCGGCCGACCCGGCCGCGCTGATTCTGCCGCAAGGCGGTGGCGCGCCGGCCTTGGGCGCCGATGCACTGCCGGACAGCGCGACCATTTGCTCCTGCCACAACGTCAGCAAGGGGGCGGTGTGCGCCGCCATCGACAGCGGTTGCAGCGACCTTGCCGCAGTCAAGGGGTGCACCAAGGCTGCCACGGGCTGCGGGGGGTGTGCAGCCTTGCTCAAACAGGTGTTCGAGCATGAACTGACGGCCCGTGGCGTCGCGGTGGACAAGAGCCTGTGCGAGCACTTTGCCTACACCCGGCAGGAGCTGTACGGGCTGGTGCGGGTGGAGGGCATCCGCACCTTCAGCGAACTGCTCGAACGCCATGGCAAGGGCCATGTGGGTTGCGACATCTGCAAGCCGGCAGTGGGCAACATCCTCGCTTCGTGCTGGAACCAGCCGATCATGGACCCGGCGCTGGTGCCACTGCAGGACACCAACGACACCTTCATGGCCAACATGCAGAAGAACGGCACCTACTCGGTAGTGCCACGTATCCCTGGCGGTGAAATCACCCCTGACAAGCTCATCGTCATCGGCCAGGTGGCCAAGAAGTACGACCTGTACACCAAGATCACCGGCGGCCAGCGCATCGACCTGTTCGGCGCCCAGCTGCACGAACTGCCGCTGATCTGGGGGGAGCTGATCGAGGCCGGCTTCGAAACCGGCCACGCCTATGGCAAGTCGACCCGCACGGTGAAGTCGTGCGTCGGCAGCACCTGGTGCCGCTACGGTGTGCAGGACAGTGTCGGCATGGCCCTGCGCCTGGAAGACCGCTACAAGGGGTTGCGCAGCCCGCACAAGCTCAAGTTCGCGGTATCGGGCTGCACCCGCGAATGCGCCGAGGCACAAAGCAAGGACATCGGCGTGATCGCCACCGACAAAGGCTGGAACCTGTACGTGTGCGGCAACGGCGGCATGCGCCCACGGCATGCCGAGCTGTTCGCCACCGACCTGGACGACGAAACCCTCGTACGGCTGATCGACCGCGTGCTGATGTTCTACATCCGCACGGCCGACAAGCTGCAGCGCACTTCGGTGTGGCGCGAGAACCTGGAGGGCGGGCTGGATTACCTGAAACAGGTGATCATCGATGACAGCCTGGGCCTGGCCGGCGAGCTTGAAGCGCAGATGCAGCATGTGGTGGACCAGTACGAATGCGAATGGGCCAACGCCCTCAACGACCCGGAAAAGCTCAAGCGCTTCCGCACCTTTGTCAACGACCAGCGCGCCGACCCGGACGTGCACTTCGTACGCGAACGCGAACAACGCCGGCCGGCTGCGCCGCTGCACCTGATCCCTACTGTCGAGGAGGCTGTCTGATGAACCTGTCCAATGTTGCTGTAAAAAACTGCGAGCACTGGCAGGCGGTGTGCCAGGCGCAAGACCTGGTGGCCGATTCCGGGGTAGTGGTATGGCTGGACGGGGCGCAGGTGGCGCTGTTCTACCTGCCGGGGCAGGCCCAGCCGCTATATGCGGTAGACAACCGCGACCCGCGTTCTGGCGCCAACATCATTGGCCGCGGGCTGGTGGGCAGTGTGCAGGGCGAACTGGTGGTGGCGGCGCCGTTGTACAAGCAGCATTTCAGCTTGCAGAGCGGGGTGTGCCTGGAGGATGCCGGGCAGCAGCTGCGGGTGTGGCCGGTGCGGTTGAAGGATGGGGCTGTGGAGTTGGCTGTAGCCTGATAATCATCTGCTGCCTGTTCGGGCCCTTTCGCGGGCGTGCCCGCGAAGAGGCCGGAACAGGCGGCTCAGATAACCAACCCCTGCGGCGTGCGCCCGGCAAACACATCCACCAGGCTGGCCACCACCATCTCGCCCATGCGCGTGCGCGTCTGCACCGTGGCGCTGGCCCGATGTGGCTGCAGCACCACATCTTCACGGCCGAACAACGCCTCGGGCGCGCGGGGCTCATCGGCAAACACATCCAGCGCCGCGCCAGCGATTTCACCGGCCTCCAGCGCTGCGATCAACGCGGGCTCATCCACCAGCTTGCCGCGCGCGATGTTGATCAGATACCCCTCGGCGCCCAACGCCTGCAGCACTTCACGATTGATTAGCGCCTCGCCCTTGTCGGCCGCCGCCGCGAGAATCAGTGCATCGCTGTCCCTGGCCAACTGCAGCAAATCTGCCTCGAACCCGTAAGGCACATCCAGCGCCTGCAGGTCGGTGTAGCGAATCGGGCAACCAAACGCCGCCGCCCGCTGCGCCACTGCGCGACCGACCCTGCCCATACCGACGATGCCCACACGCATGCCCGACACCTGCCGGGCCAGTGGCAACGGTGCCAGCGGCGTGGCACTGGTGGCCCAATGGCCGGCGCGTACGAAACGGTCACCGGTGCAGATACCCCGGCACAAGCCGATCAGCAGGCCGATGGCGAGGTCGGCGACGTCCTCGGTGAGGGCGCCGATGGTCGCCGTTACCTGGATGCCGCGATCTCGGGCATAGGCCAGGTCTATCGCGTCGGTGCCGACGCCATTGACCGCGATCACTTCGACGTTGGGCAAGCGCGCCATCAGTGCCTGGCTGATACCGGTGTGGCCACCGGTGATCACGCCGCGAATGTTGTTGGCATGCTGGCTGACATAGGCATCCTTGTCGGCCTGTTCGTAGTAACGGTGTACGGTGAACAGCTGTTCCAGGCGCTCACGGATTTGCGGGATGAGGATCGGGCTAAGTTGCAGGACTTCGGGTTTCATCGGTCACTCCATCAGGAACAAGGATCAGCCACGGCCAACGAACGGCATGTTGCTGGCCATCACGGTCATGTTCAGTACGTTGGCGTCCAGCGGTAGCGCGGCGATGTAGCGCACCGCGTCGGCTACATGGCGCACATCGAGCATCGGTTCGGCGGCGATTTCGCCATTGGCCTGGCGCACGCCACGGGTCATGCGCTCGGACAGCTCGGTCAGGGCATTGCCGATGTCCACCTGGCTGCACACGATGTTGTAAGGCCGGCCATCCAGCGCGAGGGCTTTGGTCAGGCCCAGCACCGCATGCTTGCTGGCCGTGTAGGGCGCGGTGAACGGGCGCGGGGTGTGTGCCGAGATCGAGCCGTTGTTGATGATCCGCCCGCCTTGCGGCTGCTGGCGGCGCATCAGGCCGAACGCTGCGCGGGCACAGAGAAACACGCCATCCACGTTGGTGGCGATGACGTTGCGCCAGTTCTCCAGCGGCAGCTCGTCGACCGGCACGGCGGGGGCGTTGATGCCGGCGTTGTTGAAGATGACGTCGAGGCGGCCATGCACCTCCTCGATGGTGGCGAACAGTTGCGCGACGCTCTGTTCGTCACGCACGTCAGTGGCTACGGCCAGGGCTTCACCGCCCGCTGCCTGTATTTGTTCGACCACCGCTTGCAGTGGCTCTATACGGCGCCCGGCAAGGACCAGGCTGAAGCCATCTTCCAGCAGGGCGAGGGCGACGGCGCGGCCGATGCCGCTGCCTGCGCCAGTGACCAGTGCAATTTTCTTATGTTGGCTCATGTGAATACTCCTGGGGTTTCAGGCCGCGTCAGCGGCTTGCCCGGCAGGGCGGGGGCCTACGCGCATGTGCAGTTCGCCGATGCCATCAATGCCGGCATGCAGGGTGTCACCCGGGTTTAAAGGGGCTACGCCGGGCGGGCTACCGGTCATGATCAGGTCACCTGGGCGCAACGGCAGCTGGCGGGACAGTCGGCTGATGACCTCGGCCACCGGCCAGGTCTGCTGGCTAAGGTGTGCGCGTTGGCGTTCCTGGCCGTTCACCTGTAGCCACAGCGAGGCTGGCAGGGGCCAAGGGAGTTCGCTGGCAGGCGCGATAGCGGTCATGGGGGCCGAGGCCTCGAAAACCTTGGCGCTTTCCCACGGCAGGCCTTCGGCCTTGGCCTTGCGCTGATGATCACGGCGGGTCAGGTCAAGCCCGGCAGCAAACCCGAATACATGTTCCATCGCCTCCTGCGGGGCGATATCCGCCCCCCCTTTGGCAATGGCCACCACGAGCTCGATCTCGTGGCAGAACTCCTCGGTCTGTGGGGGGAACGGCAGCTCACCTTGTGCCTCGACCACGTTGCTCGCCGGCTTCATGAAGAACACAGGCTCCTGCGGTGCTGGCCCGTAGGACTCCGGCCAGGGATAGTTGCGGCCCAGGCAGAACACGCGGCCAACCGGGAAACGCGTATCGCTGCCGCGAATGGACAGGCTGATGATGGCCGGCGGGTTGAACAGGTAACTCATGGGGTGAATCCTCCGTGCTGGAGTGGCCAGCGTAGCCAGTGCCTGGCTGGCAAAGTTGGACGAAAGCGGGGAAGGATTGGACTTTTCCGTGCTCATGCCGCTGTCTTCAGCTCGATGCGATACAGCTTGCCGAGCAGCAGCGAATACGACAGGGTGCCCATCAGGGCCACGCCACCGATGAACCAGAAGGCCATGGCAAACGAGCCACTGGCATGCACGACCGCACCAATCACGATCGGTGTGACGATGCCGCCGATGTTCGCTGCCAGGCTGGTGATGCCGCCGGTCAGGCCGATCAGTTGCTTGGGTGCCACTTCTGAAACCGCAGCCCACGATGACGAGGCGATACCCTGGGCAAAGAACGCCAAGGTGAGAATGGCGATGCACAACACGTTGGAGTCGGTGAAGTTCACCAGCACGATCGACATGCCCAGCATCGAGCCCACCACCAGCGGTAGCTTGCGTGCGAACGACAGCGAGTAACCCTTGCGGATAAGCAAGTCAGAGACGATGCCTGCCAGCAGGATGCCGACGGTGGCGCCAATGAACGGCATCACGGCAAAGATACCGACCTTGATCAAGGTGAGCTGGCGCTCTTCGATCAGGTAGGTGGGGAACCAGGTGAGGAAGAAGTACAGCGCCGAGGTACTAGCGAACTTGCCCAGGCAGATGGCCCATACCTGGCGGTAGCGGAACAGCTCGGCCACCTGGCGCCAGTCGAAGCGGGTACGCTCTTGGCTGCTTTTGACCAGGCCGCCGCCGCCCTCGATGTAGGCCAGTTCTTCTTTGCTGACCTTCTTGCAGTTCAACGGGTCACGGTAAAGGAACAGCCACACCACGCCGAACACGATGCCGACCAGGCCGGTGCTGTAGAACACGTGGCGCCAGTCGTAGGTGGTTGCCAGCCAGAGCAGGGCACCGGTGAACAGCGCAGTGCCGAGGTACTGGCCGCACACGTAGATGCTGCTGGCCATGCCGCGTTCGCGGGCAGGGAACCACACCGTCACCGCGCGGCTGTTGGCGGGAAAAGCCGGGGCTTCCATGGCCCCGACCGCAAGGCGCAGGCCGAACAGCGAGGAGAAGCCGCTGGCCAAGCCTTGGGCGACGGTAACCGCCGACCAACTGATCAGCGACACACCATAGGTCAGGCGCGAGCCAAAGCGGTCGGCGATGAAGCCGGCGGGCACCAGGGCCAGGGCGTAGGTCCAGGCGAAAGCGGAGAAAATCAGTCCCATCTCCACCTTGTCCAAGCCTAGGTCCTTGGCCATGAACGGGGCTGCGATCGAGATATTTACCCGGTCGACATAGTTGATGATGGTCGCCACCAGCAGCAGCGACAGCATGAACCAGCGGCGGCGGGTGGGCAGGCGCTGGGCGGGGGCCGCGTCCAGCGTGTACGACGACGCTGCGCGGGGGGTAGGCGTGCTCGACATGAGTCGACCTCGTTTGTTGTTGTTGGTTGAGGTTGGGCTGCAGTCCCTTTTCTAAAGTGGTCGTACAACGCTTTGAATGCAACGGCAGGGTTAGACCGTTTTTGCCATGGAAGGAGGGGGAAGCGTGCGGTGTCCAAAAGAATCCGGGCACAGGGTTTTGAGCTGGTTAATTGCTGTGTGTCGCGTTTTAAGCGGGTTGTGACGAAATGCGGTTGCGTCGTTTTTTGTAGTCACGTTTAAATGTGGACGTCGTACAACTGGTTGTTTGCTTAACGGAGTTTGCCCATGCCACCAAAGCGCGAGGTCCCCACCTACGTCATGCAGCAGCGCAGCGAGCTGATGGATTTCCACATTCGCGATCGACGTGGGCGCCCGGCCGAAACCGCGCCGCACCGTCATGAATATTTCCAGGTCCAGATCAACCTGGGGGGAGATACGGTGCAGCACATCGGCAGCGTGCAACGCCCGTTCAAGCGCAACACACTGGCCTTCATCCTGCCGCACCGGGTGCATGTGATCCCGCATCCTGCGGACAGTGATTTCGTGGTGATCAATTTTTCCCAGACCTTCCTGTTGCCACACCTGGATTGCGACCCGATGGATCTGGAAGAAGTCTCGATCCTGCAAGCCCCGGAGCTGTCACCGTTTCGCTTCCAGGAGCACCTGGATTTTTGCCTGGAAGACGCCGATTTCGCCGAGGTGTTGCAGCTGCTTGAGCGCATGCGTGCGCTGGATGCCAACCGCCGCTTTGGCAGCCGTGAGGTGCTCAAGGGCCTGCTGTTGCAACTGATTGGCCAGGTGTGCGGGCTGTATGCTGAACCCTTGCGTATTCTGGCGGATAGCAACGCAGCGCAACTGAGCCGTCGGGCCGCGTTGAATCGCATGAGCGAGTACCTGCGCCGCCACATTGACGACCCGGACCTGAACCTGCAGAAAGTGGCCGCTGCCACGTACCTGTCCCCGACTTACCTGACCCACTGGCTGCGCAAGGAAATTGGCAAGACGTTCAGCGAGTTGGTATTGGAGCGGCGCATGCACACCGCACGTAACTACCTGCTCAATGGCAGTCGGCCGGTGGGTGAAGTGGCGCGCTTGTGCGGGTTTGCCGATGAAGCTTATTTCTCTCGGCGCTTCCGCCAGATTCACGGTTTGCCGCCAGGGCAGTTCCGCCGCCAACAGCGCGACCCGGATACGCCGCAGGTGGCGATGCGTTAAGCTTGCGGCATGAACCTCGACACCCGCATCAAATACCGCCACCTGCTGTGCTTTCTGGAGATTGCCCGGCAGGGCAGCCTGGCCAGGGCTGCCGACGTGCTCGCCATCAGCCAGCCGGCCATTTCCAAAACCCTCAAGGAACTTGAAGACCTGCTGGAAACGCGCCTGTTTGCGCGCAGCCGACAGGGTGTCGAACTGACCCCCGCCGGCACGCGCTTCATGCGTTATGCCGGGCCCAGTGTGCAGGCCCTGCGCGATGGCGTCAGCAGCCTGCGTGGTGAGGCGCGGGCGCCGTCGCAGGTGCGCATTGGCGTGCTGTCGACGGTCGAGGGCCTGCTTATGCCCGAAGTGCTGTGCCGCCTGCACCAGCGCCATGAAGCGCTGGTGATCAGTGTGGTCACCGGGGTCAGCGCGCAGCTGCTTGGCCAACTGCGGCTGGGCGAGCTGGAACTGGTGGTCGGGCGCATGACCGACAGCCCGCAGATCCAGGGCCTGTCGTTCGAGCACCTGTACAGCGAGTCGATGAGCCTGGTGGTACGCCCGGGCCATCCGCTGCTGGCCGGCACACCCGTCGAGCGGGCCCAGGTGGGGCGTTATCCGCTGGTGTTGCCGCCAGCGGGGACCACCATCCGCCAGCATGCCGACAGCCTGTTCGTGCAATGCGGCATCCAGATGCCGGCACAGCGCCTGGAAACCCTATCGCTGGCGTTGAGCCGGCGCTACCTGCTGGGCAGCGATGGGCTGTGGGTCGCGCCACGCGATGCGGTGTTGCTCGACCTGCGCCGTGGCGAGCTGGTCGAGCTAGACCTGGGCGTGCGCGAACCGGGTGGCTCGGTGGGCATTTGTCGCAATGCCGCCTTGCCGCAGAGCCTGCCGGGGCAGTGGGTGTGCGAGGTGCTGCGTGAGGTGGCGGGGCAGTACCGCGACGGTAACTACCCCTGAGTGTCTTTTAACCCAATGCCAAGGCGAGCACTGCAGCAGCCACCTGATTTTGCGCTGTGATATTTACCTCGCCACAAACCAGCAGGCGTTTACTGGCGGGAACGAAGGCGATCGATGAATCGCCATCCATGTAAAAGCCAGGGTTCGGTGCGATAGCGCCAAACGAACCATGCCCCCAAGGCGAAACGAACGTGGTGTCGAGTGTGCCATCGGCCTGGTAGCGGACCGCCCGGTTATGGTTATAGAAGCTGCCTACCCCGACCAGGCGCCCTTCGTGCTCAATCATGTGGTGCCACATCCCGGCGTTGGCGTCGAAGCGTACAGGTGCCCCCTTGTTGAATGCTTGGTCGGGCGCTCCGTTGCTGGTCAACCGGATAATCTCTGGCTGCATGCTTTCATCCGCGAGCATATGCCCTCCGCATAGGGTGACAAGTGACGACACATTGCTGCAAGACAGGCCCCGATAGAGGGTGGCGTTTTCTGATTTGAAATGGCCACCTTCGCCAAAGGAAGTGTCCAGTTGGCCTCTACTGTCTATGGCGCTCAAGATCGAAAACAGGTCGTCGCCTTCGCCTCTCAAACTCAGCAATAGAATGCGATCGCTTCCATCAGCATGCTTTGTAGTGATAAGGCTGATTATGCCGGCACCGTACCCAGGTAATTGCGATTCAAGGTCTAGCACCCCCCCATTACCGAAACTCGGCTTCAGGGCGCCGTCAGCTGACAGGCAGACGAGGACGTTCTTGAATTCGGGCGTGTGGCAAGCAATGACGTAGCCATCAGAGAGTGTGGCGGCGAAGCGAAAATGCAGCCGCTCGGTGGTCAGTTGGTCGCTATCGACAAATCCAGTGCTGGCGAAATTCTTGTCTAGCTCTCCTGTGTTCTTGAATTTCCAGAGCCGTTCGGCGGCGTCGGACACTTCACCCAAGCAAAGCAGGTTGCCCTCGTGATCTTCCATAAGGCTGTAGGGAGTGAACGATTTGTCCTTGTCCACGAGCGATCCAAAGTCGACAGTGAAGCTGTCATCTCGCTTGCCGTCGCTATCCATCAGCCAGACGGCGCTGTTGAACACCTGGGTTTCTTTATTTGATTGAAGTGCGCACGCATAGTAGCGATCTTGTCGAACGTGGCTTTTCAGGATGTCAGTGCACACGCCAGTTGATTTAGTCTCCTGTTCCAGCAGGTAGGCGTAGCCGTCTTTACCGAAGCTCTGGTCTACAGGGGCACCACTAAGTGCTTTCAACGAGTTGCGCTCAGGCGTGGATTGTTGAAGAAGAGATGAAATGGTTGGTCGTGTCATTGGGGTTAACCTCTGGCTGGTCACGATCTGTGACTACCCGCACTATTGAAAGCGCAGGCCCTCATCCGATCTACTGGCATAAATGACAGGTCTCTTGCCCCCGGGAATGGAGGGCAGTGCGACAAAAAATTGCGACAAACCCCAGGCGGTTTCTGCGTCAAGCGTCAATACTGGCCAGTGGCTGCAGTGTCTTGCATGAATAACCCTTTAACTACTGAACTTCCTTACCAAAACCCGCTCCTATGCCGGTAGCCATTGGTCATGGCCGCCTGCTAAGCTCGCGGCTTTACCCTGATTGCCCTTATGGCGCATGAACAAGGAAATAGCATGAAACAGCATCGTTTGGCGGCTGCGGTTGCCCTGGTAGGCTTGGTACTGGCTGGCTGCGACCAACAAGCTAGCAGCCCCGAGCTGAAGACTCCGGCAGAGAAAGCCTCCTACGGTATCGGCCTGAACATGGGCAAGAGCCTGGCTCAGGAAGGCATGGAAGACCTTGATTCGAAAGCAGTTGCACTCGGTATCGAAGACGCCGTTGGCAAGAAAGAACAGCGCATCAAGGATGAAGAGCTGGTAGAAGCCTTCACCGCGCTGCAGAAGCGCGCCGAAGAGCGCCTGGCCAAGGCCAGCGAAGAAGCGGCCTCTGCTGGCAAGAAATTCCTCGAAGAAAACGCCAAGAAACCAGGCGTGGTCACTACCGCCTCGGGCCTGCAGTACGAAGTGGTCAAGAAGGCCGATGGCCCGCAGCCCAAGCCTACTGACGTGGTTACCGTCCACTACGAAGGCAAGCTGATCGATGGCAAGGTGTTCGACAGCTCCGTCGAGCGCGGCAGCCCGATCGACCTGCCAGTCAGCGGCGTGATCCCGGGTTGGGTCGAAGGCCTGCAACTGATGCACGTTGGCGAGAAGTACAAGCTGTTCATCCCGGCTGAACTGGCCTACGGTGCACAAAGCCCAAGCCCGCTGATCCCGGCCAACTCGGTACTGGTGTTCGATCTGGAACTGATCGCCATCAAGGACCCGGCCCAGCTGCAAGGCGCCGAGCCGGAAGCCGAGGCCCCGGCCGAAGCCCCTGCAGAAGCGCCCGCCAAGTAACACTGGCAGGTTCTTGCAAAACGCCCCGTCCTGACGGGGCGTTTTCGTTTACGACGATTGGACGAACCTGTAACTGCTGATACTGTCCGAGGAAATGCAGCTTGTTGCTGTAGGATGTTTCTGGCGCAAATCGTTTGCGGCCAGCTACCCACGTATTGAAACGGCTGTGTAAAAAACGCCCGATCTGACCGGGGCCCTTGCCTGGCAGGCACCCGGGGTCAGAAACGTGGCCCTGTTCACAAGGTTATCCACAATAAATGTGGATAACCTGCTCTGCGTGGAGGCTCCATGAGCGCACCTTGGAATTTCGCCCGTTTCCTGCCCTTGGCCGAGCGCTTGCTCAGCCGTGGCCGGTTGCCGGCCCTGCTGTTCGCCGTGGCTCGCAAAGGCCCGCGCATCGGCCAATTGCGTGAGGACGTGAAACTGCTTCAGTCGCTGTGCCTGGCATGGTGGCGCGGCGAATACCGTGCCATCAGCCCCAAGGCCCTGGTCACCATCGTGGCCGGCCTGCTGTATTTCGTCAGCCCTATCGATGCCATCCCCGACTGGCTGCTGGGCGTGGGCTTGCTCGATGACATTGCAGTGCTGGGCTGGGTACTGAAGACCGTGGCTGATGAACTGGCGCGCTTCCGGGCCTGGCGCGACAGCCAGGCACCCGAGCGGCTGCGTGTGGTCGAGCGCCTGCCCGCAAGCCCCGAAGCGCTGCGCCTGGAGCGCAATACGCAGTGAAAACCGCCTGAACTGCACCTCAACCGGACAGACCCCGGAGTTGGTAATATAATTGGCATAAGGGTTATGCCTACGGATTACATGCTGTAATCCTTTTTAAAGGGGTTTGTAATGGGTATTCAGGTCATCAGCCGGGACGGTCAGCCCGAGTACGCCGTGGTTCCCTGGGAGCAGTACCAGGCGCTGCTCAAGGCTGCAGGGCAGGCACCTGCCGAGGCAGTTGTCAGCGAACAGGCCGCCGCCGTTGCGCCGTTGCCGGCGTTCAGTGAAGTTGCACAGATTCGCCAGGCCAAGGGCATCGCCCCTGAGCAGCTGGCGCGCAATGTCGGGGTAAGCCCGGCCTACCTGGCCATGATCGAATCGGGCGAACGCCAGCCGGATGCAGCCATCCGCCGCGCCTTGGCCTGGCATCTGGGGGTCGCTGGCTGGAGCGAGCCGTCATGAGCCAGGTCAGGATCAGCCGTCAGCACTGGGACAACCTGCTGGGCGAGCTTGACCTGGCCCGCCGTCAACGTCACTTGCTGACCTACCGAGCGCTGATCGAGCGCTTGCAACTGCCCAGCCCGGCCATGCAGACGCTGACCGCCGCGCTGGAATACCTGGCGGTGCTGGATGCCCGTGCCGAGCAGCCGCTGCGCAGTTCGCTGGTGATCAGCCAAGGCGCCAGCCGCTTGCCGCGTACCGGTTTTTTTGAATGTGTCGAACGGCTAGGGCGGTTTGCCGGGCCGGTGGATGGCATGGAGGCGGCGTCGTGGCATGCTTCCGAGGTGGTTCGGGTGTTCGAGTACAGCTACCCCGAAACCGCCTGATTGATTGCCGGCGATAGGGCCAGAACAGGCAAAGAATGTCTGTGGATCAAACCACAAGGCCTGTCATCGGCATCAACCACCTCCAATACATCCAGGTGCTGATGCCGCCCAAACAGCGCCAGCAACTGCCCGATGGTGGCATTCAACCGCACTGTCGGCTGCTCGGCCTGCGGCATACTCGTCAGCACCGGTAGCTCGCGCACCCCCAAGTCCTGCGGCCGCCCCAGCAGGTACCCCTGCACCAGGTCCACCCCCATCTCCCTAAGCACCACCAGTTCCTCTGCCAGCTCGATCCCTTCGGCAATCACCTGCGCCTTCGAGGCCCGGGCAATCTGCAGGATCGAGCCAACGAACTCGCGCTTGAGCGGGTCGCGGTGGATGCCGTCGATGAAGTGCCGGTCGATCTTCACGTACTCAGGGCGCAGCTCCGACCACAGCCGCAGGCTGGAATAGCCCGCCCCCAGGTCGTCGATGGCAATCGAAAAGCCCATGTCGCGGTAGTGGTGCAGGGCATTGGACAAGAGCTGGAAGTCGTCGGTGGGGGTGTGCTCGGTCAGCTCGATCACTACCCTGCTGGGCGGCAGGCCGACCTGCTCCAGCAGTTTCAGGGTCAGGCCGGACGGGTAGTGTGGCTCCAGCAGCGATTCTGGCGAGATGTTGAGAAACAACTTGCCCTGCAATTGCTGCTCGCTGAAGCGACGGCAGGCGCTTTCCCGGCAGACGGCTTCCAGTTCGGTCAGGCGGCCAGCCTGGCGGGCGATGGTAAACAGGTTCAACGGCGCGTGCAGCGGGCTGTTGGACGGACCACGGCTCAGTGCTTCATGGCCGAACACCCGCTGTTCGCTCAGGCACATGATCGGCTGCAACAGGCTGTGAATACTGCGTTGAGCCAGGATGGCACTCAAGGCACTGAGCTGTTCGGCAACGGTCATGACGTATTCCTGAAAATGAAAGGGCCGGGCATCTGCATGCCCGGCCCCCATATTTCACGACAGTGCGATGACTGTTTGATGACAGGTCACATTATTCTGCCATCATCGTTGCAGCGCCTTACTTCTTGGCCACCTTGGTGCTTGCACTGAGGTAGTCGATCAGGATGCGACCGGTTTCCGACAGGTAGGCGTCGTCTTCCGGCTTGGTGTTTTCATCCTCGGTCGGCAGCGCGTCCTCGTCTTCTTTCTTCAGCTCTTTGAGCGGCTCTTCACCCTTGGCCTTGCGGCGGATGTTTTCCAGGGCCAGCTGTTTGGCCTCGATGTCATCGTGGCGCGCACGGCGCTCCTGCTCGTTGAGGCTGACGGTTTTTTCATTCATCAGCTTCTGGGTCAGGGCCAGGCGGTCGCGGATGTAGGTGAACTCGGCATCCTGGTCGCTACGCGCTTCATGCTGCGCCTTGAGCTGGGCCAGGAACGGCTTGAACGGGTCGGCAGCAGGCTTGACCACCGGGCGGATGGTGTCCCATGGCATAGCCTCGGGCAGGGCGCTCTCGCCGATTTCCTTGGTGTCGATGATCGACGGGTAGTCGATGTCCGGCAGCACGCCCTGGTGCTGGGTGCTCTGCCCGGAAACCCGGTAGAACTTGGCCAGGGTCAGCTTCAGCTCGCCATGGTTGAGCGGCTGGATGGTCTGCACGGTGCCTTTGCCGAAGGTCTGGCCGCCGATGATCAGCGCGCGGTGGTAGTCCTGCATGGCACCGGCGAAAATCTCCGAAGCCGAGGCCGACAGGCGGTTCACCAGCAACGCCAGCGGGCCTTTGTAGAAGGCGCCCGGGTTTTCGTCTTCCAGCACGTCGACGCGGCCGTCGCTGTTGCGCACCAGCACAGTCGGGCCTTTTTCGATGAACAGGCTGGTCAGCTCGGTGGCTTCCTGCAGCGAGCCGCCACCGTTGTTGCGCAGGTCGATGACCACGCCGTCGACTTTCTCTTTCTGCAGTTCGGTGAGCAGCTTTTTCACGTCACGCGTGGTGCTCTTGTACTCAGGGTCACCGGCGCGGTAGGCCTTGAAGTCCAGGTAGAAGGCCGGGATCTCGATGATGCCCAGCTTGTAGTCACGCCCGTCCTGCTTCAGCTTGAGCACCGACTTCTTGGCTGCCTGCTCTTCAAGCTTCACCGCTTCACGGGTGATCGACACGATCTTGCTGGTCTGGTCGCTAGGTGCATTGCTGGCTGGGATGATCTCCAGGCGCACCACCGAGCCTTTCGGGCCGCGGATCAGCTTGACCACTTCGTCCAGGCGCCAGCCGACCACGTCGACCATTTCCTTGTTGCCCTGGGCCACGCCGATGATCTTGTCGGCCGGGGCCACCTGCTTGGTCTTGGCTGCCGGGCCTGCCGGTACCAGGCGCACGATCTTGACCTGGTCGTTGTCGCTTTGCAGCACCGCACCGATGCCTTCGAGCGACAGGCTCATGTTGATGTCGAAGTTTTCGGCGTTGTCCGGCGACAGGTAGTTGGTGTGCGGGTCGTAGGACTGGGCGAAGGTGTTGATGTAGGCCTGGAAGATATCCTCGGCACGGGTCTGGTCCAGGCGCGCCAGCTGGTTCTTGTAGCGCTTGGTCAGGGTTTCCTGGATCTGCTTGGGTTCCTTGCCGGCGATCTTCTGGCGCAGCACTTCGTCTTTCACACGTTTGCGCCACAGGTCGTCGAGCTCGGCCTGGTCCTTCATCCACGGTGCGTCCTTGCGGTCGATCAGCAAGGTTTCCTTGGTGGTGAAGTCGATCTTGTCCACGCCTTTATTCAGCTCGGCCAGGGCGAAGTCCAGGCGTTGCTTGACGCGGTCGAGGTAGCGTTTGTAGATCGTGAAGCCCGGGTCCAGGTTACCGCTCTTGAGGAAATCGTCGAATTGCGTTTTCCACTTGTCGAACTCGGCAATGTCGGCGGCGGTGAAGTAGCTGCGCGCCGGGTCCAGCAGCTTGATGTAGCTGTCGTAGATGATGACCGAACGGGCATCGTCCAGCGGTGGCTTGCTGTAGTGGTGGCGCTTGAGCAATTCCACCACGTTGAGGCTGGCGACGATCTCGTCGCGGTCCGGCTGCAGGCTGTCCCATTTGTTGGCGGCCGCCGCATTGCCGCCGAGCGTGAGGCTGCCAAGGCCGATCATGACGGCGAGGGCGGTGCTTGGTAGGAAATGCTTCATGCTGATTCGACGTGGAGGCAATTGATCACGCATAGTAGGCCGTCTTTTCTGTTGCCGGTTCCATGGAGCCGGGCAAATACTGCAAAAAGCCTGAGGTAAGCAACCCCAGGCCCAGTCATGATTCAACTATGGAGGCACTGTGAAGGCATTGCAAGGCGTTGACGGACATGTGGAGTGGGTCGAGGCCGAACGCCCGGCCTGTGACGCGGGCCAAGTGCGCATTCGCGTGGCTGCTGCGGGCCTGAACCGCGCCGATCTGCTGCAGATGAAAGGTTTGTACCCGCCACCGCCAGGTGCCAGCCCGTACATGGGCCTGGAGTGTGCCGGGGTGGTTGAGGAAGTGGGCGCCGGTGCCGACTGGCGCGTGGGCGACCGTGTGTGCGCGCTGTTGGCCAGTGGCGCCATGGCCGAGGAAGTGGTGGTCGATGCGCGTCACGTGCTGCCCGTGCCCGAGGGCCTGAGCCTGCATGAAGCCGCGGCGTTGCCAGAGGTGTATGCCACCGCCTGGTTGAACATCTTCCAGCTCGGTGCCGTGAAGGCTGGCGAGAAAGTGCTGGTGCATGCCGGCGCCAGTGGCGTTGGCTCTGCCGCCATCCAGCTGTGCAAGGCGTTTGGCAGCCCGGTGTGGGTCAGTGTCGGTTCGCAGGACCGCCTGGCTTATTGCGAAGCGCTGGGCGCGACAGGGGGCGTGGTACGTAACGAAAACCTGGATGCACTGGAAGGCTTTGGCCCGTTCGACGTGATTCTCGACCCGGTGGGCGCGAGCTACGGTGAGCTCAACCTCAAGCTGCTGGCCCGCGACGGGCGCTGGGTGATCATCGGGCTGATGGGGGGGCGCAAGTTCGAGCTGGACCTGGCGCTGGTGCTGGGCAAGCGCCTGGAGATTACCGGCTCCACGCTGCGCAACCGCGATGACGGCTTCAAGGCCGAGTTGCTGCGCGAACTGCAACAGCAGGTGTGGCCGCTGTTTGCCGAAGGGCGCCTGTCGCCGCAACTGGTTGATACCTACCCGGTGGAGTTTGCCCAGGCGGCGTATGCGGAGCTTGAGAGCAACCAGGTCTCGGGCAAGTTGGTGATGGTCATAGATCCGAGCATGGCTTGATATTGCCGGGGCTGCAAAGCAGCCCCCATGGCCCTCAAGTCCAGCTCAGAATCGGCCAGAGATTGGTCTGGGCATGCTCCCGCAACACCGCATCCGGGTTCACCACATGCGGATGGTCCACCTTCAGCAGCAATGGCAAATCATTGCGTGAATCGGAATAGAAACTCGCCCCCTCGAGGTTCTCCTGTTCCTGATCCAGCCACTCCAGCAGCCGCGTAATCTTGCCTTCGCGATACGTCAGCACCCCATGGGTCTTGCCGGTATACACCCCGTTCACCGCCTCCAGCTCGATCGCCAGGTATTCGTCCACCCCCAGGCGAGCCGCAATCGGCCCGACCAGGTGCGTACCCGAAGCGGAAATGATCAGGATGCGGTCCCCGCGCTTGCGGTGTTCGGCAATGCAGCGGCAGGCGTCGCCATAGATGATCGGCTCGATCACCTCTTCAACCCACGGCTCAACCAGGTGCTCGACTTCTTCCAGGGTACGCCCGGCCATCGGCTCCAGGCTGAAGGCCATGTAGTCCTCCATCTGCAGGTGGCCCTTGCCGTAGGCTTCCATCAGTTCACGGTCGCGGCGCAGGAAGTCCTTGCCGTCGACCCAGCCCAGCCGGGCCATCTGCTCGCTCCACAGCGATGCGCAGTCGCCGTGGATCAGGGTTTCGTCCAGATCGAAAATTGCCAGTGCCATTGTGTTGAATCTCCTTAGGCCACTTCCCGCAGCGCCGTGGGGTCGATCGACAAGCTTACCCGTTTTCCATCTGCGTGCAGGTCGGCCGGCGAGCGGTTGAGCACGTCGACCACCAGCTCCACGTCGCGCACTTGCACGCGGTAGCGGATCACATTGCCCAGCAAGCTGTGGCTGCGTACCTGGGCGTCCAGTTCGCCGTGTATGCCCAGTGTGATTGACTCCGGGCGGATCGCCAGGCGGCTGGCCACCGGGCGTTGCAGCAGGCGGCTGGCGCTGTCGGCATCGAGCAGGTTGTAGTTGCCGATAAAACCGGCGGCAAACAGGTCCACCGGCGCGGTATAGAGGGTTTCGGCATCACCGCTCTGGACGATGCGCCCCTGGTTCATCAGGAAGATGCGGTCGGACATCGTCAGCGCTTCTTCCTGGTCGTGAGTGACGAAGATGGTGGTCAGCCCCAGCTCGCGCTGGATGGCCCGGATCTGCTCACGCAGGTGCTTGCGAATACGTGCATCCAGTGCCGACAGCGGCTCGTCGAGCAGCAGCAGGCGAGGGCGCGTGACCAACGAACGGGCTAGGGCCACGCGCTGGCATTGGCCGCCAGACAACTGGTGCGGGTAACGCCCGGCAAAGCTGCCCAGCTCCACCAGGTCCAGCGCCTCGCGCACCCGTACCTGGCTTTCGTCGGCCTTGACCTTTTGCATGCGCAGGCCAAAGGCCACGTTCTGCTCCACGGTCATGTTGGGGAACAGCGCATAGCTCTGGAACACCATGCCGATGCCGCGCTTTTGCGGGCTCACGGGCACGATGTCGTGGCCGTCGAGCAGGATCTGCCCGCTGTCCACCGGGGTCAGCCCGGCGATGCAGCGCAGCAAGGTGGACTTGCCGCAACCGGATGGGCCCAGCAGGGTGACGAACTCGCCGCGTTCGATGTGGCAGTCGATGTTCTCGAACACCGGGCTGCCGGCGTAGCTTTTTTGCAGTTTCTGTACGCTGACGAAGCTCATGTCAGGTCTTGTCCTTGTTCAGGCGGTTGGCGACCCAGGTCAGTACCAGCACAAAGGCGAAGTAGGAGATCACCAGCGCGCTGTTGAAATGGCCGCTGCTGTTGCGCATGTTGTTCAGGTACACCTGCAGGGTCTCGTAACGGGTGCCGACCAGCAGGTTGGCGAACACGAACTCGCCAAACAGGAACGAAAACGACAGCAGCAACGCCACCATCAGGCCCTTGCGCAGGTTCGGCAGCACCACCAGCAGCGCGGCCTGCCAGGTGCTGGCGCCCAGCAGTTGGGCAGCGTCCATCAGGTCGCGCAGGTTGATGGCTTGCAGGTTGTTGGTGATGGCCCGGTACATGAACGGCAGGGCGATGGTGAAGTAGCAGCCGATCAGGATCCACGGCGTGCCGACCATGGTCATCGGCCCGCTGCCGTACAGCTGCAGCAGCCCCACCGACGACACTACCGGTGGCACCGCGAAGGGCAGCAGGATGAGAATGTTCATCAGCGCGTCCAGCCTGGGAAAGTGGTAATGCACCACGAACAGCAGCGGCAGAATCAGCACCACCGACAGCAGCAGTGCGCCCACGCACACCAGCAACGACTGGCCGAAAGCGGCCAGGAAGCGTGGCTCGCTCCACAGCGCCGCATACCATTTCAGGGTCAGGCCGCTGGGCAGCAGGCTGGCAGACCAGCTGGTGGCCAGCGAGTAGAGCAGGGTGCCGGCCAGTGGCAGTAGCAGGATCAGGAACAGCAGGTAGACCACGGCGCGGTGGTACCAGCCGCCGGAACGGGCGTCAGCGCGCATGGTAGCTCCTCTTCAACAGCCATTGGTGTACCACCGTGACCAGCGTCATCAGCCCCACCAGCACCATGGCCAGGGCGCTGGCCAGGTTGGGGTCGAGGCTGATGTCACCGGCCACCAGGCCGGCGATACGGATCGGCAGTACGTTGAAATTGCCGGTGGTCAACGCGTACACGGTGGCATAGGCCCCCAGGGCGTTGGCCAGCAGGATGACGAAGGTGCCCAGCAGTGCCGGGGTGAGTACTGGCAGGCCGATGTGCCGCCAGTATTGCCAGTGGCTGGCGCCCAGCAGCGCGGCCGACTCGCGCCAGTCTTCACGCAGGGCGTCGAAGGCGGGGTACAGCAGCAACACACCCAGCGGGATCTGGAAGTAGGTGTACACCAGGATCAGCCCGCTTTTGGAATAGATGCTGAAGTCTTCCAGCAGGCCGACCTGCTTCAGCAGCAGGGTCAGTGCGCCATTGAAACCGAGCAGGATGATGAAGGCGAACGCCAGCGGCACCCCGGCAAAGTTGCTGGTCATGTTGGCGAAGGCGCTGACGAAGTCGCGCAGTTTCGAGTCCACCTGGCGCAGCGAGTAGGCGCCGAGGGTGGCGATGACGATGCCGAACAGGCTCGACCAGAAGCTGATCTCCAGGCTGCGTTGCAGGGCTTGCAGGTAGAACTTCGAGCTGAAGACCTTGCTGAAGTTTTCGACGCCCCAGCCGGCTTCCGATTGCACGCTGTTGATCGCCACCCAGACCAGCGGGGCGACCTGGAAGATGACGAAGAACACGGCGAACGGCAGCAGGCAGAGCAGGGCCAGATAGCGGCCACGGTTCACTTGAGCAACTCCCGGCACACCGTTTTGTCGTGCGCGGCACCCAGCAGTTCACAGATGGTCCCGCACAGCTCGGTCTGCAGCGGCTTGGCCGCCGAGTCCAGGCTGAAGGCGTCGCCAAAGACGAACAGCGGCACTTCGCGCTCTTCGGTCAGCAGCCCATTGTGCGAGCGGTCATTGTTCATGCCGTGGTCGGCGGTGACCAGCACCTGGTAACCCTCTTCCAGCCAGCCTGGCAGGTAGTCGGCCAGCAGGATGTCGGCACTGCGTGCGGCGTTGCGGTACTGGCTGCTGTCCAGGCCGTGGCGGTGGCCGACGTCGTCGATGCTCATCGGGTGCATCAACAGGAAGTTGGGGGCGTGGCGGCGGCGCAGGTACTCACCGTCGGCCAGCAGGTGCGAATCGGGGTAGCGGTCGTCCCAGTAGAACAACCCATGCTGGATCGGCAGTTTCGGCGCGTGGGTGTGGCGGTCGCGCTGCGGGTCGAAGGGTGAGCGGTTATACAGCTCGCTCATCCAGTGATAGGCCGCTGCTGCGGTGCCCAGGTTGGCCTCGCGGGCGTAGTGGAACACACTGCGCTGGTTGGACAGGCGGTTGACGTTGTTGTGCACGATGCCGCTTTCGATGGGGGGCACGCCGGTGAGGATGCACTCGTACAGCGGCCGCGACAGCGACGGCAGTTCGCATTCCACGCGGTACAGCGCGGCGCGGTCGGCCTCGACGTAGGCGTGCAAGTGGCCCATGGCATGGTGGGCGACCTGGTAGTTGAGACCGTCCAGCAGGACCAGGATGACGTTGTGTTGCATGGTGGCTCCAGTCATAAACCGCGTTGGCTTCTTCGCGGATTTACCCGCGAAGAAGCCGGATCAGGCACTACAAAAGCTGGCCTTTTACTCCATCTCGATGATCACTTGCTCCTGCCACATCTGCGGCAGTTTCTTCGAGGTGGCTTCCCAGGCTTCGGCATTCTTGATCGGCTGAGCCGCCTTGTACTGCTCGTTCGGCAGCAACTTGGCCTGCACATCCGCCGGCAGCGTCAGGTGCTCGGCACGGATCGGCCGGGCATGCCCCTTGGCCAGGTTGATCTGCCCGGCATCGCTGAAGATGTATTCACGCGTCAGCTTGGCTGCATTGGGGTGCTTGGCGTACTTGTTGATGATGGTGGTATAGCCGGAGATCACCGTACCGTCCGACGGGATCAGCACTTCGAAACGCTTGGGGTCGATCTGCTCGCGGTAGCTCAGGCCGTTGAAGTCCCACACCACGCCGACCTCGACCTCGCCTTTCTCGATGGTCTGGATGGTCGGGTTGGCCAGCGACAGGCGCTTCTGCTGGGCCAGTTTGGTGAACAGCTGCAGGCCCGGGGCCACGTTGGTTTCGTCGCCCTTGTAAGCAATGGCCGCAGCCAGTACACCGTTGGCGGCTTGTGCGGCGGTGCCGACGTCACCGATGGCCACCTTGTACTTGCCTTTTTCCAGGTCATGCCAGGAGGTTGGGCGTTCGCCTTCCTTCACCAGGTCCTTGTTGATGATGAACGCAATGGTGCCGGTATAGGCCAGCGCCCAGTGGCCGTCCTTGTCTTTGGCCCATTCCGGTACCTGGTCCCAGGTGCTGGGCTTGTACGGCTGGCTGACGCCCTTGGTCACGGCGATGGGGCCGAAGGCGGCACCCACGTCGCCGATGTCGGCGCTGGCGTTGTCCTTCTCGGCTTCGAACTTGGCGATTTCCTGCGCCGAGCTCATGTCGGTGTCGCTGTGCTTGAGGCCGTACTTGCTGGCCAGGTCTTCCCAGGTGCCTTTCCAGTTGGCCCAGGCATCGGGCATGCCCACGCTGTTGACGGTGCCTTCCTTGCGGGCGGCGTCTTCCAGGGCCTTGAGGTCCGCGGCCATGGCCGAGGTGCAGAACGCGATGGCCGAACCGAGCAGTGACGCCATGAACAACTTTTTCATCCGTAGCTCCTTGGGTGGGTGCCTTTTTACGATCGTTGTTATGAGTGAAGCCGTTGCCTGGAACCTTTGGTCTAGGTCAGCAAACCTTGAGCCAAGGTAGGCCGCTTGCGTGACAGTTTGATGTAGGGAAGGGCGCGCTCAGCGTGTCAAAGGCCCTTGGCTCTACAGCGTAGACCATGGTGACCCCCCGGTTTTGCTGGGCTGGCCCGATTCTGGCAACAGCACGGTTGCAGCGTTGTCACGGGATGTTCATCAGCCCTGCCTAGGCTTGCACTATTCTCCAAGTGCCCTGTTCTGGGGCTGGACTAGTCCAGATAGGTAACCTTTGATGCAGTCGATGCCACCGCGTGCGGTAACAGCCATCTGCCATGCCCTGCAGGAGCAGATTGAGCACGGCCTGCTGGCCCCGGGGGGCAAGCTGCCGGCCGAGCGCAAACTCAGTGAGGTGTTCGACACGACGCGGATCACCCTGCGTGAGGCACTGGCGCAGCTGGAGGCCCAAGGCCTGATCTACCGTGAAGAACGCCGCGGCTGGTTCGTTGCGCCCGAGCGGCTGACCTACGACCTGATCGAACGCAGTCACTTCCATGCCATGGTGCGCGACCAGGGGCGGGTGGCCAGTACCGAGCTGCTGTCGGCGCGCTTGCAGCCAGCCTCGGCGGCCATCTGTGCCCGCTTGCAGCTTCCGGCCTTGTCCAGTGTGGTGCGTATCTGCCGGTTACGGCGGATCGATGGGCGGGCGGTGCTGTATGCCGAGCATTACCTCAACCCCCGTTACTTTCCGGGGATTCTCGAACAGGACCTGGCGCAATCGCTTACCGAGATATATGGGCGAGTGTATGGCATCCGGTACGGGCAGGTGTGCTTCGAGATCCTGCCGACGGCGTTGCCGGTAGAGGCGGCGGGGGCGTTGAAGGTGTCGACGGGCAGCCCGGGGCTGCACATCACCCGCGTCAACAGCGACCAGCATGGGCATCTGATCGACTGTGACCTGGAGTATTGGCGGCATGATGCCATCCGCATTCGTGCCGTGGTGGGGTAGGCCCTAGCTGGAGGCGCCGGATTGCGCCATTCCACCACCACCCGCAGTCACCACCTGCACCGACAACCGTGGTGTCGCCAAGTCCAGCCCTGCCTCATCCAGCTGCCGCTTCAGCGCCAGGTTGAAGGCCCGCGACACTTCCCACTGCTTGATCGGCGCCGTCTTGAACCGCGCCCGCAAGATCGCCGACCCCGACTCGAAACTCTCCACCCCTTGCAGTTCCAGTGGCGACCAGATGTTGCGGCGCATCAGCGGGTCATTGCGCAGTTTTTGCCCCACTTCCCGAATCAGCGTGATCGCCTGGTCGATGTTCATGCTGTGCGGAATCGCCACGCGGAAAATCGCATAGCCAAACTCCCGCGAGTAGTTCTTGATGCTCTTGATCTCGCTGAACGGGATGGTATGCACGATGCCGTCAATGTCCCGCAGGCGCACGGTACGAATGGTCAGCCCCTCCACCGTGCCCAGGTGCCCGCCCACGTCCACGTAGTCGTCGATGGCCAGCGAGTCCTCGATGATGATGAACAGCCCGGTGATCAGGTCCGCCACCAGCGACTGTGCGCCAAAACCGATGGCCAGGCCGATCACACCGGCACCGGCCAGGAGCGGGGTGACGTTCATGCCCATGTTGGCCAGGGCGACGATCACCGCGATGATGAAGATGACCACGAACATCACGTTGCGGATCAACGGCATCATGGTTTGCGCACGGGCGTTGGCCAGGCCCCGGCGCGAGCGCACCAGGGCATGGTGCACGGCGGTGTCTGCAAGGATCCACACCAGCCAGGCGACGATCAGTGTGCCGGCAAGGCCCAGCAGGCGCAGGCTGATGTCGTGGCCGTCGCCCTCTGCGAAGCTGATCATCGACAGGCCCCACACGCGCAGGCCCAGCTCGATGAATACCAGCCAGATGAACAGGTGTACCAGCAGGTAGCCAAAGTTGCGCAGGCGCTCGGCATACACGGCCTGGCGCTTGTTGGCACGTTTGGGGTTGGCCGCATGGCGGCGTACCAGGCCGTTCAGCACCATGCACACCACCACCAGCACCGTGCACATCAGTGACTGGCGCAGGGCGGTGCTGGTGTCGCCCGCCGAGACGAAGGTGGCAAACAGCGAAATGGCCACCAGAATCAGTGCCGGAATGAACCAGAAGCTGCCGAGAATCTCGATGGTGTCGCTCAGGGTGCGCCGGGTCAGGCGCCGCGACAGCGGCTGGTTGCGGATCAGGTGGGCGATGGGGCGGCGAAAGCGCAGGATGAACAGCCCGGTGCACAGCGCAGCGATGACGTTGGCCAAGGTGGCCAAGGCATGGGCCAGGTGGGTACCCAGTGCAACCAGCATGCGCGGGTCGCTCATGGCCTCGCCAAACGCAGCGAAGCTGCCGATCAGCCACAACGGGCGGAACGCCTGGCGCCGCAGGATGTGCAGGGCGCGGTGGCGGTGCGGGCCGTCCAGCAGCGAGAAGGCGATGACGCAGATGGCCGAGAAGCAAGTGCCCACGACCAGCGCGTAGGCCAGCACCATGGCCAGCGATTTGCCCAGCGACGGCGGCAGCACGAAGCTCAGGTAAACGGTGAATACCAGCGCCACCAGCCATGGGCCAAGCTTGCGCAAGGCAAAGCGCACCAGGTCCCAGGTGCGAGGGTGCTGCGGCAGTTCTTCGCTCAGGCCAAAGCGCAGGCGTATCCGGTGGCCGACCCAGTTGAAGGCATAGGCCAGCACACTCCACACGGCAATGACGGCGGCAAAGCCGAACAGGATGGCTGGCCACTGGTGCACCGGCACCATCAGTTCGGTCAGTTCCGCCTGGGCCTGTTCGATTTCCGCCGCCCAGCGGTGGAACGGGCTGGCGTCGCCGCTGAACTGTTTTTCGAAGTCATGCAGGGCGCCGCCGATCAGCCCGAGTACGCCCTGTTCGACGCTGGGTTGCGACTGTCTGGTCGCGTCGCGCAGCTTTTTCAGGTCGGCCAGCAGCTTGGCCCGCTGTTGGTCGTTTTCGAGGTTCTTGATCACCTCGTCCAGCGACTTGCCCAGCGGCTCGGTGGCCTCCGGTTGCGCAGGCGCACTGCCACCCAGCAGGCCAGGCAGGCCCGCCGCCTGTACCGGGGTGATGAACAGCAACAGCAGCAGGAACAGGTAACGCAGGAGGGCAGGCACTGGCAAATCTACCTCAGGTCAAACGATTGACCGAGTGTAGAGGTTTATGACGGCAGTTTCTCAAGGATCTTCCAGCAGGTGAGGCCGAAGATACCCAAGGTGCCGATCCACATCATCAGTACACCGATATTGCGTTCGCGCATGCTGAAGCCGATGGTCAGCAGCATCAGGAACAGGAACACCGGCACGAACAGGGACAGAAACGGGGACATGGACAGCAATCCTTTTGCAGTGGGGCCATGTATCAAGCATAGCGCTTGGCAAGCGAGGCGGGATTGACCTTGAGCAGGTCCGGCCCTTTCGCGGATAAACCCGCGAAGAGGCCGGACCTGTCTAGATCAAGGCAACTCGCGGCTACGGTAGAAGGCAGTCAGCACCTTCACCAGGTGCGCCAGGTCATGGCTGCCGCACAGTTCACGAATCGAATGCATGGCAAAGGTCGGCAGCCCGATGTCCACCGTGCGCACACCCAGGTGGCTGGCGGTAATCGGCCCGATGGTCGAACCACAGCCCATGTCGCTGCGCACCACAAAGCTCTGCACTGGCACTTCCTCGGCCATGCACAGGTGGCGGAAGAACCCGGCGGTTTCGCTGTTGGTGGCGTAGCGCTGGTTGTTGTTCACCTTGATCACAGGCCCAGCGTTCAGCTTGGGCCCGTGGTTGCCGTCGTGCTTGTCGGCGTAGTTGGGGTGCACGCCGTGGGCGTTGTCCGCCGACACCATCAGCGAGCGCTGAATGGTGCGCACGTAGGCGTCGCCATCCGGCAGCAGGCGCTGCAGGGTCTGCTCCAGCATCGGGCCATCGGCGCCGCAGGCCGAGCAGCTGCCGACTTCTTCGTGGTCGTTGCACACCAGCACGCAGGTTTCATCACTGTCGGCGGCCAGCAAGGCTTGCAGGCCGGCGTAGCACGACAGCAGGTTGTCCAGGCGGGCGCCGGCGATGAAGTCGCCGTTCAGGCCGACCAGTGCAGCATCCTGGGTGTCGTAGAAGCTCAGCTCGTAATCCAGCACCACGTCGGCGATCAGCTCGTGCTCGCGGGCCAGTTGCTCGGTGAGCAGGGCGCGGAAGTCGATGCGCTCGTCTCCGGCCACCTGGGCGAGGATGGGCGGTAGCTCGTTCTGCGGGTTGATGGCCCAGCCTTCATTGGCGGTGCGGTTCAGGTGAATGGCCAGGTTGGGGATGATCGCGATCGGCAGCTTGAAGTCGATCAGCTGGCTTTCAACCTTGCCGTCACGGCGGTAGGTGACGCGCCCGGCCAGCGACAGGTCGCGGTCGAACCACGGCGCCAGCAGGGCACCGCCATACACCTCGACACCCAGTTGCAGGAAGCCCTGGCGCTGCAGCTCGGGCTGCGGTTTGACCCGCAGGCACGGGCTGTCGGTGTGGGCGCCGACCATGCGGATGCCGTTCAGCAGGGGGGCTTGCTTGCCCAGCTTGATGGCGATGATCGAGGAGTCGTTACGGGTGACGTAATAGCGGCCGCCAGGCACGGTGGCCCAGCTGTCACGCTCGTCCAGGCGCTGGTAGCCGGCCGCTTCCAGGCGCTGGGCCAGGCTGGCGGTGGCGTGGAAGGGCGTGGGGGAGGCCTTGAGGAAGTCGATAAGGCCAGAATTCAGTGCGTCGCGCATAGCTCACTCCAGACAGCAGTGGCGCGAGTTTAGCGTATTAAGTCGACAATTTGTGTCTGCCTCTTCGCGGCCAACCCCTAGTCAGAAGGGGGCAGGGCACTCGAACTTCAACCGCTCCCCGGACACTGGGTGGGTAAAGCTCAGCATGGATGCATGCAGGCACAGCCGCTCATGTGCCGCCAGTGCTTCGGGGTTGGCATACAGCCGGTCACCCAGCAGCGGATGCCCGATCGACAGCATGTGCACGCGCAACTGGTGCGAACGCCCGGTAATCGGCGTCAATTCCACCCGGCAGTAATCACCACAGCGCTCGACGATGCGCCAGAAAGTCAGCGCATGCTTGCCCTGCTCGTGGTCCACCACATGCCGTGGCTTGGTTGGCGGGTCGTAGCGCAGTGGCAGGTCGATGCTGCCGCTGTCCAGCGCCGGTTGGCCCCAGCACAACGCGGTGTAGGCCTTTTCGGTTTCGCGGTCGTGAAACTGGCGGGACAGCTCGCGGTGGCTGTCGGCATCGCGGGCCAGCAGGATGATGCCGGAGGTTTCCCAGTCCAGGCGGTGCACGATCAGTGCATCGGGGTAGCCGTTTTCCTGCAGGCGGGTGATCAGGCAGTCCTTGTTGTCTTCGGCGCGGCCGGGCACCGACAGCAGCAGGGTCGGTTTGTTGATGACCAGGATGGCGGCGTCTTCGTGCAGGATCTGGATGTTGGACAGCGGCATTGCTTGGTCTCTATTAAATCGGGAGAAAAAAGCGGGGCCGCTTTGCGGCCCATTCGCGGCACAAGGCCGCTCCTACAGGGGAACGCGATCCCTTGTAGGAGCGGCCTTGTGCCGCGAATGGGCTGCGAAGCAGCCCCGGCTTTCAGCCAGATCAGCGATCCGGCAGGGTGATGTTCAGCTCCAGAATCGAGCAGCTGCCCTGGTTTTCCAGCTCGATATGCACGTCATCGTTGCCGATGTTCACATACTTGCGGATGACTTCCAGCAGTTCTTTCTGCAGCGCCGGCAGGTAGTCCGGTTCGCTGCGTTGGCCGCGCTCATGCGCCACGATGATCTGTAGACGCTCTTTCGCTACCGACGCGCTGGTCTGTTTCTGTCTGCCACGAAAGAAGTCAAAAAGGTTCATGGTTTACTTGCCTCCAAACAGGCGCGCGAAGAATCCTTGCTTCGGCACTTCGATGAACCGCAGGGGCTTCTCTTTGCCCAGCAGACGGTCGACGGTGTCGCTGTAGGCCTGGCCGGCATCGCTCTGGTCGTCGAGGATGACCGGGATACCCTGGTTGGAAGCCTTCAGCACAGCCTGGGACTCGGGGATCACGCCCTTGAGCTTGATCGCCAGGATTTCTTCGACGTCGGCGATGCTCAGCATTTCGCCCTTTTCCACGCGCTCGGGGTGGTAGCGGGTGATCAGCAGGTGTTCCTTGATCGGCTCTTCGCCGTTTTCGGAGCGGCGCGACTTGCTCGACAGGATGCCCAGCATGCGGTCGGAGTCACGTACCGAGGACACTTCCGGGTTGGTGACCACGATGGCTTCGTCGGCGAAGTACATGGCCAGGTGCGCGCCTTTCTCGATACCAGCTGGCGAGTCGCAGATGACGAAGTCGAAGTCTTTCTTCAGCTCCATCAGCACCTTTTCAACGCCTTCCTGGGTCAGCGCGTCCTTGTCACGGGTCTGGCTGGCGGCCAGCACGTACAGGTTCTCGAGGCGCTTGTCCTTGATCAGGGCCTGTTGCAGGTTGGCTTCGCCGTTGACCACGTTGACGAAGTCGTACACCACGCGGCGCTCGCAGCCCATGATCAGGTCGAGGTTACGCAGGCCCACGTCGAAGTCGACGATGACGGTCTTGTGGCCACGCAGTGCGAGGCCGGTACCAATGGCGGCGCTGGTGGTGGTCTTGCCCACACCCCCCTTGCCGGAAGTAACCACGAGAATCTTGGCCAAGGTGTTTCACCCCTAAAATAGTCGGGACACGGGTCCCTGCAAATAACTGAAATAGCTTAAATAACGGCAACGGTAAAAAAGTTGCTCTAAAAATGCTGGCAAGTATCCGTTAAAGACGGGTGATGTTCAACACGTCACCAGACAGGCTGACTTGCACGCCTGTGCCCCACAGAGGGTCGCGGCGCAGGTCTTCGCAGACCTTGTACTGGCCGGCGATGGAGACCATTTCGGCGGTCATCTGCTGGCAGAAGATACGCGCCTTGGTGTTACCTTTGATGCCGGCCAGGGCGCGGCCGCGCATGGCGCCGTACACATGGATGTTGCCATCGGCCAGAAGTTCCGCACCCGGGCTGACCGAAGCGGTAACGATCAGATCGCCACCTTGGGCGTAGATCTGCTGGCCGCCGCGTACCGGCGAGGTAATGATGCGGGTCGGGCGCACTTCGGGTTCCGGTGCCGGTGGTGGTGCCGGCTCGGGCTTCCTGACAACCTCGGGCTCTGGCTCCAGTGGCCGCTCGCGGGCGCCGGAAGGCGGCAGTACCGGCAGGTCGATGGCGATGGCGGCGGCGATGTCCTCGATGCGGTTGGCGCGGATGGCCAGGGTACGCAAGCCGTGGTGGCGGCAGATCCGCATCAAGCCGGGCAGGTCGATTGCCCCTTCGTCGGCTGGCAGTTTGTCCAGCGCCAGCACCAGCGGCGTGTTGCTGAAGAAATTCGGTGCCTGGGCGACTTTGGCCGCCAGCTGGCGGTCGAGGGCTTCAAGGTCATTGCGCGCCAGTTCCAGTACGGTAATGGCGAGCATGCTGCCCTTGAGCTGGAACACGGAGGTGGTGTCGGGTGTGTGGTTTGGGCTCATGGTCTGCATAGACGGCTTGTTGCGAAAAAAGTGCCCTGACTTATAACGAGAACACCGGTTGCCCGCAACATGCACTGATCCGTTGTAGAATGCGCGGCCCTTGTCTTTCCGGATGCTTCAATGGAACGCCCGCGTTTTCGTCCCTATTACCTTCACCCTAAGTTCTGGGGCCTGTGGCTGGGCCTGGGCCTGCTGTGGCTGGTGGTCCAGTTGCCGTACCGGGTGCTGTTGAAAATCGGTGCCGGGTTGGGTGCCGTGATGTATCACTTTGCCGGTGAGCGTCGGCGCATTGCCGCACGCAACCTGGAGCTGTGTTTCCCGGAGCTGTCGGTCGACGAACGGCAGCGTTTGCTCAAGGCCAATTTTGCGTCCACCGGTATTGCCTTCTTCGAAATGGCCATGAGCTGGTGGTGGCCCAAGGCCAGGCTGGCGCGCCTGGCCCATGTCGAAGGGCTGGAGCATCTGCAGGCCGCCCAGCAGGCGGGGCAGGGCGCGATCCTGATGGCGGTGCACTTCACCACGCTGGAAATCGGCGCGGCGCTGCTGGGCCAGCAGCACACCATCGACGGTATGTACCGCGAACATGGCAATGCGCTGTTCGACTTCATCCAGCGCAGTGGGCGTGAGCGGCATAACCTCGACTCGCTGGCGGTGGAGCGCGAGGACGTGCGCGGCATGCTCAAGCTGCTGCGTTCGGGCCGCGCGATCTGGTACGCACCGGATCAGGACTACGGCGCCAAGCAAAGCATTTTCGTGCCGCTGTTCGGTATCCCGGCAGCGACGGTAACCGCCACTACCAAGTTTGCCCGGCTGGGCAAGGCACAGGTGATTCCGTTCACCCAGAAGCGCTTGGAGGATGGCAGCGGCTATCGGCTGGTGATCCACCCGCCGTTGGAAGACTTCCCTGGCGAGAGTGAAGAGGCTGATTGCCTGCGCATCAACCAGTGGGTTGAAAGTGTGTTGCGCGAGTGCCCTGAGCAATACTTGTGGGCGCACCGCCGGTTCAAGTCGCGGCCTGAGGGTGCGCCGCGGTTGTATGACAAGAAAAAGCGCTGAAAACAGCTGAACCAGGAAGGATGCCATGGCCCCACCTCCGGTAACCGGTCTTATCCTTTCTGGCGGTGGCGCCCGCGCTGCCTATCAGGTTGGCGTACTGGCCGGCATCGCCGAGTTGCTGCCTGCCGGTGCGCACAACCCCTTTCCGGTCATCGTCGGCACGTCTGCCGGGGCCATCAACGCGGTTACCCTGGCCAGCGGTGCCACTCACTTCAACGATGCGGTGCAACGGCTTACCACCTTCTGGCAGAACTTTCGCAGCCACCAGGTCATTCGCAGCGACTGGCCCGGCGTGGTGCGCCAGGCCAGTCGCTTCGTTAGCCACAACCTGCTAGGTATTGGTGGCCCGGCACCCGTGGCGCTGCTGGACAGCAGTCCATTGCGAGGCTTGCTGGAAGCACACCTGAACCTGGACGGCATTGGCCATTCCCTGGCCGCCGAGCAGTTGCGCGCCGTGGCAATCACTGCCTTTGGCTACGAGTCTGGTCAGGCGGTCACCTTCTACCAGGGCCGTGGCAGCATCGAGGCCTGGCTGCGCCATCGCCGCATCGGCCTACCCACGCAGCTGACCATCGACCACCTGCTGGCCAGCGCGGCAATTCCGCTGCTGTTTGCTCCGGTGCAACTGGGCGACGAGTTTTACGGCGACGGCGCAGTACGCCAGTCGGCGCCCATCAGCCCGGCCTTGCACCTGGGCGCCAGCCGGGTGCTGGTGGTCGGGGTCAGCGGCAACCCGCAGCGGCCGGCACCACCGTTGCCGACCCAGCGGGTGTTCAGCGGGCAGCAGCCGAGCCTGGCACAGATTGGCGGGCACATGCTCAACAGCACGTTCATTGACAGCCTGGAAGACGATATCGAACTGCTGCAGCGGCTCAACCACCTGAGCCGGCTGTTGCCGGCGCACCTGGACGCCCGTCGCCTGGGGCTGGCGCCGATCGACGTACTGGTGGTGGCGCCCAGCCAGCCGCTGGACGAGATTGCCGCGCGGCACCGGCGTGAGCTGCCGGCGGCGTTGCGCTTGTTCCTGCGTGGGCCGGGGGCGACGCGGACCAGCGGGGCGGGGGTGTTGAGCTATTTGCTGTTCGAGGCGAGCTATTGCAGTGAGCTGATCGAGCTGGGGCGGCGGGATGCTCTGGCCAAGAAGCGGGAGTTGTGTCAGTTCTTGGGGGTTTGATGTTGCCTGCACTGGCCCTTTCGCGGGTGAACCCGCGAAAGGGCCGGCACAGGTTTACTCGGCTATCTGCAACTTGCGCGCCTGGGTATACACATACCGCACCTTTTCATACTCGAACGGCGAGTTCAGCTGCCCATAGCGGAATTTGGTGGTATAGCGCTTGTCCACCACCTGCAAGGCAAAGATTTCCGGGTGGTCGGTGCTGGCTTCGGCCACATTCAGGTAGTTGATGGCCTGCTCGCCCGCATAGTCGACCACCAGCCCGGTGGTATCGCGCAGGTTCGATGGCCCCAGCACCGGCAGCATCAGGTACGGCCCGTCTGGCACACCATAGAACCCCAGGGTCTGGCCGAAGTCTTCGCTCTGGCGCGGCAGGCCCATGCTGGTCGCCGGGTCCCATAGCCCACCCACACCAATGATGGTGTTGAACATCAGCCGCGCCGTGATCTCCGCCGAACGCTTGGCTTTCAGCTGCAGTACGCTGTTGAACAGGTTCGGCACATCACCGATGTTGTTGAAGAAGTTGCTCACCCCGGTACGCACGAAGCGCGGGGTGACGTACTGGTAGCCACTCACCAGCGGCAGCAGCACCCATTGGTCCAGGCGGTAGTTGAAGTGGTAGATGCGCCGGTTGATCGACTCCAGCGGGTCGTACACGTTCAGCGCCTCCAGGGTAGAGCGCTCGAACTCGCGCTGGTCCAGCCCGGGGTTGAATTTCAACTCGCGCAGCGGGTCCAGAAAGCCGTCTGCTTCGGGCGCCAGCGGTGCGGCAGTCACCTGAGGGTCGGCTTCGACCACGCTGGCCCGTGGGGCGGTTTCGGCGGCCAGCGCGTGGCCGGCGGCAAGCAGGGCAGTGGCGAAGAGGAGTTTGTTAACCACGGAAGAACTCCAGCATGGCGTCACTGTTGACGCGGTAATTGAGGTTGCCGCAATGGCCGCCATGGGGATAAAGGGTCAGCCGGTCACCAAACACCTTGCGCAGGAAGCCGATATCGCCGGGGCCAAGGATGACGTCGTCAGCGTTGTGCATCACCGCAATCTTGTCGCTGCTGCGCAGGTAGTCTTCCAGGGCATACAGGCTCACCTGGTTGACCAGTTGCAGGATGCTGTTGCCGTCGGTGCGGGCGCGCCACATGGGGATCACCTGCTCGGTCATGTAGCAGTCGAAGTCGCACTGCAGGGCACGTTTGAAGAACGGCGTGAGGCTACTGCCCTCGGTGATCGGGAACTTCGGCGGAATGATCAGGCCACGGCGGTTGATCAGGTCGGAGGTAAAGGCAATGTCGGCCGCCGAGAAGCGGAACGAGGTGCCGATCAGCATGGCCATCTGTTCATTGGACAAGTGCTGGCGCGACTGCTGGAAGTCGTACAGCAGGGCGTCATTGAGGTCGATGTAGCCCTTGTCCTGGAAGTAGCGCGTGAGCTTTTGCAACATCAGCTCGTAGAAGGTGGTGCTGCGGTCGATGCCCTTGACCTGGGTTTGCACCAGCTTGTCCAGGTTGTTGATCGAGGTGTACAGGTTGACCGGCGGGTTCAACAGCAGCACGCGCTTGAAGTTGAAGCTGCGGCGGGTTTCGTCCAGGTGGCTGACGAAGGCCGCATCCAGCGCACCCAGGCTATAGCCGGTGAGGTAGAAGTCACTGACTGGCAGGCGTGGGTGTTGCGCGCGCACGGCTTGCATCACCCGGTACATGTCTTCGGCGTCGTCCTTGCTGACACCGGGGGTGGCAAAGCGCGAAGCGGCGCTCATGAAGTCGTAGCTGGTGGGCGACGACAATTGCACTACGTGGAAACCGGCCTGGTAGAACAGCTTTTTCAGGTATTCGTTGATGCTGCTGGTGTACGGTGCGCCGGTGCCCGCGATGATGAAGATCAGCGGCGCCTCGCGGTCCTGGCGGGCCAGGCGGTACTTGAGTTTTTTCACTGCCCAGAAGTTGTCGGGCAGGGTGAACTCGCGCTCCGGGCGCAGGTTGAGGCTGTAGTCGGACTGGTTGATTTCGTCGTCGCTGGGCAGGGTAGGGCGCTGGTCCGGCGGCGTGGTGGCGATGGTTGCCTCGAACGGGTTGGTCAAAGGGAAGCCGTAGCTGGCGGCGTCGATATCCCGCGCTGAAGCGGCCGCAGCCATGAGCAGGCTGCCGAGCAGGGCAGCGAGGCGCAAAGATCGAAGCATGTAGTCCCCCAAAAGAACGCAAGGTCGAGCGGTGTGCAGGCTAGGACCACATCAACGCGGGCAAAGTTGCCTGGCGCGGCGGCCTTTGGTGTGCCTGTTATCTGCAACATAGCTGCAGGATTGTGATTTTGCCTTACATCGGGGCATAAGCGATCATGGATGCTTTCGATTACCGCTATTGGAGAACGGGATGTCTCGTACGCTGCCGGCTGCGCTGCTTGTGCTGTTTCTGGGGCTGTGGCTTGCGGCCAGTTATGGCGTGCGTTACGGCTTGATGGAGGACGGGCAGTGGGTGGGGTTGTGCACGACACCCGCGGCGTACTGGCAGTGTGAGGTCCGGTCGTTGTTGGGGTTGGGCATTCACCATCAGGTGATGGCCTGGTCTGGGCTGGGCCTTGCGCTGTTGGCGCAGGTGGTGACCGGCCGCACCGGCGGGTGGCTGGCGGTGCTGGCCCTGGTCTTTGCGGTACCAGCGCTGGTGTTGTATACCGCCAGCATTGCGGTGTTTGCGCTGGTGCTGGCGGGGTTGCGGTTGGTTCGGTAATTGCGGTGGGGCTCAAAGGTGCATGCCTTGGGTACTGCGGTGGGGCGGAAATCGAGCGCCGCGTGGGCGGCGCTCGATCTGCGCGCCACCTCAACAATCAAGCCGGACGCAGCCGCAAGCTGCGCCACAAAGCCGCGGTCATTAGCACGCTCACCACCGCCCAACCCCAAGCCTGCTGGTTTTCCCAGCCTTCCACAAACAACTGTGGCGCCACGCCGGCCCCGACAATGAACGCCAGCAACGCCACCTCGGCACGCCGTGCCCGTACCGGCCACAGCACATAGACCAGCGCTGGCAACGCCAGCGCCGCACTGGGGAAGCTGCGGTAGCGCGGGTCGAACACCATCGCCAGCATGCTCACCGCTGCGGCGAAGCCCGCCGCCAGCAACAGCCAGCCTGCCCGTGCCTGTAGCCAGGCGAACAACCGCTCGCGCCAGCCGGCCCGCTGGGCCAAGGCCAACAGCGCGTGGGCCAGCACCAGCAGGTTCAGCCCGGCCAGCGCCACCGCCCATACCCACTCCCAGGCAAAGCGCGCATGGGTGCGCATCAGCTCACCCCACAATCCCAGGCATCCGGCGCCAAACGCCGCCAGCAATGGCAGCAGCAAGGCTGCCTGAACCGTTGCGGGGCGCCCGGCAAGTAACAGCATGGCCAGCATCAACAATGCACTGGCCAGCAACCACTGCGGCCAGTAATGCAGGTTGCTCACCGGCCCCTCCAGCACGCCCTTGTCCTGCCGGTCTGCATCGTAAAGCCCCCAGTAACCGCCGACGGCCCCCTCGTTGGCGCGCTTCCAGGGTTGGTCGAATGCTTCGATCAGGTTGTAGCGCCAGCCGTTGCTCTCAGCCATGGCCACAAAGCCGCGAATGAAACGCGCCTCGTTGACCCGGCTGGGCACTGCGGTCTCCCGCTGGCGCCCTTCGCTGGGCCAGCCGGTTTCGCCAATCAGGATGTCTTTGGGGGCGAAGCGCGTGCCGAACACCCTGCGCACATCGGCCACATGGGCCAAGGCTTCGTCGATACCGCGAGGGTCGTCTTCCCAGTAGGGCAAGAGGTGGATAGTCAAGAAGTCCACCTGCGGCGCTACCTGCGGGTGCTGCAGCCAGAATTCCCATACATCCGCGTAGGTCACCGGCACCTTCACCTGGCTCTTCACACGGGCGATCAGCGTGGCCAGGTGTGCGCCGGTCACCTCTTTGCGCAGCAAGGTTTCGTTGCCGACGATCACCGCGCTGACCACATCCGGGTTGGCGTTGGCGGTGGCAATCAGCAGGTCGATTTCCCTGTCGGTATCGGCCGGGTGGGCGTTAACCCAGGCACCCAGCATCACTTTCAGGCCATGCTTGCGCGCCAGCGCGGGGATTGCCTCAAGACCGGTCATGGAATAGGTACGGATGCACTGGAATCGCTCAGCCAGCAACGCAAGGTCGGCGTCCATCCGCGCCGGGCGCAGGCGAAACGGCTGGTCATAGGGCGACTGGTCCTTGTCGAACGGCGTGTAGGACGCGCACTGCAACTTGTGCGTCGGGCTGGCCGCATCCGGCAGGTGCGCCGGCTTGCCAAGCCCGTACCAGAGCCCTGCAAGCCCCAGCAGGGCCAACAGGCAGGCAAGCAGGTACAACGGCAACAGCAGGCGGGCAGAGCTGGGCATCGGGCGGTCCATCGTCAGGGGCAAAAGGGTAGATAGTAGCCCGGCGCCAAAGCTTTGGCATGCAAGGATCGCGCAGGCCGGCGTAAGCCGATGGCGCTAATGGCACAGTGCTGTCGCATATGAGGCGGCTACAGGTCGCAGCTGGATCAGGTCGCCCTGTGTTGCAGGCAGATGATGCAATCTCCTAGACCTGACGAGGGGATGCTTTGATGGCTGCTATGAAAAGAATGCGACGTTTCCTGGGTGTGGGCACCGCCCTGGTAATGGCCATGAGCGCTGCACAGGCAATGGCTAAAGAAGTAAGCATCGGTTACGTGGATGGGTGGGCCGACAGCGTGGCCACCACCAACGTGGCTGCAGAAGTGATCAAGCAGAAGCTCGGCTACGACGTGAAGTTGCAGGCCGTGGCCACGGGCATCATGTGGCAGGGTGTGGCAACCGGCAAGCTCGATGCCATGTTGTCGGCCTGGTTGCCCGTCACCCATGGCGAGTACTGGACCAAAAACAAGGACAACGTGGTCGACTACGGCCCCAACTTCAAGGATGCCAAGATCGGCCTGATCGTGCCCGAGTACGTCAAGGCGGTGAGCATTGCCGACCTCAAGACCGACAGCAGCTTCAAGCAGAAGATTGTCGGCATCGACGCCGGCTCCGGCGTAATGCTCAAGACCGACCAGGCCATTAAGGACTACGACCTGACTGGCTACAAGCTGCAGGCAAGCTCCGGTGCGGCCATGACCGCAGAGCTGGGCCGTGCCTATGCCAAGCAGCAGTCGATTGCGGTCACTGGCTGGGTACCGCACTGGATGTTCGCCAAGTGGAAGCTGAAGTTCCTCGAAGACCCGAAAGGCGTGTATGGCGCGGCGGAAACCGTGAACAGCATCGGCAGCAAGGAACTGGCGACCAAGGCGCCGGAAGTTGCGGAGTTCCTGAAGAAGTTCAACTGGCAGTCCAAAGACGAGATTGGCGAGGTGATGCTGGCGATTCAGGAAGGGGCCAAGCCTGAAGCAGCGGCCAAGGATTGGGTGGCCAAGCACCCTGATCGCGTGAAGGAGTGGACTGGCAAGTAAATGCGCTTGGCGTTGTACTTTCAGCGCCTGTGAGATCGAGCGCCGCCCGCGCGGCGCTCGATCTTGCAGGCGCTGAAAGAGCAACGGCAAGCACCTTTCAGCCCTCACCCATTCAGCTCTTTGTTTCAAATCCGGTAAAACACCGTTGCATCTAAGACTAAGGTCGTCTGGTTGCCGTCCAACAGCCGCATAAAGTAAGGGCGTGGGTTTCATCCCCTACCTGTGCTGCTAGGACAAAAACAATGAACGACAGCATTTACCTCTCGATACAAAACAGCCCCCGTTTCAAGGAGCTGGTCACCAAACGCGAACGGTTCGCCTGGATTCTCTCGGCGATCATGCTCGGCCTGTACTGCGCCTTCATCCTCCTGATTGCCTACGGTCCTCAAGTACTGGGCGCCAAGCTCAGCCCTGAGTCGTCGATTACCTGGGGCATTCCTCTGGGCGTCGGCCTGATCGTTTCGGCATTCGTCCTGACCGCCATCTACGTACGCCGCGCCAACGGCGAATTCGATGAGCTGAACAAGGCCATCCTGAAGGAGGCGCAACAATGATTCGCCACGCCAAAACCCTGGCCGTACTGGCCTGCGGAGCCTTCGCACCCGCCGTGTGGGCTGCCGATGCCCTGACCGGCGAGGTGCAGAAACAACCGCTGAACGTTTCCGCCATCGCCATGTTCGTGGCCTTCGTCGCCTTCACCCTCGGCATCACCTACTGGGCCTCTAAGCGCAACAAGTCAGCGTCGGACTACTACGCTGCCGGCGGCAAGATCACTGGCTTCCAGAACGGCCTGGCAATTGCCGGCGACTACATGTCGGCCGCCTCGTTCCTGGGTATTTCCGCGCTGGTGTTCACCTCTGGCTACGATGGCCTGATCTACTCCATCGGCTTCCTGGTCGGCTGGCCGATCATCCTCTTCCTGATTGCCGAACGCCTGCGCAACCTGGGCAAGTACACCTTCGCCGACGTGGCCTCGTACCGCCTCGGGCAGAAGGAAATCCGCACCCTGTCGGCGTCCGGTTCGCTGGTGGTGGTGGCGTTCTACCTGATCGCCCAGATGGTCGGTGCCGGCAAGCTGATCGAGCTGCTGTTCGGTCTGGACTACCATGTGGCGGTGATCCTGGTGGGTATCCTGATGTGCCTGTACGTGCTGTTCGGCGGCATGCTGGCCACCACCTGGGTACAGATCATCAAGGCCGTGTTGCTGCTGTCCGGTGCCAGCTTCATGGCGCTGATGGTAATGAAGCACGTGGGCTTCGACTTCAACACCCTGTTCTCCGAAGCCATTAAGGTACACGCCAAGGGCGAAGCGATCATGAGCCCGGGTGGCCTGGTCAAAGACCCGATCTCGGCGTTCTCGCTGGGCCTGGCGCTGATGTTCGGTACCGCAGGCCTGCCGCACATCCTGATGCGCTTCTTCACCGTCAGTGACGCCAAGGAAGCGCGCAAGAGCGTGCTGTACGCCACTGGCTTCATCGGCTACTTCTACATCCTCACCTTCATCATCGGCTTTGGCGCCATCCTGCTGGTCAGCACCAACCCGGACTTCAAGGACGCCGCTGGCGCCCTGCTGGGTGGTAACAACATGGCGGCGGTGCACCTGGCCAATGCCGTGGGTGGCAGCGTGTTCCTGGGCTTCATTTCGGCGGTCGCCTTCGCCACCATCCTTGCGGTGGTTGCCGGCCTGACCCTGGCCGGTGCCTCGGCGGTGTCCCACGACCTGTACGCCAGCGTATGGCGCAAGGGCAAGGCCAACGACAAGGACGAGATCCGCGTATCGAAGATCACCACCGTCGCCCTGGGCGTGCTGGCGATCGGCCTGGGTATCCTGTTCGAGAAGCAGAACATCGCCTTCATGGTGGGCCTGGCGTTCTCCATCGCGGCCAGCTGCAACTTCCCGGTGCTGCTGCTTTCGATGTACTGGAAAAAGCTGACCACCCGCGGCGCGATGATTGGTGGCTGGCTGGGCCTGGTAAGTGCGGTGACGCTGATGATCCTCGGCCCGACCATCTGGGTGCAGATCCTCGGCCACGAGAAAGCCATCTACCCGTACGAGTACCCGGCGCTGTTCTCGATGGCCATTGCCTTCGTCAGTATCTGGTTCTTCTCGGTTACTGACAAGTCCAAGGCTGCTGACGATGAGCGTGCGCTGTTCTACCCGCAGTTCGTGCGTTCGCAAACGGGCCTGGGTGCCAGTGGGGCGGTGTCTCACTAACGCTTGAACGCTGATACACAACGCCCCGCCAGTCGGGGCGTTGTCGTTTCTGGCTGATCGTCTTTCAAGCCGTTGGGAAATTTCCGAGGCCCGTTCGGAACTGTCCTAGTTAGCGGCGAGCTGCAAAGTTGAACAATCTCCTTGCTCACCGGAAAGGTCCGGTAGGCATTACTTTGCCAAGGAGATAACCCCCCGTGAAACGTTCGCTGCTTGCCCTGCCCCTGACCCTGCTGTTTGCCGGTGCTGCCTTTGCCGTTGACCCTATCGAGAAGCAAGTGCAAATCGTCGCGCAGGTGCCGACCGATGCCTTCTTCGTCGAGCCAGTCGGCGGCAACTGGATGAACGATCCGCAAGAAATGGCCTGGAACTCCTATCAGCAAAAACTCGACCCGATCCGTAAGGAACTGCAGGTCAAGAGCACCGTCGGCCCGATCACTGCCTACCTGGTATCGCCGGCAGTGATCGCCAGCGGTACCCACAACATCGGCCTGGACGTGACAGTGGGCGATACCGTCCTGAAGACAACGCCAGCTGAGGTCGTCAGCGCTGCGCAAGCGGCCTCGGGCGCCACCGTCGGTTTCAACGTCGCGGCCCAGGCGGCCCCCTCGACCGGGTATGAGCCAGGCAACTACCAGGGCTTGGTGAGCATGATCTTCGAAACCGCTGCGCCTTGATTCCACCCCCAGCGTTCATCACCGTTTCCTGCACCGGTCTTCGCTTCTAGCGAGGGGCGGGCAGGTCTTGCCTGCAAGCGATGCCCATGACCGATCACTCTTTCATCGCTGCCACACGCTGCCGGCTGACGCTGGCTGCCATCCTTGCTCTATGGTCCGTAACAGGACCAGCAGTGAGTGCTACCTTGGGTGCGGCCGAAGGATTGCCGAAGGAATTCGAGGCGCATTTCTTCGACGTGCCATTGGCCGTTCGGGTCGACTTGGATGGCCGCTACTTGGGCGACGCTATGGTAGTCCTCGACCGCGATCAGCGTGTGCAGCTACTTGAATTCACCGACACCCTCGAAAGCCGCGAGCCCGAAAGCCTGCGCCGCCGCTGGCGGGAGCGGCTGGCCAATCCTCGATACCTGGGGGATTGCCGGGGAGACTGCCCTGACGGCTTGCGTGCCGTGCATTACAGCCTGGTCAATTCGCAGTTGTCTTTGCTGACCGACCAGGCCGAAGTGTCCGGCACCGCTGAGCGCTATCACCGCCTGCCAGAGCAGGGCAGCCATGGCCTGCTGTTGCGCAACCAGCTCAACCTGCTCAATGACGGCCAGGCCACCAGTGGCCGCTATGCCTTGCAAGGGCAGGGCAGTGTCGGGCAATGGACCGCCTTGGCCGAAGGCCAACTCGACCGTGGCAGTGACAACCGGCAGGGCACCCGCTACCGGGTCGACCAGCTGTATGGTGAGCGCCTGGTAGAGGACCATTTTTACCGCTTGGGGTATTTCACCCCTGGCGCTCAAGGGTTGACCCGCCAGCCCAGGCTGATGGGAGCCAGCCCCGACACCACCGTGGGGGTGATGTTCGGCAGCAGCGACAGCTTGCTGATTGACGGCGCCGCGCCCAGTGCCACGCCGATCTATGTCACCCCCAACCGCCCGGCAATCGCCGAAATCTATCGAAACGGCGTGCTGATCAACAGCCAGCCCGTGCAGCCCGGTTTGCAGACACTCGACACCAAGGTGCTGCCGGGCGGCATTTACGAAGTCGAGGTCCGCCTGGTTGAAGATGGCCAGGAAAGCTCGCGCAGCCAGGCGTTCATCTACAAGCCAGGCAACTGGCGCAGCACCGATGCCCCTTGGCGCTATAACCTGTACCTCGGCCAGCAGACCAGCCAGTTCAGCAACTGGCAGCATGACAAAGACGACACCCTGGCCGCCGGTGTGCTGGCCAATTACCTGCTGCACCCACGCGCAGTCGTTGGGTTGTCTGCCCAGCGTATCGACGATGCCATGCAGTACGGAACTTCGCTGGACTGGGACGTGCGCGACCGCTTCAAAGTGTATGGCAATCTGTTCCAGGCCCAAGGCCATGGCAACGGCTACGACCTGCAACTGATCCACGCCTATGCGAGTGGTTCGCTGGTCGCCAGCCATAGCCGCAGCTGGCTGGTCCGGCCCGAGTGGGACCGACGCGACGGTCAGCCCACACAGCCGTTTCAGACGCGCCAGACGCAATCGTCCTTGTCACTTAGCCACCGGCTGGACCCACGTAACACCGCCAGCGTGCGCCTGTCCCACAGCAGTGGCGGTGACGCCGGTACCGGTGTCGACCTGGGCTGGTCCTACTTCGGCCATCTGCTCGGCTCCGACGCCAACTGGCGCCTTTCACTGTTCGACCGCCCCGGCAACAGCGCCACCGGCGATGCCCGCAGCCGTGGCGTCAACCTGAGTTTGAGCATGAGCCTGGGTGGCAGTGGGCGGCGTGTCTCGGCCAGTGTAGGCAGCCGCACATCACGCGATGGCGGCCGTGATCTCAACACGTCGCTTGGCTATCAGCAGGACGTCGAACTTGGGCCTCTGCGCAGCGTTGGCGCCACCCTCAGCGCCGATCGCTATGGCGCCGGGCTGGGGGGCGATACGCAGTTCGAGAGCCAAGTGCTGCATGGCGATGCCTATGTGCAGCGTTCCTCGTACAACGGTGACTTCAGCGGTGGCCTTAACCTGGAGAGCCTGGTGGCCATCGGTGCCGGCAAAGCTGCCGTCAGTGGCCAGTACCTGCCTCACCAGGCAGCACTGATCGTTGATGTAGACAGCGACATTGACGGCCTGAAGTTGCGTGCCGACGATGCACTGGGCGCCAAATTGCACCCTGGGCGCAACATCATCCCGGTGACGCCTTACAAGGCCGGGCATGTGCAATTCGATCTCGACGATGGCGATACCACGGCGGCGGTGATCCAGCCGTCGAGCATGGATTATCACCTTAACCGTGGGGGCATCGAATACCGCCAGCTGCGTGTGTTGCGCACGGTGACCGTACTGGGGCGTTTGCTCGATGCCCAAGGGCAGCCCCTGCGTGGCGCGCAGGTGGTCAACCACGCCAGCCGCAGTGTCAGCGAGGCCGATGGCTTTTTCGCCGTGGAAATGAGCCACACCACACCCACTCTGGATGTTCGCCTGCGCGGCCAGGCGCTGTGCCTGCTGCGCCTGGACCTGGCCACTTTGCCTCGTGAAGGCGACGTGCTGTTGGCCGGCGATCAGCGTTGCTTGCCTGAGTACGCGACGTCGGTGGGCATGGCGGGGGAGCCAGCCCAATGAATACCGGCAGCCGCTTTTCCGAAGGCGTTTTCAGAAACGTCCTACTGCTTTCGTCGTGGCCGCTAGCTGCGCTGAGCAATAACCTAACCCAATGGACCCAGGGAGCTTTGCAATGAGAGTGCCCCAGATACTGGCCATCGCACTGTTGGCCATGCCGCTGGCTGCAGCGGCCGCCCCCGAGCTGAATATAGGTGGCTTGTACGACTACCTTGACGGCAACAAAAGTACCCTGCTCAAGAAGGTGCGCAATGGCGGCGACAGCACGGCGTTCGTCAAGGTCAGTGTCGTCGAGCTGGTGTATGACGAAGCTGGTGTAGCGCGGGAGATCGACACCGAAGGCCTGCCGCTGGAGCAACGCGGCCTGGTCGCTAGCCCCGCCCGGCTGATCGTGCCGGCCAAGGGCATGCATGCGGTGCGCCTGCTGTATCGCGGCTCGCGGGCCGAGGAGCGCTATTTCCGCCTGCGCTTCATGCCCGTGCTGCCTGAGCTGGGTGACGGGTTTGCTGTGGACGAGCAGCAGGCACAACAGTACCGCGACAGCCTCAGGGCGGGGGTGAATTTGCTGGCCGGTTTTGGTTCGCTGCTGTTCGTCAGGCCTGCGCAGGCGCACTACCACACGCCGGTCCGGCGGGAGGGCGGGTTGTTGACCGTGGCCAACGAGGGCAATGCCACCGTGGTGCTTGACCATTTCCGTCAGTGCCGCGCGCCGCAGGAGGCGTGCGAGCCGGCCACCAAGCATCACTTGCTGCCGGGCCGTAGCCGCCAGTTCGAGGGGGATGTCGCGCGTATCCACCAGTTCGAGCTGCACGAAGGTGACCAGCGCACGGCCATGGTAATGGAGCGATGAAGGTGTTGATGAACCGACTGGCGCGTACCTGGCTGGGGGGCGCACTGTGGTTTGTCACGCCTGTCGTCATGGCACTCGACGTGACGATCACGGCGCAGTATCTGGGCGGGGGTACGGGGCGCTTCGACAACACCACCCCGCCAGGCGGGCTGTGCAGCAGTTGGGGCAATGCCTGCAGAAACCGTACTACGGTGACATTACCCATCACCTATGACAAGAAGACCACCAAGGGCGCTGTTGATCCACGCGATCATTTCTATGTCAGTTTGCCGGCCAGGCGCGAGGTTGATGTCTATCACGACATCACGGGAGAGTCGCGTCGCCTTACGTTCGAGTGGACTGCGCTTAGTCAACACGTGCAGACCAGCGGCTCTATTTATGATCACCCGCTTTATAATCGGATACTCAGTGGGGGGTGTCGTGAGCGTGGGTACGTTTCCCAAATGCGGCCTGCCAAAGTCAGCTATCTTTGGGACGTCGAGCAGCCGACTGCGCCTTCGCCTTGCTGGAGTTATAGTCGCACAGCCCCGGAAGGACGAGTGGAAGTCGCCTCGGTGCTGGAGACCAGCGTCGCCTATGAAATGACCACCACACCCCCTTTTCGCATGCCCAGTGGCACTTATCGCGGCAGCCTGACCTACAGCATCGGCCCAAGGGGGGACTTTGACTTTGGCAACGATGTCACTGCCCTGAGTGGCAGCAGCCTGACCGTAAATTTTGTGCTCGACGTGCAGCACGCCTTCCTCTTCGAGTTCCCGCCTGGCTCCGAGCGCGCGGTGCTTGAACCGCCAGGGGGCTGGCAAGCTTGGTTGGCCGGCGGCAAGCCACCGCAGCGGCTCAATCGCGACCTGCCATTCAGGGCCTGGTCGACAGGCCCGTTCAAGGTTTACAAGCTCTGCCAGTACGATGTGGGTCCCGAGTGCGGGATTCGCAACGAGCACAACGACCAGGTGCCGGTACTGGTCGCACTCACGCTCCCAGGGGGTATCCAGCACGCGGGGGGGCAGGTTGAACGCCTTGCCCTGCCAAGCGGCGCTCAGGCGGCGCTGCAGTTCGACGCTGTGACACCGACCCTCAACCGTCGCGGCCAGTTGCATTTCGACGTTGAACGTAGCCAGGTGCAAAACATGCTGAGGCATCCCGGCAGTACCTACACCGGACAGGTAACCGTCGTATTCGATGCTGAACTGTAGGCATCACCAACGAGAGAGGCACCATGCACACAGCCCTGGTGGTCGATGACCACCCCTTCATCCGTGCCACCGTCTGCATGCTGCTGCGCCAGCAGCGTGTGCAGGTGGTCGGCCAGGCAGACAACGGCATAGACGCCGTGCGCCTGGTGCGCGAGCTGGTGCCGGACCTGGTGATCCTCGACATCGCGATGCCAGGCCTGGACGGGTTGGAAGTGATCGCCCGTATCAAGGCCTGCGGCCTTTCGTGCAAGGTCGTGGTGCTGACCTCGCAACTGGCCGAGGCGTACTCGCTGCGTTGCCTGCAGGCCGGTGCCGCAGGTTATGTGGCCAAGACCGATGACCTGGACGAACTGGGCAAGGCCGTCGCTGCCGTGTTGTCGGGCTTCACTTATTACCCCGAAGTGGCCATGAGCTCCGTGTGCAGGCAGGACCTGCGCGCCAGTGAGGCCCAGTGCATCGCCAGCCTCACCGACCGCGAATTGACGGTGCTGCTGTACCTGGCCCGTGGCTATGGCAACAAGGCTATCGGTGAAGCCATGCTGTTGAGCAACAAGACCATCAGCACCTACAAAACGCGCCTGCTGGAAAAGCTCAGGCTCACTTCGGTCATTGACCTGGCGGATTTCGCACGCCGTAACCAACTGATCTGAACGTGCATTTGCGTGACCCTGAAGCCATGTCGTTGGCGTTGATCCATGTCGTTGCGTGTACTGGTGGTAGATGATGCGTTGATCAACCGCTTGTTGCTGTCACAACAGCTCGATCATATCGGGCATCAGGTTCAACTGGCCGAGGACGGCGCACAGGCGCTACGCCTGTGGCTCGGTGGTCATTTTGATGGGGTGATCACCGACTGCGGCATGCCTCGGCTTGACGGGTATGCCCTGGCGCGCGCCATCCGTGAGCACGAGCGGCGAAGTGGCCGGCCACAGTGCCGGGTTATCGGCATGACGGCTACGGTTACACCCGCAGTTCGGGCGCGTTGCCGCGCAGCCGGGATGGATGACTGCCTGCTGAAGCCGCTGAGCCTGAAGCGCCTGGTGCAAACGTTGGCCCCGATCAGCCCTGCAGTGCTCGACATTGAACATGTGCAGCGCCTTGTGGGTTACGACAAGGCAGCACTGCACGCGTTACTGGAAGCGTTGCGCACCAGCAACGTTCAAGACTTTCAGCAACTGAGCAAGTTACAGGAGAACGTTGAGGCCTTGGGCCAACTCGCCCATCGCATCAAAGGGGCTGCGCGCATCGCCCGCGCCAGGGAAGTGGTTTACCAATGCGAGCGCCTGGAACGCCAATGTAGCGACAAGACGCTCGCACCCGTCGACCTGAAAAGGGACGTGGAGGCACTTCGCCAAGCGATGCTGTACCTCGATCGCCAACTGGCCTCACACGCCCTGCGGTCAAATCATGCCGAGTAACAGGAGCACCAGCAGAATCACCAGTATCACGCCCACGATGCCCGAAGGGCCGTAGCCCCAGCTGCGCGAGTGTGGGAAGACCGGTAAGCCACCAATCAGCAGAAGGATCAGGATGATGATGAGAATCGTGGTCATGACGGAATCCTTGCATGGTTGAGGGTCAAGGGCCTCTGACGGCTGGCCTCTTGTAAGTAAAGACCGGCGCCGCGAGGGAAAGATTCCATTTGTGTGCAGCCAGGCAGGTGTAACTGACCATGCAGTCATGCCCACCCATTCACTACCCTGATGAACCCTGCCTGTCCGCCTGGTCTTGATTAGACTCGCTGCACAACCACTTGGAACAAGGCCAGCCACCATGCAAAAACGCATCATGATCACCGGCGCCGGGTCCGGCCTCGGCCGCGAGATCGCCCTGCGCTGGGCGCGTGAGGGCTGGCGCCTGGCGCTGGCCGATGTCAATGAGGCCAGCCTGCGCGAAACACTTGCGCTGGTCCGCGCCGCTGGCGGCGATGGCTTCGTTCAGCGCTGTGACGTGCGTGACTATAGCCAGCTGACAGCCCTGGCCCAGGCCTGCACCGAGCAGTTCGGCGGTATCGACGTGATCGTCAACAATGCCGGTGTTGCCTCGGGCGGGTTCTTTGCCGAACTGTCGCTGGAAGACTGGGACTGGCAGATCGCGGTCAACCTGATGGGCGTGGTCAAGGGCTGCAAGGCCTTTTTGCCGCTGCTGGAGCGCAGCAAGGGCCGCATCATCAACGTCGCCTCCATGGCTGCGTTGATGCAGGGCCCAGGCATGAGCAACTACAACGTGGCCAAGGCCGGCGTGCTGGCCCTGTCTGAAAGCCTGCTGGTGGAACTGCGCCAGCTGGAGGTGGCGGTGCATGTGGTGTGCCCCTCGTTCTTCCAGACCAATCTGCTGGACTCGTTCCGTGGCCCGAACCCGGCGATGAAAGCGCAGGTTGGCAAGTTGCTGGAAAGCTCGCCGATCAGCGCGGCGGACATTGCCGAGTACATCTACCAGCAAGTCGCTGCTGGCGACTTCCTCATCCTGCCTCACGAGGCAGGGCGACAGGCCTGGCAATTGAAGCGTCAGGCCCCGGAGCGGCTGTATGACGAGATGGCCGAAATGGCCGTAAAAATGCGGGTAAAAGCGCTGCCTCGATGAATCTACTGTAGGAGAAGTTACCCCGAGATGTAGGGTTCTTCTGAATAGCGGTGGAGCTATTGAGTAGCCGAATACTTACGCGTCAGGCTCCGTTTTTCCCTTTCGCTGGAGGAACGGAACATGCTGGTAATTGGGCGCGAAGTCGGCGAGATCATCGTGATCGGCGATGACATTCGGATAATGGTGGTAGATACCCGGGATGGGGTCGTGCGCTTTGGCGTCGATGCCCCGCGTGAGGTGCCGGTGCATCGGGCCGAGGTGTACAAGCGCATCAAAGCGGCGAAGCAGGGCAAGGCCTGACCCGCTATTCCAGTAGCTCACGGGGCACGTCATGCTTGGCCAGCAACTGGCACTGTTGGCTCTCAAGGTCGAACAGGATGAACGCCTGCCCCTTGGCCAATGCCTGGCGTACCCGCAGCACACGGGTTTCCAGTGGGGTATCGTCGCCATTGTCGGTGCCGTCGCGGGTGACGAAGTCTTCGATCAGGCGGGTCAGGGTTTCGGCTTGCAGTTGGTCGTAGGGGATCAGCATGGTAGGTGTTGTCTGAAGTAGGTGTGGGCATGCTACGCGAAACATTCGTTATTTTGGGGCCGCTTTGCGGCCCCAGGCCCCTCAGCCTTTATTGCCAACCAGGCTGTCCACCGCCGGCACCCGCGTGTCGCTCTCCATTTGCGCATCATGCTCCAACTGGTGGCTGAAGCGCTCGAGCGAAGCATTGGCTGGCTGCGAATCGCTGGCGAACACCGGTGGGCTCAACAGGTAAGCCGACAACAACCGGCTGAGTGCCGCCAGGCTGTCGATATGGGTACGCTCATAGCCATGGGTGGCATCACAACCGAATGCCACCAGCGCCGTACGAATATCGTGCCCCGCGGTCACCGCCGAATGTGCGTCGCTGAAGTAATAGCGGAAGAGGTCGCGCCGCACCGGCAGGTCATGGTCGCCGGCCAGTTTCAGCAGGTGCCGGGACAAGTGGTAGTCGTAAGGCCCCGACGAATCCTGCATGGCCACGCTCACCGCATGTTCGCTGGACGCTTGGCCGGGCGCTACCGGGGCAATGTCGATGCCGACGAACTCGCTGACATCCCAGGGCAGGGCGCCCGCCGCTCCCGAGCCGGTTTCTTCGGTGATGGTGAACAGTGGGTGGCAGTCGATCAGTGGTTGCTGACCGCTTTCAACCACGGCCTTCAGTGCCGCCAGCAGCGCGGCTACGCCGGCCTTGTCGTCCAGGTGGCGGGCGCTGATGTGACCGCTCTCGGTGAACTCGGGCAAGGGGTCGAAGGCCACGAAGTCACCAATGCTCACGCCCAGCGCCTCGCAATCGGCACGGGTGGCGCAATAGGCATCTAGGCGCACTTCCACATGGTCCCAGCTGACCGGCATCTGGTCGATGGCGGTGTTGAAGGCATGCCCGCTGGCCATCAGCGGCAGCACGCTGCCACGGTATACGCCAGTATCGGTGAATACGCTGACGCGGCTGCCTTCGGCGAAGCGGCTGGACCAGCAACCCACCGGTGCCAGGGCCAGGCGGCCATTGTCCTGCAGCTGGCGCACGCTGGCACCGATGGTGTCCAGGTGGGCGGATACGGCACGGTCGGGGGAGGTTTGCCGGCCTTTGAGGGTGGCGCGGATGGTACCGCGCCGGGTCAGCTCGAAGGGGATGCCCAGCTCGTCCAGGCGTTCGGCCACGTAGCGAACGATGGTGTCGGTGAAGCCGGTGGGGCTGGGGATGGCGAGCATCTCCAGCAGCACGCGTTTGAGGTAGTCGAGATCGGGTTCGGGATGTCGGTCGGACATGGTCGGGGACTCCTTTAATCCTGTGCTGGCCTCTTCGCGGGCTTGCCTGCGAAGAGGCCATCAGCAGTTACGCCAAAGGCCGGCTATGCGGAAACAGCAAGTCGATGAATCGCTCGGCCGTGGGCTGCGGTTCATGGTTGGCCAACCCGGCACGCTCGTTGGCCTCGATGATCACGTACTCCGGCTGCCCGGCATCGCGCACCATGAAGTCCAGCCCCACCACCGGTATCTCCAGTGCCCGCGCAGCGCGCACGGCAGCGTCGGCCAGTACCGGGTGCAGGCGTTCGGTCACGTCTTCCAGGGTGCCGCCGGTGTGCAGGTTGGCGGTGCGCCGCACAGCCAGGCGCTGGTCGGCGGGCAATACGTCGTCATAGCCAAGGCCTGCCGCCCGTAACGTGCGCTCGGTTTCATCGTCCAGCGGAATGCGGCTTTCACCAAAGGTCGCCGCCTGGCGACGGCGGCTCTGGGCATCGATCAACTGGCGGATGCTATGCCTGCCATCGCCCAGTACCTGAGCCGGGTGGCGGATGGCAGCGGCCACCACTTCGTAGCCGATCACCACGATGCGCAGGTCGAACCCGGCATGAAAGCTCTCCAGCAGCACGCGGCTGTCAAATTGACGGGCGTGCGCCACGGCGCGGGTGATGTCGTCGATGCAGGTCAGGTTTACCGCCACGCCCTGGCCTTGCTCACCATCCACCGGCTTGACCACCACTGCGCCATGCTCGTCGAGAAACGCCAGGTTGTCGTCGGCATTGCCCGCCAGCTGCTGCGCCGGCACCTGCAGCCCGGCGTTGTGCAGTGCGTGCCGGGTCAGGCGTTTGTCCTGGCACAGGGTCATGGTCACGGCGCTGGTCAGGTCACTGAGCGATTCGCGGCAGCGAATGCGCCGCCCGCCCAGGCTCAGGGTGAACAGGCCGCCAGCGGCGTCGTCTACCTGCACGTCGATACCCCGGCGCAGGGCCTCGTCAACGATGATGCGGGCGTAGGGGTTCAGCTCGGCTTCAGGGCCCGGGCCCAAAAACAGCTGCTGATTGATGCCGTTCTTGCGCTTGACCGCGAAGGTGGGCAGGTTGCGAAACCCCAGTTTCTGGTACAGGCGCTTGGCCTGGCGGTTGTCGTGCAGCACTGACAGGTCGAGGTAGGCCAAGCCCCGGCTCATGAAGTGCTCGATCAGGTGGCGCACCAGCACTTCACCCACGCCGGGGCGGGTGCATTGCGGGTCCACTGCCAGGCACCACAGGCTGCTGCCGTGCTCCGGGTCGTCGAAGGCCTTGGCGTGGTTCAGGCCCATGACGCTACCGATCACCGCGCCGTTGTCTTCGTCTTCGGCTAGCCAGAACACCGGGCCGCCCAGGTGCCGGGGGGTGAGCAGCGCGGCGTCCACCGGCAACATGCCGCGTGCTTGATACAGGGTGTTGATGGCCTGCCAGTCGGCCGGGTTCTGTGCCCTGCGTACGCGAAAGCCGCGGAACACCCGCTGCGCCGGACGGTAGTCGGTGAACCACAGGCGTAAGGTGTCGGACGGGTCGAGAAACAGCTGCTGCGGCGCCTGGGCCAGCAACTGCTGTGGCGCGGCCACGTACAGGGCGATATCGCGTTCGCCGGGGCGTTCGTCCAGCAGGTCATTCGCCAGGCTGACCGGGTTGGGGTAGGTGTGGCCGATCAGCAGTCGGCCCCAGCCACAATGCACGGCACGTGGCTGGTCGTGGGGCTGGCTGCCGTCGCCAGCCAGGCGTGCCTGCAGGCGCTCGTAGGACGGCGCCTGGCCGCGCAGCAGGCGCTGACCGTAAGCGATTTCATGGGCTTTCATCGGTCAGATTCCTTGTTCGCTCAGCCACAGGTTAAGCGCCGCCAGTTGCCACAGTTTGGAGCCGCGCAGCGGGGTAAGCTGGCCATGCGGGTTGCTGAGCAGGCGGTCGAGCATGGCCGGGTTGAACAGCCCTCGGTCCTGGCTGGGGTCGGTCAGCAGCTCGCGCACCCAACCCAGGGTGGCGCCTTCCAGGTGCTTCAGGCCCGGTACCGGGAAGTAGCCCTTCTTGCGGTCGATCACCTCATGCGGGATCACCCGTCGCGCTGCCTGCTTGAGCACCTGCTTGCCGCCGTCGGGCAATTTGAAGCGCGCCGGAATGCGCGCCGACAGTTCCACCAGGCGGTAGTCGAGGAACGGTGTGCGTGCCTCCAGGCCCCAGGCCATGGTCATGTTGTCCACGCGCTTGACCGGGTCGTCCACCAGCATCACCGTGCTGTCCAGGCGCAGCGCCTTGTCCACTGCATCCCGGGCACCGGGGCGGGCGAAGTGTTCGCGTACGAAGTCGCCGGCAGCGTCGGTTTCCAGTAGCCAGGGCGCCTGCACGGTGTCGCGGTACTCGGCGTGGCTGCGGTCGAAGAACGCGTCGCGATAGGCGGCATAGGCATCCTCGGCGCCGTCCACCTGCGGGTACCAGTGGTAGCCGGCGAACAGCTCGTCCGCGCCCTGGCCGCTTTGCACGCCCTTGCAATGCTTGGCCACTTCCCGTGACAGCAGGTAGAAGGCGATGCAGTCGTGGCTGACCATCGGCTCGCTCATGGCACGGAACGCGGCCGGCAGTTGGTCGATGATCTCGTGTTCGGCAATGCGCAGCTGGTGGTGGCGTGTGCCGTAGTGTTTGGCGATCAGGTCGGAATACTGGAACTCATCGCCACGTTCGCCGCCAGCGTCTTCAAAGCCGATGGAGAACGTCGACAGGTCGTCCACGCCCACTTCGCGTAGCAGGCCGACCAGCAGGCTGGAGTCGACCCCGCCGGACAGCAGTACACCCACGTCCACTGCAGCACGCTGACGGATGGCCACAGCGTCGCGTGTGGCGTCGAGCACGCGGGTGGTCCAGCCTTCCAGGTCCAGCTCGCGCTCGTCCGGGTTGGCGCCGTATTTCAGCTGCCACCAGGTCTGTCGTTCCACTTCGCCATGGCAGTCGATACGCATCCAAGTGCCGGGCTCCAGCTTCTGCACATTGGCCAGCAAAGTGCGCGGTGCCGGTACCACGGCGTGGAAGTTCAGGTAATGGTTGAGCGCCACCGGGTCGAGCACCGGGTCGATGTCGCCTCCCTTGAGCAGGGCCGGAAGGGTCGAGGCGAAACGCAGGCGCTCGCCGTTGCGTGACAGGTACAGAGGTTTGACGCCCAGGCGGTCGCGGGCCAGGAACAGGCGCTGGTTGTCGCGCTCCCAGATGGCCAGCGCGAACATGCCGTTAAGCTTGGGCAGCAACGCCGCGCCCCAGGCGTGGTAACCCTTCAGCAGCACCTCGGTATCGCCGTCGGACCAGAAGGTATAGCCCAGGTCCTGTAGCTCCTGGCGCAGTTCAGGGAAGTTGTAGATGGCACCGTTGAAGGCCAGTGACAGGCCCAGGGGGTTGTCGACCATCGGCTGCGCCGAACCGTCGGACAAGTCCATGATTTTCAGGCGCCGGTGGCCCAGGGCGATCGGGCCCTGGCTATGGAAGCCCCAGGCATCCGGGCCTCGTGGGGCCAGGTGATGGGTAATGCGCTCTACCGCAGCCAGGTCGGCTGGGCGAGGGGCTTGGTCGAGGGGGGTGAAACGTAACTCTCCTGCTAATCCGCACATGTAACGTAAACCCTTTGAGTTTCGGCACTCTTGGCGTTACTGGCTTTTAGCTCGTACCATTTTTGTACCACTTTCCAGCGATTTCAGCTTATCAAGCTCAGCCCAGTCATTCGGCGAGTTGATCCACTTCGCGTATGTCGAAAGCAGCACCTGTACGCTATGCCCGAGTTGCGCGGCGATGAATGCCGGGTTCATGCCGGCCATCAGGCACATGGTCGCGTATGTGTGGCGCGTGTCGTACATCCTGCGGCGCCTGATACCAAGCTTCCGCAGAGCTGCCAGCCAGTAACGTTTTTGACTCGTCTCGGAGCGTATGTACATCTCCGAGCGGTCACCCGTCCCACTGGGTGCGAACACGTAATCTGAACGCGCCTCGGTGAGCGGCCTGGCTTTTTCGAGCGCATGCAGGGCGCGATCGTTCAATAAAACTTTCCGTCCGCGCTTCGTTTTGGTGCGATCCTGGATCACTCCACGGATCTGAATGCGGCACACGTTGGCAGTCTTTCCACGCCTGTCGATCTCGCTCCAGCGCAGAGCCATCACCTCGCCAGGCCGCATACCGGTGTAGAAACAGAATTCGAAATACGCCGCGTAAATCGCCGTCAAACCGCTCGTCGTTTCGTACAGATGGGCAATGATCGAATCCGCTTCCTCTTTGGTGAAAGGGTCGACCTCACGCTTCGGCACTTTGGCGCCCGGGATAGACAGGGCCGGGTTTCGAACGATCAACTCGTCTGTCACTGCCTGCTGGAAGATCGACACCAGCAGGCCGACCACGCCCTTGCGGCGTACCGGGGAAGTCCACTTGATGTCGTTCATTATCTTGCGCAGGAGCACTGACGTGATGGTATCGATCGGCTTCTCGGCCAGGTACGGAACCCAATACACCTGCAGGGCAGAGCGATAGTTCTTCCGAGTACCCTCCACGATTTGCAAGCTGTTGAGCCAGTCCTGCGCGTAATCAAAGAAGATCGGGGTAGTTTGCTCCTGCACCACCACGCTGCGCGTATTGGGAAACAGCTCGGCGTACTTCTCTGCCGTCAGAGCGCCGAGCCTGTCCAGGCCCTTTACTTGAGCACGTAGAGCCGCTGCTGCTGCGATCCCTTTCGCGGTTTGAGGGAAGGGGAGCGTCTCGCAGCACCGCTTCTTGTTCCAGGTGAAGCGAATTCGGATTGAGCGCCCGACAAGCTCGACTCCGGCCGGCAGGTCCATAGGCTTTCGATCCATTCGTCATATCTCCTTTTGCTGTACATGATCCTGCCGTTGATCTTCATCCACACCCAGTTGGGGATGATGCCTTTCTCGCGCTTGCGTTGAAGCGCCTTCGCTGTACACCCCACCAACTCGCCCATCCGTTTTTCGGTGACCTTGTCGTGCACATGGTCTTCGGGCAGATTCTCTGCTGCTGCCATCGCTATTCCTCCTGGCGCGTCAGGTTGTGGTTGTCACGCTGATCTGTCACGGCAGCGATAAGTGCATCGCAGCGTTTCACGATTTCGTCCAGCGTCTGCTGGCGCTGGGGGCGATAATTGGCCATGTACTGGCGGTGCTGCTCGGCTTCCTCTGCCGCGCTGTCCCGCAGGTCTTCGAACAGGTTCAAGTCGCAGATCACCTTGCCGGCTAGCTCATCGCGGTAGGCGATTAAGTCGACTGGTCGGCGCAGATCTCGCCGCGCATTCACCGCCCGCAACACCGTGTTAACTGCTGAGCTGATCCGCGCCTTCTGAACCTCGGTGAGCTGCTCCGCTGGGGTGTCGGCATAGTTGCTATCCAGATGCAGCGCATCGCATGCCGCCTGGAAGTCAGACGTGTATAGGTGGCCCTCGGCGCTCTTGGCCCGCTGGCGCCAGTAGGCAGCCCGGTCATGCAGCGCTTCAAACTCGGCCAGCAGGGCGAGGACATTGGCCGGATTGGCGCCAGCGATGAAAGCCGCATTGGCGCGGCACTCTTCATCCGTTTTAACCCGGCAGTTGGCGAAGGCCTCCGCGATCATCCCGCTGTTCTCATGCGCCACGTAGGCGTACAGGAGGTGGCCGTGCTCATTGATGTATTCGCCTTCCGTGACCCACTGGCCAGGTGTGGCGCGTTGGGCTAGCGCCTTCAGCTTTGCTTTATCGATGGTCATGCCCGCTCTCCCATAGCCTGCTTCATCAGCGCGTACGTTTTCGGTGCGCGGCTACCCTTGCACCAGTCCAGGCCGACCTCATCAAGGAAGCACTGGCTGATTTCCTCCCAGTGGCTGGCCAGTCCTGCCCAATCCTTCCCGTGGCAGACCATCTCACCCATACGGGGCTTCCACTCAGGGATCAATTCAAGGAGCTTGATGCAGCGATTCAGGTCGTCTGGATCGAGCGGATAGTCGAAGTAGCCGTTCTTCGGCGTCAGTCCCAGCATGTGGTCGTGAATAGCTCGCGACGACATGCCTACCTCGCCGTCACGCTCCCACGCAGCGGCACGCTGCTCGACGGTCTTGTCAGCGCCCGGCATGGTGGTGTCGTAGCCAAGTGGACAGCCGGCCCTTTCCAAGGCGTCGACGCAAGCCTGCTCGAAAGTCCTCTGGCTGACCCGGCCTTGGATCAGGTCGTTCATTGTCGGCGTGATGGCGTCCAGCTGGCGCTGGTTCAGTTTGTGTTCGCGCAGCACAATGCTCATGCCCGACCTCCTGCCAATTCTGCCAGCTCAGCCACCAGCGCCTCAGTGCGCCCGTAGAACTTCCCGGTGTCCTCGTTCACGAACCGCTCGAGCACGGTGGCCACCGCTTGCTGGTTGGCCAGGCCGCGCAAATCGGCGTCGGGTATGGTCGCGTCGGTGGACGGCGCGTGCACGAAAGCCTCCTGACTGATCAGCAGGGTGCGCACCGGGCGAATGCCCTTGCACTTGCTCACCCAGTTCGTATCGGGCACGCACCAGGGCAGCATGTGAAGGCACCAGGCAGTTGCTGCGTTCGACTTCTGACTGCTGGTCCAGTACTCGCTAAGGCCAAACGCCTGGGCCGCGCCCCTGACTGTGTACGATCCGTCGTGACCCCATTCTGGAAGCTGTAAGAGATTGCAGCGCAGCACCTGCAGCTCCTCGATCGACGGGATGTGCCAGCCCCAGGTGCCCCGGATGTTCATGCCCAGCACCTTGCGGGCGATGGCGCTGCCCTCGGCTGCCATGGCCTGGGTGTTGGCCATCCCGTCGAAGCGCGATGTGGCGCCACGTATACGCGGGCGCGGGCCTTCTTCCTGCCACCAGTGGGCGGCTACTTCGAACTCCCGGCCTGCATCGATCACCGCGTGCTCGGCGCCGCCGAAGAAGATCCGGCCGGCGAAGAAGCCGCCAGCCAAGGGCTGCCCAACGGCAGGGAGGGCGGCGTGGTTGATTGTTCGACGCTTTTTCATGGCAGCCTCCGGAAGTGGTCGGCCAGCACCCGGCGCCCGTCCAGGCCGCACGCGGCAGACAGGTCAGCGATTTGGCCAAAGGTTGTTTCGCGCTGCTGCAGGGCATCCCACAGCAGCAAGAGCAGGCCGGCCTGGCTCATGACTGCTGCTCCAGCAACACCTGTTGTTGCAAGGCTTCCAGGCGCAGGGCGGTGTCGATCTCCTGATCCAGCTCTCCAGCAGAGAGCCAGCTGTCGCCGCGCACCACCAGCAGGTCTTCGTCGGGATCTTCGATACGCTCGCGGTCACGCAGCCACCGGTACCGGCGGGCATCAGCCACCAGCTTGACGTGCTCGTCGATGCTGAACGCTGGCGCTTCCTCGACGGCACCTTCAGCCACGCGGCGGGCGTGGATCTCTTCGCGGTCAACGATCACCCCGCGCGGGGCCTCAATCCCCAGGCGAACCTGGCAGCCGTTAACCTGGGCCACGCTGACCCGGATGTTGCCGCCGATGATGACGGCTTTGCCGATGTTTCGACTTAACATGAGCATCGGTGAATCTCCTTATTTAAGACGAGCGAGTACCCGCCGAATAACTTGGCTTTCGAGTGAAGTTGTGGTGTTACTTGGCGGAAGCTATGCCTTGAAAAGGCTGAACACTTCGCGCTTACTTTTTCCGACCATTCCGGCGATTGCTGAAACTTTCACTTGTGCGTCGGTGTGCCGCTTAATCTGATCAGCATCAAGCTCACCGAGGCGAGTATGTTTCATGACCTTCTCGCATTTGCTGAACTCACGGCGAACCCCCTGCATCGCATTATCCACCGCAATGAATGCTTGATCGCTTGGCGGAACAATCCGATAACCCTTGCCGCGCACGCTGACGATGTAGATTTGATGCTGAGTCAGCAGTGCCTCTTTGAACTGCTCGACACGATCCAGAATTACAAATTGGCAATTGACCATCTCTTTCGCGGTGCTGGGCTTCGGCAAGTTCAACGCCCACTCCAGCCAGGCGTGACTGATGAGCTGCCCGTCCTCGAATTTGTCAGCAAGGAATTGCTCGATGGCCTTGTCCAGGCTCCAGCTATTCGGCTTGAGCGGCACGACAGCCATCACAGCACCTCCACGGCGAACCGGCCGAACTTCGGGCGGTAGTCACCGACGCCACAGTACTGGCCGGCGTCTTCCAGGCACTTCAGCACCTGGTCACGGTCGATGGATTCCTGATCGTAGGCAATCTCACAGACCACGGCCCAGGAGCGGAAGAGGGGGCGATATCGCGTGATCCGAGCGGTGCCGACCTTCACGCTTCTCGCATCGTAAAACTGCTCGTCCCACAGGCCTTCGACAGTTCGCGGGCCTTCGTAGATGATCGGGCAGCGGGTGTCCATGATTTCGACAGAGCGCTTGAGCTGGGTACCCATCTTCGAGAGTTTACCGCCAGCGACAAGTGCGGATTCGATGTTGATGCCGGGCAAGAAGGGGCCGATGGATTCATCAAAGTAAAGTCCACCACGCCACTCGCTGCGGGCGATAAGTTCATGATCTTCATCAGACTTTTTGCGCTTAGAAGTCAGTTGCTTATGCGCTTTGGTCAATTTGTTCAATGGGTCAGCGAAAACGTCGGCGTGAACGAGAAGCGGACGGGTGCCTACGATTTTAACTTTCAGAGTTTGCATGTATATCTCCAATAGATAGCTGCGTGTGCCTTTTCGCCAGATGCGATGCACGGTGCTTTGCGTGTTGGAACTTTAAAACAACCTCGGTGAAGTTGCTTTGAAGTTGTCACTGGATTAAGCGCCAGTGACTTCGCTGCGGATTACCGCCCTAGCCATGCCCGGCCGTGGCTCGCCATGCCTTACCCGACCTCACCCCAAGTGCTTTCGCACCGCAATGGCCACTCAATGAATGACCATTACGCTGACCAGCAGCCCCTGCCGCGCTCTGCCCGACCGCGCCAAGCCTCGCCTCGCACTGCCTCGTGGTACTCGGTACCGGAAAGCACCCTCAATGAAGGTGCAGACCGCTACGTTGCAGCCCTTGCCCTGGCAAGCCATGCCGGACCGAACCTCGCCGTGCCTAACCTGGCCGAACCGGGCCATGCCCGTGGTAGCTATCGCCACCGGCCTACGCTCCCGAAGAAGCGCAGGCCGCTGATTACAGCCCTTGCCACGCCATGCCCAGCCGAACCGCACCATGGCTAGCCATGCCCTACCGCGTGATGCTATTTGCACTGATCTGAACTTCCGCAGAAGGGCAGACCGCTGTAAACAGCCCTTGCCGAACCCGGCCTGACCAACGCCATGCCTAGCCGAACGCTGCCGCGCCAAGCCTCATGATGCCTTCGCACCGGACAGCGCCCTCACGAAGGCGCTCGCCGCTGCTACGCCAGCGCAACCTGTTGTTCGATCCGACGCCCTGCGAGCCTGGTTTCGATCCTCTTCTCGCCGCCACTACGACGAACCCGAAGCATCTGGTCGTCGCCAATCACTGCATGGGTGGTCAGCAGGGCGATCATGGCCATGACAGAAGGGGCGATGATCTGGCGCCTGAACGCTTCGATCACCAGGCCACGCATGGTCCTGGCGCCGAGCTTGAGGCGGGCGTCTTCAATGCGCTTCTCAACTGTCTTAGGGCTTATGCCCATCAGGCGTGCAATTTCTTTTTGGGTCAGATCGCTTGCTGCATGCAGAGTCGCCTCAAGCTCGCGCGGCGCAAGCCCCATGCCGAGAAAACCGGTCCAGCCGCTGGCGGTGATGGTTTGAGTGGTCATACAGGTTGCTCCATGCGATGAGTCGATGGAGAAAAAAATACCAAAGGCAATTTATTGTGTAAATGCTTTTGGTAATATTTTTTTGGCGATGCGCAAAAAAACCGCTCGAGAGCGGTTTCGGTCTGGCCCTATTGACCTAGTCATCTGGAGCTTCCTCCACGCCAGGCTATCTGGCCTACGACAGGAAGCCCATCGGCAGCCTCACTGCTAAGCGTCTCATCTGGATACCTCTGCTTATCCAGATTGTCACACCTCAGCGCCCAGCCGCCGGAAATCATTTGGAAGACTCTGCGGATGCTGGTCTTACCATCGGGGCGCCTGATCAAAAAAATCTTTCCATCCTCAAGTATCTTCTTGGATGTGTCGATCATGACCACGTCTTCGCGAGCGATATGTGGAGCCATGCTGTCGTCTATAACGTACAAGATCCTGAGGTAGGGGTAATGCAGGCCCATGTCCCTCAGCCAGCCGCGGCGGAACAACATCCCCTCAGTAAGCCCCACATGCTCATCATTTACCCCAGGGACAAAGGAGTTATCGTCCAAAAGCTGAGGGATGAGCACGTACTGCTCGTGAGGAACAGCATCCAAAACCTTGGCGCTGCGAGACCAGGTTTCCTTAAAGGAGTCCGCAAAGGACTCAATCACGTCCGCAAGGCGAGGGCTGAAATCCCTCACGGATACCCCAAGAATCTTGGCGAAGGCTGCGGCGACTGAGGCGTTTAGTGGGTTCACGCCGTTCAGATAATGGCTAACAGAGCTTTGGTTAATACCCAAGCGGTGCGCAAGCTTCTCTTGAGTGAGCTTCAGCTCTTTTTTTTTGCCGTCGAAGATCGCCTTGAGTCTCCGGCATTCTTCCGCGCGATCTGAAGGTAAGGGCTTTTTCATAGTCCCATAATATTCCCGTTAGTAATGCCTATCAAATGCCAAAGGTATTGCAGGAAATAAATGCCAAAGGTACTATCCATGCAAAGTACTTTGTGGAGGTAGGCCACGACCATGGTTCCCCTGAAAGATTTCGCTAAGGGTCACGGGCAGCCGCATGCAGCATCCCTACTGGGAATGACGCAAGGTGCCCTGAGTAAGGCTATCCGCATTGGACGTACGGTCTACGTCACGCAGCAAGATGACGGTTCTTTTGCTGCCGTCGAATTTCGTTTGTTCCCTGCCCGGAATGATCGGAAGGCTGACTCCGGCCCGACCTTGGATGAAACGATACGCCATCTAGCCTTGGCCGTTCAGACGGGCAAACCCTCTGTAAATCCATCCAGTATTCAGCATGGGCAGAATTTTGGCCCTCCTGAGGCCCTCGTTTAATGGGTATCGTCCGAACACACACATTTGAGGTGCAAAAGGAAGGCCCCGAACAGCGCCTTTTCAGAGACTTCCAATGGTTGGCTTTTGCCTGCCCAATAAAAAGGAACACAGCATGAGCCAGCACGCCCCATCCCAGTTTTTGTTGTCCGGCTGATTTTTCGCCGGGCAACAAAAAACCCGCCGTAGGAAGCGGGTTTCTCACGCCACTCTGTAGGAGGAGTGGTTACTTCGTAACGTCTTTGAATAGGAGACGGCGCTATGGCGCACCCAGAAAATACCACCACGCCATCACCGGAGCAACTACCACTTTTGCGTCCGATGGATTTTGGCTCGCATGAGCTTGAGGGAGATGCGGTCTTCTCGATCAAAGCCCATGTTGGCTTGATGGAAGGCATCGGCCTAGCTGTAGGGCTCACCGAAGGCATTCACCAGCTCGCCCATCGCCTCGAACTGGCCGCAAACATGGGCGAAACGATTCGAACCAATGAACTCAGGGCCCTGGCCTTCCTGGCCGATGCCGCAAATACCCTGAACCGCAGTGCGCAGGTTGCACTGGAAAAGTGGGAGGTGCAGCCATGACTGCTTCCCCCCAAACGCTCGCCCACGAATTCCATACCCAGGATTTGCACGCAGTATTCGAGGCGGTTGGCGGTATTCCCGTGCATGAATCACTCGACGCCGCCACTGACCGACTAGAGGCGGTCGTGGACGGTCTGCGCGAGTTGATGCAAGAGCCATCGGTCACCCATCTCGCAACTCTGGTGTTCTATGCAGCTGAATCAGCGCTGGCGCTGGTTTACGCCGCGCATGCCGGAGTGGCGCCCGACCAGGACGCCGCGCCACAAAACACTGCATCTCCAGTTCGTGGCGCAGAGGTGCCCTCATGAGCCATCCCATGACCAAATTTTCCTCCCCCGCCAAGCTCGTAGAGGAGGGGCTTGAGCTGCTGGCGATCCTCGCCGAGGTGCTTGAGCACAACGGCGGCTTCAAGGACAGCGACCCAGGCGAACACTCAGCAATGATCGGCGAACGCGGCGAGGACGGCATCATCCGTTCCATGCGAGTAATCGCCTGGGCGGCTCACCGAGAGTTTTGTCAGATGGCTACGGACTTGGAGATCCCCCAATGAACCATATTGTCCCCGCGTGGAATCCAGATGGTTTGCATGGTGAGATCGTCCAGGACGTAACCCTCACCGCCGCCGAAATCGCACGCTTCAACGAAGCCCGCGAGTCATTCAAGTTGATCAAAGCCTTGTACTGGGCGCATGTCGTGCCCTCGCTTGGCGGATTCGGCAATCCTGTAACCGGGGAGCTTGAACGTCTGTTTGAGCGGGTCGTTTTCGACACCAGGAATTTCCTGTACCCGCACCGCAACGCTGCGGCCTTCCATGATGCAAAGGATGTGGGAGGTGATGCATGAATCTGGTCACCATCCACAACACTCAACTGCCCGTCGTTGAGTACCGCGGCCAGCGCGTCGTCACCCTGGCGATGATCGACCAGGTGCATGAGCGGCCAGAGGGTACTGCCCGCCGAAACTTCAACGAGCATCGGGACAAACTGATCGAGGGCGAGGATTACTTCGTACGAAATTCGTCCGAAGCTCGGCAGATGGGGTTTGTTGCCCCGAACGGCCTTTCGCTGCTCACCGAGCAGGGCTACCTGATGCTAGTCAAGTCGCTGACCGATGACCTGGCCTGGACCGTCCAGCGCCAGCTGGTCAGCAACTACTTCAAGCCGCAGGCATTCCCCGTGCCTCGCACCCGCGCAGAAGCAATGCGGTTGGCTGCTGACCTTGAGGAGCAAAACGAACTGCTGGCGCTGGAGAACCAGCAGCAAGCCAAGAAGATCGAGGCCTTGGAAAACTTGTTCATGCCCGGCGAGACGGTCCCGCAATTCGCTAAGCGGCTCAACGGCGTGAATTCCCAGCTGGTGCTGGCATTCCTGGCCGAATTGAAGTGGATCTACGACACCGAAACAAACCCCGACCACTCGCCGAAGTATCGCGTGTATGCCATGGCGCGAGACAAGCATCTGCTCACTGAGAAGCCCTACAAGGTCAGCGGCGAGGGCATGGCGGGATTCATCCGCTATGCCCCAGTGATGCTGGAGAAGGGCGCCCAGCGCCTTCACGACCTGTACATGGAAGGCCGCTTGCCCATGAAAAAGACCTGGGACGGCAAGTTCTTTTACACCAAGTTCAACCCGGAGAATTCCCTGTGAGCAAGAAACCGACCTACGAACAACTCATGGGGCAGATCGCCGAGGCCGCTGTTGGTTATCAGCGCGCCGAGACCAAGCGCAACGCCCTGCGCCGCGAACTGAACGGCCTGTACAAGACCTACTTCGCCGCCTACGGCCACCCATACCCGGGCGAGCCGCGCAAGCGCATTGACCCAGACGACGAGCGCTTCATGGGCGTCCTGAGCTTCACCGAAGCGGCCTTCCAGCGCTGGCTCGATTCGCGAGAGCTGACCACCAAGCTGAAACGCAAGCTGCGCGGTCTCGTTGAGCGCCTGGAGCGTGCCCAATGAGCAAGGTAATCAACAAGGCCTATTTCGAGAGCTTCTCCAATGCGGCTCTGGTGCTGCTGTCCTTCGAGGCTGTCATGGACGCAATCGAGGTGGTCAGCGATGGCGCCAAGATCCGCGAATACGACGAAACCTATGTCGGTCTGGTCGGTGCGAGCCTGGCACTGAGCGTGCTGTTCGAGCGCCAGACCGGCAATGACGCATCGGTAGTGTCAGGCGAGCACCTCGAGCAGGAGCGTAGGCATTTGCTGGAGGGTGGTGAGCCGCCAACCTTCAGCATTCCGATCGTCAACACTCTGCGCGAGCCACTGCGGCCCGAGGTTTTCGACCATCTGACCACTCTGCAGCTCGCCAGCGCGTCGTTCAACTATGCCGACAAGGTGTTCGAGACGATCAGCAACCACTCGCCCCAGGCGCTTGAGATGGCCGAGGCGCGCGTTTCTTCCCTGGATGCGGTGACAGCGCTGCGCTCGCTCGTTCTGCGCCTTTCCGGTGGTTCGCTGACCGACCTTGCGCAGCACGTCGCCAAGATCACCGGCGCTGGATCGGAGACTCTCCAATGACTACGCCCCCAAACCATTCCCAGGCGCTCCGGAATCGCGCTGGCGCAACGATCATCCCCATGGGCTGGCCTACCTACAGGGCAATGCAGGCGCAGCCCGAATCGGTCCGCTGGCAGTTCTACGAGTTCGCCAAGCAGCTGCGCGCCGAGTTGCAGGGCCACGGCTGCTTGTTCGCCGAGCCCTACGACGCCTTCGTGCGCCGCATCACAGAGGAGCTTGACCTGTGAGCACCATCCTGATGACCGCCTGCTGGCCGCTCGAAATGAGTGCCGCTCAGAAGTCAGTCCTGATCTCCTTGGCAGATAACGCCAATGACGATGGCGTTTGCTGGCCGTCCATCGCCAGGATCTGCGAGCGCACTTGCCTGAAGGAGCGGGCTGTGCGCAACGCGATCCGGTGGCTGGAAAGTGTCAGTTTGTTGGTGGCTAAAGAGCGGGCAGGGCGGTCGACCTACTACGTCGTAACCCCGGCATCTTATGCCCCCGGCATTAAATGCCCCCCTGCACCAGATGCCGGGGACCCCGGCACGACGTGCCCCTCACCACGGCACCAGATGCCGGACACCCCGGCACCAGATGCCCCCAGAACCGTAATAGAACCCAAAGGTGAACCATCAAGGAACCGTAAGAGGGGAAATGACGGTTTTACGGTCGAGCAAATGCTTGAGCTGGCACCGCCTGATCTGACCGAGCAAACCGCCCGTGACTACTTCCAGTTTCGGAAGAAGAAAGGCCCGCTCAATACGACGATCTGGAACACCGTGCTGAAGGAGCTGGAGTCGTGCCGCCAAGCTGGGATCAGCTCAGATAAGGCACTGGCTGAAGCCATGACCGCAGGCTGGCAGGGGTTCAAGACTGAATGGCTTGTGAATCGACTCAAACAGGACGCTTGGAGCGCTCCAGCTACCGGATCGCGCAGCGCAGTACTTGCCGTCCCCGCCCATCACCAGGAGATGTACCCTGATGACTACATCTAAATTCAGGCCGGCGCCAGCCGAGCGCGCTGCAGGCATTGCCAAATGCGAAGCGCCTGGTCACGGCCAGTACGAAGCGAAGCAGGTCGAGCAGTTTGATGGCGGGTGGAGGGAGACTGATTGCCCGCGCTGCCGTTGGGAGGCTCTGAACCTTCAATGCGAGGCCAGCGTGCGGGACGCAGCTTACGCCAGCAAGGAAGCGGACGAGCTCAACCGCGATCTGTTCGCCACCGGCATAACACCGCGCTTCCGCGGCTGCACGTTTGACAGCTTCATCACCAACGCCGAATCGGCCAAGGTCCGCGCCCAGTCTATTTGCCGACGCTACGCCGAGGAATTCGAAGGCCACTATCGGGCTGGGCGCGCACTGATGCTGCTGGGCGAGGTTGGGAACGGTAAAACGCATCTGGCCTGTGCCATCTTGCAGCACGTTGTTCGGGAGTATGGCGCCAAGGGCCTGATTGTCACTGCCGAGGCAATCATGCAGGCCGTGACGGACAGCTTCCGTAGCAACGCGGGGCCGTCGAAGTCCGACCTGCTGGCTGAGTTGGCTTATGTCGACCTGCTGGTGATCGACGAGGTAGGCATGCACACGCCCCGCCCGGGTAAGGACTTCATGCCCAGCCTTCTGCACGAAGTGATCGACCGGCGCTACCAGCTTGTGCGTCCGACGATCCTGATCAGCAACCAGGACCGTGAGCAGTTGCCGACCTACATCGGGCCACGGGCCATGGACCGCCTGCGCGAGAACGGCGGCCTGCTGGCGCCCTTCACCTGGTCGTCAGCGCGTGTAGGAGGGGCGGCATGATCAGCCAAGATTACGCGGCTTGCACAAAGGATGTGTCACGGTTGCACAGCCCTGAGTCAGAACATGCCCTGATCGGCGCAATGATCCACCAGCCAGCGCTCATTGACGACGTGAAGCTCGAGGTCAGTGATTTCTACCAGCCCGACTGTGCCGAGCTGTTCGAGCTACTGCTGGCGCTCAAGGCGAAGGGGCGGCAGATCGACGTGGTGACCCTGTCAGATGCCAGGCCGACCTTGGCAGACGGCCGTGGCACGCTGGCAGTGGCTGCTCACATCGCTCACAACACGCCGAGCGCGGCAAACTTCGCAGAGTACGCCCGGATCGTGAAGCAGCGGTCGGTGGCCCGCCGGGTGATCGCTGCTGCACACATCATGTCGGAGCGCCTGAGAGATGGCGACTCGCTGGACGAAGTGCTGGCGCAGGGGCAGCAGGCCTGGATTGCCCTTGAGGCGGAAGGGCTGGATGCCCGCAAGCGGTACCGCTTCGTGAGAGAGATCCTGCCCGAGGCAATCGACGGGATTGATCGCCGTTTCAATCGTGAGGTGGTGCTGGGCTTCGACACCGGCCTGCCATCGCTCGACAAGTTCATTCCCGGCATCTGCGCCGGGCACATGGTGGTTATTGCCGGCGCCCCAGGCAGCGGCAAAACCACCTTGGGCCTGGGCATCGCTGAGCGAGTGGCGCTGGTGGCCAAGTCCACGTCGCTGGTGTTCAGCCTTGAGATGACAGATGTGGAGCTGACAAACCGGTCGCTGGCCTCAGTGGGTAGCGTGCAGCTGAAGCACATCACCGAAGGTCATTCGATGGCTGACAACGATTGGCCAGGCCTGACGGCGGCTGTGAGCAAGCTCGATGGCGCGCCTCTGATCTTCTGCGATGACGCCTCATTGACGATGCGCGATATCCGGCAGATCTGCCGTACGGTCAAGCGCGAGCACGGCCTTGGCTCCGTCACGTTGGACTACATCGGCCTGGTCAACGGCGAGAGCAAGTCGGCCAGCCGGTATGAGCAGGTCACCGACATCAGCAAATCGATCAAGCGGCTGGCCAAGGAGCTGGGAGTGCCCGTGATGGTGCTGGCGCAGTTGAACCGGGGCCCAAGCAACCGCGCCAACAAGCGCCCCACGAAGAGCGACCTTCGCGACTCAGGCCAGATCGAAGCCGACGCCGACGTGGTGGTGCTGGTCCACCGAGACAGCGAGTCCGAAGAGGGGCAATCGGGCGTCACCGAGCTGATCGTGGACAAAAACCGCCACGGCGAGACCGGATTCTGCCGAGTACAGCATCAGGGCGCCTATCACAGGTTTGCCGAGCTGGTCGGGTATCAGCCGAGCAACGAAGAAGTCGAAATGGGCAGGACATTTGCCGGCCGCCACCGCACCAAAGGAGCTAAGCATGAATCTTTCTAACTTCTGGCCACGCGCTGGCGCTGGCAAACCCGCAACCCCGGTCGTGTCGGTGAGCGTGACCAAGCGTACTGACGCTGAGAAGCCCACCACTGCTGGAGGTCAGGAATCACGGACTTCTGCGCCTACTTCCACGTGGAAAAACGAGCAATTGCCCACCACCACTGTGGCACCAAGCAATGCCCCGCGCGGCCCTATTGAGCTGCCTGCCTCCCTGGCTGAATGCGAAGTGCTGGAAGAGGCCCTGGCCCGCGACGCCATCCGCCTGGAGTGCCAGATCGGCGTGGCCGAAGGCACGGCAAAGGCCGAGAAGCGGTATGCCGATCCAACCTGGCACCACCGCGCCAAGGCCGCGCTCAAGCATATCAACCGCGACCGCCAGCGGCTCACGCAGCACATGAAGGCCTTGCGCGTAGAGGCAAGGCGCAATTGCCCCGCCTGGCAGGCCCGCGACAAGGCCATCCTCCGCGAGCTGAACGCCCGGGTACCGAAAGAGGTGTTCGACGAGTGCGTTCGTGTGGTGGATGAAGAACTGGAGATGATTCGATGAGCAACTTTACTGCGGCATTGCCGCGCAAAAGCCTGACCGCCGTGGAGTGCAAGTTCCTCAAGGTGGGCAACCGCATGCTGCTGGAGCAGAACAACGGCCGCATCGCATCAGCGGCCCTGATGGACATCGTGGCTGACTGGCACGCCGCGCGCGCCAATGTGGGATTCGAGCAGTTCGCCAAAGGCTGGATCACCGAAGGCAACGCCAGGAACAAACACGCTGACAAGCTGCTGCGCGAGCTGTTCGGCCTGGACACCGACCCAACGCCCCGGAGGGCTGCATGAAGAAACGAACCTATGTGGACAAGGCGCTGGGCGATACCGAGTACATGCTGGAGCAGTGGGGCTGGTGGCGAATGTGCGAGATGGGCGTGCCCCGCTACGTGTCGCCGCTCTACGCGCTCATTCGCGACAACGTGCCCAGCGAGGGTGGTGCTCGGCAGCATGTCATCACTGACGACCTGGCGCTGATCATCGACGGCGCAGTGGCCAGGCTGACGAAGCGCAACCAGCAGATGGGTGATTTCGTGTGGGCCTACTACGGATCGAAGCATCCGGCCATGCGGGTTGGAAGGGAGGCGGGCATGTCCGAGCGCAAGGCGCGGGAGATTATCAAGGCAGGCGTTGCATGGATTGACTGCGCGCTCGAAGCAATTCGAGAGGCGGCGTAAAAATCGCTATGCGGGCGGATAAACACCTGCTTTCATAGCAGCGTGTCCAGCTTGCAACGTCACGCGACACAGATGAACCCCGGCCATTGTGTCGGGGTTTTTGCTTTTCAGTTCAGCCTGACCCATTCTCACTATCCACAATGGAGGTGTGAAATGGATCAATCTACTAAAGACGCAATCGAGAGCATTTCTAACCAGGTTATCAGCGCTACTCGCGACAGGCGGGTTACCCACTCCACGGTGGAGCTCGGCAAGAGCAATCATGAGGAAATCAAGCAGGGCGTGGCTCGAGTACTGAGCGAGGCTTTCCCTGATTCACAGATAAGCGTGAGTGTATTTGGCGCGGGAACCCTAAGGGTCTCTATTACGCACCCCCAATAGCCGATCTGTCGGTTTGTTTTATGCAAGGGCTCGCCATTTCGGCGGGCCTTTTTCGTTCCAGGAGCACACTGTGAAATACACCGGCCTTCAAACCGCCGACAACGTCCCGGGTATTTCCGGTATGCGTCTTGACTTCAAGACTGGCGCTATTGAAATCACCAGTGGCCGGCTTCCAGATGAGTCGCAGATGGTCACCGTCACCGCAGGCGAATGGGTTGAGAGTGACATACCGGCCAATGCCATCGAGCGCTATCGGTTCATCGGTGACCAGGTGATGGCTATCCCCGCCGAGCATCGTGATAGTGCCGAGTTCACGACCGAAGACATGTCGTTCGACCGCGACGGTTCGGACATCCGCACCACGCTGACCTACCAACGTCTTGAGACTGATCAGGAAGCCGCGGAGCGGGTTTCCCGCCAGGTCGGGTCTGGTGTGGTCATTAATGATGCCGGCATGACGATCACTCGCAACGGCAAGGTCATCGCCAGACTGGGCTGCCGAATGGACGGCGAGCAGCCATTTGCTTTCAAGGGTGATCAGTTGTTCATCAACGAGGCAAGCATGGACTCAGCAGCCATTACTACCGAGGTGACTGCTCGGGCCTCTGCTGATGAAGCGTTGCGCACCCACATCGGCGGCCTCCCTATAGCTCCCAGCGACGGCCAGGTGGCTGACTTGATACGCCAAGTAATCCGCAAAGAGCTTCAGCTTGGCGGCATGCTGCACCGCCGCTGAATTCATTCACAAGCTCCCCGCAACGGGAGGAATCGAGATGGCCCATATGCCGCCAGAGAAAGACCCATCCTTCTGGGTGCTGGTACTGACAGCCCTGAGAGAAAACGGCCTTGCGATGGGCCTGACGTTTGCCTTGACCTGGCTGCGTATTCAGTACGACGGCAAGGAAACCCGCCCAGTCCGGCAGCTCATTGAGGCAACGCTTGGCGCGTTGATCGTGATGGTGGTTGGCCTGACCGTGAAAGAGTTCGGCCTCAGCATTGCCTGGTCGTTCGCCACCGCTGGCTTCATTGGCGTGCTTGGCGTTGAGCAGGCCCGTCAGCTTGGCAAGCGCTGGGCCGAACGAGAGGCGGACAAGCTGTAGTCCGCTCCACAAATTCAATGTGCGCCGTTTCGTGGCGCGAGGTACGCCAATGATCACCCTGACCGGTGTCAACCGTAACGCCATTCACTTGGCTCCCGCCGCCATCGCCTCGGTAACAGAGGCGGGTGCCAGCAGCCAATGGCACGGGATCTGCGCCATCGTTCGCACGTTCGACGGCCAGGTGCTGGAGGTGCGTGAGCGCGCCGCCGATATCGCGCAGCAATGCAGCATGCGCAGGGCTGAATGATGCTTTGCGAGTTCCAGTGTTCCAGGTGTCGATGGGTGAAGACTGAGCCTGAGCCACTCCAAGTCAGCGACAACCGCTTCCTGTGCCAGGCCTGCGTCAAGAGTGAGCAGGCGCCGCCTCCTGCACCGCCTTCGATGCGTGATATTGCGATGCCGAGTGCTCATGGTGTTGGCGTGATGCTGGTGGCGCTGGTGTTCCTGATGGGCGTGGTGGTTGGAACGAAGATGGCAGGAGGTTGGTGATGGCTAGCGTTACCGCAACAATCGTTTGCCGCCAACGCTGGTGGCTGAAGTACTACCTGGCCGGCGTCCTGGTCATGACCCATATCACAGGCCGCGAGCCGGACCCTGGCCGTGTATTCCGATGGATAGAGCGCGGCATCAAGGTCGAGGTGCGCTGATGGCCAGGCTCAAGACACTGGGACCGCGCATCAAGGAAAGCGCAGGCTCGCGGGTCAAGGTGGTGAGCCCTGGCAGCTGGCGGAGTGGAATGACCAGCTCCCAGCGTGGCTACGACTACAAGTGGCAGAAGGCCCGAGAACAGTACCTGCGTGACAACCCGCTGTGCGCTTACTGCGCCCGGCAGGGGCGAACGGCAGCGGCCAGCGTCGTTGACCACATCGTGGCGCATCGAGGCGACAAGGATCTCTTCTGGAATCAGGCCAATTGGCAGCCGCTGTGCAAGCCCTGCCACGACTCGGTCAAGCAAGCCGAGGAGGCTGCTGGCCTGATGGGCTGACCGTCAGCGGAATGGCGCGCGGTCGCCCGAGGCACCTTCGAAGCACGTCAGTGGCGTGCTTCGAGGGTGGGGGGAGGTCAAAATATAGCGATTCTCACCTAGCTAGACCGCCACCGACCCCACGTACAGATTTTTTTCCCCCACAGGATTTTTGTTAAATGGCTTTAACATCCCGCAAGCGCGCTTTCATCGCAGCGCTGAGGGAAGGTGCGTCCAATCGAGACGCAGCTGTAGCTGCGGGTTATTCCGAGAAGACCGCGTCTGCGGCTGGGTCTCGGCTGGTGAAGGACAAGGATGTGGCGGCCGAGTTGGCCAAGCTCCGTGCCCTAGGTCTGATGCTGTCAGATGTTAAAGCAGATGTTAAAGCGCATGTTAAAGCCAAGCATGCAGCGGAGCCATCGACGCAGGCTGAGTCAGTGACCGAACCCGCCGGCGCGAAGGACGAGTGCGCCGAGCCGGAGCCTGCCGGCTTCGACCTCATGCAGGCGTTGCTGCACCGCGACCCGAAGGACTTCCTGCTGTCAGTGATGAACGACCTGGAGTCTGAGCCGAAGCTGCGTGTTGATGCAGCCAAGGCACTGATGCCCTTCGTGCATCCTCGTAAAGGGGAGAGCGGCAAGAAGGATCAGGCCCAGGCGAAAGCTGAACAGGCATCGACTGGCAAGTTTGGCGCCCGGCGCGGGCCGCTGAGGTCGGTGAAATGAAGGAATGGACAACTGCATGCCCGGACTGGGAGCGGCGCATCGTTGCGCGAAAAAGTCTGATTCCCTTCAAGCCGCTGTTTCCGACCGAGGCCGAGGAAGCCCTTGATGTGTTTGGTGCGCTCCGCATGGTGGATGCCACCGGCAGCCCGCTGATGTCGGAGACAGTGCGCGATTGGGTCAACCAGTTCGTGGCCGCCATCTTCGGGGCCTATGACCCGGATGAGGGCCGGCGCCTGATCAGCGAATTCATGCTGCTGATCAGCAAGAAAAACGGCAAGTCCACGATCGCCGCAGGCATCATGCTGACCGCGTTGATCTTGAACTGGCGCCCGTCGGGTGAGTTCATCATCCTGGCGCCGACCAAGGAGATCGCTGACAACTCCTACATCCCGATCCGCGACATGGTGCGGGCGGATGAGGAGCTGGACGCCTTGCTCAAGGTGCAGGATCACCTGCGCACCGTCACCCACCGGCAGACGAACGCCACGCTCAAGGTGGTAGCCGCTGACAGCGAGACGGTGTCAGGCAAGAAGGCCATCGGTGTGTTCGTCGATGAACTGTGGGTCTTCGGCAAGCGCGCCAACGCCGAGGCGATGCTTCGGGAAGCAACCGGTGGCCTGGCCTCTCGGCCTGAGGGATTCATCATCTGGGCAACGACCCAGTCCGATGCGCCGCCTGCCGGCGTGTTCCGGCAGAAACTGCTGTACGCCCGCAAGGTGCGCGACGGCGAGATCGTCGACAAGTCGTTCCTGCCGGTGCTGTACGAGTTCCCAAAAGCGATGCTCGACGCCGGAGCGCATCGGGATTTCTCCAACGCCTACATCACCAACCCCAACTTGGGGCTGTCTGTAGATGAGCCGTTCATTGAGCGGGGCTATGCCCAAGCCCAGATGGACGGGGAAGAGTCATTTCGCGGCTTCCTGGCCAAGCACCTCAACGTCGAGATCGGCCTGGCCCTGCTGTCTGATCGCTGGGCTGGCACTGATTACTGGGAGCAACAAGCCTCCGAGCTGTGCAAGACCCTGGATGATCTGATCGAGCGCTGTGAGGTGATCGACATCGGCATCGACGGTGGCGGGCTGGACGACCTGCTGGGGCTGGCTGCCATCGGGCGTGAAATAGGCACTCGGCGCTGGCTGACTTGGACTCACGCCTGGGCGCACCCCTCGGTGCTGGAGCGCCGAAAGTCAGAAGCACCGCGCATTCGGGACTTCGCCAAGGATGGGCACCTGACTCTGGTCAACCGGATCGGCGACGACATTGATGATGTGGCGCAGTTGGTCGCGAAGGTTGAGCAGGCAGGGCTATTGGACAAGGTAGGCCTCGACCCGGCCGGTGTCGGCGCCATTCTCGACGCCCTGGAGGCGGCCGGGATACCTCGCGACAAGATCGACGGCATATCGCAAGGCTGGCGCTTGGGCGGATCGATCAAGACTGCGGAGCGCAAGCTGGCAGAGGGCGCTCTGCTGCACGGCGGTCAGCCAATGATGGCGTGGTGCTGCGGCAATGCTCGTGTTGAGCCGCGAGGTAACTCGATCCTGATCACGAAGCAGGCCAGCGGCTCGGCGAAGATCGACCCGCTCATGGCGCTGTTCAACGCCGTGACGCTGATGGCGCTCAATCCAGAAGCGAAAAGCGGTATGGACAATTACCTCAATCACGGCTTCTTCGACCTCATAGGCTGACCATGGCATTCAAATGGTACAACCCCGCGACCTGGGGATTTTTCGGTTACACCGATCCGGCCACCGGAAACTACGTCGAGGCCGATCTGGAGGTTGGCGGCAGGCGGACGAAGGCGGGCGTGCGGATCACGACGAGGACTGCGTTGTCCATCAGCATGGTCTGGTCCTGCGTCAAGGTGCTTTCCGAGTCGCTGAGTGGCCTGCCGCTGAAACTGTACGAGGACAAGCAGGGCGGCCGGCAGATGATCAGCGGCAACGACCGCATGCTCAAGCTGCTGCGCAAGCCCAACCCGTACATGACGATGCTGAACTTTCTCAAGTTCGTGGTTGTGAACATGGCGCTGCGTGGCAACGCCTTCGCGCTGATCGAGCGCAATGGGCAGGGTGATGTGATCGGTCTGGTCCCGCTGGACGGCCGAACGGTCAAGATCGATACCGAAGACGATTTGCTTTACACGGTGACGCCCGCAGAGGGTGACCCGTTTCCGGTGTCGCCCGAGAACATGCTGCATTTCAAGCTATTTAGCCTGGATGGGATTGTTGGCCTTTCCCCGCTTGAGTACCAGGCTGAGACCATGGGATTGGCCAAAGCGGGCCAGCAGTGGTCGGCCCGGTTCATGCGCAAAGGCGGCTTTACCGGCGGCTATGTCATCTACGACGGCTTTCTGACCGAACAGCAGCAAGAACAGATCCTCAAGCGATTCCCGGATGTCCGTAAGGCTGACACTGACGACATCGGCAAGATGGCGATCCTGCAGGGCGGACCGAAGATTCACCCCGCCGGAATCTCTCAGAAGGATGCGCAGTTCATTGAATCCCAGCAGTTCCAGGAAGAAGCGCTGGCGGGCATCTACGGCGTGCCGCTCTGGCTAGCCAACCGCGCCGGCAAGACCTCAATCATGGGCTCCAACTTGGAGCAGCAATTGATCGGCTTCATCACCTTTGGCCTAAAGCCCTACATCGACACCATCGAGGACGAGCTCAACAGCAAGTTGTTTGGTGCGTCCGGGCGCTTCCTCGAGTTCGTCGTCGAGGGGCTAATGCGTGCCGATAGTGCTGGTCGATCCACCTACTACGGCGGTGCTCTCGGCGGCTCAGGCGGTTCCGGCTGGATGAGCATCAACGAGGTCCGCTTGAAGGAAAACCTGCCTCCCCTGGAAGGCGACGAATACAACCGGGTCACCCGATGGGAGATGCAAACCAATGGCGAACCTTGAAGTCCCGTTCGAACTCAAGGCCGTAGACGAAGCCGGCAACTTCGAAGGCTACGCCGCGGTGTTCAACAACGTCGACCTGGGCGACGACGTAATCATGCCCGGAGCCTTCACCCGGGTGAAGGCCACCCGAAACGGCAAATTGAAGCTGGCCCTGTACCACGACCTGACCCGTCTGGTGGGGGCCGCCGACTACACCCAGGACGACCACGGCCTGCTGCTGAAGGGCCAGGTGAACCTCAATGTCAGCTACGCCCGCGACGCCTATGAGCTCATGAAGGCCGACATCCTGGACAGCATGTCGATCGGCTTCAACACCATCAAGGCAGATTTCGAGGATCGCGCCGGTCGGCGCGTGCGCCTCATCAAGGAGGCCGAACTCTGGGAGGCGTCCTTCGTACCGTTCGGCATGAACCCGGAGGCCCAGGTTCTAAGCGTCAAGTCGGACATCAGGCTTTTCGAGAAGGCCCTGCGCGAACGCATGGGCCTCTCGCAGAAGGAAGCGGCGGCAGTCGCTTCGCTCGGCTACACCGCGCTACGCCGTGATGGCGGGAGCGAGGCCACGGCGATCGTGGATGAGCTGAAAGAAATTCCCAACTTGTTCACCCAATATTTCGGAGTGTCGCCATGAGCGAAGTGAAAGAACTGAAGGATTCCCTGGAGCTGCAACTGAAGGCCGGCTTCGATGGCTTGCAGAAAAAGTACGATGCAGCCATGGATGAAGTCCAGAAGGGCAACCAGGTCACCACTGATCTGAAAAAGCAGATCGAAGACCAGAAGGGCGAGCTGCAGAAAGTCATCGACCAGGTCGTGGACCTGGAGCAGAAGGGTGTCAAACTGCGAGGCCAGCCCGGCGAGGGTAAGAGCTTCATCGACCTCATCAAGGGCGACGAGAGTTACAAGTCGCTGAATCAGAAGAACGCCGCGCTGGCTCAACTCGAAGTCACCAAGTCTGACATGGCCAGCATGAAAGAAATGAAGGTGACCAGCGCCGGCATCGTTGCGCCAGTTTACGATCCAGTGATTCAACCCGGGATCCGCCAGGAGCTGCGCATCCGTGACCTGCTGACATCGATCCCGGTAACCGGCCAGCAGTACACCTACTTCCGCGAGAAACTGCACACCCGGGGCGCCGCACCGGTGGCCGAGGGCGGCCTGAAGCCGACCAGCAACGTCACCTTCGAGCCGGTCACCGATCGCGTGAAGAAACTTGCGGTGTGGATGCCAGTGACCGACGAGGCGCTGGATGACGTACCGCAGATGTTCGCTTACCTTCAGCAACTGCTCCGCTACGACCTCAAGTTGGAAGAGGAGGCGCAGATCCTCAAGGGTGACGGTACCGGTGAGAATCTGCCGGGTCTGATGACCCAGGCGACCACCTACGACACCGCCCTGAGCAAAGCCGGCGATACCGCTATCGACCTGGTTCGTCGCGCCATTTACCAGGTGCGCAAGCAGTCGCAAATGTCCGCCGACGGTACGGTGATGACCGAGCTGGACTGGATGAACATCGAGCTGCAAAAGGACGGCGAGAACCGCTACCTGTTCGCGAACCTGCAAGGCCTGGTCACCCCAATCCTCTGGGGGCGTCCGGTGATCACCTCCGACAGCATGGACGAGGGCGATGGCACCAACGGTGGTGAGTTCCTGGTGGCGAACTTCGCTCGCTCCACCACGCTGTTCGACCGCATGTCGTTCGTGTTCAAAATGGGCCTGATCAACGATCAGTTCATCAAGAACGAGCGGGCGCTGCTGGTCGAGGAGCGCCTGGGGCTCGGCGTTCGCCGTAAGGAAGCTCTAGTGAAAGGGCGCTTCCCGACCGCCTAACCCCACTGAAGGCCGGCATATTGCCGGCCTCTTCATTTCTGGAGGCAGCATGAAAATCAAGATTCTGTGGGGCTTCGTCGGCAACGGGGCGCTGTTGGGCGGAACTTCGAACAAGGTCAAGGCCGGTGAAACCTTCGATGAGGCTGATGACGAATACGCTCACGCCTTGATCGGCAAGGGGTTAGCCGAAGAAGTCGATAGCGACGGTAAGGCGAAGGCGGTGAGAACCAAGGAAACCAAGCCTACCGCGCCGAAAGAGAGCAAGTGATGATCGACCTGGCCACCGTGAAGATGCACCTGCGGGTCGACGGCGACGAGGAAGACGCTTTGATCAGCGGCTACATCGCAGCGGCCAAGGCCCATGTCGAGCAGCACTGCGACCGCAAGCTGGTAGGGACTGACCCAGTTGAGCCCGAGGAGATGGGATTGACCGGCGATGTCGAGCAGGCGGTCCTACTGCTGGTCGGCCACTGGTACGCCAACCGCGAGGCTGTTGCCGTGGGCACCATCGCCACCGCCATGCCTCTGGCAGTCGAAAGGTTGCTCTGGTACAGGAAGCGATTCTGATGAGAGCAGGACCCATGCGGCATCGCTTGAAGCTGGCCAAGCCCCACAGAGCGCAGAACGACACCGGCGGCTTTGATGATGGCTGGCTCGCTATGGGTGAGATCTGGGCTGAGGTGGCCATGCCAACTGGCCGCGTCTCTCCAGTTGCCGAGCAGTTGCAGGCAGTGATCAGTGCCGAGATCCGCACCCGGCCAAGGTCAGACATCGCCGCTGGCTGGCGGTTAACCGATAAGCGATCGGGCGTGACCTACAAGGTTGAGGCGCCGCTACTCAATAACGAACGGGACATGCTGCGGCTGCTGTGCTCCAGCGTTCCTAACCCGTGAGGTGAACCATGAAAATTCAAGCATTGGGGCCGCTGACCGGCGCCTCTGGCGAGCGTGAAAAGGGCGAGATCTTCGATCTGAAGAAAGAAGACGCTGAGGCCCTGATTGCCCGCGGCTATGCGGTAGAGATCAAGGAAACTTCCACTGCCACCGAAAAGCCGGCCAAGGCCGCACCGGCCAAGGAGTGATCCATGGCCAGGCGCTCCAGCCTTCGCGGCGACATCCGTCTACGTCGGACGCTGCGCAATATCCACAGGATGATGGATAACGAGCTGCAGCCGGCGATGGTCGAAGCGGCGAACCGCATTCTTGAAACGCAGCGGCAGTTGATCCCCAAGGACACCGGAGAGGCGGCTGCGGCGCTCAGGATTTACGTTTCGCCCAGCGGCCTGGATGCTCAGATCGGTATCCGCGGTAAGCGGGACAATCGGCGGTTCTACTACCTGCGCTTCATCGAGTACGGGACCAAGGGCTATCTCGGTGGCAAGCGCGCCGGGAACCGGAACCGTAAGGCCACCAACAAAAGCGACGGCACGCACTTCTTCGGCAAGTACCCAGCGATTCCGGCCAGGCCGGCTCACCCTTGGCTACGTCCGTCGATGCAAGTCAATCGGGAGTACGTGATGGCTGACATTGAGACCGCTGTCCGCCGCACGCTGCGCAAGGCAAGTCAGGGGGTGGGCAATGCCTGATCCATCGCTTGCTCTGCAGAAGGCGATCTTCGCCAGGCTCCAGGCCGAGGTCAGCTGTCCGATCTACGACGGTGCGCCGATGATTGCGGATATGCCGTATGTGTCCATCGATCGGGAGGTCTCGGCCAACAACAGCCCTATCTCGGGACGAAAGCGTCAGACGCGCCTTCTGTACCTGTCGGTATGGTCCGACGCTTCCGGCCAGGCCGAGGTCAAGCGCATCAATGGCGAGGTCATCGCCGCCCTAGACGAGCGCCGCCTGCCGCTGGAAGTTGGCCGGGCCGTCTCCGTCCGGGTTGAGCAGTCGGACGCCCAGCGCGACGCCGACGGCATCACTTACCAGGGCTCGATCACCGTCCGCGTGATCACCACTCACTGAATCACCCACTGGCCGCGCCGCGGCTTTTATCCAATGTGGCTTTGGAGGAATACCCATGCCTGCAGCAGAGAATTTGAACACAGCCGCCGGCTGCCGACTCTTCATCGGCGGGAAAACCGGCGCGGACACCGAGACCGACTACAAGGCCGACACCTACGTCGAAGTGGGCGAGATCGAGGACCTTGGCGAATTCGGCGACACCTTCAGCAGCGTGAACTTCACCTCGCTGAAAGACGGTCGCGTGCGAAAGTACAAGGGCACCGCTGACGCAGGAGACCTGACCGTCACTGTCGGCCTGGACAGTGGTGATGCTGGTCAGCGAGCAGTCAAGACCGCGCACAAGGACCGCAGCAAGGGCGACTACAACGTCAAGATCACCCTGAATGACGGTGACCCGACCGCAACCCCAGTTATCAACCCGACCACCTTCTACATGCGCGTCAAGGTGATGAACAACACCGTTGCACCAGGTGCCGCTGACAACGTGGTGCGCCGCAACATCACCATGGGCATCAACTCCGACGTGCTGGAAATTCCAGCCGCCGCCGCTGCCTGATAGGGGGCTCCTGTGAGCAAAACTCTACACGGGACCGTGACCGTCAAACTGGGCGACGAAGAGTTCACTCTCCTGCCCACCCTAAAGGCAGTTCGTGCTATCGAAGGCCGCTTCGGCGGCCTGCGCGGCGCATCCGCAGCCCTGCATGCAGTCGGCGTAGATGTGGTGGCTTTCATCATCGCCGCTGGCGCTGGTCTGGATGGGAAGGCTGCCGAAATGCTGCCCGAAAAGGTCTGGCAGGAAGGTGTGGCTGGGCTGACACCGCCAGTCACCAAGTATCTCGGCGCGCTCTACAATCCGCGAGGTAGTGACCCGGGAAACGACCAAGCCGGGACGGCGTAAGCGCTGTCGAGGACGGCACCTACGTCGACCGGCTATATGGGATCGCCACCGGGTGGCTGGGATGGGCGCCGGATGTGGCCTGGTCCACGCCGCTGCCCGAGCTGTTCCTGGCTATGGATGCCAGGATTGAGTGGGTTCAGATGACCAACCCCTTTGGCACAGGGAAGAAGCAGGGAGCGAAGGAGAAGCCAAGCGCTTCGAGCGTGGCCGACAAATTGCGGATGGCGCTGACTGGGAGAAGGGCGTGAGCAGGGTGTAGACTTGCTGTTTTGGAGTATGGAATTTCAACATGACCGTGCTTATGGTCCTTGCCTCAGTTGTGATTATATTTTTTGCTAGTGCGTTCTATTCGGCCTATTCGAAAGAATCAAGGACGTCAACTATCGCAAGAAAGGAGCTTCGTCTAGTAGTCGTCTCCGCTGTAGTGATATTGGTAGTCGGCTGGAGCTGGTTCCTTTTTTGGAGCAATAGTCCACAGCGCGAGATAGATGCTCAACGTAAGGATTGTGGCAATACGACGCTGGCTTTTGTTATGTCTCAGAATTTTGTTAAGCAGAGACTTAAGTCTCCGGCGACTGCGAAGTTTCCATACGTAAATGATCAAGGTATTGAGGTCGTCCCTGATGGTATGTGCGGGTTCTTAGTATCGGCATATGTTGATTCGCAGAATGGGTTTGGCGCCACGGTTCGAAGCCATTACAAGGCCTCCATTTCTTACGACAGAAAAACAGAGCTTTGGAGGATTGGCGACTTAACCATCCAATAGAATACCCACACTTCACAACCCGCTTCGGCGGGTTTTCTTTTTTCTGGAGATCAAAATGGCCGATCAGCAAGTCCAAGGCATGCTGGTTCAGATTGAAGCGACAACTGCCCAATTGCGACGTGAGTTGGCGAATGCCGATCAGTTGGTTTCCAGGACCAGCCAGGCAATTGATCGCAACCTGGCGACTGTTGACTCCGCGTTTGACCGAGTTGGCGCAGCAGCCCAGGGCGCCGGGACGCTTATGCGCGGAGCCTTCGCGGCTGTGGCTGGTGCCGGTCTGATCGGGGGCATCATCAAGCAGGTTGATGCCTATGGTCAGATGTCCGACCGGATGAAGGCGGCTACTGGAAGCGCTGCCGAATACCAGATGGTGCAAGAGCACCTGATGCAGACTGCGCAAGAAACCTACCGGCCTCTGGCTGAGGCGCAAGAACTGTATATCCGCACGGCGGATGTGATGCGCAGTTTGGGCTTCAACACCCAGCAGACCCTCGATATCACTGACAGCTTCAGTTTCCTGCTTGTAACCAACGCCGCGTCAGCGGACAAAGCAAGCTCGGCGCTGGACGCCTACTCAAAAGCATTGGCTACAGGGAAGGTAGATGCGGATGGGTGGATTTCTATCCAAACTGCGATGCCAACAATCGTGGACGCGATTGCCCGCGCGACCGGAAAGAGCACCGACGAGGTGCGCAAGCTGGGCAGCGAGGGCAAGCTCGCACTGGATGACATTAACATCGGTCTGCTGAAAGCCGTTGAGGTAAACCGCAAAGCAGCGGCGGACATGTCTACCAGTGTTCAAGATGCCTTGAACAACATCAGCAACGCCACCGGCACCTTCCTGGGTAAGCTGGAGGAGCAAACCGGCGCTGTCGCAGGGTTATCTAAGTTCTTGGTACTGCTGGCGGATAACGTTGACTTGGTGGCGGTAGCGATGGGAGGCGCAGGAGCAGCGGCTCTCACCACCTATGCTGCGAAAGCCTACGTCGCTGTGAAAGCGCAGTTGGTTCAGCGAGCCGCCACGGTTAGAAGTGCAGAGGCTGCAGTAGTCGCTGCTGACGCTCAAAGGCTTTTCGCTCAAGCGCAACTGCAGCAAGCTGAGGCTTCTGTGGCTGCCGCTACGGGCCTGCAGCGTTTGACCTTGGTCCAGACGCAGCTACTCCCAAGGCAGGCGGCGCTCACCGCCTCAACTGAGGCACTGGCCATTGCTCAGGCTAGTTTGGCTCAGACAACTATTCGCGGCGGTCTCCTTGCTGCACTGGGTGGCCCAGCAGGCCTTGCCGTGCTAGCGGGTACAGCCGCCGCCAGTTTCCTGCTCTTGCGGGATAACTCGGACTCCCTCGAAAAGAAGCTCGGCGACCTGAGTGATCCTCTCGATAAGCTGGTTGAACGCTTCAACAAGCTGAACAGCGCGACCCAGGCGGTAGCTCTGAGGGAACTGCAAGGCAAGATCGACGACCTGCAGAGCCAGCTGGGGCAGACGTCGGGCGCAATTGCCGACAAATTCGAGAACGACCTACGCGGTTTGGGTGCCGCTGGCGTTGATGGGTTCATTGCCGGGCTGGCGCCAATGCCCGAGGAGGCACGGAAAGCACTCGAGATAGTGCGAACAGCCGCTAATGACTTCTCGAAGGGCGCAGTGGTGGACTGGAAGGCCGTGGCCGATCAGGTGCGCGGAATTCCCGGCGTCACTGAGGCGATGGCCCAGGCCATCGAGACAGGCCAGGTCAAGGCATCTGAGCTCAGCGCCGCGCTTGCCAACCTGCGATCCAAATTTTCGGAACTGACCGGAGAGACTGACCGGAACACCGTTTCCACTCAGGAAAACAATGCCGCCAAGGCCGGCATGAGCACGGCCGGTCAGACCTACCTCGAAACGCTGCAAAAGCAGCTGGCCGGCCTGCAAGACAATGGCGATGCCACCAAGATCGTTAATCGCTATCTTGCTGAACACACCGACCTTACCGAAACCGACCGGCAGGCAATCTTATCGGCGGCGAGCGCGATCGAAGCGCAGAAGAAAGCCAACCAGGGCGCGAAGCAGGAAACCAAGGATGCTACATCGGCGCAGACCAAGCTCACCCAGCAGCTGAAAGAGGCGGAAACTGCCTACCAGCAGTTGAAGAAGGCTTTTGACCCAGTCGGCGCAGCATCCGATGAGTTTCAGAAGCAAACCAAGAATCTCGACCTGCTGCTGGCGCAGAAGAAGATCACGACCGGGGAGTACGGTAAGGCCCTCGGTGCGCTTGCCGAGCAATTCAATAATGCCGTGCAGGCCTCGACCGGCCTATCGCGGGCCATGAAGTACCAGGCCGATCTTGAGCGCCAGTTGGCGATTGCCCAGCAGCAGGGCGATGCCGCAGCGGCAGCGGTAGGCATGGGCGACAAGCGGGCTGGCCGCGCTCAGTCGCGCCTGGCCCTCGAGCAGGAAAACAACAGCAAGATTCTGGCGCTGCGAGACGAGCTGGCTACAGCCAGCACTGAGAAACAGCGCCAGGAGCTGGAGAAGCAGATTGCCTTGAGGCAAGAGTACGGGGCCAAGCTGGTACAGGTCCAAGAAGACACCTTCGTCAAGATCGACGCGGCTCAGTCTGACTGGACAAATGGCGCGTCAGCTGCCTTGGAAAACTACCTCGACAGTGCCGCCGATGTAGCCGGCCAGACGCAGGAGTTGTTCTCCAATGCCTTTGGCAACCTGGAGGATGGCATCACTCAGTTCGTGAAAACCGGCAAATTCCAGTTCAAGGACTTCGCCGACTCAGTGATTGAGGATCTGATTCGCATCCAGGTGCGCCAAGCGGCTGCTGGCTTCCTCAGCTCGGCGTTTGGTTTCCTTGGTGGCGGTACCCAGGCACTTGGGCAAGGCACAATGACCGGCTTCAGTGAAGTCATCCCGAATGCGAAAGGTGGTGTCTACGATTCGCCCAGCCTGTCGGCATACTCAGGTGGCGTCTATGACAGCCCGCAGATGTTCGCTTTTGCCAAGGGCGCTGGTGTCTTCGCTGAGGCCGGGCCAGAAGCGATTTTGCCCTTGCACCGCGGTCCTGATGGTTCACTCGGCGTAATGGCCGCTGGTGCAGGAGGTGGTGGTAGTGAATCCTCCTTCTCTTTCGGCGGCATCACGCAGAATTTCCACTTCCATGGTGGGGCCGGCGCATCCAAGGAAGACCTAGAGAAGGCGGCGTTCAAAGGGGCCAATGGCGGATACGAATTGATGCTGCGAGACTTCAAGACCAACGGCGCCGGGCGGCAGATGCTGCAGCGGCGGTAACTATGCTCGGCCCGCTTCGGCGGGCTTTCTATTTGGAGTGACCCAATGGCGGAGGAATGGCCGGAATCCCTGGAGCCCACCGAGGTTACCTGGGGGATCGTCTACAACAACCGGGCGTTCACCTCGTCGCTGTCGAATTCCCAGCAGATCGTGGCGCAGCCAGGCTCGTACTGGATGTGCACGCTGAACTTCGGCGTGCTCTACGAAGAGGATGAGCGTGAGCTGACATCGCTGCTGGGCCGCCTGCACGGCATGTTCGGCGCCGTGAATATTCCATCGATCACCCGCACCCGTGCCGATGACATCGGCGCCCCGGTCGTGGCCTCGGCCAATGCCCAGTCGACGTTCCTTCAGCTGCAGGGCATGACGGCGAGTCGACAGGTGTTCAGCCGCGGCGACCACATCACCATCAACGGTGAAATGTTCGAGGTGGTGGAGCGTGCCTCAACCGATGCCGCCGGGAAGGCTGTGGTTTATGTGAACAAACGTGTTCGCAGAACCATCGCCGCCGGCACCCCGGTTGAATACAAGAACCCCTACTGCGAGATGCGGCGCATGGATGACACCAATCAGTGGAGCATCCAGCCGGTTGTGTCGAGCGGTAGCTTCCAGTTTCGGGAGGCCTTCTGATGGCCGCAGGCGTTTTCCCCTTCAGCCAGACGGTTGTCGACATCATCGCGAAAGGCAACTTCATGGCGGTGTATGCCTGCCAGCTGGACTTCCCGGACGGCATGGTCTTTGCGCACACCGGTACCGGCGACCTGGTCATCGATGGCATCTCCTACCAGGGCGTTGGAAGCTTCGGTGAGGTCGGTCAGTCGCAGGAGAGCAGCAACTCAGGTTCGCCGATGTCGGTGGACCTGACCCTCAACGGCCTGGATACCCAGATCATTACCGAAACCTCGCTGAAGGGCTGCCGAGGGCGCGCTGGAAAACTCATGTTCGTGGTGTTCGCCGAGGACGGCACCTACGCTGCCGACATCCTGTTTAGCGGGCGCATGGACGCCGCCAAGTTCTCCTACGCCGGCAATGGTGAGGAGGGCAACAGCATCACGGTCCCGCTTATTGACCGGATGGCCGAATGGAACCGAACCGGCACTGAGCGATGGACAGATGAGAACCATCGTGCCCGCCGCCAGGATGACCGCTTCTTCTTCGCCATCGCACAGATTGCCGACTGGCCGATTTACTGGGGCGCCTCCAAGGATGCTCCGAAGTTCACATACGAGAAGTGACCATGCGAAAGCGCGATTGGACGACACAGCTTGCCCACACGATCAGGGCCGCCATAGAGCGGCCTTTTTCATGGGGCGAATTTGACTGCTGCTTGTTTGCCGCCGACTGCGCCGTGGCGGTGTGCGAGGTGGATCCTGCTGAAGCATACCGGGGCAACTACTCATCCGAGGCAGGCGCAAAGCGGTTGCTGAAGAAACTGCACGGATCCTTGGAGGCGGCATGGGATGCCTGCTTTGCCCGGGTTCAGCCTGGGTTGATCCAGCGCGGCGACATTGCGCTGTACGACGGCCCCAATGGCCGGGGCGTGGCGGTGTTCTGGGCGGATGAGTTCTGGTCGGTATCCCCCGACGGGGTGGGCCGCATCGAGTGTGAGCCGTTGACGGTGTGGAGAGTTGAATGAGTTCAGCAGTCAAGAAGGTTGCCCAGGTTGCCGTCGGCGCCGCGATCGGCTTCGTCCAGGGCGGGCCGTGGGGCGCCTTGGCGGGTGCTGCGCTGGCGTTCTACGTCTCGTCGCAGCAGGACAAGCTCGATACCGGCTCGCTGCGCACCAGTGAGCCTTCCAGCCAGACCCTGCGCTCGTCCAAGGCGGCTGCTCGGTACGTGCTGGGCCGGGTGAGCACTGGTGGCGTTCTAGCTTGGGGGCAGGAGCAGGCCGGCGACCAGACTGACGGCGAATGGTTGCACATGGTCTACGTGCTGTCGGAGGGGGAGATAGATGGCTTGGAAGACATCTTCCTGGGGGAGGAAGTCGTTCAGGCTTACGGCGAGCACGCCTCCTATGAACTGATCACCAACCCGACGCAGGTGAATGCCTTCCTTAAAGCCAACAGCCCGGACTGGCGCGACACCCAGATCGGTCGGGGCCTGTCTTTCGTCCGGCTGTCGTTCAAGTACAGCGCCGAAAAGTATCCCTCCGGCATTCCGGATGTGCGCTTCGTGCTTCGCGGGCGCCGGGATATCTACGATCCTCGGACCGGGACAGCTGGTTACAGCGAAAACACCGCACTTCACATCCTCTGGTTCCTGCGCAACCGGTGCGGCGTGCCGGACGATGAGATCGTGTTCGCGAGTTTTGCCAACAGTGCCAGCGTGTGCGATGAGATGCTGGCCAACGCAGACGGCAGCACCTCGGCGCGGTATCGTTCGGGCTGCGTCATCGGCGCCGACGAGTCGCGCACCCAGGTGATGCAGAAGCTCGAAGCCGCGTGTGGCGGCAAGCTGATCCGTGTTGGCGGCCGCTGGATGCTGCAGGTTGGCGCCTACTACGGCCCATACGACTTCGAGATCACTGAGGACATGGTTATCGGTACCGTCACCGGTAGCACCGAGCCGACCAACGACTCAGCGATCAACACCGTGCGCGGCACCTTCGTGGACCCGTCGCAGGCCTGGGCCGAGACCGACTACCCCGAGGTTTCGGTCAGCCAGTGGGTGGTGGACGACGGTGGCGAGGCGGCAGAAACCTTGTCGTTCTCCTACGTCAGCAATCCGTACCAGGCCCAGCGCCTGGCCAACATCGAACTGCGCCGGCGGCGCGCAGGCGGGACCTTGTCGATCCCCATGAACTTCATGGGCTACAACTGCCGCCCAGGCCGCTCGGTGAAGGTCAACCTGCCGTCGCTGAACATTGTCGGCGAGTTCATCGTCACCGACTGGTCGATGAGCCCCGACAGCGGCTGCAACGTTTCGGTTTCGCAGAATGAGCCGGCCATCTTCGACGACGCCGTGGGCCAGCCGTACAACCCGATTGGCTTCATCAGCATGCCAACCGGTGGCCTGGGCAGTCCGACCGGGCTCACCTGGTCGACCGAAGACAATGCTGAAGTGGTCCAGGGCACTCTGGCGTGGGTGGCACCGTACGGTGTAGTCACCGGTTATGCCGTTACCGTTCGGCAGGGCACTACAGCCGTGCTGGCGCAGCAGGTTCCTTCGACAGCGCTCAAGCTTCCTCTGTCGGGTCTTCCATCAGGCAGCTACACCATGAGCGTGGCCGCCTTGGGTCCGCTGACTCGTTCCGGCGAGGCCAGCATCAGCGTGAGCATCGATGGGCCGCCAATCCCAGAGTCGTGCGTGGTCCAGGCGACTATCGACACCATCACGCTGATCCCGGGCAATACACTGCACGGCCTGAATGGCGGCACCTATGAGTTTTTCTTCTCGACCAACCCACAGGCCACGCAGGGCGACTACCTGGGCCAAGGCCTTAGCTTCACCCATACCGGGCTGGCCTTTGCCACCAACTACGCCTACTTCGTGCGCTCGAAGAATGCCTACGGCGTCAGTGCCTTCCTAAAGGTGGTGGCTTCCACGTCGTCCGACATGAGCAACATGCTTGGCGCTCTTAAGGACAAGATCGAATCCGGGCAGCTCGCGCCTGTGCTGCGCCAGGAGATTTCGTTGATCTCCGGCCCGCCAACTCAGGCCGGATCGGTTGCCCAGCGCGTAGCTGCTGAGGCGACTGCCCGTGCCCAAGCCATCGCCGCCGAAACGCAAGCGCGAACCAAGGCCATAAGCGACGAGGCTGCGGCCCGTGCACAGGGCTTGCTGTCCGAAGCCCAGGCTCGCGGGGCGGCGATCACCAGTGAGGCGCAGGCCCGCCAGTCGGCGGACGATTCGCTAAGCCAGAAGATCGACACCGTCACGGCTTCGGCCGGTAACAATGCGGCGGCGATCCAAGCAGAGGCGACCGCCCGGGCCAATGCTGACTCGGCACTGGGCCAGCGCATTGATACTGTGGCGACCAGCACGGCCGCGAACACCGCAGCGATCGGCAACGAGGCTACGGCGCGGACCAACGCAGACACTGCACTGGCCGCACAGATTGCTACGCTGCGTGCCGAGTCTGGCGGGTTCGATTCCGCGCTCAACTATGGCTTTGCCTCGACTGTTGAGGGATGGACCGGTACGCGCTGTACGCTGGCCGTCGAGAACGGCCGGCTCATCGTTACCAATGACGGGACCGGTGCGGCGTATCTGGGCTCTCCGGTGGTGTCACTCAAAGGGCGTGATCATGACCGAATCCGTTGCCGTATCACACGGCGTGCGGGTTCGGGGTGGAATGGCCAGGTCACCTACGTTACCGCCAACCATGCTTCATCGACGTCCTACCGCAAAGTGATCCCGGATCCCGGCTTGGCGGTTGGCCAGACCGTGGTGCTTGAATGGGACATGTCGCAGCTCACCAATGGCGGCAGCGACTGGACGGATAGCACGGTCACCAGGTTCTACCTGTGGATCAGCTCCGGCACGACCGATGTGTTCGAGATCGACTGGATTGCCGTCGGCCAGATCGCACCGTCGGCGTCGGTTGCGTCAGTGGTGGACGAGCGCACTGCCCGGATCAGTGGTGATGAGGCGAACGCAGCGGCTGCTACCGCACTGCAGAGCAGCTTGACTACCACCAATCAGAACGTCACCGCTGCCCAGCAAGCCGCCCAGGACGCAGCCACGCTGGCGGGCGGTAAAGGCAAGGTGCTGGTGCAGGCGACTGCGCCGGCCGTGGCTGACCGCTTGGCGCAGAACCTCTGGATCGACACCACGAGCGATGCCAACACCCCAAAACGGTGGAATGGTACTGCCTGGGTGGCGGTGACAGACAAGGTGGCCACCGATGCTGCTGCCGCTGCGCAGTCGGCACTCTCGCAGTTGGCTGGCAAGGCGGACGCTTCGGCATTGCAGGCGCTCAGCACGACCGTCAGTAACCATGGCAACACGCTGTCGAGTCAAGGCAGCAGCATCACCGAGCTCAACAACAACCTGCAGACCACCAACGGCAACGTCGCCACGGCTCAACAGGCAGCCCAGGCTGCGGCCAGTCTGGCCGGGAGCAAGGGCAAAGTGCTGTATCAGTCGGCGGCGCCGGCGGTGGCCGATCGCCAGGCCGAGAACCTGTGGTTCGATACCACCGGCGCGGCGAATACGCCCAAGCGCTGGAACGGCAGCGCCTGGGTGGCCGTCACCGACAAGGTCGCGACCGATGCTGCGGCTGCAGCTGCTAGTGCCTTGGCACAGGTGGCGAACAAAGCGGATGCCTCGGCGCTGCAGGCCTTGGATTCCGAGGTTAAAAGCCAAGGCACCCTGCTAACCAGTCAGAGCACAGCGCTCACACAGCTCAAAGCTTCGATTGGGCAGCAGCCGGACAACCTGATCCTCCGAGGCAGTTTCGAGGATGGTCTGACTGATCCGTGGACGGCCAACCCGGTGATCACCAACATCTCCGCGCACCCGTCCGCAGGTAAGGGGATTTCGTTCTACGGCAATAGCTTCTGCGGTGTGGACTACAACATCGTTACCAAGGGAGGTGAGCAGTTCGACCTGGCGGCCGATATTTGGCCGAACTACATGACGGCAGGGCAGACAACTCGCTTACAAATGCAGTTCCGGGACAAGGCTGGGACGAGCCTTGGATACTTCACGGCGTTCTCGGTGCCGGCGGGGACCACAGGCTTCCAGACTTTCACTGGTCGTATCACAGCGCCGGCCGGGTCAGTCTCGGCCCGGTTCGTCACCCGCACCGAGCCAGCGGATAGCACCGGTCGTTCGCTGTGGTGCAACATCGTTGCTCGTCGAGTGACTGCTGCTGATTCCGCCAACGCGGATGCCGTAAGCACGCTGAGCAGCACGGTTACCCAGCAGGGCACGACGCTGACCAGCCAAGGGCAATCGCTGCTCAGCCTGACCAACCGCATGACCGATGCCGAGGGCGTGAATAGCGCCCAGGCAACGGCCATCAGCCAGATGGACACCACGGTCAAGCAGCAAGGCACCGCGATCACCGCGCAAGCCACCCGCCTGGACGGGCTGTATGTCCAGGTGAACCCGGAAATGGAGGGCGATAGCACCGGCTTGGCCGGCGCAACGGGTGGACTGGTTGGCGTATGGACTGAACAATCGGCGCGGATCGAGGATGGGATTGCCGTAGGGCGGCAGGTCGAAACAGTTCAGGCGCAGATGGGGCAGACCAATGCCTCGGTGCAGCAAGTCAGCGAGGTCGTGGCCGGCGTCGATGGTCGAGTGTCTGCTCTTTCGTCTTGGAAGACCGAGACGAACGCCAATGGCAAGAAGGTGGCCACCGGCATCGTCCAAGGAAGTGATGGATCGGTTGGTGAAATTCTGCTGTCGGCCGACCGCGTAGCGATCATAAATGGATTGAACGGGCCTGAGGCAAACCTGTTTGTCTTCCAAAATGGCCAACTTTTCCTGAACTCGGCGCTGATCAACCAAGCGTTCATCCAGAGCCTGGTCGTGGGCATGACGCTCCGGTCCCAAGCGGTTAACGCTCAGGGCCTGCCGCTGATCGAGATCAATTTGGCCTCTGGGTCATTTACGGTGCGCGGGCAGGATGCCAGTGGATCGACATTACTCAACAACGGCGGTTTGTACGTTTACGACGCCAATGGCATCGAGCGTGCGGCAGTGGGGAGGCTTACCTAATGGCTGATCTGCGCGGGCTCCGGACGAAGGATGTGGCCGGGGCTGTGACTTTCGATACAACCATCACCCCAGTCAGATCACTGAAAATGATGCAGGTCACAGGGAATACCGCCTTCGACCAATACATCTCGATCCCAGAGATACACGCCGCCTCGTTCGTGGTGGTTGATGCATTGTTTGATGCAGGGGAGAACACCTATAGCCCGCAGGCGTGGTACTCGCAAGGCCAGCTGCAACTCAGGCAGGCAGAAAACCGTGCATGGCAGGTAATGATCCTCTCGCAAGGAGGTGAGCCATTTGCCGCGCCGGGCAGCTACGGGATACGGGCGCTCAACAACAACGTCCGTACTCAGATCGACGCAATCAACCGAGTGCTTACGATCCGCTACAACGGAAATTTCAACATAGGGTTTCAAGGTCCAGGCAGCGGTTCGCAGATCCAGTGGGGTGATGTGAACTTCGCCGCACCCATAACCACAAACGAGCGGCCGCTAATTTTCCTCAATGCTGCCAACTACATGATGGTGGGCAACTTCTATGTCAAAGGCAGCCCAGGCAACTGGACGGGCTTTCGCATTAAGGCATGGAACAACAACCAGGCGCATGGTGATGTCGCGCTGTATCCAATGCAGATCAAGTGGTTCTGCGCGAGCTACCTAACACCCAATACACCCGCTGGGGACTACGGCGCCTCGGTCAAGGATGCCACCGGTGCCCGTACGTTCGTCACAACCGCCAACCTTTCACTACTGAACGGCCAGCCTGCCAGTAACAGCTTCGTCCAAACGGGTGACCCGATTTCAGGTGGCGCCTATTACCACCCTAGTCAGCAGATGCCGTGGACAGGCAGCTATGACGACTACGTGCTGGCGAACGCTTTGTTCTCCTGCACCAACATTCAGCAGACCGCCCAGCCTATCCGGACCAACTACGGAGGCTTCTTGCCGGGAAATCGGTCGATTCTGCAGATGTACTGCGACAACGCCTCTGGCATCAACCCGCTCACCGCGAATGGGCGAACACTATTTGCGTCCAGGCCCATGAAGCCTCTTTAAGGAACAGACATGGCAAAGCAAGTAATCAACCTCGGGTCTTCGCCAACAGGTGCCGGCGGGGACGATCGCCGTTCGGCTTGGGTGAAGGCCAAGGCCAACTTCACCGAGCTCTACAATTGGCTATCGAACTTGTCGCAAGGCGACGATGTAGCGACTGCGCTGCCTGCTTCTTTGCCGGTGGCCAAGGGTGGCACTGGCGGCACCACTCAGGCAGCTGCACGCACAGGCCTGGGTCTTGGCAGTTCGGCAACCCTAAACACCGGCGCCGCCCAGGGAAACGTGGCTGTTGTCGGGTTTCGCGGACTTGGCATCCAAGGACTTGCTAAAGCCTCATCCGTAAACGTTGTGCTCAGCGGATTCGATGCGTACGACAACACGGTTACCGCGTACTCGCCGTCGACCTACGGCAGCATGCTGACGATGGGCTATCCGTTCGGCGATTGGGCGGGGCAATTGTTCATCAGTTGCACGCCGCAGAGCAAAGCCTGGATTCGTGGCGGCTCACAAGCCAACGCCCCTTTTTACGAGATCTACACCACCGGCAACACCACCCGTGCCGCTGACGGCACATTGAAGGCGATCTGAACATGGCAAGAGCAGCAATCAACATCCTGGGTGACGGTTCGATCATGGACATTACTTCGCTCGGCAGAGGAGACATCTCTGTAGCGCATCCCAGCCCTGGTCAGTACCTGGTGACTGGCACGCTAGGAATGTGCCCTCCGCCAGAGGGCTGGGGGTATGTGATCAACCAAGCGGACTCAGGAGCATCTGTCGCTATCTCGTTCACAGATGGCGTCCTGTTGGTCAGCGTGGCCAAGGAAGGAGAGCCGGCCGACCTGGTTCACAGCATCACCTTGCACGTATCTGTGGAAGATCTGCCAGCCCCTCAGGTTCCCGATAGCCCTGCTCCAGAACCGGTAGACCCACTGGCGCTGGCTCAGGTGGAGGCAGCTCGGCTGCGAGCAATTGCCGACGCTGCCATTGCGCCGCTGCAGGATGCTGTCGATCTGGATGACGCCACGGTGGATGAAATGCGCCGCCTCACGGCTTGGAAGCGGTACCGCGTTGCCTTGAGCCGATTACCTGAGCAGGCCGGCTGGCCAACTGAGATCGATTGGCCTGCGCAACCGGCCTGACTTGCAGAACCACCCAAACCCAACCGCCGCCTGGCGGTATTTTTTTGCCTGGAGAAAACCCATGCCTTTCATCGTCATCGACCGTACCAACGCCTTGGGCCCGTTGCGCACCGTGGAGTACGCCACCGAAGCTGAGGCTGATGCAGCTGCACGCGAGCTTCTGAACGCCCAGCCTGGAAACGAAGTTCTCACCGCCCAGCTGGTCAAGCGCTACTCCGCTCAGGTGAGCGTGACCGTTCAGGAGGCCGAAGCACTGCCAGTAGAGGAGCCGGCCCAATGAGCACTCCCCGCGGCGTACGCAATTGCAACCCTGGGAACATCGACTTCAATCCGCGCAACGCTTGGCAGGGCCAGCTGGGGCTGGAGGAGGGCGTGGCTAAGCCGCGCTTCGCTCGATTCGACCAGGCCGAGAACGGTATCCGCGCCCTGGGCAAGCTGCTGCTGAACTACCGAGGCAAGGACGGCATGCCTGGTGTCGGCCGTCCCGGCATCGACACCCCGCTGGAGTTCATCAGCCGCTGGGCGCCCTCCAGCGAGAACAACACCCTGGCTTACGCGCAGGCCATTGCCAAGCGCCTCGGCGTTGGCGTGCGCGACTCTATCGACATCTCCAAGCCGCAGGTGCTGCGCGAAGCCGTGCTCGGCATCATCGTCCACGAGAACGGCGGCAACCCGTACAAGCCCGAGGTGATCGACGAAGGTGTGCAGAGGGCCCTGGCATGATGCCGTTACCGGTTGAGGGCGGTCGTCTGGCCGCCGCACTGCTGGGCTCAGTGTTGCTGTTAGGTGTGGGTGGTGCCGGCGGTGCGTGGCTGTCAGCCACCCATTACCGACCGCAGTTGGATCAGGCCAACAAGGAGGCGACGACTTGTGTAGCTGCCCGGGACAACTTGAGTGGGCTGGCGGCAGAGCAGGGCAAGGCACTGGGCGACCTGGCTCTTGCTGCAAATGAGCGCCAGGCTGGCGCTGAGAAGGCTGTGGGTGAGGCAAAGGCCAGCGCGGATGTTGACTACGCCGCAGCGAACCGACTGCAACAGGAGCGCACCGGTGGCGATCAGTGTTCGGCTGCGGTTTCCATCATCGATCAGGAGCTGGGCTTATGAGGTGGCGATTGCTGCTGGGCTGCCTGCTGTTGGCAGGGTGTGCTGGCAAGGTCGAGCCGCAGGTTCAGTACGTGCGCGTCGAGGTGCCGGTGCAGGTGCCGTGTCGCGCGCCAGAGGTCGCTGCGCCGCCATGGGCCGCTGCCGGCCTGCGCAAGAGTGATAGCTTGGAAGTGAAGGTCCGGGCGCTCCTAGCTGAGCGGAGGCAGAGGATCGGGTACGAGAAAGAACTGGGGGCGGCCGTAGCCGCTTGTCGATGAGGGGGCTTCCGCCCCCTCTGATCAAGGCCTGCTGACGGCCTTGACGGCGCTGCTCAGCTTCTGGCTCTCAAAAAGCTTTGCATACCCCGACTGCAAGCAGTCGTACTGGTACATTGTGCGAAGAAGCCATATTTTTTGGGCTATTCGGAATATCGTGTGTAAAGCATGAGGGTCAGCTATAATCTAAATCCGGATTATCGTGTGGATTGGAGATATGAATGAGCTGGCTCTTTTCGCAGGCGCTGGTGGAGGATTGCTTGCCAGCCACCTCCTTGGATTCAGAACGGTCTGTGCCGTCGAGCACAACGCACATGCACAGCGGGTACTCGTGCAGCGACAGAATGACAAGCTGCTCAACCCCTTCCCGATCTGGGATGACGTTCGAACCTTTGACGGGCGACCGTGGAAAGGAGTTGTTGACCTCGTATCTGGAGGATTTCCCTGTCAGGCCTTCAGCACAGCGGCTGCTGGACGCAACAACGCTGAAAACCTTTGGCCGGAGATGCGGAGAATCGTGGCAGATGTCGCTCCCCGGCTTGTCTTCGCCGAAAACGTCGCGGCAGAAGCAATCGAGATGGCGGCTCAAGACCTCCGAGCTATGGGTTACAAGGTCAAGGCAGTTCCCTTATCAGCGGCAGACGTGGGTGCTGACCACATTCGGGAGCGATACTGGCTACTTGCATACGCCGACGACAAAAGCGAACTATTGCGCCAGTTCAATGCAAAAATGGCCAGCTGCCCGAGAGTTCACTCGCGTGTTTGGTCGGCCAACCCCGGAAGCCCACGAATGGCTGATGGGATGGCCAATCGGATGGACAGATACCAGGCCTCTGGAAACGGACAAGTGGCTATCGTGGCTGCGCTCGCATTCATTCTGCTTGCAGAGCAGTTCGTCTAAGGAAGCTGCGTGACCGATATTCTTGATCTTCCGGACTGGAAAGTCCTGACCTCCCGCCTCGATGGCGGCACTTACACCATCGAGGCGGAGTACACCCAACCCCTCCAGGCCTGCACCAAATGCGGCGTAGTGGGGAAGCTGTATCGTCACGGCCCAAAGCTGGTTACCTACCGCGATAGCCCCATCAGGGGCGCTCATGTCCAGCTTGAAGCGAAGGTGCAGCGCTACAAGTGCCGCGAGTGCGGTGGAACGTCTCTCCAGCCACTGGAGGGCGTCGAGGTTGATCGGCGCATGACGAAGCGGTGCGTCGAGTACATCAAGACTCAGTGCCTGCGTGACACGTTCACCAGGCTGGCCGAGCACATCGGTTGCGACGAGAAGACGATCCGCAACATTGCGAACGACTACGTTCACTACATGAACACCCAGTTCAAGCCGTACCTGCCCAACTGGTTGGGCATCGACGAAACCAAGATCGCCGGGGATATGCGCTGCGTGCTGACAGACGTTGGCCGGAACGTGCCTATCGACATTCTTCCCCATCGAGACCAGGACACCCTGGCTCGCTGGCTCCACGGTTTCTCAGACCGCTCAACGCTATTGGGCGTGGCCACTGACATGTGGCGCCCATACCTGAACGTGGTGAACATGATGGCTCCTGGCGTGCCAGTGGTCATCGACAAGTTCCACGTTGTGCGGATGGCCAACTATGCCGTGGACAAGACCCGCATCCGGCGCGGTAAGGCCCAGGGCGTGAAGGTCAACAAGGAGTGGAAGCGCAGCAAGGTACTGCTCAACAAGAGCGGAGCCAACCTCACCGACAAACAAGCCTTCAACCTGGATATGTGGGTGGAAAACGACGCCGAGATTGGTCAGTCGTACCAGTTCAAGGAGGACTTCTACGCCCTGTACAACCTCCCCAAGGCCGAGGCAGTCCCAGCTATTGAGGCATGGGTCGCGCAGGTGAAGGCAAGCGATGTCGCGGCGGATTACAAAGACCTTCTGTCGGCCCTGAAGAATTGGCGGCAGCAGATCATCAACTACTTCGACAACCCTATCACCAACGGTTACACCGAGGCCCTGAACGGCATGACGAAGGTCATCAACCGAAACGGGCGTGGCTATACGTTCGAAATCATCCGGGCTCGCGTCCTGTTCTCCCGCAGCGCCCGAGCAGGGCAGACACCTGAATGGTTCTGCGCAAGCTGCGGAGGTCTTTTCTACGAAGATGAGCGAGCCGTTTGGATGCCAACCGAGGCTGGTGATGATCGAAAACACTGCCTCTGTGAAGAGTGCAATGAGCGATCAATTACACAGTCGATGGAGTGGGAAGACACCATCGACTGGGCTGAGGTTTACACACAGTTATCCGAATAGCCATTTTTTGCCATAGAGCATCATCCATAGCATGCTGGGTCACGTTGAGATTCAGGAGGGCAGCCTCCCTCATATCAATCACCGAGCCATGGGAGTGGTAGTGCCCTCGTGTAGCCATCTTCGAGATTGTCTCGTCAATAGCCCCCGGTATATGAGACATCATGCCTTTAGAAAGCAACTCACGCGCCAGCTTTTCGGTCTGCCCCCGCGTGGTCAAGGCTAGCTGATACTCAATGGGGTTGAACGACCCTGCTGGTGCATTAAGGATGAACTCCACCGGGACACCATTGTAAGACGGATCGATAGGGCCTAGCTCAGACTCTACCCCCATCATTATGGTGGATCCTGACAGAGCTATCACGGTGCCGTTACTTTTGGCGCGGCGTGGGATAATGACTCGCAGATCAGGAGCGGCCTGCTGGAGCAGGGAGCAAATTTTCTCTGTTGGGTCGGTGTAACCGCCGTTTGTCTCAAGCAGCAGGTCAATAGGCTTGCCCAAGGCACCGCGCAAAAGCTCCGCGAACAGGACATCATCACCCATGTCAATCTGGGCGCCCGACTGTTCACATTCGGTGAAGTAAACGATCAGCTCTCGGCCGGTATCCTCTTGAATGTCAGAGATCAACTGCTGACGAAGATACCGGTCCTTGTGCGTGACCCAGAAAAGCGGGGATTGAGACGGCAGCGTCTTAGAGCGGGGAAAGCAATCCGGCATGATGGCGAGCGTCCTGTTCGTCATGGGTTTTTTGGCTTTCACCAAGGGCAAATACCGTTAGGCCTGCGTTCATGCGCTCGCTTGCCTGACGAATGGCCTCATATGGATCGCGGCTTGCAGGGGCGGTTACCTCGTCTTTGACGATAACCTGGTCGGTCCGAGTACCGAAAAGATTTCGGGCTTGAGCCATCGCGCTTGACTCTTGGAAATATACGCTGCTCATGAGCTGCTCCATTGAAAGATCAGCGGTGTTCTTCGCTAATAGACTTATCCACAGGATTTGCACACCGTATGGACAAGGTGGCTCGCGATTATCGCTACGTCAAGCTCCAAGTCAAATCATATTTTGACTGGAAGGCGCCTGTGCCAGTGAAACCGATGAGCCCCCTCTAAAGAAGTCGACGAGCGGGGCAAAGAACCCTCGGCCCCCCTTATTCTGCTTTGCCGCTGACGGCGCGATCTGTCCGCGCTTGGCTGTAATTCTCGTACCACTTTTTGTACCAAAAGAGGTTTTTTATGGGGGAATCAGGGGGATTTATGGCCCCTGAAAGCCTTTAAAACCCCCTTTTCCAATACTCCTGCTAATCCGCACATAGGTCCTTACCGGTTTTTCCGTTGGGGAGGGGGTGCCCCGGATTAGGGCACCTTAAGGAACTGACCTATGTGCTTTTTGAGAGTTTTAGAACGATTTGTTATATGAGGTTCAGAGGGTAGGTGCTTGCCGTGAGCTTTGTGGTGTTGCGCAAATCGAGCGCCGCCCGCGCGGCGCTCGATCTCACAGGCGCAAAGAGTGTCAAGGCGAACACCCGCGAATCCGTTTATAGCCTTAAAGGGTCACAACCATGCGGCGTCCCAGTGGGGATAATCACCGATCTTCTTGGCCAGACCCGCCCTTAATGGATTACAAATCACATATCTTGCAATCTTGCGGACATCTTCTTCCTGGCGAAGGGCATGATCCTGATAGCCTGCCTGCCATACTTTTTCCCGTTTCATTCCTTGCTGATACAGCGCATGGCTGCTGCGTGATTTAAATCGTCGCATCAAACTACTCAGCGTCGAATCGTTGAGCTGAATTAGCCAATGAACATGGTCTGGCATCACCACCCAGGCTAGTGACTTACACGCCAACTCACGCTCTGCTTGACGGAGTTGCTGCACTACCGCTCTGGCTAGCCAAAAATTGCTGAATAGTTGTTTTCGATTATTCGTTACGGTGGTTAGCAGATACATGCTCCCGGGTGATGAAAAGCGACCTCGGCGCAAAATATGAGATCGAGCACGTTCCATGTGGTTTCCTCTTCCAACAGTAAGGGAAACATAGGTGGGTACGAGGAGCAGGGCTAGGCTGAAATCGTTACTGGGTGTGGGGTTAGCCGTGCGGCGCTTCGCGGCTGTTCGCTTTGACACTTTCTGCGCCTATGAGATCGAGCGCCGCCCGCGCGGCGCTTCGCGGGGCAAGCCCGCTCCCACATTTGTTGCAACGTGCCGAACCTGAAAGGCCATGGTTGTCAGCCTTGGTGGGCTGGCAGGATTTCTGAGCTGGCATTGCTACCGCCCCACTTGTCTCAAGCCATGCACCAAGGCTGACAACGCCTCCTCCACAGGCATGGCCACGTTGCAACAAATGTGGGAGCGGGCTTGCCCCGCGAAGCGCCGCGCGGGCGGCGCTCGATCTCACAGGCGCAGCAAATCCGTCGGCAAGCCCCCGATGCAATCACTTACCCCGAATCAGCTTACGCAACGCAAACCGGTTCGGATGACAAGCCTCCGCCACTGCCCGCGGCAACGGCAACGGTTCCCCGCATACCCAAGCCGCCACCAGCTCGCCACTTAGCGGCGCCGTGATCAACCCGCGCGACCCGTGCCCGCTGTTCACATACAACCCCTCCAGCCAAGGGCAGGCCAAATCCGGCACCTGACGCGCATCCCGGCTCAGCACCGCATAGGCCTGGGCAAACGCCTGCACATCAGCTACCGGCCCCACGATCGGCAGGTAATCCGGGCTGGTGCAACGGAAGGCTGCGCGCCCCTGCAACTGCTCAGGGGCCAACTCGGCTGTGCCCAAGCGCTGCGCCAGGTCGACGGAAATCTCGTCCAGCAGCGCCAGGTTGCCCTGGTGTTCGGCAACCGTTGGCGCCAGGTCTTCGCTGTGGAAGTCGAAGCTTGCGCCCAAGGTATGCTCGTTCCCGCGGGGTGGCGCTACATAGCCCTCTGCGCATACCACCGTGCTGAGCATGCGGCTGCTGGCAGTGGCCGGCAGCCGGGTAATCTGCCCGCGAATACGTTTGAGCGGCAACTGTGCGCAAGGCTCGAAACGCCGAACGTCGGCGGCACCGGCCAGGATAACCACAGGCGCACTGGCCAGCAGGCGTTCACCCGCCCAGGCTTGCCACTGGTCATCCACCTTGCGCAGCTCAAGCACTTCCTGATGTGTCATCAGCTGAATCCCCGGGTGCTGCAACTGCTGCTGGCACAGGGCAGGCGGGTGTACCCAACCGCCTTCGGGGTAGAACAGGCCGCCGGCAGGCAGGGCCACACCGGCAATGGCTTCGGCCTCGGTGCGCGCCAGGGTGTGTAGCAAGGCGTGGTCGAAAGCGGCAGCCAGTTTGCCCTGGCGTTCGGCCTCTTTGCTGTCGAAGGCCAGTTGCAGCACCCCGCAGGCATCCCAGTCCCGACCACGCTGCAAGCGCTCGAGTTGGCGACGGGTGTAGCCGAAGCCGGACAGGATCATTTGCGACAGCGCGGTGCCATGCGCAGACAGCTTGAGGTACAGCACCCCCTGCGGGTTGCCCGAGGCTTCCCGGGCCGGTGCATCGTGGCGTTCCAGCACGGTCACCTGCCAGCCACGCCGGGCCAGGCTGGCAGCGGTTGTGCTGCCAGCGAGCCCGGCTCCGATCACGAGCGCTTCACGCGGCCCAGAAATGCCCGGCGGGCGTGCATACCAAGGCGCATTGGGGCCGGGCCGGGGGCCGACGTAAGCGCCGCTCATCACTTCCCACTTCTTGCCGATGCCCGGCACCTTCTTCATGGCGAAGCCGGCTTCGACCAGGCTGCGGCGTACCCAACCCGTGGTGGTGAAGGTGCCCAGTACGGTGCCTGCGTGCGACAGCCGCGCCAGTTGCGCAAACAGCTCCGGGGTCCACATGTCAGGGTTCTTCGCCGGGGCGAAACCATCGAGGAACCACACATCGATCTGCGCATCGAGCTGCGGCAGCTGTTCCAGTACATCACCGACCAGCAGCGTGAGGGTGACCCTACCCTCGGCGAAGGTGAATTGCTGGAAGCCCTGGTGAACCGCCACGTATTGCGCCAGCAGCGGCTCGGTGTAGGCGGCAAGCTCCGGCCACAGGTGTACTGCGCGGGCCATGTCGGCCAGGCTGAGTGGGTATTTTTCGACGCTGACGAAGTGCAGGCGCGCGTTGCTGTGCGCGTGTTCATCAAACAGCTGCCAAGCGCAGAAAAAGTTCATGCCAGTGCCAAAGCCGGTTTCGCCGATCACCAGGCTGGCGTGCGGGGCCTGGTTGGCAAAACGCTCGGCCAGGCGGGTCTGGCCGAGGAACACATGCTTGGTTTCTTCGATGCCTTCGTTGACCGCGAAGTAGACGTCATCGTATTGCCGCGAGTGGGGACGGCCCTGGTCGTCCCAGTCGATCTGGGCGTGCTGGAGGAGGGTGGACATGGTTGGCTCGGTTGCAGCAGATGGGCGGGATTTTATGCCATCTGGTGATTTTGCGCAGGCACAGGCGGCCCACAAATCCGCTAGTCTTGCTTATCCATTGAAGGAGCCAGTGCATGTTTGAATCCGCCGAAATCGGCCACAGCATCGACAAGGAGGCTTACGACGCCGAGGTACCCGCTTTACGCGAGGCCCTGCTCGAAGCCCAGTACGAACTCAAGCAGCAGGCGCGTTTCCCGGTGATCGTGCTGATCAACGGCATCGAAGGTGCCGGCAAGGGTGAGACGGTAAAACTGCTCAACGAGTGGATGGACCCGCGCATGATCGATGTGCTCACCTTCGACCAGCAGACCGACGAAGAGCTGGCTCGCCCGCCAGCCTGGCGTTATTGGCGGGCCTTGCCCCCCAAAGGGCGGATGGGCGTGTTTTTCGGCAACTGGTACAGCCAGATGCTGCAGGGGCGGGTGCACGGGGTATTCAAGGATGCCGTGCTCGACCAGGCCATCATGGGCGCCGAGCGTCTGGAGCAGATGCTGTGCGATGAAGGTGCGCTGATCATCAAATTCTGGTTCCACCTGTCCAAGAAGCAGATGAAGGCGCGGTTGAAATCGCTCAAGGACGACCCGCTGCACAGCTGGAAGATCAGCCCGCTGGACTGGCAGCAGTCCGAAACCTACGACCGTTTTGTGCGCTTTGGCGAGCGCGTGCTGCGCCGCACCAGCCGCGACTATGCGCCGTGGCATATCATCGAGGGCGTCGACCCGAACTACCGTAGCCTGGCGGTAGGGCGCATCCTGCTGGAAAGCCTGCAAGCCGCGCTGGCCCACAACCCCAAGGGCAAGCACCAGGGCAACGTGGCCCCGCTGGGCCGTAGCATCGACGGCCGCAGCCTGTTAGGTGCCCTGGACATGACCCAGCGGCTGGACAAATCCGACTACCAGGAACAGCTCGTCACCGAACAGGCCCGCCTGGCCGGCCTGCTGCGCGACAAGCACATGCGCAGGCACGCGTTGGTGGCGGTGTTCGAAGGCAACGACGCTGCCGGCAAGGGCGGCGCCATCCGCCGGGTGGCGGCGGCGCTGGACCCGCGTCAGTACCGTATCGTGCCGATTGCCGCACCCACCGAAGAAGAACGCGCGCAGCCTTACCTGTGGCGATTCTGGCGGCATATCCCGGCACGCGGCAAGTTCACCATTTTCGACCGATCCTGGTATGGCCGGGTGCTGGTCGAGCGGGTGGAGGGCTTCTGCAGCCCGGCCGACTGGATGCGCGCCTACAGCGAGATCAACGACTTTGAAGAGCAGTTGGTGAATGCCGGCGTGGTGTTGGTCAAGTTCTGGCTGGCGATTGATCAGCAGACCCAGCTGGAACGGTTCGAGGAGCGTGAGCAGATTCCGTTCAAGCGTTACAAGATCACCGAGGACGACTGGCGCAACCGCGACAAGTGGGACGACTACGTCCAGGCCGTAGGCGACATGGTCGACCGCACCAGCAGCGAGATCGCGCCGTGGACGTTGGTAGAGGCCAACGACAAGCGCTGGGCGCGGGTTAAGGTGTTGCGCACCATCAACCAGGCGCTTGAGGCGGCGTTTGCCAAGGACAAAAAATAGCTGAAGTGCTCGGCTGCCTGTACCGGCCTCTTAGCGGGCAAGCCCGCGAAGAGGCCGGTACAGGTTATAGGTGGTTCAGCCTTTACCACCCGGTGCCAGCATGTTCTCCGGCCTTACCCACTGGTCGAACTGCTCATTGGTCAGGTACTTCAGCTCCAGCGCCGCCTCGCGCAAGGTCTTGCCCTCGCTATAAGCCTTCTTGGCAATCTCCGCCGACTTGTCATAGCCAATATGCGGGTTAAGCGCCGTCACCAGCATCAATCCGCGCTCCAGGTGCGCGGCCATCTGCCCGGCATCCGGCTCGATACCCGCCACGCAGTGCTCCTGGAAGTTGCGACAGCCATCCGCCAGCAACTCGATCGACTGTAACAGGTTATGGATGATCACCGGCTTGAACACGTTCAGCTGCAAGTGCCCTTGGCTGGCGGCAAAGCCGATGGCCGCGTCGTTGCCCAGCACCTGGCAGGCCAGCATCGACAACGCCTCGCACTGGGTAGGGTTGACTTTGCCCGGCATGATCGAGCTGCCGGGTTCGTTGGCTGGCAGGCGCACTTCGGCCAGCCCGGCGCGCGGGCCGGAGCCGAGCAGGCGCAGGTCGTTGGCAATTTTCATCAGGGCCACGGCCAGGGTTTTCAGGGCGCCCGCCAGGCTGGTCAGCGGTTCGTGGCCGGCGAGGGCGGCGAATTTGTTCGGCGCAGTGACGAACGGCAGGCCGGACTCCGCCGCCAGCTCGGCAGCGATGGCTTCGGCAAAACCATGCGGTGCATTAAGGCCGGTACCCACGGCGGTGCCGCCCTGGGCCAGCTCGCAGACTGCCGGCAGGGTGGCGCGGATGGCTCGCTGGGCGTAATCGAGCTGGGCAACGAAGGCCGAGACTTCCTGGCCGAAGGTGATTGGCGTGGCATCCATCATGTGCGTGCGGCCGGTCTTCACCAGCTTTTGGTGGCGCGCTGACAACTCTGCCAGGCCCGACGACAGGTCGGCGATGGCCGGCAGCAGTTTTTCATGCACTGCCTGGGCGGCAGCAATGTGCATGGCGGTGGGGAAGCAGTCGTTGGAGCTTTGCGAGCGGTTGACGTGGTCGTTGGGGTGTACCGGCGCCTTGCCGCCACGGCCCTTGCCGGCCAGTTCGTTGGCGCGCCCGGCAATCACTTCGTTGACGTTCATGTTGCTCTGGGTGCCGCTGCCGGTTTGCCAGACGACCAACGGAAACTGGTCGTCATGCTGGCCATCCAGCACTTCGTCGGCGGCCTGCTCGATCAGCCGGGCGATGTCGGCCGGCAGGTCGCCATTGCGGTCGTTGACGCGTGCAGCGGCCTTCTTGATCAGCGCCAGGGCGTGCAGCACCGCGAGGGGCATGCGTTCCTTGCCAATGGCGAAGTTGATCAGCGAACGCTGGGTTTGCGCACCCCAGTAGGCGTCCTCCGGAACTTCGACCGGGCCCAGGCTGTCTGTCTCGATACGGCTCATTCTGTACTCACTCCTGTGTAGTTCGAATTCGCAGTTTAGGCCCTGAATCGACAGAGCGGTTCCGTCGCTCGTCGTGCCACTTGAGCACATCGCCACCACGGCGCAGAATGCTCTACTCTGAGGTTCCCGCCTCCCTCTCTTTGAAGGAAATGCAATGACCCGTCTCCGTGTCCTTTGTGCCGCCGTTGCCCTGGTTTGCGCCAGCGGCCAGGTGCTCGCTGCCACCGCCAGCCATAACGCTGCTGCCGAGAAGTTCCTGACCCTGGCCAACGCCGACAAGCTGGGCACCCCGGTGTACATGCAAGTGCAGCAGATGTTCGCCCAGCGCTTCGCCCAGACCAAGGCCCCGGCCGCCAAGCAGCCGGTGCTGGAAAGCTACCAGGCCAAGGCCAACGCCGCACTGGACAACGCCATCGGCTGGAACAAGCTGAAGCCGAAGATGGTCGACCTGTACACCCAGACGTTCACCGAGCAGGAACTGAAAGACCTGGTCAAGTTCTACGAATCGCCGCTGGGCAAGAAAGTGCTGCGTGAAATGCCCAAGGTCACCCAGCAATCGGCCCAGCTGACCCAGCAAAGCCTGGAGCCAGCAGTACCGGTGGTGAACAAGCTGCTGGAAGACATGACCAAAGAGCTGGACCCGAACGCTGGCAAGGCCGCCGCGCCGGCGAAGAAGTGAGTACGCCGCAATGACCATGCAGCAGCGCATTGAACAGCAACTGGCGGCCCTGGCGCCGGAACACCTGCAAGTGCTCAACGAAAGCCACATGCACAGTCGTGGTCAGGAGACCCACTACAAGGCAGTGATCGTCAGCGAGCAGTTTGCCGGGTTGAACAGCGTCAAGCGCCACCAGAAGGTGTACGCCACCATGGGTGAGCTGATGGGCGAAATTCACGCCCTGGCCATCCACACCTACACCGCCGAAGAGTGGGCCAAGGTCGGCGTTGCACCGGCCTCGCCTGTGTGTGCGGGCGGCGGGCACTGAAACCTTTCTGTCGTTCTGGTAGAATTCGCAACGCGCCGCTTGTCGGCGCGTTTTTATTTGTCAACCCGGTCCGCCCCTTACGAGGGCAACCACCTGGAGAACCTGCTTCATGTCTCAAGCCATCGTCGTCGCGGCGCTGTACAAGTTCGTCACCCTGGAAGACTACGTCGAGCTGCGTGAGCCGCTGCTCAAGGCCATGCTCGACAACAACGTCAAAGGCACCCTGCTGCTGGCCCACGAGGGCATCAACGGCACCGTGTCGGCCACCCGCGAAGGCATCGATGGCCTGCTGGCCTGGCTGCGCAACGACCCGCGCCTGGTCGATGTCGACCACAAAGAGTCGTACTGCGACGAACAGCCGTTCTACCGCACCAAGGTCAAGCTCAAGAAAGAAATCGTCACCCTCGGCGTGCCAGGCGTAGACCCCAACCAGGCGGTCGGCACCTATGTCGAGCCCAAGGACTGGAACGCCCTGATCAGCGATCCGGAAGTGCTGCTGATCGACACCCGCAACGACTACGAAGTGGCCATTGGTACCTTCAAAGGTGCCATCGACCCCAAGACCGAGACCTTCCGCGAGTTCCCGGAGTACATCAAGGCCAACTTCGACCCGAGCAAGCACAAGAAGGTGGCCATGTTCTGCACCGGCGGCATCCGTTGCGAAAAAGCCTCCAGCTACATGCTCGGTGAAGGCTTCGAGGCGGTCTATCATCTTAAGGGCGGTATCCTAAAATACTTCGAGGAAGTGCCTCAGGAAGAAAGCCTGTGGGACGGCGACTGCTTCGTCTTCGACAACCGCGTCACGGTGCGCCATGACCTGAGCGAAGGCGAGTACGACCAGTGCCACGCCTGCCGCCACCCGATCAATGCAGAGGAGCGCGCGTCCGAGCACTATTCGCCAGGGGTCAGCTGCCCGCATTGCTGGGACACCTTGAGCGAAAAGACCCGGCGCAGTGCCATCGACCGGCAGAAGCAGATCGAGCTGGCCAAGGCTCGCAACCTGCCGCACCCGATCGGTTACAACTACAAAGCCGAGGCTTGATGCATGTCTGCACGCCTGATCTATGTGATGGACCCGATGTGCTCCTGGTGCTGGGGTTTCGCGCCAGTGGCGGCGGCCCTGATCGCCCAGGCGCGTGAGGCCGGTATCGCCACCCGTCTGGTGGTGGGCGGGCTGCGCACGGGTGGCAGTGCGCTGGACAGCTCTACCCGCAAGTACATCCTCGAACACTGGCAGGCGGTGGCCGACGCCACCGGCCAGCCGTTCCGCTTCGAGGGGGCCATGCCCGACGGCTTCGTCTACGACACCGAACCGGCCTGCCGCGCCCTGGTCACGGCCCGCGAGCTGGACGCCGAGCGCGTCTGGCCGCTGCTGGCGCTGATTCAGCGTTCGTTCTACGAGCAGGGCGTGGATGTGACCACCGCGCCGCAGTTGGTCGAGCTGGCCGAACAGGCGGGCTTCGACCGTGCCGTGTTCGCCGAAACCTTCGCCCGTGCCGATACCCGTGCGGCCACTGCGGCCGACTTCAGCTGGGCACAGGACCTGGGTATCGCCGGTTTCCCAACCTTGCTGGCCGAGCGCAACGGCCAACTGGCCCTGCTGACCAACGGCTACCAGCCGCTGGAGCGCCTGCAACCCTTGCTCGGCCGTTGGCTGCAGCAGGCCGCCTGTGCTTGATGTGCCTGGGTCACCCGACCCGGTACCGGGCAAGCCATACACTGCGGCCGATCGACTGAGTTGGGCGGAAATCCGCCGCCTTGCCCTGCACCACAAGCAAAACCTCTGGTCCGCCAACCTCATCGCTGTGCTGGCGGCGTGTTGCAGCGTGCCCATTCCGCTGCTGCTGCCGCTGCTGGTAGATGAAGTGCTGCTGGGCCATGGCGATGCCGCGCTGAAGTGGATGAACCACCTGCTGCCGTCCAGCTGGCAGGTGGCCGCTGGCTACATCGGCCTGATGCTGGCGCTCACCCTGTGCCTGCGCCTGGCGGCGCTGGCGTTCAACGTGATCCAGGCCAAGCTGTTTGCCGGCTTGGCCAAGGACATCGTCTACCGCCTGCGAATTCGCCTTATAGAGCGGCTCAAGCGCATTTCGCTGAAGGAATACGAAAGCCTGGGCAGCGGCACGGTAACCACTCACCTAGTCACCGACCTGGACACCCTCGACAAGTTCGTGGGCGAAACCCTCAGCCGTTTCCTGGTGGCCATGCTGACGTTGACCGGCACGGCGGCAATCCTGATCTGGATGCACTGGCAGCTGGCGTTGCTGATCTTGCTGTTCAACCCGCTGGTGATCTACTTCACCGTGCAGCTGGGCAAGCGCGTCAAACATCTGAAAAAGCTCGAAAACGACAGCACCGCGCGTTTTACCCAGGCGCTGGCGGAAACGCTCGATGCCATCCAGGAAATCCGTGCCGGCAACCGCCAGGGCTACTTCCTGGGCCGCCTTGGCCTGCGTGCCCGCGAAGTGCGCGACTACGCCGTTGATTCACAGTGGAAAAGCGATGCCAGTGGCCGTGCCAGCGGCCTGCTGTTCCAGTTCGGCATCGACATTTTCCGTGCAGCAGCCATGCTCACCGTGCTCTTCTCCGACCTGTCGATCGGCCAGATGCTGGCGGTGTTCAGCTACCTGTGGTTCATGATCGGCCCGGTGGAACAGCTGCTCAACCTGCAATACGCCTACTACGCCGCTGGCGGTGCGCTGAGCCGCCTCAACGAGCTGCTGGCACGTGCTGACGAGCCGCAGTACCCGGCCGCCTGCGACCCGTTCACCGGGCGCGACACGGTGGGCATCGAGGTGCGCGACTTGCGTTTTGCCTATGCCGACGAGCCAGTGCTGGATAACCTGGACCTGTCCATCGCCCCGGGTGAAAAGGTGGCGATTGTCGGTGCCAGTGGTGGCGGCAAAAGCACCTTGGTGCAACTGTTGCTGGGCCTCTATAGCGCCCAGGCCGGTACCATCCGCTTTGGCGGTGCCAGCCTGCAGGAAATCGGCCTGGAAACCCTGCGTGAAAACGTGGCGGTGGTGTTGCAGCACCCGTCACTGTTCAACGACACCGTGCGCGCCAACCTGAACATGGGCCGCGACTGCAGCGACGACGCCTGCTGGCAAGCGCTGCGCATCGCTCAGCTGGATGCCACCATTGCGGCCTTGCCGCAGGGCCTGGACAGTGTGGTGGGGCGTTCCGGCGTGCGCTTGTCCGGCGGCCAGCGTCAGCGCCTGGCCATCGCCCGCATGGTGTTGGCCGAGCCCAAGGTGGTGATTCTCGACGAGGCCACCTCGGCGCTGGACGCTGCCACCGAGTACAACCTGCATCAGGCATTGGCGCGCTTCCTCAGCGGCCGTACCACGCTGATCATCGCCCACCGCCTGTCGGCCGTGAAACAGGCCGACCGGGTGCTGGTATTCGATGGTGGGCATGTGGCCGAAGAGGGTGGCCACCAGCAGCTGATTGCCGAGGGTGGGTTATACGCCAAGCTTTATGGGCACCTGCAGCAAAGCTGACGTTCAAACTGTACAAATCCCCCGATTCCCTGTCATAAAAATCCCCTCCACAACGATGGCAGATGGCCTACGCTGTGCTTGTCTGGGTTGATTTGCGCCTTATCTGCTCTGTGACAGGGAATCCATGAAGGGACATCGCACTCTAGAAGCGCCAAAGTTGCTCGGCATCACCTGGCCCTTCATCGCCGTTGTGGTCTTCCAGGTAGCGTTGGGCAGCCTCAGCCTTTATACGCTGTCGGCCGTGCGCGCCTATGTCGCGGGCGAAAGCCTGTGGTCCAAGGCCCAGAAAGACGCCATTTACTACCTTAACCTGTACGCCGAAACCCGCGACGACAGCACCTATCAGCGCTATCGCCAAGCCATTACCGTGCCGCAGGGTGACCACCAGTTACGCGAGGTGCTCGACCAGCCCAACCCTGATCTGGATGCGGCGCGCCGGGCGGTGCTGAAGGGTGGCAACCACCCCGACGATGTCGAGCGGATCATCTGGTTCTACCGCAATTTCCGCAACATCAGCTATATGCAGACAGCCATCGACTACTGGGACATTGGCGACGATTACTTGGCCAAGCTCGATGTGCTGGCTGGCGAGATGCGCCAGAGCTTTGCCACTGGCCCGCTAGACGCCCAGGCAGTGAGTGCCTGGAAGGCCCGTATCGTCACCATCAACGAGGGTGTCACACCCGCCGCCAAGGCGTTCAGTGATGCGCTGGGTGAAGGCTCGCGCATGCTGTTGCGGGTGCTGCTGATCACCAACCTGCTGACGGCCATGTTCCTGATTACCATCGCCTGGCGCCGCTCCAGCAAGCTGCTGGCCCAACGGCAAGCCTTCGCCAGTGCCCTGCAGGAGGAAAAGGAGCGGGCACAGATCACCCTGCAGGCCATTGGTGATGCGGTGATCACCACCGATGTGGAGGGCAGTATCGGCTACATGAACCCGGCCGCCGAGCAACTGACCCATTGGCAGTCTGGTCAGGCTCAGGGCCTGCCGTTGTCAGCGCTGTTCAGCCTGGTAGACGAGCAGGCTGAAGAAGATGGCAGCAGCCTGGTCGAGCAGGTGCTTAGCGGTAGCCTCAAAGGCGGCGCGGAGCATGCCCGGCTGATTCAGCGCCTGGATGGCAGCACCGTGTCGATCAACCTGGTAGGCTCGCCCATCGTCAGCGATGGCCAGGTCAGCGGCATCGTACTGGTACTGCATGACATGACCCAGGAACGCCAGTACATCGCCAACCTGTCCTGGCAGGCCACCCACGATGCCCTGACCGGCCTGGCCAACCGCCGCGAGTTCGAGTACCGCCTGGAGCAGGCGCTCAATGACCTGGCGCGCCAGGGTGGGCGGCATTCGCTGATGTTCCTTGACCTCGACCAGTTCAAGCTGGTGAACGACACCTGCGGCCACGCCGCCGGTGACGAGCTGCTGCGGCACATCTGCGCCGTGCTGCAATCCGGCCTGCGTGAAGGCGATACCCTGGCGCGGCTGGGGGGGACGAATTTGGCGTACTGCTGGAAAACTGCCCGCCCGACCAGGCCGAGCGCATTGCCGAACAGTTACGCCAGATGGTGCAGAGCCTGCATTTCGTGTGGAAGGGGCGGCCGTTCGTCACCACGGTCAGTGTTGGCCTGGTGCATATGGCCCAGGCCCCCGGTACCCTCGAAACCTCGCTGCGCGCTGCCGACATGGCCTGCTACATGGCCAAGGAAAAGGGGCGCAATCGCGTGCAGGTGTACCACGCCGATGACAGCGAGCTGTCCATGCGCTTTGGTGAAATGGCGTGGATCCAGCGCTTGCATGTGGCCCTGGAAGAAAACCGCTTCTGCCTGTACGCCCAGGAAATTGCCCCGCTGAAAACGTTCGAAGGCCCTGGCCATATCGAAATCCTGCTGCGCCTGTACGACGAAAGTGGTCGTACCATTCTGCCCAGCAGCTTCATTCCGGCAGCCGAGCGCTATGGCCTGATGACCGCGCTGGACCGCTGGGTGGTGCGCAATGTGTTCCAGGTCATCCGCCAATGCCTGGACGAAGGGCGTGAAGGGCCGCTGTCGATCTGCGCGATCAACCTCTCAGGGTCGAGCATCGGCGATGACAAGTTTCTCGAGTACCTGCAGCGGCTGTTTGTCGAATACGCCATCCCGCCACGGATGATCTGTTTCGAAATCACCGAAACCAGCGCCATTGCAAACCTGGGTAGCGCCATCCGCTTCATCAACGAGTTGAAGGGGCTGGGCTGCCGCTTCTCGCTCGATGATTTTTGCGCTGGCATGTCTTCGTTCGCCTACCTCAAGCATTTGCCCGTGGATTTCCTGAAAATTGACGGCAGTTTCGTCAAGGACATGCTCGACGACCCGGTCAACCGAGCCATGGTCGAGGTCATCAACCATATCGGCCATGTCATGGGGAAACGCACCATCGCCGAGTTCGTCGAAACACCCTTGATCGAGCAGGCCCTACAGGAAATAGGCGTGGATTACGCCCAGGGTTACCTGATCGAACGCCCTCAGGTGTTCACCTGTGACAGTCTGCAGCGCCAACGGATCGCCGCCCGGCCTCTGTTGCAGCGCGCACCTGGCACGTTTCGCTAGCTAGAAATCACAAGGATCAAGGAGCTGAAAGTGATTGATGCATTCGTTCGTATCGGGCCTTTGATGGACCCCGCCAGCTACCCCCAGTGGGCCCAGCAACTGATTGAAGACTGTCGCGAAAGCAAGCGCCGGGTGGTCGAGCATGAGTTCTATGCGCGCCTGCGCGATGGCCAGCTCAAGCAGTCGACCATTCGCCAGTACCTGATCGGTGGCTGGCCGGTGGTGGAGCAGTTTTCACTGTACATGGCCCACAACCTGACCAAGACCCGTTATGGGCGGCACCAGGGCGAAGACATGGCGCGGCGCTGGTTGATGCGCAATATCCGGGTTGAGCTGAACCACGCCGACTACTGGGTGAACTGGTGTCAGGCGCATGGCGTACACCTGCATGAGTTGCAGGCCCAGGAAGTGCCGCCCGAGCTGAACGGGTTGAACGACTGGTGCTGGCGCGTGTGCGCTACCGAGAACCTGGCCATTTCCATGGCGGCGACCAACTACGCCATCGAAGGGGCTACCGGGGAGTGGTCGGCGGTGGTGTGCTCGACCGACACCTATGCACTGGGCTTCCCGGAGGACCAGCGCAAGCGGGCGATGAAGTGGCTGAAGATGCATGCCCAGTATGACGATGCGCACCCGTGGGAGGCGCTGGAGATCATCTGTACCCTGGCGGGCGAGAACCCGACGCTGGGGCTACGCACCGAGCTGCGCAGGGCGATTTGCAAGAGTTACGACTGCATGTTCCTGTTTTTGGAGCGGTGCATGCAGCTGGAAGGGCGCCAGCAGGGCCGCCTGCGGCCGGCGTTGGCAGCGGGCTGATCTGATCTGCTGTCCCGGCCTCTTCGCGGGTAAACCCGCGAAGAGGCCGGGACAGGTTTATTGGGCGTTGAACGCCTGCCCATTCACCCCGGTGCTGTCCGGCCCCATCAGGTACAGGTACACCGGCATGATCTCTTCGGGCAGCGGGTTGTTCTGCGGGTTCTCGCTGGGGTAGGCCTGGGCGCGCATCGCCGTGCGCGTGGCGCCCGGGTTGATGCTGTTGGAACGCACCGGTGCCACGCCTTCCAGCTCGTCAGCCAGGGTCTGCATCAGCCCCTCGGTGGCGAACTTCGACACGCCATAGGCGCCCCAGTAGGCCCGCCCCTTGCGCCCGACGCTGCTGCTGGTGAACACCACCGAGGCGTCTTGCGACAGTTTCAAAAGCGGCAGCAGGGTGCTGGTGAGCATGAAGGTGGCATCGACGTTGATGTGCATCACGCGCATGAAGTTGTCGCCCGACAACTGCTCCAGCGGCGTGCGTGGGCCAATGATCGAGGCATTGTTCAGCAGGCCGTCCAGGCGGCCAAACTGATCCTCGATCATCACCGCCAGCTCGTCGTACTGGTGGGGCAGGGCGGTTTCCAGATTGAACGGGATGACCACCGGTTGCGGATGCCCGGCGGCCTCGATCTGGTCGTAGACCTCGTTCAGGTTGGCCTCGGTCTTGCCCAGCAGCAGCACGGTGGCGCCCAGTGCGGCGTAGGCCTTGGCGGCAGCGGCACCGATGCCGCGGCCGGCACCGGTAACCAGGATGACCCGGCCTTGCAGCAGGTCGGGGCGGGCGGTGTAGTCGAACATGGTAGGTCCTTCGTGTTCGTTGGCGGGGGTCAGCAGCCGCACAGCGCGCTGTCGATCACTTTGCGCAGTTCCAGCGGGTGGTCCACCACCACGTCGGCACCCCAGTTGTTAGGGTTGTCCTCTGGATGAATATAGCCGTAACGCACCGCCGCCGTGCGGGTGCCGGCGTCGCGGCCAGACTCGATGTCGCGCAGGTCGTCACCGACGAACAGCACGCTGGCCGGGTCCAGGTCCAGGGTCTTGCAGGCCAGGATCAGCGGCTCGGGGTCGGGCTTGCTGTTTTTCACATGGTCCGGGCAGATCAGCAAGGCCGAACGCTCGGCCAGGCCCAGCTGCTGCATGATCGGCTCGGCGAAACGCACCGGCTTGTTGGTGACCACGCCCCACACCAAGTTGCCTTTCTCGATGTCGGCCAGCAACTCGGCCATGCCGTCGAACAGCTTGCTGTGCACCGCGCAGTCGCGCTGGTAGCGCTCCAGGAACTCCAGGCGCAGGGCCTCGAAGCCTTCGGCTTCCGGGTCCATGGCAAACGTGGCGGCTACCATGGCGCGGGCGCCGCCCGAAATCACGCCACGGATCAGGTTGTCGTCAACGGCCGGCAGGCCGCGCTCGGCGAGCATGGCCTGGCAAATGGCGATGAAGTCTGGCGCCGTGTCTAGCAAGGTGCCGTCCATGTCGAAGAGTACTGCTCGCAAACGCATGCTCATTCCTCGCGCAGGGTCTGGATCATGTAGTTGACGTCGACGTCGCTGTTGAGCTTGTAGTGCTTGGTCAGCGGGTTGTAGGTCAGGCCGATGATGTCTTTGACTTCGAGGCCGGCAGCGCGGCTCCATGCGCCCAGTTCGGATGGGCGGATGAACTTCTTGAAGTCGTGGGTGCCGCGCGGCAGCATCTTAAGGATGTACTCGGCGCCGACGATGGCCAGCAGGTAGGCCTTGGGGTTGCGGTTGATGGTGGAGAAGAACACCTGGCCACCCGGCTTGACCATGCGGTAGCAGGCGCGAATCACCGAAGACGGGTCGGGCACGTGCTCGAGCATTTCCAGGCAGGTCACCACGTCGAACTGTTCGGGCATTTCTTCGGCCAGGGCTTCGGCGGTAATCTGCCGGTATTCCACCTGCACGCCGGACTCCAGCTGGTGCAGTTGGGCCACGGCCAAGGGGGCTTCGCCCATGTCGATACCGGTCACCGTGGCACCACGCAGGGCCATGGCTTCGCTGAGGATGCCGCCGCCGCAGCCGACGTCCAGCACCTTCTTGCCGGCCAGGCTGGCGCGTTCGTCGATCCAGTTGACGCGCAGCGGGTTGATTTCGTGCAGCGGCTTGAACTCGCTTTCGCGGTCCCACCAGCGGTGGGCCAGCGCTTCGAACTTGGCGATTTCGGCGCGGTCGACGTTGCTCATTGAACAGTCCTCTGAAACTTCGCAAAATTGCGCCGGAGTATACCCGAGCGCTCGGCCCCGAGGGTCGCTATAATCGCCGGCTTTTGATATCCGAACGACGGGGAGAGGCGATGCGCGAGCGACTTTTGGCGGCGGAGAAGGTGACCGGGATCCGCTGGCAGGGCGGCGTCTTGCACCTGCTCGACCAGCGCCTGCTGCCCTCGGATGAACGCTGGCTGGCCTGCGACAATGTCGCGCAGGTGGCGGCGGCGATCCGTGACATGGCGGTGCGCGGGGCCTCGGCCATCGGCATTGCCGCCGCTTACGGCCTGGTGCTGGCCCTTGAAGAGCGGCTGGCCGAAGGTGGCGATTGGGAAATGGACCTTGAAGAGGACTTCCTCTGCCTCGCCGAGGCGCGTCCCACCGCAGCCAACCTGTTCTGGGCGCTGAACCGCATGCGCGAGCGCCTGCAGCGTCTGCGCCCGGATGAAGATGTGCTGGCAGCACTGGAGGCCGAAGCCGTGGCCATCCATGAAAGCGACCGTGAAGCCAACCTGACCATGGCCCAGCAAGGCATCGAGCTGATTCGTCGTCACCAGGGCAATGCCCAGACCCTGCTCACCTACGGCAATGCCGGTGCGCTGGCCAGCGGCGGCTTTGGTACCGCGTTGGGGGTGATCCGCGCCGGCTACCTCGAAGGCATGGTCGAGCGGGTGTATGCCGGCGAAACCCGCCCCTGGCTGCAAGGCTCGCGCCTGACCGCCTGGGAGCTGGCCAACGAAGGCATCCCGGTCACCCTGTGCGCCGACTCGGCGCTCGCCCACCTGATGAAGACCAAAGGCATCACCTGGGTGGTGGTGGGCGCGGATTGCATCGCTGCCAACGGCGACGTGGCCAGCAAGATCGGCACCTACCAGCTGGCGGTCAGCGCCATGCACCACGGTGTGCGCTTCATGGTGGTGGCGCCGAGCACCAGCATCGACCTGAACCTGGCCACTGGCGAGGATATTTCGCTGGAAGAGCGCGCGGCCGACGAACTGCTGGACATTGCCGGGACCCGGGTGGCGCCGGATGTGGAGGTGTTCAACCCGGTGTTCGACGTGACCCCGGCCGACCTGATCGACGTGATTGTGACCGAGCGAGGCATTGTCGAGCGCCCGGATACCGCCAAACTGGCGCAGTTGATGTGCCGCAAGCGGTTGCACTGAGGGCGTAGGGCGGCAGAGGATTCACGGCAAGCACACCCGTGCCACATCTCCCCACCGCCCCCGCCTTTGTGATAACATCCGGCAGTTTCCAGGACCGCCCATCACGGCGGCCTTCATTGCGCAGATCCATGGCACAACTCATTGATTTGTCGTAAGTCGTCGCACCCTTATGCGCTGCGGCGGCGAGCTTCGTTCGGCCCTTGATGGAGCTGCGAAGTTTCACCAGAAAAAGGAATCAGGCTTCTCATGGGCGAACTGGCCAAAGAAATCCTCCCGGTCAATATCGAAGACGAACTGAGACAGTCTTACCTCGACTACGCGATGAGCGTGATTGTCGGGCGAGCGCTGCCCGATGCGCGTGACGGCTTGAAGCCCGTGCATCGTCGCGTTCTCTATGCGATGAGCGAACTGGGCAACGACTGGAACAAGCCGTACAAGAAATCCGCCCGTGTGGTCGGTGACGTGATCGGTAAGTACCACCCGCACGGCGACACTGCGGTCTACGACACCATCGTGCGTATGGCCCAGCCGTTCTCGCTGCGCTATCTGCTGGTCGACGGCCAGGGCAACTTCGGTTCGGTGGACGGCGACAACGCCGCAGCCATGCGATACACCGAAGTGCGCATGACCAAGCTGGCCCACGAGCTGCTGGCCGACCTGCACAAAGAAACCGTCGACTGGGTGCCCAACTACGACGGCACCGAGCAGATCCCGGCGGTCATGCCGACCCGTATTCCCAACCTGCTGGTCAACGGTTCTAGCGGTATCGCCGTGGGCATGGCGACCAACATCCCGCCGCACAACCTCGGTGAAGTCATCGACGGCTGCCTGGCGCTGATCGACAACCCGGAAGTCACCATCGATGAGCTGATGCAGCACATCCCGGGCCCGGATTTCCCGACTGCGGGCATCATCAATGGTCGCCAAGGCATCATCGAGGCCTATCGTACCGGCCGTGGCCGCATCTACATGCGTGCCCGTTCCGAAATCGAAGACATCGACAAGGTCGGCGGCCGCCAGCAGATCGTCGTGACCGAGTTGCCGTACCAGCTGAACAAGGCGCGTCTGATCGAAAAGATCGCCGAGCTGGTAAAAGAGAAGAAGATCGAAGGCATCACCGAGCTGCGCGACGAGTCCGACAAGGACGGCATGCGCATCGTCATCGAGCTGCGTCGCGGCGAGGTGCCGGAGGTGGTGCTCAACAACCTCTATCAGCAAACCCAGCTGCAGAGTGTGTTCGGTATCAACGTGGTGGCCCTGGTCGACGGCCGTCCGCGCCTGCTCAACCTCAAGGACCTGCTCGAAGCGTTCGTCCGTCACCGCCGTGAAGTGGTGACCCGCCGTACCGTGTTCGAGCTGCGCAAGGCCCGCGAACGCGGCCACATCCTTGAAGGCCAGGCGGTCGCGCTGTCCAACATCGACCCGGTCATCGCCCTGATCAAGGCCTCGCCGACGCCGTCCGAAGCCAAGGAAGCCCTGGTTTCCACGCCGTGGGAATCCAGTGCCGTGCAGGTCATGGTCGAGCGCGCCGGCGCCGATTCCTGCCGCCCTGAAGACCTGCCAGAGCAATACGGCCTGCATGACGGCAAGTATTTCCTGTCGCCAGAGCAGGCTCAGGCCATTCTCGACCTGCGCCTGCACCGCCTGACCGGCCTGGAGCACGAGAAGCTGCTGGCCGAGTACCAGGAAATCCTCGAGCAGATCGGCGAGCTGATCCGCATCCTCAGCAGCGCCGAGCGCCTGATGGAAGTGATCCGCGAAGAGCTGGAAGCCATCCGTGCCGAATACGGCGATGCCCGACGTACCGAAATTCTCGATGCGCGCCACGACCTCAGCTACGGCGACATGATCCCGGAAGAAGAGCGTGTGGTCACCATCTCCCACGGCGGCTACGCCAAGACCCAGCCGCTGTCCGCCTACCAGGCCCAGCGCCGTGGCGGCAAAGGCAAGTCGGCTACCGGGGTGAAGGACGAGGACTACATCGAGCACCTGCTGGTTGCCAACAGCCACGCTACCTTGTTGCTGTTCTCCAGCAAGGGCAAGGTGTACTGGCTGAAAACCTACGACATCCCTGAAGCGTCCCGCGCTGCTCGCGGTCGCCCGCTGGTCAACCTGCTGCCGCTGGAGGAGGGTGAGCGCATCACTGCCATGCTGCAGATCGACCTTGAGGCCCTGCAGCAGAGCGCTGGCGCCGAAGAAGAGCTGGACGAGGCGGAAGATGCCGTGCTCGAAGGCGAAGTGGTCGAGGCCGAGGAAGTCGACGAAGAAGACGGCGATACCCCTGAGTGGGTGGCCGAGCCGACTGGCGCCTACATCTTCATGGCCACCGCTTCGGGGACCGTGAAGAAGACCCCGCTGGTGCAGTTCGCCCGTCCGCGCTCCAACGGCCTGATTGCCCTCAAGCTGAAAGAAGGTGACACCCTGATCGCTGCCGCCATTACTGACGGCGCCAAGGAAGTCATGATGTTCTCCGACGCCGGTAAGGTGATCCGCTTCGCTGAAAGCGTGGTGCGCGAAATGGGCCGTAACGCCCGTGGCGTACGCGGCATGAAGCTGGGCAAGGGGCAGCAGATCATTTCCATGTTGATCCCGGAATCGGGTGCGCAGATCCTGACTGCCTCCGAGCGTGGCTTCGGCAAACGCACCCCGCTGTCCAAGTTCCCGCGTCGCGGCCGCGGTGGTCAAGGTGTGATCGCCATGGGGACCAAAGGGCGCAACGGTCTGCTGATCGGCGCTATCCAGGTGCAGGAAGGCGAAGAGATCATGCTGATCTCCGACCAGGGTACGCTGGTGCGTACACGGGTGGGTGAGGTGTCCAGCTTGGGCCGTAACACCCAGGGCGTGACCTTGATCAAGCTGGCTACCGGCGAGACGCTGGTTGGCCTGGAGCGTATCCAGGAGCCTTCCGAGGACGAACTCGACGATGTGATCGAGACGGACGAAGAGGGTGTCGAGGCTGAGGCGCCAGACAACGAAGAAGCTGCTGGCGCCGAAGAGGCCCCGCAGGAGTAAGCAAGCGTAAACCCGAGCGGGGCGACCAAGGTCGCCCCGTTTGACTGTGTAGGCGCGGGCTTGCCTGTGATCCTGCATGGGTAGCGGTCACTGAATTACGAATTTGTACTATTTGGCAGAGCGAGAGTGGATGTGAGCAAACGAGCCTTTAACTTCTGCGCAGGCCCTGCCGCGCTTCCTGACGCTGTTTTGCAGCGCGCCCAGGCCGAAATGCTGGACTGGAACGGCAAGGGCTTGTCGGTGATGGAAATGAGCCATCGCAGCGACGACTACGTGGCCATCGCCGAAAAGGCCGAGCAGGACCTGCGTGACCTGCTGTCCGTCCCCTCCAACTACAAGGTGCTGTTCCTGCAGGGCGGCGCCAGCCAGCAGTTCGCTGAAATCCCGCTGAACCTGTTGCCGGAAAACGGCACTGCCGACTACATCGAAACCGGCATCTGGTCGAAAAAAGCCATCGAAGAAGCGCGCCGCTTCGGCAATGTCAACGTCGCCGCCAGCGCCAAGCCTTACGACTACCTGGCGATCCCGGGCCAGAACGAGTGGAGCCTGACCAAGAACGCCGCCTACGTGCACTATGCATCCAACGAGACCATCGGTGGCCTGCAGTTTGATTGGGTGCCAGAAACCGGTGACGTCCCGCTGGTGGTCGACATGTCGTCCGACATCCTCTCGCGCCCCATCGACGTGTCGCAGTACGGCCTGATCTACGCCGGTGCGCAGAAGAACATCGGGCCGAGTGGCCTGGTGGTGGTGATCGTGCGTGAAGACCTGCTGGGTCATGCCCGCAGCAGCTGCCCGACCATGCTCGACTACAAGGTTTCAGCTGACAACGGCTCGATGTACAACACCCCGGCCACATACTCCTGGTACCTCTCGGGCCTGGTCTTCGAGTGGCTGAAAGAGCAGGGTGGCGTCGACGCCATGGAGCAGCGCAACCGCGCCAAGAAAGAGCGTCTGTACGGCTTTATCGACAACAGCGACTTCTACACCAACCCGATCAGCCACAACGCCCGTTCGTGGATGAACGTGCCGTTCCGCCTGGCTGACGAGCGCCTGGACAAGGCCTTCCTCGCCGGTGCCGATGCCCGTGGCCTGCTCAACCTCAAGGGCCACCGCTCGGTGGGCGGCATGCGCGCTTCCATCTACAACGCCCTGGGCCTGGAAGCAGTGGAAGCGCTGGTGGGCTACATGGCTGAATTCGAGAAGGAGCACGGCTGATGTCCGAACAGGAACTCAAGGCGCTGCGCGTACGCATCGACAGCCTCGACGAGAAAATCCTCGAGCTGATCAGCGACCGCGCCCGTTGCGCCGAAGAAGTGGCCCGGGTCAAGACCGCCTCGCTGAAAGAAGGCGAGAAGCCGGTGTTCTACCGCCCTGAGCGTGAGGCAGCGGTGCTCAAGCGTGTGATGGAGCGCAACAAAGGCCCGCTGGGCAACGAAGAGATGGCGCGGCTGTTCCGCGAAATCATGTCCTCGTGCCTGGCCCTGGAAGAGCCGCTGAAAATCGCCTATCTCGGCCCTGAGGGTACTTTCACCCAGGCGGCGGCCATGAAGCACTTTGGTCACGCGGTGATCAGCCGCCCGATGGCAGCCATCGACGAAGTGTTCCGTGAAGTGGCGGCCGGTGCTGTCAATTTCGGCGTGGTGCCGGTGGAAAACTCCACCGAAGGCGCTGTCAGCCATACCCTGGACAGCTTCCTTGAGCACGACATGGTGATTTGCGGCGAGGTCGAGCTGCGTATCCACCACCACCTGCTGGTGGGCGAAAATACCAAGACCGACAGCATCACCCGTATCTACTCCCACGCTCAGTCGCTGGCCCAGTGCCGCAAGTGGCTGGACGCGCACTACCCGAACGTGGAGCGCGTCGCTGTATCGAGCAATGCCGAGGCCGCCAAGCGCGTCAAGGGTGAGTGGAATTCGGCGGCGATCGCCGGTGATATGGCGGCCAACCTGTATGGTCTGACTCGCCTGGCCGAGAAGATCGAAGACCGCCCGGACAACTCCACGCGCTTCCTGATGATCGGCAACCAGGAAGTGCCGCCGACCGGCGACGACAAGACTTCGATCATCGTTTCGATGAGCAACAAGCCCGGTGCCTTGCACGAGCTGCTGGTGCCGTTCCACCAGAACGGCATCGACCTGACCCGCATCGAGACCCGCCCGTCGCGCAGCGGCAAGTGGACCTACGTGTTCTTCATCGATTTCGTTGGCCACCACCGCGACCCGTTGATCAAAGCGGTGCTGGAGCAGATCAGCCAGGAGGCTGTGGCGCTGAAGGTGCTGGGCTCTTATCCGAAGGCGGTGCTTTGATTTGAAAGTGTTGGGGCTGCAACGCAGCCCCAATGGCCTTCACAGGCTGTCTAGATTTCTGAACAGGGTTCGCACCAGTGGTAAATGCAGCAAAAACCAAACCCGCACCCGTCATCAATCGCCTGGTCGTAGTCGGCCTCGGCCTGATCGGCGGCTCTTTCGCCAAGGGCCTGCGTGAAAGCGGCCTGTGCCGCGAAGTGGTCGGTGTAGACCTGGATGCCCCTTCGCGCAAGCAAGCTGTGGCCCTGGGCGTGGTCGATCGCTGCGAAGAAGACCTTGCAGTCGCCTGTGTCGGTGCCGATGTCATCATGCTGGCCGTACCGATCCTGGCCATGGAAAAAGTCCTGGCCCGCCTGGCTCGGCTTGACCTGGGCAATGCCATCATCACGGATGTCGGCAGCGCCAAGGGCAACGTCGTCCGTGAGGCGCGCGCTGTTTTTGTAAACGAGAGCGCCCAGCGTCTGCCGCGCTTCGTCCCCGGCCACCCCATCGCCGGTTCCGAGCAGAGCGGGGTAGAGGCCTCCAACGCTGCCCTGTTCCGCCGTCACAAGGTCATCCTCACGCCGCTGGCCGAAACCGATCCTGCCGCGCTAGCGCTGGTCGACCGCCTGTGGCGTGCGCTGGATGCCGATGTGGAGCACATGTCGGTCGAGCGCCATGATGAAGTGCTGGCAGCTACCAGTCACTTGCCGCACCTGCTGGCCTTTGGCTTGGTCGACTCGTTGGCCAAACGCAATGAAAACCTCGAGATCTTCCGGTACGCTGCGGGAGGTTTCCGCGATTTCACAAGAATCGCTGGCAGCGACCCGACCATGTGGCACGACATCTTCCTCGCCAACCGCGACGCTGTCCTGCGCACGCTAGATACATATCGCAGCGATCTCGACGCCTTGCGCGACGCGATCGCTGAAGGGGACGGGCACCAGCTGCTGGGTGTATTCACCCGCGCACGGGTTGCCCGCGAGCATTTCAGTAAAATCCTGGCCCGCCGGGCCTATGTGGACGCTATGAACGCCAACGATCTGATTTTCCTGGCCCAACCGGGTGGCCGCCTGAACGGGCGTATTCGTGTACCGGGCGACAAGTCGATTTCCCATCGCTCGATCATGCTCGGCTCGCTGGCCGAAGGCACCACCGAAGTCGAAGGCTTCCTCGAAGGTGAAGACGCGCTGGCGACCCTGCAGGCATTCCGTGACATGGGTGTGGTCATCGAGGGCCCCAACCACGGTCGCGTGACCATTCACGGCGTTGGCCTGCACGGCCTCAAGCCACCACCCGGGCCGCTGTATGTAGGTAACTCCGGTACCTCGATGCGCCTGCTGTCGGGCCTGCTGGCCGGCCAGCCGTTCGACGTCACCATGACAGGCGACGCTTCGCTGTCCAAGCGCCCGATGAACCGTGTGGCCAACCCGCTGCGCGAAATGGGCGCCGTGGTCGAGACAGGTCCGGAAGGCCGCCCACCGCTGACCATTCGCGGCGGTAGCAAGCTCAAGGCATTGACCTACACGCTGCCGATGGCCAGCGCCCAGGTCAAATCGTGCCTGTTGCTGGCCGGCCTGTACGCCGAAGGCAAGACCACCGTCACCGAGCCTGCGCCAACCCGTGACCACACTGAGCGCATGCTGCGCGGCTTTGGCTATGCGGTCGAGTCGAACGGCCCGGTTGCCTCGCTGCAGTCCGGTGGCAAACTCACCGCGACCCGCATCGAGGTGCCGGCCGACATTTCCTCGGCAGCGTTCTTCCTGGTGGCAGCTTCGATCGCTGAGGGCTCCGAGCTGGTGCTGGAGCACGTAGGCATCAACCCGACCCGTACCGGCGTGATCGACATCCTGCGCCTGATGGGCGGCGACATTACCCTGGAAAACCAGCGTGAAGTCGGCGGCGAGCCGGTGGCTGATTTGCGTGTGCGTGGTGCCAAGCTCAAGGGCATTGATATCCCGGAAGAACTGGTACCGCTGGCCATCGACGAGTTCCCGGTGCTGTTCGTGGCCGCCGCCTGCGCCGAAGGGCGTACCGTGCTGCGTGGCGCCGAAGAGCTGCGGGTGAAGGAATCCGACCGTATCCAGGTGATGGCTGACGGCCTGATCACCCTGGGCATCAAGTGTGAACCGACCCCGGACGGCATCATCATCGACGGTGGCCAGTTGGGCGGTGGCGAAGTGCATGGCCACGGTGACCACCGCATTGCCATGGCTTTCAGCGTGGCCTCGCTGCGCGCCAGCGCGCCCATCCGCATCCATGACTGCGCCAACGTCGCCACCTCGTTCCCCAACTTCCTGGCGCTGTGTGCCGAAGTGGGTATCCGCGTGGCGGAAGAGGGCAAGTCGTGAATTCGCTGGCGCCGGTTATCACCATCGACGGGCCTAGCGGCTCGGGCAAGGGCACGGTCGCCGGCCTGCTGGCTCGCGAGCTGGGCTGGAAGCTGCTGGATTCGGGTGCGCTTTACCGCTTGCTGGCGTTCAACGCCAGTAATCACGGTGTCGACCTCACCAACGAAGAGCTGCTGACCAAGCTTGCCGCCCATCTGGATGTGCAGTTCATCGCCGCCGAGCCCGGTAAGCTGCAACAGATCATCCTTGAGGGTGAAGACGTCAGTAACGTCATCCGTACCGAAACGGTAGGTGCGGGTGCCTCGATGGTGGCTTCGCTGCCGGCGGTGCGTGATGCCCTGCTGGTGCGTCAGCGTGAGTTCCGCGAGGCGCCGGGCCTGATCGCCGACGGTCGCGACATGGGCACCGTGGTGTTCCCCGACGCGCCGTTGAAGGTCTTCCTTACCGCCAGCGCGGAGGAGCGTGCACGTCGTCGCTACCTGCAGTTGAAGGGCAAGGGTGAAGATGTTAGTCTGTCGAGTCTGCTGGATGAGATTCGTGCGCGTGATGAACGCGACACCCAACGTGCAGTGGCCCCGCTGAAACCAGCGGTCGATGCCATTCAGTTGGACTCTACCGAGTTGTCCATCGAGCAGGTGTTGCAACGTATCAGGAGCGAGATCGCCCAGCGCGATCTCCTCTGATAGCCAGGAGAGCAGGCAGGGGCACCAGTCAACGTCCTGCCTGCTTTCCTTTACTTAAAACAGACCCACATTGTCTGGAATGTGGCGAGGGGCGTTTGTTTCGCCCGAATTTACAGGAATTAAAATGAGCGAAAGCTTTGCAGAACTCTTTGAAGAAAGCCTGAAAACCCTCAATCTTCAGCCGGGTGCGATCATCACCGGTATCGTTGTCGACATCGACGGCGACTGGGTTACCGTACACGCTGGCCTGAAGTCCGAGGGCGTCATCCCGCTCGAGCAGTTCTACAACGAAGCTGGCGAGCTGACCATCAAGGTCGGTGACGAAGTGCACGTTGCGCTGGACGCGGTCGAAGACGGCTTTGGCGAAACCAAACTGTCCCGTGAAAAAGCCAAGCGCGCCGAGTGCTGGATTGTTCTGGAAGCAGCTTTCGCCGCCGAAGAAGTGGTCAAGGGCGTTATCAACGGTAAGGTTAAGGGCGGCTTCACTGTCGACGTTAACGGCATCCGTGCGTTCCTGCCGGGCTCCCTGGTTGATGTCCGCCCAGTGCGCGACACCACCCACCTGGAAGGCAAAGAGCTGGAATTCAAGGTCATCAAGCTGGACCAGAAGCGCAACAACGTTGTCGTTTCCCGTCGCAGCGTGCTGGAAGCCGAGAACTCCGCCGAGCGCGAAGCCCTGCTGGAAACCCTGCAGGAAGGCCAGCAAGTCAAAGGTATCGTCAAGAACCTCACCGACTACGGCGCATTCGTGGACCTGGGCGGTATCGACGGCCTGCTGCACATCACCGACATGGCCTGGAAGCGCATCAAGCACCCATCGGAAATCGTTAACGTTGGCGACGAAGTCGACGTACGCGTTCTGAAGTTCGACCGCGAGCGCAACCGCGTTTCGCTGGGTCTGAAGCAAATGGGCGAAGATCCGTGGGTAGCTATCACTGCCCGTTACCCAGAAGGTACTCGCGTGCAAGCTCGCGTTACCAACCTGACCGACTACGGCTGCTTCGCTGAACTGGAAGAAGGCGTTGAAGGTCTGGTACACGTTTCCGAAATGGACTGGACCAACAAGAACATCCACCCGTCGAAAGTCGTTCAGGTTGGCGACGAAGTGGAAGTCATGGTTCTGGACATCGACGAAGAGCGTCGTCGTATCTCCCTGGGCATCAAGCAGTGCAAGTCCAACCCATGGGAAGACTTCTCCGGTCAGTTCAACAAGGGTGACAAGATCACCGGTACCATCAAGTCGATCACCGACTTCGGTATCTTCATCGGCCTGGACGGCGGCATCGACGGCCTGGTTCACCTGTCCGACATCTCCTGGAACGAAACCGGCGAAGAAGCCGTACGTCGTTTCAAGAAGGGCGACGAGCTGGAAACCGTCATCCTGTCGGTCGACCCAGAGCGCGAGCGCATCTCCCTGGGCATCAAGCAGCTGGAAGACGATCCGTTCTCCAACTTCGTTGCTGTCAATGACAAGGGCGCTATCGTCAAGGGCATCGTGAAAGAAGTTGACGCCAAAGGCGCCATCGTCACTCTGGCCGACGACATCGAAGCCACTCTGAAAGCTTCCGAAATCAGCCGTGACCGCGTTGAAGACGCGCGTAACGTTCTGAAGGAAGGCGAAGAGATCGAAGCCAAGATCATCAGCGTTGACCGCAAGTCGCGCGTTATCAGCCTGTCGATCAAATCGAAAGACGACGCTGAAGAGCGCGAAGCCATCCAGAGCCTGAAAAACGCTCCGGAAGCGGCTGCCGACACCACCATGGCTGCGCTGCTGCGCGAAGCAATGGCCAAGCAGAACTGAGTTCTGTTTGATCGGTAAAAAAGGGCGACCCTCGGGTCGCCCTTTTTTTTGGAGTTGGTTTTGTTTTGTGGTGTTCGCCGTTGGCTTTGCGGTGTTGCGCAAATCGAGCGCCGCCCGCGCGGCGCATCGCGAGCTGCGCTCGCTCCTACGTTTGTTTCTGGCCAGTAACGCCTGTGGCAGGTGCGCGCGACCGCCTTGTTTATACGTTGCGATATCGCGCCATGCGCCAAAGCGTCCGCGCGCGAATCCTCCAGGAATAATTGGCCCGAAACAAACGTAGGAGCGAGCGCAGCTCGCGATGCGCCGCGCGGGCGGCGCTCGATCTCCCAGGTGCAGCCACTCTACCGCCATACCCTCAAAGCCACACTGCATCCCAATGCGGGTAATCACCGACTTTGGTAACCAATCCCGCTCTGACCGGGTTGGCTACGATGTACCTTGCCGCCTTGAGAATATCTTCGTCTCGGCGCAAGGTGCGGTCGAAATATCCGGCCTGCCATATCGGTGACATCTTCACCCCGGCTTTGCGCAATGCATTGCTGGATTGGCACTTGAAGCGTTGCATCAGTTTGCTAAGCGTTGTGCCTTTCAGTTCGATCAACCAGTGCAAGTGGTCTGGCATCAGTACCCAGGCTAGCGAGCGACAGTGTTGCTGATGATCTGCATGGCGTAGGTTGTGGATAGCCAGGCGGGCATGGTGAAGGTTGTGGAACAGGGGCTGACGCAGGTGGGTCACAGTTGTCAGCATGTAAAGCCTGCCTGGCACTGAGCATCGTGCATGGCGAAGCCTGTGGCCGTGGGGTTTGGCCATTACGTTCATCCTTGAGTATGTGTGCCGGGGAGGCGTAGTCGCCGTGGATGGAGGCTGGCGTTAATAAGGGTTTCAGCGTGTAAATGGATGGCTTGGGATTTGCCGTGTTGCGGATATCGAGCGCCGCCCGCGCGGCGCATCGCGAGCTGCGCTCGCTCCTACGTTTGTTTCGGGCCAATTGTTCCTGGGGGATTTGCGCACGGACGCCTTGGCGCATGGCGCGATATCGCGCCGTATAAACAAGGCGGTCGCGCGCCACTGCCACAGGCGTTACTGGCCCGAAACAAACGTAGGAGCGAGCGCAGCTCGCGATGCGCCGCGCGGGCGGCGCTCGATTGTCGCGCCACCGCAAATCCATCGCCGGACGCCTACAAGCCCTCGGTGGCTAGACCATTCTTGTAAAACTTCAATCTTGAATTTTTTTATTAAGTCAAGAACCACCCTGTTCAAATCCTTCCCGGCGTGCTACAAACTGGTTGAGCAATGATCTAGCTGCTTGATAACGAAGGGAAAAATATGACGAAGTCGGAGCTGATCGAACGTATTGTCACCCATCAAGGGCTGCTCTCGTCCAAGGACGTGGAGCTGGCCATCAAGACCATGCTTGAGCAGATGTCACAATGCCTTGCTACCGGCGATCGCATCGAGATCCGCGGTTTTGGCAGCTTCTCGCTGCACTATCGTGCCCCCCGCGTGGGCCGTAACCCGAAGACCGGTCAGTCGGTCAGCCTCGAAGGCAAGTTCGTGCCGCACTTCAAGCCCGGCAAAGAGTTGCGCGATCGGGTCAATGAAGACGAGCATGATGAGGTTCATACCTGATCCCTCAAGGAGCAATCTGATGCGTAACCTCAAGCGCGCCCTGGCGGCGGTATTCGTGCTGCTGTTGGCGGCCGTGGTGCTGTTCTTCGTGCTGGAAAACCAGCAAACCGTGTCGTTGGTACTGTTCGGCTGGGCTGCTCCGGCAATGCCGGTTGCCGTGCTGGTGTTGGCCGCGTTGGTGATTGGCCTGGCAGTCGGGCCATTGTTGGGTGCCTACGGCGTGCAGCGCAGCAAGCGCAAGATCAGGGCGTCTGCCCGACAGGCGGCACTGAGCGGTAACTAGGGAAATTTCCTACGCTCGCTTAGGAAAGCGTCACCTATGCATGCTCTGGTCGTCGTGGAGTAATAGCGCACTTCATTTTCGGCCCAGGTGAGTGTGCGCAGCATGGACTATCCCAGCCTTTCCCATCACGGTGGTACCCGCAGCGTTACCGGGTCTTGTCACCAACTGCATCTCGCCCCATTCACCAGCCTGCTGGTCGACTGCGGCCTGGAGCAGGGCGCCGAGGCAGCGCAAGGCGCAGGCGCTGCGCCGCTCGGCTTTGACGTGCAGGGCATCGAGGCCCTGATCATCACGCATGTGCATCTGGATCACGTTGGCCGTATCCCTGCGCTGCTGGCCGCCGGTTACCGCGGCCCCATTCTGTGCAGTGAGCCTTCCGCACAGCTGCTACCACTGGTGCTGGAAGACGCCTACAAGCTGAGCGTCAGCAGTGATCCCGCGCAGGTGGCGCGGTACCTCGAATTCGTCTGCGACCTTATCGTGCCCCTGCCGTTCGAGCAGTGGCACACGCTGGTCGAGCGCCCAGGCCTTGGCTGTCGCATTCGCTTGCAGCGCGCGGGCCATCTGCTGGGCTCGGCGTATGTCGAGTGCGATATGCAGCATGGGCAGTCCAATAGCCGTTACGTGTTTTCTGGTGACCTGGGGGCGTGTGGCAATCCCTTGTTGCGCCCGCTACAGCCGCCAGAGCGCGCCGACGTGCTGGTGCTGGAAAGTACCTATGGTGACCGCTTGCATCCGCATGTCGGCGACCGCAGGCAGCGGCTGGAAGAGGCCATTGATCGTGCCCTGGCTGACAAGGGTACTCTCCTGATTCCGGCTTTCAGCCTGGGGCGCACCCAGGAGCTGCTGTACGAACTGGAAGACATCCTCTACCGCAAGGCTTTGGTGGGTAACGCTGGCCCAGGCACCGAGGGTGACCCGCTCGACTGGTCGCAGTTGCCCATTATCCTCGACTCGCCCCTGGCCCAGCGCATCACTGGCGTGTACAGGGAGCTGCACGACTACTGGAATGCCGAGGCCAGGGCTCGCCTTGCCGAAGGGCGCGATCCGCTCGGTTTCAGTCAGCTGATCAGCGTGGATACCCATGCCCGGCACCAGCAGGTGGTCAACTACCTCAAGAGCACCGGTCGCCCGGCGATTGTGATTGCCGGTAATGGCATGTGCTCGGGTGGGCGCATCGTCAATTATCTCAAGGCCATGTTGGGGGACCCTCGGCACGAGGTGATGTTTGTGGGCTATCAGGCCAAGGGCACGCCGGGGGCGGTGATTCAGGCTAGCGAGGGGGCGGAAGGATTCGTGCAGATTGATCTGGATGGGCGGATGTATGAGGTGCAAGCGAAAGTACTGACGTTATCAGGCTACGCCGGGCATGCGGACCAGGCAGCTCTGGTGCGATTTGCCCGAGGTAGTGCGCAGGCTGCCAAGCGGATTGTCTTGGTGCATGGTGAAACAGGTGCCAAGCAAGCGCTGTCCGCCGCCTTGGTGCGACATTTTGAGTCGCAGGCCTGCAACCCCGAAGTCGTCATTGCGTCATGAGCCCGCAAGGCAGCTAAGCGTTTGTCGAAAAAGGAGAACTTTTATGTTACACGTCACTCTATGGCTGGATGATGCTTAGAGTGTGAACCTTGGAGAGGTCACAGAATTGTCGCTACGCTGTAGTCGAGCGTGGCGACGGTGCTGCTCGAAAGCGCTGTTCAGGCATTCAGCAATGCATATTTCAGACCGACCCAAGGAAAGACATAGTAAATGCGCAACGATCAAGGGCGCTTGGCTGATGACAACGAGATTGACCTGATTGAGCTTGTGGAAGGCGTATGGCGACAGAAGCTGTGGGTAGCGGTGATCGCTGTACCGATCGTGCTTGTCGGGTTGGCTTATGCGTTGCTTGCACCGCGGGTTTACCAGGCAAGGTTATTCGTCGAGCCGCCTTCGCGTGATGAAATTGCCCAGCTCAATTACGGGCGGGGGGGAGATAGTGGGCTGTCAACATACTCGGTCAAGGATGTTTACGATGTGTATGTGAGGGAACTGAATTCTGAAACGGTACGCAGCAAATTCTACCGTACTGTCTATGAGCCGGCATTGACTGGAAACGAGCGGGTTGGCTCACGCGATGTGCTTTACGCCCAGTTCCTCAGCAAGTTGACCGTCGAGCAAGTCACTAAAGATGGCCCGAACCGCTATGTGATAGCGGCCAGCACCGAAGACCCGAACCAGGCAGCGCAATGGGTAGCGGCCTATGCTGAGATGGCGTCGGAGCTTGCCAAGGAAGAGGTATTGACAGGGCACCGCAGTGAGCTGGCGGTCAAGGCCGAGAATCTTCAGTGGGAAATTGATGCGGCTCAAGCGAGCGCCCGCAAATTGCGGGAAGATCAGTTGGTCCGTTTGAGAGAGGCGTTGAAGGTTGCCAAGTCCATTGGGCTGGAGAAGCCACCTATCATTTCTGGAAGCCTGTCGTCGGAAGTGTCGGCTGCCATGAGTGGTGCCTTGACCTACATGCGGGGAAGCAAGGCGATCGAAGCAGAAATCGAAACGTTGCAATCCCGGTCTTCGGATGACGCATTCATTGACGGTTTGCGAGCCAGGCAAGAGCGGCTGGCATTCTACCGAGGTTTGAAAGTAGACCCTCAAAGTGTTCAGGTTTTCACCCAAGATGGCGTCGTGGAGCTTCCTGACAAGCCTGTAAAACCCAAGCGGGCGCTGATCGTGACGGCGGCGCTGGTATTGGGTTTGGCCGTTGGTGTGCTGGTCGCAATCATGCGTGACCTGCTGCAGCGGCGCAGAAAGCCCGCAGCCCTCTCTCGTGTGATTGGCAACGAATGATTGGTTGGTTCTGATGGAAGGTAAGTCAGCGTTATGAATAACAATTATCTGGTTTCTATCGTAGTACCAACCCATAACCGGTCGAAATACGCCATATCCTGCATTGAAAGTCTGCTGGAAATTCCTTCTCAAGAGGTGCAGGTGGTTGTTCATGACACCAGCAATGATGCTTGCGACCTGGCCCGGTGGGCGCAGGCACAAGAGGATCATCGCCTTGTGTATGTTCACTGGCAGAGCCGCTTGTCGATGACCGAGAACCACGAGCGGGCCATCGCGCTGGCGACAGGCGAGTATGTGTGCCTGATCGGCGACGACGATACAGTTTCCAACCATATCATCGAGTTTGCCCGTTACGCCAAGGACCATTCAATCGCCATGCTCACGCCCAAAGTGCGTGCGGCTTATTACTGGCCGGACTTCCGTACCAAATTTTACGGAGCCGCTCATGCCGGGCGCATTTATCTCGAGCATTTTGAGACCACCTTGACCGAGTGGGATGTACGGGAGCGGCTCGATAACGCCCTCAGGCACGCCTGCCAAGGTACAGATGCAATGCCCAAGCTTTATCATGGTCTGGTCAGGAACGAACTGCTGGCCGGTCTGAGGCAGAAAAACGGCAAGGTATTTTTTGGTACCAGCCCGGACATGTCGGCGGCCGTCGCATTGTCGATCCAGCCAGGCCGTTACAGCTTGGTCGACTTCCCGTTCACCATGCCTGGCGGGGCAGGGGGGAGCAACAGCGGGCGAAGTGCGGAAGGCAAGCACAAAGGCAGCCTGAAGGATGACCCGCATCTGGCGCCGTTCAAGGGCTTGGTCTGGCCCGACTTCATTCCGCAATTCTTTAGTGTGGAGACTGTATGGGCACATGCAGCCTGGGAAACCCTGGAGAACGTTGGCAATGATGAAAAGGCCCGCTTCAATTTCGCCAGGCTGTATGCGCTTTGCCTGTTGCACCACCGTGATTACGCCCAGGTTATTCTGGGGGCGCGGCGTGCAGCGGCGCAGAGGCAGTTCAAGGGTGTGAGCCTGCTGCACGTTGGTGCCGCGTTCATTGCTGTGGCCGGTCAGTATGCCTGGGGCCGGGCCAAGCGCCTGATGAAGCCGGGTGCCAACTACGGCAGGGAGGTTGTGGCTACGGTGGAAAACGTACGCCTGGCCAAGCATGAACTGGACAATAACCTGGCTGCGAAGGTCGGTACTGCTCCCGTTTCCATAAAGCGCGGCTAAGGCTTAGCTCATGCCAGAAGTGTGTATGTGTCATGCAGCTACGTAACCTGACTACCCTGCTGTTTGCCAGCTTTTCCGGCAAGCTTGTCTATGCGATGGCCAGCCTGGCGGCATTGCCGCTGGCAACACGCTTGCTCGGCGCGGAAGCCATGGGCATGGTTGGCTTTTTTACGACGCTGCTGATGGTGCTGATGGTGGCTGAAGGCGGGCTCACCAGCAACATCATCCACCGGATGGCCCGCTCGGTTGCTGTCAGCCCGCAGAAGGCACGGCGCAACAGGGCGGCAGACCTGTCGATGGTGTCCAGCTACTTCGCAACATTCACATTAATCGGTGCCATCGCGTTTCTGGGCGTGGGCCTGGCTTCGGGCTTCATGGCAGAGCACTGGCTCAGTATCGAAGATGTTGGCAAGGCCGCTGCCCGGCAATCGTTGTGGTATATGGCGGGTTTCATCGCCCTCAACTTTCCGATCATGCTCCTGCAAGCGGTGCTGGCAGGCAAGGAAATGCAATTAGCGCTCAATGCCCTGTACGTTCCATATTCCTTGCTGCGTACGCTCGGGGTACTGCTACCGCTTTACCTGTTTCCTGGCATGCGTTCGATCGAGTTCTACTTCCTGCTCCAAGTCATTGTACAAGTCAGCTATTTGTTGGCCTTGTTGTGGGTAGTGCACGGTAAGACCGGGTTCCTGCCGTGGCTGTATCGCTTCAAGATGGGCTATCTGCGGCGCGGGTATGTCTATGGGAGGGGGGTCCTGCTGATTTCCATTACTTCGGTACTAACCACTCAGTACGACAAATTGTACCTCAGCGGCCGTATCACCCTGGAAGCCTTTGGCTACTACACCTTGGCAACCACGCTGGCTGGCGTTGCGTACATCTTCTCGACGGCGTTCAATTCAGTGCTGTTCCCGCGCATGGCCGCGTGCTTTTCAGCGAATGACGAACGCAGTGTCGAGCGCATCCACACCGCTTCGTTGTGCATCATGTCATCGGTGCTGGTGCTGTTATGCTGTGCTGTGGTCCTGTTCAAGCCTCTTGTCCTTGGCATTCTGTTTGCGCCTGACGTGGCAGCGGGCGTCTCCAGTGTGGTGGGCATACTGGTGGTCGGGACCTCCTTGCAGTCACTGCTGATTGTTCCGTTTGCCTTGCAGTTGGCGACCAAGTGGACAACGCTTGCGTTTCGCTTGAACGTGGTGGCTATTCCGTTGATGCTCCTCGGTCTTCCGCTTCTGGTCGAGCGTTGGGGCAGCAACGGGGCGGCGTGGATGTGGCTTTTGTATAACATTTACTCCGTATTATTGACTTTCTTCTTTGTTTGCAAGCGCCATCCTTATCTGACCAAGGGCGTATTTACCGGTCTGAAGGTGCTGGCGATGTCCATTACAGCCGGGGTTGTTTTCTTTGCCGCTGCCAACGCAGTGTGCGAGAGGTTGGTTAGCGACTATTACCGGCTAGGGGTGGTCGTGGTGGCTACTGTTGTGGCAGTACTCGCCAGCCTGGTGCTAAATCGAAAATCCTTGCTCGCATTCAGATAATGCTTGCAGCCTTCAGTGTCGAGGAACCAATGAAAATCATAATCCTGGGTGCCACTGGCATGTTGGGCAATGCTGTCTTCAGGGTGTTGAGCGCTCAAGCCGGCCTGAATGTCTGGGGCACCATCCGCAGCCCTTCCGCTGCACGTGTTTTCGAGCAGGGGCATCAGGCCAGGTTGATTGCTCACATGGATGTGCTGGACCAGGATTGCCTGGTCGAATTGTTCCGAAAGCACAAGCCGGACGTGGTTATCAACTGCGTTGGCCTAATCAAGCAGTTCGACACCGCCAACGACCCGCTGGCTGTGCTACCGATCAATGCCATGCTGCCTCACCGCCTTTCGCGTTTGTGCGAGGCTGTTGGCGCTCGTCTGGTGCATATCAGCACAGACTGCGTGTTCTCTGGCAGTCAGGGGGGCTATAAAGAGTCGGACCGTTCCGATGCCTACGATTTGTACGGCAAGTCGAAGTACATTGGCGAGGTCGTGGACTCGGCCAGCGCCATTACCTTGCGGACCTCGATTATCGGTCATGAGCTGAACAGTAAAGTATCACTGATAGATTGGTTCCTGGACCAGCAAGGCTCGGTCAAGGGGTTCAGGAAGGCGATATTTTCTGGTTTGCCAACCGTCGAGTTGGCCAGGGTCATTCGTGATTTCGTGTTGCCCAAGCCGGAACTCAGCGGCTTGTATCACGTCTCCGTCGAGCCGATTGACAAGTATTCGCTGTTGAAACTGGTGGCTTCGGCCTATGGCAAGGACATTGAAATTCTGGAGGACTCGGCCCTGGAAATTGACCGATCTCTGGACTCCAGCAAATTCCGCAGTGCGACTGGGTACCAACCTCCTGCGTGGGAGCGGTTGGTAGAAGTTATGCGTGATTTCAAATAATAGCGAACGGGGCGAGGTGCGTGATGTTCAAGAATAAAGTATTGATGATTACCGGCGGTACTGGTTCGTTTGGCAATACCGTGCTCAAGCGGTTCCTTGATACCGATGTGAAGGAAATCCGGATTTTCAGCCGGGACGAAAAAAAACAGGAAGACATGCGCATTGCTCTGGCCAATGACAAGGTCAAGTTCTACATTGGCGACGTACGTGATTACGCCAGCCTGATGCAGGCTATGGTAGGCGTGGACTACATTTTCCATGCGGCCGCACTGAAGCAGGTGCCTTCCTGCGAATTTTTCCCGATGGAGGCGGTGAAGACCAACGTCATCGGTACGGAGAATGTGATCAACGCGGCGGTCGCCAACCATGTAAAGCGCGTGGTTGTACTGAGTACCGACAAAGCCGTGTACCCGATCAACGCAATGGGTATTTCCAAAGCCATGGCCGAAAAGCTGGTGGTGGCCAAGTCTCGTATGATTCCTGCCGAAGGGCCGGTGATCTGTGCGACACGTTATGGCAACGTCATGGCCTCTCGCGGCTCGGTTATCCCGTTGTTCGTCAACCAGCTTAAGAGCGGTTCGCCGCTTAGTATCACCGACCCCAACATGACGCGCTTCCTGATGTCCCTGGAAGATTCGGTGGATCTTGTGCTGCACGCTTTCGAGCACTCCAAGCAGGGCGATATCTTCGTCCAGAAAGCGCCGGCGTCCACAGTGGGTGAGCTGGCTGATGCGCTGAAGCGCATCTTCAACAAGGACAATGCCATTCGCATCATCGGTACCCGCCATGGCGAGAAGCTTTACGAATCGTTGATCTCGCGCGAGGAAATGGCCAAATCCGAAGACATGGGGCGCTATTACCGGATTCCGGCGGACAACCGCGACCTGAACTACGAAAAGTATTCGTCGAATGGCGAACAGGAAGTGTCGGAGCTGGATGACTACACATCGCACAATACCCAGCGGCTGAGTGTAGACGAAATTATTTCTACATTGATGAAGCTTGACTACATCGTGGAAGAACTGAAGTCGGTGTAAAGTTGCGAGTGCGGCTGAATACAGGCTTGGTTGCCAGGGAAGAACGATGATTTATTACGTCGCTAGCACGCTTGCGTTTTTTGTATTGTGTTTCATGGGCTGGCTGGTGCGGGCGCCTCGGTATTTTCTGGTGCTGGCGTTGTTGCCAATGGCATTCCTGGCGATCTTGCGTGGTACTGTAGGCATGGACACAGCCACGTACATTCAAACGATCAATCAGCTGTTGGAAAGCGGCAGTTTTCTGGGGGTATTCGAACCGCTGTTCGAGGGCTTGGTGCTGACGCTTTCGATGTTCACTGACAGTGCAGCGCTTATCCTCGCCTTGATTGGCGTAATGATCACGTTACTGCTGGTGTGGGCGGGGATGCGCCACAACAGCAACCCCTACTTGTTCTGCCTACTGGTCGTACCGGTTTACTATTTTGACATGGTCATGAACGGCGTTCGCTATGGTCTGGCATTTTCGCTGGTTTACCTGGCAGGCAGTTTTCTGCTGCAACGGCGTTACGGAGTGTATTTTGCCCTGGTATTGGTTGCGGGCATGATTCAAGTTTCCAGTTTGATGCTGGGGTTGTTGTTGTTCATTCTGTATACCCGGCAATGGCGTTGGGTTATTTATGGTACGGTCTTCCTCGCCGTATTTGTCGGAGTGTTTTTCAACTATTTACTGGCCAAATTGACCAGTTATGCCGGCCTTCAGGTGGCTTCCGGCTTGTCCGGGCTGAGTACGGTACTGGTGTCGTGGCTGTTGCTCGCTATCTGGGCACTTGATGTCCAGGCCCGGCGCCATTCCGGCCTGGTGATCTTGCTGCTGGCGGGGCTGACTGTGGTCATGATCGGTGTATCCCAGTTCAGTTATGCTGGCATTCGGCTGCAGCAACTGGTCAACTTCCTGATCATCATGTGCCTGATTTTTCACACTGCCAGGTACGAGATTCAGTTGGCGCCTTTCACCAAAGTAGCCATTCTGCTGGTTGCGTTGATGGCATTTGCATTCAGGATGAAAAATTTTGCTGACACGGCGGGTATTGGATCGTCTCCGTTTGTGCCGTATCTGTTCTTTTGGGAGTGAAGATGTCAGGCGCTCAGCTACCTCAGGTCAGCGTTATTGTTCCTGTTTATAACATGGCGGACTACGTGGCGCGTTGTCTGCACAGTATCTGCGCAATCGATTGCCAACGGCTTGAGATCATCGTGATCGACGATGGCTCCAAGGATGATTCGCTGGCGATATGCCAGGCAAAACTGGCAGGACGTGATGATGTGAAAATCCTCACGCAGGCTAATGCAGGGCAGGGGGTGGCACGAAACTACGGGCTGCAGCATGCTACCGGCAAATATGTATTGTTTGTTGATTCGGATGATACTGTCGACCCCCGAATTATCAGCTGCACCTTGCCGCTGATGGAAGAAAGCAACTACGATTTCATAAATTTCGGCCTCGATTTTGTAAGTGAAGACGGCAGGGTCAGCCACAGTATCGTGCCTGGCCGGCATAAGGAGCTGAAAGGGCGTGCCATTTTCGAGCGGGCGATGATGGACGAGGAAATCCTGTCGAGCCCGGTCAACAAGTTATATTCCCGTGCATTCCTTGAGCGTCACAATGTGCGCTTCCCGGAAACACGGGGGTGTGAGGATATTTTCTTCTCTCGTGCACTGGCGTTGCATGCGTCGGCCACAGGGTTTGTCGCAGAAGTGCTGTACCATGCCCTGGTGCGGTATGGTAGTACGACACGAAGTGCCGGTGCGGGGTTGTTGATAGCTGCACTCGAGGTGCTGGCAATAGAAAAACGGTACTTGCAGGAGCAAGGCGTTTATCAAACGTACAGCGAGCTTTATCAGCGGCATTATGCTAAACAGATAGCCTACATTTTTTATGTGCTGGCTTATCGAGCAAAGAATCTTCAGGTTTACACTGATGCGGTCAGGCTGGCCAGACAAGAACCTGACTTTCAGCGTTTGGCGGCCAATGGTAAATGGGGGGATGTGGGACTGAAGTACAGAGTAGTCCTCATGGGGAGTCGCTTTCCATTTATGCTCAGGGCAATGGCAAGCGTATTGGCACTGCTCAATGTCAAGCCGTATTGAAGCGGTTTGGAAACAAAAGTTATGACTTGACTGGGCGGAATTATAATGAAAAGACCTAGGATCGCCGTACTTTTAGCTGCTTACAATGGTGTGCACTGGTTGCCGGAACAGGTGACGTCCATCCTCGAACAAGAGGATGTCGATGTGGCCTTGTTCATCAGTGTGGACAGCTCGGACGATGGCACCGAGGCATGGTGCGAGGCGCTTCAGGCCAGCAACCCTGCAGTGACAGTACTGCCGTTAGGCCTGCGCTTTGGTGGCGCTGGCAAAAACTTTTTCCGCTTGCTCCACGACGTGGAGCTGGCCTCGTTCGATGCGATTTCTCTGGCAGACCAGGATGATATCTGGTACCCGGACAAACTGGCGCGGGCTTATCAGTACATCGCCCAAGGTAACGATGCCTATTCGAGCAATGTCCTGGCATTTTGGCCTGACGGCCGTGAAATGTTGGTAGAAAAGCACCAACCCCAGGTGCAATACGATTTCCTGTTCGAAGCGGCCGGGCCGGGTTGTACCTATGTGCTTTCTCCGGTGCTTGCAAATCGGTTCAAAGCGTTTCTGTTGGATAAATGGCAGGAAATTCAGGATGTCACGTTGCATGATTGGCTGATCTACGCCTATGCAAGGTCACAACGCATGCAGTGGTTCATCGATCCGCAGCCGTCGATGCGTTATCGGCAGCATGCCAGTAACCAGGTGGGCGTGAACACGGGTGGCTCAGCCATGAAAGCTCGCCTGCGCAAAGTGCTTTCAGGTTGGTGGTTGCAACAGTCGGTGCATATTGCATCACTGGTTGGCCTGGATAAAACTGCATGTGTTGTGAGTTGGGCGGCACTTGATATCAAAAGCCTGCTGAGGCTGGCATTCAACGCCCGACAATACCGTCGACGTAATCGCGACAGGATTTATTTCGTTGGACTGTGCCTCATTCTTGTCCTGGCCCGGCTGGCAGGGCGAAAGCCTGCCTGAGCCCATTTTACTGAACATGGCAATTAATGTATGAAAGTTACCCGCCTTGAAATTCCGGATGTAATGCTTTTCGAGCCAAAGGTGTTTGGCGATGAGCGTGGTTTTTTTCTGGAAAGCTACAACCAGCAAGTGTTTGAGCAGGCTATCGGCAGGCCGGTTAATTTTGTGCAGGATAATCATTCCTGCTCCGCTAAAGGCGTACTGCGGGGGTTGCACTACCAGATAAAGCAGCCCCAGGGAAAACTGGTACGGGTTGTACAGGGTGAAGTTTTTGATGTGGCAGTAGATATGCGTCGGTCGTCGCCGACTTTTGGTCGATGGGTGGGCGAATACCTTTCTGCCGAAAACAAGCGGCAATTGTGGGTGCCTGCGGGTTTCGCCCATGGCTTTCTGGTGATGTCTGACGTTGCCGAGTTCTTGTACAAGACCACCGACTTCTATGCGCCCCAGTATGACCGTTGCCTGGCATGGAATGATGTGGAGCTGAATGTTCGTTGGCCCTTGGTCGGGCAACCGACGTTGTCTGCCAAGGATCAGCTGGGCTTGGCGTTCAGCAGCGCCGACTATTTTGACTGACAGGCCCTGACAGGCTGGCCAGCCATGGCGGCGAAGGCCCAAAAAGGAAGGATTGAACGATGACGATCTTGGTAACCGGCGGCAGTGGCTTTGTTGGCTGCGCGCTGCTGGAAAGGCTTGCCGCCAACCCAGGCAGGGGGCTTCGGGCGCTGGTCAGGCAACCGCCAGCCCGGCAGGTTGCAGGCGTCGATTACCGGCAGTTCACCGAACTATCGGCGGTAAGTTTTGACTCTGGCCATTTCGAGCAGGTAGACACTGTGATCCACCTGGCGTCACGCGTGCACGTGATGCACGAAACGGCAGCAGAACCACTGGCCGAATTCCGCCGGGTCAATGTGGAGGGTACCTTGGCCCTGGCCCGGGCTGCTGCCCAAGCGGGCGCGCGCCGATTCATCTTCGTTAGTTCGGTGAAGGTGAATGGCGAGAGCACTGATGGCCGGGCGCCCTATACAGCTGACGAAGTGCCTGCACCGCAGGACCCCTATGGCGTATCCAAACGCGAAGCCGAAGACGGCTTGCGCCAAGTGGCGGCTCAAACGGGGCTGGAAGTAGTGATCGTGCGCCCAGTGCTTGTCTATGGGCCTGGGGTGAAAGCCAACTTCCGCAGCATGATGCACTGGCTGAGCAAGGGCGTACCCTTGCCCTTCGGTGCCATTCACAACAAACGCAGCCTGGTGGCGCTGGATAACCTGGTTGACCTATTGGTGACCTGCATTGATCACCCTGCCGCTGCCAACCAGACCTTTCTGGCCAGTGATGGTCATGACCTTTCTACCACCGAGTTGCTGCAACACCTGGGCAAGGCTCTGGGCAAACCTGCCCGGCTGTTACCTGTGCCTGCAGCCTTGCTTAAAGGGGTGGCAACCCTGGCAGGCAAAGGTGCCTTGTCCCGGCGCCTATGCGGCTCGTTGCAGGTAGACAGCCGTAAGACACGTGAAGTGCTAGGCTGGAAACCTCCACTTGATATCGACCAGGCGCTACGGGCCACGGCAATCAACTTTTTGAAAGAGCAAGACAAATGACGGTATGGTGGCTCATTCCCCTGGTGGCAGGGGCATCCCTGCTTCTGACAGCGGCGTTACGGCGCTACGCCCTGAACAAACAGATCATCGATGTACCCAACGCACGCAGCTCGCACACTGTACCGACCCCACGGGGCGGTGGTGTGGCCATTGTGCTGAGTTTTCTGGTGTGCCTGCCTGTATTGGGCCTGAATGGAGTAGTGCCACTGCCGGCACTGGTGGGCATTGGTGGGGCTGGGGCATTGATTGCCGTGATCGGTTTCATGGACGACCACGGCCACATTGCCGCCCGTTGGCGGCTGCTCGGCCATTTCGCCGCAGCAACCTGGATGTTGTACTGGCTGGGCGGCCTGGCACCGTTGCAGATATTTGGCTTCACGCTGGACCTGCTGTGGCTTGGCTATGTCCTGGCGGCCTTCTACAGCGTATGGATGCTCAACCTTTATAACTTCATGGACGGCATCGACGGTATCGCCAGCGTGGAAGCGGTCACAGCCTGTCTGGGGATGGTGTTGCTGTCAGCACTTGCCGGTGCTCCCCAGTTGATGGTGCTGCCCCTGCTATTGGCAGCCGCCACGATCGGCTTCCTGTTCTGGAACTTCCCCCCTGCCAAGATCTTCATGGGCGACGCTGGCAGTGGCTTCCTCGGCATCGTGCTGGCGGCCCTTTCGCTGCAAGCTGCCTGGGTGTCGTCACAGCTGTTCTGGTGCTGGCTGATCCTTCTAGGGGTGTTCGTGGTAGACGCTACATTCACCTTGATCCGTCGACTGCTACGCGGTGACAAGGTATATGAAGCACACCGCAGCCACGCTTACCAGTTTGCGTCGCGCCACTATGGAAGGCATCTGCCGGTAACCCTGGCGGTGGCCGCGCTCAACCTGTTCTGGCTGCTGCCGGTGGCCTTGTGCGTGCTTTTGCTTGGCCTGGATGGCGTGTGGGGCGTGATCATCGCCTACCTGCCATTGGCATATCTGGCCGTACGTTGGCGCGCCGGTGAGCTTGAACACTAGCTAAAGTGATAGGACGAAGCGAGTAGACATGTCACTTTGGATTGCCCTAAGAGGTTTTATGGATAAGCTGCGCTCAAGACTGCTAGGACTGCCTCGACGCCACAAACGGCTGATTCAGGTAGCGACTGATGTGATTCTGGTCTGGTTCGCACTCTGGCTGGCGTTCGTCGTGCGCCTGGGCATTGATGATCTGGCCAACCCCGTCCTGGACCATACCTGGCTGTTCATCATAGCGCCGATCATTTCGATTCCGCTGTTCATCCGATTTGGTCTGTATCGGGCGGTGATGCGGTACTTCGGCAATGATGCGCTCATCGCCATCATCAAGGCCGTGACCCTTTCGGCGTTGATACTGGGCTTCATAATCTATTGGGCCGGCAATCATCAAAGTGTGGTGCCACGCTCCATCACCTTCAACTACTGGTGGCTCAGTCTCATCATGGTCGGCGGCCTGCGCCTTGCCATGCGCCAATACTTCCTGGGGGATTGGTTCGCCACTGCTGTGCAGCACGTGCCTTTCGCCAATCGCGACGATGGCCTTCCACGGGTTGCCATCTACGGTGCCGGCTCGGCCGGTAACCAGCTGGTTGCTGCCTTGCGCATGGGCAAAGCCATGCGCCCGGTCGCGTTCATCGATGACGATGGCAGCATCACCGACCGGGTAATTGCCGGCCTGCAGGTGTACCAGCCAGACCATTTGCAACGCATGATCGACGACACCGGCGCCGAAGAAATCCTGCTGGCGCTGCCCTCGGTCAGCCGCAGCCGCCGCCGCGAGATCCTCAACCTGCTCGAAGGCTATCCGCTGCATGTACGCAGTGTGCCTGGGTTCATGGATTTGGCCAGCGGCCGGGTCAAGGTGGACGACATCCAGGAAGTAGACATCGCCGACCTGCTTGGCCGCGATGCGGTGCCTGCCCAAAGTGACCTGCTGCAGCACTGCATCATCGACCAAACAGTGATGGTAACCGGCGCTGGCGGCTCGATCGGCTCCGAGCTGTGTCGCCAGATACTGGGCCAGACGCCGCGTACCCTGCTGCTGTTCGAACACAGTGAATTCAACCTGTACACCATCGCCAGCGAACTGGAGCAACGTATCCTTCGTGAGGGCCTGGCTGTGCAGTTGATCCCTATCCTCGGCTCGGTCCGCGACCAGGCCAAGATGCTGGACGTGATGCGTGCCTGGCAGGTAGACACCGTCTACCACGCCGCCGCCTACAAGCACGTGCCCATCGTCGAGCACAACATTGCCGAAGGCCTGTCGAACAATGTGTTCGGCACCCTGTACACCGCCCAGGCGGCATTGCAGGCTGGCGTTTCCAACTTCGTGTTGATCTCTACCGACAAGGCCGTGCGCCCCACCAATGTGATGGGCAGTACCAAGCGCTTGGCCGAAATGGTGCTGCAAGCCCTGAGCAAAGAGCTGGCGCCCGTGTTGATGGGCGATACCGGCAACGTGTCGCAGGTGAACAAAACCCGTTTCACCATGGTGCGTTTTGGCAACGTGCTGGGCTCGTCAGGCTCAGTGATCCCGCTGTTTCACAAGCAAATCAAACACGGCGGGCCACTGACCGTGACCCACCCGAAAATCACCCGCTACTTCATGACAATCCCCGAGGCCGCGCAGTTGGTGATCCAGGCCGGCTCCATGGGGCAGGGTGGTGACGTGTTTGTGCTGGACATGGGTGAGCCGGTGAAGATCGTGGAACTTGCGGAAAAAATGATTCACCTGTCCGGCTTCAGCATCCGCTCCGAGCGCAACCCTCTGGGCGACATCGCCATCAACTTCACCGGCCTGCGCCCTGGCGAAAAGTTGTATGAAGAGTTGCTGATCGGTGACAACGTAATTGCCACGCGCCACCCCATGATCATGAGCGCCAATGAAGACTACCTGACCTGGGATGTGCTCAAGCAGCGCCTGGAGGCACTGCGGGCTGCGACCGCCGAGGATGACTTTGCCACCGTGCGCCAATTGTTGCGCGACACCGTCAGCGGCTATACACCGGGCGGTGAAATCGTCGACTGGCTGTATCAGCGCCGGCGCCTTGAGCCTTGATCGCAGTCGGTCTATGAAACAGTTGTTGCCGACAGGTCAACATCTACAACAATTTCAAACCGTGCATGGTTTGATAGCGGTATCGGGAAGAACTGAACAATGACTATTCTGGTAACGGGTGGTGCGGGTTTCATTGGTGCGAATTTCGTGCTGGACTGGCTGGCCGGTAGCGACGAGCCCGTGGTCAACCTCGACAAGCTCACCTATGCAGGCAACCTGCAAACCCTCAGCAGCCTGCAGGGCGACAAGCGCCACATCTTCGTGCATGGCGATATCGGCGACTCCGAACTGGTAACCCGCTTGCTGAAGGAGCACCAGCCGCGCGCGATCGTCAACTTCGCCGCCGAGTCCCACGTCGACCGCTCGATCCATGGGCCCGAAGACTTCATCGAAACCAACATCGTCGGCACCTTCCGCCTGCTGGAAGCCGTACGTGCCTACTGGGGCGGCCTGGATGAACAGTCGCGCCAGGCGTTCCGTTTCCTGCATGTGTCCACCGATGAAGTGTACGGTTCGCTGGCTGCCGACGAACCGGCCTTCACCGAAACCCACCAGTACCAGCCCAACAGCCCGTACTCGGCCAGCAAAGCCGCCAGTGACCACTTGGTGCGTTCCTACCACCACACCTACGGCCTGCCGGTGCTGACCACCAACTGCTCGAACAACTACGGCCCGTATCACTTCCCGGAAAAGCTCATCCCGCTGATGATCGTCAACGCCCTGGCCGGCAAGCCACTGCCGGTGTACGGTGACGGCCAGCAAATTCGCGACTGGCTGTACGTCAAGGACCACTGCAGCGCCATCCGCCGTGTGCTGGAAGCCGGCACCACCGGTGAGGTGTACAACGTAGGCGGCTGGAACGAAAAGCCCAACCTGGAAATCGTCAACCGTGTGTGTGCCTTGCTGGACGAACTGCGCCCGCGCGCCGACGGCAAGCCTTACGCCGAACAGATCACCTACGTGACCGATCGCCCCGGGCATGACCGCCGTTATGCCATCGACGCCCGCAAGCTGGAACGCGAGCTGGGCTGGAAACCCGCTGAAACCTTCGAAACCGGTATTCGCAAAACCGTTGCCTGGTACCTCGACAACCAGGAATGGGTGCAAAACGTACAGTCTGGCAGCTACCGCGAGTGGGTTGAAAAGAACTACGCAGGGCGCTCGGCATGAAAATTCTGCTACTGGGCAAGGACGGCCAGGTAGGTTGGGAGCTGCAACGCAGCCTGGCCCCGTTGGGCCAGGTGCTGGCGCTGAACAGCCGCAGCCAGTCGCACTGCGGCGACCTGGCCAACCTGCCAGGTCTGGCCGAAACCGTGCGTACCTATGCCCCCGATGTGATCGTTAACGCCGCTGCCTACACCGCCGTCGACAAGGCAGAAAGCGAGCGCGAGCTAGCCTTCAAGGTAAACGCCGAGGCCGTGGGTGTGCTCGCCCGTGCTGCCGCCGACTGCGGCGCACTGCTGGTGCATTACTCCACCGACTACGTATTCCCGGGGCAGGGTGCCCAGGCCTGGCGCGAAGACGACACTGTCGGCCCGCTGAATACCTACGGCGCAAGCAAGCTGGCGGGCGAGCAAGCCATCCAGGCTGCCGCCTGCCAGCACCTGATCTTCCGTACCTGCTGGGTGTATGCCGCCCGCGGCAACAACTTTGCCAAGACCATGCTACGCCAGGCTGCCGAACGCGACAGCCTGGGTGTGATCGACGATCAGTTCGGCGCCCCCACTGGCGCCGAATTGATCGCCGACATTACCGCACACGCCATTACCGCCACCCGAGCCAATCCGGCTTTGGTTGGCCTGTATCACCTGGCGGCCGGTGGCGAGACCACCTGGTGCGGCTACGCCCGCTACGTGCTGGAACAGTCAGCAGCCCAAGGCGTGGCATTGAAAGCCCACGCCGAACAGGTCAACCCGTTGACCACGGATGCCTATCCGACCCCGGCCAAGCGACCGGCTAACTCGCGTCTCGATACCAACAAACTACAGAAGGCTTTTGCCCTGACTCTGCCAGACTGGCGCCAGGGAGTGGCCCGCATGCTCAAGGAAATTCACGAGAAATGACCACTATGAAGCGTAAAGGCATCATTCTGGCGGGCGGGTCGGGTACCCGCCTGCACCCAGCGACCCTGGCAATTTCCAAGCAGCTGCTACCGGTGTACGACAAACCGATGATCTACTACCCGCTGACCACGCTGATGCTGGCGGGCATTCAGGACATCCTGATCATCTCCACCCCGCAAGACACCCCCCGCTTCGAGCAACTGCTGGGCGACGGCCATCAGTGGGGCATCAACATCACCTACGCCGTGCAGGCCTCGCCAGACGGTTTGGCACAAGCCTTCCTGATTGGTGAAGACTTCATCGGCAACGACCTGTCGGCGCTGGTGTTGGGCGACAACATCTATTACGGCCACGACTTCCAGCAGTTGCTGCGCAATGCCATGGGCCGCGACGAAGGCGCCAGCGTATTTGCCTACCATGTGCATGACCCCGAGCGTTACGGCGTGGTTGAGTTCGATGACAAGGGCAAGGCGATCAGCCTGGAAGAAAAACCTGCCAAGCCGAAGTCCAGCTATGCCGTGACCGGGTTGTATTTCTACGACAAGGACGTGGTCGAGATTGCCAAAGGCATCAAGCCGTCTGCGCGGGGTGAACTGGAGATTACCGATCTGAACCGGGTGTACCTGGAGCAGAACCGGCTGTCGGTGGAGATCATGGGGCGCGGGTATGCCTGGCTGGATACCGGGACGCATGACTCGTTGCTGGAGGCTAGCGGGTACATCGCCACGATTGAGCGGCGGCAGGGGCTGAAGGTGGCTTGCCCGGAAGAGGTGGCGTACAGGCAGGGGTGGGTTGGGGCAGAGCAGCTGTTGAAGCTGGCTGAGCCGTTGGCCAAGAACGGGTATGGGCAGTATTTGAAGCGGTTGGTGGGGGATAGGGTTTATTGAGTGATCTGGCCTGTCCGTCGTCAACGGGGCGGGCCCAAGAATTCAATTCCGACTCAGAGTCGTGAGCGTTGGTAGCTATAGCGCGTTTTTCTACCCATGCAGCTTCAGCCTGTGAGTCGGATAGTTTCGCCGCTAACGCGTGCGTTCCTCATCGACAGCGAACCATGGGAGACCCCTCATTAGCTTGGCGGAACCTCTACCTAGCGAATTTGAACCATCAGGTCGTCCTTCAGGAATTATCCCTGTTGTCAGTGTGGGGGGGCCAAACACCTGCAAAATACTTGAATTAGCTATCAGCATATCGGCTACTGCCGGGTGAGCATGTCGTGGACTATCGGAGTGGACGAGGTGTAGCCGGCGGTGTGATACCACGAGGGACTTCAAAAAAACGTTGGGGGCACTAAAACGGTATCATTTGCGGTTTATTCATGGGCCTCATGTCAGGGAATTCAGAGATGCATGTCAAAAAAAATGTCCTATCGTCCCGATATCGACGGGCTGAGGGCTCTCGCAGTATTAGCCGTGGTGATTTTCCACTTTAACAAGCATTGGCTACCAGGCGGTTTTGTCGGTGTAGATATATTCTTTGTGATTTCAGGCTATCTGATTACAGGGATTATTGCAAAAGAAGTTTCAAAAAGGTGAGTTTTCCTTTGTAGAGTTCTATATGCGAAGGGTTTGACGAATTCTTCCAGCTGCATTCTTTCTGATATTTATTACTACATTGTTCGGTGCTGCCTTTATGGTGCCGGTGGATGCTCGAGACTTGGCGTCCTCGGCTATAGCATCCATTTTCTCAGTCGCGAATATCTATTTCTGGAAATACCTAGATGTAGGATATTTTGCTGCTTCCTCTGACTTGGTTCCACTACTGCATATGTGGTCGCTGGGGGTGGAAGAGCAGTTTTACCTGGTGTGGCCCGCTTTGTTAATTATTTTGTACAAGGTGGGAGGGCGCAAGGCGATAGTGTCCGCAGCAGTATTGATCGCCGCAGCCTCATTTTTGTACGGCGAAAGCAAGTTGTTTGCGGATCCGAAGTTCGCCTACTACATGCTCCCCTCGCGGGCGGGTGAGTTGCTGATCGGTGCCGTCACATATTTCATATGCCAGATGGTCACTTTCAGGGTTCAGCGGGCGTATGCGGAAATCATAGCTGCAGTGGGGTTGGCGATCGTTGTTTGGTCGCTATTGACGATTCGTGAAACGGATGGCTTCCCTGGTTTGATTTCGGCTGTACCTACAGTTGGCGTTGCATTACTTATCGCAGCAGGTAATTTCAGTTCCACGGCAGTAAATAGTCTTTTCTCATTGAGGCCCCTGGTTGCTATCGGTTTAATCTCTTTTTCCCTCTACCTTTGGCATTGGCCCGTGCTGGCGTTCTATCGATACGCGATGGGCGAGCCTGATCTGATGGGCGGGTTGATGTGCCGTTGTCATGACCTTGTTCTCGTATTTTGGGATTGAAAATCCATTCAGGCATTCGGGGGCGCCTGCTAAAGCCTATGCCCTTTCAGGGCTCTTGCTTGCAACTGGGGTGCTATCAATTGTTGCGATAAACTCGAATGGCTTGATTGAACTATTTTCTCCGGAAAACTACGCTGAGAGATTGGCGAAATTAAGTAATAACACGCGTTCTGCTTTTAGCTACAGCTATGTTTGTCAGGTAGGCGCAAAGCCAGAATTTATGAAATCTCAAAAATGCGTGGTTGGTGATCATCATAAAGTACCGCGTGCGATTTTGTTTGGTGACTCAAATGCGGCGCACTTTATGGGGTATTTCAAAGTGCTGTCTGAGCGCTATGGGTTCGCACTCAGGAATATAGAGCACTCATAAAGTCCGCCGTTTCCAGATGAGCGAAATATAAAGTACGCTCCGCCTGCATATAAAGATAGCTGCGTGAAATTTAATCAGATGGTTCGCGGGGAGCTTTCCAATTATGACACGGTTGTCTTGGGTGCGAGTTGGCATGCATACGTACGAGATCCGAGCTTCGAGTCAGATTTTCGGCAAACCCTGCGCCAGCTGACCGAAGCAGGAAAAACTGTGGTTATCGCACTGATAGCGCAGGCTTTATGGAATATAATCGTGAGTGCAGTAAAAAGTCGATCAAAATTCCCTTTATGTCGTGCGAGAAGCAAACGTCTTATGCAGATAAGGGCGACTATGCAGCAAATAAGTTGGTTGGTAAAATTGCTTTGGAATACCCGCGCACCAGCATATTTGGATTGCGTGATTTGATTTGTAGGAATGGCACCTGTTCGGCTTATCTAAATGGAAGTCCGTTTTATTATTATGAAGGACAACTCAGCATTATTGGCTCTGAAATGCTTGGTGCTGAAGCTCTGCGAACCAAAGTGCTGCCTTTAGGTTTGCTGGCGATCCTATCACGTTCAGGTGAACCGATTGCTAAAATTAGCAACGAATAAGGTGGTTGAGCGAGTGACCAGGGATTTAATTGCTGGTCTCTTGTGAGACGGATGAGGTGCAGTTCAGCGATTAAAGCATGGGCGGGTTTGAAGATGTCCGCCCATGCTTCTTCATCCGTCTATTTAGCTTCTTTAGGAAGCTCTACATTGAATCTACAGTGCACTTAGCTGACAGCTGTTCTTCGAGAACGTCTTTATAAAAAGCCATCACTTCCAGCGTCTTGTAAGTCTCTGGTGCAAGAAAGCGCGCATTTTGAGAGGCGTCGTACCACCGCACATCACGTCGTACACCGTCAACAACCAGGTAAAACGCGAAACTTCCGCTGTCGTGAATTCTGCCTTCTGTGACAAGAGAGCAATGCGCGAAAATTTCCCCATCGGCTTTAATCGCCGCTACAGTGAGTTTCGCACCTTTCGAAACAAATGGGGAATATGAACGAGCCTCCACGGCGGGTTCAGATACCGCTTCGTCCGAGTTTGCCGTTTTTTGTTTGATCTGAGACAAGGCCTCTTGATAGTAGCCCTCAGAATAATGGAAAGGGGAAACTCCCCAGCGATGGAATTCGTCTGCGGTCAACTGTGATGTAGAGAACTCCAGGAATTGATGCGCTGCCAACTCATGGCTTAGTACCTCGTACATCCACGCCAGTTCAGCGTTGGCTTTTTCGATGAAGGTCGATGCAACGGGGAAGGGGGATGTACTCGGCTTTTCAAATGCAGAAGACCAGAAAACCTTGTTGATCAATACGCGATCAAGCTTGTTCCGTTGTTTGAGGAGTGCGAAAAACTTTTGCATCCCCTCAAGCCAGAGTCGACGACGCTCCATTGAGCCTTGGGTAATAACTTTGAAGCCTTCAACCGATGGGGCCTCAAGTATTCCACTTTCAGTCAGCTCGTTTGAATGAGTTACAGTCTGTCCGGATGGCAGAACTATCAGATCAAAGCGCTCATCGATCAAGTCAATTAAGATGACGTCGGCGTTATCGAATTGGTTCTTGTCCGAGAGGATCTCTTTTGAGAAATCATATGCGACCATCCGGCGTCGAAAAGCCGATGGGATTTTCTCTAATGCTTCTGAGTTCTCGTAGGCTTCACTGCAGAGCGAAGCCATTGATGATCTCGCGTAGTACTCAAGCAAGTTGAAGTCGCGGCTTTCTTCAAGATTGAATATGTCTCTCGAAACGCAGCTGCCGTAGATAATTAAATTCTTGGTCACTGTTTTGTTTTAGCCTTTTGGATAGATGCACTTTTCTGGTACACCGATTGACGCGACTACAAATCCCATAAATCTCAGAAGCTCAACCGAACAGGCTACTTGGGTGCAGTACTGGTGCATTTCTGCGGAATCACAGGTGCTTGTAGGGGGCGACATATGGGATCCAATTCTTGTGCCTGAGCGTGTAGCTACATTGCATTATCGCGGGCAGGGAAAGCGAATGCAACGTAAGCAGGGCAGTTCTGAGGCATGCTTTGCACCTAGGACGGGGTGAGGACGCAAGGACGCTGGTCGGGCGTGGTCGCTAAGCTTTTGACTGTCGCGATCGTTGTGTGTGACCTCAGGGTAGGACACTCCACAGATGCAGAGAGTTCACTCTGATAGGGGGAAGTGCTAAAGCTCAGTTTTATGCAAGTGAAACAGGATCGGACATCGAGCGTCAGATGTGCGTGTCTGTGCGTTCGCGGGAATAATCATGTGTATGGCGGCAGGCGGATCGGAGGGGCAAGTCAGTTAAGGATTTTGTATTTATGATCTGTCATGCGTGCTGTGTATTTTGGAGAGATTTGTAAAATATCTTTGGCCATTTCTTTCTTGATGTTGTTGCGTGAAAATTGCTGAACAAAATCGAGTCGAGGCGTGTGCTGAAGTTGCAGTTGGTCGAAGGCCTTGACTGCTCCCTCCAAATCGCAAGGGCTGAATAATGCAGTGTTCTTGATTCGTTTTTTTGCGAATCGTCCGGCATATCCAGAAAGACCGCCCCAAATGGGTTTGTTCGTGGCAGCATATTCGAAAATTTTAGAGGGTAGTACGCGTCGAAAAGCCTTCAAGTTATTAAGGTGCAGAAAAAGCACATCCGCGTGACGATAGACGCGTAGCAGGTCTTCACGTTTCATGGGGGGCGAAATCGTGACGTTATCGACCTCTGCCTGTGTCAGAGCAAGCTTGAGTTCTTTTAAGGCACTACCTGCTCCGATTAAATGGAAGTCAACTTTCTCGGCAAGCCGCTTTGCAAGCTCAGGAAGGATCTGATGTAGTCCTTGTCCGCTGCCGATATTGCCTGCATAAACTACCTTAAGCCGCTTTGGTACGCTGCCATGAGTCGAAGGCTGAATGGCTGAATTCTGGTTGATGAATAAGTCATCAACGCCATTTGTATAGAGCGTGAATTTTCGCCCGGGGTAGCGGGTATTGAAGTAGGGCAGGAAGCCTGGCGATATCAAATTGACTCGCGTGGCGCGATTTATCGTCCAGCGTTCTATCGGTGAAAAAATTGAGGCGGCGAACTTGCCCCAGCGTGCGGGCAAAAGATCTCGTAAAGTGTCGACAAGGATGTCGCGAATATCCAGGTATAAACCGCAGCCTTTGCGTTGGGCGATAAATGCACCAAGCGATGCGGTCATAAGGCGTGACGACGTCGCAAAAACCAAGTCATATTGCTGATTGCGTGTGGCTTTTAGGGCGTTAAGTGCGAAGCTGACGAAGGCTCTGGCCTGGTCTCTGATTCCGCTTCGATGCGCGGGTATGTCAATGCGCCGAATTTTAAGCAGAGGGGAGCATTCCAGGCTTACAGCATTAGCTGTGTAGGAGTGATAACGATTCGGATGGGTTGTAATTACATCGATATCTACATGCTCACCCAGTTCGGCACGCAGTGCATTGACTAGTGCTTCTGCACGAAATGACCCCGCCGAAAGGTCTGGAGGGTAGTAAAAACTCAGCAGAAGGATTCGAGTCGTCATGGTCTAACACGCTCGATCGTGGGCGGCGACTTCAGAATGGTTTTGTAGAGATCTACCAAGCGGCTCTCCTGTTCCTCCCAGTTAAGGGTTATCGCGGTCGAACGCGCATTGGTGGCAAATGTGCTCCGCAATTTGAAATCTGTAACCAGTTGATTAAGTGCTTCGGCCAGTGACGATGAGTCATTGGCTGGAACCAACAAGCCGACATTGTTATTGCGCACAATTCGGCGTATTTCTGGAAAGTCGGTGGCAACAACAGGCAGTCCTGCGATCAGATACTCAAATAGCTTGTTCGAATCAGTGGTGTAATGATTGAGGCAAGTGTTCTCAATCGGCTGTACACCGATGTCTGCTGATGCAGTATAGTTTGGCAGCTGTGATAAAGAGACAGTGGGGATAAAATGCACACGCTCTTGAAGCCCTAGTTCATCACGGAGATGAGTTAGATCCAGCGTTAAGCGGCCACCGCCTATGAATACAAAATAGGCATTTGGCACATTCGCAGCCGTGCGGATTAGTTTTTCCAAGCCCCGTCCCTGCTGTAAGCCACCTTGATACAGGATAATCGGCCAAGGAGCTTTAAGTTTTAGCTCTTCCCTAATGCGATTCGAAGTCTCGCAGTGCGTGAGCCGAGGTCGATTTTGCAGGACGGTTGGCCTTGGAACACCATAGGCGCGAGCGAAATATTTGGCTCTCGCGTCTGTGGTCGTAATGCTTCCGTCTACACTGGGCATTAACTGCTTCTCTACAAAGCCAACCAGGCGGCGAAAGCTGCTATAGCCCTCACGGCTGGTACTTATTTCGTGGGCATCATAAACAAGCCGAGCTCGGCTGAAACGTGCTGCTAACCAGGCTGTAGGCAGAGTGTTCACGTCATGAGAATGAACGACATTTGCCCGATATCGAACCATTTGCCAGAGAAGGGCCATATGGGTCCAGGTTCTTGCAATGAGGCGAAGAATCTGGTGTTTTACAGAGAGCTTACCGATTGGGCCTTTATCTTTGCTGCTGGCAGAGATCTGGGTGGGCACAGAGCTACCCTTACGCAAGCGCCACAAGGGGCTGCGAGCAACCCGGAGTACCTGAATGCCTCCTTCAAGTTGCTCCTGTTGCCGTGTAACGCCAGGTGTGTGCAAAGCAAAGACTTTAACTTGATAGCCTGCACGCTGGAGGGTTTGAGCTTCCTTCAGTACTCGGGCATCATTTAGGAACTCGTTCCACACCACCATGGCTACGCGTTGCATGCGCTTTCCTCAATTACTGGTTGGTTAAGTTTTTCGGTCAACCCGGTAATTTGGGGAAGGAGCTCTGCTGCTGATATGTAGTTTTGGCGCACCAGCAACTGATCCAATTGGAAGCACAATGCAGAAATGCGCAGATGCGCCACGGTTAACTCCTGCATGTCTGTGCGATGCTCCTTAAGATCAGCCAACAATTCTACGAGCAAAGGTCCGAGCTTTTTTGACACCTGGAAGCTTGCGCCAACAGGTTCCAGGCTCCAATTACCCCAGTAACTGGCTGTCAGTATACCGTTATCGGAAATGAAAATCTGGTCCTTGCCGACCTGAGAATTGCACACGTGCAGAGGGAGTGTGCGTAGAAGGTATCGAGTGCTGTCGATGCATTGAATAAATTCTGTGAATGCTTTTTGGTGTGTGCTGATTTCTAGCGCTTCACCGAGATTAGCGAGCGCTGAGTCGCTCAGTCTATCCCACAGTAAAGGGCGCGACCGAGTGTATTTCTGTATCAAGGGTTGAGAAGGTATGCTTCTCATGAGCGCTTTGCTTAGTTCGACTTGGTGTATGCCGTACTCGACGGGAGGTATCTTGTTCAGATGCTCCGCACGGAAAATGTGGCAATGAAAGCCCTCTAGAATAGTTGCATGCACGAACGGCAGGCTTCGAAGGTTCCTGACCTGAGGCTCGGACAGCAGAGTTGCTTCGTTTATCGCTAATGTGCTTCGGGTAGTGTTGAATACTTTCAGAAGGTAGATATCTTCTGTTCCCTGTGCACACGTAGATCTCACCTCTAATGCAAAGATGTCGTGCACGCCGCTTTGGTGCCAATTTATACAGTGGTTCGTATAATTTTTATCACTGACATCCTTGAGTAGGGCGGGGACCCAGTTATTGATATTGTTATGGGTAAAAATGCTCCAAAACTTTGTGGCTTTGGATTTTATTTCGCCTGTTAATTTGTGTCCGTTGAAAAATAGTGCCGATATTTGCAGGCGCTGCTCTTTTAGTAAAATGATGTCTTGAATTAGCAGGGTCGCACGCTGCATGATCTGTCGCGTTAGCAGCACGCCGATAATTGCTGGGAGCAAGCTCGGCGGGGTGTCAGAGAGAAGGTCATACGCAAGGTAACAAAAGGCTGCAAGAAACCCCAAAGATCCCAGTGAGTTAATGAGTTCATGGGTCCCTTCATTTGAAGAGGTTGATGCGCCTTTCCGTAACGTCGACTTCGCTTTGGCCGCGATGCCCATGCAAAACCAAAATGAAATGACTGCTATTGTAAGTTCGAGATAAATGAAACCAAGTGCGCCTATAGTCAGCGCCAAAAAGACTACGGCGGCAAGGCTGCGCGTAAGTCGCAGATAGGCTTTGCGAGCTACATCATCTTGTCCATCGAATACGATTAATTTACTGCTATTGTTAACTAGTTTTTCACTTCCAAGGATTGTTAGTTTTTTGGTCAGTGATTCGGAAGCCAAATACAGTAGGTAAAATGCAACGGCTGCAATGCAGAGAGCTACGAACAAATCTTTCCGCTCGAACTCCTTGAAGTATTCAGGGAAATAGGAGGGGATTGAAGGGGAGCCTATGAGGATGATGGCTTTCAATGGCAGGTATGAGGCTGCCAATAAGCTGATCTGCGCCGCCAGTGTGAAGATTATGATGGTTAAAGTTAGCCCCGGAATGTTGCGAGTTATCTTGGATGCAACGGAATAAATCCATCGTCCTGAGGTTGGGTTTGTGTTTACAACTTCGCTCATGATAACTGGCCTTGTATCAGATGCATCTGAGTATTCCGGGGCATTACTTTAATTTACTGCCCAGGACAGTACAGCTTGGGTGGTCGCCTGATTCGGGTTAGCTTGCTTGAAGTTGGCGACGATCATCGCGGAGTTTGGCTTCTTGAAGTAGACTTGAATGATCGATTCTTCTTGGGTTTTAACAGTTGGCTTGTAGCCATTTTTTTCGAATTGTTGACTGAAATTTTGGTAGACGGTGTTCAGGTCTGCGGTGGTTTCGAAGTAATGGTATTGGCGGTCCTTGTCATCTTTGGTCGCCATATAGCTTTTGGTGCTTTTGACGTTGTTCAAAGAGATCTTGTTGCCTTCTTTGAGATTGATGTTGGCCACGTCAGGCGCATCACAAGCAGTCAGGAAGAGGGCAAGAATCGAGTACAGGGCAATCTTTTTCATGTTTAATCCGTAATTTTCAGTTGTGGTGAGCAGTAATGATGAATTGCGCTTCTGTAGCGTTCTTCATTTCAAATGCAACCATCGACGTGTCAATTTGTTGCATGAATCCAACGCCGCTGATGCCTTTCACAAGTTGATCATCGTTCCAGCCTGTGACGATCGTGCAGGGGCAGTTCGAAGCGATGGTGATTCGATAGCTGGACGCAGGGTGACGAATTTCTACGCCCTCTTCGGTCTTGGTTACCTGGGTGCCGTCGCCGCAGTGGAACAGGCTGAACATAGGCTTGTCTCTCAGCGTTGCATGGATCTCATCGCTGATCTCGAGCTGCAGGCGGTCGAGGTAACCGGTGATGCCACGTTTGATGAGTGTGTCTTCAAACGCGTCATGCGAGCCATTCAGGCTAAAGCCATTTTCACTGACTTCCCCGGACAACTGGGCGTGGCCAGGTTCGATGCTGTAAGGCACATCGCCGATAACCGGGTTGTTGTGCGAGTAGGCCCCCCTCAGGAAGTTCTGGACAGGTTTGAGATACTCGTGCGAGTAGAAGCTCGGGTCGATGAGCCACTCGATACCGTCCATGAACAACGTGAAGGACAAGTTGTCCTGGTGCTTGTGGGTTTTGCACAGCGACGTTGCAAACATGGTCAGCATGTATGCAGTTTGCGCGTGATTACCCTTGATGATGGCGTAGCCGGCCGTCGGCAGGATCGTTGCCGATGGTGTCGGATAGTTCTTGCTGTTGCGTACCGTTTCCGGGTCCGGGTTGGCGCGGCGGAAGGTGTCGCCCTGGGCTGGAGAGCGGTTGTCCGGGTAGCGCAGGAAGTCCGAGAACTTTAACAGTTCTTCGGCAACCGTCGGAATGGTCGTGACGTGCGAACTCTGCTGGGCCAGTTCACCGGCGAAAGCGATCAGGCGCTGTACACCCTGGTGATAGCCAATGGAGTTTTCAACGAACACGGCATAGCCGTTGTCGCGAACAATCAAGGTATCAAGCTGGTCGGTCAGGCGTGACAATGCCAGCGCTTGCCAACGCTCGGAGCACGGGAAGTCTGGCATGGCCAGGCTGGTCGCCAGCAAAGCCATATCCTGAAACCATGCATGGTTGTGGTAACGCGAGGCTTGGTGGGAGGCGTAGAACATCTCCGATGCCAGCAACTGGGCGTGCTTGAAGATGGCCGAACGCAGGCGCACCATGAAGCGCTGCTCAAACTGCTGCCGCACACCGATATCCCAGATCATCAGGAACGCCAGCAGCCGCTCGGCGGTACCGTGGTCATACCAGGCGAACTTGCGGTCTTCGTCGGCATTGAAGTAGCTGCGCTCCAGCCAGTTACTGATGAACTCCCGCGCCGGGAACAGCGGCGCTACGCTGCCTTCCTGCCGTGCGTGCAGCATCAGAATGATCGCGGGATGCAGCGAGTGCCACGAGAAGCGGTAGGTGCCAACAGCGTCCAGCTCATCGGGCAGCGTCTGTTGCCAGTCCCACGCCAGGCCGATGTTCCCGTAAAGCGGACAGACACCTTTCCGCAAATAGTCATTGGCCTGGGTCGGCACATCCTTGAAGCACTTCTCCATGTACGCATACAGGGAGTCGCAGAGCGCTTCGGAAAGCGGCTCCTTGGCAAAGTCTTCTGTCAGCCAACCAGTGGGTGCTTCGTTTTCATGCCAGCAGGTCAGGCGTTCGATCTCCAGAGAGGAGCCTTCTGCCTTGGGTTGCCCTTTGAAGTACAGCTTGATTTCTTCCAGCTCGCAGGCCGCTGGAGTTTCCCAGTTATTCTGAATACCGAACGCCAGGTCATTGTGGCCGATGGTGAAGTCAACCCACTGCCCACGTGCCGCATTGACGATCTTTACGTGGCGATAGCTACCCTCGAAGGTGTAACCAACCCCGATGTAGTTCAGTTTTTCCCAGTCCGAAAGGCGGAAGCGCAGATGCAGTCCGTTGCCATGGAAAGAACGTGGCAGCTTGAAGCGAACCTGATAGACGCTGGCATTACCGCTGAAGGTAAATACCGGGTTGTCGTTTTCCATTGCGGCACGCGCGTTGCCACTGAAGCCCTGAAGGGTCAGAGGCTCATCGGCTTCGCTGCCGTGGTTGCAGAACGACCTGTAGTCGAGAATGTCCCGGTCTGAGAGAAAGTCCAACGCCGGCTTGTCAACCATGGGTACCGGTGTGGCCTCGATTTCGTCTTCTTTGAAGAAGCGATCGCGGATTATCTTGAGCATGTCTTAGTAAATATTCTAAAAAGTGAAAAAAGCTCAGCCCCAATGGCGCTGAAAGCGCTCAAAAAAAGCTGTCGAAAGATGATCAATGATCCGCAGCGGCAGGCGTGCTGCCGCGCAGTCAGAGGTGCCAGCTGTTAATTTGGCTGCGCGGTCATCCTTATCGAATCAGCTCGATTTCACGGGTAATGATTGAATGCTTGGCGGTCTGTTTTTCAACACGCACACGCGCAGCAGCGGACATCTTGCTGAACAGTTCCGGTGACTCGATCACTCGCGCGATTCCGTCAGCCATTCCTTGGGCGTCATCGCCGGCAGCCAGAATCCCACACTCGTCATCGACAAACTCTGGGATCGCTGTAACAGCGTTTGTCACAGCGATCAGGCCGGAAGCCATCGCCTCGTCACGAGATACGCCTTGGGCGTCCATGCGTGTAGGGCAGAGGAACAGGCCGTACTGTTTGTGCAGTGCGGCAATTTCTTGATGCTTGAGGAAGCCGCGCTCAATTGTCACGTTGCTGTATTTGCGCAGCGGGGCGAGGGTTTCCTCGAACAGTACGCCATCACCGATCATGCGGAACTCAAGGTTCTTGAAGTACGGTTTCTCCGCCAGCAACTCAATCGCCCGAACACTCAGGTCGTTAGCGTATTTGGCCGATGCATAAGGGCGGATGGACAGTAGCTTCATGCGCTGTTCTTCCGGCTTTTGCTGGTACGAGAAGGTTTCCGTATCAATCGGGTTATGGATGATCTCGTAGCGGTCTTCCGGAATCCGGAAGCCCACGTCCTCCATCACTTCTTCGGCAAAGTACCGGGATACGAAGACGAGCTTCAGATTGGCTGGCATGTTGCTCAGCGTCTCGCGCCAGAACGCCATGCGTTTTTCGCTTTCGACTTTCGCCACCGCCAACTGGCTCTCATCCGAGTAGTTGTACTCGCGACGCCACCAAGGCTGTACTTCTGCACCGTGTACCCAAACCACTACTTTGACCATGTGCGTGAAGCGCTTGAGCACTTCCCACATTTCCGGGTCCAGGAAGTGCACCAGTACGCTCTTGTACTGACCACTCTCGAGCATCTTGTTCAGGGTGGACTGGCAACCGGTTACCACGTCTACGTTCTGGAACTCGTGATAGCTGACAGCCTCGTTCTTGCGCAGGCGGAAGATGTCCACATTCAGGTTTTGTTCCTTATAAGCCATCACTCGGCTGTGTACAAAGCCGTTGCGATACAGGTCAGCATAAGCCGGGTAGTGGTTGGTAACGACCAGGTGTTTCGAGCGGCCCAGCATCTCCGAAGGTTGCAGGTCGCGGTGGCCAAGCACCAGCGCCTTGATCTCGCTACTGCCAGCCGCGTAGGCCCGCAGACCAAAGCGCACGAAGGCGGCTTCTGGTGGTACTTCGGAGGTTTGGTTGCGGTTGGCATGCTGCATCACATGGCTGATCCGCTGCTTTTCAGCATCAAGGAACAGCACGACCAATTGCAGGTTCAGGCCGGGCGTGCAGTCGAGGTACAGCTTGAGCTGGCGGTCCTCGAGATTTAGTTGGTCCAGGCTGACCTCTTTGAGGGCATACACATATTCATGCTTACCGTCTGCCAGCGTGGAACTGACACGCCAGTTATCGACGTCGACCGACAGGTTCAGGAACTTGCTGTGCTTGGCACCGAACATCTCAGCCAGCTCGCGACCACTGATCTCCGGAGAGTCATGCTTGTCTTCCAAGGGAGCGATGGCCTGTGCGCGAGCCTGGAGCTGGTCAATGGTCATGCCAAGGTTCAGCTCCAGGTCGTCCACCTTGGCGCTGATAGCTTCGTGCTGTGCTGCCCCATTTTCGCAGTAGTTGAACGGGTCGATGGCCAAGCCTTGCTCGTGGGTGTATTGCAGCGATGGCAGGCTCTTCAACCAGCTGCGCAGCGGTTGGCCGGCAACGATCTCGGTGGCTACCAGCGAGCGGCGTGCGCTTAACGATTGAGCCGGGCGGTACGCCAATCCATTCGATTGCAATTGTGCATTTTGCCCATTGCAGGTGAAGTGGGCTGCTTTACCAATAACCTGCGCCTGGCTGTAGCGGGTAGCCAGCGCCAGGTCCAGCAGGTAATTAGGGCCGTAGTAGTCTCCTGGTACAAAGCCGGCAACCCAAGGTGTATTGCCGACCAGCTCGCCAAGGCTGGTTTTCTTCAACTGGGCAGGCTTGAGCACCAGAATGCGTGGGTCGTCACTCACGATGCTGCTCTGGTAAGCATCGGTGATGATGACCATGCGCACTTGGCTGTAGGTCTGACGGTTCAGGTGGGCACGCAGCATGTCGAACTGCTTACGATCTTGTGCTTCGCCAACGACCACGATTTCCGGCAGGCGCTGAGCCTTCACGGTGCCAGTGACTTTGCTGAGCACGTATTCCAGGCGCTGGGTGTAGGTGTGCTCTTGCATCACTTTACGCAGGGCGGCGAGCTTCAACTTGTCACTGTTGAGTGGGTCTTCGGCCAGCAGCTGCAGGCGGCGCAGCATTTCTTCGCCATTGTCGGTGGTGACGACCAGGTCACCGAACAACAGGCGTACACCTCGGGAGAAGTTGCTGACGGTGATGGTGTTGCAGCCCAGCAACTCGAACACTCGACGCGCGAACATCGATTGCGACTGCTTGATCGAGTTTAGGTTGATCGCGTAGCGATAGCCTTTGTAAGCCGTGTCGATTTTTTCGAAGGGCAGAGTGCCAACGATGTACGGCTGGTATTCCTCGGGGAACTGGTAGTTGGCGTCGTTCTTGCCGAAGTTGCGGTCGAAAATTTCCAGCGGACGGAACTTAGGCAGTTCGCATACGAAGTTGCCCAGGTCGCGGGTACGCTCAGGGTAGCGGGCGTAGTAGGCGCCGGCGAAGCAGAATGCGTCTTTGCGCTCGTACAGCTCGATCGGGTTGTGCAGCGCTGGCTGGCAAGCGAACGGCAGCAGGTAAACACGGTCGTGACCGAGCGCACCTTTATAGCGGTGAATGCAGTCGATGTCAGTGGTGAACACGTGGTCGAACTGCTTGGCGGTGGTCAGGAAGGTTTCGAAGTGAACCGGGTCTTCCTTGTTCCAGAATACGGTGGGTACCTTGTTCTGACGGCACCAGTTCAGGATGTCCTGCAGCTCTTGGCTGTTGTGGCCAACTTTGCTCCCCCACAGCTCATCCTTGCCACGCCAGGCAGACTCGATGAACAGCAGCTCAGGACGGAAACCTTCCAGCTCTGCTTTCCAGTTGGCAGGTGTGAGTTGCATCAGGTCACATTCGTAGCGGTAGGAGCCGAAGGTGAACTCATCCATTACACATGCCACTTTCAGGCGGCTTGCAGGTTGGTCGGCTTGGCGCAGCAGGATAGAGCGGCTCTGCTCGCTGGTCGGCAGGGCTTCAGGCAATTTCAGGTAGTTCTCATCCTGAATGACCGGCGCAGGAGGCAGCAGGGCCTTCATTGGTTCGTTGGCGATGCGCTTCTGTTCATTCTGCTGGCGTTGCTGGTTGGCCTTGCGGTACAGGCGCAGCAGGCGCACAGGCAGTCTGACCAGCCCGCCCAGCGAGTTGGCGCTGTTCTTGATCTGATAGCCCAACTGGTAGGTCATGCTGGTGCGGGTTTTGACCAGGCGTTGCTCTGCCAGATGGCGCTGCGTATTGGCTCGCTCCAGATTGGCATTGAGCTCGTCGATCTTGCGCTGCTGCGCGGCGCTACGCTCCAACAACTGATTGAGATTGGCTTTCAGTTGAGGGATCTGCTCTGTGCTGACTGTGCGGTACTTCAAGTTGGCCGCGCCCAGGCCTGCTTTCGAGGAGTTGAGCTCGTTCTCCAGTTGCATCCGCAGGCCTTGCCACTGCTCATTGGTGGCTGCCAGGCTCGCTTCAGCTGCCTGACGGCTGGCGGTTTCGAGCATCAATTGTTCGACCAGTGCGTCCTTGGCCTGATTCAGCGAGGCGATCGTTTCAGCTTGTTCAGCCTGCGCTTCTTGCGCCTGCTTATTGGCCAGGGTCAGTGCATGCACTTGCTCTTCAAAGCCATTGCGCAGTTCCACCAGTGTATTGATGGTGTTCGCCTGGGCGGCATGCTCGCGCTCGCCACGTGCTTGTATTTCGCTCATTTCCAGCAACTGACTTTCCAGTTCAGTCTGGCGGTTTTGCAGAGCAGTTACTGTTTCCGCCTGGGCTGCATAAGCCTGCTTCATCGCTTGGCGCTGATTACCCAGATCGGCTTCCAGTTCAGCTTGACGTGCTTTCAACAGGGCAATGGTTTCGGCCTGCGCAGCGTCGGCCCGCTGGGTTTGGGCCTGCAATTCGTTCATATACTCCAACTCGCTTTCAAGTTCGGCTTCCAGTTCCGCTTGGCGCTTGCGTAGCGTGGCGATGCATTCGTCTTTCTCGGCAATATCCTGGCTGCTCTCGGATTGCAGGATGCTCAATGCCTGTTTCTGATTCTCTAGCGCGGTCCCCATCGCCGTTTGGAGTTCGCGCAAGCTTGCAATGGTATTGATGTGATCCGTGTTGGCTTCGAGCGTCTTGTCTCTTGACTCGACAGCGGTGCCTAACAACGCATCCAGTTCTTCGACACGGGATTGCAGTGACGAAATGGTTTCCAGGCGGGCTGTATCGGCTAGCCCGGCTTGTTCGCGCAGTTCAGTCATTGCCTGTGCCTGGCCTTCCAGTTCAGCTTCCAAAGCTGCTTGGTGCGCGCGCAGGGCAGTGATTGTTTCTATATGGCCGGTGTTCGTCTGTTCAGCGTGAGTCTGCAGTTCAGCTCGACGTTCTAATTCGGCTTGCAGCTCTACTTGTTGTGCCTGCAGGGCTGCAATAGTGCTCTCATGTGCTGCATTCGACTCATCTGCTTTGGCCTGGGTACTGGCTAAAGCCTGCTGCTGGTTTTCGAGGGCAGCCTGCAGCGCGGCCTGCTGCGCGCGCAGAGCAGTGATGGTGTCTACATGGCCTGCATTGGTCTGTTCGGCCTGCGACTGCAGTTCATCTGCAGCTTGTCGCTGATTTTCCAGTTTGGCTTGCAAGGCAGCCTGCTGCGCTCGGAGCATCGTAATGGTTTCTATGTGACCATCGTTGAGCTGCTGAGCCTGGACAAGCTGTTCAGATAGCACTTCAAGCTGGCTTTCCAGCTCGTTACGCTGCTTTTGAAGGCTTGATACGGTTTCGTTCAGTGCCGCATTGTCAGCCTGGCCTTTGGCTTGAAGCTCGGTCACCTGCAGAAGCTGGCTTTCCAGTGCGTCGTGTTGAGCCTGCAATGCTTCAATCTTTGTCGACTCGTTGGCTGCCAGCGCTTCTGCGGCCGCCCGTTGCTGGTCTGTGGCCAACAATTGCTCTTCCAGAGAAAGCAGTGACTGCTGCAGCGAGTCCAGTTCTTGATCCCGTTGTCCCTGAGCTTCTTCAAGCACTGCGATCTGTTGTTGCAGCTGGGCATACTGTTCTGCAGTCGCGAGGCATTTTTCATTGGCCTCACCCAGTTGGGACTTGAGCGAATCCAGCTCTGCGTTCAGTTCCTGGATGCTACGGGCGCTGGCTTCGAGAGCTTCCTGGTTCGTTTGCTCTAGAGAGATGATATGCGCGTCGCGATCTTGAAGCTGGCGAGTCAGAGCCTCGACCTTCTGAGCTTCAGGCTTCAGCAGGGAGAGCTGTTCAGTGGCCAGACGATACTTTCTGTTGGCGTCGTCCAGGCGCTCCTTGATCTCCTCAAGTTCTTGCACCCGCTTTGCCTTGGCATCGAGAATTTCGCGGTTGGCCTGCTGCAACGTCGCAATATCCGTGTCACGCGTTTGCAGTTGCTTGGCGAGCGCTTCAGCTTTCTGCGCTTCAGGCCTCAGTTGAGCAATCTGCTCAGTGGCGCTGCGGTACTTCTTGTTTGCATCTGCCAGCCGGGCGCCTATCGACCCCAAATTCTCGCGCAAGGTGCGCTCAATAGACTCAAATGCCTTTTCGAGCTCGCGTACTCGATCAACAGTCAGCGAGTCGATGGTCCCCGGCTTATGCGCTTCGTTCTTGACGGCCACAATCCCCAGCCACTTGCCAAGCATCTTCACTTCGATGATCTGCAAATGCTCGGCCAGCAGCCGGAACGGTTCCATCAGGTAGAACGTGTGCTTGTGGTCAATGAAGTCATTGACCCCGAACGGTACGGTGATCACCAGCCGGCCACCCTGCTTGAGCAGGTCGTAGGCCTTTTCGACGAACAGCTCCGGGCGTACCAGGTGTTCGAGCACTTCGCTGATGACAACGGTGTCCGGTTCAACCTCGAGCGTATCCAGCGCGAGGAAGTCTGAATTGATATACGTGACGTTTTGCTGGATGTGGGCAGGCTCCGCAGACAGGTAACCCTTGGCCTCTTCGATGGCCTGCGGGCTGGTGTCCACACCGGTGACCTGGCAACCCTCACGTGCCAGCAGCAGGGGCACGATGCCCTGCGAGCAGCCCACATCCAGGATCCGGCGCCCTTTGACCTGGGCGCAGATCCAGTGGATGCGGGACTGCGTTTCGCGCATGAACTGATCCCCCAGCTTGCCGTAATAGGCTTCCATCACGCGATCATGAATATCGGCCAAAGGTGAAGGCAGCTCTGTGTTCACGGTAGGTTTCTCAAGCGTGGGGTTGTTCATGCGGTTGGGTCCATCAGGCCTGGGTAACGCCAGCGGCGTCGATCACAAAGGCCGCGTCGCGTACGTTGAAGGTGCTGCGGAATTCGCGGTGCTTCACCAGCAGCACGTGGATGTCGGCGCTGTCCTGGGCAAAGTCGAATTCCACGTGCTCGTGGCGCGCCAGGCGCTGCGGCAGGGCTTCGATGTTCGGCTCGACCAGTTGCAGGGTGGCTTCCAGCTCGTTACCCAGGCGCTCGGCGATGCTCAGGGCCGGGCTTTCGCGCAGGTCGTCGATGTCGGCTTTGAAGGCCAGGCCGTAGCAGGCGATTTTCACTTGCTGGGCCGACTTGCCCGGGTTTTTGATCAGGAAGTTGGCCAGGGCCATCTTGACCTTGTCGATCACCCACTCAGGTTTGCTGTCGTTGACCACTCGGGCAGTGCGGATCAAGCGAGCCTGCTCTGGGGTCTGGCTGACGATGAACCATGGGTCTACCGCGATGCAGTGGCCGCCAACACCCGGGCCAGGCTGCAGAATGTTGACGCGTGGGTGGTGGTTGGCCAGGCGAATCAGCTCCCACACGTCGATGTCCAACTTGTCGCAGATGATCGACAGCTCGTTGGCGAAGGCAATGTTTACGTCACGGAAGCTGTTTTCGGTCAGCTTGCACATTTCGGCAGTGCGGGCATTGGTGACGATGCACTCGCCTTCAACGAAGGTGCGGTACAGGCGTACGGCCGCTTCCGAGCACTTCTTGGTCATGCCGCCGATGATGCGGTCGTTTTCTACCAGCTCGCGCAGCACGTGGCCTGGCAGTACGCGCTCAGGGCAGTGGGCAATGCGGATGTCGGAGGCTTCGCCGTGGGTTTGCGGGAAGCTCAGGTCCGGGCGGGCTTGTGCCAGCCAGAAGGCCATCTGCTCGGTGGCGCCGACCGGGGAGGTGGACTCCAGGATGACCAGGTCGCCTTTTTTCAGCACGGGCGCGATGGCCTTGCTGGCGGACTCGATGTAGCTCAGGTCCGGCTGGTGGTCATCCATGAACGGGGTCGGCACGGCGATCAGGAAGGCGTCGGCAGCTTCTGGCACGGTGGAGGCGCGCAGGTAGCCTTCGGTTACGGCAGCGTGAACCACCATGTCCAGCTCAGGCTCGACGATGTGGATTTCGCCACGGTTGATAGTGTCGACCGCGTGCTGGTTCACATCGATACCGATCACGTGCTTTTTGCGGGCGGCGAAAACGGCGGCGGTTGGCAGGCCGATGTAGCCCAGGCCTACGACGGAAATCTTGTTGAAGCTCATGCTGCGTCCTTGGAGTTAGAGAATGCGGAAAGTGCGTCGAGGATTCGCGCGCACGCTTTTCCATCGCCGTAGGGGTTGTGGGCGAAGCTCATCTCGCGGTAGGTCGCATCGTCGGTGAGCAGTTTTGCCAGGTTCTCGGTGATCGATTCCACATCGGTACCCACCAGCTTGACGGTGCCGGCAGCCACGGCTTCCGGGCGCTCGGTGGTGTCACGCATGACCAGTACCGGCTTGCCCAGGGCAGGGGCTTCTTCCTGGATGCCGCCGGAGTCGGTGAGGATCAGGTACGAGCGGGTCATCAGGTACACGAACGGCAGGTAGTCCAGCGGTTCGATCAGGTGGATGTTGTTGACGTCGGCCAGCAGGCGGTTCACCGGTTCGCGCACGTTCGGGTTGAGATGCACCGGGTAGACGATATCCACGTCAGGGAATTGACGCGCGGTGTCTACCAGCGCCTGGCAGATACGCTCGAAGCCGCCACCAAAGTTTTCACGGCGGTGGCCAGTGACCAGCACCATGCGGCGTTCAGGGTTCAGGAAACTGAACTGGGCTTCGAACTGGTTTTTCAGGGCCGGGCTTTCCAGCTTGCGGACGACTTCCAGCAGCGCGTCGATCACCGTGTTGCCGGTGGTGTAGATGGTCGCGGCGTCAGTGCCTTCACGCAGCAGGTTGTCCTGCGAGGTGGAGGTTGGTGCGAAGTGCAGGGCGGCCAGGGCGCCGGTCAGGCGGCGGTTGCCTTCTTCCGGCCATGGCGAGTACAGGTTGCCGGTGCGCAGGCCTGCTTCCACGTGGGCGATCGGAATCTGCTGGTAGTAGGCGGCCAGGCTGGTGGCCAGCGTTGTAGCGGTGTCGCCGTGCACCAGCACCACGTCGGGCTTGAACTCGGTCAGCACAGGCTTCAGGCCCTGCAGAATGGCAATGGTCACGTCGGTCAGGTCCTGGCCTGGCTTCATGATGTTCAAGTCGTAGTCGGGCGTGATCTCGAACAGCTCCAGTACCTGGTCAAGCATCTGGCGGTGCTGGCCGGTTACGCAGACGCGCGACTCGAAACGGTCGTCCTGGGCAAGGTTGAGGGCCAGCGGTGCCATTTTGATGGCTTCTGGGCGGGTGCCAAATACGATGAGGGTCTTGAGGGACACGGCGACGGTCTTCTGTGTATTGAGTGAAGGCGGTTGGAACGACTGCTAAACGCGAGGATCCGGGTGTTGCTCAGGTCGGCCGAGGGGTGGGCCTAGCTGGCACGGCACGACAGAAATCGGGCAGGGCCAGTGGGGAGAGGTGAAAAAAAATTCATTCTGCTCGGATCCTTCAAGCGAAGCGGTTGTCCTATCGCCGCGAATTTATCATTTTGTCATCAATATGGCATCCCGTCTGGCACGTTTTTTTCCCCTGATCGAGCGAATTTTCCCATATAAATCTAAAAATTGGATCCGATTTTGGTTATATATATCGGATAAAACGATTGTTTGATGCTATACAGACATCATGCCAACGAAGTCGATATAACTATCGTATGCGACGAACGGGTGGGAGCCTTGTCCAGCAAGGCTTGTAGGAAAAACAACAACTTTTGGTCTGAATGAAAGCCAAGTTAAACGAGAATTTACCTAGCGGCGATTTGCCATCGCTTTTTTTTCATGAAGTTAACTCGAAGCATGGCTAAACGCCATCATTTTTGGGTGGTCTTAGTTGGTTTTTTTAATGTTTGATTCGGTAACGATTAACCAGGGCAAGTGCCTGTTTGCAAAATGGCAGAACCGCTAGGGTTGATTGCGCAGCCGAAGGAAAACGGCTGCTGGAAAATGACCAACCCAAGGAGTCTTTACTCATGCGTAATAACGTTCTGTCGTACCTGCTGCTGCCGCTGTTCGCCAGCCTGTCGTTCTCCCTTAGCGCGGCACCTGCCAGTGCCACGGCGGTGCCAGAGCCGGTGCCGGTTGTGGCCCAGATGCAGGCGCAAGAGGCGCCACGGCTGGACCTGAACAAGGCTGATGCACTGACCTTGCAGAAGGAGCTGAACGGCATCGGGAAGGCCAAGGCCGAGGCCATCGTGGCCTACCGTGAGGCCAACGGGCCGTTCGCTTCGGTGGATGAGCTGCTGGAGATAAAAGGGATCGGGAATGCGTTGCTGGAGCGCAATCGGGATAAGGTGATGGTGGAGTAAGGGGGCGGCAAGGGCTGCTTTGCAGCCCATCGAAGCTCAAGGCCGCTCCTGCAGTCACCGCGTTCATTGTTGAATGGGGGTGATTTATGTGGGGGCGGCTTTGTATGTTGAGGGGGTAAGGCTAATAGTAATAAAAATTCAATAAAACAATGGTTTAGCCATTGTTTTCGTAAGCGTCAAAAAACTGCCCGTCGTCATGGTTTTCAACCCGTTGCTTTATCCTTTTTATCGGTCGTGCGCATCCTTCGCATCCGCTTCGGCATTGCGCTCATGCACCTTGCGCAATTGTTCTTCGGTCAGGGGCAGTTTTTTTGCCGTGTCGCGCAGCATCATCAGCCCACCGACGATGGAGCCGAGGGCTATGATGAGGATCAGCCAGGCATACCAGGGCATTGTCGTTCTCCTTAAACGGGGGAGCATTGCTTGTACGAAATTTGAGCAGTAGCCCGTTCCATTGGTTCAATTATAGGAGCCAGCCGCCGCCGGGCCAATTCCGTGACCCGCGGGCCCCAAAGCCTGCGTCACTTCGTTTACAATGCGCGCCGTTTTCGACTTGCCAAGAGACCCTGCCCATGTCCGCCTGCCAGACGCCCCTGATCGTCGCCCTGGATTTCCCTACCCGTGAGGCCGCCCTGAAGCTGGCTGACCAGCTTGACCCTGCGCTGTGCCGGGTAAAGGTTGGCAAGGAGCTGTTCACCAGCAGCGCTTCGGGCATTGTCGAAACCCTGTGCGACAAGGGCTTCGAAGTGTTCCTGGACCTCAAGTTCCACGACATTCCCAACACCACCGCCATGGCGGTCAAGGCAGCCGCCGAGATGGGTGTATGGATGGTGAACGTGCATTGCTCCGGTGGCCTGCGCATGATGGCCGCCTGCCGTGAAGAACTGGCCAAGCGCAGCGGCCCACAGCCATTGCTGATTGGCGTGACCGTGCTGACCAGCATGGAGCGTGAAGACCTGGCCGGTATCGGCCTGGATATCGACCCGCAAGAGCAGGTGCTGCGCCTGGCGGCATTGGCGCAGAAGGCTGGCATGGACGGTTTGGTGTGCTCGGCGCTGGAGGCCCCGGCGCTGAAGGCTGCGCACCCGTCGTTGCAACTGGTGACCCCGGGTATTCGCCCAGCAGGCAGTGCGCAGGATGACCAGCGCCGTATCCTCACCCCGCGTCAGGCGCTGGATGCAGGGTCTGATTACCTGGTGATCGGCCGGCCGATCAGCCAAGCGGCAGACCCGGCGAAAGCGCTGGCTGCGGTGGTGGCGGAGATTCGTGGGTGAATAGCCTGCGTTAATGCAAAAGGCCAGCACGATCGTGCTGGCCTTTTGCATTTCTACCGACTCACAGTCCCGCAAGGAGCCCTGCGGGCTTGATGAGGGTTAAACCTTTAACACCAGCTTCCCGAAATTCTCCCCACTGAACAGCTTCAACAGTGTCTCGGGGAACGTCTCCAGCCCCTCCACCACATCCTCCTTGCTCTTCACCTGCCCACTGGCCAGCCACCCGGCAATCTCCAGCGCCGCCTTGCCGTAGTCCTTGCTGTAATCCATCACAACAAAGCCTTCCATGCGCGCACGGTTCACCAGCAGCGACAGGTAGTTGGCCGGGCCTTTGACGGCCTCTTTGTTGTTGTACTGGCTGATGGCGCCGCAAATCACGATACGGGCCTTGTAGTTGATGCGGGTCAGCACGGCATCGAGGATGTCGCCGCCCACGTTGTCGAAGTACACGTCCACACCTTTGGGGCATTCACGCTTCAGGCCGGCCAGCACGTCTTCGGCTTTGTAGTCGATCACCCCGTCGAAGCCCAGTTCGTCCTTCAGGTACTGGCATTTCTGGGCGCCGCCGGCAATACCGACCACACGGCAGCCTTTGACCTTGGCGATCTGCCCGACAATGCTGCCCACCGCACCGGCCGCGCCGGAAATGACCACGGTGTCGCCGGCCTTGGGCTGGCCGACGTCCAGCAGGGCGAAATAGGCAGTCATGCCGGTCATGCCCAGTGCCGACAGGTAGCGGGGCAGGGGCGCCAGGTTGGGGTCGATCTTGTGCAGGCCCTGGGGTTCGCCAGTGAAGTAGTCCTGCACGCCAAGGGCGCCGCTTACATGGTCGCCAGGCTTGAAGGCGGGGTGATTGGAGGCGACCACTTCACCCACGCCCAGTGCACGCATCACCTGGCCCAGGGCCACAGGCGGGATGTAAGACTTGCCTTCGTTCATCCAGCCGCGCATGGCCGGGTCCAGTGAGAGGTACAGGTTGCGCACCAGTACCTGGCCTTCGCCGGGTTGTTCGGTGGGTACGCTCTCGAAGGTGAAGTCATCGCGGCGCACGGCGCCGACCGGGCGTTTGGCGAGCAGAAAACGGCGGTTGGTCTGGGTCATGGCGGGTCCTTGTGGGCTGTGGAGGGAGTCAGGCGTTCAATCTACCTTGTTGATGTAGGTAGGTCCGTAACATCACTGACAAGCATGGTAGCCCAACCGTTGGTGTGATGATGCTGCCCGGCCCTGACGTGGCTGACTATGCTCTGCATCCCAGCCAACCCTCACAGGAGCACGCGATGAGCATGACCTTTTCTGGCCAGGTGGCCCTGGTTACCGGCGCCGCCGCCGGTATCGGCCGGGCAACTGCCCTGGCTTTCGCCCGCGAGGGCCTGAAAGTGGTGGTAGCCGACCTCGACCCGGTTGGCGGGGAAGCCACCGTGGCGCTGATCCACGCGGCGGGCGGCGACGGGCTGTTCATTGCCTGCGACGTTACCCGCGACGCCGAGGTGCGTCAGTTGCATGAGCGGCTGATTGCCGCTTACGGCCGGCTGGACTACGCCTACAACAATGCCGGCATCGAGATAGAGCAAAACCGCCTGGCCGAGGGTAGCGAGGCCGAGTTCGATGCCATCATGGGCGTGAACGTGAAGGGCGTGTGGTTGTGCATGAAATACCAGCTGCCCTTGTTGCTGGCCCAGGGCGGTGGGGTAATCGTCAATACCGCTTCGGTGGCGGGATTGGGGGCGGCGCCGAAGATGAGCATCTACAGTGCCAGCAAGCATGCGGTGATTGGCCTGACCAAGTCGGCGGCCATCGAGTACGCGAAGAAGGGCATCCGCGTGAACGCCGTTTGCCCGGCAGTGATCGACACCGACATGTTCCGCCGTGCCTACGAGGCTGACCCGCGCAAGGCCGAGTTCGCCGCCGCCATGCACCCGGTGGGACGGATCGGCAAGGTCGAGGAAATTGCCAGCGCCGTGTTGTACCTGTGCAGCGACGGCGCGGCGTTTACCACCGGGCATTGCCTGACAGTGGATGGTGGGGCGACGGCGATCTGAGCCGATCTGTGCCTGGCAGCGCCGTTGATTACCACGGCGAGGCCAGCAGCCTGGCTGCGTATCAATGTCGCTTACGGGCAGGATTCCCGCGTTCAGGCTTTCCTCTGGCATGCAGGGCGACCTCTGCCAAGCTGAAAACGACACGCTCATAGCTATTTGACACTATTCTGACGCCAGGCCCTTGTTCATCGGTTGGCAACGTTGCCACCCTTGGCCCTCGGGATAACCTTACACGCAGAAGGGGAGTCGGCGATGGGCGCGAGCAAGCACGGTGTGCTGGCCAACCTGGGCATGGCCCGCAAACTCGGCTTGGGCTTTGCCCTGGTGCTGGTACTTACCCTGGCAGTGGCGGCCATCGGCATTGCTGCCTTGCACAGCGTTGGCCAGCGCTTCGACAGTTTGCGCCAGTTGGCGCAGTTCAATACCGACCTGCTGCGCTTGCGCCAGCACGAGCAGGCGTTTGCCTTGCGCTCCGACATCCAGCAGGCCGAGGCTTTGCGCAACGGCCTCCAGGGCCTTGCCGAGCGCGCCCGTGGCTTGCCGTCGCTGGCGGCGGCGCAAAGCGACCTGACAGCCTACGGCCAGGCTTTCGAGGCCTTTGTGGAGGCCGTGCAGGCCAAGGAGCTGGCACTGGACATGGCCAGCTGGTCGGTGTCCAGCGTGGCCAATAACCTCGATGTGCTGCAGGCCGGCCTGGCCGATGACGGTGTCTACACCCTCAAACAGTCCCAGGGCCAGCAGGGCGGCGAGTTTCTGGAGCAGGCTGCGCAGGTGGCGCAGGTGTCACGGCTGATGTTGCAGGCCATGGACGAAGCGCGGGTACGCCTGGAAAAAAGCCGTAAGGGTGAAGATGGCGTAAGCCAGGAACGTATTGCCCAGACGGTGGAAGCCGCCAGCCTGGTAGGCCAGTTGCAGGGTACGGTCAGTGATGCCGGCTACCAGAGTGTATTGGGCGAGGTGGCAGGGCACATTGGCAGCTTCTCGGAAAAACTCAACGAATACACCGACCAGCTGGCCCGTGAGCAGGGGCTCAAAGCCCAGTTGCAAGCCAGCGCCGAGCAAGTCACCGGCCGGGTCGACCAGGCCTATCTGAGCCAGGAGCAGGTGCTGCAGGGCGAGCTGCAGCGCAATGCCATAGCTATTGGCCTGGCCACGGCATTGGCGCTGGTTGTCGGCTTGCTGGCAGCCTGGCTGATTACCCGTGCGGTCGTCGGCCCGCTAAAGCATGTGATCGCCCGCGCCCAGCGCATTGCCGCTGGCGAGTTGTCGTTCGACGTCCAGGTGCCACGTCGCGACGAAGTGGGGCAACTGATGCAGGCCATGCAGCAGATGGCGGCGGGCCTGTCGGGTATTGTCAGTGGCTTGCAGCAAGGTATCGAACAACTGGCGGGCAATGCCCAGGCGTTGTCGGCAGTGACCGAGCAGACCAACCGCGAGGTGGGCAGCCAGAAAGAGGAAACCGAACAGGTGGCCACCGCCATGCAGCAGATGACCGCCACCGTGCACGATGTGGCACGCAATGCCGAGGAAGCGGCGCAGGCGGCACAGGCTGCGGACGACAAGGTCGAGTCGGGGCAACAAGTGGTGCGCCAGAGCATGCAGCGCATCGAGCAGCTGGCGTCTGCGGCAGAAACGGCCAGTGCCGGTATCGACAGCCTCAGTGCCGAAATTCACACCATTGGCGATGTGCTGGAAGTGATCAAGAGCGTGGCCGAGCAGACCAACCTGCTGGCGCTCAATGCTGCCATCGAGGCCGCCCGTGCGGGTGAGCAGGGGCGTGGTTTTGCCGTGGTGGCCGATGAAGTGCGCGCGTTGGCGCGGCGTACCCGGCAGTCTACCGAGCAGATCGAGACACTGGTCGCCAGCCTGCGTGGCAACGCCCAGCAGTCGGTGGCGCAGATTCGCGGCAGTACCGAACTGGTGCGCCTGGCGGTGGCAGATGCGCTACAGACCGAGAGCGCGCTGGGCAGCATTGCATCGGCGGTTTCGTTGATTCAGCAGATGAACCAGCAGATCGCCGCAGCGGCCGAGCAGCAGAGTTCGGTGGCGGAAGAAATCAGCCGTAGCGTGACGCAGATTCGCGGCAGCGCGGATCAGGCGGCGTTGGCGATGCAGGACAATGCCAGGTCCAGTGTGGAGCTGGCGCAGTTGGGCACGGATTTGAAGGGGATGGTGGGGCATTTCAGGTTGTAGTGTTGGTCTTGGGATTTTTGTTGGTTCTGAAATCGAGCGCCGCCCGCGCGGCGCTCGATCTCAACCCTAACGCCAATCTACCGTCATACCCGACGCGGGTTGAGGATCATCAAGGTCACCACCCCCGCCACAATCCCCCAGAACGCCGAGCCAATCGAAAACAGTGTCAGCCCCGAAGCCGTGACCATAAAGGTGATCAACGCCGCCTCCCGCTCACGCGCCTCGCTCATGGCCACGGTCAGCCCGTTCATGATCGAACCAAACAGCGCCAAGGCGGCAATCGACAGCACCAGCTCCTTCGGCAGTGCCGCAAACAACGCCGCCAGGGTTGCGCCGAACACCCCGGCAATACCGTAGAAAATCCCGCACCACACTGCTGCGGTGTAGCGCTTGGCCGGGTCTTCATGGGCATGCGGCCCCGTGCAGATCGCCGCGCTGATCGCCGCCAGGTTGACCCCATGCGAACCGAAGGGTGCCAGTAGCAGCGAGGCAAAGCCGGTGGCCGAGATCAGTGGCGAGGCCGGCACCTGGTAGCCGTCGGCACGCAGCACAGCCACGCCGGGCATGTTTTGCGAGGTCATCGCTACCACGAACAGCGGAATGCCGATGCTGATGGTGGCTGCCAGCGAGAAGCTCGGCGTGGTCCATACCGGTTTGGCCACTTCCAGCTGGAAGCCGCTGAAGTCGAGCAGGCCCAGGGCCCCGGATAACGCAGTGCCCACCAGCAGCGCGGCCAGCACGCAGTAGCGCGGCGACAGGCGCTTGACCAGCAGGTAGCTGAAGAACATGCCCAGCACCAGCAACGTGCGGTGCTGCGCGGCAACGAAGATTTCGCTGCCGATCTTGAACAGAATACCCGCCAGCAGCGCCGAGGCCAGCGAAGCCGGGATGCGTTTGACCAGACGCTCGAAGCTGCCGGTCAGGCCGCAGATGAGCACCAGCACGGCGCAGGTGATGTAGGCGCCAATGGCCTCGCCATAGCTCACGCCGCCCAGGCTGGTAATCAGCAAGGCGGCACCGGGGGTGGACCAGGCGACGGTGATCGGTGTGCGGTAGCGCAGTGACAGGCCGATGCTGCACACCGCCATGCCAATTGAAAGCGCCCAGATCCAGGACGAAATCTGTGCAGTGGTGAGCCCGGCTGCCTGGCCGGCCTGGAACATCAGCACCAGCGAACTGGTATAGCCGGTGAGCATGGCGATAAAGCCGGCGACGACCGCCGACGGGGAGCTGTCTGCCAGGGGCCGCAGGCGTGCGGAGGTGGCATCGGTCATGAACAAAGTCCTTGTAAAGGTGTAAGCAGTTTTTTCAGACTACAGCGCGCAAGGTTGATCCTTGCCATACAGCGGCCATTGCTTTTAGCCGTACAGTCGCCAACTATTGGGCGCAAATGCGAAACTGCTTGGAAGGGGAGGGGCAATGTACAAGGTCTATGGCGACTACCAGTCGGGCAACTGCTACAAGGTCAAGCTAATGTTGAGCCTGCTGGGCCGGCCGTATGAATGGCACCCGGTGGATATCCTCAAGGGCGAGACCGAAACGCCCGAGTTTCTGGCGATGAACCCTAACGGCAAGGTGCCAGTGCTGGAACTGGAAGATGGCAGTTACTTGTGGGAGTCGAATGCCATTCTCAACTTCCTGGCCGATGGCAGCGAGTTTCTGCCCAGCGAGCCGCGTTTGCGTACCCAGGTGCTGCAGTGGCAGTTCTTCGAGCAGTACAGCCACGAGCCGTACATTGCCGTGGCTCGGTTTATCCAGTTCTACCTGGGGCTGCCGGATGAGCGCCTGGAGGAGTACCGCAAGCTGCACAAGGGTGGTTACAAGGCACTGAAGGTGATGGAGCGGCAGTTGCAGATGACGCCGTATCTGGTGGGTGAGCAGTATTCGATTGCCGATGTGGCGCTGTATGCCTATACCCATGTGGCGCATCAGGGCGGGTTCGATCTGGCCGATTACCCGGCAGTAAGGGCCTGGCTGGAACGCGTCAGCAGCCACCCGCGGCATGTGCCGATGGTGGGCTAAAAGCTGACACGCTCCCACAGAGCCTTGCAGCGCTTTTAGGCCGACGCAAAGCGCTCATCCAGATAAGCAATGATGGCCTTGGATTCATACATCCAGGTTACCTTGCCGCCTTCTTCGATGCGCAGGCACGGCACTTTCACCCGGCCGCCACCCTCTTGCAGGGCCTGACGGTGCACCGGGTCGTTCTTGGCATCGCGCAGTGCCACCGGCACGTTCAGCCGGTGCAGGGTGCGGCGGGTCTTGACGCAGAACGGGCAGGCGTGGAACTGGTACAGCGCCAGGCCCTTGGCCGCTTGCTCGATGCGGGCCTGGGCGGCGGCGTCGCGTTTGCGCTTGGCCGGGCGGCTGATCCAGTCGCCGAACACGATGAGCTGGCCGAGGCCAACCCGCAGGGCTTTGACGATCATGGGCAACTCCTGAAATGAAAAAGCCGACCCGGCAGGGTCGGCTTGGGGTCAGCAGCCAATCACTTGATCAGGCTGAGGAACTCGCTGCGGGTGGCGGCGTTCTCGCGGAACTCACCCAGCATCACCGAAGTGATCATGGTCGAGTTCTGCTTCTCGACACCGCGCATCATCATGCACATGTGCTTGGCTTCGACCACCACGGCCACACCGGCGGCACCGGTTACCTGCTGCACGGCCTCGGCGATCTGGCGGCTGAGGTTTTCCTGGATCTGAAGGCGGCGGGCGTACATGTCGACGATACGCGCAACCTTGGACAGGCCCAGTACCTTGCCCTTAGGCAGGTAGGCAACGTGTGCCTTGCCGATGAACGGCAGCATGTGGTGTTCGCACATCGAATACAGCTCGATGTCCCGGACCAGCACCATTTCGCTGTTGTCAGAGCTGAACAAAGCGTTGTTGGTGACTTCTTCCAGTGTTTGCTCATAACCGCGGCAAAGGTACTTCATCGCCTTTGCAGCCCGCTTGGGCGTGTCGAGCAGGCCCTCACGGGAGACGTCCTCGCCAATCTGGCTGAGGATCTCGGTGTAGTTCTGTTCCAGGGACATGGATCTACCTGTGGGAAAAAATCGCAAAAACGAAGGGTACGGCGGTGAGGGCGGCGCTGCAAGCGCGGCGTTACTCGTCGCGGCCTTCGAGCATGGTTCGCTTTAGCATCACATACACCGCGCCGGTACCGCCGTGGCGGGCGCTGCACGAGGCAAAACCGAGCACCTGCGGGTGCTGGCGCAGCCAGGTGTTGACGTGGCTCTTGATCATCGGACGCTTGCCGTCCAGGCGGGCAGCCTTGCCGTGGGTCACCCGCACGCAGCGCACTTCCAGCTTGGTGGCTTCGGCGATGAAGTCCCACAGGGTTTCGCGGGCCTTTTCCACGGTCATGCCGTGCAGGTCGAGGCTGCCTTCGAACGGAATTTGCCCCAGTTTCAGCTTGCGCAACTGGCCTTCCTGCACGCCGTCGCGGCGCCACATCAGCTCGTCTTCAGCGCCAACGTCGATAACGAACTGATCGGACATGCCGTCGATCACCAGGGCCTTGTCACTGCGCACTGTCGCTGCCTGGCGAAGGCCAGCCAGCTGCTGGCGGTCGGCTTTGGGCTTGCCGACTTCGGCACGGTCGTGGCGGATTTGCTTTACGCCGCGCACTTCGGCCTTGAACAGGGAAAAATCGTCGTCTTGCATGATGCCTCCACGTTGGCGGCGTAGTTTACGCGACTGTGGGGCGCAGGTGATACCAAGCCATCAATCATGCTTCTTCATCAGGTGTGGCGACAGGTTCAACTCCCGCCCGCGACGCAAGCGAATACGGCTACGCCGCCAAAACCGCACACCCAGCCACAGCAGCAGCAAGCCAGCCCCGGTGAGGATGCTGGACAGCGGCTTGTTGGCATTGAGTTCTTGCAGGGCAGGGTAATTGCCCAGCAGGCCGGCAACACCGGCCATGGCCAGCAGTACGCCCAAGGTCGCCAGCAGGGCCGACAGGCCGGCCGCCAGGCGGGCGCCCCAGTTACGCGGTTGGCGCGGGCGCAGGCGCTTGGCGTCGAAACTGCCTTTAAGCTTCATTCCGCTCTCCTCTGTGGATATCCGGAATTCGACCTGCTGCCGCCCATCGGGTTCCGCCCGGCTGCCGGGCGGTCGTGCCCAGCCCCTTAGATCAGGCTGGCGGTGGGGGCCACGCAAGCGAAGTTGTCGGCCATCACGGCCATTTCGCACTGGTGGATCTGTGCGGCCGGGATTACCCCGTCCTTGAAGGCCAGGTCGCGGGTTGCCGAGGCGTCTTCCACCAGGGTGCACCGGTAACCATAGTCCTTGGCGCGGCGCACGGTGGTGCTGACGCTGGAGTGGCTCATGAAACCGCAGACGATCAGGTCCAGGTGGCCGAGCTCCTGCAGGGTTTCGTGCAGTTTGGTGTTCTTGAACGCGTTAGGCATGCGCTTTTCGATGACGATTTCGCCTTCCTGGGGCTCCAGCCCCGGAATGAACTGGCCGGCCGGGCCCTGTGGGTCGAAGCGGCCACCGACAGTGCCCAGGTGGCGCACATGGATGATCGGACGGCCGCTTTTGCGCGCGGCGTCGAGCAACCTGGCGATGTTGGCCACGGCCTCGTCCATGCCCGACAGCTGCAGGGGACCACTGAGGTACTCCTTTTGCGCATCGATGATGATCAGGCTGGCGTGGCTCAGCTTGGCCGGCGGGTAGTCGCGGCCAGTGAGGCGGAACATCGTGGTTGGAACGGACATCAAGGGCTCCTTGGATAGGGCTTTTGTATACCTATTGTCCCCTGCCTTGGCGCCAATGGGAATGGTTGACAACGCAAGCGGCATGGTTACTGGCCTGTGGCTAGCCTTTGGGTAAGGCAAAGGAACAAATGTGCGGGTGGGGCTGTTAGACTTTTGTCCGGTCTGAAATAGGAGTACCCCGTGATCACATCCCGTCTGCGCACGCTGCGCGACTACATCCGCTGGGCGGTCAGCCGCTTCCACGAGCACGACCTGTTCTTCGGCCACGGTGCCGACAACGCCTGGGACGAGGCCCGCCTGCTGGTGCTGGGTGCGGTGCACCTGCCATGGGAGGTGGCCGACAGCTACCTGGACTGCATGCTCGAGGACGACGAGCGGGTACGCCTGCAGCACCTGCTCAAACGCCGCATTGAAGAGCGCGTGCCTGCCGCCTACCTGCTGGGCGAGGCCTGGTTCTGCGGCATGTCGTTCATCGTCGACGAACGGGTACTGGTACCGCGTTCACCCATTGGCGAACTGATCGAAAAACGCTTCGAACCGTGGCTGGCCAGCGAGCCTGCGCGCATTCTCGACCTGTGCACCGGCTCGGGCTGCATCGGCATCGTAGCTGCCGACGTGTTCCCCGAGGCCGAGGTGGTGCTGGCCGACCTGTCGTTCCAGGCGCTTGAGGTGGCCAACCAGAATATCGAACGCCACGGCCTCGACGGCCGCGTGTACACCGTGCAGGGTGATGGCTTTGGCGGCCTGCCGGGGCAGCGTTTCGACCTGATCCTGTCCAACCCGCCGTATGTCGATGCCGAAGACTTCGACGACATGCCGGCCGAGTACCACCACGAGCCCGAGCTGGGCCTGGCCTGCGGCAACGACGGCCTGGACCTGGTGCGGCGCATGCTGGCCGAAGCGGCAGACCATCTGACTGACAAGGGCTTGCTGATTGTCGAGGTGGGCAACAGCCAGGTGCATGTCGAGGCGCTGTACCCTGAGGTGGACTTTGCCTGGCTGGAGTTCGAGCGCGGCGGGCATGGGGTGTTCATGCTGACCGCTGAGCAGTGCCGCCAGCATCAGGAGCTGTTCAAAGCCCGGGTCTGAGCCATTTGGGGCCGCAAAGCGGCCCCAATCTCCATCGGCTCACGCGGTCTCAGCGGGTGGCGATCCAGATCAACAACCCCGCCTGAAACACCGCAAACGCCACCAGACAGGTAATGGTAAAGCGCAACCCGCCGTCTTCGCGCTGGTATTTGGCCACCCGCTCATCACGCTCGCGCAGTTGCCCTTCCTTTTCCTGCAACTGCTGGTCGGCCTGCTGCAGCAGGTTGGCGGCATCCAGAATCTCTACCCGCTGCAGCCGCTCGCTGCTCCAGGCGACCTTGAGCTGGCCCACGGTCATGTCCACGGTACGGCCCTTCAAATGCTGGCTGTCCTCGTACTCCACCTCGATACCCACCCCGCGCAAGCAGTGGTCACGGCGCAGGCGCGAGTCCTCGTTCAACGCATCCTTGCTCGGCAGCGCCATGCCCTCCACCCGATAGTGCGACCACTTGCGCTGCAGCCACTGCACGGCCTGGGCCAGCATGAAGCGGCCGATACCACGGTTCACCGGTTCAAGTTGCAGGCCATGTTCATTGCCGATACGTACCAGGCGCTCGGCATGGTCGACGCGGATGTCCAGGCGGTTCTGCTCTTTGTGTACTTTCTGCCCGGGCAGCTGGATTTCCATGCGCAACAGGCTGTGTGCCTTGTCGTGGCGCTCGGCATAGCCGAACTGTACAAAGCGCAGCGGCCGCGCGCCGGTGCTGCGGTCTGTGGGCAGGGCTGCCAGGCGCAGTAGCTGGAAATGTTCGGCGGCAAGGTCGGCCCAGGGCAGGGCGGCGCTTGGCTGGGGCTCTTCGGCCGGCTCTACGGCGGCGGGGGCGATTGTCATCAGGGCAAGTCCTCGGCTATGCCTGCTGTATCGGCAGGCTTGCCGAGGACCTGAGCCCGATTACTTTACGCGGAAGGCAAATGCTGGATGAACGTCACAATTCGCTCACCCAGCTCGTGTGCCAGCGGTAGTTCTGGGTTGAGGTAGCTGTCGCGCTGCTGGCTCATGCTTTTGGGGCTGATGCGCAGCATGTGATTCATGCCGTCGATCAGCACCAGCTGCGCATCCGGCTTGGCTGCCTTCAGCCGTTCGGCATCGGCCACATCCACCTGCACATCGTTGCGCCCTTGCACGATCAAGGCGGGCATGGGCAGGCGGGCAAAGGCGGCTGCCGGGTTTTGCTGAAACAGCGAAATCAGGTACGGCTGCACGCTGGGGCGGAACACCTGGCGCAGCGGCGCGGGCACTTCCAGGCTGGTCTGCCCGGCTTGCAGGCGATCGAGTAGGGCGCTGCCCCCGGCCAGTTGCGCTGGTGGCAGGCGACGGGCCAGCTGTTCGCGCAGGACTTCGGCCAGCGGTCGCCCACTGCCGGCCAGGGTGATCACCGCACTGGCACCTGCCTGCTCGGCGGCCAGGCTGGCGATCAGCGCGCCTTCGCTGTGGCCAACAAGGATCAGCTGGCCGAAGCGGGGGTCGGCTTTCAGCTTGTGGCTCCAGGCGACCACATCCGCTACGTAGCGCTCCACGCTGAGGTCGCGCTCGTCAGGCGTGGCCGGCTGGCTGGCGGCCACCCCGCGTTTGTCGTAGCGCACGCTGGCGATGTGCTCGTTGGCCAGCAGCAGGGCCAGGCGCTTGAGGTTGTCGACCCGGCCCGACGCCGGGTTGTTGCCATCGCGGTCGGTGGGGCCGGAGCCGGCGATGATCAGCACCACCGGCGGCGGCGTGGCCTGTTGCGGCAACAGCAGGCTACCGTGCAGCACGCCCTGGCCGGTGTCCAGGTCGATGGGGCGTTGCAGCACGGTGGGGGCGGCGGCCTGGGCCAGGCTGGTGCACAGTAGGAAGAGCAGGGCGACGAGGCGCGACATCATGCAGTACTACATGGGGAGATGCAGCTTTGACCTAATGTTCGTTGGAAGGTTCTCTGGCAGTGCAAGGCTGGCTCGGCCTCTTCGCAGCCCAGCCAGCGAAGAGGCCAGCACAGGCGAGCAAACCATCTGTATACTGCCGCTTTCGTTCACCTCAGGCAGAACTCGCGGAGCGTCCATGTCCGGCAATACCTACGGCAAGCTGTTCACTGTCACCACCGCTGGCGAAAGCCATGGCCCGGCGTTGGTCGCCATTGTCGATGGATGCCCTCCGGGCCTGGAGATTTCCCTGGCCGACCTGCAGCACGACCTCGACCGGCGCAAGCCCGGCACCAGCCGGCACACCACACAGCGTCAGGAAGCCGACGAGGTGGAAATCCTCTCTGGCGTGTTCGAAGGCCGTACCACGGGCTGCTCGATCGGCCTGCTGATTCGCAACACTGACCAGAAGTCCAAGGACTACTCGGCCATCAAGGACCTGTTCCGCCCGGCCCACGCCGACTACACCTACCATCACAAGTACGGCATCCGCGACTACCGTGGTGGTGGCCGCAGCTCGGCCCGTGAAACCGCCATGCGCGTGGCTGCCGGTGCCATTGCCAAGAAATACCTGGCCACCCAGGGCATTACCGTGCGTGGCTACATGAGCCAGCTGGGCCCGATCGAAATCCCGTTCAAGACCTGGGAATCGGTGGAGCAGAACGCTTTCTTCAGCCCCGACCCGGACAAGGTACCGGAGCTCGAGGCCTACATGGACCAGCTGCGCCGGGACCAGGATTCGGTGGGTGCCAAGATCACCGTGGTGGCCGAAGGCGTGATGCCGGGTCTGGGCGAACCGATCTTCGACCGTCTGGACGCAGAACTGGCCCACGCGCTGATGAGCATCAACGCGGTCAAGGGCGTGGAAATTGGTGCCGGCTTCGCCAGCGTTGCCCAGCGTGGTACCGAACACCGTGACGAGTTGACCCCGGAAGGCTTCCTCAGCAACAACGCCGGCGGCATCCTGGGTGGCATTTCCTCGGGCCAGCCGATCGTTGCTCACCTGGCGCTGAAACCGACCTCCAGCATCACCACCCCGGGCCGTTCGATCGACATCGACGGCAACCCGGTGGACGTCATCACCAAAGGCCGCCACGACCCGTGCGTGGGCATCCGCGCTACGCCGATCGCCGAGGCGATGATGGCCATCGCGCTGATGGACCACCTGCTGCGTCACCGTGCGCAGAATGCTGATGTAAAAGTGAATACCCCGGTGCTGGGCCAGCTCTGATTCACTTGTACCTGCCTCTTCGCGGGCACGCCCGCGAAGAGGCAGGTACATGTAACAACATGATTGGCTGAACCCATGTCCCCGATCCCCTACTGGCGCCTGTCCAGCTTCTATCTCTTCTACTTCGCTCTGTTAGGCTCCACCGCCCCCTTCCTGGCGCTGTACTTCGACCACCTGGGCTTCTCCCCGGCACGCATCGGCGAGCTGGTGGCCATCCCCATGCTGATGCGCTGCGTTGCCCCCAACCTGTGGGGCTGGCTGGGCGACCGCACCGGGCAGCGCCTGCTGATCGTGCGCTTGGGGGCGTTATGCACCCTGGCCACCTTCGCCCTGATCTTCTTCGGCAAAAGTTACGCGTGGCTGGCGCTGGTAATGGCCTTGCACGCGTTCTTCTGGCACGCGGTACTGCCCCAGTTCGAGGTCATTACCCTGGCCCACCTGCACGGGCAAACGTCCCGCTACAGCCAGGTGCGCCTGTGGGGCTCGATCGGCTTCATCCTGACCGTGGTCGGCCTGGGCCGCCTGTTCGAATGGCTGAGCCTGGACATCTACCCGGTGGCGTTGGTCACCATCATGGCCGGCATTGTCGCCGCGAGCCTGTGGGTACCCAATGCCCAGCCGGTGGAGCAAGGTGAGCGCAGCAGCGCCGGTGGCTTTTTGCGGCAGCTGCGTGCCCCCGGGGTGGTCGCGTTCTACGCTTGCGTGGCGCTGATGCAGCTCAGCCATGGGCCTTACTACACGTTTCTGACCCTTCACCTGGAGCACCTGGGCTACAGCCGTGGTGCCATCGGCTTGCTGTGGGCGCTGGGGGTGGTGGCCGAAGTGCTGATGTTCATGGTCATGAGCCGCCTGTTCGCCCGCTTCAGCGTGCAGCGGGTGTTGCTGGCCAGTTTCCTGCTGGCGGCCGTACGCTGGCTGTTGCTGGGCAACCTGGCAGGTGAGCCTGCCGTATTGATCTTTGCCCAGTTGCTGCATGCGGCCACTTTTGGCTGCTTCCATGCCGCCAGCATCGCCTTCGTGCAGGCCAGCTTCGGCGCCCGCCAACAAGGCCAGGGCCAGGCGCTGTATGCGGCACTGTCGGGTACCGGGGGCGCATTGGGGGCGTTGTATTCGGGCTACAGCTGGAAACTGCTGGGCCCCACCTTCACCTTTGGTATGGCCAGTGCCGCAGCCTTGGCCGCAGCCGTTATCATTGCCCTTTGTTCGCAACCGACCAGGACCCGCCCCTGATGAGCATTCTCAGTGTTTTCCACCCCTCCAGCCCGGAACTGCCGAACAAGGTGCTGACGCACCACGACGATATCGTCGCCACCCTGGCCGAGCAAGGCGTGCGTTTTGTGCACGCCGGGCATGGCTTGCGGGTGCGCCCTGGTACGGCCGAAGGCGAGGTGCTGGACGCATGCCGTGAGCATCTGGATCAGTTGATGACGGCGCATGGCAGCAAGGCATTCGTGCTGTTGAACCGCGACGGTGAAGACCCGGCGCAGGTCGATGTGCGCGATGAACATGTGCATGACGCCGAAGAGGTGTTTGCCGTAGTCAGCGGCCGTGCGCAGGTTGCCCTGCGTTTGGGCGACCAGGTGTATTCGGTGCTGTGCGAGAAGGGTGACCAGTTGGTGGTGCCGGCGGGGACGCGGCGCTGGGTGGAGCTGGGGGGTACGCCGTTTTGCCTGGCGCTACGGTTGTATGGCAGCGAGCAGGGTGCGCAGGCGCGGTTTACCGGGGATGTGACTGCGCGGGCGTTTCTGGGGATTGACGAGTTGTAGTTGCTTTGCGGGTCTCTTCGCGGGCTTGCCCGCGAAGAGACCCGGTCAGGCAACACAAACCTCAGCGGTAGGTCGGCAGGGCAAACCGCTGCTGGCTCTGCAACATCGAAATCACCGGCAATTCGCTAGCCTGTTCAGCCAGGTCACGGCGAATGGCACTGATCGCCCATGACAGCTGCTCGGCACTGTGCAGTTGCGCATAGGTCAGCACTCGGCGGGTAACCTTGCCATCGGCTGCGCGCAGGGTCAGCAGCACGCCGCCATCGGGACGGGCCTGGGTATTGACCTGGTAAGCAGAAAATACCGAGACGAACTTTTGCTGGATGAGGTCCATATCAACTCCTGGCTGTTGTGTGGCAGACATGAGTAGATATTTGCAGCGACCGTGCCAGATCTGAATTTCATGAAAAAACCAGTAAATACAGGGCGTTACGGAAGTTCTACGAAGGCGCCACCGTGCAGGTTGCATGGTCATGCATTTTGCACAGTGCATTCTGCACGAGTCAGGCATTGCCTATCGGCCCCATAGAAACTGAACCTTTGACCGCACTGGCGTGCCTGACAAACACTTGGGCAATCATTTATGCCAGGAGGTTCCGATGACCCGCCAGACCACCCCCGCCACCATGACCGACGACGAAACCGCCGCATTCGCCGAGCAGGTATTCGAACGTGCCCGCCAAGGCGATGCCGAAATGATCGAGCGCCTGCTCGCCAGCGGCCTGCCGGCCAACCTGCGCAACCATAAGGGCGATACCCTGCTGATGCTGGCCAGCTACCACGGCCACCACGAAGCAGTGCGCGTGCTGCTGGCCCACGGTGCCGACCCGTTGATTGCCAACGACAACGGCCAGCTGCCTATCGCCGGGGCCGCCTTCAAGGGGGACCTGGCGATGATCCGGTTGTTGCTTGAGCACGGCGTCCCTGTGGACGCCGCTGCGCAGGACGGGCGCACGGCTTTGATGCTTGCGGCCATGTTCAATCGCAGCGAGATCCTCGACTACCTGCTGGCCCAAGGCGCCGACCCGGCGCGCCAGGATGCCCGTGGCGCCACTGCGCTGATGGCGGCGCAAACCATGGGGGCCGTAGACGCCGCCGCCCGCCTGCAAACGCTGGCCGGCTAACCACCTGGGGGCATTTGCGGCTATCCTTGGCGACTTTTCACCCGTCGCAGGCCCCCTTTCATGAAAACTCAGTTGCTCGAATTCATCAGCCTCATTGGCGCTGGCTGCATGCGCGAGGCCGACATCGAGCGCATCGCCGACGAGGCCGCCCAGGCCTATGCTGACCCGGCTGCTTTCCTGGCCGCCAACCCCGATATCAACTACGACGACACGTTCCCGATTCCGCTGGGTGAATGGGTGGTGCTGGGCAGCCTGCCGGACACCGTGGTATTCCAGGCTGACAGCTACCAGGACCTGTTCCAGCAGATCAGCGACTCGTTCGACAACAGCGTGCCGTTCACCCTCAAGCCCAAGCAGCTGGCCCGTACCGAGCCACTGACCGCGCTCAACCGCATTCAGGTGCAGATGGGGGCGTTGAACAAAGAGGCTGGGGGTTATGTGCTGCTGAACTTCAGCCAGTTGCTGGATGACGAGCTGCAGATGGTGATGGTGGGGCAGAACGACCTGGCGCGGGTGCTGGAGTTGGGGGCAGAGGTGGGCATCAAGGTGGAGCCGGCTTTGGAAGCCCTGAAGGTCGCCGTCCACATTTGAGTTCGCCTATGGCCTCTTCGCAGGCGAGCCCGCGAAGAGGCCAGTACAGGCAACGTGAAACTTCAGCCCAACGCGGTATCCAGAAACATCATCACCGCAAACCCACCCATCAACCCCAGGGTCGCCGCCGTCTGGTGCCCGTTGCGGTGGGTTTCCGGGATCACTTCGTGGCTGACCACAAAGATCATCGCCCCCGCCGCCAGCCCCATGCTGATTGGATAGGCGAGGGCAAAGCCTGTGGAAATCCCCAGCCCGATCACCGCCCCCAGTGGCTCCATCAGCCCCGAACCTATAGCCACCAGCGCCGCCTTCAGGCTCGACAACCCGGTGGCACGCAGGGCGAGGGCCACGGCCAGCCCCTCAGGGATGTCCTGAATGGCAATAGCGCTGGTCAGCGGCAAGCCGATGCTCATGTCGCCATTGGCGAAGCTCACACCAATGGCCATGCCTTCAGGCAGGTTGTGCAGGGTGATCGCCAGCACGAACAGCCACACCCGGCTGATGCGCTCGGCTTCGGGGCCGCAGGGGCCGGTGCTTTCATGCTCGTGCGGGGTGAAGCGGTCCAGGCCCAGCATCAACAGCACGCCCAACCCCATGCCCAGCACCACGGTAAAGGCCGCAGCCGGGCCGTTGCCGGTAATTTCACGCGCGGCATCCAGGCCCGGCAGAATCAGCGAAAACGAACTGGCCGCCAGCATCATGCCGGCGGCAAAGCCCAGCATTACGTCCTGGGTGCGGGCGCTGACATCGCGCAGCACCACCGCCAGCACAGCGCCCAGCGCGGTAGCCCCAAAGCCGGACAACCCGCCCAACACGGCCAGGTGCAGGTTGTCGGCGTGGTCGCCGTTTACCGCGTTCCACACGCTGGCGCCCAGCAGCACGACCACCGCCAGCAGGCTAAGACCGAGGCCGGCGCTGAGCCAGGGGGTGTTCACGGCCTGCTGGCGCCAGGCGTTCAGCAGTGAGGGTGGGGTGGCGCTTTGCGTGTGGGCGGAGGGCATACGAACCTCGAATCAATGAATACAGGCAGTCTACTCAGAGACCTGCGCCAGCCGCCAAGGATTCGCTTCTATCGGCGCGATAGCTGACTATGCTGTGCAGCAAAGCCTTTTGACAGGAGTTTAAGCATGGGGTCTACATTCAACAGCCTGGTAGGGCTGATCATTCTGGCGCTGGATATCTGGGCCATCCTCAATGTGATCAAGAGTGGCAGCGAGGTGGGCATCAAAGTGTTGTGGATCTTGCTGATCGCTTTGCTGCCGGTGGTGGGGCTGGTTATTTGGGCCATCGCGGGGCCGCGGGGGAATGTGCGCATCTGAAAGGCCGGCACAGACAAAACCCGCAACACCCCAGTGACAAAATTTTCACATTGGTTTAAACAGAATCCGCACCCGCACAATGCTGCGTTGGCCTAGCGCCAGCGCCTCTTCGCAAACCGCAATCCTAGGACCTTCCCATTCATGGCTAACACGGACGCCTTGAAGCAACAGGGCGCGCGAACGTCGTTTTCGCCGACCCTGAAATCCCACCTGGCCTACACGCTGCTCAGTGGCCTGGTGATCATGCTGATGCTCAGCCTGGTGCGCCTGGCGCTGCTGGTCTACAACAGTGACATGGTCGGCGATACGCCGTATTCCACGGTAGCCGAAGGCTTCCTCAACGGCTTGCGCTTCGACCTGCGGGTGGTGGTGTACCTCAGCATCCCGCTGCTGCTGGCGATCCTCAGCCCCTGGGCCATGGCCCGGCGTGGCGTGTTCCGCTTCTGGCTGACCCTTACCTCCAGCGTGGTGATGTTCCTCGGCCTGATGGAGATGGACTTCTACCGCGAGTTCCACCAGCGCCTCAACGGCCTGGTGTTCCAGTACATCAAGGAAGACCCGAAAACCGTCATGAGCATGCTCTGGTACGGCTTCCCGGTGGTGCGCTACCTGCTGGCCTGGGCCTTCGGCACCTGGCTGTTGAGCCTGCTGTTCAAGGGTATTGACCGTGCCACCCGGGGTGAGGGCGTGCAGCGCGTTGCACCGTGGTACAACCGCCTGGCGGTGTTCATGGTGATTTTGCTGGTGGCCGTGGTCGCTGCCCGTGGCACCCTGCGCCAAGGGCCGCCGATGCGCTGGGGGGATGCCTTCACCACCGATTCCAACTTCGTCAACCAGCTGGGCCTGAACGGCACTCTGACCCTGATCGATGCCGCCAAGAGCCGCTTCGGCGAAGACCGCGCCAACATCTGGAAGCCGGTGCTGGAGCAGAACGTGGCCACGCAAAGCGTGCGCGAACAGCTGCTGACCGCCAACGATACCCTGGTCGATGCCGACGAGGCTGCCATCCGCCGTGACTTCGTGCCGCCGGCTGACCGCACCTTGCCGATCAAGAACGTGGTGGTGATCCTGATGGAGAGCTTTGCCGGCCACTCGGTGGGCGCGCTGGGCAGCCCCAACAACATCACCCCGTACTTCGACAAGCTGGCCAAAGAAGGCCTGCTGTTCGACCGCTTCTTCTCCAACGGCACCCATACCCACCAGGGCATGTTTGCCACCATGGCTTGCTTCCCCAACCTGCCAGGCTTCGAGTACCTGATGCAAACCCCGGAAGGCGGCCACAAGCTGTCTGGCCTGCCGGCCCTGCTTAGCGCCCGCGACTACGACGACGTGTACGTCTACAACGGCGACTTTGCCTGGGACAACCAGTCCGGGTTCTTCGGCAACCAGGGCATGACCACCTTCATCGGCCGTAACGACTTCGTCAACCCGGTGTTCTCCGACCCGACCTGGGGTGTGTCCGACCAGGACATGTTCGACCGCGGCAACGAGGAACTGGCCAAGCACGACGGCAAGAAGCCGATCTACGCGCTGCTGCAAACGCTGTCTAACCATACGCCTTACGCGCTGCCGAAAGACCTGCCCGTCGAGAAGGTCACCGGCCAGGGCCGCCTGGACGAGCACCTCACCGCCATGCGTTATTCGGATTGGGCGCTGGGCCAGTTCTTCGAGAAGGCGCGTAAAGAGCCTTACTTCAAGGAAACGCTGTTCGTCATTGTCGGCGACCACGGCTTTGGCAACCACCAGCAGGTCACCGAGCTGGACCTGGGCCGTTTCAACGTACCGTTGCTGCTGATTGCCCCGGGCATTCAGGAGAAGTTCGGTGCGGTGAATCACACCGTGGGTACCCAGGTCGATATCGTGCCGACCATCATGGGCCGCCTGGGTGGCCAGACCCGTCACCAGTGCTGGGGCCGCGACCTGCTCAACCTGCCTGAAGGCGACCAGGGTGTGGGCATGATCAAGCCGTCGGGCAGCGAGCAGATCGTTGGCCTGGTACAGGGCGACCGCATCCTGATCGAGTCCAAGGACATGAGCCCGCGCATGTACCGCTACCAGCTGGGCAGCGAGTTCAAGGCTGAGCTGATCGAAAGCCCGGACCAACCGGAAATGCTCAAGAAGCTCGAAGCGTACATTCAGACCGCGACCAAGAGCTTGCTGGATAACACCGCTGGCGTGGTGCACGGCACACCGAAGTAACGCTGCTACATGGGCCGCATTGCGGCCCATTCGCGGCTAAAGCCGCGAAGAGGCCAGCGCAGACTGAACATTCTCCCAGCCCCAAGGTCAGTTATTCAGGCATCACCCAACTGGTGTTCTTGAATTGAGAGGGCTCGTTCAATGAAAGCGTGGGAAGTCATCTTTGCCGATCAGAAAGGCGAACCGTCCACCATGACCCTGCGGGCCGAGCACTGTCCCAGCGAAGAGGACGCCGCGCGGGCCATCCGTTCGCACCTGTTCCCGGTGATGGACGAGCTGGACCTCAACGACTTCCAGGACCGCACCATTTCCCCCACCGCCCGCTGGCTGAAAGAACATAGCGGCGTGACTATCACCAGCATTCACGAAGCACCCTGATACACACGTTTGCGTGGCGCCTTTGCAGGCACTACGCTACTGGAAGGTGCCGCCTATTCTGCGGGTTGGCACCGCTTCAATTCGCGTCTTGCATCAGCTCGAACTGCCTGGCCAATGACTGCCGGCAGGTGCGTAGTGCACGGAAAGTCTATCCATAGCATTATTCAGGAGGACGATTCATGAGCAGCCAGAACGACGATATCAGCAGCAACGTCCTGCGCCAGATGAAAGCAGGCGGGTTCGACTTCACCCAGATCCACCCCATCGAGTTTTACGCCGTATTCCCCGACGAAGCAGGGGCCCGCCGCGCGGCCGGGCAGTTTCGTGGCGAATCGCTCAATGCCCAGGTGAAGGAGCTGGGCGACGGTGCCTGGCACCTGGAACTGAGCAAGGTCATGTATGCCACCTATGGCGGGATTGGCGACTTTGAAGAGGCCTTTGAACAGTTGGTGACACCTTATGGGGGAGAGGTGGAAGGGTGGGGCGTCAAGCATGAGCGGCCGATTGCCTAAGCGTGTTGTGTTGCCTTTTTCGCGGGTTCGCCCGCGAAGAAGCACACGCGGGCGTCAAGGTCTGCGCTTGGCCATGTGCCCCAGATAGGCCAGCAACGCATCCAGCTCCTGTTCACTCAACACACGCTCGTCAAACCCCGGCATCTTCGCTTGCGGCCATTGCCGCAGGCTTTGCGGGGCCCGAATCAGCTTGCGCAGGTATTCTGGCCGAAAATACTCGGTAGGGTTGTGCGGCACATTCAAATCCGGCCCCACCTGCGCATCCCCTGCACCGTTCAGTCGATGGCACGCCAGGCAATTCTGCTGGAACAATGCAAAACCCTGCAGCACCGGGCTGTCGGCCGGCAGCTTGGGGGCGGGCAGCAGCGCGGGAAAACGCTGCGCCACCGGCGCGAGCATGCGAATGGTGGAAATCTGGAACGGCCACTGCTCCGGGCGGATGCCACTGGCCTGCGGCGCAGTCCACACCAAGTAGAACGGCCCCGCACTCGGCTTGCCCTGGCCCAGTGCCGGCCACGGCTGGCCTGGGTCTTCCACCGCCAGCCAGGCCTGTGCCGGCCCCTGCTGCAACAGTGGCGCAGCGGGCATTTCAGCGGCAAAGCCATCCAGCGCCACGGCCTGCAGGTGATCACCGGCGCTCACGCCTTTTAGCAGCGTGGCCAACGGCACCGCCCGATAGTGCATGGGGCGTTTGTAGGAAACGTCTTGTTCGATGCTGATATCCCGAGCCTGCGGGTGGTCAAGCAGTTCGGTGCTGCTCCACTGGCGCGTATTGGCGCCCAGTTCAAGGTGCAGCTGCGCCGCCGACAGCGGCAGGCTCAGGAGCAACGCTAACAAGGCAAGGCAGTGGCGCATGGGCAATCTCCGACCATCAAGGCCAGCAGGTTACCTGTGTATTGCCCGGTGGCGCCATCGCCACTGTCAGCCGAACAAGCGTGTCAGGTTCGGCAAAATCAGCAGTAAAGTGGTGGCGAAGAGAATGAGCCCAGCTTGGCGAATTTTCGATTGTCTGAACATGGCGGACCGCCTTCTTTTTGTTATTCCTGAATACCCGTTGGCTTCCTTGTCGCACTTCGGGTCGATCGCAGCAACGACGCGTGGCGCCTGAACTGCCTGCCTCTTGAAAGTGGATATACAACCAACAGTAGGGTGTGTGGCATCCATGTTTGAGAACCCTTTCTTCTAACAGTGTTGGTCGATGATTTCTTTTTGCTATGAGGCCATGTGCCAGTCGGCTGGCATGCTCTGGCTAGACAGTGGCGCAAGTACCTGGCGGGCGCCGACGAAATGTGACCGTTCGTCAGTGCAACCTACTTGCTTGTACGTGTCTTTCGAGTCAGTCTCTACAGCAGATTCCCACCCATGTCGTTCAGGACTACCCCTATGTCGTTACGCGTCTGCATCCTTGAAACCGATGTCCTGCGACCGGAGTTGACCGCGCAGTACCAAGGCTACGGCAGGATGTTCGAGCAGCTCTTTTCGCGTCAGCCGATCGCCGCCGAATTCCGTGTGTACAACGTGATGAACGGCGATTATCCCGCCGACAGTGAAGTGTTCGATGCCTACCTGGTGACGGGTAGCAAGGCTGACTCGTTTGGTTCCGACCCGTGGATCCAGACCCTCAAGGCCTACCTGCTGAAATTGTACGAACGTGGCGAGAAGCTGCTGGGGGTGTGTTTTGGCCACCAGTTGCTGGCATTGACCCTGGGTGGCAAGGCCGAGCGGGCCGACAAGGGCTGGGGCGTGGGCATTCATCGCTACTCGCTGGCGGCCCATGCGCCGTGGATGGACCCGGAAGTGTCGGAGCTGACCTTGCTGATCAGCCACCAGGACCAGGTGACCGAATTGCCGGAAGGCGCCACGGTGATTGCTTCCAGCGACTTCTGCCCGAATGCGGCGTACCACATTCGTGACCAGGTGCTGTGCTTCCAGGGCCACCCGGAGTTCGTGCATGACTATTCCCGCGCATTGCTGGATGCGCGTCAGGAATTCCTGGGAGATGAGGTGTACCACAAGGCCGTGGCCAGCCTGGCCACCGAGCACCAGGGCGACCTGGTGGGGGAGTGGATGTTGCGCTTTATCCAGCAGCCGGTGAGCAAGCACGACGCGGCGTAAGAGGCTGGGGGCCTCAAACCGGCCCCCACAATCTCAAAGCCAGCCCGACTTCTTGAAGCTGGCATACAACCCCGCACACCCCAGCCCGATTACACCCAGCACCCCGAAATACCCATAGTGCCAAGCCAGTTCCGGCATGTTCTGGAAGTTCATCCCGTAAACCCCGGCAATGGCCGTGGGGAACGCCAAAATCGCCGCCCAGGCCGCGAACTTGCGCTGAACGATGCTTTGCCGTGACGACTCCAGCAGCATGCCGATCTCGATGGTCTGGCTGGCGATGTCGCGGATGCCGGCCAGGTCTTCCATTTGCCGCGTCACATGAATCTGCACATCACGGAAGTAGGGCCGCATGTTCTTGTCGATGAACGGGAAGCTCAGGCGCTGCAGCTCTTCACTCACTTCCACCATCGGCGCCACATAACGGCGCAGGCGCAGGATGTCGCGGCGCAGGCTGTGCAGGCGGCGGATGTCGTCCTCCTGCAGCGAGCCCCCCAGCACGCTTTGTTCCAGCTCTTCGATCTCGCCATGAATGGCTTCGCTGACCGGCTGGTAGTTTTCTGTCACGAAGTCGAGCAGGGCGTACAGTACGAAGTCTTCGCCATGCTCCAGCAGCAATGGCCGTGCCTCGCAGCGTTGGCGCACCATGGCGTAGGACTTGGAGTGGCCGTTGCGGCAGGTGATGATGTAGCCGTTGCCAGCGAAGATATGGGTTTCGATGAATTCCAGCTTGCCTTCGTGGCGCACCGGCGAATAGGTGACGATGAACAGCGCGTCACCGAAGGTTTCCAGCTTGGGCCGGCTGTGCTTTTCAAGGGCATCTTCAATGGCCAGTTCGTGCAGGTTGAACTGGCACTGCAGGTTGGCCAGCTCCTCGGCGTTGGGCTCTTCCAGGCCGATCCACACGAAATGCCCCGGCTTGCGCGCCCACTCGCTGCCTTCGTCGATGCTGATGTTGGTGACCTTTCTGCCGGCGCTGTACACCGCCGATGCCACGACACGACCCATGGTTGCCCGCTTATTCCGGTTGAACACGGTTACAGCTTGGGCCGTACCCGGCCCAAGAGCAACCCGCTTCAGGCCAGCTCGTGTTCCATGCGGTCGATGCACTGCTGCATCTGCCCGCGGCACTGCTCGATCAGCGCCGGGATGTCCTGCTGTGTCATGCCCGCCGTGACGATGGGTGGCAACGAGCGCACGATCACCGTGCGCTGGCGCCAGCTGTTCAGGCTCATGCGCCTGGCATAGCGGCTGACGCATACCGGCACGATCGGCACGCCGGCCTCGATGGCCATGTGAAACGCGCCCTTCTTGAAGGCCATCAGCTGCTCGCCGGCGTTACGCGTGCCTTCAGGGAAAATCCAGATGGAGGTGTCGTCCTGCAGCACCCGCGTGGTCTTTTGCAGCGCCTTGCGCGCCTGGTAGGCGTTCTTGCGGTCGACCAGCACGTTGCCGCCCAGCCAGAACAGCTGGCCGAACAGCGGGATCCAGCCCAGGCTTTTCTTGCCGATGGCCACGGTGCGTTGTGGTACCACCTGGCCCAATACGAACAGGTCGAAGTTGGACTGGTGGTTGGCGACGATCACGCAACCGGGTGGGTGGTCCCACAGTGGCCCGACCTCGGCCTTGACCTTGATGCGCATCAGCCAGGTGGCTGGCCGGCTGTACAGGTGGGCAAACACCCGGCTGTTGTCGGGGTTGAAGGGGCGGCACAGGCCAATGATCAGGCCCACGGCGCCAACGGCAAGAAAATGCAGCGCCAGCAGGAACATGCGCAACGAATAAAGCATGGTACGACTCACACCAGACAGTCGCCGGACAGTGTACGGGTGTGCACTGATTGCGGCAAACCTTGGTGTGAGCCTGTCCGGTCAACCCATGTGGTGCTGGTCCAGTTCGATCGCCTTGTCCAGCGCCTCCAGCAGCCCTTTGCGCACCTTCAGCTTGGTGTTCTTGTGCGCCAGCATGTTCAGCTTCTTCAGCTCCCGCGCCGCCGCCAGCGCTGCGTCCTGCAACTGTTCAGCCGGCACCACCTTGTCGAGGAAGCCGGCATCCACTGCCGCGACCGGGTCGAACACCTCGGCATTGATCACCGAACGATGGAAAGCCGAACGACGCAGGCGGTCGCGGGCCAATTCGATGCCGGCATGGTGCATGGTCATGCCGATCTGCACTTCGTTCAGGCACACCTTGTACGGCCCTTCGACGCCAATGCGGTAGTCGGCCGACAGCAGCAGGAAGGCGCCCTTGGCCACGGCATTGCCCGGGCAGGCGACCACTACCGGGAACGGGTGCGACAGCAGGCGGCGGGCGAGGGTGGAGCCCGCAGTGACCAGGCTGATGGCCGCTTGAGGGCCGCTGGTCATCACCTTGAGGTCGTAACCGCCCGACAGAATGCCTGGCTGCCCGGTAATGATCACCACGGCACGCTCTTCAGTAGCGCGGTCAAGCGCGGCATTGAAGGCGGTGATGACATCCGGCGAGATGGCGTTGACCTTGCCGTTGTTCAGGGTCAGGGTGGCGATGCCGTCTTCGGCGTGGTAGGTAATCAGCTCGCTCATGGCAGAGTCCTTTTGTTGGCGTGGCGACGACGTTACCCAGCGCCAGAGGCCAGGTAAAGCAGCAAGGCTGACTGGTCGGTCAGCGTTCACCGGGGCTCAAATGCAAATACATGAAAAAACTGAAAAAAATGCTTGCCAAAGGGGAGCGCTTTCACTAAATTAGCGCACCTCGACGGGCCGCACGGCTTGAAGAGAAACGGTGAAGTGTCCGAGTGGTCGAAGGAGCACGCCTGGAAAGTGTGTATACGAGAAATCGTATCAAGGGTTCAAATCCCTTCTTCACCGCCACATTCTGCGAAGAGCCCCCGAGCTGAAAAGTTCGGGGGCTTTTTGCATTCTGGGCCTTGTGCGACGAAAGGGCCGCAAAGCGGCCCTGGCAATCTAGAAGCTGACCGAGGCCGACAGCCGAGCCGTACGCGGTGCCCCCTGGAACAGGTAGTTGTCCCCCAGGTAATCCCCCGCATCGCGCCAGTAGCGTTTGTCGAATACGTTATCCACGGTCAGCCGCAGCACGGTGTCATACCCGGCAATACGCGTGCGGTAGCGGCTGCCAAGGTCGAATACGGTGTACCCGCCAACCTCCACATTCCCCGCCTGGCTTGCATACTTGCTGGCGCTGTACCGTGCCCCGCCCAGCAGCGCCAGCCCCGGCACCGGCAACGTGTATTCCGCGTGCAGCGCTGCCCGGAACCTGGGCACATTGATTGCCTGATGGCCTTCATAAGCATCGGTACCGCTGTTCTGCACCCGCGCCCGAATGGCTGCGGCACTGGCCTGCACTTGCAGGTTCCGGGTCACCCAGCCGCTGGCGCCCAGTTCCAGGCCGGTGTTTTTCTGCTGGCCCTGCTGCACATAGGTGAAGTAGCCCGTGTCGTCGGGGCGTGCGTACTGGTAGGCCTGGCGGATCTGGAACAGCGCGGCGCTGAGGCTAAGGCCTTGCCAGTCATGTTTGAGGCCCAGTTCCAGTTGGTGGGAGGTCGTGGGGGCAAGGATTTCGAATTTGTTCAGCGCAAACCACGGCGCTGTGCCGCCGGCCGACAGGCCCTTGGCATAGCTGGCGTATACCGTGGTGTTCGGCTGCGGCTTATAGATAAGCGCAGCATTGGGCAGCAACTCATACTGGCGGGTATGGCGCCCGGCAACCCCGTTCTCGTCCCAGGTCTTTTCATCCAGGCGCACTTCGCGGGCGCCCAGTACAGTTTGCCATTGCTCGTTGAAGCTGATGCGATCGCTGACGAACAGGCCATACTGGCGGCTGTCCAGGCGGCGTTCGCTGGCGCCAATGGGTTTGTCGGAAGGCGGTTGGGCTGGGGAGCCTGTGTCGATATTTCCGGGGTGTTCCAGAAGCTCGTTGTAGTAGGTGCGTTGATCCAGCGTCCGACGTTGAGCGCTGGTGCCCACGGTCAACTCATGGCTGTTACCGGCAACGTCAAACCGTCCGTTGACCATCGCCTGTGCTTCATCGACACGCCTGGTGTCGTCAGGGCTGCGGAAATCATAGATATCGTAGTCGCCTTCCGGGCTGAAATGAGACTGCCAGCCATCTTCGCTTCCCCAGGCAAACGAACTGTAGTCGTCGATCACCACCTTGCTGCGCGAGGCACTCAAGGTGCCGGTCCAGGCCTCGTTGAAGCGATACTCGAAGCGCCCGCCCAGGTTCAGCGAGTCGTTCTGCACCGGCTTGGCCCAGCTCTGGTACGCCAGACGGTCATCCGGATCGATGCCGTGGGGCACTTCTGTGCCGCCCAGTAATTGGTAACCCGGCACCGAGCGTTGTTCGCGGTGCTGGTATTCGGCATCCAGCTGCAGGGTGGCATCCGGGTTGATCTGCCAGTCGAACGCCAGCGAGGCGAAGTCGCGCTTGCCGTCGGCGTGGTCGACGTAGGAGCGGATGTCTTCATGGGCCAGGTTGGCGCGCAGGCCAAACTGCTTTTCGCTGCCGAACCAGCCGCCCAGGTCGGTGGCCAGGTAGCGTTCGCCTTGCTCGTTGGTCGATACCGTGACGCTGCGCACGTCTTCGGCTCGCTTGGTCACGTAGTTGATCAGGCCGCCCGGCTCAGAAACGCCGCTCTGCAGCCCTGACAGGCCCTTGAGCAATTCCACCTGCTGCTTGTTCTCCAGGGCCACGTTCTGCTCGCCGGCGATGGTCTGGCCATTGATGCGGTAGCTGCTGGCGGCATTCAGCTCGAAGCCGCGCACATTGAAGTTTTCGTAGTAGCCGATGGGGGCATAGCTTTCGCCAACCGAGGCGTCACTTTGCAGCACTTCGCTGAGCTTGCGCACCTGGCGGTCTTCCAGCAGTTGCTGGCTGAACACGCTGACCGAGGCGGGCGTATCGAGCAAGGGCGCGGGCTGAAAGCCACCCACCGCTGCCTGGCGTGCCTGGTAGCCATCGTTGGCATAGGTGTCGGACACCTGTAGCGGCGCCAGCACCACGCTGTCTTCGGCGAGCACATGGGGGCAATGCAGGGCCAGGCCCAGGCTGAGCAGGCTCAGGTGCAGGCGGGGGTGACGCGGTGGCATGCGGGGGCTCCGACCATGAAAAAGGCGGCATCTTAACAGCCGCCTTCTGCATAAAACGATCCGGGCCCCGCGATATTCAGTCCTGGTTGGCGGGCCGCTTGTGCTGCCGCCAACTGTCATCGATCTTTGACCAGGTTTTGCCGTCGGTTATCGCCATGAGCTTGCGCCCATCCTTGAAGGTGGCCAGGAAGGTGGCTTCTTCCTCCTTGCCACCTAGCCACAGCCCGGCCAGCAACCCTACCGGGCCCGCCACCAGAGCGCCGGCCACACCCCAGCCCAGGGCGCTGCTCAGGCTGCGGCTTGATTCCAGGCTGGCCAGCCTGAGGTCGCTGATGCGCGCGAGTGAAATCCGCTCGCCCGGGGAGGGGCTGCGCGGGGTCTTGAGTGTGAGCGATCCGTTGCGATACTCGCCTTCACCTTGCAAGAAATCGCCGGATTGCACCGTGAGTCTTGTCATAAAGTCGTCCTGTCAGGGAAAGGGCATTGACCAGCGCCTACTGAGCGCTGCCCGGGCAGGCAAGTCAACGGCAATACGACGGAGGGTAGTGCGGTGCGATGTCGCCCCTGTGTCAATCAAGCGGCCTTTCGATTGGCCAGCCCCCACGCCAGCAACGCCAGCCCGCCTATCACCAGGCCTGCTACCACAATGCCCATCCAGCCTTGGTGCTGGAACAACTGTGTGCCCAGCAGCGACCCCAGCGCCCCGCCAATGAAGTAGCAGGTGATGTACCCAGCATTCAGCCGTGTGCGTGCCTCGGGCCGCAGGGCAATCACTGCGTTCTGGTTGCTCACGTGCACCAGTTGCACTGCCAGGTCGAGCATCAACACACCCAGCAGCAAGGCCAGCAGCGACTGCTGGGCAAACCCCAGCGGCACCCATGACAGCAGCAATACGACCAGGCCCACAGTGGTACCCAGCGAGCCTTTGCCACGGTCTGCCAGCCGCCCGGCCCAGTTGGCCGACAGCGCACCCGCCGCACCGGCCAGACCGAACAGGCCGATCACGGCATCCGAATAGTGGTAGGGGCCTTGTGCGAGCAGAAACGCCAGCGGTGTCCAGAACAGTGCGAACAGGCTGAACGCCAGCAACCCAAGCAGCGAGCGCAGGCGCAGCACGGGCTCTTCGAAGAACAGGCGGAACACCGAAGCGATCAGCGCCGGGTACTTCAGCCCGGCATGGCTATGGTGCTGTGGCAAGCTGCGGTACAGCGCCAAGGCGGTAATCGCCATCAACACGGCGGCCAGCACATAGATGCTACGCCAGCCGCCCAGTTCGGCCATGAAGCCGGCTGCGGTGCGCGCCAGCAGGATGCCCAGCAGCAGGCCGCTCATCAGCGTGCCGACCGCACGGCCGCGCTGATGTGGCTCGCTCAGTGTCGCGGCCATTGGGACCAGGATCTGCGCCACCACCGAGAACAGCCCGGTCAGCGCCGTGCCCAGGATCAGCCAGGGCAGGCTCGGCGCACAGGCACTGATGACAAGGCCCAGCGTGGAAACAGCGGTCATTACGGTGATCAGCCGGCGCTGCTCGAACAGGTCACCCAGCGGCGCGAGCAACAACAGGCCGGCGCCATAACTGAGCTGTGCGGCAATGACGATGCTGCCAGCGCTGGCAGTGCTCAGGCCGAACTGCTCGGCGATGCTGTGCAGCAGTGGTTGGGCGTAGTAATTGCTGGCCACGGCCAGGCCGGTGGCGGTGGCCATCAGCAGGATCAGGGCGCGGCTTAGACTGGGGGCGTTCATGCGGTTCTCGTGGCGGGCAGTAGTAAGTGGGAGGATTATCAGGGAGTGTCTGGCATGACACCAATGTATAGTTTTCAACTTATCCATCTTGAAAGCAGATAGATGCATGAACCTCAAGCAGCTCGAATATGCCCTTGCCGTTGCCGACACGGGCAGCTTTACCCGCGCGGCCGAGCGCTGCCATGTGGTGCAGTCGGCGCTTAGCCATCAGGTGGCGCGGCTGGAGGCACAGTTGGGCGTCAGCCTGTTCGAGCGTAGTTCGCGACGGGTGCGCCTGACCCCTGCCGGCGAGGCTTTTGTGCTCAGCGCCCGGCCGGCGGTGGAAGCGGCCAGACGCATTGCCGATGACGTGGCGGCGGCTTGCGGGCAGGTGCGCGGGCGACTGGCGATTGGTGAAATCAGCTCGCTCACGGCGTTGGACCTGGTCGACCTGCTGGCACTGTTCCACGGTCGTTTCCCGGATGTGGATGTGCGTTGGATCACGGCCAAGAGCGAATTGCTGATCGTCGATGTGGTCGAGCGGCGCCTGGATGTGGGCTTTATTGGCCTGTGGCAGGGCGAGGTCGTGCAGGGCGTGGAGCATCGCTTGCTGGCCAGGGAGGAACTGGTGGCGTTGTTGCCGGTTGATCATCGACTTGCCGGCCGTACGCCGTTGGCGTTGGCCGACCTGGCGGACGAAGTGCTGGTGGACTTCCCCGAAGGCACCGGGGCACGGCGGCAGACGGATGAGGCGTTTCACGCCGCAGGGTTGCAGCGCCGGGTGCAGTTTGAGATCGGGCATGTGCGTCTGGTGGAAAAGTTTGTGCAGCGGGGCATGGCGGTGGGCCTTGTGCCGGAGCGGGTGGCCCAGGGTTTCGAAGGTGTGACGGTGGCGCGGTTGGTGGATGCGCCGGTGCGGCACTTGTATGCCGTGTGGTCCTCCAGCCCGACGCCCGCTGCCCGGGCTTTTCTTGAGGTGATGGAACAGCGGCTGGGGTCTGGGAGTTGATAAGCCTGTACCGGCCCTATCGCTGGCACAGGCAGCCCATCAACTCAAGCGGCAAACCCGCCATCAATCGTCAAGCTTGCTCCAGTGATGTACCCGGCTTCTGGGCCCGCGAGGTAAGCCACAAAGCTGGCAATCTCATCCGCCTCGCCATACCGCCCAATCGCCATCAGCGGGATCAGGCTCTCGGCAAACTCGCCACTGGCCGGGTTCATGTCGGTGTCCACCGGCCCTGGCTGCACGTTGTTCACGGTAATGCCTTGCGGCCCCAGGTCACGGGCCATGCCGCGGGTCAGGCCAACCAACGCCGACTTGCTCATGGCATAGGGTGCGCCACCGGCAAACGGCATGCGCTCGGCGTTGGTGCTGCCGATGTTGATGATGCGCCCGCCCTGGCCCATGTAGCGTGCGGCAGCCTGGCTGGCGACGAACACGCTGCGCACATTCACCGCCAGCATGCGGTCGAAGTCGGCCAGGTCGAATTCGGTGACCGGTGCTACTGCCAGTACGCCGGCGTTGTTGACCAGAATATCCAGCCGGCCGAAGGCCTTCACGGCGTCATCCACCGCCAGCTGCACGGCTGCTGCATCGGCACTGTCGGCCCGCAGGGCCAGGGCCTTGCCGCCGTTTTCGGTAATTTCCCGGGCCAGTGCTTCTGCCGGGCCGGCAGAGCTGACATAGGTGAAGGCTACGTGTGCGCCTTCGCGGGCCAGGCGCCGCACGATGGCCGCACCAATGCCACGGGAACCGCCCTGTACCAGGGCCACTTTGCCTTCGAGTGTAAGTTGCTTGGACATGCTGATCTCCTGCTGGAAGCCAGGCCGGAATGCCTTGGATGGGCGCAGTATCGGCGCTCGATTACCTGCTGATAAGATGGCAATCACTATCAGCAGAGTAAACCTTTGGTTGCCAATCATGGCCATGGAATCGTTCAACGCGTTGGAGTGCTTCATCCGCAGTGCCGAGGTCGGCAGCTTTGCCGAGGCTGCCAGGCGCCTGAGCATTACCCCGGCCGCTGTGGGCAAACATGTGGCTCAGCTGGAGGCGCGCCTGGGGGTGCGGTTGTTCCAGCGTAGTACCCGCAAGCTGACTTTGACCGAAGCGGGGCAGCGTTTTCTTGGTGAGGTCAGTGACAGCTTCCGCACTATCCAGTACGCCGTGGCCAACCTGGCCAGTGCCGAAGGTCAGCCGGCCGGCCTTTTGCGGGTAAGTATGGGGACGGTGTTCGGGCGCTTGTACGTGTTGCCGTTGCTGAGTGAGTTTTTGCGCCGCTACCCGGCCATTACCCCGGACTGGCATTTCGACAACCGCCAGGTCGACTTGATTGGCCAAGGGTTCGATGCAGCGATTGGCGGTGGTTTTGAACTGCCGCCGGGGGTGGTGGCGCGCAAGCTGACCCCTGCGCACCGGGTGTTGGTGGCGGCGCCGGTGTACCTTGAGCGGCATGCGCCGATTGCAGACCCAGAGGTGCTGCAACGCCACGACGGCATCCTGATCCGCTCACCGCAGACCGGGCGGGTGCGTTCGTGGCCGTTGACCAGCCGCTGGCAGGTGCAACAGCCGTTGCAGCTGCGTCAGGCGATGACCATGAGCGATTCGGATGCGGCGTGCGCGGTGGCCGAGCAGGGGCTGGGGATTGCCTTGGTGAGCCTGCCGTTTGCCGTGCCCTACCTGCAGGGCGGGCGGCTGCGTCGGGTGTTGCCGGACTGGTATGTGGACGACGGGCACATCAGCCTGTATTTCGCCGAGCACAAGCTGTTGCCGGGCAAGACCCGGGCGTTTATCGATTTTGTGGTGGAGAAGTTTGCCGAGCAGGGGTTGGCGGGGCGGTTTGATGCCTTGCAGACGTTGTAAAGGCCCTTTCAGGTAATATCAATGATGAACAGAACCTGTGCCCCAAGGCACACCTCGTCATCAATCTTTTTGCCCATCAGTTGCTGCCCCAGCGGCGAACGCGGGGTAATCACTGTTACCAACTCATCTCCTTCGCCAATCTTCAGCCCCGCCGCTTCAGGCCCAAGGAACAGCTGGCGTTGGCTACCTTCCTCATCCTCCAGTTTCACCAGGTTGCTCACCTGCACCCCGCGTGCGGGGTCATAGTCGCGCAGCAGTAATTGCTGGTAGATCAGCAGCGCCTGGCGAATCTGGGCACTGCGCCGGGCCTGGCCGGTGGCCAGGTATGAGGCTTCCAGGCCCAGGGTGTCGTACTTGTTCTCGGCGATGTTCTCTTCGGCGGTGGCAGCCTCGTAGGCGGTTTGCGCCGCACGGGTCAGCACGTCCAGATCATGCGTGAGGATGGCGACGATCTGCGCCAGCAGGTGGGGCTTGTCCATGGTCAGTAACAGAACTCCAGCACATTGGCCTGGCTTTTGTCGGTAGGGGCGGTGCGGTTCTGCTGCAGCCAGAACTGGCACTTGGGGCTGTTGAGGTTGCGCGGGTTGCCTTGGGCAGCTTCGGCGGCCTGTTGCTGTTCCTGCTTGTGCAGGATGTCCTTGTAGCGGTCGAACATCTCGGCCTGGGCATCCGCTGTCGGGGCTGCTGCCGGCGCCGGTGCTGGCGGGTAGACGCTAGGGGGCAGGGCCTGGGCCAACGGCTGCACTTGCTGCGGCCACACCAACAGGGCCAGCCAGGCGCTCGCCACGATGGCCACCGCGCCCAGCCAAAGGCCAAAGGCAACGCACAGGATCAACGGCAACGGCTTGAGGGTGATTTTCAGTTCACGCTGGCGGGGCATGGCAGCCTCCTGGCAAGGTCGGTCGGGGTGCATTGTCGCATGCACTTGGGCATTTTTCCGCGCAGGTGCTTTTGTCGGCGACAATTTATGCGCAGAATTCGTGGTTTTTGCACCGGTACGGGAGGGGCGCATGAAAGCCACCTGGGACATCTTCTGCAGTGTCGTCGACAACTACGGCGATATTGGCGTGACCTGGCGCCTGGCCCGGCAGCTGGTGGCTGAGCACGGCCTGGCGGTGCGCCTGTGGGTGGATGACCTGAACGCTTTCACGCCCATGTGCCCCGGCGCCGATGCCACTGCTACGCAACAGTGGCAGCAGGGTGTGGAAGTGCGCCAATGGCCGGCGGCCTGGTTGCCGGTGGAACCGGCTGATGTGGTGATCGGTGCATTCGCCTGCCAGTTGCCGTCGCCTTATGTGGAGGCCATGCGTGCCTGCGCCACGCCGCCGCTGTGGCTGAACCTGGAATACCTCAGTGCCGAGGACTGGGTGGAAGGCTGCCATGGCTTGCCGTCGCCGCAGCCTAACGGCCTGCGCAAGGTGTTTTTCTTCCCCGGCTTTACCGAGAAGACCGGTGGCCTGCTGCGCGAAGGCTCGCTGCTGGCGCGGCGTGACGCGTTTCAGCAGGGGGCAAGGCAGGCCTTCTTGCAGGGGCTTGGCGTAAACCCCGAAGCGGGGGCGTTGCTGGTTTCGCTGTTCGCCTACGAAAACCCGCAGCTGGGCAATTGGCTCGATGCCCTGGCCACAAGCGAGCAGCCTTGTCACCTGCTGGTGCCGCAGGGGCGCGTTGTCGCGGGGCTCAGCCAGTGGCTTGGCGAGCCGACGTTACCCGTGGGCAGCCTGCGCAAACGAGGGGCACTGACGGTGCAGGTGCTGCCTTTCGTCAGCCAGGACGACTACGACCGGCTGCTGTGGAGCTGTGATTTCAACGCGGTGCGCGGCGAAGACTCGTTCGTGCGTGCGCAGTGGGCCGGGCAACCGATGCTGTGGCACATCTACGTACAGGACGAGAATGCCCACTGGGAAAAGCTCGAAGCGTTTCTCGGGCATTATCGACGCGGCCTGTCAGAAGCAGCCGATGCCGCCCTGCTGGGCCTATGGCGTGCCTGGAACATGGATTTCGACATGGGCCAGGCCTGGCGGGCGGCCCGTCAGCATTGGCCAGAACTGCAGCAGCATGCCCGCCTTTGGGCTGGGCAACAGGCCGCTCAGCCGGACCTTGCCACAGCGCTAGTACACTTTTGCCGAAATTCGCTATGATACGCGGCCTCGATTTTTATAAATCCATCCAGATTCGGATACTTCGTAATGAAAACTGGTAAAGAACTGAAACCCGGTACCGTCCTGCGGATCGACAACGACCCGTGGCTGGTTCAAAAAGCTGAGTTCACCAAGTCGGGCCGTAACAGCGCGATCATGAAGACCAAGCTGAAGAACCTGCTGACCGGCTACAAGACCGAAACCGTATACGGTGCGGACGACAAGCTGGACGACGTGATCCTGGATCGCAAAGAAGCGACCCTGTCGTTCATCAGCGGTGACTCGTACACCTTCATGGACACCACCGACTACACCATGTACGAACTGAACGCCGAAGACATCGACGCCGTTCTGCCGTACATCGAAGAAGGCATGGAAGACATCTGCGAAGCCGTGTTCTTCGAAGGCCGCCTGGTATCGGTTGAACTGCCGACCACCATCAGCCGTCAGGTTGTCTACACCGAGAACGCTGCTCGCGGCGACACCTCGGGCAAGGTCATGAAGCCTGCCAAACTGAAGAACGGTACCGAGATCCAGGTTGCCGACTTCATCCAGATCGACGAGTGGATCGACATCGACACTCGCGACAACAGCTTCAAAGGCCGCTCCAAGAAGTAATTCTTCTTGTGAAACGCAAAAAACCCGGCCTCGGCCGGGTTTTTTTGTGCCTGTGATTTACACGGTCACGTGCAGGCGTACATCCACATTGCCGCGGGTAGCGTTGGAGTACGGGCACACCTTGTGCGCTTTTTCCACCAGCCCTTCGGCATCGGCCTGGGCCAGGCCCGGCAGGTTGATGTGCAGGTCGATGTCCAGGCCGAAACCGCCCGGGATCTGGCCGATGCCCACCTTGGCGGTGATCGAGGCATCGGCCGGCAGGGCTTTTTTCTCTTGCCCGGCTACAAATTTGAGGGCGCCGATGAAGCAGGCCGAGTAACCGGCGGCGAACATCTGCTCTGGGTTGGTGCCGTCACCGCCGGCGCCGCCCAGTTCCTTGGGGGTGCTCAGGCTGACGACCAGCTTGCCGTCGCTGGACTTGGATTTGCCGTCGCGCCCACCGGTGGAGGTAGCTTCTGCGATGTACAGCGGAGTGACCTTTTGCATCTTGAGCCTCGCTAATGTGCTGTGCGCTTCCTGTTCGGGGGAGGGCGCGGGTTGGTGTGGGATTTAATTTAGCGCGCAATTAGTTAGCGCGCAAGATAAATCGTCACCGCTCATCCGAACGGCCATTGCACAGCATAGCTTTCAGAGGTTTTTCTGCAGGTTCTCGCGCAGGTTCAGCAGGTCGGCCTGCAGTTGTTGCAGCTGCGCCAGGCTGTACCCACTGGCCTTGAGGATGCACTGAGGCACCTCTTTGGCCTGCTGCTGCAAGGCGCGGCCCTTGTCGGTCAGTTGCACCATTACTACCCGTTCGTCTTCGCGGCTGCGATTGCGTTGCAACAGGCCTTCGCTTTCAAGGCGCTTTAGCAGCGGGGTCAGCGAGCCCGGGTCGGTGAGCAGGTGCTGGCTGATCTCGCCCACGGTCAGGCCGTCGCGCTCCCACAGCACGAGCATGGCCAGGTACTGTGGGTAGGTCAGGCCCAAGGCTTGCAGCAGCGGTTTGTAGACCTTGGTCATCAGCAACGAGGTGGAGTGCAGGGCAAAGCAGACCTGGTTGTCCAGCAGCAGCTCGTCACAGGAGGCTTGGGTGTCGGCGTTCATGCAGGTCCTTGAAGGCAATAATGGGGAATTCTGGCTCGCTGATCATTAGTGCGCGCATTACTCGTGCAGTTCACTGCGCAAGGCCAGGTCCCAGGGTGGAACCGGGCTGAAGCGGCTCTTGAGGAATTCGAGCAGCAAACGGCTGCGAGAGTTCGTTTTGTGTTCCAGGCGTAGCGCGTAAATACCGCTGGTTTCGGCTTCGGGCAGGCCGCCATCGCAAAACAACGGGACCAGTTCGCCGCGCACAAGGTACTCGCTGATCAGCCAGGTGGGCAGGTGGGCAACACCCAAGCCGGCGAGGGCGCCGAACAGCAGGGTTTCGGCATTGTTGGCGGCCATGCGCATGCGCGCGGGGCGATACAGGCGGGTTTGCCCGGCTACGTTGAAGCGCCAGGCGAACGGCGGTGCCAGGCCGTCCCAGTCCAGGCCGTCGTGCCCGGGCAGTTCGCTGGGGCAGGTAGGGATGCCTCGGTTGGCCAGATAAGCCGGGCTGGCGCACGCGATGCGTACCATGTAGGCCAGCGGCGTAGCGACCAGGCGGGTGTCGGCCAGGGGGCCGGCGCGCAGTACCAAGTCGACCTCGCCCAGGTGGCTGCCATGCAGGTCGACGAAGCTGTCGATCAGGCGCAACTGCACGTCCAGGCCAGGGTAGGCCACCAGGAAGTCGGCGATGGCCGGGGCCAAGTGGCGGCGGCCGAACGCGGCGGGGGCATCGATGCGGATCAGCCCTTCTGGGGCGTTGCTCAGCGATACCGCCTCGGCCCGGGCCAGGCGCAGTTCCTCGATGATGCGCCTGGCCCGGTCGGCAAACGCATTGCCCGCAGGGGTGGCACGCACGGCGTGGGTGCTGCGGGTGAACAGGCGGCTGCCCACGGCGGTTTCCAGGTTGTCGATGCGCCGGGCCACGGCAGACGGGGTCAGCGGATGGCGGCGGGCGGCGGCCGAAAAACTGCCGGTCTCCAGCACATCGAGGAACAGGCTCAGTTGGTCGGTGAGGGCATCGGGGCTCATGGTTGCCTTGCTTTTGCGAAATGCGCACAGCCATTGTGCGCTGCTGTGCGTTTCCCTGCCAGCCCGCAATCGTTAGCATGCTCGCAATATCTGTATAGGCGGACGAGGCCCTGATGATCGAGTGGTTGTTGTATATCGTGCTGGGCGCTGCCCTGGGCACCATGGGGGGGCTGTTCGGCATTGGTGGCGGGCTGATCGCGATTCCGGCGCTGGGCGTGCTGTTCGGCCTGGACCAGCAACTGGCGCAGGGTACGGCGCTGGTGATGGTGGTGCCGAACGTGTTGCTGGCGCTGTGGCGGTACCACCAGCGCAACCGCATCGAACTGCGCCATGCCGTGCCGCTGTCGGCGTGCAGCTTCCTGTTTGCCTGGCTGGGGTCGATCTGGGCCGTGGGGCTGGATGCGCATTCCATGCGCCTGGGTTTTGTCGGCTTTCTGGTAGCGCTGGCGGTGTGGAACGTGGCCCGGATGTTCATGAAAGTGTCACCGCCGAGTGCCGAACTGCGCTATGCCTGGCCGTGGCTGGGCGTGCTGGGCAGTTTTGCCGGCACCATGGGCGGGTTGTTCGGGGTGGGTGGGGCTGTGGTGGCTACGCCAATCCTGACCAGTGTGTTTGGCACCACCCAGGTGGTGGCGCAGGGGTTGTCGCTGGCGTTGGCGGCGCCGAGCACCTTGGTGACGTTGGTTACGTATGGCGTGCACCATAGCGTTGACTGGGGCGTGGGGCTTCCACTGGCGGTGGGCGGTTTGCTCAGCATCAGCTGGGGGGTGAAATTGGCCCATGCGCTGCCCGAGAAGGTATTGCGGGCGATGTTCTGTGTGTTTTTGGTGGTGTGTGCGGTGATGCTCGGGTTTGAACTTTGAGATTGTGGGGCCGCAAAACGGCCCAAATTACTTGAACCCTTCAACGATGTAATCGGCCATGCAGTCGGTGATGGGTGACTGGGTCTGGGTGTTGCGCAACAGCATCACATTGGCCATGGGCAACTGCGGCAGCCCGTCCTGTTCGCCCAGGATGCGGATGTTTCCGCCAATCAGACTCTGCAATTGCGCCGTCACCGCCAAGCCTGCCGTGACAATGGCAAAGATCGCCGCCAGGCTGGGGCTGGTATAGGCAATGCGGTAGTCGATGCCCTGTGCTTCCAGTGCATTGCACGTCCAGGCTCGGCAGAAGCAGTCGGTATTGAACAGCGCCACAGGCATCGGCCGCTGCTCTTGCGGGCAAAAGCCTTCGGCGGCGGCCCACACCAGGCGTTCCTGGCGCAACAACTGGCCAACCTCGTTGCCCGGCTCGCGCGTGACGATGGTCAGGTCCAGGTCCTGGCGCAGCATCAGCTGTTTGGACGAGTCGCAATGCACTTCTACCTGTACCAGAGGGTAGGCCTGGGCAAAGCTCGACAGAATGGTCGGCAAAAAGCGCATGGCGTAGTCGTCTGGCGTGCCGATACGCACCAGCCCGACCATGTGCGGCATGCGCAAGGTATTGAACACCTCGCCATGCAGCTTGAGGATGCGCCGGGCATAGCCCAGCAACACCTGGCCTTCAGCGGTGAGCCTGACCTGGCGGCCGTCACGCTCGAACAGCTGGCGCTGCAGAATGTCTTCTTCCAGGCGTTTCATCTGCATGCTCACCGCCGACTGGGTGCGGTTGACCACTTCGCCAGCGCGCGTGAAACCGCCTTGCTCGGCGATGGCGACGAAGGTGCGCAGCACGTCCGCATCGAGGCTCTGGTACTGGGACATTGCATCAATCTCCGAGATGCATGGCATCAGAAACATTCGTTGGATTGATCTTAAGCCCGGCGCGAGACTGAGGCCATCCAATACGGAGGGCTTCACGATGAAAGGTCATGTCAGCAGCATCCAGCAACCTGCTTTCTCCCTGAACCATCTGTGGCATGCGGCCCTGCAGCGGCCGGTGCGCTGGCTGGAGTTGTACCGCCAGCGGCGAGAACTGGCCGCCCTCAGCGATGCTACCTTGCAGGACCTGGGGCTGAGCCGGGCGGATATCCAGCAAGAGGCCGAGCGGCCTTTCTGGGATGATCCGTTGAGAAAGTGAGTTTGGTCTGGGGGCTTGTCTTTAGCTTTTCAGCGCCTGTGAGATCGAGCGCCGCCCGCGCGGCGCTCGATCTCACAGGCGGCACAAACCCCAAGGCATGCGCCCCAGCCTCACCGCCGTACTTGCTTCAACGTCTCGGCAATCAAAAATGCCAGCTCCAGCGACTGATCGGCATTCATCCTTGGGTCGCAATGGGTGTGATAGCGGTCAGACAACGCATCTTCAGTGATCGGCCGGGCGCCGCCGATGCATTCGGTGACGTTCTGCCCGGTCATCTCGATATGGATGCCGCCAGCATGGCTGCCCTCGGCCTGGTGTACCTGGAAGAACTGCTTCACTTCATCCAGGATCTGCGCAAAGTCGCGGGTCTTGTAGCCGGTGCTGGCCTTGATGGTATTGCCGTGCATCGGGTCCGAGCTCCACAGCACCTTTCGCCCCTCGCGTTCGACGGTGCGGATCAGCCCCGGCAGGTGGTCGCCAACCTTGCTCGCCCCCATGCGCACGATCAGGTTCAGGCGCCCGGGGTCATTGGCCGGGTTGAGCGTGTCGATCAGGCGTATCAGCTCTTCAGGGTTCATGCTGGGGCCGACCTTGACCCCGATCGGGTTGTGCACCCCACGCAGGAACTCCACATGGGCACCGTCCAGTTGGCGGGTGCGGTCGCCGATCCACAGCATGTGCGCCGAGCAGTCGTAGTAGTCGCCGGTCAGGCTGTCCTGGCGCACGAAGGCTTCTTCATAGTTCAGCAGCAGTGCTTCGTGGGCAGTGAAGAAGCTGGTTTCACGCAGTTGCGGCGCGCTGTCCAGGCCACAGGCGCGCATGAACGCCAGGGTTTCGTCAATGCGGTTGGCCAGCTGGTGGTACTTGTCGGCCAGCGCCGAGTTGGCAATGAAGTCCAGGTTCCACTTGTGTACCTGGTGCAGGTCGGCAAAGCCGCCCTGGGCAAAGGCGCGCAGCAGGTTGAGGCTGGCGGTGGCCTGGTGGTAGGCCTGCAGCAGGCGATCCGGGTCGGGGATGCGGCTCTTGGCATCGAAACCGATGCCGTTGACGATGTCGCCACGGTAGGCGGGCAGGGTGATGTCGCCGATGGTTTCATCGCCCGAGGAGCGTGGCTTGGCAAACTGGCCGGCCATGCGGCCTACCTTGACCACCGGGCAGCCGGCGGCAAAGGTCATCACGATTGCCATTTGCAGCAGCACCTTGAAGGTGTCGCGGATTTTCGCCGCCGAGAACTCGGCGAAGCTCTCGGCGCAGTCGCCCCCCTGCAGCAAGAAGGCGCGCCCTTCGGTCACCTCGGCAAACTGGCGGCGCAGCTCGCGGGCCTCGCCCGCGAACACCAGCGGCGGGTAGCTGGCCAGGGTTTGTTCAACCTTCAGCAAGTGCGCGGCGTCGGGGTAGGTCGGTTGCTGCTGGATCGGCAGGGCGCGCCAGCTGTCAGGGCTCCACGGTTGGTTCATCTCGGGCTCGGTCTTGTCGGTTGTAGGCTATGGGCCATGGTAACAGTTGGCGCTGCGCTTGTTGCATCGAGGGTGTTGACGGACAATGCGCGTTTTTGCGCGGGCGGGTGGTAAGCATGACGGCGGAACGGGAAGAGCGGCTACTGGCACGGGTAGAGGACGCGTTTGGCGTCATCAGCGTGTACGAAGTAGACGACTACCGCTTTCTGGAATTCGGCGATGCCATCGAGCAAAGCTGTGTGTTCACGGCCGACCCGAGTTGGCTGGAGTACGACTACACACGCGCCATGCTGGTGGGGGCGCTGTGCCACGAGCAGCCCGAGAGTGCGCTTTTTCTTGGCCTGGGGGCCGGCACGCTGACCCAGGCCTGCATGAAGTTCCTGCCGCTGGAAGATATCGAAGCCATCGAACTGCGCCCGGACGTGCCACGCCTGGCCATGGAGTACCTGGGGCTGGATGACGACCCTCGGCTGTATGTGCGTATCGGCGATGCCCTGGAGTTGCTGCCCACGGCGGAGAAGGCCGACCTGCTGTTCGTCGACCTGTACACCGACCACGGGCCGGGCGTGGGGCACCTGGCGTGGAACTTCCTGGAGAACTGCCAGCAGCAGTTGAACCCGGGCGGTTGGCTGGTGATCAACCAGTGGGCCACCGATGACGGCAAGCCGCTGGGTGCGGCGTTGCTGCGTGGGTTGTACCACCGGCATTACTGGGAGCTGCCGGTGAAGGAAGGCAATGTGATCTTGCTGGTGCCGGCTGATCTGGAACAATCGCTGGACCTGGAAGGCTTGCGGGCGCGTGCCGAAGCGCTGGCACCGCGGTTGGGGTATAGCCTTGAGGGGTTGATCCGCGAGATTCGGCCGGCTACCTGAATGCCTGGCACGGTCAGTGTAGGAGCGGCCGCGTCAGCCTTGAAAGAATTATCGATTCAGCTTGATGCAATTGATGGCCCGACAATGGCCTTTCACCGCGAAAATATTCCTCACGTCCCCGCACGATTTCGGGTATAGTACGCGCCGGTCTTTTAGCGGACCTCAAAATCAGGTGGTGCAAATCCTCCGAGTCCAGCTTCGGCTGCACGTCCGCTAGGCGGACCTTCCCACGTTTTCTTTTTCAATCGTTTTCGCAAATCCCCGCCGCCAAAGCTGCCTGGGTGACCTGACGGTCTTTCAAGGCATGTGCAGCTTTGGAGCATGGGTCTTTGCGGATGCACCTAGAGGCAGACCCATGACCCAGGAAACCGGCGGCTTCGCCGCTCTCGATCTTAATCCGAATATTGTTGCTGCCGTTCTGGCGACCGGCTACGAAGAGCCGTCCGCCATTCAGCAACAATCGATCCCGATCATCCTCGCCGGTCACGACATGATCGGCCAGGCGCAGACGGGCACCGGCAAGACCGCTGCCTTCGCCCTGCCGATCCTCAACAAGATCGATGTGAGCAAGCGCGAACCGCAAGCCCTGATCCTGGCGCCAACCCGTGAGTTGGCGCTGCAAGTTGCTACCGCTTTCGAAACTTACGCCAAGCAGATGCCAGGCGTGAACGTGGTTGCCGTGTACGGTGGTGCCCCGATGGGCCCACAGCTGCGTGCAATCCGCAACGGCGCGCAAATCGTGGTGGCCACCCCGGGCCGCCTGTGCGACCACCTGCGTCGTGACGAAAAAGTCCTGTCGACCGTGCAGTACCTGGTACTGGACGAAGCCGACGAGATGCTGAAGCTGGGCTTCATGGACGACCTCGAAGTGATCTTCGACGCAATCCCGGCTACCCGTCAGACCGTGCTGTTCTCCGCAACCCTGCCTTCGTCGATCCGTTCGATCGCCGAGCGCCACCTGCGTGAGCCCAAGCACGTCAAGATCCAGAGCAAGACCCAGACCGTTACCGCGATCGAGCAGGCTCACCTGATGGTCCACGCCGACCAGAAGATCCCGGCTGTGCTGCGTCTGCTGGAAGTGGAAGAGTTCGACGCGCTGATCGCCTTCGTGCGCACCAAGCAAGCCACCCTGGACCTGGCCGCCGCGCTGGAAGCCAAAGGCTACAAGGCTGCCGCGCTGAACGGCGACATCGCCCAGAACCAGCGTGAGCGCGTGATCGACTCGCTCAAGGATGGCCGCCTGGACATCGTCGTCGCCACCGACGTCGCTGCACGTGGTTTGGACGTACCGCGCATCACTCACGTATTCAACGTTGACATGCCGTACGACCCGGAGTCCTACGTACACCGTATCGGCCGTACCGGCCGTGCTGGTCGCGATGGCCGTGCGCTGCTGCTGGTCACCCCGCGTGAGCGCCGCATGCTGCAGGTGATCGAACGTGTTACCGGTCAGAAGGTAGCCGAAGCCCGCCTGCCGAATGCCCAGGCCGTGCTGGATGCCCGCATCAAGAAGCTGACTTCGAGCCTGGCGCCGCTGGTAGCCGAAGCCGAAGCCACCCACGGCGACCTGTTCGACCGCCTGACCACCGACCTGGGTTGCAGTGCCCGTGCCCTGGCTTCGGCCCTGCTGCGCAAGGCCACCAATGGCCAGGCGCTGGACCTGGCGGCGGTAGAGCGTGAGCAGCCGCTGGTGCCTAGCTTTGCCCCGCGTGGCGAGCGTACCGAGCGTGGTGAGCGTGGCGAGCGCCCAGACCGTGGCGACCGTGAGCGCCGTGCGCCAATGCCGCTGGCCGAAGGCCGTGTGCGTTGCCGTACTGCCTTGGGTGCCCGTGACGGCATCGCTGCCAAGAACCTGCTGGGTGCGATCCTCAACGAAGGTGGCCTGGCCCGTGACGCCATCGGTCGCATCCAGGTGCGCGACAGCTTCAGCCTGGTCGAGCTGCCGGAAGATGGCCTGGAGAAGCTGCTGTCCAAGCTCAAGGACACCCGCGTGGCTGGTAAGCAGCTGAAGCTGCGTCGCTACCGCGAGGATTGATCCTGGCGCAATGAAAAAATCCCCGGCCTTGGCTGGGGATTTTTTTGCCTGTGGGATTTTGGGGCGCTAAGCGCTCCTGGCTATCGTCAGTCGAACCGATAAATGTCCATCCCCAAAGCCCCCAAGGTAAACCCTTGGTGCACCACCCCAAACCTGTCCCCAGCCCCAAGGGCAAAGAACAGCGGCAGCAAATGCTCATCACTGGGATGGTTGCGCACCGCATACGGCGCTTGCTGCCGGTAATCCAGCAGCGCCGCCTGGTCATCCGCCTGCAACCGCGCCACCACCCAGTCCCTGAACGCCAGTGCCCAGGGCTCGATCACATCCGGCCCGGCGTGCCAGTCCAGCTCGCCCAGGTTATGGGTAATACTGCCCGAGCCAATCAGCAGAATACCTTCACGGCGCAGCCCCGCCAGCGCCTGGCCCACTTTCAATTGCAGCACCGGCCCCATGCGGCTGGGCAGCGCTACCTGCACCACCGGAATGCTCGCATCCGGGTACATCAGCGACAGCGGCACCCAGGCGCCGTGGTCGAACGGCCGTTGCGCATACAGCCGGGCCGGCAGGCCGGCATTCGTGAGTCGTTCGCTTACCTTGGCAGCCAGCGCAGGCTCGCCCGGCGCGGGGTACTGCACGGCGTACAACGCCGGCGGGAAGCCGTAGAAGTCATGCCAGGTTTCGGGTTGCGCGCTGCTGGTCACCAGCAGTTCAGGGCTTTCCCAGTGCGCCGACACCACCACGATGGCCTTCGGCCTTGGCAGGCTGTTGGCCAGCCCGGCCAGGGCCGGCCCGCTGGCACCCGGGTGCAGGGCGAGCATGGGGGAACCATGGGAGATGAACAGGCTGGGCAGCATGGCGAGGTCCTGAGGGTTAAGATGCACTCATCTTCGATCAGAAACTGATCGATATCCATCGCAAGTTATACGCGTTTTCTATCGGTTTACTCGATAAACAAGGAGCAACCATGGAGCCAGCGTTCTGGCACAAACGGTGGGCCGACAACCAGATCGGTTTTCACCAGGGGCAGGTCAATCCGTACCTGCAAGCGCACTGGCCAGCACTGGGCCTGGCGCCAGGCAGCCGCGTGCTGGTGCCGCTGTGCGGCAAAAGCCTGGACCTGGCCTGGCTGGCGGGGCAGGGGTATTGCGTGTTAGGCGTGGAACTGTCGCGGCGGGCGGTGGAGGGCTTCTTCCGTGAGCATGGGCTTGAAGCCGAGGTGCGTCAGCAAGGCGCATTCGAGGTATGGCGCCAGGGTAACGTCGAACTGTGGTGTGGCGATTTCTTCGCGTTGCGCGCGCAGGACATTGGCGACTGCGTGGGGCTTTATGATCGGGCGGCGCTGATTGCGCTGCCGCTGCAGATGCGTGCGAAGTACATGGAGGCGTTGTCGGCGTTGTTGCCGGTGAGGTGTCAGGGGCTGTTGGTGACGCTGAATTATGACCAGGCGCTGCTGGATGGGCCGCCGTTTTCGGTGGGGGATGAAGAGGTGCGGCAGGGGTTGGTCGGGTGGCAGGTGGATGAGCTGGAAGTTGTAGAGCTTATTCAGGAAAGCCCGAAGTTTTCGCAGGCCGGGGCTTCCAGCCTGTTGGAGCGGGTGTATCGGGTCCGCCGGTGACGCACGCATGAAAAAGGGCGACCGAAGTCGCCCTTTTTGCATTGCCAAGTGGATCAACCGCGACGGCGCAGGGCCTCGATACGGTCTTCCAGCGGCGGGTGGCTCATCAGCAGCCCGGCCAGGCCGTGCTTCAGGCCGCCGTTGATGCCGAAGGCCTTCATGGTGTCAGGCATGTGCACCGGCAGGCCTTGCTCCACGCGCAGGCGCTGCAGGGCGCCGATCATCGCTGCGGTACCGGCCAGCTGCGCACCGGCCTCGTCGGCGCGGTATTCGCGGCGGCGCGAGAACCACATCACGATCATGCTGGCCAGGATGCCCAGGATCAGCTCGGCAACGATGGTTGCCACGTAGTAGGCAATGCCTTGGCCTTCTTCGTTCTTGAAAATGACCTTGTCGACGAAGTTGCCGATGATGCGTGCGAAGAACATCACGAAGGTGTTCACCACGCCCTGCACCAGCGCCAGGGTGACCATGTCGCCGTTGGCCACGTGGCCGATTTCGTGGGCCAACACCGCACGCACTTCATCGGGCGAGAAACGCTCCAGCAGGCCCTGGGACACGGCCACCAGCGCGTCGTTGCGGTTCCAGCCGGTGGCGAAGGCGTTGGCCTCGTACGCCGGGAAAATACCCACCTCGGGCATTTTGATGCCCGCTTCACGGGACAGCTCTTCGACCGTTTGCAGCAGCCACTGCTCGTGGCGGGTGCGCGGCTGGCTGATGATCTGGGTGCCGGTGCTCATCTTCGCCATCCACTTGGAGATGAACAGCGAGACCAAGGAGCCGGCAAAGCCGAACACGGCGCAGAACACCAGCAGGCTGCTGAGGTTCAGGTCGACCCCGTTGGCGGCCATGAACCCGTTGAAACCGAACAGGCTCAGGGTAATGCTTGCAACCAGCACCACCGCGAGGTTGGTGGCCACAAACAACAGAATGCGCATCATGGTTGTTACGTTCTCCTGACGGATGAATTGTCGCTTACTGCGGGGTATATAAGGGGCCTGCCGCGCCGATTCAATCGGGCGACTATTTCAAACTGTGTACGGCAGAGTATGGCAGAGGATGGCGCGGGGGCTGTGGGATAGAGCGTTGCAGGATGTAAGAAGCATTCCTGCAATGGGGCTTTTGGGGGCGTCAGATGTTCGCCACAACAGTTTCAGCGCCTATGAGATCGAGCGCCGCCCGCGCGGCGCTTCGCGGGGCAAGCCCGCTCCCACATTTGTTGCAACGTGGCCATGCCTGTGAAAGAGCCGTTGTCAGCCTTGGTGCAAGGCTTGAGACAAGAGGGCGGCAGCAGCGCCAACACAGAAATCCAGCCAGCCCACCAAGGCCGACAACCATGGCCGACAGGTTCGGCACGTTGCAACAAATGTGGGAGCGGGCTTGCCCCGCGAAGCGCCGCGCGGGCGGCGCTTGATCTCCGCGCCACCGCAAAAAAACCGTCGAACCCTACTGCGAATAACCCTTCAGGAAATTGCCGATCCGCCCAATCGCCGCTTCCAGGTCATCCACGCGCGGCAAGGTCACCACGCGGAAGTGGTCCGGCCACGGCCAGTTGAACGCCGTACCCTGCACGATCAGCAGCTTTTCCGACAGCAGCAGATCAAGCGCGAACTTCTCGTCGTTGAGAATCGGGCACACTTTCGGGTCGATACGCGGGAACGCATACAGCGCACCCATCGGCTTCACGCAGCTCACGCCCGGGATGTCGTTGAGCAGTTCATAGGTGCGGTTGCGCTGCTCCAGCAAACGGCCTGGCGGCAGCACCAGGTCGTTGATGCTCTGGTAACCGCCCAGCGCGGTCTGGATGGCATGCTGGGCCGGCACGTTGGCGCACAGGCGCATGTTGGCCAGCATGTCGATGCCTTCGATGTAGCTTTGTGCGTGGTGCTTGGGCCCGGAGATGATCAGCCAGCCGGAGCGGAAGCCCGCCACCCGGTACGACTTGGACAGGCCGTTGAAGGTCAGGCACAGCAGGTCTGGGGCCAGCGAGGCGGTGCTGATGTGCACGGCTTCGTCGTACAGGATCTTGTCGTAGATCTCGTCGGAGAACACCACCAGGTTGTGCTGGCGGGCCAGCTCCAGCATGCCCTGCAGCAGCGCTTTGGAGTACACCGCGCCGGTCGGGTTGTTCGGGTTGATGATCACCAGGGCCTTGGTGTTCGGGGTGATCTTGGCCTTGATGTCTTCAAGGTCGGGGAACCAGTCGGCCTGCTCGTCGCACAGGTAGTGCACCGGCTTGCCGCCGGCCAGGCTTACGGCGGCGGTCCACAGCGGGTAGTCGGGGGCCGGGATCAGCACTTCGTCGCCGTTGTTCAGCAGCGCCTGCATCGACATGACAATCAGCTCGGACACCCCGTTACCGAGGTAGATGTCCTCGATGGTGACGCCTTCGATTTCCTTTTGCTGGCAGTACTGCATCACCGCCTTGCGCGCGCTGAACAGGCCCTTGGAGTCGCTGTAGCCTTGCGCGGTGGGTAGGTTGCGGATGACATCCTGAAGGATTTCATCGGGCGCCTCGAAGCCAAACGGCGCTGGGTTGCCGATGTTCAGCTTGAGGATGCGGTGGCCTTCCTCTTCCAGGCGTTTGGCGTGCTTGAGCACTGGGCCGCGAATGTCGTAGCAGACATTGGCGAGCTTGTTCGATTTGCTGAACTGCATGATGGGATCCCGATATGAGAAAACACGCCACCCACGCCGAAAGGTTTGAAACGGCAGGAAGCGGGTGCCAGACTGAACGCCTGGCACACGAAGCCAACTAATATACGTGCCACCCGCGCCCCGGAAAAGACGGTGCGGGGTGAAATTCAGCCTGCCGAGGTTCCTGCATGAAAAAGATCGAAAAAACCCTGGATGAATGGCGCTCGATGCTTGACCCCGAGCAGTACCAGGTATGCCGCCTCAAGGGCACCGAGCGGCCGTTCAGCGGCAAGTACAACAGCGAGCGCCGCGATGGCATCTATCATTGCATCTGCTGCGGCCTGGCGTTGTTCGATGCGCAGACCAAGTTCGATTCCGGCTGCGGTTGGCCAAGCTTTTACGCGCCGATCGAGGACAGCGCGATGATCGAGATCCGTGACACATCCCACGGCATGATCCGCACCGAAGTTACCTGTGCCCGCTGCGACGCGCACCTGGGCCATGTGTTCCCCGACGGCCCGCCACCGACCGGCCTGCGCTACTGCATCAACTCGGTGTGCATCGACTTGCGCCCACGCGACTGACCGGAGCCCGACCATGGCTGGATCGATGCTGGACATCCCCTGCGTAACCCTGGGCGGCGAGCACAAGAAGCTTGGCGACTTCCCGGGCAAGGCGCTGCTGGTGGTCAATACCGCCAGCCAGTGCGGCTTTACCCCGCAGTACAAAGGCCTTGAGCAACTGTGGCAAGCCTACCGCGCGCGTGGCCTGGTGGTGCTGGGCTTTCCCTGCAACCAGTTCGGCAAGCAGGAACCAGGCGATGCACGGGAAATTGCGCAGTTTTGCGAGCGCAACTTCGGCGTAAGCTTTCCGCTGTTTCGCAAGATCGAGGTCAACGGCCCGGGCGCTCACGCGCTGTTCGTCGAGCTCAAACAACGCGCCCCGGGCATTCTGGGTAGCCAGAAGATCAAGTGGAATTTCACCAAGTTTCTGGTCGACCCGGCCAGCGGCCAGGTCACGCGTTACGCGCCCACCACCAAGCCGCAGGCCCTGGAAGCGGACATCGAGCGTTTGCTCAGCCGTTGAAGGGCACCCAGTGGTCGACCAGGGCCAGTAGCTCTTCGCGGCGGAACGGCTTGGCCAGGTAGTCGCTCATGCCCGCCGCCCGGCAGCGTTCGCGCTCTTCAGGCATGGCGTTGGCGGTGAGCGCAATGATAGGCAGGTGTGGCCAGCGACCGCTCTGGCGAATGCGCCGGCTGGCTTCATAGCCGTCCATGACCGGCATGTTGCAGTCCATCAGTACCAGGTCGAATTCATTCTGCTCCAGCAACTCCAGGGCCTCGGCGCCCTGGGTGGCCAGCTGCACCTGGCAGCCGAGCTTGGCCAGCATGCCTTTGGCCACGAGCTGGTTCACCGGGTTGTCTTCTACCAGCAAAATCCGCGCTCGCCCTTGCTCCAGGCTAATGGCCGGGGTGGCCAGTGGGTGCTCGGGCTCATGGCCTTGCAAGGTGCGGCGCAGCGTCTGGTACAGGGCATTACGTGCCAATGGCCGGGCCAGTTGATGCAAGGGTGCCAAGGCCAGCGACTGCTCGTTGGGCAGGAAGTTGCCGTAGGCGGTTACTAGCAGAATCGGCGTTTTCAGTGCCGGGCGCAGTTCGAACAGGTGGTCCACGTCGTCGGTGATCAGCAGGTCGATCGCTTTGGTGTCCAGCGTGGCGCTGCTGTCATGGCGCTGGTAGGCCAGGCCCCAGGCGGGCAGCAGGTTCTGCAGCAATTCATTAAGCCCGCTACCGGCCGCGCTTAGCGCGGCCACGCGGCCATGTAGCGGTGTCGGCGGGATGGCTTCGGTGTGCACCGGCAGTGGCAGCTCGGCCGTGAAGCAGCTGCCGAAGCCCGGCTCGGAGCGAATGTGCAGGTGGCCTTGCATGGCCTTGCACAGGTTGCGTGTCAGCGCCAGGCCCAGGCCGGTGCCACCGTACTGGCGGGTGATGCCGGCACCGGCCTGGGTGAACGGCTGGAAGATCCGCGCCTGGGCTTCTTCGGGGATGCCAATGCCGGTATCACGTACCTCCAGGCGCACGCCGCCGACGATCGTCACCAGGCGTATGTCGACACGGCCGAAGCGGGTGAACTTGAGCGCGTTGGACAGCAGGTTGCTGACGATCTGCCGTACCCGCGTGGGGTCGCCAAGCACGCTGCTGGGGAAGTCGCGGGCGATCAGGCAGGTCAGCTCCACACTTTGCGCGGTGTTCTGCGACAGCAGGTTGGCGGTGTCTTCCACCATCGAGCCCATGTCGAACGCAATGCGCTCCAGTTCCAGCTGGCCGGCATCGAACTTGGACAGGTCGAGGATATCGTTCAGCAGTTCCACCAGCACCTTGCCCGAGTCGTGGGCAATCGCCAGTTGCTGGCGTTGCTCGCTGGGCAACGGGTTGTCCAGCGCCAGGGCGATCATGCCGAGCATGCCATTGAGCGGGGTGCGGATTTCGTGGCTCATGTTGGCCAGGAAGGCGGCGCGCGCCTGGGCCATGTCCAGCGCGCGGCTGCGGGCCTGTTCCAGCTCCTGGTTGGACAGGCTCAGGCTGCTGTTGCTGGCTTTCAGCTCGTTGGTGCGTGCCGAGACGATGTCTTCCAGCTCGTTCAGGTACTGGGTCAGGCGGTTTTCCGCGGTGCGCCGTTGTTCGATCTCGGTGGCCATGCTGACGAACTGCTGGTTGGCGACCTTCACCAGCACGCCGATTTCGTCGTGTTCGTGCCCGTGTGGGCATTCAAGGCGGGTTTGCCGGGGTTTGCGCGGGTCGCTGCCGCTGAGTGCGCCGATCACTGTCACCAGTGGCTTGGTCAGCATCATGTAGAACAACGCCAGCAGGATGCCGGTCAGCACCAGGCTGCGGGCAAAGCCGTTGAACAGGGTGATGCCGGCGCGGTCGAGGAAGCGGCTGCCGAAGGCGTAGGTGTCGACGTCCAGGTACAGGGTGCCGAGGTATTCGTCGGGCATGTGGGTGAGGTACAGGCGTTCCTTGAACTGGCGTTGTTCGCCGAACAGAAAGTCGCTCAGTGGCCGGTAGCGGTCCTCCAGCCTGGGCCGCTCGACGTCGGCCAGTACCGTTTCGTTGTTGTCGATCAGCCGCGCGCGGACGACGGCGGGCGACTGCAGCAGGCCACGGGTCAGCTCCAGCGCCAGTTCCGCGTCGATGTTGTAGGCGATGCGCGAGGCCGGGTTATGGCTGATTTGCAGCAACGCGCGCACTTCGCGGTTGATGGACGCGTCTTCGCTGGCATAATCGATGCCGATCTGGATGAGACTGAGCAATGTTCCCAGGATGAAGCCGACCAGGACTGTCAACCGGGCTTGCTTGTATGACAGGCGATTGGTGAACTTGATATCCATGAGTCCCGAGCCGGTTTCACGTCCCTTGCGCTGCGCAAGCATAGCCGAATAGCCCCGGCAGCTGGCGGGCCTGTCACACATTCAGCTGGAAATCTCACCTGTCTTGTTAGGAGTCGTCATGGACGCTCGCTTGATTGCTTTCCTGGACCGCGCCGAATCGGTACTGGCGCGCCTCGAACCCTTGCTGCCGGCACAACGCCCGGATATTGACTGGGGCGTCACCCTGGCCGCCCGCTGGCAGCGCGATGGCCGCAGCGGCTACCTGCTGCCGCTGGACGTCAGCCTGGACATCCGCCTGACCGACCTGATCGGTGTCGACAAACAGCGCGACCAGCTGGGCCGCAACACCCACCAGTTCATCAATGGTCTGCCGGCCAACCACGCATTGCTGTGGGGCTCGCGTGGTACCGGCAAGTCGTCGCTGGTGCGTGCCTTGCTGGCCGAACATGCCGGCGCCGGCCTGCGCCTGATCGAAATCGAACGCGACCACCTGGCCGACCTGCCACGGGTGGTCGAGCAGCTGCAGAAGCTGCCGCAACGCTTCATCCTGTTCTGCGACGACCTGTCGTTCGAAGCGGGGGAGGGCGACTACCGGGTGCTTAAAAGCGTGCTTGACGGCTCGCTGGAACAGGCCCCGGACAACGTGCTGCTGTACGCCACCTCCAACCGTCGACACCTGGTGCCGGAGAAAGAGAGCGACAACGAGAACTGGAAGCGCGTGGATGGCGAGCTGCACCCCAGCGAAGCCGTGGAAGACAAGATAGCCCTGTCTGACCGCTTTGGCCTATGGCTGTCGTTCTACCCGTTTACCCAAGACCACTTCCTGAATGTGGTCGAGCACTGGATCGGCCAGCTGGCACGCTCTGCGGGCCTGGCCTGGCAGCGTACCGAAGAACTCGACATCCTCGCCGTGCGCTGGGCCACCGGCCGCGGTAACCGTAATGGCCGATGTGCCTATCAGTTCGCCCGCTACTGGGTCGGGCTGCAATTGCTGGAGCAAAAGTAATGATCGACCTCAATGCCAGTGGCGCAGGCCTCGACGGCTACAACCTGCTGGCGGCGCAAGTGCAGGCGCTGTTTGCCGACGAGCGTGACTTCATCGCCAATGCCGCGCAGTTTTCGGCGTTTCTGTATAACCAGGTGGACGACCTGAACTGGGCGGGGTTCTACCTCAACCGCAACGAAGAGCTGGTGCTGGGCCCGTTCCAGGGCCAGGTGGCGTGCGTGCGCATTCCGTTCAGCAAGGGCGTGTGCGGGGCGGCGGCGGCCACCCGGAAAACCCAGCGCGTGGAGGATGTGCATGCGTTCCCCGGGCACATTGCCTGTGACAGCGCGTCCAACAGCGAACTGGTGATCCCGTTGGTGAAGGAAGGCAGGTTGATCGGGGTGCTGGACCTGGACAGCCCGAAGGTTGGGCGGTTCAGTGAAGCGGATCAGGCGGGGCTGGAGCGGTTGGCGGCGATCTTTCTTGAGCTGACTGACTGCTGATTGTTGCTTTGCCTGTGCCGGCCTCTTCGCGGGGTTACCTGCGAAGAGGCCGGCACAGGTTAACGCATCAGTCGTATATCACCTTCTTCTTCCAGGTCTCTTCCTCATCGGTCTTGAGCCCGTCTGTCAGTGCGTTGTGCTCATCGTCCGCCGGTGCCATGCGGTCCAGCACCTGGGCGTTGGCCCGGGCCAGCAGCTTCTCCAGGTACGTCAACTGCTCTTCATACACCTTCGGCTCCGGCTGCTTGCGCAGGTATTGCACGCCGCGCTCGAACGCCAGGCGCGCCTGGCCCGGCTGGTTCTTTTGCAGGGCCTGCTGGCCAAGGTTGTTGAAGAACTCGATATGCAACAGCACGAGGATATGGCGGATTTCCTTGACCCAGTGCTTGGCCTCGGGTGCGGGCAAGAAGCCTTCCTGGGCGGCGCGGGTTACCTGGTTGTGCATCGCCTCCAGCAAGAAGCGCACGTCCTTGGCCTTGACCTCGGTGTGGATCGGGTTGGGCGGGTTGTTCACCGGTATCTTGTCGCCCAGGGCAATCAACCCCTCCAGCTCGGCGATGCGCGCCTTCAGCTCGGGATTGTGCTTGTCCACCGCCAGCTGGCGCTGGTTGAGGTTCAGCTCCAGGCGGGTCAGCAGCAATTTGAGGGCCGGGGTCATGAACTGCCCGGGGAAGGTCTCGGTGATTTCGCCACAGCGGCGCAGGCGGTCGGCCAGCTCGATCCTGGTCCGGACGCGTTCGATCTTGCCGTTCTCGACCACATTGTTGAGGTAGCCGATCACGATCAGCAACGCGATGCCCGCCACGATGAGCAGGGTGATCAGAAGTGGTGTCACCTTTAAAGCCTCATGAATAGGTTTGCATTATTGAGTGTAGGAGCGAGCTCGCTCGCGAGAGGCCCTTACAGGAATTCTCTTTTTCTATCGGCAAACGGTGCCATGACTGGATGCTGGCACATTAATGCTGGCTTGACGCCAGAAAATCAACGGCAAACCTTGGAGCACGGCCTGAAACAGGGTCTACGTTGACCGGAAGTCATTGATTTAAATAAATTTCTACAAAGGGGTTGACGCCTCCTCGAACCATCCCTAGAATGCGCGCCACTTGCAGCGTAAAGCACACAGCGAAACGCGGCAGGGAGTGAAAGCAGGCAGTAATGCCAGCAGCGTGTCCCCTTCGTCTAGTGGCCTAGGACACCGCCCTTTCACGGCGGTAACAGGGGTTCGAGTCCCCTAGGGGACGCCAAATTGCGGGAATAGCTCAGTTGGTAGAGCACGACCTTGCCAAGGTCGGGGTCGCGAGTTCGAGTCTCGTTTCCCGCTCCAGTTTCTCCGGCAACGCTTAACAGCGGGGCAGGAAAAGAAAATCCAGGGTGAATCGTGAGGTTCAAGTCTGGTGCACTGAAAAGTGCTGTGTGTCCCCTTCGTCTAGTGGCCTAGGACACCGCCCTTTCACGGCGGTAACAGGGGTTCGAGTCCCCTAGGGGACGCCAAATTGCGGGAATAGCTCAGTTGGTAGAGCACGACCTTGCCAAGGTCGGGGTCGCGAGTTCGAGTCTCGTTTCCCGCTCCAGTTTAAATGCTGTGGCGTCTATGCGGTGCAGTGGTGGTGAAGGTCTTCATGGCGCTTCACGCCGTTAGTGGTAAAGCTTCAAATTGCGGGAATAGCTCAGTTGGTAGAGCACGACCTTGCCAAGGTCGGGGTCGCGAGTTCGAGTCTCGTTTCCCGCTCCAGATAGTGATCTACAGACTTCTACTGACGTCTGTAAGTCGTTGAAAAGAGGGGCTTTGGCCCCTTTTTTCATTCCAGCGAGCGCCACGGAAATCCACCCACAGCTACCGTTTTTGAGTGACCAATTGAGGCACAAGAATACGGTTGGGACGGCTACCGGATAGTTGCTGGGGCTGAGCGGGAACCATGACGAGCATTAGGCCTAAGTCATAACTTAGGAGCCTCGAAATGGCACTCTCTGATCTGACAGTCCGGCAGGCAAGAACCACCGGCAAGCGCTACACCCTCTCCGATAACGACTGCCTGGGCCTGATGGTCTCTGCCGCAGGCGGCAAGTCGTGGATCTTCCGATACTACTGGCTGGGCAAGCAAAAGCGCATGTCCCTGGGTGGCTATCCCGCCCTCAGTCTGCGCGAGGCCCGCGCCGAGCGGGACAAGGCTCAGGTTCTGCTCGCCAAGGGCATTGATCCCCAAATCGAACGCGACCAGCGCCGGCACGCGGCCAAGCTGGCGGGCGAATACACCTTCAAGAACGTCTTCGATGCTTGGGTCGAGCATCGCCGCAAGGAACTCAAGGAAGGCCGTCAGAGCACGCTTTCGCAGATCCTGCGCATCTTCAACAAGGACGTGCTGCCTACCCTGGGGAAGATGTCGATCTACGACATTCGACGGCCCCAGCTCGTGGGCGTCGTGGCGGCGATCGAGAAACGCAAGGCGTTCACCACCGCCGAGAAGGTCCGCACCTGGTTCAACCAGATGTTCCGCTATGCCCTGGTCATCGCCGAAGGGCTGGAAGTCAATCCGGCCGCGGACCTGGACGTGGTGGCCGAGCCCAAGCCCCCGGTGGCCCACAACCCCTATCTGCACCTGCCCGAGCTGCCCGAGTTCCTTCAGAAGCTCCGGCGCTACAACCCCCGGGGCTGGCAGACCCAGCTTGGCGTCCGGCTGCTGTTCCTGACGGGGGTGCGCACGGGCGAGTTGCGCCTGGCCGAGCCTGAGCAATTCGACCTCGACCGCGGCTTGTGGATCATCCCGCCGCAGGTCGTCAAGCAACTCCAGGACGAAATGCGCAAGGCCGGCAAGCGGCCGCAGGACGTGCCGCCCTACATCGTGCCCCTGTCCCTGCAGGCCATCGAGATCGTGCGCTATCTCCTGGGCGTGATGCGTCCAGCGCAGAAGTACCTGCTGTCGCATCGCAGCGAACTCAAGAAGCGCATCAGCGAGAACACCCTCAACAAGGCCGTGCAGCTCATGGGCTACGAGGGGCGCCTGACCGGCCACGGCATCCGCGGCACCATCTCGACCGCGCTCAACGAGATCGGATACCCGAAGATTTGGGTGGACGCTCAGCTTTCGCACTCCGACCCCAACAAGGTGAGTTCGGCCTACAACCACGCCAAGTACGTGGAGCCTCGGCGTCGCATGATGCAGGACTGGGCAGACCGTCTTGACCTGCTCGAACAGGGTGAAGTCGAAGCCGCGAGCGCGCATCTGACCATCCGTATCGACGGGGTGCCGGCAATGGCGGAAGTGGAGGAAGTGGTGGGCGCGGTCTCCACGACTGCTGAGCCTGTTGTCCCCGGCGTGCCGCCCGTGGTGGCCACGCCTATCGTCGTGACCCCCAACAGCGGCGGAATCATGTTCCAGCGGCTGTCGCAGGTGCCGCCGCCTCCGGTGCATGCCCCGGAGCCGGAAGTCTCCGCGATCCAGCGCGAGCGCGAGGAAATGCTGGCCATCTACGAGTCGCCGAACAATCTGCCGGTCCCGCTGTTCGGCAAGCTGGCCGGGAAGTCCAAGGACCAGATCAACCGCGAGCTGAAGGCGGGCAAGCTGCTGTCGATCAGCCTGGGCAACCGGGGGCAGCGGGTTCCCGACTGGCAACTGGTGCCGCTCAAGCACAAGCTGGCCCAAGTGCTCATGAACCAATGCCCGCACGCCGATTCGTGGGACCTGTACCGCATGCTGACCCAGCCTCACCCCGACCTGGGTGATCGTGCGGCCATTGATGCGGTCACGCCAACGAACGTGCCCGCAATCATCCGGGTTCTCATGGGCGACTACCAGCACCATGCGGATGTGCCCGAGGCCGTTGCCCCGCGGCCCATCCCCGAGGACGTGCGGCAGAGCGTCCGCCGACTGGTGGACAGCGCAGCGGTGCTTGAAGGGGTCTAGTCCGGTCTAGTCCCATGCTGCAACCTATGGCCGGGATGAGACGGCTCCGGCCTATAGGAGTGCCTGCTACAGGGCGCCTGCCTCGGCGATCTGCAGCGCCCTGCGCTCGAAACGCTTGGCAGCAGAATCTGCTTGCGCGTGGGGCCGTTGGAGGTACGTCACGATCTCATAGGGGCCATCGGCGAGCGGTCGCATGCTTACCCCCCATTGATGGGCACGCTCGATGCGCGATTGCGCGCATACGCCGATGCCGTAGCCGGCTGAAACCCACAGCGCCATCATCTCGAATGAAGTTGCAGGCAGGATGTTCTCTTGGTCCACTGGCATCAGGGAGGCCAACCTCTCGTCCAGCAAGGGACAAGCCTCCGCCTGCCAGCGATAGATTGGATAGTCCTGAAGATCGGAGATGGTGAGCTTCGCCTGATCAACCAAACGGAACCGCGGTGGTATCGCGACGGCCATGCTTTCGCACCACAGCCTCCGGCTACTCGTCAGGTGATCCCCCGCACTGCTAAGAGATAGCCCCGCGTCGTAGCGGCCCTCATGCAGGCCCGTTACCAGCTCTTGATCCGAAACTTCACGCACGGCGATCGCGACACCCGGCTCGTGCGCTCGCTGCAGTGCAAGCAGCGCCGACAGCCGTGAAGACGGCACACCTGGCGCTATGGCGAGTGTGAAATTCGGGGACGGTCTGATGGCGTTGTGCATGGATGCCCCCAAGAGGCAACGGGATCGAAAAGAGCAGCCGACATCATACTCAAGAGATATCTTTAACGTGGTTAAAGATCAGTGATTCCATGACGCTTCTGCGAATGCAGAAGCGCACTATTCGGCCTGGACGGCCCGCCGGAGTAACCACCTATGAGTCCGCACCGGCGTTGGCGTTCGGGCAAGCGGTGCGAGCCGCTCGCCTGGCTCAGGGGATTGCTCAGGATGAGTTCGCGGGCTTGGCGGGGATCGCGCGCTCGCACATGGGCAAGATTGAGCGCGGCGAGCACATGCCGACACTCGCTCTCATTCTAAAAATTTCCCTGGCTCTCAAGATCAGCTCGGCCGAACTGATGACGGCCACGGAGCGCAACCTCTACCTTCAGGGCGATGCGTGACGCCGGATGTGGCGCAGGCGTCGTAGCTAATCGCTCTTTGGCGAACGCAAACGCTCGATGAAGCGCTCTACGGGTGCGGATAGTCCGCTACCGCCTTCGGGCCGAAGCAGGTAGGTGATGATGACGGCCGAATCGAGCGCCAACGGCCGGATCACCACGTCGGGACGTTGACACGCCGCGATTCGGGTCGCCGTTGCGAAGCCGATGCCGTAACCAGCTCCGACCAATGTGAGCATCATGTCCAGCGACGAGACATGCTCAACGATGGTGGACTCGCGCTCCAGGGGATGTAGCAGCCGGGTCAATTCGCGGCAGTAGCCCTCGCAAAGCTGCGGATCGCACATCACCAGCGGGTAACTCACGAGTTCACGTAGCGACACTTCCTTGTGGGCCAGCAACGGGTGCCGGATCGGCACGGTCACCACCAGCGGGTCCTGCCAGATGGGCTCCGTCACCAGTCCGTCGCCGACGTCCGCGGTGTGTGCGAAACCGATCGCGAAGTCGCCGGATCGCAGTCCCCGCAACTGTTCCGCCAGGGTGACCTCGGAGAGCCGTATTTCGATCTCCGGCTCCTCCTGGCGGCACAGGGCAAGAAGTGCAGACAGCCGCGGGTCGATGGCGCCATCGGAGATGGCGATGCGCACGCTGCCTCTTAGGCCTGCGGCGATCGCCCTGACGTTTTCTCGTGCCTGCTCCAGGTTGGTGAACAGCCTGCGAATGTCCTGAAGGAAGGTGGTGCCCGCTGGCGTCAACCGCGTTCCCCGCCGATCGCGGTCAAAGAGCAGCACCCCCAGTTCGTCTTCCAATTCCTTGATCGTGCGGGACAGCGGCGGCTGCTCGATGTGCAAGCGCTCCGCAGCACGGGTGAAATGCAGCTCTTCGGCGAGAGCCACGAAGCAGCGCAAATGACGAAGTTCCATGGGCACGTCCTTCAGCAATCCTGGTCATTGGGTTGGCCACGGCGCATTGCTGCCGAAGTGCGCTTAGAGGGGGCGACGTAGTGCTGGGTCCCTCTTCAGGGCGAGGAAAAAGGCCATCGGTGTATCTGAATAAGAATACATATGTTCATGTATTAACTCAAGTCAAGGGCGGTAGCAACTGTTTCGGAACGTGACGCCGAAGCCAACCCGCTCAATGCTTGAGCGGCTAAGGCAGTACTGACGCCAAAGTAGCGCGAGCCCACAGAGGGGCTCGCGAGATGTAGGACTGAAGGCGCTCTGCCTTCATGGAAAGGCCCAAATCAGGCCGGGTTGATTTCCAACGAGCCACGGTTGATCTGGTCGCGTTCCATCGACTCGAACAAGGCACCGAAGTTTCCTTCGCCGAAGCCCTCGCGGTAGTTGCCCTTGCGCTCGATGAACTCGAAGAACACCGGGCCAAGCAGCGGCTCGGAGAATATCTGCAGCAGCAGGCGGGGCTGGCCGCCTTCGGTCGTGCCGTCGAGCAGAATGCCGCGCGCCTGCAACTCGGGTACGGGCTGGCCATGGCCGGGCAGGCGCTTTTCCAAGTTTGCGTAATAGATGTCGTTGGGGGCGGTCAGCAGCGGGATACCGGCCATCTGCACGCGGTCGAGCGCATCGAGTAGGTTGTCGCACAGCAGGGCGATGTGCTGGATGCCCTCGCCGCTGAACTGCATCAAGAATTCCTCAATCTGGCCGCCGCCCTGGCGTGCTTCCTCGTTCAGCGGGATGCGGATCAGGCCGTCCGGCGCGCTCATCGCCTTGGAGGCTAGGCCGGTGTACTCGCCGTTGATGTCGAAGTAGCGGATCTCTTGGAAGTTGAAGAACTTCGTGTAGAAGTCGGCCCAGTACTCCGACTCGCACAAGCGCAATCCCATGGACGTGTTCCGCGCGTCTGTCCAGAACTGGCCAGAGGTTGTGGAGTGCCATGCGCTGACCGGCGACATGGACTATCTGCTGCGGGTGGTCGTCATGGACATGGCTCACTACTCCCGCTTCGTGCTCGACACGCTGCTCAAGCACCCCAGCGTGCAGGACTGCAAGACCAGCTTCGTGCTGGATCGCGTAAAGAGCACCACGGCCTTGCCCCTATGAGCATTCGGCCGGTTGGTGTGGCGGGGATGCAAATAGCGATTGACCTTCCAACGGTGGCAAGGAGCACACTTCAAACACCCCAACCCGAAAGGAGTTTTCCATGCAATTCCATCTCGAAGACATGACCTGCGGCGGCTGCGCCCGCACTGTGACGAAAACGATCCAAATGATCGACCCCAACGCCAAGATCGTCACGGACCCGCCGACCCGCCGTGTCGAGGTCCAGACCTCGGCCTCGCAAGAGCAGATCGCCGCGGCCCTGAGCGAAGCTGGCTTCCCGCCGCGCGCGCAGTAACACCGCATCGTGGCCGGCATGCACACAGGACGGCCGATGCGAGCACGTGCGCTGCGCCGTACCTGGCGCGGCGCTCAGTGCATCCCAAGGTAGGCCGACCTTGGCCACAGGGCCATCGCCACCATCATCAGGTTCTCGGTCAGGGACACGAAGCCCAGCGGCACGTTGCTGTCCCCGCCCACGCAGGCGCACTTGAGTTCCCGGCGATCGACATAGACCGCCTTGAAAACCGACACGGCCCCGACGGTCCCGATGAACAGCGCCAACGGAATCGACACCCACATCCCCACGCCCGCGACCATCTGGACGCCTGCGATGGCCTCCGCGAACGGGTAGAAATAGGCATACCGAACCCAGCGCTTGGCCAGCAGGTCGTCGCGAAGCCGTCCACGTCCTTGAGCTTCTGCAGCGCCAGGAGGCACATGGCAAAGGCCACGAACCACTCTGCCGCCTGAATGCTCTAGACTTGGCCGAAGGCCGCCCAGCTCGCCGCCAGCGCCATTGCGGCCGCCGTGGCGAACAGCGCGATCACAGGGGTCTAGGTCACGGCGTTCTTGTCCTTCACGGACATGCCGAAGAATTTGCGTAGGTCGTCGTAGCCGCCCACGCGCCGCCCGTTTATGAAGACCTGGGGCGTGGTCTCGATGCCATGCTCCTTCTTGAACGCATCCGTCTGCTCGCGGCTTGCCAAGTGTTTGTCCTCGACCTCGTAGCCCTTGCGGTTGAGCAGATCGAGCGACTTCAGCCCGTAGGGGCAGGTATGGCCGGGCATGACCATTCGGTAGAGCGTGGCTAGCTTGGGCGCAGACATGCAGGACTTCTCCTGTGGGACTTTCCATGGGCCGGCCGTCACGGATTTAAGGACGTTGATGACCTTTCCAGCCTAACCGACGACCGTGCAAAGGGAGTGTAGACACCTGGCTCGCGGGTTGGTCTGGCCCACGGGTTGGTTATCTGGCGGCAATGCCGTCAGTCCTCCATCTGCCAGAGCAACCCTGCCGCAGGCCGGTGCGCCTGAGGCAGCACGCAGGCTCCTAGTGGTTCTCCTTGGCATGGTTGATCGTGTACTTGGGGATCTCGACGGTCAGGTCTTCGGTCGCAACGATGGCCTGGCAGCTCAGCCGCGACTGCGCCTCCAGTCCCCAGGCCCGGTCGAGCAGATCGTCCTCGCATTCCTCGACTTCGTTTAGAGAATCGAACCCCTTGCGCACGATGCAGTGACAGGTCGTGCAGGCACAGCTCATGTCGCAGGCATGCTCGATCTCGATGCCGTTGTCCAGCAGGGCCTCGCAGATCGAAGTGCCTGCTGGCACGTTCAGTTCGGCTCCCTCAGGCGCCAGTTCAGGATGGGGCAAGACGGTGATTTTGGGCATATCTCTCCTGGCTGCTCAGTGCGCACACGGCTTTTTTCCTGCTGCGTTGGCTCGCGCGCGGCGCGGCACTGCGCCAGTGCGCGCTTCGGGCTTGTTGTCACTGATATCGGGCTGCTCCAGCGTGTGCAGGATCGGGCAGTCGGGCCGTTCGTCGCCGGCGCAACACCGGATCAGCGCCTTGAGCGTCGCGGCCATCTCCAGCATGCTCTCGATGCGCCGGTCCAACTCGTCGATGTGTTGCTGGGCCAGACGCTTTACATCAGCACTCTGGCGCGACTTGTCATTCCACAGTCCCAGCAAGTCCGTGATCTCGGCCACCGAGAAGCCGAGGTCGCGCGAACGCCGGATGAAATGCAACCGGTGAACGTCGTCCTGGGTATAGGCGCGGTAGCCCGAATCGGTGCGGTCAGCCGGAGGGATCAGACCGATTTGCTCGTAGTAGCGGATCATTTTGGCCGAGACCTTCGAGGCCTTGGATGCTTCACCGATGTTCATGGTGTTCCTCCTTTCTCAATGAGCGGTATCCGCCGCCAGCGGCGGCTGGAAGCGGCGCAGGCGCAGCGCGTTGCCGAGCACGAACACGCTGGACAGCGCCATCGCGCCAGCCGCGAAGATCGGCGACAACAGCACACCGTATGCGGGGTACAGGACGCCAGCGGCCACCGGGATCAGGGCCGTGTTGTAGCCAAACGCCCAGAACAGGTTCTGGCGGATGTTGCCGATGGTCGCCTTGGACAGCGCGATGGCGTTGGGCACGCCCTGCAGGTTGCCCGACATCAGCACTACGTCGGCCGACTCCACCGCCACGTCGGTGCCGGTGCCGATGGCCAGGCCCACGTCGGCCTCGGCCAGCGCCGGGGCGTCGTTGATGCCGTCGCCCACGTAGGCGATCTGGCCGTGGCTGGCTTTCAGCCGGCGCACGGCTTCGACCTTGCCCTCGGGCAGCACTTCGGCCACCACCTCGTCGATGCCCAGTTGCTTGGCGATGGCCTGCGCGGTACGCGCGTTGTCGCCGGTGATCATCGCCACCTTCAGGCCGAGCTGGTGCAACGCGGCAATGGCCGCGGGCGTGCTGGACTTGATCGGATCGGCCACCGCGATGATGGCGGCCAGCCGGCCGTCGATCGCGGCGTACAGCGGTGACTTGCCCTCGTTGCCCAGGCGCTCGGCCGTGCGAGCGAAGCTGCCCACGTCCAACCCCAGCTCACGCATGAAGCGATCGGCACCGACCTCGACACGCGCGCCGTCCACGGTGGCGCGCACGCCCATGCCCGTGACCGAATCGAAGTCTGTCATCGTCGGCAGCGCGATGCCACCTTCCACGGCCGACTCGACGATGGCGCGTGCGATCGGATGCTCCGAGCGCGATTCGACAGCGGCGACCTTCGCCAGCACCTGGTTGCGGTCAAAGCCGTCGGCAATCTCCAGGTCGGTCAGGACCGGGCGGCCCTCGGTCAGCGTGCCGGTCTTGTCCACGGCCACCACCTTGGCGTCCTTGAGCAGTTGCAGGGCTTCACCCTTGCGGAACAGCACGCCCATCTCGGCGCCCCGGCCCGTGCCGACCATGATGGAGGTCGGCGTCGCCAAACCCATGGCGCAAGGGCAGGCAATGATCAGCACCGCCACGGCATTGACCAGCGCGAAGGACAGCGCGGGCGACGGGCCGAACACCAGCCAGACCAGGAAGGTCAGCACCGCGGCCAGCATGACGGCGGGCACGAACCACAGCGTCACCTTGTCCACCACGGCCTGGATCGGCAGCTTGGAACCTTGCGCCTGCTCGACCATGCGGATGATCTGCGCCAGCATGGTCTGACCGCCCACGGCGGTGGCACGCAGCGTCAGCGCACCCTTCTGGTTGACGGTGCCGCCGACCACGGTGCTGCCTTCCGCCTTTTCGACGGGAATCGGCTCGCCGGTGATCATCGACTCGTCCACGAAGCTGCGGCCCTCGGTCACTTCACCATCGACCGGCACGCGCTCGCCGGGGCGCACTTCCACGATGTCGCCCTGCGCCACGTCGTTGATCGGGATGTCCACGATGCGGCCGTCGCGCAGCACGTGCGCCTCCTTGGCCTGCAGGCCGATCAGGCGCTTGATGGCCTCGGAGGTGCGGCCCTTGGCCCGTGCCTCAAGAAAGCGGCCCAGCAGGATCAGCGCCACGATGACGGCTGCCGCCTCGTAGTACACGTTCACCGTGCCGGCCGGCAGCAGACTGGGCGCGAACGTGGCGACCATCGAATAACCGAAGGCCGCGGCCGTGCCGACCGCGACCAGCGAGTTCATGTCGGGACCCAGGCGGAACAGCGCCGGGAAGCCCTTCTCATAGAAGCGCCAGCCCGGAATGGCGAGCACCAGCAGGGTCAGCACGAACTGCAGATACCAGCTCTGCTGGATGCCAATGGTGGAAGCCACCCACTCGTGCATGCCGGGAATCATGTGCGAGCCCATTTCGAGCACGAACACAGGCAGCGCCAGCACGGCGGCCAGGGTCAGGTCGCGCTTGAGTTCGGCGCGCTCGGCGTCCTTTTTCTCGGCAGCTTCCTCGTCGGCCTGCATGCCTGTATCGACCGGGCTGGCCTCGTAGCCGACCTTATCGACAGCAGCAATCAGATCCTGCACGGATGCTACGCCACGCACGGTAGCGCGCTCGGTCGCCAGATTGACCACAGCCTCAGTGACGCCCGGCACCGCCTTGAGCGCCTTCTCGACGCGGCCCACGCACGAAGCGCAGGTCATGCCTCCGATCGCCAGCTCGATGGTGCCCTGAGGCACGTCGTACCCTACCTTCTCGATCGCCTGGATCAGCGCCATGCGATCGACAGGACGGTTCAGGCGAATGTCCGCTCGCTCGGTGGCGAGATTGACAGACACGCTTGCCACGCCCTCGACCTTGGCAAGGGCGGCCTCGACTCGGCCGACACAGCTTGCGCAGGTCATGCCCTCGATGGGCAGGCTGATTGCCGCTGCTTGGGCGCCAGCACTACTCGTTGTTGCCATGCTCATGGTGTGCTTCCCATAGTTGAAATTCGACATGGAGGGAGCTTAGGGTTTACCATCGTGGGAAGGTCAAGCGCTTTTTCGGATGCTGTCAGGTTTCAGAAATGACCCGGTGCACGGGGAACGGAGGCCTTGCCTGCCAGGCTCGCACTGGTTCTTTGCTGCGCGCGCCTAAGCGGCCGCTGCCTTGTTAATTCTGAAGGGCGAAAACAGCCATTCGAGGTTAGGAAATATTTTAAAAATGAATACAAGTAAGCCATTCAGTACCCCACCGAAGGGTCCCAGCGCCGATTTGGAATCGCTGTCACAGAATGACGTGACCATCTTGGCTGAGACATTCCGCCTCCTGGGTGACCCGTCCCGGCTGAGAATCATGCTGTGCTGCATGAAAGGCTCTTCCTCGGTCGGGGACATCGCTGAAACCCTCGAACTCTCGCAGTCGCTGGTGAGCCACCACCTGCGGCTGCTGCGCGGTGCTCGCCTGGTCAAGGGCGTGCGCCAAGCCAAACAGATCTTCTATGAGGTGGCGGACAAGCACGTGAACCAGGTGCTGCTGGATATGGCCACCCACATCGCGGAAGACCACAACGACGAGTAACTGTTGGGCATAGCATGCCGTTGCGGCGTGGCCTACGTTCCATGGCGATATGCGCCCCACCGCCCGCAGCTGCGTTCGGTGAGGTGGTTTGGATGCCGCTTCCGATCAATCAGAAGTTGAGCGCGCGCTTGTCCACGGCCAGCGAGGCCTCTTTGAACGTCTCGGAGAGGGTCGGATGGGCAAAGCAGATGCGGGCGATGTCTTCGCTGCTGGCCTTGAACGCCATGGCGATCACGGCCTCGGCCACCAGTTCACTGGCCTGCGGGCCGACCACATGCACGCCGAGTATCTCATCAGTGGCAGGATCGGCGATCACCTTGACGAGGCCCGGCGTGTCGCCCAGCGCACGCGCGCGGCCATTGGCCATGAACGGGAAGGAACCGATTCGATAGGCGGTGCCCTGCTCTTTGAGCTGCTGCTCGGTGCGGCCTACCCAGGCAATCTCTGGGCTGGTGTAGATGACGTTGGGGATCGTATTGAAATCGACGTGACCGTGCTGGCCGGCAATGCGCTCGGCCACTGCGACACCTTCCTCTTCCGCCTTGTGCGCCAACATCGGGCCACGCACCACGTCACCGATGGCCCAGATGCCGGGCACACTGGTGCGGCATTCATCGTCCACCAGCACGGCGCCGCGCTCATCCAGTTGGAGTCCCACGGCGGCCGGATTCAGGCCTTCGGTGTTGGGCACACGGCCGATAGCCACGATCACTTTGTCTGCCTGCAAGGACTGCGTCTGGCCCTGGCTGTCGGTGTAGTGAATAGTCACGCCAGCCTCGGTTGCATTGACTTCGCGAACCTTCGCACCTAGTTCGATCTTCAGGCCTTGCTTGTCGAACGCCTTCTTCGCCTCCTTGGCGATGGCTTGGTCGACGATTGGCAGGAAGCTGGGCAAGCCTTCGAGGATCGTGACATCCGCCCCCAGGCGGCGCCAAACGGAGCCCAGCTCCAGGCCGATCACGCCGGCACCGATGACGGCCAACCGATCGGGCACGGCCGCGATGTCCAGCGCGCCGTCGTTGGAGAGCACGACCCGCTCATCGAACGGTAGGTTGGGGAGTGGCCGCACGTTGGAGCCTGTGGCAACGATGATCTGCTTGCCCACCAAGGTAACAGCCTCATCGGCGGCGACGCTCACCTCGAAGCCACCATCGACAGTCCTGGTGAAAGACGCCAGGCCGTTGAAAAACTGGACCTTGTTTTTGCGGAACAGATAAAGGATGCCTTCGTTGCTGGACTTCACGACCTGATTCTTACGTTCCAACATCGTGGTCACATCCATGCGCAGATCACCCGTGGAGATGCCGTGCGTGCCAAAGTGGTGCTTGGCTTGTTCAAAGTTCTCTGACGACTGCAGTAGCGCTTTCGAAGGGATACAACCGATGTTGTTGCAGGTGCCGCCAGGTGCTGGCTTTCCGTCCTTGTTCTTCCAGGCATCTACACAAGCGACCTTCATGCCTAATTGGGCAGCGCGAATGGCCGCGATGTATCCGCCTGGGCCGGCACCGATAACAATGACGTCGAAATGCATTTCCATGATTTACATCTCCAAAGTTTTTGAGGAAATAGTGAGCGCCTATGTCGCGCCTTTTGTCAGGTGGTCGCCAGATTACAGCTCGTTCCCTGACGATCACGTTGAACACTACGGCAGAACGAACCGGGCGCTCGCGGTATTGCCCCCACGTTCGACTTGGACGACGGCCTTCGTGCCCTTGGCTGCGGCGAAGGTCCCGCTGCCTTCGAGGCGGCTTCCGTCCGCGGCAGGCGTGAGTTGCACCTCCTGCTTTTGTGAGCCGGTCAACAGTGTGAGCTTGGCTTTGGTGTTGCTTACATTGACCTGCTTGCCGTGGTCGCGCAGGTAGAGTTGCGCTGCTGCGGGCTGAACGACCAACTCGTAGTCCACGTCCCGGACTTCGGTCACGACGCCACCATGCAGCGGCTTGTGGTCATGCGCGTGGTCATGGTCGCCTGCGGCGAAGGCGGTGACGGATGCCAGGGCGAGGGCGGTGCCGGCCGTGAGGGAACGAAATCGAACAGACATGAAAGCTCCTATAGGGTTACGGTGGTTGAAATCGGGTGACAGAAGGCGTTGCATCAGAATGCCTCCGCGTCGCGGTCGTCCAGCAGGCGTTCGGCAGGCTTGCGGCCGAACAGCCAGAACATGGCGGGTGTAAGGAAGGTGTCTAGCAGCGTGGAGCTGACCAGCCCCGAGAAGATCACCACCGCGACGGGGTGCAGGATCTCAGTACCGGGTCGGGACGCCTCGAACAGCAGCGGGGCCAGCGCGAAGGCCGTGACCAGCGCGGTCATCAGAACCGGGGAAAGCCGTTCGAGCGAGCCACGCACGATCATCTTCTGGTCGAAGTCCTCGCCCTCCATGCGCATGAGGTTGAGGTAGTGGCTCACCTTCAGGATGCCGTTGCGCACAGAAATACCCGCGAGCGTGATGAAGCCGACCAGGGCGGCCACGGACAACGGCTGGCCAGACAGCCACAGCCCCAACACGGCGCCGACCAGGGCCAATGGAATGTTCACCATGATGAGCGCTGATAGGACGACCGACTTGTAGCGCGTGTACAACACCACGAACATGAGCGTCAGGGAGACGATGGACAGCAGGCCCACCAGTCGCGAGGCTTCCTCTTGTGCCTGGAACTGGCCGCCCAGCGTGATGAAGTAGCCTTCGGGCAAGCGCACTTCTTGGACGACGCTGCGTATGTCGGCCACTACTTCGGACAGCGGCCGTCCCTGAGCGTTGGCCGACAAAACTATGCGTCGACGGCCATCGTCGCGGCTGACCTGGTTGGGGCCGTCGCTGTCTTCGATGGTGGCAAGGCGCGACAACGGGACCCGACCCATGGGCGTGTCGATGAGGATGCGGCTCAAGCCCTCAATCGACCGCGCCTGCTCGGGCAGGCGAACCACCAGCGCGAAGCGGCGGTTGCCCTCGATGACCTCGGTGATCTTTTCGCCTTCGACCAGGCTTTGCAGCGTGGACAGAATTTGCGGTGCGGCCACGCCGTAGCGTCCCGCCGCCGCATAATCCACGCGGATTTTGATCTGCGGCGCTAGGACCTGCTTTTCGATCTCCAGGTCAGCAAGCCCCGGAATTCCGGCCAGCTTGGCGCGCAGCAGATCCGCCTGCCCGCGCAGGACGTCCAGGTCCTCGCCGAACACCTTGATGGCGATCTGCGAGCGCACCCCCGACAACATGTGGTCGATGCGGTGCGAGATCGGCTGGCCAATGCCGATGGAGCCGGGCAAGTGAGCCAGACGCGAACGGATGTCGGCGGTGATCTCCTCCATGGAGCGCTTTAGCTCCGAGGCGGGCAGCAGGCCCACGTCCAGCTCGCTGACATGCACGCCTTCGGCATGCTCGTCCAGCTCGGCCCGTCCGCTGCGCCGGCCCACGTGCTGCACCTCTGGCACCTGCGCGACCAGCAGCTCGGCTTGCTGGGCAAGCGCCGAAGATTCGGCCAGCGTCACACCGGGATTCAGGCGCAGGCCCACCAGCAACGTTCCTTCATTGAACGGGGGCAGGAACGTGGTCGGGAAGAATGGCACCGCGGCGACAGCCAGTGTGACAGCCACAGCGGCCATGCCAAGGGCGGCACGCGGCCGCTGCAAGACCCGCTGCAGGCCGCCCTGATAGCGCGTCTTCAACCAGGCTAGAAGCCGAGTGTCGCCATGGTCCAGCGTCCTCATCTTGGGCAGCAGGTAGTACGAAAGCACCGGAGTGACCGTCACAGAGACCAGCAGCGAGGCCAGCGTGGAGACGATGAAGGCGATGCCCAGCGGCACGAACAAGCGCCCCTCCATCCCCGGCAGCGCGAACAGGGGCAGGAACACCAGCACAATGATCATCGTGGCGTAGAGAATCGCCGAGCGAACCTCCATCGAGGCCCTGGCAACGATGACCAGGGGCGTCAGCCGGTTCTCAGGGTGGCGGGTGCGGTCCTCCTTGAGCCGCCGCATGATGTTCTCCACATCGACCACAGCATCGTCCACGAGACCGCCGATGGCGATCGCCAGCCCACCGAGCGTCATGGTGTTGATTGATAGGCCGAAATAGTGGAACACCAGCCCGGTCACGAAGATCGAGGCAGGAATCGCGGTCAACGCGATCACCAGGGGGCGCAAAGTGCCCAGGAAGAAGAACAGGATCACCGCCACGAAGACCGATGCGCCGATGAGCTTGCCTTGCAGCGTGCTGATGGACGCCTCGATGAAGTTGGCTTGTCGGAAGGTCACCTGTGGCTCGGCCATGCCAGCCGGCAGTGAGCCCTTCATGTCCGCCAACGCTGACTCGATCGAGCGGGTCAGTGCAATCGTATCGGCCGTGGGCTGCTTTTGGATGCCCAGGATCACGGCTGGCAGGCCCTCGAAGCCCGCATCGCCGCGCTTGATGGCTGGCGCAAACTGAACATCGGCGACCTGGTGGAGCAGGATGGGTTGGCCCGCACGCACCGCGAGAGGCAGGTTACGCAGGTCGTCGAGTCGGGACGTGCGGCCCAGGTTGCGGATCAGGTACTCGCGGCCATTGATCTCCAGGAAGCCGCCGGAAGTGTTCGCGGAGAAGCCCTTGAGAGCCGCATCCAGATCGGACGCAGTCACGCCCAGCTCTGACATTCGCGTGGTGTTGGGCTGGACCTGGAACTGACGGACCTCGCCTCCGATCGGGATGACTTGGGCAACACCAGGTATGGCCATCAGCCGGGGGCGTAGCACCCAGTCCGCGTACTCGCGAGTGTCCATGGCCGACAGCGGCGGGGCTGCGTTCTTCTGCCCTGAGGGCTTGGCACCGATGGGGATTGCAATCTGCATGATCTCGCCCATCACTGAGCTGATTGGCCCCATAGTGGGCGTCACGCCCGGGGCTAGCCCTTCCTCCATGGACGTCAGGCGTTCGGAGACCATCTGGCGCGCCCGGAAGATGTCGGTCTTCCAGTCAAATGTCACGTAGATGAAGGAAAGCCCGGCGCTGGAGACCGAGCGCACGCTTTCGACGCTGGGCAGGCCGTTCATGGCCGTTTCGAGCGGGAACGTGATGAGTTGCTCGACTTCTTCGGCAGCCATGCCGCCAGCCTCCGTCATGAGAGTGACGGTCGGCTTGTTGAGATCGGGAAAGACATCTACCGGCGTGCGCGTCAGGGTGAACGCGCCATACGCCATCAGCACCAGCGCCCCGATGATGACCAGGAGCCGGTTTCGTAAGCTATTTTCGAGAAGCCACTTGAACATGGAATGGTGCCCCTCAACGAACTTGATTGATCAGGGACGCGCCCTCGACAACCACGCGGTCGCCGTCCGCCAGGCCCGAAGTGACAGCGATGGATGCACCATCCAAAGGAGTGATGTTCACGACACGCGGCTCGAAGCGCTCGGCCTGGTCTTTGACCCAGACGATGTTCTGGTTGGCAGGGTTCTTCATCAGCGCACCGGAAGGCACGCGGTAGCCAGGTACCGTCGTCGCCTCTTGCACGAAGACCACCACCGGCATACCGACCGCCAAGCGCGAGAGGCTTTCGCTGGTGCCCTTGAACAGCATGGGCAGGGCCTGCTCGCGCAGGCTGCTGGCGGCACCGACGAAGCTCAGCGGCACCTTCTGACCGCCTACTGCGAGTGCAGCACCGGCCAGGTTCTGTGCCATTGCCGGATCGTAGGCAAGCGCCTCGATGCGCAGTTGGGTCGGATCGACCACCTCAAACACCAGTTCGCGCGCATCCACGACCTGCCCGGCAACTGCGGGGCTGGATGCGATGACGCCGCTGACTGGGGCCTTCAGTACGTCCCTGCCGGCGAGGCCCCCGCTCAAGGCGCGGGCGCGTTCGGTCAGGCTGTTCACTTCGCTTTCGGCTGCTTCGATCTCCTTGCGGGGCACGGTCTCCGACAGCTCGCGCAGCCGGGCCAAGCGCTTCTGCGCGAGCGCTTGGCCCGCACGCAGCTCGGCAACCTGGGCCATCTGGCCTGAGCGCTCCAGCACACCGCTGGCCGGTTCGATGTAAGCCAGCACCTGGCCCTTGCGCACGGATTGGCCGATCTGCGGCAGACCATCCGGCCCGGGCACCAGCCGGCCCATTACCATTGCCTGGACCTTGCCGCCTGTCGTCGGGTCCATGATTACTTTGCCAGCCAGTTCATGGCTGCGGGCCAAGGGCTCCTGCTTGATCAGCTGGGTGCGTACACCGATCTGACGTTGCGACGGTTTCGGAAGAAACACGCTGCCATCAGGCTGGCGCTGGGGGCCATTGGAAGACGCAGCCGGCGCTTCGTCGCCGTGGTCATGGCCGTCGTGAGCGAACGCGGGAGCAGCCAGAGCCAATGCAGCCGCCATGGCCGTCGTCATTAGGAAACGGAAGTTGCGCTTCATGCTGCACCTCGCAGTGCACCGTTGGTGCGTGTACGTCTGCGCAGCGCCCACGCTAGGACACCGACGCCGAGGACTGCGGCACCGCCACCTAGTACGACCACACGGCCGGATGCGACGGCATGCTCGTGTTCGGCGTCTTCGCTATGAACATCGAGAACGCCCGTCAACAGGTCCGATTGGCCCTGCGCAGTAATAGTGGCCATGATTGAGGTCTCGCCATCGGATAGCGGCTCAGTCAGATCGGCCTCGAACTCTCCAACCCCGTGTGAGCTGACCTTTACCTGTTGACCACCCAGCTCGAGGGTCAGCTCGCCATCGGTCACCGGCCGGTTGTCGGCAGCATGGTCGAGGTAGAGTGTGAGACGCTGGCCGTTCAGCACACCCACCAGTTCGAAGTCATCGGAAACTGCGGCAAAGCGCGGAAGCGCGGCCGCTGCGGGGGCAGGAGCGGCTTCGCCATGGTCATGGCCGTCGCCGGCCCACGTTGCGCTACTGCCAAGCAGGAGGCTGGACAAGGCAGCTGCACGCCAGAAAGAGGATTGCGACATTTCTAAGGTTCCAGGATGGTTGAGCGCGCGCCGATCAGCGCGTGCCGGAGATGTCAGTGAAAGTCTCGGTCGGCTGCGGCAGCGTGCCTTGTGCCTGCAACAGGGACGAGATGGCCGCGGCATGCTCCACCTTGGCGAGCAGCGCCGCGCGCTCGGCCTCGGTGGCCTCCTGCTCGATGCGAAGGCGTGTCGGCATGTCCGTCTCGCCCATCGCGAACGACTTTTGGTAGAAGGTGCGCGTTTGTTGGGCTAGTCGCTGGCGCTCCGAAGCGGCCTGCATCTGGGTGCTGGTTGCCAGTTCGCGCGATTGGGCAGTTCGAATTTCCGAGAGTAGCCGGGTGCGCTGGGCCGCGAGTGCCGACTCAGCCTCCAGTGCCTGCGCATTGGCGCTGGACAATTGCTCGGTATGACGGCTACCCGTACCGAAGGGAATGCGCACACCCACCGTGATCGTCTGGTTGTAGCGTTCGCCGTAGCCGCCCCGATCCCGCGTGGTCGCCAGGGTCAGTTCGGGGTTGGCGTACTTCTGATGGGACACCAGTTCCGCAGAGCGGCGGGCCGCCAGCGCCTTGTGCTGCAGTTCCAGCAGCGCAGGGTGGTTACCCAACAACGCGCCGGACGGCTGTGCCGATGCCGGTTGAACTCGGACACCTGACTGCTCCGGCTGCGCGGAATCGGCCTGCGACGGGATACTCTCGATGCCGGTCAGTGCCAACAACGCCTCGCGCTGCGTGATTTCTTCGGCCTGAGCAATGGCCAGGGCACTACGAGCCGACGCCAAGGCGCCATCGGCCTGGTTTCTGTCGGCTTGCGCCAGGTCGCCCGCGCGAACTCGGCGAGCCACATCTTGCGCCAACTCGTCCGCGCTGCGGGTGCGATCCTGCGCCGCCACCAATTCGGCCTGGGCACGCTGCCATGCCCACCATGCCTGGCGAACCTGTCCGGCCGTGCGTAGCTTGGCGGCCAGCATCCGGCTGGATAGCGCGAGGCTTTCCGCGTCCGCCCAGCGTGCCGACGAGGCGCGCTCACCAGGCATCCAAAGGGGAATAGCCACCCCGACTTCATATTCGCGCTGTCCGTTGCGGTTGTTGAACCGATCAGTTTTGGTGGAGGCTTCCAGCGCCATCGGACCTGCCACCCAACTGCCGGCCGTCTCTTGGCGTGCTTGGGCGGCCTGCTGCCAGGCGCCTTCTCCAGCGGCTTCTGGCTGCCGCTGCCAAGCTGACTCCCACAATTGGGCGACCATGTGGCTGTCTGGTCTGGATGGGACGTGAGGGGCGGCTACTGGCTGGGCTAGCACGGTGCCGGCCCAAAGCGTGGATACCGCCCATATCCATCCCTTGCGTATGTCTTTGCGAAGCATTCAATTCTCCATCGGTGTTGCATCAGTACTTACCCCCGGCTGGGTGTTCTCTTTCCGAGCAAGTGCTTGTCGTTGAAAAGCCACTGTTCACTGGCTTAGATATGAACAATTGTATATCTATTCATATGAATGGGAAAGAAAACCTTACATCCTTTGAGCACCAATCGCCTTAGAGAGGGCGTCGGGCGCAAGACATCGAGAGGCGAGGTGGGGCTAATCCACTGCGCAAACAGCTATGCAGACTCCTTGAGCATATCCCCCGGGGGGGGATATGATTGCTGCATGAAAGAGATGCACAAGCACACCAGCCACCCAGATCTCGTGAAACGGCTCAAGCGCGCCGAGGGTCATCTGCGACACGTCATCGGGATGATCGAAGGAGAAGAAACCTGCCTGGACATCGCTCGCCAGCTCGCTGCGGTGGAGAGCGCCGTCACAGCGGCCAAGCGCGTCCTGATCCATGACCACATCGACCACTGCCTATCTCATGATGAGGACTCCGTTCTAGCCGAAATGAAGGCGCTAACCAGACTGCTCTGAGGTCTCTCGATGCTCTCCGTCCTAAAGAACCGCACCTACCGCCACCTGTTCACCGCGCAGGTGATCGCACTCGTCGGCACAGGCCTGATGACGGTAGCGCTCGGCCTACTTGCCTACGAGCTGGCCGGGGCCGATGCAGGTGCGGTGCTCGGGTCGGCGCTGGCTATCAAGATGCTGGCCTATGTGGGAGTCGCTCCAGTCGCACAGGCCTTCGCCGACCAGTTCCCGCGACGGTCATTGCTCGTAGCGCTGGACCTGGTACGAGCGGTTGTCGCGATCTGTTTGCCCTTTGTCACCGAGGTCTGGCAGATCTATCTGCTGATCTTTGTCCTGCAAGCGGCATCCGCCGGCTTCACGCCGACTTTCCAAGCCACTATCCCGGACATCCTTCCCGATGAAGAGGACTACACGAAGGCGCTGTCGCTGTCCCGGCTGGCCTATGACCTGGAAAGCCTGATTTCCCCGATGCTGGCTGCTGCGCTGCTGACCGTCATCAGCTTTCACAACCTGTTCGCGGGAACAGTGCTCGGTTTCCTCGTTTCAGCCGCGCTCGTGGTCAGCGTGCGGTTGCCCACAACTATTCCCGGACCGCGCCGCGGCATTTGGGATCGCACGACCCGCGGCACACGCATCTATCTCGCTACGCCACGCCTGCGGGGCCTGCTGGCGATCAGCTTGGCCGTCTCGGCGGCGGGCGCCATGGTGATCGTGAACACGGTGGTTCTCGTGAAGGCGCGCTTTGGCCTAGGCGAGGTCGAAGTGGCGTCGGCACTGGCGGCATTCGGAGGCGGTTCGATGGTGGCAGCCTTCGTTCTGCCATCCTTACTGGAAAAGGTGGCCGACCGAACCGCGATGCTCACCGGCGCTACCGTACTGGTCGTGGGCACGGGGATCGGCGCACTGCTGCCGAGCTATGCATTGTTGCTGCCGCTGTGGTTGATCATCGGCTTTGGCTACAGCGTGGCGCAAACGCCATCCGGCCGTCTTCTGCGCCGCTCGGCCCATGCCGAGGACCGTCCTGCGATCTTCGCGGCACACTTCGCGCTGTCGCACGCCTGTTGGCTCATCTGCTACCCACTTGCCGGCCGCTTCGGCGCGGTCATGGGCTTGCCATCGACCTTCATTGTCATGTCCCTGGTCGGCTTGGCCGGCGTGGCGCTGACGCTCTGGCTGTGGCCGGCCAGCGACCCTTCTGACGTGGCGCATGACCACCCCAGCTTGCCGCCGGATCACCCTCATTTACGCACACACGCAGACCAAGGCAGGCACCATCACCAGCTGATTCTGGATGACCTGCACCGTATCTGGCCGAAAGGATAGGCACATTTTCTCGTTGCGGCATCACAACGCATGGCTTCGGAGGCTGAGAAGGGTGAGCGAAAATATATCACATGAACACATATTCATGTGTTATATTTCGCCATAGTCAAACACTCAACCAGCAGAGGCGCCCATGTCCCAATCCAATGCACATGACCATGGTCACGACCATGATCACGACCACACCCCCACAGTGACGAGCGCCAACGAGCGCAAGGTTCTGGTTTCCTTCTTCCTGATCTTCGGCTTCATGCTCGTGGAAGCTGTCGGCGGCGTGCTGTCGGGCTCGCTAGCCCTACTTGCCGATGCTGGCCACATGCTGACCGACGCCGTGGCACTTGCCCTGGCTTACGCTGCCTTCCGATTCGGTCGCCGCGCAGCCGACAGCAAACGCACATTCGGTTACCTGCGCTTCGAGGTCATCGCCGGCTTCCTGAACGCCGTGACCCTGTTCGCGATCGTCGCATGGATCGCCTACGAGGCGTGGGAGCGGCTGCAGGCGCCGCCCGTCATCCTCGCCGGCCCGATGATGATCGTCGCCGTGCTCGGCTTACTGATCAACGTCCTCGTGCTGTGGATCATGACCCGCGGCGAAACCGATCACGTCAATGTGAAAGGTGCCATCCTCCACGTGATGGGTGACCTGCTCGGCTCTGTCGGCGCCATCGTTGCAGCGATCGTCATCTACTTCACCGGCTGGACTCCGATCGACCCCATCCTGTCGGTTCTAGTAGCGGCGTTGATTCTGCGCAGCGCCTGGAAGCTCCTGGCCAAGTCGATCCATATCCTGTTGGAGGGTGCGCCAGAGGACGCTTCGCCGGAAAAGGTGGAACAAGGCCTGATGAGCACTGTGCCCGGCCTGGCGGCTGTCAGCCATGTTCACGTGTGGCAACTCACTTCCGGTCGCACGATGGCCACGCTACACGTTCGACCCAACGTGGACGAGGAGGCGCGAGCTGTGGTCAAGCGCGTCGAGGCGGTGCTGCGAGAGCAGTTCAGCATCGAACACGCCACAGTCGGAATCGACTGGAACTCGGAGGCTGACGAGAACATCTGCAGCCTGCAACCCACGACAGGCCGTCAGGACCACAGCGGCCACGACCACAGTGAGCACAATCATGACCATGACCACTCCGCTCCCGGTCACAAGCATTGAGGCCGTGCTAGACGGTTCGCAGTTCACTTGAGGGTTTGAATCCATGACATCCCGCAAAACCACCAGCGCCGCTATTGTGCAATGTTCGACCTCTAACCACGGCACGACCACTGATGTCCTCGCACTATCGCAAAGTGACGTCGCTGTTCTGGCAGAGACCTTCCGCCTGCTGGGCGACCAATCGCGATTGAAAATCCTGTTGCAGTGCATGCGCGGATCGGTCGCAGTGGGCGACATTGCTGGCTCGCTAGACCTGTCGCAGTCCTTGGTCAGCCATCACCTGCGCCTGTTGCGCGGCGCGCGCCTCGTGCGCGGCGAGCGCCAAGCCAAGCACATCTTCTACGGCATTGCCGACCAGCACGTCAGCCAGGTACTCCAGGACATGGCGGTTCACATTTCGGAGGACAGACACGACGATTGACTGAACATGTGAGTGCGCGCCGGCCTACGCCTTCAAGGGGTAGGCTTTTTTTGGCTATTAATCTAGAGAGACACCGGCGCGCCTTGCTGAATGCCTAGAAGACCCCAAGCAAAAAGCACTCTAAAAATAAACACTTGAACATATCTTCATGTGTGTTATTATTTGTCTACGGGGTATCCGAAAGGCGTAAGGACCACGCCATTATTTTTAACGTCAAGGAGTATTGACCATGTCCAAGAAAATTCGCTTTGCTGTTCTGCTTTCCGCACTTTTTGCTGCTGGAGTAAACGCTCAACCGTTCGCCGCAGATATGACACGGCAACAGGTCCAGGAGGATCTGGCTGCTTGGAGGCAATCTGGGTTGGAAGCGTTGTCTCGCGGCGAAAGCGGCCCGGATACGTTCAGCCCTCAATACCAGGCTGCCTTTCAGCGCTACTTGCAATTGACCCAAGGTGATATGTATCAGGCGCCCTCAGCAGGAAAGACTCGTGCTGAAGTGATGGCTGATTTGGAACTGTGGAAAATCTCCGGCATGCACGCGTTCACCTCGCGCGGAATCACCACCGCTTCGCACACCCAAGCCTACCAACAAGCCTACGAGAGCTATCTCCAGCTCAAGCTGGTTGCGGCTTACAAGGCTCCGGTGGCATTGACTCGTGCTCAAGTAAAGAGTGATTTGGCAGATTGGCAGGTTGCGGGAATGGCTGGATTCTGGGCTGGTGAGCAGACGCCTGATACCTATAGTGATGCCTACCGCACCGCATTTGAAACCTACCAGATGCTGCGCAACAAAAAATGACTTAATGGCAGCTGCATAAAGCAGCGGTCGGATGGTTCAGCCAGAAAGAGATTCTTTCTTTTTTTTGAATAAACATACAAACAAGTGTTCATTTGTTTGCATAACATTCCGATCGCTGATTTGTGCGTCCTGCCACGGCGATTACTCAGAGAACCAGGAGATTGATATGTCTTTGGAAACATTGGACGGCACAGGAGCGCAGGACGAACAACTGGGCTTTCGGGTCGAAGGTATGGATTGCGCCAGTTGCGTCGGCAAGATTGAAACAGCGCTTGGTCGAATTGATGGCGTATCAAATGTACAGGTTAATTTTACAAATGAGACGCTGACGTTGACGCGCAGCACAAGTAGCCGAAATACTGCACGCGACATTGCCAAGAAAATCCGGTCCCTGGGCTTCGACGTGCAGGCACTGCCCGCGTCCGAAATGTCCGCAGCACCTGCACCGTGCCATGCGGCCCACGCGCATGACCACGCCGGCTGCGGCGGCCACCATGACCATGGGCATGCCCACGACCACGGGCACGATCATTCGCACGGCAAAGCGTGCGGTGATGACCATGGGCATGGCCATGCTCACGGCCATGCCCATGCCCATGACCACGGTCACGATCACGGGGCCTGCAGCGGGCATGACCATGCGCCGGCCTCTGCCTCCCGTGGAGCACCCAGCACGCCCCCCAACGTGTCCATGCGCGTCGAGGGCATGGACTGCGCCAGTTGCGTCGGCAAGATCGAAACGGCGCTCGCTCGCATGGATGGCGTGTCCGATGCCCGCATAAACTTCACCGCAGAAACGCTGGAATTGACGCTCGCGTCTGGCGGCCCCACGCAGCTCGGCCACATCGAGAAGACCATCAAGAGCCTGGGCTTCGGCGTCTCCGACGTGCGCCGCCATGATGGCTCAGCACCCGCGGCCCCAGCAGCAGCATCGACGGCGCGCCATCAGCGCTGGTGGCAGACGAAGAAAGGCAAGCACGTGCTGGGCCTGGGCGGCCTGATGGGCTCGGCCTACGCGATCGCGCAGTTCGTTCCTGGCTACGCTGAATGGATCTTCGCCGCTGCGGTGATCGCGGGCGTGCTGCCGTTCGCTCGCAAAGCCTTCGCGCTGGCTGTGTCAGGCTCGCCGTTCTCTATCGAAACGCTGATGGTCGTCGCCTCGCTGGGCGCGCTCGTGATAGGCGAGGCCGAGGAAGCTGCTGCCGTGGTGTTCCTGTTCGCGATCGGCGAGCTGCTGGAAAGCGTGGCCGCCGGCCGCGCGCGCGCCGGCATCAAGGCGCTGGCCTCCCTGGTGCCTAAGACGGCGGTACTGCTCGATGCCGCGGGCGGGCAGCGCGAAGTGCCCGCCGCTTCCCTGCGCGTGAGCGACCGCGTGCTGGTGCGCCCTGGTGACCGGGTGCCTGCGGACGGCAAGATCCTCCGCGGTGAAAGCAGCCTGGACGAGTCGCCTATCACCGGCGAGTCCGTACCGCGTCAAAAGGCTATCGGTGCCGACGTGTTCGCCGGCTCCATCAACGTCGATGGCGTGCTCGAAGTACAAGTCGAGAAGACGGCATCGGACAACACCATTTCTCGCATCATCCAACTGGTGGAGCAGGCGCAGTCCTCCAAGGCGCCCACGGCTCGCTTCATCGAAAAGTTCAGCCGCTACTACACCCCTGCCGTCATGGCCATCGCGGCGTTGATCGTGGTGGTTCCGCCACTTGCCATGGGTGGCGACTGGGGTACCTGGCTGTACCGCGGCCTCGCACTGCTGTTGATTGCCTGCCCATGTGCGCTGGTGCTCTCCACACCGGCGGCCATCGCCTCGGGCCTTGCGGTGGCCACGCGACGGGGCCTGCTGATCAAGGGTGGCAACGCGTTGGAAACCATCGGCCGCGTGCGCGCCATTGCCTTCGACAAGACTGGCACGCTGACCGAGGGCAAGCCGCGCATCACCGAGGTCCTGCCCTTCGGGCTGTTCAAGCATCAACAGGTCCTTGCGCTTGCCGCCGCTGTCGAGTCCGGCTCAAACCATCCCTTGGCGAAGGCCATTGTCGCCCATGCCAAGAGCCTGGACGTGGCGATTCCCCAGGCCACGGGCGCATCGGCCATTGCCGGCAAGGCGGTGCGCGCCACCGTGAACGGCAGTGCGCTCGCTGTCGGATCGCCCGCCCATGCGGAACAGACGGCCACGCTGACAGCCGCGCACCGCAGGGAAATCGACAAGCTGGAGGATGGCGGCAAGACCGTGGTGGTCCTGTTCGACGAAGCCAGCAAGAACGTTCTGGGCCTGCTGGCCCTGCGCGACGAGCCCCGCCGCGACGCGCGCGAAGGCGTGGCCCAGCTCAACGCCATGGGCGTGCGCTCGGTCATGCTGACCGGCGACAACCGCCGCACCGCGCAGGCGATCGCCGGCAAGCTGGGCATCGAGTGGGAGGCCGAGCTGCTGCCGCAGGACAAGCTGCGCTTGGTCAACGAGATGAAGCGTGATGCCAAGGTGGCGATGGTCGGCGACGGCATCAACGACGCGCCGGCCCTGGCGACCGCCGACGTGGGTATCGCCATGGGCGGCGGCACGGACGTGGCGCTGGAAACCGCCGATGCCGCGCTGCTCAAGAGCCGCGTCACGGACGTGGCCCACCTGGTGGCCCTGTCGCGGGCGACGATGGCCAACATTCACCAAAACGTCGTATTCGCCATTGGCCTCAAGGGCTTGTTCCTGGTCACCACCGTGTTGGGTATCACCGGCTTGTGGGTTGCCGTGCTGGCCGACACCGGCGCCACGGCCCTGGTCACGCTGAACGCACTGCGCCTGCTGCGCTTCAAGGGCGCGCCGGAGGCCAACCACGGCGACGACGCCGGGCGTCCCACCACCTTGTCCGTGCCGTCTGCCCGCTGAGGCAACAAGAGGGCTTGACCTTGCCGTCGTTGTAACGCCTAGCCTCCACACAAATGTCTGCAGAGCGCTTCGGAAGGGCCGGAGTCCTGCATCCAAGAAAGGGTCACTTCCATGCGTAAAAAAATCAGAATCATTGTGGTGGCAGGCGTCATCGCAGCCGTCGGGGGGATAGCGATCGCTGCCCGCGACGCCAAGGACGAGGGCAAGGCCGCGGCGCCCCCGGCGGGCGCGCCGATGGCGCCGCAGGTGCCCGTGGCCGAGGTCATTACCCGCACGGTCGCGCCATCGGCCGAGTACACCGGCTTCCTGGCCGCGCCCAAGACCGTCGAGCTGCGCTCGCGGGTCGGCGGCGCCGTCGATGCGGTGAGCGTTCCCGAAGGTAGCCTCGTGCGCAAGGGCCAACTGCTGTTCCAGATCGACCCGAGGCCGTTCCAGGTTGCGCTCGACACGGCCGTGGCGCAACTGCGTCAGGCCGAGGTGCTGGCCAGCCAGGCCCAGGCCGACTTTGACCGCGCCGAGCGCCTGGTGGCGACCGGCGCCGTCGCGCGCAAGACCTATGACGATGCCGCCTCCGCACGCAACGCGCGCCAGGCTCAGGTGCAGGCGGCTAAGGCCGCCGTTGCTGCGGCTCAGCTGGACCTGTCCTACGCCCGCGTCACTGCGCCCATCGCCGGGCGCGTCGACCGCGTGCTCGTGACCGAGGGCAACTTGGTCAGCGGTGGCGGCGCCGGCGCGGCCACGCTGCTGACCACGATCGTATCCATCGACCCGTTGCACGTGTACTTCGACATTGATGAGGCCACCTATCTCAACGTCGTCAGCCGCTCGCGGCCCGCTGCGGGCGCCGGTAGCAAGGCTTCGCTGCCCGTGCAGGTCGGGCTGACCACGGACAAGGGTTTCCCGCACAGGGGCGCGCTCGACTTCGTGGGCAACACCATTGACCGAAGCACCGGCACGATCCGCGCGCGCGCCGTTGTGCCCAACCCGGATGGGCGCATGGCACCCGGCATGTTCGCCCGGGCCAAGCTGTCCACCGGCGCGGCGCGCGAGGCCGTCCTGATCGACGATCAGGCCGTGGGCACCGACCAAGGGCGCAACTACGTGCTGGTCGTGGGCGAGAACAACCAGGCCCAGTACCGGCCCATCGAACTGGGGCCGGTGGTGGACGGGCTGCGCGTCATCAACGGCGGCCTGCAGGCCGGTGAGAAGATCATCATCAAGGGCCTCGTGCGCCCCGGCATGGCGGTCACGCCGCGCATGGTGCCCATGCAGGCGCCCGCGGCACCGGCCGCCGGCGCGACCGGCGCGACCAAGGCTGCGGCAAACGCTCCGGCTCCCGCTGCGGCGCCTGCCAAGGCCGGTGGCGCGGACCCCGCCAAGGCTGACGGCGCGGCCGGCTCGGCGGAGGCCCGCAAATGAATTTCCCCCGCTTCTTCATCAACCGGCCGATCTTCGCCATCGTCCTGTCGGTGCTGATGCTGATCGCGGGCGCGATCAGCTATTTCCAGCTCCCCCTGAGCGAGTACCCCCAGGTCACGCCGCCGACGGTGCAGGTCACCGCCAGCTATCCCGGCGCCAACCCGCAGGTGATCGCCGACACCGTGGCATCGCCGCTGGAGCAGGCGGTCAACGGCGTGGAAGGCATGATGTACATGCAGTCCCAGATGTCCACGGACGGGCGGATGGTGCTGACCATCTCGTTCGAGCAGCACATCGACCCCGACGTCGCGCAGATCCAGGTGCAGAACCGCGTCTCACGCGCGCTGCCCCGGTTGCCGCCCGAGGTCCAGCGCATCGGCGTGGTCACCGACAAGACCGCGCCCGATATTCTCATGGTGGTGCATATGCTCTCGCCGGGGGACCGCTACGACCCGCTGTACGTGTCCAACTACGCGATGCTCAACGTGCGCGACGAACTGGCGCGCCTGCCGGGCATCGCCAACGTGATCATCGGCGGTGAAGGCGAGTACGCAATGCGCGTCTGGCTCGACCCCGAGAAGGTCGCATCGCGGGGCATGACCGCCAGCGATGTGGTCGCCGCCATCCGCGAGCAGAACGTGCAGGTCGCAGCCGGCTCGATCGGCCAGCAGCCGAATGCGTCGGCCGCCTTCCAGGTCAGCGTCAATGCGCTGGGGCGCCTGACCACCGAAGAGCAGTTCGGCGACATCGTGATCAAGGCCGGCGCCAACGGCCAGGTGACCCGCCTGCGCGACGTCGCACGCCTGGAACTGGGCTCGGACAACTACACCATGCGCGGCCAGCTCGACGGCGAGAACGCGGTCGGCCTGCAAATCCTGATGACGCCCGGCTCCAATGCCCTGGACACGTCCAGCGCGGTGCGCGCGACGATGGAGCGGCTGCAGGCCAAGTTCCCCGAAGGCATCGAGTACAAGATCGCCTACGACCCCACAGTCTTCGTGCGCGCCTCGCTCCAGTCCGTCGCCGTCACGCTGCTGGAGGCCATCCTCCTGGTGGTGATCGTGGTGGTGCTGTTCCTGCAATCTTGGCGCGCGTCGATCATTCCACTGATCGCCGTGCCGGTCTCGCTGGTCGGCACGTTCGCGGTGATGCACATGTTCGGCTTCTCGCTGAACACGCTGTCGCTGTTTGGCCTCGTGCTCTCCATCGGCATCGTGGTGGATGACGCCATCGTGGTGGTGGAGAACGTGGAGCGCCACATGGCGCTGGGCGAATCGCCCAAGGATGCGGCGCGCAAGGCGATGGATGAAGTGACTGGCCCGATCCTGGCCATCACCTCGGTGCTGGCAGCGGTCTTCATCCCCTCGGCGTTCCTGTCGGGGCTGCAGGGCGAGTTCTATCGCCAGTTCGCGCTGACCATCGCGTTCTCGACCATCCTGTCGGCGATCAACTCGCTTACGCTGTCGCCAGCGCTGGCCGCCATCCTGCTCAAGCCGCACCACGGCGCGGCCAAGCCCGATCGTCTCACGCGCATCATCGACGGCGTGTTCGGCGGCTTCTTCCGCCGCTTCAACCGCTTCTTCGATCGCGCCTCGAATTCCTACGTCGGGGGCGTGCGCCGCGCGGTGCGCGGCAGCGCCATCGTGCTGCTGCTCTACGTCGGCTTCCTGGGCCTGACCTGGCTGGGCTTCCACAAGGTGCCTGCGGGCTTCGTGCCGGCCCAGGACAAGTACTATCTCGTGGGCATCGCCCAGCTTCCGACCGGCGCCTCGCTGGATCGCACCGAGGCGGTCGTCAAGGAGATGACCAAGATCGCACTGGCTGAGCCGGGCGTCGAGAGCGTGGTGGCCTTCCCGGGCCTGTCGGTCAATGGACCGGTGAACCAGCCGAACACCGCGCTGATGTTCGCCATGCTCAAGCCCTTCGATGAGCGCAAGGACCCGTCGCTGTCGGCCTTCGCCATCCAGGGCAAGCTCATGGGCAAGTTCAGCCAGATCCCGGACGGCTTCGTTGGCATCTTCCCGCCGCCGCCGGTGCCGGGCCTGGGTTCGATGGGCGGCTTCAAGCTGCAGATCGAGGACCGGGCGGGCCTGGGTCCCGAGGCGCTTGCGCAGGCACAGGGCCAGATCATGGGCAAGGCCATGCAGGCGCCCGAGCTGGCGAACATGCTCGCCAGCTTCCAGACCAATGCGCCGCAGTTGCAGGTGGACATCGACCGGGTGAAGGCCAAGTCGCAGGGCGTATCGCTGACCGAGGTGTTCGACACCCTGCAGGTCAACCTTGGCTCGCTCTACGTCAACGACTTCAACCGCTTCGGTCGCACCTACCGGGTCATGGCCCAGGCCGATGCGCAGTTCCGCATGCAGGCTGAGGACATAGGCATGCTCAAGGTGCGCAATGCAGCGGGCGACATGATCCCGCTGAGCGCGATCGCGACCATCGAGCGCAGTTCCGGCCCCGACCGGGTGATGCATTACAACGGCTTTCCCTCGGCCGACATCAGCGGCGGGCCAGCGCCGGGCTACTCGTCCGGCCAGGCCACCGCCGCGATTGAGAAGATCGTGAGCGAATCGCTGCCGGACGGTATGACCTACGAATGGACGGACCTGACTTTCCAGGAAAAACGGGTTGGCAACACGGCGATCTACATCTTCGCGCTGGCGGTGCTGCTCGCCTTCCTGTTCCTGGCGGCCCAGTACAACAGTTGGTCGCTGCCGTTCGCTGTGCTGCTGATTGCACCCATGGCGCTGCTCTCGGCGATCGCCGGCGTCTGGCTCTCTGGGGGCGACAACAACATCTTCACGCAGATCGGTTTCGTGGTGCTGGTCGGCCTGGCTGCCAAGAACGCGATCCTGATCGTGGAGTTCGCCCGCGCGAAGGAAAGCGAAGGGGCCGATCCGCTGGCAGCCGTGCTCGAAGCCGCGCGCTTGCGGCTGCGCCCGATCTTGATGACGTCGTTCGCCTTCATCGCTGGCGTGGTGCCGCTGGTGCTGGCCAGCGGTGCGGGCGCCGAGATGCGCCACGCCATGGGCATCGCGGTGTTCGCCGGCATGCTGGGCGTGACGGTATTCGGCCTGGTGCTGACGCCGGTGTTCTACGTTGTGGTGCGCAAGCTGGCGCTGCGCCGCGAAGCGCGCCATGCCCGTGGCGGCATGACCGACCAGCACGCATGACGGCCAGGAGGACATACGACATGAAAACATCTTTCGCATTCACACGACCCGCCAGGACGCTGGCGCCGCTCGCCCTCGCGGCGGCGCTGGCTGGCTGCTCCATGGCACCGAAGTATGACCGGCCCGCAGCGCCGATCGACACGGCCTATCCCTCGGGCGCGGCCTATGTGGAACTGGCGGCCGCGACGCCCGACGACGCGATCACGGCCGAGATCGGTTGGCGGGACTTCTTCCGCGACCCGCTGCTGCAGCAGTTGATCGGCATTTCGCTGGAGAACAACCGCGACATGCACAAAGCCGCGCTCAACGTGGAGGCGGCTCAGGCGCTGTACCGTATCCAGCGTGCCGAGATGCTGCCGAACCTGGGCGTTTCCGCCCGCGGCGCGTCAGAGCGCGTACCGGCCGACCTCAGTACCACGGGGCAAAGCGACGTGCTCCGGCGCTACGACGTGGCCGGGGTGACGGCCGCCTGGGAGCTGGACCTGTGGGGCCGCATCCGCAGCCTCAACGACCGGGCGCTGGCGTCCTACCTGGCCCTCGACGAGACCCGCATCGCCACGCAGATGAGCCTGGTGTCCGAGGTGGCCAGCGCCTACCTCACGCTGCGCGCCGACCAGGAACTGCTGCGCCTGACGAGCGACACCCTCGCCACACAGAAGCGCTCCTATGACCTGACCACCCAACTGGTGGAAGCGGGAAATTCCACGCAGCTCGACCTGCGCCGCGCGGAGATCGCGCTGCGCACCGCCGAGGCCAACCGCGCCGCCTACACGCGGCAGGCGGCCAAGGACCGCAACGCGCTGGTGCTGCTGCTGGGCCAGCCGCTGACGCCGGAGCTGTCCCGGCAGCTTGACGAGGCCGTGGCGCTGCCGGACGACATCGTGCCGACCGACCTGCCGAGCGGCCTGCCGTCCGAACTGCTCGCGCGTCGGCCGGACATCCGCGCCGCCGAGCAGATGCTGATCGGCGCCAACGCCAACATCGGCGCGGCGCGGGCCGCGTTCTTCCCGACGATTAGCCTCACGGGCTCGGCGGGCACGGCCAGCGCTTCGCTGGACGGCCTGTTCGATTCGGGCTCGCGGGCCTGGAGCTTCCTGCCGCAGATCACGCTGCCCATCTTCCGCGGCGGCGCGTTGCGAGCCAATCTGGACGTGGCACAGGTACAAAAGAGGATCGAAATCGCCAACTACGAGAAGTCTATCCAGGCGGCCTTTGCTGAGGTGGCTGACGGCTTGGCGGGCAAGCGCACGCTTGATGAGCAGATCCGCTCGGAGCAGCTCCTGGTAGCGGCTAGCCAGAAAGCCTACCAACTAGCCGAGCAACGCTTCCAGGAAGGCGTGGACGACAACCTCACCTTGCTCGATGCGCAACGCACACAGTACGGTGCGCAGCAGACCCTGGTGCGCACGCGCCTGACGCGGCTGAACAACCTCATCCACCTCTACAAGGCGCTGGGTGGCGGCTGGACTGAGCACACGGTGCAATCGGGCGCCACCGGGCAACCATCCGCCCGGTCGCCGGGATAAGGGCTATGCGCAACGGCGGCGTTCCCCATCGTTGCGCACGGAGAACCGGATGAGGATCGGTGAACTTGCGCGCTTGACGGGCACCCCCCCGGAGAACATTCGGTTCTACGAGCGGGAGGGCCTGTTGCAAGCCCCGGAGCGGTCACGCAACAACTATCGGCGCTATGGCCCGGCCCATGTCGAACGGCTTCACCTGATTCGCAACTACCGTGCCTCGGGAATCGGCCTGGATGACGTGCGCCGCCTACTGGGTTGGGCACATGAGGGGTTCCTGGAACCTGAGCTGCTAAGGCAGGCTGTCCAAGGCCATCTCGCCTGTGTTGAGGAACGCATGGAGCAACTGATCCAGGTGAAAGAGCACCTGCTCGCATTGGCCCTGCACGGTGCTGCTTCCGCCGGGGCTTCCGAGGATGGACCGGCTCGCGATGGTTCGTGAGCATCGCATGTCCATATAACTGAATATATATTCATGCGTGTAATATTTCCGGCCAGACAAACGAATAAGAAAGACGCCCATGACCGACCAGAGCATCACGCGCCGAAACATCGGCGTTCTCACCGCCGCGCAGGCGCTCGGCGGCGCCAGCGCGCCCATCGTGATGTCGCTGGGTGGGCTGGTCGGCCAGCAGCTTGCCAAGAATTCGGCCTGGATCACCTTGCCCGTGAGTCTGTTCGGCCTGGGTCTTGCCATCGGCACCTTGCCTGCCGCCTTCATCATGCGGCACCATGGCCGCCGCAACGGATACGTGGTGGGGGTCGGCTTCGGCGTGGCCTCGGGCCTGATCGCCGCGTTGGGCATCATGCTGGCCTCGTTCTGGATCTTCTGCGCCGGCACCTTCCTGGCGGGCTTCTACGGCGCGTATGTGCAGAGCTACCGCTTCGCAGCCGCCGACACCGCCGAGGACGCGCTTAAGGCCAAGGCCATTTCCTGGGTCATGGTGGGCGGTCTCGCGGGCGCCATCATCGGGCCGCAGTTGGTGATCTTCACGCGCGATGCGGTAGCGGGCACGCCCTACGTTGGCAGCTTCCTCAGCCAGGCGCTGCTGCCGCTGATCGCCTTGCCGATCCTGCTGATGCTGCGCACGCCGAGCCAGACCCAGGCCGAAGCAGTCGCCGATAGCGGTCGGACGGTGCTGCAGCTCTTGGCGATGCCGCGCTATCTGCTGGCCGTGGCTGCGGGCGTGGTGTCCTATGGGGTGATGGCGTTCGTGATGACGGCCGCGCCGGTGGCGATGGTCAACCACGGGCATTCGGTGGACAACGCCGCCCTAGGAATACAGTGGCACCTGCTGGCGATGTTCGGGCCGAGCTTCTTCACCGGGCGACTGATGGTGCGCTACGGCAAGGAGCGCGTGACCGCCGTCGGCATGGTGCTGCTCGCCGCCTCCGGGGTGGTGGCCCTGGGCGGGCTCGGCCTGTCCCACTTCTGGGGCTCGCTGGCGCTGTTGGGCATCGGCTGGAATTTGAGTTTCATCGGCGCCACGGCGATGGTCACCGACTGCCACACCCCGGCCGAGCGGGGCAAGGCGCAGGGCATGAACGACTTCTTCGTCTTCGCCGCCACGGCGGCCGTGGTGGAAAATCGCATGTCGCGCGCAACGAAGCACAGGCCGTCGGCAATTTTAAAGAATATTAACTGTTTTTAGTAGTGAGGTTTCCAATGTCAGATATTATTCCCGGATATTGCACACTTTGCCGTTCGCGGTGTGGGACGCTGAGTGAAGTAGCAAATGACCACCTGATCAAGGTACGGGCTAACCCTGAACACCCTAATGGTAAGGCCATGTGTATGAAGGGGAAAGCGGCACCTGAGCTGGTGGACAGCGCAAATAGAATTCTGTACCCGATGAAGAGAACTCATCCTAAAGGTGCAGAGGATCCGGGCTGGCAACGTATAAGTTGGGAAGAGGCTATGTCAACGATAGCCGGACAACTGGAAAAATTTAAACGAGAGGATGGAGCTGAATCTGTCGCTTTCGGCTTTACGAGCCCAAGCGGTACCCCCCTCAGTGATGCAATTGAATGGTTAGAGCGATTTGTTCGTATCTATGGCAGCCCAAATACCAGCTATGGAACTGAGATATGTAACTGGCATAAAGACGTTGCACATCGATGGACCTTTGGCTGCGGCATTCCTGTTGCTGATTATTCCCATGCCGATCTTATTCTTCTTTGGGGGCATAACCCCGCGAATACTTGGCTTGCCCAGGCTAGTGCGATTGGTACTGGTCGAAATAACGGCGCAAAACTGATTGTCGTGGATCCTCGCCCGACACCCTTAGCGAAAGAAGCAAATGCCTGGCTTGATGTCAATCCTGGAACTGACGGTGCATTAGCTTTGGGGTTAAGCCATCTCCTGGTAGAACGAAACCTGTTTAATCATGAGTTTGTTCGAAACTGGACTAATGGTCCTTTGTTGGTTCGAAATGATAATGGTTATTTTCTTCGGGAAAAAGATATTAACCCACTTGCCATCAGTAATCGCTATACAGTTTGGGACGAACACAACCAGCAAGTCACATTTATCGATTCCGAGACTCGAACTGAAGAAACGCTGATGCCTACAGCTGCACTTGAGGGCAATGTTGAAGTCGCAATAGCTGATGGTGCAAAAATTTCCTGCCAAACGGCGTTTTCATCTTTTAAAGATATGTTGGCTAATTATGACCCAGAAAACGTAAGCCGTATCACCGGGGTATCTGTTGCGTCAATTGAAGCCGCTGCGAGTTTGATTGCCGGGGCCAAGAAAATCGCCTACCACAGTTGGTCTGGAGTGGCTCAACACACTAATGCCACCCAAACAGAACGTGCGATTGCGACACTGTATGCTTTAACCGGTTGTTTCGATCAGGAAGGATGTAATCGAATCTATGCCAGCCACCCGGTAAATGTGGTTAATTCACCGACATTGATGCCTAAATCACAATGGGATAAAGCATTAGGCCTTGAAGAAAGGCCTATCGGGCCGCCTTCACAAGGTTGGGTTCATTCTCAGGATATCTGGCATTCAGTATTAGAAGGTACACCCTATAAAATTCGCGGGTTAATTGGCTTTGGTGCCAACATATTACTTTCACAAAGTGATACTTCTCTCGGACAACAGGCGCTTGAGGCGCTTGAGTTTTATGCCCATGTAGATTTGTTTGAAACGCCTACATCAAAGTATGCTGATATCCTTCTGCCAGTTAACACTGCCTGGGAGCGCGAAGGCCTAAGAACCGGGTTTGAAAGTAGTGCTGCTGCTCAGGACCACATTCAGTTGAGAAAAAAAATGGTCTCTCCGCGCGGTGAAAGCCGTTCCGACCTTGAGATTGTTTTCGATCTTGCATGCCGGTTAGGAATGAATGAAGCGTTCTTCGACGGCAATATTGAGGCAGCCTGGAATTATCAACTAGAACCATTAGGTTTGACTGTTGAGATGCTCAGAAATAAGCCAGAAGGTTACGATATCCCGCTTGAGCATAAAGTCAGAAAATATGCTTTCAGAGACCCAAATAGTGGATATCTGGCAGGTTTCAATACAGAAACAAAACGTGCAGAGTTTTACTCTGAGATCCTTCATCACTATGGTTACAATCCTTTACCTGAGTATGTACAGCCGCAAGAATACCAGCGCAACGATCCTGATTATCCATTAATGCTGACATCCGTTAAAAGCGGATTCTTCTGTCATAGCCAACATCGAAGCCTGACTAGCCTACGAAAAAAAGCACCTTATCCAACGGTAGACATTTCGGCAACTCTGGCTGACGAAGAAGGTATCAAGACGGGGGATTGGGTAGAAATTGAAACGAGAGCAGGTCTTGCTCGATTTAGAGCAAAAGTGGAAGCCAAACTCTCTCATGAAACTGTAATTGCTGAGTTTGGGTGGTGGCAGGCTTGTCCTGATTTTGGCAAACCTTCATACCCGGTTAAAGGTGAGTACAGTAGCAATTACAATAGTTTAATCAGCGGTGATAGCTATGATCCAGTCAGCGGTGCTTTACCTTTGCGTTCATTCCGCTGCCGCATTCGCCGCTTGAATGATTTTGAGCTGATAAGGCGCCCCTGGGAAGGTCGTAAAACATTCAAAGTCATTGAACTGAAAAAAGAAGCAGATAATGTTACGACAATTACCTTCCAATCGAACAGTGAAGGCTACTTACCTGATTATGAACCGGGCCAGCATATCACTGTTAGCTGTTGTCCGATGAGCGATTCTGAAGAGATCGTTACCCGGGCGTATTCGCTGACAGGCCCTGCGTTTGTTCATGACCGTAAAACCTATTCCATTTCTGTCCGTCATCAGAAAGCGACTGATGAGAAAGGTGAGTATGTTGAAGGAATAATGTCATCCTACATAAACACGCATTTGCAGATAGGCAAGGATGTTGAACTTACCCCTCCTGGGGGGAATTTCATTGTCCCGCTCAATGCCGTCCAGCCTGTCGTAATCTTTGCTGGCGGTATTGGAATTACTCCATTCATTTCCTATCTGGAGTCTATTAACCCCCAAGCGGAAGGTCCGGAGATCTGGCTTTTCTATGCTAATCAAAATAGTAGGCTACATGCGTTTAAGAAAAGAATTGCGGAGCTAAATGCGTCTATTGACAGGCTTAAAGTAATTAATATCTACAATCAGCCCCTCGACTGTGATATTCCAGGATTGGATTATGATAGAGCTGGTTACGTTGGTGCGGGAGATGTCGAGGCATATCTTATTGAGAATAATGCTCGTTATTACATGTGTGGTCCGCAGCCTATGATGGATGCGATATCGCGAGGGCTTCAGGAGAGAGGTGTACCTGCATTTGCTATTTTCTACGAGATATTTCGTTCTCCAGCAAAAATAAATAATGATCCCTCATTACGTCATAAAGTCATTTTTGCAAAATCAGGAAGAACAGAGATTTGGACCACGGATAAAGGTACTCTACTTAATTTTGGGGAAAAGCTTGGGATTCAAATGCCTAGTGGTTGTCGTGTTGGACAATGTGAAAGCTGTTCAACTAGGGTGATTGCAGGGAACGTACAGCATCTGAATGGTGTGGAGCCCTCTGATGAGGGGGCATGTTTGACATGTCAGTGCATTCCTGCCGGTGATATCACGATTGATGCTTGAGGTAAGTACTAGCTATTAGCATCCTTTACATCAGGCCATTTCAGTGGCCTGATTTTTTCTATGAATAACATTATGTTTTAAACAATTTTCAATTTTTTGTACGAATTCACCTCAATAGCCGATTTAATCAATTTTATCAGTGCGATCTTTCTAAGTTTTTATCATCCTCCCCCTTGACCTTCCAGTTACTACAAGCTTTAGCCTGTAAGAAATTATACCAATTGCATTAATTAATTGACCAACTTTATCCACTCTCTCCAACAGAGATTTTTGACTCGTTCAACATCCGCAATGAATGTATTCCAAGCGCGAGAGACCTGTTCCACTATTTCTTCGTAACCTCGAAATACGCGGTTTGATAAGCAACGTTGCCGTAACCATTGCCATACTTGCTCCATCGGGTTCAGCTCCGGAGAATAAGGTGGGAGTTTTAACAGACTGACATTGGTAAATGGGCTGGCCGTATCGATCGTATGCCAGCCCGCGCCATCCATTACAACAACGGCATGACGCCCAGGCTCTGTCGCTTCACTTATTAATTTCAGATGCTGCTTCATCACCTCTTTATTCACAAGAGGGCTGATAAGCGCCTGAGTATTACCATTGCTCGGACACACCGCCCCAAAGACATAGCCATAATCGAATTGCTGTTGCTTTACTACTCTTGGCCTGCTGCCCTTGGCTGCCCATATTCTGGACGTCTGATTTTGCTGACCGAATCGTGCTTCGTCTTGAAACCAGACGTCAACGCGATCCAGAGGAAGATGACCGGGAGTGTGAAGGATCGTTTCCAGCAGGAAATTTTTTAAAAGTGTCCTGGGTTTGTTGTGATTGTTTAGGGTGTTTAGAGCGACTGGTTATCCAACTGAAACCGAGCGCATCCATGATGCGGTATACGTTTCGCAACTGATAATCGATTTGGAAGGTGTCGCTAATGTATTGTCGTACATCCTGTGCAATCAAACGCCCCCCCTCCTTTTTAACCGCATTTTCTTTGATAAAATGTGCGATCTGTTCTCGCTGGGAGACGGAGAGCTGACAGGGTCTACCCGGACTAGGTTTGGATTGCAGACCTTCAAGTCCGTGCGCCAGATAGTTGGATACCCAGGTATTAACACTGCCTCTGGCAACCCCAAGGTAAGTTGCTATCTGGGTTCGTGTTTCCCCATTCTTGAAATGATACAAAGCTAGATAGCGGGTTCGCAGTTGCCCGTTGGAGGTTTGCTTTGCTAATTGTTTAAAGTCGTCGGCTGTATGCATATCAAAATCACTCGAATATGAATACCACTATTAGATCAAACTTTTAAGACAATTGGTATTACTACAGACGCCAACTTCGGACTGGCCGAAGAGTTTTGGTGAATGAAAGGATCGTTATGATGAAAATGAAAGTTGGGATATTGCTGATGGCAGTTGCAGTGACAGCCAATACAGAAGTGGTACTTGCAAATGATGATGCAAGCGAAACGCAAAAAAAAACTGCAAATGCGCCTGCAGGTCCACAGGTACCCGTGGCTGTTGCCGTATCACGGAATATTATACCTTCTGCTGAATTTACCGGTTCTTTAGCGGCTATTAAAACAGTGGAGCTACGCCCCAGGGTAGGAGGGGCAATCGAATCTGTTACGGTGCCGGAGGGAAGTCTGGTTCAGAAAGGACAGATGTTATTTCAAATCGATCCGCGGCCCTACCAGGTTGTGCTTGATAGTGCACAAGCGCAATTACGACAGGCAGAAGCTCAGGCGTTCCAGGCAAGCCGCAATTACGAGCGTATTAGCCGTCTGGTAAACGGAGGTGCTGTTTCGCGTAAAGACTATGATGATGCATCTTCTGAGAAAAATGCCCGCGTTGCACAGGTTCAGGTATCGAAGGCTGCAGTCGAAGCAGCAAAGCTGGATTTGTCATACTCGCGTGTGACTGCGCCAATTGATGGCCGTATCGATCGGATTTTAGTAACTGAAGGTAACTTGGTTAGCAGCAGCCAGGGGGGGGCCGCGACTCTATTGACAACAATCGTTTCGTCCGACCCTTTATATGTTTATTTTGATATTGATGAAGCGACATATCTCAATACTGTCAGTAAGGCTCGGCCTGATGTTGTCGGACGTAGCAACGAAAAATTACCCGTACATATAGGTCTGGCAAATGAGAAGGGGTATCCGCACGGGGGGGCGCTTGATTTTGTTGGCAACCAAATTGATCGTAATACCGGCACTGTTCGTGTCCGGGCTATTATCCCGAATGCTGATGGTCTTCTTACTCCTGGAGCATTTGCCAGAGTTCAGTTAGGCACTGGTAGTGAGCAAAAAGTAATTTTGGTAAACGATCAAGCCGTAGGCACAGATCAGGGCAATAAGTATGTCCTTGTTGTTGATGCCAATAATAAGGCGCAGTATCGCCCGATAGTGTTGGGGCCAATGGTCGATGGATTACGTGTTATCAGCGACGGTCTGAAGGCCGGGGAAAAAATTATCATAAAAGGGCTCGTACGACCGGGGATGGCCGTTACGCCAGACATCGTATCGATGCAAACGCTGTTGAGCGTACCTGAGAGGCAGCCTGAAGGTGCATCTAAAAAATCGAATGGCAAAAATGAGGGAGGTAGTAAATGAAATTTCCTCATTTCTTCATCCAGCGCCCCATATTTGCAATTGTCTTATCAGTTTTTATGCTGATAGCGGGTTCTTTAGCGTTTTTTCAACTTCCTCTCAGTGAATATCCGTCCGTAACACCGCCAACCGTTCAGGTAACGGCAAGCTACCCCGGAGCAAACCCCAATGTAATAGCAGATACTGTTGCCGCCCCGCTTGAGCAAGCCATCAATGGGGTTGAAGGCATGCTTTACATGAGTTCTCAAACTGCTTCTGACGGCCGAATGATTTTAACCATCTCTTTCAGACAGGGAACTGACCCCGATATTGCGCAAATTCAGGTTCAGAATCGGGTATCACGGGCTTTGCCTCGGCTACCAACGGAAGTCCAGCAAATAGGGGTTGTGACTGAAAAAACCTCGCCGGATATTCTTATGGTGGTGCATTTGTTCTCTCCTGATGAGCGTTATGATCCACTTTATGTTTCTAACTATGCAATGTTAAACGTACGTGATGAGCTTTCACGCTTACCAGGTGTCGCAAGCATAGCGCTGGGAGGTGAAGGGGAATATGCCATGCGAGTATGGTTAGATCCTAATAAAGTGGCTTCCAGAGGGTTAACATCAAGTGATGTCACTGCTGCGATTAAAGAACAAAACGTTCAGGTAGCGGCTGGCTCTGTCGGACAGCAACCTAATGCATCGTCATCATTCCAGGTCACTGTGAATGCCTTAGGGCGCCTAACTACTGAGGAACAGTTCGGCGATATAGTTATTAAAACCGGAGATGACGGACAAATTACGCGCTTGCGTGATGTGGCTCGTCTTGAACTCGGTTCAGATAACTACTCCATGAGGAGTTTACTAAATAATAAAAATGCAGTGGGTATGCAGATTGTTATGACCCCGGGCGCCAATGCACTTGAGGTGTCTGCATCGGTAAGGTCAACAATGGAACGCCTGAAAGTAAGGTTTCCGGAAGGTATTCAGTACAGTATCGCTTATGATCCGACCGTGTTTGTTAGTGCTTCCCTGAAATCTGTCACGACGACTTTATTAGAGGCCACAATATTAGTTGTGCTGGTCGTGATGCTATTTTTGCAAACATGGAGAGCATCAATCATCCCATTGATCGCAGTGCCTATTTCATTAGTGGGTACGTTTGCATTAATGGATGTATTTGGGTTCTCACTCAATACGCTATCTTTATTTGGTCTGGTTCTTTCAATTGGTATTGTTGTTGATGATGCAATCGTTGTGGTTGAGAACGTTGAGCGCCATATTGCAAAAGGACTCTCACCAAAAGACGCCGCAAGAAAAGCAATGGACGAGGTAACGGGGCCAATTCTGGCTATTACCTCAGTACTGGCAGCTGTGTTTATTCCATCAGCATTCCTCTCGGGGCTTCAGGGCGAATTCTATCGTCAATTTGCATTGACGATTGCTATCTCAACGATTTTATCGGCTATCAACTCCTTAACATTGTCTCCGGCATTAGCTTCCGTACTACTGAAACCACATCAAGGTATAGAGAAGCAAGATTTGTTGACTCGTGTAATGGATCGTTTTTTCGGATCTTTTTTCCGTCGTTTTAACCGTTTCTTTGATAGCCTGTCGAATTCCTATGTTGGGACGATTCGACGTATCGTTCGCGGAAGTACAATTGTACTCATTCTGTATGCTGGTTTTCTGGCACTGACCTTCCTGGGCTTCAAACAGGTTCCTGGTGGTTTTGTGCCTGCTCAGGATAAATATTGCTCTTTTGTCAAATACATAGAATCATCCTATGTATAAGGCCTGAGTTGCTACAATCGAGGTCCGATGGGCTCCCGTCTCTACGTCATTTGAGAACCGCGATGAATAACCGCTTCACACTCCCACAGGCGCCGCGGCGTTCGCTCGTCGATTCGACGATTGAGCTGATCCGCGGCCAGATCGAGGGAGGCGCCTGGAAGGTCGGCGAGCGCATCCCCAGGGAGCAGGAACTGGCCGAGATGCTGGAGGTTGGCCGCAACACGGTGCGGGAAGCCATTCGCGTGCTCTCGCACGGCCAGGTCCTGGAAGTCCGCCAGGGTGATGGCACCTACGTGCGAACCAATATCGATCCGGCCGAGGTCATGCGCCGTGTCGGGCGTTCCGGCTTGCGAGAGCACTTCGCGTTGCGCTGCATGCTGGAAACCGAGGCGGCCAGGTTGGCCGCGGTGCATCGGTCCAAGGCGGACGTTGGGCTGCTGCGCCGACTGTTGAAGGCCCGCGGCGAGCAGGAGCAACACGCATCGAGCGCGGCCTTTGCCGAGGCCGATACGGCTTTCCACTGCGCGATCGCCGGGATGTGCGGCAACGGCGCGCTGGCTGAGCTGTACCGCTACTTCGCGAACTCGGTCCGCATGAACACGCTGACTGCGCTGAAGGACAAGGAACTGCCCGAGCCGGGTCTCGCGACCCATGAGGCGATCGTGGATGCTATCGAGCGCCAGGATGGAGAAGCAGCTGCGGCGGCTGTGCGGAACGTGGTCGCTCCGCTGATTGCGGCACTTGAGAAATCGGGTTGATCCGAGCGCGACTCCCGCGCTGGCAATGCCGCTTTCCATCGAGCAGCCGGTCGCCGGCCCCGTTGATCGGAACGCGGGTTGTTTCCCGGAGAGCACGCGGTAGCCGGTCCTCATGGATAGGCCCTTGGTGCGCTACAGCGACCGGACGGTGCTGTTCATATCGAATCTTCGACGCGACCACCCGCCAGGACATACCGGGCCAGCGCCTCGGCATCGGCGTGGGTGGCCCGGGTGGACTGCGGTGTACCGAAAGCCTGGACGAGCTTTGGCAGCATGGCCTCCAACTGGGCTCGCTTATCCGAATCCGGTTCGACGTGGATGAGCGCGAGCAATGTGCCGCCAAGCGTCTCCTTGTGAGTCTTCAGCCAGACGCCGCGCTGAGCGCGATCGTCGAGAGTCTCTTCTGGCCCTCCCGCGACGTAGATAAGCACGAAGGGCTTTCCGCAGGCGACGAGTTCATCCATTTCCGCGCACCAGGCGCTGCTGTATCCGTTGTAGATGCTTGCGCCGTCGAAGCGGACGATGGGGAAATCGCTGGTGTCGTGAACTTTCGGTTGCTGGGACATGATCCTGGACTCTCGCTATTAACGTCCTAACATCCTACCTTTGTTGAGAATTACTTGCAACTGAAATGGGCATGGGCACACCGCCGTGCAGCGCCAAGTGACGGGCGAAATAAGGGCTTGACCTTCCAACAATGGGAGGCCCTACAGTGAACCCATCAACCTCATTCAAGGAGTTTTTTCATGAAGGTCAACAAGTTCAGCCTCTTGTTCATTGCGGGCGCCGTCGTGGTCGCCGCCGGCCTGATGGCCGTCCAGAAGAAGGTGGTCGTCCCGTCGGGTGAAGCGATGCAGGCCAGTGCGGGCGGAGGTCACCAAGGGCACGCGATGCCCTCCAGCGCCTCGGCCAATGACAGTCCTTCCACGACCGCGTATCGCGCCGTGAACGACCAGATGCACGCCGGGATGGGAGCGCAGTTCACTGGCAACGCCGACGTCGATTTCATGCGTGGCATGATCCCGCACCACCAGGGCGCGATCGACATGGCCAAGGTGGCGCTGCAGTACGGCAAGGACCCGGAGGTTCACAAGCTGGCCCAGGAGGTCATCACCGTGCAGGAAGGCGAGATCGCCATGATGAACAAGTGGCTGGGCGACAACGGCCAGCAGGCGGCGGCCGGCAGCTCGGGCGATGCCTCGACGGCCGCCTACCGTGCCGGCAACGACCGCATGCATGCGGACATGATGATCGACTTCAGCGGCGACGCCGATGTGGACTTCATGCGCGGCATGATCCCGCACCACCAGGGTGCGATCGACATGGCCAAGGTGGCGCTGCAGTACGGCAAGAACCCGGAGGTCCGCAAGTTGGCTCAGGAGGTCATCTCCGCGCAGGAAGGCGAGATCGCCATGATGAAGAGTTGGCTTGTCGCTCGGGGCAAGTGAAGGCACGACCATGAACCAAGCCAACACCCCGCGCATCCTCATCTATAGCACTCCAACTTGCCCGGACTGCCGGGCACTAAAGGAGTGGTTGTCCCAGCAGGGCATCGCGTTTGAAGAGCGCGACCTGACCGACCCGAAGATTTCCGCGGAGGCCAAGTCACGAACCGGCGTGCGCGTGGCCCCGATCACGATCGTCGGCGACGAGGTCTTCTATGGCACCTTCGCGAGCCAGAAGCCGAGGCTGATGAAGGCGCTCGGTCTTCAGTGAGCCGCTGAAGGAAGACCGTGGTCACGGGCGGAGTCGCCGGTGCGGACCCCGGTCGGACCCTGTAAGCGCTGTTGTGGACGCGTCTGCACGCAAAGCTCAAGACCGTGAGGCATTCTTCGCCGACGACGCTCGGCGCTTTCGCCTGCGGTCGTTGACATCACGAGAGGAATTTTTATGCGATCGACATCATCAGCCACCTCCCTGCACGTCGCCATTTCCGAGGGCATCACAGTCGCCAACGACCTGCCGTTCGTGCTGTTCGGCGGCATCAACGTCATCGAGGATCTCGATACGACCCTGGCTGCGGCTGAGCACTTCGCGGAGGTGACGCGCAAGCTGGGGATACCCTTCGTTTTCAAGGCGTCGTTCGACAAGGCCAATCGCTCGTCGATCCATTCTTTCCGAGGTGTCGGCCTGGAGGAAGGGCTGCGGGTCCTCGATGCGGTCAAGTCGCGGTTCGGATGCCCAGTCTTGACCGACGTGCATGAGGTTGAGCAGGCCATGCAGGTCGCTGCCGTTGCCGACGTACTGCAAGTTCCGGCCTTCCTGGCCCGGCAGACCGATCTGGTGGCCGCCATTGCCCGCACCGGTCGGGTAGTGAATGTCAAGAAGCCGCAGTTCCTCAGCCCGGGCCAGATCAGGCATGTCGTCCACAAACTGCACGAGGCTGGCAACCCGCGCGTCCTGCTGTGCGAGCGTGGCACGCAGTTCGGCTACGACAATCTCGTCGTGGACATGTTGGGCTTCCGCGAAATGAGCGTTGCCAGCAGTGGCCTGCCACTGGTGTTCGACGTAACCCATAGCCTGCAGCGGCGAGAAGCGGATGCGTTGGCTTCGGGTGGGCGTCGCCAACAGTTGCCCGAACTCGCGCGGGCCGGCATGGCGGTCGGCATTGGCGGTTTGTTCCTCGAAGCACACGCCGACCCGGCGCATGCACGTTGTGACGGACCCAGCGCTCTGCCACTGGACACGCTCGAACCGCTGCTGCGGCAGGTCAAGGCGGTGGACCAACTCGTCAAGTCGTTCGAGCCTCTTCGGATCGACTGAAGCTTGCCACCCGTTCAAACAGAACGTGTGGCACTTCCCCTCTTAGTCGGCTATTTGAGCGACAGATAAGGATTGTTCGGTGGAACGGCATCGAATATGTGCGATGGGTCTTCGAGCAAATAGCCATGCACCTGGCGCGTTTTGCGCGGTCCCATGACCTCGCACGTCCTGATGTTCAGACCCGATGGCTGTTTCCTGTGGAGTCCGAGTTTTTCAAAGCGCTTCTGCACCCACTGCCAGTCCTGCAGGGCCGCGTCCTTCGCAAGCGGCCCAATGGTTGGATGCTCTTGTGCGTAGCGCTGGAAAACACCAGGGCTGATCAGGTAAACCGTGTCGGACACGGTATGTACCAGGGCCTTGGCGTCATTGATGATGAGCTTGCGGGTCTGGACGGCCTGTTTCAGCCAGGCCATGAAATGCTCGCCCGATGGCCGCCCGGTAAATGAGGCGAAATCGTGCGGCGCAGGCGCGGCGGTCGGCGCCGAAGGACCTGGGGCCGATGCGGGAGGGTCGAGCGGCACCGCTGCATCGTCGGCACCCTCTGGCGGGGCTTCGACGGACTGCTCCGGCTCAGGCGTTGTCTCGAACATCGCCAGCATGCTTTCCAGTGGGTCGGCCGGATTGCGCTGCGTGCTGGGAGGTATGGCGTGACTTCCGCCCGACTGATCTGGACGGCTGCTTGCTGCGGGCTCCTTCTCCGTTGCCACCGCTGCTCCAGGTAGCAATGCAGCGTCGGGTGCGGACGGGCGCGGCCCGTCCTCGGCCTCGCCGGCGTTGTCCACGGTCACGGTTCCCGCAAATGGGCTGGGTCGCTCCGAGGGCTCCCAGATCAGCGCCGGGGCCAGGCGCAGGAGCGTGAAGGCATGGGACCAGCCACTCTCACTGGTAATAGTTGCGCGCCAGATGGCCTTGCCGGAGGCGGTGGGCTGCAACATGGCATGATCCTGTAGCACGTTGAACACGGCCGTGTTGTTCGCGGGGATGCCATCGACCCCCTGGGACAGCAGGTGCGCGCGCAGCTTGTCCGAGACTGTCTTGCTCACCAGCCACAGCGCGTCCTCGGTGAGCCAGCCATCGGAGGCCTCCGGCTGGTTCAGTTTCAGCTCTTCCTTGAGCAGGTAGCGCAGCCCGTTGACCAGCTTGCGTTGGAGCGAGTGCTTGGGCGCGGCCATGGCGCGCGCGGGATCGCCGCCCAGCTCCTGGGCGACGGAGGCGCGGTCGGCCTGCACGACAAGCTCGCCCAGAACCCCGGCGTGCTCGTACTGCCCAGCCAAGACGTAGAGCAGCGGCGCCCACAAGGATGGATAGCCACTGAGCCAGTCCAGCAGATCGCGATTGAGCAATTGCTGGTACAGCAAGCCTGTCGCGGCGCTATGAAGCCGGTACTCGCGGTCGTCGCGGTAGCGGAAGCGGTACGGTTGGCGCAGCGGGCCGTGCCATGGGTGCCAGGTGCTGCCGTCGGCCAGCTCGACGTGCAGATCGACGGCCACCTTGCCGATGTCATGGAGCAGTGCGGCATAGGCGACGGCCGCAGTCCAGGCTTCGGCCTGCGCCGCCTGGTCTTCGGGGCTGGCCCCGATGGGCAGCAGATGGGACTGCCGCAGCTTTAGGCTGTAGGCGACGATTTCGAGGCCATGGTCGAGCATGCCGCCCGGGTAGGCATGGTGATGCGCTTCGGAAGCCGGGAAGGCCTGGACCAGCTCGGCGTAGCGCTCCAGCGGCGCGCGGTACAGGGAGGCGAACTGCTTGCGCGAAAGCGAGGTGCGCTGCCAGATGTGTTCCAGCAGCTTCTGCCGGCGCGGGGTGGCGAGCAACGATGCGGCCGACTCCGGCCGCATCAACCCTTTCGGGAGGTCGGTGGCGGGTGCTGGCGACGGCGCGGCAGCGACCGGGGGCCGTTTTCGCTGGAACAGGGAGAGCATGTCGGTGTCCTGATGGCGGGCCGGGCGGGAGGCCTTTTGGCCTTTTCAAGGTAGGGCCTTTCCCCTTGCACCCCATTCCCTTGCCGTTTCGACCCTTTGGCCTTTAACCGTTTCGGTATAGCGGGGCCTGGGCTGCGGCTCCAGCGTCAATGCGGAACCCGCACGAATGGATTAGACGGCGACCTGGCGCTGGGCCCCGGCCTATGCTGCCGGGGCGCTACACCGCCAGGTAGGCTCCCACCCGGGCGACTAAGTTGACAAATGCGACAAAGGAGACTAGAGTGAATCCTGTCTCAAACCTACCTGGGAGCTGACCATGCCCACTGCGATCGAATTCATTGCCGACCGGCTGCCGCGAGTCACGGTGGAGGATGTGCGACGCTTCGCCGATACCGTCGAAATCCGGGATGCACCGGCGTTCGCGGCTGAGTTGCAGGCGTTCATCCACGAGCGCGTGGAGGCGGTGACGCTGCCCGCCAACCTGGAAGGTGAAACGGTGGCGCAGGCCTTGCAGCGCAAGGCGGCCGCGTTGCGCTCCGACACGCGCTGGACACCGGCTGAAACCGATGTCCAGCGAGGCCGCGCCTTGCTGCTGGAAGCCTTCAACCAGCCGGACAACCTGCCGCCTGCCGAGTTCGCCAAGCTGGCGGACAAGTCGCGCCAGCAAATCTACAAGGACATCCTCGCCCGTCGGCTGCTGGCGCTGAACGTGGGGCCGCGCGGCCAGAAGCTGCCCGACTGGCAGCTCGACCCGGTGAAGCAGCAGTTGACCCAAACCGTGCTCCAGGAGGTCGAGGGCATCGACCACTGGACGATCTACCGCGCGCTGTCCGAACCCCTCGAAGGCCTGGGTGGTCGCTCGCCCGTGGATGCGGTGACGCATGGCACGATCGATGACGTGGCCGAGGCCGTGTTCAACGTGCTGGGCGTCCAGGTGCATTGAAGCGAGACCGCCATGAGCCACGAGCTGCCTTCGTTCCTGATCGATGCCGGTGAACTGCTCCAGCATGTGAGCCGCGTCGTCTATCGGGGCAGCCCGCTGTACTATGGCCGCAGCAGCACGAATCGCTACGATGACCCAGCGGGGGCCTACGGCGTGCTCTACCTGGGGCGCGACCTGCCCACGGCGCTGATGGAGTCGGTGTTTCACAAGCACCAGTGGCTTGCGGACACGCAACGCTCGATCGCGCTGAAAGAAGTCCAAGCCCGGATGGTGCGCGCAGTAGGCGTGATGGACGACGTGTTTCTGGCCGATCTCACGGCGCAGGGCGTCATGGCGGGCTACTTCGGCCTGAACCTGGAGCAGTTGGCCAGCCGCGACTACACGCACACGCAGCGGGTGTCCGCCCAGGTGCATGCGATGCTCGGAGATGATGGCCAGGCGCTGTTCGACGGGGTGCTCTATCCGTCGCGCAACAACTATCCCGCCAAGAGCATCGCCCTGTTCGAGCGTGCGGGAGCGAAGGTTGGCGTCATCGAGGACATCGACCTGGTGGACCATGTGGACTGGCCGCGTTTCGTTGTTACCTACCGCATCGGCGTTGAACCCGACCCCGGCCCGGTGGGGCCGGATGACGAAGCGTCCTGAAGCAGCAAGAAAACACATTGAAGCCGCAAACCGAATGAAGTGGAGCAAACTGGAATAGGCATTCCTCAACAGCAGGAGACGACCATGAACACGACGACCCGCACCAGCACCGCAGAACGCCTCGGCCGCGCCTTTGGCCGCGGATGGCGTGCCTATGCGCGACGCGAACGGCGGGCGTCGAACTGGTTGGTGTCCAAGGGCATGCCGCGAGCTGGCGCTACCGCGCTCGTGTGGGTAGCCAAGCTGGCTGTACTGGGGGTGCTGCTCTACGTTGCGTTTTGGTTTGCACTCGTGATGCTGGGCGTTGCGGCGGCGGGATGGGCTGCTGCTGCAAATACTTCGGATGAGGACGAGTGGCCTTTCACCGACCTCACCGAGCTGCGCAAGACGCCGGGCTACGATCCCAACCTGTACAACGACACGTCGCACGAGTTGTACACCGACGACTGACCGGCCTCGCGCTATTTCAGTTTTCCTCCGGTGAGCGCCCCGGCACCCTTGCCGCCAGCTTGGCCGGCGCTCTTGCTGCCATCGGAAAGTCCCTGGATGACGTGCCCGGCCCGAATCCCAACCCAGGTAAGGCTCGCCAGCCAGAATCCCGGCAGAACCAGGAACATCGTGCCCATGACGAACATCAGGAGCATGTCGCCGAAGGCGTTGTTCAACCCTACCAGCGGGTCAAAGTTGGTGTGCGGCCGGTTCCAGCCAAAGCCCCAGCCATAAAGCGCGTCCAGAATCGTTGAATCGATCCAGCGTGCGAGCTGGAACCAGAAGTCCGTGAAGAACAGCGCGAACTGCACGACGCTGACGGTGACGACCGTCTTCAGGTCGTAGGTGCCCACAACCAGCACGAGCGGGATGCAGATGACCAGCGCCATCTTCAGTAAGGCGAGGATCATGGGCAGGGATTGGCGCACGACATCCATGGCAGGAAACGCGGCAGTCGCGCCGACTGCCATCCCCACGTCGCCCGTGGCGCGCGTCACGATGTTCGGCAGGGTCTTGTCGATCTGGCCGCCGTAGTCCGTATAGACGCTGCCCTGGTTCAGTTTCTGCTGCCGCGGTGACGCGATGGCGCGGATCACCGAATCGTCCACCTCGGCCCGGCTGAGGAACCCGGCCCAGCCCGCCAGGCGATTCAGCAGGGTCGGGTCCACTTGCCCCAGCAGCCGCGCGCGCAGGCCGTTGCTGCCGTCTGACCACCACTGCCTGCAGGTCGGGTAGCCGCCACCATTGGCAACCTGCGCGAGGCCTGCATCGCGGGTGTCGTCATAGGGCCATGCCTCGCGCGCCGTGCTGGAGCGGTAGCTGTCGTAGTAGCCACCCGTGTCCGTGAAAAAGCGCGAGCCGATCCAGGTTACGTCGTGCATCTGCTGCTCATCGAGATCCGGGCGCTGCATGAACAATTTGGCCCGCGCAGGCCCATAGCAATCCCGCGAGAAGTCCGCGACCTCCTGAGCCAGTACCGGGTCGTCAATGCGGGTCGCGTCGATCTCCATCCTCATCTGCCGCAGGTCCGTACCGCACGGGATCGCCGCTACCGAGGCGCTCGTGACGGCGCGCGAGAGCGCGTGCATGAAAGCCCACCAGACCGGCACCTTCGCCGACTGGTTGTTGATGGTGCTGAAGGACTGCGACCAGCCGGTTTCCGTGGGCTGCGGCACGCTGACCTGGCACTGCGCCGAGCGCGAGCTGTCGTACTGGATGGTGCTGAGGTCCACGTCGATGAACGGAATGCCCGCGAACATCACCACCACGATCGCGACGAACACCCGGTTCTCGATACGGGCGGCACTCAGAACGCCTTTGTTGCCCTCGTCAGCGCCTTCCGCGCGGGCCTTCAGCCACTCCTGCACGACGATGGCGACGAAAGGCAGCGCGAACACCCCGCTGGACACCAGCACGGCCCAGATACCGTTGTTGACGATCCAGGACACGAGGGTGAGGTAGTACTCCAGATAGTCGGTCGTGAAGAGCGTCATGGCCCCGATCTCCCCTCAAGCGGCCTGCATCAACAGGCTGGCTTCCAGCGCGACGATGGCGACGACGCCGGCGACCTCGGTACGGATCAGCCGGCGCCGCGCCTGCCCATCTGTCCCGCTTTGGTCTTCGCGGGCCAGCACCCGGCGGCGCATCCAGAACCATCCATAGGCCGTTGCCGCGTACACGCACAGCCGCCAGATGAAGAAATACCCTGCGGAGGCCGCCAGCCACCGTTCCCAGCCTGCAACGCTGCCGACCAGGTTGATGCCCGCGACGTTCGCCCCCACTGCGGCGGCAACGATAAGCACCAGCCACAGCAGCGTCTTCGCCGCGCGCCGGCTGAACAACCAGCGCAGCGGCCGCCAGGCCATGCGCGCCGGGCTCATGGCCGACTCCCCGGATTGCCCTTCTGGAGCTGGTCGAGACGGTCCGGCACAGGATCGCCCTCGTAGATGCCGCGCGAACCGGCCGCGCGCGCGCCGTGGCGCTGGATGATCGCCATGGGCGAGTTGTTCGCCAGTTCGCGCCGCAGCTCCAGTTCGGTCTTGAGGTTGCGAATCTCACGGTCGAGCGTGTCGCTCTCGTGGTTCACCGCCTCCACGGCAAGTTCGTTCGCCGCGACGTTGGGCTCCTTCTTGCCCGTGAGCAGCGTGCGCTGCAGCAGCAGCGCTTTCTCCAGCACGGATGCCAGCGCGACCTCGGACGCGAGGCGCTGCGACAGCAGGTGCTGGTCGGGCTCGTCGCGCAGCGCCTCGATCACGCCGCGCGTGATCGGCAGCGACGCACTGCCAGCTTCGCGCAGGTTCTCCGGCGTCGTGTTCTTGGCCTTGGTTACCAGGTCCTGGAGCGCCTGCAGCTTGGCGTCGTACTCCTCCTGGATCAGCGGCGTGAGCCCGACGCCCGGCGTCGTCTCGGTCTTGGTGCAGGTATCGCACGTGCGCTGCTCCTTCTCGCCGAGCACGCGCGTGGCCCACTCGACGGCAGCCTGCGGCGAGGTCCAGGTCTGGCACGAGAGACTGCTGCAACTGGCCGGCGCAATGGACGAGGTGTCGGTCACGCCGCGGCCGTTGACCAGGTTGTAGCCAGCGCGGGTGACATCGCCGACGACCTTGATCGCGGGCTGGCCGGAGCCGCCCGCGTTGCTGCCCCCGACCCACGGCACGCCGTCATTGCCGCGGCGCGTCTCGGCCTGCTCGATGGCCGAGACCGCATCCGTGCTCGACACGGCATCGCGCAGCGCCAGCCCTTCGGCCATCTGGCTCCAGCCGAGTTGGCCGCCCGCCGTTTCGGCCATCTTCTCGGCCATGGCACGGCACGTCAGCTTGCTGCGGTCGAAATCCAGCCGCGCCTGCAGCACGCCATTGGTGAGCAGGTTGTACAGACCGGGATCGGCCCGCTGGATGATCAGTGCGGGCAACGATGCCACCGCACTGGTGGCACTCTGGATCACCGACGACATGATTTGCTGGAAGCCGTTGGTAATGCCGTTAAGTTGGTTCTTCAACGTGGTCTGGATGCTCATGTCGCCGCAGATCAAGTTGCTGTTCCAACCCACGCCGACACCGATGGAGCGCATGCCGGCTGCACGTCCCATCGACACGGCGTTGCCGCCACCGATCGAGTACATGACGTCATCGCCGATGACGCTGCCGCTGGTCTGGTATCCCAGTTGACCCCAGGCCACGCCGCTGCCCAGCGCGAGCGCGCCGGCCAGTGCCAGGACGATCTCCGTGCGACGTACCCGGCGGGAGAACGGATTGAATGCAGGACGGAACTTCATGGCACCCCCTCAGAGGAAATCGACGCTGCCCAGGAACACCTGGCCCCGGCGCTCGCAGCAGGCATACGGCCGCCACAGCGCCCATGCGTAGTCGCCTTGCTGGGCCTGGGTAAGGAAGCCGCTGCGCGGGAAGACCGTGCAGGACGAGGACAGGACGGGCGTGAGTTCTTGCCACTTGCCGGTCGAGGCATCGCCCTCCATCAGCGCGCCGGCCGGCCAGTAGCCGTCACGGGAGTTGGCAAGCAACGGCTGATAGACGTGGATCTGCCCGCGGCGCGTGACCACATCGCCCGCACGCTGGGCCACCACTGCGCCGGCCTTGAAGTCGTCGGTCTGGTGCAGGAAGCCGCCACGGGGATACACGTTGCCCCAGAGATTCATCGTGGTACGGGCACCGACTTCGCGCCGGCCCGGAATCAGCGCTTCCGGGTAGGCCATCTCGGGCACGTTGTAGCGCCAGGCCAGCGTATCCAGGGTGCTGAGCAAGTACGGCATAAACGCCGTGCCCGCGCCCTCACAGAAGTAGCCTGACGAAGAGACGAACTGGTTGAACACCTCTGCGCCGGGGTGACCGATGACATCCGCGTTCTTGAATTTGGCGAGGCTGTTTTCGTGATCCTCGTTCGTCGTTCCGTCGCCGCCAGCTTGGGCGGACGGGTTGGGCGTGCTCATTGCCTGGACTTCGACCCAGGGGTTTTCTCCGGTATTCGAGTACGACGACACCACTGCATCGGGGATGTAGTGGCGCACCTTGATCGACGTGCGCACGGTGCAGCCCGTCCATGTGCAGTAGAGCCAGTAGCAGATGCCGACGACGCGGTATTCGAGGCAATCGGGCGATGCCACCGAGCCGATGATGGTCGCTGTATTGAGGGCGTAGCTGCCCGTGGCGCTGAGCAGCAGCAACGAAGCCACGCCAGCGCGCAGGCGGCGCATCAGGTCGAATGGTCGGGTCACGGCTGGGTCCTCCGGTGCTGCTCGATGCGCGCGACAGCGCGAGCCACATCCGGCTCGCCATAGACCACATAGCGCCTGTCCACCACCACGGCCGGGAGGCTGGTGATGCCGAGGCTCCATGCGTCGGTAACGCCTTGGTATGCGGAAGCGATGCGTCGCTGCAGATCGGCACCGCCGCCATTCAGCCGGCGCTTGACGATGGCCGTCGCCTGTTCGGGGTCGGTGGGCAGTCCCGCGGAAAGCTCCGCTTCAATCCTGTGGGCTTCGTCCAGCTCGATCAGCCGCTCGCCGCCCATGGTCTTGACCGGGTGGCGGCTGTCGGTGACGACCACCACGTCGGCGGCGAAGGTGGCCGGGCTGAAAACGGCCAGGGCTGCCGGCAGCGCCACGGCCCGGCCGAGGGTTCGCCAGCCCGGCGCGAACCTGGAAAGGGATGCTGTCATGTCGCGTGCCCTTGAAGTTGATCAGAGCAGTAGTCAAACGCGAAGCCGACGCGGCCCCAACAAACAATGCGCATCGCGCACTGCCCGCATACCTGCTTGTCTCGCGCCCATGAAAAAGCGGAGGCCGAAGCCTCCGCGTGGATCAGGGAGCCGATGCCGTCGCTACAGCAGGCCGGATTCCGCGAACGAGTACGGCGTGCCCTGGCCGACGATGAGGTGATCCAGCACCCTCACGTCGATCAGCGACAACGCGGCCCTCAGCGTTTGGGTCAACGCACGGTCCGCGCTCGACGGCTCCGTGCAGCCCGAAGGGTGTTGGTGAGAAAAAATGACCGCTGCCGCATTCAGTTCCAAGGCACGCTGCACGATCGGACGCGCATGCACCGAGGTCGAATGGATCGTGCCTCTGAACATCGGCTCGTAGGCCAGCACCTCGTGCATGCTGTTGAGGAACACGATGGCGAAGACTTCATTGGGCTCGGCGGCCAGTTTCAGGCGCAGGTAGTCCTTGACGGCGGCAGGCCTCTCCAGGGATGGCCCCTTCTTGAAGACCCGCTGCTCCAGCAGCGCGATGGCTTGCCGGATGATCCAGTCATCGGATTGGGACATGGGGGCAAAACGTGGCTCCACGCAGGAGTCGTTGGCGACGAGAGACATGGCGGACCTCCAGAAAGTGAGCGGAGGGCGCCACCCTGGGAGGGCAAGCCCTCCTGGGGATGGAAACAGCGGAACAAGGTGCATCCATCACCGCGCGGCGGTGATTGTTCGCGGCCAGGATGCGAAAGCGAACGGGTAGCGGTCAGCGCGGCGAGCCGCGCCGTAGCCTTCAAGACCGAGGGCTACCTGGGCATGTCGCCGACAACGTCGGCAGGCATTTCGGATGTGGGGGTGGCGGGCGAACCCGGCGCGTCGCTGGCCATTTCCCCGGCCGCCAGCAGGTCCATGGCCGAGAGCAAGGCATCGCCCTCGATCGGCCCCTGCAACAGGATGGCCTGGCCCGTCTGGCGATCGAGCAGTCGCAGCGACGGCGTGGCGGTCACGCCGCTCTTGGTGGCTTCCGCGGCCTGCGCGCGGATGGCCACGTTGGGGCGCTCGCTAGCCATGCACTGTTCGATGGCTGACGTTGTTTCGGGGTAACGCAAGCCATCGGGCAAGCCCTGGCCGTCGCTGCGCGTGTGGGCATAGACCCATTCGACCGCCTGCCAGAACGCCGCATGCCCGCCCGCTTCGGCGGCGCACTCGGCCAGACGTGCCTCGGCCGACGCGGCAGGCTCGTGCGCGGCCAGCGGCTGGTGATGCCATTGCAGCGCCACGTCGGTGTTGTTGCCGACCCAGCGCTTGAGCTGCGGGAAATACTCCCGGCAGAACGGGCATTCCAGGTCGGCATAGAGCGTCAGCGTGAAACGGCCTTCCGGGTTGCCCATCTGCCAGGGTGGCCCAGCGACCTGCGCCGTGCTGACCGGCGCGCGCGACGGCGCTGAGGATTCGCCGGGCGTCCGGGACACCAGCCAGATCAGCAGCAGCGCGACCAGCGCAGCAGCCAATACCCAGGGCCAGCGAGGCCGCCAGCGGCGACGGCGGAACGCCTGGACCTGCATCGGAATGGAAGGACGTTTCTGTTCCATGGCGTTCTCCGGTTTACGACAGTTCCAGGGCCGGCGACTCGATGCCGCGGGCCTGGTCGATCTTCTCGGCCACCTTGAAAGCCGCTTCCAGTTCGGTGCAGCCGTACTGCTGCATGAGCTGGTAGCGTTCGGCCTTCTCCTCGGGTTCTGTCTGCGCGAGGGCGAGGTACAGGGACGGCGGCACGGCGCGGAACAGCACTTCCATGCTCTTGGAGAGGATGACGCCTTCGGTGAATTTCCCCGCTTCCTTGCGCGCCGAAAGCATCAGCGCCTTCTGCGCGGGCGAGAGTTCGCGGAACCGCGCGATCTTCTCAACTTCATCGGGCGGCATGCTGAGACAGATCCACCACTCGATCATGTTGAGCATGGGCTCCGCGGCGCGCGGCAGGTCGTCGATGTTCTGCGTCGCGAGCCAGAACCAGGCCCCCAATTTCCTCCACATCTTTGTAATTTTCACGACGTAGGGCGCGAGCAGCGGGTTCTTCGTGATGATGTGGCCTTCGTCGGTGACGTTGATGATCGGGCGTCCCAGGTATTGGTCGCGCTCGGCGATGTTGTTCACCGTGCTGATCAGGCTGATGTAAGCGATGGAGAGCTGCGCGTTGTAGCCCTCGCGGGCGTATGTCGCGAGGTCAACCAAGGTGATGTCGGCTTCGGGCCACGGCGTGCCGTCGCGGTCGAACATTTCGCCGTCCGTGCCTTGACAGAACATGTCCATCGCATCCGCCATCTCCAGCAGCCGCACGCGGCGCATTTCGGGCAGCGTCGGGTCCTGGCCGCGGGCGCGCAACGCGTTGCGCACGTCGCGCGTAAGCACCGTGCGTTTGTCGGCCACGCAGTGCTCGGCGGCGTCGAGGATGCACTGACGGATCAGCGAGCGGTCAGCCCGCGTCATCCGGGCTTCCTCCTTGTCCTCTCCGCCCGTGATCATCAGCCGCGCCGTGATCTCCAGTTCGCCGAGCACGTCGCGCTGCTCGTCCGCCTCCATGGCCGAGGCATCTGGTGGCGGGTCTTCATCCAGCGCGTCGGCGTCGAGCGTCTGCACGTCGCTGGGCGTCTCGATCAGCCGACGCGCGTCTGCGAATGGCGCGAGGCTGATGCCCGAACCTGGGGCCAGCTTGACCCGGTTTACCGTCAGCCCGAGCATGCGTGCGAAGTCGCTGAACAGGCCGAAGCTGTTGCCAGCCTCCACGATGAACAGCCGCGGTCGGTAGATGGCCGTGACCTGATTCAAGAGGTTGTTGAGCGTGGCGCTCTTGCCGGAGCCGGTGGGGCCGAACAGGAACAGATGGGCGTTCATCTGCCGATCCAGGCGGCTGAGCGGGTCGAAGGTGATCGGCCCGCCACCGCGGTTGAACATCGTGATGCCCGGGTGCCCCGTACCTTGAGCGCGGCCCCACACCGGCGACAGGTTCGCCGCGTGCTGAGCGAACATCAGTTGGGTGTACCACTTGCGCCGATCCTGGCCGGGGTTGTAGCAGCATGGCAGCCACCGCAAGTAGCTGTTGAGCGGCGCCACCTCGTCGTCCTCGCGCACCGGCTGCAAGCCAGCATTGAGCATCACGTTCGCCAGGTCCAGGCCGCGCCGGTCCAGTTCCGCTTCGTCGCGTCCGCGCAGGTAGAATGCCAGCGTCCCCCGGTAGAGCTTGTGTGCGCTGCCGATGAGGGAGCGGGCTTCCTGCACGTCCTTCAACGTCTGCTCCGACGCCAGCGTCTCGCCCACGGCCTTCTTCGCCAGGTGGTTGAGATCCGCTTCCAGGACATCCTGCGGCGTGGCGACCATCGTGAGACACAGCAAGGTGTCTTCCGGCATCTGGTCGAACAGCGTGTTGATGGCATCCCCTTTGCGGGTCTCGCCGGTCAGGTGTCCGGTGCCGGGCGGCATGCGCAGCCGGTCGGTGATCAGCACGCGGTGCGGCATGCCGTCGAAATACCAGGTGCCGTGCTCCACGTCGGAGCGTGGCTGGCCGAAGAACAGCCGCTGGCTGAAATCCCGCCCGCTCGCCAGCTCGATTTCGCCGGCCTCGCTTTCTTCGGTGCTGTCGGGGTAGCGCGCCAGCGCGTAGAAGCGCTCCCGGTCCTCTGCACTCGGTCCAAGCATCGCCGGGCGCGGATTGAACCACCGCAGCAGCCAGTCGTGGACGTCGGCTGCGACCATGCGCCGTGCCTGGATGCCGGCGTTCGCCAGGCCGCCGCACAGGCGGTCGCAGACGATGTTCAGCATCTGCTCGGGCGTCTGGCCGCGGCGGCTTGCCTGCCCAGTTGCACGGCGATAGATCACCATGCGCACCCGCCGCGTCTGGCCGCGCCAGCGCAGCCGCGTGACCACCGTGTCCTCGAACAGGCCGCCGGGCTTGGCCACAGCGCGCAGGTGGTGGCCGAAGAAGCGCAAGTAGAACTCGGTGAACGCCGAGCCGCGCGCACGTGGCTGCACGTAATCGCGCAAGGTCTGCATGTACTGGTCGAAGCTCGGTTCGTCCTGGGCATAGAGCTGGAGCACCCACGGGTTCTCGTCCAGTTCATCGAAACTGTCCTGAAGCGCGTTTTCCAGGGCGTCGCGGGCATGCGCGAGCCAGCCGGGTTCCCGGCCTTCGGTGCCCAGCGGCACCAGTTCGTAGAACGCCGCCACCGATTGGCCATCCTCCAGGAGCATCGATTTCGACCCGGGCAAGAACTCCACCCAGGGCAGCAGTTCCACGAAGGACGGCGCAACGTCGTACAGCGCCTGCTCGTCGGCCACGGTCGCTGGCTTGCGGCCGTGGACTGCCGAACCGGGTTCGGGGATGCCGGCCTGGCGCAAGGCCTCGACGTGGCGCTGCCAGCTGTCCGGCTGCTCATCGCTAGCCGGGCTACTGGAGCCGGCGCCGGCCAGCTTCGGCCATGGGAGTTTCCACCGCATCAGTAGTCCTCCACGCGCTCGCCCGGCATCGCGTACTGGATGCGCTGGTAGAGCGGGAAGACGGTCGTGTAGCCGGGCACCGGCACGGGATCGGTGCCGGCCAGATGCGGGTACACGTACATCACGAGATCGGGATTGGGCAGGCGCTGGAACTGGCGGTGGACCTCATTGCGCGCGGTGCGCGTGTAGCGCATCTGCTCGACAGGTGCGGCCTGCACGTCGGCGTCGGTCAGGGGCCGACGCAGGCTCTGGCGCGCATCGAGCAGCTGGCGGCCGGCGTTCCGTCCGGCTGCGCCACCGCCGTCGCCGGCCTCCTGCTGCCAGATGTCCATCATCGTGCGGTCACCGTGGGTCAGCAGCTTTTCCTTGCTGGTGGCGCAGCCGCCGAGCACCGCGACGGCGAGGGCCAGCACCAGGCCCTTAATCGAGTTCGAGAGCATGGCTTTCTCCTGCGCGGTGATCGACCTTGCGGCCTTCGGGATCGAAGTCGATGGCGAGCGGTTTTTCGAGGTGGACGGCGACCTTGGCGCCGGGCTGCACATAGACGGCGGCGAACGCCTGGCCGTAGAGCTTGTTGACCCAGGCCGACATGTCCCGGACACCGCCCGCGAGAATCTGGCCGACCGCTTCCTGGCCGGTGATGCCCACGGTGCCGATGGAGCCGTCCGAGCCGACATAGGACATGCGGCCGCTGTCGCTCTCGATGAGCGAGGCCACGCCGGCACCGGCCGCGGTGATCAGGGCCTGCGAGCCGAGGTACTGCTGGGCGTTGCTGCGCCGCTCGCCGCTGACGCAGGGGATGCCGTGCGGGTCGCTGATCCAGCCCAAGCCGTCGCGTTGCTGGTTGTTCTGCTGGTTGCCCTCGCGGTCTTCGGGGATCGTGCGGATCGTGCCGTCGTTGAAGACGAACGTGATGCTGCGCACCTGGCCGCGCACGCACGAAAGCGTCCAGTCGCCCGATGCGGTGCCGCTGAACACGGCGCCGGCCACGTCGGGAATGTCGATGCCATTGGCGGTCAGGTTGTCCGGCCCGACCAGGACTTTGAACGGATAGGGATCGTTGACCGTGCCGTCGATCGGCACGCGGCCGATCAGCGCGGTCATGGCGACCGAACCCATGAGCGTGGAGTTGGTCGGCACGGTATAGACCGGCTTGGCACTCTTGACCCCAGAGGCGCGGGCGCCCGCGTTGGCCACGGTTTCCGCGGTGGTTTCGAGCGTGCTCTGCGCCGGGCCGAAGCTCGTGGGGAAGCTCATTCCGCCGCTCGCGCCACGACCGCCGTTGCGCCCCTCGGCGGGCTTTGCGTCGTCCGGCTCGACCCACCGCACGCCGCCCTCCATGCCGGCCTCGTCGCCGCCCTGCAGCCCCAGGCCCACGGGCAGGTCCGCATGGCCGCCGCCGCGCCCGCCGATGCTGTCCAGGCGCCGCTGCAGGTCGGCGAGCAGCCCTTCGGTCTGCTGGCGCGCGCTGGCCGCCTGCTCCTGGTCGCGGCGCAGGTTGGACCGCTCGGATTCGAGCGCCGAGTTGATGCGCTGGTCGATGGAGTTCTCGCGCTGGCGCAGTCGCTGGTTCTCTTCACGCTGCGACTTGTTGTCCGAGAGCGCGGTCTGAAGCTCGGTGCGCAACTGCTTCACTTGGGCAACGAGCGTCGCCACGGTGTCGCGCGGGGTGTCGCCTTCGATGCCCAGCGCCTTCATTTCCTCGGGCGTGAGCTGGGCGCCGTTGTCCGCCGCGGGTGGCGCCGTGCTGCCTCCACCCGAGAACAGCCGGATACCGACGAACAGCACCAGGATGGCGACAGGGATCATCAGCCACTTGAGCAGGCCGTTACTGCGCATGGCGGGCCTCCTTGGCGTTCTCGTCGCCGTCCGGCTGCGGCAGATGCACGGCAGGGTCGAAGCGGTGAATCGCCGGCAGCAGCGACTGCGCGAGGCCGCGGCCGCCCGTGACCAGGTAGAGGACGGTCGTGTCCTCGGGCGTGCCGCGCGGGCCCAGCGCCTCGTGCTGGAAGGTGGCGGTGAGGAAATCGCCTTGCAGCACGCGCGGGTCGAGCGCGACCCAGTCGGCGCCGGTGTTGGTAAGGCGCACGGCAGTCACCCATTGGTCTTCCAGGCGCCACGACGCGAGCGCGACCGCGCGCACCGGCAGCGTTGGCATCAGTGTGTCCAGGTCGAGGTCGCGGGGCAGGTTGACCCGCATGACGCCCGGAAGCGGCTCGACGGTGCGCAGCGGTGCGTAGAGGTTCTGCGCGGCGAAGCGCGTCAGCACGACAGGGACCGGAGTTTCGCGCCGCGCGGTCCGCGCACCTGCCTGGCCCTGGGCGCGTGCCGGGGCCTCGGCACTGTCGGCCTGCTCGCCATAGCGTCCCGGTGCGCTGTCACCCTCGACGATGCGCACCGGCTCCAGCTCGGCTTCCCCGTCCTTGGGCGGTTCGGCTGCGATGTCCAGCAGGATCAGCGCGCCCGTGTCGGCGTCCTGCAGTTGCAACCGCGTGGGCTCGATCGGCTCGCTGGCGCGCAGGTACACCGCGCCACCCGCACTCTGCACGCGCAGGCGTTCGCCCACGCCCGCGGGCACGCCCACGCGCACGTTCCGGTCGATGAACACGATGCGTTCCTGACCGACCTTCAGCGGCACTGCCAGTGGCATGCGTTCCCAACGCAGGATCTCCACCGCCTGGGCGACGGGTGCCGCGGCCACGGCCAGTAGCCCCAGCAGCGCGAGTACAGGATGCTTCATGGGGTGTTTCCTCCTTGAGGCGCTTGCGGAGACAGGCCACTCGACGCCGGGCGCGCCGGCTCCGGTGCACTGATGCGCTGGGGCGCGCCTTCGTAGCAGTCCAGCGCCAGGCCGAACGGGTTGCGGGCGGGATCGACGTCCACCCGCGTGACCTTGATCGGATAACGCACCAGGGCGCGCTTGACCTGCTCGGCGCCGTAGTACTCGTCCGCCGTGATGTCCAGCGTCACCACCCAGTCGCGATCGGACACGGTGCGCACGCGCGCCGTGGGGTCGTCGCCATAGCCGCGGCCGGGAATCTCGTAGATGCCGCGCACGCGCTGGCGTAGCTCGCCGGTGGAGCGGCGGTAGTCGTAGTCCGCGCGAAGGAAGGCCTGGCAGGACGGGGTGAGGTACGGCGAGAGCGTGTGGAGGTTGCGCGAGTAGTCTTCTTCGCCATTGGTCGGCCAGCGGTTCAGCGTCTGGAACACGTAGAACGTGAACGCATAGACCGATTCGGGCGGCACTTCCCACCACTTGCGGGTACTGCCAGAGCGCAGGTCGGGCGGGACGTGGATGGTCAGGTCGCGCGGCGCGCTCCACCAGCCGCCGCCCATGACCAGGGCGACAATGACCAGCGCGCCCGCGCCCAGGCGCAAGGTCTTGATGTGCGCCTGCAGGTGGGTGATCTCGTTCTTGAAGCGGCTCATCGTGCCCCCCTTGCAACGGACCTTCGGGTGGACCAGAAGCCGGAGCGCGAGATCAGCACGTGGCCGCCTACCCATCCCGCCATCAGTGGATGGCGCGTGGCGATGCGCCATTGCAGTTGCCGGTACAGCCAGGTGTCGGGGCGCCCGCGCTTGAGCCGGCGCAGGATGCCGCCGCCGATGAAGACGCCCAGGGCCACGCCCAGGACGACGAACGTCGGCGCGATGGCGATCGTGCGGAACACCCAGGACAGCGGCGCGCCGACCAGCAGGCCGGCGGCGCCGGACAGGCCGCAGCAGATCCACAGTTCGTCGGCGGTGAGGCCGCGCACGACAACAGGGTGGCGGTTGAGCCGATGCGGAAGGAACGTGACCGTCCCGTCCGCACGGACGTGCTGCTGCTCGGACATACCGGCCTCGCCTTACAGGATGCCGGTGGCTTCGGTGAGCAGCCAGATGCCGATCACGAGCAGCACGGCACCGATCGCGACGGTGAGGCCAAACTGGCCCCAGGTCTTGCGGCCGGTGTGGATTTCCGCGTAGGTGCCGTAGGCGTGGTAGCAGACGCCGATGAACATCGACGCCACGACCAGGAGGGCTACGAGCATGATGATGTCGTAGCCGTAGTTCCTGATCGTTTCCATGATGCCGTTGCCGGTGCCGCGGGTCGGGTTCTCCAACTGCGGCAGGCCTTGCGCGAACGACAGCGCGGGCAGCGCGGCGGCGCCCAGGGCCATGGCGGCGCGCTGGGCGAGACGGGAAGTGAGGATGCGGTTGTGCATGGTCGGGCCTTTCAGGTCAGGACAGAAGGAAGAAACTCAGGACGAGGTACATCGCGACGAAGCGGATGCAGACGCCGAGGAACTGGCGCTGGTTGAGGCGGCTCTCGGACCACCCCACGTAGGCCGTTCGGATGGCCCAGACGCCCCACACGAGCAGGACCGCGAACACGACGCCGACCAGGACGGTCGCCATTGCGGAAGGCGCGATGCCGCTGTTGGCTTGAAATGCCGAGACCTGGGCGCCGTTCATTGCTTGCCCCCCGCAGTCGTCGCCGGCAGCGGCTCGGCCGCCCGCTCGGTGCGGTAGTCGCCGGCCAGTTCGGAGGGGTCGCGCGGCTGAGCGCGCGATGGCGTCAGGTGAAACTGGATGCCGGCGCGAACGCGCGCCAGGTCAGCCAGCAGCCGCGGGTAGTCGAAGTGGTAGCGCTCGCCCGGCTGGATGGGGGCATGCGCGGCGCTGTCCGCGACGGTGCGCTCCAGCGCGTCGAGCTGGCGCAGTGCGGCGACCAGCTCCTGGCGCTGTGCCGGAGACTCGGCCAAGGCCATCTGGGACTGACCCAGCAGGAGGGCCGTCACGAGAAAAGTGGGCACGCCGCGATGCGCGGCGCGCAGCCAGATCGAAGCCACCATCGCGCCATTCCTGTGTGATCAGCAATGGGGTGATCGTGGAGATCAGGGCTGTTTTAGGCCGCAAACAATAGGAACTGGCGGACGACCGGATTGGGCATACCGCGAGCGAACCTACAAAAGCCCGGGTGGAGTTTCGATTATTGCGTTTTTCGAGTGTTTCGAATATGATCGGCTCTGCAACCGTTTTCGCTTAGGAGCTACCCATGACCACCGCCACTGCCCAATCCAAGATGACCCTTCCCGCCGCGGGAGAGGTTAAGGCAGCCGTCCAGGGTCAACGTGCCTTGGCGGCTTACCTCGCAACCCAGTTCGAGACGCAGCACATCCAGATCTTTGATGACCACAAACAGGCTCATCAGGTGGAACTGCCTACCTCGGCTTTACGCCTGCTGGTCGACATCCTGGCCGAGTTGGCCGATGGCAATGCAGTAAAGGTGGTGCCCGTCCATGCAGAGCTGACGACCCAAGAGGCGGCGGACTTGCTCAACGTGTCCCGTCCCCATTTCGTCAAGCTGCTAGAAGATGGGGTGTTGGCATTTCATCGCACCGGCAAGCACCGCAGGGTGAGGTTCGCCGATCTGATGCAGTACAAGGAAGCGCGCGAGCGCGCCAGTGAGCAGGCGATGGCCGAACTCGCTCAGCAGTCGCAAGAGTTGGGAATGGGATACGAATGAGGCATTCCCCATTCACCGCCGTCTACGACGCGTGCGTTCTATATCCCGCGCCACTGCGGGATTTCCTGATGTGGCTCGGCCTGTCTGGCCGCTTCCGGGCGCGGTGGAGCCAAGCCATTCATGAGGAGTGGAAACGCAATCTGTTGATCAACCGCCCCGATCTCACCCGGGTTCAGGTCGACAGGACGTCGGATCTCATGGACAGGGCCATTCCGGACGGCTTGGTGGAGGGCTACGAAGCGCTCGTGGCAGGCCTGACATTACCCGATCCGAACGATCGGCACGTCCTGGCTGCGGCGATTCGCTGCGGTGCGAGCGTGATTGTGACGTTCAACGAACGTGATTTCCCGAACGATCTGCTGGCTCCGTACGGCATCGAATCGCAGCACCCCGATGAGTTTGTGGACAACCTGCTGGATCTGGATGCGGCCGCCGTAGTGTCGGCTGCGCAGCGCCAGCGTGCCCAACTCAAGCATCCGCCGATCGATGTGGACCGCTATCTCGAAATCCTGCTGCGCCAAGGCCTTGTGCAAACGACCAAGGTGCTGGCGACCTATCGCACCATTCTCTGACCCGCCGAGAGCCACGGATGACCAAGAATCCTTCATCAGACGCCACTTTGCCGAAAGGCATCCATCGAAGCTGGAAGCTGCCGGATAAGTCGCTGGGTGACTTGTGGGATTCGATCGTGATGGACGAAGCCATCAAAAAACAGTTGCTGTCACAAGCGATCGTCAACTTCACGGTGCGCCCCAAGGTGGAGCGCACGGTACTCCCCCTGCACGGCGTGATCTTGTTGGTCGGCCCGCCGGGGACTGGGAAGACCTCCTTGGCACGGGGCTTGGCGCATCGTGTGGCCGAATCTTTTTCTTCTGCGAAGTTTCGATTGCTGGAAGTGGAGCCTCACACGCTGACGAGCTCTGCAATGGGAAAGACTCAACGCGCCGTGGCAGACCTGTTCTCGCAATCGATCGCAGAATCCGCAGCGGCGGGCCCGACGATCGTCCTTCTGGACGAGGTCGAAACGCTTGCGGCTGATCGAGCGAAGCTCAGCCTGGAAGCCAACCCGGTTGATGTGCACCGGGCCACCGACGCGGTGTTGGTGCAGTTGGACATGTTGGCCGAACGCAACCCGCATCTGCTGTTCGTGGCCACCAGCAACTTCCCACAGGCCGTCGACAGTGCCTTCCTATCTCGTTGCGACATGGTGATGGAGGTGCCACTGCCCGGCAAGGATGCCTGCAAGCAGATCCTAGTGGACTGCCTGAATGGCCTGGCAAAGACATTTCCGGGGATTGGCAAGCTTTCCTCGGCTCACCAGTTCGACGCGTGCGCTGGCGAGTGCGTCGGATTGGATGGTCGGGCCATTCGCAAGGTCGTAGCCAACGCCCTCGCGGCCGACCCGCAAGTGGCTATCGATCCGAACAAGCTTTCCGTAGAGCACTTGCGCAGTGCGATACGACAGGCAAAGCAAATGCGCCTTCAAGGAGGGAAGCAAAAATGACCACCGTTGTCAGCCGGACGTTTCGCAGCTCGCCGCACCGCGATGCGTTGCAGACATGGGATGCCATTGTCGAACTGCTCACTCAGGGCAAGGACGGCACGGCTCGCTCTGAACTCAGGGCCGTGACGGGCGTGGCCGCCAGCTTGATCGCCGACCAGGCACCCAAGAGCGCGCCCATCGTTGCGACATGCGATGGACCACGGACCAGGATCTACTGCCTCTTCGACGAAGACGCGATCTATGGTGATGATGCCAACGAAGAAGTCTTGGGGTTCGAGCCGTTGAAGGGAGACTGGGGAGTCTCGCTGCCGTGTCCGAAGGAGCAGCTCGGCTGGGTGCAAAGCGCGCTCAAAAAGCACAGTTCTCGCATCATTGCACGGGACTTGAGCCAAGGAATTGCCACGCAGGCGCAGGCCGATGCTGGGCAAGCGCTGTCGCTCGACCTCGGAGGTTTCCTCAAGTCATGAGCACCGTCGCCACCTACTCGTACACGCACTCGGTTACCTATGTGACCGACAACATCCTCAAGAGCTTGAAAGACATCATCCTGCTCAGTGGGCTGGACCCTGAGCACTTTGCGGATCGCTGGGAGAGCAATACCCGAGCCATCAAGACGTGGCTCGGGACCGGTGATCTGCGCAAGGTGATTCTGGAGATCTACAACCCGGCAACCGACAAGCTCGTGACCCGATGGGATATCGACATCGTGTATGGGTGGTCCGATGGCGACGGCAGCTTCTGGACAGATACCGAGCAGTTGAAGTACGCGATCAAGAAAGCTGGGCTGCTGCCATCGCAGGCCAAGTACAAGTTAATGCTCGATACAAAGCCAGGGCGACCTGATGTGGAGGGATGGAGCAAAGGAAGTTATCGCTCGACGGATGGAATGGTCAAGCAGAGCCTAGGCTCGACTGTCGAACACAGCGGCCTGGCGGGTCAGGCCGGATATTGGAGGCAACGCTGATGCTGTCGATCGATGAAGCTTTTCGCAAGTTCAAGTCGCGTCTGGAACTCAACGAACGCGAACAGAAGAATGCCTCGCAACGCCAGAACGAAGTGCGGGACTACCTGCAGACCAAGTTCGGCATTGCGCGCAGCTTCCTGACCGGTTCCTATGCTCGATACACGAAGACGAAGCCGCTCAAGGATATCGACATCTTCTTCGTGCTGAAGGACTCGGAGAAGCATTACCACGGCAAGGCCGCATCGGTAGTGCTGGATGATTTCCACTCTGCATTGGTGGAGAAATACGGTTCGGCGGCCGTGCGCAAACAGGCGCGCTCGATCAACGTGGATTTCGGTGTTCACATCGACGCGGAGGACAACACGGACTACCGGGTGGTCAGCGTGGATGCGGTGCCCGCATTCGATACCGGCGACCAGTATGAGATCCCCGATACGGCGTCCGGAAAGTGGATCAAGACGGACCCGGAGATCCATAAGGACAAGGCGACCGCAGCGCACCAAGCCTATGGCAATGAGTGGAAAGGTCTCGTGCGCATGGTGAAGTACTGGAACAACAATCCCAAGCACGGCGATCTGAAGCCGGTGAAGCCCTCGTTCCTGATCGAGGTAATGGCCCTTGAGTGTCTTTACGGCGGCTGGGGAGGATCGTTCGATCGCGAGATCCAGTCGTTCTTTGCCACGCTTGCCGATCGAGTTCATGACGAGTGGCCGGATCCCGCCGGACTTGGCCCGGCGATCAGCAACGATATGGATGCCGCGCGCAAGCAGCGCGCGCAGCAGCTGCTGTTCCAGGCGAGCCAAGACGCAAGCATCGCCATCGACCACGCGCGTCGTGGTCGCAATATCGAAGCGCTTCGCGCCTGGCGCGCACTGTTTGGCCCCAAGTTCCCACTGTCCTGATTCCATCGGCTTCCATACACGTCCCATCGAGGTACAGCATGTCCCAGTGGTCGCTTTCCCAGCTCCTGTCGTCCCTGCATGAGGACATCCAGCAGCGCTTGTCCGTAGTACGCAAGACCTTCGGTCACCCGGGTACGAAGGGGGATGCGAGCGAGAACGTCTGGATCGACATGCTGGATACCTATCTGCCCAAACGGTACCAGGCGGCCAAGGCGCATGTGGTGGACAGCCTGGGGAACTTCAGCCAGCAGATCGATGTGGTGGTGTTTGATCGGCAATATTCGCCTTTTATCTTCACCTACGAGAACGAGACGATCATTCCAGCCGAAAGCGTGTACGCCGTTTTCGAGGCCAAGCAGACGGCTGACGCGGGGCTTGTGGCCTATGCCCAGGAGAAGGTCGCCAGTGTGCGCAGGCTGCACCGCACGAGCCTGCCGATCCCGCACGCTGACGGGACCTACCCAGCGAAGCCGTTGATTCCGATTCTGGGTGGCTTGCTCACCTTCGAGAGCGAATGGAGTCCTGCATTGGGTCCATCCATGGACAAGGCGCTGAACGCAAACCTCACCGAGGGGCGTCTGGACATCGGATGCGTTGCCGCCCACGGGCACTTTTTCTATGACCAAGCCAGCGGCGCGTACAGCTACACCAACGAAAACAAGCCGGCGACCGCGTTTCTTTTCAAGCTGATCGCGCAGCTTCAGTTCAGTGGAACGGTCCCCATGATCGATGTGGAGGCTTACGGTCAGTGGTTGACCAAGTGAGGGGGCGCTGTGGCAAGCATACGTTCGGAGTACCACCGGTTCCTGGCGCACTTGGCGCAGCGGCACGTGCACGACGACGTGCGCCGGCTGGCGCACCTGGTGCTCGATCACCTGCAGCCACTGGCCGAGGTCGGTGCTGCACGCCGGGGGCGCTCCACGCGCTTGGCGCCGCTGACCATCGCGCATCTGGCGCAGATGCCTGTCGCCTACGACGGGGACGCGCGCGGCCCCGAAAACGGGCCGGCGCTCGGGCGACTGCACCAGCTCGAAGTCGGGCCGTTTCGAGGATTCATGCGGCAGGAGACGTTCGACCTCAGCCATGACATCACCTTGGTCTACGGTGCCAACGGCACCGGCAAGAGCAGCTTCTGCGAAGCCTTGGAAGTGGCGATGCTCGGTTCGATCAGCGAAGCGCAGGCCAAGCGGGTCGACCAGCGGACGTACTGCAACAACGCTCGCCTGCGCCGCCACGTCGCGCCAGTCCTGTCGTCTACGGCGGCGGGCGAAGCGCAGGCCGTCCAGCCCGACGAAGCTGAGTATCGCTTCTGCTTCATCGAGAAGAACCGCCTCGACGATTTCGCCCGAATCGCCGCGCGGACCCCGAGCGATCAGCGCCAGCTCATCGCCACCCTGTTCGGCGTGGACCAGTTCAGCGAGTTCGTGCGCGGCTTCAACCCCTCGCTCGATCAGGACCTGATGCTTGCCGGCGTGCAGGCGGCGCAGCTGGCGCAGCGTCGCCTGCGGTTGGCGAACTCCGAACAGACCATCGCCGCCTACCCGCAGAAGATCGCAGCGGTCGAGGGCCTGGAACAAGCTTTGGCGCAGCGCATGTCACCTGGCGCGACCTATCAAGCCTGCGTGGACTGGCTGCTGGGTACGCCGCAGCAGCAAGGACGGCTACCGTATGTCCAGGCTCAGCTGGACGCCAACCCGCCTGCCATTCACGAGGTGACCCAGGCCCGCCTGCAAGCGTTGCTGGCAGAGGCCTACCGCGTCCAGGGACTGTGGCAAGCGTCTTCCGCGCAACTCGCGGCCCGCGCGGGCGAGGTGTCGTACGCGAAGCTCTACGAGGCCGTGCAAGCGTTGGCGGACGGGGCGACCGCGTGTCCGGCATGTGGAACCGGACTGGCCGCTGTGGCACAGGACCCGTTCGCCAGGGCGCGAATGGGCCTGGAGCAGCTCGCGCAACTGGCCGTCCTGCAGCAGCAAGAGGCCGGGCATCGGACGCAGTTGAGCGAGGCGGTCCGAGCGCTGTGGGACGAAATGCGCCGCGTGGTGGCGGCGGCTGGGGTCGCTTGTCCTGCCGAATCGCAGGCCGCGGGCCTGCCACTGCTGCCTCCCACGTCGGCGGGCAATTGGCTCGGCGGCTGGGTGAATGGGGACCAGCGCGCCTGGCAAGCCCTCTTACGGATCGCACAGATCATCGAAGGCTTCGACGCGCAGGCGCGCGACGTGCATGCCCAGCGCGGCGCGATGGCCCAGGAGCGGGACCGCCTGCAACAGCATCAGCTGGAGATCGAACGGCTGCGGACCATGCGCACGACTGCGGATCAGGAGCTGGCGGCCGCCCGCCAAACCGTGGCCCAATTCGACGACGCGAACCGCGGCCTGATCCAGGCGGCCACGGACGAAATGCCGGTGGTGGTGCACCATCAGCGGGTCAAGGCCGCCTACGACGGCTTCCTACCCGAGATTCAGGCATACCTGACCGCTCTGCCGGGGGTTCTGCTACAGGGGCTGGGAGACCAAGCCCGCCATCTCTACAACGCATTCAACCGGGCCGATCCGCCCGGCGATCTGCTGCACGCGCTGTGGTTGCCCGTGGCCGAGAACGGCAAGATCGAGGTGGAGTTCGCCGGCGAGCCGGGCGTGCGCTACGACGCGTTGATCGTCTTCAGCGAAGGGCACATCAAATGCTTGGGTCTGGCGATTCTGCTTGCCAAGAACCTCGCGCAGGGCTGCCCCGTGGTCATCTTCGATGACGTCGTCAATGCGATAGACGACGACCATCGCGATGGCATCTGGCGTACCTTCTTCGAGGACGGTTTGCTCCACGGCAAGCAGGTTATCCTCACCTCGCACGCAGAGGAGTTCCTGCACCGCATCCAGCAGGAGTTGGGCGTGCGCCGCGCCGCGGCCATCAAGCGCTACAAGTTTCTCCCGCATCAGGGAGAGCACGAACTGCGGGTCGACAGCGACCCGCCAGCGAAGAACTATGTTCTTCTGGCCCAGCAGGCGTTGGCGGCTGACGAGAAACGCGAGGCACTGCGCCAGGCCCGGCCGGCGCTGGAGAGTCTGACGGACCGCCTGTGGACGTGGCTGGGTCGGCGGGCGGACGGCCGGATCGACATCAAGCTGAGCGGGCCCCGCGCGCCTTGGGAGCTGAACAATAAATGCACCAAGTTGCGGTCGGCCGTCGAGCGTATCGCGGCGCAACATGCGGGTGCGCCGGATGCCGTAGGGGCGTTGGTCAGGCTGCTCAATGTCAGCGGTACGAGTATTGAATGGGGTTACCTCAATAGCGGTGTGCACGACGCTCAGCGCGATCATGAGTTCGATCGGGCGACGGTAAGAACGGTCGTCGAGGCGGTTACGGCGTTGGATGCTGCTCTTGATACCCTGCAGAACCGATGAACGGCACACGGCTTTGCAGAGCAGTGCCGCCCGTGTCACCTCATAAGTACTTCTTGAAGCTGCCTGCGGTCAGGCTGACTGCCATCCCCAGCAACGCCGCGCTGGGCAGCAGGATGACCAGAGGATGCACCGCTATGGGCAGTGCGAGATAGGTGACCCAAGGCAGCACGGCCAACGGCATCAGGCTGGCCTTCGCGCGGTGGTAGATGAAGCCGGATTCGCGGCCCGCGCCGAACCGGCGCACATCCCGTCGCACCAGGCCGTCGATCAGGCCGACGAATGCTGCAGTGAGGATCAGCGGCAGCGTGAGTACCAGGACCAGCAGGCGCACCAGGAAGGTGAGCGTCGTGAAGGCCGCAGCGATCAGGTAGCTTTCGGCCCAGACATAGACTTGGCTGATGTAGTAGCGGAAGTTGCGGCTCTGCCCGTGGCTGGCCGCGCGGGCGCGCTCGGCGGTCTGGCTCATGCGCTCCAGCAACCCCGAGCGCACGAACACCCACTCGTACCCGGTATCCACCAGCTCGTGCGCCGTGCGCCCGGGCTCCTGCACCACCACGCTGCGCGTGAAGTGGTTGGACAGGTGCCCGAGTTCGTACTGCAGCATCTGCTGGGAGTGGCGCCAGCCCTGGTCCTTCCAGAACAGGTGCATGCCGACGCACTCCACCACGATCGAGAACAGCAGCGAGCCGATGAGCACCCCGAGCAGCCGGAACGGCAAGGTGATGGTGCCGACGATCAGCCCCTGGCGCTGGTTCTGCTCCCGCTGCGCGGTCGAGGCGGCATCCTTCATGGTGCGGCCTCGCCGGTGCTGTCGTCGGCGCCGGTGGCCACCGCGTCAGGCTCGGCTGGAGCGGCGTCATCCAGCAGGTCGTCGGGCAAGGCTGCATGCGGCAAGGCTGCGGAACTGGTGAACTCCCACCACTGCGTGGCCTCGCTGTAGCTCTGGCGCATATACCCGGCCAGTTGCTGCAAGTCCGTCGGCATCACTTCATCGGGGTCTGGCGCCGGAAGCGGCATGCGCACCTTCCAAAGCTGGCCGCCCTGCAGCAGCGCGAAGCATTGGCCCTTGGGCAGACCGACGACGTGTGACGGCTCGATCATCGGCACGCTGGCCATGCTGATGCGGTCCTGGGTGTTCGACGTGAAGTCCGTCGCGCCGCGGATGTCTGAGCTGTCCGTCGCGCCCGAGACGATGGTGGTCGTATAGACCTCGACCTTCGGCAACTGCCTCGTCAGCAGTTCCGCGGTGGCCGTCTCGCGCACGCGCAACATGAATAAATTGTTGAAATTCCCGATCACTTGGCCGGCCTTCGCGCGGTTGCCGATGCGGGCCTCGATGTCCGAAAGCGTTTGCGTGTAGGCGGTGACTTGCAGGCCCGCGCCACCGCCCTTGTTGATGAGCGGAATGAACTCGTCACCCATCAATTCATTGAACTCGTCCGCATGCACGTTGATCGGCACGCGCGCACCAGCCGATGCGCCCGGCAGGCCATCGTCGATTCCGTGCTTGTAGATGTGCCCAGCCACCGAGACGAGATCGCTGAACATCGAGTTGCCGACCGCTGCGGCGACCTCCGCATCGGACAGCGCGTCCAAGCCGACATAGACGACGGCGCGCTTCCTGATCACCTGCATCCAGTCGAAGATCGGGCGCGGGTCGGCCAGGTCGGAGTAGTTCGGCGCCAGGAGCTGGGCGATCTTGCCGCTCGTGAGCTTTTCCAGCAGCGGCAGCAGCGATGCAACGATCTTGTCGAAGTAGGTCTTGTCGTAGCGCACCGCCGAGCGCAGGCCATCGAGCACAGGGTCGTAGTTGCGCGCCTGGGAGAGGTATTGCTCCAGCGCCACCACACGCTTCTCGCGCCCGATCATGTTCCTTGGGATGTTCTTCTCGTTGAGCTTGGCCTCGATCTGGACGATCACCTCCCAGGCCTTGGGCTCCGTCTTGGCAAAGTAGTGCTGGGCGTACTCAATGAACAGCGCGTCGATGTTGATGACGTGGCGCTGGATCAGCATGTAGTCCGGGCGCTGCCCCAGTTCCACCAGGGCGCGGGCGATGATGTTCACGAAGCGCCATGCGAACTCGCGGAACGCCGCGCTGTTGCCTTCGCCGGAGAGCTGCCCCGCGATGCGTGTCGCCACTTCCGAGATCCGACCGAAGCGGCCCACGGCGTTGTAGCGGGCGCTGATTTCCGGCCAGCCCAAGTGGAAGATGTAGAACTCGCCTTCGCGGCCAGCGCGCTGGGCTTCGACGTACATCCGTTTCAAGAGATCGGCATCCCCCTTGGGGTCGATGACGATGACGACCTCATGCTCGCCGGCAGCATTCCTGCGACGGATGTCCTGCGTGACGAACAACTCGGCCAGGCGCGTCTTGCCCACCCGCGTGGTGCCCAGCACCAGCGAGTGCCCGACGCGCTCGCCCAGCGGCAGGCTGACGTCCACTTCGTCGGGCTCGATGCCGTGCAGCCTTGGCAGGCCGCCGACAGGCGGCAACGGGCGCACGGGGTTGAAAGGCGCGTCCCAGCCGGTGAGCTTCGGCAGGCGCGAGAGCGGCAATGGCGCGAACTCCAGCCGTTCCTCCAGGCGCCTGGTCAGCCGGTAGGCCGGCGTCGGCTCGACGTAGCGGCGGAACTCGGGCCGGTACGTCTGCATCAGCCGATGCGTGTGCTTCTGCTCCCAGAGAAAGCCGCGCCCCACGAATAGGCGCTGCTGGCTGACCGGCACGTCCTTGCTGGTCATCACGTAACGCGGCAGACGGCGGATGTTGCGCCGGTAGCGCAGGATGATGCGGGCATCGCGGTAGCGGATCGCGCCGTAGGCGCCGAACGCCAAGGCGCTGCCGATGCCCATGGCCGGGCTCAGCGCGAGCGACCATGGGGCCACCAGGCACAGAAACGCGGCGCCTGCACACGCCGCGACGGTGTATAGCTCCACCGCTGGGCGTAGCAGAACCTCGACCGGCTGTTTGCCCGACATGGCTTCATTGCTCGATGCCGGTGGCCGTGATCAGCGCCGGGTAGTGCCGCAGGCCCAGGCGATCGGCCAGGTCGTCGCCGGCCACGGGCGCGAGCGGCACGCCCGGCACCAGGGCGCGCAGCCGCGCCAGGCCCTGCGCGGTCTCGACGTTGACGACCAGGCCGACCGCGCCACGTTCGCGCAAAGCGGCGGCGCGGCGCTGCAACCAGGCCCGGGAAGCCTCGTCGTCGCCGATGACCACGAACGGCCGCAGGCCGGGCGCTTCGATCACCCGTCGCGCGACGGTGCCGGGCGTGAGCTTGGCGCTGCGCACCGGCAGCATCGCGGCTTCGTCCGCCCGTGTGGCAGGAACCTGGGGCGTCGGGATGGACGGCCGCGCCGGTGCGTTGGCGCGCGGCTGGAGATTCAGGGCTTCGTAGTACGGCAATGCCGACGTGCCGCCACGGTCCTCGACAACGATCAGTGGCTCGCCGGCACGCGAGGCCAGCGGCAGGCCTGACAGCAGCATGAGTAGGCCCGTGAACGCGAGATGGGCGGGATGGGGTTTCGTCATGGGGAGGTCTCCTGGCGCGCCGCGAGGACCGCGGCGGCTGGTCGCGTGCCCTGCACGCGGGCAAGGTGGCGCGACACGCTGCGCCGATAGCGGGCGGCGGGCTCGCCGCCTGCGGGGCGGTGGTAGCGGCCGATCGCCAGCAGCCAGTCCTCGCCGGGGGTGTGCTGCTCCTTCAGGATCTCGGCGGCAACGGCCAGGTTGCGATACGGATCCAGCAGGTCGCACGCGCCGGTAAAGCGGTGCTTGTGGTAGCCGAGGTTGATCTGGCCCAGGCCCGCATCAATGCGCGTGTGCGGCGTGGCGCGCATCGCCTGCTGCAGGCCAGCGCAGGCGTCGGCGCGCGTGGCGAAGCGGCGCGACTGGCCGGCGACGTTGAGGGACCACGGCCACGGCACCAGGCGCCCGTTGCGCCGGATGCCGCTCTCCTGCAAGGCCACGGCGTAGAGCACGGTCGAGGGGATGCCTGCGCGCTGGGCGGCAAGCTGGTAAGCCGGTGGCGGAACCTCCTGGGCCAGGGCGGCAACGGCATACAGGCCGGCAGTGAGCACCAGTGCGCGCAGGGGCATGGCTACGGCTGGCGCTGCCATTGGCCGTTCACTTCGCGCACGGCGGCGGGCAGATCGCCGGGCAGGCCCAGTGACAGCCAGCGGCCGCCGTCGTGGTTGAGCGTGATGCTGCCGGCGCGCACGCGCGCCGGGTCGATCTGCGCGCGCTTGGCCCAGTCGCGGATGCGCGCGTCATCCTGGCGGCTGCCCACCATGTACAGGTCGAACTCCGCGCCCGAGGATTGCAGGCGCTGCACGAGCTGTCCGCAGGCTGCGCAGCCGTCCTTGACGAACACCGCCATGCGGCCGCTGCCGCGCAAGGGACTGCTGGATGGGCCGGCGCCCGGCTTGTCGTCGGGCAGGTTCACGCGCTGCATCCCCGGATTCAGGCGCTGCCAGGCCTCGTCGTAGGCGCGCTGGTAGGCGAGCAGCTTCTCGACGCGGCGCGCTTCCACCTGCACCTGCAGTTCCGCATAGCGGCGCCGTTCTTCGTCCGTGCGAGCTTCGATGCCCAGGGCGGACAGCGGGTCCAGGTTGGGCGAGTAGATACCCAGCGGCCCATCCATCAGCTCGCGGTAGCGTGCCCATTCTTGTGGCTGCAAGCCCCATTCGGTTGCCACCCGGTCGTCCAGCACGCGGGCGGCCAGCGGGCGCTCCTGGCTCTGTGCGTTGCGCGCCGAGGTCGTTGCGGGCTGCTGCGCCCAGGCGGGCCATTGCGACGACGCCACCAGGACCGCGAAAAGGAGGATCGACGGCTTCATGGGGTGCTCCGGTCAGGGAATCGCCACGCGGCGGGTCTGGTTGCCGGCCTGGAACACTGCGGTGTTGCCCTCGATCGCCTGCAGGCGCCACGGGCCGACCGCATCCCCGGGCAGCAGCACCTGAAGTTGGGCGGGCGTGAAGTCCCCGATGCTCGGCGCGACGGACACGCTGCGCTGGCCGGCGCGCAGTTCGGCGCCGACGACGCGGAATGGCAGCGGCGGCAGCTCGGTCTTGGAGGCGGCGGACGTGCGCGATGCGCGCCGCTGGGCGGGTGCGGTGGCACGCGCGGCGGCTTGGCGCGCCTTGATCTGCTCGACCTCCGCGCGCAGCGCCTGGAGGTCGTCGGCCGCTGCGTAGCCACTGAGAGATTTCTCGACCTGGGCCGCGCGTGCTTCCAGAATCTGGCGGGTGTCTTTGAGGTCAGCGTCCGTCGCGACGGCCGGGCGCTGCTGGATGGCCTCGATCGTCTCGGCCAAGCCAGTTGCCTGCGCTTCCAGGCGTTGCAGGCGGGAATCCAGCCGCTCCTGGTCGGCCTGGTCGCTGAGGGCCTGGTAGCCCAGGGCCGCCAAGACGCTGAGGAAGATCAACCAGAGCCACATCAGGCTCTGCACCACCACGGCGGCGGTCGATCGCTGGGCAGGTTGCGGGGCGTTCATGGCTGGCCTCCCGAAACCATGGGTGCCAGCGGGAACGTCTGCACCGCCTCGGTGGCGGGTGGCTCGGATGGGGACTCGGCGACCGCGCGATCGCCGGGCCGCTCGAAGCAGATTTGCCGTGCGCGGTCATCCGCGTGCAGTTCCCAGGCCGGGCCAGCCAGCGTGAGCAGCGCATCGCGCAAGGTCATGGGGCCGAGGTGCAGGTGTACCGCCGGCAACGGCAGCGCGTACAGCTCGATCACGGCATGCGCGGTCTGGCACAGGCCATAGCCGCTGCGTTTGAGCACGTGCCGAAGCCCATCCCCGACCGTGGCGCGGGCATCCTCGGGCATGGACACGTCGATGGTCTGCAACAACAGGTCGCGCTGCGCCGCCATGGGTGCCAGTTCGACCAGTGTGTAGCGGGCGTAGCGCACGACCGGGATGTACTCGGAAGCCTCGGGTTCAGGCGCGGCCAAGACTTCCGCGATGGTGTCGGGCGCGACCGGCGCAGTCGTCGTCGCGCAGCCACCGGCCAGCACCGACCACAGCAGGCCGAGAAATCCCGCCAGAAGGCGGCGTTCGGGATAGTGAAACCACGGTGGAGAGGGGCACATAGCTCGGCGTCCTGAAACATCCAGCCCTCACCATCGCCGCTCAGGCCGCGAGCGGCAGCAAACAATGCGAACCAGGCAGCGTCCGATTTACCGGGAGCGGCAAAAAAAACGGCCCCGAAGGGCCGTAAGTGGAACGTGTCATGCGGCGACAAGCTGCCGGGCCAGTGCGACCTCGACGGAATCACCGTCCTGGTTCAGGACATCGAGCCCGGATTCGGGCACGTCGCCCGAGGTGGACTGCGAGACCATGATCTTCTTGGCCATCAGCTCCAGGCAGGTCATCTGCGAGGAACCGGCGTAGCCGAGGTAGATCACACGCACGGGCTGCTTCTGCCCGATGCGCCAGGAGCGGCGTGCCGCCTGCTGGAGCGAGTACACGTTGTAGCCCGACTGCATGAACACGATCGTCGGGAACTCCAACAGGTCCAGCCCCGTCTTGACCAACTCGGGGTTGGTGATGAGCACGTCGATGCCACGGTCCAGTTGCTCGGCGATCCAGTCTTCGCGGCGGCTGGCATCCACGCTCGCGCGCAGCACCGCCACCTTGAAGCCTTCCTGCTCCAGCAACACCTTCAGGCGCGACGTGGTGTCGCGCGTGCCGGTATAGACCGTGTAGGCCAGGACCTTGCGGCCCTGCGCCTTCTCCTCTTTGCAGATGTCGATCAGCTCACGCTCCTTGGGGCTGATCTCGAACTCGTTGAACTGAGCCGGGACAAACGCCAAGGTGTTGCGCGTGCGCGGATGCACCACGGTCTCCGACCGGAAGCAGCAATCCGGCCAGGCCAGCAGCACGTTGAGGACCACACCCAGCAAGGTCGTATCGCGTCGCGCCAGAGCCTGTTTCAGCTCCGCGGTCAGCCGACCCGCCAGATCGCGGTAGGCCGCGGCTTGCGCCGTGTCCATCGCGACTTCACGGAACTCCTCGTCATACGGCGGCAGGACGTTGCCACCGATGTCCTTGAGCTTGAGAAAGATCGTGAACGGCAGGATGCAGCGCAGCACGCCCTTGGGGCCAAACCCCGGGGCCTTGACCGTGCGCACCGATACCTTGGTGCCCTTGGCCGTCTTGTGCGCCGTGCCGGTGCTCTCGGAGTAGATGTCCTTCAACACCCCGTGATCGCGCATGAACGCCATCGCAGCCGAGGTCATGCTGCCGCTCGTGGTCGGGCGGTAGCCGTCTTCGATCATCCGCCCCGGAAGGGCTCGGAACAGCAGGTGGAACAGGTCGTCCCCGTAGCCGCCCATCAACGTGCCGGTCAGCAGCAAGGTCTTGCGAGCCTTCGCCGCCAGCACGCCCATGGCCTGGCCCTGGGCACTGCCCCCGTTCTTGTACTCATGTGCCTCATCGGCGATGAGCAGGTCGAACGTGCCTTGCGGCAGGTAGCGTTTGATGAACTCGGACGGCTGATAGCCGCCCTCGCCAAAGCCGAACTCCATGTTGGCCATCGCACGTTCCATGCGCGTGGCCTGACGGTCGGAAAACACCAGCTCGCCGTTGCCATCCATGAGGTTGATGAACTCATGGATGTTGTCGCCGAGCATCGACGCCAGGAACCCGTCACCGAACTTTTGCATCAGCTTCTGCGCGGTGACCTCTCCGATGGTCGGTATGCGCTTTAAGGCTTTGAGCACGGCCGAGGACTGGTCGCTGCCGGACAGACTGCGCGGGCGGATCAGTGTCCACAGGGGCGCGGCGCAGTGGCCGCACTTCCTGCGGCACTCCTCGGCTTGGAGCGCGATCGGGTTGACCGGCTCGCCGTCGAGGTCGGTGATGACCGTGCCGCAGTCCGGGCAGGCCGCCACGTCGCCGTGGCGGGTGCGCCGCGTGGTGAAGACAGGCTTCCAGTGAAAGCCCATCCGCATCCTGACGCGCCCCAGGACGAAGAACTCCTGGCCCGTGGGCTGCACGCCCAACTGCTCGCGCAGCTTGATGAGCTTGACGAGCGTATCCGGCCCGTTGAGTACCCACACCTTGGCACCGGCCACCGTCTCCTGGATCTCGCGCCGCCACTTGTAAACCAGGTGGGGCGGCGACAGCACCAGAGTGCGGCGATAGCCTTCGGCGTTGAGCACGGCGGCCGTGGCAATGCCGACGGTCGTCTTGCCGCAGCCCATCTCGCCATTGACGATCGCAGCACGTTCGCCACGGTCGATCAGCAGCTCGGCGGCGGCGTGGACGACTTCGGCCTGGGCTGGGAACAGCTTGCGCTTGAGGCTGGCGACCACCAGTTGCCGGTGCGCCTGCGGTTGGCCGGTATAGACCGGCGGATTAGCGCTGTTGAGGGCGTCGAGTAGTTCGTCGCCGAACTCGCCGACAAAATCCTGAAGGCTCAGGGTCAGAGGGGAAGATTCCGCGTCGAGCAGTTCGCCCTGTACGGGCGCGGATTCAGCGGCAGTGGTTTCGAGATCGAGGGACATGGTGATGCTCCAAAGAAAAATGGGGCATGCACCACCCCCAGCGGGGCAATGGCATGCCCCGTGGTGGGAAGAGAATCGACGCGTGGCTGAGGGTGGTTGAAGGTGCTGGCCTGGGCGGCCCGCAGGTGAACCGTGCTCAGTCTTCGGACGGAAGCACGATGACGGTTGCGCAGCGCTGCGAATCGGTGACGATGCGAATGGCGAGCCCCGGATGGATCACGTAGTGCGATTCCAGCGACGCGCCCGATTGAAGCGCGCTGCTGTTCGTCTGCCATTGCTGGATGTTGACGTCGCCCCAGTCGCCACGGGTGTGGCGCCTGAAGTACGGGATCGGGTCCAGGCGACCCGCGCGGACCAGGCGGTCTACACCTCTGCTGAAGATGAGCGCCCCGATGGGGAACGCCAGCCGCTGGCAGTAGGTTTCGATGCGATGCGATGCCATGGGCTCCTCCTTGATGAGTCATTGAGCCACGACACCCCTGCCGGAGTGAAGTGGCTCCGTCAGGTGGATGAGGATGACGATGTGGGGCCTCAGATCAGGTCCCGCTCTTCGGGAAGCTGGACCACCGTGGTCTGGTGGTCCTCGCTGGTCTTGACGATCAGCGCCAGGTCCGGCGTGATCCTGAACTGCGAGATCATTAGGTTGTCCTGTTGGATCGCCACGTCGTTGGCTTGGCGTGTGGCCTCATCGATCTCGCCCCAGTCCCCGCGCACATGGCGCTGGACATAGGCCAAGGGGTCGATCAGGCCTCGCCGGGCCAGCCAATGCACCTTCTCGCTCAACTTCAACGTACTCGGTGCGAACAACGGTTGCTTGTGCGGCGCAGGCCGCTTGAACGGATTGGGGATCATGGTGTTTCTCCTTCGAGTTGGTACAGCAGGACGGCAGCGCGTCCGGTGGATCAGCGAATGGTCAACACCTCGCCCCGTGTCGCGGAGCCAGGTGTCATGTCCCACGCGCGGATGACGGGAACGAACTTGTCGGTGAGGATGCGGGTCTCGGCGATGGAGCCGTCTTCGCGTTCGGTGAACTCCCGCTGGAGCGTCTTGTCCTTGTGGGTGTCACCTTTGACGACGAGCACGCGCCCGGTCTTGGAGCGCACAACCCCCGAGATCGCACCCGCGGCCAGAGCCAGGGCGAGATGCCAGCGGGACAAGGCCCGCGCCGGTGGACGCAGCGATTGCTGCGCAGCCCCCAGGTGCGTGTCCTGCGATGGCCACAAGCCTTGCAGCCTGCCAACCTCATCGGCGAACTGCTCGGGCTCCATCGTCACGCGGAAGAAATGCTCTGGCTCGGCCGGGCTGGCGGGGACGATGTACGGCAGGAACGGCCACTCGCTCGGCAGTTCCTCGGCTTCGACTTCGCCTTGCCCTACCTGCAACAGCAGATTGCGCACGGCCTTGACGCCATCGGGCACCTGCTCGCGCTGGCGCACCCGGCGTCCGAAGATCACCACCTGCTTGAACTGCGTCTCCACCGCTCGGTAGATGCGCAGGTCCGTGTAGTGGCGCGTCAGCCAGCCGACCAACTCCGCGTCGAGCACGTAGCCGGGGACGATGAAAACCAGCACGCCGCCGTATTGCAGCAGCGAGAGCGTGCGCTGGTAGAACAGCTTTTCAAGGCGGGCACGGCCCTGGCCCTGATAGCCGATGTTGCCGTTGACGTCCTTGGACAGGTCCCCATACGGCGGGTTGAGCCAGAGCAGCCCGAAGGACTGCTTGGAGACCATCGTGTCCATCAGGTCCGCGTGCAGGCAGTGATCGACCAGGCCGCGGGCATGGCGCGCCCGCTCCGCGTCGAACTCGACGGCGAACGCCTTTGCCTGCTCGCGCCCGAGGGCATGGGCGGCTTCGGCGATCGCCACGCCTTCGCCGGCGCAGGGATCGAGGATGCACATCGGCCCGTCGCTGGGCATCAGTGCGTTGAGCGCTCTTTCGAGCGTGGGTTCGTCGGTCGGGAAATATCCGTTCTTGACGAAATTGCGGGCGAGCCGCGGGAACATGAGGGCCATGGAAGTCTCCTGGTTGGCGGGGATGAAACACGGAAGTACGCCAAGGCGTGCCTCCGAGGGTGGGTCAAGCCGCTACCGCTTCCGGCGTCCAAATCTTGGCCGGATACGGATAGGCGGTGAGCGCGTCGCTGCGGATCAGGGAGCCGAGCGCCAGGGTCAGCGCCGGCACGTCGATGGCGAGCCGATGGCCTTCCAGCGGCCCGAGGGCGAACGGAAGGCGGGCCAGCATCTCGCGGGTTTGCAGCAGTTCCAGCACGGTCTCGCGCCAGTGATCGAGCAGCGGCAACGGGCAGGTGTCCCGCACCAGCATCCACAGGCGGTCAAGCCTGTGGGCGCTGTCGCGTGGCAGCAGTGCCAATGCGCTGGCGTTGGCCTTGTCGGGCTTGACGCAGCGCCGGTCGAACAGCCACACGTTGGACAGCGAGCCGAACAGCGTCCGCCGGTACGCGCGCGTGATGCGCTTTTCCAGGCGATCGACGTTGCCGATGAATACCGGGACGCTGCCGCCCTGGTCGGTGATGACGTGGAACTGGTCCAGTCCCTGCTCGTCGCGCCCGAGGGTCAGGCGAGCGAGGAACTGCTGGACGGCGGTGTCCCGCGCCCAGATGGACAGGAAGATCAGGTTGCCCTGGTCATCGCCGACGCAGGCGTCGGCCATCACGTCCGGGCATTCGTCGATGCGGTACAGCGTGGAAGAAGTGTTTGCGGGCATGGTGGTGTCCTCGGATGAACGGGAACAGCACCGCCCGCTGGGGCAAGTACTGCCCCAGGGGGTGGAAGAAAACCGCTCAGTCCGGCTCGAACTGCCGGGTGTGCGGGTTGAAGTGAAGCGGCTCGTCCGCCGAAGTGATCGGCGTGAAGCCTTCCAGGTAGATGTTGTTGAGGTACTGGTCGCGGTAGGTCAGTGCCTGCCGTGCCTGGTCCTCGGTGAGGCCGTTGTCGATGAAGTACGCCAGCATTTCCTCGTCGGAGGACACTTCGTCGTTGGACAAACTCCCTTCAACGAGTGCCAGCAACGAGGGCGGAAGCGTTGCCAGGATCGGGTCCATGTCGGTTCCTCCTGGCTCAGGCCATCGACGCCGCGGCGGATGCCGCGGATGCCGTGGGTGTGCGCCGCCGGGCGTGGTAGGCGCGAACGCCTGCACGCCAGTCGGCGGACTGCTCCGGTGCGAGGTCCAGATAGGACAGCGGGCACGTGTAGTAGTACGGGTGCATGGACTCGTCCAAGGACTTGTAGCCCCACTGGCCGCCGCTTCGTTCAAGCAGATCGCAGCGGATGTAGCGCAGGGACTGGCCCGGTGCGAGATCACGATGCACGCCTTCGACCTTGGCGGTCACTTCGGCGACGGACCACAGCACGTTGCCGCGCAGGGTGTGAGCGATGACCTTGACGCTGGCGCGCTCGGTCTCTTGCGGTGCGATCAGTTCCGCGATCAGTTCGGACCGCGATTGGTTTGAGAAATACCAGCCCATGAGAGGCCTCCTCGAAAAGTTGAGCTGAAGGCCTCCCCGTGGGGAAGAACCCCCAGCGGGTGATGGAATGCCGCATCTGCGGCGAAGGAACCTATGCGTCGCCCTCAATCCCAGTCGTCATCGTCTCGATCACAACCGGCCGGGCAGTAGCCGAACTCGATCCCGTGCGAGCAATAGCCATGCTCCGCATTCCAGTCCTGGGTTTCCTGCCGTTCGGCAGGTGTTGCGTAGTCCCATTCCTGGGCCGCGATTTCGAGAGCCTGAGCACGTTGCTCATCCGGCAAACGATTGGCCTGTGCGTCGATCGCCGAACTGAAGAGCGTCACGTAGTGGTCGTAGGACAAGCCGCAACCGCGCTGGGCGTGTGCGGCGGCCGCTTTGCAAAGGTCCCGCCACGCGGGTTCATCCAGCGTTGAACGCGGGGTATCGCAAGCGATGGTGGACATGATGGAGACCTCCAGAAAATGGCCAGGGCCTCCCCCGCATGGGAAAGGAACCCCGGCGGGTGGATGAAGAACACCGCGCATGCGGCGTCTGCGATCACGCAGGTTTTGGTTCGGCCTGGCGGCTCCACTCCTGCGTCTTGAAGTCCAGCGCGTAGCCCAGCTCGCCCAGGCGGGCGATCTGCGCGCGCAGGGTGCGGCGGTCGATGGTCGAATCCAGTTTCACGGACTCGCCCAGCGGCCACAGCAGGCCGAAGAGCGCGGCGTCACCGTCTTCGGTGCTGCCGGGGGCAGCGGCCGTAGCAGGCGGTGGCGCATCCACGCCGAAGGGCGTGGTATCGACCAGCGGGTCCGCGGACGCCTGCACGGGTGCGGGCTTGGCGGGCCTGGACGCTTTGGTGGGCTTGGCCGGCGTTGCCGCAGGCTGCGCCCCTTGCTCTTCATCGAGCGGATCGACGTCCTGGGTGGCGAAGCTGCGGGCTTCGTCGCGGCTGAGTTTGTCGATGCCGTTGAGCGTCATGCCGTCGAGGCTGGCACGGATCTCGAACCGCATGCCGCCGCCGACCGGATAGGACTTCGGGAAGATGTACCTGATGATGAATTCCCCGTCGTACTTGCCTTCGGGGTACTGCTCCAGCTCCGGGTCTTTGACCTCGAAAGTACCGAGGTGCGTCGCGAGGCGGCCAACCGTGAACGGGCCGTTCTTGCCGCGGATGGTACGCAGCGTGAGCTGGCCGGGGACGACGATGGGCGCAACAGATTTCTCGGAAGCCGATGGGGTTGCCATGATGGTTCTCCTGATGATGAATGACGGGCCGCCGACGGCACCCGGTGGATGAGAGGAAATGGCCTCGCCCGAGGTGGGCGAGGTCCGCGTGGCATCACGCCTTGAGCTGGCGCATGCCTTCGGCCAGCAGCCACAACGCCCGGTTCAGGCGCAGGTTCTGGTCGATGCCTTGCACCGGACGGGTGCGCTGATTGCGGCCGTTGGCCGTGCGTCCGTTCAGGCCCCCTTTGACTAGGTTCTCCTGGACGCGGTTGAAGACGGCCCACAGGTCGTTCTTGCGGTCGTCCCATCGCCGAGGGGCCAGCAGTTGGCTCTCGGTGACAGGCGTGGACTTGGCCGGATCGTCGTACTTGAGTGCGAGCGCAGAGTTCGCAAAGACCTCCGCTTCGCCCTCATCGAGGGTGATGGTGCGCATCGCATCGCGCGCGTTATGCACGCGCTCGAAACCTTCGAGGACTCCGTAGGCACCTTCGATCACCTGGCTGGCCACGTCGCCCTTGTGGGGAACGCGGATGTCTGCGGTGGTGTCACCGCAAACCAGGCCGTTGTGGCAGACGAACCGGAACATGCCGGCGAGCATCTGATAGCTGCTCGTGCCGTCATGGCTGTTGAGCAGGATGATCTCGTTCGCCTCGTCGCCGTTGATCTGGCTTGCATGGCGAAGTCGGATGAGGTGCTTCGTGTACTCGCGCCGGTCTTCGTTGCGCACGCGCGTCTGACACACCATGAAGGGCTCGAAGCCCTCCTGGCGCAGCTTGGTCAGCACGGTCGAGGTCGGTATGTAGGCATACCGATCGGACCGGCTCCCATGTGGAGCGTCGGCGAAGATCGACGGAACGACGGCACGAATGCGGTCGTCCGAGAGTGGGCGATCAGAGCGCAGGATCGGGGATTGCGGAGCAAAGCGGGATACCAGAGACATGGCTGATCTCCTTTGAGAAATTCGACAACCGCGTGGCCGTGAGACCACGCGGAACTCGGGGGATGAAATGCGCAAGCACGCGTCCTGGGGACGCGGCGTACGTGGGGAGGAAAAGCGACAAGGCCCCGTGAGAGGCCGTGCCGGATCAGAACGAAGCAGCCAATGCCGGCTCCTGCTCCTGGACTTGCGCCTCGGGCTCGCGCTCGGCGGGCTCGGTGGCCGTGTCGATGGCATCGTCGGCTTCGGACGCGGATGCGTCTTCGGCCGGCGGCGCCTCGGCTTGCGCCTGGCTCGTCGGATAGACCTGGGTGCCGTCGATCTTGATGAGACCGATGTGGACCAGCGTCGATTCCAGGCTGGCGGCCGGTTCCCCGGCGTGCTCACCCTTGGTGCGGATGTACGGATCGATCTTCATGTCGTTCAGACGGAAGGCGATCAGCACCTTGCGGTCACCCTCGACGGCCTGAACGCACCGGCGAACCAGGTGCTCGGCTTCCGGGGTGGCGACGATGGTGTCGAAGTACCGATACTCCGGTTCATCGACAGGCCCGGCCAGTGCCGCGACGGTGCAAGAGAGGAACGAGTCGCCAGCTTTTGGGGTGACGTCCTTCACACGATTGAGATAGCCGATGCCGCGGGTGATCAACTCGTGCTGCTCGATCGAAGCCAGTTCGGCCCGGTCGATCAGTTCGGCCTTGAGCAGTCGCGCCTTGAGGGACGCGGCGGCCTGACCCTTCTGCTCACCCTTGTCGCGGATGTACACATCGCCCCACAGGTCACCGAGGCGAAAGCGCACCAGCGGGCGCTGCTTGGGATCGTCAACGCCGATGTAGCGCTGAACGAGCTTCTTGGCCTCGGCACCCGAGACCTTGACGTCGAAGTAGCGGTAGCTGGGGTCCCGGGCGGGGCCGACCAGCGCGGCGATGGTGCATGCCAGGAAAGGCTGCGCACGGCGGCCGCCCCGGACGGGCACTTCACGGACACGCTGGATGTAGCCGATGCCCGAGGTGTGGAGGTCGAAATACGATTTCTCGTTGGACGTGGTGTTCATGGTGAATCTCCATTGGGATGAAGCGGAGACACACCGGCCCACGCATGCGGGGAAGGTGCGTGACCCCGCGGTGGGTTGATAAGGCGAAAGCATCCGCCACCAGAGGCTGGTGGCCGCTCGCGGAAGGATGCGGTGCGAGCTGGCTCGGTCACGCAGTGGGAACTGCGCCGCAACCTCGAAGACCGATGGTTGCCTGGCATGTCGCTGACGACGTCAGCAGGCATGGGGCCAGCATGGCGGGGCCTCGCGCGCGCGGCAGCAATCAATCGGCACCCGGGCGCTTCCCTTTGTCCGCGCCACCCGGCGCCTGTCACAGGCACTTGGCGCCGCGCAGGTGCTCGGGGGTATCGGCGCGCGGACGGCCGGGACGGCTCCAGGCGCCGCCACCGCGCGCGCCGATCAGCCGCCAGCCGGCGGCGCGCAGGCTGGCGCCACCTTCGTCGGGCATGGTGTAGGTGAGCAGGCGTATGTAGCCCAGCGCCCTTGCCGCCTGCCAGGCCGCGCCGTAGAGCTTGCTGCAGGCGCTGGGTGTGCCGTCGGTGCACAGCCGCGTGACTTCCAGCGTCCAGGTGCCGCGCGACCGGGCGGCCGACAATGGCCACGCCGTGGATCAGGTCGCTGTCGCTCAGCGTGACGGCCAGGGCGAACTTCGCGCCCTGGACCGGGCGGTGGTGGCGATGGTGCGACAGAACGAATGCATTGGCCGTGCGCAGCGACACCGGTAGGAGGTGCAGCCTCGGCGAGGTCGATGGCGTGTTCATGCGGTTGTCTCCGGTGGCATGCCGGCGTTGTGGCCGGCGGGGCGTGCCTCGGCGGCTGGAGACAAACGCGCACGCGCGGCGATGGCGGCGGTGCGAACAAAAGAAGGCCCCCGATGCGGGGGCTGCGAGGCGGTTGCCGCGTCAGGCGGGAGGCACCACTGCTAAGGACAGGTGCGTGGCGGTGGCGGAAAGCACGAGATCGTCCGCCGAGTGCTGGAGGCGCGTGAACAGGCCGTCCTTCGGGTCGAAATACTCCGCGAAGTCATCGCCGCCCAGCTCGCGGCCGGCGAGGTGCCACCAGTCATCGAACGGGTCGGTGTCCGGGTTGCATCCGACGGCGTAGGCGAGCAGTGCCTGGCGCCCATCCGGGCGACGCTCCCCACGCTCGGCGAGGAAGTACACGCCCTGATCCTTGACCAGGACAATGCGGCACTGATTGGGGACGTCTCAGAAAACGGAAAAAATCGTACGCTAAGCCGGTTGCAGCGGTCGTAGCGGCCTGAACTTGCCCGCGCCGATCTTGGCGCTGCTGCGCCAGAGGTAATCGCCGGTCAGGTTGATGTGCTCCCAGCCCAGCGGCGACAGGTACTGCAACAGGGCGTCATCGACAGTCTGGCCGTGACCGCGTAAGGCGTTTGAGGCCCGTTCCAGATAGACCGTGTTCCACAACACTATGGCCGCCGTCACCAGGTTGAGGCCGCTGGCCCGGTAGCGCTGCTGCTCGAAACTGCGGTCGCGGATTTCGCCCAGCCGGTTGAAGAACACGGCGCGGGCTAGCGCGTTGCGGGCTTCGCCCTTGTTCAGTCCGGCATGCACGCGGCGGCGCAGCTCGACGCTTTGCAGCCAGTCCAGGATGAACAGCGTTCGCTCGATGCGGCCCAGCTCGCGCAGCGCCACGGCCAGGCCGTTCTGGCGCGGGTAGCTGCCGAGTTTCCTGAGCATCAGCGAGGCCGTCACCGTGCCCTGCTTGATCGAGGTGGCCAGCCGCACCTTGGCGTTGATCGCCTTGCCGGACGCCTGGAACTGCTGCTGATGCTTGTGCTTGGCAGCGTTGAACAGCTTGCCCAGGATGCGGTCGTGCAGGTCGATGATTTCGTCGGTGACGGTGGCCATGCCCTCGATGGCGAGCGCACCAGGGTCGCGTAGCGGCGCTGTGCCTCGAACTTGGCCAGATCGGCGGGCGTCATCTGGCCGCCTTCGCGGGCGATCTTGAGCAGGCGGTTCTGGTGCACCGACCGCTCGATGCCGGAAGGCAGGTCGAGCGCCTGCCAGGCTTTGAGGCGCTCGATGTGTTCGAGTATGTGGCGCGAGTTCGGCTTGACGGGCGACTGGCGCAGCCAGGCCAGCCAGGTCGTCTTGCCGTTGTCGTGGCGCTTGAGCAGATCGTCGAGGCGGTGCCGGTGGGTGGCCGACAGGGGATCGGACAAGGCCGCGTAGATGCGGCGGTTGGCGCGGCTGTAGGCGTTCATCGAACACCTCCCTTTTCCTCATCCGGCGCAACAGGACAGTTGCTTCACGTCCTTGTTGAAGGTCTGCGCCGCGAGCTTCAGTCCCTCGACCATGGTCAGGTAGGGGAACAACTGGTCGGCCAGCTCCTGCACGGTCATCCGGTGGCGGATCGCCAGCGCGGCCGTCTGGATCAGTTCGCCCGCTTCCGGCGCGACCGCCTGTACGCCGATCAGCCGCCCTGAGCCAGCTTCCGCCACCAGCTTGATGAAGCCGCGCGTGTCGAAGTTGGCGAGCGCCCTCGGCACGTTGTCGAGCGTCAGCAGCCGGCTGTCGGTCTCGATGCCGTCGTGGTGCGCTTCCGCCTCGCTGTAGCCCACGGTCGCCACCTGCGGATCGGTGAACACCACCGCCGGCATCGCCGTCAGGTCCAGCGCCGCGTCGCCGCCGGTCATGTTGATCGCGGCGCGCGTGCCGGCCGCCGCCGCCACATAGACGAACTGCGGCTGGTCGGTGCAGTCGCCGGCAGCAAAGATGTGCGGTGCGCTCGTGCGCATGGCGCGGTCGATGACGATGGCTCCCTGCGCATTGACTTCGACGCCTGCCGCTTCAAGGTTCAGGCTGCGCGTGTTCGGCGCGCGACCGGTGGCGACCAGCAGCTTGTCGGCGCGCACTTCCCCCTGCCCGGTGGTGAGCACGAATTCCCCGCCCGCATAGGCAACGTGGCTCGCCTGGGTGTGGTCCAGCACCTCGATGCCCTCGGCGCGGAAGGCGTCTGTTACGGCTTCCCCGATGGCCGGGTCTTCTCGGAAGAACAGCGTGCTGCGCGCCAGGATCGTGACCTGGCTGCCCAGCCGGGCGAAGGCTTGCGCCAACTCGACCGCCACCACGGAGGAACCAATCACGGCCAGCCGCTCGGGGAGCGAGCTGCTTTCCAGCGCCTCGGTGGAGGTCCAGTGGGGTGTGTCCGCAAGGCCCGGGATTGGCGGAAGCGCCGGGCTCGCGCCGGTGGCAATCAGGCAGCGGTCGAAGTTCACCTCGTGCGTGCCGCCGTCAGCGGTCGCCACGGTCAGCGTGCGCGTGTCCCTGAACCGGGCCTCGCCGCGCAGCACGGTGATGGCCGGAGTGCTTGCCAGGATGCCTTCGTACTTGGCATGGCGCAGCTCCTCGACGCGGCCTTGTTGCTGGGCCAGCAGCCGCTCGCGCAGTACAGCGGGCGCTGCGGCCGGCAGGCCAGCATCGAACGGGCTTTCGCGGCGCAGGTGGACGATGTGCGCGGCGCGGATCATGATCTTGGACGGCACGCAGCCGACATTGACGCAGGTGCCGCCGATGGTGCCGCGCTCGATCAGCGTGACGCGGGCGCCTTGCTCCACGGCCTTCAAGGCAGCCGCCATCGCCGCGCCGCCGCTGCCTATCACAGCCACGTGCAGCGCTTGTTCACCGCCAACATGCTTCGTTTCGCCACCGAGCCAGCCCAGCGCCTTGTCTAGCAGGCCGGCAGGCTTGTTCGGCGTGTCGGTAAGCCGTGCGCGATAGCCGAGCGTGGCCACTGCGGCAACCAGCGGGGCCACGCTCACGCCTGCATCCGCCTCGATTTCGGCCTGCCGCTGCGGATAGGACACCGAGGCCGCGCGCACGCCGGGCACGTTCGTCAAAGCCTGCTGGACGTGCTCGGCGCACGACGTGCAGGTCATGCCTTCGATGTGGAGGGTGATCGCCTCGGCCATGATTACGCCCTCACTGCTTGACGCTGGACGGGTAACCCGCGTTTGCGGTGGCCTTGGTCAAGGCGTCGGCATTGGTCTTGGCCTCGTCGAAGGTGACGACGGCCTCCCGCTTCTCGAAGCTGACTTCGGCCTTCTCGACGCCGGCGACCTTGGACAGAGCCGTCTTGACCGTGATCGGGCACGCGGCGCAGGTCATGCCGGGCACCGACAGGGTGACGGTCTTGGTGGCAGCCCAGGCGGGCGCGCTTAGAGCGGCGGCCAGGGCGATGAGGGTGGTGAGGGTGGTGAGTTTCTTCATGGTGATCTCCTTTCAGTAGAACAGCGGCAGGACGTAGGGAAACGCGAGGGCAACCAGAACCAGGGCGGCCACGATCCAGAAGATCACCTTGTAGGCAGTCCGCACTTGGGGCACGGCGCAAACGTCGCCGGGCTTGCAGGCATGGGCTGGTCGGAAGATGCTGCGCCAGGCGAAGAACAGCGCGATGAGCGCTGCGCCGATGAAGATCGGCCGATACGGCTCCAGCACGGTCAGGTTGCCGATCCACGCGCCAGAGAAGCCGAGCGCGACCAGGACAAGGGGGCCGAGGCAGCAGGCCGAGGCGAGGACGGCCGCGACGCCGCCGGTCGCCAGTGCGCCGCAGCCGTTCTTGGGTTCCGACATAAGGTTCTCCTTCCGGGACTTCGCTTGATGCTGTAACGTTACTTCCGTAGTCAACTACGGAGTCAAGCGCCATGGAGAACGCTCAAGAGAATCTGACCATCGGGGCCTTCGCCAAGGCAGCCCGGGTCAACGTGGAGACGATCCGCTTCTATCAGCTCAAGGGCTTGCTACCCCAGCCGGAGCGGCCCTACGGTCGCATCCGCCGCTACGGGCAGGCGGACGTGGCGCGGGTGAAGTTCGTGAAGTCAGCCCAGCGCCTGGGATTCAGCCTGGATGAAGTCGGCCAGCTCCTGAAACTGGAGGACGGCACCCATTGCAGCGAGGCGGCCGAACTGGCTGCTCACCGGCTGGCCGATGTGCGCGCACGCATGGCGGACCTCACGCGGATGGAAGAGGCCCTGTCGACGCTAGTGAGAGAGTGCAACGCGCACCATGGCAATGTTTCCTGCCCGTTGATCGCAGCTTTGCATTGCTGCTAAAGGGCCCACTTCGGCTCTTAGCGTACGATTTTTTTCCGTTTTCTGAGACGACCCCTGATTGGCGATGGCTTCGGTCAGCACGGGGCGCAGGTCAGCGCCTTTGAATCGCAGTGACATGGATGAAATCTCCTGTGTGGAAGAATGAGAAAGGCCTCCATCCGATGGGATGAAGGGCCTGTAGTGCACGCGGCCGGAACGGCTGGAACGCCGTGGCGGATGCCTCGGGTCAGCCGCAGGACCGCCCGGTTTCGCTGCGGGGCGTCATGCCGGGACGGCCTGGCGCTTGCGGGCCGCTTTCGCGTCGAGGATGCTCACGTCGATCTGGCGCCAGCGCCCGTCGTCGATGAGCCTCTCCAGCACTTCGCCGAGCATGTCGAAATACACCTCGTCGTGCCGATCGACCAGTTCGACCGATTCACCGTTCTGACGGTGCAGTTCCACCACGTAGGTGTCTCCGCCGCGGTCGTAGAGGATCGTCACCCGGCCCTCGAACTTCGCGGTCGAGACCGTGAAGCTGATCGCCGGCGGGGTCTCGATGATCTTGGAGGGCGTGGGATCGACCCAGGTGAAGTCGCGGGCACCGGCATCCACCAGCATGTGGGTGATGCGCCGGAAGCGATCGGGGGCCGGCATCTCCTCCAACTGCTCGATGAGCTGGCCCAACTCCATGCACTGCGGCGTGGGAATGGGCAGCTTGGCCGGCGCCGAGCCGAGGATGTGCCTCGTGATGGTGTACGGCGTGCCGTCCGAAGTCTCCTCGGTGATGACCTCCGGCGTGTCCGCGCGCAGTCCGTCGAAGCGACGACGGGCATAGGGTTGGACATGCACCTTGGCGCCTTCGGCAGGAACCGTGGTCACCAGGCTGGGATCGAGCACCGCGAACTCGGAAGGCTTGAGCTTGACGACGATGGCATCGTCGGTCGCGGCGACCACCTTGCCGTCGAAGGGTTGGGGGTCGATGGCGAAGCCCAGCGTTGAGGACAGCGGCTGATCATCGAACACGCGGTACTTGAACGACCGCACGTTGCGGGGCACATGGCCTGCGACCAGCGAAGGCATCATGGATTTGATGAGGGAACGATCCATGGGGAAACTCCTTGAGGAAAAACAAGGGATTCCCCGCCCGCAAGGGAGAGGTCCCTTGTGGGTGGCGTGGATGGACGCGGTAGGTCCGTAGGAAGAAACGACCAGCACGGTTTCCCGCGCTTGCAGCCTCGAAGGTCTCGACTGCCTGGGCATGTGCCGGCAACGCCGACGAACATGGGGCAAGCATGGCCCTGGGGCGGTCTGCCTGCCCGCAGGAAACGGCACCGCACCACAACCGTTTTCCTGTGCTGCGGGCAAGAAAAAGCCCCTCGAAAGGGGCTGGAGGAATCAGGCTTGGTACACGAAGTAGTGCTCGCGCTGACGCGGAAAGAACACGTGTTTCCACGTGTCGCCGCTTGTGTTGCCACCGTCGAAGACGACCATTTCGTAGTCGTCCACGTCGGTGTCCACCAGGTCGGCGCTGGCGATATGGCGCATGTGCAGCGTGCCGCTCATGCGCTCGAATACCAGGATCTGGCCGATGGCATCTTCCTGGCTCATGGCGTTGACGCAGGCTCCGAGTTGGTGCTCGAAGTCGGATGCGGGTGTGATGAGGTCGGGGAACATGGGATCGCTCCTGTGAAAGTGCGCCGGCCCGGCTCTCTGGCGGGAGACCGGGCCGGCATGCGGTGAGGACAAGGAAGGCCGGGGATGTGTGTGGCAGCTATTCGCCGGCCAGCGATAGGCCCGGCAACACGGGTGCGTCGGCATCGAGGATGAGGATGCGCACGTCGGCCTGGCCGGCCAGTTCAAGGATCTGTGCCAGCTCGTCCGGCATGCCCTTGCTGCGGTGCTCCTGCCGAAGCTGCTCGGCGGCGATCCCCTCGACGTCCTGCAGGTGCTGGTCCGTCCAGGGCGTGGAGATCAGCTTGACGCCGATCGCCGGGCTGTAGGGAATCCGGAACGCGATGAACAAAAAGGCCTCCGGCGTCGCGAGGTCAGCCAGGTTGGCCAGGTACTGGCCGGTTTCGCGGCTGATGTGCGCGCTGCTGATTTCCCAGCACCGGCTGTAGTAGCCGGTCTCGAAGCTCAACCGCTGCACGACTTCCCGTGCGGCCTCGGCCGAATAGGTGTCGCCAATGTGGACGGGGCGGCCGTCGAAGTCGTCGCCGTGGATCGCGTACACCACGGCACCCACCATGCCTTCGCCGCTGCCCCCTTCAGCCGCGTCGCATTCGGCGATCAGTGCGGCGCCGACAGGTTCGGTGCCAGTCCTGACCACCGCGAAGTCGCTGGTGATGATGCAAGGAGAAGAAACCAGCGCCGCGTCGCAGAGGTGCTGCTGGCTCGGGTGGATGTTTCGCCAAACATGCGGGCTTCCGTCCTCGTAGCTGATGGACAGCGTGCGGACGATTTTCAGATTCCAGTAGCCGCGTAGAAAGGGATTGGGATTCTGGGACATGGGATTTCTCCAACAGAATAATGATGGAGCAAATCCCCGCCACCGGGAATTGACCCCGGTGGGTGGAAAGAAAGGAAACAGCGTCAGGTGACGCTGATCGTTGGCGTTTGGGCCAATCGCTCGGCGACGCGCCGGCGCAAATTCATGCGGAATGGCTCGTCGCTGACGCCCGCCAGCAGATTGATGGTCTCCAGCGCGATCAGGGCCGAAGCCTCTTCGATGTCGGCGGCCACAATGGTCTTGCGCAATTGGTCGCCGAGCTGGAGGGCCTGGGAGGAGGAGCTGATGAAGCGGACCTCGCGGCTCAGGTAGCAGCCGTTGCCGCCGAACTCGAACAGCCGCGGCTTGCTGCAGTACCAGCAGCCCTCGAACTGGATGGCGGTCAGGTGGTGCCCGTCATCGAACCGGGTGGCGATCAGAAACAATGCGTCGAGATCGGCGGTGTCCTCGAACGAATGACGGTCGATCAAGTTCCCCAGCTCTTCGTCCTCATCGGCACGGAAGTGCACGGCGAGCAGTTCGAGCAGCGGCGGGATCGACAGCCCTTCGTCGTCCGGCATCGGAATACCGAGTTGCGTGGCCAGGTCTTCCAGGCCATCGAGCACGTCCGGCCATTGCGGATTGGTGGTCTCGGCGATCTGGGCGATGTAGGCCTGCCCGTTGCCGGGGTGGCTCTCGTCCAGCGCGAAGGCGCCGAACAGCGCCTGGATGACGGGCGTCACACGGTCGAGCACGAGAACGCCGGTGGCTTCGTAGTAGTTGTTGGCCATGAAGGCTCCTTTCGATGAATGAACGGAGCCAGCCCTTGCGGACGATGGCATCCGCAGGGGAAACCGCCTGATGCCGGATGGCGCTGGGCGGGGAGAAAACGCGAGGGACATGGCCTCGAACGAGGCGCATGTCCCTCATGGGGTCCCGTGAACGCAGTGATGAAGGTGTGCCAGGGACCGGCTCACCAACCGCTGTAGTTCAGCAGCAGGTCGGCGATCACCTGGCGACGTTGCAGATCGAGACCATCGAAGTCCGACAGTCCTTGGAAGTGGCAGCGCTTGAGCATGGCACCGCCCTCGCGCGCGTTGTAGAAGCTGAACATGGCGGACAGGAACATGCGTTCCCCGCTGCTCAGGACGCCGAGTGCGTCGTTGGCACGCAGCATGTCGGGACGCAGATCCCACTTGCTCTTTGCCTGGTTCAGGCCTTCGCGCGTGCCGTCGCCAAACCATTGCGGGCCTGCGATCTCGACGCCGCGCTTCCAGACCTCGAAGAAGGCTTGGGGCGCGGCGGCGAAATGCTGCTCTTCCCGCATGATCTGATCGACGACTTCCTGGGGCAAAAGCTGGTTCATGACGTGGTTCCTCCAGTTGGATCAGGGTGTGGCGAGCTGGGACCAGCCGCCTCTTTCGAGGGCACGTTGAGCCGCGGCATAGCTGCGGAAGTACTGGCAGGATTCCCGCGAAACGGGACCTTCTGTATCGCGCGTGCCGATGTAGTGGCCGGCGGCGCTATGCAGGATTTCGAGCGGCAGGAACTTGCCGCAATGGATCAAGGCCAACTGGCCGAAAGAGGCTTGCTGGGACATGGACGGGCTCCTTGGAAAAAGCGGGGCCTCGTCCCTCACGGGATGGCAGCTCCCGCACGCGGTTGAGAAAAAAGCATCGGCGTCACGGGTGACGCGCGTCCGCAGACTCGATGCGATGGCGGACTGGCGGGTAGCGCGGAAAGAATCCGCGGCAGCCTGGAAACTCTGGCTGCTGGCATGGTGCTGACGAATCAGCGACACATGCGGGCAGCTTCATGCGCGAGGCGAGCCGCGTCAGCCGGAAATCGGCATTTGCAACAGCCCCGATTGGCGAACGCGGAAAAAAGAAAGCCCCGCAATAAGTGCGGGGCTGTCAGGAGGATGAGGCGAAACTGGGTCAGCGAGGCCTGTCGCCCAGTACATGCTGCTTCCACAGGGCGAATGCCTCGTCCGGTCCCAGCTCTGCGAGGATGACGATGGGCTGGCCCCGACGGGCACGCAGCGATGCGAAATACGCTGGCCGGTCGGCGATGGCGTTGAGCTTGATGCCCTTTAGGAACAGCAACTGGCGGGGGCGAACTTTGGTGGTAACGCAGGCATGATTGCGCTTGTTTGGGGCAAAAGGGCCAGCGAAGCGGGCGGACACGGCCAGAAAACCGCGACGAACTACTTGTACTTGCCAGGCGAGGCGAACGGGTGACATCAGCATATCGCTATGCGGTAAAGAAGACCGTCCTAAAGCTTGCAGGATCCCGGCATAGCTTCATCATCACCTCTCCGTGACGGCTCATTGGAACGAAAAAGGCCAGCATCGCCGTGATGGACTTTCATAATTGCCAGGTCAACTGGCTTGCGTGCTGTTTATTCACAGCAAGGCATTGCGACGTCGTTGCAGCAATCGCCGCCATCGCAACAGGGCGTTGCAGCAAAAGCGGCGGTGGGCGCTAGCATGAGGGCCAAGCCGCGGCCGCTCATGCTGGGGGCCGTTCTCTTCAGATTGGTGTCCTGCACCGTGTGCATTGCGAATTTCCGGATCGTCCCAATGTCACTGGGACTCCTTTGTGGCGGCCGGGTTCTCCACGCTCATGAACGACTGGGCCACCAGCGCGATCGCCCCGCCCACGATGGCCATGTCAGCGATGTTGAAGGCGGGCCAGTGCCAGCCGTGCAGGTGAAAGTCGATGTAGTCGATAACGTGCCCGCGCGTGGCGCGGTCGAACGCGTTGCCCAATGCGCCGCCCAGAATGAGGCTGTACGAAAGGCCTTCCGTTTTGCGCAGCGGCCGGGAGAGCAGCCATGCGAGCCATGCCGATATTGCGAACGCGATCGCCAGAAAAAACCACCGCTGCCAGCCGCCCGCGCCAGCAAGGAAGCTGAACGCCGCGCCGGGATTGAGAGCGTGAACTAGGTTGAAGAATGACGCCACCTCGTGCGACCAACCCAAGGGAGTTGTCGCGTCAATGTAGCTCTTAGCTGCCTGATCGCCGGCGAATATAACGATCGCGAGTGAGTACCACTGCGTCTTGCGAAGAGATGGTTCATCCATTGTTCATGCCGCCTTGAACTTCAGGAGGCGCAGCCCATTGACGACAACCAAAAGACTTGCCCCCATGTCAGCGAACACAGCCATCCACATGGTGGCATGCCCTGTGAACGTCAACGCAAGGAACACCGCCTTGATGCCAAGGGCCAGAACGATGTTCTGCGTGAGGATCGCCGCAGTGCTACGCGACAGCCGGATGAAGGCGGGGATCTTGCGCAGGTCGTCGTCCATCAGGGCGACGTCGGCTGTTTCGATCGCGGTGTCGGTGCCGGCCGCGCCCATGGCGAAGCCGATGTCGGCACGGGCGAGCGCGGGCGAATCGTTGATGCCGTCGCCCACCATGCCCACCTGGCCCTCGCCGCCGACCAGGCTTTCGATGGTCTTGAGCTTGTCTTCGGGCAGTTGGTCACCACGGGCTTCAGAGATTCCGACCTGGGCAGCGATGGCCGCGGCCGTGTGCTGGTTGTCCCCCGTCAGCATCAGCGTGCGCACACCCAGCGCCTGCAGGTCGGCCACCGCCTCACGGCTGGTTTCCTTCACGGTGTCGGCCACTGCAAAAATGCCGAGCACGGTCGCATCGTCCATCAGCAGGATCGCTGTCTTGCCTTGGCGCTCCAGGGTCTCCAGCCGAGCCTGGAGCGTCGCTTCGCTCAGGCCCAGCTCCTGGGCGAGCCTGTGGTTGCCCATGTGCAACATGCGCCCGGCGACGCGGCCGCGCACGCCGCGGCCAGGCAGCGCCGCGAAGTCGTCGACCTCGTGCAGCGCGATGCCGTCACGGTTCGCCTTGCGGGCGATGGCCTGAGACACAGGATGGTCCGAGCGTGCCGCGAGGCTTGCGGCCCAGGCGGCAACTTCCTGCGCCTCGCCGATCAGCGGCACGAAGTCGGTCTGCTCGGGCTTGCCATGTGTGAGTGTGCCGGTCTTGTCCAGGGCCAACGCCTTGAGCTTGCGCCCGCCCTCCAGGTAGACGCCACCCTTGATCAGGATGCCGCGTCGGGCGGCAGCGGCCAAGCCGCTGACGATGGTGACCGGCGTGGAGATGACCAGAGCGCAGGGGCAGGCGATCACCAGCAGTACCAGGGCCTTGTAGACCCAGTCAAACCATGCGCCGCCGAAGGCGAGCGGCGGCACGACGGCAACCAGCACGGACACCGCGAACACCGCCGGCGTGTAGACGCGGGCGAACTGGTCGACGAAGCGCTGCGTGGGCGCACGGCTGCCCTGCGCGGACTCCACGGCATGGATGATGCGCGCGAGCGTCGAGTCGCTGGCGCCTGCGGTCACCTTGTATTCGAAAGAGCCGGTCTCATTGATGGTTCCGGCGAAGACCTGGTCACCTTCGGCCTTCTCGACGGGCAGGCTCTCGCCGGTGATGGGCGCCTGGTTGATGGCCGATCGACCCGAGGTGATCAGGCCGTCCAGTGCGATGCGCTCGCCAGGACGCACGCGGACCACCGCGCCCTTTGCGACCTCCTTGGCCGGCAGCTCTGTCCATGAGCCATCGGCCTGCCGCACGGTCGCGGTCTCGGGCGCCAAGTCCATCAGCCCCCGAATGGCGTTGCGGGCGCGGTCCAGCGACTTCGCCTCGATCACTTCCGCCAACGCGAACAGGAACATGACCATGGCGGCCTCCGGCCAGTGGCCGATCGCCATGCCGCCGGTGACCGCGATGGCCATCAGGGCGTTCATGTTCAGGTTGAGGTTCTTCAGCGCGATCCAGCCCTTCTTGTAGGTGCTGAGGCCGCCGGTGAAGATCGAAACCAGTGCCAGCACGATCACGGCCCAATGATTGCCGTCGTTGACCCAGTACACGCCTTCGGCGGCCACCGCCGCAACGCCCGAAACCGCCATCGGCCACCAATTGGTCTTGTGCGCGGCCACCGGGGCATCGCGCGGCTCATCAGTCCTCTGGACCTCGGCTTCCATGCCCAGCGATTCGATGGCTTCGACTGCCGGCTTGATCGCGTCGGGTGTGTGCCGAACCGTGAGCGTGCGCTGCATCAGGTTGAAATCCATTCCCTGCACGCCCGGCATGCCTTGCAGCTTGCCGCGGATCAGACTTTCCTCGGTCGGACAGTCCATCTTCGCGATGCGAAGTACCGTGGTGGCTGTCTGCATGTCCTGCCGCGCAGCCTGCATTCCAATGGAAGCAAGCGCCTTCTCGATCGGCGCTGAGGTCGCCAGCGTGTGCTGGACTCCCAGCACACGCTGCATCAGATTGAAGTCGAGCGCGGTCACACCCGGCAGCTTGCCCAGCCGGTCGCGGATCAGCGCTTCTTCCGTCGGGCAATCCATGTTCTCGATCCGGTACGTCACCCGCTCGCCGATCGGCGGCGCGGAAACGGCAGCGGTTGGTTGCTGCTGCAGGGCCGAGGATGGGATCACAGCCGCGGCTTCGATCGGCCCCGTGTGGCCGAAGGTCTGCTCCTTGGCGCGCATGCCGATCGAGGCCAGGACCTGCTCCATCTGCGCGCGTGCCTGAGCGAGGTGTTTCACCGACAGGGTGCGCTCAGCGAGGTCGAAGTCGAGGTCCTGAATTCCCTCGACTGCCCCGAGGTGCGAGCGGATGAGTTTCTCCTCGCTCGGGCAGTCCATGTTCTCGATGCGGTAGGTGGTCGACACGGCGGCGTCTCGGACAGCCTGAGCCTTCATGCCCACCGAATTCAGCGCTTGCTCCAAGGCATCGGCCGAGACTTCGCGGTGCGAAATGGTCAACAAACGCTGCGGAAGATCGAACAGGAGCCGCTCGACACCGGGCATGCCCTCCAGCGTTCGCCGCACCAGTGCTTCCTCATTGCGGCAATCCATGTTGCTCACGTGGAAAACGGTGGTTTCAGTGCTGGCCTGCTCACTGGCGCACGCCGTCTGTTGGCCATTGCCGCCGGAGCAGGCGCATGGGCTGGAAGGTTCTTTGTTCATAGATCGCTCTTCATTGACAAGGTTTTCCCCGGATGCCATCATTAGAAAACCTCTAGTAGATATAGAGTCAAGTTTTTTATAGGAAGCAACCATGATGCGGATCGGTGAACTGGGCAAGAAGGCAGATTGCTTGGTGCAGACCGTGCGCTTTTACGAGTCAGAAGGCTTGCTGCCCGAGCCTGCACGTAGCGAGGGCAACTTCAGGCTCTATGACGAAGTCCATTTGCAGCGCTTGCTGTTCATCCGCCGCTGCCGGGCGAAGGACATGACGCTGGATGAGATCCGTCAACTGCTGAACTTACGGGATCGGCCAGAGTTGGGCTGCGGCGAGGTGAACGCGCTGGTCGACGCTCATATCGCGCAAGTGCGGACCAAGATGAAGGAATTGCGCGCCTTGGAGCGCGAGTTAATGGATCTGCGACGCTCCTGCGATAGCGCCCGAACCTCGCGCGAGTGCGGCATTCTCAACAGCTTGGCCGAGCCCGCCTGAAGCTCGAGCGTGTCATCGGTGCTGGAAGTGATCGGGTCCAGTTCTGAGAGCCACGTGCCGCGCTCCATCATGCGAAAGCGCGCGATTCTGACGTTTTGAGACGGCGTGCGACCGAGGGCGTGGCCCACAGGAGCCAGCGCGAGCCGGACGACCTGCGCGCCGCAATCTCCGCCACCTTACGGGTTCTCCAGGCCAGACCGAGCATCGCGGCGTGGCTGCGCAGGTGCAGGTGCAGGCCAAGGTAGCAGTGCGCCACGACGCGGCCCGACTCATGGGCACGCCACGCAACTCGCGATCGCTTCGCAAGAAGCCGCAAGGCCCGACTCGCGCAAGAATGCGACGTGGGCAAGATCGTATAGCCAGCAGCGCAAGCGTTTGCCGCTGCTGGCCGGCTCCGGAAGGGATAGACAAGCTGCGGGCCGTAGTCCATTGGAAAGTCCATCTTTCTTGAGTGTCACTCTTTGGCGCCCAGCGTGTGCTTTTGCGACCGGAAAGCGCTGAACAAGTGGCCCCCGGGCATCCAGAAATCGCCGTAGTTGACTTGGGCGTCTTCGTGCTCACGCTTGTGATGCCAGCGATGGGCTTCAGCCACCCCGATCAACAATCCCAACGGCCCGACCCGGTATCCCAGATTGGAGTGCTGGAAGGCCAGATGCACGACCAAGAAGCCGAGCCATGCGCCGACGGCCAACCACAGCTTGGAACGCCGCTACTGGCTCAACGGGGAGTGGAAAGGCCGCCCGCCCTCTAGCAAGGCGGCACAAGCGAGCGCGACGATCACTGTGAGTAGCTCCGTCGGAAAAGACGGCCGGCCGGTCGCGAGCTCGCCGAAGAGCACAACCGCAGTGGCGCCACGGATCAGTGGATAGCAGCCATACCGGATGACAGTCGCAATGAAGGGGGCGCATTGGTGCTCATCTGTTCTGTCCTAAAGCTCTGACTGGATTGGAAAACCTTCTAGCTACGGTAGAGTCAAGGGCGTCCGGGAAGACCCTGTGGCAAGTTCGTTGCATCTGCGCCTTGACTCTCCAGCCGCTACAGGCTTCAGCATCCATCGATTTGGAAGGAACAATGCATGGCTGAAAACCACAGAAATCACGAAAACGACGAGTTGGGCCGCCTAGATGCGAGCGATGCGAAGGACCGAAAGATTCTTCTGACTGTGTTGCTGATCAACCTGACGCAGTCCGCCGCCGGCATTGCCCTTGGCATCTGGGCTGGCTCTACGGCGCTGATGGGCGCCGGGTTGGACAACCTCGCCGATGCGTCGGTCTATGCGGTTAGCCTGTATGCCGTCGGTCGTGCGGCAACGGTCAAGGTGGGCGCGGCCCGCTTGTCGGGTTTCTTGCTAATCGGCCTGGCCGCGCTGCTGCTGTTGGAAGTCCTACGCCGCTTCGCTGGAGGGGAAGAGCCTGTCGGCCCAGCCATGATGGCCATGGCCGCGCTGAACGCGGCTTTGAACCTAGTGTGCCTCAGACTACTGCGCCGCCATCGCGGGGAAGATGTGAACTTCAAGGCGTCAGCGATCTTTACCAGCAACGACTCCATCGTCAATGGTGCGATTGTGCTGTCCGGGGTGCTGGTGATGGGGTTCGGGTCGAACATCCCGGATCTGGTGCTGGGCGTCATCGTGGCCGCAATCGCAGCGAATGGGGGGCGGGAAATCCTGCGCGAAGCATCGGAAACAGCTCGCCGTAAGGCGGGCACATAAGGCATGTTTTCGCCCAGTTCATCCCGAGGTTTACCTCTGCAAAAGAGGTAGTCCAGCCTTTGGGCTACGGCCTCGGCTGCAGCCGAGCGTACCATTGGCGATGGCCGCGCGATAGGCGGGCATGCCGTTCTCGACCTCCGTCTGCCGTACAGCAGCGGTGCGCAAGGTTGAGGGTGCATGTCGTCTCTCCTGTTCGTGTGGCCCAGGCCAATGGCCGGGCCGGGACGTTGATGGGCAGGAGAATGGCGCCGAAGGCCCAACGGCCTTCGGCTCGGGAGAAAAGAGGAACCACCCGTGGGCTGATTGGCAGGCCCGGTCGTCGCTAGAACCGTCTGCTCATCAAGCAATCACACCCGGCCCATGTCGTGGCTGGGGCCGGCATCGTCTGGCGCACATCCGCGCACAAAGGGAGCCCGTTTTTGCACCGGCGGGCACCGGCACCGATTACCGCTGACCACGAAGGGTCTCCCGGTGGCTCGTGCAGCCTGGCAAGCCACCGGGAGACCCTTCGCAGAGGGCGGAAGAAACGCAGATCAACAGAACGCGCGTGGTGCGGCTCGCAGAGAAGCTACCTTCAGGTCCCGCGGCCGGGGACGGCTGGGCGGGACGCGCACACGGATCAAGAAGGCGTTGCGCGCTGGGCGTCCCGCAGGGCATGCGGCGGAGTGCGGGACAGGGGCCACGCCGCCGAAGGCGGGCACGGCTCACGGGGAACGGGGGCGGTCAGGAGCCTTTGCGGCCGCTACGGCGCGGGCGCGAGGCGCCGCGCTTGGAGCTGCCGGATTCGACTGGCAGCGTGCCTTTGCAGTCCGGGTAGCGGCTGCACGACCAGAACGGGCCGCTCTTGCCGCTGCGCTGGCGCGTGGGTGCGCCGCACTGCGGGCATGCCGGCCCTTGGGGAACCTTGATGGACAGGGAGGCGCTGCCGTACTGCGCAATCAACTGCGAAATCCACGCGGCCTGCTTGCCGATGAACACGTCCAGGGTGAGCTGTCCGGCCTCGATCATGTCGAGCGCCTGTTCCCAGACGGCGGTGGTGCCAGGGTCGGCAATCGCCGCAGGCACGGCATCGATCAAAGTGAAAGCCGCATCCGAGGCGCGGATGGCGCGCCCCTTCTTCACGAGGTAGCCGCGAGCGATCAGGCCGCCGATGATGTTGGCCCGCGTCGCTTCGGTGCCGATGCCAACCGTATCCTTGAGCTTCTGCTTCAGGCGGGGATCGGACACCAGCTTGGCGACGCCTTTCATGGACTTGACCAACTCGCCTTGCGTGTACGGTTTGGGCGGCAGCGTCTTGAGTGCCTTGAGATCGACGTCGGCCACCTGGCATGCCAGGCCCTCATACAGTTTCGGCAGCGCGGGCAGCACCTGGGCGCGGACCGCAGTATCGCCCTCGCCATCACCGTCTTCGGCCTGCGGCTCGGCGAGCACCTGGCGCCAACCCGGGATGACAACCTGCTTGCCCGTGGCCGCCAGGTTCTGCCCCCCGCACGAAAACTTGGCCACAGTGCGGTCGAACTCGTGGTGAGGGAGGAACTGCGCCAGGTAATGCGACCGGATGAGCCTGTACACGGCCAGTTCCTTCTCGCTCATGGCGGAGAGCTTCGCCGGTTCGAGCGTCGGGATGATGCCGTGGTGCGCCGTGACCTTGCCATCGTTCCAGGCGCGCGAGCGCTGCGAGCGGTCGAGCTGGCCCATGATCGAGCGCAGCGAGGGATCGGTCTTGAGCAGGCTGTCGAGAACGGTGGGCACTTCGGCAAACATGCTCTCGGGCAGGTAGCCGGAGTCCGAGCGGGGGTACGTCGTGGCCTTGTGCGTCTCGTACAGGGCTTGGGCAATCTCCAAGGTTTCCTGCACGTCCAGCCCAAGCTGCTTGGAACACACTTCCTGCAAGGTGCCCAGGTCGAACGGCAGCGGCGGGCCTTCGCGGACACGCTCAGTCTCCACCGACACGACGTGGGCACTGCCCGCAGCGCGGATCTGCTGCATGGTCTGCTGTGCGACCGGCTGCCGCAGGCAGCGGCCTGCGTCGTCGGTGCACGCATCGGGTGGAACCCATTGCGCGGCGAAAGTCGAACCGCCTGCGAACAGGGACACGGCGATGGCCCAGTATGGTACGGACACGAAGCGCGCGATCTCGCGGTCGCGGTCCACAACGAGCTTGAGCGTCGGGGTCTGTACGCGGCCGACCGACAGCACGCCGTCGTAACCCGCCTGTCGCCCCAGCACCGTGAACAGCCGGCTCAGGTTCATGCCCACGAGCCAATCCGCACGGGAGCGCGCCAGCGCCGAGTGGTACATCGAAAGCGTCTCGGCCGAAGGCCGCAGCTTGCCCAGTGCCGCCCGAATGGACGCATCGTTGAGCGCCGACAGCCACAGGCGTTCGATGGGGCCGCGGTAGCCGCAAAGCTCCACGATCTCGCGGGCGATCAATTCGCCCTCGCGGTCGGCATCGGTGGCGATAACCAGGTGAGTCGCCTTCGCCAAGAGCGCCTTGACGACCTTGAATTGCGTGGCGGTCTTCGGTTTGACCTCGACCCGCCAGTGCTGGGGAATGATGGGCAACTGCTCAACGGACCATCGTTTGAGCTGCTCGTCGTAGGCCTCGGGCGGCGCCGCCTCCACGAGATGGCCGATGCACCAGGTGACCGTGACGCCGGAACCGTTGAGGCAGCCTTCACCGCGCTGCGTGGCGCCGAGAATCCGGCCAATGTCTTTGCCCTGGGAGGGCTTCTCGCACAAGAACAGCCGCATATCCGTCCATCCCGATTCCTGTTGTTCATGGAGTTGCTGGGATCGAGGATGCCGAGCGCAGCCCCTGGCAGCAGCAAACAAGCCGCATGCGGCAGCGACCGCTTTCACGCCGATGAAATGGCGAGTGCGGGGAAGGTGCGTGGCCGGAAGTGTGCGGGCCGAGAGCCGCGATTTCCGGGAGCGCGCGTGGAACTCGGTGGACGTTGGTGGAGCTATCCCCTGGGGATAATTCGCAGCGCATGGAGGGCGGCGAAGCACTGCGGCAGCCGCCCTCCATGCCCGATCACTTCCTGCGCTTGGTCTCTTTCGGCGCCGTCGATTCCTGGGTGGCCTGGGGCTTCGGCTCTGCCTCCTGTGGCTTCGGGCTGAGGGCCACAGACTCGATGCGGTACGGCAGGATGCCGACACTGCGCGCGTTGACCTGCCAAGTCTCACGCGGCTGATCTTCGTTGTCCGTCCAGGGGTCGCGCTCCATGCGGCCGACGACCAGCACCCGCATGCCCTTCTGGTAGAGCTGCTGCCAGCGGTCGGCGTCGTGGTGCCAGAGTTCCACCGGCGCCCAGAAGCCGCCGCGGTCCTCGAACTCGCCGCCCTTGGTGGGGACGGGGTTGTCGAAGTACACGTTCAGCCGGAGCAACCGGCGAGGATCGTCGTTGCCATTGGGGAATTCGCGGTACTCGGGAGGCGATCCGATGTTGCCCTCGCCGATGAATTGTGTGCTCATGTTGGAATCTCCGTGGTGGTTGAAATACCCGTGCCTCGTTGGGCTCGGGCGCGTGCTCGGATGGCAGGCGCAATCACCGATCGCGCACTGCGGCAGGAACGGACGCGAGCCGGCGCAGGTAGGTGTTGTCCGCCTGCGCGGCCTTGCTGGCGCATTCCTGTGCTTGCCTGCCCAGGGTGTGCAGCAGGCTGATCTGCATGTTCAGCATGACGCGCTGCAGTTCGATCTCGTGCAGGTCGTGCAGCAGGTTGACCGGCGTGCTGGGGCTCGCCATCAGCTCCTGCCACAACGCCACGCCCATGGCCGATCGATCGTGCTTGCGCCAGCGAAGAAAGGTCGTGCCTGCGCCAGTGGTCTGCTGGGCCAGCTCGACGGGAAGCAGGTGGAAGGGATGCCCGCACGCCTGTGGCAGCACCTGTCGCTGCGCCAGGGCAATCAACTCGTCGCGCATGGCGAAGCACTGGCTGGCCCAGGCCTCGAAGTCCCCTTTACCTTTAAAAGGCTTTAAAAGGCCTTTTAGAGAGGCCGCGTGTTCCAGCCGCATGAAGGCTGGCTGTTCCAGACCACGGAAGTAGCGAGGTTCGCGGTTCGGGTCGCTCATGCCTGTTCGTCCTCGCCGGTGCTGGCCTCGGCCGGATCGGCGGCAGTGCCTTCGTCGCTGGGAGGTGCGGCTGCGGCAGCGCTATCACTGCGCTGTTGCAGGCCGCGGCGCACGACGGGCGGCGCAAACTTCGAGCGGCGAGCGCCTTCGAGCACGTCCTGCGGCAAGTCGCCGAACTTCTCCAGCGCCGCCCGCGCTGCGGCGTTCTTGGCCGCGAAGTCGTCGCGGGTGCATCCCGAGTAGCGGTACTGCTGGGCCAGGCTGAACAGGCTGCGCAGCGTGTGAGCGCCTTCGTTGAGCCACCGCTCCAATGTCGAGCGATCGATCAGCGCGGTGTGATGGGCGAGGATCAGCTTGCGGGCGATGTCGTCATAGTCGGCCAGGAGATAGACCGCGGCAAAGCCGAGCTGCGCGTTCACGAACAAGGGGAGCTTCACCGGTTGCACGTTGAGGTTCTCGCCCAGGCTCAACGCCGCTGGCACGCCGGCCAATGCCTGGTCCACCTGCTCGCGCAGCGATTGCAACGTGGTCTTGGCCTGGTCGAGCTTTTCCTCGATGCGCAACATCCACCAGTCGCTGTACGGGTCATCCTGTTCCGAGCCGCGCTTCATCTTGTTCATCACGGCGATGTAGCCGTTCAGGCCGACGATGCCGGGTCGCCCCTCGGCGGCGGCGCGGCCATGCCAGATGCGCGATGCGTGGTGGGTGTGAAGCGTCAGCGACATCGCGCTGCGCAAAGAGCCGAGATTGAGTTGCAGAGGTTCGTTGGTTGCCATGGTGTCCGCTCGCTTGGGAAAAGGAGCGGTCAGGATCGGCATGCAGCGGAAGGCAGTCAGTCAACAAACCGAAATGAACTGGTCCCCGGTTGTCGTGGTGGTGGCGGCCCGCAATGCGAGCTATCCCCAGGGGATAGCTCCATCAAACGCCACAGAGCGCTGCTCGCGCAGATGGTGGGTGCGCTCAGGAACCGGACGCCACTGCAGCACCGTGGACAGAAGCACCCAGCCTGTGTCTTTCGGTGTTACGCCTTGCATCACATCTATCCCCAGGGGATAGCTCTACTGACGGCCACGGGCGTCTGCTTCACGCCCTTGTCGCTCGTCGCGCTCAGCTACTGCGCAGAAGGTCGCGCAGCCGGTCGATGTGCTGCCGGGCTACCTCGGGCGGAACTACATTGCGCGGTGGCTCAGGCGGTGCATCTCGTGCAGGGGCAGGTGGCGGTGCTGACCCAGCTTGCCTGGCCCATGCGTTGAACTCGCCACGGATGGCACGTTGGATGATGCCGAACAGGTAGCCTGCCGGGTTGCGGATGGTGCTGCCACGACAGCGATCCGCCCATTCGTCCAGCACGGCCTGGCGTAGCGGGGCATCGACCTGCTGCAATGCCACCATGGCGCCGGCCTGCTGTTCATCTTTCAAGCCGAGAAAGCGATCAGGCAGACGAACTCCCGGCATCGCGCGCGCCTGCCCACGCTCACGCGCGGTAGTACGTACTTCATTAATACGACTACTACGTACAGTACGGTCCTGTTTCGGATTCCGAAGAGCGCCGTCTGCTGCGTGTTTTGGCCCTGCTTCGGAATCCGAAGAGGGCCGATCAGAATTCCGAAGAAGGCTCGGCGCCCCTTCTTCGGAATCGTGAACCGTGTCCTCCTGTGGATAACTCTCCTGCGACCCAATGCCTTGGCTTGCGAGGCGTTCGGCAAGGACCTGCAGCCGCGAGGGCAGCATGCGGCCAGACAGCAGCGGGTCTTCGGCGATCTCATTGAGCGTGTGCAAGCCCACGACCTGAACGGCCCTGGCCGAATGGCCCAGGGCTTGGCTGACGAGCTGCAGGTAGTCCGGGTCGAGCTGCATCGCCTCGAACGGGGTCAGGGGCTCATCGTGCAGGACGTAGAGGTTGCCGAGGATGCGCCCGGTCTTGGGGTCGCGCCTGCGGCGCACGAGACTCAACCAGCGCGTCAGGCGCAACAGCGTCAGCGCCCGTGCCACGGTCTCGTGGGAGGCCTGTCCGGCGCAGGGCATTGACGCGAGCCACGGGCGAAGTTGCTCATACGTCGGAAACGCCGTGACGCCATCCTCGTTGAGCATCATCCGGAAGACTTGCCAGGCATTGCGTTCCAGCGGCGTCAGGCGTCGGTCGAGGAACAGCCGTCGCGGCACGCTCTCGTGCCGATTTCCACTGAACAGGAAACCGTCGCCGGTTGCAGACACAGGAGACGTCGCGGATGCGAAGGCGGGAGCCGGTGCTAGTGGGCGAGGTTTCGGTGCAAGGTCTTTCAGCGCGCTGTCGAACAGATCAGCGAGGGCGACCGGACCTTGGCGTGGTGCTCGTGGTGCAGCGTCGTCCACGGCCATGATTCAACCCAGTCCCTGATCGATCCAGTTCTTGATCGCAGCCCAGACCACCGACAGCGGCAGCTCCATGCCTTCGGCGAGGTCCATTGCCGCATCAAGAACCGAGGTCTCATCCTCCAGCTCGACGTTCCTGCTGCTGGTCACGACCTTCCAGCGCCGCCACAGCTCGGTGTCCTGCTCCTCGTCCAGAACCGGATGGCGCCCCTTGCGTTTGGGCAGGCCGAGAACTTCGCGCCGAAGTGCGACTTCCTGATGTGTCAGCCCGTAGAAGCGGCTCACCATTTCGGTACTGGCACCCAGGCGCAGCATGCGATCGACGGTGGCGATCTCCTTCTCCACGTCCTGCGCCTGTTTGAGCAATCGCCGGAGCACTTCCCGGTTCACCGAGACAGAGCACCAGGAGACGTTGGCATTGGCCAGCACGCTGATCAGCGCCGGATGCTTGAGCGCATCCAGCTCTTCCTCGCCGAACCCCATCGCCTTGCAGCGACGCAGTTGCCCGTTTCGTAGGTCGTAGAGTGCCTGCGCGATGACGGCCTGGTTGAGTGGGTTCGGTGCGGACATGCAGGCCTCCCTCGCTCAGATCCCAGAACCGACAGCGCCGGCTTCCAGATCCAGCAGGCGCCGGGCCAGCCGCAGCAGACGAAACAGCTTGACCAGCGCGGTGTCGCTCAATCGCCGGGCCCCGCCGTCACGACGTTGACCCTGGCCGTGCAACAGCGCTGGCAGGTCTGTGATGAGTTGCCCGCTGTCCAAGCCGACGCCGGCTGGCTGCTGACCGGCCAGGGAAACCAGTAGTGCGAGCACGGCGCGTGCGAGCGGCGACGAAGCCTGGGCTGGGGCACGACACGTGAACCCGATGCCATCAGAACGATCCTCGACACACGCGTCCAGGTCGGCCTCGCCCGCGATCTCGCGCGCGAACTGCGCGATGTGGATGCGCAGGCGGTCGGGTGTGTCGAGGCCAGGGTCGATATACCAGATGTCCGAGATGGGATAGAGGCCACCGGCCTGCACGGGAATCGACTGCAAGACGTTGGCCGAGAAGTCGGGCGGCAGCGCATCGCCCAACTGGTCGGCGACCATGCGCTGGATGGACTGGAGCCGCTCCGTCGTGGGTGCCGGAGAGATGATGTGCTCGTCAAGCAGACCGCCATTCGCTGCCGCAGGGCTGGCTGCGGATGCCTCGCTCGGGGCCCCATCGTCCCGGGGCCTTGTCGGCGCGTCGGCAGAGTGGCCCGCAGAAGGTGCAGTTGTAGTGGGGGGCGGTGCCGGTTCGATCGGCGGCCGTGCGATGGCCCCAGGCTCGGGCAATGCCGGCGGCGCCGATGGCGGGGTTGGGTCGCTGACCAGGGCGCGGTGGCGGCTCTCGGATTCGGTCAGGTCCAAGGCGAGCACGTCGTAGTCGATGCCCAGCAGCTCGGACATCTGACCGATCAACTCGTCCTGCACACGCGGCGGCGAGAACTCGTCGGGCTGGACATCAAATTGCGACAGCGCCTCCAGAAAGAAGCTGTCGAAGTCCAGCGGCAGGGAGCGGCCTTTGGCATAGTGCTCCCACGTGCGTTCGCTGGCTTTGCGCATGACCGACAGCCGCTCGACCTGGTGGCGGCCGAGGCCCCCGTATAGGACGGTCGGGATCGCGGGCAGCAGGTAGCGCACCGCGTCAGCCATGCGGCTGATGTGCGACTGCTGGACTGGGAAGCCGTCGGCGGCCAGGCGGCGGGCCAGCTCGGACTGGCTCAGGGTGGTGCCGCTTTCAGCCTCATAGAACTCGCGGGCTTTCTCGACGCCCAGGGCGCGCTCGATGAACGTGAGGCCGCCGCGTAGTTCGTTCTCGGCGAGGTGCCCGGTCAGGGCGACGATCTCTCCGCGCGCAGGCCACGGCCGGAACAGGCACGATATGCGGAAGAAGCGTTCGTCCTTGGTCTCCGCCCAGAGTTCACGCAGGATCGCCAGCCTGGTGTTGCCGCCGTTGCGGATGATGTAGTGCGCCTCGCCAGGACGGCGTGTGATCGCTGGCGCCGCGTCCAGGCCGCGCTCTCGGATGGAGGCCTTGATTTCATCGTAGGCCGAGTTGCGCTTTTTGCGGGGGTCGTGGTCGTAGGGCCGCAACTGGTCCAGCGTCACGACCATCGGCGTGTCGGCGATCGGGTCGCTCAAGGCCGTGGCCGATGGCCCACTGCGCTCGAACCCGGCGGCAAGCAGCTTGCCGGCCATGTCCTGGGAGGTCATCTCAGCCATGACCACATCCCTCGGCGTTGACGGCCCGGGCCATGCGGGCCTCGCGCTCGGCGCGGCGGATCTGTGCACGGGCGTTGAGATCCGCCCGGTAGTCGCTCGCTGTTGAGCTGGTGTAGATGGCGGCGCAGCCGGCCTTGGTGAACTTGAGGTGTCCGCCCCGTGTGCGCTTGACGTGCCAGCCTTCGCTCACCGCAAACTCAATCAGGGCGCGCAGCCGTTTGTGGCCGCGGGCCAGTTCATGTGCGTTCGCCATGTGACCTCCCGGTTTCAATGGAACGAGGAGGACGGCCGGACACGAGGGCAAATCTGTCTTGCCACTGTGGGAACAGTTCGCCGGCGAGCGCGCGCATGGTGTCGAGCGCGGCGGGCGCAACTCTGCCCGGCGGCTGGCGATGCTCGACGCGATGCACCGGCAGGCCGCGGGTTGCGGCGCGCGGATAGGCCTCGATGGCCGGCACGTCGGTGCCCAGCACGCATATGCCGGCATGGTCCTGGAACAGGTCGCGCAGCGCCTGCTGGATCATCCGTGCATTCGCGGACACGGGGTGGACGCGATTGATGAGCAGGTGCAGGGATGGCGGTTCGATGCCGAGGTGCCGGTATGGCGCGATGTCCTCCAGCAACTGCATGGTGCCGCGTCGCAGTTCGCGGGCAGCGAGAATTTCCGGGGTCACGGGCGACAGCGCCAGGTCAGAGGCGAGCACCGCCATCTCCAACAGCACCGAGCGTGCACCCTGGGTGTCGATCAGCACCAGGTCATAAAGCGGCGCCAGCGCCGGCAGCAGGTGCCGCAGTCTCAGGCGTCCGTCTGGCGCGTGCAGTAGCAACGTGTTCAGTTCACCCCGGTGATCGTTCGAGAGCACCAGGTCCAGGCCCGCGATGATGGTGCGGGACACCAACTGATCGAGGGCGCGTTCGTTGAACGCCAGCAACTCATAGATACCGCCGGCAGCGCGGTGTGCCAGCTCGTAATAGGACGACAAGGTCGGCTGCACGTCGAGATCGAGCAGCAGCACACGCAGCCCCGCGTCCGCGGCGAGGCCGCCGAGGTTGGCGGCCGTAGTCGTCTTGCCTACGCCGCCTTTCGTTGAAATTATGGATACGACCTGCATGGCGCTCTCCGTTTGGCGATGGGAAAATCGAGGGGGAGCGGGTCAGGTCCGGTTGTTGAGGCGTTCGGCGATCCACTGGTCGATCTCGACCGAATCCCAGCCCACGGCGCGCACGCCCAGGCGCAACGCCTGCGGAAACTGGCGCTTCTTCATCAGGTTGTAGATGTGGGCGCGTTTGAAGCCGGACTTCGCTTCAACTTCATCGAGCCGCAGGATGCGGCGCTCGTGCGGTGGCAGTACAGGTATTTGCGACATGGCGGTCACTCCTGAACGCTCAGTAGCGTTTGTTGGCGTGACCTCTATTCAATAGACATGGCTGCGGAAAAACATTGCAAATGCAATCTCCGCGACTGCACATACAAGATGGAAGAATTCACGCGGCTGCGCTACGGACATTCTTCCTGGCATTGGCGAACTTGCCGTTCAAGGTTCGCTCCGTGATGCCCATGGTGCCGCCATAGTGGGCGAGCAATGCGGTGACGATGGCCTCCTGCGTCTTGAAGCTGGAGTACGGCACGCCGGATGGGGATTGGCTCAGCATCAGCGTCAGCATGCCGCCGATGATGTTCAGGTATGTAGTTTCCGCCCGATCACTGATCACGCACTGCTTGGGAGCCAGCAGTACGGCGGACTGCTTTAGCAAGACTTCGTGTTGCTGTTGCAGTTCGCGCATCTCGCGTCGGCTATGGTCCAGCGCGGCCTGCAGAGCCAGCCGTTCCAGCAGGATTGCCTGTCCTGTCTCGATGGTGATGAAGGGATGCACCATGCGCTCGCCGCGACTGAACAGAAATCCCGGCCGATGCTCGGGATAGTGGGTGCGCATCCACCGCTTCAGATCGACATGGCGGACGGTCAGATCGAGTGAACTCACCAGATCTGGGTCATTAAGTGTGATCCCGTTCTTGCCGAAGGGTAGTTCGGCGTTGAGGATACCGTCGTAGATGCGTTCCGAGTACAGCCGACACTCGTTCCATCGCGGGCAGTCCAACATCTGCGGCAGACAACGCGGTGATGCGATCGATGCGACGATCACCGCTTCGTACCGCAACAACCCAGCCCACCGTATGGCAGCTTCGATGGGACGATAGAACACCTTTGATAGTGGTGGCTCCTTGTGCATGTTTTCGTCTCCTTTCGGAAGCGCTACATCACCGGCTCCTTCTTGCCCCACCAAGGGGCTGTTTTTTCGTTATGCCTGTGGCTGATGCCTGGGGCGATGCCCTGGAACATGGACGGAAGAGATCATGGCACCCGTCACAGGTGGTTCTCTCTTGCTCGATATGCAAGAATTGACCAGTTGCCGGTCCGTCGAGTAATAAGGAAGAAGCACGCTCGACAATTGCGCTCACGGTGCCAGCGTCATGGGGTGCGTCAAGCACATCAAGACCGATTCGATATGGTCTGATATCCCCACGGTTTCACAAGGCGCAGGGGATTGCATCCGCTGCTCCACGTCCAGAGGGACCTGGAGAAATCCGCGCATGTCATGCTTGTTTCGGCATCCTGATATATCGACATAGCATCTTGCGGCGAAGCATTTTGCTTGGTTCAATCCAACGCACTTTGCGTTCACGCGCCTGCGGTGTGGGCCAAACATGGTCACATCGCATCAGGATGCAGTGCAGTTCTATCGCCCGCTAGGCATCCTGCCTTCCCTTGAACTAGTCCGTGGTGCGAGAAGGCATCCGCCGCTCTTGATAGAAGCATCTTGCTGCCGCGATGACTTTGATGGGCGTGATGCGCGGAACATAGTCCAAGAACTCGACGGCGGTATGCCGCGAAGCCATGAATGACTTGCCCGCTGATTCTTATCCATTAATTCAATAATTGTTGTACTATCGAATCATGAACGAAGATCAAGCCGTTTCCGCCCTGAGCGCCTTGGCGCACACCCAGCGCCTGCGTGTGTTCCGCGCCCTGGTCGTCGCCGGCCCGGAAGGACTCACGCCCAGCGTGCTGGCCGACCAGCTCGACGTGGCCCGCAACACCTTGTCCTTCCATCTGAAGGAACTGGCCCACGCCGGCCTCGTCAGCATCGAGCAGCAAGGCCGCAACCTGATCTATCGCGCCGAATACGACCACATGAACGGCCTGATCGGCTACCTGACCGAGCATTGCTGCCAAGGCGGAGTGTGCGAGGTTTCCGAATCCACCCGCTGCGACTGCTGACGCCATGACCGACACGATCTACAACGCATTGTTCATTTGCACGGGTAATTCCGCCCGCTCCATCCTTGCCGAAGGCATGCTCAACGAGCTGGGCAAGGGCCGCTTCCACGCTTATTCGGCGGGCAGTCACCCCAAGGGCGAGGTTCATCCGCTGGCACTTGCCACGCTGGAGCGGCTGCACCTGCCGACGACCGGCTACCGCAGCAAGAGCTGGGACGAGTTCGTGGCACCGGGTGCGCCGGTGTTCGACTTCATCTTTACAGTTTGCGACAACGCTGCTGGGGAGGCTTGCCCGCTGTGGCCGGGCAAGCCGGTGTCGGCGCATTGGGGCGTCCCTGATCCGGCAGCCGTCGAGGGCACTGAGGAGCAACAGCGCAAAGCGTTCCTCGACGCCGCGATCACGCTGCGCCGACGCATTGAACTGTTCCTGTCGCTGCCGCTCCAGCGCCTGGACGCCATGTCGTTGCAGCGCGAGCTGCGCGACATCGGCCGCCAGTAAGGGCGGCGCGATGACTACAGAAACCGAAGCGGCCGGTCACGCGCCGGCCGCATCTGCCATGAGCAGCTTCGAGCGCTATCTGACCCTGTGGGTGCTGCTGTGCATCGTTGCCGGCATCGCGCTGGGCCAGTTCGCGCCGGGCGCGTTCCAGGCCATTGGCCAGCTGGAAGTCGCCCAGGTCAACCTGCCGGTGGGCTTGCTGATCTGGGTGATGATCGTGCCGATGCTGCTGAAGGTGGACTTCGGCGCACTCGGCCAGGTCAGGCGACACTGGCGCGGCATCGGCGTCACGCTGTTTGTGAACTGGGCGGTCAAGCCGTTTTCGATGGCGCTGCTGGCGTGGATCTTCATCCGCCATGTCTTCGCACAGTGGCTGCCGGCCGGGCAGCTGGACAGCTACATCGCCGGGCTGATCCTGCTGGCCGCCGCGCCCTGCACGGCGATGGTGTTCGTGTGGAGCCGGCTGACCGGCGGCGATCCGGTGTTCACGCTGTCGCAGGTGGCGCTGAACGACACCATCATGGTGTTCGCCTTCGCGCCCGTCGTCGGCCTCCTGCTGGGCCTGTCGTCGATCATCGTGCCATGGGCCACGCTACTGGTGTCGGTCGCGCTCTACATCGTCATTCCTGTCATCCTCGCGCAGCTCTGGCGCCGGGCGCTGCTGCGCCGGGGTCAGGTTGCGTTCGACCGGGCGCTGGAACGTATTGGCCCGCTGTCGATCGCCGCGCTGCTACTGACGCTGGTGCTACTGTTCGCCTTTCAGGGAGAGGCCATTATCCGGCAACCGCTGGTGATCGCCATGCTGGCGGTGCCGATCCTGATCCAGGTGTTCTTCAATTCCGGGCTGGCGTACTGGCTCAACCGCAAGGTAGGCGAGAAGCACAGCATCGCCGGCCCCTCGGCACTGATCGGCGCGAGCAACTTCTTCGAGCTGGCCGTGGCCGCCGCCATCAGTCTGTTCGGCTTCCACTCGGGCGCGGCGCTGGCCACCGTGGTTGGCGTGCTGATCGAGGTGCCGGTGATGCTGCTGGTGGTGCGCGTGGTCAACCGCTCGCGCGGCTGGTACGAGCGCCAAGCGTAATCATGGACAACACCATCCCGCGCTCTCGCGGCTGGCTGATTCCCTCGCTCGGACTGACGCAGATCGTCGCGTGGGGGTCGATGTTCTACGCCTACGGCGTCCTGATGCAGCCCATGCAGGACGAACTCGGCCTGTCCAAGCCCGCCATCGTCGGGGCTTATTCGGTGGCCTTGCTGATCTCGGGACTGCTTTCGACCGCGGCCGGCAGCATCATCGACCGCATCGGTGGACGTCTGCTGATGGGAAGCGGCGCCTTGCTGGCCGCCGTCATGCTCGCGTGCCTCTCGCGGGTACACAACGCGACGGAGCTTTACCTCGTGTGGGCCGGTATCGGCGTGGCCATGAGCGCGACCTTGTACCAGCCGGCCTTCGCGGTCATCACGCAGGTCCATGGCAGCAACTATCGCCGGGCGATCACGCACCTGACGTTGTTCGGCGGTTTCGCCAGCACGGTATTCTGGCCGCTGACGCAAACGCTGTTGCAACACGTCGGCTGGCGCGAGGTCTGGTTGATCTATGCGGCCGCGAACCTGCTGATCTGCCTGCCCATCCATGCCAGCCTGCCAAAGGGACGCGGCCCGGCACACGGCACACCCCCAGCGCGGACGGAAACCCGATCCCGCAATCTCACCGCGGTCATGCGCGAACCGGTGTTCTATCTCGTCACGGCGGCTGTGACGCTGAATGCACTGGTGTTCGCGGCGATGTCGCTGCACATGATCCCAGTCTTGCAGGCACATGGCATCTCTGCCGCAAATGCGGCCTGGGTCGGTGCGCTGATCGGGCCAATGCAGGTACTCGGCCGTGTGGTGCAAGCCACGGTCGGCAAGCGGGCCAGCACGCGCCAGGTCGGCATGGCGGCCATCAGTCTGCTGCCGCTGTCATTGCTCCTGCTCTTTGCTTCCGAGCAGTGGCTGCCGGTGTATGTCGTGTTTGCCGCGCTCTACGGCATCGGCAATGGCGTCATGACGATCGTACGAGGCGCCTTGCCCGCCGAGCTGTACGGTCGGGCCGCTTATGGCGCCATCAGCGGCGCGATGGCGACACCCGTGCAGATCGCAGTGGCCGCCGGCCCCTTCGTGGCCTCGCTGCTGTATTCCGCCGGCAACGGCTATCCCGGCACGCTGCTGGCCCTGACCGGCATCAGCGCGGCGGGCGCGATCCTGTTCGGCTATGTGATCAGGCATCTGCGCCAGCAATCCATGCTTCTCTCGAACGAAGGCACCTCGACATGAGCCACATCACGATCTACCACAATCCCGATTGCGGCACGTCACGCAACGTCCTCAGCCTGATTCGCAACAGCGGCGAGGAACCGGCTGTCATCGAATATCTGAAGACACCGCCCGACCGCGACATGCTGAAGGCGCTGATCGCCGCGATGGGCATCCCGGTACGCGCGGTGCTGCGCGAGAAAGGCACGCCGTATGCGGAACTCGGCCTGGGAGATCAGAAGTGGAGCGACGAGCAATTGATCGACTTCATGCTCCAACATCCGATCCTCATCAACCGACCTATCGTGGTCACGCCGCTGGGCACGCGCCTGTGCCGCCCGTCGGAAACAGTGCTCGACATCCTGCCGCAACCGCAGCGCGGCGCGTTCAACAAGGAAGACGGCGAGCCGGTAGTGGATGTGGAGGGCCGTCGTGTCTGAATCCCGTCTCGACCTGCCGAACATCGACGCCGCATTGCTCCAGCCGCCGGACATGGAACGGCTACTGGCACCCGAACGTTCCACCCATGCGCCACGCTTCCTGCTGCTCTACGGCTCGCTGCGCGAACGCTCGTTTAGCCGACTGGCCGCCGAAGAGGCAGCCCGCGTGCTGCGGGCGTTGGGCGGCGAGACGCGGCTGTTCAACCCGTCGGGCCTGCCGCTGGTGGATGACGCGACCGAGGATCATCCCAAGGTCAGGGAACTGCGCGAACTCGCGCAGTGGGCCGAGGGTATGGTGTGGAGTTCGCCGGAGCGCCATGGCGCGATGTCCGGCCTGATGAAAACGCAGATCGACTGGATTCCGCTGTCAGTCGGCGCGGTGCGTCCGACTCAGGGCAAGACGCTGGCAGTGATGCAGGTGTCGGGCGGCTCGCAATCTTTCAATGCTGTCAATCAGATGCGCGTGCTGGGCCGCTGGATGCGGATGCTGACCGTCCCCAACCAGTCCTCGGTCGCCAAGGCGTATCAAGAATTCGATGAAGCGGGACGCATGAAACCGTCGGCCTACTACGACCGCATTGTGGACGTGATGGAGGAACTGATGAAGTTCACGCTGCTCACGCGCGATGCGTCGCCGTATCTGGTGGACAGGTATAGCGAGCGCAAGGAAAGCGCCGAGGCGTTGACCAAGCGCATGCAGCAGGCGGTAATCTGATAACCCCTGATTCCATTCGCCTATCGCCGCACGACGGCCTTGGCCACTGGAGGCCCCATTGCATCGCGACAGCATCGTAGGGCGGTGCGACTGCGAAAAGAGCAGTCCTTGGACTTCAATGGAAGTCGTTGGATGAACTTTGTTGCCGAGGGCGAAAAACAAGGCTATAATTGAGTTCTTCACTGATCACCACAGTGAAGAAAGTGATTGGGAAACAGAGACTTAGCGCTCTAGTGCATGACTCGTTTCCCGCTCCAAACATGTAACGCAAAAAGGAACCTTCGGGTTCCTTTTTGCGTTTTTGTCGTTGTGCGGCCAAAAAAACAGGCCCGGGGCAGGTCCCCGGGCCGTCAGCTCAACGGTACTCGATGGTGAAGTTCAGCGCCCCCTTCGCTTCCCCTGCGGTGACCACCGGTGCGGTCTGGTAATAACGTGCACGCAGGTCAAAGCGCATGGTGCCTGGGGTGACAGCAGCCATGTCGAGGAACTCTTCCAGTTTCAAGGGGGTGTTGTCACTGCGCAGCACCTGGATGCCGACACCGCTGGCAGATGAGTCTGTAGTCAGGCTGAAAAGGCCGAGGTCACGATCGATCGGTACCGATCCGTCCACACCGTCCAGGCGCATGAACGCACGGGCAACGCTGCCTGCCGGGTCGTCCTCGCAGTCGCTGAGGGTGATGAAGAAATCGACCGGGTTGGTGGTGGTGTGCTCTCCGGTGAACACGGCGATGTCATGCTTGCCCAGTTGCACCGGGTCGGCACTGACCGCGTCGGCCTTGAGCGTACACTGGGCTTGCATGACCTGACCATTGATGGTCAGCCGAAGTGCGTCGCCCACATCACTGATGGTTGCCCTGGCGACTTCCTGGCTGAATGATTGCGGCCCCGGCGTAATGGTGCCGGTCTTGATCAGCGCGATGTACTTGAGGCGCTGGATGTTCGAGGTCAGGTTATTGGGGGTCATCCTCTCCTTATGTTCGGCCAGGAAGGGAAGGGCGCCGATTCCGTCGACCGCTTTGAAGTGGTTGTTCGCCGTGCCGTTCAGAAAACTGCCAAACTCCACATACAGGCCCACACCGGGGATGCTGGTCTGCAGCACCTTGCCGTCCACATTATGGCCGTCGACTGGCGGGAATGTGCCAGGGGCCAGGGGCAATGGCGTGGTGACGTTGGCGGTCAACGTCCTGAGGCCGTCGTTGTCGCAGATCAGTCGGGCACCATCTGTCCCTGTCATGATCTGTGCGCCCCATGAGGCGATCTTGCTACCGACAGGGGCATCCCTGGCCACCCATGCTGCGGCGCCGAGATTGTGGTTGAACAGCATCGGCCCGGGGGTCGATTCCCACTTGCATTCGTCTGCGGCCTGTACGGCGCCGGTCACCGATAACATGCCCAGGATGGCAGCGATGCTCAGGTTCGTGGAAAGTTTGCGGGGCATTCTGTGTTTCCTGTCATGGCGTTGTGCAGCGTAGGGTCTGCATGCGGTAACCCTGATCTTCCTGCATGGTCGAAGGGTCGATCGGCAGTTGGCATTGTTGCTGAGCCTGCTCACCCCAAGTGGCCAGCAGTGTCTGCGGATGTGCGTCGGTCGCCACCAGCGCCTGGCCGGCCTGGCCGACGATCGCCAGGTGTTCGCCTTGCGGGGTGCTGACCCGGGTGCCGAAAGGCAAAGGGCTGCCGTCGGGGTGTTGCAGGGTCAGGATCAGGCGGCTGACATGGCGCGCCTTGTACTCGGCCAAGACCACCGCGCCCCGACGGGGCACCACTTGGGTGGTGCCGTTTTCTATCTCCACGTCCGGTCCCAATTCGTCGGTCTGCAGCGCAATCTGGTTTATCCGGTAGGGGCGCATGTGCGGGGCTAGCAGGTAACCACTGTCACTGGTTTTTGCGCCAGGCGCGTTGTCCACACCCACCCCGGCAATATCGGGTACGTGAACCAGCGCATTGGTGTCGCCGAGGTAAGAGCCGAGCACGATACCGCCTGCGTGGGCAAGCACAGCCCCGCTGGCGTTGACCGATACGTTGCGGTAGTCGCTGCCCTCGGTATAGCCGGCACCAAGGTTGACCTTCGATGTCTGGTAGCCTGCCGAAATGGCCGCCGAGGTGCGCTGTTGTTCATCGTTGGCCAGCGATGCCTGGTAGCTCAACCGGTTGTCCTGCGAACCGCCATTGAGGCTGGCACGTTCACTGAAATGGCCGTTGCTTTCCTGTACGTCGAAGCTGGCAGTGCTGGATGCGCCCAGGTCCAGCGGAACAGTGACGCCCAGGCCGATGATCCGGTCGTTGCGCCCGTCGTTGTCCAGCGACTGCGACGCATACAGGTTGATGCTGACGCGGCGATATTGCGTATTGAACTGAAACTGGTACTGGCGCCGCTGCAGGCTGGTGTTCCAGTAATCATCCTGGGAAAAGGTCAGGCTCAGCGAGCTGCTGCCGAAGTTTTGGTAGATCGAACTTTCCAGGCGGCTGCGGCGGTTGCCCAGGTAGCTGCTCGAAGCATTGCGCTGCTGCACGGCCTCCTCGAACTCGCGATAGCCTTCGGTGGAGTAGCGGTAGCCGGCAAAGCGCAGGCTGGTGCCGGTCTGGAACGACTTGCCGTAACGCACGGAGTAACTTTGCCCTTGCACCTGGCCTTGGTCGCCCAGGTCTGTACGTGCCTGGGTAACATCGAGCGACACTGCGCCGAGGTCGGCGAAATCCCTGGCGGCTCCCAGGGTGGCGGCATTGTAGTATTCGCTGCCCAGCAAGCCACCGTACAGGGTGGTGCTCCAGGCGCCGCCGCGTGCCAGGGTGGCTTGCCATAGGGCTGGGTCGTCCAGGTCATCGGCGCCGTCGTAGCGGCCAGCGGCGATGTTGTAGCGCCAGACGCCTTCACGCAGCAGGTTGCTCAGCGTGGAGTATGGCTGGATGAAGCGGCGCACCTGGCCATCGGCTTCGGTCAGGACCACCTCCAGGTCGCCGCTGCTGCCGCCGACGCCCAGGTCATTGATCTCATAAGGGCCGGGCGCCACGTAGGTGGAGTAGATCGGGTAGCCGTTCTGCAGCACCTCCAGCTTGGCCCGCGTTTGCGCTACCCCACGGATTACCGGGGCGTAGCTCTGCATCACATCGGGCAGCATGTCCATATCGGTGGCCAGTTGCACGCCCTTGAACGGCACACTGCGAAACACATCGCCGTTGGTGAAGGTTTCGCCCACGGTTGCCGTGCCCCATTTACCCGGCAGGTCATGCTGGGCGTAGGTGTTGGTGTGGGTCCAGCTGCGTTCCTGCTGGCCGTCGTCGCGCCAGCTCTGGCTGCTGCGCAGGCGCCAGCCGGCAATGTTCAGCCCGCTGTTCAGGTACAGGTCCTGGCTGCTGCGCGTAGGTCCGGCATTGCCGCTGTAGTGTTGCGCCGAGGCCTGGTAGTTGACGAAGGCGGCGGTGATGCCGGCGTCCCAGCGCTCGGGTGCGACACTGCCGGCAACGTCACGGCGCAGGGCGATTTGAGGAATGGACAGCGCTAGTTGCAGCTTGCCGGGGTCCAGTTCGAATGCAGCGTCGGGTACCAGGCCCGGCAAGTTCGCGCATTGCTCGTCGCTGGGCAGTGGCGCCTCCAGTGCTTCTTCGCGCAGGCCGAGTTCGCGTAGCAGTGAAGGTGTCAGGCAGGGTTCCAGCCCCTTGCCGTCGTCACGCTCGCGAAAATCGATGGCATGGCGGCCAGCGGATGCCAGGTTGACCAGCACGTCGACCTGATAGCGGCCGGGGGCCAAAGTGGCTTGCGCGGCCAGCGAGCGCAGCGCCGAGGCACTGGCGTCGGTCGACTGCCCGGGCGCAATGTGCATGAAATTCGGGTTGAATTGCAGTGGTTGCTCATCGGCGAGTGCGGCGGGTATGGCAATGAACAACAATATGCTGCAATGGGTCGCTCGCCACTCAAGGGATGAGTGGATACTCGCTAATAACTGCTGGCGCAGGTAGAAAAATCGCATGGATGGGCACCTTTTTCGCGCCGCTTGTAAACAAGAGTGAGGGCAGTGGTCCATCTCTGGAAGTAACGCTCCGCCAGCGGCAAATTTGACGCGACGATACGGGAGGCACAGGAATCTAGATGTAGGAAAAGTCGTATTTAAGCATGGGAAAGCCTACAAAGATGCCTTGTGAAATCGTGACGGAGGCGGTCCGTTAGGGCCGCCTTCGGTTTGCACCCTGTTAGAGTCCAGGTGGTCGGAAGTCCGGTGGGAATACATTTTCGGTGTAACTGACCTTACCGTTCACAATGCGACGCCCCCACCCTTCTATCCCGGCTGCGGGCGTAAAATCAGTCGTAGTAGGTGAAGCGGGCGTGAAGATTGTCGTTGTTGGGCCTTCGGTGGTAACGATATTAGCCTCGAAGATTGTAGGTGCGGCGTTTTTGTCGGCTTTGTATATAGGGTTGCGTACGATTTCTCCTTCGTTTCTCAATGGAATTGAATCCAGGCTATCAAGTTCAGAGAACTTTGCTTTTCCGTTGCCGGTTGTAAACTTGCGGACGTAGTTATTGAATCGACGGCTCGGTAAATTAGAAGCGGGGCCGAAGATGGAGCGAGTCTGAGTTAAATTACCACCGTTTGAAATAGCACCAATCACATCATCCGTTTGCGTCCCCACACTACGTGTCACCACATTACTGGTCGTTTTAGCCGCCATAAAGCGGCTGGCCACAATAACTGTCAGGGTACTCACGGCACTGGCAATGCCCAGCCAGAACGCCCAGTTGTTGGCCGTCTCATCGTTGTTCGCCACAGCAACTGCCGATGCAGCCGTGGAAGCAACGTCAAGGGCAAGGCTGCCGACGCCGAGGGCAAATGCGAAGGTAAAGCCTACCGGCGGCAACATGATCAAACTGACCACTGCGAACACCACACCGAGGGCGACCCCCAGCCAGGATCGCCAGTCTTTCTTCGGCTTGGGTGCCGGCGTAGGTGGAATGTAAGGCAGCTCGACACTGTACCGTTCGCCCTTGTGGCCGCTTGGGTCGCGCCAGTTCGATGGGTTGCCGCCGCAGTAGCTGTAGGGGTTGATGCCTGCATCTTCCGGGCTCAGTTCATCGGGGCTGTGGAAGCGCATAAGCACCGGGTTGTAGGCCCGATAGCCGCGCCCCAGCAGATACCAGCCGAGCGCGCGCTCACGGGCTTCGCCATTGAAGCCGAGCATACCCTGCAGGTTGCTGTCGGCCAGGGTTTCGCCGTATGCGTTGTAGCGGGCTTGCGTCAGCGTACTGCCATCACTTTCGCCGATCACGCTGCCGGTATGGTCGCTCAGCAGCAGCCGTGTGTCGCTGCCGGCACCGGCTTGCTGCAGCCCCACCGGCCTGTCTGCGGCGTACAGGTACTGTGTCAGCAAACCGTTTTCCAGCGTGCTGCTCAGGCGGTAGTCCTGGTACCGGCGCTGCACTTCGCCGGCACTGCCCTGCGTAGCGCCGATCAGGTCGCCGTGGCCGTCGTAGCGGTAACTGTGCAACAGCTGCGCACCATCGCTACTGCGTACCTCCTGCAGGCGCCCGGCAAGGTCATAGACCAGGCGGTTGCCTTGCTCGTCGTTCAGCAGGTTACCGTCATCGTCATGGCTGAAGGCCTGTTTGGCGGGGTAATCCGGCTGCAGGGTGTGCGTGGCCTCGCGCAGCAGGAAGCCGTCGTAGCGGTAGGTGGCCTTGTCCATGCTGCCGTCGGCGAAGTCGGTGTAGCACTCGCTCAGGTTGTTCCGCGCGTCATAGATGAAGAACTGGCTGACGAACTGCCGGCCGTGGGCATTGCCTGGCAGCTCCGTACCCTCGAAGCGGTGATGCTCGAGGCGGTCCAGCACGTCGTAGTCGAAACTTTCATGCAGCACTACGCTGCCGTCGCGGCTCAGGGTACGGCTATACAGTTGGTCGTCCGAGCGCCACGCCAGAACCAGCGCGTGGGTGAGCGCGGAGCCATCGGCACGCGTCAGTGTCTGGGTGCGCGACGTCTCCCTGCCCAGATCATCGTAGTACTGCTCACACAGCACTCGCTGCCCGTTTGCAGTGTCTTCGGTTTCGGTCGTGTGCAGCCGGCCCGCGGTGTCATAGCCGAAGGTGGCCAGCAGGTTACCCTGGCGTGTTGTTTCCAGCCTGCCAAGCGCGTCATAGGTATGCGCAATGCTGTCCCCGTCGCTGGTGGTGGTGAGCAGTGGCCGGCCTTGCAGGGAGTGGCTGTAGCTGCATGTATGCTGTTCGCCTGTGATTGCGTCGGCCCAAAGCGCTTGCTTCAGGTGGCCTTGGTCGGTGTAGTGGTAGCTGCGCTTGCCTTGGGCGTTGGTGGCATCATTGATGGCCGCAGTCAGCGGGTGGTAGTCGAAGCTGGCTTCGTGGGGGGCATCGATGCTGGCTGGCGTGGCGATGCTGATGCTCTTGGGCTGTGCTGACAGGCTAGGCTGGTAGGTGTAGGTGAAGGTGCGCTTGCTCGCGGTGGAGCGGGTATGGGGCAGCACGGTATTGTCTACATAGGTATAGGTTTCATGCCTGGCGCCCATGGTCAGCGCCTTCAGCCGCGATACGCCGTCGAATTCCCGCGTGCACACAACCTGCGGGGTGAGGCTGTTGCGTGAACGGACTTGCAGCCGTTCAGTCAGCTCGCCGCTGCTGTGCAGGGCAAAATCACGCAGCATGGTAGATTTGTCCGGTTGTTCGGTCTGGCTGATGCGGCCCCACACGTCGAACTGGTAGCGCGTGTTGCGTCGTGCGGTGTGGATGGCATTGCCGGGTTTCTCGATGAAGCGCGCTTGGTCGGTGCATTGGCCAAGGCCATCATAGGTGAACACCTGTCGCCCCAGCGGCTTGCCATCCGCATCTACCCTGTAAACCAGGGCTGGTGAGCCGAAGCTGTTGGTTTCGGTGATTGTTTGCTGCTGGCGCTGGCCGGGGCGATCCGGGGTTTCGACCCATTCGGTGACGGTGTCACCGCTTTTCCCGAAGGGCGTTCGCTCGCGGTGCGTGGTCACACCGTCCGCCTGGGTGGTTTTGCACAGCTCGCCCCAGGCGTCGTACGCGAAGCTGGAGGTGAGTTCGATGACCTTTTCCGCTGCATGGGCGTCGGTCTGGTAGTAATCGTAAAGCGTCAGACTCTTTAGCTGGCCCAGCCCGTCATACTCGCTTTCGCTAACCAGCTTGCTGGTCCCTGCTGTCGCCGCGGTTTCCCGCTCTTCCCTTACAGGCCGGTTACAGCCGTCCAGGGTAACGGTCGACTTCACACCGGTGCTTTCGATGACCCACTGTGTCGCCATGCCGCCAACAGCGCTGACCAAGGCGTAACCATGCGCGGTTGTGGTCGCGTCAGGGGTTCCCGGTGCAACCGTTTCTTCAAGCAGCCTGTTCAGTGCGTCGTAGGTGAAGCGTACGGCGTTACCTGTGGCGTCCTGGCGGTAAGTCTGCTGCCCGGTCAGTGCCGAAGTAGCCTCACTGGTGCTCATCTGTGTTAAACCAGGCTCCGCGTCGTACCCGAATACGCGGGTATCGCGCCAGTGCTCAAGGCCCCAATCCTTATCCAGTACCTTACGGTAATGCCAGTTGGTGCGGGTGGTTCGGCTTTCCATGGCTTTGCGCAGCGGGTCCTTGAGTGCGGCGCCATAGCGTGTGGTGGTCTGGTAGTCGGGCCGGCCATGCAGGTACGCATTCCTGGGTTCGTTCAGGTAGCCGCGCTCGGTCAGTTGCAGCAGTTGTTCGGTTTCGTCGTGCTGGCCGGCACGCATTACCTGCAGGTGCCTTTCTTCACTTACGGCCAGCCACGGCGTTGTCTTGCCGTCCAACGGCGTGTATTCCTTGTAGCTTAGGCGCGTGCGCAAAACCGGAGCATCGCCTGGTAGTCCGGATAGCGGGTACACGGTTATACACTTCAGGTTACGCTTGAAGTTTTCCGGGTCGGCCGGGCAAATGCCGTCCTCACCTGCCTCGCCCTGTTCGGAGTAGTACTCGTAACGGGTGCGGATACCGGTAGGTTGCACTTCCTCGATCAGGTTGCCTACTTCATCGTATAGGGTAGTGACTTGCTCGAGACGTTGCTTGAAGGGGTCGCTGCGTAGTGTCCAGCGCTTGGTGATGACATGGGGCAGTTGGAAGTACGGCGGTTGGAGCTCGAACGGCGTATCGTCCGCTTCGTGATAACGGGTCAGGGTTTCTTCGATGTGGCCATCTTGTTCAAGTGTCTGACGCACCATGAGGTGGTGGCGGTTGTAGGTATGGGTGCGGGTGCGCACCGCTGCATTGCCGTCCCAGAAGGTCGCGGTCACGCTGTACTGATAGTCTGCCTGGGCGCGGTACAGGTTGTCTTCGCCGTCGTCCTGCCAGGTGATGCCGCTGTTGTAACCGACGAAATTGTGGTCAAGCCAGGTCTCACTGTCAGTGTCGAAGTGCTGGTAAGTGTAGGTTGTCTTCAGGTGTGGCTTGCCGGCACCCGCCGGGTAAACCCGGTGCTCGCTGACCCGGGGCAGGGTTGTGCGGTCTGCATTGGTTGGCAGCCGATGGCCGTCAACGTCGTAGTCGATATGTTCCTCCGCGCCGAAGGGTGTCCACAGCTTTTTTACGCAGGTCAGGTTGTTGACCTGGGCGTATTCAATACGCCAATTCGCCTGGTCTTCGCTTGGCAGGATGATCTTGTCCAGCACGCGGTTGAGCATTTGCAGCGTATAGCGGGCATGGTACCCGTCTGCCCCGGCGCCGGGGTGCAGGTCGATGGTTGCGCCACCTGTGGAGTAGGTGAGTTTCAGCAACTGCTGAACCTTGTTGTCGCTGTCACGCCATTCGAGGGTTTCCAGGTGGATCGGGTTGGCGGAATAACGCAGCAAAAGCGTATGCCCGATTGCCGTGTGGACTTCGGTTGGCAAGTACATAGGGTTATTGCTGCCGCCGTGTCGGGTCAGGATTTCCACCAGCCCCGATTTGTGCACAACGCGGTAACGGTCCTGGGGGGCTGTGGGGTGCTGGGTGTCATCATGGAAGTGGAAGGTGTCGAGTTTTTTTTCCCGAATGTCCGGCTGCGCACCGTCGCCGGTGACTTTGAATGTTTCCCCGCTGTGCAGGGTCAGCATGTGTGAGCCCGGCACATATTGCGTGAGGCCCAGGCTCCAGCCTTTGCCAAATCCAGAGTCCTGGTCATTCAATGGGCTGAACGCCAACTGCAACGGCAATTGTGGCCCGATGAGGTCATTGCCTGCCAACGTCGGCAGTTTGATCGCCAGGGTGTATTGGCCTGTGCGGGGGTCCACGCCGCTCTGCAGGAAACTTTGAAAGTTAGTGGCGTTGGAATGAATGACGGAAGCGCCGGCCATATCATTTACCCCCACTGCTTACGCTGGCCGAGGTCTTCACCTCTATGCAGTTGAGTTTGCCTTGAGGAATGATGCCTTTGGAATCGACCCGTTTGAACCCAATGCTGCGTGCCTGCGTGTCGCTACCGATGTTTGTGACATAACCGGTATAGTCAGTGATATTATCCAGCCCCATTTTTTCCAGCGACGAGAGGGGGCGGGTCGTTTCCAGTTCGATCCAGTTGCCGTCTTTGCTGCAATGGAGTTGGGAGGTTTGTTTGTCGGAGAGAATAATGCGGGCTGCAGCCGGCGCATAACGAATGCGGATTGAATGGGGCTGGAACAGCTTATCCTTCTCGTCGGTTTCATTGCCTTTGCATTTACCATTCGGATCCCGGGGGTAGAACCGGACGATGGTGTCACTGCCCGTCGCAGGCACATCGAATGAGCAGCTCAGCTCTGTATTGTTGTCAACGGTTTGATAAAGCGTCAGTACGCCTTGCGGCTCTTGGGCCGCTTGTGCGGCCAGCGGGATGCTGCTGCCGATAAACAACATAAATGCGATACACCGAGCGCGATGGCCAGTGCTGGTACGTGGCATGGATTTCAAAGTTGTCATGTGTCGGCCTCTGCAATCAGTGATTACGCAGGTTGATAACTGCCTGCGGAGTAGAGGAAGCCTAAGCGCTAATTCGTCAGTTACGCACCTAGCAGATTTATCAGGTCGCACGAAGTTGCCCGGCGGCAGGCGAGCAGCGCTGACCTGTCATTTCTGCCAGTAGGCAGCGGTTGGCTATCGCAGTAGAAATATCGCCATCAATGCCCGACCAGGAGCAGGCGAATGACCCTTAGCGATAGCAATGCGGATTCAACAAGAAAGGTTGATCCTTTTCCCGTGATTCCATTGAGAAACAATGACGGAGAAATCGACGTTAATGCCCTGCAAGGCCAGGACTTGGAAGTACTGATCAAGAAACCGGACCTGCAGCATGGGCAGGAAGTGTTCTTGATTTGGCGAGGTGTCGGCGTGGACGGTACGCCGTTCGACGAACTGGGCGCAGCTGCCGAAGTCCCGTCAGATTACGATCCCGCCGTTGGCCTTTCCTTGTCGGTCAAAAACGCGATGGTCGAGCCTTTCAAGGATGGCTGGGCCTTTTGTTCCTACAAAGTTGGCGACTTCTCCGAAGAGACCCCTGATTCCCTGCGCCTGCGCTGCTACCTCGGTGTGCGTGATACCCCCGTGCAGGGGGAAACGCTAGCGGTCGTACAAGGGCGCGAATCCCATGACCGGGTAATCAACTGGAATGAACTCGAAACCGAAGGCGTGTTGATGCAGGCTCCGCCGTACCAGGCCATGCAACCGGGTCACCGTGTCGAGTTGGTCATTCGCCGGTTCGACCAGGCGGATGTGGAGCAAACACCGGTAAGCGAGTTCCACGAGGTCACCGCACAGAACGTTGGTTTGCCACTGCTGTGGCCTGTAAGCAGATCCGAATTTACGCCCATTCGCGGTGGCCGGGCCGAGATGCATTACCAGGTTCCTCTTGATGGAAACCCACTCGACTCGCCGGTACAGGTGTTCGAGATCACCGAGGCCCCCAGCGCTACCCCGGTACTTGGGGCTCCAACGGTGGATGGCTATACAGGCGACCCGCTGGACCCGGACAAATATCCCCAGGGCGTGATGGTTCGTGTGCCTGCCCATCCCGACATGCAAGCGGGTGATTTTGTCTTGTTGCATTGGCGAGTAGCGCAGAGCGCGGACACCTTGTTACAGGTTGCACGGATGGATGCCAGCAGCCTGGAAGCCAAGGAAACGCTGTTCCTGATCGGCCCGCAGGCACTGCAAACCGGGAACAACAACGTGTTCTACCAGTATGGCCGTGACGGCCGGGCATTGACCTCCGATACCTTGACCGTGGCGGTTGAAGCGCCGCGCAACCTGATCGCCCCGATTATTGACCATGCCATTGCTGATGGCACGGACAAGCAGGTACTCAACGCGCGCAATGCCATCGACGGCGCTTACGTGAACGTTCCAGAGTTTGACCTGCGTTCAGGCGAATCCATCGAAGTGCATTGGTTGGGTCACCCCAATGGCGGGCAGCAGGTTGTCCGCGAGCCAGAGCCGGGCACGGAGCGGCGCTACAAGGTCGACCCTGGTGTAGTCGCAGCCAATATGCACCAGCCTGGGGATATCGAAGGCAGACGTTTCACGGTGCGCTACAAGATTGTCGACAGCGAGGGTGCCGTTGTTGACGAATCTTCGCCGGTCAACCTGCGTGTCGCGCCTCTGGCACCGAACCCCACCATGGCCTGCCCGCAGGCGGAAGCCAACGGCGACCTGAAACGGAGCAGATTGACAGCCAATGGTGCACAACTGTTGATCAGCGGCCTGGGGCTATGGTCATTCGCCGCGCCAGGGCAGTTGCTGACTATTCGTGTTGATGGCCTGGCTAGCGGCGTGTTGCGCAACAAGGTGGCTATCACTGTTACCGAGTTCGAAGACGCGCGAGTCCAGCAGTGGTTGTCCAGGGCTGTTTACGAGCAGATGACCGATAACCTGCAGTACACGGTATCTGCCGAAGTCAGCTATGACAAGGGCGACAGCTGGCATGCGCTGCCGACCCTGAAGTTGACACCTCGAAAAACTCAGTAGCCCGTGTCGGGCTGAACATTTGATATGTATCCAAGGAGTCACTGACCATGAATAAACATGTTTCCCCTAAAGCATTAAGCCTTGAAGACTATTTGAAAGAAATGGAAAAACAGCGCTGGACATTCGGGTGGGGTGCCATCCTGGTTTTCGATCGGCAAAAAACCAATGTCCTGCTTATGCAGGAGTACATTGACCGGCTTGGTACCGATCAGCAGTTCCCCGTGTTCGAAGATTCCGAAGAAGATGTTGGCGAAGGCGTCAAGCATGTGCTGATGGGTTTGACGCTGGATAGGCCCCGGCTGTCTTTCGAGAACGCCTCTATCCAACACGGCAGGGTCGCCGCGACCATGCGCATGGTAGGTGGTAAACAATTGCAACTCAAGGAGTCCGTCCTCGCGGGTGAGACGCATAAGGTAGTCACACGGTTGTCCACCTTGAATGCGATTGTAGGCCCCTCATTGATCTTCACGGCAGATCTGGCAACGTCACAGAGCAGTATCGGTGATGAAGGGGCTGTGGTGTTGAAACTTATACAACTGAATGAGAATGGCGAATTTATCTACCAGTACAAGTTTACCGGTGTGGAAACAGAGTTCGAGCGTATTAGGCTAGGTACCCACCTTGCTGAATTAATGAAAACATGGGGCGACGAACTGACCACGCTGCCACTCAGCGAGTTGAGGGAGAGCGAAGACTCGGTGCTGGAACCAGCGCGTTTTGGCATACGTACTCATGCAGAGCATAATTCCGCAAAACGTGGTGATCCAGCCTTTGGCGAAGGGGCTGTGGTACTGTTCATTGCTATGAAAGGCGATAAGAATGGTTCATACCCGCATGAAGATAAAGATATGCTGTATATGTTGCCTTCGTCGGCGGAAAAGTTTACCAGTAACCTGATCCTGGCTCAGGATCTCATTTACAATAAAGTGATATTCCCTGAGATCAATAAGGTGCCCTGGGTAGCGGATGCAAAATTTGAGGATCGCGAGATTCCAGGGTCACGTCATCGTGAGCTCGTCGCAACGGCGGGAGGGTGGTGGGCGCGCATTAACCATGAGGTACCATTGTTTAGATGTTTGACGCCTGCCTTCGGGTTCAATTATGCTGATGAGCCGGCAATGCGCTTTCGTGTAGAGCGCAATGGTGTCGTGTTTAAACTTAATCCGGATCCTGTGTTTGTCGATGGCGTAGTAGGTCACCGTGAACATACAGCTAATCCGTGGCCGGATCGTAAGTTCACGCTCAAAACGACTGTAGATGTTGAAGTTGTTTTCAGTTTCAAGGTTAAGGTTGAAGGTGAAAATTCTGTTATTGATTTTTCGGTTCAGAGTCAGCGTTCGAATACTGCCATAGAGCTGGTTTACGCCGACCCCAAAGTGACCCCTAATCAAATCCAATTCATCTACGACTACCTGAAATTCTACAGGCAAGGCTTGCAGGCTTATGCCACCTCGCTTGCGGCGTCGCTGGTGGATATCGGTGCGACCCTGGATGCATTTCGCCTGAACAACTTACTGTTCAAGGGCGGCAATGTGGTGACGCCCGTTAACTTGAACATGCCGACCGATTTGACCGTTCTTGGCCACTTGTCACCGCAACGTACCGATCTGGTTATTGAGCCGAGCGAGGTTGTAGTTGCCGGCGGTGGCAGCCTGACGTTCAAGGCATCAGGCGCAAGCGACATCAAGTGGTCAGTGGACAATGTTGATGGCGAAGAGGGCGAGAAAGGGGATATTGACCTTTCAGGTAAATACACGGCGCCTAGCGCCGATTCGCTGCGCGCATCGGGCTTCCGTCGGGTCATCGTCACTGCCACGGCCGGCGACAAGGTCAGCAAAGCAATGCTCAGCCTGGTTGAAAGTTCTGTATCAGTCTATCCCTCTGTGGTGGTCGTCTCGCTGGGTAGCAAGTACTCCTTGGTAGCCGGTGAAGTGGACAAGAAGGCCCTGACCTGGACCCTCAAGGACCAGAATCTGGGAGCAATTGAGGAAGACCCGGATAAAGACCCGACAATGCAGGACGGGCGCAAGTTTGTAGCAGCTAAAACGCTGCCAGCGCCTGGCGCAGGGGAACCTCTTAACTTCATTTCGTCTCGGCTCGCCGAGGTGGAAGTTTCAAGCGCAGATAATAGTAAGCGCACTATCGATGTGTTGGTTGTGGTGGACCAGAGCGGGAGCTATTGGCTGGAGGCGGAAGTTTCGGGTACTGGCGTACAACTCACATTCTACCGGACTACAAGAACCGTCCCCAAAGAAAAAGTGCCGGCTGCGGCCACGCATTGGCATAAATACAAAGGCGATGGAACGTTTGAGAACGGCCTGTATACACCCAAGGCGGGCAGCGCCGAGCAGTATGCAATCGTCACTGCGTTCTATGACGACGGCGATAGCGTGGACCGTTTCGCCTACATGATCATTCCCGTCCCATTCGTTTCCAGCCAGCGATTCGTACAGTTGCTGGGTACTGAGAAGGTGAACTGATATGGCCAGTCATTCCAAAGAAGTACTGCTCAAGTTATTGGAAAGCGCCACGATACGCAGTGGCTGGGGCGGTGTGCTCGCGCTCAATCAGGCGGTGCTGAACATGAAACTGCGCGAGCAGTTTCTCGAAGCGCTGGGAGAGCGCACGTTCATTGAGCCCCTCATACTGGAGGCTGAGCTCGACGAAGGCGCGCAACAGTCCGTTTCGTTTCAGGGGGTAGTATTCGGCGAGCCGCAAATCAGCTTTGTCAGAACCCTGCCGACCACAGCAGAAGTGACTGTGCGCTTCAATGTGATCGCAGGCGACTTTGCGCGTTCGGTCAAGCAAGTCGCTCGTCCGGGCCGAGTGGTCGAGAGTTTTTCCATCAGCGAAGGCATGGGCTACTGGGTGCAGGCGCAAGCAAGCCTTCGGCTGGAGCAAGGTTCGACCCATCCCTTTGCGTCAGTGGTGCTGGACCTGGGCGAAATGCAGGACGTGACCACGAACCTGGCATCGACCGATTATGCGAACACGGTGATCGGCCGTGAGCTACAGGAGGCTTTTGGCTATATTCCAGCCTACCGGCGTAGCTATGCCATGGTGCGTTTTGACTTGCGTGACTTCGCACCGCTGAGCCCGGAACGCATGATGCTGCGAACGCAGGCCGCGCCATGGGGCGCAGACGCTGGTAAAAACCGTGAGGGCGATGGGGCCCTTCTGGTATTCATGAAACTGGGTGTCGACGTACGCGCAGGCGGGCAACCCGATCCTGAATTCGAATTCCCCTACCTCATCCCTGAAGAAGCCGTCGGCTTGCCGGCTACGCTCATTCTCGACCCAACGATCGAAGCGCTTGGTGCAGGTGGGCCGCTCGACGTACTGCGCACGATCAAGGTGGGCATTGATCATGTTTTCTCAGGCAAGGACATCCACCACCCGCTTGATTGGGTTATTTTCGGGGATTGGCAACCAGGTGAAAACAGCCTTGCGGTCCATCCCGGGGTTGCGCGTATTCGGGCAGGGCAACCGCAGGCCTTCCAGCTGCAAGGTGCGCCCGGGGAGGTAGGCTGGCAGGCAAGCAACTTGTTCCGGCCAGCGGTGTCCGGAACATTCCAGGGCAGCACCTACACGGCCCGGGGCGCTGCCGACTTTGTTCAGGATCAGCAATTGGTGGTGGTCACCGCTCGCTGTCAGCACGAGGGCGTGGAGGTCACGCGACACGCATTGGTGCAGGAGGGGCAAGCGGTAAGCATCGCCCCACGTATGGCAAGCTGGGTTGGCGGTCAGAAGGCTATCGAGTTGCGTGCCGACAGCCTCGACGGCGGAGAGTTGCGGTGGGAGCTGCTAGGAATCGCTTCGGGCGTGCTGACTGACCTGGGGGGCGGGAAAGCGACATTCCAACCTGACAAGCCTGACGATGTCGCGTCGCTCATCCGTGTCCAGCATATTCAGGTAACTGACAAGTCAACTGGCGAGAGAGCCATATGCTCTGTGGTCATCATGGACTGGCCGGCTGACCTGGTAATCGAGCCTGGCCATGTCGGACAACTGCAGTCCGGCGTGCCGATCAACTTCAGTGTCAGTAACTCCAATCGTCCGATCAAATGGTCAATGCTCGGTGAGGGGAACATCGATCAGGATACAGGTACCTATATTCCGAACGAGGAATCGACAGTGCCCGTCTGCGTGATCATTGCCGATGACGATGACGAACGCGCCGGCTATGCCATGGTGGAGTTCGTCCCGACCCACGGTGCCGCAGTGCCGCACAAGCAAGGCTGGACCGATTTGGCCACGTTCGAGCTGGTAGTAATCGGCCATGACACCTGTTATGCCAATGGCTGGCAGCAGATTGAAGTTGAAGTGAGGGTGGAGGCACAAACTGTCGGTGGGCAAGACGCAATCGTTTCGGACGCTGAACTGGCCACGTTGCAACTGATGGTGATGGGTTCGGACAATACGCTCCCGTTTCTGCAGGCGCACGAAGGGGGGATCGGCAAAGAGTCAGGAATGGAATGGGCTGTCAGCCGCTCAAGGAACGATGTCGATCCCCCGTCGACAAGTGACACTGCGGTGGCGGCATCGGTGCCGGTGTTGGGCGATAATGAAAGACGCGTTCGCTTCTTTATCCACTCTCGACAAGCAACCACGTTGGAAATCTATGCTGGCATTCAGAATGCCGACAGCCATGCGTGGACGTATTCAAAAGAGAAGAAAGAAGGCAAGGTAAACGTGAAGGCCAGGCCGGCGCTGAACTTTGCCAGGGAACAGTACGGGTTTGAGCGTGTACGACTTGTGGGTGAAAGTGACGCGTCACCTATCGCCGGTGATGACTTTATCTATGTCGATAATACGATGGACTACTGGCGCCTGAAACATGTTGTGGCGGGTGGGGTTGCGCGCAAGTTTATCAGTGCCTACATACCGCCAGGTGCAAACAAGAGCCTGCTGCGCTGGGCGTCGGAGCAGGCGGACGATCACTATTGCAGTTATACCGGCCTGCAATTCATTCCGTTTAAGGCGCCGGAGTCCGAACATCAGAGGCTGTTGATGGATGGGCTGCTTTATCGAATGGCCAAGCAGCGCAGTCACGTGCTCCCTGAACTCAATAAGGCGCTAGGCGCCAGGGCTGGCGAACTAATGATCAGCTTGCGTCGTACTGACGCCATGAAGCACTGGGATGATATCGCGACCGGTGAGCCTTACTACAGCCACCTCAAAGAGCCCATCACGATCGAGCTGATTGATCAGCAGGGTCATCAGCATACGTTGCATTTCGATTTTGGCGTGCCCGAGGGCGAAGATAAAGAAGCGCAAACACGTGATTGCCTGATCCTTACGCTCTGATGATGTCGGCCCTCCCTTGCGGAGGGCACTTAATAAATTTATTCAAGTCTGGAGGCCACTATGGCTAGCCGTAATATACTGCACTCCAATGCATTCAATTTTCAGAGTTTTATCCAGCGTAGTGTAGATCCCCGCACCGGGCAATATACGCTGGGCATCGCGTTGCCGGCCTTGATCGGCAATGATCTGGCCGGCCCACAACTACCGTTGCGCCTGCGCTTCAGTCCCATGAATGATGAAGACTCCGGCTTCGGCAAAGGCTGGAACTTGTCCCTTACCCAGTATGTGCCCGGTACCCACATGCTGACATTGCACACCGGGGAAGTGTTCAAAGTGACCGGTAGCGGTGCGCAGCCGGACATTCGGGAAAAAAAACTCGACACCTTCCACTTCCATGATGACAACCAGCACCCCACAGCCCCCCAGGACCGTTACCGTGTTGTGCATAAGTCTGGCTTGGTAGAAGTGCTGACCAAACAAGCCGGTACTTCTCCGGTTTACCTGGTGACCGAGGTTTATTCGCGCTCTCGCCATAAAGTTTCGCTTGACTATGGCCCAAGCACAGGCTACCTGGAACGCATCAGCTACCGTGACAGAGATAACGTGCTTTGCAAGCTGCTGGCACTGACCTATGCAACGGGTGGGGTGACCATTGACGTGCACCCCGATGCTGACCCAGGCAAGCCAGCGCGTGCTCGTTATACGCTGGAAATGTCCAACCGCGAACTGCACAAGGTCACCCTGCCGACCGCGGACCTTGCCAACTGGCGCATTGCCTACGCCACGATAAAGGGCCTGACCTGCGTGACGAAACTGCATTCGCCATCCGGGGCGGTGGAAACCATCGCTTATGAAGACGATGGCCATGTATTACCTGTCAACGGCGAGCGTGTGGCCATACCGCGGGTCACTACCCATACGCTGGATCCAGGTGCCGGGCAAAAGCCTACCAAGACGACCTATACCTACCTTTATGTGGACCCAGAGACCCAGCAGTCCTTTGACCACAATTTTGTCGGTTACAACAGTGGCATCACTTGGAGCAATGACGGCGAAGACAACCTGTTCAGGGCTCAATCCAGCTACAAGTACGGTTCGACCGCGCACATCTGGAGCCTTGACCAAGACGGTAAAGAGGTTGAGTTGCGCACTGTAGAGCAGGTGTACAACCGATTTCACTTGATGGAGGCTGAAATCACCCGGCAGGCCGGGCACGTTCAGAGCGTGTTCACCGAGTACCATGGCGACGTAACCAAACCGTGGGGTGACCAACTGGGTAATTTCCAGTTGCCCAAGGTTTCTACCCGGAAATGGGAACTGCTTGATAAGCCGGGAAAATCCCGTAGCGAAGAGACCACAACCGTTTACAATCCCCTGGGTAACCTCATCGAAGAAATCCAGCCAAACGGGCAGCGTGTCGTCAATGAATACTACGCAGCCGAAGGTGAGGATGGCTGCCCGCCCGACCCGGAGCTGTTCGAGCGCTCGCTCAAGCACAGTACCGTGATTCCAGCTCCGCAGGGTGATGCTCCAGCCCCTGTGTTACGGACTGGCTACCGCTATCGGGCGCTCGCCACAGTGGGCGGCGAGGCTGAGACCTGGTTGGTGCAAGAGCAGATTTCACTGTGCGAGGTGATCGACGATGTAGAGCAGCCGCCTCTGCAGGTCACCCGCATCGAGCCCGTGGATGACGTGGCTGACTTGCTGCGCCATGGCCGCCCGTTGAAGCAAACCCTGGACATGAAGGGTTGCGTGACCACGCAAAGCTTCAGTTACGAGAAAGAGAAGGTCGACGTAAGAGAGGTGGTCGATAAAAAAGGGGGGGGCGGCGAGAAAGAGGTTGTCGTCAGGAAGGTGAAGGTCGACGAGCAGGAGCAAACTGTTCAGGAACCTGCGTTGGTGACTGAGCAAACGATCACCGGCTATGACCATGGCAACAGCGATGCTGACACCGGTTTGCCTCGGAATACGGTCAAGGTCATTACGAGCAAGCATTCGATCTTGACCGGCGAGCCTTTGCTCAACCGTGACGACAAAGATATCGAGATCGCCTATACCTATGACGCGCTGAACCGTACGACCAGTGAGACGGTATCGCCCAACCAGCCTGATTACACGGCCTCACGCTTCTACGAGTACTACCTGGTAGGCAGTGAGGGCCAGCAGGCGTCGCAGACCTCCACCGATGTCAAGGGCGTCAGTACCACTGCTTGGGTCGATGGCCTGAGTCGTGTGGTGAGCGAGCTGCGCCATGATGCCGATGCCGGCGATAGCGGCAACCGCAGGTCACTCCGGCTGCGCTATGAGGCGAGCTACGATGAGCTTGGCCAGTTGTTGGAACAAACCGATTATGACTGGCTGGCTGACCAGCAAATGCCGCTGAAAACCCGGTATCGCTACGACAATTGGGGCCAACGCTGCTGTGAAATCGGCCCGGACGGCGTGCGGCATTATGAGCAGACCGACCCGATTGGCACGTCTGAGTCGGGCAACTTGCCCATTCAGACGAGCTGGAGCGCGTCTGCGAATGGCAAGCTCACTCAAGGCAAGACAGTGACTTACCTGAATTTGTTCGAGCAACCGGACGTTGTGCAGCGTTTTGACCGCACTGATAAGGTGCTGAGTAAGCATCAGTACTTTTACGATGGCCTTGGGCGCACTGTTCGGGAGGTCGATGCGCGTAACGCCGAGACCAAAAACGTCTACGATGTGTTCGACCGCCTGGTCGATCAGACACTGGCTGATAGAAAAAGCGTTGTGCATCGTGACTACGCGCCACACAGCAGCGTCGATCTGCCGGTGAAGATAGCCGTGAATGGCGCGGTTCTGGGTGAGCAGACGTTCGATGGGCTGGACCGCATGACCGCGTCCATCACAGGCGGTCGCAAACGTGTGATGTTCTACGAGGCCGGTCAGACCAAACCGTGGAAGGTGCGTACGCCAGCTAACAGGGAAATTGAGTACGACTACACGCTGCAGCTGACCGATCAACCTGAGGTTCGCCGCGTGCTGCCCGCGCCAGGGCAGACCCAGAAGGCTGCGGTCGAAGAGTACAAGTACGACCGCAAGAACGCGCGCCTTACCTACTGTGGTGAGCCGGGCCAGGAGGTGGCCCGTGATTACTTCAGCACTGGCGAACTCAAGCTGGAGACCCGAACGGTAGGCAGCGAATCCTGGAGCATGACCTACGGTGCCAGCTTACAGGGCCGTGCACTGACGTATGAAGACGTGCTCGGGCAGACGCAACATTATAAGTACGATAAGGCGGGGCGCCTGGAGAAAACCTGGTTGGGCGGGTTAAGGACCACGTTCGATTATGACGATCTTGGAAATCTCAAGTCCTACAAGACCTGCGATGGCATCGAGGGAGAGGATGAGGATGAGGCGGCGTGCGAGCGCTGGCTGCTTACCGAGCTTGAGTATGATGACCTCGGCAGGGAGGAACTGCGCCGCTTCACCTTCCCGGGCAGTGTTCAGGAACTCACTCAGAAATACAGTGCGCTGGACCAGCTCACGCTGCGCACTCTGACCGAGAACGGTGAGCTGTTGCGTGAGGAAACGTACAGCTACGACCTGCGCGGTCGGCTTGAAGGCTACACCTGCAAAGGGCCTCAAGCACCGCAGGATCCCTGCGGCAAAACCATTCGCGAGCAGCAGTTCCTGTTTGACAGCATCGACAATATTACCTGGGTGTACACGGCGTTCGACGGTGCTGGGGGCAAGCAGGACAGTAACGAGGCCACCTATCTGTTCGAAAACGAAGCTGACCCTGCGCAGTTGACCGGTATAGAAAACACGCATGCAGACTATCTGCCATCGGTAACGCTGACATATGACCCGGACGGCAACATGACTACCGACGAGCAGGGCAGGACGTACGACTACGACCCATTGGGGCGACTGCAAAGCGTCAAACTGCTGGACGGTACGGTCGCAGGATACGGCTACGACTCATTGGACCGTCTGGCCAGCCAGGACAGTTGAAACGCTTGTGGGTGTGAAGAGGGCGCTTGCGGCCTCCTTCAAAACTGCTGATCAGGGCCGCCCAGCGGCCCTTTTTGTTTTCCGCGCTAAATTTGCGCTAACGAAAAAATGCTCCGAATCTTGCGAAACGGAGCATTTCCAGAAAAGCCAATGCAGCAGCGTCTATGGAATATCCACATTGAAGCCGATATCGGCATTGGCGAAGCCAGCGGTAACACTGGCAGACGTGGCCTTGTACGCGGCAGAGAAGAGCATATCGGTGGGCTTGGTGTCATGCAGCGGGTAAGGCCGGGACGGCACGGTGGGGCTTAATGGTGCGCCGAGGTCATCCTTGATTATCAATGCCAGGCCCGTGCTGCCACCGGGCGCCAGGGCGAACAGCGTACCGGCGGCACCTGCGCCGCCGTATTTGCCGGTGAAGGTTACGGTGGCGCTGGCGCCGGGTATGAGTATGCAGCCGGCACCTGGGGTGAGGCGCAAACCGAAAGCCCGATTGGCCGCCTCGTCATCGGCTTGCTTGAACTGGGCAGCATCGACGTTGCCCATGAAGATTCGACTGACGGCCTGACCCGTTGACGGGTCGATGATCTCGACCGCGCAGGTGCCAGAATCGACGTTGCCAAAGAAGTGAACCGAGCCGGTGGCGACCGTCGCGGCAAATGTGGTGGCGCTGGTCATGCCCAGTCCCAGTGCAAGAAGAATGTTTCTCATAAGTGCTCCATGATCGTTCAGTCATGCAGTACGGCGATGTGACTCATGCCGAATGCTTGCGGCAACAACACGAATCGGGCCCTATGCGGCCCGATCAGGTGTTGACTGTACAACCAGCATGGCTGGCATCATTCAGGGGCGAAGTGACAGTGGCGTTTGCACCACGGGGGTAGCCACGCCGTAATCATTGATGGTGGTATAGGTCAGCTGCAGCCCGCTGGCCGACCTGAGCTGTTTCAGATCGTAGGCCTGCTGTGCGAACGGCGTTGCCATGGCCTTGGCCTGGATGGCTTCGGTCTTGCCGGCTACAGTGACTTCCAGGCGGCCAAATGTGTAGTGAAACGGTGTCGGGTTATCCACCACCAATTGCACCCGCCCTGCGCTTTGGCGCACAGACCACTGCAGCTCGCCAGCACGCTCGGCGGGCCGCCCCTTGATTTCGCTGGGGCGGTAGAAGAGCTTGAGTCGGGTGCGCAGCGCAATGTTGAGCACGTTCGCTTGCTCGGGGTTCGCCTCCGGTATTTCCTGCACATTCAGGTAAAACAACGTTTCCCGGTCTTTGGGCAGCGTGTTTGGCAAGCGGCTGATCTGCACCATCTGTTCCTTACGCGGGTCCAGCCGGAACAGCCCGGGGGAGGTGGCCAGCGGCACCGGTGTATCGGTATCGTCCTTACTGGTGTTTATCCAGGTTTGCACGGCGTAGGGGCGCGGGCTGGGGTTGGCGATAACCACGGATGTGCTGCGCTTGTCGCTGTCGAAAACAATGCGCGTGGTACTGACGGTCAACGCTGCCTGTGCGGGTAACAAGGTAGCTGCCAGGCAGGCACCCAAGGCAAGGCGACGCAGGTGATTTTTCATCTGGCATTACCCTTGGAGAGGGGACAGGCTCATCGGGCGCAGGGTGTGCGCCCGAGGGGCGCCGTTCAAGGAATATCGACGACGAACTGCACGCTGGTGTTGGCTGGGCCAGCGGTCACTCCCGCGGCTGTCGACTTATAGGCAGCGCTGAAGAGCATGGTGGTTGGCTTGGTGGGGTCCAGTGGATAGTCCTTGGAAGTCGAGCCATTGGCGATCGGAGTGCCCGTGTCGTCCTTGAGGACCAGGGCCAGGTTCTGCGCGCCGCCAGCTTCGAGGGCATACAGCGCACCACTAGTGCCTGCACCGCCAAAGGCGCCGGTGAAGGTCAGGTTGGCTACGTCGTTAGGGCTGACAGTGCAGCCGCCGCCTGGCGTGATGCGCATGCCGAAGGAGCGGGCAGCAGCTTCAGAGCCTGCAGCCGTAAACTGCGAAGCGTCGACATTACCCATGAGGATACGGTTGCCGCTCTCCGGGTTGCCGGTGATCGGGTCAATGATCTCGATCGGGCAGGTACTTGAATCAATTCTGCCGTAGAAGTGGATTGCTCCAGTGCCGACTGTAGCGGCGAACGTGGTGGAACTGGTGATGCCCAAGGCAAGGGCAAGTAAGGCTTTTTTCATGTGAACTCCGGGTTGTTGTCAGGCTGCGGCTATACGTTTGCCAAATCATTCAGGGGTTTGGTTGGCGTGTGCATGCTAAAGCCGTGCCCTGGTAAAATATGTAGGAAAAGTCTGAGCATTTATCGTGATCAGCTTTCAAGACTGCAGGCCTCGCCAATAACAAACATCCCGGGATTAACGTGTTTGCGGTACTGCATTCACCCGCTGCTCGATTCAACAGGGCGTATTGATCTGGCCAGCTTTGAATGCACAGTAAGGAGCATGGCAGGCAGTAAAGGGGGTGTCTACTGGCAAAAATGTCAGTTGAACGCTCTGTGCATTTGACGCTTTATGTACAGCGTAACCAATCCTACATGCGGATTACGAAATGAGCATTGAGAATACCGAAAGTACTGCGAATCACGAAACCGCCGTGGTCGTCACGCTCTGGAGCAGGGTGGGGGATCTTAACAGTCTGTGGCATACTATCCCTCCCTCTGTTCAGTCAATGTACCTTGTCGAGCAATTGACCGACGGTGTATGGGAAACCAAATTGACCCGATTTGATAAGATCGAGTTGATTCGTACGGGTGTTCGTAGGAGCGAGGCTTACATATATCGACGCGATGAGACTCTGGTACGTGTGCTGACGAGCGCAGGCATTGAGGCGAAACAGATCGTGACGGTTAATGGTGTACAGCCGCTCACGGGTAAACTCAGGGTCTCCGTGGAACATGAAAAAAGTTGGCTTCGTTACAATGCGGCGACCGGCGGTGATCTCACACTCGAGTGGGCCGGGTCGGCCTCTTATGCCTTTTATGATCCTGGTTATACCGTAACCCCTCCGGGCTACGAAGCGTACTTCGAACAAGTCAAAAAACTCGCCATCGGTTTTTTTCCGCCCGTGAACAATGAGCTTCTTCAGCAACTGTATATCTACGTAACAGTATCTGAATCAACGGAATGGCCAGTGCACTTTTCGGTCAGCCGGCAACCTCTTGTCTATGCGGCTATTGTGCCCGCTTCGTACGAGGCCAGCGGCAATGAGGCGCAATCTAAGAGCTACGTGACCGCGCTGTTTCCTTCTTCCTATTTCCCGGAAGCGGCTGCTGGCCGCGAACCCGCGGAAGCGCAGTGGCTACAGCAACTGGTCGCGCCTCGCGGGCTGACCAGAGTGGTCGGTGGCGAAAGAGATGCAGGAGGTTGGATTACTCATTATGGAACCGGCACCCTTGCCGTTGAAGACGATCCCGCGCCGAGCGTGATTGCCAATGTCGATTCCCTCTCTCCTCTGGCACGGATTGTTTCGGCGGGCGCTACCAAGGAGCGGTTGGAGTTTGTCGGCACGCCTCTGAGCGGAGCCACCTGGACTTTGGCTGGCGAAGCCCGCGGGCGTCTCGAGAAAGAAGGCAACGATTACTTCTATGTGCCCCCCTTGGTGCTTGCACCGGCAGCGTCATTCAACACCTCCAGCGACATGGTGATTGCTGCCGCTTATCGAACCAGTATCGATGGGCTTCCGCTGGCCGTCGATGCAGTGCAGGCCGCTAACGCCTCACAGCGCGCCGCGGCAACGTTTGTGACCACGTTCGTGAAGCCCACCCACTTCATAAGGTTTTCCAGTGCTTCAGGTAATCTGCAACTGAACCTGTGCTGGATGACCAGAACCGGCGAGAAGCAGGTGCCGGCCAACATGGTCAAGTGGCATGTATTGGCGGGCAACGGTGCGGTATCCGCACAGGGCGTGTTCAGCCCAGCATCGCGTAGTCCGAGTGCCGTCACAATACTGATGGCGGAGGATTTGCAGGATATAACTGAGTGGCGCTTCGGCGTGATCATCGTCCCGCTACCGTTGTTCACGGTCCCTGACCTGCTGCGCTTGCAACAGGTCTGAACTGGGGCTCAGTGCTGGCGATCACCCTGATTAGCGCTGAGCAGCTGTTTTTCCTGGTTCCAGTCGAACGGCTCGTCATCCTGCTCGGCGGCAAACCGGCGCTCTTCGAGTTCCTGATAGAGGTCGAGTTCGTCATCGGGCATGAAGTGCAGACAATCGCCACCGAAGAACCACAGCAGGTCACGTGGCACCAGGTGGACGATCTGTGGATAACGTTGAATCACCTGGCAGAGCAGGTCCTGACCGAGGTACTGACTTTCCAATGGCGCTTGTGGCAACAGCGTGAGCAGTTCGTCAAAGCGTTCGAGAAACAGCGCGTGGTTTTCTTCCGGTACTTGCTCTGCTTCACCTAGGGCCACCAGGATGGTACGCAGGTGGTGCAGCAGGTGCAGGTGGTATTCCAGGTGGGCGTTGGCCATGGAAGGGTCCTCGGGGTAGCTGAAAACGGCCGCGGAGTATACGCCTGATTCGTCGCTGAGGGCAGCAAGGGGCGCCTGTCGGGTGACAGGCTGCGCCCTGGCGGCGGATCGATTGTCCAAAGGTGGCGGCCCTTGGTCAGTCCGCCACCGGGGAGCGGTTTTCAGCGAACCTTGCCTTCCTCAATGAGCAGAGCCTCCTTATCGAAGGCATCGACGTCAATTACCGCTCGCCGCGCTTTCTCGGCTGCGTGCAAGCGCTCACCTTGGCCAGCTTGCAGCACCCCGGCCGCTACGCCGGCGTCGATCTGCGACTGGCCAGGGGCTGGCTGCAGTTTGCCGTCCTTGATTGCCTGACGCAGCAGCGTGTGCAGTGGCGTCGTCTCGTCCAAGAGGTCGCTGGCGCGTTGCAGTGCCGCAACTGGATCACCGTCGGCCTGAGGCCGGTAGCAGCCCGCCAGTAATTCTTCGAGCGCCGGATCACCCTTGTGACGCCCAATCAACTCGGCCACCTCCGCGTCCAGTTCGTCGCTCGGCCCGGTATGTTGGCGCCCGAACGGGAACACCAACAGCCGTAGTGCGCAGCCGACGAAGCGGTTGGGGAAGTTGTCAAGCAGACGATCCAGAGCTTTTTCTGCCTGGCCCAGGCTTTCTTCCATGGCCCAGCGCAGCAGGGGTTGCATGTATTCGGGTGAACCAAGGTCGTGGTAACGCTTGAGCCCGGCGCTGGACAGGTACAGGTAGCTCAGGACATCACCCAGCCGGGCGCTCAGCCGTTCGCGCCGCTTGAGCGCGCCGCCCAGCAGCAGCATCGACAGGTCGGCGAGCAGGGCAAAGGCTGCGGCCTGGCGGTTCAAGGCGCGGAAGTAGCCCTGGCTCAAGGCATCGCCCGGCGCCCGCTCGAAATGACCCAGGCCAATGCCCAGGACAAAGGTGCTGGCCGCGTTGCTGACGGCGAACGAGATGTGCTTGAGCAGCAGATCATCGAACGTCCTCAGCCCCTGCTCACGGTCTTCGTGCCCAGCCGCGGCCATTTCCTTGAGGACGAACGGATGGCAGCGGATGGCGCCCTGGCCAAAGATCATCAGATTGCGCGAGAGAATGTTCGCGCCTTCGACGGTGATGAAGATCGGTGCACCCTGCCAGTTGCGGCCCAGATAGTTGTTCGGGCCCATGATGATGCCCTTGCCGCCGTGCACGTCCATGGCGTGCTGGATACATTCACGGCCGCGCTCGGTCAGGTGGTACTTGAGGATTGCCGACAGCACCGAAGGCTTTTCGCCCAGGTCCACGGCCTTGGCAGTCAGCAGGCGGGCACTGTCCATCAGCCAGGCGTTGCCGCCGATGCGTGCCAGCGATTCCTGGATGCCCTCGAAGGCCGCCAGCGGCACGTTGAACTGCTCGCGTATGTTCGCGTACTGGCCGGTCACCAGGCTGGTGTACTTGGCCGCGCCGGTGCCAACCGCAGGCAGGGAAATTGAGCGGCCCACCGACAGGCAGTTCATCAGCATCATCCAGCCTTTGCCGAGCATGGCCTGGCCGCCGATGAGGAAGTCCAGCGGTACGAACACGTCCTTGCCGCTGTTGGGGCCGTTCATGAAGGCGGCGCCCAACGGCAGGTGGCGTTTGCCGATCTCGACACCGGGCGTATCGGTGGGGATCAATGCCAGGCTGATGCCCAGCTCTTCCTCGTCACCCAACAGGTGGTCCGGGTCATGGGCCTTGAAGGCCAGGCCCAGCAAGGTCGCGACCGGGCCCAGGGTGATGTAGCGCTTTTCCCAGTTCAGGCGCAGGCCCAGCACTTCTTCGCCATTCCACTGGCCCTTGCAGATGATGCCGGTGTCGGGCATGGCGCCGGCGTCGGAGCCGGCCAGCGGGCCGGTCAGGGCGAAGCAGGGGATCTCGTCGCCGCGGGCCAGGCGTGGCAGGTAGTGGTTGCGTTGTTCATCGGTGCCGTAATGCAGCAGCAGTTCAGCCGGGCCCAAAGAGTTAGGCACCATTACGGTGGAAGCCAGGTCACCGCTGCGTGTGGCCAGTTTCATCGCCACCTGCGAGTGCGCGTAGGCAGAGAAGCCTTTGCCGCCGTATTCCTTGGGGATGATCAGCGCGAAGAAGCCATGCTGCTTGATGTGATCCCAGGCTTCGGGCGGCAGGTCCAGGTCTTGGCCGATCTGCCAGTCGCTGACCATCGCACACAGGTCTTCAGTGGGGCCGTCGATGAACGCTTGTTCTTCTTCGGTCAGCTTCGGTGCCGGGTAGGCCAGCAAGGTGCGCCAGTCGGGGCGGCCGCTGAACAGTTCGCCGTCCCACCACACCGTGCCGGCATCGATTGCTTCGCGCTCGGTTTGTGACATGGGCGGCAGGGTGCGTTGGAACCAGTTGAACACCGGGCCGGTGAACACCTTGCGGCGCCACTCCGGGAGCGCAACCAGGGCGACCTTCAAGGCCAGTACGATCCAGATCACAGCCAAAAGCCAGCCGGGCGCACTGCTGAAAATGCCCATCAGCAGCACATAGGCAGCCATGATGCCGAGAATCTGCAAGGGCGCCAGGCGCCGATGCGTGAGGTACGCCGCGCCAATCACCAGCACTACCAACCACAACAGCAACATAATCGGTCCTCCTTGGAACCAGGGGCTTAGCCGTCCCAGACAGCTTAGACGCAATGCTGTGAGCGGCATGTTCAGAACAGTGACAGGGTGTGGCAGCGGGAGTTTCAGTTCATTGTTCGCCTGTACCGGCCCTTTCGCGGGCATGCCCGCTAAAGGGCCGGTACAGGCGGCGAAGGTCTGGAGTAGACTGCACCACCACCGCATTTCATAAGGACGTTGCCATGCTGAAGATCTGGGGCCGCAAGAATTCGAGCAATGTGCGCAAGGCGCTGTGGATCGCCCACGAGCTGGGTCTGGACTTCGAATCCATCGACGCCGGCGGCGCCTTCGGCGTGGTCAACGAGCCGCACTACCGCGCCCGCAACCCCAACGGCCTGGTCCCCATGCTCGAAGACGGCGACCTGACCCTGTGGGAGTCCAACGCCATCGTCCGCTACCTGTGCGCCGAGTACGGCGCCGAGCAAGGCTGGTACCTGGAAGACCCGCGTCAGCGCGCCCTGGCCGACAAGTGGATGGACTGGACCACCTCATCCTTCGCCACACCGTTCCGCCCGTTGTTCTGGGGCCTGCTGCGCACCCCGGAAGACCAGCGCGACTGGGTGGCGATCAACGCCGCGCACAAGCAGTGCGCCCAGTTGCTGGCCATTGCCGATGAAACCCTGGCCAAACAGCCGTACCTGTCCGGTGACCAGATCGGCATGGGCGACATCCCACTGGGTAGTTTCATCTATGCCTGGTTCGAAATGCCCATAGAGCGCCCGGCCATGTACCACCTGGAAGCCTGGTATGAACGCCTGAAACAACGCCCGGCCTACCAGGCTGCGGTGATGACCGCGCTCACCTGACCCTGCTTCGATAGTCATTATCAATAGATGTGACTGTACTTGTGCGGCCTGGCCTTGCACCATTGGCCGCACTCACTGCGCCAGTGACTTTACCTGGCGTGTCCTGCACCTTTTTCCTCGGTAAGTGACCCGCTATGAGTTCCGCCCTGTCCATCCGACAGCTCACCAAGACCTACGGCAACGGCTTCCAGGCCCTCAAAGGCATCGACCTCGATGTTGCCGAAGGCGACTTCTTCGCCCTGCTCGGCCCTAACGGCGCCGGCAAATCCACCACCATCGGCATCCTGTCCACTTTGGTGAACAAAACCAGCGGCACGGTCAATGTGTTCGGCCATGACCTGGACCGCGAGCCCTCGGCGCTCAAGCGTTGCCTGGGCGTGGTGCCGCAGGAATTCAACTTCAACCAGTTCGAGAAAACCTTCGACATCGTCGTGACCCAGGCCGGCTACTACGGCATCCCGCCCAAGGTGGCCAAGGAACGCGCCGAGCAGTACCTGACCCAGCTGGGCCTGTGGGACAAGCGTGATGTGCAGTCGCGTTCGCTGTCGGGCGGCATGAAGCGCCGCTTGATGATTGCCCGCGCGCTGATCCACGAGCCGCGCCTGCTGATCCTCGACGAGCCGACTGCAGGTGTGGACATCGAACTGCGCCGCTCGATGTGGAGCTTCCTCACCGAGCTGAACCAGAAAGGCATCACCATCATCCTCACCACTCACTACCTGGAAGAGGCTGAGCAGCTGTGCCGTAACATCGGCATCATCGACCACGGCACCATCGTCGAGAACACCAGCATGCGCCAGTTGCTGGGCAAGCTGCATGTCGAAACCTTCGTGCTCGACCTCAAGCAGGACCTGGCCAGCGCGCCGGTGCTGCAAGGCTACCCGTGCCGGCTGCTGACCCCGCACACCCTTGAGGTGCAGGTGGAAAAGGACATTGGCATCACCGCACTGTTCGGCCAGCTGGCGCTGCAGAACATTGAGGTGCAAAGCCTGCGCAACAAAACCAACCGGCTTGAGGAGCTGTTCGTGTCCCTGGTGGAAAAAAACCTGTCGAAGGTGGCCGTATGAGTGTGGAACTGCGCACCAACTGGGTCGCCCTGAACACCATCGTCTACCGTGAAGTGCGGCGGTTCTTGCGCATCTGGCCGCAAACCTTGCTGCCGCCAGCCATCACCATGGTGCTGTACTTCGTCATCTTCGGTAACTTGATCGGCCGGCAGATCGGCGACATGGGCGGCTTTACCTACATGCAGTACATCGTGCCGGGGCTGATCATGATGTCGGTGATCACCAACTCCTACGGCAACGTGGTGTCGAGCTTCTTCGGCAGCAAGTTCCAGCGCTCGATCGAAGAACTGATGGTGTCGCCGGTATCGCCGCACACCATTCTCGTGGGTTATGTGCTGGGTGGCGTGCTGCGCGGGCTGGCGGTGGGGGTGATCGTGACCATCCTGTCGATGTTCTTCACCGACCTGCAGGTGCATCACCTGGGCGTGACCGTGGCTGTGGTGGTGCTGACGGCCACCATCTTCTCGCTGCTGGGCTTCGTCAATGCGGTGTTTGCGCGCAACTTCGACGATATTTCGATCATCCCCACCTTCGTGCTGACGCCGCTGACCTACCTGGGCGGGGTGTTCTACTCGATCAACCTGCTGCCGCCGTTCTGGCAGACCGTGTCGCTGGCCAACCCGGTGCTGCACATGGTCAACTCGTTCCGCTACGGCATTCTAGGGGTGTCGGATATCAGCATTGGTACGGCGATCACCTTCATGCTGGTCGCCACCGCAGTGCTCTATGGGGTGTGCGTTCGCTTGCTGGTCAGCGGCCGCGGCATGCGGGCCTGAGGCCTTGCACCGGCATTGGCGACGGCGCCATTGCCGGCCCACCCACCAGCGCCAGTACAGCATGGTGGCGAAGTAGCCGGCGATGCCCAGCACCACGCCGCACACCACCGAACCGAGCAGGAAGGGCTGCCACAGTGTCGACAGCTGGTCGGTGATCCATTGGAAAGTCAGCTCGTCGGGCAGGGTGCGCGGCGGCACCTGCATCAGCCAGGCGCCGGTCATGTAAGTAACGAAGAACACCGGCGGCATGGTCAGCGGGTTGGTCAGCCATACCAGGCTGACGGCGATCGGCAGGTTGCCGCGCACCGGAATGGCCAGCGCGGCGGCCAGCAGCATTTGCGCCGGCATCGGGATCAACGCTGCGAACAGGCCTACACCCATGGCCCGTGCCACCGAATGGCGGTTCAGGTGCCAAAGGTTCGGGTCGTGCAGCAGTTTGCCGAAAAAGCGTAAGGACTTGTGTTCCCGAATGCTGGTCGGGTCCGGCATGTAGCGTTTGAAAAGTCGGCGCGGCATGTAGGCTCCCGGAGCGTTTATCCGGGCAGTATGCCCTGATTCGGATTCAGCCTCGTTTAGAGTTTGTGACAATTGTTGAGCAAGGGTTGCCGGCAATTGGGCTATGCCTCAGAGGGTGATTTGCCTTCTGGAGCTCTACCTCATGCGCACAGGGATGTTTGCGCTCGCGCTCGGGCTGTTGTGCCTGGGCTTTCTCCCCGTACTGCCATCGGTCGGATGGTTGATCGCGCTGGCTGCCTGCGCTGTCGCCAGCCTGTTCACCCGCGTGTGGCCGTTGGGTTGTTTTCTGCTGGGTTTGTGTTGGGCTTGCGGGTCTGCTCAGCTGGCCCTTGATGATCGCCTGGCTGCCGGCCTGGATGGTCGCACCTTGTGGCTGGAAGGGCGGGTGGTCGGCTTGCCGGCCCGAACGGCACAAGGTGTGCGCTTCGAGCTGGACGCGGCACGCTCGCGGCGGGCCGAGCTGCCGCAGCGCCTGCAACTGAGCTGGTTCGGTGGGCCGCCTCTGCGGGCGGGCGAGCAGTGGCGGCTGGCCGTGACCTTGCAGCGCCCGGCCGGGCTGTTGAACCCGCATGGGCCGGACCGCGAAGCGCAACTGCTGGCGCGGCGGGTGGGTGCCACGGGCACGGTCAAGGCAGGGCAGCTGCTGGCGCCAGTAACCGGTGGTTGGCGCGATGCGCTGCGTCAGCGCTTGCTCGCAGTCGAGGCCAATGGCCGAACGGCGGCGTTGGTGGCGCTGGTGCTGGGCGATGGGGCGGGCCTGGCCCGGGAGGACTGGCAGACGTTGCAGGCCACTGGCACGGTGCACCTGCTGGTGATTTCTGGCCAGCACATCGGCCTGGTGGCCGGTTTGCTGTATGGCCTGGTCGCCGGGCTGGCGCGTTGGGGGCTGTGGCCTGTACGGCTGCCGTGGCTGCCTTGGGCGTGTGGCCTGGCCATGGCCGCTGCGCTGGCGTACGGTTGGCTGGCCGGTGCGGGCGTGCCAGTGCAGCGCGCCTGCCTGATGCTGGCCGTGGTGTTGCTCTGGCGTCTGCGTTTTCGCCACCTCGGTGCACTGTTGCCGCTGTTGCTGGCGCTGGTCGTGGTGTTGCTGGTCGAACCGCTGGCGGCATTGTTGCCTGGGTTCTGGCTGTCGTTTGCCGCCGTGGCCACGCTCATTTATTGCTTCAGTGCCCGTTTGGGCGGTTGGCGGCCCTGGCAGGCCTGGACGCGTGCGCAATGGGTAATTGCCATCGGTTTGCTACCGGTACTGTTGGCTACTGGCTTGCCGGTGAGCCTGAGTGCGCCGCTGGCGAACCTTGTAGCGGTGCCATGGGTCAGCCTGGCGGTGCTGCCGTTGGCGTTGCTGGGCGCGGTGCTGCTGCCGCTGGGCGGGGTAGGGGAGGCGCTGCTGCCGCTGGGCGGGGTAGGGGAGGCGCTGCTGTGGCTGGCGGGAGGCCTGCTGGATGGGCTGTTCCAGCTGCTGGCGCTGGTGGCACAGCAGCGCCCGGCATGGGTGCCGCCGGCCTTGCCACTGTGGGCCTGGCTGCTGGTGTGTCTGGGCGCGCTGTTGGTTTTGCTGCCCCGTGGTGTGCCGTTGCGTGGGTTGGGGGGGTGATGCTGCTGGCCCTCTGGGTGCCCAGGGAGCCGGTGCCGCTAGGGCAGGTCGAGGTCTGGCAACTGGACGTTGGCCAAGGGCTGGCGGTGCTGTTGCGTACCCGGCATCACAGCCTGCTGTACGACGCTGGGCCGGCCAGAGGCGAAACCGACCTGGGCGAGCGGGTGGTGCTGCCGACCTTGCGCAAGCTGGGGGTGGGCAGCCTTGACCTGATGGTGATCAGCCATGCGCATGCCGACCATGCGGGCGGTGCTGCGGCCATACAGCGTGGTCTGCCGGTCAGGCGGCTGATCGGCGGGGAAGCGCTGGAGGATGTGCCATTGCAGCCTTGCGTCGGTGATGAACGGTGGGAGTGGGATGGTGTGCGTTTTTCGCTATGGCGCTGGGCAGACGGGCAGAGCAGCAATGACCGCTCCTGTGTCTTGCTGGTAGAGGCGCAGGGCGAGCGCCTGTTGCTGGCGGGGGATATCGAAGCCGCTGCCGAACGGGCCTGGCTGGCAGACGCTGAAGCGCCGCGCATCGACTGGTTGCAGGCACCGCACCATGGCAGCCGCAGTTCGTCCACCGAGGCGTTCATCCGTGCTACCGCACCGCGGGGGGTATTGATTTCGAGAGGGCGTAACAACAGCTTCGGGCACCCGCATGTGCAGGTGGTGGAGCGTTACCGGCGGCATGGGCTGGCGGTGCATGACACGGCGGTGGACGGGGCATTGCGGTTGGTGTTGGGGCGGCAGGGGGAGGTTGAGGGCGTGCGCCGGCAGCGGCGGCTCTGGCGGGCTCAACTGGATTAGGGGGGCGGACACCTGTCAGCCCAAACCGCAACCCAACCCCAACCCCAATTCCCTGACCTCCGGCAGATGAGCCCTCGGCGCGCCTATGGTAGAGTGGCGGCCTTTTTCCGAAGGGGCGTTTACTGTGTGGGAATTGGTCAAGTCCGGTGGTTGGATGATGCTGCCGATCATTCTGAGTTCCATCGCTGCCATGGCTATCGTCGTCGAGCGCCTGTGGACCCTGCGCGCCAGTCGCGTCACCCCGCCGCACCTGCTGGGCCAGGTGTGGATGTGGATCAAGGACAAGCAACTGACCAGTGACAAGCTCAAGGCCCTGCGCGCCGATTCGCCGCTGGGCGAAATCCTTGCCGCAGGCCTGGCCAACTCGCGCCATGGCCGCGAAATCATGAAAGAGTGCATCGAGGAAGCCGCCTCGCGCGTCATCCACGAGCTGGAGCGCTACATCAGCACCCTCGGCACCATTGCCGCCATGGCCCCGCTGCTGGGCCTGCTGGGCACTGTGCTGGGCATGATCGACATCTTCAGTGCCTTCATGGGCTCGCAGATGACCGCCAACGCCGCCGTACTGGCCGGGGGGATCTCCAAGGCCCTGGTGACCACCGCAGCAGGCCTGATGGTCGGTATCCCGGCCGTATTCTTCCACCGTTTCCTGCTGCGCCGCATTGATGAGCTGGTGGTGGGCATGGAGCAGGAAGCGATCAAGCTGGTGGAAGTGATCCAGGGCGATCGCGAAGTGGAAGTGGCCGGAGGCAAGGCGTGAAGTTCCGGCGCAATCGCCAGCGGGAGAACGTCGACATCAACCTGGCGTCGCTGATCGACGTGGTGTTCGTCCTGCTGCTGTTCTTCGTGGTGACTACCACCTTCACCCGTGAGACCCAGCTGCGTGTCGAGCTGCCCGAGGCCGCCAGCGCCGAGCAGGCGCCTGCCGACCAGGGCAAGCTGGTGGAAATCACCATCAGCGCCGAAGGCGTGTATTCGGTGAACAACCACCTGCTGCCTAAAAGCGACCTGGCCACCTTGAGCGAAGCCATCGAGCGTGAGTCGGGCGGCGACAACAAGCTGCCGCTGGCCATCAGTGCCGACGGCAAGACGCCGCATCAGGCTGTGGTCACTGCAATGGATGCCGCCGGCAAGCTCGGTTTCAGCCAGTTGCGCATGACCACCGTCGAGGCGGCCCAGGGCACGCCTTGATGGCTTTCGCCGACCGTTTGCTCGCCGCCTGGTACAATGGGCACCCTGCGCTGGCCCTGCTGCGCCCGCTGGAGGCGCTGTACCGCCGCGTGGTCACACGTAAACGGGCGCGTTTTCTCAGCGGTGAAAGTGCCAGCTACCGGGCGCCGGTGCCGGTCATCGTGGTGGGCAACATCACCGTCGGTGGCACCGGCAAGACGCCGATGATTCTCTGGCTGATCGAACACTGCCGCCAGCAGGGGCTGAAGGTGGGTGTGGTCAGCCGGGGCTATGGCGCCAAGCCGCCGCAGTTGCCTTGGCGCGTGCAGGCCGATCAAGCTGCCGGGCAGGCCGGTGATGAGCCGCTGCTGATCGTGCAGCGCACTGGCGTGCCGCTGATGATCGACCCCGACCGCTCCCGTGCCGTGCAGGCGCTGTTGGCCAGTGAATCACTCGACCTGATCCTGTGTGACGATGGTATGCAGCACTACCGCCTGGCCCGCGACCTGGAACTGGTGCTGATCGATGCCGCCCGTGGCCTGGGCAACGGCCGCTGCCTGCCCGCCGGCCCGTTGCGTGAGCCGGCCGAGCGCCTGCAGGCTGCGGACGCGGTGCTGTTCAATGGCGCCAGCACAGACCGCACCGAAGGTTTTGGCTTCTGCCTGCAGCCGTCCGCACTGGTCAACCTGCGCAGCGGCGAGCACCGCGCGCTCGACCATTTCCCCGCAGGTCAGCGCCTGCACGCGGTGGCCGGTATCGGCAACCCGCAACGTTTCTTCAATACCCTGCTGGGGCTAAACTGGCAGCCGGTGCCGCACCCCTTCGCCGACCATTCGCAGTTCAGCGCCCAGAGCCTGGCGTTCAGCCCGCCGCTGCCGTTGGTCATGACCGAGAAGGATGCGGTGAAATGCCGGGCCTTCGCCGCTGACGACTGGTGGTACCTGGCCGTCGAGGCGCAGCCCACACCGGCGTTCAGCGCCTGGTTCGACAGCCAGCTGCAGCGCCTGCTGCGCAAGCCCTGAGCCCGTTTTCAATTTCCGGCCACCTGGCCTAAAGGAAGCCTCCAATGGACACCAAACTGCTCGATATCCTGGCCTGCCCGATCACCAAGGGCCCGCTCAAGCTCAGCGCCGACAAGACCGAGCTGATCAGCAAGGGCGCCGGCCTGGCCTACCCGATCCGCGACGGCATCCCGGTCATGCTGGAAAGCGAGGCGCGCACCCTGACCGACGACGAGCGTCTGGACAAATGAGCCTGGACTTCACGGTAGTGATTCCCGCCCGGCTGCGCTCCACGCGCCTGCCGGGCAAGCCGCTGCTGCCGATTGCCGGCAAGCCGATGGTGCAGCATGTGTGGGAGCAGGCGCGCAAAAGCGCCGCCAGCCGCGTGGTCATTGCCACCGACGACGCCAGCATCTTCGAAGTCTGCCAGGCCTTCGGTGCCGAAGTGCTGATGACCCGCGCCGACCACGAGTCGGGCACCGACCGCCTGGCCGAAGTGGCCGCTCAGTTGGGCCTGCCGGCTGACGCCATCGTGGTCAACGTGCAGGGCGACGAGCCGCTGATTCCGCCGGTCATCATCGACCAGGTGGCCGCCAACCTGGCGGCGCATCCGGAGGCTGGCATCGCCACCCTGGCCGAGCCGATCCATGAGCCGGAAACCGTGTTCAACCCCAACGCGGTCAAGGTGGTCAGTGACAAGAACGGCCTGGCCCTGACCTTCAGCCGCGCACCGCTGCCCTGGGCTCGCGATGCCTTTGCCAAGGACCGCAATGTGCTGGCGCAGGGCGTGCCGTATCGCCGCCATATTGGCATGTACGCCTACCGCGTCGGCTTCCTTCAGGACTTCGTTGGCTGGGGGCCATGCTGGCTCGAACAGACCGAAGCGCTGGAGCAGCTGCGTGCCCTGTGGCATGGCGTGCGCATTCATGTCGAGGACGCCATCGAGGCGCCCGCCGTGGGTGTGGATACCCCTGAAGATTTGGAGCGCGTACGGCGCTTGCTGGAGGCCTGATGCGCGTTTTGTTCGTGTGCCTGGGCAACATTTGCCGTTCGCCCACTGCAGAAGGCGTGCTGCGCCACCAATTGCAGGCCGCCGGGCTGGCCGACAAGGTGCAGGTGGCGTCTGCCGGCACGGGTGACTGGCATGTGGGCAAGGCGCCTGACAGCCGTACCAGCAAGGCGGCGCTGGCGCGTGGTTACGACCTTTCGCAGCAGCGTGCCCAGCAGGTCAAGGCGGCGCACTTCGCCGAATATGACCTGGTTCTGGCGATGGACGAGAGCAACCTGCGCGACCTGCGCGCCCTGCGTCCGCACAACGCAGTGGGCGAGCTTGACTTGTTCCTGCGCCGCTATGGTGCTGCGCTGGATGAAGTGCCAGACCCGTATTACGGCGGCGCAGACGGCTTCGAGCAGGTGCTGGACCTGGTCGAGTCGGCGTGCCAGGCGCTGGTGCTGGAAATCAAGGGGCGGCTATGACAGTGCAGTGGCAGGAGCAGGTATCGCTCAAGCCGTACAACACCTTCGGCATCGACGTGAAAGCCCGCTATTTCAGCCAGGCGCAGGATGACCAGCAGGTACGTCAGGCGTTGAGCCAGGCGCATCAGCAGGGCCTGCCGGTGCTGGTGATCGGCGGCGGCAGCAACCTGCTGCTGACCCGTGACATCGATGCGCTGGTGCTGCACATGGCCAGCCGTGGTCGCCGTGTGCTCAGCGACGATGGCGAACGTATCGTGGTCGAGGCAGAGGCGGGTGAGCCATGGCACCCGTTCGTGCAGTGGACGCTGGCGCAGGGCTATTGCGGGCTTGAAAACCTTAGCCTGATCCCTGGCACCGTGGGCGCCGCGCCGATGCAGAACGTGGGCGCCTATGGGGTAGAGATCAAGGACGTGTTTGCCGGCCTGACGGCGCTGGACCGCGAGACAGGTGAGCTGCGTGAGTTTGGTTTGGCGGACTGTGCTTTCGGTTATCGCGACAGCGTGTTCAAGCGCAACCCTGGCCGCTGGTTGATCTTGCGTGTGCGCTTCGCCTTGAGCCATAGCCTGCAGGCCCATCTCGATTACGGCCCGGTGCGCCAGCGCCTGACGGAGCAGGGCGCGACCGAGCCGACTGCCCAGGCGATCAGTGATGCCATTTGCAGCATTCGCCGCGAGAAGCTGCCAGACCCTGCGGAGTTGGGTAATGCCGGGAGCTTCTTCAAGAACCCGGTGGTGTCGGCCGCGCAGGTCGAGCGTATTCGTGCGCATTACCCTGGCGTGGTGGCTTATCCTCAGGCCGAAGGCCAGGTGAAGCTGGCGGCGGGCTGGTTGATCGAGCAGGCGGGCTGGAAGGGGCATCGCGAGGGGGATGCCGGTGTTCATCGCTTGCAGTCGCTGGTGCTGGTCAACTACGGCCAGGCGAGCGGGGCGCAGATGCATGCGCTGGCTCAACGCATCCAGGCCGATATCCTGGAGCGGTTCGGGGTTGAGCTGGAGATGGAGCCTAACCTTTATTGATGCATTGCCAGTGCCGGCCCTTTCGCGGCTAAAGCCGCTCCCACACTGATCGGTGGAAATGCCCCGATCAGTGTGGGAGCGGCTTTAGCCGCGAAGAGGCCAGCACAGGCAAAACACAAGGCCAAGAAAAAGCCCCGCCAGTTCGCACTGGCGGGGCTTTTTATTCAGCCTTGGCTATCAACCGTGATGAGGCTTGTGCTCATCGGCGGCTTCCAGGGCGGGCTCTTCGGAGGCAGCAGCAGCTTCCTGTGCAGCTTTGGCGGCAGCCTCGGCCTCACGCTTGCGGCGGCGCACTTCACGCGGGTCGTTCGGCGCACGGCCGTTGGCCAGCATGACAGTAGCAGGCTCTGCCGCTACCGGGGCTTCGACCGGTGCCGGCTCGACCGCCACAGGTGCAGGCTCGGCCACAACTTCTGGCTGGGCTTCAACAACCGCTGCAGGCTGCTCGACAACCGGAGCGGCTGCGACCACGGCCGGGGCCTGTTCGATTTCACCGGCTTCGACCACCTGGGCCTCCACTGGCGTCTCGGCAACCACAACCGGCTCGGCGGCAGGTGCTTCCTCAACGGCTGGCTGCGGGGCGACTTCGACCACTGGCGCGGCAGTGACTTCGGCCACGACCACCGGCTCGCTGACAGGCTGCTCGACCACTGGGGCCACGGCAACTTCCTCGGCCTTGGCGACCGCTTCGGCCTGCTCCACTTTTTCAGCCTGTTCAACCGGCTGGGTGGCTTTGCTGTTGTCGGTCTCTGCAACGACGGCAACTTCAGCGGTAGCACGCTCGGCCTGCTGGTTGGCCTGGGCCTCGGCGTCGGCACTGATGTTGCTGCTGGCGACAGCGGCAGTTACTGCCAGGCCAGCGGCCAGTTCGGCACCCAGCTCGGTGGCCTGGTGCTGTTGTGGCTGCTCTTCGCTGCTTTCTTCTTCGCCGTCGATCAGCTCGCCATTGGCGTTGCGCTGACGCTCGCGACGGTTGCTGCGACGACGCTGGCCACGGGAGCGGCGGCGCGGGCGCTCGCCATCGGTGCCTTCCTGCTCGTCTTGCAGCAGCTCTTCGTTCGGCAGTTGCTCTTCGGCCAGTTCGGCAGCCTGTTCAGCTGCTTCTTCGGCTACCCGTGGCTGACGTTCTTCGCGTGGTGGGCGTGGAGCACGCTCTTCGCGTGGGGCGCGTTCTTCACGCGGAGCACGTTCTTCGCGTGGGGCACGCTCTTCACGCGGAGCACGTTCTTCGCGTGGGGCACGCTCTTCACGCGGAGCACGTTCTTCACGTGGTGCGCGTTCTTCACGCGGGGCACGTTCTTCACGTGGCGCGCGCTCTTCACGGGCTACACGTTCTTCGCGTGGCTGACGCTCTTCACGTTCGGCTGGCGGGGTGGCATCCAGCGGCTCGCGCAGTTCGCGCACGCGCTCTTCGCCACGGTTGCTGCGGCGGTCTTCGCGCGGCTGGCGTGGTGCGCGTTCTTCACGCGGTGCACGCTCTTCGCGTGGGGCGCGTTCTTCACGTGGCGCACGCTCTTCGCGCGGCTGGCGTTCTTCGCGTGGCGCGCGCTCGGCACGCTCTTCACGCGGCTTGCGCTCTTCGTCGCGGCGGCCGTTGCGGTTGCGGCTTTGCTGGCGGCCGTTGCGGCGCTCTTCGTTGCGCGGGCTGCGTTCGGCAGCCGGTTTTTCGGCGGCGGTAGTAACGACCGGTGCGGCAGCAGGCTCGTCCTTGCCGGCGAACAGGCTGACCAGCGACTTCACCAGGCCCTTGAACAGGCTTGGCTCCGGTGCGCTCGGAGCAGGGGCGACCGGTGCGGCAGGCTGCTGCTCTTCAGCGGCGGCGGTTACTGGCGCATTGGCGCGGGCCGGAGCGGTCTTCACTGCGGCTTCCTGGCGTACCAGGGTGCGGGTGGCGGTCGGCTGCGGTGCTTCTTCGGCTTCGGCGGCGGCGATTTCGTAGCTGGACTGGTTGTTCAGCACTTCCGGGTTGTCGTCGCGCAGGCGCTGGACTTCGAAGTGCGGGGTTTCCAGGTGGTCGTTCGGCAGGATGATGATGCGCGCACGGGTGCGCAGTTCGATCTTGGTGATCGAGTTGCGCTTCTCGTTGAGCAGGAACGCGGCTACCGGGATCGGAACCTGAGCACGGACTTCGGCGGTGCGGTCCTTCAGGGCTTCTTCTTCGATCAGGCGCAGGATGGCCAGCGACAGCGACTCGACGTCACGGATGATGCCGGTGCCGGAGCAGCGCGGGCAGACGATGCCGCTGCTTTCGCCCAGCGACGGGCGCAGGCGCTGACGGGACATTTCCAGCAGGCCGAAGCGCGAAATGCGGCCAACCTGTACGCGGGCGCGGTCGGCTTCCAGGCATTCGCGAACGCGCTCTTCCACGGCGCGCTGGTTCTTCGCCGGGGTCATGTCGATGAAGTCGATGACGATCAGGCCGCCGATGTCACGCAGGCGCAGCTGGCGGGCGATTTCTTCGGCCGCTTCCAGGTTGGTCTGCAGGGCGGTTTCTTCGATGTCGCTGCCTTTGGTGGCGCGCGCCGAGTTGATGTCGATGGACACCAGGGCTTCGGTCGGGTCGATCACGATCGAGCCACCGGACGGCAGGTCGACTACGCGCTGGAAGGCGGTTTCGATCTGGCTTTCGATCTGGAAGCGGTTGAACAGCGGCACGCTGTCTTCGTACAGCTTCACTTTGCTGGCGTACTGCGGCATCACCTGGCGGATGAAGGTCAGGGCTTCTTCCTGGGCGTCGATGCTGTCGATCAGCACTTCACCGATGTCCTGGCGCAGGTAGTCGCGGATGGCGCGGATGATGACGTTGCTTTCCTGGTAGATCAGGAACGGCGCGGCGCGGTCCAGGGACGCTTCCTTGATGGCGGTCCACAGTTGCAGCAGGTAGTCGAGGTCCCACTGCATCTCTTCGCTGCTGCGGCCGAGGCCGGCAGTGCGTACGATCAGGCCCATGTCGCCCGGCACGGTCAGGCCGTTCAGGGCTTCGCGCAGTTCGTTACGCTCTTCGCCTTCGATGCGGCGGGAGATGCCACCGGCACGCGGGTTGTTGGGCATCAGTACCAGGTAGCGGCCGGCCAGGCTGATGAAGGTGGTGAGGGCGGCGCCTTTGTTGCCGCGCTCTTCCTTCTCGACCTGGACGATGACTTCCTGGCCTTCGCTGAGCACTTCCTTGATGTTGACGCGGCCTTCGGGGGCCTTCTTGAAGTATTCGCGGGAGATTTCTTTCAGCGGCAGGAAGCCGTGACGTTCGGAACCGAAGTCGACGAAGGCGGCTTCGAGGCTGGGTTCGATGCGGGTGATCTTGCCTTTGTAGATGTTGGCCTTTTTCTGCTCGCGCGCACCGGACTCGATGTCCAGGTCGTAGAGACGTTGGCCGTCCACCAGGGCTACACGCAACTCTTCGGGTTGAGTCGCGTTAATCAGCATTCTTTTCATGTTGTACCGTCGGTTTCCGGGCTGCCGGAAACGGCGTTCGGCACACACGACGTCTCATGGTCGGTGCCAAGGTGCGCAAAGGGTGGCCGGGCCACCCCCGTGTCGAGCGACGTTCGGCACCAGCCGGTTGCCCAGCCTGCCGTTGTCGCGACGACGCGTCCTGTTTGCTGCGGTGCCAACAAGGCCCCGGTGGCTTCGAATAGGAATCCGAATCAACCAAGCGGGCCTTGTGCACTCAGTCAGGAGGAGGAATCAACCGTCAGCCGTGGACGCCCGGGGGCATCTGTTCAGGACCTTATCCGCTCGCCAGCCGTCAGTAGGCTGGTGGCCGGACGCGGTGCTACACGGTCCGAGGGCTGTGCATCTCCACCCTGCACGTATCCCTGATAATTCGGGTGCTGCCGCGCGCTGAATCCGCAACGGGTTGCATTTTTCGCCACTGCAGGTACTGCACTGGCGCCATTCATGTCCAAGGCAGGTATTTCCGAAGCATTCGCCGTGCGTTGCGTGGAAGCGACGGGGCGGGCAGAGGTGCAGCGAAAAGAATCGGGTAAGCAGGTGAAACACCGCACTTGTCGTTTTTTTTCGGTCTTCTCTACACGGCGCTGGTGGCGATTCCAGGCAATTCGGTAAACTGGCGAAAACCCCGTAGGACGGCCTCGCGTCCTGGAGAATTGCGTTGGTCAGGGCCGGCAAAGAGCCTGGTGCCGCTGGCCTGCCGCTTTTGGCGGCGTTCGCGACTATAGCAGCAATGATTAAGTGCTTCAATTCCATAAAAAATTGTTATGATCCCGCCATGACGACCAATACCCCTCCGACTTCCGGCGTTCAGCTGATCGAAGTCGCGCCGGAGCTTGCCGGCCAACGCATCGACAATTTCCTCATCACGGCCCTCAAGGGCGTGCCCAAAACCTTGGTCTACCGCATCCTGCGCAAGGGTGAAGTGCGGGTGAACAAGGGGCGGGTCAAGCCGGAGTACAAGATCCAGGCTGGCGACATCGTGCGGGTGCCACCCGTCCGCCTGCCGGAGCGCGACGAGCCGGCGCCGGTGGCCCAGGGCCTGCTGCAGCGCCTGGAGGCCGCCATTGTCTACGAAGACAAGGCGCTGATCGTGATGAACAAACCGGCTGGTATTGCCGTGCATGGCGGCAGCGGCCTGAGCTTTGGCGTGATCGAAGCGCTGCGCCAACTGCGGCCGGACGCCAAGGAACTGGAGCTGGTGCATCGCCTGGACCGCGACACCTCCGGCCTGCTGATGATCGCCAAGAAGCGCAGCATGCTGCGCCACCTGCATGCCGCGCTGCGCGGCGACGGTGTCGACAAGCGTTACATGGCGCTGGTGCGCGGCCACTGGCCCACCTCGAAGAAGCAGGTCAATGCGCCCTTGCTCAAGAGCAACCTGCGCTCCGGCGAGCGCATGGTCGAAGTGAACGAGGAGGGCAAGGAAGCGCTGACCCTGTTCCGCGTGCTGCGCCGCTTTGGCGAGTTCGCCACCATTGTCGAGGCGCGTCCGATCACTGGGCGTACCCACCAGATCCGCGTGCACACCTTGCATGCCGGGCACATGATTGCCGGCGACAGCAAGTACGGTGACGAAGACTTCAGTCGCGAAATCCGCGAGCTGGGTGGCAAGCGCCTGTTCCTGCACGCCTACGCGCTGACCGTGCCACTGCCGGACGGTGGTGAGCTCAAGCTTGAAGCGCCCGTGGATGAAGTGTGGGCGAAAACCGTTGAGCGTCTGAGTGCGTCCTGATCTATGAAAAAAGGCTATGAGCTACTGATCTTCGACTGGGACGGCACACTGGCCGATTCCATCGGGCGCATCGTCGAGGCCATGAACGCCGCTGCCGATCGTGCCGGTGAGGCGCAAAGCAGTGACGAGGCGGTCAAGGGCATCATCGGCCTGGCCCTGGGCGAGGCCATTCATACCTTGTACCCGCACCTGGCACCTGCGCAGGTCGAAACCTTCCGTCAGCACTATGCCGATATCTACATGGCGCTAGACCAGCAGCCTTCGCCGTTGTTCGACGGCGTTGTCGAGTCGCTGGACGCCTTCCGTGCCGAGGGTTACCGCCTGGCGGTGGCTACCGGCAAGGCGCGTCGCGGCCTGGATCGGGTGCTCAAGGCCAATGGTTGGGAGGCGTTCTTCGATATCACCCGCGCCGCCGACGAAACCCGTGGCAAGCCGCATCCTTTGATGCTTGAGGAAATCCTCGGCCATTGCGGCGTCGAACCCGGGCGTGCGCTGATGGTCGGAGATTCGGCGTTCGACCTGCAGATGGCTAGCAATGCCGGTATGCATTCGGTGGCGGTGGGCTATGGTGCCATGTCGCTGCAGGCGCTGGCCGAATTCGGCCCGCAGGTGTGCATCAACCACTTTTCCCAGCTGCGCGAGTGGCTGGCTGGTTCCGCAATTCCACTTCCAAGGTAGGTAAGCATGGCAGATGAATGGAAAGCCCCCGAGGCCGAGCCCGAGGAGCGTGAAGAGCGCAAAAGCTGGAAGCTGCTGGAGAAGACCCTGCTGGCCAGCGTGCAGGAGCAGCGTCGGTCGCGGCGCTGGGGCATCTTCTTCAAGCTGCTGACCTTCGTCTACCTGTTCGGCATCCTGGCGTTGTTCACACCGCTCATGGACATGGACAAGGCCGCGTCGCGCAGTGCCAGCCATACCGCGCTGGTCGAGGTGCGCGGGGTGATTGCCGATCAGGAGGCCGCCAGCGCCGACAATATCGTCAAGAGCCTGCGCGAGGCGTTCAAGGACAGCAAGACCAAGGCTGTGGTGATGCGCATCAACAGCCCGGGTGGCAGCCCGGTGCAGGCGGGTTATGTGTATGACGAAATCCACCGTTTGCGGGCCGAATACCCGGCCATCAAACTGTATGCGGTCATTGCGGACCTTGGTGCTTCCGGTGCCTATTACATCGCCAGTGCGGCGGACGAAATCTATGCCGATAAAGCCAGCCTGGTCGGTTCCATTGGTGTGACGGCGGCCGGCTATGGTTTTGTCGGCACCATGGAGAAGCTCGGCGTGGAGCGGCGTTCTTACACGTCGGGTGAGCACAAGGCGTTTCTCGACCCGTTCTCACCGGAAAAGCCTGATGAAACCCGGTTCTGGCAGGGTGTGCTGGACACCACGCACAACCAGTTCATTGCCATGGTCAAGCAGGGCCGTGGCGAGCGCCTGAAGGACAAAGAGCATCCAGAGTTGTTCAGTGGCCTGATCTGGTCGGGTGAACAGGCCAAGGCGCTGGGGTTGGTGGACGGGCTGGGCAGTGCCAGTTATGTGGCGCGTGAGGTCGTTGGTGAGAAAGAGTTGGTGGACTTCACCGTTCAGGAGTCGCCGTTCGACCGCTTCTCCAAGCGTGTAGGGGCTAGCGTGGCCGAGCACCTGGCGATGTGGATGGGGTTCCAGGGGCCACAGTTGCGCTGAAGGTTCGTTGCGCGGTCTGCGGCGCCTGATTAATCGAGCGCCGCCCGCGCGGCGCTCGATCTGTCGGGCGCAACAAATCTCCAGGCGGGCTAAGGGATAACCACGCCTTCCTTGGTCAGCATGTCCACCAGCCGAATCAACGGCAGCCCGATCAGGCTGGTTGCATCGCACCCATGCGTGCTCTGGAACAGGCTCACCCCCAATCCCTCAGCCTTGAAGCTTCCTGCGCAATCCAGTGGCTGTTCCGCCGTCACATAGCGCTCCACCCGCTCCCTGCTCAATTCGCGCAGCGTCACCGTAAACGGCACGCAGTCCACCTGGCAGTGCCCGGTCGCAGTATTGAGCAATGCCAGTCCGGTCAGAAAACTCACCTGCTGCCCGCTGCACTCCAGCAGTTGCTCGCAGGCCCGCTCGAACGTGTGGGGTTTGCCCAGCACCTGTTCGCCCAATACTGCAACCTGGTCCGAGCCGATGATCAGGTGTTCGGGGTGGCTTCCCGCCAAGGCTTCGGCCTTTTGCCTGGCCAGCCGGCGCACCAGGTCCACGGCGGGTTCATCAGCCAGGCGCTGCTCGTCTATATCGGGGCTTGCCCAGGTGAAGGGCAGGCGCAGGCGTGCGAGCAGTTCGCGGCGATAGGCAGAGCTGGAAGCCAGTAGCAAAGGAAGCATGGTAGACTCCTGAATCAGTTGAACAAATTCTATCACGCACGATGCCGCCTAATTTCCTTTGACAGGGGCGGGGGGCATCCCTATTATGCTGCGCCTATGTTGAATGACCCGATTCCACCTCACGTTGACCCGCGCAAATTAGCCGATCGTGGCGTAACCCTTAACGGTTCGCTGCAACTCGCTGATTTGGAAAGACTCTGCGACCCGCTTTCCGACAATGTCGGTACGGTGCAGGCGAAGTTCGATTTTGAACGAGATGAACAGCACGTCGTGGTTATCCACAGCGAACTGGACGTCGAAGTCAAGATGGTTTGCCAGCGTTGTCTTGAGCTGGTCACCCTGCCGATTCACAGCGAATGTACTTACGCCGTGGTGAAGGAGGGTGCGAATACCCAGTCGTTGCCGAAAGGCTATGACGTGCTGGAACTGGGCGAAGATCCTTTGGATCTGCAGGCATTGATCGAGGAGGAGCTTCTGCTCGCCTTGCCAATCGTGCCTGCTCATCATCCGGAAGAATGCCAGCAGCCGGCGGGCGCAGACGAGCCCGAATCGAGCAAGGACGAGGTATCGCGGTCCAACCCGTTCAGTGTTTTGGCGCAGTTAAAGCGTGACCCAAACGTTTAGGAGTTAATCAATTATGGCTGTTCAGCAGAACAAAAAATCCCGCTCTGCCCGTGACATGCGCCGTTCGCACGACGCCCTGTCGGAAAACGCGCTGTCGGTAGAGAAAACCACCGGTGAAGTTCACCTGCGCCACCACGTTTCGCCAGAAGGCGTATACCGTGGTCGCAAAGTGGTCGACAAGGGCGCTGACGAGTAATCCTTGTCCGCTCAGATCATCGCGATCGACGCAATGGGCGGGGACTTCGGTCCCCGCAGCATTGTCCAGGCTAGCATTGCCTGCCTTTCTGCTACTCCCTCGCTGCACCTGACCCTCGTCGGTCAACCCTCACTCCTGGAAGATCTTGTCAGCGGCCTTGCGGCTGCGGATCGCGCGCGTCTGCAGATTGTCGCCGCCAGTGAGGTGGTCGGCATGGATGAGCGGCCCTCCCAGGCATTGCGGGGCAAGCCGGATTCGTCGATGCGCATCGCCCTGGAACTGGTGCGTGACGGCAAGGCCCAGGCCTGCGTCAGTGCCGGCAATACCGGCGCGCTGATGGCGCTGTCCCGTTTCGTGCTCAAGACCTTGCCGGGTATCGACCGGCCCGCCATGGTGGCCGCAATTCCGACTCAGGCGGGTTACTGCCAGTTGCTCGACCTGGGTGCCAATGTCGATTGCAGTGCCGAAAACCTCTACCAGTTTGCCGTGATGGGCTCGGTGGCTGCTCAGGCCCTGGGTGTGCATCGTCCACGGGTGGCGCTGCTGAACATCGGCACCGAGGACATCAAGGGCAATCAGCAGGTCAAGCTGGCTGCCAGCCTGTTGCAGAATGCCCGTGGGCTTAACTACGTGGGTTTTGTCGAAGGTGACGGGCTGTATCGTGGTGAGGCCGATGTGGTGGTGTGCGATGGGTTCGTCGGCAATATCCTGCTCAAGTCCAGCGAGGGGCTGGCGACGATGATCGCTGCGCGCATCGAGCAGTTGTTCAAGGGCGGCGTGTTGTCGCGGGCGGCCGGGGCGGTGGCCATGCCGCTGCTCAAGCGTCTGCAGGCCGACCTGGCGCCGGCGCGGCACAATGGTGCCAGTTTTCTGGGGTTGCAGGGCATTGTCATCAAGAGTCATGGCTCGGCGGGCGTGCAGGGCTTCCAGAGCGCCATCCAGCGGGCGTTGATCGAGATACAGGAAAACCTGCCGCAGCGCTTGCATGGGCGCCTTGAAGACCTGTTGCCTTAGGCATTTTGCCCATGAAGTGCTTAAATGTGACCGCTTGGTCTGTGTATCCATCCAAGTTTTCAGATTCCGCGCCTGGCCCAGGGCCTGGCGCACCCTATCCGACGACAAGATCATAAGGGCTTGTTCAATGTCTGCATCTCTCGCATTCGTCTTTCCCGGTCAAGGTTCCCAGTCGCTGGGCATGCTCGCCGAGCTCGGCGCCGAGAAGCCAGTGATCATCGAAACCTTCAAGGAAGCGTCCGAAGCACTGGGTTACGACCTGTGGAAGCTGGTCCAGGAAGGCCCTGAAGAGCAACTCAACCAGACCGACAAGACCCAGCCGGCCATCCTCACCGCGTCCATCGCGCTGTGGCGCCTGTGGCTGGAAGAGGGCGGCGCGCAGCCAGCCTTCGTTTCTGGCCACAGCCTGGGCGAATACAGCGCCCTGGTCGCTGCGGGCAGCATCACCCTGAAAGACGCTGTTCGCCTGGTCGAGCGCCGCGGTCAGCTGATGCAGGAGGCCGTACCGGCGGGTCATGGTGCCATGGCTGCCATTCTCGGCCTGGACGACGCTGTGGTCGTTGAAATCTGCGCCGAAGCCGCTGAAGACCAAGTGGTCAGCGCCGTCAACTTCAACTCGCCAGGCCAGGTGGTCATCGCTGGCAATAAAGCTGCCGTGGATCGCGCCATGGAGCTGTGCAAGGCCAAGGGCGCCAAACGCGCCCTGCCGTTGGCGGTCAGCGTGCCGTCGCACTGCGCCCTGATGAAACCGGCGGCCGAGCGCTTTGCCGAGTCGGTCAACGCCATCGAGTGGAAGGCCCCGCAAATTCCAGTGGTGCAGAACGTCACCGCTGCTGTTGCCGCCGACCTCGATGCACTCAAGCACGACCTGCTGGCGCAGCTGTACCAGCCTGTGCGTTGGGTGGAGTGTGTGCAGACCCTGGCCGCCAACGGTGCGGTCAACCTGGTCGAGTGTGGCCCGGGCAAGGTCCTGGCTGGCCTGAACAAGCGTTGCGCCGATGGCGTGACCACTTACAACCTCAACACCCCTGATGCCGTTGCCGCCACCCGCGCGGCACTGGCCTGATTTGGAGAAGCTTGCATGAGCCTGCAAGGTAAAGTTGCACTGGTCACCGGCGCCAGCCGTGGCATTGGCCAGGCCATCGCCCTCGAGCTGGGCCGCCAGGGCGCGACCGTGATCGGCACCGCCACTTCGGCGTCCGGCGCCGAGCGCATCGCTGCCACCCTGAAAGAGCACGGCATCACCGGTACCGGCATGGAGCTGAACGTGACCAGCGCCGAGTCCGTTGAAGCGGTACTGGCCGCCATCGGCGAGCAGTTCGGCGCACCGGCCATTTTGGTCAACAACGCCGGCATCACCCGCGACAACCTGATGCTGCGCATGAAAGACGACGAGTGGTTCGACGTGATCGACACCAACCTGAACAGCCTCTACCGTCTGTCCAAGGGCGTGCTGCGTGGCATGACCAAGGCACGTTGGGGCCGTATCATCAGCATCGGCTCGGTCGTGGGTGCCATGGGTAACGCCGGTCAGGCCAACTATGCGGCCGCCAAGGCTGGCCTGGAAGGCTTCAGCCGCGCCCTGGCGCGTGAAGTGGGCTCGCGTGGCATCACCGTCAACTCGGTGACCCCGGGCTTCATTGACACCGACATGACCCGCGAGCTGCCAGAAGCGCAGCGCGAAGCCCTGCAGACCCAGATTCCGCTGGGCCGCCTGGGCCAGGCTGACGAAATCGCCAAGGTGGTTTCGTTCCTGGCATCCGACGGCGCTGGCTATGTGACCGGCGCTACCGTGCCGGTCAACGGCGGGATGTACATGTAACACTGCAACTCAATGTGACGGATTTCGTAAAAAAAGAGTCATACTGCGAGCCTAAAATCCGTTATAAAGCTGCAACCAGATTCCAGGCAGCGGGTGGGGTGGCTAGCTTGAAGGTGCGTTTCGCTTGAAAAGCGAACGTCTTTCTATAAAATTAGCCACCGGCCAGCTGCCTGACATATATCCATTAGGAGTAAACCTAGGTATGAGCAACATCGAAGAACGCGTCAAGAAAATCGTCGCCGAGCAACTGGGCGTCAAGGAAGAAGAAGTGACTCTCGAGAAGTCCTTCGTTGATGACCTGGGTGCCGATTCGCTTGACACCGTTGAGCTGGTGATGGCTCTGGAAGAGGAATTCGAGACCGAAATCCCTGACGAAGAAGCCGAGAAGATCACTACCGTTCAAGCTGCTGTAGACTACGTCAAAGCCCACCAGGCCTAAGACGCTTTAGTCGACGCTTCTTGTCGGGGAAAACCGCACTGCCTTCGCTGGCGTGCGGTTTTTTCTTTGCGAGCGCCCCGCATTTTCAAGGCTGCTTCGTTCACCGCGCACCAAGAGCCTGTTGCCATTCCATTCCTGCGCTTGAATGCAATGCCAAGAGACTCTGTTATTAGAAAAGGAGAGTACTGTGTCGCGTAGACGCGTCGTGGTCACCGGTATGGGTATGCTGTCGCCACTGGGTACCGATGTACCGAGCACCTGGCAGGGCATTCTGGCTGGCCGCAGTGGCATTGGTCCGATCGAACACACGGACCTGTCTGCCTACTCCACCCGTTTTGGCGGCTCGGTGAAAGGCTTCGAAGTCGAGCAATACCTGTCGGCCAAAGAGGCCCGCAAGCTCGACCTGTTCATCCAGTACGGGCTGGCGGCCGGTTTCCAGGCGGTGCGTAATGCCGGCCTGGAGGTCACCGACGCCAATCGCGAGCGTATTGGCGTGGCCATGGGCTCGGGTATCGGTGGTCTGACCAACATCGAAGAAACCAGCCGCACCCTGCACGACTCGGGGCCGCGCCGCATTTCGCCGTTCTTCGTGCCGGGCTCGATCATCAACATGATCTCCGGGTTCCTGTCGATCCACCTGGGTCTGCAAGGGCCGAACTACGCCATTGCCACCGCCTGCACCACCGGCACCCATTGCATCGGCATGGCCGCACGCAATATCGCCTATGGTGAGGCCGATGTGATGATCGCCGGTGGCGCCGAAATGGCCGCCTGCGGCCTGGGCATGGGCGGTTTCGGTGCTTCGCGCGCGCTGTCCACCCGCAACGACGAGCCAAGCCGGGCCAGCCGCCCGTGGGATAAGGGCCGTGACGGCTTCGTGTTGTCTGACGGTGCCGGTGCCTTGGTGCTCGAAGAACTGGAGCACGCCCAGGCGCGTGGTGCGACCATCTATGCCGAGCTGGTTGGCTTTGGCATGAGCGGCGACGCCTACCACATGACTTCGCCGCCCGACACTGGCGAAGGTGCTGCCCGTTGCATGGCCAACGCCCTGCGCGATGCCGGCATCAAGCCGGAAGAGGTCAGCTACATCAACGCCCACGGCACTTCGACCCCTGCGGGCGACGTGGCCGAAGTGGCTGCGATCAAGCGCGTGTTCGGTGAGCATGCCTACAAGCTGGCTGTCAGCTCGACCAAGTCGATGACCGGTCACCTGCTGGGTGCTGCCGGCGCGGTGGAGGCGATCTTCAGCGTACTGGCCATCAACAGCCAGATGGCACCGCCCACCATCAACCTGGACGAGCCGGACGAAGGTTGTGACCTTGACTTCGTGCCGCACCAGGCGCGCAGCATGCCGATCGACGTGGTGTTGTCCAACTCGTTCGGCTTTGGCGGCACCAACGGCTCGCTGGTGTTCCGCCGGTTCGCCGGTTGATGCACGGCTGGATCGATGGCCAGCCGGCGGCTGCACTCAACCTGCAGAACCGTGGCCTGGCCTACGGCGATGGCCTGTTCGAGACCATTGCCGTGCGCGGCGGTCGCCCCAGCTTGCTGGACGGCCACCTCGCACGCCTGGCGCTGGGCTGCCAGCGCCTGGCGATCAACGCCGACCTGGCGCTGGTGCGCGACGAACTGCTTCGCTATGCCAACCAGCTCGGTGAAGGCGTAGCCAAACTTATCCTCACCCGTGGCGACAGTCAGCGTGGCTATGCCCCGTTAGCCGATGCCGCGCCACGGCGCATCCTGCAGGGCAGTCCGTTGCCCGGCTATCCTCTTGAGCATGCCGAGCAAGGCGTGCGGTTGTTCCCTTGCCAGACCCGGCTTGGGGAACAACCGCTGCTGGCCGGGCTCAAACACCTCAACCGCCTGGAGCAGGTGCTGGCCCGTGCCGAATGGCAGGACAGCGAACACGCCGAAGGCCTGATGCGTGACGGGCAGGGCAGGGTAATCGAAGGGGTATACAGCAATCTGTTCCTGGTGCGCGATGGCGTGCTGCTTACCGCCGACCTCAACCGCTGTGGTGTGGCTGGGGTGATGCGTGCGGCGTTGCTGGAGCAGGCCGTAGTGCTGGGTATCCCGGTGCAGGTCTGTGACCTGCCGTTCGAGGCGCTGGAGCACGCAGATGAAGTATTTGTTTGCAATAGCGTTTACGGCATCTGGCCCGTGCGTGGCGTAGCCGCGCTAAACTGGTCGCCGGGCCCGCTCACCCGTAAACTGCAGGCCGTTGCCCGTACGTTACTGGAAACCTGAATTCGTGAGACGTAAATTCCTGCTGCTGCTGGAAATGGGCTTGATCCTTGCCGGCCTGGCGCTTGGCTGGTCGGCCTGGAAGGTCAACGCCGTCCTGGAGCAGCCCTTGCACATCACGCAGGAGCGCCTGCTCGATGTGCCCAATGGCACCACCCCCAACCGCATGTTCTATCGCATGCAGAGCGAAGGGTTGCTCGACGACGCCGTCTGGCTGCGCTTGTACTGGCGCTTCAACATGGCTGGCACCCCTCTGCACACCGGCGAGTACCGCCTTACCCCGGGCATGACCGTCGAGCAGCTGTTCGATGCCTGGCGACGTGCTGATGTGGTGCAGTACAACCTCACGCTGGTCGAAGGCTGGACCTTCCGCCAGGTACGCTCGGCCGTGGCCAAGCATGAAAAGATCAAGCACACCCTGGACGGCCTGTCGGACTCCGAGGTGATGGACAAGCTCGGCCATACCGGCGTGTTCCCGGAAGGGCGCTTCTTCCCGGACACGTACCGCTTCGTGCGTGGCATGAGCGATGTCGAGTTGCTGCAACAGGCCTACATGCGTTTGGACGAAGTGCTGGCCAAGGAATGGGCCGAGCGCACCACCGACCTGCCATACCGCGACCCGTACCAGGCGCTGATCATGGCTTCGCTGGTGGAAAAGGAAACCGGTATCCCCCAGGAACGTGGGCAGATAGCCGGCGTGTTCGTGCGGCGCCTGCGCCTGGGCATGATGCTGCAGACCGACCCGACGGTGATCTACGGCATGGGTGAGCGTTACAACGGCAAGATTACCCGCGCCGACCTGCGCGAACCGACGCCCTACAACACCTATACCATCACAGGGTTGCCGCCGACCCCGATTGCCATGGTCGGTCGCGAAGCGATTCATGCGGCGCTCAACCCGTCGAGCGGCACTAGCCTCTACTTCGTCGCCCGTGGCGACGGTAGCCACGTGTTCTCCGACGACCTCGATGACCACAACTCGGCGGTACGCGAGTTCCAGCTCAAGCGCCGTGCAGACTACCGCTCCAGCCCCGCCCCGCAGCAAGAGGCACAACCGGCTGCTGAAGACGCCCAGCCCGAGGTGCCTGCGGCGGATGAGCCGGCTACGCAGCCGGCACCCGATGAGCCACCTGTGCAGGACGCCCCTGCCGGTGGCGCGCAAGCGGCCGAACGGCCGACGCCTGACGAACAACATTAAGGACTGCCTGTGAGCGGCTTGTTTATTACGCTGGAAGGCCCCGAAGGCGCGGGCAAGAGCACCAATCGTGACTACCTGGCCGCGCGCTTGCGCGAGCAGGGCCTGGATGTGGTATTGACCCGGGAGCCTGGCGGTACGCCGCTGGCCGAAAAAGTGCGCGAACTGTTGCTGGCTCCCAGCGATGAAACCATGGCAGCCGACACTGAGCTGCTGCTGGTATTCGCTGCGCGCGCCCAGCACCTGGCACAGGTCATTCGTCCGGCATTGGCTCGCGGGGCCGTCGTGTTGTGTGACCGCTTCACGGACGCCACCTATGCCTATCAAGGGGGTGGCCGTGGTTTGTCTGTCGAGCGTATCGCTGCCCTGGAGCAATTTGTACAGGGCGACTTGCGCCCAGATCTGACCCTGGTGTTCGACCTGCCGGTCGAAGTTGGCCTTGCCCGCGCCGCCGCTCGCGGTCGCCTGGACCGTTTCGAGCAGGAAGGCCAGGCCTTCTTCGAAGCCGTTCGCCAGGCGTATCTGCAGCGGGCCCAGCGCGAGCCGCAGCGCTACAGCCTGCTGGACGCCGCGCAATCCCTTGAGGCGGTGCAGCGGGCCATTGACGTGCTGCTGCCCGGCATCGTGGAGCGTTGCCGTGGCTGAGGCCTACCCTTGGCAGCAGGCCCTCTGGCAGCAGCTGGCTGGCCGAAGCCAGCACGCCCATGCCTATCTGTTGCACGGGCCACAGGGTATCGGCAAGCGGGCCTTGGCAGAGCGCCTGATGGCCCGTTTGCTGTGTCAGCAGCCTCAAGGGCTGGACGCCTGCGGTGGGTGCAAGTCTTGCCTGCTGCTCAAGGCGGGTAGCCACCCGGACAACTTCGTCCTCGAACCTGAAGAGGCCGATAAGCCGATCAAGGTCGACCAGGTGCGCGAACTGGTAGCCTTCGTGGTGCAGACGGCCCAGCTGGGCGGGCGCAAGGTCGTCTTGATCGAGCCGGTGGAGGCGATGAACGTAAATGCCTCCAACGCACTGCTCAAAAGCCTTGAAGAGCCCTCTGGCGATACCGTGTTGCTGTTGGTCACACACCAGCCTAGCCGCCTGCTGCCCACCATCAAGAGCCGCTGCCAGCAGGTCGCCTGCCCGCAGCCCAGCTTGGCCCAGAGCCAGGCTTGGCTGGCCGAAGCGTTGCCCGACAGTGACCAGGCCGAACGTGACGAGCTGCTGACGTTGGCGGCCGGTTCGCCATTGATGGCAGTCAGCCTGCAGGCGCAAGGCGTGCGTGAGCAGCGTGCGCTGGTTACCGATGGGGTGAAGAAGCTGCTCAAACAGCAGCAATCGCCCAGTCAGTTGGCCGATGCCTGGAACGGTGTACCGTTGTTGTTGCTGTTCGACTGGTTTTGCGATTGGTCGCACCTGATCCTGCGCTACCAGTTGACCCAGGACGAGGAAGGTTTAGGCTTGGCCGATATGCGCAAGGTGGTGCAATACCTGGCGCAGAAGAGCCGCCAGGCCAAGGTGCTGGAGGTGCAGGCTTGGATCCTGGAGCAGCGCCAGAAGGTGCTGGGCAAGGCCAACCTCAACCGTGCCCTGTTGCTAGAGTCGCTGCTGGCTCACTGGTTGCAATTGCCGGGCGCCCGCTGATTTCCCATTTTTCATGTGTGCTGTTATCCCATGCTCGTAGATTCCCATTGCCACCTCGACCGTCTTGACCTGAGCGCCCATCAGGGCTCCCTCGATGCTGCCTTGCAGGCGGCGCGTGAGCGTGGGGTGGGGCACTTCCTCTGTATCGGTGTCAGTGCCGAGAACGCCGGCGCGGTGAAAGCCCTGAGCGAGCAGTACGCCGATGTTGATTGCTCGGTAGGTGTACACCCGCTGGACCTGGCGCCGGGTGAAACCCCAGCGCTGGAGTGGCTGCTGCGCGAGCTGGCCCACCCGCATGTGGTAGCGATTGGCGAAACCGGGTTGGATTATCACTATGAGCCCGAAGCTGCCGAACTGCAGCAGGCTTCGTTCCGCCTGCACCTGGAAGCCTCGCGGCAGACTGGCAAGCCGGTGATCGTGCACACCCGGGCGGCACGCGCCGATACCCTGGCGTTGTTGCGCGAGGCCAACCTGCCGCAGGCCGGCGTGCTGCATTGCTTTACCGAAGACTGGGACATGGCCAGGGCGGCGCTGGATTTGGGGTATTACATTTCCCTGTCTGGCATCGTGACGTTCCGCAATGCCGAAGCCCTGCGCGAAGTGGCGCGGCAGGTGCCGGTCGATCGGCTGCTGGTGGAAACCGATTCGCCGTACCTGGCGCCGATTCCGCACCGGGGCAAGCCGAATTTGCCACAGTATGTGCGCGAGGTGGCGGAGTATGTGGCCTCGTTGCGGGGGGCCAGTTATGAGCAACTGGCGGAGCAGACCACGGCGAACTTCAAGCGGTTGTTCCCCTTGGCGCGAGTGCGCTGATCGCTCGAACTGTATCCCCTGGCCAGTCCACCCTGCGAGGCGCGCAAAAAAAACCCGGGTTCTGGGGGGGGAATCCGGGTTAAGACCATTAGGAGTAAAACAAAGGTACGCGGTCCCTGAGCACCTTTATCGGCGCGCCACTTGGGGGGGATGCGCCGCGCCAACACTTCAAGTATTGGTCAGGTTTGGCGCCGTGCCAGTGCATATTGGTCGTTTTTTAAACAGATTTGGAATACACCGAGGTGCCATTCCTCCCGCAGCGCATGGCCATATGCATCGTGAAACACAGACATGCTTGGATGATCCGTGCAATTTCCCGCAAGTTAGGCATAATAAACCGCTTCGATTGTCATCCAGTCCTTCCCATGCAGAAAGAACCTCGTAAGGTCCGTGAGTTTCGCCGTCGCGAACAGGAAATCCTCGACACCGCGCTCAAGCTGTTTCTCGAACAGGGTGAAGACAGCGTCACCGTCGAGATGATCGCCGACGCCGTGGGCATCGGCAAAGGCACGATCTACAAGCACTTCAAGTCCAAGGCGGAGATCTACCTGCGCCTGATGCTCGACTATGAGCGTGACCTGAACGCACTGTTGCACTCGGCCGACGTCGACCGCGACAAGGAAGCCCTGTCGCGTGCCTACTTCGAGTTCCGCATGCGCGACCCGCAACGTTACCGGCTGTTCGACCGCCTGGAAGAAAAGGTGGTCAAGGGCAATCAGGTGCCGGAAATGGTCGAGCAACTGCACAGCATTCGGGCCTCCAACTTCGACCGCCTGACCCAGCTGATCAAAGGCCGCATCAGCGAAGGCAAGCTTGAAGACGTGCCGCCCTATTTCCACTATTGCGCCGCCTGGGCACTGGTGCATGGCGCCGTGGCGCTGTACCACTCGCCGTTCTGGAGCAATGTGCTGGAGGACCAGGAGGGCTTCTTCCAGTTCCTGATGGACATTGGCGTGCGCATGGGTAACAAGCGCAAGCGCGATCCGGAACCTTCGAACTGAAGCGCAGCTTCCTTCGCTGCTGATACCCGGTATGAAGCGGGGGCTTGCAAAAACCTGATTTATGAGTCAGGTTTTGCCAGCCCTCATCATCCATGCCGGAGTCATTCATGATTGTCGATCGTCAAGGCAGGCGTTTTCGCAACCTGCGCGTCAGCCTGACGGCTGCCTGCAATTACGCCTGCACCTACTGCGTACCAGACGGCAAGCGTCTGGTGGCGGCGCAGGACGAATTGTCGGCGGATGCCCTGGCCCGTGGCGTGGCCTACCTGATCGAAGCGGCCGGTATCGAGCGGCTGCGCATCACGGGCGGTGAGCCGTTGGTCAGCCCACGCCTGGATGCCTTTCTGGCCGCTGTCGCCGAACTAAGCCTCGATGATATTTCGTTGACCACCAATGGCCAGTTGTTGGCGCGCAAGTTGCCCCAGTTGCAGGCAGCTGGCATCCGCCGCCTGAATGTTTCGCTCGACACCCTTGACCCTCAAGCCTTCCGCCGCATTGCGCGGGGTGGCGACCTGGCCAATGTGCTGACAGGTATGGAGCAGGCGAGTGCGATGGGGATGCGCATCAAGGTGAACATGGTGCCGATGCGTGGGCAGAACCTCGACCAGGTATTGCCCCTGCTGGATTACTGCCTTGAACGCGGCTTTGAGCTTCGCTTCATAGAGCTCATGCGCATGGGCCACCTGGCGCGTGACCGCAATACGTTCCTGCAACAGTTCGTCGGCCTGGACACACTGCTCACGCTGATTGGCAGCAGGCACACCTATGCCCAGGTCGATGCGCCAGTGGACGCCACGGCTTTGCGCTATCAAATACCTGGGCGTGGGCACTTTGGCGTCATTGCCAACGAAAGCCTGCCGTTCTGCCGCACCTGCTCGCGTTTGCGTTTGTCCTCTACAGGCTGGTTGCATGGCTGCCTTTCGTCCAGCAATCGCCACTTCGTCGGCGATCTGCTGGATAAGCCACGCCATCAAGCATTGCCGGCCCTGCAGCGCTTGCTGGTCAAGGCCTTGGCTGACAAGCAAGAGCAAGCGTTTGCCGGGGATGTGATGGTGATGAAAGTGATCGGCGGCTGAAGCTGGCGCAAAAGCTGCATCCGCCGGCTATTCGCCGGTTTTTCGTCACCGGCCACTGGAGGAAAGATGCGTAGCCTGGTCTTGCTGCTGGCGCTGATGGCGCTGGGCGGTTGCATGAATGTCAGCGATATGGGCGAGGGCGTTCGTTATCACATGAGCGATGCCGGTCTGCTCGACCACAACGATACCCGTCGCACCCTGTCGATCCGTCTGCAGCCCGATTCGTTCATCTTCATTGGCCAGGGCGCGTTCGTGCCACCGGGCAAGGGGCCGGTGCCACGGCAGAACGTGGTGGCCGAGCAGGCCTTCAAGAGCTTCGTCGAGTATTTCCCGCTGGTGCGCCGTGCCCAGGGGCCGCTGGGCCTGGAAGAAGCCGTTGCCCAGGCACGTTCGGTAGGTGCGGACTACGTGTTGTACACCCGCTTCGCCCGTACCGACGACCGCATCGGCAATGGCGACGAATGGTATGACGAACAGGCGGTCGACCGCTTGGGTTGGGACAGTGGCGTGGTGCAGATGATGCTGATCGAAACCAATACCCGCTACCTGATCGATACCGCACGCATCAAGAGCCGTGGCGGTTTGTTGACGTTCCACGACAATACCCCCGAGGATTTGCTTGGCGCACCGATGCGCGAGTACGCTCGTAGCCTTCTGGGCATGAGCGAATGAGGCAGGCGTGATGAGCGATTCCGGCAAGGCCAATGATCTTCTGGCGCAGATCCCCAAGGCCAAGGGGTTGCCGCCGGTGCATCTGTGGAACCCGGACTTCTGCGGCGACATCGACATGCGGATCGCTCGCGACGGCACCTGGTACTACCTGGGTACGCCGATCGGGCGCAAACCGATGGTGCGGCTGTTCTCCACCATCATCCGCCGCGATGGCGATGACTACTTCCTGGTGACTCCGGTAGAAAAGGTTGGCATCCGCGTGGATGACGCGCCGTTCGTGGCGGTGGCGCTGGAGGTGCTGGGGGAGGGCGAACAGCAGGTGCTGCGCTTTACCAGCAATGTCGAGGATCAGGTGGATGCCGGCCCGGACAGCCCGCTGCGCGTGGTGATCGACCCGGTGACGCAAGAGCCGTCGCCCTATGTGCTGATGCGTAGCAACCTTGAGGCGCTGATTCATCGCAACGTGTTCTACCAGCTGGTGGAACTGGCGGTGCCGCGTGTGATCGACGGTGACGAGTGGCTTGGGGTGTGGAGCCAAGGGGCGTTTTACCCGATCGGGCGGAGTAGCTGAAGGCGCTCGATCTGCCAGGCGCTGACATCCTTCCGGTGAGCCACGAAAAAGCCCCCGGTTGCTTGCGCAACCGGGGGCTTTTCAGTGTTTGGCTCCGCGACCTGGACTCGAACCAGGGACCCAATGATTAACAGTCATTTGCTCTACCGACTGAGCTATCGCGGAATCTGCGCGTATCTTACTGATTGCCAAGAGGATGTCAAGCTACCCCTTGGCAAAACAATGAGTTACAGCACTTCTACGATGGCTTTGGTGACCACGTGGATGTTGCTCTGGTTCAGCGCGGCCACTGCGATGCGGCCGGTGTCCAGGGCGTAGATGCCAAAGTCGTTCTTCAGGCGGGCAACCTGTTCAACGGTCAGGCCCGAGTAGGAGAACATGCCAACCTGACGGCCAACGAAGCTGAAGTCGCGGTTGGCGCCATATTCGGCCAGCAGCGAAACCATCTGCTTGCGCATGCCGTGGATGCGCTCGCGCATTTCGGCCAGTTCGGTTTCCCACATCTGGCGCAGTTCGGCACTGTTCAGTACGGTGGCCACGATGGTGGCGCCGTGGGTTGGCGGGTTGGAGTAGGTGGTGCGGATCACGCGCTTGACCTGCGACAGCACGCGGGTGCTCTCGTCCTTGGATGCGGTGACGATCGACAGCGCTCCCACGCGCTCGCCGTACAGCGAGAACGACTTGGAGAACGAGCTGGAAACGAAGAACTCCAGGCCCGACTCGGCGAACAGACGCACGGCGAAGGCGTCTTCGGCGATGCCGTCACCAAAGCCCTGGTAGGCCATGTCGAGGAACGGTACATGGCCTTTGGCCTTGACCACTTCCAGGACGTTTTTCCAGTCATCCAGGCTCAGGTCGACGCCGGTCGGGTTGTGGCAGCAGGCGTGCAGCACCACGATCGAGCCGGACGGCAGGTTGTTCAGGTCTTCGAGCATGCCGGCGCGATTGACGTCGTGGGTCGGCGCGTCGTAGTAGCGGTAATTCTGCACCGGGAAGCCGGCCGATTCGAACAGGGCGCGGTGGTTTTCCCAGCTTGGGTCGCTGATGGCAACCACGGCGTTTGGCGAGATACGCTTGAGGAAGTCGGCGCCAATCTTCAGTGCGCCGGTACCGCCGACGGCCTGCACGGTAACCACGCGGCCAGCGGCCAGCAGTGGCGACTCGGCGCCGAAGATCAGTTTTTGCACGGCCTGGTCGTAGGTGGCGATACCGTCGATCGGCAGGTAGCCGCGCGAGGCGTGCTGGGCGGCACGCTGGGTCTCGGCTTCGATCACGGCGCGCAGCAGCGGAATGCGGCCTTCCTCATTGCAGTACACGCCAACGCCCAGGTTGACCTTGTCGGTACGTGGGTCGGCGTTGAATGCTTCGTTGAGGCCCAGAATAGGGTCGCGGGGTGCCAGCTCGACAGCGGAAAACAGGCTCATTGTTACCTTGGCTCTGATTGGAGAGTGATAGGACGTACACGCTCCAGCCGAATGCACTGAAGCGGTGCACAAACGGGGAGTCAGTATAGTGATACCGACCGGTCACTGCGACACTCTGGCACAGCTTTTCCGGCTATTTGCGCAAATATTTTTCGACCATTGGTCGAATTGCCGGGTCCACCGTTACACGCGCTCACAGCTACGCCTTGAAAGCGCCCCCGGGCGGGCGCATTTGGGTATAGACTACTGGCTAAATTTACAGTTGCTGCAGCACCGCGAGGTCCGTCATGTCCGAGTTCCAGCTCGTCACCCGTTTCCAGCCGGCCGGCGACCAGCCCGAGGCCATTCGCCAGATGGTCGAAGGCATCGAGGCGGGGCTGTCGCACCAGACGTTGCTCGGGGTGACCGGGTCGGGCAAGACCTTCAGCATTGCCAATGTCATCCAGCAGGTGCAGCGCCCGACCCTGGTGCTGGCGCCTAACAAGACCCTGGCCGCGCAGCTGTACGGCGAATTCAAGGCGTTTTTCCCCAACAATGCGGTGGAGTATTTCGTTTCCTACTACGACTACTACCAGCCTGAAGCCTACGTGCCGTCTTCGGACACCTTCATCGAGAAGGACGCCTCGATCAACGACCATATCGAGCAGATGCGCCTGTCGGCGACCAAGGCACTGCTGGAGCGGCGCGATGCGATCATCGTGACCACCGTTTCGTGCATCTATGGTTTGGGTAGCCCCGAGTCCTACCTGAAAATGGTCCTGCACGTAGACCGTGGTGACAAGCTTGACCAGCGTGCGCTGCTGCGCCGGCTAGCTGATCTGCAATACACCCGCAACGAAATGGACTTTGCCCGTGCCACGTTCCGCGTGCGTGGTGATGTGATCGACATTTTCCCGGCCGAATCGGACCTTGAGGCCATCCGTATCGAGCTGTTCGATGACGAGGTGGAAAATATCGCCGCCTTCGACCCGCTCACCGGCGAGGTCTTCCGCAAGTTGCCGCGTTTTACCTTCTACCCCAAAAGCCACTACGTCACGCCGCGGGAAACCCTGCTGGAGGCGGTGGAGGGTATCAAGGAAGAGTTGAAGGAACGCCTGGAGTACCTGCAAAAGGCCAACAAGCTGGTGGAGGCGCAGCGTCTGGAACAACGTACCCGCTTCGACCTGGAGATGATTCTGGAGCTGGGCTACTGCAACGGCATCGAGAACTACTCGCGCTACCTGTCTGGCCGCCCGGCCGGCGCACCGCCGCCCACCTTGTACGACTACCTGCCGCCGGATGCGCTACTGGTGATCGATGAATCCCACGTCAGTGTTCCGCAGGTCGGCGCCATGTACAAAGGCGACCGCTCGCGCAAGGAAACCCTGGTCGAGTACGGCTTTCGCATGCCCTCGGCGCTGGATAACCGCCCCATGCGTTTCGATGAATGGGAGAATGTCAGCCCGCAAACCATCTTTGTGTCCGCTACCCCTGGCCCCTACGAGGCTGAGCACGCCGGGCGCGTGGTGGAGCAGGTGGTGCGCCCGACCGGCCTCGTCGACCCGCAGGTCGAGGTGCGCCCGGCACTGACTCAGGTGGATGACCTGTTGTCGGAGATCCGCAAGCGTGTGGCCCTGGGCGAGCGGGTGCTGGCCACCACGCTGACCAAGCGCATGGCCGAAGACCTGACCGACTACCTGGCCGACCATGACGTGCGGGTGCGCTACCTGCACTCGGACATCGATACCGTGGAGCGGGTGGAAATCATCCGCGACCTGCGGCTGGGTACTTTCGATGTGCTGGTCGGTATCAACCTGCTGCGTGAGGGCCTGGACATGCCGGAGGTGTCGCTGGTGGCGATCCTCGATGCCGACAAGGAAGGGTTCCTGCGTTCCGAGCGGTCGCTGATCCAGACCATCGGGCGTGCTGCGCGTAACCTCAATGGCCGGGCGATCCTGTACGCCGACACTGTCACCGGTTCGATGCAGCGGGCGATTGACGAAACCGAGCGCCGCCGCGAGAAGCAGATCGCGTTCAACGAAGCCAACGGCATCGTGCCCAAGGGCGTGGTCAAGGACATCACCGACATCATGGAAGGTGCCACCGTCCCTGGCGCGCGCAGCAAGAAACGCAAGGGCATGGCCAAGGCGGCGGAGGAGAGCGCCCGTTACGAAGCCGAACTGCGTACGCCGGGCGAGATCACCAAGCGTATCAAACAACTGGAAGAGAAGATGATGCAGTTTGCCCGCGATCTGGAATTCGAGGCGGCGGCGCAGTTGCGCGACGAGATCACTCAACTGCGGGAGCGGTTGATTACCAGCTGAAGCCTGTCGCCGGCCATGCGGGAGCGGGCGTGCCCGCTCCCGCATGGGGCGCATTTAATCTGAAATAGCCTCAGTGGGCTTCCCCGGCTTTCAAGCCTTCCGGCAACTTCCGGGTCAGCAACACCGCCACCATACTCACCGCCAACCCAATCCCAACGAAGTGGAACGCATCGTTGTACGCCATGATCAACGCCTGCTGGTGAGTAATCTCGCTCAACTTCCCCAGCGCCGCATTGTCATTCCCCAGCCTTTCGGCCAGCTGCGCCAGCCGCTCCGCCACCTGCGGGTTGCTCGGCACCACCGCCTCCCGCAGGTAATCGAAGTACACCTTGGTCCGCGCATCCAGCAGGGTGGCCAGCAAGGCAATGCCAATCGCTCCACCCAGATTACGCAGGATATTGAACAGGCTCGAAGCCGACCCGGCATCCTGCGGCTGGATGTAGGCTGTGGCGATCAACGAAATGGTCACCATGATCATCGGTTGGCCCAAGGCGCGGATGATCTGGATCTGGTTGAACTGCGGCCCGGCAAAATCCGGGTTGAGCACCCCCGAGCCGAAACTGGCCGCACCGAACAGGCAGAACCCCAACGCACACAGCACCTTGGGCGAAACCACTTTCATCAGTTGCGGTACCAGCGGAATCAGGAACAGCTGCGGAATCCCCATCCACATGATCACCTCGCCGATCTGCAAGGCGTTGTAACCCTGCACCTGCGCCAGGTACAGCGGCAACAGGTAGATCGACCCGTACAGCCCCACGCCCATGCCCAGGCTGGCAATGCTCGACAAGCCAAAATTACGGTTGCCCAGGATGCGCAGGTTGATCAGCGGGTTTGGCCTGGAAAACTGCAGGATGACGAAGGTGATCAGGCTGACCAGGGCGATGCTGCCCAGGCCCACGATGAGGTGCGATTCCAGCCAGTCCTTGCGGTGGCCTTCCTCCAGGAACACCTGTAGGCAACCCAGCCCCAGGCCCAGGGTGACGATGCCGGCGTAATCGGTGCTTTTCAGCAGTTCCCAGTGCGCTTCCTTCTTTTCCAGCCCGTACAGCAGGCCGGCGATCATCACCAGCCCCGGCGGGATGTTGATGTAGAAGATGTACTCCCAGCCCCAGTTTTCGGTCAGCCAGCCGCCCAGAGTGGGGCCGATGGACGGGGCGAAGGTGGCCGTCATGGCAAACATGGCCATGCCTTTGGCGCGGTGGTGCTCAGGCAGTTTGATCAGGGTAAGGGTGAAGGCCAACGGGATCAGTGCGCCACCGGTAAAGCCTTGCAGGGCCCGGAACAGGATCATGCTCTCCAGGTTCCAGGCCATCGAGCACAGCAGCGACGACAGCAGGAAGCCTGCAGATACCCACACCGCCAGGCGCCGCGCCGACAGCAGCTGCACCAGCCAGGCGGTTAGCGGGATCATGATGATTTCCGCTACCAGGTACGAAGTGGAAATCCATGAACCTTCTTCCAGCGTGGCCGACAGTGCGCCCTGGATGTCTTTGAGCGACGAGTTGGTGATCTGGATGTCCAGCACCGCCATAAAGGCGCCGAGCATCACGCTCATCACTGCGATCCAGTCGCGTCGGGTTGGCTCGGCTGTAGGCCTGAGCAGTTGATCACCGGCCATCGTGGCCTTCGTTTTCGCTGCGCAGGTCGACGGTGGCGGTTACCGACATGCCGGGGCGGATGCGCCCGTGCAGCGGGTTGTCGGCGCGGAAGGTGAGTTTTACCGGGATGCGCTGCACCACCTTGGTGAAGTTGCCGGTGGCGTTGTCGGGCGGCAGCAGGCTGAATTGCGCGCCCGACGCGGCGAACAGGCTGTCGACCCGGCCTTCGATGGGCGTGTCGGGGTAGCTGTCGAACAGCAGTTCAGCGCGCTGGCCGGGCTGCATGTGGCCAATCTGCGTTTCCTTGAAGTTGGCCTGCACCCAGATGTCTTCATCGGGCACGATCGACAGCAGGTAGGCGCCGGCCTGCACCACCTGGCCATTGCGCGCATTGCGCTGGCCAATGGTGCCGCTGATCGGTGCGCGGATCTCGCAGCGGGTCAGGTTCAGCTCAGCCTGGGCCAGGTCGGCGCGGGCATTGGCGATTTGCGCATCGAGGCGCTTGAGGTCGGCGTTCAGCGCGTTGACTTGCTGGCGCTGGCTTTGCAGGTCGGCGCGGGCCTTGTCGACCTGAGAACCGGCGACGTGGCTGTCTGCCGACAGGGTGGTGACCCGTTCTTCGGATACAAAGCCAGGCTTGCGCAGCTTCTCGGCGCGGCTCAGGTCTAGCCGTGAACGGTCGAAAGTGGCTTGGTTGGCCGCCACCTGGGCCTGGCCGGCAGCAATCAGGCTGCCTTGCTGGGTCAGGCGGCTTTGCGCCTGTGCGTACTCGGCTTCGCGGGTGGCGAGGGCGGCATTGGCGCGCTCAACCGCCAGCTCGAAGTCGGCGGCTTCCAGGCGCACCAGCAGGTCGCCTTTGTTGACGTGCTGGTTGTCCTCGACCGGCACCGTGTCGATGCGGGCGCCCAGCTGGCTGGAAATGCGCGTGATTTCGCCCTGTACATAGGCGTTGTCGGTGCTCTCGTAGAAGCGGCCTTTGAAGTACCAGTGGGCCAGGAAGGCGAGGGCGATGAGGGTCACGAGGGTGAAAAAGACCAGCAGGCGACGTTTGAGTTGGGCGGGCATGGGGGACTATCGTTCCAGAATTGTAAATAAATTTAACAGCGGCACAGGGCCTGTCGACAAGTGACGTTCGCGCCATTGCTGGAGCCCGGTGCCTGCCTCCTGCTAACATCCCGCCTTTGTTTCATCTTTCGTTCGAGACCTTCCATGACCACCGTACGCACGCGTATCGCGCCATCGCCTACCGGCGACCCCCATGTCGGCACTGCCTACATCGCCCTGTTCAACTACTGCTTTGCCAAGCAGCACGGCGGTGAGTTCATCCTGCGCATCGAAGACACCGACCAGCTGCGCTCCACGCGCGAGTCGGAACAGCAGATCTTCGACGCCCTGCGCTGGCTCGGCATCGAATGGAACGAAGGCCCGGACGTCGGCGGCCCGCACGGTCCGTACCGGCAGAGCGAGCGTGGCGAGATCTACGCCAAGTACGCCAAGGAACTGGTCGACGCCGGCCACGCCTTCTACTGCTTCTGCACCGCTGAAGAGCTGGACCAGATGCGTGCCGAGCAGCAAGCCCGCGGCGAAACCCCGCGCTACGATGGTCGCGCATTGCTGCTGAGCGCCGAGGAAGTGCAGCGCCGCCTGGCCGCTGGCGAGCCACATGTGATCCGCATGAAGGTGCCGAGCGAAGGCATGTGCGTGGTCCCGGACATGCTGCGCGGCGATGTCGAAATCCCGTGGGACCGCATGGACATGCAGGTGCTGATGAAGAACGACGGCCTGCCGACGTACTTCCTGGCCAACGTGGTCGACGACCACCTGATGGGCATCACCCACGTACTGCGTGGCGAAGAGTGGCTGCCGTCGGCGCCCAAGCTGATCAAGCTGTATGAGTACTTCGGCTGGGAACAGCCAAAGCTGTGCTACATGCCGCTGCTGCGTAACCCGGACAAATCCAAGCTGTCCAAGCGCAAGAACCCGACCTCGGTCACCTTCTACGAGCGCATGGGCTTCATGCCCGAGGCGATGCTCAACTACCTGGGCCGCATGGGCTGGTCGATGCCGGACGAGCGCGAGAAGTTCTCGCTGGCCGAAATGGTCGAGCACTTCGACCTGTCGCGTATTTCGCTGGGCGGGCCGATTTTCGACATCGAGAAGCTGTCGTGGCTCAACGGCCAGTGGCTGCGCGAGCTGCCGGTCGAGGAATTCGCGGCACGCCTGCAGAAGTGGGCATTCAACAGCGACTACATGATGAAGATCGCCCCGCACGTGCAGGGTCGTGTGGAAACCTTCAGCCAGGTTGCCCCGCTGGGCGGGTTCTTCTTCGAAGGCGCGCTGAAGCTGGATGCCAAGCTGTTCGAAAGCAAGAAGCTGTCGGCCGACCAGGTGCGTCAGGTGATCCAGCTGATCCTGTGGAAGCTCGAAAGCCTGCGCCAGTGGGAAAAAGAGCGCATCACCGGCTGCATCCAGGCCGTGGTCGAGGCGCTGGAACTGAAGCTGCGTGACGCCATGCCGCTGATGTTCGCCGCCATCACTGGCCAGGCCAGTTCGGTTTCGGTACTGGACGCCATGGAAATCCTTGGCCCGGACCTGACCCGTTACCGCCTGCGTCAGGCCCTGGACTTGCTGGGTGGCGTGTCGAAGAAAGAAAACAAGGAGTGGGAAAAGCTGTTGGCCTCGATTGCCTGACGGCGTTTCCCAGCCTGTAGCTGAAACCTGTGGGAGCGGGTTCACCCGCGAATACGATGGCGCTTGCACTGCCGCATTCGCGGGTAAACCTGCTCCCACAGGGTTCGATGCTGAGGTTTTGGTAGGGCAGGGCGGTAAGTGATTGTTATCTGTGAAAATTTTTTTGATTATTTTAAAAAATTAGTTTGACAGCCCTGCAATCCGAACTTAATATGCGCCCCGTCCACAGCGATGAACGAAAACGAAACGCGAGCCGCCCAGCCAGCGATTCTGTTCAGAGCGACATTGTGGGGCTATAGCTCAGCTGGGAGAGCGCCTGCATGGCATGCAGGAGGTCAGCGGTTCGATCCCGCTTAGCTCCACCAAATTCCGCTTGGCAGCCAAGGCTGTCGAGCAAGACCGGGTCCAGCAACCGGGTCTTGAAGGTAAGAAGGTTCGTCCCCTTCGTCTAGTGGCCTAGGACACCGCCCTTTCACGGCGGTAACAGGGGTTCGAGTCCCCTAGGGGACGCCAGTTTTGCACAAGCGATGTTTCACGATGTCGCTGGGCCGAGAGGCTAGAAATCCGGGGCTATAGCTCAGCTGGGAGAGCGCCTGCATGGCATGCAGGAGGTCAGCGGTTCGATCCCGCTTAGCTCCACCAATTTTGCCGCGGTTCGCGTAAGCGGATCGGCACGAAGGTTACGTCCCCTTCGTCTAGTGGCCTAGGACACCGCCCTTTCACGGCGGTAACAGGGGTTCGAGTCCCCTAGGGGACGCCAGTTTTGCACAAGCGATGTTTCACGATGTCGCTGGGCCGAGAGGCTAGAAATCCGGGGCTATAGCTCAGCTGGGAGAGCGCCTGCATGGCATGCAGGAGGTCAGCGGTTCGATCCCGCTTAGCTCCACCAATTTTGCCGCGGTTCGCGTAAGCGGATCGGCACGAAGGTTACGTCCCCTTCGTCTAGTGGCCTAGGACACCGCCCTTTCACGGCGGTAACAGGGGTTCGAGTCCCCTAGGGGACGCCATTTTGCCCGCGTTTTGCGGGACCTTTAAGGCTCATTCGATTATTGAATGGGCCTTTTGTTTTTCTCCCTCCCGAAAAATTCGCAACCGACAGGCGGCGAGAAATTCTGCTTGCCAAAAAATATGATGAGAATAATATTTCAATCATCATATTTTGTCCGGCGAATGTTCAGATGAGCGACAAGAAGAGCAAAACCCGCGAACGCATCCTGGAAGCCGCACGCAGTGCGCTGATCCAGCATGGCCCCGCCGAGCCCAGCGTGAGCCAGGTGATGGGGGCTGCCGGGCTGACGGTGGGTGGGTTCTATGCCCATTTCGACAGCAAGGACGAGCTGATGCTCGAAGCGTTCCGCCAGCTGTTGGGTGAGCGTCGCGCCTTGCTCGCCCAGATCGACCCCAGCCTCGATGGGGCAGGGCGGCGGGCGCTGGCCAGTGCCTTCTATCTGTCGCGCAAGCACCGCGATGCTGAGGTGCATGCCTGCCCGTTGCCCAACTCGCTGGGCGAGATGCAGCGCCTGCCGGAAGTCTTCCGTGAGGTATTGGCCGAACACATCGAGCTGATGACCGCTGCCATGGTCGATCGCCCCGAGGATGCCGACAAAGCCCTGGCCGATCTGGCGTTGATGGTCGGTGGCCTGGCCCTGGCCCGCGCTCTGGGTACCAGCGAGTTGTCAGACCGCATTCTGCGCGCCGCCAAATCGGCGGTGCTTTAACCCTGGAGCATGGCAATGACTACCCTGAGCTGGATTCGTGGTGTCAATGGCACCCTGGGCCGTCTGGCCCCCGAGCATGTCGCGGGCAAGATGCGCCGTGCCTTCATGACGCCACGCAACTTGCCGCCGCGGGATTGGGAGCTGCCCGTGCTGGCCAGTGCCGAGCGCATTACCCTGCGCTTCGGCTTGTCGGCCCTGCGCTGGGGTAATGGGCCGACCGTGCTGCTGATGCACGGCTGGGAAGGGCGCCCGACCCAGTTTGCCGCTTTGATCGAAACCTTGGTCCGGGCCGGGCACACGGTGGTGTCACTGGAGGGGCCGGGGCATGGGCGTTCGCCTGGCGAGCAGGCCAATGTGGTGCTGTTTGCCCGGGCCCTGCTGGAGGCCGCCGCCGAGCTGCCGCCGCTGCGTGCGGTCATTGGCCATTCCATGGGCGGTGCCAGTGTGCTGCTGGCCTTGCAGATGGGGCTGCGTACAGAGGCTGCTGTCAGCATTGCAGCCCCGGCACGGCTGTTGGGTGTGTTGCGTGGTTTTGCTCATCGCCTGGGGCTGCCAGCACGGGCGCGGGCGGCGTTCATTCGGCAGATTGAGCGGGATGTGGGGATGCAGATAGCCCGGCTGGATGTGACGGGTTATCAGCTGGAGTTGCCGGGGCTGGTGGTGCATGCCGCTGATGACGCCTTGGTGGCCGCCGATGAGGCTCGGGTTATCCATAAAGCGTGGTTCGACAGCCGGCTGATGCTGCTGGAGGCGGGTGGGCATCAGCGTGTACTGTCCGACCCGCGGCTGGGTGAGGCAGTGCTCGAATTGCTCGCCCGCGCTGCTGCACCGGCGCGTCAAAGCGCCTGACTGGCAGCAGGGCTGGACATTCCTTCACCTGTCACGGCTAAATTCACTTTTTCCGCCAAGGAAGCGAACATGAGCTGGGACCTGGCAACACCCTTCGTCATCGACCTGCGCGTGGGCAGCGAGGATATTGATGGCCTCGGCCACGCCAACAACGCGGTGTACGTCACCTGGCTGGAGCGCTGCGCCTGGCGCCACTCCCAGCGCCTGGGCCTGGACCTGGCCGAATACCGTCGGCTAGACCGCGCCATGGCGGTAGTGCGTCACGAAATCGACTACCTGGCCGCCGCCTACGAGGACGATGAACTGCAACTGGCCACCTGGATCATCGATTGGGACCAGCGCCTGCGCATGACCCGCCGTTTCCAGCTCAAGCGCCCGCGTGACGGCGTGACTCTGCTGCGTGCGCAAACCACCTTCGCTTGCATCGAGCTGTCCAGCGGTAAGCCCAAACGCATGCCAGCAGAATTCCTCGACGGTTACGGCCCGGCGCTGATCGGCGCCTGAAACTCCGGCAATTTTTGTTAGACTGCCGGCTTTTTCCGCCGAGACCCCGACATGCAAATTGCCCTGGCCCCCATGGAGGGGCTGGTCGACAACATCCTGCGCGACGTACTGACCCGCGTGGGCGGCATCGACTGGTGCGTCACCGAGTTCATTCGTGTTTGCGACCGCCTGCTGCCGCCTTCTTCGTTCGACAAGCTGGCGCCCGAGCTGCGCCAGGGCGCGCGCACGGCTGCAGGGGTGCCCATGCGTGTGCAGTTGCTGGGTTCGGACCCGGTATGTCTGGCGGAAAACGCTGCGCTGGCCTGCGAACTGGGCGCGCCGGTGATCGATCTGAACTTTGGCTGCCCGGCCAAGACCGTGAACAAGTCGCGTGGTGGTGCCGTGCTGCTCAAGGAGCCGGAACTGCTACACGCCATCGTGCGCGAAGTGCGCCGTGCCGTGCCGGCCGATATCCCGGTGACGTCGAAGATGCGCCTGGGCTTCGACAGCCCTGATGGTGCGCTGGAGTGTGCCACGGCGCTGGCCGAAGGCGGCTCGGCGCACCTGGTGGTGCATGCACGGACCAAGGTCGAAGGCTACAAACCGCCAGCGCACTGGGAGTGGGTGGCGCGGGTGCAGGATGTGGTGAAGGTGCCGGTGTTCGCCAATGGCGAGATCTGGACTGTCGACGACTGGCGGCGTTGCCGTGAGGTCAGTGGGGCTGAAGACATCATGCTGGGCCGTGGGCTGGTGTCGCGACCCGACCTGGGTCTGCAGATTGCTGCGGCGCGTGACGGGCGCGATTATCAGCCGATGAGCTGGGATGACCTGCTGCCGCTGCTACGCGAGTTCTGGCGCCAGGCTCAGCACAAGCTGTCGCCGCGCTATGCGCCGGGGCGGATGAAGCAGTGGTTGGCGATGCTGACTCGCAGTTATCCCGAGGCGGTGGTGCTGTTTGCCGAGCTGCGGCGGGAGGATGATTGCGCGCGGATCAGCCGGTTGCTGGGGGTTGAGGCTGCTTTCTTCGAGGCTTGCGTTGCCTGATCCGGCCCTTTCGCGGGTTTACCCGCGCGAAGAGGCCATTAGATCCAGTGCAAGAATCAGATTTTTTCTACATGCCCCTTGAAAGCATTTCCACCGGCCATATCTCTTGAGTACGCGATGCCGAAGTCGGGTCGCGTAATGACTTACTTGCTGATTCTCAGGAGTTTATGACCATGACTACCGCTTTCTCTCTCGCACCCCTGTTCCGCCATTCCGTAGGTTTCGACCGTTTCAACGACCTGTTCGAGTCTGCGGCACGTAACGAGGCCGGTAGCAGCTACCCGCCCTACAACGTGGAAAAGCATGGCGACGACCACTATCGCATCGTAGTTGCCGCAGCCGGTTTCCAGGAGCAGGACCTCGACCTGCAAGTCGAAAAAGGCGTCCTGACCGTGACCGGTGGCAAGCGCGACGATGGCGCCGCTGAAGTGACCTACCTGCACCAAGGTATCGCGCAACGCGCCTTCAAGCTGTCGTTCCGCCTGGCCGACCATATCGAAGTGAAGGCCGCCGGCCTGGCCAATGGCCTGCTCAGCATCGACCTGCTGCGCATCGTGCCTGAAGAAGCCAAGGCCAAGCGCATCCCGATCAATGGCGACAAGCCAGCGCTGAACTGATCGCGCTGCAGTGAAGAAGGGCACCCTCGGGTGCCCTTCTTGCGTTCGCAGGCCGGTTCAGTAACCCGCCGGCGCCTCCAGCAGCATCTGCCGAAACTCCGGCAACGGCAATGGCCGGCTGTGCAGGTATCCCTGGTACAAGTGGCAGCCCAGCCGTTCGAGGAACTCCAGTTGTTCGGTCAGTTCTACCCCCTCGGCAATCACGGCCAGGTCCAGGCTGCGGGCCATGGCGACGATGGCCCGCACGATTTCCGCGTCGTTGGGGTCGACCGGCGCGTCGCGCACGAAGGTCTGGTCGATCTTCAGCGCATCCACCGGCAGGCGCTTGAGGTAGGTGAGTGAGGAATAACCGGTGCCAAAGTCATCCATGGCAAAGCTCACCCCGAAGCGCTTGAGTTCGCGCATCTTGCTGATGGTGTCTTCCAGGTTCTGGATCACGATGCCTTCGGTGATTTCCAGCTTGAGCATGTGCCGAGGCAGGCGATAGTCGTCCAGGCTGCGCAGCACGCGCCCGACAAAGTCGTTCTGGCGGAACTGTCGCGGGCTGATGTTCACGCACAGGCTGAAATCATTCGCGTCGATCAGCCCGTCGGTCAGCATGCGTGCGCAAGCATCGCACGCTTCATCGAGGATCCAGCTGCCAACTTCCAGAATCAGGCCGCTTTCCTCCAGCACCTGGATGAACTGCCCTGGTGGTTGCTGACCCAGTTGCGGGTGGTGCCAGCGCAGCAGCACTTCAGCCCCGACGATGCGGTTGTCGCGGGCATCCACCTGGGGCTGGAAGTGCAGCGCCAGTTCGCCACGGGCCAAGGCCAGGCGCAGGTCGTTTTCCATGCGCAAGCGCTCGCTGGCGGCCTTCTGCATGGTGGTGTGGAACAGCTGGGTGGTGTTACGCCCGGAGTCCTTGGCCCGGTACAGGGCAATGTCGGCACGCTTGAGCAAATCGGCCGGGGTAGCGCCGTGGTCAGGGATCAGCGCTACGCCGATACTGGGCGTTACCTGCAGCCGTTGGCCATCTAGCGACATCGGCTCGGCCAGCAGTTCGCGCAGGGTGTCGGCCAGTTCGCGCACTTTTTCCTCTACCAGTTCGCGGCTGCCTTCCAGGCCGCTGAGCAGTACCACGAACTCGTCGCCCCCTAGCCGCGCCACGGTGTCCTCCAGGCGCACGCTGGCCTCCAGGCGGGCGGTGATGATCTTCAGCACCGTGTCGCCCACCGGATGGCCCAGCGAGTCGTTGATGTGCTTGAAGTGGTCGAGGTCGAGGAACAGCAGGGCGCCGCGCAGGTTGTGGCGCTTGAGCAGGGCGATCTGCTGGCTCAGGCGGTCCATCAGCAGGGCGCGGTTGGGCAGGTTGGTCAGCGGGTCGTGGTAGGCCAGGTGGCGAATCTGCGCCTGGGCATTTTTCAGCTGGCTGACGTCACGGGCGGTCAGCAGCAGGCAGTCCACCTCGTTGAGGGTGATCGGCTCGACCGAGACTTCCACGGTGAGGATATCGCCACGCTTGTTGCGCCCGAGCATCTCCCGGTGATGCACGCGGCCGCGTTCGCGTAACTCGGCCAGCAGCGCGCTGCGCTGCTTGTCGTCCGCCCAGATGCCGATCTCGTACACCGTGTGGCCGACCACCTCGGCCGCGCTGTAGCCCGTAAGGCGGCAGAAGCCATCGTTGATTTCCAGGTAGCGGCCGCTATGGCGTTCCGTGATGGTGATGGCGTCGGGGCTGGAGTGGAAGGCCTTGGCGAACTTCTCCTCGCTGGACTTCAGTGCGGCTTCGGCGCGTTGCTGCTGGGTAATGTCGCGCAGGGTGGTAACGCTGCACGGCTGGTCATCGACGGTGATCAGGCGGCTGGAAATCACGCACGTCAGGGGGGCGCCATTGCGGTGGTTGACCACCACGGCGACGTTGCTCAAGGCCTGTTCGCGGATCACCCGCTCGATACGTTGCGCACGCTCGATGGACTCGGCCCACAGGCCGATTTCCTCCGCGGTGCGACCAAGCACCTGCTCGCTGCCCCAGCCGAAGGTCTGGGTGAACGCCGGGTTGATCTCGATGAACTGACCGGTGTCCTGGCGAGTGACGCAGATCGGGTCGGGGCTGACCTGGAACAGGCTGGCGAACTTCTCTTCCGAGGCGCTCAGGCGCTGTTCGCGCTCCACCTGGTCGGTGATGTCGAGCAGGGTGCCGGCCATGCGCAGCGGGTTGCCTTGTTCGTCGCGGTACAGGCGTGCGCGGCTTTCGATATAGCGCGAAATGCCGTTTTCCAGCTGCACCCGGTAGGTGATCTGATAGTTGCCGGCGGGCCCTTCGCGCAGGCTACGGTAGGCCTGGCGCATCGAGTTGCGCTCCTGCTCCGGTACCCCTTCGAAAAAGGCATCGAACGACTCATGAAAGGGGATGGGCGGTAGGCCGTGCAACTGCGCGGCGCGGGCAGAGCCGTAGAGCATGCCGCTGGGGATGTGCCAGTCCCAGGTGCCCAGCTGCGCCGAATCCAGGGCCAGGTCCAGGCGCTCCTGGCTGTCCTTCAGGGCCTGCTCGGCGCGCTTGCGCTCGGTGGTGTCGACAAAGGTACTGATCAGAAAGGTCACGCCTTCCAGTTCGATGCCCTGGGTGCAGAGGATGCCGTCATGCACCTTGCCGCTGGTGGCGCGGAACTGCACCTCCATGATCAACGGGCCGCCGTTGGCACGGGTCGACTCTATCACCTGGTGGCGTTGTTCGGGGTTGACCCACAGGCCCAGCTCCAGGCTGGTCTTGCCGATCACCTGGCTGCCAGGCCAGCCGAACATGTCTTCGAAGTGCTGATTGACCTCGAAAATCATGCCGTCGTGGCGGCGGGTGAGCAAAATGGCGTTGGGGCTGAGGTGGAACAGGGTGGCAAAGCGCTTTTCCGAATTGATCAGGGCGGTTTCCCGCTCGCGCTGGCGGGTGATTTCGCGGATTACCCCGATCATCTGCGGCCGGCCATGCGGGTCGTGGGTCAGGCTGCCGTTGATCTCCAGCCAGTGCAGGCTGCCGTCCGGCCAACGGATGCGATGACGCATGGCCTGTTCCACCGGCTCGCCGTTGAACACCGCCTGGAACACCTGTCGCGTGCGGGCGCGGTCTTCTTCGGGCAGCAGGTCGAGGTAGTCGACATCAGCAGGCAGCGGGCGCTGCGGGTCGAAGCCGAACAGGGCCTGGGTGCCCCGTGACCAGCTGACACGGCCGCTTTCAATATCCGACAGCCATGCCCCCAACCGGGCGCCGTTCAGCGCGGCCAGCAGTTGTGGGGCGTTCTGCCAAGCCTGTTCGGACTCCTGGGGGTCGGCCGCAGGAATACGCGGTAGGCGCAAAAAGCGGTTTGCTGATTTGGGCATCGGTACCAGACCTTTGGCGTATGACGCGTCCTTGGATATGGAAATACCTGGCTGACGGCCGGTCAGGCGGGCCCCGCGTGGCTGTCGAGCAGGGCCATGAATGCCCTGGCCGCGTTCGATAGCGTACGCTCCGTGTGCAAAATGTAGCCTAGCTGGCGCGACAGCTGTATGCCGGGCAAAGCGATGGGTGCAACCTGTTCGTCGAGCATGGTGCGCGGCAGCACGCTCCAGGCCAGGCCGATCGACACCATCATCTTGATGGTTTCCAGGTAGTTGGTGCTCATGGCGATGTTCGGCATGAGGCCTTGGCTTTCGAACAGGCGCTGGACGATGTGGTGGGTAAAGGTGTTGCCGCCGGGGAACACCGCCGGGTGACGGGCCACATCGGCCAGGCCGACCGCATTGTTGGCCAGCGGGTGCTCAGGGGCGGCGACAAAATCCAGGGCGTCGTCCCACACGGGCACCGCCTTGACCAGGTGATGCGGCTCGGGCGCCAGGGTGATCACGGCTATTTCGGCGCGGCCATGCAGAATCTCGTCGTAGGCCTGTTCTGAATCGAGAAACTGAATATCCAGCGCCACGGCCGGGTACTGGCGGGTGAACGCCCGTAATAGCGGGGGCAGGCGGTGCAGGCCGATGTGGTGGCTGGTGGCCAGGGTGAGGCGACCGCTCACTTCCCCCGACAAATTGGTCAGCGCACGTCGGGTATCATCGAGGACGTTGAGGATCTGGTAGGCCCGGGGCAGCAGGGCGCGTCCGGCCTCGGTCAGGGTCACCTCGCGGCCCAGGCGGTCGAACAGGCGCACATCCAGCTGCTGCTCCAGCCCGGCGATGCGCTTGCTGATGGCGGGTTGGGTCAGGAACAGGCGTTCAGCCGCCCCGGAGAAGCTGCCGGTTTCGGCAATGGCGATGAAGGCGCTGAGGTTGGCCAGGTCCAAGGGTCGCATTCCTCTTGGTTATCCAAAGGATAAAAATTATGAATTTGAGTTATTCAATCTAACCCCATAGCATCGTCCGTACAAGCCAAGGGGTCTTTGGCATAGAAAGACGCTGATGAGGAACAGTCTGATGGCTGGCAAAACGCTCTACGACAAACTCTGGGAAGCCCATGAGGTCAAGCGCCGTGATGACGGCTCGTCCTTGATCTACATCGACCGCCACATCATTCACGAAGTGACGTCGCCCCAGGCCTTCGAAGGCCTGCGCCTGGCCAATCGCAAACCGTGGCGTATCGACGCCAACATCGCCACGCCCGACCACAACGTGCCGACCACGCCAGAGCGCAAGGGCGGTATCGAGGCCATCGTCGACCAGGTGTCGCGCCTGCAGGTGCAGACCCTCGACGAAAACTGTGATGAATACGGCATCGTCGAATTCAAGATGAACGACGAGCGCCAGGGCATCGTTCACGTCATCAGCCCGGAGCAGGGTGCCACCTTGCCCGGCATGACCGTGGTCTGCGGTGACTCGCACACCTCCACCCACGGCGCCTTCGGTGCCTTGGCCCATGGCATCGGCACCTCCGAGGTCGAGCACGTGCTCGCCACACAGTGCCTGGTCGCCAAGAAGATGAAGAACATGCTGGTGCGCGTGGAAGGCCAGTTGCCGGCCGGCGTAACCGCCAAGGACATCGTGCTGGCCGTGATCGGCAAGATCGGCACCGCCGGTGGCAACGGCCACGCCATGGAGTTCGCGGGCAGCGCCATTCGCGCGTTGTCGATGGAAGGCCGCATGACCATCTGCAACATGTCCATCGAAGCCGGTGCCCGTGTGGGCCTGGTAGCGACCGACGCCACCACCGTTGCCTATGTCGAAGGCCGCCCTTACGCGCCGAAGGGCGAGCAATGGAAGCAGGCAGTCGAATCGTGGAAAGACCTGGTGTCGGATGACGACGCCGTGTTCGACACCGTGGTCGAGCTGGATGCCAGCCAGATCAAGCCGCAAGTCAGCTGGGGCACCTCGCCCGAGATGGTGTTGGCCGTAGACCAGCGCGTACCGGACCCGGCCGCCGAAGCCGACCTGGTCAAGCGTGGTTCGATCGAGCGCGCCTTGAAGTACATGGGGCTGACCGCCAACCAGGCGATCACCGACATCCAGCTGGACCGCGTGTTCATTGGCTCGTGCACCAACTCGCGTATCGAAGACCTGCGTGCCGCGGCGGAGATCGCCAAGGGCCGCAAGGTGGCCGCGACCGTCAAGCAAGCCATCGTCGTGCCGGGCTCGGGCCTGGTCAAGGCACAGGCCGAGCGTGAAGGCCTGGACAAGATCTTCCTCGAAGCCGGTTTCGAATGGCGTGAGCCAGGCTGCTCGATGTGCCTGGCGATGAACCCGGACCGCCTGGAGAGCGGCGAGCATTGCGCGTCCACCTCCAACCGCAACTTCGAAGGCCGTCAGGGCGCCGGTGGCCGTACCCACCTGGTCAGCCCGGCCATGGCCGCCGCTGCTGCGGTAGCCGGCCACTTCATCGATGTCCGCGAGTTGATCCAAGGGAGCGCAGCATGAAAGCCTTTACCCAGCACACTGGCCTCGTCGCGCCGTTGGACCGTGCCAACGTCGACACCGACCAGATCATCCCCAAGCAGTTTTTGAAGTCGATCAAGCGCACCGGCTTTGGCCCTAACCTGTTCGACGAATGGCGTTACCTGGACGTGGGCCAGCCCTACCAGGACAACAGCAAGCGCCCGGTGAACCAGGAGTTCGTGCTCAACCACGAACGCTACCAGGGTGCCAGCGTGCTGCTGGCGCGGGAGAACTTCGGTTGCGGCTCCAGCCGTGAGCACGCCCCTTGGGCGCTGGACGAGTACGGTTTCCGCAGCATCATCGCGCCGAGCTTTGCCGACATCTTCTTCAATAACAGCTTCAAGAACGGCCTGCTGCCGATCATCCTCAGCGATGAAGAAGTGGACGAGTTGTTCAAGCAGGTCGAAGCCAACCCGGGCTACCAGCTGACCATCGACCTGCAAGCGCAGGCGGTGACCCGCCCGGACGGCAAGGTGCTGCACTTCGAGATCGATGCGTTCCGCAAGCACTGCCTGCTCAACGGCCTGGACGACATCGGCCTGACCCTGCAGGACAGCGATGCGATCAAGGCCTTCGAAAGCAAGCACCGCGCCGGGCAGCCTTGGTTGTTCCGGGATGCCTGATTGATATAGCCGGCACAGGCAACAAAAATCTAAAGGATCGAGACATGACTAGCACCCAACATACCGACGTGGTCCAGCGCCAGTTCGGCGAACAGGCCAGCGCCTACCTCAGCAGCACCGTGCACGCTCAGGGCAGTGAATTCGCCCTGCTGCAGGCCGAGCTGGCGGGGCAGGGCAATGCCCGCGTGCTGGACCTGGGCTGTGGTGCCGGTCATGTCAGTTTCCACGTTGCCCCGCTGGTGAGCGAAGTGGTCGCCTACGACCTGTCGCAATCCATGCTCGACGTGGTCGCCAGTGCCGCCGCCGAGCGCGGCCTGGCCAATATCACCACCGAGCGCGGTGTCGCCGAACGTCTGCCGTTCACCGATGCCTCGTTCGAATTCGTCTTCAGCCGCTACTCGGCCCACCACTGGAGCGACCTGGGCCTGGCCCTGCGCGAAGTGCGCCGGGTGCTCAAGCCGGGTGGCGTGGCGGCGTTCATCGACGTGATGTCGCCGGGCAGCCCGCTGCTCGACACCTACCTGCAAACGGTCGAGGTGCTGCGTGACACCAGCCATGTGCGCGACTACTCCGCCGCCGAATGGCAGCGTCAGGTCAGCGAGGCTGGCCTGCATGTGCGCAGTCACACCCGCCAGCCCTTGCGCCTGGCGTTCGGCAGCTGGGTGGAGCGCATGCGCACCCCCGAGCCAATGCGCGTGGCCATCCGCCAATTGCAGCAAGCCATGGGCGAAGAAGTACGGCAGTATTACCAGATCGAGGCCGATGGCTCGTTCAGCACCGATGTGCTGGTGCTGTGGGCCGAGCGTTAAGCACTTTTCGGTGCGGCCCGTTTGGCCGCACCGCGTGAATGGATAGAGGAAAGCATGAGCAAGCAGATTCTGATTCTCCCAGGTGACGGTATCGGCCCGGAAATCATGGCCGAAGCGGTCAAGGTGCTGGAGCTGGCCAACGACAAGTTCCAGCTCGGCTTCAGCCTGGAGCACGACGTGATCGGTGGCGCCGCCATCGACAAGCACGGCGTGCCGCTGGCCGACGAAACCCTGGAGCGTGCGCGCAAGGCTGATGCCGTGCTGCTGGGCGCCGTGGGCGGGCCGAAGTGGGACAAGATCGAGCGCGACATCCGCCCCGAGCGCGGCTTGCTGAAAATCCGTTCGCAGCTGGGCCTGTTCGCCAACCTGCGCCCGGCCATCCTCTACCCGCAACTGGCCGATGCCTCGTCGTTGAAGCCGGAAATCGTCTCGGGCCTGGACATCCTCATCGTCCGTGAGCTGACCGGCGGCATCTACTTCGGTGCCCCGCGTGGCCAGCGCGAGCTGGAGGGTGGCGAGCGCCAGGCCTACGACACCCTGCCGTACAGCGAAAGCGAAGTGCGCCGCATTGCCCGTGTCGGCTTCGACATGGCCCGCGTGCGTGGCAAGAAGCTGTGCTCGGTAGACAAAGCCAACGTACTGGCTTCCAGCCAGCTGTGGCGTGAAGTGGTCGAAGACGTGGCCAAGGACTACCCGGATGTGGAACTGAGCCACATGTACGTCGACAACGCCGCCATGCAACTGGTGCGTGCGCCCAAGCAGTTCGATGTGATGGTGACCGACAACATGTTCGGTGACATTCTGTCGGATGAAGCTTCCATGCTCACCGGTTCCATCGGCATGCTGCCTTCGGCGTCGCTGGATGCCGACAACAAGGGCATGTACGAGCCGTGCCACGGCTCGGCACCGGACATCGCAGGCCAGGGCATTGCCAACCCGCTGGCGACCATCCTGTCTGTGTCGATGATGCTGCGTTACAGCTTCAATCAGTCGGCTGCCGCCGAAGCGATCGAGAAGGCCGTGAGCCTGGTGCTGGACCAAGGCCTGCGTACCGGCGACATCTATTCGGAAGGTTGCCGCAAAGTTGGTACGCAGGAAATGGGCGACGCAGTAGTCGCAGCGCTGCGGAATCTGTAATCTCTCTGGCCCGCCACCCTAAATTCCCGGTGGCGGCCCACTTTTAGCAAAGGTGTAGTTGCGATGAAACGTGTAGGTCTGATCGGTTGGCGCGGTATGGTCGGTTCCGTGCTCATGCAGCGGATGCTGGAGGAGCAGGACTTCGACCTTATCGAGCCGGTGTTCTTCACTACCTCCAATGTTGGCGGCCAGGGCCCGAACGTGGGCAAGGATACAGCGCCGCTCAAGGACGCTTATTCGATTGAAGAACTCAAGACCCTCGACGTGATCCTGACCTGCCAGGGCGGCGACTACACCAACGAGGTCTTCCCTAAGCTGCGTGAAGCCGGCTGGCAGGGTTACTGGATCGACGCCGCTTCGTCCCTGCGCATGCAGGATGACGCGGTCATCATCCTCGACCCGGTCAACCGCAAGGTCATCGACCAGCAGCTGGACGCCGGTACCAAGAACTACATCGGCGGCAACTGCACCGTCAGCCTGATGCTGATGGGCCTGGGCGGCCTGTTCGAAGCCGGCCTGGTGGAATGGATGAGCGCCATGACCTACCAGGCAGCCTCGGGTGCCGGCGCGCAGAACATGCGCGAGCTGATCAAGCAGATGGGTGCCACCCACGCCGCCGTGGCCGATGACCTGGCTAACCCGGCCAGCGCCATCCTCGATATCGACCGCAAGGTTGCCGAGACCATGCGCGGTGATGCATTCCCGACCGAGAACTTCGGTGTGCCACTGGCTGGCAGCCTGATCCCGTGGATCGACAAGGAACTGCCGAACGGCCAGAGCCGCGAAGAGTGGAAGGCCCAGGCTGAAACCAACAAGATCCTCGGCCGCTTCAAGAGCCCGATCCCGGTCGACGGCATCTGCGTGCGCATCGGCGCCATGCGCTGCCACAGCCAGGCGCTGACCATCAAGCTGAACAAGGACGTGCCGCTGGCCGATATCGAAGGCATGATCAGCCAGCACAACCCTTGGGTGAAGCTGGTGCCGAATCAGCGTGAAATCAGCATGCAGGAACTGACCCCGACCAAGGTCACCGGCACTCTGAACATTCCGGTTGGCCGCCTGCGCAAGCTGAACATGGGTTCGCAGTACCTGGGTGCGTTCACCGTGGGTGACCAGCTGCTATGGGGCGCGGCAGAACCGCTGCGCCGCATGCTGCGGATTCTGCTGGAGCGTTGATCGTTCTGCTGTAATTAAAAACCCGCGCTGGCGACAGCGCGGGTTTTTTTTATGCCTGGGTGAGGTTTGCAGCGCCAGGCAGCCCTTACGCAACCCATGGCGGACGCTTACCCGGCGAAAATACGGCCATCACAGACAAACCTCTACAATCCGAGTAAAGTGCCGCCCCCGCCGTTCTCAGCAAAAAGGATCCTTTCATGACACACCCTTTGGATATCGCCGTCGTCGGCGCCACCGGCAGCGTCGGTGAAGCCTTGGTGCAGATCCTCGAAGAGCTGGACTTCCCGGTCGCTACCTTGCACCTGCTGGCCAGCATGGAATCGGCGGGCAGCAGCGTGATGTTCGCCGGCAAGAAGCTCAAGGTGCGCGAGGTGGACAGCTTCGACTTCGCCCAGGTCAAGCTGGCTTTCTTCGCCACAGGTGCCGCAGTCAGCCGCAGCTTTGCCGGCAAGGCACTGCAAGCAGGTTGCACCGTCATTGACCTGTCCGGTGGCCTGGACGACGCCCTGGCCCTGGTCCCTGAAGCCAACGCCGAACGCCTGGCTGGCCTGGCGCTGCCGGCACGCATTGTCAGTCCGTGCTCGGCCGCCGTTGCCGTGGCCGTCGCGCTGGCACCGCTCAAGGGCCTGCTGGACATCGAGCGGGTGCAGGTAATGGCATCGCTGGCGGTGTCTGCACAAGGCCGTGAGGCCGTCAGCGAGCTGGCCCGTCAAACGGCAGAGCTGCTCAATGCCCGGCCGCTGGAACCGCGCTTCTTCGATCGCCAGGTGGCTTTCAACCTGCTGGCCCAGGTTGGCGCGGCCGACGAGCAGGGCCACACGGCGCTGGAACGCCGGCTGGTCAACGAGTTGCGTGTGCTGCTGGGCATGCCTGAGCTGAAGATTTCCGTGAGCTGCGTTCAAGTCCCGGTGTTTTTCGGCGATAGCTTCAGTGTGGCGGTGCAGAGCCGTCGCCCGGTCGACCTTGAAGCGGTCAACCAGGCCCTGGAAGCAGCCGACAGCGTAGAGCGGGTGGAGCGTGATGATTATCCGACCCCGGTTGGTGACGCAGTAGGCCAAGACGTGGTCTATGTTGGTCGTGTACGTCACGGTGTTGATGAAGACCAGCAGCTCAATCTCTGGCTGACCACCGACAATGTGCGCAAAGGCGCCGCGCTCAATGCCGTGCAAGTGGCGCAATTGTTGATTAAACACATGCCGTAAAAGATACTGGCGAGCACTTTTGTCCTGCTCCGCATGCAGGTTTCGGGACGATTCATACAAGGGAAGAGGTCATGCTTCGAATTCGCAAACTGGTTCTGGCCATGGCTGCAGCATCGGCGCTGTCGTCTGGCATGGCGAATGCGCTGGGCCTGGGGGAGCTGACCCTGAAGTCGGCACAGAATCAGCCGCTGGACGCCGAGATCGAATTGCTCGATGTGCGCGACCTCAAAGCCGCCGAAGTGGCGCCTAGCCTGGCGCCACCGGAAGAGTTCAGCAAGGCCGGGGTGGCGTTTCCGACCTACCTCGAAGACCTGACCTTCACACCGGTGATCAACCCCAACGGTAAAAGCGTGCTGCGGGTTACCTCCAGCCAGCCGCTGCCAGGGCCGGTGGTCAAGTTCCTGGTTCAGGTGATGTGGCCGCAAGGCCGCCTGCTGCGCGACTACAGCGTGCTGCTTGACCAGGCCAAGGCCCAGGGCGACAAGCCGGCTGCAGGCAATGTGACACCGGCCACAACCGGCGCCAGCAGCTACACCACCCAGCGCCGCGACACTTTGTGGCAGATTGCCGCGCGCAACACGCAAGGTGGCTCGATCCAGCAGACCATGATCGCAATCCAGGCGCTGAACCCGGATGCCTTCATCGGTAACAACATCAACCAGCTGAAGGTGGGCCAGGTACTGCGCCTGCCCGACCAGCAGCAGATCCAGAGCATTCCGCAGGGCGAGGCCAACAGCGAAGTGGCCGAGCAGTATGCCGCCTGGCGTGAAGGCCGGCGCCTGGGCCCGCGTGCCCGCCAGCTCGACGCTACCCGCCGCGGTGCCGCCGAGGCTGCGCCGGCGCGCATCGCCCAGGGCGACAACTTGCGCCTGGTCAGCCCGGGCAATCAGGCCGGCCAGGCCAAGGCGTTGAATGACAAGCTGGCGGTGGCCCAGGAAAGCCTGGATACCAGCCGCCGCGACAACGAAGAACTGAAAAGCCGCATGTCCGACCTGCAGAGCCAGCTGGACAAGCTGCAGCGTCTGATCGAGCTGAAGAATGACCAGTTGGCCCGCCTTCAAGCCCAGGGTGCGGCAGCGCCGGCGACGGCTGCCGCCGCCGCCAAACCGGTTGAGCCGGCGGCAACTGCCCAGCCGGCGGCCAAGCCCGCACCGGCTGCCGTCGATACAGCGCCCAAGCCGGTGCCGGCAGCCAAGCCTGCGCCTGTCGGGCAGCCGAATAGCGCGCTCGACCAGATTCTGGGCAACCCATGGCTGATCGGGATAATTGCCGGTTCCAGCCTGCTGGTGCTGGCACTGCTGCTGTGGCTGCTGGCGCGTAAGCGTAAAGCCCAGCAAGAAGCTGAAAAGCACCTGCGCATGGCGCGGGCGCTGGAGGAAGAGCAGGGCACAGGCTTTGACACCGATACCCAGAGCCTCGATGGCGTCGAAGTTTCGGAGCCGAGCGTTACCCTGTCGCCAGCCGTGGTCGCCGCTTCAGCCGCCGCTGCCGTTGCTGCGGAAAAAGTGGCTGAGCCTTCTGCCGAGTCGGCGCCGGAAGCTGAACCGCAAGCCGACCCGCATGCCGCGCTGCTGGCGGAAGTTGACCAATGCCTGGCCGAAGGCCGCCTGAATCGCGCCACCGACCTGCTGGAGCCCGCCGTGGCTGCCGCGCCAGAACGTGACGACCTGCGCCTGAAGCTGATGGGCGTGTACGCCCGCCAGGGTGACCAGAGCGCGTTCGCCGAGCAGGAGCGCAAGCTGCCGGGCAGCGAGCAGAACATTGCCGAAGTCGCCGGCTTGAAAGAACGTTACCCCGCCATGCTCGGCCTGGCTGCAGCCGGCCTGGGCGCGGCGGCACTGGCTGCCGAGATGGATGAGCAGTACGTGCAGGAGCTGCTGCACGATGAGGCCGAGTCGCCAGTGGTTGCCGACGTGGTGCCTGAGGAAGTGCCTGAATTCGAGCCGCAAGTGGAGGCTGAGCCAGAGGTCGTCGCGCAAGCGGAGCCTGAAGCCGTGTTCGAGCCAGAAACCGAGCTGGATGCCTTCGATGATGTGCCGACCCTTGATGTATCGGGCCTGGAAGCGCATGGCCTCGATGAGCAGGATCTGGACAGTGCCTTCGACTTGAGCCTGGGTGAAGACCTGCCCGAAGAAGACCCGCTGGCCGCGCCGCTGCTGGACGAGGCTATGCAGCAGGAGCCTGTACCTGACGAGTTGGTCATTGCCGAGCCTGTGCTGGATGAGCCTGCATTTGAAGAGGCTCAGCCGGAAGAACCGCCGTTTGCCGTGGATGCCGAACTGCAAGCCGACGCTGATGCCGATTTCCAGGCCATGCTGGACCAGGCCGAGCCGCAGCCAGCCGTGGACCTGTCTGACTTCGACCTTGATGTCAGTGAGCCGGTTGCCCCGGCCGCTCCAGATGCCGTTGAAGAGGCCCCGGTGGATGTTGCCGCCGAACTGGCCGCCTTCGATAGCGAGCCGGCATTCGAACCAGTCTCCGACTTTGACCTGCCATCGGACTTTGATCTGTCGTTGTCGCTGGAAGATGATTCGCCGGCGGCCAAGAGCTTTGCCTCGGAGCTGGACGACGTCAATGCCGAGTTGGACAAGCTGTCGCAGAGCCTGGAATCGCCTTCGCTGGAACCGCATTTCACTGCAGAAGACGCAGTTGCGCAGCCGGATCCCGAGCCGCCACTGGACGACCTGGACTTCGACTTCTTCTCCGGCAGTGACGAAGTGGCCACCAAACTCGACCTGGCCCGCGCCTACATCGACATGGGCGACAGCCAGGGTGCGCGCGACATCCTTGATGAAGTGGTCAAGGACGGCGACGACGGTCAGCGCCAGGAAGCCGAGGACATGCTCTCTCGCCTGGTTTGATATCGTCCTCAAATGAAGTGCATGTCAACGGCAGCCCTACACGGCTGCCGTTGTCGTTATAATCCCCGCCATTTCGTACACCCCACAGGTTTCAAGCGCTTGGACATCATCGACACCGCCGCCACCGAATCCGCGGCCGAAGGCTATTCCCGTATCGCCCTGGGCGTGGAGTACAAGGGCGCCCGCTACCGCGGCTGGCAGCGCCAGGCCAGCGGCGTGCCAAGTGTCCAGCAGGCCTTGGAGCAAGCACTGTCCAAAGTCGCGAACGAGCCGATTTCGGTGATTTGCGCCGGGCGTACCGACGCCGGTGTCCACGGCTGCGGGCAGATCGTGCACTTCGACACCCGCGCTGTGCGCGACGAGCGCGCCTGGACCATGGGCACCAACTTCAACCTGCCGCACGACATTAGTGTGGTCTGGTCGCGGTCGATGCCGGTCGATTTCCATGCACGCTTCAAGGCCTGTGCCCGGCGTTATCGCTACGTTATCTACAACGACCCGATCCGCCCGGCGCACCTGGCCGAGGAAGTCACCTGGAACCACCGCCCGCTGGATGTCGAGCGCATGGCCGAGGCTGCGCAGTTCCTGCTCGGCACCCACGACTTCAGCGCCTTCCGCGCCAGCCAGTGCCAGGCCAAGTCGCCGGTCAAGCACATCTACCACCTGCGCGTTACCCGCCATGGCCAGATGATCGTGCTGGACGTGCGCGCCACCGCGTTCCTGCACCACATGGTGCGCAATATTGCCGGTGTGTTGATGGCCATCGGTGCCGGCGAGCGCCCCGTCACCTGGGCGCGTGAAGTGCTGGAAGGGCGCGACCGCCGTGAAGCCGGGGTCACGGCCCATCCATACGGGCTGTACCTGGTGCAGGTGGAGTACCCCGAGGAATATGCACTGCCCCAGCGTTACATCGGCCCACACTTTTTGACCGGTTATGAGGCGTTGGCAGACTGACGGGCGAAAAGTCATTTGCTAACATCCGGCCTTTCACCGCAATAACCAAGGTTCGCTGTTCATGAGCAATGTTCGCAGCAAGATCTGTGGGATCACCCGTATCGAAGACGCACTGGCCGCTGCCGAAGCGGGTGCCGATGCCATCGGTTTCGTCTTCTATGCCAAGAGCCCTCGCGCCGTGGACGTGCGCCAGGCGCGTGCGATCATTGCCGAACTGCCACCGTTCGTGACCACGGTCGGGCTGTTCGTCAACGCCTCGCGTTGCGAGCTGAACGAGATCCTCGAAGTGGTTCCGCTGGACCTGCTACAGTTCCACGGCGACGAAACGCCACAGGACTGCGAAGGCTACCACCGCCCCTGGATCAAGGCCCTGCGTGTACGCCCGGGTGACGACCTGGAGGCGGCCTGCAAGCTGTACGCGGGCGCGCGCGGTATTTTGCTGGATACCTACGTGGCGGGTGTGCCGGGGGGAACCGGAGAGGCGTTCGACTGGTCTCTGGTGCCGGAGCGCCTGAGCAAACCGATCATCCTGGCGGGCGGGCTGTCGGCCGATAACGTCGGCCAGGCCATTGCCCAGGTGCGGCCTTACGCGGTGGATGTCAGCGGTGGCGTCGAGCAGGCCAAGGGCATCAAGGATGCCGCGAAGATCGAGGCGTTCATGCGGGCCGTGAAACAGGCGTGATGGCAGATGTGACGGCTGGCTGCGCGCCATCGTCCATAGCTTTCGCAGCCCTGCTGGGCAGCTGCCTGCACAGGCGGCAGAACAACACATTAGCGGTGGAGCGGTGCGCTGGAAGCCCCGGCGGCCGGTCCACCATCGTTTGATAAAAGATTTTGAGCTCAAGGGCAGGGCAGGGCCGGCGACACCGGCCCCCGCCTGCCAATACTGGAGAAAGAAAGCATGAGCAACTGGTTAGTCGACAAACTGATCCCTTCGATCATGCGTTCCGAGGTGAAGAAGAGCTCGGTGCCTGAAGGCCTGTGGCACAAGTGCCCGGCTTGCGAGGCCGTGCTGTATCGTCCGGAGCTGGAAAAGACCCTGGATGTTTGCCCCAAGTGCAACCACCACATGCGCATCGGCGCACGTGCGCGCATCGACATCTTCCTCGACGCCGAAGGCCGTGCTGAACTGGGTGCCGACCTGGAGCCGGTCGACCGCCTGAAGTTCCGCGACGGCAAGAAGTACAAAGACCGCCTGGCCGGCGCCCAGAAGCAGACCGGCGAAAAAGACGCCCTGATCTCCATGAGCGGCACCCTGATGGGCATGCCGATCGTGGTCAGCGCTTTCGAGTTCTCGTTCATGGGCGGTTCCATGGGTGCCATCGTCGGCGAACGCTTCGTGCGCGCGGCCAACTACGCCCTGGAAAACCGCTGCCCGATGGTCTGCTTCTCCGCTTCGGGCGGTGCACGTATGCAGGAAGCGCTGATTTCGCTGATGCAGATGGCCAAGACCTCGGCCGTGCTGGCGCGCCTGCGCGAAGAAGGCATCCCGTTCATCTCGGTACTGACCGACCCGGTGTACGGGGGTGTTTCCGCCAGCCTGGCGATGCTCGGCGACGTGATCGTCGGTGAGCCAAAAGCCCTGATCGGCTTCGCCGGCCCACGCGTGATCGAGCAGACCGTACGCGAGAAGCTGCCAGAAGGCTTCCAGCGCAGCGAGTTCCTGCTGGAGCACGGTGCCATCGACCTGATCATCTCCCGTGGCGAACTGCGCCCGCGTCTGGCCCGCCTGCTGGCGCAGATGACCGGCCAGGAAACCCCGGAGCAAGCGCGTGAGGCGGCAGCCGTCGCGTGATGAAACAACGATCCCTGGGCGAGTGGCTCGCCTACCTCGAGCAGTTGCACCCCTCGGCCATCGACATGGGCCTGGAGCGGTCGCAGAAGGTGCTTGCCCGGCTGGCGCTGGGCAAGCTGGCGCCACGCGTGGTGACGGTAACCGGCACCAACGGCAAGGGCTCCACCTGCGCCTTCGTGGCCTCGCTGCTGCGCGCCCAGGGGCTCAAGGTCGGCGTGTACAGCTCGCCGCACCTGTTGCGTTACAACGAGCGGGTGCTGATCGATGGCCAAGAGGCCAGCGATGAGCGCCTGTGCGACGCCTTCGCCGCCGTCGAGGCGGCGCGGGGCGACATTTCCCTGACCTACTTCGAGATGGGCACGCTGGCTGCGTTCTGGTTGTTCTACCAGTCGCAACTGGATGCCGTGGTACTGGAAGTGGGCCTTGGTGGCCGTCTGGACACCGTGAACGTGGTGGATGCTGACCTGGCCCTGGTGACCAGTATAGGTGTCGACCATGTCGATTACCTGGGTGATACCCGCGAGCGGGTGGCCTTCGAGAAGGCGGGTATCTTCCGTCAGGGCAAGCCGGCTTTGTGCGGCGACCTGGACCCGCCGCAGCCGCTGCTGGACAAGGCCGCCGAACTGGCTGCGCCCCTTTTTCTGCGCGGCCGTGACTTCGACCTGGTAACCGCCGATGGCAGCTGGAGCTGGCGGGGTACGGGGACGGATGGTGCGCAGGTAGAACTGCGTGATCTGCCTTTGCTTGATCTGCCCATGGAAAATGCCACGCTGGCCTTGCAGGCGTACCTGCTGATGGGCTTGCCCTGGGACGCTGCGCAGGTGCGCCAGGCGTTGCTGGCTACCCGTATCACCGGTCGCCTGGACCGTCGCCTGCTGAACTGGCAGGGCAAGCCGGTGGAGCTGATGCTGGATGTGGGCCATAACCCGCATGCAGCCGAGTACCTGGCCCGGCGCCTGGCCGCCCGGCCGCTCAAAGGGCGCCGCCTGGCGGTGTTCGGCCTGCTCGCCGACAAGGACCTGGACGGCGTCGTCGCGCCCTTGCAGGGCCTGGTAGACGACTGGGCCGTGGCGCCGCTGGATACCCCGCGTAGCCGCCCGGCTGCAGAACTGGCCACGGCCTTGACGAACCTCGGCGCTGCGGTGAAGTCTTATGCCAGCGTCGACGCGGCCCTTGAGGGACAATGCGCGCAGGCGACGGCGGATGACCAGATCCTGCTGTTCGGTTCGTTTTTCTGTGTCGCCCAGGCGCTGGAATGGCTGCAGCGGCACACCCAGGAGGGTGAAGTAGATGGCAGTGCTGGATAAAGGGATTAAACAGCGCATGGTGGGTGCGCTGGTGCTGGTGGCGTTGGCGGTGATTTTCCTGCCCATGCTGTTCAGCCGCGAGGACGAGATGCGCCAGGTGCATGTCGAAGCCCCGCAGGCGCCGGCGATGCCCAGCCTGCCCGAGGTGAAGGTGGAGCCGGTTGCCGTGCCGGAGCCGCAGGCCATCCCGGAAGAGCCTCAGCAACCACCTGTGGTGGTTGATGAGTCCACGACACCCGCGAGCACGCCCAGCCAGCCGATCACGCCATCGCCGCAGATCCAGGCGCAGGTTCAGCCGGCCAAGCCGCAGGCGCCAGCGCCCAAGGTCGAGCCAAAACCTGTGGCTGCGCCTGCGCCAACCGTGGCTGTGGCAAAACCGGCTGCACCCTCGAAGGTCGATGTCAATGGCCTGCCGGTCAGCTGGTCGATCCAGTTGGCCAGCCTGTCCAACCGCGCTGGCGCTGAAAAGTTGCAGCAAACCCTGCGCAGCCAGGGCTACAACGCCTATATCCGCTCGGCAGGTGGGATGAACCGGGTATACGTGGGGCCGTTGATCGAGCGGGCCGAAGCCGAGCGCACGCGTGATGCCATCAACCGCCAGAACAGCCTCAAGGGTTTTGTGGTGCGCTTCCAGCCTGAGCGCAGCTGAACAAGGTATTCGCGGGCTTGCCCGCGAATGGCTTAACACGAATCCCCCCGACATTCCGCTTACTCCCAGCCCGCTGCTCTGGTAAAATGCGCCGCCTCAAACGTCTGCAGGCAGCACCGTGGCATTTACCTTGGTTGATTGGGCGATCATCGCGATCATCGCCGTCTCCACACTGATCAGTCTCAAGCGCGGCTTCGTCAAGGAAGCCTTGTCCTTGCTCATCTGGATCATTGCCGGTGCGGTTGCCTGGATGTTCGGCGGTTCGCTCTCGGTGTATCTTGAAAGCTATATCCAGACGCCATCGATGCGCGTCATCGCGGGCTGCGCCATTCTTTTCGTCGCCACCTTGCTGGTGGGGGCCATGGTCAACTTCCTGGTCGGCGAGCTGATCCGTGTAACCGGGCTGTCCGGCACCGATCGTTTCCTGGGCATGGCCTTCGGTGCCGCGCGCGGGGCCTTGCTGGTAGTGGTGGCCATAGGCCTGATCAGCCTGGGGCCGGTTCAACAAGACACCTGGTGGCAGGAATCACGCCTGATACCACAATTTCTCTTGGTCGCCGACTGGTCGAAAAACCTGATCCTGGGTTTCACCGGCCAGTGGACGCCCAGTGGGCTGATCAGCGCTCCGGCTGATCTTCCGTTCAAGGAACAGTTGCTCGGGCCGTCCAAGCCCTGAGCGCTATTCACTCAAGTTTCGTCAAAGTAGGGGTTGCGTCGCATGTGTGGCATCGTCGGTATCGTCGGTAAGTCGAACGTCAATCAGGCGCTGTATGACGCGCTTACGGTCCTCCAGCACCGCGGCCAGGACGCTGCCGGTATCGTGACCAGCCATGACGGCCGGTTGTTCCTGCGCAAGGATAATGGCCTGGTGCGCGATGTGTTCCAGCAGCGCCACATGCAGCGCCTGGTGGGCAGCATCGGCATTGGCCACGTGCGCTACCCGACAGCGGGCAGCTCGACCTCGGCCGAGGCCCAGCCGTTCTACGTCAACTCGCCGTACGGCATCACCCTGGCACACAACGGCAACCTGACCAACGTCGAGCAGCTGGCCAAGGAGATCTACGAGTCCGATCTGCGCCACGTCAACACCAACTCCGACTCGGAAGTGCTGCTGAACGTCTTCGCCCATGAGCTGGCGGTACGCGGCAAGCTGCAGCCGACCGAAGAAGACGTGTTCGCTGCGGTTTCCCACGTGCACAGCCGCTGTGTCGGCGGTTACGCCGTAGTGGCGATGATCACCGGCTACGGTATCGTCGGTTTCCGCGACCCCCATGGCATCCGCCCGGTGGTATTCGGCCAGCGTCACACTGACGAAGGCGTGGAATACATGATTGCCTCGGAAAGCGTGGCCCTGGACGTGCTCGGCTTCACCCTGATCCGCGACCTGGCACCGGGCGAAGCGGTATACATCACCGAAGGCGGCCAGCTGTTCACCAAGCAGTGCGCCGAAGCGCCGACCCTGCAGCCGTGCATCTTTGAACACGTCTACCTGGCCCGCCCGGATTCGATCATCGACGGTATCTCGGTGTACAAGGCCCGTCTGCGCATGGGTGAAAAGCTGGCCGACAAGATCATGCGTGAGCGCCCTGAGCACGATATCGACGTGGTCATCCCGATTCCGGACACCAGCCGTACCGCCGCGCTAGAGCTGGCCAACCGTCTGGGCGTCAAGTTCCGCGAAGGCTTCGTCAAGAACCGTTACATCGGCCGTACCTTCATCATGCCCGGCCAGGCTGCGCGCAAGAAGTCGGTTCGCCAGAAGCTCAACGCCATCGAGCTGGAGTTCCGCGGCAAGAACGTGATGCTGGTGGACGACTCGATCGTGCGCGGCACCACGTGCAAGCAGATCATCCAGATGGCCCGCGAAGCCGGTGCCAAGAATGTCTACTTCTGCTCTGCAGCCCCTGCAGTGCGCTACCCCAACGTCTACGGCATCGACATGCCGAGTGTTCACGAGCTGATCGCCCACAACCGTACCACCGAACAGGTGGCCGAGTTGATTGGCGCCGACTGGCTGGTCTATCAGGACCTGCCTGACCTGATCGATTCGGTCGGTGGCGGCAAGATCAAGATCGATCACTTCGATTGCGCGGTATTCAACGGTGAGTATGTCACCGGCGATATCGACGCGGCCTACCTCGACCGCATCGAGCAGGCCCGTAATGACCTGGCCAAGGTCAAGAACCAGGCCGTCAGCGCGATCATCGACCTCTACAACAACTGATTCAGGGAGCGACGGCATGACGGATCAATGGGATGCCGGGCGACTGGACAGCGACCTCGAGGGTGTCGGTTTCGACACCCTGGCGGTGCGCGCCGGTCAACACCGCACACCCGAGGGCGAGCACAGCGAAGCGCTGTTCCTGACCTCCAGCTACGTGTTCCGTACGGCGGCCGATGCTGCTGCGCGCTTTGCCGGTGAAACGCCGGGTAACGTTTACTCGCGCTACACCAACCCGTCGGTACGTGCCTTCGAGGAGCGCCTGGCGGCGATGGAAGGTGCCGAGCAGGCCGTGGGTACGTCCACCGGCATGGCGGCGATCCTGGCCGTGGTGATGTCGCTGTGCAGCGCCGGTGACCATGTGCTGGTGTCGCAGAGCGTATTCGGCTCGACCATCAGCCTGTTCGAGAAGTACTTCAAGCGCTTTGGCGTTCAGGTGGACTACGTGCCACTGGTCGACCTTGCTGGCTGGGAAAAGGCCATCAAGGCCAATACCAGGTTGCTGATCGTCGAATCGCCGTCCAACCCGCTGGCCGAGCTGGTCGATATCACTGCGCTCAGCGAAATCGCCCATGCCCACGGTGCCATGCTGGTGGTGGACAACTGCTTCAGCACCCCCGCGCTGCAGCAGCCGCTGAAGCTGGGTGCCGACATCGTGTTCCACTCGGCCACCAAGTTCATCGACGGCCAGGGCCGTTGCATGGGGGGCGTGGTTGCCGGCCGTGCCGAGCAGATGAAGGAAGTGGTGGGCTTCCTGCGGACCGCAGGCCCGACCCTCAGCCCATTCAACGCCTGGATCTTCACCAAAGGCCTGGAAACGCTGCGCCTGCGTATGCGTGCGCACTGTGAAAGCGCCCAGGCCCTGGCCGAATGGCTGGAGCAGCAGGATGGCGTGGAGAAGGTGCATTACGCCGGCCTGCCTAGCCACCCGCAGCACGCACTGGCCAAGCGTCAGATGAGCGGCTTTGGTGCGGTGGTCAGCTTCGAGGTCAAGGGCGGCAAAGAGGGCGCCTGGCGCTTCATCGATGCGACCCGGGTGATTTCCATCACCACCAACCTGGGGGACAGCAAGACCACCATCGCCCATCCGGCCACCACCTCCCACGGCCGCCTGTCGCCGCAGGAGCGTGAAGCTGCAGGCATCCGCGACAGCCTGATCCGCGTTGCCGTGGGCCTGGAAGACGTGGCCGACCTGCAGGCAGACCTGGCGCGCGGGCTGGCGGCGCTGTGATCGAAATCGGCGGCAGTGTGCCAGGCCACAACGGCCGGGTAGCCCTGGTAACCGGTGCCGCGCGCGGCATCGGCCTGGGCATTGCCGCCTGGCTGATCTGCGAAGGTTGGCAGGTGGTACTCAGCGACCTTGACCGCCAGCGCGGTGCAAAGGTGGCCAAGGCCCTGGGTGACAACGCCTGGTTCATCACCATGGACGTTGCCGACGAGGCTCAGGTCAGTGCCGGGGTGTCCGAGGTGTTGGGGCAGTTTGGTCGGCTGGACGCGTTGGTGTGCAATGCGGCGATTGCCAATCCGCACAACCAGACGCTGGAAAGCCTGAGCCTGGCGCAGTGGAATCGGGTACTGGCGGTCAACCTCAACGGGCCGATGCTGCTGGCCAAGCATTGCGCGCCGTACTTGCGTGCGCACAATGGGGCGATCGTCAACCTCACCTCTACCCGGGCGCGGCAGTCCGAGCCCGATACCGAGGCCTACGCCGCGAGCAAGGGTGGCCTGGTGGCCTTGACCCATGCCTTGGCCATCAGCCTGGGCCCGGAGATTCGCGTCAATGCGGTGAGCCCGGGCTGGATCGATGCCCGTGACCCGTCGCAGCGCCGTGCCGAACCGCTGACCGAAGCCGACCATGCCCAGCACCCGACGGGCAGGGTAGGGACGGTAGAAGATGTGGCGGCAATGGTTGCCTGGCTGCTGTCACGCCAGGCGGCGTTCGTGACTGGCCAGGAGTTTGTGGTCGATGGCGGTATGACTCGCAAGATGATCTACACCTGAGACCGGTGTTATAGGAACGGGGACCGAAAGGTCCCTTTTCTGTTTTTACCTTTTTTGAAAAAAATTCAATGGGGCTATTGACTTAGCTTCGCCATCTGCGTAAATTTCGCGGCCTCAGCGAAGCAAACGCAACAAGCAACATCGCGAGGGTGATTAGCTCAGCCGGGAGAGCATCTGCCTTACAAGCAGAGGGTCGGCGGTTCGATCCCGTCATCACCCACCACTTCCTGAGATGTTCCTGACGCTTCAGGTTTCGCAAGAAGCCGAAAGCCAGAGAGGAACGCACTGCGCAGCGGTAGTTCAGTCGGTTAGAATACCGGCCTGTCACGCCGGGGGTCGCGGGTTCGAGTCCCGTCCGCTGCGCCATTTTTCAGTAACAGATGGGTGCTTGGCACCGGTCTGAAGCCACAAGGCAAAAACCTTGGGCTGATCCCAGTTTCAATCGGGCGCGAGCCTGAACGATACGCAGCGGTAGTTCAGTCGGTTAGAATACCGGCCTGTCACGCCGGGGGTCGCGGGTTCGAGTCCCGTCCGCTGCGCCATCTTCGCTTCAAGGTCCCTAGAACACCTTGAAGCAACACAAGAGAAGCGATCATGTTATCGCTTTTTTTGTGCCTGCCCTGAGGCCAATGCGCCGGAAGGGTAGACCCAGGTTTCAATCGGGCGCAAGCCTGAATGATACGCAGCGGTAGTTCAGTCGGTTAGAATACCGGCCTGTCACGCCGGGGGTCGCGGGTTCGAGTCCCGTCCGCTGCGCCATCTTCGCCTCAAGGCCCCTTGAACGCCTTGCAGCACAAAAAAGCGACCTTCGGGTCGCTTTTTTCGTTTCTGCGGGCAAGAATTCCCGGCCTTTACCCACATTTACACCAACCTGACAGGTTCTTCACCGACCAGTGGTTCCTGTGCCTGCCTGCTGTGTTGCACAATAGGCACCTTCTCGACATACCCGGAATTCGCAATGACCAGATCTTCCGTCTTTGGTGCGCTCGGGCTGGCCCTGGTGCTGGCGGGCGTGACCGGTTGTTCCTCGAAAAAGGCCGCCATCTACGAGCACGAGAACTTCGACGACTCGGGCACTTTCTCGCGCAGCTTCCCTGTGAGCGATGCCGGCTCTTGCGAGGCCGCGCGGCGTGCCTTGCTTAGCCAGGGGTATATCATCACCAGCAGTGGCGCCAACCAGGTGGTGGGTAACAAGAGCTTCCAGCAGAACAGTGAGAACCACCTGCAAATCAGTTTCAACGTTACCTGTGCACCGGATGTGAGCGACGAGCAGCGTTCGACCATGTTCGCCAACGCCCTGCAGGACCGTTATGCGCTCAAAAAATCCAACACCTCTGCCAGCCTGGGGGTGGGCGTGCTGGGTTCGGTGTCGATGCCGATTGGCTCCAGTGACGACTCAATGGTCAAAGTGGCCAGCGAGACGGTGACGGCAGCGCAGTTCTATGACCGCTATTTCGCGCTGGTGGAGAGTTACCTGCCCAAGCCGAAGAAAGTGAGCAAGGCCAAGGCCGAAGCGCCCAAGGTTGAAAAGCCGGCGGTTGACCTGGGGTTGCCGGAGCAGGCAGCGGCTAACCCTGTGGCCCCGACACCCGCACCGGCGGCTGAAGTTGCGCCCGCACCTGCGGCCGTTGCCCCGGCCAATGAGGCGGTGGCAGCACCCGTGGTGAATGACAGCCAGGGCTCGCAGCCGGTGGCACCGCCGGTGGAGGCTGCGCCGATTCAGGTGCAGCAGGATGCACAGCCTGCCGAGGCTGCGTCACCTTCCCTTTGAATGGTCGCCTGTACCGGCCCTTTCGCAGGTACAGGCCGTGCACATCCCCTGTTACAGACGCACCGCGATAACTTCCTGAACACCTGCTACGTTTACCACTCATAAGCTTGTCATGATTCCTTCATCCAACCTGCTTAGGTTGAAGGTGACACCGACGAATACAAAATGAGTAAAGAGGACGCAGGGCTATGGATGAATATCAGGAAGAACTACTCGAAACCCAGGCTTACGAACTGGACACCCCGGAACCGGCTGACGACGCCACCGAGCTTTAGCCCGCCCGCCGCTGGCTGCGGCGGAACTCCCCCGGTGTTAGGCCCGTCCAGCGCTTGAACGCGCGCTGGAAGGCCTCTGCCGATGCAAACCCCAACAGATAGGCAATCTCGCCAAAGGCCAGCTCCGTATCGCGGATGTAGGTCTCGGCCAGGTCGCGCCGTGTTTCATTGAGCAAGTCGCGAAAGCGTGTGCCTTCCTCGGCCAGCTTGCGGCGCAGTGTCCAGGTTGGCAACTGCAGGTGCAGCGCCACTTCTTCCAGGTCGGGTTCGCGGCCGCCATTGAGCAGTGGTCCCAGCAGATGGGTGATGCGCTCACCCAGGCTGCGCACCCGCGTGCGCTGCTGCATCTCTGCCTCACACAGCTGCAGCAGGTGCTGCCAGGTGCTCGGGCAATGCCTGGGGTTGGCCAGTTGCAGGGTGGCGCGGCTCAGGCGCAGGCGGTTGCCGTCGGCGGCGAACTGCACGGGTGTGCTGCAAAGTGGTTGGTAGCGCGCGGCATACGCGGGTGCGGCAAATTCGATGTCCAGGCGTTCGGCCTGCACCGGGGTGCCTGCAAGGTCGGCTAGCTGGGCTAGCCAACCCGCGAGCAGCGAGTCGACCACAAAGCGGTTGTAGGCGTTATAGGGGCTGATGGAGTAGAAGCGCAGCCAGGCGCCTTGGGCGTCTTCGTGAAAGCTGGAGTGGCCACGGTAGTTGGCCGCGTAAAGCGGTTCGAAATGCAGCAGGGTGCGCGCTGCCTCGCCCAGGGTAGGGGCCTGGGCGGCTGTGACCCCGGCCAGGCCGGCATGAGCCAGGCGGCTCAGGCGCCCCATGTGCAGGCCCAGGGCGGGTTCGCCGCACAGTTCGATGGCGGCGTGGCCAAGGTGCATGTAGCGGGGGATCGACAAGCGCGCGCCGGCTTCAGCCAGGCGCGGCCCATCCAGGCCATAGCGCAGCAGCAGCGGTTCGGGGGCGTGGCCAAGCTCGCGCAGGGCCTCGCTCAGCGGTTGAACAAAGCCAACCGACAGGTCACCCAGGCGCACGCGGGGGCGGGCCATGGTGTTACAGCCACAGGTTCAGCAGGCGGGCACCTGGGCTTGGGGTGCCCACCAGCAACTCACCCGCCTGGTGGGCGAAGCCTTGGCCATCACTGCCTTGCTCCCAGAACTGCCCACGCATGAACACGCTCATGCTGCTGACACTGGCCCCGGCCGCCTCGGTCAGGCGTTGCCAGGCGGTCTGTTCGCTGACTTCGCCACGCTTCAAGGGCAGACCGGCGGCGGCGTGCTGGTGGCGGTTGCCACGCCATGGCGCTTCCCAGCTGCTCTTGCCGCTGAGAAACGCCGGGTTGGCGACCAGTTGTACCGCTTGTTGCGCCAATTGCCGATGGTTTTCCGGGTACCAGCTGTCACTGCCTATCAGCACCCCCAGCCGCCCGGCAGGTGTTTGCACGACCTGCAACGGGTGCTTGCGCCCATTGTGCACATAGCGGCGCATTTCGCTGTCAGGGAACTGCTGGTGTTGTGGCTCGCTCAGTAGCGAGCCGTCGCCAGCAAACACCATGCTGCTATTGAACAGCGGGCCACTACCGGCGTGCAGCACGCCCTGTTTCACGTAAGGTGCAGGCAGCACGATGGAGCCGGCCACCAGGGTAACGCCGAATTCCTTGGCCAGGCCGCCGAACAACTGCTGATAGTCTGCGGCCATTTGCTCAGCCTTCATGCGCAGGTGCGCATCGGCGCGCCAGTCATCGCCGTCGGCGCCGAGCATGGCCAGGCCATAGCGTAGCGGGTTGCTCAGCTCCAGCCATTGCAGGGCCTCGCGGCTCTGGGTCACCTGATACAGTTCGTTTTTCTCACCGCGCGCCCACAGCCAGGTGCCGATGTGCTCCGGCAGCACCACTACCGTGCGCGGGTTTATCAGTCCTTGTGCGCGGGCCTGTTCGAGGTAAGCGGCGAGCTTGCGGTGCAGGCGCTGCAGGTTCTGGTAGTCACCGGGGTACAGCAGCGGCTCGACGCCCAGCAGGTTGCCGTGTTCGCCTGGCACGCCATGGTTCAGTGCCAGCTCGATGCGCAGGTCGGACAGGTAATGGCCTTCCGGGCGCTGTTGGGTCCAGAAGCCATAACCACAGAGGGCGGCGAGGAAGACCAGCGCCAGGGCGCCAGCAAGCAGTTTTCGCATGAAGCAGGGCTGCGCCTTGGTTACGAGGGTTCCTTAGGGTAGTCCCGCTGTATGCCAGGATCAATAACTTGTCAGTTTCGATCATTGAGCCAATTCAAACGGCTGTTTAATGTCGCTGACAGACAAACGACAGGCCCCGCTGACCGGTGAGGTGCCTGCATACCGTGATCACGCCACCAGGGGACCTTTCCATGGCCGCCGACCGCTACCCGCACCTGCTTGCCCCGCTGGACCTGGGCTTCACCACCTTGCGCAACCGCACCCTGATGGGCTCGATGCACACCGGCCTCGAAGAGCGCCCCGGCGGTTTCGAGCGAATGGCTGCGTACTTTGCCGAGCGCGCCCGTGGTGGCGTTGGCCTGATGGTAACGGGCGGCATCGCGCCCAACGATGAAGGCGGGGTGTATTCCGGTGCGGCCAAGCTCAGCACCGAGGAGGAGGCCGACAAGCACCGTATCGTCACCGAAGCGGTACATGCCGCAGGTGGCAAGATCTGCCTGCAGATCCTGCATGCCGGGCGCTATGCCTACAGCCCGCGGCAAGTGGCACCCAGTGCGATCCAGGCGCCGATCAACCCGTTCAAGCCCAAAGAGCTGGACGAGGCGGGCATCGAGAAGCAGATCGCCGACTTCGTCAACTGCGCGGTACTGGCCCAGCGTGCCGGTTACGACGGTGTCGAAATCATGGGTTCAGAAGGCTACTTCATCAACCAGTTCCTCGCGGCCCATACCAACCACCGTACCGACCGTTGGGGCGGTAGTTATGAAAACCGTATGCGCCTGGCGGTGGACATCGTCAGCCGGGTGCGTGGTGCGGTAGGGCCGAACTTCATCATCATCTTCCGCCTTTCGATGCTCGACCTGGTGGAAGGTGGCAGCACCTGGGACGAGATCGAACTATTGGCCAAGGCCATCGAGCAGGCTGGCGCGACCCTGATCAACACCGGCATCGGCTGGCACGAAGCGCGTATCCCGACCATCGCCACCAAGGTGCCGCGTGCAGCCTTCAGCAAGGTCACCGCCAAGCTGCGTGGTGCGGTGAGCATTCCGCTGATCACCACCAACCGTATCAATACCCCGGAGGTGGCCGAGGCCGTATTGGCCGAGGGCGATGCCGACATGGTCTCGATGGCCCGGCCATTCCTCGCCGACCCGGATTTCGTCAACAAGGCGGCAGCCGGGCGTGCCGACGAGATCAACACCTGCATCGGTTGCAACCAGGCCTGCCTGGACCACACCTTTGGTGGCAAGCTGACCAGCTGCCTGGTCAACCCCCGTGCCTGCCACGAAACCGAGCTCAATTACCTGCCTGTACGGGCCGTGAAGCGCATTGCCGTGGTGGGGGCCGGCCCGGCGGGTCTGGCAGCGGCCACCGTGGCAGCTGAGCGTGGCCATTCGGTCACCCTGTTCGACGCTGCCAGCGAGATTGGCGGGCAGTTCAACGTCGCCAAGCGGGTGCCAGGCAAGGAGGAGTTCCATGAAACCCTGCGCTACTTCCGCAACAAGGTGAAAAGCACAGGCGTGGACCTGCGCCTGAATACCCGTGTCGATGTGCAGGCATTGGTGGACGGTGGCTACGACGACATCATCCTGGCCACCGGTATTGCCCCACGCACCCCGGCCATTCCCGGTGTCGAACATGCCAAGGTGCTCAGCTATCTCGACGTACTGCTTGAGCGCAAGCCGGTGGGCCAATCGGTTGCGGTGATTGGCGCGGGTGGCATCGGCTTCGATGTGTCCGAGTACCTGGTGCATCAGGGGGTGGCCACCAGCCAGGACCGTGAGGCGTTCTGGAGGGAATGGGGTATCGATACCCACCTGGAAGCACGCGGTGGTGTGGCCGGGGTCAAGGCCGAGCCGCATGCCCCGGCGCGGCAGGTGTACCTGTTGCAGCGCAAGAAGTCCAAGGTGGGTGATGGCCTGGGCAAGACTACCGGCTGGATTCACCGCACCGGGCTGAAGAACAAGCGGGTGCAGATGCTCAATAGCGTTGAGTACCTGGGTATCGACGATGCCGGCCTGCACATTCGTGTGGCGGATGGCGAGCCGCAGGTGTTGCCGGTGGATAACGTGGTGATCTGCGCCGGACAGGATCCGCTGCGTGAATTGCAGGACGGGTTGGTGGCGGCAGGGCAGTCGGTGCACCTGATTGGCGGCGCCGATGTGGCCGCCGAGCTGGATGCCAAGCGGGCGATCAACCAAGGCTCAAGGTTGGCGGCTGAGCTCTGAAAATCTCCGGGGCCGCACAGCGGCCCCGGGGTTTCACTGGTAAACTCGCAACATGTTCTTCGACCTCCCCCAAGCCCCTCTGCAACCCCTGAACCTCCCTTGGCTGCAACAAGCCCAGGTCAAAGCCGCCATCCTGCGCCTGGACCTGATCGACCCACTGATCAGCGGTAACAAGTGGTTCAAGCTGCGCCATCACCTGCAGCAAGCCAGAACCAGCAAAGCCCCGGGCCTTATCAGCCTAGGTGGCAACCATTCCAACCATCTGCATGCCCTGGCCGCCGCCGGCAAGCGCTTCGGCTTCGCCACCGCCGGCCTGCTAAGGGGTCACGCCCAGGACACACCCACTGTGCGTGACGTGAAGGCATTGGGCATGGAACTGCACTGGTTGGGCTATGGTGGCTACCGCGCGCGCAACGAACCAGACTTCTGGACCCCGTGGCAGGCACGCTACCCCGGCTGGCACTGCATCCCCGAAGGTGGCGGCGGGCTGGCCGGCGCACAAGGTTGTGCCCTGATCATGGAGCAGGCGCGCTCACAAATCACGGTACTGGGCTGGTCGGATTATGACGCCTGGTGGCTGGCTGCTGGCACCGGTACCACGTTGGCCGGCCTGGTGCTGGCGGAGGCGGGCGCACATGCCGTGCATGGCGCGTTGGCCGTACCCCGGGACCACGGTGTACCCGAGACGGTGGCAGCCTTGGCTGGCGGCCACGGCTACCAGCTTCACGATGCCTGCCGTGGCGGCTTCGGCAAGTTCGACGATGACCTGCTGGCCTTTATCGCCGAGTGCGAGCAACACAGCGGCGTACCGTTCGAAGCCCTGTACACCGGCAAGGCCCTGCTGGCCTTGCGTGAGCAGGCGGGTGCCGGGCTGTTCGCGCCCGGCACCCGCCTGATCGTCGTGCACACCGGTGGCCTGCAGGGCCGGCGCGGTTACTTGTAAGGCAGCATGCGCAGCAGCGTGTTGTCGCGCTGCACATAGTGGTGGTAGAGCCCGGCCAGCGCGTGCAGGCCGATCAGCCAGTAACCCCAGCTGCCAACCCGTTCATGCCAGCCCTTGATGAATTTGGCCTGGTCCGGGTCCGGGCCGATCAGGTGGGGCAGCTCCAGGCCGAAGAACGGTACCGGTTTGTCGGCGGCGCTGAGGATCAGCCAGCCGGCCAGCGGCAGGCCGATCATCAGCAAGTACAGCGCCAGGTGCATCAGGTGCGCAAGGCCGGTTTGCCAAGCCTGCGGCTTGGGCACGATCGGCGGGGTTGGGCGGCTCAGGCGCACGGCCAGGCGCAGCCAGACCAGCACGAACACACTGAGCCCGAGCATGAAGTGCAGGTCTTTCATCAGGTTGCGTTCAACGCTGTCTTTAGGGAACAGGCCGCGCAGTTCGATAAGGGCGTAGACAGCGGCCAGCAGCACCAGCATCAGCCAATGCAGGGCGATGGACAGGCGCGCGTAGTGGGTCGTGGGGGTGGATGAAACCATGATCGGTCCTCGTCATCAGGTCGGAATGGCGCTCTTTTTGGCGCTCAGGTATTACTTTAATGGCTACCGGGAACGAATCTTTGCGCTAGGTCTGTGAAAATTGTGTTGCCTGTGTCGGCCCTTTCGCGGGCGACTTCATGCTTCGGGGGAAAATGGCCAACTATCAGCCACCAGAAACACCCGCTCCCTTTCCTGCCAGGCGCCATCAGCATCAGGCTCCAACCTCACCAGCAACTGCGCCGGTGCCTGGCGCTCCAACACATGCAACCAGGCCGCAAACTGCTCCACCGCCCAGCATTCACCTGCCTCCACCCGCGCCGGTGCCAGCCAGGCATGCCGCTGCAATGGCTGCCAATGCTCACCCTCAGCCATGACCCAGTCCCGCCTCCGTATCCAGCGCCCACGCAAGTGCTGCGGGTTGGCGCCCGTCGGTGGCTCGGCATGCCCCGGCCATGGGTAGAACAGATAACCCCCCAGCCATACATGGGCCTGCACCTGCCCAACCCCCAACCCGGTCAACAGCTCGCGGCTGTGGGCCCCGTTCGACATGGGCAACTGATGCCCCGCCAAGTGCGCAAGCTTGCTCCCCAGCCGGTCATGGCACCCAGGCCCCAACCAGGCATGCGGGTCGTGCCCGGCGCCTTCCGGCCCCAGGTACAGCTTGATCGCCAGTTCCAGGTGGTGCACGCCGTCACGGTCGCGCAACACCATATCCAGTTCGCCCAGCGTGCGTCCGGCATCTCGGATCGGCAGGTTTGCTGCCAACAGCTCGATGCCCGGCGCCTGGCCCAGGGCGAATTGCCACAGACGTTCGTAGTAATGCCCCAGCCGCCGGCTGCCCAGCTTCGCCAGCCAGTCTTGCAATGGCCGGTCATCTTCATCCAGCGCCCGCAACCACTGCTCAAGGTGCTGCGGCTGCTGCGCCCACAGGCTACCCGCCAGCGGGTGGCGCTGGGGGCAGGGCGGGGCGCTGAGCAGGGGCGGCGACAGTAGGGCCCAGGCCAAGTCGCGTACCGCAGGGCGGCGCAGGTGCCGGGGCAGGTCATGTAGATGCATGAAAGGCGTCATGCAGCGAGCATAGCCGGTTTGCCGCTACCCGGTGGTTTCGCCCATAATCGGCCCATCGTCACCCGCCGCAGAGCCTCGCAGGAGCCCCATGGAGCAATTTCGCAATATCGGTATCATCGGTCGCCTTGGCAGCTCGCAGGTGCTCGACACCATTCGCCGACTGAAAAAATTCCTCCTCGAGCGCCACCTGCACGTGATCCTCGAGGACACCATCGCCGAAGTGCTGCCCGGCCATGGCCTGCAAACCTCCACCCGCAAGCTGCTGGGCGAAGTCTGCGACCTGGTCATCGTGGTCGGCGGCGACGGCAGCCTGCTGGGCGCTGCCCGCGCCCTGGCCCGTCACAACATTCCGGTGCTGGGCATCAACCGTGGCAACCTGGGTTTCCTCACCGACATCCGCCCCGACGAACTGGAAGAAAAAGTCGCCGAGGTGCTCGACGGCCACTACCTGGTGGAAAACCGCTTTCTGCTGCAGGCCGAAGTGCGCCGCCACCATGAAGCCATCGGCCAGGGCGATGCGCTGAACGACGTGGTGCTGCACCCGGGCAAGTCCACGCGCATGATCGAGTTCGAGATCTACATCGACGGCCAGTTTGTCTGCAGTCAGAAGGCCGACGGCCTGATCGTCGCCACCCCCACCGGCTCCACCGCCTATGCGCTCTCGGCCGGCGGCCCGATCATGCACCCCAAGCTGGACGCCATCGTCATCGTGCCGATGTATCCGCACACCCTGTCGGGCCGGCCGATCGTGGTCGATGGCAACAGCGAGCTGAAGATCGTGGTGTCAAAGGATCTGCAGATCTACCCACAAGTGTCCTGTGACGGCCAGAACCACTTCACCTGCGCCCCAGGCGACACCATCACGGTCAGCAAGAAGCCGCAGAAGCTGCGCCTGATCCACCCGCTGGACCACAACTACTACGAGGTCTGCCGCACCAAGCTCGGTTGGGGCAGCCGCCTGGGGAGCAGGGACGACTGATGTTCGATCCGGCGCGAAGTTTCGACATCATCGGTGACGTGCACGGTTGTGCGCTGACCCTTGAACGCCTGCTCGACGCCCTCGGTTACAAGCGCGTGGCCGGCGTATGGCGCCACCCGCGGCGCATGGCGCTGTTCCTGGGCGATATCGTCGACCGCGGGCCACGCATCCGCGAGGCGCTGCATATCGTCCACGACATGGTCGAGGCCGGCCAGGCGTTGTGCATCATGGGCAACCACGAGTACAACGCCCTGGGTTGGGTTACCCCGGCGCTGCCCGGCAGTGGCAAGGCCTACGTGCGCGAGCACACGCCACGCCACGCCCGGCTGATCGACGAAACCCTGACCCAGTTCGCTCACCACCCCGGCGACTGGCACGACTTCGTCAACTGGTTCTACGAGCTGCCACTGTTCGTCGATGCCGGGCGCTTCCGCCTGGTGCATGCCTGCTGGGACCCGCGACTGATCGAGCCGTTGCGCCAGCAGTACCCCGACGGGCGCATCGATGAACACTTCATCCAGGCTTCGGCGGTGAGCAACAGCTTTGCTGCTACCGTGTGCAACCGCCTGTTGCGCGGCACCGACATGCGCCTGCCGGACGGCCTGACCCTGACGGGCGGTGATGGCCTGACACGCGCCTTCTTCCGCACCAAGTTCTGGGAAGAAGACCCGCAAACCTATGGTGACATCGTGTTCCAGCCCGATGCCCTGCCCGAAGAGGTGGCCAGCACCCCGCTCAGCCACAGCCAGAAGAACGCCTTGTTGCGCTACGACGAAGACGAGCCTCTGCTGTTCGTCGGCCATTACTGGCGTAGCGGCCGCCCGGCGCCGATCCGCGCCAACCTGGCCTGCCTGGACTACAGCGCCGTGCTCTACGGCAAGCTGGTCGCCTACCGGCTGGATGATGAAACCCGCATCGACCCGCACAAGTTCGTCTGGGTCGACGTCGACCGCCCACAGGCCAACCAATGAACATTATCGAAGTGATGCGCCTGCCGCTGTCGGTCGACCTCAGCGGCTTCGTCCACCTATTGCAGCGCCTGCAGGTGCCGCATCGGGTGAGCGAGGAGGGCGATGCCCAGGTGCTCTGGGCCCCCGACACCCTCGCCGAAGACGTGCTGCAACTCTACCAGCGCTACCCTGACGGCAACGCAGACATCCAGGCAACCGACGAACCTGAGGGCGCGGGCTTGTCGGGGCGCCGAACCGCCGCGAATAGCCCCACACAACCCTCCCTGGTAGAACAAGCCAAAGCCTGCAAGGTGACCACCCTCATCCTGCTGCTGTGCTTCATCGTCGCCGGCCTTACCAGCCTGGGGGACAACTTCACCACCATCAGCTGGTTCACCTTCCTCGACTTCCGCGTCCAGGGCGATTACCTGTACTTCAGCCCGCTTGCGCAAACCCTGGACGCAGGCCAATGGTGGCGGCTGGTCTCGCCCATGCTGCTGCACTTCGGTGTGCTGCACCTGGCCATGAACAGCCTGTGGTACTGGGAGCTGGGCAAACGCATCGAATTGCGCCAAGGCCCCTGGATGCTGCTGGGCCTGACCCTGCTGTTCAGCCTGGTGTCCAACCTGGCCCAGCACTACACCAGCGGGCCGAGCCTGTTCGGCGGCCTGTCCGGCGTGCTGTATGGCCTGCTCGGGCACGTGTGGCTGTTCCAGTGGCTGGCGCCCAACCGTTACTTCAACCTGCCCAGGGGCGTGCTGGTGATGATGCTGATCTGGCTGGTGGTATGCCTCACCGGCGTGGTCGGCACCCTGGGCCTTGGCCAGATCGCCAACGCTGCCCACGTGGGCGGGCTGCTCATCGGATGCCTGACCGGGCTCTTGGGCGGGGCGCTGGCCCGGCGTAAACTGTCGGCTTGAATCAGGAGACACTATGTCCACTTTCGCGCAAATGATCGAAAACATTACCCCGGAAATCTACGAGAGCCTGAAACTGGCCGTGGAAATCGGCAAATGGTCGGATGGCCGCAAGCTCACCGCCGAGCAGAAAGAGCTGTCGCTGCAGGCCGTTATCGCCTGGGAGATCAAGAACCTGCCTGAAGACCAGCGCACCGGCTACATGGGCCCGCAGGAGTGTGCGTCGAAGTCCGCGCCGATCCCCAACATTCTGTTCAAGTCGGACTCGGTACATTGATCGAACTCGCTCGTGGCTCGTTGAGCAAAATGGCGGTAAGCCTGCAGGCACCCGTGGTGCAGTACCGCTTGCGCCTTGATGACACGCAGGTCCCGGTCAACCCGCTGATCGGCCAGCGCCTGCGCCTGGAATACCTCGGCGCCATTCATTGCAGCCATTGCGGCAAGCGCACCAAGACCAGCTTCAGCCAAGGTTACTGCTACCCGTGCATGACCAGGCTGGCCCAGTGCGACGTGTGCATCATGGCCCCGGAAAAATGCCACTACGACGCCGGCACCTGCCGTGAGCCTTCGTGGGGCGAACAGTTCTGCATGACCGACCATGTGGTCTACCTGGCCAACTCGTCGGGGATCAAGGTCGGCATCACCCGCGCCACCCAGCTGCCTACCCGTTGGCTCGACCAGGGCGCCAGCCAGGCCCTGCCGATCATGCGCGTGGCCACCCGCCAGCAGTCCGGCCTGGTCGAAGACGTGCTGCGCAGCCAGGTGCCGGACCGCACCAACTGGCGTGCGCTGCTCAAGGGCGATGCCGAAGTGCTCGACCTGCCGGCCATTTGTGAGCAGATTTTCGATGCCTGTGCCGACGGTTTGAGCGCGCTGCAAGCGCGTTTCGGCTTGCAGGCGATTCAGCCGCTGCCCGACGCCGAAGTGATACAGATGAATTACCCGGTCGAGGCCTACCCGAAAAAGATCGTCAGCTTCAACCTCGACAAAGACCCGGTGGCCGAAGGCACGCTACTGGGTATCAAGGGCCAGTACCTGATCTTCGATACCGGTGTGATCAATATTCGCAAGTACACGGCCTACCAGCTGGCCGTGCTCCAGTAAAAGGACCTCTACATGCGTACCGAACAACCGCAAGTGATCTACCTCAAGGATTACCAGGCGCCCGAGTACCTGATCGACGAGACGCACCTGACCTTCGAGCTGTTCGAGGACCACACCCTGGTTCACGCGCAACTGGTGATGCGCCGCAACCCGGCGCGCGGTGCCGGGCTGCCGCCACTGGTGCTCGATGGCCAGCAACTGGAGTTGCTGCGCGCTTCGCTGGATGACCAGGAACTGCACGCGGCTGACTATCAGCTGGACGTCGACAGCCTGACCGTGCACCCCAAGGCCGAGCGCTTTACCCTCGACACCAGCGTGAAGATCCACCCCGAAAGCAACACTGCGCTGGAGGGCCTGTACAAGTCGGGCAAGATGTTCTGCACCCAGTGCGAGGCCGAGGGCTTCCGCAAGATCACCTACTACCTCGACCGCCCGGACGTCATGAGCACCTTCACCACCACGGTGATCGCCGAGCAGCATCGTTACCCGGTGCTGTTGTCCAACGGTAATCCGATCGGCAGCGGGCCGGCAGAAGATGGCCGCCACTGGGCGACCTGGGAAGACCCGTTCATGAAGCCGGCCTACCTGTTCGCGCTGGTGGCCGGTGACCTGTGGTGCGTCGAGGACACCTTTACCCGCCAGTCTGGCCGGGATGTGACCCTGCGTATCTACGTCGAGCCCGAGAATATCGACAAGTGCGACCACGCCATGGTCAGCCTGAAGAAGTCCATGCGCTGGGACGAAGAAGTCTATGGCCGTGAGTACGACCTGGACATCTTCATGATTGTTGCGGTCAACGACTTCAACATGGGCGCCATGGAAAACAAGGGCCTGAACATTTTCAACTCCAGCTGTGTGCTGGCCCGTGCCGAAACCGCCACCGACGCCGCGCACCAGCGTGTCGAAGGCGTGGTTGCCCACGAGTACTTCCACAACTGGTCGGGCAACCGCGTCACCTGCCGTGACTGGTTCCAGCTGTCGTTGAAGGAAGGCTTCACGGTGTTCCGCGATGCCGAGTTCAGTGCCGACATGAACTCGCGTACGGTCAAGCGTATCGAAGACGTCGCCTACCTGCGTACCCACCAGTTCGCCGAAGACGCCGGCCCCATGGCCCACCCGGTGCGCCCGGATAGCTTCATCGAAATCTCCAACTTCTACACCCTGACCGTGTACGAGAAGGGCGCCGAAGTGGTGCGCATGGTCCGCACCCTGCTGGGCGCCGAAGGCTTCCGCAAGGGCAGCGACCTGTACTTCGAACGCCATGATGGCCAGGCGGTGACCACCGACGACTTCATCAAGGCCATGGAAGACGCCAACGGTGTCGACTTCACCCAGTTCAAGCGCTGGTACAACCAGGCCGGCACCCCGCGCCTGGAGGTCAGCGAAGCCTATGATGCTGCCGCGCAGACCTACAGCCTGACCTTCCGCCAGAGCTGCCCGCAAACGCCGGACAAGGCCGAAAAACTGCCGTTCGTGATCCCGGTGGAACTGGGCCTGCTGGACGCCGAAGGCAATGACCTGCCGCTGCGCCTTGTTGGTGAAGCGGCTGCTGGCGGTACCAGCCGTGTGCTGTCGGTGATTGAGGCTGAGCAAACCTTCACCTTCCAGGGCATTCCGGCCAAGCCGCTGCCCTCGCTGCTGCGTGGCTTTAGCGCCCCGGTGAAGCTGAGCTTTCCGTACGACCGCGACCAGCTGATGTTCCTGATGCAGCACGACAGCGACGGCTTCAACCGCTGGGAAGCGGGGCAGCAATTGTCGGTGCAAGTGTTGCAGGAGCTGATTGGCCAGCACCAGCGCGGCGAGGCGCTCAAACTCGACCAGCGCCTGATCACCGCCCTGGGTACCGTGCTGGGTAACGAAGCGCTGGACCCGGCCATGGTGGCCGAAATGCTTTCGCTGCCGGGTGAGGCCTACCTCACCGAGATCAGCCAGGTGGCCGACGTAGATGCCATCCACGCCGCTCGCGAGTTCGCCCGCCAGCAGATCGCCGAACAGCTGTTCGACGCCCTGTGGGCGCGTTACCAGGCCAACCGTGAAGTGTCGCGCAGCACCGCCTATGTGGCCTCTGCCGAGCACTTCGCCCGCCGTAGCCTGCAGAACATCGCCCTGTCGTACCTGATGCAGAGCGGCAAGCCGCAAGTGCTGGAAGCGACCCTGGAGCAGTTTGACCAGTGCGACAACATGACCGAGCGCCTGACGGCGCTGGCGGTGCTGGTCAACTCGCCGTTCGAGGCTGAACGCGCCAAAGCGCTGGACACCTTTGCCGAGCACTTCAAGGACAATCCGCTGGTCATGGACCAGTGGTTCAGCGTGCAGGCGGCCAGCGCGCTGCCGGGCGGGCTGGCGCGGGTCAAGGCGCTGATGCAGCACCCGGCGTTCACCCTGAAGAACCCGAACAAGGTCCGTGCGCTGGTGGGGGCTTTTGCCGGGCAGAACCTGGTCAACTTCCACGCGGCGGATGGTTCGGGCTATCGCTTCCTGGCGGACCTGGTGATCGAGCTGAATGCGCTGAACCCGCAGATTGCCTCGCGCCAGCTGGCGCCGCTGACCCGCTGGCGCAAGTATGATGACGCGCGTCAGGCCCTGATGAAGGGTGAGCTGGAGCGGATTCTGGCCTCGGGTGAGCTGTCCAGTGATGTGTATGAAGTGGTGAGCAAGAGCCTCGCTTAAGTTTGGTAGAAACTGGGGCCGCTCAGCGGCCCCGGCTTTTTCAGACCGACAACAAAACATAACACCCCGCCCGTTGTAATCCCGCAAACATCCCCGCTACGATCCCCTCGAGCTATTGCAGGCCTCTAGACAAGGCTTTTCGCAGGGCCTGCAGTGCATTGACCCACCAAGAAGAACACAACAGGGGGCAGTCATGAGGGAACAGCTACAGGCGCCAGCCAGGCGCGGTGCTTGGCCATGGGCAGCCAGCGCAGTGCTGGCACTGGCATTGGGGGTGTGGGCCGACAGCGCCCAGGCCGCCGCCGCCGACGAATACTCCACTGAATCCGCCAAGGCCAGCCAAAGCCTGTTGATCGGCGCCACCCATGCCGGCAAACGCCTGGTGGTGGTGGGCGATCGGGGTCACATCCTGTTCTCCGACGATCAGGGCAGCACCTGGACTCAGGCTCGCGTGCCCACCCGGCAACTGCTCACCGCCGTGTTCTTCCTCGACGACAAGCGCGGCTGGGCCGTCGGCCACGATTCGCAAATCCTCGCCAGCAACGACGGCGGCGCTACCTGGACCAAGCAGTTCGAAGACCTTGCCCGCGAAGCGCCCCTGCTCGATATCGCCTTCCTCGACGCCCGGCACGGCTTTGCCGTGGGGGCCTACGGCGCCTTGTTGGAAACCACCGACGGCGGCCAGCACTGGCAGGACGTGGCCGAGCGCTTGGACAACCCCGACCAGCTTCACCTGAACGGCATGACCCGAGTGCGTGACGCCGGCCTGTTCATCGTGGGCGAGCAGGGCGGCATGTTCCGCTCCGCCGACAACGGCCAGACCTGGGCCAAGGTCGAAGGCCCCTACGAAGGCTCGCTGTTCGGCGTGATCGGCACCGCCCAGCCGCACACCCTGCTGGCCTACGGCCTGCGCGGCAACCTGTTCCGTTCCACCGATTTTGGTGACAACTGGCAGCCGATCGAACTCAAGGCAGCGCGCGGCAACCTCGAATTCGGCCTGGCAAGCGCTACGCTTCTCGATGATGGCACCTTGGTGCTGGTCGGCAACGGCGGCAGCGTACTGCGCAGTACCGATGGCGGCCAGACCTTCAGCGTGTACAACCGTGCCGACCGTATCGCCCTGGCCGGCGTCAGCGGCCTGGCCAACGGTGGCCTGCTGCTGGTAGGGCAGGGTGGTGTACACCTGGCGGATGCCCAAGGGGCCGAGGGGGCAAGCCGATGACCAGCAGGGAGAGCATTACCATGCACCCGCACCACCAGGACAAGGCCACGCTGCTCGAACGCCTGATCTTCAACAACCGCCCCGTGGTCATTGCCCTGTGTGTGCTGGTGAGCATTTTCCTGTTCTGGCAGGCCACGCAGATTCGCCCCTCCACCAGCTTCGAGAAGATGATCCCGCTGCAACACCCGTTCATCGAGCAGATGATGGAACACCGCAACGACCTGGCCAACCTCGGCAACACCGTGCGCATCTCGGTCGAGGCAGTGAACGGCGACATCTTCGACAAGGACTACATGGAGACCCTGCGCCAGATCCATGACGAGGTGTTCTACATCCCGGGTGTCGACCGTGCCGGGCTCAAATCGCTGTGGAGCCCCAGCGTGCGCTGGAGTGAGGTCACCGAAGAGGGCTTTTCCGGTGGCGAGGTAATCCCCAACACCTACAACGGTTCGCAGGACAGCCTCGACACCCTGCGCGACAACGTGCTCAAGTCGGGCCAGGTAGGGCGGCTGGTGGGCAACAACTTCAAGTCCAGCATCGTCGATGTGCCGCTGCTGGAGAGCTACCCCGACCCGCAAGACCCGGGCAAGCAGGTGAAGCTGGACTACCAGCAGTTCTCGCACCTGCTGGAAGAAAAGATCCGTGACAAGTTCCAGGCCCAGAACCCCAACGTGAAGGTACACATCGTCGGTTTCGCCAAGAAGGTTGGCGACCTGATCGACGGCCTGGTGATGGTGGCAATGTTCTTCGGTGTTGCTCTGGCGATCACCTGGGTGCTGTTGTACTGGTTCACCTGGTGCATCCGCAGCACCATCGCCGTGCTCATCACTACTCTGGTGGCAGTGGTCTGGCAGCTGGGGCTGATGCATGCGGTGGGCTTTGGCCTGGACCCGTACTCGATGCTGGTGCCGTTCCTGATCTTCGCCATCGGGATTTCCCACGGGGTGCAGAAGATCAATGGCATCGCCTTGCAGTCGAGTGACGCGGATAACGCCCTTACGGCGGCGCGTCGCACCTTCCGCCAGCTGTTCCTGCCGGGGATGATCGCCATCCTCGCCGACGCCGTAGGCTTCATCACCCTGCTGATCATCGACATTGGCGTGATCCGCGAGCTGGCCATCGGCGCCTCCATCGGCGTGGCGGTGATCGTGTTCACCAACCTGATCCTGCTGCCGGTGGCCATTTCCTACGTTGGCATCAGCAAGAAGGCCATCGAGCGCAGCAAGAAGGACGCCACCCGCGAACACCCGTTCTGGCGCCTGCTGTCGAACTTTGCTAGTGCCAAGGTGGCGCCGGTGTCGGTGGTGCTGGCGCTGGTCGCCTTTGCCGGTGGCCTGTGGTACAGCCAGAACCTGAAAATCGGCGACCTCGACCAGGGCGCGCCAGAGCTGCGCCCCGATTCGCGCTACAACCAGGACAACAGCTTCATCATCAGCAACTACTCCACCAGCTCCGACGTGCTGGTGATCATGGTCAAGACCCCACCGGAGCAGTGCTCAATCCACTCGACCATGGCACCGATCGACGAGCTGATGTGGACCATGCAGAACACCCCGGGCGTGCAGTCGGCGATTTCCCTGGTGACCGTGTCCAAGCAGGTGATCAAGGGCATGAACGAGGGCAGCCTGAAATGGGAGACCCTGTCGCGTAACCCGGACATCCTCAACAACTCCATTGCCCGTGCCGATGGCCTGTACAACGGCGACTGCTCGCTGGCGCCGGTGCTGGTGTTCCTCAACGATCACAAGGCCGAGACCCTGGAGCGGGTCACCGCTGTGGCCAAGGCGTTTGCCGACAGCCACAACAAGGAAGGCCTGCAGTTCCTGCTGGCGGCGGGTAACGCCGGGATCGAGGCGGCGACCAACGAAGTGATCAAGTCGGCCGAGCTGACCATCCTGATTCTGGTGTACATCTGCGTGGCGGTGATGTGCCTGATCACCTTCCGCTCGTTCGCCGCCACCCTGTGCATCGTGCTGCCACTGGTGCTGACCTCGGTGCTGGGCAACGCGCTGATGGCCTACATGGGCATCGGGGTGAAGGTGGCGACCTTGCCGGTGGTGGCGCTGGGCGTGGGCATTGGCGTGGACTACGGCATCTACATCTACAGCCGCCTGGAAAGCTTCTTGCGGGCCGGGCTGCCGTTGCAGGAGGCCTATTACCAGACCCTGCGTTCGACCGGTAAAGCCGTGTTGTTCACCGGCTTGTGCCTGGCCATTGGCGTGTGCACCTGGATCTTCTCGGCGATCAAGTTCCAGGCCGACATGGGGCTGATGCTGACCTTCATGTTGTTGTGGAACATGTTTGGTGCGTTGTGGTTGCTGCCGGCGCTGGCGCGGTTCCTGATCAAGCCGGAGAAGATGGTGGGCAAGGAGGGTGGGTCGATTTTCGCCCATTGAATAGTTGGGGGCCGCTTGGCGGCCCCAAGCTATAATGCCGGTTCATTTCAAATTGGTACCCCCATGTCCCCCCTCGCCACCGCCCTGCAAACCTGCGACATGCTCCTGATCGACGGCCTGCACGCCTTCGACTTCACCGCTGATGAGTCCGGCCTCACCGTCGAATGTATGGATGGTCGCCAACTGCGCCGCTGGTCCTTCACTCCCGAGCAAGTCGCCGCCGCCATCGCCACGGGTGATGAATGGCAACTCAACGATGCCGATGGCGAGCATCGTCTAGTCTGTATGAGTGCCTTTCGTGCCCCGGACGACGACCAAGATGAACCGGATCTGGACGAGCCTGCTGACCGCTAGCCTGATGAGCCTGACACTCCATGCCCACGCCGCTACCTTGCTGGTGGGCAGCTACACCGATGGCGCCAGCCAGGGCATCTACCGTTATCAGTTCGACGACAAGGCCGGCCATATCGACCCCACACCCCTGCAAGTGGTGAAAAGCGTCAGCCCTTCGTGGCTGGTGCTGTCGGCTGACCAGCGCCAGCTGTTCGCGGTAAATGAAACCCCGCAGGGGCATGCCAGCAGTTTCAGCATTAGCACCAAAGGCGAAATCAAACCACTTAACCAAGTGGCCAGCCAGGGCGACGAGCCAACCCACGCCAGCCTCAGCCGCGACCAGCGCTTCCTGTTCGTGGCCAATTACGCGGTCAACCCCGACCCCGGGGGCAGCCTGGTGGTGATCCCGGTGGCCAAGGACGGCAAGCTCAAGCCCGTGGTGCAACAGGCCTGGCACAAGCCGAGCGGGGTCAACCCCGAGCGACAGGCCGGTGCCCATGTGCATTCGCTGGTGCTGTCGCCGGACGGCCGGCACCTGTACGCCAGCGACCTGGGTGCCGACAAGGTGTTCATCTACCGCTACGACGGCGCCAGCGCGGACCACCCGCTGACCCCGGCGATACCCGCGTCGGTGGCGTTGCCGCCGGGCAGTGGGCCGCGTCACCTGCTGTTTGACGCCAAGGGCCTGCACGCCTATCTCACCCTGGAAATGAGTGCCGAGGTGGTGGTGTTCGATGTGCAGGATGGCAACCTGGTGGAACGCCAGCGCCTGCCACTGACCGAACGCCACGAGGCAGCAGCGAAGGCGGCGGGTGCTTTGCACTTGTCGGCAGACGGGCGCTTCTTATACGTGAGCAACCGTGGCACGGCCAACGAGGTCGTTGCGTTCAGCGTGGGCAAGCAGGACGGCCAGCTGGCCTTCCTGCAGCGGCGCTCGGTGGAGGGCGATCACCCGCGTGAGTTTGCCCTGGACCCGAGTGACAACTTCCTGCTGGTGGCCAACCAGAAGAGCAACCAGATCGTGGTCATACGCCGCGATCCGCGCAGCGGCAAGCTGCTGGAGACTGTGCAGACACTGAAACAGGCAGCCCCATCGGACCTGAAGTTCATCGAGTGATATCGATCGGCGTGATAATCGATACTGCCGCAATGAATTTTTGCGTTCGGTCTTGGCGGCGTAAGTTTGACCCAAGGCCCAAACGGGCCACCGTCAAACCACCGCCGTCGAGGTCAGCCCAGATGAACTTCAATCTCTTCCCGGTCATTGCCGCATCCGCCATTTCCGCTTCGGTCGTACTGCCGACCCATGCCCATGCCGACATCAGCGGCAAGGCTGCTGCCACCCACAGCTACACCGAGCAGTACCTGCGCCAGAGCGCGAACTTCCATGCGGCCCTTAGCGGCAAGCAGCATCACTGAGTCAAGCCTGACTCGATCCGATCACTTGGCCATTATCGATTTGAAGAGTTCCGAAGCCAACCACCCCTCCAGCCAGCTCCGCACCCGCGGATAAGCCGCCTCGGCGAACCACAGTGGTTCGACCCCGGCAAACTGGCGCATCAGGGGCAGTAACGCAGCATCGGCAAGGCTCGGGTGATCAGCCAGCAGGTAAGGCCGGCCTTCAAGCAGGCCTTCGAGCTCCGCCAGCCAGGCCTCGCCCTGCTGGCGGTAATGCTCGCGGGAATACTCCGGGTAACGCTCGGCATACTTGTACAGGTTCACCTGCGCCTTGAACGTGCTGTCGTTACGCGCAATCAGCCCGTCAGCCACCTGCGCCGCCGCAGGGTCTGCCTGCAAGCGCCAGTCCTGCGGGTCGTTTTGCGCCAGCGCACAGCGCATGATGTCCAGGCTCTCTTCCAGCACCCCGGCACCGGTATCCAGCACCGGCACCGTGCCCTTGGGCGACAAGGCCAGCAGCTCTGCCGGCTTGTTCTTCATCGCCACCTCGCAGATGTCTACCTCACAGCCGGCATAGCGCAGGGCCAGGCGCGCACGCATGGCCCACGGGCAGCGGCGGAACGAGTAGAGGATCACCCGCACACCTCCACGTCGCTCAGGCCATTGCCTTGGCGCCGCACCTGGATCTGTACCGGAATGCGCTCGTGCATTTCCTGCACATGGGAGATCACTGCCACCTTGCGGCCTTGGGCCTGCAGGCCGTCGAGCGCATCCATCGCCAGTTGCAGCGACTCGGGGTCCAGGCTGCCGAAGCCTTCGTCGATGAACAACGACTCGATGCGCAGGGTGCTGGAGGCCATCGATGCCAGGCCCAAGGCCAGGGCCAGCGACACCAGGAAGGTTTCCCCGCCCGACAGCGAATGCACCGAGCGCAGCTCATCGCCCATCTCGGTGTCCAGCACCAGCAGGCCGAGGGCGCTGCCGCCACGCTTGAGGCGGTAACGGCGGGCCAGTTGACGCAGTTGGGCGTTGGCGTGGTGCAGCAGCAAGTCGAGGTTGTAGCCTTGGGCGATCTTGCGGAACACATCGCCCGAGGCCGAACCGATCAACGCGTTCAGGCGGGCCCAGCGTTGCCACTGCTGGTGAGCCTGTTCGATTTCGGCCGCCAGTGCCTGATGGGCCTGCTGGCGACGTTGGTCGTCAGCCTGCTGGGCGCGCAGTTCGGCGCACTGCTGTTCGTGGTTGGCCAGGCGTTCGCGCAGCTCGGTCAGGGCTTGCTCCAGAGCTTCGGCCGAAGTGTCCACGGTCATCTGCGCGGCGTGCTGTTGCAGGCGTTGCTCACGTTCCTGCAGCAGTACGCGGCCTTGTTCGATGGCCTTTTCCGCGCCTTGCAGGCGTTGGCGCAACTCATGGACGTACGCGTCATCCATGGCCAGCAGGCGATCCAGCCCCTCATCATCCAGCTCCGGGTGCTCGCTGCGCCACTGGCTGATCTGGCCCTGTAGCTGCTGGCACTCGGTGTCCAGTGCCTGTTGCTGCTGGATGTTGGCTTTGAGTTCGCTGGCCAGCTGCACGCCCTGGGTGCGCAGCGCTTGCAGGCGTTGGGCGGTGTCGGCGTCGAGGGCGCGGGCCTGTTCCAGCGTGGTGTCCATGTGCTGCTGCCAGGCTTCGGCACTGGTGTGCTCGCCAAGCAGTTCGCCGAGGGCGGCCTTGGCCAGCTGGCGTTGCTCGTCGAGGGCGGCCAGCTTCTGCTGCAACTGCTGCTGGCCTTGTATACGTGCCTGTTGCTGGTCGCGCAGCTTGTCCAGTTGGGCCTGACGGGCTTGCTGTTCCTCCAGTTCGTCCTTGCGTTGTTCCAGGTGTTGCAGGCGCTGGGCGATCTGCTGGTCCAGGGCAAGGAAGGCATTGGCCGGGTCGTCGTTCAAGGCCTTGACGGCTTCTTCGGGCAATACGCCGGCCAGGTCGTCGAGGCCTTGCTGCAGTTGCTGCTCGTCGTTGGCCAGGGCCTGGTGCTGTTGCTCCAGGTGGCGCTGGGCTTGCTGTTGCGCTTCGTGGGCGGCCTGCAGTTGCTGATTGAGGCGGGCTGCATCTTTTTGCAGGGCGAGCAGGGCGCTCTGACGCTTCTCGTCCCGGCCGATTTCTTCGTCCAGGCGTCGCAACTGGCTGTCGAGCCAGGTGCTGCGGGCCTTGTCGTCTTGCGGGGCGAGGGCAGGCCACAGGCTATGTGCCTGCACTTCGGCCACCTGGGCGTGCAGTTGTTCGCCCAGGTGCAGTTGTTGCTGCTGATAGTCTTTGAGCTGGGCGTTGACCACACCCAACTGGGTGCGCAGCTCCACCAGTTTGCTGTTGAGGGTTTCCACCTGCTTCTGCGCGGCGTCTACCTCAGCCTGGTCGTGACGTCCCAGGCTTTGCAGCAGCGCTTCGGGTTGATGAAACGGGTGCTCGGCGCTGCCGCATACCGGGCAGGGTTCGCCATCGCGCAATTGGCCGCGCAATTCTTCAACGCTGGTATTGCGCGCCAGACGCTGGCGCTCCAGCAGCTGACGGGTGAGGTCAAGTGCCTGTTCGGCGGTTTCCAGCTCGGCCTTGGCGGCGGTGCCTTCGGTAATCAGTTGCTGGCGCTGCTGCATGGCTTGCTGTTGCCGCTCGCGCACGGCATCCAGCTGCTGGCGCAGCTCCATTTCGCGGCCATGCAGGCGCGACAGTTGTTCAATGGCGCGTTGCTGCTTGCGGTTGTCCTGCAGCATGCCGCCCAGCAGGTCGATCTGTTCCGCCAGGGCGTGCGGTTCGGCCTTGGCTTCGCGGAACAGCAGGTCGTAGGTGTCGCGTTCGGCCTGCAAGTGCGCATTGGCCTGGCTTGCCAGGGCTTGCAGGCCAGGCAGTTCCTCACGGCCCTTGGCCAGACGGCCGCCAATCAGCATCACCTGCTTCAGTTGCGGCAGGTAGGCATGCCAGGCATCGGCCAGGCCCGCCAAGTGCTGGCTGTCGGCGAGCGCGGTGTCGATCTGGGCCAGTTGCTGCACGCTGCGTTGCTGGTTGTGCTCCAACTGCTGCAACTGTTGCTGGCCGTCGGCGACGTGCTGTGCGGCCTGTTCGCTGCTGCTGCGCTGCGCGGCCAGCTCCTGGTCCAGGCGGGCCAGGTTGTCCTGTGCGGCAAAGGCCTGGCGCAGGCGCGGGGCGTTTTCACCGTGCCGTGCCTGGTTGTCGGCCAGCGCTTGGCGGGCATTGTCCAGTGCCTGTTCAAGTTCACGGGTACGCAGTTGCAACTCAGTTTGTTGCTGTTGCTGTTCAGCGATCGTCGCTGCGACTGGCGCCAGTTGAGCGGTCAGCGTTTGCTGGCGATGGAACTGGTGACGCTGCGGCGCCAAACGCTCCAGGCGAACGAGGTCCAGGCGAGGTTCGGCCAGTTGCTGCCAGTCCTGCTCGGCGGCCTGCAGCGCGGTGCCGGCTTCGGCGTACTGGGCCTGCAGCTGGCGTTGTTCATTCAGCCAGTTGCGTTGCTGTTCCAGTTGGCGCTCGTCGGCCTGGTCGGCCTTGAACTGCTGCTGGGCTTGCGCCAAGCGCTGGTCTAGCTCGGCGCGTGCTTCGGCGGCCATTGGCAGCAGGTGGCTGGCGCGGTCCTTCAGGGCGTTGTGGGCTTCACCGGCTTCACGGGCCTTGCTAAAGGCGCGTTGGCCCAAGCGGGTGTAGATGGCGGTGTTGGTGAGCTTTTCCAGCAGTTCGCTGCGCTCTCTGTCGTCAGCCTTGAGGAAGGCGCCAAACTCGCTCTGGGCCAGCATCACGGCGCGGGTGAACTGCTCGAAGTTCAGGCCGAGGCGGGCTTCGATCAGTTGCTTGTACTCGTTCTTGGCGCTTGCCAGCACTTGCTCGCTGTCCAGGTCATAGAAACTCTGGCGGCTAAGCTGAAGTTTGCCGTTGGCTTTGTCGCGGGCGCGGTTGGCTTCCCAGCGGGCGCGGTAGCGGCGGCCATCGATGCCGACGAAATCGACCTCGGCAAAGCCACTGCCGGTGCCACGGCGCAGCAGGTTGCGCGGGTCAGACGTGGGAATTTCGCCCTCAGCGTCCGGCACCTTGGCCTCGCGGCCGATGTCATTGAGCCGTGGCACGGTGCCGAACAGCGCCAGGCACAGGGCATCGAGCAGGGTGCTTTTGCCGGCCCCGGTCGGCCCGGTGATGGCGAACAGGCCGGCACTGGCCAAGGGTTCTGCGGTGAAATCGATGTCTATCGGGCCGGCTAGCGATGCCAGGTTTTTCAGGCGGATGGCGAGAATCTTCATGGCTGCTCTTCTTCCTGCTGCACGTCCTGCAACAGCAGGGCAAAGTCGGCCAGGGCCTGTTCGTCGGCGGGGTTGCCGTAGGCCTGTTCCCAGGCTCGGCTGAACAGGTCTTGCGGGGTCATTTGGGCCAGTTCGACAAAGGCCAGGTCATCGTCTTCGGCGTTGGTGCGGCCGGCGTATTCGGCGCTGATGCGGATCAGCCGCACGGCTTTGCCTTCCAGGGCGGTTTCGATCTGCTGGCGCAAGTCGGGTTGCGGCTCGTCCAGTACCACCCGCACCTCCAGCCAGGGCTGACGGTTGGGGTCTTCGAGCAGGTCGACTACCGGCAAGTCAGCGAGTTGCTGCAGCAGTTCGCCCAACGGTGCCGGGCCAACCCGTTGCAGGGCCACGGCGCGCGGTACCGGGCGCGGCTCGACGCTGACCAGGCCGCTGCCGTCCAGCTCCACTTCCAGCACCTGGTGCGGGTAGTTGATTTCAGCGAACGACAGCGGGATCGGCGAGCCGCTGTAGCGGATACGTTCTTCGCGGTTGACCTTCTGCGGCTTGTGCAGGTGGCCCAAGGCAACGTAGCTGATGGCCTTGTCGAACAGCTTGGCCGGCAGCGCCTCGGCGTTGCCGATGATCAGGCTGCGCTCGGAGTCCTCCGACACCGCGCCACCGGCCATGTGCGCATGGCTGATGGCAATCAGCGCCTGGTCTTTCTTGCGCTTTTTTTGCGCGGCGGCGATCAGTTGCTGGTGTACCTGAGTAATGCCTTGCAGGTAGTCGTCACCCAGGTGCGGGCCAGTCACTTCGGCCGGGCGCAGGAAGGGCAGGGCCAGGCACCAGGCGGCGACCTTGCCACGGCCATTGGTCAGTGGAATCAACAGGCGCTCGGCATCCAGCTGGCCTTCGTCCAGCCAATGCACACGGCCCAGCGCATGGGTACGCAGGCGGCGCATCAACGCGGCGGGCAACTCGATGCGCGAGCCCGAGTCGTGGTTGCCGGCGATCATCACGATATCCAGCTTGGGCTGTTGCTCGTGGGCCTGGACGATGAAGTCGTAGAGGCGTTCCTGGGCTTTGACTGGCGGGTTGACCGTGTCGAAGATATCGCCGGCGATCAGCAGCGCATCGGGCTGGCGCAGGCGAAGTTGGCCGAGCAACCAGTCGAGGAAGCAGGCGTGTTCGAAGTCGCGTTCCTGGCCGTGCAGGCTTTGGCCCAGGTGCCAGTCGGAGGTATGAAACAGACGCATGGATGACCTGTTGGTGTCGAGTCGGGCAAGCGGGGAAAGGGCGGTATGGTAACCCAAGCGCGGGGCTGCTGTGGGAACGGGCTTACCCGCGAAGAGGCCGGCTCAGGCAGCCCATTACTTGGGATAAAGCGGCGGCAACCCGCCATTCTCCCCGGCCGGCAACAACACTTGCTCGGCCGGAGGGATGGTGCCGATTGCCCGCCACAATTCCTCACCCTGCCAATACTGGCCACTCTCGCTGTACAGCGCCCCGTTCAACCCGTCCAGCGCATCCGACAACGGCACGAAGCGCGCCGCCATTTCGGCCAATGTCTCCGGCTGCTGCCGGGCCCAGGCGTCCAGCGCCTGACGCGTGGCCTGGGGGTCGTTGGCCTGGCAGGCGCGCTTGAGGTCGTCCAGCAGTGTGCGTGGGCTTGGCCCGTTCTGCGCGGCGCGCAGCACCGCCGGTTGTGAGCGGGCGCGCCACCACAGGGCGAAGCCCAGCACGGTGGTGAGGGCGAACACCAAGGTGGCCAGCTGCCAGGGCCACAGCAGGGTGCTGGCGCTGCTGTTGTCACCTACCGGGGTGTCGGCGCTCAATGCCGGGTTGTCCTGCACGTTCAGGGTGCGCGCTGGCAGGCTGGTGTGCTCCAGGTGGTCTTCGCGGGTGTTCCACCAGGCCACTTCCAGCGCCGGCAGGGCCAGCGTGCCGGCGTGGGTGGGCACCAAGGCTTCGCGCTCTTCGCGGTTGGCGGTCATGCCACGGTCGCTGATTTCGTTGCGTAGCAGCGGCTGGTCGGGGTAGCGGCGCAAACCGGTGATTTCGGTGGCCGGCAGTGGCGGCAGCTGGGTGCTGGACAAACCTTCGGCACGCAAGGTGATGTTGCGGGTCAGCGAGTCGCCAATCTGTACCTGCTGGTTGCCGGGGTCGGGGTTCCAGTGCTCTTCCAGCGTCAGGCTGCGCGCCGGCAACCAAGGTACGCCGGCGGGCCAGGCGGCCGGAATGGGGCGCACGGTCAGGCGCAGCGGCAGTGAACTCACCTGCACCTGGTGGCCGGCGCGGGCCGTGGCATTGGCCTGCGCGCTTTCGTCGCTGCTGGCAGCGGCCGTGGCGGTGAAGGTCAACGGCGGGATGTCGAGGGTGCCGCTTTGCTGGGCATACACGGCATAGCGGGTTTCGATCACGCCGTGGCGTACGCCGTTGATTTCCTTTTCATAGGTGCGCGATTCGCCTAGCGGCTCGACCTTGGCGTTATCCAGTTGCAACGGGCTCAGGCTGCTGTCGTCGTACAGCGCTACCGAGTGGTAGATGCGTAGGGTCAGCATGGCCTGGGCCTGGACATAGACGTCGGTGCTGTCGAGGGTTGCCTCGATGAATACCTGAGAGGCGCTGTCGGGCCGGCTGGCATCAGCCTGCAGCACTTGCAGCTCGATGGCCTGGCTGTGCGACTGGCCCAGTTGCAGCTCAGGAATGCGCAGGCTGCCGCTGCGCCGTGGCAGCAGGGTAATGATCCAGCGGGTGCTGGCGCGGGTTTCGCCATCGAGGGTGTGCAGGCTGTTCAGCTGGCGCGTGCCGCGTACCTCGAAGTCACCTTCCAGGGCGCGCAGGTCGGGTTTGCCGAACTGGGTCACGTCCTGGCTTTCCAGGGTCAGTTCCAGGCTTTCGCCAGCTTCCAGGCGGGTACGGTCGACGCTGGCTTGCAGCAGCGGTTCGGCCTGGGCCAGCACGGCCCACAGCAGGGTGAGAAGCAAGACGCCGAAGCGACTCATCGTGGGGTTTCCTGATGCAATTGCTGTTCATACCAGAATTTGCGCCGCAGCAGCTCCGCCGGGTTGTCGGGGATCTCCCGCAGCCATTGTTCCAGGGCCTGGCGTTGCTCGGCATCGAGATTTGTCGATACCGGGCGCTGGGGCGGCTGGATCACGCTGTCGTCACTGCCCGCCTGGTTACCGGGCGTGGCCTGGCTGTTGTTGCTGCCTTCGCCGGGTTGTTCGGCGCTGGCTTGTTCGTTGTTGCCGGGCGTGCCCTGGGCCGGGCTGCTGGCCGAGCTGCTGTTGCCCTCGGTTTCGCTGCCAGGTGTGCCTTGGGCGTCGCTGCTGGCCGGTTGTTCCTCGGCTTTGGCCTCGCGCTGTTGCAACAGTTGTTGCACCAGCGCCTGGTTGTCCAGCGCCGCTTGCAGGTCGGGCTGGCGCTCCAGGGCTTGCTCGTAGGCGTCCAGGGCGGCCTCCAGTTCACCGCTGCGGGCCAGGGCATTGCCTCGATTGTAGTGGGCAGCTGCCGTGTCGCCCTGGGAAAACGCTTCGGCGGCACCGGCATAGTCGCCGGCCTGGTACAGCGCCATGCCGCGCCACTGTGGGTCCTGGAAGTGACGCGCGGCGCTGGCCGGGCGGTTTTGTTCCAGCAGGCGCTGGCCTTGCTGGTCGGGGCGCAGCCACAGGTCGTTGAACTCGAAGGCCTGGCTGGGCTGCGGCAAGGCCAGCAGCAGCGGCAGGCAGAACAGCCAGCCCCGCCGGCCGGCGCAGGCGGCCAGCAGCAACAGCGGGATCAGCAGCCAGTAGCCTTGGTCTGCCCAGCTGTCCAGTTGCAGGGTCTGGCCGTCATTGCGCGCGGTACGCGGGTTGTCGAACAGGCCCAGGCCGCGCAGGTCGAGGTCGTCGATGCGGGCATGCCGGTAGCGCCCGCCGGTACCGCTGATGAAACCCTTGAGACTGGCGCTTTCCAGACGTGGCAAGAGGATGCCACCTTGGTTGTCTTTCAGGAATTCGCCGTTGGCTTGGCGCACCGGGGCACCTTCGCGGCTGCCGATGCCCAGCATCAACAGGCTGGGGCCTTGGCGGCCGAGGGCCTGGCTGATGCCCTGGCGCTCCGGCGCACTGAGCGACGAGCCGATCAGCAGCAGACGGCCTTGGCCCAAACCACTCTGGGCGAGCAGCGCCAGGCCCTTTTGCACGGCCAGGTCGGCGCGTTGGCCCGCTTGCGGCATGATCGACGGGTCGATGGCCTCCAGCAGGTTGCGGGTGGTGGCCAGGTCATCGGACAGCGGCACCAGCGTGTGTGCCGAACCGGCATACACCACCAGCGCCGTCTGGCTGTCGCGCCGGTGTTCGAGCAGGTCGAGGATTTTGCGCCGAGCCTGCTCCAGGCGGTTGGGCGGGCTGTCTTCGGCAAGCATCTGCGGGGTCAGCTCCAGCAGGATCACCAGCGGGTCGGCCGGGCGTTGGCGGTTTTCTTCGACGCGTTGCCAGCTGGGCCCGAGCAGGGCCAGGATCACCAGCGCCCAGGCCAGGCCCAGCGCCACCCATGGCAGTTTGCTGGTGCTGCCGCTACCTCCGCCCAGCAAGACGCCATGGAACGCCGGCGGCAGAATCATCTGCCAGCGCCCGGCGCGTTTGCGCCGGTGCCACAGCTTGTACAACAGCCAGCCGAGCAGGGGCACGGCCAGCAGCCAGAGCGGCCGTAGCCATTGGGGCCACAGGTCGATCATCGCCGCCTCCTTAAACGCAGGCGCTTCAGGCGCTGGCGCCATTCCGGGTGCGGTTGCAGAAAGCGCGGCTTGCGCAGCAGGCGTTGCAGCAGGTTGTCGGGCCATTGCACGGCCACCACCAGCAGCACGCTAAGCAGTAGCGCCAGCGCCAGGGGCCAGGCGTAAAGGGCCTGGGCCGTGCGTGCCTGGGTCGGTTGCTGGGCCACCGGTTCCAGCTGGTCGAGGGTGTCGCCGATGGCGACCAGTTCGGCGCCGTCATGGGCGCGGAAGTAGGCGCCGTGAGTGATGTCGGCAATCTCCTTGAGCGCGGCTTCGTCCAGGTCCAGGCTCGGGTTGAGGCCCAGCAGGCCAGGGGTGCCACTGGCTTCGGGATTGGCGCCAATGCCGATGGTGTAGATGCGCACGCCTTCCTGGGCCGCCAGGCGGGCTGCGGTCAGTGGGTGGATCTGCCCACCGTTGTTGGCGCCGTCGGTGATCAGCACCAGCACCCGGCTTTGTGCCGGGCGCTGGCGCAGGCGTTTGACCGCCAGGCCAATGGCGTCGCCGATGGCGGTGTTTTTACCAGCGATGCCGATTTGTGCTTCGTCGAGGAAGGTGCGCACGGTGCGCCGGTCGAAGGTGAGCGGCGCCTGCAGGTAGGCCTGGCTGCCGAACAGGATCAGGCCCACGCGGTCACCTTCGCGGTCCTGCAGAAAGTCGCCCATCAGCGCCTTGACCAGGTCGAGGCGGCTGATGTCTTCGTTCTTCCACTGCATGTCGGGGAAGTCCATCGACCCGGACACGTCAACCGCCACCAGCAGGTCGCGGCCGCTGGCGGCCACCGGCACCGGATCGCCCAGCCACTGCGGGCGGGCAGCCGCGCACAGCAGCAACAGCCAGATGACCACGAACGGTGCCTGCTGGCGCCAGGTCGGCAGGTTGAGCCGCGCGCGGCGCCCGGCCAGGCCTTCCAGTTCGTTGAGGAAGCCCACCTTGAGCACCGGCTCGCCGCTGTCGGCTGCAGGCAGCAGCAGGCGTGCCAGCCATGGCAGCGGTAACAGGGCGAAGACCCACGGCCAGGCCAGTTCAAACATGCTTGCGGATCCAGGTTTCCACGGCCTGGCTGAGCCCGGCGATGGCTTTGTCGTCGAGCTTGCACTCGGGTTTGTAGGCGCCTTCGACCAGCACCATCCAGCGGGTCAGGCCGGCGGCCGGGCAGCGGTTGTCGAGAAACGCCAGCCATTGGCGGCCGTTGAGGGTGTGGCTGTTGGCACCGGGATAGTGGTTGCGGCACAGGCGCTTGAGCAGGGCGTTGATCTGTTGCAGCCAGGCGCCGGCCGGTGCGCCATCGTAGGGGCGTGGCAGGAGGGCCAGCTCGGCCAGGGCGGCCACGCGCACCGGGTCGAGCGGTTGCTCGGCACGCACGATGCGGCGTTTGCCCGGGCGCCAGCGGCGCAGCCGCCACAGGCCCCAGCCCAGCAGCGGCAGTAGCGCCAGCAACAGCCACCAACCCGGTGCCGGTGGCCATAAACCGATGGGTGCCGGGTCGATCAGCGGGTGCAACTGGTCGAGAGGGTTCATGACGCGCTCCGTGGCCGCTGAGCGTTCAGGTACTCGCGCAGTTGCTCGATCATTTCGCTTTGCGTGCTCAGTGGCATCAGGACCACGCGCAGCTTCTGTGCCATCAGTTCCCAGCGCTCGATGCGGGCTTCGGCCTGCTGGCGGTAGGCCTGGCGGAGGTTGGCATCGAGGGTGTCGAGCTCCAGCTGGGCGCTGCGCTGGGCGAAGCGCAGCAGGCCTGCGGCCGGCAGGGCATGGTCGAGTGGATCGGACACCGGTAGCAACAGCAGGTCGCAATGGCGAGAAAGCATGGCCAGGTGCTGTTCCACCTGGGCGCTAAGCGAGCGTTCATCGCAAATCACGATGGCCAGGCTGCCGGGGCGCAGCACTTCGCGGGCGCGGCGCAGGGCCAGGCCTAGGCTGTCGGCCCCGGGCGTGGCTTCGGTGTGCAGTGCCTGGTTGACCTTGGCCAGGCGGTTGAGCAGTTGCAGCAGGCTTTGCTTGCTGCGCCGAGGTTTGATTTCGTGGTGTTCGTTGTCGCCGAACACCAAACCACCAATGCGGTCGTTGTGGCCGAGCGCGGCCCAACCGAACAGGGCAGCGGCCTGGGCTGCCAACACCGACTTGAACATCAGCCCCGAGCCGAAAAACAGCCGCTGGCTTTGCTCGACGAGGATGAAGATCGGCCGCTCGCGCTCTTCGTGGAACAGCTTGGTGTGCGGCTCCTGGGTGCGCGCGGTCACCCGCCAGTCGATATTGCGCACATCGTCGCCGGCCTGGTACACGCGCACCTGGTCGAAGTCCACCCCGCGCCCGCGCAGCTTGGAATGGTGCAGGCCCACCAGCGGGCTGCGCTGGCCGGGCTTGGAAAACAGCTGGATTTCGCGCACGCGGTGACGCATGTCGATCAGCTCGGCAAGGCCGATGCGGATGCCGGGCTCGGCCAGCTGCGCGGTGGGCATGGGCTCAGGCAACGGCGACGACGTCGAGGATGCGCTGGACCACGCGGTCCTGATCGATCCCCGCCGCCTCGGCCTCGAACGAGAGGATGATGCGGTGGCGCAGCACGTCGAACAGCACCGCCTGGATGTCTTCAGGGCTGACGAAGTCGCGCCCGGCCAGCCAGGCGTGGGCACGCGCGCAGCGGTCCAGCGAGATGGAACCGCGCGGGCTGGCGCCGTAGGCGATCCAGTCGGCCAGCTCGGCGTCGAACTTGGCCGGGGTGCGGGTGGCCATGACCAGTTGCACCAGGTATTCCTCCACCGCGTCGGCCATGTACAGGCCAAGGATTTCCTTGCGCGCGGCGAAGATGGCCTGCTGGCTGACCCGGCGCTCGGGCTTGGTCTCGCCGCCCAGGGCTTCGCCACGGGCTTGCGCCAGGATGCGCCGCTCCACCGCCGCGTCGGGGAAGCCGATTTTTACATGCATCAGGAACCGGTCGAGCTGGGCTTCGGGCAGCGGGTAGGTGCCTTCCTGCTCGATGGGGTTCTGCGTGGCCATGACCAGGAACAGCGGCGACAGGTCGTAGGTGCTGCGGCCCACGCTGACCTGGCGCTCGGCCATGGCTTCGAGCAGTGCCGATTGCACCTTGGCCGGGGCGCGGTTGATTTCGTCGGCCAGCACCAGGTTGTGGAAGATCGGCCCCTGCTGGAATACGAAGCTGCCGGTTTCCGGGCGATAGATTTCGGTGCCGGTGATGTCGGCCGGGAGCAGGTCGGGGGTGAACTGGATGCGATGGAACTGCGCTTCGATGCCTTCGGCAAGTTCTTTGATGGCCTTGGTTTTGGCCAGGCCCGGTGCGCCTTCCACCAGCATGTGGCCGTCGGCCAGCAGCACGATCAACAGCCGCTCGACCAGTTTCTCCTGGCCTAGGATCTGGGAAGAAAGAAAGGTGCGCAGCGCGATCAGCGCTTCACGGTGTTCCATCGGCGACGGTTCCTGGTGTGGGGCCTGAGGCGGCTGACGGTAGCGGCCCTGGCAAGGGCTGATACTTTAATCTATCCGGGGGGGCGGCGACCAATGGCGGCGGGTAAATTTATCGTTACGGGGCTCGCCGGTACAGAAATGTCCCAGGTAAGGCTGGCCATTGTCTGATGGTCGGTGAAGGCGTGCTGGCGCCTGCTTGTGCTTTTCAGGCAAGCAGAAGGCACGATGATGAAAATGAGCAGCGGTAGCACGCCAATCCCCACACCTGCCACCCTGCGTGTTGGCGTGTTTTTCGATGGCACCGGTAACAACCTGCACAATGCCATGGCCGTGGATGAACCGCGCGGCAGCTATGGCAATGCCCTGAGCAATGTGGCCCTGTTGCATGCCCTGTATCCGGCGGGTGAGGCTGATGCCGATGGCACCCTGGTGTTTCTGAAACGCTACGTGGAAGGCGTGGGTACCCTGGCAGGTGAGGCGGACCATACCTATGCCGCGGCCACCGGTCGTGGGCGCACGGGGGTTGAGGCGAGGGTCGCCGAGGCTTTGCAGGGGATGGCCGAACAACTGCGTGGCTGGTGCCGGGCGCATCCGCAGGCAGCCGTGGCGCGGGTCGAGTTCGACCTGTTCGGTTTCAGCCGCGGGGCGGCGGCGGCACGGCATCTGGCCAATCTGCTACAGGATGGCGCGGGTGGGTTGTTGCCGATAGCGTGCGACACTTCCATCAACTTTATCGGCCTGTTCGACACCGTGGCAGCGATCATCGCGCCGTTGCAGGGCGACTTCGATCCCGCCGATAGCCGCCAGGGCGGCCTGCGCCTTGGCCTCAGGGCAGGCATTGCCCGGCAGGTGGTGCAACTGGTGGCGGGGGATGAGCAGCGGCATAACTTTCCGCTGGTGGGCAGTGGTCACGACATTGTGTTGCCGGGGGTGCATTCGAATATCGGGGGCGGTTACCCGGAAACCATGCTGGAGCAGGTGCTGCTGTGCAAGCCGCAGTCCCAGCGTGTACCGGTGGGCATGCGTGCCGAGCAAAGCCGTGCGCACGCCACGGTAAGCGCCTTGTTGGCGTCGGCGTATCCCGACAGCCGCGAGCCCAGGCCGCAGGTCGTGAGCTGGGAGGCGCCCCTTGCCGGTGGCCGGCCAGATGAAGCGCAAAAGCAGGTGTATGCGGCGTTGTACCGTGAACGGGAAGTGGCGGGGCAGTTGTCCCGGGTGTACTTGAGCGTGATGCGAGCGCTGGCGGTGCGGGCTGGCGTGCCATTTGCGCCGTTGGGCGAGCAGCCTGAGCACAGGCTGCCGGAGGATTTGCTGGAGATCAGCCGCAAGTTGCATGCGTTTGCCTTGGGAGAAACGGACCAGCCGGGGTTGAGCGAGGCTGAACAGCGGCTGCTGTGCGAGAAGTATGTGCATGCCTCGGCGAACTGGAATGCGCTGAAGGGCTTGCGCAACAGCGTGCTGGATGTGTTGTTCGTCAATCGGCCGGCCGCAGGCGGGCGCGTGGTACATGCCAACCCGGCATCCTGAACGACCCAAATGACAGGCCCAGGCCGCACCTACACGGCGCGCGCCAGTCGTTCTGCGTTGCGGGCCCTGGCCAGGTACGCCTCTTGCGCCAGGGTCAGCAGCACCGTCAGCACCATGAACACGACCGATGCAACGAAAATCCCGTTTGGCAGGCGCTGGTCGAGCATCCAGCCGAACGCCACCGGCCCGATGGCGCCACCAATGTTGAACCCGGTCGACACCAGCCCGAACGTTTTGCCTTCGGCGCCTTTCGGTGCAGCCGCCTTGACCAGCATGTCCCGCGACTGGGCGATGATCCCGGTCAGCAGGCCGATGGCACCCAGTACTACCACCAGTGCCCAGCCCTGCAGCAGCCCCAGGGCCACCAGCGCGGTCAGCGCGGCCGCCGCCGCGAAAGCCAGTGCAGCCACCAGGCCATGGCGCCGGGTACGGTCGGCCAAGGCACCACCGCACAGCACGCCCGCTGCGCTGCACAGCAGGAAGGCGGTGAGCGCGGTGTTGGCCCAGGCCAGGGTCAGACCTTGGCCTTGTACGAGTGCGGCGACGGAAAACTTTTCAATGGCGCTGGTGCTCAGGTTGAGCAGGATGAACAACACCGTCAGCACGCCGATCATGGGTGTGAACAAACGCACGCGGCTTGTCGCTGCGACCGGGCCAGCGCCCGTTTGGTTGCCAGGCCCTGCGACCCGGTACACGCCACTGCCTGGTATCGAGATCAGCAGCAATGCCGCTACCCCGACTACCGCGCCCGCCGTCAGGGCTGCCCGCGTGCCGAACACAGCGGCGATACCGAGGAACACGGCCGGCGTGACCGCCGAGCCAAGGAACCCGGCAAAGGTATGAATCGAGAACGACCGCCCCAGGCGTGCGGGCTCGATGCCGTTGGCCAGCAGTGCGTAGTCGGCCGGGTGGTACACACCATTGGCCAGGCCAGCCATGGCCATCGCCACCAGCAATACCGCATACCCCGGGCTGGCCGCCAGCAGCAGGAAACTGAGGCTGCCCAGCAACAGCCCGGCCTTGAGCACTTTACGCGCCCCATAGTGGTCGACGGCGTAACCCAGCGGGGCCTGCACCAGGGCGCAGACGATGTTGAATACTGCCAAGGCAACGCCGAGCTCGACGAAGCCCACCCCCAGCAGGCCGGGAAGCACGGGCAATAACGCCGGGATCAGCATGATGTGCACATGGCTGACGAAGTGCACGGCAGCCACTTGGGTAAGCAACTTGGGGCCAGCTTGGGGCATGTCGATACCTGTTGTACGGCGTGCGCCGCTGGCGCACGGCAAGGTGAAGGGAAGCCCGCTCAGCGGGAGTTGCCGCTGAAAGCGGGGAGGCGGCCGTTCAGGGCAGCATGGGCCAGCAGGCCAATGACCAGGCCCCAGAAGGCCCCGCCAATGCCGAACAGGCTGATGTTGGCAGCTGCCGCCAGAAAGGTGATCAATGCCGCCTCGCGGGCACGGGCATCGGCCATTGCGCTGGCCAGGCTGGCACTGATGGTGCCCAGTAAGGCAAGGCCGGCCAGGGTGGTGATGAACGTGCCTGGGAGCGCCATGAACACACTCGCCAGGGTAACCCCGAACACCCCCACGAGGATGTAGCAGACACCGGCGGCGATCCCTGCCACCCAGCGTTTGTCTGGGTCTTCATGGGCTTCCTTGCCGGTGCAGATGGCTGCGGTAATGGCGGCGATGTTGAAGGCATGCGAACCGAACGGCGCCATCAGCAATGACCCCAGGCCCGTGACCGCGACGATCGGGTTGGCGCTGGTCGTGAAGCCATCGTTGCGCAGTACCAGCATGCCAGGCATGTACTGGCCGGTGAGGGTGATCAGGAACAATGGCAGGGCCACGCTGAGGGCAGCGTTGAGGGAGAAGGTGGGCGCGGTGAATACCGGAGAGGCGAATTCCAGCTTGAACGTGGTCAGGCCCACTTGCCCTTGCAGCAGTAAGTAGCCAAGGCCCAGTAGCAGAATGCCGACCACGGCGTAGCGGGCGGTAAAATGCTTGAATGCCACGTAGGCCGCAATCAGCAGCCCGGCGAGGGCCGGGTCCACCGACAGGCTGGCAAAGGCACCCATACCGAACTGCAACAGGATGCCGGCCAGAAGCCCGGCTGCAACACCGCCAGGGACGACCCGCACCAGGCGCTCGAAGCACCCGGTAATCCCCAGCACCACGAAGCCGACGGCCGACAGCAGGTAGGCGCCGATGGCTTCACTGTAGGACACGTTGGCCAGGGCGGTGACCAGGAACGCAGCGGCTGGCGTGGACCAGGCCGTGATCACCGGCGCGCGGCTGTACCAGGACAGCGCCAGGCCGCTGAGGCCGACGCCTATCGACACGGCCCAGACCCACGACGACGTTAGCTCGGGGCTCAGCCCGGCAACCTTGGCCGCCTGGAACACCAGGATGAAGGTGCCACCGTAGTTGACGATGACCGAAACGATCCCTGCCACAACGGGGTGAAGGATGTCTGCCAGCCGAAATGGGGTTGAAGAGCTTTGTACAGGCGCGTCCATGGTTGCCTCTGGTAAAGATCAGGTAGAGCAGCGCAAGGCTGCTTCTATAGAAATGCGCTGCCCGCCAGCGACAGGCTGACGGGCAGGTTTCAGGGTCAGCTGGCCAGCGCTACCAGCAGGTTTTTCAGGTAAGCGCTGCCTTGCGCATCCAGCTGCTGCAGGGGCAGGCGCGGGGCGCCGACATCCTGGCCGAGCAGTTTCAAACCGGCCTTGATGGTGGTGGGCAGGCCTCTGCGGGTGATGTACTCCAGCAGCTCGTACTGGCGGTAGAACAGCGTGCGGGCTTCGGCCAGCTGGCCTTGCTGCACGGCGTCCCACAGCGCCAGGTTCAGTGCCGGGATCAGGTTGGGGGCGGCGGTACACCAGCCGGTGGCGCCGGCCACCAGGGCTTCCAGGGTCAGCGGGTTGCAACCGTTATAGAACGCCACTTGGCCATCGGTAGCGGTGAACAGGCGGTGCATGCGCTGAATGTCACCGGTGCTTTCCTTGACCATGGTCACATTGGGCACCTCGTCGAGGATGCGCAGGATCAGCTCCACCGACAGGTCGGTGCCACTGGTGCCCGGGTTGTTGTAAAGCATGATCGGGATGTCGATGGCGGCGCCGACCGCCTTGTAGTGGGCGACCACTTCGGCTTCGGTGAGCTTCCAGTACGAGATGGGCAGCACCATCACTGCCGTGGCGCCGCAGGCCTGTGCCAGGCGGGCACGCTGCACGGTGCGGGCAGTGGTCAGGTCAGAGACGCTGACCACGCTGGGCACACGCCCGGCGATGCGTGCCTGGCTGAAGCGCACCACGGTTTCCCATTCGCTGTCGGACAGGTAGGCCCCTTCGCCGGTGCTGCCCAGTGGTGCGATGGCGTGCACGCCGCCTGCAATCAGGCTGTCGATGGACGTGCCCAACGCATCCAGGTCGAGCGTGCCGTCTGCCGTGAAGGGAGTGATGGTGTAGCCGATAACGCCGCGAATTACAGGTGTAGACATGACCAGGCACCTTTGCCGTTGTTGAGTAAAGAGTACAGCTTCGATCAGCCCAGGCAGTCGCCATGGGCACGCAAGGCACGGCGTGCGTAGTAGCTGAACGCGGCGCCATGACGTTTGGGGGTGGAGATCCAGTCGTGGGCCTCTTTGCCCAACGCTTCGGGGATGGGGCGTATGTCACCGGCGCCCATGGCCAGCAGTTGCATCTTTGCCGCGCGCTCGAACAGCAGGGCGAGCACGCAGGCTTCTTCAATCGAGCCACCGGCAATCAGCAGGCCGTGGTGGGAAAGCAGGATGGCGCGTTTGTCGCCAATCGCCGTCGCGATGATTTCGCCTTCTTCGTTGCCCACCGGCACGCCGGGCCATTCCTTGAGGAAGGCGCAGTCGTCGAACAGTGGGCACAGGTCCATGTGCGAGATGGCCAGCGGCACTTCCAGCATTGACAGCGCGGCGCTGTGCAGCGGGTGGGTGTGGATGATGCAGTTGACGTCGGGGCGGGCGCGGTACAGCCAGCTGTGGAAGCGGTTGGCCGGGTTGGCCATGCCGCGGCCTTGCAGCACGGTGAGGTCCTCGTCCACCACCAGCAGGTTGGAGGCGGCGATTTCGTCGAAGCCCAGGCCCAGTTGTTGGGTGTAGTAGGTGCCGGGCTCCTGCGCGCGGGCGGTGATCTGCCCGGCCAGGCCGGAATCGTGGCCGCCGTCAAACAGGATGCGGCAGGTGAGGGCGAGCTTTTGCCGGGCGGTGTAGGTGTTGTCGGCCAGCGCGGTCAGCATTTGCTGCTGGGCGAGTTTGACCAGTTGGTCCTTGGGAGCCTGCATGGTGGTCGTCATGGGCGGTACCTGCATGGGAAAGGGCGATGGATTGCTGATGGACAGGTTGCTGTCATCAGGACACAGCGCGATATTAATGACACAAGGTGTCATATGCAAGCGATGTGTCATGCCCTGGGTTCTTTACAGGATCTGAAAGTGGCGCGGTGACTGTGGGAGCGGGCATGCCCGCGAATCAGGCGATGCGGCAGATGGCACGGGCTTCGCCCGTGTTCGCGGGCGCGCCCGCTCCCACAGTGGTCGTGCCCAGCATTCAAGGGTTACTCGAGAAAGTCGCTCGCACAGGGTGGCGGTGCCAACGCCCTTGATGCATCACGGCATCAGGTGCCTACGCTTGGTTGGTCCAGTCCGGTTATCACTTCCTTTGGCATGTATTGCCGGAAAGCACCAGAAATTGCTGTGATCAGTTGCGCATCCCTGACCGGGTCCAACCCTGGAAAACGCTTACCGTTGTAGTCGCCCTCATGGGTAAGCACGGCTTCTACACTGGCGTCATTGGCCTGGTACACCTGCCTGATCGCCTGGGCTTCGAGGTCCTTGGTTTCTTTGCCATGCAGGGCGTGATGCAGGGCCAGCGCCACACCCAACGCAAGCCCGGGGGTCTGAATACCATGCTTGTGGGCCAGCTCGATGCTGCTGAAAATGCGTTCGTTGCGCTGAAGCTTGCGCAACGGGTCGCGCCCCACCCGGGCACAAGGGTCTTTGAACGAGGTTTTGCAGCGCTCCAGGAAGGTATCGGCAAAACGGCTGACCACTTCCGCCATCTGTGGGTACTCCGCCACCAGCGCGGGGCCGACTTCCTGGTGAATCAGGCGCTCGGCCAGTTCGCTCACCTGTGCATCGCCCATACCTTGGCCTACCGAGTCATGGCCCAGCAGGCTGGCGTACCAGGCAACGATGGCATGCGGGCCATTCCACAAGCGGTTCTTGATGACCTGGATCTGGGTGATGTCAGGCACCGTCTTCACCTGGCGCAGGCGTTCGAGCAGGTCGCTGCCATGCTCTACATACAGCGGCATGTCGGGTTCGCTGTTGAACAGGATCAGGTGCAACTGGCTCATCGCACTGCTGGGCTGGGCAAAGGGCCTGAAGCGCCCGATCAGTCGTTCGTATTCAGGCACTGGCGTCGATGCCTTTGTGGCGACTACCGGCTCGTCTTCCAGGCTGTTCTGGAACATCTGCGACTTGATGCGCAGTTGCCGTACCAGTGCGTCGTTGCTGAGCTTGGAGACGATGCGGCTGACCACCGTTTCGGCGAAGTGGGTCTTTTCCAGCACTTGCTCGCCGATTGCTGGCGGGCACAGCAATGCCAGCTCCGCTTGCACATGGCGGCGCACAAACGCAGCGCCGCCCACCTTGTTCAGCACGATCAGCAACGTCAGCTCACGGCCACGGCGTTCGAAGCGCTTCAATAGGCCTTTGGCAATCACCTGCGCCTGGTTGCGGATGGCCTGCTCGGGCAGGCTGAGGCCGACAATTTCGGCAGCGGTGTACATGTGGACCAGTGCATCATCATCGTCCATGTCGATCATGCGCACATTGTCGATGGTCTGGTCGAACGAAGTGGCCCCGTAGCGCACACTGTAACGGCCGAAGGCATTGACGCTTTCACGCAGCATGCGCGAGCGGGTCGCGGCAATGATCTCACAAGGCCGGGTGTAGCCATCCCAATGGGAAAAGACCTGCGTCAGGTAGCCACCCCCGATGGCGCCGAAACCATGAATGCCCACGCGGAACTGGTTCATGGAGGCCGGGAAGGTTTCGTTCAATTCGGGCATGCCCAGGTCGGGAACGCACTCGCTCAAATCGGCCAGGAACTCGGTCATGCTGCGGTAGGCCTTGAGCGCGCCTGCCTTGATCTCGGGGGCTGGCGGTTTGATATCTTCGATAAGGATCGCCTGCCCCTGAGCGCGCATTGCCGAGAGCATGCCGTTCTCCGAGTCCTCGACCATGAAGCATTGGCCCGGCTCGCAATTGAGCGCGCGGGCGGCTTTCAGGAAAATCTCGGGGTGGGGTTTACCCTGGCTGACTTCATCGCCGCACACGGTGATATCGAAGTACTTCAGCACATTGGCGTTGATCAGGTATTCCTCGGCGATGGCACGGCGGCTGGACGTGGCTACCGCCATGGTCAGGCCCGACTTGCGCAGGCGCTCCAGCACTTCCAGCAGGCCGGCCTTGATCGGTACGCCGTGATTGCGTACGTACTCCAGCTCAAGTTCATCCGCGCGTTTGCGGATTTCAGCATAAGGGAAGTCTTCACCGTTGTGCGCCTTGGCGAGGGCTTCGGCTTTTTTTGCGCTCAGGCCCAGTGAGCCGATCAGTGTGTGCTCGCCCAGCGCCTTGCCGAAGATTTCCAGTGAGGCTTGCTTGAGCGTTCTGAAGCGCAAGCGCTCGGTGTCGAAGAGGGTGCCATCCATGTCGAAGATGGCGCTATGAATCTGTTTGCCTTGAAATAAAAGCATTGAGTGTTGCCCCTGTAAGTGCGTCAGACATCCCGCCTGTAGCAAGCGAGAACGGCGTTGTGCGCTGCAGCGTTGGCAGTCAGGTCGGGGGCAGGCGTTTGGCAGGTGCACGCTCGGGCGTGACACAGAGGTAAGGCGGGGCAGAGCGGGGCGTGCAGAGCAGTGTTGCGAGTTTGGATGCGAGGCGGATGACGCGTTTGCCTTTGAGGTCACGCCCACTGGCTGCAGTCCGGTTTGCAGGCAGTGGGCGCAAGTAGCGATGGATACGTGTGATTCCTGGCATGAGGTGCTTTGCTTCCTTTTTCGTTGCGGGTGATCCTTTTTCAGCCTTGCACGTATGCGCGCCGCCATGCAAGGCTTGGGCTTCCGTTACCAGGTGAACCGCAATGACCCAAGCTACCGATCAGGCCTTTTACGACCGCGCCGATGCACACATCGACCTGGCCAACCAGCAGATCGAAAAATTCGAAGACCTGGGCAAGGTCAGCGCCTCGCTCACCTTCGGCGCGACCCGTTTCAGTGCCTGGATGAGCGCCCGCAGCTTCAAGAGCGGCGCGGAGCTGGCAGCCGCCCGGGAAGAGATTCTGAAGTACTTCTGCGAGCAGTACCGGATGATGCTCGAAGACAACCTGGACGAGCACATCGAGCACTTTGACCGCTTTGTGCTGGGCAAAGGCGACTGACACGCGTGCGGCTAGCGGGCCTTCTTTTCGAGAATCCGCGCCCCGCTACCTTCCTTGGCCAGCACATCCTCGGGGTTGCGCAACGGGCAATCCTCCAGCGACAGGCAACCGCAACCAATGCAGTTGTCCAGGCTGTCGCGCAGGGCCTCCAGCGTGCGGATGCGGGCGTTCAGGTCTTCGCGCCAGGCCGTGGACATCTCGCCCCATTGCGCCGCCGTGAGCTTGCTGTTGGGTGCATAACGGCTGAAGGCCTGTTTGATTTCCTCCAGCGCAATACCGGTGCGCTGCGCCACCTTGATGATCGCCAGCGTACGCAGCACCAGCGCGGGAAAGCGGCGCTGATTGCCGGCGGTGCGGACACTGGCGATCAGCCCCTTGGACTCGTAGAAGTGCAGCGCAGACACCGCCACGCCGCTGCGCCTGGACACTTCGCCTACCGTGAGCATCCGCGTGTTGTCCGCTGCCATGCCTGTTGACCTCAAGTTAAGTTGAGCTCTTATAGTCCTGCCCGATCTTCCCCGCAACCGCTTTCCTGATTGATCGGAGCACTGCATGAACAAAAGGACGTTACTGGCCTGTGCCGGCGTTGTGGCAGGTGTGCTGGCGGGCGCCTATGCGCTGGTGGGCAACAGCTCGATGCAACCCTCTGCTGCCGCATGGCCGGCAACCAAGGTGGCGCTGGCCACGGCCGAGCAGGTGCAGGTGGCGCGGCAGAACTTTGCCTCGGGGGAGCTGGAGGCGGTCAACCAGGTGCAGGTGGCGGCCGAGGTGGCGGGGCGCATTACCCGTATTGCTTTCGAGTCTGGGCAGACCGTCACGGCCGGGCAGGTGTTGGTGCAGCTCAATGACGCCCCGGAGCAGGCCCAGCGCGTGCAGTTGCGGGCCAAACTGCGCAACGCCGAGGTGGTGTTGCAGCGCAGCCGCAAACTGTTAGCTATGCGTGCTGTATCGCAAGAACTGTTCGATAACGCCGCCACTGCCGTGGATGTGGCCAGTGGCGAGTTGCAGCACGTCGAGGCGTTGATCGCGCAGAAGGCCATCCGTGCACCGTTCGCCGGCAAGCTGGGTATTCGCCGGGTACATCAGGGCCAATACCTGGGCGCTGGCGAGACCATCGTCAGCCTGGCAGATACCCGCCAGTTACACGTCAACTTCTCCCTGGGCGAGCAGGCCGCGCCCGACGTGCAGGTGGGGCAGGTGCTGGCACTGGGTGTGGATGCCGTGCGCGGCCAAGGCCTCCAGGCCCAGGTGGTGGCAGTCGACCCGGTTGTCAGCAAGGCGCGCCTGGTGCAGGTGCAGGCCGCCTTGGCGAACCCGAACGGGCAATTGCAGCCGGGCATGTACGCCAGCGTACGTCTGGACGCGGCGCAGCCATCGACCGTGCTGGCCGTACCGGAAACCGCAATTACCTACACCGCCTATGGGCAGACGGTATTCGTCGCCACCCGGGACGCGGAGCATGGCACCCGTGTGAAACGGGTGCAGGTCACCACCGGTGAGCGCTGGCAGGGGCGGGTGGAAGTGACCTCTGGCCTTGCGCCGGGTGATCAGGTGGTGGTCTCTGGCCAGCTGAAACTGAACGATGGCATGTCTGTCGAGCCGGTGACCCAGGACAGCCTGCAGGCCAGCCAGGGAGGGCGGCAATCGTGAAGTTCACCGACGTCTTCGTGCGCCGCCCGGTGTTGGCGCTGGTGGTCAGCAGCCTGATCATCCTGCTGGGGCTGTTTGCCATGGGCAAACTGCCGATCCGCCAGTACCCGTTGCTGGAAAGCTCGACCATCACCATCAGCACCGAGTATCCCGGGGCCTCTGCCGAGCTGATGCAAGGCTTCGTGACCCAACCGATTACCCAGGCGGTGTCTTCGGTGGAGGGCATCGACTACCTGTCCTCGTCATCGCAGCAGGGGCGCAGCCTGATTACCCTGCGCATGGTGCTGAACCGCGACTCGACCCAGGCGCTGGCCGAGACCATGGCCAAGGTCAATCAGGTGCGCTATCGCCTGCCGGAAAAAGCCTACGACCCGGTGGTGGAGCTGTCGGCAGGTGACTCCACTGCCGTGGCCTACGTAGGCTTTGCCAGTGATACCTTGTCGATACCCGAGCTGAGCGATTACCTGTCGCGGGTGGTGGAACCGCAGTTCTCCGGCATCGACGGCGTGGCCAAGGTGCAGTCGTTCGGCGGGCAACGCCTGGCGATGCGCCTGTGGCTGGACAGCGAGCGAATGGCCGGGCGCGGGGTGACGGCAGCCGATGTGGCGCAGGCAGTGCGTGCCAACAACTACCAGGCGACGCCCGGCCAGGTGCGCGGCCAGTACGTGCTGGCCGATATCCAGGTGGACACCGACCTCACCCGGGTCGAGGACTTTCGCGAACTGATCATCCGTAACGCGGGCACCGACCTGGTACGCCTGCGCGATGTCGGCACCGTCGAGCTGAGTGCGGCGGCCACCCAGACCAGTGCCACCATGGATGGCAAACCGGCCGTGCACCTGGGCTTGTTCCCCACGCCAACCGGCAACCCGCTGGTGATTGTCGAGGGCATTCGCCAGCTGCTGCCGCAGATTCAGCAGACCCTGCCACCGGGCGTGCATGTGGCGTTGGCCTACGAGACCGCACGCTTCATCGACGCCTCGATCCACGAGGTGCTGCGCACCCTGATAGAAGCGATGCTGATCGTGGTGCTGGTGATCTGGCTGTGCCTGGGTTCGCTGCGCAGTGTGTTGATTGCGGTGGTGGCCATCCCGTTGTCGATGCTCGGGGCTGCGGGCCTGATGCTGTTGTTCGGTTTCAGCCTCAACTTGCTGACCTTGCTGGCGATGGTATTGGCCATCGGCCTGGTGGTGGACGATGCCATCGTGGTGGTGGAGAACGTGCACCGCCATATCGAGGAGGGCAAGTCGCCGGTCGCCGCAGCCTTGGCCGGGGCACGGGAAATTGCCGGGCCGGTGATTGCCATGACCCTCACGCTGGCGGCGGTGTATGCACCAATCGGGCTGATGGGCGGGCTGACCGGCACGCTGTTCCGCGAGTTCGCCTTGACCCTGGCGGGGGCGGTGATCGTGTCTGGCGTGGTGGCGCTTACTTTGTCGCCGGTGATGAGCTCGCTGCTGCTGCAACCCGGTCAGCAGCACGGCGCAATGGCCAACCTGGCGGACCGGTTGTTCGGGGCGCTGACCGGGGCTTACGGGCGGGTGCTGGCTTACACCCTGTCTCATCGCTGGATCAGTGGCGGCGTGGGACTGCTGGTGTGCCTGAGCCTGCCCTGGCTGTACCTGCTGCCACAGCGCGAACTGGCACCCCCCGAGGACCAGGCGGCGGTGCTCACGGCTATCAAATCGCCGCAGCATGCCAGCCTGGACTATGCGGAACGCTTTGCGCAGAAGCTCGACCAGGTGATGAAGTCCATTGCCGAAACCACCGACACCTGGATCATCAACGGCACCGACGGCCCGGCCGCCAGTTTCGGCGGCATCAACCTCAGTGCCTGGCAGGCCCGCGAGCGCTCTGCTGCACAGGTGCAGGCGCAGCTTCAACAGGCGGTAGCGGACATCGAAGGCAGCAGCATTTTCGCCTTCCAGGTGGCCTCGCTACCGGGTTCCAGCGGAGGCTTGCCGGTGCAGATGGTGCTGCGCAGTGCCCATGACTACCCCGAGCTGTACCAGACCATGGAAGCCCTCAAGCAGCGTGCCCGCGACAGTGGTTTGTTCGCCGTGGTGGACAGTGACCTGGACTACAACAACCCGGTGGTGAAGGTGCGCATCGACCGGGCCAAGGCAGCCAGCCTGGGCATCAGCATGCAGGCCATCGGCGAGTCGCTGGGTGTGCTGGTGGGCGAGCAGTACCTCAACCGTTTCGCCCTGTTCGGACGCTCCTACGACGTGATTCCGCAGAGCATTCAGGACCAGCGCCTGACGCCTGCGGCGTTGAACCGCCAATATGTGCGCGCCGAGGACGACAGCCTGGTGCCGCTGGCCACGGTGGTGCACCTGGATATCGAGGTTGCGCCTAATCGCTTGCTGCAATTCGATCAGCAAAATGCCAGCACCTTGCAGGCGATACCGGCGCCGGGTGTGTCGATGGGCAATGCCGTGGCATTTCTTGAGCAGCTGGCCAGTGAGTTGCCGCCTGGCTTCAGCCACGACTGGCAATCGGAATCACGGCAGTACGTGCAGGAGGGCTTTGCCCTGATGTGGGCGTTTCTTGCCGCATTGGTGGTGATCTACCTGGTGCTGGCGGCGCAGTACGAAAGCCTGGTGGATCCGCTGATCATTCTGGTGACCGTGCCGCTGTCGATCTGCGGTGCGCTGCTGCCGCTGGCGCTAGGCTGGGCCACGTTGAACATCTACACGCAGATCGGACTGGTGACGTTGATTGGCCTGATCAGCAAGCACGGCATCCTGATGGTGGAGTTCGCCAACGAGATCCAGGTGCGCGACAACCTTGATCGGGCGACGGCTATCGTCCGTGCTGCGCAGATACGTTTGCGGCCTGTGCTGATGACCACGGCGGCGATGACCTTTGGCGTGCTGCCGTTGCTGTTCGCCAGTGGTGCCGGGGCCAACAGCCGCTTCGGGCTTGGGGTGGTGATTGTGTGCGGGATGTTGGTGGGCACCTTGTTCACGTTGTTCGTGCTGCCGACGGTGTATGGGTGGCTGGCGCGTGATCATCGGGTGGTGTCGGTGCGCAGCAAGCAATTGATCGAGGCCGAGCAGCAATTGCGGCCCCTCTAGGAGCGGCCTTGAATGCCTGGGATCAGACAGGCGAGCGATCCCGGCGCATCTGGGTGACCAGGGTAAAGCGGTCATCCGGATGCACCGTCTCGGAAACCGCCATCAAATCGCCGTTTTCCTCGCGATAATGGCGAATGATCTTCAACCCCGGTGAACCTGCCTCGGCCTTCAGCGCCCGGGCCATTTCTGCTGTCAGCAACACCGCCCGCACTTGCTGGTCGACCACCGCGATCGCCCGGCCATAGTGCTGTTCGATCAACCCGGCAATCAGTTGGTCGGGGTGCTCGCGGGCCAGTTCGATGACATCGGCGTAGTCCCGCTGCGCATACACGTCGGTCCAGCACAGGGGCGCCGCACTGTGCAGGCGGTCGATGCGGATGCTGGACACGCAGAAGTAATGCTCCCCCGGTACCAACCCTAACCGTGCCGCCTCGCTCAGGTCGGCGACGAAGTGCCTCACATCCTGGATTTCTCGCTGCTGGGTTTCGGCCAGGTGTGCAAGGTCGGCCACGCTGGCCAGCGACTGTGAATAGCCACCGAGCGGGCTGCTGGCCTCCACCCGGGTGCCCACGCGTTTGCGCCGCGAAACCAGCCCTTGTTCGAGCAGTTGGTCGATGGCCGCACGCACCGTGTGCCGGCTTACGCCGTACAGGTCGCACAGCTCGAACTCGGTCGGCAGCAGGCTGCCCACCGGATAGCGGCCGCTGGCGATGCCTTGCATCAAGTCCTTTGCCACGATGGCGTAGCGCGTCGGGTTCATACGGTTGGTCTGTCGGGCACAGTGTGTGGAGGCACAGTGTACCAGCCCCCTCACGCGGCCCGCTGGGCGCGCAGCATGGAGAACACCGCCGAAGCTGAGCCGGGCTCGCGCTTGTCCAGCCCGGCCACCGCCAGCACCGACAACGCCACCATGATGAACGGCTGGCCAATGCCACGCACCACCGTGGACGGGATGATCACGTTGTCGGCACTGTCGGCGCTCAGGCTCGCCCCCAGCGGGTAAAGGGAGGATTAGTGAGTCTAGATCGCGTGTTTGGCATTAATTAAGAAACATAATTCTGGGTGTTCAGGGCTTTTCTTATTTTTCTTATTGTTCGACGTAATTGATACGGCGCTCGATTTCGAAGGCGCTGCATATCTTACGGCAAGCACCTGGTGACCCATTGCCATGCGTGCGTCTCAATCACTCCCTATGGGCAAGCTCATGCGCAGCAACGGAAATGGCCGGCCTTCGCCATCCAGGGGGGACGGCCTGTCTGGATGAAACCGTAATGCTGGTAGAAGCCCACAGCCTGCGGGTATTGCTCGTTGACGTCGACACTCATTGAATGGCGCGATTGGCGGCCGAAGTCCAGCAGCGCGCGGCCAATGCTTTGCCCATGAAGCGTTGCGCGAACGGCGCGCAGCCAGATGTCGAGCAGCTGCGGGTAGTCGGTCGCGATGCCTTGGCGAATGATCATGAGGTCATCCTGAATGTATTGATGGCGGGTGGGCACGCCGGGGATTGGCGGCCATGCAAGGGTCGGCATCATGAATGACTGCTTCGCGAATCAACGCCTGGGCGGTGCACGGCAGGGGAAGCCGGAAGGGAAGAGTGGAAAGGGTACCCGGATTGGGTTGTCTGGGGCAACGCAGCCTGATTCGGGCTTTGGAAAGTAGGTTGCCAGCACTGGCGATACAAGTCTGCACCTTTGACTGGGTCAGGATTACTGTCAATGCTGCAATTGACCCGCAAAACAAGCATGGCCCCGGGAGCGCCAATGAACCGAAACGAACTGCGCAAAGCCGATATCAACCTGATGGTGGTGTTCGAAGCCCTGATGCAGGAGCGCAACCTCACCCGTGCGGCAGAAAAACTGTTCATCGCCCAGCCCACGGTCAGCGCCGCGCTGGCCAGGTTACGGGCGATGTTCAACGACCCGTTGCTGATCCGTGTGGGCAACCGCATGGAACCGTCGGTCAGGGCCGAAGAGGTGATCAAGTACCTCACCCCGGCGCTGGATGCGATGTCCATCGCCCTCAGCCTGTCCCATGACTTTGACCCGGCGACCAGCAACATGACGTTCCGAATCGGTTTGTCCGATGACGTGGAGTCGGGCTTGCTGCCGCCACTGCTGCGGGCCCTGCGGGTGGAGGCGCCGAACGTGGTGGTGGTTGTGCAGCATGTGGATTACTGGCGCATACCGGATTTGCTGGCAGCAGGCGATGTGACGGTTGGCATCAGCCAGACCAGAGGGCTGCCAGCCAATGCCAAGCGCAAGGTGCTGCGCACCCTGCAGGGCAGGGTGGTGCGGGCCGACAAGTCAGCCTGCAAAGATCCTGCTGTTTCGCCACCCTCAGGCCCGCGGCGGCTCCACCACCTGCAGGCCATCCCCCGGCTGCACCAGGCAGCTGGGCAGTACACCGATCAGGTTTGTATCGCCGGTGGCTCAGGGCGCTCACAAAACTCACGCCAGACGTATAGCGTCAACTCGGCGCCGTCAGTTTGCGGTTGCACGCTATCGGTCCAGCCGAATGCCTGCAGCGCCCGGTATCGCTCGTCCGCCCAGAACAGCGCTTCGACCCAAGGATAAACAGGGCCTCAGAACGCCCCTTGCAACGTCACCATGAAGTTACGCGGTTCGCCATAGAAGTTGCCCCAGCCCGGCGCGCCGATGGTGGCGTAGTACTTCTTGTCGAACAGGTTGTTGCCGTTGAGGGCGACGGTCCAGTTCTGGTCAAGCCGGTACTGCACGCGGCCGTTCCACACGGTGTAGCCAGGCTGCTCGACGCGGGTCTTGCCGGTGGTACGGAAGTTCTCGCTCTGGCTGTTGAAACCGGTACCCAAGGTCCAGCGCTCCAAGGCGCCGCCCAGTTGGTAGTCACCCCACACCTTGAGCATGTGCCGCGGGATGAAGCTGGAGGTGAAGGTCAGCTCGGTGGGGTCGGTGTCCTCGATGGTCTTCAGGTACTTGGTCTGGGTGTAGGTGTAGCCTGCCAACAATTGCAGGCGCTCGATGGGCGAGCCGCTGATCTCGGCTTCGAAGCCCTGCGCACGCACCTTGCCGCTGTCGGTGTAGCAATAGCCGTCGCCTGACGGACAGGTCTCGATGTAGTCGCTTTCTGCGCGGTGATTCTCGACGGTGCGGAACAGGTTGAACGAAGTATTCAGGGCACCCTCAAGCAGCTCGCCCTTGATGCCAATCTCGTAGTTGGCACCGGTCTTGGGCTGGAGTGACTGCCGCTCGGCGTCCACTTTGTCGCTTTGCGGCTGGAAGATGTCGGCGTAGCTGGCGTAGGCGGTCCACTGGTTGTTCAGGTCGTACAGCACGGCGGCGAACGGCGTGACCTGGCCGTTTTCTTCGCTGCGGTTATTCACCCAGTAATCATAGTACTGGGTATAGGAGTCGCTCTTGTTGCGGTACCAGCTGACCCGTGCACCCAGCACCAGGGTCAGCGGCTCTGCCAGCTTCAGGCGCAGGTTGGCGTAAGTGCCGTATTGCGTGGTGGTGGAGTCGGTTGGCACGCTGCCACCGCGGGTCGGGTTGACCAGGTAATCGGCTTTGGACGGGTGTGGGAAATGTGCAGACGGGTCGAATGGGTTCTGCTTGCCGTCCAGCAGCATCAGCGCGAAGTAGTCATGGGTTTTCTGCCGGCTGGCGTTGGCACCGATGATCAGTTCGTGCTGCAGGCCGAACGCCTCGAATTTGCCATCGACATAGGTATCGAAGCCATAGTCGTCCTGGTCGTAGTCGAAACGACCGGCTCGCACGCTCATGCTGCCGGTGCTGGCGCCGACCGGTACCGTGCCTTCGGAGTAGGCGTATTCGATGTTCTGGTTGTTGTGGGTGTAGATCGAGGCAAAGTTCAGCGTCCAGTCATCGTTGAAGTGGTGCTTGAGGTCGGCAAAGCCGGTAATGCGCTGGCTTTGCAGGTCGTTCCAGCTGACCCCCAGGCAGGTGGAACGCGACAGCTTCAGGTCACTGCCATCGGCGTAGCGTGGCACACCGGCATAGCACGGTGTGGCATCGACATCCTCATAGGCCAGGCCAAAGCCCAGCGTAGTGTCGGGGCTGACATCCCAGTCGATGGCGCCGTACAGAATCTGGTCCTGGCGCTTGGCAATGTCATAGAAGTACTGACGGTCCTGCAGCGCCGCCACGGCCCGGCCACGCACCGTGCCGGATTCGTTGAGCGGGCCGCCCACATCGACCTGGCCGCGGTAGTTGTCCCAGCTACCGGCAGACAGGGTGACGGTGGTAGCGGCTTTTTCCTGGCCGCGTTTGCGCACGAAGTTGACGCCACCGGCGGAGGAACCGGAGCCCTTCATCATGCCAGCCGCACCCTTGAGAATTTCGACGCGGTCATAGAAGGCCATGTCGCTGGAAAAGCTGTTGGCCTGCACGTAGTTGCCACCCACATCCAGCGGCACGCCGTCGTACTGGTACTGGCCGTCCAGGTTGAAACCGCGGGAATAGAAATACTTGCCGCCCATGGGCGAGTCGTACACGGTGATGCCCGGGGTCTTGTCCAGCACCTGTTCCAGGGTGTTGAGGTTCTGGTCGTCGAGCATCTTGCGGGTCATGACGGTGACCGACTGCGGGGTTTCCTTCAGCGTGTGCACACCCTTGCCGATGGTCACGGCGCGGGCGGTGTAAGACTGAGTGCCTTCGCTGGTCGCATCCAGCCGATTGGCATCGATGTTCAGTGGCCCCAACTCCATTGCCGAGCCGTTGTCTGACGGCACCAACACGTAACCGCCATTGCCCTGGCGCTGTGCCTGAAAACCACTGTTGCCCAGTAGGCGCACCAACCCTTCTTCAATGCTGTAGCTGCCCTCCAGGCCTGCGCTGTTCAGGTTGCGGGTTTGTTCGGTGTCGAACGAAATGGTGACGCCCGCCTGCACGCCAAACTGGGTGATGGCGTTGCCCAGTGGGCCTGCTGCAACATGGTAGGCGGTCTGACTCTGGGCCATTGCCTGGGCAGGCATCAGCAGCAAGGCTGGCGCGCTGGCCAGGGACATGCCGAACAGCACCAGGCGCACGGCCTGGCTCAGCGTGGTAGGGGTGGGGTGCAGGTGAGGCATTGGGTGATCCTTCCGAGTTATGGCAGAAAGTCGCTGTCGTCGCGGCTTGTGTCAGGGACGGACGAGAATCAAAATCAGCAAGATTTGAGCGAAAGTTTTTTCACCAGCCGTTCAGGCGGGTTCCACATTCACCCAGTAGCGGCTGAGGTAGCGCACCTTTACAGGCAGGGTTTTCGGCAGGTTGGCCAGCGCAATATCGGTATCGTCGATACGGAATGCGCCGGAAATGCTCATGGCCTGGATTGATGAGGCGCAGCGCAGCACGCCCGGCCGATAGCGGCCCAGTTCTTCGATGAAGTCGCCCAGGCGCCAGTCGTTCACGCTCAGCATGCCCTGTAGCCAGGCCGTGGAGTCGGCGTGCAGGGCATGGGCAAGGGTGAAGTCTTGCTGGTCAAAGCGCGTTTGCTGCCCGGCCTGCACGTTCAGCACCCGGTCAGGATGGCGCTGCGGGCGTACATCGACGCTGGCCTGCAACACGCCTACGCGTGTCTGTTGTGCCAGTTTGCGAACGCTGAACTCGGTACTGCGGGCCAGCACGCTGCCGTCGTCGGTGTGCACGATGAACGGGCGCTGCTGAATGTCGCTGGCCGGGCGCACGAGGATCTCCCCCTGGTACAGCTGGATTGCCCGCACTTTCCTGTCAAAGCGCACATCCAGCGCGGTACCCACGTTCAGTTCCAGCTGCGAGCCATCCGGCAGCTCTACAGCGCGCCGCTCGCCGGTACCGGTACGTTGTTGCGCCATCAAGGCGCGATAGGGCACCTGCTCGGCTGCCAGCCAGCCGCCGCCGCCCATGGCCAGCAGCAGGCTCAGCACTTTCAGCACATCGCGCCGCTGCGTCTGCGCCGCGCCCAGGCTGGACAGCGCCGCGTGTGGCGGCACCATGGCCCATTGTTGCTGAAGCTTTTCAACGCGCGCCCAGGCAGCGGCATGCTGAGGGCTGGCCTGCAGCCACTGGCGCCAGGCGTGGGTGCGGGCTTCATTGCTGTCGCCATCGTTGAGCTGCACGTACCAGGTGGCAGCGGCTTCCAGGGTTTTGACGTCCATACCGTTCAGCCTTCGACTGCCAGCAGGCAGCGGGTCATGGCCTTGATCAGGTGATTCTTCACCGTGGTGACTGACACGCCGAAGCGCTCGGCCGCAGCACCGTAGGTCAGGCCTTCCAGTTGCACGGCGAGAAAGATGGCACGGGTCTTGGGACCGAGTTCGTCAAGCAGGCTGTCCACGGCCATCAGCATTTCGATGATCGACAGGCGAACCTCTGGTGATACCTCCAGCGGCTCCGGTCGCAGGGCCAGGGCTTGCAGGTAGGCTTTTTCGATGGCGCGGCGGCGAACTTTGTCGATCAGCAGGGAGCGGGCGATGGCGCTGAGGTAGCTGCGCGGTTCGCGAATGGGTAGCTGGCTGCGGGCCGTCATGACCCGCAGGAACGTATCGTGCGCCAGGTCGGAGGCATCGGCTGCGTTTCCCAGGCGGGCGCGCAGCCAGCCTTTCAGCCAGCTGTTGTTTTCGTTGTATAGCTGGTGAAGGGCCTGGTGATCGAGCGTCGACATGGCGTCAAATTCGCAATATGAATAGGAATTGATCGCATTGTCGCGATGAGCCAAGGTGATTGCAAGGAGGGTTTGTCCTGGGGCTGCGATGCAGCCCCAAGCACTGAGATTAGAACCCCGCCTCCAGGCCCAGCAGGTCCTGCACGGTCTGCCGCCGGCGAATCATGCGCAGCGCCCCTTCCTCGATCAGGAACTCCGGCAGCAACGGCCGGCTGTTGTAGTTCGACGACATCGACGCCCCATAGGCCCCGGCATCGTGAATCACCAGCAAATCGCCCACCTGCGCCTGGGGCAGGTCCTGTGGGGTCAGTTCCTGGTCATCCTGGGTGAACACATCCCCCGACTCGCACAGCGGCCCGGCCACCACGGTCGGCTGGCGCGGGCGGTCCACTGGCTGGCCGTTGGCATCGAGCAGGGTCATGCCGTGGTACGCACCGTACATCGCCGGGCGCATCAGGTCGTTGAAGCCGGCGTCGATCATCACGAAGGTATTGCGCCCCACTTGCTTCACAGCGCGCACTTCGGCCACCAGGTAGCCTGACTCCGCCACCAGGAAGCGCCCAGGCTCGATCTCCATGCGCACCGGGTGGCCGAGCATCGCTTCGATTTCCTTGCGTGCCACCGCCCAGGTCTGGGCGTAGCGCTGCAGGTCGACCGGCTTGTCGGTGCTGCGGTACGGGGTGGAGAGCCCGCCGCCGATGGAAAACGCTTCGATGTTCACGCCCAGGCGGCCAATCAGCTCGATCATCGAGCGAGCCACCTGCTCCAGGTGCTGGTAGTCCACACCGGAACCAATGTGCATGTGCACGCCCACCAGGTGCAGGCCATGGGCCTTGATGCAAGCCAGTGCCTCCTCCAGCTCTCCGTGCCAGATGCCGTGCTTGCTGTTCTCGCCGCCGGTGTTTGTCTTGCGGCTGTGGCCATGGCCAAAGCCCGGGTTGATGCGGATCCACACGCGGTGGCCGGGCGAGCGTTCACCCAGCTGGCGCAGCATGTCGATGGAGCCCGCGTTCACTTCGATCTTCGAGGCCACCACGCGCTCCAGGGTCGGCCGGTCCAGCGCGTCGCAGGTCAGCACCACGCCGGCAGGGTCGCCGTCCACGCGGGCACCCGCTGCGAAGGCCCGTTCCATCTCACCCAGCGATACGGCATCCAGCACCAGGCCATGGGCGCGCATCAGGCGCAGCACATGCAGGTTAGGGTTGGCTTTCTGGGCGAAGCGTACGGTGTCGAACACCTTCAACTGCTCGACACGTTCGGCGATGGTGCTGGCGTCGTACGCCCACAGCGGCGAGCCGTGCTGGCGGACAGCTTCGGCCAGGAGGGAGAAAGGTGCGGTCATGGTGGCGCTACTCATATAAGGATGACCACGAGGATGAGCCAAACCAGGAATTCAGAAAAATAGCTATTTTTCTGCCGGTCATTCATATCTGATATACCCATTGCTGACTTTGCCGGGTACTGCTGTGAAACTCTCTGTCCGCCATATCGAAGTGTTCCGCGCCATCATGGCCGCTGGCAGTGTGACCGGGGCGGCGCGCCTGCTGTTTACCTCGCAGCCCACTGTCAGCCGCGAGCTGGCGCGGCTGGAGCAGTTAACCGGGCTGAACCTGTTCGAGCGCGAGGGTGGGCGCCTGGTGGCGACCGCCCAGGCGTTGCTGTTGATCGAAGAGGTCGAGCGCGCCTACGTCGGGCTGGAGCGGATTGACCGTTTTGCTCAGGCCATTCGCAATTTCGAGCAGGGGAGGCTGGCCATCACTTGCCTGCCGCTGTTCTCCCAGACGTTGCTGCCCAAGGCTTGCCAGCGTTTCCACCAACAGCATCGAGGCGTAAGCGTGAGTATCCTGGCGCAGGAATCGCCATTGCTGGAAGAGTCTCTGGTGGCCCAGCAGCACGACCTTGGCCTGACCGAGGTCGAGCAGATTCCGCGCGGTGCCTATGGCGAGCTGCTGTTCAGCGCCAACATGGTGTGCGTGCTGCCCGCGCATCACTCGCTACAGGCAAAAGCCGAGCTGGAACTTGCCGACTTTCATGAGGTGGACTTCATCAACCTGGCCAGCCTGGACACTTACCGCCAGCGCCTGGACCAGCACTTTCGCGCGGCGGGGGTAAACCGCCGCACGGTGATCGAGACCACCAGTGCCGCCTCGGTGTGTGCCATGGTCAGGCAAGGGTTGGGGGTGGCGATCATCAACCCGTTGAGCGGGCTGGAGGCGGCGCAGGGCGGGTTGCCGATCCGCAGGTTGCGGGTGTCGGTGCCGTACCAGGTGATGCTGATACGGCCAGACCATAGGCCGGCATCGGCGGCGGTGGAGCCGTTTTGCGAGGCGCTGCGGGTGCAGGCGCAAGAGATGCAGGCAGCGTTGCAGTAAAGGCGGGCTCACAACTCGCAGACGAAGGTCCCGGTCCCGGCCAGGATGTTCTCCAGGGTTTCTTTCACTTCGTCCAGGTCACTCAGGTCGCTGGTCAGGTTGATCTCCAGCACCTCATCCCCCTTCAGCGCATCGCGGTCGCCGGCTGCCACTTCAATCAGCAGGCGCTTGGCGCTCAGGGTCACTTTCAGCCCGTCCAGCGTCGATGGCTCGTCATCCAGGGTCAGGTCGACGGTGTCTTCGTCCGGGTAGCGGGTAAGCAGAAACATCTGGCCCTTGTCGCTGTGGCAGCACAGGGTCGCCATGTTGTCTTCCTCGTCATCGCAAGGGGTGGCGAAGAGCAGGGCGGTGTTGATTTGCATGAGCGGGCTCGGATCAAAGTGAATGGAAGGGAATTCTGACAGTCTTGCGTACAGGCATAAACGTAAAGTTACCGCCCCTTGACCGAAATTGTCGCAGCGCTGCAAGCGTTGATGACCGATCAGTCGTTAAGCTTCGGCGAGCCCTGGGCGTGCCCGCGCACGTTCAACGTCTGGTTTTACCGTCCGCCTTGCTACGGGTTGGCTATCGTTGATCCGTACACGGCGCACGCAGCGACGCTTCAACTATTACAAAGCCCAAGCGGAGTACCACAGATGGCGTTCTTCACCGCAGCCAGCAAAGCCGACTTTCAGCATCAACTGCAAGCGGCCCTGGCGCAGCACATCAGCGAACAGTCCCTGCCACAAGTGGCGCTGTTCGCCGAGCAGTTCTTCGGCATCATCTCTCTGGACGAACTCACTCAGCGCAGGCTTTCCGACCTGGCCGGCTGCACCCTGTCAGCCTGGCGCATCATCGAACGTTTCGACCCCGAATACCCGCAAGTGCGGGTGTACAACCCTGATTACGAGCGCAACGGCTGGCAATCGACCCATACTGTGGTCGAGGTGCTGCACCACGACCTGCCGTTTTTGGTCGACTCGGTGCGCACCGAGCTCAACCGCCGTGGCTATAGCATTCACACCCTGCAAACCACCGTGCTCAGCGTGCGCCGTGGCGCCAAGGGTGAGTTGTTGGAGCTGCTGCCCAAGGGTACCCAGGGCGAGGGCGTGCGCCACGAGTCGCTGATGTACCTGGAGATCGACCGCTGCGCCAATGCCGCAGAGCTGACCGTGCTGGCCCGCGAAATCGAGCAGGTGCTGGCCGAGGTGCGGGTGGCAGTCGCCGATTTCGAGCCGATGAAGGCCAAGCTGCGTGACGTGGTGGCCGAGGTGGAACAGACCGCCTTCGGCCCGGCGCAACACGAAAAGGGCGAGGTCAAGGCCTTCCTCGAGTGGCTGCTGGACAACCACTTCACCTTCCTGGGCTATGAAGAATTCACCGTCAAGGGCGACGCCGATGGCGGCCAGATGGTTTACGACGAGCAGTCGTTCCTCGGCCTGCCGCGCCGCCTGCGCGTGGGCCTGACGGCCGAAGAGCTGCGCATCGAAGACTACGCCGTGGCCTACCTCAACGAACCGCTGCTGCTGTCGTTCGCCAAGGCCGCGCTGCCCAGCCGCGTGCACCGCCCGGCCTACCCGGACTACGTGTCGATCCGCCAGCTGGACGCCGATGGCAAGGTTATCAAGGAACACCGCTTCATGGGCCTGTACACCTCGTCGGTGTATGGCGAAAGCGTGCATGCCATCCCTTACATCCGCGTCAAGGTAGCCGAAGTCGAGCGCCGCTCGGGCTTCGACCCCAAGGCCCACCTCGGCAAGGAACTGGCCCAGGTGCTGGAGGTGCTGCCGCGCGACGACCTGTTCCAAACGCCGATCGACGAGCTGTTCACCACCGTCATGGCGATCGTGCAGATCCAGGAGCGCAACAAGATCCGCGTGTTCCTGCGCAAGGACCCGTACGGCCGCTTCTGCTACTGCCTGGCGTACGTGCCGCGGGAGATCTACTCCACCGAAGTGCGACAGAAAATCCAGCAAGTACTGATGGAGCGCCTGAAGGCCAGCGACTGCGAGTTCTGGACCTTCTTCTCCGAATCGGTGCTGGCCCGTGTGCAACTGATTCTGCGGGTAGACCCGAAAAACCGCATCGACATCGACCCGCAGCAGCTGGAGCGCGAAGTCATCCAGGCCTGCCGCTCGTGGCATGACGATTATTCGACGCTGGTAGTGGAGAACTTCGGCGAAGCCCAAGGCACCAACATCCTCGCCGATTTCCCCAAGGGCTTCCCGGCCGGCTACCGCGAACGCTTTGCCGCGCACTCGGCCGTTGTCGACCTGCAGCATGTGCTGAACCTGTCGGAAAGCAAGCCGCTGGCCATGAGCTTCTACCAGCCGCTGACCCAGGTGGGTGAGCGCATCCTGCACTGCAAGCTGTACCACGCCGACACCCCGCTGGCGCTGTCCGACGTGCTGCCGATCCTGGAAAACCTCGGCTTGCGCGTGCTGGGCGAATTCCCGTATCGCCTGCGCCATGCCAGTGGCCGCGAGTACTGGATTCACGATTTTGCCTTTACCTACAGCGAAGGCCTGAGCCTGGATATCCAGCAGCTCAACGACACCCTGCAGGACGCCTTCATCCACATCGTGCGTGGCGATGCCGAGAACGATGCCTTCAACCGTCTGGTACTCACCGCTGGCCTGCCTTGGCGTGACGTGGCGCTGCTGCGCGCTTACGCCCGTTACCTGAAGCAGATCCGCCTGGGCTTCGACCTGGGTTACATCGCCAGCACCCTGAACAACCACACCGACATCGCCCGCGAGCTGACCCGGTTGTTCAAGACCCGCTTCTACCTGGCGCGCAAGCTGACCCAGGACGACCTCGACGACAAGCAGCAGCGCCTGGAACAAGCCATCCTGACCGCGCTCGACGACGTGCAGGTGCTCAACGAAGACCGCATCCTGCGGCGCTACCTGGATCTGATCAAGGCCACCCTGCGCACCAACTTCTATCAGCCGGATGCCAACGGCCAGAACAAGTCGTACTTCAGCTTCAAGTTCAACCCCAAGCTGATCCCCGAACTGCCCAAGCCGGTGCCCAAGTTCGAAATCTTCGTTTATTCGCCTCGGGTCGAGGGCGTGCACCTGCGCTTTGGCAACGTCGCCCGTGGCGGCCTGCGCTGGTCTGACCGTGAAGAAGACTTCCGCACCGAAGTGCTGGGCCTGGTCAAAGCCCAGCAGGTGAAGAACTCGGTCATCGTGCCGGTCGGCGCCAAGGGCGGTTTCCTGCCGCGCCGCCTGCCACTGGGCGGTAGCCGGGACGAGATCGCCGCCGAAGGCGTGGCGTGCTACCGCATCTTCATTTCCGGCCTGCTCGACATCACCGACAACCTCAAGGACGGTGGCGTGGTGCCGCCGGCCAACGTGGTGCGCCACGACGATGATGACCCGTACCTGGTGGTGGCGGCCGACAAAGGCACCGCCACCTTCTCCGACATCGCCAACGGCATTGCGATCGATTATGGCTTCTGGCTGGGCGATGCCTTTGCCTCGGGCGGTTCGGCCGGTTATGACCACAAGAAGATGGGCATTACCGCACGCGGCGCCTGGGTGGGTGTGCAGCGCCACTTCCGCGAGCGTGGCATCAACGTGCAGGAAGACCCGATCACCGTCATCGGCGTGGGTGACATGGCCGGCGACGTGTTCGGCAACGGTCTGCTGATGTCCGACAAGCTGCAACTGGTGGCGGCGTTCAACCACCTGCACATCTTCATCGACCCCAACCCCGAGCCTGCGTCCAGCTTTGCCGAGCGCAAGCGCCTGTTCGACCTGCCGCGTTCGGCCTGGAGCGACTACGACACCAGCATCATGTCTGAAGGCGGCGGTATCTTCCCGCGCAGTGCCAAAAGCATCACCATCAGCCCGCAGATGAAAGAGCGCTTTGCCATCGAGGCCGACCGCCTGACCCCGACCGAGCTGCTGAACGCGTTGCTCAAGGCACCGGTCGACCTGCTGTGGAACGGCGGTATCGGTACCTACGTGAAGGCCAGCAGCGAAAGCCACGCTGATGTCGGCGACAAGGCCAACGATGCGCTGCGGGTCAACGGCAATGAGCTGCGCTGCAAGGTGGTGGGCGAGGGCGGCAACCTGGGTATGACCCAGCTTGGCCGGGTGGAGTTTGGCCTGAACGGCGGCGCCACCAACACCGACTTCATCGACAACGCCGGCGGCGTTGACTGCTCCGACCACGAGGTCAACATCAAGATCCTGCTCAACGAAGTGGTGCAGGGTGGCGACATGACCGAGAAGCAGCGTAACCAGCTGCTGGGCAGCATGACCGACGAAGTCGGCAACCTGGTGCTGGGCAACAACTACAAGCAGACCCAGGCGCTGTCGCTGGCGGCCCGCCGCGCCCGCGAGCGGATTGCCGAGTACAAGCGCCTGATGGCCGACCTGGAAGGCCGTGGCAAGCTGGACCGCGCCATCGAGTTCCTGCCGTCGGAAGAGCAGTTGGCTGAACGCCTGGCTGCCGGCCAGGGGCTGACCCGCGCCGAGCTGTCGGTGCTGATCTCGTACAGCAAGATCGACCTCAAGGAGCAACTGCTCAAGTCGCTGGTGCCGGATGACGACTACCTGACCCGCGACATGGAAACCGCCTTCCCGCCGTCGCTGGTCAGCAAGTTCGCCGAGGCCATGCGCCGCCACCGCCTGAAGCGCGAAATCGTCAGCACCCAGATCGCCAACGACCTGGTCAACAACATGGGCATCACCTTCGTCCAGCGCCTGAAGGAGTCGACCGGCATGAGCCCGGCCAACGTGGCCGGGGCCTATGTGATCGTGCGCGACATCTTCCACCTGCCGCATTGGTTCCGCCAGATCGAGGCCCTGGACTACCAGGTGCCGGCAGAAATCCAGCTCACCCTGATGGACGAGCTGATGCGTCTGGGCCGCCGTGCCACCCGCTGGTTCCTGCGTAGCCGCCGTAACGAGCAGGACGCCGGGCGCGACACCGCGCACTTCGGGCCGAAGATCGCGCAGCTGGGGCTCAAGCTGGACGAGCTGCTGGAAGGCCCGACCCGCGAACGCTGGATGGTGCGTTACCAGGGCTTTGTCGACGCCGGTGTGCCGGAGTTGCTGGCGCGCATGGTGGCCGGTACCAGCCACTTGTACACCCTGCTGCCGATCATCGAAGCCGCCGACGTCACCGGCCATGAGCCGGCGCAGGTGGCCAAGGCGTTCTTTGCGGTGGGCAGCGCGCTGGACCTGACCTGGTACTTGCAGGAAATCAGCAACCTGCCGGTGGAAAACAACTGGCAGGCCTTGGCCCGCGAAGCGTTCCGCGATGACATTGACCTGCAGCAACGGGCAATCACCATCTCGGTACTGCAGATGGCCGATGCACCGGAAGACATGGACGCCCGCGTGGCGCTGTGGGCCGAGCAGCACCGGGTGATGGTGGAGCGCTGGCGCGCCATGCTGGACGACCTGCGCAATGCCCAGGGCACCGACTATGCGATGTACGCGGTGGCCAACCGCGAGCTGGTCGACTTGGCCATGAGCGGGCAGGCGGCGGTGGTGCCGTCCTGAGCTTGAGCTGAAATGAAAAACCCGGCAGACATGCCGGGTTTTTTTATCCCTGTGCTGGCCTCTTCGCGGGCATGCCCGCGAAAGGGCCAGAACAGGCTTACTTGAACCTGCGCTCTACGCCTTTCTCCACCAGAATCTTCGCCGAAATCTCTTCCACCGAAAAATGCGTGGAATTGATGTTGGGAATGTTCTCCCGGCGGAACAGGTTCTCCACCTCGCGCACTTCGAACTCGCACTGGGCAAAGCTGGAATAGCGGCTGTTGGGCTTGCGCTCGTGGCGGATGGCGGTGAGGCGATCGGGGTCGATGGTCAGGCCGAACAGCTTGTTGTGGTGCTTTTTCAGCACCGCCGGCAGCTGCAGGCGCTCCATGTCGTCCTCGGTCAGCGGGTAGTTGGCGGCGCGGATGCCGAACTGCATGGCCATGTACAGGCAGGTAGGGGTCTTGCCGCAACGCGACACGCCAACCAGAATCAGGTCGGCCTTGTCGTAGTAGTGGGTACGCGCGCCGTCGTCGTTGTCCAGGGCGAAGTTCACCGCCTCGATGCGTTCCATGTAGTTGGAGTTACCGCCAATCGAGTGCGATTTACCCACGGAATACGACGAATGGGCGGTCAATTCCTGCTCGAGCGGGGATAAAAACGATGAAAAGATGTCGATCATGAAGCCATTCGACGTCGCCAGGATCTCACGGATGTCCTGATTGACGATGGTGTCGAAGATGATCGGGCGCACCCCGTCACGCTCGGCGGCGGCGTTGATTTGCTGGACCATGGTCCGTGCTTTGTCCGGCGAGTCGATGTACGGGCGGGTAAATTTGTTGAACGGAATGCTCTCGAATTGCGCGAGCAAACTCTGGCCCAGGGTTTCGGCAGTGATACCGGTGCCGTCGGAGATGAAGAACGCGGTTCGTTTCATTTGCGATCTGGGCCTTAAGCTGATGACGTTTCTTGGATATGATAAGTTCGGTTTGCCGAATGCGGCTGTCGGCATTCTCACTTATTTTCCAGGTACAGGCCACAAACGCCCGGCCAAGTCACAGAAGACAGGCGGGCGCCTTTTGAGCTTTTCCAACACAGTTAGTGGAGAGATCACCTTGGTAGAGTACGTAGTTTCCCTCGATAAGCTCGGCGTCCATGATGTGGAGCATGTGGGGGGCAAGAACGCATCCCTGGGCGAGATGATCAGCAACCTTGCAGGTGCTGGTGTATCGGTGCCGGGCGGCTTTGCCACTACGGCGCAGGCGTACCGCGATTTTCTCGAACAGAGTGGTCTCAACGACCGGATCCATGCCGCGCTCGACGCGCTGGACGTGGATGACATCAATGCCCTGACCAAAACCGGCGCGCAGATTCGCCAGTGGGTCATGGAAGCCGAGTTCCCGGCACGTCTGGATTCGGAAATCCGAACCGCCTTCGCCGCGATGGCTGCCGGCAACGACAACATGGCGGTTGCCGTGCGCTCCTCGGCCACTGCCGAAGACCTGCCGGACGCCTCGTTCGCAGGCCAGCAGGAAACCTTCCTCAACATCCGTGGCGTCGACAACGTGATCCGCGCGGCCAAGGAAGTGTTCGCCTCGCTGTTCAACGACCGCGCCATCGCCTACCGCGTGCACCAGGGCTTCGACCACAAGCTGGTGGCCCTGTCTGCTGGCGTGCAGCGCATGGTCCGCTCCGAAACCGGCACCGCCGGCGTCATGTTCACCCTCGACACCGAGTCGGGCTTCCGCGACGTGGTGTTCATCACGGGCGCCTACGGGCTGGGTGAAACCGTGGTGCAGGGTGCGGTCAACCCTGACGAATTCTACGTGCACAAGAACACCCTGCAGGCCGGCCGCCCGGCCATCCTGCGCCGCAACCTGGGCAGCAAGGCCATCAAGATGGTCTACGGCGAAGAAGCCAAGGCCGGCCGTTCGGTCAAGACCGTGGAAGTGGACCGCGCCGAGCGCGCACGCTTCTGCCTGACCGATGCCGAGGTCAGCGAGCTGGCCAAACAGGCCATGATCATCGAGCAGCACTACCAGCGCCCGATGGACATCGAGTGGGCCAAGGACGGTGACGACGGCAAGCTGTACATTGTCCAGGCGCGCCCTGAGACCGTGAAAAGCCGTTCCAGCGCCAACGTCATGGAACGCTACCTGCTGAAAGAAAAAGGCACCGTACTGGTCGAAGGCCGTGCCATCGGCCAGCGCATCGGCGCCGGCAAAGTGCGCGTGATCAACGACGTTTCGGAAATGGACAAGGTCCAGCCGGGCGACGTACTGGTTTCCGACATGACCGACCCGGACTGGGAACCGGTGATGAAGCGCGCCAGCGCCATCGTCACCAACCGTGGCGGCCGAACCTGCCACGCGGCGATCATTGCCCGCGAGCTGGGCATTCCGGCCGTGGTCGGTTGCGGCAACGCCACCCAGGTGCTCAAAGACGGCCAGGGCGTGACCGTGTCCTGCGCCGAAGGCGATACCGGCTTCATCTTCGAAGGCGAGCTGGGCTTTGACGTCAAGCAGAACTCCGTCGACGCCATGCCGGAGCTGCCGTTCAAGATCATGATGAACGTCGGTAACCCGGACCGCGCCTTCGACTTCGCCCAGTTGCCCAACGCCGGTGTCGGCCTGGCGCGCCTGGAGTTCATCATCAACCGCATGATCGGTGTGCACCCCAAGGCACTGCTGAACTATGCCGGCCTGCCTGCCGACCTGAAAGACAGCGTCGACAAGCGCATTGCCGGTTACAACGACCCGGTCGGCTTCTACGTCGAGAAACTGGTCGAAGGCATCAGCACCCTGGCGGCGGCCTTCTACCCGAAAAAGGTCATCGTGCGCCTGTCGGACTTCAAGTCCAACGAGTACGCCAACCTGATCGGCGGCAAGCTGTACGAGCCGGAAGAAGAAAACCCGATGTTGGGCTTCCGTGGCGCTTCGCGTTACATCAGCGAATCGTTCCGTGACTGCTTCGAGCTCGAGTGCCGTGCCCTCAAGCGCGTGCGCAACGAGATGGGCCTGACCAACGTCGAGATCATGGTGCCGTTCGTACGCACCTTGGGCGAAGCCAGCCAAGTGGTCGACCTGCTCGCCGAAAACGGGCTGGCCCGTGGCGACAACGGCCTGCGCGTGATCATGATGTGCGAGCTGCCGTCCAACGCCATCCTGGCCGAAGAGTTCCTGGAGTACTTCGACGGCTTCTCGATCGGCTCCAACGACCTGACCCAGCTGACCCTGGGCCTGGACCGCGACTCGGGCATCATCGCCCACCTGTTCGACGAGCGTAACCCTGCCGTCAAGAAGCTGCTGGCCAACGCCATTGCCGCGTGCAACAAGGCCGGCAAGTACATCGGCATCTGCGGCCAGGGCCCATCGGACCACCCGGACCTGGCCAAATGGCTGATGGAGCAAGGCATCGAAAGCGTGTCGCTGAACCCGGACTCGGTACTCGAAACCTGGTTCTTCCTGGCCGAAGGCCAAGGCGCGGCCTGATGCAGTAAAACGCGGGGGGACGTCTGGCGTACCCCCGCCTGGTTTTTTCCAGGGCGAGTTCCAGCAATGGATCCCGCCCTTTTTTGTGCACCAAGCAACCTTATGCAAAGCAGCAGCACTCTATTCCCCGTGGCCCTGCTCAGTGCCGAGCGCCGCGGCGACCTCAGCGAAGACGTGTACCGGATCAAGGCTGGCAACGGCCCGGACCCTAGCGTCGAGCTGGCCATCACCCGCCTGGGGTTGGCCGACCATGGCCGTGCCCAGGGCGTGCCGGTCATTCTTCTGCACGGCAGTTTTTCCAACCGGCGTTTCTGGTATTCGCCCAAAGGTATTGGCCTGGGCGCCTACCTCGCCCGTGCCGGTTTCGATGTGTGGATCCCGGAAATGCGCGGTCACGGCCTGTCACCACGCAACCATGCCTGGCAGCACAACAGCGTTGCGGCCTATGCCCGTGATGACCTGCCACTGATTGCCGCGTTCGTGCGCGAGCAGTCGGGCCAGGCGCCGCACTGGGTTGGCCATTCCTTGGGCGGCACCACTCTGGTGGCGGCGCTTGGAGGTGGTTTCCTGGGTGCCGAACAGGTGGCCAGCGTGGCGCTGTTCGGCACCCAGATCAGCCGTGTCTACTGGCCGTTGAAGGTGCCACCGCTGGTGTGGGGTGCGAAGCTGGTGCTCAAGCGCTGGGGGCAGATATCCGGGCCACGCTTCAAACGTGGGCCGGAAGACGAGCCGATTGGCCTGGCGCTGGAAAGCATGCGCTGGCATGGCCTGTTCGGACGCTTTGGCGACAAGCAGAACGACTGGTGGGCAGGGCTGGCAGAGGTGGATGTGCCCCTGCTGGCAGTGGCCGGCGCGGGGGACTTCCAGGACCCGGTGTGGGCCTGCCGCAAGCTGTTCGAGCAGTTGGGGGGCGAGCGCAAGCAGTTCTTGCGGCTGGGGCGTGAGGAAGGTTTTGAGGCCTTTGGGCATGTCGACATGCTGGTGAGCAAGGCTGCGCAGGCGCAGGTATGGCCGTTGGTGGAGCGCTGGTTGCGTGATCCATTGCTGCCGGTGCATGCGTCCACGGTGGCTCAGGAACCTTTGCCAGTCAGTTGATCTTGCATCGCCTGGGTCGGCCTCTTCGTGGGCGTGCCCGCGAAAGGGCCGGTACAGGATGAATACAAATGACTGCCCGGTCCCGGATGACTGCAATGGCCTCCAAGGTGTAGCCTTGGCCGATACCCGCTTTCGTTGTGACTGACAGGAGCTTCCCATGCAGCATTACGTAACGCCCGACCTGTGTGACGCCTACCCCGACCTGGTACACGTGCTGGAACCCATGTTCAGCAATTTTGGCGGCCGCGATTCGTTCGGTGGCCAGATCGTCACCATCAAGTGCTTCGAGGACAACTCGCTGGTGAAGGAGCAGGTCGAACTCGACGGCAAGGGCAAGGTCCTGGTGGTCGATGGTGGTGGTTCGCTGCGCCGTGCGCTGCTGGGCGATATGCTTGCGGAAAAAGCCGCCAAAAACGGTTGGGAAGGCCTGGTGATCTATGGCTGCGTGCGTGACGTCGATGTGCTGATCCAGACCGACGTCGGGGTGCAGGCCCTGGCCAGCCACCCGATGAAAACCGACAAGCGTGGTATCGGTGACCTCAATGTGGTGGTGACCTTCGCCGGCGTTACCTTCCGCCCGGGCGAGTACGTGTATGCCGACAACAATGGCGTACTCGTTTCGCCAAGCCCGCTGAAAATGCCGGAGTGATGCGCCCCACGCGCTGATGGAGCTTTGATGTTCGAGGAAGACAACGCGCAGTGGGGGCTGGTGCATGCCCTGGTGCTCGATGGTAAAGGCGGCGCGCGCTCGATTGCCCGTACCGAACTGGACAGCTTGCAACTGCAACCAGAGCAGAGCCTGTGGCTGCATTGGGACCGCAGCCATCCGCAAACCCGTACCTGGCTACTGCATGACAGTGGCCTGAGCGAGTTCGCCTGCGAGCTGCTGCTGGAAGAAAACACCCGGCCGCGCCTGCTGCCCATGGCGGACGAACAGCTGCTGCTGTTCCTGCGCGGGGTCAACCTCAACCCGGGTGCCGAGCCTGAAGACATGGTTTCGGTACGTATTTTCGCCGAGGCACAGCGGGTTATCTCGTTGCGCCTCAGGCCGTTGCGTGCCAGTGACGAAATTCTCCAGCAACTGGAACAGGGCAGGGGGCCGAAATCGGCCTCCGAACTGTTGCTGTTGATGGGCGAACTGCTGACTGAAAAGGTTCAGGGCTTGGTGAGTGATCTGGCCGAATTGGTCGACCTGGAAGAAGAAAAGGTCGAAACCGACGAGCGGTACACCCCTGAGCATGGCAGCCTGCAGCAGATCCGCCGTCGTGCCGCCGGCCTGCGCCGCTTTCTTGCCCCGCAACGGGAAATCTACGCCCAGTTGTCGCGCAGCAAATGGAGCTGGTTCGCCAATGCCGACGCCGATTACTGGAACGAGCTCAATAACAGCCTGATTCGCTACCTCGAAGAACTGGAGCTGACCCGCGAGCGCGCTGCGCTGGTGCTGGAAAGCGAAGACCGGCGGCGCAGCGAGCGGATGAATCGCACCATGTACCGTTTTGGCATCATCACCTGCATCTTTTTGCCCATGAGCTTCATCACCGGACTGCTGGGCATCAATGTCGGCGGTATTCCGGGGGCGGATAACCCGTTGGGCTTTCTGTTCGCGTGCATCGTCGTGCTGGGGCTGGCGGTGGGGCAGTGGTGGCTGTTCCGGCGGTTGCGATGGGTTTAGGTGTGCATTTTGAAACATTCGTACCAATGGGTTGTGTGACCCATTGCCCGGCCATCTCGTCTCTTGCTGACACTGCGCGAGGTGCCCATGCACGATCCGTTTGAAGAATCCCTGCGCGACCTGCTCAAGGCGTCACCCTCCGGCAATGACCGGGACGACCGGGACGACGCCGCTTGCCTGGGTCGCGTACTGAAAACCGCCAACCGCCAGGTTGGCGCGGGTGATCTGTTCAGCCTGCTTGGCCGCTGGAGCCAGGCGCTGCTCATCGCCGTCAATAATGGCTCGGCGCATGTCGCGCCGGTGCGTCGACACTCTTCCCGCAACGCTGCCACCGGCAGCAAAGCAGATAAGGCCGATTGAATATGGAACTCGATCTCTGGACCCAGAGCCTGGTCACCGCAATGACTGCCCTTTGGACCAAGGTAGCGAACTTCATCCCCAACCTGTTCGGCGCGCTGGTCGTGGTGCTGCTGGGTTTCGTGGTGGCCAAGCTGCTCGACACACTGCTGTCCAAGCTGCTGGCCAAGTTTGGCCTGGACCGCCTGATGGCCGGCACCGGCCTCACCAAGATGCTTGGCCGGGTCGGCATTCAGGTGCCGATCTCGACCCTGATCGGCAAGATCGTCTACTGGTTCGTGTTGCTCATCTTCCTGGTCTCGGCCGCCGAGTCGCTGGGCCTGGAGCGGGTGTCGGCCACCCTTGACATGCTTGCCCTGTACCTGCCCAAGGTGTTCGGCGCGGCCTTGGTGCTGCTGGCCGGCGTGCTGCTGGCACAGGTTGCCAATGGCCTGGTGCGTGGCGCTGCCGAAGGCATCGGCCTGGAATACTCGGCAGGGCTTGGGCGCATTACCCAGGGCCTGGTGATCATCATCAGCATCTCGGTGGCCATCAGCCAGCTGGAGGTGAAAACCGACCTGCTGAACCACGTTATCGTCATCGGGCTGATTACCGTTGGTCTGGCCGTTGCCTTGGCTATGGGCCTTGGCAGCCGCGAAATCGCCGGGCAGATCCTGGCCGGCATTTACGTGCGCGAGCTGTATCAGGTCGGCCAGCAGGTGCGGATTGGAGAGGTTGAAGGGCACATCGAGGAAATCGGCACGGTCAAGACAACGCTGCTGACCGATGATGGCGAACTGGTGTCGCTGTCCAACCGCGAGTTGCTCGAGCAGCGTGTCAATAGCCGCTAACCGCACAAAAGCTGTTAATGTATGCCGCCGCGAAATTCGACCCACGGGGTCGCGCGGCGACATTGACCTGACTGTCGGCCAGATCCGTTTTGAATAAAGTTCATTCGCCGCCCATGCGTTATGACCCCCGCGAGCTCACCGACGAAGAGTTGGTGGCGCGTTCGCATGAGGAGCTGTACCACGTTACCCGCGCCTATGAAGAGCTCATGCGGCGCTACCAACGGACCCTGTTCAACGTCTGTGCGCGTTATCTGGGGAACGACCGGGACGCGGACGATGTCTGTCAGGAAGTGATGCTGAAAGTGCTGTACGGCCTGAAGAACTTCGAAGGTAAATCCAAGTTCAAGACCTGGCTCTACAGCATCACCTACAACGAGTGCATTACCCAGTACCGCAAGGAGCGCCGTAAACGCCGGTTGATGGATGCCTTGAGTCTGGACCCTGTCGAAGAGGCGTCCGAAGACAAGGCCCCGAAGCCGGAAGAAAAAGGCGGGCTGGACAAATGGCTGGTGCATGTGAACCCGATTGACCGCGAAATTCTGGTGCTTCGTTTTGTCGCAGAGCTGGAATTTCAGGAAATTGCCGACATCATGCACATGGGCCTGAGCGCGACAAAAATGCGCTACAAGCGCGCGCTAGACAAGCTTCGGGAGAAATTTGCCGGCCTCGATGAAACTTAGTGGCGTGCAAATATCTCTAACGAATCGGCGAGTTCTGCTAGACTTGCCGTCGAGTTGTCCCCCGTGTTTGTGGTGGGACGGCTTAACTATCACCAGATGGGGATTTAACGGATGAAATTGAAAAACACCTTGGGCTTGGCCATTGGTTCGCTCGTAGCCGCCACTTCGATTGGCGCTATGGCACAAGGTCAAGGCGCCGTCGAGACCGAAGTTTTCTACAAGAAAGAATTCTTCGACAGCCAGCGCGACTTCAAGAACGACGGCAACCTGTTCGGCGGCTCGATCGGTTACTTCCTGACCGACGACGTTGAACTGCGTCTGGGCTACGACGAAGTACACAACGCTCGTGGCGAAGACGGCAAGAACATCAAGGGCTCGAACACCGCCCTGGACGCCGTTTACCACTTCAACAACCCGTACGACGCTATCCGTCCGTACGTTTCCGCTGGTTTCTCGCACCAGTCGCTGGGCCAGACCGGCCGTGGCGGTCGTGACCACTCCACCTTCGCCAACGTTGGCGCTGGCGCCAAGTGGTACATCACCGACATGTTCTACGCCCGTGCCGGCGTAGAAGCTCAGTACAACATCGACCAGGGCGACACCGAGTGGGCTCCAAGCGTTGGTGTTGGCCTGAACTTCGGCGGTAGCCCGAAGCAAGCCGCAGCCGCTCCGGCTCCAGTTGCTGAAGTCTGCTCCGACTCCGACAACGACGGCGTTTGCGACAACGTCGACAAGTGCCCAGACACCCCGGCCAACGTTACCGTTGACGCCGACGGCTGCCCGGCTGTTGCCGAAGTCGTTCGTGTTGAGCTGGACGTCAAGTTCGACTTCGACAAGTCGGTCGTCAAGCCAAACAGCTACGGCGACATCAAAAACCTGGCTGACTTCATGAAGCAGTACCCACAAACCACCACCGTGGTTGAAGGTCACACTGACTCCGTGGGTCCAGACGCTTACAACCAGAAGCTGTCCGAGCGTCGTGCCAACGCTGTCAAGCAAGTGCTGACCCAGCAGTACGGCGTAGAATCCAGCCGTGTTGACTCGGTAGGCTACGGCGAAACCCGTCCGGTTGCTGACAACGCCACCGAAGAAGGCCGTGCTATCAACCGTCGCGTTGAAGCTCAGGTAGAAGCTCAGTCCAAGTAATTGGCCTGATGTTTCATGAAAAACCCGGCCTCGGCCGGGTTTTTCTTTGCTCGGATTTTACCCGGCGACTGCCAACAGTCTCTGAACCTGTCGTTCGTCAACCACCTCGCCAATCACCAGAATCGCCGGGCTACGCAAACCAAATCCCTGCGCATCTTTGACCATCCCCCGCACATCGCTCCTGCACTCTCGCTGTTGCGGCAATGAGGCATTCTCGATCATCGCCACTGGCATTCCGGGTGCCATGCCACCCTCCAGCAACCCCTGGCGAATCTGCTCCAGTCGCGCGACCCCCATGTACACCACCAACGTCGTTCCACCCTGGGCCAATGCCTCCCAGTTCAGCTCGCTGTCGTCCTGCGTATGCGCCGTTACCAGCGTTACCCCTCGGCTCACCCCGCGTGAGGTCAGCGAAATCCCGCATTGCGTGGCGCCTGCCAGACCGGCCGTGATGCCGTTGACCAACTCCACCTCAATACCATGCCCCTGTAGCCACAGTGCCTCTTCGCCGCCACGGCCGAAAATGCACGGATCTCCACCCTTGAGCCGTACCACGCAACGTCCTTGCCGAGCATGGCGCAGCATCAGGCGCTGGATGAACGCTTGTGGCGTGGAGCGGCACCCGCCGCGCTTGCCCACGGCAATCACCCGGGCCTGCGGGCAATGCTGCAGCACCGCCGGGTTGACCAGGTCGTCGATCATTACCACTGCCGCTTGCTGCAAGGCACGCACGGCCTTGAGGGTGAGCAGTTCAGGGTCGCCAGGGCCGGCGCCTACCAGCCAGACTTTTGCATTCATCGGGTATTCCTCGTTGGCAGGGTGCGCTCAGCCTTTGAGCAGGCCAAGCAGCAGGATCAGGTTGAGTAGCAACGACAGCAGGGCTAGGGTGCGCCATACCTTCAACGGCTCGCGTTCCAACAAGGGGCGCGGCCTGTCAGGCAGCTCTTGACGGTCGCCACGCTCAAGCAGCAACAACCAGTGTTCGGCCGTTTCGAAGCGCTGCGCCGGGTCGGCCGCCACCGCCTGCTGCAGGTTGTGCTGCAGCCATTCCGGCAAGTCGGGGCGGTAGCGTGCAGCGTTGACCGGCTGGCCGAAGCGCGGGCGCTGAAAGGCTTCCACCTCGCCATACGGGTAGTGCCCGGTCAGCAGGTGATACAGCGTCACGCCCACGGCATACAGGTCCTGGCGCGGGCTGGGTGGTTGGCCGTCGAACGCTTCCGGGGCGATGTACGACGGCGTGCCGGGCACGTCGTGCGGCGAGTCTTCGGAAAGGCCGGGGCAATAGGCCAGACCGAAATCCAGCAGGCGCAGTTGGCCATCGCTGCCCAGGTGCAGGTTGTCTGGCTTGATGTCGCGGTGCAGCAGGTTGCGCCGGTGCAACACGCCAACCGCCTGCAGCAGTTGCCGGGCCATTTCGAGCCACTGCGGCAGGGGCAGCGGACCATGCTCGGCCAGCAACGTCGCAAGGTTTTGACCGGAGTATTCGCGCATTACGTAGTACAAGTGTTGCCGATGGCTGGCTGCATGCAGCTCGGGGAAGTGCCGGCCCGCAACGCGTCGCAGAAACCACTCTTCGAGCAACAGCGCCTGTGCAGCACCGGATGCTTGCTCGCGTTCGGCAGGTAAGGTCTTGAGCAGCCAAGGCTGGCCCTGGCTGTCGCGCACCCGGTACAGCAGTGACTGGCGGCTTTGTGAAAGCAGGCGTTCGGCCCGCCAGTCATCAATCAGTTGCCCTTCGCGCAGCGCGCCGGGCACCGGCCACTGCTGCAATTGCGCCAGGGTATCGCCCAGGTTGGCGGTGCCCAGCTGTTCGACGTGTACCAGCAAGGCACTGGCATTGTCTTGGCTGCCATTGAGATGCGCGCTGGCAACCAGTGTGTCGACGGCCAGTTGCAGGTTGGTTTGTTCGCGCAGCACGGCCTGGATGTGTTGGTCGCCCAGGCTGGCCCAGACCCCGTCGCTGAGCAGCAGGAAGCACTCACCCGGTTGCAGTTCGCCTTCGAGGTAATCCACCAGCAGGTGTTGGTCCAGGCCCAGTGCGCGCTTCAGCACATGCTGCATGCCCGGTTGATCCCATACATGGTCTTCGCTCAGGCATTGCAAGTGCCCGGCGTGCCAGCGATACACGCGACAATCACCGACATGGGCCAGCGTGAAGCGCCGGCCCCGTAGCACCAGTGCGCTAAGGGTGGTCAACAATGGCTGGCCGCTGCCTTGGGCGCGCAACCAGCGGTTCTGAGCCAGCAACAGGCGGTCCAGGGCCTGGGCCACGCTCCAGGTGGCGGGGGTGGCGTAGTAGTCCAGCGCCAGTGCCTGCAAACTGGCGCGTGCTGCCAGGCCGCCATCGGCGCATTGGCTGACGCCGTCAGCGAGGGCGAACAGGTAGCCCTTGCTGGCGGCCAGCTCTGGCGCCGGGGTGACCAGGCGCAGGGCATCCTGGTTTTCCTCGCGTGGCCCGGTAGCGCTGGCTTGGGCGAACTTCAGTTGCAGGCTCATGGGTGCCCCTCAGACCCGTGCAGCGGTCACGGCTGCCGAGCCCCAGGTGGTGCGCCAGCGTTGTTTCACGCCATGCAGGCCGAACCAGGCCAGCAGGCCAAGGCTGGCGAACAGCCACAACCCCAGCTGGTAGTCACCGGTGTGCTGCTTGATGGTGCCAAGCCCGGCTGCCAGCAGGAAACCACCGATACCGCCGGCCATGCCGATCAGCCCGGTCATCACGCCGATCTCCTGGCGGAAGCGCTGTGGTACCAACTGGAATACCGCACCATTACCGGCGCCCAGGCCAAGCATGGCGCTTACGAACAGCGCCAGTGCGGCGGCTGCGGACGGCAGGTTGAAACCGACTGCCGCGATGCAGATGGCTGCAACGCTGTACATGCCCAACAGGGTGCGGATACCCCCGAAGCGGTCGGCCAGGGCGCCGCCGAGCGGGCGCATCAGGCTGCCGGCAAATACGCAGGCGGCGGTGTAGTAGCCGGCTGTGACCGGGCTCAGGCTGTACTGGTCGCTGAAGTAGCCGGGCAGGGCGCTGGCCAGGCCGATGAAGCCGCCAAAGGTGACGCTGTAGAAAAACATGAACCACCAGCTGTCGCGGTCGCCGAGGGCCTTGAGGTAGTCGGCCATCGCTTTTGGCTTGGGGCGTTGTGGCGCATTGCGCGCCAGCAGGGCGAACACCACCAGCGCCAGCGACAACGGAATCAGCGCGAAACCGAACACATTGTTCCAGCCAAAGCCGGCAGCCAGCGCCGGGGCCAGCAGGGCGGCGAACACCGTGCCGGAGTTGCCGGCACCGGCGATGCCCATGGCCTTGCCCTGATGCTGCGGCGGGTACCACTGTGAAGCCAGCGGCAACGATACGGCAAACGACGCACCGGCAAAGCCGAGGAACACGCCCAGCAGCAGGGCCTGTTCGTAGCTGTGCACACCCAGGTGCCAGGCGCACGCCAAGGCGACGATGACGATCACTTGGCCGATCAGCCCGGCTGTTTTGGGTGACAGGCGGTCAACCAGCACGCCCATGGCGAAGCGCAGGATCGCCCCGGCCAGGATCGGCGTGGCCACCATCAGGCCCCGTTGTTGTGCGCTCAGTTGCAAGTCGGCGGCAATCTGCACCGCCAGCGGGCCCAGCAGGTACCAGACCATGAAGCTGAGGTCGAAGTACAGGAACGCGGCGAACAGCGTGGGCACATGCCCGGATTTCCAGAAGCTGGTACTCATCGAACACCTCACTTGGCAATGCAACGGAACGAAAAAGACGCCGCCACCCGCTCCACGGTCGTGGAGGGGAGAGCGACGTCTTTGTCGGGATTTAAGTGGGGCAACCGCCGTTGGCTACCGGTGATGTTTGTTCAGCAAGAGATGGGCCAACTTGGCCCGTACGGGAGCGTTGTCAGCCCAGCATTTCGTGCATGGCAATGATCTGCTCGGCCACCTGGATCAGCTTCTGCTGTCGGCTCATGGCCTGTCGGCGCATCAGGGTGTAGGCCTGTTCTTCGTTGCAGTCCTTCATCTTCATCAGCAAACCCTTGGCCTGCTCGATGCGCTTGCGTTCGGCCAACTGCTGGTCGCGTGCCAGCAGCTGCGCCTTCAGCGCCTGGTCACTTTCAAAGCGGGCCATGGCCACATCCAGAATCGGCTGCAGCCGCGCAGCATGGATGCCTTCGACGATGTAGGCACTAACGCCTGCCTGGATCGCCTGGCGCATCACGCCAGGGTCGTGCTCGTCGGTGAACAGCACGATGGGGCGCGGCTGGTCGCGGCTGACCAGCACCACCTGTTCCATCACGTCGCGGTCCGGTGAGTCGGTATCGATCAGCACCACATCCGGGCGCACCGTTTCGACGCAGGCGGGCAGGTCGATGGTCAGGCCTGGGGCTTCGGTAACCTCGAAGCCGGCCTCGATCAACGCCGCCTTGAGGCGGCCGAGTTTGTTCTGGGTGTCGTCGATCAGCAGAATGCGCAACATGGTTGTCCCCCTCACGCGCCGACGCGGGCATCGGGCAGGTCGCCCAGGGCATGCAGGCTGAAGCTGCGGGCATAGCCATAAGGATCGCTGCCGTCCCAGCGGGTGCCATCGATCAGCAGGCTGTTGCGCATCGGCTGTTCGGGGCACGCGACGCCCAGGCTTTGCGCCGCCTCGCTGTACAGCGCCAACTGCTGAACCTGCCGAGCCACACCGAGGTAGTCGGGGTCTTCGCGTAACAGGCCCCAGCGGCGGAACTGGGTCATGAACCACATGCCGTCGGACAGGTAAGGCAGGTTGGCCCGGCCTTGGTCGAACAGGCGCAGGGCGTGCGGGTCTTGCCAGTGGTTGCCCAGGCCATCCTGATAGAGGCCGAGCAGACGTGGCTCGATGCTGTCCAGCGGGGTATCCAGGTACGTGTTGCCGCTAAGCAGTTGCGCAGTGCTGCGACGGTTTTCGGGGCTTTGCTCGATGAACCGGCTGGCGGCGAGGATCGCTTTGATGAGCGCGCGGGCGCTGTTGGGGTATTGTTCGGCGAAGGCGCGAGAACACGCCAGCACCTTTTCCGGATGGTCTGGCCATATCGACTGGCTGGTGGCCAGCGTAAAGCCTTGGCCCTTGGCCACAGCATCGGCGGCCCAAGGTTCGCCCACGCAGAAACCGTCGATGCGCCCCGCCTGGATATGCGCGGCCATCTGGGCCGGCGGCACCACTACGCTGTCCACGTCGCGCAGCGGGTGGATGCCCTGGCTGGCCAGCCAGTAATACAGCCACATGGCGTGGGTGCCGGTGGGGAAGGTCTGGGCGAAGGTCAGGCGTGCGCCATGCTGGTGCACCAGGCGCGCCAATGCTTCAGGGTTGGTCACGCCTTTGCGCTGCAGGGCCGGGGAGAGGTTGATGGCCTGCGCGTTCTGGTTCAGCCCCATGAGCACGGCCATGTCACTGGCCGGTACGCCACCGATGCCCAGGTGCACGGCATAGACCAGGCCATACAGGCAGTGCGCGGCATCCAGCTCGCCGCTGACCAGCTTGTCGCGCAGCCCGGCCCAGGAGCCTTGGCGCTTGAGGTTGAGGGTAAGGCCGTATTGCTGGGCGAAGCCCTGGGTGGCGGCGACCACCACCGAGGCGCAGTCGGTCAGGGCCATATAGCCGATGTTCAGGCTGGGCTTTTCCGGCGTGTCACTGCCATTGACCCAGGCCAGGGGCGTTGCTCGGGGTACGGTGTTCACAAGGTTCCTCGCCTGTACTGATAAGGCTGTGGACCAAACCGGTGCAACCGATGTGCCAAGGGTTGCCGGGGCGCGTAGCCGCCCCACGATTTGCTGTCCTGCCAGCCCTAGGCTGGCTATAATCGCCCCCTCACTCACCCCGAGCCTTGCCCGCCCATGTATACCCTGGCCCGCCAGCTGCTGTTCAAGCTTTCCCCGGAAACTTCCCACGACCTGTCCCTGGACCTGATCGGTGCCGGTGGCCGTCTTGGCCTCAATGGCATGCTGTGCAAGCAGCCGGCGGCATTGCCGGTTTCGGTCATGGGCTTGAACTTCGCCAACCCGGTGGGCCTGGCCGCAGGCCTGGACAAGAACGGCGCGGCCATCGACGGCTTTGCCCAGCTGGGCTTCGGCTTCGTCGAAATCGGCACCGTCACCCCGCGTCCGCAACCGGGCAACCCCAAGCCAAGGTTGTTCCGCCTGCCGGAGGCGACGGCCATCATCAACCGCATGGGCTTCAACAACCTGGGCGTCGATCACTTGCTCGGCCGCGTGCGTGCCTCGCGTTACAACGGCGTGCTGGGCATCAACATCGGCAAGAACTTCGACACCCCAGTCGAGCGCGCCGTGGATGACTACCTGATCTGCCTGGACAAGGTGTACACCGCCGCCAGCTACATCACCGTCAACGTCAGCTCGCCGAATACCCCGGGCCTGCGCAGCCTGCAGTTCGGCGATTCGCTCAAGCAGTTGCTCGATGCCCTGGCCGAACGCCGCGAGCAACTGGCTGCTACCCATGGCAAGCGTGTACCGCTGGCCATCAAGATCGCCCCGGACATGAGTGACGAAGAAACTGCGCTGGTGGCTGCCGCGCTGATGGAGTCGGGTATGGATGCGGTGATCGCCACCAACACCACGCTGGGCCGTGAAGGTGTCGAGGGGCTGCCGTATGGCGGCGAGGCGGGTGGCCTGTCGGGCGCGCCGGTGCTGGAAAAGAGCACCCACATTGTCAAGGTGCTGGCAGGCGAGCTGGGCGGCAAGTTGCCGATCATTGCCGCGGGTGGCATTACCGAAGGTCGTCACGCTGCCGAGAAGATCGCTGCCGGTGCGAGCCTGGTACAGATCTACTCGGGCTTCATCTACAAGGGGCCAGCGTTGATCCGTGAAGCGGTCGATGCCATTGCGGCATTACCGCGCGGTTAAACGGCAGGCATAAAAAAGGGCCCCGTCAAGGGGCCCCTGGGCCGCAGCCCGCCGCCCGGATAGGGCGCGCATGGTGACTCGAATTCAGTGTCCTCGTTCAGCCAACGGCGTGATTTTCGTTGAGTCTATGGATGCCAGCGGTGCCAGTCATTCCGTCCCAGTTATCACCGCGACCTTCGCGCCAGCCGTTGATCCAGGCTTGGCGAACAGAAGGAAGATTGAAGGGGCAAAGTTCGCGGGATTTGCCGGTGACCCCGTATTGGTAGCCACGTGAATATGCTCTTTCCAACGGATCACGCTTAAGTCTTCTCATAGGGTGTTGCCCTCACTTGTTGACTGTAATGTCCCGTCGGCCTCTCCGAGGCCGGGCAGAGTCTTTCTGCCGGTTTGCGCCCGCTGCCGGCGTGGCGGGCTGAAGGTGCCGCCTCGTTGCGAAGCGGCCTGAGACCAGTTCTATCGAATGCGAGTCACGGTGTGAATGATCGATTTGTCATAAGCACGTAACCTTTCCTAGGGTGAGGGGATAAGTAAATAAATGCGACTCAACCTTGTTTGGCGTTGAGCCCGCTGTGATCGGGGTTTGCTGAACATTGACGTCATTTCGCCAGCGTTGCTTGCGGATGACAGAAATAATTTGAAATGCGACGAAGGGTCACATCGCCCCGGTTATCGCCAGAATTTTTCATACTGCCTGATGATCTAAGCTGTCTTGGCCACCGGGCCGAGTGCAGATCGGTCAGGTGGCCTGGCCCTTCGCGGCACGTTCATGTGCCAGGAAGGGCCACCCGCACGCCTGCTGGAAAGGCCTGCGGGCAAACATCGCGGGGTGATGCGTTGCCTCGTCAGTCAATAGCCCAAGGCTCTGGAATACTCATGTCGGACCGTTTCGAACTCTACCTCACCTGCCCCAAAGGCCTTGAAGGCCTGCTTGCCGAAGAAGCCAAAGGCCTTGGCCTGGACGAAGTGCGTGAGCACACCTCGGCCATTCGCGGCGTCGCCGACATGGAAACCGCCTACCGCCTGTGTGTCTGGTCACGCCTGGCCAACCGGGTGTTGTTGGTGCTCAAGCGCTTCTCCATGAAGAACGCCGACGACCTTTACGATGGCGTGCACGCGGTCGACTGGGCCGACCACCTGGCAGCCGATGGCACCCTGGCGGTGGAGTTCAGTGGCCATGGCTCGGGCATCGACAACACTCACTTTGGTGCGCTGAAGGTCAAGGACGCAATTGTCGACAAGTTGCGCAACCGCGAAGGCCTGCGCCCGTCGGTGGAAAAGATCGACCCCGACGTGCGTGTACACCTGCGCCTGGACCGTGGCGAGGCCATTCTCTCCCTCGACCTATCCGGCCACAGCCTGCACCAGCGTGGCTATCGCCTGCAGCAAGGTGCTGCGCCGCTGAAGGAAAACCTGGCGGCTGCGGTGTTGATCCGTTCTGGCTGGCCGCGCATTGCCGCTGAAGGGGGCGCGTTGGCCGACCCGATGTGCGGTGTGGGTACCTTCCTGGTCGAGGCCGCGATGATCGCCGCCGACATCGCGCCCAACCTCAAGCGTGAGCGCTGGGGCTTCAGTGCCTGGCTCGGCCATGTGCCAGCGCTGTGGCGCAAGGTGCATGACGAAGCGCAGGCGCGTGCACAGGCTGGCCTGGCCAAGCCTCCGCTGTGGATCCGTGGCTACGAGGCCGACCCGCGGCTGATCCAGCCGGGCCGCAACAACGTCGAGCGTGCCGGCCTGGGCGACTGGGTGAAAATCTACCAGGGCGAAGTCAGCACCTTCGAGCCGCGCCCGGACCAGAACCAGAAAGGCCTGGTCATCAGCAACCCGCCCTACGGCGAGCGTCTGGGTGATGAAGCCAGCCTGCTGTACCTCTACCAGAACCTCGGCGAGCGCCTGCGCCAGGCCTGCATGGGCTGGGAGGCAGCGGTGTTCACCGGCGCGCCGCAGCTGGGCAAGCGCATGGGCATTCGCAGCCACAAGCAGTACGCGTTCTGGAACGGCGCCTTGCCGTGCAAGCTGCTGCTGTTCAAGGTGCAGCCTGACCAGTTCGTCACCGGCGAGCGTCGCGAAGCACAACCTGAGGGCGCGCAAACCCGCCAGCAACCCGCCGTTGCCAGCGAACCGGCACGCCTTTCGGAAGGTGCGCAGATGTTTGCCAACCGTTTGCAGAAAAACCTCAAACAACTGGGCAAGTGGGCCCGTCGCGAACAGGTCGACTGCTACCGCCTGTACGATGCCGACATGCCCGAGTACGCGTTGGCTGTTGACCTGTACCATGACTGGGTACACGTGCAGGAGTATGCCGCGCCACGCTCGATCGACCCGGAAAAGGCCCAGGCGCGCCTGCTCGATGCGTTGGCAGCCATCCCGCAGGCGCTGGGCATTTCGCCGCAGCGCGTAGTGCTCAAGCGCCGCGAGCGCCAGAGCGGCACCCGCCAGTACGAACGCCAGGCGACCGAGGGCCGTTTCCAGGAGGTGAACGAAGGTGGCGTCAAGCTGCTGGTCAACCTCACCGACTACCTCGACACCGGGCTGTTCCTCGACCATCGCCCGATGCGCATGCGCATCCAGCGCGAGGCTGCCGACAAGCGCTTCCTCAACCTGTTCTGCTACACCGCCACTGCCACCGTGCATGCGGCCAAGGGCGGTGCGCGCAGCACCACCAGCGTCGACCTGTCGAAAACCTACCTGGACTGGGCGCGGCGCAACCTGGCGCTTAATGGCTTCTCTGAGCGCAACCGCCTGGAGCAGGGTGATGTGATGGCCTGGCTGGAGGGTAACCGCGACAGCTACGACCTGATTTTCATCGACCCGCCCACCTTCTCCAACTCCAAGCGCATGGAAGGCGTGTTCGACGTGCAGCGTGACCACGTTCAACTGCTAGACCTGGCCATGGCCCGCCTGGCGCCGGGCGGCGTGTTGTATTTCTCCAACAACTTCCGCAAGTTCCAGCTGGACGAGCACCTGATGGCGCGTTATGCGGTGGAGGAAATCACTGCCCAGACCCTGGACCCGGACTTCGCCCGTAACAACCGGATTCACCGGGCCTGGCGTCTGCAGCTGCGCTGAGCCGACGAGGTACATTGCGTGGCTAATGGCCAATGGCTATAAATGTGGGCAGGGCAAGATAACCCGCAGGACGCTGACGTGACGAGAAGGGTGTATGTCAAAGTGTGGCGTGCGTGCGCGGTTATCTGGCCTGTGCACAGAGACCGTGTCCGCGTGGGCGGTGGCGCTGGTGGCTTTGGTGGCGGGCGGTCTGTTGACGGCCGCCTTGGCGCTGGCCGCACAGGCGTTTTACAAGCAGCAGCTGCGCCAGCGCTTTGAGTTGCTGGCCAGCGAACGTTACAGCCGTATTGCCGAGCGTTTTGATGAACAACAGCAGCGCCTGGATGGCCTGCGGCGGTTCATCAGCTTTTCCAACGAAGTGACACCACGCGAATTTGACGGTTACGCCCGGCCGTTGCTGCAGCGTACCTTGGCCTACGCCTGGGCGCCGCGTGTCGAAGCCGCGCAGCGCGCCGAGTTCGAGCAGCATGCCCGCGAGCATTCCGGCCCGGGCTATGTGATCCGTGACCAGGATGCGCAAGGCCAGTGGCACCCCGCGCCGCTGCGCGACCATTACTTCCCTGTGTTGTATACCCAATCCGGTGAAATGCCCGGGCTGCCCTATGGACTCGATCTTGCCGGCCAGGGTGAGCTCCAGGCTGCCCTGGTGCGGGCGCTCGGATCTGGCAGCATGGCGGTGTCCGAGCCCTTGGCCATGTACGATATTCCTTCGTACGCGCGCGGCTTGGTGCTGGTAGCCCCCGTGTTTTCCGATGCCAACCCGCATGGCGCTGCAGTGGGCTATGTGGTGGCTTTGTTGAGCATGCGCGAGATGGTCAGCGATGGGCGCCCTGTGGCAGCGGATGACAACCTGGTGGTGCGTATCGTCGACCCGTCCGGGTTGCAAGGGCCGCAAGTGCTGTACGACTCGCAGAACCAGGTTGCCCCCTTGTCGCTGAGCAGCAACCCGCTGCTGCACCTGGCAGACCACCACTTCCAGCTGAGCATCCTGCCGAGCCAGGCCTTCGTGCGGGCCAATCGCACATCGGCGGTACTGGCGGTCGGCTTGCTGGGCGGGTTGTTGAGCCTGCTGCTCAGTGCCTTGCTCTACAGCCTGTTCAGCCAGCGCCAGCGTGCCCTGGCCCTGGTCGAGCAGCGTACCGCCGAGTTGCGGGTCAGCGAACAGTCCTTGCGAGGTACCCATAATCAGTTGCGCAGTGTATTGGAGGCCGCGACCCAGGTGGCCATTATTGCCACCAACCTCAAGGGCGAAGTCAGCACGTTCAACACGGGGGCCGAGCGTATGCTGGGTTATTCGGCCAATCAGGCCATCGGCCATTTGCGCCTGGAGGACCTGGTGCTGCCGGACGAATTGAGCCTGCGTGCGCATGCGCTCAGCCAGCGTTTTGGCCGGCACATCGCCGGTGGCCAGGCGCTGTTTGCAGAAACCGTTTACGAGCGAGGCGCCGAGCCGGTTGAGTGGACCTTGCTACGCGCCGATGGCAGCCAGTTGGTGGCCAACATGCTGGTCACGGCCATGCTTGACGAACAGGGCCTGTGGGTTGGTTACCTGGCCATCTGCATCGATGTCACCGAGCGGCGTCGGGTACACGAGGCACTGGCGGCGCGCGACCGGCTGCTGGAAAAGCTCAGTGCCGAGGTGCCGGGCGGTATTTATCAGTATCGCCTGGATGCCGATGGGCATTCGTGTTTTCCCTACGCCAGCAAAGGCCTTTACGACATCTACGAAGTGGACCTGCAGCAGTTGCGCGAAGATGCCTCGGTGGTGTTCGAGCGTATCCACCCCGATGACCTGGAGCGCGTACGCCGTTCGGTACGTTACTCTGCCGAGCACCAGGCACCCTGGCGCGAGGAATACCGGGTGTGCCTGCCACGTGCTGGCCTGCGCTGGGTGCGTGGCGAAGCGACGCCGGAGGTGGGAGAACAGGGCTGTACCTTGTGGCATGGCTACCTGACGGACATCTCGGACCTCAAGGGTGTGGAGGAAGAGTTGCGGGCGCTGTCGGTGACCGATTCACTGACCGGCATTCATAACCGCCGCTACTTCCAGGAACGGCTCAAGGTCGAACTGGAGCGGGCTCAGCGTGATGGCTTGGCGCTGGCCGTGATCATGCTCGATATCGATCACTTCAAGCACATCAACGACCGCTTTGGCCATGCCGTCGGCGACCGGGTGCTGCGCAGCCTGTGCCAGCGTATCGGCCAGCGCTTGCGGCGTACCGATGTGTTCTGCCGGTTGGGTGGAGAGGAATTCATGGTGCTGTGCCCAGGCAGTGATGCCGAGCAAGCGCGGCTGCTGGCGCTGGAGTTGTGGCATGGGCTACGCAATGTGCCGGTGGACGGCGTGGGCAAGGTGACGGCCAGTTTTGGTGTGGCGGGATGGCGGCCGGGGGAGGGCGCCGATGCCCTTTTGTTGCGGGCGGATGCGGGGGTGTATGCAGCCAAGCAGGCGGGGCGGGACAGGGTGGAAGGCGAGTCAGCCTGAACGTTTTTGGCTGCCCGTACCGGCCCTTTCGCGGCTATAGCCGCGAAAGGGCCGGTACGGGCTAACCAATCAGTTGGCTGCAGTGCTGCCCGCCAGCTTCGGTTGGCGATACAGGTCCAGCAGCACCTGGTCGAGCACCTGCGAAGCCCCCCATGGTTTCGGGTCGTTGAGGATTGCCGCCACTGCCCAGGTGTGGCCGTTGCTGTCACGGCTGAAACCGGCAATCGCCCGCACAGTATTCAGCGTGCCGGTCTTGATGTGCCCTTCGCCGGTCATGGCTGTGCGCTTGAGGCGTTTGCGCATGGTGCCGTCCATGCCCACCAGCGGCATCGAGCTCATGAACTCGGCGGCGTAGGGGCTCTTCCAGGCGGCCTGCAGCATCTCGGCCATTTCCCGGGTGCTGACCCGTTCGGCACGCGACAGCCCTGAGCCGTTTTCCATCACCAGGTGCGGCGCGGTAATGCCTTTCTTCGCCAGCCACTGGCGGACCACGCGTTGCGCGGCACGGGCGTCGTCGCCGTCGGCATCGGTGCGGAACTGCGCGCCAAGGCTCAGGAACAGCTGCTGGGCCATGGTGTTGTTGCTGTACTTGTTGATGTCGCGGATCACTTCCACCAGGTCTGGCGAGAAGGCGCGGGCCAGCAGGCGTGCACCTTTGGGCACGTTCTCGATGCGGTCACCGCCCTGGATGTTGCCACCCAGCTCGTTCCAGATCGCGCGCACGGCACCGGCGGCGTAGGTCGGGTGGTCGAGCAGCGACAGGTAGGTCTGCGAGTTGCAGCCGTCACCCAGCTGGCCGCTGACGGTGACGCTGATGCCATCGGCTTGAGGTACCGGGTTGTAGCGCACATCACCCGTGCACTGCTTGGACGCCACGGCCTTGACCTGGTTGTCGATGCGAATGCTGGCAATAGGGGGTTCGACCGCGATGGTAACCTTGCCACCATCGTTGCGGGCCACGAAGCGCAGGGCCTTGAGGTTGACCAGCAGCGAGTCGGGTTTGACCAGGAACGGCTTGTTTTCATCGCCGCCGTCATCGTTGAACTGCGGCAGGTTGGGCTGCACGAAGTGGCTGCGGTCCAGCACCAGGTCACCGGTGATGGTGCGCACGCCATTGGCGCGCAGGTCACGCATCAGCAACCAGAGCTTTTCCATGTTCAGCTTCGGGTCGCCGCCACCTTTGAGGTACAGGTTGCCGTTGAGCACGCCATTGCTCAGGGTGCCGTCGGTGTAGAACTCGGTTTTCCACTGGAAGGTCGGGCCAAGCAGCTCGAGGGCGGCATAGGTGGTAACCAGTTTCATGGTCGAGGCCGGGTTTACCGAAACATCGGCATTGAACACGGTCGGGGTACCGGGCCCGTCCAGCGGCAACATTACCAGCGACAGCGCTGTGTCCTGCAGCTTGTTGGCTTTGAGCGCCTGCTGCACTTTGGCGGGCAGGGTGGTATTGACGGCGGCGGCATGGCTGGGCAATGCGAGTGGCAACAGCAGGCCGGCAAGAACGAGGGGGCGAAGCGTTTTGATCATAATGAATAAATACCCTGCAGCGAGGGGAAAGGGCATAGGGGCTGTAAGAGATGATGGCCCCAGGACGAAAGAATACGCATTATGCCCCAAGCGCAGCGACGATGCGCCACGTTCGACGGAAAAGCATGGCGGATAAAAAGCATCGGCAATAAAAAAGGCCACCCATGTGGGTGGCCTTTTCAGCGATCAGACAGGCAAGTATCACTCAGCCTTGTTGATCGGCTTTTCCGGGTACCAGGCGTCCAGCAGTGGGCTGACTTCGATTTTGGTCAGTTCGCTACGGCCTTTGAGCCAGGCTTCCACGGCGGCGCGTTGTTCTTCGCTGACCGAACCGCGCTTGACCGAGCACACGAGGCCGAAATCGTCACCGCCTACATAGTCCAGGCCGTTGGCGTCCATGGCTTCTTCCAGGAACGCATCGAGGAAAGCATCGATTGCCTGGTCATCCAGATCTTCCTTGAATTCCAGGTTCAGCTCGAAGCCCAATTCCTGAAACTCGTCGACACACAGCTTCTTGCGCAGACGACGGGAGCGGTTTGTGGCCATGAAACAATCCTCTTAGGTAATAACGCCGCGCAGTCTACCAGTTAACACGGCTGGCTGCCTGCCTGCGTATCGGTGCTTGGAGGCAATTCTTTGGCCAGCGCCAGCTCCACCCGTCGCATGTGCCGCGCCAATGCCTGACGCCGCAGGCGCAACTGGGCAGTAGGCAAGCCACCAGACTCCAGTGCTTCGCAGGCGGCCATCAGGTCGGGCGCTTCAAGCATGCGCGCCGCGCTGAGCACTTTGTGGGCCTGTTCGGCAATGGCATCGGCGTCGTGCTCTGGGTGCAGCGCCATCAAGGTGGAAAGATCGGCCTGCAGGCTCTGCTGCAGAGTCTGCAGAAAACGCCGGCGGTCGGCGGGGTCATGCCCGACTACTGCAGCCAGGCCATCCAGGTGATACAGGGGGCGTCGGCGCTTGCGCTGCCGGCGCGGGTTGATGCCGGCCAGGCGCTGGCTGAGGGTGCTCAGGCTGATGGGCTTGAGCAGACAGTCGTCCATGCCGGCGCTCAGGCACTTGCGGCGTACTTCTGGCTGAGCGTTGGCGGTATAGCCAAGAATGGTGCAGCGTGGCCGGTTGCCATGGCGCTCTTCGGTGCGCACGGCTGTCGCCAGCTGGTAGCCGTTCATGTGCGGCATGTTGCAGTCGAGTACCAGCACATCGAAGTTGCCCGCCCGCCAGGTGGCCAGCCCTTCACGGCCATCGCGGGCGCTGGCGTGCTCCAGGCCCAGGTAGGCAAGCTGCTGCGCCATCAGTTGCAGGTTGGCCGGATGGTCGTCGATCACCAGCACGTTCAGCCGCGGGTCGGGCACATCAAGCTTTTCGATCAGCGGTGCCGGCTGCACTTGCGCATCAACCTGTTGCAGCGGCATTTTCAGGCACACTTGGGTGCCGACCCCTTCGAGGCTTTTGAGGGTCAGGTCGCCACCCATCATTTCGCACAGGTTGCGGCAGATGGTCAGGCCCAACCCGGTACCTGCGCGCGCACCCTGGCTATGCGGGTTGGCCTGGACGAACGGGGTGAACAGGCGTTGCAGGTCGTCGGCGTGGATGCCGATGCCACTGTCACGCACTTCCAGTTGCAGTATGGCGGGCGTGCTGGTGCCGTTGTCCTGCAGGTCGGCGCTGATACGCACCTGGCCATGCTCGGTGAACTTGATGGCGTTGCTGACCAGGTTGGACAGCACCTGTTTGAAGCGCAGGGGGTCGAGCAAGGCATGGCAGCGCGCGGCCGGCGTGATCATCACCTCAAGTGCCAGGCCTTTCTGTCGCGCCTGGCCCTCGAAGATACGCCCCACCGACTCCACCAATGCGGCCAGGTCTACGGCCTCCGGCGCCAGGGTCAGGTGCCCGGACTCGATGCGCACGATATCGAGGATATCGCCGATCAGGCCCAGCAGGTCTTTGGCCGAATGGTGGGCAAGCTCCAGTGCGCCACGGTCCAGCCGACCTTGGTCGGCGCGCTTCACCGCCAGTTCGAGCATGCCGATCACGGCATTCATCGGCGTGCGTATTTCGTGGCTGATGGTGGCCAGGAACGTGCTTTTGGCGCGGTTGGCATCGTCGGCCTGTTGTTTGGCCTGGCGCAGCTCCAGCACCAGTTGGCGGCGATCGCTGATGTCGATCCAGCCGCCGATGATGCCCTGGATTTCTCCCAGTGAGTCGCGGTACGGCAGTATCCAGTGATAAATGGTCAGCTCGCGTCCCTTGATCCGCAGGGGGCGGTCCATGATCAACGGCGAGCCGGCGGCCATGACTTTCAGGTAGTCGGCCTGGATTTGACGGGTTTGCTCGGGATTGGCGAACAGGCTGTCTTCGAGTTGCTTGCCAATGACCTCATCGGACCGGGCCTGCACGGCTTCCAGGTAGCTGTAGTTGCAGCTTTTCAGGCAGCCCTCGCGGTCACGCACATACATGGGGTGGGGGGTGCCGTTGAGCAGTGCGCGCATGAATGCCAGTTGGTCGTTCAGGGCGCGTTCGGCGCGGTGGCGCTGACGAATCTGCAGGCGCAGGCGAGCGTTCCAGAGCAAGGCCAGCAGCAGAAGCACGGCAGTGCCCAGCACCACCTGCAGGGCGAGACGGCTGTAACCCTTGGCGTTGCTGTCTTCGTGTCGGCTAAAGCCGCGCCAGCGGTTGTTGATAACCCCCAGCTCCTCCGGTGAGATGCTGAGCAGTGCCTTGTCGAGGATCGACAGCAGGGCCGGTGAAGGGGCCGTGGTGGCCATGGCGAAGTTGGCGGGTTCGCTGCCCACCGACGAGCGGATCACCAGTTCCGGGTTGCTGGCCAAGGCGTGGTTGGCATCGATCAGGGTGGTAATCACTGCATCGACGGCACCACTGTTGAGCAACGCCATGGAGTAGAACGCGCTTTCGGTCTCGACCCAGCCGATCTGCGGATAGTACCGGGACAGCATGGCATCCATGGCGCTGTAGCGGGTAATGGCGATGCGATGCCCTTTCAGTTGTTCCAGCGAGCCCAGCGCCTTGTTGTCCTTGTGGCTGACCAGTACGTAGGCGCTTTCCAGGTAGGGGCGGCTGATTAGCAGGTCGTCCCCCGCCGCCCTGGCGCTGGCCAATGCGGCGATGACATCGGCCCGGCCATCCTTGAGGCGGGCAATCATGTCGGCAATGCCACTGGCACGTTGTACTTCGAAGCGTAAGCCTGTGCGCAGGCGGATGAGCTCCAGCAGGTCGGCAGTGATGCCGCGAAAATGCCCCGAATCATCGAAATAGGAGAGGGGGGCAGCCGTGTCATCAATCGCTACGCGCATCACCGGATGCTGCTGCAGCCACTGTTGCTCGGCCTCGCTCAATTGCAGTTGGCGGTCGCTCAGCAGTTGGTCGCTGCCAGCGCTCCAGCGCTTGAAGATGCTGGTGCGCATGGCCGGCGTCTGGCTGTCGAGGACAATGTTCACGAGCTCCAGCAGCAGTGTGTCTTGCTGGCGTAAGGCAAAACCGAAGCCGATGGCCTTGTGCTGGCCGAAGTTGGCCATGCGCAGGCGTGGCAGGTGGCCGCGATTGAGCTGGTAGTGCGTGGAGATGGTGTCGCCGATGAACACGTCGGCCTGGCCGAATGCCACGGCATTCAGTGCCTGGCTGGAAGAGCCGAAGGCCAGCAGCTCGGCCTTGGGGTAGGCGCTGTGTACTTCCTGTTCGGGCAGGTAGTGGTAGAGCATGCCCAGGCGCATGCTGGTCAGGTCCGTGTCCATCGCCCGGTTTTCATCTTCGCGCGTTACCAGTACCGGTTGGTCGATGGCATAGGGCTGTGACAACACCAGACCGTCGTTGGCCGCTTCGTAGCCATTGGCGCTGCCGAGTAAATCGATATCACCCTGCCTGAGCGCCTCCACCGCCGCTTGCCGGCTGGGAAAGCGTAGCACCCGCACGGGTAACTGCAGGGCCTTGCCGATCAGGCTTGCATACTCGGCGGTCAGGCCTTGGTAGGCGCGGCCGCCACTGGTGATGTCGAACGGTGGGTAGTCGGGCGCCGATGTTCCCAGTACCAGTTCCTGACGGCCTTCGAGCCATAACCGTTGTTCGGGCGTGAACAGGAGCTGGGCCGGACCGGCCGATGACCGTGCCAGCAACGTGTAGGACGACGCTTCGCGAGTGGTAGCCTGTGTCGCGCCGCTTGATAGCAGCAGGGCGAGCAGCAGGCGGGCGATAGTGCGGGCCATGGCTACCTTCAGACAAGCGCGTTGCGCTTGGCCATCTCGATCAGATCCACCAGCGTGTTGACCTGAAGCTTGTGCATGAGGCGCTTTTTGTAGGTGCTGACGGTTTTGCTGCTGAGGAACATGCCTTTGGCAATTTCCTTGTTGCTGCGGCCTTGGGCGAAGAGTTGCAGTACCATCAGCTCGCGGTCATTCACCTGGCGGAAAAGTTGCAAGTCGGTGCCGGTAGTCGGGTTGTTATTGATTGCTTGGCTGGGGAAGTAGTTATATCCAGCCAGGACCGCCTTGATCGCACTGAGCAGTTCACTCAGGTCTTCTTGCTTGCACACGTAACCCGCAGCACCTGAGTGCATGCAGCGCACGGCAAACAATGCCGGGGACTGTGCAGTCAATACCAGAACCTTCAAGGGCAGGGCCATCGACTGAAAGCGGGAAAGGACCTCCAGGCCGTCTAGCTTGGGGATGCTGATGTCGAGGATGACCAGGTCGGGGTTGCTCTCCCGGATCATCTGCATGGCATCCACGCCGTTGTCCGACTCGCCGGCAATCTTGTAGTTCTGGTTTTCCAGCAGCATACGGACGGCCAGGCGAATGACCGGATGGTCGTCAACAATAAATATGGAGTGCATGTTCAACTTCCCTGCGGTCGTTTAGGGTGACAGGTGGCACCTTATCGCAGTTGGAAGTCGCCGGGCATGCGAGGATGGGCTGTTAGCCTTATATGGGAAATGGCTTACAAGATAAAACAAAACTGGCTACGAAATGGGCATGTTTAACTCGATGTCAAAGCGCATTTGGTAACTTTTCATTGATTTTTATCCGTGTTGTTTAATTTGTCGTCAGTATATGTAGGAAGTTTCCTACAATGATCGGTGCAGCCGAGGTAGGCTGCACCGAAAGCACAACTCACGTAGGGCTGGAGCGCCCGGTCATTTCGCTGGCCATTTCGCTGGCGTAGCTGTCGGTCATGCCAGCGATGAAGTCGATCATGCGCAGGAAGGCACTGTGCAACGAGGCATGCGGGTCTGGGGCATTGTTGCCGATCAGGTCCAGCACCCGGCGGCTTTTGAACGATGGCGTGCGCCCACCATGCTGTTCAAGGGCTGCACCGCAGAAGGTGTTCAGCAGAATCTCCAGGGTGGTGTACGCACCGATTTCGTGCAGGGTCTTGCGCTTGTCCTGGAAAATCTTGTTGCGCGCCATGTCCTTGGCGTGCAGCACGCAGCGCTTGGCCGGGCCATGCATGTGTTCGACCAGGTCGCCCGCCAGTTGCCCGGCCAGCAAGGTGTGCTGCTGCTCGACGAAGGCGTGGGCGGCAGCGTTGGTCAGGTGCTCGATGGCCTTGCCACGCAGAATGGCCAGCTTACGCCGGCGCGAGTCGCGTGGGCCTAGCTGGCGGTAGGTTTCCGGCAGGTCATCACCGACCAGGTCGAGCAGCAACGCTTCGACTTCGGCGTATTGCAGCAGCTCCATTTCCAGGCCGTCTTCGAGGTCGATCAGTGCATAGCAGATGTCGTCGGCAGCCTCCATCAGGTACACCAGCGGGTGGCGTGCCCAACGTTGGTCTTCCAGTTGTGGCAACCCCAGTTTGCGGGCGATCTGTTCGAGCAGGTGCAGCTCGCTCTTGGTAATTACACAACCACTTCTTATATTGATTGCGGGGTACACATAAATAGGTATTTTCCGGCAGATTTTTCTTTGGATTCAGTTTCTTAGGGTTTGATGCTTCAGTGGGTAAGATTTTGCCAAATGCTTTTTCTGTCCATGTGGTCAGGATTTGATTGGCAAGGTATAGATGTTCGAGAGCATTTGATGACTTGTAATTTTAATGGCCTTAAGCTATGAGTGCATTGTGGGGGGGGCTGCGGGCTAAGCCTGCTAGAACTCCGTTGCTAGGATGCTTTTTGAGTAGCTCATCGGTAGTATCTAAATGCCTATTGCACATAATCTTTCAAAGATATTTACTCAGACACTTGAGCAAGCTGTAGATGGTGTTGTTGTTATTGATACTGAGAACAATGTTGTTCTTTTTAATCGTGCGGCGGAAACTCTGTGGGGTTATAGCAGGGATGAAGTGCTAGGGCGTAATGTGAAGATGCTCGTTCCTTTAGGGATGCAATCTGATCACGATGATTACATAAATGAAAATCGTCGGACGGGTGTCAATAAAATTGTTGGCAGTACGCGAGAAGTCCCGATTCATAGAAAGGATGGCTCTCAGCGTTGGGGAGCTATGTCGATCTCTCGCGTCGAAAGTGAAGGTCTGGTTGTTTATACTGCTTTTGTGAAAGATGTTACTGATAGGCGTAAAGAGCGTCAACGCACCAAGCTACTATCAATGGTTGCGAATGAGACGGACAATGCAATTGTTATTACCGATCATGAATGGAAGATTGTCTTTGTAAATAAAGGGTTTGAGCGTATTTTTGGTTATTCATCTGACGAGGTTGATGGCTTAAGGCCTGCTGCTCTGATAGTACCGCATTTGAGTGAGGCGAGAATTGAGGAGGTCCACTCTAGGTTGAAGGCCGGGTTGTCTTTTAAAGTTGAGGAGTTGACGCGTCTTAAAAGTGATGAGCGTATATGGTCGAATATTGCAATTAGTCCTATCTTGAGTGCTGGTGGCGAGCTTGTTAATACTGTCACTGTGCTTGCTGATGTGACGGGGTCAAAGATACACGAGGTTATTCAAAGTACTATACTGGATGCCATGGTGCGGGAGAATCCTCTAGAGGAGGTAATGGATCTGGTATGTAGGGAAATTGAATTGGTTGAGCCTGATATAAAGATAGCTGTTATACAGGTTGATGAGGATGGGGTCATGCATCCGCTGGCGGCCCCGAGTCTGCCGGTTGAGTATGCAAGGCTGTTAGAGGGGATGCAGGTAAAGAATTGTGTCGGTTCTTCCAGCAAGGCTGCTTACTATGGTGAGTCTATTGTTACGGAAGATATTGAGCAAGATCCAATATGGGATGGCTTGTCAGAAGACTTTTTGAGGTTGGGGATTAAAAGCTCTTGGTCTACGCCTATCAAGAATACAAAGGGAAGTGTTGTCGGTGTACTTGTTTTTTATTACTCGGTGCGTAGGGTTCCTTCAAGCCTTCATGAAATGATGATGGAGGTTGCTTCGCCGCTTTGTGCTCTTGCGATAGAGCGTGAAGAAGATAGAGAGAACATACGGCAGTTAGCGTTTTATGATAGCCTTACCGAGCTTCCCAATCGCAGTCTATTGCATGCTAAAGCCGACCATGCTTTGGTTGATGCGAGGAGATCAAAAAGCTCAATGTCGGTCTTGTTTATTGATTTGGATCGATTTAAGCAAGTTAATGATTCACTTGGGCATCCGGCTGGTGATGAGTTGCTTAGGGCCGTTGCTGAAAGATTACTATTTAATCGCCGGGCGTCTGATATTGTAGGGCGGCTGTCTGGAGATGAATTCGTTGTGGCTCTACCAAACTGTGGTAGTGAACATGTCACTGAGATTGTTGAGGAAATAAGAAAGTCTATATCAAGGCCGATTAATATTGGTGGGGTTATTTTGTCTCCATCCGCCAGTATAGGGGTTAGTGTGTATCCTCAAGATGGTCATGATATGGGTACTTTGATACATCGTGCTGATATGGCTATGTACCAAGCGAAAGGAAGTGGGAGAGGCAGGTTTAGTTTCTTTAGTCCTGAGCTGAATCAATTGGCTCTAGAAAGGCAGGAGTTGGAAAGTGCATTGCGTTTGGCAATAGATGGTGGCGAGCTTAGGTTGCACTATCAGCCGCAAGTTAATGTAGATGATGGGACGCTCTATGGTGTTGAAGCTTTGGCTAGGTGGCGGCACTCAAAGTTTGGAGAAGTTTCTCCTTCGAGATTTATTCCTCTTGCTGAAGAGTGTGGGCTGATAGGGGATTTAGGTGCTTGGGCTGTAAGGGAGGCCTGTCGTCAGCTTGCAAGTTGGAGGCGGAAAGGGCTGAAAATACCTGCCGTTTCTGTGAATTTGTCGCCAAGTAATTTTCATAACTTAGATCTTGGTGGGATGATATTGAGGACTCTAGGGCAGCATGATTTAAAGGTCGGCGATTTGACATTGGAGCTTACGGAGAGTGTTTTGCTTGATACAAATCCTAATACTATGAAGGTGTTGGGTGATGTCAACTCAAAAGGGATTAAGTTGGCGATGGATGATTTTGGTACGGGCTACTCTAGTTTAAGCTATCTTAGGAAGCTTCCGATTCAAGAGCTAAAGCTAGATAAGAGCTTTGTTCTTGATTTGGAGAAAGATGAGATAAGTAGGGCACTTAGTGAGGCTGTGCTTAGGATAGGTGATAGTTTACATTTAAAGGTCGTCGCTGAAGGCGTTGAAGAGGCGGGGCAATATAAGGTTCTCAAGGAGCAGGGTTATCATGTTGCTCAAGGTTACTTTCTTTCAAAGCCGCTTGCTCCTAGAGAATTAGAAGAGTGGGTTTCCAATCTCTATAAATAATTTAATTTTTCGAGTGGGTGATGGTATGTTTTTCAAGGTTAGGGATTTAAAAGAAAAGCTTGCGGAAGTTAGTGAGAAGCTTTTTTCGTTGGAGCAGGTTAGGAAAAGTCTTGACGATGAGATGTTAGTGCTTCGATTAGATTCTCAAGGTGTTATTATGGAGGGTAATGATAATTTTTTACGTGAAATGATTTATTCGGTTGAAAAATTGGTTGGGAGGCCAATTTTTGACTTGGTTCCAGCTTTTGCTCGGAGTACAGATCATTTTAATCGTATGAAGAATGCGGTTCAGTCTGGGAGTCATTGGGTTGGTGCTCTTCAAGCTTGTAGGGGGAATGGGGAGGAGGCATGGTTGCGTGTGATTATTCAGCCAATTAGAAGTTCAATGGGGGTGCTTTCTCATCTCTCAGTGTATGCCACTGACCTTACTCGAACTATTGCAGAGTCCTGTGAACATGAGAATTTGATTGGGGCTTTGCAGCGTTCAACTGCAGTTATTGAATTTGATCTTGATGGGATAGTTTTAACTGCAAATGATAGATTTTTAAGTGCAATGGGTTACAGCTTGGAGCAAATAAAAGGAAAGCACCACAGGATTTTCTGTGAGTCTGCAGAGTCTTCCTCTCAAGGGTATGAGGATTTTTGGGAGAGACTTCGAAGGGGGGAGTTTGTGGCGGATCGCTTAAAACGTATAGATAGTTATGGTCGGGTTGTGTGGCTGGAGGCCTCGTATAATCCAGTTTCGGACTCTTATAAAAGATTGTATAAAGTGGTTAAGTTTGCAACTGTCATTACTGAGCAAGTTAACCGCGAGCAGGCAGTGTCTGAGGCGGCCGATATAGCTTATGGTACTTCGAGGAATACTGATGAAAGTGCACGGCGTGGTAGTGGAGTGGTTCAGGATACAGTGAGGGTAATGCAGGAGCTGGCTGCTCAAATGGAAGCGGCTGTAGAGGGTATTCGTGCACTGGATCAGCAGTCCCAACTGGTTGGTGGGATTGTAAAAAGTATTGGGGGAATTGCTGATCAGACTAATTTGCTTGCACTCAATGCGGCGATTGAAGCGGCAAGGGCTGGTGAACAAGGGCGGGGGTTTGCTGTAGTTGCTGATGAGGTAAGACAGCTTGCATCCAGAACTACGAAGGCGACGAAGGAAGTTGTCGAAGTGGTTTCTAAAAACCAAAAAATGGCGGAGGAGGCTCTTCGAATCATAGAGCAGGGTAAAATGCATGCAGTGCAAGGTCTTGAGCTTTCCGCTGAGGCAGGAAATGTTATATGTGAAATTCAGGAGGGGGCTCAAAAAGTGGTTGAGGCGGTAGGACGTTTTGCTAATAGGTTGGGTAACTGATTGGTCTTGTGAGTTTGTGTTTTGCTGATATCAATGGCTAATGATTTTTTTGTGTGTTGTTCCTTCGCCCGGAGGTGCTATGGACAGAATGAGTTGGGATAAGTTGTTGAATACTAGTCGATTAGGTGGACGCCCCCCGAAGTCGGAACTTGGTCGTTCACCCTTCCACTCAGACCATGATAAAGTCATTTTCTCCGGTGCGTTCAGACGCCTTGCAAGAAAAACTCAGGTACATCCTCTGGCGACCAATGACCATGTACATAATCGCCTTACCCATAGTTTAGAGGTGGCTTGCGTAGGTAGGACGCTCGGGGTCCGAGTTGGGCAGGAGCTTTTGAAGGAAAAACTAATTTCTGATTTCTATTCAGCTTCGGACATTGGCGATATCGTACAGACTGCATGTCTTGCTCACGATATTGGCAACCCGCCGTTTGGACACACTGGTGAAGAGGCCATACGTCATTGGTTCACTAATGATGTAGGTGCGAAGATGATTGAGCACTTGCCTTTCAATGAAGCTACTGACTTCCGTAGATTTGAAGGGAACGCCCAAGGGTTCCGGGTGTTAACAACCTCAGAGTATCATCCGTATGATGGGGGGATGCGTCTAACTTATGCATCTTTGGGTGCTTTTATAAAGTATCCATGGATGGCACGTGATGCAGTTAATCAGTTGCGACCTATTAAAAATAAATATGGTGTTTACTGCTCGGAACTTGGTTTTTTCGATGAGGTGGCGGATGCGACGGGGTTGTTAAAGCTTGGTGATGGCTGGCGTTGCCGCCATCCATTAGCTAACTTGATGGAGATTTCAGATGACTTTTGCTACGCCATCCTTGATCTGGAGGATGGTGTGGAGATGGGTATCCTCGAATGGGATAAGGTTTTTGATATTTTGTGCCTCGTTCTCGGTGAGCAACAACGGGACCAGTTGGCAAAAGAAACTCAAGGCATGAAGGCTGGACGTAGGTTATCGATGGCTCGCGGTAAGGTTATCTCTGCATTCGTAGATGCAGGGGTGGCTGCTTTTATGGGTAATTATGATGAAATTATGTCTGGGAAGGCTCTTGGAATTTTTGAGCTGTGTAGTAGTAATGTGCGTGATTGCGTAAGTTCTGCCAAGATTCTTGCACGCGAGGAGATTTTCCAACATCCGCGTAAAGTTGAACTTGAAATAGGGGCTTACAGCACGATATCAACGCTGTTGCAAGTTAGCTGTTTGGCTGCTCTGAGTTTTGCTAGGAATGGCGGAGTCGCTGATTCAAAGACCAAGCGAGTAGTCGATTTAATGGGGCTTGACTTGGTTGCTATAAACGCTTGCGAAAATGTTTCAAAGGATTACTCCGCGATTATGCAGGTTCTGGACTACGTGAGTGGCATGACTGATAACTACGCCATGCATTTGGCTCGACAGTTTAGTGGTATGGGCGGTGAGCGAATTTAGGTGGATTGGCTCTCGCCAATGGTGGTATGCTCAAGTTCAGCAAAGCCCTCCTTATTCTTTTTTTGATCATCAAGTTTAGCTTTCATGCCAAAATAGTTGCACTTATAACTTTTTGGCTGTTGATTTTCAAAAAATGTCATTTTTGGCTGTTTACTATAGCCACAGTTCGCTCTGGTAGCTGCCGAACTTGTGCTTCTTGTAACCCATGGCGTCGGCGTGGCGCGCGCTCCAAGGGTACTTGAGGTAGGTGCCGAGGGTGGCATACGTCAGCCGGGTGCCGCCGTCGAACTGGTGGTACTCCAGTTGGGTAAGCACACGAAAGCCCTGTGCATTGCCTTCGAAGTTGAGAAAGTCGGCCCGCTCGTCGTCGTTCATGTCGTCCAGCCAGCCACGCCCGGCGGCTTGCTGGAACCAGTGGCGAATGGCGTCTTCGCCGGAGTGGCCGAATGGCGGGTTGCCTATGTCGTGGGCCAGGCAGGCCGACTGTACGATCATTCCCAGGTCACTGGGGGCGCACCAGTCCGGCAGGCTGTCGCGCAGGGTTTCGCCGACGCGCATGCCCAGCGAGCGACCGACACAGCTGACTTCCAACGAATGGGTCAGGCGCGTGTGGATATGGTCGTTGCTGGAAACCGGGTGTACCTGGGTCTTGCGCCCAAGGCGACGGAAAGCGCCGGAGAAGATGATGCGGTCGTGGTCTTTGTGGAAGGGGCTGCGCCCGAGTTCATCGGCGCTATAGAGGGCTTTGCCCAGGCGTTCGCGGGTGAGCAGGGTGTGCCAGTCCAAGGCGCGGTCTCCTGTGGATCGAAGGCTTTAGCTTCCCGTGTCGTGTTCATCTGCGCAAGGGGCAGGGTGGAACCGCCCCTGGATGGGGCGGGTCATTCAAGGCTCAGGGGCGGCGGTTGCCTTGCAGGTACAGGCGCACCAGTGGCAACAGGCTGGTCCCCAGGCGCACCAGGCGCGCCAGGTTGCCGCTGCGCACGCCTTTGCCGGTGAGGAAGCCCAGCGCCACCACGGCACCAATCCCCCACAAGGGCGCATGTTTGATCCCCAGGCCATCGTGCAGCGAGCTGCCCATGCCGCGCACACGGCGCAGCGGTTCCATCAGTTGCCCCGACTCGTGACGGATTTCCTGGCGGTGCATTTCCATGCGCAGGCGCAGCAGTGCCTTGCGCAGTTCGCGCGGGTTACGCGTGTTTGGCAGTTCTGGCAGGCTCATGGCAACAGGCGCTCCCGGTCCTTGGCAAGTTCTTCGAGGGTGGCGCCGAACGGCGATGACTCGTCAAACACCGCCGCCTTCAGGCGTAGCCCGCAGTACAGCGCGGCCATGCCATAGAACACGCACAGGCCGATGATACCGGCCAGGCGATAGCTGTCCCACAGCAGCACCAGCAAAAGCCCAGACAGCGCCGTCAGCAGCAGCAGCGCAAATACCAGCGCCAGGCCGGCGAACAGCAGCAGGCTCAAGGTGCGTCCCTTTTGCTCCTGCAATTCGATGCCGAACAGTTCGATGTGGCTGTGCAGCAGGCCCAGCGCGGCGGCGCCCAGGCGCCTGCCCGAGGCGCTGGCGCCGTTGGCGTCATTCTCCATGGGAACCCCTTAGCGCCGGTTGGCCAGCAGGCCGATCAACAGGCCGACGCCGGCGGCGATGCCGATCGCCTGCCACGGGTTTTCCTGCACATACTGCTCGGCGCTGCCCAGCGCGGCCTGGCCGCGTTCACGCACCGAGTCCTGGGTCAGTTGCAGGGTTTCGCGGGCCTGGGCCAGGCGGTCGTGAATCTGTTCACGCAATTCGTCGGCCTGGTCGCCGGCCAGGTTGGCGGTGTCGGCCAGTAGTTTCTCGGTGTCACGCACCAAGGCCTGGAAGTCAGCCATCAATATCTCTTGTGCAGTCTTTGGCGATTTGCTGGCCATGGGTGTCTCCCTGTCGATTGAGTGTTGGTAATTCGAGTAATAGCACGCGTGGAAGGTTCAAGTGCCAGTGCTGGTATGGGCCTTGCTAAGTGTTTGCCACGTTGCGGGGCGCCGCCGTCACGGCTTGCGCCGATTCAGGGCGCGCATGCAGCGAATACCGATAAACCTTAACCCAATCCACGACAAACCCAAGAAAAAACCACGCAGGCTCCGCCCGGTTCGCCAAAACAGGGCAGGGGGCTGGCACCGAATCGGTGCAGGGATGCAGGTTCTTGAACTGTCCTGGTGCCTTTTTCAGCAGGTCTGCCTATTTCATGGAAAACATGCACAGCGCGATGGACTCCCTTGTCCACGGTTCCAATACCCTGTTCATTCTGATGGGCGCCATTCTGGTGCTGGCCATGCATGCCGGCTTCGCGTTCCTCGAAGTGGGCACTGTACGCCACAAGAACCAGGTCAACGCCTTGTCGAAGATCCTCAGCGATTTTGCCATCTCGGCGCTGGTGTACTTCTTTATAGGCTACTGGATCGCCTATGGCGTCAACTTCTTCCAGCCAGCGGCGACGCTGGCTGCCGATCATGGCTATGCGCTGGTCAAGTGCTTCTTCCTGCTGACGTTCGCGGCGGCGATACCGGCGATCATCTCCGGCGGCATTGCCGAGCGGGCGCGCTTTGTGCCGCAGCTGTGCGCCACGGCGTTGATCGTGGCGTTCATCTACCCTTTTTTCGAAGGTGTGGTGTGGAACGGTAACCTTGGCGTGCAGGCTTGGCTGCAGGCACGCTTCGGCGCGCCGTTCCATGACTTTGCGGGGTCCGTTGTGGTGCATGCCATGGGCGGTTGGCTGGCGCTGGCGGCGGTGCTGTTGCTGGGCGCGCGCCGCGGGCGCTACCGCGATGGCCGGCTGGTGGCGTTTGCGCCGTCGAGCATTCCCTTCCTGGCGCTGGGTTCGTGGATCCTGATCATCGGCTGGTTCGGCTTCAATGTCATGAGCGCCCAGACGTTGCAGGGCGTCAGCGGCCTGGTGGCGATCAATTCATTGATGGCCATGGTCGGCGGCACCCTGTCGGCCCTGCTGGCCGGGCGCAACGACCCGGGCTTCCTGCACAACGGGCCGTTGGCCGGCCTGGTGGCAATCTGCGCCGGCTCCGACCTGATGCACCCGATCGGTGCGCTGGCCACAGGCCTGGTGGCGGGCGCTCTGTTCGTCTGGACCTTCACCGCAGCGCAAAACCGCTGGAAGATCGACGACGTGCTGGGTGTGTGGCCGTTGCACGGGCTGTGCGGCGTCTGGGGGGGAATCGCTTGCGGCGTATTCGGTCAGACAGCCCTGGGTGGGATGGGCGGTGTCAGCCTGGCCAGCCAGTTGTTGGGCAGCCTGATGGGTGTGGTTGTGGCCTTGGCCGGTGGCTTTGCCGTGTACGGGGCAATCCGCGCGTTGCATGGCCTACGCTTGAGCCATGAGCAGGAGTTCCAGGGCGCGGACCTGTCACTGCACCGCATTGGCGCCACCAGCCAGGATTGAGCCAGGTCAGGTGCACGGATGGCGGGACGGACCTAGAATAGGTTTTTCCCAGCCATACCGGAATGTACCCCATGCTGCCTGAATGCCAACTGTTCGGCACCCTCGGCTGCCACCTGTGCGAAGTGGCCGAGGCCGTGCTGATGCCCTTCGTCGATCGTGGTCTGTTGGTTGAGCTGGTCGACATCGCCGAGAACGAGGCCCTGTTCGAGCGTTATGGCCTGATCATTCCGGTACTGCGACGCTGCGACAACGGCGGCGAGTTGCACTGGCCGTTCGATGCCGAGCAGGTGGTGGCGTTCCTCGCGCAGTGATGGCTCCAGGGGAGCTGCGTCCCTGCTCCAAGGTGATGACGGTGAGCTGATGATCCGGTGCCTATATTCAGTCACCGGGAGCCTCGCCATGTTGATCACCCCACATTTCACGCTTGATGAAATGACCGTTTCCCAGCTTGCCGCCAGGGACGGCTTTGATAACACGCCACCGCCGCAAGCCCGTGCCAACCTGCAGTTTCTGTGTGGAGCGCTCGAGCAGGTGCGCGCGCTGTTCGATGCGCCCATCATCATCAGCAGCGGCTACCGCAGCGAGAAGGTCAACCAGCTGATCGGCGGCTCCCGGAATAGCCAGCACGTTCAGGGCCTGGCGGCAGATTTCACGGTGATTGAAGTCAGCCCGCGCGATACCGTGCGCAGAATCAGTAACAGCACCATCGCTTTCGACCAGTTGATCCTCGAATTCGATCGCTGGGTGCACCTGTCCGTGACGTGCGACACGCCCCGGCGCCAGGTGCTGACCCTGCGCAAAGGCGGCGGCTATCTGCCGGGGCTGCAATGAACCGCATTGACGGCAGCAAGGGGATGTTCGTATGCTGTATATAAATACAGTGTCGAGGTAAACCCATGCTCAACGTCGAGCAACTCAAGTACAGCGTCAACCGCATGCCCGTGGAGCGGGTGGCCGATGCCGTGCTGGAACTGCGCCTCGAAGGCCTGGTCACCGATGACCATACCCCGTTCGGTAAGGTCCACTTCAATACCTGTTTCGCCGAGATCGAGGCTCTGTTCCAGCGTGCCGGTTACCACCGGGGGCTGGATGTAGTGGGTTACCAAGGGTTGCTGTATGCCCTCTACGACCCAGGCCGCTGGGAGCCGGTACAGGTGCTGCGCTGGCTGAAGGAGCGCAGCGAGGCCATAGGCCAGGCTGGTTGAGGGCGCGGGCTTGGGGGATAATGCGCGGCCGTGAACGTTTCGAGCCCTGCCATGACCACGCCTTTCGACCCCGCCCGCCAGCAAGCCAGCACGGTGTGCCTGCCCCCCGGTAACTGGGCGACGGTGCTCGATTGCCTGTGTGACCATTTCAAGGCTATCGATCGCGCCCAGTGGCTCGACCGTTTTGCCCGTGGCCGGGTGCTGGATGCCGAGGGGCGGGCGGTTTCTGCCGAATTGCCTTACAAGCGCGGTATGCGTTTGCACTATTTCCGTGAAGTGCCGAACGAGCGACCCATCCCGGTGCAGGAAACGGTCCTGCATGTGGACGAGCACCTGGTGGTGGCCGACAAGCCGCATTTCCTGCCGGTGACGCCAACCGGTGAATACGTCGAGCAGACCTTGCTGCGCCGCCTGATCCGTCGTCTGGATAACCCACACCTGGTGCCGCTGCACCGTATCGACCGTCACACCGCCGGGCTTGTGCTGTTTTCTGCCAACCCGCACAGCCGCAGTGCCTACCAGCGCCTGTTCCCCGAGCGGCGTATCGACAAGCGCTACCAGGCCATTGCCGCAGCCATGCCGCAGCATGAGTATCCGCTGGTACACAAAAGCCGGCTGGTGCATGGCGAGCCGTTTTTCCGCATGCATGAGGTAGAAGGGGAGGCCAACAGCGAGACCCTGGCCGAGGTGTTGGAGAAGAACGGTGAGCTGTGGCGCTATGGGTTGTCGCCGGTAACCGGCAAGACCCACCAATTACGTGTGCACATGGCGGCGTTGGGGGCGGGAATCAGCAACGACCCGTTCTATCCGCAGTTGCTGAACGAAGAAGATGACTATCAGCGGCCTCTGAAACTGCTGGCGCAGAGCCTGCGCTTCAAGGACCCGTTGAGCGGGGAGGAGCGGTATTTCGAGAGCCGGTTGCGGCTGGACTGGTAACGCAGGTAATCAGGCTTATGCGGTTTTTGTGGGAGCGGGCATGCCCGCTCCCACAGGGATAGCGTGTGCCTGGAGCCTGCGCTATGCCTGTGGGTGCTGCGCGATGCCTTAGCGGTTGAAACGCTCCACCAGCGAGTACTGGCTCCCCGCCGTGCTGGTCAACTCTTCGCTGAGCAGTGCCGAGTGCAAGGCCTGTTCGGCGGTCTGGTCGGCCAGTTCGGCAATGGTGCTGATGTTGCGGCTGATTTCGTCGGCCACTGCCGTCTGCTCTTCGGTCGCTGCAGCAATCTGGGTCGCCATGTCGGTGATGTTGGCGACCGCTTCACTGATCCCCACCAGCGCCTCGTCAGCCTGCATCACCCGGTCGACGCCTTCCTGCGCTTGGCGGTGGCCGGTTTCCATGGTCAGTACGGCGTTGCTGGCAGTTTGCTGCAGTTTGGCAATCAGTCCATGGATCTGACCGGTGGACTCTGCAGTGCGCTGAGCCAGTTGGCGCACTTCATCAGCCACCACGGCAAAACCACGGCCCATTTCCCCGGCGCGCGCCGCTTCGATCGCTGCGTTAAGGGCCAGCAGGTTGGTCTGGTCGGCGATGCCCTTGATCACGTCGACCACTCCGCCAATTTCGTCGCTGTCCTTGGCCAGCTGCGTCACCGTCTGGCCGGTTTCACCCACCGCTGCCGACAGGCGCTCGATGGCATCGCGGGTTTCCCCGGCAATCTGCCGCCCCTGGCTGGTCAGACGGTTGGCTTCCTGGGTGGCGTCGGCGGTGCGCTGCACATGATTGGCCACTTCCTGCGTGGTGGCGGCCATCTGGTTGACTGCAGCGGCGACCTGCTCGGTTTCTACCCGCTGACGCTCAAGCCCCGAGGAGCTCTTGTGCGCCAGGGCGTCGGACTGGCGCGCCTGGTCGCTGAGGTGTTCGGCACTGTCCTGCAGGCGGGTCAGGCAGGTTTTCAGGCGGGCGTCCTGGCTGAGCATGGCCATTTCCAGGCGCGCCTGCACGCCTCGGCTGTCGGTAAACATCTGTGCGATCAGCGGGTCGGAGGTGGTTTGTTCGGCCAGGCGCAGCAAGCGCTTCAGGCCGCGCTGCTGCCAGCCAAGGCCAAGCAGGCCCAACGGTACGGAAAGCCCGGCGGCCAGGGCGAAGCCCCAGGAGTGGCCAAGCCAGTTGCCGATCAGGAAGCCTACCTGGCTGATCAGGATGAACGGCAGCCAGTCCTGCAACACCGGCAGCCACTTGTCGCGGCGCGGTACTGGCGGCTTGCCCTGGTTGATGCGCTGGTACAGTGCCTCGGCGCGACGGATCTGCTCGGCGGTGGGCTTGACCCGCACGGACTCGAAGCCCACGACCTGGTTGTTGTCGTAGATCGGCGTGACATAGGCGTTGACCCAGTAGTGGTCGCCAGACTTGCAGCGGTTTTTGACAATGCCCATCCAGGGTTGGCCCTGCTTGAGCGTTTGCCACATATGGGCGAACACGGCGGGCGGCACGTCGGGGTGACGCACCAGGTTGTGCGGCGCACCGGTCAGCTCTTCGCGGGTGAACCCACTGATTTCGATGAAGGCATCGTTGCAGTAGGTGATCACACCCTTGGCATTGGTGGTGGAGATCAACCGCTGCTGGGCAGGGAAAGTCCGTTCTCTCTGGGTAATCGGCTGGTTGTTACGCATGGGTCGATAGTCCGCAAGGCTTTCGACAGGTATCGGCAAGGGACTGGTTTTATTGAATGATTATTTAATGTGAAAGATTCCAGGCATGCCAACCCTGCCTGGGGCCGCTGTGCGGTGGCCCCAGGCTTTGCTGATTTAGCCGGCAATCAGCTGTCGCAACACATAATGCAAAATCCCCCCAGCCTTGAAATACTCCACCTCATTCAGGGTATCGATACGGCACAGCACCTCGATCTGCGTCTGCTGCCCATCCTCGCGGGTGATGCGCAAGGGTAGGCTCATGCCCGGGCGGATCTGCGCGCCATTCAAGCCCAGCACATCGATTCGCTCCTTGCCGGTCAGCCCCAGTTGCTTGCGGTCGTTACCGGCCTTGAACTGCAGCGGCAGCACGCCCATACCCACCAGGTTGGAGCGGTGAATACGCTCGAAGCTTTCCGCCAGCACAGCCTTGACCCCCAGCAGGTTGGTGCCCTTGGCTGCCCAGTCGCGGCTTGAGCCGGTGCCGTATTCCTGGCCGGCAATCACCACCAGCGGGGTGCCTTCCTGCTGGTAGCGCATGGCCGCGTCGTAGATCGACAGCTTCTCGCCGCTGGGTACATGCAAGGTGTTGCCGCCTTCTTCACCCGCCAGCATTTCGTTGCGAATACGGATGTTGGCGAAGGTGCCGCGCATCATCACTTCATGGTTGCCACGCCGCGAACCGTAGGAGTTGAAGTCGCGTGGCTCCACCCCCTGCTCACGCAGGTAGCGCCCGGCGGGGCTGTCGGCCTTGATGTTGCCGGCCGGTGAGATGTGGTCGGTGGTCACCGAGTCGCCCAGCAGTGCCAGCACACGCGCACCCTGAATGTCGACGATCTGTGGCGGCGGGCCGCTGATGCCGTCGAAGAACGGCGGGTGTTGGATGTAGGTAGAGTCGGGCTGCCACACGTAGGTGGCGGCCTGCGGCACCTCGATGGCCTGCCATTGCGCATCGCCGGCGAACACTTCGGCATATTCCTTGTGGAACATCGCCGTGTCGACCTTGGCTACGGCTTCGGCAATTTCCTGCTGGCTGGGCCAGATGTCGCGCAGGTAAACCGGCTGGCCGTCTTTGCCGGTACCCAGCGGGTCACGCGTCAGGTCCAGCCGTACGCTACCGGCCAGGGCGTAGGCCACCACCAGCGGCGGCGAGGCCAGCCAGTTGGTCTTGACCAGTGGGTGCACACGGCCTTCGAAGTTGCGGTTGCCCGACAGCACCGACGCCACGGTGAGGTCGGCGCTGCCGATGGCTTTCTCGATCGCTTCATCCAGCGGGCCCGAGTTGCCGATGCAGGTGGTGCAGCCATAGCCGACCAGGTCGAAGCCCAACTGGTCGAGGTAGGGGGTGAGCCCGGCGGCCTTGAAGTAGTCGGTGACCACCTTGGAGCCCGGTGCCAGCGAGCTCTTGACCCAAGGTTTGCGTTGCAGGCCCTTTTCCAGCGCCTTTTTCGCCACCAGCCCGGCCGCCATCATCACACTGGGGTTGGAGGTGTTGGTGCACGAGGTAATCGCTGCAATCACCACGGCACCATCGCGCAGGGTGTGAGTCTGGCCTGCATGGTTGTAGTCGATCTCGCCCGCCTGGTCGGCGTTGCCCACCGCTACGCCGCCGCCACCTTCGCTCTCCAGGCGGCCGACGTCCTTGGCCAGTGGTTTGGGTTGCAGCTCGATGAAGTGGTCAAAAGCCTGGCTGACCTGGCCCAGCGCTACCCGGTCCTGTGGCCGTTTAGGCCCGGCCATGCTGGCTTCGACCTCGTGCATGTCCAGCGCCAGGCTGTCGCTGAACAGCGGTTCCTGGCCAGGCAGGCGCCACAGGCCTTGAGCTTTGCAGTAATGCTCGACCAGTTGCACGGTCGCTTCGGGGCGGCCCGACAGGCGCAGGTAGTCCAGGGTCACCTGATCGACCGGGAAGAAACCGCAGGTGGCGCCGTATTCCGGCGCCATGTTGGCAATGGTCGCCCGGTCGGCCAATGGCAGCTCGGCCAGGCCATCGCCGTAAAACTCGACGAACTTCCCCACCACGCCTTTCTTGCGCAGCATTTGCGTAACCGTCAGCACCAGGTCAGTGGCGGTGATACCTTCGCGCAGCTTGCCGGTCAGCTTGAAACCGATCACTTCGGGGATCAGCATCGACACGGGTTGGCCGAGCATGGCCGCCTCTGCCTCGATGCCTCCGACACCCCAGCCGAGCACGCCCAGGCCATTGATCATGGTGGTGTGCGAGTCGGTACCCACCAGGGTGTCGGGGAAGGCGTAGGTGCGGCCATCGGCTTCACGGGTCCACACCGTGCGGCCCAGGTACTCCAGGTTGACCTGGTGGCAGATGCCGGTGCCCGGCGGCACTACGCGGAAGTTGTCGAAGGCGCTCTGGCCCCAGCGCAGGAAGGCATAACGCTCGCCATTGCGCTGCATTTCGATATCCACGTTCTCGCCGAAGGCTTGCGGCGTGCCGTAATGGTCGACCATTACCGAGTGGTCGATCACCAGGTCCACCGGTGACAGCGGGTTGATCCGCTGCGGGTCGCCGCCGGCCTTGGCCATGGCGGCGCGCATGGCGGCCAGGTCGACCACGGCCGGCACGCCGGTAAAGTCCTGCATCAGCACCCGCGCCGGGCGATACTGGATCTCGCGGTCAGAGCGCCGCTCGCTTAGCCACTGTGCAAGGGCGCGCAAGTCGTCGCCGGTGACGGTATGGCCGTCCTCCCAGCGCAGCAGGTTTTCCAGCAGCACCTTCAGCGACATGGGTAGGCGTTGCAGGTCACCCAGCTGGCGGGCGGCCTCGGTAAGGCTGAAATAGTGATAGGTCTGGTTGCCGACCTGGAGGGTCTTGAGGGTGTTCAGGCTGTCGAGCGAGGGCATTGCCAACTCCTTCTACGCCGGTGCCCGGCAATTACTCAAGGTCTGCCGGTGTCACCGCTCTGTTTCGGTCCGCACGGTACGGACCTGGCTGAAAGGTCAGGTTAGACCGCTTTACGGCCCCTGACCCTTTTCTGGACCGGCGGGGCGTGTCGCAGGTTCCGATCTTCCTTTATCATCGCCGCCCTGCCGGCGCCTGTTGCGCGCCAGCCGTAGTGGAGTGAGAGATGAATACCCTGTTCATGCATTGCCGGCCCGGTTTCGAGGGCGAGGTTTGCGCCGAAATCAGCGAACATGCCGCCCGCCTGGGCATTGTCGGCTATGCCAAAGGCAAGCCACAAAGTGCCAGCGCCGAGTTTGTCTGCAGTGAAGACGGCGGTGCCGAGCGGTTGATGGGGGCGCTGCGCTTCAACGAGCTGATTTTCCCTCGGCAGTGGGCCCGTGGCGGTTATGTCGAGTTACCGGAAAGTGATCGTATCAGTGTGCTGCTGGCGCAGTTGACCGACTTCCCGGTGTTCGGCAGCCTGTGGCTGGAAGTGCTGGACAGCAACGAAGGCAAGGAATTGTCCACCTTCTGTCGCAAGTTCGAAGTGCCGCTGCGCAAGGCCCTGGAAAACGCCGGTCGCCTGGTCGACGACGCCAGCCGCCCACGGTTGCTGCTCACCTTCATCAGCGGCCGGCGGGTGTTTGTCGGCCTGGCCCCGGCCAACAACAGCGCGTTGTGGCCCATGGGCATCCCGCGCCTGAAATTCCCCCGCGAGGCACCCAGCCGTTCGACCCTCAAGCTGGAAGAGGCCTGGCACCAGTTCATCCCGCGTGAGCAGTGGGAACAGCGCCTGGGCGATGACATGACCGGTGTCGATCTGGGTGCCTCGCCGGGTGGCTGGACCTACCAGCTGGTACGTCGTGGCATGCTGGTGACGGCCATCGACAACGGGCCGATGGCCGAAAGCCTGATGGACACCGGCCTGGTGCAGCACCTGATGGCCGACGGTTTCACCTGGCAGCCGAAGCAGCCGGTGGACTGGATGGTGTGCGACATCGTCGAGAAGCCGGCGCGCACCACTTCGCTGATCGAAACCTGGCTGGGTGAGGGGTTGTGCCGCGAGGCAGTGGTCAACCTTAAATTGCCGATGAAGCAACGCTATGCCGAAGTACGCCGGTTGCTCGACCGCATGGAGGCGACGTTCAAGGCGCGCAAGATCAGGGTATCGATTGCCTGCAAGCAGCTGTATCACGACCGTGAGGAAGTGACCTGCCATCTGCGCAGACTGGACCTGAAGCCGCGCTGATTTCGGGGGCTGCAAGCCAGCCCCTTGGTTGAAGCGAGCCTATGCGCGACAATAACGATCATTTGCGGAGCCCCCCATGACCGATTTCACCCCCGATGCCATCCTCGACGCCACCGGCCTGAATTGCCCGGAACCGGTAATGATGCTGCACCAGCACGTGCGCAACCTGGCGGCTGGCGGCCTGCTGAAGGTCATCGCCACCGATCCGTCGACCCGCCGTGACATTCCCAAGTTCTGCAACTTCCTCGGCCACGAATTGCTGCAGCAGCAAGAGGACGCCGGCACCTTCCTGTACTGGATCCGTAAAAAAGCCGACTGAAGCGCTCTGGAACACGCCCCGCGTTGCGCCTACACTGCGTTCCCCAGACAGGAGAGCGCCATGCTGATAGTTGCCGACGAGAACATCCCGCTGCTCGATGCCTTCTTCCAGGGTTTCGGTGAAATTCGCCGCTACCCGGGCCGAAGCCTCGATGCCGCCAGCGTCAAGGACGCCGATATCCTGCTGGTGCGCTCGGTGACCAAAGTCGACCGCCAGCTGCTCGAAGGCAGCCGCGTACGCTTTGTCGGCACTTGCACCATCGGTACCGATCACCTGGACCTGGACTACTTTGCCGAAGCCGGCATCCGCTGGAGCAGTGCGCCGGGCTGCAATGCACGCGGCGTGGTCGACTACGTGCTGGGCAGCGTACTGACCCTGGCCGAGCTCGATGGCGTGGCACTGCCCGATCGCGTGTATGGCGTGGTGGGTGCGGGTGAGGTGGGCGGCCGCCTGGTGCGGGTGCTTCACGGCCTGGGCTGGAAAGTACTGGTGTGCGACCCGCCGCGCCAGGCCGTCGAGGGTGGCGACTACGTCAGCCTCGAGACGATCTTGCAGCAGTGCGATGTGATCAGCCTGCATACCCCGTTGCAGCGTGCCGGCGAGCACCCGACCTGGCACTTGCTGGGCCAGGCGCAGTTGGCGCAGTTGCGCCCAGGGGCCTGGCTGATCAACGCCAGTCGTGGCCCGGTGGTGGACAACGCTGCCTTGCGCGAGCTGCTGCTGGACCGTGAAGACGTGCATGCGGTGCTGGATGTGTGGGAGGGCGAGCCGCAGGTCGACCTGCAACTGGCCGACCTGTGCACGCTGGCTTCGCCGCACATTGCCGGCTACAGCCTCGATGGCCGCCAGCGTGGCACGGCGCAGATCTACCAGGCGTTGTGCCGCTTCCTCGGCGTGGACGAGCAGGTGCAACTGGCAGACTTGCTGCCCCGGCCGCCACTGGCACAAATCGAACTGGATGCCGGCACCGACCCGGCCTGGGCCTTGGCGACCCTGTGCCGCGCCGTGTACGACCCGCGCCGCGACGATGCGGACTTCCGCCGCAGCCTGAGCGACGACCCGCAGCTGCAGCGGGCGGCGTTCGACCAGTTGCGCAAGCAGTACCCGCCACGTCGCGAGATCGAAGGGCTGGCGGTGCGCTTGCGGGGTGAGTCGCCACAGTTGGCGCAGCTGGTCAGTGCCTTGGGTGGGGTGCTGGCCTGATTCAGGCCAATAAAAACCCGGCGCGAGCGCCGGGTTGCAAATAATTCGTCGGTCAACCTTTGCGTACGCGCTCGGCCCGGCTTTCTTCCAGGGCCTTGCAGGCCTGCTGGATCATTTGCTCGGTGATCGGCACTTCGCGCCCCTGGGCGTCGATGATCGAACCGCACACCTGCGGTTGCGGGGTGGTCCGGGGCTTCTGGTTGTCACTGCCATGCTGCAAGCTCATGCACTGTCTCCTCATCAGGTTCAAGCTCAAGTTAGCCCTGCGCCGTGACTGGCCTGTGACAGCTTCTGTGTCACGGCAGCAACAGTCCAACAGAAACCAGGTGAAAGCTCCAGCGACTGGTTATACCGATGGGCTATAGCAACCTGCGGGCATTCCCACAGCCTGGATGAGTGGTAGTCTGCGGTTTCCCCCGCATTATGGTCGTCGCCATGCCCGAATCGGTTTCCCCACGTCAGCGCCGCGCCTTGCGCCTGGCCTGGCAGTTCGTCCGCCCCTATCGCCGGCAAGTGCTGCTGGCCTTGCTGGCCCTGGTGGTCACTGCCGCCATCACCCTGTCGATGGGGCAGGGCATCCGCCTGTTGGTGGACCAGGGCTTCATGACCCGCTCCGCGCACCAGCTCAACCAGACCATCGGGTTGTTCCTGCTGCTGGTGCTGGCCCTGGCGGTGGGCACTTTCAGCCGCTTTTACCTGGTCTCGTGGATTGGCGAGCGGTGTGTGGCCGATATCCGTCGCGCCGTTTTCGATCACCTGATCGGCCTGCACCCCGGCTTTTTCGAAGACAACCGCAGCTCCGAGATCCAGTCGCGGCTGACGGCGGACACCACCTTGCTGCAGTCGGTCATCGGCTCATCGTTGTCGATGTTCTTGCGTAACGCGTTGATGGTCATCGGCGGCGTGGTGTTGCTGTTCATCACCAACCCCAAGCTCACCAGTATCGTGGTGGTGGCCCTGCCGTTGGTGTTGGCACCTATCCTGCTGTTCGGTCGCCGGGTGCGCAGCCTGTCGCGGCAGAGCCAGGACCGGGTGGCCGATGTGGGCAGCTACGTGGCCGAAACGCTGGGGCAGATCAAGACGGTGCAGGCCTACAACCACCAGGCGCACGACCGCGAACTGTTCGCGGGCACCGTCGAAGCAGCGTTCAGCGTGGCCCGCAAGCGGATTGCCCAGCGTGCCTGGCTGATCACCCTGGTGATCGTGCTGGTGTTGGGGGCGGTGGGGGTGATGTTGTGGGTCGGCGGCATGGACGTGATTGCCGGGCGTATTTCTGCTGGCGAGCTGGCTGCATTCGTGTTCTACAGCCTGATCGTCGGTAGCGCCTTCGGTACCCTCAGTGAGGTGATCGGCGAGCTGCAGCGTGCCGCCGGTGCCGCCGAGCGTATTGCCGAACTGTTGGCTGCGCGCAGTGCAATCCTGCCGCCCGAGCTGGCGCAGGCGCTACCAAAACAGCGGGCCAGCGGGCACATCGAATTGCAGGAGGTGGTGTTCGCCTACCCGTCACGGCCTACGGTGGCGGCTGTCGATGGCCTGAGCCTGGCCATCGAACCTGGGCAGACCGTTGCCCTGGTTGGCCCCTCGGGTGCAGGCAAGTCGACGCTGTTCGATTTGTTGCTGCGTTTTTACGACCCACAGCAAGGGCGCATCCTGCTCGATGGTCAGGCGATTACCGCCCTCGACCCTGACCAGCTGCGCCGCCAGTTCGCCCTGGTGGCGCAAAACCCCTCGCTGTTCCGTGGCACGGTGGAGGCCAACATCCGTTATGGCCGGCCCGAGGCGACCCTGGCAGAAGTCGAGGCAGCCGCCCGCGGTGCCTATGCCGATGAATTCATCCGGCAGCTGCCGCAAGGCTACCAGACGCCCTTGGGCGAGGGCGGTATCGGGCTTTCCGGTGGGCAGCGGCAGCGCCTGGCGATTGCCCGGGCGTTGCTGGTGGATGCGCCGATCCTGTTGCTGGATGAAGCCACCAGCGCCCTCGACGCACAGAGCGAGCACCTGATCCAGCAGGCGTTGCCCAGCCTGATGGCCGGGCGCACCACGCTGGTGATCGCCCATCGCCTGGCCACGGTGCAGCATGCCGAACGTATCGCGGTCATCGACAAGGGGCGGCTGGTGGCGGTGGGCACACACCGTCAGTTGATCGAGGAAAGCCCGCTGTATGCGCGGTTGGCGGCCTTGCAGTTCACCACAGGGTAGGGTGTCGCGGTTTTGTAACATTTTTGTAGCAATTGCCTGAGAGTATCTGCCTCAACTGTTGCGTAAGTGCTCGACCTGGCTGCCATTGCTTGATGGCAGCTTTTTTTTGGCCTGGCAGTAATGGGGGCTGCACAGCGGCCCCAGCCCTCTCTCTCTGGTTCCGAGACCCTAGATGTTGCGTAAATCCCTCAGAGTGCAAATTCTCTCGCTGCTCGGCGGCAGCCTGGCGGCGATGTTGCTGATCGCCCTGGTGTGTTTCCAGTTCCTATCGTCCAGCGTGCGCGGTTATGCCGAGCTGGTCGACGGGCCGCTACGGGCCTCGCAATTGATCGACGAAGCCAACCTGCAATTCAAGATACAGGTACAGGAATGGAAGAACGTGTTGCTGCGCGGGCGCCAGCCAGCGGACATGGACAAGTACTGGCAGCAGTTCCAGGCCCGTGAACAACAGGTTCAAGAGCTGCTCGGGCAGTTGATCGACAGCAGCGACGCCAGGCTCAAGGCGCAGTTGCAGCAGTTGCGTGACAGCCATCGGCAGTTGGGCCAGGCCTATGCGCAGGGCCGCCAGGCTTTCCTTGCCGCAGGTGGTGACCCGGTAGTCGGCGACCAGGCGGTCAAAGGCGTGGACCGTGCCGCCAGCGAGCAGATGAGCGAACTGGTCGAGCAGCTGCGTGCCGATGCGCGCCAGCGTGCGGCCAGCATCAGCGCCAGCGCCGAGCGCACGGTATGGCTGGGCTTGCTGGTGATGTTGGCTTCGGCGGTGCTGGTGGGGCTGCTCAGCCTGTGGCTGGTCAACCGTAGCCTGATCGAGCCGATCCGCCAACTGATCGAGTATGTCGCACAACTGAGCCAAGGGCGTTTCGCCGCCCGGGTCGATAGCCGCCGTGAAGATGAACTGGGGCGCCTGGCGCGGGCTGCCAACACGCTGCGCGACTTCCTTGCCGATACCGTTGGCCGCCTGCAGGACAACGCGCAGGAGCTGGAAGGCGCCAGTGGCCAGTTGCGTAGCATCGCCGGCGACATGGCCCGTGGCACCCACGACCAGTTCCAGCGTACCGACCAGGTGGCCACGGCCATGCACGAGATGTCCGCCACCGCTCAGGAGGTCGCCCGTCACGCCGCCGAGGCCGCTCGCGCGGCAGATGACGCCGACCACAGCGCCCAGGCCGGCGAGCAGGTGATGCAGCAGACCATCGACATTATCGGTGTGGTCAACCGTGAAATCGCCGGTACGGCGTCGGTAATCCGCGACCTGGAGCACGACAGCACGCGCATTGGCAAAGTGCTGGAGGTGATCCGTGGCATCGCTGAGCAGACCAACCTGCTGGCGCTCAACGCAGCCATCGAAGCGGCCCGTGCTGGCGAAGCCGGGCGTGGGTTTGCAGTGGTTGCCGATGAGGTGCGCAGCCTGGCCCAGCGCACCGCTGCATCGATTGCCGAGATTCACCAGATCATCGAAGCCGTGCAGTCGGGGGCGGTAGAAGCGGTCAAGGCGATCGAAAGCGGCCAGCAGCGCAGCGAGGAGGGGGCCGAGCAGGTGCAGCAGGCCGGGCAGATGCTGCAGCGCATCACCCAGTCCGTAGAGGCGATCCGCGACATGAACCGACAAATCGCCACGGCGGCCGAAGAGCAGACCAGCGTAGCCGAAGACATCTCGCGCAACCTGATCGAAATCACCCGTATTGCCACGGCCAACCAGCAGGCAGTGCAGCATACCGAGCAGGCCGGGCAGCGCTTGCATGGATTGTCGGGGCAGTTGGGTGAGGTGACCTCGCGCCTGACGGCCTGACCGTTTTCAGGCACAACAAAAAGCCCGCGCAAGGCGGGCTTTTTGCTGCGATTTTGGTCGGAGAGACAGGATTCGAACCTGCGGCCTTCTCGTCCCGAACGAGACGCGCTACCTGGCTGCGCTACACTCCGATGAACAAAATCCTACTGCATCCCGTTTTTGCACACAAGCCCTTGTTGTTTAAAGGGGCTTTGCAAAACGGGCGCCTGGATCACAGCTCTTTGACTGTGCGGATCTGGTCCTTGTTCAGGCGGGTGCGCTTGCCATCCAGTTGCTCGAATTCGTAGAAACCGGAGTCTTCATCATACTTCGGGGTGTCCGTGGCCTGGATTTCGCGGCCATCGTTCAGGGTAATGACGGTCGGCGAAGCGCAGCCGGCAAGGGCGCCCAGGCCCAGGGCGAGCAGGAAGGCAGGTAGGGTCCGTTGAATCATCGTGTTTCTCCAGTGCGATGGTGCTAGATGTCAGTTAAGACGCAGGGTGTCCATGCAAGTTCCTTCTTTAGTGCAGCATAGCGGCAAACCCGGCCTATTGACCGAGGGCAATCGCCATGGGCGCAACGTCGGGAAAGGTGCGCTGTGATATAACTGCGGCCATCTCATCCTGTTGTGACGGACACCCATGAAAGCCAAGGCAGATACCCCCTTCGTGGCGCTGAACATCGCCGTGCTCACGGTCAGCGACACCCGTACTTTCGACACCGACACCTCCGGGCAGCTGTTCGTCGATCGCCTGAGTGCAGCCGGCCACCGTTTGGCCGAGCGCGTGCTGCTCAAGGATGACCTGTACAAGATCCGCGCCCAGGTTGCCACTTGGATCGCCGATGACAACGTGCAAGTGGTGTTGATCACGGGGGGGACCGGCTTTACCGGCCGCGACAGTACGCCCGAGGCGGTGGCCTGCCTGCTGGACAAACAGGTGGAGGGGTTTGGAGAGTTGTTCCGGCAGATCTCCGTGGCCGACATTGGCACATCCACTGTGCAGTCGCGTGCCTTGGCCGGGCTGGCCAACGGTACCTTGGTGTGCTGCCTGCCGGGCTCGACCAACGCCGTGCGCACCGGCTGGGATGGCATCCTTGCCGAACAACTCGATGCCCGCCATCGTCCGTGCAACTTCGTTGCGCACCTGAAGCAGGCAGCGGCCTGTGACAGCCGTGGCTGAGGCCGGCCAGGCCCGGCCGCTGATGCCGGTGGAGCAGGCCCTGGAGCAACTGCTGGCGCTGGCCGAGGCGGCGCCCATCCACGAGACCGAAAACCTGCCGTTGGCCGACGCCGAAGGCCGCGTGCTGGCCACCGACCTGGTGGCCTCGCTCGACCTGCCGCCCTGGCCGAACAGCGCCATGGACGGTTATGCCTTGCGCAGCGCTGACTGGCAGGGCCAGCCGCTGCCGGTCAGCCAGCGCATTTTTGCCGGGCATGCGCCACAGCCGCTGCAGCCAGGCACCTGCGCGCGAATCTTTACGGGTGCGCCGGTGCCGGAAGGCGCCGACTGCGTCGAGATGCAGGAAAACACCGAAGGGCTCGAAGATGGCCGGGTACGCTTTCTTGAAGCGTTGCAAACCGGGCAGAACATACGCCCTCAGGGCCAGGAAACCCGCAAGGGTGAGCAGGTAATGAGCGCCGGCACCCGCCTTGGGCCGATCGAACTGGGCCTGGCGGCGACCCTGGGCCATGGTCGCCTGGATGTGGTGCGCAAGGTACGGGTGGCGGTGCTGTCCACCGGTGACGAGCTGGTCGAGCCCGGTTTGCCGCTGGGCCCTGGGCAAATCTACAACAGCAACCGTCGGCTGCTGGTCAGCTGGTTGCAGCGGCTGGGCTGCGACGTGGTCGATGCGGGCATCCTGCCGGATGACCTTGCACGTACCCGTGCCTGCTTGGCCTCGCTGGGCGACGTTGACCTTATCTTGTCTACCGGCGGTGTCTCGGTGGGTGAGGCCGACTACCTCGGTGCAGCCCTGCGCGAAGCCGGCGAGCTGGCGTTGTGGAAACTGGCGATCAAACCGGGCAAACCGCTGACCTTCGGCCACTTCCAGGGCGTGCCGGTGATCGGCCTGCCGGGCAACCCGGCCTCGACCTTGGTCACCTTTGGCCTGCTGACCCGGCCCTACCTGCTCCGTCGTCAGGGGGTGGCCGATGTCACGCCGCTGCGTTTCGACATGCCGGCGGGCTTCGACTGGCCCAAGCCTGGCACGCGCCGCGAATACCTGCGCGCGCGCATCGAACAGGGCCAGGTGCGCATCTACAAGAACCAGAGCTCGGGGGTGCTGCGCAGTGCCGCCTGGGCCGAGGGCCTGGTAGAGGTGCGCGAAGGCAGTACGCCGAAACAGGGCGATAGCGTGCCGTTCATCCCGTTCAGCGAGCTGCTTGGCTGAGCGGCCCAGCCAGGCACTGCCCAGCGGTGCGGCCTCGGCGGGTGCTGCCTGGGCCAGGCGCATGTGCACGTTCTCCAGTTGCTGGGCCGCCACGCTCCAGTCGTGGCGTTGACGGGCGAATTGCCGCCCGGCATCGCTCAGTTGGCTCATGCGCCAGGGCTGGTTGAGCAGTTGGGTGATCAGCAGGGCGAGCTGGTCACCGTCATCACTGCCCAGGTAGTGCTCACCGTTGTTCGCGGCCAGGCCCGATACGCCTTTGCCGGTGGTGATCACCGGCAGGCCGGCGGCCATGGCCTCGAGGATTTTTACTTTGGAGCCGCCGGCATAGCGCAGCGGGGCGAAGAACAGTGCCGAACGCTTTTGCAGCTCGCGCAGGTCAGGGCGGTAGCCGAACCATTCGATGCGCGGGTCGTTCCAGTGCAATTTCCAGCTGATTGGCAGCGCATGCCCGGCTATCGCCAGGCGCACCGCCGGGTTGCTCATCCACACTTGCGGCATGATGTCTTCCAGCGCCCACTCGATGGCTTCCAGATTGGCGCCATACTCGAAGTTGCCCACGAACAACAAGCGCTGGCTATGCAGCGCCGGTTGCACGTGCTGGTAGAAATCACAATCCACACCATTGACCACCACGTTCACCGGGCGCCCGCTGATCTGCGCGATCAGCTCGGCATCGTGAGCGCTGACCGCCACCAGCTCGGTAGGTTGGCGTAGCACCCGCTGTTCCCAGCGCCGGTAGCGCCAGCGGTCAAAGGCATTGAGCGGGCGTAGCCAGAGCGGCAGGCGGTCGTGGCAGGCACCGCCCATCACGGACTCCAGCGTGTGCTCGCTGAGCATGTAGGGCAGCCCGCGTGCCTGCAAAGCCTTTTCGAACGGCTGGAAGCTGTAGCTGTGCTCGATCTGGATCACGTCCCACGGTTCGTCCAGCAATTGCTCGAAGCGGTGCCGCAGGCAAGGGGACAGGCCATTGATGATCGCCCGCATGGGGTAGTCGATGATTGGCGAAGCCAGCAGGTTCAGCGGGCTGTGCAGTGGCCGACGGGGTAGCACGATCAGCCGCTCGAGTAGCGGCTCCAGGGCTTCGCGGGCCGCATCGCTGAGCGGGATTTTCGACTGCACCAGCAGGGTAATGCGGTGGCCTTGCTGTGCCAGTGCGCGCATCAGGTGGTATTGCCGGGTCTTGCTGCCGCTGGTAGTTGGCCAAGGCAGGTACGGCAGTGTCCAGAGAATGCGCATGACCCGAAATCCTCGCTGAGGGCTGCGGATGAAAAGACGCGCCCATCGGCAGCGCTATGCACACCACTGCCGGGGGCGCGTCCATGGCCAGGATCGAGATTGGCCCGGCGAACAGAAGTCAAAAGGCTGACATCCCTGGGGAAAATGTTGGCCTGGGTCAAAAACTTGTCAAAAGTTCATCTTCTGAGCATAGCCGCGCATTGTCGGGTGTGGGAAAAAGACCGCGCCTGCTTCGTTATTTTTTTGCACCCATGCAACGATCCGTTGCTGCGTATGGTCGAGATCTGGGTGGTTCAAACTCACGGAGAAGCGCAATGCAAGGGCGCAAGGCAATGCTGATCTTGCACGGTAAGCAGGCGATGAACGAGGAACTGCGCAGCGCTGTGCATGACCTGCGCGGTACCGGCTGGGCGCTGGATGTACGTGTCACCTGGGAGGCGGGTGATGCGCAGCGGCTGGTTGGTGAGGCACTAAGCGCGGGCTACAGCCATATCGTTGCCGGTGGTGGGGACGGCACTTTGCGCGACGTGGCCGAAGCCATGGGGCTGGCCGGCGCCGATGCCAGCCTGGCGCTGTTGCCCCTTGGCACTGCCAACGACTTCGCCCGAGCCGCTGGTATACCGCTGGAGCCTGCTGCGGCTCTGGCGTTGTTGAACACGCCGGCCCAGGCGGTAGACCTGGGCCAGGCTGGCGACCAGTTGTTCCTTAACATGGCCACAGGCGGATTTGGCAGCCAGGTCACCGCCAGCACTTCCGAAGACCTGAAAAAAGTGCTGGGGGCGGCGGCCTACCTGTTCACCGGCTTGTCGCGCTTCAGCGAACTGCAGGCAGCTTCGGTGGAACTGCAAGGGCCAGATTTTCAGTGGCAAGGGAGCTTGCTGGCACTGGGTATCGGTAATGGCCGCCAGGCTGGGGGAGGGCAGGTGCTATGCCCTGAAGCGGTGGTGAACGACGGTTTGCTGGACATCGCCATCCTGCCTGCGCCGCAGGAAGTGGTTGGGGCTTTGCGCGATCTGCTGGCCGGTGATGGCCTGTTCGTTCGGGCGAGGCTGCCCTGGGTGGATATCAAGAGTTCGCAGGGGCTGGATATCAACCTCGATGGCGAGCCGTTGCAGGCCGACAACCTGCGCTTTCAGGTCAGGCCAGCCGCGATACGCCTGCACCTGCCGGTCGGGTCGCCATTGCTCAGTCGTCCAGGCTGATGATCTTCTCGCGTACGGCAAACAGTACCAGGCCAGCCACGTCATGAATCTGCAGCCGCTTCATGATTTGCGAACGGTGGGTTTCGACCGTCTTGATAGACAGGCCAAGGCCTGCAGCGATTTCCCGGGTGGACTTGCCGCGTACGATCAGGCGCAGGATTTCCAGTTGCCGGGCCGTGAGGTTATGCCGCTCGCCAGCGGCCTGCTTGCCCTGTTTGGTGTGCCGTAGCGCCTGGTTGATGACGGTGTGGGCGATGGCCGGGCTGAGGTAGCGCTCGCCGTTGCGCACCGCGCTCAGGGCCTGTTCCAGCTCGGTGGCGCTGGTGTCCTTGAGCAGATAGCCGTGGGCGCCGCTTTCCAGTGCCCGCATGATCAGGTCGGGGTCGGTATGCATCGACAGAATCAGCACTTTGCAGGCGTTGCCGCTGGCCCGCAATTGAGTCAGGGCGTCCAGGCCGCTGGTGGAGCGCATCGAAATGTCCAGCAAGACGATATCGGGCGCCAGCGTGCGCACCTGTTCGAGCAGTTGGCCGCCATCGTCAGCTTCGCCGATCACGTCATAGCCAGGGATGTCACAGACCAGCGCGCGCACCCCGGCGCGGATCAGCGAGTGGTCGTCAACCAGCAGCAGTCTACAGGTCATGGGTAGCAGTACTCCGGGCACGTTGCTGGCTGCGCGGGGGCCAGGGGAAGATCGCTTCGATCTGCGTGCCCAAGCCAGGCTGGCTGGTGATGTCGAGGCTGCCCTGCAACGCGGTTACCCGCTCCTGCATGCCGGCCAGACCGCGCTGGCCGGCCTCGGCCGGGTGCCGGGCGGGGATGAAGCCACGGCCATCGTCGTGGATCGACAGTGCCAGCCCTTCAGGGTTGCGCTGCAGGCGGATGACCAGGTTGTTTGCCTGGGCGTGGCGCAGCATGTTGGTTACCGCCTCCTGGGTAATGCGGAACACGGCCATGGCCACGGCTTCGTCGATGCCGCCCAGGCGCTGGTTGCACGCCAGGCTCCAGTGAACGCTGCTGCTGGCCAGGGTACGTACCAGGTGCGCGCGCAGGCTGGCTTCCAGGCCAAGGCTGGCGAGCTGCCGGGGGTTGAGCAGGGCGGACACATCGCGCACGTTGCCCAGGGTGTCATCCAGCGTGCCGCGCAGTGCATCGCAGTGGCCCTGCAGCTCGTCGGGTATACGCCGCTGCAGCCACTGCAACTGCAGCTTCGCAGCGGTCAGCAATTGGCCGATGTCGTCGTGAAGTTCGCGGCTCAGATGCTGACGTTCGTCTTCCTGCACCTTGAGCATGCGCTCGGCCAGTTCGGCCGGGCGCAGGCTGATCGACCTGGCGCCCAGCCCCAGTTGAACGGCGGCGCCCAGCGTCGCGACCAGATGCAGCACCAGCAGGCTGGCCGGGATGGCCTGGTTGGCCAGGTACAGCGCCAGGTTCGCAACCAGCGAGGCCACGCACAGCCCGACCGTTGCCCAACGCAGCAGGGCAGCGCGGGAGCAGCAACGCAGAGAAGTCTTCAAGCGTGGGGACATAAGTAGGAAAGCCACTGAAGTATTGCTGATGGAGGCCTTGCACAATGCTGGTCAGAGGCTTTGGCGCAGTACTTTCGATGTTTTTTCGAATGCGTGGTCTTGCAACCTTGGTTCAGGTTGCAAGCCTTGGTGGGGGCGCATATTACCACTTTGGATTGCATCGGTCGCGGCTGGGAAACGCTTTGAAACGCCTGCTAGTCCGGTCTTTTCGGGTAGCAAAGTGCCACCCTTTAATCGTGCAGTACGCACTTGTGCTGTAACTAGCGTGCTCAGGGTTCAACTTGGGCCACTGAAACGCTGGAGAACTTTCCAAGTTTGACCATGGTAGGGCTTGAACAGCGGTACTTAGTTGCACTATGCGTCAATTAAAGCGCCGGGTTAGAGCGGTCAGGGCGGCTGCTGGCTGCCACTTCACCTTGGGTGTGAATGCACACGCTGCCTTGCTCATCGCATGACGTACAGGCTGACGCAAAAGGTTGTTGCACGACTTTCGCCAACTCACCCAGTAGCACCAGTTGCTCGCCGATGTCCAGGTTCAGCCGCCCGGTACGGGTGTCGATCAGTTCCAGTTGCCAGGCCAGTAGGGTCAGGCACTCCCCTATCGCGGGTAGGGCTGCACGTTGTAGGCAACCACCGTGGCAGGCTGGGGCGAGCAACTGTTGAAGGGCAGTGGTGTAATAGGCGACTTCACGCAGGCCCAGGCGTGTGGCCTGGCGGGCGAGGCTGTCGAGGGCGTTGCCCAGGCAGCGGCAGGCATCCAGATCATTGTCGATCAGTTCCAGATGTTGCAGGCATTCCTGGGCCTGGGTCAGCAGTACCTGGGCATCCAGCAGGAAGCCCTGCGGGGCGTCGTCGAACGATAAGGCAGTGTCCATGGTCAGGTCCCCGCGCGTGGGGTAGGCGCAGGGGACGGGCACGCCGAAACGATAGCTAGCAAAAGCCTGACTCCATTCATGCAGTGAGAATGGCGTCACATTAATGGCTAAAGGATATCGCGAACATCAGGTTGCACCCGATTGCGACTAAGGGTTTCCCTGATGTGGGGCCAGGGTGGGGAACTTTTGCAGCACCCTCGGTTTATCCCGGTGTGCCCGCAGTAAAACATGATGGTAAAGTGATATCAATTGCCTTTGCGGTATTTTCCCGCAAGGGTCAAGGTGCGCGTGAAACCGCCGATACAGGGTAGATGATTTCACCTTTTCCGACTCAAACCTGGGGGTTTCCAATGGCTGGCATTCTCGACACGGTAGACCAACGCACGCAATTGGTGGGTGAGAACCGCCTGGAAATTCTGATGTTTCGCCTGGCCGGTCGCCAGTTGTTCGCGATCAACGTGTTCAAGGTGCAGGAGGTGCTGCAACTGCCCAAACTGACCTTGATGCCCCAGCGCCACGCCTTCGTCTGCGGTGTGGTCAACCTGCGCGGGCAGACCCTGCCGGTGATCGACCTGTCCCAGGCGATTGGCATGCGCCCGCTGCAGCCGGGGCCGGACAGCACCATCATCGTCACCGAGTACAACCGCTCGGTGCAGGCCTTCCTGGTAGGTGGTGTGGACCGTATCGTCAACATGAACTGGGAGTCGATCATGCCACCGCCTTCCAGTGCCGGGCGCCAACACTACCTGACAGCCATCACCAAGGTTGATGACAAGCTGGTGGAGGTTATCGACGTAGAGAAGGTGCTGGCCGAGATCGTGCCGTACAACGCCCGGGTCTCCGGCGACAAACTCGCCGACCCAGTGCTGGCCCGGGCGCGTGGCCGCGAGGTGCTGCTGGTGGATGACTCCAGCGTGGCCTTGGCGCAGTTGCGCGATACGCTGTCCCAGTTAGGCGTGAAACTGCATGTGGCCAGTGATGGCCTGAAAGCGCTACGTATGCTCAAGGGCTGGGCCGATGCCGGTGAAGACGTATGCGAGAAGCTGCTGATGGTATTTACCGATGCCGAAATGCCGGAAATGGACGGCTACCGGCTGACCACCGAGATCCGCAGTGATGCACGCCTGCGCCAGCTTTATGTGGTGCTGCACACCTCGCTGTCGGGCAGTTTCAACGAGTCCATGGTGAAAAAGGTGGGTTGCGACAACTTCCTGTCCAAGTTCCAGCCTGATCGCCTGGTCGACGTGGTCAAGCAACGCCTGCTATTGGACACCGCCACTGCGTGAACCCTGGGCCGGCCAGGTATAAGCTTGGCTTTTGGCATGACACGAGGCAGCAGGGATGTTTCTCAGTGAGTTGTATCGATACCCTGTGAAGTCGGGGCAGGCGCAAAGTCTGCAGGCTTCACCGGTTGGGTTGCTGGGGTTGCAAGGTGACCGGCGCTGGATGGTGGTCGAGGAAGAAAACGGACGCTTCCTGACCCAGCGCGCATGGCCACAACTTGGCCAGCTGCAGGCGTGTGCAGACGACAGCGGCCAGTTGCTGCTGCAGGCGCCCGGGCAGGCACCGTTGCGGGTACCTGTACCCGCTGCCGACGAAGCCCTGCGTGGCGTGACCATTTGGCGCGATACGTTGCGAGTGCCTGATGCAGGCGATGAAGTGGCGGCCTGGCTGAGCGAACTGCTAGGCAAGGCCGTGCGCCTGGTGCATTGCCCGGAGCAGCGTGCGCGCTACCTGCCCAATGGTTATGGTTTCAACAGTGACCGGGCGGCGTTTCCGGATGGTTTCCCCTTGCTGCTGATTGGCCAGGGCTCGCTCGACGAGCTCAGCCGGCGTGTTGGCCGGCCCATGGAGATGCTGCGCTTTCGGCCCAACCTGGTGGTGCACGGCGCTGAACCCTTCGCCGAAGATGGCTGGAAGCGGATTCGTGTCGGCAGCTTGGTGTTTCGTGTGCTCAAACCGAGTGTGCGGTGCATATTTACCACGATTGACCCGGCTACCGGGGAGCGCAGTGCCGACCGGGAGCCGATGGCCACGCTCAAGACCTTTCGCGAGAAAGAGGGGGATGTGCTGTTCGGGCAGAACCTGGCGGTGGATGGGAATGGGTGGCTCGAGGTGGGGATGAAAGTGGAAGTCCTTGAATAACTGTTTGTCCGTATTGGCCCCTTCGCGGGTTTACCTGCGAAGAGGCCGGTTCAGGCTCGGCGAACCTTACATGTCATCGAAATACCGCTCGTGCCAATCCACCAGCGGCTGTGGCGAATTCAACTTCTGCCCGTAGATCACCGAATACGACAGCACGTTTTGCACATACTGGCGTGTTTCGTCGAACGGGATCGACTCCACCCACACATCGAAGCTCAGGTGCTTGGCGCCTTTCAGCCACTGGCGAACGCGCCCGGGCCCTGCGTTGTAGGCCGCCGAAGCCAGCACACGGTTGCCGTTGAACTGGCTGTGCACCTGGCTCAGGTACGCGGCGCCCAGCTGGATGTTCTTGTCCGGGTTCAGTACCTGCGCCGGTGACGCCAAGGGGATGCTGAACTTGCGAGCGGTTTCCTTGGCTGTGGCCGGCATCAGTTGCATCAGGCCGCTGGCACCCACCGGCGAGCGCGCATCCTCCATGAATGCACTTTCCTGGCGGGTGATGGCGAATACCCAGCTCGAATGCAGGCCGCGGACCTTGGCTTCGCGCACCAGCGTGTCGCGGTGGGCCATCGGGAAGCGGATGTCCAGATCGTCCCAGTACTGCGCCTGGCTAATGGTGCGGATAGCCGGGAAGTACCAGCGCAGCTCATAGCCCAGGCGCGCCTGGGCAACCATTTCGTCGCGGTTGAAGTGGCGGCTGACGTGGTACCACTCGCGGCGGCCTTCCACGATCTGGCCGCGGGCGTGGAATTCCAGCGCGCGCTGAATGCCGGGTGTGTTGCGTACCTTCTTGACCAGTTGCGGGCTTAGCAGCAGCGGCTTGTTGTTCAGCTGGTAAGGTGTTTGTGCCCGGTCGGCAGCAAGGAAACCATAGAAGTCACGCTCACGCGCCACGGTTTTGTACAGCAGCGGGATCTGCGGGTTGTTCGGCTGTGCCAGCTCCAGGCTGCGAGCCTGCCAGTATTTCCAGCGGCTGCTGCTGGCCAGGTCCTGGGGCAGGCGCTTGGTCAGCTCGTAGGCGTCTTCCCAGCGGCCCAGGCGTAGCAGCAGTCGCAGGCGCCACTCGCTGACGGTGTTGTCCCGTAGCTCTGGGTCGTAGCGGGTCATCAGGTCGAGGGCGCGCGGGTCGTAGCGGCGTGCCAGGGTCAGGCCGATTTCACGGGCGATGGCCACTTTCTCGTCGCGGGAAAAGTGCATGCGCTGGGCGTAATCGTCCAGCAAGGCCATGGCCCGCTCCGGGTCCTGGCGGGCCAGGCGGCGCAGGCCGAGGCTGACCACGTCGGACATGGCTTCGTTGACCGGGGTGAAGCGCGACGGCTGGTTGAGCAGCTCAGGTTTTTGCGCTACGTCGACCAGCAGGCGCCCTTGCGGGCCGAGGGTGGTCAGGGTCTTGATCAGGTTGTTGGCCAGGGCGTAGTTGCGAGCCTGGGCCGCCAGCTTGGTACGTTCCCAGCGCTTGGCCTCGGTCAGCTGGCCTTCGGCGGCCCACATGCCGAACAGCGTGTCGCACGCGGCAGGTTGTGACTTGCCGACGTTCCACAGTTTGTCGGCCGTGGCGTAGCCCTCGGCACGCAACCCATGGCTGAGCTGGTACTGGCCGTTGAGGCAGTCCAGTTCGGTGAAGTTGAGCTTGGGGTCGTAATATTTGACGAAGGTGTCCCACTCGCCCCGTTCGGCCAGCCAGCGCAACCAGCGCAGTTTCATCCAGTTGGCCTGGGGCAGGTCGCCGTGCTTGGCGAGGAAACCTTCGATTTCCTGGTTGCTGGCGCTTTTCAGGCGGGCGGTAAGCTCGTCGTAGGCCAGGTAGGGCGTCAGCGGGTAGTCGTTCAGGGCCTGGGCATAACGCAGGTACGGGCCTTTGTCGCCTTTGGCCAGCGCACGCTTGGCCTCGTCGTAGTACTGGCGTTGCAGGGACAGGTCGGTGGCCTGCGCCGCGCAGGTGGCAGCGGTAAGCAGGAGGCAGGATGCAATATGTAACAGGCGGCTGCGCATGATACGTCCGGGCAGTTGAACCATGGGGAAGTGACGGCGGAGCCAGCACTGTTGAAAGCTATTGCCTTAGCTTAGCTGTTTGCCGGCAGCGGGTGAAAGGACTGTGCTTGTATCGGGATATTAAGTTCGACCAGATGTCGCCAGGCACTCGCCGGTTGGCCTGGCGGATGCCGTCGAGGGCCAAGTCAGGTAGAATGCGCGCCCGATTTATGGAGACCAACATGACCCTGCTCAAATTCAGCGATGTGTCCCTCGCATTCGGCGCCATGCCGCTGCTGGACAAAGTGTCCTGGCAGATCGCTCGTGGCGAGCGGGTGTGCATCATCGGCCGCAACGGCACCGGCAAGTCGAGCATGCTGCGCCTGGTCAAGGGCGAGCAGAAGGGCGATGACGGTGAAATCTGGCGTGCCCCGGGCCTGAAGATCGGCGAATTGCCGCAGGAACTGCCGGTGGCCGACGAACGTACGGTGTTCGATGTGGTGGCCGCTGGCCTGGACGGCGTGGGCGAGTTGCTGGCGCAGTTCCACCACCTGAGCATGAACATCCAGGGTGACGAAGACCTGGAAAAGCTCATGCACGTCCAGCACGAGCTGGAAGCCCGTGATGGCTGGCGCCTGCAGCAGGTGGTAGAGAGCACCCTCAGCCGCCTGCAACTGCCCGCCGACAAGACCCTGGCCGAGCTGTCCGGTGGCTGGCGCCGCCGGGTGCTGCTGGCTCAGGCGCTGGTGTCCGAGCCCGACCTGTTGCTGCTCGACGAGCCCACCAACCACCTGGACATCGGTGCCATCGCCTGGCTCGAAGAAGCCTTGCGCGGCTTCAACGGTGCGGTGCTGTTCATTACCCACGACCGTTCCTTCCTGCAGAACCTGGCCACTCGCATCCTCGAGCTGGACCGTGGCGGCCTGATCGACTGGAACGGCGACTACGCCAGCTTCCTGGTGCACAAGGAGGCGGCACTGGCCGCCGAAGAGACGGCCAATGCGCTGTTCGACAAGCGTCTGGCCCAGGAAGAGGTGTGGATTCGTCAGGGCATCAAGGCCCGTCGTACCCGCAACGAAGGCCGTGTGCGTGCGCTGAAAGCCTTGCGTGTGGAGCGTGGCGAACGCCGCGAGCGCCAGGGCAAGGCCAACATCCAGATCGAAGCGGCGGAAAAGTCCGGCAAGCAGGTGATGGTGCTGGAAAACGTCAGCTTCCATCACCCTGACGGGCCGATGCTGGTCAAGGACTTCTCCATGGTCCTGCAGCGCGAGGACCGTATCGGTCTGCTGGGCGCCAACGGTACCGGCAAGACGACCTTGCTCAAGATGATGCTCGGCGACCTTGAACCGACCGCAGGCAAGGTAGAACGCGGCACCAAGCTCGAAGTGGCCTATTTCGACCAGATGCGCCACCAGCTCGACCTTGAAAAGACCGTGATCGACAACCTGGCCGAAGGCCGCGACTTCATCGAGATCGACGGCCAGAACCGCCACGTGCTGAGCTACCTGGGCGACTTCCTGTTCAGCCCGCAGCGTGCGCGCACGCCAGTCAAGGCGCTGTCGGGTGGTGAGCGTGCTCGCCTGCTGCTGGCCAAGCTGTTCAGCAAGCCGGCCAACCTGTTGGTGCTCGACGAACCGACCAACGACCTGGACGTGGAAACCCTCGAGTTGCTCGAAGAGGTGCTGTCCAACTACAAGGGCACTGTGCTGATCGTCAGCCACGACCGGGCCTTCCTCGACAACGTCGTCACCAGCACCCTGGTGTTCGAAGGCGAGGGCAAGGTGCGCGAGTATGTCGGGGGTTATGAGGACTGGATTCGCCAGGGAGGCTCGCCAAAGCTGCTGGGCGTGACCGAGAGCAAGGGCGGCAAGTCGGCCCTCAACAGCGCGGTGGTGGAGAAGGTCGAGGCCAAGCTTGCGCCTGTTGCTGTGCCGGTGGTGGAAGAGGCCTCGAAGAAGAAGCTCAGCTATAAGCTGCAGCGTGAGCTGGAGATGCTGCCGGGGCAGATCGACGCGCTGGAGCAGCGCATGGCTGAAGCCCAGGAAGAAGTGAATGCGGCGGGCTTCTATCAGCGGCCGATTGCGGAGACTTCGGCGGTGCTGGCCAAGATCGAGAAGCTGCAGGGTGAGCTGGATGTACTGGTAGAGCGCTGGGCTGAGCTGGAAGGCTGATCAGATTTCAATCTGTACCGGCCTCTTCGCGGTTTTACCCGCGAAGAGGCCGGTACAGGTTAAATCATTCCCTCTTCAGCAACCGCACCGCCAGCACATCACACGGCGCCCCATGCAGCACGTCATTGGCCGTGGAGCCCAGCAACAACGCCAGGCCGTGACGGCCATGGCTGCCGACCACGATCAGGTCGCATTTCTGGTCCTTGGCCAGTTGATGGATTTCCTGGCGCGGCTGGCCATAGGTCAGGTGTGAGTCGCCGCGGTTGATGCCCGGGTATTTGTTGAACAGGCGGTCCATGCGCTCCTTGGCCTGGTCGAACTGCTGCTGTTGCAGCTGCGACAGGTCCATTGGCACGTCACCGCCGAACGCCATGGCCATCGGTTCGACGATGTGCACCAGCGACACCTTGGCGTTCGAAGGCGCGGCCAGCGCCATGGCGCGTTTGATCACCGGGTCGCATTCTTCGGTCAGGTCGACGGCGACCAACAAATGTTCGTATTGCATGAGCGGTACTCCTGACAATCGCGATAGAAGAAGTATGGTCGCTTTCGGGCGGGTCTTCCGTGAAAAATGGCTAACCAGCTCATTTGCAACGCTTTATGGGATCTACTGATATGACGGTATTGCTGGTGGTGTCAATCCTTGCGCTGATTCTCAGCCCGCTTTCCTGGCTGCGTTCCTCGCGCAAACAGAGCGAGCAGATGAAACTGCGCCTGGAAGCACGGCGCATGGGCCTGGCCATGCAGCTTGCGCCGCAGCAATGGCCGCACTGGCTGGAAAAGGAGCCGCCAAGCCCTTGCCCGCAGTACCACCGCGCCCGGCGCCGTGGGCACGAGGACAACTTCAGCTTCTGGCAGGTCAGCCCGGGGGTGTGGTGGAACCAGTGGCGTGAACCCTGCGAAGACCCGCGCTTCGTGGAGGCCCTGGCGCGCTTGCCGGCGAGCGTTTACAAGGTCGAGGCGGATGCTCGGATGATCGCGTTGTACTGGACTGAGCGGGGCGATACGGCTGTATTGCAGGATGTTGCCTACTTCCTCGAAACCCTCGCCTGAATCATGCTCATACGCCTTCTAGGGGCGGGTAGGCATCAGCCCGGTTAATCTGGCCTGAAACGACAAAGCGGCGGCTCGGCAGAACCCTGAAGGGGTGGGGTGCCAAGTCGCCGCTTTGCGTTCTGCTGCGCAGAAAAGGCCAGGCAGGCCGGGTATTCATTCAAGCAATTGGCAGTGTAGCCGCCCAGGATTGCCGTGCAAGTGGAAAGTTGCAGCACACTGCAAGTGGCTGTGGTCAATCGCTGACATGAATGGCCGGCGATCACTGTCATCATGTTTTGTACCAAGACGATACAAAATGACTGGAAAGTCGCGTTTTCGCCATGCTCGTGAGCATTTGACAACGCCGATCTTTTCGGAGAATGTGTGCACACCCAAATCAAACGGGCGTATGAATTGAGCGTTTGTATGTCATGACGCCAAGCCATACTTCCGACTAGCGCGCTGACGGGTGTGCCTGGGGCGGGGCAGTTAGGCCTGCTTTTGCTGCAGCGATCGGCGTGTACAGTTCAGCTTCCATATCGTGGAGATCAGTTGATGATTTACGAAGGTAAAGCCATCACGGTTAAGGCTCTTGAAAGTGGCATCGTCGAGCTCAAGTTCGACCTCAAGGGTGAGTCCGTCAACAAGTTCAACCGCCTGACCCTGAGCGAGCTGCGCCAGGCCGTCGATGCCATCAAGGCCGATGCCTCGGTCAAGGGCGTGATTGTCAGCAGTGGCAAGGACGTGTTCATCGTCGGCGCCGACATCACCGAGTTCGTCGACAACTTCAAGCTGCCCGAGGCCGAACTGGTCGCCGGCAACCTGGAAGCCAACCGCATCTTCAACGCCTTCGAAGACCTCGAAGTGCCGACCGTTGCCGCCATCAACGGCATCGCCCTGGGTGGTGGCCTGGAAATGTGCCTGGCCGCCGACTACCGGGTCATGTCCACCAGCGCCAAGATCGGCCTGCCGGAAGTCAAGCTGGGTATCTACCCGGGCTTCGGCGGCACCGTGCGTCTGCCACGCCTGATCGGTTCGGACAACGCCATCGAGTGGATTGCCGCCGGCAAGGAAAACCGCGCCGAAGACGCCCTGAAAGTGGGTGCCGTCGACGCTGTGGTCGCCCCTGAGCTGCTGCTGGCCGGTGCCCTGGACCTGATCAAGCGCGCCATCAGCGGCGAGCTGGACTACAAGGCCAAGCGCCAGCCGAAGCTGGAAAAGCTCAAGCTCAATGCCATCGAACAGATGATGGCCTTCGAAACCGCCAAGGGCTTCGTCGCTGGCCAGGCCGGCCCGAATTACCCTGCGCCGGTCGAAGCCATCAAGACCATCCAAAAAGCTGCCAACTTCGGCCGCGACAAGGCGCTGGAGGTCGAAGCCGCAGGCTTTGCCAAGCTGGCCAAGACCTCGGTTGCCGAAAGCCTCATTGGTTTGTTCCTGAACGACCAGGAGCTCAAGCGCAAGGCCAAGGCGCATGACGAAATCGCCCACGACGTGAAGCAGGCTGCCGTGCTCGGCGCTGGCATCATGGGTGGCGGTATCGCTTACCAGTCGGCGGTCAAGGGCACCCCGATCCTGATGAAGGATATCCGCGAGGAAGCCATCCAGCTGGGCCTTAACGAGGCTTCCAAGCTGCTCGGCAACCGCGTCGAGAAGGGCCGCCTGACCCCGGCCAAGATGGCCGAGGCGCTCAACGCCATTCGCCCGACCCTGTCCTATGGCGATTTCGCCAATGTCGACATCGTCGTCGAAGCCGTGGTCGAGAACCCGAAAGTGAAGCAGGCCGTGCTGGCTGAGGTGGAAGGCCAGGTGAAGGACGATGCGATTCTCGCCTCCAACACCTCGACCATCTCCATCAACCTGCTGGCCAAGGCGCTCAAGCGCCCGGAAAACTTCGTCGGCATGCACTTCTTCAACCCGGTGCACATGATGCCGCTGGTGGAAGTGATCCGAGGCGAGAAATCCAGTGAAGTGGCGGTCGCCACCACCGTGGCCTACGCCAAGAAAATGGGCAAGAACCCGATCGTGGTCAACGACTGCCCGGGCTTCTTGGTCAACCGTGTGCTGTTCCCGTACTTCGGCGGCTTTGCCAAGCTGGTCAGCGCCGGTGTCGACTTCGTGCGTATCGACAAGGTGATGGAAAAGTTCGGCTGGCCAATGGGCCCGGCGTACCTGATGGACGTGGTCGGCATCGACACCGGCCACCACGGCCGCGACGTGATGGCCGAAGGCTTCCCGGACCGCATGAAAGACGAGCGCCGCTCGGCCGTTGACGCGCTGTACGAAGCCAACCGCCTGGGCCAGAAGAACGGCAAGGGCTTCTATGCCTACGAAACCGACAAGCGCGGCAAACCGAAGAAAGTCTTCGACGCCACCGTGCTGGACGTGCTCAAGCCTGTCGTCTTCGAGCAGCGTGAAGTCACCGACGAAGACATCATCAACTGGATGATGGTCCCGCTGTGCCTGGAGACCGTGCGTTGCCTGGAAGACGGCATTGTCGAAACCGCCGCCGAAGCCGACATGGGCCTGGTCTACGGCATTGGTTTCCCTCCCTTCCGCGGTGGTGCGCTGCGCTACATCGACTCGATCGGTGTGGCCGAATTCGTTGCCCTGGCCGATCAGTACGCCGACCTGGGGCCGCTGTACCACCCGACCGCCAAGCTGCGTGAAATGGCCAAGAACGGCCAGCGCTTCTTCAACTGAGCGGTCAACGAGCTAGAGCGAGAGATTTGATATGAGCCTGAATCCAAGAGACGTGGTGATTGTCGACTTCGGTCGCACGCCAATGGGCCGCTCCAAGGGTGGCATGCACCGCAATACCCGCGCCGAAGACATGTCGGCGCACCTGATCAGCAAGCTGCTGGAACGCAACGACAAGGTCGACCCGAAAGAGGTCGAGGACGTGATCTGGGGCTGCGTCAACCAGACCCTGGAGCAGGGCTGGAACATCGCCCGCATGGCCTCGCTGATGACCCAGATCCCGCACACCTCTGCAGCCCAGACCGTCAGCCGCCTGTGTGGCTCGTCGATGAGCGCGCTGCACACGGCTGCCCAGGCGATCATGACCGGCAACGGTGATGTATTCGTGGTCGGTGGCGTGGAGCACATGGGCCACGTCAGCATGATGCACGGCGTCGACCCCAACCCGCACCTGTCCTTGCACGCCGCCAAGGCTTCCGGGATGATGGGCCTGACTGCGGAAATGCTCGGCAAGATGCACGGCATCACCCGTGAGCAGCAGGACCTGTTCGGCCTGCGTTCGCACCAGTTGGCCCACAAGGCCACGGTCGAAGGCAAGTTCAAGGACGAGATCATCCCGATGCAGGGCTACGACGAGAACGGCTTCCTGAAGGTGTTCGATTTCGACGAAACCATTCGCCCGGAAACCACCCTCGAAGGCCTGGCATCGCTCAAGCCTGCGTTCAACCCGAAAGGCGGTACCGTCACTGCCGGCACCTCGTCGCAGATCACCGACGGCGCCTCGTGCATGATCGTGATGTCTGGCCAGCGCGCCATGGACCTGGGTATCCAGCCATTGGCGGTGATTCGTTCGATGGCGGTGGCCGGTGTCGACCCGGCAATCATGGGCTATGGCCCGGTGCCTTCGACCCAGAAAGCCCTCAAGCGTGCCGGCCTGACCATGGCCGATATCGACTTCATCGAGCTCAATGAAGCCTTCGCCGCACAGGCCCTGCCAGTGCTGAAAGACTTGAAAGTGCTCGACAAGATGGATGAGAAGGTTAACCTGCACGGCGGCGCCATTGCCTTGGGCCACCCGTTCGGTTGCTCCGGGGCACGTATTTCGGGCACCCTGCTCAACGTCATGAAGCAGAATGGCGGTACCCTGGGGGTGGCGACCATGTGCGTCGGCCTCGGCCAAGGTATCACCACTGTCTTTGAACGCGTCTGATCGCGTAGCGGGACAGCAGCCGGGGCCTTGTGCCCCGGTTTTTGTTTTTTTCAGGTTCAAGTCAAGAGGGTGCGCAACATGCAGATACAACCAGGCGTATACCGGCATTACAAAGGGCCTGAGTACCGTGTCTTCAGTGTTGCACGGCACTCCGAGAGCGAAGAGTGGATGGTGTTCTACCAATGCCTGTATGGTGATTACAGCTTCTGGGTACGGCCACTTTCGATGTTCCAGGAGTCTGTCGAGGTTGACGGCGAGCAGGTGCCACGCTTTGCTTTGGTCAAGGTCGAAGAGGGGCTGCCTGGGTTGCTGGGCAAGTCGCACGCATGATCGTTCGAGCTTGACCTCACCCTTTTGCCACTATATATAGCGGTGCCGCGTCTGGCACCTGACGCGTTTTTCATCTTCAGATTCAGGAATACTCCGATCCATGGGCAAATCGCTGGTCATTGTGGAATCCCCGGCCAAGGCCAAGACCATCAACAAGTACCTGGGCAACCAGTACGTGGTGAAGTCGAGTATCGGCCATATCCGAGACCTCCCCACCAGCGGTTCGGCCAGCGCGAGCAAAGAGCCAGCCGCCAAGCGTGGTAAGGCCGCGGGTGAGGCTCCGGCCCTTTCGCCAAAAGAAAAGGCCCGTCGCCAGTTGGTGGCACGCATGGGTGTCGACCCTGACCATGGCTGGAAGGCCAAGTACGAGATCCTGCCTGGCAAGGAAAAGGTGATCGAAGAGCTGCGCCGCCTGGCCAAGGATGCCGACACCATTTATCTCGCAACCGACTTGGACCGCGAAGGGGAAGCCATTGCCTGGCACCTGCGCGAAGCCATCGGTGGTGACGACACCCGCTACAAGCGCGTGGTGTTCAACGAAATTACCAAGAAGGCCATCCAGGAGGCCTTCTCGCAGCCAGGCGAGCTGGATATCGACCGGGTCAATGCCCAGCAGGCCCGCCGTTTCCTCGACCGTGTGGTCGGTTACATGGTTTCGCCGCTGCTGTGGGCCAAGATTGCCCGTGGCCTATCTGCCGGCCGTGTGCAGTCGGTGGCGGTAAAGCTGGTGGTGGAGCGCGAGCGCGAAATCCGCGCGTTCATCCCGGAAGAGTACTGGGAGATCCACGCCGACCTGGGCACCGCCAAAAACGCCAAGGTGCGTTTCGAGGTGGCGCGCGAGAAGGGTGAGGCGTTCAAACCGCTGAACGAAGCCCAGGCCATGGCTGCGCTGGAGAAGCTCAAGGCCTCCAGCTACAGCGTGGTCAAGCGTGAAGACCGCCCGACCAGCAGCAAGCCATCGGCACCGTTCATTACCTCCACCCTGCAGCAGGCGGCCAGTAACCGCCTGGGCTTCGGGGTGAAGAAAACCATGATGATGGCCCAGCGTTTGTACGAAGCTGGCTACATCACGTATATGCGTACCGACTCGACCAACCTGTCGGCCGATGCCCTGGACATGGCGCGCAGTTACATCGAGCGCGAGTTCGGCAAGCAGTACCTGCCGGAAGCACCGCTGGTATACGGCAGCAAGGAAGGCGCTCAGGAAGCGCACGAAGCGATTCGTCCTTCTGACGTGAATACCCACCCGACCAAGCTCAGTGGCATGGAGCGTGACGCCGAGCGCCTGTACGAGCTGATCTGGCGCCAGTTCCTGGCCTGCCAGATGCCGCCGGCGCAGTACCTGTCCACCAGCGTCACCGTGGCGGCAGGCGACTTCGAGCTGCGCGCCAAGGGCCGCATTCTCAAGTTCGACGGTTACACCCGCGTGCTGCCACAGCAGAGCAAGCCGGGCGAAGACGACGTACTGCCAGAAATGGTCCAGGGCGAAGCGCTGAAGCTGATCCAGATCGACCCGAGCCAGCACTTCACCAAGCCGCCGGCGCGCTTCACCGAAGCCAGCCTGGTCAAGGAAATGGAAAAGCGCGGCATTGGTCGCCCGTCGACCTATGCGGCGATCATCTCGACCATCCAGGACCGTGGCTATGTGACCTTGCACAACCGCCGCTTCTATTCCGAGAAGATGGGCGACATCGTCACCGAGCGCCTGTCGGAGAGCTTCTCCAACCTCATGGATTACGGCTTTACCGCCGACATGGAAGAGAACCTCGACGACGTGGCCCAAGGCGAGCGTGACTGGAAGAACGTGCTCGACGAGTTCTACGGCGATTTCAGCAAGAAACTGCAGACTGCCGAGTCCAGCGAAAACGGCATGCGCGCCAACCAGCCGACCATGACCAACATTGCCTGCAAGGAATGTGGCCGGCCGATGATGATCCGCACCGCTTCCACGGGTGTGTTCCTGGGTTGCTCGGGTTACAGCCTGCCGCCGAAAGAGCGCTGCAAGGCCACCGTCAACCTGGTGCCGGGTGACGAGATTGCCGCTGATGACGAGGGCGAGTCGGAGTCGCGCGTGCTGCTGGGCAAGCATCGCTGCCCGATTTGCGCCACGGCGATGGACGCCTACCTGCTGGACGAGAAGCACAAGCTGCACATCTGCGGCAACAACCCGGATTGCGCCGGCTACGAGATCGAGGAAGGCAACTACCGCATCAAGGGCTACGAAGGGCCGAGCCTGGAGTGCGACAAGTGCGGCAGCGAGATGCAATTGAAAACCGGCCGGTTCGGCAAGTTCTTCGGTTGCACCAACCCGGCATGCAAGAATACCCGCAAGCTGCTCAAGAGCGGCGAGGCTGCGCCACCGAAGATGGACAAGGTGGACATGCCTGAACTCAAGTGCGAGAAGGTCGACGACACCTACGTGCTGCGTGACGGCGCTTCGGGGTTGTTCCTGGCGGCTAGCCAGTTCCCGAAAAACCGCGAAACCCGTGCGCCGTTGGTGTTGGAAATTGTGCCGCACAAGCATGAGATCGACCCCAAGTACCACTTCCTGTGCGAAGCGCCGCAGAAAGACCCGGAAGGCCGCCCGGCGGTAATCCGCTACAGCCGCAAGACCAAGGAGCAGTACGTACAGTCCGAGGTTGATGGCAAGCCGACCGGCTGGAAGGCGTTCTACGACGGGAATGCGTGGAAGGTTGAAGACAAGCGCTGATTCTTCAGTGCAGCAATTGGGGCCGCTTTGCGGCCCCAATCATTTATGATGCATGTACTCGCCTTGCAGCCTTAGGGAGGCCACTGAAATGGCCCAGGAACTGTATACCCGTACCAACCAGAAACTGTTCTTCGCCGGCCTCGCCCTGGAGTCCATGGCCAAGGCCGAGCAAAGCCAGGCCATGAACGCTCAAGGCCTGGTGCAAGCCGAACGCGAATCGGCGCTGTTCCATCTGTACGGCGCGCTGCTGGGCCTGTGTCATGAGATCGGCGGCTTCTACCGCCTGCCGGTTGTTGCAACGGTCGAGCAAGCGCTGGCTGACGATACCTTGAACGGCATCGCCATCCCGGAAGTGGCTGAGCTACTGGAAATCGCCCGCCAGCGTGAAACCTGGCTGGCGCAAATGCTGGATGCTTATGCCAATTTGTTCCGACCACCTGTCGCGAAGAAGGCGCCGAAAACTGACGTTACCCAACCCCTGATCCAGGCCGTCAACCTCGATGAGCACGAGCATCCTGCACTGTCGCGTGCCGAGCTGGAAAGTTGGCGCAACAACCTCAAGAGCTTGGTGAGACGCTTCCGCGACGCGTTGAGTGAGTGCTGATAGCCGCAACGGCTGGTACACTAGCGGCCTTTCGCGGAGAACTGCCATTTATGTCTACGTCGTTTCTGGAAATTGTCGAGTTGCCTGATGGCCGCATCGAACTGCGTCGCGCCGAGGATGAGGGCTCTCTGGTAACCCTGGATTTCTCGGAAGACGCCAAGGTGTTCCTGCAGGGCCAGCATGTGGAAGTGGCCAAGGCCATGCTCAGTGTGGGCGTGCAGATGGCCGGTCGCCTGATGGATGGCGAGCTTGAGCGTGATGAAGGGCCGCGTGTGCTGCACTAAGGGTGCAGCAACGTGTCAGGCTTTTTGAAGTGACAGGCAAAGCCTGAACATCAGCCGAGGCGGATGTTCAGGCTTTGTGCATTTCCGGCACTGGCCGCGCGTAGCAACTGTTGGCGTGCAGTGGCATTGACGCTACCCAGCCAGCTCACCACGGTGTGGCTGAGGCCAAGGCGCAAGGCCTCGCAGGCTAGTTGCAGCGGGCTTTGATTGCTGCGAGGTTGCAGCAGCAAAATACGTTCACGGTTGAGCCCGGCATCGCGCAACCAGGCCTGGGTCAGGCTGGAGGGCGGAGCGATCAGGGTCAGCCAGCGGGCCTCGTCCTCTTCGCTCAGCTCGCGCAGTACCGGTGCCAGCAGGCTTTGGCAGTGCCCAGGGGCGCCGCGCAGCGACAGTTCGCTGAACAGCTCGGGTTGGCTGCTCTTGCGTGCCAGTTCACTGGCTTTCAGGCCCGGTAGCACGGGCTGGGCGAGAAAAGCTTCGAACAGGGGCAACTGGGCTTGCTCGGGTGCGTGAATGAACTGCTGCATGACGCCTCCTGGATCAGCGGCGAATGACGCCGACGCTCAAGCCCTCGATCACCAGCTCCTGTTCTTTCAGGTCGACTTCGATGGGGGCGAATTCGGGGTTTTCGGCAAGCAGCCATACCTTGCTGCCCTCACGCTTGAAGCGCTTCACGGTTACTTCGTCGCCGATGCGGGCCACCACGATCTGGCCGTTGCGGGCTTCGCGGCAGGTGTGTACCGCCAGCAGGTCGCCGTCGAAGATGCCGACGTCTTTCATGCTCATGCCGTGTACGCGCAACAGATAGTCGGCTTGGGGGTGGAAGAAGGCGGGGCTGATGTTGCAGGATTGCTCGATGTGCTGTTCGGCAAGGATCGGCGCACCGGCAGCAACCCGGCCGATGATTGGCAGGCCGCTTTCTTCGGCTTTGGCTTCCAGGCCGGGAATGCGGATACCACGGGAGGCGCCCGGGGTCATCTCGATGGCGCCTTTGCGGGCGAGTGCCTTGAGGTGTTCCTCGGCGGCGTTGGGCGACTTGAAGCCCAGCTCCTGAGCGATCTCGGCGCGCGTCGGCGGGAAGCCGTTGTCTTCCAGGCAGCGTTTGATGAACGCGAGAATTTCGGCTTGGCGTGGCGTCAGTTTCAACATGGTGAGCGCTCTGTCTTTTTGTACAGTGACTGGGATTATATACAGTACTGGATGCGCTGCAAGCCAAAAGGCGCAATAAACAGCAGAGGTGGCGCTTGCAGCCGGCCGTCTGGCGCTTTTAAATGGCGACCGCCCGGTCACCGAGCCTTGACAGAAGCGGGGCTGAAACGTATGTTTCAAACACTTGTTTGTCTGGCGGAGTACCCGGAGTAGTCATGGCCCAATCGGAAACCGTTGAACGCATTCTCGATGCTGCCGAGCAGCTGTTCGCGGAAAGGGGGTTCGCCGAAACCTCGTTGCGGCTGATTACCAGCAAGGCCGGGGTCAACCTGGCGGCCGTCAACTATCATTTCGGCTCCAAGAAGGCGCTGATCCAGGCTGTGTTCTCGCGCTTCCTCGGCCCGTTTTGTGCCAGCCTGGAGCGTGAGCTCGAGCGGCGTCAGGCCAAGCCGGAACAAAAACCCAGCCTTGAAGAGCTGCTGGAAATGCTGGTGGAGCAGGCGCTGGCGGTGCAGCCTCGCAGCAACAATGACCTGTCGATCTTCATGCGATTGCTGGGCCTGGCTTTCAGCCAGAGCCAGGGCCACCTGCGGCGCTATCTGGAAGACATGTACGGCAAGGTATTCCGCCGCTACATGCTGCTGGTCAACGAGGCCGCGCCACGCATTCCACCGCTGGAGCTGTTCTGGCGTGTGCACTTCATGCTCGGCGCCGCAGCCTTCAGCATGTCCGGTATCAAGGCCCTGCGGGCGATCGCCGAGACCGACTTCGGCATCAATACCTCGATCGAGCAGGTGATGCGCCTGATGGTGCCGTTCCTGGCGGCCGGCATGCGTGCCGATAGCGGTGTCACCGATGACGCCATGGCCACCGCCCAGTTGCGCCCGCGTACCAAGACCAGCGTCAGCGCTACCACCGCCAAAGCCTGAAGGCTGGGCGGGGCAGGGCGCTTCGGCTAAGCTAGCGCCCATGCCCGACCTCGATCTGTTGCACATTTCCCTTGCTGACCAATGCCTGTACGGTTTTGCCCGTGGCCAGTTGCGCGTGCGCGTGCCAGTGTCCACGGCGCGTAACGGAGTCGGTGAGCGCAACGGTTCGGGGTGTACGCCGCGCGGCCTGCATCAGGTGCGGGCAAAGATTGGCGCAGGCCTGCCGCTGAATGCGGTATTGGCCGGGCGGCGCTGGACGGGTGAGGTGTGGTCGCCGGAGCTGCACGCGCAAAACCCCGAGCGCGACTGGATTCTCACCCGCATCCTCTGGCTCAGCGGCTGCGAGCCTGGTGTCAACCGCCTGGGTGCGGTCGACACGTTCCGCCGCTATATCTACCTGCATGGCACTCCGGATACGGAACCCATGGGCGTAGCGTTGTCCCATGGCTGCATACGCCTGCGTAATACCGACTTGCTAAGCCTGTTCGAGCGGGTGCCGGTCCATTGCCCGGTGCGCATCGAACAAGCTGCCTGCCCCCAGTGGGCTTCTCTCAGTCTTCAATGAAGGATTACCCATGACCGTCAGCCTGCAAGGCTCCCTGATGGTGGATATCGCCGGTAAATGGCTGACCGCCGAAGACCGTCACTTGCTGCGCCAGCCCGAAGTGGCTGGCCTGATCATCTTTGCCCGCAACATCGATAGCCCGCGCCAGGTGCGTGAGCTGTGTGCGTCGATCCGCGCCATTCGCCCCGACCTGATCCTGGCGGTAGACCAGGAAGGTGGCCGTGTGCAGCGCCTGCGTCAGGGCTTTGTGCGCCTGCCAGCCATGCGTGCGCTGGCCGACAATGACAATGCCGAGTACCTGGCCGAGCAATGCGGCTGGCTGATGGCGACCGAGGTGCTGGCGGTTGGCCTGGACCTGAGCTTTGCCCCGGTGCTCGACTTGGACCACCAGCGTAGCGCCGTGGTTGGCAGCCGCGCCTTCGAGGGTGACCCGCTGCGTGCCACGCAACTGGCCGGGGCCTTCATTCGCGGCATGAATGCGGCGGGCATGGCCGCTTGTGGCAAACATTTCCCGGGGCATGGCTGGGCCGAGGCCGACTCGCATGTGGCCATCCCTACCGATGAGCGCAGCCTTGAGCAGCTGCGCCAGGCCGACCTGGTGCCGTTCACCCGCCTGAGCGGGCAACTGGCAGCGGTGATGCCGGCGCATGTCATCTACCCGCAGGTCGACAACCAGCCAGCCGGTTTCTCGCGGCGCTGGCTGCAGGACATCCTGCGTGGCGAGCTGGGCTTCGACGGGGTGATCTTCAGTGATGACCTGTCGATGGCCGGGGCACATGTGGTGGGTGATGCGGCCAGCCGTATCGAGGCGGCGCTGAGTGCCGGCTGTGACATGGGCCTGGTGTGTAACGACCGGGCGGCGGCTGAGCTTGCACTGAGTGCGGCGCAGCGGATGAAAGTGAAGCCCTCGCCGCGAATTGCGCGGATGCGTGGGCAGGGGTTTGCGCGGACCGATTACCGACAGCAGCCGCGCTGGCTGGAGGCGTTGGGGGCGTTGAAGGAGGCCCAGCTGGTTGATTGAGCCGAAGCGTAGGTCTTGAGTTTTCCGGGGTTGCCGAGATCGAGCGCCGCCCGCGCGGCGCTCGATCTGACGGGCGACAAAACCCTCAAGTCATGCGCCCCGAAACACTCACCGCCCACGCTTCCCCGGCAGCGGCGCAAACAACGCCTCGATTTCCTCATCCCCCATGCGCCATTGCCCAGCCTGCCCGCCATCCAGCAAGCTCGCCGCCAGCGCCGCCTTCTCTTGTTGCAGCAACTGGATCTTCTCTTCCACCGTACCCCGGGTAATCAGCTTGAACACGAACACCGGCTTGTCCTGGCCAATGCGGTAGGCGCGGTCGGTGGCCTGGTTTTCACTGGCCGGGTTCCACCAGGGATCGAAGTGGATCACCGTGTCCGCAGCCGTCAGGTTCAGCCCCACACCACCTGCCTTGAGGCTGATCAGGAACACGTCGCTGTCACCTTGCTGGAATTGCTGTACCGGCGTGCGCCGGTCGCGGGTGTCACCGGTCAGCAGGCTGTAACGGATTTTGCGCTTTTGCAGTTCTTGCTCGATTAGCGCCAACATCGAGGTGAATTGCGAGAACAACAGTACCCGCCGCCCTTCGCTGAGCAGTTCTTCGAGCATTTCCAGCAGCGCTCCCAGCTTGCCCTTGTCGGCCTGGTTACCCTTGCTTTCCACACCCTTGACCAGGCGCAGGTCGCAGCACACCTGGCGCAGCTTGAGCAGGGCGTCGAGGATGACGATCTGGCTGCGGGCGGCGCCATTGCGGGCGATTTCGTCGCGCACTTTCTTGTCCATCGCCACGCGCACGGCCTCGTAGGTGTCGCGCTGGGCGTCGCTCAGCTCCACCCAGTGCACCATCTCGGTCTTGGCAGGCAGCTCGGTGGCCACCTGTTCCTTGGTGCGGCGCAACAGGAACGGGCGAATGCGTGTAACCAAGTGAGCCAGTCGCTCGCTGTCGCCATGGCGCTCGATGGGGGTACGGTAGTCCTGGTTGAAGCGCTTCAGGTCACCCAGCCAGCCGGGCATCAGGAAGTGGAAGATCGACCACAGCTCGCCCAGGTTGTTTTCCATTGGCGTGCCGGTCAGGCACAGGCGCTGGTTGGCCTGCAGCTCGCAGACGGCGAGTGCGGCCTTGCTGGTGCTGCTCTTGATGTTTTGCGCCTCGTCCAGCACCAGTACATGCCAGGGTTGGCTGCGCAGGTGTTCGAGGTCGCGTGGCACCAGGGCGTAGGTGGTCAGCACCAGGTCGTAGTCGTGCAGCGTGGTGAAATGCTTGCTGCGCCCTGGGCCTTGCAGGGCCAGCACGCGCAGGTCGGGGGCGAAGCGCTGGGCTTCGTCCAGCCAGTTGGGCACCAGGCTGGTCGGCATCACTGCCAGGGCGGGAGCGGTCAGTCGCCCGGCCTGCTTTTCCAGCAGCAGGTGCGCCAGGGCCTGCAGGGTCTTGCCCAAGCCCATGTCGTCGCCCAGGATGCCGCCGGTGCCTATTTCGCGTAGTGCCTGCAGCCAGTTAAGGCCCTGTTGCTGGTAGGGGCGCAGGCTGGCCTGCAGCCCTGTCGGCGGGGCTACCTGCAAGTCGCGGGCGTCGCGCAGGCGGCGGCCCAGATCCCGCACATGTGCGCCGCCTTCCCAGTGCAGGGGCAAGCCTTCGATCTCGTTCAGGCGTGCGGCATCGGCGCGGTCCAGGCGCAGGGACCGGCCGGCTAAGTCTTCGTGCAGGTACAGCTCGCCCAAGGTGCCCATTACGGCCTTGATGCGGCCGTAGGGCAGGGCAACGCGCAGGGCCGAAGCATCGAGGCGGCCGCGGTTGAGGTCGATCAGCAGGTGCTCGTCGTCGCTGCGCCGGGCCAGTTCGCTGGGGCGCAGCAATTCCGGGTTACTGCGCAGCAGTTGCAGTACGATCGGCAGCAGGCTGTGGCGCTGGCCGTCGACCACGATACCCAGCTCCAGGTCGAACCATTCATGGCCGGGGGCTTCGTCGATGGTGGCGTACCAGTCGTCCACCTCTTGCAGGTTGAAGGCGAAATCGCGGTGGATGTCGATGTCCCACCCGGCTTCGCGCAGGCGCGGCAGGCCTTCGCGGGCAAAGCGCAGCCAGGCTTCGTCGTCTGGCAGCTGAAACATCTCGCCGGCGCTGTCGGGCAGGGCCTTGCTTTGTCGGGTGGCGGCTTTGAAGCCCAGGTCGCGCAGCACCTTGCGCAGCGCCTGCTCGGCCTGCGGCTGGCGGCGGATGCGCTGGCTGGTGTTGTCGACCAGGCGGGTCAGCGGTTTTTCGTCGCTGCCGCTGGCGCGTAAACCGTCATAGTCGAACGCCAGTGCGGCCCGATGCTGCATCTGCCGCTGCATGCGGCCGGTCTTGGGCATGTAGGCGCTGAATTCGAGGCTGCCCAGCGTCATTTGCGGCCTGGGTTGAATACTGTCGATCTCTTCACTGCGTACGCTTGTAGGCGTTGGAACCTGGCGATTCAGCGCATTCAACCGGTGGCTCAGGGGGATGATCAAGTGTTCGGGCACCGTAGGTGCGCTTGCCAGTTGGCTGGCAATGAACGGGTCAAGGCCATGTTCAAGCTTGCCAGTCATGCCCGTTTGAGTATCGATGTAGTAGAGCGGGTCGAGCGGCAGTGCCACGTCATGCATCCGTTCGTCATTGTGCCACGAACCGCGATAGCTGCCGTTCTCAAGCCTCATCCAGCGGAACTCGGCTTGCAGGGGCGGCCCAGGGATTAATGGCAACTGTTGCTCGGCATGAATCAAGCGCCCACTGGCAAGTGCGAATTCATACAGCTCTGCACCTTGTTTACCTTCCAGTCTTGCGATGGGCATGCTGGAATTATTGGCAAGGGCGTCAATCAACCTGAGGATGCGCAGATCTTCATCTGTGACATAACGCGGCGTGTAATAGAGCATTTCAGGCAGCGAGCTGGCACGCCCCAGGTTCAGCTGACCATCGGCTTCGCGGGTGCCTTTGGATACGCTGAGCGTGCAAACGCCATGGTCGTTAACGACCTTGTAGTAGAGCGAGGGGCCTTTGCGCTTGGCGGGTTCAGCGGGCTTGGTCGGGACTTCCAGAGTTTCGACCCAGTGGGCGAGTTCAGGGGGGAGGTCGAGCGAGTGCTGGGTCGTTTCGGCAGGTGCAGGCAGGGTGTCCTGATCGCCTTCGCCGCAATCCGGGCCCTGTTCCAGCAGGTAAAGTGCAGCGGCGCAATGCTTGCAGTTCTCACCTACTGGGCATGTGCAACTGCCCTCGCATTCCAGGCCATCTTCAGTCATGTCCAGGGTTATGCGCTGGTAGTAGGTGCGGCCCGCTGAGCCTGTACACTCAGCGCGGATCGTCATGCCCAGGATCGATATGATCGCGCTTCTGCCTTCATCGGCATAGTCCCGACCGCGCCGCAGGGTCTTGCGATCAAACGACATAGTCCAGCCATTGTGCGCCCGCACAAAGAACTGCGCATCGCTCTCGCTCACGTCACTGCTCCATCATCTCCGGGTCCACCACCGGCATTTTCGGCGTACCCGGTGGCGTCACCTTCAGCAGCACGGCCAGGTGGCCGCCGTCGAGGAAGGTCAGCTGGCCGCCCTTGACGTTGCTGTTGCTCTGCTTGAACTGCTCGCTTTGCAGCACGTTGCCGTTGCCGTCCAGCTGGTTGACCCAGAAGTTGGCGTCGACAGTGATGAAGCGGCCTTCGGCGATGCTCAGGTTACCTTCGATGGGGAAGTGGCCGAACTGCTCAGCACCTTCGCCCAGGGCAATGCGGCTGGGCTCGCTGCCCACTTGCTGCTGCCATGCCTTGTGCATCAATACGGTGTAGTCGGCAGTGGCTTCCAGGCGGGTGGCTTCGTCCTCCAGCGCCAGGCGGCGCTCGGCATCCTTTTCCAGGCGTGGGGCGCCGGCGCTCCAGTTTTCCGGGGCGAACGGGCTGGTGAAGGCGGGCACGCTGTTTTGCCGCACCAGGATCATTTCAACCTGATACAGGCCTTCGGCGAAGGCGGCTGGCGCAAACAGCGCCAGCAGCAGGGTCAGGCTACGGATGGCACGCATGGATCTTCCTTAGGCAGGCTGTGGGGTCAGGCGCTCGAACAGCGCCTCCAGGGTGTTGAAACGTTCGTCGGGGCGCTCCATCGGCACCAGGAAACGGAACTGGGTCGCACCTTCGAACTTGTAGCGTTTGGGCTGCCCCTGGATCAGCTTGATCAGGGTCAGCGGGTCGACCGGGGTTTCGGCCTCGAACTCGAGCTTGCCGCCATTGGGGCCGGCGTCGACTTTCTTGATGCCGAGCTTTTCCGCAAGCAGCTTGAGCGAGGTCAGGCGCATCAGGTTCTTGGTCGGCTCCGGCAGCAGGCCGAAGCGGTCGATCATTTCCACTTGCAGGTCTTTGAGGCCTTCTTCGTCGGCCGCCGAGGCAATGCGCTTGTACAGGATCAGCCGTGCATGCACGTCGGGCAGGTAGTCTTCGGGGATCAGCGCCGGCAGGCGCAGGTTGATCTCCGGGCCACCACCCAGTGGCTGTTCGAGGTTCGGCTGGGTGCCTTTGCGAATCGCCTTCACCGCACGTTCGAGCATTTCCATGTACAGGGTGAAGCCCACCGCCTGGATCTGCCCGCTTTGACCTTCGCCCAGCAGCTCGCCCGCACCGCGGATTTCCAGGTCGTTGGTGGCCAGCACGAAACCGGCGCCCAGGTCCTGGGTGTTGGCGATAGCCTCCAGGCGTTTTTCGGCGTCGGCGCTGACTTTCTGCCGGGTGGGCGTGAGCAGGTAGGCGTAGGCCTGGTGGTGGCTGCGGCCGACCCGGCCACGCAACTGGTGCAACTGGGCCAGGCCGAACTTGTCGGCACGCTCGATGACGATGGTGTTGGCGCTGGGCACGTCGATGCCGGTTTCGATGATGGTCGAGGCCACCAGCACGTTGAAGCGCTTGTGGTAGAAGTCGCTCATCACCTGTTCCAGCTCGCGCTCGCGCATTTGCCCGTGGCCAATGCCGATGCGCGCCTCGGGTACCAGTTCGGCGAGGTCGGCGGCGCATTTTTCGATGGTTTTCACATCGTTGTGCAGGTAGTACACCTGGCCACCGCGCAGCAGTTCACGCAACAGCGCTTCCTTGACCGTGCTCATGTTCTGCTCCATGACGAAGGTGCGCACCGACAGGCGGCGCGCTGGCGGCGTGGCGATGATCGACAGGTCGCGCATGCCCGCTACCGCCATGTTCAGCGTGCGCGGAATCGGCGTGGCGGTGAGGGTAAGGATGTCGACCTCGCTGCGCAGGGCCTTCAGTTGCTCCTTCTGGCGCACGCCAAAACGGTGTTCTTCGTCGATGATGGCCAGGCCTAGGTCCTTGAAGCGCACATCGTCCTGCAGCAGCTTGTGGGTGCCGATGAGGATGTCGATCTTGCCTTCGGCCAGGTCGGCGGCAGCGGCGGCCACTTCCTTGGCGGATTTGAAGCGGCTCATCACTTCCACGGTCACCGGCCAGTCGGCGAAGCGGTCGCGGAAACTGTTGTAGTGCTGCTGGGCGAGCAGGGTGGTGGGCACCAGCACGGCCACCTGGCGGCCGCTGTGCACAGCGATGAACGCGGCGCGCATGGCCACTTCGGTTTTGCCGAAGCCGACATCGCCGCACACCAGACGGTCCATCGGCTTGGGTGCCAGCATGTCGGCACGCACGGCTTCGATGGCGGCTTGCTGGTCCGGGGTTTCTTCGAAAGGGAAGCCGGCGCTGAAGGTGGCGTAGTCGGCAGACGGGTCGGCAAACGCATAACCCTTGCGCGCAGCGCGGCGGGCATAGATGTCGAGCAGCTCGGCGGCCACGTCGCGCACCTGTTCGGCGGCCTTGCGCTTGGCTTTCTGCCAGGCCTCCGAGCCCAGCCTGTGCAACGGCGCCAGCGCGTCGTCGCTACCGGTGTAGCGGGCGATCAGGTGCAGGTTGGCCACTGGCACATACAGCTTGGCGTTCTCGGCGTATTCCAGGGTAAGGAACTCGGCGGCCTGGCCGTCGATTTCCAGGGTGGCCAGGCCCAGGTAGCGTCCTACACCGTGGTCGATGTGCACCACTGGCGCGCCTTCGCGTAGTTCGGTGAGGTTCTTGATGACGGCGTCGTTGGCGGTTTCGCCACGCTTGTCGCGGCGTCGGCGCTGCATCACCCGCTGGCCGAACAGCGGGCTTTCGGCCACTAGGGCCAGGCCTGGGTCGTCCAGCACCAGGCCGTCGTCCAGCGGAGCAATGGTGATTGCCAGGCGCTCGCTGCCGGTAATGAAATCGTCCCAGCCGTCGACGGTATGCGGGCGCAGCTTCAGCCGGTCGAGCAGTTCCAGCAACACTTCGCGGCGGCCCGCCGATTCGGCGGTGAACAGCACGCGGCCGGGGAACTGGTCGAGGAAGTTGGCCAGTTCGGCCAGTGGCTGGTTGGCCTTGGCCTCGATGGCCAGGTTGGGCAAGGCGCGTGCCGGGAAGCGCTCGCGGCCCGCGCCCGGGTCGAGGTCTTCGCTGCTGACCACCACCCGCGGCCACTGCTTGAGCCGGGCAAAGCAGTCTTCCACCGGCAGGAACAGCTCGGCCGGTGGCAGCAGTGGCCGGCTCAGGTCGCCGCGACGGTCTTCATAGCGCCCGCGTACGTCGTTCCAGAAGTGTTCGGCGGCCTGCTCCACACCGGGCAGCGAGAACACCTGGGTGTCGGCTGGCAGGTAGTCGAACAGGGTCGAGGTTTCTTCGAAGAACAGTGGCAGGTAGTACTCGATACCGGCGGGGATGATACCGCTGGCCAGGTCTTGGAAGATGGCGCTGCGGCGGAAGTCGACGTCGAAGCGCTCGCGAAAGCGCGCCTTGAAGCGGGTCACTTCCTCTTTCTGCATCGGGAATTCGCGTGCCGGCAGCAGGCGCACCGAATCCACCTTGTCGATCGAGCGCTGGGTCTCGGGGTCGAAGGTGCGCAGCGTCTCGATCTCGTCATCGAACAGGTCGATACGGTAGGGCAGTTTGCTGCCCATCGGGAACAGGTCGATCAGCGCGCCGCGCACGGCAAACTCGCCATGCTCGTACACGGTGTCGACGCAGCGATAGCCGCTGGCCTCCAGGCGCGTACGCATCTGTTCCACGTCGATGGTCTGGCCCACATCCAGCACCAGGCTGCTGCCTAGCAGAAAGCGTGTGGGAGCCAGGCGGTGCAGGGCGGTGGTGACCGGCACCACGAGGATGCCGTGGCTCAGCTCCGGCAGCCGGTACAGGCTGGCGATGCGCTGGGAAATGATGTCTTGGTGTGGCGAGAACAGGTCGTAGGGCAGGGTTTCCCAATCGGGGAACGGCAGCACCGGCAGGTCTGGGGCAAAGAAGCGCAGCTCCTGTTCCAGACGGTCGGCGGCCTGGCTGTCGGCCGTCAGCAGCAGGGTGAAGCGGCCAGCGCTGCTGGCGGCCTCGGCGATGGCAAGGCTGAGGGCGGCACCGGGCAGGTTGCCCCAGGTTTGTTTGCCGGCCGTGGCCGACATTTGCGGTAGGCGCAGAACTGACACGGGAGATTGCACTCCAAGCGTTGCGGCAAAGAGACCGATTGTACCGGTGCCAGTGCCGCCTGTCAGGCTTGAAAGGGCATGAACGCTGGCTTGCGTGACTGCGACAGGCGCTCATTGCCGGTTCCGCGTTGGGGCGTCATAATGTAGCCCCTTTTTTCTGTCCCTACATGTGGAAGGTTCCCGTGACTCAGAAGCCCGACCAGTGTCTTGGTGAGTGGATTGATCGTGAAGCCCTGGCTGAAGCGATGATCCCGCTTATCGGTCAGCTCTACCGCAACAACAATGTGGTGAGCTCGATTTATGGCCGCAGCCTGATCAACCGTTCGGTTATCTCGATCCTCAAGGCGCACCGCTTTGCGCGTCATCGTCAAGCCGACGAAACCGAACTGTCCGTCCACGAGACATTCCCACTGCTCAAGGCCATGAGCGAGCTGAAACTGGGCGCCGCTTCGGTCGACCTGGGCAAGCTGGCCAACAAGTTCAAGCAGGAAGGCAATGGCCGCACTGCCGAGCAGTTCGTCCGTGAAGAGCTGGCTGACGTGGTTGGCCAGCAGAACGCTTCGGCCCGTAAAGGCACCGACGTTGTCCTGTACGGCTTCGGCCGCATCGGCCGCCTGCTGGCGCGCATCCTGATCGAGAAGACTGGTGGTGGCGACGGCCTGCGCCTGCGCGCCATCGTCGTGCGCAAAGGCGCCGAAAACGACCTGGTCAAACGTGCCAGCCTGCTGCGTCGTGACTCGGTTCACGGCCCGTTCGATGGCACCATCACCATCGATGAAGCCAACAACACCATCACCGCCAACGGCAACCTGATCCAGGTTATCTACGCCAAGAGCCCGAGCGAAGTCGACTACACCCAGTACGGCATCGACAACGCGCTGATCGTCGACAACACCGGCGTATGGCGTGACGCTGACGGCCTGGGCCAGCACCTGGCCTGCCCGGGCGCTGCCCGCGTGATCCTCACCGCACCTGGCAAGGGCGCGCTGAAGAACATCGTGCACGGCATCAACCACGGTGACATCGCCGCCGATGACAAGATCATCTCGGCAGCTTCCTGCACCACCAACGCCATCGTGCCGGTGCTCAAGGCCATCAACGACCAGTACGGCATCGTCAACGGCCACGTCGAAACCGTTCACTCGTTCACCAACGACCAGAACCTGATCGACAACTTCCACAAGGGCAGCCGCCGTGGCCGTGCCGCGCCGCTGAACATGGTTATTACCGAAACCGGCGCCGCCACTGCTGCCGCCAAGGCACTGCCAGTGCTGAAGGGCAAGCTGACCGGCAACGCCATTCGCGTGCCGACGCCGAACGTTTCGATGGCCATCCTGAACCTGAACCTGGAAAAGGCCACCTCGCGCGACGAGATCAACGAGTACCTGCGCCAGACCGCCATGCACTCGGAACTGCACAAGCAGATCGACTACGTCAGCTCGCAGGAAGTGGTTTCGACCGACTTCGTCGGCTCGCGCCACGCCGGTGTGGTTGACGCTGAAGCCACCATCGCCAACGACAACCGCGTTGTTCTGTACGTCTGGTACGACAACGAGTTCGGTTACAGCTGCCAGGTGGTTCGCGTGATGGAAGAGATGGCCGGTGTGAACCCGCCAGCGTTTCCACGCTAATGCGCTTGTAAGGCAATGAAAAAACGGGAACCTTCGGGTTCCCGTTTTTTTTGGCTGGAGTAAGTTGTGTGGCGTCTGTTAGATCGAGCGCCGCCCGCGCGGCGCTCGGTATGTGCCACACCACAGAATCCAAGCCAAGCACCCAGGAACCGATTTTTTGCGCAAAGCCTTACTGTCCTTCCTCCTGCTGCTAACCGCCTGCAACCAAGGCCCTACCCTGGAGCGCCTGGGTGGCCCGACCATGGGCAGCAGCTACAGCATCCAGTACGTCCGTGAGCCCGGCGGCCCGGCGCCGGAACAGGTGCAAGCGGCGGTCGAAACCATCCTGGGCGACATCGACCAGCACTATTCGACCTATCGCGCAGACTCCGTTGTCAGCCTGTTCAACCAGTTGCCCGCCAACCAGTGCCTGGCGCTGCCGCCCGACATGCTCGAACTGGTCAACCTTGGCCAGCACCTGGCCGAGCAGAGCGATGGCGCCTTCGACCTCACCGTCGAGCCCTTGCTCAACCTGTGGGGCTTTGGCCCTCAGGCCCGCCACGAGCAGGTGCCGGACCCGCAAGCCCTGGCCCAGGTGCGCCAGCGCGTGGGCTACCGGCACTTGCACATCAAAGGCCAGGCCCTGTGCAAGGACGCCCCGGTGCAGCTCGACTTCAACAGCATGGCCGCCGGCCATGCCGTCGACCTGATAGCCGCTCGCCTGCAAGCCATGGGCGTAACCCGCTTTGTCGCCGAGGCCACTGGCGAGCTCAAGGCGGTCGGCCGCAAACCCGATGGCAGCCCTTGGCGCATCGCCCTGGAACTGCCCCGCGAAGACCGCCAGATCGCCCGGCAGATCATCCCGGTCAATGGCCTTTCAGTATCAACCTCGGGTGACTATCGGCACTATTTCGAGCAGAATGGCCGGCGCTATTCGCACGCCTTCGATGCCCGCCTGGGGCGCCCGGTGCAACATGACCTGGCCGCCGTCACCGTGCTAGACGCTTCGGCGCTGCAGGCCGACGGTTATTCGACGCTGCTGCTGATCCTTGGCCCTGAGCGTGGCTGGGATTTTGCCCTGGCGCATGGCCTGGCTGCGGTATTGGTGACTCGGGCCGAGGGTGGCTTCGTCTCCCGAGCTACGCCCGCATTCGAACGGGCGGTGAAAGGCGATTGAAAGCGCAGGCAGGGATGATTGCCGCCAGGGAATGGGTAAACCATATGTAGTGCGGGCGAAATTGGCCTACGACGCGACCAAGGGTTAATGTGCGCGGCGTTCACGCTTGATTAGACTGCACCCGAATTTTCTCATGACGCCCCGGCGGCATGATCGCGCCCCGCGAGCGACCGTGGCTTGCGGGCCAGTTCTGAAGGAGTACGCATGGCTGTCTACAACTACGACGTAGTGGTGCTGGGTTCCGGCCCGGCCGGTGAAGGCGCGGCAATGAACGCCGCCAAAGCAGGGCGCAAGGTAGCGATGGTCGATGACCGTCGCCAGGTTGGTGGCAACTGCACCCACCTGGGTACCATCCCGTCCAAGGCACTGCGTCACTCGGTGCGGCAGATCATGCAGTTCAACACCAACCCGATGTTCCGTGCCATCGGTGAGCCACGCTGGTTCTCGTTCCCGGACGTGCTGAAAAGCGCCGAGAAGGTGATTGCCAAGCAGGTGGCATCGCGCACTGGCTACTACGCCCGTAACCGCGTTGACTTGTTCTTCGGCACCGGCAGCTTTGCCGACGAGCAAACCGTCGAAGTGGTGTGCCCGAACGGCGTGGTGGAAAAACTCAACGCCAAGCACATCATCATCGCCACTGGCTCGCGCCCGTATCGCCCGGCCGACATCGACTTCCACCACCCGCGCGTGTACGACAGCGACACCATCCTCAGCCTCAGCCACACCCCGCGCAAGCTGATCGTGTACGGCGCCGGTGTGATCGGTTGCGAATACGCCTCTATCTTCAGTGGCCTGGGCGTGCTGGTAGAGCTGGTGGACAACCGTGGCCAGCTGCTGAGCTTCCTGGATTCGGAAATTTCCCAGGCGTTGAGCTACCACTTCAGCAACAACAACATCACCGTGCGCCATAACGAAGAGTATGAGCGCGTCGAAGGCCTGGACAACGGGGTTGTCCTGCACCTGAAGTCGGGCAAGAAGATCAAGGCCGACGCCTTGCTGTGGTGCAACGGCCGTACCGGCAACACCGACAAGCTGGGCCTGGAGAACATCGGTATCAAGGTTAACGGCCGTGGCCAGATCGAGGTCGACGAGGCCTACCGCACCAGCGTGTCGAACATCTACGGTGCAGGCGACGTGATCGGCTGGCCAAGCCTGGCCAGTGCCGCCCATGACCAGGGCCGTTCAGCGGCTGGCAGCATCGTCGACAATGGCAGCTGGCGCTTCGTCAATGACGTGCCGACCGGCATCTACACCATTCCGGAGATCAGCTCGATCGGCAAGAACGAGCAGGAGCTGACCCAGGCCAAGGTGCCGTACGAAGTGGGCAAGGCCTTCTTCAAGGGCATGGCGCGTGCGCAGATCGCCGGCGAGCCGCAGGGCATGCTGAAGATCCTGTTCCACCGCGAAACCCTGGAAATCCTCGGCGTGCACTGCTTCGGCTACCAGGCTTCGGAAATTGTCCACATCGGCCAGGCGATCATGAACCAGCCGGGTGAGCACAACAACCTGAAGTACTTCGTCAACACCACGTTCAACTACCCGACCATGGCCGAAGCCTACCGGGTAGCTGCCTACGACGGCCTGAACCGGCTTTTTTGAGCGGCTCCGACCGGTGGCCTGAGCCGGTCGGAGAGACCGATTTCAACCCTACCCGAGGGTGGTCTTGGCCAAACCGGGAAAGTCTGTAATCAGGCTGTCCACGCCAAAGTCAGCGAGCCGGCGCATCAGTGCCGGTTCGTTGACCGTCCACACCGACACGTGCAAGCCCTGGCCCTGTGCTTTCAACAGGCGCTCGGGGGTGCACAGTGTCCAGTTCAGGGCCAGTATCTCGCAGCCGTAGTTCTGCGCCACCTTCAACGGGTCGAGCCAGGCGTATTCGGCTACCAGCCCGCGTTTCACGTCTGGCACCAGCTCCTGGGCTGCGCCCAATACTTCGCGTGAGCTGGAGGTGATGGTTACCTTGTCCAGCAGGCCGTATTGCTGGGCCAGTTCGCGGATCGCCAGCACGGTGGTGGCGGCGCGGGTGCGCGAAGCGCTCTTGACTTCCAGCTGCCAGTGCTCGAACGGGCACTTCTCGAACAGTTCTTCCAGTTTTGGAATAGGGCAGGGCTGCACATGGCCCGGGCCGCCTTTACGTGCGTCGATTTTCACCAGGTCGGCGGCCGGGTGCTCGACCACCTTGCCGCGTTTGCCGGTGGTGCGCTTGAGGGTAGGGTCGTGTATCACCATCAGCTCGTTGTCGGCCGACAGGTGCAGGTCCAGCTCGCAGCGGGTGACGCCGTGGGACAGGCACTGGCGAAAGCTGGTCAGGGTGTTCTCGGGTGCTTCGCCCTTGGCGCCGCGATGGCCGTAGATCAGGGTCACGTTCGTTCCTTCAAATCAGGGGGAAATAGGCTCAGGAGGCGGGGTCGTTCTGTTCCAGCTGCTGGCGCCGTTGTTGTTGCTGGCGCTGCAGGATGTAGCGGGCCAGCAGTTGACGCTGGGCGTCGGTCATGTCGGTAAACTCGGTGCCGACCTCGAAGCCGCCCTCCGGGCGCGGGTCGCAATGGGTGACCTTGCCGCGCAGCAGCAGGCCATGGGCGCGCGGCATCAGCACCATTTTCACTTTTACCCGGGTGCCGGGGGCAATCTGCGTGGCCTGGGCGAATTCGATACCGCCTTCGGAGATGACCACCGGCAGCGGCTGGCCGACTTCGCCAAGCAGGGTTTGTGCAACCACCGCGCTAAGCAGGTCGAGGCGCTTGTTCTGCGCCCGCAGGAAGGCAGCGAGGGTGCGGTCCTTGTCACTCAGCTGGCGCAGCAGGTGCTGTGACTCGAAGTCGGACAGATGCAGTTCGCTGAGCAGGTTGAACAGCGGGGAATCATCTTGCAACACATCTGGGTCGAGGGCTTCGGCCGCGCTGAGGGGGCTTATTTGAAGTGCGATCCGATCTTCGATGCGGTAGTATTCGCGGCGATCTTCTTCGTCTAATGTCGTCATGGCGAACCCAAGGTAGCGGCGGTGGTCCGAGTGTAAAGCCGCCGTAGGCGCCTCGCCACAAGGACGTTCCCTTTCATCCGAACAAGCCCCGACATGTTCAGACCTCTTTTCGCATTCATCGGTACGCGTTATACCCGTGCCAAACGCCGTAATCACTTCGTCTCGTTCATTTCCCTGACCTCGATGATCGGCCTCGCCCTGGGCGTGGTGGTGATGATCGTGGTGCTGTCGGTGATGAACGGTTTCGACCACGAGATGCGCACCCGCGTGCTCGGTATGGTCCCGCATGCCACGCTGGAGAGCGGCCAGCCCATAACCGACTGGCCTGCCCTTGCCCAACAAGTAAAGCAGAATCCGCAGGTGGTGGCGGTAGCGCCTTTCACCCAGATGCAGGGCCTGCTGACCCATGACGGCAAGGTGCAGAAGGTGCTGCTCAACGGCATCGACCCGGCCCGCGAGCGCGAGGTGTCGATTATCGACAACTTCATCTTGCAAGGCCGCCTCGACCAGCTGGCGCCGGGCGAGTGGGGCATCCTGATAGGCGACAAGGCTGCGGCCAAGCTGGGTGTGACCATTGGCGACAAACTCACCTTCGTCGCCCCCGAAGTCAGCGTGACGCCTGCCGGCATGTTCCCGCGCATGAAGCGCTTCACCGTGGTGGGCACCTTCCATGTGGGCGCGGGGGAGATCGACGGCTATCTGGGCCTGACCAATATCAGCGACCTGTCCCGCCTGCACCGCTGGAAGCCCGACCAGGTACAGGGCCTGCGCCTGAAGTTCGACGACCTGTTCCAGGCGCCACGGGTGGCCTGGAGCATTGCCCAGCAGCTGGGTGACCAGGAGTACTACAGCCGCGACTGGACCCGCACCCACGGCAACCTGTACCAGGCCATCCGCATGGAAAAGGCCATGATCGGCCTGCTGTTGCTGCTGATCGTGGCGGTGGCGGCGTTCAACATCATTTCCACACTGGTGATGGTGGTGAACGACAAGCGTGGTGACATTGCCATCCTGCGCACACTGGGCGCCACGCCCGGGCAGATCATGCTCATCTTCATGGTCCAGGGCACGGTAATCGGGGTGATCGGTACCCTGATCGGCGCCGTGGTCGGGATTGTTGCCGCGCTGAACGTGAGTGCGGCGATCGCCGGCATCGAGAAACTGATCGGGCACAAGTTCCTCAACGCCGACGTGTACTTCATCGATTACCTGCCCTCGCAGATCCAGGCCCAGGACGTGTACATGGTCTGCGGTGCGGCGCTGGTCCTGAGTTTCTTCGCCACCCTGTACCCGGCCTGGCGTGCGGCCCGCACCCAGCCTGCAGAGGCGCTACGTTATGAGTGAGTCGCGCATGAGTGATAAAGCCGTTCTGAGTTGCCGCAACCTGGGCAAGTCCTACGACGAGGGCCCGGAGTCGGTGCAGGTGCTGTCCGGGCTCAACCTGGAGCTGCACGCCGGCGAGCGGGTGGCCATTGTCGGCAGCTCCGGTTCGGGCAAGAGTACCTTGCTCAACCTGCTGGGCGGCCTCGACCGGCCGACCCAGGGCAGCGTCTGGCTGGCCGGCGAAGAACTGTCGGCGCTGGGCGAGCGCGCCCGTGGCCTGCTGCGCAACCGAGAGCTGGGCTTTGTCTACCAGTTCCACCACCTGTTGCCAGAGTTCACCGCCATTGAGAACGTGTGCATGCCGCTGCTGATCGGCCGCACGCCCATCCCCGAGGCCCGTGAGCGCGCCGAGGCGCTGCTCAAGCGCGTGGGCCTGGGCCATCGCCTGAACCACAAACCGGCCGAGCTGTCCGGTGGTGAGCGCCAGCGTGTGGCGATTGCCCGGGCCCTGGTCAACCGCCCTGGCCTGGTGATGCTCGACGAGCCGACTGGCAACCTCGACCACCATACCGCCCAGGGCATCCAGGAGCTGATGCAGGAGCTGTCCAGCGCCTCGCGCACGGCGTTCCTGGTGGTGACCCACGACCTCAACCTGGCGCGGCAGATGGACCGTGTATTGAAGCTCGACGACGGCCACCTGGTGGCCATCTGATCGACTGCCCGGGGTGGCAGGTGCCGCCCCGTTTTCCTGTTTTCACTGGGTGATTCCGTACATGTTCAGACCCTTGCCCATTTTCATCGGCGCGCGCTACACCCGAGCCAAGCGTCGCAACCACTTCATCTCGTTCATTTCGATGACCTCGATGATCGGCCTGTCGCTGGGTGTGCTGGCGATGATCGTGGTGTTGTCGGTGATGAACGGCTTCCAGCGTGAAATGAGCGCGCGCATTCTTGGCCTGGTGCCGCATGCTGCCATCCTGGGCGTGCAGCCGATGGACGACTGGCACAAGGTGGCCGACGCGGCCCTGCAGAACCCGGCGGTGATGGCGGCAGCGCCGATTACCGAAATGGAAGGCATGCTGTCGTACAAGGGGGCGATGCAGCCGATCCAGGTGGGCGGTATCGACCCGGCCGAAGAGGGCAAAGTCTCTATCGTTGGCCAGCACATCGTGCAGGGCCGCTTGCAGGACCTGCAACCGGGTGAGTTCGGCGTGGTCATCGGCGAGCTGACGGCGCGTCGCTTCCGCCTGAACACCGGCGACAAGCTGACCCTGATCGTGCCGGAAATCAGCAAGGAGCCGGGCGGGATTACCCCGCGTATGCAGCGCCTGACCGTGGTCGGTATTTTCAAGGTGGGCGCCGAGCTGGACGGTTCGCAGGCTTACATCCACGTGGCGGATGCCGGTGAGATGCAGCGCTGGGCGCCGGGCCAGGTGCAGGGCGTGCGGTTGAAACTGCATGACCTGTATGCCGCGCCGCAGGTGTCCAAGGCCATCGCTGCCGGGCTGGGCGATGCCTACCGCGCCGATGACTGGTCGCACACCCAGGGTAGCCTGTTCAGCGCCATGAAGATGGAAAAGACCATGATCGGCCTGTTGCTGATGATGATCATTGCGGTGGCCGCGTTCAACATCATCGCCACCCTGGTGATGGTGGTGAACGACAAGGGGCCGGACATTGCCATCCTGCGTACCCTGGGCGCCACGCCGGCGCAGATCATGGGCACGTTCATGGTTCAGGGCAGCCTGATCGGCATTGTCGGTACGTTGATTGGTGGCGTGCTGGGGGTGATTGCGGCGTTCAATGTCAGCCAGATCGTTGGATGGCTGGAGCGGGTGAGCGGGCAGCACATCTTTACGTCGGATGTGTACTTTGTCAGCAGCTTACCATCGCAGTTGCAGTGGGGGGATGTGGCGATCATCTGCACTGCGGGCCTGGTGATGAGCTTTTTGGCGACCATTTACCCGGCATATCGGGCATCGCAGGTGCAGCCGGCGATTGGCCTGGCGGTTTGATGTTTACCTGAGAGTCTGGGGGCTGCGAAGCAGCCCCAATTTCAACGATCCTGAGTGAACTCGATCAAAAACCGCGTCCACCCATCCTCGCATTCCGCCCGGATGCACCCGCCATGGGCCTGCACGATCGACCGGGTAATCGCCAAACCCAACCCCGCATGTTCGCTGCTGCCTTCCCGTCGCGCAGGGTCGACCCGGTAGAAGCGGTCGAACAACCGTGGTAGCGCCGCAGGGTCAATAGCCTGCCCGGTATTGGCCACGCAGATTGTAGGCCCCGGCTCCAGCGTCACCCTTATCTGCCCGCCCGCCGGGGTAAACCGCAGGGCATTGTCCAGCAAGTTGGACAACGCTCGCCGCAGCATATGCCGGTCGCCCTGCAACACGGCTTCTCCCTCACGCAACATCTGCACCCCGCTGTCCTCGGCGAGCGGCGCGTAGTACTCCAGCAGTGCATCCACTTCTTCATGCAACGCCAGCGGCGCCTGCCCCGGCACCAGCAGGCCGTGATCGGCCTTGGCCAGGAACAGCATGTCGTTGATCATCTGCGCCATCCACTGCAGCTCTTCCAGGTTGCCATGCAGCGCCTCGCGGTACTCCTCCAGGCTGCGGGGGCGGGTGAGGGTGACCTGGGTGTGGGTCAGCAGGTTGGACAGGGGCGTACGCAGCTCGTGGGCGATGTCGGCAGAAAACGCCGACAGGCGCTGGAAGGCATCGTCCAGGCGTTGCAGCATGGCGTTCATGCTGGTGGCCAGCTCGGCCAGTTCTTCGGGCATCTGCGCCACCGGCAGGCGGGTGGTGAGCGAACGTGCCGACACGCCAGCGGCCACCTGGCCCATTTGCCGCAAAGGGCGTAGCCCACTGCGTGCGGCCCAGGCGCCAAGCAGCGCGGTGGCCAGCGCCGACAGGCCGACGGTTAGCCAGATCAACCGTTGCATGCCTTGCAGGAAGTGCTGGTGGTGGGTGATGTCCAGGTAAAGGGTGAGTTGCGGCGACGGTGTTGTGCCTTGTGCCAGGTGCATGGCCAGGCTGCGGTAGTCGGTACCTTGCGCGTGCAGGGTAGCCAGCCCGGCGGGCCGTGGTGCCTGCGGCAGCCCTGTGCGGCTTTCGAACCAGGTGGTGCCGTCGTTGCCGCTGATGCGCAAGGCCAGGTCGGCCTGGTGGCTCAGCTCATCGTGCAGGGCGGGCAGGCGGGCCTGTAAATCTTCCGGCGTGCTGATGCCGGCCAGTTGTGCGCGGAACAGCGACAGGCGCGAGTCCAGCAATTGTTGGTCCAGCTCGACGAAATGCTGCTCGCTGGCCTTGCTGAACAACAGGCCGGCACCAAGCGAGACGGCTGCTGTGCAGGCGGCGAACAACAGGGCCAAACGGCTGCCGAGGGAAAGCCTGCGCATCAATCTGCACGCTCTTCGAGTACATACCCCATGCCGCGTACGGTGTGGATGAGTTTGTTGGGGTGCGGGTCGTCAATCTTCAGTCGCAAGCGGCGGATTGCCACCTCGATCACGTTGGTGTCGCTGTCGAAGTTCATGTCCCATACCTGCGAGGCAATCAGCGATTTTGGCAGCACCTCGCCCTGGCGGCGCAGCAGCAGTTCGAGCAGGGCGAACTCCTTGGCGGTCAGGTCGATGCGCTGGCCGGCGCGCTCGGCGCGGCGGCGGATCAGGTCCAGGCGCAGGTCGGCCAAGCTCAGGATGGTGTCCTGGCCGGGGTTGGTGCCACGGCGCAGCAAGGTGCGCACCCGGGCCAGCAGCTCGGAGAAGGCAAAGGGCTTGACCAGGTAATCATCGGCGCCCAGCTCCAGGCCGTGCACGCGGTCTTCGACGGCGTCGCGTGCGGTGAGGAACAGTACCGGCGTGTCGAGGCCGGCCTGGCGCACCGCTTGCAGGATTTGCCAGCCATCCCTGCCGGGCAGCATCACGTCGAGGATCAGCAGGTCATGGTCACCGGTCAGCGCCAGGAACTGGCCGGTTTCGCCATCGGTGGCCAGTTCGGTGGCGAAGCCGGCTTCGCTCAGGCCTTGGCTCAGGTACTGGCCGGTGCGGGCCTGGTCTTCGACGATCAGCAATTTCATTGGGTAGCTTGCCTCCAGCAAGGGCCGGGTGATGCTTGAAATGATACGTGACTATCCCGGTCGTCACTCAAGCTGACAACGTTGTAATCTCCCTGTCAGGTTGCCGCCAGCCGTCCCCGACTAAGGTCGCCTCATACTGTTGTGCATGCCCGGAGTCATCATGAAACACCTGTTCATCGCCGCCACCCTTGCCTTGGTCAGCCTGCCAGCCTTTTCTGCCGAGGCGAAAACCTTCGCCTTCGGCGAGCCGGCCCCGGCGGCCAAAGCCAGCCGCACGGTGGACGTGGTGCTCAAAGACATTGCCTTCGAGCCCAAGAGCCTGCAGGTAAAAGCCGGTGAGACGGTGCGCTTCGTGCTGGTCAACGAGGGCAAGCTGCCGCACGAGTTCAACCTGGGTGACAAGGCCATGCATGCCGAGCACCAGAAAGAAATGGTCGCCATGCAAGGCAGGATGTTCACCCAGGCCATGAATCATGAAGGCATGGATCACAGCCAGATGATGGATCACGGTGGCGGCCATGGTCACGGCGGTGGCAATACCGTGCTGGTAATGCCCGGCCAGCGCGCCGAGCTGACCTGGACCTTCCGCCAGTCGGCGCCCATCGAGTTTGCCTGCAACGTACCAGGGCATTACCAGGCCGGTATGGTCGGGGCCTTGACCATCGAGTGACTTGCCCTGCAAGGCGGGGTGCAAAACCGGTAAACTAGGGGCAATTTCGAACCTTTAGGTCAGTTTCCATGCATCCCGCTGCCGAACACTCCCCGCTGGGCAAATCCAGCGAATACATTGCCACCTACTCCCCGGAGCAGCTGTTCCCGATTCCGCGTACTGCCAAGTGGGCCGAGCTGGGCGTCACTGCGCAGACCTTGCCCTGGCAGGGCGTGGATTACTGGAACTGTTTTGAGCTGAGCTGGCTGCTGCCGTCGGGCAAGCCTGTGGTGGCGATCGGCGAGTTCGCCATTCCGGCTGATTCGCCGAACATCATCGAATCCAAGTCGTTCAAGCTGTACCTCAACTCGCTGAACCAGACGGTGTTCGCCTCGCTGGGCGAGTTGCAGGCGTGCCTGGAAAAAGACCTGTCCGCTGCCGCTGGCAAGCCGGTGGGCGTGAAAGTGCGGACCTTGGCCGAGGTCGAGGCCCAGGGTGTGGTGGCTTTGCCGGGGCTGTGCATCGATGCGCTGGATGTGGCCATCAGCAACTACGAGCAGCCGCAGCCAGAACTGCTGCACTGCAACCCGGAGCGGGTTGTGGAAGAAACCTTGCACAGCCACTTGCTGAAGTCCAACTGCCCGGTTACCGGCCAGCCGGACTGGGGCAGCGTGGTGGTCGAGTACAAGGGCAGGGCGCTGGACCATGCCAGCCTGCTGACCTACCTGATCAGCTTCCGCCAGCATGCCGACTTCCACGAGCAGTGCGTGGAACGCATTTACCTGGACTTGAAGAACCTGCTGCAGCCGGAGCACCTGACGGTGTATGCGCGTTATGTGCGCCGGGGTGGGCTGGACATCAACCCTTACCGCAGCACCGGGGCCATCAGCCCGCAGAACACGCGGCTGGTTCGGCAGTAAGGTATGGGGGCCGCCAAGCGGCCCCCGGCTATTTCAGATCCCCATGCTGTGCAGCGAGTTGGCAATACTGCGCAGGGTGGCGGTGAGGTCGGGGTGGTCGGCCTCGAAGCGTTCGATCGCCAGGTTCACGCCATCCACCAAGTTGTTGTCCGGCGTGGCTTCCTCAAGTTTCAGTTGCGCCTCAATCTGGCGCGCTTCTTCGTGCAGCGCGGCCAGCTCTTCTTCCGAAAGCGGTACGTTGCGGTCCAGTTGCTCGCGCAAGCTGTTCAGGCGCTCTTGCAATTCGCGGGCAGGCATTGGCAGTTCTCCATCAATGGCTTGGCAAGCCATGGACCTCAGCGAAGCGGCAAAGGTTCTGGCCTGTCTTCAGCGTAATCCACCTGCCGCCGCTTTGCATGATCCGTGTCAAAGGTGCTGTATCAGGGTTTTTCACCTTTGCGCCGGCGCTGCGCGATGTCCTGCAGGCAGGTATCCAGTGCTTCGAGGTGGTCGATTACCGAATGCACGCCCAGGCTGAACAGCTCCAGCGTCGCCTTGCCGCGGGCCAGGTCTTGTTCCTGTGTACTCATGGCTTGCCATTGCTGCGAGCTGCGGTCGCAGAGCGGGCTGCAGGCCGCCAGGCCCACCGTCCACAGGCCCGCGTTAAGGCCCGACTGCAGCAGGCGCGGGTCGCCGCTGACCAGCACGCAGCCGTCCAGGCGTTCGCTGTCCAGGCTCATCAAGGCCTGCCAGCAGGCATTGGGCGCTGGCCAGCGGACGCCGTTGACCAGGTGCCCTGGCAGCCAGTCGGGCAGCACATGGGCCAGGCGTTTGCTGTGGGCGGCGGTGAGGTCATCCAGCCAGATGCACGGCACCTGGCGATGACGCAGGCTGGCGAGGGTGGCCAGTGCGCCGGGGGCGGGTGAGGGGGCGCCGCCATTGGCAGCCTGCACCAGGCAGCCGCGCAAGCCGAACAGCACAGCAGTGAATGCAGGTGCAGCGTCCATGGCAACTTCCCCCAAATAGTCCGCAGGCTATTCGCTGATTGTTACCGGCCTGTGACAGGCTCGCCCGCGCAACAGTTGTTCACAAAATATTGAGCAAAAATGTGTAAAGCTGTTTATCAGGCCGCAAGCCTCTATACTGCCGCCTTACCAGCAGCGCGCCCCGTTGCGCGTGCGGCCGAGAAATTCGATGGAGAGACATCTATGCGTAGGATCGGTGCCAGTGTGATCGAACGAGTCACCCAGGCCTGTGTCTGTGCCAGCTTGCTGCTGGCGCCCGTGGCAGCCACCCAGGCCGCCACCGAGGAAGATCCCTGGGAAGCGGTCAACCGCCCGATCTTCCGTTTCAACGATACCCTCGACACCTATGCCCTGAAGCCATTGGCCAAGGGCTACCAGACGGTCACCCCGCAGTTCCTTGAAGATGGCATCCACAACATCTTCCGCAACCTGGGCGACGTGACCAATCTGGCCAACGACCTGCTGCAGCTCAAGCCTCATGCAGCGGGCGTGGACACTGCGCGGCTGATCGTCAACACCACGTTCGGCCTGGGCGGCTTCTTCGATGTGGGTACCAAGATGGGCCTGCAACGTAATGACGAGGACTTTGGCCAGACCTTGGGTTATTGGGGCGTGCCGAGCGGCCCTTACGTAGTCATCCCGCTGCTGGGGCCGAGCACCGTACGTGACGGCGTAGCCAAGTACCCGGACACCTACACCAAACCCTACCGCTACATCGACCATGTGCCGACGCGCAACTCGATCTTCGCCCTGGATGTGGTCGACACCCGTGCCGACCTGTTGTCGGCCGAAAAGCTGATTCAGGGTGACAAGTACATCTTCATTCGCAACGCCTACCTGCAGAACCGCGAGTTCAAGGTGAAGGACGGCGAAGTCGAAGACGACTTCTGATCCGTGAGCCTGGGGCTGCAACGCGGCCCCAGGTTCAGTGCATCGCCAGAATCCGCAACCCGAACTTCTGCTGCCCGCCCGCCTGGTCGGCAATCCATACCACTTCGGTGCTGGCATGCAGCCCTTTCAGCGCCGGGTGGTCTGAGTCGATCCGCACCTCGATATGATCCCCCACCAGAAAGCGCTGCGGTGCTTGCACCTGCATGCCGCCGCTGGACAGGTCCAGGCACACGGCCGCAATCACCTGGCCCTCATGCAACAGGCTGACCTCGGTGTCGAGGCGCATACGGATAAAGTCGCGTTTCTCGCTGTGGCTGGAGGGCGTGTGGGGCATGCTGCATCCTTCCCATCGGGTTGCGCTGGTCGACTTTCTTATAACTCCCGGTGATTTGCCCTGTAAAGAGCGGCGAGGTCGACCCTTGCATGCTTGAAACCCCTGCCGGATGGGAGTACCGTCTGCGCCTTACAAGGTAGCTCTGACAGTTGCCGGAGAGTTGCCGGGCAGGTGTTCTTGTCCTACAACTCAAGTAGAGTGTGACCCTAAAGAATTCCCGTAGCTGGCCGTCTGCCTTGCCGACACCGCTGCACCAACCTAAATCGGCGCCGTTCGCCCACATGCAGAAAACCAGTGCAACGCTGCTGATCATCGATGACGACGACGTGGTCCGTGCGAGCCTCGCCGCCTATCTTGAAGACAGTGGCTTCAGCGTCCTCCAGGCCGGTAATGGCCAGCAGGGGCTTCAGGTCTTCGAAGAACACCAGCCCGACCTCGTGATCTGCGATCTGCGCATGCCGCAGATGGGCGGCCTCGAACTGATCCGCCAGGTCAGCGAGCGCGCGCCGCAGTTGCCGGTGATCGTGGTGTCTGGTGCCGGCGTCATGAGTGATGCGGTGGAGGCGTTGCGCCTGGGCGCCGCCGACTACCTGATCAAGCCGCTGGAAGACCTGGCCGTACTCGAGCATTCGGTGCGCCGCGCCCTCGACCGTTCGCGCCTGGTGCTGGAAAACCAGCGCTATCGCGACAAGCTCGAAGCCGCCAACCGCGAACTGGAGGCCAGCCTGCACTTGCTGCAGGAGGACCAGACCGCCGGTCGCCAGGTGCAGATGAACATGCTGCCGGAAAGCCCCTGGGCAGCCGGTGAGTTCGCTTTCGCGCACCAGATCATTCCGTCGCTGTACCTGTCGGGTGATTTTGTCGATTACTTCCGCGTGGACGAGCGGCGCATTGCCTTCTACCTTGCCGATGTTTCCGGGCATGGCGCGTCGTCGGCCTTTGTCACCGTGCTGTTGAAGTTCATGACCACGCGGCTCATGTTCGAGCTCAAGCGCAGCAGGATGCGCGAGTTCAAGCCGTCGGAAGTGCTTAGCCATATCAACCGCGGCCTGATCAATAGCAAGCTGGGCAAGCACGTCACCATGGTCGGCGGTGTGATCGACGAAGAGTCCGGTCTGCTGACCTACGCCGTGGGCGGTCATCTGCCGCTGCCGGTGCTGTACACCCCCGATAATGCCCGCTACCTGGAAGGCCGTGGCCTGCCGGTGGGGCTGTTCGAGGAGGCCACCTACCAGGATCTGGTAGTGGAGCTGCCACCGCAGTTCAGCCTCAGCCTGATGTCCGATGGCATTCTGGACCTTTTGCCGGGTGACACGCTCAAAGATAAAGAAACCGCCTTGCCGGAGATCGTCAAGGCAGCAGGTGGCAGCTTGGATGGGCTGCGTCAACGATTCGGATTGGCTACGCTTGGGGAGATGCCGGATGATATCGCCCTATTGGTGTTGAGCAGGAACCTTCAATGAGTACCGGTAGAATCCAGTTCGCCGAGCAGAGTGGTACCTTCGTACTGAAATTTGTCGGTGAAGTGCGCCTGACCCTGTGTTCGGCGCTGGATGCGACGATCGAGAAGATTTTCACGGCGTTGAACTTCTCGGCGATTGTCATCGACCTGACTGAAACCGAAAGCATCGACAGCACCACCCTGGGCCTGCTGGCCAAGCTGTCGATCCTGTCGCGGCAGAAGGTGGGCTTGCTGCCGACTGTGGTTACCACTAATCCAGACATTTCCCGGTTGCTGCAGTCGATGGGCTTCGATCAGGTGTTCAACATCGTCGATCGCCCAATCCCGTGCCCGGAATGCCTGACCGACCTGCCATCGCAGGACCAGAACGAAGACGTGGTGCGCTCCAAGGTGCTGGAGGCGCACAAGATCCTCATGGGCCTGAACGACTCCAACCGCGAAGCGTTCCATGACCTGGTCAACGCGCTGGAGCGAAGCTGACCTGTTGCCTGGCTACCGCCCGGCAACAAACTCGGTTGCTTCAGCGCCGCCGGCATCCAGCTGAAGTACCCGCACTGGCCGCCCCTGTTCGTCGAAGAACACCTGCCCCAACCCCGCCCCGTTCCAAAGCCGCTCTCCAGCCTTGCTGTGGCTGGGCGTACGCGGTACCACTTCCATCTCCCGGCGCCTGGTGAACCAGTTCAACGGCGAGCGTGGCGAATACAGCCAGCGGTTGAGCCGGTCGAGCACATCCAGCAAACGCCGGGGGAACTCGTTCTTGATCCCGCTGCTGGTCACCTGCCACAAGTGCGGGCTGCGCTGGCGGTGGCGGATCAGCACTTCATAGACGAACGAGTAGTGCACATCCCCGGACAGCACCACATAGTGCCCCGGTGTACGGGAGTGGCGGAAGATGTTGAGGATGACCTGCGCCGCCCCTCGGTGGGCCATCCAGTTTTCGGCATCTACCAAGAGTGGATAGCCTAGCCAGCTGAACACCTTTTGCACCGTCTCGATCAGCTTCACGCCAAAAATCGGCGCAGGTGACACGATGACCGCAGACGGGTGGTCGAGCAGTGCTTGCTGCAACTCGCTCAGCGCCTCCCAATCGAGCAGGCCGGACGGCTTGGCCAAACTGCTTTCACTGCGCCAGCGCCGGGTGCGGGTGTCCAGCACCAGCAGGGGCGGGTTTGTGGGCAGGCTGAAGTGCCAGCCCTGGAAGCGCAACAGCTCGTCGATCAGCTCATCCTGGTGTTGGCTGGTCAGCGCCTGGCATTGCTCGGTCAGTGGCTTGCAGCCGTCCGGGTTGTTACCCCAGGCCTGGCACAGCAGGTAGCCGAGCAGGGCGTTGCCGATAATGCGCCGCGAGAACGGATGGCCGTAGGCGGTTTCTTCCCACTGTGCCGAGAGGTTCCAGTCGTCGGTGATGTCGTGGTCGTCGAAAATCATCAGGCAGGGCAGGTGGGCCATCACCCGCGCCACCTGGTCGAGGTTGTCGGCAAACGCCTGGATCAATGGCAGCTCTTGCCGGTAACGGGCCTGGCGCTGGTCGGTAAGACCGGTGGGCATGTCCAGGTTCACCAGTTGCCAAGGCACCGGTGACCACACCAGCAGGTACATGGCCATGACCTCGGCGAAGGTCACCAAGTGGTTGTCGGCGTTGCTGGACGAGAAAATCGGCTTGCGCTTGCCGCCAAAAAAACGCTCGCGCAAGGTGTCGTTGTGTTCCTGCGCCGGCAGCAGGTCGGCGCGGTGGTAGTAGCTGGCCGGGTGCTGGTAAAGCGCCTGGCTATCCGGCACCACCGCACCCTCCAGCTGCTCGTCGAACAGGCCCAGGCGCGCGATCAGGGTATGGATGGCGCGCAGCATGGGGCCGGCGACATCGTCGGCGTACACTTGGTCGCCGGTCATCAGCAGCACGGCCGGGCGGTCTTCGGGCTTTGTGCAGGCCTTGAGCAGGCGATCGGCGCACAACAGGCCATCGGCAGCGGGGTGGTGCGGCTTGCGGCAGGAACCGTGCAGCAAGTGGTCGAGGCGGTCGCGCAGCACCAGGCTTGGGCGCTGGGTGCCGGGGTAGAGCAAGTGTGGCGCCCAACTGGCGATGCCTTGACCGTTGATCATCAGATCGTAGTCAAGCAGCTGGTTGCAGGGCAGGGGATTTGCGAAGTGGATATCCAGCAGGTGAATGAAGGCCTGCTGGCCGACCGGGAGAACCTGGCAATCGACCTGGGCCTCGCCTGCGGGGCAGATGAAATCGGGTTGCAGCGGTTGGGTGGCGACCAGCCAGATGGCCAGGCGCTGGGGCTCCAGGCGGCGCAGTACCGGGCCGGCGAGCACGAGGGGCAATGGGGTAGAGGGGGTCATCGACAGCTCGGGTGGCTATGCGGGCCTCTTTGCGGGCAAGCCCGCGAAAAGGCCCTGGAATTCAGTACACAACTAAAACAGGGCAAAACAAAACGGGCGGAAAATGCTGAACACCTCCCGCCCGTCAGGCAAACCCGAACTGTATCAGGCCTTTTCAGCCATTAACTTCTCCAGCTTTTCCTGGTCCCGCGCAAACTGGCGGATACCCTCGGCCAACTTCTCGGTGCCCATGGCATCTTCGTTCATCGCCCAGCGGAACTGGCTTTCATTCAGCTGCTGCTTGGGTTCACCCGCATTGCCAGGCTTGAGCACGCGCGGCAGCTCACCCTGGTCATCGCTCAACTGCTGCAACAGCTCAGGGCTGATTGTCAGGCGGTCGCAACCGGCCAGTTGTTCGATCTGGCCGATATTGCGGAAGCTGGCGCCCATGACCACGGTGTCGTAGCCATTGGCCTTGTAGTAGTCGTAGATGCGCGTGACCGACTGCACACCAGGGTCTTCGGCGCCCACGTATTCCTTGCCGGTGCTTTTCTTGTACCAGTCGTAGATACGGCCCACGAACGGAGAAATCAGGAACACCCCGGCATCGGCGCAGGCTTGTGCCTGGGCGAAGGAGAACAGCAGGGTGAGGTTAGTCTGGATGCCTTCCTTCTCCAGCTGCTCGGCGGCACGGATGCCTTCCCAGGTGGAGGCCAGCTTGATCAGCACGCGGTCTTTGGAGACCCCGGCTGCGTCATACAGCCCGATCAACTGGCGGGCTTTGGTCAGCAGAGCCGCTTCATCGAACGACAGGCGCGCATCCACTTCAGTGGAGATACGCCCCGGGATGGCCTTGAGAATGCCCGAGCCCACGGCCACTGCGAACTTGTCGCAAGCCAGGTCGACATTGCCCTTGGCATCGGCCTTCACCTGCGTGAGCAGATCGGCATAGCCCGGGATGGCGGCGGCCTTGAGCAGTAGCGACGGGTTGGTGGTGGCATCGACCGGCTTCAGGCGGGTGATGGCATCCAGGTCCCCGGTGTCGGCGACCACGGTGGTGAACTGCTTGAGTTGTTCCAGCTTGGAGGTCATGGGCGTGCTCTGTCCTGTGCAATGACTCGACATTACCCGAGCCCCGACGGCCGCTCAAGGGCCGTCGAAACCATGCAGGCAAGCGGTGGAAGCAGGCTTGCCCGCGAAGGGCGGTGCGAAAGGTGAAGATTCGAGTCGCAAGCCGGCCCGAGGTTCCCAATCCCGCCTTGTCACCGCCCTTGCAACAACTCCACTGCCTGATCAAACACCGCCAACGGCTCAGCGGCCTTGTGAATATCCGCCGACAGCAATTGGCGGAAGCGCCGAGCGCCCTTGAACCCCTGCGCCAACCCTAGAATGTGCCGGGTAACGTGATGCATCGCGCCACCACTTGCCATATGCGCCACGATGTAAGGGCGCAGCTGTGCCAGTGCCTCGCTACGGCTGACCACCGGCGCCGCGCTGCCAAACAGCTGCTGGTCTACCTCGGCCAGCAGGTAAGGGTTGTGATATGCCTCACGCCCCAGCATCACGCCATCGAAGGTTTCAAGGTGCGCCTGGCATTCGGCCAGGGTCTTGATCCCGCCGTTGAGCACGATCTCCAGGTCCGGGAAGTCGGCCTTCAACTGCGCTGCCACGTCATAGCGCAGCGGCGGGATTTCGCGGTTCTCCTTCGGCGACAGCCCCTCCAGGATCGCGATGCGCGCATGCACGGTAAAACTCCGGCAGCCAGCCTCTCGCACCTGCCCAACGAAGTCGCACAGTTCGGCGTAGCTGTCGCGGCCATTGATGCCAATGCGGTGCTTGACCGTCACCGGCGTCGACACCGCATCACGCATGGCCTTCACGCAATCGGCCACCAGCGCCGGGTGTGCCATCAGGCAAGCGCCGATCATGTTGTTTTGCACCCGGTCGCTCGGGCAGCCGACGTTGAGGTTGACCTCGTCGTAGCCGGCCTCCTCGGCCAGGCGCGCGCAGGCAGCCAGGTCGGCGGGCACACTACCGCCCAATTGCAGGGCCAGCGGGTGCTCGGAGACGTCGTGGCGCAGGAAGCGGTGGGCGTCGTTGTGGAGAAGGGCGCCGGTGGTGACCATCTCGGTGTAGAGCAGGGTTTGGCTGGAGAGCAGGCGCAGGAAGAAGCGGCAGTGGCGGTCTGTCCAGTCCATCATAGGTGCAACGCTGAAGCGGCGTGACGGCTCAGGGCGCGTGGTTTGTGGCTTTGAGGCTGATTCTAGGGGCATTCTGGTCTACGCATTTTTGTACCATTTTTGGGCGTTTTTGGGCGTTTTTGGTGTGACAGTGGTACGATGTACCACCGCCACTCACGCTTGGGCCACCGAAAATCATGGCAACGATCAGAGCAAGGAAAAAGGCCGATGGGACGGTCAGCTACACCGTCCAGATCCGCCTCAAGAAAAAGGGTGTCATAGTTTACCAAGAAGCCCAGACATTCGCCCGCAAGCAGGCTGCTCAAGCCTGGGCGAAGCGACGAGAGACCGAATTGGCGGTACCTGGTGCGATCGAGCGGGCCAGCCGCAAGGGGCACACGGTCAAGGAGATGATCGAGCGCTACCTGATCGAGGCGGAGAAAGCCCGGCCTCTCGGTGAAACCAAGCGGCTTACTCTCAATGCCATCAAGAAGAGCTACTTGGGGGAGAAGGTCGATTCGGACATCGGCCAGCAGGTCCTGGTGGATTATGCGCTTTGGCGCATGGGGCCAGAAGGTGGCTCCGTAAAGCCTCAGACTGCCGGCAATGATTTGGCTCACCTGGGTTCGGTTCTTTCCTTGGCCAGGGCGGCTTGGGGGTATGAGATCAATCCCTTGGCAATGTCCGACGCTCGTCTCGTCCTGAAGAAGTTCGGTTACAACATGCGGAGCCGCGAGCGAGATCGCAGGCCTACATTGGATGAGCTCGATAAAGTGATGGAGCACTTCTTCGAGATGCTGCAGCGCAGGCCGTCAGTCATCCACATGCCTAAGGTGGTGGCGTTCGCGATATTTTCGACAAGACGAATGGACGAAATCACGCGCATCCTCTGGGACGATCTGGATGAGCACCGGAAAGCAGTGAAAGTGCGGGATATGAAAAACCCCGGTCAGAAGCTGGGTAATGATGTCTGGTGTCACTTACCAGATGAGGCATGGCAGATTGTGCAGAGCATGCCGAGGGAGTGCCCGGAGATATTCCCGTACAACACTGACTCGGTCGGTACTGCTTGGGCTAAAGCGTGCAAGATGAAAGGTATCGAGGACCTGCACTTTCACGATCTACGCCACGAAGGTGTGAGCCGGCTGTTCGAGATGGATTGGGATATACCCAGAGTTTCGAGTGTATCTGGCCATCGCGATTGGAACTCGATGCGGCGTTATACCCATTTGCGCGGTCGAGGAGACGTGTATAAGGGCTGGAAGTGGTTGGACCAGATTATCCAGGCGCCGGTGAAGCTCGGCGCCCGGGTAGGCTAGTTAGCTTGCGCGTAGAGGTTTGTTCAACTGCGCGCATTCAAGCCGCGCAGCTTCCCTTTGTCGGTCCAGGTACATGGCCAGATCAGCGATATGCACGCCTCTGGCACTTTTCTGACTAGCTTCGAGCCTGGTTATCGGAAGCTGGATTTGTCCGGCCAGCACCTTTCTTTGAAACATATCAGGCGTCAAGTGCGTGAAATAGTCGGTGCATACCTGCTCTATTGAGATAATGGCTTTGCCATTGTATTGCGCCATTAGAACGAAAGCGGTGTTCATGCACGCCTCCCCAGTGCTCGTTTTGCCGCCACATTAGCCATGTAGGCTGACCATTTATCGCTCTCGCGCAGTTGGCGGATTCGACTGCATTTCGAGTGTCGCCTAGTCGACCTGCCTTTGCCGCATACATCGCAGATGGCAGGCAGATCGAGGCTGTGTGAGGCCATGGGTGGCCTGGTGCGCTCAGTCATAACTCACTGCCTCGCTGCCATTGTTGATGGCGTCCAGTGCGGCTTGGTCAAGCAAACGATGCATGTGGTTAGTACCTTGCTCATCCTCACGCTGCAGTTCGTGGATGATTTCCTGTATCAATAACGTGCCGTTCTGGATGCTGATCGGAGCGCCTCTGTAGTCGACCGGCCATTCCGGTGAGCAAGTGACTGCGTGTAAGAGGCACTCGGTGGTGATGCGGATAACCAGTTGGTCGCCTTCGACTCCCACCGTTGGCAGCACGTCGATTAGCTCGGCCGATTTCGCAGTTGTTGGAGTTAGGATGCGATCCAGCTCATCAGCTACGTCCTGCATGCCAACAGCTGCTGCTGCGTCAAGGGCTTGCTCCAGCAGCTCATTGGGCACACTAACCATTCGGTTGGTGTCGTTCATGGCTGCGCCTCACGTGCCATTTGGCGATCCAGGCGTTCGATCTCGGCCAAGATCAGGGCGCCGGCCTTGATGAGCATCAATCGCGGGCTGGTTGGCTTCCAGTGCTCTTTCGCCCAAGGCCAGAGTCCTGTTGGTCTTGAATTGAGGTAGTCGATGTGATCGTCTTGGCTAGCGCCCCTAGGATCTGCCCAGAATGCGTAGGCGCCTGCAGCCTGGGCGAGTTGCCCCGTGGTGTATTGGTCGTCACGCTCAAGGGTGTGGCCCTCTTCGCGAACTTGACGGCGCCGTTCAGCCAGCAGGTCTCGGATTGCAGTGCTCCAGGTTGGGCTCTGTTCCTCAAGCAGCTCGCGGGTCTCCTTGATCTGGTCGTTGAGGCCCTGGTCACTCACGCTGGTGTGTTGGACCCAGTCCTCCAGTAGGGAGCAGGATCTTTCGGCCAACAGGAGAAGCTGGAAGTTGAGGTCGGGCTGCTCGCCCTCCGCTTTGTCGAGGCTGTGGCAAGACGCTGCACCGGCGCAGGGGAGGCCGGAGAGCTGGATATTGCTGTCGGGCTTACAGCCCTCGGCGTTTATATGGCGGTGGCGCTCGATCTCGGCGATCAAGCCCAACACTGTCGCGGGCGGTAGTGCCGTCCCATAGTCATTCAGCGCGGCGGAGTCGTATTGGTTTGCGGCAGCAGCAGTGGCGAGTGCCTTCAGTCTGATGATGTCGATAGTCATGCTGTAGCCCTCCGGCTGATGATGAAGCCAGCTGCCTGGCGGACCTTCGAGCAACTCTCGTGATTACCTTTGGTTCGCGGCTTGTTGCAGACATCACACATAACGGACATCGCCGCCCGGCAGAGGGGCTGCATGCCTGTTGGGGTGCGTGTCGTAGGGGTGTAGGTCCGTGAGGTGGTCACAGCGAATACCTCTCATGGGGGCGGCGGGCGTTCGGGCTTAGTGCTAGGTGCTCGTAGCCGGTGATGTTGTTAACAGTCGGTAACGTGCTTTCCGGAATGTTTACAGTCGGGCGCTGGTGCGGTTGGACCAGGGCAGCGATGAGCACGCAGGCCAAGATCAGGCTGACCAGTTGCCAGATGCTTGTTGCTTTATGCACTTTGGCGGCCCTCGTTGAGCTGGCTCAGTACCTGTTTGCTAGCCAGATCGAACAGTTCGTCTGCGGAAACAGGCCTGACGGACTGCTCGAAGTTGCGCACGGCGTCAAACCGGGTGCGGTACAGCCCGGCCTGGCCGAGCCAAGCGGCTGCATTGTGCTCGGCGTTTGACACCGGACAGCCGTGAGCTTCTGGGACTGAGCCATCATGGGTGCGCCTGCATTTCCGGCAGTGATACAGGCCGCCGTCGTCTGCCTCGCTCATGTACCAATCATGGTGATGCGTGCTCATGCGGCCTCCCGCTGGTACAGATCGATCAGATCTTTGGCGTTTGCGGCGATCAGGTCTTCCGCTTCGTCGGGGCATACGCTGTTGCCAATCAGCCGGATCTGGTTGGTGTTACTGATGGCGCGCCACTCCAACTCGCCGGTGCGCTGGTTCTCGAATAGCCCTCGATCAAGGATGTAGTCAGGGCTGAAGCCCTGTGCAAGCTTCAACTCTGGCGCCTTCAGCATGCGCAGGGTGAAGTCGACCACCGCGTAGTCGCCCAACAGCACCAGGTCGGCCGACTCAGGGAAGTGCTCGGGCAGATAGGTGTGCAGGAAATGGGCGCACTTCCGGGCTCGCTCCATCAGTTCCGGCGGCAGAATGGCGGCTGGCACTTGCACGATGGTGACCAGCGCCATGCGCTCTCTCGTTGGCAGCGTGTGCATAGGCTCTTCCACGCCTTGCCACTGCCCGCCCGTGCCGTAGTACTTCACCAGGTAGGCGGTGGCCAGCCGCTGATTAGTGCCTCGTCCGAGAATGGTGCTCAGTGGAGCCTTTGCAGCCCGCCCGTCACCGTTGTAGAACCCGCCGTTAGCCTGCTCGAAGTGACACGCGGCCAAAGCGTGTTGCCCGCTGCCTGTGGTCAGGGCGTTGACGGGCTGCAAAAGGCTGCTGCTGGTGCAGCCCTTGCGCAGCGTCACCATGGCGGCAGTGGCCATTGCCTGTTCGCCCCGGTTTGCTCCGGTAATGGTTCGAACTGCCTCTGTGACAGGATAACCCGAGCGCTCACCATGGTGGGTCAGATGCGTGAGGTGTGCTGCTGCCATGGCGAAGTGGCCACCCTTCACTTGGGCAACTTGGGTGCGCAAAGGCTCTGCAATGCTGAAGGTTCGCTGGTTGCTCGCGTTGGCGAACTCGGTGAGGCTGGCGGCAGCCAGCTGCCGATCGTTCAACGGGATGACAAACGGTTGCTCGGCCAGCACGGTGTGCCGCCAGAATCCCTTCGCGACCCGGCGGCAGGTGTTGTCTACCAGCGGGCGCTTGCGGTCGAGGATGCTTTTGCCCAGGTCGGAAAAGTCGATGCACTCCGCCGCGGTTCGCCATGGCAACTGGTCGGCCTGAGGGTTCTCGTGTCTCTTGGGTTTGGTCCACACAATGGGACGGCCATCGGTGCGACCGATCAGGAACAGGCGCTTGCGGATGGTCGGTGACCCAGCGTTGGACGCACGGCGTTCTTTCCATTGCACGTTGCAGCCTAGGCCGCGCACCAGAGCTTCCATGGGAACCCACTGGCCGATGCAGTCCATGATTTCCGCCATGTCGGGATGATCGGCAGGCAGGCCGGTGGTAAGGCAGGATACGAACGCCCTGAAGGTGCGGCCCATCTCGGTCTTGAGCGGTTTACCAGCATCGTCCAGCGGTCCCCAAGCCTGGAACTCCTCGACGTTCTCCATGAGGAACAGGCGCGGGCGTGTCGCAAATACCCAGCGGACAACGACCCATGGCAAGGAGCGAACACTTTTGCTGCGTGGCGCGCCACCTTTGGCCTTGGAGAAGTGCCGGCAGTCCGGTGAAGCCCACAGGATGCCAACTGGCTGGCCGCCGGTTGCCTTCAGTGGATCAACTTCGTAAATGTCGCTGATGTAATGTCGGGTCTTGCGGTGATTAGCTCGATGAACAGCGATAGCAATAGGGTTGTGGTTTATGGCCACATCCGGGTCGCGATAGGCGCGTGCGCCGCCGCTGCTGGCTCCGCCCGCGCCTGCGAACAGATCCACGTACAGCTCCCGCTGGAAGGGAAGGGCCTGCTGCTGCGCGCCTGCAACGTTGATGTGTTGAGCGGTCGTCATGCTGCCACCTCAGCGCTTGCGGCACTGGCTGGGGTTTCGCGCAGTTGGGTGTGAATGCGTTTAGCCAGACCGTCCAGTCCTGCGGCTTGTAGCCTGGCACGCGATGCCTGCTGAGTTGCCTTCATTGCGGTTAACGTCCGCTCGGTGAGGCTCAGGGTTTCCAAGGCGCTGATGAGCAGCTCGTAATCCGCCCTGGTCACTGCCAGTCCGGTATACGACATGATCCTGGCTTCGAGCTCGCGGACGTTGCCTTTGAGATGGGCTACAGCCATGTGGTGCTTGCGCTGGCTCGCCTCGGCTTGAACTCGCGCTTCGTCCAGGTCCACCTGCAGGCTTTGTATCTGCAATTTCAGATCGGCCTGCAGACGCTGTTTCCCGATTTCCAGGCCCCTGTTGAAGGCACGATGCCGAGCTTTCGCGAACAGGAAAGGCAGGATGGCCAGGGTGACCAGAAAGATGATGCCCAGGGCAAGAACTTGTTGATGCGGTTGCATGTGCTGTGCTCCAAATGCAGCCCTCCGCCGTTGGTGTGAGAGTCGGCGGAGGCCATATGCCCCTGATGGCCGGGGCCGCCTGGTCAGGCAGATTGGGTAGAGCGTTCGGCCTGCCGGTCGAGATAAGCGGCAAGGTTGTGCAGGTAGATCACGTGCTGGGCTTTCTTCGAGCTGTCGATCTTGCTCAGCTGAAGATCAATACGTCCTTTGTTGATCAGCTCTTTGAACCGCCTGTCTGACCCGATGTGGGGGAAATATCGCTCTCTGACGGCAGTGAGCGTTGGGCAGGGGGTGGTCCACTCGCTGCGGAGCTGTTCCAGCGTACTCATGCGCATTTCCCGATACCGTCAGGGCTGGGCCGAAGCTTCGCGCGGACTGCTGCTGCGAGCTGCTCTTTAGTGGCTCCCGTCACTGCAGCGCAGACATCGCCCTGGTCGTCAGTCACCACGGCGCCAAGGGGAAGCTGTCGGTTTACGGTGGCGATAACGTAGGCTGTCTGACCCGTCTGCAGGACCTCTTCAACGCTGACTTGCGCCTCCATGAGAGCAAGCGCTTCTTCCGTTTGGGCTGCGGAGTCAGCCCGGCCATTCGCGATGTCCTGCACAAAATCTCTCAAGGACTGGCACTTGGTGGAGAGGGCGCGCGGAAGTTTCAGGCTGCTGCAAAGCGGCCCAAGGGTCACCTTGATGCTGTGATGCGTACTGTCATTTTCGATCTCGATCTGTGCATCGACCGTGGCTTCGGGACGCTGCAATTTGCAGGTCGCAGTGCCGCCGTTATCCAAGGTGCGTTGCAGCAGCATGATCTGGCGAAGGGAGATCCTGAATTCGCTCATGCAGCACCCCCATTGGCAGGTACAGCATGGGCTTTACCTTCGAGCGTGACGACCAGCTGCAAGCCAGTGCTGCGCTGGAATGCCTGTATTTTTGCCACGCTGCTGCAGGCGGTTGGATGGATCAGAATTGCTACCGATCCGTTGTGCTGTGCTGATTTCATTCTTCGTGTCCTTGATGTGAGAGAGGGGCACGAAGCTGAAATTAGCAAAAGCTAAATAATTGTTCAATAGCAGATGCTAAATTGCATGGGCGTGGTTGCGCCCCGGCGGATGGCCGGTAGGACACAACCCGAGAAGGCGTTAGAGCTTTTTCGCGTTCCAGGCCAGTAGGACACGGGCCTGGATATGCATCCGCTCGATCATCGACTCGTCGATGGTAATCGGCGGGTAGATAGGATTGTCGGAGATCATTCGGAGCTGGCCCCCAGTCAGACGCTGCAGGCGTTTGATGTAGAGATCGCCATCGAGGGTGAAGACATAAATTGCGTCTGTCTTCACTTCGGTGATCCCGCGATCCACAAGCAGGGCATCACCGTCTGCGAATGTGCCAGACATGCTGTCGCCGTCGCCAGTGATGATCGCCAGGTTGTCGATGTTGGAGAAACTTAGGCCCTGCATCCTGAGCCAGTCTAGGTGAACCGTCATGTCGCGGATGACTTCAATGTGCATTTCCGGGGCTGCCTTGCCATGCCCCATAGAAGCCGCGACATCGAGATGCGGAATCAGAACGTAGTTCTTGTCCTTTGCTGCCCTGGTGGGCAGGCGAACCACGTTGGTTGGGGCTGCGATGGAGGGTTCCTCCATTGGAGGAGATGTCAGCGTCCCTGCTGCAAGCCCAATCTTGAGCTCGAGATTAAGCGCAGCCTTTTCCCCCAGCTTGCGATGGCCGTTGAGCAGTTGCGACAGGTACGACGCGTCTAGGTCGTGAGCCTCGGCGAATTCCTTCTGGCTCAGGTTCCCCATGATCGTACGGAGGGAGGCGATGCGCCTTTCGTTAATGTCCATCTGCAGATGATTGCTTTCCGTTAGCAAACAGTAAATTACGAGTTGCTATTGCCTTCATAATTAGCAATTGCTAATCTGCTGGGCATTGGAGGTGTCTATGACGCTTAGCGAATATTTGAAAACGATAGACAAGGAAGGGGTCGACGCCCTCGCACGGCACTGCGGAACATCGGTCGGCCAACTGAAGCAAGTGGCTTATGGGAACCGCCGCGCAGGTGCGGGGTTGGCTGTCAATTTGGATCGAGAAACGGGAGGAGAGGTTACTTGTGAATCGCTGCGACCGGACATTGACTGGGGATACTTGAGGCAAGGAAAGGGGTAAGAACGCTGGGCCAGGACTCTCACCTCCCAGCCCAGCTATGACAGTACGAAGCACCATCACTCTCGTCGGCCGGTGGCCTCTCTCACAAGTTCAGCCGGACGACTATTACCACATGCCATGCCCGCACAGCACGCAAGGCACAGCACACAGGTCGTGGTCGTAGGATAGGTCTTACATGATCCTATGACTAGGCCGTAAACCGAGGATTTACGGTTATGAGCAGGATTGATCTTTTGCCGGGCGCAGGTCCGGTACTCACTTTGCGACAAGCGCTCTATCGCGCGGGTCGTGATTATCACGGCGGTATCACCAGGCTGGCCTTCGACATGGGGCTCGAGGTGGATGCCCTGCAGAAGAAGTTGCACCATGCCGACGACCGCCGCTGGCCAACCCCTGACGAACTGGAAGAGATCGTGCAGTGGACCGCTGATCCTCGGCTGCTTGATGCGCTGGTTCGTCCTGCCGGTGCGGTCTGGTATCGCCCCAAGCCTGTGCCTGCTACCAACGATGCCTTGCAGGCGGTTGCGAAGCTTCTGGCCGAGTCCGGTCAGTTCGTGGGTAGCCTGCATGATGGTGCCTCGGACAACGTTTGGACCTTGGCGGAGGTGTTGAATCTGGAGCAGCGGGGCATGGAAGTCATCCGACAAGTTCTCGCCATCATGGCGGGCGCGCGCGAAGCCATGGAGGACGCAAGCCATGGCTGATGCCGTCGATTTTGCCAATGACCGCGCTGAGTATTTCCTCCAGTTGTCGCTGCAGCGTCTTGCGCGGCTTCCGGTCAAGCCAAGCGCGCAAATCTGCGAAGACTGCGATGAGCCCATCCCGCTGGCCCGTCAATTGTCAGTCTCCGGTTGCGAAACCTGCATCGATTGCCAAGAGTTGCGGGAGCGCCGGAGATGAGCGAACGCCCAACTCCTACCACAGCTGATTGGGCGCGGCGTTACATTGAAACCTTCGGTCTGGCTCTGGTTCCTATCGAACCGGGTGAAAAGGGGCCGAAGGGTGCCGGATGGAACAAGCCTGGTGGCTATTTCACGGATGCCTCGAAAGCTGAAGCGTTCTGGACTGCGAGCCCGAACCACAACCTCGGTGTTGTGCTTGGGCCGAGTCGTGTCTGCTCGCTTGATGTTGACGATGTCGAGCTAACCCGGCAGGTGCTGCAGCAGACGCTTGGGCTCGATGTCGACGCACTCGCAGACGCGTACCCCACCTCCGTGGGCAACCCTGAACGATTCCGCGTGATGTTCCGCGTCCCTGAGGGGGTGGAACTGAGTCGCCACGCCTTGGTTTGGCCAAACAGAAACGACCCGGATGGCACCATCTACAAAGGGCTCATGGTCCAAGTGAAAGCTGCCATGGACGCCGGGGATGCAGGTCGCGAGGCCGCTTTCCGCATGGCGGCTGAGCCTTTCAAGAAAGTGACGGTGTTCGAGTTGCGGGGTGGCCTGGTGCAGGACGTATTGCCCCCATCCATTCACCCGGGCACGCACAAACCATACACATGGCGTACCCCTCCGACAGCTGATGGCTTGCCAGAGCTGCCTGACGACTTGTTGGCAATCTGGCAGGACTGGGATGAGTTCAAACCGAAGGGGGAGGCCGTTTGCCCTTGGAAACCGAAGGCGGCAACACCTGTGCCTGCAGCTCGTCCCATGGCCAAACCATCAACAGCTACAGCACGCTCTGGTGAGCGGCTCCCCGAGGTCATCCCTGAATTCAATCGTATCCATGACATCGCAACGATGATTGAGGCGCACGGTTACAAGCGCGTCGATGGGAAGTGGTTGAGCCCGCACAGCAGCTCAGGCATACCCGGTGTGACAATCACGGAGGGCAAGCTTTACTCGCATCACACCTCGGACCCGCTGGCGAACGGACACAAGAATGATGCATTCGATGTGTTCTGCATCCTGGAGCACGACGGCGACCAGAAGGCTGCGACTAGGGCGGCAGCTCGGATCCTGGGTATTGACGCGAAGTCACGTCCGCCGGCACCGCCGCCATTGGGCGAACTTCCCCGTGCCCCATCGGTAGTGGAGCCGGCCGAGCTGCCTCCGGTCGTCGATAGCAATGTCGAGCATCTTCCCCGCACCCCATCAGACGTCGAGGCCATCAGCCCGGCCGACTCCTCGGCCACCGGGGGGCCGGGGGGAGATGCCCTGGACATTGATGCTGCAATGCGCCGATTTGCCCTGGTCGAAGGTTCCACGAACGTATGGGACTTCGACAAGCGACGGTCGATGAAGCGGACAGGCTTCGAGGCCTTGGTCGGCAAGCCACTCTCGAAAGCGTGGATGGAGCGGACCGACAAGAAGCTCATCGCTTTCGAGCAGGTGCAAGAGCTTGAGCAGGCCCGGAAGATGTCCAGCAAGAAGGGTGGAGCGCTGAAGCTTGAACCGCTCGACCGGTACATCTACATCGATGGGACAAAAGAGGCCTGGGATCGTGAGAAGAAGCGTCGGTTGCCCGAGGGCAGCGTCAAGATGGCCTTGGGGGATGCCTATCAGCTCTGGCTGAACAGCCCGGAACGGCGGGTGGTGGACGTCGATCACATCGTGTTCGACCCAACGATGACCAAGGACCCGGCTATCTACATCAACACTTTTGAGGGCTTGCCGCTTGAGCCGGTCCGTGACGATGCTGCGTGCGAGAACCTGCGGTGGCTGATCTCGTTCCTTTGCAACAATGACGCCGAAGCGTTGGATTGGCTGGTCAAGTGGCTGGCCTATCCGTTGCAGCACATGGGCGCAAAGATGGACACCGCGATTCTGTTCCACTCAACCATGGAAGGCTCGGGCAAAAGCCTGCTGTTCGCGGACATCATGGGCGAGCTATACGGTCGCTACGGTGCCACGGTTGGCCAGGCACAGCTGGAGGGCAATTTCAACGCCTGGCAAAGCGGCAAGCTTTGGGCCGTGTTTGAAGAGGTGGTGAGCCGTGACCAGCGCTACAACCAGGTAGGCAAGATCAAGCACATGATCACCGGTAAGACGGTGCGCATGGAATCCAAGTTCATCAACGGCTGGGAAGAATCCAACCACATGAACTCGGCGTTCTTGAGCAACGAGATCATGCCATGGCCGATCAGTGAAGACGACCGCCGGATGCTAGTGATGTGGCCACTGGAGACTCTGCCCGCCGAAAGGCAAAAGGTTATTGCCCGAGAGTTGGCCAACGGTGGGGTGGCTGCCTTGTACGGATGGCTGCTCGATGTCGACCTTGGGGATTTCAACCAGCGCACGCGTCCGCCAAAAACTGAAGCCCGCCAGAGGCTTGTTGAGCTGAGTCGCACGGCTTGGCAGACCTTCTTCTACCTTTGGCGAAACGGCGAGTTGGGGCACGGTCTATGGGGCTGCTGCCTGACTTCCGATGTGTACGCCATGTTCCTTGAGTGGTGCTCCCACAACAAAGAGAACTCCATGAGCCACACGAAGTTCTCGCTGATGTTAAGCGCGAAGGTGGAGAAGACACGCCCTATCCCCTGGACTGATGGCAGCTCTCGCCGATTTGCGGCGTTCTTTGTGCCCAGCGAGGGTGATCCTTCCCTGCCCCCATCCATGAAGTCGGCCGAGCTGGGCAAGACCGTTGTCGAGTGGCGTGCCCGAGCAAAGCTGGCGGGCTGGAACGTCGACAGTTGGGACCACATCAAGAGGCTTGCGGCATGACTCTGCCATTAAGTGTGTTGGGTGTGTTGGGTTTGTGTTGGGTTGGTTTCGGTAAGCCAACACACATTCAGGCCCCGGAATCTGTGGCTTTGGGGGTATGTGTGTTGGGTGTGTTGGGTTTGTGCGCACGCGCGCGCGCGCGATTTTTTTTAATCGCTGAAATCGAACGGGGAGGAAATCTCTATGCGAACCCTGAAAAACCCAACACACCCAACACACTCAACACAGTTACTTCCAATCCATTGAATTCATTGAGTTTTGAGTGTGTTGGGTTTGTGTTGGGTTTGCCAAATGCGTGTTGGGTACTGGCCGGGGAGGGCTGGCGATGACGAAGGACCAAGGATTGCGCCTACAGGGGCAGGTGGATCACGCGCTGCACCGCATCGATATGGCGGCACTTATCGACCAGTCCGAACGCCTGCGTCTGGTGGCCGAGCTGATGAAGCATTGGGGAGAGCGGCGTGGGCAGCTTGGGCTGGATGCCAGCTTGGGCAGTCAAATGGGCAGCATCATGGAATGGAAGGGAGCTGCACCGCGCGGAGGCTCATCCGGTTCGCGAATTTTGGTCAGCGGTGCAGGCCTTGATCACGCGGCAGCAGAGGTTGACGCGGCAGTGGTCCAGCTGGAGCGGCGTGATCCGCGCGGGGCTACGCTGGCCAAGCTGGCCCAACTGCGCTACCTGTATGGGGCCACGGTGCGCGAGCAGATGCGCGAGGTTGGGCTGGCTGAGGACGCCGACCGTACCTACCGAAACTGGGTTAAGGCCCTTCACCTGCAGGTGTTTGCCATCCTGGCCGCCCGCGCTGGCCGCGTCCGCCAGCAGACCGTTCGTCGGGTGAATATGCGACTTGCGTGCAACATTGATGAGACATAACCACCACATGGCGACGAACCGAAAATAGGCCCTTTTCGGTTTTTCCGGTGGCATGTAAAAAGGCGCCACGATATCAAAAGTGCGCTTAGGCGCTTCCCCCACAAGCACTGTGCTGTGCAAGCCGCTCCGAATTGTCGGCGCACCGAGAACCCTGCCAACTGGCGGGGTTTTCTTTTTCCGGCGCCGTGCTTTGCCAATGAGGCTTACATGAACAGCGAGCAACAAACGTTAGCCGAACTGCCGATCTGGATGGTGATAGTGCTGTCCCTAGTCGGCGGTGTTTCGGGAGAGATGTGGCGGGCGGATATGGCGGGCGCTCGCGGTTGGGGGCTGATTCGCCGGTTGGCGTTGCGCTCTGGTGCCTGCGTGACCTGCGGTCTTTCGACAAACATGCTGCTGTACGCCCTCGGCGTTTCGGTATGGGCGGCAGCAGCGGTTGGTTGCTTGGCTGCGATGGCCGGTGCCGATGTCGCGATCAGCCTCTACATGCGCTGGGCCGCCAAGCGGCTGGGGCTGGGGCAGGTGCCGCCGGTCGGCGGTGAGGGGGGGCAGTGATCCCCGCCGGGGAGTGGGGCGTGCGGCGCCCGTCGATTTTTGGGTCCTCCCCCGGGGCCGCCCCCTACACGGGTGCGCAGACTCGCGGTTTCCCTGCAGCTGAAGTTCCTGCAGGGATGTCCGTCTTTTCAAGGACTTAGTGATGGGCAAGACAGTCAGCAAGCTCGAGCTGGCCGAGATCATCGGTCGTGATGAGCGGACCCTGAGCCGTTGGCAGAAGGACGGCATGCCAGTGATCGAGTTCGGCGTGGGTCGTGGCAACGAAAACCAGTACGACACCCAGCTGGTGATCGAATGGCTCATGCGACAGGCCGCACTGAACGGCAAGAAGGAATCGACGCGTGACCGCCTTGACCGATTGCGCGGTGACCGCGAAGAAATCGCGTTGGCCCGCGAGCTGGGCGAGGTGGTGATTGAGGCCGAAATGGTTGAGCGCTTCGAGGCGGTGATTACTGCTGCGAAGATCGAGCTGCTCAATACCTTCCCTGATGAGTTGGCGGCGACGTTATCAGCCAGGTATGGCGTGCAGGTCGATGACCAGCTGATCCGCGAGCCCATCGAATCAATACTGAGGAGGTTGTCCGCGTATGACGAGGACGACGATCTCGCTGGGGATTTTGACGAGTCGGACGACGAGGAGGGCTCTGAAGAAGACGGCGAGTAAAGCCATGGCCCGGGTCTGCCGTAAGTGGGCGCCCCCGCCAAGAATGACCATCGCCGAATGGGCCGACAGATTCCGCTGGCTGGCCCCCGAAGAGTCAGCTGCACCAGGTAAGTACCGCTTCGAGATGACCCCGCATCTGATCTGGCCGGGTGGACCGCTAGAAGCGCTGGACGATCCGAATGTATTCGAGATCGTGGGGCGCAAGTCAGCACAGGTAGCCTGGACGTCGGGCGTGCTGGGTAACGCCATCGGCAAATGGATTGATCTCGACCCTTCGCCCATCTTGATCCTGTTTCCCAAGGCTGAAGCGGCCAAGCAGTACGTCGCGGAAAAGCTGGAGCCGATGATCGAAGCTACCAAGCGGCTGCGGAAGAAGGTCGACCTGCGCAGTCGAAAGTTGCAGCAGCGCCAGGACTTCAAGCGGTTCCCCGGCGGCTTTCTGAAAATGGTGGGCTCCAACAGCCCGGCCAGTGTGAAGTCCACGCCGGTGCCTCGGGTCGCCATTGAAGAGCCTGATGATTGCAACCTGAACCTGCGGGGGCAGGGGGACAGCATCAAACTGGCGAAAGAGCGTCTCAAGACGTTCCGCCGGTCGAAGATCATCATTGGTGGCACACCGACTATCAAGGGCCTGTCTGCCATCGACGCCGAGCTTGAATTATCCGATAAGCGTGTTGGCTTGGTGCCGTGCCACGGTTGTGGCCAGTCCCACGCGCTGAGCTTCGACCACCTGCACTGCGACGAAGACGAGCATTACTTCCACGAGGTGTACGGCAAGCGCCGACCGGAAACGGCTTACTACGCGTGCCCGCACTGCGGCGAGATCTGGGATGACCATCAGAAGAACGCCAACCTCGCGCATGGATACTGGGAAGCGACGGCTGAATTCCGTGGTATCGCCGGCTACATCCTCAATGAGTTGTATGCCAAGTTCCATGGCTCCCGCTTCGAGGTGCTAATGGAAAAGAAGCTGCAGGCGGAATACGCCGTGCGACAGGGCAACATCGGTCCGATGATTGCGTTCACCAACAGCTCAATGGGTGAAAGCTACGAGTACAAGAGCGACGCGCCAAAGACGGACGAGCTGGAGAAGCGCGCCGAGCCCTATGCCGAGATGACTGCCCCGAAGGGCACGCTGTTGGTCACGGTCGGCGTCGACGTTCAGGGTGATCGTCTCGCCCTGGTCATGGTCGGTTGGGGGAGGGGCGAGGAGTCCTGGCGATTGTACTGGGGCGAGCTACCAGGCAACCCCATCGATCCGCACGACCCGGTGTGGACAGAACTGGACAAGATCATCGCGACTCCCATACCTACCGAAAGCGGTGCGCAGCTTGCCGTGTCGGCAGTCAGCGTCGACAGCTCTGACGGTAATACCAGCGACGCGGTGTACACCTACGTTCGAGATCGCCAGCGTTTCAACATCATGGCAATCAAGGGCGCGTCCATCGACAGCCGGGATAGGGAGATTTTCACCAAGCCGGCCCAGTCGGCAGACACCAGCCAGGACAACACCAAGGCCTCGAAGTACGGCTTGCGCGTGTTTATCGTCGGTACCCACAAGGCCAAGACGCTTATCGATGGCCGGATGAAGCTCAAGGGCGCTGGGCCGGGGCGGATGCACTGGTACAGCGAGATCCGCTCGGACTACTACGAGCAGGTGACCAACGAGGTGCTGGCGCCGCACCCGCGTAACCCCAGCAAGATGGTCTGGCAGAAAAAAGCAGGCCGGCGCAACGAGGCGCTGGACTGCGAGGTGTACGCCTTGCACGCGGCTCGCAGCCTGAAGACGCACCTGCTGCGTGATCACGAATGGGACCAGCTGGAGCAGCAGCTGCTTCAGCCCACCCTCTTCACAACTGAGCAGGCGGTGGCGCCGGTTCCCCGCCGTGCGGTTGCGCGCGGCAGAGGCACACGGAGCCGCGTCAGCTAATCGAGGTTCACCATGACAGATGCACAACAACGTCTCGACGAGGTCCGGGCGGCGATCTCGAACGTCCTGAAAAACGGGCAACGCTTGCGGCGACAGGATCGAGAGGTCCAGCTGGCTGAGCTGAACAGCTTGCGCTTGCTGGAGAAACAGTACGCCACCGAGGTTGCTGCGGAAACGGCTGCCCGGCAGGGCCGTGGCCGTAACCGCGTTTCCTACGTGGGGATCTGACCATGTGGCCGTTCCGAAAGCGGGATTCGGCTGCCGAGCAGCTAATGACCGAAGCTATCCGTGTGGCCAGAGCATCAGTCGAGGGGCAGCAGATCGTTGCCCAGGGCGGCGGCGGCGGCGTCGAAACCCGCTGGCGGGGCGCCTCTCGGGTGCTGCGCAGCGTTGCCAGCTGGATCCCTGGCCTGGGTAGCCCTCGGCGTGACTTTAACCACAGCGAGCGCCGCATGCTGGTGGCCCGCTCCCGCGATGCGATGCGCAATCACTTGATCGCCCGCGCGGCGATTACCCGGTTGCGCACTAACGTTGTGGGTACCGGGCTGGTCTGCCGTGCCCAGGTCGATCATGAGGCGTTGGGCCTGACCGAGGAAGAGGCAGAGCAGCTCAACAGCCAGCTGGACCGCCTGTGGTCGCTGTACGCCGATGATCCACGTGAGTGCGATGCCGAAGCATCGCTCAACCACTACCAACTGCAGGCCTTGGTGCTTGTCTCGTCGATGCTGGCAGGTGACGTATTTGTTGCCAGCCCCGATCAGGAACGGCCTGGTTGCATCTTCAGCACCCGATTGCAGCTGATCGAGTCGGACCGTGTAGGCAACCCGAACGGCGGAATGGACCGGGCGGACCTAGTAGAGGGGGTGGAGTTCGACGGACTGGGCGCTCCAGTTGCTTACCACGTATGCACTGGCTACCCCGGTGAGCATGTGCTGGGCAAGTCTCTGCAGTGGGAGCGGCTGAAGGTGTTCGGTGCTGAAACCGGGCGTCGCCGGGTGCTGCATGTGATGGCTGACAAAGAGCGGCCAGGGCAAAAGCGCGGCGCACCGTACCTGTCACCAGTGCTTGAGCCACTGCAAAAGCTGGAGCGGTATAGCAGCGCAGAGCTGATGGCAGCGGTGATCTCGGCAATGTTCACCGTTTTCATCAAGAAGGGCGACAACTTCAATAACAACAACCTGCCGATGTCCGCACTGACGGAGGAGCAACCGGGAGGTGATGACACCTCCGACGGTGCAATAGCACTGGGGGAAGGGGCCATCGTTGACCTCGGCGTGGGTGAGGAGCCAGTGGTGGCCAACCCCAGCCGGCCCAACGCCCAGTTCGATCCGTTCTTCACCGCAGTGGTGAAAGAAATCGGCGCCGCCCTGGAGCTGCCGCTGGAGGAATTGCTGTTGCATTACAGCAGCAGCTACAGCGCTGCCCGGGCGGCCATGCTACAGGCCTGGCGGTTTTACAGCCTACGCCGCTGGTGGCTGGCCTGTGATTTCTGCCAGCCAAGCCGCGAGTTGATCATCGACGAGGCCGTTGCACGGGGCTTGGTCGATTTGCCGGGTTACAACGATCCAGCCAAGCGCAAGGCCTATTGCCAGGCAATCTGGATTGGCCCGGCCCGTGGCGCGATTGATGAGCTTAAGGAAGCCAATGCGGCGGGTAAGCGCATCGAGATCGGCGTGAGCAACGAGACGCTGGAAACGGCGGCAATGACCGGTGAGCCCTGGCAGCAGGTTATCCGCCAGCGCACTCGTGAGGTTGCATACCGACGCGAGCACAACATGCAGGCCCTGCCGAAGAGCGGGCTCGAGTCTCCGCCTGAACATAACCCCAAAGAGGAATAAGCATGCCTCGAGCACTTGAGCTGGCTGCCTCGCAGCCCTGGCTGATGATGCCCGACGCCTTGGACAACCTGCTGACCATCTCCGACCGCATGGGCGATCCGGTGGCTTTGGCGACCAAGCGCGGCGAGCGGCTGGACGAAACCCGACGAGTCATCATGCGCGGCAGCGTAGCGGTGGTGCCAGTCACCGGCCCGATCTTTCGGTACGCCAACCTGTTCACCGAGATCAGCGGAGCAACCAGCACTCAGATCCTGGCGACCGACATCCAGCGCGCGCTGGACGACCCCAAGGTCAAATCCATCGTGCTCAACATCGACAGTCCAGGTGGCGTGGCCTCGGGCATCAACGAACTGGCCGAGATGATCTACGCCGGGCGGGACCGCAAACGGATTGTTGCCTACATCGGCGGCATCGGTGCTAGCGCGGCCTACTGGATCGCCTCAGCAGCGGGCGAGATCGTTATCGATGAGGCCAGCCTGGCTGGCAGCATCGGCGTCGTTGTCGAGGCCGTGGTCGAAGACGAAAAGAAGACCGGTCGCACGCGCTATCAGATTGTCAGTCGCAACGCACCGAACAAGCGGCCCGACCTCGGCACTGAGGAAGGCCGCGCCAAGATGGGCGAGACCATCGACGCGATGGCTGAAGTTTTCGTGGGCAAGGTTGCCCGCAATCTCGGCGTGGCTGCCGAAAAAGTGCCCGAGATGGGTGACCACGGCGGCATTCGTGTCGGCGTCGACGCCGTCAAGCACGGCCTGGCCCACCGCGTGGGCTCGCTGGAATCCCTGATCACCGAACTGGCCAAGCCGGCCATCAACTCTCCAAGGATACACACCATGACTACCGTCAAGACCACGGCAGAACTGCGCGCGGCCATTGCCGCTGGCACCGACCCAAACACTATCGAGATCGCCCAGGCCGATCAGCCTGACACCGTAGCGATCCGCGCCGAGGCTGCCACCGCTGAGCGTGAGCGCATCAAGGGTATCAACAGCCTGGCAGTCAAAGGCTTCGAGAAGGAAATCGGTGCGGCAATCGACGATGGCAGCTCAGTGGAAGCCACCGCGCTGGTGCTGTTCAAGGCCTCACAAGATCGCGGTATCTCGCTAGCCGGGATCAAGGGCGATGCGCAAGGCGTCACCGGCACCACCCCGCCGGAAGGCGGCAAAGGAGGCGAGCGCAAGGTCGCCGTCAGCGCAATCGTGTCTGGCGCCACGCGCCGTTAATTAGGAGCCCCTCATGGCAAACCCCGACCGCAAGACCTACCTGCCGCGCGAACTCTCGGCAGGTGATTTCCCCATCGTGATGGACACCGGCGTCATCGCTGCGGGCCAGCAGTTGTCCCGTGGTGCTGTGCTGGGCCAGGTCACCGCCTCTGGTGAATATCTGCTGTGCAAGGCCGCAGCTGAGGACGGCTCCCAGACGCCTACGGCGATCCTCGATCAGGACGTAGACGCCACTGATGGCGCAAAAAGTGCGCCCATTCGCCTGACCGGCCAAGTGCTGGGCAGCCAACTCACCCTAGGTGAGGGCTTGACCCTGGCGGCTGCGAAAGCGGCGCTGCGTCCTCTCTGCCTTTTCGTTCGTTAATCGGAGCCCACATGACTGACATTTTCGACACCCTGACCATGCTGGAAGCCGTTGAGCAGATGCCGACGCCGCGCCGCTTCCTCATGGACACTTTCTTCAACGCTTCTGCCCCCGAGACCTTCCCGACCGAGACGGTGACTATCGACATCGTGAAAGGGCAGCGCAAAATGGCGCCGTTCGTCCATCCGACCCTGCCGGGCAGCGTGTCGCTGCGCACCGGCTTCTCGTCTTCCACCTACCAGCCGCCCTACATTCAGCCCAAGCGCGTGACGCGGGCCGAGCAGATCTTGAAGCGCAGTGCTGGTGAAACGCCATTCTCGACCCGTACCGCCCTGGAGCGTGCTGGCGAGCGGCTCGGCCGTGACCTGATGGACCTCGACGGTGAGATCACCCGCCGTGAAGAGTGGATGTGCGCCCAGGCACTGACCACCGGGCGTATCCGGGTTGTTGGTGACGGTGTGGACGACACGATCGACTTCCTGATGGAGGACACCCATAAGGTCGCCCTCGCCACCGGCCGTTGGAATACGGCAGGTTCCGACCCCATTGCCAACCTGCGTCAATGGCGCCGCCTGATCGCCAAAGACTCCGGGCGGTCTGCCAACGTCGCTGTGCTTAGTGGCGAGGCGCAGGATGCCTTCCAGAGCAATGAACTGGTGATGAAGCAGCTCAACACCCGGCGTGTGGATATGGGCTTGATCAAGCCAGAGGAGTTGCCCGACGGGGTCACTTACTTGGGCTACCTCAATGACCCAGGTGTCGATCTTTACACGTATGACGAGTGGTACCTGGCTGATGAGGGCGGTGAGATGCCGATGGTGCCAGCTGGTGGATTGATCCTCGGTTCCACCTCGACCCGTAACGCCATGTTGTACGCGGCAATTCAGGACTTGGACGCCATCGAGAGCGGCCTGGTAGAAGCTGCGCGTTTCCCGAAGAGCTGGGTCACCCAAGAGCCGAGCCAGCGCTGGCTGAAGCTGCAGTCGGCCCCGCTGCCCGGGATGTTGGAACCAAACGCTTTCCTCTACGCCAAGGTGGTGTGACATGGCTGCCAAGATCGAGTACGTGGTGGTGGACGGCTGCATTCAGGATGGGACAAAGGTCGTCAAAAAGGGCGAGGTCTTCATGTCGTCCAACAAGGAGGTGCTGGAGCTGCTTATCGAAGAGGGGAAGATTGCTCCTCGCGGCAAGCTGCCGAGCAAGGACGAACAAGACGACGGTGACTGATCGTGGGCTTCCGTGACCAGGTGGCGTTCATGGACCGGGCGCTGCTGGATGCCCTGGGGGACGAGGCTGAAATCGAAGGGGTAGCCGATCCGGTACCGGGGTTCTTTTCGGCCCCCTGGCTCCAGCCCAAGCTTGGCCAGATCAACACAGGGGTCCGCGAGCCTGTTTTTGCCGTTCGTATCGCCCATGCGAATGGCATTAAGGAGGGGACGCACCTGGTGATCAAGCTTGCGCCCGAGGATGGTGGTGGGCGTTACGTCATCGCGGGCAGGAAGCCTGACGGGACCGGTTGGATCAACCTGACACTGCGTGAGGTGCGTTCATGAGTGTTGGCAGTTACCACAAGGAGTCGGCAAGCAGCGGCCTGATCACGCTGCAGGCAAGGCCCCAGGACGTAAGAGGCTTTGAGCAGTTCGCTCAGTTGGTGCCCAAAGCTATCGCTGCAGCGCAGCGGCGAGCCATCAATAAGACCCTTCGCTGGCTCAGAGCCAAGATTGCCCGCGAAGTAGGTGTTCAGGAGCGCATCGCTATATCTGCCGTGCGAAAGCGCTTGCTGGCTTACCCAATGGGCAGCAACGGTCAGGGCAAGCTTTGGTTCGGGATCAAACCGATTGAGGCCAGCCGCGCTGGTCGGCCTCGGCAAACTCGCTCCGGGGTATCGGTAGCGGGGCGGCATTACAAAGGTGCCTTTTACCGCCGGGTTTATGGCGACCAGGCTGACATCTGGATCCGCGCGGGCAGCAAGCATTTCACGGATGAAGACTACCCCGACAGCATGATCGAGGCGCGTCGAAAGGGGCGCTCGGGTTGGATTGCTGAATCCAGCAGCATTGGCCGTTTCCCGCTAGCCAAGGCAAAAATCTCACTAGAAGACGTCCGGCCTCATTTCGAGACCTGGACCAATCGCGCCCACGACCGGTTGCTAGTGGTCATGAAGCAAGAGTTGAACTTCGAGCTGCAAAAATTTTTGCGGAGGACTGGCAATGGCTGATGAGCCGATACCGCTTTCCCAGGTATACGCTGCGATTGAGCAGCACATCGGGGCTGCAATACCTGGTCTCGCTTATGTCGGAACCATGCCAGCAGGCATCGATGTCGTTCCGGTGCCAGCCGTCGTGTTGGAGCTGGCCGGGTTTGATGATGCGGACAAGGATCCGGGTACCGGTGAGACCGCAGTTGATGCCCGTTTTGAGGCGCGCGTGATCGTGGGGGCCGAAGAGGAAAACTGCCTCCATGTAGCTGCGTTTGTCGCGGCTCAACTGGCTGTGTTGCTGCGTATGCAGTCATGGGGCTTGGCTGTGGAGTTCGCCCAGTTTGTGCGGGCGGAGCGGGACTGGAGCCGGCCAGAGCTGGATAGTTTCGCGGTTTGGGTCGTCGAATGGACTCAGATTATTTACCTGGGCGAAGAGGAGTGGCCCTGGCCCCGAGAGCCCGGCCCATTGAAGTTCGCCTTCGACCCGGACAGTGGCCCCGGCAACGAGGATCAGTATCGAGAGCCGGAGGCGCTGGCATGAGTTACGCGGCCGCGCAGATGGACCGCATGCTGGCCGGCCTGGTGATCCCCTGTTACGTCGTGGCGGTCGACCTGGTCGCCGCCAAGGTGCGGGTGACCGACGGCGGCGACTGGACGAGCGCCTGGGTGCGCTGGCATGCCCTTGCCGCTGGCAAGGCCCGCCACTGGCGCGCGCCGAGCATGGGCGAGCAGGGTGTGCTGGTGAGCCCGAGCGGCGAGCCTGCGCAAGGGACGTTCGTTCCAGGGCTGTATGGCAACGCTGGTGCCCAGCCGGACAACCGCGACCATGTCGAGGTGTGGCGTTTCGATGATGGCGGCTCCCTGGCCTACGACTGGGCGGCCAAGAGCTACACCATCAAGCTGCCCAGTGGCACGGTCAACATCGAGGTCGGCAGCAGCAAGGCAGTGATCACTGACGCTGCGATCAATGCCGAGTCGGCCGCGATCAAGGCCAAGGCGCCGGTCATCACCTTGGAAGGCAGCGTGGAGATTGTCGGGCCGTTACGCGTAACGGGCGACATCCTCGGCCTTGGGAAAATCATCGACACCGCCGGTAACACGGCGAACCACAAGCACTGACAGCCCGCATTCGCGGGCTTTGTCTTTTCTGGAGCCTCACATATGGCAGTCAAGAAAACCGCCGAGACTGACGCGGCAACGGATGCGGCCGAATCCGCAGTTGCACCTGGTGCCGACGGCACCGACACCGTCGTTGCAGCCGCTGAGTCGGCCGGCGTGACCTTCACCGACCGCGTTTTCACCTCGCGCTCGCTATTCCTGCAGGCCGGTGATGACCTGCGCGAGTTCAAGGTGCAGGCCGGCCGCGTGACCGTCCAGGCCGACGACGCCGAGGCGCTGGCGTTCCTGCGTGGCCTTACCGACCTGCAGCAGCTGGATGGCTAAGCATGATCGGCCTGGACCGCAGGACCGGCCAGAAATCCACCGGCCTCGATCATTTGAAACAGTCGATTGAGGACATCCTGACCACGCCCCTGGGTAGCCGCCGGATGCGGCCTGAATACGGCTGCAATCTGCGCCGCTTTGTCGACCTGCCAGTTAACGAGGGCTGGAAAAGCGCCGTGCAGGCCGAGGTCGCCCGCGCCCTGGGCCGCTGGGAACCGCGCCTGCAGCTGGAGCGCGTCAACGTCGTTTCGGTGCTGGATGGCCAAATCGGCCTGTTGCTGACGGGCCGGTATCTGGGTAGCTCGGCCGTAGTTGAGGTGAGCGCATGATTGACCTGTCTTTACTGCCCCCGCCCGACGTGGTGGAAACCCTGGCGTTCGAGACGCTGTATCAGGAGGTCCTTGGTATTTTCCGCGCCCATATGGGCGACCAGTGGACCGCTCTGTTGGAATCCGACCCGGTGGTCAAGCTGATGGAGGTCATGGCCTACCGTGAGCTGATGGTGCGCGCCCGTGTCAACGCGGCGGCCAAGGCCAGCTTGCTCGCCTATGCCAAGGGCGCCGACCTCGACAACCGCGCGGCTGACTACGGTGTGCAACGCCTGACCATCCGCGCGGCTAACCCCGACGCGGTGCCGCCCCTGGAGGCGGTGATGGAAAGCGACGAAGCGCTGCGCTACCGCACGCGGCTGTCGCTGGAGGCACTGTCCGTCGCCGGCAGTAGCGGGGCGTATGAATATCACGCGCTGAGTTCGTCAGCCGAGCTGGTGCACGTTTCGGTCGATTCGCCCCGGTTTTCCGGGGTGCCGGTGCCAGCCGCGGTTAAAGCGCAGTTGCCGGCCGGGGCCATTGTCGTGGTCTGCGACTACGATGCTGGCCTAGCCAACCCGCTGCCTGGCGATGTTTCTCTGGCCGTGTTGGCACGGCCTGAAAGCACCGTGCCGGAGGCGCAGCTGGTGACCACTGTTCTCAAGGCGCTGTCGGCCGATGACGTGCGACCGGTGACGGATCGGCCGCGCGTACAGAGCGGCATCCCGACTGACTTTCAGGTTGAGGCGGTGCTATGGATGGACGATGGGCCAGACCCTGACGTTGTTCGTGCAGCTGCCAGGGTCAGCCTGGATGCCGCCATCGCAGGTGCGCGGCGTTTGGAGGGGCAGTTGCCTGTCTCGGCCATCTATGCGGCGTTACATGTAACAGGAGTTGGCCGTGTCGATCTGATCAAGCCGGTGGAAGGGGTGGTGTGTGACAAGCGGCATTACCCGCGTGCCACGTCCATTGCCCTTACCACCAAGGTGGTCACATGAGCCTGTTACCGCATAACGCCACGCTGCTGGAGCGCGCACTGGAACGCGCCGGTGAGTTCGGTGTGGACCCGGACATTATTCGGGGCGTGGCCGACTCGGCGCGCTGCCCGCCAAACTTCCTGCCCTGGTTGGGCTGGGCGCTCAAGGTTGAAGGCTGGGAAGCGGCCTACACCGACGAGCAGCGCCGCGCGCTGAGTCGCGAGGCGATCCCGGTACACAAGACCAAGGGCACCGTTGGCGCAATCCGGCGAGTGCTCAAGGCGGTGCGAGTCAATGGGGAGTTCAGGGAGTGGCACCAAATACCGAACGCTGCCCCGTACACATTCCAGGTCACGGCCTGGGCCAATGACAACCGGGCGGGCGAGGGTTCGATTATCTCGCCCGAGCTGGGCGCGCGCCTGCGTGCTCTGGTCGACGCGGCGAAGAACGAGCGCAGCCATTACGAGTTTCGGCTGGGTGCGCGCTTTGACGGCGGCCTGGTGCTGGGTAACGCGTTCCAGGCGCGTGCCGTGCAGCATCAGTCCATGGATGCCCAGGCGGTGCCGGTCGATCCCACAGCGCAGACGGTGCTGTTTGCCAACGCCATCAACGCGTCCAGTGTGTCCCGGCGGTTTGCCGAGGCGCAGGGCGTACCCATTCAAGCAGAAGGTGCCCCGCTGGTGGCCAACGCGGCGCAGGTGCGCACGGTCGTGCGGGGCTACATGGAGGCTGTTCTATGAGTACAGGTTTGCAACCTGTCATCACCAAGGCCGGCCTGGCTGCGATCCTAACGGCGACGAAAACCGGTCTCTCGGCTGAAATCGGATTTATCGCCTTGGGCAGCCAGGCCTACACCCCGTCAGCAGATCAAAAGACCTTGCGCAACGAGGTGGCGCGCTTTCCGATTTCCAGTGGCGAGAAGCTGAGCAGCACCCTGTTGCACCTGACCGCTGTCGCGTCCGGTACGACCGGCTACTGGGTCCGCGAGATTGGCATTTTTCTCACGGACGGCACGCTGTTGGCAGTTTGGTCGCACCTCACCGAGGCCCTGGCCTACAAGGCCGCCAACATCGACCTACTGCTTGCTTACGACCTGTCGCTGGCGGCGCTGCCGGCGGATAGCGTGACCATTATCAGCACAGCCGCCGGCCTAAACCTGACGCTGGCTGAGCCTCTGGCCGCGATGGCTACGGCGCTTGTTGCCGAACAGCTTCGGGGCCGGGAGCAGGAGGAGCGGCTGGCCAGCCAAGAGCGCCTGCAGCGCATTGCGGGGGAGCAAATCGGCGGTCTGCTGGACCGCATGGCTACTGCCGAAAAGTCCGCTTCCGAAACGCGTGATGCTCTGCTGAGCGCGACGGTTGCCAATGCCACGGGCCTCATGGCCCTTCAATACACCGTTCTCCAACACATCTATGGATCATAACCATGAGCCTTGAAACCGAAATCGCCGCGCTGGTCGCGGTTAACAACAAGCTGGTCGACTATTACAGCGGCAAGAAGGCTGCGATTGATGCAGCTGTGTCTGCAGCTGTCGCCGCCGCGCCGTCCATTGTCCGTGTCTACTGGGTAGACCAGCAGCTGGGGGACGATGCCAATGGCCTGGGCACCGAGGCCAGTCCATTCAAGACCTTGCAGCGGGCTGTCGATGCTACCCCTGACGGGGGGCGGGTGCAGGCGTGGCTGTCCAAGGATTATGTGTTGGACAAGCACATCAACCTGACCGGCCGGCGGCTAATCGTTGCTGGCGCTGCAGGATCGGGCCGAAAGCTCATTTGCAACGAGTTCATGCCCGAGGGCGACACCCAGCTGCGCGTGGGGTCGTTCTGGCTATCGAACGACTCAACCGTACAGCTGGTGAACGTGACGGTCAGTCTCCCGGCTTCGAGCGCTGGCGAGCTGAGTGCTTACTACGCACTTGTGTTTGCCAGCGGTTCGTCGGCGCCGATCTTGATGCAATTGCGCATGTACAACTGTGCATTCGAGCTGCGCGGCACCTACCGGGGCAAGCTGTTCGGTCCGGGCTCCGTACTGTTCGTGTTGTCGATGATCGGCACGGCGGTGCCTTCTGCACTCAATGGTCTGCTGATCCCCGGCATCGCCGCCGGCACCCTGTCGAAGGATGTAGGCCACGTCATCACTAACCTGTCGAGCCTGTGAGGCAACCATGCAAAAAACCTTTCTGAACGTCGTCTACGGCGACAGCACCTATAACGGCTTTGACTTCGAGGCGCTGCCCATCGGGGCTGCGCTGCTGGTCGCCCAGCAGCAAATCGAGCAGGCGGCCGACCAGGCGCTGGCGGCGACACTGGGCGACCCGCTGCGCGCTATCGAGAACCAGTTGGCCGAGGCCGAGGCGAAGGCCTTCAAGCTGGCAGGCTACGCCGGTGAGGTGCCGCTGACTGTACAGGCCATGGTCGAGGCCCAGGGCGTCGAGCCCTCGGAGGCGGCTGAGTCGATCCTGCAGGAGGCGCAGGTCTGGCACGCGGCGGTCTGTTCGATCCGCGCAGCCCGACTCAAAGGCAAGGTCGAGGTGCTCAAGGCTACTACCCATGCGCAGGCCGAGGCCTACGCAGACGAGGCAATCAACGCCATCCGCGCGAGTGTGCCCGGCGCCGTCTGACACTCTCGCCGCATTCCCTTGAGCGCCCCGGTTTCGGGGCGTTTTCGTTTCTGCAGGGCCGCCGCGTGCGGCCCTTTCTTTTGGAGCTTTCCATGACTGGATTCTTTCACGGCGTTACCGTAACGAACGTGGACACCGGCGCCCGCAATGTCGCGCTGCCGTCTTCCTCGATCATCGGCCTGGTTGATACCTTCACCGAGGGCGCGAACGTCTCGGCCAAAGTCGGTGACCTGTTGCTGATTACCAACGAGCGCGAGGCCGTTGCCGCGTTCGGTGCCGATGCCGCCATCACCAAGGCCTGCCGGGCGATCTATACGCGTTCCAAGGCGGTTATCGTCGCCACGGGCGTGGCCAAGGGCGCCGACGCCGCCGCGCAGATTTCCGCGATCATTGGTGGAGTGCAGGCCAACGGCAAGCGTACCGGCCTGCAGGCGCTACTCGACGGCAAGAGTCGTTTCAACGCCCAACCACGCCTGATCGTTGCGCCCAAGCACAGTGCGACCCAGGCCGTCGCGACCGCAATGCAGTCGATTGCGGAAAAGCTGCGCGCCGTGGCGATTGTCGACGGCCCCAATACCACTGACGAGGCGGCCACCGCCTATGCCAAGTCTTTCGGCTCCAAGCGCATTTACATGGTCGACCCAGGCGTGCAGATGTGGGACACCACCGCCAACGCGACGGTCGACGCGCCGGCCTCGGCCTGGGCTGCAGGCGTGTTTGCCTGGACCGACAGCGAGTATGGTTTCTGGTCCTCGCCTTCGAACAAAGAGTTCGTCGGCATCACCGGCACCACCCGCGCCATCGAGTACCTGGACGGCGACGAGACGTGCCGGGCCAACCTGCTGAACAACGCCAATATCGCGACGATCATCCGTGACGACGGTTTCCGTCTGTGGGGTAACCGCACGCTGTCGAGTGATCCGAAATGGGCTTTCGTCACCCGCGTGCGAACCATGGACATGGTCATGGACGCGATCCTGTACGGCCACAAATGGGCGGTGGATCGGGGTATTACCTCGACCTATATCCGCGACGTGACCGAGGGCCTGCAGGCGTTTATGCGCGATCTGAAAGCCCAGGGCGCAATCATCAACTTCGAGGTCTACGCCGACCCGGTGCTGAACACGGCCAGCCAGCTGGAGCAGGGCAAGGTGTACTGGAACATCCGCTTCACCGACGTACCGCCGGCCGAAAACCCGAATTTCCGTATCGAAGTCACCAATCAATGGCTGACCGAAGTCCTCGACCAAGTCGCGTAAGGAGCGCATCCCATGGCAATGATTCCCGAAATTCTGGCCAACATGAACCTGTTCGTGGACGGCGTCAGCTTCCAGGGCGATGTGCCCAGCCTGACCCTGCCCAAGCTCACGCTGAAGATGGAAGAGCACCGCCCCGGTGGCATGGATATGCCGATTGAGATGGATGTGGGCATGGACAAGATGGAGTCCAACTTCACCACCACCGGCGTGCGCAAGGAGTCGCTGAAGTTCTTCGGCCTGGCTGACGGCAACGCGTTCAACGGGACGTTCCGGGGTTCGTTCAAGGGCCAGCGAGGCGAGACCAAAGCGGTGATCGTCACTCAGCGCGGCACCCTGAAGGAGCTGGATATGGGGGACTGGAAGCCAGGCGACAAGGCCGAGTTCAAGCATGCTGTGGCGTTGACCTATTACAAGCTCGAGGTCGGCGGGGAAGTCATCTATGAGATCGATCCAGTGGCGATGAAGCGCGTCATCAACGGTGTCGACCAGCTGGCCAGCCAGCGCCGCGACCTCGGCCTGTAATCCCCTGCAACCCTTCCGCATTCCTTTCTGATTCAAGGACACCAAGTCATGAGCAAGCCAGCACCGAAGTACCTCAAGCTGACCGCTGAAAATGTCACCGTCACCCTGACCAAGCCAGCCGAGATGAATGGTATCAAGGTGGACACCATCACCCTGCGCGCGCCGACCGTGCGCGATATGCGCATGTCCAGCCAGACCTCGGATGGCGACGACGAGCAACGCGAACTGAACCTGTTCGCCTCCCTGGCCGAGGTCAGCATTAAGGACCTGGAGGGCCTGACTTACAAGGATTACAACCGTATCTCGACCGGTTACACCTTTCTGGTGCGAGAGGACGAACTGTAATCCCGAAGGCATGAAGGCCGCCGCCAAGCGACTGGCGGCCGAGCTGAATTTCTCGGCCGAGGAAATTATGACCATGTCCTATGCCGACGTGGTCTGGTGGCTTACAGATTGAGCTTTGCATAGGGGGCTCCGGTGGCGAACAAACTAGCGTTAGCGCTGGTGATAGGCGGCACGGTCGCCTCATCGGTAGGCGCCGCATTCAAAACGGTTGAAAACGGCATCCAGCGGTTGGAGGCCAAGGGCAACAGGGCCAAGGTGCTGAAAAGCACCATCGGCGAAACCATCAAGCTGCGCGAGGAATGGAAGCGCGCCCACGACAGTGGTGCTGCCGGTGCCGACAAGCTGTTGCGCAAGCTGAACGGCAACCTTGAGGCGCTGCGCAACCAGGGCGTCGAAGTCGGACGCCTTAAGCGTGAGTACCAGCGCCTTGGCCGCGAAGCTCGTGCCGCCGGTCTGCAGATGAAGGGACACCAGCAACTGCAGGCGGGCAAGGAATCGCTCAAGTCGAACGTAGGGCAGGCAGTGGCCGCCACGGCCGCTGTCGCTGCGCCGACGATGATCAGCGCGAATTACCAGGCGATCATCCGCGACATTGCGATCAAGGCTGACATCGTCAACAAGCCACAGGAACAGCAGCTAACCCGGACGGTGATCGGCACGGCCGCTGACACCGGGATGGCGCGCAACGACGTGGCCGCCTTGGTCAACCAGTTGGTCGGTGCCGGCATGGAGCTGGATAAAGCGCTGGCCTACGCGCCGGTGGCGGCCAAGTTCGCCGTCGGGCAAGGCGCCTCGGGCGTCGACACGGCGTCAATGATCCAGGCGCTCGAGCAGAACGCCAAGATCAGCGATCCGAAGGTCATGCAGCAGGCGCTGGAGGCCATTGCCTACCAGGGCCAGGCGGGTAGCTTCGAGGCCAGCGATATGGCCCGGTGGTTCCCGCAACTGCTGGCCGGCATGGAGAAGAGCGGCATCACCGGGCTGGATGCGGTGACGTCGCTGGGCTCCATGCTGCAGGTGCAGATGAAGACCGCCGGTGGTTCTGACGAGGCTGCCAACAACCTCAAGAACTGGATGGAGAAAATCGGTTCCGGCGACGTGGTCAAGGCCTACAAAGACGCCGGCATCGATTATCAGGCTTCGCTGAATACCGGCCTGCAGAAGGGAATGAACGTCATTGAGGCGTCCATGGCCCTGGCCATGAAGTACGTTGAAAAGACCGACCCGGACAAGGCCAAGAAGATCGAGGCGGCCAAGGCGCAGATCGACAAGGAGGTCGACCCGGAGAAGGCCAGGGCAGCACTGGACGCCTTGGAGAAGACCCTGCGTACCGGCGATATCTTCGCCGACATGCAGGTCAAGGCGGCGCTGACCGCCTACGGGCAAAACCGGGGATTGTATGAGGAGCTGAAGGCCAACTCTGCCAACACGCAGAAGGTCGGCGGCATCCTCGACAAGAACCTGGCCGAGCGTCGCGAAACCTCGGCCCAGCAATGGGCAGAGACGGTGCAGGCGGCTGACGACGCCATGCGCAGCATTGGCGATGCCATCCGCCCAGCGACTGACATGGCGGCCAAAGGGCTGACAGCGGTTGCCCGTGGCATCACCGCCCTGTCGGACACCTTCCCGGCGGTCGTGACGGGCATTGCTGGTACCGTGGCGGCCATCCTCGCGTTACGGACCGCGTCTAGCGCGTTCAAGATCGGCAAGGGTGTGATCAACATCGCGCGCGGCCGTGGCCTGGAGCGTTTCGCCGGCCGTGCTGATCGTGGTGCACAGGCGCCCATCAAACTGCCCAAGACAGGCAACAAGGTGCTCGATACCGGTTTGGGTGCGTTGGGCAAGGTGTTTGGAGCCACGACCAGTAATGACCCCGCCCCAATCGCCGACAGCGATCCGCAGCGCGTGTTTGTAGTCAATGCTGACGCTATTGGACGGGTCGGCGGTAGCGTGGCCTCTTCTGGTTCTGCCGAGCCCGGTAGCCGTCGTGCACGCCGTCGACGGCGGCGTCGAGCTGGTATGCCGACCAATGCGCGGCGCTCGCCTGTTCCGTCCGCAGCCAAGGCGCATGTGCCAACGGCGGGCGTTGCGGCGCTCGCTGTTGCTGCCGAGGCAAACAAGCTGGGGCGCATGGTGCGAGGCGTGCGCGGCATCACCAAGGCTGCCGGCAAGCTGCCTGGGGGCAAGCTGATTGATGCGGTACCCGGCGTGCTCGACGTAGCGCTGAATGCCGAAACCCAAGACGAGAAGGCCGAGGGTTACGGTGGCGTGGCGGGCGGCATGGCCGGGGCCATGGCGGGAGCAGCAGCAGGCGCGGCGATTGGTTCGATTGTGCCGGTCATTGGCACTACTGTAGGTGGCATCGTCGGGGCGGCCCTGGGCGGCCTCGGTGGCGAGTCCATCGGCGGTTGGCTGGGTAAGCGCTGGTTTGGGGAAGAAGCGCCCGAGACGGAAGAAAAGGCGCCCGTGCCTGCGGCACCAGGCGAGGCGCTACGCGTAACGCTGCAGCCGCAGGGGAACAAGCCTGTTACTCCGGTCGTGCTCGAGGCTGGCAAGCCGGCGCCGGTGCAGCCCACCATGGGCGAGTCCGTGCGCAGCCAGCCCAAGGCCAGCGCGTCCGACCCCGTTCCGCCACCGGTTAGGCCGGTGGTCATGCCAGCACCGCACGCGCTGATGGTCCCGGCAGCACCGGTGGCACCTCTGGTGCTGGCGACAACTGCGACTAAGGCCGCCCAGGTCCCGACACACCAAGCGGCCTCCCAGCCGGCACCCCGGCCTGATGCTCTGGGTGGTGTGGTGCGCGACATGCCGACCCAGGCAAAGGCGCCGGAACCAAAGCTCCCCGAGCCGGCTAAGCCAGCCCAGGCGCCCCCGCTCAAGCCGCCGGCCCCGAAGGTGGACCAGGCCTTTACGTTCGCACCGTCGATCAAGGTCGAGGTGCTCGGGGATGTGAAAGAGCCAGAGCAGCTGGTGCGCGAAATTGAGTCGCCGCTGCGCCGCCTGTTTGAGACTTGGCAGCGCGAAGCGGAGGCGCGCATGGCGTCGGCCCAGTTGTTCGATCAACCACACGTTTAAGGAGGGTCTATGCCCTACATGGAACAGCTGGAATCGTCCCTATCCGGGCTGGTTTCAGCTGGGGAGGCTGGGCGCAAGGGGGTGGATGGCATGCTGTCACCGCTCAATGGCGCGGTCGGCAGCATCACAGGCGCCGCATCAGAACTGGAAAACATCCCGTTTGTCGGACCCGAGGCCGGGGAAAAACTGGGGCGCATCGTGCGTAGTATCAACGTGGCCCAGTCCCAGGTGGGGCAAGTGGCTTCGATGTATAGCCGTGCCGTCACCGGCGCCGCCCAAGTGCAGGAGCGTCTGGGCACATTCAAGACGATGGCGGCTAAGGTCACAGCCGAGGCCAAGCGGGTGGCGGGACTGGTTAGCCCGTCGCTTGCCAACATCCTACCTTCGGGCGGGCTGCTGGGCTCGGCCACGCCGCTGCCCGAGGCGGTAGCGCCGTTCCCCCACCTGCTGATCATCCAGCCGCACGACCCCAAGCTGCAGCCGTACTACTTCAACCTTGATACCGCGCCCTTTGACGAGCTGCGCCGGCAGGCGTCGTTCCGCTGGGCCGGCCAAGAGCGCTTGCGCCGCAGTGTGGCGCAGCAAGCCGTTGGTCTGGGTGAGGAAAAGATAACGCTCAAGGGCGCGATCTTCCCCCACCACAAGGGCGGCATCAAGCAGCTGAACGTGCTGCGCAGCGTCGGCCGCAACCTGCAGGCGCTGAAGCTGGTCACGGGCTACGGCGAGGTACTGGGTGACTGGTGCTTGGTGAACGTTGAGGAAGAGCAGGGCTACCTGCTGGCAGGCGGCATTCCCCGGAAACAAGGGTTCACCTTGGAGTTTGTGAGCTATGGCAACGACCTGCAGAACGTCTAGCGGGGATTTGTTGGATGTGATCTGCCAGCACCATTACGGGCACCTCAATGGCACCGTGGAGGCGGTGCTGGAGGCAAACCCGGACCTGGCCAGGGAAGCGCAGCCGTACCGCGCTGGCTTGCTGATCCAGTTGCCCGCCCTGTCGGCGCCGGCCATGGAACTACTGCAGCTGTTCGACCGATGACCCCGCGTTACGTGTAACGAGCCCCGCCCTGTGCGGGGTTTTTCATTTCTGGAGCAAGCATGAAACCGACGTACCGTATCGTCGCGGATGGCAAGGACATTACCGCGCTGATCAATGACCGCCTGTTGCTGTTGCGGATATCGGACAAGCCCGGCATGGAGTCGGACGAGTTCGAACTGCGCATTGACGACCGCGACCAGGCTGTTGCGCTTCCTGGGCGCGGCGGCCGGGTGGAGGTGCTGCTGGGCTATGAGGGCCAGCCCCTTAAGCGCATGGGCGCCTTTACCGTCGACGAGGTGCAGCTGTCTGGCCCGCCGGACACCATGACCATTCGCGGCAAGGCCAGCGACATGCGCGGCAGCGGCAAGACCGTACGTAGTGGCAGCTGGGAAAACGTTTCGCTGTCGCAAATCGTCAACGAGGTGGCCAAGCGCAACGGCTGGGAGCCGGTGTGCCCGGTGACCACCAAGATCGAGCGCGTCGACCAGCGCAACGAGTCGGACTTCAACTTCGTCACTCGCCTGGCCAAGCAGTACGACAGCACCGCCAAGGTGGCTGAGGGCAAGCTGCTGGTCATGCCTCGGCAGGGCGGAAAAAGCATCAGCGGCAAGACCCTGCTGGTCGTGACCATCAACAAAACCGAGGTCGGGCGCTACCAATTCCGCTTCGGGGATCGCGGCGCGCAGAAGGCTGTGCGGACCCAGCACCAGGACAAGAAAACCGGCGCCCTGCAGGTGGTCCAGCTGGACAACGACGAGGCCCCCGACGGCCTGCCCCCGGTGCATACCGACCGCCATATCTATCCCGACAAGACTGCCGCCGAGCAGGCCGCCAAGGCGCGCTTGGCGGCGTTCAACCGCAGCACCGCCGGTGTGCGCCTGGAAATGGCCGGGCGTACTGACCTGTTTGCCGAACGCACGATCAACGCCCAGGGCTTCAAGGTCGGCCTGGATGGCGAGTACCTGGTGGACAGCGTCGAGCAGGTATTCACCGCCAGCGGCTGGACTACGACCGTGGAGTGCAACGGCGGCAAGAAGGGCAAGGCCAAGGCCTCGGGCAAAAAGAAGAAAGACGACAACAAGCCGCTCAGGGTTGAGCAGCTGTAATCCTAAAGCCGCACGCGGCAGCAATTGGAAAATGAATGGCTATCTCAGTACAACAGCTACAAAAGATCTACCCGAACGCCGGCCCGAAAGCCGGCGTTTTTGTTCCCGGCCTCAACGCCACCATGGGCAAGTTCGCCATTATCACGCGTCTGCGTATGGCTGCGTTCCTGGCCCAGATAGGGCATGAGTCGGGCCAGCTGCAATACGTGCGTGAACTCGGCAATGACAGGTACCTGTCGAAGTACGACACCGGGCGTCTGGCCCAGCGTTTGGGCAACACGCCTGACGCCGATGGAGATGGCCAGCTTTTTCGAGGGCGTGGCCTCATCCAGGTAACAGGCCGGTTCAACTACGAAGCCTGCAGCGAGGCCCTGTTCGGTGACAGCCGTCTGCTCAATACACCGGAGCTGCTCGAGCATCCAGTCTATGCATCGATGTCGGCCGGCTGGTTCTGGCAGAAGGAGGGACTGAACAGCCTGGCTGACAAGGGCGACATGCTGGCCATCACGAAGCGGATCAACGGCGGTACCAACGGCCTGGATGATCGTATGGCCATCTACAAGCGAGCCCTTGAGGTGCTGCAGTGACCGCCTGGGGCGGTCGCCTGATCGCCGTGGCGACCTTGGCGCTTGCTTGTGCCATCGGTGCCCGGGCAGCGTGGGTATGGCAGGCGAATACCTATGGGAAGCAGCTCGCCGAGCAGGCTGACGACTACCGCAAGCAGCTGGCGGAGAAGGATCGCCTGCACGGCCGTGAACGTGAGGAGGCTGCTGCGGCTGCGCTCAACCAACTGGCAGAGCAGCAGGATGCGCGCCGCGCCGTGGAGGCTCGCCTGCAGGATCAGAACAACACGCACTGGAAGGAAATGAACGATGCTCAACAAGCTCAGGCTCGTCTGCGTGACCGGCTTGCTACCGCTGATTTGCGGCTGTCAGTCCTTGTCGACACCGGAGCCCTTACCGCCCAGGGTTGTGACCGTGGGATGCGAGAAGCCGCCGGCTCCGGAGGCGTGGTACATGACGCCGTACGCGCCCAACTTGACCGAGCGCATGCTCAACGAATTGTCGCCATCACCAATGAAGGCGACCGGGGACTGATTGCGCTGCAGGCCTGCCAGGCCTACGTCCGCGAAGTCACCAAGTGAAAAGAGGCGAGCCGGGTGGATGCGCCAACATCCAGCCCGGCCCGCCGAACCCGCAGACCCTTCCTGCAAGTCCAGCCGTGGCCTCTGCTTTGTGCACAAAGCGCGGCGAGCCTAACACCTGTTTATCCATACAGTAAAGACTTGCATACACTATGACCTCTCCAATCATCCCCTGGATGGGTGGCAAACGCCGCCTGGCCGACCGCTTGATCCCTCTTTTCCCCCCTCATGAATGCTATGTCGAAGTCTTTGCCGGCGGAGCCGCGTTGTACTTCATGCGTCCCCAGCCAGCTCCGGTGGAGGTGCTGAACGATCTCAATGGTGACCTGGTCACCCTTTACCGCGTTGTGCAGAACCACCTGGAGGAGTTCGTGCGCCAGTTCAAGTGGGCGCTCAGTTCCCGTCAGGTCTTCGAGTGGCAGAAGATGACGCGCCCCGAGACCCTGACCGACATCCAGCGTGCTGCCCGGTTCTTCTATCTCCAGCAGCACGCTTTCGGTGGCAAAGTCACCGGGCAGACGTTCGGTACCGCAACCACCGGGCCGGCCATCAATCTGTTGCGTATCGAGGAGAATCTATCCGCCGCGTGGCAGCGACTCGCCGGCACCTACGTGGAGAACCTGTCCTGGCTCGCCTGCGCTGAGCGCTACGATCGAGCACACACGTTCTTTTACATGGACCCGCCTTACTGGCAGACCGCCGGCTATGGCGTGGATTTCCCCTTCGAGGAATACGAGCGCATGGCGGAATTCATGCGGCGCTGCAAAGGTAAGGTCATGGTGAGCATCAATGATCACCCCGACATTCGACGGGTATTTGAGGGGTTTCACTTTGAAACTTTAGATATTTGTTACACTAATACCAATCAGCGTCAAGGTAAAGCCGAGATTACTGGTGAGCTGATCGTTATGAACTGGAACCCTAAAGAATTAGGGCTGCTACTTTAACTGCAAAATTTTTTATCGTAGGCCAAAAAACACTGACTGTAGTCAGCAGCGCTCCTAGTAGAAGGGGGACCGCCCACTTGATGGCTGCTTCGGCGCTCCATTTCAACGCCAGTTTTGGGAGAGAGGGCTCGGTCGGTTTGTCTTGGGTGGCGCTGCTCACTCCGGCGTGGCAATTCTTAGCCTGGATGCGGGGTATGCCTACGGGATTTGTCACCTTAACCAGCGTCTCTCCAGTAGTTGTACAGTCAGTGGCATCGACTTTGCTCTGTCCTTCGACTTCAAACATGGCCATGGGCGTGCATCCTAATGAAGATTGCTAAGGGAGTTAAATTCCAGTTGATAAAATGTTCATCGTGAAAGACGTTTCGGGCGCTTATTCGCACATCGGTACCTTTAACCACTGTTTTCGTGCCAAGGGCTCTAACATTCTTGAGTATTACTGTGCTGTCATTAGCTAAAACAGCAGTCTCCATGTTGGTGAATGTTCCGCCTGTCATTTCAAAAGTGGAGCCGCCTTCGATTTTTACGCCGATCATCCAGTTTCTCCAATGGCAATGTATGTTCATTAACAGAGTATAGTGGCATTTTGCAAGCCTTCGCTTCCCTTTCACCAAGCGGCAGAGGCTATGCTCAACCGATAAACCAGCCGGTGATATCAATCCAATGGTTGGAGCGAAGGTTTTGGTTGTTCAGGACCTGATCGATGTTGATGAGCTCCTTCAGGTGCTAATCCGCAGACGCCAACTCCCATGCGGTGGCATTAGCGCCTGTCGGTTATCCAGCAGGCGCACATTGACGTAGGAATGATCTCGCAGCTACTGTATGTTTATACAGTTTATCCGGATCCTTCCCTATGACCATCTCCTTCATCGGTACGCCCACGGGCGGGCCCGCGATGCTGCCGGTGTACTCGTTCCGTGTACCGGCAGGCTTCCCATCGCCAGCTGCTGATCATCTAGAGCGACACATCTCCCTCGACGAGCTCTTTGATTTGAGAGCTCCGCATGTTTACCTGGTGCAGGTTGAGGGCGACAGCATGCAGGGCGCCGGTATTTATTCCGGGGATTTGCTGATCGTAGACCGTAGTCGTGATGCCGAACACGGTGACATCGTGATTGCGGCCATCAACACGGAGCCGGTGTGTAAGCGGCTATACCGGCGTAACGGGGTGGTGATCCTCCAGTCTGAGAACCCGGCTTACCCGTCCAGGCATGTCATGGAAGGTGATGACCTGGTGATCTGGGGCGTGGTCCGCTACAGCGTGCGTGACCATGCGCAGTGACCAGGTGTTTGCGCTGATCGACTGCAACTCGTTCTATGCGAGCTGTGAGCGTGTGTTCCGACCGGATCTGGCCAAGACACCCATCGTGGTGCTGAGCAACAACGACGGTTGCGTGATCGCTAGGTCGTACGACGCGAAGCCGTTCGTCAAAATGGGCGAGCCATACTTCCAATGTAAAGACACGCTGCAGCGGCACGGCATTGTGGCCTTCTCATCAAACTATGCGCTCTACGGCGACATGAGCGAGCGCGTCATGTCGCTGATTGAGTCGATGGTGCCGGCGGCAGAGGTGTATTCGATCGATGAATGCTTTGCCGATTTGACCGGGGTTCAGGGCAACCTTACCGAGTTCGGTCGCCAGGTGCGGGCCAAGGTGCTCAAGTGCACCGGCATCCCGGTAGGGGTAGGTATTGCCCGTACCAAGACTCTTGCGAAGCTGGCCAACCACACTGCGAAGCGGCTGCAGGCGCAGACCGGAGGCGTGGTCGACATCTGCGACCCATTCAAGCGAGACTGGGTGTTGCGCAACACCGAGGTCAAGGAAGTCTGGGGGATCGGCCGGCGGATGACGGCGCACCTTGAGTCGATGAGAATTCGCACGGCGATGGACTTGTCCAAGACGGACCCGTGGACGCTGCGCCAGAAGTTTAGCGTGGTCGTTGAGAAGACCGCCCGGGAGCTCGCCGGCACACCGTGCCTTGAGCTCGAGGAGGCTGTGCCGCCTAAGCAAGAGATCTGCTGCAGCCGGATGTTCGGCAAGCGCCTGACTGAATTGGCGCCGATCAAGCAGGCGGTGGCCAGCTATGCCGGCCGGGCGGCCGAGAAGCTACGGGGGCAGGGTTCTGTGTGCAAGCGTATGCGAGTGAGCATCCGCACGGGCATGTTCAACCCGGACGAAGCCAAATACGCCAAGGGCGTTCTGGTGGAGCTGCCGTATCCCACCAACGATACGTTGCTGCTCACCAGGGCGGCCACCGAGGCGGTGGAGCAGGTCTACCGGTCAGGGTATCGATACAGCAAAGCCGAAGTGCTGCTAATGGATCTTCGGCAGCCGGGCGAGTTCACCGACGACTTGTTCGCGGTGACGCAGCCGGTGGCATGCGACCGGCTGATGTCGGTGCTGGATGAGATAAATGGTAAGTACGGCCGGGGGACGATGCGTACGGGCAGCGTCCCCCAAACCCCCGATTGGGGGATGCGCCGCGAGATGATGAGCCGCTCATATACAACCCGGATCGATCAGCTGTGGCGGGTGCGTTGAGCATTAGCATAGAACGTGTTGACCGCCCCGGCCATTTACCTGCCGCCCTTAATGCCCAGTTTCTTTTGAGGCTATTCCTCATTATAGATGAGGGACGTTTTTGCTGAGCTTGGAGGTTGTACACGATGCATTAGGGGCTCGTCTTGTGAAATGGCGCGGGAGTCTTCCTGCTGTTTTTCTTTGAGTACGGCGAGCACTTTTACCGCCAAAGATAAGAAATTTTGAAGGAATCCCCTGCTTAGGCGTAACGAATGAAATGAAACGTGGTGCGCAAGTGCTGGTGGTGAGGACTGGGAAGGGTCGAAAACTAGTACTGTCTTAGCGGTCTCGTATGAGTTTTGGTCTAGGTGAGCAATCCATTTATCGCGCATGTGCTTTAATGAGATGTGGGTACTGATTTCTTGTTCATTTAGATGCTTTTTGATGTGGCATAGATATAGGTTTCTTTGTTGCGCAGCTCTGAGGAAGTGGTAATTTTGGAATACATTACCACGGATGAATTAACTAGGCTTGTGACAATTAGTGCTGTTGGGTCTTTGCTAGATAATTCGAATGACTGCTGAGTGTTCTCGCGTCCAATCAGGTCTATAGCTATCTGCAGCGTTGGAATGATTTGCTCTTCAAAGTCTTTTATTGTCAGTTGATTTAAGTTGCAGGCCAGGGCGCGCTCGTCTGTCAGCTCAATAAGAGGGCATTTGGTGTCATTGTGAATGAAGCTGACTTTGCAGGATCCGTTGGCTAATGTATCTTTATGTATAATTACATCTTGTGGAAATGATCTGTTCATATGATTTCATCCATGTGGTGTTTTGCAGAACATTGTTAATGCCTGTCTAATCGAAATCCCAGTCTATGTGTGGCTGGGCAAACCATACGCCTCTCTATGCCATTTTAGGTCCATTGATGCACTGATTCTTGGATAAAAAGCGCCAAAGCTCTGATGTATTGGGGGTTGGGCTGTTCTTGCTACAGCCACAATCTGGGTGTATGCAACGAGGAATTATCAGTCGTGATCTTCGATTAGGCGCAAAAAGTGTGGAAAGTTGGAATAATCAAAGTTCTCATCCACTTCTGAGATCCGCGCTATGATCTGGTTGTGGTCGGTCTCAGCTCGGCCCCGATGGTAGGTTTGATTGTTCACTACAATGCGTTCTAGCATGAAGCGTAGCGCGTCGGCGTCAAAAAGGCTAAGGTTTGGCTGGATTGCGTTTTGGAATCTTGAGTCCGCAGTGTTAAAGCTTCCGCTTCTAGCGTAATAAGCCCCCATTAGCTTGCAGCAATTTCTTTGCCATTCTGCCGAGTCTTCAAATGAAAGAAGTATAGTCCATAGTTCTTGATCGATCGTTGGGTTGTTAGCGCCAGCAATCCAAGTCAAGAGATCACTATAATGGGCTTCAAGACTGTTTTTGGTAAACCATCCAAGAATTTTGCCGTGTTCATCATTTTCGATGTGATGCGATATTTTTAGTTGTGCTGCATCTGGTAGGCAGGCATAAAGCTGAGGGTTTTTTGCAAGGTAATAAGTCAGGTAGGTCAGTCTCATTCCGCCTGATGCAATGTTGCCGTAGAAGTCTTGATCTTCTCTGATTGTGTCGGGGATGCGAGTGTGCTGTCGGGCGCTGATGCATTCGAGTACATGCAAGTGAAGTTGTCGATATTTGTTGCATTCCTCATTATCAAGTCTGAATGTGAGTTTCCAGAATGTTTTAAATAGAGCCATTTGTGTCTCTGGCTTTAAGCGTCGGAGATATCTGGTTTCTAAGTATTGGTTAACTTTGGTGCGGGTGTTTAGGGCGTCGGCGCTCTCGGAAATGTCTGCTAATAATTCATCTGTAATCTTGTTCGTGTAAAATGGAGGTTTTGTTAGTAGTCCTTCTAATGTATTTCTAAGTAGTGCTCTAGTTGTGTCCTTGTTAGGTGAGTGTAGTTCACGGTCTCGATTGAGTGTGGGGTGGGCTGAAAGGTGTCGTTGTTTTTGCAGTGACCTCAGGTTCTCGTACTCTAGGGAGTCAATTAATTGTGTGTTTCTGAAAACCTCGTCTACTAAGGTTATTTCCCAGGCTGACGAAGTTGGTTGGTTCTCTTGGGTCGCGCCGATGTCAGCTAAAATTCTCCTGGCTGTAGCGTCGTTGTAGATATCCACAAGGCTCTGAAGCTTGTAAATTATGTCACATACAGCTACTGACCATAGCATAACCACTGCAGATCGATAGTTTTCGTTTTGATACGAAGACAGGACTTCTTTGAAGTAAAGCTTTGTCTTTGAAAAATGGATCTCTTCTGAAACATGTTCTATTGAAAAAGTACCCATAAGTAGCCTCTTGTCAAAAGGGGTAAGCTTCCAGCGTTAATCATGACGCTTGGGAAGGACTCGATGGCAGGGTGCCATCGAAAAGGCTGACGATAAAGAGGGAGGCAAGAGGACAAGAGATACAGTGGTAGAAAAGTGGTACAGGCATGATGTGGAAGGTGTAGAGGCCTTATGGAATAAGGTCTCTGAAAAAACTATGCCCAATCCATCATAGGTGCAACGCTGAACCGGCGAGAGGGCTCAGGGCGCGTGGTTTGTGGCTTTGAGGCTGATTCTAGGGGCATTCTGGTCTACGCATTTTTGTGCCATTTTTTGGGGTTTTTGGTGTGGTGGTGGTGCGATGTACCAATGCCAGCCACGCTTGTACCACCGGAAATCATGGCAACGATTAGAGCAAGGAAAAAGGCCGATGGAACGGTTGGCTATACCGTTCAGATCTGCCTCAAGAAAAAGGGTGTCCTAGTCTACCAAGAAGACCGGACGTTCGCCCGTAGGCAGGCTGCTCAACGCTGGGCGAAGCGACGGGAGACCGAATTGGCCAGGGCGGCGTGGGGCTATGAGATTGACGCGCAAGCAATGCCAGATGCGCGCCTCGTGCTGAAGAAATTCGGGTACAACCATAAAAGACACGGACTCAATCGGCACAGCCTGGTCGAAGGCATGCAAGATGAAAGGGATAGAGGACCTGCACTTCCACGACTTGCGTCACGAAGGGGTGAGTCGGTTGTTTGAAATGGACTGGGACATACCCAGGGTCTCAAGCGTATCTGGTCACCGTGATTGGAACTCGCTGCGGCGATATACCCATTTGCGTGGGCGAGGGGATGGGTATAAAGGTTGGAAGTGGCTGGATCGGATCATTCAGGCACCGGTTAAACTCGGCGCCCGGGCTGAGTAGGCGGGTGGATAACGATGCTACCTCTATATGCGCTTAGTGGTGGTAGGCATCGGCTGTGTGTCGATTGCGGGCAGTCGCGAACGGCTGCTCTCGACCCTTTGCAGCCATTCGAGGTACCAAACCAAGAGCGACTCAAAAATCACATCCGCACGTGATCGATTGTCATTGCTCTTGACCCGTCGTTGCCCCCCCCTAAAATAGCGATCCCAAATCAAGGAACGATTTCATGATCACCTGTCATGTCAGGTACATCATCGACCCCCATCAGATCAATGCGTTCGAACGCTATTCTCGCTCTTGGATTCCGGTAGTAACCCGAATGGGTGGCCAGCATCACGGCTACTTCCTACCGGCTGAAGGAGCAAATAACGTCGCGTATTGCCTCTTTAGCTTCTCCAGCCTTGCCGACTACGAACGGTATCGGCAAGAAGCCGCAGTCGATCCTGAATGTGTACGTTTGGTTGAGGAAGCGTCCGAATTGAAGTTCATCGTGAGCTACGAGAGAACCTTCCTTCGCCCTTTGCTTGCGTGATGCTCAGGCAACCTCAGCGTCATGCGTATTGAGTCGGTCTGGCCTAACATCGTCACACTCATGCGAGTTTCAATGGATCGATAGCCAGCGCCCCTATGCGTGGCTGCGCTACGTACTGAAACTGTTGCCGCATACGTCAACAGTTGGTGACTTCGAAGCGTTGTTGCCGTGGAACTGTAAGCCAGTAATGCCACGGTAAACTAAGACCTCACCTTGTAGGCAGGTGGGGTTGATAAATTGGTTCGATTTTTCAAGTAAGGACACAAGCATGACCAAGTACAAACTCATCCTGCTCCTGCTGGCGACTGCGGGAATGGCGGGCTGTGTAACCACCGAGCAGATGCCGGACGGGACCACCAAGATTCGCTTTTCGGACGAGGCTGTCAATTCGCTGACCTCGATGATGCCTAATGCCCTTGTGACCGGGGTTGCGGGTGGTGCAGGTGGGGGGGCGGTCAACCTTATCCCCACTATAAGCCCGCTGGGGACCGGTGAGCCACTGTACCTCAATGGGCAGTTCGAGCTGCAATGCGCATCTGCTTTGCTTTACAGCGCAAAGTCTGGGCGGCCGCTGGAGGCGCAGATTAGTAATAAATGCCGCTCCAGCTACTTCTTGCGCCAGGAGCAGCTCAGGATGGCGGGCAAGCCCTATGATCGGGGGGCGCCAGCTTATGAGCCGTCCAATCCGCCAAATGAATACTGGGCCAAAGTGGTGGGTCGCACGGTAAGCCAGTTGGCGGCTACGGATAAGTTCCCTGCGCGGTTTGCCGGGTATCCGCGGATCGAGAACGGTGGCGGTATCACGATTGCCGTACGTTTGCTGGGGGAAACCCAAGGGACTTATGCTGCATTGGCGACCACGCCAGCACGTACGCCGGTTGTTCTGGATGATGCGCAGTTCGAGCTGGGGATGCGCCAGCGTGCGGCTAGTGTCAGCAACCAGGTCGTGGATGCTATCGCGTGTGATGCGGTGCTTGCTTACAGCAAGACCGTGGACAAGGGGCCTAGGCCATCGAGCATTTATGCCAGTGCATACACGCGGTATGAGGTGTTGTTCACGGTTGCATCCATGGGGTGCAAGGACAGCACCCGGCAGTTCAAGACTGCTTCGCGATAGCGCGTGAGTTCACCTGCTTTTGTCGGTTTTGTGCCTGCATTTTTGGCTAAGGGTTCATGTTCCAGATGCCGTCTGCGGCTGACTCGATGATCCCTGTGGTGGGTATATCGGCAGCGTTCAGCCAGTCTTGGCTGACGTCAGCCTGCTGTGCGGCACGTTCGTGGGCAAACTCGCGAGCCAGGATGGAGCCCTCGACCGATGTTACGAGCGTTGGGTAAGCCTGGCCACACTCGCCCAGCAAGGGCTGCATGTGTTCAACTGCACCTTGTCGGCATTCATTTTCATGAGCTGAACTGCTCTGGAGCCCTTCATGCAAGATGATGAAAATACCTGCCACGACTTAGGTGCCGAGATGGAATTGCCGGATGGCGTTTTTCCGCCGATGTCTGGCTACACCCACGAAGATCTGTCTGCGGTTGCCCAGATCGCTACCCAGGCTTTCCTGGAAAGACAGGGCGTTGACCCTGGCCTGATTCGCGAAACCATCATTTCACTGGTCTCTCATCTGTACGCCAAGTTTGAAGAGCAGGGTGTCGAGTTCCAGATCGCGACGTGGTATCAGAAACCGTATGACAACCTGGACAGGCGTAAGCGCAGCGTCACCAGCATGGCTGAAGAGTTCGGAGTGCTTGCACTGCATGCCTCGGCGGACGCTTTGCGAGGATCGCCACTCATGACCAGGGGGCGTGAGTTCTGGGAACCACTCATCGACCAGGCCGGGTTTGCAATACGTGATCACATTCTGAGGTTGAATGCGGACTGATCCGACGTATGTTCATAGGGAAATGGCATGAATGATTCATTGCACGTCACGGTGCACTTTGATGGTACTGGCAGCAACAAGGACATGGCCAGCCCAAGGCTACCCACACCAATGTTGCCCGATTCCGAGCGCTGTACGACGCTGACATTCATCCGCCACCCTGTGCCAGACTGCCGGTGGGCATGCTAACGACAGGCGGATCGAAGGAGGTGGCGGATGGATCACAACTGGGGTGCGGGCAGGCGCGGTGGCGGCCTGGATGGCGGTTATACCGGGTCGCTGGACCATGCGATCTCCAACTTGCATGTCGGGCGCAGCCAGGGGCAGCAAGAAGGGCGCAAGGAGGGCTTCGATGAAGGGCATTCCCACGGCTACTCGCAAGGCTGGGATGCGGGGGCGGCGTGCGCCAATGAAAAATTGGAGCCGCTGAGGGGGCATCTCCGGCAGTATTTCGAGGAGGCAGTGCAGCTCAGGGCCGTTGTAGAGCGCCAGGAGAAAATGATTGACCTGATGTACCAACAACTCTCCCAAGTCGCAAAAGCGGGCAAGCGCGCCGAGGGCGGACAGACGACGGGAATGTCAAAAGCGTTTGAGGCGTTGCAGAGCACCAATGACCTGTTGCAGGCAAGGGTTGAGGTCATGGATGAGCATTATGCAGCAGCGCTCGAGCAATCCAGGCTTCGAGACCAGCAGTACAAGCGCAGCTTGGTGTTCATGCAGGCAGTGCAAGGGGTTCTTGAAGAACTTGTCGCCAACGATACCCCCGAGGCACTGCACATCCGGCAGCGTTTTGTTGAGCGTTACCAGGATCAGGTTGCCCAGGGTTTACGAGGCGGGGATATCCAGATTGCCCCGGAACTGGACGAGGTGTTCCAGAAACTATTGCCCGAAACCCAGCAATTCATTTTAAGGATGCAGCATTCCGTCGCCCCGGGGCAGGATGCTGACGGCCCCTAACCAATGCTTTAGGCCCTCAGGCAGGGGCAGCACTTATCGAGGGTCTTCGGGCGCCTGACACGTGCCTTCTATCACGCCGTGCCGCGGCGTGGAGAAATCACAGCTCTCGCCTTCATGGCGACTGGCGCACGAACGCTAGGCAGAGACTGGCTGTCGACGCTCCCAATACAACACCTTGATGCGATTGCGAGCTTTATTGAGGAAGACAGTAGGGCAGGCAGTTGTTGGTGATTTGGTGCTGTATTGTAGCCTCTGTTGAATGTCCGCAATGGGTCGTTAGCTGCCCTCGCCAAAGGCAGGTCCGGGTTGATCGTCGACGATGTCGCCGGCCACCGGCGCCTTGCCAGGCGAAGTGCAATCTCCCGGGTAGCCGGCCCGAAACGTCTTGTTTACGGGCAAAACCGGGGACTGTATGACGAGCTGAAGGCCAACTCTGCCAACGCGCAGAAGGTCGGCGGCATCCTCGACAAGAACCTGACCGAGCGCCGCGAAACCTCGGCCCAGCAATGGGCGGAGACGGTGCAGGCGGCTGACGACGCCATGCGTAGCATTGGCGATGCCATCCGCCCGGCCACTGACATGGCGGCCAGAGGATTGACCGCTGTGGCCCAAGGCATCACCAAACTGTCGGACGGGTTCCCGGCGGTCGTGATAGGCATTGGCGGCGTTGTGGCGGCCATTCTGGCGTTCAAGACAGCGTCCAGTGCCTTCAAGATCGGGCGGGGTGTGCTTAATATCGCGTGCGGCCGCCGGCTGGGGCGTGCCGCTCATGAAGACAACGCGGTCACAGACTTGCCTAAAACTGGCAGCAAGGTGATCGACGCTGGTCTGGGTGTATTGGGCAATGGCTCACTGCCTTGGGTGGGGTAAGTAACAGGTAACTGACCGCTGCGCACAGGCAGCTTCCTTGATAGGCCTCTTTCACTGGCGCTTCCGTGCAGGTGGGAAGCGCCAGCGTAACTGCCCCGGCTTGATCCGTCGACTGGCCAGGGCGGCCTGTTGGCCGCTTTTCAGTGCTGCGCGCTATCCACCGCGATGCTTTCACCGGAAACGTCGGCATACCTGGCACTGCGATCGGCTATGGCGTAATGAATCAACCCGCCCAAACTGGCGCCGAAGAACCACGAGAACTGCGACAGCGTGTCGAACGCTGGCACCAGCGCCAGCACGATGGCGATCAGCGCAGCGGGGATGAACGCCGCTACGGCGCGCAGGTTGACCCCGCCCTTGTAGTGGTAGGCGGCCTCGGTGCTTTCGCTGTACAGCTGCGGCAGGTTCACCCGGCTGCGACGCACCAGGTAGTAGTCGGTGACGATGATGCCGTACAGCGGGCCGAGCAGGGCGCCCAGGCCGCCGAGGAAATACACGATTACGGACGGGCTGTTGTACAGGTGCCAAGGCAGGATCACCACCGCGATGCCGGCGCTGAGCAGGCCCGCGCGGCGGAAGTTCAGCAGGTTCGGGGCCAGGTTGGCGAGCACGTAGGCCGGGGCGACGAAATTGGCCATGATGTTCACCGCCACGGTGACGATCAGGAAGGCCAGGCAGGCCAGCACCAAACCGGCGGTGCTGGGGATGGCGGCGACGATTTCGGTGGGGCCCTGCACCAGCTTGCCGTCGATGCTGAACTGCGCACCGGCGAGTACCACGGCAATCAGCGCGAAGCCGAGCATGTTCACGGGCAGGCCCCAGAAGTTGCCCACGCTGATGGTGCGCCGGTCTGGGCAGTTGCGGGTGAAGTCGCAGAAGTTGAGGATCATGGTGCCGTACAGCGAGACCCACAGGGCGGCGGCGCCTAGCACTTTCAGCCACATTGTCGAGCCGGTCGGGGCGTTGCCGCTGGACCAGGCAATCGACAAGCCACTGCGCCAGTACATCCAGCCCGCCAAGCAGGCGAATGCGACCAGAATGATCGGCCCGGTGATGGACTCGAAGCGGCGTACCATCTCCATGCCGTAGGCGAAGATCGCCACCTGCACGCACCAGATACCGAGGAAGGTGACCCAGCCCAGTGTCGACAGGCCAAGGATTGCGTTCTGATCGTAGGCCTTGAGGTCTGGCACGATGGCGGTGAGCAGCACGCGCAGCACGACCGAGGCGAGGTACGTCTGGATGCCGAACCAGGCAATGGCGATCACCGCGCGGATCAGGGCCGGGATCTGTGCACCGTGGATGCCGAAGCTGATCCGGCACAGGACGGGGTAGGGTAGGCCGGTTTTCTGGCCCATGTAGCCGGACAGGTTCATCAGGCCGTAAATCACCAGCGCGCCGAGGGCGAAGGCGCCAAGGATTTGCGCGCCACTCATGCCCAGGGCGAACAGACCGATGGCGAAGGAGTAGTTGGCGATGTTGTGCACATCGTTGGTCCACAGCGCAAACAGGCTGTAGCGCCCCCAGGTGCGATTTGCCGCGCGGGTTGGCGCGAGGTCGGCGCTGTACAGGCGCGGGCTCAATGCCAGCTGAACGGGCTCGGCCGTTTCGACGGGTAGCGCGTCAAGGTGGCCAACATCGGAACGTGAAATCGACGCCATCGGAACTCCATGATGGTTGTGTACTTTTATTGTTGGATTTGTATACAAACAAGATTCGTACCAACCCGCAGGTTTCATGGGATTTGCCGTTTTCTCGGCGTTTTGCTGCCTTTTGCTGCGATGGATCGGGCCTTGAAGTGGGAAGTTCGTGCACATTCGTGTGTGCAGTTGTTACCGCTGGCGCAGGTTGACGCAGTGAACGGCTGGCTTTACGGGGCGTGTTCCGACTAAGCTGGGGGCAGGGTTCCAAGGGGGCAATTCGATGTTGCATGTATCGCTCGGACTGGGTCTGTTAATGGCCGTCGCCTTGGTCGAAGCGGCTCCCCTGCAGGTCCCCACCCCGGCCCAACTCAGGAGCCAGCTCGACAGCCTCAAGCCTGGACAGTTTCTCTGGTACCCGCAGGTCTCGCCGGTGGGGCCGGTGACTGTCGTGGTCAGCCTCACCGAGCAACGTGCCTATGTGTACCGCAATGGCATCGCCATCGGCGTCAGCACCGTGAGCAGCGGCAAGCCAGGCCGGGAAACCCCCACCGGGGTATTCAGCATTCTGCAGAAAAAGGTTGAGCATAAATCCAGCCTCTACAACAGCGCGCCGATGCCGTACATGGAGCGCCTGACCTGGGACGGCATTGCCCTGCACGCTGGACACCTACCGGGGTACCCCGCCTCGCATGGTTGCGTGCGGCTGCCCATGGACTTTGCCAAGAAGCTGTACGAAGTGACCGGTTTCAGTTCGACCACGGTCATTGTTTCCGACACCCACAGTGCTCCGGTGGAGGTCTACCACCCCGGGGTACTGGCGCCCACGGTCAGCGATGGTAAAGCCCAAGGCCCGTTGGTATTGAGCAATCAACAGTTCTGGAACGACCCCGACCCGACGGCAGGGCCGCTGTCGATCCTGATCAGCCGCGCCGACTTGCGGGCCTACGTGTTTCGCGGTGGCCAGCTGGTCGGATCGGCACCGGCACTTTCGCTTGAAAGCAGCCCGCATCGCAGTGGCATGGCGGTGTATTCCCTGCTGCAAAAGCCATCTGCCCCGGCACTCGATGGCGCGCTACCCTTGCATTGGTCGGTGGTGGGCCTGAGCAACCCGGAGTACGGGAGCACGCCCTATGAACAATTGGGCCAATTGAGTATCAACCCGGAATTCCGCCGCCATTTACGGGCGGCGATGGACGTTGGCACGATGCTGGTGATCACCGACTGGGCATCCACCCGGGATACCCGTAGCAATGGACAATTCACCGTAATCAGCACCGAAGGCAGTCAAGACGTTAAACCATTGGTCAAGAAATGATCGGCAATGCTGCAGGAATCAAGCAAAGTAGCCGCTTTTGGCTGCAATCATGGCAACAACGGCCAGGTTTTCATCAGGGTAATCCATGTCGATCTTCAAACCATTGCGGGGAGCCGCGCGGCTCTCGTTGGCCAGTATTGGCCTGTTTTTTCTCAGCGCCTGGCAAGCCGCCCACGCGCAACCTCTGCCGAGTGCCGCCGAGCTGCAGCAGTTGGCACCGAGCGCCAGCCTGTCGACCCTGGCCCTGGCACTCACCGCCTATGCATGCGCCAGTCACAGCGATGCGCAGAAGTTGCTGACGGTGATCGATTACTCCAAGGCCTCGCGTGACAAACGCTTGTGGGTGTTCGACCTGCGTGCCAGGAAGCTGTTGTTCGAGGAATGGGTCGCCCATGGCAAGAACAGCGGCGCCGATGTACCGACGGCGTTCTCCAACGCGCCGAACAGCTACCAGTCGTCTATCGGCCTGTATGAGACCGGCCAGACCTACAGTGGCAAGCACGGCCGCTCGCTGCGCTTGCAGGGTCTGGAGCCGGGGTTCAATGACAACAGCATGTCGCGGGCGATTGTGATGCATGCCGCCGCGTACGCCGACCCCAAGGTGGTGCCCGGCCTCGGTCGTTTGGGGCGCAGCCAGGGGTGCCCGGCTGTTCGGCCGGCCATTGCCGGCAAGCTGATCGAGACGCTGCAACGCGGTAGCTATGTGTTCGCCTATTACCCGCAGCGGGACTGGCTGAAAACATCGCGTTTTCTTAACGCCCAGAGCTGCCCGCTGGCGAATCAGTCGATTGCCAGCAAGTAGGGGAAGTGGCGGGCCAATCCTGTCCGTCCAGCGTAATGAGCTGCATGAGCCCCTAAACGCTACGTGTCACGCCGCCATCAACCCTGATGTTCTGCCCCGTGATGTAGGCCGCGCCGTCGCTGGCAAGAAACGCAATGGTGGCGGCGATTTCCTCGCTGGTGCCATAACGCTTGAGCGGCACGCTGTCGCGGCGTTGTTCGGTGGCCGGCAGGCTGTCGATCCAGCCGGGCAGGACATTGTTGATCCGCACGTTATCCCCGGCGAAGTTGTCGGCGAAGATCTTGGTGAATGCGGCCAGGCCCGAGCGGAAAACGGCAGACGTCGGGAACAGCTCACTAGGCTCGAACGCCCAGGCGGTGGAAATGTTGATGATCACGCCACCCTTCTGGCGCTGCATGAAAGGCGTTACCAGACGCGTCGGGCGAATGACATTGAGCAGGTAAGTGTCCATGCCCTTGTGCCAGTCCTCGTCGCTGATCTCCAGGATCGGCGCGCGCGGCCCATGGCCGGCGCTATTGACCAGCACGTCGATACGGCCCCATTTTTCCACCACGGCGTCGACCAGGCGTTGCAAGTCTTCGACCGACTGGTTGCTCCCGGTTACACCAATGCCGCCAAGCTCGGTAGCCAGCGCCTCACCCTTGCCCGATGAAGAAAGGATGCCAACCTTGAACCCGTCAGCGGCCAGGCGACGTGCTGCTGCAGCGCCCATGCCGCTACCGCCGGCGGTAATAATCGCAACTTTTTCTACTGACATGCTGCCTCCAGAACTGAAATGGCTGATTGCTTAGGTGTACTTACCTTAGCAGTAGCCCCAGTGGCGAGGGAGGCAGGCGAACTTTATCGTGACAGTAGATTAACTATTGCCAGCCTGCTGCCTTAGCCAGTGTTGAACCACGTCAAGCGACTCAGGCTGCTGCAGTTTGCGCGGCCACACCAGGTAGAACGACTTGTCCAGCCGGAGCGGCTGGTCGAAGACCTGAATCAGCCTGCCTGCGGCAATGTCGTCACCGACGAATGCCAGGCTGGCCAACGCAATGCCCTGACCACTGATGGCGGCATCAATAGCCAATTAAGTCTGGTTGAACCGCAGGTTTCTGGCGGTCGGTTGGGCGTGGTGTGGGAACACGGCTGCAAGGTACCGGGGCCAGAAGTCATGGGCATCGTGAAGCATGATGAACGCTTGCAGCTGTTCGAAGCAGGTGGGGATGTTGGTGCCCTCGAACAACGCTGGGCTGGCCACGGCGACGATGTGCTGTTCCATCAACAGTTCGCTGTTCAACCCCGCGCCAATTTCGGGCTTTCCATAGCGCACCGCGATATCTACGCCGTCGGTACTGAAGTGAGACAGCCGATCGGTGGCCAGGACCCGCAGATCGATGTCCGGGTGGCTTTGCGCAAAGTTGCCGAGCCTGGGAATAAGCCATTTCGAGGCAAAGGTGGGGGTAACGCTGACCGTCAGGTGAGACGTCTGCGGGCGCAACAGGCGGGTTGCCTCATCGATCATCGCCAAGGCACTGCGAATGCTGCCGCTATAACCCAGGCCCGCATCGGTCAGTGCCAGGCCCCGGGGCAGGCGCTCGAACAAACGAAGGTTCAGGCTTGCTTCCAGCCCGCGTATCTGCTGAGCAACGGCTGCCTGGGTCACCCCCAGCTCCTCGGCAGCCAAGCGGAAGTTGAGGTGGCGGGCAACCACTTCAAACACACGTAGCGCGTTGAGTGAGGGTAAGTCAGGGAAACCGTTTGGCATGACGATGGAGGTGGCCGGGCTGTAAAGATTCAATGCCGAGGCTACTCCCTGAGCACCATTAAAGAAACCCACGCCACCGCAGCCAATCCAGCGCTGTTTCCCTTAAGCCACGCCGTTATCGGCTGCACATTTGCATCGCTGTGCTTGACTCGTGAATTTTTTCATGTAATTTTTCATGAAAAATAACTCTAAAAATTTCACGGCAGTCCGAAACGATGAAGATGCACGAAGAGGTTGAAGCCCTCGCGATCCTTATTCACGACCTGCGCAAATTCAAGAACCTGACCCTGGGTGAGCTGGCCGAGCGCATCAACCGCTCGGTTGGGTTCCTCTCTCAGGTCGAACGCGGTGTTTCGCGCCCGACCGTGGCCGACCTCACCGCCATCAGCGAAGCGCTCGGCGTGTCGACCGCGTACTTTTACAACCTGAGCAAGCCCCGCAGCATCGGCTGGGTCACGCGCCCCCACGAGCGGCGCACGCTGTACCTGGAGTCGGGCATCACCGATGTGCTGGCGTCGCCCACCATCGCCGGCGCCTTCTCCATGCTCGACAGCCATCTTGAACCCGGCGCCACCAGTGGCGAGGCGTACCTGAGCGACCGTTCCGAGCAGGGCTGCTTCGTGCTCGAAGGTGAGCTCACGGTATGGCTGGACCAAGGCGAGGCCGTGACCCTGCAGGCCAACGACTGCTTCCAGCTGCAACCCCACGCGCAGTTCCGTTACGCCAACCTGACGGCAAAACCCACCCGCGTGCTCTGGGTCTTCAATTGAATTCGTTCAACTCACAAGGATAAGAAGATGAGTGTCATCTTTCCGGATCTGCTGACTGAAGTGCGCGCGTTCCGGGCGCAGCACCCGGCCATACGTTATGTCGACCTGATTGCGCTGGATATCCCCGGGCACTTCTACGGCAAGCGCTACCCCATGGACATGCTGGAAAAGGTCGCCGCCGGCGCCCCTCTGAAGCTGCCACAGAACTGCGTGCTGCTCGGTACCCAGGGTGGGCTCTACCCGATTGGTGACTACTGCTTCGCCGACGGCGACCCGGACGCCGCCCGGCGCCTGGTGCCCGGCACCCTGAAACCGGTGCGCTGGGAAAAGGAAGCGATCGCCCAGATGCTGATTACCTCCGACGGCACCGCCCAGCCGATCGAGTTCGAGCCCCGTGAGGTGCTGGCCCGCGTTATCGAACGCCTGGCCAAGCGTGGCATTCGCCCGGTGGTGGCGTTTGAGCTGGAGTTCTACCTGTTCGACCGCCAGCTGGATAACGGCCTGCCGCAGTACCCACGTGACACGGCGACCGGGGATGAAGACGATCAGCCGAACATGCACATCGAGCGGCTTTCGCGTTTCTCGTCAGTGCTGCACGAAATGGTGGATGGCGCCAACGAACAGGGTGTGCCAGCGAACGTCATCACGGCGGAGCTGGGCCCAGGCCAGTTCGAGATCAACTTCTCCCACAGCGACGATGCCCTGAGTGCGGCGGACTGGTCGGCGCTGTTCTGCCGCAGCACCCGGGGTATCGCGATGAAGCACGGCTACCGTGCCAGCTTCATGAGCAAGCCGTACCTGGATGCACCAGGCAGCGGCATGCATGTGCACGTCAGCCTGTACGACAGCGCTGGCAATAACATCCTTGCAGGTGCCGAACAACGCAAGCTGCGCCATGCGGTAGCGGGGTGCCTGGAATTGCTGCCGCACTGCATGCCGATCTTCGCCCCCAACCACAATGCTTATCGCCGCTATGGCGCCATGGTCAACGCGGCGAGCAAGGCCAGCTGGGGCTTCGAAGACCGTGATGCGTGCATTCGCATCCCCGAGTCCGACCCGCGCAACCTGCGCATCGAACACCGCCTGGCGGGCGCCGATGCCAACCCGTACCTGGTGCTGGCGGCCATCCTGACCGGCATGGAGCATGGCCTGGACCGCGGCGTTGAGCCCATCGCCCCGCTGAACGACAACCGCCAGAGCGGCATCGACTTCCCCAAGGATGCCCTCGGTGCCCTGGCCGCCATGCGTCACCACCCGGCGGTCAACCAGGGTTTGGGCAGTGAGTTCGTGATGGTGTATTGCGAAAACAAATACCAGGAGCAACTGGACTTCATGCGCCACATCGATGCCCGCGAATACCGCTGGTTCCTGTAGCTGGCGCCGTTCGTACAGCGATGCCTTTCAACGTTCAAACACCACGCGCAATACCGATTTGCCGGAGGAAGATATGCCACGTGTGCCCGTTATTGGCATTACCGCATGCACCAGCATGATTGAGCAGCATGCCACCCAGACCATCGCCGAGAAGTATGCACGCGCGGCGGCCAAGGCGGCCTGTGGCTTGCCCATCGTGATACCCAGCCTCGGTGAGCTGATGGACAGCGCCGATATTCTCGACGTGGTGGACGGGCTGATCTTCACCGGCTCGCCGTCCAACATCGAGCCGTTTCACTACAACGGCCCGGCCAGTGCCGAGGGCACCCATCACGACCCTCTGCGTGATGCCACCACGTTGCCGCTGATGCGTGCGGCTATCGCTGCCGGTGTGCCGGTACTCGGCATTTGCCGCGGTTTTCAGGAAATGAACGTGGCACTGGGCGGCACCCTGCACCAGAAGGTGCACGAGGCCGGGGTGTTCATGGACCACCGTGAAGGTAAGGGCGAGCCCATCGAAAAGCAGTATGGCCCGCGCCACACCATGCATGTAGAGCCTGGTGGCCTGCTCGACCGCATGGGTTTGCCGGCGATCTTCGACGTCAATTCCATCCATGGTCAGGGCATCGATGTACTGGCCCCGGGGCTTAGGGTGGAAGCGCTGGCACCCGATGGCCTGGTGGAAGCCATTTCGGTCGAGAACGGCAAGGGTTTTGCCCTTGCGGTGCAATGGCACCCAGAGTTCCAGGTCATGGACAACCCGCACTACCTGACCCTCTTCCAGTCCTTCGGCAAGGCCTGCCGGCAGCGCTCGGTATTGCGCCAGAAGCTGTTGCTGTCTGCCTGAAAGCGACCTTTCCCAACTAGAAAACGTACCTGCGCAGCCTGGCTGCGCAACGCGATGGAGTGAAAGCAATGAGTGAACAGAATTCGCAAACCCTGGCCTGGCAGGCCATGAGCCGCGACCACCACCTGGCGCCGTTCAGCGATGTGAAGCAACTGGCCGAGAAAGGCCCGCGCATCATCACCTCGGCCAAGGGCGTGTACCTGTGGGACAGCGAAGGCAACAAGATTCTCGATGGCATGGCCGGCCTATGGTGCGTGGCGGTTGGCTATGGTCGCGATGAGCTGGCCGAAGTCGCCAGCCAGCAGATGAAGCAACTGCCTTACTACAACCTGTTCTTCCAGACCGCTCACCCGCCTGCGCTGGAGCTGGCCAAGGCGATCGCCGATGTGGCCCCGCAAGGCATGAACCATGTGTTCTTCACCGGCTCCGGCTCCGAAGGCAACGATACCGTGCTGCGCATGGTTCGCCATTATTGGGCGCTGAAGGGCCAGAAGAGCAAGAAGGTGATCATCGGCCGCATCAACGGTTACCACGGCTCTACCGTGGCAGGCGCCGCCCTGGGCGGCATGAGCGGCATGCACCAGCAGGGCGGGGTGATTCCGGACATCGTGCACATCCCGCAGCCTTACTGGTTCGGCGAAGGTGGCGACATGACCGAGGCCGACTTCGGCGTGTGGGCGGCCGAGCAGCTGGAGAAGAAGATCCTCGAAGTTGGCGAAGACAACGTTGCCGCCTTCATCGCCGAGCCGATCCAGGGCGCCGGTGGCGTTATCATTGCGCCGCAGACCTATTGGCCGAAGGTGAAGGAGATCCTCGCCAAGTACGACATCCTGTTCGTCGCCGACGAAGTGATTTGCGGCTTTGGGCGTACCGGTGAGTGGTTCGGGACCGACTACTACGACCTCAAGCCCGACCTGATGACCATCGCCAAGGGCCTGACCTCTGGCTACATCCCCATGGGCGGGGTGATCGTGCGTGACGAAGTGGCCCAGGTACTCAGCGAAGGTGGCGACTTCAACCACGGTTTCACCTATTCCGGCCACCCGGTGGCGGCGGCGGTGGGCCTGGAGAACCTGCGCATCCTGCGTGATGAGCAGATCATCCAGCAAGTGCACGATAAAACCGCGCCGTACCTGCAACAACGCCTGCGCGAGCTGGCCGACCATCCGCTCGTAGGCGAAGTGCGTGGCCTGGGCATGCTCGGTGCGATCGAGCTGGTGAAAGACAAGGCCACCCGCGCCCGTTATGAAGGCAAGGGCGTGGGCATGATCTGCCGCCAGCACTGCTTCGACAACGGCCTGATCATGCGCGCCGTGGGCGACACCATGATCATCGCGCCACCGCTGGTGATCAGCATCGAGGAGATTGACGAACTGGTGGAAAAGGCCCGCAAGTGCCTGGACCTGACGTACGAGGCTGTTCGCTAAGCGGCCGTTGGCTGCACCGGGGTCGCAAGGCGGCCCCGGTTTGCCTGGCTGGCAATAAGTACACCTGTGAAGCATTTTGCTTTGTGAGTCGTATCATGTACTTTTCAGGGCATTCATTTCCTGTCTGAAAGTCGCGATTCAACTATGAAAGTGCACGAAGAAATCGAAGGCCTGGCAGTACTGATTCGCGACCTGCGCAAGTTCAAAGGCCTGACCCTGGGCGATCTGGCCCAGCGAATCGGCCGTTCGGTGGGCTTTTTGTCCCAGGTCGAGCGGGGCGTATCACGCCCGACCGTGGCCGACCTTACCGCCATCAGCGAAGCGCTGGGTGTCTCGACCGCCTATTTCTACAAGCTGGAAAAACCCCGCGAGCTCGACTGGGTCACCCGCCCGCACGAGCGTCGCACGCTTCACCTGGCGGGCGGCATCACCGATGTACTGGCGTCCCCCACCATATCGGGCGCGTTCTCCATGCTCGATAGCCATCTGGAACCGGGGGCCAGCAGCGGCGAGGAGTACCTGGACGACAGCTCGGAGCAGGGCTGCTTCGTGCTCGAAGGTGAACTGACCGTGTGGCTGGGCGGCGGTGAGCCGGTAACGCTGCGCGCCAATGACAGCTTTCAGCTGCAACCCCACGCCAGTTTTCGTTACGCCAACCTCACCGACAAGCCCACGCGGGTACTCTGGGTATTCAGCTGAGAGGCCCGCTCGGCGTGTCTCGGTTGGCCAGGAAAGATGACCTGCAAACACTGTCAGGGCTGCATAGGGTATCCTTGCGCCACGCAATCAACTTCTAAGCAGTGAACTGAACGATGGGTTTTGAACAACTAGCAGCGCTACGCGACCGCCTGCGGGCGGAAAAACAGCAGGTAAAGGCCGAGAGCCCGAAACAGCCAAAGCGCAAGCCGTCCCCGCAGGCGAAACCGCGCGAGCAGGATCCGGCGGTCGCGGCGATCTGGCCATTGCAGAAGCATTTTCCGTTGGCCTTCCCGGTCAACCCGGCCCCCAAGGTGCCGCTCAAAGAGGGCATTTTCAAGGATGCCGAGCAACACCTGGAGCTGCTCGGGCTAACCCGTGAGCAGCTCAAACTGGGCATCTCGACCTGGTGCCGGGGTGCCCGGTACTGGGCAAGCATGGTCGAAAACGCACCACGCGTGGACTTGACCGGCCAAGCCGCTGGCACTGTGACCGCCGCTCAGGCACTGCATGCCAAGCAGCAGGCATCGCGGCAGCGCAGCCGGGACCGTCGCAACCGTGCGAAGTCGAAAGCACAGGCTCCGGCCCCCGCCGCTGACACCGCAGCGGCCCCCGCCGCCGACTGAAACGCCCGGGCGGCTTGCCTGGTGCAAGGCCAACGTGAATAAGGCAGTGGCGTAGGCCTTCACTCGACCAAGGCAAGCCATGGCCAGCGCTCGCGATAGCTGGCGGCTTTTGCCTTGAACAAATCGGGGCGGGGACTCAACGCGTTCATCCTCAGCTCGTTGTCTGTGTTGCGGCCTTGGGCAACCAAGATGGGCCGAGAACATGGCGACGCAAATGGTCACCGTTAACGGGGCCTGACGACGGCCAGCTGGCAGGTGTTGAGCTGGCCATCGGCAAACCACTGGCCGCTGCCGTCGGCCCGGACTGTGAAGATCTGTTGCGCAAAGCGATGCCAGTCCAGCGCGGCGACCTGTTTACGCCAGAATCCCTCGGGGTCGTCGGCAGCGCGGGCGTAGGCCTGCTGTAATCCTCCCAGTCAGTGCGGATGGTCGCTTGGCGGGGCTTCTCAGGCGTGCTGTTGCGGGGGCAACAGTGGATCGACAGTCTGCTGCCTGAAGTGCACCTGGACAGGTTTTTATTTTCTTTAACTTACTGATTTATATGTATTTATAGGTTGGCATGTTTGCTGCTCCCGCCTCCTTGAACCCCAAGGATTCTCAAGGAGCCTCCCCATGAGCCACGCCCCAATCAAATTCGCCTACTGGGTCCCCAACGTCAGCGGTGGCCTGGTGGTCAGCACCATCGAGCAGCGCACCAGCTGGGACATCGACTACAACCGCAAGCTGGCGCAAATCGCGGAAAAATCCGGTTTCGATTACGCCCTGTCGCAAATCCGTTTCACAGCGGGCTATGGCGCCGACAACCAGCATGAGTCCGTCACCATCAGCCACGCGCTGCTGGCCGCCACGGAAAAACTCAAGGTCATCGCCGCCATCCTGCCAGGCCCGTGGAACCCGGCGCTGGCGGCCAAGCAGCTGGCGAGCATCGACCAGTTCACCCAGGGCCGTATCGCCATCAACGTGGTTTCGGGCTGGTTCAAGGGCGAGTTCCATGCCATCGGTGAGCCTTGGCTGGATCACGACGAGCGCTATCGCCGTTCCGAAGAATTCATCCGCGCGTTGAAGGGCATCTGGACCCAGGATAACTTCACCTTCAACGGCGACTTTTACCGCTTTCGTAACTACAACCTCAAACCCAAGCCGCTGCAGCAACCGCACCCGGAAATCTTCCAGGGCGGCAGTTCGCGTGCGGCACGGGACATGGCAGCGCGTGTGTCGGACTGGTACTTCACCAACGGCAACAGCGTGGAAGGGATCAAGGCCCAAGTGGACGACATCCGCACCAAGGCGGCGGCCAACGGCCACTCGGTAAAGATCGGGGTGAATGCCTTCATCATTGCCCGCGATACCGAGGAAGAGGCGCGTGCGGTGCTGCAAGAGATCATCGACAAGGCCAACCCCGAGGCGGTGCGAGCGTTCGGCCAGGAGGTCAAGCATGCCGGTTCGGCCAGCCCGGAGGGCGAGGGCAACTGGGCCAAGTCCAGCTTCGAGGACCTGGTGCAATACAACGACGGCTTCAAGACCAACCTGATCGGCACACCGCAGCAAATTGCCGAACGCATCGTCGCGTTGAAGGCGGTGGGGGTGGATTTGATCCTCTCCGGCTTCCTGCATTTCCAGGAGGAAGTGGCGTACTTCGGCGAGCACGTGTTGCCGCTGGTGCGGGCGCTGGAAGCCGAGCGTGGCCTGGACAAAGCAGTAGCCTGAGGCCGGGGGCAGGGAGGGCTTGGCACCCTGCCAGTATTGTCGGATTGTCGTGCAGGGGTTAGGTTGGCGGGCTTACTTCAAGGAAGACTACCCCATGAAACGGACCTTACCGCTCCTGTTCGCCTGCGCGATTTTCCCCTTGCAAGCCTGGTCGGCGCTTGAAGTTGGCCAGTTTACCCTCGGCATGCCCAAGGCCCAGGTCCTGGCCATTCTGCAGCAGCAGTTCGGCGAGGTTGAGCATTTCACGGGCTATCACTATCAGGTGCCCACCGAGTTTTATCAGGGCGCCAATCCCAAGGGCGACTACAGCCTGGGCGGTGTTCCCGTTTCACAGGTGAAAGCGTCGTTCAATGAAGCCGACCAGCTCCGCCAGGTCGAGGTACGGCTGGATACCACTGACGAGGCGCGGGTCCAGCAACTGCTGCCGATGACGAAGCAGGCCAAGCGGGTGCCGAATACCGGTGGCCGGCTGGAAGCGTTTTCTGCAGAGGGTGAGCTGGTTTACTGGGTCTCCAAAGACTGGGACTGGACCGTGGTGACCATTGCCGACAAGGCCAGCTCGGCCGGGAACATCAAGGCCCGGGCCAAGAGTGACGAGAAGTTTGCCCAATTGAACCGCAAGTTCGACAAGCTGATTGAAACCGCCAAGGCGGTGGAGGGGAAAGGCGCGCCTTGATCGCAAGCCCACCCCCTTGCCGACCTTGGCCATCGCCTGGGACGTTGCGGGAGCCTTCTGACGTTGTTGCTGGGCGGGCCGGTCTTTAGCGGCCAGCCTAAACGCTTTGTTTATTGGCCTGGCCGCTCGGACCCGCTAAGTTAGCGCCCCCTGCAAGGATGCATTCCAGGAGTTGTCATGTCGCCCTTTGGCCTGTTCATCGGCCGTCTATTCAACCCGTCCCCTGCGTTGAAGCCCCTGCTCGACGGTTATTCCGAACTTCAGGTACCCGACGCGCAAGCGGTCTGTGCCTTGGGTGAAGTCGACCTCGGTGAGGCCGTGCAGCTCAAGCGCTTCTATCTGGATGATGAAGATTACTGGCTGCAAGTGCTGATGAACGGCAACGAGGCCGGCGATACCGTGCTGTTTGGCTACCACAGCGCGATACCGGTCCGCGATCAAGCCCACTTGCAGCAAGTGGTTGGCAGCCAATCCAGCGTCGGCATGCCGATCTTCGAGCACGATGGCTATTTGTACTCCCGCCAGTGGGGCCGTGAGCAAGGCAAGGCGCCTTTGGTATCCCTGCATGAGCAGGTCGTCAACCAGAGTGCCCGCTACGGTATCAGCCACCTGTCGATGCTTTACGCCCGCGACACCGGCCTGCCGGAGCGCCGCGAATTCCTGCTGTTGTCGATCGAGGAAGATGAGCAGGGCAGCCTGACCTTCACCACTTCGCTTGGCGCCACCCTGTTCCCCAGCGATTTTCACGTAACCTGACAAGGATTTCCCATGCTCGACGCACTGCGCCTGTCGCTCAACGCTTCAGCGGTGACCGGCTTCATTCTCTATATCAGCGTGGCCCTGTTGGTGTTCTGGCTGTTCCAGTTCATCTACACCCGGCTCACCCCTCACCGTGAGTTTGCGCTCATCCGCGAGAACAATCCGGCGGCAGCCGTTGCCCTGGGTGGCTCACTGATCGGCTTTTCGTTGCCGGCCAGCAACATCATCGCCTACAGCGTCGGCATTCTCGACTTTATCGCCTGGGTGGTCATCGCCGCCGTGGTGCAACTGGTGGCCTTCGGCATCACCAGCCTGGTGCTGCGCGACTTGTCCAGACGCATCGTCCAGGGTGAACTGGCGGCGGCCATCTACGCGGCCAGCGTGGCAATCAGCGTGGGCTTTCTCAACTCGGCCTGCATGACCCCATCGGCCTGACGCGCCAGGAGCCTTGATGAACACCCCTATGCGAAGAAGCTCCGTCAAGCTGGTGCTAGCCGGCTCGCTGCCGCTGGCCTTGTCTGCCTGCGGTCCGCACGAAGATTTGTACACGGTCAGCCAGCAGGTCAATTACGACAGTGTCGAAGCCTGTGTCAGTGACAAGGTGCCTGCCCAGGCCTGTGCTGATGCCTACCAGCAAGCCTTGGTTGAATATCGCCGCAGCGCGCCGAGCTATGCCTTCAAAACGGCGTGCGAGGCAGACTTCAGCCCGGACGGCTGCCAACCAGCGCGTGATGGCCGGTACATGCCGCGCATGAGCGGTTTCGAATTGCAAACCAGCGGTGAAGTGACCCAGTCGCAGCTCGATGCGGGGTATGCCCAAGGCGGTGGCTATGGCCATGTCGCGTCGGCTGCGGTGGCCGGCATGTTGCTGGGACAGATGGCCAGCAGCGCCGGTCGCCGTTATAGCGCCCAGCCGCTGTATGCCTACCGTGAGGGTACGGGCCAGCGAATGGGTCTGCTCGGGCGGCGTTATGGTTCGGCCGGTGGTATCCGTGGCGTTGCCAGGGAAGAGGAAAGTGGCACGACGTCGGGTGGCGGCGGCGGGGGTTCCGGCGCCTGGGGGCGCAACGAACCTCGCTCGGCGCAGTCGGCGTCGATCACCCGTGGTGGCTTCGGCGGCCAAGCCACTGCGCGCAGTGGTTGGGGCGGCCGCTCCGGCAGTTTCTTCGGGGGCTGAACATGCACAAGGTCGAGCTGGATGAACGCCCAGGCTGGCGTGCCACTGCCCTGCGCGAAGGGTTTGCCTTCCATACCATCGAGGGGGAGCGTTACTGGGACGAGCGCAGTTACTACCTGTTTTCCGAAACCCAGGTCGTGCGTGACTTGCAGGCCCCGACAGAAGAACTGCACGCCATATGCCTGGACGCCGTTGATCGCATCGTCGACAGCGAGGCACTGATGACGCGGCTGGCGATCCCGCCTGCGTTCTTCGACCTGGTGCGCCGTTCGTGGAAGGCGCGGCAGCCGCACCTTTATGGGCGCTTCGATTTCAGCTACGACGGCCAAGGGCCGGCCAAGCTGATCGAGGCCAACTATGACACGCCCACCTCGCTGTACGAAACGGCAGCCTTCCAGCTGATCTGGCTGGAGGAGCAGATCGAACGGGGTGTGCTGCCAGGCCATGCCAGCCAGTTCAACACCCTGGCCGAAGACCTGGTGCAAGCGTTCATCGCGCTGCCGGGGCAGGGCACGTTTTACTTTTCCACCATCGCAGGTTCGGTGGAGGACCGCGGCACCACGGACTTCCTGCGCAAGATGGCCGGGCACGCCGGCATTCCTACCCGGCACATTGACCTGGAAGACATCGGCCTGGACGGCGACGGGCGTTTTGTCGACCTGGCCGGCAGGCCGATATCACGGTTGTTCAAGTTGCATGCCTGGGAGCACATTTTCCGTGAGCAATTCGGCCAGGCCATCCCCGGCTGCAACACGCAGTTTTTCGAGCCGCCGTGGAAGGCTTTGATCTCCAACAAAGGCATCTTGCCGTTGCTGTGGGAGTGGCATGCCGGGCACCCCAACCTGTTGCCGGCGTTCGTGGATGACGCCCCGGCTGGCCCGGTGCCCAAGGGCTGGGTGCGCAAGCCTTACTTTTCGCGAGAAGGGGCGAATGTCGATATCCATACTGCCGATGGCCGGCGGGTATTCGAGGACGGTCCGTACAACGATGCGCCATACATCCTCCAGGCCTTCGCACCGTTGCCCAGGTTTGCCGACAGCTACACCCTGATCGGTTCGTGGGTGGTGGGCGACCGCGCGGCGGGGATCGGCATTCGTGAGGATGACTCGCTGATTACCAAGGACAGCTCGCGGTTCTTGCCGCATGTCGTGCTTGGCTAAGCCATCACCGCAGGTCGGTTTCAGGACGCGCCTGGTCGTTCGCATGCATCCCTCTGGCGCCACAAGTGCCATGCTTGCAGGATGCCTTCGGACCAGTGCACGCAGATGCACGGCCGTCGGCAAGGAGGCCGCCAGACCGCGCAACCGTGACGTGGCCGGCGCGCCGCAGCAGAACACGCCGGACACCTGCCCCACAATAATTCAGGCAGGGTCCGTGATGCCGAGGTCCGCTGTATGCCTGATCAATTGCTCCACCTGCCCGTTATCCAGCGCATTCTGGCCCGTGACAAGGCTACCCCAGGCGCGCTGTTGCCGATCCTGCATGCCATCCAGCATGACATCGGCTATATCCCCGATGCGGCTGTTCCCGAAATCGCCCATGCCCTGAACCTCAGCCTGGCCGAGGTGCGCGGCGTGATCAGCTTCTATCACGACTTCCGCACCACGCCGCCTGCGCGCCACACCTTGCGCCTGTGCCGCGCCGAGTCGTGCCAGAGCCGTGGCGCCGAGGCCCTGGCCGCGCAGTTGCGCGAACAGCTGGCACTGGACGACCACGGGACCAGCGCCGACGGCGCCATCAGCCTGCGCCCGGTGTACTGCCTGGGTGCCTGCGCCTGTTCGCCGGCGCTGGAACTGGACGGCCAAGTGCATGCGCGGCTCACCCCTGAGCGCCTGCGCGCATTGGTCAACGGTTGCCGGGAGGACGCAGCATGCTGAAGCTCTATATCCCCTGCGACTCGGTGGCCCGTGCCGTCGGGGCCGACCAGGTGGCTGATGCCTTGCAACGCGAGGCCGAGCGTCGCCAGCTACCGCTGGATATCCAGCGCACCAGTTCACGCGGGCTTTACTGGCTGGAGCCGCTGGTCGAGTGCGACAGCGCACAAGGGCGCCTGGGTTTTGGCCCGGTCACCCCGCAGGAGGTGCCTTCGCTGCTCGATGCCCTGGCCGGTGAACCCGGTGGCCACTCGCTGGCGCTGGGGCCGGTCGAAGACATCCCCTACCTGAAAACCCAGCAGCGCCTGCTGTTCGCCCGCGCCGGCATCACCCGCCCGTTGTCGCTGGACGACTATCGCGCCCAGGGTGGTTTCGCCGGCCTGGAAGCTGCCGTGGCAATGGACGGCGCCGATGTGGTCGCTGCCGTGCTCGATTCCGGCCTGCGTGGTCGTGGCGGCGCGGCGTTCCCCGCCGGGATCAAGTGGCGCACTGTGCGTGATGCCGTTGCCGGGCAAAAATACGTGGTGTGCAACGCCGACGAGGGCGACTCCGGTACCTTCGCCGACCGCATGCTGATGGAAGGCGACCCGTTCCTGCTGATCGAAGGCATGAGCATTGCAGGCCTCGCTGTGGGCGCCGACAAAGGCTACATCTACGTGCGTTCGGAATACCCCGATGCCATTCGCGTGCTTGACCAGGCTTTGGCCATCGCCCGCGATGCCGGCTATCTCGGCACTGACGTGGCCGGCAGCGGCCAGTCCTTCGACCTGGAAGTGCGGGTTGGCGCCGGCGCCTATATCTGCGGCGAAGAAACCGCGTTGCTCGAATCCATCGAAGGTAAGCGGGGCATCGTCCGCGCCAAGCCTCCACTGCCCGCGCTGCAAGGCTTGTTCGGCCTGCCGACGCTCGTACATAACGTGCTCACCTTGGCTTCGGTTCCCATCATTCTGGCCAAGGGGGCGGCGTTTTACCGCAACTTCGGCATGGGCCGTTCGCTGGGCACCATGCCGTTCCAGCTGGCCGGTAATATCCGCCAGGGCGGTTTGGTGGAGCGCGCATTCGGCCTGACCCTTCGTGAGCTGGTCGACGGCTATGGCGGCGGCACCGCCAGTGGCCGGCCGCTGAAAGCTGCGCAGGTCGGTGGCCCGCTCGGCGCCTGGGTTCCGCCCAGCCACTTCGACACCCCGCTGGATTACGAAGCCTTCGCCGCCATGGGCGCGATGCTTGGCCATGGCGGTGTAGTGGTGGCCGACGACACACTGAACATGGCCAGCATGGCGCGCTTTGCCCTGCAGTTCTGCGCTGAAGAGTCCTGCGGCAAATGCACCCCGTGCCGCATCGGCTCTACCCGTGGCATGGAAGTGGTGGACCGGTTGATTGCAACCCAGGATTTCACTGAACGCCACGACCAGGCCCTGTTGCTGCGTGACCTGTGCGACACGATGCAGTACGGCTCGCTGTGCGCCATGGGCGGCATGACCGCCTACCCGGTGGCCAGTGCCCTCAAGTACTTCCCCGCCGATTTCGGGCTGACCACCACGGAGGCCGCGCAGTGATCAATTTCTTCGACCCCGCTTCTGATAAAAGCAGCGACCTCGGCACCCCGGCCCGTGACAGCGACGTGCAGGTCAGCCTGAGCATCGATGGCCGTGCCATCAGCGTGCCCGCCGGCACTTCCGTCATGCGTGCTGCCGCCATGCTCGGCACCAGCATCCCCAAGCTCTGCGCCACCGACAGCCTCGAAGCCTTCGGCTCGTGCCGCATGTGCATGGTGGAAATCGAAGGCATGCGCGGCTACCCGGCGTCCTGCACCACGCCCGTCAGCGAAGGCATGGTGGTACGCACCGAAACCCCACGCCTGGCTGGCCTGCGCCGCAACGTGATGGAGCTGTACATCTCCGACCACCCGCTGGACTGCCTGACCTGTTCGGCCAACGGCAACTGCGAGCTGCAGACCGTGGCTGGCCAGGTGGGTTTGCGCGAGGTGCGCTACGGCTACGACGGCGCCAACCACCTGGCCGAGAAAAAGGATGTTTCCAACCCGTATTTCGACTACGAGCCCAGCAAGTGCATTGTGTGCAGCCGCTGCGTGCGCGCCTGCGAGGACATTCAGGGTACCTTCGCCCTGACCATTACCGGGCGCGGTTTCGAGTCGCGGGTGGCGGCGGCGGGCGGAGACAACTTCCTGGCCTCCGAGTGCGTCTCCTGCGGCGCCTGCGTGCAGGCCTGCCCGACTGCAACCCTTACGGAAAAAAGCCTGGTGCAGCTTGGCCAACCTGAGCGCTCGGTCATCACCACCTGCGCCTATTGCGGTGTCGGTTGTTCGTTCCGCGCCGAAATGAAAGGCGACCAACTGGTGCGCATGGTCCCGGACAAGAACGGCGGCGCCAACCACGGCCACGCCTGCGTCAAGGGCCGTTTCGCCTGGGGTTACGCCACCCACCCGGATCGCATCACCAAGCCGATGATCCGCAAGCGGCTGGAAGACCCGTGGCAGGAAGTGAGCTGGGACGAGGCGGTGACGTATGCTGCCAGCGAGTTCCGCCGTATCCAGCTCAAGTACGGGCGTGACTCGATTGGCGGTATCACCTCCAGTCGCTGCACCAACGAAGAAGCCTATCTGGTGCAAAAGCTGGTGCGCACGGCGTTCGGCAACAACAACGTCGATACCTGCGCGCGGGTGTGCCATTCACCCACCGGCTATGGCCTGAAGCAGACCCTGGGTGAATCGGCCGGCACACAAAGCTTCGATTCGGTGATGCAGGCCGACGTGGTGCTGGTGATAGGTGCCAACCCCACCGATGCCCACCCGGTGTTCGGCTCTCAGCTCAAGCGCCGTCTGCGCCAGGGCGCGCGGCTGATCGTGATCGACCCACGGCGCATCGACCTGGTCGACTCGCCCCATGCCCGCGCCGAGCTGCACCTGCAACTGCGCCCAGGCACCAACGTGGCCATGCTCAACGCCCTGGCTCATGTGATCGTCACCGAAGGCCTGCTGGCCCAGCGCTTCATCGATGCGCGCTGCGAAACAGAAGACTTTGCCCGCTGGCGTGACTTCGTCAGCCTGGCAGACAACGCCCCTGAAGTGCTCGGCCCGGTCTGCGGCGTGCCCGCCGAACAGATCCGTGCCGCTGCCCGGTTATATGCCACAGGCGGCAACGCGGCAATCTACTACGGCCTGGGCGTGACCGAGCACAGCCAGGGCAGCACCGCAGTGATGGGCATCGCCAACCTGGCCATGGCCACCGGCAACATTGGCCGTGAAGGGGTAGGGGTGAACCCGCTGCGCGGGCAGAACAACGTGCAGGGCTCTTGCGACATGGGCTCTTTCCCCCATGAACTGCCTGGCTACCGGCACATTTCCAACGAAGGCGTGCGTGCCGAATTCGAGCGCGCCTGGGGCGTGACGTTGCAGCCCGACCCAGGCCTGCGCATTCCCAACATGTTCGAAGCCGCGCTGGACGGCAGCTTCAAGGCGTTGTACTGCCAAGGCGAGGACATCGCCCAGAGCGACCCCAACACCCAGCATGTCACGGCGGCCTTGCACGCCATGGAATGTGTGGTGGTGCAGGATATTTTCCTCAACGAAACGGCCAAGTTTGCCCATGTGTTCCTGCCAGGCAGCTCGTTCCTGGAAAAGGACGGCACCTTTACCAATGCCGAACGGCGCATTTCGCGTGTGCGCAAGGTGATGGAACCGTTGGCAGGCAAGGCGGACTGGGAGGCGACCGTGGCCTTGGCCAACGCCTTGGGCTACCCGATGAACTACCGTCACCCGTCCGAGATCATGGACGAGATCGCCCGCCTGACGCCGACCTTCCGCCGCGTCAGCTATGCCGAAATCGACCGTCACGGCAGCTTGCAGTGGCCGTGCAACGACGCCGCACCCGATGGCACGCCGACCATGCACATCGACCAGTTCGTGCGGGGCAAGGGGCGCTTCATGCTTACCGGTTACGTGCCCACCGACGAGAAGGTCAGCAACCGCTACCCGCTGCTGCTGACCACCGGGCGCATCCTCAGCCAGTACAACGTCGGCGCCCAGACCCGGCGTACCGGCAACGTGGCCTGGCATGACGCCGACCGCCTGGAAATTCACCCGACCGATGCCGAAAGCCGTGGCATTCAGGACGGTGACTGGGTGGGTATTGGCAGCCGCGCCGGGCAGACTGTACTGCGGGCCAAGGTCAGTGCGCGGGTGGCGCCGGGGGTGGTGTACACCACCTTCCACTTCCCCGAGTCGGGGGCCAACGTGATCACCACCGACAACTCCGACTGGGCAACCAACTGTCCGGAATATAAGGTAACGGCGGTGGAAGTGGTGAAAGTGTTTCAGCCGTCGCAGTGGCAGAAACGCTATCAGGACTTCAGTGACGAACAGCAGCGTTTGCTGAAGGAGCGCCGTACAGCGGAGAAAGTCGAGGTGCGCCGATGAGCAGCGACAACCTGGTCAAGATGGCCAACCAGATTGCCCATTACTTCGACAGCGAGCCGGACCGGGCCTTGGCGGTACAAGGGGTGCGGCAGCATTTGCAGAGCTTCTGGACACCGGCGATGCGCCGGCAACTGGCGGAGTGGAACAAGGCCAATGCGGGGGAGGGCCTGGACCCCAAGGTGCGGGAGGCGTTGGCGTAAATTTCGGGGCAAAAGACAGGCCCTGTGGGAGCGGGTTTACCCGCGAATGCGTCATTCGACTTACCGACGCTTTCGTGGGTAAACCCGCTCCCACACAGATCGCGTTTGCTTCAGCCGCGGGCCAACTCGGCTTGGTGGGCGATGGCTTCTTCGCTTTTCAGCACCAATACATCGCCTTCCAGAGCATCCAGTACCACCTCCGAAGTATTTCCAATCAACGCCCCGGTAATCCCCGTGCGGCACACCGTCCCGATCACCGTGACCACGGCGTCCAGCTTCTGCTCGGTATGCGGGATCAGCACGTCCGCCGGCCCTTCGGCCACATGCAGGCGCTCTTCGCTAATGTCGTACTCGGCCTGGAACGCTTTGCACGCCTCGCGATAGCGCTTTTCGATGGTCTCGCTCAACTGGTAAGCCGGGTCCGACGCCGACAGCATCGGTGACGGATGGGCGCTGATGACATGCAGTTCACCCTTGGCCAGTTTGGCAATCTCGAAGCCATGGTCAATGATGCTGGCATGCAGGCGGCGGTGATCCTCGTCCTGGTTGCCCACGTCCACCGCTGCCAGGATCACGCCACCCGTCCAGGGCCGCTCACTCTTCACCATTAGCACGGCACACGGGCACTGGCGCAGCAGCTTCCAGTCGCTGGGGGTGAGCAGGGCCTTTTTCAGCGGGTTGTCCGGGCGGTGTTCCTTGATCACCAGCTCGCAACCCTCGGCCTGCTGCACATAGATGATGGTGTCGTGCAGGTTGCCGCGCCAGGCCTCTTCATGGGTGACATTGTCGTAGCCGTCATCGTGCAGTTGACTACTCAACAGGCTCAGCAGCGCATGGTGATCATGCCGCTTGTCGCACATCAGCAGGTGCAGGCGTGCGCCGGTCACGCCGGCAATCAGCTTGGCCCGGGTCAGCGCCCGGCTGTGGGCGTGCTCGGGGTCGAGGACGACAAGGATGCTGCGGACGGCTTGCATGGGCGTTAGCTCCCTTCAAAGGTGGCGACCAATGCCTGACTATAGACGGCCCGCCCCCCGCTGGCGCTTGATGTACATCAAGAAGCATAGTCACTGACGCCGCCCGCCGCCGCCGCTATAATCGCCAGCCCTGCCTGTTCTGTGTGGTTGCACGCTTATGTCCCTGATCCCCGAAATCGACGCCTTTCTTGGCTGCCCGACGCCAGATGCCTGGATCGAAGCGGCGCTGGCCGACCAGGAAACCCTGCTGATCGACCACAAGAACTGCGAATTCAAGGCCGCCAGCACGGCCTTGAGCCTGATGGCCAAGTACAACACCCACCTCGACCTGATCAACATGATGTCGCGCCTGGCCCGTGAAGAGCTGGTGCACCATGAACAGGTGCTGCGGCTGATGAAACGCCGTGGCGTGCCACTGCGCCCTGTGTCGGCGGGGCGCTATGCGTCGGGGCTGCGCCGCCTGGTGCGCGCCCACGAGCCGGTCAAGCTGGTGGATACGCTGGTGGTGGGGGCATTTATCGAGGCACGCAGCTGTGAGCGCTTTGCCGCGCTGGTGCCGCACCTGGATGAGGAGCTAGGCCGCTTCTATCACGGCCTGCTGAAAAGCGAAGCACGCCACTACCAGGGCTACCTGAAACTGGCGCACAACTACGGTGATGAGGCAGACATCGCTCGTCGTGTGGAGCTGGTGCGTGCCGCTGAAGTCGAGTTGATCCAGTCACCGGACCAGGAACTGCGCTTCCACAGCGGCATCCCGCAAGCGCTGGCCGCCTGATTCGCACCAGGCGGCCCAGCCGTCAGTTGCGCCGGCCCAGCAGCAGGCCCACCACCAGGCCAAGGCCTGCGGAAATGGCCACGGTCTGCCATGGGTGGCCACCAATGTAGTCCTGGGTGGCGTCCACCACCGGTTGCGCCTTGCTGCGCATATTGCTGGCCGCCTGGCGGGCCTGGCGCAGCTTCAGGTTGACCTGCGCGCGTAACGTTTCGGCTTCTTCGCCCACCAGGGCGGCGCTGTCGTTTAGCAGCTTTTCCGATTCTTCGATCAGCGATTGCAGTTCGCTGAATACCTGGTCCTTGATCTGATCGCTGTCTGCCAGTGCGGCGTTTTTCCGGGCCATGAACTCTTCCTCGTCGATGGGGTGGTTTGAACAATGGATGCCGCCGCGTCGGGAAAGTTGCGCCGGCTTACCGATGTTGCGTTGCCTGGGTGTAAGATAGCGGCCATTTTCAAACCTGCAGGTACCTTCATGAGTTTCAATCTGGCCAACAAGAGCTTCGAGGAACGGGCGCAGATCGAGGCAGAGAAGGCGCGGTTGTTCGAGCTGTGGCAAAACAACCTGGGCAAGGCCAAGGCCGAAGCGGCCCGGCTGATTGCCGAAAAACCGCGTCGCAAGGGCAAGTGGGCCGAATGGGTACGCGCCGAGCTGGAAGGCATGACGCCCCCCGAATACGCCAGCATGGTGCGCAGCGAAGTCAACAAGCTGATGGCCGCCGCCAGCGCCAGCCGCTGAACACACTCTCCCGGTGCTTACCAGTAGGTGCCCTTGGGCAGGTCCAGCTTGCCCTCGTCGGTAAAGCGCACAGTCCCCAGCGGCCCACCGGCCAGCTTGCCGCGCAGCTTATAGGGCAGGCCCTGTAGCGAGTCCACCTTGCCCAGCCCATAGGCCTGGCGCAGGAAGGAAAATGCCGTGATGCTAACCGGCACCACGATCACTGCCTCGTCATAACGGCCAATGTGCCCCTGCTGGTCGCTGACCCCGGCGGCCAGCGGCTGGCCGTTCACTTCCAGGTTGAGGGCAATGCCGTTGTAGTCGATGGGGGATTCGTTGGGGTTTTGCACCCGCATTTTCACGGCCATGCGCAGTTCCAGTTCCTGGCCGGGCAGCGGTTCGATGCCGATCACACTGATGTTGATCGGGTCACGTGGCTGGAACAGTGCACAAGCGTTCAGGCCATAGGCCATCAGTAGCACGAGCATTAACCGGGTAAAGCGGTACAGGCGGGCAGTCATGAGGGCGACCTTGCCAGAGTGAGCGAAGTGTCAGTGTGGCAAATGCAAGTGGGCGTTGAAAGTGCCCCACAGGATGAAAGATACTGTTTCTCATTAACGCCCGATAACTCCTCCTACTGGCTGTTCCCAAACCCATGCTGACGTCACCCGTGTCGGGGCTGCTGGCGAGTTTCCAGGAGCACTACGACGACCTGCTGCAGTTTCTGACCCGGCGCATGAGCGACCGCCAGCGCGCCGCCGATGTGGCTCAGGAAACCTACCTGAAGCTGGTCAAGATCGATGAGCAGGCGCTGCCAGTGCTGCATGCGCGCAGGTTCATCTTCCGCGTGGCCGGCAACCTGGCGATCGATGCCTTGCGCCGCGAACAGCGCCTGGCGGCCAGCCATGACGACTGTGACGGGGCAGGGGAACTGGCCTGCCCGGCGCCAGCACCCGAGGCGATGTTGTTGGCCCGGGAGCGCTTGCAAATCCTTGACGATGCGCTGCTGAAACTGCCCGACAATGCCCGCCAGGCGTTGTTGCTGAACCGCGTCGAAGGCCTGACCCAGGCGCAGATTGCACAGCGGCTGGGGGTCTCCGAGAGCATGGTGGCCAAGTACATCGGCCAAGCCCTGCGCCATTGCCGCGACTGGCTCAAACAGGCGGGTGTGGCGGCCTCCGTGGTGTTGCTGGTCGCCGCTACGGCTGCTTGGCAACAGGCGCCGATGCTGTTGGCGGATTACCACACCGCAGTGGGCGAGCGGCAGGTGATCACCCTGGCAGATGGCACCCGGGTGACATTGAACAGCGCCAGTGCGCTGAGCGTGGTGTTCAACGAGCACGAACGCCGAGTGGTGCTGGATGCCGGTGAGGCCTTGTTCGAGACCGCTGATGACGCGCGGCCGTTTGTGGTCGAGACGGCGGGTGCGCGTGTGCAGGGTGGTGCAGCCACGTTTAGCGTGCGCCGCGATGGCCGTGTGGTGCTGGCGCGTGGTGAGGCCAAGGTTGGCGAACGTCCATTGGCGGTAGCGGCCGATGCCGGAACGCAGATGGCCTGGCAGCGCGGCAAGCTGATCTTCAACGGCAAGCCGCTGGGGCAGGTGCTGGCGGAACTTGAACGTTACCGGCATGGACGGATTGTGCTGTCGGACAGCAAGCTGGCAGCCATGGAGGTGAGCGGGGTGTTTGACCTTGACGAGCCTGAGGCGCTGTTGCGCACGCTGGAGCAGCGGTATGGCCTGAAGGTGACCTACCTGCCGTGGTTGGCCGTGGTTCACTGATCCGGTACAGAAATAAAAATATTTTCCATTTGCCACTGCAAGTTCCTGCAAGCCAGATCGTCGTAGTGGGACTGATCAGCAACCCATTCTCATTTACGACTTGTCAGGAAGCTCATTCGTGCCTCTGATGCTCAAGCCCCTGCACCGCCGTCGCGGTTCACTTCACCATGCCCTGATGTCCTGCAGCGCCCTGGCCATGCTGGCCGGCCCGCTGTCGGCATGGGCGTCTACCGCTGCCGACCAGGCCCAGGTCCAGGCCCGTCAGGTTCAGCTCGACCTGCCAGCCCAGCCGCTGGACCAGGCCCTGACTGCCTTCGCCGACCAGGCCGGCCTGCACCTGCTGTACACCACGGGCGATGTTGCAGGCCTGGCCAGCCCTGCGTTGCACGGCAGCTACAACGTCGAGCAGGCCCTGCAGCAGTTGCTGGCCGGCAGCGGTATGGGCTGGCAGTTCAGCGATGCCCGCACTGTCACCCTGCGCAAGGCCGAGGCTGCGCCGCAGGCGGTCAACCTCAAGCCGATCGAAGTCAGCGTGGCCTCGCGTACCAGCACTGCAATCAGCGAAATCCCCGGCACGGTCTGGGTGGTCGACCAGCAGCAATTGCGCGAACAGATCGACAGCGGCGTTAGCCTGAAGGAAGCCATCGGCAAGCTGGTACCCGGCCTCGACCTGGCGCCGGAAGGGCGCACCAACTACGGCCAGAACATGCGCGGACGCAACGTGCTGGTGATGATCGACGGGGTCAGCCAGAACAGCTCGCGCGGCCTGTCGCGCCAGTTCGACAGCATTTCGCCGTTCAACGTCGAGCGTGTCGAAGTATTGTCGGGCGCCAGCGCCATCTACGGCGGCGGTGCCACCGGCGGCATCATCAACATCGTCACCAAGAAGGGCGAGCCCGGCCCGGCGCGCTTTGAAACGCAGCTGGGTGCCAGCAGCGGTTTCAACAACAGCGATGACCTGGCCACTCGCTTCGCCCAGTCGATTAGCGGCGGCAACGAGCGGGTCAATGCCCGCCTGGGTATCTCCGGTGAGCAGAACGAAGCCTTCTACGACGGTGCTGGCGACCAGATTTTCATCGACAACACCCAGACCGACCTGCAGTACAACCGCACCCTCGATGTGCTCGGTACCTTGGGCCTGCAATTGAACGACCAGCAGAGCCTCGACCTGCTGGCCCAGTACTACGACTCGGGCAACCACGGCAGCACGGGTATCTACTTCCCCAACCTCAACTACAACGCACCGTCCGACCTGGAAGATGCCGAACTGCGCAGCGGCTACTCGTCCGGCCTGGAGCCGCGTACCCGGCGCCTGCTGCTCAACGCCAACTACCACCACACCGATGTGCTCGGCCAGGACTTCTACCTGCAGGCCTCGTACCGCAAGGAAGACGACAACTTCTACCCGTTCCCGTACTACAACCGCGCCACGCCCACCGGGTCGCGCGGGGTGTACTTCGCCGCCTCGCAGCAAAATTTCGAGGTCACCAGCCTCAAAGGGCTGTTCGCCAAGCAGTGGGACACGTTGAAACTGACCTACGGCATCGACCTGGACCGTGAGCGTTTCAACGCCGAGCAGACCACGTTCAATGCCCTGACTTCGTCCGAGTCGGGCGGCCTGGAACTGGAAAAGGACAGCAAGGCCCCGCGCTATCCCAGCTACCGTGTCGATGGTGTGTCGGTGTACGCCCAGCTCGACTGGCATGCCACCGACAACCTGACCCTCTCCGGTGGCGCCCGCCGCCAGCAGATGGACGTGGACGTCAGCGACTTCAAGGGCGTACCGGGCGGCAGCAACGATTACCAGGTCAACCTGTTCAACGTCGGTGCCATTTACGACTTCAAGAACGGCCATCAGGTGTGGACCAACTACGGCGAAGGCTTCGACCTGCCGGACCCGGCCAAGTACTACGGCAAGCCAGGCCTGAGTGTGGCCGACAACCCGCTGGCCGGCATCAAGAGCCGCCAGGTGGAACTGGGCTGGCGCTATGCCGATTTGGACTGGGATGCTCAGGCGGCGCTGTACTACATCTGGTCGGACAAGATCATCAACGTCGATTCGCAAACGCTGACCATCAACGTGGAAGAGCAGAAGAGCCGCGACTTCGGCTTTGAAGGTGCGCTGACCCGGCATTTCCAGACCGGCTGGGAGGCAGGCGGTACCTTGCACCTGACCCGCTCCGAGGAAGAGGCTGCCGACGGTGGCTGGATCAAGCGTGATGCCCGTTATGCCTCGTTGTCCAAGGCCACTGCATTTGTCGGCTGGAAGGGCGATGGCCGCAGTGCGCGGCTGCAGGCCAACCATGCCTTCAGCCTGAAGGACGACGCCGACCACGAGATCGACGGCTACACCACCTTTGACCTGCTGGGCAGCCAGGACACCGGCTTCGGCACCTTCAGTGCCGGCATCCAGAACCTGCTGGACAAGCAGTACAGCACGGTCTGGGGGCAGCGTGCGACGTTGTTCTATTCGCCGACCTACGGGCCGGCGTATCTGTATGACTACCAGGGGCGCGGGCGTACCTACACCTTGACCTGGAGCATGGCTTACTGATGGTTTTCGCCTGAACTGGCCTCTTCGCGGGCAAGCTCGCGAAGAGGCCAGTTCAGGCAAACGCTGCCAGCAAATCCTGCGCAAACGCCTGCTGTGCCTCGCCAACCCCCTGTGCCCGGTGCCTGGCCAAAGTAAACGGCACCACAAAATCCAGCCCCGGGTCCAGCGCCCACAACGCCCCCCCGGCCTCCCACTCCTGCGCACAATGGCGCGGCAGATAGCCAATATGCCGCCCCGACAAAATGAACGTCAGTACACTCTCGATCTGCTCTGCCACCGCCATGCTGCGCCGGCTCTGGAATGGCTCACCGCCTTTGAGAAACCGGTACGGGTGGCGCACCTGGTCGGTCTCCAGCAACCGCTCAAGCGCAACTTCCGCCTCGCCGAACAGCTCATGGCCTTTGCCGCAGTACAAGCGTTGCCGCTCCTCGAACAGCGGCTGGTAGTCAAAGGCCGCCTGGTTGCCAGAGAAGTAGCTGATGGCATAGTCCAGCCGCTGCTCCAGCAACAGCCGTTCCAGCTCCGCTGGTGGCGCACTGATCAGTTCCAGTTGTACCGCTTCTTCACGCGTGCGAAATGCCGAAATGGCTGCCGCCAGCTTCAGGCTCACCGCCTTGTCCTGATTCTCCGCCATGCCGATGCGCACGGTCCCCAGCAACCGCCCGGCAACCCCATTGGCTTGCTGGCGAAACTGCTCGATGTTCAGCAGCAGCCCGCGTGCCGCCTCCAGCAGCAACGCGCCTTTCTCCGTCAGGTGAAAGCCGCCTTTGCCCCGGCTGCACAGGCGATAACCCAGGCGGGCTTCCAGCTGTGCCATGCGCTGGCTGATGGTGGGCTGGCTCAGGCCCAGCACGCCTTGTGCGGCGCTGAAGCCGCCGGCCTCGACTACAGTGACGAACAGCCGCAGCAGGTGCAGGTCGGGGTCGTGCACTTGTCCGAGCATTACATTGCTCCTTTTGAATGTCAGCTTTACAAACTTGCCATTCCTGCAATGTAACCCGGCTGGCATGCTCGCGGCATCCACCCATTTGCCGAGGTGTCCGCCATGCGTCGATCGTTGTGCCTGTTGTCCCTGGTTCTGGCCTTGCCGCTGCAAGCCGAAGAAAAGGTCGTCAATCTCTACAGCTGGGCCGACTACGTTGCCCCGCAAACCCTCGAGCGTTTCGAGCAGGAAACCGGCTACAAGGTGCGCTACGACACCTTCGACACCACCGAAGTACTGGAAACCAAGCTGCTGACCGGTGGCAGTGGCTACGACGTGGTGGTGCCATCGTCGACCGTACTGGCACGGGCGCTGAAAGCCAACGCCCTGCAACCGCTCGACCCTCAGGCCATGCCCGGCTACAGCAACCTCGACAAGGACCTGCTGGCCAAGCTCGCCGAGGCCGACCCCGGGAACCGCCATGCTGTGCCGTACACCTGGGGCACCTTGGGCCTGGGTGTGAACGTGGAAGCGGTGCGCCAGCGCCTGGGTGATGTGCCGCTGGACAGCCTCGACCTGCTGTTCAAGCCCGAATACGCCAGCCGCCTGAAGGATTGCGGCATTGCCATGCCCGATTCACCGCAGGAGGTGATTGGCGTGGCCCTCAACTACCTGGGCAAGGACCCGTACAGCCAGAACAAGGATGATCTGGCGGCTGCGCAGCGCCTGCTGAGCCAACTGCAACCCTCGATCAGCTACGTCGCCAATGGCCGGCAGATCAGCGACCTGGCCAATGGCAGCGTGTGCCTGGCGCTGACCTACAACGGCGATGCGGCGATGGCCGCCGACCAGGCGCGTCGTGCCGGCAAGCCGTTCGAGCTGATCTACCGTATCCCCCGCGAGGGCACGCTGGTGTGGCAGGACAACCTGGTCATCCCTAAGGACGCCCCGCACCCCGAGGCAGCTCGGGCCTTCATCGCCTTCATGCTCAAGCCAGAGTCGGTGGCTGCGCTGACCAACACGCTGTTCTTTGCCAACGCCAACCAGGCGGCCACGCCGCTGCTGGACGAAGCAGTGCGCAACGACCCCGACATCTACCCGCCGGCTGAAGTGCGCCAGCGCCTGTTCGCCGACCGCAGCATGGCCCTGGCCGACCTGCGCCAGCGTAACCGCCTGTGGACGGCCTTCCGCACCCGGCAATAACCCATAACAACCCAGGAGCCCGACCGTGGACCAAGCCGCAAGCAACGACCAGGCGATGACCCGCGACAGCCTGTACGGCACTGCCGCAGAAAGTACCTACGCCGGCATTACCAGTTTCTCCCGCCGCCGCTACAGCCGCGACCTGCGTGGTGTGGATGTGGTGGTCAGCGGTGTGCCGTTCGATACCGCCACCAGCAACCGCCCTGGCGCACGCTTTGGCCCGCGAGCGATCCGCGCCGCCTCGGTGCAGCAGGCCTGGGCCCGGCACTGGCCGTGGGCGTTCGACCCGTTCGACCACCTGGCAGTGATCGACTACGGCGACTGCGCCTTCGACAGCGGCACGCCACAGTCGGTGCCGGACAGCATCGAGGCCCATGCCGAGCATATCCTGCAGGCGGGTTGCGCCATGCTCACCTTGGGCGGCGACCACTTCATCAGCTACCCGCTGCTCAAGGCTCACGCTCGCCGGCATGGCCCGCTGGCGCTGATTCACTTCGATGCCCACAGCGATACCTGGCCGGACGAAGAGGGCAAGCGAATCGACCATGGCACCATGTTCTGGCATGCGGCCCGTGAAGGCCTGGTCGACCCGGGCAGCTCGGTGCAGATCGGCCTGCGCACCACCAACGACGACAGCCAGGGCTTTGCCATCCTGGATGCCCGGCAGGTACACCGCCAGGGCACCGAGGCGATCATTGCGGCGATTCGTCAGCGGGTGGGCGACCGGCCGGTGTACCTGACGTTCGATATCGACTGCCTCGACCCGGCTTATGCGCCTGGCACGGGTACGCCGGTGTGTGGCGGGCTGAGCACGGTGCAGGCGCTGGAGATTCTGGGCGGGCTGCGCGGCATCAACCTGGTGGGCATGGACCTGGTGGAAGTGGCGCCGGCCTATGACCATGCCGACATCACCGCATTGGCCGGGGCGACGTTGGCGATGGAGATGCTGTGCTTGTATGCGGCGCGGCACAAGGTAGACAAAGCCCAGTAATCGGGGGCCGCTTTGCGGCCTTTTCGCGACACAAGCGGCCTTGTGTCGCGAAAGGGCTGCATGGCAGCCCCAAGGTCCATACTGAAACATCAGGAATCAACTCCACCCGCATTCACACTTTTGCCGCGAACCCTTCGCGCCTTACGCTATCAAAACCCCCAGGCGCGGCATTTTCGTACAGGAGGTGAAGCATGAACCCGTCATTGCCCATCCTGGCGCTTGGCCTGGCCTTGTGCCTGCCCGCGCACGCTGCTCCGCAGCCACCGTTGCAGCTCGCTGCCGGCAACAACAACCCCTACAACAGCCCGATCCAGCGCGCCAACCCCAACAGCCGCCAAGGCAGCATGCCTGCCACGCCGCCCGTGCGCGGCCCATCCACCGACCCGTACCAACGCACGCCCAGCCTGGACAACCGGGGCATTGGCAATGGCGACAACCTGCGCCGCCAGCAGCAAACCCCGAATCTGGAACCCACCCGGCCACCGCGCGACAGCACGCGTGCGCCATAAGCCCATACGAAAGGAATCCTGCATGCCCAGAGCAACCTGGCTGGTCAGCGTGACCGCCGCCGCACTCATGCCCTTGTTGGCACAGGCGGCGGCCGAGCAACAGTTTCGCAGTGAAGAAGGCACCTTGACAGTCAGTACCCTGGCTGACGGCCTGCGCAACCCCTGGGCATTGGCATTTTTGCCGGGCGGCAAGGACATGCTGGTGACCGAGCGTGCCGGCAATTTGCGGCTGGTCAACGCCGAAGGCAAGGTTGGCCCGCCCATCAGCGGTGTGCCCAAGGTCTGGGCCGAGGGGCAGGGTGGCCTGCTGGATGTGGTGCTGTCGCCCGCATTCGACAACGACCGCACCGTGTACCTGTCCTTCGCCGAGGAGGGCAGTGACGGTAAGGCCGGCACCGCAGTCGGCCGTGGCCAGCTGTCCGAAGACCGGGCCCGGCTGGAAAACTTCACCGTGATCTTCCGCCAGCAGCCCAAGCTGTCGGTGGGTAACCACTTTGGCTCGCGGCTGGTGTTCGACCGCAACGGCTACCTGTTCATCGCCCTGGGCGAGAACAACCAGCGCCCCACGGCCCAGGACCTGGACAAGCTGCAAGGCAAGATCGTGCGCATCCTTCCCGATGGTGAAGTGCCCAAGGACAACCCCTTTGTAGGCAAGGACAACGTGCGACCGGAAATCTGGTCGTTCGGCCACCGCAACCAGCAAGGCGCCGCGCTCAACCCATGGACCGGCAAGCTGTGGACCCACGAGCACGGCCCGCGAGGTGGTGACGAAATCAACATCCCCGAGCCCGGCAAGAACTACGGCTGGCCGATTGCGACCCACGGCATCAACTACTCGCTGCTGCCGATCCCCGAGGCCAAGGGCAAGCATGTCGATGGCATGGTCGGCCCACACCATGTGTGGGAGAAGTCGCCTGGCATCAGCGGCATGGCGTTCTACGACAGCCCGACGTTCAAGGCTTGGGACCACAACCTGTTCATTGGTGCACTGGCAACGCAGGAGCTGATTCGCTTGCAGCTGGACGGCGACAAGGTGGTGCATGAAGAGCGCCTGCTCGTGGACCTGAAGGCCCGAATCCGCGATGTGCGGGTAGGGCCGGATGGGTACCTGTATGTGCTGACCGATGACAAGGACGGTGCATTGCTCAAGGTAGGCCTGGTCGACTGACGCGCTCCTACACGAATAGCATCTGCCGTGTAGAATTCGTTATGGCCATTGACCCCCAATCCCTGTACCAGAAAGCCTTGACTACTCAGGGCTACGTCGTCGACCCTGCCCAGGCCCGTGCCGTCGATGCCTTGCAAGCCTGTTTCCAGGCAGTCGAACACAGCCGCTCTACCCAGGGCATCTACCTTTGGGGCCCGGTTGGCCGTGGCAAGACCTGGTTGATGGACCAGTTTTACCGCTGCCTGCGCATCCCCAGCCGACGCCAGCACTTCCACCACTTCATGGCCTGGGTGCATCAGCGGCTGTTCCAGCTCAACGGCACTGCCGACCCATTGTTGGCGCTGGCCCGGGAGTTGGCCGGGCAGATCCGCGTGCTCTGCTTCGACGAACTGTTCGTCAACGACATCGGCGATGCGATCATCCTCGGCCGCTTGTTTCAGGTGCTGTTCGATCAGGGCGTAGTCATTGTCGCCACATCCAACCAGCCCCCTGAGCAGCTCTACCGCGACGGCTTCAACCGTGAGCGGTTCCTACCGGCCATCGGCGCGATCCAGCGGCACATGCAAGTATTGTCGGTGGCGGGTGAGCAGGACCATCGCCTGCACCCCGGCGCAGCGCGGCAACGCTATTGGGTGGCAGAAGCGGGACAGGTGAGCCAGCTGGGGGAGGTGTTTCGCCAGCTCAGCCCGGACGCTGCAGGCAGTGACCAGCCGTTGGCCATCGGGTCTAGACAGGTGCAGGTCGTGCGGCGCAGCGAGCAGGCTATCTGGTGCCGCTTCACCGACCTGTGCGAACAACCCCTGGCGGCCATGGAGTTCATGGCGCTTTGCGACCGTTTTCCGGCCATTCTGGTGTCGGGTATTCCGGCATTGGGCGGTGAGCAGCAAGCCGGTCGCATTGCCCGTGGCACCGAAGACGGCGCAGCGCGAGTGGTGGCGGGCGACCGTGAGTTGCCAGCACTGTCACCCAAGGACGATGCGGTACGCCGCTTCATCGCCTTGGTTGACGAATGCTACGACCGCCGGGTGGCGTTGTACCTGGAGGCAGAGGTGCCGCTTGAAAGGCTCTACACGCAGGGGTATCTGGCGTTCCCGTATCAGCGGACCTTGAGCCGGTTGCGGGAGATGCAACTCCAGCGGTTTGGCTGAAAGGTGCAGGGGCGCTAAGCGCCCCCGGTTTCATTTGCCCAGCCACTCCACCAGCGTGCGATTGAACCGCACGGGCTCTTCGATCTGTGGCGCATGCCCCATGCCTTCAAAGGTGATCAGTTCAGCTTTGGGAATCAGCTTGGCCACCTGTGGCCCCAGCACTTCATACTTGCCCAGCTTCGCCTTCACGTCTGGCGGCGCAATATCACTGCCGATGGCGGTGGTGTCCTTGTCGCCGATCAGTAGCAGCGTCGGCATCTGCAGGTCCTTGAACTCGTGGTACACCGGCTGGGTAAAGATCATGTCGTAGATCAACGCCGAGTTCCAAGCCACCGCTTCATGCCCCGGCCCTTTGTTCAGGCCCACCAGCATCTGCACCCAGCGTTCGTACTCCGGCTTCCAGCGCCCGGCGTAGTAAGTCTTGCGCTCATATTCGCGCACACCATTGGCATCCAGCTTGAGCTCGCGGGCATACCACTGGTCCACGGTGCGGTAGGGCACGCCGAGGGCTTTCCAGTCTTCCAGGCCAATCGGGTTGACCATGGCCAGGCGTTCCACCTGCTGCGGGTACATCAGCGCATAGCGTGTGGCGAGCATGCCGCCCGTGGAATGGCCGAGCACGATGGCCTGCTTCACGCCCAGTTGTTCAAGCAAGGAATGGGTATTGTGCGCCAGTTGCTGGAACGTGTACTGGTAATACGCCGGTTTGCTGGAGGTACAGAAACCGATCTGGTCGGGCGCGATCACACGGTAGCCGGCCTTGCTCAGGGCGTCGATGGTGGTTTCCCAGGTGGCGGCGCAGAAGTTCTTGCCGTGCATCAGCACTACGCTGTGGCCGTTGGCCTGGCCTTGCGCGGGGACGTCCATATAGCCCATCCGCAGGGCCTGGCCCTGGGACTTGAAGTCAAAATGCTTGAGCGGGTGTGGGTAGCTGAAGCCTTCGAGCTGAGGGCCGTAGGTGGGTGACTCGGCGGCGATGGCCGGGCTGCCGACAAGGCAGGCCAGGGCCAGGGCGGTTGCGCGCAGCATGGGGGCACTCCATGTAGGGCCATGTAGGAATAGGCGACTTTAGCAGCCAGGCGCATGTCGGGAACGTGAAAGGTGTTACCAGGCGTGAAACCAGCCCAGGGTGATCATTGCCAGCACCGCATAACGGCCAGCCTTGGCCAGGGTGACCAGCAGCAGAAAGCGCCAGAACGGCTCGCGCAAGATCCCGGCGATCAGCGTCAGCGGGTCACCGATCACTGGCATCCAGCTGAGCAGCAGCGACCACTGGCCCCAGCGCTGGTAGCGCTGCTGCGCACGCGTCAGCTGGGCTGCGCTGAACGGGAACCAGCGCTTGTCGCGCAGGTGCTCGATGGCCCGGCCCAACAGCCAGTTCACCACTGAACCCAGCACGTTGCCCAATGTGGCCACCAGCAGCAGGGTCGCCCAAGCCTCGGGCTGGCGCAGCAACAGGCCGACCAGCACGGCCTCCGATTGCAGCGGCAGCAGGGTGGCGGCGCCAAAGGCGCTGAGAAACAGCGCCCACAGGCTCAGCATCAGTAGGTGGCGACCACGGTGTCCTGGCCATCCTGGGTCACGCCGATAACCTGGTAGGCGTCCTTGTGGTCACCCATTTCCATGCCTGGCGAACCCATGGGCATGCCCGGTACGGCCAGGCCCTTGAGGTCATTGCGTTTGGCCAGCAGGCGCACCTGCTCGGCCGGTACGTGGCCTTCGACGAACTTGCCGTCGATCACCCCCGTGTGACAAGACGCCAGGCGTGGTGCCACGCCCAGGCGTTGCTTCACCGCGCTCATGTTCGGCTCGACGTGGTCATTGACGGTGAAACCGTTGTCACGCAGGTGGCTGATCCAGGCCTTGCAGCAGCCGCAGTTGGGGTCACGGTAGACATCGATGGTCTCGGCGGCCTGGGCCAGGCCGGTGATCGCCAGCAGCCCCACGGTCAGCAGGTGTTTGCGCAGCATGGTAAAGCACTCCTTCCAGCATTGGTTCAGCAGCATAGCGTAAGCGGCTGGCCACTGAGTTGCACGTTACAGTACTGTCAGCTTGCTGCCTCGTCGGCACCGAGGTCGCGCATCAGCAGGGCATGCTCGAGCGCGACCTGCTCCGGAATGGGCAGGTACACCACATGGCCATCGCCCGGCGCCACCTCGATGGCCTGCTGCTGGCTGTTGCACAGGCGGTGCAGGTCGAAGTGGTAGTTGCCGCGCGGGGTCATCAGCTCCAGGTGGTCACCCACGGCGAAGCGGTTCTTAACCTTGACCTCGGCCAGGCCATCGACACGCACGCCGGTCAGCTCGCCAACGAACTGCTGGCGCTCCGAGACCGAATTACCTCGCTGGTAGTTCTGGTACTCATCGTGTACGTGACGGCGCAGGAACCCTTCGGTGTAGCCTCGTTGCGCAAGGGACTCCAGGTTGCCCATCAAGGTGCGGTCGAACGGCCGCCCGGCCACGGCGTCGTCAATGGCCTGGCGATATGACTGCACCGCGCGGGCACAGTAGAAGTGCGACTTGGTGCGCCCTTCGATCTTCAGCGAATGCACGCCCATGGTGGCCAGGCGCTCGACGTGCTGGATGGCACGCAGGTCCTTGGCGTTCATGATGTAGGTGCCGTGTTCATCCTCGAAGGCTGGCATTTCAGTGCCGGGGCGGTTGCTTTCCTGCAGCAGGAACACCTGCTCGGTCGGGGCGCCCAGGCCAAGGGTGGGCTGCACTTCGCGCACGATGTCGCCGGTGGCGTTCTCGGTGGCCGGCGTGGCGTCGTACTTCCAGCGGCAGGCGTTGGTGCAGGTGCCCTGGTTGGCGTCACGCTTGTTGAGGTAGCCCGACAGCAGGCAACGGCCGGAGTAGGCCATGCACAGGGCGCCGTGGACGAACACCTCCAGCTCCATGCCCGGCACCTGCTGGCGAATTTCCTCGATTTCTTCGAGCGACAGCTCGCGTGAAAGGATGACCCGGCTCAAGCCCAGTTGCTGCCAGAACTGTACGCTGGCCCAGTTCACCGTATTGGCCTGCACCGACAGGTGAACCGGCATCTGCGGGAAGTGCTGGCGCACCAGCATGATCAGGCCGGGGTCGGACATGATCAGCGCATCCGGCGCCATGTCGATCACTGGCGCCAGGTCTTTGAGGAAGGTCTTGAGCTTGGCGTTGTGCGGAGCAATGTTGACCACCACGTAAAAGCGCTTGCCCAACGCATGCGCCTCCTGGATGCCCAGCGCGAGGTTGGCATGGTCGAACTCATTGTTACGCACCCGCAAGCTGTAGCGCGGCTGGCCTGCATAGACCGCGTCGGCACCGTAGGCAAAGGCATAGCGCATGGTCTTGAGGGTGCCGGCGGGGGCCAGCAGTTCGGGCTTGGCAGTCGGGTTCATGTGCGTACCGGGGCAAAAGGCGCGGATGCTAGGGCTGGCGCAAAAAACGCGTATTGATTTGCATCAAAGGAGTGGTGGCACTTTTACCCACGCGGCGCGCACTAATATCCCAGAAGCCATTCGAGGACCTGCGATGAACGAAGCTGCGCTACAGAACAAAGCCCTGGCCGTACTTTTGGCGCTGGTGACCATCGCCTTTTTCTGGATATTGCTGCCTTACTACGGTGCAATCTTCTGGGCGGTGATACTGGGCATTCTGTTTGCCCCGCTGCAGCGGCACCTGCTGATCCGCTTTGGGCGCAGGCGCAACCTGGCCGCTGCCACCACGATGCTGGTGTGCCTGCTGGTGGCGATCCTGCCAGTGATCATCACCAGTGCACTGTTGGTGCAGGAGGGGGCCACGCTGTACCAGCGTATCGAAAGCGGGCAACTGGACATCGCCGGTTACGTCGAGCGCGGCAAGGACATGCTCCCGGCGTTCGCCCAGCATGGCCTGGACAACATGGGTATGGGCAACCTCGACGCGTTGCGCGAAAAAATCACCAAGTGGGCAACCCAGGGTAGCCAGGTATTGGCCAGCCAGGCCTTCAGCTTCGGTCAGGGTACGTTCGAGTTCGTGATCAGCTTTGGCATCATGATGTACCTGCTGTTCTTCTTCCTGAGAGAAGGCGCCGAGGTGGCTCGTCGTGTGCGCCTGGCCGTGCCACTGCCCGAACCCCAGAAGCGCCGTTTGCAGCTGAAATTCAACCGGGTGGTGCGGGCGACGGTGAAAGGTAACGTGCTGGTGGCCATTACCCAAGGGGCGCTGGGCGGGTTCATCTTCTGGGTGCTGGATATCCCCAGTGCGTTGGTGTGGGCGGTGCTGATGGCGTTCCTGTCGCTGCTGCCGGCAGTGGGCGCTGGCATCGTCTGGGCGCCGGTGGCCGCGTATTTCCTGCTGACCGGGGCCATATTGCCGGGGGTGATCCTGACCGCGTTCGGGGTGCTGGTGATCGGCCTGGTGGACAACCTGCTGCGGCCGATCCTGGTGGGCAAGGACACGCGCATGCCGGACTATCTGATCCTGGTGTCGACGTTGGGTGGGCTGGCGGTCTTTGGGCTCAACGGTTTCGTAATCGGGCCATTGATCGCAGCACTGTTCGTGTCCAGCTGGGCAATCTTTGCCTCGACCAAGCCGCAAGTGCAGTTGCCGCAGTAGACCGTGCATGGGGGCCGCAAAGCGGCCCCACTTGCCGGCTCAGGAGGCCTGCGGCATCTCGCCCTTGGCCAGGCGCCGGTTGATGTCGGCGATCACTTCGGGCAGCTCGTTGATGGTGTCGATCAGGTAGTGCGGGCGGGAGCCTGCGAACAGCGTGTGAATGCGCGTGCGCTCGCTTTCCAGCTTCTCGGCGCTCAGTGCACGGTAGCCTTCCCAGGTCAGCCCCAGGGCATTGCCCGAACACACCAGGGCCACGGTCCACATGCCGGCGCGTCGGCCTTCGAGAATGCCCGGCACGGTGTCATCCACCTTCACGCAGGCCGCTACGTCGTCGATGCCAAGGGCAATCACGTTGGCCAAGGCCTGGGCTGGCCAGGGGCGACCGTTCGGGGTTTCATCGGTGGCTACCACATGGTCGGCCACGTAGCCATTCTGCGCGGCCAGCTCCACCACCTTGTCCATCACCACTTTCGGGTAACCTGAGCAGGAGCCGATCTTCAGGCCGTTCTGGCGCAGGCCGGTCAAGGTTTCCAGGGCGCCGGGGATCAGTGCCGAGTGCACGGCGATCTTCTCGATCTGCAGTGGCATGAAGCGGTTGTAGATGGCGGTGACATCATCGTCGGTGGGGGTGCGGCCGAACACCTTGCGGTAGCGCTCGGCAATTTCCGGTACGTCGCACAGGGTGCGGATGTGGTCCCATTTGCCCATGCCCATCGGGCCTCGGGCTTCCTCGATGGTCACTTGCACGTCGAATTCGGCGAACGCCTCGACGAAGATCTGGGTCGGCGCGAAGGAGCCAAAATCGACCACGGTGCCGGCCCAGTCGAGGATGGCGGCTTGCAGCTGGGTAGGGTTGCTGTAGTTCATGTGCGCTAATTCCTGAAGTCGGGTGGGCAAAGGGTCAGATGTCCAGCACTTCCATTTCCCGCAGCACTTGGGCCACGGCATTCACGGCGGCTTGCATGCCGTCGGCTCCGACCACGCCGATGCAACCGACGCGGAAGGTTTCGACCTGGGTCAGCTTGCCCGGGTAAAGGATGAAACCCTTGGCCTTGACCCGCTCGTAGAAGTCTTTGAACTGGTAGCGGGCATCGTTGGGTGCATGGAACGTGACAATGATCGGCGCCTGGATCTCGGCCGGCAGGAAGCTGCGCAGGCCGATGGCTGCCATGCCGTCGAGCAGGGTCTTGCAGTTGTCGGCGTAGCGCTGGTGGCGGGCCGGCAGGCCGCCTTCCTCATTGTATTGCTGCAGTGCTTCATGCAGGGCCGCGACCACGTGGGTGGGGGGTGTGAAGCGCCACTGGCCGGTCTTGGCCATGTAGGCGTGCTGGTCGTGAAGGTCCATGGCCAGCGAGTGGGCATTGCCTTCGGCGGCGGCCAGGGCTGCTTTTTCGGCGAAGACGAAGCCCATGCCGGGTACGCCTTCCAGGCACTTGCCGGAGGCGGCGATAAGTGCTTCGAAGGGGATTTCGCGGGCGTCGATTGGCAAGGCGCCGAACGAGCTCATGGCATCGATGATCAGGCGTTTACCGTGGCGCTTGACGACCTGGGCGATCTCGGGCAGCGGGTTGAGGATGCCTGTGCTGGTTTCGCAGTGGATCAATGCCACGTGGGTCACGGCCGGGTCGGCAGCCAGCAGGCGGTCGACATCAGCGGCGGTAGTTGGCTGGTCTTCGGCGGTTTCGAAGGTGTTGTACGTGCGGCCCAGCACTTTGCAGATTTTCGCCAGACGCTGGCCGTAAGCGCCGTTGATCAGCACCAGAACCTTGCCATCGCGTGGCACCAGGGTGCCGATGGCCGCTTCCACGGCAAAGGTGCCGCTGCCTTGCAGGGGCACGCAGTGGTGGCTGGCGCTGCCGTCGATGATCGCCAGCAGCTGCTCGCACACGCTGGCCGTCAGTTGGTTGAAATCGCGGTCCCAGGAGCCCCAGTCCACCAGCATGGCTTGGCGGGTGCGGATTGATGTGGTCAGGGGACCGGGGGTCAGCAGAATCGGGGGGGTGCTCATTCCGTTATTCCTCACAAGCGGTGGGCTGAAACGACGGGGCCTAGGTTGCAATTCACGCTGCCATCAATCAAATTGTTTGTTGTTATCTCAGCTATAAGTCAGGCCGATAGAAATGAACCTGTTCCAGCTCCGCGCCTTCGACGCCGTGGCCCGTGAGGGCAGCTTTACCCGTGCCGCCGAGCGGCTGTTCATCAGCCAGCCGGCCGTGACCGGGCACGTCAAGGCGCTGGAGGAGCACTACCAGATCACCCTGCTGCGGCGTACCGCTCGGCGGGTGGAGTTGACCGAAGAGGGCACTCGCCTGGCAGCCATCACCCGCGCCATGTTCGGCCTGGCCGAAGAGGCACAGGCCATGCTTGAAGCCAACCGGCAATTGCTGACCGGGCGCCTGGAGGTGGCGGCCGATGGCCCGCATCGGGTCATGCCCATGCTGGCGCAACTGCGCGAGCGCTACCCCGGCATCACGGTCAACTTGCGGCTGGGCAATGCCCAGGAAACGCTGGCTGCGCTGTTGTCCGAACACGCCGACGTGGCGGTGCTGACCGAGATCGAGCCGCGCAAGGGCCTGTACCTGCAGAACCTCTGCGAATCACGCCTGTGTGCGTTGTTGCCTGCGGGGCATGGCTGGGCCCACGACGACGGCGATTTGCCCCTGGCCGAACTGCACCAGCAGATCATGGTGCTGCGCGAACCCAGCTCCACCACGCGGCGTACCTTCGACAAAGCCTGCGTCAGGGCGGGCGTGCAGCCGCGTGTACTGCTGGAGCTGGACAGCCGTGAGGCGGTAACCGAGGCGGTGGCTTCGGAGCTGGGTATTGGTGTTGTTTCTTCCACAGAAGTGGCCAATGATCCGCGGGTGGTCGCACGGCCATTGTCTGGCGAGGGCCTGGTCAACCAACACCTGGTCGGTTGCCTGGAGCGCCGTCGCGAATTGCGCCTGATCCAGGCGTTCCTGGGTCTGGCGGTGGGGCTGTGATGGCTGTTTTCAGCAAGGCGGCCTAAGATGGCCGGCAACACGCCGACAGGACCGTCGATGAGCGACAAAGACACTATTTCCATGCAGCTGGTGCGCGAAGCGCTGTTGCAGACTTGCCCCGCCGGTGAGCCCGATAGCAGCTTGCTGGCCCGGGCGGGCATCGCCGTTGAACACTTGCACTTGCCTGAGGCGCGTGTCAGTGCCGAGTCCTATGCCCGGTTGTGGCGCCTGCTGGCACGTCGCTGCAATGACGAGTTCTTCGCTATGGACCCGCGCGGCCTGCCCAGCGGCAGCCTGGCCTTCATGTGCCGTGCCAGCATGGGCCAGCCGACCTTGGGTGCGGGCCTGGAAACCTCGCTGGCATTCCTTTCGCTGATGCTCCAGGACATGCAGCCCAGCCTGGTGCGCCAGGAAGGTTTGGCCGAGATTGTCATCAATGAGCCGCGTGACGAACCGCGCCGCGCGTTCACCTATTTCACGTTCTGGATGATCGTGCATGGGGTGGCGTGCTGGCTGGCCGGGCGGCGTATCCCGATTCTGAGCATTGACCTGCGTTGTGCCGAGCCACCCTTTTGTGACGACTATCGGGTGATGTTTTCGGAAAACCTGCATTTTGAGCGCCCGCGCACACGCATGATCGTTGCCTCGGCGTGCCTTGACCTGCCACTGAAGCGCAACGAGGAGGAACTGCAGCGATTTCTTGCCGAAGCGCCGGGCAACATCCTGGTCAAGTACCGGGACCCGGCCAGCCTCGGGCGACGTATCCGTACCGATTTGCTGCGCCTGGCCCCTGAACATTGGCCAGATGCTGACAGCCTGGCACGGCAGCTGTGCCTGTCGCCTTCGACCCTGCGCCGGCGCCTGGCCGAAGAGGGGCAGAACTACCAGGGGTTGAAGGACAGCGTACGCCGCGAGTTGGCGATCGCCTGGTTAAGCCGGGAAGAGCTAGCCATGGGCGAGCTTGCCGAGCAGTTGGGGTTTGCCGACAACAGTTCGTTCTACAAGGCGTTTCGCAAATGGTTTGGCTGTAACCCTGGGCATTATCGGGCATTGATTCAGGCGCGCGGGGCTGGGCACTGAGGGACCAACGCTTCCGGCTGTGGCGCGGTAAACGGTAAGGGCAAGGTGGCAGGTCGAATCATGCCTGAGGATCCTGACCATGCCCCAACCGACGATTCACCCGAAACTGCTGCACCCGGCCAACGACTTTATCGCCGAGCAGTTGCCCACCTGGCTGAGGGGTGCCGGACCAAAACCACTGGCGTTGCTGCGGGCCTGCATGACAGCACATTTGCAGAGCCAGAAACGCATGGCGGCGGCCTCGCAGCAGCTGCAACCGCTTGAGCGGTTTGCCGCTCTGCACTTCGAGCAGGCGATGAAGTCGCAACTGAAGCTGGAAATGGATCTGACCAACGTCAACTGGCGTGAAGAGCGACGGCGTTTGAAGGTCAGCCAAGGCCAGCTTCAGGCGTTCGAGGCCTATTTCGTGACCGTTCCGGCCTTGCAGAAGCTGTTGCAGAACTTCAAGGAAGGTGAGTCGTTCTTTACCGATACGGCGCTGATCGATGCAACCGCTGCGCCTGGCGAGCCAGTGCGTGTCATCACGCAGCGCATCGACGATGTGGTGCAGCTGTGCCGTAGCGCAGATGTCGGTCAGGCCTATCAAGACCATCTTGATCAGGTATTGACGGCAAGTTTCAAGCGCCAGCTGGCCATCGACAAGCGCCTTGAACTCGCGGTTGCAATCGAGATTGCGGCCGTCAAAGGGCAACTTGCAGGTAGTGACCTGCGAATGCTGCGTGAAGTCGGGCAAGGCAAGCGTCCAGAGCTGTTTTCGGACCATGAGCTCAACATGAGTACGCTGCAGATCCTGGGGCACCGGGTGGATGGCGCCATTGCGTTCCAGCTGGTGGGAACACCAAGCGGGTTCCCCGGTCTGGTCTTCAACCCCAGACGTCTGCTGAGCGTGCTGCTTTATCTGCCAGACGACCCCGTTCAGCCGCTGCGCCGTTACGATGACTGGCGTTCGGCTAACCGAGGCCTGGTGGCTGCCATGGGCAATGCCCGGTTCCGCCAGGCGATTGGACGTCGGATTGCACTTGGCGGGCAGGCGGATTATCAGCAGACGCTGGGCAAGCGCCTGCTGGATGACCAACCGGACCTGGAACCCTGCTCCGTTGCTGCAGGAAACGAAGCGTTCATCGACTTGGCCGTCGGGCATGTTCAGCGCATCAAGGATGATGCGGCTTTCCTGGCCGTGCCGACGGCGCAGGCGAACGCCAGGGCTGCGGCAGAACGATTGCGAAAGCTGGAGACTGCGGGGCTGGTACTGCTGAACCTGGTCGGATTTTTCGTGCCGGCCGTTGGCGCACTGCTCTTGGCTGATCTGGCCCGGCAGGTGCTGGGTGAAGTATTCGAAGGTGCGCGTGACTGGGCTCAGGGGCACCAGCACGAAGCACTGGAGCACCTGCTTCAGGTGGCCACTACAGTGGCTGCCGGCGCTGCGGTCGCCACGGGCGTGCAGATAGCGCGAAGTACGTTTGTCGAGCAGTTGGAGCCGGTCCTCACCGAGGCGGGCAAGCAACGTCTATGGCATTACGACCTACGTCCTTACCAGGCACACGCGACCGTGCCGAGCTTGGCTGAACTGGATAACGGGCTGCTCAGCGATGGCCAGGCCCATTGGTGGCGGCGCGAGGGTGTGCTGTACCGGGTGCGCCGCGATACGGCGGGCACCTGGCGATTATTGCACCGTGGGGGCGCGAGCGTGTTTGGCCCTTCTCTGGAGAGTAACGGTGAGCGTGCCTGGCGGCTCAGTTACGAGCGGCCGCTGGAGTGGCAGGGCAGTGAGCGACTACTCATGCGTCTATGGCCTGGCGCAGCTGAATTGAGCCCGGAGCGCATCTCCCAAATCCTCACCGTTGCGGATGTCAATGAGGCGCATTTGCGCGGTTTGCTGGTAGAGGGTCGGCGCCTGCCGGTAGGGCTGCGCGATACCTTGGAGCGGTTTGCCGTTGATGAGAGGATCGAGGTGTTCTTTGCCGAACTTGGAGGGCAGGACCACGATGCTGAAGCCTTGCAGTGGTGTATCGACCGATTAGGGCTGCAAGGGCTGCAATCGCCAAAACAGATAAAGGCAATTCGGGCGTCTGCGCAAACCCTGCGGGCCCCGATGCTGGAGCATTTTGCAAAAGCCTACCTGGTTGATGATCCGCTGTTGGCCACGCTGAAGGGCAGTTTCGCGGGGCTGCCTGACGCCTATGCGCTGGATTTGCTCAAAAACGCCAGTGTTGAGCTACGCCAACGCATGGTGAGTGAGTCTCGCGTGCCGATGGCGTTGGCCGAGCAGGCGCGTGCGCTGCTGCAGCAGGCTCGCCTTACACGGGTACGCGAGGCTCTGTTCTTGCGTAATGGATACAACGCCGACTGGGTGGCCTTGGTATTCGCCTTGCTGCGTCGCCGGGGTTTGGCGCCTGGACGCATCAACCTGATATTGCGCGAGGGGTCAGCCTTTGGCCCCGTACTGGAAAAACTGTTCCCTGAGCAAGGCGGGGCAGAGCAGGGTACGGTGATGGTGTGGCGTGACGGCAGCTTTGATCTCTACGACGAGATGGGCCAGGAAAACGAGATAGAGGTGGCGCAGCCCCACGGGCTATTCGAAGTGCTGGCCGCCTGCCTGCCGTCCACTTTCCTGCAGCGTGAAGGGTGGGCTGGTGAAGGCGCCGCAGCGCGCATCCGTGTGTCGATGCAAGGCTGGCTACCGCCTGATCGCCTTGAGTTGATCCGTTTGCTAGGGTGGCGTGAAGCCAGGCCCGTTGCTTCTACCTTGCACCGTTTACCCGATGGGCGGGTTGGCTATTTGCTCAGCGGCCGGGGCACTTCGCCAGCGACTCAAAGGCAGGTGCTGCTGCGTCGGATTCGTAGCCTGTACCCTTCGTTCGATGACGATGCCGTCGAACGCTTCTTGCAGATGCTCTTGAGGAGCACGCACTCGGCTTACGCCAATCTGCTGTATCAGGAGCAACAGTATCGCAGGCTTGATGAGAGCCTTGTTCGCTGGACCGATGCTGTATCCGAGCCTCAGCGTGGGCAGCGGCAGCTGGTAGCAAGTGCGTTTCGCCACGCGTGGCGCCTGGAGGGTGATCGGGTTCATTTTCCCGATGATGCGCAAAGTGGATTGAGACTTGGTGTTCTAAATGTGCCGGCCGGCGGCTTGCCTGTCCTACCAGTAGGTAATGACTTTGGCCACATCACGGACCTTGTGCTGGTGGGGTTGCGGCTACACGCTTTGCCGACAGGCTTTCTGAACTTTTTCCCTGGCTTGCGGCGCCTGGACCTGAGCAGAAATGCCTTGCCTGCGATTCCGCAAGGGCTCGAAATGTTGCCCCGGTTGCGCTATTTGCACCTGGCCAGCAACCGGATTCGGATGACGGCGCCGCATGCGGGGGCCTTGGCGCAGCTCGTCAACCTGCGCACGTTGGACCTGAGTGGCAACCCGTTGGGTGCGATCAGCTTGCGTTTCAACCAAACTTCCCGGTTGCGCGAGCTGCATCTGTATCGCACGGGTCTGCAGGTGGTGCCGGATGGCCTTGAATGGTGTGGCCTGCTTGAGCATGCCGACCTGCGAAACAACCAGATTTCCAGTTTGCCCCAGGCATTGATCGATGCTCCGCTGGCGCTGCGCCAGCGGCTGCTTGTAGAGGGTAACGCGCTGTCGGTGGCCGATCGCGAGCGCTTGTACGCGGTACAGCCGGGACCGGGCCACTTGCAAGGGGAGGAGGCGGACATTCTGCATGCCAGGACGGCCTGGCTGGCGACACTGGATGAGCATGGTCAGTTAAACAGGTCTGGGCAGTGGGACGCGTTGAGGCAGGAATCAGGCAGCACGCAGTTCTTCCTGCTACTGGCTGAGCTGATTGACAGCGCCGATTTTCGGCTCGCGCGTGAAGACATTTCGCGAAGAGTGTGGGGGATGGTGGAGTCTGCCTCGCAAAATACCCGGATCCGTGAAGAGCTTTTTGACCGCGCGGCGGACCCGCGTACATGCGTTGATAGTGTGGCGCGTTGTTTCAGCCAGCTCGAAGTCCGCATGAGAGTGCTGCAAGTGACATTCGGGGGCGACCCGATTGCCACGCGTGATGCCCGCTTGTTATTGGCTCAGCGCATGTTTCGGCTTGATGAGGTGGAACGTATCGCCCGTGCCGACTGCCTTGACCGGTTGGCCGAAGGGCACGCTGTGGATGAGGTCGAGGTCAGCCTGGCGTATCGCACGGGGTTGGCGAGCCGCCTGAACCTGATAGGGCAACCGCGGACCCTGCAGTTTCGTGCCATTGCCGGGGTTACGCAGGCCCACCTCGATCAGGCGTATGCGACCGTGCTGGCTGCCGAAACGGGTGTAGAGCGGGTTCGCTACATCAGTCAGCGAGACTTCTGGGCGCCGTACCTGCGTGCCAGGTATCCCGAGGCGTATGCGCGGATCTCCGACGATTTCGACACGCGGATCAATACCCTGGATCAGGAGAAGGAAATCCTTGGCAGTGGTGAGTATGTGCAACGCTGTGAGCAGCTGAAGCGGGAAACGGAACTGGCGTTCGATGCGCTTGCCTTGCAGCTTACCGAGCAGGAACTGAACATGCCGTTGCAGGGCCGTCCGCGCCAAGGCGTTTGATCTGCCCGCACCCGTTCCCTCTGCATCCTGGTCGGGCACTTGAGCAACATGGTTGGCTTCGTCCAATAGCTGGGGAACCAACCATGATCGCCAACGCGACTGGCCACGATCAATTCATGGCAGCCAGATTACCTGAGTGGCTCAAACGCGCTTCAAAGGGCCAGATCAATACCTTGCGTACTAGCCTGAACGCGCATCATGCCAGTCAAGCGCGCTTGCGTGGGCTCACGCTCGAGCTACTGCCGCTCCAGCCGTTTGCCGAGAAGCACCTGATGACACTGCTGGATGCACCGTTGCCTGACGGGCAGGCCTTTGCCCAGCTCGAATGGCTGAGGGTTGCTCCGCGCTTCGGCACACTGTCAGGCACATTGCAGCAGACGTATGCGTACAGCCAGACACGTGAAAACGGGTTGCTGCGGCTGATGCGCAACTTCGCTGCGAATACAAGTTACTACACAGGTACCGGGCTGGTTTTGCCAGGCAGCGATAAGCCGTTGAACGCATCGCTGGACGCATTGATAGCGGCTTGTCGCGATCTGGACGTTGGCCAGAAATATCAGGACGAGCTGGAAAGGATCTTTCATCCGGCTACTCAAGCGATGCTGGCTGCAGACAAACGTTCGGGGTTGAAACTGGCCACCGAAATTGCAGCTTTGCAGGGAAACATAAGCGCCGATGTACAGATCGCCTTGCGTGAGGTGGTGGACCACGGTGAGCCACACCGACAGCAAGGATTGACGGGTGACCCTATGCTGCTGAAGGCGCTAGGGCAACCTGTGGCCGACGGGTTGCTGATTCACCTGCGTGACAAGGCAGGGAATGAACGGGGTATCGTCCTTTACCTGGCGAGTGATCCTCGGCAAGCGCTGCGTTTCTTCGACGATGCAACCGCCATGAACAGCATGCTGGCATCGCTGTTGAAGGAGCCATCGTACTGGCAGTACTTCACGCAGCTGATCAGCATCGAGCACCGTGCAGCTTTCGTCAGCACCCTTGGCATGCGCCTGAAGGACGCACTACCGGACCTGGCGCTTGAAGGCACGGCACCGGGCGGGGGGATTTTCACGGAACTGGCGACCCGGCAAGTGCACAGGGTCAAGAATGATGCCCGCTTGTTGCTGGTACCAACCGCCGACGCTGATAGCCAGGCCATAAGCGCCAGACACGCGCAATGGAAGGCTGCGGGTCTGGACCTGATAAACCTCGCCGGATTGTTCATTCCCGTCGTGGGCGCCTTGTTGTTGGGTCAGTTGGTTGCCCAGACCTGCTCGGAAGTGTTCGAAGGGATAAGGGACTGGTCGAGCGGGCACCAACATGAAGCGTTGGAGCATTTGCTAGGGGTGGCCGAGACCTTGGCGGCCACGGCTGCGACAGTGGCGGCGGTCAGTTTTGTGCGCAGTGCGTTTGTCGCGCGCCTGGAGCCGGTAAGCCTTGGGAATGGGCGCGGTCGGCTATGGCATTTCGATCCCACGAATTATCGCTCCATGCCGGGTTCTATCGGTCTGCTGGAAGAGGGACGGTATGGTGAGGATGAACGTCGCTGGGTCCGCATTGACGGGCGCTATCATGAAGTGCATCAGCCGATCGCTGGCGGCCCCTATCGCTTGCGTCATGCCGCGGGTGAGGGTGGCTACGGGCCGGTGGTGTTGCACAACGGTGAGCGTGGCTGGCGCCTGATGCGCGAGCAACCGCTTGGCTGGCAGGATCCTGCACACATGCTGGATGCTTTGTGGCCACAGCATCCCGCTGTCGATGCGCATCAGGCCGAGCAGATACTGCGGGTCGCCGATATGGATGAAGATGAGTTGCGCGGGGTGCTGGTGGAGAACCGACCGGCCCCCGTGAACCTCGGGCAAAGCTTGCGCGCCTTCCAGGCACATGCGCGTATTCAGACATTTTTCGAGCGCGCTCGGCTGAAGGCATTGATGCCATCCGACAGTGAGCTGTTGACCTGGAGTGAAGGCCGGCCAGACGTTGGGGAGGGGCTGGAGCAGTTACTGGCGCACGAGGCCGAGTTGCGCCCGCAGCTGTTTGCCCACCTGACAGAGCAGCCGCTTGTGCAAGGTCCCTTGAGCCTGTTGGTCAAACGGGACTTCCCTGGCCTGCCGGCCGCCTACATAAACGAGCTGGCCGGCCAGGCAGGTGAGCTTGAGCACGAAATGGCGCGGGTCGAGCAGCGCTTGCCCTTGTCTTGCACGAAGCACGCCCGTTCGCTCCTGCGCCTGGCGCGGTTGAACCGGGGGCTGGCCGGATTGTATCTGAGCACAGCCTATAGCGATGTCACAGGCGCGCTGGCCCTTGCGTTGCTGGATACCTTCGAGCTTGAGCAGCTCGACATCGACTTGCGTGAAAGCGCGTTTGATGGACGGTCTGTCAAGCACCTCGGTAGCGGCGGGCAGAGCGAGGCGGAAAGGGTACTGGTCCGCCATGAAGGCAGGTTTCAGATCTACAACGGGTTGGGTGAGCAACAAGCGGTTCCGCCCGGCGAGCCGGGCTGTATCTTCGAGGCACTCGTTGCCGCCCTCACGTCTGAACAGCGCGCGGCGATGCAGTTGATGGGCAGTGGTTTGGCCGGCCAACTGCGTACGCAGCTTCTGGAGCGGTTACCCGGTACCCATTGGGGGATTGCACGCATGCTCGGCTGGCCGGAGCAGGGTGCGTGGTTCAACCCAGGGCACCGCCTGGAGGACGGGCGCGTGGGTTACACGCTCAGTGGCCGCTCTTCAGCTGCGCCCCGCGATGAGCGGGCAATCGTTCGTAACCAGCTACGATCGCTTTATCCTGGCTTGGATGAGGCCGCGCTTGACGTGGAGCTGGCGCGTTTGCAGGAAAGCGCGCAGCCCGTGCTGGAGCGCCTCGTGGCGCTGCAGGATGACCATGATCAGCTGATGCAGCACCTGAACCGCTGGGTCAGTGCCGAGCTGCAGGAGGGGCGGCAAGCCGCACGCAGGTTGACGGCCGACAGCATATTGCGCGCCTGGCGACTGCAGGGCGAGCCTGTCTCGACCGGTCAAGAGCAAACACAGGAGCAGCGCTTGTCGCTGAGCGGTTTGCACTTGCGTACGCTGCCGGCACTGCCACCACAAATCGACTTCCATCGCATTACCCTGCTCAGCGTGAACGACACTTTGGTCACTGACATTCCGGTCGATTTCCTTCGTCCTTTCACGGCCTTGACGCACCTGAATCTCAACAACAACGGTTTGATGCGCATGCCGACGGTGCTTGCGTACCTCCCAGGTATTCAAACGCTCAGATTGGCGCGTAACCAGATACGGCTTGACGCCCAGGCAATCGGTATTCTGCATGGGATGCCAAACCTTACGCATCTTGACCTCAGCTACAACCGGCTGGAAGCGCTGGACATGAGCTTCCATCATCTCTCCCGACTGAGAAGCCTGAACCTGCGCCATTGCCGTCTCGACGCCTGGCCGCGACGCCTGGAGCTGTGTGGCCTGCTTGAGTGTGCTGACCTGCGCGACAACCAATTGCGTGAGGTGCCGGCGGAAATCCAGCAGATGCCGCATGCGGTTCGGCGTGCCATTCTGATAGAGCGCAACCCCTTGTCGCCCATGCAACTCCGTAGATTTTACGCGCTCGATGTGATCGAGGAGCATCGGCACTCGCCTGAGCAGTCATGGACATTTGACCTCACCCGGACTCGCACGCTTTTGGCCGAGCATGAGGATGCGGCGGTTCGGGCGACGCGAGAGGCCGTGTGGCAGCGTTTGCTGGCGCAAGCGAATAGCAGTGGGTTCTTCAGGTTGTTGGCTCGCCTGGAAATGACGGCTGACTACACGGGCGCTGGCGAAGGACGGGTTGCGCTGGTTGACGGAGTATGGACATTGCTGGCCGCACTGGACAACGACCCCGTGCTCTGCCGGCGAATTTTCGAATGGGCTGACGCGCCGCTGTCGTGTTCGGATGCTGTCGCCAGCCGGTTCAGTGAATTGCAGGTACAGGTCAGGCAGGCGCAGGCTGAAGCGAACGCGGTCAATCCTGAAAGCAGCAACCAGCTGCTGGAACTGGGCCGGCAACTGTTCCGGCTGGATCAGGTGGAAGGAATTGCCCGCCAGGATTACCGGCAGCGTCTGGCCGCGGGTGAGTCCGTTGATGAATTGGCATTGGGACTTGCCTACAGGGTCCGACTTCGCAGCCGTTTGCAGCTGCCTGGTCAGCCGTACGCCATGCGCTATCCCGATGCTGTCACGCTTGCACAGGCCCGGATAGAGGATGCATTTCGGCGGGTTAACCACGCGCAGACCATCGAGAACTTGACCGATAGCCTGAGTCAGCGGGCGTTCTGGAACCGTTACCTGCGCCAGCAGCATGGCCGCATGTTTGATGCCATCCGTGCAGACTACTCGCAGCGCATGCTTCGGCTGCAGGCTCAGCGGCCTGCGTTGTCGGCGATGGCCCTTGATCAGCAGCAAACTCGACTACGGGAGCAACAGGGCGTCGATATCGAGCGCCTGGTCGCGGCGCTCACCCAGTCTTACCTGCGCGCCGCAGAGCGCGGGCAGGGGTAACGAGAGGCGGCCAAACCGGTCATCCAGATTGACAGCTTTGGCCATTGCCGCCGCGCTTGAGCGGCGCGAACATCGTTGGACCGATGGTTTAACTCCAAAAACAAGAAACCAGGAGTCTGACGATGCGCGATTACGCCGAGGCCGCCCGTGCGTTCGACCATGCCAATGCTGTTACGGCGGCATTGCATGGCAACCTCGAAGCCCTCAATGCCTGTGTCGAATGTTGTGATCGGCATGCCGGAAGCGGCAAGCTGGCGCTGATTTACGAAGACCGCGATGGCAACAGCGCGCGCTACAGCTTCGATCAGCTCAAGGCGCAGGCAGCCCGGTTTGCCAATGTGCTCAAGGCGCAGGGGGTGGAGGCTGGAGACCGGGTGGCCGGGTTGATGCCGCGTACGCCCGAACTGCTGGTCACCATCCTCGCCACCTGGCGCCTGGGGGCGGTTTACCAGCCGTTGTTCACGGCGTTCGGCCCCAAGGCCATCGAGCACCGGCTTGAACAATCCCATGCCCGAGTGGTCGTCACCGACAGCCAGAACCGCGCCAAGCTGGACGATGTGCAGGCCTGTCCGACCATCATCACCGTCAGGGCCCGCAGCGGTGAGCTGGACTTCCAGCAATGCCTGGAACGCGCAGCGGATGCATGCGAGCCGGTGATGCGCTCAGGCAACGATCCGTTCCTGCTGATGTTCACCTCTGGAACCACCGGCCCGGCAAAACCATTGGAAGTGCCACTGCGGGCGATTGTCGCGTTCCAGGGCTACATGCGCGATGCCATCGAACTGCTTCCCGAGGACAACTTCTGGAACCTGGCCGACCCGGGTTGGGCGTATGGCCTGTATTACGCCGTAACCGGCCCGTTGTCGCTAGGGCACGCCACCACCTTCTACGATGGCCCGTTCAGTGTTGAAAGCTGCGCCCGGGTGATCGACAAGCTGGGCATCACCAACCTGGCTGGCTCGCCCACTGCGTACCGTTTGCTGATTGCTGCGGGCAATGAATTCTCGGCGCCGATCAAGGGCCGCCTGCGGGTGGTCAGCAGTGCTGGCGAACCGCTTAACCCGGAAGTGATCCGCTGGTTCTCCGACGAACTGGGCGTGACCATTCACGATCACTACGGCCAGACCGAGCTGGGCATGGTGCTGTGCAACCACCATGGTTTGAAGCACCCGGTGCACCTGGGCTCGGCCGGCTTTGCCATCCCTGGTCACCGCATCGTGGTGGTGGACGAGCAGGGTAACGAACTGCCGGCCGGCCAGCCGGGCATCCTTGCTGTCGACCGTGAGCAATCACCGTTGTGCTGGTTCGGTGGCTACCAGGGCCTGCCGACCAAGTCCTTCGTTGGCAAGTATTACCTCAGCGGCGACACCGTCGAGCTGAACCAGGACGGCAGCATCAGCTTCGTCGGCCGCAGCGATGATGTGATCACCACCTCCGGTTATCGGGTTGGCCCGTTCGATGTGGAAAGCGCGCTGATCGAGCACCCGGCGGTGATCGAGGCGGCGGTGATCGGCAAGCCCGACCCGGAGCGCACCGAGCTGATCAAAGCGTTCGTGGTATTGGCCCGTGGCTACAACGGCAGTGCCGAGCTGGAGGAAACCTTGCGTCAGCACGTACGCCAGCGGCTGTACGCGCATGCCTACCCCAGAGAAATCGAATTCGTCAGCGAGCTGCCCAAAACCCCGAGTGGCAAGCTGCAACGCTTCATCCTGCGTAACCAGGAAGTCGCCAAACAAAACGCGCAACAGGCCACCCCTGCCAGCGCTTGAAAGGAAACCGATCATGCAGATAGCCAACAAACACTTCATCGTCAGCGGCGCCGCCTCCGGGCTGGGTGCTGCGACTGCGCAGATGCTGGTCGAAGCCGGCGCCAAAGTCATGCTGGTCGACCTCAATGCCCACGCTGTCGAGGCCAAGGCCCGCGAGCTGGGTGACAACGCCCGCTTCGCTGTGGCTGACATCAGTGACGAGCAAGCGGCCCAAGCGGCTGTCGATGCGGCTGTCAGCAGCTTTGGCAGCCTGCATGGGCTGGTCAACTGCGCAGGCATCGTCGGTGCCGAGAAAGTGCTGGGCAAACAGGGCCCGCATGGCCTGGCCAGCTTCGCCAAAGTCATCAATGTCAACCTGGTAGGGAGCTTCAACCTGCTACGCCTGGCTGCGGCGGCCATGGCCGAAGGGGGTGCCGATGAAGGTGGAGAGCGTGGCGTGATCATCAACACGGCGTCGATTGCCGCCTATGACGGGCAGATAGGCCAGGCCGCTTACGCCGCATCCAAGGGCGCCATCGCTAGCCTGACCTTGCCGGCCGCCCGTGAGCTGGCGCGCTTTGGCATCCGCGTGATGACCATTGCCCCAGGCATTTTCGAAACACCGATGATGGCCGGCATGACCGAAGAAGTGCGTGCTTCGCTGGCTGCCGGTGTGCCATTCCCGCCGCGCCTGGGCCGTCCACAGGAATACGCTGCACTGGCCCGTCACATCATCGAGAACAGCATGCTCAACGGCGAGGTGATCCGCCTCGACGGCGCACTGCGCATGGCAGCCAAGTAAGGAGAGCGAACATGACCCTCGCCAATGACCCGATCGTAATCGTCAGCGCCGTGCGCACGCCCATGGGTGGCCTGCAGGGCGACCTCAAAAGCCTGACCGCGCCACAACTGGGCAGCGCGGCCATTCGCGGCGCCGTGGAGCGCGCCGGCATCGACGCTGCCAGCGTCGAGCAGGTGCTGTTCGGCTGCGTGCTGCCGGCCGGCCAGGGCCAGGCACCAGCGCGCCAGGCGGCGCTGGGTGCCGGGCTGGACAAGCACACCACCTGCACCACCCTGAACAAGATGTGTGGCTCGGGCATGCAAGCCGCGATCATGGCCCATGACCTGCTGCTGGCCGGTACGGCTGACGTGGTGGTTGCCGGCGGCATGGAAAGCATGACCAACGCCCCCTATCTGCTGGACAAGGCCCGTGGCGGTTACCGCATGGGCCACGGCAAGATCATCGACCACATGTTCATGGACGGCCTTGAAGACGCCTACGACAAAGGCCGCCTGATGGGCACCTTCGCCGAGGATTGCGCCCAGGCCAATGCCTTCAGCCGCGAAGCCCAGGACCAGTTCGCCATCGCCTCGCTGACCCGTGCCCAGGACGCGATCAGCAGCGGCCGCTTTGCCGCCGAGATCGTGCCGGTAGAAGTCACCGAGAGTAAGGAAAAACGCGTCATCAAGGACGACGAGCAGCCGCCGAAGGCGCGCCTGGACAAGATTCCGCAGCTCAAGCCTGCCTTCCGCGAAGGCGGAACGGTGACCGCAGCCAACGCCAGCTCGATTTCCGATGGTGCTGCCGCGCTGGTGCTGATGCGCCGCTCCGAAGCCGAGAAGCGTAGCCTCAAGCCGCTGGCGGTGATTCATGGCCACGCCGCATTTGCCGACTCCCCGGCGCTGTTCCCGACCGCGCCGATCGGTGCCATCGACAAACTGATGAAACGCACCGGCTGGAACCTGGCCGAGGTCGACCTGTTCGAAATCAACGAGGCCTTCGCGGTGGTCACCCTGGCGGCCATGAAGCACCTCGACCTGCCCCACGACAAGGTCAACATTCACGGCGGCGCCTGCGCCCTGGGTCACCCGATCGGTGCCTCTGGCGCTCGCATTCTGGTCACCCTGCTGTCAGCCCTGCGCCAGAACAACCTGCGCCGCGGCGTGGCGGCCATCTGCATTGGCGGCGGCGAAGCGACGGCCATGGCCGTCGAATGCCTGTACTGAGGTGAACCATGCTGGTAACTGACGAGCAACAACAGATCGCCGACGCCGTGCGCGCTTTCGCCCAGGAGCGCCTGAAACCGTTTGCCGAACAATGGGACAAGGAACACCGTTTTCCGAAAGAGGCCATCGACGAGATGGCCGAGCTTGGCCTGTTCGGCATGCTGGTGCCGGAGCAGTGGGGTGGCAGCGATACCGGTTATGTGGCCTATGCCATGGCCCTGGAAGAGATCGCTGCGGGTGATGGCGCCTGCTCGACCATCATGAGCGTGCACAATTCGGTAGGTTGCGTGCCGATTCTGCGTTTTGGCAGCGAGCAGCAAAAAGAGCAGTTTCTCACCCCGCTGGCCACGGGGGCGATGCTCGGTGCCTTCGCCCTGACCGAACCGCAGGCAGGCTCTGATGCCAGCAGCCTGAAAACCCGTGCAAAGCTTGATGGCGACCACTACGTACTCAACGGCAGCAAGCAGTTCATCACCTCTGGGCAAAACGCCGGGGTAGTGATCGTGTTTGCCGTGACCGACCCGGACGCCGGCAAGCGTGGCATCAGCGCCTTCATTGTGCCGACCGATTCGCCGGGGTACCAGGTGGCGCGGGTCGAGGACAAACTCGGCCAGCATGCCTCCGACACTTGCCAGATCGTTTTCGACGATGTGCGTGTGCCCGTGGCCAACCGCCTGGGCGCGGAGGGCGAAGGCTACAAGATCGCCCTGGCCAACCTTGAGGGGGGGCGCATCGGTATTGCTTCGCAGGCTGTGGGTATGGCCCGCGCCGCGTTCGAAGTGGCCCGCGACTATGCCAATGAACGGCAAAGCTTCGGCAAGGCGCTGATCGAGCACCAGGCCGTGGCATTCCGCCTGGCCGACATGGCCACGAAAATTGCCGTCGCCAGGCAGATGGTGCTGCATGCCGCCGCGCTGCGTGATGCCGGGCGCCCAGCGCTGGTGGAAGCGTCGATGGCCAAGCTGTTTGCCTCGGAAATGGCCGAAAAGGTCTGTTCGGATGCCTTGCAGACCCTGGGCGGTTATGGCTATCTGAGTGACTTCCCGCTGGAGCGGATTTACCGAGACGTTCGGGTATGCCAGATCTACGAAGGCACCAGCGACATTCAGCGCATGGTCATTGCGCGCAATCTTTGAAGGAGCAGACTGCATGGCATTCGAAACCATCCTGTTGGACATCCACGGCAAGGTCGGCCTGATCACCCTCAGCCGCCCGCAGGCGCTCAATGCGCTGAACGCACAGATTGTCGGCGAAATCAACCAGGCCCTGGACCAGCTAGAGCGTGACCCGAACATCGGCTGCGTGGTGCTGACAGGTTCGGCCAAGGCCTTTGCCGCTGGCGCCGACATCAAGGAAATGGCCGAGCTGCAATACCCGCAGATCTACGTTGACGACCTGTTCAGCGATGCCGATCGCATTGCCAACCGCCGCAAGCCGATCATTGCTGCGGTGTCTGGCTTTGCCTTGGGCGGTGGCTGCGAGCTGGCGATGATGTGTGATTTTATCCTGGCCGCCGACAACGCCAAATTCGGCCAGCCGGAAATCAACCTCGGCGTGTTGCCAGGCATGGGTGGTACCCAGCGCCTGACCCGTGCGGTGGGCAAGGCCAAGGCCATGGAACTGTGCCTGACTGGCCGCCTGATGGGCGCCGAAGAGGCCGAGCGGGCTGGCCTGGTGGCGCGGATTGTGCCTCAGGCGGAGTTGGTGGAAGAGGCGCTGAAGGTGGCGGCGACCATTGCCAGCAAATCGATCCCGGTGAGCATGATGGTCAAGGAAAGCGTCAACCGCGCGTTTGAAGTTACCCTTAGCGAGGGCGTGCGCTTTGAACGTCGAGTGTTCCATGCGGCGTTTTCCACCGAAGACCAGAAAGAAGGCATGGCCGCGTTCATCGCCAAGCGCGAGGCGCAGTTCAAGGACCGTTGATGCTGGCAGGGGATTTTAGCCGGGCCTCCAGGTGCATACCTCGAGACGCCCGGCGCCAGCCCAGCCCGGACGTCCCCAATGCTACCTCCCTGGCACCGACCAGCGGATTGTAAGCACCTGAAGCAAATTCAGCCCCATTTGCAGTTGCTCCACGCGACGTGGCGCCTTAGACTGCCGCCCCCTGTAAAAGAGTGCCGGTTGGCGCTTGAAGAATTCCGCTGCCGATGCCAAGGCATCGGCGGCACATGAATCGCCCAAATGCACATTTTTTCATAGAGAAATCGATGACCAAGGAACAGTTGCTGGCCATGTCGGCCGATGACTACATGAACGCCGACCAGCTGGCCTTCTTCACTGAGCTGCTGCAGGCGATGAAAGTCGAAACCCATGAGCGCATCGAGCTCAGCCGCACCACCATCGAAGGCCTGGACACTCCGTCGGACCCTGCCGACGTGGCTTCGGTCGAAGAAGAGCGTAGCTGGCTGGTCAATGCCATCGACCGCGACCAGCGCCTGCTGCCACAGCTGGAAATGGCCCTGGACCGTATTGCCGACGAAAGCTTCGGCTGGTGCGATGACAGCGGTGAGCCGATTGGCCTGAAGCGCCTGCTGATCAGCCCGACCACCAAGTACTGCATCGAAGCCCAGGAGCGCCACGAGCAGCTCGACCGCCACCAGCGCCAGGTATAACCCCGCGCGCGGTGCCAAGCCCCACGGAGCAATCCCTGGGGCTTTTTGCGTTTCTCGCTGGCGCCGTTTTTTGTTGCCCCGTGCGCAACACTGCTGTACCGGCATGCGCTGTTTCCTCGCCACCAGCAGGCGTATCATGGCTATATCGTTAGGGTGCTAATTAAGTTCCGGAGGGAATGATGAATAGCCGAGTCGATGTAGCTGTGATGATTGGTTCGGGGGTGCCGGCCACCCTGCAAGCGCTGGGCAAACGCATCTGCTGGGTGGTGCTGGTCAATGGCGAGCGCCGTGGCACTGCATTTGCCACCCGTGAGGAGGCGTTGGAATGCCAGGCCGCCTGGCAGCAACAACTGAAGAAAGGGCTGGCAGCCTGAAAATGTTTATTGCCTCTCGACGTGTTTCGGTGTTTTCGGGCATATTTGTCCTACAGTAATGCGCTTTGGGATGCCAGGCCTTGTGTTCTTGCAGGCCCGCTTCCTTGGTTGCGCTTTCTGGCGAGTGATCTCAGGCATCACGCTTCCCACGCCGGGAATGAGCCAAACGCCTTCGGTTGAGGGCGAATCTGGCAAACCATAGTAAAGATTCCTGCACGCTGCATCGTCAGCGGGCACAGACATTTCGTATATCGCTTTATTACTCTTTTCGCCTATCGATAAGAAATGGCCGTGCCTCCCCGAGCTTGGGTGAGGGCGGGTTGTAACCGGTTGAGGATTACTTCATTGGCAGTCAGCACTCTTGATACCCATGCATTGTTCGCCCTGGGCGACTTGCGCGGTAAATTGGCCCAACTGTTCCAGGGCCGCTTCATCTATGTCACCGAACAGAATCCAGAAGGCCTGTACATGGCCGAAATCGACACCGAAAGTGCACTGGTGGTCGATGACAAACAACGCCTGGAGCTAAAAGTAGGCGATCATTTTCGCGCCGCCGTGTTGCCCAGCCGTGAAGGTGGCAAGCTGGAAATGCGCTTTCGCGAAATCAAGTTGAATGTGTATGGCGTGGGCGATTACGCCTTCGTTTCGGTGCCGGAAGGCGAGGGCATCGTGTTCCGTGAGGGCCAGGCCGTGATGCTGGTGTTTGCCGCACAGCAGCAAGTGCAGGAAGGCCTTGGCAAGTTGCTCAAGGCGGTGACTGGCAAGGTTGCCAAATGGCGCAAGGGTGAACTGACCACCTTCAAGGCCAGTGAGTGACCGGCGCTGACGATGCACCTGCCTCGCGAGCCGAATTTCATCGGCAGCATCAGGCGGATGCTGTGGCCGAGGCCGAACGTTTGCTGGCCAGGCGTGAAGAACTGCAAAGCACCTGGCTGAGCTGGGTGGCGGGTGAGCTCTACCGGCTCGGCCCACCGCCTTATGTCGCCATGGTCCGGCGGGAGCTGCAGCGCCTCAGCCAAAGGTGAGGCGCAACCTTCAGTTACCGCGGTCGCGACCGCTGCTAACCTCTTCGGGCACCGGCTCTTTCGACATGCGCTTACGGAACAGCGCCGCCCGCGCCAGCAAGAGCGTGGTTACCGGCACTGTGATCGACAGCAGGATCGGAATTAGCCAGGCGTGCAGCACAGGCGCGTCCTTGAGCCAGGAAAAGTAGATGATCGACGCCAGCGCCACGCACCAGGCGCCAATGGTCGAGGCCAGTGCCGGTGGGTGCATCCGCTGGAAGTAGTCTTTCAGGCGTACCAGGCCTATAGCACCCACCAGGGCGAACAGGCTGCCGGTCAGCAGTAGCACGGCAGTGACCACCTCCAGCCAGAAGGGCAGTACCAAGGTTTCGGTCATTCGATCACCTCTCCGCGCAGCAGGAACTTGGCCAAGGCAAACGAGCCGACGAAGCCGAACAGCGCAATCAGCAGGGCACCTTCGAAGTAGGTGTCACTGGCGTAACGGATCCCCAGCACCAGCATGGTCAGCATGGCCAGGATATACAGGTAGTCCAGCGCCAGCACACGGTCCTGGGCGGACGGGCCACGGAACAGCCGGATCAGCGCCAGGCCCATGGACAGGGCGAAGATGAACAGGCTGGCGAGGACAGCATTGGCGAGCAGGCCTGTCATTGGAAGATCTCCATCAGCGGGCGTTCGTAGGTGTCCTTGAAGTGCTGGATGAAGGCCGCTTCATCGTCCAGGTCGAACACATGCAGCAGCAAGACGCTGCGGTCCAGCGCCAGTTCGGACCAGACTGTGCCGGGCACCACCGTGGTGATCATCGAAAGTGCCGCCAGGCCGTGCGCGTCGCGCAATGCCAGCGGTATGTGCACGAACGCCGAGCGTGGTGGCTGCTTGCCGGCACGCAGTACGCCGCGAGCCACCAGCAGGTTGGAGACGATCACATCGATGCCGACCCGGCCGATCAGCCGGGCAATGACCAGCGGCCGACGCACATGGGCATGCTGCGGACGCAACGGTGCCATCAGCAGCGGGGCCAGTACACCCAGTGCGGCGCCCAGCAGCAGATTGCCGGGGCTGACCGAGAGGTTCAGCAACAGCCAGAGGCCGAACAGCGAAACCGATAGTAGCGGGGCGGGGAACAGTCGGTTCATGGCTGCACCTGTACGTCGAGCGAGGTCGGGCCAGGAATCGGCCGGGCGGCCATCACGGCTTCGATGTAGGCGTCCGGCGCCTGCAGGCTGGCGGCGGTGTCCTGGGTGTAGCGCAGCAACGGCTCGGCCTTGAGGCTGAGGACCATGCACAGGCCGAGCAGGATGACGATGGGCAGGCACTCATAGCGGCGTAGCACGGGTGACGGGCGCTCTTCGGGCTTCCAGAAGCGCTGTATGCCCACGCGGCCAAAGGCGATCAGCGACGCCATGCCGGACAGGATCAGCAGTGCCACCAGGCCCCAGCCTGCCGGGCTCAACGGTTGTTCGGCCGGCATGCCCAGGCCCTGCGGGTTGAACAGCGCGCTGATGAGGTTGAGCTTGCCGACAAAGCCCGACAGTGGCGGCATGCCGATGATGAGCAGCGCGCAGGCGATGAAGCTCAGGCCCAGGAAGGCCATGGTCCACGGGATGATCTGGCCGATCACCACCTTTTGCTCGTCGTCGAGGTTGATACCCTTGGGCGGGTGCAGCGACTCCAGCGGGGGCGGCATCACGTCTTCTTCTTCGTCCAGGGGCGCCTCATTGGCCGAGCGTGAGCGTTCGACCAGTTCGGCGAGCAGGAACAGCGCGCACAGGGCCAGGGTGGAGTTGACCAGGTAGAACAACGCCGCGCCGGTCAGCGCCGCCTGGGCAAAGCCAACCGCGCCGAGCAGGGTACCAGCCGAGACCAGGATACTGAGGGCTGCCATGCGCTCCAGGCGCTGTGCAGCCAGGATCGATACCGCAGCCACCGCCAGGGTGGCCAGGCCGCCGTATACCAGCCATTCGCCGCCGAAATGCGCCGAGGCCCCCGCCTGCCCGGAGAACAGCAGAGTCCACAGGCGCAGCACGGCATACAGGCCGACTTTGGTCATGATGGCGAACAACGCAGCCACGGGTGCGCTGGCCGAAGCGTAGGCTGGCACCAGCCAGAAGTTCAGCGGCCAGATACCGGCCTTGACCAGGAAGGCCATGGCCAGGATCGCCGCACCCGCATGCAACAGGCCACGGTCGGCCTCAGGCACCAGGGGAATCTTCAGGGCCAGGTCGGCCATGTTCAGGGTGCCGGTCACGCCATACAGCATGGCGGCGCCAATCAGGAACAGCGACGAGGCGAACAGGTTGATGGCGATGTAGTGCAGGCCGGCGCGCACCCGGGCGCGACCCGAGCCATGCAGCAGCAGGCCATACGACGCGGCCAGCAGCACCTCGAAGAACACGAACAGGTTGAACAGGTCGGCGGTGAGGAAGGCACCGTACAGGCCCATCAGCTGGATCTGGAACAGCGCATGGAAACTGGCCCCGGCACCGTCCCACCGGGCACGGGCAAACAGCAACGCACTGAAGCCGATGACCCCGGTCAGGGTCAGCAGCAGGGCCGACAAGTGGTCCACGACCAGCACGATGCCGAACGGTGCCGGCCAGTTGCCCGGCAGGTAAACGCCGATCGACGCTGCCTGCCCCTGGGTGCGCACCCATAGCAGCAGGCTGACGGCGATTGCCAGGCCGGCGAAGGTCGACAGCAGGTTCAGGCGGGCCTTGATCTGCCGGTGCTTTTCACCCAGCAGCAACATGACTGCGGCAGTGACCAGTGGCAGCAGGATGGGCGCAACGATCAATTGACTCATTCCATTCATTCGTCACGCTCCCGGCCATCCACGTGGTCGGTACCGGTCAGGCCGCGTGAGGCCAGCAACACCACCAGAAACAGCGCGGTCATGGCAAAGCTGATGACGATGGCGGTAAGCACCAGCGCCTGCGGCAGCGGGTCGGTGTAGTGCAGCAGGTCCTGTGTGACGCCGTCCTTGATGATTGGCTCTTTGCCGATGAAGAGGCTGCCCATGCTGAAAATGAACAGGTTGACCCCGTACGACAGCAGGCACAGGCCCATGATGACCTGATAGGTACGGGGGCGCAGGATCAGCCACACCCCCGAGGCGGCGAGCACGCCGATGGCGACTGCAATCACTTCTTCCATCAGGCGGCTCCTGCTTGGCTGGTTTTCGCCGGGTTGCCCGGGCGGTAAGCGCGCACCGACTGGTGCGCCAGGGCCGTGAGGATCAGCAGGGTCGAGCCGACCACCACGGTGTATACGCCGACATCGAAGAACAGCGCACTGGCCACATGCACATCACCCAGCAGTGGCAGGTGCAGGTGGGCAGTATGGGTAGTGAGGAACGGATAGCCCAGCAGCATGGCGCCGACCCCGGTCAGGGTCGCGCACAGCAGCCCGGTGCCCATCCAGCGCAGCGGGCGCAGGCTCATCTGCGCTTCGACCCACTGGGTACCGGCCACCATGTACTGCAGGATGAACGCCACCGACATCACCAGGCCGGCGACAAAGCCGCCGCCCGGTTGGTTGTGACCACGCATGAACAGGTACATCGAGACCAGCAGCGCGATTGGCAGCAGCAGGCGCACCAGCACTGCCGGCACCATCATGAAGCCCAGGGCGGTGTCGGTGGCATGCCGTGGGTTGATCAGGTCGGTGACCACATCGGGTGCCAGCTGGCGCTGCTGCGCCGGCAGTTGCATGCTCTCTTTGGGTGGGCGGAAGCGGCGCAGTAGGGCGAACACGGTCAGCGCTACGGCCACCAGCACGGTGATTTCACCGAGGGTATCGAAGCCGCGGAAGTCCACCAGCATCACGTTGACCACGTTGGTGCCGCCGCCCTGCGGCAGCGCACGGCTGAGGTAGAACGACGAGATGTCGTTGGGCGTTGGCCGGGTCAGCATGGCGTAGGACAGCACGGCCATGCCGCCACCCACCAGCACGGCCAGCAGCAGGTCGCGCAGGCGGCGCATGCGCGCACGCTCCAGGCTACCCGGTAGTGGCGACACGCCTTCGATACGCCGTGGCAGCCAGCGCAGACCCAGCAGGATCAGCACAGTCGTGACCACTTCCACCACCAGCTGGGTCAGGGCCAGGTCAGGCGCGGAGAACCAGACAAACGTGATACAGGTCATCAGGCCGCAGACACTGACCATGATCAGTGCCGCCAGGCGGTGGTACTTCGCCTGGTAGGCGGCGCCGATGGCGCAGGCAATGGCGATCAGCCACAGTGCGACGAACACGCCTGAACCCGGAATTTTCGGCCGGTCGCCCCAGCTCAGCCCGCCGTAGAGCATGGGCGTGAGGCCTGCGAGAAAGGCGGCGACCACCAGCATGAACAGCTGCGATTGCAGGCGGCGAGAGGTGAACAGGCGCTCGACCCGACGCGCCAGCACCATCAGGTGAACCTGCCCGTGCTCGAACAGGCGCTTGCCGTTGAAGCGTTCGATCACCGGCGGGTAGGGGAAGCGGCCCAGGCGCAGCTGCTTGCGCAGCAACAGGTACAGCACGATACCGCCGCTCATGGCCACCAGGCTCATGATCAGCGGTGCGTTCCAGCCATGCCAGATCGCCAGGCTGTACTCCGGCAGGGTGCCGCCTACCACCGGTAGCGCCGCAGCGGCCAGCAGCGGGCCGACCGACTGGGCAGGGAAGATCCCCACCACCAGGCAGGTGAGCACCAGCAGTTCGACCGGCGCACGCATCCAGCGTGGCGGCTCGTGCGGGGTGTGGGGCAGGTCCTGGGCGGTCGGCCCGAAGAACACATCGACGGTAAAGCGCAGGGCATAGGCCACGCTGAAGGTACCGGCCAGTGTGGCGATCACGGGCAGGGTGGCCTCGACCCACGCGGTGGAGCTGATGAATACGGTTTCGGCGAAGAACATTTCCTTGGACAGGAAGCCGTTCATCAGTGGCACGCCAGCCATCGAGGCGCTGGCCACCATGGCCAGGGTCGCGGTGTAGGGCACCAGGCGGATCAGGCCGCTGAGGCGACGGATGTCGCGCGTACCGCTTTCATGGTCGATGATGCCGGCTGCCATAAACAGCGAGGCCTTGAACGTGGCATGGTTGAGGATGTGGAATACCGCTGCAACGGCAGCCAGTGGGCTGTTCAGGCCCAGCAGCAGGGTAATCAGGCCCAGGTGGCTGATGGTCGAATAGGCCAGCAGGCCCTTGAGGTCGTTCTGGAACATGGCGGCGAACGCGCCGAGCAGCAGGGTGAGGGCACCGGCACCGCCGACGATCCAGAACCACTCTTCGCTGCCGGAAAGCACCGGCCACAGCCGCGCCAGCAGGAACACCCCGGCCTTGACCATGGTGGCAGAGTGCAAATAGGCCGATACCGGGGTGGGCGCTGCCATGGCGTGGGGCAGCCAGAATTGGAAGGGGAACTGTGCGCTCTTGCTCAGGGCACCGATGAGAATCAGGGGCAGCAGCACCGGGTACAGCGCATGCTGGCGGATGGTATCGCCGGCAGCCAGGACCTTGTCCAGGTCGTAGCTGCCGACCACATGGCCGAGCAGCAGGGCCCCGACCAGCAGGCACAAGCCGCCTGCACCGGTCACCATCAGCGCCATGTAGGCACCACGGCGGGCGTCGGCGCGGTGGTGCCAGTAACCGATCAGCAGGAAGGAGAACAGGCTGGTGAGTTCCCAGAAGAACACCAGCTGAATCAGGTTGCCGGAAATCACCAGGCCAAGCATGGCGCCCATGAAGGCCAGAAAGAAGGCGAAGAAACGCGGTACCGGGTCTTGCGGTGACATGTAGTAGCGCGCGTACAGCGACACCAGCGTGCCGATGCCCAGTACCAGCAGCGAGAACAGCCAGGCGAAGCCGTCCATGCGCAGTACCAGATTGAGCCCCAGACTGGGCAGCCACAGGAACTCTTCGCGAATCACACCGCCATGGGCAACCTGGGGGTACAGCAGTGCTACCTGGACGGTACCGACCAGGGCTACGAGCCCGGCAAGAATGGACTCGGCGTTACGTGCGTTGTGCGGCAGCACGGCTGCCAAGCAACTGCCCACGAACGGCAGAAGCAATAGCACTATCAATGACATAGCGGCCTATTCTGGAGAAGTTTGCAAAGATCATACGTGCCGAGGGGGTGATCACCAACACGCAAGCTGTCGCAGAATCCTACAAACAGGCTGTGACAAGCTGTTTTTTTATAACATTTGTTTACAAAGCATAGCTGCTGTTAGCGACTTCAAAGCTCTGCCTGGCGTTCGCCTTCATTCTGTACATCGCGTGCCTCGATGGCTTCGCGCGGGCGACGCACTTTGAGCTCGCTCACCACCACCGCGATGACGATCAGCAGGCCTCCGAGCAGTGCCACGCCCGGCAGGCGTTCGCCCGCCAGGCGCCCGACGATCCCGGCCCACACTGGCTCACCGGCGTAGATGAGCGTGGCCCGGGTAGGCGAAACCGACTTCTGTGCCCAGTTCATCGCCACCTGGATAACTGCGCTCATGGCGCCCAGGCCTACGGCGCTGCCCAGCAGCAGCCAGGAGAAGTCGGGGATACGCTCCTGGGTTGGCACGATCATCAGAAACGCCAGCAACGATGCGGTCGCCAGTTGCACCACGGTAACCCGGCGTACGTCGACCTGGCCGGCGTAGCGGCTGATCAAGATGATTTCGCCGGCGATGGCGACGGCGCTGACCAAGGTGACCACCTCGCCCTCGCTGAAATGCAGGCTGCCGCCTTCCGGCCCGGCCAACAGCATCAGGCCGATGAATGCCAGGCAAATGCCGATGCTGGGCATCAGGCCAGGCCGTCGGCCCAGCACCAGCCACTGCAACAGCGGCACGAACGGCACGTACAGCGCAGTGATGAACGCCGATTGGCTGCTGCTGATGGTTTGCAGGCCCATGGTTTGTAAGCCATAGCCGAGCATGATCGATACACCGATCAGCATGCCGGCCTTGAGCTCGGTGAAGGTCAGTCCGGGCAATGCCCGCGCCGAGACCACGCCCACGAACAGTGCGGCTGCAGCAAAGCGCAAACCGACGAAGAACATCGGGCCGCTGACGGTCATCACGTTGTGCACCAGCAGGAAGGTGCCGCCCCACAACATGGTGATGAAGACCAGCACCAGTTCAGCCTTGCTCAGGCGAAAGGTAACGTTGGGGGTCGGTTTGTTGCTGGCCTGGCTCATGGTCTTGCGCACTCGGAGGGGGCGGCGCACAATCGCCGCAAAGTGGGCAGTATACTGCGCAATCTCGACCAGTGAGCAATATAGTGCACAAAGATTCCGCGCACCGCGCATCGGTGCTTCAACATGTCAGCCTCAATGTGCGCAGCCTGCGCAACGCGGCTGGCATGAGCCAGGCGACGTTGGCCGAGCGCTCCGGGGTTAGCCGGCGCATGCTGGTGGCGATCGAGGCGGGGGAAAAGAACGTCAGCCTGACCACGCTGGACTTGATCGCCGAAGCCTTGGGGGTGGCATTCAGTACCTTGATCCAGGCGCCTGATCGGCGTGATCCCGGGCGCATCGAAGAGCTGGCCTGGGCGGGTGAACATCCGCAGAGCCGGGCAGTGTTGCTTGGCACCAGCCCGGCGCGGCGTGAGGTGGAGCTGTGGGAGTGGACCCTGGCGCCGGGTGAGTGCTATTCCAGCGAGGCCGATGCCGAAGGCTGGAGCGAGCAGATTTATGTGGCTGAAGGGCAGCTGACGTTGATCATCGAAGGGGGCGAGCATCGTCTGCTGGTGGGGCAGTTCCATGTGTTTCCCAGCAACTGCCGGTATGCATACCGTAATGATGGGGCGGTGGCGGTGCGGTTCGTGCGTAATGTGGTGATTTGAGCCTGCAAGCTTTGGGGCTGATGCATAGCCCCAAAGCTTTCGAGCCGATCAGCCTTCAAGCAACTCATCAGTCCTCACGACGTTGGCATAGGCAAATGCCAGCGCCGCCATCGCCGAATCATGAACCTGCGCCGCCGCTACCTGCCTGCCGTCGAACGTCAGCGGCAGGGTCGCACAGGCATCGTGCGCCACGGTCACCTCGTAACCCAGGTCGGCCGCAGCACGGGTGGCGGCATCGATGCACATATGGCTCATGCTGCCGACGATGGTCAGGGCCTCGACGCCATGCCGGTCCAGCGTGTGCTCAAGGTCGGTACCGAGGAAGGCGTTGACCTTGTGCTTGAGCACCACCGGTTCGCCTGCTGCCGGTTCGACCTTGGAATGGATCGCCGAACCCTGCGAGCCCGGTGCAAAGAAGGGGGCATCGGCGCTGTCGAACTCATGGCGCACATGCACCACCAGGTCGCCGCGCTGGCGTGCGGCTGCCAGCAACCGTGCAGCGTTGTCGGCCGCCTGGTCGGCGCCATCGAGGGTCCATTTGCCGCCCGGGAAGTAGTCGTTCTGGATGTCGATGATGATCAGCGCCTGCTTGCTCATGCTGCCTCCTGTGGCAGTAGTCGTTGGTAGGCGTTAGTTATAGGCTGTGTGCACGAACCTGAGGATTGGCGCGAACGACACTATGCGGGCAAAAACTGACATCCCCGCCAGCTTGGACATCGGCCTGCTGCTGTACCCCGGCGTGCAGCGCGCGGCCGTATATGGCCTGGCCGACCTGTTCCTGGTGGCCAACCGGGTTGCGGCCGAACTGGGGGCTGTCGAACTGCCGCACATTCGCGTCAGCTTCTGGCAGGCCGACGAGGCAGGGCAGTTGCTGCCAGCCCCGGATAGCTCCGCGACTGCTGCACCGGGCCTGAGTGTATTGATCATTCCACCCAGCCTGGAGTCGGCCCCGCAAGCCGAACTGCTTGACCGTCACCGCACGTCGCTGTGCCAGTTGCACGGGCGCGGTACGGTGCTGGCGTCGGTTTGCATAGGGGTGTTTTTCATTGCCGCCAGTGGGCTACTCGACGGGCGCCCGGCCTGCACCCACTGGAACTACGTGCATGCCCTTGCCCAGCGCTTCCCCAAGGTGCGGGTAGAGGCCCGGCAGCCGTTGCTGGACGACGGCGATATCGTGACCTCGGCAGGGTTAATGGCCTGGACTGACCTGGGCTTGCGCCTGCTGGAGCGATTTCTTGGGGCGACGGTGGCGCGAGAGACCGCTCGCTACCTGGCCGTTGAGCCGACTACAGCGCCCTTGCCTGGGGCTCTGTTCAGTCCGCGCCTGGACCACGGCGACGAGGCCGTGTTGAAGGTGCAACATTGGTTGCAGGGCAATGGCGGGCAGGAGGCTGACCTTGCGGCGATGGCTGCGTGCGCGGGGCTGGAAGCGCGCACCTTCCTGCGGCGCTTTCGTGCCGCCACCGGGCTGCGGCCGACCGAGTATTGCCAGCAGGTGAGGGTAGGGCGAGCCTGCCGTTTGCTGGAGTTCACCCGGCGCAACGTCGAACAGATTGCCTGGGGTGTCGGTTACCAGGACCCGGGTGCGTTTCGCAAGGTGTTTCAGCGCATTACCGGCCTGACCCCAAGTGACTATCGACGGCGTTTTGCGGTATCAGGCCAGGGTGCTCAAAAACCACTTGACCTTGACTTTGCTTGAGGTTTTACCCTGCCGGGAATCGCGCTGCATGCGTCCGTTACCAGGAGACCGCCGATGTCGGCAAACCCTCATGCCCTTTGGTTCACCCAGATGATCGAATACGAAGTGCCCAGCATGTGCCAACAAGCATTGGCTCAGGCCTTGGTGGCGCGAAGCGAAGACCTTGCTGCGCGCTGTGAGGGGCTGCAGGGTGTCAGTGTCCAGGCCAGTGACGATGGCAGCCGGGTGCTGCAGTACCTGCAATGGCAGTCACGCCAGGCCTGGTCGGCGGCGGCCGTGTACTTCGTTGAGGAGCCCTTCCTTGAGCTGCTGGGGCAGCATCAGGCGCGCGGGGTGAACTTTGCAGCCTACCAGACGCTGCGCAGTTTGGTGCGCGGCGCCGATGGCGGCCTGCATTGTCAGGTGGGCGAGCTTCAGGCATACCAAGGCGCGTAATGCGGGTAGCGGTCCAGTCGGGCACCGATGACCATTTCGCTGATCCAGGCTGCCAGGATCGAGCTGTAGGCTTTCTGGCTCTCTTCGCTGGACAGCGCGTGATCGGCCCCGTCGACGATGCGATGGGTGAGCGAATGGGCGCTGATGAATGCCGAGCGGTAGCTCATCAGCGTGCTGTGCGGTACATAGTCGTCTTGTTCGGACTCCACCAGCAAGACATCCCCGCTGAACTCGGCGCACGCTGCCAGTGCGCGGTTGTCAGCCGGGCCAAGCGATTGCTGCCGGTAGGCGTTCAGGCGTTGGCGGTCGAGGGTTTGCTTGGGGGTGTTCCACTCGTCGTCCCAATACATGGCGGGTACCCGCAGGGCCAGCCATTTGACGGGCCGTTCGCGGGTCAGTAGCGTTGCCAGGTAGCCGCCATAACTGCTGCCGATGAGGGCGATGGCGCTACTGTCCACGGCTGGATGGCTCAGCAGCCGGTCGTAGGCCACCATCAGGTCATGCAGGTTTTGTTCACGCGTGACTGTCAGGCGTTGGCTTTCGGTCTTTTCGTGCCCGCGAAGGTCGAAGGTCATGCACACGCAGCCCAGTCCGGTGATGTGCCGGGCCCGGGCCAGATCACGCTGCTGGCTTCCGCCCCAACCGTGCACGAAAAGGATGCCCGGCATCTTGCTGCCGGGGCTGACCAGGGTGCCAACAATGCTGTCGTTGTCGACTTGCAGTTCAACGGTTTCACTCTGAACGGCCATGTTCGCGAATCCGTGCAAATTTGCTGAATTGTCCGAGTTCACTGTCGTTTCCTTGGTAGAAGAGGGTGGCATCAGCGGGCAGGTCGGGCGTGCCGAACACTTCGTGGGTGGAGGCACGGACCTGCTGCAATGCCGGGTCATCGGCAAATGCCTGCAGGGCCAGCAGCTCGGCACTGCTGGCGCCGCCCAAGCGCCAGGATTGCTCGAGCACACCACTACGCAGGTGGCCCTGAGGGCTCAGGCCGCGAGCGATGTCGTAGTTGCGCCGTGAGGCGATGAAACCAGGGAAGTGCTGCTCGGCAGCCTGCTCGTAAGTGATAGCCTGGTTGATCGCCAGACGCAGGTGGTCTTCCAGGGGGAGTTGCAGCAGCGCCTGATAGTCGCCACGTACCACCACAAGGTCGGATCCGCCATACACCTCGATGCCCTGGTGGTCATGGGTCAGCTGTTGGGTACCGTGATAGCTGCATGTCAGCCCCGCGACGCGCACTTGGCCGACGCTGAAGGTTTTTACGTCATTGAGGTCTTCTTCGAGTACCAGCCCCCACACTGCCAGCGCCTGTTCGTCCATATCGGCCAGCAGGGGTTCCAGTGCGTCCGCAGTGCTGATGACCGCTTGTCCGCGGCCTGCGGTAGCCAGCACCGGCTTGACCCGTAGCGGGCCGTCGAGCAGCAGCAACTGTGCGGCAGTGCGCGCATCGGCTTTGCTGAACACGGTGTAGCCGCGCAGCAGGGCGTCACTCGCCTGTTGGGCGAAGGCGTCAGTCCAGCCCGGTGGGAGGCTGGCCTTGGCCGGCAACGGGTGGGAGATTGCCTTGGTCGCCATGTGGGGGTAGGACACCAGGCCGCCAAACAGGTCCTGTTCGCCAAGAATACCCAGGGCGGCATAGCGCCTGGGGTCGATCAGGGTCTCGGTGGGTACGAAGTAGTAGCCATCGTTGGCGTTGGCCTGCTGCCTGGGCACATGTGGACAACCCAGCAGGCGGGCGAGACCGTCGGCAAGCTTGAGGTGCACGGCATGCTCATGCTCGGGCGTATGTTCGCGGGTGTCGAGCAACACCACGCCGGTTTTCGAATGCCAGGCACTGGGCATGGTCATTTGCCTGTGGGCAGTGAGTGTACTGTGTGTGAAGCCGGCACTTTGCGGAAGTTCAGCGGGACTTGATCGGTGGTCCTGAGCGCGTTGTAGGAAGTGTCTGATTGGCGCAAGGCGTGGCGGGCAATCCATGCCGTGTCTTGGTCGTCGCGATTGCAGGGTTCTGGCGGCTGTTCCATTATCGGCACATTGGATCAACCGTGATGTAGCCGCAGGAGAGCGCATGAACGTCCAGACCACCCTTGAGCAAAGCGTGCCACAGCGCCTGGCACGCCTGCGCCAGGCCATGGCGGCAGAGGGCATCGATGCCTTGCTGGTACCTTCGGCCGACCCCCACCTTTCCGAATACCTGCCCGGTTACTGGCAGGGGCGTCAGTGGCTCTCGGGTTTCCACGGCTCGGTCGGCACATTGGTGGTCACCCCCGGGTTCGCCGGGCTGTGGGTCGACAGCCGCTACTGGGAGCAGGCCGAGCATGAACTGGCAGGCAGCGGCATTGAGCTGATGAAACTGTTGCCGGGCAAACCCGGGGCGTTGGAGTGGCTGGGCGATAATGTAGCGCCCGACGGTAGCGTCGCGGTGGATGGTGCGGTCCTGGCGTTGGCCTCGGCGCGCCAACTGGGTGAGCGGCTGAAGACTCGCGGCGCTCGGCTGGTCACCGACAAGGATCTGTTGGGGCAAGTCTGGGATGGGCGCCCGGCGCTGCCGGGTAACCCGGTGTACCAGCATTTACCGCCGCATGCGACGGTGAGCCGGGCGGAAAAACTCGCGCAGTTGCGTCAGGGCATGCTGGCCAAGGGCGCCGACTGGCATTTCATTGCCACCCTTGATGACATCGCATGGCTGTTCAACCTGCGCGGCAGTGATGTCTCCTACAACCCGGTGTTTCTGGCCTTTGCGTTGATCAATGAGAAGCAGGCCATTCTGTTCGTGGGGCAGGACAAGGTGGACGCGCATTTGCGCCAAGTGCTGGCAGTCGATGGCATCGAGGTGCGCGACTACAGCGAGGCCGGTAAGGCTTTAGGTGCCGTACCGGCCGGCAGCAGGTTGCTAGTGGACCCGGCACGGGTCACCTGTGGCCTGCTGGAAAACCGTTCGGCAGGGGTCGTGCTGATCGAGGGGATCAACCCCACCACCCTGAGCAAGTCATGCAAAGGTGATGAAGACCTGGTTCACATCCGTCAGGTCATGGAGCAGGACGGTGCTGCCTTGTGCGAATTCTTCGCCTGGTTCGAGGCCAGCCTGGGCAATGAGAAAATCACCGAGCTGACGATTGACGAGCAACTGAGCGCAGCGCGCGCCCGGCGCCCGGGTTTCGTATCGCTGAGTTTCTCGACCATTGCTGCCTTCAATGGCAACGGCGCCATGCCGCATTACCGCGCTACCGAGCAGTCGCACGCGGTCATCGAGGGCGACGGGCTTTTGCTAATCGATTCGGGCGGGCAGTACCTGGGCGGCACCACCGACATCACACGCATGGTGCCGGTGGGCAACCCCAGCCACCAGCAGAAACAGGATTGCACCCGGGTACTCAAGGGCATGATTGCCCTATCGCGTGCCACCTTTCCGCGTGGGGTGCTGTCGCCGTTGCTCGACGCCATTGCTCGTGCACCGATCTGGGCAGACCAGGTGGATTACGGCCACGGTACCGGGCATGGGGTAGGCTACTTCATGAATGTGCATGAAGGGCCGCAGGTAATTGCCTACCAGGCGGCACCTGCACCGCAGACGGCGATGCAGGCGGGCATGATCAGCTCGATCGAGCCAGGTACGTATCGCCCGGGGCAATGGGGTGTACGCATCGAGAACCTGGTGGTCAATCGTGAAGCCGGCAAGAGTGCATTTGGCGATTTCCTGAACTTCGAGACGTTGACATTGTGCCCGATCGACACCCGGTGCCTGCTAGCCGAACAGCTGTCAAAAGAAGAGGTGGAATGGTTGAACCGCTATCACGCCACAGTGCGTGAGCGCCTGGCGCCGTTGCTCAAGGGTGACGCCTTGGCCTGGCTAGAGACGCGTACCGCGTCGCTGTAACGGAAAATTAAAAGGGCAGCTTATGAGCTGCCCTTTTTTCTACTTGCAGATGACGATCATGCTGCGGCTGGTGTAACCCGCCGGGTTGATGCCAAACAAGTAGTCGCCGGCTTCTTCATCGCTGTCGCCCGAGCGTGCGATGACCCGATAGCCGCGCGTGCTGCAAGAGCTCGCGGCTTTGCTGTAGCAGTTGTCCCACGAAGAGGAAAGGCCGGAGCAGTTGATATGCAGGCCCTTCTTGCCCCTCTTGACCTCAGTCTTGGCCGTGGCGGCACATCCAGCAATAGCCAAGATGGCCAGGATGAGAAAAATACGTTTCATTCCTGTCCTTAAATGCAGGGCCGATCAGCTGTCGTCTGGCCCTGTCGTTATCGCTTCGGTTCTTCCTGAAATTTCCCCAGCGTCCCTGTTCGGTCCAGTAGATAGCGTAAAGATGATGATTCTGTGACAGCTTAATCAGCGAGACGGGTCGCTACAATCTTTAATCCTGTCTCAAATGAAAATATTTCTCATATCAGTCTGCTGCGACGGCTGGGGCGGGCTCCTTGCGCATGGACAGCGTGGTGCCGACAGAGGCCGTAATGATTGCCAGAATCGCCAGCCATTGGGTAACCGTCAGCACTTCGCCCAGGAAAAGCAGGCCGGACAACGCCCCGAACGCCGGTTCGATGCTCATCAGGGTGCCGAAGGTGCGAGCCGGAATGCGCGTGAGGGCAACCATCTCCAGGCTGTAGGGCAGTGCTGTGGACAGTATCGCCACGCCCAGCGCCATGGGGATGACCGCGGGCGTGAGCAGCGCACTGCCCGCGTGGACAATGCCGATGGGGGCGACGAACAGTGCAGCGACCACCACGCCGAGCGCGGCGCTCTGGATGCCGTGTTCGGCCCCGGCACGTTGCCCGAACAGAATATACAGGGCCCAGCACACGCCAGCACCCAGCGCGTAAGCAGCGCCGGCCGGGTCGAGTGCCTGGCCACTTTGCCCTGCAGGCAGCAACAACAGCAAGCCGGCGATGGCCAGGGCAATCCACAGGAAGTCGATTGGCCGGCGTGAAGAGAAGATCGCCACGGCGAGCGGCCCGGTGAACTCCAGTGCAACGGCAATGCCGATGGGCACCGTTTGCAGCGCCATATAAAAGAGGAAGTTCATGCCACCCAGGGCCATGCCATAGATGACCACGTTACGCAGGGTGTTGGCGGTCATGCGTACCCGCCACGGGCGCAATATAAGCAGCATGATGATGCTGGCGAATATCAGGCGCAGGGCGGTGGTGCCTTGTGCGCCGATAATGGGGAACATGCTTTTGGCCAGGGAGGCACCCGATTGAATCGATGCCATGGCGATAAGCAGCAGCCCAATCGGGAAGAGTGTGGCGGCCAGGCTGCGGGGCTGGGTGTTCATTTCTGTGCGGCGATCCTTGGGCGGGGGAGTGATGAGCAATATAGTGCGCAATTGATGGGGCGCGTGGTAGCCCTGAAGTGCCTTCGGCATAAATATTTCAAAACATTGAAATTAAGGGTTGACCTCCTTGAAGGCGGCCCTATAATGCGCACCACTCCAACGCGGTAGCGAAGCGAAGCTAGCCACCCTGTTGAGTCAAGTGTTTGAAGCTAAACGAGTTTCTCTCAAAAAACTTCAAAATAAACGCTTGACAGGCTCTGAGGAAAGCGTAGAATGCGCGCCTCGGTTGAGACGAAAAGCTCTTAACCAAACGCTCTTTAACAAATCGAATCAAGCAATTCGTGTGGGTGCTTGTGAGTACGGACTGATAGTCAAAAAGATTATCAGCATCACAAGTGGCCATGCGAGAAATCACATAGTCATTTGAGATTGCTGAGCCAAGTTTAGGGTTTCTTAAAAACCCAAGCAGTATTGAACTGAAGAGTTTGATCATGGCTCAGATTGAACGCTGGCGGCAGGCCTAACACATGCAAGTCGAGCGGATGACGGGAGCTTGCTCCTTGATTCAGCGGCGGACGGGTGAGTAATGCCTAGGAATCTGCCTGGTAGTGGGGGACAACGTTTCGAAAGGAACGCTAATACCGCATACGTCCTACGGGAGAAAGCAGGGGACCTTCGGGCCTTGCGCTATCAGATGAGCCTAGGTCGGATTAGCTAGTTGGTGGGGTAATGGCTCACCAAGGCGACGATCCGTAACTGGTCTGAGAGGATGATCAGTCACACTGGAACTGAGACACGGTCCAGACTCCTACGGGAGGCAGCAGTGGGGAATATTGGACAATGGGCGAAAGCCTGATCCAGCCATGCCGCGTGTGTGAAGAAGGTCTTCGGATTGTAAAGCACTTTAAGTTGGGAGGAAGGGCAGTAAGTTAATACCTTGCTGTTTTGACGTTACCGACAGAATAAGCACCGGCTAACTCTGTGCCAGCAGCCGCGGTAATACAGAGGGTGCAAGCGTTAATCGGAATTACTGGGCGTAAAGCGCGCGTAGGTGGTTCGTTAAGTTGGATGTGAAAGCCCCGGGCTCAACCTGGGAACTGCATCCAAAACTGGCGAGCTAGAGTACGGTAGAGGGTGGTGGAATTTCCTGTGTAGCGGTGAAATGCGTAGATATAGGAAGGAACACCAGTGGCGAAGGCGACCACCTGGACTGATACTGACACTGAGGTGCGAAAGCGTGGGGAGCAAACAGGATTAGATACCCTGGTAGTCCACGCCGTAAACGATGTCAACTAGCCGTTGGAATCCTTGAGATTTTAGTGGCGCAGCTAACGCATTAAGTTGACCGCCTGGGGAGTACGGCCGCAAGGTTAAAACTCAAATGAATTGACGGGGGCCCGCACAAGCGGTGGAGCATGTGGTTTAATTCGAAGCAACGCGAAGAACCTTACCAGGCCTTGACATGCAGAGAACTTTCCAGAGATGGATTGGTGCCTTCGGGAACTCTGACACAGGTGCTGCATGGCTGTCGTCAGCTCGTGTCGTGAGATGTTGGGTTAAGTCCCGTAACGAGCGCAACCCTTGTCCTTAGTTACCAGCACGTAATGGTGGGCACTCTAAGGAGACTGCCGGTGACAAACCGGAGGAAGGTGGGGATGACGTCAAGTCATCATGGCCCTTACGGCCTGGGCTACACACGTGCTACAATGGTCGGTACAGAGGGTTGCCAAGCCGCGAGGTGGAGCTAATCTCACAAAACCGATCGTAGTCCGGATCGCAGTCTGCAACTCGACTGCGTGAAGTCGGAATCGCTAGTAATCGCGAATCAGAATGTCGCGGTGAATACGTTCCCGGGCCTTGTACACACCGCCCGTCACACCATGGGAGTGGGTTGCACCAGAAGTAGCTAGTCTAACCTTCGGGAGGACGGTTACCACGGTGTGATTCATGACTGGGGTGAAGTCGTAACAAGGTAGCCGTAGGGGAACCTGCGGCTGGATCACCTCCTTAATCGACGACATCAGCCTGCTGATGAGCTCCCACACGAATTGCTTGATTCATTTGCTGATCAGAACTCAGAAATGAGCATTCAGTTTGAATGTTGATTTCTGACTTTTGTCAGACCGTTCTTTAAAAATTCGGATATGTGATAGATATAGACTGATGACCAGTTTCACTGCTGGAAATCAGGCTAAGGTAAAATTTGTGAGTTCTGCTCAGCAATGAGCGAAATGCGAATTTTCGGCGAATGTCGTCTTCACAGTATAACCAGATTGCTTGGGGTTATATGGTCAAGTGAAGAAGCGCATACGGTGGATGCCTTGGCAGTCAGAGGCGATGAAAGACGTGGTAGCCTGCGATAAGCTTTGGGGAGTCGGCAAACAGACTGTGATCCAGAGATCTCTGAATGGGGGAACCCACTCAGCATAAGCTGAGTATCTTGTACTGAATACATAGGTGCAAGAGGCGAACCAGGGGAACTGAAACATCTAAGTACCCTGAGGAAAAGAAATCAACCGAGATTCCCTTAGTAGTGGCGAGCGAACGGGGACCAGCCCTTAAGTTGATTTGAGATTAGTGGAACGCTCTGGAAAGTGCGGCCATAGTGGGTGATAGCCCCGTACACGAAAATCTCTTGTCAATGAAATCGAGTAGGACGGAGCACGAGAAACTTTGTCTGAATATGGGGGGACCATCCTCCAAGGCTAAATACTACTGACTGACCGATAGTGAACCAGTACCGTGAGGGAAAGGCGAAAAGAACCCCGGAGAGGGGAGTGAAATAGAACCTGAAACCGTATGCGTACAAGCAGTGGGAGCCTACTTTGTTAGGTGACTGCGTACCTTTTGTATAATGGGTCAGCGACTTATATTCAGTGGCGAGCTTAACCGAATAGGGGAGGCGTAGCGAAAGCGAGTCTTAATAGGGCGTTTAGTCGCTGGGTATAGACCCGAAACCGGGCGATCTATCCATGGGCAGGTTGAAGGTTAGGTAACACTGACTGGAGGACCGAACCGACTACCGTTGAAAAGTTAGCGGATGACCTGTGGATCGGAGTGAAAGGCTAATCAAGCTCGGAGATAGCTGGTTCTCCTCGAAAGCTATTTAGGTAGCGCCTCATGTATCACTGTAGGGGGTAGAGCACTGTTTCGGCTAGGGGGTCATCCCGACTTACCAAACCGATGCAAACTCCGAATACCTACAAGTGCCGAGCATGGGAGACACACGGCGGGTGCTAACGTCCGTCGTGAAAAGGGAAACAACCCAGACCGTCAGCTAAGGTCCCAAAGTCATGGTTAAGTGGGAAACGATGTGGGAAGGCTTAGACAGCTAGGAGGTTGGCTTAGAAGCAGCCACCCTTTAAAGAAAGCGTAATAGCTCACTAGTCGAGTCGGCCTGCGCGGAAGATGTAACGGGGCTCAAACCATGCACCGAAGCTACGGGTATCATCTTATGATGATGCGGTAGAGGAGCGTTCTGTAAGCCTGTGAAGGTGAGTTGAGAAGCTTGCTGGAGGTATCAGAAGTGCGAATGCTGACATGAGTAACGACAATGCGAGTGAAAAACTCGCACGCCGAAAGACCAAGGTTTCCTGCGCAACGTTAATCGACGCAGGGTTAGTCGGTCCCTAAGGCGAGGCTGAAAAGCGTAGTCGATGGAAAACAGGTTAATATTCCTGTACTTCCAGTTATTGCGATGGAGGGACGGAGAAGGTTAGGCCAGCCTGGCGTTGGTTGTCCAGGTTTAAGGTGGTAGGCTGAAATCTTAGGCAAATCCGGGATTTCAAGGCCGAGAGCTGATGACGAGTTGCCTTTAGGCGACGAAGTGGTTGATACCATGCTTCCAAGAAAAGCTCCTAAGCTTCAGATAACTGGGAACCGTACCCCAAACCGACACAGGTGGTTAGGTAGAGAATACCAAGGCGCTTGAGAGAACTCGGGTGAAGGAACTAGGCAAAATGGCACCGTAACTTCGGGAGAAGGTGCGCCGGCGAGGGTGAAGGACTTGCTCCGTAAGCTCATGCCGGTCGAAGATACCAGGCCGCTGCGACTGTTTATTAAAAACACAGCACTCTGCAAACACGAAAGTGGACGTATAGGGTGTGACGCCTGCCCGGTGCCGGAAGGTTAATTGATGGGGTTAGCGCAAGCGAAGCTCTTGATCGAAGCCCCGGTAAACGGCGGCCGTAACTATAACGGTCCTAAGGTAGCGAAATTCCTTGTCGGGTAAGTTCCGACCTGCACGAATGGCGTAACGATGGCGGCGCTGTCTCCACCCGAGACTCAGTGAAATTGAAATCGCTGTGAAGATGCAGTGTATCCGCGGCTAGACGGAAAGACCCCGTGAACCTTTACTATAGCTTTGCACTGGACTTTGAATTTGCTTGTGTAGGATAGGTGGGAGGCTTTGAAGTGGGGACGCCAGTTCTCATGGAGCCATCCTTGAAATACCACCCTGGCAACTTTGAGGTTCTAACTCAGGTCCGTTATCCGGATCGAGGACAGTGTATGGTGGGTAGTTTGACTGGGGCGGTCTCCTCCCAAAGAGTAACGGAGGAGTACGAAGGTGCGCTCAGACCGGTCGGAAATCGGTCGTAGAGTATAAAGGCAAAAGCGCGCTTGACTGCGAGACAAACACGTCGAGCAGGTACGAAAGTAGGTCTTAGTGATCCGGTGGTTCTGTATGGAAGGGCCATCGCTCAACGGATAAAAGGTACTCCGGGGATAACAGGCTGATACCGCCCAAGAGTTCATATCGACGGCGGTGTTTGGCACCTCGATGTCGGCTCATCACATCCTGGGGCTGAAGCCGGTCCCAAGGGTATGGCTGTTCGCCATTTAAAGTGGTACGCGAGCTGGGTTTAGAACGTCGTGAGACAGTTCGGTCCCTATCTGCCGTGGACGTTTGAGATTTGAGAGGGGCTGCTCCTAGTACGAGAGGACCGGAGTGGACGAACCTCTGGTGTTCCGGTTGTCACGCCAGTGGCATTGCCGGGTAGCTATGTTCGGAAGAGATAACCGCTGAAAGCATCTAAGCGGGAAACTTGCCTCAAGATGAGATCTCACTGGGATCTTGAATCCCCTAAAGGGCCGTCGAAGACTACGACGTTGATAGGTTGGGTGTGTAAGCGCTGTGAGGCGTTGAGCTAACCAATACTAATTGCCCGTGAGGCTTGACCATATAACACCCAAGCAATTTGCGCGTAAGCCGAATTGTGGTGGTGAAGACGAAAGACCCGAAAGTTCGCAACATCACAAATATCGCATATCCGAATTGGCCAAGAGTGTTCACGAACATTCTGGCAACAGAATTTCTTGACGACCATAGAGCATTGGAACCACCTGATCCCATCCCGAACTCAGTAGTGAAACGATGCATCGCCGATGGTAGTGTGGGGTTTCCCCATGTGAGAGTAGGTCATCGTCAAGATTCATTTCGCAAAACCCCTATCTGCGCATGCAGGTAGGGGTTTTGTCTTTGTGGCCTGAAAAAGCCAAGCCCACGCAAGTCTCGGCTTTACCCAGATCCCTGTAGGAGCGGCTTTAGCCGCGAACACCGGCAACGCCGGTGCCATCCACCACGTCGCCTGCTTCAAACAACCAAAGCAATCATGAAATGTGCGTCATCTATGCCTGACGAATCGCGGAGCAATGCTACGCTCGCGGAAATACTCAGCACGGATACCCACCATGGAAATGCACTGGCACCAGGCTTTGCAAGAGAGCCTGAGCTGGCTGGCAATCGCCTCGTTCATCACCCTAGTCTGCTTCGCGGCAGCCGCCACACTGGCCGTGCGCTGCACGCGATGGGGCAGTCAGTTCTGGCAGCTTGCCGGGCCCTATTTCAGTTTCAGGCGCAGTTGGCGGCCGCTGTTGGTGTTCGCGTTGCTGCTGGCGTTGACACTGTTCTCTGTACGGCTGAACGTGCTGTTCTCGTTCTGGTACAACGGCTTCTACAGCGCCTTGCAGGGCCTTGATCAAACCGCGTTCTGGTACTTGCTTGGCGTCTTTGCCGTACTGGCTACCATTCATGTGTTGCGCTCGCTGTTCACGTTCTATGTAACCCAGGCATTCAGCATTCATTGGCGGGTCTGGCTCACCGAGCGCCTGACCCACGACTGGATGAAAGGCGATGCCTACTACCGCGGCCAGTTCCTCGCCGAACCGGTGGACAACCCCGACCAGCGTATCGAACTGGATATCAACGCCTTCGTCACCAGCTCGGTGAGCCTGGCGTTGGGCGCGGTTAGTGCGCTGGTTTCGCTCGTGGCATTCACCGGCATTCTCTGGGGGCTGTCGGCGCCGCTGACGGTGGCCGGGGTGGAGATCCCCCGGGCGATGGTGTTTGCCGTTTACCTGTATGTCATCGTCGCCACCTGGGTCGCCTTCCGCCTCGGGCGCCCATTGATCCGCCTGAATTTCCTTAACGAAAAACTCACTGCGAACTTCCGCTATGCGCTGATGCGCTTGCGTGAAAACGCCGAGAACATCGCCTTCTACCAAGGTGCTCAGGTCGAGCGGGGCACCTTGCTGGGCCGCTTTGCTGCCTTGATCGTGAATGCCTGGGCGTTGGTGTTCCGAAACCTCAAGTTCAGTGGTTTCAACCTGGGCGTCAGCCAGGTTGCCGTGGTGTTCCCGTTCATTCTGCAGGCGCCGCGTTTCTTCAGCGGCGCGATCAAGCTGGGCGACGTCATGCAAACGTCCCAGGCATTTGGCCAGGTGCAGGATTCGTTATCGTTCTTCCGTGAGTCGTACGATGCGTTTGCCCAGTACCGGGCGACCCTCGACCGTCTGACCGGTTTTCTCGATGCCAATGAGCAGGCGAGCGCATTGCCACGCGTCCTGACCGAAGACCAGGCGCATGCCCTGCAGATCACCCGCCTGCAGGTGCTGCGTCCGGACGGGCACGCCCTTATTGCCGACCTGGACCTGAGCCTGCACGCGGGTCAGGCGCTCTTGATCAAAGGGCCATCGGGCAGTGGTAAAACCACGCTGCTACGCGCCCTGGCGGGCCTTTGGCCGTATGCCGAAGGTGAGGTCAGGCGGCCAATGGGCCATCAGGCACTGTTCCTGTCGCAGCGCCCGTACCTGCCTCTGGGTGACTTGCGTACTGTCATTGCCTACCCGGCAGCCTGCAAGCCTGAGGATGAGGTGCGGATGCAGCAGGCGTTGCGCCAGGTCAACCTGGCTCACCTGGCCGAGCGCCTGGACGTCAGTTGCGACTGGTCACACATTCTTTCGGTGGGTGAGCAGCAGCGTCTGGCATTCGCCCGGGTACTGTTCAACCGGCCGCAGGTGGTGTTCCTTGACGAGTCCACCTCGGCGATGGATGAGGGCCTCGAACATGCCTTGTATGCGTTGTTGCGCTCGGAAATGCCGGGGGCACTGCTGGTCAGTGTCGGCCACCGCAGCACGCTGGCAGCGTTCCATACCCATCGGCTGGAAGTAGATGGGCATGGCGGTTGGTCATTGCTGGAGCAGGAGGCTGCGCTGGCCTAGTTTGTATCCGGGTGCTGATCACCGTCCAGCATGGCGATCAGCCGGGCTCCTTCCAGGCTCAGCGCAGCAGTGTCAACCCCGCCAGGGTGGCACCAGCGAACCCCGCGCCGACCAGAAAGGTTGCCTGAAATCCTGCACCATCCCACAGCAACCCGGCTACCACGCTGGCGGCCAGCAGTGCCACGCCGGTCAGCAGGTTGAACAGGCCGAAGGCGGTACCACGCAGGTTGGCCGGGGCACTGTCGGCGATCATGGCCGCGAAGACACCTTGGCTGAAGCCCAGGTGCAGGCCCCAGGCCGCAACCCCCAAGGCCAGCCCGCCCCAGCCCGGTAGCAGGGCGAGCAGCAGGTCGGCAGCTATCAGCAAACCCAGCCCGGCCTTCAGCACGCCTCGGCGCCCCACCCGGTCCGACAGTACCCCGGCAGGGTAGGCCGACAGTGAGTAGGCCAGTGCCATCAAGACCAGCACCGCCGGTGCCCACAGCGGTGCCAGGCCCATGTCCTGGGCACGCAGCAGCAGGAACGCTTCGCTGAAGCGGGCGAGGGTAAAAAACGTTGCCAGGCCGATCAGTCGCCAATACGACGACCCGAGGTGCACCATCTCGTGCAGTGCCAATGGTGTGCGTACCGGCCGTGCGGCAGGTGGCGTTTCAGGTTCGCGAACGAAGGCGATGAGAATGTACACCGCTACAAATGCCGGGATCACCGCTACCCAGAACACGGTTTGGAAATGGCTCGTGGTCAGCCACATCAGCAAGATTGCCAACAACGGCCCGAGGAAGGCGCCCACGGTATCGAGCGCCTGGCGCAGGCCGAACGCAGCGCCCCGCAGCTCGGCGGGGGTGACATCGGCCACCAGCGCATCGCGCGGCGCCCCGCGAATACCTTTGCCGACCCGGTCCACGAAACGTGCTGCGGTCAGCCACTCCAGCCCGGAGGCAATGGGGAACACCGGCTTGGTCAGAGCAGCCAGGCCATAGCCGAGCACCGTCAGCAGCTTGCGCTTGCCCAGCCGGTCGCTGAGGGCGCCGGAAAACACCTTGGTGATCGATGCGGTCGCTTCGGCAATGCCTTCGATAACGCCCACCGCTACTACCGACGTGCCGAGCACGGTAACCATGTACAGCGGCAGCAGCGCGTGGATCATCTCCGATGAGATATCCATGAACATCGACACGAAGCCCAGCGCCCAGACGCTGCGAGGGATCTTCGACAGGCTTCTGGTGGTGTGTGCAGAGTGGCTGTCTTCATTACTGCGCATCTGGGTTCTCGACGGAGTTGCTACGTTCGAAACTGTAGGAGCCTCCGTGCAGGATGCAAACCGATGGGTGGTTAACTGCTCTATCCCGGGTTTCAGCAAAGTTCCGTTACAAACATGTAAACTTCGTAAATAAGATTTACTCGCATTTGCATCTCTCTATATTTACCTCCCATGTTGGCCACCAAACTGTGTTTGTGGGGCCGGTGGGCGAGGGCCCCCGGTTTCCGACAGGGATGTGCCTTTTCGCTCATGAATCGCAGGAGATGTACCCATGCAGTGCAGAACTTCACCCAATAGCCTGGCCCTGGCGTTCGTCGCGCTGGCGTCGCCGGCCATGATGGCCACCACGGCTGAAGCCGAGGAGCAGCGTGCGGGTGAGGTGCTGGAAGTACCGGTCGCCGACAACGCGCTGGTGATCCAGGACACCCTGATCACCGCCGAGCGAGAGGCGCGCCAGGCCTTGGGCTCGTCGATCATCACTGCCGAAGATATCAAGCGCCACCCGCCGACCAATGACCTGTCCGACATCATCCGCCGCGAGCCCGGCGTCAACCTGACCGGCAACAGCGCCAGCGGCGCGCGGGGCAACAACCGCCAGATCGATCTGCGCGGTATGGGCCCGGAGAACACCTTGATCCTCATCGACGGCAAACCGTCCAGCGCACGCAACGCCGTGCGTTATGGCTGGAACGGCGACCGCGATACCCGAGGTGAAACCAACTGGGTGCCGGCCGAAGCGGTCGAGCGCATCGAGATTCTGCGCGGCCCGGCTGCCGCACGCTACGGTTCCGGCGCCATGGGCGGGGTGGTCAACATCATCACCAAGCGCCCCACCGACGAACTCAAGGGCAGTGTCAGCCTGTATACACAACTGCCAGAAGACAGCGCCGAAGGCGCCAGCCGCCGCGCCAACTTCAACCTGGGCGGCGGCCTTACCGACAACCTCGGGTTCCGCCTGTATGGCGGCTTGGCCAAGACCGACGCCGACGACTTCGACATCAACGCCAGCCACGCCAACAGCGCATTGGTTGCCGGACGCGAAGGTGTGCGTAACAAAGACATCAATGGCTTGCTGAGCTGGAAGCTCAACGACGAGCACCGCCTTGAAGCCAGCGCAGGCTACAGCCGTCAGGGCAACATCTACGCGGGCGACACCATGAACAGCAACGGCGGCAGCGATGTCGCGTTGATTTCCGCCCTGTATGGCCACGAAACCAACATCATGCAACGCAGCACGTACGACCTGACCCACTTGGGCGACTTTACCTGGGGCACCAGCAAGACCACCCTGGCGTACGAGTACGTGCGTAACTGGCGCCTAAACGAGGGCCTGGCCGGTGGCCCGGAAGGGGCGATCAACGACAGCGGCGCGGCGATGTCGCGGCTGCGCAACACCCGTTTGAGCAGTGAGGTCAACCTGCCGTTCGCCATGGGCAGCACTGAACATGTGCTGACCTTGGGCGGTGAGTACTTGTACGAGTCGCTCAACGACCAGGGTTCGTTCCGCCCGCAAAGCTTCGATCCCAGCGGTTCGGGCAGTGATGCGATCAGCGGCTTCGATCGCAGCGATACGAAGATGACGGCCAGAAGCTATGCGTTGTTCGTCGAGGACAATATCGTCCTGGGTGATACGACCGTGACGCCCGGCCTGCGCTTTGACCATCACGAGATGTTTGGCGACAACTTCAGTCCAAGCCTGAACCTGTCGCACAAACTGACCGAGGCACTGTCGGTCAAGGGTGGCATTGCGCGTGCCTACAAGGTACCGAACCTGTACCAGTCCAACCCCAATTACCTGCTTTACAGCCGTGGCCAGGGCTGCAGCGTGCAGCAGACCAACTCCGGCGGCTGCTACCTGCAAGGTAATGCCGACCTCAAGCCAGAGATCAGCGTCAACAAGGAAGTCGGCCTGCTGTACGACCGTGGTACCTGGCGTACCAGCGCGACCTACTTCCGCAACGACTACAAGAACAAGATCATCGGCGGGACCGATGTGCTCTACGCCATTAACAGCGGTCGCCGCGTGACCCAGTGGGAGAACGCGGGCGAAGCGCGGGTGGAAGGTATCGAAGGCAACTTCTTCATCGAATTGACACCGACCCTGGACTGGAACACCAACCTGACCTGGATGCTCGACAACGACAACCGCGAAACCGGCGAGCCGCTGTCGGTGATCCCGGAGTACACCGTCAACACCACCCTCGACTGGCGCGCCACCGAGCAGCTGTCGTTCCAGGTAGCGGGCACCTACTTTGGCAAGCAGAAGTCACCGACCTACAACTACCGCACCCAGCAAGACTACGACAAGACCGCGCAGCAGGACGTCGAGGCGTATGGCCTGGTGGACGTGAGTGCCGGGTACAAGTTCAACGCCAACTACGACGTGCGGGTAGGCGTGAACAACGTGTTCGACAAGCAGATCCTGCGTGGCGGCAACGCCAGCAGCTCGGGGGCCAACACCTATAACCAGCCGGGCAGGGCGGTGTTTGCTGCGCTGAATATCAACTTCTGATCCAAGGTGCCGCTGTGCGGCCCATTCGCGGGTGAACCCGCTCCACACAGGTACCGCGTTGCCCTCACGGCTGGCGCGATCCCTGTGGGAGCGGGTTCACCCGCGAGTGGGCGGACACATTTTTCAAGGAAGCCAAATGCCTAAATTCTGCGCCTGGCTACAGATCTTCTCTCGCAGCACCGCCGCACTGCTCGGCGGCTACGCCCTGAGCTACGCCGCCACTGCCTGCCTGGCCCGCATCCTGCCGCTGTCTGCCACCGACGCGATCATCGTCGCGACCCTGCCCGCGTTCATTTTCTATACCGCCACCATCCTCTGGGCCTTCGCCAGCCGTGATGCCTTGCGCGCCTGGGCGCCGCTGGCACTGGCCGTGCCCCTGGCCTTGGTCGGTTTCTGGCCGCAGATACTGGAGCGCCTGGCATGAAAAACACCTTCACCCAGTCGATGGCCTGGCTGCACACCTGGGCCGGGCTGATTTTCGGCTGGCTGTTGTTCGCCATCTTCGTTACCGGCACGCTGGCAGTGTTCGACAAGGAGCTCAACCACTGGATGCAGCCGGAAATCCCGGCCACTCAGGTGTCCCAGGCTGTCGCCGCCCAGCGTGCCATCGCCTACCTGCAGGCCTATGAGCCGAAGGCCGGCAACTGGGGCATCAGCTTGCCGAGCGAGCGCTCGCCAGGCCTGCGCGTGTCCACCGGCGAGCGGCGCCACGGTGGCGGCGTACAGCTCGACCCGCGCACCGGCGAAGCCATGGAGGTGCGTGACAGCGTTGGCGGTAACTTTTTCTTCCGCTTCCACTTCACCCTCGACCTGCCGCGCAACTGGGGCATCTTCGTGGTCGGCGCGCTGGCGCTGGTGATGCTGGCTGCATTGGTGACCGGCATTGTCATCCACAAGAAGATCTTCAAGGAGTTCTTCACCTTCCGGCCGAACAAGGGCCAGCGCTCGTGGCTGGATTTTCACAACGCCAGCGCGGTGCTGTTGCTGCCGTTCCACCTGATGATCACCTATACCGGCCTGGTGATCTTCATGCTCATTTATATCCCTGCCGGGGTGGATGCACTTTTCGCCGGTGACACCCGCGCCTACTTCCAGGCACAGGGTAATGCCCGCCTGGAGCAGCCCCGTGGCCTGGCCAGGCAGCCGGCCACCCTGGTCGATGTGGCGCCGTTGCTGGCCCAGGCCGAGGCGCGGCTGGGGCCTATTGGCGGCTTGAACATTCGCAACCCCAACACTGCAGCGGCGCGTATCGAAATCCGCCCCGAACTGGGCAACCGCATCGCCCTCGCCAGGGGGCAGGCCATGGTTTTCGACGGCGTCAGCGGGGCGTTACTCAGCGACGTGTCTGAATGGCGTGCGGCGCCGCTGACCCAACGGGTCATGGTCGGCCTGCACTTCGCCCAGTTCGGCGGCTACCCGATGCGCTGGCTGTACTTCATGTGCGGATTGATCAGTTGCCTGATGATCGCCAGCGGCCTGGTGCTGTTCTGCGTGAAGCGTGGGCGTAAATACGCCAGCGCCACCGCCGAAACATCGGCACGGCGTTGGTACCGGCTGGCCGAAGTGTGCAACGTGGGCTTTATCAGCGGCCTGCTGCTGGCATGCGTCGGGCTACTGTGGGCCAGCCGTTTGCTACCGGTGGATTTGACGCAGCGGGAAAGCTGGGAAGTACGCGCGTTCTTCGGTGTATGGCTGCTGGCGCTGTGGCATGCCGGCGTCAGGCCGGCGCGGCGCGCCTGGATCGAACAACTGCTGCTGGCGGCATTGCTGTGCATCGGTCTGGGTGCATTTGGCGGCCTCGAAGACACGATGCGCCTCGGCGTAGCGGGCTGTGCGCTGGTGCTGGGGGTGTTGCTTGGTCTGGTGGCCTGGCGGGTGTGGCAAGTACAGCCAGCGCAACGGAAGACCAGGGTAGGTCGGCAACAGGAGGTCAAGGCATGATGATGTGGATCATAGGTGGCGTGTTGTTCGCCTACGCCGGCATGCTTGGGCTGTGCCAAGGGCTGGAGCGGCATTACAAGCAGGTGTGGAATCGGGCGTGCCCACGCGTATTGCGTATCGGCCTGCGCAGCGCCGGTTGGTTGGCGTTGCTGGCCAGCCTGGTGCTGTGCGCCCAGGCCTGGGGTTGGGCCATGGGGCCGGTGGCCTGGTTCGGCGTGCTGTCGCTGGCGGGGTTGCTGCTGGTGATGCTGCTGCCGTACTGGCCGCGGATGGCGATGGGGTTGGTGGCTGCGGTGCCGGTGTGGGGGCTGGTTTCGCTGATAGCTTGACCGGGCCTGATCGCGGTAAAGGCTGCTACGACATAGTTGCAGCCAAAAGCTTCGCAGCGTGTTAAACCATGGGCCCAGCCTGCTGCGAGAGAGCCCCGGTGAAAGCCGTCCGCCTGACCCTGATCTGCCATGCCCTGACCCCGGCCCAGAAGGCCGGGCGTCTGCACCGAACAGATGACGGCATCTTGCCGTTAACGCAACAACCCGACGCCATGCTGCCCGGCATGCAGCTGCTGGCTGCGCCAGAACGGCGAGCCTGCGAGACCGCTACGTGGTTGTCGGGGCAGGTGCAGGTCGAACCGGGCTTGGCCGATTGCGACCTGGGTCACTGGCAGGGGCTGGCGTTGAAGCAATTGCAGGCTGAGCAGCCTGAGGCTTTGGCGCAATGGTTACAGGACCCGGCCAGTGCGCCGCACGGGGGGGAGTCGTTCGCCGCCCTGTGCCAGCGCCTGGCCGCCTGGCTGGCAGCGTTCGACAGGCCGGGCGATTGGCTGGCGGTGACCCACCCCATGGTCATGCGCGCTGTGTTGGTTCAGGTGTTGGGGTGCCCGATGAAGGCCAGCCAGCGTATCGACGTGCTCCCCCTGTCACGCCTGGATCTGAGCTTTACCGGGCAGTGGCGACTGCGCCTGGAATGAGGCTCAGAACGCCAGCTTGTAGCCGATCAGCAGCAGCATCGCCGCCAGGCACGGGCGCAGCACCCGGTCGGAGATGCGCCCGGTGAGGTGGCTGCCCAGGTAGATGCCTGGCAGCGAGCCCAGCAGCAGGTAGCCCAGTAGCGACCAGTCCATGTTGCCCATGCCCGCGTGGCCCAGGCCTGCTACCAGGGTAAGGGGTACGGCGTGGGCGATTTCGGTACCGACCAGGCGGCGGGTGACCAGGAACGGGTACAGCAGGAACAACGCCACAGTGCCCAGGGCGCCAGCACCGATGGAGGTGAGTGTGACCATTACCCCCAGCACAACGCCGGTGAGTACGGTGAGGATGTTCAGGCTGCGATCGCTGAGGTGGTAGTGGTCACCGGCATGACGGCTGGCAAAGGCCTGCAGGCGCGATTTGAACAGGATGGCCAGCGCGGTCAGGATCAGCACCACCGCCAGGCCTTGCTTGATGATGGCATTGAGCGCCGAGGTGTCGGTGTGCAGGGTGCTGAGGAACCACAGGGTCAGCGCAGCGGCGGGCACGCTGCCCAGGCTGAGCAGGCCGGTGATTTTCCAGTCGATGTTCTTCTGGCGCGCATGCACCCAGACGCCACTGGCCTTGGTGATGGCCGCATAGAGCAGGTCGGTACCGACGGCCGTAGCCGGGTTGATGCCAAACCACAACAGGATCGGGGTCATCAGCGAGCCGCCACCGACGCCGGTCATGCCGACGATGAAACCCACGACCAGGCCAGCAATGGTGAAACCAAAAGAACCTACATCCATACGCTACTCGACTGCCCAACTTTGCCCGTTATCGGATGCAGCCAGCATATAGATTTTTTAATAGCCAAATAGACTTGTTCGTTATTAGGTTATAACCGAGGCGGATTAACGATCCGTCATCACCACCATCACATGCGCATCGCCGCCGTCTTCGCTTTCGGACAGGTAGATATGCCCCACCTGGCTGTCGAAGTACGCCGTTTCCTGTGGCCCGATGCTCACCGCTTCGCCGGTTTCGAACTCGATGCGCACGCGCCCGCTTAGCACCAGGGCGAACTCTTGCCCGGGGTGGCGGATAAAGTCGTCGAACTGGCCGCGTTCACGGGCGATGATGCGGGCATAAGCCGGCGTCATGCGTCGCTCGGGGAAGTCGCCGGCGATCGGGTGGTAGTCATAGGTGCCGGTCGAGTAGCCCGCTGCCGCCGGTAATGAATCGACCACCACGGTCACGGGCACCGGGGCGTTGACCGTGGCACCGGAGCGGAACAACTGGGCAATATCGACATTCAGCGCCCGCGCAGCGGCGGCGAGCTTTTCATAACTGACTGACACCTGTGCCAGCTCCATCTTCGACAAGGTGGACAGCGGTACGCCACTGGCTTCGGACAATTGCTTGAGGGTCATCTGGCGCGCCTTGCGCACCTGGCGCAGGCGCTGGCCGACTACGGCGCGGTCAAGCAGGGGTAGGGCAGCGGGCATTCAGCGTTCTCGGCATACGGCGGTGGTCGGGCATCTTACCTTGGACACTTGCGCATTTCTAAATTCTCATATATTAGAATTCTCATAAATGATAATTTGCTTGTCAGGAGCGTGCATGACCCCGATCTACGACACCCTGATCATCGGCGCCGGCATTGCCGGTGCCTCGCTGGGCTATCGCCTGGCTGGCCAGCAGCGGGTGCTGCTGATCGAGCGCGAAGCACAGCCTGGCTACCATTCCACCGGGCGTTCGGCGGCCATGTTCATGGAGGCCTACGGCACTGCGCAGATCCAGGCGCTGACCCGCGCCAGCCGGGCCTTTTATGAAGCCCCGCCGGAAGGCTTCTGCGAGCACCCGCTGCTGGAGCCGCGCGGCTGCCTGTATGTGGCCAGCGTGGAACAGCGCGAGCTGCTTGAGCAGACCCACGCGCAGAACCTGGCCAATGGCACCGAGGTCAGCCTGCTTGACCGTGATGCCGCGCTGGCACTGGTACCCAGTCTGCGCGGCGAAACCCTGGCTGGCGCAGTGCTGGAGCCGGGCGCGATGGACCTTGATGTGCATGCCTTGCACCAAGGCTTCCTGCGCGGTTATCGCGCTGCCGGGGGTGAACTGCGCTGCAACGCCGAGCTGATCCAGGCCGTGTACCTGGACAACCTGTGGCAGGTGGAATTGGCTGGTGGCAGCCGTCTGCAGGCACGTCAGCTGGTCAATGCCGCGGGTGCCTGGGCGGACTGTGTGGCCGAGCAATGCGGTGTGGGGCGCATCGGCCTGCAACCGTGCCGGCGCAGTGCATTCACCTTTCCGGGCCCTGCCGACCAGGACTTCGCCCGTTGGCCAGCGGTAATTGGTGTCGATGAAAGCTTCTACTTCAAACCCGACGCCGGGCAATTGCTCGGTTCGCCTGCCAACGCCGACCCGGTCGAGCCGCAAGATGCTGCGCCGGAAGAGCTCGATGTGGCGTTGGGCATTTACAACATCGAAAGCATGACCACCTTGAAGATCCGCCGCCCCAGTCACACCTGGGCCGGGCTGCGTTCGTTCGTTGCAGACGGCGACCTGGTGGTGGGTTTCGATGCATACGCCCCTGCGTTCTTCTGGCTGGCGGCGCAAGGTGGCTATGGCATCCAGTCGGCAGCGGGGGCTTCGCGCCTGGCCGCCGACCTGCTGCTTGGCCAACCCCTGTGCTCTAGCCTTGTCAGCCAGGGTGTGGCGCCCGAGCGTCTGTCCCCGGCCCGTTTCCAGCAACCTTGAAAGGAGCATCCCATGAGCAATGACATCCAGCGTTTTCCCAGCAGCCTGCCGTTCCCGTTTTCCCGTGCAGTGAAGGCCGGTGGTTTTCTGTTTCTCTCTGGCCAGGTGCCGATGAGCGCCAGCGGTGAAGTGGTGCGTGGTGACATCCAGGCCCAGACCCGCGCCGCCTGCGAGCGCATTGCCGAAAGCCTGGCGGCTTGCGGCGCACGTTTCGACCAGGTGGTAAAGGCCACGGTATGGCTGTCGGACATGAGCCACTTCGCCGGTTTCAACGAGGTGTACAAGGAGTTCTTCGGTGCCGCGTTGCCGGTGCGCTCGACAGTGGCCTCGGCGTTGGCGCTGGGAGTGGACGTGGAGATTGAAGTGCAGGCGTTTGTCGGCGATCTGTAACTGAGCAGAGGCCGCTCCCGCAAAAGCGATGCGGTGGCAGCAAAACAACAACAATAAATCCAGAGGTTCACATGCAAGAGCAGCTGAAGATTGCCGGCGCATTTGTCGGCGTGATCGTGGGGGCGGGCTTCGCTTCGGGGCGGGAACTGTTGTTGTTCTTTGTCGATTTCGGTGTGTGGGGGTTGGTGGGGGCACTGGTCAGTGCAGCCCTGTTTACCGTCCTTGGCATGGCCCTGGCCGGGTTGGGCAACCGCCAGCAGGCCACCTCGCACAAGGACGTGATACAGGCCATCTGCGGTCGCTACCTGGGCCTGTTTGTCGACTGGCTGATCACCTTTTTCATGTTTGCCGTCACGGTGGTCATGCTGGCCGGTGGGGGCGCGTTGCTGGAGCAACAGTTCGGCATTCCGGCACTGACCGGCAGCGTGTTGGTGACGTTGGTGGTGGTGGCGATTGTGTGCCTGGACGTGCGCAAGGTGATCCTGGCCATCGGTGCCATCACACCGCTGTTGATCCTGGTGGCTTCGGCGATTGCACTGTACGCCGTGTTTACCCGTGAACAGAGCTTCGCCGCGCTCGACCAGCTGGCCAGCCAGCAGCAGGCCGGTACCCGGCACTGGCTGTTGGGCGCGTTTCTGTATGTGTCGTACAACATCGTTGCCGGTGCGCCGATTCTGGCCATTCTGGGGGGCTCGGCCAAGGGCGAGAAAACTGCAGTGTGGGGTGGCCTGCTGGGGGGGGCGGCGTTGGGCGGCCTGATGCTGGTGATGAGTGCCGGGCTGTTGTCGCGCCTGGACAGCGTGGCCGACTTGCCCATGCCGATGCTGTCGATTGCCAACGAAGTGTCACCGCTGCTGGGGGTGGTGATGTGCCTGATCATCTTCGGCATGATCGTCAACACGGCAGTGGGTACGTTGTTTTCGTTTCTTTCGCGGCTGCTGCCGGCGGGCACCGCAACGTTCCGCTGGGGTTCGGTGATAACCGGGGTGGTGGCTTTTGGCTGCAGCCTGGTGGGGTTCATCAGCCTGGTGGGGGAGGTGTACCCGTTGTTTGGCTACCTGGGTTTCGTGCTGATGGCGGCGGTGTTGCTGGCCTGGGTGCGGCGGGACAGGGCCACGAAAGCGGCTGTGGCATAAAAAAAGGGGCGCACAGCGCCCCTCTTCGGGTCCATCAGATTCTGAAGCTGCCCACCAGCTGCTTCAAGCGCCCGGCCTGCTGGGCCAGCTGGTCGCAATGACGCAGGGTTTCGTTCAGGTTTTCCACGCCCTGCTGGTTCAGGGCGTTGATCTGGGTGATGTCCAGGTTGAGGCTCTCGACCACGGCGGTCTGCTCTTCGGTCGCGGTCGCCACGGACTGGTTCATGCCATCGATTTCGCCAATGCGCTGGGTCACGCTGGCCAGGCGTTCACCGGCCTGGTTGGCTACCTGCACGGTCTGCTCGCTGGACACCTGGCTGGTGTTCATGGTGTGCACCGCTTCGCGCGAGCCTACCTGCAGGCTGGTGATCATGCGGTGGATCTCTTCCGCCGACTCCTGGGTACGGTGTGCCAGGTTGCGCACTTCGTCGGCCACTACGGCAAAGCCACGGCCGGCTTCACCGGCACGGGCCGCCTCGATCGCGGCGTTCAGTGCCAGCAGGTTGGTCTGCTGCGAAATACCCTTGATCACGTCGAGAATCTTGCCGATTTCGTCGGTGCTGGCGTTGAGTGTTTCGATCTGCGCGCACGACTCGCTGATGCGCTGCGACAAGGCGGTCATGGCACTGATCGCCTCTTCTACCACTTCACGTCCGCCGTGTGCCTGCTCGCTGGCGCCGCTGGCATGCTGCGAAGCATCGGCGGCGTTGCGGGCGATTTCCTGGGTGGCGGCGCCCAGTTCGTTGATGGCCGCCGCCACGCTGTTGGTGCGCATGCTCTGTTCTTCCGAGCCGGTGATCGACGCGTTGGAAGCGCTGACCACTTTTTCCGACAGGTCGTGCACCAGGCGGGTGGCTGAGGACACTTCGCTGATCGAGGCATGGATGCGCTCGACGAAGCGGTTGAACGAGGTGGCCAGTTCGCCGAACTCGTCCTTGTTCTGCACGGTCAGGCGGCGGGTAAGGTCGCCTTCACCCTCGGCGATGTCGCGCATGGCGCGGCCCATGGTGGTCAGCGGGCTCATCAGCACCGGGATCAGCAGGCCAAGCAGGCCGGCGATGGCGGCCACGGCAATCAGCATGGCGATGATCGCCGAGGTGCGGAACTGGCTGAGTGCTGCGTAAGCCTTGTCCTTGTCAATCGACAGGCCGATGTACCACTGCGCCGACGGCAGGCCGGTTACCGGGGCGAAGGAAATGATGCGGTCCTGGCCGTTGAGGGTGACATCCTGCATGCCGGCGGCAATCCGCAGGTTGCTGCCGGGGTAGATGTCCTTGAGGTTCTTCATCACCTGGTCTTTGTCGGGGCTGACAATCACCTGGCCATTGGCGTCTGCCAGGAAGGCGTGGCCGATGCCGCCGAAGTCGACCGAGTTGATGATCTCGACCAAGGTGTCGAGGGTCACGTCACCGCCGACCACACCGATCAGCTCGCCGTTGCTTTTGCTCTTCACCGGGGTGGCGATGGTGACCATCAGGCCGCCGACCGCGCCTTGGTAGGGGGCGGTCAGCACGGTCTGCCCGGCGCTGGCGGCGGCGCCATACCAAGGGCGCTGGCGCGGGTCGTAACCGGCAGGCATCTGGGCGTCCGGGCGCTGGGTGAACGCACCGTTGGCCTGGCCCAGGTACGTGAACAGGAAATTACGCGTGTAGGACGGCTGCTCGATCAGCCCGGCCAGGGTCTCGCCGGCACCTTGCTGGCCGATGTCCTGGGCCAGGTTTTCCAGCACCAGGATGCGCCCGCTCATCCAGTTCTGCACGCTGCTGGCGGTCAGTGCACCGGATTGCTGCACCGACGCTTCGATGTTCTGGCGGATGGTGTTGCGTTGCAGGTAGTCGTTGTAGAGCGTGAACAGGGCAAATGCCAGGACCACGACGCCGCAGGCGCTGAGCAGGATCTTGTGGCGAAATTTCAGGTTCATGTTTCGAGACCTTGAGCCAATGAAGGGAGGGCGCAGCGCGCTCATGACGCACTGCGGGGCCTGTCGACCGGGATATCGGCTAAAGGGGTAAAAGATTGAAGTACTTACAGAAAATTCTTACGGCCGTTTCGACAGACGGTAATCAACGGTTACTCAACTGCTGGATCAACAGCCGTGCGGCTTGCTGCAGCGGTTGTTGCTTGCGCCACAAGATGTGTACCGGCAACTGCAACTCGTTGCGTGTATTGCGAAAACCCAGGCGCACCAGGCGTCCGCTGGCGAGCAGCGGCGCAACCCGCGACAACGGCAGGTCGCCCCAGCCCAGGCCTGCTTCCACCATTTGCAACGCCAGGTCGAAGCTGTCGGTTGACCAGTGCGCTGCACCGATCAGCGGGCGCGGGTCGGCCATTGGCAGGTCGCGGCTGCGCACCAGAATCTGACGCACCTGGGTCAGGTCTTCGAGGTAATGGATGCGCCCCTCGCGCAAGGCCGGGTGGGCCGGCGACAGAGTGGCCACCAGCGACTCCATGCCGATGTGCTGGAAGCCTCGGCGGGCGTCGACCTGCAGGCCTGCAAAGGCCACGCAGAGGTCGGCGCGGCCACTGTCCAGCAGGTGCAGGGCTTCTTCCTGCGGGGCGCTGAGCAGGGCGATATCCAGCAGCGGGTGGCGTTCGCCAAGGTGTGCGATAGCCGCCAACAGTGGCCGGTGGTCGATGTCTGGTACCACGGCCAGGGTCAGGCTGCTTTCCAGCCCTTGGGACAGCTCCAGTGCGTGTACCTGCAGCAATCCCAATTGTTCGCCAATCAGTCTGGCGTGTGGTTCCAGGGCCAGGGCTTGGGCAGTTGGGCGAACCTCACGCGAACCCCGTTCGAACAAGCTGTAGCCCAGTTCCGCTTCAAGGTTGCCGATAGCCATGCTCACGGCTGAAGGCACGCGCCTGAGGGCGCGCGCGGCGGCAGAAAACGAACCGCAGTCGAGCACGGCTAGAAAAAGCTGGATGTTGTCGCTGGAAAAGTTCATGGCAGCCTCCTGTCAGTTGATCTGACAGCTGCTGACTTTTGCTGTCAAGCATGGTGAAGCATGATCGCGCCCCATCGCTTTTTGTCATTGGAGGTAACCCCGAGTGCAGGGATTGAAACGCAAACTGGTCTACGTGACTTTTTATGAGCTGATCGGGTTGTGCATGTCGACCCTCGGGCTGGCTTACCTGTCGGACACCCAGGCGTCGCATACCGGGCCGCTGGCGGTGATGATCACCACCATCGCCATGCTCTGGAACCTGGTTTACAACACCTTGTTCGAAGGGTGGGAGAGCCGCCAGGCCAAGCGTGGGCGCAGCGTGGCGCGGCGGGTGGCGCATGCCATCGGCTTTCAGCTGACGCTGGTGGTTTACCTGATTCCGCTGATTGCCTGGTGGCTCGACATGACACTGGTGGAGGCGTTGCTGGTGGACATGGCGTTCATCGTGCTGGTCCCTTGCTACACCTTTGCCTACAACTGGGCGTTTGATCGGGTGTTCGGGCTGCCAAGTTCCGCGATGGCCGCTGCCTGACAGGTTGCCTGTACCGGCCTCTGCGCAGGTACAGGCAACCCCTAAGGCGGCAGGCGAATGATCAAAGGCTCTTGCTGCTGCTTTACCTGCTGCTCCGCAGGTTGTTCAACCGGTCGCGGCACACTGGCCAGCAAACTGTCCTCAACCTGCCCCGACAAGTAATACACTCCCGCCATGGCCCCGCTTTGGCGGTTTTCCATCAACTCTTGCCATTCCTGGTTCAGCGCGACGTTGAGGATCACCCGCAACTGTTCGACCATCTGCGGGTGTTCGCGGTCATGGGTCATCATGCCGTAGCCGGCCGCGGCAATCGAAATCATCGCCCCCGCCACCTTGCCCACCGCCGACGCTACGGCACTGGCGATGCCGCGCGGCGCCAGGGTAGCGCCGAGCTTTTCGCTGGCCTGGGTGGCCACCGAGTTCAACCCGACATCGGTTCGCCCGGGGCCTTTGCTGGCCTGCTCATGCAAGTGCTGGCGCATGGCTTGCCAGGCCGGTTGCTGGTCCAGCGACTTGGCCCGAAGCAACTGGTACAGGCTGGCATTACGCGCATCCGGCGGCCCCAGGTGGATGGCGGGGATGCGGTTGAGGCGCTGGCTGACCTGCTCGGGCGGCGCGTTGTAGCGGCTGATGATGGCGGGTAGCTGCTGGCCGAGCAGCTGCAGGTACAGCTCGCAGGCGCGGTCGCGAATGCCCTCGGGATTGATCTGCTCGGCCACCGGCTCGATCACCCGCTCGTGGTATTGCTCCTGCAGGTACAGGGCCAGGCGCTTTTCCGCAGGTTCACGGCCTTCGCCGCTGTCGAGCTTGTACCAGGCCACTTTGAGGGTGAGCCACTGCTGGGTCCAGTAACCGGTGAACCAAGGGATGAAGTCGCTTTCGGTGCGCTGTTGTACCTGTTCCTTCCATACCCGCATGGAGCGCCGGGCATAGTCGTTGGCCGAGCCGGCTGCGCCGACCGAAGCGTCGATCAGCTCCTGGTCGATGCGTTGCCAGGCGGCGGGCGTGAGCACCGCAGGCGTAGGCGGGGCAGGTGGGCGCTTGCCCGCGCAGCCGGCCAGGGCCAACAGCAGGCACAGCAACAGAAGGATTCGAGCACTCACGCAACCGCCTCCCTGATAGAGGCTGGGGTGGTTTTTGCAGTATAGGGTGGCGTGCGAAGTACTGCCGTGCACCTTATCGCTTAGGCGACGCAATCCCTGTAGGACCGCGTCAGCATGAGCGATCAATTCAGGTCGAGTTTTGCTTCCAGGCGGTCCAGGTGCTTGTGCATCAAGCCCAACGCCGCCTCGGCATCGCCTTGCTCCACGGCATCGATGATGGCCGCGTGTTCTTCCCATGCACAGTGGTCGCAACACGGTGATTCGTAGCGGGCGATGATCAGTGAGGTCATCGGCACCAGCCCATTGAGGAACCGTGCCAGCGGCGCATTGGCCGCCACCTGCGCCAGTTTCAGGTGAAACTCACCGCCCAGGCGGATCGCCGCGCAGCGCTCACCGCTTTCGTGGTGCTGGCGCTCGCGCTCTACCAGTTGCCGCAGCTGGCGCACCTGCGCCGGCCGTGCGCGCTGGGTGGCCAGGGTAATCAGCGTGGTTTCGGCCAGGCGCCGGGCGCTGAGCACCTGACGTGCCTGATCCGGGTCGGGCGCGGCCAGGTGCGCGGTGTGGCTGGGGCGCTGCACCACCACTTGCTGGTCGGACAGGCGCCCAAGCACACGACGAATCACGGTGCGACTGACACCAAAGGCATGCCCCAACGCCTGCTCGGGCAGCAGCGCGCCCGGGGGCAGGCGCTGTTCGAGAATGGCGTCGAACAGCCGGGGGTAGATCTGCTCGGCCGACAGGCGGGTTTCGCCGGCCGCAAGCAGGGCGGGCAGGTGAGGGGCGGCGTTCATGGTCGCTCTCCTGGGGTCATGGATGCGGGTGTTCGTCCGGGATGTTCAGCGAAATGCCCATGCGCTGGCCTTCGGCGAGGATGTGCTGGCGCATCTGGGCACTGGCCTGGGCGCTGTTGCGTTCACGTATGGCACGTACCACTGCTTCGTTCTCCTTTAGCCGCGCCGCCAGGTGCTCGGGCGAGTTGCGCAGCATGTCGGCGCTCTGTTTCAGGGCATTGCCGGTCTGCTGCACCACGCTCTGGAAGATCGGGTTGGTGGTGAGCGCGAACAGCGCTTCATGGAAGGCGATGTAGGCCTTCACGCCGGCTTCGCTGTCATCGGCCTCCAGCGCTTCGCGCATGTCCATCAGGGTCAGGCGTAACTGGCCGATGTCCTGGCTGTTGGCCGATTGCGCCACAAGGCCAACGATGAAGGGCTCAAGGGTGTAGCGCAGTTCCAGTACGTCGGCCAGGCTGGCCGCAGCGCTGGTGTCGATGCCGGGTTCCTGGAGGGTGGCATCGGCGTCCAGAACCAGTACGCCCTTGCCTGGCAACGAGCGGACCAGGCCCAGGGTCTCCAGCACGGTCACCGCTTCGCGCAGGCTAGGGCGGCTGATGCCCAGTTGTTCGGCCAGCTCGCGCTGGCCCGGCAGCATGTCGCCGGTGCGCCATTGGCCCCGGGCCAAGGCCTGGCGCAGTTTTTCCACCACTGAGTTGACGACGGTTGATGAGCTGATCACGGTTCGCTCCTGCAAGGGCCGGCGTGATCGCCGGCCGCTCTGGTTCAGAATTCCTGTTGATGGTGCGTGTTGGGCTGTTTGCGCGGCGTGGGGGCAAAGCCGGGCTTGCCGTCGAGCACGTTCTGCGCGCGCTCCAGGTCAATGTCCTTTTCCCAGCGGGCGATGGCCACGGTGGCCACGCAGTTGCCAATGAGGTTGGTCAATGCCCGCCCGATGCCCATGAACCAGTCCACTGCCAGCACCAGCACCAGGCCAACCACCGGAATCGCGGGTACGGCGGTCAAGGTGGCGGCCAGGATGACCAGCGCCGAGCCTGGGATGCCGTGAGCGCCCTTGGAAGTCACCAGCGACACCAGCAGGATGGTAAGCAGGTCGGTCATTTCCAGCGGCGTGCCGGTGGCGTTGGCGATGAACACGATGGCCAGGGTCAGGTAGATGGAGAAGCCGTCGAGGTTGAACGAGTAGCCCGTCGGGATCACCAGGCCGACGGTGGAGCTGCCAATGCCCAGGTGCTCCAGCTTGCGCATGATCTGCGGCAGCACGGCGTCGGAAGAGGCGGTGCCCAGCACGATGGTCAGCTCTTCACGCAGGTACTTGATGAGCGGCAACAGCTTCAGGCCCGACAGGCGCATGACCGTCCCCAGCACGATCAGCACGAAGCCGGCACAGGTCAGGTAGAACAGTGCGACCAGCCCGCCCAGGTGCTGCAGCGATTCCAGGCCGTATTTGCTGGTTGTGAAGGCGATGGCGCCGAACACACCGATAGGCGCCAGACGCACGATCATGCCCATGATGCGGAAGATCACATGGCTCAGTTCGTTGATCAGCCGCGAAATGCCGGCGGCCGAGTCACCCACCAGGTTCAGCGCGCTGCCGAACAGTACCGAGAACAACAGCACCTGAAGAATATTGTTGTCGGCGAAGGCACCGATCACCGAGGTAGGGATCAGGTCCATGAAGAACGCCGTGGCGCCGTGAATGTGCTGGCCGCGCTCGGCCAGGCCGTTGGCATCGGCGGTGGACAGCTGGTCCAGGTGAATGTTGGCACCGCTACCAATGCCACTGCTGAAGGCGAACACCAGGCCGATCACCAGCGCCAGGGTGGTCAGCACTTCGAAGTAGATCACTGACTTCAGGCCGATGCGCCCGACCTTTTTCAGGTCGCCCGCGCCCGAGATACCGCTGACCACCACGCAGAATACGATCAGGCCGATGAGCATCTTGATCAGCTTGATGAAGCCGTCGCCAAGGGGTTTGAGTTGCAGGGAAAGGTCGGGAAAGCTGAGACCGCAGGCGATGCCGAGGGCAAGGCCGAGCACGACTTGCAGGAAGATCGAACGCGAGCACCATTTAAGCATGGGATTGATCTCTGATCGGTGTCCTTGCTTCGGTAGCCGCACGGGGCGAAAGAGCGCAGGACTTAATTATTGTGGTCTTACCGGTTTGTTCAGCGCAGGGCCATAAAAGCGCGAAAAATCCGACTTTGCAAGGGTTTTCGGCCTTACCGGTCTGACCAGTTATGGGGCAATCTGACCTGCCAGGCTCTACTTCGGTGCATGCCGTGAAGTGGGTAGGCGCGAATCAGTTCAGGGCTTGGCCAGTGCCTGCTCCACTGCTGCAATCAGCTTGCCAAGATCCTTGGGCGGTGCGTTGTGAATGACGCCGAACAGGTACGCACGCTGCTCCTCTTCGTCGTCCGGCTCGGCGAAGAAGTCCTTGGGTTTGACGCCCAGCACCTGAGCAAACGCCATGAGTGCATCGATGCTCGGGGTATAGGTGCTGGTTTCGAAGCGGCTGATGGTCTTGGGATCGAAGCCGGTCCGTTCGGCCAGTTGTGCCTGGGTCAGGCCCGCCAGCTTGCGGTAGCGGCGCAGTGCGGTACCCAAAGCGGATCTCGTCATCACTTAATTCCCATTTAGAATCAAGAACTTAACGATATCTATCAGCATGGCGCAACGCCATGATTGATCACCTTTGTTTTATTTATGTGATGAATTTCGTAGAATTCACGGCTTGACCGGTCAGTCATCGTCAACATCCCTGTGGGGTTCGCCTCGTGCCCAACGGCGGGAAGCGCATGTGCCATTTGGAGCGGATCGCTACGGATCGGTTCCGATGGTTGTCGATGAGCTGAGTACCGGCACGTCAGTGAATGGAGTCTCATCGTGCGCCTCAACTTGCCGGTTACCCCGGTCGAGCAACGTTTTCCCCCTGATCAGCGGCTGATTTCTGCTACCGATACCGCCAGCCTGATCACCTACTGCAACCCCGAATTCGCCGCTATCAGCGGCTACAGCGAGGCCGAACTGATCGGCAGCCCGCACAACCTGGTGCGCCACCCGGACATGCCGCCGGCGGTGTACGCGTTGATGTGGCGCTACCTGAAAGCTGGCAAGAGCTGGATGGGCATCGTCAAGAACCGCTGCCGTAACGGCGACTACTACTGGGTCAACGCTTACGTCACGCCTATCCTCGAAGGCGGGCGTGTGGTCGGCTACGAGTCGGTGCGGGTGTGTCCCACGCGTGAGCAGGTGGCCCGTGCCGAAGCCCTGTATGCGCGGCTGCGCAACGGTCAGGCGGCATTGTCGGTGCCGCGTCGGCTGAACGTGCTGGCGCAGGCGCTGGCCTTGCCACTGGCGGGCGGGCTGCTGGCACTGGGCGCCAACCAGCTATGGCCTGGCCTGGTGGGGCAGGCGCTGACCCTGGGGCTGTTCCTGGCCTACGGCCTGTGGGCACGCGATGCCCTTGGCCGGCAGTTGCAGCAGGTTGTGCAAGGCGCCGACGGTGCCTTCGCCGATCCGGTTGCAGCCTTGACCTACAGCGACTTGCCGGGTGCCGCAGGGCAACTGCAACTGATGTTGATCAGCGAAGAGGCACGCCTGAAAACCGCATTGACGCGGTTAAGCGACCTGGCCGGGCAAATGTCCGTGGCCGCCCACGATGCCGGGCAGCTGTCGCGCGGCACTGAGGCCGCGCTGCTGGAGCAACGCGCCGAAACCGACCTGAGCGCCACGGCAATGAACCAGATGGCCGCCTCCATCGGTGAAGTGGCCAACCATGTCCAGTTGACCGCCGCCGAGGCACACACCGCGCACCTGCTGGCCGAGCAGGGTAGCCAGGTGGCAGATGCCAGCGGTGCAGCCATTCGTACCTTGGCCAGCACCGTGACGCAGATCAACCAGGCGGTCAGCCAGCTGGCCGGTCAGACCGGTGCCATCGCGGAGGCTACCGGAATGATCCGCGGCATTGCCGAGCAAACCAACCTGCTGGCCCTCAACGCTGCCATCGAGGCGGCGCGTGCGGGCGAGCAAGGGCGCGGCTTTGCCGTGGTCGCCGATGAGGTGCGGGCGCTGGCCGACAAGACCCGCCAGTCGACCCTGCACATCCAGGCCATCATCGATGCGCTGCGCAGTGGCGCCGAAGAAGCCGTGGCGATCGCCAGCCAGGGCATCGAAGGTGCCGAGCTGGGCGTTGCCCAGGTGCAGGAAGCGCGACAGGCGCTGCATGGCATTCGCGATGCGGTGCAGCGCATCAGCGACATGAGCCAGCAGATGGCGACCGCTTCGCAGCAGCAGTCGGCAGTGGCCGAAGACGTTTCGCGGCAGATCAACGGCGTAGCCGGTATTGCCCAGCACAGTGCCCACAGCGCCAACGCCGCTGCCTCGCGCGGCGCCGAACTGGAACAAGTGTGCGCCGGATTGCGCGCTCTGGTGGAGCGCTTCAACCGCTAAGGCAGGATGCTTTATGGATGATATCTATCGCGCGGCCGTGGACGCGGCCGCGATCTTTTCGGAAACCGACCTGCGTGGGAACATCACCTACGTCAACCAGCAGTTCTGCAGCATCTCGGGCTACAGCCGCGAGGAGTTGCTGGGAGCCAACCACCGCATCCTCAACTCCGGCCTGCACGAGCCGGCGTTCTTCGTTGGCATGTGGCGGGCCCTGGCCGCCGGGCGGGTGTGGAAGGGCGAGATCTGCAACCGGTCCAAGGACGGTTCGCTGTACTGGGTCGACAGCACCATGGTGCCCTTGGTCGACCCGCTGACCGGCCTGGTGCGCAAGTACGTGTCGATCCGCTTTGACGTCACCGAGAAGCGCCAACTGCTGCACACCTTGCAATGGCGGGTGGGGCACGATGTGCTCACTGGCCTGCCCAATCGCGCCTACCTTTCCGACCTGTTGAACCAGGCCCTGGCCTACTCGCGGCGTGAAGACATCCCGCTGGCGGTGTGCATGCTCGACCTGGATGGCTTCAAGGCGGTCAACGACGGTTACGGGCACTCTGTGGGCGACCTGCTGCTGGTGGAAGTGGCCCAGCGCCTGAAGCGCATCCTGCGCGGGGGGGATGCCGTTGCCCGGTTGTCGGGCGACGAGTTCGTGCTGATCCTGCGCGACGTCGATGATGAGCGAAAGCTGCATGCAGCCCTGCGGCGGGTATTGCGGGCATTGGCGGCCCCCTGTGTGGTTCGGGGGCACACGCTGTCGCTCAGCGCCAGTATCGGCGTGACCCTGTACCCGCAGGATGACGAAGATGCCGATACCCTGGTGCGCCATGCCGACCAGGCCATGTATGTGGCCAAGCAGCGCGGGCGCAACCGGTATCACATGTTTGACGTGTCGCAGGAGCAGGAGCTCAAGGCCACTCACCAGACAGTGGCGCGGGTGCGACGGGCCCTTAACAACCGAGAGCTTTGCCTTTACTTCCAGCCCAAGGTCAACCTGCGCAGCGGCCAGGTGCTGGGCTTCGAGGGCTTGCTGCGCTGGCATCGGCCAGGCCGTGGCGTGGTGCCGCCCGGCGATTTCCTGCCTTGGGTAGAGCAGACCGACCTGATCGTTGAAATCGGCGAGTGGGTGCTCGACCAGGCCTTGACCCAGTTGCAGGCCTGGCAGCAGAAAGGGCAGCCCTGGTCGCTGAGTGTGAACATCGCCGCGCGGCATTTACAGCGCAGTGACTTTGCCGAGCGCCTGCAGCAGCTGTTGGCAGCGTACCCGGCGGTGGACCCGGCCAGGCTGGACCTGGAAATCGTCGAATCCGTCGCCATCGACAACCTGCAGCACGTCAGCCGTTGCCTGGACGCCTGCCGCGCACTGGGCGTGCGCTTCTCGCTGGACGATTTCGGTACCGGCTATTCGTCGTTGAGTTACCTGAAACGCTTGCCGACCCAGACGATCAAGATCGATCAGTCGTTCGTGCGTGACATCCTCCATGATCAGGACGACCTGGCGCTGACAGCGGCGGTGATCGGCCTGGCCCGGGCCTTTGGCCGGGAGGTGATCGCCGAGGGGCTGGAGAGCGTCGAGCACGGCCGGGTGCTGATGGGGCTGGGCTGCGAGCTGGCGCAGGGGTACTGCATTGCCCGGCCTATGCCGGCCAGTGAAGTGCAAGCCTGGGCACAGGCTTACCGGCAACCGGTGCAGTGGCGTAATCCTTGAGCGGCCGTGCAGGTCAATAGATTCATCGCTCACGCAGCCGCTTGTAGAGGGTGGTCCGGCTGATCCCCAGGCCGCGCGCCACTGCTGACAGGTTGCCATTGGCTTGTTCAACCAGCGTCTGCAGGTCTACCGCTTCGGTCGCCACCAGCACAGGCACCTGCAACTCGGCCAGAAACCCTGCAGGCAGGTGCTCGACGCCGACGGGCCCGCTGCCCGCCAAGGCCAGTGCCACCTGCACCACACTGACCAGTTCGCGCACATTGCCAGGCCAGGGGTGCTGATCGAGCAACTCCATAATGGCCGGGGGCAGCCGCGCCGGTTGCCCAGGCTCGCGGTAGCGGGCATGCACCTGGTCGATCAACTGCCGCCGGTCCGCACGCTCGCGCAGCGGCGGCAGCACCACCGTTAGCCCGGCAATGCGGTAATACAAATCCTGACGAAAGCGCCCGGCACGCACCTCTTCGGCCAGGTCGCGGTTGCTCGCCGACACCACGCGGATATCCACCGCTACCGGTTCGCCGCTGCCCAGCGGCTGGATGCTGCGCGATTGCAACACGCGCAGTAGCCGGGCCTGGGTAGGCAGCGGCATGTCGCCGATCTCATCGAGAAACAGGATGCCGTGGTCGGCCTTGCGGATCAGCCCCGGGTTGCCTTTGTGGTGGGCGCCGGTGAACGCGCCTTTGTCGTAGCCGAACAGCTCCGACTCCACCAGTTCGGCCGGGATCGCCGCGCAGTTGACGGCGACCAGGGGCTTGTCGGCGCGGCTGCTGGCACGGTGAAGGGTTTCCACGAACACTTCCTTGCCTACACCGGTTTCACCCTGCACCAACACTGGAATGTCCTTTTCCAGCAGCAGGCCGGCCTGCACTCGCGCTTTTTCCAGGCGCGGCTCGCCGTTGCCAGGTTCAGGACGGTGGGGCGTTTCGCGTGGCGGTTGCCACTGACAATGAAAGCGGTTGCGCCCGGTGGCCTGGAGGGCGAAGGGCTGTTGCCGGGGATGGCTGAGTAACTGCTGCAGGGGCAACTGGAACAGCTGCTCGATGTTCTGCCGCAACGGGTTACCACCGAGCAGGCTGTCGGCCCGGTGGTTGGCGGCCAGCACCTGCCCATGCTCATCGAACACCAGCAGGCCGGCCCAGGGGCTGTCGAGGTTGTCGGAGGCGCTGTTGAAGATCAGTTGTGCGTGCTGGTCGGCATGTTCGGCAAGGATCAGTCGGTTTTCCAGGCTCTGGCCCATCATGCGCACCAGGCCCAGTGTCTGGCTGGGCGGCAGATAGCCGTCGCTAGCCACGTCGAACACCCCGACCAGTTGCCGTGCGGCGTCGAACAGGGGGGCGGCGGCGCTGGACATGTAGCGGTTCTGGCGCAGGAAGTGCTCGTCCTGGCCGACGTGAATGGCCTGGGCACAAATCAGCGCGGTGCCCAAGGCATTTGTGCCAACGCCGCGCTCGTGCCAGTGGGCGCCGGCGCTGAAACCATGCTGCTGGCGCGGCTCGATGAAACGCCGCGAACCCCAGCTGTCGAGCAGGCAGCCGCTGGCATCGGCCAGCATCACCAGGTAGCTGGCGTTGCCTAGCAGGTGTGCATATTGCGGCAGCACTTCCTCGCGGGTCAGGCGCAGCAGGGCTTGGCGTTTCTCCAGCAGTTCGCTGAGTTCGGCGCGGGTCAGGCAGTCGAAGTCCGGTGCATGCTGCGGTTGCAAACCGTGATCGCGGCAGCGGGCCCAGGATGCCTGGATGAGTTGGGCATGGGTCGGAGCGGATGCGGCCATGGGCCTGTCCTGTGTGGTTGTTGTTATGGGCGGACCGCTGTTCAGTGTTGTTCACGGGTGTTCATTGTCAAACTGGCAGGTGTTCAGTTGTTCAGTGATTGTGTTCACTTGCGAACCCCCGATTTGTGTGGTCTGTCGCTCAGGCCCCAAGCCAGAGCATCGGGGAGCAACTGGCACGGAACTGGCTGTGCCCGGCAGACAACAACGACAAGAAGGCCATGCCATGTCCCTGGTGCTGGAGCAGGTCAGCCGCAGCGTCGACAACCAGCCGTGGATCGTCGATGCCTCGCTGCGTTTCGAGCCTGGTTCGTTCAACGTGCTGCTGGGCCGCACCCTGGCCGGCAAGACCAGCCTGATGCGCCTGATGGCCGGGCTCGATCGCCCGGACCGGGGCCGGGTACTGATGGATGGCCAGGACGTGACGGGTGTGCCGGTGCGCCAGCGTAACGTGTCGATGGTGTACCAGCAGTTCATCAATTACCCGACCTTGAGCGTGTACGAAAACATCGCCTCGCCGCTGCGCCAGGCGCGCATGGCCGAGGCGGACATCCGTAGGCGTGTGCAGGAAACTGCCGAGATGTTGCGCATCGAAACCTACCTGCAGCGCCTGCCGCTGGAGCTGTCCGGCGGCCAGCAGCAACGCACGGCGATGGCCCGGGCGCTGGTCAAGGATGCCTCGTTGATCCTCTTTGACGAGCCGTTGGTCAACCTCGACTACAAGTTGCGCGAAGGCCTGCGCCAGGAGCTTCGCGAGCTGTTCGCGGCGCGCCACTGCATTGCGGTATACGCCACCACCGAGCCCAACGAGGCGCTGGCGCTGGGCGGCACCACCACCCTTGTGCATGAGGGTCGCATCGTGCAAAGCGGCCCCACCGCCGAGGTGTATCAGCGCCCGGGCAGTGTGCTGGCGGCCGAACTGTTCTCCGAGCCGCCGATCAACCTGGTGCCTGGCCGTATCAGTGGCAACGAGGTGAGCCTGGCCCAGGCCGTGCATTTTGCCCGCAATGCCGACTTGCAGGCGCTTGCCGAAGGCGACTACCGCTTTGGCGTGCGCCCCAGCCATATCACCCTGGTGCCCGCCCACGATGATGACCTGGAACTGGCGGTGCTGGTGGAGCTGGCCGAGATCAGCGGTTCCGAAACGTTCCTGCATGTGCGTAACGAGCATTGGCGCATGATCCTGCACCTGCCCGGGGTGCATGAATACCAGGTGGACACGCCGATCCGCGTGTTCATCCCCACCCACAAGCTGTTCGTCTTCGACAGCGCCGGGGCGTTGGTGCAGGCCCCGGGGCTGCGCCAGGCAAGGAGAGGGTGATGGCCGAAATCCGCCTGCGCCAACTGGCGCACAGTTACAGTCGCCAGCCCGCCAGCGAGACGGACTATGCCCTGCACGCGCTGGAGCATGTATGGGAGCAGGGTGGCGCCTACGCGTTGCTTGGGCCGTCGGGCTGCGGCAAGTCGACCTTGCTCAATATCATTTCCGGGCTGCTGACGCCGTCCCACGGCGAGGTGCTGTTCGACGGCAAACCGGTCAACCAGCTGTCGCCGCAAGCGCGCAACATTGCCCAGGTGTTTCAGTTCCCGGTGGTGTACGACACCATGACGGTGTTCGACAACCTGGCCTTCCCCTTGCGCAACCAGGGGCTGGATGAAGCCCGGGTGCGTGCCCGGGTGGAAGAAATTGCCGAGGTGCTCGACCTGTCTGCCGTGTTGCGCAAGAAGGCGCGCAACCTCAGTGCCGACGAAAAGCAGAAAGTCTCCATGGGCCGCGGCCTGGTGCGCGATGACGTTTCGGCGATCCTGTTCGACGAGCCGCTGACGGTGATCGACCCGCACCTGAAGTGGAAGCTGCGGCGCAAGCTGAAGCAGATTCACGAGCAGTTCAACATCACCATGATCTACGTCACCCACGACCAGCTGGAGGCATCGACCTTCGCTGACAAGATCGCAGTGATGCACGGTGGCCGCATCGTTCAGTTCGGCACCCCGCGTGAGCTGTTCGAGCGGCCCCGGCATACCTTTGTCGGCTACTTCATCGGCAGCCCGGGCATGAACCTGATCGAGGTGCGTGCCGAAGCCGACGGGGTGGCGTTTGGTGATGTCCACCTGGCGCTGCCCGATGGCCTGCGCGAACGGCTGGCGGCAACGGCAGGCGGGCGCTTGCAAGTGGGCATCCGACCAGAATTCGTGCAGCTGTGGGACAGCCCGTTCGATGGCGCCATCCCCGCACGCGTGCTGGATATCGAAGACCTGGGCACCTACCGCATCGTCACCGTCGAAGTAGGCGGTGTCGCGCTGAAGGCGCGCCTGGGCGAGGACCGCCCGTTGCCTGTGGATCAGGCCTGGGTCAGCTTGCCGGCGCAGTGGTTGATGCTGTACGTCGACGATGTGCTGCTGGAGGCCGGGCCATGAACAAAGTGCCGAACAACAAGGCCTGGTGGCTGGTGCTGCCGGTGTTCCTGCTGGTGGCGTTCAGCGCGGTGGTGCCGATGATGACCGTGGTCAACTACTCGGTGCAGGATATTTTCGACCAGTCCAACCGCTACTTCGTCGGTGCCGACTGGTACCGCCAGGTGCTGCGCGACCCGGCGTTGCATGATGCGCTACTGCGCCAGTTCATCTATTCCGCCTGCGTACTGCTGATCGAGATCCCGCTGGGCATCGGCATTGCCCTGACCATGCCGACCAAGGGGCGCATGGCGTCGGTGTGCCTGATCGTCATGGCCATCCCGCTGCTGATCCCGTGGAACGTGGTGGGCACCATCTGGCAGATCTTCGGCCGTGCCGACATCGGCCTGCTTGGCGCTACCCTGGCCAAGCTCGGGGTCAGCTACAACTACGCGGGCGATCCGTTCGACGCCTGGCTTACGGTGCTGGTGATGGACGTATGGCACTGGACGTCACTGGTGGCACTGCTGTGCTATTCGGGCCTGCGCGCCATCCCCGACGTGTACTACCAGGCCGCGCGCATCGACCGTGCTTCGGGCTGGGCGGTGTTCCGCCACATCCAGCTGCCCAAGCTGAAGAATGTGCTACTCATCGCGGTGATGCTGCGCTTCATGGACAGCTTCATGATCTACACCGAGCCGTTCGTGCTGACCGGTGGCGGGCCGGGTAACGCCACCACTTTCCTCAGCCAGACCCTCACGCGCATGGCCGTGGGGCAGTTCGACCTGGGCCCGGCGGCGGCGTTCTCGCTGGTGTACTTCCTGATCATCCTGCTGGTGTCGTGGCTGTTCTACACAGCCATGACCCATGCCGACAAGGACTAGCCCATGAGCACGCGCAAAACGCTGGCCCTGCTGCTGTATTTCTTCTTCCTGCTGGTGCCGATCTACTGGTTGCTGAACATGTCGTTCAAGAGCAACACCGAGATCCTTGGCGGCCTGACCCTGTGGCCGCAGGCATTCACCCTCGACAACTACCGGGTGATCTTCACCGATGCCAGCTGGTACAGCGGTTACATCAACTCGCTGTACTACGTGTGCCTGAACACGCTGATTTCGTTGCTGGTGGCGCTGCCGGCGGCCTATGCCTTTTCGCGCTACCGCTTCCTCGGCGACCGGCACCTGTTCTTCTGGCTGCTGACCAACCGCATGGCGCCCCCGGCGGTGTTCCTGCTGCCGTTCTTCCAGCTGTACTCGTCGATCGGCCTGTTCGACACCCATATAGCCGTGGCCCTGGCCCATTGCCTGTTCAACGTGCCGCTGGCGGTGTGGATCCTGGAGGGCTTCATGTCGGGCGTGCCAAAGGAAATCGACGAAACGGCCTACATCGACGGCTACAGCTTCCCGCGCTTCTTCATGAAGATCTTCATTCCGCTGATTGGCTCTGGTATCGGCGTGACGGCGTTTTTCTGCTTCATGTTTTCCTGGGTCGAGCTGCTGCTGGCGCGCACCCTGACCTCAGTGAATGCCAAGCCGATTGCTGCCGTGATGACCCGCACCGTGTCGGCCTCGGGTATCGACTGGGGGGTGCTGGCGGCGGCGGGGGTACTGACCATTTTGCCGGGCATGCTGGTGATCTGGTTCGTGCGCAACCATGTGGCCAAGGGCTTTGCCCTGGGCCGGGTGTGAGGAGGGCAACGCATGGAGTGGATGGCCTGGACCTTGCCGACGGCGCTGTTCTTTGCTGCCGTTGGTGTGCTGCTGCTGGGCATGACACTGCTTGAGCTGCGCCGCCCTTGCGTGGAGCGGCGCGGCTTCTTGCCGTTGGTCACCAGCCGGGGTGACCGCTTGTTCATCGGCCTGCTGGCCAGCGCCTACCTGCATTTGCTGGTGGTCGGTGTCAGCGATTGGCCGTTGTGGGTGGCCTCGCTGCTGTCGCTGGCGTGGCTGGTGGTGGTGCTGCGCTGGGGCTGAGCGAGCGGCCCTGTGGATTAACAGAAACGGGAGATCACAATGTTCGATAACAAGCATAAAACGCGACATTTGACCCTGGCCGCGTTGCTGGTGCTGGCCAGCGTGCATGGCACAGCCTGGGCCGACCAATACGAGGACGCCGCGAAGAAATGGCTTGGCAGCGAGTTCAAGCCATCGACGCTAACGCCGGAACAGCAGATGGCCGAGATGAAGTGGTTCATCAAGGCCGCCGAGCCGTTCCGTGGCATGAAGATCAACGTGGTGTCGGAAACCATCACCACCCATGAATACGAGTCCAAAGTGCTGGCCAAGGCCTTCAGCGAAATCACCGGCATCCAGCTGACCCACGACCTGCTCCAGGAAGGCGACGTGGTGGAGAAACTGCAGACACAGATGCAGTCGGACAAGAACATCTACGACGGTTGGGTCAACGACTCCGACCTGATCGGTACGCACTTTCGCTACGGCAAGGTGGAATCGATCACCGACCTGATGGCCAACGAAGGCAAGGACTACACCTCGCCGACCCTGGACCTGAAGGACTTCATCGGCATTTCCTTCACCACCGCGCCAGACGGCAAGGTCTACCAGCTGCCTGACCAGCAGTTCGCCAACCTGTACTGGTTCCGCGCCGACTGGTTCGAGCGCCCTGAGCTGAAAGCCAAATTCAAGGAAAAGTACGGCTACGAGCTGGGTGTGCCGGTTAACTGGTCGGCCTATGAAGACATTGCCAAGTTCTTTACCGAAGACGTCAAGGAAATCGACGGCAAGCGCGTCTATGGCCATATGGACTACGGCAAGAAAGACCCGTCGCTGGGCTGGCGCTTCACGGATGCCTGGTTCTCCATGGCTGGTGGTGGCGACAAAGGGCTGCCCAACGGCCTGCCGGTGGATGAATGGGGCATTCGCGTGGAGGACTGCCACCCGGTGGGCTCCAGTGTCACCCGTGGCGGAGACACCAACGGCCCGGCCGCTGTATATGCCACCCAGAAGTACGTGGACTGGATGCGTGCCTATGCGCCCAAGGAAGCGCAGGGCATGACCTTCTCCGAGGCGGGGCCGGTGCCGGCGCAGGGCAACATCGCCCAGCAGATCTTCTGGTACACCGCGTTTACCGCCGACATGACCAAGCCCGGATTGCCGGTGGTGAATGCCGATGGCACGCCGAAGTGGCGCATGGCGCCCTCGCCGAAGGGACCTTATTGGGAGGAGGGGATGAAGCTGGGCTATCAGGACACGGGATCGTGGACGTTCTTCAAGTCCACCCCCGAGAAGCAACGCCTGGCAGCGTGGTTGTATGCCCAGTTCGTCACCTCCAAGACCGTCTCGCTGAAGAAGACCATCGTCGGCCTGACGCCGATTCGCGAGTCGGACATCAACTCCCAGGCCATGACCGACCTGGCACCCAAGCTGGGTGGGCTGGTGGAATTCTACCGCAGCCCGGCACGGGTGCAGTGGACACCCACCGGTACCAACGTACCGGATTATCCACGGTTGGCGCAGTTGTGGTGGAGCCATATCGCCGAGGTGGCCAGCGGCGAGAAGACCCCGCAGGAAGCGCTGGATGGCCTGGCGCGGGATCAGGACCGCATGATGGAACGCTTGCAACGGTCCAATGCCCAGGCCACCTGTGCGCCCAAGCTAAACCCGGAGAAGGATGCCCAGTACTGGTTCGACCAGCCGGGTGCTCCGAAACCCAAGCTGGCCAACGAAAAACCCAAGGGCGAGACGGTCAGCTACAACGAGCTGCTTAAATCGTGGGAAGCGGCCAGGAAGTGATCGCCTAAGCTCAGTGATTAACCACAGGCAAAAAAAACGGCACCTGCCAGAGGTGCCGTTTTCATTTTGCGCCGTGTTACTTGTGCAGCTCTTCTGCCGCATACAGCGTGTTTTCCAGCAGGCAGGCACGGGTCATCGGCCCGACGCCACCCGGCACCGGCGTGATCCAGCCAGCGCGCGGCAGGGCGGTCTCGTAGACCACGTCGCCAACCAGCTTGCCGTCTTCCTGGCGGTTGATGCCCACGTCGATGACGATAGCGCCTTCCTTGACCCACTCACCCTTGACCAGGCCCGGCTTGCCGGCGGCCACGACCACCAGGTCGGCGCGCCCGACATGGCCAGCCAGGTCTTTGGTGAAGCGGTGGCAGACGGTGACGGTGCAGCCGGCCAGCAGCAGTTCCATGGCCATCGGGCGACCCACGATGTTAGAAGCGCCAACGATCACCGCATCCATGCCGTACAGGTCCTGGCCGGTGCTTTCCAGCAGGGCCATGATGCCTTTCGGCGTGCACGGGCGCAGCAGCGGGATGCGCTGGGCCAGGCGGCCGATGTTATACGGGTGGAAACCGTCCACATCCTTGTCCGGGCGAATGCGCTCGAGCAGCAGGGAGGCGTCCAGGTGCGCCGGCAGCGGCAACTGCAGCAGGATGCCGTCGACAGCCGGGTCGTCATTGAGGCGGTCGATCAGCTCGGTCAGGGCCTGCTGCGAGGTCTCGCTGGGCAGGTCGAACGCCTGCGAAATGAAGCCGACCTCTTCGCAGTCCTTGCGCTTGTGCGAGACATAGACTTGGGAGGCGGGGTCGGTGCCGACCAGGATCACTGCCAGGCCCGGCGTACGCAGGCCTTGCTGGCGACGCTCCACGACACGTTGAGCGATCTGCTTGCGCAGGTTGGCGGCGATCGCCTTGCCATCGATTAGGTGTGCAGTCATAGACGCGTGATTAACCATCGAGAAGGAAACAATAAAGAGCGCGCATTCTCGCACGACACGGCCCACGGGCAAAGGCGGGTGGTCGGGCAAATCCCCTAACCCCTTAAATAATTTAAATTTTTTTTAAAAAGGTGTTGACGAGGTACAGGGTCGACTATAAGATTCGCCGCACTTGTCGGGCACAGCCTAGCACTGGTTGGCTAAGTCGGGCAGAATGAGTGGTTTAGCAGTTATCTGTTAAGGTCTCGTTCGGTTAGGCTTCAAGCTTAAGCGCCCGTAGCTCAGCTGGATAGAGCATCCGCCTTCTAAGCGGATGGTCGCAGGTTCGAGTCCTGCCGGGTGCGCCATTAGGCAGCTTTGGCACGCAAGTAGGCGGTAATGCAATATGGTGGGCGTAGCTCAGTTGGTAGAGCGCTGGATTGTGATTCCAGTTGTCGTGGGTTCGATTCCCATCGTCCACCCCATATTTTTCAAGGGCGCCTCGATAGCATCTGGCGCCTTTGTTTTAAGCGTTACGCGGACGTGGTGAAATTGGTAGACACACTGGATTTAGGTTCCAGCGGCGCAAGCTGTAAGAGTTCGAGTCTCTTCGTCCGCACCATGCTTCTGTAAGGTAGTGCCGCAACATCGCAAGACTGCAATATGGTGGGCGTAGCTCAGTTGGTAGAGCGCTGGATTGTGATTCCAGTTGTCGTGGGTTCGATTCCCATCGTCCACCCCATATTCTTGAAAAGGCGCCTTGATCGTGAGATCGGGCGCCTTTTTTTTTGGGGTTGTGTGGCTGCGGTGTGCATGTCTTGAGTGTTCTGGCGCCTGTGAGATCGAGCGCCACAAACCTCACGCCAGAAACTAGCGACCGCGACGCAATTCCCCCTTGCAATCCTCTGGTGACACCCCAATAAAAGCTGTTAGATTTCAGCCGGTTGAAACAACGGCCCAGTTGGCCGGCAGAGGAACAACCCGATGATCGCAAAAGAAGCCCGTCAGGCCCTGGCGCTACAGCGCTTTGCCGAGGCCAATCCGCAGCTGCTCGAAGAGATCCGCGAGCTGGATCCGCGCGAGCAGGCCCAGCAGATCGAATGGGCATTCGAGGATGCGGCCGAGGAGCAGGGTATCCAGCCTTGGGAGCTGGCCCTGCAACTGATCGCCGAAACCCCGGAGCAACTGCAGGCCATGCGCCTGGAGACGCACCGCGAGGTCGCCGAGGCGCTGGGGATGGAATGGGAAGAGTACTGCCAGTTCAACGAAATCGACCCTGAATAAAGGAAGCGAAATCGTTGTTGGCAGTTGTTTGACAAGGTATTTCGGCTGTAGGGCGCCCCAGGTGTCGTGCGGCCCTTATTGAAACAGGTCTGGCGGTGCGCCGTACGGGCCTTGAAAGTTAATCGACCGGCGTGGTTTCCCGTCGTCCCGAGTGGGGTGACTTCTGCTGCGCGACTCACTAGAATGCTTGCCCTTGATTCTGGAGTCGGGCTAACGCCGGCTAACGTCTGTGCAACGAGGAATATCCATGCAAGTTTCTGTTGAAAACACTTCCGCTCTCGAGCGCCGCATGACCATCGCCGTTCCGGCCGAGCGCGTCGAGAACGAAGTCAACAAGCGTCTGCAGCAGACTGCCAAGCGCGCCAAGGTTGCCGGCTTCCGCCCAGGCAAGGTGCCAATGAGCGTGATCCGTCAGCGCTTCGAGGCCGATGCCCGCCAAGAGGCTTTCGGTGACCTGGTCCAGGCTTCCTTCTACGAAGCCATCGTCGAGCAGAAGCTGAACCCGGCTGGCGCTCCGGCTGTAGAGCCCAAGTCCTTCGAAAAGGGCAAGGACCTGGAATTCGTCGCCACCTTCGAAGTGTTCCCTGAGTTCACTGTTGCCGGCCTGGAGTCGATCAGCGTCGAGCGCCTGAGCGCCGAAGTGGCTGACGCCGACCTGGACAACATGCTGGAAGTGCTGCGCAAGCAGAACACCCGCTTTGAAGCCGTCGAGCGTGCCGCGCAGAACGACGACCAGGTCAACATCGACTTCGTCGGCAAGGTCGACGGTGAAGTGTTCGCCGGTGGTTCGGCCAAGGGCACCCAGCTGGTACTGGGCTCCGGCCGCATGATCCCAGGCTTTGAAGACGGCCTGGTTGGCGCCAAGGCTGGCGAAGAGCGCGTTGTCAACGTGACCTTCCCAGAGGACTACCAGAACCTGGACCTGGCTGGCAAAGCCGCCGAGTTCACCATCACCGTCAACAGCGTTGCCGCCCCTGTGCTGCCAGAGCTGAACGAAGAATTCTTCGCCCAGTTCGGCATCAAGGAATCGACCCTGGAAGGCTTCCGCACCGAGGTTCGCAAGAACATGGAGCGTGAGCTGCGTCAGGCGATCAAGACCAAGGTCAAGAACCAGGTCATGGACGGTCTGCTGGCCGCCAACCCGATCGAAGTGCCAAAAGCCCTGCTGGAAAACGAAGTCAACCGTCTGCGCGTGCAGGCTGTTCAGCAGTTCGGTGGCAACATCAAGCCAGAGCAACTGCCAGCCGAGCTGTTCGAAGAGCAAGCCAAGCGCCGCGTTGTGCTGGGCCTGATCGTTGCTGAAGTGGTCAAGCAGTTCGAACTGAAGCCGGACGACGCCAAGGTTCGCGAAATGATCGAAGAAATGGCTTCGGCTTACCAGGAGCCTGAGCAGGTCATCGCTTGGTACTACAAGAACGACCAGCAACTGAACGAAGTGCGTTCGGTTGTGCTGGAAGAACAAGTTGTAGATACTGTTCTGCAGAAAGCGACTGTGACCGACAAGTCGGTCTCGTACGAAGATGCCGTTAAACCAGCACAGGCTCCTGCCGAAGCTGAGTAATAAGGTTCTCTCGTAGGAAACCCCCACAAGCCAGCCTTCGAGCTGGCTTGTGCGTATTCAAGCCATGACTATTTGGGAGTGAGCGCAGGACATGTCCCGCAATTCTTATATTCAGCAGAGCTCTGACATCCAGGCCGCAGGCGGCCTGGTCCCGATGGTTATCGAGCAGTCCGCCCGTGGCGAACGCGCTTACGACATCTACTCGCGCCTGTTGAAGGAGCGTGTAATTTTCCTGGTCGGCCCGGTAGAGGACTACATGGCCAACCTCGTCGTTGCGCAACTGCTGTTCCTTGAAGCGGAAAACCCGGACAAGGATATCCATCTGTACATCAACTCGCCGGGTGGCTCCGTCACCGCCGGCATGTCGATTTACGACACCATGCAGTTCATCAAGCCGGACGTTTCGACCATCTGCATCGGCCAGGCCTGCAGCATGGGCGCCTTCCTGCTGGCTGCCGGTGCCAAAGGCAAGCGTCACTGCTTGCCGAACTCGCGCGTGATGATCCACCAACCGTTGGGCGGCTTCCAGGGGCAGGCGACCGATATCGAGATCCATGCCCAGGAAATCCTCAATATCAAGGCCCGTCTGAACGAGCTGCTGGCCTACCACACCGGCCAGGACCTCGAGACCATCAAGCGCGACACCGAGCGTGACAACTTCATGAGCGCCTCGCGCGCGGCCGAGTACGGCCTGATCGACTCGGTCTACGACAAGCGGCAACTGGCCTCCTGAACCGGGGCGCCAGAGCAGGTAGGTGCGCAAAGCGCCTACCTGCGGACTTGAAAAAGCCCGCAATTGCCTTCATCTTGTGTTGCAAGCCTACCGGATTGGATCGATCGAATGACTGACACCCGTAACGGCGAGGACAGCGGCAAATTGCTTTATTGCTCCTTCTGCGGCAAAAGCCAGCACGAAGTGCGCAAACTGATTGCCGGGCCCTCGGTATTTATCTGCGACGAGTGCGTCGACCTGTGCAATGACATCATCCGTGAGGAGGTGCAGGAAGCCCAGGCCGAGAGCAGCGCGCACAAATTACCTTCGCCGAAAGAAATCAGCGGCATCCTGGACCAGTACGTCATTGGTCAGGAGCGCGCGAAGAAGGTGCTGGCCGTAGCGGTGTACAACCACTACAAGCGCCTGAACCAGCGTGACAAGAAGGGTGACGAAGTCGAACTGGGCAAGAGCAACATCCTGCTCATCGGGCCGACCGGCTCGGGCAAGACCCTGCTCGCCGAAACCCTGGCACGCCTGTTGAACGTACCGTTCACCATTGCCGACGCCACCACCCTGACCGAAGCCGGTTATGTGGGTGAGGACGTCGAGAACATCATCCAGAAGCTGTTGCAGAAGTGCGACTACGACGTGGAAAAGGCCCAGATGGGCATTGTCTACATCGACGAGATCGACAAGATCTCGCGCAAGTCGGACAACCCGTCCATCACCCGTGACGTTTCGGGCGAGGGCGTGCAGCAGGCGTTGTTGAAACTGATCGAAGGCACCGTGGCTTCGGTTCCACCGCAAGGTGGCCGTAAACACCCGCAACAGGAATTCCTGCAGGTTGATACCCGCAACATCCTGTTCATCTGTGGTGGTGCGTTCTCGGGCCTGGAAAAGGTTATCCAGAACCGCTCCACCAAAGGTGGTATCGGTTTTGGCGCCGAAGTGCGCAGCAAGGAAGAGGGCAAGAAGGTTGGCGAGTCCCTGCGTGAGGTCGAGCCGGACGATCTGGTCAAGTTTGGCCTGATTCCGGAATTCGTCGGCCGTCTGCCGGTGCTGGCGACCCTCGACGAGCTGGACGAGGCTGCGCTGATGCAGATTCTCACCGAGCCGAAGAATGCCCTGACCAAGCAGTATGCCAAGCTGTTCGAGATGGAAAGCGTCGACCTCGAGTTCCGCAGTGATGCACTCAAGGCCGTTGCCCGCAAGGCTCTGGAGCGCAAGACTGGCGCCCGTGGCCTGCGTTCGATCCTCGAAGGCGTGCTGCTCGACACCATGTACGAGATCCCTTCCAAGAAGGATGTCAGCAAGGTGGTGATCGATGAGAGCGTCATCGAGGGTACCTCGCAGCCGCTGATGATCTACGAAAACAGCGAGCCGCAAGCCAAGGCCGCGCCAGACGCCTGATTCAGGCAAAGGCCGGTTCACGGTTGCAAGCAAGGAGGGGGCCTACGGGCCCCTTTCTGCTTTTCCTGCGCTAGCGCTTGTAATTTCCCAAGTGTACCCCCACATTAGGTCCAAGCATCATTTCCACCGGTTTCCGGCCATAAGGCCGCTGTAGAGGCGAAATCATGAAGACCACCCTCGACTTGCCTCTTTTGCCATTGCGCGATGTCGTTGTTTACCCGCACATGGTTATCCCGCTGTTCGTGGGGCGCGAAAAATCCATCGAGGCCCTCGAGGCCGCGATGACGGGCGAAAAGCAGATCCTTCTGCTGGCCCAGAAGAACCCGGCCGACGACGACCCGGGCGAGGACGCCCTGTACCGCGTCGGTACCGTTGCCACCGTGCTGCAACTGCTGAAGCTGCCTGATGGCACCGTCAAGGTGCTGGTCGAAGGCGAGCAGCGTGGCGCTGTCGAGCGTTTCACCGAAGTAGAAGGGCACATCCGTGCCGAAGTCTCCCTGATCGACGAAACCGACGCCGCCGAGCGCGAGTCGGAAGTGTTCGTGCGCACGTTGCTGTCGCAGTTCGAGCAATACGTACAACTGGGCAAGAAGGTCCCTGCCGAAGTGCTGTCTTCGCTGAACAGCATCGAAGAGCCAGGGCGTCTGGTCGACACCATGGCCGCCCACATGGCCCTGAAGATCGAACAGAAGCAGGAAATTCTCGAAATCGTCGACCTGCCAACCCGTGTCGAGCACGTGCTGGCGCTGCTGGATGCCGAAATCGACCTGCTGCAGGTCGAAAAGCGCATTCGCGGCCGGGTCAAGAAGCAGATGGAGCGCAGCCAGCGCGAGTACTACCTGAATGAGCAGATGAAGGCCATTCAGAAAGAACTCGGCGATGGCGATGAAGGCCACAACGAAGTCGAAGAGCTGAAAAAGCGCATCGAAGCCGCTGGCCTGCCCAAGGATGCCCTCACCAAGGCCCAGGCCGAGCTGAACAAGCTCAAGCAGATGTCGCCGATGTCGGCCGAAGCCACCGTGGTGCGCTCGTACCTCGACTGGCTCGTGCAGGTACCGTGGAAGGCCCAGAGCAAAGTGCGCCTGGACCTGGCCAAGGCCGAGGAAATTCTCGATGCCGACCACTATGGCCTGGAAGAGGTCAAGGAACGCATCCTCGAATACCTTGCCGTGCAAAAGCGCGTCAAGAAAATCCGTGGCCCGGTGCTGTGCCTGGTCGGCCCTCCCGGTGTCGGCAAGACCTCGCTGGCCGAGTCGATCGCGGCCGCTACCAACCGCAAGTTCGTTCGCATGGCCTTGGGTGGCGTGCGTGACGAAGCCGAAATTCGTGGTCACCGCCGCACCTACATTGGCTCCATGCCAGGCCGTCTCATCCAGAAGATGACCAAGGTGGGCGTGCGCAACCCGCTGTTCCTGCTCGACGAAATCGACAAAATGGGCAGCGACATGCGTGGCGACCCGGCCTCGGCGCTGCTGGAAGTACTCGACCCGGAGCAGAACCACACCTTCAACGACCACTACCTGGAGGTTGATTACGACCTCTCGGACGTGATGTTCCTGTGCACCTCGAACTCGATGAACATCCCGCCGGCGCTGCTCGACCGCATGGAAGTCATCCGCCTGCCGGGCTACACCGAGGACGAGAAGATCAACATCGCGGTCAAGTACCTGGTGCCCAAGCAGGTCAAGGCCAACGGCTTGAAGAAAGAAGAGCTGGAAGTCGACGTTTCGGCGATCCGCGACATCATCCGCTACTACACCCGCGAAGCCGGTGTGCGGGGCCTGGAGCGGCAAATTGCCAAGGTATGCCGCAAGGTGGTCAAGGAACATACCGGGCAGAAGCAGGTCAAGGTCAAGGTGACCAGCGAGCAGCTGGAACACCTGCTGGGCGTGCGCAAGTTCCGCTACGGCCTGGCCGAGCAACAGGACCAGATCGGCCAAGTCACCGGCCTGGCATGGACCCAGGTGGGCGGCGAACTGCTGACCATCGAAGCCGTGGTCATCCCCGGCAAGGGCCAGCTGATCAAGACCGGTTCGTTGGGCGATGTGATGGTCGAGTCGATCACTGCCGCACAGACCGTGGTGCGTAGCCGCGCCCGCAGCCTGGGTATTGCCGCCGACTTCCACGAGAAGCATGACGTGCATATCCACATGCCGGAAGGCGCTACGCCGAAGGATGGCCCAAGTGCCGGTATCGGCATGTGCACCGCGCTGGTGTCGGCGCTGACGCAGATTCCGGTGCGCGCCGATGTGGCCATGACCGGCGAAATCACCCTGCGTGGCCAGGTGCTGGCCATTGGCGGGTTGAAGGAAAAACTGCTGGCGGCACACCGTGGCGGGATCAAGACGGTGATCATTCCCGAGGAGAATGTTCGCGATTTGAAGGAGATTCCTGAAAATATCAAACAGGATCTGCAGATCAAACCGGTCAAATGGATTGACGAAGTCCTGCAAATTGCGCTGCAATACGCCCCGGAGCCCTTGCCAGATGTGGCTCCGGAGATTGTCGCGAAAGATGAAAAGCGCGACGGCGATGCTAAGGAAAGAATCAGCACGCATTAGTAGTTTTTGGCTGGGGGGCTTTCCTTGACAGTTTTTTCGGGGCCTTGCTATAAAGCGGCACGCTATTGTCATCAGGCCACCCAGCGCACGTTTCATAAGCTTTTCATTACATACTTAGAAACAAACTCAATAGAGAAATAAGGGGACTTAGAGTGAACAAGTCGGAACTGATTGACGCTATCGCCGCATCTGCTGACATCCCGAAAGCTGTAGCCGGCCGTGCGCTGGACGCAGTCATCGAATCCGTCACCGGCGCCCTGAAGCAAGGTGACGATGTGGTACTGGTTGGCTTCGGTACCTTCTCGGTCAAGGAACGCGCCGAGCGCACCGGCCGTAACCCGCAAACCGGCAAGGCGATCAAGATCGAAGCCGCCAAGGTTCCAGGTTTCAAGGCAGGCAAAGGCCTGAAAGACGCCGTCAACTAAGTCGTCTTTCAGCCGGACCCGGCCTGGCCTGGTCCGAGCACGGTGATGGCGGGGCGCAAACGTTCCCGCCTGACACGTTTGCTAAGCAAAGGCGCATCCTCGGATGCGCCTTTCTTTTATCAGGATTCTACCCACGCTCCGCGGTTGTCGACGCAGTGGTACAGCCGTTTCTGGGGGACGCATGCTGCAAAATATCAGGGACAATTCACAAGGTTGGATTGCCAAGACCATCATCGGCCTTATCGTCGTGTTGATGGCGTTGACCGGCTTTGAAGCCATTTTCCAGGCCGCCACCCATAGCCAGGACGCCGCCAAGGTGAACGGCCAGACCATCAGCCAGAACGAGCTCAGCCAGGCCGCTGACATGCAGCGCCGTCAGCTGATGCAACAGTTGGGCAAGGATTTCGACCCGGCGCTGCTGGATGACAAATTGTTGCGTGAAGAGGCCCTCAAGGGCCTGATCAGCCGCAAGCTGCTGCTGCAAGGCGCCGAAGATGCCAAGTTCGCCTTCTCCGAAGCCGCGCTGGATCAGGTGATCCTGCAGACGCCGGAATTCCAGGTGGACGGCAAGTTCAGTGCTGACCGTTTCGACCAGGTCATCCGCCAGATGGGCTACGGCCGCATGCAGTTCCGTGACATGCTTGCCGAGGAAATGCTCATTGGCCAGCTGCGCACCGGCCTGGCCGGCAGCAGCTTCGTCACCGACCAGCAGGTGGATGCTTTCGCCCGCCTGGAGAAGCAGACCCGCGACTTCGCTTCCCTGACCTTCAAGGCCGACCCGGCCTCGGTCAAGGTCAGCGACGAAGAGGTCAAGGCGCACTACGACCAGCACGCCAAGGAGTTCATGTCGCCTGACCAGGTGGTGATCGACTACATCGAGCTGAAGAAGTCGGCGTTCTTCGACCAGGTCAACGTGACCGACGAAGAGCTCAAGGCCCAGTACGAGAAAGAAATCGCCAACCTCGCGGAACAGCGCCATGCCGCGCACATCCTCATCGAGGTCAACGATAAAGTCACCGACGCCCAGGCCAAGGCCCGTGCTGAAGAGATTGAGCAGCGTCTGGCCAAGGGTGAAGACTTTGCCGCATTGGCCAAGGAGTTCTCTCAGGACCCAGGCTCGGCCAACAACGGTGGTGACCTCGGCTTCGCCGGCCCGGGCGTGTACGACCCGGCCTTTGAAGACGCGCTGTACAAGCTGCAGGATGGCCAGGTATCGACCCCGGTACGCACCGAGTTCGGCTACCACCTGATCAAGCTGCTGGGCGTGCAAGCGCCAGAAGTGCCAAGCTTCGCCAGCCTGAAGGACAAACTGACCCGCGACCTGAAGATCCCGTTGGTCGAGCAGCGTTACGTCGACGCCAGCAAGCAGCTGCAGGATGCTGCCTACGAGGCCTCCGACCTGGCTCAGCCGGCCCAGGACCTGAACCTCAAGGTGCACACCTCCGCAGCCTTCGGCCGCGAGGGTGGCGAAGGCATCACCGCCAACCGTTCGGTGGTACAGGCTGCGTTCTCCGAAGAAGTGCTGGACGAAGGTGCCAACAGCACCGCCATCGAGCTCGACCCGGAAACCACCGTGGTACTGCGCGTCAAGGAGCACCGCAAGCCGGAGCAACTGCCGCTGGAGGCCGTGGCCAAGAACATCAGCGAGCAGCTGGCCAAAGACAAGGCGACCGCCGAACTCAAGGCCAAGGCAGACAAGCTGATTGCCGGCCTGCGTGACGGCTCCATCGCAGCGGGCAGCGTGCATGAAGGGCAGGGCTGGAAGGCCTATGAGGCTGTTACCCGTGGCGAGGACGGTATTGACCCGGCCGAACTGCAGGCACTGTTCCGCCTCGGCAAGCCGCAGGCCAAGGACAAGCCGGTTTACGGCAGCGTAGTGCTGCGTGACGGTAGCCTGGTGGTGCTGCAGCTCAAGGGTGTTAACGAAGGCGCCACCGCCACCGACGAAGAGAAGCAGCAGATCCGCCGCTACCTCGCGTCGCGCGCTGGCCAGCAGGACTTTGCGGCTTATCGCAAACAGCTGGAAGCCAATGCAGACATCACCCGTTACTAAGGTGATCATTGCATGAAGAAACAGGCCGCCTTGTGCGGCCTGTTTCATTTCTGCGCTAGCGCTTTACACCCTCATAGTTATCTAGCGTATCGCGCGCAATCTCCCGCCCCAAAGCAATCAGCTCCGGCGCTTTGTAAAACTCGAAAAACCGGCACACCCGCTTGGGCACGTTGATCAGTACATCCGGTGGATAGCCGGCGATCTTGTACTGCGCCAGCGAGGTCTGCATCACTTCGAAGCTCTGGTTGATCAAATCCAGCAGCGAAGCCGGCCCCACGTTGTCAATGATGAACGAGCCGGTCGCCGACTTGGGCGCCCCCTCGCGCTCGGGGGCCGCTGCCGGTTGCTGGCCTTCCGGGTTGGCGGCATCTGCCAGCCACGGGTTCGGCGGCGCCAGCCCTTCGGCAACGATCTCCTGTTCGATGCGTATCAGCTCTTCCGCCGGCTTGCGCCGGAACGGCAAGCGAGAGCCCAATGAGCTCAGCAGGGAGTCAAAACGCATCTTGAACGCCGCCGGGCGCTCGATCACTGGCAATTGATACTGCTTCTGGTTGGTGGCGTTGAGGTTGACCGCGATGATCAGGTCGCAGTGGCTGGACACCACCGGCACGATCGGCAGCGGGTTGAGGATGCCGCCGTCGACCAGCATGCGATTGCCCTGCATCACCGGCGTGAACAGGCTGGGGATGGCCGCCGAGGCGCGCATGGCCTGGTGCAGGCAACCCTCCTGAAACCAGATTTCCTGCTGGTTGGTGAGGTCGGCGGCAACCGCCGTGTAGGGGATGCGCAGTTGTTCGATGTTGATCTCGCCGACGATCTTGCGGATCTGCCCGAACACCTTGTCACCACGAATGGCGCCGAGGCGAAAGCTCACGTCCACCAGGCGCAGTACATCCAGGTAGTCGAGGCTCTCGATCCAGTTGCGGTAGTCTTCCAGCTTGCCGGCGGCGTAGATGCCGCCAATCACCGCCCCCATGGAGCAACCGGCGATGCAGGCGATGTCGTAGCCCCGGCGCTCGATTTCCTCAATCACGCCAATGTGCGCATATCCTCGGGCGCCGCCCGATCCCAATACCAGTGCCACGCGTTTACTCATGAACATTCCTCGGGCCGTGCAACCATGGTCCTACAATGCACCCTTGGCGGCCTGTGCTTCAATGTAGATCGCGCTGAGCTACTGTGATAATGCTGGCCACGCAAAGTTGGCTGGGCAGGGCACTTTTCAGTTGCCCGGGCGTCGAACAGCCACCGTTTTTTTACCATTGAGGTCATACCGATGAAAGCCTGGATCTGCCTTCCACTGATTGCCCTGGCCTTGGCAGGCTGCGCGGGCAAGACGGCCTACCGCGACAACTGCGCCACCCAGCTGGATGCCGCCTGGAAGGAGCTGGACCTGGCCAAGGCCGAAGGCTTTGCCGGTGCCGTGAGCTACTCCAAAGCCTTGTCGCTGCTGACCGGCGCGAAGACCCAGCAGCAGTTCGAAGGCTACGAAAGCTGTACCCGCAAGGCCGAGAAGGCGCGGTTCTACATTCGTGAGTCTCGCGCCGGGCGCTGACCGAGGAGCGTCTTATGTCTGCCATGCTCGATCATGTAGTTGCCCAGATGCTGGCCGTGCAGGTACGCCTGCTGGCGTGCCGCGAGCGCCTGGCTGCCAATACCGACAGCGAGGCGCTGCATGACCTGCGTATTACCTTGCGCCGTCTGCGCAGCCTGCTGAGGCCCCTGCGCGGGTTGCCAGGCGTGGAACAGCTGGAGGATGCCGCCAGGGCCTTGGGTACCCTCACCACGCCGCTGCGCGATCGTGAGGTGCTGGCAGCCGAGCTGATCGCGCGCGGCCACGTCGCGGTCGGGCAGCGGCGCCTGGAAGGGCGGGACAGGACCTTCGCCAGTGTGGCTACCAGCCCGCAGCTGGCGCGTGTGCTGGCGATTGTCGACGCGTTTCCGTTGTTTCTGCGGGCAGCCGGCCGCGAGGGGCTGACCAGGTCACTGGGCAAGCGCATCGACAAGCGCCTGGTCAAGCAGTGGCGTACATTGCACAAAGCCTTGCAGGATCCGGCTCACGACCGTCACCGCCTGCGCTTGCTGATCAAGCGTGCGCGCTATGGCGATGAAGCCTACCCGCAGCTCGACCACGCCGGGAAAAAGCTGCAGCGCTTGCTGAAAAAGGCGCAGGGCGACCTGGGGGGCTGGCATGACCGCCTGCAGTGGCTGCTGCAGGCGCGCGACCATGCAGACCTTGCCCCCTGCCAGGCCGACTGGGAGCGGGAGTTGCACGAAGCCGAGCGCCAGTCGGACGTGACGCTGGATGCCATGTCGCAGGCACTGGAGCGGCGTTAGCCCCAACAATGACCGATATGCGGGCTGATCGCCCAGGGTTTGCTGGCTAGGATGGGCAGACCCTTTCTGCAGGCAGGAGCCGGCCCATGAATTTCACTCAACTGCTCGACGCTGTGCGAGCCAACTCGGAAGCCGTCAGCATCCCGCCCAGCTGGGCCCAGGGCCGCGCTGCCTTTGGCGGGCTGATGGCGGCCATGGTCTATGAGGCCATGCGCCTGAAACTCACCGACAGCCGGCCGGTACGCTCGCTGGCCATCAGCTTCGTAGCGCCTGCGGCCGCGGACGTGCCCATTCGCTTCGAGGTGGAGGTGCTGCGCGAAGGCAAGGCTGTCAGCACCTTGCTGGGCCGCGCGGTCCAGGATGGCCAGGTGGTGACCTTGGTGCAAGGCAATTTCGGCGCGGGGCGCCCATCTGTCGTCGATGTACCGGCATTACCGGCCATGGAAATGAAAGCGCTTGAAGACGCCGCACCCGAACTGCCCTATATCAAGGGCGTCACACCCGAGTTCATGCGCCATGTCGCCTTGCGCTGGGCGTTGGGCGGTTTGCCGTTCAGTGGCAATCAGTCGCGCAAGATGGGCGGTTGGGTACGGTTGCGGGATGTGGCAGAAGAACAGGTCAATGAAGCACACCTGCTGGCGCTGGTCGATGCCTGGCCGCCGAGCCTGATGCCGTTTCTCAAACAACCGGCTGCTGGCAGTACGCTGACCTGGACCATCGAGTTCATCCAGCCTACGGCGAAATTGTCGACCTTTGACTGGTGCCGCTATTGCGTGGAAACCGAACATGCGCGGGATGGCTATGGGCATGCTGCGGCCGCCCTTTGGACGGCAGAGGGCGAATTGCTGGCCCTGAGCCGGCAGACCGTGACCGTATTTGCCTGATCAATCCTGGGAGCGCAAACAGCCCCTTGGCATCAATGCCGGTGCTTGTGTCGCTCCCGCCAGGCCTTCCACCACGCCCCGCTCAGCACAAAGCGTGGAAAGGTAATGAACTGCTCGGTCAGCAATCGCTGCACCGCGTCCTGACGATTGGCGAACGGCTCAGGCTGCTCGGCTTCCAACCGGTGCCCCTGGCGCTGCAAACCAAGCCCCGCAATCAGGGCGATCACGCCGACGGCAATCTGCCCCAAATCCAGGGCGAACAGGCCGGACAGAACCAACAGCGCACCCAGAATGAACAGCGGCACGGCAATCAGGTGCAGCACGAGGTTGGTTGGGTGGCGGTGGTTGTGGTGGTAGCCACGCCATTGCCAGGCGGGCAGGTTGGGCAGACGCTTGCTCATGGGCATTTCCTCACGGTCATGCCCAAAGCTTAGTGCGGCCTCCGTATGGGGGCCAATCGAGGCTGGCTATGGTGACTATAGCTTGAGCTGGCCAATGGCTTTGCTGAGTTCGCCGGCCAGGGTCGCCAGTTCGCTGCTGGTGGTGGCCGAGCCCACCGTCTGCTGCACGGTCTGCTCGGTGACATCGCGGATGCTCACCACGGCGCGGTTCATTTCCTCGGCCACCTGGCTTTGTTGCTCGGCGGCCACGGCGATTTGGGTGTTGCTTTCGCGCATCTGCGCCACTGCATCGGTAATCTCGGCCAGCGCTTCGCCGGCCTCCTGGGCTTGTCGCACGCAGTCGTCGGCTTTGTAAGAGCTTTCCTGCATGAACTCCACCGCATCGCGGGTGCCCGATTGCAGGGCCGAGACCATGGTGGTGATTTCGTCGGTAGAGGTTTGCACACGCTTGGCCAGGTTGCGCACCTCATCGGCCACCACGGCAAAGCCGCGCCCCAGGTCGCCAGCACGGGCTGCTTCGATGGCAGCGTTGAGCGCCAGCAGGTTGGTTTGCTCGGCGATGCTGTGGATCACGCTGACCACGCCGTTGATCTTCTGGCTGTCGTCGGCCAGTTGGCGAATCATTTCGGCAGTTTGCTGCACGCCGCTGGAAAGCCCGGAAATCGAGTCCTGTACCCGGCTGACCACCTCTTTGCCACTGCCGGCCAACGTGTCGGCGGTTTGCGACAGGTCGCGGGTGGCACCGGCATGCTCGGCGATGTGGTGTACCGTCGCTGACATTTCGTTGATGGCGGTGGCGGCCTGGTCGGTTTCGCTTTGCTGCCCGAGCATGCCGTGGCGCACGTCGCTCATGCTCGCGGCCAGGCGTGCGGCGCCCGAGTCCAGTTGTGCCGCCGTGTGGGCAACAGTGCTGACGACCCGGTGGTAGGTGGCCTGCATCGCATTGAAGGCCCCGGCCATCTGGCCGACCTCGTCACCGCAGGCCAGCGGCACGCGGGCGGCCAGGTCACCGGTTTTCTCCACATGCAGCATCACGTCTTTCAGGGTGTTGAGCTGGCTGAGCAGGAAGCGGATCAGCAACTGCGAAGCGCCGAGCATGGCCAGCATCAGGATCAGCACGCACACCGCGTAGTTACTGAAGCGGTCGAAGAACACCTGGCGCAGGCTTGGCGACTGTGCCACCACGGCCACTTGCTGGTCACCGTTGCGCAGCACCTGTGCGCCGCGCAGCGGGTTTTCTCCGAGGACCCAGGCGCCTGGCAGTTCGACCCAGCCTTGGGCGTTGCGCAGGGGGTCGAGCGCCTCACCGGCGAACGTCGGCGTTTGCCCCGCAGGCCAGCTGATGACATTGGCAAGGCGGGGCAGTGCTTGCCCAGCCGGCCAGGCGGCTATCAGCTGGGCTTGTGCGGCCGCCTGGGCCTGCGCTGCCTCGGCGCGGGCGCGTTGCTCCAGGTGCACGGCGTAGAGCACCAGCAGCAAGGTCGTGACAAAGGCCACCGCGTTGACGGCCCAGAATTTGTACTTCAGGGAAACATTGCTAAGCCAGGCACCCATGGGCAGGTCTTCTCTGAGTTGAGCGGAAACAATATTGGCAAGGTGCCATCATTGTGCCTGTATCTACTCAGCAAGATGTTGATACATATCAACAGCCCGCACGCAGGGCTCACGGAAGCTGGAAAAATGCCCGCGCCGTTGCGGTGGTGTGGGCAGCCGTATGCTCGGCTGATTCGGCCCGGTGCAAGGCGACTTCACGCAGCACCTCTGGCAAAAACGCCGGCTCGTTGCGCCCGTTCTTCGGCTTGGGACGCAGGCTGCGTGGCAGCAGGTAGGGGGCGTCGCTTTCCAGCATCAGCCGGCCTTCGGCAATGTTGCCTACCAGCGGGTGCAGATGAGTGCCACGGCGTTCGTCGCAGATCCAGCCGGTAATGCCGATGTGCAGGTCCATGTCCAGGTAGGCGAACAGTGCCTCGCGTTCGCCGGTAAAGCAGTGCACCACCGCGCCGGTCAGGTGGTCGCGATAATCCTTCAGGATCGCCAGCAAACGCTCGCTGGCGTCGCGCTCATGCAGGAACACCGGCAGGCGCAGTTCCGCAGCCAGGGCCAGCTGGGCTTCCAGGGCTTTTTCCTGCAGCGGGCGAGGGGAGAAGTCGCGGTTGAAATCCAGGCCGCATTCGCCCACCGCACGCACGCGTGGCTCATTCAGCAGTTGGCGCAAACGGCGCTCGCTACCGGCATCCCAGGCCTTGGCATCGTGAGGGTGTACGCCTGCCGTGGCGAACAGGTGCGCGCCGCTGTTATCCAGCTGCTGGCACAGCTCCAGTGCCTGCTCGCTGACTGCCAGGCTGGTGCCAGTCAGCACCATTTGCGCTACACCGGCTTCACGTGCGCGCTCGACAATGGCTGCCTGCTGGTCGTGGAAACTGCTGTTGGTCAGGTTGACGCCGATATCGATCAGTTGCATGGTGCTATCTCGTGCCGCGGGGCGGCCAGCATAGCAAAAACCGCGTTTTTCTGAAAAAACCAAGAACTTCATGCTGTTGCCGTGGTCTTTTACCGCCATTTCTCACTTGGCGGTGCAACCCATGGATGCCGCCCACCGACAACGGACACGTTTTGCATGCTGCGATGCTGGCTCACCTTCCTGTTCACGCTCGGGCTGACGATTGGGCTGACCCTGCCCGGTGCCGCCCATGCGCGCGCGCCGGGGCCGCAGCAGAATATCCCACCAGCCAAGGTGCGCGACCTGCAACAGATTCGCTCCAGCCAGGTGTTGCGGGTGCTGGTCAATCAAAGCCGTAACAGCTCAGGCGAGGTCAAAGGTGAGCCGGTCGGCATCGAATACTACCGCCTGCGCGCCCTGGAGCATTACCTCAATGCCCGTGCCGCCGATGGCCAGGAGATTCAACTCAAGCTCATCCCACGGGCCAAGGAACAACTGCTAGGCGCACTGGCCCGCGGCGAGGGTGACCTGGCAGCGCCGGGCGAGCTGCTTGACCCCGGCACGGTGCGCGGTGTCAGCAGCAGTGCGCCAATTCTCGACCAGGTGCCGCTGATGCTGGTTGGGCGCAAAGGCGAGCGAAGCTTCAGTAAGGTCGAACAGCTTTCCGGGCGCACCGTGGCTTTGACCAGCGCCAGTGCTGCCGGGCCGCTGATCCAGCAGGTCAACCAGCAACTGGCGCTGCGCAAACGGCCGCCGATCAAGGTGGAATGGGTCGACTCAACGCTGGCGGTAGAGGATGTGCTGGAGATGGTGCAGGCGGGCATCTATCACCTGACGGTGGTCGAGCAACCCATTGCCCGGCGCTGGGCGCGGGTGATGCCACGCCTGCGCCTGGACACCCGGGTGCACCTGGGGGCTCCGCAGGCCATGCGTTGGTATGTAGGGCGCGATGCACCGCAATTGCTGGCCACGGTCGATCGTTTCCTGCAGGGCTACCGTGCACCGGACAACCAGGATGCCGCCTTCGAGCGCATCTACCGCCGCCAGTACCGGGTGCACAACCCGTTGGCCAGCAAGGACCGTCAGCGCCTGGCCTCGGTGCGTGCAGTGCTGCAGAAGCATGGCCAGGCGCAGCAGATCGATTGGCTCAACCTGGCCGCGCTGGCCTTCAAGGAGTCCACCCTCAACCCGGCCGCACGTGGCACTGGCGGTGCCCACGGCCTGATGCAGATAACGCCTTCGGCGGCCCAGCGGGTAGGGGTGAGCAACACCGCCACGGTAGATGGCAATGTACAAGCCAGTGCCCGTTACCTGGCGCTGATCCGTCGCAAGTTCTTTGCCAGCCCCAAGATCAACGAGCGTGAACGCATGGCCTTTGTACTGGCGGCCTACAACCTCGGCCCAGAGCGGGTTCAGGCCATGCGTGCGGAGGCCCGGCGGCGTGGCCTCAACGGCAACCAGTGGTTCTTCCAGACCGAGCGCATCGCCATGGAGCAGGTCGGCATGGGGCCGGTCAACTTCGTCAATAGCGTCAACAAGTACTTCCTGGCGTTCAACCGCGAGCGTGCGGTACTGGAGCGCGTAGCGAAGCGTTGAGAAATCGATTTTATCGATTGTTATGTTGGGTTTTTTGCGATTTTAATATCTATTGGATTGATTATTATGGCGCCCATCCCAACACAACTTCTCCGCTTCAAGGACGCTTCGACATGAACAACACGACCCTCAACGCCCTGTTCTCCACCCGCGCCGGTGCTGGCCTCAGCGTTATCCGCATCCTGGTTGGCATCATCTTCATGGCGCATGGCGCGCAAAAACTCTTCGGCCTGTTTGGCGGTTATGGCCTGGAAGGTACCGGCCAGTGGATGGAAAGCATCGGTCTGGCGCCGGGTTACCTGATGGCCTTGCTGTCCGGCAGCGCAGAACTCTTCGGCGGCCTGGCCCTGGTGATCGGCCTGCTGGCCCGCCCGGCGGCGCTGGCGCTGACCGTGACCCTGGTGGTGGCGATCTTCTCGGTGCATATCGGCAACGGCCTGTTCATGTCCAATAACGGCTATGAGTTCGCCCTGGCCCTGCTGGCGGGCACTGTCGCCGTCATGATCGAAGGCGCTGGCCGCTTCTCGCTGGACCGCCTGATCGCCCGCTGATACCACCCATGCGGCAAGATCCAAGCCTCAGGCCGATCACTTTCGGTTTGAGGCTTGTATCTTGCCGCTTGTAGCTCTAGCATACCGCCTGCGCCGATTTAAACAGCTACTTGCGGGGCGCAGGAAAGCCCCCATCCGGGTTATCCGAAATACCGCTAAAGCGCTGGTTCGGTGACGCCTCCCACCGCTGCCCAGCGGGATTCGCGAGGCGGAGAGAAGCTCCATGAGTTGCCCACGTACCAGTGTCTGTTTAAGCCCATTGCCTGCCAACCAGGCGTCCCGCACACCGCGCATTCTGCTCGGCGGCCAGCATCAGCCCACCCTTTTGCGTCACCTTGAAGGCCTGTCTCGACGCAAGGGCCAGGCGCGCGCATTTCTGATTCAGTTCGCTGATGCTGGCTGCCACCTGGCGCAGTACGGCAATGACCGTTTTGACCTGGCCGTCATCCAGGCTCCGGCGCAGGATGAGGCCGCAGACGTTATTGGCCACCTCACCCGTATCGCGCGCCAAGGCCTGATTACCCGCCGTTAAGGAGTGTGCTGTTGAGCACCAACATCATTACCACGGAAGGCCACGAGGCGCTGAAGAAAGAGCTGGACCACCTGTGGCGGGTGTATCGCCCGGAGATCACTCAGAAGGTTGCCTGGGCGGCATCCCTGGGGGATCGCAGCGAAAACGCCGACTACCAGTACAACAAGAAGCTGCTGCGCGAAATCGACCGCAGGGTGCGTTATCTGCGAAAGCGTCTTGAAGATGTGAAGGTGGTGGCTTATTCGCCGCAGCAGGAAGGCAAGGTGTTTTTCGGCGCCTGGGTCGAGATCGAGAATGATGATGGCGAGACCATGAAGTTTCGCATTGTCGGTTATGACGAAATCTACGGGCGTAACGACTACATCTCGATCGATTCGCCCATGGCCCGTGCCTTGCTCAAAAAGGAGGAGGGCGATGAGGTGTTGGTGCATACGCCTACCGGTGAAGCGACCTGGTATGTGAACAGCATCTCGTACGGGCAATAGATTGATGTTGTTTGTGCCGGCCTCTTCGCGGGCGAGCCCGCGAAGAGGCCGGCACATGTAACACTCAAGTTTCCCGCAACACCGCCAAAGGGCTGGCATTCAACGCCCGCCGCGTCCCCAGCACACCTGCACCGCCCACCAGCAGCGCCCCTGCCAGTGGCAACACCAGCAGCCACGGGTGTGGGCTCCACTGCAAATCGAAGGCATAGCGATACAGCACCAGGGTAATCAGTTCACAACCCACTGCCGCCAACAGCCCACTGGCCGCACCCAGCAAACCGAACTCGATACGCCGCGCCTTCACCAGCAATGGCCGCGCCGCCCCTAGCGCACGTAGCAAGGCACCTTGGCGAATGCGTTCGTCCAGCGTTGCCTGCAAGCCGGCGAACAGCACCGCCAGCCCGGCCGCCAGCACGAACAACAGCACATACTCCACCGCCAGGGTCACCTGGGCGAGGATGCTGCGCAACTGGTCGAGCAAGGCGTCCACCTGCAGGATGGTCACCGCCGGAAATGCCCGCGACAGCGCCACCACATCCAGGTCGTGGCCGGGTGCCAGGTAGAAACTGGTCAGGTAAGTGGTCGGCAACCCCTGTAGCGTGCCGGGCTGGAAGATCATGTAGAAGTTCGGCTGGAAGCTGTCCCAATGCACGCTGCGCAGGCTGCTGACCCGGGCCTGGCGCTGCTGGCCGCCGATGTCGAAGGTCAGCAGGTCGCCCATGTGCAGTTTCAGGCTGGTGGCCAGCTCCGCTTCCACCGAAACGCCGGGTATTTCGCTGTCGGCCGGCAAGGCTTGCCACCAACTGCCGGCAGTGAGTTGATTGCCTTCGGGCAGTTCGGCGGCCCAGGTCAGGCTAAGGTCTCGCTGCACGGCGCGTTCACCCGCCGATTCTTTGCTGACAACTTGCTGCACCGGCTGCTCGTTGATTTGCACCAGGCGCCCGGGCGTAACCGGGTAAAGCGGCGCCGAGGCTGCATTGACCTGGTGCAGGCGTTGCGCGAAAGATTCGCGGTCATCCGGCAGGATATTCAGGGCGAAATGGTTGGGTGCATCCTTGGGCAGTTGGGCTTGCCAGGTGTCGAGCAGTTCGGCGCGAAGCAGGGCGACCAGGGCCATGGCCAGCAGGATCAGGCCGAAGGCCAGGGCCTGGCCGGCTGCGGCCGTGGGGTGGCGTAGTAGCTGGCCCAACCCCAGGCGCCAGGTCAGCGGTGCGCCGGCCAGCAACTGGCGCAGGCTGCGCAAACCGAGCAACAGCAGGCCGCCGAGCAACAATGCGGCGACCAGACCGCCACCGAGCAAGGCGAAGGTGAGCAGCAGGTCAAGGCTCAGGCGCCACATGATCAGGCCCAAGGCAAACAGCGCGGCGCCATACACCAGCCAACTGCTGGGCGGTATGGGCAGCAGGTCGCGGCGCAGCACCCGCAGCGGGGGCACCTGGCCCAGTGCAGCGATCGGCGGTAGGGCGAAACCGGCCAGTGCCACCAGCCCGGTCCCGATGCCGGCCAGGGCCGGAACGATGCCGCCGGCAGGCACCACGCTTGGCAACAGCCCCTGCAGCAGGCGGAACAGGCCCAGCTGGGCCAGCCAGCCGAGCAGGGCACCGGCCAGGGCGGCGACCAGGCCGAGCATGGCCAGTTGCAGGCAATACAGGCCCAGTGCCTGGCGGCGCGACAGGCCCAGGCAGCGCAGCAGGGCGCTGGCGTCCAGGCGGCGTGCGGCATAGCGGCTGGCCGACAGGGCCACGGCCACGCCCGCCAGCAGCACCGCCACCAGGCTGGCCATGTTCAGGTAGCGTTCGGCCTTGCCCAGCGCGCCACCGATCTGCTGGTTACCATCGCGGGTGTCGCGCAGGCGCTGGTTGGCGGCCAGGTCTTTTTCCACGGCCTGGCGGTATTGGGCCAGTGCCTCGGTATCGCCGCGCCACAGGTCGCGGTAGGTAACCCGGCTACCCGGCTGAATGACGCCAGTGGCCTCGAGGTCGGCCAGGTTCATCATCACCCGGGGGGTAAGGCTGTAGAAGTTGTTGGCGCGGTCGGGTTCGTAGGTCAGCACGCGGCTCATGCGCAGGGTTTTCATGCCCACGTCGATGCTGTCGCCAATCGCCAGGCCCAGCGCCGCCAGCAGGCGGGGTTCGACCCAGGCTTCACCAGGCGCCGGGCCACCGCCAGGTGTCTCCTCGGCATAAGGGGCCGGCGCGCTGCGCACCTGCCCGCGCAACGGATAAGCGCCGTCGGCGGCCTTGACGCTGGACAGCTGGATGCCATTGTCGCCGCCTACCACGCTGGTGAATTCGACCACCTGTGCATGGCGCAAGCCAAGTGCCGTGCCGCTATCGATCTGCTGCGCACGGGCCGGGGCGCTGCCTTGCAGCACCAGGTCGGCGCCCAGGAATTCACTGGCGCGCAGCTGCATGGCGCCGTTGAGGCGGGCGCCGAAATAGCCGATGGCGGTGCTGGCCGCCACGGCCACCAGCAAGGCAAAGAACAACACGCGTACTTCGCTGGCGCGAAGGTCGCGCAGCAGCTGGCGCAGGGCCAGGCCGCACAGGCGGGACAACGGCATGTGGGTCATCAGGCCTCCACTGGGGCCACCAGGCGCCCCGCGTCCAGGCGGATCTGGCGGCGGCAGCGCCGGGCCAGGCGTTCGTCATGAGTGACCAGCACCAGGGTGGTACCGCGCTCCTTGTTCAACTCGAACAGTAAATCGCTGATGCGCTCGCCCGTGTGGCTGTCGAGGTTGCCTGTGGGCTCGTCGGCAAACAGCACCGCCGGTTGTGCCGCGAAGGCGCGGGCGATAGCAACCCGCTGCTGCTCACCGCCCGACAGTTGACGGGGCGTGTGGCTCAGGCGCTTGCCGAGGCCGACCCGTTCCAGCAGTGTGCGCGCGTGTTCGCGTGCATCCCGGCGACCGTCCAGCTCCAACGGCAGCATCACGTTTTCCAGGGCGTTGAGGCTGTCGAGCAGTTGGAACGACTGGAACACGAAGCCCACATGTTCGGCGCGCACCCGGGCGCGCTGGTCTTCATCCAGGGGGCCCAGGTCATGGCCGGCGAGGATGACCTTGCCGGCGCTGGGCTGATCGAGGCCGGCAAGCAAACCGAGCAGGGTCGACTTGCCGGAGCCCGATGCGCCGACGATGGCCAGGCTGTCGCCTTGGGCCAGGTCGAGGGAGAGTGCGTGAAGGATGGTCAGGTCACCTTCCGCGCTGGGGACCACTTTGCTAAGGTTCTGCGCAACGAGAATGCTGGGGCCCATGGAGAATCCGATGCGAGTGTGGTGGTTGAGTGCCGGTCTGGCCCTGTATTGCCTGGCCCAGAGCGCGGCGGCGGGAACACTGCTGATTGTTGGCGATAGTATCAGCGCCGGTTTTGGCCTGGATAGCCGCCAGGGTTGGGTCTCTTTGTTGCAGGCCCGGCTTAAAGACGAAGGTTTCGACGATAAAGTGGTCAACGCCTCGATCAGCGGTGACACCAGTGCAGGTGGCCAGGCGCGGCTGCCGGCGCTGCTTGCAGCCCATAAACCGAGCCTGGTGGTGCTGGAGCTGGGCGGTAACGATGGCTTGCGTGGGCAGCCGCCTGCGCAATTGCAACAAAATCTTGCCTCGATGATTGAAAGCGCGCGCCAGGCCGGCGCCAAGGTGGTGCTGCTGGGCATGCGCCTGCCGCCCAATTATGGCGTGCGCTATACCACCGCATTCGCCAAGGTGTATGAACAGCTGGCGGCGGATAAACAGGTGCCATTGGTGCCGTTTTTCCTCGAAGGAATAGGGGGCGTGCCTGAGTTGATGCAAGCCGATGGCATCCACCCGGCCCAGGGTGCCCAGCAGCGCTTGCTGGAAAATGCCTGGCCAGCGATAAAACCCTTGCTCTGACGCTTTAAACGGGGCCAGCTTTCGGCTAATGTTGCGCCCCCCGTTTCGAGTGCCCCCGATGCCGCGCCCTGCCTGGTCCCTGTATGCCTACCAACTGATCGAGCCCGATGAGCAGCTCGACCTGTTCGCCTGCCAGGAAATCCGCGTTCACCTGGTGGCTCGCCAGCTTGAGCTGGGCGTGCCGGTAGACCGCACCTTGTGCGGCGGCCTGCTGCCTGCGCAGCCGCGCTGGTCGGCCGTGCCGCGTGCCATCTACCGTGACAGCCGCCTGTGTGACCTGTGCCGTGCCATCCTCGATGCCCAGCGGCGCGGCATGCGCCCAGTCTGGCCAGAGCTGCAGGCCAGCTGAACGGCAAGCACCTTTCATCATCTGAAACGCTTGCATGGGCGCCAATGCCTCCCGCTTGCATCGAGGCGGGTGTACAATCGTTCCTCTTGACCTATCTTTCGAAGGATTTACCGGATGTTGCCGCGCTTTCCTGTCGTCACCCGTAGCCTGTCCCTGGCCGCCCTGCTGGTAGCGGGCCCCGCTGCTGCGCTGGAATTGCCACTGCCACCGCCCGGTGAAGACATCGTCGGCCAGGTGCATACGATCAAGGCCAAATACGAGGACACGTTCGCCGACATCGGCACCGCCAACGACCTCGGCTATCTGGAAATGATCGCCGCCAACCCGGGCGTCGACCCGTGGCTACCGGGCGCCGGCACCGAGATCATACTGCCGACCCGCTACATCCTGCCGCCGGGCCCGCGTGAAGGTATCGTCATCAACCTGGCCGAGTACCGTATGTATTACTTCCCGAAAGGGCAGAACGTAGTGCATACCTTCCCGCTGGGTATTGGACGTGAGGGGTGGGGGTCGCCGATCGCCAACACCAAGATCACCGCCAAAACGCCGAACCCGACCTGGACGCCACCTGCCTCTATCCGTAAAGAACACGCCGCAGACGGCGACATCCTGCCGGCTGTGGTGCCAGCAGGTCCGGATAACCCGCTGGGGCCGTTCAAGTTCACCTTGGGCGTGCCGGGCTATCTGATCCACGGGTCGAACAAGAAGTTCGGCATCGGCATGCGTACCAGCCACGGTTGCTTCCGCATGCTCAACAACAACGTGCTGGAACTGTCGAAGATGGTGCCGGTCGGTACGCCGGTACGCATCATCAACGAGCCCTACAAGTTCGGTATCAGTGGCGGCAAGGTCTATCTGGAGGCGCACACGCCGCTGGACGACCAGGGTAACCCGTCGGTGGTCGACAAACACACTGCGGTTATCAACGCCTTGCTCAAGCGGGAAGACCTTGCCAACAACCTGCGCATGAACTGGGACATGGTGCGTGACGTGGTGGCTGCAGAAGATGGCATGCCGGTAGAAATTGCCGTGCCGGTGCAAAACCAGGGCAATGCGCCGATGGTGACGAGCATACCGCCCGAACTGCAGTAAGGTATTCGCGACACACCCGGGCCCGCCTTAGTGCGGGCCTTTTCGTATCTGCGGGGCGCGTTTGGCTTGTTTACAGGCAATAAAAAAGCCGACCCACAAGTGGGTCGGCTCCATAACAATCCGTGAGGATTATTACTTGCGGCTGGCTTTGTCCAGCATACGCAGAGCGCGCTCGTTGGCTTCGTCAGCGGTCTGCTGAGCCTTCTGAGCGGCTGCCAGTGCGTCGTCAGCCTTACGGTAGGCTTCGTCAGCACGAGCTTGAGCGCGAGCTGCTGCGTCTTCAGTCGCAGTCAGACGAGCTTCGGTTTCTTTGGATACGCTGCTGCAACCGGTAGCCAGAACTGCGGCCAGAGCCAGAGCAGAGAATTTCAGAACGTTGTTCATCGTGTTCCCCTTCAAGGACTTTCTATTAAATAGCCATCTCTCAGGAAAAGAGAAACTGGCCGGCGTACATAGTACCCATTACTTGTAGTAAGTAAACTGACTGAGCGCAAGAACTGCAAAAAAAATGTTGCTTGACGCCGTGCCGACAAGATTTGCGGCGCGTGTGTGAAAAAAACGTGCAGGGTTCGCAAGCGGTTGTACTACAGGAACTTTTTTGTTGAACTAAGGGTGACTTTAACTGTCCTTCGACGTCTTAAGCCCTACAACATCCGGTGGCTGTTGAACGTGCAGGGAAGAGTCGCATTCCGGGCATTTTCGCCATTTTTAGCCGCTACCACCTTGAGCAATCCCGTTTGCGGCGCCTACTATCTTGTGAGTGCCAGAGAATCCGAACGATTGCAATCGTCCAGAGGTCGTAGGGGCAACAGGTGGCATAGAGGATTCTGTGCCGGATAAACCACCATCGGTGAAGGTATGGGTCTGCCGAGAAGACCTGCGAGGAGTAGTGATGAGCGAAGCGCTGACCATCCACCATGACCAGGCCGGTCATCAGTTCGAGACCAACGTGGACGGTCATCGTGCCTACCTGACGTACATGGATCTGGGCAAGCAGACGCTGGACATCTATCGTACCTTCGTGCCGAACGCCTTGCGGGGCCGCGGGATTGCCGCCGCGTTGACCGAGCAGGCCTTGGCGTACGCCGAGCAAATGGGTTACACGGTCATTCCTTCCTGCTCGTACGTGGAACGCTACATGGAGCGCCAGCAGCGGCATTCCAGCAAGGCCTGAGCTGCCGAAAGGCATCAGATACAAAAACGCCGGGCAATGCCCGGCGTTTTGTTTATTGCAATGCTCAGCCGCGCTTACGCTGCGGTAGCACATCCTTGAGCTTGGTACGCATGCTGCGCAGGGTTTTCTCGGTAGCCGACCAGTCGATGCAGGCATCGGTGATCGAGACGCCATACTGCAACTCTTCCAGGTTTTTCGGGATCGACTGGCAGCCCCAGTTCAGGTGGCTCTCGACCATCAGGCCGATGATCGACTGGTTGCCTTCGAGGATCTGGTTGGCAACGTTCTCCATCACCAGCGGTTGCAGGGCCGGGTCCTTGTTGGAGTTGGCGTGGCTGCAATCGACCATGATGTTGGCCTTGATCTTGGCCTTGGCCAGGTCCTGCTCGCACAGGGCGACGCTGACCGAGTCGTAGTTCGGCTTGCCGTTGCCGCCGCGAAGTACCACGTGGCCGTAAGGGTTGCCCTTGGTGGTGACGATCGACACGCCGCCTTCCTGGTTGATGCCGAGGAAGCGGTGTGGCTTGGAGACCGACTGCAAGGCGTTGATGGCAACGGTCAGGCCGCCGTCGGTGCCGTTCTTGAAGCCAACCGCCGAAGACAGGCCCGAGGCCATCTCGCGGTGGGTTTGCGATTCGGTGGTGCGGGCGCCGATGGCCGACCAGCTGATCAGGTCTTGCAGGTATTGCGGGGAAATCGGGTCGAGCGCCTCGGTGGCGGTCGGCAGGCCCATCTCGGCCAGGTCCAGCAGCAGCTGACGGCCAATGTGCAGGCCGTCCTGGATCTTGAACGAATCATCCAGGTACGGGTCGTTGATCAGGCCTTTCCAGCCCACGGTGGTGCGTGGCTTTTCGAAGTACACGCGCATGACCAGGTACAGCGTATCGGACACTTCTTCGGCCAGCACCTTCAGGCGCTCGGCGTACTCGTGGGCGGCCTTGATGTCGTGGATGGAGCAAGGGCCGACCACGACGAACAGGCGATGGTCCTTGCCGTCGAGAATATTGCGCACCACTTCACGGCCGGCAGTCACGGTCTGCAGGGCCTTGGCGCTGAGGGGGATTTCCTTCTTGAGCTGATCGGGGGTGATCAGGGTCTCGTTGGAGGCAACGTTCAAGTCATCGATCGGTAAATCAGCCATCGTGTTACTCGTCAGGTCACGGGTGCCGGCCGCCAGCTATCCCCGTGCGGCCCAGCAGCAAGAATATTCGCAGCGGGGAGCCGAACCTTAGCGCGTTACAGGTGGCGCGACAATGGGTTTGGCCCAGTCATTGTGGGGTTTTTCCCTGATCGAGTGCGTTGAGCGCGAATGGGCTGCCCAGCGCTGCGTAACCTGTGTAAAAAGAGGGCTGACTTCATACTCGGAGATCGGCATGCATCCGCACACCCCTCGCATCGGTATCATCGGCAGTGGCGCCATCGGCGGCTTTTATGGGTTGATGCTGGCCCGGGCCGGTTTCGATGTGCATTTTCTGTTGCGCAGCGAGTACCAGGCCGTCAGTGAGCAAGGGCTGACCCTGGAAAGTGACGTGCATGGTGCGTTGCAGATGCAGGTGCACGCCTATGCCAGTGCCGCCGACATGCCGCCTTGCGACTGGTTGCTGATCGGTGCCAAGGCCACCAGCAATGATCAGCTCGCACCTCTGATCGTGCAGGCCGCCGCACCCGGCGCCAAGGTCGTACTGCTGCAGAACGGCCTGGGGGTGGAGGAGCAATTGCGCCCGGCCTTGCGTAGCGACATGCATCTGCTGGGCGGCCTGTGCTTCATCTGCGTCAACCGTCATGCGCCAGGTGTGATCCGCCATCAGGCACTCGGGGCTGTCAACCTGGGTTACCACAGTGGGCCGGCAAGTGACGGCGGTGCTGCGCTGGTCGGTGAAGGGGTGGCGTTGTTCAAACGCGCGGGCATCGATTCGCAGGCCATGCCAAATCTCGACTCGGCGCGGTGGCAGAAGCTGGTGTGGAACGTGCCTTACAATGGTCTGTCGGTGCTGCTGGGGGCCAGCACCACGCCGCTGATGGCAGACAGTCACAGCCGTGATCTCATCCAGGCACTGATGGCCGAGGTGGTGCAGGGCGCTGCAGCCTGTGGCCACGTGTTGCCCGAGGGCTATGCCGAGCACTTGTTCCAGGTGACCGAGCGCATGCCCGACTACTGGCCAAGCATGTATCACGACCATACGTTCAAGCGCCCACTGGAGTTGCAGGCTATCTATGCCGAGCCGCTGGCACGTGCGCGTGCGGCAGGCTGCTGCTTGCCGCGTATGGAAATGCTCTATCAGGCGCTGAGCTTTCTCGACAGCAACCACCGGCCTCACTGAGGGCGGCACTGACCTCGGCTGGGCGCTTCAGCCCGCGCCAGTAGCGCGCCGGACGGCAAAGCGTGCATCCGGCGCGCTGCTAAGCTGAAGCTTGCTCTGCCGCTGCGGCAGTCGAGGAGGTCGAATGATCCGCTCCATGCTGTACGCCACCGACCTCGGTGTCTACGCACCTTTTGTGATGCAACACGCGCTGGCCCTGGCGCGTACGTTCAATGCCGAGTTGTATGTGATCCATGCGGTGGAACCCATGGGGCAGTTCGCCGAATCCCTCCTGCAAAGCTACCTTGATGAGCAGACGCTCGACCAGTTGCACAGCCAAGGCGTGAACACGGTGATGGCCAACATCGAGCAGCGCGTGCTGGAAAACTTTCGTGATGAGCTGGGTGAGGAGGCCGACCTCGCGGTTATCAAGGCGGTGCGGGTACGCCAGGGTGACCCCGCGCAGGTAATCCTTGATCAGGCACAGCGGTTGAGTGTCGACCTGCTGATTTTCGGCAGCCACAGCGCCGGTGCCGGCGTGGATGTACCCCTGGGGCGAACGGCGGTTCGGCTGCTGCAGCTGTCGCCGGTGCCGGTGTACATGGTGCCGTTGGCGCAGCACTTGGGGCGTAGGAAGGCATGAAGATGACTGTAGGCTGTTTCCGGGGGGCATGTAACAAAATAGTTCTAGATTTATTTCCAGAACCACTAATATAGTTATATATCGTCGCTGCCTGCTGCCGCGGACTCATCGCTGAACCGAGGGGAACCTATGAAGCTTCAACAACTGCGCTACATCTGGGAAGTGGCGCACCATGACCTCAACGTCTCCGCGACGGCGCAGAGCCTGTATACCTCCCAGCCAGGTATCAGCAAGCAGATCCGCCTGCTCGAAGACGAATTGGGTGTTGAAGTCTTTGCGCGTAGCGGCAAGCACCTGACCCGCGTCACGCCGGCCGGCGAGCGCATCATCAATACCGCTGGCGAAATCCTGCGCAAAGTCGAAAGCATCAAGCAGATTGCCCAGGAGTTCTCTAACGAGAAGAAGGGCACGCTGTCCATCGCCACCACCCACACCCAGGCGCGCTATGCCTTGCCGCCGGTGATCAGCAGCTTCATCAAGCAGTATCCGGAAGTGTCCCTGCATATGCACCAGGGTTCGCCCATGCAGATCGCCGAGATGGCAGCAGACGGCACGGTAGACTTCGCCATCGCCACCGAGGCCCTTGAGCTGTTCGGCGACCTGATCATGATGCCGTGCTACAAGTGGAACCGTTGCGTGGTGGTGCCGCAGGGTCACCCGCTGGCCAAGCTGCCGAAACTCACTCTGGAAGCGGTTGCCGAATACCCGATCGTTACCTATGTGTTCGGTTTTACCGGGCGCTCGAAGCTGGACGAAGCGTTCAACCACCGCGGCCTCACGCCGAAAGTGGTGTTCACCGCGGCCGACGCTGACGTTATCAAGACCTATGTGCGCCTGGGGCTGGGCGTGGGTATCGTCGCGGGCATGGCTGTGGATGCCAAGCTCGATAGCGACCTGGTGGCGCTGGATGCCAGCGAGCTGTTCGAGGCCAGTATCACGAAGATCGGCTTCCGCCGTGGCACCTTCCTGCGTGGCTTCATGTGCGACTTCATCGAGAAGTTCGCTCCGCACCTGACCCGCGAAGTGATGGCCAAGGCCATTCAGTGCCATAACAAGCAGGAGTTGGAAGAGCTGTTCGAAGGTGTCGAACTGCCGGTGCACTGATTCAAGAATGCCGGGGCTGCAAAGCAGCCCCGGTTATTTCAAGCCTTGCTGATCAGGTTGCCCGCGTGCAACCCGCATTCCTTCTGTGTCGACTCTTCCCACCACCAGCGCCCCTCGCGCTCATGCTGGTTCGGCAGCACCGGCCGGGTGCAAGGCTCGCAGCCAATGCTGATGAAGCCGCGCTCATGCAGGCTGTTGTACGGCAGCTCAAGCATACGGATATAACCCCACACTTCCTCGCTGCTCATCTGCGCCAGCGGGTTGAACTTGTACAGGGTGCGCTCGGGTGTGGAGAAGGCGCTGTCGATTTCCAGTGCCGCTACCTGGCTGCGGGTGCCCGGGCTCTGGTCGCGGCGCTGGCCGGTGGCCCAGGCGTTAACGGTAGCCAGCTTGCGGCGCAGCGGCTCGATCTTGCGGATGCCGCAGCACTCGCCGTGGCCGTCCTTGTAGAAGCTGAACAGGCCCTTTTCTTTCACGAACGGGTCAAGCCTGTCGCGGTCCGGGCTGAGGATTTCGATTGGCAGGTTGTACTGCTCGCGCACCTGGTCGATGAACCGGTAGGTCTCCGGGTGCAGTCGGCCGGTGTCGAGGCTGAACACCTTGACCTGCTTGTTCAGCTTCCAGGCCATGTCGACCAGCACCACGTCCTCGGCGCCGCTGAAGGAGATCCACAGGTCATCACCAAAGTGCTCGAAGGCAAGCTTGAGGATGTCCTGCGGGGACTTGTTGGCATAGGTCGCGGCCAGGGCGGCGACGTCGAAGGGTTGACTCATCAGGCGGTTTCCATCTTGGCTGTGGCGCTGTGCGCTCGTAGTAAGGTGATGGTAACAAAAAAACGCGGGCTAGACGGACTCACAAGCCCTGCAAGGTCTGCATCAACACCCGCACTTTGGCGATCGACTCTTCATATTCGGCCTGCCATTCGGAGTCAGCCACTACCGCGCCGCCACCCCAGCAGCTGACCTGGCCGTTTTTGACCAGCAGGCTGCGAATGGCAATCGAGCTGTCCATCTCGCCGCGCACATCCACATACAGCAGCGAGCCGCAGTACAGCGCCCGCCGCGTGGGTTCCAGCTCGTCGATGATCTGCATGGCGCGAATTTTCGGCGCGCCGGTGATTGAGCCGCCGGGGAAGCTGTCGCCGATCAGGTCCAGGGCATCCTTGTCGCTGGCAAGCTGGCCGGTGACACTGCTGACCAGGTGATGGACGTTGGGGTAGCTCTCAAGGCTGAACAGCTCTGGTACTTTCACCGAGCCGATTTCGCAGGTGCGCCCCAAGTCGTTGCGCAGCAGGTCGACAATCATCAGGTTTTCCGAGCGGTCCTTGGGGCTGCGCAGCAGCTCCTCGGCATTGCGTGCGTCTTCGCCTGGGTCGCTGGCGCGCGGACGGGTGCCTTTGATTGGCCGGGTTTCCACCTGGCCCTGGCTGACACGGATGAAGCGCTCGGGCGAAAAACTCAGCAAGGCGCTGCCGTCAGCCAATTGCTGGTAGCCGGAAAACGGCGTGGGGCATGCCTTGCGCAGGGCCTGGTAAGCTCGCCAGGGGTCACCCTGGCAGGGGGCGCGGAAGCGTTGAGTCAGGTTGATCTGGTAGCAGTCACCGGCCTGGATGTAGCGCTGGACCTGGTCGAAAGCGGCTTTGTACTGTTCCGGCTGCAGGTCACCAGCCATTGGGGCGAGCAACTGGAAGTCACCGGTTTCGGTGCAGCGACTGCCTTCGAACAGGCCGATCAGGCGTTCTCGCTCGTCGCTTGCCAGGCTCGGGTGGAACACCAACTGGCTGGTACCGTGCAGGTGGTCGCTGACCAGTGCCCAGGCGTACAGGCCCAGTTGCGCGTCAGGCAGGCCGAGGTCGTCCACAGCCAGGCTTGGCAGGTGTTCCAGCCGGCGGCCGAAGTCGTAGCTCAGGTAGCCGATCAGGCCACCGGCAAAGGGCAGTTCAACGCCCTTGGGCAAGCCTGCGTGGCCCAGTTGCGCCAGGCCGGCACGCAGGCGTTGGAGGAAGGCGCGGCCGTCTTCATCGGGCTGCGCTTGCAGCTGTTGCAGCGGCCAGGCGCTGAGCAGGTCGAAGCGACCGCGTTCGGCGCCTGGGCGGGCACTGTCGAGCAGGATCGCGCCGGGAGCCTGGCGCAGGCGGGCGAAATAGGCCGCAGGGTCGGGCTGGTAGGGCAGGGGGTGCAGCGTACAGGTCGGCATCAGTGTGGACGGCGATGTAAAAGCGAGGAGGGCGATTGTAGACCTGTGTAGGAAAAGCGCCTAGCACTGGGCGCGACATTCAACATTGTGTTTTATGCAGGGGCTGCAAAGCAGCCCCAATATTTCAGCGGTTGGGCACGTGCCCGAACAACCCTTGTGCTACCCGAACGCGCTGTTCGGCATCTTCAGTAATACCATCTTTTGCCAGCGCTTCAATGTGCGCCTCAATGGCATGGGTGCGCTGGGTCAGGCCGCAGTCGTTGGCAATCTGGATGTTCAGGCCCGGGCGGGCGTTGAGTTCCAGAATCAGCGGGCCTTTGTCCTGGTCCAGCACCATGTCCACGCCAATGTAGCCCAGGCCGCACAGCTCATAGCAGCCGGCCGCCAGCTTCATGAAACCATCCCAGTTCGGCAGTTGCACGCCGTCCACCGCATTGGTGGTGTCCGGGTGCTTGCTGATGATGTTGTTCAGCCAGGTGCCGCGCAGGGTCACGCCGGTGGCCAGGTCGACACCCACGCCGATGGCGCCCTGGTGCAGGTTGGCCTTGCCGCCAGACTGGCGGGTCGGCAGGCGCAGCATGGCCATGACCGGGTAGCCCATCAGCACGATGATGCGGATGTCCGGCACGCCTTCGTAGCTGATGCTCTTGAAGATCTGGTCGGGGGTAACCCGGTACTCGATCAGCGCCCGGTCGCGGTGGCCGCCCAGCGAGTACAGGCCGGTGAGGATGCTCGAAATCTGGTGCTCGATTTCCTCATGGCTGATGATCTTCCCCGACACTGTGCGGTAGCGGTCCTCGAAGCGGTCGGCAATGACCAGGATGCCATCACCGCCGGCACCCTGCGCCGGCTTGATGACGAAGTCGCTGCGCCCGCCAATGATCTGGTCGAGCTTTTCGATCTCTTTTTCGGTCTCGATGATGCCGTACATTTCCGGCACATGGATGCCGGCCGCCAGGGCACGCTCCTTGGTGATGATCTTGTCGTCGACAATCGGGTACAGGTGGCGCTTGTTGTACTTCAACACGTAGTCCGCGTTGCGCCGGTTGATACCCATGATGCCCCGGGCCTCCAGGGCTTTCCACGTCTTGATCAGGCCAAACATCAGGCGTCAGCCTTCTTCAGGAATGCCTTGAAGCGCACAAGCTCGGTCAGGCGGTAACCGCGGTAGCGGCCCATCGCCAGCATGAAGCCCACCAGGATCAACAGCACGGCAGGGAAGGTGAACACGAAGTACACCAGTTCCGGCACCATCATCAGCAGGTGCGCAAGCGACGCGGCGAACAGGGTGCCGATGGCCACTTTCATGGCATGGCCACCGCCACGTTCTTCCCAGGTAATGGACAGGCGTTCGATGGTCATGGTCAGGATCACCATCGGGAACAGTGCCACCGACAGCCCGCGCTCAAGGCCCAGCTTGTGGCTGAACAGGCTGATGGCGGCGATCAGTACCACGACAAAGGTGAGTACCACCGACAGGCGCGGCAGCATCTGCAGCTTGAGGTGTTCCAGGTACGAGCGTAGCGACAGGCCCAAGGCCGTGATGACCGTGAACAGCACGATGCCGAAGCCCAGCTGGGTCTCGCGGAAGGCCAGGGCGATCAGTACCGGGGTGAAGGTGCCAAGGGTCTGCAGGCCGATCAGGTTGCGCAATACCAGGATCACCAGCACGCCGATCGGGATCATCACCATGATCATGAAGGTTTGCTGGGTCTGCAGCGGCAAGCCGTACAGCGAGTACTCGAGGAAGTCGGCGTCGGTGTTCTCGTCGGTCAGCTTGGCCAAGCGGATGGCGTTCATCTCGCTGTTGTTCATGCTGAAGGTGACGTTGGCCTTCTTGCCGCCATCGACGGTGATCAGGTTGTCGTCACCGGTCCACCACAGCAGGCGGTCGCTGGGCAGGCCCTGCTCGCCGGTGTCCGGGTTGAAGTACAGCCAGTCGTTACCGTTGAAGCTGCGCAGCCACAGCTCCGGGGTTTGCGGGGTATCGGCCACCAGGCGGATGGTGTGCACCTTCTCCATAGGCACATGGGCAATCGACAGCAGCAGGTCGATGATCTGGGCCTTTTTCATCGGCGAGGTATCGCCGGCCAGTAGCAGCTTGACGTTGTCGTCGTTGAGGTTGTTGACCCGCTTGATGGTCTCGCTGACGAAGGTCTCGACGTCGGCGGAGTGCTGGCGAATCGGCGCCATGAGGGCTTCGGCGGCAATCTTCTCGGGGCCTTCGATCGCCAGGCTGTCACGGAAGGTCGGGCCTTTGACGGTGGTCTTCTCGTTGCTGTAACGCTTGGTCAGCACCAGACGGTAGTACAGGGTCTGGTTGCCGCTGGCGCGGCGGGCCGACCAGGTAACCTTGCGGTTGCCGTCGGCGCGGTTGACGCTGACCCCGTAGTTGTTGGAGATGAAACTCTCGTTAAGGCTGACGTAGTCGCGGTTCAGCGGTGGCACGAACATCTGCACCTTGACCGGGTCCTTGGTGCTGGCCACGAACTCGACCTTGGCGTCGATGTTCCACAGGTCGTCGGTTTCATCCTCGGTCACCGGGATGCCGAGGAAGAAGATCTGATAAGCCGTGACCGCCACGCCCAGCAGCACCAGCACGGTGATCAGGACTTTCAGATGGAGGGTAAGAGAGCGCATCGGGATTACTCTGCTTTGGGAGCGTCGGTGGCACAGGCAGGTTTGCCGGCCGCATATTTAAGGCTTGGGTCGACCAGCGCGTCGAAGTGCTTGAGCGCCTCGGAGCCGATCAGCAGCGGGAACTGGAACGCGCTGCGGTCGGTGAGGTTGACTTCGATGGTGCGCATGGCCTGGCCCATGCAGATTTCGAGTTCGATGACCGGGCGGGCGGTATAGGCCTTGCCCGATTCGGCATCATAGTCGCCGGCCCGGCGCTTGATCTTGCTCACGCGTGCCAGTGGACGTTCGATCGGGTGCGAGTGCGCCGCATCGATGGCCAGGTAGAAGCGCACCCAGCTTTCGCCGTTGCGCTTGAAACGCTTGATGTCGCGGGCGCTGAGCGATGCGGTCTTGGCACCGGTGTCGAGCTTGGCGGCCACTTCCAGGTCCAGGTCGCCCAGGCGGGCGTATTCGTTGAGACCATACACGGTCTTGCCCGCCGCCTGGCCAAGGGCCGGTAGCAGGGTGAGGCATAGCAGCAATAAAACGGGTGTAAGTCTCATAATCCTGGCGCGGTGCAGTGCAAGGTTCGGGCTATGTTAAGGGCAAGGCGACTGGCAACGACTGCGCAAGCTTCCTCGTTTATCTGTCAACAAGCATGAATGGATGACAGACAGGCTATCCATACCCCATCGGAGGCGCGGCATTCTATCACGCCGACGTCTTGACGCCAGCGGTGCGCGATCTGACAGCATCGAGAGGGTGATAGTTCGTTCTTAGACGATTGTCGACAATATTCATTTTGTCTTTGACTTGGAGGGTTCTGTTCGTTAATTTCTGGCGAAGAGTTTTTCAAGGTGTCGACAATATGCAGGACCTTTCCACCCCCAGCCCGGTGCAGGCAGACGAAACGGAAACCCTTTCCGAAAACGTCTTCCGGCGCATCCAGGCGGCCATCGTCAAAGGTGAAATCGCCCCCGGCAGCAAGATCTCCGAGCCGGAGCTGGCGCGCACCTATGGCATCAGCCGCGGGCCGCTGCGCGAGGCCATTCACCGCCTCGAAGGCCAGCGTCTGCTGGTGCGCGTGCCGCATGTGGGGGCGCGGGTTGTGTCACTCAACCACGCCGAGCTGATCGAGCTGTACGAAATCCGTGAATCGCTCGAAGGCATGGCCTGCCGGCTGGCCGCCGAGCGCATGAGCCAAGCAGACATCGACGAGCTGCGCCGGGTGCTTGACACCCACGAGCGCGATGCAGCGTTCCAGGCCGGCCTGGGTTATTACCAGCAGGAAGGCGACTACGACTTCCATTACCGGATCATCCAGGGCAGCGGCAACCAGACCCTGGTCAAGATGCTGTGTGGCGAGCTGTACCAATTGGTGCGCATGTACCGCATCCAGTTCTCGGCCACGCCCAACCGCCCACGCCAGGCTTTTTCCGAGCACCACCGCATTCTCGATGCCATCGCCGACCGTGACGGCGAACTGGCCGAACTCCTGATGCGCCGCCACATCGGCGCGTCCAAGCGCAATATCGAGCGTCACTACCTGGACGCCCACAACAACAGCCCACGAGGTGAGAAATGACTGTGAAGAGCACCCCCGGTCAGCGTTTCCGCGACGCCGTTGCCGCTGAACACCCGCTGCAGGTGGTTGGCACCATCAACGCCAACCATGCCCTGCTGGCCAAGCGCGCCGGCTTCAAGGCCATCTACCTGTCCGGTGGCGGCGTGGCCGCCGGCTCCTTGGGCCTGCCGGACCTGGGCATCAGTGGCCTCGACGACGTGCTCACCGACGTGCGCCGCATCACCGACGTGTGCGACCTGCCGCTGCTGGTGGATGTCGACACCGGCTTCGGGGCCTCGGCTTTCAACGTTGCCCGTACCGTGCGTTCGATGAGCAAGTTCGGTGCTGCCGCCATCCATATCGAGGATCAGGTGGGCGCCAAGCGCTGTGGTCACCGCCCGAACAAGGAAATCGTCAGCCAGCAGGAAATGGTCGACCGCATCAAGGCCGCCGTCGATGCCCGCACTGATGACAGCTTCGTGATCATGGCGCGTACCGATGCCCTGGCCGTCGAAGGCCTGAACGCTGCCCTGGACCGTGCCGAGGCCTGTATCGAGGCTGGCGCCGACATGATCTTCCCGGAAGCCATTACCGAACTGCAGATGTACAAGACGTTCGCTGACCGGGTGAAGGCACCGATCCTGGCCAACATCACCGAGTTCGGCGCCACGCCGCTGTACACCACCGAAGAGCTGGCCTCGGTCGACGTGTCGCTGGTGCTGTACCCGCTGTCGGCGTTCCGTGCCATGAACAAGGCAGCCGAGAACGTGTACACCGCACTGCGCCGCGACGGCACGCAGAAGAACGTGATCGACACCATGCAGACCCGCATGGAGCTCTACGATGCCATTGGTTACCACGCCTTCGAGCAGAGCCTCGATGCGCTGTTTGCCCAGAAGAAGGGCTGAGCAACACCCTGAATTAGCCAGAAAGCATCCATAACAAATTCAAGAAAGGAGAATCACCATGGCCGAAGCAAAAGTACTCAGTGGCGCAGGCCTGCGCGGCCAAGTGGCTGGTCAGACCGCACTGTCGACCGTGGGCCAGGCCGGTGCCGGGCTGACCTACCGGGGTTACGACGTGCGTGACCTGGCGGCCGGTGCCGAATTCGAAGAGGTCGCCTACCTGCTGCTGTACGGTGAGCTGCCAACCCAGGCCGAACTGACCGACTACAAGCGCAAGCTCAAGGGCCTGCGTGACCTGCCGCAAGCACTGAAGGAGGTGCTGGAGCGCATCCCGCGTGACGCTCACCCGATGGACGTGATGCGCACGGGTTGTTCCGTGCTGGGCACCCTGGAGCCCGAGCTGACCTTCGAGGCCCAGCGCGACAAGACTGACCGCTTGCTGGCACTGTTCCCGGCCGTGATGTGCTACTGGTACCGCTTCACCCATGAGGGTGTGCGCATCGATTGCACCAGCGACGAAGACACCCTCGGTGGCCACTTCCTGCACCTGCTGCATGGCAAGAAGCCGAGCGAGCTGCACGTCAAGGTGATGAACGTGTCGCTGATCCTCTACGCCGAGCACGAGTTCAATGCCTCGACCTTCACTGCCCGGGTCTGTGCCTCGACCCTGTCCGACCTGTACTCCTGCGTCACCGCTGCCATCGGCTCGCTGCGCGGCCCACTGCACGGCGGTGCCAACGAGGCGGCGATGGAGCTGATCGAGCGTTTCCAGAGCCCGCAGGACGCCACCGCCGAGCTGCTGCGCATGCTGGAGCGCAAGGACAAGATCATGGGCTTTGGCCACGCGATCTACAAAGAGTCCGACCCGCGCAACGAGGTGATCAAGGGCTGGTCGAAGCAGTTGGCCGACGAAGTGGGTGACAAGGTGCTGTACCCGGTTTCCGAAGCCATCGACAAGACCATGTGGGAGCAGAAACGCCTGTTCCCCAATGCCGACTTCTACCATGCCTCGGCGTATCACTTCATGGGTATCCCGACCAAGCTGTTCACCCCGATCTTCGTCTGCTCGCGCCTGACCGGTTGGGCGGCGCACGTCTTCGAACAGCGCGCCAACAACCGCATCATCCGCCCGAGTGCCGAGTATGTCGGCGTCGAGCAGCGCCAGTTCGTGCCGATCGAACAGCGCTGATTAGAAAAGAAAGGCACCCCGCCCCTCACCGGGGCGCAGGCGCCTTCCGACTCCTGTGACCGAGCCTGATTCCATGATGAACACTGCATTCCGCAAGCACCTGCCAGGCACCGACCTGGACTTCTTCGATGCCCGTGCGGCGGTCGAGGCGATCAAGCCCGGCGCCTACGACGGCCTGCCATACACCTCCCGCGTGCTCGCCGAAAACCTGGTGCGCCGCTGCGACCCGGCCACCCTCGATGCCTCGCTGAGCCAGCTGATCGAGCGCAAGCGCGACCTCGATTTCCCCTGGTTCCCGGCCCGCGTGGTGTGCCACGACATCCTTGGCCAGACCGCGCTGGTCGACCTTGCTGGCCTGCGTGATGCCATTGCCGACAAAGGCGGTGACCCGGCTGCGGTCAACCCGGTGGTGCCGGTGCAGCTGATCGTCGACCACTCGCTGGCCGTCGAGTGCGGTGGCTTCGATCCGCAGGCGTTCGAAAAGAACCGTGCCATCGAAGACCGCCGCAACGAAGACCGCTTCCACTTCATCAACTGGACCAAGAAGGCGTTCAAGAACGTCGACGTGATCCAGCCGGGCAACGGCATCATGCACCAGATCAACCTGGAGAAGATGTCGCCAGTGATTCACAACGACCGTGGCGTGGCCTACCCGGACACCTGCGTCGGCACCGACAGCCACACCCCGCATGTCGATGCCCTGGGCGTGATCGCCATCGGCGTGGGCGGCCTGGAAGCGGAAAACGTGATGCTCGGCCGCGCCTCGTGGATGCGCCTGCCGGAAATCGTCGGCGTCGAGCTGACTGGCAAGCTGGCACCGAACATCACCGCCACCGACCTGGTGCTGGCCCTGACCGAATTCCTGCGCAAGCAGAAGGTGGTCGGCGCGTATCTGGAGTTTCACGGTGAGGGTGCCCGCGCCCTGACCTTGGGCGACCGCGCCACCATTTCCAACATGGCCCCGGAATACGGTGCCACCGCAGCCATGTTCGCCATCGACCAGCAGACCATCGACTACCTGCGCCTGACCGGCCGCGAAGAGCAGCAGGTCAAGCTGGTTGAGACCTACGCCAAGGCCGCCGGCCTGTGGGCCGACAGCCTGGGCGGCGCCGTCTACGAGCGCACCCTGAGCTTCGACCTGTCGAGCGTGGTGCGCAACATGGCCGGGCCGTCCAACCCACACGCGCGCGTGGCCACCAGTGACCTGGCTGCCAAGGGCATTGCCGGCAATTGGGAAGACGTGCCAGGGCAAATGCCTGACGGCGCGGTGATCATCGCCGCCATCACCAGCTGCACCAACACCAGCAACCCGCGCAACGTGATTGCCGCAGGCCTGCTGGCGCGCAATGCCAACAAGCTGGGCCTGGCCCGCAAACCTTGGGTCAAGTCGTCGCTGGCACCGGGCTCCAAGGCCGTGCAGTTGTACCTGGAAGAGGCGGGGCTGGAGAAGGAGCTGGAGCAACTGGGCTTTGGTATCGTCGCCTTCGCCTGCACCACTTGCAACGGCATGTCCGGCGCCCTGGACCCGGTAATCCAGCAAGAAATCATCGACCGCGACCTGTACGCCACCGCCGTGCTTTCGGGTAACCGCAACTTCGATGGGCGTATCCACCCGTATGCCAAGCAGGCCTTCCTGGCGTCCCCGCCACTGGTGGTGGCCTATGCCATTGCCGGTACCATCCGCTTCGACATCGAGAAGGATGTGCTGGGTGTGGTCGATGGCAAGGAAATCCGCCTCAAGGACATCTGGCCGAGCGATGAAGAGATCGACGCCGTGGTGCGTGCTGCGGTCAAGCCAGAGCAGTTCCGCAAGGTGTACATCCCGATGTTCGCCATCGAGGAAGACCGTGGGCCGAAGGTGGCGCCGCTGTACGACTGGCGCCCGATGAGCACCTACATCCGCCGCCCGCCCTATTGGGAAGGTGCCCTGGCCGGTGAGCGCACCCTGCGCGGCATGCGCCCGCTGGCGGTGTTGCCGGACAACATCACCACCGACCACCTGTCGCCGTCCAACGCCATCATGTTGGACAGTGCCGCCGGTGAGTACCTGGCGAAAATGGGCCTGCCGGAAGAAGACTTCAACTCCTACGCCACACACCGTGGCGACCACCTGACCGCCCAGCGTGCCACCTTCGCCAACCCCAAGCTGTTCAACGAAATGGTGCGCAAGGAAGACGGCAGCGTGAAGCAGGGGTCGCTGGCGCGTATCGAACCGGAAGGCAAGGTCACCCGCATGTGGGAAGCCATCGAAACCTACATGCAGCGCAAGCAGCCGCTGATCATCGTGGCCGGCGCCGACTACGGCCAGGGTTCGTCCCGTGACTGGGCGGCCAAGGGTGTACGGTTGGCGGGTGTCGAGGCGATCGTGGCCGAAGGTTTCGAGCGCATTCACCGCACCAACCTGGTGGGCATGGGGGTGCTGCCGCTGGAGTTCAAGCCGGGCACCGACCGCAAGACCCTGGGCCTGGACGGTAGCGAGACGTATGACGTGCTGGGCGCGCGTACGCCCCGGGCGACCCTGACGTTGGTGGTTACCCGCGCCAATGGCGAGCGCCTGGAAGTGCCGGTGACCTGCCGCCTGGACACCGCCGAGGAAGTGTCGATCTACGAGGCGGGCGGTGTGCTGCAGCGTTTTGCCCAGGACTTCCTCGAAGCAACCGCTTGAACAGGACTTGAACATGGCACATGTACCGCAAGTGAAAATCCCCGCCACCTACATCCGTGGCGGCACCAGCAAGGGTGTGTTCTTCCGCCTGCAAGACCTGCCCGAGCAGGCGCAAATCCCGGGGCCGGCCCGCGATGCGCTGCTGTTGCGGGTAATCGGTAGCCCCGACCCTTACGGCAAGCAGATCGACGGCATGGGCGGTGCCACCTCCAGCACCAGCAAGACCGTGATCCTGTCGCAAAGCATCAAGCCCGGGCATGATGTGGACTACCTGTTCGGCCAGGTCAGTATCGACAAGGCGTTTGTCGACTGGAGCGGCAACTGCGGCAACCTGTCTGCGGCGGTCGGTTCGTTCGCCATCAGCAGTGGCCTGGTGGACGCGGCGCGCATTCCACGCAACGGCATCGCCACGGTGCGCATCTGGCAGGCCAACATCGGCAAGACCATCATCGCCCATGTGCCGATCACCGAAGGTGAAGTGCAGGAAACCGGCGATTTCGAGCTGGACGGGGTGACCTTCCCGGCGGCCGAGGTGCAGCTGGAGTTTCTCGACCCGGCAGCCGACGAAGACGGTGACGGCGGTTCGATGTTCCCGACCGGTAACCTGATCGATGAGCTGGAGGTGCCGGGCGTGGGTACGTTCAAGGCCACCCTGATCAATGCCGGCATTCCGACCATCTTCGTCAATGCGGCCGATATCGGTTATACCGGCGCAGAACTGCAGGACGCCATCAACGGGGACCCTCAGGCGCTGCTGCGTTTCGAGACCATTCGTGCATACGGTGCCGTGCGCATGGGCCTGATTGAAAACGTCGACCAGGCAGCCGGACGTCAGCACACGCCAAAAGTGGCGTTCGTTGCGCCGCCGAGCACCTACACTGCGTCCAGTGGCAAGGCGGTGCAAGCGGGTGATATCGACCTGCTGGTGCGCGCCTTGTCCATGGGTAAGCTGCACCATGCGATGATGGGGACGGCTGCGGTGGCGATTGGCACTGCGGCGGCCATTCCGGGCACGCTGGTCAACCTCGCGGCTGGCGGGGGTGAGCGTAGCGCCGTGCGTTTCGGCCACCCCTCGGGCACCTTGCGGGTCGGGGCCGAGGCGCGTCAGGTGAATGGTGAGTGGACAGTGACCAAGGCAATCATGAGCCGCAGTGCTCGCGTGCTGATGGAGGGCTGGGTTCGCGTGCCTGGCGATAGCTTCTAACGCACCACTGGCGCTCGGCTTTAGTTAGTTGGGGCTGCATAGCAGCCCCGGCAATTCTGAAGGGAGCTGGATATGAGCGCCAACGTTGACCTGAACGACCGCCCGGACTACGACCGGGTGCTGCAAACCCTGGCCGACTACGCCCTCGGCTACCGGGTCGATTCCGCCGAAGCCCTCGACACCGCACGCAACTGCCTGATGGACACCCTGGGCTGCGGCCTGCTGGCCCTGCGCTTTCCCGAATGTACCAAACTGCTCGGCCCTCAGGTGGAGGGCACGCTGGTGCCCAATGGTGCCCGCGTCCCCGGTACCGCCTACCGGCTCGACCCGGTCAAGGCGGCCTGGGACATCGGCTGCACCGTGCGCTGGCTGGATTACAACGACACCTGGCTCGCGGCCGAATGGGCTCACCCCTCGGACAACCTGGGCGGTATCCTGGCCGTTGCCGATCACCTGTCGCAGAAGCGCGTGGCCGCAGGTGAAAAACCGCTGCTGATGCGTGATGTGCTCGAAGCCATGGTCATGGCCCATGAGATCCAGGGCGTGCTGGCACTGGAAAACTCGTTCAACCGCGTCGGTCTCGATCACGTCATTTTAGTAAAAGTGGCCTCGACTGCCGTGTGCGCCAGGTTGATGGGCGCCAACCGCGAACAGATGCTCTCGGCGTTGTCCCATGCCTTCGTCGATGGCCAGGCCCTGCGTACCTATCGGCACGCGCCCAATGCTGGCTCACGCAAGTCCTGGGCCGCAGGTGATGCGTCCAGCCGTGGCGTGCGCCTGGCCGATATCGCCCTGCGCGGTGAGATGGGCGTACCGGGTGTGCTCACGGCGCCACAATGGGGCTTCTACGACGTATCGTTCAGCCATACCAACAAGGACCTGGCGCTCAAGCCCGCCGGGCAGTACGAACTGCGTCTGCCCCAGGCCTTGGGCAGCTACGTGATGGAAAACGTGCTGTTCAAGGTCAGCTTCCCTGCCGAATTTCACGCCCAGACCGCCTGCGAAGCGGCAGTTACCCTGCACCCTCGGGTACGTAACCGCCTGCATGAAATCGACCGCATCGTCATCACCACCCAGGAGTCGGCAATCCGCATCATTTCCAAGAGCGGCCCGCTGGCCAATGCCGCTGACCGTGACCACTGTCTGCAGTACATGGTGGCAGTGCCGTTGATCTTCGGGCATCTGGTGGCGGAGCACTATGAAGACACCTTCCATGCCAACCACCCCAGCATCGACCGCCTGCGCGAGAAGATGGAAGTGGTGGAAGACCCGCGCTTCAGCCGCGAGTACCTGGAGCCGGACAAGCGCTCCATCGCCAATGCGCTGCAGGTGTTCTTCAAGGATGGCAGCAGTACCGAGCAGGTGGTGGTGGAATACCCTATCGGGCACCGGCGGCGGCGAGGGGAGGGCATACCCCTGCTGGAGGCCAAGTTCAGGGCCAACCTGGCAACGCGGTTTGCGCGCCAGCGGTGTGGGGAGGTACTGGAGGTGTGCAAGGACCAGCAAACGCTGGAAGGGATGGCGGTGCACCGGTTTGTGGATTTGTTCGTGATCTGAGCGGGTGAGAGCAGGCAAATGAAAAGCCCCGGCATCGCTGCCGGGGCTTTCTTTTACAGCGTGTAACTCAGCTTACGCCTGAACCACCGGGATCTTGGCGTTGGCTGCCGCTTCGCGGAACTCGGCGATCTGATCGAAGCTCAGGTAGCGGTAAACGTCGGCAGCCATGCTGTCGATGTCTTTCGCGTACTGCATGTACTCTTCGACGGTCGGCAGCTTGCCGATGATCGAAGCGACAGCAGCCAGCTCGGCCGATGCCAGGTACACGTTGGTGGCGTCGCCCAGACGGTTCGGGAAGTTACGGGTCGAGGTGGAGACCACGGTCGAGCCGGTCTGCACACGTGCCTGGTTACCCATGCACAGCGAGCAGCCTGGCATTTCCATGCGCGCACCGGCCTTGCCGTAGATGCCGTAGTAGCCTTCTTCGGTCAGCTGGTGGGCGTCCATCTTGGTTGGCGGGGCCAGCCACAGACGGGTCGGAATACCGCCCTTGACCTTTTCCAGCAGCTTGCCGGCAGCGCGGAAGTGACCGATGTTGGTCATGCACGAACCGATGAACACTTCGTCGATCTTCTCGCCCTGTACCGAAGACAGCAGGCGGGCATCGTCCGGGTCGTTCGGCGCGCAGAGCACAGGCTCTTTCACGTCGGCCAGGTCGATTTCGATGATTTCGGCGTATTCGGCATCGGCGTCGGCCGACAGCAGCTCAGGCTTGGCCAGCCAGGCTTCCATGGCCTGGGCGCGGCGCTCCAGGGTGCGGGCATCGCCGTAGCCTTCGCCGATCATCCAGCGCAGCAGGGTAATGTTGGACTGCAGGTACTCGGCGATGGCCTTCTCTGGCAGCTTGATGGTGCAACCGGCAGCAGAACGCTCAGCCGAGGCGTCGGAAAGCTCGAAGGCTTGCTCGACGGTCAGTTCGTCCAGGCCTTCGATTTCCAGGATGCGGCCGGAGAAGGCGTTTTTCTTGCCTTTCTTCTCGACGGTCAGCAGGCCCTTCTGGATGGCGTAGTAAGGGATCGCATGCACCAGGTCACGCAGGGTGATGCCAGGTTGCAGTTTGCCCTTGAAGCGCACCAGGATCGATTCTGGCATGTCCAGCGGCATGACGCCGGTGGCAGCGGCGAAGGCTACCAGGCCGGAACCGGCCGGGAACGAGATGCCGATCGGGAAGCGGGTGTGCGAGTCGCCACCGGTACCCACGGTGTCAGGCATCAGCATGCGGTTCAGCCAGCTGTGGATGATGCCGTCGCCCGGGCGCAGCGACACGCCGCCACGGGTGCGGATGAAGTCTGGCAGGGTGTGGTGGGTGGTGACGTCGATCGGCTTCGGATAAGCCGCGGTGTGACAGAACGACTGCATGACCAGGTCAGCGGAGAAGCCCAGGCAGGCCAGGTCTTTCAGCTCGTCACGGGTCATCGGGCCAGTGGTGTCCTGGGAACCGACGGTGGTCATCTTCGGCTCACAGTAGGCACCTGGGCGCACGCCCTGGCCTTCTGGCAGGCCACAGGCACGGCCGACCATCTTCTGCGCCAGGGTGAAGCCCTTGCCGGTGTCGGCTGGCTGCTCTGGCTTCTTGAACAGGTCCGATGGGCCCTGGCCCAGCTCGGCGCGGGCTTTTTCGGTCAGGCCACGGCCGACGATCAGCGGGATACGGCCGCCAGCGCGGACTTCATCCAGCAATACTTCGGTTTTCAGCGCGAATTCGGTAACCAGCTCGTCGCTGCCGTGACGGCGCACTTCGCCTTTGAACGGGTACACGTCGATGACGTCGCCCATGGCCAGGTTGGTGCAGTCGAATTCGATCGGCAGGGCGCCGGCGTCTTCCATGGTGTTGTAGAAGATCGGGGCGATCTTGGTGCCGAAGCAGAAGCCACCGGCGCGCTTGTTCGGCACGTACGGGATGTCGTCACCGAAGAACCACAGCACCGAGTTGGTGGCGGATTTACGCGACGAACCGGTACCGACCACGTCACCGACGTAGGCAACCGGGAAGCCTTTGGCCTTGACGGCTTCGATCTGGGCCAGCGGGCCGACCGAACCTGGCTGCGACGGCTCGATGCCGTCACGGGCCATTTTCAGCATGGCCAGGGCGTGCAGCGGGATGTCAGGGCGCGACCAGGCGTCCGGGGCAGGGGACAGGTCGTCGGTGTTGGTCTCGCCAGGCACCTTGAACACGGTCAGGGTGTACTTGTCGGCGATGGCCGGGCGCGAGGTGAACCACTCGCCGGCAGCCCAGGACTCCAGCACGGCCTTGGCGTGGACGTTGCCCGCCTTGGCTTTTTCGGCCACGTCGTGGAAGGCATCGAACATCAGCAGGGTGTGCTTGAGCTGTTCGGCCGCGACGGCGCCCAGTTCGGCGTCATCCAGCAGTGCGACCAGCGTTTCGATGTTGTAGCCGCCCTGCATGGTGCCCAGCAGTTCGGTGGCGTGCTTGCGGTCGATCAGTGGCGACTTGGCTTCGCCCTTGGCGACGGCGGAGAGGAAAGCAGCCTTGACGTAGGCAGCTTCGTCGACCCCTGGCGGTACGCGGTTGGTGATCAGGTCTACGAGGAAGGCTTCTTCGCCGGCCGGCGGGTTTTTCAGCAGCTCGACCAGGCCTGCAGTTTGTTCGGCGTTCAGCGGCTGGGGCACGATACCCAGGGCGGCACGCTCTTCGATGTGTTTGCGGTAGGCTTCAAGCACAGTTATTTCCCTCATCAGTGGTCCCTAAAGGGGGTCCGGGACGCTCATCCAGCATTCCATGCACCCATGCGCTGCTACGGCTTTGTGGGCCGCCCAGCCAGGGTCGCAAAGAATCCTTACAGAAGCTGCTTTCAAAGTTTTACGCCTGCAGAACGGGGAGCTGATGAGGGCTGGCGCGGGCATGCGAGGGGTGCATGGCCCGGGCCAACGCCGTTCTACCGGATTAACTGTGCTCGTGACGCTTTGAAAACAGCTTCCAACGGACATTGTTGCCTTTGAAAAGGCGGGATGATTCTACGGCAAAAAAAGCCCGAAGGTAAGGCGCAGAAGGTGACTTTAACGAGTGACCCTGGTTAGACAAAGGGCTAACATGGGGCCGTGTTCCACCGCCAAGCTGTTGTTTTTCATGTCCAACAAGTCCATCAAGACCCCTTGCGTCGGCCTGTGCTCCACGGTGTACGGAGACACGGTGTGCCGTGGCTGCAAGCGCTTCCACCACGAAGTGATCAACTGGAACGGCTACGACGACGCGCAGAAGCGCGCGGTATGGCTGCGCCTTGAGCAGTTGCTGGTGCAGGTGATGATGGCCAAGCTGGAGGTGTTCGACAAAGGCTTGCTGCGCCAGCAGCTGGAACAGCGCTCCATCCGGTTTGTCGAGCAGCAGTCGGCGTATTGCTGGGCGTACCAGCTGATTGCCCGTGGGGCGCGGATGATCCGGGACCTTGAGGCCTACGGCATGGTCTTGCTGCCGGAGTTCCGCGACTGGGAACTGCCGCAACTGCGCGATGCCATCGACCGCGAATTCTTCCTGCTTTCAGAAGCGCATTACCAGCGCTACATCGCCCCCAGCTTCCTGCGCGATGCCATGGGCAGCACGCAGGGGCAGTGAGCCGGGCGAATCAGTCGCCGGTGTATTCACACCCGCTGGTGCAGGTTTCGTGGATGCGCACCTTCGACAGCTCTGGCATCAGCGGCTTGACCTGGTCCCAGATCCACTTGGCGATCACTTCGCTGGTGGGGTTTTCAAGGCCCGGGATGTCGTTCAGGTAGTTGTGGTCCAGCTGGTCATAGATTGGCTTGAAGATCGCCTTGACCTCGGCGAAGTCTCGAATCCAGCCAGTGTGCGGGTCCAGCGGGCCGGTCAGGTGCAGGCCGACCTTGAACGAATGGCCATGCAGGCGGCCGCATTTGTGCCCTTCAGGGACGTGGGGCAGGCGGTGAGCCGATTCGAATGTAAATTCCTTGAAGATTTCCACTGGTGGACCTGTATAGCTGGTGGGATAAGGGCTTGAGCGGAAATTGGTGTTTCAATGTACTGCTCAATGTACTGATTGGTCGTCGCTGGGGTCGAAAGAGGTCATCCACTGGGTGATGTCCGACTGGCGCCAGGCAACCGAATTTGGGCCTATCTTAACCTGTTTTGGGAAGGTGCCTTCACGGATTCTGCGATAGACGGTGTTCCGGCCAATGCCGGTCACGTGCAGCACCTCGTCGAGGCGCAGGAAGCGGTCGATGTTCTCTGCGGTGCGCATGGGTATCTCCTTTATATAGCAGGGTCAGGCCGTGAAGTGGTATCCGACCTTCGCCGCCTTGGCGGCTTCCTCGGTGCGGAACATGAGCTTGGTCTTGCTGGTGCTGCCCCAGCTGTTGTATTCGACGTCGACCCACCAGGCGCCGAACTTGCGGTACGGCTCGCCGAGGATCTTCGTGACGTAGCAGTCGATCAGGTTCATGGTCGGCTCCTGGCTCAGTCCCAGCTGAGCTTCGCTGGTGTTGGAGGGATTGTTTCGAGGCTGGCAAGGTCGAGCAGGGTGAAGTACCCACCGTCCTGGGGTCTCCACCCCATGGTGTCGATGTAGATCACGTTTCCTAGCGATGCCGGACTGGGAAGGGGCGTATGGCCAACCACTACGGCGCGAACGCCATCAATCGGTTCGTTATCGCGAAGCTCAATGCGGCTGCGCGACCACATGCAGGTGTTCTGCGTCAGCCTCAGCTGCTTGGCAGTCTCCGGCGCTTCAAGCGCGGCCCGCAGCTGATCCCAAGACGGGAATGGGCAGTCAGCGTGCACAACACCGACCAGGCCGCCAGGTGTCTCCACCTCGATGGCGATCGGCAATTCACGGAACTGGGCGGCGAACTCTCGCTGTTCATCCCATGGCAGCCCAGCGAACCAAGAACCACCGTTGTATACCCAGTTGTCCACGTCGCAGGTATCGAACCGGCAGACGTAGTCGTCGTGGTTGCCGCGCACTGGGTGGAACCAGGGCTTGGCCAGCCAGTCAAGCACATCACGGCACTCGGGGCCGCGATCGACCAGGTCGCCCACGCTGAACAGTCGGTCAACTGCTGGGTTGAAGCCGGCTGCGTCCAACGCGGCCTGCAGCCGGGTGAAGTGCCCATGAATGTCGCCAACCGCGAAATCGCGGCCAGCCGTGTTTGCGGCGAAGCGCTTGATGCGCACCACCTCGATGGTTTCGAGCATGTCAGCTCCTACAGGGAATTGGGGTCAGGCCGTAGCCTTGGCGATGGTCTGCTCGAAGCGCGCGGCCAGGTTGGCGTTGACCTCGGCCTTTGCCATGCTGTCGGAGGTGCCTTTGGCGCGGTGCAGGGTCTCGTATGCTCGCAGCTGTGCTGCAGCATCGATCAGGTCATCCAGCAGCAGAGGGGAGGCCGCGATCAACTTTGCGTTTGCCATCTGATGCATTCCCCCATCTACCTGGCAGATGAAGTACTCGCCGTCACCAACGACGATGCTGAGTTTCCCGGGATCTGCTTCATGGCCTTTTTCGTCGATGACCCAAGGGCCTGGCTTGTGTTTCGTCATGGCAATAGCTCTCCATGCCCGCGCATGTCGGGGGCTTGAGTTGTAGGGGGAGGGGTTAGAAGGTCAGCCGCGGCAAATGCTCAGCCAGCCAGTGATTAGCCACCAGGTGTCCTGGGCGGCCATGAATCCAATTCCGGCGGTGAAGCCTATGAGGAGTGCTTTCTGGGCCAGCCTCATCGCGGCGCTTTCCATATCAGATAGGCCATGTGCAGCGGGGCAGCGAGAGGTATCAGGATCATGACTTCTTCTCCTGTGCGCGGCGTGCAACGCCTTCCATGATGGCGATCGACATGCGCCGCCGTTCTTGCACGGCCGGGCTGTCCGGGTCGTAATTCGGGCCGAGATAAGTTTTCGGGTCGGTGGCCATGGCGCGCTTGATGCGCTGGAATTGCTCGTCACGCTGCCAGACGCTGCTCCAGCTCAAGAACGGTTTCTTGTCTTTCTCCTCACCCTCGGCCAGCTTCCAGATGGCCTGGCGGTCGAAGGTCATGAGCATGTCCATTGCGCAAACGGCCAGGCGCAGCTCGTCGTAGTCGGGGCGTTCGCCCGATCGGGCGGCTTCGATGATCTCGCCAAGTGTTCTCATGGCATCAGCTCCTTCGGCACCTGGACGGTATCGCCAATTTTTAGAGCGACTATCGCCCTGCAGCCTGCGGTGAGGATCGTTGGACCACCGGCTAAGCGGCTGAATCCAGTGGGCCGGTTGTAGGCGAAAGCTCGGTACCGGGAGGCTGTACCGTCCTGCAGCATGCCGAAGCCCTTGCAGTGCTTATCGAATAGAGGCCCGCCCAGCGCCCATTCTTCCCACGGGTTGTAGCGCTTGGTGTGTTCGATGGCCTCGCCCTGGTACCGGGCGAACACCCGCCAGGGCACCCCGTTGTAGCCGGGCGGCTCAAGGAACAGGTCTAGCCCTTCAGCCTTGCCGACTGCCCAGCCAAGCGCCTCGCCGGCAAGGTCTGCCGTCTTCACTTCGATCATGTCGGTCATGGCGTCTCCCGCCTGGCAACCGCGCGGTCGATGCGCTCGATTTCGGCGAGTATCAGTGCGCCGGCTCGGATCAGGTTCTCCCTTCTGCTGCGAGGCTTCCACCAACTGAGCGCCCATGGCCAGGACGGCGGGCAAGTTGGCTGCCACTTTTTCATGGCCTGCTTTTCGTCGTCCCAGATATCCAGCCACGGGGGCGCGATCGCATAGCAGGTGGCGGCATCGACCAGCTCAAGGCTGCCGTACTGATCGTCATGCTCCGCCGTCCAACCCTCCGCTTCGGTCTGTCGCTTGCGCTCGGCCAAGACAGCTAGGCCCGCAACGGTAGCGCCGCCCTGGCACTTGTACTCCACGGCTCTGGCCAGGCGTTCAAACGCATGTTCGTTTACCCCGAACGCCAAGGCTTCCTGGCATGCGCTGCTTGCAAGGTCGAGCAGTGCGCTTTCGTCGACCAGCAGGTGCTGGCGCATCTTGTTGGCTTCCATCACAGCTGATACCTCTCATCAATCCAGCGGGCTATTCGGAATATCGTGTGTAAAGCATGAGGGTCAGCTATAATCTAAATCCGGATTATCGTGTGGATTGGAGATATGAATGAGCTGGCTCTTTTCGCAGGCGCTGGTGGAGGATTGCTTGCCAGCCACCTCCTTGGATTCAGAACGGTCTGTGCCGTCGAGCACAACGCACATGCACAGCGGGTACTCGTGCAGCGACAGAATGACAAGCTGCTCAACCCCTTCCCGATCTGGGATGACGTTCGAACCTTTGACGGGCGACCGTGGAAAGGAGTTGTTGACCTCGTATCTGGAGGATTTCCCTGTCAGGCCTTCAGCACAGCGGCTGCTGGACGCAACAACGCTGAAAACCTTTGGCCGGAGATGCGGAGAATCGTGGCAGATGTCGCTCCCCGGCTTGTCTTCGCCGAAAACGTCGCGGCAGAAGCAATCGAGATGGCGGCTCAAGACCTCCGAGCTATGGGTTACAAGGTCAAGGCAGTTCCCTTATCAGCGGCAGACGTGGGTGCTGACCACATTCGGGAGCGATACTGGCTACTTGCATACGCCGACGACAAAAGCGAACTATTGCGCCAGTTCAATGCAAAAATGGCCAGCTGCCCGAGAGTTCACTCGCGTGTTTGGTCGGCCAACCCCGGAAGCCCACGAATGGCTGATGGGATGGCCAATCGGATGGACAGATACCAGGCCTCTGGAAACGGACAAGTGGCTATCGTGGCTGCGCTCGCATTCATTCTGCTTGCAGAGCAGTTCGTCTAAGGAAGCTGCGTGACCGATATTCTTGATCTTCCGGACTGGAAAGTCCTGACCTCCCGCCTCGATGGCGGCACTTACACCATCGAGGCGGAGTACACCCAACCCCTCCAGGCCTGCACCAAATGCGGCGTAGTGGGGAAGCTGTATCGTCACGGCCCAAAGCTGGTTACCTACCGCGATAGCCCCATCAGGGGCGCTCATGTCCAGCTTGAAGCGAAGGTGCAGCGCTACAAGTGCCGCGAGTGCGGTGGAACGTCTCTCCAGCCACTGGAGGGCGTCGAGGTTGATCGGCGCATGACGAAGCGGTGCGTCGAGTACATCAAGACTCAGTGCCTGCGTGACACGTTCACCAGGCTGGCCGAGCACATCGGTTGCGACGAGAAGACGATCCGCAACATTGCGAACGACTACGTTCACTACATGAACACCCAGTTCAAGCCGTACCTGCCCAACTGGTTGGGCATCGACGAAACCAAGATCGCCGGGGATATGCGCTGCGTGCTGACAGACGTTGGCCGGAACGTGCCTATCGACATTCTTCCCCATCGAGACCAGGACACCCTGGCTCGCTGGCTCCACGGTTTCTCAGACCGCTCAACGCTATTGGGCGTGGCCACTGACATGTGGCGCCCATACCTGAACGTGGTGAACATGATGGCTCCTGGCGTGCCAGTGGTCATCGACAAGTTCCACGTTGTGCGGATGGCCAACTATGCCGTGGACAAGACCCGCATCCGGCGCGGTAAGGCCCAGGGCGTGAAGGTCAACAAGGAGTGGAAGCGCAGCAAGGTACTGCTCAACAAGAGCGGAGCCAACCTCACCGACAAACAAGCCTTCAACCTGGATATGTGGGTGGAAAACGACGCCGAGATTGGTCAGTCGTACCAGTTCAAGGAGGACTTCTACGCCCTGTACAACCTCCCCAAGGCCGAGGCAGTCCCAGCTATTGAGGCATGGGTCGCGCAGGTGAAGGCAAGCGATGTCGCGGCGGATTACAAAGACCTTCTGTCGGCCCTGAAGAATTGGCGGCAGCAGATCATCAACTACTTCGACAACCCTATCACCAACGGTTACACCGAGGCCCTGAACGGCATGACGAAGGTCATCAACCGAAACGGGCGTGGCTATACGTTCGAAATCATCCGGGCTCGCGTCCTGTTCTCCCGCAGCGCCCGAGCAGGGCAGACACCTGAATGGTTCTGCGCAAGCTGCGGAGGTCTTTTCTACGAAGATGAGCGAGCCGTTTGGATGCCAACCGAGGCTGGTGATGATCGAAAACACTGCCTCTGTGAAGAGTGCAATGAGCGATCAATTACACAGTCGATGGAGTGGGAAGACACCATCGACTGGGCTGAGGTTTACACACAGTTATCCGAATAGCCATCCAGCGCCCAGGCGCCAGTGCGGGTGTAGGTTCGGGTTGGGTTTCGTGCGGGGAGAGCTGGCGCTGGTTGCCGGCCTGCAGCTGGCTGTCGGGGATGCAGCTCAGCCCGTACCCGATTTTCCAGCAGGTCACGCCGCGCAGATCGTCGTGGTAGATCCGGGCGTCGTAGGGCATTGGGATTGTTTCGCGTGGATCTGCGCTGGCGCCGGTGGCCAGAAGCAGGAGGCAGAGGGCGAGGCGGGTCATTGGCTCGCCTCGCGCTGGCGGTCGGCGTATGCCTCGGCGTTGCACTTAGGGCAGGGAATGTCGCCGCCGCTCAGCAGTGGGCCGCCTGGCACGTCGCAGCTGTCCTCATCCCAAAGGAAACCATCGACACACTGGGCATCGGGGTACGGCGCACCGAAGTGACTGCCGTGGTAGTCGCATCCCGCGGCGTCCGGATCTATCGCCTTGAACTCGACAACCCAGACCCACGGGTTGCTGGTCCATGATTCTTCACCGTTGATGCTGCTCCAGAGGCACTCGAATAGCTGCGCGGCGGTGAGCGTCTCGTCTGCATCGGGTACGTGCCGAAGGAAATTCACACCCTCTGCTTCGGCCTGGTCCTCGCTGATGTCCTGCAGCCGTTCGATGCGCACTGCTGTGATTTCCAGCAAGATTCGGCTGGCCCAGCGGGGCATGTGGATCGAGGGGCGCCCTCGGCCCTGCGAGACCATTGCGCATCCTGTCTGCCGTACGCTTCCGTCTGCCGGGTACATGATCGGCTCGCCCTGGCTGAGATCGCGAGGTGCAATCCCATCGAGCTGGGCGTCAGCCGCCCAGGCTTCGCGCACCCACAGGCGGTCACCCGGTTCGCCAAATGGGCAAGCACCAAGTTCACCCACCTTTACAGCGCACTCCTGCTCAGTTCTGCCGTAGACGACAAAGCCGTAGCGCGGGTGATGCTGGCCTACGGCAACCCAAGGTTCCGGGCTGTCCGGATACTCCAGGCGTGGGATCTGGCCGCCTTTCACTGGCCGGCGTGTGACCGTCTTCCGGCCCTCCAGGATGGCGCGCACCATCGGCGCACTGAACAGGATCGGGCTTTCCTTTGCTTGAGACATAGCTTCGCCTTGGCCGCCATATCGCGGCAGTAAGTTGTACAAGTGGTTGGGTTCGGTACAAGAAAATCGGCCGGTGGTCCGATTCAGTTCTCAAGCTGCGATACCGAGATTGCGTCTCGCCTCGCTTTGGCTATGGTGAGAGTTCACCCGTGGCATACAACTAAAATCGTAGGAGGCCGACATGAGGATTCGCGGTGAAGTTTTCTGGGAGTGGGCTGATCCAACGCTTCACCACCGTGCTCACGACGAAATCCTCAGCGATGGAACGCATATTGATGTTCAGGTGCGACTGTCGCGGGGAGGCACGACGCAGATGTTCATCGGGGTTTATGCCCCTAGCGGTATGGCTATCCATGAGGAGGCCTTCGATTCGCGACCAGGGGAGTCGATGACTCGAGCTCTGGCCTGGGGGGTTGGTCGTGCTCGCCGTATTGCCTCTGATGGCCCTCCCGCCGCTGATCGAATCGCCGCCTTGAAATAATTGGGAGAGGGGTTACAGCCGGATGGAGTACAGATGTGCTCTTTCGGTCATGCGGCCTTCATCAAGGCCTCGATGACTCGCTGACCGGCCAGCGGTGGTACCGCATTGCCGGCCATGTGCATGGTCAGCCGGTGATTGTCCGGCCGTAGGGTGTCAGCTGGGAATGACATCGCGGCCAGGGCCTCGCTGGCGCTGAGCATCCGCATGCGGTCGCCGTCGACCAGAGCCCATCGGTCTAGGGTGGTAATGGTGCCGATCGGCCGGTTGATGTCGCGGCCGGTGGTGCCGGAGCCCTTGCCGTAGTAGGGCATGATGAAGCGATCTCCGAAGCGTTGGCGCCCGTTGCGCACTCGGTCGAGCGTGGCCTGGGCCCGGCCTAGCTTCTCGATCTGTGACCAGCGCCCGGCGTCGAAGTCGAGGAAACTGGCGGCTGACACATGCCGTTCCTGCGGCAGCTGCAGCATCAGCGGGGCCTTGCTGCGCGTCAGGACCATGAACAGGCGCACCCGGTGCTGCGGCACACCGAGGTCAGCGCAGTCCACGATGTGCGGCGCTGCCTGATACCCCAGCGCCTGGATGGCTTGCAACCAAGCCGGGTAGAGCACCCAGTCGGTGAACTCCGGTACGTTCTCGATGATGGCTGCCTGCGGCCGGTGGAACTCAAGGGCCGCTACCGGCGCCCAGGCCGTCGAGCGCGATGCGTCATGCTCAGGGTTCCCCGATTTCTTCCCGCGGGCCTTGGCGTGCCCCTGGCAACACGGCGAAGCGAGCAGGATGTCGTGAGCAGGTACCTGCTCCCAGCGAGCCTGGTGCAGATCCTGGCAGACATGCTCGGTGTTGGGATGGTTGGCTGCATGCCATTTCACGGCATCTGGCCAGTGGTTTGCCGCCCAGAGAACCTGGACGCCTGCGGCGCGCGCGCCGGTGCTCCATCCGCCGAGGCCGGCGAACAGGTCGATTGCTGTGGTCATAGTGGTCTCGGTCGAGGATCAGTCGAACAGGTGCTCGCGGCGCCCGGTCTCGTGGTAATGCAGGTCCTGAATGGCCTGCTGCTGGTCGATGGTGAACATCGGGTTGCAGGTGGTGCAGTGGCCGGCGATCTTGATTGCCTGGAACGACAGCGTGATGGATGAATGGTCCCTGTAGCAGGATGGGCACTTGATCGAGTCGCTTTCGCAGCACAAGCGCGCTTCGTCCTCGCCGTCATGGATGGTCTTGCATACCGGGCATTCGAACATCTCCTCCACTTCTGGCTGGCAGCACTCCCGGGCTCCATCTTCATCGTCGTGGATGTCGCCACAGAAGCCGCACTTGTAGAGCGTCCTGATCTGAACCTTCATGGTGTCTCCAGGCAGGCGCCGCCCTCGCCGCGGAGGCGTTATCGTTGAATAGGGGAAGGCGCTGGCGGGCAGCGCGGGTGAAAAAACTTCTAGAACGATTTTTCTGGCAGCGCGTACCAGAGTAAAAAGAGATACCGGCATGGGGCCGGATACAGGTGGTGATATGTCGCTAGAAGATGATGATGGCCTCAGCGCCTACGTTGGGGATCTGCTTGACGCTGGATATTTACAGGGCGCAGAAGCAGGGGTCGCGAAACGATTTTTGGATGGCCAGGATCTCACTCCCGACCAGCAGAACGTTTTTGATCGTTATGTGATCGCCAAGCATGATCCAGGCCGCTGCATCCGAGGATGCGAGATACCTTGGTCTGAAAAGTATGAGGCTAAGCAAAACGGCGGGATGTGCAGTTACTGCGCTCACCTGACTGAAAAAGTCATGCGGGAGTGAGTATTTCATCTCCTGGATCTTGCTGAATCATCAGCATGCTCTTCCGGTCGAAGGCCAAAGCCAGGCGAGGTGAGATGCTGATCTCATGCCGCGGCGGGGTGAGAAACTTCGCCGCGTGCAGCCTGCCCAGGGCGTGGATGCCGTGGATCAGCGCCTCGATCATCTGGCTGTAGGTGGCATAGGCCCAGCCGCAGATTGCTCGCAGGTGCTGGCCGGTTCGCTTCCTGGCTGACAGCCTCAGCGGCTCCGTCCGCGCCACAGCTCGGTGAGCATCGATTTCGTGGCGCGCGATCCTGAACAGCGCGTGATGCCCGAGCGCTTCGATGTGATGAATCATCAGCGTCATCGCCTCGCCCTGTTCCTCGATCCCGGCCCACTCCATCAGCTCCAGCAGGGCCTGCTTAGTCCCTGGTCGAACCTTCAAGCGCAGGTCTTCTTCCTGCAGTCGCTCGGCCTTCTCTCGTCGGCGCTTGTCGCGCTCTGCTTGGTCCATCGCCATACGGCACCTCCTTCAATCCGCTGGGCGGTAGGTTGAACTGCTCACGCCGCCTTGTTCTTTGCAGCGCGCTTCGGATTTTTCTGTTCAATCTCAAGATCCATGTCGTTCCAGCCGGCCAAGAACCAGGAGCCGTGGAACGTGTGAGAGGCGAATGGGTTGGCCAGCTTGCCGCCACCGTTGCGGCGGCATTCCCGGCCAAGGTAGTAGACGCTGGGATGCTCGCCGCAATCGCTCATGGCTATGCACCCACCAGGTGGTGGAGCGGGGCGAACGGGATGTCGTCGTCGAAGTTATCCGGCGGAGCCGACTGCTGGCTCTGTTGTCCGTAGTTGTCATTCGCGTTGTAGCTGTGCTGCTGCCGAGGTTGCTGGCGCTGTTGCCGCTGCTGTTGAGGCTGCCGCTGTTGTTGCTGCTGGCCGCCGCCATGGTTATCCGGCCGGCCGCCCAGCAGCTGCATGGTGCCGTTGATGTCAACGTGCACCTCGGTGCTGTACCGCTTGATGCCGTCTTTCTCCCATTCGCGGGTCTTGAGCTTGCCTTCGATGTAGCACTGCGAGCCTTTGCGCAGGTACTCGCCGGCAATCTCGGCGACCTTGCCGAACAGCACTACCCGGTGCCATTCGGTCTTCTCGACCTTCTGCCCGGTCTGCTTGTCCGTCCAAGCCTCGCTGGTGGCAAGGCTCAGGCTGGTGACCGCGTTGCCATTGGGCAAGTAGCGGACCTCGGGGTCCTGGCCGCAGGTTCCGACCAGGATGACTTTGTTTACTCCGCGGGCCATGTTGTCTCCTAGCGCTGCAGTGCTTTGCGAACGAACGGGTCGAGGTCAGGTTGGTTGAGCAGCCAGCGGCGATAGTCGGCCGGCAGATCGCTGAACTTGGTGCCGCGGTGCTTGCCGAAGCCGATCACGGTCGGGATGCGGGCGTCTTCGGAGATACTCCAGAGTTCTTCCCAGTCGGCCACCGGGCGGCCCAGTTCGGTAGTTAGGGCATCGAGAATCTTGACCAACAGCAGTCGGCAATTCTTCACATCATCCAGGGCGGCGTGTGCATTGCGGAGCAGGCCCGGAGCTTGCTCCCGGTAGTGCAGGTAGATCATCGCCGATTGGGAGTGGCTGTCGGCGTCGGGCCACAGTCGGCGGCTCAGGGCTGCGGTGCAGATGCGCTTGAGCTCTGGCTTGCCGATGACGCCCCAGTCGTAGTCGACGTTGTGACCGATCAGATACTCAACCTCGGCAGGCAGCGCGAATTCGGTGTGGTCCGGGCAGCCCGCCAGGTCCTCATCGAGGATGTGGCTGGTGGCCAGTGCGCCGAGCTCAATCGGCTTGCCCGGTTTGTAGCGCTGAAGGAATTCGCCAGCCGCTGGAAGGCCCGGGATAGCTGCAAGTTGCAGCCAGGCGGCCTCGACCAAGTGCGGCTCGTTGAAGCCAGTGGTTTCGCTGTCGAAGATGAAGGCATTCATGCCGATTGCTCCTGAGGGGTAAGTTCGTACTTGCGTTGGTCCTTCGCGGCGTTCAGCTGCGCAAGGAGGTGAGGGGACTGCTCGAGGACGCGATAGGCTGCCGAGAACACGCTCTGCAGCTCCTGCATCGTCTCTGTGATCGGGATCTTCGACAGGGCGTCGTCGAGTGCCGCAGCCTGGAGATCAGCTTGAGACTTGCCATCGTTCAGCCAGGCCAGAAGGCGCCGGCCGGTATCCGGGCTGACAACCTCCGGCTGATCGAAGAGGCGGGTACGGTCCTTGGTGGCCACGGCAACATTGCCGTCGTGGAGGAGGTCGAGCACCACGGTGAACTCGTAGTCAGAGCCGTCACGCTGCTCCGACTTCATGCCCAGCTTGAGGATTTTCTTGCCTTCGCCCTGGACCGTCTCGGTCTTGCTGCGCATCGTGCAGATGATGTGCAGTGGGCTGGTCAGGATGGTGTCGACCAGCTTGCGGTGGCGCGGCGTGGTCTCGTTCCAAGCCGACCAGGTATTGCCCTTGTAGCGCTGCTTGGCGATCGTGTCGTTGATCTCAAGGCAGCCACCAGAACCGACCCACTCGTGGGAGTAGCTGTCAATGATCAGCGTCGAGTAGTCGCCTGCCTCTGCAGCCTTGATGGCTTCGATGTACCGCTCCGGCGAGTACGGCGCGCTCAGCCCCATGACATCGAAGTCGGTCAGGTCGGCATACAGCGAAGCGCTTTCGTGCTCGGTGTCGATGACTGCAATCGGTCCGCCCAGGCCGATGGCCAGTTGCAGCGCGGAATATGTCTTGCCTGATCCAGATGGGCCGGTAAGTGCTAGCCGTAGCCTTGCCTGCTTACGTTCGGCTTTCTTGAACATTGGGATGCCCTCAGTTCGGTTGGTTGTCCCACTGCCGCTCAATGCGAGCGGCCTCTTCTTCGTACTCTTTGCGCTCTTCGCCCTGGAACCGCTCAGGCGAGAACGCTCCGACCGTCATCCAGTCGAGCTGGGCGGCCAGGCGAGGCGTTGTGTTCACAGTCCCTCCCGTGCGCCATCAGGCTTGCGCGGCCAGAAGTCGAAGGCGAACGCCGACAGCGCCATGTGCATCTTGTTGGCGCGCTCCATGCCGGGACGGCGGAGTACTTCCTTGAGGTAGCACCACTGCAACTCGCCGTAGCCATAGGAACTGGAGTTCTTGATGTGATCGGCCTCGATCACCTTGGCCAGCTCATCGAAGAACTTTGCCTGCTGAGTGTCTTCCATGGCCCAGAAGGCCTTGGCCAGGATGGCAGGCGTCAGGCCGACGACCTGCTGGTCGAGCTCTACGCGAATTTCGGACATGCGAATCTCCCGCGCCATGCATGCGGCCGGCGCTGATGTGGTGGTTACTGGGTGATACAGCCGGCTTAAGAGCTGGCAAGCATCCAGGCAGTGCAAAGGGAAAGGGTGATGAAGCTGCCGCGCCAAAATGCCCAGCGCCTTGCTTGCTGGCGACTCATGCCCGCACCTCATAGGCCAGCGTGCATATTCCGCACAGGTAGGCCCGGCCGGACCATGCCTCTGGGTTCTCGATATGAGCAAGACGCGCCTGGTTCATGGCGTCTGCCAGGGTCAGGCCCTTGAAGACCATGAGGATACGGTCGTCTGGCACTGCCTGTTCAGCTTCAGCGACCTGTTCGTCAATGAGCGACATCACGATAGGCGTTGTCATGCCACCCTCCCGTTCGCTACCAGCCAAGCTTCGTTGTTGCGGGCAATTGCCAGATTCAAGCGCTCCATGTACCCGCGCTGCTTTGGAAGATCGATCGCGCCGGTCAGTCCGGCAAGGTCGATGGCCATCGACAGCTCGCCGCGCAGCCCCTCGCTGAACGAGGCTTCGATGGCCACGAACCGCGAGTTGATGATGGCGACAACCTCTTCGCGTGTTCCTCTGTTCATGCAGTCCTCCGGGCGGCACCTGAGCCGCACATGGCTTCCATCTTGTCGAGAGCCGATCCGATCACTCTGCGGCTTTCTGCCCGCTGTCGTTCATCGCGTTCGCGGATCATCGTGTTCCAAGCCTCGTTGTTCGCCCTAGCCTGCTCCGAGGTCATATGGTCAACCCACGACGAGTCACCAAAGAGCTGGTACTGGCGATCGATCTCGCGGGCCTGGGCGCTGTCTGCGTAAAGCTCATGCTCGCGAGCCATGGTCGCCTCCAGGTGGTGGGTTACTCGGTGGGTGGGGAAGGGAGGGGCTGCCAGTGGGTCGGCTTCCAGCTTGAAGTCCAGCTGCTTTGCGGCTCTTCCCACGAGAAGTACGGCGGATATCCGTGTGCGTGCGCAATCGAGCCTTTGCCATGCTCGCGATAAAGCGACTCGCGAGCACCGTATTGTTCGTTCCAAGCAAGAACCCTGGTCCCAACCTCCGGAAGCCTGTCGCTGCACTTGATCCAGGCGCTCATGGCTTCACCCGGGCTTTATCAATGGCGTCCAGTTGTTCAGCCCAAGACTCGGTGAAGTCGCGGTAATCACCGCTGTCGAGCCACTGAGCATTAACAGAATCAACGTCACCGCTTGGGCTGATGCGCAGAAGCCAGTCTTCGAAAATGCGTTGCTCGGCGCTCTCTACCACCGATACCAGCGCAGTGAGCAGATCTGGGGCGGCTGCGATCAGGCGGGCATTGGCTTCTAGCTCTTTGTCAGCAGGGTTGAATGCTGATGGGTAGTCTGCGTAAAGACACGCATGCCTTACTGTTTCATCATCCGGCCGCCGCGGTGGGAATGGCCCTATTCGATGACAAATACCAACTGAAGTCTGGATGGTGTCCAGTACCCAAGGCCCTGGAGTGTGTTCGCTCATAGTGTGAACCTCAGTAGGACCGCATGAGGCAGATGCCAGCGCAGGTGACCAAACCTCCTGCGAGCCGTGAGAGCGCAGGGCTGGAGCCTGTCTGATGCGGTCGTATGTGAAGGGAAGGGGATGCAGATGCCGGGCGCTACCCCGGCAGCTGGCTTGGCGTGGACCCATCCAGCGGCGCAATTCGTTTACCCTCAGAGCGAGGGAAGGGACGTCCACAGGTGCTTCGGTAACCGCGCCCTGAGCTGGGCGCTTCTCTGCATCGGGGTGTGATCTGGCCGGTGCTGATCTCCGGCACAACCGGGCGGGAATTGAACCCGCAACGCCACCTCGCGAGAGGCCGCTCTACCGGTGAGCTACACGGTTACAGCCTTGGTTCACCCTGCCTAGGAACCCGGTCACCCTCAGCTCTAGCGCATCAGCCTGCGCATTCAGATCACGCTCCGATGCAGCCTGCGATGGGGAGCAGGGCATCGGGCAGTTAACGTCAGGCGGACGTGGCGCTTACTCGTTGTTGAGCCACTTCAAGACCGTTTCCTCACCGATAGCGCTGAGAAAATCGTTCGGGTCGACATTGCTGCTTGCCAGCCATTCGGAGATCTCGGCCTCGTCCATGGTTTCCAGCAGCTTGCCGGCGCCGATGTGGTTCACGATTTCGTGCGGCTCCAGGTCGTGCAGACGGTCGTCGATGTGGAGCGACTCAGCAATGTCGCTACCTTTGCCTTCAACCGTAACGCGCACCTGGCTGTTCCGGCCCACGCTTTCAACGCTGACGCTATCCGCGTCGAATGTGATGCTCATGCGATCTTCCTCCAGTAGATTCCCAAAGCACCCGGTAGCCCAGGTGCTTCAGTGAATCTCGTGGTGCACCGCGACCCGCTACTGGCGTCGGTCGCGGTTTGTTGCGTCAGCAATGTGGGCGCCATTCCCGCTGCTGATCGCAGGTCAGGCGCCATCCTTGGGCTTGGTTCGGGCGGCGAGCTTCCTCCCCAGGTCGGCAATCAGCATCTGTTCGCCTGGATCAAGGGTCCTTACAACATGCACGCTGCAGCTCTGGTGCCCTGATTTGATGGGGCAGGGTGCATGAGGTCCGGCGCCCATCTGTGCCGAAGCTCAGGGCGCTAATTCAAAAATTCGTGTTGCCGCTCCCGCTTACCGAGGTCGATACGGCCAATCCCAGGGAGCCGCATGGCTATGTGGATTCGCTAACGCCTTTCCCGGCAGGAGCTTGAATCGGTTGAGTTGTGTAAAGAGCGGTTAGGCTTGAGGGCCTCCAGAGGGGCTGTGTAGCGCCTCGATGGGATTGAATTTATCTGCGCGATAAATCACTGTCAATATCAATTTGATAAATTTATCTCCTGCCGATGATCGGTGCGTTTATCAGGGTGATTTTCTCTGGACGAAAAAAAGCCCGCACATGGCGGGCTTGATGGGTTATTCGAGGCTAGAAGAACGAAGCTCCCCAGAAAACTCGACCGATGATGGTGATTTCCTCGGCCACCAGCTCGTCGGCGGTGTACTCCTCATCTGGGTGCTCGTCGCGGTTGAAGCTGCGCAGGCGGAGACCGCCGCGTGGAGTGCGGTAAAGCTGCTTCACCCGGACGTGCCCGGCGTGATTCAGCGCGTACATCTTGCCGTCGACTACATCGGAAACCTTGTTCTTGGACCGATCCACGGCCACGGTGCCGCCATTTTGCAGCACTGGCTCCATGGAATTGCCTGAGATCGAAACGCACACAGCCTGGTCGGGCTGGACGCCCATGTTGCGCACGGTGTACTTGCCGAAGCGCAGCTTTCGGGTACCGCTTACTTCGATCACTGTCTTTCCGCCTCCTGCAGACAGTTCAACTTCCTTCAGGAATGGCAGTTCGATCTCGTCGTCATCCAGGGGCGTGTCATCTGCCCACTGGTCAATGCCTTCGGATTCGATCCTGGCGTTCGGCTCAACGAACCTCTTTCCAGCAGCATGGTTGTGCGGTTGATCAAGCCATCCGTGCTCAAGACCTGCGGCAGCTTCGATCTTCCTGGCCAACTGTGGGCCGAGGTTTCTCTTAGGGTTGGGTGAAATGATCAGGCTGATAACGGACGGCGCCGTGCCGCACGCGGCGGCGAATTCGGCCTGGGTAGGGTAGCGGGCCGCAAGGGCTCGCAGGTTCTCGCGTCGAATGGTGTTGGTATCCATGGGCGGATGATCGCCGCTTTTATCCATCTGATAAATAACCTTGCAGATCAATCATTGGTTGCCTAAAAATTATCAGTGAGATAAATTTGGTTTATCTCTCGGAAAGGTAACGAAGATGAAGACCCCAATTCCTGAAATGCAGACCTGGCTTTCCGGCGCCAGCGCCGATGAGCGCCAGCGCGTGGCCGATGCTTCGGGTATCTCGGTCGGCTACCTCTGGCTGATCGCTGGCGGCCATCGAAAACCATCCGAAGACGTTGCCGCAAACCTGCACAAGGCTACCGACGGCCGCGTCTCGGCTTTCTCGTTTTTCCCGAAGCTGGCAGCGATCGCTGCAACCGCCGCTGAATCTGCCGCTTAACCATTTTTCAATCACAAGGAAATCCCTGAATGCATCTGGACCCCGCCAACAAACGTAGCGAAGTGATCAAGTCGCGTTGGAAGCCCGAGGAAGTCAGGAAGCTGCGCATGGAGGCCCGAATGGCCGGCATGCAGCTGGCGACCTACGTACATGAGCTAGCCAATCTTGGTCGTCGACTGGGCGCTGCCGATCTGCTCCGAGAAATGAACGGCGCTGGCGAGCAGGATAAAACGGCCTGAAGCCCCTATGGAGGGCCTATGCCTGAAAACACCTTCGAATTGCTGCCAATCGAGGTGAAGGCTGAGGTTCGACAGCTGGCTGCCGACCTCGGCTGGAGCCTGGAGAGATCGACCGACGAATACCTGGAAATGAGTCGATCCCTAGCCATCCAGGAGCAACTGCGACAAGCAAGACATAAAGCCCCCGTGTTGGGGCTGGTAGGGCACAAAAAGGGCCTCGATGTTCCCTGATTGTGGAAAGACAGAGGCCCTCTTTCGGGCTTCTAGCAGGCACAAAAAAGCCGGGATTGCGCCCCGGCTCTCTGCAACATCACATAAGTGAGACCAATTATGCATATGCAGACCCCAAGTGTACAGCCCATAAGCTTGCTCGCGCCACAAAACGCGAAGCACGATTCTGTGGCGCGCACGATGAGCAGCTTTGATCTGCTAGTCCTGGTCAACGAAGCCAGGATGCAACACGGCGAGAGCGAGGTTCGGCGCGCCGACTTCACAGCGCGCTGCAAGGACGAACTCGACGGCGAATACTACGAAACTTTCGTAGTTAAGAATTCCCGCGGCCCGGCCTCCGAGGGCCTGATGCTGACCAAGGACCAGTGCCTTCTGGTGTCAATGCGCGAATCCAAGGCAGTGCGCCGGATCGTGGTGCAAAAGCTCAACGAACTATCGCAGCCGCGCGAGCTGACCCGCCTCGAGCTGATCCAGCTTGCCTATGAGGCAGAGCAGGCCCGCGTCCTGCTCACCGTCCAAGTCGAGGCCCAGGCCAAGAAGATCGACCACCTGGAAAACCTGTTCAAGGAAGGCATGAGCCATGTCCAGTTCTGCAAGGGCCTCAATGGGGTCAACGTGATGCAGGTCGGTCACTTCCTCGAAGGCCGAAACTGGCTCTACAACGAGAGCAAGTCCGGCACCCGCTACCGCGTCGCTGCTTACGCCCGCGACAAGTACATGACCGAGCATCAGCAGGAAATCACCCCGCACGGGAAAGAGGCGTTCATCAGCTACACGCCGATCCTGCTGCGCAAGGGCGCGGTGCGCCTCTACGAGCTGTACCTGGCCGGCGAGCTGCCCATGAAGAAGAACTGGGACGGCCTGCACACCCACGACAAGGCCGTGCGGGGTGCAGCATGAACCCTGAATTCCACACTGAAACGCACCGAGTCGCGCGCAAACGTCACACCTGCACGGAATGCCGTGGCTACATTGAGCCTGGCGACCGCTACGAATTCGTCTCTGGTCTCTGGGATGGTGACGTTTCTACCTACAAGACTTGCGCCCAGTGCGAAGCAGCCCGTGACTTCTATGTCAACGAGCTCAACTCAACCGATTTCCGGGACCACGAGGAAGGCGCCTACTGCTACAGAGAAGTCCGCTGCGATCTGGAGGAGGCTGCGAATGAAATTCCGCCGGGGACTGGCCTGAAGTTCAGGGCATACCGGCATGTCGTGGGTATGCGGCGGCGTGGTGCTGCAGCCAGGGCGGAGCGCGCAGCATGAGCATGGAACTGATGGTCAAGGCCATGAAGACCAAGGTCGGCAATCCTCTGCGCAAGCTGGTGCTCATCAAGCTGGCCGACAACGCCAGTGATCAGGGTGAGTGCTGGCCGTCGTATCAGCACATCGCCGATCAATGCGAGATCGACCGGAGCACTGTTCGCAAGCACATCAAGCACTTGGAAGCTCAGGGACTGGTGCGCATTGAGAACCGCGAAGGGCCGAAGGGCAATTCCACCAACCTGTACTACCTGACCCTGCGCAACCCTGTAGGCCAAAACAGCACCCCTGTAGGCCCAGAAAGCACAGGTGTAGGCCCACAGCCTACAGGGGGTGTAGGCCCAGAAAGCACCAGAACCAGTCACTCTTTTGAACCAGTCACTGAACTAGTAGAGCAGACGGTCGCTGCCGCTCCCTCGGCGAAGAAGAAGGCTTCGAAGTTCGACCCGCTCACCTGCAAGCCGGCCAACGTGAGCGAGCAGACCTGGGCCGACTGGTGCCAGCACCGCAAAGAGATCCGTAAGCCACTGACCGCCACCACCTGCGCGAAGCAGGCCAAGACCCTGGCGGGCCACCACGCGCCAGACGCCGTGATCAACCAGTCCATCAGCAACGGCTGGACCGGCCTGTTCCCGGAGAAGGTGCTGCCTGGGTCTCAGCAGGGCCAGCGCCGGACCGGTCCTGACTTCAACGACACCAGCTGGGCTGATGACCTGGGGGCCTTATGACCGCACAACCGAAACTGCGCAGCGTGACGCAGATCATGGCCACGGCCCGCAACCTGCCGGCCGAGGTGCAGGCCCCGGCCAAACAGCTTGACCCCGGCACCACCGAAGTGGTCAACGCCCTGTTCAAGGAACTGCAGGCCATCTTCCCAGCGTGGAAGCAGGCCTGGCCGGACGACGAGGCCCTGAAGGCTGCCAAGCGCAGCTGGATCAAGTCCTTCGTCGCCGCTGGCATCAACACGCTCGAGCAGATCCGCTTCGGCATCCAGAAGTGCCGGGTGCTGGGTACCGACTTCGCCCCGAGTAGCGGCAAGTTCATCAAGCTGTGCCAGCCGACCCCGGAGGAGATGGGCATTCCGCCGCTTGCGCGGGCCCTGGCAGAGGCGCTGGAGAATTTCCACCCCAGCAGGGCAGGTTCCCGCACCTGGTCGCACGCAGCGGTGCGCCACGCGGCCCTGCAATGCGAGGCGCAGAACCTGGGGTCGATGGAGGTGGAGCGGGCCGAGAAGGTATTCGCCCGGGCCTACGACATCACCATTCGCATGCTGGTGGCCGGCGAGCCACTGGGCGACATCGCCACCGGCATCGGACACGACAGCCAGAAGAGCGCTTCCCAGCTGGCCGATGAGTACGCCGCCCAGAAGCAGGTCCGCCTGCTGGAGATCCAGCAGATCCCAACCAGCGCCGCTGCGTGCCGTGCGCACCTGCTGGCCAAGTTGAACATCAAGCGCGCCGGGCAGCCGGCCGGGGAGGGGGTGTGATGCGCACCTATCTGAAAGCTGTGCTGATGATCGTCCTAGCTCCGTCGGTGATCGTTCTGGGTTCCGTGGTGGCCTATCTGTGGTGCGAGTTCGCCATGTCGCTGGATCTGCCAAAGCCTGTGCGCTTCGGGATCTACATCACGCCGGTGGTGCTGCTTGCGGCGATCCCGGTCACCTGGGTGCTGAACCGGATTGAGGGGCGAAAGTGATGACCATGACAGATCGAGAAATGTTGGGGCTAGCCGCCAAGGCCGCTGGCTACGTTGTGCGCTGGTATGACGACAGCCTGGCTTACGGGCCGACTTTCGGGATTGAGGTGGAACCCGGCAACCCATCCGGGTTCGAGCCATGGAACCCGCTGGAAGACGACGGTGATGCATTCCGCCTCGCTCTGTGCCGACCTGGCCTGGACCTGACCTGGGTGATCACCGAGGCATGGCAGGCATCTGACGATGAGGCTGAGCGTGCGGCATACGTGCGACGCGCCATTACCGAAACACTTGCGCGCATTGGCAAGGCCATGCAGGAGAAGCACTGATGGACACCAACAAGATGCGCGAAATGCGTGAAGCCTTCGAGCGCACCAACTCGCGCGACCATCGCCGCCAGCCGCCGAAGGGCAATAACTACATCGACCCGATGGCCCAGGCCGACTGGGAGTCGTTCCAGAAGGGCTGGCAGGCCTCCCGCGAGGTGGTGGTAAACCCTTATCCGCCTACTATGTCGATCACCTGGTACGACACGCCTGAGCAGGTCCACCGCGCCATGTGGGAGGAAGGCGCCATCGCCAACGGCATGACCTACGAGCAGATGATGTCCGAGAGCACCTGCGTCGGCGAGGACTTCGCGGGCAACGAGCACGAGGTCACCCACGAGCAGGAGATGGCCGGCATCCGCACCCAGGGCTGCTGGGCGTTCGTCGACACCCGGGTGAACATGATCCACGCCTGGGCCGATCCCGAGGCCGACCGCGAGCTGGTGCTGCACATGCTGGCTCACGAGATCGGCCACGTCACTGGCGCCGAGCACCCCGACCCGATTCAGGAGGAGATGCGCGCCGAGCAGTTCGGCCGCGTGGCGAAGATGGCCGCGAGCCTGATGCCCGCCCCCGAGCCAGACGCGTGGCGGATGTTCAACGGCGAGGACGGCTACGAGTACACCGACTGCCCTGAGACCGTGGAGAGCTGGCGCGTTCACCTGGGCGAGAAGTACGCCCACTGGATCGAGCCGATGGTTCTGCCGAGCAAGGCGTTTGGGGGTAAGCAGCCATGACCATCGACAAAGAGAAGCTGAAGGCGCTGGCGCAGTCCGTAGCCGACTTGGAAGACCATCCCGAACTCGGAGCCGAGCATGCCGAGGCCAAGGATGCACTGTGGCAACACATGCACTGCCACACCATTCTGACCCTGCTCGCGGAGATCGAGCGATTGGAATTTGAGCCTGCAAAACACGCGCGCCGCCTGATCGACCAGCTCAAGGCCGAGAACGAGGCGCTGCGCAAGCTGAAGCTCCCGCATTACCTGAAGCTATCTGGCGAGATGCGCGCAGCCGGCGACCATGCCGAGCTGCGGGCGCGCGAGGACCAGTGCTACAGCGTTCCTGTTCTAAAGGCCGTGTTCTTCGAGGCCGCCATCCAGCGCTGGCTTGATGATCAGGAAGAAGCGATCGACGCAGCCATAGCCAAGGAGGAGAGCCATGACTGAAAAAATCTCCGTCAACTGCCAGGCCAAGCTGTCCGAGGCCGTGACCATGCTCACTCGCATGTTCCGCGATAAGAAGTTCGTCGTGGTCACCATGCGCCCGGGCAAGGACCGCACCCTGGACCAGAACGCCCTGTGGTTCGCCATGTACGACCGCATCGCCAAGAGCACCGAGATGGGCGACATCGAGGACGTTCGCCGGTACTGCAAGCTCCACTTCGGCGTGCCGATCATGCGCGCCGGCTGCGAGGAGTTCCGCACCGGATGGGCCGAGTCGTTCATCCACCTGCCGTATGAGGTGAAGCTGCGCCTGATGGGACCGTGCGCCATGTTCGGGCCGGATGGCTTCCCGGTAACCCGCCTGTTCGACCGGGCCCAGGGCTGCCAGTACACAGACCGCATCGTGGCGGAGTTCGCGCCGCAGGGCGTGGTGTTCAGCGATTTGCTTGGGGAGGAGGCGGCATGAGCCTGACCAAGGAGATCAAGCCGAAAAAGTGCAAGGCACCAGGTTGCGGCAAGCCCTTCAAGCCAGTCATGACCACGCAGAAGGTGTGCAGCGTTGCATGTGCCCGCGCCATGGCCAAAGACCCGAAGCTACAGAAGATCGCCGCCAAGGCCATCACCAAGCAGGCCCGCCAGGACCTGCAGGAGCGCCGCGAGAAGCTCAAGACGCACCGCGAGCACATGGTTGAAGCGCAGGCCGCGTTCAACGCCTACATCCGCGAACGTGACGCCGGGCTGCCGTGCATCAGCTGCGACTCGCTGCCGAGCGACCACGACCTCATCACCGGAAGCCGCTGGGACGCCGGCCATTACCGATCTGTGGGTGCTTGTCCGGAACTGCGCTTCGAGCCGCTGAACGTCCACCGCCAGTGCGTGAAGTGCAACCGGAACCTGTCGGGGAACGCGGTCGAGTACCGCATCCGTCTGGTGAAGCGCATCGGCGCCGAAGCCGTGGAGTTCCTCGAAGGGCCTCATAAGCCCCAGCGCCTGACCATCGAAGACCTGCAGGCCATCAAGACCCTGTACAGGCAGAAGCTCAAAGACCTGAGGAGGGCGGCAGCATGACACCGGCATGGGGATTTCTGATTTTGGCCACCCTCATGGTGGTGGGTGGTGTGGCTTTGTCCTGGGCGGGCGCAGTGCGCCGCAAGCGCAGCTACGAAGAATTCATTTTGAGAAAGGCCAAGCGGGCAGGGGGTGGGCAGTGAACTATCAGAACGTGGTATCGGCAGTGGTTCGCGCACTGGCGGCCGAGACGATCAACAGCGCCGGCGGCTGCAATGTCGAGCCTCGGGTGCAGACCAGCAAGCTCAAGGGCGAGATATCGGGGAAGGATGCCGCGCTGCTGGCTGACTCGATCGTCCACAAACTGCTGCATGCCCAGCTCAGCCCGCGACACTGGAATGCCCTGGTGGCCAAGTACAGCACCCACCGCGGGCGCAAGATCGATTCCATCGGCCGCCTGGTGGCTGTGGTGCCCACGCCGGCGCCCAAGCGGTTCACCCAGCAGGCCGTGTTGGTCTGGGCTGTACCGGAGCAGAAGAAGGGCGTGCAGCGTGTTGCTACCCAGGCCAAGCCGGTCAAGCCACTGGAATGCGCCGAGGACTGCGGCTGCAAGGAGGGCTGCAGGCTGGAGTGGCGAAACCGTGCGGCCCGGCAAGCAGTTGAGCGGGCCAATACTCACGCCAGGACTGTAGCTGAGCAGCGATCTGGCGAAATGATCGTGCTCGCCGAGTCGAACTACGACATGACCAACTGGGATTCCCAGGGTCTGACCGAGCGCACTTACCAGCGCTGGAACAAGGCCATCAAGGATTCCCTGGAGTCGATGGTCAACGAAGCGCTGGTGGAGGCACAGCACATGCTAGAGGCGGTTGGAGTGCTTTCCGGCGAGGCGGCGTAAAAGGCCCTCAAAAGGGCTTGCAATATCATGTCGCCATGTCGTAAATTTGCCCCATCCTGTCATTCCTGCATGTGTTGATGATTGACGAAAAGAACCCGGCCAATGCGCCGGGTTTTTTGTTAGCCTTGGCATCCCATTTAGGCGGAAGTCAGCATGGCTAAGCCAATCTTCATCGACAACTGTGCATTCGACGCGCTCTATGAGCTTGGCATCGAACCAGCCAATATCCAAAGTGCTGGTTATGAGTTCTGGGTCACTGGTGAGGTGCTCGCAGAAATTGACGCAATCCCTGACGTGGACGACAAGCAAGCTAAGAAGGAATGGATCAAGAGGGTAGTCACTAGCGAGGCTGTGGAAGAGCGGGGCTACTTTGGCTTTGCAGAGGCTGGCGACTCGTATGGGTTCGACCAAGGCCTGCTGGCTGATCTGGATCAGAGCCACTTCTTGACTGAGACCGCAGGCCAGTTGGGGCCGGAGAGAGCCACGGGCTTTCCTAAACACCATACAGATCGGCTGCTACTGTCCCATGCCATCTGTTTCGCAGTAATCACTGCAGAAAAGAGATTGGGAAATGCACTTCTTTCGGAAAAAGCACTTGAGCGTGGGGCTACGATCATAAGTCTCCAGGACTTCAATCCGGAGGTTGAGACGTTCATCGAATTTCTCTGCCGTCACTATTGAATCAGCGCTGCACATGAGGCCCAGCCATTGAGCTGGGCTTTTTTGTGCGCGCAAGAAACGCAACTGCAGCCAGGGCAGGCCCTAACGGGACAGCCTGGACACTGCTAGCCAGTAGTGTGGTGATACGGAAAAACACCGGCAGCCCGCGCACCCTGACCTCACATGCTTTCATGGTGGCGCGTGACCGGACCGGCGAGACTGGTGCATTGGGGTGCCAGCGCTGCAATGGTCTTCGGCGGACAGGTGGGGAGAGACCCACGCAAAGCGGGCAAGCAGAAGGTTTGCCGCCAGCCTTCCAAGCTGAGCAGAGAAGGGTTCGATTCCCTCTGCCCGCTCCAAATTCGATTCGTTAAGTGCTGCTCCGCACGTTTGCCCGGCCCCTCAATAGGGCCTCCCCTCCGGGCCTTTTCTTCTAGGAACCACTCATGGCCGAACCAGCAAGCACGACTGCCGGCGTCCTGCTGGTGAAGTACGGCGTGATCATTGGCGGCTTCGCGGGAGCGATCCTCTCGCTGACTTTCCTGCGCGGCCTCACCCGTGGCCAGGCTGTCGCCGCCTTCTTCACCGGTTTCACCTCGGCAGTTTTCTGCACCCCGCTGGCAATCAGTTTCTTCAAGCTTGAAGCTGGCGGAGAAACCCAATACGGCGTGGCCTTTCTGATAGGCCTTCTGGCAATGAACATCATCCCGGTGCTGAAGTCGCTCGTGGGTCAGTTCGGAGCCAAGGGAGCTACCTGATGAGCTCGACCCTGATTTCAGTCCTGATCGGCGCCAATGCCTTCCTGAGCGTGCTGGTGGTGATCGCTGCGTGCGACTACCTGCGGCGGATCAAGCCGATGGATGCGCCACTGCTGGCCGTCGCGTTCTACCTGGTGGCCATCGGTGCGTTCGGCGCCTTCGTCCTGGCCATGAACGGCCATGTGCCCACCCTGTACGGTGTGATCCTCAAGCTGGGGATCGTCCTGTACGCGGTCGCCAGGCGCGGCCATGTGCTCCAGCCGGGGTAGGGCGCCACAAGTTCCCAATGCGCCGACCTGTGGCGCGTCATCACTCAGCCTGTGCGCAGGCCGGAGATAACCCATGAAGACCGAGTACCGAGTTCGTCCAGTCACCCGTTACATCGTCACTCGATTCGCGACCGAGCAAGTATCGGAAGGCGGATGCTGTGGCGCGTCCTCTTCCGCAATCGGCGAGTTCGCCAGTGGCCAGCAGGCCGACCTGGTTGCTGACGCGATGGTGGCAAGGGATCAAGCTGACGGCATTGAGTCCATCCGCACCCGCCACGGGCTTAGCCTGGGTGAGGTGATCTCTGGCCAGCGACTGGAGCAGGGTGCATGACCACCATCGCCTACAAGGACGGCGTGATCGCCTACGACTCCCGCCAGACCCGCAGCGGCTCCATTGTTTCCGATGACTGCCAAAAGCTCACCGTCGTGGATGGCGTCAGCTTCTTCCTGTCCGGTGCCGTGTGCGACGAGAAGGCCCTGATTGCGGCCTACTTCGGCACGCCATCGCCAGTTCCGGTCGAGTGCTCGGGCTACGTGGTGGATGGCGGCAGGCTGCAGATGGTGGGCCATGACGACAAGGCCGGCGTATGGCGGCAGGACCTCGATCCGGCCAACCCTGACGCGATCGGCAGCGGCTCGGCCTATGCCCTGGCAGCAATGGACATGGGCGCGAGTGCCGAAGAGGCGGTCCGTGCCGCGATGAAGCGGGATATCTACACCGGCGGCAAGGTTCGGACTATGAGGATTGACCAGCATGGAAAGGCCAGTTCCTCCGGCTGACCTCCTTGAGCTGACCGACTTATCGGTGCTCGGCACCAGGCTTCAGCCAGCGCCCGAGATTGGCGAATGGGTGCAGGCAGCGATCCTCAGCGATGGTGGCGAGCTGCATAACCATGACCATGCTCACCTGATCGACGCGCCGCTGCGCTTCCTGTGGGCCTCAGCCTGCTTCGAGAAGCAGGGGCGAACCGTAGTGGGCCAGGCAGAGTCGGTGATGTTCCGCGCTGGCGGATGGCAGAAGGCACGGCAAGAGCAGCAAATGATCGACTGGTTCGGCGAGGTGCCGGGCTTCGTCATCACCCTGGCTGCGGATTACTGCTCCCAGTGCTCCGACACCGAGTTCTGCGCTCTGGTCGAGCACGAGCTTTATCACATCGCCCAGAAGCTCGATCAGTACGGCGCGCCCAAGTTCACCCAGGATGGGTTGCCCAGCCTGACGCTCCGTGGCCACGATGTGGAGGAGTTCGTCGGCGTGGTTCGCCGCTACGGTGCCGGGCACGACGTACAGCAGCTGATCGACGCTGCGAGCCGGCCGCCTGAGGTGGCCAAGATCAACATTTCGAGGGCCTGCGGAACCTGTCTACTGAAGTCGGCCTGATTTTGGACAGGTTTGGACGGATGAACGCCTATGGCAGCCCTATCAAGTGAGGTGAAGGTCTTCGTAATTCAGGCCTTGGCCTGTTTCGATACGCCGTCCCGGGTGGCCGAGTCGGTCCAAAAGGAATTCGGCCTGGCCATCACGCGGCAACAGATCGAATCGCATGACCCGACCAAGGTGTCCGGCAAGGGGCTTGCGGCCAAGTGGAAGCAGCTATTCGAGGAGACTCGTAAGCGCTTCCGCGAGGACATTACCGATATCCCCATTGCCAACAAGGCCTACCGCTTGCGTGGTCTCAATCGCATGGCCGACAAAGCAGAGGGCATGCGCAACATTGCCCTTAGCGCTCAACTGTACGAGCAGGCGGCCAAGGAATGCGGCGACATGTACGTCAACCGCAAGATCGAACCAGACAAGCCCCTGGACTCCCAGGCGGACCAGCAGCACGCCGTTGCTGAGTACAAGCTGGAGCCAGACGAAGGTGTCCCGACTACCCCGTACCTATGACCCGCCGGTGAAGTTGACGCCGAAGCAGGCAAACATCTATGTCTGGGGCTTTCAGCCTGAGGCGCGCTTCCGCGATGCGGTGTGTGGGCGTCGATTCGGCAAGACCTTCCTCGGCAAGGCAGAGATGCGCCGCGCGGCTCGGTTAGCTGCGGAGTGGGGTGTGAGCGTCGAGGACGAGATTTGGTATGGCGCGCCGACGTTCAAGCAGGCCAAGCGGGTCTTCTGGCGCCGGCTGAAGCAGGCCATCCCGGAAGCCTGGCGCGCAGCTCGACCAAACGAGACCGAGTGCTCGATTACCCTCAAATCCGGGCACATCATGCGCGTGGTCGGCCTGGACAACTACGACAACCTGCGTGGCTCCGGCCTGTTCTTTGTATTGGTGGACGAGTGGGCGGACTGCCCATGGGCAGCCTGGGAAGAGGTACTCAGGCCAATGCTCTCGACCTGCCAGTACACGATTCCCCAGACCGGGGAGTCGAGAAAGGGCGGGCATGCGCTGCGGATCGGCACCCCGAAGGGCTTCAACCACTGCTACGACACATACCGCGACGGGCAGCCAGGCGGTGAGCCTGACCACAAGAGCTGGCAGTACACCTCGCTGCAGGGCGGCAACGTCCCTGCCGATGAGCTGGACGCTGCCCGCCGCAAGATGGACCCGCGCACGTTCCGACAGGAATACGAGGCCGGATTCGAGAACTACGCCGGGGTGGTGTACTACACCTTCGACCGGGCCGAGTGCCGCACCAGCGAGCGCATCAAGCCAGGCGAGGCTGTGCACATCGGCATGGACTTCAACGTCATGAAGATGGCCGCGGTCGTGTACGTGGTCCGGGACGGTCTGCCGTTGGCGCTGGACGAGTTCCACTCAGTGCGGGATACGCCCGAGATGATCGAGAAGATCAAGGTGCGTTTCTCGGGGCACAGCGTATCTGTGTACCCAGACGCCAGCGGACAGAACACCAGCAGCAAGAACGCCAGTGAGTCGGACCTGTCACTGCTCAAGAAGGCCGGCTTCACCGTGGTGGTCGATTCACAGAACCCCGGCGTGAAGGACCGGATCAACGCGGTAAACGCCATGTTCCTCAATACCTATGGGGAGCGGCGCCTGAAGGTCAACATCGACCAATGCCCGCAGCTCACCCAGTGCCTGGAACGGCAGACGTACACCGACAAGGGCGAGCCGGACAAGGACCCCAAGAAGGGGCACGACCACATGAACGACGCTGCGGGCTACTTCATCGCCAAGCGGTTCCCGATCAAGACTCAGTCCGCCGGCACCCGCCGCATCGGAGGTTTGGCGTAATGCCTGTTCAATCCACCAACCCTGACTACGACGCTCACATCGAAGAGTGGCGGATGATGGACGACGCCCTGGAGGGTGAGGGCGCCATTAAGCGCAGCCCGCGCAACCTGCCCAAGCCCAGCGGTATGGTCGAGGCTGAGAAGCTGGACGGCCAGGGCAATGCGTACCTCTACCGTAACTACACCGACCGGGCCCAGTACGAACACTGGGTGCGCGATTCGCTGCGCTCGATGATGGGGCTGGTCTCGCGGCTGATCCCCGAGGTTAAGCTGCCATCGGGCCTGAAGGGCCTGGAGGACAACGCCACGGCAGATGGCTTCGGCCTGACCCAGCTGTTCCTTCGGATAGTGCGCCAGGCCATTTCCCACGGCCGGGTGCCGCTGGTGGTCAACATCGATGACAAGGGCCAGCCGTATTTCGCCACATATGCGGTGCGCAACGCCATCAACTGGGACACCGCCGACCAAGGTGGTCGCCAGGACCTAGTGCTGTCGGTGTTCCGCGAGTTCCGACGCAAGGAGCAGGATCGCTACAGTCACGAGTGCGAGACGGTCTATCGCGAGTTCTACATGGACGGCGCGGTCTGCCGCACAGGCGTGCGCAACGAGGCCGGTGAGCTGATCGAGGACGACCGCCCACTGGGCGCCGTCGACGGCAACAACAAACTAGTGCGCGGCCTGGACTACATCCCGGTCATCTACTGCGGGTCCACCGACAACTCTCCGGATGTGGATGAGATCCCGCTGCTTACCATGGCCCGGGCCGCGCTGAAGTCGTACCAGCTCAGTGCCGACTACTTCACGGCGCTGCACCAGACCAGTCATCCGCAGCCGTGGGTGTCAGGGCTGGACGAGAGCGTGGAACTCAGCGTGACCGGTCCTTCCGCAGCCTGGGATCTCGGGCCGAACGGTCAATGCGGCTATCTAGAGTTCCAGGGCGCCGGAATCGAAGCCGTCCGCACAGCTATGGAAGACCAGAAGAACGCTGCCCTTGAGGCTGGCGCCAAGGTCATGGACGTCTCTGGCACGGAGTCGGGCGAGGCTCGCAAGACCCGGCAGAATGACCAGCACGCGACGCTCCACAGCATCGTCATCACCGCGGCAGCCGCGATTGAGCAGGCCCTGCGGTACGCCGCAGAGTGGACAGGCTTTAATCCTGACGAAGTGGTCTTCACGGTCAAGCCGGAGTTCGTGATCCCAGAGGTGAACGCCCAGGTGCTGGCCGAGCTGCAGAAGAGCGTCATGGCCGGCACGATCAGCGCCGAGACCTACTGGCAGTACCTCACCACCGGCAAGCTACCCGAGCGGGCCTACGACGAAGAGGCCGGACTGATTAGCGACGAGCGTGAGTCGGCCGGCATCAACCTGGACAAAGACGATGGCGACGAAACCGACGCAAACGGCGGACGAGATGCTGCTGGAGCAGGTCAGTCGGCACGCGGTGCTGCTGGAGCGGCTTAAAGCGGGTGAGGTCAAGAAGTTCGAGACGGTGCTGCGCCAGATGGATACCCAAGTGCGCGAACAGCTGACCCGAAAGGAGCTCACGACCTACAGCCGAACCCGGCTTGAGGAGTTCCTGGGTCGAGTTGGCGGCAAGCTGCTGGGCATCTACCAAGCGTTTGGCGATCGCATGCAGGCAGACTTGGTGGACATCGCGCTGTACCTGGCCGCTTTCGAAAGCCGGAGCCTGTCCAAGGCACTGCTCATCAATGCCATCATGCCGACCGACTCGCTGATCCGGGCCGCGATCAATACGCAGCCCCTTCAGGTGGCAGGAATCGACGGCGGTACGCTGCTGAAGCCGTTCCTGAGCGGCTGGACGCGCACTGAGTCTACCCGGGTGACCAATGCCATCCGCCTTGGCGTGGTGCAAGGTCAGACCAACGCAGAGATCACCCAGGCCATTCGGGGTACTGCCGCGCAGAACTTCACCGATGGCGTGCTGGCGGTCAGTAACCGCAACGCCAGGTCGGTTGTGCACACCGCCGTGCAGCACGTGTCCGCGACGGCACGCATGGAGACGCTCGCCGCTAACGCCGAACTCGTTCCGGGCTACCGCATCGTGGCCACCCTCGACCGGAAGACCAGCCAGCAGTGCAAGAGCCTGGACGGGCGTGAGTTCGAGATAGGGAAGGGGCCGGTGCCGCCGTTCCACATCAACTGCCGCACGACCATCACGCCCATCACCAAGCTGTCAGCAGCGTTCGCGAAGGGCGCCACGCGCGCGTCTGTGGGCGCATCTGGCGGCGCGCAGGTGTCAGCCAGCCTCAATTACTACCAGTGGCTTCAAACGCAGCCAGCGGCGTTTCAGGATGTCGCGCTGGGACCGGTGCGCGCTAAGCTGTTCCGAGACGGCGGTCTCACGGCTGAGCGCTTCGCCTCGCTGCAGCTGGACAAGAACTTCAAGCCACTGACGCTCGATCAGCTCAAGGAGCTGGAGCCGTTGGCGTTCGAGAGGGCCGGTCTTAACTGACCCGCGCCACAAAACACCTAGCCACGATTTCGTGGTGCGAACTACGGCCTCGCATTGCGGGGCCTTCTTCTGCCCGCCAGGCGGGCCTACTCAGTCCCCAGGGGATAGTCACATGCCTTTTGACTTCGACCCGGCCGCCCACGGCCTCACCCTCGACGAAACCCAAACTGCCGCGCTGAAGGCAGCGCTGGGCGGCGAGGTGCAGAAATTCCTGGACGGCGAGGTCTCGGGCCTCAAGTCCAAAAACACCGAGCTGATCGGCTCCAACAAGACCATCAAGGCTGAACTGGACAAGTTGAAAGGCCAGTTCGACGGCCTGGATATCGAAGCGGTCAAGGGCCTGCTGGCAAAGGCCGGCCAGGACGAAGAGACCAAGCTGATCGCCGAGGGCAAGCTGGACGAAGTGATCAGCCGCCGCACTGAGCGCCTGCGCACCGACCTGGACAAACAGGTCAAGGCCGCCAACGAGCGTGCGGACAAGGCCGAAGCCTTCGCCGCCAAGTACAGCGACAAGGTACTGGCTGACTCCATCCGCGCTGCCGCCATCAAGGCCGGCGCGCTGCCTGAGGCTACCGAGGACATCATCCTCCGCGCCCGCGGCACCTTCAAACTGAGCGAAGACGGCGAGCCCGTTGCCACCGACCGTGCTGGCGAAGTCGTGTACGGGAAGGACGGCAAGACCCCGCTGTCTCCCCTCGAATGGGCGGAATCGCTCCGCGAAACCGCTTCCCACCTGTGGCCAAGGGCCCAGGGTGCCGGGCAGACCGGCGACAACGGTGGCAAGGCCACGAAGAAGTGGGGTGAGTACACCGAGACCGAGCGCGCAGCGATGGCTCGTGACAACCCCGAAGCATTCAAAAAACTCCAAGCCACCCGAGGAACCTAACTCATGCCAACCACCCAACTGTCGGACATCTTCGTTTCCGACTACTACGGCACCCTAGAGCCGGTGAACTCTCCAGAGAAGACCGCCGTCTTCGAGTCGGGCATCATCACCCGCTCGGCTACCCTGGACGATATCGCAAAGAATGGCCAAGGTACTTCCGAGATCAGCTACTGGCAGGATCTCGACGCCGACGAGGCGCCAAACATCTCCAACGATGATCCTGACGACCAAGGCGCTGTCGGCAAAGCTGAGCAGGGCAGCATGCGTGCCCGAACCCTGTACCTCAACAAAGGTTACGGTGTCTCCGACCTGGCAGCCGAACTGGCCAATTCCGAGCCTATGCAGCACATCCGCAACCGCTTCGGCACCTACTGGACCCGCCAGTGGCAGCGCTACCTGATGGGCGCCGGCCGCGGCATCATCGCGGCCAACATCGCCCAGAACGGCGGCGACATGGTTAAGGACTCGGGCGCTTCGATCAGCGCAAACGCCTTCCAGGACGCCGCTTTCACCGCCGGCGACGCCGCCGACATGTTCGCCGCCATCGGTGTGCACTCAGTCGTCATGAACCAAATGGTGAAGCAGGACATGATCGAGTACCTGCGTGACTCGCAGGGCAAGATCATCCTGGCGACCTATCTGGGCAAGCCGGTGTTCATGGACGACGCCCTGACGTACGCGCCTGGCCAGTACCTGTCGTTGTTCTTCGGCCAGGGCGCTTTCGGCTACGGCGAAGGTGATCCGACCAAGCCGGTCGAACTGGAGCGCAAGCCTGGTGGCGGCAACGGCGGCGGCGCGGAGGTGCTGTGGGAGCGCAAGACCTTCATCCTGCAGCCGGCTGGCTTCAGCTGGCAGGGCAGCGAGAACCGCAACCTCAGCCCGACCGCCGCCCAGTACGCTGCAGCAGCAAACTGGAAGCGCGTATTCGACCGCAAGCAGGTTCCGTTCGCCGCGGTCATCAGCGGCACCGCCACCCCTTGACCCATGATGCGGGGCGCCGACCTGGCGCCCTGCGCAGGAGATCAGCATGAAAGTCATCTACACCAACACCCCGGGCACCGAGCGCGGCACCTGTTATCGCCGCCTGGATCAGTTCTTTGGCGTCATCGACGGCGCTACCTCGGTATCCGTGCAGGGCGATGCTCCGCACATCGGCGAGGCGTACCAGCGCCAGGGCATCAGCGTCAGCGAGATTGATGAAGGGCTGCGCCTGGACGGCCCGACCATCGCCCAATGGGTGGCGGAGGGTTATAAGGCCTCGGCCTACCCGCCGAACGGCTATGCCCCGGTCAGCAGCCAAGTGGAAATCGACAAGGCGATCGAGGAAGAGGACGGTGGCGACGATGAAACCGACCCGTACAAAATGAAGGTCCCGCAGCTGAAGGCCTGGCTGACGGCCCAAGGCATCACCTTCGAGGCCGGCCTCAACAAGCCCGACCTGCAGGCCCTCATCCCTTCGAAGGAATAAGCCATGACCGACTTCATCACCGTCGCTGATGTTGATCAGAAGCTCGGTCCGGACTGGGCGGGCACCGGTGATGCAGTCCTCGCCGTGGCCATGGCCAACGCCTGGCTGACAGCCAAGATCAAGCGGACGGTGCCAGATCCGGTGCCGGATGCCATCGTGACTGCCGGCGCGCAAGTGGCCAAGCTGGCTGCGGCCGGCAAGCTCTACAAGGACACCCAGCGCGAGGTGCAGAGCAAGACGGTGTCGGCCCAGGCTGGCACTTCGACCAGCAAGACCTACGTCGCGGGATCTGTCGATCGCTCTGCTGGCGAGAACTTCGCCCTTGACCTTATCGCCCCGTGGATCAGGCGCACTGGCACCGTGATGCTCAAGAGGATCTGACCCATGGGCATGCGCGAAGAACTACAGGCCGAGCTGGCGGAAGCGTTCGACGATCCAGATGGCCTGGCCGATGCGGTGAAGCCCGTTGCTGGGAGCCGTATCGTAAAGGGCGGATATGACCCCGAGATCGGCGGCACGGTGCCGGCGTCAACCATCTACTACGCCGGCCGCGGCGTGTTTGGCAGCTATCTGGCCAAGGAGATCGACGGGACCCGCATCCAAACCGAGGATGTGAAGCTGCTGGTGCTCCAGAACGAGATTTTCGAGGGGCAGGCCGGTGCCGCTACCGATGTTCCAGCTGCCCCCAAGATCGGTGACCAGGTGAGCGGGTACCGCGTGCTCAACGTTTCCGAGGACCCGGCTCAGGCTACCTGGACCATTCAGCTGAGGAAGTGACATGGCGCGCGGCTCACACATGGCCCAGCGATACGGCGGGCAGCAGGGCGGGTTCGCTGAGGCCATACGGGCCTTCGCAGAACAGGCGGAGCAAGCCCTGGACGCGACCTTCCGCGAAATCGTGATCGAGATCGGCAGCAGCGTCATCCGCATGTCACCGGTAGGCAACCCGGAACTATGGGCGGCCAACGTGGCTCACCGGGCCAAGGCCAACAAGGCCGCCGATGACTACGACTTCAAGGTCGCGGTACGCAACACCTTGATCAACCTGAACCAGGACAACTTCACCAAGGCCGGCAGGCTGCGTAAAGGCGTGAAGTACGCCAAGCCCCTGACTAAGACCGAGCGTGAGCAGAACTTCGCTGTGAACGGCCTGGTCGCGGGCCAGGGCTACGTAGGCGGGCGGTTCCGGGGCAACTGGCAGTTCTCCATTGACTCGCCGGCGACCGAAGAACTCGACCGCATCGATCCGTCGGGCAGCGAGGCCATTACTGCGCTCATCACCCAAGTGCAGGCGCTGACCATCGGCCAGACGGCGTACATCGTGAATAACCTGCCGCATGCCATCCCCCTCGAGTACGGGCATTCGTCGCAGGCTCCGGCCGGCATGGTCCGGGTCACGCTCGCAAACTTCCAACGCATCGTCGACGAAGCCATCAGGAACAACCGCGTATGAGCCAAGCACGTGCCAGACAGGCTATCGAGATCAAGCTGATGGCCTGGGCCACGGCGCGCCCGATACGGGTCGCGAACTTCGAGCAGGCCTTCGAAGCTCAACCAGGTGAAACCTACCTGCAGGCTTTCCAGCTGCCGGCGGGCACCACATGTCGCTACCTGGGCGGCGAGGCCTACGAGTACACCGGAGTCTACCAGGTCAGCATCGTTTGCCCGGCGGGCCAGCCTCTGGCAGCCGCCGAGACCCTGGTAGGAGAGCTTTCGAGTCTCTTTCGGGTGGACTCGGAACTCAGCCGCAACGGCTTCGAGGGCCTGGTCACCGAACCAATTGACCAGGGCCCGACCATCACCGAGTCGGCGACCTACACGGTCCCGGCCAGCTTCACCTACCGCGGTGTCGCGGACCAACCGCCCGCTGGGGCATAACCAACCGCCGCCCGGCGGGCAACAACGAGGAAACACTTCATGGCCGCAAAATTTCCGCTGCCGAACGGCTCTGTGCTGGAAATCGCCAGCATTTTTGGCGCCGCTGTCGCCTTCACCGCTCTGACCAATGCCTTGCCACCGGTGGCCACCGCTGCCGGTCACGACATTGAGAATGGCGATGTCCTGCTGGTCAGCTCCGGTTGGGCACTCATCGCCGACCGTGCCGTCAGCGCCGCAAACGTGGCCGCCGACACGTTCGCCTTGAAAGGCCTCAACACCACCAACGTGGACAAGTACACCCCTGGCGCCGGCGTAGGCTCGGTGCTCCCTGTCACTGCTTGGGCGCAGATTTCTAAGGTGACTGCGTTCACTTCGGCCGGCGGTGAGCAGCAGTACCTCACCGTGGGGTATCTGGAGGATGACGACGATCGCCAGTTCCCGACCAACCGCAACCCGATCACGCTGTCGATCACCGTCGAAGACCAGCCGAGCGCAGCCTACGTCGCCCTGGTCGAAAACTACGGTGACAGCAAGGAGCTCGTGGTGGTGCGACTCAAACTGCCGGGTGGCGACCAGATCCTCTACCCAGGCTATGTGAGCATCACCACCACCCCGACCATGGATCGGAACAGCCTCATGACGCGCACCATCAGCATCGCACTGTCGGGCCGTCCCGTTCGCATCCTGGCCGGCGCGTAAGGAGCCCTCATGGCGAAGATCAAGATCGCGCAGAATCCCACTTTCGCTGCCGTGGTGCAGGTTCCGCGAATTGGCGCCGAGCCGGCGCCGGTCGAATTCCAGTTCCGCTACATGGACCGCGTGGCCCTGTCCGCAATGTTCGACCGCTGGAACAAGGCTCGCGATGCCTGGGCGGAAAAGGCCCAGAAGGACGGGGCGACTTGGGAGGAGGTCACCACCGGTGAAATCGTCCTGCAGGCCGAGCAGTTGGGCGATATCGTCACAGGCTGGGACCTGGAGGACGAGTTCAGCGCCGAGGCCATCGTTGACCTGGTGCGCACCTGCACCGGCGCTCCGAAGGCGGTCATTGATGCCTACCAGGCTGCCTACAGCCCGGCCCGCTTGGGAAACTGAAGGCGGCGGCCCGGGCCTGCTACGAGCGTGGTCCGTCCGCCGAACAGCTGGCGGCGCTGGGGCTGACACTTGATGACATCGAGGAGGAGGTAGTGGAGGTCTTGCCGGATGCCTGGCCTGCGTTCCGCCTGTTCGATGCGCTGGGCACGCAGTGGCGGGTGGCTTCGGGCGGCCCATCCGGCCTGGACTACACCGCCATTCCTGCAACCGCCTCAATGCTCGGCATCAAGCGCCGCGACCTCAACGACATTTTCCCCGATCTCCGCGTCATGGAGGTTGAGGCCTTGGCCGTCATGGCCGAATCGATGGAGTAGATCATGACCACCATTGCCTCTCTCGGCCTTCAGATCGACTCCGGTGATGCCGTCGAAGCCAAGGACAACCTCGATCAGCTGACGGACGCTGGCAAGCGTAGCGAGGAGTCGGCCGGGCGAACCGGTCGCGCCTGGGAGACTGCCCTGGGCAGCCTGCAGGGTGACACCCGGCAGATCGTGCAGGAGCTGCAGGCGCTCAACGCCAAGCAGACAGAGTTGGCGCAGCAGATGGCCACCGTGGGACGCGCCGTTACCAGCGCTTCCACGGCATTCAGCAGCGCCGCGGCGAACATGGGAGCTTTCCGGGCCGAGGCCGCTCAGGCGGGCAAGGTGCAGGAGGCGCTCACCAGCGCCACTGATGCCGGCGCCCAGGCTGGCCGGCGCGCCGCCGAATCCGCCGACGAGCAGCAAGCCAGGATTCTGGCCGTGGCCAAGGCCTCGCTGGAGGCCAGCCAGTACGTTCAATCGCTCAACCGGGCAACCGAGCAGAGCGCCGAGGTAACCGCCCAGGCGAACGCCGTTCTGTCCGACAGTGCCAGCCGCCAGGCAGCCATCAACAGCCGGGCCCAGGCCCTCATCGCCACAGAAGAGCGCCAGGCGGAGGCGGCGAAGAAGGCCGCCGGCGCGCATCGGGAAGAAGGCCAGGCGCTTGAAGATCTGCTGGGCAAGATCGACCCTACCGTCGCGGCCATGAGCCGGCTGGACCAGATGGAGCAGAAGCTGAAGGGCTTTCGCACCAGTGGCGCGCTCGATGCGGAGACCTTCGGCGAGTACCAGGCGAAGATCGACCAGGCCCGCACAGCCTTGGGCGGTGCCGATGTAGCACTGAACAAAACTGGGATGTCGGCAAAGGCCACCGCTGCTGCTCTGCGGGGCGTGCCGGCACAGTTCACCGACATCGTGGTATCCCTGCAGGGCGGCCAGGCCCCGCTGACTGTCCTGCTGCAACAGGGCGGGCAGCTAAAGGACATGTTCGGCGGTATTGGGCCGGCTGTGCAAGCGCTCGGCGGCTACGTCTTGGGCCTGGTGAACCCGTTCACCGTCGCAGCTGCAGCGGTGGGCGTGCTCGGCTATGCCTATTACTCGGGCAGCGAAGAGGCGGTCAGGTTTGAGAAAGCGCTGATCACCACCGGCAATGCCGCCGGCACAACATCGGATCGACTTTCCGGCATGGCCCGTGAGGTAGCGGCAACTGTCGGCACCACTGGCGCTGCAGCAGAGGTGCTCACCCAGCTAGCCAGCAGCGGCAAGGTAGCCTCTGGCAGCTTCGTCGAGATCACCGAGGCCGCATTGGAGTGGCGATCGGCAACCGGCAAAGCAGTCGAGGACACCGTCGCCGAGTTCGTGAAGATCGGCAAGGACCCGGTGGCTGCTGCCAGGGACCTCAACGAGCAGTACAACTTCCTCACCGCTGCGACCTACTCGCAGATCGTAGCCCTTAAGGAGCAGGGCGACACCATCGGGGCTGCCAAGCTGCTCACCGACACCTATGTCGATACCATCAAGAACCGGAGCAAAGAGGTCACCGAGAACCTGTCCATCTGGGAGCGCGGCTGGAAAGCGCTGCGTGGTGAGGTGGCTGCAACCGTAGATTCAGTCAAGAACATTGGCCGGGACCAGGATATCGCGAGTCGCATCGTAGAGACGCAACAACGCGTGGCTGCGGCGCAGAGCGCGGTGAACGGCGATCCTGACGACACCGCAGCTAAGCAAAAGCTGACGGATGCCAACCTTGAACTCAAGGCTCTCATCCAGCAGCGAGACACACAGCAGGCGATTGCCAAGGCCCGGGAACTGGATAGCCAGCGGCAGCAGGCGGCTATCCTGGCCATCGGCAAGATCGACGCTCTGGAGAAGTCCGCAAGGACCAACGCCGAGAAGCGCGCGGATGCTCTCAAGGAGTACAACAAGTCTCTTGATGCGATCCGCAAGGTCAACCCGAATGATGATCGGCTGAAGCCCGAGAACATCGCTCGGGTGCAGGCCGATATCGCCAAACAGTTCAAGGATCCTGCTGGGCGAACTGCGTCGGTCGACCTTTCCGGGTTCAACGACCAGAAGAACGCGCTGAGCGCAATCTTGGCCGAGTACAAGAACCACCAGAAAGAACTGGACGCGGCGCAGAAGGCGGGGCTTATCTCCCAGGAGTCCTATGCCTCCCAGCGCGCAGCGATAATCGAGCAGCAGAAGGGCGACGTCACCTTCGCTTACGAGGCCGAGATCAAGGCACTGGAGGATGCGAAAGGCAAGAGCACTACCAGCGCCCAGCAGCGCATACAACTGGACCAGAAGATCGCCGATGCCCGCGCTGCTATGGTCAAGGCCCAGAAGGACGCCGACACCGAACTGGCGGTGCTGGCGACCAATGAGCAGGGCCGGCTGGCCAAGCAGGCCGCCGCTACCCAGGCCTATGTGGATCAGCTTGAACGCCAGCGCGCTGCGCTTTCGACTAGCGGTGACCGTTCTGCGGCTGCCATTGGTCTAGGAGATCGGCAGGCTGGCCTGCAGCGCGACCTGGACGGAGCAACTGATCGATTTAATGATGAGCGTGCCAAGCTTCTTGATCGCCGCCGCACCGCGCCGGACAAGTACAGCGAGGATGACTACCAGCGCGACCTGGCGATCCTGAGCAAAGCCGAGGAAGAGTACCGCGACACTGTCGTGGATAACTACGACAAAATCTCGGCTGCCCAAGGCGACTGGCGCAAAGGCGCCTCCTCTGCTTTCCAGAACTACCTGGACCAGGCGCGGGATGTTGCCGGGCAGACGAAATCTCTTTTCACGAACGCATTCACCTCAATGGAGGATGCAGTCGTGAACTTCGCCATGACCGGCAAGTTCTCGTTCGCGGACTTCACCAAGTCGATACTGGCGGACATGGTGAGAATTGAGACACAGCGCGCGGCTTCGGGCCTATTGGGCAGCTTGGTGAGCTGGGGCGCGACGGCAGCCTCTGCCTGGTTCGGCGGTGGAACGACTTCCGCCGGTTCGACACAGGCAGGCTACGCCCCTGAGATCATGGACAACTTCGTCTCTGGTCAGCGCGCAGGTGGTGGACCGGTGGCAGCAAACTCGCTTTATCAGGTCAACGAGCTGGGGCCGGAACTGCTGAGTCAGGGAGGGAAGACCTATCTGATGATGGGCGATCAGGGCGGGACGATCACCCCGCTAGGCTCTGGACCCAGTCCAACCCTCACAGCGACAAGCAGCTCGGGAACGATGATCAGCGTGTCGGCACCGGTCAACGTGGCCGTCGCGGATCGTAGCGACGAAGGCATGGAACTCGACCAAACGCTACTGCAGCAGAACATGCAGAAGCAGATGCAACTCGCTGCCGAGAAGGCTGTTGCCGACTCGTGGCGGCCTGGCGGCGTGAGCTACCGAAACACAAAAGGAGGGCGCTGATGGCCATCGAGACGTTCAGCTGGCCAACCCAGCGTGGCGAAACGCCCGATATCACCTATCGGGTCCGTGAGTCGAAGTTCGGCGGCGGGTACCGGCAGGTGGTGGGCGACGGCCCCAACAACAAGGAGGACAGCTACCCGATCAGCGTGACCGGCACGAAGGCCCAGGTCCGCAAGATCATGGAGTTCTTCGACCGGCACGGCGGCGCCAAGGCCTTCCTTTGGTCTACGCCGCTCGGCGATCTGGGCCTGTTCACCTGCGCAAACCCCAAGCCCACCCCTGTGGGTGGCGGTCGATTCAAGGTCTCCGCCACCTTCGAGCGGGCTTTCCACCCATAGGGAGCGAGTATGTCGCTGATAAAAGACATCCAGACTCTGGAGCCTGGCAGCGAAGTGCTGCTGTTCGAGTTGGATGGCTCGGACTTTGGCGCCGACATACTGCGCTTCCACGGGCACGCGATACCGCACACCTCCGAGGAGCTTGCGGCAGCAGGTGCGAACGCCGACCAGTTGCCCGCCAAGTCGATTTGGTGGCAGGGCAATGAGTACGGCGCCTGGCCGATGCAGATCGATGGCATAGAGGCAAACTCGGACGGTACCGCTGTGCGGCCCACGCTGACCGTTGGCAACGTCAACGGCAGAATCACAGCGCTTTGCCTGGCGTTCGACAACCTGCTCGAGTTCAAGCTCACCATGCGCCACACGATGGCGCGTTACTTGGATGCGGTGAACTTTCCGGAAGGCAGCCCGGAGGCCGACCCAACCGAGGAAGCCATTGAGGTCTGGTACATCGATCAGAAGGTGTCGGAGAACGGCAAGACGGTGGCCTGGGAGCTGGCCAGCCCCGGTGATGTCGGCGGGGAGACGATCGGCCGGCAGATGACCCAGCTTTGCCACTGGGCAATGACCGCCGGCTACCGCGGCCCCAACTGCGGATATACCGGCCCTTACTTCGACCTCGACGGCAGCCCCACGGATGACCCGGCCAAGGACCAGTGTAATGGGTGTTTGGATTCGGGCTGTGTTGTGCGGTTCGGTGAAGGCAACCCGAATAGCTTTGGTGGCTTCCCGGCTGTTTCCCTCATCGCACGGAGCTGACCATGCGCAAACACATCCTCGCCGCCGTGCAAGCGCAAGCTGCGGCGGAGTACCCGCGCGAGTGCTGCGGACTGATCATCGCTGTTGGCCGCTCCCACAGGTATATGCCGTGTGAAAACGCCGCCGCCGACCCTGCAGAAGAGTTCCGGATTTCGCCGGAGCAGTATGCTGAAGCGGAAGACCAGGGCGAGGTAATCGGCATCGTGCACTCCCACCCGGACGCAACTAGCAAGCCGTCGCCACGCGACCTTGCCATGTGCGAAGCCACGGGTCTGCCCTGGTACATCCTGTCGTGGCCGGAGGGCGATCTGCGGAGCATCACCCCGACCGGACACACGCCGCTGCTGGGGCGGCCGTTCGTGCACGGCGCATGGGACTGCTGGCAAGTCTGCGCCGACTGGTACAAGCGGGAGTGGGGCCTGGAGTTTCCGGTCTATGCCCGGGAGGAAGGATGGTGGGAGCAGGCAGACGGCCCGAGCCTTTACGAGCAGGCCTACGAGGCCGCCGGGTTCTACCAGGTCAGCCAGCCGCAACGCGGCGACATGATCGTCATGGCCGTGGGGCGCACCGCGCATCCGAACCACGCCGGCATCTACCTGGATGGCAATTCCCAGTTACCCGGCGAGCAGGCCCAGGTGTTCGGTCCAGGCCCATTCATGCTGCACCATCTGTTGGGCAGGCCATCAGAAATCGTCGTGTTCGGCGGGCCCTGGCTCGACCGGGCGCGCCTCGTGTTGCGTCATCGGGACGCAGAATGAAGCGGCTTGGCCGCAGGAGAGAGTGAGATGCAGCAGGCCACAAAGGAAAGCCATGATCCGTTCGTGCTGGTTTCGGTTCATGGCTTGCGTATCGATTTACGAAAAGGAACGATGACCTTCCCTGGAATCACTTCCCGCGGAAGAACGAGCGCGCCTCTTGCTGATCATTCAGCAGGAATCGAAGCGGAGCGGAAAACGCTGTCTCCGTTACTTCGTTGTTCGGGATGTTCGTAAGCGGCCATCCATGCTTAAGGGTATGGGTAAGCATCTGCTCCATGACCTTTGGTGAGTAGCCTGGGATTTCACGTAGGGCCGCTGAAATTGAGGCGAGAGCTGCTGCGTTGCCGGCCTTCAATGCTTCGAATTCATCCTTCAGGCTACTCAACTCAGCTTTAAGCTGAGCGATTTTCCCGTTTTCGTCTTGCACATTGACCTCCTAGGTCATCATTCCCCAGTCCATGGGCTTTCAGGCAACGGACCGGGGCGGTTATCAGCGAAGGTCCGGACCCTGTGTTTGGGTCATCACCACGAGCTGCCAAAGGATGGGTTTGTCGTGCTTTGGATGTTGGGTCTTGTTTTGCGGCGGGAAGGGATCGCCTTTGTTGGAAGTGATTTCATCTCCACAGTTATAGCAGCGATAGATGCCCGACACAGGAACGTCTTCGCCGATTTCATAAACGTGGGTCCAGTGCTCTTCGTCAGGGCTATCTACTTGGCGAAGGTACTGATTTGTGTGATCTGCTACTTGTGCCATCGGTTGCTCCTTGCGTTAGAGGCACAACGCTACTACGCGCGGGCCCATTCCACGTACTGGCTTTCCGTCCAGGGTGGATGGGTGGACAGGAGCGGTTGATGCCAAATTGACACCAATCTGCGGTGTCAGTAGATTCGCCGGTTGACCAAGGTCTCAGGCATCGCGCTTTGACCGAAACACAGCAAAGGAAGGTATATCAGTGGCCAAGTTCATGTGGATCGTCACCATTATCATGTCGCTAATTGGTGCTGTTGTTGGGTTCGGCGGTATGTACTTAGCCAATGGCGCGCCACAAGAGGCGGCGTCGGCAGCAATGGGGCTGGCTTGCGCAGTGATCCCGTATTGCGTAGCGAAGGCGTTTACCGAACTCCGTTCGCTTTGAGCATCTCTCAAGCCCCGTCTGCCCGGGGTTTTGGTGATGGCGCTGATAATGTTAGATTGCCTTCGCTCACATGGAGGGGTAGCAATGCGTAAATCGTTCGTGGTTGGATCAATTATCGCAATGTCGTTGGTGTCGACGGCATCTTTTGCGGCGAGACCATCGCAGGAGACGCTAGAGTTTTGTGGCGGATTGTCGAAATTGGCAAACACGGTTATGACTTCGCGTCAGAATGGCGTTGCCATGTCGAAGTTAATGGAGGCCAAGGTTTCCGATGAGGCTATGAACGACTTGGGCGCACTGATGATTGAGCAGGCATACGATTCGCCTGCATACGGCTCCCCAGAGTACAAGCAGAAGGCAGCCACTGATTTTGAGAACAGTTGGTACTCCAACTGTTTGAAAGCCCGAAGTGCGGCCAAGAGCTAGGGGAGGCGCATTCTCATGCCAATTAGTTTTAGGTCGGGAATCATTGGCGCTACTCTGGCGTTACTAGCAGGGTGCGTGACGACCGCAGATTTGGAAGGCAACGATCCTTCGATTAGCGCGGTAACGAAGAAAAACCCAAAACAGTATGCTTTGTGCGTTTTCCCTAAGTGGCAGGCTGCCAGGACGGAGTCCTCAATGGTGGAAACCGAAAACGGTTACCGCCTATGGGTGTCGAATAGCAGCATGGCAGACGAGCTTCTTGATATCACCAAAACGTCGACCGGCAGTTCAGTTGCTCTTCGACAGCGCATGCCTTGGTCGGCCATGCCGGGTCGTTCCGCTGTGGAGCGCGCCGTCAGGTCATGTCTTTGATTGATCACCACAAACCGCCCTAGGGCGGTTTTTTAATGCCTGGAGGAAGCATGGCAACCACAGCAGCCAGTTATCAACCAATGACCATTATCAAGCTATCCGGATCCTTGGCGCAGAAGTTCGGGCGAACTCATCGTCGACAGCTTGACAGCGGCGAGGCCTGGGAGGCCTTCAAGGCTCTGAAGGCTACGTTACACGGATTCGAGGAGGAAATTAGACGGCTTGATGGGTTGGGATTGCGCTTCGCCATCTTCCGTAACCGAAAGAACATTGGCCTGGACGAAATGAACCTGCGCGGCACTCAGGAGGTTCGTGTAGTGCCGGTTGTCCACGGCAGCAAGCGCGGTGGAGTTCTTCAAACCATCATTGGCATTGCTTTGATGGTATCTGCCATATGGCTGGGCCCATCCGCATTTTATGCTGGCCTTTCCATGACGCTTGGTGGAGTGGTTCAGATGCTCAGCCCGCAGGCCCAAGGTTTGTCTCAGAGCGCTGCCACTGAGAACTTACCAAGTTACGCCTTCGGCAGCGCTAAGAACACCACCGCCAGCGGTAACCCTGTCCCGATCTGTATCGGCGAGCGCCGTTGGGGTGGCGCGATCATCTCTGCCTCCATTGAGGCACAGGACAAGGCCTAGGGCCGATTCAGCGTACAGACCGCCTCCGGGCGGTTTTTTGTTGCCCGGAGGAAAGCATGGGCCCGACAGATCACCTGGACATCACCGGCGGCAAGGGTGGTGGGAGCAAACCGAAGACGCCCGTCGAGGCCCCTGACAGCCTGCAGTCGACGAACATCGCAAAGATCCTGTTGGCCGTGGGCGAGGGCGAGTTCGACGGCACACCGACCGATCGTGATATCTACCTCGACAATACGCCGATCATGGACGCCAGCGGCAACGTGAACTTCCCGGGTGTGAAGTGGGAGTGGCGCCCTGGCTCCGTTGAGCAGGACTATATCCAGGGCATTCCGTCGGTGGAGAGCGAGACCACCGTCAACGTCGAACTGCGCAGCGACAACCCGTTCACCCGGGCGCTGAGCAACATCCAGCTGTCGGCCGTGCGCGTGCGTATGTCCTGGCCGCGCCTGGCCCAGCAGGACAGCAGCGGCAACACCAATGGCTACCGCATCGAGTACGCCATCGACATTGCCACCGATGGCGGGGCGTACGTCGAGGCTCACCTGGGGGCGGTGGACGGCAAAACTACAAACGGGTACCAGCGCTCGGTGCGGGTGAATTTGCCGGCGGCAGCGTCCGGTTGGATGATGCGTGTGCGTCGAATCACCCCGAATGCCAACAGCGGCACTGTGGCCGACACGATGACCATTGCCGGCTACACCGAGATCATCGACGAGAAGCTGCGCTACCCAAACACGGCTCTGCTCTACATCGAGTTCGACGCGCAACAGTTCCAGAACATCCCGGCCGTGACGGTAAAGTGCAAGGCCAAGCGCTGGCCCGTGCCGACCAACTACGACCCAGTGACACGCACCTACACCGGAGTGTGGGATGGCACCTTCAAACAGGCCTGGACCAACAACCCGGCGTTCGCCACCTATGGCATCTGCGTGGAAGACCGCTTTGGCCTGGGCAAGCGCATCAAGTCGTGGATGGTCGACAAGTGGGAGATGTACCGCATCGCCCAGTACTGTGACCAGCTGGTGCCGAACGGTGTAGGCGGGCAGGAGCCGCGCTACCTGTGCGACATGAACCTGCAGGGCCGCGCCGAGGCCTGGACCCTGCTGCGCGATCTGTCGGCCATTTACCGGGGCATGGTGTACTGGGCTCACGGCTCGTTGTTCATGCAAGCAGACATGCCGCGCGCGCAGGACATCGACTACGTGTTCACGCGGGCCAACGTAATTGACGGCGAGTTCGTGTACGGCGGCGCCGAGCGCAATACGCACTACAGCCGGGCCCTGGTCAGCTACGACAACCCGGCCAACAACTACGACACCGACGTTATCCCTGTCACCGACTTGGCGCTGCAGCTCCGGTACCGCGACCGACCCATCGAGATCTCGGCCATCGGTTGCACCCGTGCATCCGAAGCTCAGCGTCGCGGCAAGTGGGCACTGTTGAGCAACAGCCAGGACCGCACCGTCACATTCAAGACTGGTATGGAAGGCCGCATCCCGCTGCCTGGCTACGTCATCCCTGTGGCTGACGAGCTGGTGGCAGGACGCCCGAATGGTGGCCGGATCTCGGCGGCAGCTGGCCGTGTAGTCACCCTTGATCGCGATACGCCGATCAAGGCCGGCGATCGCCTGATTTTGAATCTGCCGAACGGCACCGCCCAGGCACGCACGGTACAGTCCGTCGCCGGTCGCGCAGTGACGGTTACCACCGCGTATGGCGTTCAGCCTGAGCCCGAGCTGCAGTGGGCGATTGACTACGACGACTTGGCGGTCCAGCTGTTCCGAGTTTTGAAGACCACACGCACCCAGGAAGGCGAGTACGAGATCACCGCGCTTGAGTTCAATCCGAGCAAGTTCGCGGCGATCGACACCGGGGCCAAGCTGGACGAGCGCCCGATCAGCGTCATCCCGGTCACCACCGTGCAGCTGCCGGCCAGCGTGACCTTGACCTCGGCCTATGCCGTGGACCAGGGTATCGCGGTCAGCACCATGACCATCTCCTGGCCTGCAGTGCAGGGTGCCGTGGCCTATGACGTCGAGTGGCGTAAAGACAACGGCAACTGGGTTCGTGTGCAGCGCACCGGTGCCGCATCTGTAGACGTCGTGGGTATCTACGGCGGCGCCTACTTGGCCCGAGTGCGGGCAGTTAGCTCTTTCGATATTACTTCGACTTGGCGCGACTCCACGCTCACTCAGTTGAAAGGTAAGGAGGGGTTGCCGCCCGCCGTTGCATACCTCACTACGACGCCCCTGGTATACGGAACTGCCCTGTCTTGGGGTTTCCCAGCCGGCGCCGAGGACACTGAACGCACCGAAATTTGGCAGAGCGCGACCACCAGCCGCGACGGCGCTATCAAGCTTGGTGACTTTGCCTACCCTCAGGCAGAGCACGAGATCCACGGCTTGGCCGCTGGCGTTTCGTTCTTCTACTGGGCGCGCTTGGTGGATCGCTCTGGAAATATCGGCCCCTGGTACCCGGCAGGCGTTGGCGTAAACGGACAGTCCAGCAGCAACCAATCCGAATACGAGGAGTACTTCAAGGACAAGATCAGCAATGGCGCGCTGTATCCCGCTCTGCGGGAAGAGATCTCCCTGATCTCTGGCCCGCCTACCCAGACAGGCTCCGTCGCCCAGCGTCTTGCTGCTGAGGCAGTGGCTCGTGCGCAGGCCATCGCGGCAGAGGTCGTGGACCGCAACCAGGCGATTGCCGCCGAAACCCAGGCGCGGACCCAGGCTATCAGCGACGAAGCCGCAGCGCGCGCGCAGGGCCTGCTGTCCGAGGCCCAGGCGCGCGGGGCGGCGATCACCAGTGAGGCGCAGGCCCGGCAGTCAGCCGATGACTCGCTTACCCAGAAGATCGAGACCGTAACGGCTTCGGCCGGCAACAACGCTGCCGCTATCCAGGCGGAGGCGACAACCCGGGCCAATGCTGACTCGGCACTGAGTCAGAGCCTCGCCACTGTGGCCGCTAACACGGCATCGAACACCGCAGCGATCGGCAACGAGACCACGGCGCGGACCACCGCGGACACCGCTCTGGCCGCACAGATCGCTACCCTGCGTGCCGAGTCTGGCGGGTTCGATTCCGCGCTCAACTATGGCTTTGCCTCGACTGTTGAGGGATGGACCGGTACGCGCTGTACGCTGGCCGTCGAGAACGGCCGGCTCATCGTTACCAATGACGGGACCGGTGCGGCGTATCTGGGCTCTCCGGTGGTGTCACTCAAAGGGCGTGATCATGACCGAATCCGTTGCCGTATCACACGGCGTGCGGGTTCGGGGTGGAATGGCCAGGTCACTTACGTTACCGCCAACCATGCTTCATCGACGTCCTACCGCAAAGTGATCCCGGATCCGGGCCTGGCGGTTGGGCAGACCGTGGTGCTTGAGTGGGACATGTCGCAGCTCACCAACGGCGGCAGCGACTGGACGGATAGCACGGTCACCAGATTTTACCTGTGGATCAGCTCCGGCACGACCGACGTGTTCGAGATCGACTGGATTGCCGTCGGCCAGATCGCGCCGTCGGCATCGGTGGCGTCGGTGGTGGACGAGCGCACTGCCCGGATCAGTGGTGATGAGGCGAATGCTTCGGCTGTCACCGCGCTGGGCAGCAGCCTGACCACTACCAACCAGAATGTCACCGCTGCCCAGCAGGCCGCTCAGGACGCGGCCACGCTGGCGGGAGGCAAAGGCAAGGTACTGGTGCAGGCGACGGCGCCGGCCGTGGCGGACCGCCTGGCGCAAAACCTGTGGATCGACACCACCGGCAATGCCAACACCCCGAAACGGTGGAATGGCACTGCCTGGGTGGCTGTGACGGACAAGGTGGCAACGGATGCCGCTGCGGCTGCGCAGTCGGCACTCTCGCAGTTGGCTGGCAAGGCGGACGCTTCGGCACTGCAGGCCCTCAGCACGACGGTCAGCAATCAGGGCAACACCTTGTTGAGCCAGGGCAGCAGCATCACCGAGCTCAACAACAGCCTGCAGACCACCAACGGCAACGTGGCTACGGCTCAGCAGGCCGCTCAGGCTGCGGCAAGTCTGGCCGGCAGCAAGGGCAAGGTGCTGTATCAGTCGGCTGCGCCGGCGGTGGCTGACCGTCAGGCCGAGAACCTGTGGATCGATACCAGTGGGGCGGCGAACACGCCGAAGCGCTGGACTGGGTCTGCCTGGGTTGCGGTGACCGACAAGGTGGCCACCGATGCAGCGGCTGCTGCAGCTAGCGCACTCGCTCAAGTTGCTGCCAAAGCTGATGCCTCAGCCCTGCAGGCATTGCAAACCACCGTCACCAACCAAGGCAACACGCTGACCGCCCAGGGTACGTCGATCAACCAGATCAAGGCGTCCATCGGCCAGCAACCAGACAACCTGATCCTGCGGGGCAGTTTCGAGGATGGCCTGGTTGATCCCTGGAGCGGTGACGCCCGGATCACTAACATCTCGGCGCATCCCTCAGCCGGCAAGGGCGTTTCGTTCTATACGAACAGTTTCTGCGGTGTAGCTGCAAACGTAGTGACAGCTGGCGGCGAGCAGTTCGACCTGTCAGCAGACATCTGGCCGGCCTACATGACGGCCGGTCAAACTGCACGGTTTCAAATGCAGTTCTACGATAAGGCCGGTACCAGCCTTGGTTACGTCAATGCCTTCTCGGTGGCAGCTGCGGCAACAGGATTCAAGTCCTACTCGGGCCGCATCACTGCGCCGGCAGGGGCCGTGTCGGCACGGTTTTTAACCCGTACGGAGCCAGCGGACGGCTCTGGTCGCTCGCTGTGGTGCAACATCGTGGCGCGCCGTGTCACCGCTGCTGATACTGCCAACGCGGATGCCATCAGTACCCTTGGCGCGAGCGTCACCCAACAAGGCAACACATTGACCAGCCAGGGCCAGGCGCTGACGCAACTGCAAAGCAGCGTGGGAGGTATTGGGGGGAATGGTGCCAACCTGCTCAGTGACGAGTACAGCTGGTTGACCTCGACCGCGCTGCCGCCGATGTTCAACTCGGCGGGCGTCAGCAAGGCGGGTGTGGCGGTCGCAGCGGCTGATTCGGGGTACGGCTTCCAGATCATAGACGCGACGGCAAGCAACCACTACGTGATGCTCAGTCCGACCAGCAACACCGCCGGGTTCAATATCCGGATTGATCCTGGCACTTACCTGGTGTCGATGTGGGTCCAAGGCAGCGCGGCTGGTTCGATGCGGGTGTCCCTATATGACGGCGCGGGGCGGCCTTCAGCCAACGTCGCGTATACGACCACCCGGACTCGCTACACCTACCCGATCACGGTAACTGACAGTACCCGTGCAACGCTGACTCTGTACCCGAACCAAACGGCAGTCCCTGGTGTTGTCGTGACCATCGACTCTGTGATGGTCGAGCGGCGCATCGGGGAGAGCAATACCCCATCGCCGTTTGTTCCAGGGCCCAGTGCTCGAGCGGTCAGCGGTCAGGCTACTGCGATCAGCCAGATGGACACGGTTGTGAAGCAGCAGGGCACGGCCATAACCGCGCAAGCCAGTCGCCTGGACGGGCTGTATGTTCAGGTGAATCCGGAAATGGAGGGTGACAGCTCCGGCCTGGCCGGCGCCACGGGTGGACTGGTGGGTGTCTGGACCGAGCAATCGGCCCGGATCGAGGACGGTATTGCCATGGGACGGCAGGTAGAAACGGTCCAAGCGCAGATGGGACAGACCAATGCCTCTGTACAGCAGGTCAGTGAGGTCATGGCTGACATCAACGGAAGGGTATCGGCTCAAACCACGCTGAAGGTCGAAACGAACCAGGGCGGCCGCAAGGTCGTCTCGGGCATCGCGATCGGCAGCAATGGCGAGGAGGGCGAGATCCTACTGATGGCTCAGCGACTGGCGATCATCGACAGCCTGAATGGACAGACGATTCTGCCCTTCGTGGTAGAGGGGGGGCAGGTCTTCATCAACCAGGCAGTTATCAACCAAGCGTTCATCCAGAACATTGTGGCTGGCATGACCATCCGCTCCCAAGCGCTCAACTCGCAGGGTCTTCCGCTGCTGGAGATCAACTTCGCAGCAGGTACGTTCACGCTAAGGGGGCAGGATGCCAACGGTTCGACGCTGCTCAACAATGGCGGCCTGTACGTCTACGATGCCAGCGGCATCGAGCGAACAGCAGTGGGGAGGCTTACCTGATGGCTGATCTGTATGGGCTCCGGACGCGCGATGCGTCCGGGGCTGTGACTTTCGATACAACCATCACCCCAGTCCGATCACTAAAAATGATGCAGGTCACCGGGAATAGCGCCTTTGACCAATACATCTCGATCCCAGAGATACAGGCCGCCTCGTTCGTAGTGGTTGATGCATTGTTTGATGCAGGGGAAAACACCTACAGCCCGCAAGCGTGGTACTCGCAAGGCCAGCTGCAACTCAGGCAGGCAGAAAACCGTGCATGGCAGGTAATGATCCTCTCGCAAGGAGGTGAGCCATTTGCCGCGCCGGGCAGCTACGGGATACGGGCGCTCAACAACAACGTCCGTACTCAGATCGACGCAATCAACCGAGTGCTTACGATCCGCTACAACGGAAATTTCAACATAGGGTTTCAAGGTCCAGGCAGCGGTTCGCAGATCCAGTGGGGTGATGTGAACTTCGCCGCACCCATAACCACAAACGAGCGGCCGCTAATTTTCCTCAATGCTGCCAACTACATGATGGTGGGCAACTTCTATGTCAAAGGCAGCCCAGGCAACTGGACGGGCTTTCGCATTAAGGCATGGAACAACAACCAGGCGCATGGTGATGTCGCGCTGTATCCAATGCAGATCAAGTGGTTCTGCGCGAGCTACCTAACACCCAATACACCCGCTGGGGACTACGGCGCCTCGGTCAAGGATGCCACCGGTGCCCGTACGTTCGTCACAACCGCCAACCTTTCACTACTGAACGGCCAGCCTGCCAGTAACAGCTTCGTCCAAACGGGTGACCCGATTTCAGGTGGCGCCTATTACCACCCTAGTCAGCAGATGCCGTGGACAGGCAGCTATGACGACTACGTGCTGGCGAACGCTTTGTTCTCCTGCACCAACATTCAGCAGACCGCCCAGCCTATCCGGACCAACTACGGAGGCTTCTTGCCGGGAAATCGGTCGATTCTGCAGATGTACTGCGACAACGCCTCTGGCATCAACCCGCTCACCGCGAATGGGCGAACACTATTTGCGTCCAGGCCCATGAAGCCTCTTTAAGGAACAGACATGGCAAAGCAAGTAATCAACCTCGGGTCTTCGCCAACAGGTGCCGGCGGGGACGATCGCCGTTCGGCTTGGGTGAAGGCCAAGGCCAACTTCACCGAGCTCTACAATTGGCTATCGAACTTGTCGCAAGGCGACGATGTAGCGACTGCGCTGCCTGCTTCTTTGCCGGTGGCCAAGGGTGGCACTGGCGGCACCACTCAGGCAGCTGCACGCACAGGCCTGGGTCTTGGCAGTTCGGCAACCCTAAACACCGGCGCCGCCCAGGGAAACGTGGCTGTTGTCGGGTTTCGCGGACTTGGCATCCAAGGACTTGCTAAAGCCTCATCCGTAAACGTTGTGCTCAGCGGATTCGATGCGTACGACAACACGGTTACCGCGTACTCGCCGTCGACCTACGGCAGCATGCTGACGATGGGCTATCCGTTCGGCGATTGGGCGGGGCAATTGTTCATCAGTTGCACGCCGCAGAGCAAAGCCTGGATTCGTGGCGGCTCACAAGCCAACGCCCCTTTTTACGAGATCTACACCACCGGCAACACCACCCGTGCCGCTGACGGCACATTGAAGGCGATCTGAACATGGCAAGAGCAGCAATCAACATCCTGGGTGACGGTTCGATCATGGACATTACTTCGCTCGGCAGAGGAGACATCTCTGTAGCGCATCCCAGCCCTGGTCAGTACCTGGTGACTGGCACGCTAGGAATGTGCCCTCCGCCAGAGGGCTGGGGGTATGTGATCAACCAAGCGGACTCAGGAGCATCTGTCGCTATCTCGTTCACAGATGGCGTCCTGTTGGTCAGCGTGGCCAAGGAAGGAGAGCCGGCCGACCTGGTTCACAGCATCACCTTGCACGTATCTGTGGAAGATCTGCCAGCCCCTCAGGTTCCCGATAGCCCTGCTCCAGAACCGGTAGACCCACTGGCGCTGGCTCAGGTGGAGGCAGCTCGGCTGCGAGCAATTGCCGACGCTGCCATTGCGCCGCTGCAGGATGCTGTCGATCTGGATGACGCCACGGTGGATGAAATGCGCCGCCTCACGGCTTGGAAGCGGTACCGCGTTGCCTTGAACAGGCTACCAGAGCAGGCGGGCTGGCCAACTGAAATCGACTGGCCGGCGCTACCGGCCTGACTCACAGCAACACCTAAACCCAACCGCCACCCGGCGGTATTTTTTTGCCTGGAGAAAACCCCATGCCTTACATCGCCATCAATCTCAGCAACGCCTACGACCCTGAGAACAACACCCGCTTTGCCACTCCCGAGGAGGCTGACGCCCGCGCTCGGGCGGTCCTCAACCAGTTCCCAACTGCGCAGGTATTCACCGCCCAGGTACTGAAGGAGTACAGCGCCAAGGTTTCGATCACCGCAAAAGAACCGGCTGAGCCTGAGTCCGTGCCTGCGCCTGAAGAGCCTGCTGCATAACTCTCTGTAACCAACCCAAGCCCGCCCAGTGCGGGTTTTTTTGTGCTTGGAGAAAACCGAATGCCCATCACTGAGCAGCAGTTGCTGCAGGTTCTGCCAAAGGCCCGCACTGTAGCGGGCATTTTTTTGCCTGCGCTCAACCGCGCAATGCTGCGTTGGAAGGTCGACAGCCGCCTGCGCGCCGCTGCGTTCCTAGCTCAGATCGGCCACGAGTCTGGCCAGCTGCGCGTTCTGGTGGAGAACCTGAACTACAGTGCGGACGCCCTGGTGCGCACCTGGCCAAGTAGGTTCACCGATCAGAATGCGGCGGCATATGCCCGGCAGCCAGAGAAGATCGCCAACCGCGTTTACGGCGGACGCATGGGGAATGGCCCTGAGTCGTCGGGCGATGGCTGGCGTTATCGCGGGCGCGGGCTGATCCAGCTCACCGGGCGCGACAACTACCGTGCCGCAGGCGCCGCACTGGGCCTGCCGCTGGAGGATAAGCCGGAATTGCTCGAGCAGGCTGAGCATGCTGCGCAATCCGCTGCGTGGTGGTGGGCGAAGCACGGGCTGAACGAACTGGCTGATGCCGGACGCATTCAGGACATCGGCAGCATCATCAACACCGGCAAGCCAGGCCGCGTCCCGCATGGCGCTGCTGAGCGCAAAGCGCTTTATGACATTGCTGTGCGGGTGCTGGCATGAAGTGGCTCGGCGCGGTACCGCCCTGGTGCTGGTGGCTGATCGCCCTGGTGCTGGTAGTCGGAGGGCAGCAGTACCGCGTGGCGGTCGCTCAAGGTGAGACATCAGCCGCACGCAAAGAACTGTCCGACTACCGCCTGGAGGTCTCCGAGCGGGACCGGCGCGCAGCCGCTCAGGCCAGAACCGAAGAACAGCGCCGCCAAACCGTGGCGGACGAGGAGGGTGAGAGTGCGCGCAAGAAACTGGAACTGGCCCAAGGCCGCGCCGCTGATGCTGAGTCTGCTGCTGACGGGCTGCGCGGGGAAATCGCCCGATTGCGGGATGGCCACCGAGCCACCTGCGACACCATCACTGCCCAGCAGCGCCAGGCAGGAACCTCTGCCGTCGTGGTGCTCGGGGGATTGCTTGAAGAAGCTGACCGAATGGCGGGAGACCTCGCGACAGCGTTTGAGCGAAGCAGAATAGCTGGGTTGGCCTGTGAGGCGGTGGTTAACCGTATGAAGGCTCCGTAGCGCTGCCTATAATAATCCGTCTATCGGTACGGAGAAGGCCAATGGACAAGCGCACCTTCATTGGGCTGGTGGAGGCCGGTGAGCCACTGATCCAACAGGCAATCGATGCCACGCGGGAATACCACCAAGCCCTGGACCGCAACGCGCCGCCCGAAGAGGTCGAGCGCCTACGCCTATTGGCGGATTCGCTATACCAAGCGGTTATCGATTACCAGTTAATCCAAGCAGGGCGGGCACCGGCTACCATTCAGTGATGGCCTTCTCCGGATGGAGCACCGATGAAGTGTAAGCCGCCGATCCTTTACCCTGACCATCCCATGTACACCGACGCCGTGGACGCTATGAAGCGTTATCACGAAGCCCAGGCTTCTGGTGAGCCGGAGGAAGAGGTGGAGCGTCTGCGGCTGATTGCCGAATCGCAATTCCAGGCGGTCACCGACTACCAGCTCAAAGCGTTAGGCGGCCCTGCTGGCCCGGTTCACTGATTGGGCCCCATGTGTCGACATCATTCCTGAGCAACCACGCATAGTCCGCCGAGCGGTACTGGCGCGGTTGCTTTACCTGATGCTGAAATACTGTATCCATATACAGTATTTGGTGTAGCATGTACTTCCTCCTCGTTCGCCGCCGCGTGAATGGCGTGGCCATCCCTTCCGATCAGCTCAGGAAGATCCAGCCCCTGCGGGCTGACATCCACATCGGTGACCACCACAGTGAGCCGCTGGGCCGGGTTTCGACCCAGGCGTGGGTGTTCAACCCGTCGCCCGGGCCCGACATCATCCCGCGGCTGCACGATGCCAAGGTCAACGGCATGGCCCAGCTCGGGATGAACATCAACGGGGTCGAGGAGATCGACGGCGTGCTGTACGCGCAGTCGTGGTGGTGCCGGGCGGTAGGCGAGTATGGCAACTGACCTGCCGCCGGCCTGGGTGGCTGAACTGGACGATCAGGCCGCCCTGGTTGAAGATCCGGATGGCCGCGCAGCTGTGCTCAGTGAGATGGCCTATGCCGCGCACCGGCGGCAGGAGATCGACGAGGGTGACCTAGTGGACATGCTTGAACTGGCAGAGGCGGCCAGGCTGTGGGCGCTCCAAGGGAACGAGTGATTCGGCCACCAATCAGTCCTTTGGTGGAAGCACCATGTCGGCCCAGGCCTGCATCATGTCGCGGCGCTGCTCTATATATGTGGCGTGGTTGTACACATCACGGATGGCGCTGCTGTCGGCGTGGGCCAGCTGGCGCTCAATCCAGTCCTTGTTGTAGCCACGGCTGTTCATCTCCGTAGAAAACAGGTGACGGAAACCGTGGGGCGATTGCCGGCCTGTATACCCGCAACGGTCCAGCAGGTTTACCGCGTAGTTGATGCCGATCGGTCGTACCGCATCGGACCGGTTCGGGAACACATACTTCATACCGCCTGAGATCGGCAGCATGGAGCGCAGTATCTCCACGGCCTGGCGAGACAGCGGTACCACATGGTCGCGGCGCATCTTCATTTTGGTAGCTGGTATCGCCCAGGTCGCTGTGTCGAGGTCGATTTCCGCCCACTCGGCTTTGCGCACCTCAGCAGGCCGGCAGGCGGTGAGGATCAGCAGTTTGGTGGCGCACTGCAGCTGCAGGCCTGACTGGCTTTCCTCGATGGCCTTGATGATGGCCGACATCTCCGAGAAGGCGAGGAACGGTCGGTTTTTGTGCGGCGCCATCCTCTCGGTGACAGTGTGCATTTCCGCCGTGGGGTTGTTCTCGATCATGCCGGTGGCGATCGCATACCGAAAAACCTGACCCATCCACTGCCTGGTCTTGACGGCAGTGGTCACCGACCCGCGACGCTCAATGCGGCGAATCAGCGTGATCACATCGGACCGCTTGATCGAATCGATCTGGCGCAGGCCGAACGCCGGAAGTACATCCAGCTCCATCGCATTCGAGATGATCTTGACCGTCGATTCGGTCAGGCTTCCCTTCCTGAATTCCAGCCACTCGTCGTAGACGCGGCGGAATGTCCTCTCTTGGGCGCCAAGGCGCTCTGTCTTCTTCATCCTCCTTGATTCGCGTGGGTCTATTCCCTGCGCGACCTCTTCGCGCGCCTCGTCCCTTCGCGCACGTGCCTCCTTCAAGCCGATCTCTGGGTAGGTCCCAAGGGAAATCCTGGCCTGCTTTCCAAGCCAGGTGAACCTGAAATGCCAGCTCTTTACGCCGGTTTCGGCGATGTACAGCGTGAGCCCGAGCGAGTCCGCAAGGGTGTAGCCCTTTTCCCGGGGCTTGGCCTGCCTGGCCGCGGTGTCCGTGAGCGCCACTAGTACATTGCCTCTCGCTTTGTGTTGGATGTACTGGATGATGTACTACGTTTTTGGGATTGGGAAGGTACAGCGTGGTACGAGGCGATACGCCAATGACGCCGCATTCAGGGCGCCATGGCTGTCTATGGTATCGCTCGGTTTTCGGCGGGAATCCACTGTGGAATTCTTGAAGATTTCCACGCTGTCATAACTCTGTGTGAATCAATAATGCGCGCAGTCTACCAGCATGCCCGTTACAAGGCTTGCAGGTGTTCATGCAACCGCCCGGTGGTGCGGTCTTGACCTGCGCTATCATGCTGCCAGCTTTTTTCAGGTTGAATTAAGGACCGGTGGTTAATCTTAACCCCGTAGACAACTTGCACAGTTCTCAGGAGAGAAGCACGATGAAAACCTTGACTGCCCTGTTCACCGCCGCCGCCCTTGCCCTGGGCGCCAATGCCGCCTTCGCCAAGGACGTACAGCCTGACGAAGTGGTCAAACTGGTCAACGCCAAGACCATCAAGTCGCTCGACGAGCTGAAAGCCACCGCCGTGGCCAAGCACCCGGGCGCCACCGTCACCGATTCGGAGCTGGAAGACGAGTACGGTCGCTACATCTACAAGGTCGAACTGCGTGACACGCAGAACGTAGAATGGGACGTGGCGCTGGACGCCAAGACCGGTGAAGTGCTGAAGGACGAGCGGGACAACTGATGATTCACTTACCGCGGCCAGCGCGCTACCTCGCGCTGGCGCTGCTGGCCGTGTGTTCGCTGGCCGCCGCCCGCGACCTTGACCAGGACGAAGCCCTGAAGCTGCGCCAGAAGGGCGTCATCCTGCCGCTCGAACAATTGCTGGAAGCCGCCCTGGGGCGTTACCCCGGGGCGCGTTTGCTGGAGGCCGAGCTGGAAGAGGACGACGATCGCTACGAATATGAAGTCGAACTGCTGACGGCGGACGGTGTGGTGCGCGAGATCAAGCTCGATGCCAGCACCGGCGCCCTGCTCAAAGACGAGGAAGACGACTGAATGCGCCTGTTGCTTGTCGAGGACAATGTACCACTGGCCGACGAGCTGACCACCGGCCTGCAGCGCCAGGGTTATGCCGTGGACTGGCTGGCTGACGGCCGTGATGCGGTGTACCAGGGCCAGAGCGAGCCCTACGACCTGATCATCCTCGACCTTGGCTTGCCGGGCTTGCCGGGCCTGGACGTGCTTGCCCGGTGGCGTGCCGCTGGTCTGGCCACTCCGGTATTGATCCTTACCGCCCGTGGCTCGTGGGCCGAGCGTATCGAAGGGCTGAAAGCCGGGGCTGATGACTACCTGAGCAAACCGTTCCACCCGGAAGAGTTGCAACTGCGCATCCAGTCGCTGCTGCGCCGTGCGCGCGGCCTGGCCAATCAGCCAACCCTGGAAGCTGCCGGCCTGCACCTGGATGAAAGCCGCCAGTGCGTGAGCCGTGATGGCGTGGATGTGCAACTGACCGCCGCCGAGTTCCGCCTGCTGCGCTACTTCATGCTGCACCCGCAGCAGATCCTGTCCAAGAGCCACCTGGCCGAGCACCTCTACGACGGTGAGACCGAGCGGGATTCGAACGTGCTGGAAGTACACGTCAACCACTTGCGCCGCAAGCTGGGCCGCAGCGTGATCGAGACCCGACGCGGGCAAGGCTATATCTACGCGGGGAGCACCGAGTGAAGTCGATCCAGGCGCGTTTGAGCCTTGGCCTGGTCGCGGTGCTGGTGGTAGTCGGCGTGGTCCTGGCGCAACTGACCTTGTGGTTGTTCGAAGCCGGCCTGCAGCGTTACCTGGAAAACGGCCTGCGAAAGGAAAGCGAGAACCTGCTGGTGGCACTGGTGCGCGGGCCATCCGGCCTGCAGCTGGATGAGCGGCGCATCTCGGCGGCGTATCAGCGGCCTTTTTCCGGTTATTACTTCCGTATCGATTTCGACAAAGGCACCTGGCGTTCACGCTCGCTGTGGGACCTGGACATGCCCAAGCCTGCTGCGCCAGGCCTTTCCGACAGCCATGAGCTCGGTCCGGAAGGGCAGCAACTGCTAGCCCTGCGCGCTGACTACCGTCGCCTGGGACAAGACATCTCGATCAGCGTCGCACAGGATTACTCACCGGTGCGTGAGGGCTTTCGGCGCATGCAGCAGATCGGCCTTGGCATGGGCCTGGTGGCACTGATTTTGGTGTTGGTGCTGCAGCGCATGACCGTAACGCGCTCGCTACGGCCGTTGGAGCGGGCGCGCCAGCAGATCGCCCAACTGCAGCAGGGCCAGCGGTCACAACTGGATGCCGAGGTGCCCAGCGAGCTGGCCCCGTTGGTGGGACAGATCAACCACTTGCTTAGCCATACCGAAGACAGCCTGCGCCGTTCGCGCAATGCCTTGGGTAACCTGGGGCATGCACTGAAGACACCGTTGGCGGTGCTGCTGAGCCTGGCGTCCAGTGAGCGCCTGAAGGACTTGCCCGAGGTGCGGGCGCAGATGCGTGAGCAGCTGGAGCAGATTCAGCAGCGGTTGGCGCGCGAACTGAATCGCGCGCGGTTGGCGGGTGATGCCTTGCCCGGTGCGCAATTCGATTGCGAGGCCGAACTGCCGGGGTTGCTGAGCACGTTGGGCATGATCCATGGAGAAGGGTTGCTGCTGGCCAGCGATGTGCCCCCCGGGTTGCTGTTGCCATGGGACCGTGAGGACTTCCTGGAGTTGTTGGGCAACCTGCTGGACAACGCCTGCAAGTGGGCCGACAGCGAAGTGCGCCTCGGCATTGGGTCGAATGCCGAGGGCTATCAGGTATGGATCGATGATGACGGCCCGGGGATTCCCGAGGGTCAGCGGCAGCAGGTGCTGGAGCGTGGTTCGCGGCTGGATGAGCAGGTGGACGGGCACGGCCTGGGGTTGGGCATCGTGCGCGATATCGTCGAGGCCTGGGGCGGGCAATTGTCGCTGCTGGAAAGCCCTCTGGGCGGGCTGCGGGTGAGTATCGAGTTGCCGCGCAAGACTCGGTAGTGCCGGAACTGCAATCTCTTGTGGGAGCGGGTTCAGTGGCTCGCTTGAGAAATATCAGTACTGCAAAAAAATTGCAGTACAGCCGCATTTTTTTGAATTAGCCCAATCTCCCCCCGCCCGGCAAAATCCCGTTCACGAAACCCTGCGGTTTCCATCTCTCCACGGACGGAGCCCCTTGTGCTATTGCACGCGCAATACGAGGCCCAGGCCACCTCGGCTGGGCTTTCTTTTTAATCAGAAAAACCAAAGATTCCGACTACTCAAATGCCTGCCTCGCGTTCCGAAAGTCGTCTGCAGCGGCTGTTGCCGGCGCCCCTGAATATTCCCCCAAAAGAATGGCTGCGTGCCGCTATCGGTGCGTTGCTCGGCCTGTTCCTTGCCGGCTGGCTGACCAGCATCGCCTATGGCCCCGGTATCGCCCTGCATCTGCTTGGCCCGCTTGCCGCCTCGGCTGTGCTGGTGTTTGCCGTGCATTCCGGCCCACTGGCCCAACCCTGGCCGGTGCTGGGTAGCTATGCCCTGGCGGGCGCGGTCGGCCTGGCCATGCGCGAAGGCTTCGGCCCCGAGCTGTGGGTAGCCGCTGCCGCCCTGGGCATCTCGCTGCTGGTGATGTGCCTGCTGCGCTGCCTGCACCCGCCGGGTGGCGGGGTGGCGGTGAGTGCAGTGCTGGCTGACTCAGGGCTGACCGCCATGGGCGACCACCTGCTGGAGCCGGTGCTGCTCAATGCGTTGATCCTGGTAACAGTGGCGATTGTCTACAACCGCCTGACGGGCGTGCGCTACCCGAAAGGCGCGGTGCCGCGCAAAGACCTGCACCACACCCATGACCCGCTGCCCGGCGAGCGGGTTGGCATCCGCAGTGAAGACTTGGACCAGGCCCTGGAAGAGCTGGGCGAGTTCGTCGACGTCACCCGTGACGAGCTGGAACGCATCATCCTCGCCACCGAGCAACACGCCCTGCAGCGCAGTCTCGGCGGTATTACGGCGGCCTCGGTGATGTCCCGCGACGTGCAGTTCGCCACGCCCGATACCACCCTTGAGCAGGCCTGGAAAATGCTCGCCAGCCACCACCTGAAAACCCTGCCGGTATTACAGCATGGCAAGCTGGTGGGCATCGTCAGCCTCAGCGACCTGGTTGGCCCGGCCATGCAGCGCGGCCGTTTCAACTGGCGCGGGCTGTTTGGCCGCAAGGCGGTGCGCATGGAGCAGGTGATGAGCCGGCGGGTGGTGAGTGTCAGCAGCCAGCACCCGTTGGAGCGCCTGCTGCCGCTGTTGTGCGAACAAGGCTTGCACTGCCTGCCGGTGCTCGACGCCGACCAGCTGGTGGGGGTGATTACCCAGACTGACCTGATTGCCGGCCTCAAGCGCCAGTTGCTCAGCAAAGCCGAGGCTTCAGATAGCCGGGTCCCAGCGCTGTGACCAGTCGCTGGCGCCTGCAGCCACCAGCCGGCGCAAGATGGCGAAGGCCTGTTGAAGGGCTTCGCTGTCGCGTTCGCGTGGATACACCAGGAAGGTTGGGTAAGTGAACTCCGGGGCCTGCGGTACCCGCTCGAACACACCGCTGTCCAGGTATGCCTGCACCACCCGCGTGCGGAAGTAACCGCTGCCACCCTGGTCGAGAATGAACTGCAAAGCCAACGGGCCGAGGTTGAAGCTTAACGCCGGGCGCGCGCAATCGGGCAGGGCGGCATCGTGCCGACGGCGGAAAGCCTCGCCCCAGTCGATGTAGATATACGGTTCGGGTTGGTCGACGCGGCGCACGCGGATCAGTTTCTCTTCCATCAACTGTTCCACCTGCAAGCCCGGCCCGTAGGTCGGCTGGTACACCAGCGCAGCGTCCAGCAGGCCCATCTCGACCTTGCGCAGCAGCGACTCGCCGTCGCTCACTTCGCTGCGTATGGCGTGGCTGGGCAGTTCACGGTGCAGGGCAGTGACCCAGTCAAGCAACATCGGGTTACCCAGGCTGACTTCTGCCCCTACATGCAGCACTTGCTGGCAGCCTTCAGGCAGCGGCAGGTCGCGCCGCGCTGCTTCCCAGGTTTGCACCAGCTGGTTGGCATAACTGACAAAGGCCTCGCCGTCGCTGGTCAGGCTGGCACCGTTGCGGCTGCGCACGAACAGCTGGCAGCCCAATTGCTGCTCCAAGCGCTGCACCCGGGCGGTAATGGCCGTCTGTGACACGAACAGGCGTTCGGCGGCGGCGACCAGGCTGCCGCAACGCACGATTTCCAGAAAGGTTCGGGCCTGTTCGATGTCCATGGGCTGCTCGGTGGCTGAAGGGTGGCCTATTCTAGAGGCTTTGCACCGTTATGGGGCGCTTTAGCGTTGTCTGCAAATTTGCAGGTCGGTTGTGACTTTAGTCCCATGGCGGCGCCGTTGTAGCGGTCCATACTCAAGGTTCGCCCTTCAATAACAACAAGTACCGGGTTCCTTTCGCTATGAGCTATCAGCACAGCTACGCCCATTCCATTTCCGACCCTGCCACATTCTGGGGGGAACAGGCCGCGCACCTGGCCTGGCACCGCAAGCCTGCCCTTATCCTTCAAGGCAACGCCGACGGTACCCACCGCTGGTTCGCCGATGGCCGCCTGAACAGTTGCTACCTGGCCCTCGATCACCAGATCGAGCAGGGCCGTGGCGAGCAGCTGGCACTGATTTACGACTCGCCGGTGACGGGCGTGCAGCAGGCCTATACCTACAACCAGTTGCGCGACGAAGTGGCGCGCCTGGCCGGCTTGCTGCGCCAGCTAGGGGTAAACAAGGGCGATGGTGTGATCATCTACATGCCCATGGTGCCGCAGGCGGCCATGGCCATGCTGGCCTGCGCGCGCATTGGTGCGGTGCACTCGGTGGTGTTCGGTGGCTTTGCCGCCAACGAGCTGGCGCTGCGTATCGATGACGCCCGGCCGGCCCTGTTGCTCACGGCATCCTGCGGGCTGGAGTTCGACCGGGTAATTGCCTACAAGCCGCTGGTCGACCGTGCCCTGCAACTGGCCCGGCACCAGCCGCGCAATGTGCTGGTGCTGCAACGGCCGCAGGCACAAGCTGAACTGCAACCAGGCCGCGACCTGGACTGGCAGGCGGCCTTGGCCGGCGCCACGCCGGTCGCCCCGGTCGAACTGGATGCTGGTGACCCGCTGTACATCATGTACACCTCGGGCACCACCGGCAAACCCAAGGGTATCGTCCGGGAAAACGGCGGTAATGCTGTGGCGCTGTGCTATGCCATGCGCCATATCTATGGCATGCAGGCCGGCGATGTGTGGTGGGGCATTTCCGACGTGGGCTGGGTGGTCGGCCATTCGCTGATCGTCTACGGGCCGTTGATGAGCGGCTGCACCACGGTGTTCTACGAAGGCAAGCCGATCCGCACCCCAGACGCCTCGGCCTACTGGCGGGTGGTGGAGCAATACAAAGTCAATGCGCTGTTCTGTGCGCCCACCGCCATGCGTGCCATCCGCAAGGAAGACCCGGAGGGCGAGCTGATCCGCAAGCACGATCTCAGCTCGCTGCGCCAGCTGTTCCTGGCGGGTGAGAAGCTCGACTCAAGCACCCATGAATGGCTGGAGCGGGTCAGTGGCAAACCGGTGCACGACCATTGGTGGCAGACCGAAACCGGCTGGCCGGTCACTGCGCCCTGCGTCGGGCTGGAGGGCAGCGCGGCCAAGCCGGGCTCAAGCAACCGGGCGGTACCGGGCTACCATGTGCGTGTCGTGGATGACGAAGGCCACTTGCTGGGGCCTAATCACCAAGGCTCGATTGTCATTGCCCTGCCGTTGCCGCCCGGGTGCAGCCAGACGCTATGGGGTGACCACGAGCGTTATTTGCAGGCCTACCTGCGCACCTATCCGGGTTACTACCACACAGGCGATGGCGGCTACCTGGACGAGGATGGCTTTGTCTACATCATGGGGCGCACGGATGACGTGATCAACGTGTCCGGGCACCGCCTGTCCACCGGCGAAATGGAAGACCTGGTGGCCTGTCACCCGGCGGTGGCCGAGTGCGCGGTAATTGGTGTGCACGACGAGATCAAGGGGCAGGTGCCGCTGGCGCTCGTTGTGCTCAAGGACGGCGAGGGCATCAGCGAGGCGCAGTTGCTGGTGGACCTGGTGGGCAGCGTGCGCGAGGCAATCGGCCCGCTGGCCTGTTTCAACCGGGTTCGGCTGGTGAAGCGTTTGCCTAAAACGCGGTCGGGGAAGATCTTGCGGGCGGTGCTGCGCAAGATTGCCGACGGGCAGGACTACGTGCCGCCTTCGACCCTGGATGACCCGGCGGTGCTGGGGGAGATCGAGGGGGTGCTGGCGGATTTGCCCAGGGCGGGTTGATGCGCTGACTCTTCTGGCCTCTTCGCGGGGTTACCCGCGAAAAGGCCGTATCAGGCAATGGAGATCTAAGGGGCTACCTGATGCAGTTGCCCCAACCGGCTGCGGGTTCGCATCAGGTCGGCAAGCGGCCCGCCCAGGCTCTCTTCCAGCGGTCGCTTGCCAATCACCGTCACTTGGCGGTCCTGGTCATACAGCACATCCACCAGGTTGACGAAGCGCTGCTGGGCTGCCAGCGAACACTCCGCCAAGTCATCCAGCCCATCAATGATCCACTCATCATACTGCTGCGCCAGCGCCAGGTAGTCGATCACCGCCGTGGCCTTTTCGCACAAGTCGTCAAACCCGAGCACCACCCGCCGGCCGTCGATGGCCAGTGCGCGCAGTGGGCGCTTGTTCACCTCCAGCATCACCGGCTGTTCGCGCGGCACGTTCAGCGCCTGGCGCTGCGCGGCATCGCCTGGCCACACATAATGGCCCTGGGTGAAACGCTGGTGCTCGCGGTTGGCCGGCAGGCTGCGAAAATCCGTATCGCCGCCTACCTCCAGCACTTGCATAGCGCTGTTGATCAGGCGGATCACGGGCAGGAAACGCTCGTGGTACAGCGGGTTGGGCAGCAAGCCCTCAGGGGCGTAATTGGAGGTCACCAGCAGGAACACGCCACGGGCGAACAAGGCGTTGAACAACCGGGTGAGCAGCATGGCATCGCCAATGTCATGCACATGGAACTCATCGAAGCACAGCACCCGGCAATTGCCCACCAGCTCATCGAGTGTGGCGCCCAGTGCATCGTCCAATGCCCGGTGGCGGTGCATGCCCTGGTGCAGGCGGGCAAAGAAGTCATGAAAGTGCAGGCGCAGTTTGGCTTCTACCGGCACCGCCTGGAAAAAGCCATCGAGCAGCCAGCTCTTGCCGCGTCCCACCGAGCCGTACAGGTAAAGGCTGCGTGCTTGCCCTTGTTCGAGCTGTGCCAGTTGTGTGGCCATGCACTGGATCACCCGTCGCTGGCCATCACTCAGCTGGTAACCCCGGCTGCGGGCTTTTTCCTCGAACCAGTCGAGCAGTTCACTGTGGTTGGCTTCGGCGCCACGCAGGCGTTGGCCAAGCTGGCGAAGTGGGGCGGGGATCCAGGCAGACAAATGCACAGCTCCTTGGGTGATGGCGGGGCAGCGTGCAGCTTGCCCGAGGGCGGCCATTTTGACTAATACGGAAAGTGGCCGGCAATGATCGCTTCATGCGATAGGTCTGGCATCAGCGCGGGTGAAAATGACTAACTCGCTGTTTTCTGGCAATTTTTTTTCATCAGGGGCTTCACAGATCAAAACTTTGTTGTTAAAGTGCCGCGCATTCCAAGACAACAACCCAGTTGTCACTCAGTTGGAATTGTCAGAGCAGCAAGCGCTGCATCCGATACAGGGGCGTCGCCAAGCGGTAAGGCAGCAGGTTTTGATCCTGCCATGCGTTGGTTCGAATCCAGCCGCCCCTGCCATTTTTCAGCTTCAAACGTATATCACCCGGTGCTTAGAAAGATGAGCGCTGGGTTTTGTCGTTTTTGCGCGATGTCTGTAGAGCGGCCTTGTGCCGCTCTCAACTAACCTGCAATCCCCAGCATTTCATTCAGCACCCTGGCCAGCTCATCCGCCTGCACGGGCTTCTGGATGACCACGCTGCGCGGTAATTCCAGGCCCTGCAACTCCGCATAACCGGTAAGAAACACCACCGGCAGGTGCGGGTAGCGGTCACGGGCCGCCAGCGCCAACTGCGCGCCGTTGAACTCGGGCATGGCGAAATCGGTAAGCAGCAGGTCGATTTCCCCATCCAGCAGGACCAGGGCCTGTTCGCCGCTGTGCGCCTGGCGCACCTGGTAGCCGTACTGGCGCAACACGTCACCCAGCATGTCGCGCACCAGGTGGTCATCATCCACCAGCAGCACCGTACGGTTGCGGCCACTGTCGCTGACCGGCTGCCTGAGCAGCGGTACGGCCGGTTCGCTCATGGCCTGCTCCTTGACCGCCGGCAGATACACCGCCACTTGCGTGCCACGGCCAGGTACGGTGTCGATGCGCACGCCGCCCCCGGACTGTTTGGCAAAGCCGAACACCTGGGCCAGGCCAAGGCCGGAGCCCTTGCCGATGTCCTTGGTGGTAAAGAACGGCTCGAACACCTTGGCCAGCACGTCTTCGCTCATGCCGCAGCCGGTATCGCGGATGCTCAGCATCACGTATTCCCCAGGCTCCGGGTCTTCGGGGCGCTGTGGGCGGGTATCGATGCAGGTATTGTGAGTGGTCAGGGTCAGCTGGCCACCATCGGGCATGGCATCGCGGGCATTGATCGCCAGGTTGAGGATGATCATTTCGGTCTGGGTAGGGTCGGTCAGGGCCTGCCACAGGGCCGGGTCCAGGTCCAGGCGTACCGAGATGTTACCGCCCAAGGTGCGGCTTAGCAGTTCTTCCAGGCCGGCCAGGGTGCGATTGAGGTTCAGCGGCACGGGTTCCAGGCGCTGACGGCGGGAAAACGCCAGCAGTTGTGAGGTCAGCTTGGCGCCACGCTCGCCGGCTTCGCGGATGTGCGTGAGGCGCGTGCGGGCTTTGTCCAGGTTGGCCTTGGCCAGGTCGCGCTCGAGAAAGCTGGCGCCGGTGAGGATTACCGTCAGCAGGTTGTTGAAGTCGTGGGCCACGCCTGCGGTCAGTTGGCCGACCGCTTCCAGCCGTTGCATCTGTTGCAGCGCCGCCTCGATGCGTTCGCGCTCGTTGATCTGCTCGCGCAGGCGCGTGTTGGCTTCTGCCAGGCCAAGAGCGGCTTCGCGCTCGCTGGTAATGTCACGCGCCACCACGTAAAGCAAGGTGTCCTCGGGCACCACCACCCACGACAGCCAGCGCTGCTGCCCACCGGCGTGCTGGATGCGCCCGACGAAGCGGGCACTGGTGCGGCCGTGGGCGAGGGCGGCCAGCTCGGTAAGCAACAGTTCCTGGTCGTGCTCGGGCAGCAGGTGCAGCAAGGAGGACTGGCTCAGGCGCTCGCGGGAGAAGCCCAGGCTGGCTTCCCAGGCAGGGTTGAGTGCGACTGGGGTCAGGTCTTTGTTGAGCACGGCCAGCAGGTCCTGCGACAGCTCCCAGGCGCGGTCGCGTTCACGGGTGCGGCGTTCCACCCGCTCGCCCAGCATCTCGTTGAGCTGGCGCAGCGCCTGGGTGGCCAGGCGCTGGGTGTGGATGTCCTGCAGTACGCCGGAAAAACGCACGCACTGGTCGTTGACGAACTGGCACTGGCCGCTGCTAAGCAACCAGCGTGGCTCCAGCCCGTTGGGTTGGGCAATACGGAACTCGACCCGGTAGTGGCCCCCGCTTTCCGGGCGCATGGCGTGCTCAACCGCCTCGCGCACCAGTGGCAGGTCGTCGGGGTAGATGCCGGCGTAGAACACGTCAAGGCTCATTTCGGTGCTGGTGGGCAGGCCGAACAGCGTCTTGCAGCGGTCGTCCCACAGCAGCAGGCCTTCTTGCGGGCGCAGGTCCCAGGTGCCCATGCCGGCGGCGTCGATGGCGATGCGGGCACGGGCTTCGACATCTGCCAGTGCCTCTTCGGCGCGGCGCCGGCGCTGGCGTTCCTGCACCTCGGTCAGGGCCCGGCGCACGGCCTTGGGCAGCAGCGGCAAGTTTTTCTTCAGCACATAGTCGGTGGCGCCGAGGCGGATCATTTCCACCGCGTGCTCTTCGCCATAGATGCCGGACAGGAAAATGAACGGTACGGCTGGCGCCAGGCGTTGGGCGATGGCCAGCACCTCGGTGCCGGACGAGCCTGGCAGCACGCAGTCGCACAGGATCAGGTCATAGTGGGCCTCACGCAGGGCATGTTCGAAACCCGCATGGTCGAACACCAGCCGGTGCTGCACATTCAGCCCGCTGCGCTCCAGGCGCATCAGGGTCAGCTCGGCGTCCATCGAGCTGTCCTCGACCATCAGTATTTTCAACGGCGTTTGCTGCATCGTTGCGGCGGCCTCAGTTGCTACCGCGACGGTTCAGCCGCAGTGAGCCGGGTGGCGGTTCGTTGAGCACTGCCCAGAATACCCCGAGGTCGGAGATGGCGGCGACGAATTCCTTGAATTCCACCGGTTTGACCACATACGCGTTCACCCCCAACTCGTAGGCGCGCAGCAGGTCAGGCTCCTCCCGCGAGGAGGTCAGCATGACGGTGGGGATGCTGCGCAGTTCAGGTGTGGTACGTACTGCCTTGAGCACTTCCAGGCCATCGACCTTGGGCAGTTTCAGGTCCAGTAGCAGCACGGCAGGGTTGCCGTCGTCGCGATCGGCATAGGCATTGCGGCGCAGCAGGTAGTCCAGGGCATCGGCGCCGTCGCGCAGCACGATGACTTCGTTGGCCAACTGGCTACGCTCCAGGGCCAGCAGCGTCAGCTCCAGGTCCCTTGGGTTGTCTTCGACCAGCAGGATGGGTTTAAGCATGGTGATAGTGGTGCCTCAGGTGGATGCGGTGTGGTGCGGTAAGGTGAAGTGGAAGCTGGCACCCTGGTCGATCTGACCAGTGGCCCAGACCCGGCCGTCATGGCGCTCGATGATACGACGTACGCTGGCCAGGCCAATCCCGGTGCCTTCGAAGTCCTCCATGCGGTGCAGGCGCTGGAACACCCCGAACAGCTTGTTGGCGTAGGCCATGTCGAAGCCTACGCCATTATCGACGATGATGATTTCGGTTTCGTCAGGGTGCTGTACCGCGCGGATGCCAATGTGCGCGGGGTTACGGCCACGCGTGTACTTGATGGCATTGGCGATCAGGTTGTGCAAGGCCATGTTGATGAATGCCGGATCGCCGATCACCTTGGGCAGTGCAGCAATGTCCCAAACGATTGCGCGGCCTTCGTAATCCGGTGCCAGCTCGCTGCGAATCGCATCGACCAGCGTGTTGAGGTCGACGTCGGACAGGCGCAAGGCCGAGCGGCCCATTTGCGAGAAGTTGAGCAGGTTGTCCACCAGGCTGCCGGCGAAGTGCGCCGCTTCTCCGATATGCTGAAGGTAGCGCTTGCCGCGTTCGCTCAGACCCTGGCCTTCGATTTCGCCGAGCAGTTCGGTGTAGCCGGCGATGTGCCGCAAGGGGGCGCGCAGGTCGTGGGACACGCTGTATGAAAATGCTTCAAGCTCCTTGTTCGAACGGCGCAGTTCGCCTGCCAGTTGCGCCAGCTCTTCGGCCTTGCGCAACACAATGCCCAGCACCGCGCTGCGCAACTCCATCACGCCCTCGATCTCCAGCGGGTCCCAGGGCTCGCAGTAGTCGCGCAGTTCTTCCTGCCAGCGTTCGAAACTGTGCCGCGGGTCGAGGTTGCCCTGCGGCCCGGCCTGCTTGGTCGGCTGGCCAGCCCAGTTCACCGTGCGCACCTGCTCGGGGCGGAACCACAGCAGGTAGTGCGAGTGGATCTGCGAGATGGCCACCGCCAGCACACCGCCGACATGGGCGGCCAGCTCGGGCAGGTCGGTGATGTCACGGCGCAGGTTGTCACTGTGGAACACAGTGTCTGCACCGCGCTGGCCAAGCCAGTGTACCAGCGCGGTCACCTGGGCTTCGGGCGGGGTCTTGCCGATCAGGTCGCAGCGTTCGGCCGAGATCACGGCGGCACCCTGGGCACCGGCAAAGGCCAGTAGCACATGGGGCAGCTCGCGCAGGCCGTCGCTGACGCTGTCATGGTCGGCCATGGACGAGATCATGCGCACGATGTGTTGGCGCAGCGCCAGCAGCTTGCGTGTGCTGGCATGCGCCTCGCGGGACTCGATCTGCAGCGACAGCACGCTGGCCAGCAGCTCGCAGGCCGTGCGGGTACGCAGGTCCACTGCACGCGGCTGCTGATGGTGGCAGGACACCAGCCCCCACAGTTCACCATCGACCACGATCGACAACGACATCGACGCCAGCGTGCTCATGTTGCGCATGTATTGCAGGTGCACCGGTGACACGCTGCGCAGCGTGGCAAAACTCATGTCCAGTGCCTTGCCGGTACGCGGGTTGGTGGCCGGATGCAGGGGCGAGGGTTGGTAGTTGGCGTCTTCGATCACGCGGATGCGGTTCATCCGGTACAGCTCGCGCGCCTGGCGCGGGATGTCTGCAGCCGGGAAGCATAGGCCCAGATAACGGGGGTAGCCCGGGTCGGCCACCTCGGCCAGCACCTGGCCGTTGCCATCGGCATCGAAACGGTACGCCTTGACCCGGCCAAAACCGGTGATGCGCTTGAGTTGGAGCACCGTTTGCTGCAGCAGGTCTTCAAGGCTGCTGGCCGGCTGAAGGCTGCCAACGAAGCTGCGCACCAGTGGGTAGTAGTCGCCTTGCCCGGCCAGGTCCGGCGGCAGGCGTGGGGGTTCGAGCTCGGCCACCAACACGTCGTCGTGACAGTGCACCAGCAGGTGCAACGGGGTGCTGAACGGCGCGCCCTGGCGCAAGCGCACGTCGCCAATGTGAAAAGGGAAGACTTCATCGTCGGGTATGCGCGCGAGCTGCGCGCACAGGTCAAAACCGTCGCTGACCAGGTGGGTGAATTGGCAACCGATCAGCTCCCGGGCTGGCAAGCCCAGCCACTGTTCGACATTTTCACTGGCCTGCAGCACGCACAGGTCGGTGGCATCCAGCACCAGCAAGAAACCGTGGGGCTGGATGCTGCTCGGCACGTGGATCGGTTCCCGGGCACAGCGTTCCATGGCTTCTTCCAGCGTGTTGTCTGCAGTCATCAGTGAAAACGCTCCTGTCTTGTCCGTCCCTGTATGGCACAGGATGAGGTGTGTCACCCTAACAGAAATCCAGCAGTTTTACCGGCCTCTGGCCATTGGAGGCACTGGGTAGCGAGGGGTTCTACGCGGGGCTGGTTTTTTTTGACGGAGCGGTATCGCTTTATCGCTAATACAAAAAAATGGCTTGATGCCACCACGGTCGTGCTGCCTCGCTGCTACGCTCAGACCAGGCAGTTTCGATAAGGATAATAAGGTGACGGAGCGCTTGGTGGCCGCGCTGTTGGGCCTGTTGTTCAGCGGCAGTACCGTGGCAGCGGATTTTCTCGTGGAAGTGCGGGTGCTGGTGCAGCGTGGCTGCATGCTGGTTACCCAGGCACGCGATGCGGGAGCTCAGGCGCTGGGGCGGATCGACCTGGGTGCGACGGCTCGCCTGGACGGCCCTGGCGCGCCTTTGAGCGGGGTTTTGCTGAGCCAGCGCCCGCCGCGCCTGGAGTGCAACCCGGGCACCCCTTATCAAGTGCGCGTCGACGGCGGCCAGCATGGCGGCGTTGGCGAGCTGCGTTACCTGGCCAGCGACGACCGCACCGCACGGCCCATTCCTTACCGCTTGTACCGCGATGCTGCCTGGCGCGACCCCTTGGAGGTTGGCGTGGCCCAGTCGGCGCGGGTGCCAAGCAGTGGCTCGGTCGAGCTGCCGCTGTATGCGCGTGTCGACAAATTGGCCTGGGTGCCGAATGCAGGGCTGTACGCCGACCTGCTCAAAGTCACGGTCACCTGGTAGGGACGCCGCCATGCACAAGGACGCCATGCCATGAACCGTACTTCCATCCTGTTACTCACCCTTGGGCCATTGCTGGTAACTGGCGGTGCGGCGCACGGCAGCACCACCGGTTTCATCCAGGCGCGGCTGGTGATCAGCGCGGCCTGCCAGATCAGCAGCAACGACACTCAACCGGCCGTACTGGGTAACCCGGGTCTGCTGGATTTCGGTGAACGTGGCCCGAATTGGGACCAGCCGCTGCGCAGCCGGGTTGACGAAGCAAGCGGCGAGGGCAGCCTGCAGATCAGTTGCACGCCTGAGGTACGGGCGTTCAACGTGCGGATCAACGGTGGCCTGAATGGCGACGACGGCATTCGCCGACTGAGCAACGGCCGTGAACTGATCCCTTATCAACTGGCGGTCGACCCGGGTGGCAACAGCCGCTACGCCATCGGCCAGGCACGCGCCTTCACCATCAACAGCACCCGGCAGATCCCGATTCCCATCTACGGAGTGGTAGTGGCGCAACGTCGCGCGCTGCCGGCCGGGCTGTACCGCGACACCCTCAGAGTGACCCTGGACTGGTAACTACGCAAGGAGACTCCGATGCGAACGAACCTATCATGCTGCATGCTTGCAGGCCTTGGCCTCGCGCTGGCCTCCCAGGCCCAGGCGGCGACGGTAACCGGGAATATCACCTCGACGTTGACCCTGATTGCCGCGTGCCAGGTCAACGGTAGTTCGGGTACATCAGGGCTTAACTTCGGTGCCTTGGACTTTGGCACCCAGGATGCCCTGTTCACTAGCGCAAATGCCCAGGTACTGGGGGGCGGGGGCGGCGCCATGAGCATTCTGTGTTCGGCCGGTACGGTGCCGGTGGTCAAGGTACGTGCGGGCCTGCACGACGGCCAGTCGAGCGGTGGCACGCGTGCCCTCGCTGACGGCGCTGGCAACTTTGTACCTTACGACCTGTATACCGACTCGGGGCGTACAACGTTGCTGGCAATCGACGGCACCATCACCCTGCCCACCAGTACGGGTGTGGCCCAGACCGTCAACCTGTACGGCAAGGCCGTGGGCAAGGCGGGTTTGCCTGCTGGGGTGTACAGCGACACGATTTCGGTTGAGCTGTCGTTCTGAACCATGCGCCGCTGGTTGACGTGGGGCCTTACGGGCACCGGTTTGCTCCTGGCTACACCGTTGAGCGCGGTGACTACCAGCACCTTCACCGTGACGGCACAGATTGTTGCCGGTTGCCTAGTGGTGGGGGGCGTCACCAGTTATGGAACGCTGGACTATGGTACGCAGTCTGCGTTGTCCACCAGCACCCTGAGCACCTCGCTGGGTGGCACCACGGTCACGTTCCAGTGCACCCCCGGCGTTGCCATGAACATGAGCGTGGATGGTGGGCAGAACAGTGCGAGTGGCACGCGCAACCTCAAGCGCACGAGCGGCACGCAGCTGCTGGCCTACCAGCTTTACCGGGACGCGGCCTACAGCCAGACGTTGGGCATCGGCACGAGTGTGGCCGTGAGCTATTCCGACCCGACAGCGATCAAACTGCCGGTCTACGGGCGGGTTCAGCTGAGCGGCACGCTGCCAGCGGGGACCTACACCGATGTGGTGCAAGTGACGGTGACCTGGTGAGTGCCAGCGCCACCAACGACACGTGTCTAAGGAGAGTTGCATGCGGCAAGGCGCGAAGTGGGCGCATGGATTGATCGGGTTATCGTGGCTGGCGAGCCTGCCAGCCGGAGCGGCGACTTCGGTGCTGATCTGGCCGATCGACCCGGTGTTGGAGGCTGATCAGAAGGCCGGTGCCCTGTGGCTTGAAAACCGCGGCACGGCGCCGGCCAACCTGCAGGTACGGGTATTCGCCTGGCGCCAGGGCGATTATCAGGAACAGTTCCAGGCACAGCGTGAAATCATCGGCAGCCCGCCGGTGGCCAACATCGCCCCTGGGCAAAAGCAGCTCATCCGCCTTACCCGCACCGGCCCGTCACCGGCCGGTCAGGAGCAGGCCTACCGCATCATCATCGACGAAATCCCGCCCGCCATTCCTGTGGACAAGGCCGAGCCAGGCGCCACTGCGGCAATTCGCCTGCAGATGCGCTATTCGGTGCCTCTGTTCGTCTACGGCGAAGGCCTGTGGGGCAAGGCCGACACCGAGGGCAGGCGCAATGCCGAGGGCGTTGGCAAGCCGCAACTCACCTGGCGCCCGGTGACCGTGCAGGGCAAGCCCTACGTTGAGCTGCGCAACACAGGCCCGGTGCATGCGCGCCTGACCGATGTGGTGGTGCAGCAAGGCAGCCAGAGCAAACCGTTGGCCGAGGGCTTGCTGGGCTATGTGCTGCCGGGTGCGAGCATGCGTTGGCCGGCACCCGTGGCGCCCGGCAGCACCAGCGTGCTCAAGGGCCGGGTCAACGGCCAAGGCTCGGCGGACGCCATCCGCCAAGGCCAATGAGCCAGCAACTGAATGCAGTGCAGGGGCCAGGGAGGACCCGGCAATGGTTGGAAACCGTGTGTGAAATGGCTAACGGCGACGACGCGCCGCTGGTGCCTGGGGCTGGCCATGGCTGGCCCCAGCCTGGCGCTGGCCGACGACCTGCCTCCGCCGCCTACGGAGATGTCCGCCACCGCCGATGCCACGCTGTACCTCGACCTGCTGGTAAACCAGATGCCCAGGGCTGAACTGGTGCCGGTGCAGCAGCGGGCCGGGCAGTTGTACCTGGACAGCGAGGTGTTGCGCGCGGCCGGTATTTCGCTGCCGGGCAACCCCCAGGGCGAAGTGGCACTGGAAGGCATCGCAGGGTTGCACACCGACTACGACAGCCAGAACCAGCGCTTGCTGCTGCAGGTGCCGCCGGCCTGGCTGCCCGATCAACAGGTCGGCGACCACAACCTGTACCCGGCCAGTGATGCCCGCAGCAGCTTCGGCGCCTTGTTCAACTACGACCTGTACCTGAACGACACCGATGATGGCGGTACCTACCTGGCCGCCTGGAACGAGCTGCGCCTGTTCGACAGTTGGGGCACGTTTTCCAGCACCGGGCAGTGGCGCCAGTCGTTCAATGGCGCACAGGCGGATGCAACACGCCAGGGGTTCATGCGTTACGACACCACTTGGCGCCTTACCGACGAGCAGCGCCTGCTCACGTATGAAATGGGTGATTTTGTTAGCGGTGCCTTGCCCTGGAGCAGTTCGGTACGGGTAGGGGGGCTTCAGTTGTCGCGTGATTTCGGTGCACGCCCCGACCTGGTGACGTACCCGTTGCCGGCATTCGCGGGTGAAGCGGCGGTACCGACGTCGCTGGACCTGTTCATCAATGGCTACAAGTCCAGCACCACCGAGTTGCAACCGGGTCCATACACCTTGACCAATGTCCCCTTCATCAATGGCGCGGGGGAAGCGGTGGTGGTCACTACTGATTCTTTGGGACGGCAGGTGTCGACCACTTTGCCGTTTTACGTCACCAGTAGCCTGCTGCAAAAAGGCCTGTCGGACTATTCGATGGCGGCAGGTAGCTTGCGACGTGATTACGCCGTGCGCGATTTTGCTTATGGCCCAGGCGTGGCTTCGGGCAGCCTGCGCTACGGGCTCAGCGACACCTTCACTTTGGAAACCCATGCCGAAACCTCCGAATCGCTGATGCTCGGCGGCCTGGGCGGCAACATGCGGCTGGGCAACTACGGGGTGCTCAACGCTGCCTTGGCGCAAAGCCGCTTCGACGGCGAGAAGGGCCACCAGGTCGCCTTGGGTTACCAGTACAACAGCCAGCGCATCGGCTTCAGCTACCAGCGCCTGCAACGCCATGGCGATTATGCCGACCTGACGCGGGTCGATTCCCCGGACATGCAACTGAGCAAAAGCAGCGAGCAGGTCACCCTGAGCCTCAACCTGAACGAGTACGGCAGCATAGGTGCCGGCTATTTCGATGTGCGCGCCGGTGACGGCACGCGGACCCGTCTGATCAACCTGAGTTACAGCAAACCGTTGTGGGGCAGCAGCAGCGTGTACCTGTCGGCTAACCGCGAAGTGGGTGATAGCCAGTGGGCGGTGCAGGCGCAGCTGGTGATCCCGTTCGACCTGCACGGCACCCTGGCGTTGAGTATGGAGCGGAGCAAGGAAGGCGAGCGCCTGCAACGGGTCAACTACAGCCATGCGGTACCGGCCGGCGTCGGCGTTGGCTATAACCTCGGTTACGCCGCAGGCAGTGACCGCGATGCCTACCGCCAGGCTGACGTTACCTGGCGGCTGCAATCGGTGCAGTTGCAGGCCGGGGTGTATGGCAGCAGCGGCGAGATGACCCGCTGGGCCGACGCCAGTGGCTCGCTGGTGTGGATGGATGCGGGCGTTTTCGCCGCCAACCGCATTGACGATGCGTTTGTGGTAGTGAGTACCACAGGTTATGCCGATGTACCGGTACGCTACGAGAACCAGGAAATCGGCCGTACCGATTCCAAAGGTCATTTGCTGGTGCCATACAGCAGCGGGTACTACCGCGGCAAGTACGAAATCGACCCCATGGACCTGCCACCGGACGTGCTTGCTGCTGAGGTTGAACAGCGCGTGGCGGTGCGCCGGGGCAGCGGTTATTTGCTGGAGTTCCCGCTCAAGCGTGTGATGGCGGCCAGCGTCGAGCTGGTGGACGGCAACCAGCAGGTGCTCAAGCTGGGCAGCCGGGTCACCCACGAGCAAAGTGGCAGCCAGGCCGTGGTGGGTTGGGACGGATTGGTGTACCTGGAGAACCTGTCGGAGCACAACCGCCTGCAGGTGCAGATCGAAGGGGGCGGGCAGTGCCAGGTGGCCTTCGACCTGCCCGAAGCACAAGGCTCGATACCCTTGATTGGCCCGTTGGTGTGCCGATGAGTGGCTGGCTGCGTGTCCTGTGGGCGAGCGTGCTGCTGTTGCCAGCGGGTACCTCCTGGGCCCTTTGCTCGTCGGTAGCAACGTTGCCAGCAGCGTTTGGCAGTCTGAATTCAACGCAGGTTCGCACCACGGTGCAGACTGCGTCGACCCTGAACTCTGGTTTGCAGTGCACAGGTTCATTACTGACCTTGCTCAGCAGCAGTGATCATTTCTACGCGACGATAACGCCTGCCTCGGGCGGGTTGGTCGGCCCTACAGGCGATGTCATTCCTTATACCCTGTACGCGAACAACACGACCAGTTACCCGATCACCCGGGGGGTGGCCTACGACTTTGCCCGCAACGGTATTATCGACCTGTTGGGGTTGCTCGGGGGCACTACACCCAAGGCAGTGCCTATCTACATGCGCACGCAGATCGGTAGCAACGTTGCAGCAGGGTTGTATCAGGAAAACCTGACCGTGGCCTGGAGCTGGGATTACTGTTCGGGGATTGGCGCGCTTGGAATATGCCTGGGGCGTGACGTTGGTTCGGGCACCAAGACCTTGAACGTGAGCCTGACCGTGACCAACGATTGCCAGATTACCACCCCCGACATCAGCTTCAGCAGCGCGCCGGTGGTCGCAGGGTTCGGTACGGTGAGCCAGAGCCTCAACGTGTCGTGCACCAAGGGCAGCAACTACACCGTGGGGCTGGACGACGGGCAGAACGTCTCCGGTGGCCGGCGGCGAATGAAGTCATCGGCCAACAACTACCTGGCCTACGACATTTTCAAGAGTGCCGGGACGGTGCGCTGGGGCTCATCGGGGGCGGCACGACGTGCCAGTACCGATGCAGACGTAAACCCTGGGGCGGGTACCGGCACTGGGAGCCAGCTGTTCAACTATAACGCCAAGGTCTACACGGACCAGCCTACGCCGCCAGCGGCGACCTATTCCGACAGTGTGATACTGGATGTGCAGTTTTGACAAAGCCTGACGCGGTCCTGCAAGAGGGCCGCGTCAGTTGCAAAGGCAGGGCTCAGCGTAAATCGCCCACCATCTTCGCCAACGTTTCCAGCACCGCCCCGGCCAGTGCCTTCGACCGCGCCCCCGACCACCCGGTAACCGCATCGGGCGCGTCGTCATGGTCCTTGAACGGCATCTCCAGTGTCAGTGACAGGCAGTCATGCGCCATGCCCACTGCGTTGCAGGCCAGCGTGGTATTGGCCTGCCCTGGCTTGTCACGGGTGTAGCCATGCACGGTCTGGAAGTCCCGAGTCAGGCTGCACAAGGTGCTGCGGAACTGCTCCTCGAGCGTTGCCAGGCGTGGCGTGTAGCCCGGGTTGCCCTCACAGGCAGCGGTGAATACGTGGGGGATCTCTTCATCGCCGTGTACATCGACAAAGGCGTCCACCCCGTACTGCTTCATCTGCGCTTGGGCAAAGAACACCTCCGGGGTCAGCTCGACGCTGGCGTCCAGCCAGGCGCGGTTGAGGTCCTTGCCCTTGAAGTTGGTGCGCAGGTGGCCGAGGAAGGCGCCGTCCGGGTTCATGTTGGGGATCAGGTAGAGGTCGGCCTTGGCCAGTAACTGCTGGATTACCGCATCGTTGGCCTGCAGGCGATCGATTACCCCTTCCATGAACCATTCGGCCATGTGCTCGCCCGGGTGCTGCTGGGCAATCAGCCACAGCTTGCGCTTGCCAGTGGCGCCATCGCCAGCGCGCAGCAGCGGAATGTCGCGGCCCTGTACGCTTCGGCCGCTGGCCAGCAACTCGACCCCTGGCAACTGGCGAGCACGTTCGATCAGCTGGTTGTGACGGGCGCGCGAGTAGGGCTCGAAGTAGGCGAACCAGATCTGCTCCTGCTCCGCTTTCACTTCGAACGACAGCGCCGTGCCGTCGAACTGACTGGGTACGCGGAACCAGGTGTTCTGGTCGTAGCTGGCCACTGCGTTGTAGCCGCTCCAGGCATTTTTGTACGAGGAGCCCGATGCGTTGTCGAGACTGAAGCGATGGACCTGGCCCGGGGTCAGCCCACTGACCTTGAAGTGGAACCACTGGTAGTGGCCGCTGTGGGTGTCGGGGCGGATGGCCAGGTGCACCTGGGCCGGGTTGCTGGCGTCCAGCACCTGAATGTTGCCGGAATCGAAAGCGCAGTCGATCTGCACGGGGGACAGCGTCACGGTCATGGGCCGGGCTCCTTATCGGGCGTTGTTGTAGGGGTACTGTACACGGCTTGGCCCGGTCCACGCCAAAATCGCACCGGCCTGCAGGTTATTTGAAGAACTGGCTCGGTGTGGTGCCGAACTGGCGCTTGAACATGCTGGCGAAGGCACTGGGGCTGTCATACCCCAGCGCCCCCGCCACATCGATGATCCGCTCGCCCTGTGCGATCCGCTCAAGTGCCTGCATCAGCCGTGCCTGCTGGCGCCACTGGCCAAAGGTCATGCCGGTTTCCTTGCGGAACAGGCGCTGGATGGTCTTTTCATCTACGCCCAGTTGCAAGGCCCAGTCAGCCACGGTGGCGTTGTTATCAGGCCTTTCGTGCAAGGCCGAGCAGATGGCCTTCAAGCGGCTGTCGCTGGGTTGCGACAGCTTCAGCGGCAAGGTTGGCAGTACGCAGATTTCGTCGAGGATCAAGCGCATTACCCGGGCCTCACGCGAGTCCTCGGCAAAGGGGGCGGTAAAGCCCACCGAGGCTTTGATCAGTTCGCTGAGCAGCGGCGAGATGCTGATGGCCTTGCTCTGCAGGGGCAGGCCCGCTGCCGCGTCGGTGCGCACGAACACACTGCGCATCTTCACGTCGCCAACACAGCGGATGGCGTGAACCTGGCCGCAGGGCATCCACACACCGCGGCTGGGCGGCACGGTCCAGCATTCGTTACCGGACTCGACGATCATCAAGCCTTTGATGGCGTAGATCAGTTGATGCTTGGCATGCCGGTGGGGTTCGATGAACCAGTTCGTAGGGTAGTCGGTCGCACGGCTCCCGACTTCCCAGGTCCATTCATCGACCTCCACCAGCAATTCGCGCTGCGGCTTTACCATCGTGACCTCGTGTAGATGCAGCCAGGCAGCGCCACTTTAGCAGCAACGGCTCGGCCGGGCCTGCGAGCGGGTGGCCGGCAGCAGCGCGGTGGCCAGCCCGAGCAACGGCAGGAACGCGATGGCCTGGTACACCCACTCGATGCCATGCCGGTCGGCCAGTTCGCCCAGGCCGGCGGCGCCGATGCCGCTGATGCCGAACATCAGCCCGAACATCACCCCGGAGACCATGCCGACCCGCCCTGGCACCGCCTCTTGGGCATACACCACCAGGGCCGCGAAGGCCGAGGACATCACCAGGCCAATGGCCACGGCCAGTACGGCTGTCCAGGCCAGGTTGGCATGGGGCAGAGCCAGGGCGAAGGGGGCGACGCCAAGGAACGAGACCCAGATCACCGCCTTGCGCCCGATGCGGTCACCCACCGGGCCGCCGGCAAAGGTCCCCAGCGCCACGGCTGCGAGGAACACGAACAGGTACAGCTGGCTGTGTTGCACGCTCAGGCCGAAATGCTCGATCAGGTAGAAGGTGAAGTAGTTGGTGAACGAGGCGATGTAAACGAACTTGGCGAACATCAGCACGGCTACCACGGCCACTGCGCGCCACATGGCACCCCGCGACAACCCGGGCGCTTGCTGACCGGCGAAAGTCTTGAGCCGGGCCTGGCCGTGGCGCACGCTCCAGCCTGTTACCCGCAACAGCACCCATACTGCCAGTGCAGCCGCCAGCATGAACCAGGCAATGGCCGGCTGGCCGTGCGGAATGACAATGGCGGCGGTGAGCAGCGGGCCGAGGGCCGAGCCAGTATTGCCGCCAACCTGGAAGGTGGATTGCGCGGTTCCGAAGCGCCCGCCGGAGGCCATCCTGGCCACCCGCGAGGCTTCGGGGTGGAAGGTAGCCGATCCCACGCCAACCACTGCGGCGGCCAGCAACAGCATTTCATAGCTGCCGGCAAAGGCGAGCAGGGCGATGCCCACCAGCGTCACCAGCATGCCGGCGGGCAGCAGGAAGGGTTGTGGATATTTGTCGGTGAACAGGCCGACCCAGGGCTGCAGCAGGGAGGCGGTCACTTGGTAGACCAGGGCGATCCAGCCGATCTGGGCAAAGCTCAGCGCAAAATCGCTTTTCAGCATGGGGTAGATCGATGGCAGCACCGCCTGGATCAGGTCGTTGAGCAGGTGGGCGAATGCAGCAGCACCGACGATGCGGACCACAAAGCCCTGAGGCTGGTCGGCAGGCGTGGTCGAGGCTACGGAGGCAGCGGAGGTTGTCATGGGCAAGGTTCTTCTGTGGCAAGGGAGCAAGGCATTGCCGCAGCAGGTTAGCCAGTGCCCGGGTTGCCTGTCTCACGCCGAACAGGCAGCCACTGCCGCGTTTCGGGCATCCGTGCCCGCAAAGCCCTTTTAGCGTTCGTGCCTGGCCATCCAGCGCAGCAATGCCGCAATCGGTATGCTGCGGTGAACCTCGTGTCGGTAGGGCTTACCTTCGGCGCTGTAGCGCTCTCGATACCGGCTAATGACCAGGCTACGGCCATCAGCCGATAGCCGCGCCTCCAGTTCATGCAGCAACAGGGGTTGCCGGGCGGCACCTTCCAGGCGCCTGAACAGCAGCATGGCTGCCTGGGCATCATTCATGGCCGGTTGCCTCCGGGCAATGGGCTTGCCATGTTCCAGGTTTGCCTGCCTTGCCTTCTGCCACCAGGTTGCTGCGCTGCTGGGCGGTGTAGTCGCGCATTGCCAGGTAGTAATCGGGCCAGGTGTGCAGCAGATCGGTCAACGGCAGGGTGGCGGCGCGCCCATCCACGATGTGCCCGGCAGTGGCCACGGTCGTGAGGGTGGCAACCGTGTCGCTGTTATCGCCGAACGGGTCCACGGCCATGCTCAATACCTTGCCGGTAGCGTCGCGCACGTTGTGCGTACCCAGTAATGGCAGCTCGACGATGGGGCCATTGGCGATGCCCCAGACGCCGAAAGTCTGGCCAAAGTCTGAGCGGTGTTGGCTCAGCCCCATCTTCCCGGACACATCGACCAGGCCCGCCACACCCAGGGTGGTGTTGAAGATGAAGCGTGAAAGGCTGGTCATGGCCCGTTCGCCGTTGCCCTGCAGCAGGTCGTTGACGAACACCTTGGGCTCGCCGAAGTTGTTGGCAAAGTTGTGCACGCCCTGCCGGGCAAAACCAGGCAGCGCGGTGTAGCCGCGGGCGATGGGGGTCAGCAGGTAGTCATCGACCGTGCGGTTGAAGGCAAATACTGCGCGGTTGGCGGGTTCCGCCGGATCGCTGACTTGATAGGCCACAGGGCCGCAGGACGAGGCGGCAGGTGCGCGCTGGCTGCAGCCTCCGGCTGCGAGCAGCGACAGTGCCAGCGCAGCAGAGCGCGCCGAACGGGAGACGGATGATGAGCGGGACATAGGCACATTCCTGGCAAGAACTGGCGGCGATGCTGCCCGGCTTTTCTTGCCAGGTAATGTCTGGATTGTCTCGGCCCGGACACTTTGTTACCGAGTTGAAATATATGACGGCCGCAGGGTGATGGCCTTAAAGTACCGCTTGGTTACCTTGTTCGTGGTGCTTTTTCGTGAGCCATTTGCTGATCGTCGACGATGATGTCGAGGTGCTCGACCTGTTACAGAAGTTTCTTCGCCAGCATGGCTACGAGGTAGACGTCGCCTGCGATGGCAAAGCGCTCTGGCAGGCGATCGAGCGGCGCGTGCCAGACCTGGTCATCCTCGACGTGATGCTGCCCGGTGACAGTGGCCTGGTGCTGTGCCAGCGCCTGTTGGCCGAACACAAGGTGGCAGTGATCATGCTGACCGCCATGGGCGAGCTGAGCGACCGTGTGGTGGGCCTGGAGCTGGGGGCAGACGACTACCTGACCAAGCCGTTCGCTGCCCGTGAACTGCTGGCGCGGGTCAGGGCCGTGTTGCGCAGGGCCGGTGAGGGGGCTGCTGGCGCTGTTGTCGCTACGAGCCACCCCTCGGTGCTTGAGTTCGCCGGCTGGCAGCTGGACGTGGTGCGGCGCGAGTTGCGCTCGCCGGATAACGTCATGATCCCGTTGTCCAACGGTGAATTCGAGCTATTGCTGGTGTTTGCCGAGCATCCGCGTCGGGTGCTTAGCCGCCAGCAGTTGCTGGACCTGGCCCGTGGCGAAGCCTACGACGCCTACGACCGCAGCGTTGATGTACAGGTGAGCAGGTTGCGCCGCAAGCTTGAAGCTGACAATGGCAGTGAGCCGTTGATTCGCACCCTGCGTAATGCCGGCTACCTGTTCACGCCCACGGTCGCCAGGCGATGAAGCTGTTCACCCGGCTGCGACAGGCCCTGCCGCAGCCAAGAATCACCATTGCCCGCTGGATTGCGCTGACCACTTTGACGGCGATGCTGTTCCTGTTGCTGCTCAAGGGGCTGTTCAGCCTGCTGTTGAGTGTGTGGGCGCAACCACCGCTGCTGGAAAGCGGGGTGATCGAGAAAGTGGCAGCGGTGACCCGCATCCTCGATGCGGCGCCTGTGTTGCAACGCAGCAACATTGCGGGCGCGGCGGGTGACGGCACCTATTCGGTACGCTGGTTGCAGCGCCATGACGAAGCCGGTGTGCCCATGCTGGTCGATGCCGAGTACCGCCAGGGCACGCCTATCCTGCGTGCCTTGCTCAAGCGCCCGGATGCCAGGGTCGAGGCATTCGAGCCTTCCGACATGCCGGAATACGCCCCTGAACGCGGCTATGCCCTGATGATCGAGCTGAGCGACAAGTCCTGGGTGCTGTTTCGCGCTACCAGCCGTAGCTGGGGCCTGGATGAACTGCCGCGTAACCTGATCATCCTCGCCTTGATGCTGGCTTCCAGCCTTGCTGTCGCGTTGTTGGCCACACGCTACCTGGCCAAGCCCCTGGAGCGCTTTGCCGAAGGTGCGCGGCGCTTTGGCAAGGACTTCAACGCGCCCCCCATCCCGGTGGTCGGCCCGCACGACCTGCGCCAGGCCATCCTGGCCTTCAATGCCACCCAGGCTCAGCTCAAGCATTACCTGAACGACCGCACGCAGATGCTCGCGGCCATCTCCCACGACTTGCGCGCACCACTGACGCGCATGCGCTTGCGCGCCGAGTTCATCGACGATGCCCAGTTGCAGGCCAAGTTGTTTCAGGACGTTGACGAGATGCAGGCGATGGTCGATGCCGCGCTGGCGTTTTTCCGTGATGACGCGCGGCTTGAACCCACCACCGTGTTCGACCTGGGCGAGCTGCTGCTGACCGTGGTGGACGACTTCAAGGATGCGGGCGTGGAGGTTGGCCTCAGCGGGCCGCGCCGCTGTGTTTACACCGGGCGGCCCGTGGGCATCAAGCGGGTGTTGGTCAACCTGATCGACAATGCCGCGAAGTACGGTTGCGAACCAACGGTGGTGTTGGCGGTAACTGCCAGGCAGATAGAAATTACCGTGCAGGATCGCGGGCCGGGTATCGCGCCGGAACTGCAGGAGCAAGTATTCGTGCCGTTTTACCGTATTGAAGGCTCACGCAACCGCGACACTGGCGGTGTGGGGCTGGGCCTGCCCGCCGCACGGGCCATCGTGCTGGAACAAGGTGGCAGCCTGACATTGAGCAACCGCCTCGACGGCGGTTTGCAAGCCAAAGTCACGCTGCCAGTGGGTTGATCAAAGCCCCAGTTCGCTGAGCCCGGGGTGATCGTCCGGGCGCCGGCCCAGCGGCCAGTGGAACTTGCGCTCGGCCTCGCTGATGGGGTGTTCGTTGATGCTCGAATGACGGTTGTGCATCAGTCCGTCGTCGGCAAACTCCCAGTTCTCGTTGCCGTAGGCGCGGAACCACTGGTCGCTGTCGTCGTGGTATTCGTAGGCGTAGCGCACGGCAATGCGGTTGCCGGTGAAGGCCCACAGTTCCTTGATCAGGCGGTATTCCAGTTCGTGGTGCCATTTACGGGTCAGAAACGCTTCGACCTCGGCACGGCCACGGGGGAACTCGACGCGGTTGCGCCAGACCGTGTCCGGGGTGTAGGCGAGCGCAACCTTGGCAGGGTCACGGCCGTTCCAGCCATCTTCGGCCAGCCGGACTTTTTCGATGGCACTTTCGCGGGTGAAGGGAGGAAGGGGCGGGCGGGACATCGGTGTACTCCTCGGGTCGTTTGGCTTGTAGCAGGTTAGCTGCCGCTGCCTGGACAGAGAATGGATGTGCCGGGCACTTCATAATTGCGGTCCGTGGAATAGTGCTGAGGTGTCGTGCCCAGGTGCGGCCCTTATGTAACCCCTGCACAAGGGCGTACCCCTGTCAGTCCCAGGCCGGTGCCAGGCCGTCTGGGCTGACTTCGCGGCCATTGCGTTCGAGCGTGGCGATGCGTGCCATGTCGTCTGCGTCCAGCTTCAGGTCACGGGCAAGCAGGTTGCTGGCCAGGTTTTCACGCTTGGTCGACGACGGGATGACCGCATAGCCCAACTGCAAGGCCCAGGCCAGGGCAACCTGGGCGACAGTAGCCTTGTGCTTCGCGGCAATCTCGGCGAGTACCGGGTCCTTCAGCACCTTGCCGTAGGCCAGGGTCATATAGGAGGTGACGGTGATGCCCTGTTCCTTCAGGAACGCGGTCAGCTTGCCGTTTTGCAGGTAAGGGCTGAGTTCGATCTGGTTGGTCGCGATTTCGCCTTTGCCGACGACTTCGATGGCCTGGCGGGTCAGCTCGATGTTGAAATTGGATACACCGATCTGGCGTGTCAGGCCCAGCTTTTTCGCTTCGGCCAGCGCGGTCATGTATTCGCGCAGTTCCACCCCGTTGCCCGGCGCTGGCCAGTGGATCAGCAAGAGGTCGACATAGTCGGTACGCAGTTTGCTCAGGCTGTCGCGCAGGCTGGGGATGAGCTTGTCGGCGGTGTAGTTGTCCACCCAGATCTTGGTGGTGATGAACAGCTCGCTGCGCGGCACACCGCTTTCGGCGATCGCCTGGCCAACGTCAGCTTCGTTCTTGTAGATTTGCGCGGTGTCGATGACGCGGTAGCCCAGCGCCAGGGCCGACTTGACCGAATCGATAACGGCTTGCCCGGTGAGGCGGAAGGTGCCCAGACCAAAAGATGGGATGCTCATGAAAATGCTCCTTGGCAGATCAGGGTGGACCCAGGCGTGCGGCCTGCGTCAGTGAAGCCAGTGTGCAGGTTTTGCGCGTAACGATTAATGCAGTGTGGCGGCAAGATCTTTTGCTTTGAAGTCAACAGTCGCCCCGGGACTCATGTTCAGGGCGCCAAGGGATTGCCATAGATACCACCGTGGCCACGTCGGGCCTGATGCAATGCGGTTTTCTTGCCCGGAGACCGCGATGCACCCGCCACCCTTTACCGATGGCTCGACCGATGCCCTGATTGCCAGCCGTTTACCGTCCTGGCTGACCGGGGCATCGCTGAATACCTTGTACTCACTGCATGCGAGCCAGCAATGGCAGCAGCACGTTCAACACCAGTTGCATGAGTGGTTGGCAAGTATCCTGCCTCTGGATGCATTTGCCGCCCCATTGTTGCAGCAGGCGTTGTACACCCGGCATGGTTTGACGTTGGATGTTCGCAAGGCGATGCTGCGCCGACGTACATTGCAGCGTTTCGCATCACACATTGCGACCCTTCCAGATGGGGTGAAAGAGCATGTCCATCAGCAGAGCCTGCTGGCTGCTGCGCTGCATAATTTTACCGAGGGGGAAACATTTGCCAGTGCTATTTTGCAAGGCACTGTCGTGCAGGACTCGAATGGCCAGGACGCAAGTCTTTCGCCAAAGGCATTTTACACGTTGTGCCGAACCCTCGACCTGGGTGGGCAGTACCAGGCTTATCTGAATACCCGGTTGATGCCAGGCGGAGAGCCTGGGAGGCAGCTGGAGGCCCTTTTGCAGGAGGGCTATCGGGCTGCTCTGGAGGCGGCACTGCGTCTCTCACTGTACAACGGCGAAATTTCCAGGCATGGCTTTGATCAGTGCATCCCGCTGGCCTCGCAGGTAGCTGGCAAACCCTCGACAGGTACAGGTTTGCAGCCTCATGCGCTGCGTGTATTCGGCAAGCTCGCACGCGGGGTGGTGGTATTCGACGTTGCAGCATCCGACAGTGCGCAGAGAGGGCTTCTGTGCTGGGTGCCTGACGATCCCCATGGTGCGCTTACCTGGTACTCCACATGGGACCAACTGTTCCTGACGATGGGCAAGCAGTTTCGTTTGCCTGGCTATGTCGATTTTTTCCAGCGCTTCATCAGCGAACGGGATCGTGAGGCTTACAGCCGTGCGCTGGGTGAGGCGTTGAAGCAAGGCGATGAAAATGTGCCGGTTCGTCTCGATGGGCGCCACGAAGTGATCGGGCAGCCATTGTTCGAATACCTGCGCAAGCAGCAGATCGATAACTTGTTGGACAATGCCAGGGTCCTGGCGGTGCCTACCGCCGATGTGGATGCACAGGTGCGTGACCGGCGCTTGCACTTCTATCTCGAAAGTGCGCTGGACCTACTGGGCCTGGCGAGCTTCGGGCTTCCCGCGTTGGCGCTGCCGTTGTTGGGCATCACCGCGTTGCAGGTAGCCGACGAAGTATACGAGGGCTATGCCGATTGGCGACTGGGTGATCGACAGGCGGCGCTGGAGCACCTTTATTCGGTTGCCGAAACGGTGATCATGACGGGCGCCAATGTGGGCGCTGGGCTGGCAGCACAGCGGCTGGCCAGGGCAGCGCAGGTCGATGAGCTAGTGCCGGTACGGTACGACGAGCACAGGTTGAAATTGTGCGACCCGGCGTTACCCGGCTATGAGATTGAGCCTGTGGGCAGCACGGGAGCGCTACCTTTGGGCGGGCCGGGGGAGCGGGTGCGCACGCCAGTCGGCAGCTTTGAAACCTACCTTGAGGCGCAATCGCAACAACGGCGAATCCGTCATCCGCAGCGTGCCAGTGCCTATGCGCCGATGCTTGAAGGCAACGGCGCCGGCGCTTGGCGCCACGAGCTCGAAAGCCCTCATGAGTGGCAGGGGCGCGTGCATTTGCTGCAAGACCTCGCCAGCGATCTGTCGCAGCTGGATGCTGAAGCGGCCAACGATGTGCTACTCGCCACTGGCCTGAATGAAGACCATCTGAGGCGTTTGCACCTCGATCACGCGCCGCCTCCGGCACGGCTGCTCGATGCAGCTGAGCGGCATCGTGTGCACACGCAAGAGCCATGGCTACGCGGCGATCGCTTCGAGGAGCATCTACAGGCCCAACAAGGCGTCGCTACCCCAGAACAGGCCGTGTTGCGCAGAGACTTCCCAGGGCTTTCAATCAGGGGGGCGCGCGAAATCATCGAGCATGCCAGCGAGGACCAGGTTGAACAATTGCAGATACGCCAGCGTGTTCCCCTGGCCTTGGCCGAACAGGCGCGTTGGCAACTGCACGATGCGCGACTGGATCGTGCCTGTGCCGGGCTGCGCCAGGCCGCAGCCATCAACCGCGATACCGAGCAGTTGGCGTTGAGCCTGGTCGGCGATGAGGCGCCTTGGCGAGGCACCCGGGTTGAAGTGCGGCTTGCATCGGCGCAAGGCGAAAGAATGGCCTGTGTCGGCGCTGAAACCTCCGACGAGCTCCGTACGCTGGTGCGTACCGCCGACGGTTATGAAGTAATAGCGCGCGCCGGTGACCCTTTGTCGCCCCCTTCGTCGCCATGCAGCCTGTTCGAAGCGCTGATACAGCTGCTGGACCCTTGGCAGCGCAAGCAGTTGGGCGAGGCCGCCGACAGCCCGCAGGCGTTGGTGGATGCGTTGTCACTCTGGGCAAGCCAGCGGCGTGAACGGGTGGCCGATGTGCTTGGTATGGCGCCAATCACCCCTGGTTTCAGGCCTCCAGTCAGGCTGGGAGACGGGCGCGTGGGATACCCGTTGAGCGGACGGGGGGAGAGCAGCCTTCGTGCATTGCGCCGGGGTATGCAGCGGCTGTTTCCAGACCTGGATGATCACGCATTTGAAGACCTCATCGACAGGGCGCGAAGCCTTGGGTTGACGGCCTGGAACTATCATCTGCGCCTCAGTGGGCAGCTGCGTGCACTTGACCTGGCTTTGAGCCGATGGCGACGTCAGTCATCCGGCCCTTTGCAACTGCTCAGGCGGGCCCGCATGGCACGGCGAATCCGAAATGCCTGGCGGCGCAGTATTCGCGACGAGGCCGGCAACTTCGCGTTGATTCTGGAAAACTCACGGCTGGGCTCATTGCCGGATTTGCCAGATACCGTCAGTTTTGACCATGTGACCACGCTCACGCTGACAAACCTGGAGCTGGCCCACGTCGATGAGCGCTTTCTGTCCCGTTTCCCCAGCGTGACCAGGCTTGACCTGACGGGGAACCGGTTGACCGAACTGCCAACACTGGAACACACGCCTTGGCTGGAGACGTTACGACTGGCGCATAACCGGATCGTGATAACCGAACCGGGCAATCGGCAGCTGGCTGGTTTGAGCCATCTGACCACGCTGGACCTTGATTTCAACGCGCTTGAGGTTGAGCCAAGGGTGAACCTGTCCACTGCCCTTCGACGTTTGCACTTACGTGGTAACCGGCTGCGCACGGTCCCTTTGCATCTGCTGCAGCAAGTCGCGTTGGAGCAGATCGACTTGCGTGGTAACCGTATCGGTACCATTGACGAAGCTCAGTTGGCCCTTCTGAACGCTTATCCCGACAGGGTGCGTCTGCAAGACAACCCGCTGCCTCCTGTCATATTGGAACGGGTGGACGAACGTGTTTGGCTCCCCCCTTCACAACCATTGCCCGCACAACCAGCTGCGCATGAGTCGGACCCTTGGCTGGTTGGCTTGAGCGGGCAGGAAGCGGCCCGGCGCAGGGAGGCGTGGCAAGCGTTGCGTGCCGAACGGGGCAGTGAAGACTTTTTTGCCTATCTGGAAGCGGTGCGGGCGGCTGAGCAGTTCACGCGCCAACCGGCAGAGGCCCGCCGGCGTGTGGGCGAGTTGCTTGAAACCATGTGGCACAATTCGGTTGTCCGCAGTGCTGTGTTCCGTCAGGCGGCAATGCCGCGCGGGCGTGCCGACCTCGATGTACTGGTGGTGAGGCTGCAGGTCGAGCTGCGTACCGAAGGCGTGAGAGGGAGACGGGTGGAGCGCGCGTTGCGAGACCTGTCGCGGGAGCTGTTCCGGCTGGAGCAAGTCAATCGTTTTGCCGCGCAGCATATCGAGCGTCTGCGTCTGCCGCCCGGCGAAGCCCGTACAAATGACGTTTACCTCGCCTTCAGAGTGGGCCTGGCAGATGCTTTGGGTATTTATGGGCAACCCACCTACCTGAACCTCCAGCATGTAACCAGCGTCACACCTGAGCTGCTATCGGAAGCCGAAGCAGCGGTGCACGAGGCCGAAACGGCTGAAGCGCTGAGCCAGTTCCTGTCGCGGCAATCCTTCTGGCAGGACTATGTGCGTGTCGCGTACGCCGATGAATTTGCCGAAATACGCCACGAGTACGCTCCGCAGTTAGGTGCGTTGGAGCCTGAACCCGGTGAGGTGCATGTGCCCATGGATGCTGTGAACCGGATCGGCGCCCAACGCCAGGCATCGGAGAGGGCGCTGACGCTGAAACTGGCGCGTGGCAATGCCTGGGCGTGGTTCCGCTTTGAGCCCTCTCATGGGCCTGGCCTTCGAGCGTTTACCCGGCTGTCGAGGCAGTTGGAGCAAAGCCTGGATACTTGGCGAGGTCTGCCGACCGATGCGGAATATCATGCTCGCTCTGCCGTGGCGCAAACACTGCGCCAGGCTTGGTATTCGGGCTTTCGCGCTGAAGGCCCAGGCTTCAATCCCACCATCGAAGGGTTGTCGGTCAGCACGTTGCCGGAGCTGCCGGTGGGCATTCGTTTTGACAGGCTGCGTACGTTGTCGCTACGCAACCAGCAGGTCACGGCCATTGCAGGTGATTTTTTGCGGCGCTTTCCCAATCTGGAGGTGTTGAACCTGTCGGGTAGCAGAATTTCACGCCTGGAAGGGCTTGAGCATTTGCCTCAACTGCGCAGCTTGAACCTGGGGGGTAACCTGCTTGATACGGTGACAGGCCTGGAAAACCTGGGGCAGTTGGTCGAGTTGGACCTCAGCGGCTGCAGGCTGGAGGCATTGCCCGCTGGCATTGAGCGTTTGACGAATCTGACGAGCCTGGACCTGGCCTTCAACCAGTTGAGTGAGCTGCCGGAACAGCTGGGTGCGCTGCCAGCGCTAGAGAACTTGCAGTTGAGCGGTAACTTGTTGACAGGCTTGCCACGCACTATAGGCAACCTGGCGCGGCTGAACATTCTAAATCTCGGTGGCAACCGGTTGAGCGTAGTGCCGGAAAACCTGAATGGTCTGGCAAGGCTCACTCAGTTGTACTTGCACGATAACACCATCGTTCTTGATGCCGTCAGCGAGTCGCGACTGGAGTGGTTTTCCAGGCTGGAGGTGCTCAACCTTGAGGGCAATCCACTCGTCAGTGCGCCACTGCTGCGCTACAACGTCCACCTGCGGTATTTGTCGTTGCGTGCTACCGGCCTGAGGGCGTTCCCGCTTCAGTTAATGCAAGGTCACCCAGACTTGAGCGTGGACTTGCGAGGCAATCGCATCACTGCCTTGGACGAGGATGCCCTGCGTTGGGTGGAGGCCAACCCCCATACCGTCAATCTCGAAGACAATCACTTGAGCGAGCAGGTCATGGCTCGTGTACGCGATGCCTTGGCGCGCTTGCAATTGCAATGGGTCAGGGAAGAAGAGGAGGGGGAGGTGACCGCAATCAGAAAACCACCCTCACGCAGAGGGTAATGAGCCAAGCCATGGCCTGGGTGGGCCATGGCTTGCGGTGCATCAGCGGCGGCGGAACAGCGGCAGCGGCTCGTCGGTGGCGGCCTGGTAGGTCACCGAGAAGTCCTTCAGGCTTTGCAGCGCGTCTTCCGGGTTCTTGTCGGCACGGATGGCGAATGCATCGAAACCGCAGCGGGCCATGAAGAACAGCTGGTCACGCAGCACGTCACCGATGGCGCGCAGTTCGCCCTTGAACTTGTAGCGGTCACGCAGCAGGCGCGCATTGGAGTAGCTGCGCCCGTCTGTGAACGCCGGGAAGTTCAGGGCGATGACCTGGAAGTGCTGCACGTCTTCGCCGATTTCTTCTGCCTCCTGGTCGCTGTCCAGCCACACACCCAGGCCGCCGTCGCGGGCTTTGAGCACATGGGCATGGTCGCGCCACATCTGCAGCGGGACGATGTAGTCGTCGCAGTTGGTCAGCTCGTCAAAGGACGTTTCCTTGGGCAACAGGTGCCAGGTTTCGTCGACGATCTGGTTGTTCTTAATGATTCGCTGCATAGACGCGTTCCTTGAAGGGGTCGATGCCGATACGCTGGTAGGTGTCGATGAAACGCTCTTCCTCGGTGCGTTGCTCGACATACACGGCGATCAGCTTCTCGATCACATCGGCCATGTCATCCTGGGCGAAGGACGGGCCGAGGATCTTGCCCAGGCTCGCGCCACGCGCGGCGTTGCCGCCCAGCGACACCTGGTAGAACTCCTCACCCTTCTTGTCCACGCCGAGGATGCCGATGTGGCCCACGTGGTGGTGGCCGCAGGCGTTCATGCAGCCAGAAATGTTGAGGTCGATTTCACCGATGTCGAACAGGTAGTCCAGGTCGTCGAAACGGCGCTGGATGGATTCGGCAATCGGGATCGACTTGGCGTTGGCCAGCGAGCAGTAGTCACCGCCCGGGCAGCAGATGATGTCGGTCAGCAGGCCGATGTTCGGCGTGGCGAAGCCGCCTTCGCGCAGCTCCAGCCAGAGCGCGTGCAGCTGGCGCTGCTCGACGTCGGCGAGGATGATGTTCTGCTCGTGCGAGGTGCGCAAGAAGCCAAAGCTGTAGCGCTCGGCCAGGTCGGCCACGGCGTCCAACTGCTTGTCGGTCAGGTCGCCCGGGGCAACGCCGGTCGGCTTGAGCGACAGGGTCACGGCCACGTAGCCAGGGCGCTTGTGGGCGCGGGTGTTGCGCGAGCGCCAGCGGGCGAAACCTGGGTATTCGGCGTCCTGGTTGGCGTAGTCGAAATTCTCGAGGGCCAGGTAATCCGGGTCGACGAAATGGCGCGACACGCGCTGCACTTCAGCTTCGGTCAGGGTGGTGCTGCCGCCACGCAGGTGGACCATTTCGGCCTCGACCTTCTCGGCGAACACTTCCGGGGTCAGGGCCTTGACCAGGATCTTGATCCGCGCCTTGTACTTGTTGTCACGGCGACCGTAACGGTTGTACACGCGCAGGATGGCGTCCAGGTAGCTGATCAGGTCTTGCCACGGCAGGAATTCGTTGATGAACGAGCCGACCACCGGGGTACGGCCCAGGCCACCGCCGACCAGCACACGGAAGCCCAGCTCGCCGGCAGCGTTGCGCACCGGCTCCAGGCCGATGTCGTGCACTTCGATGGCGGCGCGGTCTTCTTGCGAGCCGTTGATGGCGATTTTGAACTTGCGCGGCAGGTAAGCGAATTCCGGGTGGAAGGTGGTCCACTGACGGACGATCTCGCACCACGGGCGCGGGTCGATGATTTCGTCTGCGGCCACACCGGCGAACTGGTCGGTGGTGGTGTTGCGCAGGCAGTTGCCGCTGGTCTGGATCGCGTGCATCTGCACGGTGGCCAGCTCGGCGAGGATGTCCGGGATGTCTTCCAGCGCCGGCCAGTTGAACTGCACGTTCTGGCGGGTGGAAATGTGGGCATAGCCCTTGTCGTAGTCGCGAGCGATCTTGGCCAGGGTGCGGACCTGGGTGGCGTTCAGCTGGCCGTACGGCACGGCGACACGCAGCATCGGCGCGAAACGTTGGATGTAAAGGCCGTTCTGCAGGCGCAGAGGGCGGAATTCTTCTTCGCTCAGCTCACCGGCCAGGTAGCGGCGGGTCTGATCACGGAACTGCTTGACGCGGTCCTCGATGATCCGCTGATCGTACTCGTCGTATACGTACATAAAAGTCCTGTCTCAGGCATGCAGCTATTCGCGCGCACGGCCGCGCACTCCGGTACGGAGCCGGGGAACGATATCAGGTTGCGGTTATGCGCTAAAGTGATGTTTTAGCATATGAAAAGAACCAAATGGACTATGTGAGACTGACTGCCATTTGTGCCTCGGGTGAGGCAGGGCGTTTATAATCCAGGGTTTGCTTCGCAGAGATTTGACCCCATGCTCAAGGCCCTGTGCCAAAGCTTGTTTCTGGCCCTGCCGCTGGCGGCAAGTGCGCAGCCATCGGTGGTTTTCCTCAACCCTGGGCTGTCCACCGAGACGTTCTGGACCAGCTATACCCGCTTCATGCAGGCCGCCGCGGATGAGCTGGGCATGACCCTGCGGGTGGAATACAGCGAACGCCGCGCCGACTTGGCCCTGACCCAGGCCCGGGCGATCATGAGTGGGGCGCAGCGGCCGGATTACCTGGTGCTGGTCAACGAGCAGTACGTTGCGCCCGAAGTGCTGCGCCTGTCGCGTGGCACGGGGGTGAAGCTGCTGTTGGTCAACAACGGCCTGACGGCCAGCCAGGTTCGCAGTATTCAGGCCCAGCCCGACAAGTATGCCGAGCCGCTGGGCACCTTGACGAGCAACGACGAGCAGGCGGGCTTCCAGATGTTACACCAGATGGTCGCGCAACTGCCGCGCGACGTCGGGGCGGTGGACCTCGTGGCTTTTGCCGGGCTCAAGACCACCCCGGCCTCGCAGTTGCGCGAGGAAGGCATGCGCCGTGCGCTGGCCGACTTCCCTCAGGTGCGCCTGCGCCAGGTGGTGTATGGCGGCTGGAGCCGCCAGCGCGCCTACGAGCAGGCGCAGCAGTTGCTGGAGCGCTACCCGGCAACGCGCCTGGTGTGGTCGGCCAATGACGAAATGGCCTTTGGCGCCATGCAGGCGTTCGAAGCGGCAGGGCGCAAGCCTGGGCGTGATGTGCTGTTCAGCGCCGTCAACAGCTCGCCCGAGGCCTTGCGCGCGCGTATCGACGGTCGCCTGAGTGTGTTGATGGGGGGGCACTTTACCCTGGGTGGCTGGGCCATGGTGATGCTGCACGACGACGCACACGGGCTGGCGCTGAACCGTGATGGCCTGCGCGAGCACAGTGCCCCGGTGCTGCAAGTGATCGACCAGGCCAAGGCCAGGCGTTGGCTGAAACTGCTGGAACGGGACGACTACGGTGTCGATTTCCAGCGTTACAGTGCCGAAGGGCGGCCGTCTGGCTACCAGTACCCGTTTCTGACGGCACCGGTCGAATATTGAAAGACCTTGCTTGAGGAAAGGGCATTGCTCGTCTTAACTGCTGGTGGTGAAGTGCATTCCCATAACCACTACAAGAGGCAATGCAATGGGAAACTCAACCAAGGTCCGCAAAGCTGACAGCAGCGTCGATGCCTGGGCGATCCTTTGCCTGATCGTGTTGGTGGTGGTCACTGCCGTGTATTGGGTCAGCCACCAGTAGACCTGTTCTCAAGACCGTGAAGCCGTCAGAGCGCCTGCGGGAGGGAATCCCGCAGGCGTTTTCATTTCTAGCGGGCGGTAAGGTGCAGGGCCAGTTGCACCAGGCCGATCAAGACGGCAATGAACACCAGGGTGAACAGCGTCCCCAGTGCGATGAAATGGCTGGCTTTGCCGTGGGTAAAGTCGCGGGCGCGGTTCTTGCCGCTTTGTACGCCGAAGGCAGCGGCGAGGATGCTGTGCAGCATCTGCCAGAAGGTAGGCGGTTTGCCCTGGCTGGAATCGTCCATGGTGGCTCCTGAGAAATCAGAGGCAATCAAGGACAGTGTAGGCAATGAAAAGGCGGTTGCCTGGACTGGCTTCTTCGCGGGTTTACCCGCGAAGAAGCCAGCGCGGTCTTAGCTGTCGTACCCGAGGTTAGGCGCCAACCAGCGCTCGCTCACGCTCACATCCTGGCCTTTACGCGCGCTGTAGTTTTCGATCTGGTCCTTGTCGACCTTGCCCACGGCAAAGTACTGCGCTTGCGGGTGGGCAAAGTACCAGCCGCTGACCGCCGCCGCCGGGAACATCGCGAAGTGCTCGGTCAGGAACACGCCGCTTGGCCCGGTTTCGCCGATGGCGGTGCCATCGAGCAGGCGGAACAGGGTTTCCTTCTCGGTGTGGTCGGGGCAGGCCGGGTAGCCCGGGGCCGGGCGAATACCGCTGTACTGCTCCTTGATCAGCGCCTCGTTGTCCAGGTGCTCGTCGCGGGCATAGCCCCAGTGCTCTTTACGCACCTGCTCGTGCAGCCACTCGGCGCAGGCTTCGGCCAGGCGGTCGGCCAAGGCCTTGACCATGATCGAGCTGTAGTCGTCGCCTTTGTCCTGGTAAGCCTTGGCCACTTCCTCGGCACCGATGCCGGCGGTGGTGATGAACCCGCCTACATAGTCGGTGACGCCGCTGGTTTTTGGCGCGACGAAGTCGGCCAGCGACCAGTTGGGCTTGCCATCCGGTTTGATGGTTTGCTGGCGCAGGTGGTGCAGGGTGGCCAACGGTTGGCCGTCCTCGCCGTACACCTCGATGTCGTCATCGGCCACCTGGTTGGCTGGCCAGAACCCGAACACGGCGCGGGCGCTGATCAGCTTCTCGTCGATCAGCTTGTCGAGCATCTCGCGGGCATCCTTGTACAGCGCCGTGGCCGCCTCGCCGACCACTTCGTCGGTGAGGATGCGCGGGAACTTGCCGGCCAGGTCCCAGGAGATGAAGAACGGGGTCCAGTCGATGTATTCGGCCAGGGTACGCAGGTCGATGTCTTCCAGCACCTTGACGCCGGTGAAGGAGGGCACTGCTGGCTGGTAGCCGGCCCAGTCGTATTGCGGCTTGGCAGCGATGGCCTGGCTGTAGCTCAGGCGCTCGGTGCGGGCGCTGCGGTTGGCGGTGCGCTCGCGTACTTCCACGTATTCCTGGCGGGTTTTCTCGACGAAGCCCGGCTTGAGTTCCTTGGACAGCAGTTGGGTCGCCACGCCCACCGCGCGCGAGGCGTCGGTGACATAGACCACGGCATCATTGCTGTACTTGGGCTCGATCTTGACTGCAGTGTGCGCCTTGGAGGTGGTGGCACCACCGATCATCAGTGGCAGCTCGAAGCCCTGGCGCTGCATTTCGCGGGCAACGTGCACCATCTCGTCCAGCGACGGGGTGATCAGGCCGGACAAACCGATGATGTCGCACTTCTGTTCGCGAGCGGTTTGCAGGATTTTTTCGGCCGGCACCATCACGCCAAGGTCGACGATGTCGTAGCCGTTGCAGCCCAGTACCACGCCGACGATATTCTTGCCGATGTCATGCACATCGCCTTTGACCGTGGCCATCAGGATCTTGCCCTTGGCTTCCGGCTTGTCGCCTTTTTCGGCCTCGATGAACGGGATCAGGTGCGCCACGGCCTGCTTCATCACGCGGGCCGACTTGACCACCTGGGGCAGGAACATTTTGCCCGCGCCGAACAGGTCGCCGACCACGTTCATGCCGTTCATCAGTGGGCCTTCGATCACTTCGATCGGGCGTGCGCACTGCTGACGGCATTCTTCGGTGTCTTCGACGATGAACGCGGTGATGCCCTTGACCAGCGCGTGCTCCAGGCGTTTTTCCACCGGCAGCGAGCGCCATTCTTCGTTTTCCACTTCCTTGGTGGCGCCGCCGCCTCGGTAGTCGTCAGCGATCGCCAGCAGGGCGTCGGTGCCGTGCGGGGTGCGGTTGAGTACCACGTCCTCGACTTTTTCGCGCAGTGCCGCCGGGATCTCGTCGTAGATTTCCAGCTGGCCGGCGTTGACGATACCCATGGTCAGGCCGTTCTGGATCGCGTGGTACAGGAACACCGAGTGGATCGCTTCACGCACCGGGTTGTTGCCACGGAACGAGAACGACACGTTGGACACACCGCCCGAACTCAGCGCATGGGGCAGGTGATCGCGGATGTAGGCACAGGCCTCGATGAAATCGACGGCGTAGTTGTTGTGCTCTTCGATACCGGTGGCGACGGCGAAGATGTTCGGGTCGAAGATGATGTCTTCCGGTGGGAAGCCCACTTCATTGACCAGAATGTCATAGCTGCGCTGGCAGATTTCCTTCTTGCGCGCGGCGGTGTCGGCCTGGCCGACCTCGTCGAAGGCCATCACCACCACGGCAGCGCCGTAGCGCTTGCACAGGCGGGCGTGATGCTTGAACTGCTCGACGCCTTCCTTCATGGAAATGGAGTTGACGATGCCCTTGCCCTGGATGCACTTGAGGCCCGCCTCGATCACGTCCCACTTGGACGAGTCGATCATGATCGGCACGCGGGAAATGTCCGGCTCACCGGCGATCAGGTTGAGGAAGCGGACCATGGCGGCCTGGGAGTCGAGCATCCCTTCGTCCATGTTGATGTCGATCACCTGGGCGCCGGCCTCGACCTGCTGCAGGGCGACTTCAAGCGCTTCGGTGTAGTTTTCTTCACGGATCAGTCGGGCGAACTTGGCGGAGCCGGTGATGTTGGTGCGCTCGCCGACGTTGACGAACAGCGACTGGCGGTCGATGGTGAACGGCTCCAGGCCCGACAGGCGGCAGGCCTTGGCGATTTCCGGGATCTCACGCGGCTTGTACTTGGCCACGGCTTCGGCAATGGCCTGGATGTGGCCTGGGGTGGTACCACAGCAGCCGCCGATGATGTTCAGGAAGCCGCTGGCGGCGAACTCCTCGACCACCGCAGCCATTTCCGCCGGGGTCTCGTCGTATTCACCGAAGGCGTTCGGCAGGCCGGCGTTGGGGTGGGCCGAAACATGGGTGTCGGCTTTGGTCGCCAGCTCTTCCAGGTACGGGCGCAGGTCCTTGGCGCCAAGGGCGCAGTTCAGGCCCACGGAAATCGGCTTGGCGTGACGCACCGAGTTCCAGAACGCTTCGGTGGTCTGGCCGGACAGGGTACGGCCGGAGGCGTCGGTGATGGTGCCGGAGATCATGATCGGCAGTTCGACGTTGTCGTCCTCGAACACTTGCTGCACGGCGAAGATCGCCGCCTTGGCGTTGAGGGTGTCGAAGATGGTTTCGATCAGGATCAGGTCGGCGCCGCCCTCGATCAGGCCGCGGGTGGCCTCGATGTAGTTTTCGACCAGCTCATCGAAGGTGACGTTGCGGTAGCCAGGGTCGTTGACGTCCGGGGAAATCGAGCAGGTGCGGCTGGTAGGGCCGAGCACGCCGGCGACAAAGCGTGGTTTGTCGGGGGTTTCCAGGGTCTTGGCATCCGCTACCTGGCGGGCGATGCGCGCGCCTTCGACGTTCAGTTCGTAGACCAGCGACTCCATGCCGTAGTCGGCCTGGGAAATCTGCGTGGCGTTGAAGGTGTTGGTTTCGAGAATATCGGCGCCGGCATCCAGGTAGGCTTTCTCGATGGCGGCGATCACGTCCGGGCGGCTGAGCAGCAACAGGTCGTTGTTACCTTTGACATCGCTTGGCCAATCGGCGAAACGCGTGCCACGATAGTCGTGTTCCTCGAGACGGTAGCTTTGGATCATAGTACCCATGCCGCCGTCGAGGATCAGGATGCGCTCTTTGAGTGCGTTCTGGAGTGCTTGGAGACGAGCGCTGCGGTCGGACATAGGAACTACCTGGTCGGGCAAATATCAGAAGGTGCGGAATCATAACAAAGCTGCGCGGTTTTTACGCACATCGCCCATTTGCATGAAAACTGCTCATGTTGTTGGCGCGATTACCAGCACCCAAGGACGACCAGGCACAATCGTGATGGCTTTTAAGAACCAGGACTTTTCGCACATGGTGCATCGTATCCTTGCCGGCGCCTTCGCCCTGCTCATCAGCGGCGCGGTGTTCGGGCAAGCCCCTCAGTCGAGCCCGGCTATTTCCTACACCCGGGACATTCAACCGATTTTCACCGAGAAGTGCGTGGCTTGCCACGCCTGCAACGACGCTGCCTGTCAGCTTAAGCTGGAAAGCCCGGAAGGCGCGGTGCGCGGGGCCAGCAAAGTGCCCGTGTACCAGGGCGAGCGCAGCAAGGCGGTGCCTACCACGCGGCTGTTCTACGACGCCCACAGCGAAGAGGAATGGCGCAAGAAGGGCTTCTACTCGGTGCTCGACAACCAGGGCAGCCAGGCCGCACTGATGGCGCGCATGCTGGAACTGGGGCACAAGACCCCACTCACGCCCAACGCCAAGTTGCCCGAGGACATTGTCCTGGGCTTGAACCGCAACAACATGTGCCCGCTGCCCCATGAATTCGACGCCTATGCCGGCGCCCACCCCAAAGAGGGCATGCCGTTGGCGGTGACCGGGCTGACCGACAAGGAATACGACACCATGCGCCGCTGGCTGGCAGCGGGTGCGCCGGTGGAATACCAGCCGATCAAGCCAAGCGCAGCCGAAGCCCGGCAGATCACCGAGTGGGAAGAGCTGCTCAACCGTCCGGGCTCCACCGAGGCGCTGGTCGGCCGCTGGCTGTACGAACACCTGTTCCTGGCGCATATCTACTTCGTTGGGGGGGAGCAGGGGCACTTCTTCCAGTGGGTGCGTTCGCGCACGCCGAGCGGCAAGCCGGTCGATATCATTGCCACGCGCCGCCCCAACGACCCGCCGGGCACCGACTTCTACTATCGGTTGATCCCGGTGCAGGGTGTGATCGTGCACAAGACGCACATCACCTACCCGATGGGGCCGCAGAAACTCAAACGGGTCAAGCAGCTGTTCTATGCCGGCGACTGGCACGCCACCGCACTGCCGGGTTACGGCCCGCGTCACCGGGCCAACCCGTTCGAAACCTTCGAGGCGATCCCGGCAGTGGCGCGTTACCAGTTCATGCTGGATAACGCCGAATACTTCGTACGCACCTTCATCCGGGGCCCGGTGTGCCGTGGACAGATCGCCACTGACGTGATCCGCGATAACTTCTGGGCACTGTTCCAGGAGCCGGCCTTCGACCGTTACATCACCGACGCCAAATACCGTGGCGAGGCCACGCCGCTGCTGGCCATGCCGGGCCAGATCGATGACGTGGGCAGTGTGCTGAGCCTGTGGCACGCCTACCGCGACAAGCGCAACGAGTACGAAAAGCTGCGCCGTGACGCCTATGCCGACATGCCGGCACCGGGCTGGTCGACCTTATGGGCCGGTAACGACAACGCGTTGCTGAGCATCTTCCGCCACTTCGACAGCGCGTCGGTGAGCAAGGGCCTGATCGGTGACGTGCCGTTGACCGTGTGGTTGTTCGACTACCCGTTGTTCGAGCGCACCTATTACCAGTTGGCGGTCAACTTTGACGTGTTCGGCAATGTTTCGCACCAATTGCAGACGCGCCTGTATTTCGACCTGATTCGCAACGGTGCCGAGGTCAACTTCTTGCGCCTGATGCCTGCCGACCAGCGCAAGGCGATCCTCGGTGACTGGTACCAGAACAGCGGCAAGGTGAAAATGTGGATGGACTATGAGGACATCGACACCGACACCCCGAGTGGCATACAGCTTGACCCGCGCAACCCCAAGCGCGACTTTGGCCTAAAGCTGTTGCAGCGCACCGGCAGCCTGAATGCCACGCCCGACCCGATCAACCGCTGCCAGGGCGCGTTCTGCTCACGGCCGCAGATGAGCGAAGAGTTCCGCAATGCCGAGCAGTCGCTCAGCCGCCTGGTGTCGCGCCCGGCTGCGGGGCTGAAGGTGATCAACCAGTTGCCCGAGGCAACCATGCTGCGTATCGAAGGGCAGGGCGGCCAGCGCCAGGTGTACAGCCTGCTGCGCAACCGTGCGCACAGCAACGTGGCGTTCCTGCTGGGTGAGGCATACCGCTATCAGCCGGGGCTGGATACCTTGACGTTGGCCCCGGGTGTGCTCAGCAGCTACCCGAACTTCATCTTCAACATCCCGACAAAGGATGTGGCGGAGTTCGTCGAGGACATGGAGTATGCGAAAGATGACCCGGCGAAGTTCGAGCGCATCGTCATGCGCTGGGGCGTGCGCCGCAGTCACCCTGAGTTCTGGCGCTACTTCCATGACTTGAACAGCTTCATCAAGGAGACCCAGCCGGTGGAGGCGGGGGTGCTGGACATGAACCGCTACGAGAACCTCTGATCGGGTAAGCTGACCTTTCCGGGTACCCTGCGGTCGGACAGGTTGGGTGGTCTGGGAGCTGTCATAGGCTCCCAAGGCCTCAACGCACCGGCAAGCGCAGGGTACTTCATGCTGTATTCGCTTCAGGCACTGCGGGCGTTCGCCGCCTGGGTGGTGGTCTGCCACCATTTCATGCAGATCTTCTTCGACTTCCACGCCACCGGCCCCATTGGCCAACTGCTTACCGACCGTGGTGCCGTAGGCGTCGACATCTTCTTCGTCATCAGCGGGCTGGTCATCTACCTGTCGACCCGCGATAAAACCATCGAACCGCGCCAGTTCCTGCTCAATCGGGTGCTGCGTATTGTTCCGGCCTACTGGTTCTACACCGCGTTGATGGCCATGTTGCTGCTGGCTTTTAGCCAATGGATGCCACATCAGGTGTTCACCTGGCACCATCTGTTCTTGTCGATGCTGTTCATCCCGGCAGAAAACCCTGGAGGCTATGGCCTGTACCCGACCCTGAACGTGGGCTGGACGCTGAACTTCGAGATGTTCTTCTACCTGCTGTTCGGCCTGGCCTTCCTGGTGCGCCAGCGTCATCACCTGTTGCTGGTTACCGCGGCCTTGTTGCTGGCTAGCGAGGTGCTGGGCCGGCTGGGTGTGCTAAGCCGCTTCTACAACAACGACATCATCTACGAGTTCTTGCTCGGCATCGGTTTGGGCGTGCTGTATCGCCGTGGGCTGATCCGCCAAGGGCGGTGGTTGCCGCTGGGCGTGCTGGTTGTGGCGGGCCTGGCCATCTATCACCTGGATGCGTCCCTGCGCCTGCTGCATTGGGGCCTACCGAGCGCCATGATCGTGATGGCCTTCATCGCGCTGGAACCGCTTTTTCAAGGCAACCGGCTGCTCAAGGCCTTGGGGGACTGCTCGTACTCGGTGTACCTGGTCCATGTGCTGGTGCTGTACGCCGGCTGGTTCGCCAGCCAGCGCTTGCAGTTGAACCCGTATCTGGTGTTTGCCCTGTGCGTGCCGTCCATTGGACTAATGTCGTGGTTCAGTTACCAGTGGCTGGAGCGCGGGCTGTACCGGCGCATGCAGGCCTGGCTGGCGGCGCCACGGGGAGTGGCCCCTGAATATGCGCTTTCCCGAGTCAAATACTAGGACTTTGTTCAATGAGCGGGTTGGCGTACACTTGGCGGCAAGTCTGTGAGGAACCTACATGAGCGCTATAACCATTACCGACGCCGCCCATGACTACCTGGCCGATCTGCTCTCCAAGCAGAATACGCCTGGCATCGGCATTCGCATTTTCATCACCCAGCCGGGCACCCAGTACGCAGAGACGTGCATTGCCTACTGCAAGCCGGGCGAAGAGAAGCCTGACGACACCGCCGTGGGTCTGAAGAGCTTCACCGCTTACCTGGATGCGGTCAGCGTGCCGTTCCTGGAAGACGCACTGGTTGACTACGCCACCGACCGCATGGGTGGCCAGCTGACCATCAAGGCGCCTAACGCCAAGGTGCCGATGGTCAACGAAGACAGCCCGATCAACGAGCGCATCAACTACTACCTGCAGACCGAGATCAACCCGGGTCTAGCCAGCCACGGCGGCCAGGTCAGCCTGGTGGACGTGGTCGACGACGGCATCGCCGTGCTGCAATTCGGTGGCGGTTGCCAAGGCTGCGGCCAGGCCGATGTCACCCTGAAGGAAGGTATCGAGCGCACCCTGCTCGAGCGTGTTCCGGAATTGAAGGGCGTGCGTGACGTGACCGACCACAGCCAGAAAGAGAACGCCTACTACTAAGCCAAGGTCGGCTCTCTAGCAACAAAGTGTTACGGTTTCAACCCCTGCGACAACAGGCCGCAGCCCGTATTCAAAGGGTTGTAGGCCTTCCCCGCCTTGGTCGGGTAGAACCCCTTGGGGTGTCATGCCAGAATGCCCCGGTTTTTCAGCCGGCCCGTCCCGAGGGCCGGCACCTTCCCTGTAAAGGATGGTTTCATGAATGATCTGTATACCCGGCGCGCAGTTGTCGCCGGGATGGGCGTTCTCGGGCTCGGCCTGCTGGCAGGCTGCAGCCCGGCCCGGGGGCTCGAGTTCAAGTACGGCAAGAACATGAGCAACGAAATCCTCGGGCGCAAGTTCAGCCTCAAAGACCCACAAGGTAACGTGCGCACCTTGTCGAGCTTCTACGGCAGCATGCCGATGGTCTTCTTCGGCTTCACCCAGTGCCCGGCCGTTTGCCCGACCACGCTGGCGCGTGCGGCGCAAATCCGCAAGCTGCTGAGGGGCCGTGACCGTGACCTGTTCCAGGTGGTGTTCATCACGCTGGACCCCGAGCGCGACACCCCCGAGGTGCTTGATGCCTACGTCAAGGCCTTCGACCCGACGTTCACCGCGCTCACCGGCACCCCCGAGGAAATTGCCGCAGTGGCCAAGGAATTCAAGGTGTTCTACGAAAAGGTCCCGGCCGGTGACACCTATACCATCTCTCACTCGTCCACCAGCTACGTCTACGATACGCGTGGCACCCTGCGCCTGAGCCTGGGCCATTCCCTGAATGCCAAGGAATGTGCCGAAGACCTGGTCACCCTGATGGAGATCTGCTGAATGTCGATGCAACCGATCAAACGCGGCCTGGCTGCCCTGGCACTGATGGGCCTGGCCCTGCCAGCCCTGGCCCAGACCACCGTGAGTGAGGCCTGGGTGCGTGCCAGCGTGCCGCACCAGCAGTCCACCGGTGCTTTCATGACCCTCACCGCCAGCAGCGACAGCAAGCTGGTGAGCGTGGCTTCGCCTGTGGCCAAGACCGTGCAGGTACACGAGATGACCATGAACGGTGACGTGATGGGCATGCGTGAGGTGAAGTCTGTAGAGCTGCCGGCTGGCAAGGCCGTAACCCTCGACCCGAATGGCCTGCATGTGATGCTGATGGGCCTGAACAATCAGGTGAAGGAAGGCGAGAAAGTGCCACTGACCCTGACCATCGAAAATGCCAAGGGCGTCAAGGAAACCGTGGACGTGCAGGCTGAGGTGCGTGCGCTCAACGCCGAGGCCGGCGGTGGGCATGACCACATGCACATGAAGCACTGACCGATCGAAGGGCCGCGTTTAGCGGCCCTTTTCTTTTCAGACGTACCCTTCAGCTACGAAAGCGCGGCAGCGGCCTGTCGAGGGTCAGCGAGGTCAGGGTCTTGCGGACCTGGGCTTCGTCGGCCTCCAGCGCCTTCAGGCTTGCCCGGATCTTGCCGGCGGCGGGCACATCGCCCTGCCGGTCGATCCAGTCGGCAATCTCCTTGCAGGCACTGCTCAGGCAGGCCTGGCGCTGGTTCATCAGCGACAGAAGGGTGGTGAGCTCTCTTTCGGACATGGCAGGATCCTCCCATTCAGCCTTGTCAGTGTAGCAGTGGCTGGCCGGCTTGCCTGAGGCCGGGTGACGCAGTTCAAACTGGAAGGCAAGCGCTGCGATACGCCCCCGGCGTCACTCCGTACGCCTGCTTGAACTGCCGGCTGAGGTGGCTCTGGTCAGCAAACCCCAGGTCAAACGCCACTTCCGAAGCGACCAGGCCGCTCTTAAGCATTTCCCGGGCGCGGGCCAGGCGGCGCTGTTTCAACCAGGCATGTGGCGGCAGGCCGGTGGCCTGGCGGAATACCCGTGCGAAGTGGAACGGTGACAGGTTGACTGCGGCGGCCAGCGCTTCGAGCGAGGGTGGGTCGGCCAATTGGCTTTCCAGCAGTTCGCGGGCGCGGGCCACGGCCAGGGGCTCGTGGCCGGGGGCTGAAGGCTCGGCGCATTGCCCGTGACGCTGCACCAGGGCCAGCACCGCCTGGCGCCAGGCGGTCTGTTGCTGCAGGGCGCTGGCGCCGGCTTCGGACAGCTGATGCAGCTGGCTGAAGGCGATGGCCAGGGCAGGGTCCTGGATGACGCTGTCCTTGAAACGGGGCATGCCGTGACGGCCCAGTTCCAGCTCGTCGAGCACGCCGGTTACCCGCTCGTGCTCGGGGTAGAAGCCGCGATAACGCCAGCCCGCTTCATGGGCTGTGGCACCGGTATGCAGCTCGTCAGGGTTGATCAGCACCATGCTGCCAACCGGCGCCAAGTGCTCGCTGCCTCGGTGCCAGAAGCGCTGGGCCCCGGATTCGATCACGGTGAACACATAGCCTTCGTGCACATGCGGGGCGAAACGCTGCTGGAAATAACGCGCGTGCAGCATCTCGACGTCGCCCAGTGCAGGTGCCTGCCAGAGGTGTGTCTGCTCGCGCAGGGGCGTGCTCATGCCAGCCAGCTGCGCAGGAAGAAGAAGATCAACATGCTCACCAGCATGCTCAGCAATACGCTGCGGGTCAACAGCACCAGGGCGATGGCCACCAGAGAGCCCAGCAGGTAGGGGTTGAGCAGGCTCAGGTTGAGCTGGTGATCGGGCATGAAGATGATCGGGCCGCAGATGGCGGTGAGCATGCCAGGCACGGCAAAGCCAAGGAACTGCCTGGCGTTGGAACTCAGACGCAAGGGCAGGCGTGGTTCCAGGAACGCATAGCGGTTGAGGAACACGATGGCGCCCATGGCAAAAATCAGGATCCAGGTCATGCTCGGGCTCCGGCAAATTTCTGGCAGATGAAACCGGCGCTCATGCCCAGCAGGCCTGCGGCCACCAGGGCGGTTTCCCAGTGCCAGTGGCTGAACAATACCGAGCAGAACAACGACACAGCTACGCATACCACCGTGGGCAGGTTGCGCACCAGCGGTGCGATCAGGGCGACGAAGGTGGCGACGATGGAGAAGTCCAGGCCCAATTGGTCCAGGTGTGGAATGTTCTGGCCCAGCAGGATGCCGGCTAGGGTAAACAGGTTCCAGGCCACGTAGAAGGTCAGGCCCACCCCCAGAGCGTACCAGCGGTTGAACTGCTGCTGGTCGTACTGGCTGGTCAGGGCGAAGAATTCGTCGGTCAGCAGAAAGCCCAGGCCCAGCCGCCAGCGCAGCGGCTGGCTGGACAGTACCGGGCGCATCGACAGGCCGTACAGCAGATGCTGCGAGGTCAGCAGCAGGGTGGTGAGCAGGATCGACGCCAGGTTGGCGCCGCCTTTGAGCATGCCGATGGCCACCAGTTGCGCGGCGCCGGCGAAGACGATGGCCGACAGCCCTTGCCCTTCCCAGGCAGTGAGGTTGGCTTCGATGGCCATGGAGCCTGCCAGCAGCCCCCAGGGGGCGACGGCCAGGGACAGGGGGAGAATGGCGATGGCGCCGTGGAGAAAGGCTTGGCGGGCGATGTGGGGCATGATGGCTGCAGTGCTTTACGTGGTAGGCCAGCATGCCAGAAGGGTTAGGGGCATGGCTTGAACGATCTTGCTGGTCGACGCGAATCCTTGTGGGGGCGGGCTACGGATGGCGGGTCAGATGCTGCTGCGCCGTCACGCAGCCATTGATGTCCACGGCCTTCTGCAGCAGGGTCAGGCGGTGCTGCGGGTCGAGGTCGCCGAGCAGGCGGTACACTTCGGCCTGGTAGTCACGCTGGCGCCCCCACAGCATGTCCAGGCCCTGTGGCCGGCTGCGGTTGCAGGCCAGGCGGGTGGCCGGTTGCGGGTAGTAGGGGGCGTACACGGTGGCCATGCTGGGGATGGCTTCCAGTGCTGCGCGGTACTCGCTACTGACGTTGTAGGGCCGGCACCAGGTGGCGATGGCCGGCGCGGGTGCGGCGAAACCCTGCTGGAGGCTGGCCACGAGTAACGGGCAGGCGGCATCCGGAATTTGCGCGACGGGCAGATACGTCATGTAGTACAGCGCCAGGCGGTACTGCGCGACCGGATGGCCCAGCTCGACCGATTTTTTCAGCAGGGCAACCGCTGTCGGCAAGGTATGGGCCAGGGCCTGGCCCTGACGGCTTAGCTCGGGGTCGCCGCCAACGGCTGTGCGCAGTGTATTGGCGTCGTCGCCCTGGTTGTCGGCCTGCTCCAGCAACGGCAAGGCCTGGCGGTAGAGCAGGTCGGCATGAGGGTCGATGCGCACCTCCAGCGCGTGCGCAGCCAGCGGCAACAGGGCGATCAACAGCGGGGGCAGGCGTCGCATACGGCTCACAGGCAAGCCCCATGGGCGGCCAGGCAAGGATGGACGGCTTCGATGTTCATGGCGGTCAAGCGTGCGCCTCGGGCAAATCGGAACGACGACGTATTCTAGCCATCCACGCGGGCTGCCGGAAGACCACCCGGCAACTGTCAGACGAGCTTGATCGGCGTGACCTTGCGCAAGGCGTGTTTTTCCTGGGCCAGACCGAGTTTGGCGGTGATCACCTTGGCCAGGGCATTGTTGCCCAGATCGTTCAGGTGCAAGCGGTCGATGAACAGGTCGGCGCCGAACACAGGTGAGCTGTTGAGCATGCAGTTCATGTCGTAGCAAGGCACAGGGTCGGCCTGGCTCTTGATGCGGCGGAAAAACGCCGAATGCAACTGGCTGTCGAATGCACCCTCTAGCAGCCGTTCGAAGTTCGCCGGCTTTTGCTGCAGTGCGGTCAGCATGGCCTGTTCGCCGGCAGGCAGGGTATCCCGGCACCAGGGCAGCAACGGCTGCAGAATGAAGGTGAGGGTGGCGTGGCTGTCTGCCAGCAGCCGGTCCCATTGGCGCAAGGTACGGCCAATGTTATCGGCAGCACGGGCCAGGCGCTTTTCCGGGGGCGACAGCGGCCAGCTGACCGGGGCGGCGACCGCAGGGGGGGCCAACGCCTGGCGGATACGCCGCCACAACGACTGCCGACGGGATGGTGCGGCGGGCTGCATGCCTTCGCTGAAACTGTTGAGAAAGTCCTGGTAGGCCTTGGCGTGCTGCGGGCCGTTGAGGTTGGCGAGGACTTCACTGAGGGCTTCGTGGGCCAGGCTGTTGAGGCCGCTGAGCACCACTACGTGGCCGAGCTGGCCAAGGCGGTGCTGGTGGGTCAGGAACATCATCAGCTCCTGGCTGGCGTTGAGGCCGCAGCCGGCCAGGCTCAGCCAGACTTCGCCGGTGAGCATCGACAGGTGTGAGGCCACCGTGTGCTCGTCGGAGCTGGCGCCGATACCCAGGGCGGTGGAGCCGCCGACCAGCAGGTTGATACGCGAAGCACCACCGCGCTCGGCTGCGGAAAAGCGCTTGCCGGCGCAATGGCTGTAGCGCAGGCCGAGCGCATCGGTATTGATGGTGCCAGACCGGTAGCCACTTTCGTGCACATGCACGGTGAGCGGGGCACGCCGACTGCCCAGCAGCAGAAAGCGTTGGTAGTCCTGCTGCAAGGGCGAAGGAGATGCGCCCATGTCAGTCGCGGTCATGGTCGCTCCTTCGGTTGCGCCGAGTGTTGCGCTTCACGTTCAGGCCGCCAGTTCCTTGAGGTTGTACAGCAGGCCGCCGGCGGCGATCAGCAGCAGGGCCACACCGGAAGCCAGGCTTATCATGCGGTTGCTCCGCTGCGAGGCGATCTTGCCGATGGCGAAGATGTACAGGCTGAGCACGGCAAAATCGATGGCCACCCACAGCAGCGACAGGACCACCATGCTTTTGCCGAACGATTCGGTGATCTGGATGAACTGCGGGAAGAAGGCGATGAAGAAAATGATGTCCTTCGGGTTGGAAATACCCACCATGAACCCTTGCAGCAGCCCGCCACGCCCGGCCTTGGGGGCTTCGCTCGCCGTTTCCGGCGCAGGCGCATTCAGGGCTTCCCTCAACGTGCCCACCGCGATGTAGCCGATGAACAGGCAGCCCAGCAGGCTCATGGTGCTGAGCCAGGCCTTGTCGATGGCGGCGCTGGTGAGAATGATCCAGGCCGCTGCACCGATAAGCACCAGTGACGCCCAGTTGGTGCCGACGGCGGTAAACATGGCCTTGCGCGAACCGGAGGCAGCCGCAGTGTTGACGATCAGTGCCACCACCGGGCCGGGGGTAGCGATCAGCAGCAGGACAGTGAGGGCATAGGTGGCGGTAAGTGCGGTATTCACGGTCAGTTCTCGATCAGTATGTCGGTTGCCGCCGGGTGTGCGGCATGGGCGTGGAACGGGCAGCGCGACGGGTTGAGCGACCCCGCCTCCTGAAGTTGGTACTGCTTCCACTCGTAGTTGTCGGCATCGCCGAAGAAGCCGAGGGTGTCAGGTACGACACCGTCGTTGTAGTGGTGCACGCGCTCGCGAATGCGCTCGCGGATTTTCTTGCCGCTCTCGGTATTGGCGTTGGCCACTTCGTCGAAGTTTTCCCGTGGGTTGATGACGAAGGTGATGTGCTGCCCCAGGTTGCGGCTTTTCATTTGCTGGTGGCCGGGGAAATTCATGTTGATGAACAGGGGCATGCCGGCGTAGCAGAACGACCAGGCGGTGTCGTCGGGGTCGGTGGGAATGCCTTGCGGCCACGGGTGTGGGTCGCGCGCATGTACGCCACGCAACACTTTCCAGGCCAGCGCCTGTTGTTCGGCCAGGGTGCTGCCCGCTGCTGTTTCGAGAAACACCACCAGGGGGCTGCCGATGCGCTGTTTGGGTTTGATCGGCGTAACGGTGCATACGTAGTCGGCCAGCCCTTGAGCGATGTCATCGGCCAACTGCTCGGCGCGGGCGAAAAGAATATGGCAGGTTTCGCCGTTGACCGCCTTGCGGCCGAACAGGCAGGGGAAGTCGGGGTTGGCGAGAATACTGCGAAAATGCTCTATGGTCTTGTAAGTCCAGTGCTGCGTGTTCCAGACATGTTCATCGGCTAGCTCTAGCGCATCCAGGCGATAGCAATTTCCATATCCCGTAAACATGATTTCCCCAGGCGTAAATTTAATGAACGTTCAAGCCACATGCAGGCAGGATCTTGGTTATGTTTATTATTTACCTGCATTTTCCGAGACGCTCTTGACGTTGTAAAACGCGTGGAACTATGACCTACTATTAGTCTTACTCATGCTCGGGACGTCGCCATGTCGGAACGGATTCAGGCCTTGCACGCCCTGCGTGCCTTCGAGGTGGCCTCTCGCTATGGCTCTTTTACCCGCGCTGCGGAAGAGCTCGCCTTGACCCAGGGCGCGGTCAGCCATCACATCAAGACCCTGGAGGCCATGTTCGGCTGCGACCTGTTCGAACGCCGTGGCCCCAAGCTCAGCCTGACCGAGCACGGTCGCCTGCTGGCGCAAGAGCTGAAAGTGGGCTTCAAGATCATCGAAAATGCCTGCGCATTGCTGCGCCAGGACCGCTATGGCCTGCGCCTGAAGGCCCCGTCCACGCTCACTGTGCGCTGGCTGCTGCGGGCACTGGATGCCTTCAAGAAGCACGAGGACAACTGCAGCGTGCAGTTGTCCAGCGTGTGGATGGACATCGACAGCGTGGACTTCTATTCCGAGCCCTACGACTGTGCCATTCTCCTGGCCAACGGGCGTTTCCCCGCCGATATCGAGAGCTTCAAGCTGTTCGATGAATGGTTGATCCCGGTGTGCCACCCGGATTACATGGCGCAAGCGCAGCCGGCCCTGGCCGACCTGACCCAGTGCGAATTCCTGCATCCGTCCCCGGACCGCCGTGACTGGCGGCGCTGGCTGGCGCGCATGGACGCGCTGGATATCAGCATCGATCAGGGGCAAGTGTTCGATACCCTCGACCAGGGTATTTCAGCCGCCCAGCAAGGCCTGGGTATTTCGGTGGTCGACCTGGTGCTGGCCAGCGCCGACCTGGCGGCCGGGCGCTTGGTCACACCGTTCAAGCACGCCGTGGCCACCGGCGACGGCTACTACATGACCTGGCTCAAGGCCAGCCCCAAGGCGCGGCAAATGCACAAGCTGCGTGACTTCCTGCTCGGCCAGGTGCCACCGCTGGCCTACAAGGACATCAACTACCTGTACGGTTGAATACGCGTTCGAGCATGAAGTCGATGAACACCCGCAATTTCGGCGGCATCTGCCGCCCGGACGGCCACAGCAGGTAGAAGCTGCCGCGTCGCTCCATGAAGTCGTCGAGCACGCTCACCAGTGAGCCATTGCCCAGCTCACGGCCCACGGTGAAGTCCGACAGGCAAGTGATGCCGCGGTGGTTCAAAGCGAAGCAGACGCGTGTCTCGACGTGGTTGCACACCATCGAGATGGGGATGTCATAGGCGTGTTCGGGGTGCTCCTGGCGCAGCGGCCAGGTTTCCAGCTTGCCGTTGCTGGGGAAGCGGTAATGCAGGCAGGTGTGCGCCGCCAGGTCGCGCGGGTGCATGGGCGTGCCGCGTTCGCGCAGGTAGCCGGGCGAAGCCACCAGGCGGTGCTGGAAATACCCCAGAAACTTGGCATTGAGCCGTGAATCCACCGGCTGCCCACCGCGCATCACCACATCGAAACCTTCGCCGATGATATCCACCATGCGGTCGGAAAAGTCCAGGTCCAGCTCCACTTGCGGGTACAGCGCCATGAACTCGGCCAGCGCCGGCATCACCAGCCCGGTGACCTGCGGCATGCTCACCCGCAGGCGCCCGCGTGGGGTTTCGCTGGCTTGCGACAGTTCCTGCTCGGTGGCCTCGATTTCGGCGAGGATGCGCCGGCTGCGCTCAAGGAACAGCGTGCCTCGGCGGTGAGGGTGATGCTGCGGGTGCTGCGGTGGAACAGGCGTACGCCCAGGCGGCTTTCCAGGCGCGCTACGCGCTTGCCCACAGCCGAGGCACTGATCCCCAAAGACTGGCCAGCGGCGACGAAGCTGCGGGTTTCGGCCACCCGATTGAAGACCACGAAACCGCTGAGGCTATCCCTGCTGCGCTCCTGATTGCGGACGTGGATGTCCGGGGTGAACGGCATTGTAACCGTCTTTTTCCGTAATGGCCTCGCCTTGCAGACTGTTCGCCTCGTTTCCTACCCTGAGCATCGCCTTGTGGGGGGGGACCTACGGCGGCGCGCCGACCTTGCTGCAGACGGCCTGTGCAGACGCGGCGGGCGAAGGGGGCGACGTGGCGCAATCGATGCGGGTGACGGTGTGGAACAGCGCCAATGCCCTGGGCGGAATCATTGGCGGGTTGTTACTGGCCGGGGCAGGGGTGGAGGGGTTTGGTGGTGTGGTACTCGCGCTGATCGCGGTGGCCTGGTTGTTGGCCTGGGCCGCGCGCAGAAGCGGCTTCGTGGCGGGGGCACGCTAGCGTAGAATCATCCTTTTCGGTAGAGGTTGACGCAGTGGAGTTGCAGCAGGGCTTTGTCCTGACCCGGCATTGGCATGACACGCCAGAAGGCACCTGCGTGGAACTCTGGCTGGCCACCGATCGGGGGCCACGGCTGCTGCGTCTGGCACCCCAGGTCTCGGTGGCGTTCATCCCGCAAGCGCAAGCGGCGCACGCGCAGGTGTTGCTGGCGAACGAGCCTGGCGCCGAACTGCGGCCCTTGCAGCTAAAGGATTTCGACCAGCGCCCGGTCATGGGCCTTTATTGCCGGCAGCACCGGCAACTGATGCAGCTGGAGCAACGCCTGCGCACGGCAGGCATCGAGGTGTTCGAAGCGGATATCCGCCCACCCGAACGCTACCTGATGGAGCGCTTCGTCACCGCGCCGGTGCAGTTCACCGGGCAACCCGATGACCAGGGCGTGGTCTGCGATGCCCAGCTCAAGCCCCTGCCGGGCTATCGCCCACCGCTGCGCCTGGTGTCGCTGGATATCGAAACCAGTGAACGTGGCGAGCTGTACAGCATTGCCCTGGAAGGCTGCGGCCAGCGTCAGGTGTACATGCTCGGTCCGGCCAACGGCGACCCTGAGGGCCTCGACTTCGATCTGCACTATTGCGATGACCGTGCCGGGTTACTTGCGTGCCTCAACCAGTGGATGGCGGAGTACGACCCGGATGCAATCATTGGCTGGAACCTGATCCAGTTCGACCTGCGCCTTTTGCACGAGCACGCCAAGCTGCTGCAGGTGCCGCTGGCACTGGGCCGCAACGGCGCCCCCATGACCTTGCGCAGCCACGCCAGTGGCGGCCATGTATTCGCCGACGCGCCGGGGCGGCTGTTGATCGACGGCATCGAAGCGCTGCGCTCGGCAACCTGGAGCTTTGCGTCGTTCAGCCTGGAAAATGTCGCGCAAACCTTGCTCGGTGAAGGCAAGGCCATCGACACGCCGTACCAGCGCATGGACGAAATCAACCGCCGTTTCGCCGAAGACAAACCCGCCCTGGCACGCTACAACCTCAAGGATTGCGAGCTGGTCACGCGCATCTTTGCCCATACCCGCCTGCTCGAGTTCCTGCTGGAGCGCGCTTCTGTCACCGGGTTGGCGGTGGACCGCAGTGGGGGTTCGGTGGCCGCCTTCTGCCACCTGTATATCCCGCAGATGCACCGCCTGGGCTTCGTCGCCCCCAGCCTGGGCAGCCGCCCTGACGAAGCCAGCCCCGGCGGTTTCGTGATGGATTCGCGCCCAGGCCTTTACGACTCGGTGCTGGTGCTGGACTACAAGAGCCTCTACCCCTCGATCATCCGGACCTTCCTGATCGACCCGGTAGGGCTGGTCGAGGGCCTGCGCTTGCCCGACGATGAGCACTCGGTAGAAGGCTTCCGAGGTGGGCGTTTCTCGCGTAGCCAGCATTGCTTGCCGGCCATCGTCGAGCGCGTCTGGCAAGGGCGGGAGGCGGCCAAGCGTGAAGGCAACGCACCGCTGTCGCAGGCGCTGAAGATCATCATGAATGCCTTTTACGGCGTGCTGGGCTCTAGCGGTTGCCGTTTCTTCGACCCGCGCCTGGCCTCGTCGATCACCATGCGCGGTCACCAGATCATGCGCCAGACCCGGGCGTTGATCGAGGCCAAGGGCTATGAGGTCATCTATGGCGACACCGACTCCACCTTCGTCTGGCTCAAGGGCGCCCATGGTGAAGCGGCTGCGGCACAGATCGGCCGAGACCTGGTCGCCCACGTCAATCAGTGGTGGCGCGAGCACCTGCGCCAGCAGATGAACCTGGAAAGCGCACTGGAATTGCAGTTCGAAGTGCATTATCGGCGTTTTCTGATGCCGACCATCCGTGGGACCGACGAGGGTAGCAAGAAGCGTTATGCCGGGATGGTGCAGCGCGCCGACGGCAGCGAGGATGTGGTTTACAAGGGCCTGGAGTCGGTGCGCACCGATTGGTCACCACTGGCGCAGCAGTTTCAGCAGGAACTGTACGGGCGGATCTTTCGCGGCCAGCCGTATCGCGACTATGTGCGCCACTATGTGCAGCAGACCTTGGCGGGCGAGCTCGACAACCTGCTGGTGTACCGCAAGCGCCTGCGTCGGCCGCTGGCCGATTACCAGCGCAACGTGCCACCCCATGTACGTGCTGCGCGCCAGGCCGATGAATACAACAGCCGGCTCGGTCGCCCTCGCCAGTACCAGCGCGGCGGCTGGATCAGTTACGTCATCACTACCGCCGGCCCCGAGCCGATGGAAAACCTTCAATCGCCGATCGATTACGAGCACTACCTCACTAGGCAGTTGCAGCCGGTTGCCGATGCCATCCTGCCGTTCGTTGGCGATGATTTCTCCACGCTGACTGGCCGCCAGTTACAGCTGTTCTGAGCGCAGGCGTTAGCTATCTAGTACCCGGTGCCGAGCCTGCTCCCTAGTCTGGCCTCTTTTCATGAAGAGGCCTCGAGCAATGGACACTACTCCGCCATCAAGCGCACAGGCAGCCATCGATGCGTTCCAGGACAGCATCATCAGCAAGCGCCTGCCGCTCTGGTTGCGTCAGACACCCCCAGGGCAACTGCCTGAGGTCAGCAAGGCATTGGCGAACAGCCTTCGCAGCCGTGAGCAAGTCAATGCGCTGCTGCGGGGTATCGAAGGTATCGACAGCTTTGTTGCGACGGGCCTGGACAAGGCCCTTGACGAACGTTACGGGCTTGGCGGCAATGCTCGCTCGTTCAAGTTTCTGGAAGGCCGTCGCGAGCCTGTGATCAACAGCCAGCCGGTAGGCGCGCACCTCACCGAGGTGGTCTATGAAGAAAAGCCGCTGCTTGAGGTGGCACTGCGCAACTTCACTGCCGAGCAGGCCCAGGCCGGTGGCCAGCCGCGCGGTAATCGGCTGCTGGTTCCGCGCCAGGGCAGGCTTGCACCGCCCACGTGCATCGAGCTTGCCGCGCTTTGCCGTGAGCTGGATTTGGGTGAGGGTTATCAACGTCATCTGGATTCCATTCTAAAGCCCGCAGGTGATGCAAGGCGCGTGGAGTCCTGCCTTGTAGATGCCAGCCGCCACGCCATGCTGGTAGACGCCTACAAAGCCAGGCAGGAAGGGACGCTGGATGACAGCGAGCTCAAGTTGGTGGTGGCTATGTGCGAGGATGGCAAGCTGCTGCGCCTGGCGGGTGACCTTGTGGAGGCCAGGCAACTGAAGTTGCTGGGTTGCCGGATTGAGCAGGTGATCGTGTTCGAGGTGATTGACCAAGGTGTCCTTTTCAACACCACGCGCCGTGTGTTGCTCTACGTGCCAGGCGACCCTGTGTCGCCTTGGCGCGCATTCGAGAGCATCGACAAGCTGAACCGCGAGTTGGGTCGTCGCCTGCGAGACAAAGCCTACCAGCGTTTTTTCAGCCGCTTCGTGCTACGACGTGACAGCCAGGCTTTCTTTGCTCAGGTTTCGGCGCTGTTCGATGACCTGGCGGACTGGGCGTTTCGCGATCTTGAACCGCATTTGCAGGGTTATTCGCAACCGTTGTTCAATGGTTTGGCACAGGCACGTATTCGCCAGATCAAGGAGGATGCGGCGATGATCGCGGTGCCTGTGGCCAGGCTGGACCGTGAGGTGCAGCGCCAGCATGACCAGCGCCTGGCCGCCGAGGGGTGGGCGCTGCTCAACCTGGCCAGTTTCTTTGTGCCTGGCCTTGGTCTTGTGCTGCTTGCCGTGACGGCCTGGGAGCTGCTGGGCGAGGTTTACCATGGCTTTGAAGCCTGGCATGAGGGGGATCGCCGAGAGGCTCTCGACCATTTGACCCATGTTGCCACCGACCTTGCCGTGCTTGCGACGACGGTGGCGGGAGTTGGTGTGGCCCGACGGCTTTGGGCACGCTCCGCGCGGGTCGATGCCATGGTTCCGGCTCGGCTGGAAGACGGCACCGTCAAACTCTGGCAACAGGATCTGACCCCGTTTCAAAGCCAGGCCCCCGATGCCTGCGCAAGCCGCGACGCCATGGGCATCCGACGTCTGGGCGGGCAGGCCTGGATCGAGATGGACGCCCATCATTATCGTGTGACCGAATCGGCCGGGGACGGTCAGTGGCAACTGTGCCCCGTTGCCGGCCATGGTCCCAAGCTGCGTCACAATGGCGCTGGCGCCTGGCGGTTATGGAGTGAACAACCGGCCCTGTGGCGGGATAGACATCGCATGTTTCGTCGCCTGGGCGAACCCTTCAACAGGCTGGATGACGAACAGATCGATCAGGTCCTGTTATTCCATGGGCTCGATGGCGATGACGTGCGAGGCTTGCATGTATATGCCCAGGCGCCCAGCCCGGGCATGCTCGACAGCGTGGTGCGGGTCAGGCTCGACCAGCGCATTCGCGGCATGATTGGCCGCTTGCGCAGCGGCGAGCCGGTAGAAGATGCGACCGTGCTTGATCACGCACGGCGGTTGCCAGGTGCGAATGGCCTGCCAGATCAGGCACTGGCTGAGCTGGCGTGGACGCAACGCCGAACATTGCTGCAGTACCTGTACGATGCGTTGCAACCCTCCGACAGCCCTGGGAGCGCAGCGCTGCGCCGGGTCTTTCCCGGGCTGGATGCTCGCACCGCGCAAGCGTTGGTAACGGCCGCCAGCAGCGTTGATCGCAGGCGCTTGTTGACCAGCGGCAGGGTTGCACTCGATCTGGCCGAAGCGGCCAGGGCCAGCCTGTCGGGTATCCGCCAGACGCGGGTTCTGGAAGCCTTGTACTTGGACACGCCCCAGAATGCGGACCTGGCACGGGTAGCCTTGGGCCTGTTGCAGGCGCTGCCTGGGGGCGAACAAGGTGTGCGCTGGCGCTTGTATGAGGGCTATCTGGGCGGGCCGATGCTGGCGCAGTGCGGTCAAGGCAGGCAGGCATTTGACCTGGTGCACCTGAACGGCGGGTTCCAGCTGTTTGATGATCAGGGTGGGGCCATCGGTGAGGCAGGCGAGTTGTTCGAAGTCATCGCGCCAGCTTATACCGAGGCGCAGCGTGAAATGATGGGAATCGGTGACCCGTTCTCGCACAACCTTCGGGTGATGCTTGGGCGCGAGGCGGTGCGACGTCGTGACCAGATCAGTCGTCTGCTAGGCGTGGTACGCCCGCGGGCTGTTCGAGCGCCGATGCGCTTGGCCGACGGGCGTTTGGGTTACCCGCTGGGTGGTGCAGGCGTGAGCGGTTTCGCGTCAAGAGGCAATGCCTTGAGGGCGGAATTGCGAGATATCTTCCCTTGGTTGAGTGACGAGCAGATTGACACCTTCGCCGATGACGTGAGACGTTCAGGGCGTCAGCTCAGAGGGCTACTGAGGGACCTGAGCACTGAATTCACGGTGCTTCGCAACACGCTGGATACCTGGGTGGCACACGAGCAGGGCGAGGTTCGGGAGGACCGGGACGCCTTGCGTCAGACGCTGTTCAATTGCTGGAGACGGTCGGTAGGGGTCGGCGATCTGCACATCGACGCACAAGAAAACCTGCATGTCATGTTTTGCAATTTCAGGCCGGGCGGTTTGCCCAGCCTGCCCGCGCAGGTCAGCTTCAGAGGTGTGAGCAGCCTGTCGTTGCTGCACCTTGACCTTATGGAAGTACCCGACAGTTTCTTGTTGGCCTTCCCAAACCTCAGAACCCTTGACTTGGGTGGCAACCTGCTGACGCGGCTGCCGCAACCGTTGCTGCAGTTCACGCAGCTACGGCACCTGAGCCTTACCAACAACCGCATTGGCCTGAACCTGCAGCAAACCGCCACACTGGCCTGTTGCACTGGCCTGGAATCCCTCGACCTGTCCCACAATCCACTGCGGCGGGGGTTCACGTTGGCTGGTTTGACCGAACTGCGCTGGCTGAGCCTGCGCGACACACAAATTACGCAGCTTCCCCCGGGCATTTTCGACCGCGATCAGTTGGTGGCTGTTGACTTGAGGGAAAACCGGATCCGGCAGGTTCCGGAGCATTACTACCAGTTACCCGTATGGCGCCGGCGAAGGATCCGCCTGAGCGGCAACCCCTTGGGCGAAGCACAGACACAACGTTTGCAGGCTTCGCTGAGGAGCGCGCATCCTGTCGTCGACGAGGAGCAAGCGCTTCTGCGGCTGGATCACGCGCGTGAAGTATGGGGGGATGCGGTAGCCCCTGAGCATCGTGGCTTGATGCTCGCAGCCTGGGATTCCCTGGATGCAGGGCCGGACTCCGAGCGTTTTTTCCGCGTCCTCGGGCAACTGTTGCTGTCCGAGGACTTTCGCGCCAATGCACGTGCGTTGGGCAATCGGGTGATAGTGGTGTTGCAGGCCATGGCCACCACACCGGAGTTGCGTGAGAACCTGTTGTCCGTGGCCAATGATGAATGGGGGTGCCAGGATGGTGCAACCTGGTGCTTGAGCAATCTCGAACTGAACCTGCTCGTGTGGCAGGTTGAACATGCCGCTCAAGGAAAAGACGAACGCGCTCTGCTTCGCCTGGGAAGACGTTTATGGCGCCAGGATGCGGTCGACAGGTTCGCTACCCGATGGGCACTCGAACATGGCAGGGAGCAAGAGGGAAGTGAGGTCGGGTTGGCCTTCAGGGTCGGGCTGAGGGAACCGCTCGACTTGCCCGTGCAGGTGGGTGATATGAGCTTCCATGCTATTTCAGGGGTTCTCCAGGCGGACCTGGCGGCGGCGCAAGCGGCAGTGCGAGATGCCGAAACCTGGGATGAACTCGCCCGTTCGATGGTTGACCGTGAATTTTGGCAGGCGCACCTGGAGCGTGCTCATTCAGACCGGTTCGCCGAAGTTGACCTGCCGTTCAGGCGTCAGCTTGAAGCGGTACTCGAGGATGAAACGCTCAGCGAAGGCGCAATGATCGAGCAGGCAGATGCCATTCGTGACGCTCAACGTGCTGCACGCAGGGGGCTGATGCTGGACTTGACGATTCATGCCATGGAAGTCGGGCCAGAAGATCCAGGCATTCGTGTGCGTTGACGACCGTTCAGGGCAAGGAGGTGCCTGCCCTTGTGCAAAGCGGCTTTGGGCTATGCTCAGTCAAGGTGACGGCGGTTTGTGCCAGTGCCGTCGCCTTGGCTTCAGGATGTCCGGAAATCGGCAGTTACTTTTCCACGGCCCGTTCTTGAGTGAAGTGGTTTAGGCTCCTTGTCGGATTTTTCTCCGTGATCTGTAGTCATTGGTATATCGAGACAATAAGGAGATACGCATGCTCGTCCGGTCACTGACTTTCGCTACCTTGCTAGCTGTTACCGGCCCCTTGTTTGCCGCAGACAGTGATGCACCCTTGGCCAAGGAGCTAGGCAAGGCCAGGCCATTGGTGGTGATTGCCCCGAGCACTGCCGACCCGACCTTGCGCGGGTTGAACAAGGCACTGGAAGACCCGGCCACCCAGGCCGCCTTCAAAGAGCGCAATCTGGTGCTCTACAGCGTCGCCAACATGATGGGTAAGCGCGAAGACAAGAACCTCGAACAGCAGACCACCATGGCCCTGATCCGCGAGCTCAAGCTGGGCGCGAGCAAGGGCACCAAGGTGATCCTGGTGGGCAAGGACGGCGAGCGGCACATGCTCAAGGATGACGAAAGCGGTGAACCTATCGACCCGCAGGCGATTTTCAAGGCGGTCGATGAATTGCCCGCCAGCGAAAAGGCGGTGACCGCACCCGAACCTGTGGCCGCAGCGCCGGAAGCCAAGGCAAAGGACAGCAAACCGGCCAAGCCAGCCAAACCGGCAGCCCCGCCCAAGCCGCTGGAAGACTGAACACGCGTCATGGCCCCAAGGTAGCTTGGGGTCCGTTACCGGGCGTTGTGTATCCCACTGTATCTGCCCGCGCTGCAGACCCACTCCCATACAAAAGCGCGCCTTGCGCGATACATTCACGACAAACCGCAACGGCCTAATGGCTCCACTTTCCAACCACAGTGGAGCTGCATCATGACTCAAGCAAAAAACACCCTCGGCCTGCTCGGCGCCGCCCTGATCGGCAGCATGGCATTGACCAGCAGTGCGTTTGCCGTGGAACCGCTGGCACAAGGTTACCAACAGGCTTCGGCCAAAGTGGCCGGCGAGGGCAAGTGTGGCGAAGGCAAATGCGGCGGCAGCGGCAAGGCCACCCAGAGCGAAGGCAAATGCGGTGAGGGCAAGTGTGGCGCCAGCGCCAAGGCCGGGGCGGAAGGCAAGTGCGGCGAAGGCAAGTGCGGCGATGCCTCGTTCGCCAAAACCGACAGCAACTATGATGGCAAGGTCTCGCGGGATGAGTTTCTGGCGGTGGCCAAGGACCGTGCCGGCGACTTCGACAAGATCGACAGCAACCATGACGGCTTCATCTCCGAGCAAGAAGCGGCGGACCACCTGAAGGCGATTTATCAAGCCAACGGCAAGGCCATGCCCGAGGGGTTGTTCAGCCACCTGGCTGGCAAATCCTGACCCTTACCCTTTGAAGTGACGCAACGCCCCTCCTGCTGGTCAGGCGGGGCGTTGTGCCTGTTGGAGATTTTTTATGCGTGCTGCGACGTTGAATACCGGGCTTGGCTTGCGCCGTGGCCTGCTGCCGGAACTGCTGGCGATGGACGCTGGTGCAATAGACTTTCTTGAATGCGCACCGGAAAACTGGATAGCGGTTGGCGGTGCCTACGGCAAGGGCCTGGCCCAGTTGGCCGAGCGTTTTCCCATGACTTGCCACGGGTTGTCGTTGTCGTTGGGCGGCAGTGAGCCACTCGACCTGCATTTTCTCGACCAGACCCGCCATTTTCTCGATCGCCACCAGGTGCGCATGTACAGTGAGCACTTGAGCTATTGCAGTGACGACGGGCACCTGTACGACCTGATGCCCATACCGTTCACCGACGAAGCCGTGCACCATGTGGCTGCGCGCATACGCCAGGCGCAGGAGCAATTGGGCCGGCGTATTGCCGTGGAAAACATTAGCTACTACGCCGCGCCTTATCAGGCGATGAGCGAGCTCGATTTTATCCGTGCGGTACTCGATGAAGCCGATTGCGACTTGTTGCTGGACGTCAACAACGTTTTCGTCAATGCCTGCAACCACGGCTACGAAGCCCGGGCCTTTCTTGAAGGCTTGCCCCAGGCACGGGTGACCGGCATGCACATAGCCGGCCATTACGATGAAGCACCGGACCTGAAGGTCGACACCCATGGGGCGCCGGTCAAAGAAGATGTGTGGGCGCTGTACACCCTCGCTTGTGCGCGCTTTGGCGTGCAGCCGACCGTGCTCGAACGTGATTTCAACTATCCCCCGCTGGCCGAACTGTTGGCCGAGACGGCGCGTATCCGCAGCGTGCAACTGGATTCGGGAGGGCCGCGTGATGAATGAGACGTTGCGCGAGCAGCAATACACCTTGGCCCGTCACGTACGCGACCCGCAACGCAACGCACCGCCACCGGGCGTGGAGGCGCGACGCCTGAAGGTTTACCGCGAGTTGTTCTATGGCGCTATCGAGGGCCTCCTGGCGGGCAGCTTCCCGGTGATGCGTCAGGCGTTGGGTGAACAGCGTTGGCATACCCGTGTGCGAGATTTCTATGCCAACTACCGTAGCCAGACGCCCTTGTTTACCGAGATTGCCGAAGCGTTTGTCGAATACCTGCAAGGCGTCGAGCTGGATGCGCCCTGGCAGTTGGAGCTGGCGCACTATGAGTGGGTCGAGGCGCAGTTGTACTTGAGCGATGCCGAGGACCCGGCCCATGACCCGGCGGGCGATTTGCGGGAGGAGGCGCCGCTGTTGTCCTGCGTGGCGAGGGTGTTGGCTTATGAGTGGCCGGTGGAGCGCATCGGGGTGGATTATCAGCCAACGGTTGCGCCCGAGGCCCCGACGTTGCTGCTGGTGTATCGCGATGCTGCGTTGACGGTGCGCTTTGCGCGCCTGGCGCCGATGGCCTATCGGTTGCTGGCGCTGGAGCAGGGTACCGGGCGGGCGCGGCTGGAGGCGTTGGGAGGGGATGTGCAGCAGGGGCTGGCATTGTTGGAGGGGTTGCGCGAACTGGGCATCATTGTTGGTACAGTTTGAGGGCGCTGGGGGCGCTTTGCGCCCCAATGGCTTTACCTGCTGAGCCGCATCCGCAGCCAATGATCCAGGCTCAACCGCCCAGCCCCTTTGAGCAGCAGCGGCAGCAACGCCACCAGGTAGATCAGCGGCAACTTGAAGTTGCCGAAACCCTGGTCAGTAATGGCATACCCCTGTGCCAGCTCGGCAAGGCTCGACCAGTGCGCCGGCCAATGCACCGCGGCAATTGCGACCACGGTTACCACCATCAGCCCCAGCGATGCCAGCCGCGTCCCCAGGCCCAGCAACAGCAGCAACGGCAGCACCAGCTCGGCCCACATCGACAACTGCCAGTTCAGCTCGGCGGGCAGTTGGTTGAAGGGAAACGGAAAGCTGCCTTGCAGGTCGGCGAACCAGTTGTTGCCATTGAACTTCTCAAGGCCGGATTCGAAAAACTCCCAAGCCAGGAACAGCCGCAGCGGCAGGTCGGCGCTCCAGGTGCCGAGGCGGTCGAAGGCGGTTAGTGTGCGGGTCAAAGTGGTCATGTCAGTGTGTACTCCAAGGCAGCTTTAGTCAGGAAAGGGCGCGGGCGCTGCGGCGCTGTTGGCGCGCCAGCTTGGCGGTGAGCTTGACGGCGATGGCGCTGAACATCAGGGCGAACGCCAGTGGGTACCAGCCGCCCATGGGGATGCGTTTGTAGAACGACAGGCAGAACACGGCTGCCAATACCCACATACCGGTGCTGTGCAGGGCTTGCCAGGCGCGGCCGCCCAATAGCCGCATGGGGGCCTTGAACGAGGTGGCGGTGAGCAGCAGCAGGAACAGGTACCCGACGCTGCCAGGCAGGCTGGAGGTGAGCGTGCGGCCGGCCCAGAACAGTTCGGGGAATTGTTGGGCGTAACGGTAAATCAACAGGCCATGCACGGTATGGGAGAACGCGAAGGCCAGCCCCAGGTAGCGCCGTTCCTGCAGCACGCGGCGGCTGACAGCGCCGGGTAGCAAGGTGACCAGTGACGAAGCCAGGAATGCCAGCAGAAACAGTGCGAAGGAACTGCGTGCGGTAGCGCGGATGGCGCTGCGCAGGCCATCAGGGTCAGGCTGGCTGGCCAGGACTATGGCGGTCATCGCCAGGGTCAGGCCAGCGAGGGCGGCGAACAGCCTCCAGCCGGAGGGCAGGGTAAGGGCTTTCATCAAGGGGGCTCCCGGTGTGTGATTGTGTCACCGGGAGTGTGTGGGGGTGGGGTATCTGCAGTGTGTCGGGAGCGATGGGGTTGTGTATCGGTTTGTATGGATGTATCAGGCTACCCCGCTCTCACGAAGGTCTGTCAGGTCAGTTCTATCTGGGCACACAGCCCGCCGCTTTCGCGGTTGCTCAAGGTCAACCGGCCCCCCATGGCCTGGATCAACTGGTGGGCAATGGCCAACCCCAGCCCGGTACCACCCGTACTGCGATTGCGTGAACCCTCTACCCGGTAGAACGGCTTGAGCACTTCGTCCAGTTCGCCGCCGGGAATCCCCGGCCCGTTGTCGAGCACACGGATTACGGTCGTGCTGCCCTCGCGGCACACTTCCAGTTCGGCGGCGCCTGCAAACTTGAGGGCGTTGTCCACCAGGTTCACCAACACCCGGCGCAGTGCATGCGGGCGGGTTTCCAGCAGGCTGCCAGTGCTGCCGTGGCGCTCGACCTGGGCGCCGCTGTCCTGGTAGTCGAACACCAGGCTATCAAGAAAGGCATCGAGGTTGACCCGGCAGAGTGCTTCGGTGCTGGTATCCATGCTGCGGGCATAGGCCACCCCTTCGCGCACCAGGTGCTCCATTTCACTCAGGTCGCTCCACAGCTTGTCTTTTTCGACCCCATCGTCCATCACTTCAACGCGTAGTTTCATGCGTGTGATCGGCGTTTGCAGGTCGTGAGAAATGGCTGCCAGCAATTGCATGCGCTCCTTGAGGTGGGCGGCGATGCGTGCCTGCAAGGCGTTGAAGGCCACGGCGGCGTACTTCACCTCGCGCGGGCCGCTTTCATCCAGTTGCACACCGGGTTTGTCCGGGTCGAGGTTGTCCACGGCGTGGGCCAGCCGGGTGAGGGGGCCGATGGCCAGGCGCACTGCCAGCCAGGTGCATAGCAGCAGTACGGCCAGCTGAATCAGCAATACCACGGGCAACCAGCGGGCCACCGGGACCGGCGATGGGGTCACGTCGATGGTCAGGGGCGCACCGTCGGCCAGGCTCAGGTGCGCCTGGAAGTGCGCATTCGGCCCGGGTATTTCCTGGAAGGTCAGGCGGTAGTCGCTGCCAATGGCCTTCACGATCGACTCGGCGGCCATGGGCGGGTCGCTGCTGGGCATCGCCTCGCCTGTCAGGCCGTGGTCCAGGCGGTAGCGGTAGGTACGCCGCTCCAGACGTGGCAGCCAGGCGGCACGTTCGGCTGCGGGCAGGCGGTCGAGGATGGCGACCGACGTCGCCACATCCTGTTCCAGGGTGCTGAGCATCATCGAGCGGCTGCTAATGTAGCGCTCGTAGGCCTGCAAGCCAAACGACAGGCTGTACGCCAGCACCAGACCGGTGAAGAAGATCAGCGCCAGGCGCGATGCCAGGGTGCGCGGCCATTTCATGACGGTGACTCGAGCAGTTGCACGGGCAACGAGAACACATAGCCCTCGCTGCGCACGGTCTTGATGCAGTTGGGCTCGCGGGCGTCGTCGCCCAGGCGCTGGCGCAGGCGGCTGACCAGCAGGTCGATGGAGCGGTCGAAGATGTCGGCCTCGCGGCCTTGGGTCAGGTTGAGCAGCTGTTCGCGGCTGAGTACCCGCTGTGGGTGGTCGAGAAACACCCGCAGCAGGCGGTACTCGGCGCCGCTAAGGGCCACCAGGGTGCCTTCGCTGTCGAGCAGGTGGCGCGCGGTGGTGTCCAGGCGCCACTGGCCGAAACCCAGCAGGCGGCTGCTTTCACTGATGGTGAGGTTGGGCGGCAGCATGCGCGTGCGGCGCAGCACGGCGTTGATGCGGGCGAGCAGTTCGCGGGCGGAGAACGGTTTGGTCAGGTAGTCGTCGGCGCCCATTTCCAGGCCGATGATGCGGTCGGTTTCGTCGTTGCGTGCGGTGAGCATCAATACCGGGGTGTTGCGGTGCTTGCCGGCGCGCAACTCGCGGCACAGCAGCAGCCCGTCGTCGCCGGGCATCATGATGTCGAGCACGATCAGGTCGACGCTGTTGGCTTCCAGAAAGGCGCGCATCTGCCGGCCGTCGGCAACGATGCTGGTGCGCAGGCCGTTCTTCTTCAGGTAGTTGCCGACCAGTTCGCGGATCTCGCGGTCGTCGTCGACGATCAGGATGTGATCGACGTGTTCCATGCGCAGCGTTCCTGTGTAAAGGGGGGTGGGCGCAGTGTACCGAGCGCGTTCGCGCTTGCCTGCCGGGTTTTGTATTGCAGTGTATCTGGCACTGGTAGAGATACAGCAGGACGCACATCACAGCCTCGGGCGACACATACGGGATACCTGGCAGGCGTGAAATGGCTCTCGACCGGGAAGCACAACTTCCCACACCCAAGTGTTACTCAGGAGAGATGCCATGAACGTCAAGACCTTCGCCAGCGCCAGCCTGTTCGCCGTGCTCAGCTTCGGCGCTATCGCCGCCCAGGCCGCCACCGCGCCCATGGGCGATGCCGGTGCCATGCAGTACCGCTACGGTGACCACCTGGATGTGAAAAAAGTGCTGTCGGTGCAGGATGACCAGAGCAACGCCTGCGGCCTGGTGAACACCCGCATGGACTACCTCGACTCCAAGGGCCAGCAGCAAAGCGTGCAGTACCGCACCTACGCCACCGGCGGTTGCCATGAGAATTGATCGCCGCCTGATGCTGAAGGTGGGGGGGATTGCCCTGGCACTGACGGGGCTTGGCCTGGCCGGGCACCTGATGGCCCGCGACAGCTACGGTGCGATGCCGTCGCTGGCGGGGGCCAGCCAGTGGATCAACTCGACACCGCTGGATGGGCCGGCGCTCAAGGGCAAGGTGGTGCTGGTGGACTTCTGGACCTGGGACTGCATCAACTGCCAGCGCAGCCTGCCGCATGTGAACGACTGGGCACGGCGCTATGCCGACCAGGGGCTGGTGGTGGTGGGGGTGCATACGCCGGAGTACGACTACGAGCATGATGTGGACACCTTGCGGGACAAGGTGGCCGGGCTGGGGATCGATTATCCGGTGGCGGTGGACAACGATTACAAGGTGTGGAATGCCTGGGGCAACCAGTTCTGGCCGGCGCATTACTTTATCGACCGCAAGGGGCAGGTGCGGCATGTGCACTTTGGCGAAGGGGATTATGGGGGGCAGGAGCAGGTGATACAGGCTTTGCTAGATGAGAAAGGGTGACTGGCCTGTGCCGGCCTCTTCGCGGGCAAGCCCGCGAAGCAGCCCACACCGATCACTCAGGAAAAACTGGCAAAGTGCGCCTGCATCCGCGCCGCATCCGCCTGGCGCCCGCTGAACAGCTCGAACGCCTTCACCGCCTGGAACACCGCCATGTTGCTGCCATCCAGCGTGCGGCAACCCAGCGCCCGGGCCGCGCGCAGCAGTTCGGTCTCCAGCGGGAAGTAGATGATCTCCGCCACCCACAAGCGCGCATGCAGCAGCTCGACCGGCAGTGGCGTACCCGGCAGTTTGGCCATGCCCACTGGCGTGGTATTGACCAGTCCGTCTGCCTCGGCCAAAGCCGTGGCCAGGTCGCTGCCAACCACGGCGCGCCCTGCGCCGAAATGGGCATTCAGGTTGTCCACCAGTGCCTGCGCACGGGCCGCGTCCACTTCGAACAGTACCAGCCGCTCGACCCCTTCACCCAGCAGGGCATGGGCCACCGCCGAACCGGCGCCGCCGGCACCCATCTGCACCACCTGGCGGCGTGCCACGTCGGGCAGGCCACGGCGCAAGCCTTCGGCAAAGCCCAGGCAGTCGGTGTTATGGCCGACCCGTTTGCCGTCCTTGAGCACCACGGTGTTCACCGCGCCGATGCCACGGGCTTCGTCCGACAGCTCGTCGAGCAGCGGCAGAACCGCCTGTTTGAACGGGTAGGTGATGTTGAGCCCGGTGAAGCCGGTGTGCTGCGCGGCGTCGAGCAGGCCGGGCAGGGCACTGTCGTCCAGCTGCAGCTGGTCGGCGTCGATCAGCCGGTACAAATAGCGTAAAGCCTGGGCATCCCCTTCGTGTTCGTGCAGGGCAGGGGTACGCGACAGCTGGATGCCACGGCCGATGAGGCCGGCGAGGATGGCGTGCTGGCTCATGCCGTGCGCTCCTGGAACAGTTCGGCGAAGTGGCTGAGGGCCATGCGGTAGCCATGGCTGCCCAGGCCGCAGATGACACCGACGGCGATGGACGATACGAACGACAGGTGACGGAACGGCTCGCGCTTGTGCACGTTGGACAAGTGCACTTCGATGACCGGCAGTTCGCTGGCCACCAGGGCGTCGCGGATGGCCACCGAGGTGTGGGTCCAGGCGCCGGGGTTGATCACGATACCGGCGCAGCGGTTGCGGGCGGCGTGAATCCAGTCGATCAGTTCGCCTTCGTGGTTGGTTTGCCGGAATTCGAGTTCCAGGCCGTGGGCATGGGCAGTATCGGCACAGCTTTGCGCCAGGTCCGCAAGGGTTTCGTGGCCATATTGGGCAGGCTCGCGGGTGCCCAGCATGTTCAGGTTAGGGCCGTTGAGCACGAGAATAAGAGGCTTCATGACGGGCATCGCTTTGTTGTTGTTGGATGCGCGTAGTTTTGTACTGACTGGTTAGTTCCGTCAATTGGACGAGGCCGCCGCACCGGGAAAGTGGGCGATTATCGAACGCAGCCAAACCTTACAAAATTGTAATGCTCCCGACACCGCCCCGATAAGCACGGTTTTTTACAGTCCCTCGCCTATACGCGTCGACGAGGACTTGTTCGTGCCCAACCCCCGCAAGATCGCCTTGCTCTGCCTGTTGCTGGCCAGCGCCACCAGCGCCCAGGCCAGCCAGAGCCTGAGCCTGCCCCAGGCGCTTGCCGCCGCCTTTGCCCAGAACCCGGAACTGGCCGCCGCCGGCCGCGAAGTCGGCATTGCCGACGGCGAGCGGCGCCAGGCAGGGTTGATCCCCAACCCTGAGTTGTCCTGGGAGGTCGAGGACACTCGCCGCGACACCAGCACCACCACCGTCACCCTCAGCCAGCCGCTGGAACTGGGCGGCAAGCGCGGCGCACGTATCGCGGTGGCCGGTGCCGGCCAGGCCATTGCCCAACTCGACCTGGAGCGCCAGCGCAATGGCCTGCGGGCTGATGTGGTGCAGGCCTTCCATGCCGCCTTGCGGGCGCAGACCGCGCTGGAACTGGCGCAGCAGTCGCAGGCATTGACCGAGCGCGGGCTGCGGGTGGTTCGGGGGCGGGTCACCGCTGGCCAGTCATCACCCGTAGAGGCCACCCGTGCCCAGGTGCAACTGGCCCAGGCCCAGGCCGAAGTGCGGCGTGCGCAAACTCAGCGCGGCGTGGCCTACCAAGCCTTGGCACGCCTGATCGGCAGCCCGCTGGCAGGTTTCGACCACTTGCAGGCCGCCAACCTTTCACCTGGCGTTGCGCCCAGGGCCGACACCTTGCTCGACCGTGTTGAGCAAACGGTCGAATGGCGCCTGGCCGCCGCCCAGGTCGAGCGTGGTGAAGCCTCCTTGGGATCGGAAAAGGCCCAGCGCATCCCCAACCTCACCGTCAGCCTCGGCAGCCAGTACAGCCGCGAGGACCGCGAACGCGTCAACGTGGTCGGTCTGTCGATGCCCTTGCCATTGTTCGACCGCAACCAGGGCAACGTGATGTCAGCCGCGCGCCGTGCCGACCAGGCGCGTGACATGCGTAACGCCGTGGAGCTGCGCCTGCGCAGTGACACCCGCAGCGCTGTCAGCCAGTGGCACACGGCGATGCAGGAGGTGGACGCCTACGACCGCACCATTCTGCCGGCTGCGCAGCAGGCCGTGGACACCGCCACCCGTGGCTTCGAGATGGGCAAGTTCGCCTTCCTCGATGTGCTTGACGCCCAGCGCACGCTGATCGAGGCACGCGGGCTGTACCTCGAAGCGCTGGCCTCGGCGACCGATGCACGGGCGCAGGTCGAGCGGATCTATGGCGACCTCGATGGCCTGAGCACCCCCTTGAACAGCAGGAGCAACAATGACTAACCCACGCAAGATAGCCCTTCTGGTTGCCGCCATGGCCGCGCTCGGCCTGGGTGGCCTGGCCTGGACCGGCAACCTCGGCCCGGCGTCGAAAACAGAAGCCCGGCACGATGACCACGGCGAAGACGGCCACGGCCATGGCACCGAGAAAGCCGCCGAAGGCCACGAAGAGGAGGGCCACGGCGAAGAAGAGGGCCAGTTGCACCTGTCCATCGCCCAGATCGAGGCCGCCGGTGTGCAGTTGGCTACCGCCGGCCCTCGGGCACTGGGTACCGCTATCGGTTTTCCGGGGGAGATTCGCTTCGACGAAGACCGTACGGCTCACGTGGTGCCGCGTGTACCCGGCGTGGTCGAGGCGGTGCAAGCCGAGCTGGGCCAGGCGGTCAAGCGCGGCCAGGTATTGGCGGTGATTGCCAGCCAGCAGATTTCAGACCTGCGCAGCGAGCAACAGGCCGCCCAGCGCCGGCTGGAACTGGCGCGCCTGACCTTCCAGCGCGAACAGCAGCTGTGGCAGGAACGCATCAGTGCCGAACAGGATTACCTGCAGGCACGCCAGGCGTTGCAGGAGGCCGAGATCGCCTTGGCTAACGCCCGGCAGAAGGTCGCCGCCGTGGGCCCGGCTGGCGCTGGCAACCGCTATGAGCTGCGCGCCCCCTTCGATGCGGTGGTGGTGGAAAAGCACCTGACCGTGGGTGAAGTGGTCGACGAGACCAGCAATGCGTTCACGTTGTCTGACCTGAGCCGGGTGTGGGCTACCTTCGCCGTGGCCCCGCGTGACCTGGACAAGGTGATGACCGGCCGTGATGTCACGGTCAGCGCACCGGACCTGGGCGCCCAGGTCGAGGGCAAGGTCAACTACGTTGGCAGCCTGCTTGGCGAGCAGAACCGTGCCGCCACCGTGCGTGCCACCTTGGCCAACCCCAACGGCGCCTGGCGCCCCGGGCTGTTCGTCAATGTGGCTGTCAGCGTCGAGCGCTTCAATGCCGCTGTCGCGGTGCCGGAAAACGCCCTGCAAACCTGGGAAGAGCAAACCGTCGTGTTTGCCCGCACTGAAGAGGGTTTCGAGGCTCGGCCAGTGAAAACCGGCCGCCGCGATGCTGGCCAGGTAGAAATCACTGACGGTCTTGCCGCCGGTACCCAGGTGGCCGCCGCCGGCAGCTTTGTCCTCAAGTCGGAACTGGGCAAAGGCTCGGCCGAGCACAGCCATTGATCACGGGGACGCCTGCATGTTCGAACGCCTGATCCAATTCGCCATCGAGCAGCGCCTGGTGGTGATGCTGGCCGTGGTCCTGATGGCCGCGGTGGGTATCCACAGCTACCAGAAACTGCCGATCGACGCTGTACCGGACATCACCAACGTCCAGGTGCAGATCAACACCGCCGCCCCCGGCTACTCCCCGCTGGAAACCGAGCAGCGCATTACCTTTGCCATCGAGACGGCCATGGCTGGCCTGCCAGGGCTGAAACAGACCCGCTCGCTGTCGCGCTCGGGCCTGTCGCAGGTCACGGTCATTTTCGATGACGGTACCGACCTGTTCTTCGCCCGCCAGCTGGTCAACGAGCGCCTGCAAGTGGCCCGCGAGCAGTTGCCCGAGGGCATAGAGGCGGGCATGGGGCCGATTTCCACCGGCTTGGGCGAGATTTTCCTGTGGACCGTGGAAGCCGAACAGGGCGCCCTGAAGGAGGATGGCACGCCCTACACACCCACCGACCTGCGGGTGATCCAGGACTGGATCATCAAGCCGCAGCTGCGCAATGTGCCGGGGGTGGCCGAAGTGAACAGCATCGGCGGCCATGCCAAGCAGTACCTGATTGCACCGGAGCCCAAGCGGCTGGCGGCCTACAAGCTCACCCTCAACGACCTGATCGGCGCGCTGGAACGCAACAACGCCAACGTGGGTGCCGGTTACATCGAGCGCAATGGCGAGCAGCTGCTGATCCGGGCGCCGGGCCAGGTGGCCTCGGCCGAAGACATCGCCAATATCGTCATATCCAGCGTGGACGGCACGCCGATCCGCGTCAGCCATGTGGCCGAGGTTGGCCTGGGTGAAGAGCTGCGTTCGGGCGCCGCCACCGAGAACGGCCGTGAAGTGGTGTTGGGCACGGTGTTCATGTTGATCGGCGAAAACAGCCGCACGGTGTCTCAGGCGGTGGCCGCCAAACTGGTCGAGATCAACCGCAACCTGCCCAAGGGCGTGGTGGCGGTGACGGTGTACGACCGCACCAACCTGGTCGAAAAAGCCATCGCCACGGTGAAGAAAAACCTGGTTGAAGGCGCCATTCTGGTCATCGCCGTGCTGTTCCTGTTCCTGGGCAATATCCGCGCTGCGCTGATCACCGCCATGGTCATCCCGCTGTCGATGCTGTTCACCTTCACCGGCATGTTCAGCAACAAGGTCAGCGCCAACCTGATGAGCCTGGGCGCGCTGGATTTCGGCATCATCGTCGATGGCGCCGTGGTGATCGTGGAAAACGCCATCCGCCGCCTGGCCCACGCCCAGCAACGCCATGGCCGCATGCTGACCCGCAGCGAGCGCTTCCATGAGGTGTTTGCCGCCGCCCGCGAAGCGCGCCGGCCGCTGATTTACGGGCAACTGATCATCATGGTGGTTTACTTGCCGATCTTTGCCCTGACCGGGGTCGAGGGCAAGATGTTCCACCCCATGGCGTTTACCGTGGTCATGGCCCTGCTGGGTGCGATGATCCTCTCGGTTACCTTCGTGCCGGCGGCCATTGCCCTGTTCGTCACCGGCAAGGTCAAGGAGGAGGAAGGCCTGCTGATGCGCACGGCGCGCCAGCGCTATGCCCCGGTGCTGGCCTGGGTGCTGGGCCGGCGCAAGCTGGCGTTCGCGGCGGCTGGCACTTTGGTGCTGCTTTCCGGCGTAATGGCCAGCCGTATGGGCAGCGAGTTCATCCCCAGCCTCAGCGAGGGCGACTTTGCCTTGCAGGCCCTGCGCGTGCCGGGCACCAGCCTGTCGCAGTCGGTGGACATGCAACAGCGCCTGGAGCAGGCGATCATCGCCCAGGTGCCGGAAGTGGAGCGCGTATTTGCCCGCACCGGCACCGCCGAGATCGCCTCCGATCCGATGCCGCCGAACATTTCCGACGCCTACGTGATGTTGCGCCCGCGCGAGCAATGGGCAGACCCGGGCAAGCCGCGTAACGAGCTGATCGCCGAAGTACAACGTGCGGCGGCCAGCGTACCGGGCAGCAACTACGAGCTGTCGCAGCCGATCCAGTTGCGTTTCAACGAACTGATTTCCGGGGTGCGCAGCGATGTGGCGGTAAAGCTGTTCGGGGACGACATGGACGTGCTCAACCGCACCGCCGCGCAAATCGCCAGCAGCCTGCAGCGCGTGCCGGGTGCGTCTGAGGTGAAGGTTGAGCAGACCACCGGCCTGCCCGTGCTGACCATCGACATCGACCGTGACAAGGCTGCCCGCCATGGCCTGAACGTGGGTGACGTGCAGGACGCCATCGCCATCGCCGTAGGGGGGCGCACGGCAGGCACGCTGTATGAAGGTGACCGCCGCTTCGACATGGTGGTGCGCCTGCCCGAAACCTTGCGTACCGATGTGGACGGGTTGGGCAGCCTGCTGATTCCGGTGCCGGCCAGTGCCACAGCCGGCGCTGCGCAGATCGGCTTTATACCGCTGTCGCAGGTGGCCACGCTGAACCTACAACTGGGGCCGAACCAGGTCAGCCGCGAGGATGGCAAGCGCGTGGTGGTGGTTAGTGCCAACGTGCGTGGGCGTGACCTGGGCTCGTTTGTCGAAGAGGCTGAACAGACGCTCATTGGCCAGGTTCAAATCCCGCCGGGCTACTGGACGCGCTGGGGTGGCCAGTTCGAGCAGCTGCAGTCGGCGGCCGAGCGCTTGCAGGTGGTGGTGCCAGTGGCTTTGCTGCTGGTCATGGCGCTGTTGCTGATGATGTTCAACAACCTCAGGGATGGCCTGCTGGTGTTCACCGGCATCCCGTTTGCCTTGACCGGTGGAGTGCTGGCGCTGTGGTTGCGGGACATTCCGCTGTCCATCTCAGCGGGTGTGGGGTTCATTGCGCTGTCAGGCGTGGCGGTGCTCAACGGGTTGGTGATGATTGCCTTCATCCGTGGGTTGCGCGAAGAAGGGCGCACCCTGCGAGCGGCCGTGGAAGAGGGCGCGCTGACGCGCTTGCGGCCAGTCTTGATGACCGCGCTGGTGGCGTCTCTGGGGTTCATTCCGATGGCCTTGGCGACCGGGACCGGGGCGGAGGTTCAGCGGCCGCTGGCGACGGTGGTGATTGGCGGGATTCTGTCGTCTACGGCGCTGACGTTGCTGGTGTTGCCGGCGTTGTATCAGTGGGCGTATCGGCGCGAAGAGGTGCAGGAGGGCTGAGACCCTGGGGCTGCAAAGCAGCCCCAAAAATCTCAGACGGTACTACGAACCCCCGGCCGCACGCCGTCTACCCCAACTTCATCATGCAACGAAATCCGCGAAGTCTCCGGCAACGCCAACCCCCCCACCAATGCCACCAGCGCAATCACCACCAGGTAAAACGCCGGTGCCAGGCTGCTGCCGGTCTGCCCGATCAGCCAGGTTGCCACCAACGGCGCGGTGCCGCCAAACAGCGTATAGGCCACATTGTAGGTAATCGCCGAAGCGGTATAGCGGGTGCGGGTAGGGAAGCTTTCCGACAGCAACGCTGCGGTAACTACACCACTGCACAACGCCCCCACCGCCAGCAAAATCACGCCGATCAGCGCGCCGGACATCGAGCCCGAGCTGGCCAGCCAGTACGCCGGGAACACGCACAGCATCACCCACAGGCAGGTAAAAGCGATGGTCTTGCGCCGCCCCACCCGGTCCGAGAAGGCCCCGGCCAGTGGACAGCCGACGGCGGCGAACAGCAACGCCACGGTGGTCACCAGCAGCGATTGCGCGCGGGTCAGGTTGCCCACCAGTTGCAGGTAGGTGGCGAAGTAGGTGGTGAACATGTAGAACGACAGCGCAGTCAACGAAATGAACGCCCCCAGGTTGCGGATGGCCCGGCCATGGTTGCGCAGGGTTTCCTTGAGCGGCGAATGCTCGTGCTCTTTGCCCTGGGCGATGGCTTCACGGAACGCCGGGGTTTCTTCCATGCGCCAGCGCAGGTACAGGCCGACCAGCCCCAGCGGTGCAGCGATCAGGAACGGAATGCGCCAGCCCCAGGCATTCATCGCCTCGCTCGACAGGCTGGCCTCCAGGCCATAGGCAATGACCGCTGCACAGGCAAAGGCAGAAAAGGTCGAGACCGGCACGAAGCTGCCATAGAAAGCGCGCTTGTCGTTGGGCGCATGCTCCATCAGGTAGGCGCAGGCCCCGGCATATTCGCCACCGGCAGAAAAACCCTGCAGGCAGCGCGCCAAGGTCAGCAACGCAGGTGCGGCCAAGCCGATGCTGGCGTAGGTCGGCAGCAGGCCGATCAGGGTGGTGGAGCCTGCCATCAGCAGAATGGTCAGCGACAGGATGCGTTTGCGCCCCAGGCGGTCGCCCAGCGCGCCAAACACGATCCCGCCCAGCGGGCGCAGGGCAAAGGCCACGGCAAATACTGCAAAGGTCTTGAGCAAGGCCACGCTGGCGTCTTCGCTGGCAAAGAACTGGCTGGCGATCAAGGTGGCGAGAAAGCCATAGACGGCGAAGTCGAACCACTCGACGAAATTGCCGATGGCCGAGGCGGTGATCACCCTGCGCAGGGTGGCGGGGGATACCTCATGAGGTGCGGACATGCGAGTGCTCTCCGGTTCCATTGGCAGGCATGATGAACGTGGCGCGGTCGGGCCGCGCCATCATTGTTGTGTTTGCCAGTAGATCGCCGGGCGCTGGAGCGTGCTTTGTCGAGGGCGACCTCGGGATACCTGAATCAACCGCAAGTTATTCGCAAGGCCGCACACAAGAGCCAATTCAGGCCGGGATGTTCATGCAAGACAGGCCATTGGCTCAGAAGCGCATGTCCAGCGCCAGCTCGAAGGTGCGCGGCGGCCCCATGTAGTACTGGCTGTTGTAGGCCTGCTTGGCATACACCTCGTCGGTCAGGTTGCGCACCCGCCCGGTCAGCGTGGTGTGCTCGTCCAGCCGGTAGCGGGCGAACGCGCCGAACAGCGTGTAGGCGGGGGCCTTGAGGCTGTTGGCGTTGTCGGCATACACCGAACCCACGTAGCGCCCGTCCGCGCCCACCGACCACGCCGACGACAGGCTGTAGGTCAGCCACAGGTTGGCGACATTGGCCGGTACGTTGGTCGGTGCATTGCCCTTACGCGAGACCGATACCCCGTTGACGGCCTCGTTGAATTCGTCGTACTGCGCATCGACGTAGGCGTAGTTGGCTTCGGCCAGCAGTTTTGGCGTTACCTGCAGGCGCCCGGACAGCTCCACCCCGCGTGAAGTCTGCTGCCCCGCCTGGACCGTGAGGTTGGCGTCGTTCGAGTCGCGCACGGCAAAGTCCTTGCGCACGATCTGATACAGCGCCAGGGTGGCCGCACCGCGCCCGTCGAGGAAGTCGAACTTGCTGCCCACTTCCCATTGCTCACCCTTGGACAGGTCGAACAACCCCACATTGGAGTAGGTCGCGGCTGCCAGCGAGCCGGCGGGCAGGTCGGCCGAGGTGCTGTATTGCGCATACAGGCTGGCCGAAGGTGTCAGTGCATAGGTCAGGCCGATACGCCCGGACAGCGGCTCCCAGCGCCGTTCGAAATAGGCCGGCGAGGTGGGCGTCACGGCGCCGTAGTTGGTGACTTCCATGTCCAGGTAGTCGTAGCGCAAGGCGGTCAGCAGGGCCAGGCGCTCGGTGAGTTGCAGGCGGTTTTCGGCAAACACCGCACGGTTGATCACCTCGTGGCGACGTTGTTTGGTCAGGCCGGCATTCACCCCGGGGATGTTATCGAAACTGCCAGGGTTGAAGTGCTCGGCATCGACCACGTCGCTCCAGCTGCCCGAAGTGGGATAGAGGGTCTGGCGCATGCGTGAGTATTCCAGCCCCAATGACCACTGGCTGGCCAGGCCGAACAGCTGGTTGTCGTGGCGCAGCTCGATGCGGTCGCCCAGCAGGTTCTGGTCGTGGCGTTGCAGGTAAGGGCTGCTGCGTTGCACCTGGCCAGTCGGGGTGTAGGCGTAGCGTTCAAGGTTGCGGTAGTCGCGTTGGGCGTTGTAGTGGTACAGCGTGTTTTGCACGCTGGTGCTGTCGCTGACCTGGTAGTCGAGGATCGAGCGCAGCCAGCGTACGCGCTGCTCATAGCGGCCGTCAGCAACGTTGTAGTTTTCGAAGCGGCGGCTGTTGTCGATCTTCATCGTGCTGCGCCCGGGCAGGATCGGCGAGCCCCAGTAGGGGCTGTCTTCGCGGTCTTCCTGGTACTCCAGCGCCAGGGTGTGGGTGAGGTTGGGGGCCAGGTCGCTGAGCAGCGAAAAGGCCAAGCTGTCGGTGTGCCGTTCGTTGCGGTCGACGTAACCGTTGCCCTGCCCGCGGCTGAAGTCCAGGCGCATGAAATGGCGGGCGTCAGCGGGGTTGCTGGCCAGCGCCTGGTTGATTCCGAACGCCACCTCGCTGTCGTCGAAACTGCCATAGCGGATACGCCCGTCAATGGTCTGCTGGTCGCGGCTGGCGAGTTTGGTGATGTAGTTGATCGAACCGCCCACGGCACCGGCACCATGCAGGAACGAAGACGGCCCGCCAATCAGCTCGACGCGGTCGAGCACCCAGGCATCCACTGGCCGGGTGGCGCTGCTGTAGCCCAGGTTGATGCCGTTGTACAACTGGGTGACCTGGTTCTGGGTAAAGCCACGGTAGGCAACGAAGCCGCCAAAGCCTGGGTTGGCCGAGGCGTTCACGCCGGTCATGGCGTTGATCACGTCCTGGCTGTCCTTGGCGCCGCGTTCTTCGATCAGGCGGCGGTCCGAGACGCTGACCGAGGCGGGTGTTTCCCGCGCGGTGAGGCCCAGGCGCGAGCCGGTGCGGATCGGTTCGTCCAGTTGCACACCGCTGGCGGCATCGCGTTCGCCGTCGATGGTGGTGGCGCCCAGTTCAACGGGGGCGATTTCGGCGCAGGCGAAGCTGCAGGTGCCCATCAGGAGCACCAGGGAGGTGTTACGAAGCATGTTGGTGTGTCTTCCACGCAAAGGTCATGGCTGACGGCGAGCGCGCACGCAGGCGTGCCCGGCTGACGTCAGGCGAAAGGCATTACAGCGACGGGGAAGGCGGTGGGGGAGGCGCGGGGGTGGAGGGCGGGGCGTTGATAGCGCGGTGGCGGTTGTGCCCAGCTACGTACGACGATGGGCGAGGTGGCCACGGCTTGCGCCGGGGTGAACGACCAGCCGCCGCTGCCGAGCGGTACGGCCAGGCCGAACGAAGAGCACACCGGGCAGTCCAGCTGGGCCATGTGCTGGTCACCGCCGGCGCCGTCCAGGTCGATGGCCACGCCGTGTTCGCTGTTCACCGAGCAGAAGCCGCCCTCCAGCCCGGCCAGGCGCAGTCCGCCCATCTGGCCATGGTGCAGGCCGCACAGCAACAGGCTGAACAGGACGCTGGCGTAGAGCGTCCAGGCAGTCAGCGTGCGAGTGTGCCGGGTGGTTTTCATGGCGGAGAATCTACCATCCGGATGAACGGTCGGGTAGCTCTTTTGCTGCAAGATTCACGGGGCTGCTTTGCGCCCCCAAAATCTGTCAGGCTGCCCGCTCAAGCACATCCAGCAAATCGACAAACGCCAGCGCCAGTTGATGCCGTGGCGCCAGGTTACCGCCCCACAGGTCAGGCGATGACTACCCGATTGCGCCCCTCCTGCTTGGCCCGGTAAAGCGCCCGGTCAGCCCTGCTCAGTGTTTCCACAGGCTCACTGCCTGCCTCGCCATCCCAGCGCGCTACCCCCAGTGAAATTGTCACCGCCCCCACAGGTTCCAGCGGCGTATCCTGTACTGTAACCCGCAACCGTTCAGCCACCACCGCGGCCACCTCCAGGCTGGCCCCCGGCAGCATCATCAGGAACTCTTCGCCGCCGGTGCGGCACAGCAGGTCCCCTTCACGGCAACAACGGCGCATCAGCTCGGCCAGCTGGCGCAGCGCCTGGTCGCCGATCTCGTGCCCATGGCTGTCATTGACCCGCTTGAAATGGTCGATGTCCAGCACGATGGCCGCAAATGCCCGTCCTTCGGCTTCCAGCAACGACAGGCTGAGTTCCAGGCTGCGGCGGTTGCCCAGGCCGGTCAGCGGGTCGGTCTGGGCATCACGGTCAAGCCTGCCGATGCGCTCGTGCAGCAGGTTCAGCCCGAATAACAGTGCGCGCTTGAGCTCGGCCGCCTCGAAGTACCAGGCGGGCACCCGGTGCAAGCGTTCGGCTGTACCGGCTCGGTCCATCGAACGGGCGCCGGCGGCCAGTTGCCAGAGTGGCCGGGCAATGGTCAGGGCCAGCCACCACAGCAGCAGGCTGCCCACCAGCGCGAAGGGCGCGGAGGTGCCGATCACGTTGAGAATCAGGTGGCTCAGCGGCGTTACGGTCTGTGCCAACGGCTGCTGCGCCACCACGCCCCAGCCGGCGCTGGGCACGGTGGCGTACCCGGCCAGCATTTCCACGCCCTGGCTGTTGGTCAGTTGCCGAGTACCGCTGTCCAGTGTCGCCAGTTGGTCGACCAGCGCGTTGCCTTCCACCACGGTGCCTACTCGTTGGCTGTTGGGGTGATACAGCAGTCGGCGGTTGCGGTCGACCACATACAGGTACGAGCCGTCCTTGTAGAAGTGTTCGCCCAGCAGGCTGTTGAGGATGTTGCGTTCTCGCAGGTACAGGCTGCCCCCCACGTACCCGAGGTAACGGCCGTTGTCGTCGAAAATGGGGTGCGACAACACCACCACCAGGTTGTTGGCCGCCGACAGGTAGGGCGTGGAAACCAGAGGGCGGCGTTCGTGCAGTGCTTCCTGAGCACCCGGCGATTGCATGCGGGTGCCGACAAAGTGGCGTAGCGAGGCTGGAGAAATCGCCAGCAGCACGCCGTTGGCATCGATCACGAACGTGGAGTTGAAGGCCATGCTCTGGCCCAGTACACGGTCGGTCTCCACCTGCAGTGCTGCCGCTTCGCTCAACTGGTGGCCCTGCACGCCGGCGCTGAATGAAAGCTGCTGCAAGGCGTTGCCGATGAAGGTCTCGGTGATGGTTGCCAGTTTCGTCGCATACACCCGGTTGGCTTCCAGGGCGTGGTCGATCAGCAGCTGGCGCTGCACCCGGTAGCTGGCGAAATAGCTGGCGCACAGCATGACCAGGGCAGTAAGGGCGCAGAGCACCAGAATGAGTGTTCGCAGATCCAGGCGCAATCCGTGCTTGGCGTGTGGCAATCCTGACCTCGGGCTTTGAAAATAGCTAAGAAATGGAAACAGCCTTGCGCGCTAGGGGGTGGACGGGCGCTGCATTCAGGAACCTGCCCTGTCCAGCGCATTCAGCTCGTCTTCCACCTGTTGCATGCGTCGCTCCACCAGCGCCTGCACCTTCACATCGCGGGCGGTTTCGCGCATCAGGGCAGTGAGCTTTTCGCTCAGGCGCCTGCCGGCTTCGGTGTCTTCCAGCGCGCGGGCCTTGGCCGGGTCCTGGGTGGCTTCGACGATGGTGGCGAACTCGGCATCGCTGAAATTCTTCTCGCTGTAGAGGCGGAACAGGTCCTGGTGCTGGTCCTCGACGGTGAGGTACTTGCGCAGTACACCCTGGATAGTGGCTTGCGACAGCTGCGGGTGAGTGCGACCGAGCAGCGTGGCCATGCGCTCGATATTGTGCGTGTAGGCATCCTGCAGCGGTAGCTGGGCGAGGATCTGTTCTTCACGGGTTGGCTTCTGGTCGCAGGCGGTAAGGGCGGCAGTCAGCAGCAGGGGCAACAGCAACTTCTGGAAGCGAGGCATGGCGTGGCCTGGTCTGGTCTGGCAGTGAAGACTGCCGATTATACCGATGTCCGCATGGCCGCGACGAGCCCCGTTATTTGCCTTGATCGGCACGCTGGTGTAGAACCCAGCCCTCCAACCATTGCCAGCAGCCCCATGCCAAACCGGACCCTGCAACCTGTCGCGCGCGTCGCCATTGCCGAAGTCGTGGCGTTTGTCGAAAGCGCTCGCCGCGAGCTGTTCCCGATGCTTGTCGCGGCACCCTTGCCGCACGACCTTGCGCACTTTGCCGAAACCTACCTGGACGGCGCGGGCTGCTTTCTTGAAGCCCGCGATGACGGTCGGCTGGTCGCTGTGATCGGCTATGTGCCCTATGACCATCGTTTTGCCCAGCTTGACTATCACGCTGAGCGGGTAGTGGAGGTGGTGCGCCTGTTCGTGCTGCCGGCCTATCGCAGGCAGGGTCTGGCGGGCGCGTTGTTCAGTGCATTGCGCGAGCGGGCGGTGCAGGCGGGTATCGACTGCCTGTACCTGCATACGCATCCGTTTCTCCCGGGTGCGATTGCGTTCTGGGAACGGCATGGGTTTGCGGTGGTGGACGTGGAGCAAGATCCGGTCTGGCAGACCACGCACATGCAGCTGCGGCTGCGCTGATTTGTGGGAAAGCGCCTACAACGGCCTTTTCGGCGTGATCGACGCGTTCATTTTCAGGGCGGCCCGGCTTGCTTACCTTCCCTCATGCAAGGCTTTTTCACTGCACCGAGGGAGACTCACGATGCCACACATGGCCCTGTACAAACTTAAACTGCTGGACGAGTTCGAGGACCGCAGCGACTTGTGGACCTTCGGCGATTTTGAGAACAGGTTGATGGACTTGTGGCGTGGCGCGACGCGGCATGATGCCAAAGGCATCATCAATGCGGCGCACAAGGAACGGCGCTGGCCGAGGACGGTGAAGCGCTACCTGCTGACCAACTACCGGGTATTTGGCAATGTCAGTTCGGAGCTTGAGCAGACGTTTGCCGAGGTATTGGCGACGATGAGTGTGCAAGAACGGGCGGAGTGGGGCTTGCTGCCTGCTGCCGGCACGGTTGCCTGACAGAACCTGGGGCTGCCCGGCAGCCCCGATTCAGGCAATGCAGCCATCAGAACCCGCCCGACAACGGCCACTCCACCGCCAGGCGTATCTGGTCACCATCCAGCTCGGCCTGCGCCGTGTTCCCCCGGTGCACGTTATGTCGCAGCGAGAACGTGGTGCCCTTGGCCTTGCCACTCTGCACCACATACCGCGCCTCCAGGTCGCGTTCCCAATGTTTGCCACCCTTGCCATACCCCAGGTACGCATACCCGCCAGTCGGGTCGACATGCGTGCCGTCGATATCGAACCCGCGCACGTACAGCGCCGTCAGGTTCAGCCCTGGCACCCCATAGGCCCCCAAGTTCAGGTCATAGCGTGCCTGCCATGACTTTTCGTTCGGTGCGTTGAAGTCCGACATCTGCACCGCGTTGGCAATAAAGATCGCACCCCGCGTGACGTAGTCGAAGGGCGTATTTCCGTCCACTTGCTGCCAGCCCAGGCTGAACCCGTGCGGCCCTTGGTTGTAACGCGAGACCAGGCTCCAGGTGGTGTTGTCGATACGCCCGGACAGCGCCTTGCCGGTGTCGGTGGTGCGGTACAGGTTGAGGTCCAGGCTGACGCTGCGGCGGTTATCCAGCACATGGCTGAGGGTGCTGCCCAGGTAATGCTGGTTCCAGCTGTCCTCGTAGCGCGAGGTGTAGAGGCTGCCGCTGAAGCTGGCGCCCGGGTTCCAGACCACGCCGGCCAGGTCGAAGCTGTTGCCCTGTTTGCTATTGGAGTAGTTCACCACAAAGCCCTGATCGTGGCTTGTGGCATTGCGGTCGGTGCTCTCGTTGAAGTGCCCGGCCACCAGCTTGAGCGTGTCGAAGTCGTTGCTGGTAAGGAAGAAACCGGTGGCGGTCTCGGGTAACAGGCGGCTGTCGGAAGAGCTGAACACCGGGGTCTTGACCCGCTGCTCACCGTAGGCCAACACGGTATTGGCCATGCGCACTTTCAATGCCGCGCCTGCGCGGCTGTACTCGTTCTTTGGGTGCCCGTCGTTATCGACCCCCAGCAAGCGCGCTTTGCCCGCACGCCCACCGCCACTGTCGAGTTGTACGCCCAGGTAGGCGTGGGCATCGACGCCGACACCCACCAGGCCATGTGTAAAGCCAGACTGGAAGGTGCCCATCAAACCGTAGGCCCATTCTTCAGCCTTGCCACTGCGTTCGCTGCGTGGTTTGTAGGCATTGCGCGCGGAACTGTTGCGCCCGCCATGCGTGTAGTCGCGCTGGTCGAACACGCTGCGGTTGAGGATGCTCCAGCTGCCATCCTCCACAAAACCGTTGCTTTGCGACTGTGCAGAGTCGGCCTGGGCGAACGGCGCCAGCCCCAGCAGTGGCAGCGCCAACAACAACCGGCTCATTGCGCGGCCTCAAGTTTCTGCAACTGGGCAGCAAAGCGGGCCTTGGCCCGGGTCGGCAAGTTGGCGGGCAGTTCGGTAGCCGATGCGTCACCTACCTGGATGACCATCACCATGCCCATCGCCAGGTGCGGAATGCACTGGATGCCGTACACGCCCGGCACGCTGAAGGTTTGTTCGAACGGCTGGTTCAGCTTGCTCTTGAAGGGCTTGGCCCCGGTGGGCAGCAGGCCTGCCACGCTGGCCGCATTGTGCCCGCTCTGGGTGGGCAGGAAGCGCACGGTGTCGCCGGGCGCGATGCGCAAGTGGTCCGGCTCGTAAACCATCGCGCCTTCGCTGCCACGGTTGAGCATTTTCACTTCGTGCACGTCGGCCAGCGCGGCCGGGGCGAGCAGGGTGCTGGCAAGCAGCAAGGCGAGAGGACGCAGCGGCATCGGTAGAACTTCCTGGTTCAGGGGGCGCGAAAGCGTAGGATGCGCGCGCCGTCGAAGGGGTCGGTAAGGTAATGGGCGTGAACGCCGAAGGTGTTCAGCAGGCGCTCGGGGGTGAGCACTTCAAGGGGGTTGCCCAGGGCGACCAGGTGCCCTTTGTCGAGTACGGCCACGCGGTCACAGGTGAGTGCCTGGTTGAGGTCGTGCAGCGCTACCAATGTGGTGACCGGCAGGGCCTGGACCTGTTGCAGCAGGCTCAGCTGGTGCTGGATGTCCAGGTGGTTGGTCGGCTCGTCCAGCAGGAGTACTTGTGGCCGTTGCGCCAGGGCGCGGGCGATGTGCACGCGCTGGCGCTCGCCACCGGACAATGAGCCCCAAAGGCGTGTGCGCAGGTGCAGGGCATCGAGGTCAGCCAGCGCCTGCTCGACGATGGCGCGATCCACTTGCGAGAACGGTGCCAGTGCTGAGAGCCAAGGTGTACGGCCCAAGGCCACGGCATCGAACACGCGGATTGCATCGAGGGTGTCGGCCTGTTGTTCGACCAGTGCCAGGGCCTGCGCCACACGGCGGCGGGGCAGCTGTGCCAGTGGTTCACCCAACAGTTGCACGCTGCCGCTGGCCGGCTTGCGCAGCCCGGCCAGCAACTTGAGCAGCGAAGACTTGCCCGAGCCGTTAGGGCCGACAATGCCGAGCGTTTCGCCCGCGACAACGTTCAGCTCGATACCGCTGAGCACGGTATTGCCGGCCAGTTGCAACCCCAGGCCCTGGCAACTCAGGGGCGAAATCTGTACAGCGGTCATGACGGTCATGAGCGCCCCCGGCGGCTGATCAGAATCAGCGCGAAGACCGGTGCCCCGATCAGTGCGGTGACCACCCCCACAGGGATCACCTGGCCCGCAATCAAGGTGCGTGAAAGCACGTCGGCGGTAATCAGGAACAGCGCGCCGCCCAGTGCGCTGGCTGGCAGCAGGCGGCTGTGCCCGGGGCCGAGCAGCAGGCGCAGGGCGTGGGGAATCACCAGCCCAACAAAACCGATGGCACCGACGATGGACACCATGACCGCCGTCACCAGCGCCGCGCAGCTGATCAGCAGTAGCTGGGTGCGCCGCACCGGTATGCCCAGCGAAGCAGCCGAATCGGCGCCGAAGGTAAAAGCATCCAGCGCGCGGCGGTGCAACAGGCACACCACCAGGCCGAACAGTGCCACCGGCACGGCCAGCCACACCGATGGCCAACGCACCCCGCTGAGGTTGCCCATCAGCCAGAACAGGATGCCGCGTGCCTGTTCGGCAGTGGCCGACTTGGTAATCAGAAAGGCAGTTAGCGCGTTGAACAGTTGTGAGCCGGCAATGCCGGCAAGGATGACCTGGGCGTTGTTGTTGCCGGGGCCGGCCGCGCGGGCCAGTACCAGTACAAGGGTGAATGCGGCCAGTGCGCCGATGAACGCCCCGGCGGACATGCTCAATGCCAGGCCACCCAGCCCCAGCAGGCCGACCAGCACCGCCCCGGTCGAGGCGCCGGCAGACAACCCCAGCAGATAAGGCTCGGCCAAGGGGTTGCGCAACAGCGCCTGGAGGATCACGCCACACGTCGCCAGGCCGGCACCGCAAGCAGCGGCGACCAGGGTGCGGGTAAGGCGGTAATTCCAGACGATGCCGGCGTCGATCGGGTCGACCGGGTAGCCGGCCTGCCACAGGTGGTTGGCCAGCACCTGGCCAACCACACGGGGCGACAGGTTGGTTTCGCCAATGGCGGTGCCGGCCAGCAAGGCGGCCAGCAGGGCTGCAAGGGCGACCGCGATGCAAGGTAACAGGCGAATCATCACTGGGCTGCTTTACCGCTGGCAAAGGCTGCAGACAACGTCTGCAGGCCGCTGAAAAGGCGGATGCCGGCCTGCATGGCATCGGCGTCGAGGATGATGATGCGGTCATGCTTTACCGCGTCCATGTTGCGGGTAACCGGGTCGTTACGCAGGAATTCGAGCTTTTTCTGGTAGTCGTCGGCGGGGAAGCGGCGACGGTCCATGCGCGCGATGATCAGCCAGGTGGGGTTGGCCTTGGCCAAGGTTTCCCAGCCTACGGTGGGCCATTCCTCCGTGGACTCGACCACGTTGCGCACCCCCAGGGTGCGCAGCATGAAGTCGGCGACGCCTTGGCGGCCGGCCACGTACGGGTCGATGTCGAGGTCGGCGCTGGAGAACCAGAACAGTGCCGAGGTGGCGGACAGGTCCTTGCCCGCCAGTTGTGCCTTGGCGCTGTCCAGGCGGCCTTTGAGCTCGGCATTCAGGGCAGTGCCGCGGTCTTGCACATCGAAGATCTCGGCCAGCTGGCTGACGCTCTTGTAGATGCTGCCTACCTGGAACGCTTGCAGGCGAGTACCGTCGGCGCCGACCAGGTTGTCCTTGCCTTCGCAGTCCGAAGGCAGCAGGTAGGTGGGTATCTTCAGTTCGTCGAACTGTTCGCGGGTGCCGACAACACCCTGTGCGCCGACCATCCATTCGAACTGTACCGCGACCAGTTGCGGGCGCTTGCCCACTACGGCCTCGAAGCTCGGGTCGTTGTCAGCCAGGCGCGGCACCTTGTCGTTCTGCGCTTTGTATTCGGGCAGTACGTTGTTGAACCACAATGAGGTGCCAGCCAGTTTGTCACCCAGGCCCAGTGCGTAGAGCATTTCAGTGCCGGCCTGGCCGATGGTGACGGCGCGTTGAGGCGCCTGAGCGAACGTCTGCGGCCTGCCGCAATTCTCGACTGTAAGCGGGTAGTGGGTGGCGGCGGCTTGGGCCAGGCCAGTGAGGCCTAGGCCGGCGAGCAGGGTGGCGAAACGGGGCAGCATGCTGGGGCGATCTCCTATCGGACAGTTCGGGTGAGGAACGCACGGACAGGCATCGCCGCGCCCCGCCGTTGGCAGGGGCAAAACGGATGGCCAATCCCGGACACCCCGCCGGTTGGTGAATGTAGGCCGGCAGGTCTCCTGACTGGTGCGTCATGGCCCGGCTCCAGCCTTCCCGGGCAATTACGCCCAGTGGCATCAATGGAGCAGGCTCGGCACCTACAGTTGCGGGGGCAGTTCCGTTTGGCCCGTGTTGGCGGGCCTGGGATTCCCTATTAATTCCGTGGTGGAAACCGGCGGCCCGCATGGTAGACCATCGCGCTGCCGGGTGAAAACGCTTTTCAGAAGTACTTCAGCCAGGTGATGTCGCGGCGGCGTGCCTTCAAGCGGGCGAACTTGCGTACCGGCAGGTACAGCGACGCGGCCAGCAGGATGGCGATCAGCCACACGGCGGCGATGCCATCGAAACCAAAATAGTCGCCACGGTTGAGGCCGAACAGCGCCACGCAGGCCAGGTACAGCAGCTTCAGCACGTACAGGTGCAGCAGGTAGAAGAACATCGGCGCAGCACCAAACACCGCCAGCGCGCTGATCCAGCGGGCCTGGCCGGCGCGTTCGAAGGCGCGCAGCAACAGCAGGCCGCAGCCCAGGGTCAGGGCCAGGAACAGCAGTGACGGCGGGTATTTGGTGATGTTGAAGAAGCTCATCAGGGTTTGTGTGAAGGTTGGGTAGCCGCTCCAGGGCGCCTCGCCATAGCCATTGAACATACGCAACACGGCAAAGCCCAGCAGCGCGGCCAGCCCGGCCAGCAGCAGGCGGTGCTGACGTTCGACGGCCTCGCTGCCACGGGCGAACCACGGGCCCAGGCCGTAGCCCAGGGCGATGACGCCGATCCACGGCAGTACCGGGTAGGACGTGCGCAGGCGCAGGGTGTCGGAAAACGCCAGCCAGCCACGGTCATGCAGGATCGCCCACGGCACATGCAAGGCCGATTCCACGCCGAAGTGCAGGCCATCGAGCAGGTTGTGGCCGGCGACGATGACTGCGCCCAGGGCGAGCAGGGCGGCGCGTGGCAGCCATACCAGCAGCGACAGGGCGATCATGCTGATGCCAATGGCCCAGATGACTTGCAGGTAAATGACGCTGGGCGGCAGCTGAAAGGTCCAGGCGAAGTTGACCAGGGTGAACTCCAGCGCCACCAGAAACAGCCCGCGTTTGAACAGGAACGCCGACACATCGCCACGGCCCTGATGCTTTTCGCCGTACAGCCAGGCCGACAGGCCGGTCAGCAGGACGAACACCGGCGCACAGAGGTGGGCCAGCGTGCGGCTGATGAAGAGCGACGGCTCGGTGGTGTCGATGGCCATTGGGTCGCTAACCTGACGGTGCAGGAAGAAGGTTTCGCGGACGTGATCCAGGAGCATGAAAAGGATCACCAGGCCGCGCAGGGCGTCGATGCTCTGCAGGCGCTGGGTGAGCAGGGTGGGGGTGGCGCTGGCGCTTGTCATGGAGGGTCGCTGATAGGAATGAATGTCATGTGAAACGTTATCTTATAACTAATTGGTCAGCGGTTGGTAGAGGTTTTTGTGTTGCCTGCTCCGGCCTCTTCGCGGGCACAGGCAACTCAATCAGAAGCTGTAATCCACCGTCGCAAAATACGACCGTGGCATCCCCATCAACCACTGCTGCCCACTGAACGCCGACTGCACATACTCCCGGTCGAACAGGTTGTTCAACTGCAACCCCAGCCGCACATCCGGCAGCACCTGCCAGGCGACGTTGGCATCGACCACGGTGTACCCAGGCGCGCTCTGGGTATTGGCAGTATTGGCAAAGCGCTCATCCACATAACGCGCACCAATGCCGGCCTCCACTTGCTGCCCGAAGCCTTTGCTCAGCCACAGGTTGGCAGTACGCCGTGGCACATTGGCCGGCCGATTGCCCGCACGGTCCTGCGCTGCTCCACCGACCATTTCGTCAAAGTCATCATACTTGGCGCGCACCAGCGACGCGTTCGCCGACACCTGCCACTGATGCGCCAGCGCCAGTTCCAGGGTCGCTTCCAGGCCATCGGACGTCTGCTGCCCGGCCTGCTGCTTCTCGTGGGTGATCGGGTCGTCCACCAGCAGCTTCTTCTTGACGATGTGGTAGGCCGCCATCGTCCATTCACCGCGACCGTCCCAGAAGCGTTGCTTCAGGCCCACCTCGGTCTGCTTCGCTTCGGTCAGCTCATAGTGCATCTGGGCCGGGCTGAGGCTGATGAGATTGTTCACCCCGTCCTCGCTGGTGGAGTACTGGCCGTACAGCGACAGGTCGTCGGTAAATGCATACACCAGGCCGGCGCGCCAGTTGCCGCCTTGCAGGCTGTGGTCGCTGCGGCTGCCATCGATCAGGTTGTCGCGGTCGATGTGGTTCTGGTCGCGGCGCACGCCCGTGACCAACGACAGCCGATCGCTCAGCTGCAGGCGGTTCTCGGCGAACAGGGCGAAGGTGTGGGTGGTGGACAAGGTTTGCGGGCGCAGGGGGGAGGCGCTATGGAACCAGCCAGACTGCGCCTGCCACGGGTCGATGTAGTCGCCGCCCACATCGTTGTAGGGGGCATTGCTGTCGACGTTGAAACGCACCTTGTTGTACTCGGCGCCGACCACGGTCTTGCTGGCCAGGCCGAACAGGGTGTGGTCGAAGGTGAAGGTCTGGCGGTCGCCGAACTGCTCCTGGTTGTGCTTGATCTCCAGGTAGCTGCCGCGTTGCAACTGCTGGTGCTCGGCGTCCCAGCTGTAGTCTTCGGCGTTGCGCCAGTGGCGGCGACTCTTGATGTAGTACAGCTGGTTGCTGGCGCTGAGGTGGTCGTTCAGCGTCCAGTCGGTGTTCAGCCGGGTCCATTCATCGACGTAGTGCTGCACGTCGTTCTGCACGTTGTAGTTTTTTTTGCGCAGGCTGCTGCGGTAGTGGCCATCGATCAGTGGCGTGCCGTAGTAGTTGGCGGGTTGCGCATCGCCACGGTCGTGGGCGAGGGTGAAACTGAGGTCGTCGCTGGCATCGAAACGCAGCGCGGCGCTCAGGGCCAGGCTGCGCGAAGGGGTGCGGTCGACCCAGCCATTGCCCCCTTGCTGGTTCAGGGTCAGGCGGTAGCTCAGGCGTTCGCTGAGGCTGCCACCGCTGTCCAGGCCGAGCTGCTGGCGGTCCCACGAACCGTAACCCAGGCGCAGGTGGTTACGCACTTCGCCGGCAAACGGCTTTTTCGGGATTACGTTGACCACCGCACCGGTGGCGCCCTCGCCATGCAGCACCGAAGCCGGGCCGCGAATCACGTCGATGCGCTCGACCATCCACGGGTCGACTGGGAAGGTCTGGGTGCCGGCACCGGTGTACAGCCGTGCGCCGTCGAACAGGGTCATCACCGAGCTGTGCCCGGCAAAGCCGCGAGCAGAAAGGCCCGTGCCGCCGTCGCCCGGGGAGCCGACGAAGGTGATGCCCGGCGAACGGGTCACGGCGTCCTGCACCGTGAGGTTGTTGCGCTGCTGGATCTGCTCGGTGCTGATGCTACTGGTGCTGGCCGGCGTCTCCAGGGCGTTGAGGCCAAGGCGCGAGCCGGCCTGGGTCGGCGTGACCAGGTCGATAGCGTGGTTGTCGAGGGTGTCGGTAATGGCCGTGGTGGGCAGGGCCAGGGGTTGTCGGTCCTGGTCATCGGCCAGGGCTGGAAGGGCGACGGCCAGGCAGGCCGCCAGGGGGTGAAGCTTGAACATACGGGACATGTCGTTCCACTGCTGCAGGAATGAATGGATCCCGGTGGAAAACACGCAAAGGCGCACCGTGCAGGCAGGCGCGCGCACGGATACCGGCCTGCGCCCGCCCACCGCGGGTTGCCAAGTGAAGCTTCAGGCCGGTCTCCGGGCTTGCGAGGGGCATGAAACCTTCACCTTCCCATGCCTGAGCACAGTGGTATGTCGAAGGGTTCGCTCGCTTACCGTTGCGGGGGCAGCGCCGGACTTGTCGTGGTCGATACGACGCACCGGCTTCCCGTTTCACCCTGCACGCGGCGGTACAGGGCACCTGAAACTGGCGCGCATCTGACCATTGAAACGCCGGGGCGTCAAATGTTGGTACGCCATGAATGCCGCGATAAATCACAAGGTTGCACGTTTTTACTGATTTTTTTTCGAACTTTTTTGGCGGCGTTTGTCTCGAACCGCACGTTAGCCTTTCGTTATCAAGTCATGGAGACTTCCCGCATGCCTGCTCGTCAACTGTTGCGCCACTCCTGCCTGCTCGCCCTGATCGCCGCGCCGCTGGCTGCCACCGCCGCGCCCAGCACCGATCCGTTGTTCACAATCGGTCTGCAGGGCGCCTACGACAAGTTCAAGTTTGAAGGTGGCAGTGAAAGCGACAAGGAACACATGGGCCAAGGTGGCGTGTTCGCCACATTCGGCAACAAGCTGACAGCCGAATCTGGTTTCATCTACCAACTCGGCGCCGAGGCCAAATTCGGCAAAAAGAACGACAACAAGCTCAAGGAGGCTCAGGCCGATCTTGATCTTGGCTGGCGTGCGGCGTTGGACGCTCGCAACTTTGTCGACGTGACTGTGGGCGGCGGCTACAGCTGGTCGCGCTTCGAGCCGGAAATCAACGACCTTGATACCAAGCTCACCGTGAAGTCGCCCTTTGCCAAGGCAGCGCTGGGCTACAACCACCAGTTCGACGCCTCGACACTGCGGGTGGAAGTGGGCGCGCGGCATACCCTGGACGGCCGCGCGCGGCTGAAGGTGGATGACTTTGGCAGCGACACGGTCGACCTGAAAGACCGCACCAACCCGTATGCCGAGGTGACGTTGCTGATGAATCAGCAAGGCGGTATGCCGGTACAGGCCGGGGTTTACTACACCCGCACCGAATACAAGCTGGATGAAGACTCCCCAGTAGCAGACAACACCAAGCTCAAGCGTGACGAGTTTGGTGTGAAGGTAGGCTTGGCTTTCTGAAGCTGAGCGCTTGGCAGGCCCGACCGCTTCGCGGGCCTGCTCAAGAACATCAGCGTCCGCGACGGCGCGACACCCGTGCCTCGATGTTCTTGCGCCCGATCAGCAATGGCGGCTTCTCCACCACCGGCTCGTCCGCCAGCCATTTGTACATCACCAGGCAGTCCACCAGCCCCAGGCGGGCATGGCGATAGGCCTTGGGCAAGCGGCCAACGGTCTCGAAGCCCAGTTTGTGCCACAGCGCCACGGCCACTTCATTGCTGGCCACCACCGAGTTGAACTGCAGGGCCAGAAAGCCCTCCTGGCGTGCCAGCTTCTGCGAGTGCTCGCACATCAGGCGCGCCACGCCACGGCCACGCGCCTGTTCGCAGACCATGTAGCCGCAATTGCCCACATGCGCACCAGGCCCGGCAGCATTGGCCTTGAGGTAATACGAACCCAGCATCTCGCCATCTTCTTCGGCCAGCAGCGTGTGCAAGGGCAGTTCCAGCCACACCTGGCGGGCTTGTTCGAAGCTCAGGGCCGGGTCGAAGGCATAGGTTTCACGGGCCTGGACAATGGCCTGGAAGGTGGGCCAGAAACGGTCGAAATCGTCGGGCGTCATGGGGCGAATGTGGATCATGCGGGTTCCTGCGCGGGCTAAGCCGCACAGTCTGGGTCGCGCGGCGCCGTCGCGCAAGGGCGGCGGCGCCGTTTGTGCTCAGCCGTTGGCCTTGCCGACAGCATCCATGGCCCGCGCTGAGTAGACCAGCGCGGCACCGGCATTCATCGCCACCGCCACGCCCAGCGCCTCGGCAATTTCCTCGCGGCTGGCGCCATGCTTGACCGCCTGCTGCGAATGCACGGCGATGCAGCCGTCGCAGCGGGTGGTCACGGCCACCGCCAGAGAGATCAGCTCGCGGGTCTTGGCGTCCAGATGGTTGGTCTTGGCCCCCGCACCGCTGGCGGTCATGTAGCCGGCCACGGTGTCGGGGGAAAGTTGCTTGAGATCGCCGATGCCGGCCATCAACTGCTTACGGTAGGCGTCCCAGTCCATCATGCTCATCGTCTTCACCTTGGGGTGGTTGCGAGTGGAGCTTTCAGGCTAGTCGAAGTGTGGCAAGTGTGAGGCTTGTACTTTGGTGGGTGTTTGCTGAGCTGTTTGTGGGAGCGGGCTTGTCCCGCGAAGGAGGCTGCGCGGAGCATGGCACCGGCTTCGCCGGTGTTTGCGGGGCAAGCCCGCTCCCACATCGGTCAGATGTAGATGAACACCAGAACCAACGCCGCGACCACGGCCCATTTTTCCAAGTAGTAACGCATGCGGTTGCGCTTTTTCAGCGCCTTGCCGCGCTCGCGGATCTTATAGATGCGGGTGAACAGCCGGTTGATACCACCGGTCTTGTCGCCGTCACCGTTGGGCGCGGCGGCGGCGGCCATGACGTTGCGGCTGAACCAGCGGTTGAACGCCGTTGCCCAGCGGTACTTGAGCGGGCGCTCGACGTCACAGAACAGGATGATGCGGTTGTGTTCGGTGGTATTGGCTGCGTAGTGGATGTAGGTTTCGTCGAAGATTACCCCCTCACCGTCGCGCCACGAGTACTTCTCGCCGTCCACGTCAATGTAGCAACCGTCGTCGTTTGGCGTATCCAGGCCCAGGTGATAGCGGTACGAGCCAGCATACGGGTCACGGTGGCGTACCAGCTTGGCGCCCGGCGGCAGGGTGGCGAACATGGCGGCCTTGACCGTGCCGATGCCTTGCAGCAGCTCGGTGGTACGTGGGCACAGGGCCATGGCCGATGGGTGGCTTTCGCCATACCACTTCAGGTAAAAGCGCTTCCAGCCGGTTTTGAAGAACGAGTTGAAACCGACGTCATCGTAATTTTCGGATTTTTTGATTTCGCCCACATGCAGCAACTGGCGGCCCTCTTCACGGATTTCCTGCCAGTGGTCTTGCAGCGGCTTCAGTTCGGGGAAGGCCTCGACCGGCAGGTAAGGCTTAGCCGGGAGCTTGGAAAACAGGTACAGGAAGCTGTTGACTGGGGCCAGGAAACTGGAGTGGTCGCCCAGCTGGCGGGTCAGCTTGTGACGAACCCGACCGCGCAGGTGAACATAGGCGATCGAAAGGACGAAGATGAGTACGAGTGCAATTTTCATGGACGTTTACTTGTCGAAAAATGGCCATGCGCCATGGCATAAGCCAGCCAGCATAAACAATCATGGGGGCAGTTTGTACTTATTGTTACGAAACGACGGGGCGACATTGGTGTAATGCCCTACAGTCTTGCGCAAACGTTTCATGTTCGGGAGTTTGTATGGTTCAGGATGTACGACCCAGCGGTAGCCCCTTCAAACGGCTGTTTTTCGCCCTGCCGGTCAGCGATGTACAGCGCCGTGCCCTGGCCCAGTGGCGCCGGGGTTTGAACCTGCGCAGCGGCAAACCGGTGCCGGCGGCCAACTTCCACGTCACGTTGCTGTTTCTTGGCGATGTGGATGCCGCGCAGGTGCCTGCGATCTGTGCGGTGGTCGATCAACTGGCGCTGCCGGCTACGGCACCACGGCTGTTGCTCGACCGCTTGCAGGTGTGGCCGCGGGCCGGAGCCTTGGTGCTGGAGGCACAGCAGACACCGCCGGCCCTGTTGCAACTGGTGTACGGGTTGCAGCAGGCGTTGTTGCCGCTGGGAGTTGAGGCGGCCGCCCGTGAATATCGGCCGCACTTGACGCTGTCCAGGGATTACCGTGGGCAGCCACCCGAGGCCACCAGCGCGCCGGAGTTCCACCTCGCGGCACGCCACTTCACGCTTTACGAGTCGCGCAAGGGAGCATACTGGCCATTGGCGCAGTGGCCACTTTCGAGTTGACGGTGGCCAAGGCTGAGCTCAAGGCCGCAATCATTGCCATGGTCGAGCGGCAGTAATGGCGCGCTACACCGGCAAGCTCTGATACGGCAACTCATCCCCCGGGCTGCGGTCGAACTGGCGCTTGTACTCGCGGCTGAACTGCGAGGTGCTCTGGTAGCCCACCCGGTGCGCAGCTTGTGCCACCCCCAGGCCTTCGCCAATCAGCATCTGCTGCGCCTTTAACAACCGCAGGCGCTTGAGGTACTGCATCGGTGCCATGTCGGTGCAGCGCTTGAAGTGTTCGTGGAAGGTCGAAACGCTCATGTTTGCCCGCGCAGCCAGTGCTTCCACGCTCAGCGGCTCGTTGTAGTGCGCGCGCAGGTGGGCGAGGGCGGCGCCGATGCGGGCGAAGTGCCCCTGTTGCTCCACCAGCGCCCGCAACACACCGGCCTGTGGGCCGCGCAGGGCGGTGTACAGCACTTCGCGTACGCGCGCCGGGCCCAGCACTTTGGCATCCAGCGGGTCCTGCAGGCAGTGCAGCAGCCGCTCGACACTGTCGCGCATCGGCGCATCCAGCGCTGCCGAGGTCATCGATTGCGGGGTTTGTGCCTGTACTGCAGCGTCCGGTGCCAGGTCCATGCTCTGCACCAGTTCACCCAGAACGCCACGGTCGATGTCCACCGCCACGCCCAGCAAGGGCGCTTCACGGGTGGCGAAGGTTTCACACATGAACGGGACCGACAACGCCTGCACCAGGTAATGCCCGGCGCCATATTCCAGGGTACGTGGCCCCAGGCGCGCCAGCTTGCTGCCCTGGGCCAGGATCATCAGGCTGGGCTCGTAGATCTGAGGGCTGCTGGCCACATAGTGGTCCCAGCTCAGCACCTGCACCTGGGGCAGGTGCGTGGGGACGAAGCCAGGGCGCGTGGCGAGGCTGCGGATCAGCGCGCAGAGCCGCGCGTTGGCGTCGACGTGGCGGGTCAGTTGCATGGTGAACCTGGGGGCAGAGAATCGGACAGCCTAATCATCGCAGATTGAGGGTGTGGCGCCAGATGCTGGCTGGAATCTTCGGAGAATCAGGCATGCATGCCGGAGAATCAGCCGTGTGCCAGGCGGCAAACAGCGCGCAAAATGCGCCGACTGAATCGTTTCACTTTACTGCGAGGCCCTGCATGTATACCGCCATCGGTTACGCCGCCCAAACCCCCACCAGCCCCCTGGCCCCTGTCACCTTCGAGCGCCGCAGCCCACGCCCGGACGATGTCGCCATCGAAATCCTTTACTGCGGCGTGTGCCATTCCGATATCCATCAGGCGCGCAACGAATGGGGCATTGCTGTATACCCGCTGATGCCCGGCCACGAAATCATCGGCCGCGTCACGGCGGTGGGCGGCCAGGTGACTGCGCACAAGGTCGGTGACCTGGTGGGCGTTGGCTGCATGGTCGACTCGTGCCGCCACTGTGAAGCCTGCGCCAAGGACCTGGAGCAATATTGCCTGGAAGGCCCGACCATGACCTACGCCACCCCGGACCGGGTCGACGGCAGCAACACCATGGGCGGTTACTCCAGCAGCATCGTGGTCAGCGAGCACTTCGTGGTGCGCATTCCGGCCGGCATGGACTTGCCCAGCGCGGCGCCTATCCTGTGCGCCGGCATCACCACCTATTCGCCGCTCAAGCACCACGGCGTCGGCCCGGGCCACAAAATCGGCATCCTTGGTATGGGTGGCCTGGGCCACATGGGCATCAAGCTGGCCAAGGCCCTGGGTGCCGAGGTGACCCTGTTCACCCGGTCCCAGGCCAAGGCCGAAGAAGCCCGCCGCCAAGGTGCCGACCACGTGATCGTGTCCACCGATGCCGAGCAGATGCGCGCCGCTGCCGGCCGGTTCGATTTCCTGCTGGACACCATTCCGGTGCAGCACGACCTCAACCCGTACCTTGAAACCTTGAAGTTCGATGGTGTGCATATTCTTGTCGGCCTGATCGAACCGATCGACCCGGCGGTGCACGCGGCCAACCTGGTGATGAAGCGCCGGGTGCTGGCGGGGTCGTTGATCGGGGGCATTGCCGAGACTCAGGAAGTGCTGGATTTCTGTGCCGAGCACAACATCCGTTGCGATATCGAGATGCTGGATATTCGCAATATCAACCAGGCGTACGAGCGGATGATTGCCGGTGATGTGAAGTACCGGTTCGTGATCGACATGGCCACTTTGCAGGGCTGATTATTCGGTTGGCTGTACCGGCCTCTTCGCGGGTAAATCCCTCCCACAAGTACTGCACAGTTTTCGAAGCTTGTGCGATCCCTGTGGGAGCGGGTTTACCCGCGAAGAGGCCTGTACAGGCAACCAAGAGGCTGAATCTGTTACCAGACCATCGCCTTGTCCAACCCCTTCCAGAACAACCACCGCCGGACCTCGCCATGCGCCCCGGTGCCGATCTGCCATTCAGGCCGCCCGCTGTCCAGCGCGATCACCGAAACAACCCCCGCATGGCTCGCCGCCACCAGCGTTTGTCCATCGGCGCTGATATCCATCGCACAGATGGTCGACCCCAAATAATGCTGCCAATGTTCGGTGCCATCCTCGCCGAACGCCCGCAGGTAGCCATAGGCATCCCCCACAATGTACTCGCCATCGCGCGCCACCCCGGCATATACCCTGGCGCCATCCTGCACCAGCGGGGTACGCGGGTCCTGGCTGTAGTAATCGGTATCCAGCCCTGGCAAGTCCGCCACCTTCACTGCCAGCGTGGCACCGCTATGGAAATGGCAGGCATTGACGATCAGCTGGTCACCCGTGCGGTTGAACAACGCAAAGTGCGGGTACTCGCTGCCTGGGCCGATTTCGGCAACCGGCCTGAACTGGGCATCCAGCACCCGGTGACGGGTACCTTGCTCGCCCACCACGATCAGCCGGCCATCCGCCGACACTGCGCCATGCTCCATGCTCAGCCCCAGGCTGATGTCGTCCGGGTCGGTGCCTTCGGCCAGCTCGTCGAGCACCCGCGTTTGTTGCGGCAGCAGGCGAGTCGCACCTTGAGTGGTCAGCACGAAGATCCCTTCGGCGCTTACCAGCAGCACACGCTGGCCATCGGGGAAGGGGACCAGCGCGGTTGGCGCGGGCGGCAGGTCGAACGGCTCGAACGGGTACCCCGGCGGCAACCCCTCAAGCCCGCTTGGCCATGCCAGTCGCTGTACTTGCGGGCCACCCCAGCCGTCTGTCACGCGCACGCCCTCGGCATTGGCCAGGGCGAAGTAGCGGCGGGCCGGGCAGCGGCCGAAGTGCTCGATGCCGATCACCGGTGTCACCCCTTGGCGGTCGATACGCACGACCTGGCCCTTGTCGTAAGGCATGCCGATGCGGGCCAGCAGGCTGCCGTCGTCCAGCAGCAGGACATTGCTGATCCCTTGGCCGTGGTCATCGAGCAACGGTACCAAGGGGTGGTGTGCGGGTGGCCAGGCCTCGCGAAACGCTCGGCGTTGCTGTTCGTCGACGCCAGGGCGATTGGCGGCGTGCAGGGCAGCCAGCCAGGCGTCCAGCAAGTGCCCGGTGGCTGGCGCCTTTGGCTCTTCCAGTTTATCCCAGCCTTGCGCACGGCCCTGCGCGACGTAGTCGTTGACGGCCTGGGCGTAGGCGGTTACCGCCTGCTGCCACTGCTGCTGGGGGTGCTGCTTGTCCATGAGCGGATCGGGCTCCTTGTTGCACTCGCGTTTCACACAAAAGGCGCATGGTACTCCTTCTGCCTGCCACGCGGTTGTGAGGCTCCGGCTTGACGCGTACCATGCCGGGCATTCCTATCAATAACAAAGCGTGCGTTGGCGCCCCTGCAAGCGGGTGGCTGGCGTGCGACCTGTTGCCTTGCCTGCGGAGAAGCGGTTTGCACCCATGAACGGACCCATACCCACCCACCAGCCACCCACGGCGGGCAGCGGCAGCTGGCTGAGCGTCATCGCCCTGGCCCTGGCAGCCTTCATCTTCAACACCACCGAGTTCGTGCCGGTGGCGCTGCTGAGTGACATTGGCCGCAGCTTCGACATGAGCACCGCCCAGGTCGGCCTGATGCTGACCATTTATGCCTGGGTGGTGGCATTGGCCTCGCTGCCGATGATGCTGCTGACCCGTAACGTCGAACGGCGGCGTTTGTTGCTGTGCGTGTTCTTGGTGTTCATTGTCAGCCACTTGTTGTCGTGGCTGTCGCAGAGCTTTGCCATGCTGCTGGTCAGCCGTATCGGTATTGCCTTGGCGCATGCGGTGTTCTGGGCGATCACGGCCTCGCTGGCGGTGCGCGTGGCACCACCGGGCCAGCAGGCCAAGGCGCTGGGCCTGCTGGCCACCGGCACCACCCTGGCCATGGTGCTGGGCATTCCGCTGGGCCGCGTGGTGGGTGAGGCGCTGGGCTGGCGCATCACCTTCCTGAGCATTGCCGGTGTGGCGCTGGTCACCATGCTGTGCCTGATGAAATCGCTGCCGCTGCTGCCCAGCCAGAACTCCGGCTCGTTGCGCAGCCTGCCGATCCTGTTCAAGCGCCCGGCGTTGGTCATTACCTATGCGCTGGTGACGCTGGTGATCACGGCGCAGTTCACCGCCTACAGCTACATTGAGCCGTTCGCGCTGCATGTGGCGCAGATTGGCGGTGAGCGCACCACACTGTTGCTGCTGCTGTTTGGCGGTGCCGGGGTGTTCGGTTCGTTGCTGTTCAGCCGCTACAGCGATCGCTTCCCCCATGGTTTCCTGGTGGGTTCGATCGGCCTGTTGGCAGCGTGCCTGCTGTTGTTGTTGCCGCTGTCGGGCAACTTCTATGCGTTCGCTGCGCTGAGCATGTTCTGGGGCGTGGCGATTCTCAGTTTCAGCTTGTCGCTGCAGTCGAAGACGTTGAAGCTGGCATCCGACGCCACCGATGTGGCCATGGCGTTGTTTTCGGGCATCTACAACATCGGTATTGGTGGTGGTGCGCTGCTGGGCAGTATCGTCAGCAGCCAGATGGACGTGGCGGATATCGGCCTTGTGGGCGGTAGCGTGGCAGTCATCGGGCTGGTGCTGGCGGTTACCAGCACCCGACGGTTCCGCGAGGCACTGGCGCACTGACCTGCGCCTGGCGCGCACGTGTGCCGCTTAGGGGCGCAAGGCGCGCCCCAGCATTCAAACCGCCACGGCGCAGGGCCTGTGGGGTGGGCGTTTGCGGGGAGGGCATGTTATGGGGGGCTGCTGTGGCAGCAATCGGGCAGCAGTGGATGCTGGGACAGCAGCATAAGGGCTGCGGGAACAGGGCCTGCGCGAAATTCTTTTACTTGATAAACCGCACTTGACTGTTGATCTTCTCCATCACCGCCCCCTTGCGCTCATTGAAGCGCGCCTTGTTCTGCTCGAACAGGTTGTTGCCCTTGGTATCGATCGAGATGATCAGCGGCCCGAACTCACGCACGCGGTTCACCCACAGCGTTTCCGGCATGCCCAGGTCCTGCCATTCTGCCCGCTCGATCTCTTCCACCTGAGTGGCCGCCAGCACCGCGCAGCCCCCCGGGAACACCGCATGTACCGCCTTGTTCTCCAGGCAGCCGGTGGTGGTCTCCGGGCCCATGCCGCCCTTGCCGACAATCAGCTTCACACCGGTCTGCTCGATGAACTGTTTCTCGAATTTTTCCATGCGCATGCTGGTGGTTGGCCCGATGGAAACCATCTCGAAGCTGCCGTCGTCTTTCTTCCTGACAATGGGGCCGGCGTGGAAGATCGCGCCGCCACGCAGGTCTACCGGAAGTTCGCGACCCAACTCGATGAGGCGCCGGTGTGCCACGTCGCGGCAGGTCACCAGTTGGCCGGTGAGGTAGACGACATCGCCCACGTTGAGGTTGGCCAGGTCTTCGTCGCTGATCGGGGTGCTGAGGATCTTTTTCACAGTACTACCCCTTCATGGGAGAGGATGTCGTAGGTCAGGTCGGCGTTGATGCGGATCTTGCCGCGGCGGTGGGCCCAGCAACCGGTGGACACCGCCACGCCGATGGTGGAGGGGTGGCGGGCCGAAGACTCGATGTTCACCCCCATCACGCTGCTGTTGCCGGTCAGGCCCTGCGGGCCGATACCGATTTCGTTCAGGCCTTCCTCCAGCAGCTTTTCCATCATGGCCGCGCTTTCATTGGGGTGGCTGGAGTCCACTTCACGCAGAATGGCCTTCTTCGACAGGCGTGCCGCTGTTTCTACCGAGGTCGAAACCCCAACCCCCACCAGCAAAGGCGGGCAGGCATTGACCCCGCGCGAGGTGATCACATCGAAGACAAACTCGGTCACCCCTTCATAGCCTTGCCCCGGCATCAGCACCTTGGCCGAACCTGGCAAGGTGCAGCCGCCACCGGCCATGTACACATCGACAATGCAGTGATCGGCATCGGGGATGATTTCCCAGTCCAGCCACGGGATTTTCGAGCCGGTGTTGGTGCCGGTGTTTTTCTCGATGAAGGTTTCCACCGCGTTGTGGCGCAACGGCCCCTGAATGGTGGCTTCCTTGGTGGCGTTTTCGAGGATGCCTTCCATCTCACCGTCCGGCCAGTGGCCCGCCTTGCAGGGTGTAGTCGACCCACACCGAGGCCAGGTGGCGCGGCACACGTACCGGCGCATTGCCCGCGCACCATCAAGGTGTTGTCGGTCCGGTTGTTGCCGGACACGTGGGTGTGTACGCCAGCGGTGTAGCTCACGGCTTCGGTAATGATGAACACAGCAAGACGTGAGGGGTACGAGGTATACAAGGTTTGATGAATCGAATACGATGCATTTTCAAGGTTTTTCTATTTTTGCACTGTATTCGATGCACTCAAGTATGAATGAATTAGGCAATCTGATAAAAAAACTGCGCAAGGAGGCCGGCCTGTCACAGGCGCAACTTGCCCAGCGGCATGGTATGAGCCGGGCGACCATCTCTGGCATCGAGAACAACACGATTCCCGAAGTCGGGATCCGCAAGGTCGCCGCAATCCTTGAGGGCCTGGGTTACGAGTTGACGGCAACGCCCAAGCGTCGGCGCAAGACCCTTGACGAGTTGAAGGCCGGGGGTATCCATGACCAGTCAGCGTGATCGTTTGTACATTGGCGCCAGCGGTGAGGCTGTCGGAACACTTGGCCGCAGCGAGGATAACCTGCGTGATTCGGTCTTTGTTTACAACGCGGCGGTCACTGAGGAACAGGCTGTTTCCCTGACCATGCCGGTGCGCCTCGAAAGCTACAAGTGGGAGTACGGCATACACCCACTGTTCGAAATGCATATCCCGGAAGGGCACCTCAAAGAGGAATTGATGCGCCGCTTCAGCAAGTCGGTGCGGGGTTTTGACGACTTTGCGCTGCTGGGTATCGTCGGTCCACACCAGCTAGGCCGCATCAGCATTGCCCAGCATGCCAGCGACCAGCCGCTACCGGGCATCAAGCTCGCCAACCTGCTGATTCACGACGGAGCCACAGACCTGTTCAATGACCTTTTGAGCACTTACGCGACCTATTCAGGGGTATCAGGTGTTCAACCCAAGGTGCTGGTGCGTGATACCGATGAAGTAGGAGCCGAAGTTGGCCGGTTCACCCATCGAGGTGCTACGCACTTGGTGAAGGCATTCAATGAAGCAGAGTTCCCGCAGTTGGCCGCCAACGAGTTTTTCTGCATGCGGGCGGCCCTTCACTGTGGCCTTGAGGTACCGGAATTTCAACTGAGCCAGCATGGGCAGTTTCTGGTTGTGAGACGCTTCGACATCGGCAGCGACAGCTACCTCGGGTTTGAAGACATGTGTGTGCTTTCCGGGTGGGGGACGCGCAAGAAGTACGACGGCAGTTACCAAGGCTGCGCGCAACTGATCAAACTTTATGTCACCCCCGGCCGGGTACCGGACGCGCTGGAAAGCTTCTTCACGCTGGTAGCGCTTTGTGCGGGCATTCAGAACGGCGATGCTCACTTGAAGAACTTCGGCCTGCTGTACGAGAACTGTGCGGAAGATGCCGACATCCGGCTTGCACCCGCTTACGATTTGGTGACCACGACGGTGTACAACAGCCACGATATCATGGGGCTGTTGCTGGGTGGCTCCAAGGCCTGGCCCAAACGCAAGATGCTGGTGCAGTTCGGGCGCACCGCCTGCAACCTTACGCAATCGCGCTGCGATGAGTTGCTTAACAAAGTCGAAGTCGGCATCAACCGTGCGATGGCGGAATTATCGGATTATCGCAACAGCCATCCGGCATTTGAGCGCATAGGGGAGAAGATGGCCGCTGCGTGGGCCCAGGGCATGAACAGAAGTATTGTGGCCTAGGGTTTGGGACCTGGCCACGCGTTATACTCCGCGCCATTTTGCCAATGGCCGGAGTACGCTATGCGCCAGGTTTTGCTCATCGTCGATGTCCAGTCCACCTTCAGCCCGCCCGAGTGGCTGGTTGATGGTTTGCGGCGGTTGTCAGCGAATATCCCTACCATTGCTTCGGTCGAGTTGCATGACGAACAGGTCACACCGTTCGAGCGGCAACTCGGCTGGCACCCGGCGGCTGAGGACGAGAGCCTGGTCGAAGCCGACCAGGTCTTTATCAAGCATGGCTACGGGCAGAGCGCCGAAGCTATCGAGTACATTCGGCAGCTGGGTGTAGAGCGGGTGCTGGTGTGCGGGCTGCAGACCGAAACCTGCGTGCTGGCCGCTGGCTTTGCCCTGTTCGATGCGGGGCTGACGCCTACCCTGGTGACGGACATGACCGTAGGCTCTTCGCTGGACCGTTCGGGCAAGCTGGGCATCGCGTTGTGGCAGCATCACTTCCGTCAAGTCACTACTTCGGTAGAGGTACTGGCCGAACTGGCCGGACAGGCCTGACGCATGTCGTCACTTTACCGTCATCTGGCGCCTCGAGCTCCCGGGCCAGGTCAATGTGCTGGCGATTCCCAAACCTGTGAAGTTGCAGGATGGCGACGTCGATTATAGCGCCCGCTACAGTACGTGGTATCGGAATTGCCCAGCCTCAAGCGGAGGTGGCGCGCTCGGCTGCATCTGCTCCGCGCGCCGGGTTCTGCCTGTTCTTGCGGTTGAATAGAAGGCGCAACAGGGTATTCCAGCAGTAGGCCACCAGCACCCCGCCGGCCAGTGCCAGGGTTACCTCGAACAGTGGGTGATTGAAAATACGGCCCGCCAGCGACAGGAACTGGAAATGTGTCAGGTAGATATACAAGGTTGACGAGGCAATCACCGCACCTGCCCGTGCCACCAGGGCAGGCACTGGCACCGAGCGAACCCAGATCAGGGCCAGCATCGCCGGCAGCGCGATATCGATATAGCGCGAGAATGTCTGCCAGCCCACGCCGGCAATCGCCATCAGGTCCAGCTCGCCGACCACCAGCACCGCCACCGCGCTGGCCACCCATTTACGCGCGGTAGTGTCGGCATGGTGCACAGCCATGCCCAACACCATGACGGCCAGGAAATGCTGTGGTACCCGGTTGAACAGCGCACCGGCGTCGAACACGAAGCGGCTGACCAGCACATCCAATGCCACCAGCGCACAGGTCGCAATGATCAGGCAGCGGAACGGGTCGGCGAGGACCACCTGGCGCACACGCCGGATCGACAACACCAGGCCGATGATCAGGATCATCTGCACCAGCACTTCGATGTACCAGTAATTGAACACACTGACCTCGCTGGCCGGGAACCAGTTGGAAACCAACAGCAGCGATTGCCAGTGCAGGTGGTCGAATACCAGCTGGATCAGCGCGGTGTACAGCACCGTTGGCACCACGATGGCTGCCAGCGACCTGAGCAGTGTGCGCGCATCGCCACGTTCTTCGATGGCCTTGAGCTGGAATCGCGCCAGGCTGATGCCGGAAACCAGGAACAGCACCGACGTTTCGCCCACGATCAGCCAGTGGTCGAACGCGCTCAGGTGGCCGACCACGATCAGGATGATGGCAAGCATGCGCACGAACACCGGCATTTCCATCACCCGCCAAGGGCCCTTGGGCGGTGCGCTCAGTTCGGCCAGCTGGCTCACCGGCAGGGTTTCCCAACGTTCAGGGAGGTGACCGATCAGTTCCTCCAGCACGCGTGAAGCCTGCACGAACGACAGTGAATCGCCGCCCAGCTCGACGAAACTCAACCTGGCATCCAGGCGTGGCACCTGGAGGATGCGCGCCCAGGCGGTGCTCAGCTTTTCCGCCAGTGGGGACAGGAGCACGTTGGCCGTGTCGTCAAAGGGCGCAGGCAGGGCGCGTTTGTCGAGCTTACCGTTTGGGGTGAGCGGCAGGGCATCGAGGAACACGAAAAGCGCCGGCACCATGTAGTCCGGCAGTTGGCCGCTGAGCGCCTGGCGCAGTGCATCGGGGGTGGTGGGCGTGCGGCTGACGCAATAGGCAACCAGCCGGGTCGAGGCGCTGTCGTGATTAGCCACGACCACGCATTGCCCGATGTGCGGGTGGCGGGTGATGGCGTTTTCGATTTCCGCCAGCTCGATGCGATGGCCACGGATTTTCACCTGGCTGTCGCCGCGTCCCAGAAAACGGGCGCTGCCATCGACCAGGTAGGTGCCCAGGTCACCCGTGCGGTAGCAGCGGTCGCTTGAGTCGCCGGTGAACGGGTTGGCGACGAACTTGGCCTCGGTCAGTGCCGGGTCGCCCCAGTAGCCTTGGGACAGGTAGGGGCTGCGGATCAGGATTTCGCCCGTTTCCCCTTCGCTGACCAACTGGTTGGCCGGGTTGACCACCAGCAACTGTGCATTGGCGATGCCCTTGCCCAATGGGACACGCGCATTGTCGGCGTGCGGGTCAAGCATATGGAAGGCCATTGCTTGTGGTGTTTCGGTGGTGCCGTAGAAGTTCACATTGACGGCGTTGGGCGCAATGGCGCGGATTTGTTGGTACAGCGCCGGGCTGAGCGCATCGCCGCCCCAGAACAGGTAGCGTAGCCGGTCGAGCACCTGGCCATTCAGGTGTGCGCCGGTTTCGATCAGCTTGCCCAGTGGCGGGGTGAGGTGGATCACGCTCACGTTGTGCTGATGAATCCAGCTGGCCAGCCGGGACGGGTCGGTCAGGGTTGGCTGGGCAGGGCAGGCGATGGTCGCGCCGATCGACAGAGGCGTGAACACGTCGCGGTACACCGGGTCGTGGCCCAGGCCGGAAAGCAGGGAGAAGGTGTCGGCCTGGCTGAAGCGATGCCGGCGTACATGCCAGTCGATGAAGTGCACCAGCGGCGCGTGGTGGGTGACGATGCCCTTGGGTTCACCGGTGCTGCCCGAGGTGAAGGTGATGTAGGCAGGGTGTTCGGGGTTTACGGCGGGCAGCGCCACAGGCAGGTTGGGGAAGGCTTGCAGTGCGTCAGCGGGGGCTTGCGGCACCGTAACGACAAGAGGGCAGTCGGTATCGACGGTCGCCTCGCCACAGCGCAGGACCACGGCCGGCCCCAATGTGCGGACGATCTGTGCAATGCGCGCAGGCGGGTAGGCGGCGTCGGCCACGGTAAAGGCCAGGCCGGCGCGCAGGCAGCCGAGCATGGCGTATACCAGGGCGGCGCAGCGGCTGGCGACGATGACCACACGATCGGTGCCGCTGGCAGCGTTTTCTACCAGATAGGCGGCAATGCCCTGACTGATCTGCGCGAGCTGGGCATAGCTGCAGGTGGTGTGCTGGGCATGAATGGCGATGGCATCCGGGCAGTGACCGGCCTGTTCGAGGAAGGCGTGGTGAATGGGCTGCTCGGCACGGTACTCCAGGCACAGCGTCGGGTTCGGGCGCAGGTCCGGCATGATGGGTAAGGGCTCCGCATGAACGTTGGGGCTGGCTGGTAGCACAACGCTAGTGCAGGGTGGCCGGTGGCGCCAATGAGAGTGGCTGTTGCGCGATAGCCGGGTGCGCACCCTGTGAGAGAGGATTTACCTGCGAACACTCGCAAAGACGGTGCCACGCACCACGCTGTATTTTTGACCGCCCAAAGGATCAATCTCAGATGTTTCCTACAAGGAATTAGGACGCCCATGAACCTTCGGCAAGCGATTCCTCGTTAGTGTTCAGGGACCATCACGGTCCCTTTCAAGGCCTACTGGGCTATCGCCCGGCTCTTCATGCAGCAAGGCCCTGAAGCCCTACCCACATTCGTGCACCCACCCCGCGACTGGAACGACGACGATGGCCTGAGCCACATGCATTGCCTGGCACCAAAGGTTGAATGGCCAGCGGACATAGACCGCGAATCCCGTACTGCACCCTCTGAAGAAGCTGCAGTGGATGGCACCGGCTAGAACCGCTCTCACAGGGGCTCTGCAAAAATTGCTACGGTGGATTCACCCCCTCTTCAGCCTGTAGGCCAGGGCAGGGCGGGTCATGCCGAGCAGGCGGGCGGCTTCGGAAACGTTCTGCCCACAGCGCTGCATGGCCTCCTGCATCAGCACCGCCTCGACGGCGTCCAGGCCTGTACCGCTGTCGAGAATCTGCGCCACCCAGCCGGGCGTAGCCTGGTCACCGTCTACCACCAGCCGGCCATCGCTGCCCAGTCCGATACTGTCGAAAGCCGGAGGGGCATGCGGGAACAGCGCGTCCAGGCCGATACTCTGATTCTCGTCGGTGATGATCACCCCGCGCTCCATGAGGTTTTCCAGTTCGCGGATGTTGCCCGGCCAGTCGTATTGCAGGCACACCTGCATCGCCCGGTCGCTGAGCCCACGGGTTTTCTTGCCGTAGCTGTGGTGCAGGCGGCCGAGGAAGTGCTCGATCAGCAGCGGGATGTCTTCGCGGCGTTCGCGCAGTGCGGGAATGTGCACCGGGAACACGTTCAGGCGGTAGAAAAGGTCGGCCCGAAAGCGCCCATCCTTCACGGCCTGTTCGAGGTTTTCGTGGGTGGCGGCGATCACCCGTACATCCACCGGCCGCGTGCGGCTGTCACCCACGCGCTCCAGTTCGCCTTCCTGCAGCACACGCAACAGGCTGGCCTGGGCGCGTGGGGTCAGCTCGACGATTTCGTCCAGGAACAGCGTGCCGCCGTTGGCCCGTTCGAAGCGGCCCATGCGTGCCTGCTGGGCGCCGGTGTAGGCGCCTTTCTCCACGCCGAACAGCTCGGCTTCGATCAGGTCCGGCGGTATGGTCGCGCAGTTCAGCGCCACGAACGCGGCGCCAGCGCGCTCGCTGCGCAGGTGCAGGCTGCGGGCGATCACTTCCTTGCCAACCCCGGTTTCGCCCAGCAACAGCACCGAGGCCTTGCCAGGGGCGACTTTGTCGGTGAGTGCGCAGCAGCGCCGGTACACCGCCGACTGGCCGATGCCATAGAACTGCCCCGACTCGTACTGCAGGCGCTGGCGCAGGTTGGCCACCTGCACCTGCAGCGACTGCAGCTCGTCGATCACCGGGTCGCTCTGGAAGTAGCGCAGGAAGGTGTCGGCATCCTCCCATTGCTCCACTGGCTTGCCGATGATGCGGCATTCGCTGCCACCGCAGCCACGGCAACTGACCTCCTTGTACAGCACCTGGCGGCCGAGGAAGAACGAGCTGTAGCTGATGGCGTAACCGAGCAGCATCCAGCACACCGGTTGCTCGGAATGGATGGCTTCGGACTGGCAGTTTTCCACCTCGAAGGAGTCCTGCCATTCGATGTCGGCGTAGAAATGGCCGTTGTCCAGGTCGATTTCCAGCTGCAGCGGGCGCACCTTGACCATGCCCTTGAGCGAATGCAGTTGCGGGCCGATGAAGAACATGTCCACCGGGTTGCCATTGGGCCGCAGCTTGCGCGCCAGCTCGGCGTCCTTCAGCCCCGACTGGTAACCCAGGCGCAGGAAGAAGCCCTTGGCCCGCTCCACGCCAAGCATTTCGATCAGCTCGCGGCGCATGCTGGCCATGGTTGCGGCCTGCACCAGCAGCATGCGCTGCTCGTCCAGCCAGATCTTGCCTTCGGTGCCTTCGAACCGTACCCGTTCGGTCAGGTCCTTCAGCGCCGGCGCAGGTTCCGGTGCCCTGTACTGGGTAATCATTCGCTTGCGCCCCTTGTTTGTAGTTGTATGGGGAATTGGCGTGCACCCGCTCAGGCAAGGCGGGTTTGCTGGTCACGCCGGGACGACCGCAGTCTGCAGGCAAGGCCCGGGTCGTTCTCTTTTCTAAACCGCCTGAAAGCGGCGCAAAAGTCAATCGCCGGTGACGTTTGCCATTTGCTCAAACGGCGCTGGCGCATTTGAGCAAATGATCAAACGGGCAGACTGCAGCGTGCGCATAGCGCTGCCTCAGGGTAACGCGTAAAAAAATAAAAGCCTTTAAAAACAATTAGTTGTGTTGAATTTTTGGCGATTTCAAAGCGCCTGGCACAGCCGTTGCTCTAGCCCCTGGCACGTCCAACCAGAGCACCAGCGCATGACTCAAGCCACCACCACCTTCGAGCAAATGCCGCGCTACGTCCGTGTACGTAGCGAGCCGGACGCCGCCTTCGTCGAGTTCGACTTTGCCATCGGTTACCCGGACCTGTTCGTCGAACTGGTCCTGCCGCGCACCGCCTTCGCCAGCTTCTGCGCCAGCAACCGGGTGCGCCACATGGACGCTGCGATGGCTGCTGCCGTCGATGCCGACATGCGCAAGTGGCGCTATGGCGAAAGCCGCGACGCGGACGAGTAGCGCGCCGCCTGCTGGCGCATTGCATTCCCACAACAACAAGTACAGGACGCCTTGCATGAGTATCGAGATCAAGACGGCCACGGTCGAGCCGATCCGCCAGACCTTCAGCCACATCCGCCGCCGTTTCGGTGACAAGCCGGCCAGCCGCTACCAGGAAGCCAGCTTCGACATCGAGGCCGCCACCAACTTCCACTACCGCCCGCTGTGGCAGCCCGACAAGCTGCTCAACGACCCCAGCCGTACCGCCGTGCAGATGGCTGACTGGTACGCCGTCAGCGACCCGCGCCAGTACTACTACGGCGCCTACGTGCAAGCCCGGGCACGCATGCAGGAAAACGCCGAGCACAGCTTCGCCTTCTGCGAAAAGCGCGAGCTGCTGGCCAGCCTGCCGGCCGAAACCCGTGCTTTGGTCGCGCGCCTGCTGCTGCCGCTGCGCCATGCCGAGCTGGGCGCCAACATGAACAACAGCGGCATTGCCGCCGACGCGTTCGGCACCAGCGTCACCCAGATGCACATGTTCCACGCCATGGACCGCCTGGCCATTGCCCAGTACCTGTCGCGCATCGGCCTGCTGCTGGAGGACGACGGCCTGGCGTTGTTGGCCGAGGCCAAGCAGCGCTGGCTGGACGAGCCGGCCTGGCAAGGGCTGCGCCGCTATGTGGAGGACAGCCTGGTGGTGCGTGACTGGTTCGAGCTGAGCCTGGCGCAGAACCTGGTCAGCGACGGCCTGCTGTATCCGCTGTTGTTCGAACACTTCGATGCGCAGCTGGTGGCCATCGGGGCAGGGCAGCTGGGCATGCTCACCGAGTTCATGCGCCTGTGGTTTGCCGAAAGCCAGCGCTGGGTCGATGCGCTGGTCAAGACGGCCGCAGCCGAGAGCCCATACAACCGTGAGTTGATCGAAGGCTGGGTGTGTGAGTGGCGCAGCCGTGCCGTGCAAGCGCTGCTGCCGCTGGCCGAGGCCGGCCCAGGCCGTGACGCGCTGGATGCTTGTGACAGCGCCTTTGGCGCACGCCTGAAAAAACTTGGCCTCAGTGGAGACGCCGCATGACTTCCCTCGTGTACATCGCCTTCCAGGACAACGACAGCGCCCGCTACATCGTCGAGGCCATCACCCAAGACAACCCGCATGCCCAGGTGCAGCACCAGCCGGCGATGATCCGCGTGCAGGCCGAAGGGCGCCTGGAAATCCACCGCGCCACGGTGGAAGAAATGATCGGCCGTGAATGGGACGTGCAGGAAATGCTGATCGACGTGATCACCCTCGGCGGCAACGTCGAGGAAGACGAAGACTGCTTCGCCCTGCACTGGAACTGATCCGCACAACGACAAGAACAAGGGAGACCACCATGGCCGCCAAGCGCCTCAACCAGAAAGACAAGTACCGCTGCCTGACCCGCGACCTGGGCTGGGAGCCAAGCTACCAGAGCAAGGACGCCATCTACCCCTACGAGCGGTTCGAGGGCATCAAGATCACCGACTGGGACAAGTGGGAAGACCCGTTCCGCCTGACCATGGACGCCTACTGGAAGTACCAGGCCGAAAAAGAGAAGAAGCTGTACGCCATCTTCGATGCCTTCGCCCAGAACAACGGCCACCAGAACATCTCTGACGCCCGCTACGTGAACGCCCTGAAACTGTTCCTGAGCGGCGTCACCCCGCTGGAGTACCAGGCCTACCAGGGCTTCGCCCGTGTCGGCCGGCACTTTGGTGGCGCCGGCGCACGGGTGGCCTGCCAGATGCAGGCCATCGACGAGTTGCGCCACGTGCAGACCCAGGTGCACGCCATGAGCCACTACAACAAGCACTTCAACGGCCTGCATGACTTCGCCCACATGCACGATCGGGTGTGGTTCCTGTCGGTGCCCAAGTCGTTCTTCGAAGATGCGCGCACAGCCGGCCCGTTCGAGTTCCTCACCGCAATTTCGTTCTCGTTCGAGTACGTGCTGACCAACCTGTTGTTCGTGCCGTTCATGTCGGGTGCCGCGTTCAACGGTGACATGGCCACGGTCACCTTCGGCTTCTCGGCGCAGTCCGACGAAGCCCGGCACATGACCCTGGGCCTGGAGGTGATCAAGTTCCTGCTGGAGCAACACGAGGACAACGTGCCCATCGTGCAGCGCTGGATCGACAAGTGGTTCTGGCGCGGTTACCGGCTGCTGACCCTGGTCGGGATGATGATGGACTACATGCTGCCCAACAAGGTGATGTCCTGGGCCGAAGCCTGGGAGGTGTACTTCGAACAGGCCGGTGGCGCGTTGTTCAAGGACCTGGAACGCTATGGCATCCGCCCGCCGAAGTACGTCGAGCAGACCACCATCGGCAAGGAACACATCAGCCACCAGGCCTGGTCGATTTTCTACCAGTACAGCCAGGCCACCAACTTCCACACCTGGATCCCCACCGACGAGGAGCTGGACTGGCTGTCGGCCAAGTACCCGGACACCTTCGACCGCTACTACCGGCCGCGCTACGAGCATTGGCGCGAGCTGCAGGCGCGCGGCGAGCGCTTCTACAACCCGACGCTGCCGATGCTGTGCCAGATCTGCCAGATCCCGCTGGCCTTCACCGAGCCGGATGCGCCCACGCAACTGAGCCACCGCAGCCTGGTGCATGAGGGCGAGCGCTACCACTTCTGCTCCGATGGCTGCTGCGACATCTTTGCCTTCGAGCCGGAAAAGTACGTGCAGGCCTGGCTGCCGGTGCATCAGATCCTGCAGGGCAACTGCGGTGGCGGCGATGTCGAGGCGGTGGTGCGCGACTACTACAACATCGACCCCGGGCAGGACAACTTCGAGTACCAGGGTTCGCCCGAGCACCAGCGCTGGGATGCCTTGCAAGGCACCGGGCGCAAGGCCGGCTGAGCCACCGAACCACCAGGGCGCCGTTGACGCGCCCTGGCCTTACAAGAACAAGAGGAACAACGCCATGCCCGTGACCGCCATTGGCACCTACACTGCCCAGCCCCTTGACCGCCAGGCCAACTTCCACGGCGCCCAGCTGGTGTACCTGTGCTGGGAAAACCACCTGCTGTTCTGCGCACCGTTCACCCTGCCGGTGGACCCGGCGCTGCCCTTCGCCGCTTTCATCGAGCAGGTGGTCAAACCGGCCATTGCCCTGCACCCGGATGCCGCCCAGGTGGACTTCGCCACTGCGCGGTGGCGCCTGGATGAGCAGCCCTTCACGCCCGACCTGGCCCGTGGCCTGGCGGCCAACGGCATCACCCACAAAAGCCTGCTGCACCTGCATACCCCCGGCCTTGAAGGCCTGGGCGGCAGCCACAACTGAGGAGTGCCGCCATGAGCTATCAAGTCACCATCGAACCCACTGGTGAACAGATTGAAGTAGAGGAGGGGCAGACCATTCTCGAAGCCGCCCTGCGCCAGGGCGTGTGGCTGCCGTTTGCCTGCGGCCACGGCACCTGCGCTACCTGCAAGTGCCAGGTACTGGAAGGCGAGGTCGACCTCGGTGCCGCTTCGTCCTTCGCCCTGATGGACATGGAACGCGACGAGGGCAAGGTGCTGGCCTGTTGCGCCATCCCGCAGAGCGACCTGGTCATCGAGGCCGACATCGACGTCGACCCGGACTTCGCCGGCCTGCCGGTGCAGGACTACCACGCCGTAGTCACTCGGCTGGTCGAACTGTCACCGACCATTCGCGGCGTGCACCTGAAACTCGACCGGCCGATGGCCTTCCAGGCCGGGCAGTATGTGAACCTGCAACTGCCAGGCATTGAAGGCAGTCGCGCATTTTCCCTGGCCAACCCGCCCCAGCAGGCGGATGAGATGGAACTGCATGTGCGCCTGGTGGAAGGCGGCGTGGCCACGGGGTACATTCACCAGCAGCTCAAGGTGGGCGATGCGCTGGCGCTGTCCGGCCCATACGGGCAGTTTTTCGTGCGCAGCTCACAACCGGGCGACCTGATTTTCATCGCTGGCGGCTCGGGGCTTTCCAGCCCGCAGTCGATGATCCTCGACTTGCTGGCCCGTGGCGATACCCGCCGCATCACCCTGTTCCAGGGCGCTCGTACCCGTGCCGAGCTGTACAACCGCGAACTGTTCGAAGCGCTGGCTGCCCGCCATGCGAACTTCAGCTATGTGCCAGCCCTCAGCCAGGCTGCCGAAGACGCGCAGTGGCAAGGTGTGCGCGGTTATGTGCACGACGCGGCCAGGCAGCATTTCGATGGCCGCTTCAACGGCCACAAGGCTTACCTGTGCGGCCCACCACCCATGATCGATGCGGCCATCACTTGCCTGATGCAGGGCCGACTGTTCGAACGCGACATCTTCATGGAGCGCTTCTACAGCGCCGCAGACGGTGCCTCCGAAGGCCAGCGTTCGGCCCTGTTCAAACGCATCTGAACCTTTTGGCGTCTGGCTCCCTGGCCACAGGGGGCTGGCGTGCACCCGACCGATAACAACAAGAAAGGTTGACCCGATGACCCCGACCCTTGCAAACCTGCTGCGCCTTGCCGTGTGTGCCTCGTTGTTCGGCGCTGCCAACCTGTCCCATGCCACCGAAGGCGGCGGCACGTCTTACCCGCTCGGTGCCGAAAACTACATGTCCGGCGCCATGCCACCACCGGGTTTTTATGGCCAGCTGTTCGTCAACCACTACGAAGCCGACAACCTGCGTGGCAACGACGGGCGCAAACTACCGGTGGACTTTCGTGTACGTGCCAACGCCATCGTGCCGCGGTTGATCTGGGTGAGTGACTACACCGTGCTAGGTGGCAGCCTGGCGTTGCATGCCATCGTGCCGCTGGTGGATGTGAGGGTCTCGCTCAATGGCCAGTCGCAGCACAACAGCGGCCTGGGCGACGTGATCTTCGGCCCGGCGCTGGGCTTTCACCACAGTGACAAGTTTCACAGCATCCTGGCCTTCGACATGATTGCCCCCACCGGCCGCTACGACAAGAACGACCTGGCCAACCCCGGGCGCAATTACTGGGTGTTCGAGCCGGTGTATGCGATGAGCTACATCGACCCGGCCGGGCTCAACCTGGATGCCAAGGTGATGTACGACTTCAACCGGCGCAACCCGGCCACCGATTACCGCTCGGGGCAGGAGTTTCATGTGGACTATGCCGTGGGATGGGGGCTTGGGAATGGCTGGGTGCTGGGGGTAGGGGGGTATTACTATCGGCAGACGACTGACGACCGTCAGGACGGTGAGCGTATCGAAGACAACAAGGGGCGCAGCTTTGCCATCGGCCCGTCGATCAAGTACAGCGGCAAGGATGGCTGGTTCGTGACGGCGAAGTGGTCTAAGGAAACCGAAGTGCGCAACCGCGCCCAGGGTGATGCTTACTGGTTGAAGCTGACGCTACCCTTCTGAAAATGGGGCCAGTGCAGACATTACAAGGCTGCCTGTACTGGCCGATTCATCAGGCCACATCTACCAGCACGATCTCGCTGTCTTCGATGGCGGTCACCCGCAACACTTCTTCCTGCTCGATCGCCACGCCATCACGCGCCTTGGCCCGCAACCCGTTCACCTCCACCAGCCCCTTGGCCGGCACCAGGTAACCCCGGCGTGCGGCATCGAAGCGGTACTCGGCAGTTTCACCCGCACGCAAGGTAGCAGCCACCAGCCGCGCATCGGTGCGAATCTGCAGGCTGTCTTCATCGCCCACGCGGCCGCTGGCCAGGGTCACGAAGCCTTCACCACGTTCGCCTTTGGGGAACGGCCGGGTGCCCCACTGCGGTGCTTCACCGGTGCGCTCCGGCACGATCCAGATCTGGAAGATACGGGTATCGACGTCCTCCAGGTTGTACTCGCTATGCACGATGCCGGTACCGGCGCTCATTACCTGCACGTCACCGGCTTCGGTGCGGCCCTTGTTGCCCAGGCTGTCCTGGTGGCTGATCGCGCCTTCACGCACATAGGTGATGATTTCCATGTCGCGGTGCGGGTGCGGCGGGAAACCGCTGCCGGCTGCGATCAGGTCGTCGTTCCATACCCGCAGGTTGCCCCAGTGCATGCGCGCCGGGTCGTAGTACTCGGCAAACGAGAAATGGTGGTGGGCGTCGAGCCAGCCATGGTTGGCGTGGCCGAGGCTATCAAACGGTCGCAGTTGCAGCATGATCGTGCTCCTTGAATCAGTGGAATGACGCCATGATGCGCTAAAGAAACATCGAAAATAAGCGTAAATATCGGCTTAAAATAATCAGTTTAATAGATGTTAATTCTGCTGGCCTTTCTTCGCTTCATCGCCTAATCCACTGATCTGCAAGCATTCGCTGGCGATTTTCCGTCGATGCAGCGAACATGCCCGCTGATTTTGTTTTTCAACGGAGTGACCGTGGCCCACGAGCAACCCCAGGCCCCCGCCGACCTTACCCCGCCCGCCCAACTGCCCTGGTTTCGCCGCCTGGTCGCCCGCCTGCTGGGGCGTGGCCTGACCCGCCTGCAGGCTCAGCACCGCGACTCCTGGTTCCTCGGCCACGCCAGCGGGCAGCGCACGGGCCATGCAGAGGGTGAGCGCGAAGGGTTCGAGCGCGGTCGGGTGGAAGGCTACGAGGCCGGGCGCCAGGTGCTGGTTATTCGCGATACCCGCCCCGACACCGCCGCCGTGCCTGGCCAGGACGATAACCTGTTCGATGACTGGCGCCTGCCATTGACGGCCGAGCTGAAAAAGCGCTTCAAGGCTGATGTGGCCCAGCGTCTGCCCGCCGAGGCCCAGCCCAGTGTCGCGCAATGGAAGCTGATTTTCAGTGACACGCCCTCCACCTGCGTGGTGGCCGGGGCCGGGGCGGGCAAGTCCACGTCGCTGGTGCTGCGCATTTTGCTGCTGCGCCATTACCTGGGCTACGAGCTGGACGCGATGACCGTGGTCACGTTTACCCGCGAGTCGCGCAAGGACTTCATCAAGCGCCTGATGCAAGTGTTCGCCCTGTGGCAGATCAACCTGCAACCGGTGCAGGCACGCGAGCTGGTGCGCACCTTCCATTCGCGCATTCTGCCGCTGGTGCGCAGCCTGCCGGGTTTCGGCCAGGTGCGCGCATTCGAGACGCTGGGCAACGAGATGGCCGCCGGGCGTGAGGCCGAGGCCGACAGCAACCCGTTCGACCTTCGACTTAACGATGCCCAGCGCCAGCAACTGAACCAGTGCTACAGCAGCTTGCTGGGCGAGAGCCCGCGTTTTGCCGAGCTGGTCGGCCTGTTGCGCAGCGAAGCGTTGCAACTAAAGCCACTGGACCCGAACAACCCCGATGTGCAGAAGCGCGCACAGGTAACGCAGCTGGCGGCCCAGCGCGACGAAGAGCTGTGCGATGTGATCGAGGACCTGTGGTTCGCCGCTGGTGCCTGGCCGATCAAGGGTATCGAACCCTGCCGCGAAACCGTCGACATCCGTGGCAGCCGCTTCCATGTGCATGGCCGGCTGGAAGGCCAGGGGCCTTGGGTGGTGCTGGGCTTCGACCCCGCAGAAAGTGCCCAGTATCAGCGCCCCGGCGCCAAGCTGGCCGTGCGTGCCGAGTGGGCGGTCAAGCGCACCTTGTTGCAGGCCTTCTGCGACAGGCCGCTGATCTGGCTGGACAACTACGCCATGGCCCGGCGCCTGGCGGCCTCGCTGGCGGGGGATGCCGTGGCTGGCCCGGGGTTCGAGTACAAGGTCAAGGGTGAGCTGGCCCCGGCGCCGTTGCTGGATGCCTTTGTCGGCGCGGCCAACTTCATCGAGAACCTTGGCCTGGACGTGAACAACGCGGTGGCGGCGATGAGCTTCCCGTCGGGCGACAGTGATGCCTTGTTCTTCGAGGCCCTGGCCCTGTACTGGAAAGCCCTGGAGGCGCACCTGCTTGACCAGTCGCCGCCTGTGATGAGCTACAACCGTATGTTCGCCTTGTTTGGGGAGAACAACCCGGAAAACCTGAAACTGCTGCCCGACCCGCTGCTGCGGCCACTGGCGCACCTGATGATCGACGAGTTCCAGGACGTGTCGCCGCAGATCGTCAGCTGGCTGCGCGCCAGCCTCGCCGAAATCCGCCGACGCGGCCCGGCCATGCACACCGGGCGCCATGCGCAGCATTCGTCGTTGCTGTGCGTGGGGGACGACTGGCAGTCGATTTACGGCTGGCGAGGCAGTTCGCCCAAGTACTTCATGGAGTTCACCAAGGCCTTCCCGTCGCCGTCCAGCACCCGGGTGATGCTGGTCGACAACTACCGCTGCCAGCAGCAGGTGATCGACGCGGCCGAGCACCTGGTCAAGGGTACCCCGGCGATTGCCGGCAAGAAAGCCCGGGCCAGTGGCCCGGCAGCCGAACTCCCGGGTTCGCCAGTGAAGGTATTCGACCGTGACGAGGCCGCCCTGGGCGAAACGCTGATGGAGCACTATCAGCGGGGCGAGACGGTGATGATGCTTTACCGCAAGGGCAGCGACAGGGCCTTGATGAACGAGCACCTGCAAAGCGTGCTGCACGCCGAAGCCGCATTGCCGGCTGAACAGCGCCGGCTGCGCCAGCTGACCTACCACAGTGCCAAGGGCTTGCAGGCCGATGCGGTGTTCATGCTGGGCGACTGCCAGTACCTGACCAGCTCGCCCTACAAAAACCAGGTGTATCGCCAGGCCGGGCTGGGCAAGGCCGGTGATGCCCAACCGTTCGATACGGCGCAGAAGGAAGAAGTGCAGCGTCTGGCCTATGTGGCGGTGACCCGTGCGGTGCAGCATTGCTATTGGCATGTGGAGGCCGCCAATGCTGATGCGGCGGTGGCCTCGCGGGCGTCCAGCCAGGTGGATGGCCGGCAGGCCTTCTTCGAAGACCTGCGCGGGCAGTGAGAGCCGTTTAGCCGCCGAGGGTTTGCGCCTGGCGAGTGAGGCTGGTCAGCAGGCCGGTTTCAACCTGCTGCTGCTCGGCAGTCAGCACGTCCACCCCCTGGCGGTACTGCTGCTCGTTGATCGGGACGCGACGCAGTATTCCTTGAGCATTCAATGGGCTTTCAGGCATGACGCCGGCCAGCGCTCGTAGAACAGAACTGTCCAGGGTGGTGACTGGGTCGGCGGTTTCATCCAGGCAGTAGTACAGGTAGTCCAGGCCCGGCCGCCAAAAATCGGTGATCAGGCCGAACTGTGCGGCATGCTCACGTTTCAGGTACCCAACCCAACCCGGCTGCTGGTTCAACCATTGTTCCCGAGCACTGGCATCCTTATCCAGCGCCAGGACCGCAGCTTTCACCCGGTCGATGATGGTCTGGTTGATCCTGGCTGTGTCGCGGTACAACATGCCTCGGCTTGGCTCAGGATAGTCCAGCGCGGTGGCCAGAGACTGGCGCAACGCCAGGCGCACCTCGATATCGTCCACCAGCCCCGTTTCCAGGTCGATGTCCGGAAACGCAGAGGGTTCGTCGAGCACATCGTAAGCGGGAAGATCTTCATCGAAGACGCCATCGAGCAGCGCCTGTTTGCGCAAGGACCTTTTCCAGCTGATACGGTCGGCCAGTTGATTGACCTGGTCGCGTCGATACAGCTTGCGATACAGCCTCAGCAGATCGATGGGTTGGCTACCGGCACGGCCTGCGGCTTCGTGGGCCAGTACCTCTATTTCCAATGCGCTGAAAGCGTCGGCGCCTGCGTCGCCACAGGTTGGGGGGAAGTCGCCAGCCACGGTGGCCAGGCGTTCACGTAGCTCGGTGTCTTGAGCAGCCTTCTCCAGCAAGTCCCAGACACGTTTCCTCAGGGCTACGGTATCACGCCGCGCTTCCGCCGACTGGGCGAGACGTCCCAGGACCCCTAGCAGTGCCGCATTCTCACCTTGGTCGAACAGATCGCTCCACAGTTGCTCCTCCGCATTGCTCGCCTCACCACGGAAAATGCCTTGCCACTGTGGTACGTCCTCTGCGTGCTCGAATACGTTGACGCCACTGCTGCCCAGGCGCGCACGTGTCTGGGCTTCCAGGGTGTTGTAGTTGAACAGCCAGCGGCGCTCAGGCAGGCGCGCGGCGACGTCACGGGCGAAGGGGGTACGCAGCACCCCTGGCAGGTCTGGCAGCGTGCGAATGCGGTTGGAGGAGAGGTTGAGATAGCGCAGTTGGTACTGGGGCTGACTCATGAGGGTGGTCAAGCTGTCGGGCCATTGCTGCAGTTCGCAACGTTCGAGGTCCAGGTGGCTGAGGCGGGCCATGAAGCGCAGGTCAGGCGGCAGCTGCAATGGGTTGCCAGGCATGTGCAATACCATGGGGTGAATCATGTCCTGAAAACGGGCTGCCAGGGTGTCATCGAGTGTGATCTGATTATTGCCCAGGCCCAGTGCATCCAGTGGCAAGCGCGCAAGGAAACTCAAGCTGGCGGCATCGAGTTGCAGGCGATTGCGGCTGAGGCCGAGTATTCTCAGGCCGGGCATTGCTTCGATGGCTTGTTGGGCAGTGGCTGTAAGGGCAGTCAAGCCATTGCTTGTCAGGCCCAGCTCGCGTAGCCGTGGCGCAGACTTGAGCGCCTCGAACAGTGTTTCGGCGTCAATGTCGGGGTTGCCAATGATTTCCAGGTTTTCCAGGTTGGGGAAGTTTGACAGCAAGCCGCTGTCCAGGCGCTGCAGTTGCAGCCCATCAAGCGTGAGTTGCCGGATATGCGGCATGCGAGCAGTGAACGTTGGCAGCGCTTGCAACTGCATGCGGTCCAGCACGAGTGCCTCGCGTTGCGCGCCGCCTTCACGCCGGGCAGCACTCATCAGCCGCTCGGCGCACTGTTGGCGATCAAAGCGCTCTTCCAGCGAAGCTGAAGCGTTGGCCCAGCGGTTGAGGTCACGGCTGAGGGTACGCTGTTCTGCTTCCAGCCGACTGATGGCGATACCCAGGTCGCCCCCTTGGGCAAGATCAGCTTGCAGCGCACTGATTTGCTGGCTGCTGAGTTCGGGGTAGAGTGCCTGGAGGCGGCGCGCGGCTGGCAGGCCCCGACCACTCAAAGGGTAGCCAAGTTGGCCGTTGGCCATGCGCAAGGGTGAGCGCAAGCTCGGCTTGATGGGCTGTTGGCCAAGTAGTGAGGCGCAATGCTGGCGATCGGCAAGGGCAAGTTGCAGTAACTGAGCCGAGTCTGCCTGTGGGTGCTCGGCTTGCAGGGCCTGTTTCAGGCGTTGGCTGTCATCGTTAGCCAGGCTGCGCCTGAACATGCCGAGGATGGCGCGGTCTAGCCGTGCACGGGCTTGCAGGCGACGGGCTTCTTCGGCAATGCGAAGCGGCACCCGTCCGTTGGTCAGGCTTAGCCGTTCGGCGTTGCTGATGTTGGCCAGTAACGCTTCAAGCGCACTGTCCGGCAGGCCGGGAAACTGCCGGGCGAGGGGTTGGGCGGCTGGGGGAAGGACGGAGCGGCGGCTTTGTTGCAGGCTGCTGAACAACGCCTCGCGATGTGCTTCCAGGTGTGTCGCGAGCGTGTTGTTCAAGGCAGAAGGTCGCTGCTCGGGTGGCGTGTCACCCACCAGTTGCAGCGCGGCCTCTTCCTCCATTTGAGCCAACACGGTCTGGCTCAGTTGACCATTGTCCAGATCGGTGCGGGTGACTTCGATTTCTACCTGTCCCGTCGAATGGGGTGGGCCGTAGCGCACAGACTCGCCCCAGGGTTCTGGCCCTTTGTAAACCTTGAGTACAGTCCCCTCAGGCCACCCCGGCAGGCGCAGCAGTTCAGGTAAGGCAAAGTTCTTGTACGCTGCCAGCGGCAGCCCATGGCGTACGCGATCAATGATCTGTTGAGCCTCGTTGTCGAGTTGCAGGCGTTGCAAGGTGTCGATCAACAGGGCGGGTGGGCGTGAGCCTGTTGCCTGTTTACGGCGTAATACACTTTCATCGGTACCGGTACTGCGCATGGCGTAGTCCAGCTCGCTTTCGTCCAGGCCAGTGGTGTAGTTGCCCAGGCGGCTCATGAGTTGCTGGTGGTCCCATTCCAGCGGTTGTTCATGGTCGAGTTGCCAGCGAGCGTCACCATGATGCAACAAGCGCGGCGCATAGGCCTGCGCATCATCGGGGTGGCGCACGCGCCATTGTTGCTCAGCGTCCTGAAACACTTCGTATAGCGTCCCATCCAGCTTCAGGTAGGTCTTCCCATCGAGGTGCACATGGCCGAGCGAATCGGGTTGAGTTTCCTCAGGGATAGCCGCTGGGCTTGCATACGGCTTCATGTCGGGGTACCAGAGCACTTCCTGATCTTCGTGCCACACACTCGTCAGTGCATCGACGAAGCCTGATGCCTGAACGATCTTGGCGCCTACCGCAAAACCGGCGATGACCGCCGCATTGATGGCCAGTGATTCCAGTTGCACCAGCGCTTGCTGGCTATCGCCTTCTTCCCAGGCCTCGAACCCGGTGAACACAGAACTCATCAGGTCGTAGGCGAAAACGCCAAGCATGACCGTGTTCAGCCCGGGCACGAAGAACGCAGCCACGTTGAGCACATTCATGCCCATGTCGAACCAGTGCTTCAGGCGCTGGTTGCGGGCCTTGGCGTCTACGTCGGCAGTGGGGACAGCAATGGTTTTCGCGTCGGCCTTCATGCGCGCAAGGTGCGCGTTGTACAAGGTGGCCCAGGGATCAGTGCGGATGGGCGAGGGGGTGAAAGGGAGTACAGGCTTGTGTCGGGGTCTGCGTATGCCTGCATCGTCCTTCTCGAACAGCGCGTTCTCCAGCTTGTCGGCCAGCTCCTGTTGCCTGTCCTTGTAGGCGAAATGGACCAAGGCACGACGGAATGTGCTTTGCAGCAAGCGGCTGCGCAGGTGCTTGCCTGCTGCCTGGCGTGAGGCAAATTCCCTGACCGGGTGCTCGTTGTCTTCAGGTATGTAAACAATGCACGGGTTTATCTGGCCAGGCTCGTCGGGCCCGATGAACAGGATTTCGTGGATGGGGATACCGAACAGGCTGAAGTTCCAGCAGTGCAACGGCTGCTTATCGTAGGTGGGGTGGGGCTTGCCATCGCATAACTGAATGAGCGCATTGCCTGCGCGGTCGCTCAACAGGCCTTTGAGCGTTGCGATCAGTGCCTGCACCCTCAAAGCTTCACGGCTGGCTTGAATCGACAGGCGCTGGATTTCAGCGCGGTTGTCGCCCTCGTGGGTTGCATGCAGATGGTCTTGATAGCGCTGGCCAAGGTCCAGCGCCCGACAATGCTTGACGAAGTCCGCCATCGTCAGGCCTGGCAAGGGTGTCTCGCTGCCTGCTGCACGGGTGAGCCTGCTGTAGGCGCCTACTTCATCCAGGCCCTCGAAGTTGTGCAGAGCCGCCTCCAGCAAGCTGCGTGCTTGCGGCTCGCCCACGGGGCGGGTGGCCAGCACATCCACCTTCCGGTCAGGGAACAAAGGCACTTCCAGGTCGGGAACGCCGGTCCAGATATCGGCATCGGCTTCAAAGGGCTGGAAGACATACTGCGCTCTGTCTACGGGCACATTCACTTTCAACCGCTCGGTCAGCAGAGGGGTGCTGAAGGTGATGATGTCTTTGAAGCCCGCAAGCGCTGTCTTGAGTTGCGCCAGGCATTTGTTTCGCACTTTGATGGCGTTGCGCAACTGCTCGCGCGCGGGCGCATCGGCAGTGGCGTACCATGTGTAAGGGGTGCCATCTTCAGCCAGATAGTCCCTGCGCAGGCTTTGCACCACTTTTTGCGTGTGTGCGGGGTGAAGCGCCTTGCTCCATTTCGGCAATGCGCGGGTTATCTGGCTTTGATGTAGCGGCGTGGGGTTTGTCATGGTCATGACCTCTTGCGTAGAGGGGATAGTCCACGCTCTTCAAGGCGCCGTGGTGCGGTAGATAGTTGTCGGTAACGGTCGGTCTTGCGCATGCGTGGGTCGGTGAGGGGCCAGCAGCAGGGGGCGATCTGCGAGAGGGTGAGGCAGGCCATGGCGCAGGCTTCAGCCAAGGAGAATTGCAATGCGTTCGCTGTGCAGTCCGAAAGATCACCTGCTAGACCTCAATGGTATTGAAATAGCGGTCCGCACCTGGGGCGCCGAAGACGGTATTCCCGTATTGGCCTTGCATGGCTGGCTGGACAACGCTGCCTCGTTCGAACGCCTGGCACCGATGCTGGACGGTTGTTTCGTGGTGGCCCCCGACCTGGTCGGCCATGGCCGCTCTGACCATCGCCGCCACGACAGTGGCTATTACCTGTGGGAGCACGCCGAAGACATGCTGGCGGTGACCGATAGTCTGGGGCTGGCGCAGTTCCATGTGCTGGCCCACGGCATGGGCACCGGGGTGGCATCGCTGCTGGCTGCCATGACCAGTGGCATTGCCAGCATGACCTTCCTCGACGGCATGGGGGCACCGTTCACGGTGGCCGAGGATGACCGCGTGCAGCACCTGGCGCGGGCCTACCGGCTCAAGCGTATGGTGCAGCGCAGCCAGCTACCGGGATTTGCCGAGCCAGACCCCGGCCGCTTCGACGACCTGGACACCGCCTTGACGCAACGCCGCGAACGCCTGGACACCGAGCTGTCGGAAGGTGCTGCACGGCTGCTGGCGCTGCGCGACCTGTTGCAACTGGGCGATGGCTATTGCTGGCGCCACGACCCGCGGCTGGTGCTGCCCGAACCCATGCCACTGACCGAGCGCGAAGCCTGCGAACTGCTCAACCAGATCAGCTGCCCGTTGTACCTGCTGTTTGGTCGCCAGGGGGCATTCACCGGCGAAGCCTTTGCCCGGCGCGAGGCTGCCTTGCCTGGTCAGGCGAAGATTTCGTGGCACCCGGGCGGGCACCACTTCCACCTGGATACCCCGGACCGGGCGCTGGTCGACCAACTGTTGCGTATCCTTACGCGGCATGAAGGGCGCGTGCTGCAACGGTTGGTGAACGAGTAGCTGATTCTGGTCACGCCGGGCGAAGCTGGGCTATGGTGGCGAACGTATTCGCACACACGGCACAAGGAGCCCGGCATGCGACCGTTCGCTATCAAGCACATAGACCATCTTGTTCTGCGGGTCAGCGACCTGCCGCGCAGTGTTGCCTTCTACACAGAGCTGCTGGGCTGCACTGTCAGCCGCGTACGCGACGACCTGGGCATGGTGCACTTGGCCACGGGCACGGCGATGATCGACCTGGTGACCCTGGACGGCCCGCTGGGCCAGCCAGGCGGGGCGGCACCGGGGGTGGGGGGGCGCAACCTGCACCATTTCTGCCTGCGTATCGAGCCGTTCGACGAGGCGGCATTGACGGCCTACCTGGAAGCCGCCGGGGTCAAGGTTGAACCTGCCGAGAGACGTTATGGTGCCGAGGGCGAGGGGCTGTCCCTGTATTGCTACGACCCGGATGGCAACCAGGTCGAGTTGAAGGGGCCGGTAGCAGAGGCGGTATGAGCGAGCTGCACAGCCGTGAGCATTGGATCGACACCGCGCAAGGCAAGCTGTTCGCCCAGGCGTGGGTACCCCTGCAGGTGCAGGGGGCGCCCATTGTCCTGCTGGATGATTCGCTGGGTTGTGTGGCGGGTGGGCCGGCGGCGATGCAGTTGCTGCAAGGGTGCGGGCATGTACCGCATCGGGAACAGGCTGAGGTGGCGCTGGCAGCGGTCGTGCAGGTTCTGTGTAAACGCCGCTAAGCATGCGCCGTTCTTTCAAGCGCCCACCTGGCCTCAGGCCCAACACTGGCGGCTCCTGACTAACTGGAGTCGCCCATGCGCGCCCTGTATGCCCCACTGTTCTTCTTCGGTTTCATTGCCGCCGCACTGTCATTGGCAGCCCAACCGTTGTGGCTATTGCCCCTGCTGGCCAATGCCGTGCTGCAGAGCTGCTCGCCCACACGCACCTCGACATCGGCGCCGAGGCCGACAAGCACCTGATGCGCGTAGTGCACGTGACGGTCGGTCCTGCCGAGTGTAGACAGCAGCAGGCAGTGATCGTCCGCCAACCAGATATCGCCTAGCCAGCCCGGTGTAGCCGTGTCGTTCATGCTGCCCTCTGGAGTGCGGTCAGCCGGGTGGATATCCAGGCAAACCCGATTATGCTTCAGTTACCTTGCTGCGATCCGAGGCGGCTCGCCTCGTCGTGCTTCGCGCAACCAAAGCAAGCCCCAAGGCCTGGGTGCGACGGTGAAGTGGTTGTGAGGTGCTCCGGCCTGCATGATGACATGACGGAGGCAACCCATGGCGGTTCTCGACAGCGCATCCACGGGCAGTAGCGCGCCCCAACGCGGTATCACCCGGGAGGAGCGCAAGGTCATCTTCGCCTCTTCCCTGGGCACGGTGTTCGAATGGTACGACTTCTACCTGTACGGTTCCCTGGCGGCGATCATCGCCAAGCACTTCTTTGCCGGGGTCAATGAAACCACCTCGTTCATCTTCGCCTTACTCGCCTTTGCCGCCGGGTTCGCCGTGCGGCCATTCGGTGCCATCGTATTCGGCCGCCTGGGCGACATGATCGGGCGTAAGTACACTTTCCTCATTACCATCGTGATCATGGGCCTGTCCACCGCCATCGTCGGCTTGCTACCTGGCTACGCCTCGATCGGTGTGGCCGCGCCGATCATCCTGATCACCCTGCGCCTGCTGCAGGGCCTGGCACTGGGGGGCGAGTACGGCGGCGCGGCCACCTACGTGGCCGAACATGCACCGAAGGGGCGGCGCGGATTTTTCACCGCCTGGATCCAGACCACAGCCACCTTGGGGCTGTTTCTGTCGCTGTTAGTGATCATGGCGTGCCGCACGGCCATGGGGAACGAGGCGTTCGAGGCCTGGGGCTGGCGGGTGCCGTTCCTGCTGTCGATCCTGCTGCTGGCGATTTCGGTGTACATCCGCATGCAGCTCAACGAGTCACCGGTGTTCATGAAGATGAAGGCCGAAGGCAAAGCCTCCAAAGCACCCCTGACGGAGTCGTTCGCCCGTTGGGACAACCTGAAGGTGGTGATCATGGCGTTGCTGGGCGGCACTGCTGGTCAGGCCGTGGTGTGGTACACCGGGCAATTCTATGCGCTGTTCTTCCTGTTGCAGATGCTCAAGATCGAGCCACAGACGGCCAACCTGCTGATTGCCGGCTCGCTGCTGATCGGCACGCCGTTCTTCATCTTTTTCGGTAGCTTGTCTGACCGCATTGGCCGCAAGAAGATCATCATGGCCGGCTGCATTATCGCTGCGCTGACTTATTTCCCGATTTTCAAGGCGCTGACCGAGTACGGTAACCCGGACGTGTTCGTTGCCCAGGAGCAGAACCCGGTGGTGGTGGTGGCTGACCCTGGCCAGTGCGCGTTCCAGTTCGACCCGGTGGGCAAGGCCAGATTCACCAGTTCCTGCGACATCGCCAAGAGCCTGCTGGCCAAGCGCGCCATTCCCTATACCAACGAAGCGGCCGAGCCTGGCAGCGTGGCGCAGATCCGTATTGGTGAGCGGGTATTGCCGAGCTTTGAAGGCAGTAGCATGGCCGCAGCGGACTTCAAGGTGCAGAGCGAGGCGTTTACTGCAACCGTGAGTGGTGCATTGAAAGAGGCGGGCTACCCGGAAAAGGCTGACCCGGCGAAGATCCACTACCCGATGGTGCTGTTGCTACTGACCCTCCTGGTGATCTACGTGACCATGGTCTACGGCCCGATTGCCGCCTGGCTGGTGGAACTGTTCCCAGCGCGTATTCGCTACACCTCGATGTCGCTGCCTTACCACATCGGCAACGGCTGGTTCGGCGGCTTCCTGCCGACGGTTGCGTTTGCCATGGTGGCGGCGACCGGGGATATCTATTACGGCTTGTGGTACCCAATCGTGATCGCCGTGATGACGGCGGTACTGGGGATCTTCTTCATGCCGGAGACCAAGGACCGGGATATCAGTCATACCTGACGAATGAGGTTGCCTGTACGGGCCTCTTCGCGGGTTTACCCGCGAAGAGGCCCGTACAGGCAACCGGTCAGTCGAAGTACCCTCGCAGCCCAAAGGCATACCCGGTGTCCACTTCAACAGTCTGACCCCGACTCCAGCGCTTCTTCAAAACAAACTCGAACGCCGGCTCGTACAAACCGTCCCGTACCAGTGCCCCCGCCAGCACCTCAACGTCATACCAGCCATTGTCCAGCTCGATGATCGGCCGCCCAGGCACCTGGTAGCGAGCCATCAGGTCGCCCAAGGTCTTGGGCGTGAAATGCTGCAAGATGCGCCAGGTGTACAGCATCAGCGCACCGTGCTCGACCCGCAGCACGTAGCCATTGCGCCGGTGCTTCAGGCGGCTGCCGGGTTCGCGCAGGGCCGGAGTGTAGCCATCGAGGGTGAAGAGGATGCGATAAGGCAGGTTGTCGACCCCGGCTAGCGGCAGCACGATGCCTTCGCGTACGGCCTGGTCGCCACTGTCGTCATGGGTGAATGCATAAGCAAGGTCGTCGGGCAGCTCATGTTCCTGTTTGAAGCGTTCGAGCAGCTGGATATCGCCAAGCAGAAAGTAATCGACCAGGTCGTTGAGCACTTCGCTGAATTCGTGGCGCATCTGTTTTCCTTGTTGTTGCGCGTGAGGGTGGATTGTCAGTGCTTCTGGGCAATCTGGATCAGGTTGCCACAGGTGTCATCGAACACCGCCACTGTGACGGGGCCCATGGCGGTGGGGGGCTGAGTAAATTGCACGCCCGCCGCGCACAGCCGGGTGTATTCGGCCTGGATATCGCGCACGCCGAACGAAGTGGCGGGAATGCCGTCTTGCTTGAGCGCGGCCTTGTACACCTTGGACGCCGGGTGCGCGTCAGGCTCCAGCAACAGCTCGACGCCATTGGGGTCGTTGGGTGAAGTGAGGGTCAGCCAGCGGTGCCGGCCCATGGGGATGTCATGCTTGGGCTCGAAACCGAGTACATAGTGATAGAAGGCCAGGGCCTTGGCCTGGTCGTCGACGAGAATGCTGGTAACCACGATCTTCATTGGCGCACTCCGTATCGCTGAGGCCGTTGGGTATCAGTAAAGACGTTCAGAGATTATTGGCCAGTGGCCGGGTTTCCAGATGGGGTACCGGGTGAGCGGACGATAGAGTCTATCTGGCAAGTTCACCCAACCCAGGAGTAACGTACATGCAAGATGAACCGAAGGCCGAATTGCCAGGTAACGCTGAACAACAGACGCTGGAACATGTGGAGTCTGAAGTGAAACTCTCCAGGCGCAAGCGTGGCGTGGTCCCTATCGTGGGGATGCCATGTGCCCCAGGGTACAAACAGGTCGGGGATGAGTGCGTGATGGCGAATGTAGACTTCGAGTGATCCGGTGGGGGCTTCAGGTGGCCCCCACAAAAAAACCTGCTCAAGCCATAGGTAAATCCTTTATCACCCAGCCCCCATCCGCCAGCGGCCAGGGTTAAAGTGTCAGCCATGATCCCTGCGTGCCCATACGGGCGCCAAAGAGGTACCCGTGGCTGCCTATACCTTGCGACAACTGAAGTATTTCGTCACCACCGTGGAGGCCGGCAGCGTTGCCGAGGCTTCGCGCCAGCTGTACATCGCCCAGCCGTCCATCTCCACGGCCATCAAAAGCTTGGAGGAAAGTTTCGGTGTGCAGCTGTTCATCCGTCACCATGCCCAGGGTGTGTCGCTGACGCCCAGTGGCAAGCGCTTCTATGCCAAGACCAAGTCGCTGCTGCAGATGGCCCATGAGTTCGAGCAGAACGCCTTGGCCGACAACGATACCGTGGCCGGGCAGATCGACATCGGCTGTTTCGAAACCGTGGCGCCGTTGTACCTGCCGCGGCTGATTGCCGGTTTTCGTCAGCGTTATCCGGGCGTGGACATTCGCCTGCGTGACGGCGAGCAGCAGGACCTGATCCAGGGCCTGACGGCCGGCACCTTCGACCTGGCATTTCTCTACGATCACGACCTGGACGGCACCATCGAAGCCGAGCCGCTGATGCCGCCGCAAAAGCCCTATGTGCTGCTGCCGGAAAACCACCGTTTTGCCGGCCAGGCCCAGGTCTCGCTACGCGACCTGTGCCCGGAACCGATGATCCTGCTTGACGTGGCCCCCAGCCGCACCTACTTCGTCAGCCTGTTCAACGAACTGGGGCTGACACCGAACATCGTTTTCAGCTCGCCGTCGATCGAGATGGTGCGTGGCATGGTCGGGCAGGGCTTTGGCTTTTCGCTGCTGGTGACACGGCCGCATTCGGAATACACCTACGACGGCCAGCGCCTGGCCATGCTGGACATCGCCGAACCGGTGGCACTGTCGGGGCTGGCGGCAGCGTGGTTGAAGCGGGTGCAGTTGACCAAACCTGCACAGTTGTTCGTGGAGTTCTGTCGGGAGGAGCTGGCGAAGTTCTGAGGCCGGCACGCCATGCCGCCGGATTCATCGGCACGGCGTGCCAGGGTGGTCAAGGATTGACCTGATAGCCGCGGCCTTGCAGGCAGCCGCTGTAGGCACTGGCATGGGCCTGGGTTTTTGCTTCGTCCTGACCGCGCCTGTCCTGACGCCGATCCTGACGCTGACGCATGCCACCGACTGCGGCACCGGCGGCAGCCACTTCGCCAGCGCGGTTTTGCCGGTATTGCTGCTTGGCATCGTCACTAGCCCGGTCATACAGCTCTTCATGCTGGTTGCCGCGCACTTGCGCGCCCACTGCGCCGGCTGCGGCCCCCGCCGCCGCGCCACGAACCCGGCCGCCGACATGGGTTTCGCTGGATGTCGCGGTGCTGTTCGCGGCATTGGTAGCGACGGTATTGCAATCGTTGATATCCAGTTGCATCTGCTGGCTGCTCTGGCCCTTTAGCGGCACTACCGACTGCGCCTGGGCGACCGATGCCGCACACAGCAGCACCAGCAGGTAACTCCACGTGAACGTACGCATGGCACACCTCCACCGGGCGAAAGGCCCGTTTCACAGGATAGTCTGTCATCGACTAAAGATGGCGGTTTCGTCTGCATGGTCTACACCGGATATCAGAGTTCGCCATTGCACATGACTCTCAAGCCGGGCTACCTGTGGAGTCGCCATGACCCAGTCCCACGATTTGATCATTTGCGAGTACTGCGACACGGTGTACCACCGTGCAGCGCTGCAAAAGAATCAGCGGGCCCTGTGTCAGCGCTGTGGCGGCGTGCTGTACCGGCACACCTCGCTGACTGTGCAACAGCGGCTGGCCCTGAGTGTGACCGGTGGCATCCTGCTGGTGTTCGCCAATGCCTACCCGGTGATGACCATCGGCATGCAGGGGCTTACCCATTCGGCGACGTTGTGGGACTCGGTGCAGATCCTCAGCCACGGCAGTATTACCTTCATCGCCCTGGTCATGGCGCTGTCGATCATCGTTGCGCCGGTGCTGCAGATTGCCGTGTTGTGCTGGGTGTTGAGCTTTGCCCTGGCCGGTCAGCGTGCCCCCGGCTTTGCCCTGTGCATGCGCGGGCTAGAGAGCCTGCGGCCCTGGAGCATGCTGGAGGTGTGCCTGCTGGGGGCGATGGTGGCGGTGATCAAGCTGGCGGGGTTGCTCGATGTAATCCCGGGCATCGGTTTGCTGGCCCTGGCCGCGCTGAGCATGCTGATCATTCATATCGCCGGCAAGGACATCCGCGATTTGTGGGAGCAGGTATGACTGCCCCGGCCAGCGCTGACGACCTCGGCCTGTGTCTGTGCCATGGCTGCGGCCAGGCGTGTGACCTGAGCAGTGGCGCGCATACGTGCAACCGCTGTGGTGCTGCCATCCATCGGCGCAAGGCCAATGCCATCAGCCGCGGCTGGGCGTTTCTGCTGGCCGCGCTGGTGTTTTACATCCCGGCGAACCTGCTGCCTGTGATGCACACCGAAATGCTCGGCAGTGGCAGTGAAAGCACCATTGGCGGTGGGGTGCTGGAGTTCTGGGAGGCGGGGGCCTGGGACATCGCACTGATCATCTTCATTGCCAGCGTGGGTGTGCCTGCCATCAAGTTCTTTTCCCTCGGTCTGCTGCTGTATACCGCCCAGCGTGGTTCCACCTGGGCTTGCCGGCAACGTTCGCAGCTGTATCGCTTCGTCGAGCTGATCGGCTACTGGTCGATGCTCGATGTCATGGTGGTGGCGCTGGTGGCGGCACTGGTGCAGTTGCGCGGACTGGGCACCATCGAGCCACGGGTGGGCATCCTGTTCTTCGGCATGGTGGTGGTGCTGACCATGTTTTCTGCGATGAGCTTCGATCCACGCCTGATCTGGGATAGCCATGCCAACGAGGGGAGGCCGCACTGATGGGGCAACAGACTGACGAGCGCGAGGGGGCGGGGCAGGTTGACGTGCGCACCCGACGCTGGAGCGTATCGCTGGTGTGGATCGTGCCGATACTGGCCATCCTGATCGGCGCTTCGCTGGTGGTGCGCAACTGGATGCAGCAAGGGCCGGTCATTGCCATTTCCTTCCACACCGGGGAAGGGCTGGTGGCGCACAAGACCCAGGTGAAGTACCGCAGCGTGGTGATTGGTGAAGTGACCACGGTGGAACTGGCCGACGACAAGAAGAGCGTAGTGGCCAAGGTGCAGTTGTCGGACGATGCCCGCTCGTTCGCCACACAGGGTGCGCGCTTCTGGGTGGTGCGCCCGCGCATCGGCGTGGGTGGGGTGTCCGGGGTGGACACGCTGCTTTCGGGCAGTTTCATCGGGGCTGACTCCGGCGAGTCGAAAGTGCCGGAAAAGGCTTTTGTCGGCCTTGAACTGCCGCCACCGATCACGTTCGACGAAAAGGGCAAGCGTTTTACCCTGACTGCCAGCGACCTTGGCTCGCTGGACGTCGGCTCATCGATCTACTACCGCAAGATTCCGGTGGGTGAGGTGGTGTCGTTTGCCCTGCAGGAAGATGGCAAGGGGGTAGAGATTGGCGTGTTCGTGCAGGCACCCTATGACAGCTTCGTCACCACGGATAGCCGCTTCTGGAACGCCAGCGGCATCGACATGCAGATTGGTGCCAACGGCCTGAAGGTGGATACCGAATCGCTGTCATCGATCCTAGTGGGTGGGCTGGCTTTCGGCTCGCCTGATTTTTCCCCCCAGGCCGAGGCTGCTGCCGACCAGGCCCGCTTCCAGCTGTTTGCCGACCGCGAGACCGCGTTGGCACCACCCAATGGCCAGGCGCAGTATTTGCAGTTGCGCTTTGACCAGGCCATGCGCGGCCTTTCGGTGGGCGCGCCGGTGGAGTTCAAGGGCGTGGAGTTTGGCCGGGTTACCTCGGTCCAGCTTGACTACGATGCCGCCCGCCAGACTTTTCCGGTGGTGGTCAATGCGGTGATCTACCCGCAACGGTTGGGGCCGGTGCACCGCAAGATGCTGTCGGTGTTCAAGCACGCCCAGGGCGATATGGATGGGGCCAGGCGGTTGATCGGAACCTTCGTCGAACATGGCCTGCGGGCCCAGGCCCGCAGCGGTAACCTGATCACCGGGCAGATGTTCATTTCCCTGGATTTCTACCCGGATGCCCCCAAGGTGGCCTTCGACATGGCTGCCAATCCCATCACCATCCCCACACTGCCGGGTAGCCTGGAACAGTTGCAGGAGCAGCTGCAGCGGGTGGTCGAACGCATTGCCAAGCTGCCGCTGGAAAGCATCGCCGGCAACCTGGACGGCAGCCTTCGAGCGTTGCGCGCCAGCCTCAAACAGTTCAATGGCCAGACGCTGCCGGACGTGAAGGTGGCGCTCGATGAAGTGCACAAGACCCTGCGCACGGCCAACTCGGCCATTTCCGAAGATTCGCCACAGCGCGAGCGGATGGGCGAAACACTGGATGAGCTGGAGCGCATGTCGCGTTCGCTGCGTGACCTCGCCGATTACCTGGGCCGGCACCCCGAGTCGCTGATTCGCGGGCGGCCGAAGGCGGCCGGTGCCGAAGCGCTTGAACCCTGAGGAGACAGCCGATGCAACGACTACGCAATGTATGTGTGGCCAGCCTGCTGGTGTGGCTCGGGGGCTGCAGCAGTACGCCGAACAACTACCACACGCTGGTGGCGAGCGAGCCGGTGCGCGACAGCGGGCAGCATATCCAGGTGACCCGGGTGGTGGTGCCGCCGCAGGTGGACCGCCCGCAACTGGTGGTGCGCCAGGGCCAGAGCGGCCTGGCCATTCTGGAAACGGAATGGTGGGGCGCCAACCTGGTGGATGAATTTCGCAGCGCCTTGCAGGACCAGTTGGGCGGGCCGGCGGCTGGCAACAAGGCGGCACTGCGGGTGGATGTGCAGCGCTTCGATACGGTGCCGGGGCGCTATGCCTCGCTGGAGGCCGTCTGGCGCCTGAAGCAGGCAGGGCAGGCTGAACTGACCTGTCGCACGTCTGTGCAGACGGCCGCGGACAACAGCATCACCAGCCTGGTGAATGCGCACCAGGCCAACCTGCGCAAACTGGCTGAGGCGGTGCGGGGGAGTGCCCGGAACGGCAGTTGCTCTGCACCGGTATAAGTCCCATGCGGGCGGCGCGCTGGCATCCTGCCTTCATGCCTGTGTGGCCTGGCGCAGCGGCACTTCGCGCAGCAGCCAGGGCAGTGCGAAGGCCACGCTGGTGATCAGCCCTGCCAGCAGGAATACACCGTGCATCGCACCGGAAAACGCTTGCAGGTGCCGGCTTACTGCTGGCTGCTGGCTGTTTCCTGTGCTCGCTCAGGCTTGTCCAGCGGCAGGTGGTCGAACTCGCGCAAGCCATCCTTGCGGTAGGGGTCGCCGATCCAGCGCTGTGTTGCCACGAACTGCGGGCTTACCAGGCTCTTGGCCGGCTCGAAGTGGTCATAGCTCAGCCCGGCCAGGTCTGACAGGGTATGAATCAGGTGCGAGCTGCTGTAGGGGCGGTTGGCCATTGCCTGCAAGTCACGAGGGTGCTCGGCCTGCCAGCTGGGCGAGGTCCACAGCAGGAACGGAATGGTGTACATCGGCCGGGTCGGCGCGCCCTCGTTGCGCCCGAGGCGGTCGTGGTCGCCGGAGCTGTAAACGTCCTCACCGTGGTCCGACAGGTACACCAGGAAGCCATTGGGGTTACCGGCCGAGTAGCGCTTGATCAGGCTCGAGACCACATAGTCGTTGTAACGCACCGCATTGTCGTAGAAGTTGTAGGTTTTGACCTGGTCCGGCGTCAGTTTGCTCGGCACGCCCTGGTTGTCGGTGAAGTGCGTGTAGTCGTCCGGATAGCGGTAGCGGTAGTCCATGTGCGTGCCCAGCAGGTGCACGATGATGAACTTGTTCGGTGCAGGGTCCTGCAGGGCCTTCTCGAACGGCGCCAGCACCACGTCATCGTACTGGCTGGCATTCTGGTTGCGCTGGTTGTTCAGGTACACCGGCGCGTCCGTCTGCTGCGAGAAGGTGGTGAGCATGGTATTGCGCTTGGTCATGGTCTGCTGGTTGGTGATCCAGAAGGTCTTGTAGCCTGCCTGTTTCATCAGGTTGATCAGCGACGGGTCGGTGAGGAAGCGGTCCGGGTTCTGCTCATCGCCGAAGGTGAGGATCTGCTGCATCACTTCGATGGTGTACGGGCGTGGCGATACCACATCGCGGAACACCGTCAGGCCTTTGTCGCTGGCGGCCAGCGCGTCGAGGTTGGGCGTGGTGTCGCGGTTATAGCCGTACAGGTGCATGTGCTCGCGGGTGGTGGACTCGCCCAGTACCAGCACCAGGGTGCGGGGCGCTGTTCCGCTGCTGTCACGCAGGTTTTGCAGCGGCGGCAATGCGGCGTTCTGGGCCAGCAGTTCCTGCATGTTGTCCAGTTGCTGGCGGTACTGCCGGTAGCCGACCAGCAACTGCCAGGGCACGGCGGGTTCCATACGCTGCTGCACCTTCTCCGCAGCATCGGCGAAATTGCGCTCCTGGGTGACCATCTGCTTGTAGAACGGGTACACAAGGTTGGCCACCAGCAACAAGGCGACCACCGGCAGGCGACTGCGCAGCGGCAGGCTGACCGGGCGTACGCGCTTCCACAGCAGCACCGCCACCAGTGTGTACAGCAGCAACGCCAGACCCAGCCATACACTGAAGTACTGGCTGAAGTACTCACCGGCTTCGGCGGTGTTGGACTCGAACATCACGAAGATGACGCTTTGCGAGAACTCCTGGCGATAGATGCCGAAGTAGCTCAAACCCACCAGCGAAGCCCCCCACAGCACCAGGCCGATGACCGCTGCAGTGGCGCGGGTGAAGCGCGGCACCAGCAGCACCGGGGCAAGCCACAGGCTACTGAGGAAGAACGCATCACGAAAACCGGCAAACCCGGTCGTTCCGCTGAACAGCAGCAACGCCTGGGTTACGCCGGAAAAGTACCAGAAGAACAGCAAAAGCCAGCCCAGGCCGGCCCAGTCCACGCGCTTGCGCGCGGCGGGGGATGTAGTGTGTGACACGTATGCCTCGTCGTACCTTGGTAGCCAGCAGGTTTGCTGCGGCCATAAAGGGTGTGACGCTAATCTGTGGGCTGTGAAAATAACGTCAACGTGGCGAAATGCGCAGGCCGCACGGGTATGATGGCGGCCGCTAAAACGTACTGACAGGCCCCGTGGATTATGAACCGTCGTAAGAAGATCAAGCAGCTATTGCAGGCGCATGCCAAAAAGGCCAGTGCCAAGCTGGCACCGCGCAAGCCCAAATACATTTGCAAGGCTGACCGGTTGAAGATGGAGGCAGAGGCGGTGGGGGACACCCCCACCTGACTCACTGAGCAGGCAGTGCAAGTGCTGCCGCAGCGCCCTTAACGGCGGTAGTACCGGTGGTCGTCATAGTGACGCTGGTGCATCGCCCGCTCATGGCGGCGCTCCCAGTCATGGCGGCGCTCCCAGTCACGGCGGCGTTCCCAGTCCCGCCGCCGCTCCCAGTCCCGCCGAGCTTGCTCACGCCGCCACTGCTCACGGCGCCAGTCGCTTCTGTGGTCATGCCAGCGGTCGTCATCATGCGCCAACAGCGTGGCCGGCTGTTCGACGGCCACGGAGGCCACTTTCGACCAAGGGTTGCCGGCAGGCTGCAACGGTGACTGAACGGCGGGGGCCTGGGCCACTGGTGCTTTCATTTGTGTTGCCGATGCCGAACCCATTGCCGCGAACGAGAACAGGCCGAGCAGCATCAACCTTGCGACATGTATTTTCATGAGCGAAGCCAACCTCTGATAACAATTGAGCCATCTGGCCAGCAGGTGGGGGCGCGGCGTGTCTCGCGTTACGCTACCTTTCTGTGCCTCCCTCATAGACACGCAATCAAGAAAAAGTTCGCTGCAGCAACAACTTGTAGAACTTCGATGGCCGATCACCCGGCGGCGTAGCCGTTGATATGCACGCAGTCATTCTTCTGCGAACACCTCTCGCAAGTGCGCCCGGTAACTGTCGAACGCGGCAATCGCGCCAGCGACCACTGCGGCCTCGTCCTGGTCGTCCAGCACTAGGCCGTCGAGCCGGGCAACGAACTCGCGCCAATGCAGCGCACGGCCATCCGGGTGTGGCGCCAGGTGGTGGGCGCCTTGGTCGCCATCGAGCCCGAGGCGCTGGGTTTGCTTGAACAGAAACGCCGCCCCCAGATTCGAACCTTCGCTGCAATATAGCCAGCCCAAGGCCTCGGCCGGGCCGACGCAGACTTGTTGAGGGCGCCTTGGCAGTGGCAGGCCGAGATCACGCAGGTCGGTTTCGACCGCAGCGAAGCGCGACAGCCCAACCAGCCCTGGCAGGTGCTGGTTGAGCTGTGCATCGTTGTACAACGTCAACAGGCTGCCGTGAAAGCGGTGTTGTACCTGCAGAAAACGGCCATAGCGCTCGCGGTTTTCGAAAGGGCGTGCCGCCATCACCAGTTGATCGACGCTGTCATGGTCCCGGCTGCTGGCCGCCTTCAAGCGTTTGCAGCGGCCGGGCTCCACGAGGGGGTAGTGTGCAGCGGTCATAGGGGTATCCGTGGTGTGAGGGGTATACGCCCATGATGCTTGCCATCCTTGGCCAGCATCAAGCACCACGCGGCTGGCCTGGCCGAGGGTGGCGGCCCGATATCGCCAGAACGCACGCCTGATTTACCATGGCAGACGCTTTCACGTTTCCAAGGAATCAGCCATGAGTATTGTCCAGTTCCGCACCCCCACCGCCGCAGACGCCGAGCGCTGCTACGCCATTGAAATCGGCGCCTATGAAGGGGATGAGGCGGCCACCCTGGAGAAGATCCGCACCCGCATCGCACAGTTCCCACAGGGTTTTCTCATTCTGGAAATCGCAGGTGAGATCGTCGGTTTCATCAACAGCGGCTGCGCCCACGAAGTTGTCATGTCTGATGAAGCGTTCAAGGAACTGGTCGGCCACGACCCGGCAGCACCGAACGTGGTGATCATGTCAGTAGTGGTGGACCCGGCACACCAGGGCAAAGGCTACGCCAAACGGCTGATGGAAGCATTCATCGCCCGCATGAAAGCGTCGGGCAAGCAGACCATTCACCTGATGTGCAAAGAGCAGCATGTGGCCCTGTACCAGAAGCTGGGCTACCAGTATGTGAAGCCGTCACCGTCGGACCACGGCGGCATGGCCTGGCACGAGATGATCATGGGCCTGTAATCGAGGGCGTGCTTCAGGCCGGGCGGCCGAACAGGTTGTGGATCACCTCCCTCAGCCAGCGGTTGCCACTGTCCTGGTGGTAGCGAGCGTGCCAGTGTTGCTTCACCGTGAAACCCTCAACTGCAAACGGGCAGTCGTGCACTTGCAGGTCGTGCATATCGGCTAGAGTCTGGCCGATATGCCGAGGCAGGGTTGCGACCAGGTCCGTAGTGCCGACGATCTTCCCCAGTCCGAGAAACGCGGGTAGCTCCAGCACGATGCGACGTTCGATGCTGGCGCGGGCCAGCCCCGCTTCCAGCAACTTCTGGCCGGTCCCCGCGCTGATCTGCACATGGCCTTCAGCGTGGTAGCGGGCCAGGTTCATGCCGCCTTCCAGCCGCGGGTGCTGGCGGTTGCTCAGGCATACCCAGTCCTGTTCGAACAGGACCTGCTGGTACATCCCGCCACCCAGCCAAGGCACAAAGCCGATGGCGAGGTCGGCCTCGCCCGACTCCAGCGCGCTTTCACTGTTGCCATCGATGCGCACAGCCTCCAGGCGGATGCCCGGCGCATGGGTGCGCAGGTGGTTGAGGATGCTTGGCAGCAGGGTGATATGGCTGGCATCGCTGACACACAGGCGAAAGCGCCGTTGTGCCGTGGCGGGGATGAACTGCGGCTCCCAGGCGGTGAGCCTGCGCAGCGACTCCAGCACCTCGCGGCAAGGCCCGATCAGCTGGTCGGCGCGCGGGGTTGGGGCCATGCCGCCGGGGGTGCGCACGAACAGAGGGTCGTTCAGTTGCTGGCGCAGGCGGGCCAGCCAGATGCTGATGGTCGGCTGGCTCTGCCCCAGCTGTTCGGCGGCACGGGTAACGCTACGACAGTGGTAGAGCACATCGAACAATTGCAGCAGCTTGGGCTCGGGCAGGGCGTCGGCAGCAGACATTATTACAAATCTCAATTGGCATATTGCAGTCATTGTATAGCGCGAATAAGGCCTGCTGCATAAGGTAATCGCAAACCACAGGAGGTCTGCGATTTGAAAGTCTGCATTCTGGGTGCCGGCGCCTTGGGCTGCGCCATTGGTGCGGCGCTGAGCGAGGCCGGGCATGAAACCTGGCTGCTCAACCGTGGTCGCGAGCATGTCGAAGCGATGAACCTGCACGGGCTGCAGGTGCAGGATGAGCGCGGTGAGCGCCACGTGCGCGTCAACGCCACCACGGACGCCAACGACGTGGGTGTGGCCGACCTGGTCGTGGTGCTGGTGAAGTCATTCCACACCGCCGAAGCGATGGCCGGGGCCACCGCGCTGCTGGGGCCGCAGACGCTGGTGCTGTCGCTGCAGAACGGCTTGGGGCACGAGGACATTCTGGCCGAGGTGGCCGGACGGGAACGGGTGTTGGCGGGTAAGACCTATGTGGGCGGCGTGCTGCTTGCACCCGGTTCGATTCGCGCTGGTGTGGCGGGCAAACACACTTACATCGGTGAACTCGACGGGCAGCTTTCAGCGCGTGTGCAGGCCATCGCCGAGGCCTTCAACGCTGCCGGGCTGGCCACCACGGTCAGTGACAACATCCTCGGTACCATGTGGGACAAGCTGCTGGTCAATGTCGCCACGGGCGCACTCAGCGGCATCACCATGCTCAGCTACGGCCAGTTGTACAGCGAGCCGCTGCTGGCCAGCACTGCCAAAGCTGCGGTGGCCGAGGCGATTGCCGTGGCCCAGCGTGCCGGTATAAGCCTGAGCCTGACCAGCCCCGACGCAGCGTGGGCCTTGGCCGCCGAGGGCCTGCCATCGAGCTTCCGCACCTCGATGCTGCAAAGCCTGGAAAAAGGCTCGGTCACCGAAATCGACTTCATCAATGGCTCTGTCGTGCGCTGGGGCCAGCGCCATGGCGTCGCCACACCGGTCAACGCCACGTTGGTGGCTTGTATCAAGGGCATCGAACGCGCGATGGCCGATCATCAGAAAAGGGACAACCCATGAGCCAGCCAAAAGCCTACCTTGAACACGTGGCGTTCTGGGTGCAGGACATCCAGTGGCATATCCGCTTTTTCAGCGAAGTGTGTGGCATGACCATGCGTGAGGTGCAGGGCAGCGTCGAGCAACCGGCGCAGTACTGGACGCTGGGTGGCCTGCAGTTCATTCACCAGCCCGACTTTGCCGGCCCTGAGGGGCGCATGGCACATCTGGGCATCATGTGCGAAGACCTGGAGAGCGTACTGGCAGCCGCCCAGCGCTATGGCGTCAGCGAAATGCCCCAGGGCCGCAACTGGCTGCGCCTGCCGGATGGTCTGGCGGTGGAGTTCATTCAGGCGTTGCCGGCGAAGTGTGTTGCCCAGGCACTGGCCATCGACCCGCGTGCGCAGGTGCAAGCATGAGCGGGGTGGAAAGATACTGGGATGATGCCCGCGAAGGCGATGAGTGCATCAGCCCCACCTATACCGTAACCCGTGAGCGCATCCTGGCCTACGCCGATCTCACGGGTGATCACACCCCGGTGCACGTCGACGAGGCCTACGCCAACGCCAGCCACTTCGGCTGCCTGGTTGCGCACGGCCTGTTCGGGCTGTCGATCGCCGATGGTTTGAAGACCCAGTGCGAGTACCGCTTCTTGCCGGGCATGTCGCTGGGCTGGACCTGGGACTTCGTGTTGCCGATCAAGGTCAACGATGTGTTGCACGTACGCATGCGGGTGGGGGCGATGCGACCGAGCAACAGCCGGCCAGGCTGGGGCATCGTGGTGCTGCCGTCAGAGTTGGTCAACCAGCATGGCCAGGTCGTGCAGCGCGGTGAGCACCGGTTGATGGTGCCACGGAGGGGGCAGGCATGAGCCAGGCATTGCCATTGGCGGGTATCCGCGTCATCGATTACAGCCACTTCCTTGCCGGGCCCTATGTAGGGCGCTGCCTGGCGGCGCTGGGCGCTGAAGTGATTAAGGTCGAACGGCCGGGCAGCGGCGATGCTGGCCGCCAGCACGCCTTTACCCTGGACGATCAGCAGAGCGGCTATTTCCTGCAGATGAACATGGGCAAGCAGGGCGTCAGCGTGAACATGAAGGACCCACGCGGAAAAGCCTTCATGCAGCGCCTGGCCGACTCGGCCGACGTGTTCATTGAAAACTACCGCCCCGGCGCGCTGGACAAGCTGGGGCTGGGTTATGCCGAGCTGTCGGTGCGTAACCCGCGCCTGGTGTACTGCTCGATCTCCGCCTATGGCCACACCGGGCCGGATGCCCACCGCGCCGGTTTCGGGCTGATCGCCGAGGCCAAGAGCGGGATCATGCAGATGGTCGGCGTGCCGGGTGAAGCGCCGCCATTGCTGCGCATTTCGCTGGGCGACATGTACACCGGTATTCACGCTGTAGCCGCGATCAATGCGGCGCTGCTGGGGCGGGTGAGCAGTGGGCGCGGCCAGCACATTGACATGGCGCTGTACGACACCTTGGTGTCGATGCATGAGTACGCCGTGCAGTGCTACACGCTGTCCGATGGCACCGTGCTGCCCGAGCAGACCGGCCACGACATGCCCACGTCTACCTTGTACGGCGTGTTCCGCGCCGCCGACGGCGATCTGGTGATTGCAGCCCAGGTCGATGATGCCTGGCGGCGCTTCGCTGCCATGCTCGAAGCCAACGGCGGCCCGGCAGGTTTTGGCAGCGATAACCGCTACCACGACCTGAATGGCCGCAATGCCCACCGAGAGGCGATTCTGGCGGTGGTGCGTGACTGGGCGGGTGCGCGCTCGGTGGCCGAGATCCTCGCCTTGCTCGACACCGTCGACATTCCCAGTGCCAAGGTCCAGCGTATCGATGAGGTGTTGGCAGACCCGCAAATCCAGGCGCGCAACATGGTCATCGAACAGCTGCACCCTCGCTACGGCACCCTGCGCCTGCCCAATCTGCCGTTCCGGTTTTCCGGCTGTGACACCACGATCCATCAGGTAGCCCCTGACCTCGGCCAGCACAACGCCGAAGTGGCCGCAGCGCTTGGCTTCAGCCCTGAAGAAATCACCGCCATGCAGGCAGACGGTGTGCTGTTTACCCACGGAGATACACGATGAGCGACCGCTACGCAGTGATCGGCCGACCGATCAACCACACCAAGTCACCGCTGATTCATGGCCTGTTCGCTCAGGCCAGCAGCCAGCACCTGGAATACGGGGCTATTGAAGGCTCGCTGGACGGTTTTGAGGCCCAGGTGTTGCAGTTTCGCACTGACGGTGGGCTGGGCATGAACATCACCGCGCCGTTCAAGCTGCGTGCCTTCGAACTGGCCGACCGGCGCAGCGAGCGCGCGCAGTTGGCCCGGGCCGCCAATGCGCTGAAGTTCGAGGATGGCCACATCACAGCTGAAAACTTCGACGGCATCGGCTTGCTGCGCGATATCGAAGACAACCTCGGTGAGCCGCTGCGTAACCGCCGCGTGCTGATGCTTGGCGCCGGTGGTGCAGTGCGCGGCGCGCTGTTGCCGTTCTTGCACGCGCAGCCCAGCGAGCTGGTGATTGCAAACCGCGACATGTCCAAAGCCTTGGCACTGCGTAACGAACTGGATCACCCAAGGCTGCGTATCAGCCGTTACGAAGCGCTGGAAGGGCAAACCTTCGACATTGTGGTTAACGCCACTTCCGCCAGTCTTGTCGGTGAACTGCCGCCGCTGCCTGGCGGGGTGCTGAGCGAAGCGCGACTGGCGTATGAACTGGCCTACGGCAAAGGCCTCACGCCGTTCCTGCGCCTAGCGCGCGAGGCCGGTGTGGCACGTCTGGCGGATGGCGTGGGCATGCTGGTCGAGCAGGCCGCAGAGGCGTTTGCCTGGTGGCGAGGAGTGCGGCCTGAAACCCGTGCCGTGATCGACCGCCTGACGATTGCGCTGGAGTAAGCCATGGTCGCCAATGTCCTGATGCTGCACGGTATCAACCACAACATGTTTGGCAAGCGCGACCCGCGCCAGTATGGCACGGCAACCCTGGCCGACATCGACCACGCCTTGGAGGCGCTGGGCGCGGAGCTGGGGGCAAGGGTCGAAAGCTACCAGAGCAACTTCGAAGGTGCCCTGTGCGAGCGTATCCATCGGGCCTTTGACGAGCGGGTGGATGCAGTGCTGATCAATGCCGGGGCGTGGACGCATTACAGCTACGGTATTCGTGATGCACTGGCCATTCTTGAGGTGCCGGTGGTTGAAGTGCATATGTCGAACATCCATGCTAGGGAGTCGTTTCGGCACCACTCGGTGTTTGCCGAAGTGGTGCGTGGGCAGATCTGCGGGTTTGGTGTCGAGACTTACCTGCTGGCGTTGCGTGCGGCCTTGCGCATGCTCTAGGTCCCAGCACCGACCTTTGTGGGAGCGGGCATGCCCGCTCCCACAGGGGCAGCTCCACGGCCCATGATTCATTGCCAACCAGAAGGACGCGTACCTTGGCCAATCCGGCAGCCCCCTATACCTCCCGCCAAGCCACCTGCATCGCCTTGCTGGTCGCCATCACCTTCTTCATGGAAAACCTCGACGCCACCGTCATTGCCACGGCACTGCCGCAGATGGCCAGTGACTTCGGCGAAAATGCGGTCAGCCTGAACATCGGCATCAGTGCCTACCTGCTGGCGGTGGCGGTGTTCATTCCGCTGAGCGGCTGGGTGGCCGACCGCTTTGGCCCGCGACAGGTGTTCGCCGGGGCCATCGGCCTGTTTACCGTGGCGTCGTTGCTGTGTGGTATGGCCCCCAACCTGGAAGCCTTCGTCGCCGCGCGGGTATTGCAGGGTATTGGCGGTGCCTTGATGGTGCCGGTAGGCCGGTTGGTGGTGCTGCGTACCACCGAAAAGAAAGACCTGGTGAAAATGCTTGCGGTGATCACCTGGCCCGGGCTGGTGGCGCCAGTACTGGGGCCACCGCTCGGTGGCCTGATCGTCACCCATTGGTCGTGGCCCTGGATCTTCTACCTGAACATCCCCCTCGGGTTGCTGGCGATCGCGGCGGCCTGGTTACTGGTTCCGAATGCCCGTGCAGATGAAACGCGCCGTTTCGACATGCTGGGTTTCCTGTTTCTGGCGTCGGCTTGTGCGGCGTGGCTGGTCGGCCTGGAAATGCTTGGTTCACTGGCTGGGGGCAGCCTGGGGACCGGGCTGGCGCTGGTGTTGCTGGGTGGGGGGCTGACCGGGTTGGCGATCCGTCACTGCAAGCGCCATCCTGCACCGCTGTTGCCACTGGAAACCCTGGCTATCCCCACGTTCAGGGTCAGCATCGTGGGCGGTACCTTGTTCCGCCTGTCGATCAGCGCATTGCCGTTTTTGATCCCTCTGCTGTTGCAGATCGGTTTTGGCCTGTCGCCAGTGGATGCCGGGCTGCTGGTGCTGGCGATCTTCGCGGGCAACCTGGCGATGAAGCCGTTCACCACCCGCTTGCTGCGCCGTTATGGCTTTCGCCGGGTGTTGCTGGTCAATGGCGTGATTGGCGTTGGGTGCATGCTGGCGTGCCTGGGCTTGCAGCCAGGCATGCCGTGGTACTGGATGGCGGCGGTGCTGTTCGTGGGTGGGCTTTCGCGGTCGATGCAATTCACCACCTACAACGCTGTCGGCTTTGCCGAAGTGCCCAAGCAGCAGATCGGCGAGGCTTCGACGTTGTTCAGCATGTGCTTCCAGCTGGCGATGGCCTTGGGTGTGGCCGTGGTGGCGCTGCTGCTACGCGTAGCGATGATGGTGCGGGGCGGCGAGACTGAGATGTCAGTCAGTGACTTTCACTGGGCGTTGATCGGCGTTGCATTGATCGCCTGCGTCGCGTTGGTGGATGCCATCCGCTTGCCGAGCAATGCAGGGGAGCAGGTCCTGCGCACCTGATGGCAGTGCTGCCTACCTTCAACGCCATCCGCCAGCAGGCGTGAGCAGGCTGCTGCGCCCGACATGGGACGCAGCAGCCGGGTGCCTCACGCGCCGCTGACCAGTTGGTGCGCCAGCTGGTTGTGGCGCTCCAGTACGCGGGGCAGGTCGACGGTGGCCAACTGGCCGTCCTTGACCACCACACGGCCATTGATCACGCTGGTGTGAACCTGGGTCGGGGTACAGAACACCAGTGCCGCCAGCGGGTCGTGATGGCCGCCGGCATAGGCCACGTGGCCCAGGTCGAAGGCGACAAAGTCGGCGACCATGCCGGGTGCCAGGGCGCCGATGTCGTTGCGGTTGAGCACCTTGGCACCGCCCAGGGTGGCGATTTCCAGTGCTTCGCGTGCGGTCATGGCGTCGGGGCCGAAGCCTACCCGTTGCAGCAACAAGGCCTGGCGCACTTCACCGATCATGCTGGCGCCGTCGTTGGACGCCGAACCATCGACCCCCAGGCCCACCGGCACGCCGTGGTCACGCATCTTGCGCACCGGGGCGATGCCTGAGGCCAGGCGCATGTTCGAGCAAGGGCAATGGGCGACCCCGGTACCGGTGCGGGCGAACAGCTCGATGCCGTGCTGGTCGAGCTGCACACAGTGTGCGTGCCAGACATCGTGACCGACCCAGCCGAGGTCTTCGGCGTATTCGGCGGGGGTCATGCCGAATTTCTCGCGGCTGTAGGCGATATCGTTGACGTTTTCGGCCAGGTGGGTGTGTAGCGACACGCCGTACTGCCGCGCCAGCACGGCGGCTTCGCGCATCAGGTCGCGGCTGACCGAGAAGGGCGAGCAGGGCGCCACCACGATACGGCGCATCGCGCCATGGCTGGCATCGTGGTAGTCCTCGATCAGGCGCTGGGACTCCTTGAGGATGTCGGCCTCCTTTTCCACCACCGCGTCAGGCGGCAGGCCGCCCTGGCTCTGGCCCACGCTCATGCTGCCGCGCGCGGCGTGGAAGCGCATGCCGATCTCGGCGGCGGCATGGATGCTGTCGTCGAGCTTGCAGCCGTTGGGGTAGATGTACAGGTGGTCGCTGGAGGTGGTGCAGCCGGACAGGATCAGTTCGGCCATCGCGGTCTGGGTCGACACCGCGATCATTTCTGGGGTCAGGCGTGCCCAGATCGGGTACAGATTGCTCAGCCAGTTGAACAGCTCACCGTCCTGGGCAGCAGGCACCACGCGGGTGAGGCTCTGGTACATGTGGTGGTGGGTGTTGACCAGGCCCGGGATCACCACTTTGCCGGCCATGTCCAGGATGACATCGGCCTGTTGTGGCAGGGTATCGCTGGGGCCGACCTGCTTGATCAGGTTGTCTTCGATGAACAGGCCGCCGTGTTTGATTTCGCGGCGTTCGCCGTCCATGGTAACCAGGAGTGCAGCGTTCTTGACGAGGAGGGTTTTCTTGCGGGTTGAAGATGACATGGCTAAGGCCCGTCGCAATACGCATCGGCGTTTACCGAGGTCGTAGGCGAATGGTTATGTAATCAGAATTCATGAAAGTTGTATACATTGCTCCATTATTGATGAATCTGGTTCATTTAATTTATGAAATATGACCAGAAATAGGAATCCATTTTGCCAATAGACTGACAGACTCTTTTCTGGAGCCTGTCTTGATGCCTGTTCATGAATCCAGCCTTGGGGCTGCCACTACCGGGCGAAATGTTGCAATCAGCATCGCCATCCTGGCCTTCTCGGCATTCCTGATCGTCACCACCGAGTTCCTCATTGTCGGGTTGCTGCCCGCGCTCAGCCAGGACCTGGAGATATCGATCTCGATGGCGGGCCAGTTGGTTACGCTGTTCGCCTTTACCGTCATGCTTGCCGGCCCGGTCTTGACAGCCGCATTGGCCCATCTGGACCGCAAGCGGTTGTTCATCACCATCCTGCTGGTGTTTGCCGCAGCCAATGCGCTGGCTGCGGCATCGAGCAGTTTCTGGGTGCTGGCTATCGCGCGGGTGATTCCGGCTCTGGCATTGCCGGTGTTCTGGGGCACGGCCAGCGAAACGGCCGGGCACCTGGCCGGGCGTGATAGCGCGGGGCAGGCCATCGCCAAGGTTTACCTGGGCATCTCGGCGGCGATGTTGCTGGGCATTCCGCTGGGTACTGTGGCGGCCAATGCCGTGGGCTGGCGTGGCGCGTTCTGGATACTGGCCGCGCTGTCGTTGCTGATAGCGTTGGCCATGGGGTTGTGGATGCCGCGAGTCGCCCGCACGGCGAAAATCGATTTCATGCAACAGGCGCGCATTTTCAAGGAGCGCTATTTTCTCGCCAATGTGCTGCTGTCGGTGGTGGTGTTCACCGCGATGTTTACCGGCTACACCTACCTGGCCGATCTGCTACAGCGGGTTGTCGGCGTCGCACCGGCTCATACCGGCTGGTGGCTGATGGGCTTTGGCGCAGTCGGCCTGTTTGGCAACTGGATCGGCGGGCGCGCAGTGGACCGTTCACCGCTCAGGGCGACGGCGCTGTTCCTGCTGCTGTTGGCCACCGGTATGGCGGCGCTGGTGCCGCTGGCAGGTGCCGGCCTGGCATTCTGCCTGGCACTGGCGGTGTGGGGCATTGCCAACACGGCGCTGTACCCCGTCAGCCAGGTGCGGGTGATGAGTTCGGTTACGCACGCCCAAGCGTTGGCCGGTACCACCAATGTGTCGGCGGCCAACGCTGGGATCGGCCTGGGCGCCGTGCTCGGTGGCATGACCATCTCTGGCTTGGGTATCGAGTACCTGGGCTACATGGCCGCCGGTGTCGCGCTGTTGGCGCTGGGCCTGGTGCCGCTGGTCAGCAGCCTTTCGCGTCAGCCCGCGGTGCTGGCACGGGTGCCGTGAGGCGACAACCGGGGCAGCAGGTAGTCGCGCAAGGCGCGTACCTTGGGTAACCCTTCGCGGCTTTTCAGCCACACCAGGTTCATCGGCAGGCCGTCGGTGGCCAGGGCCGGCAACACCTCTACCAGGCGCCCTTGATCGAGGTGTTGCTGGGTCAGCCAGGTGGGCAGCTGGCCGATGCCATGACCGGCCAGCACGGCTGCAACTTCCCCCTCGCCGTCGCCCACCGCGATGCGCGGCTGCACGGTGCGTCGCTCCATCTCACCAGGTTGGCGGCCCTTGAAGAACCATGGGCTGACCATGCCGTCGGTGTGGCCATAGCCGATGCAGTGATGGTGTTCCAGGTCGCGCTCGTCTTGCGGCACGCCGTGCTTCTCCAGGTAGGAGGGGGCGGCACAGAACATCAGGCGCTGGGCGCCGAAGTACTGGTGGCCGAGCGCGGCCGGCCATGCATCCGGGCCACCGATGCGCACGACGATATCGATACCTTCGTGCACCGGGTCGACAAAGCGATCGGAAAACGACACATGCGGCTGCAGCAGAGGGTGCAGGCGGATGAAGTCGAGGATCAGTGGCAGCACATGCAAGCGACCGTAGGAGGCGGGCAGCTCGATTCGGACTTTACCGTGGGGTTGACTATCGCTGGCGACCAGTGCGTGCTCGACCTCTTCCAGGTCAGCCAGCACCGAGGTGCAGGTGCGGTAGAACACCACGCCCGCTTCGCTGAGCGACAGGCTGCGGGTGGTGCGATTGAACAGGCGTGCGCCCAGGCGAGCCTCTAGCCGGGCCACACTCTTGCTGATGGCCGAGCTGGTGAGGTTGAGCCGATCGGCGGCTGCGGTGAAGCTGCCCAGATCGGCGACGGCGACGAAAACATCGATGCCTTTCAGGCGTTCGGAGGAGTACATGGCCGGCCTTTTGATGAATTGAGTTTGATTGTCAGTGCTGCATTATTGAATGCTGACAACCCAAATTCATCAATGATGTGAGCCTGTAACGGCCTCTTCGCGGCGGTTAGGCGCCTCGAAGAGGCCGGCACAGGCTACCTCAGTGCCCGTTCAAACCGTCTCGCGGGTGGCCACACCATCCACCAACCTTGTAATCCCCAGCGGGTTGGCGCTTTTCAGTGCATCCGGCAGCAGCGCCTCCGGGTAGTTCTGGAAGCACACCGGGCGTAGGAAGCGGTCGATGGCCAGGGTGCCGACCGAGGTGCCTCGGGCATCGGACGTGGCCGGGTAAGGCCCGCCATGCACCATCGCGTCGCTCACCTCAACGCCAGTCGGGTAGCCGTTCAACAGCAGGCGCCCGGCCTTGCGTTCCAGCAGTGGTACCACTCCGGCAAAGGCGTGCAGGTCGTCAGGTTCGGCAATCAGGGTGGCAGTCAGCTGGCCTTGCAGGTGGCGCAACGCCTCGGCCAGTTGCTGGGCATCGGCCACCTCCACTACGACGGTGGTCGGGCCGAATACTTCTTCCTGTAGCAGCGGGTCGCCGTTCAGCAGCAGGCTAACGTCGGCCTTGAACAGCTGTGGCCGGGCCTGGTTACCGGTTTGCGGCTGCCCGGCCAGATGCTGGATGCCTGGGTGCGCCAGCAGGTGCTGCACACCGTTCTGGTAGCTGCGCAGGGTTCCGGCATTGAGCATGGTCTGTGGACCCTGGTCGGCCATGCGCGCCACCAGCGTGTGTACGAAGTGCTCGAACTGCGGCGACCGAATTCCGATGACCAGGCCCGGGTTGGTGCAGAATTGCCCGCAACCCAGCACCACCGAGGCGGCCAGCTCTACAGCCACTTGCTCGCCACGGGCCTGCAGCGCCTGGGGCAGCACGATGACCGGGTTGATGCTGCTCATTTCGGCGAACACCGGGATTGGCTGCGGGCGCGCGGCAGCCATGTCGCACAGGGCGCGGCCACCCCGCAGCGAGCCGGTGAACCCCACTGCCTGAATGGCCGGGTGCTTGACCAGCGCTTCGCCCACGCCGGCACCGTAGATCATGTTGAACACCCCTGCCGGCATGCCGCTGCTGGCCACGGCGCGGTCGATGGCTGCGGCTACATGCGCGGCAGTGAGCATGTGCCCGCTGTGCGCCTTGAACACGACGGGGCAGCCCGCTGCCAGCGCCGAGGCGGTGTCACCACCTGCCGTGGAGAAGGCCAGTGGGAAGTTGCTGGCGCCGAACACGGCCACCGGGCCCACGCCGATGCGGTACTGGCGCAAGTCCGGGCGCGGCAGCGGGGTACGCTGGGGCAGGGCCCGGTCGATGCGTGCGGCGTAGAAGTCGCCACGGCGTACCACCTCGGCAAACAGGCGCAACTGGTTGCTGGTACGGCTGCGTTCGCCACGGATGCGGGCTTCGGGCAGTGCGGTTTCGCGGGTGACATGCTGGATGAAGTCATCGCCCAGGGCGTCCAGTTCGTTGGCGATGGCGTCGAGGAAGGCGGCGCGTTGTGCCGGGCGGGTACTGCGGTAGGCCGGGTAGGCAACCTCGGCAGCCTGCACGGCAGCCTCGACTTCGTCGCCGGTCGCCTGGTGGAAGGCGTACGGCAGCGGCTCGCCGCTGTGGGCGTCGACGCTGTTCAGCAGCACGTCCCCGTTGCCGCTGAGTTGGCCGGCGATGTGGTTCAGGCGATGTTCGATGGACATTTCGGTTCCCGTTGGCAATGACAGTCGTTGCGCTGGGACTGTAGGCGGCGAACGGGAGGCTGAATAATGATTAATGCGGATCGGGTGATAACGAGCGGTTATCACCCGGTGCTCAGCGTCACTCGGCCATCTGCAACTCCGGCAGCTTCACCCGGAACGCCTTGGTCAGCCCCATCAGCACCACCAGCCCCATGCCCATCCAGCACAGGCCGATGGTGAACGACAGGCTGGTCAGGCTGCTCCACAACCACAGGGTGCTAAGGAAGCCCAGGCCGGGAATGGCGCCATACAGCAGGTAGTTGCGGCCTCCGCGTAGCTTCTGATCGACCAGGTAGTGCTTGACCACCGCCAGGTTTACCGCCGAAAAGGCGAACAGGGCGCCAAAGCTGATCATGTTGGCCACGGTGTCGAGGGTGATGACCAGGGCGATGAGGGACATCAGGCTGACCACCAGAATGGCAGTCGCCGGTACGCGTTTTTTCGTCACCAGCTGGCCGAACGCGCGCGGCAATGCGCCGTCGCGGCCCATGGCGAACAGCACGCGTGACACGCTGGCCTGGGACACCATGGCCGAGGCGAAGCAGCCGGCCACGTAGGTGGCGGTGAACGCGGTAACCAGCCATTCGCCGCCCACCCGGCGCATGACATCCACCGAGGCCGAGTCGGGGTCGGCAAAGCTGCCCCAGTCGGGGAACACCATCTGTGCGCAGTACGACACCACCAGGAACAGCAGGCCGCCGATCAGCGACACGGCCAGGATCGCCACGGGAATGCGGTAGGTCGGGTTGCTGGTTTCCTCAGCCATGGTCGACACCGCGTCAAAGCCGAGAAACGACAGGCACAGCACAGCGGCGCCCGTCATGATCAACGGCACGTTGAAGCCTTCATGATGGAAGGGCGCCAGCAGCGACACCGGCTCCGCCTGTCCGTTGAGCTTGAGCACGGACAGGGCGACGAAGACGATGATGAACACCAGCTGCGCCACCACCAGGATCCAGTTGACGCGGGTGATCGACTCGATGCCGATCAGGTTGAGGAAGGTGACCAGGGCGATGGAGCCCGCCACCCACACCCAGGCGTGGATCGCCGGAAAGTATTCCGACATGTAGATGCCGATCAGCAGGTAGCTGAGCAGTGGCAGGAAGATGTAGTCGAGCAGCAGCGTCCAGCCGGTGATGAAACCGATGTGGCTGCCGAAGGCTTTGCGCGTGTAGGTGTAGACCGAGCCGGAGTAGGGGTGGGCCTGGACCATGCGGCCGTAGCTGTAGGCGGTGAGCAGCATGGCGGCGAGGGTGAGCAGGTAGGCGGTGGGCAGGTGCCCTTTGGTCATCTGGGTGACCAGCCCGTAGGTGGTGAAGACGGCCAGGGGCACCATGTAGGCCAGGCCGAACAGCACCAAGGCGGTCATGCCCATGGACTTGCGGAAGCGGCCAGTGTTGGTGCCGGGGTGTGACGGTGCATGCGAAGCAGGCGAATGGGCTGTACTTGTTGTTGTATGCATTGCTAACTCCTGGAAAGGGATGCAGGGCATCGCAGTACGCGAGCAGGCTCGCTACCGGTGGGTGGTGTGCAAGGAGGTCGAGCGCAAGGCTCGCAGCGCTGGGGCGGTTTGATGCTCCCACACCCTGTGGGTGCCCGGAATCACCCTTTGGGGTGAGGGGGGCGACCCTTGGCCGACTCACCCCAACGGGTGATTTCGGTACCTGCAGCGGCGTGGGAGGATCTGGTCAACAACGCACCGCACTGGCGGCGGTGCCACTGAATAGAAACGGCAGGCCCACAGTGACTAATCAATTGCTTTCAGAACAGTGGTTCGAGCACCTGGCCAAGGTCACCGAGGCCATCGGTCGCCCGGGCTTCGCCGCCAACCTGTTTGTCGCACTTGGCGTGATCCGGCCGATCCAGGCGACCACGGTGTACCTCTACCCGCACGACGGCATGCCTTGCGCGCTGTTCGAGCAGGACGACAAGGCGCCCTGGCAGCCCGAGGGCAATGTCAGCCGCTACCTGTCGGGCTTCTACCTGCTCGACCCGTTTTACGGTGCTTGCGTGGAGCAGGTCGCGTCCGGTTGCTATGGCTTGTTCGAAGTGGCTCCCGACCACTTCGAGGTCAGCGAGTACTACCAGTCGTTCTACCGGCACTCGCACCTGGAAGATGAGCTCAACTACATCCTGCAGGTGGCGCCCGGGCAAAGCCTGGCGGTGTCGCTGGCGTTTACCGACAAGCTCGATACACAGACCCGCGAGCTGTTCGGGCGCGTCACGCCCTGGGTGCTGGCGGTACTCGGCAAGCACTTCGCCGGGCTGGACAGCCGCGCCGGGCGTTTCGAGAACATCCTCGAACAACGTATCCACGCTGCGCTGAACAACTTCGGCAGCTCGTTGCTGACCGAGCGTGAATGCCGCATCGCCCAGCTGATCCTGCGTGGCCACTCGACCAAGTCGCTGGCCGAGCGCCTGGGTGTTTCGGAAGACACCATCAAGTCGCACCGCAAGAACGTCTACGCCAAGCTCGACATCGGTACCCAGTCCGAGCTGTTTTCCCTGTTCATCGACGCGCTGGCCAATGCCCAGGGCGTGCTGGGCAAGGACCCGCTTGAAAGCTACATGGGCAAGCTGCGCTGAGCGACGGCTGCCCTGCAACCCCACCGCAAAGGAAAACCAACAATGAACGCGCCTTTCGCCCCGCAACGCCAGACCCGTGACTACCAGGCAGCCGACGCCGCACACCATATCCATGCCTTCCTCGACCAGAAGGCGCTGAACGCCGAAGGGCCGCGGGTGATCGTGGGTGGCGAACGCCTGCACCTGTGGGACAGCGAGGGCAAGCGCTACCTGGATGGCATGTCTGGCCTGTGGTGCACCCAGCTCGGTTATGGCCGCCGCGATTTGACGGCCGCCGCTGCCACGCAGATGGACCAGCTGGCCTACTACAACATGTTCTTCCACACCACCCACCCGGCGGTGATCGAGCTGTCCGAGTTGCTGTTCAGCCTGCTGCCGGGGCACTACAGCCACGCGATCTACACCAACTCCGGCTCCGAGGCCAACGAGGTGCTGATCCGCACCGTGCGCCGCTACTGGCAGGTGGTGGGTCAGCCAGGCAAGAAAATCATGATCGGCCGCTGGAACGGCTACCACGGTTCGACCCTGGCGGCCACGGCGCTGGGCGGCATGAAGTTCATGCACGAAATGGGCGGGTTGATTCCGGACGTTGCGCACATCGATGAGCCGTACTGGTACGCAGAGGGTGGCGAGCTGACCCCGGTCGAGTTTGGCCGCCGTTGCGCCTTGCAGCTGGAGGAAAAAATCCTCGAGCTTGGCGCCGAGAACGTTGCCGGCTTTATTGCCGAGCCTTTCCAGGGCGCGGGCGGCATGATCTTCCCGCCGGAAAGCTACTGGCCGGAAATTCAGCGCATCTGCCGCCAGTACGACGTGCTGCTGTGCGCCGATGAGGTGATTGGGGGCTTTGGCCGCACCGGCGAGTGGTTTGCCCACGAATACTTCGGCTTCGAGCCCGACACCCTGTCGATCGCCAAGGGCCTGACCAGTGGCTACGTGCCCATGGGCGGCCTGGTGCTGAGCAAGCGCATTGCCGAAGCGTTGGTAGAGCGCGGTGGGGTGTTTGCCCATGGCCTGACCTATTCCGGCCACCCGGTGGCGGCGGCGGTGGCCATTGCCAACCTGAAGGCGCTGCGCGACGAAGGCATCGTGCGCCAGGTGAAGGACGACACGGGACCCTACCTGCAACGCATCTTGCGCGAGGTGTTTGCCGACCACCCGTTGATCGGCCAGGTGCAGGGTGCCGGACTGGTGGCGGCGTTGCAGTTTGCCGAGCACAAGCCAACGCGCAAGCGTTTTGCCAACGAGAACGACCTGGCCTGGCAGTGCCGTACGTTTGGTTTCGAGGAAGGGGTGATCATTCGCTCGACCCTGGGCCGGATGATCATGGCGCCGGCCTTGATCGCCAACCACAGCGAGCTGGATGAGCTGGTGGAGAAGACGCGGATTGCCGTGGACCGCACGGCCCGGTTGGTCGGCAAACTCTAACCCGTTCCCACAGGAAACGCGTAGCCCTTCATCAAAAGACTGCTCCAAAGGTATAAGGAGTACAAATGTACACCCTCGAATTCTGGCAACAACGCGCCTCGGACCTGTACCTCCCGTCCCAAGCACTTATCAGCGGCAAAGCCGTCAACGCACAGGATGGCGCCACCTTCGCCGCCATCAACCCCGCCACCAACGCCGTACTGGCCCAGGTCACTGCCTGCGGCCAGGCCGAAGTCGACCTTGCAGTGGCCAGCGCCCGTCGGGCCTTCGAGCAAGGCCCGTGGCCACGCATGGCTCCCGGCGAGCGCAAGAAGGTGCTGCTGCGCCTGGCCGAGCTGATCATGGCCCATCGCGAAGAACTGGCCTTGCTGGACTCGCTGAACATGGGCAAGCCCGTCATGGATGCCTACAACATCGATGTGCCGGGCTCGGCCCATGTGTTCGTCTGGTACGGCGAGGCGCTAGACAAACTCTACGACCAGGTGGCACCCACTGCGCCCAACGCGCTCGCCACCATCACCCGGGAAGCGCTCGGTGTGGTGGGCGCCGTGGTGCCCTGGAACTTCCCGCTCGACATGGCCGCCTGGAAGCTGGCCCCGGCGCTCGCGGCCGGCAACAGCGTGGTACTCAAGCCCGCCGAGCAATCCCCGTTCTCGGCCCTGCGTCTGGCCCGGCTGGCCCTGGAAGCGGGCTTGCCGGAAGGTGTGTTGAACGTGGTGCCGGGCCTGGGTGAGCAGGCCGGGCAGGCGCTGGGCCTGCACCCGGACGTAGACTGCCTGGTGTTCACCGGCTCTACCCAGGTGGGCAAGTACTTCATGCAGTATTCGGCGCAGTCCAACCTCAAGCAAGTGTGGCTGGAGTGCGGTGGCAAAAGCCCCAACCTGGTGTTCGATAACTGCCAGGACCTGGACCTGGCGGCGGAAAAGGCCGCCTTCGGCATTTTCTTCAACCAGGGCGAGGTATGCTCGGCCAACTCGCGGCTGTATGTGCAGCGCTCGATTCATGACGAATTCGTCGAGCGCCTGCAGGCCAAGGCACGCCAGTGGATGCCGGGTAACCCGCTGGACCCGGCAAGCCGCGCCGGTGCCATTGTCGATGCCGAGCAGACCGGCCGCATCGAGGCCGCCATCACCCGCGCCGGGCAAGAGGGCGCCAGGTTGGTGTGTGGCGGTCGACGCGTGACTGTCGAAGGCTCGGACAACTACATCGAGCCGACCATTTTTGCCGGTGTCGAGGGGCGCATGCGCCTGGCGCGGGAGGAAGTGTTCGGGCCGGTGCTGTCGGTCAGCGCCTTCGACACGGAAGAAGAGGCGGTGCGCCTGGCCAACGACAGCATTTATGGCCTGGCTGCCTCGGTGTGGAGCGATGACTTCAATCAGGTACACCGGGTGGCGCGGGCGTTGAAGGCCGGTACGGTGTCGGTGAACACGGTAGATGCGCTGGATGTGACGGTGCCGTTCGGCGGGGGCAAGCAGTCGGGGTTTGGCCGCGACTTGTCGCTGCATTCGTTCGACAAGTATTCGCAGCTCAAGACCACCTGGTACCAGCTGCGCGCCTGATGCGTTGTTCATGAACTGCGTCGCCTGCTTCGCGGGTTCAACCGCGAAGAGGCCAGCGCAGGGCAGCGATCAGGCCTTGCTGTCGAGCAAGCGCTGATACCGCGACAGGCTCTCTTCCAGGTGTTTGCGCAGCGCCGTGCGCGCACTGGCCACGTCGCCCATGCTGATTGCCGACAGGATTGCCCCGTGTTCACGGGCGATTTTCTTGATATGCGCCTGGCGGTTCTTGCCGGTGACCTGCCCATGCTTGAGGTTCAGGTCGAGGATGATGTCCGGCCCCAGCGCCTCCAGCAGTTGGGTGAAGTGCGGGTTGCTGGTGGCGCGGGCAATCGCCAGGTGGAACTCGAAGTCGGCCTTGGCTTCTTCCTCTTGCGTGGCGCCGTCCAGCGAGTTGAAGCGGTCGAACGCCTCGGTGATCGCCGCCATGCTCGCAGGGCTGCGGCGCTCGGCGGCGCGGGCGACCGATTCGGTCTCGATGCCCAGGCGCAGTTCAAGGATCTGCGCTGCAGCGCGTACATCATCGACAACGCTGTCGATGGCGAAGCCGATGCGCTTTACATCCTGCTCGACCACGAATACGCCCACACCCTGGCGAGCGATCAGGCGCCCGCCAAGGCGCAGCGAGGCCACCGCCTCGCGGATGACGGGGCGGCTGACGTTGAACTCTTTGCACAGCTCCTGTTCGGACGGCAGTTTGTCGCCCGGGCCGTAGGTGCCGTTGTCGATGCGGCTGGAAAGCTCCTGGATCACGGTTTCCGCCAGGTTGGCGCGGCGCGTGCCTAACGACGCATTCATAGAAGGGTTGCTCCTGAAACTGATTGGCTCATCACGGTTGATTCTCCGGCAGGTTGCGCGCAGCCCTGATGCCCCTTGCGGCGGGATCCGTAGCCAACCAGCGGTGATGGTGTCGGCATATGTTATCAAACATCTTACTAGTCAGGCTCATGCCCTGCTTTTTGATTGCGTGCATCGCTTGTCGCCGGAAAGATTATTTTACCTTCTCCCGTAGCATACACCCATTGACAGTTGCCTGCTGACTGTTATCTTACAAGTGCGATGGCGTTCCGGCCAATTTGCATGCGGTAAGCGATGTCGAGGTTCGTCCAATCACTACTGGGAGCTGAGCATGAATAACAACAAGGGAGGGCGTACAGCCCTCGCGACCGCGGTAACATTGCTGATGGCCATGGGGACGGCACACGCAGAAGGCAGTGAAGTCGTCAGGATCGGCTTCGCCGGCCCCCTGACCGGGCCTTCGGCGCACCAGGGACAGGACGTCGAGCATGGCATCCAGATTGCGGTGGAAGAGGCCAACCAGCAGCAACTGAAAATCGGTGACAAGGTGGCCCGGTTCAAGCTGGTTTCCGAAGACGATGTCGCCGACCCGCGCACAGGCACTGCGGTGGCGCAGCGGCTGGTGGACTCGAAAGTGGCGGTGGTGATCGGTCACTACAACTCTGGCACCAGTATTCCCGCTTCGAAAATCTATGCCGCCGCCGGCATTCCGCAAATTTCACCTTCGGCCACCAACCCCACTTTGACGCGCCAGGGTATCCCCTCGGTATTTCGCACCGTCAACGACGACGCCACCCTTGGCCGTTATGCCGGCAATTACCTGGTCAGCCAGCTCAAGGCCCAGCGCATTGCCATCTTCGATGACCGCACCGCGTATGGCCAAGGCCTGGCCGATGAGGTGACCAAGGCGGTCAAGGCGGCGGGTGGCAACGTGGTGGTGCGCGAGTACACCAATGACAAGTCGACCGACTTCAATGCCATCCTCACCACGGCCAAAGCGCAAAAGGCCGATGCAGTGTTCTTTGCCGCCCTCGACTACCAGGCCGCCCCGATGGCCAAGCAGATGAAGAACCTGGGCATGAAGGCGCGCTTCATGAACATCGGCAACCTGCCCAACGATTCGTTCAGGCAGATGGCCGGCAGCGCCGCTGAAGGCACCTACGCCTGGAACTACGGCACGCCGTTGCAGGACATGCCCAAGGGCGCGGCTTTCGAGCAGAAGCTCAAGGACAAGTTCGGCGTGGGTGTGGTGCAGTCGTCGCCCGCCGCCTATGACGCCACCTGGGCGGCAATCAACGCCATGGTCAAGGCCGGCTCCGACGACCCCAAAGTGTACTTGCCTGTGCTCAAGAACCAGAGTTACGAAGGCGTCACCGGCACTATCGCCTTCGACGATCAGGGCAACCTGAAGAACCCGGCGGCCACCGTGTTCCAGTTCGCCGACGGCGGCTGGAAAACCCTGTCGGTCGAGCGCGACTGAGCAGCACCTCATAACAAGCAGGCGCCGGCCTGCCACATAACAAGAAGACTTTTCCCACCTGCCAGGCCTGTCGGCGTGTGGCGCTGAGCCGCCGCGCGCCGACGACAACGCAGTTTCGAGGATTCAGCGCGTGGACGGTAATTTCGATATCTTGTTGCAACAGGTCCTCAACGGCCTGGTGCTGGGCAGCATCTATGCCTTGGTAGCCCTGGGCTACACCATGGTCTACGGCATCATCGGCCTGATCAACTTCGCCCACGGCGAGGTGGTGATGGTTGGCGCCATGGTGACTATTTCGGTACTGACGATGCTTGCTGGCGCAGGTTTTGCCCCCGGGCTCATTACCTTGCTCCTGGCGATCATGGCCGCCGCGGTGGTGTGCATGCTGCTGGCCCAGGGCATGGAAAAGTACGCTTATCGGCCCTTGCGCAAAGCCCCGCGGTTAACCCCGCTGATTCTCGCCATTGGCATCTCCATCGCCCTGCAGAACCTGGCGATGATGATCTGGGGGCGCGGCTACAAGACCTTTCCTGAAGTGGTCGAGACGCAGCCGGTCGACGTGTTCGGCGCCACCGTCACCAACGTGCAGCTGTCGATCATGCTGATTGCCGTGGTGATCATGCTTGGCTTGTGGCTGCTGGTGGACAAGACCCGCCTGGGCAAGGCCATGCGTGCCACCGCGCAAAACCAGGAAGTGGCCGGGTTGATGGGCATCAACATCAACCGCGTGATCAGCGCCACCTTCCTGATCGGCGCCAGCCTGGGTGCCATCGCCGGGGTAATGCGTGCGATCAACTACGGCCAGGCCGATGCCTACATGGGCTTGCTACTGGGCCTGAAGGCGTTCTCGGCGGCGGTGCTGGGCGGTATCGGCAACCTGTTCGGCGCCATGGCCGGCGGCCTGTTGCTGGGGCTGATCGAGTCGCTGGCAGCGGGCTACACCGGCCAGATCACCGGCGGTTTCCTGGGCGCCAACTACCAGGACATCTTCGCCTTCGCGGTGCTGATCCTGGTGTTGCTGTTCCGGCCAAACGGCCTGCTTGGCGAACGCCAGGCCGACCGGGCGTGAGGAGGCGGTCATGAAAAACCTCAAGAGCCAGTACCTGCTGTTGATCCTCGGCTTTATCGCCCTGCCGTTCCTGATCGAGGCCATCCCCATGCTCGGCCCCACCTGGGTGCGCATCCTTGGCTTTGCCATGCTCTACGTGCTGCTGGCGTTGGGCCTGAACATCGTCATCGGTTACGCCGGGCTGCTCGACATGGGCTACATCGGCTTCTACGCCATTGGTGCCTACCTGTACGCACTGCTGGCCTCGCCGCACTTGCAAATGGCCGGCCTGATCGAGGTTGTGCTGGACTGGCCGGTGTGGGTGATCATCCCGCTGGCAGCCGTGGCCGCAGCCATTTGCGGCGTGTTGATCGGGGCGCCAGTGCTCAAGTTGCGCGGCGATTACCTGGCCATCGTCACCCTGGGGTTCGGCGAGATCATCCGCATTTTCATGAACAACCTGGACCAGCCGGTGAACCTCACCAATGGCCCCCAGGGCATCAGCGACATTGCCCCGCTGCACGTCGATTTCGGGCCATGGGCGCATGCGCCGGATGCCGGTGCGGCACCCGTGCTGTCGTTGCAGCAAAGCTGGAGCGTGTTCGGCCTGCAGGTTTCGCCGGTGATCAGCTACTACCTGTTCTTCCTGTTCATCGTCATCCTCTGCATCGTGCTGTCCAAGCGCCTGGAAGTGTCGCGCATCGGCCGTGCCTGGATGGCCCTGCGGGAAGACGAAGTGGCCGCCGAGGCCATGGGCCTGAACAAGCGCAACCTCAAGTTGCTGGCGTTCGCCATGGGCGCGACCTTTGGCGGGGTGTCTGGCGTGCTGTTCTCCAGCTATCAGGGCTTTGTCAGCCCCGAATCGTTCACCCTGATGGAATCGATCATGGTGCTGGCCATGGTAGTGCTCGGCGGCATGGGCTCGATCCGTGGCGTGGTGCTGGGGGCGCTGATCCTGTCGGTGATGCCCGAGCTGTTCCGCGACCTGGTCAACTGGATCCAGCCATGGGTGATGGACAACGTTACCTTCATCAGCCGCGACATCCTGCGCAACGTGCTGGATGCCTCGACCCTGCGCATGCTGGTGTTCGGCCTGGCGTTGATCCTGGTCATGCGTTTCCGGCCCGAAGGGCTGTGGCCGTCCGACCGCCGCCGTGCCGAGCTGCACGAGGGTGAAGTGGAAGCAGAGCCCGCGCCGGTCGTTGCAGTACCTCAACAGGCATCCTTCGAACTCCCGATCAAAGAGGCGGACAAGGCATGAGCGATATCCTTCTCGAACTGCATCAGGTCAGTAAATTCTTCGGTGGCCTGCAGGCACTGCACGGCATCGACCTGAGCATTCGCCGTGGCGAGATTCGGGGGCTGTTGGGCCCTAACGGTGCTGGCAAGACCACCCTGTTCAACGTACTTACCGGCCTGTACCGGGCCGAGAAGGGCCATGTGATGTTCGACGGCTTGCCGCTGCGCATCAGCAAGCCGCACAAGGTGGTGGAGGCGGGTATTTCCCGTACCTTCCAGAACATCCGCCTGTTCCACAACATGACCGCCCTGGAGAACGTGATGATTGGCCGCCATGTGCGTACCCGCAGCGGTGTGTTCGGCGCCATCCTGCGTACCCCGGCCTGCGTGCGTGAAGAGCGCGAAATCCGCCAGGCCGCCCGTTACTGGCTGAATTACGTGGGCATCGGCCACCTGGCCGGCGAGTTGGCCAAGAGCCTGTCCTACGGCGACCAGCGTCGCCTGGAAATCGCCCGGGCACTGGCCACCGAACCCAAGCTGATTGCACTCGACGAGCCGGCTGCAGGCATGAACGCTTCGGAAACCGAAGGCCTGCGCCAACTGATGTGCAAGATGCAGGCGGATGGCAAAACCGTGTTGTTGATCGAGCACGACGTGAAACTGGTGATGGGCCTGTGCGACCACATCACCGTACTTGAATTCGGTCGCAAGATCGCCGACGGCTTGCCGGCCGACGTGCGCAAGGATCCACGCGTGATCGAGGCTTATCTGGGTGCAGAGGCAGTGGCATGAAGAACATTCTGCAAGTGAGCGACCTGAGGGTCAGCTATGGCGCCATCCAGGCCATCAAGGGCATCGACCTGAGGGTGGGCGAGGGTGAGATGGTGGCGCTGATCGGCGCCAACGGCGCGGGCAAGACCACCACCTTGAAAACGCTGGCCGGGCTACTGAAGCCGAGTGCCGGCAGTATCACCTTCGATGGCAAGGCGCATGCGGCGATCAAGGGCCACGACCTGATCCGCGAAGGGCTGGCGCTGGTGCCGGAGGGGCGGGGGATCTTTCCCAAGCTGACGGTGTACGAAAACCTCGAAATGGGCGCCTTCAGCCGGCGCGACGGCAAGGACGCCATCGCTGCCGACATCGAGCGCATGTACGGCATCTTCCCGCGCCTGAAGGAGCGTGCCTTCCAGCTGGCCGGCACCCTGTCGGGTGGCGAGCAGCAGATGTTGGCGATTTCCCGGGCATTGATGGGGCGGCCCAAGCTGCTGTTGCTGGACGAGCCGTCCATGGGGTTGGCGCCGATCATCGTGCAGAAGATTTTCGAAACCATCGTCGAGGTGGTCAAGGGTGGGGTGACGTTGCTGCTGGTGGAGCAGAACGCCCGGCTGGCGCTGCAAACCTGCCAGCGCGCCTACGTGATTGATGGTGGGCGCATCAGCCTGGAAGGCTGCGCCAAGACCCTGCTGCATGACGACCAGGTGAAGAAGGCCTACCTGGGCGAATGATTCACTCACAATGACAAGCCAGTCTGTCCTGGGGTTGAACGTTTGTATCGCCGGCCGCTTCGCGGGCACGCCTGCGAAGAGGCCGGTAAGCCCATGCCTGATTTTCGCCCTGGCGAGGCACCCCAAAATGCTTAAATGTGTGGCGCGCTGTGAGCCGTCACTCCTCCCGCGAACTCAGGCTTCAGATGCCCCTGCTCATCCAGCAGATAAGCATCCATCACCTCCCGCACCACCGGCCCTGCCACCCGGCCTCCCGCCTCACCGTTCTCGATCATCACCGCCACCACCACACTCGGGTGGTCGGCCGGTGCAAAGCCGACAAACAGGGCGTTGTCACGGTGCCGCTCCAGGGTCTTGTTGCGGTTGTAACGTTCGCCCTGCTTGATCGCTACCACCTGCGCGGTACCACTCTTGCCGGCAATCCGGTATTGCGCCCCAGCTGCCGCCGCACGGGCGATGCCGCGCGGGTCGTGCATGACCATCTGCATGCCCTGGCTGACCTGGTCCCAGGCATGTTTATCGTGCAGCACGATGTTGGGCATCGGGTTAGGATCGACTGGCGCATCGCCGCCCACGGTCATCGCCAGGTGCGGGCGGTGCCATACCCCTTTGCTCGCCAGCAGGCTGGTGGCCTGGGCCAGTTGTAGCGGGGTGACCTGCATGTAGCCCTGGCCAATGCCCAGGATCAGCGTTTCGCCCGGGAACCATGCCTGGCGGCGCGTGGCACGCTTCCACTCGGCCGACGGCATCAGCCCGGAGGCTTCCTCGAACATGTCCAGTGATACCTTCTGGCCCAGCCCGAACTCGGCCATGTAGTCGTGCAGGCGGTCGATGCCCAGCTTGTGCGCCAGGTCGTAGAAGTAAGTGTCGTTGGAGCGCATGATGGCGGTGTACATGTCCACCCAGCCGTCGCCGCTGCGGTTCCAGTTGCGGTACTTGTGGTCGTAGTTGGGCAGTTCGTAGTAGCCCGGGTCGAACACCCGGCTGCCCGGGGTGATCACGCCGCTGTCGAGGCCTGCGATGGCTACCTCCGGCTTCACCGTCGAGCCTGGGGCATACAGTCCGCGCAGCACGCGGTTGAACAGCGGGCGGTCGATGGAGTCGCGCAGTTCGGCGTACTGCTTGAAGCTGATGCCTTTTACGAACAGGTTGGGGTCGAAGCTGGGGTTGCTGACCATCGCCAGTACATCGCCATTGGCCGGGTCCAGCACCACCACCGAGCCGCGGCGGTCGCCCAGCGCTTTTTCTGCGGCGATCTGCAGGTGGGCGTCCAGGGTCAGGACGATGTCCTGGCCAGGGGTCGGGGCCTTGTGGTTGAGCACGCGCATCACCCGGCCCTGGGCGTTGGTCTCGACCTCTTCGTAGCCCACGTGGCCGTGCAGTTGGCTTTCGTAGAAGTGTTCGATGCCGGTCTTGCCGATCGATTGGGTGCCTCGGTACTCGGTACTGTCGAGGACCTTGGCTTCTTTCTCGTTGATACGCCCCACATAGCCTACCGAATGGGCGAAATGTTCGGCCAGCGGGTACTCGCGGATGAACTGCGGCTCCACCTCAAGGCCTGGCAGGCGGAACTGGTTCACGGCCACCAGGGCGATCTGCTCTTCGCTCAAGCCCACCATCAAGGTTACGGGCTCGAACGGTTTGCGACCCCGGCGCAGGTCCCTGTCGAACTGCTTGCGGTCGTCCTCGGTCAGGCCCAGTACCTGGGTCAGGGCATCGAGCACCTTGGCCGTATCGCCACCGGCCCGCTCGCGCGTCATGGTCAGGTCGAAGCTGGGTTTGTTGTCAGCCAGTACCACGCCGTTTCGGTCGTAGATCAGCCCGCGTTCGGGGGCGATGGGCAGTACGTGTACGCGGTTGTTTTCCGACACGGCGGTCTGCTGGTCGTGCTGCAGCACCTGCAATACGTACAGCCGTCCCACCAGAACGGCACACAGGCTGAACACCAGGGCGGCGCAGGCCAGAAGCCGGCGGTTGACCAGGTGCTTTTCCTTTTCGTGGTCCTTGAGGGGGATGGGCTGTGGCATCGGGGCTCTTCTTTCTACGGGTATCGCGTTGGCTGTGCGGGCGCGCGAACGGGCGGGGGATGCTACGCAACACGCCCCGCCGCCTCAAGGTGAGTGGCGCCCATCAGAAAGCGGGTAGGGGCTGTGTGCCCCGTGATCAGGGCGCTGGCGCACATCATGAAGATTTGTTCATGGCTAACCCTTGGTGATAAGGATTGAGGTCGATTTTGGTGTATTTATGGATCCATAAATAAAATTTGTGCGATAAACGAACACGAAATCTTTTTCGGTATAAATATGTAAGCTGCTGAAATTAATTAATAAAATTGATTTTTTGTCGTTTTATTTCTTTGTTCACCGCGTTACACCCTGAGCCTCCACCGCTGAAGTGATTGTTTGTGGATCCACTATCCGGTTGATTAGCGCCTGACAACGGCCGGATCCCTCCAGCCGTATGCGACAACAATTACAAAAAGGGTCCAGTCATGACTGGTTTTCCAGGGCTACGGAACCGGCAGGTGACCTTGTGAATGCCGATCTCAAGCAACGCCTGGACAACGACCCGATGGGCCGCTTCAGTGCCTGGCCATTGGTATTTGCATCATTCTCAACATGATCGATGGCTTCGACGTGCTGGTGATGGCCTCGCGCAGTGGCCACACGCTGTACCTGGGGTTGCAGAAGGTCAGTGGCGACAGCCAGTGGATGTCGGTGTACGGCAGCAGTGGCAAGGAGTGGGAGCGCGATACCGAAGTGAACTACACCTTCCAGAGCGGGGCGTTGAAAAACCTCAACATCCGGCTGAATAACGCGACCAACCGGCGTAGCTTCAACAGTGATTTCGACCAGACCCGCCTGATCGTCAGCTATCCGCTGTCGCTATAAAAGCTTGCACCGCGCCGCCTTGAAGGCACTGGGGCTGCGCAGCAGCCCCAATGATACGCCGCACTGTCTCTGGTATTGCCCGAACAAGCCAACAGCACCTCCCCGCCTTACGCTAAGATGCCCGCTCATGTCCCTGGAAGTCGCCCGGATGAGCAAGCCTGGTCAAATGGTGCTGGTCGCGTTGCGCAAGATGATCGCCTCGGGCGAGCTTGCAGCTGGCGAGCGCTTGATGGAAGTCCCCACCGCTGAACTGTTCGGCGTGTCACGCATGCCGGTGCGTATGGCGTTTCGCACCCTTGAGCAGGAAGGCCTGCTGGTGCGTTTTGGCGGTCGGGGTTTTCAGGTGCGCTCGGTCAGTGCCGATGACATCGCCGGCGCAGTCGAGGTACGCGGCGTACTGGAAGGCCTGGCTGCCCGCCAGGCTGCGGAACGTGGCCTGTCAGCCCAGGCCCGCGAAGCGCTGCAACGCTGCCTGGTCGAAGGCGACCAGTTGTTCGACAAGGGCTTCGTTACCGAAGAAGACCTGCAGGCCTACCACGACCTCAACATGCGCTTTCACCAGGTCATCATCGAAGCCAGCCACAACCCGGCCATCGCCGATGCCCTGGCGCGCAACGATCACCTGCCGTTTGCCTCCGTCACAGCGCTGGCCGTGGACCGCCACGACCTGGCCCGCGAATACCGGCGCTTCAACTTCGCGCACATGCAACACCACGCGGCGTTCGATGCCTTGGTCAATCGCCAGGGTGCCCGCGCCGAAGCCATTATGCGCGAGCACGCCAACGCCACCTTGCGCTACGCCGAAACCTTCGGCGGGGCAACGGTGGAAGAGGGCATGAAGGTGATTCTGCCCTCGTCGTAGGCCGGCTCAGATGTCCAGCACCAGCAGAGGTGTTTTCGAGCGCGAGCAGCAGGGCGTGAACTGATCGTTCAGCGCTTGCTCTTCTTCGGTGAGGAACATGTCGCGATGGTCTGGCGTGCCTTGCAGCACGCGCGTCAGGCAGGTGCCGCAAATGCCCTGTTCGCACGACATCGCAATCTCGATGCCGTGCTGCTCCAGCACCTGCACCACTGTCTGGTTGGCGGGTACCTCGAACACCTGGCCGGTGCTGCCGACCTGTACCGAGAAACTGCCGTCGTTGCTGGCATCCACCGGCGCTGCGGCAAAATATTCCCGATGCAGGCACGCCTCCTGCCAACCCAGGCCCCTGGCGCTGTCCAGCACATGCTGCATGAAACCACCCGGCCCACACACATACAGGTGTACATCCGGCTGCGGGTTATCCAGCACCCGGGCAATGTCCAGTGCCGTTTCCGGCTGCTCATCAAAATGCACGAACAGGCGGTCGGCGAAAGGCGCTTTACGAATGCGTTCAACAAAGGCGGCACGCTCACTCGAGCGGGCGCAGTAGTGCAGTTCGAAATCCCCACCGCTTTGCGCCAGCTGCTCGGCCATGCACAGGATCGGGGTAATCCCGATGCCTCCCGCAAACAGCACACTGCGCCGCGCCCCTTCCGCGAGCGGGAACAGGTTGCGGGGTTCGCTGATGCGCAGGCTTGCGCCGGCCTGTACCTGCTCGTGCAGGCGGCGTGAACCACCCCGCGAGGCCGGGTCGTTGAGCACACCGATCAGGTAGCGGTGGCGCTCTTCGGGGTGGTTGCACAAGGAATACTGGCGCACCAGCCCATCGGGCAAATGCACATCTATGTGCGAGCCAGCGCTGAACGCGGGCAGCAGGCTGCCATCCGCCGCTGCCAGCTCGAAGCTGCAAATGCCCTGCGCTTCATCGTTGCGGGAAACCACTACGGCATCGATCATCTTGGCTTCTCCTCAGGCAGGGGTAGCGCTGGTGGCAATCAGTTGTGGTTGCGGCATGCGCTCTTTGGCAATCAGCCGCTCCAGGATCTTGCGCGACTGCACGCCACCGGCATCGATGTTCAGCTTCAGCAGGTTGCGTTCCGGGTAGGCCAACAGGTTCTGTTGCTGCCGCTCCAGCATCTCCAGGTCTTCGCTGAAGATCTTGCCCTGGCCTTCCCGGATGTTATCGGTCAGGGCATGGTCCTGCGCCGCGAAATTGCGCGCCATGCCCCAGAAGTACCAGATCGAGGTGTCGCTCTCTGGCGTGATGAAGTCCACCACGATGCTCGACGCCTTGTGCTGCGCATCCGCGTGATAGCCCCCTTTGCCGGCATGCGCTACGCCTACTTCAATCAGCACATGGCTGGGCGGGGTGAAGCGGCAGATCTGCCAGCGGTCCACGGGTACATCGTCTGCCAGCCCGTTGCCACGTAGGGCCATGCGCCAGAAGGGCGGCGCCATGATGTTTTCCATGTGCCGGGCGGTGACCACTTCGTTGCCGGTGACGGTGGTGACGGGCGGCGCCTCGTCGATTTCCTTCTGGCCGATGCTGGAGGCGTGCACGTAGGTTTCGTGGGTGAGGTCCATCAGGTTGTCGATCATCAGGCGGTAGTCGCAACCGATATGGAACAGCCCACCGCCATAGGCCCACTCTTCATTGACGGCCCAATCCAGGTGCGGGATCAGCGCCGGGTCGGCCAACGCCTGGTCGCCGGGCCAGACCCAGATGAAGCCGTAGCGCTCGACGGCGGCGAAGGTTTTGTTGCAGGGAAAGCCCCGTACCCGCTGGCCCGGCATCGACACGGTCTTGCCATCGCAGCCCATCACCAGGCCGTGGTAACCACACACCAGGTTGCCGTTTTCAACGTAACCCAGCGACAACGGCGCACCACGGTGCGGGCAGAAGTCCTCGACGGCGGCCACGCGGTTTTCCTGGGCGCGGTAGAACACGATCTTCTCGCCGCAGATCTGCCGGCCCAAGGGTTTGGTGGCGATTTCGTCTGGGGTGCAGGCTACGTACCAGGTGTTTTTGGGGTACATGAAGGAGGCTCTCCGGGTTTTGTTTTTATTTAATGGATCCATTAGAGCCAGTGGTGCTATCCATGGTCAACAGTAAATAAGGCGTTTAATGATATTATGTGCGATTATCGGATTTTGTATGGATCCATTGTGCGTGTCACGATGCTTTCCCTGTAGGAGCGGGTTCACCCGCGAACACCGGCGTAGCCGGTGCCATGCACCGCGTTGCCTCTTCGCGCATAGTCGCGTACCGCTATTCGGGTGGTGGCGCTGGCGGATCAGCCCGGCTTCGTTGTAGTCCCAGCGGGTGCGGCGGTGCAGGGCGTCGGTGTAGCTGAGCAGGCGGCCTTCGGCGTCGTGCTCGAAGCGATCTTCGGTCTTGTCGGGGTAGACCAGGCGGCTGAGGTGACCGGCGTTGTAGTGGTACTCGGTGGCTTCCCCGGCGCATTGACGGTTTTGCTCAGTTGGCCGAGCGCGTCGTACTTCAACAGCGTGGTCTTGCCCGAGCAGTCGGTATAGCTGGCCAGCTGGCCGTCGCGGGTGTAGCTGAGGGTTTTCTCGCCGCCGTTGGCGTCGAGGATGGCGGTGGGCAGGTTGTCGCGGTTGTAGGTGTACCGGGTTTTGTTCTCCAGCGGGTCGAGGGTTTCGAGAAGTTTGATGCGACGATCAAGATGTAGCTCAATCGAACTTCATTTCGATACTGCGTCGACCCGCAGAAATGTAAATTTTTAAAGAGCTGTTAAATCTGTTAGGTGTAGATGGTTATGCTTTTGGGGTGAGCGGTTAGTGTTATATGGTTTGATAATTTCCTGGTCGTGTTTTTGTGAGTGCGGGATGTGGTAGATGTTCTAAGCGTTTTTGCCTATGTGGTACTCGTGGTGATGAATGAATAAAGTTTCCTGGTTTTTCAAGAAGGTCTGAGGAAGTGACTCGGCTGCGGAGCATCGACTGATGCTCCGATCAGAGAATGATAGAAATATGTTTGTAGGTTTTATGTGTATAATTATTTCGTTTGCTGGCTTTCTATAGTTCTGGTGCGTTGCAGAAGATCAGATCACCATGGTCGTTTTCAGCTATCATCCACTTTAATTGTTTGTTGACTATGTAGTATTCAAAATATCTACAGTCGTCAAGTACTGATGGTATACAGTTAAGTGGCAAGCTAAAGAGAAACTTTTCTTCGTTGTCTTCATCTGCTATCAGCCATACATCTTCCTCCTGGTTAGGTGCTAGCTCACATAGGTGAAGGTATCCAGTGTTGTCATTATAAGTTTGTATTTTAGGTTTTGAAATTAACGATGCCCACCATGCTCGAGGGTTTCCTTTGATGAAAACTGATTGTATTTTTGATAGGATTTCTTTCTTTTGTATAGGCTCTGTGCGTGCAAGCTCTTGCTTGTCTAGCGCTTGAAGTATTTCTTGAATGAGTGTTAACGAATCCGAATTCATGGTGACCTCACTTTTCGTCTGCGCGATGAGGATGTTGCGGACCAGGATATGTGATGTTTCCTCTGTCGCCACAACCGCATTTGCTTCGTTTACCGGCTGTTTGCCAGCCAACGTGCGGCTTGTCATGCCCGCTCTTTGGATCCATGTCAGCATGAGGGGCGTCATATGCAACCTTACTACCTCCTGGTCCCTTGAACTCAACCACTGTGCCTGTAGTAGTGTCGATTTTCGAAAATACAACCCGGTCGGGATCATCCATTCCCGCATTTTTAAATGCTTGTCGTCTTGCGGTATCAAAGTCTGCGGCATGGCTTAGTTTAGCAAGACCGAAAGGGTCAACCCATTGGGCAGGATTTTGGACGTAACCATATATGTTCAGTCCACCCAAAAAGCCGATCGGATCTTTGGCTATGAATCGTCCGATAACAGGGTCGTAGTACCGATACCGGTTGTAATGCAGCCCCGTCTCAACATCCCAGTACTGTCCCTGAAAGCGTAGCGGATTCCGTATCTCCGCCCACATCGCCTTTTCGCTGCGCTTTTCCTCCGCCAACCCCCAGGCCTTGTACGTCCCGCTCCAGGCTATCTCCCCATCCTCACCCGTCAGCTCCATCGGCGTGCCCAGGTGGTCACACTGGTACCAGGCCAGCGCACCAAACGGCTTCGGTTTCGGCTTATGCAACCACACCGGATCCTTGTCGATGTCATACGGAAACACATACACCGGCTGCGGTATCAGCTCGACCACGTGGTTGGACACCGCCTGTGCCACCGGCACAAAGGTCCCTGGTTCAAACACGTAATGGGTACTGTGGCCTTTTCCGTCCCGGTCCCGGCACTCAAACGCCAGCGTGTCGCCTTCCCACACGTACCAGGTGAATCCGCAGCCCAGTTCCTCATCGCGTTGCCGCCGCGCGTTCTGGTTCCACACCGGCCCGGCCTGGGGCCGGTCGCGGTATTTGGAGCGGGAGTATTTGTACAGCCGGCGCCCCAGCGCATCGTAGTCAAAGCTGGCAGTCAGGCGGTCATCTTCGTACCGCCGCAGGCGGTTGAAGAGGTCCCAGACAAAGTGGCCGCGCTTGCCGTTCTCGCTCCGCTCCAGCAGGTTGCCGCGTTCGTCGTAGCGGTACTGCGTGCCGCAATAGCTGCGCAACACGTTGTCGTTCAGCCGTCGCGGCGAGTGCGGATTGGGACCGGGCGGGGCCTGTGGGTCCAGCAGGTTGCTGGCCGGGTCGAAGGCGAACAGCTCTTGCTTGCGGCGGTTGCCTGCTTCCAGCAGGCGGCCGAGGGGGTCGTAGCGGTAGAAGGTATTGTCTCGCTGCAGGTCCTTGATGTGGGTGAGCTGGCCGCTGGCGTCGTATGCATAGTCGCGTACCGCGATTCGGGTGGTGGCCCCATGCCGGGCCAGGGTTTGCTGCTGCAACTGGCCGTTAGGCGTCCAGCGCTGGCGTTGAATCAGGCCGTTGCCTTGCTCCCGGCCGATTTCCCGGTGCAGGTCGTCGCGCTGGTAGCTGAGCAGTTCGCGGTCGTCGAGCTTGAGGCTGAGCAGGTGGCCGCTGCCATAGGTCAGCCAGCTGACGCGGTGGCCGTCGGGGCGGGTGGTGGCGATGCGCAGGTTGAGGGCGTCGTACTCGTGGGTGAAGACCGCGACCGTTGGTTGCTTCGCGTACTTGAAGTGCTGGTGCTCGCGGGTGTTGTTGCCGGCCTTGTCGTAGAACCATTGCAGTTTGCAGGCCTGGTTTTCGGCGATCAGCAGGTTGCCATTGCCGTCGTAGGCGAAGGTTTCGACCTCCCACACCTTGCCGCCACGGGCACCGGCCCGGCGTTCCACCAGGCGGCCCATGGCATCGTAGGCGAAGCGGGTGATGCGGTCGCCGTCGAGGCGGCGGGTGGGCTGGTTGTCGCGGTTGTAGGTGTACTGGGTCTTGTGCTCCAGCGGATCGAGGGTTTAGAAAAGTTTGATGCAATGATCAAGACAACGCTTAGGCGAATTTTGTCTCGACAATCCGTCGACCCACTGAATCGTAAGTTTTTAAAGAGCTGTTAAGTTTTCAGAGTTTGGATGTCTGATCACTCGGCGTGAGTTAGTGTTGAGCGTTTTTTGTTAGTGCGAATAGTTGCAAAGGTTAAGAGTTGTGCAAGGATTAAGATCAGGTGTCGCGATTTTGGTTGAATATCTGGCTTATTGTTTTTGGATTTCCCAAGGCGATTGCGCCTCCTGCTAGATCATCAAATTCTCCAGTAGGTAGTATCAGAATGTTCTTGCTGTGCTCGCTTTTGGGTAGTAATTCAGATGGGTATCTATAGCCCCTATATTTCCAGCCATTCGCAAGAAGATTTTCTATCGATTTTTTATCGCGTGACATTAGCAGGTGAAATTTTGGCCTGAGCTTTAATATGTGTGCAATTTTTGAAAAATCAGGGTTGAGAATTTTTAAGGAACCAAAAAACTGTATGTTATTGCCTTCGCGTAATTGAAACTCCTCGGATCGTATTCCCTCCGGGAGGCTGATTCCATTTTTTTTAAGGCCTTTCCAAAGTCCATAGTATTCAATTATTCTGTTCGATTCCACCATGCCTCCGTTACTAATTAATAACCAAGCTTCGTATTTTGGGTGTGACTCAGTTATGCGATCATACAGCTTTTTCATGGCGGTGGCGTGAGCTAATGTTAAGGGTGTTGGATGGTGAAGTGAAAGCACTCCTGATAAAGCAGGGCTGGTGTGCTTTTGGTTTATCTTTAAATTAAATACTTCGTTTTCAATGAAAACATTTTTGGCTATTTCAAATTCTTTGTCAGTAGTCATAGTGGCCATTGTTCTCATCGTTGAAGTGAGGTCCACGGTTTTGTGAGTTATTCTTGCCAAAATAGTGACCGCCTGCGTCATCCCTAATTTTTACTGTCACGTCTTCCCCAGCAGAGTTTCGTCTGTCGAACTCATAATTTTTTCCTGCTTGTACATTTCCGCGTTTGTCGATGTTTTCTGAAGTTCTGCTAGGACATGTGCAGACCGGGATGTCGCTGTTACGTTTTGCTTCTCGAAATGCACCACGGCGTCCTGCTCCTGGAGGTGTCAAATTCGGAGGGCGCTTGCCGGTCAGGCCAAGTGGGTCGGTCCATTCGATAGGGTTGAGTGCATAAGCATAAACGTTCAGCCCATCCTCGAATCCAATTGGATCCTTCCCTATAAACCGTCCGATCTGCGGGTCGTAGTACCGATACCGGTTGTAATGCAGCCCCGTCTCAACATCGAAATATTGCCCCTGAAAGCGTAGCGGATTCCGGATATCGGCCCACATCGCCTTTTCGCTGCGCTTTTCCTCCGCCAACCCCCAGGCCTTGTACGTCCCGCTCCAGGCAATCTCCCTATCCTCACCCGTCAGCTCCATCGGCGTGCCCAGGTGGTCACACTGGTACCAGGCCAGCGCACCAAACGGCTTCGGTTTCGGCTTATGCAACCACACCGGATCCTTGTCGATGTCATACGGAAACACATACACCGGCTGCGGTATCAGCTCGACCACGTGGTTGGACACCGCCTGTGCCACCGGCACAAAGGTCCCTGGTTCAAACACGTAATGGGTACTGTGGCCTTTTCCGTCCCGGTCCCGGCACTCAAACGCCAGCGTGTCGCCTTCCCACACGTACCAGGTGAATCCGCAGCCCAGTTCCTCATCGCGTTGCCGCCGCGCGTTCTGGTTCCACACCGGCCCGGCCTGGGGCCGGTCGCGGTATTTGGAGCGGGAGTATTTGTACAGCCGGCGCCCCAGCGCATCGTAGTCAAAGCTGGCAGTCAGGCGGTCATCTTCGTACCGCCGCAGGCGGTTGAAGAGGTCCCAGACAAAGTGGCCGCGCTTGCCGTTCTCGCTCCGCTCCAGCAGGTTGCCGCGTTCGTCGTAGCGGTACTGCGTGCCGCAATAGCTGCGCAACACGTTGTCGTTCAGCCGTCGCGGCGAGTGCGGATTGGGACCGGGCGGGGCCTGTGGGTCCAGCAGGTTGCTGGCCGGGTCGAAGGCGAACAGCTCTTGCTTGCGGCGGTTGCCTGCTTCCAGCAGGCGGCCGAGGGGGTCGTAGCGGTAGAAGGTATTGTCTCGCTGCAGGTCCTTGATGTGGGTGAGCTGGCCGCTGGCGTCGTATGCATAGTCGCGTACCGCGATTCGGGTGGTGGCCCCATGCCGGGCCAGGGTTTGCTGCTGCAACTGGCCGTTAGGCGTCCAGCGCTGGCGTTGAATCAGGCCGTTGCCTTGCTCCCGGCCGATTTCCCGGTGCAGGTCGTCGCGCTGGTAGCTGAGCAGTTCGCGGTCGTCGAGCTTGAGGCTGAGCAGGTGGCCGCTGCCATAGGTCAGCCAGCTGACGCGGTGGCCGTCGGGGCGGGTGGTGGCGATGCGCAGGTTGAGGGCGTCGTACTCGTGGGTGAAGACCGCGACCGTTGGTTGCTTCGCGTACTTGAAGTGCTGGTGCTCGCGGGTGTTGTTGCCGGCCTTGTCGTAGAACCATTGCAGTTTGCAGGCCTGGTTTTCGGCGATCAGCAGGTTGCCATTGCCGTCGTAGGCGAAGGTTTCGACCTCCCACACCTTGCCGCCACGGGCACCGGCCCGGCGTTCCACCAGGCGGCCCATGGCATCGTAGGCGAAGCGGGTGATGCGGTCGCCGTCGAGGCGGCGGGTGGGCTGGTTGCTGCTGTGGTCGTAGAAGTAGTCGGTGGCCTGCTGGTCGAAGCCGGTTTCCCGGGTCAGGCGGCCTGCGGGGTCGTACTTGAAGCTGGCTTCGCTGTTGTTCTCGTTGCGCAGGCGTTCAAGCTGGCCGAGTTTGTCCCAGTGGTAGGTGAGGGTGGTGTCGTCGGGGTGGTGGCGCTGGCGGATCAGCCCGGCTTCGTTGTAGTCCCAGCGGGTGCGGCGGTGCAGGGCGTCGGTGTAGCTGAGCAGGCGGCCTTCGGCGTCGTGCTCGAAGCGATCTTCGGTCTTGTCGGGGTAGACCAGGCGGCTGAGGTGACCGGCGTTGTAGTGGTACTCGGTGGCTTCCCCGGCGCATTGACGGTTTTGCTCAGTTGGCCGAGCGCGTCGTACTTCAACAGCGTGGTCTTGCCCGAGCAGTCGGTATAGCTGGCCAGCTGGCCGTCGCGGGTGTAGCTGAGGGTTTTCTCGCCGCCGTTGGCGTCGAGGATGGCGGTGGGCAGGTTGTCGCGGTTGTAGGTGTACTGGGTTTTGTTCTCCAGCGGGTCGAGGGTTTCGATGATGTTGCCGCGTTGGTCGTAGTCGTACTTCCACAACCCGCCCTCGGCATCGAGGGTCTTGAAGCGCTGGTCGAGGTCGTCGTAGGCGTGGTGCACCATCGAGCCGTCGGGGCGGGTGTGTTGAAGCAGGTTGCCGCGCTCGTCATGGATGTAGCGGTCGATGCTGCCGTCGGTATGCACATGCTGGATGACGTTCTTGGCGTCGTCGCGCAGCAGCCATTCTTCGTTGCCGTCCGGGTGGATGATGCGATAGGTGTAGCCCAGGTAGTCGTAGTAGTGGCGGGTTTCCTGGCCGAGGGCGTCGGTGACGGTGGTCAAGCGGATATGCGGGTTCCATTTCAGGCGTGTGTCGAAGCTGCCGTCATCGGCCCATTCGCGTACGGCCTTGGCATCCGCGCCGTCGCCCAGCCATTCAAGGTTGATACCCCGTTCGGTGCGGTCGGTGTAGCGCGTCACCAGGTGGTGCTGGTACTGGTAGTTCCACTGCGCCCCGTGTTCATCGCGTGCTGTGCGCAGGTCGCCGTGCTCGTCGTGGTCGTAGCCGGCCAACTGGCGCGCCTGGCGGCCATCCTGCATTAACCAGAGGGCATGAATGCGGCCTTGCTCGTCGAGCTGGGTCTGCACATGCCGGTGCTGGTGTTCATCCTGATAGGTGATCAGGTCGGAGAGCACCGCCTTGCCCGCGTGCTGATGCTCGTAATGCAGGGCAATGCGTGCACCGCCGCGCTCGATGATGCCGACCAGGCGGAAACCATCACCCTCGCGCACGTAGTGTTCATGGCGTCGATGACCGTGGGCCAGGGCCAGGCGGTGTTCATCGACTCGGATCAGGAGTGTTTTTTCCACCGGGTCGTAGACGGGTTTGCCCTCCTTGGGCAGGGCGTAAAGGTGCGTGCGGCCATCGTCGGCGTGGTACAGCACACCCTCGTCGACAACATCGAAACGCATCGAGAACGGTGTGATCCAGCGCGCACCGAACTCGCCGCTGTCATAGGCGTCCAGGCTGGAGCGGTAGGTGCGCGCCCAGGTGATGGGAAACACGCCCGGCAGGTTGAAGTCGGTGTGCACGAGGGTTTCGGTACCGCGGGCATAACTGATGCTCTTGCTGGTGCCGGGGCAGGTGCCGTTGAGGTTGCAGCGCGGGTCGTTTTTGGGGCGGGCTTCGTGGTGAGTGGCCTCGATACGGCTTTCCGTGCCTGTGTGCCTGGCCACTACCGAGCCGTGTGCGGGGGTGTTGACCGAGATCCGGCGCGCGGGCCTTCGCTTGCTCAGGCCGGCATTGAGCTGAGCCAGCAGCCAGGCGATGCTGTTTTGTGTGGCCGGGTTGGCGAGTGCAGTGAGCATTTGCCGGATCAGTTGGGCAAGCCCCCTGAGCACGGCGGTATGCGGCTGAACCCGTCTCAGGACCCAGCCACCGCTGTTGCTCGCAGCGGCCTTGTAGGCCTCCGTAGCCCCGTACTGGATTGCACCGGCTGCGGTGCTGATGACGGCGCCCGCCCGCGTCAGCAGGTCCCAGGCGGACGGCTCTTGAATGGGGGCGTAAATGGCCTGGGCGCTGTTGACGATGGCCTTGCGTTGCTGGGTAGTGTCGATCTCACCCTTGGCGATGCGTTCGATCGTGTCCGCCAGGCTGTTGAGGGTCTGGAAGCCGGCGTTGGCGGCATTGTTGAGGATGCCGGGCAGTTCGGTTTCGGCCCGCGCGACGAAGGTTTCGATTTCGCCCATCAGCGTGGCGCTGAGGTGGCCGACCATGATGCTGATCACGGCCTCGGCGAAGTCGCCCTTGTTTTTCTTCAGCTGCTGGCGGGTGAGGAACAGCACCGGGCGCAGGGTCATCCGTGCGGCGGCCATGGTCGGCGGGACGGGCACCACGCCGATCAGGTTGATGCCCAGGCTGGCCCAGTCCAGCGGGTCGCGGGAGCCGGTTCTGCTCAGGTGAATGATGTCGCCCAGTGCGTCGAACAGGGCGACGATGTTGCCCACGATCGGCACGGCGCCGGCCCAGGCTTTGACGGTGGCCAGGTCGATCTGGTTGGCACTGAGGTCCAGTAGCCACTCGTTGACGATGTTTTCGCCTTGGCCCAGGTCTTGCGCGACCAGGTTGTTGAGGGGGACGAGGGCGACTTCGCGTTCTTCGATGGCTTTTTTGTCCTGTGCATTCATGGCATCAGCTCCCTTCCTGGATGGGTGTTTTGGCCAGGTGGCCGGCAGTGCCGAGCTGGGAGATGGGTGACGCAGAAAGGGCGGTGGTATCTAGCGAGGCGTTCAATAGCTGTGCCCCATGCTTGGCGAAGCCCTCGTTACCCTGGAATGCCCGGGGAGCTTCAGGTGCGGCAACTGAGCCTGAAAAATCCTTTTTCAGGTTGTCGAAGTAGCTGCCGGCGCCCCATGGGTCAGCTGGGTCTTTCTCCAGTTCAACAGCGGTGGGACCAGGGCTGACAGCGGCTACCGCCGCGAACCCGTTAGCGTCCAGCGTGCCTTTGAGGACTTGGCCCAGTGCGTCCTCTACCTGATAGGCCGCACCTTTCAAGGGGCGGTTGTTGGCGTAGTTTCGGAACAGGTCGAGATTGCCCTTGTCCGTTTTGAGTTCGGTCGGGAAGGTGGCTGTCTGACTTTGCGCAGTGGTGTAGATGAAATCGGTCGCATGCGCGGTGTATTGCCCGGCGGTGGCGTGCACTATCCCGCTGGCGTTGTAGGTCGTGCTGCTGCCACCGGCCTGGATCACCAACTCCTCCTTGGCACTGAGGGTGATGCGCTCTGCCGTGACGCTGACCTTGAGCTTGGCCAGCAGATTGATGTTGTCCTTCAGCGCCTTCAGGTCGATATCGCCCGTAGCCGCGACCAGCCGCCAGCCCATGCTCTGCACGAACTGCCGAACCCCGCGGCTGGCACTGATCAGCAAGCGCTTGCCGATGGCCATGCTGGTGTGGCCCCCGGTGCTCAGCCCCAGGTGCTCGCCACTGGCGATGTGGGTGGACTCCGGCGTGGTGGCGGCGATGCCGGTGGGGCTGGCCAGCACCAGCTGCGGGTCGACCAGTTCCGGAAAGTGGTTGCTTTGCGGGTTGCCACGATGCCCGCAGATGGCGTCGTGCTGCGCTTTCAGCGCTTCGCCCACTTCATCCTGATCGCCGCTTTCCTGGGCCTGGTGATCGCGGGCGACCCTGGCGAAGGTGGTGTGGTATTCCTGTGCGGTTTTCAGGCGTTCGGCGGTTTCGCCCAGGTCGGTGTGGTGCTGCACGGCGCGGGCGCGCAGTTCGGTGGTCAGCAGCAGGCCGCCACCGGCGCGGACCACGCCGTGGGTGTCGGTGCGCAGCTCGAAGCCTTGGCCACGGGGCTGGCCGCCGAAGTGGCGGGGGTGGGTGAGGTAGCCCAGGTGCAGCGCGGTGTGGTCATGGTCGCTCATCAGCGCCGCGCTGATCTGCCCGGTGGTGTCGTCCAGGCGCAGCTCGTTGTGGCGTTTACCGTGGTGCTCCTTGCTGCGGATCGGGCTGACTGCCTTGAACTCGGGCAGGCGATACGGCGTGCGGTTGACGATGTGGTAGCTGCGCCCGGTGATCATCGGCTGGTCGGGGTCGCCGTTGAGAAAGCTGACCACCACTTCCTGGCCGATGCGCGGAATGGCCACATGGCCCCAGCTGGCGCCGGCCCAGGCCTGCGTCACGCGTACCCAGCATGAACTTTTGTCGTCGTCCTGGCCCAGTCGGTCCCAGGGGAACTGCACGCGCACGCGGCCGTGCTCGTCGCAGTAGATTTCCTCGCCGGGCGGCCCGACCACCTTGGCCATCTGCGGGCCTTCGATCACCGGTTTGCGGCAGGCCGGTGCATGCCACTCGACCTCGGCGGGAATCAAGGTGGCGGTGAGCGTGTAGGAGGTGCCTGTTTCGGCCTCGGCGGCATCCTCTTCCAGCGCAGTGAACTGGCGCCCCACATGCTTGATGTGCAGCGGCCGCCAGAGGGTGTTCATGTCCTCGTGGGCATGGCCCGTCAGCTCGAAGGCAATGCCTGGCTGCAGCCGCGCATCGTCACCTTCGACTTCCGCCACGCGGGCATCCGCGAACAGGGCGTCGACGCGGGTCTGGGTGAACGGCTTGCCGGCGTTGTCGTGCTTGTAGCGGCCGGGGTAGTGGTAGCGCTCGTAGTCGTTACCCTGGTTGCCCATACGCTTGGGGTACATCGTGTGTTCAAGGTTGTAGCGCGGGTGGGTGAAGGTGTAGTCGCGCTGCACCTGCACGCTGGTGCGAACCTGCTCTCGGTAGGTGAACTGGTGCAGGCAGGGTTGCGGGGCCATGCCACCGCGGTTGGCGACGTACAGCACCGGCTCGCCGTCCAGGGCGCCGAACTGATTGACCTTGTCGGCTTGCACCACGGCATGGCTGCCTTCGCTGTGCTCGAAAATCGACACCAGGCCTTCCTCGGCGGACAGGCGCCAGAAGAAGTCCAGGTCCAGATCACCGGCCTGCACACAGTATTCGCGGCTTTGATGCGGATTCACCAGGTACTGGGTCAGGGTGCCCCACTGGCGTTCGCGGAACAGTTCCTCCAACAGTTGCGGGACCGGGCGGTGCTGGAAGATGCGCCAGTCCGATTGCAGCCCGGCGCGGGCCAGTTGCGGTTCGATCACGGCGCGGTAGCGGGTACGGCGGTGGCCGGTCTTGCCTTGTTCGAAGCTGCTGATCAGGCCGTGTACGTGACGCACCGGTTGTTCCTGTTGCCAGATCGTCAGCACGGCGGGCTGGTCGAGCAGGTTGGCGAAGTCGGCATTGTCGAAATCGCTGACCAGTTCAACTTTCAGGCAGTACAACTGGCAAATCCCTTCGGTCAGTTCGAATGACACCACATCGAACGGGGTTGTTTCGTCTGCCGGTGTACTGAAGGTAAAACGCACAGCGTTCAAGTTGCTCATGCGAACTCCTGTAAAGGCCTCCTAAGAACTTGTAGGAAGTTTCCGAAGATTCAGTTCCATGGCTTTAATGTGCAAAGCCGTACTTGCCGCGCTATTGAGCGCGGTGACTGTTGAGTCATATCAAAACAGCGTCGATTGATTTATTGCTGGAGCATGGTTTGCAGTGATGCCAATACCTGCTGGGTCATGCCGTTGAGTTTGGTGGCGAAGTACAGATAGATGCCCGTGCAGCAGACGCCCATGATCGCCCAGGGCGTCCACCAGGGCAGTTGACGGTTCATGCGGTAGTGCCGGGGCGCCACGTTGGTAAACGGATCGGTCAACCGTTCGGAGGTGGGCCGGGTGCCGCGCAGCTCAACGATGCGGTCGCGCAGGCGCTTGATCCAGATCTCCAACTCCTGATCGCCGTTGGTCTGGTTGGCGTACTTGCCGCGGTAGCCCAATGCCAGGCACCAGAACAGGAACACGAACAGGTCGTAGCGTTTTTCAGGGGCCTCCAGCAGGCGTTCGAGCACGCTGAAGAACTTCTCGCCGCCCCAGGTTTCCTGGTGGATGGCGCTGAGCAATGACTGCGCCTTCCAGGGCGAGTCGCGTCCCCACGGCGTGGCCATCACGGCTTCGTCGACCACGCAGCACAGGCAGTAGGAGAACACCACGCGGTCGCCTTCGTCGCAGTGCTCAAGTTGGCGCACTTCCTCGACCATCCCATGGATCATGGTTTTGACATGGGCGTACAGCTGCTCCATGTGGTCATACTGCTCGGTGCCCTCCAGGCGAATGACAAGACCGAGCAGCGGTGAGGCGATGTCGTGGAGGGGATTGCCTGTATTTGAGCGGGTGTCGAAGCCCAGGGCATCAACCCGTGGGAATAGCTCGCTCAATGAACGGGATTGACGGGCTTGGGTCTGGCTGTTTTCGTAATCACCGTCAGGTGTCTGATGCAAGGGTGGACCTCCTGGTCATATCAGTGGCTGGAAGTAAGCGACAGTTAGTACGGGGGCCAGGTTAGAGATCAGAGCCCAATGGCGCTCTCCCTAGGCACCTGGTTTTTCCATGGCTGAGATTTTGCGGAACGCAACGGTAGTCAGTGTTGATCCTAGAGGAACATGGCTGGCTTTTATCATTGAAATTATTCAAAAAGCTGATTTCGGCTAAATTTGGGAAAGTGATGTAGGAAGTTTCCTTTTTAAATTGCTTGGTCTTGTCATTTTCAAAAAGTCAGAACTTACAAAATCAGCAAATCTCTGAAGATTACGTCAGCGTCGAGACGGTTTTGTCAGTTCCCAAGCCCCCTGTCTTGGCGCGTGTTGCGCTGAACCTGCTATTCCTAAACAAACCCCACAACCCACCAAGGCCCCTCGATGCTCGCCATCGAACAGCTCCACAAATCATTCCGCACCCCCCAAGGCCCGCTGCCTGTGCTGCAGGGCGTCAACCTGCGCCTTGCCCGCGGCAGCAGCTTGGCATTGATGGGCGAATCGGGCAGCGGCAAGAGCACCTTGTTGCACCTGGTTGCCGGCCTGGACCGCGCCGACAGTGGCCGGATCCTGATTGATGGCACGCCGCTCGACAGCCGTTCAGAGTCATCGTTGGCGCAGTGGCGGCGGCAGGGCATTGGCCTGGTGTTCCAACAATACAATTTGATCAGCAGCCTGGACGTGGCGACGAACCTTGCATTCCAGGCAAGGCTCGCCGGCCGGCATGACCCGCAATGGGTGGCCTACCTGGCAGAACGCCTGGGCCTGGCAGGTTTGCTCGCGCGCTATCCGGAACAGTTGTCTGGCGGCCAGCAACAGCGGGTTGCCATTGGCCGTGCGCTGGCCGGGCGCCCGGCGTGGCTGCTGGCCGACGAGCCTACCGGCAGCCTTGACGAAGCCAGCAGCGATGAGGTGCTGAACCTGCTGCTGCAACTGGTCGCCGAGGCCGGCAGTGGTGTGCTGATGGTGACCCATAGCCCGCGGCTGGCGGCACGCTTGCAGCAGCGTTGCTACCTGCAGGCCGGCCGCGTTCAGCCAGAGCACGGGTGATGAGGCTCTTGTCGCTGGCCCTGTTGGCGTTGCTCAGCCATTGGCGGCGCCATCGGGTGCAGTTTGTCAGCATCTTCACCGGGCTGTGGCTGGCCACGGCCTTGTGGACGGGCGTACAGGCACTGAACAGCCAGGCACGTAGCGACTATGCCCGGGCCAGTGCCGTGCTGGCCGGGCCGATGCAGGCGCAGTTTGTACCGCGCAAGGGTGAGCATTTCGATCAGGGGCTGTACGTGCAGTTGCGCAAGCAGGGGTGGCAGGTGACACCCCTGCTGGAAGGGCGTTTGCGCTTGTCGGGTGAGCCTGTGCGCAGTGTGCGGCTGATCGGCATCGATCCTTTGAGCCTACCGCCGACCAGCAGCATTGCCGGCGTGCAGCCCCAAGCATTCGACCTGCAGGCATTTATCGGCACACCCGGGCAAGCCTGGGTAGGGCCGGATACGTTGCGCCAATGGGGCGAAGGTTCAATGCGCGACAGCGAAGGGCAACCGCTTCCCCCCGTGGTCCTGCAACCTGCGCTGGCGCCCGGCATAATGGTCGTCGACATCGGCCATGCCCAACGCCTGCTGCACGCACCCGGGCAGTTGTCGCGGTTGCTGGTGGCCGGCAAGCCAGGGCCGTTGCCTGCTGATATCGCGGCCCTGCTCGAACTGCAACCTCAGCAGGACGACGACGGATTGCAGCGGCTGACCGACAGTTTTCACCTTAACCTGACCGCCCTTGGCCTGCTGGCGTTCGTTGTTGGCCTGTTCATCGCCCACGCCGCCATCGGCCTGGCGCTGGAGCAGCGGCGAGGCCTGATACGTAACCTGCGCGCTTGTGGGGTCAGCTTGAACACGCTGCTGGGTGCATTGGTGTTGGAGCTGGGCCTGTTCGCACTGCTGGGCGGGCTGGCAGGTGTGGCCAGTGGGTATGTACTGGCCGCGTGGTTGTTGCCTGATGTGGCTGCCAGTTTGCGCGGCCTGTATGGCGCCCAGGTGGCCGGCACGCTGAGCCTGCCCGCAGGGTGGTGGCTGGCGGGGGTACTTGTGAGTGTGCTGGGGGCATTGCTGGCAGGGCTGGGTAGCGTGTTGCGTGCAGCCCGGCTGCCATTGCTGGCGCTGGCGCAGCCTCAGGCCTGGCGGCTGGCACAGGGGTTGTGGTCAAGGCGCCAGGCTTGCGCAGCAGGCTTGCTGTTGCTGCTGGCCTTGGGGTTTGGCGTGTTGGGTAACAGCCTGGCTTGCGCGTTTGCCATGCTGGCCGGGTTGTTGCTGGCGTCGGCACTCCTGTTGCCCGCCTTGCTCGACCAAGGGCTTGGCGGGTTGACGCGGTTTTGTCGGCGGCCCTTGGCGCAATGGTTCGTGGCCGACAGCCGCCAGCAACTGCCGGCCCTGAGCCTGGCGCTCATGGCGTTGTTGCTGGCGCTGGCGGCCAGTGTCGGCGTGGGCAGCATGACCGAAGGCTTTCGCAAGACGTTCGTTGGCTGGCTGGACATGCGTCTGTCTGCCGACCTGTATGTCACCCCCAGGGATACCGAACAAGGGTTGCAAATTGCCGAATGGCTTGGCCAGCAATCTGCGGTCATCGCAGTGCTGCCTGGCTGGCGTGTTGAAACCCGGTTGCAGGGGTGGCCAGTGCAGGTCCAGGGTATCGTCGATCACCCCCTCTACCTCAAACGTTGGCCGTTGCTTGAGCAGCAGCCGCGCGCCTGGGAGCAACTGTCCAGTGGGCAGGCCGTGATGCTCAGTGAACAATTGGCCAGGCGCTTGAAGCTGCACTTGGGTGACCGCCTTGCGCTGTCTTCGCAGGCCATGACGGTGGTCGGGGTCTATGCCGACTACGGCAACCCCAAGGGCCATGTGCTGGTGAATGCCGGCTGGTTGCGTTCGCATTGGCCACAGGCGACGCTGACGGGGTTGAGTGTTGACCTGCCCGCCAACCAAGTGCCTGTCACCAAGGCCGCGTTGCAACATCACTTCGCCCTGGACGACAGCCGCGTGGTGGAGCAGGTACGCCTGAAAAGCTGGTCTACCGAGGTGTTCAACCGCACCTTCGCCGCCACCGCCGCACTCAACAGCCTCACCCTGGGTGTGGCCGGGGTGGCGTTGTTCATCAACCTGCTGACGTTGGGCCAAACCCGGCTCGGCCAGTTGGCACCACTGTGGGCGCTGGGCGTGCAACGCAGGCAACTGGTTTGGCTGAGCCTGGGGCAAACGCTGATGCTAAGCAGTTTCACGGTATTGCTGGCCATTCCGCTGGGGGTGTTTCTGGCATGGTGCCTGGTGGCGGTCGTCAATGTGCAGGCGTTCGGCTGGCGTTTGCCGCTCTACGTGTTTCCTGCGCAACTGCTGCAACTGGCTGTGCTGGGCCTGTTGACCAGCCTGCTGGCCAGCGCCTGGCCGCTGTGGCAACTGGCGCGCCGCCAGCCCCGCGAACTGTTGAGGCCGTTTGCCGATGAAGCGTAGTGCGTGGTTGTTGCTGTGCGGCCTGCTGTGCGCTTGTGATCAACCGGCGCCACAAGGCTATGCCGGGCTTGGGCAGCAGGCAGTCGGGTTCAGCCAGGTAACCCGCGGGCATCACTTGGCGTTCCCTCGTGACCACGGGCCTCATGAGGGATTTCGCATCGAGTGGTGGTATGTCACCGCCAACCTCAAGGACGCCCAGGGGCGCGACTGGGGCGCGCAGTGGACGTTGTTCCGCTCGGCACTGCGCCCCGGCCCGGAAACCGCAGACTGGAACAGCCCGAACCTGTGGATGGGGCACGCGGCTTTGACCGGCCCGGGTGGGCATCAGTCTGGCGAAACCCTGGCGCGCGGTGGTATCGGCCAAGCCGGCGTGCAGGCCCAGCCGTTTCGGGCGTGGATCAATGACTGGGCGTTGCAGGGCAGGGGAGGTATCGAAAGCCTGCGAATGGTCGCAGGTGGCGAAGGTTTCCACTATGACTTGCACCTGCGCAGTGACCGGCCCTTGGTGCTGCACGGCGATCAGGGTTACAGCGAGAAATCCGGCAAGGGGCAAGCTTCCTATTATTACAGCCAGCCTTTTTACCGCGTGCAGGGGGAGGTGGAGCGTGACGGCCTGTGCATGGCTGTCACTGGCCAAGCCTGGCTGGACCGGGAATGGAGCAGCCAGCCGCTGGCTGCCGGGCAGACTGGGTGGGACTGGTTTTCCCTGCATCTGGACAGTGGTGCCAAGCTGATGCTGTTCCAGGTGCGCGAGGCGCAGGGTGAGGTGTATCGCGCCGGGACCTGGGTGGGGCCGCAGGGTGACGTCGTGGCGCTTCATGGGGAGCAGATCCAGATGCAGGCGCTTGCTTCGGTGACTCAGAAAAATGACAAGCAGGTGCCAACGCGCTGGCGGGTGCAGGTACCAGCGCACGGGGTAGATATACACGTGGATGCAGTGGAACCGCAGGCGTGGATGGATACGCGGTTTGGGTATTGGGAAGGGCCGGTGCGGTTGACGGGAAGTGCGGGTGGGCGTGGGTATCTGGAGATGACCGGATACTAGCCTCAGCCCATTCAATCCTTGATCAGGCCCCTTAACACGGTCCGCGCTTCCTCGGTACGCAAACAGTCGATAAACAACCGGCTCTCCCGCGCCACCGTCGCCTCCAGCTCGGCGCGCTGGCTGTCCTTGAGCAGCCGCTTGCTGATGCGCAGCGCCGCCTGCGGGTAGCCTTGCAGCTGCCGCGCCAGCGTGCGGGCTGCGGCCAGGCATTGTTCGCCATCCTCATGCAGCTCGTTGGCCAGCCCCCAAGCCACCATCTGTTCGCCATTGAGCCCTTCATTGCCCAGCAGCAAGCGGGCTGCACGGGCCTGGCCAAGCAAGCGAGGCAGCAGCAGGCTGGAGCCAAACTCCGGGCACACCCCCAGTGGCGCGAACGGCATGCGCAGCTTGGTCGAACGGCTGACAAGTACCTGGTCGCAATGCAACAGCAAGGTGGCACCAATGCCGATGGCCGCGCCACTGACTGCCGCGATCAGCGGCTTGTCCAGGCCCATCACGACCCGCATCAGGCGAAATACCGGGCTGTTCAGATCACCGGGCGGGTTGTCGAGAAAATCGCGCAGGTCGTTGCCCGCAGTGAAGCACTGCGGCCCACCGGTGATGATGATTGCCTCTACGTTCGGGTCTTCACTGGCCGCCAACAACAGATCGCCCAGCTGCTGGTACATGGCTGTATTCAGTGCGTTGAGCTTGTCGGGGCGGTTGAAGGCCAGGGTCAGCAGACCCTGGTCCAGGTCGCGTATGATCAGGTCGTTCATGGCAGCCGCTTTTGTTGTTGTAGGCAGGAGAGCCAAGGGTTTATCACGCACGCCGGCTTGTTGTACAGTCGTTCAGTCCAGCCCCCCGAACCGAGAGCCGCCCATGAACCAGGAAGCCCGCTACCACCGCATGCTGCCGGAATTGCGCAAAGCCAACCTGGTCGAGGCGACCTTGGTGTGCCTCAAGCGCCATGGCTTCCAGGGGGCTTCGATCCGCAAGATCTCGGCCGAGGCCGGGGTTTCGGTAGGGCTGATCAGCCACCACTACGCCGGCAAGGACGAACTGGTGGCCGAGGCCTACCTGGCGGTTACCGGGCGGGTGATGGGCCTGTTGCGTGAAGCCATGGCCCAGGCCGCGCCCAATGCCCGCGAGCGGTTGTCGGCGTTTTTCCGCGCTTCGTTCTGCGCAGAGTTGCTCGACCCGCAACTGCTTGACGCCTGGCTGGCGTTCTGGGGCGCGGTCAAGACAGCTGATGCAATCAACCAGGTGCACGACCATTCCTATGGCGAGTACCGCAAGGAGCTGAGCCAGCTGCTGGCCTCGCTCGCCAGAGACGAGGGCTGGCAGGGCTTCGATGCCGACCTCGCCGCCATCAGCCTCAGCGCCTTGCTGGACGGCCTGTGGCTGGAGTCGGGGCTCAACCCCGGCACCTTCACGCCCGAGCAGGGCGTGATTATCTGCGAAGCCTGGGTCGATGGCCTGCAAGCCGGTGGTCGGCGCCGTTTCAGCCTGCCCGAGGGCTGTTGATCGCCTGTTCAGTAACGAGTACGCTGCTGGCGCGAGTGTGTAGAACAACACCAATAAAAAGAGACGACACGCATGACGCCTCGGGTATTGATCGTCGATGACGATCCGCTTATTCGTGACTTGCTGCAGGCCTATCTTTCCCAGGAAGGCTACGACGTACACTGCGCTGATACGGCAGAAAAAGCCGAAGCCCTGCTCGGCAGCCAGGATGTCGACCTGGTGCTGCTGGATATCCGCCTGCCCGGCAAGGACGGCCTCACCCTGACCCGCGAGCTGCGGGTGCGCTCGGAGGTGGGCATCATCCTCATCACGGGGCGCAACGACGACATCGACCGCATCGTCGGCCTGGAATGCGGTGCCGATGACTACGTCATCAAACCGCTCAACCCCCGTGAGCTGGTGTCGCGCGCCAAAAACCTGATCCGCCGCGTGCGCCATGCTCGCGAAGTGCATCCCGTGCCGGCCTGTGCGCAGTCGCTAAAGCAGTTTGCCGACTGGGCGCTGGACACCGACCGTCGCCGCCTGATTGACGCGCGCGGGGGGCAAACCCTGCTCACCCACGGTGAATTCCAGTTGCTCAGCGTGTTTCTACGCAACAGCGGCCATACCCTCAGCCGTGACCAGTTGATGGACCAGATTCGCAACCGTGAGTGGGTGCCCAACGACCGCTCCATCGACGTGCTGGTCGGCCGCTTGCGGCGCAAGCTGCACGACGACCCGGCCGAGCCGCAACTGATCATCACCATCCACGGTACCGGCTACCTGTTCACCGCCAGCGTGGCCGCATGACCCCCCGCGCCCTGGGGGTGGCGCTGGTGATGCTCGCCGCGCACGCTGGTGCGGCCGAGACGGTGCGCTATTGTGACTACCCGGTGTACCCGCCGATCTCCTGGAGCGATGGCCACCAGGTGCGCGGCCTGGCGCCGACCGTGGTGCGCGAGCTGTTCACCCGCATGGGCTACGACGTGCAGACGGTGGTGCTGGGCAACTGGAAGCGCTGCCTGATGGACGCCGCCGCCGGGCGGGTGGACGTGGTACTGGCCTACAACAGCGACCAGCGTGACCAGCGCATGCGTTTTTCCACCGAGCCGGTGGTACGCGAAGAGGTGGCGGTGTTCTACAACCGCCTTCGGCCGGTTCGGTTCCAGCGCGTGGAGGACCTTGCGGGCTACCGTGGCGGCCTGCTGTACGGTGAAAGCTACGGCGCCGAATTCGATCGCTTTGTGGCCCGCCACCAGAACATCGAGCGGGTGTCTTCCAGCCAGCAGAACTTCGGCAAGCTGATCCGTGGGCGCATCGATTATGTGATCCAGGAGCGGCGCACCGGTCAACTGTTCATCGAGCACCTGCCTGGGGCGCAGGATATCCGCGTATTGCCCAGCGCCCTGAGCGTGGACTACCTGCGCGTTGCGGTATCGCGGCGATCACCCCTGAGCCGGCACATGGACGAAATCGACGCGCAGTTGCAGCGTATGAACCAGGCCGGAGAGATCGCGCGCTGGCTGGAGCAGAGCGAAGTCACCTACAGGGACATGATCAACCTGCCGGCGGATGCCCGATGATCCCGCTGCGCGCTGACGGCCTGCTGCGCCGCCTGCTGCTGTTCATCTTGTTGTTCAGCCTTTGCTTTACCGTGCTGGCCAGCGGGGCGCAGCTGTACTTCGAGTACCGCCGCGAGATGCGCGACATTGACGCACGCATGGCGCTGATCCGTGCCGGCTACCTGGCCAGCCTGGAGCGCAGCTTGTGGGACCTGGACGAAGCGCAACTGGACACCCAGCTGCGCGGCCTGGTGGACTTTTCCGATGTGGCCCGGGTGCGCCTGGTCAGCGACGACTTCCAACTGCAGCGAGGGGCGGCCGAGCCCAAAGGGCCGCTGCGTGTCGAGCGCTTCCCGCTCGACTTTCAGCCCCCTTCGGGGCCTGCCAGGCACCTGGGTGAGCTGGAAGTGACCATTGACTTGGGGGCAGTGCATCAGCGGCTGTATGCCACCGGCTTGACCAGCCTGCTGTGGATGGGTGTGTTTTTGTGCGGGTTGGCGGTGGCGCTGTCTGGGCTTTTCTACCGACTGGTCACCCGCCACCTGCAAGTGATGGCCGAGTTCGCTCGCCGTATTGGCGCCGGCCAGTGGCAAGAGCCGCTGCGCCTGGGCCGCCGCCCTTCATCGCGCCCGGATGAAATCGACACGGTGGCCAATGCCTTGGACGATATGCGCCGCGCCATCCTCAGCGATATCGAGCGCCGCGAGCGTGATCGGCTTGAACTGCAGGACAAGCGCGACGAACTGCAGGCTATGGTCGAGCGGCGCACGGCCAGCCTGGCTCGGGCCAAGGACGAGGCCGAGGCTGCCAACCTGGCCAAGTCGCGTTTTCTGGCGACCATGAGCCATGAGCTGCGTACGCCGCTTAACGGCATTCTGGGCATGGCTGAATTGTTGCGCGGCGGGCGGCTGGAGTTGCCTGACCGTCAGCGCGTCGAGGCCTTGTACAAGGCCGGCGAGGGGCTGCTGGCGATTCTCAACGAAGTGCTGTATTTCGCCCGGCTCGAAGAAGGCGAGAGCCGGGCCGAGCTGGTGGGTTTTTCCTTGCGCCAACTGTGCCAGGAAGTGTTGACGCTGCTTGAGCCCATGGCCAGGGACAACGGCGACACGTTGCACCTGCATATCGATGAGCCGTTGGCCGGGTATCAGCACGGTGCCGAGCAGTACCTGCGTCAGGTGCTCAGCAACCTGCTGGCCAATGCCATCAAGTTCACCGAGCACGGCCAGGTGCAGCTTGGGGTGCGGGTGCTTGCCAGTAGCGAGCACGCGCAGCGCTTGCGGCTGTCGGTCAGTGACAATGGCATCGGCATCGAGCCCGCCATGCAGGCGAGAATCTTCGACCGCTTCGTCCAGGCCAGCGAGGCCGTGGCCCGTCGCTATGGTGGCACCGGCCTGGGCCTGGCGATCTGCAAGCACCTGGTGGAAAAACTGGGCGGCAGCATCGGCCTGGACAGCGTGCCGGGGCAGGGCAGTTGCTTCTGGTTCGAGGTCGAAATGGCCCGTGGGCAACCCGTGCCGGGCCGGTCACCCGCCATGCCGCCCATGCCCAGCCTGGATATCCTGGTGGTCGAAGACGTGGCATTGAACCGCGAGGTGGCGAAAGGGTTGCTACTGCGCGATGGCCATCGGGTGAGCTTTGCCGAAGACGCCGGGCAGGCACTCCAAATTTGCGCGCAACGGCGCTTTGACCTGATCCTGCTGGACGTACACTTGCCGGGCATGAGTGGAGTGGAACTGTGTCAGAGGCTGCGTGCCTCGCCCGGACCGAACCGCACCAGCCGGATTCTGGCGCTGACGGCCGGTGTGCAACCGGGGCAGGTATCGGGTTATCTGGCGGCCGGCATGCAGGGGGTACTGGCCAAACCGTTGCGGTTGGAGACCCTGCGCAAAACGTTGGCCGAAGTGCCGCCCAGCGAAGTGATTGGCACTGACGCAGACATGGACTGGTCGCTGCTGGACACCCACCGTTCGCTGCTGGGTGAGCAGAAACTGCAGGGCTTGCTGAAGGTGCTGCGCCAGTCACTGGAACAGCACGCCACGGCACTGGCCGAGGCGCTGCTGGCCCAGGACGTTACCGAAGTGCTGCACCTGGCCCATCGTTTGGCCGGCAGTTGCGACTCCCTGGGCTTTTCTGGCCTGGCCGCGCTATTGCGCTGCATTGAAGAGGCGGCCCGGCAGCACGACGAACAGGCGTTGAAGGCGCTTGGTGAGCCATTGGCAAGCCAGCTCGGCCAGGCCCGCGCCACCCTGGAACAGCTGATCCAGGGCTGACGTACAAAAAACTTACGACTTTTTACATCTTCGATCCGTTCGTACAACGGCGTCTTACATCTGTTTCCAATAATCCATGGCAACCGTGCTGTACGCGGTCCATGAGGCTTACTGGAGACAAGAACAATGACATGCCCTAGTGCTCAGCCCTTCCTTCACACCACCCCGCGCACCGGCCGCAATGGCGAGGTGCACCATGACTGACACCCACGAGAAGATCCAGCTCACCCGCGCACTGAAAAGCCGTCACATCTTCATGTTGTCGCTGGGCGGGGTGATCGGCACCGGCCTGTTCATGGGCTCGGGCGTGACCATCAACCAGGGCGGCCCGGTGGGCGCCATCCTGGCCTACCTGGTGGCAGGCTTGCTGATGTATCTGGTGATGGTCTGCCTGGGCGAGCTGTCGGTGCAGATGCCGGTGTCCGGCTCGTTCCAAGCCCACGCCACCAAGTTCATCGGCCCCGCCACCGGCTTCATGATCGGCTGGGTGTACTGGATGAGCTGGGCCACTACTGTGGGCCTGGAGTTCACCGCCGCCGGCATGCTGATGACCCGTTGGTTCCCCGAGGTTCCGATCTGGTACTGGTCGGCGCTGTTCGTGGTCGTGCTGTTCGGCCTCAACGCCTTGGCCACCCGCGCTTTTGGCGAGGCGGAGTACTGGTTCTCGGGCATCAAGGTGGCGACCATCCTCGGTTTCATTGTCATTGGCCTGTTGGTGATTTTCGGCGCCATCCCGCTGAGCAGCGGGGCACCGGCACCGATGCTGGACAACCTGGTGGGCGAGTCGCTGTTCCCACACGGCCTGTCGGCAGTCTTCGCCGTGATGATGACCGTGGTCTATGCCTTCCAGGGGTGTGAAATCATGGGGGTGGCAGCCGGTGAGACCGAGCACCCGGAAAAGAGCATCCCACGGGCCGTGCGCAACGTGGTGTTCCGTGTGCTGATCTTCTATGTGCTGGCGATTGCCGTGCTGTCGGCCATCGTGCCGTACGAGCAGGCCGGCTTGATGGAAAGCCCGTTCGTGCAGGTGTTCGACATGGTCGGCATCCCTTACGCCGCCGACCTGATGAACTTCGTCATCCTTACCGCCATCCTGTCGGTGGGCAACTCCGGGCTGTATGCGTCCACACGCATTCTGTGGGCCATGTCCAAGAGTGGCATGGCGCCGAAAAGCCTGTCGCCGCTGAGCAAGCGTGGTGTACCGCTGCGGGCGCTGAGCATCACCCTGTGCTTTGCGTTGATCTCGTTGATGACCAGCTTCATTGCCGCCGACACCCTGTTCATGGTGCTGATGGCGGTGAGCGGCATGTCCGGCACCGTGACCTGGATCGTCATTGCCCTGGCGCAATACCGCTTCCGCAGAGCCTACCTGCGTGAAGGTGGGCAACTGCAAGGCTTGAAGTACAGGGCGCCGCTGTACCCGCTGGTGCCGCTGCTGTGCATCACCTTGTGCAGTTCGCTGTTCGTGTTCCTGGCGCTGGATGAAACCCAGCGGCCGTCGCTGTACTGGGGCTTTGGCTTCATTGCCCTGTGCTATGCGGCGTATTTCTTTGTAAATCGTCGTCGGCAAGGGGCCCTGGCACCCAGCGCGCCCGGCGTCTGAACCGACAGCCCATGCCGCACACCCCCTGCAATAGCAGGGGGTGTGTAACGTCGAAGACCAAGTTGTGCGAAGTTGTAACAGCCCATCCCGCCTTGTTGAACACTCGTTTAGTATCTCCCTCGTCAGCCCCTCAAATAGACACAACAATACCGAGGCCCACATGACCACCCCGTCGTCGTCTCTGTTGAGCAAGGTCGAAACCGGCGTTGCCTGGATCACCCTCAACCGCCCAGAGCAGCGCAACGCGCTGGATATCCCCACCCTCAAGCAGCTGCACGCCTTGCTCGACAGCCACAACGGCGACCCGGCCGTACGCGTGGTGGTATTGACTGGCAGCGGCCGCAGCTTCTGCGCCGGTGCCGACCTGGCCGAGTGGGCCGCCGCCGAGGCTGCAGGCACCCTGGAAACCTATGGCTGGACCGAAACCGCCCACGCCCTGATGTTGCGCTTGCACAGCCTCGACAAACCCACCCTCGCTGCCATCAACGGCACCGCCCTGGGCGGGGGCATGGACCTCAGCCTGTGCTGCGACCTGCGTATCGCCGCCGCCTCGGCGCGATTCAAGGCCGGTTACACCAGCATGGGCTACAGCCCCGATGCCGGCGCCAGCTGGCACCTGCCTCGGCTGATCGGCAGCGAACAGGCCAAGCGCCTGTTGTTCCTCGATGAACTGTGGGGCGCCGAACGCGCCCTGGCAGCCGGGCTGGTCAGCGAAGTGTGCCCTGACGAACAACTGCCCGCCGTAGCCGCCGAACTGGCCGGGCGCCTGGCCAACGGCCCGACATTCGCCTACGCGCAAACCAAGCGGCTTATACGCGATGGCGCCCGGCGCACCCTGGCCGAACAGCTGGAAGCCGAGCGCCACGCCGGCCTGCTGTGTGGCCGTAGCCAGGACGGCGCCGAGGCGCTGCAAGCTTCGGTTGAACGTCGCGCCCCCCGTTTCACCGGCCAGTAACCTGATACCGACCCTGACCAGGACTTTCGCAGATGAATTTCCAACTGACCCAAGAACAAGAAATGTTGGTGGAAGCGGTACGCAGCTTTGTTGCCAAAGAGCTGCTGCCCCATGAGGAAGCGGTGGACCGAGCCGATGCCGTGTCTCCGGAACTGGCCGCGCACATCCGTGGCAAGGCCATCGCCGCCGGGTTCTACGCGTTCAACATGCCGGAGGAGGTGGGCGGCGGCGGCCTGGACTACCTGTCCCAGGCGCTGATCGAACGCGAGTTGTCCAAGGTGTCCTGGGCGCTGCATGTGTTCGTTGCCCGGCCGTCGAAAATCCTCATGGCCTGCAAGGACGAGCAGATCAACGACTACCTGCTGCCCTGCGTACAGGGCGAGAAAACCGATTGCTTCGCCCTCACCGAGCCGGGGGCCGGCTCTGATGCCAACGCCATCAAGACCCGCGCCGTGCGCCAGGGCGATGACTTTGTCATCAATGGCAGCAAGCACTTCATCAGCCACGCGGGCCATGCCGACTTCGCCATTGTCTTTGCCGTCACCGACACCTACGAGCACAACGGGCGCAAGCGCAACGCGGTCACGGCCTTCCTGGTCGACCGTGGTACGCCGGGTATGACCATCCGTCGTGGCCCCAAGTGCGTGAGCAACCGCGGCTATCACACTTATGAGCTGTTCTTCGACGATTGCCGGGTACCGGCCAGCAAGGTGCTGGGTGAAGTCGACAAAGGCTGGGAAGTAGCCAACGCTTGGCTCACCGCCGGCCGGGTGATGGTTGCCGCCAACTGCGTAGGCCAGGCCCAGCGCGCCCTCGACCTGTCGCTGCAATGGGCCGCCGACCGCAAGCAGTTCGGCCAGGCCATTGGCAGCTATCAAGGTGTGTCGTTCAAGCTGGCCGACATGGCCACGCAGATCCGCGCTGCCGAAATGCTCACCCTGCACACTGCCTGGAAGATGGACCAGGGCAGCATGACCGATGGCGAGGCTGGCATGGCCAAATTGTTCGCCAGTGAAGTGCTGGGCAAGGTGGCCGACGAAGCCGTGCAGATCTTCGGTGGCATGGGCCTGATGGATGAAGGGCCGGTCGAGCGCATCTGGCGCAATGCGCGCATCGAGCGCATCTGGGAGGGCACCTCGGAAATCCAGCGGCACATCATCGCCCGTGAACTGCTGCGCCCGCTGCTGCGCTGACCGGCCTGGAGAACGCACATGTCGCAATCGATTCGTGACAACCTCAAGCGCCTGCTGGCGCCCCGGCACCTGGCCTTCGTTGGTGGGCGCAGCATGGCGCGGGCGCTCAAGCGCTGCGCGGAAGGGGGCTTTGGTGGCGAGCTGTGGCTGGTCAACCCGCAGCACGAAAGCCTGGAGGGCATCCCTTGCGTAGCGCGGGTGGCCGACTTGCCCTATGCCCCGGACGCGGTCTTCATCGCCACCAACCGCGAGCTGACCCTGCAGTGTGTGGCCGAGTTGGCTGCACGCGGGGCCGGTGGCGCCATCTGCTATGCCTCGGGCTTTGCCGAGTGTGGCGAGGAGGGCCGCCAGTTGCAGCAGTGCCTGCTTGACGCTGCTGGCGACATGGCCTTGCTCGGCCCCAACTGCTACGGCCTGCTCGACTACCTGCACGGGGCCGCCCTGTGGCCGGTGGCCCATGGCGGTAAACAGGTGGAGAAGGGCGTGGCGATTCTCACCCAAAGCGGTAACTTCGCCTACAACCTGTCCATGAGCGACCGCTCGCTGCCGGTGGCCTACATGGCCTCGGTCGGTAACCAGGCGCAACTGGGTGTGGCCGAGTTGATGGACGTGCTGCTTGACGACCCACGGGTAACGGCGATCGGCCTGCATCTGGAAGGCCTGAAAAACGTGCAGGGCTTCGCGCGCGCCGCTCACAAAGCGCTGCAACAGGGCACGCCGATCATTGCCTTGAAAACGGGCGTGTCGCAGATCGGTGCTGAACTGGCGCTCAGCCACACCAGCTCGTTGTCCGGCTCCGATGCCTTGTACGACAGCCTGTTCCAGCGCTTGGGGGTGATCCGTGTCAGTGGCCCGGTCAGCTTTGTCGAAACCCTCAAGGCCGCCGCTTGCGGGCACTTGCCGGCAGACGGTGAGCTGATCGCACTGGCTTGCTCAGGCGGTGATGCCGGGCTGATTGCCGACTATGCCGAGCGAAACCGGTTGAACCTTCCAACGCTTGAACCAGAGCAGGTGACGGCACTGACCCGCGTGCTGCCAGCCTATGCCAACCTGGTCAACCCGCTGGATTTCACCACAGCCATCTGGGGCGATGAAGCGGCCCTGCAGCGCATGCTCGATAGCACCCTGAGCGGGCCGGCCGGTGCTGCCATGCTGGTGCTGGATTACCCGGCGGCCTTTACCGGCGAGCGCAAGGAATGCGACCTGCTGCTAAGGCTTTACTGCGATGCGCTGGCGCGCCACGGCAAGATCGGCTTCGTCACCTCGGCCTTCCCCGAGCTGCTGCCCGCCAGCGCGCGTGAGCGCCTGCATGCGCGCGGCATCGCTGCCTTGCAGGGCGTGGAAGACGGCCTGGCTGCGTGGGGCTGCATCGTCGGTTACCAGCGCAACCGCCAGCGGCTGCTGGAGCAGGGCGAGGCCGCACGCGTACCGTTGTGCCCGCAGGCGCTCACGGGCGAAAACCGGTTGCTGGACGAATGGCAATCCAAGCAAGCGCTGCGCGCCTTTGGCTTGCCGGTGCCAGCGGGTGTACTGAGCACGCCCGAACGCGCCGTGGCAGACGCCGCACGTGTGGGTTACCCGCTGGTGCTGAAGGCCGTCAGCGCGCAGTTGCCACACAAGACCGAGGCCGGTGCGGTGGCGCTGAACCTGCGCGATGCTGCTGCCCTGGAAGCCGCACTGGTGCAGATGCGCCAGCGCATCGCCGCCTACGCCCCGCACGTAGCATTCGACCAGGTACTGCTCGAACCCATGGCCGAGCCGCCGCTGGCCGAGCTGATCGTCGGCATCAAGCGTGAACACGACTTCGCCCTGGCGCTGGTGATGGGGGCCGGAGGCGTGTTGGTCGAACTGCTCAAAGACAGCGTCAGCCTGTTGCTGCCCACCACCGACAGTGCCATCCGTGCCGCACTGCTGAGCCTGCGCAGCGCCAGCCTGCTGCAAGGCTTCCGTGGTCGCCCGGCCGCCGACCTCGACGCCCTGGTTGCAGCCATCCGCGCGGTGGCCGACTACGCCTGCGAAAACGCCGGGCACCTGCTGGAACTGGATGTGAACCCATTGATGGTGGGGGCCCGTGGCACCACTGCGGTCGACGCGTTGATCCGCCTCGGCCAGGCGCAAGGAGAACGACATGAATAACCACAGCATGACTGCCGGCCAGGCGCTGGTACGGCTGTTGGCCAATTACGGCGTGGAGACCGTGTTCGGCATCCCCGGCGTGCATACCCTGGAGCTTTACCGTGGCCTGCCGGGCAGTGGCATCCGCCATGTGCTGACCCGACACGAGCAGGGCGCCGGTTTCATGGCCGACGGCTACGCGCGGGTCAGTGGCAAGCCTGGGGTGTGCTTTGTCATCACCGGCCCGGGCGTGACCAACGCCGCCACCGCCATTGGCCAGGCCTATGCCGACTCTATCCCGATGCTGGTGATTTCCAGCGTCAACCACACCGCCAGCCTGGGTAAGGGCTGGGGTTGCCTGCACGAAACCCAGGACCAGCGCGCCATGACAGCGCCGATCACCGCGTTTTCTGCTGTGGCCCTGCGCGGCGAAGACCTGCCCGAGCTGATCGCCCGCGCCTGGGCAGTGTTCGACAGCGAACGGCCGCGCCCGGTGCACATTTCGGTGCCGCTGGACGTGCTGGCCGCGCCGGTAAGCCGCGACTGGAGCAATGAGGTGGTGCGTCGGCCCGGCCGTGGCCAGCCGTGCCGGGAAACCCTCGACCGGGCGGCCCTGAAGCTAGCGGCGGCCAAGCGGCCGATGATCATTGCCGGCGGGGGGGCGCTGCACGCTGCCGAGCCACTGGCGCAGCTGAGCACTCGCCTGGCGGCACCGGTGTTCACCAGCGTGGCCGGCAAGGGCCTGCTGCCACCGGACGCGCCACTCAATGCCGGCTCTAGCCTGTGCGTGGAGCCCGGTTGGCAACTCATCAGCGAGGCCGATGTGGTGCTGGCCGTGGGCACCGAAATGGCCGACACCGACTTCTGGCGCGAGCGCCTGCCGATCACGGGTGAACTGCTGCGCGTGGACATCGACCCGCGCAAGTTCAACGACTTCTACCCCTGTGCCATGGCCCTGCACGGCGATGCCCGGCAAACCCTGTGCGGCTTGCTCGACCACCTGCCGGAGCTCGCCCGCGAACCGGCTCAGGCCCACGAGGCTGTGGCCAACCTGCGCCAGGCCATCCGCAACGGGCATGCGCCACTGCAGGCCACGCACCAGGCCATTCTGGACCGCATTGCCGCCGTGCTGCCCGACAACGCGTTCATCAGCAGCGACATGACCCAGCTGGCCTACACCGGCAACTACGCCTTCGCCAGCCGGGCGCCACGCAGCTGGCTGCACCCCACCGGCTACGGCACCCTCGGCTACGGCCTGCCGGCCGGCATCGGCGGCATGCTCGCCACCGATCACCGCCCGGGCCTGGTGCTGGTGGGCGACGGCGGTTTTCTTTACACCGCCCAGGAACTGGCCACTGCGGTCGAAGAACTGGACCGCCCGCTGGTCGTACTGCTGTGGAACAATGACGCCCTCGGTCAGATCCGTGACGACATGCTCGGCCTGGACATCGAACCGGTCGGCGTACTGCCGCGCAATCCGGACTTCGTCGGCCTGGCCCGCGCCTTTGGTTGCGCGGTGCGCCAGCCGCGAGACCTGGACGCGCTGCAGGCCGACCTGGCCATTGGCTTCGCCACACCCGGCGTGACCTTTATCGAACTCAAACACACCTGTGTGCGCTAAACCGCGCACAACACCCATAACAAGAGAAACCACCATGCCATTTCGCCGTACCCTTCTGGCCGCCTCCCTGGCCCTGCTGATCACTGGCCAGGCTCCGCTGTACGCTGCGCCGCCGCTGTCGATGGACAACGGCACCACCGCCTTGACCGTGCAAAACAGCAACGCCTGGGTCGAAATCAGCGCCAGCGCCCTGCAACACAACATCCGCACCTTGCAGGCCGAACTGGCCGGCAAGTCCAAGCTGTGTGCCGTGCTCAAGGCCGATGCCTATGGCCACGGTGTCGGCCTGGTGATGCCGTCGATCATTGCCCAGGGCGTGCCCTGCGTGGCGGTGGCCAGCAACGAGGAGGCCCGCGTGGTCCGCGCCAGTGGCTTCACCGGGCAACTGGTGCGGGTACGCCTGGCCAGCCTCAGCGAAGTGGAAGACGCCTTGCAGTACGACATGGAAGAACTGGTGGGCAGTGCCGAATTCGCCCGCCAACTCGACGCCATCGCCGAGCGCAATGGCAAGCCGTTGCGCATCCACCTGGCCCTCAATTCCAGCGGCATGAGCCGCAACGGGGTAGAGATGACCACTTGGTCCGGCCGTGGCGAAGCGCTGCAGGTAACCGACCAGAAGCACCTCAAGCTGGTCGCGCTGATGACCCACTTCGCCGTGGAAGACAAAGACGATGTGCGCAAGGGCCTGGCAGCGTTCAACGAGCAAACCGACTGGCTGATCAAGCACGCCAAGCTGGACCGCAGCAAGCTCACCCTGCACGCCGCCAACTCGTTCGCTACGCTGGAGGTGCCGGAAGCGCGCCTGGACATGGTGCGCACCGGTGGCGCGCTGTTCGGTGACACCGTGCCGAGCCACACCGAGTACCAGCGGGCCATGCAGTTCAAGTCGCGTGTGGCTGCCGTGCACAGCTACCCGGCCGGCAATACCGTCGGTTACGACCGTACCTTTACTTTGGCTCGTGACGCTCGGCTGGCCAATATCACTGTCGGCTATTCCGACGGTTACCGCCGGGCGTTTACCAACAAGGGCCATGTGCTGATCAACGGCCACCGTGTGCCGGTCGTGGGCAAGGTGTCGATGAACACGCTGATGGTGGACGTTACCGACTTCCCGGATGTGAAGGGGGGCAACGAAGTGGTGCTGTTCGGCAAGCAGGCCGGGGGCGAAATCACCCAGGCCGAAATGGAAGACATCAATGGCGCGTTGCTCGCCGACCTGTACACCGTGTGGGGCAGTTCCAACCCGAAGATCCTCGTCGACTGAAACCGCCATTGAAGGGAGATTGCCATGCGCTACGCCACGCTCACCCAACGCATCGCCGGCGACGGGGCTGCGGCCTGGGACATCCACTACCGCGCCCTGGCGTTGCAGGCCGAGGGCAAGGACATCCTGCTGCTCTCGGTAGGTGACCCGGACTTCGACACGCCCGCGCCGATCGTTGACGCGGCCATCGCCAGCCTGCGTGCGGGCCACACCCATTACGCCGATGTGCGCGGCAAGCTGGCCCTGCGCCAGGCCATTGCCAACCGCCACCGGCAGCGCAGCGGCCAGGCGGTCAGCGCAGACCAGGTGACCGTGTTGGCGGGTGCCCAGTGCGCGTTGTACTGCGTGGCCCAGTGCGTGCTGGATCCGGGCGACGAGGTGATCGTTGCCGAGCCCATGTATGTCACGTACGAGGCCGTGTTCGGTGCTTGTGGTGCCAAGGTGGTACCGGTGCCGGTGAAGCCGGAGAACGGCTTTCGTGTTTGCCCGCGAGACGTGGCCGAGCGCATCACGCCGCGCACCCGCGCGCTGGCCCTGAACAGCCCGCACAATCCCTCGGGTGCAAGCCTGCCCCGTGCGACCTGGGAAGCACTCGCCGAATTGTGCATCGCCCGTGACCTGTGGCTGATTTCCGACGAGGTGTACAGCGAGCTGCTGTACGAGGGTGAACATGTGAGCCCAGCCAGCCTGCCGGGTATGGCCGAACGCACCGCCACCCTCAACAGCCTGTCGAAGTCGCATGCCATGACGGGCTGGCGGGTGGGCTGGGTAGTCGGTTCGGCTGAACTGGCCACGCACCTGGAGAACCTCGCCTTGTGCATGCTGTATGGCTCGCCAGACTTCATTCAGGACGCTGCGGTGGTGGCGCTGGAGCAGCAGTTGCCCGAACTGGACGCCATGCGCGAGGCCTATCGCCAGCGCCGTGACCTGGTGTGCGAGCAACTGGCTGGCTGCCCGGGCCTCAAGGCGTTGAAGCCCGATGGTGGCATGTTCGTGATGGTTGATATCCGCGAAACCGGCCTCAGTGCCCAGGCCTTTGCCGACCGCCTGCTGGACAGCCAGGGCGTGTCGGTATTGGCCGGCGAAGCCTTTGGCCCCAGCGCCGCCGGGCATATTCGCCTGGGGCTGGTGCTGGGCAACGAGGCGCTCGTCGATGCCTGCCAGCGCATCGCCCGCTGTGCCGGCGAGCTGATGCAAGGCTAAGCGACGGCGGCAAAACAACCTGTTTTGTGCAAGGAGAACACGAGTGAATGTACTGATCGTCCACGCTCACCCCGAGCCACAATCATTTACCGCCGCACTGCGCGACCAGGCCGTGGAAACCTTTCGTGCCCAGGGCCACCAGGTGCAGGTCAGCGACTTGTACGCCATGGGCTGGAACCCGGTGGCCAGTGCCGAAGACTTCACCCAGCGCGAGAACCCGCAATACCTGGTGTATGCACTGGAGCAACGCCAGGGGGTCAAGCGCGGTGCCATCGCTGCGGATATCCAGCAGGAACTGGACAAGCTGCTGTGGGCTGACCTGCTGGTGCTTAACTTCCCGATTTTCTGGTTCTCGGCGCCGGCCATGCTCAAGGGCTGGATCGACCGGGTGCTGGTGTCGGGGGTGTGCTATGGCGGCAAGCGCTTCTACGACCAAGGTGGTTTGGCGGGCAAGAAGGCGCTGGTGACCGTGACCCTGGGCGGGCGCGAGCACATGTTTGGCGAAGGGGCGATTCATGGGCCGCTGGAAGACATGTTGCGGCCGATTCTGCGGGGTACGCTGGCCTACGTGGGGTTCGAGGTGTTGCCGCCGTTCGTGGCGTGGCATGTGCCGTACATCAGCGACGAAGCGCGGCAGGGTTTCTTGCAGCAGTATCGGCAGCGCCTGGAGCAACTCTCGGACGACCAGCCATTGGTGTTCCCGCGGTTGGCGCAGTTTGATGAGGCTTTGTACCCCCTGCCTTAAGTTGTGCGCAGCACTAAAAACGACCACCCACACATTCGGGGTATGTCCCCCCTCTGCAAATCCCCCGATAGTGAACCCATCGGCTCGATCCGGAGCATTCACACGATGGAGTTGCCATGCGCAAGGTACTGAAGGTGATGGGTGGTCTGCTGCTGGTGTCTGGCGCAAGCCTCGCCCAGGCGGCAGAGGTGGACAGCGGTAACACGCTGCGGTTGTACAACTGGACCGACTACATCGGCGAAACCACCCTGGCCGACTTCGAGAAGGCCACCGGCATCAAGGTCATCTACGACACCTTCGACGGCTACGAAACGGTACAGACCAAACTGCTCACCGGCCGCTCCGGCTACGACCTGGTCATGCTCAACGCATCCCTGGTACCCCCGCTGATCAGTGCTGGGGTGTTCCAGGCGCTGGACAAGCAGCAACTGCCCAGCTGGCACAACCTCGACCCGCAAGTGGTTGACAACCTGCAGGGCTACGACCCAGGCCTCAAGTACTCGGCGCCCTACACCTGGGGCAGTTCGGGAGTCACTTACAACGTCGACAAGATCACCGCGCGCATGCCCGACGCCCCCATCGGCTCGCTGGCCATGCTGTTCGACCCCAAGATCGTCTCGCGCTTCGCCGACTGTGGCGTCACCCTGATGGACGCGCCCACCGAAGTCATCCCGCTGGCCCTGCAATACTTGGGCAAGGACCCGCGCAGCGCATCTGCGGCCGATCTCAAGGCCGCCGAACAACTGCTGCTGAGCATCCGCCCCTATATTCGCAAGTTCGACTCGGTCAACTACCTCACCAGCCTGCCCAACGGCGATGTCTGCCTGGCACTGACCTGGTCCGGTGACTACGCCACCGCCCAGGCCCGCGCGGTGGAAGCGAAGAAGGACATCAAGCTGTCGTTCTTCATCCCCCAGGAGGGCTCGTTGATCTGGTTCGACAACCTGTACATCCCCAAGGATGCGCCCCATGCAGCCAACGCTCACCGCTTCATCGAGTTTTTGCTGCAGCCGCAGACCATGGCCAAGGTCACCGACTACATCCACTACGCCAACAGCAACGCTGCTGCCACTGCGCTGGTGCGTGACGACATCCGCCAGGACCCAGCCATCTACCCCGATTCATCCACCCGCGAACGCCTGTTCGCGCAGAAAACCCAGAGCCCCAAGGACATGCGTGCCATCACCCGGGTCTGGAACACGGTCAAGACCGGTTTCTGAACACTGCCCAACGATTCCCGCCAAGGAGCTGCCCATGGCCACCCCAAGCAAAGCGTTCGCCATCGCCCACGACCCGCTGGTGGAAGCCGATAAGGCCCACTACATGCACGGCTACCATGTGTTCGACGAGCACCGCGAGCAAGGCGCACTGAACATCGTCGCCGGCGAGGGCGCGTACATTCGCGACACCCACGGCAACCGCTTCCTCGATGCCGTTGGCGGCATGTGGTGCACCAACATCGGCCTGGGCCGTGAGGAGATGGCCCTGGCTATCGCCGACCAGGTGCGCCAACTGGCCTATTCCAACCCGTTCTCCGACATGGCCAACGACGTGGCCATCGAGCTGTGCCAGAAACTTGCGCAGCTGGCCCCCGGCGACCTGAACCATGTGTTCCTCACCACCGGCGGATCGACCGCTGTCGACACCGCCTACCGGCTGATCCAGTACTACCAGAACTGCCGCGGCAAGCCACACAAGAAACATATCATTGCCCGCTACAACGCTTACCACGGCTCTACCACCCTTACCATGTCGATCGGCAACAAGGCCGCCGACCGGGTGCCGGAGTTCGATTATCACCATGACCTGATCCACCACGTCTCCAACCCCAACCCGTACCGCGCGCCGGACGACATGGACGAGGCCGAGTTCCTCGACTTCCTCGTGGCCGAGTTCGAGGACAAGGTCCTCTCGTTGGGCGCTGACAACGTGGCAGCGTTCTTCGCCGAGCCGATCATGGGTTCGGGCGGGGTGATCATTCCGCCCAAGGGCTATTTCGAACGCATGTGGCAGCTGTGCCAGACCTACGACATCCTGTTCGTCGCCGACGAGGTGGTGACCTCGTTCGGGCGCCTGGGCACATTCTTCGCCAGCGAAGAACTGTTTGGCGTAACCCCCGACATCATCACCACCGCCAAGGGCCTGACCTCTGCCTACCTGCCGCTGGGCGCGTGCATTTTCTCCGCGCGCATCTGGCAGGTTATCGCCGAGCCGGGCAAGGGCCGTTGCTTCACCCATGGTTTCACTTACACCGGTCACCCGGTGTGCTGCACGGCGGCGCTGAAGAACATCGAGATCATCGAGCGCGAGCAGTTGCTGGAGCACGTCAAGGACGTTGGCAGCTATCTGGAACAACGCCTGCAAAGCCTGCGCGACTTGCCGCTGGTGGGGGATGTGCGCTGCATGAAGCTGATGGCCTGCGTCGAGTTCGTGGCCGACAAGGCCAGCAAGGCGCTGTTCCCGGATGAGGTGAACATTGGTGAACGCATCCATAGCAAGGCCCAGGCCAAGGGGCTGCTGGTACGCCCGATCATGCACCTGAACGTGATGTCGCCGCCGTTGATCATCACCCATGCGCAGGTGGATGAAATCGTCGAGACCCTGCGCCAGTGCATCATCGAGACCGCGCGCGAACTCACCGCGCTTGGCCTGTACCGGGGCCGATGAACCTGGCGCAAAGGGCTGTGCGGGGGCGTGCCTGGCAGGCTAGACTGCCGGGCATGACCCAGGCCACCCCCGACACCCCGCTTACCCTCACCATGGGCGCGCTGCAGCAATGGCATGCGGCGTTGCAGCGTGCGCTGGCCAATAGCGAAACGCCTGAGGCGCTGGAGCATGTAGCCGCTGCCATCGGCCAGCTGGTGCAGGTGGAATCGATGATGATCAGCCTGGAGTGCCAGGGGCGGGCGCCGCAGCTTTTATACCAGCAAGGCATTCCCGAACGGCACCGCGCCGCGGTGCTGGAACGCTACTTCAGTGCCGGTTACTTGCTCGACCCGTTCTGCCTGGCCGTGCAAGGCGGCCTGGCCGAAGGCTTTTACCACCTACAGGAAATCGCCCCCGACAACTTCTTCGACAGCGACTACTACAAGGCCTATTACCTGGGCACCGGTTGCAGCGAAGACAGCTACTACATCGTCGACCTCTGCGCGGGCCGCAAGCTATCGCTGAGCCTGTTCCAGGGTTGCAGCGGTACGCCCCTGAGTGCCGGGCAGATCAACCTGCTGCGGGCGCTGGAGCCTATGGTGCGCGAACTGCTGGGGCGCTATGCCCGACACAACCTGGAGCCTGGCACTGCATCGGTTGAGCGCGGCGGCTTGCAGGCGGCGTTCGACAGCTTTGGCTGCCAGGTGCTGACCGACCGCGAGCGCGAGGTGGCACACATGATCTTGCGAGGGCATTCGGTGAAGTCGACCGCGCTGGAGCTGGGTATCTCGCCTGAGACGGTGCGCATGCACCGCAAGAACCTGTACCTGAAGCTGGAGATCAACTCCCAGTCCGAGTTGTTTGCACGGTTCATCGACTGGTTGCGCGGCGACCCCCTCGAAAATTAGAGACTGATCTTGGCCAGTCGAGTTTCCAGCGCGGCAATATATGCCTGCAGCCGTTCATGTTCCTGACGCTCGGCGCTGATGTCCTCGAACACGCTGATCAGGTGTTCAGGCTCGCCATTGGCATGGCGCTGCATCAAGATCGTCGCCATCGTGCTACTCATCATCACGGCGGCGGTGATGATCGCCACGTCCTATACCTCGCCCAATGGCGTGATGCCGTTGTGGTTCGTGTTCTTGCTGGTGGCCTACCGACGGCGCACTCAACCACCTATCTGAGCCGATCACATACCCTGTGGCTTACCTACAGTGCCTGCCGTTCGATCAATGTCAGGCACCGTTGCACGACCGGGCTAACATCCCCCTTGCGGCGGCTAAGAATGATCGGGCTGACCGCGCCGCTATCCAGCAACCCGACATACTCGATATCGGTACGGTGCTGCTGTTGCACCGACGCCGGCACCAGGGTCACCCCCACGCCCACCGCCACCAGGCCGATGGCGGTTTGCAGTTCGTTGGCCCACTGGCTGACGCGGATGCTCATGCCGTGCTGGGCGAACAGCGCCAGTACGTGGTCGGCATAACTGGGCCGGGGGTTGGCCGGGTAGAGGATGAAGGCCTCGCTCGCCAGCTGGGCAAGGCTAAGCGGGCTGCCCGCCAGCGGGTGGCCCTTGGGCAGCACGGCCACCAGCGGGTCTTCGCGCAATACCTGTTGCGCAATGGCCGCGTCATCGATGCGAATACGCCCGAAGGCGATGTCGATGCGCCCGCTCTTCAGCGCTTCTACCTGCTGCAGCGTGGTCATCTCGCTCAGGCCCAGTTCCAGCTCGCTGTCCTGGCGCAGCTCGCGGATCAGCTCCGGCAGCACGTTGTACAGGGTCGAGGGGGCAAAGCCGATGCCCAGCCACTGGCGCTGGCCCTGGCCAATACGCCGGGTGTTGTCGCTGATATTCTGCAATTGCTGCAACACGGTGCAGGTCTGCTCATAGAAGAAGCGACCCGCCTCGGTCAGCCGCAGCGGGCGTTCGCGTACCACCAGCAGGGTACCGAGCTGGTCCTCCAGTTGGCTGATCTGCCGGCTCAGTGGTGGCTGGGCAATGTGCAGCAGCTCGGCGGCGCGGGTGAAATTGAGGGTTTCGGCCAGGACTTTGAAGTAACGCAGGTGGCGCAGCTCCACAAGACCTCCAGGGTATGGTGGGAGATTCATTTGATATTGGACGGTCACCAGGGTCTCGCGCAATCCTTGAACACGCAAGTAAATGCACCATTCGGGATTGCCACTGGCAGCCCGACCTGACGGGACCTGGCTACAATGACAAGCGCGCTGATTGAACGCATAGAAGCAATTATCGTCGACCTGCCGACCATTCGCCCGCACAAGCTGGCAATGCACACCATGCAGCAACAGACCCTGGTGGTATTGCGCGTGCACTGCAGCGATGGCGTGGAAGGTATCGGCGAGGCCACCACCATCGGTGGCCTGGCCTATGGCTACGAAAGCCCCGAGGGCATCAAGGCCAATATCGATGCGCACCTGGCGCCTGCGCTGATCGGCTTGGCGGCAGACAACATCAACGCTGCCATGCTCAGGCTGGACAAGCTGGCCAAGGGCAATACGTTTGCCAAGTCGGGTATCGAAAGCGCGTTGCTCGACGCCCAGGGCAAGCGCCTGGGCCTGCCGGTCAGCGAGCTTCTGGGCGGCCGTGTGCGTGACAGCCTGGAAGTGGCCTGGACCCTGGCCAGTGGCGACACTGCCCGCGACATCGCCGAAGCTCAGCACATGCTGGAAATTCGCCGTCACCGCGTGTTCAAGCTGAAGATCGGTGCCAACCCGGTGGAGCAAGACCTCAAGCACGTGGTGGCCATCAAGCGTGAGCTGGGCGACAGCGCCAGCGTGCGCGTCGACGTCAACCAGTACTGGGACGAATCCCAGGCCATTCGCGCCTGCCAGGTGTTGGGCGACAACGGTATCGACCTGATCGAACAACCGATTTCACGCATCAACCGGGGTGGCCAGGTGCGCCTGAACCAGCGCAGCCCGGCGCCGATCATGGCCGATGAGTCGATCGAAAGCGTCGAGGACGCCTTCAGCCTGGCCGCCGACGGCGCGGCCAGCATCTTCGCCCTGAAAATCGCCAAGAACGGCGGCCCGCGTGCCGTATTGCGCACCGCGCAAATCGCCGAGGCCGCCGGTATCGCCCTGTATGGCGGCACCATGCTCGAAGGTTCGATCGGCACTTTGGCGTCGGCCCATGCCTTCCTTACCCTGCGCCAACTCACCTGGGGAACCGAGCTGTTCGGCCCGCTGCTGCTGACCGAAGAAATCGTCAACGAGCCGCCGCAGTACCGCGACTTCCAGCTGCATATTCCCCGTACCCCAGGCCTGGGCCTGACCCTGGACGAACAGCGCCTGGCGCGCTTCGCCCGTCGCTGATCAGCAAGCAAGGAGAAAATCATGCTGTTCCACGTGAAGATGACCGTGAAACTGCCGGTCGACATGGACCCGGCCAAGGCAGCCAAGCTCAAGGCCGATGAAAAAGAACTGGCTCAGCGCCTGCAGCGCGAGGGCACCTGGCGCCACCTGTGGCGCATTGCCGGGCACTATGCCAACTACAGCGTGTTCGATGTGCCCAGCGTCGAAGCGCTGCACGATACCCTGATGCAACTGCCGCTGTTCCCGTACATGGACATCGAGGTGAACGGCCTGTGCCGGCACCCTTCGTCGATCCACAGCGACGACCGCTGATTCGCACCTGACTACCCGACAAGAACAATACGAGGTAAGCACGATGACCGTGAAAATTTCCCACACTGCCGATGTTCAAGCCTTCTTCAACAAGGTAGCTGGCCTTGACCATGCCGAGGGCAACCCACGCTTCAAGCAGATCATCCTGCGCGTCCTGCAGGACACCGCGCGCCTGGTCGAAGACCTGGAAATCACCGAAGACGAATTCTGGCACGCCATTGACTACCTCAACCGCCTGGGCGGCCGTAACGAGGCGGGCCTGCTGGCCGCAGGCCTGGGTATCGAGCACTTCCTCGACCTGCTGCAAGACGCCAAGGACGCCGAAGCCGGCTTGGGTGGCGGCACACCGCGCACCATCGAAGGCCCGCTGTACGTGGCCGGTGCGCCGCTGGCGCAAGGCGAAGCGCGCATGGATGACGGCACCGATCCGGGTGTGGTGATGTTCCTTCAGGGCCAGGTGTTCGATGCCGACGGCAAGCCGCTGGCCGGTGCCACCGTCGATCTCTGGCACGCCAACACCCAGGGCACTTATTCGTACTTCGATTCGACTCAGTCCGAATACAACCTGCGCCGCCGCATCATCACCGATGCCGAGGGCCGCTACCGTGCGCGCTCCATCGTGCCGTCGGGGTACGGCTGCGACCCGCATGGCCCGACCCAGGAATGCCTGGACCTGCTCGGCCGCCACGGCCAGCGCCCGGCGCACGTGCACTTCTTCATCTCGGCACCTGGGTACCGCCACCTGACCACGCAGATCAACTTCGAGGGCGACAAGTACCTGTGGGATGACTTCGCCTACGCCACCCGTGACGGGTTGATTGGCGAGCTGCGCTTTGTCGAAGATGCCGCTGCCGCGCGTGATCGCGGTGTTCAGGGCGAGCGCTTTGCCGAACTGGCGTTCGACTTCCACCTGCAGGCGGCTGCAGCGCCGGAGGCCGAAGCGCGCAGCCATCGGCCGCGTGCGTTGCAGGAGGGCTGAGTTCTAGCCTGGATTCACAGTGTTTTGGCCTGGGCCTTTCCGTGCGGGGAGGGCCTGGGCTTTTTGCTGTCGGCCGCTTGTCATCTAGAATCGGCCTTTTACCCCGAGCCCGCACCATGCTCCCGATTGCACTGTTACCGACTACCGCCGACCAGGCCCCGCTCATCCGTAACCTTTACCAGTTCTACTCTTACGAGTCCTCCGACTGGGAGCAGGAAGATGTCGAAGTGGATGGCCGCTTCTACATCCACGACGAGCACCTGCAGCGCTACTGGCAGGACGACGGTTGGGGCGCCTACCTGGTGCTGGCGGACGGCTTCATCGCCGGTTTCGTACTGGTGGAACGCAGCGAGCTGCCGGGCCTCGATGCCCTCGAACTGGCCGACCTGTTCATCCTGAAGAAATACCGCCGCCAGGGTATTGGGCAGGCGGTGGCGTTGCAGCTGTTGAGCGGTGAGGGCGACTGGTTGCTGCGCTGCTACGCACAGGATCCGCCCGCTGTGGCGTTCTGCAAGGCTGTGCTGGCGAACCTGTCGCGCCCGGCACAGGCGATTGCCTTGGACGATGAGCCTGACTTGCTGAATTTCCTGGTGAGTGGCGCCCGCCATTGAGGCTTTATCTGTCTTCGTTCGTCCTTGAAGGGGAATAGCGAGATTTTTGTGAACCGCTTCACAAAATCGTCATGAGCGGCATAATGCCATCAACGCATACCAAGACCCGGCCACAGTGTGCCGGGGTCCCTTCTCATGCCCCTCGAGGGTTCAGGTAAAGTTCATGTCGCTAGCTGCAAACCCCGACATCATGTACCGGCTGTTGATCCAGAGCGTGGTGGACTATGCCATCTACCTGCTCACCCCCGAGGGTATTGTCGCCAACTGGAACCCCGGTGCCCAACGTGCCAAGGGCTACCATGCCGATGAAATTGTCGGCCAGCATTACTCGTTGTTTTACACCGATGCCGAGCGTGCAGCCGGGCTGCCGGCGCTGAACCTGGAGCAGGCGCGCAGCACCGGGCGCTTTGAAGAAGTGGGTTCGCGCCTGCGTAAGGATGGCACTGCCTTTCACGCCCATGTGGTCATCGAAGCGGTGCATGACGATGCCGGGCAACTGGTGGGGTTCGCCAAGGTCACCCGCGACATTTCCGAGCGCCACCACCAGGAGCAGGAGCTGCTGAAGGCCAAGGAACTGGCCGAGCAGTACAGCCAGGAAATGACCAAGCTGTCTCAGTTTCTGGATTCGGTGATTGCCAACATTCCTGCCAGCGTCATCGTCCAGGACCTGGAAAGCCAGCGCATCCTGTTGGCCAACCAGCAGGCCGAGCGCCTGTTCGGCGGGCCGGGGCGCAGCATGATCGGTCAGTTGCCCGGTGACTGCCTTGCCCCCGCAGCGGCCGGCTACCTTGAGCAGCAACTGGCGCGTGGTGCCCGCAGTACCAAGGGCCATGCCGCCGAAACCCGCGTCGACACGGCCCGCGGCCCGCGCACCCTTCGCAGCCGCACCTTGCTCAGCCAGAACCGCGAGGGCCAGGCTGACTACGTGCTGTTCGTCGCCGAGGACGCCACTGAAGAGTTGGCCGCCCATGCGCAGATCCACCACATGGCGCACCATGATGCGCTCACCGGGTTGCCCAACCGAACGCTGTTCAACGAACGCCTGCGACAGGCCCTGGTGCGCGGCAGCGAAAACGCCAAGCTGACCGCTGCCTTGTGCCTGGACCTGGACAATTTCAAGAACATCAACGACTCGTTGGGCCATGCCTTTGGCGACAAGCTGCTGCGCGAGCTGGGCAAACGCCTGCGCCGCGAGTTGCGCGAGCACGACACTCTGGCGCGTCTGGGTGGTGACGAGTTTGCCGTGGTGCTGACCGGCCTGGATGGCCGAGATGCCGCATGCAACACCGCGCAGCGGTTGATCAACGCCATCTGCCCGCCGTTCCAGATCGAGGGGCACCAGTTCACTGTGGGGGTCAGCATCGGCATTGCCATCGCCCCCGATGACAACGACCAGGCCGAGCAATTGCTCGGTTATGCCGACATGGCGCTGTACGAGGCCAAGCGCAATGGCCGCAACCGCTACGAGTGTTTCGACGTCGAGCTGGACGTCGCGGCCCGCCAGCGCCGCCTAGTGGAAACCGACCTTCGTACCGCGCTGCATCTGGGCCAGCTGCAGCTGCACTACCAGCCGGTGGTCGACCAGCAGACCAGCAGCGTTACCGGTTACGAGGCGTTGCTGCGCTGGGAGCACCCGACCCGTGGCATGGTCATGCCCATGGACTTCATCCCCATCGCTGAAGAAACCGGGCTGATCCACGAACTGGGCACGCGTGCACTGAACCTGGCTTGCCAGGAGGCGGCCAGCTGGGACAGCGAACAGACCGTGTCGGTCAACCTGTCGGCCGTGCAGTTCAAAAATGGCAACCTTGTCCATATCGTCGCCCTGGCGCTGGCCGACTCAGGCCTGCCGCCGCAGCGGCTGGAGCTGGAAATTACCGAATCGGTACTGCTGGGCAACAGCGAAGAAAACGTGCGCACCTTGCGTGCGCTGAAAGACCTGGGTGTGTCCATCTCGCTGGACGACTTCGGGACCGGCTACTCATCGTTGGGGTACCTGCGGTCGTTTCCGTTCGACCGGATCAAGATCGACAAGTCGTTCGTGCACGACATGTGCGACAGCCGCGAAGCAATGTCGATCATTCGCGCCATTACCGACCTGTCCAACAGCCTGATGATCAAGACCACGGCCGAGGGGGTGGAGTCGGAAGAGCAGATGCGTCGGTTGGCGGCGGAAGGGTGTTCGCACTTTCAGGGTTACCTGTACGGGCGGCCGGCACCGGCGAGCGAGCGGTTGAAGCAGGTCATTACGCCAGGCTGACGGCTTACGCGGTCTTACTCAAAATCTAAAAACTTGTGCAATCCTTGTGGGAGCGGGCGTGCCCGCTCCCACAAGGCCTGTGTCGCGCTTATGAATTTCAGCTATTCCAGTCCGGCGCAAACGCCGGGCTCACTACGCGCTGATCCTTCGGCAACCCGGCAATCGCCGCACGGTCTTCGTCATCCAGTTGCACGTCCAGCGCTGCCAGGTTGGCCAGTTGGTTTTCGCGGCTACTGGCCTTGGGGATCGCCGCTACGCCGTCCTGGTCCAGCAGCCATTTCAGTGCCACCTGGCCAGGCAGCACACCATGCTTACGGGCAACTTCCTGGATGACCGGCTGCGCCGCTGCCTGGCCACGGGCCAGTGGGGTGTAGGCGGTGAGCAGCAGGTCATGGCGGCGCGCGTAATCAAGCAGCGGTTGCTGGCCAAGTAGTACATGGTATTCCACCTGAATCGCCGACAACGGTGCGCCCAGGGTTTCCATCACCTGGCGCAGCAGCCCAAGCGGGAAGTTGGCCACGCCGATGTGCCGCGCCTTGCCTTCGTCACGCAGCGCTACCAACGTTTCGATGCTGCGGGCCAGGTCCCAGTCCTGGCCGGGCCAGTGAATGTGGAACAGGTCGACGTGCTCGGTGCCCAGCGCGCGCAGGCTGTCTTCCAGTGACTGACGCATGGCCTTGGGTTCCAGGCGGTCCCACCACACCTTGGTGGTCAGGTGGATCTGCTCGCGCGGCACGTCGCTGTCGCGCAGGGCCTGGCCGACAGCCGCTTCGTTGTCGTAAGCGGTGGCGGTATCGATGTGCCGGTAACCCACGTCCAGCGCCTGGCGCACGGCCTGGGTGCACTCGGTGCCAGTCATCGGCCAGGTGCCCAGGCCGATTGCGGGCAGGGCCAGGCCGTTACGGGTGGTGAGCCTTTGCATGTAAATTCCTTGTAGGGTGTGCAGGGTTCGCCGTCGATGGTCGGCGATCAGCACGGCACGGGCCATGCGTGCGGGGCACAAAGTGGTCGATCAGCGAACAGAATTTGCAGTCGTCCTGGACAAGCGGCAATTGAACTTCCTTATGCTGCGCCATCTCTTCTAGAATCCGAACTGTTGCATCCGCCAGGCCATGCCTGTGCGGCCTTCCCTGGGCGCTGCCTGCTGGCGCGCCGTCATCGAGAGAGCCATGAGTTCCAGCACACCGCTGTCCGGCGTCAACCAACCTCTGCGTGGCATCACCCTCGTCGTGGTGGCGACGTTTCTGTTTGCCAGCCACGATGCCTTGTCCAAGTTTCTTGGCGGCCTGTACCCGATCATCATGGTGGTGTGGGCACGCTATTTAGTGCATACGCTGCTGATGGCCGGCATCTTTCTGCCCAAGTCGGGTATGAACGTGCTGCGCACCCGTCGGCCGCTGTTGCAGACGCTACGTGCATTGAGCCTGCTCAGCACCAGCCTGTTGTTTACCGCTGGCCTGCAATACCTGCCGCTGGCCGAGGCCACGGCAGTCAACTTTCTTGCCCCGGTGCTGGTCACCGCGCTGTCGGCGCCGCTGCTCAAAGAGCGGGTGACGGTGGGGCAGTGGGTGGCGGTGGTGTTGGGCTTTATCGGCGTGCTGGTGGTGGTACACCCGGGGGGAGCAATGTTCACCCCTGCCATTCTGTACCCGTTCGGTTCGGCGCTGGGGTTCTGCTTCTACCAACTGCTGACGCGCATCCTGGCGGCGCACGACAGCCCGACCACCAGCAACTTCTATGCGGGGCTGTGCAACACCTTGGCGTTGAGTGCGCTGGTGCCGTTCTTCTGGGAAATGCCGCGTTGGGACCATGCGCTGCTGATGCTGGCGTTGGGGGGCTTTGGCATGACGGCGCACCTGCTGCTGACCCAGGCCTTCCGCCATGCGGCGCCAGCGTTGCTGGCACCGTTCAGCTACTGCCAGATCGTGTTTGCCGGGTTGCTCGGGTTCGTGATCTACAGCCAGGTGCCGGATACCTTGAGTCTGGTGGGTATTTCGGTGATTTGCCTCAGTGGGCTGGGGGCGGCGTGGATGCAGCGGCGTAAATGAGGCGCTCGATCTCACAAACGCCAAACTTCTTCAGCCAAGCACCTACCGAGCCATAAACTGCAAAATACGCTCGCGCAACCAGCGCTCGGCGGGGTCGTTGTCCTGGGCACCGCTCCACACCATCGACAGCTCTGCCTCGGTGATATCGAACGGCGCCGGGTCGGCGCGTAAGCTGCCGTCGTCGGCCAGGGCGCAGGCGGCGTAGTCCGGCACCGTGGCGATCATCTCGGTATTGCGTAGCAGGGCGCGCAGGCTGCCGAACTGCGGCACTGCCAGCACCACCTTGCGGCAACGACCGATGCGCGCCAGGTCCAGGTCGATATTGCCGCTCATGTCGCCGGAGAACGACACCATCACATGCGGGCGGGCGCAGTATTCGTCGAGGGTCAGCGGGCCTGGGCGGTCGTCGGCGCGCAGCACCCGCACGCCGATGTTACGCAGCTTGCGGCGCTTGGCGGTGGCCGGCAGGTCGGTGGTGTAGCTCACACCGACCGAAATTTCACCGCTGGCCAGCAAGCCGGGCATCAGCAGGAAGTTGGCACGCCGTACCACCACGCTGATATCCGGGGCCTCTTCGCGAAGGGCCTGCAGAAGCGCTGGGAACAGGCCGAACTCGGCATCGTCCGACAGGCCCAGGCGGAACACGTTGCAACTGCTGGCCGGGTCGAACTCGCGGGCTCGGCTGATGGCGGCGGAAATCACGTCCATGGCCGGGCCCAGCTCCCTGAAGATCTGCATGGCCCTTGGCGTGGGCTCCATGGCCCGGCCGCTACGGATCAGCAGTGGGTCGTCAAACAGCTCGCGCAGGCGGGCGAGGGCGGCGCTGACGGTGGACTGGGTGATGAACAGCTTTTCACCCACGCGGGTCAGGTTGCGTTCGATCATCAGGGCTTCGAACAGCACCAGCAGGTTCATGTCGACGCGGCGCAGGTCGTTGCGGTTCATTGGGCTCGGGTTCCGGGGGTAAGGGCTTGGCGGTGTATTGAAGCATGTGGGCGGCCTGCTTGCCTTGTATGGATGTGCCTGCCAACGCCTGACAGAGCCAGCCTATCACCCCCTAACAGCCACTCTATTAGAAGTCTGCCCAAGCTCGGCTAGTCTTTCCCCTGGCCCCGCGAATTCCGCGAGCGGGCGGTGTGTCAGCACCTGCATGCAAGACCGCACCTGCCCGCCGTGACAGCTTCGCAAGCCCCGTGTAGACCTGATGAGGGGTAGCACGAGCCCACACGCTCGGCTGAAAGAACACCTGGCATAGACCGGAAATCTGGATAACCGACCCAAAGGTACCCGCAGATGTCGAACGAATCGAAATGCCCGTTCCATCAAACCGCAGGTGGCGGCACCACCAACCGTGACTGGTGGCCTGACCAGCTCAACCTGAGAATTCTTCACCAACATTCGTCCAAGTCCAGCCCTGACCCGGACTTCGATTACGCCAAGGCGTTCAAGAGCCTGGACTTCCAGGCCCTGAAAAAAGACCTGACCGCCTTGATGACCGATTCGCAGGACTGGTGGCCCGCCGACTTCGGCCACTACGGCCCGCTGTTCATCCGCATGGCCTGGCACAGCGCCGGTACCTACCGCATTGGCGATGGCCGGGGTGGCGCAGGCTCCGGTCAGCAGCGTTTCGCCCCACTCAACAGCTGGCCGGACAACGTCAGCCTGGACAAGGCCCGGCGCCTGCTGTGGCCGATCAAGCAAAAGTACGGCAACAAGATTTCCTGGGCCGACCTGATCGTGCTTACCGGCAACGTCGCCCTCGAATCCATGGGCTTCAAGACGTTCGGGTTCTCGGGCGGGCGTGCCGATGTGTGGGAGCCCGATGAAGATGTGTACTGGGGTTCGGAAAAGGTCTGGTTGGGGGGCGATACCCGCTACGGCAAGGACCAGGTCAAGGCGCAGCCGCCAGGCCAGGGTGACCTGGTGGCCGAGCCGGCCAAACATGGCGAAGAGCAGAACCGCGACTTGTCGGCCGAGCGCAACCTGGAAAACCCACTGGCCGCCGTGCAGATGGGCCTGATCTACGTGAACCCGGAAGGGCCGGAAGGTAACCCCGACCCGGTGGCTTCGGGCAAGGATATCCGCGAGACCTTCGGCCGCATGGCCATGAACGACGAAGAAACCGTGGCACTGATTGCAGGTGGCCACGCCTTCGGCAAGACCCACGGTGCCGGCCCTGCCGACAACGTCGGCCCGGAGCCGGAAGCTGCAGGCCTGGAGCTGCAGGGGTTGGGTTGGGCCAACAAGTTCGGAAGCGGCAAGGGTGGCGATACCATCACCAGCGGCCTGGAAGTGACCTGGACCTCGACCCCCACCCGATGGAGCAACGAGTACCTCAACAACCTGTTCAACTTCGACTGGGAACTGACCAAGAGCCCGGCCGGTGCCCACCAGTGGCGGCCGAAGGAGGGCAAGGGGGCAGGCACCGTGCCGGATGCCCATGACCCGGCCAAGCGCCACGCGCCTTCCATGCTCACCTCCGACCTGGCGCTGCGCTTCGACCCGATCTACGAACCGATCGCTCGCCGCTTCAAGGACAACCCTGAGCAGTTGGCGGATGCTTTCGCCCGCGCCTGGTACAAGCTGATCCACCGCGACATGGGCCCGCTTGCGCGTTACCTGGGCCCGGAAATGCCCAATGAAGAGCTGCTGTGGCAGGACCCGTTGCCCAAAACTGAGGCATCCACTGTCAGTGAACAAGACATCGCGGCCCTCAAGGCCAAGGTTTTAGCTTCGGGCTTGAGCGTGGGCGAGCTGGTTTCCACCGCCTGGGCATCGGCCTCGACCTTCCGTGGCTCCGACAAGCGCGGTGGTGCCAATGGCGCCCGCTTGCGCCTGGCGCCGCAGAAGGACTGGGCTGCAAACCAGGGTGTAGACAAGGTGCTGGCGGCGCTGGAGAAGATTCAGGCCGACTTCAACAATGGCGGTAAAAAGGTCTCGATGGCCGACCTGATCGTGCTGGCGGGTACCGCCGCCGTTGAAAAGGCCGCCAAGGATGCCGGCTACAGTGGCAGCGTGGGGTTCCGCCCGGGCCGTGTCGATGCGTCGCAAGCGCAGACCGATGTCGAATCGTTTGCCGTGTTGGAACCGTTGGCCGATGGTTTCCGCAATTTCACCAAGGCTCGCTATAGCGTCAAGGCCGAGAAGCTGTTGCTGGACAAGGCCCAGTTGCTGACCCTGACCGCGCCGGAGCTGACCGTGCTGATCGGTGGCCTGCGCGTGCTGGGCGCCAACCATGGCGGCAGCAAGCAGGGCGTGTTCACCGACAAGCCCGGCACCTTGAGCAATGACTTCTTCCGCAACCTGTTGGACATGGGCGTGGAATGGAAGGCGACTTCGGCAGACAACGAAAGCTTCGAAGGCCGCGATCGCAAGACCGGGCAGGTGAAGTGGACCGGTAGCCGGGTTGACCTGGTGTTTGGTTCGCATGCCCAGTTGCGGGCGCTGAGTGAGGTGTATGGCAGCAGTGATGGGGGTGACAAGTTCGTCCGGGACTTTGTGGCCGCGTGGCAGAAGGTCATGGAGCTGGATCGCTTTGACCTGAAGTAGCAGTGTTTCCGGGGGCGCATCGCGCCCCCTTTGCAGTGGCCATCCCGCCAATTCCAGGTCGGATAGATACAAAAGCGTCCTCGTCGGTTCTGTTGCAATGCTTCTCAGGCGGCAAGCCTGAACAGCGTGCTCACAACGACAAGGAACCCCGACCATGCAAATGCCCAAGACCCTGAAAATCCGCAATGGCGACAAGGTGCAGCCAACCTTCTCGGCCCAGGAATATGCGGCCCGCCATGCCCGGCTGCGGGCCTACATGGACGAGCAGGACATCGAAGCGGCGATCTTCACGTCGTACCACAACGTCAACTACTACAGCGATTTTCTCTACTGCTCGTTCGGCCGCCCCTATGCGCTGGTGATCACCCAGGACAAGGTGGTCTCGATCAGTGCCAACATCGACGGCGGGCAACCCTGGCGGCGCACGGTGGGCACTGACAACATCGTCTACACCGACTGGCAGCGCGACAACTTCTTCGTCGCCATCCAGCAGGCCCTGCCGCTGGCCTCGCGCATTGGCGTGGAGCATGACCACCTCAACCTGCAGAACCACGGCAAGCTCGCCGCCTGCTACCCCAAGGCTGAGCTGGTAGACATCGGTGCACCCTGCATGCGCATGCGCATGATCAAGTCGGCCGAGGAACAAGCGCTGATTCGCCATGGCGCGCAGGTAGCCGATATCGGCGGTGCGGCGGTGGTAGAGGCGCTGCGCGATCAAGTGCCTGAATATGAAGTGGCATTGCATGCCACCCAGGCGATGGTACGGGAAATTGCCAGGCGCTTCCCCGATGCCGAGCTGATGGACACCTGGACCTGGTTCCAGTCCGGGCTCAACACCGACGGTGCGCACAACCCGGTAACCAGCCGCCGCGTGGGCAAGGGTGAAATCCTCAGCCTCAACTGCTTCCCGATGATCGCTGGCTACTACACCGCGCTGGAGCGCACACTGTTCCTCGACCATTGCCCGGACGAGTACCTGCGCCTGTGGCAGGCCAACGTCGAGGTACACGAGGCCGGGTTGAAGCTGGTACGTCCAGGCATGCGCTGCAGCGATATCGCCCGCGAACTGAACGAGATTTTCCTGCGCCACGACCTGCTGCAATACCGCACCTTCGGTTATGGCCACTCGTTCGGCACCTTGAGCCACTACTACGGCCGCGAAGCCGGGCTGGAGCTGCGCGAAGACATCGATACGGTGCTGGAGCCGGGCATGGTGGTGTCGATCGAACCGATGATCATGCTGCCTGAAGGGCGACCGGGGGCGGGCGGGTATCGCGAGCATGACATCCTGATCGTCAATGACCACGGCGCTGAGAACATCACCCGATTCCCGTATGGGCCGGAGCACAACATCATTCGCAAGTAAGCATCGGTGGTGCCTCGTCGCGGCTTCAGCCGCGATGAGGCCAGCCCAGACAACAAAAAAATCACTGTATGACCACCAGACCCTGCCTCCAATTAAAAGAACCAGAGGGTACCCGTCATGTCCAGCACCACACTTGACCCATCCACCGTCGACGGCCCCGCGCTCAGTGCCGAACGCCAGGCCCTGCGCAAGGCCGCCCGGGCCAGTTTCATGGGCAACTTCGTCGAGTGGTTCGACTACGCCGCCTACGGCTACCTGGCCACCATCATCGCCGCCACCTTCTTCCCGCAAACCGATAAGACCACCGGCTTGCTGGCCACCTTTGCAGTGTTTGCCCTGTCGTTCCTGGTGCGGCCACTGGGCGGCATTGTCTGGGGCCATTTCGGCGACCGCCATGGCCGGCGCAACGCACTGTCGTGGTCGATCCTGATCATGTCGGTATCCACCTTTTGCATTGGCCTGTTGCCCGGTTATGCGCAAATCGGCCTGTGGGCACCCTGCCTGCTGTTGCTGATCCGGCTGGTGCAGGGCTTTTCGGCTTCGGGCGAGTACGCCGGTGCCGCCGCGTTTTTGGCTGAATACGCACCGCCTGGACGGCGCGGCTTGTACACCAGCATCGTGCCGGCCAGCACCGCAGCGGGGTTGCTGTTTGGTGCGGCATTCGTGGCGGTACTGCACGAGCTGCTCAGCAGCGAAGCCCTGCATGAATGGGGCTGGCGGCTGCCGTTCCTGCTGGCGGCGCCGTTTGGCCTGGTAGGGCGTTATATCCGTATGAGCCTGCAGGACACCCCCAAATTTCTGGAGATGGAGCAGCGCCTGGAAAACAAAGCCTGCATGGCGCGGGCGCCAATACGCGAACTGATGAGCCAGCACCGCCGCAGCCTGGGTATCGGCATTGGCGTTACCTGCCTGAACGCCGTGGCGTTCTACCTGCTGCTTAGCTACATGCCGACCTACCTGTCCACTGAAATGGGCATGAGCGAGCGGGATTCGTTCATTGCCTCGACGGTGTCGCTGGCCACCTATATCGGCTTGATTTTCCTGATGGGGCGTTTGTCCGACCAGTTTGGCCGCAAGACCATGCTGGTGGTGGCGTCGCTGTTGTTCCTGGGGCTGACCGTGCCGTTGTTCCGCCTGCTCGATGGGCAGCCGCTGGTGGTGATTCTGGCGATCCAGATTTGCTTCGGGGCGATACTGGCGATGAACGACGGGACCTTGCCGTGCCTGCTGGCGGAGATTTTCCCGACCCGGGTGCGTTTCAGTGGCTTTGCCCTGAGCTTCAATCTGGCCAACGCGCTGTTTGGCGGGACTGCGCCGTTCATTGCCACCTGGCTGATCCAGGTGACCGGCAGCAAGCTGGCGCCGGCGGGGTATTTGCTGGCGGCGGCACTGGTCGCGCTGGTGGCCATGCTGATGTGTCGGGAAACGGCGCACTCGGCTCTTGAAGATTAGTTGACCTGTACCGGCCTCTTCGCGGGTAAACCCGCGAAGAGGCCGGTAAAAGCAATACAAAAACTTGAATTAATGCAGCGAAGCCTGCCGCCGCTCCCCCAGCGGCGACAACCCGAAGAATCGGCTATAGCTCTTGGAAAAATGCGCCGGCGAACTGAACCCGCAAGCCAGTGCCACCTCTCGCACCTGCACATCGCTGCGCAGCAGCAACTCCCGCGCCCTCGACAGCCGTAACTCCAGGTAATACTGGCTGGGCGTACGCTGCAGGTACTTGTGAAACAGCCGCTCCAACTGGCGCACGGTCACTTCATTGAGGCTGGCCAGCTCTTCCAGCCCTAGCGGTTCTTCCAGGTTGGCTTCCATGATCGCCACCACCTGGCTCAGCTTGGGTTGGGCGCTGCCCAACAGGGTGCGCAGCGGCACCCGCTGGCGCTCGCGCTCGCCACGCATGCGGTCGCACAGCAACAGCTCGGCCGCCTTGGCCGCGATGTCCTGGCCGCCAGCCTCGCGGGCTACCAGTTGCAACATCATGTCCATGGCCGCCACACCCCCCGAGCAGGTGTAGCGGTCGCGGTCCAGCTCGAACAGCTGGCTGGAGATCACGATGCCGGGAAAGTGTGCCTGCAATGTCGGCAAGTCTTCCCAGTGGATGGTGCAGCGGTAGCCCTTTAGCAGTTCGGCCTTGGCCAGCAGGTAGCTGCCGGTACAGATACCGCCCAACGGCATGTGTTGGCGGGCCAGCTGGCGCAACCAGTCGATCAACGGACGGTTACCACGACTACGGTCGATGGGGTTGGCACCCACCACCAGCAGGGCATCCAGTGCGGGCGCGTTGGCGATGCTGTAGTCGGGTAAGACGCGCATGCCGTTGCTGGCCGTCACTGGCGCATCGTCTGCTGCGATGAGCACACTGCGAAACAGTGGCTTGCGCGCGGCCAGATTGGCCATGCGCAAGGTTTCTACCGCCGAGGCCAGGCCGATGGTGGTGAAATTGGGCAAAATCAGAAAGCCGAAGGTCTTCGCGGAACAACTCTTTACAATAGACGGCGATGGGGTTGCAGAAGCGGGGTGGACCATTGCGCTGTTCCTGTGCAAGCTGAGGCATAGTTCGTCAGGGGCAGTGAGAAAATACAGCCTCGCGTGGTTCTTGTTTTTATAGGTCGTTGCCGGGTCGATCTTACACCCCCGGCGCAGCGACCAGGAATGGCCCCGCCGGCTGGCAGGGCCGACAGTGATTGCACAGAGAAGGTGATCGTTCGTGAACCCCGAATCCATGCTGGCGGCATTGCCAGGCTACGCCATGTCGCCCGAGTCGATCCAGGTGCTGCCCGATGCCAAGGCCTACCGCGCCTGCCTGTTCGAGCGCATCCGCGCTGCAACCCGGCGCATCGTCATCGTTGCGTTGTACTTGCAGGAAGACGAGGCTGGCCAGGAAGTGCTGGATGCCTTGTACCAGGCCAAGGCCGAGCGGCCTGGCCTGGAAATTACTATCGTGGTCGACTGGTTCCGTGCCCGCCGTGGCCTGCTCGGGGCCGGTCGCCAGCCGGGTAACGCCGCCTGGTACCAGGCCCAGCGCCAGTTGCGCGGGCTGGATATCGTCATTCACGGGGTGCCAGTGCAGACCCGTGAGTTGTTTGGTGTGTTGCACCTGAAGGGCAGCATCATCGACGACTGTGTGATCTACACCGGCGCCAGCCTGAACAACGTGTACCTGCACCGCTTCGACCGTTATCGCCTGGACCGCTATCACCTGTTCCAGTCGCCAGCGCTGGCCGACGCCATGGTCGGCCTGGTAGGGCGCCTGCTGCACCACACCGCCACACCGCGCCTAGACTTGCCCGCACCACCCGCCACCCGTAGCCTGCGCGGCGACATCCGGCGCTTGCGTGTGCGGTTGCGGCGCATGGCGTACGAGGCACCGGCCGCCGTGCCTGGGGAGGGGTTGCGGGTGGTGCCACTGTTGGGCGTGGGCCGTGGCAACCCGTTGAACCGGGCGCTGTGCGCCCTGCTAGCGGCGGCGCGCACGCACATCATCATCAGCACGCCGTATTTCAACCCGCCACGGGTGGTGATGCGCGAGCTCGATCATGCGCTGGAGCGGGGCGTGCACGTTGAGCTGATCGTGGGTGACCGCACGGCCAACGACTTCTACATCGCCCCCGGTGAGCCGTTCAGTGCCAGTGGCGCTTTGCCTTATCTGTATGAAGACAACCTGCGAGGCTTCGCCCGGCGCCGCCACGCGGCCATTACACGTGGCCAGTTGGAAGTGCGGATCTGGAACGATCCCGGGCATACCTTTCACGCCAAGGGCGTGTGGGTCGACCAGCGCTATTCGCTGCTGACCGGCAACAACCTGAATCCGCGCGGGTTCAACCTGGACCTTGAGAACGGCCTGCTCATCGATGACCCGCAGGGGCAGTGGCTGGCGCCACGAGAGGCGGAGCTGGCCGAGTTGCGCCGGTTTGCGCCGAAAATCGGCTCGGCCGACGCGTTGGGGGTCAAGGCCGAGCACCCCAAGGAAGTGCGCAAGTTCCTGCGGCGGTTGCGTTATAGCCGGTTGGAGCCGTTGATCAAGCGGGTGCTCTGAGCCCTTGCACCCTTCCAAAAGCCATGCCCGCGCCTACAGGGACCGTGCCGGCTCGGCGACCTTAGCTAAGCCTGTGCTTGTCTGAGTGCTCACGGGCGGGCAACGGGTGCGTTTTATCGGGTGAATGCATCGCGATTTGAGTGGTGAACACGACCGCTTGATGTCAATATGATATTGCTTGCGCACGACCATGGACAGGGGCTGGGCTATCATTTGCAGGCAACCGTGCAAGGCCCCTCTGAAAAGTCATCACGAGTGCATACAATCGGGCCTTTTCTTCGTTAACCAGATAGGCCAATGCGTATATGGCGCTAGATCCACCCACGATGCTGACCATCTCGGTCGCCCTGGCAGCAGCAGCTGCGTTGTACCTGGCGATTGAGTGGCGCAGCGTCCGCGAAACCTCTTTGCTGTTCTGGAGTGCAGGTTTTGCCACCATTACTGTCGGCTGTGTTCTGGCCTTGCTACGTGGGATCGGCTTGCTGTTCATCGGCATCTGGTTCGCCAATGGCTTGCTGGTGGTTGCGCACTGGTTTTTCCTGATGGGCGTGTTGCGTTTTACCCAAGACCGTTTGTCTCGGGCCTGGTTATTGGTTGTGGTCGTGTGGTTCGCCTTGCTTTTGCTGCCCGTGGGGGCGCAGTGGTCGAAGGTGATGTTGATGGTCAACTCGCTGCTGGTGGCCGCGCTGACGTTGAAGGCCAGCTTCCTGTTACGGCCGCACGGCAAGTCGCTGAGCGTGGGGGCGGTGCAGCTGCGTTATGTGTTGCTGCTCCACGGGCTGTTCTACGTGGCCAAGGCGGTCATTGCGATCACGCCGGGCACCTTGATTGATCTGGCCACCTTTGGCGGGCTGATCATCCAGATTTCCCTGGTCGAAGGGGCGATGGCGATCATGCTGATTGCCTTGTCGATGACCGGCACCGTGCGTTATAGACGCGAGGAGCGGATTGCCCGGCTGGCCGCGCGCGACCCGTTGACTGCGCTCTACAACCGGCGCGCGCTGGAAGTGCGGGCCGGGCATTTCTTCAAGGAAGTGAGCCCGGCTCAACCCGGGGCCTTGATGCTGATCGACATCGACAACTTCAAGCTGGTCAACGACCTGCATGGGCACATAGCGGGTGATCGCTTGCTGATTGCCCTGAGCGAACTCATTCGCACGGTGCTGCCCGAGCGCTCGCTGGCAGCGCGTTTGGGCGGAGATGAGTTCGTCATCTTGCTGTGCGGGGCGAGCAGTGAGCGGGTCATGGAGTTGGGTGGGCTGTTGCGTGAACAGTTCCAGCAGTACGCCAGCAAGACCGTACCTACACCGCAGGCCGTCACCTTGAGTATCGGTGCCAACCTGTTCGACCAGCCACCGGCCAGCCTGGCGGCGTTGATCGAGCAGGGGGATGTGGCGTTGTACCAGTCCAAACGCAGTGGGCGGGACAGTATCCGGTTTGTAGAGCGGCCGATGGCAGACCTTAGCCAATAGACGATCGGTGCCGCCAAGCGGCCCCGATGGTATGGGCTATCAGGTCACCACCTGGTAGCACGGTACATATGCCGCGCCGCCGGGCAGCTTCATCCGGTGCTGGTCGACGAAGGCCTGCAACAGCCGGCCCAGTGGGTCCAGCACGGCGCTGTCGCCACGGATCTGGTACGGCCCGTGCTCCTCGATCAGGCGGATGCCCTTGTCTTTCACGTTACCCGCAACAATGCCGGAAAACGCCCGGCGCAGGTTGGCTGCCAGTTCATGGGGCGGCAGCTCGCGGCGCAGGTCCAGCTCGGCCATGGCCTGGTGAGTCGGGTCGAACGGGCGCTGGAAGCTCTCCTCGATCTTCAGCAGCCAGTTGAAGTGGAAGGCATCGTTACGCTCGCGGCGGAACTGCTTGACCTCTTTGAGCCCTTCGACCATGTGCCGGGCAACTTCCGCCGGGTCGTCGATGATGATTTCGTACAGCCGGTGCGCCGCTTCACCCAAGGTTGCGCCGACAAAGGCATGCAACTGCTGCAGGTAAGGCTCGGCACTGCGCGGGCCGGTGAGTACCACCGGGAACGGCAGGTTGTGGTTGTCCGGGTGCATGAGGATGCCGAGCAGGTACAGGAACTCCTCGGCCGTGCCGGCACCGCCTGGGAAGATGATGATGCCGTGGCCGACACGTACGAAGGCTTCCAGGCGCTTCTCGATGTCCGGCAGGATCACCAGTTCGTTGACGATAGGGTTGGGCGCTTCGGCGGCGATGATGCCCGGTTCGGTCAGGCCCAGGTAACGGCTGCCGTGCATGCGCTGCTTGGCGTGGGCGATGGTGGCGCCCTTCATCGGCCCCTTCATCACGCCAGGGCCGCAGCCGGTGCAGACGTCCAGTTTACGCAGGCCAAGCTCGTGGCCGACCTTCTTGGTGTACTGGTATTCCTCGGTGCTGATCGAGTGGCCGCCCCAGCACACCACCATTTTCGGCTCCACGCCCGGGCGCAGGGTGCGCGCGTTGCGCAGCAGGTGGAAGACGTAGTCGGTGATGCCCTGGGAGCTTTCCAGGTCGATGCGCTGGCTGGCCAGTTCGCTTTCGGTGTAGACGATATCGCGCAGGGCGCTGAACAGCATTTCACGGGTGCTGGCGATCATTTCGCCATCGACGAAAGCGTCGGCCGGGGCATTCAAGAGCTCCAGGCGAACACCGCGGTCTTGTTGGTGGATTTTTACCTCGAAGTCCTTGTAGGCCTCGAGAATGGTCTTGGCATTGTCGACATGGGCGCCGGTGTTGAGGATGGCCAGGGCGCACTGGCGGAACAGGGTGTAAAGGCTACCGGTACCGACTTCACTCAGTTGCTGCACTTCACGTTGTGACAGCGTTTCCAGGCTGCCTTTGGGGCTGACGGATGCATTGATGACATTGCGTTGAGGCATCTAAGTCTTTCCTGTGCGGGTAAAACATCCTTCTTTGACAACACCATACCGAGAAATGTGGGCGGCAACGAGAGGGCTAGTGAAAAAGCTTGAGGCCGGGTTGGCTTCTTCGCGTTTTTACCCGCGAAAAAGCCAACCCGGCCTCAAGTCAGCCCAACAGCTTCTGCACGCCGAGTGTAATCGCCAAACCACCCCCGACCAGCCACAGGTTGAGAATCGCCCCGGTCGCCAGCGCCTTCGGCCCAGCCTGGCGGATCTGGCTGAAGCGGGTTTCCATCCCCAGTGCCGTCATGGCCATGGTCAGGGCAAAGGTGTCCAGGCTGTTCACCGCCTGGGTCACGCTACCAGGCAGCACCTGCAACGAGTTCACCAACACCAGCGCGAGGAAGCCGAAGGCGAACCAGGGCATGGCGATACGCCCATTGCCCTGCGCTTGGCCGGCTTTGCGCGAACGGCTGATCCACAGGCCTACCACCAACAATACCGGCACCAGCAACATGACCCGGGTCATCTTGACGATGGTTGCGATATGGGTGGCTTCAGGGCTTACGTTACTGGCGGCGCCAACCACCTGGGCCACTTCATGAACAGTGCCGCCCAGGAACAACCCGGCCCCCATCGTGTCGAGGTGCAGCCAGCCGGCGTTGATGGCCAGCGGGTACAGGAACATCGACAAGGTGCCGAACAGCACCACGCTACCGACTGCCATGGCGCTCTTGTGCGGGGCACTGCGCAGTGCCGATTCGAAGGCCAGCACCGCAGCGGCGCCGCAGATGGCGCTACCGGCGGCCGTCAGCAAGGCGGTATCGCGGTCCAGCTTGAACAGTTTCATGCCGCACCACAGGCCGATCAACAGCGTGCTAGATACCACCAGCAGCGACACGATAAGCCCCGACCAGCCGACTTCGGCGATCTCCTGCAGGCTAACGCGCAGGCCAAAGAAGGCCACGGCGATGCGCAACAGGCCGCGCGCAGAAAAGTTGATACCCGCCGCCCAGCTAGCCGGTACGCCGTCACGCAGCGCGTTGCCATACAGCGCACCGGCGACAATACCGACGATCAGCGGGCTGATGCCCAGGTTGGCGATGGCGGGCATGGCGGCCAGCTGAGTGACCGCGAGCGCGAACAACGCCACGAACAGGATGCCATTGAGCCGCCCTCGGGTAGAGAGGGTAGGTGCAAAAGCAGGGTTGGACGGAACCGTGGCCATGTGAGTCCTCCGGAAAGGTGTTTCGACAAGGCCTACGTTAATCTGGTTATAAGCTTATAAAAAATCGTAATTTAGGATGGCAAATATCCGAATAGCTGATATTTTTTATTCATGACCCCAGAACAGCTGATAACGTTCGCCACCGTTGCCGAGCATGGCAACATCAGCCATGCGGCCCAGGCCCTGCATCTGTCGCAGCCGGCGGTGTCCGGCCAGCTCAAGCTGTTGCAGGAGGCGTTTGGCGAGCCGCTCTATCAACGTGCCGGCCGTGGTGTACGGTTGACGGCGGCTGGCGAGCAACTGCTGGCCCATGCCGAGCGCCTGCGTGAAACCTTTCGTCAGGCGCAGGCGCTGCGCGAAGCCATGCGCGGGCTGGAGCGCGGGACCTTGCGCATCGGTGCCAGCACCACGCCGGCCAGCTACCTGCTGCCTTACTTGATTGCCGATTTCCACGGGCGCTATCCAGACGTGCTGGTCAGCACTTCACATGGCAACACGGCGGAAATTGTTGCCGCCCTGGACAGTGTCGATATCGCCCTGATCGAAGGACCGCCGGGACAGGAGCTGCCGCTGGGCACGGAAGTGACGGCATGGCGTGAGGACGAGATCGTAGCCATCGTGCCACGGGGTCACCCCTTGGCTGGCAGTGATCAGCAGACGCTCGCGTCACTGGGAGCCTGCCCATTGGTGCTGCGCGAAAGCGGCTCGGGTGTGCGGCAAATCGTCGAGCGGGCGTTTGCCCGTGAGGGTGTGGCGATGCGCGTGGCGCTGGAGATTGCCGGGGTAGAAGGGGTAAAGGAGGCGGTGCGGGCCGGGATGGGGGTTGGCTTTGTGTCGGCGATGTCCATTCGCCATGAAGATGGGGCGCTGCACCGGCTGCAGGTTACGCCGCAGGCGCTGGTGCGGCGGTTTTCCATTCTGGTGCCGCATGCGGCCACCCCGTCACGGGCGGCCGCGCGGTTTCTTGAGTTGTGTGTTGATCTGTGAGGGACCGAAACGGGTGAAGTCTATTCACCTTGAAGATCTTTCTGTATTAGGTGGGGGACGTGCTGCCAGGTCCCGAAGTCCGCTACCTGATAGCACCATCACGAGGGTCGATGCCACCAGGTAGCCTGTCAAAAATGTCAGTGTTCACAGCACCCGTATCTATTTAAGGTGAAGGCATACGGTGCTTGAAATCTGGAGTAGTTTACGATGGAGTGCAGTCTTCTAAAGGCTGGGTTACAGAATCTCCCGAGTCATGGTCAACCCTACGCGCCTTACGGTTTTTCCAGTGAGTCATACCATTCGCCCATTGTCGGATTCGTCGGCCAGTGCCGTGACGCGGTAAGTGGCTTGATTCGTTTAGGAAATGGTCGGCGTATGTACAGTCCCTCCGTCTGTCGTTTTACCAGTCCTGATAGCTTGAGCCCGTTTGGAGGCGGCGGAGTCAATGCGTACGCCTATTGCGCTGGCGATCCAGTGAATTATGTCGATCCTTCTGGACAAAGCAGGTACGGTGCTTCGGCGCAAGCACGCATAGATCGTCATATTCTGGATGGTCGAGCCTTGGGGGCTGCAAAGCTCCCGAAGAGTTTGCGCCCTCAGCTTGAGCATTTCAGGCTAGCGGCTAGAAAAATGAACGGAGGCAACGTTCCGGGTGACGCTGTTGTTGCGCGGTTATATAAGAAACAAAATCCACACAATGCGTACAATCGTTGGGACCTCAAGTACTCGTTTGAGACGAGTAGCTTCACTGCGGATTTTGTGTATGGGAATGCTATTGTATCTTTGCCGGCTGGTAAGTATGCGGTGAGCAGGGATGTCTTTATCTTGGGTGTTGGGGGTTACCAGCCTGCTCGCGGGCTCAAAAATTATAAAACTTATGAGGTTGGTAAAGAAAGTCTGGAGGTTTTTTATCTTCCCGCCGCTCAGCACGAAAGACCGTCTCTTGCAAACTCTGCATGGCCAGAAGTCTGGAAAGAAATGTGGGACATACGTTGTCTAAGGGAAATTGACAAGTTTGATAGTGTGCTTGAAAGGTACAGTCCACCAGCAGCTCCATCGCCTCCCCCTCGACGTCCTTAACCAGAAACGCTTGCCTTCTCGCCTACATGGAAGAAGCGCGGCATGCGTTGAGCCGCGCTAAAAAGTTGTTCAATGCGCGCATCGGCTGGTATTCGCTTGCTCAGCAGATGCCTTGCGCGCTTCCAACCCTTCCAGGCTCTTGACGAACAGGAACTGCGACAGCCAGGTTGACCCAGTCGCTGCCTGCCAGGCGGGTGCTGCCCAGGTGGGTGAAGGCAAACGGCGCCACCAACGCGGCCACCCCAACGTTCTGCCAGAAGGCCACCTGCGTGGCGTTCATGCTCGAACCGTTGCGACGGTTGGCCACGGTCAGCAGGGCGAACGCCAAGCCCCAGTGCAGGCCGATGGTGCCTTTGTCCAGCAGGTCGAAAGTCGGTACCACCAACACAAGGCCGGCGGTAACCATCTTGCGGGCGACGTGTGCTTGCTTGCTCGCGATATCGGCAGTTGCCTTGCTACGCCGCGTTACTCTTCGCCGTAGTTCATGATCGACAACAGGCGGATGGGCACCTGCACCAGCTGTTCGGGGCCATGCGGGGTTTCACCGTCGAAGGTCAGGCTGTCGCCGGCATGCATGTGATAGAGCTGGTTGCCATGGCGGTACACCAGTTCGCCTTCCAGCAGGTGGAGGAATTCGGTGCCCGGGTGGGCGAAGGTCGGGAACTCTTCGCTGGCGTCATCCATGCTCACCATGTACGCCTCGAAGTTCTTTTTCGGCCCCCTGGCGTGATTGAGCAAATGGTAGGTGTGGCCCTTCTCGGTGCCGCGGCGCACCACCTCCAGCCCTTCGCCGGCCTTCACCAGCAAGGCATTGCCGTCGGGCTGGTCATATTGGCTGAACAGCTTGGCCATCGGCATGCCCAGTACATCGCACAGGCGGCTGAGGGTGTCGAGGCTGGTGGACACCTGGGCGTTCTCGATCTTGCTCAGCATGCCTTGGCTGATGCCGGCGATGCGCGCCACGTCGGCGAGCTTGAGGGACTGGGCCTGGCGCTGGCGCTTGATCTGCAGGCCTAGGTACTGCTCCAGGCGAAGGCGCGGTTCGGTTTCGGTCGACATCGAATGTCCTGCACGGTTTCAGTTCAAGAATAAAGATTTCGCACTGGGAAAGTGCGAAAAGCAGCTGCGTTGACTGCTTCTTTCCTCGGGTGAAAACAAGTTTCCCATAAATAGAGCATAAATATCAGCCTGGGTTTTGAGTGGCCTGTGCGGGCCTCATCGCGGGCAAGCCCGCTCCTACAGGGGCTGCGGTGCATTTTTGCAGGAGCGGGCTTACCCGCGATGAGGCCAGATCAGGCGATACACAAGGGCGCTGTGGACAGAGTTGGCAAGTGCATTGCATTCCTGTGAGGAAAGTAAGTTTCTCGTGCGGAATCATTGCCCCTTACCCAGGAGTGTTCAACCCATGTTGCCAGCAGAAACCCAGCGCACCCTCGACCAGCACGGCATCAAGTACGTGCTGGCGCAGTTCGTCGATATTCATGGCTCGGCGAAGACCAAATCGGTGCCGGTCTCGGGCCTGAAGATGGTGGCCGAGGAGGGCGCCGGCTTTGCCGGGTTCGCCATCTGCGGCATGGGCATGGAGCCGCACGGCCCGGACTTCATGGCCCGTGGCGACCTTTCCACCTTGATCCCGGTACCGTGGCAGCCGGGGTACGGCCGGGTGGTGTGCGTGGGGCATGTCAACGGCCAGCCCTGGCCTTACGACAGCCGCTATGTGTTGCAACAACAGGTGCAACGCCTGGCCGACAAGGGCTGGACCTTGAACACCGGCCTGGAGCCGGAATTCAGCCTGTTCCGCCGTGACGAAGGCGGCAAGCTGCAACTGGTGGATGCCTCCGACAACCTCGACAAGCCCTGCTACGACTACAAGGGCCTGTCGCGCTCGCGGCTGTTTCTCGAGCGCCTGACCGAGGCCCTGCAACCGGTAGGCTTCGACATCTACCAGATCGACCACGAAGACGCCAACGGCCAGTTCGAGATCAACTACACCTACAGCGACGCCATGGAGTCGGCCGACCGCTTTACCTTCTTCCGCATGGCCGCCGGTGAAATCGCCAACGACCTGGGGATGATCTGCTCGTTCATGCCCAAGCCCGACCCCAAGCGTGCCGGCAATGGCATGCACTTCCACCTCTCGCTGGCCAGCCGCACCAACAAGAACCTGTTCCACGACGCGTCCGACAGCAGCGGCATGGGCCTGTCGAAGCTGGCCTACCACTTTGCCGCAGGCTTGATGGCCCACGGCCCGGCGTTGTGTGCCTTTGCGGCGCCAACGGTCAACTCCTACAAGCGGCTGGTGGTGGGGCGTTCCTTGTCGGGTTCGACGTGGGCGCCGGCCTTCGTGGCCTGGGGTGCCAACAACCGTTCGGCGATGGTGCGCATCCCGTATGGCCGCCTGGAGTTCCGTCTGCCGGACGCCGGTTGCAACCCGTACCTGGTTACCGCCGCGATCATCGCCGCCGGGCTCGATGGCATCGACCGCCAGTTGGAGCCGGGCGAGATGTGCAACGAGAACCTTTACAACCTCAGCCTCGAAGAAATTGCTGCACGCGGCATCAAGACCCTGCCGCAATCGCTGAAGGAAGCCGCCGACGCGCTCGAAGCCGACCCGTTGTTCCGCGAGGTGTTGGGCGCCGAGATTGTCGACGAGTTCATCAAGCTCAAGCGCATGGAGTGGGTGGAGTACTGCCGCCATGTCTCCGACTGGGAAATCCAGCGTTACACCGAGTTCTTCTGACCGCCCCAATCCCCTGGGCGGCCAATACGACAGCGACCGCCCACTGCCTAGTAAGGAGCATCACCATGTGTGGAATCGTAGGTCTGTACCTGAAAAAGCCCGAGCTGGAGGCCCAGCTTGGCAAACTCTTCGAACCCATGCTCGAAGCCATGACCGACCGTGGCCCGGACAGCGCAGGCTTTGCCATCTACGGCGACGAGGTGGCGGATGGCTGGGTCAAGCTGACCCTGCAAGCCACGGATATCAACTACGACTGGGCCACCCTGATGGGCCAGCTGGAGGGGCGCCTGGGCTGCTCGCTTGACGGGTTCCAGAATGCCAGCGCGGCGGTACTCAAAGTGCATACCAGCGAAGCGGCTGCCCGCCAGGCACTGAGCGAACTGGCCCCGGCCGTGCGCATCATGAGCGCCGGGCAAAGCATCGAAATCCTCAAGGGTATGGGCCTGCCGGCTGAAATCTCCAGCCGTTTCGGCCTGGCCGGCATGAAGGGCAGCCACATCATTGGCCATACCCGCATGGCCACCGAAAGCGCCGTGACCATGGAAGGCAGCCACCCGTTTTCCACCGGTGCCGACCTGTGCCTTGTGCACAACGGCTCGCTGTCCAACCACTTCCGCCTGCGCCAGGAACTGAAGCGCGAAGGCATCAGTTTCGAAACCGATAACGACACCGAAGTGGCCGCCGGCTACCTGACCTGGCGCCTGCAGCAGGGCGATACCCTGGCCCAGGCCCTGGATGGCGCGCTGGAAGACCTGGACGGCTTCTTCACCTTCGCCATCGGCACCCGCAACGGCTTTGCCGTGATCCGCGACCCGATTGCCTGCAAGCCGGCAGTGCTAGCCGAGACCGAAGACTACGTGGCCATGGCCTCGGAATACCAGGCACTGGCCAGCCTGCCGGGTATCGAGCATGCCAAGGTCTGGGAGCCGGCTCCGGCCACCCTGTACGTCTGGGAGCGCGAAAGCGCCTGACCTGCCACCGAACCTCTGGAGAACCTTATGAAAACGATCGACCTTTCCAGCACTTCGGTGCGCGTGCTCAACCAGTCCCTGCACGGTGAGGTGCAAGACCACGAATGGCGGGTGACCCACCCCGACGGCAAACACAACCTGGCCGTGGGCATCAACGCGGCCGTGGCGGTGGATATCGAGGGCCACGCCGGTTACTACTGCGCCGGCATGAACCAGCAGGCTAGCGTGACCGTGCATGGCAACGTGGGCGTGGGCGTGGCCGAAAACATGATGTCTGGCTCGGTGCGGGTCAAGGGCAGTGCCTCCCAGGCCGCTGGCGCCACCGCCCATGGCGGGCTGCTGGTGATCGAGGGTGATGCCGGTGCCCGTTGCGGCATTTCCATGAAAGGCGTGGACATCGTGGTGGGCGGCAGCATCGGCCACATGAGCTGTTTCATGGGCCAGGCCGGGCGCCTGGTGGTGTGTGGTGATGCCGGCGATGCGTTGGGCGACTCGCTGTACGAGGTGCAGATTTACGTCAAAGGCTCGGTGCAGTCGCTGGGCTCGGACTGCATCGAAAAAGAAATGCGCGCCGAGCACCTTACAGCGTTGCAGGAGCTGCTGAACAAGGCAGGCCTGGAGCACAAGGCCGCCGATTTCAAACGCTACGGCTCGGCCCGCCAGCTGTACAACTTCAAAGTCGACAACGCCAGCGCGTACTGATCCAGGAGCATTGCCATGAGCGAACAATTCCCCCCGGTACTGCGTGAGTCGGCCACCTTCGATCGCCTGACCATCCAGGAAATTCAGCGTGCCGCCGAAACCGGCATCTACGACATTCGCGGTGGTGGCACCAAACGCCGTGTGCCGCACTTCGACGACCTGTTGCTGCTGGGTGCCAGCGTGTCGCGCTACCCGCTGGAAGGCTACCGCGAGAAGTGCGGCACCGATGTGGTGCTGGGCAACCGGTTTGCGAAAAAGCCGATCCACCTGAAAATCCCGGTGACCATCGCCGGCATGAGCTTCGGCGCGCTGTCGGCCAATGCCAAGGAAGCGCTGGGCCGTGGTGCGACCATCGCCGGCACCAGCACCACCACCGGCGACGGCGGCATGACCCCGGAAGAACGCGGCCAGTCGCAGCACCTGGTGTACCAGTACCTGCCGTCGCGCTATGGCATGAACCCGGATGACCTGCGCAAGGCCGATGCTATCGAGATCGTCCTCGGCCAGGGCGCCAAGCCGGGCGGTGGCGGCATGCTGTTGGGCATGAAAGTCACCGAACGGGTGGCCGGCATGCGCACCTTGCCGATTGGTGTCGACCAGCGCAGCGCCTGCCGCCACCCGGACTGGACCGGGCCGGACGACCTGGCGATCAAGATTGCCGAGATCCGTGAAATCACTGACTGGGAAAAGCCCATCTACGTGAAAATCGGCGCCAGCCGCCCGTACTACGACGTCAAGCTGGCAGTGAAGGCCGGTGCCGATGTGATCGTGCTCGACGGCATGCAGGGGGGGACTGCGGCGACGCAGGAAGTGTTCATCGAACACGTCGGCATCCCGATTCTGCCGGCCATTCCGCAGGCAGTGCAGGCCCTTCAGGAAATGGGCATGCACCGCAAGGTGCAGCTGATTGTATCGGGTGGCATTCGCAACGGTGCCGACGTGGCCAAGGCCATGGCACTGGGCGCCGATGCGGTGGCCATTGGTACGGCGGCGTTGATCGCCCTGGGTGACAACCACCCGCGACTGGACAGCGAACTGAAGAAGATTGGCTCGGCGGCCGGCTTCTATGACGACTGGCAGAACGGTCGCGACCCGGCCGGCATCACCACCCAGGACCCGGAGCTGGCCAAGCGCCTGAACCCGGAAGAGGCCGGGCGCCGATTGGCCAACTACCTGCGCGTACTGGTGCTGGAAGCGCAGACCATGGCACGGGCGTGTGGCAAGTCGCACCTGCACAACCTGGACCCGGAGGACCTGGTGGCGTTGACCGTGGAAGCGGCGGCGATGGCACGGGTGCCGCTGGCGGGGACTGCGTGGGTACCGGGCCAGGCGCAGTACTGATCTACCCCGACACCGCCGGCTGCCAGCCGGCGGTTTTCATTGCACAGGAGTGACTCCATGAAGCTTGCCCTTGCTGTTGTGCTGTTCGCACTGACACCGCTGGCCTATGCCGCGGAACCCACCCTGGACACCGGCAACACCGCCTGGATGATCTGCGCCGCGATGTTCGTGCTGATGATGTGCATACCCGGCCTGGCGCTGTTCTACGGTGGCATGGTACGGGCGAAGAACTTCCTTTCGGTGTTCACCCAACTGTTTGCCGTAGCGGGTGTGATCGGCATCCTTTGGGTGCTGTTTGGCTACAGCCTGGTGGTCGACACCACGGGTATGGTCGAGGGGCAGTTGACCTTCAACAGCTTCATCGGCGGCCTGGACAAGGCGCTGATGCTGAACATCGGCCACGACAGCCTGGTGGGCACGATCCCGGAAGGTGTGTTCGCGGTGTTCCAGCTGACGTTCGCCATCATCACCCCAGCGCTGATTGCCGGTGGTTTTGCCGAGCGCATGAAGTTCAGTGCGTCGTTGCTGTTCATGGGGGCCTGGTTCGTGCCGTGACCCGGCTGAAACAGGCATTGGGGTATGACGACAGCCTGGACGTGTTCGGGCTGCATGGCGTGGGCGGGATGGTCGGTGCGATTCTGACCGGGGTGTTTGCTGCACCGGGGTTGGGCGGTTATGTAGAGGGCGTATCGCCGATAGGGCAGGCGCTGGTGCAGTTGAAGGGGGTGGCGTTCACCTTCGTCTACTGCTTCGTGGTGAGCTGGGCGATTCTTGGGGCCGTCAAGCTGACCGTGGGCCTGCGGGCCAGTCGGGAAGAGGAAGAGCAGGGGCTGGACCTGGCGGAGCACAATGAGCGGGCGTACAACCTCTGATGGCAAGTGGTCTGTGCTGGCCTCTTCGCGGGGTTGCCCGCGAAGAGGCCAGCACAGGCTGAATCAGTGCCCCATGGCCAACTTGGCACTGATCTGCCGACGACGGTAGGCACTGTCACGCGAAGCCAGCCACCAGTACAGCGGCGAGGTAATCGCCAAGCCCACCAGCCAGGACAGGTCAGCCCCGTTGATGTGCTCGGAAATCGGCCCGACATACAGCGGCGTGTTCATGAACGGGATCTGCACCACGATGCCCACGGCATAGGCGATCAGCGCCTGCGGGTTGTAACGGCCGTAGATACCGCCATCGACCTGGAAGATCGACTGGATGTCGTAGTCCCCCTTGTGAATCGCGTAGAAGTCGATCAGGTTGATCGCCGTCCATGGCACCAGCACCACCAACAGCACCAGCACCATGTCGACGAAGTGGCCGATGAAGTCTGCCGAGGCGAACACCGCCACCACACAGCAGGCCGACAGCACGATCAGCGAAAGTATCGCGCGGCTCTTGGCGGTCGGGATCCAGCGGTAGGCGAAGGTTTGCACCAGGGTGATGATCGACAGCACAGCACCATACAGGTTGAGGGCGTTGTGGCTGATGACACTGAGCAGGAACAGCACCAGCATGACCGGGCCAAGGGTGCCGGTGGCCAGCTTGACCGCGTCCATGGTGTCCATGCCGGCCGGGATCGCCAGTACCGCCACGGCGCCGAAGATGAACGACAGGCTCGAACCCAGGGCCGAGCCCAGGTAGGTGGTCCAGAAGGTCGAGCTGACTTTCACATCCGCCGGCAGGTAGCGGGAGTAGTCCGACACATAGGGCGCAAAGGCGATCTGCCACAGCGCCGCGAGCGACACGGTGGCCAGCCAGCCGGCCAGGTTGAAGCCGCCGCGGGTTAGGAAGTCGTCGCTTTGCACATGGGTGAAGATGTAGCCGAAGCCCACCACGATGCCGATGCCCAGCACCCAGGTGCCGATACGGTTGAGCACGTGGATGAAGCGGTAGCCGATGATGCCGATGATGCCCGAGCCCAGCGCACCGATGACGATGCCCACCGGTACCGGTACGGCGTCGACCACGCCATGCAGCGACTTGCCGGCGAGCACGATGTTGGAGGCGAAGAAACCGATATACATGACCCCGGCGATCACCACCACCAGCAGCGCGCCAAGGGTACCGAACTGGGCGCGGCTCTGGATCATCTGCGGGATGCCCATTTGCGGGCCCTGGGCCGAGTGCAGTGCCATCAACACACCACCAACCAGGTGGCCGACCAGGATGGCGATGATGCCCCACACCAGGTTCAGGTGGAACAACTGCACGCCCAGCGCGCCGGTAACGATGGGCAACGGCGCGATGTTGCCGCCGAACCACAGTGTGAACAGATCCCTTACCTTTCCGTGGCGGTCTTGCGGCGGTACGTAGCCGATCGTGTGTTTTTCTATGAGGGGTGCCGAATTGGCTGCACTGGTCATGACTGACTCCAAGGCAAGGTAGGGCATCGGGAACTGCCCGGGGGCGTGCCGGCGAAGGGCGACGCGTTCTTGTTGGAGGGATGATGCGGGGCGCGGGGATAACGAGAAATTAGTAAATATGTACCCATAAACCTTAAAAAACCTAAGGCTGACAAAAGCTTAAGCGGTGGACGGTAGCAAGGAGGGTGCCAGTTGGCGGGAGGGCTTGTAGTAGAGGGGGGTGTGGTCTGGCGGGTTGATTGTAGTGGGCTGTGCTGGTGCGCTGCGCCCGTTTTCAGGGCGCTGGCAAAACAGCTACATCGGCAACAACCGATCCTGAATCACCTCTTTCATCACCAAGGTCGAACTTAACCGCTTCACATTGGGAATGCTGGTCAGCTTCTCGTCATACAGCTTCTGAAACGCCGGCAAGTCCTTTGCCACCACGTGCAGCAGGTAGTCCGGGTCACCGAACAGCCGCTGCGCCTCGACAATCTGCGGGATCTCGGCCACTGCCGCTTCAAAGTCCGCCACCGGCTGGCGGGTGACTTCGCGCAGGGTCACGAATACCAGCGCGGCAAAGTTCAGCCCCACAGCGCTCGGCGCCAGGCGGGCGTGATAGCCCAGAATCGCCCCGGACGCCTCCAGTGCCTTCAGGCGCCGATGGCAGGGCGAGAGGCTGAGCCCCACGCGATCGGCCAGTTCGGTCACCGAGAGGCGACCGTCTTTTTGTAGCTCGGCAAGAATCTTTCGATCGGTCCTATCCATTGAGAAGGATCTTCCAGTAATTGAACCACGAAGGGGAATATACGAAAGAAAATCCCTGAGCGGAATCCGTAATCTTTCGACATCCCAAGGCAGTGGAAAAAGGAAGATTCAAGTGGCTATCAGTGTTCTGACGGCATTCTGGGCCGTGTCGATGCTGTTCGTGATTACCCCGGGGGCAGACTGGGCCTACGCTATTTCGGCGGGCATGCGCGGGCGCTGGGTGATGCCGGCGGTGGCGGGCATGCTGTCGGGGCATTTCCTGGCCACCCTGGTGGTGGCGGCTGGGGTCGGCAGCCTGCTGGCCGGCCACCCGTTGGCGCTGACCTTGCTGACCCTGGCAGGGTGCAGCTACCTGTTGTGGTTGGGCGGCAACCTGTTGCTGAGCCCGGCATTACCCGAGGCCGGGCAGGGCGGTGTGGGAGAATCGGGCTCGCGCTGGGCGTTGAAGGGTTTTTGCGTCAGCGGGTTGAACCCGAAAGTGTTCCTGCTGTTCCTGGCCCTGTTGCCGCAGTTCACCGACCCGCAGTCAAGCTGGCCGGTGCCGTTGCAGATTTTGCTGCTGGGCCTGGTGCACCTGTGCAGCTCGCTGGTGATCTATTCGTTGGTCGGCTATGGCGCCAAGGCGGTGCTGAGCACCCGGCCGGGGGCGGCCAGGCTGGTCGGGCGGGTGTCGGGGGTGGCGATGATCACGGTGGCCTTGGGCTTGATAGTGGGGCAGATCAACTGAGTTCACCGGTTTCAAAAGGCTTCAGATAAACTCGCAGCAGTCCACAGCACAACCAGGATGTGCCCGATGCCCGAGACAACCCAACTGTTAACGTTTGCCCTGATCTGCCTCGGCATGGTGCTGACCCCGGGGCCGAACATGATTTACCTGATTTCCCGCTCGATCTGCCAGGGGCGCAAGGCCGGCTTGATTTCCCTTGGCGGCGTAGCGCTGGGTTTCGTCATCTACATGTTCTGCGCTGCACTGGGCATCACCGCCCTGGTGATGGCTGTGCCTTTTGCCTACGATGCGCTGCGCATTGGTGGCGCGCTGTACCTGCTGTACCTGGCCTGGCAAGCGCTGCGCCCGGGCGGTCGCTCCCCGTTCCAGGTCAAGGACCTGCCGGCGGACAGCCCGCGCCGGCTGTTCACCATGGGCTTTGCCACCAGCCTGCTGAACCCCAAGATCGCCGTCATGTACCTGTCGTTGATGCCGCAGTTCATCGAGCCAGGGCATGGCAGCGTGCTGCTGCAGTCGCTGGTGCTGGGGTCGACGCAGATCGCCATCAGCGTTTCGGTCAATGCACTGATCGCAGTCATGGCCGGGTCGATCGCCGTATTCCTCGCCGGTCGCCCGTTGTGGCAGCAGGTTCAGCGCTGGCTGATGGGGACGGTGCTGGCGGGCCTGGCCGTGCGAATGCTGGCCGAAGGGCGGCGCTGATCGCTAGGCCTCAGGCGGCGGCTCCTGGGGCAGGTACAAGGTAAAAGTGGTGCCCTGGCCCGGCACACTGTTCACCTGCACATCGCCCCCGGACTGCTTGGCAAAACCGAACACCTGCGACAGCCCGAGCCCGGTGCCTTCACCCGGTGCCTTGGTGGTGAAGAACGGGTCGAAGATGCGCTCCAGCAGTTCGGCGGCAATGCCGACACCGCTGTCGCTCACCGAAATCGCCGCGAACTGGCCCGGCTGTGGCGCCTGGCCACGCAGGGTGGGCAGGTGCTGGTCGGCCTGCAGGCGCAGCTGCAAGGTGCCTTCGCCGGCCATGGCATCGCGGCCGTTGAGCATCAGGTTGATTACCGCGGTTTCCAGCTGGTTGAGGTCGGCACGGATATGGCAAGGCGCCTGCGGCAACTGCAGCTCGACCTGGATCCGCGCACCGGTGGCCGTGTCGAGCATGTCGGCCATGGCTTCCAGTCGTGGCCCGACCTCGAACACTTGCGGGCTCAGGGCCTGGCGGCGGGCGAAGGCCAGCAACTGACCGGTCAGCCTGGTACCGCGGTCAACGGTGTCGGACATGGTTTTGAGGTAGCGCTCTCGACGCTGTGCGTCGAGGTTGGGGCGCTGCAGAAAATGCAGCGATGAGCGAATGATGGTCAGCAGGTTGTTGAAGTCATGGGCCACGCCGCCTGTCAGTTGGCCGATGGCTTCGAGCTTCTGGGCCTGGCGCAGCACGGCTTCTGTGTGTAGCAACTGGCTGGTGCGTTCATCCACGCGCTGTTCGAGGGTGGCATTCAGCGCCTCCAGTGCCGCCATGGCCTCACGCACTTCGGCGTGGGCCTTTACCCGCTGGACATGCGCCCAGGAGCGCTCGGTGACTTCGCTGATCAGTGCCTGTTCATAGTGGGTCCACTCCCGTGGCGCCTTGTCGTGGATGGCCATCAGCGCGGTCAGCCGGCCGCCTTTGATCAGGGGCATGCAAATAGTCGCGGTAATGCCGATGGCCTGGAAGGTGGCAGCTTCCTCCGGGGACAGCTCGCTCAGGTTGTCCCGGATGACCAACGGCAGGCCACTGCGCAGGCGGCCGACCGCCAGCTTGCCGAAATCCTCCAACCGATAGCGGCCCAACAGATGCGGCGAGCCTGGCGCCACGGCGTCACCGCAGATGGTGAAACCGTCCTCGTCGGGCTCCATCACCGCATAGGCGCAACTCGACAGTTGCAGGTGTTCGACCAGCAGGCGCGTGGTAGTGGCAAGGATCTGGTCCGGGGCGGTGGCGTCGGCCACGGCACGGCCCAGGTCGTCGAGGAATTTCAGGCGCTGGTTGGCGAGCACGCTGGCGGTGGTTTCGGTGACTGTATCGAGCATGCCCAGCACCTTGCCGTCGTGGTCACGGATGGGGCTGTAGCAGAAGGTGAAATAGGCCCGTTCGGGGCTGCCGTTGCGGTCGATGACGAGCGGGAAGTCTTCGATGTACACCGCCTCGCCGGCCAGGGCGCGGTTGGCCATGTGGCCGATGTCGGCCCAGGCTTCCTGCCACACGGCGCGGAAGGGGATGCCCAATGCCGAAGGCTTCTGCCCGAGAATCTGCGAAAAGGCGTCGTTGTGCAGGGTGAGCAGGTCTGGCCCCCAAAGCACGGCTTGCGGGAAGCGCGAGGCCAGGCACAGGGCCAGGCTGGTTTTCAGCGGGTCGGGCCAGTGCTGCAGCGGGCCCAGTGTGGTGGCGGCCCAGTCGTGGTTGCGGATGCGCTCGGCCATCAGCCCGCCGCCGTCTAGCCATTTTGCCATTTGCTCTGCTGGTCCTTTTGCGTAAGGCCTTAAGGGGGCATCCAGAATAGACGTTTGGCGAGAATTTTTGGTGGCTTGCCGGCGATAGGGCCGATACAGGCTAGCGAATGAAGTGCACCTTGCCAGTGTCGTCATTGCCCATGTAGATGCCATAAACACCGGCCTGTCGTTCGAGGATATAGCGCTCGAGAATCTGCCGGATTGCCGGATAGTAGATCTCGTCCCACGGGATCTCGTCCGGTTCGAAAAACTTGTACGCCAGCGTCTCGGCCCCGTACTGCCCGGTTTCTTCGATGACGATGGCGCGGAAGATGATATACACCTCGCTGATTTTCGGCACGCTGAAGATCGAATAAGGCGAAACGATGTCGGCACGTACGCCGCTTTCTTCCCACACCTCGCGCAGCGCCGCCTGCTCGGTGGTTTCGCCGGCTTCCATGAAACCAGCCGGCAAGGTCCAGGTACCCGGGCGCGGGGGGATGGCGCGCTGGCACAGCAGGTACTTGCCATCGCGCTCGATGATGCAGCCGGCGATGATCTTCGGGTTCACGTAGTGGACGTAACCGCAGCCGTTACAGTGCAGGCGTTCGTGGGTATCGCCTGTGGGAACGCCCCGGGCCAGTTCCGTGGTGCAGTGCGGGCAGTAGCGCGGGGCGTTGGGCATGATCAGCGGCCTATGCGGTTCTTATATACGTGGATCCTTCAGGGCCAGGGGCTCGACCATGTCGCGCACCTTGGCGTTGTCATCCTGCTTTTGACGCAGGTAGTCCAGCGCTACCTTGGCGGCAGCGCGGACGTGGTCGACAGAGGCCTGGTGGGCCACCAGCGGGTCGCCGCCCTTGATCGCCTCGACGATCTTTTCCATTTCGCGGTTGCTGGCGCCACGGCGGTTTTCCTGCGACACCGAGGTGGCACGCAGGTAGCTGATGCGCGCCTGCAACTGGCGCAGCTGCTGGGCCGCCACCTGGTTACCGGAGCCTTCCAGCAGCACATCGTAGAAACCTTGAACCGAGTCCAGCACCTGTTGCAGTTCGCCTTCTTCGAGGGCCTCGCGGTTGACCTCCAGCGCACGTTCCAGGGCACGGATGTCCTTGGCTTTGGCGTTGAGGGTGAACAACTGCACGATCAGCCCTTCGAGCACGCAACGCAGCTCGTAGATGTCGCGGGCATCTTCCAGGGTAATAATGGCTACACGCGGGCCCTTGGCGTCGGCGAATTCCACCAGGCCTTCGGATTCCAGATGTCGCAGCGCTTCGCGCACCGAGGTACGGCTGACCCCAAGGCGGTCGCAGAGGTCACGCTCGACCAGGCGGTCGCCTGGCAGCAGGTGGAAGTTCATGATCGCGGCGCGCAGCTTGTCGAGCACGATTTCGCGCAGGGTAACGGGGTTGCGGTTGACCTTGAAGCTGTCGTCGAGTGGCTGGCGTTTCATCAGGTGCGCTCTTTATGAGGCTGTTGCGCCAACATCGCGGAATACCCCGAACCGAGGCGTTCCATGCAGTGGTTCGAACAGCCCGTTGTTAACGGGTTGGCTCCGCATCGGCTTCGGCAAACGCTTCACGGGCCAGGCGGAAGCTGTCCACCGCCGCGGGTACGCCGCAGTAAATGCCGACCTGGAGCAGGATTTCGCGAATCTGTTCACGGCTCAAGCCATTGCGCAGTGCGCCCCGAATGTGCAGCTTGAGTTCGTGGGGCCGGTTGAGCGCGGAAATCATGGCCAAGTTTATCATGCTGCGCTCTTTGAGCGACAAGCCTTCGCGGCCCCAGACGTGGCCCCAGCAGTATTCGGTGACCAGTTCCTGCAAAGGCTGGGTGAACGCGTCGGCGTTCTGGATCGAGCGGTTGACGTAGTCCTCGCCCAGCACCTGGGTGCGGATGGCCAGGCCTTTCTCGTACTTTTCGTTGCTCATCTGCAGTACTCCGGAATAAAACAGGGGCCGCAACCGAGGGTGAGACGATGAGCGCGGCCCCTAAAAGGGTGATCAGCCAAGCGGGGGCAGGGCGCCCAGCTTGCCTTTGTGGTACACCATCGGCGTTGCCGGCTGCTCGGGCAGCACCAGGTTTTTCACAGCGCCCACGATGATCGCGTGGTCCCCGCCGTCATACTCGCGCCACAGTTCGCACTCGATGATCGCCGTAGCCTTGGCCAGCAGCGGGTTGCCCAGCTCGCTCAGGTGCCAGTCGATGCCTTTGGCCTTGTCCTTGCCCTTGCCGGCGAAGGCATAGGCTTCGGCGGTCTGGTCGGCGGACAGCAGGTGGATCGCAAACTGCTTGCTGTCGCGCAGGATCGGGTAGGTGTCGGAGGCGTAGTTGGGGCAGAACAGCACCAGCGCCGGGTCGATCGACAGCGCGCTGAAGGCGCTGGCGGTGATGCCGACGATGGCGCCGTCGGCGTCCAGGGTGGTGACTACCGTGACGCCGGACGGGAAGGAGCCCATCACGTCTTTGTAGATGCCGGGTTCGATCATCTCGTGTTCCTCTTAGCGCATCACGAACGGGTCGGGCATCGGCGCGGTGGACAGGTTGATCCACACGGTCTTCAGCTCGGTATAGGCCAGCACCGAATCGATGCCGCTCTCGCGGCCGTAGCCGCTGTTCTTGAAGCCGCCGATCGGCGCCATGGCCGACACGGCGCGGTAGGTGTTGACCCAGATGATCCCCGAGCGCACGTCGCGGGCCAGGCGGTGGGCACGGCCCAGGTCGCGGGTCCAGATGCCGGCGGCAAGGCCGAACTGCGAGTCGTTGGCGATTTCCAGTGCCTCTTCTTCGGTCTTGAAGCGGATCACCGCAGCAACCGGGCCGAACACCTCTTCCTGCATGATGGTCATCGCGTTGCTGTCGCACTCGAACAGGGTCGGCTCGTAGAACCAGCCGTCACCTTCGACCTCGGCACGCTTGCCGCCCATGTGCAGCTTGGCGCCTTCGGCCTTGGCTGCAGCGACCAGGCCTTCAACCACCGCAAGTTGTTGCGCGGTGGCCATGGGGCCCATTTCGCTGGCGTCGTCCTGCGGGTTGCCGATGCGGATGCGCTTGGCGCGGGCGATCAGGCGTTCGACGAACACGTCGAAGATTTCGTCCTGTACCAGCAGGCGCGAACCGGCCACGCAGCTTTGGCCGGAGGCGGCATAGATGCCGGCCACGGCGCCATTGATGGCGCTGTCCAGGTCGGCGTCGGCAAAGATGATGTTCGGCGACTTGCCACCCAGTTCCAGCGACAGCTTGGCAAAGTTTTCGGCGCTGCTGCGCACCACATGGCGCGCGGTGGCGGCGCCGCCGGTGAAGGCGATCTTGCGCACCAGCGGGTGGCGGGTCAGCGCCGCGCCGGTGCTTGGGCCGTAACCGGTGACCACGTTGACCACACCGGCCGGGAAACCGGCCTCAAGGGCCAGGCGGGCCAGTTCGAGGATGGTCGCCGAGGCGTGCTCGGACGGTTTGAGCACGATGGTGTTGCCGGCGGCCAGGGCCGGGGCCAGCTTGATCGCGGTGAGGTACAGCGGGCTGTTCCACGGGATGATGCCGGCCACTACGCCGATCGGCTCGTGCACGGTGTAGGCGAACAGGTCGGGCTTGTCCAACGGCAGGGTGCCGCCTTCGAGCTTGTCGGCAAGGCCCGCAGTGTAGTGGAAGAACTCTGGCAGGTAGCCCACCTGGCCGCGGGTTTCGCGGATCAGCTTGCCGTTGTCGCGGCTTTCCAGCTGGGCTAGGTGCTCCTTGTTTTCGGCAATCAGGTCGCCCAGGCGACGCAGCAGCTTGCCGCGCGCGGTAGCGGTGATGCTACGCCATTCCTTGCTGTCGAAGGCACGCTGGGCGGCCTGCACCGCCAGTTCGACGTCGGCTTCATCGGCGTCGGGCAGTTGCGCCCAGGCCTGAGCGGTGGCCGGGTTGAGGCTGTCGAAGGTCTTGCCGCTCTGGGCATCGCGCCATTGGCCGTCGATGCACATCTGGAAACGAACGAGGGTCATGCAACAATCCCCTTGGCGGATTCGGTGAGGGTGCGGGCTTGCGCGAGGAAGTCCAGCAGCATCTTGTTGACTTCACGCGGGGCTTCTACCGGCATCATATGCCGTTGCTCGGCGAGGACCACACTGTGCGCCCCAGGAATGCTGGCGGCGAGCTGGCGGGTCATGGCCGGGGTCGAGCCCGAGTCGAGTTCGCCGGTGGCGATCAGCGTCGGCACCTGGATGCTGCCCAGGTCGTTGGCGCGGTACATGTCTTGGGTGGCGAACAGCGAATAGGTGGTGTGGTAGCCCTGCGGGTCGTTGCTCGCCAGCACCTGGCGGATGGCGGCGACCTGCGCCGGGTTGGCAGCCTTGTATTCACGGCTGAACCAGCGGTCCAGGGCGGCGTCGACGTTGGCGTCGGGGCCCAGCTGCGCAGCCTGGGCGGCGCGGGCAATAACGCCGGCGCTCTGCTCGGGGGTGCGGTTGAACACGCTGTTGAGTACCACCAGTGCTGCCAGGCGTTGCGGGTAGTTCAGGGCAAATGCACGGGCAACCAGGCCGCCCATGGAGAAGCCGATCACGGTGGCTTGTGTGATTTGCAGGTGGTCAAGCAGTTCGGCGAGCTGGGCGGCATAGCCTTCCAGGCCGATGTCGGCAGCCGGCAGGGCGCTTTGGCCGTGGCCGAGCATGTCGTAGACGATGACGCGGTAGTCGTTGGCCAGGCCAACGATCTGACCGCCCCACATTTCCTTGTTCAGGCCCACGCCGTGGATCAATACCACGGGTTGGCCCTGGCCGACGGACAGGTAGCTGGTGCCGGCAGGGGTGTGTTCAGCGACAGGCTGAATCATGGAGGGCGCTCCTTGAAGGTCGGGCGCGGCGGGTAAGCACGCCACGCCCCGGCCCCGTTTTGGTTGTTGTTATTGAGCGTTGGCTTTTTCGGCAGCCAGTTCTTCCAGGTCGATGTAGCGGTTGCCGATGCGCGGGTGCAGGCGGCCGCCGTCGGCAGCGCCCAGAACCACGACGATTTCATCGGCACGCGGGGCGTCTTCGATCTGCATTTCCAGGGTGATGTAGTGCGAACGCAGGCCTTCGTCGTCCTTCTGCATCATCGGGATCTGGATCGAGGTGCCTGGGCCGCCACGTTTGTTGGTGAAGCTCAGATAGCTCTTGGCCTGTACCGCTTCGCGGTAGTGGTTGCCGAAGCGCAGGGTGTGGATCACCGCCGAGGCGTGCTCGATTTCGCCATCGGCGCCCACTACTGCAGCTTTACCGTAGGCTTCGATCTTGTCGGCACCGCCGATGGCGGCAGTCAGGCGCTCGACCATCAGGGCACCCAGGTCCGAGCAGTTGGCGCGGATTTCCGGCTTCAGATCTTCAACGAAACCGCGACCGGCCCATGGGTTCTTGATCACGACGGCCAGGCCGACCATGGTCACCGGCTTGTCGGTGGCCTTGCCGCCTTCGATGCGGGTCTCTTCGGAGTAGGTGACGATCTTGCGGATTTCGAAACTCATGGGTGGCTCCTGGTGAGGGTTATCAGCTCTTGTTGTCTGATGGTATACCATAATATTTGTAGTGCAAGAGGGGGCTGAACATTTCTCTTGCTGGGAGACGAAAGGTGGCGTGATGCCTTGATTCTTGTCGTGTCTGTACTGGCCTCTTCCCCGGCAAGCCCGCTCCCACAGGGATCGCACAGTCTTCCTGCCTTGCGCCGATTTCATAAAAAAGCCCGCTCACGCAGGCCTCAGAGGCCCACGGGAGCGGGCGCGTCCCGCAATGATTCAGGCAATGGGAATTCAGGCGAACGCCGGCACCACTTCCTTGATGAACAGCTCCAGCGACTTCTTCTTCTCGGCGTGTGGCAGGCTGTTGTCGCACCAGAAGCTGAACTCGTCGACACCGAGCTCCTGGTAGTACTTGATGCGCGCAATGATTTCTTCCGGGGTGCCGATCATGGTGTTCTTGCGGATGTTCTCCAGCTCGAACGCTGGCACTTCGGCGAACTTCGACTCCGGGCTTGGCTCCAGGAAGCCGTTGACCGGGGTGGTCTTGTTGCCGAACCAGGCGTCGAAGGTGCGGTAGAAACGCGAAATGGCCTGGGCGCCGACCTTCCAGCCTTCCGGCTCGGCCGGGCTGTGCACGTGGGTGTGGCGAAGCACCATCAGTTGCGGGCGCGGCACATCCGGGTTGTTGTCGAGGGCGGCTTGGAATTTGTTCTTCAGGTCCAGCACTTCTTCGTCCCCCTTCATCAGCGGGGTTACCATGACGTTGCAGCCGTTGGCCACGGCGAAGTTATGCGAGTCCGGGTCGCGGGCAGCGATCCACATCGGTGGGGTGGCGTTGAACGGCTTCGGTACGCTGGTGGAAGTGGGGAACTTGTAGACTTCGCCGTCGTGGGCGTAGTCGCCTTCCCACAGCTTGCGCACCACCGGCACCATCTCGCGCAGCGCCTTGCCGCCGTCGGTGGCCGGCATGCCGTTGGCCATGCGGTCGAATTCGAACTGATAGGCGCCACGGGCCAGGCCCACTTCCATGCGCCCGTTGCTGATCACGTCGAGCAGGGCGCATTCACCCGCCACGCGGATCGGGTTCCAGAACGGCGCGATGATGGTGCCGGCGCCCAGGCGGATCTTGTCGGTGCGTGCGGCCAGGTAGGCCAACAGCGGCATCGGGCTTGGCGATATGGTGTATTCCATGGCGTGGTGTTCGCCAATCCACACGGTGCTGAAACCGCCGTTTTCGGCCATCAGGGTCAGTTCGGTCAGGTCTTCGAACAGCTGGCGGTGGCTGACCTGTTCATCCCAACGTTCCATGTGTACGAACAACGAAAATTTCATGGGGCTTTCCTCAACGCTTGAAAGGGGCTGGCGCCGGGCGGGGGGGGCGCCAGGGGGCTCGATTCAGAATAGGCTTCAGGCAAAGGCCGGCAGGCTGGCCATCTTGCCGCGGCAGTACACCATCGGCCGTGGCGCTTCTGCTGGGACGATCAGGTTGTGCACCTTGCCGACCATGATGGCGTGGTCGCCACCTTCATATTCACGCCACAGTTCGCATTCGATAACGGCGGTGGCGCCGGCCAGGATGGGGTTGCCCAGTTCGCTCAGGGTCCACTCGATACCACTGGCCTTGTCCTTGCCCTTTTTGGCGAACGCATAGGCTTCTGCCTGCTGTTCACCTGAGAGCAGGTGAATGGCGAAACGCTTCTGCTTCATCAGCACAGGGTAGGAATCGGAGGTGTAGTTGGGGCAGAACAGCACCAGCGGCGGATCCATCGACAGGGAGGAGAAGGCGCTGGCAGTCAGGCCGACAACCGAGCCGTCATCGTCCAGGGTAGTGATGACGGTAACGCCGGAGGGGAAGGAGCCCAGGACGTGCTTGTAGACGGTTGCGTCGATCATCGGGTGTACCTCTAAAGGGCTGCGGTGGTCCGCGGTTTTTATCGTTGATGTGTCTGATGGTATACCGTAATACCTAATTTGCAAGCGGAATTTTCAAGCCTGTTTTTTCACGATGAACGGCGCGAACCCACGAATAACGTGGCCTTGAGTGGTGAGGTGGTTTGTCGCAGGCGTTTCACGAGCAGATCAGCGGCCGTTTTTTCCTGCGGATCAGTGTTGTCAAAAGTTTGGAATACCATAATATGGTCCGCAGCTGAGAGGCCGCCCTGGATGCGGTTTCCTTACAACGATAAAAACGACCTTTCGAGCTGAATCCTATGTCCCAACCGTCGTCGCAACACCCGTTTGTCGAGAACCACACGGTCGATTACGTTCCACCTGCCGAGCGCCACGGGAAGGCGCGCGACCTGTTCACTCTCTGGTTCAGTACTAACATTGCGCCACTGCCTATCGTCACCGGCGCCATGGTGGTCCAGGTGTTCCACCTCAATTTGTTATGGGGGCTGATCGCCATTGTGCTGGGCCATCTGGTCGGCGGCGTGGTCATCGCCCTGGCCTCTGCGCAGGGACCGCAGCTGGGCATTCCACAGATGGTGCAGAGCCGTGGCCAGTTCGGTCGCTACGGCGCCTTGCTGATCGTGTTCTTCACCGCCCTGATTTATGTCGGCTTCTTCATTTCAAACATTGTCCTGGCGGGCAAGACCATCCATGGCATCACCCCAAGCGTGCCGATGCCGGGCGCGATCGTGATCGGCGCCCTGAGCGCCACTGCCATTGGCGTGATCGGTTATCGCTTCATTCATATTCTGAACCGTATCGGTACCTGGGTGATGGGGTCGGCACTGCTGGCCGGCTTCATCATGATGTTCGCCCAGGACCTGCCGGCCGACTTCTTCAGCCGTGGTGCATTCAACCTGGCGGGCTTCATCGCCACCGTATCGTTGGGCACCATCTGGCAGATCAGCTTCTCGCCATACACCTCCGACTACTCGCGCTACCTGCCGCGTGAAGTAGGCATCGCCAAGCCGTTCTGGGCCACGTACTTCGGCGCCACCCTGGGCACCATCCTGTGCTTCAGCTTTGGTGCGGTGGCGGTGCTGTGCGTGCCGGAAGGGACCGACGCCATGGATGCAGTGAAGCAGGCCACTGGCTGGTTGGGCCCGATCCTGATGGTGCTGTTCCTGCTCAACATCATCAGCCACAACGCCCTCAACTTGTATGGCGCGGTGTTGTCGATCGTGACCGCGATCCAGACCTTCATGGCCGAATGGACACCGAGCATCAAGGTGCGGGTGTTGCTGGCATCGGTGATTCTGGTGGGCTGCGGGATGGTTGCACTGAATGCCTCGGCGGATTTCATTGGCCACTTCATCGGCCTGATCCTGGCGCTGTTGCTGGTGCTGGTGCCGTGGGCTTCGATCAACCTGATCGACTTCTACCTGATCAAGAAGGGGCAGTACGACATTGCGTCGATCTTCAGTGCTGATGGCGGTATCTATGGCCGCTTCAATCACCACGCGATCATTGCCTACGCCTGCGGGATTCTGGTGCAGCTGCCGTTTGCCAATACGTCGCTGTATGTGGGGCCGTATTCCAACATTGTCGAAGGGGCGGACTTGTCCTGGTTGTTCGGGTTGATCGTCACGGTGCCGCTGTATTACTGCCTGGCGACGCGCGGCAAGGCTGTCGAGAAGGCTGGGCGGGTTGTGAGTGTTAACGACTGATAGATGACTTTTGCTGCAAACGGGGCTGCTTTGCAGCCCCTGTTGTTTCAGGTCAAACCTTGAACTGCGCCACCATGCCGTTCAGGTCCACCGCCAGTCGCGACAGATCCTGCGCCGCCGCACTGGTCTGGTTCGCACCCGCCGACGTCTGCATCGCCAGATCACGAATGTTCACCAGGTTACGGTCCACCTCGCGTGCCACCTGCGCCTGCTCCTCCGAAGCACTGGCAATCACCAGGTTGCGCTGGTTGATCGCCGCAATCGCCTCGGCAATCACCTCCAACGCCTGGCCGGCGCCTTGGGCCACTTCCAATGTGCCCGAGGCACGCCCCTGGCTGCTGTGCATCGCCGTCACCGCCCGCTCGGTACCGTTCTGGATACCGGCGATCATCTGCTCGATCTCCGCCGTCGACTGCTGGGTGCGGTGGGCGAGGGCGCGAACCTCGTCTGCCACCACCGCAAAGCCACGGCCCGCCTCGCCTGCGCGGGCTGCTTCGATAGCGGCGTTCAGCGCCAGCAGGTTGGTTTGCCCGGCAATCGCGCCAATCACATCCAGCACGCGGCTGATCTCGTTGGCATTGCTGGCCAGTTGCTCGATTTCGGCCGAGGTGCCCGTTACGTCAGCCACCAGATGCTGAATGGATGCCAGCGCCTGATTGACCCGGTCGCGGCCATCGCGGGTGGTCTGGTCGGCGCCCTTGGAAGCATCGGCAGTGCTGACCGCATTGTTCGCGACCTCTTCGACGGCGGCGGTCATCTGGTTGACGGCGGTGGCCGCCTGGTCGATTTCCGCGCTCTGCTGGTGCAGGCCGCGGCTGGTGTCTTCGGTAACGGTGTGCAGCTCTTCCGAAGCCGAGGCCAGCTGGTCGGACGACGCGGCGATCTTGCGCAGGGTATCTCGCAGGCTTTCCTGCATGCGGGCCAGGGCGCGTAACAACAAGGCTGGCTCGTCGCGCCCGGTCACGCGTATTTCCCGGGTGAGGTCGCCGGTGGCCACGCGTTCGGCAACAGCCACGGCATCGGCCAGTGGTGCCACGATGCTGCGGGTAAGCACGGTGGCAATGGCGGCCAGGGCAAGCATGATGACCAGCAACGAGGCGATGATGGCGGTGAACGCTTCGTCGGCCACATCGCTGCTGCGCTGCGAGGCGTCTTCGGCACCTTTGCTGTTATAGGCGAGCAGGGCGGTCATGGCCTTCATCATGGTGTCGGCGCGCTGAGTGAGGGGGCCGTTGATCTGCTGCTTGGCATCGTCCATGCGGCCTGCAGCAATGTCCTGCAGCACTTTCACCTGCAGGTCGAGGTACTGCTGGTGTGCGTCATTGAGGGTGTTGAACAGGGCGCGGTCGTCGGCCGCGATGAGGGTGTCGGCGTAGTCTTTCAACCCACCCTTGAGCTCGGCGTTGATGCCTTCGAGCAACTGCAGGTTGCGTGCGCGCTCGGCGGGGTTGTCGTCCAGTGCGGCGCGCAAGGTGATAGCCCGTGCGCGGCCGAGGTTGCTGCTGATGTCACCCAGGGCTACCACGGCGGGCATCCAGGTGACACGGATCTCGTCGGTGGCCTTGTCCATCTGGCGGGTTTCATAGAGTGCGATAAGGCCCATGAACAGGACCAGGATGCCCAATAGGGCAAATACGCTGGCAGCGCGAATGCCGATCTTCATATTCCGTAACTGCATGGAATGCTCCTTGACGGTGGCGTGCAGGCCTCAGGAGCTTGGTCGGAAAGCCGAGTCACCGGTATGGCGCCAGGCTCTTGAGGCGCTGCGGATTAGTAGTGTTACCTCACCCTCTTGAATACTTTTTTGGTTTAAATGATGCCATATGGCCATCATTATTGGACAGTCCAACAATGTAACGATATAATTGACAAAACCGTCGTTTATTGACGGTTTTGTCAGGATCTTGCTGTCAAACGATCGCAATCATCGGGTCGGCAGCAGCCAAGGCCACGGCACTTGGCGTCCGTTGTCACGGGGCAGGCCCATAATTCCTTCACCGCCCCTCATGTTGGCGCCGAAATGCCCCCGGCTGCACCCCCACCGCCTTGGCAAACGCCCGGGTAAACGCCGCCACCGACTGGTACCCCACCTGCGCCCCCACCTGCTCCACGGTATTCCCCGCCCGCAGCAACTGGCTGGCATGGCGCATACGCAGAGCCAGCAGCACCTGCCCCGGCGATTGCCCGGCCAGCTCATTGAAACGCTTGAAAAACGCCGACCGCGACAACCCCGTACAGGCAGCCATGCTTTCCAGTGTCCAGGCCTGTCCCGGTTGCTCGATCAATTGCTCCAGCAAACCGGCAAACGCCGGCTGGCGGGCGAGGGCGACCAGCCCGCCCAGTGACTGCCCGGCAATGACCTGCTGGCGCAGCACGTACAGGAACAACAGGTGCGTCAGCCGCTCCAGCAACGCCTGCGACGGGCCTGCGGCACGTCGGCACTCTTCCAGAATCAGCTCGAACAGCGCCCGCGCCGCACTGCCGGCGGGGTCTTCGGCGCGCAGCAAGATCCAGTCAGCCAGGCCTTCGACAATCAGCGAAGACAGGCCGGACTGAAAGTGGAAGAAGCCGCAGACCAGCCCTACGCCGTCACTGGCCTCACTGTCCAGCGCCTGCATGGCCTGGCGCGGCTGGGCACAGGCGTCGGCCGGGTCCTGGTCGCTGGACAAGCGATAGGCAAGGTCGCGTAACAGGAATACTGCATCGCCCTTTTCCAAGCGCACCGGTTGCGCCTCGCCGTCGATGTGCAGCCAGCAATGCCCTTGCACCACCAGGTGGAAGCTGGCACGGCCCATGCCTTGGGTGCTGGCGTGCCAGCCACCACAGTAGCGCCCGACATGAAACAGGCTGGCATCGAGCTCCAGGCCCTCTAATAACCAATCGACAAGGTGGCTGGACGAAATCATCTAATACAAACACTCAGGAGCAAGGAAAGGCGACTGATGAATATGGAGGGTAATTCTTATAACCAACAGACTGTAGTGACCCCCATCAAAGGAGACCACTCCATGTCCTCCCGCATTACTTTACACACCCTGCAAAGCGCCCCGGAAGCGGCCCGTCCATTCCTTGAGAATGCCCAGAAAAACTCAGGCTTCATCCCTAACCTGCTGGGTGTGCTGGCCAACGCCCCGGCGGCGCTGGAAACCTACGTGACCGTTTCGGCGCTCAACGGCAAGTCCGAGCTGAGCCTGGCCGAGCGTGAAGTGGTGCAACTGATTGCCGCTACCCAGCATGGCTGCGACTTCTGTGTGGCCGGCCATACTGCTGTGGCACTGAACAAGGCCAAGCTGCCGCAGGAAGTGGTCGATGCCCTGCGTGCCCGGGGCGAACTGCCCGACGCCCGTTACGAAACCCTGGCCGCGTTTGCCCGCGAAGTGATCGCCACCCGTGGCAATGTCAGCGAGGCCACCTACCAGGCCTTCCGCGCAGCCGGCTTCAGTGAAGGCAACGCACTGGAGGTGATTCTGGGCGTGAGCCTCGCAACCCTGTGCAACTTTGCTAATGTTTTCGCCCAGACGCCGCTCAATGAAGAGCTTGGCAAATACCGTTGGCAGCCATCTGCGTAACCCTCCCGTGATAGCGGCCTTGATGCGGTCGTTGTAGAAGCGGCCTTGTGCCGCGAATGGGCCGCAAGGCGGCCCCGGCGTTCCCAAAGGAGCAAGACCATGCAAGATTGCGCATTTCGTCATTGGCTGGATGCCAATGCCGAGGCCATCGACCGGGGCCTGTGCGAACCGCAACAGGTGCTGGCACAGATCGCCGAATCACAGCTGCTGCGCATTGGTGTCGACCCAGCCTTGGGTGGCACGGGCGGGCGGGTGACCGACGCCGTCGAGGCCATCGCCGCGATTGCCAGCCGTTCGTTGGCTTCAGCCTTTGTCTGCTGGGGCCAGCGTGCCTTCATTGAATACCTGTTACACAGCCCCAACCAGCCATTGCGCGAGCGCTTGCTGCCGCGCCTGTTGACGGGCGAACTGGCGGGTGCCACCGGGCTGTCCAACGCCATGAAGTTCCTGTCCGGCATCGAAGCGCTGCAGGTGCGTGGCCGGCCGGTAGCTGATGGGTGGCACCTGGAAGGGCGTTTGCACTGGGTGACCAACCTGCGCAAGAGCGGTTTCGTGGTGGCGGCGGCCATCGAAGACGAAGCCGGCGGTACGCCGTTCGTGGTGGCCATTCCTTCCGAGGCCCAGGGCCTGACACGCTCCGATGACTTGCAACTGATGGGCCTGCAATCGAGCAACACGGCGGCGCTGGCTTTCCACCAGGTGCCGCTGGCGCGTGACTGGTTGCTGCACGAGAACGCCCGCGAGTTCCTGCCGCGGGTACGCCCGGCTTTCCTGGCATTGCAATGCGGGATGGCCATCGGCTTGGCGCGACGGGCGCTGGAAGAGGTGCAGGCGCATCTGCACGGGCGTGCCTCGTTCCTCGATGAAGCCCGTCAGGTACTCAGCGAGCGCCTCGAAAACACCGTGAGCGAGCTCAAGCAGGGGTTGCTCGATGGCCGCTTCCAGCAGCAGCCAGCGGCTTTGTTCAAGTTGCGCATCACCCTGGCTGAAAGTGCCGCCGATGCCGTGCAACTGGAGTTGCAGGCCAGCGGTGGCAAGGCCTACCTCAGCGAGTATGGCGAAGGCTTTGCCCGCCGCTGGCGCGAGTCGGCCTTCGTGCCGATCGTCACCCCCAGCCTGGTGCAATTGCGCGCCGAACTGCAACGCCAGGCGGGCGCCGCATGAGCCACGTGTTGCTCGAAGCTCGCGATGTCAGCCTGGGCTACCCGCGTGAGGGTGGCTGGCAGCAAGTGCTGGCGCAGTTTGACCTGCAATTGGCACCGGGCGAAGTGGTGAGCATTCTTGGCCCCAGTGGCGTCGGCAAGTCCAGCCTGCTGCGGGTGCTGGCGGGGCTGCAGCAGCCCCGTGGCGGCAGCGTGACCTTGCACGGCCAACCCTTGCAGGGGCCGCACCCACGGCTGGCGGTGGCCTTTCAGGACCCGAGCCTGCTGCCCTGGCTGAGCCTGGAGAAGAATGTTGCCTTTGGCCTGGACTTCGCCCGCCAGCCCAAGCTGGATGCTGCCGAGCGGCGCGCGCGTATCGACCATGCGATTGCCGCCGTGGGCCTGGCCCACGCCCGTGGCCAGTACCCGGCGCAGTTGTCCGGCGGCATGGCCCAGCGCACGGCGCTGGCCCGTTGCCTGGCCCGCCAGCCCGAAGTGCTGTTGCTGGACGAACCGTTCGGCGCGCTGGATGAAGTGACCCGGGCCGACATGCAACAACTGCTGCTGCAACTGATCGCTGCTCACAACACGGCGGCGGTGCTGATCACCCACGATATCGACGAAGCCCTGCTGCTGTCCGACCGGGTTCTGCTACTGGGCAACCACCCAGCGCACATCCTCGGCCAATGGCACATCGACTTGCCGCAACCACGCGCGCAGCGGGTTGAAGAACTGGGTGCCTTGCGTATCGAAATCCTCAAAACCCTTCGGCGGGCAAGCCGCACCGTAGAACCTACCCCAACCCCGTTGCCCTCGGAGGCTGTCCATGTGCATGGATGACTGCTGTTCCTCTTCTTCGCGTCGCGATTTCCTCAAGCTTGGCGCCATGCTTACAGCGGCGGGTGCGCTGCCATTGCTGTCGAGCCTGCAGGCGCGCGCTGCCGCCGAGCCGGAGGCGCCGGTGCGCATCGGCTACCTGCCGATCACCGACGCCACGCCATTGCTGGTGGCGCACAACAATGGCCTGTTCGAGGCCGAAGGCATCAAGGCCGAGCGCCCGGTGCTGTTGCGCAGTTGGGCACAGGTGATCGAGGCGTTCATTTCCGGCCAGGTCAACGTCATCCACTTGCTGTCGCCGATGACGGTGTGGGCGCGTTACGGCAGCAAGGTGCCGGCCAAGGTCGTGGCGTGGAACCACGTGGGCGGTTCGGGCCTGACCGTGGCTCCGGACATCACCGACATGAAACAGCTCGGTGGCAAGACCGTGGCCATCCCGTTCTGGTACTCGATCCATAACGTGGTGCTGCAGCAGATGCTCAACGACAACGGCCTGACGCCAGTGTCGAAGCCGGCCAACGCTCAGTTGGCTGCCAACGAAGTCAACCTGCTGGTGCTACCGCCCTCCGACATGCCGCCTGCTTTGGCCAGCAAGCGCATTGCCGGCTACATCGTCGCCGAGCCGTTCAACGCCCTGGCCGAGAACCTCAAGGTTGGCCGCGTGCAGCGTTTTACTGGCGATGTGTGGCGCAACCATGCGTGCTGCGTGGTGTTCATGCATGAGCATGATCTGAACAACCGCCCGGAGTGGTCGCAGAAGGTGGTCAACGCCATCGTCAAGGCCCAGCACTGGACCCGCGACCACCGTGCCGAAGCCGCTGCCTTGCTGTCCAAGGCCGGCCCCAACAAGTACACCCCGCATGAGCCTGCCGTGCTGACCAAGGTGCTGGCCCCGGCCGCCGAAGACCGTGCCGGCTACATTGCCAGTGGTGCCATTCGGCATCAGCAGTGGGACGAAAAGCGCATCGACTTCCAGCCGTATCCGTTCCCCAGTTACACCGAGGAGCTTGTCAAACGCCTGAAAACCACCCTTATCGAAGGCGACAATGCGTTTCTTGCCGGGCTTGATCCGGCGCAGATTGCCCACGACCTGGTCGACGACCGATTCGTGCGCAATGCCATCGCTGCGGTGGGTGGGCCGTCGGTGTTCGGCATTGCCGAGAATTTCGAGCGTAGCGAGGAGTTTGCGGTCTGATGCGCACGCATGTCGTACATGCCGGCCTTGGCTTGGCCGGGTTGCTGGGTTTGTTGCTGTTGTGGTGGGCCGGTGTTGCCTTGTTCGGCCAGGCTGACGGGCTGTCGGCGCGCTTTTCTCCGGCGGCAACCCTGGCCAGCCTGTTCGAGTTGCTGGGGCAGGGTGATGTCTACGGGCATATCTGGGTCAGCCTCAAGCGCATCCTGGTCGGGCTGTTGCTGGCACTGCTCATCGGCGTGCCGCTGGGATTGCTGGTTGGCAGTTACCGGCACCTGGAGGCGGCAACCACCCCGGCGTTCCAGTTCCTGCGCATGATCTCGCCGCTGTCGTGGATGCCGGTGGTGGTGATGCTGATGGGGGTGGGTGACCAGCCTATCTACTTCTTGCTGGCGTTCGCCGCGTTGTGGCCGATTTTGCTGAACACGGCGGCCGGGGTCAGGCAGCTGGACCCACGCTGGTTGCAACTGAGCCGCAGCCTGAGTGCCACGCGTTGGGAGACGTTGTGCAAGGTGATCGTGCCGGGGGTGATTGGCCACGTGCTGACCGGTGTGCGGCTGGCCATTGGCATTTTGTGGATCGTGCTGGTGCCGTGCGAAATGCTCGGGGTGAGTGCGGGGTTGGGGTATTTCATTCTCGATACCCGCGACCGGCTGGCGTATTCCGAGCTGATGGCGATGGTGCTGCTGATTGGTGTGCTGGGGTTTGTGCTGGATGCCTTGGCGCGAGGGCTGCATCGGCGATGGGTGCATGGCTGAGGGGCCAGTGGGGCCTTTTCGCGGGTAAACCCGCGAAGAGGCCCTGGGATCAATGCACAGTCTTGCGCTGTCGCACACATTCTTGGGCTTGAACGGTCAATTCATCCAGCCGCTCGTCCCGCATCTGTTCGGCTTCGATCATCGCATCCTCACCCTGCTGGTTAAGCAGGTAGGTATGAATCTGCAGCACTTCTGCCGTCTGATAAATCGGCGCAATGTCCAACCGCCCGATCAGCGCGCCACTGGCCTGCCCGGTACTGCTCATCAGTACCTGCGGCCCATTGGCGGCTACAACTTGCATGCCCATCGCCTCGAACCAAGGCACCTGATTGGCAAAGGCATTCAGTTCCACACAGGCATGGCGCGCCTGCAGGTCGCCCAGCAAGGCCCGTGCGATGCCCTGGCGGCGATGGCTGGCGTTTACGGCCAGGAATGCAAGCGCACATGACTGGTCATCATCCTTGGCCGGCAGCGACAGGGCAAAGCCCAGCAACTGGTCCGGCGCTTCGGCATCCAGCGCCAGGGTCAGCGCCACGGCCAGGCCGCGGGTGCCGTCCAGCGCTTGCAGGTACTGGTGCACTTCCATACCAACGCCGTACTGGTACAGCGGGTACAGCGGGTTGTCGGCGGTGATGGCAACACTGCTCAATTCACCGACATTGTGGATCACCAGTTCGCGGATCTGGTTCTGGAAAGATTCGGGCGGCACGCTGTCGAGGCGGCTCAGGATGAACATCGGGGGGCAGGCTCCGGCGGGTAGGAATACAGCCCACGCCGTGTAGGCGCGGGTTGTACAGTTTAACCGGTTTTGCCCCATCAGCCTTGTGCCTGTAGTGCACCGAGCATCAGGTCGAGGTTTTGCACCGCAGCACCCGAGGCACCTTTGCCCAGGTTATCGAACACCGCAGTGAGCAACACCTGCCCATGTTCGGGGTTGGCGTACAATGCCAGGCGCAGGTCGTTGCTGTCGTTCAATGCTTCGGGGTCAAGGTTGGCTGCTGCGCCTTGTTGGTGCAGCGGCATCACCTGCACGTGGCGGGCCCCCTGGTAGTGCTGCTCCAGGCAGGCCTGCAACTGATCGGCGCTGACCTGGCCGGGTAGCAGGCGCAGTTGCAGCGGGATGCTCAACACGATGCCCTGGCGGTAGGCCCCATAGCCGGGCATGAACACCGGCCGTGCCGACAGCCCGGCGTGCTGCTGAATTTCGGGTACGTGCTTGTGTGCCAGTTCCAGCCCATACAGTTGCAGGGTCGGTGCCTTGCTCACACCGGGGTGCTCGTGGCGCTCGACCGCCGCACGGCCACCGCCGGAGTAGCCGGAAACGGCATGGATGCCCAGCGGGTAGTCGGCGGGTAGTAACCCAGCCTTGACCAGCGGGCGCAGCAGGGCAATAGCGCCAGTTGGGTAACAGCCTGGGTTGCTGACGCGCTTGCTTAAGGCGATGCGCTCGGCTTGCTGCTCGTCGAGTTCTGGCAGGCCATAGACCCAGCCCGGTGTGGTGCGATGCGCCGAGCTGGCGTCGATCACCCGCACCTGCGGGTTATGGATCGCCGCCACGGCCTCACGGGCGGCGTCGTCGGGCAGGCACAACAGGGCGATGTCAGCGCTGTTGATGGCCTCGCGGCGGCGTTGCGGGTTTTTGCGTTCGGCCTCGGGGAGGGTGAGCAGGCGCAGGTCGCTGCGGCCTTGCAAGCGTGCATGGATCTGCAGGCCGGTGGTGCCTTGGTCGCCGTCGATGAAAACAACAGGGGTGTGCATGGTCAGGGTCCGGTAGGGTTGGGATGACCAATGCTCGCCTGTGGCTGAGTTAATGGAAATTTGAATATCATGATGCTGATGTTCATGTTTACTGAATGAAAGGCCAGCACAGACCATGCGTGAAATCAGCCTCGACCGCCTGCGCACCCTGGTGGTCATCAGCGACTTGGGCTCCTTCGCCGAGGCCGCTCGCCAGCTCAACTTGGCACCGCCCACCATCAGCCTGCATGTGGCTGAACTGGAGTCACGTATCGGTGCGCCGTTACTTAGCCGTGCCCGCGGCCAGGTGCGCCCTACTGCGATTGGAGAAACACTGCTGGCGCGCGCCCGGCGCTTGCTGGCCGACGCTGACCTGGCGCTGGACGAAGTCCGCCGACAGGTCGAGGGGCTGACCGGCCGGGTACGCCTGGGCGCGTCCACTGGTGCCATCGCTCACTTGTTGCCACAGGCACTGGAGCACCTGCGCGTGGAGCACCCGGGGATCGACGTGCAGGTCCAGGTGCTGACGTCCCAGGCATCGCTGGCGCGTTTGCGTGAAGGCGCGCTGGATATAGGCCTTGTGGCCTTGCCGCAAGTCGCCGGCAAAGGGCTGACAGTGACGCCCTGGCGGCGCGATCCGATCCTGGCCTACGTGCCGGTCGACTGGCAGCCACCGGCCCGGGTTACCCCGGCCTGGCTGGCGCAAAGGGCGTTGATCCTCAATGACAGCAGCACCCAGCTCTCGCGAGTGACAGGGGAGTGGTTTGCGGCAGCGGGGTTGTACCCAGAGCCTCGGATCGAGCTGAATTACAACGATGCGATCAAGAGCCTGGTCGGCGCCGGGTACGGGGCGACGTTACTGCCGCAGGAGGGCGAGGCGGCCGAGCTGGACCGGCGCATTGCACGCCGGCCACTGCGGCCTGGGTTGTGGAGGCAGTTGGGTATCGCTTGCCGGGAAGGCCAGGTTGAGCGGGCCACGGCGTATGTGTTGCAGGCATTGGAGCGGTTGCGCCAGTAGCGATTACCGGCTTTACCCTCGCTCTCGTGCCCGCACCACGGTCACCGTCTCGCCACCCACTCCCCAGTTATCGGGAGTTTTCGCCAGGATGGCGGCCACATCGAGATCGAAACCCAAGGCGCATTCACCTGCCTGGGCGACTTCCTTGCCACGGCAACGCTGGTGCGCCATGGCGGCGGCTTGATGCAGGCTTACCGCTTTACCGTGCAGGACGCATTGGCCAGCGGCGAGTTGGTGGAGGTGCTTGCTGAGTTTGGCGGTACGACACGGCCGTTCATGTTGATCTACCCGCACGGCCCGCACATGCCGTTGCGGGTGCGGGTGTTCATTGATTTTCTGTTTGCCGAAGGTGCACGGCCCCAGGGCTGAGCCGAAGCGCCGGGGCGTATGGCCGACTATGCTGTTTGCTGCGTCGAGCCAATGTCATCTCGATGACCCTTCCGGTTTCCCAGGAGAACACTCCATGAAATCCATCGTACTGCTGGTGATTGCTTCTGTGTTGAGTTTTGCCGCCCATGCCGACCCGGCGAGCAACTGTGCAGCCAAGGTCAAGGAGCTTGAGGATTTCCACAAGGCCAGTGGCCAAGCGATGCACGGCGGCATGGCCCATGATTTCAAAGTCCACATGCAAAATGCCAAGGATGCTCAGAGCAAGGGTGACTATACCCAGTGCCAGGCTTCGGCGGACCAGGCCAAGACCATCTACAACAAGGCACGTAGCAAATAAGCCTTCGCGCGCCTCATCGCGGGTAAACCCGCTCCTACAGGTACATCACCGGCCTCGAACCTGTTGAAAATCCTGTGAGCGCGGGCGAGCCCGCGAAGAAGCCAGTGCAGGATGGCCCCACTGTCAGAACCAGCGATCGTTCTTCTTCCGACCCCGAGTCAGCGCCGGCAAGATCAACCCCGCCAGCAACCCCGCCCCGGCAATGCTGCCGCCATACACCATGTAGCGCATCATCACCTGTTTGTTCTCGTCACCCAGGCGTGCCTGGGTATCGCGCAGGTCCGACTGGCTCTGGTCAAGCTGCTCGCTCAGTGCCTTGTTGCGCGCCTCCAGTTCGTCGTTCAGCTTTTTGCGTGAATCCAGGGTTTCCTGCATGCCCTGCACGCGGCTCTTCCAGCTGTCGTCGATGGTCTTCAACTGCCCGGTCAGTTCCGCGACCTGGGCATCGAGCTGCGGCAGGCGCTCGTTCTGCCCCGGCACGTCCTGCAGGTCGTTGCTGAGGATCCATACCACATCGCCGTTCTGCCCGCGCACCTGGCTGTAATTGCCCTGGCTGCCGATCAGGGTCAGCTTCTGCCCGGATTTGAGGGTGCCGACGATGCGGTGCCCATCGGTCGGGCCACTACGCACGTAGGTGCTCAGGCTGTCGCTGACCCAGCGTGCATCACTGGCGGGCTCTTCGGCGTGCGCCGGTACGGCGAGGGCCACCAGAGTGGCAATCAGGCCGCCGCGCAGGGCAGGGAGGGCGGAAGCGGTTGGGCGGAAATCGGGCATGTTCGGTCTTCGCTGAAACAGGACAAAAGTAGGCCCGGTGACTGGGCCGATGAACCGGTCGGTGAGTTGACCGTCAGCGAAAGACCGTTTTTTTGTAAGCAGGTTCACTACCTGATATCGGAAATGTCTGCAGGATGTTGCAGGAGCTTTATCGGAGCTAGCGCTAGAATGAAAGGTTGACACCTTCATGGAGCAAGACCATGACTGCCAAGAACACCGTCTGCCTCTGGTTCGACAACGATGCCGAGGAGGCTGCCAACTTCTACGCCAGCGTATTCCCGGACAGTAAAGTGATTGCCCTGCACAAGGCGCCAAGTGACTACCCTTCGGGCAAGGAGGGCGATGTCATCACGGTCGAATTCACCGTCATGGGCATACCCTGCGTGGGGATCAATGGCGGCAAGGCCTTCACCCATTGCGAGGCGTTTTCGTTCCAGGTCAGTACCGAAGACCAGGCCGAAACCGACCGCTTGTGGGATGCCATTGTCGGTAATGGCGGGGAGGCCAGCGTCTGCGGCTGGTGCAAGGACAAATGGGGGATTTCCTGGCAGATCACCCCTCGTATCCTGATCGAAGCCATCGGCCATCCCGACCGCGCCGCAGCCAAACGGGCGTTCGAGGCCATGATGCAGATGGGCAAGATCGATGTGGCAAAAATTGCGGCGGCATTGAAGGGGTGATGCCGGTCTAAACGCTCTGGTTATCGTTTTGCCCTGGAAAACATCGCTTATCGAGGCGTGCCGCCGTTCCTGGCGCTCACACCCTTGGAGTTCTGCATGCTGGCAGCGTTGGGGCCGCGCAGCAGCCCCGGTTTACAGGCCGGCCCGGTCAGCTACCGGTCACTTCGGCTTCTGCCGCGGCCTTCACTGAGGCCTTCTTCTCCTGCACCACGATGTAGAACTCCTCGCCATGCTTCACCGCGCCATACAGCACGGCCTTCTCGATCAGCTCGTTACCGCGCAGGTGGCGCAGCATCATCGGGTCTTTGCGCAGGTCGCGGTACAGTGCCAGGCACAGCAGCACCATCACCACCACAAAGGGCAGGGCCACGACGATGGTCAGGTTCTGCAACCCCGTCAGCGCCTCGCCGGGGGCCCGTGGGTCGCCAATCGCCAGCATGATCGCCGCCACGGTACCGGTCAGCGCGCCCCAGAAAATCACCGTGCGCCGCGAGGGCGCTGTGGTGCCGTGTTCCGACAGTGTGCCCATCACCAGCGAGGCGGCATCGGCACCGGAAACGAAGAAGATGCCCACCAGGATCATCACCAGCACCGAGGTCGCTGAAGCCAGCGGATAGCTGTCCAGCAACTGGTACAGCGCGTGGTTGCTGTTGACTGCGCCATTAGCCAGCTGGAATGCGCCTTCGCGCACGGCATCGATGGCCGCACCGCCAAAAATGGTGAACCACACCAGGCTCACCAGGCTGGGCACCAGCAGTACACCGGTAACGAACTGGCGGATAGTGCGGCCGCGGCTGATGCGGGCGATGAACATGCCCACGAACGGTGTCCAGGAAATCCACCAAGCCCAGTAGAACACGGTCCAGCCGGCCAGCCAGCTGTTCATCTGCTCACCGCCGCTGGCGTTGGTACGGGCCATCATTTCCGGCAGCATCTTGATGTAGATGCCGAGCGAGGTCGGCAGCAGGTTGAGCATCAGCAACGTCGGGCCGACAATGAACACGAACACTGCCAGCACCAGCGCCAGCACCATGTTGGTGTTGGACAACCACTGGATGCCCTTGCCGATGCCCGACACCGCCGAGGTGACGAAGGCAATGGTCAGCAGGGTGATGATCGAGATGTAGAACAGCTTGCCGGGGCTCTCGATCCAGCCGTTGTACTCCAGGCCGCCAGCAATCTGCAGGGCCCCAAGGCCCAATGAGGCCGCCGAGCCGAACAGCGTGGCGAAAATAGCCATCATGTCGATCATGCGCCCTAGCGGGCCGTTGGCGTGCTTGCCGATCAACGGCCGGAAGGCCGCGGAAATCAGCTGTGAGCGGCCACGGCGGAAGGTGCCATAGGCAATCACCAAGCCGACGATGGCGTACATGGCCCAAGGGTGCAGGGTCCAGTGAAACAAGGTGGTGGCCATGGCCACCTGCATCGCTTCACTTGTCTGCCCGGTGGCCGAGCCTGGCGGCGGCGACACATAGTGCGACAGCGGCTCAGCTACGCCGAAGAACATCAGGCCGATGCCCATGCCGGCGCTGAACATCATGGCCACCCAGGACACCGTACGGAATTCTGGCTGCTCGCCATCACGCCCTAGTGGCACCCGGCCATAACGGCTGGCGGCCAGCCACAGCACGAACACCACGAACAAGGTGGATGTGAGCACGAAGAACCAGCCGAAGTTGAGAATGACCCAGGACTGCGCGCTGGAAGCGCTGCTGGCGAGGCTGGCCTGGTTGAGGAAGCCCCAGAACACGAACGCGATTGCCAGGAGGCTGGTGAAACCAAACACGACGCCGTCGAGTTTGCCCTCGAAATGCCGGTCCTGGCGGGCTTCTGCGGTTTTCGAGGGGTCCGTCACGCCGAGGTCGAGCGTTTCGGTGATGTGTTCCTTTGCCATGAATGATGAGGCCCCTTTGTGGCTTACCTGCATGCACAGGCTTGTTGTTGTGTGGGCTACCGAGTTCGATGACGGCCTCGGCGGGGTGGAATGCTGGCGCGATTATCCTGCGCGGGAAAAGGCGCCCCCTGTCCCGATAACGCCCTGGGGCGTCCATTGCGCGACTTGGCAAATACTTTTAGTTCTGGGGGCAATAGCCCTTTCTGCCTCGGGTTCTGGTACCCTGATGGGCATTACCCGGGCCCGCTCATCCGAGCACCGTAGAAGCGCTGCTGCTTGCGGGCCTGGCCGTACCAGGAAACGGAGATTCGTCAAAATGGCCACTGATCGTGTGAGCCTGATTCATTTCGATAAATTGAGCATGAGCCCTGCCGCTGCCGATCGGTTCCAGAAAGCCCTCGACGCGCTGGCAGCGCTCAAGCTGCAGGACCGTTATGTGTACCTCATCGCTCCCTATCTGGGTGATATCGCTGACGCATCTGACGCCGAGCAACTGGACACCGCCCTGGGCCAGTGCATCCGGGTGGTTGATGAGCTGCTGGCTGCCAGGTCGGTGAGCAAGGTCAAGGCCGACGAAGTGCGCCAGGTGTTTCATAGCGCTGCCGAGCGTGCGCGGGCAGAACTGCCTGGCTGAGTGGTGGCATGGCCAAAGACATCGACAACCCCTGCGTTTCGTTATGCCAGCTCAACAGCGAGCTGTGCGTGAGCTGCGGCCGCACCCGTGACGAAATCCGCAAGTGGCGGGGCATGAAACGGCCGGAAAAGATGGCCACCGTGCAACGCGCGGCGACGCGGATGAAGGCTATCGTCAAGAAGGCAGCCAAGCGGCAGAATGCCGACTGAACCCTCGCGCCCTGTACAGGGCCTTTCCTGATTTGCCTGAAGAGCCTGAAAATGGATGTTCACTCGTTGTTAGCGTTTACCCTGGTTGCCGCCATCGCGATCGCCAGCCCCGGCCCCGCCACCCTCATGGCCATCAACAACAGCCTGGCTCATGGCCAGCGCAGCACGATCTGGTCGTCGCTGGGCAATGGCTCGGGCCTGTTCTGCCTGTCGGCAGCCGCCATGCTGGGCCTGGGCGCACTGCTGGCCAGTTCTGAAGTGCTGTTCAATGCTGTGAAAATCCTGGGGGCGGGCTATCTGTTCTACCTGGGGGTGCGGCAGTTGCTGAAAAAAGGCCCGATGCTGGCGCAGGCTACTGCCGAGAGGGCGGCGAAGGTTCGCCCCTCGCCGCTGAAGCTCTACAAGTCGGCGTTCCTTACCGCAGTGACCAACCCCAAGGCGACCATGTTCTTCACGGCGCTGTTCCCGCAGTTCATCGACCAAGGGGCCGCACTGTTGCCGCAATTCCTGGCCTTGACCGGTATTTTCGTGGCATTGTCGCTGGTTTCGCTGAGCTTGTATGCCGCGCTGGCTGCACGGGCGAAAGGCGTGCTGACCCGGCCGTCGCTGTCGCGCTGGGTGAGCCGGGTGGTGGGCACTACCTTTATCGGGTTTGGTGCGGCGATCCTGGCGATGCGTCGTCAGGGCGCCTGATTGCCAGAGAGGGTAATCGACGACTCGTTTCACCGTTAGCCGATGAAAGGCACATCTACTTTTCGCACGGGGTCCAGACTGTCTACAGCCCGCACAGATGAATGCTGCAGTTGATCAGATGGACTTCATCACCCCGCCATTTCTGCACACGCCCAGCGTGGTCTGGTTACGCCAGGACAATGCCTTTGCCTACCACCAATGGACAGACCTGAAAGGTCGCAAGGGCGGGACCTTGGTCAACAACAGCCACGGTCAGCAGTTCGACGAGTTTGCCAGGGCCAACCTCATCCTCGAAACAGTACCCAGCGCCAGGCAGGCATTCGAAAAACTCATGCACAAACGCAGCGACTATGTCGTGTACGAGCAGTACCCCGGCATGGCACTGGCGCGCACCTTGGGTATTGCCAGCACTGTACAGGTGCTGGAACCGCCAATCTCCAGCGAAGGGCTCTACCTGGCGCTTTCGCATGATTCGCCCTGCAATCGGCCGCATTTGCGTGAAGCGCTGGCGCGGCAAATGGAAAAGATCGTGGCCGGGGCGTTGCCGCAGCAGTTGTTGCAGTAGAACCTGAAGCGGTGGCAGTAATCAGCGAGGAAGGTGCGCGGCCTCCCGTGCGTGCTTGGCCCGGGTCACGTTGACCGCGCCAGGCAGGGTGACGTCGTTCTTCGCCGCGAGGATTTCGGCCATGACGCTGACGGCGATCTCGGCCGGTGTCTTGCTGCCGATGTAGATGCCAATCGGGCCATGCAAGCGTTGCAGCGATGCCTCGCTTTCGCCGAAGTGCTCGATCAGGCGTTCACGGCGCAGCTGGCTGTTGCGCCGCGAGCCGATGGCGCCAATGTAGAACGCCGGGCTGTGCAAGGCTTCGAGCAGGGCCAGATCATCCAGTTTGGGGTCGTGGCTGACGGCGACGATGGCGCTGCGCAGGTCCGGCGCGAAGGCGCGGACCACGTCGTCGGGCATGCCGGCCAGCAGGTTGACGCCGGGCACGCTCCAGCCCGCGGTGTACTCAGGGCGTGGGTCGCACAGCGAAACGTTGAAACCATTGAACAGGGCCATGGTGGCCAGGTACTCGGCCAGTGCGCCACCACCTATCAGCAGTAAACGGTAGCCCGGCCCAAGGGTGCTGAGCATGTGTTGGCCATCGAAGCTGAACAGGTCAGGCGTGCTGGTGGGGGTAAGGCTGATATCACCGTTGTGCAGGTTGAGCCCGCGGCGGACCAGGCTGCCCTTATCGAGGCAGGCCAGCAGTCGTTCGAGGTGCTGCAGCGGCGGTGCGAACTCCAGCACAAGCTCCAGTGTGCCGCCACAGGGCAGGCCGAAACGGTGTGCTTCGTCGGCGCTGACGCCGTAACGCACCACTTGAGGCAGGCCGTTGGGCATGCCGGGGCCGCCGTAGGCGGTGGTGTAACGGTGAATGAGGTCATCCTCGATACAACCACCGGAGACACTGCCGACCACCCGGCCGTCACTGCGCAAGGCCATCATCGAGCCCACCGGGCGCGGGGAGGAGCCCCAGGTGCGGGCGACCGTGGCCAGCAGGACGCGGTGCCCGGCGGTGAGCCAGTCTCGGGTGGTGCGCAGCACCAGCAGGTCGATGCTTTCCATGGAGGCTCCCGTTCAGCGCATATGCAAAATGATCGGGCTACTGCTGGCCGGGTCGGTATGCCCACGCAACGTGCCCACCGCCTGTGCATTCACGACACCGCCCTGGTTTCCCCAGGCCGTGCGCACGAAGCTCAGCACATCGGCAATCTCCTGGTCATTCAGTTGCTCTCGGAACGCCGGCATGCGGTAGGCATCAGGCAACCCCGCCGTCACCACCCGCTGCGAACCGTTCAGGGTAATGTTGATCGCCGAAGCGTCTTCTTTCGCCAGCGCCGAGGTTGCCCCCGCCAAAGGCGGCATCCATTGGTCCTGGCCCTTGCCCTCCAGCCCGTGGCACGAGGCGCAGCGAGTCACGTAGGTATGTGCGCCCGGGCTGTTGAGCTGTGTTGCTGCCGACTCGGCCACGTACTGCCACGGCGCCCCATCGCGCTGCGGGTCGCCGGGAAGCGATTTCAAGTAGTGGGCGATGGCCCTCAGGTCATCGTCGCTCATGAACTGCGTGGAGTTGTTGAACGCCTCGGTCATCGAGCCGAATACGACGGCATGGCGGTTGCGGCCGGTTTTGAGAAACTGCGCAATCTCGTCTTCGCTCCAGCGCCCCAGCCCTGTGTTGTGGTCGGCACGCAGGCTCGGTGCGTACCAGCCATCGAGCAGGGCGCCCGCCAGGAATGGTTTGCCGCTGCCATCCAGCGCCTTTTCGTTGAAGGCCAGGCCACGGGGCGTGTGGCAACTGCCACAGTGACCAGGGCCCTGAACGATATAGGCACCCCGGTTCCACAGCGCATCCTGCCCGGCCTTGGCGGCGTAAGGCGTGGTGGCGGCGAACAGGCCGTTCCACAGGGCAATGGGCCAGCGCAGGTTCAGTGGCCAGGGGATGTCGCTGGCCAGGTTGGCCTGCCGGGCCGGTTGCACGCCGTGCATGAAAAATGCGTACAGCGCCTTTACATCGTCGTCACTGAGCTTGGCGTAGGACGGGTAGGGCATGGCCGGGTACAGCCTCCGGCCGCCGGGCGCGACACCCTGGCGCACGGCGCGGTCGAAGTCGGCGAGGCTGTAGCTGCCGATACCGTTGTCGCGATCAGGGGTAATGTTGGTGGCGTGAATAGCCCCCAGCGGGGTGGCCATTTCCAGCCCGCCTGCGAACGGTTTGCCGTCCGGCAGGCTGTGGCAAGCCACGCAGTCGCTGAGCCGGGCCACGTACTCGCCACGGCTGACCAGCGCCGGGTCGGCGGCACTGGCCTGTGCATCGACGAACGGCGAGGCAGGCTCGCGGGTGACATACCAGGCCATCAGGCCTGCCGCGACCAGGCACGGCAGTGCCAGCCAGCCAGCGGTTCTTGCGAAGCGATGGGTCATGGGGCGATCCTTGTGCGGTCAGCTGAAGGTATGGCGGCTCAACGGCAGGCTGCGCACGCGCTGGCCAGTCAGTTGCGCGACGGCGTTGGCCACCGCCGGGGCTACGGCCGGCAACGGAGGCTCGCCAATGCCGCCCATCTTCGCCCCGCTTTCGACAATGCGCACATGCACCCGGGCCATGCGTGAAGGCGGCAGGATCGGGTACAGGTCATAGTTGCGCGCTCGTGGTTTGCCGTCCACGTATACCGCCTCTTCCACCAGCGTCTGCGACAGGCCCAAGGCGACGGCGCCGTTCACCTGATGCTCGATGATCGCCGGGTTGACGATGCTGCCCGGGTCGATGGCTTGCCAGATGTCGTGCACCTTCACCTGGCCGTTCTCGATCGACACCTCGGCGATGACTGCTGCCTCCGAGCCGAATGGCGAGGCCATGGCCACGCCGCGTGCCCGCTTGCTGCCATCCTCGGCGGTGAACGGGCCGCGCTTCCAGCCACCGGACAGGTCGGCGACCGCGTTCAGCAGATTGGTCAGGCGCGGGTTGTCGCGCAGCAGGTGCAGGCGCAGTTCGAACGGGTCCTTGCCGCCTTTGTCGGCCAGTTCGTCGAGGAACGACTCGTAGAAAAAGTCGTTCAGTGAGTTGCCCACCGAGCGCCAGTAGCCGAGCATGGCCGGGCCTTTTACGTAGATCTGCGCGATGCGCTTGTTGGCGATGGCGTAGGCCTTGCCCGACAGCCCTTCAAGCGCGGTCGGGTCGATCTTTTCACCTTGCTTGCCGGCCAGGGCCTCGGTTGGGCCTTCGGTGGCGCTTACCGCTTCGAGGGCCACTGGCATGCCGTCGGCATCCAGGCCGGCGTGGAACTTCACCACGGCGACCGGGCGCAGCACATCACGCAGGAATTCCTCTTCGCGGCTCCAGATAAGCTTCACCGGCCGCTCGACCGCCTTGGCCAGGGCAATGGCCTGCGGGTAGGGGTTGGCCGAGTCGTACAGGAAGTGGCGGCCAAAGAAGCCGCCCAGCAGTGGCGAATGCAGGTTGATCTGCGCAGCCTCCAGGCCTGTACGTTTGGCAATGTCGTCGCGGAACATGTCCGGTGCCTGGTTGGGCAGCCACACGTCCAGGGTGCCGTCCGCGTTGAAGCGGGCGAGGGCAGAGGGCGGTTCCAGCTGGGCATGGTTCAGGTACTGGTTGTGGTAGCTGGCCTCTACCTTGGTCTTGGCGTTGCTCAAGGCACCCGTGATATCACCCTCGTTCTCTTCATCACGTGCCGGGCCCTCGACCGTGGCCAGGTGCTCGCGCCAGCCATCGCTGGAGAAGTCTGCAGGCATCGCCCGCACCTTGGTGTCGGCGGTCGCCTCTTGCCAGTCCACCTGGATAGCCTCCACCGCGCGTTTGGCATGCCACCAGCGTTCGGCGACCACGGCGACAGCGCCCGGTAACTGATGCACGGAATGCACGCCCTTCATGGCCTTGACCTGCTTTTCGTTGCGCAGGCTGCCCACGGTCATGCCCAAGCGTGGCGCGTGCTGCACGGCGGCGTGGAGCATGCCGTCGACCTTGATGTCGATGCAGTACTGCGCCTTGCCGGTGGACTTGTCGTAGGCATCCAGGCGACGCACTGGCTTGCCGATCCAGCGAAACTGGCTGGGGTCGCGCAATTTGACGCTGTCCGGGGCGGGTACTGGCAGGTCCATGGCGCGGCCGGCAAGTTCGCCATAAGGTACTGAGCGCCCGCTCATGGTATGTACTACGTTACCCGGTGTGGTAGAGAGCTCCTCGACCGGCACGCCGAGCTGTTCGGCGCCCGCCTGCAGCAGCATGGCCCGGGCGAGGGCACCCAGGCGGCGCATGGTCGGGTAGCTCATGCGCACCGACATGCTGCCGCCAGTGATGCGCATACCGTTTTCCATGACGACATAGGCTTCGCCCGGTGGCGCGCTGTCGACCACGAAATGGGCAGGGTCGACATCCAGCTCTTCACCTACGATCTGCGCCATGGCGGTGAAGGGCCCTTGCCCGCCCTCCATGAAGGGGCTGAGCAGGCGCACCGTGCCATCCGGGCGAATTTCAAGAAACGCGGGCACTTGGGTGCCGCGTTGCGGGGCGGCTGCAATCGCCGCCTGCACGCGTGCTGGCCCCATTGGCAGGCCGAATCCCAGCACCAGGGCACCGACGGCCGTGCCGGCAAGAAAGCGCCGACGTGACAGGTTGACGGTTTCGCCCATTTGCAGCTTGAGCAGTTCGGCCGGTGTATCGACGGGCGTGTTCATCAGGCCTGCTCCCCTTGGGCCAGTGCATTCACGGCAGTATGGATGGCGTTGTAAGTGCCGCAGCGGCACAGGTTGACCATGGCCGCGTCGATCTGCGCGTCACTGGGCTTAGGGGTGTGCTTGAGCAGCGCCGTGGCCGCCATCACCTGGCCGGACTGGCAGTAGCCGCACTGGGCCACCTGGTGCTCGACCCAGGCCGCGACCACCCGTTTGCCGACGGCATCGGCTTCGATTGCCTCGATGGTGGTCACCTCGCGCCCGACCACACCGGCCACCGGGGTGACACAGGCGCGCACCACGTTGCCGTCCACCAGCACCGAACAGGCGCCGCACTGGGCCAGGCCACAGCCATACTTGGTGCCGGTCAGCCCCAGGTCGTCGCGGATCACCCACAGCAGGGGCGTGTCGGCGTCCACCTCGACCTGATAGGTCTTCTGGTTGATGCGTAGTTCCATGGTTCACCTGCCAATCATCGGTTGCTATCGCTGTGTTTTTTCTGGGCGGGGAATACGTTGTTCCCCAGAGAAGAAACGCTAGCACAGGGGGATGACCGCTGGTCTGGTGGCGGGGGCAGGTTCAGAGGATCAGGCAAGCAATCCGGTGGAATGCGCAAGCGACGAGGTAAACAGGACTTCCAGGCTGAAAACCCGGATAATGCCGGCCACTTTCGTTTTGCACGCTTAAATCACGGTAAACCCGCATGGAAATCAAGGTCAATTTTCTCGACAATCTCCGTCTCGAAGCCAAGTTCGACGACTTCACGGTGATCGCCGACCAACCGATCCGCTACAAGGGTGATGGTTCGGCCCCAGGCCCGTTCGATTACTTCCTGGCGTCTTCGGCCTTGTGCGCGGCTTACTTCGTCAAGCTGTACTGCCAGACCCGCGACATCCCCACCGAGAACATTCGCCTGTCGCAAAACAACATCGTCGACCCGGAAAACCGCTACAACCAGATCTTCAAGATCCAGGTCGAGCTGCCCGAAGACATTTCCGAGAAGGACCGCCAGGGCATCCTGCGCTCGATCGACCGCTGCACCGTCAAGAAGGTGGTACAGACCGGCCCTGAGTTCGTGATCGAAGTGGTTGACAACCTCGACGCCGATGCCCAGGGCCTGCTGATGCCGGTGTCGGACAGTACCACCTACATCCCTGGCAAGGACCTGCCGCTGGAGCAGACCATCGCCAATATGTCGGGCATCCTGGCCGGGTTGGGGATGAAGATCGAGATCGCTTCGTGGCGCAATATCGTGCCCAACGTGTGGTCGTTGCATGTGCGTGATGCGCAGTCGCCGATGTGCTTCACCAACGGCAAGGGTGCCACCAAGGAAGCCGCGCTGGCATCGGCGCTGGGTGAATTCATCGAGCGCCTGAACTGCAACTTCTTCTATAACGACCAGTTCTGGGGCGAGGACCTGGCCAACGCGCCGTTCGTGCATTACCCGAACGAGCAGTGGTTCAAGCCTGGCCCACGCGATGCGCTGCCCGCCGAGATCCTCGACGAGCACTGCCTGGCAATCTACAACCCCGACGGTGAGCTGCGCGGTTCGCACTTGTACGACACCAACTCGGGCAACACGGCGCGCGGCATCTGCTCGCTGCCGTTCGTGCGTCAATCGGACGAGCAGGTGGTGTACTTCCCGTCCAACCTGATCGAAAACCTGTTCCTCAGCAACGGCATGAGCGCTGGCAACACCCTCGCTGAAGCGCAGGTGCAGTGCCTGTCGGAAATCTTCGAGCGCGCGGTCAAGCGCGAAATCCTCGAAGGCGAGCTGTGCCTGCCGGATGTGCCGCAGGACGTACTGGCCAAGTACCCGGCCATTGTTGCCGGCATTCAGGGCCTGGAAGAACAGGGCTTCCCGGTGCTGGTCAAGGATGCTTCGCTGGGTGGCGAATTCCCGGTCATGTGCGTCACCCTGATGAACCCGCGCACCGGCGGCGTATTCGCCTCGTTCGGCGCCCACCCAAGCCTGGAAGTGGCACTGGAGCGCAGCCTTACCGAACTGCTGCAGGGCCGCAGCTTCGAAGGGCTGAACGACCTGCCGCAGCCGACCTTCGAAAGCCATGCCCTGACCGAGCCGAACAACTTCGTCGAGCACTTCATCGACTCCAGCGGTGTGGTGTCGTGGCGCTTCTTCAGTGCCAAGGCGGACTTCGAGTTCGTCGAGTGGGACTTCTCCGGCCACGGCGAGGATTCCAATATTCAAGAGGCCGCAACCCTGTTCGGCATCCTCGAAGACTTGGGCAAGGAAGTGTACATGGCGGTGTACGACAACCTGGGCGCCACCGCCTGCCGCATCCTGGTGCCGGGCTACTCGGAAATCTACCCCGTCGAGGACCTGATCTGGGACAACACCAACCGCGCCTTGTCGTTCCGCGCCGACATCCTCAACCTGCACAGCCTTGAAAGCCGCGCCCTGAAGCTGCTGCTCAAGCGCCTGGATAACTGCGATGTGGATGACTACACCACCATCACCACACTGATTGGCGTGGAGTTCGACGAAAACACGGTGTGGGGCCAGCTGACCATTCTGGAACTGAAGCTGCTGATCTGCCTGGCAGTGCAGCGCTTCGAGGAGGCCAAAGAACTGGTCGAGGCGTTCCTGCAGTTCAACGACAACACTGTTGAGCGCGGGCTGTTCTACCAGGCCCTGAACGTGGTGCTGGAAGTGCAACTGGATGACGAGCTGGAGATGGACGACTACGAAGCCAACTTCCGCCGCATGTTCGGCAACGCACGCATGGATGCTGTGCTGGGCTCGTTGGATGGTAGCGTGCGCTTCCATGGCCTGACCCCGACCAGCATGAAGCTCGAAGGCCTTGATCGCCACCTGCGCTTGATCGAAAGCTACAAGAAACTGCACGCAGCCCGGGCCAAGTTCGCCTGAGTGCACAATCGGTTGCAGGGCTCGCAGCCCTGCCCGATATCCTGACGCCTGCGCGTTTACTGTGGGAGCGGGCTTGTCGAACCGCCGCGAACACCGGCGCAGCCGGTGCCATATATCGCTTTGATCAAGGTCCTATCCCCAATTCGCCTTTCCGCTTGGCCTGAGAGGCGCGTAACATTTTGCTCCCCAAATCCATGGCGCGTTAACCGCCAGAAGGACCTCGGCCGCGCACAGCAAAAAGGCGCAGACCATGAGCACCCCTTTGGATACCAATGCCCTCAAAGCCCGTCAGCAAGCCGCCTGGGCCAGCGGTGACTACGCGGTAATCGGCACCACCCTGCAACTGGTTGGCGAGCGCCTGGCAGAAGCCTGTGACCTGCGCTGGGATGAGCAGGTGCTGGATGTTGCGGCCGGTAATGGCAACGCCACACTGGCGGCTGCCCGACGCGGTTGCCGCGTCACCTCCACCGACTATGTCCCCGAACTGCTAAAGCGTGGCGAAGAGCGGGCACGGGCCGAACACCTGAATGTGCTGTTTCAGGCTGCCGATGCTGAAGCGTTGCCGTTTGCCGATGGCACCTTCGATGCGGTGCTTTCCACGTTCGGTGTGATGTTTGCCCCTGATCAGGCCCAGGCCGCACGTGAGCTGGGGCGGGTATGCCGGCCCGGTGGTCGTATAGGCTTGGCCAACTGGACCCCGCAAGGTTTTGTCGGGCAGATGTTCAAGACCCTCGGGCGGCATGTGCCGCCCCCCGCCGGGGCCTTGCCGCCCTCGCGGTGGGGTGACGAGGAACAGTTGCGCGTGATGTTCGAAGGGGTGCTGGGTGAGCTGAATGTCAGTCGCCAGCACTTCAACTTCCGCTACCGCTCGGCGGCGCATTTCATCGAGGTTTTTCGTACCTGGTACGGGCCGGTGCACAAGGCGTTTGCTTCGCTGGATGCGGAGAAGGCCAGTGCTTTGGAGCGAGACCTTGCTCAGTTGCTGGATGACTGCAATGTGGGAGGGCCTTCATCGTTGGTGGTGCCCAGCGAATACCTTGAGGTGGTGATCATTCGCGGGCGGTAGCCGGCACACCTTCAAAAGCCTCGGCGGGTGGCGGTGCCGCGCGAACATTGAAGAGCTTGCAGATGAGGTACCAACAGATGGCGACGGTGAGGTTGTAGGGGAACAGCACGGCCCAGAAGGGCAGTTGCCAATTCTTCTTGCCCTGCATTTCACCAGGTTCTCCGGTTCGCCAAGGGGCGTAGTGGCGCCAGGCTTCAGCCGGGGTCAGGCAGATGGCATGCAGTGGCTTGTGCCACCAGTTGGGTTCGCCGGGTGGGGGGAGTTTGTCGGGGCCATGGGCCATGAAGTGGCGCAGGTATTCCCAGACTTCGGCGACGTGCCTGACGTCGGACTCGGTGGGTTCGTTGCTGTCGACCCAGAGGCAGTCTTTTTGGTGGAGGCTACCGTCTGCTCGGCGCGGGGCGAAGGCGAGGGCGTAGCTGGTGCTGAAGGATGAGCCGCCGTTTTCGGTGCGTTTGAAAAGGCCCCCTCCGGTGTTGCTCCACTCAAAGATGAATAGCTTGCTCAAGCGTTGATAGTAAATTTTCTGAGTTGATCGGTTGAAGCATATGCTCGATAAGCGCTTTATGAAATATATTCGATAGGCTAAGAATGGGAGGAAGATGAAAGGGGCAATCACATTGAGGATGATGAAGGTATAGCTAAAGGTGTATGGGTTCCAGGCATCGCTGGTTAGAAAATAAGGATAAGTGAAAATAATCAGTGCTATGGTCATTGCGCAGTACAGCTTTCCCATAAAAACTGAGTCGGTTACCCATGGGTTTCGCAGGCATAAAGTGCTTTTTGAACAGCTCAATAGCTGCCCGCCGATGGCGGGCTTGTACCCCGAGATTGAGGTCGAGTTGAATATCCAGATAGTTGCCATATTCAGCGCTCCAGGCGAAATATTGATTGGGTCTCATTGTCTTCGTCCAGCCCCTGATTGGCGCTGTAAGCTATTTGCAGTGAGACATGATTTTGGTTGGCTAGTGTGTTCTCGAAATGCAGAACCAAGCCAGCACCTACGATGTGGCTGGTCGGGGCGACTGGGAATACGTCCATTCCTTGGTCGTCACGGAGGGAACTCAAGCTTCCTGACCATTCGCTTACGCCTAGCCTAAAGCCAGGCAGCAGCACGGTGAATTCAACGGTTGTTTGAGGTGTGGCTACTTCGTTGTGTGTGATAGCGGTCCAGTTGGGCGGAGACCAGTGATCATTTCGATGCCATTTCGTGTCGACCTTAGTTATACCGAGTGATAGGGCCTGCTCAGCGGACAGTAGTTTGGGGCCGTAATGCTCGTTGTGCCAGGCTTTGACCTCAGCTTTTAGTGAGGCGTAAGCAGGCAGTTTTTTCTCATAGTCCAAGGTAATATCAGGACGCACCTCTCCGTCATTGATGCGATTACCGAAAATGCTGCGTGCGGCCCAAAGCTCAATGGGGCTGTGAAGGTGCTCGTGTGCCTTGGCGTGCAGGTACAGGCCTCCTGCAATGATGGCTACGCCCACGAGGACAAGGGCGGCTGCGGCCCATCCGGCAAAAGGCACTACTGACGTAGCGCCAGCAATGGCAAGTCCAGCCTCAAGGACGACAGCGGAACCAACAGCCATGGTAAAGCCACCAGTCAAAGTGTAATCGGCAGCTGCTTCATTACCGTTGGCTTTCTGACGTCTTGCTTTGAAGATGTCAGAAACTAAGCTGAATGCTATTGCCGGATAACCAGCTAAACGCGCAAACAGATTACTGCTTAGAAACTTGATAATTCCGTTGCCAAACGCCATCCCTGGTGCTGTCGAACTTAACCGCAGCATCACGGCCTTCTGCGTCGCCCTTACGCTGACCAGCGTCGCCGCTGCTGCACCGATCACCCCGAAAATCGACGAAGCAAAACCCAAGGTGTATTCCGGAGCATTGCTCTTTTGCAGGCTGTTGTAGGCCGTCTGGAGCGATATGATGTTGTACCACAGCATCCCTGCGTTCAAACCACCGCCTCCGCCCGAGGTGAGCATCCCGAGAAAGTTGGGTTTCACTCGCGCAGTGGTGGTCAGTTCTATCGAGACCGTCCGGCTCCCCGAAATGCGCAACTGCTTCATCTCCTCAACCTGCGCCATGCCACTCTTCAGGTACTTCTCCACCTCCTGGCTGAACGGGTTGTTCTTGATGGCCTGCCCGGTGATCCCGTAACGCGCTGCCAACAACCCCAGCGCTTTCTCTGCATTCGCTTCACGCGCCGCCAACAACACTTGCTGGCGCAGGCCATGGCTGGCATCCCAGCGGGTTTGCCCGCGCAGGCGTTTGAGCACCACGGTATTGACCGACTGGGCGGTAAGATAACGAATGGGCAGAATGGGGACGCGTGTGCTGCAGGCGGGGCCGGAGGTGGCGCTGCTGACGGAGGCGTTAGTCATGCACGCCTCCTTTTGCTTGCACGTGCCGGCAGTTCCTCAAACGCTTCAGGCGGTGGTGGTGCTGCGCGAACATTGAAGAGCTTGCAGATGAAGTACCAACAGATGGCGACGGTGAGGTTGTAGGGGAACAGCACGGCCCAGAAGGGCAGTTGCCAATTCTTCTTGCCCTGCATTTCACCAGGTTCGCCGGTTCGCCAAGGGGCGTAGTGGCGCCAGGCTTCAGCCGGGGTCAGGCAGATGGCATGCAGTGGCTTGTGCCACCAGTTGGGTTCGCCGGGTGGGGGGAGTTTGTCGGGGCCATGGGCCATGAAGTGGCGCAGGTATTCCCAGACTTCGGCGACGTGCCTGACGTCGGACTCGGTGGGTTCGTTGCTGTCGACCCAGAGGCAGTCTTTTTGGTGGAGGCTACCGTCTGCTCGGCGCGGGGCGAAGGCGAGGGCGTAGCTGGTGCTGAAGGATGAGCCGCCGTTTTCGGTGCGTTTGAAAAGGCCCCCTCCGGTGTTGCTCCACTCAAAGATGAATAGCTTGCTCAAGCGTTGATAGTAAATTTTCTGAGTTGATCGGTTGAAACATATGCTTGATAAGCGCTTTATGAAATATATTCGATAGGCTAAGAATGGTAGGAAGATGAAAGGTCCAATCACATTGAGGATGATAAAGGTATGGCTAAAAGTGTATGGATTCCAGGCTTCGCTGGTTAGCAGGTAAGGATAGAAAACAATAATCGATGCGATAATCATTGCGCAGTAGATTTTTCCCATGAACACAGAGTCTGTTATCCAAGGGTTTCTCAGGCATAAAATGTTTTCCGACAGGTTTAATAACTGTCCGGCAATAGCGGGTTTGTGTCCGGAGTCTGACATTGAATTGAATATCCAGATGGTTGCCATGGTTAACGCTCCAAACGGAAAATTGATAGGATCGCATGGTCTTCGTCCAATCCTTGGTTGGCGCTGTAAGTTAGATGCAGTGAGACATAATTTTGGTTGGCCAGTGTGTTCTCGAAATGCAGGACCAAGCCCGCACTTACGATGTGGCTGGTCGGGGCGATAGGGAATACGTCCATTCCTTGGTCGTCACGGAGGTTACTCAAGCTTCCTGACCATTCGCTTACCCCCAGCACAAAGCCAGGCAGCAGCACTGTGAACTCAACGGTTGGTTGAGGTGTGGCTACTTCATTATGGGTAATGGCTGTCCAGTTTGGAGGAGACCAGTGATTATTTTGATGCCATCGGGTGTCAACTTTAGATATCCCAAGCGATAACGCCTGCTCTGCGGATAGTAACTTTGGGCCGTAATGGTCGTTGTTCCAAGTTTTGACTTCCTCTTCTAGCGAGGCGAAAACGGGAAGCTTCTGCTCATAGTCCAAGGTGATGTCGGGGCGCACCTCTCCATCATTGTTGCGATTACCGAAAATACTACGTGCTGCCCAAAGCTCAATTGGGCTATGAAGGTGCTCATGTGCCTTGGCGTGTAGGTATAGCCCCCCTGCAATGATGGCTACTCCCACGAGGACCAAGGCAGCTGCAGCCCATCCGGCAAAGGGCACTAGCGTTGTAGCCCCAGCAATTGCAAGACCAGCTTCAAGAGCAACAATGGAGCCAGCAGCTACGCTTAGACCTCCAGCCAGTGTGTAATCGGCCGCCGCTCGATTACCGTTCGCTCTCTGACGCTTTGCCTTGAAGAAATCAGAAAACAGGCCGAATGCTATTGCCGGATAACCAACCAAGCGTGCAAACAGGTTGCTACTTAAGAACTTGATAATTCCGTTGCCAAACGCCATCCCCGGTGCTGTCGAACTTAACCGCAGCATCACGGCCTTCTGCGTCGCCCTTACGCTGACCAGCGTCGCCGCTGCTGCACCGATCACCCCGAAAATCGACGAAGCAAAACCCAAGGTGTATTCCGGAGCATTGCTCTTTTGCAGGCTGTTGTAGGCCGTCTGGAGCGATATGATGTTGTACCACAGCATCCCTGCGTTCAAACCACCGCCTCCGCCCGAGGTGAGCATCCCGAGAAAGTTGGGTTTCACTCGCGCAGTGGTGGTCAGTTCTATCGAGACCGTCCGGCTCCCCGAAATGCGCAACTGCTTCATCTCCTCAACCTGCGCCATGCCACTCTTCAGGTACTTCTCCACCTCCTGGCTGAACGGGTTGTTCTTGATGGCCTGCCCGGTGATCCCGTAACGCGCTGCCAACAACCCCAGCGCTTTCTCTGCATTCGCTTCACGCGCCGCCAACAACACTTGCTGGCGCAGGCCATGGCTGGCATCCCAGCGGGTTTGCCCGCGCAGGCGTTTGAGCACCACGGTATTGACCGACTGGGCGGTGAGGTCGGTGATGTCGGCCATGGCCGGGAAGCGACCGGCCAACCCTTCGATCACATTGTCGCTGGCGCCGAACAGGCTGCCGATCGAATCGGCCTTGTCCTTGAACGGGTTGAACGGCGCAAGGGCGGTGTACAGCGGGCTGTCGTCCCGGTCCAGCCACTGTTCCAGGCGTTTGAAGCGCCGGTCCAGCGCTTCGGCGCCCGGCGTCGGTTGGCCCATCGGGTGGATCAGCAGCGCCAGGGAGATTTCCAGGCCACGGGCGGACACGATTTCGTCGCGGTCGTAGCAGGCCAGGGCGGCGGCCAGGCTGTAGGGGTTGTCGATATGCTCGGGCTCGGCCGTCGCCAGCCAGGCGTCATGGTCGTTGCTGGCGTGCAAGGCCTGGTTGCGCAGGGCGGCCATCCGGCGTCCCAGCTCGTCGCGTTCGGCGAGGAAACGCCGGTATTTGTCCAGATCGAGGCGCTGTGCCAGGCGCGCGCCGTGGGGGGAGTAGTCCTTGTGGGTGAGGGCCTGGAAATGTGACTCGGCGGGCGACAGGGCGGGGCCCCGGCGCTCCGTGCCCAGCCGGAACGCGGCGAGTTCGGGCGAGGCAGCGTCGGCCGGGTACATACTCTCCAGCGTCTTGTTCAGCAGCATGGCCACCAGGTTGCGATGGTGAAAATCACGGCTCTGCGTGCTCAACTGTTCGGCATCCAGCTGGAAGCACGCCGGCACGCGTTCGTGCTCGGGCGGTTGGGCGGGTTTGGTGTGTTGCAGCTGCTCGGCGGGCATCAGGTCGCGCAGCTGGTGCTGGTAGGCCGACACCGACAGGCTCAGGTCCAGGGCCATGCCTTCGGCGTCGGCGAGGGCGACCACCACCGGCACTTTGGGTTGGGTCCAGGGATAGTGCCGGGCCACGGCGACGAGGTTGCCGATGGGCAAGGTGTCGGTGATCGGGTCGCTGCTCCAGCTCAACGGCATGCGCCGCTCGGTGGGCTTGAAGTCTTCGACCCAGGTTTGCAGGGCACTGACCGGCAAGACATGGGGCTGGGTCGAAGGTGCCCGGTTGCCGGCTATCAGTTCGGCCATGTCCAGCCGGCGCATGTGCCGTTTACGCAGGGCGGACGAGCCGGTGATGCGGGCGGTCATGGCGTTGGTCCACAGGTGCGGGCTGTAGCCGATCCACACCTCCTTGGCGGTATCGGGGCAGGTGTCGGCCCACACCCAGCCCATGGGGCGGCTGGAGAGGTAGCGGTCACGCCGGTGGTAGCCATCCAGCCCCTTGTAGAGCAGTTCCTTGTAGAGGCCCGCGCCGACGTACTCATGGATGACCAGCTTCTGGCCCAGAACGCCTTTCATGAACACGTAGACATAACCCGGGCGCAGTGCGCGAAGGGTATAGGCGCAGTGCTGCAGCGGGGCGAAGCCTTGTTCCAGGTTGAAGCCTGAGTCGGCGTAACGGCAGGCGGGTGCGTCAGCGGTGCGCGGCACGATGGCATAGCGGATGGGCAGAATGGGGACGCGTGCGCTGCAGGCAGGGCCGGAAGTGGCGCTGCTGACACTGTTGTCATTCATGGTTGGATTCCTTGCTTTTGACCAAGGCGTGCAGTTCGTACAGTCGGCCCTGTGGAGACTCCTCGAGGTTGGTGTAGATCTTCCCGGCCTGGTCATCGGTCATGAGCCACATGTGCCTGGCAATCAGCCTGATGAATTCCCCAGCGACTTCCTCATCGCGAAAGTTGAGGGCTTTCAGTTGCGGCAGCAGGCTTTCAATCCATTGCCTGATGTCGGCCAATGTGTGGGTGGCGTGCTGTGGCAGGGTTACCACCTCGTGTGCCAGCGTGAGCACGAAGTGCTCGTGCATGCCTGCTTGCAGTCGCTCAAGTTCAGGCCTGCGAAGTGAGAGCGGGGCTTGCGAAAAGGAACGTGCATGGGTCGGGCTACGCTCAAGCGACTTCCACGCGTGAGCTGGCCCCCAGTTGACTCGCCAGGCCAGCGAAGTCACAGGCCCGAGCCATGCATCCCGATGGTCTTCATCCAGTGCATCCAGCCAGGCCGCCAGGTGGTCCGGGTTGAACTGGTAAGTGGCCAGCCCCTGATCCGGAAGCGAAATTTGCACAAGGCTGGTGAAATGGTCTGCCAACTGGGCAAGGTCAATCTCGGCATCCAGCGCAATCACGCCGCCAATAGGCATCCAGGTGGAGATTGCATGGGCAAGCAATTCTGGTGCATCTGACACGGCTACCAGCAACGGCCCGAAGTCATGGCGTTCGTCCAGAGCGCTGCGCCTCCACAACCACGCATGCTGGCTGTTCAGGCTGACATCATTGATAAGCTCAAGCACCGAAGGGGCATAGGCGGGTACCAGCTCACCATTGGCAAGTATTCGGGTTATAGGCCGGTAGGCCCAGTGCTCGATCACGCGGCTTTCGAGCAGCAGAAAGCGAGCGTTCTTCCCGAAGTGCTCACTCGGTTGTGAGATTGTGGTTGTTGTACTCATTGGCCTGGCCCTCGCATACAGCGGCAGTCGGGCATGGCGCAGGTGCCATCGGCGCGGCGCCCGCACTGGCGCTCCAGAGGTTTGCCGGTGACCGGCGTGCCGCTGATTGAAAAGGGGTTGGTTGCCCCGTCTGCAGACTTGAGCATCTGACCGTTGATGCGAATCGTCGGGCTGTCCAGCGTGATGCCTGTCTCGTCGATCCGGATGGCGCCCCCAGGGCCCTGGATGATCACCGCTTCCGCTGTGCGAAGCTCATAGCGGCGTGTACGCCTGCGGATTTCTCCACGGGCTTCAAGCTCGGCAAGCCCTTCGACCTGCTGATTGAGGTTACCGCCGATATGGGTGTGGTGATTGGCGGTGATCCGGTCGTGGCGGTGATTACCGATGGTTTCAACGCGGTCCTTGGCAATATTGATGGTCTGATTGCGACCTATATCGAGCGCGGCGTCCTGGCCAATGGTGACGCGTTCATCATTGCCAACCGTTTCCGTGCGGTCACGGCCAATCAGAATGGTTTCGTCGTTACTGACCTGTTCATGGCGATCATTGCCCACCTGTGTCGTCTCGTCGTGCTTGACCACATTGTTCTGGTCTTTCTGGGCATGGATGAACACCTCTTCCTGGCCCAGTTCATCTTCAAAACGCAGTTCATTGAAGCCATCACCCTTGTGGGTCTGGCTTTTGATGGTCATGCGGGTCTTGTGCCGGGGCAGGTCGTAAGGCGGTAGCTGGTCACCGCAGTAGGTGCGGCCGGTGATCATCGGCTGGTCAGGGTCGCCGTTGACGTAATGGATGATCACGTCCTGGCCGATACGCGGGATAGCCATCGAGCCCCAGCTACCCCCGGCCCAGCCTTGAGATACCCGTACCCAGCATGAACTGAACGCGTTGTCCTGGCTTTCGCGGTCCCAGGGGAAGCTGACCTTCACCCGGCCCCATTCATCGCAATAGATTTCCTCACCTGGCGGCCCGACAACGGTCGCCATGTGGGGGCCATCAACCCGTGGCCTGGGCAGCGGGGCAGGGCGCCATTCAGTTCGGCCTGGTACCAGTAGCGCCTTTTGTTCGTAGCGTGTGCCTTGATTGGCACCGGCCGATTCTTCCTGCAGGCTGGTGAACTGGCTGCCTTCGTGGGTGACCGTGCTTGCCCGCCAGTGCACATTCAGGTCTTCCCGGGGGTGGCCGGTCAGGGTGAAACTCAGGCCCGGTTGCAGGCGTACATCGTCGCCTCGGACTTCGGCAATGCGTACGTCATGGCGCAGGGCGGTGATGCGGTTTTCGGTGAACGGCTTACCGACGGCGTCGCGCTTGTAGCGGCCGGGGTAGTCGAAGCACTCATAGTCCGTGGACTGGTGTTCCAGATGGGGCCCCGAGGCCCGATGCTCCTGGCGATAGGCCGGGTGGGTGAAGGTGTAATCGCGCTGAACCTGGCGTGCGGTTCGCACGTGTTCGCTGTAGCGCAAGTGTTGCAGACAAGGGGTGTGTCGGGTGCCCCCGCTGTTGGCGTGGTACAGCACGGTGTAAGGCCTGGCAGGTTTGTTACCCTCGACGAAGCCTTCGTCCTCATCCTCGCCATGGGCTATGTCGCACTCGATATGCCCCAATGTGAGCAGTCGGTCGGTGATGATCAGTTTGTGCTGCTTTTCAGTGTGCTCAAACCGATAGACCATGCCTTCTTCAGCAGCGATGCGGGCAAAGAAGTCGAGATCGGTTTCGCCAGCCTGTACGCAGAATTCCCGAACGTGGTAGTCGAAGCCGGTGCCGAATTGATAGTGGACGATACCTTGACGCTTGAGCATCAGTTCGAGAATTTGCGGGGCGGTCTTGTGCTGGAAGATGCGCCAGTTCGAGCGCAGCCTGGCGCGGGCCAGTTGGGGCTCGACCAAGGCATGGTAATAGGTACGGCAGAAGCCACTCTCACCCTGGCTGAAGCGGCTGACCAGGCCATGTATGTACCGTACGGGGCGTTCACCCTGCCAGATGGTGAACAGCACCGGTTTGTCGAGCAGGTGGCCGAAGTCGATGTCGTGTTCGAAGCTGATCAGCTCCAGGGTCAACGTAAACGGTTGGCTGAGTGCTTCCTCGAGCTTGAATGACACCACTTCGAACTCAGCGTTTCCAACGAGGGGCTGGAAGCTGTATCGCAAGTCGGATTGGCTGGGCATAAGCAGTCCTTGTCCTTCGCCTGAGACTTCGAAGAGCCCAGGCAGACCATGGCTGCCCGGGCTTTTCCGTTAGATCAGGCGATCGGTTTACGCCAATCGTCAGAGCCTTCGGTACCTGCGGTCACATGTGTCCAGGAGATCTTGCGGTATGACATGGCCACTTCGACCAGCTGCGTGTAATTCTCGTTTTTCTGATTCTGGGCATGCGGAAGGACGGTATTGATGTCCACGATGGTGGCGTCCTCCAGCTTGGTGGTGAAGAAGTGCTCCTGCTTGCCTTCCACTGAGGTGCGATACCAGTTCACTTCAACGACCGGCAGCATTTCGCCGCTGGCCAGGGCCTGGTACATCAGTGGTGTGGCTTTGTTCAATGAACTGGTGAAAACGAAGGGCTTATGCACCCTTTGGCCGGCAGGCTGGCCACTTTGCGGATCGGTGGGGACGGTTACCTGGTGCTTGATTTCCTGCACCAGAATTTCGTCTTCATGGCCCTCGACGAACACATTGCCGACGGAGTCGGACGTGAATGCACCTGCGGTGATGTTGCCTTGGGTCTTGCCTTCGATCTTGATGTAAGCGGGTGTTGGCATGGCAGTTTCTCCTGCGTCCATGTGGATTAGCACGCACACCACAGGTGGCGTGGCCATCGAAAACGATGGGCTTTTCAATGAGGCAGATGCCTCGCTATTGGGGTGAATTCGGTGGGTGCATGTAGCATTCGCCTACTGCTGCAGGATGGCGTTGAGCGACTCCAGTACTTCGGTGGTAATCAGGTGCAGGCGGTAGCTGTAGATGCCGTAGGCCACTGCCATGGCGATGGCGGAAATCACCAAAGGGCTCCACCAGGGCCATTGCCGGTTCATGCGGAAGTTGCGTGGGGCCACATTGGTGTAGGGGTCGCAGACTTCTTCAGGGGTGGGGCCACGCAGTTCGCGGATGATCCCGTGCAGTTGGTGAATCAGTGCAGTGACGGTTTCTTCACCTTTCGGCGCCAGCGCATACTTGCCCCTCAGCCCAAGGCAAAGGGCGAAGTACATGAACTCCAGCACGTCCTGATAACGCTTGGGCTCCTGCATCAGGCGCGAGATCACGGTGAAGATCTTTTCTCCGCCCCAGGTCTCGTCGTGGAAGATGCTCAGCAAGGGTTCCTGGCTCCAGCAGCTGCTTTTGCCCCAGGGCCGCTCCATGACAGCTTCGTCGATGAACAGGCACAGGCCGTAGGTATACGCCAGCAGCTGAGCAGGCTCGTATCCGTGCTGGCGCATTTCTTCCTGAATGTTGTCGATCTGGTTGCGCACTTGCTGGTGCACATCTTTGATATTTGGCAATTCGTCCAGCGTACGCAGGCGTATGACTAAGCCAAACAGCGGTGATGCGGCATCCAGCATCAGGTTGGCGAACCCGCCCCGCAGTTGAAACTGCGGGTCGGCGGGATAGCCTTCGTAAACAGGCTCAGGCTTTTGCGCAGAGGCTTGTGCGTTGGCCGGCGCGGCCTGGTCGTCGGGTGCTGACGGTTTAAGGGATGTAGTCAGCTGACTGACTTCAGCGCTTGTTGCATCGGTGCGGGTAGTCGTGTCATCTGCCATATCACTGACTCCTGATCGCCCAGAACTGCAGTTCGAGGCCCGGGAATTCGCCCGCAATGTGGAGACCAAAGCCATTGGCCTCGGCCATGCACGCCCAGGCCGGGTCGCGCCTGTTCACTTCGAAGTAACTGAAGCCCGCGTGAAAAGGCAGGTCGCGCGGCGCCACCGGCAAAGGCAACAAGGGGATGCCCGGCAGTTGCAGCGGCACCAGGTCGTACAGCGACTCCAGTGAGGTGATCTTGGCTTTCTGGATGAACATCTGGCGCAACACCTGCGGTGGCAGGTCGGCGCGCACGGCAAGGATGAAGTCGGCTTCGTCGATCAGACGGCGGTCTTCCAGCCTGGTCGTCATCACACCGAACGCTTCGTTCACCAGCGGCAGTGAAACGGCGCGCGGCTGCAGGACGGTGCTCAGGGCGCGGCGCAAGGTGTCTTCCAGCGGCTTGAACGAAGTACGCAGCGCCGTGTGGTGGTACGCGGGGTAATCTTGCGGGAGCCTGTTTTCGTCGGTGAACGTGACAAACTCGCCACAGGCCTGGCTCATGCACAGGTAAAGCTGCTCGGGATGCGTTTGCGCTTGCCGGGCCAGGTGCTGAAAGCACGGCCACCAGCGGTTCATGGCCTGCAGCAGGTTGAAGTCGCGAATGTCGGCGATACCGGACTGGCCCGAGGCGCCAATACGCTTGGCAAGGCCTCGCGCTCGCTCGCGCAGGGTGTTGGTCATTTCGTCTAGGAACCGCTGCAGTGCCGGCACCGCTCGCACCGACACGCTGGTGGGGTAGAAGGTTTCGTCCAGTTGCAGGCTGCCGTCGGGGCGCCGCTCCAGGATGCGTGCCATGGCCAGGCGTGTGTAGGCACTGCTGTCTTCAGCCTTGCGTTTTAGCTGCAGGTTGGGCATGGCAAGGTCTACCTGTACCAGGTCACCGTCCGCAGAATGGGTGTCCTTGATCTCCTGTGGCTGGGCGGTGTAGCGGAAGTTGGCGGCATTGTCGGGCCAGCTCACTTCGCAGCCGCCCTCGGTGCGCAGCGGCAGGCACAGATACACCTCGCTGTCCTTGCACGCGTCGTCGTCGATTTCCAGCGGTGGCGGCGGCGGCAGGTCGGCGGGGATGTCGAACACCGTGCCGTCCGGCATGACGCCCCGCGCCCGGGTGATGGCAATCTTGCCCAGGCTCAGGTACTCGTCGTTCAGCTGTAGCTCGCTAAAGCCGTAGAAGGCTGCGTTCAGGCTGGCAAGGCGCTGGTGGAGGGCTGCTTCACCCGCCCGGGCTGCTTGCTGGAAATGCTGTGGTTTTACGAACAGGCCTTCGGGCCAAAGAACGGGATTGCGTGAACTCATGGGCACTCCGTGTCAGCGTGAGTAAGCGGGAAGGGCAAAGGGGAGTAGACGTGTCATCAATCTTCTTCCTTGAGCACGATGTGCGTGTCGTTTACCAACACCGACAGCATGATCTGGCGGCCACGCGGCGGAATGCGCAGCACTTGCCGCCAGCTGGCGTCCTCAAGGCCTCGGTAGTCGGCAATCACCGCCACGAAACGGGTTTCGGCATGGATGGGTTCGAACGGGATGTACTTGAACTGGCCAGGGTGCAGTAGGTAATCGTCATCACGGATGTAGGTACTGCGCAGGGCTTTGGCCGGGTCCTGGTCCAGCAACTGGTACACGGTGTTACGCAGTAGCGAGTCGTCGCGCAGCTGCAGGATCTTGATGGCAATCGGCGTGGCGACGGGTTCCGAGGCCACGGTTGTGGTGTGCGGCAAGGTCAACGTTACGGTCGGGTCGTCGTAGCTGCCGGGGGTGCTCTCTTCCAGAGGAGAGCGAGCCGGTTCATCGTTGCCTTCCTCGTCCACCTCGACGGGGGACATGGCTGGAAACAGCTCGTGCAGGTACTCCAGTAGGGTCACGATCTTTTCCGTCAGTGCATAAGGGTCGCCCGCACTCAGGGTGACGGCGTAGGGGCTGGGCTCCAGGGTGCTGTGCTGTTCTTCGGCCGCTACCTCAAGGCTGTTCGGATTACCATTGAGGGTAGGGCTCGCGTTGATGCTGAACGCAACTTGGGTCGGGTGATCCTTCGGCGGCCCGATGGGCAACGTGTGGTCCATGGCAACTTGGCCCATCCTGCTTAACGAGGTGCAGCCGGCACCCCCGAACATTGCAACCAGCAGGGCCGCGACCAGCAACGGTTGGCGGGTCATGGGCGGTCTCCGGCAATCAGCCGCAGCAGCGGGCTCGACGGGGAAGCCTCTGACTCAGCGGCTGCATCCAGCGCTGCCAAGGGATCGTTGCCCATGGTGGGCTCGAAGGCCGAGCAGATCTCGGCAGCCGGTTGCGTAGCAGAGGGTTCGATCGGCCAAGAGGCTGCTGTTTCTTCGGCGATCAGGCGGTCGAGTACCCTCTGATCCGGATAGAACATGTCCTCTAGCGAACGCGTGGCGGCGGGGTCCTGGGCGTACTGAACCTGTAGCCGATAAGCACCCACCCGAAGCTGGTCGCCTTCAAGCAGGCGTCTGGGTGGGTATGCACCCAGGCTGGTGGCGCTGCCATTCAGATAGGTGCGCTGGCAGTGATCGATCACACAGAAGCTGCCTTCTATCCAGCGGATTTCGCAGTGGATGGGCGCAACGCTCTGATTAGGATCGTCGAGCTGCCAGCTTGTCTGTCCGCTGCCAATGGTTCCGCCCTTGCAATCGAATCGGTGCCTGGCGATAACGCCATGTCGCAGTTGGTCCAGGTTGATGATGCTCACGGTCAATGTGTTCATGAGCGCCCCCTGAACCGTACAACGGGACTGATCTGGCCATGCCGGTCGTCGATGAAGCTGGTCCAGCCCAGGTAGGCGCCCTGGCTACGGCGCAAGCAGAAGGGTGACAGCGCGTTCTGCTTCAGGCGCAGCTCCAGGTCGTAGGCAAGGCCGTCACGCAGCAGAACGTCGATCAATGCACGCAAACGGCCGAAGTTGATGCCGCTGGGTAGCAGGTCCCGCAGTTGCGCCTGGTCGAGTTCGCTGATCACGATGGTGAACTTGCTGCTGCGTGTGCGTGTACGGCTGCCGATCATGAACGTGCTGCCCAGCTGGCCGTTGGCGCGCCCCAGGCTTACGCGTTGCCCGGCCGCAGTGGGTACCGAGCGGGTTTCAAATTCGCGGATCTGCACATGCTTGAGGTCGAAGCAGTGCGCAATGATGCCGGCCACGGTGCCTGGCGCACGGCTGCGGCTGGCGATGACCCCGGCAAAACTGAGCAGGCGGCTCCAGGGCAGTGCCGTATCCCCTCGCAGTTGCTTGTCGTTAAGCCCCAGCAGGGCAAAAACGTACTGCGAGAACCCGTCACGGGCACCCGGCTGGAAGCGGATGTAGTACCGGTATTTGCGCCAGCTGCGGTGCAACAGGCTGAGCAGGTAGTGGTTGAAAAAGTCGAAGAATGCCGGCCGTACACCGATGCCTTGCGCATGTTCATAGGCCACCTGCTCCAGGTAATAGGTGGGCAATGGTGAATCGGTACCGTGTAACCCGAGGAACGTGGCAACGACCCGGTAGCGCGCCTCTTCGTGGGGCATGCGTTGAGCTTTGTAAACGTCCGATACGGGAAAGGTCAGCCGTGGGTCACAGGCCAGGCGCACGCGCAACCGGGTTGCCTCGTCAGGCCAACGGGGTTCCAGATCGTCGCCATGCAGCCCATGCAGCCGCTCCAGCAACTGGAAGAAGTTGTACTGGTGCGCCTCGGCGAGCAGTCTGTCGGCTAGATCAGCGGTTGTTTGCCGGTCTGTATTGGCCATGTGTAGTGCTCGTTGTTGGTGATGTTGATCACTTCCAGCTGATGGAAGGAATTGATGCTGGCGTACAAGGCAAAGAAGTGGGCAAGCACGCAACTGAACAGGTACAGGTCGCCTTCGCAGAGGAAGGCGGCCTGGTCCAGCTTCAGCCGAGTGTGCAGGCCGCGAATGGGTTGCCCCTTGATTAGCCAGTCCATGGGCTGTGTATGAATATCGCGCATGCCGTCCAGGCGCTTCTGGGTGGTACGCGCCTGCTGAATGTCGTGCAGGGCGACGAAGTCGTAGGCGCGGATCACCGCTTTGAGCGGCTCGACCGAGAGCAGGGACAGGTAGTTGAGCGACATGTTGGAAATCAATGCCCATTGCAACTGGCCGTCCAGCACCGGGCGACAAGGGCGGGTGGGCTTGCAGATGTTGGTGTAGGTGGCCAGTGGCGGCGTAAATTCGGTACGCGCGTTGATGTCACCAATGCCCAACGCCAGCGGCAGGTCTCGATTGGTGCATGTCAGGTCGATGGACGCGGTTTCCAGCTCGCCGATATAGCTGTTGGCATCGGCACGGACGAAGGCGATGCGGTGCGTGACGCCATCGCCGCGCAGGCACGCCTCCAACTGGTAGCGGTAGTACAGCGCAGTGCGTCCTTGAACGTGCTCGATTTCATGGGCGAACGATTCAAAGGGACGGAAAGTTCGCAGGTGCTCACCGACACTCCCGTCGGTCGTCGTGCGGGTGCTGATGACCTGGTCGACACTGAAAATTTCGTAACTGTACGGCTCCGCTCCCTTGGGTTTCAGTGGGACCAAGGCGTCCTCGCTGGACAAGTCGATGGGCTCGGCACTGTGCTGGAACAAGTTGACTGCAGGGGCGCAGAACAAACTGAAATCTGCGTTGCTGACACGCAGTGTGTCGGGTAGCTGGCGCGTGAAGTGAAACTCGAGGCTTACCGTCAGGCTGTCATGCGCTGGCCAGGCTTTATCCAGCCCGGTAACGCTGAAAAAGTGGAAGCGCTGGGGGAAGACAAAGTACTCCTGTAGGATCCGGTAGCCATCAAAGACGTTCTGCGGGTAGGGCAGCAAGGCTTCGTCGGGGCTAAATCCCGGGAAGGAGATGCTGCCGGCCGGCAGCCGACGAACTTCACCCTTGACGATCACGTTGATGTGCTTGAGGTATTGAGAAACCCACAGGTACAACGTGCGGGCGGTGTGAATATCACCACTGAGGTAAAAGTCGAGGCTGGAGCAGCCCAGGCTGTTCAGTGGCCGCTCGACCAGTGCCTGCAGGCCGATGCGGATCGTCGCGTTTTCGAGTGTCTGGGTTGCACTCACCGTGTCGATCTTGAACGGATGAATGTTCACCGCAGTGCACGTGCGGAACTCGCAGGCTACGCCGTCCACGGGTTCCGAGCACAACCTCGATCCCTTCGGAATGTGCTGTGACTGACTGAGGGACTGCTTGACCGGGGTGAACTGGATGATCGTCGCGCTGGGCAGGGGCCGCAGGTAATTGGGCCACAGCAACTGCAGCATGGGGTGAGTCAGCTCCGGTAGGTCGTCTTCCAGTTTGAGCCGCAGTTTGGCCGTCAGGAATGCAAAGGCTTCCATCAGGCGTTCGACATCGGGGTCACAGGCACCTGTGCCAAGCAGTCTTGCAAGTTGCGGGTTGTCCTTGGCGAAGTCGCTCCCCAGTTCGTGCAGGTAACGCAGCTCTTCGCTGAAACGGTCTTTCAGTGACATCGGTCACCTCACTCGGGTGTAGCGGTTGTGCCCGTTGACCAGCAGCTCGAGTTGCAGCTGCTCTGCGTGGTTGTTGACCTGCACCTGGCAATCGAGCCTGAAATGCAGCTCCAGCGGGGCATGGGTATCGGGCACTGCCTTGAGCGTGCGTATCTGGATACGTGGTTCGAAGCGCTGGAGGGTGCGGCGAATATCCGCGCTCACTTGTACGAGCAAGTCGCCGCGGTTCACGTCATGCCCGTTGAAGTCACGCAAGCCCAGCTCAGGACTGCTCTGAGAGCAACCCTGGCGGGCGTTGAGCAGCGTTTCGAGATGGCGCTTGATGGTGGCGAACGTGTGCGCAGCGCTTTCCTGTCGAGTGGCCTGCGGACGGGTACTCTGATCCACCGTCAAGCGTTCAAAAAAACCACTCATTGCGTATCGAGCCGCCCGACCAGAGAGATCTCGAAGTTCGCGCCCATGTACTTGAAGTGCGGACGCACGGCGATCGAAACCTGGTACCAGCCTGGGTCACCGGCAACATCCGAGACCTCAATACGGGCGGCACGTAGCGGCCGGCGGCTGCGAACGTCGGCAGACGGGTTTTCCTGGTCGGCGACATACTGCTTGATCCACTTGTTCAGCTCGGACTCAAGGTCTCGGCGTTCCTTCCAGCTGCCGATCTGTTCGCGTTGCAGCACTTTGATGTAGTGGGCCAGGCGGTTGACGATGAACAGGTAGGGCAGCTGGGTTCCCAGCTTGTAGTTGGTCTGTGCCTGCAGCCCTTCGGGGGTTTTAGGGAAGTTCTTGGGTTTTTGCACCGAGTTGGCTGAGAAGAACGCTGCATTGTCACTGTCTTTACGCATGGTCAGGGCGATGAAGCCCTCTTCGGCGAGCTCGAACTCCTTGCGATCGGAAATCAGCACCTCGGTAGGAATCTTGGCCTGCAATTGCCCCAGTGACTCGTACAGGTGGACTGGCAGGTCTTCGACCGCACCACCCGATTGCGGGCCGATGATGTTCGGGCACCAGCGGTAGCGGGCGAAGCTGTCGTTGATGCAACTGGCCAGCAGGAAGGCGGAATTGCCCCACAGGTAGTGGTCATGCCGCCCGGCGATGTCTTCGTTGTAATTGAAGCTCTCGATTGGCTTTTCTTGCGGGTGGTAGGCGGAGCGCAGCATGAAGCGCGGTCCGGTCAGCGCGACATGACGGGCGTCTTCACTTTCGCGAAAAGCGCGCCACTTGGCATGACGTGGGCCGGCGAAGAGGTCTTTTATTTCCTTGAGGTTGGGCAACTCTTCAAAGCTGCTCAAGTTGAAGAACTCGGGGGAAGGTGCGGCCAGGAAGGGCGCGTGGGACATGGCACCTACGGAGGCCATGTAACTCAAAAGTTTGATGTCCGCAGAGGCGGGGCCAAAGTTGTAGTTACCTACCATGGCCGCAACCGGCTCTCCCCCGAACTGGCCGTACCCGGCGGTGTAAACATGTTTGTAGAGGCCGCTGCAGGTAATGTCTGCTGCATTTTCGAAGTCGTCGAGCAAGTCCTCTTTGCTGATGTGCAAAATTTCGAGCTTGATGTTCTCCCTGAAGTTCGTGCGGTCGACCAGAAGTTTCAGGCTACGCCATGAGGATTCAAGCCGCTGGAACTCGGGTTGGTGCAAAATGGCGTCCATCTGTTTGCCGAGAACCCGGTCAACCTCTGCAATCATCTGATCGACCCGGTGCTTGTTGATCAGTTGATCCGGGTCGTTGCTTTTGAGGATTTCGGCGATGAAGGCAGATACGCCCTGCCTGGCAACCTGATAGCCCTCCTGCGTAGGTACCAGTTTGGTTTCTGCCATGATCTGGTCGAGCAAAGTGCCATTGCCCAATGTGTCTATGGTTGCGTCTGTGGTGACGGTGGTGGTGTTTGGCTTAGGCATGGGGACGCTCCGTTGTCTCAGTCTTTTTCTGGCGCTTCAGGTACCAGGTCCAGTTCTAGTGCGAGCTGTTTACGGGCTTGCTCGTTGTTCAGCAGGTGTTGCAGTTGCTTGCGGAAGGCCGGGACGTTGCCAAGCGGGCCTTTCAGGGCAACCAGCGCTTCGCGCAGTTCCAGCAGCTTGTTCAGCTCGGGTACCTGCCGCGCGATACGGTCCGGCCCGAAATCGTTGATGGACCTGAACTGCAGATGGACCGCCAGCTCGGCATCCGGGGCTGCACTGAGCACGGAAGGCACAGATACCGCCAGGCTCACGTTGGCGTCGTTCAACACGCTGTTGAACGTGTGTTTGTCGACACGCATCACCTGGCGGTCCTCGAGCGCGCGATCTTCATCCAGGCCGAAGTCGCCCAGTACCAGCATTTTGTGGGGCAGCTCCACCTCAGCTTGCTCATCGCTCGTAGCGGGGACGTATTTGATATTGACGCGTTCTTTAGGCGCGACAGAACCCGTATTTCTAGACATCGGTACGTAACTCCCTGTTGGTTTGTAGGATGTTTAATTTTGGGCTTTGTTTAATGTGGTGTTGCTCTTGTAGGAAGTTTCTTACATATGTTTATCTGGCTGGGTGAGTTTCCTTGCTCCTATAAAAACCATGCAGGGTGAAGTGCTGTTTGGTCGAGCGTGAAGATGTAAGTAAATATTTGTTTGTGTACAGTCGTCGCTATGTATTAGTCTCCATTCGGTTTTGTTTTGGTTGGCTGTTTCTTTGCCTGTGGGTCGATATGTTTTTGTAGGAAAGTGGACGCGATCATATAGGGCGTTTGTACTGTTTTTGGAGAGTGGATCAGGATGATTAACCGTTCTGTATATGGCGCCGGTTTCTCGTTGCTGCTTTGTTTGCAGCCAGTACTGGCAGGCCCCACGCGGGACTGTTCACGGATTGTGTCGAACGTCGAGCGACTGGCCTGTTTCGATCAGGCTGCGAACACGCCGGCATACACGACAGAACGGCAGTGGTCTGCACCAGAGCAGCAGGCCCCGAGCGTGCTGCGCGTGATGGCAAATGAAGCGGCGCGGGCGCCGGATGACCTGACGTTTCACATCGGTAGCCGAACCGGTGACGGTGCCGGCGTTTCAGCGCTCGTGATATCAGCGCCTGCCATCGCATCGGGTAACGAACCCGCTTACCTGGCGATCAGTTGCATCCAGGCCATCTCCCGGTTGCAACTGATTGCCAAACGCCCGATCGAGGCAAGCTGGGTCAAGGTACGGCTGACAGGGCAGGGCTGGTCTACCCGTGAAACACCCTGGCAGGTGATGGAGAACGGGCAAGTAATCGATGCCGGCCGGGGCTTGCCGGCGATCGAGCAGATCAGGAAGCTGATTGGCGCCCATCGCATCGAAGTCTTGAGTGAGCACAGCGAGCTCGACGGGTTGATCTTCGATGCACAAGGGCTGACCCCGTTGATCAGCCAGGCGCGAAGCACATGCCGGTGGTAGCGCAGGTGTCAGAGGGCAAGCTCACGCGACTGCTGGCGCCGATCGATCCGGCAGTACCGGCTGGGCTGTTCGATGTCGAGGACGAAACCTACCAGGCGATCGACCAGGAGATGGTCAAGCTGGGCGGGCTGCAGGAGGCGATGATCGACTGGGTTTACATCGAAGAGGCGTCCTGTCAGTACCTGGGCCAGCAATGCAAGCACCTGCGAATCGTCGCGCACTTGAGTGCCGCCTGGTTACGCAACCGCTGCTGGGAGCGTTGGGGCGATACTTTGGCGTTGCTGGCCGGCATGATCGAGTGCTATTGGGAACCCGCCCACCCCAAGCCAGGGCCGAAAGGCTTCCTGACCAAGCGCAAGCTGGTCGGGCTGGTGATCAACCGCTTGACCGAGTCGCTGCCGCGTCTCGACCGTTTCACTTATACCCCTGCCCATGCAGCAGCAGCGCAGGCGGCGTTGAAACACCTACAACAACAGCACGCGGCACAGCTGGAGATTGCTGTTCTCGACGGGTTGGAGCGCCTGCTGTGCAAACACATTGAACGTGTCAGCGGTGCCGGCGAGGCTGCCATGCCCAAGGCGCCCGCTGCAAGCGTGAAGCCTGCGCCGCTGGCCGATGTCATCGCCGCGCCCGTGCCGCGTGTGTCGATGGGCAGTGAACGTGAGACACGACGGGCCATACTGGCCATGGCCGAACTCATCAACCAGCAGGATCCTTACGACCCAACCGGCTACCAGTTACGGCGTTTCGGGTTGTGGGCACACATTCAGGCGGCGCCTCCAGCCAGGCAAGGCACCCGCACGGAATTGATGGCGGTGCCACTGGATATCACGCGGGTCTATGAAGAGGCCATTGCCAGCACAGCGATAGACCCCGCCTTGCTTCAGCGCATCGAAAAAAGCGTGGCGGCGTGCCCCTACTGGATTCGTGGCAGCTTTCTGGCTGCAACCGTCGCCACGCGGCTGGCGATGAGCGATGTGGCTGAGGCCATCCGTTGCGCGACCGCCCGGTTTGTACAGCGCATGCCGGCACTTCAGCAGCTGTGCTTCAGCGACGGATTGGTATTTGTCGATGACCAATGCCTGGCGTGGCTCAAGGGCGCGCAAGGGCCTTCTGGCCAAGCGGCCCCTCCCCATGCGTTTGGTGGCCTGCACGAGGAACTGGCCGGCCAGCTGGACAGCGGCGGCGTAGAGCCCGTGCTGCTGAGGCTGCAAGCGCTGCAAGCGGACCTCGGTACCCCTCGAGACCGCTGCCATACCACCATGATCGCAGCCGATTTGCTGGCCGCACGGGGCGTGTCCTGGTTGGCCCAGGACTTGTGCGCCGGCGTTGCCCGAACGATGCAGCAAACCACCGCCAGTGCGTGGGAGCCAGAGGTATTCCAGCGGCTTCAGCAGTACGCAGCCCCTCCAACGCTGGCTGATCAACACAAGGACCAGGAGCCTCGATGAATCATATATGGAAGCAATTCAAAGCTTGGGGCTTGCCGTGGGTAACGCGCATTGGCCTGGCGTTGCCGCTGTTACTTGGGTTGGCGGCCACGCTGCTCCTGGTCGCCATCTGGTGGCTCGGCCCGCAATGGACGTGGCGTGAGCAACAGCCATTGGCCAGTGTGGCGCACCGCAGCGTCGCAAGTCTGGTACTCATGCTCGTGCCGCTAATAGGTTGGCTGGTGGTGCTGCGTACACGCTTTCGCCGATTGCAAGCGGAGCGAAGGCAGGCACGGGCTGCCGAACAGGATCGCGCGCTGCCGTTGGTGCAGGCGCAAGAGAAGGCGCTGAGCCAGGGGCTTGACCGGTACCTTGACAATGCCGGTGGGCCCCGCGCCTTGTACCGGCTGCCCTGGTACCTGGTGATGGGGGATGAACAGGCCGGTAAAACCAGCTTCATCGACTGCACCGATCAGCGTTTTACCCTGACACGTATCGATCAGGTCCAGGCACAAGGGCGACAGACTGAAGCGCTGGCCTATCCGGTGGGCTGGTGGGTCAGCGACGATGCTGTGCTCATCGACCCACCCGGTGCGTTCATCCGTCAGCAGCCAGCGGCCGGCTCGGCAGCCGACGCTCACGCCGAATCAGCGCCCTCCTGTGTGCCGGGGGCCCAGGCCAGGTTGTGGGACCACCTGTTGGGCTGGCTACTGCGAAATCGCAGCCAGCGAGCGCTTAACGGCGTGGTGCTGGTCGTCGACTTGCCGGCACTGCTGCATGGCACGCCTGAGCAGCGCGTTGCGCTGGCCCACAGGTTGCGCACCCGCCTGTACGAAGTGAGCAGCCACCTGGGATCGCGCTTGCCGCTCTACGTGGTACTGAGCAAATTCGATTTGCTGGACGGCTTCGATCAGTTCTACGGCAAGCTTTCGGCCGCCAGGCGCGAAAACCTGTTGGGGTTTACCTTCAAACTGGATGCGGTTGACGCGTTCGACGTCTGGCTGGATGAGTATGACGAGCACTACGGTCGGTTTCTCGGCACGTTGCAGGAGCAGCTCATCGATCAACTGGATGTACTGGTGAAGGCTCCACCGTGTGGGCGCCTGTTTTCGCTGTATGGGCAGCTGGTCGGGTTGCGCCCCATACTGCTTGCATTTCTGCGCGAAACCCTGGTGAGTGACCGTTACTCCACGCCCGCCCTGGTACGCGGTGTGTATTGGTCGTCTGTGATACAGCAAGGCGACATGCGCAATGCCTTTGTCCGTGAAGCCGCCCAGCCCTACAAGACGAAACTTCCGTTGCGTGAGGGCAAGGCACAAGGCAAGGCATTGGCCTACTTCATTCAGCAAGCCTTCAGACGGGTCATCTATCAGGAGGCCGGCCTGGCGGGCGACAACGTTCGGGTGGCGCGCAGCAAGCGTCAACTGCTGTGGGTCGGCTCGGGCGTGGGCATCCTTGCGTTCAGCATCGCCCTGGCAAGTTGGCAACGCTATTTCGACATCAATGGGTCCAAGGCCGCTAGCGTGCTCGCCAAAAGCCAGGAGTACAGCCATCACCAGGTCGATCAGCGCCTTGACCCGACCGGGCGCAACCTGTTGGCGCCGCTTGACCAGATCCGCGATGCGGTGGCGGTGTTTGGTGACTATCGCGTGGCATGGCCAGGGGTTGCCGATCTTGGCCTTTATCAAGGGCGAAACATTGGCCCCACGGTTGACGAAGCGTACCTCAGCTTATTGTCCAGGCGCTTTTTGCCGGCCTTGGCCAGCGGCGTGATCGATGCCATGAACGCAGCACCACCGGGCAGTGAGCAACAAATGGCGGCGCTCAGGGTTTACCGGATGATCGAGGACCGCCACAGTCGCCGGCCCGAATGGGTGGAAGACTGGATGGCGCGCCAATGGCAAAAGGCGTTTCCTGGCCAGGGGCAGTTGCAGCGAGACCTCATGCACCATTTGAAATACGCCCTGGCCTACGCTGACACCGATTTGCCGCAGTACCGTGAGCGTGTCAGCGAAGTGCAGCAGGCATTGCGTAAATTGCCTTTGCCACAGCGGGTTTATGAGGGGCTGAAGCAACAGGCTCACGAGCAATTGCACACCGGCCTGAACCTGCGTCACCAGGTAGGCCCTGCATTCGATGTCGTGTATCAGCCTTCTTTCGGGGCCAGGCAAGGGGAGGAGGATGTGCAGCTGCCCCCCATGCTCACAGCCAAAGGCTTCAGGGAGTACTTTGAACCGCGCAGCCAGCGGTTCGCTGAAATGGCGATGGTCGATCAGTGGGCGCTCGGGGAGCGCGCCCAGCTCGATTATTCGAGCGTTGATCGAGAGGCGCTAACCGAACGGCTGCACAACCTTTACAGCGCCGATTACGTAGACAGCTGGCGTCGCGCCTTGAACGCCTTCACCGTGGCGGACTTCCGTGATCTGGACCATGGTGTCACCGTTCTGGAACAGTTGACTGGCCCGGCAGCACCGTTGCAGCGGCTGCTGCATACGGTCAGGGATAACACGTCGCTTGCGTCACCGGCTGTTGTCGAGGCACCGGGCGAGGTTGGTTCGTTGCTGCCAGTAACGGGCAAGCCCGAGCAACAGCAAGCACAGGCCATCCAGCGGGCTTTTGCAGGCCTGGGCGCCATGTTGCTGGTGACAGGAGACAAACCGAGCTACTACGACGAAACCCTGGGTGCCGTATCGGCTGTGCTGGACTATGCCAAGGCCGTACAGGACAGCCCGGACCGCGGCAAGGCTGCGCTGCAAGCCGTGCATCAGCGCTTCTCGATGACCGGGCAGGACCCGATTGGCACCCTGCAACGTGTTGCCACAGGTTTGCCGGAACCGATCAACCACCAGGTCAGAAAGCTTGCCGACCAGACAGCCAAAGTGCTGAACGTTGAAGCACTGCGCGAACTGGAGCGACGTTGGGATGCTGAGGTGTACAGCTTCTTCCAGCAACGTCTGGCAGGCCGCTACCCCTTTGTGGTGAGGGCACCTGATGCTTCACTGGATGACTTCGAAGCATTCTTTGGGCCCAAAGGGCGCTTGAAGCAGTTTGATGATCAGTATCTCAAGGTCTTCCTCAAGGACAACCTTGAGGCGTTGCAGTTTGGCCAGCACGGGCATTCCCTGATTCGCCCCGACGTGATCGAGCAGCTAGAGCTGGCCGAACGGATTCGCGAAACCTTCTTCGATCAGCGCGGCAAATTGAGTGTGCAGTTCAGTATCGAACCGTTGGGGCTCAGTGCGAACCAGCGTACCAGCCTGCTGGACCTGGATGGCCAGTTGATCTCCTACACCCATGGGCCTACCCAGATAACCGGTATCGTCTGGCCCAATACCATGGGGCAGCAGGTACGCAGCAACCTGACTTTACTCAGGCAGAACGGCAATAGCAGCAGCCTCGAATACCGTGGCCCTTGGTCGATGTTCCGCTTGCTCAGCCGCGGCTCGCTCAATGGGCGCACGGCGACCAGCGTGGACCTGAGCTTCAGGACGGGCGACGGTGTAATGCGCTATCGGTTGAATGCTGAAAAGGCCTTCAACCCCATTACCCAGCAACCGTTCAAAGGTTTCCGCTTGCCACGCGGGTTAATGCAACAGCCAACCAAGGTTGCTCAAACGGGGCAACCGCATGAACAGCCTTTATGACACCATGTCTCGCTTAGGTCATGCCGAGCCCAAGCCGCTCAACAGCCTGCCGGCCAGATACCCAAAGGTCATCCCCGGCCCAAGGGTAATGCCACCGCTTGGGTAGTGCCCACCCATCACGCTGTGCATGTCGTTGCCCACCGCAAACAGCCCGGGTATCGGCTGCCCTGCGCGGTCCAGCACACGGGCCGAGGCGTCGGTGCCCAGGCCGGCGAAGGTGCCCAGGCTGCCCGGCAGTAGCTTCACGGCGTGAAACGGCCCATGCAGCAAGGGCCGCAGCGACGGGTTGGGGGCTTGCAACGGTTCGCCCTGAGCCCGGTTGTAGGCCGATGCGCCACGCTGGAATACGGGGTCCTCACCTTGGGCTGCATGCCGGTTGAAGTCGTGCACCGTGCGCTGCAGCTGCGCGGCATCGATCCCGCAGCGCTGCGCCAGTTCCGCCAGGCTGGCGCTACTGTGCAAGTAGCCACGGCGTTGATAGAAGCGGGTAGAGAACGGAAAGGGCTTGGCCCAGCCAATGCCATAGCGGCGTTGTGCTGCGTGGTCGCAGATCAGCCAGGCTTCAGGTGCTTCGCCGTGCGGTGTAGCGGCGAACAGTGCGTTCATGAAGTCATGGTAGCAATCGGCCTCGTTGACGAAGCGTCGGCCATCGCGACGTACCGCGATGAAGCCAGGTTTGGCGCGGTCGATCAGGTGCGGGAAATGGCCGAAACCGCCATCGCCGCATGGCACCTTCGATACAGGCGTCCAGGCGCCAGCCTGGGCCAGTGCCGTACTGACCAGGCCACCGGCTTGTTCACCCAACCGCAGGCCGTCGCCGCTGTTTTCCCTGGGTGCAGCGGAGTAGTGCTGGTCACCCTGCGGCGCATGCGGCATCAGTTGCGCGATGCGCTGGCGATCATGCGGGAAGCCACCGCAGGCCAATACCACACCACGGCGTGCCTGGATGACCTGGCCGTCGGCAAACAGTGCGCCACTGACTCGGCCTTCGCCCAGCAGGTGGCTGGCCGGTTTGTCGGTCAGCAGTGTCACATCAAGGTCGAGGGCGCTGCGTAGCAGGCGCGCCACCAGCGCATTGCCATTGACCAACTGCTGGCCGCGACGATGCAGCAGCAGGTCTCGCCCATGGCGCAGCAGGCGCTTGCTGACATGCAGCGCTGCCTTGGCCGAGCGTGTGGCGTTGAAGAAGGCGGCCATGTCGGTGCCACCGGCAATGCCCATGCCGGCCAGGCTGACGATGTCCAGCGGTGGGCGTAATGTGTGCAGCCAAGGACCGAGCTGGCGCCCGTCGTAAGGCAGGGCACACAGTGAGCGCCCTCCGTATGCACTGCCATCGCCTTCACGCATGTCGGGCATGCGGCTGCCGCTCTGGAACTGTACCGCCGTGTGCTGCTGGAAAAACGCCACCATTTCCGGGCCATGGCGCAGGAACGCACGTTGACGCGTGTCCAGTTCGCGGGTGTGGGTTTGCGCACGCAGGTAGCGCTCTGGGGCATCGTCGGCTTCGACGATGCCTTCAGCGATGGCCAGCGGGTTACGCGGTATCCACAACCAGCCCCCAGACCAGGCGCTGGTGCCGCCCAGCTGGCGGGCTTTTTCCGCAACGATCACATGCAGGCCGTGATGCGCGGCGGTTACGGCGGCAGCCAGGCCCGAAGCGCCGGAGCCAATGACGAGTACGTCACATTCGAGGGGGTGCATGAAGGGGTCCGCTCAGGCGTTGGTAGAGGGTGGCGCGCTTTACTGCAGCGGCGAAAAACCGGTGGGCCGCAGCAGCCGCGATTGCAGGCGCACAACGGCCCCGAGCTCGCGGTTAAGCCGCGAAAACGCTGCCCAGCGCGGGTCCGCTGCCATGGCTGTGCGCCGTGCGATGCGATCGTCGAGGCTAGAATAGCCCCAGATGTGCACCACCTGGTTGACGTCGCCGAACTCGCTGGTGAAAAAGCCGACCAGGTTACCCAGGTGTTCGCTTTGCACTTCCAGCGCATGGCTTTGGTACAGGGCTAGCCAGTCGGCCATTTTCAGTGGGTCGAGGGTGTAGGTTCTCAGTTCGTAGTACATGCCGGGGTCTCCGTGTGGGTGGCCGGCGCCTGCAGGCGCGCGGTGATGTGGTTGGCAGCGAGCCAGCCGAAGGTGAGGGCAGGGCCCAGGGTGATGCCGGGGCCGGGGTAGGTGCCCTTCATCAGTGAGTTCATGTCGTTGCCGACCGCATACAGCCCGGCAATTGGCTGGCCGCTACGGTCAAGCACGTTGGCATCGGCGTTGGTCACCAGGCCACGGGCCGACCCGAGGTCGCCGGTGTGAATGCGGATGGCGTAGAACGGCCCGCTGCTCAACGGCGCCAGGCAGGGGTTGGGCGTGTGTTGCGGGTCGCCCATGTAGCGGTTGTAGCTGTTGCCGCCTTTGCCGAACGCACGGTCGATGCCATTGCGGGCATCCGTGTTGAACTGCTCGAGGGTTTGCGCGAACACTTTGGGCTCTACGCCAATGGCCTGGGCCAGGGCTTGCGGTGTCGCGGCCCGGTACAGGTAGCCGGCGTCGATCAACGCCTGGTTGTTCACAGGTTTCGGCCGCGCCAGGCCGAGCCCATAGCGGTTCATCGCCTCGGCATCGCACACCAGCCAGCAGCTGGCAATGCCGTTGGCGAACATGGTCTGCACGAAGTGGTGGTAGGAGTCGGACTCGTTGACGAAGCGCCGCCCGGTCGGGTCTACCGCAATCACGCCAGGCTTGGCGCGGTCGGTGACCAGGTGCGGGAAGCGCTCCCGCTGGCCACCGGGATGGCGCCGTTCGGAAACCGGCGCCCAGAAGAAGTTGGCCGCCAGGCCTTCGCCCTCGGCGGCCGACACCGCCTGACCAAGGCGCAGGGCGGCACCGTCGTTGAAGGCGGGCGACATGGTTAGGTGCGGCGCCTCTTGGGCGGGGCGGTAGCTGGCGGCCAGTGCGCCTGCAGCGAACCCGCCCATGGCGCACACCACACCGCCACGTGCCATTACCCGCTGACGCCGGCCCTCGTGCAGTACAACCACGCCGGTCACCACGCCGTGCTCGACAATCAGCTCTTCGGCTTCGCTGCGCAACCACAGTTGCGTGCCATGGGCGAAGGCACTGGTGGCCAGGCGGGCGATCAATGCGTTGCCGGTGGTAAGCCGAGTGCCACGCGGGTGCTGCAGGCGGTCCCGCGCGTAGCGCACCATCAGTTTCAGGCAATGCCACAGCGAACCGGGCGAGCGGCGAATACTGAGAAAATGCTGGATATCCACGCGGTTGACCATCATGCCGCCGAACAGCAGCATGCCGGGCGGTGGCATCTGCAGGTCCTTGAGGCGCTGGCCAAGGTGCTTGCCGTCGTACTCGACCATTTCCAGTGCCCGGCCGAACTGCGTGGCGCCAGGTGCATCCGGGTAATAATCGGGTGAGTGCGGGCGTAAGGCATAGCGCAGTTCGGTGTGGCGCTCCAGCCAGCGCAGTGCCTGGTGCCCATGCTCGATGAAGGCGTCGCCCAGCATGGGGTCGTAGCCATCACCGATGACGTGTTTGAGGTAGGTGCGCATGGCCTCGGGGGAGTCCTTGGCACCCGCGTCACGGGCTTGATCAGTGCCGTACAGCCATACCGCACCGCCGGAAATCGCAGAGGTGCCGCCAAAGCGTTCGGCCTTTTCCACGACCAGCACCTTCAGCCCGCGGCAGGCCGCCGTGGCAGCCGCAGCCAAGCCGCCTGCGCCACTGCCCAGTACCACAAGGTCAACGCTTTGTTGTGTGTGTTCAAGGGTCGCCATGGCTTCAGATCTCCAGCGGCGTCACGCCCATGAAGGCGCCAAGGTGGCCGAGTTGGGCGTAGGCCATTTCCGGGCCTGTCTGGATCGGGCAGCCGACTTGCCGTGCGCGGTTCAGCAGTGGGGTGATCTCGGGCGAAGTGACCACGTCGGCCACCAGTGTTTCGGGTTGCAGGGTAGCCAGCAGGGCGGCGGGCAGTGGCAGCTCTGCGCTTGTGCCCATGCCGACCGGGGAGGCGTTGGCCACCAGGTCGAAGTCTTCCAGCCCACTGAACTGTGTGCTGACCGTAAGCCCAGGGAAGGCATTTTCGAGCAGCTCGCACACCGCACCCATGCGCGTTGTGCTGGGGTCGCTGAGGGTAATGCTGGCAATGCCTGCCTCGCCCAGCGCATAGGCGATGGCACTGCCAACACCGCCGCAACCGATCACCAATGCCCGCTTGCCCGTCGGTTTGAAGCCATGCTTGCGCGCAGCGCCCAGGAAGCCGGCGCCGTCGACGTTGTCGCCCAGCAAGCGCCCGTCGCGCTCGCGGCGTATCACATTGACCGACCCCAGTGCCGCCGCACGTTCGCTCAGGCTATCCAGGCGGTTGGCCAGGGCCTGCTTGTACGGCACGGTGACCACGCAGCCGCGCAGGTTTTGCCAGCCGCGCAGGGTGTCGGCAAAGCTGTCCAGCGCCGCCTGGTGCAGGTCGATGGGCAGCATGGCGAGGTTGCAGTTGTTGTGGGTGAACCAGGTGTTGAAGTTTTCCGGGGACTTCACCTGGGCGACGGGCGAACCGACGATGGCGACCAGTTCAGTGGAACCACGAATCATGCTGACCTCCTTATTGGCGTTTTTATGGCGGCAAGCGTGAAGCAGCGGGGTGCGGCCAACAATGCGCTAATCGGTGGTTTAGTGCGATAATCGCAATCATGTTCCGGTTATCGCGGTAATCGGCTGTTTTTTTTCCCCACTTGCGAGTTGAAGGCATGAACACCCCCGCCATTCATCCCCGTGACCTGATTGCCGGCTTGCAGAAAGGCCTGGCCCTGATGCAGCTGTTCAGCGCCGAGCAGCCACGCCTGAGCGTGCCGCAGGCAGCCAGGCTGTCTGGCCTTACGCCCAGCGCCACCCGGCGCTTTTTACTGACTTTGGTGCATGAGGGCTTTGCCGAAACCGACAGCCGCGAGTACTGGCTGACGCCCAAGGCGCTGCGCCTTGGCCAGGCGTATGTCGACTCGGCGCAACTGCCGCGCATGCTGCGGCCGATCGTCGAGCAGGTGGCGCGGCAGACCCAGGAGCATGTATCAGTGGGCACCCGCGATGGCGACGAGATCATCCACCTGGTGCGCAGCCGCTACAGCCATGTGGCGTCGTTGTCGATCAGGCCAGGCTCGCGGGTGCCGATGTATTGCACGGCGGGGGGACGGATATGGCTGGCTTGGCTGGATGAAAGCGAGCGGGATGACTACTTTGCACGCAACCCGCTGCGGGCACTGACGCCTTACACACAGACTGACCGTGGGCTGCTGGAGGCGGAGTTGCTGCGGGTGAAAACGCAGGGCTTCTGCATGGTCGACCAGGAATATGAGATGGGTATGCGTGTGTTGGGGGTACCGCTGCTGGATCGGGCCGGGCAGTTGAAAGCAACGCTCACCATCACGACCCATGCTTCGCGCCTGAGCGTGGATGAAATTCGGTTGCGGTATGTGCCGACACTGTATGAAGCGCAGGCGTTGTTGCAGCCAGTGATGGCTTGAGGCGGCATGGCTGGGGAATTGCGTAGCCATCTTCGCGGGCAAGCCCGCTCCCACAGGTATCGTGCAGAGTGCCGGGCTTGCGCAATCCCTTAGGAGCGGGCAGTACATACCCTTAGAAAATATTGAGCGGGTACTCGGTAATTACCCGCACTTCATCAATCTGGCCACCACGCTCCGAGCTACGGTAGCTGGCCTGCCGCACCCGGAACGACAAGTCCTTGGCTACGCCGGCCTGCACCACATAGCGTACTTCAACGTCACGCTCCCAGGCCTTGCCATCGAGGTCGCCGCCGGTGCCGCTCTTGAAGTCGGAGCCTTTCACATAGCGGGTCATGAAGTTCAGCCCTGGTGCGCCATAAGCGGCCATGTTCAGGTCGTATCGGGCCTGCCAGGACTTTTCGTTCTCGTAGTCGAAGTCCGAGTACTGCACCGAGTTGGCAAAGTTGTAGACCGCGTTGCCGTCTGGCCCGTACACGTAGTCGCCGGTGCCGGACACCTTCTGGTAGGCCAGGGTGAAGGCATGAGCGCCCAGCGTCCAGGTCCCCCCCAGGCTCCAGATGCGGTTGTCCAGGTCGCCACTGCGGGCTTGGCCGATGCTTTGCGTGTCGTAGGCGTTGAAGTCGAACTTAAGCGATTGGCCGGAACCCAGCGACAACAGGTAGCGGGTGTTCACGTAGTACTTGCGAAAGTGCTCGGCAGTTTTGGCGTAGTACAGGCTGCTGGAGAGCCGCTCATTGAACGTGTACACCCCGCCCAGGTAGTCCACGGCGGTCATGCGCCCGCTGTCGCGGGATGACTGGTTGCGGTTGGTCAGGCCGGTGAAGTGCCCCGCGTCCAACTGCAGATTGCGGATTTCCTTGCTGGTGAGCGAGAAGCCGTCGACGGTTTCCGGCAGCAGGCGGCTGTCGGAGGTGGCCAGCACAGGCACAGCCATGACCTGCGTGCCGTATTTGAGCACGGTGTTGGACGCGCGCATTTTCAGCACTGCGCCGGCTTTGCTCATGTCTTGCTTGGCGCCATGGCTGTCCTGCTCCAGCAAGCCCGTACCGCCCCCCGTGCGGCCGTCACCCGTGTCGAGCTTGAAGGCGTACTGGCCGATCAGGTCGATGCCAAAGCCGACGGTGCCTTGGGTGAAGCCGGACTGAAAGGTACCGATAAAGCCTTGGGCCCATTCCTCGCCGTAGTTTTGCCGTGCGCCGCTGGCGCGGTTGTCACGCTGCATGTACATGTTGCGTGCCTTGACAGACAGCTTGCTGCCTTCGATGAAACCTGCCGATTCGGACTGCTCGCTGGCCTGCAGCAAGGGGCTGGCAGACGCCAGCAACAGGGCGGTGACGCCGAGTGTGTTGATGCTCATTTCATGCTCCGTTTGCTTGTTCTAGTTAGATGGCAGCGTGATGCAAGGGGTGCCTGAGCCGTTTTGCAGGCGTGCAGAAGCCCTGTCCGCGCCTGTGCAGGGCGGAGCATTCGTACGTTTACAGATGGCTCAAGCGGGTGGTGCGCCCGCTGGCCGGCACCTGAGGTGCCGGCAGCGGGCCAGGTGGCCTCGGCCTATCGCTCGATCTGGCGATTCCAGCGGGCGTTCCATTCCGGACGTTGGGTGTTGACCTGGTCCCAGTCGATGGTAACGGCCGTTTGCAGGTAGGTCTGCATGGCCTCGACCTGGCCACGGGTCTTGTCGCTGGTCGGGGTGTTGGGGTTGGACGGGATCTGGTCACCCAGTTCCAGAGCCGGAGCCTGCGCTTCGGGGCTCAGCAGGAATTCGGCGAGCTTTTGCGCAAGCTCCGGCTGGTCGTTGTTGGCGGTGACGCATTCGGCCTGGTTGAGCACCACGGCGCCTTCCTTGGGCGCTGCGTACTCCACCGGGATGCCTTTGAGCTTCAGTGCCGTCACTTGGGTGGGGGTGAGCGGGAACAGTGCGGCTTCGTCGGTTTGCACCATTTCCGAGAGCTTGGCCGAGTTGGGGATGTACTCCAGCACGTTCGGGCCAACGTTCTGCTTCCAGGCAGCGAAGCCCGGGTTGACGTCGATATCGGTGCCGCCGTGCAGGCGGTTGTACATCAGAAAACCGTGCAGGCCGAAGGTGGACGAGGCCATCGACTGGAACACCACCTTGTCTTTGAAGCGCGGGTCGGCCAGGTCATTCCACGAGGTGGGTGCGGCCCAGCCCTTTTCCTTGAACAGGCGGCTGTTGTAGGCCAGGCCGGTTACCCCCAGGCTGACGGCGGCGGCCTTGTCCTTGATCAGGGCCTTTTCCGGCAGCTGGGCCAGGGTCGGATTGGGCTTGAGCGTGCTGCACAGCCCCATGCCAATGGCGCGGTACATGATGCCGTCATCCAGCACCATCACATGGATCGACGGCTTGTTCGGCGTAGCTTGGACCTTGGCCAGGATGTCGGCCGACGTGCCGGGCACGATCACCACCTTTACATCGTTGGCCTTCTCGAACCGGGGCAGGATGTTGTCGCTGAACAGCCGTTCCATGGTGCCACCGTTCATGCCCAGGTACAGCGTGGGTTGGGCCATGGCGGGCAGGCAGGCGAACAGGCCGGGCACGGTGCAGAACAGGGCGAGCAAACGTTGCTTGTGCGTCATGACAGGTTTTCCTTGTGGTGGTGGTTGGGCTGAAAACGGTGGATGGAAAAGGCCGCGAGGCTGATGGCGGGTGTGCCCTGCAGGATGCATTGCGCCAGTGCTTCACCCGCCGCCGGGCCAATCTGGAAACCCGCGCCGGCAAAGCCGAAGCCGTGCAGCAGGCCGGGTCGTTGCAGGCTGGGGCCAAGCACCGGTTCGTCGTCGGGCAGGTAGCCTTCGGTGCCGCTCCAGGTGCGGATGGCTTGGGCACCGGCCAGGGCCGGGTACAGCTCGGTGGCGTTGCGCAATATGTCGAGCACGGCGGCCTGGCCCGGGCGTGCGGTGGTCGGGGTCAGGGCAAAGCCGCGCCCGCCGCCGAGCACGCAGTTGCCACGCGCTACCTGGCGGGCGTAGATACCGCCGCCTTCTACCCCGGTGCTGGCGGTCATGAACAGCGGCAGCGGCTCGGTGACCAGCATGGCCGGGTGGGCGGCGGTGAGTGGCACCGGTTCGCCGAACTGTTCGGCCAGTTGGGCCGACCAGGCGCCGGCGCAGTTCAACAGCCAGGGTGCCTTGAAGCACTGGCCGTTGCTGGTGTGTACGCTGAAGCGCTGGCCGTCGTGGTCCACATCAAGCACTTTGCACTGCTCGTGCACCTCGGCACCGCTGTGCCGGGCTGCCTGGGCGAACGCCGGCGATACAAGGCGAGGGTTGGCGTGGCCATCCTCGGGGCAATACGAGGCACCGACGGCGATGTCGCCCACCCAGGGAAAGCGTTGGCGCAGCTCGCGGCGTTCCAGCAGTTGCAGGCGCAGGTCAAAGGCCTGGGTACGGCGTGCATAGGCCTTCAGGGCATCGAAATCGGTTTCGCTGCGGGCCAGCTTCAGGTGGCCGCTGCGGGCGTACTCGCCGTCGATGCCGATCCATTCGCGCAGCTGCCCCCAAATGGCATGGGCGCGCATCGACAACGGCAGCTGAGCCAGCGAGCGTCCCTGACGGCGCACGCCACCGTAGTTCACCCCGCTGGAATGCGAGCCGCAGAAGTCGCGCTCCAGCAGCGCCACGTGCTGGCCAGCACGGGCCAGGGTCAAGGCAGCGCTGCTGCCGACGATGCCGCCACCGACGATGATGGCGTCCACTTCAAGCAGCCTCATGGCTTTATCTCCAGACCAAAGGGCAGCGGCTTGACCGGTGCCTGGCCGCGCAAGCGCCCGACCTGATCAATGGGCCGACCGCTTTCGCAGGCAATCAGCTCGGCGGCAGCGGCGCCGCACACACGGCCTTGACAGCGGCCCATGCCAACCCGGCACATGGCCTTGACCCGGTTGATTTCCCAGTGCCCGGCGCGCACGGTAGCGCGGATTTCCCCGGCGCTGACCTGCTCGCAACGGCACACGGTCAGCAGGTCGGAGGCTTGGCTGGCCCATTGTTCGGGGAACGGGAAGGCTTGCTCCAGGCCCTGACGAAAGCGCTGCAACGTGGCCAAGCGCTTTTCCAGCTGTCGCTGGCGTTGCGGGTTGCCACGCTTGCCGAGATCGGCCAGCAGCGTCAGGGCTGCCAGTTCGCCGGTCATTTCCGCACCATCGGCACCCAGGATGCCGGCACCGTCGCCCGCCAGGTACACGCCGGGGCTGCTGGCGCGGCCCTGGGGGTCACGTACCGGTAGCCAAGCGCGGTTGAGGGTGTTCCAGGCAAACTCGCAGCCCAGCAGGTCGGCCAGCTGGGTTTCGCTGCGCAGGGCGTGGGCGAAGGCCACGGCGTCGCAGGGCAGCTGATACTGCTGACCGTTGAGTGACCAGCGAACGCCGCTGGCGCGTTGTTCGCCGTCAATGCCGAGCAGGGTTACTCCCTGGTGCACCGGTATGCCTTTGCGGGCAAGCCATGCGCGGTAGTAAAGGCCTTTGGCAAAGGTGCCCGGCTGCAGCAGCAGGCGTGGCAGGGCACGTACCTGGGCGCTGAACGGCGAGGTGTCGAGCACTGCGCTGACCGTGGCGCCGGCCCTGGCGTACTGATAGGCCACCAGGTACAACAGCGGCCCACTGCCTGCCAGCACCACCCGCTCGCCGATGGCGCAGCCCTGGAACTTAAGGGCAATCTGTGCGGCGCCCAAGGTATAGACCCCAGGCAAGGTCCAGCCGGGGATCGGCAACACGCGGTCGGTGGCGCCGGTGGCGACAATCACCCGGTCGAACGCCAGGCGGTCGGCCAACTCGCCCTGTTGCAAGGTGTCCAGCACCTGCTGCTCAGCGTTCCACACCAAGGTATCCGGGCGGTAGTCGAGTTGCCCGCGCAGTTGCTCAAGGGTGGTATGCACGGCTTGTGCCTTGCCGGCCTCGAAACCGTACAACGCCTTGGCCGACCGGCGAAAGTTGGCTGGCTGCTGGCGGTAGATCTGCCCACCGCCGCGACTGGCTTCGTCCAGCAGCACCGGGCGCATGCCGTGGTCCACCAGGGTTTGCGCGGCGCGGATGCCGGCGGGGCCGGCACCGATGATCACGATTGCAGTCATGGACGGCGCCCCGGGTCGCGGGTGATGCACTGGCCGGCTTCCAGAAAGGTCGAGCAGGCGCGCACCCGGCGCCCATCCTGCAGGCGTACCCAACAGTCCTGGCAGGCACCCATCAGGCAGAAACCGGCGCGCGGCTCGGCGCTGAAGTCGCTGCCGCGCAGGTGCGTGGCATTGGTCAGGATAGCGGTCAGCAGGGTGTCGCCGTTCATGCCCTGGGCTGGCTGGCCGTCGAGCAAAAAGGGCAGCGGCTCGCGGTCGTGCTCGGCCACGCGCTTGAACAGGGGCATAGGGGCATTCCTTGTCATTGCTTGCCCACCAGTACGCGGTCCAGGCCGTAAACCCGGTCCAGGGCGACCATGGTCAGGGCGGTGACGGCGATCACCAGTGCCGAAACGGCGGCCATCATCGGGTCGATCGATTCGGTGGCGTACACGTACATGCGCACGGGCAGAGTCTGCGTGGCGGGTGAGGTGACGAAGATCGACAGCGTGACTTCGTCGAAGCTGTTGATGAACGCCAGCAGCCAGCCACCGGCCACCCCCGGCAAGATCATCGGCAGGGTCACTTTGCAGAACAGCGTGACGCGGCCTGCGCCCAGGCTCTGTGCGGCCTGCTCGGCGCTGCGGTCGATGCCAATGGCGGCAGCCAGCACCAGGCGCAGCACGTAGGGTGTAATGACCACCACATGGGCGAACACCAGCCAGGCGAAGCTGCCATTGACCCCAAGCAAGGCGAACAGCCGCAGCAGGGCTACACCCAGCACCAGGTGCGGGATGATGATGGGTGACAGCAGCAGCCCGTTGACAAAGCCCTGGCCCGGGAAGCTGTAGCGGGTCAGCGCCAGGCCAGCGGGTACGGCGATCAGGGTGGCCAGCGAGGCCGCCAGGGCGGCGAGTTTCAGGCTGTTGTAGAACGCGTCAAGGAAGTCGGCGCGCTCGAACACGGCGCTGAACCAGCGCAGCGAGAAGCCGGCGGTGGGCAGGCTCAGGGTGTTTTCCGGGGTGAATGCCACCAGGCACACCACCACCAGCGGGGCGAGCATGAACAGCATCACCAGGGCGTGAAAAGACAGGGCCAGCGGGCCGTTACGGGTCATGGGTTCAAACTCCAAGTGCGCGTTTGTAGCGGCGTTCCACCAGCCGGTTCCAGCTGAGCATCACCAGCAGGTTGATCAGCAGCAGGGCGACCGCGATGGTGGCGCCCATCGGCCAGTTCAGTTCGGCCAGGTACTGGTCGTAAATCATGGTGGCGACCATCTTCAGTCGGCGCCCGCCCAGCAGCCCGGGGATGGCGAACGAGCTGGCCGCCAGGCCGAACACGATCAGGGTGCCCGACAGCACGCCCGGCATGATCTGTGGCAGCACGATGCGGCGGAACACCGTCCACTGGCTGGCGCCCAGCGACAGTGCAGCCTGTTCGGCGGCCGGGTCGAGCTTCTGCAACGAGGTCCAGACCGGGATGATCATGAACGGCAGCATCACGTGGACCAGGCCGATGATCACCGCGAACGGGGTGTACAACAGCTTTATCGGCTGCCCACCGAGGGCGCTGATGCCTTGGTTGATCAGGCCGTCAGAGCCCAGCAGCAGGCTCCAGCCGAAGGCGCGCACCACCACCGAAATCAGCAGCGGGGTCAGCACCAGGATCAGAAAGATCGAGCGCCACGGCGCGCCCATGCGGCTAAGCACCATGGCCTCGGGGATGCCGATCAGCACGCACAGCAAGGTGACCAGGGCGCTGATCCAGAAGGTGCGAAAGAAAATCTCGTAGTAATAGGTGTCGGTCACCAGGCTCAGGTAATGGCTGAGGGTGTATTGGCCGGCCTGGATGCCGCTGCTGTAGTCGAACGCGTTGAACGACAGCAGCACGGTCAACCCCAGCGGCATTACCAGCAAGGCCAGGAACAACAGCAGGGCCGGGCTGCTCAGGCCGTAGCCCCAGGCGTTGTTGCGCAGTTTTGCCGTACTCATGCCGCCACCTCGGCCGCGTTCAGCACCCGCAGCAGGGCATCGTTCCAGTCCAGGCCAACCGGCGCACCTTCGTCCAGCGGCGCGCTGCCATCGTTGGCGCGGACCACGGCCAGGTTGCCCAGGGCAGTATCAACGCGGTATAGCCACTGGCTGCCGAGGAAGTAGCGGCAGCTGATGCGCCCTGACAGTTTGCCGCTGCCCGCCGGGCCGAGGCTGATCTTTTCCGGGCGCAGGCTGAGGGTCAGCGGCCCCTGGGGCGCTGCCTGCGGTTGGCCGCCAGAGCCGGTGACGCCACGCAGGCGGTTGGCCTTGCCGACAAAGTCGGAAATGAACGGCGTGCCCGGGTGTTCGTAGAGGCGGTAAGGGTCATCGACCTGGGTGATGCGCCCGGCTTCCATCACCACCACCCGGTCGCTGATCGACAAGGCTTCGGCCTGGTCGTGGGTGACCATCAACGTGGTAATGCCGACTTCATTCTGGATACGGCAGATCTCGAACTGCATTTCTTCACGCAGGTGTGCGTCCAGGTTGGACAGCGGCTCGTCCAGCAGCAGCACGGGCGGTTCGATCACCAGCGCGCGTGCCAGTGCTACACGCTGGCGCTGGCCGCCGGACAATTCCCGTGGGTAGCGGTCGGCATGCTTGTCCAGGCGCACCAGCGCCAGCGCCTGGTCCACGCGGCGGGCGATGTCGGCATTGCCTACCTTGCGCATGCGCAGGCCAAAGGCAACGTTGTCGCGCACGGTCATGTGCGGGAACAGCGCGTAGCTCTGGAACACCACGCCCAGGCCGCGGCTGGCTGGTTTGGCGTGGGTGATGTCGCGGCCATCGAGCACGATGCGGCCACTGGTGACCTCGACGAAGCCGGCAATCATCTGCAGGGTGGTGGTCTTGCCGCAGCCGGAAGGGCCGAGCAGGGAGACAAACTCGCCTTTTTCGATGGCCAGTGACGAACTGGCCACGGCCTCCGTGGCGCCATAGCGCTTGCAGAGTTTGTCGATCAACAGAAAGGTCATGGCTGTGCTCCATCGCAAACGGAACCGGGATAAACCGGCAGTTTCAGGGTGGGCAGAGCGCCAGCGGCGAAAAGCAATGCTTTTACGGACGTTGGCGCTCGCTTCTGTGGCGGCGGCCGATGTTGTGATATCGCCCTATGGACCGGAGAGTAGGGCAATGATTAGGATGGCGACAAAGGGTAATTTCACTGAGTGATAGCTATTTTGAAATTATTCCACTCAATGAAATTTGATAGGGTTTAGCGAAAAATGGATTCCGATGAACGAAATGGTCAAGCCAGGGAAGTGGGTGTCAGTGCCGTGTCGCGTTTGTTCGCCGTGTTGCGTGCGCTGGGTGATTGCGGTGGCGAGGGCGAGAAGGTCAGCCAGCTGGCCCAGCGGGTTGGCCTGGCACAGCCCACCACACACCGGTTACTGCGCAGCCTGATCGAAGAGGGCATGGTCGACCAGTGTGCGACCAGCAAGCGCTACCGCCTGAGCCTGGATTTCTTTGCCCTGGCGGCCAAGGCCGGGCAGGCCGGCAATTTGCGCGATGTGGTGCGCCCCAGCCTGCTGCGGCTTTCTGCTTCGCTGGGGGATTCGCTGTTTCTGCTGGCGCGTTCGGGGTTTGACGCGGTGTGCCTGGACCGCAGCGAAGGGCCTTACCCGATCCGCACCTTTACCGGCGACATCGGCGGCCGTGTGGCCTTGGGCGTGGGGCAGGGCAGCCTGGCCATTCTGGCTTTCCTGCCTGAGGAGGAGCGTGACGAGGTGATCCGTTATAACCTGCCGCGGCTCAAGGATTTTCACCATTACGACGAAGTGCTGCTGCGTGCCGAAATCGACAATGTGCGCAGCCTGGGGTATGCCGGGCGCAACACCGGGGTACTCGACGGCATGGCCGGCCTGGCAGTGCCAATTCTGGACCGTAATGGTCATGCGGTGGCGGCCTTGAGCGTGGCGACCATCAGCGACCGCCTTGGGCCTAACCGCATGCCGACTGTGGTGGCCTTGCTCAAGCGGGAGGCGGCGGCGATTGGCGAACGGGTCAACCCGTTCGACCCGGTGCTGCGCCGCCCCTCGCATGTGTTTGGCTAAGGCCTATTCCACCGCCTCGGCCACACCTTGGTCCTCACCCAGGAACCCGCCGCTCTGGTGTTGCCACAGCCGGGCATAGGTGCCCTTTTTCGCCAGCAACTCAGCGTGGGTACCTTGCTCAATGATGCGGCCTTCATCCATCACGATCAGCCGGTCCATGGCCGCAATCGTCGACAGCCGGTGGGCGATGGCGATGACGGTCTTGCCTTGCATCATTTCATCCAGGCTTTCCTGAATGGCCACTTCCACCTCCGAGTCCAGAGCGCTGGTGGCTTCGTCCAGCAGCAGGATCGGCGCGTTCTTCAGCATCACCCGGGCAATGGCAATGCGCTGGCGCTGGCCGCCGGACAGCTTGATACCGCGTTCACCCACCAAGGTGTCGTAGCCACTGCGGCCTTGGCGGTCACTGAGCTGGCTGATGAACCCATCGGCCTGGGCATTGGCCGCCGCAGCGCGGATCTGCGCTTCGGTGGCATCCGGGCGGCCGTAGGCGATGTTGTCGCGGATCGAGCGGTGTAGCAGCGAGGTGTCCTGAGTGACCATGCCGATGGCGCTGCGCAGGCTGTCCTGGGTGACCTTGGCGACGTCCTGCCCATCAATGCGGATGACACCGCTGTCCACGTCATAGAAGCGCAGCAGCAAGTTGATCAAGGTGGATTTGCCTGCGCCTGAGCGGCCGACCAGCCCGACCTTTTCGCCTGGGCGAATGTGCAGGCTCAGGTCGTTCAGGACCTGGCGCTCGCCGTTGTAGTTGAAGCTGACCTTGTCGAACGTTACTGCGCCGCCCTGAGTCACCAGTTCGCCTGCATCGGTTGCATCCTGCACCTTGGGGCCGTGGGTGAGGGTGGCCATGCCGTCCTGCACGGTGCCGATGCTCTCGAACAACGAGGTCATCTGCCACATGATCCAGTGCGACATCCCGTTGATACGCAGGGCCATGGCGGTGATTGCCGCGACTGCACCGGTGCCGACCTGGCCTTGGTGCCACAGCCACAGCGCATAGCCGCCGGAGCCGAAGATCAAGCCCACCACCAGCGCCTGGTTGACGATTTCGAACTGGCTGACCAAGCGCATCTGGCGAAAGCCGGTCTGCTTGAAGTCCTCCATGGCCGCACGGGCGAAGTGCGCTTCGCGCCTGGAGTGCGAGAACAGCTTTACCGTCGTGATGTTGGTGTAGGCATCGGAAACCCGCCCAGTCATCGACGACCGCGCGTTGGCCTGTTCCTGCCCGACCTTGCCCAGGCGCGGCACGAAGTACAGCATCGCCAGCCCGAACAGAGCCAGCCAGGCAATGAACGGCAGCATCAGCTTCAGGGCAAAACCACCCGCCAGGGCAATGATTGCAATGAAGTACACGCCGATACCGGGCAGTATTTCGATGACGGTGAACAGCACCTCGCGTACCGCCAAGGCTGTCTGCATCACCTTGGTGGTGACCCGGCCCGAAAACTCGTCAGAGAAGAACGACAAGCTCTGGCGCAGCATCAGCCGGTGAAAGTCCCAGCGCAACCGCAGCGGCAAGTTGATCGCCAGCACTTGGTGTTGAACCATGGTACGCATTGCCACCAGCCCGATGCTGGCCACCAGGACGATACCGATGCCCCACAACACACGGCTTTCCTCAGCACCTACGGCACCCCCGGCCTGCCAGTTCGAGAGCAGGTCGACCACTTGGCCGAGGAAGGCAAACAGCCAGGCTTCGTAAACCGATACCCCGGCACTGAGCAGGGCCAGGGCAAGAATGTAGCCGCGGGCGCCCCGGGTGCAGGCCCACATGAAGCGCAGCAGGCCCACCGGGGGTGGCGGCACTTCGTCAGGGGGGAAGGGGTCGAGCCAGCGTTCAAAAACACGAAACATGTGGGTCTCCGCAAATCAGGTTTTGCTTACCGGGTAACCATACCGCACATCCAGGCATTCGCCTGCTGGCATAACCTTTTCTCATCAAGTCATCGCCCGAAATGTCGCTGTATGCACGGTGAACGAAAGTTCAGGCTTCTGCACTGAGCCGGCTTCGAGCTTTGCGACGCTGCAGCAAGGTCGAGGGTTGACACCTCGCGTGTCGCTCCACCATTATCCAGCCTAATCCACGCAGCGGGCTTTCCCCCATGTCCATGTCCAACCACGCCATCTTCGCTTCGGGCTTCATTGCCCAGGCAGGCGCATGCGTTGCCGTTGCCAAGAAATCCAAGAAACAGCCGCTCATCTGACCGAGGCGCGCTGTCTCGTCAGGTGGGCTGACGAGACAGAAGGCGCTAGGTATCCCTGCCAGACCACTTCGACTCTTCACCCTCTGACGCTGACTTTCGGTCAACATCAGGAGTTTTTGCATGTCGAATTTCCGTGGTATCTGGATCGCCCTCGTCACGCCAATGCGCGCCAATGAAATCGACTTTGCCGCCTTGGAAAAACTGGTGAAGAAGCTGCTCGAGGACGGCGTGGCCGGTTTTGTGGTGTGCGGTACCACGGGCGAGGCGGCGGCACTGTCCAAGGCCGAGCAACTGGCAGTGCTGGATGCGGTGCTGGCCTGGGTGGAGCCGGGCAGGGTGGTGATGGGCCTGTCGGGTTACAACCTGCGTGAGCTGCTAGCGTTTCAGGCTGAAGTCCAGCAGCGTGACATTGGCGGGTTGCTAGTCCCTGCACCGTGCTACATCCGCCCTTCGCAGGCCGGTCTCGAAGCCTTCTTCGCCACTGTGGCCGATGCCGCCCGCGTGCCAGTGATCGTGTACGACATTCCCTATCGCACGGGCGTGCGCATCGAGCGTGAAACCCTGCGCCGAATCGTGCGTCACCCGCGCATTGCAGCCGTCAAGGATTGTAGCGGCGACAGCGAGACCACCCTGGCCCTGATCGAGGGTGGCCATGCCCAGGTGCTGGCGGGTGAAGACCTGCAGATCTTCAACAACCTGTGCCTGGGTGGTGCTGGGGCTATTTCAGCCTCCGCGCACGTGCGTGCCGACCTGTATGTGCGCATGCTGCAGCAGGTCGACAGCGGTGACTGGGTGGCTGCGCGCGGCACGTTCTACCAGTTGCTGCCCTGGATCAAGCTGGCTTTTACCGAGCCCAACCCGGCGGTGGTGAAGGCAGCGTTGCAGTTGCAAAACCTGATGGCAGACGAGCTGCGCGAACCGATGCAAGCGTGCACGGATACGACCCGGGACAGGCTGCAACGCGTGCTGGGCTCACTCGGCGCCTAAAGAGGCAGCGGCTGTTGCCGGGCATGGATCTGGTGATTTTCCCGGAGTACAGCCTGCTGGGCATCATGTACGCCCCGGCAGAAATGATGGAAACCGCCGTGGCCGTACCCGGCGTGGAAACCGAAGTGTTCGCCCAGGCCTGCCGCAAGGCCAATGTCTGGGGCGTGTTCTCGCTGACCGGCGTGCGCCTGATGCTCGGCTGCTACATGTCGCATACCCGTAAAGCCGTGATGCCGGTGGTCGAGCGCGCTGATGGCTTGCTGTTCTATCCCACGCCTTAAGAGGGTTTCGAGTACTCGCCCAACATCGTCTATGGCGGGCCGACACCTAACCAGAACAGCGCGCCGCTGGCGGCCTACCTGACCCGTCATTATGGTGCCAGGGTCGCCTTCGTCGGCTCGGACTACATCTACCCCCGGGAAAGCAACCACGTCATGCGCCATCTGTACAAGCAGCATGGCGGCGAAGTGGTGGAGGAGGCTTACATGCCACTGTACCCCTCGGCCGATGACCTGGCCCAGGTGGTGGAGCGGGTGGTTCGCTCTGCTCCGGATGTGGTGTTCTCGACCGTGGTCGGTACGGGTACGGCAAGTTTCTATCAGGCATTGGCGCAGCGTTACGGTAATGGTCCTCGGCCGCCCATTGCCAGCCTGACTACCAGTGAGGCCGAAATCGCCGAGATGGGCGCCAAGGTGGCAACATCGTCGTGGCGCCGTATTTCACCAGCGTCGACTCGTCACAAACCCACGCGTTCTTCAGCGCGTGTCGGGCGTTTTTCCCGGCTGATGTGCGCATCACCTTCTGCTCGGCGGCCGCCATCAGGGTTGTTTTAGCCAAGCCTTCAGCAGCACCTTACCCGAGAGACCGAAGCTTCGCGATATCTCGGCTCGGTGGGGCCCCAAACATCCGGCTGTATTCACGGCTGAACTGTGACGGACTTTCATAGCCCACCTTGAATCCGGCTGTAGAAACATCCAGACCCTCTGAGATCATCAACCTGCGTGCATGCTGCAGGCGAAGTTGTTTTTGATACTGCAAAGGACTCATTGCGGTGACAGCCTTGAATCGGTGGTGAAGCGTCGAGTTACTCAAATTGGCATAGCTCGCTAGCTCATCAATATGCAATGGTTGTGCATAATTGTTGTTCAGCCACTCAATGGCCCGAGTAACGCGATGGGTCTGGCTATCGGTTATGGCTATCTCATGTAAACGCTGACCCTGCTGGCCTTTGAGCAGCCGGTAGAAAATTTCTCTTAGTGCTAGCGGCGCCAACGCTGGGATATCCGATGGCACATCCAATAGACGTACCAATCGCAGCATTGCATCGAGCAACGAGCTATCGATCTTATCCAGATATAGCCCTCGGTGGGGCTGTTGGCTCGGCACGCCGATAGGACTGACGTCTGCGATCAGCTGAGCGATTTCTGCCGGATCGATATCCAGGCGGATGCAGAAATAGGGCTTCTCTGAGGATGCCTCTGTCACTTGACCCGCTAAAGGTAGGGTTACCGAGACGACCAGATAGTTCAAAGGGTCGTAGACATAGCTTTCTTCCCACAACTGCACCTGTTTACGGCCCTGCACAACGATGCATAGCCCCGGTTTATGGACAGTATGGATCACATCGGTTGGAGTATCACTGCGTATGAAATGCAGCGGAGCAATTCCCGTCTGAAACACGCCATAGGTGGGAGCATAACGATGCATGGTTGATGCTAGCTCGGCCCTCAGACGCGTCAGCTCTTCGTCCCTATCATCCACTGCCATTACCTCCCATTAGACTGGTTCTATTGCAGAGAATAAATTGGTCCGCAGCCTTTTGGGTAGATGCTAATAGACACCCTTCAAATGCAAGAGCCCGGCGGGCCGGGCTCTCGGTAGGATGGGCTATATGCGTCAGGCATAGGTGGCACGATCCGCATCGACTTTAGCCACTCTACGGGCATTAAGACGTTCCGCACCATCTTCAGCCACACGGCGGTCATTCAGGCGATCAGCACCGTCCTCAGCTACACGGCGGTCATTCAGGCGATCGGCACCGCCCTCGGCCACGCGGCGGTAATTGAGACGATCTCCACCCCCCTCGACAACAAGGGGTGCCATCACTTCTTTGCAGGTCTGATGGGTCCAACTGCCAATCTCTTTGGCTGGCAGTGCCATCGAACTTGCACTGAGAGCAGATAAGGCAATTCCAATCATCATGGTATGTACAGTTTTCATGACAGCGACTCCGTAATTTGCGATGGATTCGTTGCCGGTTGTCAGTGCAAAGCGTGACGTGGATTCCTGTTTGTTGCAGGCTCGGTCGCTCTGATGGCCGGCGGCAGAAGCGGGTTCGCTTTCTGCTTGGGCTCAGATTACGGCGGCGGTGAGCAGGCCGTTATTTGGTTCCTGCGAGGCTTTTGCATATTCCTGCGCCGGGCCGCCTTCCGGCAGATTCACCCGAGCGCAGCGCCTTCGAGATTAATCACCGATTCACATCGAACACCAGTTTGCCGCGAATATGTCCTCCCCGGCTTAGCATCAAAGCCTCAGCCGCGCTGGAAAGCGGAACGACCTCAACCTCGGCGTGTAGCTTCTTCTCAGCAAACAATTTCGCTATCTCCGCTAACTGGCGCCCGTCCGACCGGGTTGCGAAATTTTTGCTGACTACGCCGTACTCACGTGCTTTCTGCGCGTTGGGTGTGCTGACAGGCGAGACTAACGCCCCACCGCGTTTGATCACCGTCCAGGAGCGATCCTGAGTGTCTCCGCCGACCAGATCAATGACGGTATCGACATTGCTGACGAGGTTCTCGAACTGTTGTGCGGTGTAATCAATGAACTGATGGGCGCCGAGTGATCGGAGGTAGTCTCGGTTTCTGGCCGAGCCTGTTGCCACTACATGAGCGCCGGCCAGCCGTGCTAACTGGACCGCGAAACTACCCACCCCTCCTGCTGCACCGTGAATCACAACAGTCTGGCCTGGCTTGATTTCGGCGTGTTCGTGCAGCGCCTGCCAAGCAGTAAGCGCTGCGGCAGGAATTCCACCGGCGTGAAGAAGTGACAACCCATCGGGTTTGTGCGCAAGCCTGTCGGGCGTTGCAAGAGCCTGGGTGGCGTAACCACCGCCTATTCCAATGAATCCGAACACCTCATCACCCAGGGCGTATTCGTGAATATTCTTTCCAACTGCTGCAATGGTGCCGGCAACCTCTACACCCGGCGTGTAGGGGAAGGACATTGGGATGAACTCCTTCATGGCCCCCGAGAGAATCTTCCAGTCAATCGGATTGATTCCGCTGCCGGCAACGTCAATGAGAACCTGGTCATCGTTGGGCACCAGCTCTTCAAGCTCTATCAGCTCAAGCCGTTCAATCTGACCGTACTCTGCCACTTGGATAGCTTTCATGAACTTCCCCGTCTGTAGGTAATGGGTTATCAAGTCGATGTTTGGCAGGGCGCGTCAGTTACTGGCGACGCGCGTCCAAGCTGAAGCGTCCTGCGCCGTAGGCCACGATCTGCAGCAAACCGCCGGCCATCGCGATGTTCTTGAAGAAGTGAATGAATTGGTTCTGATCGGCCAGAGCACTGTGGAAGATCACCGCAGTGAGGACACTGAAAAGCGCCAACCCTGCTGCGACAACACGGGTTTTATACCCGGCGATCAGAGCTACACCGCCGGCTATTTCCACGAGAATGGCAAGCGTCAGCGCTAAGGAAGGAAACGGCAGACCAACTGAACTGATGTAGCCGATCATCATGGCCGGCGCGCCTACCTTGGATACGCCTGAGAGGATGAAGATCGCGCTCAGAAAAATGCGACCTACTAGTGCGGCGGCACCAGCTGTTGCAGCCGAAGGATGAGAGGCTGAGCTTGAAATGGTGATGGCGTGAGGCATGGCATACGTTCCTTGGTGTAAGCATTCCGGAATGGAACGCTGGTATGAGTAAGTCTGGAACAGCCTCACATAGCTGAATAGTCGCTTAATTTCGTGGTTTACGTTCGATGAGATAGATAAGCATGTTTGCTTTTTGCCCGCTGGCATCGCATGAACTCCAACGCCGACCACTTGCGCAGGATCGTGCATGTTGACCGCAGGAATCGGATAACCCAGCCCAGCCAAGGCTTCTTACTCTTGCTTCACCACCTGCCTGTCGGCGGTGGCCCCTCAAGCCAGAAACAGGAGTACGAAAATGCACGGCATCGAACAAAAAGTCATCGTGATCACCGGCGCCAGCAGTGGTATCGGCGAAGCAACAGCCCGCCTGCTTGCCAGCAAAGGCGCTCGCGTGGTCCTGGGCGCCCGCCGCACCGATCGCCTGGAAACTCTGGCCAGGGAGATTCGTTCAGCAGGCGGTATCGCTGATGTCCAGGCGCTGGATGTCACCAACCTTGATGACATGCAGTCCTTTATCGACTTCGCTGTCGAACTGCACGGACGCGTCGACGTGCTGATCAACAATGCCGGCGTCATGCCGCTTTCGAAACTCGAAGCGCTCAAGGTAGATGAGTGGAATCGGATGATCGATGTGAACATTCGCGGCGTCCTGCACGGCATTGCCGCAACGCTGCCGCTCATGCAAGAACAGCGCGCCGGTCAGATCATCAATATTGCCTCGATTGGAGCCTACGCGGTAAGCCCGACCGCTGCGGTGTACTGCGCCACCAAATATGCCGTACGAGCCATTTCCGAGGGCTTGCGCCAGGAGGTGGGCGGTAACATCCGGGTCACCGTCATTGCCCCAGGCGTCACCGAGTCCGAACTGGCCGACAGCATTTCCGATGAGGGCGGGCGTGCCGAGATGCGCGAGTTCCGCAAGATCGCGATTCCAGCCTCGGCGATTGCCCGGGCGATCGCCTACGCCGTAGAACAGCCTGCGGATGTCGATGTCAGCGAACTGATCGTGCGTCCAACCGCAAGTCCATTCTGAACGTCCGGTCGACAGCGAGGAAATGCCATGGGTGAACCACTTGGAGATCAGGATAAATACGTTGGCATGTGGGTGACGGCTGACGGTCGCATTCGCCATGAGCTCCTGCCTGGCGGCCGCTATGACGAAGCCCGCGGAGGGCAACAAAGCGCGTACCAAGGTCGATACTGGCTAGAGGGTGATCACATCGAGTATGTGGATGACACCGGATTTACTGCCGACGGGGAGTTTCGAAGCAACGTGCTGTATCACGCAGGGATGATTCTCTATCCCGAGCGTTGAGGGGCCGGCCGGAATGGAGACATTCCGGCTTTTTTTTCGACTTTTACCTTTCAGAACACGCATCCAGAGCGGATTCTTTACATCCCCTACGGGGCCGCGAACGGCCTTGACTGTTGAAAGCCTAGGCTTGAACTTCAAGTCCACCCTGTGAGACCAATGCCCGAGATGGCTCGTTTGTGTCGGCGTACTAACTGAGGTGACGATTCCCATGGATGTCATAGAGCGGACTTCAGCCCATGGCCTGGAGGCTTACATTCGGGGTGAGCGGCTTGCCGCCTCGGACGTTCTGGCCGATAGGGATATGTTGGTGCAGATCTTTAACCGGGAGCGTAAGGAAGAGAGCTTTATCGTGCCCGCCGTAGCTGAGCCCTTGCTCGTGTGGATCATCTCCGGTAATGCTGCCGTTCAGGAGCGTGAGCTTGACGGCGACTGGCAATGTAGCCAAGTGTCCAAAGGTGATTTCTTCTTGACTACCTCGGCACAACCTTACGAGATGCGCTGGAACGTAGATGGTGTAGAACCATTTGAGGTCATGCATATCTACCTCGGCATCCCGCTTTTGGAAAAAGCCATCCATGAGGTCTTGGGCGGGTCTGTGGAAGCGGTTCGACTAAGTGAAGTCTCGGGCGGGCGTGACGATGGGTTGTCCGTTCTACTGGAGCAAGTTCGCCTGGAACTGACGGGGCACAGGGCTAGCCCTCTTTATCTTCAGGGGTTGGCCCAGTGCATCGCCATTCACCTTGCCCGCAGCTACCTGGACAGCTCAGCGGACGATATCGTGCGCCGCAATGCATTGCCTGCTTACAAGCTGCGCCGTGTGCTGTCGGCAATGGAGGCGAATCTGGCTGATGAATTCAATCTCGGGCACTTGGCCGAAATAGCTGGGATGAGCGAGTACCATTTCAGCCGGATGTTCAAAAAAGCCGCTGGTTATTCCCCGTCGCAGTTCTTTATCAGACTGAGGATGGCAAGAGCCCGGCAGCTCCTAATCGAAACGGATCGGAGCGTGATCGATATAGGCTTGGAGATCGGATACAGCAGCCCAAGCCATTTTTCTCAGGTGTTCAAACGTGAGGTTGGCGTCACGCCCACTCAATACCGTAAATAGTGAGTAGTCCACGCCAGTCAGAGGTTCTGGGGACGGAATTGCTGGCGAAAGTCCAAGATTTCCCCCGCCACCATGAATTGACCGCCTCCCCTGTAGTGCAGCGTTCTAGGCTGCTCCACCGAGCGATCTACATGCGCTTTGACCACTTGCCAGATGAACAGACCGTACTCGTCGATCAGCTTCGAGTCATACAGCTGGCATTCGAAACTGGCATAGCACTCGGCTATCAGCGGCGCTTCAACCTGCGTCGCAGCTGTCGGGGTAAGACCGAATTGGCCAAACTTGTCCACAGCACTGCCCGTATTGTTGCCCACCGCGACGACTTGGTCCGCCAGCTCTAGGGTGGGTACGTTGATCACGCATTGCTGGCTGTTGCGGATCAGTTCGTAGCTATGGTTCCCCGACCAGATGTAGCAGCCCAAAAGGGCTGGATCGAATTGCATCATCATGTGCCAGCCCATGGTCATGATGTTACTTTCGCCGTTCCAGGCTGAGGTCACGAGCACTATGGGCCCGGTTTCCAGATGCTGGCGAACGTTGATGAGGGGGAAGTCGGATTTTCGAAGTGCGGTCATGACGGCTCCGTTGAATAGGTCTGGTAGCAAGAAAACGCGTTGTGCTGCCAATGCAGCACAACGCGGACAAGGCGAAGGATTAACCTACCGGGACGCTCATGCCGCCATCGGCCATGACCACCGAACCGACAATGAAGCTGGCGCGCTCGGAAGCCAGGAAAGAGACAATCTCGGCGATCTCTTCCGGTGCTGCAGCTCGACCGATCGGCGCGGACTTGCCATGCTCTTGCAGGAACCCACGACCGTCTTCCATAAAGTGGTTCAACAGGTTGGTAACCACATCTCCCACGCCAATGGCATTGACCCGAATGCCATGCTCAATCGCTTCCAGCGCCTGGGTACGCGTCAACTGTGCTAAGGCGCCTTTGGACGCGGTATAGGCCGCGATACCGGGAAATGCGAAGTAGGACGCGTACGAGGCGATGTTCACGATCGCGCCACTCTTGTTCTTCATCATCTCCTTCATCGCCTCTCGGGAGTGGAGAAACGCCCCTGTCACGTTAGTTTGCATCTGCCATTCCCAATCTTCGCGGGTCATTTCGACGAGGGGCTTGTACAAGATGCGACCGGCGTTATTGACCAGGACGTCCAGCTGGCCAAACTTCTCTACCGCCAACGCCACCGCTTGCTCGGCAGAGCCGTCAACGGTGATATCGGCGACGAAAGGAACCAGGCCGGGACGCTCAAGTGCGTTGACTTTCGGGTCGATATCCTCGGCAATGACTTTCGCTCCACGGCTGTGAAGGAGCTCGGCGATGGCCTTGCCGATGCCGCTGGCCGCGCCGGTTACCAGCACCACTTTGCCTGCCACTTCGTTTGGGGTTGGGATGAAGTCAGTCATTTTGATGTCTCCAAGTCAGGAATTGGTTGTCACTTTCGACGGTGCCAATTTCTCTCTTTTGGACATTCGACTCCTTGGCGACCTTGCTTTGCCTGTCGGAGTTTTGCTTCTTTCATGCACTCGGCAGCGTGCTAGCCCGGCATCATCACGGGGGAGTCCACGGTGTAAGCCGCCTGGGCAGGATCGAAGTACTCACGAATATGCGTCAGCTTACCCTCACAAACGCTAACTTCATGGTTCTCAACAAACGTTTCGAAATGTTGTTTGAGAAGCTCGGCGGCTGAATACATAGGTTCACCTCGTGGTACCGGAGTCTTGCGACTATTGAGGCCCAGGCACCGCAGCGCGCGGATCTGGTCTATGAGCAACAGCCTAACAGGGGCCTAGCTGGCTAAAAACCAGAAGAATATCGAAGGGTTTATTCTGCTTATTTGACAACGCTAGAGAGCTTCGGCTTGCTGGCCGAAGCGTTTGATGAGCCATAGACCAGCCGGCCCAGGCGGTGAGTCAGTCCGGTAGATAACGTCAAACGCGTAAGAGCCGCCTCTGCAATCGGGTAGATCGAGATGGACAAGATGTCCCGCATTGAGGTCCGCCTGGACCATAGGTAAGGGCATGTTGCCCCAGCCAATGCCTTCCTTGAGTAGCATGTGTTTTGCGCCTAAGTCCGCGAGCCGCCATGTACGGGGGCTCACTACGGCAAAATCTCTGTCCCCGGTAAGCGTTGATCGGTCTGACAACACCAATTGGATGTGATTTCTTGCCGCTCCAGGGTCGTTGCGGCCGGCGAGGGCAAGTGGGTGCGCCGGGGCTGCAACGGGTACCAACTCAACACTGCCTACGCCGACACGCTCAAGGCCATCCCTCCCCAGGTCAAGGGGGCCACTGATCCCAATGCCAGCTTTTTTCTCAAGTACTAGTTGGGTGACCGCACCGAGCGCTTCCATGTGTAGATGCAAAGCCACGGTGGGAAATACCTGTCTAAAAGTCCTGAGCGCATCGACCACCCGCTCCGCTGGCAGCATTACATCCAGAGCAAGATGCACCTCTGCTTCGAGACCGTGCAACAGTCCAGACACCTTCGATCGCAGTCCGTTGACCCCGTTGATGATCGTTCGTGCTTCGGCCAACACTGTACGTCCAGCCTCTGTCAGCTTTGGTTTACGTGTCGTCTTGCGGTCAAAAAGTGATACCCCAAGCTGCATCTCGAGATTGGAAATGGAATAGCTCACCACGGACGTTGCACGATGCAGTTTCCTTGCAGCACCGGCAAAGCTTCCCACCTCTACGACCGTCAGGAGAACTTTCAGCTGGTCTAGAGTTGGTGTGCCAGAATCTGAGATCATTTTTACCAGCTCGGGCATATTGGATTAAGACATGCTATTTGGGGTGCATCAGTATGTCGACAGGTGAGTCGATCCCTCGGCCGATTATGTTTAGAGCGCCTGTCGCTCTACCGAGGCCACGAGCGGCAGCTATGGGTCGATTGCAGCCATTCGCCCGTGACCGCTATCGACCCATAGCGGACGTCCATCAGAGACTGCTTTCGGCTCATACCCGTCGTTCAGAAGGGGCTGCAATGGCCTGAAACAGACTGTAGGCAATACCAGGGCCGTCTCTGAAGTACTGCGTTTGCATGTTGAGTAACTAGGTCATCACGTTTTAGCGGCAGGTTTGAGTCGGAAGCTGACGCCCATACGGTTAAAAGCGTTCATTGCAGCAATGGCCGCTGTCAGGTCGACAAGATCCTTTTCTGCAAACATCGCTGATGCTGCTGCATAAGCTCCGTCGGATACATGTGTCTCGCTTACCCGCGTGACTTCTTCTGTCCAGGCCAATGCTGAGCGCTCCTGATCCGAGAACAAATAGTGCGCTTCATGCCATACCGGTACTAACAGCACCTTGTCCACCGACATACCTGCTTTGATCAGATCGCGTGAGTGCAGATCGATGCAATGGGCGCAGCCGTTGATTTGAGACACCCTGAGAAACACAAGGTGAATCAACGGGGCTGGCAAATTTGTCGCGGTGGTCACGAAATGATGCAGCCCGCCAAGGGCCTTGGCTGCACCCGGCGAAGCTTCAAACCAATTGAGTCGACTCATGATTTCTTTTCCTTTCTTTGAGCAATGAAGAACGTGACATGCGGATTGCCGCTTGACGGCACACCGCCCAGCTGATGTGCAAACCTATACGCTTGAATTCGATGATGGTGTTAAAGCGGGCTGCAGACTTGATCCACGCTATGGCTATCCCTACCAAAGAACGCCTGCACCTCACCGTACCCTGTTTCCCTTCCAGTATTCAGTGACTCCACACCCTTGGCGGTACCTTCAACGGTGAAGTAGTACACGTGATTGAGACCGATGGTGGCGAGGACGGCGGACAGGTAGGGGCGCAGAAAATCGGGTTGACGGGCATGTTGGCCGCTGATGTAGCCTCCGCAAGCTATTGCGACGTAAACCGGACGATCCGTCAGCGTTCCGACTTTGCCTTTGGCGGTGCCCAGAAACGTTTTGCCCACGCGCACCACCTGGTCGATCCACATCTTGAGTGGGGCGGGCACGCTGTAGTTGTGCATCGGCGTGGCAATCAGCAGTACGTCGCATGCCTGCAGTTGGTCGATCAACTCGTCGGAACGGCTCAACGTACCCTCCTGACCGCTTGCTATGACTACGCGCTGATTGGCTAACGCCTGGGCGTAAGGTGCATCGACTGGGGCCAAGGTGTTGAGGTCTAAATCGGTCAACTGGATACCGCTTCTGCCGGCCTGACTGGCCAAGGCAAACAGGATCTGCTGGGACAGTTTCAGACTTTCCGAAGCCTCTGCATTGGGGCTGGCGACCAGGCGAAGAATGCGCAAAGGAGCAAGTGGCTGCTGGGACGATGTCATGAGGTTTGCCTCCTTGGATGTGCATGCGGGTTATGGCGTATCGAACTGTTTTTGAAAGCGCAGTGCACCCGTCAACAGACCTTCACGGAAGTAGAAACGTTGCGCGCGGGCGTTGGCCAAACCCGTGTCGAGCACCAGGCGTTCACAACCGCTGGCGCGCGCCAGTCGTTCCAAGGCTTGCAATAAGCGCGATCCCCACTGGTCACCCCGCTGAGCCTCGGCGGTTACAAGGTCATCGACATACAGGAATGCGCCGTAGACCAGGTTTTCCTGAAAGCGGTAACCAGCCAGTGCCACAAGAACGTCTGCGTCAAAAGCGCCAATCAGGCGATAGCCTTCAAGGCGCATACGCTCGATGCGGCTGACGAAGTCGGCTTCGCTCGTCAGATGAGGGCGCAATTGCTGCATTACCGGGAATGCGCTGCACAGGTCGTGGGTGCTGTCCAGGGGACGCAGGGCGGTGTCGGCCAGGTCGAGCACGCTGGGTATGAAGTTGTGCAAAGGGACTTTCATGGGCGTTGCCCTCTTCAGTAGGTGATGGCGCTATATTGGACTACCATTGACCCACTTGATTGAGCCAAGAAACGGGATATGAACTAGGCCATGATGACCTCCCCCAAGCCGCCTTTTGCTCCCTTGGAAGAGCAGTCCGTCTTGCCCCTGTATCGTCAACTGTACGATCGCGTGCTGGCCGCCGTTGCCGCTGGCACGTTGTCCCCCGGTGACCGCTTGCCGTCGGCGCGCGCCATGGCTAAGGAGCTGGGGGTGGCACGTGGCACCGTCGAACTGGCCTATTCGCTGCTGGCCAGCGAAGGGTACCTCCTGGCGCTCGGGCAGAAAGGCACCGTAATCAATCCTGAACTGCAGAAGCCTGTGTCAGCGGCCACCGCATTACCAGTCAGCAGCCAAGTGATCGAAGACGCGCCTGATTCGCTCTGGCGTCCACCGCAGCTGTTGCCGTTCCAGATGGGGGTACCGGCGCTGGATGCATTTCCGCGCAAGATATGGGCGCGTCTAGGTGCTCGGTATCTCCGTGGGATGCGACTGGGAGATCTGGACTATCCGGCACCCCACGGCCTGGCAGCGTTGCGTAGCGCCATTGCTTCGTATCTGCAGGTGTCCCGAGGTATCGATTGCGGTGCCCATCAGGTGTTTATCACCAGCGGTTGGCGCAATAGCCTGTCCTTAGTCGCACATACCCTGTTGCAGCCAGGCGAGTGCGCCTGGGTGGAAGACCCGGGCTATCCCACTACGCGCCAGGTGCTTCGCCAGTTCGGCCTGGACCTGGAAGCGGTGCCGGTTGATGCCGATGGCATGAATGTAGAACACGCCATCGCGGGTTCTCGGGCTGCTCAGGTCGCCATGGTGACACCGGGACATCAGAGCCCGCTGTCGATGGCACTGTCGCTGCCACGCCGGCAACTGCTACTCGATTGGGCTGCCCGCACCGGTGGCTGGATTGTCGAGGACGATTACGACGGCGAGTATCGCTACGTCAGCCGTCCACTTCCAGCGCTGGCCAGCCTGGATCGCCATGGGCGCGTGCTGTATGCCGGCACCTTCAGCAAGGTGCTGTTTCCCGGTATTCGCCTGGCTTATCTGGTGGTGCCGCAGGCGCAGGTGGCAGCGTTCGAGCGCGTCGGCCGTGCCTTGTTTGCTGCCGGGTCACCGTCAATTACCCAGGCTTTGGTGGCGGAGTTCGTTGCCGAGGGACACTTCGCTCGGCATATCCAACGCATGCGCCGCCTCTACAACGAGCGACGGGCATTGACCATCGAAGCACTGGAGCGGAGTTTGCCGAAGGGTATGCAGGTGGAACGCTCGCCAGGCGGTATGCACCTGGTACTGCGTTTGCCGGAGGACGTAAGCGACACCGCCCTGGCCGAGCAGGTGCTGGCGAGGGGCATGTCGGTACAAGCGTTGTCGCGCTGGGCTGCCTCATCGCAGCGTCAGTCAGGTCTGCTCCTGAGTTTTACCAACTGCGCCACGACTGCTCCAGGCGAGCAGCTTGGCGCGTTGATCAGCAAGTTACTCAGTTGAGGTTGGCCTTGTTCAGGCCGAACAGTTCATCGGACGAGCCCGGGATCGCCTGGAAAGCCACATTGAGGCGATTCCAGCCATTGATGGCGACGATCAGGAACGACAAATCCGACAGCTCCTGCTCGGAAAACTGCTCACGCGCACTCGCATACAAGCTGTTGGAGATACCATGAGGCGGCAGTTGGGTCAGGGCTTCAGTCCACTCCAGCGCCGCCCGCTCTGCTGGCGAAAACAGCTGTGACTCACGCCAGACGGCCACGTGGTGAAGACGCAGCTCGCGCTCGCCATGGATCTTGGCCTCTTTCACATGCATATCCACGCAGAACGAACAGCCGTTGAGCTGCGAAGCGCGCAACATGATCAGGTGGGCAAGATCGGCCAGTAGCGGCTTCTTGCTCAGTTGCAGGGTGAGCTCCACCAGTTTGTTGGACGCTTGGGGAGACAGCTTGAAGTAATCAAGGCGGTTGTTCATGGGTAGTTGCTCGTAGTGGGTGGATGGTTGTTGGAGCCCACTGTAGCAACGCTTGGAATAGCCCCACAGGGCCAAGATGGTAGCTTCGAACTAGGCCATATCTGTATCGAAGTGCGCCATGATCACCTATCGAGCGATAGGGTCGAAGGGGCGCAATAGGCCGTTTATTGGCCTCCACGAATGGCCGCAATGTGTCGAAAATGGTCAGTCGCGGCCTGCTTTCGACCCATACATGCCAATTGCGGGTAGAAAATTAAAACATTCTTAATCGTTGATTAATCAAAAGCTTGAGCTTCGCCCCGGTAAGATTCCGCGGCTTTACTAGTGGAGAAAGCTCCGATGCTTCGAATGCTGTTCTGTGCCACCCTCTTAACCACCTCATTCGTCTGCTCGGCTGCTGACGTTGTACAAGGTGGTGAGGAAACGCTGACCGTTCTTAGTTCCGGCGGTATCATGGGCGCTATCCGGGAAGTGGCGCCAGTTTATGAGAAGACATACGGCGTGAAGCTGGAAGTTCTAGCCGCGCCTTCGATGGGGGAAACCCCACAGGCCGTCCCAAATAGGCTCGCCCGCGGTGAGCAGGCGGATGTAGTTCTGATGGTAGGTTCGGCGCTCGACAACCTGGTCGCCAGCGGTCTAGCCGATAAGACCAGCCGAATTGATCTAGGAAAGTCTTTCATTGCCATGGCCGTTCGCAAAGGCGAATCGAAGCCGGACATAGGCACCATGCAGGCCTTGCGCACAGTGCTGCAAAACAGCAGCTCTGTCGCGTACTCCGACAGCGCAAGCGGCGTCTATCTTTCCAAGACCCTGTTCCCTCGCATGCAGCTCGGTGACCAGTTCGTGGCCAAGGCTCACATGATACCTGCCGAGCCTGTCGGCGCGGTGATCGCTCGCGGCCAAGCACAGATCGGCTTCCAACAGCTCAGTGAGCTTAAGCCAGTAAAGGGGATCGACATCGTTGGTCTGATCCCGGCTGAAGCGCAGAAAATGACGATGTATTCTGGCGCTGTCGTCACCAAGAGCCGGCATCATGCCGCAGCCCAGGCGCTCCTCGACTATCTGGCATCGCCAGAAGCCGACGCAGCGATCAAAGATAGTGGCTTGACGCCGCTACCCCATGCAGCAAGCTGACTGCGAGCGCCGACATCGAAACTGGGGCTCGGCGAAACACAAAGATCTTGCCGCAGTCTTCTTTCTGCGAGCGTCTGCAATGGGTCGAAAGCAGCTGTTCACGAGTGGACGCTTTCGCCCATGGCAGACATAGCGTTCGCTGCTGATTTGGGCACTTCATTAGGTCCAAACCCATCAGAGCCAACAACCCTTGAGATCTCGCCTTGCAATTGGAACATCCCACCGTCAGGATGGATGCTTCATCAGGCTTAAGGAGAGAGCCGTGTTCCCAATGGATGTGTGGTTTGCTGTACTCACAGCCTTTGGTTTTGCCTTGATGGGTATTTGCGCCACTGTGTTATCTCGCTACCTGTACCAGCGGCCACGGCTGGTAAATGGGCTAAACGTGGGCGCAGGCCTCACCTTCGTCGCATCTGGTGTTTCGATTGCGGCTTTGAGCCAGAGATAGTGGGTGGGGGAAAGCGGCGGGGCCTTGGATGAGCCCCGCGTTGTCCATGCAATGAGCCTTCGCCACAATGCGCTCCGATCAAGTGCTAACCAGCAACCCACGTAGCAGCAACTTGAGCGCGTCAGTCGCACTCCTGAAACGTGCAGATGCTTGATCCCCGTCGGCGATCCAGAAGCTGGCTTCAGACAATCTGCCATAGATCAGCAATGCCAACCGTGTATGCCTATGATCCCCTGTATGGCATACCCGCGACCCGTGTTGATGCAACCTTCGCTGATGCCTATGCCGGCACGCGGGGCATCAGTTTCAAGCGGATCGACGGCAGCTTCCACTTCGTCATGCAGGATCAACCCCAGGCGTTCGCCGAGGCAGTGGTCGATTTCCTCGGTCGCTGAGTTTTGCTAGCGCTTGGCCGATCATCAATGCGCAGCCGTCGGCAGCATGCCTGAGCGTTGGGCGTTGTGTGCGGCTTCAATCAACTGCAGGTTGCGATTGCGCAGCGCGTGGTTGGCCCCGACACGCAGGTTGGAACGCAGCGCCAGCGTCTCTGCCTGTTCAAACTGCCCTTGCTGCAGGCGCAGAACGCCAAGGTAGTGCAAGGTTGCCGGGTTGTTCGGCTGGATGTGCAGCGCGCGCTCAAGCGTTGCCGCAGCCTGGTCCAGTTGGCCGTCGGCATACTGCTGCGAAGCCGTTTCGATCAGCACGGTCGATGCCGTATTGCTGCGTGCAGGCGCAGAGCGCTCGCCGGCCAGCGCGTGAGTTGTTGCCCCTACGCTCAACAACAAAAGCAAGGCTGGCAGGGCAGGTGTGCTGGGCATTGGCAGTGAACTCGACAGGTCTTTGGCAAGCCGCTCGCGGGTAAGGGGCGAGGGGTCGATATAGACCGCGAACCCGGGATGAAGTTCAAGCGTGGGCGGCGCACTGCCGCCGCTCCCGCCCCTGGGCTGGGCAACATCTGTTCGGTTACCGCCCATAACCGCTTCCAGGCACCTCAAGCCTGCGCCGGCACCTCCGATAGCAGCACACCCACCGTCGAATCATCGACCAGAAGTGGTGCCAACCAGGAGTACTGCCCGCATGCTTGCCAACCTGAAGATACGTACCGGAATGTTCTGGGTATTGTCGCTGTTCAGCCTGACCTTGCTGTTTTCTACCGTGAGCGCCTGGTGGGCAGCTGTGGGCAGTGACCAGCAGATCACCGAACTGGACCAGACCGCACACCAGTCGGACCGGTTGAACAATGCGTTGCTCATGGCGATTCGTTCCAGTGCCAATGTGTCCTCGGGTTTCATCGAGCAGTTGGGTGGCCATGACGAGAGCGCAGGCAAGCGCATGGCGCTGTCGGTCGAGCTGAACGACAAGAGCCAGAAGCTGGTCGACGAATTTGTCGAAAGCGCGCGCGAGACCGCCCTTCGCACACTGGCTATCGAGCTGCAGGCTACCTTTGCCGAGTACGCCAAGGCAGTGGCGGGGCAGCGGGAAGCGACCCGCCAGCGTTCGCTGGAGCAGTACTTCAAGGTCAACAGCGACGCCGGCAATGCCATGGGCCGGTTGCAGGCGTTGCGTCAGCAACTGGTTGGCGCACTGAGTGAGCGGAGCCAGCAGATCATGCTTGAGTCCGACCGGCGCCTGGCCCGCGCGCAATGGTTGAGCCTGGGCCTGCTGGGTGTGACCTTGCTGTTGGCAGCGCTGTGCTGGGCCTTCATTGCCCAGCGGGTACTGCACCCGTTGCGTGAAGCCGGTCGGCATTTCCAGCGCATTGCCGGTGGCGACCTGAGCGTGCCGGTGCAAGGCCAGGGCACTAACGAGATCGGCCAGCTGTTCCATGAGCTGCAACGCATGCAGCAGAGCCAGCGCGATACCCTTGGGCAAATCGACCACTGCGCCCGGCAGCTGGACGCTGCTGCCACGGCTTTGAACGCAGTCACCGAGGAAAGCGCCAACAACCTGCGCCAGCAGGGGCAGGAGCTGGAGCAGGCCGCTACCGCCGTGACCGAAATGACCACGGCTGTGGAGGAGGTTGCACGTAATGCCATCACCACTTCGCAGACCACCAGTGAGTCCAACCAGCTGGCCGCACAAAGCCGTCGTCAGGTCAGCGACAACATCGACGGCACCGAGGCCATGACCCGCGAGATCCAGACCAGCAGTGCGCACCTTGAGCAGTTGGTCGGGCAGGTACGGGATATCGGCAAGGTGCTGGAGGTGATCCGCTCGGTGTCGGAGCAAACCAACCTGCTGGCGCTCAATGCCGCCATCGAGGCCGCCCGCGCAGGTGAGGCCGGCCGTGGCTTCGCGGTGGTGGCGGATGAAGTGCGCACATTGGCCTACCGCACACAACAGTCGACCCAGGAAATCGAGCAGATGATCGGCCGCGTGCAGGCCGGTACCGAGGCCGCGGTGGCTTCGATGCAAGCCAGTACCAACCGTGCCCAGTCGACGCTGGACGTGACCCTGGCCTCAGGGCAGGTGCTGGAGGGCATCTACAGTGCGATCGGTGAAATCAACGAGCGCAACCTGGTCATTGCCAGTGCGGCCGAAGAGCAGGCCCAAGTGGCGCGGGAGGTGGACCGTAACTTGCTGAACATTCGCGAGCTGTCGAACCACTCGGCGGCGGGCGCACAGCAAACCAGCGAAGCGAGCAAGGCGCTGTCGGGGTTGGTCGGGCAGATGACAGCGCTGGCGGGCAGGTTCAGGTTGTGACGTTCAGTGCAGGGTGCGCCTGTATGCAGACGCGGGCTTGCCTACAAGGGGCTGCACAGCAGCCCCGGCAATACAACTCAGCCTGGCTGCGCCACCAGGCTGTTGCTGACGTTGCGGCCCAGCACCAACACCGTGACAAAGCCGCAGCCTACCAGCGCCGTGGCCAGGCTCAGCAGCACCGCTGTGCCCATGTGGTCGACCACCTGGCCGCCGAAGAATGAGCCCACGGCAATGATCACCTGGAACATGGCCACGAACAGCGGCATGCCACGCTCGACATCCTTGGGGGCTACGACAAACATCCAGATGTTGGCGCAGGCCGGGAACGCACCGAAGGCGAAGCCCCACAGTGCGATCAGCATCGCGGCGCCGGTCATGCCGGTGGCGAAGTGCGGGAACAGGGCAGTGCTGACGGCAATCATCAACGCGACCAGCATCAGGGTATGCCGCACGCTGCGGTTGGCTGCAAAGCCGGCGAAGATGTTACCCATGAAGCCGGCCACACCATACAGCAGCAACAAGGAGCCGATCGTAGGCCCGTCGAACCCGGCATTTTGCTTGAAGAACGGTGCGACATAGGTGTACGCGGCAAAGTGCGCCAGGCCAATCAGCAACACGGCGATCAAGCCGACCCGTGCTTGCGGGTTGATGAACAGCGCCGGCAGGTCGCTGATGCGAATGGCCTTTTCCGGCATCAGCCGCGGCAGCAGGAACACTTGGGCCAGCAGCACAGGCACACCCACCAGTGCGGTCACCAGGAAGGTCATGCGCCAGCCCATCAGGCCACTGAGCCAGGTGCCCACGGGTACACCCACGACGGTTGCCAGGGTTACGCCAGCCATGATGATGGAGTTGGCCTTGGCCACGCCCATGCCATCAGGTGCCAGTCGGCCGCTGAGGGCAATGGCGGTCGCCCAGAAACCACCAATGCTCACACCCAGCAGCACGCGGCCGACCAACAGCAGGTTGAAGTCGCCGGCATAGGCCACGATCGCGTTGGCGATGATCATGATCAGTGTCAGGCCGATCAGCAGGTAGCGTCGGTCCAGCGCACCCACGCCGACGGAAATCAGGGGGGCGGCCAATGCGGCCATGATGCCGGGCAGGGTCACCATCAGGCCGGCAAGGCCGGCACTGATGCCCAGGTCGCTGGCCACATCGTTGAGCACCCCCACCGGGAGGAACTCACTGGTGACCAGGGCGAAGGCACCCACGGCGACCGAGAGGATTGCCAGCCATTGCTGCAGGACACTCTGTTGACTATGTTCGGGAAGGCCGCGAGGGGCCTGGCGGTTGCTTGGCATGGGTTTGGTTCCATGAGGGATATCGCCTGTAGCAGGCGCAGGAGCGGGGGGATTTGCAGGGGATTATAGGGACGGCCTTGTCAGGACGACAGGCAGGCCGCTTGATAGTAAACATCAGCGCAATCGATGAAACACCGTGAGCAGAGCGCTTGCAATGGCAGTGTCACTGTAGGCAGTTGTTGCGGAACCTGGGAATGCTGCGGGTAGGGCAGCATTCGGAAAAAGGCTGCCCGCCTGGTCCGGTGTGTTATGGCGACACCAGCACATCACACTGCGATTCGTTCAGTACATGCTTGGTGACGCTACCCACCAACAGCTCCTCCAGCGCGCTAGTACCCTGCTTGCCGACCACGATCAGGTCGCATTCCAGCTCCTGTTCCTGTTCGGCAATGCGCCAGCCAGGGTCGCCATGCACCACGATCTGCCGTGCATCGGGCATGCCGGCTGCCTGGCTCAGGGCGGCGAGCTGTGTCACAGCATCCTTGCGGATCACATTGCGGTAATGGGTGAGGGTGTCGTGGTCGATATGAGCGAAGCGCACGCTGCTTTCGAACGGTGCTTCGTACACATGTAACAGAATGATCTCGGCCTGTGGGGCAATACGCCTGGCCAACTCGATGGCGCGCAGCGATACGGGGGAAAAGTCGACGGGAACCAGCACGGTGCGGTAGGCATCACGAGGGGCAGGCTTGACCACCAGCAAAGGGCAGGGCATGCGGTTGAGCATTTTCTGCACGGTCGAGCCCAGCAGCAGGCGCCGGGCCACGCTTTGGCCCCTGGCGCCGCACACCAGCAGGCTGCTGTGCTTGTCCTGTACCACCCGGGTGATTTCCGTGGTCACCGAGCCGCTGGCAACCTGCACACCTGCAGAGATGTCGTAGCGCTGGAACAGCATGGCGGCCAGCGCATGGATTTTTTCTCCGGCGCTATCCAGTACGCGCTTCAACAGGTCGTCGTCAGGCACTACCAACTGCTTCAGGCGCTCGAAGGGCGCCGGGTTGGCAACGTAGAGCAGGTCAAGCGAGGCCTGTTGCGCCTTGCTCAGGTAGGCGGCGCGCTCCGCAGCGTTGCGGGCATAGGGGGACAGGTCGGTGGCAACCAGTATGTGTTTCAGCGGGTTCATGTGGGGCTCCTTGTCCAAGGTTGCGCACAAGGGTCAAGGGTGAACCTTGAGCACTGTGCGCCTGGCGGTGCTTGAGTCATTCCGTGCTTGCGACCATCGTCGCGCGAACCCGGCGTGAGGGCTTGATGTGTGTCAATGGAATGGAGAAGCCCCAGCGCAATGAGGTCGGCCGGGTGCCCGGAAACGAACTTCGGTGCGATCACGGCAATCAGCACGCAGCCAGGTGCAGCGTTCAGCACTTGGGTCAGTTGTGGCCCCAGGGTGCGGTTACGCAGCATTAGAAAACCCAGTGCCGATGGAGAAGATCAAGCTGACCACCGAGCTGCCGGTGTAGCCGAACAGTTTGTGATGCCAGGTATCACGACAATATATTTATCCTTATCAACTTCAGGCCCTAGCATCTGTCGTCCGCCATCACCCATCCTCATGAGGTCTTGATGAACAGTCCGCTCTTCGTACACCAACGTACCGCAGCCTTGCTTCTGCAGCACTGGCACAGCGGTGACCTGCTGACGGAGCTGCCCGCCAGCCTCAGGCCCGAGACGCTGACGCAAGGCTACGACAGCCAGGACCAGTTGTTTGCTGCCGCCGCTGGCCCGCGCGCCGGGTGGAAGCTGGGTGTCGGCAGCCCCGCGGGCATGCGTGCAGCCAATTTGTCCCGGCCCCTGATTGGCCAGCTGGAAGCCAAGCGCTGCCACGCAAGCGGTGCTCACATCGCACTGCCTGCTGTAACGCCCGTCACTGTCGAATGCGAGGTCGCCTTCGTGCTTGACCGTGATATCCCCCCGCAAGCCGGGCGGGTACCGGTCAGTGAAGATATCCGCGCCACCTGCGTCACGTTCGAAGTGGTGCGTTCGCGTTTCGTTGACCGCAAGGCTGTAGGCTGGCCGAGCTTTGTCGCGGACAACGTCGGGTTTGAAGCACTGGTGGTCAGCGACAGCCTGGGCGCAGGTATCGACATACCACTGTTGGCCGAACTGGCGCAGACCACCGAGGTTTACGTGGACGGCGAATGTCGGGCGCGGGGTTTGTCTGGCGATGCGGCAACCGATCCGCTGGTATCGCTGGCTCACCTTTATGCCCACGCCGCCGAGCGTGGGCAGACCTTGAAGGCGGGTGATGTGGTGACCACCGGGGCGATGTGCCAACCGTTCGACCTGAATGGTACCGGGCATCAGGTGAGTGCCAGGTTCCTTGGCCAGACGTTGTCGTTCACCCTGTAACGGCCGACCACTGTTCGAATGCCGCCTGCATCCGCTGCCGTTTCAAGCGAGCTGACCGGGGCCGACAGACCTTGCGAGCGCTCGACCAGTGGCGGTTTGTTGAATGAGGGTATTCAGCCTTTACCGTGCCTGATGAGCGCCCGCGCAATTTTGCATGAGTCAGCTTGATGCTTTTCTCTAGCAGTACTAATACTAAAGCACTGCCGAAGAGGGATGATCATGCAGACGCGCTTCGTTGTGGTTCCTGCCGTGCCGCTCCAGAAAGAAATCTACCCACGCCGCCTCGGCTTTCCTGCCGTGTTGGGGGAGGGCTACGACCTTTATGACACGCAAGACAAGATGCGCCTGAGCCTCAACTTCCCGACCCGGGCTGCGGCGGAGTTCGAGTGCCTATGCCGTAACCGCTGCCCTGAAACAGATGAGGGGGGTATTGCCGGCCTTGGTTGATGCCGGTGAGCCGCGCATGGCATCAATCTGCCGTGATGGCGCAACCAGAAAGCTCTAACGTGCGGCCTGCCATTCAATAGTCACAAAGCTGTAACACAGCTGATGCAAAGTGTGCCGGCCATCACACGGAGCACATTTTGATGAAACGCCTGATGAAGTCTGCTGCACTCGCTGTTGCCGTTTCCCTCTGCGCCACTTCGGCAGCCTTTGCTTCCGAAAACGTTCGCCTGACCGGTTCCGGTGCCAGCTTCCCTGCACCCATCTACCTGACCTGGTTCAAGGACTTCAGCAAGAACACCGCTGGCGTCACCGTTGATTACCAGTCCAAGGGGAGCGGGGCGGGTGTACAGGACTTCCTGAACAAGACCGTCGACTTCGCCGCCAGCGACTCGGCCATGAGCGAAGCAGACATTGCCAAGGTTGGCGAAGGCGTGCAGTTGCTGCCAATGACCGCCGGTGAAATCGTGCTGGCTTACAACCTGCCGGGCAACCCTAAAGGCCTGAAGCTGCCGCGCGATGTGTACTCCAACATCTTCCTCGGCAAGATCACCCAGTGGAACGACCCGCAAATCGCTGCGGCCAACCCTGAGCTGAAGCTGCCTGCCACCCCGATCACCGTGGTGGTACGTGCCGACTCCAGCGGTACCACCGCCGTCTTCACCAAGCACCTGTCGGCCATCAACGCTGACTTCAAGCAAGGGCTGGGTGAAGGCAACACCGTTAACTGGCCGGCCACTGACAAGTTCATCAAATCGCCGAAAAACGATGGCGTAACCGCCACCGTCCGCCAGACCCCAGGCGCCATCGGCTACATCGAGTACGGTTTTGCCAAGCTGGCCAAGGTCGACTTCGCCGTGCTGCAGAACAAGGCTGGCCAATACGTCGTGCCGAACGCCGAGAGCGGTGCCGAAGCACTGGCTGCGGTGAACATGCCGGAAAACCTGGTGGCCTGGCTGCCAGACCCGACCGGTGCCAAGTCCTACCCGATCACCTCCTACACCTGGATGATCTTCCGCAAGGACAACGGCAACCCGGCCAAGGCCAAAGCCATGCGTGAAATGGTCGAGTACAGCCTGACCAAAGGCCAGACCATCGCCGATTCGATGGGTTACATCCCGCTGCCACCGTCGGTTGTCGACCAGGTGCGCAAAGCGTCGGCCAACATCCAGTAATACCCAGGCGCTCCCGGTATGGCAGTGAAGCCGTGCCGGGCGTGTTTGTCCCTTGTCCCGGAATTTGCCCATGAACACACCCTTTGCCATACCGGATAACCCCGACTCCGCGTGCCAGCCACCGTCAGCGAAAGACTTCCTGGTTGATCGCACCTTCCGTGCGCTTGCACGCATTGGTGTGGTGCTGGTACTGGCGCTGGTCGTCGCGCTGGTCTACGAAGTGGGCCGCAAGGCACTGCCAGGCATTGAAAAACACGGTTTTGACGTGCTGTTCGGCAGCGTCTGGGATGTTAATCAAGGCAAGTACGGTATTCTGCCAGCGATCTGGGGCACGCTTTACAGCGCCTTCATCGCACTGTTGATCGCCGGTTTCTTCGGCGTCAGCATGGCCATTTTCCTCACCCAGGATTTCCTGCCGGCACGGCTGGCTGCCGTGTTCCGCACCATTGTCGAGTTGCTCGCCGCCATCCCCAGCGTGGTTTATGGCCTGTGGGGCATCTACGTCGTTATCCCGGCCATCCGCCCGTTGACCACCTGGTTGAACAGCGAGCTGGGCTGGATCCCGTTTTTCGGCACTTCCTTGAGTGGGCCTGGCCTGCTGCCTGCGGCGCTGGTGTTGGCCATCATGATCCTGCCGACCATTGCCGCCGTTTCCCAGGATGCGCTTACCAGCGTGCCGATGAAAACCAAGCAGGCGGCCTACGGCATGGGGACTACCCACTGGGAAGCCATCCTCAAGGTGATGGTGCCATCCGCCGCCACCGGCATTTTCGGTTCGCTGGTGCTGGGCCTGGGCCGTGCCCTGGGTGAAACCATGGCGCTGGCCATGCTGGTCGGCAACGCCAACACCATTTCCGTGTCCCTGTTCGCCCCGGCCAACACCCTGGCGGCGCTGTTGGCGCTGAACTTCCCGGAAGCCGGCCCGAACGAGGTCGAAGTACTGATGTACGCCGCACTGGTGCTGATGTTCATCACCCTGCTGGTGAACGTGCTCGGCTCGATGATCATGCTCTACGCCCAGCGGGGTAACAAATAATGACTGACCTCAGCACCCCAACAACTGCTTTGCCCAGCCTGCAGCGCAAGCTGGAAGGCCGTGCCCTGCGCAGCCTGATACTGACCACGCTGGCCTGGGTTGCGGCGCTGGTGGCCAGCGTACCGCTGATTTCCGTGCTTTACATGCTGGTTACCCGCGGCGGTGCACGCCTTAACCTGGAAGTGTTCACCGAGCTGCCGCCCACCGGCTTCGAGATGGGCGGTGGCTTCGGCAACGCCATGGCCGGTACCTTCGTCATGGTCGGTATCGCCGCAGCCATCGCGGTGCCGGTTGGCATCCTGGCAGCGGTATTCCTGGCCGAGCTCGGGCCGGACAGCAAGCTGGCCAACGCCGCGCGCTTTGCCGCCAAAATGCTCACCGGCCTGCCGTCGATCCTGGCCGGTGTATTCGCCTACGCCCTGGTGGTGATGACCACCGGTACCTATTCGGCGCCGGCAGGTGGTGTGGCACTGGCGGTACTGATGCTGCCGATCGTGGTGCTGACCGCCGAAGAGTCGATGAAGATGGTGCCCAAGATCATGAAAGATGCGGCCTACGGCATGGGTTGCACCCGTGCACAGGTGATCTGGAAGATCGTCTTGCCCACCGGCCTGCCTGCCATCCTGACAGGCGTCATGCTGGCCGTGGCCCGCGCCGCTGGCGAAACCGCGCCACTGCTGTTCACCGCGCTGTTCAGCAACTACTGGATTTATCATGACGGCAGCCTGGCGGTCATGAACCCCACGGCCTCGCTGGCCGTACTGATTTACAACTTCTCCGGCATGCCGTTCGACAACCAGCTGGAGCTCGCCTGGGCGGCCTCGCTGGTACTGGTGATGATCGTGCTGGTAATCAACATTCTTAGCCGTGTTTTCGGCAAGCCCAAGTATTGAGAAAGGGAGCATCCAAACTTGAACGTATCCACTGCGCAAAAGGCCGCTCCCGTGGTCAACGAAACCCCCATCGTCATGGACTGCAAGCTGGACAAGATCTTCTACGGCAACTTCATGGCCGTACGCGACAGCCATGTGCCGATCCGCAAGAACGAGATCACCGGCTTCATTGGGCCATCCGGCTGCGGCAAGAGTACCGTGCTGCGTAGCCTCAACCGCATGAACGACCTGGTAAAGGGCTTCCGCTTCGAAGGGCATGTGCACTTCCTGGGCCAGGATGTCTACGGCAAGGGCGTCGACCCGGTAGTCGTGCGCCGCTACATCGGCATGGTGTTCCAGCAGCCCAACCCGTTCTCGATGAGCATTTTTGACAACGTCGCGTTCGGCCTGCGCCTGAACCGCTACAAGGGCGACCTGGGTGACCGCGTGAAGCACGCCCTGCAAGGCGCCGCCCTGTGGGACGAAGTAAAGGACAAGCTCAAGGTCAGCGGCCTGTCCCTGTCCGGCGGCCAGCAGCAGCGCCTGTGCATCGCGCGCGCCATCGCCACCGAGCCGGAGGTGCTGCTGCTGGACGAGCCGTGCTCGGCACTCGACCCGATCGCTACCCGCCGCGTGGAAGAGCTGATGGTCGAACTGAAGAAGGACTACACCATCGCGCTGGTAACCCACAACATGCAGCAGGCGATTCGTGTCGCCGACACCACCGCGTTCTTCTCGGTCGATATCTCCCAGGGTACCCGTACTGGTTACCTGGTCGAGATGGGCCCGACCACGCAGATTTTCCAGAACCCGCGTGAACAACTGACTGCCGACTACATCAGCGGCAAGTTCAGCTGATCACTTTTCAAGGTGGCCGGGCGTTGCAGCCAGGAAGGGTGCAACGCCCGGCCGCGTTACCTTCCGTTAAAGTGTTACCCGGGATTTCCAATGCCAGCGATGCGTCGTCTTGATCTGTCAGCGGTAGAGCGCGCACTGCGCGAGGTGCAAGGCCGCTTTGCCGAACTCAGCCAGCATTTCACCGAACCGAGGGACCCGTTCACCGACGAGGTGCTGCTGAATGTGCTTGAAGGCTATGCCCTGATTGACGACTATGTCGCTCGCGGTATCGACCTGTTCGACCTGCAACAGCTGAACCTGATGCTGGAAATCAATGCCACCGTGCTGTGCGGCAGCGACCCGGCCCGCCGCCTGGAGTTCGCCCCCCACCTGGCTGCAACCGAGGCGCACTTTTTCAACAACGTCGAAGGTGGCATCAAGGATTTGTACAACTGGTACTGCGCGTACCGCAGCGATTCGGTCTGGAAGCGGGCTGCCGGTGTGTATGTACGTATCCTCAGCAAGCCGCAGCTGTTCATCGAAGGCAACAACCGCACGGGCTCGCTCATTGTCAGCTATTTGCTGATGCGTGCCGGGCTGCCGCCATTCGTGCTGTCGCTGGATAACGCCGAGGGTTACTTCAACCCGTCCTCGGTCATTCGCAACTCCGCCAAACACGGTGTCAAGGCTTTGTACGAACTACCCAAAATCAAGAAAAAGTACGCCGCTTTCCTTGAAGCGAAGGCGCCTGAGCTCGGCAAATTCTTCCTGAGCGGTACGTCCGTGCATGCCTGCGAGAGGAGCCGCTGATGCTTCGTTCGTCCATGCTCCAGCGCGGGCGCCAAGCCATCGAGCGCAAGCTCAAACGTGGCCAGGTACGTATTTCCTTCGATATCGACGACACGCTCGCCTGCCTGCCTGAGCACGCTGACGCCGAGGACAGCAAGCTGCCGGGCTTCGTGCACCGCTGGTTGGGCGAACCCCTGCGCAGTGGCACGCGTTCGCTGATCCGCGACCTGCGCCGCCAGGGTTGCAGCATCTGGATCTATACCTCCTCGGGGCGCACCCCGGCCTACATTCGCCGCTGGCTGATGCTGTATGGCATCCATGTCGATGGCGTGGTCAACAGCGACCGGCACCAACACATCCTGGCCCAGAAAGGCCTGGAGAATTCCCCCTCGAAGTTACCCTCGGCGTTCGATATCGACCTGCATGTCGATGACTCCGAAGGTGTGCGGCTGGAAGGTGTCGACCATGGTTTTCGTGTGGTGGTGGTGTGCCCGAAGGATGAGCACTGGGCCCAGAAGGTGAAGGACGCGGTCGTCGATGTGCAGGCACGGCTGGCCTGGCAGCAACCGCACCGCTACCAAATGCCACTGCGCCAGCGTTCGCAGGCGCTTGCTTCCTGAGCACACGTTAATGGGGCCGCAAAGCGGCCCCAGTTCGTTCAGCCGTACTGATACCAGCCGGTTATTCTTGCGTACACCGTAAGTCTTGCATCCCGGTCCCATCAGGTTGCGCTTCCAAATCATCACGCCTCACGAGCCGATCTAAAGCATCCACCACCCCGCCCCAAAGCAGCGTATCTGGCAATTTGCCCTGTTCTGATAATCGCCTCCGACATCCAGTCCCCTGTTTGGAGCGCGCCATGTACAACAACAATAAGCACCTGCCGCCTCGTTTCCTCGCCGCCGCCATCGCCAGCTTTTCTGCCCTGGGCCTGAGTGGCGTCGCCGAAGCCGAGATCATGCTGTACGACAAAGACCAGACCACCTTTTCCACCGACGGCTACATCAATGCCTTCTACGTCAATAGCAAGGTCGACCGCGAAGGCGAGCAGTTCGATCGCCGCCAGTCGCGGGTGAAAATGGGCTTCTTGCCCAACTACCTGGGCTTCAACATGGGCAAGCAGGTGGATGACCTGAAGCTCGGCGCACGTGCCTCGTTCTGGGTCACCATCAACGACAGTGAAACCAACGGCACCGACACCGCCATCGACGTGCGCCAGTTCTACGGCACCGTGGCCAATCCCGAATGGGGCGAGGTGCTGATCGGCAAGGACTTCGGGCTGTTCGCCCGTTCCAACATCCTGCTCGACGAACTGCTGGCCGGCTACGGCCAGGTCAGTGACACCTTGGGGCTGGTGGACGGCGGCGGGGTGTCGTTCGGCAACATCGGCAGTGGCTACCCGTACCCGTTCCCCACCTCGCAGATCACCTACCGCACCCCGGTAATGGACGGCCTGCGCGTGGCGGTGGGCATCATGGACCCGGTGGACACCAACGACAGCAGCCCGACCGGCAAGGCCTACCAGGAAAACCCGCGTACCGAGAGCGAGATTACCTACCAGTTCGACCTGGGCGGGGCGCAGATCTACAGCTGGGTCAACGGCAGTTACCAGACCTCCGACAACACCGACTCGACGGTGGAGACGATCACGTCCAAAGGTGTTGGCTATGGCGTGCAGGCGAAGATGGGCGGGCTGTCGCTGACCGGCTCGGGGTTCCAGGCCAAGGGTATCAACCCGTTCTTTACCAACAATGCCGGCGAACCGGTCTTGCGTAACGTCGACAGTGACGGCTACCTGTTGCAGGGTTCGTACAAAGTCGGCAAGAACCGCATTGCCTTGTCGTATGGCAAGACCAAGGACGACGGCAACGGTGCGGTGGGCAGCGGGGCGGACTACGAGACCCGTGGCGTGGCACTGTTCCATGACGTCAACGACAACCTGAAGCTGGTGGCCGAGTACAACCAGTTTTCCATCGATGGGCATGACACCAGTGCGCAGAACGAAGACACCGATACCTTTGCAGTGGGTGCGGTGTTGACCTGGTAGGCACCCGGGGCCGCAAAGCGGCCCCAACATTTACGCCCATGGAACCGCCCACCCGCTACCCAAGTAGCATTCGTCCCCCGCAAACACCTTCGTACACTGACCCCTCAGCCACCCCGCGCCGGAGACCCCAATGCAGCAGGCTCAAAACGACGGTGTGGTCAGCGCCATGTCCCAGGCCACCGACGCCCGGTTGGCCGCCCAGGACCTGGCGCGGCAATTGCTGCACCCGCACCTGGGTTTCGTGCTGTTCTTCTGTTCCGCCGAATACGACTTGCAGGCCTTGGGCGAGGCCCTGGAGCAAGGTTTCGGCGGCATCCGCCTGGTCGGCTGCACCAGCGCCGGCGAAATCACGCCGCAGGGCTACGGCCGTAATTGCGTCACAGCCGTAGGCTTTGATCACCGGCACTTTTCTATCGCCACTGCGCTGATCGATGAAATGGAGCGCTTCAGCCTGATCGACGCCCAGCAGATGGTCGAGCGCCTGGTCGGCACCTGCCGCAGCAATACGTTAGCCCCCATCAAGGGCCACAGCTTTGCCCTGACCTTGCTCGACGGCCTGTCCAGCCGCGAGGAAATGGTGCTTGCCGCGCTCAGCGCGGCGTTAGGTGACATTCCGCACTTCGGGGGCTCTGCCGGTGACGACAACTACCTGACACGCACCCATGTGTACTACGGCGGCGCCTTTCACAACGGGGCGGCTGTGGTGGTGCTGGTCAACACCTGGCTCGATTTTGAAGTGTTCACCACGCACCACATTTTGCCGCGTCAGGAAAAACTGGTCGTAACCGGCGCTGATAGCGCCCAGCGCCGGGTCTTTGAACTGAATGCCGAGCCCGCAGCCGAAGAATACGCCCGCCACATCGGCGTACCAGTGGCTGCGCTCGACCATCGGGTGTTCGCCGCCCACCCGCTGGCTGTACGTATGCACGACCAGTACTACGTGCGAGCGATCCAGCAGGTGCACCAGGACCTGAGCCTGAGTTTTTACTGTGCAGTGGAAAACGGCATCGTGCTTACGGCCATGACCCCGGGCCCGCTGTTGCCTAACCTGCACCAGCTGTTCGACGGCCTGCGCCAGCGCCTCGGGCCGCTGTTGCTGACCATTGGTTGTGATTGCTTCCTGCGGCGGCTGGAACTGGAGGCCCGGCATGGCCTGGAACCGGTCGGCGCGTTTCTGCGTGAGCAGCGGGTGATCGGCTTCAACACCTACGGAGAACAGTTCAATGGCATGCACATCAACCAGACCTTCACCGGGGTCGCCATTGCCCGCAACCGGCCTCCTGTCGGGCGCTGAGCTGCAGGCCGAGGTCACCCGGCTGCAGCACGAAAACCACAAGCTGCAGCGGATCAACGGTGCGTTGATCGAACGCATCGAGTCTGGAGTAACGCGGGGCAACGACCCCTATGCGGCGTTCCAGCACTCGGTGGTGCTGGCCGAGCAGGTGCGTGAACGCACCGATGCCCTGAACCAGGCCATGGCCGAGCTCAAGGCCGTCAACCGCCTGCTCAGCGAGGCCCGACAGCGGGCCGAGACCGCCCATCAGCACCAGATTCGCCTGATTACCGATAATGTTCCGGCGCTGATCGCTTACCTGAACGCCGATCTGGTCTACGAGTTCACCAACAAGGTGTATGAAGAATGGTATTGCTGGCCCCACGGCGTAATGCTTGGCCAGAGCCTGCGCGAGGCCCACAGCGAACAGCATTACCAGCGCCTGGAAGCCTATGTGGCGCGGGCGTTGGCGGGGGAGAGCGTCACCTTCGAATTTGCCGAAACCAATATCAATGGCCAGGAACGCTACATGCTGCGCTCCTACGTGCCGAACCGCCTGGCCAGCGGCGAGGTGGTGGGCATCTTCGTGTTGATCCGCGACATTACCGAGCGGCGCAACACTGCCCAGGCGCTGCACCAGGCCTATCAGCACCTGGAGCAGCGGGTGCGCGAACGCACCGCCGAACTGACCAGCCTCAACGACCAGTTGCTGCGTGAAATCGAAGAGCGAAGCCAAGCCGAGGCTCGCCTGCGCGAGGCCAAGCGCGAGGCCGAACAGGCCAACTTGTCGAAAACCAAGTTCCTCGCAGCGGTCAGCCACGACCTGCTGCAACCGCTGAACGCGGCGCGGCTGTTCACCAGCGCATTGCTGGAGCGCCGCGACCCGCAAGACAGTGCCCACCTGGTACGTAACGTCAGCAACTCGCTGGAAGATGTGGAGAACCTGCTCGGCACCCTGGTGGACATTTCCAAGCTCGATGCCGGGGTGATCAAAGCCGATGTCGCCCCGTTTGCCCTGCGCGAACTGATGGACAACCTTGCTGCCGAATACGCACAGGTGGCGCGCAGTGAAGGCCTTGAACTGCATTTCGTGGGCTGTTCGGCGGTGGTGCGCAGTGACATCCAGCTGCTGGCGCGGATCCTGCGTAACCTGCTCAGCAATGCCATTCGCTACACCCGCAGCGGGCGTGTGGTGCTGGGCTGCCGGCGCCTGCGTGGCGGCCTGCGGATCGAAGTGTGGGACAGTGGCATCGGCATTGCCGAAGAGCACCTGGACGACATGTTCCAGGAGTTCAAGCGCGGTGATGTGCAGCGTCCGGACCAGGACCGCGGGTTAGGCCTGGGCCTGGCGATTGTAGAAAAGATCGCCGGCATCCTTGGGCATCGGATACGGGTACGTTCATGGCTTGGCAAAGGCTCGGTGTTCGCCGTCGAAGTGCCACTGAGCACCACTGCGCCCAAAACCCAGCCGAGCCAGGTGGTCAGCGAGCCAATGCTCGAACGCCTGCGCGGGGCGCGGGTGTGGGTGCTGGATAACGACGCGGCGATTTGCGCCGGCATGCGCACCTTGCTGGAGGGGTGGGGCTGCCGGGTGGTCACGGCGCTGTCGGAGGAAGACCTGGCACGCCAGGTGGACAACTACCATGCCGAAGCCGACCTGCTGATAGCCGATTACCATCTGGACAACGACTGCAACGGTGTCGACGCCGTGGCGCGGATCAATGCCCGGCGTACCCAGCCGTTACCGGCGCTGATGATTACCGCGAACTACAGCAACGACCTCAAGCAGCAGATTCGCGAGCTGGGCCACACCCTGATGCACAAGCCGGTGCGGCCGATGAAGCTCAAGACGGCGATGAGTCACCTGCTGGCCGGCAGCATGACATAGCCGCTGGCCTCTTCGCGGGCTCGCCCGCGAAGAGGCCAGAACAGGCTAACGCCGCAGGTAGTCGGCAAAATCGATATCCCCGGCACTGAGAATGGCCTGCACCCGGTTATGCACATTGAGCTTGCGCAAGATCGCCGAAACATGCGCCTTCACCGTGGTTTCGGCGATGTCCAGCGTATAGGCAATCTGCTTGTTCGACTCACCCTTGGTCATGCGCTCCAGTACCAGCAGCTGCTTGCGGGTCAGGGCCTGGAGCATTTCCGGCGGGAAGCTCGGCGCCTCGTTGTGGCGCCGGCTGGTGTTGCTTTTCTGGGCGCGGATGATGTCGGGCGGCAGGTAGACATTGCCGTTGAGGATCTGCTCGATCGCTTCGATCATCTGCGAACGGGGCGAAGACTTGGTAATGAAACCCACGGCACCGTAGGTGATGGCCTGCAGCACGATCTGCTTTTCCTGCTCGGCCGAAACGATCACCACCGGGGTGGTTGGCGCCTCGTTGCGCAGGGTAATCAGCCCGTTAAGGCCATGCATGCCGGGCATGTTCAGGTCGAGCAGGATCAGGTCGAGGTCGTCGTGCGCCTGGGTCAGGGCCAGGGCGCTGTCCAGGTCGGCGGTTTCCATGACCTCGCTGCCCTGGAAGCCATCGCTGATGACGTTGTGGATGGCTTCGCGAAACAGCGGGTGATCGTCGGCAATCAAAATTTTGTACATGGCCTTTTCACCTTGTTTTTATTGGAGGGGGCGGGGCACGCATTTACAGGCAGTTCAGGGAAAGGGTACAGGTTGCGCTGGCTGCAGCGGCAGGTTGGCCTGCTGCCAGGCGTCCAGGCCGTCGCGGTACCAGTACAGGTTGTTGTAGCCCAGGGCTTTAGCGCGTTTTACCGCGTTCCAGCTTAACCAGCAATCGGAGCGGCAATAAAAAACCAGGGGGTGCTCCGGGTGCCCGGCAGTGGCTTTTTGCAGGTTGCGCACGAAGTAGTCCTGCCAGGCCGGGCTCAGCTCGCCGTCGCCGGTGTTGGCCAGCCAAAGGCTACCCGGGAGGTTGGCGTGCGGTTCGTCTTCGATGAATTGGCCTTGCAGCCATTGGCGGCGATAGACGTCGATCAGTACTGGCCTGGGGCTTTGTGCCAGCAGGTTTTGCAGCGTGGCGGTGTCGATGACTTGGCCGCCCTCGACCTGTTGCGGGGTCGGGCTGCGGTAGAGGGTGGCGCGGTAGCCTTCGGCGGAAAACAGCGGGGTGGTGTCGGCCTGGGCGATACCCAGTGACAGACACAGCGAAAGGGCAGCCAGCAAAGGGCGCGGGGCACGTGGCATGGTTTTATCCTTTTTGTTATAGGCCCATTACATGCCAGTGGTGGTGTGTTGTGAATGCGACGATCAGACAGCAAAGGCAGTACTAAAGTAGTAGGCACTGCTCAGGAAGATGGGGCCATAAAGCAGCCCCAGGCAGGAGGCTTCAGCGCGGCTTGCGCAGCGCGGCATGCTGAGGGTTGAAAGTGAGTATCGCCAGCAGGGTGAACAGCACGGTCAAGCCAAGGCATACAGCCAGTGCCAGCAGGTTCAACCGCTCATACAGGGCGAACCGCACCAGCTCCACGGCATGGGTGAACGGGTTCACCGCACACAGCCAGTACAGCCACTGGCTGGCCTCGCGCATTTTCCACAGCGGGTACAAGGCCGACGACAGGAAAAACAGCGGGAAAATCACGAAGTTCATCACCCCGGCAAAGTTCTCCAGCTGGCGGATCGCGTTCGACAGCAGCAGCCCCAGGGCACTGAGCATCAACGCTACCAGCAGCATTGCCGGCAGCGCCAGCAGCAGGCCCGCCGCTGGCGGCTGTACGCCGTACAGCCAGGCGATGGCGAGGAAGGCATACACCTGCAGCAGGGAAATCAACGCGGTCGCCAACAGCTTGCTGCCCAGCAGGAACGGCCGTGGCAACGGGCTGGTCAGCAGCACGCGCATGCTGCCCATCTCCCGGTCATACACCATCGACAGCGAGCCCTGCATGCCATTGAACAGCAAGATCATGCAGGCCAGGCCCGGGATGATGTACACCTCATAGGGAATGTAGGTGTCGTAGGGCTCGATGATGGCAATGCCCAGGGCCGCACGAAACCCGGCGGCGAACACCAGCAACCACAGCAGCGGACGCACCAGCGCACTGAGCAGGCGCGTGCGCTGCATCACGAAGCGTAGCCATTCGCGCAGCATGATGCCGTTGAAACATTGCCAGTAAGCGTTCATTGGGCATTGGCTCCTGAGGGCGCGCTGGTCAGCCGGGCAAAGGCATTGTCGAGGTCGCCACCGTGCTCCAGGCTCAGGGCGTCGGCGGTACCGCGTGCTACCAGGCGGCCTTGATGCAGAATCAGCAGGTCATCGCTGGGCTGGACCTCGTCCAGCAGGTGGGTGGTCCACAGCACGCTGAGCTGCTGCTCGCGGCACAGCCGCCGCACGTGCTGGTTGAGGGCCAGGCGGCTGGCCGGGTCGAGGCCGACACTGGCTTCGTCAAGCAGTAGCAGGCGTGGTTCGTGCAGCAGGGCGCGTGCAATCTCCACCCGGCGCCGATGGCCGATATTCAGCGCACGAACACGCTCATGCCGACGTTCGCCCAGGCCTTGACGGGCCAGTTCGGCGTCGACCCGTTGGCTGCCCTGGCGCCGCGACAGGCCATGCAGCGCCGCGTGGTAGCGCAGGTTCTGTTCAACGGTCAGGTCCAGGTCGAGGGTGCTTTGCTGAAACACCACGCCCATCTGGCGCAAAGCCGGGCGTGCGGCGTTGCGCAGCGAGCAGCCGCCTACGCGGATGTCGCCGTGCTGCAGGTCGTACAGGCGTGTAAGCAGGGCGATAAGTGTCGATTTGCCGGCCCCGTTGGGGCCCAGCAATGCGGCGAATCGCCCTGGCGCCAGGCTGAACCCGACCTGTTTGAGTGCCGCGCGCTGGCCGTAGGCAAAGCTTACGTCGCTGACGTCGAGGGCGTTCATGGTGTGACCACCACACCCCAGGGGTAGCGCCCGACCTTCACCGACTTGAGCACTTTGAGGTTTTTCGCATCGATGACCGAAACATCGCCGCTGACGCCGTTGGTGGCCAGCAACTGGCTCTGGTCCGGGGTGAACGCCAGCTGCCAGACACGCCGCCCGACCAGCAGGTAGTCGAGCACCTCGTAGGTGTTGGCATCGATCACCGCCACATGGTTGGCCGGGCCCAGGGCGACGAAGGCGTACTTGCCATCGGCGCTGAGCTTGATGCCCACCGGCTGGACCTTGTCCGGGTGTACGCCCTTGATCTGGAAGTTAAGGGTTTTGAGTACCTGGCGCGTGGCCACGTCGAGAATGGTCACCGTGCCGCCGATTTCCGCCGATGCCCACAGCCGCGAGCCGTCCTTGTTGAACTCGACGAAGCGTGGCCGCTGATCGACCAGGGTGCTGTCGGCCAGGGTCTGGGTGCTGGTGTCGATCCAGTGCAGCATGTTGGTGGTTTCGCTGGTGTTGACTGCCCATTTGCCGTCAGGGCTGACCGCCATGCCTTCGGGTTCGATGCCAACGTCGATCTGCCCCAGCACCTTGTCGGTGACGGTGTCGATCACTGTCACCAGCGCGTCGTCCTCGTTGGACACGTACAGCCAGCGGTCGTTGGGGTGCAAGGCGAACTGCTCGGGGTCCTTGCCGGAGGGCAGCTCCTTGATGATCGTGCGGGTGGCCACGTCCATCACCTGCACCCGGTCCGAATCGCTGGCGCAGATGTACAGCAGTTTGTTGTCGTGGGACAGCAGCAGGCCGCGCGGGCGCTGGCCGACCGGCAAGGTGTCGGTGACTTCAAGCGTTTGCATGTCGATCAGGCTGAGGCTGTTGTCTTTCTCGTTGGAGACCCAGGCAGTGGCAGCCATGGTGTGCCCGCTGGCCAGTGCCAAGGCGGCCGATAGCAGGCTGGGGCAAAGCAGGGCCCTGTGAAAGAGGCGGCGCATGGCGAATTCCTTATTGTTGTGGTGATCGGGTCAGGGGTAGCTGCAGGTCACTTCGGGCCTGTCGTAGCCCAGGCTGTCCATTTCGTTGAAGGGGTGCAGGAAACCTTCCTGCGGTGAGGTGCTGACCAGGGCGCGCGGCTGTACCAGCGGTATTGGCTGGCGCAGTTCGCCGTTCCACGGGCGGTAGCTGAGCTTGCGGCCCTTGAACCCGTCCAGCGGCCACTGTTCGCTGAGCAGCAGTTGCTGCAACGCACGTGCTTCGGTCTGGCGCAGTTTGCTGACTGCACTGGCGACGCTGCGCACGGCCATCCAGGCGGCGAAATCGCGGTCGTTCATCCAGCGCCCGGCCTGGGCTTCGAAGCGTTTTTGCAGCTGCGCGGCGCCGAAGGTTTCCACGGTCTTGTGCCAGCCGGTGGGGGTCAGCCCCTGGGTGCCTGCCACCGGGCGCGGGTACCAGGTCTGGTAGGGCAGGTACTCGCCGAAGTCGCCGCGTTCGTCCGCCACAAGCACCACGTCGTATTCGGCGGTTTGCGTGAACAGCGGCATGTCGGCCTGGGCGCTGCGGCGCTGGTCGTTGTCGAAGGTCCAGGCTTTTTCTGCAACCAGCTGCATACCAAAGCGCTTCATCGCCCTGCGCAGGGCGGCGGCGTACGCCTGGTCGTCTTCGGTCTGGCCGACCACCAACAGTGCCCGCTGCCATTTGCGCAATACCATGAACTGCACCAGGGCGTCGGCCAGCATGGCCCGGCTCGGCAGGCTGTGCAGCACATTGCCCAGGCACTGGCTGCTGCGCAAGCTGTCGTCGGGGCTGCCGGCGTTGAACAGCAGGCTGTCGGGCAGGGCGGCAGACAAGGCGCGCAGGCTGGCGGCCGGGGCATTCACCACGAACAGCCGCAGGCCTTGGTCGTGCTGGGCCTTGGCCGCCTGCAGCAAGGCTTCGGGGCTGTCTGCCGTGGCCTTGGCCAGCTGGAATTGCTGCTTCAGGAAGCGCCCCGTGCTGTTGCTGTCGACAATCGCCAGCTCCGCGCCTTGCAGCCCGGCATCGGCAGGCTCGGGGATGATGTTGGACAACAAAGGGCCTGGGTCGGGGCGATAGCTCAGGTAGCCGATGCGTACCTGCAAGGGTTCTTCGGCGGGTACCAGCGGTGCGCACAGCGCTGCGGCCAGGGCCAGCAGGCAGGTCAGGGCAAGAGGGGCAGGCTGGCGCATAACTTACTCCACGGCAGATGGCGCCAGCATAGGAAGCCCACCGGGAGGGGGAAATATGCAGAAAGTAGCGCCCGGCCGGTACCAAGGTAGTAATTCGGCGTAGGTGCTGCGGCTTTACGATGGGAAACACGATGGGCTACAACGCCCAAGGAGAATCGCCTGTGCGCCCTGTCAACCTGTCGGCCCTGTGGCGGATCAACCTCTGGGTCACGTGCTGCTTCGCACTGGTGACGCTGGCCTGTGCCGGCGTGCTGTTGCACCAGGCGGTGGCTGATGTCGAGCGTGAGTTGCAGTCTGCCGAAGCCGTGGTGGCTTACCTCGGCGACACCGCCGAACGTGACCCGGCAAGCCTGCAACCACGGCTGACCCAAAGCCTGCGCCATGTGCGGGTACACTGGCTGGCGGCGGGGGAAGCACCGCAGCTACCGCCGCAGAGCGGCCTGGATGCCTGGCTGGGCCGCCAGCTGTTGGGTGAGCGGCACAGTAGCAGCAGGCTGCTGGACCTGAATGGCGGGGCCCGGGTGCTGATCGCTGTAGATGCGCGGGATGAGATCGACGAAGTCTGGGATGCCTTGCAGCAACTGCTCGGCTTGTTCGGCCTGGCGTTGCTATTGAGCCTGTTGACCATCCGCTGGGCGGTACGGCGGGGCATGGGTTTGCTGGATGAGCTGCTGCAAGCCTTGCGTCAGGTCTCGGGCGGGCAGTTGACGGCCCGCCTGCGCGAGGCCGGCCTGCCGGAGGCCCGTCAGCTGGCGGAACACTTCAACCGCATGGCCGCCACCCTGGAGCAGACTCAGGCCGACAATACGCAACTGACGCAGGCCCTGCTGGCGGTGCAGGAGCAGGAACGCACCCACCTGGCGCAGACGCTGCACGACGACCTTGGCCAATACCTGGCAGGTATCCGTGCCCAGGTGTGCCTGTTGCGCATGGTGGCCGACCAGCCGACCGTGGTGGAGCAGACGGCGCAAGCCCTGGCACTCAATTGCGAGCGCCTGCAACAGGGGTTTCGTGCGTTGGTGCGCGACCTGTATCCGGTGGCGTTGCAGCACATGCCGCTGGCCGAAGCCTTCGACCTGCTGGTCAACCAGTGGCAGGCCAGCCAGGGCATCGATTGCCGCCTGCGGGTTGGCGAACACCTGCCAACGCTGCCCGGGGCGAGCCGCACGCACCTGTACCGGTTGCTGCAAGAGGCGCTGACCAATGTCGCCCGGCATGCCGGTGCCAGCCAGGTACGGGTACGCCTGCAACGCAGTACCAAGGGTCTGCGCCTGCTGATTCGCGACAATGGCTGCGGAGCCCGTCAGCCGCAACGGCCCGGCGTAGGCTTGCATTCGATGGCCGAACGCGCCCGTAGCCTGGGGGGCGAACTGCGCATTTTCAGCCGCCCCGGGGTTGGCTGGGCACTGGCTCTGAACATTCCCTTGGAGGTGTGATGAATATTGTATTGGTCGATGACCATGCCGTGGTCCGCCAGGGCTATGCCAGCCTGCTGCGGGCGGTGTTGCCCACGATGGAAGTACGAGAGGCTGCCAGTGGCGAAGAGGCCTTGGCCCGGGTTCAGGAGCAAGTGCCTAATCTGGTGATCATGGATTTTGGCCTGCCTGGCATTAGCGGCCTTGAAACCACCCGCCGCCTGCGCCAGCGCCTGCCCCAGTTGCGGGTGCTGTTTTTCAGCATGCATGATGAGCTGCCGCTGGTGCGCCAGGCGCTTGAAGCCGGGGCCTTGGGTTACCTGACCAAAAACTCGGCGCCCGAGGTGTTGATCGAGGCGGTGCAGCGGGTGTTGGCCGGGCATGCCTACATCGAGCAGCCTTTGGCTACCCAGTTGGCTTGCACTTCACCACAAAACGCCAATGACCCGCGTTTGCAGCGCATGACCCAGCGTGAGTTGGAGATTTTCACGATGTTGGCCAAAGGCACTCCGGCGCGGGTGATTGCCGAGCAGTTGTGTATCAGCGCCAAGACCGTGTCCAATCATTTGACCTTGCTCAAGAGCAAGTTGCAGGTCAGCTCGCATGCCGAGCTGGTGCATCTGGGGATTGACCTGGGGGTGGTGCGGGTGGCGGGGTGATTCGACGTGCGGGATGCGGCGCCTGTGAGATCGAGCGCCGCCCGCGCGGCGCTGGATCTCACAGGCGCTGAAGATGCCACGGCGAACCCTTCGCTCATTTATCCCAGGTCTCAGGGCACCCCTTGCACCCCTCCATGTTGGCCTCCTGAAAATTCCCGTAATGCTGCCGCGCCCCGCGCAAATCGGCGCGTTCCAGGTTGCTCTGGCCAAATTTGGCTTCTTGCAGATTAGCGTCCCCCAGGTTGGCCTCTTGCAGGTCCGTCTTGCTCAGCCAGGCCATTTCCAGGTCTGCGGCCTGCAGGTTGGCCTGATGCATCTTTGCCCCTGACAGTCGGGCGAACTGCAAGTAGGCCGCGCCGAGGTCGGCTTTCTTGAACTGCGCGCCTTGGGCGAACATGCCCCAGCCCTGGATGGCGACCAACTTGCTATTGCTCAGGTCAGCCAGGCGCAGGTTGCTTTGCTGCAGGCTGGCGCGGGTCAGGTTGGCGCCTTGCAGGCGGGCCTTTTCCAGATTGGCCAGGTCCAGCCGGGCATGGCGCAGGTCGGCCTCACGCAAGTCGGCGCCGGCCAGGTTCATCTTGCGCAGGTCCTGGTTGGCCAGGTTGGCGCCGCGAAGGTTGGCCCCCGGGCACTGGCTGGCTTCGGCAATCACGCAACCGTTGACGGTCAGGGGGGCATCGTTGCCATCGTCGTCGGCACTAACCGCCATGGCGGGTGACAGTACCAACAGCAAGGCAAATGGCAGGTAGTTCATGGTGAAAGGCTCCTGGCGGAAGATGAGCAAAAGCGGGGAGGGGGTTGGCCCGCTCCCCGCTGGCGATCAACGCTGCGCGGTCTTGTTGTCCCAGCTCGGGATCTTGAACACCCAGAACGAACCACCCTGGGCCACCGGCTTGGTCAGCTCAGCCATATCTCCGCCCCACAACGGCACGGCGCCGCCGTAGCCCACGGTCACGCCGATGTACTGTTCGCCGTCCTGCTCCCAGGTGATGGGCGGCGAAACGATGCCGCTGCCGGTCTGGAACTTCCACAGCTCTTTGCCCGTCTTGGCGTCAAAGGCCTTGAAGAAGCCGTCACCGGTGCCGGTGAACACCAGGTTGCCCTTGGTGGCCAGTACGCCGGCCCATAGCGGCAGGTGCTCCTTGTGTTCCCACACCAGCTTGCCGGTGGTCGGGTCCATCGCCCGCAGGGTGCCGACATGGTCGTCGTACATGCGCTTGATGCGGAAGCCCATGCCCAGGTACGCCGAGCCTTTCTTGTAGTTCACTTCCTCAGTCCAGTACTCCTCCTTCCACTGGTTGCCGGGGATGTAGAACAGGCCGGTGTCCTGGCTGTAGGCCATGGGGTTCCAGTTCTTGCCACCGAGGAACGGCGGTGACACTTCCACCGGTTTTCCCTTGGTTTCACCCGGCAGCGGCTTGGCCGGGCGCTGGCCAGGGTTTTCTACCGGGCGACCGGTTTTCAGGTCGATGTGGCTGGCCCAGGTGATGTTGTCCACGAACGGGAAGGCATTCTGCAGCTTGCCGTTGTTGCGGTCGACCACGTAGAAGAAGCCGTTGCGGTCGGCGTGGGCGGTGGCCTTGACCACCTTGCCGTCCTTGTCCTTGTAGTCGAACAGCACCAGCTCGTTGTTGCCAGAGAAGTCCCAGGCATCGTTCGGCGTGTGCTGGTAGAACCACTTCACCTCGCCGGTGCTCGGGTCGACGCCGACCTGGCCCGAGGTATAGAGGCTGTCGTAGTCGTGGGGGTTGCCATCCTTGGAGGTGCGTGCCCAAGTGTTCCAGGGGCCGGGGTTACCAGCGCCGACGATGATGGTGTTGGTCTCGGCATCGAAGCTTGCACTTTGCCAAGGGGCGCCGCCGCCGTGGCTCCAGGCTTCGACCTTGCCGGTTTCGGTGGTTGGGTCATCTGGCCAGGACGGCGCCTTGACATCGCCGGTCGGGGTACTGTCCTTGCCGTTCAGGCGGCCTATATGGCCTTCGACGAAGGGCCGCATCCACACTTCTTCACCCGTTTCCGGGTCGCGGGCGAACAGCTGGCCAACCACGCCGAACTCATCGCCGGAGCTGCCATGGATCAGCAGCACCTTGCCGCTGGTCTTGTCCTTGATCAGCACCGGGGCGCCGGTCATGGTGTAGCCGGCGCTGTGGTCGCCGAACTTCTTGTTCCACACCACCTTGCCGGTGTGCTTGTCCAGGGCGATGACCCGCGCGTCCAGGGTGCCGAAGTAGATCTTGTCGCCGTAGATCGCCGCCCCGCGGTTGACCACGTCGCAGCACGGGCGAATGTTGTCGGGCAGGCGGTGGTTGTAGGTCCACAGGCGTTTGCCGGTCTTGGCATCCAGGGCGAATACCCGCGAGTAAGAGCCGGTGACGTAGACCACGCCGTCACTGACGATGGCCTGGGATTCCTGGCCGCGCTGCTTCTCGTCACCGAAGGAATAGGACCAGGCCGGGGTGAGCTTGAATACGTTCTTGTCGTTGACCTGGGCCAACGGGCTCCAGCGTTGGGCGTTGGTGCCCATGCCGTATTGCAGCACGTCCTTGGTGGTCAGGTGGTCGTTGGCGATGTCTTCCCAGGTCACGTTCTTGCCGGCAGGCGCTGCCGGGGCGGTGGCCGCGAGGGCCGCGTTGCTCAGGGCCAGGCTACCGGCCAGCAGCAGAGCCCGTACGCTGAGGGCCAGAGGGGAAAGGGCGGGTAGCGATCTTATTGTCATGGTTGCAGTTCCCTGTGGAGTTTTGGCCTGCACAGGGTGCGGCGAGGCAGCCGTGGCCGGATACGGAAAATATCCCGCCCTTGCCGGGAATAGTTCCCGAGCGGCACCTCAATTAGCCCTTCACCACAAGCCCTACTACCAAGGGAGTAAGGCCCGGCCACCAAAGCAGCATTCGGCCGCCTGCGGGCTGTTTTTAAGATGGCGGCACGGCCTCTGTGGTTGAGGCTTTGCGTGCAATGGTGAGGGCATAACAATGACAACAAAACGCAATGTGTTGCTGGCTACGGGGCTGCTGGCTGCGGCTGTGCTGAGCGGTACGGCCTGGGCTCATGGCAACGTGGTGCCCCAGGCGGTAGAGACCAAGGGCCTGACCCCGATCAAGGACGCTGGCGTAAGCCTGGATGGCGACGGCTGGGCGGCGGTCAACCCGTACCGTACTTCGCCGGAGCACGACAAGGCCGTGGAAATCGGTGCCTCTGCCTACAACCAGAACTGCGCCGCCTGCCATGGCCTTGAAGCCAAATCCGGGGGGATTGCGCCCGACCTGCGCATGCTCGATGCGGGTGAGGCGGGCGATGAGTGGTTCGTCGAGCGGGTACGCCATGGCGCGGTTCGCGACGGCCGCGTGTATATGCCGAAAATGGCCGACTACCTGAGCCAGGAAGCCTTGTGGGCGGTACGTACCTATCTGGACAGTGTGCACGTCGAGGAGTGACGGCTATGCGTCTGTGGGCGGTGCTGTTGAGTGGCCTACTGCTGTGTTGCGCAGCGGCCCAGGCGCAGGTGCGCAACTATGACGCGATCATCGCTGCCGGCGAGTTGAAGGTGGCGGTGTACAAGGATTTTGCCCCCTACAGTTTCGAGGACCACGGCAAGCCCCGCGGTGTCGATGTGGAGCTGGCGCAGGCTCTGGCCACGGCCATGGGGGTGCGCCTGCATCTTATCTGGGCGCCGCCCGGGGAAAAGCTCGACGATGACCTGCGCGACTATATCTGGCGCGGCAGCCCGCTGCGCCACCAGCAGTTGGCCGACCTGATGATGCGGGTGCCTTATGACCACGACTATGCGCAGAAACGCAACGAGGTGGGCGAGCTGGAAAACGGCCAGGTGGTGATGTTCGGCCCGTATCAGGCAGAGCGCTGGCAAGTCGCGTACGACCGCCGTCGACTGGCCTCGGTGGCCAGTGTGGCAGTGTTCCAGCAGCACCCCATCGGGGTCGAAGTGGACAGCGTGCCGTCGTTCTACCTGACGTCGGTATTCAACGGCATGCTCAGTGCCAAAACCCATCATTACCCCGGTGTGCAACAGGCGTTCGCCGCGATGCAGGCCGGGCAGGTGGACGCGGTGATGGCCATGCGCGGCGAGGTTGACTGGCAACTGCACCAGGCTGCCGACGCGCAACTGGCCCTGGCGGAAAACGCCTACCCCAACCTGGGCAAGCAGGCCTGGGAGATTGGCATGGCGGTGCATGAAAGCAACCGCCAGTTGGCCTATGCCGTGGAAGAAGGCCTCGAAGCGATGATCCGTGATGGCCGGCTCAAGGCCATATATGCCGCTTACGGCCTGCGTTACGAGGTCCCGGAGATGTATCAATAGGAGCAGGCCATGAACTGGCGAGCGACTTTTTTGCTGGCCTGTTGGATGCCTTGTGCAGCCCTGGCGGCCACGCAAGGTACCCAGACAGACCCGGTACCCTCGGTAATGTGGGACTTCTACCACAAGCAGCTACTGGGCCAGGCCGCATTCGTCTTCGACGACCGGGTCAAGCTGCTGGCGCCGCCGTTTGCCGAGGACGCGCGCCAGGTGCCGCTGGAGATCGATGCCCGGGCGTTTTCTGGCGATGTGGTACGTATCATCGCCTGGGCGGAGCTGAACCCCTTGCCGCGTATTGTCGATTTCCAGCCCGGCGAGCGCGTGCTGCCCTGGTTGTCGATCCGCATCCGCATCGAACAGGCCACACCACTGCGCGCTGCGGTGCAGACGCGCGACGGCCTGTGGCATGTCGGCTCGACCCTGATCGATGCGGCGGGTGGTGGCTGCACCGCACCCAGTGTGGTGCGCACGCAACCTGGCTGGGAGGAGCACCTCGGCGAAGTGCTGGGCGGGCGCTACCCGCGTGGCGACAGCAGCCGCTTGCGCCTGCAGGTGGCTCACCCGATGGACAATGGCCTGGTTAGCGGCATTCCCGAATTCTTCCTCAACCAGGCTGAGTTGCAAGATGCGAACGGCCAGCGCCTGGCCCACCTCGAGCTGTACCCGGCCGTTAGCGAAAACCCCAACCTCGGGTTCGACATCCAGGGCCCCGGGCCGACCCGGCTGGTGCTGCAGGACAACAGTGGCAACCAGTTCGAGGCGGCGGTGCCCTGACCCTGTTGCCCGACTTCACCTGTGAACAGAGGCGCCTGTATGCGTTGGATACCCTTGTTGCTGCTGTGCCTGGGCCTGCCGACCTGGGCTGACCTTGACTATCGGCTTTCACCTCGGCAAATAGCCGCAGATACCTGGCTGCTGGAAGGCAGCACCGACAATTTCGCCAGGAGCAACGGCGGCAATATCGTCAATACCGCGTTCATCGTCACCGACAGCGGTGTGGTGGTGATCGACAGCGGCCCCTCGAAACGCTACGGCGAAGCGCTGCGTCAGGCCATCGCCGCCACCACCGACAAGCCGGTGCTGGAGGTGCTGCTGACCCATCATCACCCCGATCATGTGCTGGGCAACCAGGCCTTCACCGATGTGCCTATCGGGGCCTTGGCGGGTACCGGTGATTTGTTGCGCCAGCAGGGCGATGCCATGGCCGAGAACATGTACCGCCTGGTCGGCGACTGGATGCGCGGCACCGAAGTCGTGCTGCCAACCCGTGTACTGGAGGCGGGTATCCACGAGGTCGGCGGGCACCGGTTGCGTTTGCTGGCCCTGGGCGGGCATACCGGTGCCGACCTGGCGATTCTGGATGAAAAGACCGGCGTGCTATTCGCCGGCGACCTGGTGTTCTACGAACGTGCCCTGACCACGCCCAACAGCCCGGGGCTGGAGGTGTGGCTGAAGGACCTGGACACCCTGCAAGCGCTGCCCTGGAAGCAGCTGGTAGCCGGGCATGGTCCGGTTGCCAGCGATGCCCGGCCCTTTGTGCAGATGCGCGACTACCTGGGCTGGCTGGATGGGTTGATGCGTGACGGCGCGGCGCGTGGCGATGACATGGCCGAGATGATTCGCAGCCCGATACCCGAGCGGTTTGCCGGTATCAGCCTGACGCGGTACGAGTTGATTCGTAGCGTCAGCCACCTGTATCCGCGTTATGAGCGTCAACAGCTGCGGCGCGTCGATCGGGACAGCGGGGATTTTTAGGGCTTGCCACGACATTTTTTGCGCGTGTGAGATCGAGCGCCGCCCGCGCGGCGCTCGATGCGCGCGTCCACACAAATCCCAAGCCTATACCAAGGAACTAGAAATCTCCGCACTGCGGGCAATTGTTGGCAACCGGGTCGGGACCAAGAATTCCCGGCACACCGGGAAATTTTCCCGGATACAACAAAAAAACCAAAGGTAGCCGTCATGACCCGATCCCCGCGTCGCCCCTTGTTCGCCGTGAGCCTGGTGTTCAGCGCCATGCTGCTTGCTGGCGTGGCCCACGCCGCTGTCAGCAACGAAGAAATCCTTCAGGACCCGAAGAACCCGCAGCAGATCGTGACCAATGGCCTAGGCGTGCAGGGCCAGCGCTACAGCCCGCTGGACCTGCTGAACGCCAACAACGTCAAGGAACTGCGGCCAGTCTGGGCGTTTTCCTTTGGTGGTGAGAAGCAGCGCGGCCAGCAGGCCCAGCCGCTGATCAAGGACGGGGTGATGTACCTGACCGGCTCCTACTCGCGGGTGTTCGCCGTGGACGCCCGCACTGGCAAGAAACTGTGGCAATACGATGCGCGCCTGCCGGATGACATTCGCCCGTGCTGCGACGTGATCAACCGGGGCGTGGCACTGTACGGCGACCTGGTGTTCTTCGGCACGCTGGACGCCAAGCTGGTGGCCTTGAACAAGGACACCGGCAAGGTGGTGTGGAGCAAGAAGGTGGCCGACCACAAGGAAGGCTATTCCATCAGTGCCGCGCCCATGATCGTCAACGGCAAGTTGATCACTGGCGTGGCCGGTGGCGAGTTTGGCGTTGTGGGCAAGATCCAGGCCTACAACCCGGAGAACGGCGAGCTGCTGTGGATGCGCCCTACCGTGGAAGGGCACATGGGCTACGTGTACAAAGACGGCAAGGCCATCGAAAACGGTATCTCCGGCGGCGAGGCGGGCAAGACCTGGCCAGGCGACCTGTGGAAGACCGGCGGCGCTGCGCCCTGGCTGGGCGGTTACTACGACCCGGAAACCAACCTCATCCTGTTCGGCACCGGCAACCCGGCGCCATGGAACTCGCACCTACGCCCTGGCGACAACCTGTATTCCTCGTCGCGCCTGGCGCTGAACCCGGACGACGGCACCATCAAGTGGCACTTCCAGAGCACGCCGCATGACGGCTGGGACTTCGACGGCGTCAACGAGCTGATCTCGTTCAACTACAAGGACGGCGGCAAAGAGATCAAGGCCGCCGCCACCGCCGACCGCAACGGCTTCTTCTACGTGCTGGACCGCACCAACGGCAAATTCATCCGTGGCTTCCCCTTCGTCGACAAGATCACCTGGGCCACCGGCCTGGACAAGGACGGGCGTCCTATCTACAACGAAGCCAGCCGCCCAGGCGCACCGGGTAGCGAGGCCAAGGGCAGCTCGGTGTTCGTCGCGCCGGCCTTCCTCGGTGCCAAGAACTGGATGCCGATGGCCTACAACAAGGACACCGGGTTGTTCTACGTGCCGTCCAACGAGTGGGGCATGGACATCTGGAACGAAGGCATTGCCTACAAGAAGGGCGCGGCGTTCCTCGGTGCTGGCTTCACCATCAAGCCGCTCAATGAAGACTACATCGGCGTGCTGCGTGCCATCGACCCGATCAGCGGCAAGGAGGTGTGGCGCCACAAGAACTACGCGCCGCTGTGGGGCGGGGTGCTGACCACCAAGGGCAACCTGGTGTTTACCGGTACGCCAGAAGGCTTCCTGCAGGCCTTCAACGCCAAGACCGGTGACAAGGTCTGGGAATTCCAGACCGGCTCCGGCGTGCTCGGCTCGCCCGTGACCTGGGAAATGGACGGCGAGCAATATGTGTCAGTGGTTTCCGGGTGGGGCGGCGCCGTACCGCTGTGGGGCGGCGAAGTGGCCAAGCGGGTCAAGGACTTCAACCAGGGCGGCATGCTCTGGACCTTCAAGCTGCCCAAGCAGTTGCAGCAAACCGCCAGCGCCAAGCCGTAACGCTGCGGCCCTGCCGCCTACTACCAAATGAGGAGAGCCCCGCTGCCAACGATGCATTCGCCTGGCACGCGGGGCTTTTTACCATCGCTGCATCGCCTGTCGCTGGACAGGCATCGACCCACAGAGGCTCAGCATGATCTACGCACAACCCGGAACTCCAGGCGCCGTCGTGTCCTTCAAGCCACGCTATGGCAACTTCATCAATGGCGCGTTCGTGCCGCCATTGGCTGGCCAGTACTTCACCAACAGCTCGCCGGTCAATGGCCAGCCGATCGCCGAATTCCCGCGTTCCACCGCCCAGGACATCGATCGGGCGCTGGACGCTGCGCATGCCGCCGCCGAAGCCTGGGGCAAGACCTCGGTGCAGGACCGCGCTCTGGTGCTGCTGAAGATTGCCGACCGTATCGAGCAGAACCTGGAGGTGCTGGCCGTTACCGAAAGCTGGGACAACGGCAAGGCCGTGCGCGAAACGCTCAATGCCGACGTGCCGCTGGCGGCCGACCACTTCCGCTATTTCGCCGGCTGCATTCGTGCCCAGGAAGGCGGCGCAGCCGAGATCAACGAAGGCACCGTGGCCTATCACTTTCACGAGCCGCTGGGTGTGGTCGGGCAGATCATCCCGTGGAACTTCCCGCTGCTGATGGCGGCCTGGAAGCTCGCCCCGGCCCTGGCTGCCGGCAACTGTGTAGTGCTGAAGCCGGCTGAACAGACGCCGCTTTCGATCACCATTTTTGCCGAGCTGATTGCCGACCTGCTGCCCGCCGGCGTGCTGAACATCGTCCAGGGCTTTGGCCGTGAGGCTGGCGAGGCGTTGGCCACCAGCAAGCGCATTGCCAAGATTGCCTTCACCGGCTCTACCCCGGTGGGCTCGCACATCATGAAATGCGCCGCCGAGAACATCATCCCGTCTACTGTCGAACTGGGCGGCAAGTCGCCGAACATCTTCTTCGAAGACATCATGCAGGCGGAGCCCGCGTTCATCGAAAAGGCCGCCGAAGGCCTGGTACTGGCGTTCTTCAACCAGGGCGAAGTGTGCACCTGCCCGTCGCGGGCGCTGATCCAGGAGTCGATCTACGAGCCGTTCATGGCCGAGGTGATGAAGAAAATTGCCAAGATCACCCGGGGCAACCCGCTGGACACCGAGACCATGGTGGGCGCCCAGGCCTCGGAACAGCAATACGACAAGATCCTCTCTTATCTGGATATCGCCCGGGAAGAGGGTGCCCAGCTGCTCACCGGTGGTGCTGCCGAGCGGCTGCAAGGCGACCTGGCCACGGGTTACTACATCCAGCCGACCCTGCTCAGGGGCACCAATGCGATGCGCGTGTTCCAGGAGGAAATCTTCGGGCCAGTGGTGGGCGTGACCACCTTCAAGGACGAAGCCGAAGCGCTGGCGATCGCCAACGACACCGAGTTTGGCCTGGGTGCCGGCCTGTGGACCCGCGATATCAACCGTGCTTATCGCATGGGCCGTGGGATCAAGGCTGGCCGCGTGTGGACCAACTGCTATCACCTGTACCCGGCGCATGCGGCGTTTGGCGGGTACAAGAAGTCGGGGGTGGGGCGTGAGACCCACAAGATGATGCTTGACCACTATCAGCAGACCAAGAACTTGCTGGTGAGCTACGACATCAATCCGTTGGGCTTCTTCTAAACCGCGTCGCGTTCTTCGCGGGTAAACCCGCTCCCACAGGGATTGCACAATTTTCAAGACTTGTGCGGTACCTGGGGGAGCGGGTTTACCCGCGAATAGGTCGGCACAGGTGTCTTCTCCCTCCTACCAACGCACCCTGCAACTTCCTTCCAAAGTAGCATTCGGCTCAGTCCGTCCCCGTGCATTAATGCCTCTACCGGAATCCCCCGGCATAAGAAGAGGATTGCCCATGTGGAATAAACCCGCCTTTACCGACCTGCGCATCGGCTTTGAAGTGACGATGTATTTCGCCAATCGCTGATGTGCCGCCCGGCCATCGCCACGGTGGCCGGTCCCCCCTGATTACCTGTGGTGGAGCCAGTGCCACGCTTTGGTCTGGTTGCTTTCGCTGCGGGATGCTTTACGCTGGCAGTTACCTTCCAGAACAATAAGAACAGGCTTCACGATGAGCCAGAGTTTCAGCCCGCTTCGCAAGTTTGTATCGCCTGAAATCATCTTCGGTGCCGGTTGCCGGCATAACGTTGCCAATTACGCCAAAACCTTCGGCGCCCGCAAGGTGCTGGTGGTCAGCGACCCCGGCGTGATTGCCGCCGGCTGGGTGGCGGATGTGGAAGCCAGCCTGCAGGCGCAGGGCATCGACTACTGCCTGTACACGGCTGTATCGCCCAACCCACGGGTGGAAGAGGTGATGCTCGGCGCCGAGATCTACCGGCAAAACCACTGCGACGTGATCGTCGCCGTGGGTGGCGGCAGCCCGATGGATTGCGGCAAGGCCATCGGCATCGTGGTTGCCCATGGGCGCAGCATCCTCGAATTCGAAGGTGTGGACATGATCCGCGTGCCAAGCCCGCCGCTGATCCTGATCCCCACCACCGCCGGCACTTCGGCGGACGTGTCGCAGTTCGTGATCATTTCCAACCAGCAGGAACGCATGAAGTTCTCCATCGTCAGCAAGGCGGTGGTGCCGGATGTATCGCTGATCGACCCGCAAACCACCCTGAGCATGGACCCGTTCCTGTCGGCCTGTACCGGTATCGATGCGCTGGTGCATGCCATCGAAGCCTTCGTGTCCACCGGCCATGGCCCGCTGACCGACCCCCACGCGCTGGAAGCCATGCGCCTGATCAATGGCAACCTGGTGGAAATGATCGCCAACCCCACCGATATCGCCCTGCGCGAGAAGATCATGCTGGGCAGCATGCAGGCGGGGCTTGCGTTTTCCAACGCGATCCTGGGTGCAGTGCATGCCATGTCGCACAGCCTTGGCGGGTTCCTGGACCTGCCCCATGGCTTGTGCAACGCCGTGCTGGTGGAGCACGTGGTAGCGTTCAACTACAGCTCGGCGCCGGAGCGCTTCAAGGTGATTGCCGAGGTGTTCGGCATTGATTGCCGTGGCCTCAACCACCGGCAGATTTGCGGGCGCCTGGTAGACCACCTGATCGCCCTGAAGCACGCCATCGGCTTCCACGAAACCCTGGGCCTGCACGGCGTGCGCACGTCTGATATTCCGTTCCTGTCGCAGCATGCGATGGATGACCCGTGCATTCTCACCAACCCCCGCGCGTCGAGCCAGCGTGATGTCGAGGTGGTCTATGGCGAGGCCCTCTGACGAGCAGCAGCGGGCGTTGGCCGGGTTGCTGGGTCTCGGCGACCACTCCGCGCGCAAAAGCCACTATCCGGAGCTTTCTGCCCGCCTGGACGAACTGGAGGCCGAACGCAACCGCTATAAATGGCTGTTCGAAAACGCCGTGCACGGCATTTTCCAGGCCAGCCTGCAAGACGGCATGCGTGCCGCCAACCCGGCGTTGGCGCGCATGCTTGGCTACGACGACCCGCAAGCGGTGTTGTTTTCCCTGACTGACCTGGCCGCTCACCTGTTTGACGGCGGTGCCGAAGAATTGCAGGCGATTACCGCGATCCTCGCCCGTGACCGCAGCCTGCACGGCTACGAAACCCGCTTGCGGCGCAAGGACGGCAGCCACCTCGATGTGCTGATGAACCTGCTGCTCAAGCCCGGGCAGGAAGGGCTGGTGGAAGGTTTTGTCGCCGACATCACCGAACGCAAGCAGGCCCAGCAGCGTTTGCAACAGCTCAACGACGAACTGGAGCAACGGGTTGCTGCGCGTACCGATGAATTGCTGGAGGCCCGGGATGCCGCAGAGGCCGCCAACCGCAGCAAGGACAAATACCTCGCCGCCGCCAGCCATGATTTGCTGCAACCGCTGAACGCCGCCCGCCTGCTGATCTCCACCTTGCGCGAGCGGCCATTGCCAGAGGCGGAGCATGTGCTGGTGGAGCGTACGCACCAGGCCCTGGAAGGCGCCGAAGACCTGCTGACCGACCTGCTGGATATTTCCCGGCTCGACCAGGCTGCGGTCAAACCGGACGTGGCCGTGTACCGTCTCGACGAAGTTTTCGCGCCGCTGGTCTCGGAGTTCTGCACAGTGGCTGACGCGGCAGGCCTGAAGCTGCACGCGCGCATCGCTGACCATGCCATCAGCACCGACCTGCGGTTGCTGACGCGCATTTTGCGCAACTTCCTCAGCAACGCCTGCCGCTACACCGACGAAGGCCGGATTCTGCTTGGGGCCAGGCGCCGTGGCGAGCATCTGCGGCTTGAGGTGTGGGACACCGGCCGGGGCATTGCGGCGGATCGGCTGGATGCCATTTTCCTCGAATTCAACCAATTGGACGTCGGCCGCGCTGCGGATCGCAAAGGGGTGGGGCTGGGGCTGGCTATCGTTGAACGGATTGCCAAGATTCTGGGTTACCGGATCGAGGTGCGTTCATGGCCGGGGCGCGGCTCGATGTTCAGTATCGAGGTACCGATTGGCAAAGAAGTGCCACTGGCCGTTCACCAGGCTGTGCCGCTGCCAAGTGCCGGCAACCCGCTGCCGGGCCGTCGCTTGCTGGTGCTGGACAACGAAGTGAGCATCCTCGAGAGCATGGGCGCGTTGCTGGGGCAGTGGGGCTGTGAAGTGGTCACTGCAACCGATCAGGAGGCAGCTTTGCTGGCGTTGAAGGGGCGGGCTCCGGAATTGATCCTGGCCGATTACCACCTCGACCATGGTGTGGTGGGCTGCGAGGTGGTCAAGCACTTGCGTGAGCATTTTGCGGTTGCGATACCGGCGGTGATCATTACCGCAGACCGCAGCGACCAGTGTCGTCGGGGCTTGCAGAAATTGGGTGCACCGCTGCTGAACAAACCGGTCAAGCCCGGGAAGCTGCGGGCGGTTTTGAGCCAGTTGTTGGCGTAATTCATCTTCGCCCGTTAACGACGCGCAGCGAACTAGAGAATCAGGGCTCGCCATGAAGTTTGGATCCAGTTGTGAGTAAAAACTTCCTCTTCGGTCAACATTGTAGAATGTTAGTCTACTAACTAACGTGACTTTAAATACCGCTGGTCGGTAGTTGTGTTCAGGCAGTGAACGTTTTTGCTGTTGACGGCTCCTATTTGCCAGCAGGTGTATTTCTCATGAACTGCACCTCGCGCCCCTCTCAGGAAGTCATACACCAACCTCATGCGCATCACGGGATGCACATGGGGATTTTTATTACCTCTGATCATGGAGTAACGCCTATGCCCGACCGAGGCTTAACGGTTGAGCTGCTGTGTATCTAAGTATCAATCCGCTGTTTCAATTAACGATATGAATTGGGTCTTGCCGTAGCGGCCACGCTGTTCGCACGCCTGTAGCAAGGCCATCTAGCGCTAATGCATTACGTGGAGAAGACGTCGTGGAGATTAATACAATTATTAGCCTGTTCGGGCAGAAAGAATCCATGGAGCTGGTGCGGTTGTCGGTTATTTATGTTCACTTGCTGGCCTGCTGTGTCGCCATTGGGCTGGTGTTTGCCAGTGATGCAGAGATGGTCAGGGACTTGCTCAAAGGTCATAAACAGGCCGGGCATGACGGTCAACATATGGCGCGTTTGCAAACGTCTGTGTCCAATGCCTTGATATTCTTGTGGCTCACAGGCGCTGCTGTTATTGGTATTGATTATCTTGAGAAGGGCATGAGCTATTTTGCCAATCCTAAACTTCATGCCAAGATTATTATTGTCCTGTTGTTGACGTTCAATGGCATGTTGTTGCATCGCTATGTATTGCCGGCCTTGCTCAAGGCAGGTTCTTTGCTCGACCTGAATATCGGCGTGCGCATGTTCGCGTTGTTTTCCGGCGCACTGTCGGGCGTGTCCTGGTTGTATGCGGCGATGTTGGGTGTCGGTCGGCCGCTGGCGTGGAAATATTCGCTGACCGAGTTGCTGTTGGCCTACCCGGTCATGATCCTGCTGGGCTTTGCCTTGATGGCCGCCCTCACCCAGTGGGCGCGAAAACGCAGCCAGGCCAAAGAGACGCAAGCGCCTGTGTGGCCGCTGGCGGGTATACCTTGCTGATCGTCTGAGCAACGCCGCGAACCGCAAGCCCGGTTCGCGGCGTTTTGCTACAAGATCGATAGCGGATAACTCACGATTACCCGGTGTTCATCGAACTCATTGCTGCTGAAGTCCCGGCGCAAGGTAGAGCTTCGCCATCTGACTGTCAGGTCTCGCAAACTGCCGCTCTGGACGGTGTAGGCCAGCTCGGTCTCCCGACCCCACTCCTTTCCATCGCGCACACTACCGACTTGCACGTTGTCACCGCTGATGTAACGCGTCATGAACTGCAATCCTGGCAGCCCGTCGACCGCGAAGTTATGGTCGTAGCGCAACTGCCAGGAGCGCTCATGGGCGTTGTCATAGCTGGAGTTGTAGCTGTCGTTGGCCAGGCTGGTGCCGGCAGTGCCGTTGACCCGCATCCAGCCGGTATCGCCGCTGACCCGTTGCAGCCCCACGTAGAAAGTATGGCCGCCGGTACGGGCCGAGAGCAGCAGCGACGTGGTGCGGTTATCCATTTCGCCTGCCAGTGAGCGGCCACTGTCGTTGCCCACGAAGTACCCGAGGTTGGCACCCAGGGTCCAGTTGCCCACGGCCTGGCTGTGGATCAGGTTGTAGTACTGCTGGCGGTAGATGTCTTGCAGGTCCGACTGCCAGATGGCGAGCTGGGTGGCCTTGTCGTTGAACAGGTACTCGGCGCCGAGGATGTCCAGGCGGTCCGCCGTGGCGGCAGGCCGACCAGACATGAACAGGTCTTCCATGCTGGCGTCGTTGCGTGGGCTGTTGCCGCGAAAACGTGCGCCGTAAAGGGTGAGGTTGTCGATCTCGCGTGAGGTGAGCTGGGCGCCCTGGAAGGTCTGCGGCAGCGAGCGGCCGTCGTCCGAGCGCAGCACCGGCAGCATCGGCGACCACTCGCCAACCTTCAACTCGGTGGCCGAAACACGCGCCTTGAGCGCCACGCCCAGGCGGCCGAAGTCATCCGCCGGGTGGCCGTCATCGTGCACCGGCAGCAACTGGGTGCCGGCAGTGCCGCGCCCGCCGTCGAGCTTGACCGAGTACAGCCCCAGTACATCCACACCGAAGCCGACCACGCCCTGGGTAAAGCCCGAACGGGCGTCGAGGATAAAGCTCTGCGTCCATTCTTCGGCCTTGCCTTGCGGATAGGCCGGGTCGACGAAATTGCGGTTGATGTAGAAGTTGCGCAAGGTCAGGCCGACCTTGGCGTCGTCGCTGAAGCCTTCGGCCTGGGCGCTGGCGGCGCCAAGCAACAGGCAAGCGCAAGCCGCCGTCATGCGGCAAGGGGGGCAAAGGATATTCATTGTTGTTGTTCCTTTCTTGCAGGCGAGTGAAGCCACGCAACCGCAGGGGTTGCGTGGCAGAGTGAGGAGGGTCAGTTCAAGCGAACAGGGCGACGATGGCCGGCACGCTGAGCACGGCGGTGTAGTAGCCCATGAATTGCACGCCGATGTTGAAGCCGATGAAGCGGTACAGGAAACCGCCCAGCAGGCCTACCGTGAGGATGACCAGCAGGCCCAGCAGGCCGCCTTCCCACAGGCCGATTACCAGGATCAGGCCGACGAAGGTGGCGATCACCGCCTCGTGGCTGATGCGCCGGGACACGAACGAAGCAGCACGGTGGGCGAAGTTCATCGAGAAGGGGTAGGCGATCAGGATGGCGATCACGACCGCCAGCATGCCGTAGGCAAGAAACTCGCTGGCACTTAGCAGGTTGTGCAGGTTGTTCACCTGGCCGCTGGCACTGTCGACGGTGAAGCGTGGCGGGGCGTTGAACAGCGGAGCGGCCGGCCCGGCAGCTACCGGGCTGAGCGGCAGGCCAAAGGCGATCAGCGGGATCAGCGCCTCGGCAATGTAGGTGGACTCGGTAACACCGTTGCGCACGCTGATGACCGAGGTCAGGCGGTGATAGGCGTGTTTGATGCGTGAACCTACCACTTCACCGAGAATCACCGTCATGGCCACCGGGCTGAACACGAAGGTGGCACTGGACACCGTGGCGGTGGCCAAGGTCCAGCCGGCCTGGCGGCGGTCCAGCACCTTCAGCGGGTTGGGGAACCAGCCGCCCCAGCCCTTGACGTCGGGTGACAGCGCAAAGGTGCGCGGTTCGCTGCGTTTCATCCGCGCCCGCTCTGCCGGGGCGAGCATGGCGAACAGGGCGGCGATCAGTGGGCCGATGGCAATGCCCAAGAAGTAGCTGACGCTGAGCTTGACGCCGTGCTGGCCGGTCAGGGTCTGCAAGGCGATGATCACCAGCACGAAGGGCAGCAGCGCCAGCACCGAGGCCCAGCGGCCAGCCGAGAAATAGGCAATGGTGGTGGCGGCGGCGAGGAACACCCAGGGCGCTGCCCGTTTGATCGCATCACCAAAAGGTGCCAGCAGCACGGCGAACAGCACTGCCAGCGGCACTGCCACCAGGGCAGCGATGACCGCACCGGAGATCATCTTGCGCAGGGCGATATGCGGTACGCCCAGGTTGCGCAGGAAGTTGGCTTCGCGCATCAGGGGTGTGGCCATGGTGTCGCCGGGGATGCCGAGCAACGCCGTGGGGACGGCGTGGGTCATGTGCTTGGCCACCGCACCGGCGAGGAAGAAGGTGAACACCCCGGCAGCGGGCACGCCCAACAGCACGACCAGCAAGGTCAGGGGGGCGAGGGTGGTGGTTTCGTCGCTGCCGGAGATCAGGCCGATGGCGGCAAACACCACGGCGCCAATCACGCCCATCAGCACGGCTATCAGAACCTGGTCGAACAGGGCGTCCATCAGGCGGTACCTCGCTTCAGGGTTGCGGTGCTTGTGCAGGCCACGGCTGCGCTTGCGGGTTCGGCTTCATCGAACAGGCGCTCCAGGCCCAGCTCACGCAACTCGTTGCGCACCTCCTGCGGCAGGTCACCGAGCTGGCCGATGCCGCCGTATTCGCTGCGCAGCTCTTCGATTACTTGCTGGCGCCAGGCCGGGTCGGCTACATGCTCGACCACATGGCGCTTGGGCTTGAACAGGCAGGCGCTGACCCCGCCACCCAGCAGCGAGCCGAGAATGCCCAGCAGCATGGCGTAGGCCCGAGCCATCTGGCTGGACTCGACCCAGCCGGTCAACAGGTGCTCGGCCAGGAAAAAGGTACCCAGGCTGCAAGCGGCGCCGATGGCGATGGCGGCGAGCAGGTGGCGACTGTCCACGGTGTCGCCCCACACTTCATAGAGGTTGTCGTCAGCCATGGTCCACCTCCGGGGGGAGGGGGTGCAGGCGGCATTCAAAGGTCATTGGCATTCTCCTGCCCTTGCGGGCTTGTTGTTTTTGTTCGGGAGCCACAGGCGCTATCAGTGTTCGCGGGCGCTCCTTGCTGCCAGGGCAAGGCCGGCACGGGAGCGGTTGGCGGTGCCCAGCTGCGCGCTGATGCGCACACCAACCTGTGCCACCGCCTCCAGGTCGACACCGGTGCTGTAGCCCAGGCCGTGCAGCAGGTACAACAGATCTTCCGTGGCCACGTTACCGCTGGCACCCGGCGAGTAGGGGCAGCCGCCGAGGCCCGCGACCGAGCTGTCGAAGGTGCGTACACCCTGCGCGAGTGCGGCATGCACATTGGCGATGGCCATGCCCCAGGTATCGTGGAAGTGGCCGGCCAGTGCCGCGACCGGCAGTTGCCGTGCGCAGAGCTCGAACAATTGAGCCGTTTCATCCGGGCGGCCGGCGCCAATGGTGTCACCCAGGCTGATTTCGTAGCAGCCCAGTTCGTACAGGCGGCGTGCGACCTTGGCCACAGCCTCCGGCGCAACGGCCCCACTGAACGGGCAACCGAGCACGCAGGATACATAACCGCGCACCCGGATAGAGGCTTCGTTGGCGGCGCGCAACACCGGGGTGAAGCGCTCGAAGCTTTCATCGATGGAGCAATTGATGTTGTTGCGCGAAAACGCCTCGGAGGCGGCGGCGAACACCGCTACCTCGCGGCAGCCAGCCCGTTGCGCGGCCTCGAAGCCTTGCCGGTTGGGCACCAGGGCCGTGTAACTGACCCCGTCGTTGCTGGGCAACTGGCGCAACACCTCGTCGCTGCCGGCCATCTGCGGCACCCAGCGCGGCGACACGAAGGCGCCGGCTTCGATATGCCGCAGGCCGGTGCCAGCCAGTTCGCCGATCAAGCCCACACGGGCGGCCACCGACAGCGGCTGGCGTTCGTTCTGCAGGCCGTCACGGGGGCCGACTTCAAAGACCTTTACCGCTTGCATCGGGACCACGCTCATTGGCCGCGCTTTTGTTTCAGCAGTGCTACGGCGCGGTCGGCGCGCACGTCGTGGTATTCCACCAACTGCCGGGCAACCCAGTCCACCTCATCGCCTCGGGCGCCCGCCACCACGGCAATATTGCGCGCATGCAGGGCCATGTGGCCGCGCTGGATGCCTTCGGTGGCCAGGGCGCGCATGGCCCCGAGGTTTTGCGCCAGGCCTACGGCCACGGCAATCTCAGCGAGCGCCTGGGCTGTTTTCACGCCGAGGATGCGCAGCGACAGTTGCGCCAGCGGATGGGTTTTGGTGGCGCCGCCGACCAGGCCTACGGGCATCGGCATTTCCAGGGTGCCGACCAAATGGCCGTTGTTGTCCTTTTCCCAGGTGGTCAGCGAGCCGTAGTGACCACTGCGGCAGGCATACGCATGGGCGCCGGCTTCCACTGCACGCCAGTCGTTGCCAGTGGCGACGATCAGTGGGTCGATGCCATTCATGATGCCCTTGTTGTGGGTGGCCGCGCGGTAAGGGTCGACCGCAGCGAAGGCGTAGGCGTCGAGGATGCCTTCGATCACTGCCTCGCCACTGAATTCGGCCGTTTCCAGTTGCTGCGGAGTAATCCGCACCTGGGCCCTGGCCAGGCGCAGGTCGGCCAGGTTGGACAGAATGCGCAGGCGTACCTGGCCCCCGGTGATGGCTTCCATCAGCGGCGCAACGGCCTCGGCCATGGTATTGACGGTGTTGGCGCCCATGGCATCGCGTACATCGACGATCAGGTGCGCCACCAGCATCGGGCCACGCGGGGTATCGGCGAAGGTGTGCACTTCGATGTCGCGGCAGCCGCCGCCGAGGCTGTTGAGCAACTGGTCCTTGCGGTTGGCCAGTTCAATGATTTCGTCTTTGCGGCGCAGCAGGCTCAGGCGTGCATTGAGCGGGTCCTGTATGCCGACGATCTGTACCTGGGCATGCATCAGCGGGGCGCTGCTGGAGGTGGTGAAGCCGCCGTTGGCACGGGCCAGCTTGGCCATGTACGAAGCAGCGGCGACGATCGAGGGCTCTTCCACCACCAGCGGCACCAGCACATCACGGCCATTGATCTGGAAGTTGCTGGCCACGGCATAGGGCAGCTCGAAGGTGCCGATGACGTTTTCGATCATGCCGTTGGCGATGTCCATCGGCAGGGCACCGGCGTTGGCCAGCAGGCTGACATCGTCGTGGCTCAGGCCGAGCAACTGGCCGATGTGGTCCAGGCGCGCGGCAGGGGACAGGTTACGGAAAGCGGGCAGGCGGGAATCGAGGCTCATGAGGGTACCGTTGGCGTCATTGTTGTTGGGCGGCGGCTTGAGCGCGTCGCCGGCGTGGTGCTAAATGTGCAGCCACTGTGCCCTTGATTGAAGGTACAGTTTTGCCCAACAGTACCCAGACTGTACCCATGACAGCACAGGAGCCAGCCGATGCCTCGTGTCACCCTTGCCCAGCAAGTCGCCGATGCGGTCGAGCAGCAGATCCGCACAGGCGTGCTGAAGGTTGGCGACCGCCTGCCGTCGTTACGCGAGTACATGCGTTTGCACGGACACTCGAAAAATACGGTGATCACCGCGTACGAGATTCTCGCCTCTCAAGGGTTGGTGGAGGCGCGCCACGGGCAGGGGTTTTTTGTCGGTGCGCAGGTGCAGGCCGCCGAGCTGGATGAAACACCGCCGTACACCCGGGCCATGGACACCATCTGGATGATGCGGCAGCAGTTCGTTCGCGAACCCGGGCTGGCGCCGTTGGGTGAAGGTTTTGCGCCGGTGGCCTGGCTGCAGGACATGCGCCTCGACAAATTCACCCGGCAAGCGATGCGCAGTGGTGCAGGGAACCTGTTTCGTTATGGCAATCGCCTGGGCAACCCCGGCCTGCGCCAGAGCCTGGTGCGCAAGCTGGCCAGCTACGCCATCAGTGCCACCCCCCGGCAAATCGTGACCACCCACGGCGCCAACCATGCACTGGACCTGATCATTCGCCGCTTCGTGGTACCGGGCGATGCGGTGCTGGTGGAAAACCCGGGTTACTACCCGCTGTTCGGCAAGCTGCAACTGCACGGCGCACGGCTGCTGAGCGTGCCGCGCCTGGCGGACGGCCCGGACATGGAGGCGCTGGAAGCCATGCTGCGCGTCGAACGGCCCCGGCTGTTCTTCATCCAGTCGGTGTGCCACAACCCTACCGGCTCGGATATCTCCCCGGCCAAGGCCCATCGCTTGCTGCAACTGGCCGAGCGGCACGACTTGCTGCTGGTCGAAGACGACGCACTGGCAGACTTCAAGCCCAGCTCGGCGCTCAAGGTGGCGGCGCTCGACCAACTGAGGCGTTCGCTGTACATCGGCAGTTTCTCGAAATCAGTGTCGGCGGCCTTGCGGGTGGGTTACATCGCAGGGAGCAAGGAGGTCATCGACGAGTTGGCCGACCTGCAGATGATGTTGCACACCAGTTGTTCGGAACTGTGCGAACGCACGGCGGATGTGATCCTCAGCGAAGGGCATTTCCTGCGGCACCTGATGCGCCTTCAGGACCGGGTGCGGGAAGCCACCGCCGGTGGGCTGCGGGTGCTGGACGAACTAGGTGCCGAGGTGTTCTGTCGGCCGGAACAAAGCCTGTACCTGTGGGCGCGTTTTCCGGGGATCGAAGACACCGCGTTGCTGACCCGCGAAGTGCAGGGCAGGGGGGTAATGCTGGCACCGGGGGCGATCTTCCAGACCAACCAGAAGGCCGTGACGCCCTGGACCCGGTTGAATGTGGCCTATTTGCAGGAACCGGTGTTTGCGCAGTGCATTCGCGGTTGAGCAAGTGATGTGTCGCCTGTACCGGCCTTTTCGCGGGTAAACCCGCTCCCACAAGGATCGCACCGTTTTCGAAACCTGCGCTGTACCTGTGGGAGCGGGTTTACCCGCGAAAAGGCCAGTACAGGCAACCCATTCAGGGGCTTTGATAAGCGCAGCCTACAGGCTGCGGCCTTTCGCCAGATAAGCCTCAAACTCGGTTTCTGGAACCATGCTGCCGCCCGTACCCCACACAAGGTGAGTGGCATTTTGCAGATGCGTTGGGGTAAAGCCCTGGCGAGCCAGATACTCGTCTGCCCGTAACACCCGTGCCATGCCAGGTACGCCAGCAAGCGCAGAAGGCTCCAGCTTGACCCTGTCCTGCTCGTGGGCGATGACCATCAAGCGGTACAGTTCTTCGTCGGTCACGGTGTAGTAACCATCAATCAGCCGTTGCATGGCTTTGCCGACAAACCCGGATGGGCGCCCGACCGCCAGGCCGTCGGCGGCGGTGATATTGTCGATGCCGAAGTCCTGCACACGGGTTTCATCGTGCAAGCCGGTGTACACCCCCAGCAGCATGCACGGGGAGTGGGTGGGTTCGGCAAAGATGCAATGCACCGCATCGCCGAACACCAGCTTCAGCCCGAATGCGACACCGCCGGGGCCGCCCCCTACGCCGCACGGCAGGTACACGAACAATGGATGATCAGCGTTCACCTGGATGCCGGCCTCGTCGAACTGCCGTGCCAGCCGTTCGGCTGCTACGGCATAGCCGAGGAACAGCTGCGGGGAGTTTTCATCGTCGACAAAATAACAGGCGGGGTCTGAAGCTGCCTGCTGGCGACCTTGCTCGACTGCCACGCTGTAATCGCAGGCGTGCTCTACCACCGTTACGCCGTTGGCGCGCAGCTTGTCCTTCTTCCATTGCCTGGCGTCAGACGACATGTGCACGCTCACCTGGAAGCCCAGCTTGGCACTCATGATGCCAATCGACAGGCCCAGGTTGCCGGTCGAGCCCACGGCGATCTTGTACTGGCTGAAGAATGCGCGGGCCTCATCGTTGGCCAGTCTGGTGTAGTCATCCGACGGGGTGATCAAACCGGCCGCCAAGGCCAGGTCTTCGGCGTGCTTGAGCACTTCATGAATGCCGCCCCGGGCCTTGATGGATCCGGAGATAGGCAAGTCGCTGTCAGCCTTGAGCCACAGGCTGCCCACGTTTTGCAGTGAGCCTTCCTCGATAAGCCGTTGGCGAAGCTGCGGCAGCGGGGTGATGTGCGACTCGATCACCCCGCCGGCAGCTGCCGTTTCAGGGAACACAGTGGCCAGGTAGGGTGCGAAACGCTGCAATCGCGCGCTTGTCGCTTGCACGTCGTCAGCCGTCAGACCTACGTCGTGCAGGGCTTCGGCAGCCTTGGCGATACCAGGGTTGAACCAGCTGGTTTCTTTCAGGGCAACCAGGTCGGCGATGATCGGGTGGCTTTTTTGCCAGGCTTCCAGGGTTTTTCCGTGAATCATGGTTTCACCAGTAGCGCAGTATTCGCCCAATTAGAGCTCAGTGGCCGGTGAGACTCAAACGATGACTCCTCACAGCATGCACAAGATCATCGCAGCCTTCAGGTTATGCGCAGTACTTGTGGGAGCGGGCTTGCCCGCGAAGAGGCCTGCACAGGCAGCAGATGTTTCGAGCCGTGTGTTCATTCAGCCATAAGGCGGTGCAGGCAGCTCCGCCAACAACCGCTTCAACCCATCACTCCACTGCCTGCGAATCTGCTGATAATAGGCATCCTCGTTGGTGATGCGCTTGCGCGTCATGCTTTCGAGGCTGCCTTTGCGATACACCAGCAAGTCCAGCGGCATGCCCACCGACAGGTTGCTGCGGATAGTGGAATCGAACGAAATCAGGCCGCAACGCAACGCTTCATCCAGTGGCGTCTGGTATTGCAGGTTGCGGTCGAGAATAGGCCGCCCGTACTTGCTTTCGCCCAGTTGCAGGAACGGGGTGTCTGGCGTGGCCTGGAAGAAATTGCCCTGCGCGTAGACGTTGTAGATGGCCATGGGGGCGCCGGCTATCTGGCCGCCGACAATGAATGAACTGCTCAGGTCGATGTCGCCCGTAAGCTTGCTGCGGTCACGGTTGACCACTTCGCGCAGGGTGTCGGCGACCAGCACCGTTGCATCGTAAAGCGTGGCAACGTTCAGCAGGTGAGGGCCGCTGCCCTGGCTGCGTTGCTGCAGCAGGTTCACCACCGACTGCGAGGTTGCCAGGTTGCCGGCGGTCTGCAGCACGATCAGCCGCTCGCCCGGCACGCTGAACACGAACAACTTGGCAAAGGTGGAGATCTGGTCAATGCCGGCGTTGGTGCGTGAATCGCTGATGAAGACAAGCCCGTCCTCAAGGTGCATGGCAACACAATAAGTCATGCGGTTTCCCTTGTATTGGGTATGGAGTGGTCTTGCCGCACCTGCGCGGCAAGACCGGCCTGCAGCAAACGTGTCACTGGCGGTGTACGTGAACGCTGGCCTGCATCGATTCGATACCGCCGCCGCGGCGCACGCCCCGGACCGGGCAGGCATCGAGGTAGTCCAGGCCAACCGCCAGCTTCAGGTGACGGTCTGGCCGCGTCAGGCGGTTGGTGATGTCGAAGCTGTACCAGGCGTCGTCGATCCAGGCTTCTGCCCAGGCGTGGCTGGCCAGGTGCTGCTCGTCCTCGGTGCACAGGTAGCCCGAAACGTAGCGTGCCGGCACCCCCAGGCTGCGGGCGCAGGCCAGGAAGGCGTGGGTGTGGTCCTGGCACACCCCGGCGCCGCCGTTGAATGCTTCGATCGCGGTGGTACCCACCGAAGTGGCCCCGGGGCTGTAGGGCATGTGCTCGGCCAAGCCTTGCATCAGCCCCGTCAGTGCCGCCCGGTCGCGGTGCTGGCCACATTGCCGGGTGGCGAACGCCTTGAGTGTGTCATCGGCCTGGGTCAGGCGGCTGACACGCAGGAATGGCAGGGGAGACTGGCTTTCGGCCTCCTGCTCGCAGTCCGGGTCGATCTCTACCTGCCCGCTGGCAGTCAGCGCCAGGTGGCCGTGGGGTTTGTCCAGGGTCAGCACATGCAGGATGTTGCCGTACGGGTCGATCTGGCTCTTGACCTTGCAGGGCAGGCCCAGTTGCCATTCATTGATACGCTGGCGTGCGCTGCTGCGCGGCGTCAGGCGCAGGAACTGGATGCTGTTGCTGACATCGCTGGCATAGCTGTAGCTGGTGTCGTGGCGAATGGACAGTTTCATACAACCTCCAGGTAGGAGTGATGGACCGCCTGGCCCAGTTGGTTGACGCGGCCGATGAAGTCGCTCAGCCAGGGGTGTAACCCTGCATCGAGGATTTCATCGATGGCGGTGTAGCGCAGGCGCGCGTTGAGTTCGGCGGCCATGCGCTGGGCGGCGCGCCCGCTACTGCCCGGCAGACCGGCCAGGATCAGGTCCAGTTCCTCGATGCAGGCATGCAGCGAGCGTGGAACATCCACCCGCAACAGCAGCAGCTCGGACACCGGCCGCGCGCTGGGGGCGGCGCGATAGATCTCGTTGAAGGCTTCATACGAGGTCAGCGCACGCAGCAAGGCGCTCCACTGGTAATAACCACGGGCGGAATCGTCGCTCACCTCTTCGGAGGTTTCGCCGAACATTTCATAGCGCGCATCGAGCAGGCGCAGGGTGTTGTCCGCCCGCTCCAGGAAGGTGCCCAGGCGAATGAAGCTGTAGGCATCGTTACGCATGATGGTGCCGGAGGTGGCGCCACGGAACAGGTGCGAGCGCTCCTTGACCCAGTCGCAGAACTGGCTGATGCCATAGCGGCCAAGGCCATTGCTGGCGATATTGCGCATCTCGATCCAGGTGGCGTTGATGTTTTCCCACATGTCGGCGGTGATGCGGCCACGCACCGCATGGGCATTGGTGCGGGCGGCCTGCAGGCAGCAATAGATGCTGCTGGGGTTGGTCGCGTCGAGGGCGAAGAAGTGCAGCATGCGCTCGGTGTCGAGCTCGGTGTGCCGGCGGATGTAGTCGTCCAGCGTGCCGGATGCTAGCAGCGACATCGCCAGCTCGGCATGGCCATCGCTGTGCCCGGCCTGGGGCATCAACGACAGCGAATAGCTGACCTCAAGCATGCGCGCGAGGTTTTCTGCACGCTCCAGGTAGCGTGACATCCAGTACAGGTCGGAAGCGGTTCGCGAAAGCATGGTTCAGTCCTCCACCACCCAGGTGTCCTTGGTACCGCCGCCTTGCGACGAGTTGACCACCAGCGAGCCTTCCTTCAGCGCCACGCGGGTCAGGCCGCCGGGCACCAGGCGGGTTTCACTGCCCGAAAGCACAAACGGGCGCAGGTCGATGTGGCGTGGCGCGATGCCGCTGTCGACAAAGGTCGGGCAGGTGGACAGGCACAAGGTGGGTTGGGCGATATAGGCGTGCGGGCGGGCTTTGATGCGCGCGCGGAAGTCTTCGATCTGGGCACGGGTCGATGCCGGCCCAACCAGCATGCCATAGCCGCCGGAGCCCTGGGTTTCCTTGACCACCAGTTCGGGCAGGTGGGCCAGGACGTGGGACAGATCAGCAGGCTTGCGGCACTGCCAGGTGGGCACGTTGTTCAGGATCGGCTCTTCGCCAAGGTAGTAGCGGATCATGTCGTCGACATAGGGGTAGATCGACTTGTCGTCCGCCACGCCGGTGCCGACGGCGTTGGCCAGTACCACATTGCCGGCGCGGTACACCGAGATCAGCCCCGGCACTCCGAGCATCGAGTCCGGGTTGAACGACAGCGGGTCGAGGTAGTCGTCGTCCAGGCGGCGGTAGATCACATCGACCTGCTGCGGGCCGGCGGTGGTGCGCATGTAGACATGCTCGTCACGCACGAACAGGTCTGCGCCTTCCACAAGCTCGATGCCCATTTCCCGGGCCAGGAACGCATGCTCGAAATAGGCGCTGTTGAAGCGGCCGGGGGTGAGCAGCACGGCCGTGGGGTTGTCCAGCGGGCTGGCGCTCTTGAGTGTGTCCAGCAGCAGGTTGGGGTAGTGGTCGATGGGGGCGATACGCTGGGCGGCAAACAGCTCAGGGAACAGGCGCATCATCATCTTGCGGTCTTCGAGCATGTAGCTGACGCCGCTGGGGGTGCGCAGGTTGTCTTCCAGCACGAAGTAGCTGCCATCGCCATCGCGCACCAGGTCGACACCGGCGATGTGGGCATACAGCCCTCGGTGCAGGTCCAGGCCCTGCATGGCGATCTGGTAGCCCTCGTTGGCCAGCACCTGCTCGGGCGGGATGATACCGGCCTTGAGGATGCGCTGGTCGTGGTAGATGTCCTGCAGGAACAGGTTAAGCGCCTGCACACGCTGTATGCAGCCACGCTCGACCGTGCGCCACTCGCTGGCGCGGATGCTGCGCGGGATGATATCGAAGGGGATCAGGCGTTCGGTGTCCTGGCTGTCGCCGTACAGGGTGAAGGTGATGCCGGCACGGTGGAACAACAGGTCCGCTTCACGTCGGCGCTGCTCCAGCAGCTCCAGCGGGGTGTTCGCCAGCCAGCGGGCGAACTCCTGGTAATGCGGGCGGCAACTGCCGTTCGCTTCGTACATTTCATTGAAAAAAGCCCGGGACATACCCACTCCTTGCCGCCGTTGCCGGCAGCTTCATTGCGGTTCATCTGCGTTTTTCAGGGTGCTGCCTTGCTGGGGTCGGTGGGTGCCGTGTCTCGCGTGAGCCTCGGTTGCGATTGATTACCTGTGCGGTGAGCACAACAAGCATTGCAATGAAGGTGCCGAAAACGCAGTGCAGCGGGGATGTTGAGGGGGAAGCGCCGCGAAACACGGGATTTGGGCGGGTAGTCCGTGGCAGTACGGGACAGTGTTTGCTCTAGCTACGAGTGAGCAACGCCGGGCCGATAGCCAGGCGTGCATCAAAAAAGGGCGCTTTGAACCCCGTTACCGATTTTGACCCGAATTGGGGCGTGGTCCGCTAAGGCCGCGCAGCTGTCAGCGTACGGGCCCTGACGCCACGCTGACACCTGCCAGCGTGGTGAAGGAGATGTCCTTGGCGGTGAGCAGAAAATCACTCACGTATGGCACTTCCAGCATGTCACTGCGCAGTGCAGCGTAGAGCCTGGCCTGCAAGCCATGTTCGCCAAGGCGCTTGGCGGTTACATAGCCACGCGAGCTGTACTCATGCACTGCCCAGTTGGGCAGGCTGCAGACGCCGCGCCCGGACGCCACCAGCTGCATCATCATCACGGTCAGTTCCGAGGTGCGTACCTGTGCCGGCTCGATGTCGGCCGGGTCGAGAAAGCGGGTGAAAATATCCAGACGAGTGCGTTCGATCGGGTAGGTGATCAGCGTCTGGTGGGCGATATCGGAAGGTTCCAGGTAAGGCTTGTCGCGCAGGGCGTGGTGGTTGTCGATGGCCAGCAGTGCCTCATAAGCGAATAACGGCACATAGCTGATGCCCGGCAGTGTTACCGGGTCGGAAGTGACTACCAGGTCCAGGTCGCCGCGCTCCAGGGCTGGCAGTGGTGCGAAGGAAAAACCGGAGGCGAGGTCCAGTTCCACCTCTGGCCAGGCGCTGCGAAATTCATCCACGCAAGGCATCAGCCACTGGTAGCAGCTGTGGCATTCGATGGCGATGTGCAGCCGCCCGGCCGAGCCCCCGGCCAGCTTGCCAAGGTCCCGTTCGGTACTGCGGATTTGCGGCAACACCTGGTCGGCCAGCTGCAACAGTTTCAGCCCCGCACTGGTGAAGCGCACCGGCCTGGATTTGCGCACGAACAGCGGCATGCCGATACGCTCTTCCATGTCGCGGAACTGGTGCGACAGGGCTGATTGGGTCAGGTGCAGGCGCTCGGCGGCCTCGTGCAGGCTGTCGGTTTCACGCAGTGCGTGGAGGGTTCGCAGGTGGCGTAAATCGATCATGGGTAAAATACGGGTCAGCTCAATATGGGGCTTTTGTCTGCACAGGCTTCAGCGTGCGTTGACGAGTTCCTGGCGCACGATTGCTGCGCCTGCACTCAACGCCTTGAGCTTGCCGCTGGCTACCTGACGAGGCAGCGGTGCCATACCGCAATTGGTACACGGGTAGAGTTTGTCGGCATCGACGAACTGCAATGCCTTGCGCAGGGTGTCGGCAACCTGCTCCGGTGTTTCAATGGCATGGCTGGCCACATCAATGGCGCCGACCATGACTTTCTTGCCGCGAATCAGCTCGATCAGGTCCATTGGAACATGCGAGTTATGGCATTCCAGCGAGATGATATCGATGCCGGACTGTTGCAGTTTGGGGAAGGCTTGCTCATAGTGCCGCCATTCCGAACCCAGTGTCTTTTTCCAGTCAGTATTGGCTTTGATGCCATAGCCATAGCAGATATGGACGGCTGTTTCGCACTTGAGGCCTTCAATGGCCCTTTCCAGGGTGGCCACGCCCCAGTCATTCACTTCGTCGAAGAAGACATTGAATGCCGGTTCGTCGAACTGAATGATGTCAACACCGGCCGCTTCCAGTTCCCGGGCTTCCTGATTGAGAATCCTGGCGAATTCCCAGGCCAGTTTCTCGCGGCTTTTATAGTGGGTGTCGTACAAGGTATCGATCATGGTCATGGGGCCAGGCAGCGCCCACTTTATCGGCTGCGTGGTGTGTTGGCGCAAGAACTTGGCATCTTCGACAAATACGGGTTTCTGTCGAGCGACAGCACCCACCACGGTTGGCACGCTCGCGTCGTAGCGATCGCGGATTCTAACGGTTTCCCGCTGTTCGAAATCAACACCACTCAGGTGCTCGATAAAGGTGGTGACGAAGTGCTGACGTGTTTGTTCGCCATCACTGACAATGTCGATACCGGCGTGTTGTTGTTCTTGCAAGGCCAGGCGCAGGGCATCCTGTTTGCCTTCGATAAGCTGCGCGTCTTGTAACTTCCACGGTGACCAGAGTGTTTCAGGTTGGGCAAGCCAGGACGGTTTAGGCAGGCTGCCGGCAGTGGACGTGGGGAGTAGCGTGTTCATGAGCGATGACCTTGTACTTTGAATGATTCAACGGGTGTATTGAGCGGACCATTGCTCAAGCGTGGCCTGGTAGGGTTTGACAAAGTTCGCCTCGGCAAATTTCCCCTGTTCGATCGCCAGCCGGCTGCGTTCATCCCGATCGTAGACAATACGCGTGAGCGAGTAGTCCTGGTGCTTCAGGCTGGGCTGGTAGGCCTTGCCGGCTGCAGAGTTGGCATTGTAGATTTCGGGGCGGTAGATCTTCTGGAAGGTATCCATGGTGCTGATGGTGCTGATCAGCTCAAGGTTGGTGTAATCCGCGAGCAAGTCACCGGCAAAATAGAATGCCAACGGGGCAACACTGTCCGGTGGCATGAAATAGCGAACCTTCAAACCCATTTTTTTGAAGTATTCGTCCGTCAGCGAGTATTCATCCTGCTGGTATTCAGCGCCCAGTACAGGGTGCTGGTTTTCGGTGCGGTAGTAGGTTTTGCTGCTCGACACACTCAGGCAGATAACCGGCGGTTTTTTGAAGTGCTGCTGGTAGGTTGGCGAATTTACGAAACACTTGAACAGGTTGCCGTGAAGCGTGCCAAAGTGCTCGGGCGTGCTGAAGGTTGCCCGATGCTTGTTGTGCTCCAGCAACAGGACACTGAAGTCGTAGTCGCGAACGTACGAGGAAAGGTTATTGCCTACCATGCCCTCGATGCGGGTATTGGTCGTGCGGTCGACAATATGGGTTTTCAGTATTTCTATCAACGGCAGGGTAGTGCCGTGCTGTTCGGCTTCCATGTTCATTTCCACCGAGATGATTTCCAGCTCGACGTGGTAGCGGTCATTGTCGGGATTATCCCAATGCGCCAGGGCGTTGAAGCGGTTGTTTATCATCGTCAAGGTGTTGCGCAGGTTTTCCTGGCGGTTCGCCCCCCGCGCCAAATTGGCGAAATTGGTGGTAAGGCGGGTGTTATCGGCAGGGTGATAATGTTCGTCGAAGGCAATGCGTTTGAGGCTGAATGTAGGTGCTGTATTCATGGTGCGCGGTGTCCTGATGTTTGAGGTCGAGCACTTCCAGTGCTGTCCAGTTGCACCTTCTGGGGCCTTCGCTCAACAAACTTTATGCTGATGCATGATCAGGACGTAGTTTAAGCAGGGCGTCTACATGAAAGGTATTGAAGATAATTCACAGGTTTTTTAGCGTTGCTCATGATGGGTGTCATGGCCAGTAGCAGGCGTGTGCCTGATGGACGCGCCGAGCGAGCCCTTGGATGACAGCCTGTTCAGTTGATGAACGCTCCTCGGGCCATGCCTGGTTCTCAAGCGCGCTGAAGGTATTTCTGGACTTGGCACGAAAATCTCATGTCAATCCAAAGCCATACTATTCTTTTGCCTTTGCAACCACCCTTCATGGAAGAACAATAAAAGGGGGCTTACATGAGTTGTCTGATCTGCGCAGGGCAGGCTGAAACTGTCGAATGCGCCCACGGATGGGAAGCGCGGTGTTGTTCCCGATGTGGATGTTACCGAATGTCCCAAACGCTCATCCTGACCATGATGGAGGAGGGGCAGATTTTCGATACTGCGCGAATGCGCGAATGGCTGACGGCTCGGCGCGTTCAGGACGCTGTGCCTTCGATCGACCATCATCAGGCGATACTGGCCCGCTGACAGGGTAATCAATCCGGTACGGCAACCCCGGACATTTCGACCAGACTGCGGCATCATGATTTGCTCAATCATCACCTGATGCCGGAGACAACGATGATCAAGACTGGCGATGAACTGCCCGACGTTACCCTTTACGAATACAACAACGATGCTGGCGTCTGCGCGATCGGCCCGAATGCCTTTTCTGTTCGCGACCGGTGCAAGCAGAAAAAAGTGGTTATTTTCGGCTTGCCTGGCGCGTTCACGCCCACATGCTCCGAACGCCACGTTCCGGGTTACGTAGCGCAGGCGCAAGCGTTGTTCGCGGCTGGCATTGACGAAATTTTCTGTGTTTCGGTAAACGATGCCTTTGTCATGAATGCCTGGGGTAACAGCCTGCAGGTGGGCGATGCGGTGAAGATGATCGGCGATGGCAATGGCGAGTTCAGCGACGCACTGGGCTTGATCCAGGACCTGTCGGCCCGCGGGCTGGGACGTCGTTCGCTGCGTTATGCCATGGTGGTCGACGACTTGATCGTCCAGCACGTAGCGGTGGAAGCGCCTGGCAAGTTCGAGGTCAGCGACGCGGGGAGCGTTTTGGCTGCGCTGCGCTAGGTTTACCCGCCCCCAAATCTGACACCCTTGATGAAGCATCCGATGATGACCGCCTTGGGCGGGCCATAGGACGTTGCGCGCGTAAATCCTGACGTAACCCTAAGCCCCGCCACTAATGGGGCGGGGCTTTTTCAGGCTCCGGTCATGATCACCCGTGACAAGGAGCGTGAGCATGTACCCAATGCCACTACGTTCTACCGTCGATGTGGTTATCAGCGGGAGGCTGAAGGAATCTACACCTCGCCTTCAGGGCTTGAGCTGGCCTGCACACCCATGCACAAGCGATTGACTGGATACGCATGGCAGGGATAAAGCCTGAGCAGTTGACTCTCCCGTTAGGGGCAGACTTTACCCTGCACGCTTTCTGTTCAGGATGAAGTGATGATGAGCAAACGAGTACTCGTGGTGCTGGGGCACCCGTCAGGCGAGAGTTTCTGCGCAGCGCTGACCGAGAGTTATGTCGAGGCGGCCAGAACCTCCGGCCATGATGTAAGGGTGTTACGGCTTGATACCTTGAGCTTCGACCCGGTGCTGCGCAGCGGCTACCGGCAAGCGCAGCCATTGGAGCCCGACCTGCTCAGGGCTCAGGCCGACATCACCTGGGCCGAGCACCTAGCCTTTATCTACCCCATTTGGTGGGGCGGTATCCCTGCATTGATGAAAGGCTTTTTCGACCGCGTGTTCTTGCCCGGTTTCGCGTTCCGGTATAGGGCAGGCAAGGCTTTCCCCGAGCAACTGCTCAAGGGCCGTACGGCGCATTTGCTGGTGACGATGGATACACCGCCGTGGTACTACCGTTGGGTGTATCGCATGCCTGGCCTTCACCAAGTCCGCAAGACCACGTTACAGTTTTGCGGTATCAGACCGCTGCGTACCCTGATGTTCGGTCCGCTGCTCGGCTCCAGCGCGCGGCGGCGCGAAACCTGGCTCCAACAGGCACGAAGCATCGCCGGCTGACCTGCGCCTATGAGGTTCCCGAACCGCTGGCGCCGTGCAATGATGCGCCGCCCACTTATGAAAAGGACGTTCATGTACATCGGCAAAGCCGCCCAACTGTCGGGCACCACGGTCAAGACCATCCGCCACTATGAAGCGATTGGCCTGTTGCCGCCGCCCGAGCGCCAGGGGCAGTACCGCGTTTACAACCAGCAGAGTGTCGAGCTGCTTACGTTCATCAAATGCGCGCAGCAGTTGGGTTTCAAACTGAAGGAACTGCAGGCGATTCTGCCGAGGCATCAGGGTGCTGATTTGCCGTGGGAGTTGGCGGGCAAGGCCATTGCCGACAAGAAACGCGAAGTGCTGGGGCAAATCACTGGGCTACAACAGATATACGCAGGGCTCCAGGCGTTTGAAGCACGCCTTGAAGGTACCAGGTATCAGTGCGGGCTTGACCCGCAAGTACGGGCGTAACCCGTGCCAGGCAACCCTATTTCCTGGACTGGCGGCATCAGCGTGAAAGGTGCGGCTCGCAAGTGACCGCTCCCAACCCAAGCGGACACTGAGAGTTAGAGGGCTGTTGTGGCCTGCCGAAAAACATTCGAGCGCCGCCAGCAGGCAAGCATGCAAACTGTCCTTACGCTGCGCTCGATGAAACGTGACCCTGTGCTCAGTTCGCGGGCAAGAGGATCACGAAGTTCTTTTTCATGTCTTCCAGCACGGTCCATTTGCCCTTGGCGCCCGGTTCGATAATGAACGTGTCGCCAGCGGCCAATGTGGTGGGGGCGCAACCCTCGAGCTCGATGACACAGCGTCCACTCAGGACATGGCAGAACTCCCAAACTTTGTAGTCGATGCGCCACGCTCCGGTACTGGCTTCCCACTCTCCGGAAATACGACCTTGCTGTTCATCGTGATAGTACTTGGACGTCAGCGTATGAGGGGTGCCCTCCACGACCTCTTCAAAAAAGGGAAGGTCGCGCACCGGTTGAATGTCCAGTTCGCGGAACACGGTCAGTTTCTTGTTCATGGTTTTTTCTCGAGCACGTTGTGGTTGGGGCGATACATCAAATAGGCTTCACCGGTTACGCCCAGCATCGGGTGCGGAACGATCTGGCAGGTTTTAACAATTTGAAAACCGTGACGTTCATAGAAACGGCGTGCACCGTGGTTTTCTGCATAATCGATCAGGCATAGCCCATCCAGGCCAGCGTCCTCAGCGCGCTGCTGGGCGTGGCGAAGAAACTGGACGCCCAGCCCCTGGCTGCGCCAGGCCTCATCCAGGGCCAGGCTGGATATGTACAAGGTGTCGGGTATTTCCATGTCGGAATACGGCGCGAGGACCGGGTCTGTCTCGACCTGCCTGTCAGAGGTCTCGCGCAAGGCATAGCTGTGCATCATGCCGATGACGTGCCCTTCGTAAGTGGCCATCAGGCAGTTTTTGTAGGAAAAGTTGCCCTGTTCCCTGGCATAGCGAGACGCACCGACACTCAGCAATGCTTCTCCAGGTGCGGCAAGCTTGCTCCAGATGTAATCGGCCATGCCTTCCGATGTCAGTTGAAAGAAGCGCGCAATATCGTGCGCGTCCGAGGCTTGAGCGGGTCTTAAGTCGATAGGCACGTACGGTGCTCCCATGGGATCGGGTGGTTAGTTTTCAAGGATTACGCCTTAGACAGGGAGGCAGGGTAGGCGGGTTGAGCGGTTCCCATCATGCTCTGGGCGAACACCGTCCGTACCGCGTGCGACTACCGACCGGAAACTACCGGTCAGTAGCGATGAAGTCGCAGCGCGCCACGAGGTTGGTGACGGCGTAGCCGCCCTGCGTAAAGGTGTGCAGGGCGGCACCGGTTTGCCGTGAACCCCTGCGTTCAGGTTCAGAGCACCTTGAACCCATGGGTGCCATCGCGCTCGAGTTGCGCGATCAGACCAAACTCCCAGTCCAGATACCCCTGCATCGCCTCGCGAGGATTGTCCGTACCCTCGTAGGGGCGCCGGTAGCGGTCGCTGCGTGGTACGGCAAGCTGCGTTTCGCCGGTTTCCAGCGGTTTCCCGGCAGCGATCCAGCGCGTGGTGCCGCCTTCGAGCAGGTAAACGGGAGTGCGGGTGAGGGCCTGCAGGTCACGCGCGGCGAAGCGTGCCAGCAGGCTGCTGCCGCACGTCAGTACGTAGCGACTGGCCTGTGGCACCCGTTCCAGGGTTTCGGCCAGTTGCGCGCGAATCGCCCAGTGCGCACCGGGGATATGACGCTTGACGTAGTTGGCGCTGGTGGTGAAATCCAGCACCACGGTGCCGTCTTCCTGCAGCCAGCCTTGCAACTGTTCGACACCGATCTCATTGGCCTTGGGTAGCTCCGGCAGCGGCGCCTTCCAATCGCCGATGGCGCTGAAATCTGCCGCCGACAGCCCGTCCAGCACCGCCACCTGCCAGCCCATCTGCGCCAGCCACGACGCGCTCATGTTGGCGCGCACGCCATCGTCGTCCACCAGCACGATGCGCGCGCCGCGCACGCTGGCGACGTGGTCGGTTTCCTGCACCAGCTGCCCGCCGGGCACGCTGCGGCTGCCGGGCAGATGGCCTGCAACGTATTCTTCGGGCGTGCGCACATCGAACAGGTAAGTGGTACGGCTGGCGTCGGCCTGCCAGGCATCAAGCCCGGCGCGCTCCAGGCGCAGCACGCCGGCGCGGTCGGCCACAGCACGAGCCTGGCGGGCGGCGTTGGCACGGGTGCCGGCGCTCACCTGGGCGAAGGTCTTGTCCTGGCCGTGAGCCAACTGCTGCCCGGCCAAGGTCCAGCCGATGGTGCCGTTGCGCAGGGCGGCCACCGGGTTGGGGATGCCGGCGTTGACCAGCGACTGGGTGCCGATGATGCTGCGGGTGCGGCCGGCGCAGTTGACGATCACCTGGGTGGCCGGGTTCGGCGCCAGCTCGGCCACCCGCAGCACCAATTCGGCGCCGGGCACGCTGATGCCACCGGGAATGCTCATGGTCTGGTATTCGTCGAAGCGCCGGGCGTCGAGCACCACCACGTCTGCCTTGTCATCGAGCAGCGCCTGCACCTGCTCGGCGGCCAGCGAGGGGGTGTGGCGCACGCTCTCGACCAACTCGCCGAAGGCTTTGCTGGGGACGTTGACGTCACGGAACAGCTCACCGCCTGCCGCGCGCCAGCCGGCCAGGCCGCCGTCGAGCACGGCCACGTCGCTGTAGCCTAGCGCGAGCAGGCGCTGCGCCGCCACGGCGGCCAGGCCTTCGCCATCGTCGTAGACGGTGATGGCGGTGTCACGTCGCGGCACACGGGCGAAGATTTCCAGCTCCAGTTTCGACAGCGCCAAGTTGGCGGCGAACAGCGGGTGCTCCTGGGCGAACGGGTCCTCTTCGCGCACATCGATCAGGGCCAGTTCCTCGCGGGCCAGCAGGGCGCGGCGGATGTCTTGGTAACGGCGGGTGGTGACTGTGCTCATGGGGCAGGGTTCTCTTTGGACAGGTCCCAGATGTTGGGCAGGCGGGTATTGGAATAGCCGGAAATGAACGCTTTTTCGCTGCCGTCCTCGGCGTAGACCGCGCGCTTGACCGCGCCGATGTTGCCGCCGTAGACGTGGATGCTGATCGACACCTGATCACTGAAGGCATTGCTGACCTGGTGAATGTCACCAATGCGCGGCGACACGGCCTCCACCTGACCTGGCGCCAGGCGCACCGGTGCGCCGCTGGGCTGCAGTGCGCCCTGGGCGTCGCGGGTGAAGTTTTGGGAGTATTCGGCGCCGCGCAGCATCCCGATCAGCCCCCACACCCGGTGATCGTGGATGGGTGTGCGCTGCCCTGGCCCCCAGACGAAGCTCACCACCGAAAAGCGTTGGCGCGAGTCGCAGTGCAACAGGTACTGCTGGTAGCGCTGCGGGTCGGGCTGGGCGAGGTCGTCTGGTAGCCAGTCGTCCTGCGCCACCAGGCTGGCCAGAAGGCCCCGGCCGCGATCGAGAAGGGTGGCTTCGTCGGGCTGCTGTTCGAGCAACTCGGCCAGGCTGTCGATGAAGTGGCGCAGGCGCTCCGGGTTATGGCTCATGGTTCAGGCTCGATGTTCAGGTTTCATATCACCCTAGCAAAGCCTGTTTCTATTCTCAAAATGCAAAATAATCATAAGCTAATATGCAAATAATGCATTTACAGCAGAGCGTTTCTGCTTTCAAATCGCATTACGCCGAAGGCATGAGGTTATGCCCAAAGCGCATTTCACAGCGGCTTGATTGATCTATAGATTATAAAAATCGATCGAGTAAGACTTAAAAGATATAAAACCGTTGCCACGAGACCGCACCTGCGGATCGGCCCTGACATGCCCCAAGCGGGCATCTGGAGACCCCCGTGCGTTACTTCAAGCAACTGGCCGTCACTGTGCTGGCCACCACCTTCAGCCTTGCCGCCGCCGCCCAGACCTTGGTCGTAGGCGACCAGAGTTACAACGCCCGCGCGGTGATGGAAGCGGCCGGCGTACTCGACAACCTGCCTTATGAGCTGGAGTGGAAGCAGTTCACCGCAGGCTCCCCCGTGGCCGAGGCGCTCAACGTCGGCAGCCTTGACATTGGCCTTCTGGGCGATGCACCGCCCTTGTTTTTGGGCGCCTTGGGCGCGCCGATCAAGGTGATCGCGGTCAGCCGCCAGAACCTCGAAGGGGTGGCGATTCTGGCGCGCAAGGATTCGTCGATACACAGCCTGCAAGACCTGCGTGGCAAGCGCGCGGCGATCTGGAAGGGTTCGTGGAGCCAGCAACTGTTGTTCAGTGCCTTGGACAAGGCCGGCGTACCGCGTGATGCATTGGAGCTGCGTTACCTCAGCGCGCTGGACGCTTCCCACGTCCTGGATGGCGGCTCGGTGGACGTGATCGCCACCTGGGAGCCCTACGTTACCCAGCAAGAACGCCAGGGCGCCCGCGTACTGGCCACTGCCGAAGGCGTGATACCGGCGCAGAGTTTCGTGGTGGCCAACGCCAAAGCGGTGGACGCCAAGCGCACGCAGATCGCCGACTTTCTGCAACGGCTGAAAAAAGCCCGCGACTGGACCCTGAGCGACCCGGCCCACACCGAGGCCTACGCCGACGCCTGGGCCAAGCGCACCCGCGCCGACCGCGACATCGCCCGCGCCTGGTTCGCCCGTGCGCGCACTGACCTTGCGCCGCTGAACCCGCAGGTGATCGTCGACGCGCAGAAAACCGTGGACTTCTTCGCCGGGCTCGGGCTGATCCAGACGTATCCGGCCAGCAGCTTGTTCGATACCTCGTTTGGTGCGGCTATCGAGCAGCCGGCTGTCAGCCAGCACTGAAGCTCTGCGCTGGCTTCTTCGCGGGCAAGCCCGCTCCCATAGGCAAGCGCAGATCCCTGTGGGAGCGGGCTTGCCCGCGAAGGCCTCCCCTTGATTGCAAAGGACTCCCCCCATGACCCAACGCAAAATCAAACTCGGCGCCCTGACCATGGGCTGCGGCGGCCCCGGCCGGCACAACCTGTGGCTGGACCCCGAACTGCCGGCGGACGCCAGCGTCAACATCGACTGGTACATCGACATCGCCCGCCAGGCCGAGGCTGCGCTGTTCGACCTGATGTTCATCGTCGACAGCCAGTTCATCACCCCTGGCTCCCCCTCGCACTACCTCAACCGCCTGGAGCCGCTGACCCTGCTGTCGGCCCTGGCCGTGAGCACCCGCCATATCGGCCTGGTCGGCACCCTCACCACCTCCTACAACGCCCCGTACAACGTCGCCCGCCGGCTCGCTTCGCTGGACCTGATCAGCAAGGGCCGCGCCGGCTGGAACGTGGTCACCAGTGGTGATGCCGGCACCGCCGGCAACTACGGGCTGGACGAACACTACGACTACGACACCCGCTACGCCCGGGCTCAGGAGCATGTGCAAGTGGTACAGGGGCTATGGCACTCCTACGAGGACGACGCCTTCCCCCGTGACCGCGCTAGCGGCCGCTTTCTCGACCCCGCCAAGCTGCATGGGCTGAACCACAAGGGCGAGCACTTTTCGGTGGTGGGGCCGCTGAACATCCAGCGCTCGCCCCAGGGCCAGCCTGTGATCTTCCAGGCCGGCGACTCCGAGCAGGGTCGCGACCTGGGTGCGGCCACCGCCGATGTGGTGTTCACGCATGCCGCCAGCATCGAGCAGGGCCAGGCGTTCTACCGTGACGTCAAGGGCCGCGCGGCACGCCTGGGGCGTGATCCGGAGCAGTTGCTTGTGCTGCCGGGCGCGGAGATCTACGTGGGGGATACTGACGAGCACGCCCGTGAGATCGAACGGCACTATCACCAGGCCGATCACAGCTTCGAGCTGGCGCTCAAGGAGTTCGGGCGCAATTTCGGCTGGCACGACTTCAGCCAGTACGAGCTTGACGCCCCATTCCCGCAAGAGAGCCTGGAGTATGCCCGCAGCAGCTTCTTCACCAATGCCAAGCGCATCGCCGACCAGGCGCGGGACAAAGGCTTTAGCCTGCGCCAGGCGGTGGAATTCGGTCGCCAGTTGCGTCCCGGCGCGTTCGTAGGTTCCGCGCAGACGGTAGCGGCGAAGATGGCCGAATGGTTCGAGGCGCGGGCTTTGGATGGGTTCAACATTTATATAGGGCATCCGGGGCAGTTCCGTCGCTTTACCGAGGAGGTGGTGCCGCTGTTGCAGGAGCGTGGGGTGTATCGCACGGCGTATGAAGGCAGCACCTTGCGCGAGAGCCTGGGGCTGTCGATTCCGCGTTTTAGCCGGTAGATCGCCGGGGCTGCAACGCAGCCCCCCTTTTCAGAAGTTGTATGTCACCCGCCCAAAGTAATACCCCCCGGTAAACCCATACGGCGAGTACACCCCATACCCCTTGACCATGGTCTTGCTGCTCGGTGCCTGGCGCTCGGGGTACACATCGAACAGGTTACGTGCGCCCACCGCCAGCTCCAGGTCCTTGGTCAGCTGGTAGCCCACGTCCAGGTCGGTGATCCAGCGCGCTTTGTACTCGCGGTCCAGCGAGCGATCATTGGCGGCGTTGACCTCGCGCCACGAGCCATAGCGCGTCAGCCCCAGGTTGACCCGGTAGCGGTCCAGCCGCCAGTTGCCGCCCAGGATCAGCTTGGTGTGCGGCTGCACCTTGGTGAGCAGGTTGCGGGCCTGGCGGTCCATCAGCGTGTAGGGGGCGCCGAGAATGTTCACGCTTTGCTTGTAATCGAGGATCTCGGTGTCGTTCCAGTTGAACGCTGCGGTCCACTTCACGGTGCCGGCGCTGCCTAGATCCTGGTCGTAGCTGCCCACCAGGTCCAGGCCCTTGGTGCGGGTGTCGGCGCCGTTGGTGAAGTACTGCCCGCCGGAGGTCGAGTCGATGCCGTTGTCCAGCAATGCCTGAGTGACTTCCGGGCCGAGCAGGGTGCCGGTGAGGGTGATGCGGTCGCGCACGTTGACCAGGTAGGCATCGGCGGTGAAGGCCAGGCGGTCGCTGGGTTGCCAGGTCAGGCCGAGGCTGTAGTTGGTGGATTTTTCAGGTTTGAGCGCTTCGGCTCCTAACGCCTTGGCCGCCGCCGAGTCCACCGGCAGTACGCCGTAGTTGATCGACTGATACACGCCATTGACCACACCATAGGTGGTGGAGCGCGCGCTGAACAGGCTGTTGGCCAGTGATGGTGCACGGAAGCCGTTGCTCACCGTAGCCCGCAGTGCCAGTTCCGGGGTGAACTCGTAGCGGGTGGTGAGCTTGCCGCTGCGGGTGGCGCCGATGCCACGGTCGTAGTGCTCGTAGCGCACCGCTGCGCCCCAGTACCACTGCGGCAACGGGTTGAAGCCCACATCCAGGAAGCCGGCGTAGCTGTTGCGGCTCGCGCTGGTAGCCTCGGCCGGTGAGATGCCGTTGGTCACCTGGGCGCCGGAGGCGGCGCAGTTGCCTGGGGTGGGGCAGTAACCGCCGTCGGCCCAACTGGCCCAGTCGCCGGCTTGCACCTGATACGTGTCGCGGCGCTGTTCAAGGCCCCACGAGAAGTCCAGCGGCTTGCTCAGCCCCACCTCGAAGCTGCGGTGCAGGTCGAGGTTGCTGGTCAGTTGCGAGCTGACCCAGGTGCCGGACTCGAAGTGGTTGGGCGTCGCCTCGCCCAGCGAAGGGTTTTGGTTATTCCAGGTGCCTTGGGCGGCTTCGTTGCGCCCGTAGGTGCTCGACAGGTCCCAGTCCCATTCGCCGGCCAGGCCCTTGGCACCGAACGCTGCCTGGTAGTCGTGCTCTTCGATGTACCAGGTGGGCGTGTAGCCGGACGGGCGCCCATTGGGCCCGGTGGTGATGGTGTTGGCGATGGTCGGCAGACGGAAATTCTGGCCCTGCTCGGCCTTGCGGTACGACCAGGTGCTGAACGAATACAGGGTCAGGTCGTCTTGCAGGGGCAGTTCGGCGTTGTAGCCCAGGGTCAGCAGGTTGATCTTCGGCGTGCCGTAGCCGCCGTAGGTGACCTTGCCGGCGCGGTCCAGCGCTTCGGCCTGGCTGTAGCCGTTGGCACTGGCCTTGTTGTCGTCGTTCTGGCTGCGCGCATCCATCGCCAGCTGCAGGATGCCGTCACGGCCGATCTCGAAACCCTTGTTCAGGCTTTGCTGCACGGTCTGCTTCTTGCCGTCGTAGCCCTGGCCGGCAGTCGTCACAGCGGTACCGCTGGTATCGGCCTTGAGGATCACGTTGATCACCCCGGCGATGGCGTCCGAGCCATACTGCGCGGCGGCGCCGTCGCGCAGCACCTCCACATGGTCGATGGCGCTGATGGGGATCAGGTCCAGGTCGCTGGGCGCAGCACCGGCGTTGATGCCGCTGATGTTCAGGGTGGCGCTGGTGTGGCGGCGCTTGCCGTTGACCAGCACCAGCACCTGGGCGGCATTGAGCCCGCGCAGGTTTGGCGCGCGGGCCATGCCGCTGGCGTCCCAGCCGGTCTTTTCCGGCAGGGTGAGCGAGGGCACGCTGGCGCTCAGGGCTTCCATCAGGCCGGGCTTGCCGGTCTCCTGCAATTGCTTGGCGCTGATCACGTCGATCGGCACGGGGCTTGTGGTGACGGTGCGCTTCTCGGCGCCACGGTTGCCGGTGACGATCACCGTGCCCAGGGCCTGGGCACTGGGTTCATCGGCCAGTGTCGGGGTAGTTTGCAGCCCCGCGGCGAGGGCCATGGGGAGTAACGAGGCAGAGGTAAAGACTTGCTTCATGCACGCAGTTCCTTGTTGGGCGGGGTGGCGCGCTCAGGGCGCCTTGGCCGCGATCGCGTCGATTTCCACCAGCGCGCCCGGCAACGGCAGGGCCACCACCTGCAAGGCGGTGCGGGTCGGGGTGCGGGGTTGATCGGCGGTGGCGAAGAACTCGGTGTAGGCCGCTTGCAGTCCGGCGAAATCGAGGTTGCCGCCATTGGCCGGATCGCCCACCAGGAACACCCGCAACTGGACGATGTCGCCCAGGTCCAGGCCTTGGCTCTGCAAGGCTGCGCGCAGTTTCTTCAGCACCGACCGGGCCTGTGTTTCGGTATTACCCAAGGCCGCGACGCTGCCCTTGGGCGCCTTGGGGTCTGCTACATCCGGCAGGGTGCCGCTGATGAAGGTCAGCTGACTGCCGGCCGGCACCGTGACCAGTTGCGAGATGGGGAAGTTCGAGCCAGGTGGCGCGACGCGCTTGATGCCGTCGGCGTGGGCGTTGAGGGTCAGGGACATGAGCACTCCGGCAAGTAGAAGAAGACGAGGCATGGGTAGAATTCCTGCAGGGTCAGGCGGCAGCGCCGCGGGTGGTCTGGCTGGCGTGTCGGGCGATCAGGCTGACCACGCGGCGGGCGGATTCGGCGGCGCTGTTCTGCCAGATGCCCACCCCGCCATGGGCCAGGGCGTCACTGGCCAGCCAGGTGCGGCCCTGGGGCTGGTTGAGCCGGTCGTAGCCGGGCTGGGCGACTTCGTCGTGGACGATCCACGGCGCCTCGCTGAAGGGGATCTTCGACCAGTTCACCACCACCGGCCGGCCGAGTTTCTGGCTGTGACCGGGGTGCAGCGATTCCACCGCCTGGCGCGACGAGGCAATCTGCGCGGCCAATGGCTTGGCGGCGAACTGCTGGGCCACGCCACCGGTGTTGTAGGTGGCCACCAGCACGCCTTGGGCGCTGTTGAGACGATCACTGGGGTACCACAGGGTGCGCGCCTCGTGGTTGATGTAGCTGAGGCCGCCGTAGATCTGAAAATCCGTTTCCCAGAACCGCGGCGACTGCCAGGCGACCTTGTTGGCCTTGTCGCCTTCGGCGCTGGCGATGGCTTGCTTGAACGGCGCGTCGAAGTTGTTCGGCAACTTGGCCAGCAGCGGCAAGGGCAGGGTGACGATGGCGTAGTCGGCCTGTTCGACGTGCTGCTGGCCGCTCTTGCGATCACGCCACACTACCTTGGCGCCGGTGTCGCCGGTTTCGACCCCGAGCACCTCGGCGCCCAGGCGTACGCTGTCCTGGACCTGGCGGTAGAAGGCCTTGGGGATCTGGTCCATGCCGCCCACTGGCTGGAACATGGTCGAGGAAAACTCGGGGATCTCGTCGAACACCAGCGGCAGTAGCAGGTTGCTGTCCAGCAACTGATCGAGCGGCACGGGTTGGCGCTGGATCGGCGTCTGGTCGCCGGCGCCGGCGAAGCGAGTGTAGCCGGCGCGCACCGAGCCGCGGTACTGCTGTTGGCTGTCGAGGTCACCGTAGACCTTGAGGAAGTCCAGCAGCGCCTTGCGCTGGCCACTGCTGAGTTCGGCATCCAGGCTGTTGCGGCTGACGCTGCGCGCCAGCAGTTCGCTGAAATGCCCACGGGTGTCGTTGACCGCCTGGCGCAGCAGCAGCGGTGGACGGGCAAGGTCGGGTTGGGCCAGGGCGTTGCGGCTGCTGTTGACCAGCACCTGCAACTCTACGCCCAGTTCGCGGCAGTAACCCAGGATGGTCAGGTGATGGCTGGGCAGGCGCGCGGCGCCGGCGTTGAAGAACTGGCCCTGGTCGAACTCCACGCGCTGCGTGGTGCCGTCGTTGTGTTCGATACGGTCGCCCTGGCGCAGGGTCCAGACCCGGCCGCCGACCCGCTCGCGGGCCTCCAGCACGGTCACATTGAAGCCTGCCTTGCGCAGCTCGTAGGCCGACACCAGTCCGGAAATACCGGCGCCGACAATCAGCACGCGCTTGCCGTTGCCACCGTTGGCGGCCAGTTGCAGGGGTTCGAAGGTGGCGGCCAGGGCGTTCTGCCCCAGCGCGCCCAGTGCCGCCGAATAGCCGCCGATGGCGGCGAGGCGGGCGATCAGATCTCTACGGGACAATCCCATGTCGCGGTCTCCGAGAAGTTGGGTTCGGATGTGCGCAACAGGGCAGGCGGACGCAGGCGAGGCCCGACGACGGTTGGCACGAATCCATTTGCCTCCGCCAGGTCGGGGTCGGTTTACAGAACTTAATGATCTTTGCGTGGGTTGGGAAAGGCTTTTTTGTTCTAAGTTAATTATGTAATTTCATGATTATGTTTGTTTTACTAAATGCGTGATTTGTATTTTGTGATGTATTGTTCATTCATTTGGCGGCAACATGAAAAGGCCCCTTCGCGGGGCAAACCCGCTCCCACGATGCACAACGGTCGTGCTTTCGTGGAAGCGGGTTTGCCCCGCGAAGGGGCCGTTGCCGTTATGAAGATCTAAGCCGTACGCGCGCTACGCTCACCTTCCCGCAGCGCAACCAGCGCCTTGATCCGCGGAATCAACGCCTGCCCATACTCCACCGCATCGCGCAACTGATCGAACCCCCGGAACAAGAAGGTACTCACCCCCAGCTCGTAATACGCGTGCGCAGCCTCGGCCACCTGGTCCGGCGTGCCCACCAGCGAGGTGGAGTTGCCCGCACCGCCGCCGAGCGCGGCGATCTCGGTCCACAGCCGGGTGTCGTGCACCTTGCCGGCCAGCTGCACCAGCCGTTCGGAACCCACGTTGCTCTTGCCGAAGTTCTTCTCGCGGCGGTTGCCCTGGCGGATGCCGATACGCTGCTTGGCGTCGGCCAGAATGCGCTCGGCGCGGGCCCAGGCTTCGTCCTCGGTGGCGCCGAGGATCGGGCGCAGCGACAGGCTGAAGCGGATGTGCTTCTCGCGCCCGTAGCGGGCGGCGGCCTTGCGGACCTTGGCAATCCGCTCGCGCACCTGCTCCAGCGGCTCGCCCCACATCATGTACACGTCGGCGTGCTTGGCGGCGACCTCCACGGCGGCGTCGGAGGCGCCGGAGAAGTAGATCGGCAGCTTGCCCACCGGTTTGACCAGGGTCAGGTTGTCTTCCACCCGGTAATGTTCACCCTGGTGGTCGAAGGGCTCGGTGCGGGTCCAGGTGTTGCGCAGCACCTCCAGGTACTCGTCGGTGCGTGCGTAGCGGGCGTCCTTGTCGAGAAAGTCGCCATCGCGCTGCAGGTCGCCGCTGTCGCCGCCGGTGATGACGTTGATCGAGGCGCGGCCACGGCTGAGCTGGTCGAGGGTGGCGAACTGGCGGGCGGCGAAGGTCGGTGCCTGGAAGCCTGGGCGGTGGGCCACCAGCAGGCCGATGCGCTCGGTCAGCGCGGCCACGTAGCTGGCCAGGATCATCGAGTCCGGCGCGCTGGTGTTGACTGCCAGCAGCGCCTTGTCGAAACCGCCGTATTCCTGGGCCTGGGAGAACGCCTTGATGAATTCCAGGTCTACCAGCGGGCCGCGCGGGGCCTGGGATTCGCTGCCTTCCTGGGGGCCGATGAGGCCGACGAATTCGAGAGTCATGGAGCAAAATTCCTTTTCTGGGGGTATGGGCGGGCTGGGGCCGCAAAGCAGCCCTGGCGGTCTCAAGCCACTGCGCTTTGTTCGCGGCGCAAGGTATTGCGGTTGGCCGGCACATCCAGCCCGAAGTTGGCGCGCAGGGTGTCGCCTGCGTACTCGCCGCGTACCAGCCCGCGCGCCTGCAACAGCGGTACCACCAGCTCGGTGAAGTACTGCAGGCCATCGGGCAGCAGCTGGTTGATGATGAAACCGTCGGCGGCGCCGTGCTCGAACCAGTCCTGCAGGGCGTTGGCCACTTGCTCGGGGGTACCGACGAAGTCGCGGCGCGGGCGCGAGAAGCGCAGGGCCAGTTCGCGCAGGGTCAGTTGCTCGTCCCGGGCCAACTGCTTGAGCTGGTCGGCGGTGCCTTTGTGGCTGTTGTCGCCCAGGGTGCCCAGGTCGGGGAAGGGCGCGTCCAGCGCGTGCTGGCTGAAGTCGTAGTCGTTGAACGGGCGGCCCAGGGCGACGATGGCATCCTCGATGCTCACCAGCTCCACGGCCTGCTGGTAGCGGTGTTGCACTTCCTCCTCGTCACGCCCGACGATGGGGCGGATGCCCGGCAGGATAAACAGCTGCTCAGGGTCGCGGCCATGCTTGGCAGCGCGCTGCTTGAGGTCCTGGTAGTAGGCGCGGGCGTCACTGAACGACCCGGGGCTGACGAAGATCGCATCGGCGTTCTGGGCGGCGAAGTTACGTCCGTCCTCGGACACTCCGGCCTGGAAGATCAGCGGCTGGCCCTGGGGCGAGCGCTGGATGTTCAGCGGGCCTTTGACCTTGAAGAACTCGCCCTGGTGGCCGAGGGTGTGCAGTTTGTCCGGGGCGAAAAACTCGCCGGTGTGTTTGTTGCGGGTGAAGGCATCGTCCTCCCACGAATCCCACAGGCCCTTGACCACCTCGACGTGCTCGCGGGCGATGCGGTAGCGCACGGCATGCGGCGGGTGCTCGGCCTTACCGAAGTTGTCGGCAGTGCCTGATAACCACGAGGTGACAACGTTCCAGCCGGCGCGTCCGCCGCTGATCAGGTCCAGCGAGGCGAACTGGCGTGCGACCTGGAACGGCTCGGTGTAGCTGACCGTGACCGTGGCCACCAGACCGATGTGCGAGGTGACTGCGGCCAGGGCCGAAAGAATGGTCAACGGCTCGAAGCGGTTGAGGTAGTGGGGGCTGGAGCGGGCGTGGATGTGCAGGCTGTCGGCGATGAAGGCGAAGTCGAATTTGGCGGCCTCGGCCAGCTGCGCCTGCTGCTTGTAGAAGCCGAAGTTGACACTGGCATCGGCCAGCGCCTCGGGGTGTCGCCATTCGCCCCAGCCGTGGCCGACACCGTGGATCATCGCGCCGAGTTTGATTTGTCGCTTGCTCATGGGGAGTCCTTCTGCAATCAGGTGATGGAGGCCTCCGCCGGGTGTGGGGTCGGACTGGTAAAGGGGACGTTAGCGTGGAGGGGAGGGGGTTGTGAAAGGCTTTGTGGTTCTAAGCTAATTATGCATAAGTATTATTTGAGTAATTAAACAATATGCATTGTTTTTTTGTTTCCGCCTGATCCTGTCGCAGGCTTCGCCAGCTCCCATAGTGTCCGGTGTGAACCTTGTGGGAGCGTGCGACAGGGCCGTCAGGGCAAATCAGGGGATCCGCCTTTACACCGCCACCGGCAACACACTGCGCGAATGCCCCGGGATCGCCGCAATCAACTCCCGGGTATAGGCACTGGCCGGCCGGCTGAACACCTCCAGCGCCGGCCCTTGCTCCACCACCTGCCCGCGCCGCAGTACCAGCACCTGATCGGCCATGCTGGCCACCACCGCCAGATCATGGGACACCAGCACATAGGCGATCCCCAGCTCGCGCTGCAACTCATCGAGCAGCGCGAGGATCTGCGCCTGCACCGACACATCCAGCGCGCTCACCGGCTCGTCCAGCAGCAACACGTGCGGCTCCAGCGCCAGGGCCCGGGCGATCGCCACCCGTTGGCGTTGGCCACCGGACAACTCCCGCGGCAGGCGGTCGAGAAAGTGCACTGGCAACTGCACCCGGGCGATCAATTCACGCGCCTTGCGCTCCAAGGCCTGGCCCTTGAGCACACCAAACGCCACCAGCGGCTCGACGATGCTGTCGAACACCGTGAAGCGCGGATCGAGCGCGGCGAAGGGGTTTTGCTGCACCAGCTGGATACGCCGGCGCAGTGGCCTGAACTGGCGCCAGCTGTAGTGGGTAACGTCCTGGCCTGCAAACTCAACACGGCCCTGGCTGGGCGTCTCCAGCCCCAGGGCGATGCGCAGCGCGGTGCTCTTGCCCGAGCCCGATTCACCGACGATGGCCAGGGTTTGGCCTGCTTTGACCTCCAGGCTCAGGTCGTGCAGGGCAGTGAAGTTGGCGTCCTTGCCCGGCAGCGCAAAGCGCTTGCCGACGTTGCTCAGACGCAGCAGCGGCGTTTCTCCCAGGGCCGTGTTCGGCCGCTGGCGCGGCACGAAGGCGGGCGCAGCGGCGAGCAGGTCGCGGGTGTAGGGCTGTGGCGTGCCCCACAGCACCTGACGCGGCGAGGCGTGCTCCACCAACTCGCCGTGCTTCATCACCAGCAGGCGGTCGGCGCGGTCGCAGGCCATCCCCAGGTCGTGGGTGATGATCAGCAGCGAGATGCCGCGCTCGGCCACCAGCCGTTGCAGGTGGTCGAGAATGCGCCGTTGCACGGTCACATCCAGCGCGCTGGTGGGCTCGTCTGCGATGATCAGGCGCGGATCGCCGGCCAGGGCGATGGCGATCAGCACCCGCTGGCGCATGCCGCCGGACAGCTCGTGGGGGTATTGGCGGGCGCGCAGGGCCGGGTCGTCCAGGCCCACTTGGGTCAGCAGCTCCAGCACATCGGTGTCCAGCCCCGGATAACGCCGGCCGCGGGCCAGCAGCAGGGCTTCGGCGATCTGCCGGCCAATGCGCAGGGTGGGGTTGAGGCTGACCATCGGGTCCTGCGGTACCAGGCCGACGGTACGCCCGCGCAACTGGCGGCGGGCCGGCTCGCTGGCCGTGGCCACATCGACCCCGGCGACCAGCAACTGGCCCTGGTCGATCCGTGCGTTGCCCGGCAGCAGGCCCAGCAGGGCGTTGGCCAGGGTCGACTTGCCCGAGCCTGACTCGCCGACGATGGCCAGGGTTTCGCCCTGGTTCAGGCTGAACGACAGTTGGCGTACGGCTTCGGTACGCTGCCCGGCGAAGTGGTAGCTGACACTGAGGTCGCGGACCTCGATCAACGCAGGCTGGCTCATCGGGCATGCTCCTCGACGCTGCGCGCCAGGTGGTTGAGGCTGAACACCACGGCCACCACGAATAATCCCGGCAACAGGGACACCCACGGGGCGGTGATGAGGAAGTGGCGGCCATTGGCGATCAGTGTGCCCCATTCGGCCGCCGGTGGCGCAGCGCCAAAGCCGAGAAAGCTCAGGCCCGCGGTGGCGAGGATGGCCGCGCCGAAGTCCAGGGTGGCGAGCACCGCCACTGGCCCCCAGGCATTGGGCAGCACATGGCGCAGGAGCGTGCGCGCCCAGCTGGCGCCGCCCAAACGCGCGGCCTCGACATAGGGCAGGGTCTTGATGCGCAGCACCTCGGCGCGGGTGGTGCGGGCAAAGCCGGGGATGATGCCGACGCCCACGGCAATCGCTACCGGCACCGTGCCAAAGCCGATGGCGGTGACGATCGCCAGGGCCAGCAACAGACCGGGCAGGGCCAGCAGCACGTCGATCAGGCGCATCAACGCGGCGTCCACGCGCCCGCCGGCAAAGCCGGCCAGCACGCCCAGGCCCAGGCCGCCGGCCAGGGCGATGGCCACCGCCAGCAGCGCGGCCTGCACGCTCAAGCGCGCGCCGTAGACCACCCGGGTGTACAGGTCGCGGCCCAGCTCGTCGGTGCCGAACCAGTGCACAAGGTTCGGCGCGCTGAGTTTGTCGGCGGGGGAGGTGGCGTAGGGGTCGAAGCTGGTCAGCAGTTGTGGAGCCAGCGCGCTCAGCAGAGCGAACAGCACTACCAGCAAGGCCAGGCTGAAACCGGGGCGGCGCAGCAGCGGGGCCACGGCCTCGTGCAGGCGTTGCCAGCGCGTGCGGCGTTGCCATTGCTGTGCAGCCGTTGAGGGGACTGGATGATAGAGGCGAGTATCGGAAGTCATATCAGCTCACCTTGGCGGTATGGGTGATGCGTGGGTCGAGGTACGGGTACAGCAGATCGACAATCAGGTTCACCACCACGAAGGCCGCCGCCGACACCGCGACGATGGCCAGCACCACCGGAATGTCCTGGCGTAGCACGGCTTCCTGGGCCAGGCGGCCGACGCCGTTGCGCGAGAAGATGGTCTCCACCAGCACCGCACCGGACACCGTGTTGCCCACCTGCAGGCCAACCAGCGTGAGCAGAGGCAGCGCCGCGTTGCGCAAACCATGCCGGGCCTGCACCTGCGCCCGGCTCAGGCCCTTGGCGAAGGCGGTGGCGATGTACGGCTCCTGCCACACGCCTTGGAAGCCTCGTTGCAGCACCTGGGCGTACACCGCAGCGCTGGGAATGGCCAGTGTCACGGCTGGCAGCACCAGGCTGGCAAAGCCCTGGCTGCCGGTGGCCGGGAACCAGCCCAGACCAAAGGCGAACACCTGGATCAGCAGCAGCCCCATCCAGAACACCGGCACCGAAAAGCCCAGCGACGGCAGGCGGGTCAGCGCGGTCTTGAGCGGGCGCCATTGCAGGTAGGCGGTCAGGTAGGCAAGGCCCACGCCACCCAGCAACGACAGCACGATCGCCAGGCCGGCCAGCGACAGGGTCTGCGGCAGGCGCTCGGCCAGCAGCGCGGTGACCGGCCGGCCCAGCGAAAGTGACTGGCCCAGGTCGCCGTGCACGGCGCGCCAGAGCAGGTCGAAATACTGCTCGAACAGACCCTTGTCCAACCCGTAGTAGGCGCGGGCCTTGGCCAGGTCTTGGGGCGACAGGCCGTCGGCTTCCATGCCGGAGGCGCTGAGCATGATTGCCAGGGTGTCGCCCGGCAGCAGGTAGAGGATGAAATAGCTGATGGTGTAGGCACCCCACAGCACCAGCAGCGCCTGGCCGACGCGGCCGATCAGGTAGCGCTTCATGGCTGGCCGACCTGGATGTCACTGAGGAAGGCGAAGCCTTCGGCGGTCCAGCGGAAGTCCTTGACCCGTGGCGCGGTGGCCGCCTGCCAGACCCGTTCGTACAGCGGGAAGGCTGCCGCCTCGTCCACCAGCAGGTCCTGCAACTGGCCGTAGGCGGCGGCACGCTGCGGGTCGGCGGTGGCGGTGATGCCGCTTTCGAACAGCGCCTGGACCTTGGGCAGGGTGTGCGGCTCGTAGCTGTTGGTGGCCAGCGTTGCGCTGTTGGCGGCGCGCGGGTCGAGGATGGTCTGCAGGATGATCGGGTCGGCGCGGGTCATGTAGGTGGACGTCAGGTCGTAGTTGCCGGAAGTGTTGCCGGCCACCCACTCGGCGCGGGTCAGCACATTGAGCTTGAGGTCGATGCCTACTTTGCGCAGTTGGTCCTGCACCAGCACATCGCCTGCGCTTTCGGCGGGGGTGAGGTTGTAGCGCAGGGTCAGGCGCTGGCCGTTCTTCTGCCGGTAGCCGTCCTCGCCCTTGTGCCAGCCGGCGGCTTCGAGCAGTTGCTCGGCGCCCTTGGGGTCGTAGGCCAGCTTGTCGGCCTGGGCCTTGAAGTACGGCGTGGTCACGTCGTACACCCCGCTGACCACCGGGAACTCGGCGTTGTACACGGTGTGCGCGTAGCTGGTGCGGTCGATGGCTTTCTGCAGGGCAAGACGCACCTGGCGGTCGCCCAGCAGGCGGTTGTTGCGGGTATTGGGGTAGAGGTTGAGCGCAGGCCCCGGCAGCGACCGGCTCTGGATGGTCGCGCCCTTGGACTGGAACAGCTTGAGGTCGACCTCCGAGAACGGGTTGCGCGGCCACAGGATGTCGGCTTTGCCTTGCAGGAACAGGCCGTTGCGCACGCTTTCTTCGGGGATGTAGCTGACCTCGACGGTGTCCAGGTGGGCAGCGCCCTGGTTGCGCACGTTGGCCGAAGCCCAGGCGTAGTCCGCGCGTTTGACCAGCTTGGCGCCGACTTCCGGCGTGTAGTGTTCGAGCACGAACGGGCCGGTGCCGATGATCTTGCCCAGCGAGCGCTCCTGGGCGGTCAGCTTGTACGAGGCCGGGGCGAGGATCGCCAGGTTGGTGGTCGAGGTGGCTTGCAGGAAGCCTGCATTGGGCTTGGACAGCACCAGGCGCACGGTGAAGTCGTCAATCACTTCGGCGTGATCGTAACCGGCCAGGTAGGTGGCGCCGAAGGTGGCGGGGAGTTGCGTGGCGAAGGCCTTGTTGCTGTCGAAGGCTGTCTTCACGGCGTGTGCGTCGAAGCGCTCGCCGTTGCTGAACGTGACGTCCTGGCGCAGGTGGAAGGTGTAGCTCAGTGCATCGCTGCCGATCTCCCAGCTTTTGGCCAGCCACGGGATGATGCGTCCGGTGTCCGGGTCCTGGTCGGTGAGCGACTCGGCGACGTTGCGCAGCAGCACGCGGTGTTCCAGCCAGTAGACCTGGAACGGGTCGACGCTGACCAGGGTGGTGTTGTCGCCCCAGAAGGCGATGTTGAGGGTCTTGCTGGCGGCGGTGTTGTCGGCGGGGGAGCAGCCGGACAAGATCAGGGCCAGGGAACTGATGGCGAAAAGGCGGTGCAGTGAGGGCATGGGGTGATCCTTGATCAAGATGGAGTTCGCCAGTACCGGCCCTTTCGCGGGCTTGCCCGCGAAAGGGCCGGTACTGGCAGCAGATGCCTTCAGTCAGTCCTGATAGTCCCGCCCCTCCCGATCCAGCTGGCGAATCAGCGCATCCCAATGCCGCTGGATCCCCTCACCCTGGCCGTCGGAAAACCGCTTGGACTGCTCATGCACCTTGGCAATCGCCGCCGGCGCCGCATGCAGCAGCTGATCACTGCCCCCAGCCTGGGCCGCCACCTGGATATTGCACGCCCGCTCCAGCCCGTGCAGCTCGCGGAAGGCATGCTCCACGCTGACACCGCCCGTGAGCAGCCCGTGGTTGCGCAGAATCAGGATGTTGCTCGCGCCCAGGTTGGCCACCAACCGCTCTTGCTCGTCCAGGTCCAGCGCCACGCCTTCGTAGTCGTGGTACACCACGCGGCTGTAGTAGGCCAGGGCGTGCTGGGAGATCGGCAGCAGGCCATCGCGCTGGGCCGACACCGCCGCGCCGTCGCGGGTGTGGGTGTGCAGTACCGCCTTGAGGTCGGGGCGGGCACGGTGGATGGCGCTGTGGATCACGTAGCCGGCCTGGTTGATGCCCAGCCCCAGCGGGTCGTCGATGATCGTGCCGTCGACATCCACCTTGACCAGGTTGGAGGCGGTGATTTCATCGAACAGCAAGCCGAAGGCGTTGATCAGAAAATGCTCCTCCGGCCCCGGTACGCGGGCCGAGAAGTGCGTGTAGATATGGTCAGTCCAGCGAAACAGCGCGGCCAGGCGGTAGGCGGCGGCCAGCTTGACGCGTACTTCCCATTCCTCGGCGCTGACCCGTTGGCGAACGCTCTGGGCGGTATTGCTGGTGACGGCAGACAGTGAAGTCATGGTGTGTTCTCCGGTGGTCAGTAGCCGCGCGCGGTATCGACCAGGTTGGCCAGGGGCGCCTGCTCGCGGTAGCGGTGGAAGTTGGCGATGAAGGCGTCGAGGAAGGCCGGGTAACCGTCCTCGGAAATAGCCGAGGTGTGGGGTGACAGGAACACCCGTGGGTGGTGGTACAGCGCATGGCCCGCCGGCAGCGGCTCGGGCTCGGTGACATCGAGACTGGCGCGGGCGATCAGGCCGCTGTCCAGCGCGTCGAGCAGCGCCTCCTGATCGAGCAAGCCGCCCCGGGCGATGTTGATCAGGTGCAACCCGGGGCGGGCATGGGCCAGCACCTGGCGGTCGATCAGCCCGCGGGTGGCGGGGGTCAGCGGGGCGGCCAGCACCAGGTGGTCGCTGCCAGCGAACAGCTCACGCAGATCGGCGGCACGCTCCACGCCGGGAATCTCGGCGATGGGTTGGCCGGGGCGGCTCAGGGCCAGCACTCGCAGGCCGAGGGCCTGCGCCTTGCGCGCCAGGCTCTGGCCGATGCTGCCAAAGCCGAGAATGCCCAGGGTGCGGCCACGTACCGGGGCCAGTGGGGTCAGGCGCCAGTCGGCGTCCTTGACCCACAGCTCCGGCAGTTGCTTGGCGGCGGCGAACACCAGGGCCAGGGCGAACTCGGCCACGTGCTCGGCGTTGGCGCCCTTGCCGCTGGTGACCGGCGGGCCCTGGAACACCCAGTCGGGGTAGAAGTCGATGCCTGAGGACACCAGTTGTACCCACTTCAGGTTCCACGGCCAGCCCGGCGGCGGGGTGTCGACCCGCTGTCCGCGGATGTTCACCGGGCGCAGGATGAAAACATCGGCGGGCACATCGACGTGTAACTGGCCGAAGGGGATATCGATTACCTCATGGTCCACCAGTCGCTCGCGCAAGACTTGGTTGGCCTGGGTGTCCAACTGGCTGGCGATGATCGAACGGCTCATGCTGCGACCTCCGTCAGCGCGTTGCGGCCGACCTGGCCGAACACCACATCGTCCTGGGGCGTGTGAATGCGGCTGCACAGCACGTCGCGGTAATGCCGCTCCAGTGGGTTGCGCCGCGACAGCCCTGGGTTGCCGGCGGCCTCGATGGCCAGCTCGACGGCCTCGATGGCGTTGGCGCTGACCAGGTGCTTGATCTGCCCGGCATGACTTGGGGCGATGTGCCCGGCAGCGGCCGAATCGAGCAGGTTCTGATTGGCGAACAGCAGGGTGTCGATGCGCCCGAGCACGTCCTGGAAGCGCGGTAGGCTGGCCAGTGGCGCGCCGAGGTTGGACGGCGTGCGCTCGTTGAGAAAGCGCGCCAGCCAGTCCCGCGCGGCGCGGGCCACGCCGTCGTACACCGCCGGCAGCAGCACGGCCATCCACAGCAGCCCCTCGCCATCAAGTTCGGCGCGCGGTGCGCTGGCGGGACTGACACTGACGGCGTGGTCGAGGGGGATCAGGACGTCGTCGAAACGCACTTCGTGGCTGCACGTGGCGCGCATGCCCAGGTGGTCCCAGTCGTCGATGATGCGGATGCCGGGGGTATCGCGGTGGACCAGAAAACCACCGACCAGCGGGTCGCTGTCATCGCTGCGGCCCCACACCAGGTACCAGCTCAGGCCATGGCTGCCGGTGGAGTAGATCTTGCGCCCGCTCAGGCGCCAGCCTTCGGCGGTGCGCCTTGCCACGGTGGCCGGCAGCCCGCCACGGGCCGGGGTACCCAGCTCGGGCTCGACACGCAGGGCATTGATCAGGGCTCCGTGGCGCACGGCGTCGTCGGCCACGCGCTGGCGCAGGTGGGCGGGCCAGCGGGTGTCGTCCTGCAGGCGAAAGTGTTGCAGGTACTGCATCACCAGGATCAGCGCGGTGGCCGGGTCACCCTTGCCGACCGCGCCGATCACCCGGCGCGCGGTGGCCAGGTCCGCGCCGCCGCCGCCGAGGGCGCGGGGCACGGTGAGGCCCAGCAGGCCGTGGCGCTGGAGCAGGTCGAAGTTGTCTTTGGGAAACTGCGCGCTGCGATCGTAGCGCTCGGCGTTGGCCGCTAGGGCCTCGGTGAGTTCGGCCAGGGCGCTGTCGGAAGGGTGACTCATGGGGGTTCATCCCTGAATGACGGTGTGTGACTAAGACCGTATTCGTATGAATGAGCTCTGTAAAAGTCTTTTTTGTTCTATGCTAATTATCAGTTTATGGAATTTATATTTTTACTAATTATGCGTAATTTGCATTTAGAGGGGCGTGGCGGGCTTCCCCGCGATGGCGATGTCAGCGTTGTACCGCTATCGCGGGGCAAGGCGTCACGCTTTCACCCTAACAACCGATGTCCCGCCACCTCACCAAACAGCTCCACCGGCTCCTGCAAGTTCCCCAGATAGCGCGGATGGAACAGCCACAGATCCACCTGCGGCTTGAAGTCGCTCACATTCAGGACCTCCAGGGTATCGCGGTGCCGGCTGGCCATCAGCAAGGGCTCGGGCACCAACCCCAGGCCTTGTCCGTTGGCCACCAGCCCCAGTTGCAGCTCGGTGCCGAAGGTCTCCAGGTTGATCGACAGGCTCAGTCCCTGTTCGCTCAGCGCTCGCTGCAAGCCTGCGCGGAAACCGCAGCCATCGGGGTTGAGCACCCAGCCACGGGTGTAGCAGTCGCGCAACTTGTAGTTGCGTTTGCCGGCGCTGCCCTTGGCAGCCACCACCTTGAGCGGCATGCGCGCGATAGACTGGCTGGCGATGCCCTCGGGGAAGATCTTGCCCGGCGGGAACAGCGCGGCGGCGGCGTCCAGCTCGCCGTTTTCCATGCGCGCGATCAGGCTGCTGCCCCAGCCGCTGCTGACCTGGGTGCGCAGTTGCGGATAGGCCTCGCGGATCTGCGCCAGGGCGTCGAGCAGCACCACATCGCCCAGGGTTTGCGGCACGCCCAGGCGCAGGGTGCCGGAGGGGGCGCCGTCGTTGGCCACCAACTCGCGCAGTGAATCGATCTCGCGCAGGATCGCCTTGCACTGCTCGTACACCCGCAGGCCCATGGGGGTTGGCTTGAGCGGCTTGGTGTTGCGGTCGAGCAGGGTCGCGCCGAGGTCTTCCTCGAAGTTCTGCACCCGGCGGGTGATGGCCGGTTGGGTGAGTTGCAGGGCCTCGGCGGCGAGGTTGGTCGATTGGCAACGAATGACCGCCACGAAGGCGTCCATGTCATCGATTTTCATGTTCGGTGCTCACGCAAGAGAACGGAAAAAATAAGGTATTAGCATAATCCTGGTTCTATGTAATGCCATATATTCTTGCAGGAGAGCACCCAGCCCCGCTGGGCTGCGCTATCGCGCAGAGAACTGATTTCGCCAGCGCGCCGCGTACCCTTGGGGAGCGGTTTTAGCCGCGAAGCAGACAACGCGGTGTATGGCACCGGCTACGCCGGTGTTCGCGGCTAAAGCCGCTTCTACAGGTTTTCTGTAAATTTGCATATTAGGTTATTCCTAAAATCACTTTTTGTAATTAAGCACTTCTCGCTACAGTCGCAGCTCCCGGGCCGCAAGACGCCGCCCGCCACGACACCGAGGAGCGCCATGTCCATTCGTTCGAAGTTGCTGACCCTTGCCGCCGCTGCGCTGCTGGCCAGCCAGGCTGCCGCCAGCGAGCGCCTGACCCTGCGTATCGGCGACCAGAAAGGCAATATGCGCGCCCAACTGGAGGCCGCCGACGCCCTGCGCGATTTGCCCTATGACATTCACTGGGCTGAGTTTCCCGCCGCCGCACCGCTGGCCGAGGCGCTCAATGCCGGCGCCATCGACGCCGGCATCATCGGCGATGCGCCGCTGTTGTTCGTGCTGGCCTCGGGGGCGCCGGTCAAGGCCATCGCGGTGGACAAATCCGACCCCTATGGAACCGCGCTGCTGGTGCGCCCGGACGCTCAACTGCACAGCGCCGCCGACCTCAAGGGCAAGCGCATCGCCACCGGTCGCGGTTCGATCGGGCATCACCTGGCGCTCAAGGCGCTGGATCAGGTCGGCTTGAGCGAAAAGGACGTGGAGTTTCGCTTTCTTGGCCCGGTGGACGCCAAGATCGCCCTGGCCAACGGTTCGGTGGACGCCTGGTCGACCTGGGAGCCCTACACCGCGCTGGCCGAACTGAGCGGGCAGGGCAGGGTACTGGTGAACGGCCGCGGCCTGTCCAGCGGCAACAGCTTCCTCGCCGCCACCGACAAGGCCCTGGACGAACCTGCCCGACGCGCTGCGCTGCAGGACTACCTCAACCGTCTGGCCGGCGCCCAGGTGTGGGCCAACCAGCACCTGGACACCTACGCCAAGAACCTGGCCGCGATCATCGGCTTCCCCGAGGACGCCGCGCGCCTGCAATTCGAGCGACGCCAGTTGCGCTGGCAGGTGATTGACCCACGCACCGTGGCCGAACAACAGGAAACCGCCGACTTCTACCAGGCCCACGGCCTGATGAACCAACGCCTTGATGTGGCGCCGACCTTCGCCACCGGCTTTACCGTGCCGACCAACGCCAAGCTGGCCGCACAACCCTGACTCGGAGACCCGCCCCATGACCTTCAAACCCCTGCGCCGTGTGGCCCTGGTGCTGCTGGCCAGCGCCTTGCTGCCGAGCTTTGCCAGTGCCGAGCAGACCCTGCGCATCGGCTACCAGAAATCCTCGACCCTGCTGACCCTGCTCAAGGCCCGCGGCACCCTCGAACAACGCCTGCAAGCCGAGGGCATCCGCATTAGCTGGCACGAATTCCCCAGCGGCCTGCCGCTGCTGGAGGCACTGAACCTGGGTAATGTCGACCTGTCGGCGGACGTCGCAGATACCGTGCCGGTGTTCACCCAGGCCGCCGGCGCCAAGCTTACCTACTTTGCCCGGGAAACCCCTTCACCCACGGCCCAGGCGATCCTGGTGCCGGCAGACTCACCGCTCAAGACCCTGGCCGGCCTCAAGGGCAAGCGCGTTGCGGTGACCAAGGCCGCAGGCAGCCACTACCTGCTGATCCAGGCCCTGGCCAAGGCCGGGCTGACCTTCAAGGACATCACCCCGGCCTACCTGATTCCCGCCGACGGCCGAGCCGCCTTCGAGAACCACAAGGTCGATGCCTGGGTGACCTGGGACCCGTACGTGGCCAGTGCCCAGCGCCAGCAGAACGCGCGTATCCTGGCCGATGGCAGCGAGCTGGCCAGCTACCAGCGGTACTACCTGGCCGGGAGCGACTATGCCAAGACCCATCCCGAGGTGCTGCAGCAGGTGTACCTGGCTCTGCGCGAGGCAGGTGCCTGGACCAAGGCCAATCCGGCGGAGGCTGCGCGTATTCTCGGCCCATTGTGGGGCAACCTGGACAGCGCCACGGTGCAGCAGGCCAACGCGCGGCGCAGTTATGACGTGCAGCCGGTAAAGCTGGACAACCTGGCTGAGCAGCAGCGTATCGCCGATGCGTTCTATCGCGAGGGGCTGCTGCCAAAGGCGGTGGATGCCAGCTCGGTGAGCCTTTATGAGCCGGCACAGGACTAGCCATTGTTCTTAGGTCAAGCGTCACCGAACTGAAGACTGTGCGTGGAATTGTTGGGCAGCCTGCGCCTGTGGTCAGAAGTCGTAGGCGATTTTGCTGTACCAGAATCCGCCGCCAGGATGGAAAGGGGGGGATCCGTAGTTGTACTTGTAGGCAGCCTGGGTAATGCCGTTGTTGTCGGGGCGCACGTTGAACAGGTTGGTGCCGCCGATGCTGAGCGTCAGGCTGTCGAAAAACACGTAGGACAGGTCGAGGTCGGTGATCCACTTGGCGCCAAATGAACGGTCATTGGCCGCATTCTGTTGCCAGGTCTCGACCTTGCCGTAGCGGGTGGTTTGCAGGTTGGCGGCGAAGTTTCCAAGTGTCCAGTTCGCGCCCAGTATCCATTTGCTGCGCGGGGTGGCCGCCACCAGCAAACCCTCTGCGGCGTGACCAACGACACTGATGCCCGCATTCTGCAGTGCGGCCGGCGTACCGCGGCTGCCTTCGACGGTCGTCTTGTTGTAGTTGAAGGCCGCGCTCCAGCGCACATCGCCCCAGGCGCCGAACTGGCTGCTGTGATCGGCTACCAGGTCGATGCCACGCGTACGGGTATCGAAGGCGTTGGTGTAGTAACTGACCCAGGTATTGCGTGCCACGCCGACGGATTCGAGGATGTCGCCGATCGCGCCGTTGCCGTTGCTGCGGTCATACAGGTTTTCACTGAGCAGGATGCGGTCGTCGATGTCGATCACATAGGCGTCGGCGGTGAAGCTGGTACGCGCAGCTGGCTGCCAGGTGATACCAAGCCCTGCGTTACGCGATTTCTCTGGTTTCAGATCCGCTGCGCCCAAGGCTTGAGCTACCTGGCTGTCCGGCGTTGCGGTGTAACGCAGGGCGGGTACTGCGTTGCCATTGGCATCAGCCGCCGTACGGTTGTCCGTTACGGTGTAGCCGAGCTGGGTCAGAGAGGGCGCTCGGAAGCCGGAACCCAGGGTACCGCGGACGGCAACCTGGTCAGTAAGCGCGTAGCGGGAGTTCAGCTTGAAGCTGTAGGTGTTTTCCTTGATGTCATCATAATGTTCGGCGCGCCCGGCGAGGCCGATGTACCAACGTTGGGTGAGATCGAAGCCAAGATCCAGGTAGGCTGCAAAGTTGTTGCGTTTCAGATCGGCCTCGTCTTGCGGGCGGATGGCCAGCACGCCTTGGGCGCCCGTTGAAGGTTGGGAACCATTGGCGACATACAGCTGACTGCCCACCGGGAAGGTGTAGGGGCCGACGCTGTAGGCGCGTGGGTCATTCCCGGCAAATGTCCTGAAGCGCTCCCAGCGGTGCTCCAGTCCAACGGACACTTGGGTGGGGACGGACACACCGAAAAGCCCATCGAAGTGGCGCGTGATATCCAGGTTGTTGACCCACTGTTCGAACTGCAAGGTCGCCAGGTCATCCCACTTGGTCGGGGACTGGGGGCCATAGGTCGGGTTGGCAGTCAGGTCGCTGGCATGCTCGATCTTGTTCCGGCCATAGCTGGTGGACAGGTCCCAGTCCCACTCGGCCGCGTTGCCTTTACCCCCGAACAGGATCTGATAGTCGGTGTCCTTGAGGTTGTTCAAGGGGTAGTAGCCATCCGGAAACAGCTCCGGGATCGATGCCCCGCCGTTGGCCGCGCGCAACTGGTTGTTCGCTTCGGTCTTGCGCTCGCCATAGGTGGCATAGGAGTAGAGCTTGAGGTCGTCGGCCAATGGCAGCTCGGCATTGTAGGCCAGATTGAATGCTTTCAGATCCGGGTCGCCGTTCTTGGTGCTCACATGATCCCAGGCGGCTTGGCGATCATCCTCGAAAAACGCACGGACGCTGTCCGGTGACTTCCCAACCCACGTAGCGGTACCGCGTTTGCGGGCATCTGCAGACAGGTGCAGGAAGCCCCCGTCACCCAGCTCGAAACCATGATCGGCAGCGCTCTTGATGGTTTCACCCTGGCCCGAGAACAATTGACCGTAGCTGGCCTCGGCATGACCACCAGAAGCACTGCTCTTGAGGATGATATTGATGACCCCGGCTACTGCGTCCGAGCCGTATTGGGCTGCAGCGCTGTCCTTGAGCACCTCGATATGGTCGACGGCACTGATCGGGATCATGTCGATGTCGACAGCGTTGGCGCCACTGGTATCGATGCTGCCATTGGCGGGGGCAGCGCCGTTATGCCGACGTTTGCCGTTGACCAGTACCAGCGTGTAGGCCGGCCCAAGGCCGCGATTGCTGAGCGGGCGTACTTGCGAGTTGACCCCGGCGATGTTGGTGCCGAAGTTGAACGATGGCAGCAATTTCGATATGGCTTCCGACAGTTCCGCCCGACCGGTCTTGAGCAGTTGCTCGCTGTTGATGATGTCGATGGGCGCTGGGCTGTCGGCGACCGTACGTTGTTGCCCACGCAGGCCAGTGGAAATTACCGAGACGGTGTCGAGCCGAGTCTCCTCCTGCTCGGCTGCCTGCACTGAGAGTTGCGGCAGCGCCAGGCATGCGACGAGTGCTGTCAGCCCTGATCGCAGTGGAAAGGGCGGGCGTTGGTTCATGTTGAGCTTTCCTTGTGTTGGCAAGCGGCAATCAGGGGCCGCGTTTTGTTAAGCCAGCACTGGCCCTTGGTGCGGGTACAGGATGCTTAGTCCCGATACAGTGGGACGTGTTGTATGGTGGGTGGGTTGGCCTGAGCGTGGGGGTGTTGGCATGCAGCGTTGGTCCCTCATCACGGGTGTAGGGGGGCAGATCGCTGCGCCGCTCGCTTTAGCGCCCCAGCGTGATGAGGTGGCCGTGTAAGACCGTATTCTTATATTTTTCCTCTGTAAAAGGCTTTTTCGTTATAAGCTAATTATTACTAATACTGATTTATCGTTGTTTGAAATATGCAAAATTAGAATTTTAAACTTCTGGATGGCTAGCCTTCCTTGACCCGCACGATTCAGGGCTGCATCGATATGAATGTAACCCGGCTACGTTGACGGCGCATGGATGGGGACAGACAACAACAAATGGAAAGGTGCGTTATGAGTGGTGTTCTGATTGATGCAAGCCAGGCGACGTTGCTGGTTGTCGATGTGCAGGAAAAGCTGATAGGTGCCATGCATGAGGCCGAGCGCCTCACCGCACGGGTCGAGTGGCTGGTGGCTGCCTGCGCGCGGCTGGCCTTGCCGGTGGTGTTTTCCGAGCAGTATCCCAAGGGCCTCGGCCCGACCCTGGCACGGCTGAGGGAAGCCTGCGCTTCGGCGCCGGTGGTGGAGAAACTGCATTTTTCGTGCGTACCCGCCGAATGCCTGCCGCAGGCGATGATGCAGCGTGAGCAGGTCATTCTCTGTGGCATCGAATGCCATGTGTGCGTGCTGCAGACCGCACTCGACCTGCTGGCCGCCGGCAAGCAGGTGTTCGTGGTCGCTGACGCAACGTCGAGCCGCACAGCGGAAAACCACCTCGCGGCGCTTCAGCGCATGGCGGCGGCTGGCGTTCAGGTCGTCACCCGCGAAATGGTCGTGTTCGAACTACTGCGCAGTGCAAGCCACGAACAGTTCCGTGAAATCAGCAAAGCCTTCCTGGCGGGCGAGCAGCCTTAGCTGACCCATGCAGGGTAGCCTGGGTCGTTGTGCTGGCGGCAATCAGAAGCCTTCCAGCACAATCTTGCCGCGCGCTTTTCCACTTTCGATCATGGCGTGGGCGCGCTTGAGGTGCTCGGCGTTGATCGTACCGTAGTGCTCGCCGAGGGTGGTTTTGAGCACACCACTGTCGACCAGTTGCGCAACGCGATCGAGCAGTTGGTGCTGCTTGATCATGTCTTCGGTCTTGTACAAAGAACGCGTGAACATGAGCTCCCAGTGCAGCGACAGTGACTTGCGCTTGAGCGGCATGACATCCAGCTGCGCCGGGTCGTCGATCAACGCAAGCTTGCCTTGTGGGCGAAGCACTTCTACCAGTTGCGGCAGGTAGGTGTCGGTGTGGGTAAGGCTGATCACGTAATCGACCGGGCCCAGCTTGAGCGCCTCCAGCTGAAGCGGGAGCGACTCGGTGTGATCGATCACATGATGGGCGCCCAGTGCCTTTACCCACGCCTGGGTTTCGGGCCTTGACGCTGTGCCGATGACGGTCAGCCGAGTGAGTTTGCTGGCAAGCTGGACCAGGATGGAGCCAACCCCGCCACCGGCACCGACCACCAGAAGGCGCTGGCCTTCGCCACCGTTTTCTTCAACGCCCAGGCGGTCGAACAGCAGCTCCCAGGCGGTAATGGAAGTGAGGGGCAGGGCGGCGGCACTGGCATTGTCCAGGCTGCGAGGCTTGTGCCCGACGATGCGTTCATCCACCACATGCAGCTCGCTGTAGCTACCCGGGCGGTCAATGGCGCCGGCGTAGAAAACTTCATCGCCCGGACGGAACAATGTGACCTCAGGCCCGACCTCGCGGACAACGCCGACAGCGTCCCAGCCCAGCACCTGCGGCTGGTCACCGCCGCGGCTTGCACGGATTTTAGTATCAACCGGGTTGACGGCAATGGCCCTGACTTCGACAAGCAGGTCCCGGGCACCGGGTTTGGGGGTGGGCAGTTCCGCGTCGTACAGCGATTGTGGGGCGTGGATCGGCAAACCGGGTTGGGTGTAAACGACGGCCTTCATTGGCGCTACCTCCAGGGTGGTCGAAAAGTGCATTCAGGCTATGCGATTCGATTTGCTCAAAAAACAGCCTGAATGCAGTAAGACTTTCTCGTTTTCAATGAAAATGAACGGTGCGGCTTGGTTTCATCTTGATCACTAGGCCCTGTAGCGGGGCGCGAGCTGGTTGCTGGACAGTTGGCCGAACAAGGCCTGGCGGCTGGCTTCGTAATGCTCGAACGCTTGCAGGTCGTGTACCGAAGGCAGGGAGATCAGCACACCCTTGTCGAAGTCCTGCAGGGCGCCGTCCACCAGGTCCTCGGCCGACATCACGATGGCAGGGTCGAGGTTTTCGAGCGGCAACCCACCTGTCTGCCAGAGGTCAGTCGCCGTGGCCCCGGGCAGGACAGCCTGGACCTGGACGCCTTTGCCGGCCAGTTCCTTGTCAAGCGCCTGGGTGAACGCGGTGACATAGGCCTTGCTGCCGCCGTAGACGCCGTTAAGCAGTTCCGGTGCCAGGCTGACGATGGACGAAATGTTGATGACCGCGCCTTGTTTGCGCGCCACGAAGCCAGGCACAGCCGCGTAGGTGAGGCGGGTGAGGGCGGTCACGTTGAGGCTGATCATTTCGGCCATGCGCTCGACGTCACTTTCCAGCAGGCCGGTATGGGTACCGATACCCGCGTTGTTCACCAGCAGGCTGATGCTGGCGTCTTCGCGCAGTTTGCGTTCGACCTTGGCGAGGTCGGCTGCGTTGGCCAGGTCGGCCGGGAACACTTCCACGTTCTGGCGGGTTTCGCTGGTTAGCCGGGCGGCCAGTGCGTTAAGGCGTTCGCGGTTGCGTGCTACCAGCACCAGGTCATAGCCACGTCGGGCCAGATGGTCTGCGTAGATCGAGCCGATGCCGGTGGAGGCGCCGGTGATGAGCGCGGTGCCTTTGAATTGCTGCGTCATGGTGATGCTCCTGTGTTTGGGTGTGGAGCCATCATGCAAAATGTATTTTGTGACTTAAATGACGTATATGATACGTTTTCAGGACATCGCAAAGAGGGCTTCAATCATGCACCGGGTTGGCTACCTGATACCCGAAGGCTTCCAGGTCATGTCCCTGGCAACACAAACCGTATTCGAATTCGCCAATATCGTGGCGGGCGAAGCGGTTTACAGGATCGAGAATTTTTCCATCGGGGGTGGCACGGTGCGTTCTTCCCTGGGGATGCATATCGACACGTTGCCATTGAGCGCACCGGGCCTGGCCGACACCTGGATGGTCGCCGGTACGCTGACCCCGCTCACGCCCCCCAGTGAAGAGGTACTCGCCAGCGTGCGTGGATTCGTCGACGGTGCGCGCCGCACCGCAGGCCTTTGTACCGGCTGCTTCATGCTGGCGCAGGCCGGTGTGCTGGATGGCCGGCGCGCCACCACCCACTGGGCTTATGCAAACAAGCTGCGCGAGTTGCACCCGAAGATCGACGTCGAGGAAGACCGGATTTTCATTGTCGATGGGCCGGTATGGACGTCCGCCGGCATGACCGCCGCCCTGGACATGGCGCTGGGCATGGTCGAAAAAGACCTGGGCACCGAGCTGGCAAGGTCGGTGGCGCACAAGATGGTCATGCACCAACGCCGCTCTGGTGGGCAATCCCAGCATTCCGAACTGTTATCGCTTTCGCCCAAGTCGGACCGTATCCAGAGCGCGCTGGATTACGCCCGCAAACACCTCAGCCGCCCGCTAAGTGTGGAGGAACTTGCCGATGTGGTGCACCTGAGCCCGAGGCAATTCACCCGTGTATTCACCGCTGAGACCGGTGAGTCACCCGCCAAGGCCGTTGAGCGCCTGCGGCTGGAGGCAGCCCGTTTGATGATAGAGCAGAGCCGGCATAGCCTGGATGTTGTAGCCAGGGAGACCGGGTTCAGGGACCGCCGGCACCTGCGAGAAGTGTTCATGCGTGGGTTTGGTGTGCCTCCACAGGCTGTGCGCAGGGATGCCAGGAGGTTAGTGTCCATTTGATAGTGGGCGCTAGGGTGGCGGGGTGTTAACACCCTGATGCCGCAAGATAAAAATAGGTGCGTGCCTCACTTGCGGGCCGCCAGGACTCGGCGCACCCGCAGGAGGTGACTGGCAGGCTAACCGGCGTTCAAAGGCTTGGCGTTAGCGGCCTTTCTCATGCTTATGGCCCCCCACAACAGCCCGACTGTTGCTGCAATGAGCGAGCCGGTAAGGATGCCGAGCTTGGCTGCACCCAGTGAACCTGGGTCAACAAAGGCGAGGTTGGCGATAAAGATCGACATGGTGAAACCGATGCCTGCCAGCAAGCCGATCAAGGTAATGCCACGCCAGGTGACACCCTTGGGCAGTGCACACCAACCCAGGCGAACCATCAGCCAGCTGATGCCGACGATGCCCAGGGGTTTGCCCAGGACAAGTGCCAGGGTGACAGCGAGCATGACGTGGTATGGCCCTTCGGAGGACAGGTCGACCCCAGACAGCCCGACCCCGGCATTGGCCAGCGCGAACAGGGGCATTATCACGAAGGCGACCCAGGGGTGCAGTGCACTCTGTACCCGCACCACAGGCGGTACCAGGTCACGCTGGGCAAGCCGCAGGCGTTTCAGCGGGTCGATCAGGCTGCTGCTGTCTTGCTCTGGCGCTTTTGCACTGCCGAGCAAATCGTTGGAGAACCGCTTGACGGTGTCCACAGGGCGCTCACCCATGGGGGCTGAGCGCACGGGTGTCATGAGCCCAAGCACCACACCCGCCAGTGTGGGGTGGGCGCCGGTCATCAGCACGCCGAGCCAGGTAATGGCGCCCGGAATAACGTACGCATAGGCCGAACCAACGCCGATCTTCTGCAACCCGACAACCAGCAGGATGCCAATGATGGCAACGCCAAAGCCGGTGTAGTCCAGGCCCCCGGAATAGAAAATGGCAATGATCAGCACCGCGATGATGTCGTCGATGATCGCAAGTGCCAGCAAGAAGATACGCACGTTGGACGGGATCGATTTACCGAGCAAGGCGAGCACGCCAACCGCGAAGGCGATGTCGGTGGCCGTGGGGACAGCCCAGCCGTTCTGTTCTTGCGGGGCATGCGCGAACGCTAGGTAAATCAGGGCGGGTACAACCACGCCGCCAACGGCTGCCGCCATGGGCAAGGTGGCCTGGCGCAGGCTCGCCAGCGCGCCTTCGTGAATTTCTCGACGGATCTCCATGCCGACCACCAGGAAGAAGATGGTCATGAGGCCGTCATTGATCCAGAAGTGCAGGGATTGCGAGAAGACCATCGACCCCACACCGAACGTTAGCGATGTGTGCCAGAGCGTATCGTAGCTATCCGCGAGGGAAGAGTTTGCCCAGGCGAGTGCAGCCAGGGCGGCTATGAGCAGTACGACACCACTCACGGCCTCGACATGCAGGTAGCGTTCAAGCGTGTCGAACGCGCGACGGGCCAGTTGTTGGGCGAGGGGAATTCGAATTTTTTGCATAGGCACAAGCAACCCCGCAAGGCGGCCCGACCTGCGCTGTTCTTTAACCTGCGTCGCTGCCTCATGCAGCTAGCACCCGGGGGGAGTCTATCATCCAAAACGCGGTTTTGCGGTGATAGATTGTGACGCTCCTTTTCCGCAGCTCAGGAGCAAGTGGCGTGCGTTGTGGAAGACGGCGGAAGAACAACTGTCACTCAGCCCCGCGCTAACTGAAGCAGAAGCAAAGGTTAACGCTTGCCAGGGTTGTCAGGCCAAAAAGAGCGGGGCTGGCACCGACCTCGGCCCACGCCCTTCAGAGCAGAATGTAGTCGCTGAACTGTCGGACACCCGCATGCTCGCCCTTGACCAGATGCACATAGCGGCCTGCCACCAAGTCGACCGGCAGGCAATCGTCGACATCCAGCACAGCGTCGATATGTGGCTTGAGCCAATCTTCTGCCATGCGTTGCTTGCCCAGGCGCTTGGCCTCGGCCTTGTCGACAGCCGCCACCAGCAGGTACCGGTGAGCTTCGCCGAAGACCTGCCGTTCATAACCGCCCAGGTTCAGGAAAAACAAGCGCATGGCGCCGGGGCCGGGGGCTACTTGGCTCAGTTCGACACGGTAGCCATCGACCCCGCCGACTTCCAGCCAGGAGTCGATGTGCAGGCCTTGTGCGCTGCCGAACCAGGCTTCGCGCAATTGGGGATGGAGCTGTTCCAGGGTGTCGGCCTGGGCGAAGACCACATCGTGGACTTCGATACGGGCTCGAGGGTGGCGACCGCCGAGCATGACGATGTAGAGCATGAGTAATCCTTTGGGGCAGCATCAAGCGCTGTAGTGTGAACACCCTAGCGCTGTTCGCCAAGCGCACAATCCGTCGGCACGGCGCCGTTCAGCACGCGTCATAGCAGCCAAGGAAAGGCAGCGCCTGGCAGGCCGGGATCCTTCAGGATCGATGCACTGCTGGCAATGTCCGGCGCCAGCCAACGGTCCTGGGCATAGGCCGGCACCCGTTCGCGCAACAACCGCCAGGCTACGTGGGTCCCTGCGCCAAAGCGCTGCTCCTTGAGGAACTCGAATGCCTGGGCCGCCAACAGGTATTCGATGGCAAGGATCTGTGTACAGTTTTCCAGGGCGCGGTGCAGCTTCAAGCCGGCGTTGGTGCCCATGCTCAGGTGATCCTCCTGCAGACCAGAGGTGACGTAGTTGTCGACGACTGCCGGTTGTGCGAGCTGACGGTTTTCTGCACACAGTGAAGCAGCCACGTACTGGACAATCATCATGCCCGAGTTCACACCCGGTTGGCTGACCAGGAAAGCCGGCAAGCCGCTGACCAACGGGTTGATCAGGCGATCGAGTCGGCGCTCGGCAATCGCCCCGATTTCGGCCACCGCGATGGCCAGCAAGTCGGCCGCCATGGCCACCGACTGGCCGTGCGGATTCGCCTGGGACACCACCCGATACGACTCGGGTGTACCGAGCAACATGGGGTTGTCGGTCGTTGAGTTGAGTTCGGTTTCGATCTGCCGCGCAGCGTGATCCAGCTGATCGCGCGCGGCGCCATGAACCTGCGGAATCGAGCGAATGCTCAAGGCGTCCTGGGTGCGAATGCCATGGCTATTGGCAATTATTTCGCTGCCGTCGAGCAGGCGACGCAAGTTACTGCCCACGCGCTGCATGCCGGGGTGCGGTTTCATCGCGATAATTTCGGGGTCGAAGGCGTCGAGTTGACCCCGCAGGGCCTCGAAGCTCATGGCGCCGATAACGTCCGCCCATTGGCTCAGGCGCGTGGCGTCGTCCAAAGACAGGCAGCTCAGGCCCGTCATGCAAGGAGTACCGTTGACCAGGCACAGGCCATCCTTGGCGCCCAGTTTGACCGGCGCCAGGCCGACCTCGGCCAAGGCTTGCCGGGCCGGCACGATCTGGCCGCGATAACTGACCTGGCCGACGCCCAGCAAGCTGATGCTGATATGTGCCATGTGGGTCAGATACCCCACAGACCCCTGTTTCGGAACCTGCGGGGTGATGTGCTGGTTAAGCAAGGTCAGCAGCGCCTCGACCACCTTGCGCTGAAGGCCGGAACGGCCCTGGCAGAAATTGATGATCGCTGCGCACATGATCGCGCGGGTCTGTTCGTCTGACAGCGCTGTGCCCACGCCACAGGCATGGCTGAGCAAGGTGTTGTGCGACAGCTGGCTGAGTTGTTCGTCCTGCAACGAGACATTGCACAAGGCGCCAAGCCCGGTGTTGACGCCATAGGCGCGTTCACCGCTGGACACGATGCGCCGGACAATCGCCTGGGCGTTATCAATCCGCGCCCAGGCCGATGGAGCCAGCTCAAGCTTCGCCCCGTGTCGGGCCACTGCCACCACGTCCTGCCAGCGAACTGGCGCGTCGGCGATGATGATCTTTTCGGCAAGTGACATACACGCGGTTCCTTAAAGCGAAGCTACACGGCGCTGCACGAAACGGTCTACGTATTCGTCCGCAGGCTGGTAGAGGATTTCTTTCGGCGTGCCGACCTGGATCAGGCGACCGTCCTTGAGAATGGCAATCCGGTTGCCGATACGCACCGCCTCGTCCAGGTCGTGCGTGATGAAGACGATGGTCTTGTGCAGGGTCTTTTGCAGTTCCAGCAACTGGTCTTGCATCTCGGCGCGAATGAGCGGGTCAAGGGCACTGAAGGCTTCGTCCATCAGGATGATGTCGGTGTCGGCGGCCAACGCACGGGCCAGGCCGACGCGCTGACGCATGCCGCCTGATAACTGGTGCGGGTACGATTTTTCGTAACCCTTCAGGCCCGCGGTGTTGATCCAGTGCAGGGCACGCTCGGTGCACAAGGGCTTGCTCTCGCCACGGACTTTCAGCCCGTAAGCGACGTTGTCCAGCACAGTGCGGTGCGGCAACAGGCCGAAGCTCTGGAACACCATGCTGATCTTGTGCCGGCGGAATTCGCGCAGGGCTTGCAGGTCGTATTGCAGAATGTCTTTGCCATCGACCAGGATCTCACCGCTGGTCGGGTCGATCAGACGGTTGAAGTGACGCACCAGGGTTGACTTGCCCGAGCCCGACAGCCCCATGATCACGAAGATTTCACCGCTGCCGATGGACAACGACAGATCGTTGACCCCGACCACGCAGCCGGTTTCGGCCAGGACCTGATCTTCGGTTTTTTTCTGGCGGATCAGTTGCAGGGCATCTTCGGCTCGGGCACCGAATACCTTGAAGACATTTTTGACTTCGATCTTGTTCATAGTCTGCTTGGCGCTCATTTGCCCACCCCATGCCGTGGCCGGCCATAGGCCTGGGTAATGCGGTCGATCACAACCGCCAGAATCACAATGGCCAGGCCCGCTTCAAGGCCGCGGCCCACGTTCAGGGTCTGGATGCCGACCAGGACGTCTTCACCCAGGCCACGGGCACCGATCATCGACGCGATGACCACCATCGACAGGGCCATCATGGTGGTCTGGTTGATACCGGCCATGATGCTCGGCAACGCCAGTGGCAGCTGCACGCCGAACAGTTGTTGCATGCGATTGGCACCGAATGCATTGATCGCCTCCATGACCTCGCCATCCACCTGGCGAATGCCCAGGTCGGTCAGGCGAATCAGCGGCGGGGCGGCATAGATGACGGTGGCAAAGATCGCCGGCACCTTGCCCAGGCCGAACAGCATCAATACCGGAATCAGGTACACGAAGCTGGGCATGGTTTGCATGATGTCGAGCAGCGGCATCAACACCGCCCGCAGGCGATCGTTGCGCGCCGACAGGATACCCAGCGGAATGCCGACCAGGACCGATATCAGCGTTGCCACCAGCATCAGCGCCAGGGTCTGCATCAGCTTGTCCCAGAGCCCGACCGCACCGACCAGAAAGAGCAAGCCGACGATCACGGCAGTGGGCACGACCTTGCGGGTGGCGTGCCAGGCAATACCGGCGACGATGGCCAGCATCAGCCACCAGGGTGTTGCGCGCAGCAGGCCTTCGAGGTTGACGATGGCCCACAACAAGGTGTCGGAGATGTGCCGGAACACGTCACCGTAGTTGGTTACAAGCGCGTCGACCCAGCCATTGACCCAGTCGGCAATGGAAAACGTGAAGTTTTTGGGAAACATGGAATTCTCTCGAGCAAGTGTATGAAGCGGACTGTCGTGTCTTACCCGGCAGGCGCCGGAGGAGCCCACACGCTCAGAGTGCCGCGTCTACCTTTTTGGCTGCGTCTTCGCTGACCCAGCTGTGCCAGACTTCGGGGTGTTCCTTGAGGAACAACCTGGCCAGTTCCGGCGACTCGATACGTTCCTTGGTCATGCGCCCCAGGTTCTGGTTAAGTAGATCGACCGGCAAATTGACCTTTTCCAGCACCGCCACCAGTTCAGGCGCCTGCTCGTGGAAGGCCTTCGATACACCCACCTTGATGGTCAGGGCTTTGTTCACGCCCGGCTTTTCGTCCAGCTTGACCAGGTTCAGCTGGCCCATCAGCGGCGTCGGCGACCAGTAGTAGAACAGGATGGGCTCGCCACGTTTGTAGCTCGACAGTACGGCAGCATCCAGTGCCGGGCCGGTGCCAGGGCGGAAGTTGGTATAGGTGCTTTCCAGGCCGTAGCTTTTCAGCATCTCGCTGTTGTCCAGCTCGCAGGTCCAGCCGGCCGGGCAATTGTAGAAGCGCCCCTTGTCCGGCTCTTCGGGGTCCTTGAATACCTGGGCGTATTGCCCCAGGTCGGCGATGTTCTTGAGGTTCGGTGCCTTGGCTTCAAGTTTGCGCTGGGCATCGCCCTCAATCACATAACGCGGTACATACCAGCCTTCGACCGCGCCAACGACCGGCGAACCGATGCCAACCACCTTGCCGGCAGCCGCAGCCTTGTTCCACACCTCGCTGCGCCCCACCCACTCTTCGGCAAATACCTGAATATCGTTGCTGCTCAGTGCGTTTTCCATGGAGATGGAGTTACCTGGCAGGCTATCGGTATCGCAGCCATAACCATGCTTCAGCACGAACTGCATCACGTCAGTGAGCAGCATCCCGCTTTCCCAGTTCAAACCGGCGAACTTCACCGGTTTGCCAGACTCGCACCAACCCGCTGCCTGGCTGGTGTCAGCCGCTGCCAGCAGCCCGAAAGATAGTGTCGTGGTCAACAGAGCCTTTGTAATTTTCATTGTGACGCTCCCAAACAAGAATGGAGTGCGGCAGTTGAGGGCATCCGGCCCCAAGAGGGTCGCCAAACTGGCTGATAAGCCTTGTAATCGGCGTTGGCGTGGCACTTCTGATCGGTGGCCACTGCGCAGGAGAAATATTTCACAACCTCAAAAAAGGATAAAATAATATGTGCTGATGTATCACCACGGAAAAAACTATGAAGTTCACACTGCGTCAGCTTCGCTATGCGCTAGCAGCGGCCAAGCACGGTAACCTGACGACCGCTGCCATGGAGCTTCATGTTTCACAGCCTTCCATCTCGGCGGCCATCACCGAACTGGAAGAGGTGTTGGGCCAATCCATTTTCGTGCGCCAACGTGGCCTCGGCATATCGCTGACCCCATTCGGTCGTACCGTCATGGTCCAGGCTCGTCGCGTTCTGGCAGAGGCTCGGACCTTTGCCGAGATCAATGCCAATGCAGGGGAGTGCGTCGGCGAACTGGTGGTCGGATGTTTTGAAGACCTGGCGCCCTATTGCCTGCCACAAATTGTGCGGCGGATGCAGGAGTCCTGCCCAAGGGTCACTGTCGATATGCGCGAAGGCAGCTTCGATTATGTTGGCAAGCGGCTGGGTGAAGGGGCGATAGAGTTGGCAATCACCTACGATCTGGGTTTGCCGCCGAATACGCAATGCACCCAGTTGTGTGAACTGACTGCTCAGGTACTGCTGTCGGCCGATCACCCGTTGGCCAAGGAGTCGCGTGTCAGTCTCAAGGCGTTATCCGAACATACGCTGGTCGTTACCGATCAGGTCCACAGTTGGCAGCATGTGTTGGACCTGTTCAGCTTTTACGATCTTGCACCCGCCGTTGTGCACCGTGTGCGCACGTTCGAGTTGCAGCGTAGCCTCGTCGCCAATGGGTTTGGCGTGGCGCTGATTTATACCCGGCCGTTTGGTGACCGCAGTTATGATGGCCAAGCGCTGGTCTGCAGGCCGACTGAGGAGAAATTGCCAACGCATAGCATTGTGCTGGCGCATGATCAGCGCTATCCGCTGACGCCTTCGGCCGAGGCGTTCAAGGAGCTGGCGGTGGCATGGTTTGCGGAACGACCGTCGTTTGCATCCGAGTGAACAGCGGGTGGGGCGAGTGAATTGCAGTCATCGGGAGGCACGCGTTTCATGCTTTGGACGGCTGTGGCGCTTTCTTGCCCAGTTGGATCAGCTCGTTGGAGAAGCACAGGCCGAAGAGAATCAGCCCGGCCCCCAGGTACAACGTGTCCCGCGGTACTTCATTGAGCACCACGAACGCCAGCAGTGTGGCAAACAGCGGTTCGGTCAGCTCCAGTGCCTGGACTTGCGAGGGTTTCAGGTACTCGATGGCCTTGGTGGTACAGAAGAAGCCGAGGATGGTCGGCAACGCGGCCAGCGCCAGCAGTGCCATGACTGCCACCAGCGACAGCTCTCCCACGATGAACCCATCGCTCGCAGCTGGCATCAGCAGGTAGAGGCTGCCGAAAAACAAGAGTTGCCGAGTAAAATGTAGCCCCCCGGAAACGCCCATACGCTTCATGGCAACCGAAAATGCGCCATAACCGCAGCCTCCGATCGCAGCGAGCACTGCACCTTGCAGCGTGAAGCCTTGTTCCAGGTCGGCGCCAAAAATCACGGCAATGCCGGCGATGGTCAAACCGGCGCCCACCGTCGCGTTGGCGGTGATCGGGTCCTTGAGGATTAGTCGTCCCAGTAATATCGAAGAAATGGAGGCGCTTGCCATCAGGATCACCACGACGCCTGCCGCAGCGTAATGGCCATACGCCGAGGTTTCAAAGTGGAACAACACAAAAATGCCTAGAAAAGCGCAAACGGCGGCATGTATCCACTTGGCCGTATGCAGGGGCCGCTTGAGAAACAGTAGTAATGCTGACAGCAACAGGCAGCCGAGGACTGTTTTTATCAGGGCGATGGTGCTGGCGGTGAATCCACTGTTCATCAACACTTTGCTGAGTACGCCGATCGTTGCATTCAGTGCCGCAGCGCACAGTGCAAAGAGTACGCCTTTGCCGAAATGAGATTGCATTTGTACATTCCTTGTTATTGGCTTCATGCCTTCGTCCGGTCGACACGCTTTAATTAACCAGGCGGTCAAAAAGTAATCAGTCGGTTTATGCGCAATAATATAACATCGAAGTTGCTGGAGTGTCCGGCAGAATTACGCGTTCTTTCAGCCCCCCGTTTGTTATCTTCCAGCAAGTTTTTCAGAACTGTGAGCCTGACGATTGGGCATGTAGCCCTGGACGTAGCGCACGGTCTTTTCCAACGTTCGCGCCATGTCGGGATGTGCCAACTGATACTTGAGTTCAAGTTGTTGACTGTCACTCATGTCGAAGCGCTGCGTCTGGACAAAGTTCAGTGACTCGGCGCTGATCGATAATCGGGTGGCCAGTCCGGGAATCGTCAATAGCCACTTCAGCAATCCTATAGGTACATGGCGGCGGGGAGCTTTTATATTCAGCGTTTGTGCCAATTGTTCGAGCATACCCTGCAGGTTCGGCGTGTGCTCATACAGCGCCAGCACCTGCCGGTTGGCCATTGACGGGTCGAACGCCACGCAGGTCATCATCTTTACCAGGTAATCGACGCTGACCAATGGCAACCAGTGCCTGGCGGAACCAGGAACAGCCTTGAACCGGCCCAGTGCCAGATTTCGAATGAGATCTACCAGAGGTTGTCCTTCAGGGATGTGCCCACTCTCGCTGTGACCACACACCGTAGCGGGATGAACGATCGCGTAATCTGCGCCTACCTCCTGCATGTAACGGATGACGGCGAAATGGGACTCCAGCTTGCTGCCTTCGTAGCCACCCACACGGCCGTAGACTGCAGGCCAATGGGTGTTTTCAGAGTGCTCGTTATCAACCCCTATACTTGCAAGATGGCTAAGGTTCTGCAGCATATAACCGCCCACCATCAGCAAGCGCATGCGCTGGCTCGCCGCGAGCCTGGCGACGTTCAGCGCCCCTTGTACATTGACTGCGCGGGCCTGCTCCATTGTCAGACCCCAGGTAAACTGTGCTGCGAGGTGGAAGACCACAGCGGCTGAAGCTACGCATTGCCTGTCTGCTTCGCTGAGTCCAAGCCCATCCCTGCTGATATCCCCTTCAACTGCACTTACATATGCAGGGTTTCCTCCCAGTTGCCCTACTTGCTCTTTGAGGCGTCCGATATTTTCAGGGTTGCGCATGAGCACCCAGGTCTTATGCCCTGTCGCGGTAAGATGGGCCAGCAGATGTTGACCCACAAACCCACTGCCGCCGGTGACGAAGCATTCCACGCTCATATCTTAATCCTTGTCTGGATGATCGGCGCAGGCTAAGGTGTAGAGCGTACTCTACAGTCAAGGAGTTTTTACTGTGAAGGTTGGAGAGTTGGAGCGCCGGAGTGGAGTGGGCCGCCATACATTGCGCTATTACGAGCAACTCGGGCTTATCGTGGCCCATCGTCAGGCCAACAACTACCGCAGCTACAGCGACCAGACCGTTGTTGATCTGGCCTTTATTCAAAGTGCCCAGAGCGGCGGCTTTTCGCTCGCCGAGATCGGTGAAATCCTTGCGGCCAAGCGGGGCAATACGCTCGATTGTGCGCAAGGCGCGATGTTGGTAGCCAGCAAGATGGCCGACATTCAAGCGGAGATCACCACGCTGCAAGCCGCCTATGCCCTTCTGGGCGCGGAGCGCGCAAAGCTTGAAGCCAGTGCCGTTGCCAACGGGCTGACCATTGCTCACCTTCCTGCGATTTAGCATACCGCAACGCTGCAGCTGGTTTATTCGCAATTATTTCTCATTTACACTTGTGTCTTGTTTCGGAGCCTACCTCTTATCCAGGATGCATCGTGCCGTTCGATCCCGCCAAACCGACGCTGCTGTCTACCTTGGTACGTCACTATGACGATCTGGTGGACCACATTCGCCGACGCTTCCGCGACAGAAGCATGGCGCGTGATGTTGTGCATGACGTGTGCGTGCAGTTGCTTGAGCGCGGTGAGAAAGAAGACGTTCGAACCCCATTGGCCTTGCTACGAAAAATCTCCCACGACACCGCCATGAGTCGCTATCGTAGCGATCGCCGCCGAGGCGCCTGGGTAGAGGCAATCTCCGAGCTGCCTGAGGTGGCCTGCCCGGCAGCCACCCCGATGACCAGGTATGACAGCGAGCGCGAGTTTCAATTGCTCGTCGACGCGATCACAGACCTCCCACCTCGCTGCCAAGCTGTTTTCGTCATGCACAAGATTCACCAAATCCCCCAGGCAGAAGTAGCCACTCGCCTCGGTATTTCAATCAAAACTGTGGAAAAGCACCTGCGCCTGGGGCTGGCGGCATGCAGGCAACGGCTTGGGCGCGATGAGGTGCACCCATGACGAAGCAACCCGAACAGGTGCCACTGGACGAGGCTCTTGGGCGACATCGTGAAGAGCTCAAGCAGCTGTTCCCCATGCCGCCGTCCAGGCCTGCGCCCTCGAAGGCAGCAAAGTCGGCAGGTATCACGCTGGCGGTTGCGATCGCCTGTGCAGGCTTGGCCTGGCTGAACCCTGCCTACAAGAGCGAGCGTTTCGCTACCGCCATTGGTGAGCGGCGTGCTGTGCTGCTGAACGATGGAAGCAAGCTGCTGCTCGACAGTGCCACGCATGTCGATATCAGCTGGCGTCTGCTCAGCCGCGACGTCGACCTGCGCGCAGGGCAGGCGCTTTTCGATGTCTCCTCGGCCGTGTATCGCCCCTTTGTAGTGTCCGCTGGCCTGGCGAAGGTCGAGGTGCTCGGTACGCTGTTCAATGTCCGCCGCCTGGATAACGACGCGGTGCGTGTGACCCTGGCCCGTGGACGCGTGGACGTCACCGCTACAGCTGCAGAACACGCGCCGGTCACCCTCAGGCCAGGGCAACAGGTCGACTCGATTGGCGGGCAACTGATGCCGGTTGCGAAGGTCGACGCCTTGAAGGCGATGGCCTGGAAAGATGATCGCATCGTGTTCGAGCAGACGTCGCTGGATGAAGCGGTGTCGTTGCTGCGTCACTATCGCAAGGCATCCATTGAGCTGAGCGACCCAAGCTTGGCTGCACTCAAGGTGACAGGGGTCTTCGAGGCGCACAATGTCGACCGACTGCTGGATCTGCTACCGAGCATCCTGCCCGTCGCCGTGTTGAAAACAGAGGATGGCAGCGTCAGGATTCAACGTAAATCGGCAATAAAATAATGCTCATGCGCAGGTAGGGTTTCTCGATTCCCATGGCGGCTATTGAAAAAAAGCCCAACCAACAAAGGAACTCGAGACGTGCATTTTCCCCTCCGCAGTCGCCAACTACGCCTGTCATTGCTCGCCAGTAGCCTGCTCATCGCAATGTCGGCCCAGGGCCGGGAAAAGGTGAGCGTGGATCTCCCCGCCGCGCCGCTGGGGGAGGCCATCAACGCCCTTGCGCAGCAGTCTTCGGTACAGGTCATCTTTGCCAGCGATCTCGGTGCAGGCCGAAACGCGCCTGCGGTGAAAGGGCGGTTCACACCTGAGGAAGCGCTTCAAACGCTGCTCAAGGACAGTGGCTTGCAGGTACAGGCCAAGGATGAGCGTACGTTCGTCATCGTCGCGCAGGGTGCCCCTGCATCCAGCCTCGTGACCCAGAGCGTGCCCGTGGAAATGGCGCAGATGGAAATCACCGCCTCGCGCACCAGCAGCAGCCTGGTTTCCGCAACGCGGCAATCCACCGTTCTTGAGCATGAACAACTGCAGGAGCTGCGCCAGGGTTCAGAGAGCCTGGCCACGGTACTGGCCAAGGCGATTCCGGGCATGTCCGACTCCAGCCGCACCATCACCGAGTATGGCCAGACCCTGCGCGGGCGCAGCATGTTGGTCATGGTCGACGGGGTGCCGCTCAATACCAACCGCGACTCTTCGCGCAACCTGGTCAACATCGACCCGGCGCTGATCGAACGGGTCGAAGTCATCCGTGGCAGCAGCGCCATCTACGGCAGCGGCGCCACGGGGGGCATCATCTCCATCACTACACGGCCTGCCGGTGGTGAAAACCGTGCCGAAACCAGCCTGAGCGCTACCTCGCCACTTACCCGCCTGGGCAGCGATGGCCTGGGGGGCCAGTTCCAGCAGTATTTCGCGGGCTCTCAGGGAGCGGTGGACTACGCGTTCGACTTCGGCACCCGCCACATCGGTGCCTCGTACGATGCGCATGGCGGCCGGATCGCCCCGGAGCCCAGTCAAGGCGACCTGTTCGATTCGAACATCTACAACATCGGCGGCAAGCTGGGGCTGCACATCGACGAGAACCAGCGAATCCAGCTTGCAGTCAGCCACTACGATGCACGCCAGGACAGCGACTACGCTACAGACCCGAGCGTCGCGAAACTCCCCGCAGGCTCTGTGCCGGCCAATGCGATCAAGGGCCTGGATCTTGATGAACAGAACCGCATTCGCAACACGTTGGTGAACCTGGAGTACGAGAATCTCGACATTCTCGGCAGCCGGCTTTCTGCCCAGATGTACTACCGGGACTATTTCACCCGCTTCACGCCGTTCGACGCCCGGGCCGTTGCCACTCGCGGCGGCAACGTGGACCAGATCATGCAGAACAGCGAAGTGTTCGGCAGCCGGCTGACCCTGCGCACGCCGCTTGGCGAAAGCGGGAGTACCGAGCTGGTGTGGGGTGGCGACTATAACCAGGAGCGCAGCGACATGCCGCTCGATGTCTTCGACCCTGCGGTTTATGACGCCAGTGGCGGCCTGGTCTTCGACAAGACCGGCAAGCTCACCTACATGCCCCCGCTGAGGACTCGAAGCGCCGGTGCGTTCGCCCAGCTACAGCATCGTTTTGATGAGCATTGGTCTGTCGACGGCGGCCTGCGCTACGAATACTCCACTGCCGAATTCGATGACTTCGTTCCCTTGTCCGAATCCACGGCTGCCTCCCCGGTGGCGGTGAAGGGGGGCGAAGTTCATTACGATGCGCTGCTGTCGAACCTGGGCATCGTCTACTCACCGGTACTCGGCCAGGAGATCTACGCCTCTTTCAGCCAGGGCTTCCAATTGCCCGACGTGGGTATTCAATTGCGCAATGCCCGCCGTGGTTTCGACATCGGCGCATCGAACCTGGAACCGGTCAAAACCAACAACTATGAGCTTGGCTGGCGAGGAGAGCTGGGCAGCAACACCCTCGGCACCTTGGCGCTGTTCTACACCACCTCCAAACTGGGGGATGTGCAGAGTTTCAACAATGGCCTGATTCTGACCCGCACCAAGGAGCGCATCTACGGAGCTGAAGCCAGTGCAGATTGGCTGTCGGACGATGCGGTGTGGGGCGCAGGGGGGAGTGCGACCTGGATGCGCGGACGAGAAAAACCGGACGGCAAAGGCTGGCAAGACATGACCGGCTATCGCGTTCCACCCCTGAAGCTGACCGCCTACGTCCAGTACAAACCGACACTGGAGTGGAGCAACCGCTTGCAAGCTACGTTCTTCGACGCCAAGGACTATAGGCTCGATGGCGTGGACAGCTTTGGTCGGCATCAAGTGAGTAGCTATACAACAGTGGACCTGGTCAGCCAGTACCAGATATCCGCTGACGACAAGGTAAGCGTCGGCATCCAGAACCTGTTCAATCGCGACTACTACCCGCTCTACAGTCAATTGCTGCGCAATAACAACAACACCAGCCACTTGCCAGCACCCGGCACTGTGTTGACTGCCAGTTATACGCACAATTGGTAAGGTGGTGAACATCACCGGGCCGGTATCGAGCCCGGTGGTCGTTTACAGGGCGAGACGCTTGGTGGAACGTGATGCAGTAACCTTGCAGTGCTCGCAGTCATACGCTTTATTAACCGGCCTCGGAAAACGCTACCATGCCCATCGAGATCGAACGAACGCGAGCCTGTGAAGAGCGCTGCACCGGCAGAGAATCTCATCACGGCGGAACCTGTCCATGGATATGATCTGGCAAACAATCCAGGCCGAATTTGCCGACATCGGCGACGAACGCGAGATCGTGCGGATTCTGGTGCGGCTGGTGATGGCTGCCGTACTGGGCGCTGTTCTGGGTTTCGAGCGCGAGCACAAGGGCAAGTCTGCCGGGGTGCGCACGCACATGCTGGTTTCGTTGGGCGCGGCGCTGTTCGTGCTGGCACCGAGCATGGCAGGTGCCGATGCGCAGGCGCTCAGCCGGGTGATTCAGGGCATCGTTGCCGGTATCGGCTTTCTGGGGGCGGGCACCATTCTCAAAGGCAATGGCCATGACACCAGTCATGTCAAAGGCCTGACGACAGCTGCGGGGCTATGGATGACGGCGGCCATCGGTACGGCAGCGGGGATGGGGCGCGAAGCCACGGCGCTGGTCAGCACGGTGCTGGCGCTATTGGTGCTGGGCACGATGCCCTTGCTGGTGGACAAGGTCGAAGGGCAGAACGAAGAAAAACAGAAGGAGGAGGGCAGGAAGCACTGAGGGGCGTGGGTCGCCCCCGCAAAGCCTGCCTGCCCTTGTTCAGACTGACGCTGAGCCGTTCAGGCGCTCGATTGCGTCGATCAGGTCGTCATAACCCACTGGCTTGTTCAGGTGGCGGTCGAACCCGGACTGGCGAGACTTGTATTGGTCAGCGCTTGCACCATAGCCTGTCAACGCGATGGCAGGGATGTAACGCAGATGCTCCAGGCCGCGCAGCGCCTGGATCAGTGCATGGCCGTCCATGCCAGGCATGCCGATGTCGGAAATGATCACATCGTAACGCGCGTCCGCCGCCGATTGCAGCGCCAGTTTCGGGTCGCTGTAGGCATCGACGTCGGCATCCTCCATCAACAGCAATTGTTCCATCACTTCCAGCACATCGAGCGAATCATCCACCAACAGGATGCGAACGCCTTTCAGGCGACCTTCTGGTGGCAGCACGTCGCCCTGATCCTGGGGTTGCTGGGTATACACGCGCAAAGGCAGGGTGATGATGAACGTACAACCCTGGCCTATTCCAGGAGACTCTACGCTGACCGCTCCGCCATGGGCCTCTACCAATTGACGGACCAGGGAAAGGCCAATGCCCAGCCCCTCACGCCCATGGCCGGTTGATGCCGCCTGGTTGAATAGCTCAAAAATATCTTCCAGCGAGTTTTCGGCGAGGCCTATGCCCTGATCGATGACTTCAAGGCGTGCCTGCTCATCCTGCCGAGTCAGTTTCAACAGAATTTCGCCATCGGCAGGGCTGAACTTCAGAGCGTTGTTCAACAGGTTCCAGATGATCTGCTCGACACGTGTGCTGTCGGCCTCCACATAGACCGGTTCGCCATCGGCCGGGAGCGCCAGCCGAACATTGCGGCCGCGTTGCTCGTTGCAGGCTACAGAACAGATACCTTGTAGCACGGCACACAAATCGACAGGCTGTGTCTTCAGTTTGAGCTTGCCCGTGCGGATGCGCGCTACATCGAGCAAGTCATCGATGATCCGCGCTTGGCTGGTGACCGCTTCGCGAATGACGTTGACCGCTTTGCTCGCCATGTCGGTACTTGTGACCGACGGTATACGTCGCAAGATATCCGCATTGAGCTGAATCAGGTTCAGTGGGTGCTTGAGCTCGTGGGACATCACCGCGAAGAACTCATCCTTCATGTGGCTTGAACTCTGCGACTCGGCCAGGCGCTTGCTTTGTTCGTCCTGCAGGCGCTTGTGGCCGGTCAGGTCACGGGCGATCTTGACGTAACCGCGCAAGCTGCTGCCCTTGAGGCGCGAGACTTCGCCACTGCAGTAGAAGCGGCTGCCGTCCTTGCGCACATGCCAGCGTTCGTCCTGGCCACGGCCATGCAGACGGGCGGCGCGCAGCTCACGCGCCGGCTCGCCATTTTCGCGGTCCTGCTCGGTGAAGATCAGGGAATAGTGCTGGCCAATGACTTCGTCCTTGGCGTAGCCGAAGATCAGCGCAGCGCCGGTGTTCCAGTCGATAATCAGGCCTTGTTCGTCAAGCAGGATGATGGCGAAGTCATGGGTACTTTCGGCAACCAGACGCATGCGCTCTTCACCCTGGCGCAAACGTTCTTCGGCGGCGCGACTCTTGGTGATGTCGATAAAGGTCAGTACGCTGCCATCGACATTCTGCTCGCTGGCCCGATATGGCAGCAGGCGCGCCAGGTACCAATGCTGGTCCTGCCCGATCACTTCACGCTCGATCGTGGTTTCGCGCTCGATCACCGCACGCGCATCGTCCGCCAGGCCTGGGTACTCCAGGCGGTGGGTGATGTCCAGTAGCGAGCGGCCGGTGTCGACCGGCAGCATGCTGAAAATATCGGTGGCCCTGGGGGTGAACCAGCGAATGTGCAGGTTGCGGTCGACGAACACGGTGGCGATCTGGGTGGAGGCGATCAGGTTGCTCAGGTAGTCGTTGACCTTGTCGGTTTCATCGACCTTGGTCTTGAGCTCGTAGTTGACCGTCAGCAATTCTTCGTTAATTGATTGCAGCTCTTCCTTGCTGGTTTCCAGCTCTTCGCTGGCCAGGCGCAACTCCTCGTTGATCGCCTGCATCTCTTCGTTGGAGGCGGTCAGCTCCTGGCTGGAGATTTCCGACTGTTCGATGGTTTCCTGCAACTGTTGGCGGGTGCGCTGAAGCTCGCGCTCCAGCGTGTTCAACACCATGCCGTCGGTTTGCTGGATGACCGGCTGGCTGTGTTGTTCGGCTTCGCGGACATGTAAAACCACCAGCAGGCATTCGCTGCCGCTGGGTTCATCCTGGTGCGGCTGGACCTCGACCTGTACCTCGACGCGATGATCGTCGACGGTGATGATCGCCGCGCCAGAGGTCACCGGCTGGCCCGTGTTCTGTGCCTGCAGCAGGCTACTGCGCAGGACAGGGCGCAGTGGTGCCAGCACCAGGTTCAGCAAGCTGGGGCTGAGTTCGCCCCCGGCATGGCGCAGGAAGCGCCCGACACCGTCGCTCATGTGCAGGATGTTGCCATCAAGGTCGACGATCAGGCTGGGCGGCGTATGCCTGGCCAATGCACGGTGGTGAACTTCGGCGTAGGACAATTTGCGCATGGGCTTGGGCTTGGCGCGCGCCGCCAGTGTGTCGGGCGTCAGCAGGCGCCCCGGGCGACGCGCCGGCTCCACCTCGCGTGCGCGGAAAATACGATGGCGCTTGTCCACGGCAATGAACAGGTCGGCCGCCACGTCTGCCGACTCCGAGCTGCCCAGGAACAGGTAGCCGCCCTTTCGCAAGGCGAAGTGGAACAGACGCAGGATTTCCCGTTGCACCTCCCGGTCCAGATAAATGAGCAGGTTGCGACATACCACCAGGTCCAACTGGGAGAACGGTGGATCGGACAAGAGGTTGTGCCGGGCAAACAGCACCTTTTCGCGGATGTCCTTGCGTACCCGGTAATGCTGGTCCTCCTTGATGAAAAACTGACGCAGCCTGGCCGTGGGTACATCGGTGGCGATGGCATCGGGATAAACGCCTAGCCGGCCGAGATTGATCGCACGTTCGTCGAGGTCGGTGGCGAACACCTGTACCTTGGCACTGCGCTGCCCCATCGCCAGCTGTTCGGTCGCAATCATCGCCAGGCTGTAGGCTTCCTCTCCCGAAGAGCAGCCTGCCGACCAGATGCGCATTTCGCGTTGCAGGTCTTCGCTGTCGTCATTGGCCAGGCCCGGCATCACCTGTTGTTGCAGGGCTTCGAAGGCGTCCCGGTCACGGAAGAAGTTGGTCACGCCGATCAGCATGTCAGCCAACAGGGCGCGACATTCCTCCGGGTGACCCTCCAGGTAATCGCGATAGCTGGCCAGGTCGGTCTGCGCAGTGACATGCAAGCGCCGCTCAAGCCGGCGCAGGACCGTTGCCCGCTTGTAGTGCTGGAAGTCATGGCCGGTGCTGGCATGCAGGCGGGTGAGGATGTCGTCGAGCAGCGGGTCGCTCTGCGCCGGGTCGCCTGAGCGCTCGCCAAGGGGAGGCGGCAGGCTGTCGTCTTCGATCGCCGGCAGTTTGACCTTGCGCGCCGTGCGCCACAGTTCCAGAATCTTGCCGGGAATCTCGGCCACCGGCAGGATCAGGTCGACCATGCCGGTAGCGATGGCTGCCTTGGGCATGTCGGAGTATTGGGCGTCATCGGGCGATTGCACCAAGGTCACGCCACCCTGCTCCTTGATGCGCGACAGGCCCACGGCGCCATCGCTGCCGCAGCCTGAAAGAATCACGCAGAACGCATGGTCCTTGTGTACGTCCGCCAGGTCCCGGAAGAACAGATCGATGGCGACATGGTCCCCACGGCTACGCCTGGCCGGGCTGACCCGCAGGTAACCATCGTTGGTGGAAAGGCGGTTGGCCGGCGAAATCACATAGACGTGGTCACGCTCGATCGGTACCGGCTCGCTCACCTGGTACACCGGCATGCGCGTGACGCGCTGGATCAGGCGATCGGCCTGGCTCTGATGGTCCGGCGACAAATGCAGTACCACGACGAACGCCATACCGCTATGCTCCGGGGCGTGCTGGAAAAACGCCTGCACCGCCTCCAGCCCGCCGGCCGATGCGCCGATGCCCACCACTGGGAAATCCAGGTGGCTGGGGCTCAGCGCAGGGTTGTGCGGCGACGCGAGGGTAGTCTTGCTGGACGATTTCATGGGCACGAGCCTTGTGCGAACCGGGAATGAGCAGTGGCAGCGATTATAGGCCCGACACCGATCAATCGACGAGCGGGTTCAAGGTTAGGACTGGCTACGCTGGCCAAAGTGCCGCTGTCGGTCAAAGGGCCTGGGGCTGCTCGCGGTGTTGCGGCAGTGCGGTGACCTTGATGGCACGGACCGGCACGGCAAACTTGGCACCGATTCTGTTGAAGCGCTCGAGCAGGTGGAAATTGATTGCCTGCTGGATATCCATATAGAGGTTGTAGCCCGGGTCCTTCACGATATAGACGCATTCGAACTCCAGGGCCTCTTTGCCAAAACCCCGCAGGTGGGCGCGGTCGAAACGCACCTGCTGCTGGGCCTTGATCGCTTCCTCGACGATCGCGGGCGCCTGTTTTACCGCCTCGGTGGGCGTGTCGTAGGACAAGCCGAACTCGAATACGATGCGGCGCTCCTGCAAGCGCTTGTAGTTCTGGATGGTGCTGCTGATCATGCTGGCATTGGCCATGACGATCTGCTCGCCACCCAGGCTGCGGATGCGCGTGGTCTTCAGCCCCACATGCTCCACCGTACCGGCCAGCGGCCCGATGACGATGAAGTCACCGACCTCGAACGGCTTGTCGACGGCGATCGACAACGAGGCGAACAGGTCACCCAGGATGTTCTGCACAGCCAGGGCGACGGCAATCCCGCCCACACCCAGGCTGGCCACGAAGGCGGTGATATTGACGCCCAGATTGGACAGCATGGCCAGCAACACCACCGACCACAGCAGCACCCGTGCGCCCCAGGCCGAAAGCGTGGCCAGCGCACTGCCTTGGTAAAGGCCGTCGGCGCTGTGCCGGCTGAAGTAGCGGGTCAGGCCCAGCGCGATGGCGCGATTGACCCAGAGGCCGATCTGCAGGGCAGCGACCACGAACCACAAGCTACTGACCCGGCCCAACCAGCGCTCGGGCAGGTCCAGCATGCTCAAACCCACCAGCAGCGAAGCAAGCAGCAGCAGGCTGTTGCTGGTGCCGGCCAATACCTTGGCCAGCACCTGGCTCATTGCCCCGTCATGTTCGGACCAGCGCTGCACCCGGCGCATCAACAGGCCGATGACAGCTCTGGCAACCACGAACGTCAGCACGGCAACGCACAGCGCTACCAGCAAGTTGAGAATGGAAATGCCAAAGAATGTGGTGTCGGTGAACAGTTCAATGATTCGATCATTCATGGGGAGCCCACCTCAAGATGGCTCATGGCAGGGCCGCAGGGCGGCCCCTGGGATTGCGCGGTGACGTGTGGGTTACTTGCCGTGGGTGGCTTGCAGCGCCTTGGCCTGTTCCAGATGGTGTTGCAGCGTTGGCAGCTTGTCGCTGGCGAAGGCCTTGAGCTCCGGCTTGTCGGAGGAGGCGGCCTCTTTCTTGAACAGTTCCACGGCCTTTTCGTGCGCGTCGACCTGGTTATTGACGTATGACCGGTCGAACGACTCGTCGCGCCATTCGAGGATCATCTTCTTGACCTTGTCGGTCAGCGCCGCTTCGTCGGGCACGCTGATGTCCAGCTTGCGGGCGATATCACCGAGTTCCTGGTTGGCTTTGGTATGGTCTGTGACCATTTGCTGGGCGAATTGCTTGATGTCTGCGCTCTGGCTCTTTTCCTGCGCCAGGTTGGCGGTGACCACTTCGGCGATACCGGCTTCAGTGGCCGCATCGACGAAATCGTCCGAAGACGCTGCCTGTACCTGCAGCGAAGCCAGGCCCATCAACAGGGTAACTCCGGCGATTTTCAAGAATGGTGTGCTCATGTCTCACTCCTTCGTTCTGTTGGCGCGACCTCAATGTCGCACTCGGTTGAACCGCAGGAGTGGGTGAAGGTTTAGTTTTTCTGAAAAACAGGGCTGCCGTGGCGCAATCTGCGTTTCGGGGCACCGCTCATCCGCTATGTCGTAATCAGAACGAATTCAGGGGGACAGGTGGGACTCGTTGGTTTAGGTCTTCACAAAAACGAGTAGCCATCATGAAAAACAACCTGTTCGCCATGTTGCTGTTGACTGCCAGTTTCTCGCTGCTCGGAGGTTGCTTCGACCGCGATAGTGATCATCCAGCGAAGGATGCCGACCCAAGCAAACCGTCACTTCAGATGCAGCAACCCAGTGACCCTGTAACTAACCCTCCAGCTGACACCAAACCGCAGAATCAATGAGTGAGGTACAGGGCATGGTGGCGACGACAAAGGCAGGTATAAGGCCTCACAATGCCAACTTAGGGCTGGAGCATCGCTATCGAGCGCTACTTGAGGGCCCGGAGCCCACCACCGAGGCCTGGCTGGAGGAGCAACTGCGTCTGGCCCGTGCGCTTTCCGACGACCTGCCAGATGATCCTGGGCTAATCCCGCAATGGGCCGATAACCATGCGGGCCGTGTCGCCAGCGAGCATGCGGCCTATCTGGAACAACGGCGTCAGGGCGGCCCCCGTCGTTTTTTTGCCAATCGTGCCCATGCCTTGTGGTTTTTGCAGCAAGTCGCGCCGACCAAAGCGGTCGACGGCGCATGGCTACACGGAGCCCTATGGCATTGGCAGGACCCGCGCTTCCATGGGCTGATCCGCACCTTCCTCGAAGAACTCGGCGACGGCGACCCACGCTGCAATCACGTGCTGATCTACCAGCGCTTGCTCAGCCGTCTGGGTTGCTCACAGGAGCGGCCGCTTGACCCCGCTCGTTACCTGCAGGGCGCGCTGCAACTGGCCTTGGGGCAGCACTGCCAGCGATTCTTGCCGGAAGTGGTCGGTTACAACCTGGGTTACGAGCAACCGCCCTTGCACCTGCTGATCACCACCCACGAGCTGGCCGAGCTAGGTATCGACGCCCATTACTTCCAGTTGCACGTGACCATCGACAATGCCGCCAGCGGCCACGCGAGGCGTGCCGTGGAGTGCTTCACCGAGCTGGCACGAGATCAGGGGCCGGCGTTCTATGAACGCGTGAGACACGGCTACCGGCTTAATGACCTGGGTATAGACACGCCCTCGTTGATCGCCTCGTTCGACCTGCATGCGGAGTTGCTAAGTACATTGGAACGCAAGCGCATCTACGGGCAGTGCATGCATTCGGACCGCTGTCGCCTGCAAGGACGCACCATCAACCAGTGGCTTGCTGAGCCCGGCGCGATGCCCGGGTTTCTTGAAGCATTACAGGCTCAAGGCTGGATCAAGCGTGACAGCGATCCTGGGCAAAGCCGCTTCTGGTCGCTGATCGAGGGCCCGACCGCAGCCATGTTCGGTGTGTTCGATGCCTATGAAAAGCAACTCTGGCATGACTGGATCGCCGGCTCCTGGCAAGGCACCGGAATCCGTCGGGTGCCGCCAGGGCAATGGGAACATGCCTTGCAACTGGACGATAAAGTCCCCATCGCATCCCAGGTACCGGACATACCTGCGCTAATCGATGCAATGGCCGGCAATCGGCACGCCACCCCTCAGGGCCTGCACGCCACTCATGCGTTCATCCAGGCCACCGGTTTGATGCGCGGAGGGCTTCATTGATGCTGCTCGACCAAGACCGGATCCGCGCCGATGAGGCCTTGCTGAAATTGGGGAACCGCTTGCGTGCCGACGGCTATCGTTTTACCTGCGTGACGCCGGCGACCCAAGCCAGGGTCAATGCCCGGGACGATGCGCAGCAGGCGCGTACCTTGCGTGATGTGTTCGGCTGGAGTAGGCCATTCGCCGCGTCACTGCTAAGCCCCGACGAACTGGAGCAGCTGCGCCTCGCTGGCGTGCTGGAGGCCCAAGGTGCACTGTGGCGCAGCACTGTGCGCTGGTCCAGCCTGGACGATCTGTTGCTGGTACATGCTGCCTGGCCAACGGACAGCCGCGACGCGGTGTTCTTTGGCCCGGACAGCTACCGTTTCGCCCAGCTGATACACGATCATTTGAGAAGCACGCCCGAGCGCGTGCAGCATGCCGTAGACATCGGCTGTGGCAGCGGTGTAGGGGCGTTGCTGATCGCTCGCGCCGCCCAACACGCGAAGGTTTGCGCAGTGGACATTAACCCTATGGCATTGCGCTACACCGCCATCAATGCCGCCTTGGCCGGTGTGGCCAATGTTTCGGTCGAGCGCAGTGACCTGCTCAATGACATCGCGGGTACGTTCGACCTGATCGTCGCCAACCCGCCGTACATGCTCGACGCCGGCCAGCGCGCCTACCGCCACGGCGGCGGCGCACTGGGTGCCGAGCTGTCGCTGCGCATCGTCGAGCAAGCCCTTGAGCGCCTGTCGCCCGGGGGGACGCTGCTGCTCTACACCGGTGTCGCCATCGTCGAGGGGCGCGACGCGCTGCTCGAAGCCATGCGGTTACGCCTGGCGGGGCCTGCGTTCAGTTGGTTCTATCGCGAGCTGGACCCAGATGTATTCGGTGAGCAATTGCTTGAACCCGGTTACGAGCAGGTCGAGCGCATTGCCGCCGTGGCCCTGACCGTCACCCGTCGCGGCTGATAGCGTCGTGGCGCGGCAATGTACGTTTGGCATCGAGGAAGAATACCTGCTGGTGAAGCTGGCCACCGGGCAGGTCATGGCTGCTCCGTCAGCCGCCGTGGCCCGCTGTTGTCGGGATGCGCTGGGCCCGTGGTTCGCCGAGGAAATGTTCCACAGCCAGATAGAGGCCGCTTCGCCCATATTCGACGCACTGCATCAGGCGCGTGATTTCTTTGGCGAGCGGCGTCAGCGCCTGGCCCAGGCGCTGGCCGAGGAGGGCGCCGGCCTGTACGGCGCGGCGAGCCACCCCAGCGCCCGGTGGCTGCGCCAGCGTCCTCGTGGCACTGCGCACTATCGCCAGTTGTTCGACGATTACCAGCTGGTGGCCCGGCGCAGCCTGTTGAATGGTCTGCACGTGCACGTCGGCGTACCGGTGGGCATTGATCGGATACGAGTGATCAATCGGGTGCTGTACTGGCTGCCCTTGTTGTTGGCGCTCAGTACCTCGTCTGCGTATTGGGGCGGTGAGGATACAGGCTACATGAGCTACCGCCGCGCAGTGTGCGGGGAATGGCCGCACATGGGCCTGCCAGAGCCTTTGCCGGACTGGAGCGCGTACCAGCGCTACCGGGCATTGCTGCAACGGACCGGTAGCCTGGCCGAGGACGGTGACTTCTGGTGGGCGATCAGGCCCTCGCGGCGGTTTCCGACGGTCGAGCTGCGTATCTGCGATGGCTGCCCGCGGCTGGAAGATGCTCTGGCCGTCGCCGGCCTGTTTCGCCACCTGGTCGAGCAGGCGCTGGCCCGCCACGATGACCCCGCCAGCCGCGAGATGCGCTGGGTCACCCAGGAGAACTACTGGCGCGCCCTGCGTCAGGGCCGCCTGGCCACCTTCATCGGTGTCCACGAGCAACAGCCGGTCAGCGCTGAGGGCTGGCTGATGCAGTTGCAGCAGCAGTGCCCGGCTGACACCGCCGATACCGAGCGTTCATTCATTCAGGCCCGGCACATCCTGCGCGAGGGCAGCAGCGCCGATCGCCAGCGCCAAGCCTTCGCGCTGGCCAGTGAACAGGGCCTGGATAACCGCCAGGCGATGCGCGCAGTGGCCGGGCAGGTGATGCGCGACTATCGGTAGGGCCGGTGGCGAACCGCTGCCCTGATGGCCTGACTTGGAAATCCGGATAAACCTTTGCGGCGCTGCGCAGTCAGTTTCAGAAAGGGCCCGGATACTCAAGAGGGCTAGGGAGGTGGCTGATGAAACTCTTCTGTCTGCTGCGGGGCTGCCAATGGCGCAGCTTGGTGGTGTGTGAAGTCGCCGGGCTTCACTGCCAATGTTGCGAACGCTGTGGCGCGTTGCGCTACAGCCAGCCCGGTCAACCTTTCAATGTGTAGGAGCGGACCATGGCCCGGTCAATCTGGAAAGGCGCGATCAGCTTCGGCTTGGTGCACATCCCCGTCTCGCTGAATACCGCCGTGCGCAGCGAGCGTGTGGACTTCGACTGGCTGGACAAGCGCAGCATGGAGCCGGTTGGCTACAAGCGGGTGAACAAGGTGACCGGCAAGGACATCGACAAGGAGCACATCGTCAAAGGGGTGGAGTACGAAAAGGGCCGCTACGTGGTGATCAGCGAGGAAGAAATCCGCAAGGCCAGGCCCGAGGCGACCCAGACCATCGACATCTTCTCGTTCGTCGATGCCGGCGACATTCCGCTGCAACAGTTTGACACCCCCTACTACCTGAGCCCCGACCGTCGTGGCGGCAAGGTCTATGCCTTGCTGCGCGAGACCCTGCACAGCACCGGCAAGGTGGCCTTGGCCACCGTGGTGCTGCACACCCGCCAGCACCTGGCCCTGCTGCGCCCGCTGGAAGATGCACTGGTATTGATCACTCTGCGCTGGCCGGAAGAGGTGCGCGGGCTGGATACGCTGGAGCTGGACAAGAGCGTGACCGAGAGCAAGGTCGACAAGCGTGAGCTGGAGATGGCGCGGCGCCTGGTGGAGGACATGAGCGGGCAATGGACGCCGGATGATTACCATGATGCGTTTCGCCAGACCATCCTCGACCTGGTGGAGGAGAAGGCCAGCAAAGGCAAGATCGAGACCGTGGACAAAGGCGAAGGCGCGGCGGCGGAGAAGGGCGCCGACATCATCGACCTCACCGAACTGCTCAAACGCAGCCTCGGTGGCAAGACCAAGCCAAAGAAACCGGCGGCCAAGCGGCCACGCAAGGCCTCTTGAGCTACGGTAGCTGCCCCTCCAGCCCGCAGAGATAGTCCCCGAAGCCCTGCCGCGCGCGGCTGTCCACCCGGCTGCTGGTGGCCACGCTGTGCGCCGCGGTCCAGACGATCTGTGCGCCGCTGGCTTCGAGGGCCAGGACCAGTTGCACATCTTCATGCGCCGGCAATGGCTGGAAGCCGCCCACGCGTTCGTAGGCCTTGGCGCATACGCCGAGGTTGGCGCCATGGATATGCCGATGCCCTTCACGGGCCTGATAACGGCTGCGATACAACTGGCGTAACGCTGCGTTCTGCCACGGCTGCCAGCGTTCGATGTGCACCGTGCCGCACACCGCGTCCGCGTGCCATTGCAGCTGTGACACCAGCCAATGCGGGGGCACGCGACTGTCGGCGTCGGTGAAGGCCAGCCACTGTGCGCCGCGCTCGATCATCCACGCCGCGCCCAGGCGCCGGGCGATGCCGACGTTGCCGGCCTCCAGTTCCAGGGTATGCACGCCATGGCGGCGGGCGATGCGCGCGCTGGCGTCGACACAGCGGTCGAGCACCACCATTACCTCCACTGCCAAGCCCGCCGCTTTGGCTTGCGCCACAGCCAGCTTGACGGCGGCCAGGCAGTGCCCGAGGCGACGGGCTTCGTTGTGGGCGGGGATGATGACGGCGATCATGGGCAGGTCTCGTCAAGGTCCACCACGCTGGGCTGACACGACCAATATTCGAGCAGGAAGTCTGCCTCCTCGTGGCGCAGCAGTGGATAAAGTGGCAGATGCCGGGCGAGCAGGGCATGCACCTCGCGGCCATCCTGCGGGCAACCGGCGATGGGATGGCGCCAGTGGCAGGCCAGCAAACCACCGTCATACGCCAGGCTGGTCACCGACTGTTCGATCACCTGCAACCAGTCGGTGGGGTCCAGGTAGTAGCCGATCTCACTGAGCACGATCAGGTCAAACTGACCGCCCGGCCAGTCGCCCGGCAGGTGGCCCTGTTCGACATGGGCGTGGCTCACACCTGCAAGCCGCTGACGGGCCAGGGCCACGGCCGTCGCGTCGATGTCCTGGCACGACAGGCTGGCGCAGCGTTCGGCCAGCAGGATGCTCAGCTCGCCGTTGGCGCAGGCCGGCTCGAATACGCGCTCATAGCATTGGCGCGGCAGGCTGGCCAGGGTCAGCTCGCGCTTGCGCCGCTCGTACCAACGGGTACGAAAGGCCCAGGGGTCATCGCTGCCGGCGTACAAGTCGGCGAAGTACTGTGCGTCCAGGCTCATGTTGCCTCCGTTGACAGAAAGATCAGCTCGAATGGTTGCAACAGGCAAGCCTGCAGCTGTTCTGGCACAACCGGGGGGCGATCACCATCGGGCTGCAACTGGCTGGCATGGGCGGCAAGGGCTTGGCGCTTGAGCGCCAGATGCTCATCGCACAGCTGCAGGCGGTGAGCCCGGGGCCAGGGCAGGCGCGGGTCATCGGGGCTTGCCCAGTGCCAGGCCCAGACCGGGGCCTCTGCGAGTTGTACACGCCTGGCCTGGGCCGCCTGGGCACAGGCGCGACCTGCTGCTTCGTGGTCGCAATGGCCGTCGCCGCGCCAAGTGGTCAGCAGCAGGTCGCCAGGTTTGAGCAACTGGTTCAGGTGGTTGACCAGGAAGGCTTCATCGTGGGGCAGCGCGCCATCCTTGAGGTTGAGTCGTCGCCAGTCGAGGCGGGTGAGATCCAACCCAAGCAATTGCAGGGCATGACGGCTTTCCAGTGGGCGCTGATGGCGCAGGCGGCGCTCTGGCCATTGTGAGGAATGCGGGTGGCTGCCCTCGCCATTGGTGGCAGAAACAAGCAGCACGTCCTGTTCTCGTCCCTGGAAGCTGGCCAGCAGCCCGCCGGCCATGAGGATTTCGTCGTCCGGGTGCGGAGCCAGCAGTACCAGGCGCCTTCCGGGTGGGCACAACTGCTCGGGCAGCGTCCAGCTGGCGCGGGCCAACTGAGCAGAATGCTGCCAGGCGCTCCATGGTGTGCCTTGCGCAGCCTGTATCAAGTTCTGGCTCATAGTTGCCATGCTCCTGCCGGCATGCCGGTCAGTTGCCGGCCCAACTCGGCCAGGTCGCGTTCGGCGTGGCTCTGGCGTATGTATACCGGCAGGTCGGCACTGAGCCGGGCGAAATGGCTGCTGCAACAGAACGGCGTGGCACCGAGCGCCCGGCCAGCATGCTGAATGACCTGCTCGACCGCCTGCTCGACCTGGGCGCGGGTGCGCCGCACCTGGAAGCTGGCGTCGTCCTGAGGGTGGAGGTCGATCCACGTGGCGCATTCGTGCAAGGCTGCGCGGGCACCGTACAAGGCTGCATCGACTGCGCCCAGATGCGCATCGGCATGCGGGTCGCGCCGGGGTTTGCGGCACTGTTCGCGAAGGTAGTCCGCCAGGGCCTCGGCGGCGCCATACCAGCAAGCGGCGATACCCGCGCCGCCTTGCCAGAAGCCAGGCCGGGACAGGTACTGGCCGGGCGAACCGATGGCCAGCCCTGGCGAGTCGTCGAATTCGATCACAACGCTGCTGGTGGCGGCCATGCCTACGGCCTGCCAATGCTCGGCCAGAATGCGCTGGCTGGAATGAGGTAATTCGATGGCCACCAACTGAGGCTGGTCGTCTTCCCAGGCAGTCAGCAGGGCACGGTCGATCTGCAACGCGCCCGAACACCAAGCCTTGCGGCCTTGCAGGCGTACGCGTTCACCGTTCCGCTCGACGATGTATGCCCGGGCATCCGGCGGCTCAGCGGCCCACACGCCCCAGATGCTGTTGCCGGCCTGCTGGGCGGCACCGCATTCGGCGAGGATCGCCAAGGCGTCGGTATGGCTTTCATAAAGTTTGGCCAGGCTCAGATCACACCCTGCGATCCGCGCCAAGGCCCGCCAGCGCTCCAGGGTGCAGCCCTGGCCAGGCAACGGAAGCACATCGAGCTGTTCGCCCTGCAAGGCCTGCATCAGTTCTATTAGCGAAGCGTCGCGTTCAATAGCCTGCGAACGGTGAGCAAAGCGGTGTAACAACGAATCGAAGTGGGTCAGTTCCATCATGCAATACCCAACTGCTTGCGCATACGCAACGTGATCGACTGGCGTGTCTTGCCCATTTCGGCCCACGGGTCTTCGACCTGTGCAAGCCGCGTGTGAAGGTTGCCGATGTTCCACTGGTTGGCACCCTTGAGCTGGCTCAGTTCCTCACGCCAGATCGGCACCGACACCGGCAGGCCCTCGCGGGCCCGCAGCGAGTAGGCGGCGACGGTGGTGGCACCCTTGCCGTTACGCAGATAATCGATAAAGATCCGCCCGACCCGGTTCTTCGGCCCGGACACGGCGCTGAGACGGTCAGGGAGCAGCCCGGCCATGTGGTTGACCAAGGCATGGCCGAAGTCCTTCACCTCGTCCCAGCCAGCGCGTCGGGTCAACGGTACGACGAGGTGCATGCCCTTGCCGCCGCTGGTCTTCAGAAATACCTTCAGGCCTAGTTCGTCGAGCAGGGTAAGGGTCAGCTGGGTGGCCTCGAGCATGGCTTTCCAGGGCAGCGCCGGGTCAGGGTCCAGGTCGAGGACAAAGCGGTCGGGTTTATGGAAATCCTTGGTGGTGGCATTCCAGGTGTGCAGTTCAAGCGTGTTCATCTGCACCGCGCCCAGCAGGCTGTCGGCGCGGTTGAGCACCATGGCTGCCTGGCCGGCCTGGGCCTTGCTGTAGCTGAGCACCTTGGGAATGTGCAGCTGGCCGGCGTTTTTCTGGAAGAACAGTTCGCCGTCCAGACCATCCGGTGCCCGCACAAGGGCTACAGGCCGGTCCTTGAGCTGTGGCAGCAGCCAGTCGGCGACCTGAGCGTAGTACTGGGCGACCTCGCGCTTGGTGGCACCTGTGGTTGCGTCTACCACGCGGTCGGGGTGGGTCAGGCGCAGGGTGCCCAGGTTCTCGGGTTCTGTCTGTACTGCGCGCTTGGTGGGCATTGCTCGCTCCAGGTCGATGGCGGTGGCAGGTTTGTCGTCGCGTAGGCCGTGGAACACCGAATGGCGAACGATGCCTTCGCGGGTCATCTGGGCATAGGCGACTTCTGCCAGTAGCTGTGGCTTGAGCCAATGTACGCCGCGAGCTTCGGCACCGGTGGGTGGTTTGGACAAAGGCGATTTGTCTGTCTGCAACGGCTTGAGGCGGGCGTGAATGCTATCCAGGGTGGCCGCGCTGAAACCGGTGCCGACCTTGCCGGCATAGCGCAACGGGCCGCTTCCGTGGTCGTGCAGGGCCAGCAGCAGGGCGCCGAAGCCGTTGCGGCTGCCTTTGGGGTCGGTGTAGCCGACGATCACGAATTCCTGACGCTGCTTGCACTTGAGCTTGACCCAGTCGCTACTGCGCCGGCCAACGTAGGGGCTGTCGGCACGTTTACCGATCAAGCCTTCGAGTTCCAGCCGGCAGGCGCTGTCGAGCAATGACGCGACGGGCTCCTCAAAATCGGCGGAATACCTGATTACCTGCGACGCATGGCCTTCCAGCAACCGGGCGAGGGTTGCACGGCGCTGTTGCAGCGGCAGTGCTCGCAGGTCCTCACCGCCCAGCCAGGGCAGGTCGAACAGGTAGTAGGTGATGCGCTCGTCATGCTCGGTGTCGAAGGCATTCTGCAAGGCCTGGAAGTCGGCCACGCCGTTGTCGTCGACCACTACCATCTCGCCGTCCAGCCATGCCGAGTCGAGCCCCAGGGCCTTGAGCGCCTCGACCTGCCGGGGCATCTTCGCACTCCAGTCGTGGCCATTACGGGTAAACAGGCGTATATCGTCACCGTCGATACGCGCCAGGATGCGGTAGCCGTCGAACTTGACTTCGTAGCGCCAATCGCCGCTTGGCGGGGAAGCGACCAACGTGGCCAGTTGCGGCTGGAGCGCATCCGGCAGGGCTTTGGGGTCGGTTTTCCGCTTGTGCCTGACGGTGGTCGCCTTGCCCGGGCTGCGCGGGGGCAGGGTACGTTCGCTCAGCACGCTGTCCGGCAGGGCCTCGACAATGCTGTAGTCCGTTTCACTGCGCGCCTGCCCGTCATGGGACTTGACCAGCATCCACTGCTCTTTCTTGCCTGCCAGGTGAGTGCGGAACAGGTTCCAGACCCCCGACAGCTTCTCGCCCTGCAGGCGAAAGCGCAGCTTGCCCTTTGCATAGGCTTCGCGTGGATCGCCCTCGGGCTCCCAGACACCCCGGTCCCAGACGATCACATCGCCGGCGCCGTAGTGGCCTTCAGGGATGCGGCCTTCGAAGTTGGCGTAGTCCAGCGGATGATCCTCCACATGCACTGCCAGGCGCCGGACCTTGGGATCCAGCGAGGGGCCCTTGGGGATGGCCCAGCTCTTGAGGGTGCCGTCGAGCTCCAGGCGAAAATCGTAATGCAGGTGGCTGGCATCGTGCTTCTGGATGCAGTACTGCAGCGCATGGGCCGAGCGGGGGCGGGCGCGTTTGCCAGCCGGCTCGGGCGTGGCATTGAAGTCGCGCTTGCGCTGGTACTCCTGCAGGGGCTTGGCCATGACGGGCTCCGGAAGGGGTTGCGGGTCTCAGGATTGGGAGGTGGCGGCGCAGCGAGGAGTTCAAAAAAAACGCGGGACGGGGCTGGCAGAAACTCTGAATCATTTGCCGCTGGGGAGGGTCGACCGAGTGAAGCCCACTAACGGAGACCGTTCATGTCCACACCCAATGACCCAAGACCGCCCATTGAGATCGACGACATCGAGGACCGCATGGGCAGCGTCCACGAGCTGGATTTCAGCGAGCGCCGTGATGAGCGCCAGGGGCGTGTCGGCGACGAGCGTCCGGCGCGGGAGCTTGCCGAGGATTACCCGCCCCGGCGTGTCGCCGAAAGCGGCATGACCGGCGGCGAGGCGTTGAGCGACAGCCTGCACGAGGACAATGTCACCCTCGACGACCTGAGCCCGGATACGTTGTTCGATGAGACCGGTGCCCGCGATCCGGATGAGCCTGGCAGCGGCGGCCCGGCGGACAAGGCCTTGCGCCAGGTGGAGGCCCACGAGATCGGTGGCGGTTTCGGCCTGGACGAGGCCGAACTGGCCCGCTCGGCGCCGCTGGACGGCGAGCCGTGGACCGATGACGTGGTACCCGATGACGAAGGGAGAGAGCCGAGATGAACGAGCAACGCTGTTCCTGCACCCATTGTTCTTGCACCGCGGATGCCAATGCTGTGGTCCAGGATGGCAAGGCCTACTGCTGCGAAGCCTGTGCGACGGGCCATCGTAACGGCGAGCCCTGTCGTATGAGCGACTGCAAGTGTGGTGAGTTGGCTGAGTCGAAAGAGTCCAATGTCGATAATGCATTGGATGAAACATTCCCGGCGAGCGATCCGATTTCGCCATAAGGCCCAGTGGCTTACAGATGTGAGACGGGAGAGCGATAGGACGTCATTTAGATCATGTGGAACCTCACCCGTCACGCATCTGGTTTGGGTTACGCCCTCAATGGGTCTGCCAGACACCATTGTTGCGTTCGCAATCGCTGCGTGCCTGGCCCAGGCTAGGGGTGTCGTAGTAGTAGGTGATGATCCGCGCATCCTTGGGTAGTGCAGGGCGGGTGGCAGGCTCATCACGCCCAGCGGCATCGGGGTTGGCCAGTGTCTCCTGCGTCAGTGGCGCGATGCAGCTGCCAACGCTGCTGTCGGGGCAACGCTCAACACGACGCTTCTCGCTGTTCAACATCTCCTTGCTTTCGTTGCTGCACGACCAGGCAATCGCCTCAGCGGGCGTGTTGCTGTAGCTGTAACAGGTGTGTTGCTGCACCGGTTTGACCGCCTCGCTGGATGAGCGGGTGACCACGTCGCAAACTTCGGCCAACACCTGCCCGCTGCCAAGGGTGCCCAGCATTGCCATATACAGAGCGAATCGCATGATATACCTCCCGGGCACCAGGCCCGTCAGCGCTTGTCGAGGGCTGCCCCGGCCTGCCTGCGCAAGGCCTTGGCACGCTTTTCGAGGATCAAGTAGGTCACCACCGCCAATAGCAGCGGGATCAGGTAGTACAACGTCCGATAGCCGAGCAGTGCGGCAACCAGGGTGCCTTGCCCTAGCTGGCCATGGAGCAGCGCCAGGAATACGGCTTCCAGTACGCCGAGCCCGGCGGGAATGTGAGCGACCACCCCGGCGACGCAACTGATCAGCAACACACCCAGCACCGAGGGATAGAACAGCTCGGGCGGCAACAGCAGGTCAATCAGCGCTGCCATCAGCGCCCAGTTGCTAGCGCCCAGTGCCACCTGGCAGAGCGCCATACGCAGGCTCGGCAGGGTGACTTCGTGCCCGCGCAGCGCCCACGTGCGCCGCGTGGCGAAGGCACAGGCGCACAGGTAAGCCAACGCTACCGCCACCATCAATACGCCGATCAGGCGCAAGCCGCTGGCACCCACCGCCCAGCTTTCCGGCAGTTTGACAAAGCCCAGGGCGAATACCGTGCCGGCCAGCAGCAGGTAGCCCATCCAGTTGGTCAACAGCCCCAAGGTGAGGATGCGGGTGATGGTTGGGGTATCCAGGCCCAGCCGGCTGTACAGGCGATAACGCAGGGCAACGCCACCGACCCAGGTGGTGAAATTAAGGTTGAATGCATAGCAGACGAACGCTACCGGCAGCACCTGCCGGGCCGGCAGGCGGTGGCCGGTGTAGGCGCGGGCGAGCAGGTCGTAACTGGCGAATACCAGGTAGCTGCACAGGGCCAGCAGCAACCCCAAGGCCAGGGTCGAGGGCCGGTACGCCAGCAGCGACTGGCGGACTTCGTTCCAGTCCAGGTTACGCGCCAGGGTGAACAGCAGCGCGGGTATCAATACCAGGAACAGCACGGTCAGCAAGCGTTTGCCCCAGGTCTTCCAGCGTGAAGTGGCCATCAGGTCTTGCCCCCGTGGTAGTCGGCGGGGGCCTCGCCGTCGGCTTGCAGCGACTGCAGGCGCTGCCGGTGTGCCGGAAACCAGCCGGCGATCTGCGGGAAATAGCGCGTGATGTGGAAGCCCAGAAAGATCAGCGGGGCACGCCACCAGTAGCCGCGCACCATGCGCTCCAGCGTCACGGTCTTGCAGTGCTCCCGGCTCAGTTCGGTCAAGTGCTGGTACAGTTGTTCGTTGAACGCGGGGTCTTGAATCAGCAGGTTGGCCTCAAGGTTGAACGACAGGCTCAGTGGGTCGAGGTTGCTTGAGCCCACGGTGGTCCAGTGGCTGTCCACCAACGCAACCTTGCCATGAAGCGGCCGCTGGCAGTACTCATGGATGCGCACGTCGTCGCGCAACAGGTAGTTGTAGAGCAGCCGCGAGAGCGCACGCACCCAGCGCATGTCCGGTTGCCCCTGGAGGATCAGCGTCACCTCGACCCCGCGCCTGGCGGCGTTGCGCAGTTCGCGCAGCAAGCGGTAGCCCGGGAAGAAGTAGGCGTTGGCTACGACGATACGATGCCTTGCTTCACGGAAAGCCTGCAGGTAGCAGGCTTCGATATCGTTGCGATGGCACTGGTTGTCGCGCTCCACCAGCACGGCGCTGGCCGGGCCTGAAGCGATGCCGCCCGCCTGAACCCCGCTGGCGGCATCCAGCACCGGTGCGAGCATGCGGCAGGAAGAAGCATGCACCTGGGCCACCACCGGGCCGACGACCTCCACCGCGTAATCCTGCTTGGCCTGTGGGCCGAAGTCACCCAGGTGGTCGGCACTGTAATTGATGCCGCCGATGAAGGCGCGTTGCCCGTCGATCACCAGGATCTTGCGGTGCAAGCGGCGAAACAGGTTGGTGCGCATGCCTACCAGCCGTGGTTGCGGATCGAACGAATGGAAACGCACCCCGGCCTCGGTCATCGACGAGATGAAATCGTCAGGCAGGTCGGCGGTGCCGTAGCCGTCCACCGCCACCTCGACCCGCACCCCGCGCCGCGCGGCATCGATCAGGGCGTGGCGCAAGGGTTGGCCGACTTTGTCATCGTAGATGATGAAGGTTTCCAGGAGGATTTCCTCGCGTGCCTGGGCCATGGCCTCGAATACGCGGGGGTAATACTGCTCGCCGTTTATCAGCAACTCGACGCGGTTGCCGTCGCACCAAGGCAGCTTCATAGTGTCACCTGCGCCACCAGCGGGGCATGATCGGAGAGGTGGGACCACGGGTATCTGGACAAAACCCGTGCTTCGCAAGCTTGTGCGTTACGCAGGTAGATGCGGTCCAGCCGCAGCATTGGCAAGCGCGCGGGAAAGCTGCGTGCCGGTTTGCCGAAAGCCTCCGCCAGGTGGCCCGACAGCCTCGCATCTGCTTTCAGGCGCCAGTCGTTGAAGTCGCCGGCGACGATGACCGGCTCATCCGGCGGCAGGCTGTCCAGCAATGCCAGGAGCAGGCCGACCTGACGCTGACGATGCGCTTCACGCAGGCCCAGGTGTACGCAGACTGTATGCACCTGTTCATGGCCCGGCACTTCCAGCTGGCAATGCAGCAGGCCCCGTTCTTCGTTGCCATGGACCGAAACATCCAGGTTGTCATGGGCACGGATGGGGAACTTGGACAGCAGGGCGTTGCCATGGTCGCCATGGGGGTAGACCGCATTGCGGCCATAGGCGAACTGCGGCCACATGCTGTCGGCGAGGAATTCGTACTGAGGTGTCTGTGGCCACTTGGGATGGCGCTCGGCATGGTGTTGATGACTGCCATGCACCTCCTGAAGAAACACCAGGTCGGCGCCGGTCGAGCGTACCGCCTCGCGCAGCTCCGGCAAAATGAAGCGGCGGTTGAACAGGGTGAAGCCTTTGTGCACGTTGAGGGTCAGTACCGTCAGGTGATGTACGGTGGTCACCTTGTCGATGATGCAGCGGGGGGCGGGCAGTGTCGGGTTCATAGCGGCTCCTGCGGCTCGACGCCTGGTTCGGTCACCAGCTCGCCGTCAAGGCCTAGCTTGTCCAGCAGGCGGCGGGCATCGTAGGGGGCGTGGACTTTCTGGTCGTTGTCGAAGTAGCAGTAGACATCACGGGAAGTGCGTTTTGCCGGGGCGCGGCGCACCACACGCTGAGCATCCTCAGGCTGGCTGCCCGCCGCCCAGGCCTGGATGCGCAGGCGCCAGCGGCGCAGCGCCCTGGCCGTGTAGCCGCTGCTGTACAGTTCGACATCGCCATGCAGGCGCAGGTACACGAAATCGGCCGTGAGCTCTTCGACATAGGGCCATTTGCCGGCGCTGTCGGCGACCACCAGGGCAACCTTGTGCTTGCGTAGCAGGTTGATGAAGGTGTCGCAGAGGAAGCTGGGGTGGCGGATTTCCACGGCGTGGCGAAGGCGCGCATTACCCGGCACGGCAGTGCCGCCGTTGCCTTGCAGGCGTTCGGCGGCGTGTCGCGCAAGGCTGCGGGCGGCTTTGCGGTCGCGTGGCAGCTTGGCCAGAAAGTCGCTGAAGCGCTGCGCGTCGAATTTCAGGTTCGGGGGAAACTGCCACAGGAAGGGGCCCAGCTTGTCACCCAGCAGCAAGGGGCCCGATGCGAAGAAGTTGGCAAGCGCCTCGTCGATTTCGCGGAGCCTGCGTACGTGGGTGATGTAGCGCGGCGCCTTGACCGAGAATACGAACCCCTCCGGTGTCTCGTCACGCCACTTGCCATAGCGCTCGGGCGTTTGCAGTGCGTAGAACGAACCGTTGATTTCGATGCTGTTGACTGCCCGCGAGGCAAACGCCAGCTCGTCGTCCTGGCGCAGCCCCTCGGGGTAGAAGTCCTTGCGCCATGGGCCATAGCGCCATCCGGAAATTCCGATGCGAATCTCGCTCACCATAAGTCCCTGCGCTCCTGTACGTAACAGTAGCGACAGGTACCGGGACCGGATTGTTCAGTGGGATTGACGAGTGGATGGCCATGCAAAAAGGGAACTTTACCGGTATTGCAATCCTCCACCGGATGCGTGGGTTTCACTGAGGTACACCCTGAAGGAGGCTCAGCCATGAAGTTTGATCGGTTTGCACAATGGCTAGCCAAACATAGCGGGCGGCCGTTGACCTTCATTATTGCCTTGATGCTGATCATTGCCTGGGGTGTAAGCGGGCCCTTGTTTCATTTCAACGACACGTGGCAGTTGGTCATCAATACGTCGACCACGATCATCACGTTCCTGATGGTGTTCCTGATCCAGAACACCCAAAACCGTGAGAGCGACGAATTGCACATCAAACTTGACGAACTGTTGCGCACTACCCAACGGGCGCACAAGGCGTTGCTCGACCTTGAAGACATGGGGCCAGCTGAACTCCATGCGCTTCGAAAGCGATACCAGCAACTGGGGGAGCACGACGAAGCGGGGCCAGACTGGGAGGACTCTCATTGACGCGTTCAAGCACACGCCATGGGGTTGTTCAGAAAGGGGCAAGACCATGACGGTGAAAAACTCACACTTCGCAGACCAGTTGATGAACAAACCCGACGATCAGCAGCAGAAAGGCCCCCATTCTTCCGATCATGCAACAACTGATCAGGACTTGGGTTTCGACCCGGACTCTCCGGATCTGGACGACCCTCAAGTGGACCCCCAAGGCCCCGCGAAACCACCCAGAGACGTGGAAAAGAAAGCGTAAGCCTGACTACCGTGGACGAAGGCCTGCCGCACGCATCCATCTGTTGCCCGGCGCGTCTTCCACAGCTCGACATGCCTGCCATGCCGGCGCAAACGGCGCTGGTTTGTTGAACTGGCAAACCAGGTGTTTGCCAGTTCACGGGTCAGGCAGCTAGCCAGCAAGGGCTTTGATCAGTTGCTCGCTGAAGGCGGGGATATCATCCGGCTTGCGGCTGGTGATCAGGTTGCCGTCCACCACTACCTCTTCATCTACCCAGTGGCCACCTGCATTGCGAATGTCATCCTGCAACGTCTTGTAACTGGTCATCCGTTTGCCCTTGGCCAGTCCACTCGATACCAGCAGCCAGGCGCCGTGGCAGATTACCGCCAGCGGCTTGCTGGCCGAGTTGTGGCTTTTGACCAGTTTCTGGGCGCCCGGTATCAGCCGGATGGTGTCGGAATTCTGGACCCCACCCGGTAGCACGATGGCATCGTAGAGGTCGAGGTGGGCGCTGTCGAACGTCGCGTCCACCGCAAACTCGTCGGCCGGCTTGTCATGGTTCCAGCCGCGGACAGTGCCTTCCTTGTCACTCAGTATATCGGTCACGGCCCCATTTTCCTGCAAGGCTTCACGAGGTCCGGTCAACTCCACTTGCTCGAAGCCATCGGTGACCAGAAAGGCTATGCGCTTGCCACTCAGTTTTGCAGTCATCGTTCAATCTCCGTTTTCGTCAGGTGTGAATGTGGGACGTCTCGGAAGGGGTGAGAAGTTCCAACGCACTGCTTCAGCGGTAGGGAGGCTGACCGGCTGACCGTTGCAGTTGAACATTGCGCGGGGCTTGAGCTCTCACTAGCAGAGATAGAACGAGGCGGCCGTCATGAGCATCGAACGCAGCATTCCTGAACTTGAAGCCTGGTACGCGCAGTACGACGACATCAGCTACCGGCGCGAATCGCCGGACGCCTACTACCATGAACTGGTTCGCACCGCCGAGGCGCTGCGGGACGATGGTGCCATTGACTGGGATGACTGGTTGGCGCTGAAGGCACTGGCCGACGAGGCACATATTCGGGCACTGGAAGATGCCGTGCAGGCTCACGTGAGTGACCCTGACGCATGAAAGCGCTGAAGATCGCCACCTTCAATATCAATGGCATCCGCAGCCGCCTGCCCGCGCTGTTGGCCTGGCTGGAGCGGGAGCAGCCGGACATTGCGTGTTTGCAGGAACTAAAGGCGGCCGATCAGCAATTTCCTCGCCAAGCCATCGAAGCGGCAGGTTATGGCTGCCTGTATCAGGGGCAACCCTCCTGGAATGGCGTGGCGATCCTGGCGCGCGATAGTGAGCCGCTGGAGGTACGGCGCGGGCTGCCCGGCATGCAGGACGATGAGCAGAGCCGCTATCTGGAAGCTGCGGTGCACGGTGTACTGGTGAGCTGCCTTTACCTGCCCAATGGCAACCCGCAACCCGGCCCCAAGTTCGATTACAAACTGCGCTGGTTCCAGTGCCTGATCAAGCATGCCCAAACACTGCAGGGCAGCCACCATCCTGCGGTGTTGGCGGGCGATTTCAATGTGGTGCCCACCGATCTGGACATCTATAACCCGCGCTCATGGCTCAAGGACGCGCTGCTGCAACCTGAATCGCGGGCGTGTTTCGAACAATTGCTGGCGCAGGGCTGGGTCGATGCTGTGCGTCACCTGTATCCCGAGCAGCGCATCTACACATTCTGGGACTATTTTCGCAATCATTGGGCGCGCAATGCCGGGCTGCGCATTGATCATCTGCTGCTCAACCCCAGTCTCAGCCCTTACTTGAAGCGGGCGGGCGTGGATGCCTGGGTGCGCAACGAAGCCAAGGCCAGTGATCATGCGCCGGTCTGGATCCAGTTGAGCGGGCGTCGAAAGCAATGCTAGAGGGGCACGACCTTCCGCTTATCCCTGCCCATAACATAAGTGTGGTCACGCCGTCGCTTCCAGTTGTGTATTTTTTCGCCACCCTCGCAGATTCATGGCGCAGAGACAGAATTGAAGGATGATCAATGCCCACGCTTCTGCTTGCCAGCCCCACACGGCCCACAATACGTTGCTTGCAATAAAGCAGCAGAAACCTGCCTTCCTCCGCCCCGGACGGCGCGAACCGATGCACCACGCTGCCAGCACGGTCATCAACATCGCAGGCCATTCAAGTAACCCAATCCAATAATCCATGACACCTTCCGACTGATGGTGGGGTATGTGAAGCTGATTACCTGCCAGCGGCCTGAGCGCTGGCAGGTGATCGCTTGACTAAGCTGCGTGCTGCTCGCTCTTGAGCATCTTTTTCTGCATTTCCATGGTTTGCCCAAGCTCCTCGAGGGTGTCCTTGCTGAGCAGCTTCTTCGCGGTAGGGAAGAGCTCGCCTTCCTCTTCCTCGATGTGATGCTCCAGCAACTCTTTCATGACCTTGACCCGCCCCGCGAATTCGACGGTACCTGTGTCGGTATGCAGGAGGTCGGGTAAGACGAGGGCGTCGACAGTGCGGTGTTCTTCCTTGGCCTCGTAGTACATCTTCGCTTCTTCCTTGCCACCCGCTTGCTTGATGGCCGGGTAGAGTATTTCTTCCTCGAGCGCGGTGTGGATCTGCAACTCTTGCTCGATCCTGTGGAGTAACTCGGCCCGTTTCTTCACTGCGCGCTCGGTAGTGGTCGACAGCTCTTCGAGCAGCTTCTTCACGAGCTTGTGGTCCTGGATCAGTAAGTCGATAGCGTTCATGGCGTTCCTCGTCACGGATTAAATCAAGAACCTGCTCGTGGTGGAGTACACGCAGAAAGAAACGGTTCAATGCTTAAGATGGCTGGCATCCCCCTCAGGCGCGCTCGCCGAAGAAGCGAACGTGACCTCGCAATGAGACCACGCTCATTCCTCGGTACGCAGACCTCCTCTAGCTATCCCTGCGTCGTGAATGTGTGAGTGTGAAACCCACAAGGATTCCCAGCGCTGCTGCGCCGATCAGCAGTGGCGTTATGTTTTTTGGCTTCCTCCAGCCTCCGTCGATACCCCTCCTGCCATTCGAAGGCTCAAAGAGGGCCCCCGATGATTCTTTGGCTTTGGGACTGCGATTTATCCAAGCGCCACTATCAGGCACTTCTCGTTCCGTACCCGATGCACCGGGGGCAACTGGGACAATGGTGTCACTGGCCTCGATCCGTGATAGCTCAAGCGTGGTGCCATCGACCAGAGTCAACGTCAGCCCTTCGACCGTGCCTGCCTCCCGGTTTGGAAAAACGGGTTCACCTGCGGCATCCAGGCTGTCGTAGATGAAGCGGGTACCTTCAAGCCAGCCCACGGCGGTGAGAAGCTCAGGGCCGAGATAATACTTCCCGTCCTGGAAGAAGCCTGGAAACTGATGAGCGCGCTCCACGTTTTCCACGCGATAGCGTTCGCCTGATTTCATGCCTGTCGCTTGATCGATCATGTTGAAAACCCCTGTAAGTGGCGCTCAGAACTGTCAGCCTTTGCTGTATTCGTCGGAAGTGGGCCCTGAGTGCCGGGTGCAGCGCCTGGCACGAGGATGACCTTGCGGCAGTTTTCCTGCTTCTGATCGAACATCTTGTAGCCCATGGCTGCTTCTTCGAGGGCCAGGCGGTGAGTGACGATCAATTCCGGTTGTAGACGTCCTGCTTCGATGTGTTCCAGCAGTTCAGGTAGGTATTTCTGAACATGGGTCTGGCCCATCTTGAAGGTAAGGCCCTTGTCGAACGCGTCGCCGAACATGAACCCGTGAATGAAGCCCGCGTACACACCGGGCACACTCACGACGCCGCCACGCCGCACGGCAGCAATGCTCTGGCGCAATGCTTTGCCACTGCTGCCTTCAATCTTCAGGGCCGTCATTACCGTTTCGGCAGTGCTGCCCTTGGCCTCGAAACCGACCGCGTCGATCACCGCATCGACTCCGCGCATGCCTGGCGTCTGCCGGATGATGCTGTCGGCTGGATCGTCGTCCTGCTCGAAATTGATCGGTATGACCCCGTAAGCTTCGCGGGCGTAGACCAAGCGGTAATCGTTGTCATCGACCATGAAGATGGTCTGAGCGCCGAGCATTCGCGCACAGGCGGCGCTCAGCAAACCCACCGGCCCGGCGCCGTAGATCGCCACCGACGACCCTTGGCCTATTTCGGCATTGATGACGGCCTGCCAAGCGGTCGGCAGGATGTCAGAGAGAAACAGTACCTTGTCATCGGCCAGCTCGGTGGGCACTTTGAACGGGCCAATGTTGCCCTTGGGCACCCTGACGTAGTCCGCTTGGCCGCCTGGGATACCGCCATAGAGATGGCTGTATCCGAACAGCGCTGCGCCCGGGGGAATGCGCTTCTTGTTGATGATCGCGCCCCGCCCCGTGTTGGTGGTTTCGCAGGCAGCAAACAGGTCGTGCTGGCAGAAGAAGCAACTGCCGCAAGCGATTACGAAAGGAATCACTACGCGGTCGCCGACCTGGAGATTGGTGACTGCATTTCCAGTGTCCTCTACGATGCCCATGAATTCATGGCCGAAGATATCGCCAGCTTCGGTTTCAGGAATTTTGCCTCGGTAGAGGTGTAGGTCGGAGCCGCAAATGGCTGTGGCGGTGACCCTGAGGATGATGTCGTCGTCTTGCTCGATGATGGGATCAGGAACGTTGTCGACCCTGACGTCGTTTGCTCCGTGGTAAGTCAGTGCTCTCATGAAAGTCAGCTCCTGCAGCCGCGTATTTCCGTTCTCGGTATGCAGGGGAAGCCACGGCGGACAGTAAAGTTCAGACCAACACGTCAGGCGGTACTGGTTTGCTGCGTACCCGAAAACAACGCGCGACGACAGAACCGCTAGAGAAGTCCGGCCCGGGTTGTCCCGAACCGGCGCCACGCAGGCGTTTATCGGGATTTAACTTGAACATTGCCACCGTTATGTCGGTCATCTAACGGACACACGGGCGATTTACGCTCGGCAAGGACCCTGCCGGATCCAGACCGGCCAACTTCAAGGGCAGCGCATGAAGGCAATGGACACTGCAACAGCGAAACGCAAAGGCATCAAGCTGCGCGCCACCATCATCTACCGCAAGGATGGTGAGGTTTTGTTCGTTCGCAAGCGCAAGGCCAAGTGGAACCTGCCGGGTGGCCGTGTCGAGCGAGACGAAACGCCGCTTGAGGCGGCTATGCGGGAGATGGCCGAGGAAACTGGCCTCGCGTTCGACGAGCTTCGTTACCTCACTATGTTCCGGGAGGACAAGGTCATCCATTATCTGTTCGAAGCCCGAAAGGCCGACGATAAGCCACGCCCTCGAAACGAGATCGAGGCTTGCCGTTGGATCAAGGCCAGGGATGTGGCGAAGCGCCGAGTAAGGCGCCCGATCAAGACCCTCCTGAAACGCTGCGCCTGATCATCCCAAGCCGTATCACATCACTTTGTCGAGCGTGATCGGGAATTCCCTCACCCGTTTGCCTGTGGCATGGTAGACCGCGTTGGCCACCGCAGCGGCCACCCCGACGACGCCGATTTCGCCCACGCCCTTGGACCCCAGATCATTGACAATGTCATCGTGCTCTTCAACGAAGATCACTTCGATATCCCCGCAGTCTGCATTGACCGGGATGTGGTACTCCGCCAGGTTGTGATTGACGATGCGGCCCAACCGGTGGTCGGTCAACGCTGCTTCGTGCAGGGCCATGCCCACCCCCCAGACCACGCCCCCCAGGATCTGGCTGCGTGCGGTTTTGGGGTTTATCACACGGCCTGCCGCTACAGCGCTGACCACTCGGGCTACCTTGATCGTGCCAAGGTCCCCGTCGACGTGGACTTCCACGAATACCGCCGAATGGGTGGCGGTGGAGAACGGTTGGCGCCTGGCGCCGGGCTCTGCGTTGATCTGCACTTCGAACGCACCGTCGGGGGCGCTGGCGACGATGTCTGCCATGGCCAGGCGATGACTGCCCGCGTGCAAATAGCCATCGGCGAAAACGAACTGCTGCCGGGGTGTGCTGGCCACTTGGGGGTACATGTTGCGCGCATGTTCCAGCACCTTGGTGCGCAGAACATGGCAGGCCTGGCGCACGGCCGAGCCCACCGAAGACACCGTGAACGAGCCGCCCTGAAGCGGTGCGGTGGGCAGTGAGGAGTCACCCAGCATGAAGGTGACGTCCTGCACCCTCGCGCCGGCAGCGTCGGCGGCGATCTGAGTCATGACGGTATAGGTGCCGGTCCCGATATCGGTGGTGGCACTGCTGACGGTAAGGTGGCCCCGGGCATCGATGCGCGCCTTGGCACTGGCCTTCATCTGCATGGCTTCCCAGACGCCGCCAGCCATCCCCCAGCCGACTAACTGGTTGCCACTGCGCATGCTGCGCGGTTGCGGATTGCGACCATGCCAGCCAAAGCGTTCGGCACCTTGCTGATAGCACGCCAGCAATTCCTTGCTGGAGTAGGGCTTGCCTTCGTTGGCATTGTTGTCGGTGAAATTGCGCCGGCGCAGGTCAAGCGGGTCAACCCGGGCTGCACAGGCGAGCTCATCCATGGCGCACTCCAGCGCAATCATCCCGGACGCGGCCCCAGGTGCCCGCATGTCCAGCGGGGTGTACACATCGAGCGAGGCCAGGCGGTAACTGAGCGCAACGTTATCGCACTGGTAAAGCATGCCGCTCCATTCGACCAGGTGTTCGGTGAAGTCCTCGAAGCGGGAGGTCTGGCCAAGCGCATCATGAGCGATCGCCAGCAAGCGCCCGTTTGCGTCTGCACCCAGGCGCATGCGTTGCTCGGTGCGGGGCCGGTAGCCAAAGGTGAACATCTGCTGGCGGGTCAGGGTGACGCGCACCGAGCGCTTCAGGTGCAACGCCGCCATCACTGCCAGCGGCAACTGGTACTGCGGGCGCAAGCCCGAGCCGAAGGCGCCGCCGACGAACGCCGCGCGCACACGAATGTTTGCCATGGGCAGGCCGAACACCTTGTGCAGGTAGTCCTGGCAGTTCTGCGTACCTTGGGTCTTGTCGTGGATTTCCAGAGTGCCGTCGGCCTTGTAGTGCACGGTCGAGGCATGGGGCTCCATTGGGTTGTGGTGCTCGTTGGCCGTCAGGTAGGTGGCATCCACCTGCAGAGGCGCCCCGGCAAACTGCCCGGCGAAGTCGCCACGCGGCGCCGGTGTTTCGGCGGGTGCCGCATGCGATTGATGGCATGCGCCCAGGTCTGTCTGGTGAGCCTCCTGGGCATAGTCGATTTTGATCAGCGAGCCTGCATAGCGGGCCAGTTCGAGGGTTTCGGCGATCACCAGCGCCAACGGTTGCCCGCTGTAGAGCACTCGATCATTGAACAAGGGCCGAAACGGCGAGCCCTCGGCAGGGTCGGCATCGCTGTAGTCGTCGTCATAACTGGAGATAGGCGGACGATGGCCATGGTCGAGCACGGCGATAACCCCGGGCACGCGCATGGCCTGCGAGCTGTCGATTTCGAGAACCCGACCGCGGGCGATGGTACTGGACACGACGCTGCCGTGCAGCAGGCCCGTCTCGGGGTATTCGCCCGCATAGCGGGCCTGCCCGGTGACCTTCGCCACACCGTCCACGCGGTCCAGGGGCGTGCCGACTACGGGTGTGCTTGTGATCATGGTCGTGCCCCCCCGTTAGCGGCGCCGCGCGCCGCGTCATCCAATGCCCGCACGATTGCTCGCTGAGCGAGCTTCACCTTGAAACCGTTGTGGCTCAGGGGTTGTGCACCTTGCAGCAACGTTTGCGCGGCGCGGTTGAAGAGCGCTTTTGAAGGCACCTGGCCGGCCAGCAGGCGCTCCACAACCGGGTCCCGCCAGGGTTTGTGGGCAACGCCGCCCAGCGCCAGGCGCGCCTGCTGGATCACTTCGCCATCGAAGGTCAAGGCTGCAGCGACTGACACCAGCGCGAACGCGTAGGAGGCGCGGTCGCGTATTTTCAGGTAACGGTAATGGTGTTCGAACACCGGGGGTGGCAGCTCGATGCCTGTCACGAGCTCATCGAATGCCAGGTTATTGTCGCGCTCGGGGGTGTTTGCGGGCAGGCGATGGAAATCCGCGAAGGGTATCTGCCGTTCACCGGACGGCCCCTGTACGTGCACCACGGCTTCGAGCGCAGCCAATGCCACGCACATGTCCGAGGGATGGGTCGCGACACAGGCATCGCTGGCACCGAGAATGGCATGGATGCGGTTCATGCCTGTACGCGCAGGGCATCCGCTGCCAGGTTCACGTTTGTTGCAGGGGGTGCCGGTGTCGTAGAAGTAGTAGCAGCGGGTACGTTGTAGCAAGTTGCCACCGGTGCTGGCCATGTTCCTCAACTGCGGCGATGCCCCCGCCAGGACCGCGTCTGACAACAGTGGATAATGCCGCTCGATCAGCGGGTGCCATGCCAGGTCGGCATTGCTCACCCTTGCACCGATCAGTACGCCGCCGCCAGGGGTAGCGTGAATACCGTTCAGCCCAAGGCCGGAGATGTCGATCAGGCGCGCGGGGCGAACCACGTTTTCCTTCATCAGGTCGACCAGGTTAGTGCCCCCGGCGATGAAGTGCGAGCAGGCGTCAGCCAGGTTCACCGCTTCGCTGACTGAGGCGGGCTTGTGGTAGCTGAAGGGCGTCATGGGTGCTGCCCTCGTTGTGTCTTGGCCCCATTCGTCATCAACGGTAAGGCTTCTTCCACGGCTGCGACGATGTTGCCGTAGGCGCCGCATCGGCAAAGATTGCCGCTCATCTGCTCGCGAATGGCCTCGCGGGTGTCGGCACGTCCCTCGTGAACCAGCCCGACCGCAGAGCAGATCTGCCCTGGGGTGCAGTAACCGCACTGGAATGCATCGTGGGTGATGAAGGCGCGCTGCATGGGGTGCAGGACGTCGCCACTGGCCAGCCCTTCGATGGTTACCAGGTCGGCCCCGTCGCACATGATGGCCAAGGTCAGGCAGGCATTGACGCGCTTGCCATCGCGCAGCACCGTGCAGGCGCCGCATTGGCCATGGTCGCAGCCTTTCTTGGTGCCGACCAGATCCAATTGCTCACGCAGCAGGTCGAGCAAGGTGACCCAAGGATGTACCTGCAGTGTTCGGGGCTGACCATTGAGGGTCAGACAGATGGGGTGCTCCGCAGCCCCGTTTGAAGCGATCGCGGTCATGGTAGGTCCTCACGGTCAGGGTTCGCGCACTTTGCTGCGTCTCTTTTGTGCGACCGGGCCGGCAGATCAAACGTTCAGCCGGATCGCCGGGGTGCCGATCACTTCTTGCTTGACCAGCGCGCGCCAGGTTTCTACCTTGTCGCGCCAGCGCCGGTCGGTCTTGTGCTCAAGCAACGGCAACAGTGCGCGCAATGTTTCGCTGGCGTCGCCGACCAGGTTGACCTCCATCGGGCAGCGCAGGCTGAGCATGTCGGGTTGCAGGTCGATCTGCACGCCTCGCGCCTGGCCTTCCCTCGGCAAAAACTCGGAATAGGGAAAGCCGGAGCCGATCATCAGCAAGGTGTCGCAGTCGCTCATCAGCTGATAACTGGGTTCGGTGCCGAGGAGGCCGATCGACCCGGTGACCCATGGGAGGTCGTCCGGCAGCACAGCCTTGCCCAGTAGCGCTTTGGCCACCCCGGCGCCGAGTTTTTCGGCAATTGCAATGACCTGCTCTGTCGCCTGCAGTGCGCCGGCACCCACCAGTATCGCCACCTTGTGCCCGGCATTGAGCACCTCGGCGGCGCGCTGCAGGTCTTCGTCGAACGGCAGCACCCTGGGCTTGCTGTAGCCGATGCCGGAATGCACCGTACCGTGGGCCCTCGGAGGTTCGTTGTAGGGGAGGTCCTGCAGGTCGTTGGGCAGGATGACGGCGGTGACGCGGCGTTCGCCGACGGCCGTACGCACCGCACGGTCGAGCAGGTGGCGCACCTGCTCGGCGGGCGATGCCTGCTGAACGAACGCACCGGCAACGTCCTTGAACATCGACAGCAGGTCCAGCTCCTGCTGGTAGTGCCCACCCAATGCCGCCCGGGCCTGACGGGGCCTTGCTCAAGCACGTATCTATACGCGTTTCATACAGAGCCCGGACGTTCACTACTCGGCTTTTTGATCCTGATCAAGTGTGGCAAAGCTGCCAGTGCTAGTGTCCAGCTTAGTTTCGCCACGGGTTGTGCAGATGATCTGGCTCTAAAACCATCAAAGTAGGTTGCTACACATTACCCTGGTGCTATTGGTGCTGGTCTTCGGGGTTGCGGCAGGTCATGGCTGTTCTACCCAGTGCATGACTCCGCAGTAGCCCATAAGGATGTCGCTATGAGTCTGGAGGAGCATGCACACCCGTTTAAACATCTGGAGATCGCCATGTACATCACTACCAGAACGCTTGTCGCCGCACTGCTGATCGGCAGCCCGCTTCTTGCCGTGGCTGTCGATGAACACCACCCCGATCAGGCTCCGGCGGGCGCCCAAAGCCAGTCGGCGTCAGCCCAGGGCCAGGAAAAGGTCATGGCCGAACAGGTACAAAGGATGCAGGCCATTCACGACAGGATCGCTGCCGCCAAGACCCCGGAGGAGCGCCAGGCGGCCATGCATGACGGCATGCAGGCGATGAAGGATGGACTGGGCATGATGCAAAACGGTTGTGCCGGAAAGGGCATGGGTATGCACATGAAGATGATGGACCCAAAGATGATGGAAATGATGATGAAAATGCTGGATCAGCAGGCCGGCATGATGAGTTCGCCATCCAACATGAAAGACATGCCCATGCAGCGCTCCATGGAGCCGCCAGCCCCGAAGCCAGCCCAATAATCATCCGCCGCGGTTCCGGTTCCGGCCTTGCCCTGCGGAGCGCAAGCGTTCCTGGCAAGGCCTCTCAATATGATGATTATGTTGTTAGGCAATAATGTCATTGGTAGAGGGCCTGCTGATACAACCTCAAATCACAAGCCCCAGCCACATTGCTCCGAGGATGATCAGTTGGCCGGGAACAAGGTATCGCGCAAAACTGAAGCCGCCGTTGGTCAGGGCCAATATACATTTGGTCAACGTGTTGCCGGACAACGCCAGCAAGCCTGGTATTACCAGACTCTCCACACTTAGCCTGCCGACAATGACCAGTGAGGCCACCGAGGCAATTGCTGCATGAGCATCGCCCATACCGCTGACGAAGGCCGCGATATTCACGCCATTGGGGCCAAGATGCTGAAGAAGAAATGCCGAGAACAAGGCGATGCAGGTCAGGGCGACGGTAATGATTAGAGCTGTCCAGAGGCTGAAGGCCCCGTCACCCCGATGTGCTGGCGAGCCTCCGGAGGTGGCACGCCAGGGGGCCAGCAGCAATACACCATAAACCACGGTGATCAAGGCGCCGAGCCCGATCGATGGTGCGAATGGTTTCAGCAGGCGTCGGTCGACGATAGCCAGCACCAGGGCGAATTGCGTGATGCTGGCGAGGTTGGACAGCACCGCTGCCGAGGCGAAGGATCTGGCAGCCGCCTGCTGTCGTCGAGCCTCGTGTGCCAACAGAGCGATAGTGGCAGAGCTTGAGGCAAAGCCTGACGCGATTGCGCTCATCGGCAAGCCATAACGCGGGCCCATCAGGCGCATGGCAATATGGCCTAATGCCCCAACGGTCATCAGCAAGACCACCAGGGTACAGATCGTGCGAGGGTTTAGCACACCGTAAGGTCCCAGGAAACGGTTCGGTGTCAATGGCAGTACCACCAGTGCTATCGTCAACAGCATCAAACCATCGCGCACTTCTTCTTCGCTTAGTTGTTGCAGCACGAAATGATGTAATTCACGCTGCAGTGCCAGCAGCACGGTCAGCACCACGCCTACCGCCGTAGTAAGTTCGGGGTCGCTCAAGCTCAGCGCGCCCAGTGTCAGCACCAGTAGCAGGGCGATTTCGCTGGTGACTTCGGGGTCTTTGTCGGCATGTTTGCGGTAATGCATGCACAGCATCAGCACTAGGCCAATGCTGGCGACCCCGACCAGCACCGGCCCGGCCAGCAACATGCTGACGTAGCCCAGCAGGGCGGTGATGGCGAACGTCCTCAGGCCGGCGGCGGCATGGTCTTCATTGCGGCCTTTCTTGCGCTCGCGCTCAAGCCCCACCAGCATGCCGACGCCTAGCGCCACAGCGCCGTGGCTGACATTCATCGTGTCGAGCATGGCGCCTTCGGAGTGTCCTTGGGCGCGACTTCCGCGCCGCCTTGCTCTAGGGCTATCAAGGCTGGCAGATCGAGTATCTCGACAAGCCTGCCACGCATACTGATGATGCTTAGCGCACGCAAGCGGGCGACCGAACGACACACGGTCTCAAGACGAAGTCCCAGGTACGAAGCCATGTCCTCCCGGGACATGCGCAGCATGAAGCCGTGGGCAGAATAGCCCCGGCTGACGAAGCGCCGTGACAACCCCACCAGGAAGCTGGCCAGGCGCTGTTCGGCGGTAAGGTTGCACAGCATCAGCACCCGCTCATGCTCGCGTACGATTTCTCGGCTCATCAAACGGTTCAGGCTTTGCTGCAGGACGGGAAAGTCGCGTGCCAGTGCCTGCAACCGGCGATAGGGGACAGGGCAAACTTCGCTGTCTTCCAGAGCAATGGCGTCGCATACGTGATGCTCGGTTGCGATGGCGTCGAGCCCAAGCACATCGCCCGCCATCCAGAAGTTGATCACCACGCCCTGGCCTTCGGCGCTGTTCAGGCTGGTCTTGAAGCTGCCACAGCGCACGGCATAAAGCGTCGTCAGCGGATCGTTGGCGTTGAACAGCGCGGCGCCTTTGCGAATGCGCATGCGTGGTCCGATCAGTGCACCCAGGCAACTGTTGTCATACACGGGCAGACCGGTGGGCAAGCACAGCCCGCTGACACGGCACTCTGTGCACAGGGTTGCTAGCGGCTTGAGATGAATCGGGGTTGCCGGGCTCGACGCTGCAGGTTGGTCGAGCAAGGTCACTTTCAGTAGACCAGTCATTTTCAGGCCTCCTTCGCGCATCGTAGACGTGCCTGGGCAGCCATCCGTGCATTGGCTTTGCCAACGTTGCCCATATCTGGGCGTGGTGACCAGTCGGCGAGCATGTCCCGTGAATGGGGCGCGTTGAGGCGCGCATTCAACCGATCGACGAAAGCTTGCGCTTCGTTGTGCGTATTGAAGCTCACCCGGCAGTCGTCCATGCGGACCCACCAGCGATCCTGTTCAGGATTATTTTCGACGTAGATGTTCATGAAAGCCTCCAAAGAGCATGCATGCGCAAACCAACTGCAAATCCATGCGTAACGAAGGCATCCCTGCCGGCAACAGGGGGTGGGGTAGGGGCGTGATGGCCATTTTCATCACGCCATCGCGCTGGTTGGCGAATGTCTTATGGGCGACTTCGATGGTTTTCATGTGCGCCATGACACGCCTCCGGGGCATTCGATGATTGTTGTTGGTGTGGGGTCAGATTGCGCCGTTAACGGCCAGAAGCTTTGACCAGCATCAAATTTCCGCGCAGTCGGCGTTGCCGTCTGTCCGCCCAGTAATTCAGTTGATAAACATCAAATCCGCCAGGTGCGGGTGATGGATGATCCAGCAACACTCACCAACCGCTGAGGTGTGCCATGGACAACCCGCAAAGACTCCTGCTGATCGCCTCGCCCCTGATGCGGCGCACCCCGGTCTACGACCGTGCGGCTGCGCTGGCCAAGGCCAAGGGCATGGCCCTGCATATCGTTGCTTTTGACTTTCTCGAAGGCCTTGCCACAGCGGGCTTGGTCAATGACCAGGCACTGGCTGTGATGCGTGAAGGTTATGTTCAGCAACACCGTGCATGGCTGGAAACCCAAGCGCTTTCGATGCGCCGTAACGGGGTCACGGTCACCACCGAAGTGGTATGGGTGCAGCATCCGCTGGACGAGATCCTCGTCCATCTGCGCGAGCAGCCATTCGCCCTGCTGATCAAGGCCTTCGAGCATGAACCCTGGTGGGTGCGGGCGATGTTCACCTCGCTCGACATTCAGTTGCTGCGCGAAACCCGCATTCCCCTGCATCTGGTGCATCAGGCCAGCCACGCGCTGCCGCGCAAGATTCTGGCTGCCGTGGACCTGTCCCGCCCCGAGGACCAGTTCGAGGGGTTCAACGACCAGATCATCAGCGAAGCGCTGAAACTGGCATTACAGTGCAACGCCCAGATCGAACTGCTATATGCCTACGATCTAGGGTCCATGTACCTGGACTCAAGCGGCAGCCGCGAGCATTCGTTTCTGTTCGATTCCAACCTCGCCCAAACACTGCACGAGGCGCAAAGCGAGGCCTTCCAGGCACTTGCCGAACGCAACGGTATCGCCCCCGAACACCGCCACCTGCGCCTGGGAGACCCGGCCAAGGTGCTGGCGCTGTTCATGGAGAACAATGATATCGATGTACTGGTCATGGGCAGCTACCACCATCACGGCATTGGCTGGTTCATCGGTACCACTACAGAGCGGGTGTTGCATCGGTTGTCCAGCAGCATGCTGGTGATTTCACCAGAGCATTCCCAAGGCTGAGAGACAAGGCCCGAGAGGGCCTTGTTTTCAGGTGCGAAGATCGAGTTCGTGGATGATTTCGCTGACATCGCCACCCAGGTAGCGTGAGGCCCACCCCAGGGCCTTGGTCAGCCGGTGCATGGCGTAGTTGTTCGCCAGGTCCCTGGAGATCATGAAGTGAAAGCCATTGCGCTTTGCGGCTGCGATCAGGTGCTGCATCAGCAGCCGGCCCAGCCCCTTGCGTTGCCACTCTTCATTTACGGCTACGGCGCATTCGCACAGGAGGCTGCCGGGAACGCTGGCATACCGACTGACCCCGATCTGGCGCAACTGCCCATCTGCATGGACCAGGGCAACGTAGGCCTCACGCTGGTGATGATCCACTGGCATATGCTGCGCATCCAGGCTCGGGGCACCGCCGCTGAGCCCGGCGATGAAGCGCAAACGCCGGGTCTCGAAGGCGATCGTGCTGAGAAAACGGCGGTCCCTTTCCCGGTCTTCCTCGCGCAGGGGGCGGATCAGCACAGCAGTGCCGTCAGAAAGCTTTTCGATCCAATGCTCGCATGCGTCTGGCTTTTCAGTCTGCTGCCTGTTCATGTCGCCTCCCGCTTATCTGGTCGATGCTTGCCAGAGCTTTTGTACCGTGCTGGGCGGCGCCGGTTCTGACAATCGTCAAGTTCAGGCTCGGCTGGTGGTTTTCTGATCTGCATCAAGCGCGAACAGGCCTGCTTTCGGACAATCGCCTACATCATCACGCCAGACGCGCAAGCCCGGAGGTTCGCCATGGGTCAATATCGACAACTGCTGGTGCTGCTCACCGAGCTCGACCCGCATTCGGCCGCGCTACGCCGGGCCCTGGCCCTGGCGCATGTCAGTGGTGCCAGTGTGCATGTACTGGGCTTGTTCGAACCGACGCAGGAGCACCTGCTGCGCGAAGAGCGATTGAACGAGGCCGATATCCAGCGTCAGTTCGACCACTACCGTGTGCGGCTGGCTGGGTTGGTCGAGCGTCACCGTGGCAGCGGCATCGCTTTGACGGTTGACAGCTTGCAGGCAGAGGACATCCGCAGCCAGGCCATCGACTACATCAGCGAACTGCAGCCTGATATGGTCATCAAGGACAGCGAAGCGACGCCAACCATGGTGCGCCTGTTCAGCACGCCCCTGGATTGCGCGTTGATGCGGGGCTTGAAGGGCATCATGCACTTCGTACCGGCGGCAGCAGCGTCACTGCCCCAACGCGTGCTGGTCGCCGTTGACACTTCCTTCAGCGAAACGCCCGAGGTCCAGGCGTCCTTCAACCGTGGCCTGATCCGCGCCGCGCAGGCGCTTGCACTGCAATGCGATGCGCAGTTGCACCTGCTCTCGGCCTACAACCTTACGGGCGTGTTTGCTTCGGACATGAACGTCACCCAGGCGTGGATCGATGAGATGCGCAGTGCCCTGAAGGAGCCGTTCGACACCCTGGCAGACGCCGAGGGGGTCGCGGCGGAACGCCGCCACTTCATGGAAGGAGGCCCGGTTCAGGTGATTCGCGAGCAGGTCGCTGTGCTGGATATCGACGCGGTGGTCATGGGCGTCGTGCAGCCAAAGGGCCTGGAAAAACTGCTCGGCGACACCACCGAACGCATCGTCAGCCGCCCGCCGTGCAGCGTGCTGGCGGTTCACCCTCAAGCGGCCGAAACCCTGGAGCCCTAGCCATGCAACTGACCTTCCTCGGCGGTACCGGGACCGTGACCGGCAGCAAGTTCCTGCTGACCCGCGACAGCAGCCGCGTGCTGATCGACTGCGGGCTGTTCCAAGGCTACAAGCAACTGCGCCTGCGCAACTGGGAACCGCTATCGGCGGCGCTGCGCGCGCTCGATGCCGTGGTGCTGACCCACGCCCACCTCGACCACAGCGGTTATCTTCCGGTGCTCGCGAAGGAAGGCTATACCGGGCCGATCTACGCTACGCCGGCCACCTGTGCCTTGGCCGAGATCCTGTTGCTCGATAGCGCCCGGCTGCAGGAAGAGCAGGCCGAGCATGCCAACCGGCACGGCTATTCCAAGCATTCACCGGCACGCCCGCTTTACACCGCACAGGATGCAAAGCGCGCCTTGGCATTGTTGCGCCCTGTGGAGTTGCATCACCCGACCGTGATTGCGCCGGGGATGGAGCTGCTGTTGCGCACGGCTGGGCACATACTCGGCGCGGCGACGGTACAGATCAAGGTAGACGGCCAGACCGTGGTCTTCTCTGGCGACCTGGGCCGGCCACAAGACCCGATCATGCGCGCGCCGGAACTGATCAGGACGGCAGACGTGCTGCTGGTGGAGTCCACCTACGGCGATCGCCAGCATCCAACCGAGTCGACCGAGCAATTCCTGGCCCAGGTCATCAACCAGACCCTCCTGCGCCATGGCATAACCTTGGTGCCGTCGTTCGCCGTTGGCCGTGCCCAGTTGCTGATGTACTACCTGTACAAGCTCAAACGCGATGGCCTGATACCCGACATCCCTGTCTACCTCAACAGCCCTATGGCTACCGACGCAACCACCCTGTACCAACAGTTCAGGAGCGAGCATCGCTTGACGCCAGCGCAATGCGCTGCAATGTGCAGGGGCACGCATATCATCCGTACCGTCGATGAATCCCGGCATCTGGATCAGTTGCGTGAACCTGCGGTCATTATCGCCGCCAGTGGCATGGCGACCGGTGGACGGGTTTTGCACCATCTCAAGGCGCTGGCGCCCAACCCACGTAACAGCATCCTGTTCTCGGGTTTCCAGGCCGGTGGTACGCGCGGCGCCGATATCGTCGCGGGGGCGCGCAGTGTCCGCCTGCATGGCGAAGACGTGCCCATCCGGGCCCAGGTGCATGCCATGGAGAACCTGTCTGCGCATGCCGATGCCGACGAGATCATGGAGTGGCTGCGCGGATTCGCCCGCCCCCCTCGCCAGACCTACGTTATCCATGGTGAGCCGCACGCCGCCGACACGTTGCGGCGGCGGATCAGCATCGAACTCGGTTGGCAGGTGTACGTGCCCGAGTATCAGGAAACCGTTGCCATTGACCCAGTGCGCTAGCCTGGGCCGGGAGGTTGTCATGGAAACACAAGCAAGGTCGAAAATCCGGGCCTGGATGCATCGGCCACGGGGGAGCCTGGGTTTGATCGTGGCCATCTTCGCGGTGCTCGCCGTGTTCGCTGCCTACCGGGCGTTGAGCCCGAACTGGCGCCTGCCGATGCAACATCCACTTGTGGTGCTGGCTTTGCTCGCCTTGTGCGTGGCGTTAGGGTGGGTGGTGCAGCGTGGCGTGAAACGCACGGTAGCCAAGACCATATTCAATGGCCACGCCACGGGCTGGCAGGCTCGGCTTGCCTTCCTGCGCTCGGTCACCCAGGAGTCGAACGTGCTTTTGGGCTTGTTGCTGTTCCTGGCGTTGCTCGCTGGCGGCACGCTTTGGCTGGCGGGGCGCTCGGTGGACCGTATCGTGGAGAATTGCACAGACAGCCTGCAGGCCCGGGTGAACACCCTTGAGGATGAAAAGCTCACGGCATTGGTCGGCAAGCCGGTGTGTACCTGCCTGGCGCAAACGTTTCTCGACCGCAATGGGGTGATACGCCTGGCCTTGTTCGAAACGCCGATGCGGGAAGTGAGCGCATACAAGGCGTTGACGGCAGACGATGAACAGCGTTGCCTCGAACAGTTCGACCTGCTGCCTGAAGAGGCCCGGGTGACGGTGCCTTGAATGGTAGTAGTGCTTGCCAGTAGCTGAAACGACCGGCGCCCGACGCGGCGAACGCACAGCGAAGGCGGGGGAATCCGGGGCGGGCAACTCGTGCGGATGGGTATGGCCGGAGGTCGTGTGGCTTGAAGCGGACGGGGCAGCACGGTGGCTGCCCCAGGCACTGGCGCAACGGCGCTTCAGGTCAGGTTGAGGCGATGGATGACCTGGGCCGGATCATCCGGATCGGTGCTGGTGGTGAATCCTGCCGCCTTGGCCAGGTCGCGCATCGCCAGGTTGGCGGCTGAGTCGATCGAGTACATCTGCCGCATGCCCTTTGCCCGGGCATGATCGGTCAGGTGCTTGAGCAACAGGCGGCCCAGTCCATGGTGCTGCCAGCTGTCAAGCACCGTCACGGCGCATTCGCATTCATCCTTGCCGGCAATGGCGGCATAACGCGATATGCCCACCTCCTGCAGTTCGCCGTCCACATGGGCGAGGGCGACATAGGCGGCTTGTCGGCCCTGGTCGACCGCCATCAACTGGTCGAGCATTGCCTCACCGGGCTCCTTGATCTGGCACAGGAAGCGAAAATGCCGCGATTGCGGTGACAGCCGTTCGATGAAGGCCCTTTCGCGCTCCCGGTCCTTGGCTTGCAGCGGCCTGATCAGTACGTGGGTGCCATTGTCGAGGGCTTCGATCCAATGCTCGCCCGCAGGCTTGGGAAACGAGGGGGCGGTGTATTGACGGGAGGGTTCTGTAGGAGCCATGGCAATGATCCTCGTGGGTCGGGAATGAACAATGGAGGTTCAGTTTCGACGCTCGACCCTTCGTGGACTTGATAGTTGTCAATTGCCCCGGTCGCCGGCCGCTGTCATCTGTCAGGCGGGGAACAACAGCGGATCATCCGGGCTGGCGCAACCCTTTGTCGGACAGCCAGAAGAGGCCAGGTGAACCAGCTAACTTGTATTAATACCCGCATGTAGAACAGCGGAGGCATGATCATGTCAGGCCCTCTGGATATGGGGGCAAGGCCCCATGTGAAGTGCCTTGCGTGTTCGTTGAGTCGGCTATGCCTACCCGCCAGCCTTAGTACCGAAGAAGTGGACAAGCTGGAGCGAATCGTGCGCCGTAACCGGCCTTTGAAGAAGGGCGAATATCTGTTCAAGGCCGATGAGCCCATGGAGCATGTGTACGCCCTGCGTTCAGGGGCCATCAAGAGTTTCCTGCTCGATGCCGGGGGCAACGAGCGGGTTACCGGCTTCGTCCTGCCGGGGGAGATGCTTGGGCTGGACGCTATCGGTGCCTGGCATTATCGAAGCTATGCACTGGCGCTGGAGGTTTCGCTGGTGTGTTCCATCAGGCTGGATCAGCTCGTCAACCTGTCGGGGCAGATCCCTGGCTTGCGCTACCAGCTGTTGCATATGCTGAGCCTGGGGATTCAGAGTAAGGACGAACACTTGCGTTGCTGCCATGGGCGAGCCGAGCAGCGGCTTTCGATTTTCCTGCTCGGCATGTCGGAGCGCTATCACGAACGCGGTCTGCGCGCAGACGTCTTCAACCTGCCGATGTCCCGAGGTGATATCGCCAACTACCTGGACCTTACCCTGGAAACCGTCAGCCGGTTGTTCAGCCGTTTCACCCAGGCAGGGTTCGTGAAGTGCGTCGGGAGGGAAGTTCGATTGGTCGACTTGCAAGGCCTACTGAACCTCAGCCGGCTGGAGGAGTCCACTTGAGCGCAGCCAGAACCCTGTCGTAGCGTTGGACCGGCCCATCCAGAGGGAGTTGATCCCCCCAGGTTGGCCGAGGCATATGATCGGACCGCAGCCAGATGCGCTGGGGCGAAACTCCTTTTTGCCAACACATGCGCGCCGCCTGCCGGGCCACCTGAGCCGGCGCGCAACCATAGACCGTATCTGGCTGGAACTCTTGCAATTGATGTGTCAGTTGCCGCCATCCGCTGGAGCTGTCGCGCGGCGCTTTCGCTTGCTTGTGAAGCCACGCCCGGCATTCGTTGGGCAGGCGCTCCAGCGGCAAGCCGTCGTGCAGTAACCGCACCTGCACCCAAGGCAGCCAGCAGCGGATTTCATCCAGCATGCACAGTAACGCCAATATTCCTTCACCACGTGTGATCGCCAGAAGCCGTGCGCTCTGCAAGGGCACTGGCCAGGCACTACCCAAAGGGCCTGAATACCCCAGAAGCTCGCCTGGCTGCCCCAGAGGGTGTGCGCTACGGGTGGTCACCAGAAACCGCCCATCCACCCCGGGCAGGCTGACGTAGCTGCAAGGCCAGTGCTCGGTACGATTGGCCAGCAGGCAATACTGACCTGGCATCGCCTCGCTGAACTGCGCGCTGCACAGTGCAAGGCGCAGGCACTGTTGAATGCCCGGGCCCGGTAGGGTTTCAAGCAAGCGGACACTTCTGCTGTCGTCCCGCTCCATAGTCGCCTCGATCTTGTCTGGCTGTGTCGCGCAGTTTTCAGGCTAACCGCATGTCAGAGCGGGACTTTGATCAGTATCAAATCGATAAACGATGGTGGCAGCCAGCTGATTGATAAAGGTCAAACGCAAGGTTGACTGCCAGCGCAATATCGAGGCGTCTCCCAGGGAGGCATTACTCATTAGAGGAGGGCGCCATGTCCGAAGCAGCGAAGAAAGTACCTGTCACTTCCGCAACCACCCAACCTGCCAAGGTTACGCCGCCAAGTACCGAAACATCGGACTTGTGGCGCCCATTCCAGCAGTTGCGGCGTCAGATCGACAGCCTGTTCGACGATTTCGGTCGCCGGCCATTGCGCATGCCGTTCAGCCATACCCCGTTCGATGTCGAGCCATTCTGGCGTCGTGAACTGTTCAGCCATTGCATGCCGGCGATGGATATCAGCGAACTGGCCGATGAGTTTCGCATCAGCGCCGAACTGCCTGGTGTGGACGACAAGGACATCGAGATCAAGCTGGTCAATGGCAACGTTGTGATCCGCGGCGAGAAGCAGGAAGCGGTTGACGAAAAGCGCAAGGAGTACCACCTGTCAGAGCGGCACTACGGCAGCTTCGAGCGGGTCTTCCAGCTACCCCGTGAAGTAGACGTGGAAAAGATTAATGCACAGTTCGCGAAGGGCGTGCTGCTGGTGCATCTGCCCAAGCGTGCAGAAGCGATTCACCCCGAAAAAGTGATTCCTATCAAAAGCAGCAAGTGATTGACCCGACCGATTTCAGGAGCAGGGATGCTCCGTCTTCGCATCCGAACCCATACGCGGGCGCGCCATCGACAAGAGGGGGCGATCATGAACGATTTTCCAGGTACCGAGGAACTCGAAGGATTGGATGCCTGCTGGCGTGCCGCGAACTACCTTACCGTTGGCCAGATCTATCTGCAGAGCAACCCCGTGCTGGCCACCCCGCTGAAGTTGGCCGACATCAAGCCCAGGTTGCTGGGGCACTGGGGCACATCACCGGGGTTGAACCTGATCTACACCCATCTGAACCGGCTGATCCGCCATTACGATCTCAACATGCTCTTCGTCACCGGCCCTGGCCATGGCGGCCCGGCCATGGTTGCCCAGGCGTACCTGGATGGCACCTATACCGAGCTGAACCCTGCGATAGAACGCAATGCGCAGAAAGCTGTACCTGATCGAGCATGGCGAAGACATGCCTGAGGTTGCAAAATGGCACTGGACGCCGCACCCAGACGACTGAGCAGGCGCTATTTGGCTTTCCAGTATTTCTGCATTTCGAGGAACAGGAACGACGCGGTCCAGGTGATCAGCACCAGGCCTGTCAATGCTTGCAGGCCGGTGAGGTACTTGAGATGGCCGGTAGGGGCGATGTCGCCAAAGCCTATCGTGGTGTAGGTGGTGAAGGAAAAGTACACGCAATCCAAGAAGCTGCCGTCGAAGTTGCCACTGAGCGAGCCCCAGCCTTCGGCGTGAGTCATTAGGTAATACACCAGGGCGAAACACCAGACCTCCAGTGCATGGGCCAGCAGCGCGCCGAATACGCCTGCAACGATCCGGAATCGGCTCCACAGTTTCAGCCGCGGTAGCCAGTCGTTCAGGCGCAGCAGGCATTCGTAGTGGATGATCACCACTAGGATCACCACCAGCATGTTGATCAATGTGACGGTGAGCATGGTCGCTACTCGGACTGGAACGGCGTGTCATTTGGCCGCATCGACCAGATTATAGATGGCAGGCTCCTTGGCCTGCGGCAGCAGTGCCGGGAATTCTTCCGGGGTGATGGTTTCCTTGGCCAACAACAGGCGTGCCCCAGTGTCCAGGTCGGCGCATCGTTGCTCGAGCAAGGCCCGGGCACGGGCGTAGGCGTCTTCCACCAGGCCACGAATACCCAGGTCGATTTCGCGTGCAGTCTGCTCTGACTAGTCCTTGCGCTCCTGGCGCAACAACGATTCGCCCAGGTAACTGGCCTGCTGCCGCTCCAGCACTGCCTGGCCCAGTTCCGTGCTCATGCCGAATCGGGTGATCAGCTGGCGAGCAATGTCGGTGGCGCGCCCCAGATCGTCGGCGGCCCCGGTGGACACCTGACCGAATACCAGGCTTTCAGCGGCTCGCCCGGCCATCAGTACGACAATCCGGTCGCGGAGCATTTGCGCGGCACGCTGAGGGAGATTGATAAATGTCAGGCTACGGTGGACGGCGATGCCGATACTGGGGGTGTCTTGAGCATGCGCGAGGGCACCAACATGCAACGCTATCTGCTTGCCGGATTGTCCAGCCTGCTGCTGGCATCGGCATCGGGCTGTACCCCTTGGCACGCTGAAGAATACGACGCGCGCCTGGAGTCGGCCGAGAACAATGCGGCTACCGCCCGGTTGCGGGCCGATCAGGTGTGCTACCGCATAGACCTGGTCGAGCAGACCGCCAACGAGGCGCTGCGCAGAGCGACCCAGGCACAGGAACAGGTCCAGCAGTTGCTCCAGCAGGCCAAACGCAAGTGACCGCCATGTCACGGCGATGGCTGGATCCAAGCTTGTTGATGGTCTGCGTTCTGGCCTTGCTGCTCGGAGGGCTGGCCTATGCGGCGCAACAGCCGACCTGGGCTGCGCTGATCTGGGCCGCCGGCAGCGCGATCATGGCAGCGGTGCTGGCGGTGGAAATGGCCCAGCGTCTGGCCAGGCGTGAGGCGGGCATTGACCTGATCGCGCTGATGTCGATTGGCGCGGCCCTGGCCCTTGAGCAGATGCTGGTAGGCGCAGTGGTTGCACTGATGCTTGCCACGGGCCGTGAATTGGAGACTCTCAGCTTGCGTCACGCCGAGCGCGAGTTGCGGGCACTGATCGACCGGGCCCCTCAGCGGGCCTGGATTCAAGAGCAGGATGGCTTGCGTGAGGTACCGGTGGACGAAGTCCGCGCTGGGCAGAGTGTACTGGTGCGCCTGGGTGAGATCGTGCCGGTGGATGGGTGGTTGCAATCCGAGCAGGCAACCCTGGACGAAGCTGCGCTGACTGGCGAATCGTTACCCGTCACCCGCCATGCCGGTGAGCCGGTGGCCAGTGGGGTGACCAACTCCGGTGCGCCGCTGCTGTTGCTGGCCACGCATACCGCGGCGCAAAGTACCTACGCTGGCATCGTGCGTCTGGCCGAAGCGGCACGTCAGTCACGGGCACCCTTTATGCGCCTGGCCGACCGCTATGCGCTGGCGCTGATCCCGCTGACATTGCTCATTGCTGCGCTGGCGTGGTGGGCCAGTGGCGATGTGCAGCGAGTGCTTGCCGTGCTGGTGGTCGCCACGCCTTGCCCGCTGATACTGGCAGTACCGATTGCCATCATCTCAGGTATTTCGAGGGCTGCACGGCGCAACATACTCGTGCGTGACGGCGAGGTGCTTGAAGCCTTGGCCGGCATCCGCCAGGTGTTCCTCGACAAGACCGGTACCTTGACCAGTGGTCATGCCCAGTTGCAATCGATCGAACTGAAGGGGCAAGGCGTACCCTTGCAGATGCTGCAGTTGGCCGCTTCGTTGGCCCAGTCATCGACCCACCCGATTGCCCAGTCCATCGTTCATGCTGCCCGCCTGCGCAACCTGACGCTGACCGCTCCCGAGCAGGTGCAGGAAAGCCCCGGCCAGGGGCTTGCCGGGATTGTTCAAGGCAAGGCCGTACGCTTGGGCGCCCTGACCTACGTGCAGAACGAGAAGGACGATGGCCGGTGGGCACAGGCGCGTTTGCAGCAACTGGACTACCTGGCCAACAGTGGCAGTTTCGTGGCGGTTGACGGTGAGTTGAAAGCGGTACTGCGGCTGGCAGATGACCTGCGTCGGGAAACCCCCCAGACATTGCGCCGCCTGCGGGCGCGCGGGATCGAAAAGATCGTCATGCTCACCGGTGACCGCCCGGAAACGGCGGAAATGGTTGCGCTGGCGGCGGGTATCGACGAGCTTCGCTCGGGGCTCTCTCCAGAAGACAAGATTCGCCTGGTGCAAGACGGCTGCCGCATGACACCCTCGCTGATGGTCGGCGATGGCATCAACGATGCGCCAGCATTGGCGGCGGCCGATGTCGGGGTTGCCATGGGCGCTTCTGGCGTCACGGCGTCTGCCCAGGCGGCCGGTGTGGTGTTGCTGGTCGATCGCCTCGATCGATTGGTCGATGCCTTGGATATCGCTCGGCACGCCGTGTACATCGCCCGGCAGGGGGTATGGGTGGGCATGAGCCTGTCGTTGCTGGCCATGCTGGTTGCAGCCGCCGGTTACCTGCCCGCGCTAATGGGGGCGGTTTTGCAGGAAGCTATCGACCTGTTGATCATCGTCAACGCCTTGCGTGCGCTGGGCCCCTTGACGGCCAGGCGTCGCAGTGGGCTTGCCATCGAGGACCTGGATCGGTTGCAGGATGAGCATCGGCAACTGGACGGGTTGCTGACGGAGCTGAGCCAGATGGCCTGCGACTTCGCCAAACGCCCCATCGAGCAGGCGCGGGACGACCTGGGCAAACTGGTCACCGGGCTGCATGACCTTCTGGAACGCCACGAGCACGATGACGAGCGTCGTTTGTATCCGCTGCTGAGCCGCTTCATGCCCGGCGAAGATCCACTGTCGGCGATGAGCCATACCCACCGGGAAATCTTCCGACTCATCCATCTTCTTTCTTGCATGAGCCAAGATTTCAGCCGGGCGGCAGCGAGCCCGAGCCCTGATGAAATCCAGCACCAGCTGATACGCCTGGACACCTTGGCCAAGTTGCATTTCGACCAGGAAGAAGCCCTGTACCGGTACCTGGATCAACGCTGAGCGCGGTGTTCAGCGCCCTGTAGGATTGATAAAAATCAAGCACCCAACACGGTGCGGCGGGATGCTGACAACAGTTGTTTTCTGCCCTGGCCTGAACGGGAGGCAATACCATGCCCCACAGCAAAATCCTGTTTCGCTCCGCAGCGCGGGAGAAAATCCTCAGTGGTGCCACCCAGCTCGCCGATGCCGTGCGCGTTACGCTAGGGCCCAAATCGAAATCGGTACTGATGCAAAGCAGTTGGGGTAAACCGACTGTCTGCAACGATGGCGTGACCATCGCCAAGCGCGTCTATCTACAGGATCCAGAGGAAAACCTCGGCGCGCAGATGCTGCGCCAGGCGGCCGAGCGCACTAGTGAAGCGGTGGGTGATGGCACCAGTTTCGGTCGCCAGCATCCTGCTGCTGACCGAGGCAACCATGACCGATATCCCGGAAAAGCCAGCACCTTTGATGCAACCCCCAATCCCTGAGTGATCGGGCGAACTGATCATCGGAGGCTACCATGAGCCACTATCAACGCCTGTTGCTGATCCTGCGCCCAGCATTGTGCCAGTCCTGTGCCTTGGAACAGGCTGCCGCCCTGGCCAGGTCAAGTTCGGCCAGCCTGCACATCGTGGGTTTGCTGGAGTCGCTGGACAACCTCAGGTTCCTGGAGACAGGTGACACTCAGAGCGAGCGGCAGGCTTACCTGCAATCCCAGCAGGACCAGCTCGAGGCCCAGGCCAAGGTGCTGCGAGCCTCGGGTGTGCAAGTGACGACGGAAGTCGCCTGGAGCAGCGATCTGCAGGCGGATATTCTCGAACACGCCCTGGAGATGCAGCCGGATGTACTGCTCAAGCAGGTCGAGCACGAACCGGCGCTCAAGCGGGCCTTCTTTACCCCGTTGGACTGGCAGTTGCTGCGCCATTGCCCGATCCCGGTCTACCTGTTGGGCGCCGCCAGACCGGCCTTGCCTCGTCAGATCGTCGCGGCGGTGGACGTGGCCGATCCATCGCCTGAGGGCCAGGCGCGCAATAACAGCATCATCCAGCAGGCCAATGCGCTGGCCTTGCAGACTGGCGCGCAACTAGACCTGCTGTGCGCCTGTGACCTGACCATGGCCTACATGGGCGACATGGGATATGGCGCCTGGGCCATTGGCGACGTCGGCGAGTCCTTGCGCCACGCCCTGGAGGACGATTTCAAGGCGCTGGCCGACCGCTACGGTGCGCCGGCCGAACGCAGGCACTGCCTGCTGGGCCGCCCGGTCGCGGTGCTGAGTGAGTATGTCGAAACCCACCCGGTGGACGTGATCGTCATGGGCAGGCCGCTTGCCCGGGGGTTGGACCGACTGTTCGGCAGCACCACGGAGCATGTGTTGTACCAGATACCCTGCAATATCCTGGCGGTGTAGGGCCATGCGTCGGGGTTATGCGCCCCAGCCCCGGCGGTTGGCAAGCAACTCGGCGACCAGCGCGCTGGTATCGACGATATCCAGCTGCTGCAGGTATCGCACGGGCAGGCGAAAGGGCGCGATGCTGTCGGCCACCAGTACCCGTTCGAATACACCGCTGTCGAATAGCTCGCCACCAGTGGTGAACAGGCCATGGGTGGCAGCGGCCAGCATGCGGCTGGCTCCGGCCTGCCGGCAGGCCTGGGCTGCGCGCAGCAGCGTCTGCCCCGTGCTGATCAGGTCGTCGAACACGATGACAGTGCTGCCTGCCACGTCACCCACCAGATGTTCGCCGGTCAGGCCCGCCTGCTGGCGATGCTTTTCCATCATGGCCATAGATACCGGGCGCCCCAGCAGGTCCGCCAGAACCTGGCGAAACTGCTCGGCGCGTTTGATGCCGCCGATATCCGGCGACACGACCGTGACTGTCTGCTCACCGAGCAGGGGGGCTAGGTGTTGGGCGAATAGCTCGGTGCATTGCAGGTTCCAGCTCGGGATTCGGTAGGCGTTGTCGAAGGCGCTGGGGTTGTGTACGTCCAGTGCCACCACGCGGTCGACGCCGCAGTTTTCCATCAGGCAAGCTACATGGCGGGTGATGGTCGCATCCTGAAACTCCACCTTGCGGTCCTTGCGGCCATAACACAGGTAAGGCGTGACAGCCGTCACCTGGCTGGCACCGGCGTCCTTGAGCGCACCACAGAAGAACAGCAACCGGCACAGCTTGTCGTGTGCGCTGTGGTGCGCGTCGCCATAGAGCGAGTGAAAGACGATGACCGATCGACCGTCGACCGATTCGCCAGGCCAGCATTTGTGTTCTCCGTCCTCGTAGTCGCGCTCTTCATGTGCTGACAGTTTCCAGCCCAGGCGTTGCGCCACGGCATTCCCATAGGCCTGGCTGCCTCGCAGGGCGAACAGTAACGGCGGTGTGTCATTCATACCCTGAGCTCCAGAGGTCGTTCATAGCAACATAAGCTGCATGGGGCTGTGCGGTTTGACGTTTATCAAATCGGACATAGCCAGCAGACAGACACTCGGCAGGTAAGAGCATGCCAAGGCCTGCGCCCCTGTACCCTGCATGGAGAGTACGCCAATGGACAAACACCAGAAAAGCCACAAGGACAAACTGGATGGCGTGAAACCAGGCGGGTGATCGTTCAACCGTGGATTGCCAGAATGCTGGATTGAACCTTGTACAGGGTTTGCTCTGTAGTACTGCCAACGACCTTGCTCACCCCCTCGTGGTAGAGCGTACCCATCACCACCACATCGAAGCCATGCTTGTTCGCGTAGTCGCTGACCACGTTACGGGCAGCGCCTCGCACCAGGTGCAGGTGATCTGGCTTGATGCCGTAGCGGCCGCCGAACGTCGCCATGCGCTCGCGCGCGCGACCAGATATTTCCTCTACCAGCTTGTCAGTCCAGGCCACGGGTGCGGCGGCATAGGCAACGAAGCTGGTGCTGGGTTCATAGGCCTGCAGCAGATGCAGTTGCGCCTTGCATCGCTGTGCCAGTGCCTGCGCCGATTGCAGGATGTGGTCGTTGAGTTTGTCGATCACCGGGTCGTGCTCGACAAGATCCACGGCGACAAGTATGCGCGCTGGCAGCTTGGTTTCAGCCTGGGCCACCAGGTGCATCGGGATCGGGCAACGGCGCAGCAACTGCCAGTCCAAGGGGGTGAGCAGGGCACGGCTCAAGGCGGTTTCGTGCCTGATGTCCTTGATCACCATCTCCACCCGGTGCAGTTGGGCAAGCCGGATCAAGTCCGTGAGCGGGTCTTCATCGTCCAGTGTTTCGGCGTAGGCGGTAATGCCCAGTTCGCCCAGCGCCTTCACCTGGTCGGCGAGCCAAACCTTGCGGTGCTCGGCGTCCTGCTTGCGGGCATTGCTGCGCAGCACTTGGTCCAGTGTGGCCAGGCGTGAGGGCAGTTGACTGAGCACCACCAGGTGCAAGGTGGCTCCTGTCGTACTGGCCAGCGCCTGAGCACGCGTCAGGGCAGGCGAGGGGTGTAGGTCTGGATGGCAGATCAGTAGCAGTCGCGAGTAAGCGTTCATGATGGCCTCCACGGCGATGGCAGCCTCGATGAAGGCCCACCGGTATAGGCCAAGGGTGACGCACTGAGACTTGATGGCCTTGATATTTATCAAGTGCCGCGATGCATCGGGCCATGGCATTGGCTCAAGCGTCAGGTGCCTCCTTGCACGTACTGAGCATCCACACCCCCACTGAGCCAGGCCTGCCCGAGCCAGGGCAGCAAGCTTCACAACCTTCAAGGCCCCCGTCAGCAAATTGATTCAGACGGTATCGCCGGCTCGGCCATGGCGAATCAATTCCACGCTGAAATCTGCTTCGAAAGGCGGCACATGACATTCGACGATGTCCTGTTCGGCAACTTGCAGGTGTATACCCACGAAGTGTGCATGCACGGGTTGGCGGCAGGCGTGACGGTCAACGAGCACCGCGCTGAGTACCCGTCGCGCCCCAAGCTCAGCCAGGTAAGCACAGGTGCGCAGCAGGGAGTGCCCTTCGTACAGCACGTCATCGATCACCAGCAGGGTGGTATCCGCCAGTTTCAGGTTGGCCAACTCAGGGTTTTCGGTGAGCTGTGTATGGGCATGCAGGAGGCTGAGGTCGTCGGCGTAGCGTTTGACCTTGATCGGGTAGAGCGGCAGTGGCGCGGCACCACCGGTCAGTTGCTGCAAGTGCAGTTGCAGACGACGCGCCAAAGGCTCACCTCGGCGTTGAATCCCTACCAGTACCAAGGGCTGCGCAGGTATGAACGCCAGGGCCTGATGCGCCATTTTACGCAGCACGCTATTGAGATCTTGTTCGTCATACAGGCGAACGCGTGAGGAAGCGGGGCGGTTCATGATTTCTGTCCGAAGCCGGCCAATGGTCATTGGCAACTTACGCCGCCACCGCCAGTTCGACTTGATAAAAGCCAAGCACAGGTCAATTCCACGACGATGCTCGCGGGCGATGTCGAGTGCATTGAGGCTGGCACCGCCCGATGCGTAGCGGTCTTGCAGGTTAATTACTTCAACTGTTGACCTAAGATAACTTCTGCCGCCTTTGGGATCGCCGCGCCACGGACGCAGTGGTAGCGTTTTTAGACAGTCGTGTCGATCACGGTGGGTTGTCATGTATCAGAATCTGGCTGTCCTGGCTGCCTTGCTGGTGCTTTACGCCAACCTGGCCGGCGCGCTCGAATCCAGACCCGTCAACGGGCCCCTGTTGTTCCTGCTGGCGGGCCTGGTGACCGGCCCGGCTGGGCTCGGGTTGCTTAACCTTTCCTTGGATCGTCATGATCTTCGGCTACTGGCCGAGCTTACCCTGGCGATCGTGTTGTTCAGCGATGCTGCCCAGGCTGATCTGGCTCAGTTACGCCGCAACCGCAGCCTGCCGCTGCGCCTGCTGACGATCGGCTTGCCGCTGACCCTGGTCGCCGGTTGGCTAGCTGCGTGGCTGATGTTTCCACGCATGCCCTGGCTGGAAATGGCCCTGTTGTCGACGATCCTGGCCCCCACTGATGCCGCCCTTGGCAAGGCAGTGGTGACCAACCCCCTCGTGCCAGCCAATGTGCGTGAAAGCCTGAATGTCGAAAGCGGGTTGAACGATGGCATTTGCGTGCCGGTGCTGCTCTTGTTTCTGGCATTGTTGATGGAAAGCAGCTCGACGATGCCCTTTGCCCTGGGGGGATACTTCTTGATTGAGGAGTTGGGTATTGGCGCACTGACGGGGGCTGTGCTGGCGCTGATGGTGGGAGGGTTGTTGCGTCTTTCGCAGCGCCGCTGCCTGCAGGTGGAATCATGGCAACAACTGGTAATGCCCGCCCTTGCGTTGCTGAGTTTCGCCAGTGCCCAGGCAATGGGCGGAAGCGGTTTTATCGCAGCATTCTGCGCAGGATTGCTTACGGGCTATCTGTTCAATCGGGAAACGCAACTGCTGCTCAAGACCGGCGAATCCTGCGGTGAAGCGCTTTCGCTGCTGACCTGGGTGGTGTTCGGTGCCTACGTTGCGCCCAAGGCCTCGCAAATCCTGTCGCCCTCGGTATGGTTCTACGCGCTGCTGAGTCTGTCGCTGGTGCGTATGGTGCCTGTCTGGGTCAGCCTTGCCGGGAGCGAATTGACTGCCGATAGCCGTCTGTTCATTGGCTGGTTCGGGCCGCGTGGTCTAGCGTCTATCGTTTTCGCTGTGCTGGTACTCGATGCACCGTTGCAAGAGGGCAGCACGATCATCGCCACGACTATCGCTTGCGTCGTGCTCAGCGTGGTATTGCACGGCATAAGCGCTTCACCTGGGGCCCGTCGGCTGGGACGCAGCGTTCGAAAGTGAGGTGTGGCATACCAGCGATCGGTTCTTCGACAGGCTTTCGCGAAGGTTGCAGCCATGCGTGATAAAGCAAAGAAAATGGGCCTGGTCGGCCTGACGACACTGGTCACGGTAAACATGATGGGGGCCGGCATCTAGTTGGCGGGGATGGTGATGACTGGTGTTTCCGGCGCGACGTCCCTATGGGAATGTTTCCCGCCGAACACCAGGCCTGCCTTAATGACTTTGGGAAACACCAGCACGGTCTTTCTAACGACAGGCTTCGGCTACTGATGCTCTCAAGCGCGATGTGACTTTTGTACAGTCAAATGGCAGGGGGCTCGGGCGACAGGTAGGGCAGCAGCCGTTCAGTTTCTTTCTTCACCACGGCATAGCATTCGCAACTGAGCCGCTCCAGGTGTGCTCTGTCCAGCACCCTGATGTTTCCCCGGCTGTACTCGATCACACCTAGGCGCTGCAATTTGCCCGCAGCATCGGTCACCCCTTCACGGCGTACGCCTAGCATGTTGGCGATGAGTTCCTGGGTCATGCACAGGCGGTCTCCCGGCAGGCGATCTAGCGACAGCAGCAGCCAGCGGCACAGTTGCTGGTCGATGGAATGATGGCGGTTGCACACCGCTGTTTGAGCCATCTGGGTAATCAGTGCCTGGGTGTAGCGCAGCATAAGCACCATAAGTTCGCCATGGCGATTGAACTCGTCCTTGAGCCGCTGCCCCGGCAGGCGATAGGCATACCCTGCGCTTTGCACGATCGCTCGGCTGGGCGTGCTTTCACCGCCCATGAACACCGCAATCCCGACTAGGCCTTCATTGCCCACTACCGAGATTTCGGCCGAGGAGCCGTTCTCCATGACATAAAGTAAAGAGACAATCGAGTCGGTAGGAAAGTAGACATGGCGCATTGCGTCGCCAGATTCGTAGATTGCCTTGCCCAGTGGCAGTTTCACCCGTTCCAAATGAGGCTCCAGCCGGCTGAGCGTCTGCACTGATAATGCAGCCAGCAGATGATTCTGTTGGGGGGGGGGCGAGGGTTGCATGTTCGGGACCGTCGAGGGCAGGTTTTGTCAAAACAAGATTAGCCCAGCAGGACTGCAGTTTCCCACCCAAGTTCGCGCGCTGTCGAACGGTTCAGTTCGTAGGCAAGAGGCAGCTTTGGCACTGGGCGATTACCTGATGCAGCTTTCCATCATCCTTCAGTTGCAGTGTGGCATGGGCAAGCAACTGGCCATCCAGGCGGAGGGTCCGTTCGGCGCTGGCGCTGTTGCGCACTTCAATGCGGTAGTAGGTATTTCCATAACGGTAGTGCAGTACACAACCTGGCCAGCCTGCCGGTAACAGCGGGCGTAGCCGCAGGGTGTCACCGCTACGTTGCAGGCCCAGCAGGCTTTCGGTTATTAGGCGATACATCCAGCCCGCGGAGCCCGTGTACCAGCTCCAGCCTCCCCGCCCTGCGTGGGGGGTTATGGCGTAGACGTCGGCGGCCATGACATAGGGTTCTACTTTGTAGGTATCGATCAGTGCGCTACAACCCTGGCGTATTGGGTTAATCAAGCGCAATAGCTCCCAGGCCCTGTCTGCGTCTCCTAGGTGGGCATATGCCATGCTCGCCCAGATCGCCGCATGGGTGTATTGTCCGCCATTCTCACGCACGCCAGGCAGGTAGCCCTTGATGTAGCCAGGGTCCAGATCGCCCTGGTCGAAGGGAGGATCGAGCAGTTTCACGATACCGATATCGCGTATTACCAGGTGGTGATCCAGCGCCCCCATGGCGGCGCGTGCGCGCTCGGCCGACGCGACCCCGGACAGCACCGCCCAACTTTGTGCGAGCGAGTCTATACGGCACTCCTGATTGCTTGCCGATCCCAGTGCCTGGCCATCGTCGAACCATGCGCGGCGGTACCAACCGCCATCCCAAGCGTGCTGCTCAAGGTTTTCGGCAAGGACGGCGGCTTGCCTGGTGCAGTGCACTGCGAAGCCAGTGTCACCATGGCGTAGAGCGAGGTCGCCGAACGCCCGCAACACCTCATGACCGAAGAAGCCCAACCATACACTTTCGCCCCGACCTTGTTCGCCGATGCGGTTCATACCGTCATTCCAGTCGCCGCTGCCTATCAACGGCAGGCCATGGACTCCACACTGTAGGGCGTGCCCGAGGGCACGCTGGCAATGCTGGTACAGGCTCTCGACCAGGTGCGAGTGGGCTGGCAGGTCGTAATAGGATTCTTCGCCGACATTGAGTTCACGCCCTTCCAGGTAGCCGACCGGCTCGTCCAGTACCGCTTGGTCTCCCGTGATCTCCACGTAGCGGCTGGTCGCCAGCGGCAGCCAGAGCAGGTCGTCCGAGCAGCGGGTACGGACACCGCGCTGCATGGGTGGGTGCCACCAGTGCTGGACATCGCCTTCGACATACTGATGCGCGGCACACGCAAGGAGGTGCTCGCGCGCGGCCGCCGGGGCAGCGTGCAGCATTGCCATACTGTCCTGTAACTGGTCGCGAAAACCGATGGCACCACCGGACTGGTAGAAGCCGCTGCGCGCCCAGAAACGGCAGGCAATTACCTGGTACATCAACCAGCCGTTGGCCAAGACATCCAACGAGGGTTCGGGGGTTTCGATCCGCAGGGCGCCCAGGGTCTGGCGCCAGTAGATCTGAACCTTGTCGAACGCTTCCATGGCTGCCCGTAGGCCGCGGTATTGCTGCACACACCGGGTAGCGGTCTTGGCATCCTGCTCGGCCCCCAGGCGGAACACCACCTCACGGCTTTCGCCGGCCTCCAGCAGCACGCTGACCCGCAGCGCCGCGCAGGGATCCAACCCTGCGCCCGTGCGCCCCGACAACCGCGCCTGGCGCATGCCGGCCGGCGCTTGAGAATCGCCGTTGCGACCGAGGAACTCGCTGCGATCGCAGGTGATGCTATCAAAAGGCAGGTCGCAGTCGAGAAACGCCACATGTCCGCAAAACTCTACGGCATAGGTATTACGGGCGAACAAGGCACCGCTGACCGGGTCGGTCTCGCTGACCACATGCATAGCAGACTTGCTGCGCAGGTCGCCAAGAACCCACTCGGCGAAGCAGGTCACAGATAACCGTCGTACTCGCCTAGAGTGGTTGTGCAATTTGAGTCGGCTGAACTTGACCGGGGCATCCAGCGCTACATGCACCCAAAGCTCACTGCGCAGGTCATCCTCGGTATACTCGAACACGCTGTAGCCAAAGCCATGCCGGGTGCAATAACGGCCAGGGCCAGGACAGGGCTGCGGAGTCGGCGACCAGTAGTGCCCGCTGTCCTCGTCACGCAGGTACAAGGTTTCGCCGCTGGGGTCGGTGACGGGGTCATTGTGCCAGGGCGTCAACCGATACTCGTGTGCGTTCTCGTACCTGCTGTAGGCGCTGCCAGCCTCCGAGACCACGCTGCCGAACCGTGGGTTGGCCAGGATATTGACCCACGGTGCCGGTGGCGGCTTGTCGGGGATCAGAGGGATGACGTACTCGCGACCATCGGCACTGAACCCCCCGTAGGGGTTGGCAAGCATCAGCGCGAGCTGGCCCGTTGGCAGGTGGTTGGCGGGCTCGGGTCGGGTGTAGGCCGGGTTCGGCTGGAAGGCGGGTGGTACAGGAGGCTGACGGCGCCGATGCAGTTGCTCGGCCAGCGTGCCATGGCTGTCGTTGAGCACCAGCCGCGCTACCGAAAGCGTCAGGATCCTGTCCTCTTCGGACAACTGTTGTGCAGGGCGTACGAATATCCCACCGGGGCGATCGAGCAGGGCTGCCTCGCTGCCGGAGGCGACAATACCCATGATCAGCTCCTGCAACTGCTGACGGTAGCCGGCCTGGTCTTCGTTCCAGATCACCAGGTCGAGTGTCAGGCCCTTCTGACGCCAGTAGGCATGGGCAAGCACCATCTGCTTGACCAATTGAAGGTTGGCGAGGTCGCCAATCTGTACCAGCACGATTGGTAGATCACCCGACAGTCCCTGGCTCCACAGGCCGGACTGGTTGCGCCGGTTGCTGGCCAGCAGGGCCCCGCTAGCGCGTAGGCCGGCATTGGGGTAGATCACCGATGCGGCCATTTGCTCGAACAGTCGGGCATCGGCCACCGAACCATTGAGCTGGCGCAACAGGACCTGGCTATGCGGCCAGGCGAGGTCGAACACCCGGTCGGCCAGGTGGCGGTCGCGGTACTTGGCGACTTGCTGAAGGCAGGCGTCGCGGCTGTCGGCGACGCCAGTGACCAAGTCGACTGTTACTGTCTGGCCTGGCGTCAGGGTTATGCGGCAGCGGATCGCCACGATCGGATCGAGCACCGCCCCCGCACTGCCGGATAACGTCTCAGTGTCATAGTCCAGTGCTGCCGGTGCCACGAGGGTACGGCCGCGGCCTATGAAGCGGGCCCGATCTGTCTCATAGGACACGGCATCGATATCGGCGCCATGCACGGCCAGAACATGACACATCCACGGCACGGCGTCCTGCAGCGAGCGGGGCCGCCGGGTGCAGAGGATGGCCTGCAACGGCTGAATCAGTTCGGTCTGGATGAACAACTTGCTGAAGGCCGGGTGCAACGCATCGCTCAGTGCCGGCGCCAGCACCACTTCGGCATAACTGGTCAGTTCCAGGATGCGGCGCTCGTCGCCATGGTTGGTCAGGTGCAGGCGACGTAATTCGATGTCGTCTTCGGGGGAGACGGCAATTTCAGTATGGCAATCGAAGTTTCGTTCGCGAATGCGGAATTCCGCCCGGCCGTCGCTGAAAATTGCCTCCTGGTTTCTGGTTCGGTGGTGGGTCGGCTGGTAGGTGTTGGACCAGTACGCGCCGCTGGCGACGTCGCGCAGATAGCAGAAGTTTCCTAAGTCGTCGTGGCTGGCGTCCTCGCGCCAACGGGTGACCGCCAGGTCGTTACGCCGACTGTAGCCACTACCCACGTGATTGACCATTACGTGGTAGTGGCCATTGGAGAGCAGTTGGACGGCGGGGTGTTGCCGGTTCGGTTCGCTGAATAGGCGCAGTCGTGTTTCGGCGGTGCGCTCTGCGGCCTCCACGGCCGATGCCTGAAGTGAATGAAGGTACGGGGCTGCCGTTTTCGGGACTCGCTCTTGCAACAGCAGCATGCTGGCCTGGAACTGTGGGTCCGAGGCGAAGCGCCGTTGCATGGGCTTGCCAAGTAGTAGGGAGGTCAGGGCGAGAAAGCTCATGCCTTGGTGATGGGCCATGAACGAGCGGATCACCACAGAGTCCTGCCCGAGGGGTAGCCGTGTCTTGCTGTAGTCCACCGCCTCGTACAGCCCGAAACGTCCGGCAAGTCCGAGCCTGCCAAGGCGCTGCAGGTTATGGCAGGCGGCAGTGGGCGCCACCATCAAGGCGAGCGCGCTGGCGTAAGGGGCAACCACGTGCTCCTCGCCCAGACCGCGCTTCAGGCCAAGGCCGGGAACACCGAATGCACGGTATTGGTAGTTGAAGTGAGCATCCAGCGCATTGTAGGCCGACTCTGAAACCCCCCAAGGAATGCCCAACAGGTTGCCATGTTTGATTTGCCGGTCGACGGCGGCCTTGCAGGTTTGGTCGAGCAAGGTCCCCTCATAGCTGGGCATCACCAGCAGAGGCATCAGATACTCGAACATCGAACCGGACCAGGACAGCAGAACCGGTACGCCAGAATTGCTGGTGAGTAGTCGGCCAAGGGCGAACCAACTGTCCTGGGGTACCTGTCCCTGGGCGATGATCACGAAATTGGTCAAGCGCATCTCCGACGCCAGCAGGTCGTAGAATGCTGAATCCAGTCGATGCTCATCGGCGTTGTAGCCGATGGCGAAAAGATCCCGGTGGGTGTCGTAGAGAAAGGTGAAGTCCATGGTGGCCAAGGTTGTAATGCGCCTTGCCAAGGCTTGCGCTTGAGCGATGCGCTGGCGGGCCAGCGCTCGAACGTTGCTCACTGCCAGCCGCTCGGAGAGCGGCCATTGGCCCGGTTCGAGCTCTGCCAATTGTCGCCAACTCAACGGTGTCTGGGGCGCTAGGTCGTTGCCAGGGGGTAATTGGAAACCCTGCAACTCCGTGCACAGGTCGAGGCACTGCGTATGCAGGGCCTGCAACCAGAACACACAGTCATCGGTTTCCTCGGCCCCAGGTGATGGGGGAGTCAAACCTGGCAGTTGCTCGGCCAGCAGCGACATCTGGGTGACTGGCAGGTTGCCTGATCGCTCATGGGCTTGCTGCACCTGTTCACGCAAAGCTTCTATCTCCCTTGCGTCACGGCCTGAGCGGCTGAAGGCGTCGAGCAGGGTGTCGAAGGTGTCGAGCAGCCCCAGGGTCAGGCGCTGGTCCAGCATGGGGGTATCTGCCATTTCCAGAAGCCCGGGTCTCAGCGTCAGGAGCAGAGCGGCCAGGTTGCCGCTGTCCACCGCCGAAACATACTGTGGTGACAGTGGTTTGAGGGTCTGGGTGTCGTACCAGTTGTAGAAATGCCCCCTGTAGCGCTCCAGGCGGCTCATGCTGTCGAGTATCTGCGCCAGGCGTTCGAACAGGCGGCCGGCACTCAGATAACCGAAGTCATGGGCCGCCAGGTGTGAGAGCAGGGCCATGCCCATGTTGGTCGGCGACGTGCGGTGAGCGATGCTGGCGAAGGGCGGCTCCTGGAGGTTATCGGGCGGCAACCAGTTATCCTCAGGGCCGACATGACGGTCGAAGAACGCCCAGTTGCTGCGGGCCAGCCGATGCAGAAAGCGCAGATCCTCAGCCAACGGTGTGAACGTGACCTGACCACGCGGACGGCTGAGCCACCAGGCCAGTGCCGGCCCGAGCAGCCAGAGGGCGAGGATGGGTGATGCAAGCAGCAACACCCTAGGCTGCATCGACAACACGCTGGCCAGCACCAGTACCAGGGCTGGTTGCATCCATTGCTCGCGATAAACCGCCTGGAGCGTATCGGCGCTTGTGCGCTCCTCCTCCCGCGAGGGGTTCCATTGAAGCAGTCGATGTTTGCTGACGACCAACCGCCAAAGGGTGCGCAGGATGGCATCCAGGCTGTAGTTGGTCTCGAACGGTAACCAGGCCAGTGACAGACCGGCACGAACGAAGAAGGTGCCCGAGGTGCGCAGGGCCGCAAGCAAGTGTTCGGAAAATGGTACATCGGTAGTTTTGCGCAACAGCTCGAGCAATGAATCCAGCAGTGGGCGAGTCAGCAGCAACCCCAGCAGTGCAAGCGTCCAGGGCAATGCCGAGGCGCTGGCCAGCCAGCCCCACAGCAGCACCGTTAACAGGGCTGCCGGCTCCAGGCTGCGGCGCAGATTGTCGAGGATTTTCCAGCGCGACAGTGCGTTTAGCGGACTTTGCGCGAGACCGTGGGTGCCTGTGCGCAGCCACGGTACAAGCCACGGCAGCAGTTGCCAGTCCCCCCGTATCCAGCGGTGGCGGCGCTTGATATCGACGCTGTAGCGCGCCGGATATGCTTCGAATAACTGCACGTCGCTGAGCAGGCCGGAGTGGGCATAGCAGCCTTCGATCAGGTCATGGCTGAGCACGCGATTGTCGGCAAAGCGGCCATCCAGTGCCTGTTCGAAGGCATCCACCGCGTAGATGCCTTTGCCGATGAAGGAACCGCTCAAGAACAGGTCTTGGTAGACGTCAGAAACGGCCTGGGTATAGGGATCGACACCGGCCTCGCTGCCGAACAGCCGAGCGTAGGTCGAGCGCGACACACTGGGTAGGCTGATGCCTACCCGCGGTTGCAGGATCGCGTACCCAGAGCGCACGCGACCGGTCTGTGCGTCGAAGCGTGCGCGGTTCAATGGATGCTGCATGGCCCCGACGAGCTTCTGGGCTACACCGCGCGGCAACTGGGTGTCAGTGTCCAAGGTGATGACATAGCGCACGCGCTCGAGCTTTTGCAGATCGCCGACGATGCGCATGAAGCACCCGTCCCCGTGGCCACGCAGGAGGGCATTGAGTTCGGCAAGTTTGCCGCGCTTGCGCTCACGCCCCATCCAGCATTGTTCGGTTCCGTTCCACGCGCGTGGCCGATGCAACAGAAAGAAGCGTTCGCAGCCTGGGCTTGGGTATTTGTGGTTCAGCGCCCGGATACCTTCGCTGGCCAGGTCGAGTAGGGCCATGTCTTCAGGGCATGTCTGTTCAGGGGCATCCATGAAATCGCTCAACAGCGCGAAATGCAGGTGCTCATCACGGTTTGCCAGAAAGCGCACTTCCAGCCCCTCGACCAGTTCTTCTGCATCGCTGGCAGTGGCTAGCATGGTGGGCACCACGACCAATGTCTTGGCGTCAGCAGGAATCCCGGACGAGTAGTCCAGCCGTGGCAGGAAGGAAGGTTTCACGGTCAGGGTCACCAGCCAGTTAACAAGGCCAATGGCCAGGCGGCTGGTCGTCAGCACTATCGGTAGGGCCATGACCGTGAGTACCCATGCGGGCCAGCCCTCAACGTCAATGGACCGTATGAAGCCCCAGGCCAACAGGCACGACAGCAGAATCACAGGCACCAGGTAGAATACCAGCGGCGCTCGGTGCAACAGGCGTTGCCACCGCTCGGCAAGTGGAATACGGGCCGCGAGCCGTCGCTCCAGCGATGGCAGGCCGCCCCCTGCCAGGTAGAAACCAACATGCTCGGTCTGGTCTCCAGGCCGGGGGGCTGCGGCCTGAGCGAGCTCGATAGCCGCCTGCGCCACTTCTTTCTCATTGAATGCGCTATGGCGTGCCACCTGTTCGACCACATGCCGATAGTGATCACGACTGGCAAAGTCCATCGCTGGGTATACCGAGGCCGGGTCCTGACGCAGGATCTGTTCGACATGACTCAGGTTTTCGACGAACAGCTTCCAATCGATGGTCGACAATAGCCGCAAGCTTCCAATGCTGTTGCTGATGGACACTTGGTCGATAGCCTGCTGCTGGGCATCGAGTTGTACATTGCGTTCGATGCTGAGCGCTGACTCGCTGAGCATCTGTTCGACCCAGGCAAGCGGTTGCGTCAGTAGAGTGCTGTGGCCTTGAAGACGCCTTGCCAGTTCGGCAACAAAGGCGGGGGGCATCGGTGGTTCCGAGCGGGCCATGTCCGCCACCACCAGCACTACGCTCTTGGCATCGCGCTCGGCGGTTTCCCCAAGCTGGTCGGCCCAGGCATTGGCCAGATCGCGGTCAGCCCAGTTGGCCATGACCCGTGCTGCCACCCGGCGCAGATTTTCGATCAGCGCCAGCCGTAACATAATCGGGATTGCCCAGAGTTCTCCAAGGGTCAGTGTCCCGACCTGCTGATAGGCCTCGACAAAAAGGCTGAGGCTCTCGGCGTCGACCCGGCCATCGCCGTGGGAGATGGTTTCCAGCGCGATGTCGTAGACCCGTGGCAGGCCGGCCGAGGGGCCGTTGTCCAGCCGCGGCAGTTGCAGGCTGTAGTCTGTCGGCAGATGACGTTTGGCGATGCGGATATGGGTCTCGACCAGGTAGAAGTTGTCGAGCAACCATTGCGCCGCTGGCAGCGCTGGGCGCGAGCTGGGCAGAGCGCCAGCAAGGGAGGTACAACAGGTGGAGAGCATCCGCTCGTTGTCAGCCAGACGGTCGAGCAGCGAATCATCTGCGGGCAGTTGGCTCAAACGATGCTGGCTAGCAAGCCAGGTGCCGTGTTCCGCCATTTGCTTGGCGCTATACAGCTCAGACCGGAGCAGGCTCTCGTAGGTGAACGAATGGCGGGGCGATCGCCAGGGTCGCGCATGGCCAGGCAGGCGTTTAACGAAGGCGAGCGCGCGAAGCCAAGGATTGTCCATGGTGTCCTGGAGTACCGAGATCTGGCCGGTCAGCACTCAGTTTGAGGGGAGGCGCAAAGGAGGTCTGTTCGGTAGCGAACAGACCTGTCATGGCATCGCGCTCATCCTGCTCCTATGCACCGCTCCAAAACCTGGAAGGGTGCTATCACCCCTCCATATCCGGCTGGGGCGTGGTGTTTGATCGCAGGAGCTTGAGTCTTGAACACTCTTTGGAGCCCTACCGCTACATCGACCTGCAGAAAGAACCCTGACCTTGCTTCGCAAATAGATTTGGACGAATCCGATCATGGCGTGCTGTTGACGGCAGAAAGCGGGCGCATTGAGAGCGCCAACCCTACGTTTTGTCGGTGGATCGGTTACACATTCGAAGAACTCCACGGTATGCGAATTCAGCAACTGTTGAGTGTGGAGGCCAGGACCTTTCATCAGATGTACTGGCAACCCTTGATGGCGCTCCAGGGTGCGGTGGCGAATGTCAAGTTCGATCTCGTGCACCATGCGGGCTTCATACTGCCGATGATGTCGAGTGCCATTACCTGCACGCATTCAAAGGCCATCGTTCATGAGCTGACCTTGTTCAACACCGAGGAGCAAAGGTACACACGTGAGCTGCTCACTGCCCGGCTGCTGGCCGAGCGGTGCCTGGCGAAAAATTTGAAGGCACAGCGTGCACTGCTTTCCCGAAGCCGTGTTTATATCGTTCAGACTCCTGCGGACAAGCAGGCCATGCTCTCCAAACAGATGCTTGGTATCGTGAGTCATGACCTACGTACACCACTTTTAGCAATAAGCATGGCGGCAGAGCTTCTGGGGCGCCACCCGCACTCTACTGAAACGCTCAAGTTGCTCGGGCATATCAGCCATTCTGTGGCGCGAGCTCAGCGACTGGTGGCTGACGTTCTGGATTTCACGCTTATCCAGTCTGGGCGAGGTGTTCCCATTCACCCTACAGTCTCGGATCTACCGAGCGCCGTGGAAGGATGCCTGGAAGAATTACGTTTGGCATTTCCCCGTCATCAATTAACATACAATCACGTTGGCCAGCGTCTCGCCCTGTTCGATAAGGACCGCCTTTTCCAAGTCATTGGAAACCTTGTCGCCAACGCCATTGCGTATGGCGACCCACAGTCACCGGTGACTGTGAAATCTTGTAACCAAGATAAGATCGTCGTCATCACCGTCCACAATATGGGCGCTCCAATTCCCGCTGAACTTTTAGAGCGTTTATTCGAACCTCTGGTACGTGGGCAGAAACAGCCTGTTGAAATGCGTCATGCAGGGCTTGGGTTATTCATAGTCAGCCAAATAGCAAAGGCCCACGCGGGACGCGTATCAGTCATTTCGACACAACAGGATGGCACCACTTTCAGTGTGACATTTTCTCAAATCTATGCAGGCACGAACCCAGATCACCCTCTATGAAACACCTTTGCTTGCGCTTTGGACTTTCTGAAGGCGCAAGCGTGACCGACCAGCTAGGCCTATCGACGCTCAGCTACCTTCTCGAAGGCCAGATGATTCACCGCGACTCGGCGTGGTGGGCTCGATCTCACATGCCCAGAACCTCGTCCTAGCCTGTGCTACAGATGCCCAGTACTACGCAGGTGTTGGCGTAGATGCCGAGCCGATAGCCTTGTATCCGGAGTTATGGGGGATGGCCGAGCAGATCATGACGAGCCACGAACGGGCATGCCTGGAGGGCGTGTTAATCACAATTTGCATGGCTATTTGCAATTAACGAGCGTAATGATGCGGCTCACCCCATACTGGGGCTGGAGAAAAACCCTTGAATACCGAACCGACCAATCAAGAAGTCGCTGCAGCAGTTGGAATTGGCGAGGCTCAAGTTGAGCGGTACCGAAGGGAAACGGTTCGACTTAACGAGGGCGCCTGGCTTGTTCACTTTTCCTATGAAATGCCCAGGGAGCTTCGTTATGGCTTTACCGGCAGCTTCACAGCGCTGATAACGGATACAAGTCAGCGCTAAGACGCTAACCCTCGTGGCTAGATTCTTTACCCAGCGTGTGGCGCACGCTTTCTTCATCCTGAATGAGGACGATGAGTGAAATCTCTCTATCGAGCAGCTGACGCGCACCCAATCAAGACTCAGGAGCGCTGGAGGAGAGACATCCTGCGCGCTCTGGAGCTTGAGGTAGAGGCCGCGCTGGTGGAAGCGCAGCACATTCTCGACCATGAAGGCCATTTGGTCGCAAATGCCGATTGACTGCGACTGAACCAATGAGCCAATGTGCGTCCATCCTGTCATTCCTGCGCATATTGAGGCGTGATAAACAGAACCCGGCCAACGAGCCGGTTTTTTTGCCCGAAGAGGGTCTCAAGAGTCCCAACGCTGCGCCAGTCTCATTAAGTGTCCCGGTGGTCTGGTATTTCACCCTATGCCAGACTTAGGGCGCATACTCGATTTAGCTCAGATTTTCTGAGTTATTGAGAGGTACTTATGTCTAGTGACACAACCAAGCCAGATGGATCTCCGGGACTTGAATCGGAAGTTGAATCAGGTACAGAAAAGCGTGAGGGGTTGGACAAAGCTAGCCCAGAGGATAGGGACGATTATATCGATCCCGACGCTACGCCTGAACAAGATCCTGGGCCCCCTGAACGTCAAAAAGCTTCAAATAAGGAAAAGTTCAGTAATCAGCAGGCTGGTTGGACTTATCCTGGGCGTCGTTGGTAGGGGCGCCCAACCAAATACGGCTCTTCCGCCACATACGCGCCTTGAAGCTGATGATCCTCTGGGCTACACCCCAGATGATGACGAGCCAGGCCTTGATAAAGGTCCGGAGAGTGACCGGAGGCAGATGCGTACACATGATGGATCACTCGCTGAGTAATTCATTTATTTGAGCTCGGATAACCGGGCTCATCAGAGGTTTATATGACAGATAAAACATCGCACCAGGGTGAAAGAAATTCTGGCGAACATACACCTCCCCAAGGCCCAAGGACGGAGGGAAGTAAGGGTGCCAACACCGAGCGGGCTTCAAAGGCAGAGCTCTATAGTCGGCACGACAAGGTTGCTGAGAAAGATGTCAAAAATGATCCGCGAAAGTCGTGAGGTAGAACATTTGAGCTGGTTGAAGCGCTCAATGAATTGGCGAGGCGCTAATAAATCACTAGCGAGTCGCCTTCATACCCCCAGTCAAGCTGGAGATGAGTGGGTTCTGACGGATGGCCATGGACAAATAATCTTTCTGACTCCATGTATTTAAAAGATTTATGGCGCTTAGTGGAGCTCAGTCACAGACTATCCGGATCCCCGAAGAACATTTGGATCCTCGACCGCAACCACCGCTCCGCCGGATCATTATCCTGCGCTCCACGCCAGGCCATGTGCAGTTCGAAACTGCGCACGGGTATCGGCAAGTCCTCGGCACGCAACCCCCCCGCCGCAGTCAGTGCATCGGCCGTGTAGTCCGGCACCGTCGCCACGATATCCGTGCCCGCCAGCAAGCTCCCCAGCCCGTTGAACTGCGGCACCGCCAGCACCACATGGCGCTTGCGACCAATTTCTTCCAACGCTTCGTCGATAAACCCGGAAAGGTCACCGGCAAACGACACCAGTGCATGCGGTCGGGCACAGAAGTCGTCCAGGGTGATGCTGCCGGGCACGCTGTCGGCCCGCAGCAGTTTCGGCATGCTGCGGCGCAGTACTTTGCGCTTGGCGTTGGCCGGCAGTTCGCTGGTGTAGCTGACGCCCACCGAAATCTCGCCCGAAGCCAGCAACGTAGGCATCAGCAGGTAATTGACCCGCCGCACCACCAGCACGATACCAGGCGCTTCCGCGCGAATGCGCTTGAGCAACTGTGGCAGCAGGGCGAACTCGGCGTCGTCTGACAGGCCGATGCGGAAGACGGCATTGCTGGTGGCGGGGTCGAACTCGGCTGCGCGGCTGACCGCCGTGGAAATGGAGTCCAGCGCCGGCGACAGCAGGGCGAAGATCTCGTGGGCCCGCGCTGAGGGCTCCATGCTGCGGCCGGTGCGCACGAACAGCGGGTCGTCGAACAGGTTGCGCAGCCGCGACAAGGCCGCACTGATGGCCGGTTGGCCGAGGAACAGTTTTTCTGCGGCACGGGTCACGCTGCGCTCGTGCATCAGCGTTTCGAACACGATCAGCAGGTTGAGGTCTACGCGACGCAGGTCGTTTCGATTCATCGGTGCGCTTCGCCTATAGTGGGGCAGGGGTGAATCTTAAGGCCAAAGGCTGTTACCCTGCACGGGTTTAGGGGGACCAATTGCAGGGAAAGTGAGGTGCCCAATCGATGACAAGCATGTCGACTATTAATGACCGCTGATGGTCTAACCGGTAAAGCCCGGATAGAGTCAGTGGTAATTAGAGGTTCACAAAGGCGAGGTATGCGATGTCCCGCATGATCCGTTTCCACAAGTTCGGCGCTGCCGATGTGCTCCGTTGCGAGGAGCAGGCCGAACCGTCACCCGCTGCCGACGAGGTTCAAATCCGCGTCCAGGCGGTTGGCGTCAGCTGGTATGACGTGCTTTGGCGCCAGAACCTGGCGCCGTCCCAGGCACGGCTGCCTGCGGGGATCGGCCACGAAATGGCCGGGGTGGTGACGGCGGTCGGTGAAGGGGTAGAAGACATTGTCGTCGGTGATCGGGTTGCCAGTTTCCCGGCTACCAGTGCCAACGACCACCCGGTGTATGGCGATGTCATCGTGCTCCCGCGTTCAGCCATTACCCGCTACCCGGATGTACTCACCCCGATCGAGGCCAGCGTGCATTATACGCCGCTGTTGATCGCCTATTTTGCCTACGTCGACCTGGCGCGGGCCAAGGCCGGGCAGACTGCGCTGGTCACCGACGCCAGCCATTGCGCCGGCCCCGCCTTCGTGCAGCTGGGCAAGGCGTTGGGGCTGAAAGTGTTTGCGGCCACCAAGGAAGCGGAACAGCGTGAGTACCTGCTGAGCCTGGGCGCCGACAAAGTGATTGTCACCGAAGAGCAGGACTTGCTGCTGCAGGTTGGCAAGTATACCGAAGGCCGCGGCGTGGACATGGTTCTCGATGGCATGGGCGGCCCGCAGATGTCGCTGCTGGGCGATGTGCTGGCACCGCGTGGCAGCCTGGTGCTGTATGGCCTGCAAGGCGGCAATCAAACGCCGTTCCCGGCGTGCGCAGCTTTCCAGAAGAACATCCAGTTCTATGTGCATTGCATCGGCAACTTCACCGGCAAGCCAGAGCTTGGCATCAGCCAGGACCAGGTGGCATTGCAGCGCGCCTTGCGCGACATCAACCAGTTTACCGCCGACCAGTTGCTGACACCGCAGATCATCAAGGTGTACCCGTTCGAGCAGGTGGTAGAGGCGCATCGCTACATGGACCAATGCCCGTGCGGCGGGCGGGTGGTGCTGGACATGGCACAACACTGACGGTTGCATGCGTTACTGAAAAACCCGGGTGAGCCCCGGGTTTTTTTGTGTCTGCGGGGTGGGTGTGAAACTTTAAAAATAGGAACGTTCCTACAGTTGAATGTGACAAGTACTACATCTAAGCGGGGTGGTTTTTAGTTGTCGGAAATATTCCGCCAAATAATCTGGCTTGAACGCATTCACCATGCGCTTCAATGTGCGCTCGTACTTCTGGTGAATGGTTTTTTTACCGCGATCTGTATCTTCAAATCGCTCTGCATCCCTCGATAATGGCCCGGTAGTAGTTTGCGCAAGGAGCGTGAAATGAGCATGGCTACGCCGAGGCCAGGGCAATGTGTGTTAGCGATAGGTCATCGTGGCGGAGGGCTTTTTTCGATGGCTTGGCCAGAGTGAAGGGTTACGTCATTACTTCCATTTGATTGTAGGCAATTTCTTCTGGGTAAGTTTGGCGCAGGTTCAAGCTCAATGCAGTGGGCTCGGCATGTGTCGGCTGAATGAAGTGGGTGAGGTGATTTCGTGACAGCTATTCACGACCAGGCAATGCATTACGTCTACGAACAAGTGCTTGAACGCTTGCTGAACCACATGTCACAGGCGCAGCGTGCTTCTTTGCAACTATTGATACAACGGCTGCTGGTTGCGGCGGGCGGGCTCGAGTATATCGGTACCTTCCGTTTGCAGGTGTTGCAGGGCAGCGATCGCCACAGTGCCAGGCTGTTGGCGATGCTGCGTGCCGCACAATTGAGTATTGCCCTGCGTGCGCCGGTAACCTTCCAGCTGCGGGTGCTGGTGGTCAGCTTGCCGGTTGCGGACAGCGCCAGGCTGGACGCGCACGAGCTTAGCTTCAGCGCATTGTTCATGCAGGATGACCCCCGGGTGCAGTTGCAGATGATCGAGGGTGGCGCAGTGGTGCCGTTTCGCCGCCAGCCCTCGGCCAGGCCCGAGCGTTGGGCACTGGCGAAAGACGCTTTGTTGATGTTCGGCCACTTGGTCGACGCCAGGCCTGAAGCCTTGCTGGGTAGCCGTCTGCACCTGGAGCTGGCGGGGGCTATAGGTTTTGCGCTGCAGTCACAGGCACCAGCCGATGCATTGGTCACCGCCATACCCGGTGCCCAGCGGCGCCGATACCTGGCATGGGCCCGGCGTAACCTGCGCCTGTCCGGCGAGCACGGCCCGTATGCGATGCACCAGTGCCTGGCGGTGCTGGCCCAAGGTCTGGGCCGGTTGCATGGGGTTGTCGGGGGCGCCCCCAATCGCCAGCCGGCATTGGGCGGCGCATCGGAAAGGGAGATGGTGCGGCTGATTGCCCTTGATGACCTGCTACCGTACGTGGTCGAAGCACAGCCGCTTGATAGCATGCTGGGTTGTAGTATCGAGAACGCCCCGGGTGCCTGGCCACTGTCGGCATTCGTCGATCCGCAAGCCACGGCACAGTTGCACGAACTGCGTGCACGCAGCCTGGACCCCCAGTCCAGCCGCCCCGCGCTGCGTCTGGCCGGGCAGTCGGGCGGTAGCAAGCAACACGAAATACACCAGCCGCAACTCGGCAAAACCTACGGCCTCAATCAGACGCAGCTGGTGTGCTTGCTATTCAGCCCTTTTGCCCGGCAAGGGAAGAACCTCGAACGTTTCCTGCAGTGCCGGCATGCCGATATGTTGGTGGCGTTGCCGTACCTACACAGGGCGTTGCAGGGCAAACCCTGCCCTGATGCGGTGAAAGCCTGGCTGGTGAACACCAGTGGCCTGCCGCTGGTGCAGTTGCGGGCGATTTATAGTGGGCAACTACCGCTGACCGCCTGGCGCCTGCTGAACAACCTCGCCCGCCGCGACGTGCATTTGAGGTTGATGCCTCGGCAGGCGTTGGGGCTGCGGCGCGGCTTTGCGGGGTTGTCCTGATGGGGCGAGTGGCCCCCGGCGAGTTCGCGTATCGCCAGGTATATCGCTACCTGGAAGCCATGATCGATCAGGCGGCAAGCGGTGGCCCATGCCGCTTGCCGTCACTGCGCACACTGTCCCGACGGCTGCGGGTGTCGTTGGCAACGGTGCAGAGCGCCTACAGCCTGCTGGAAGAGGAGGGCCGCGTACGCTGCTTGCCGAGGTCTGGTTATTACGTACAACACGCTTGCAAAGTGCAAGCCGTGACCACGCCCAGTCTGCCACCCCCCGTGCAACCGCTGCTGGAGCGTGCCCTGTTTGGCCACGAACGGCGTTTCGCCCGCCAGCGTGACCGCAGCGTGGAGCCCTGGGGGGCGCTTGGCAGCACCCGCCTGCGCAGTGCATTGGCAGAACGCTATACCCGTTCTTCCAGCCAGTACTGGTGTCGCGATGACGTGCAACTGGCACCTGATGTGCCTGCGTTGCTAGAGACGCTGATGGCGGCGCTGGCCTTGCAGGGCGGTACCGTGCTGGTGCATTCGCCCTGTTGCCGGCAAGTGCTGCTCGCCCTGACGCGTGCAGGCATACGTGTGCTGGAGGTGCCACCGGATGCCCGTGGTAATCCTGACCTGCATACCTTGGCCACGCTGCTGAGGAGCGAGCCTGTAAAGATGCTGGTCATGCCATCGTGCCTGGGCATGCCGCAAGGGCGGCTGGTTTCACCGTATTATCAGCAACAGCTTGGTCTGTTACTAGGCCAGCACCCTGTTTGGTTGTTGGAAAACGATCTGGACAGTGAGCTCTGTTACAACGGGCCACCCAAAAAGCGCCTGCGCGACTGGGTCGACCCGCGCTGGCTGCTGGTGATGGGCGCGTTCGAGTCCACGGTCGGTGCCGAAGCACCGTATGCCTATTTGTTGAGCAAAGACACCGTGCTGACCAAGGCGTTTGCCGAACGCGCGTTTCGGCTTGCGCCACTGCGTCTGCAGGCGCTTGCGCACATGCTCGACAAGGGAGAAATGGACGTACAACTGGCACACCTGCGCACAGACCTGCAAAGGCGCACTCACGGCCTCGCGCATGTGCTTGCGCTGCAATTTGGCCAACAGGTGAGGTTTGAGATGCCGCAAGGTGGGCACATGCTGTGGGTTTGCTTTCGCCAGCCGCTGGTATGGGAGCGTGTCGCCGTAGCCTTGGCAGGTTCAGCGTTGCATGCAGTGCCGGGCGAGCAGTTCTGCCTGCAGGGGCGTTACCCGCAATACCTGGCGTTGATGTGGCCGGGCGGGCTGCCCGACGACCTGCGCCAAGCGGTGGAGCGTTTGGCGCGGGCGCTGGAGCAAGGCTGCCGGCGCCGTGCCCGCCTCTCACATTGAGATCGAAGTGCCTGCAAGTGCAGCACAAGGCTGCGCTTGCAGGCGGTGCAAGCGTGCGTATTGCTCAGTATTGCTCCTGCCCCTGGCGCAGGCGGGTGCTGACCAGTGCCGCCACTACCAGCAACGCAGCAATGATCCACAAACCATTGCGGGTGCTGCCGGTGGTCTGCTCGATGAGCCCCATTACCGAAGGCCCGACGAAGCCGCCAAACAGGCCACAGGTGGTAACGAAGGCCAGGCCGGCCGCCAGCGCATTGCCGCTCAGGCGGCTGGAGGGGAAGACGAAGATGATCGATTGCACCACGAACAGCATCAGCGCCGTCAGGGAGAACCCCGATCAGGCCAACGAACGAGTTGGCCAGCGAGGCCAGCAGCAGCCCGGCCGCCATGGTCAGCAGGCCGGAGAACAGCAAGGTGCGGCAGCGGCGTGGTGAGGTGGCCAGCCGTGGGAAGGTGGCGGCACCGATGGCGGCGGCAACCCATGGCACCGCGGTCAGCAGGCCGACCTGGAAAGGCGATAGCGCAGCGTATGTGCCGATGATGCCCGGCAAGAAGAAAATCACCGTGTAGATGGTGATCTGGTGCACGAAGTACACCACGATCGCCAGCCAGATCTGCCGGTCGCGGAACATCTGCCCCAACTTGCTTTGCTGTGGCGCGGCAGCCCGCTCCGCAGCCAGGCGGCGTTCGATAGCCTTGGCATCGGCGGCCGACAGCCAGGGCGCCGATGCGGGGCCGTCCGGCAACTTCTTCCACACCACCAAGGCCAAGGCCACGGCAGGCAGGCCCTCGAGCACGAACAGCCATTGCCAGCCGTGCCAGCCGAGTACGCCGTCCATTTCCAGCAGGGCACCGCCCAGTGGCCCGCTGAGGATATTTGCCAGGCACACGCCCAGCAGGAAATACCCCGTAGCACGGGCGCGCTGTTCGCGGTCGAACCAATAGGTCAGGTACAACATGACTCCGGGGAACAGGCCCGCTTCGGCTACGCCCAGCAACAGGCGCATGATGTAGAACGAGGTTTCACCCTGGACGAAGGCCATGCCCGCCGAAAGCAAACCCCACGTAATCATGATGCGGGTGATCCAGAAGCGCGCGCCCACCCGATGCATGATCAGGTTGCTGGGCACTTCGGCCAGCGCATAGGTGAGAAAGAACAGGCCGGCACCCAGGCCGTACGCCGCTGCCGACAAGCCCAGGTCGATGCCCATGCTGGCTTTCGCCAAGGCGATGTTGGTGCGGTCAAGAAAGCTCATCACATAGACGACGATGAGCAGCGGCATCAATTTGCGTAACAGCAGGCCGTTCAGGCGCTGCTCTGTGGTGGCGGCAGGGGCCGAAGCCGCTGCACGGGTGAGGGTTGTCATTGTTTTTTTCCCCGTGAAATGTGCTGGTGGCGTGCCGCGTGACCGCGACACGCCAAGGTCTGTGGGTCAGGAGCGGTTGATGTCGAGCCACACGGCGCCGTTGGGGTACTGGTAGCGCTCCAGGGTTTCAGCGTGCATTTCGATGCTGTAGCCCGGGCGTTGTGGCGGCATGTAGCGCCCGCGGCGGATCACCACCGGGTCGATGAAGTGCTCGTGCAGGTGGTCGACGTACTCCAGCACGCGGTTGTGCAGCGAGGCAGACACTGCGATGTAGTCGAACAGGGCGATGTTCTGCACATATTCGCACAGCCCGACGCCACCCCCGTGCGGGCACACCGGTACGTCGTACTTGGCCGCCATCAGCAGCACGATCAGCACCTCGTTCAGGCCGCCCAGGCGGGCAGCGTCCAGCTGGCAGAAGTCCAGCGCACCGGCCTGGAACATTTGCTTGAACATGACACGGTTGTGGCAATGTTCACCGGTGGCCACGCCAATCGGCGCGATGCGTTGGCGAATGGTGGCGTGGCCGAGAATGTCGTCCGGGCTGGTCGGTTCTTCGATCCACAACGGTTCGAAGGCGGCCAGGCGGCGCATGTTGGCGATCGACTCCTCGACCCCCCACACCTGGTTGGCATCCATCATCAGGGTGCGCTCCCAGCCGATTTCGTCGCGCAGGATAGTGGCACGGCGAATGTCTTCTTCCAGGTCGGCGCCGATCTTCTGCTTGATATGGGTCCAGCCATCTTCCACGGCCTCGCGGGCCAGTTTGCGCATTTTTTCTTCGCTGTAGCCCAACCAGCCTGGCGCGGTGGTGTAGCCGGGGTAGCCTTCACGCAGCATCTGTGTCTCGCGCTGGGCTTTGCCTGGCGCCTGGCGTCGCAGCAGGGCAATGGCTTCTTCGGGGGTGAGCACGTCGGTGACATAGCTGAAGTCCAGGCAGCGCACCAGTTGCTCCGGCGTCATGTCGGCCAGCAGTTTCCATACGGGCTTGCCTTCGTGCTTGGCCCACAGGTCCCACACGGCGTTGATGATGGCGGCCGTGGCCAGGTGGATCACGCCCTTTTCCGGGCCCAGCCAGCGCAGCTGGCTGTCGCTGACGGTAAAGCGGTGCCAGAAATCACCCATGTCGGCGGTGATTTCATCGAGGGTGAGGCCGACGATCAAGGGCGCCAGTGACTGCACCGCGGCCGCGCATATCTCGTTGCCGCGGCCGATGGTGAACGTGAGGCCGTGGCCTTCGAGGGCCTCGGCGTCGGTGTGCAGCACCACATAGGCCGCAGAATAGTCGGGGGCGCTGTTCATGGCGTCTGAGCCATCCAGCGACAGTGAAGTGGGGAAACGGATGTCACGGACGCTGAGGTGGGTAATACGAATGCTCATGGTCGGCTCTTGTTCTGCTCAAGCACTGGGAGCGCTGACTGTAGGTTGTCGAGCGATACAGGCATAATCGCCAAATCTTAACCAGCGATACCGGATTCGATATGTCTCGCTTGCCGCCCGATAACGCCCAGGCGCCTGCCAGCCTTGGCGCACTGAAAATCTCCAGCCGGCAGATCACGCTGCTCAATGCCTTGGGCGAATTTGGCAACCTGCGCCGCGCTGCGGCAGCGATGCACACCACGCAACCGGCGGCCAGCCTGTTGCTGCAGCAACTGGAGGAGCGTCTTGGCGTACGGTTGTTCGAGCGTTTGCCAAGGGGCATGCAAGCAACGCTGTACGGCGAGGTGATGATCCGCTACGCACAGAACGCGTTGCATGAGTTCGAGCATGCCCAGGCGCAAATCGCCGAGCTGGCGCGCGGGGCCTTGGGCCTGGTGCGCGTGGGCAGCGTCATGGGGCCGGTGCCGGGCGTGCTGACCAAGGCGATACTGGCTTACAAGCACGACCACCCCAAGGTACGCATCGCCCTGGAAGTCGGTACCAGCGATACCTTGCTGCCCGCCTTGCTGCGCGGTGACTTCGACATGGTGGTGGGGCGCCTGCCGGACCAGAGCGACAGCCAGGCGCTGAACATCGAGCTGTTCGAAGGGGGTGAGCAGATGCGCGTGATTGCCCGCGCAGGCCACCCCTTGGCCCGCGCCACCGGGTTGCAGCTGGCAGACCTGGTGAGCCTGACCTGGATCCTGCACCCCATCGGCAGCCCGATGCGCCGCCGCGTCGAAAGCGCGCTGCAGGCCGGCGGCATGGTGCAGTCGCTGGACATCGTCGAAACCGCCTCGATCCTGGCAACCACGGCCATGCTCGAAGCCTCTGAAATGATTGCAGTGGTGCCCAATGACGTAGCCGAGCACTATGCCCGCTATGGGATGGTCGCCATCCTGCCGGTGGAACTGCCGCTGGCCATGGCCAACCTCGGTGTACTCACCTTGCGTTCACGGCCCCACTCGGTTGCCCTCGATACTTTGCTGCGCTACTTGCGGGCGCAATGACCTTCACCCAGCATGAGGCCCTGCGTCTATGCCGCCGGACATGACCCATTCCAGCTTTTGCAACTGGATTCGCTACAAGCACCTGGTGCTGATCGACACCCTGGCGCGCACGCGCAACATGCATGCAACCGCCACCCGCATGAACCTTAGCCAGCCGGCCCTGAGCAAGATGCTGCGCGACCTTGAGGAGCAGTTCGGCTTCGCCCTGTTCGAGCGCTTGCCGCGCAGCATGCCACCTACCGAACTGGGCGAGTACGTGGTGCGTTACGCTCAGGGTGCGCTGGCCGAGTCGCAGCAGTTCGTCGACCAGGTCAACCGCCTGCGCAACGGCGGGCACGGCTTTATTCGTGTTGGCGGTATCTTTGCCGCGACTGCATTGGTTCTGCCGCAGGCCATCGCCGCCATCAAGGCGCGCAGCCCGTTACTGTCGATTGAAGTGGTGGAGCACTCCAGCGATCACCTGCTGGCCATGCTTGAGCAGAACAAGCTGGACATCATGATCGGCCGCTTTACTGAGGAACGCTTCAGCCAGCTGTTCGACTTCCAGCCCTTGGAGCCCGAACCTTTCAGCCTGGTAGTGAACAGCGAGCACCCGCTCAACCAGCTCGACAGCACACCCCTTGAAGCGCTAGGCGACTGGCCGTGGGTGCTGTACCCGGTGGGCACGCCGATCCGCAACCGCCTGGAGCAGGCGTTCCGGGTGGCCGGTATCGCCACGCCTGCCGACAGTGTCGAGACCATCTCCATGCCGATGTTCCTGCAGCTGCTGCAATCGGCACCGATGATTGCCATGTTGCCGCGCTCGATGGTTGCCGCACAGCTGGCCAGCGGGCAATTCAAGGAGCTGCGCAGCCCCTTGCATGTACCTGCGTTGGAGTATGGTGTGGTCACCCGTAAGGAGGAACCGCTGAGCGCTTCGGCTCGGGCGTTTGTCGAGATCCTGCTGGAGGGCGCGCAGCGTCGCAGGGCCGTGTAGAGATAGCCCCGGGGGGCGTGTAGCGCAGCCCTCATGGTCGCACAGGTGATTGATAATCAGGTGCTGAAATCCTCTTGCGATAACTTCAGGTTATCGCTTGATCGGATCATCTCATTGGGAATGCCACGCAAGGCTTCTTAAAGTGGCCACAGCCATAACAAGAAGTCAGCCGCACCGCCCTGAGAGGTCCCATGCAACTGATTGCCAAATCCGGTGACCCTGCCGTCATCCGCCTGAACCCGCTGGACAATGTACTGATCGCCCGTCAGCCGCTGCCGCAAGGCCTGCGCCTGGAGGCCGAGGCGATTACCGTGCGCCAGCCTATCCCCTCGGGCCACAAGCTCGCCACGGTTCGTGTGGAGCAGGGCCAGCCGCTGCGCCGGTACGGCCAGATCATCGGTTTTGCATCGCAGGCCATCGATGCTGGCGACCATGTGCATGTGCACAACGTCCAGATGGGTGACTTTGCCCGCGACTATGCCTTCGGTGTCGATACCCGCAGCCAGCCGGGCAGCGCAGCGCAGTTCCAAGGCATCGTGCGCGCCGATGGCCGGGTCGCCACTCGCAACTACATCGGTATTCTCACGTCGGTGAACTGCTCGGCCACGGTAGCCCGGGCGGTGGCCGACCATTTCCGCCGCGACATCCACCCCGAAGCGCTTGCCGACTACCCGAACATCGACGGTGTAGTGGCCCTGACCCACGGTGCCGGCTGCGCTGTGGACCCCAGCGGCGAAGCCCTTGGCCTGCTGCGCCGAACCCTAGCCGGGTACGCCGTGCATCCCAACTTCGCTGCCGTGCTGATCATCGGCCTGGGCTGCGAAACCAACCAGATCGAAAGCCTGCTGGAAACCCAGGGCCTGCAGGCCAGCGCACAGTTGCGTGCGTTCACGATCCAGGGCATCGGTGGCACCTCGAAAACCATCGCGGCAGGCATCGAGCAGGTTCGTAGCCTGCTGGCCGAGGCCAACCAGGTGAGGCGTCAACCGGTCAGCGCACAGCATCTGGTAGTCGGCCTGCAATGCGGCGGATCCGATGGCTACTCGGGGATTACCGCCAACCCCGCATTGGGCAATGCGGTTGACCGCTTGGTGGCCGCCGGTGGTACCGCGATCCTTTCCGAAACCCCGGAAATCTACGGCGCCGAGCACTTGCTGACGCGCCGCGCGGTCAGCCGTGAGGTGGGTGAGAAACTGGTGGCGCGCATTCGCTGGTGGGAAGACTACTGCCAGCGCATGAACGCCGAACTGAACAACAACCCTTCGGCCGGTAACAAGGCAGGCGGGCTGACCACCATCCTCGAGAAATCCCTCGGCGCGGTGGCCAAAGCGGGTTCCAGCAACCTGGTCGACGTGTATCAGTATGCCGAAGCCGTGCGCGCACAAGGCCTGGTGTTCATGGACACCCCCGGCTACGACCCGGTCTCGGCCACCGGCCAGGTGGCCGGCGGGGCCAACCTGATCGCCTTCACCACCGGTCGAGGCTCGGCTTACGGCTGTGCCCCCGCGCCGTCGATCAAGTTGGCTACCAACAACCGGGTGTTCGAGCACCAGCAAGAAGACATGGACGTCAATTGCGGTGGCATTGCCGATGGCTCCACCAGCATCGAGGAGCGGGGTGCGTACATCTTCGATCAGATGCTGCGCATCGCCTCCGGGGCGCGCAGCAAGAGCGAACAGCACGGTTATGGGCAGAACGAATTCGTGCCCTGGCAGATTGGCGCCGTGACCTGATCGTCCGCTGCAGTCCCATTTTCGAGGCAACCGTAATGACCCAACCCACACGTTGCAACGTGCAAGCGCTAACCGCCTTTGTCGAGCAACTGTTCGTAAAAGCCGGTGCCGATAGCGAAGTCGCCCAAGTGGTCACCCGGGTGCTGCTCGAAGGCGAACTGCTCGGGCACCGTACCCATGGCCTGAACCTGGTCAGCCGTTACATCGATGGCATGCTCAGCGGGCAGGTCAAGGCCCGCGCACAGGCGCTGGAGCACGTGTCGGACAGTGGTATTTCCAGCGTGTTCGATGGCCACTATGTACTTGGGCCATACTGCGTCAGCCGTGCACTGGACTGCGCAGCCAAAGGTGCGACCGCGCAGGGCATCGGTATCGCCGTGGTGCGCCGGGCTTCGCACATAGGTTGCCTGGCCGCCTACCTGAAGCCCTATACCGACCAAGGCCTGGTGGCCATGGTCTACTCGTCTGACCCGTCTGTGGCGCTGGTCTGCGCCCATGGCGGCATCGACCCCGTGTACACCCCCAACCCGATTGCTGCCGGTATACCGACCCAGGGCGAGCCGATACTGCTGGACGTCAGCATGTCCACGGTCACCCTTGGGTTGGTGGGCCAATGCCGCGATGCCGGCAGCCGCCTGCCGCACCCGGTGCTGGTGAGCAACGACGGGCAACTGAGTGACGACCCGCGCGATTTTTTCACTACCCCGCCAGGCAGCATCCTGCCTTTGGGGGGGCAGGCCTTTGGTCACAAAGGCTTCGCCTTGGCGCTGCTGGTCGAAGCCCTGACCTCGGGCCTGGCCGGTCATGGACGCAAGGACGAACCCACCCAGTGGGGCGCCTCGGCCACTGCCGTGGTCATTGACCCGCGCTTCTTCGGTGGCCTGGAGGCGTTCACCCACGAAACCAGCTTCCTTGGCCGCCTGATTCTGGCAAGCCGCCCGCTCGATCCCGAACGCCCGGTACGCCTGCCCGGGCAAGCCGGCCTTGCCCTGCGTCGCCAAGCACTGGCGCAGGGCGTAAGCCTGTCGCCGCAGTTGATGGCCGACCTCGACCGCCTGGCCGGGCTGATGGAACTGCCGACATTTTCCCAATGATGCACAGTAAGGGTACACAGATGACTGATGATCGATCGAACACCCATCAACCGCTACCGCTAAGTTTTGATGCCAGCGTGTTCGACAGTGGCAGTTGGGTAGGGCGCGTCTGGTTGCCGGAACAGGGGCCGGCGGTGGTGCGGGTGAAGGCTGGCGCCGTCTACGATATCAGCACCCATGTGGCGACGGTCTCGGCGCTGCTTGAAGTGGATGACCCGGCCGCATACCTGCGTGCCTTGCCGTTGGCCGAGCCGCTCATTGCGCTACCGGCGTTGCTGGCCAACAGCGACCCCGCTCGGCGCGACCCGCGCCAGCCATGGCTGTTGGCACCCATCGACCTTCAGGCGGTGAAGGCCGCGGGTGTGACCTTCGCCACCAGCCTGCTGGAGCGTGTGGTGGAAGAGCAGGCCAAGGGTGACCCGGCCAAGGCCGATGCGATCCGTGACACCTTGGCCAGCCGCATTGGCGCCGACCTTTCGCAGATCGTGCCGGGTTCGGCTCAAGCCGAAGCGCTGCGCAAGGTGCTGGTGGAGCAGGGCCTGTGGTCGCAATACCTGGAAGTGGGCATTGGCCCGGATGCCGAAGTGTTCACCAAGGCCCAGCCGCTGTCGGCGGTTGGCCATGGCGCGGACATCGGCATCCACCCCAAGTCCAGCTGGAACAACCCGGAGCCGGAAGTGGTGCTGGCGGTGTCGAGCGATGGCAGTATCAAGGGCGCCATGCTCGGCAACGACGTCAACCTGCGCGACTTCGAAGGGCGCAGTGCCTTGCTGCTGTCCAAAGCCAAGGACAACAACGCCTCCACTGCATTGGGGCCGCTGCTGCGGCTGTTTGACGAAAGCTTCGGGCTGGACGACGTTCGCACTGCCGAGGTGGACCTGCGGGTGGAGGGTGAAGACGGTTTCGTTCTGTCGGGTCGCAGCTCCATGCGCCAGATTAGCCGCGACCCCCAAGACCTGGTGCAGCAGACGCTTAACGAAAACCATCAATACCCCGACGGCCTGGTGCTGTTCCTTGGCACCCTGTTCGCGCCCAAGCAGGACCGCGACCAGCCGGGCAACGGCTTTACCCACAAGCCGGGCGATGTGGTGAGCATCAGCAACCCGCAACTGGGTACCTTGTGCAACCGCGTGACCACCAGCGACCTGGCACCGCAATGGGCGTTCGGCCTGCGCGCGCTGATCGACAACCTCGGCCGGCGTGGCTTGCTGGAGGTTGCAGCCACTGCACGCAGGCCCTGATCGACACGCTGCGCCAGGGAGGGGCGCAGCATCAACGAGGGATCGCCAAGGCGCTGACAGCGCGGCAACAATAATAATAAAGGTCGACACATGAACCCTATGAAGAAGTACCAGCGCATCACCGTCGTGTTCCTGCTGCTGATCGGCATCGTCAACTACCTGGACCGCAGTGCGCTGTCGATCGCCAACACCTCCATCCAGAAAGACATGATGATCAGCCCTTCGCAGATGGGCATTCTGTTGTCGGCGTTTTCCATCGCCTATGCCTTTGCCCAACTGCCGATGGGCATGATCATCGACCGCCTGGGCAGCAAGATCGCCCTCGGTGCCTCGTTGCTGGGCTGGTCGGTTGCCCAGGCTGCGTTCGGCATGGTCAGCAGTTTTGCCGGTTTCATGGGCCTGCGGGTATTGCTGGGGATTGGCGAGGCGCCGATGTTCCCGTCGGCCGCCAAGGCTTTGTCGGAGTGGTTCGATGCCAACGAACGCGGCACGCCAACCGGCGTGGTGTGGTCGTCGACCTGCCTTGGTCCCTGTCTGGCACCGCCGTTGCTGACGCTGTTCATGGTCAACTTCGGCTGGCGCGGCATGTTCATCATTACAGGCGTGATCGGCGTGGTACTGGCGGTGTGCTGGCTGAGCTTCTACAAAAGCAAGGCGCGATACCTGGCCGAGCTGGCAGCCGAAGGCAAGCCGCTGCCGGGTGAGCACCAGGCGCCCGCGTCCTCGGTGCACGCGCCGAAGCCTTCTTACTTTGCCGGCTGGCTCGACCTGTTCAAGCACCGCAGCACCTGGGGGGCGGTACTGGGCTTCATGGGTGTGATCTACATGCTGTGGCTGCACTTGACCTGGTTGCCGGGTTACTTCGAGCGTGAGCACGGCCTGGACCTGTACAAGACCGCCTGGGTCGTGTCGCTGGCCTACGGTTTTGGCGCGGCAGGTACTATCGTTGCCGGCCGCTTCTGCGACTGGCTGGTAAAACGTGGCATGAGTGTGCTGGGCAGCCGCAAGTTCAGTGTCATCACCGGCCTGGTGCTGGCAGCACTGTTCACCTTGCCGCTGTCGTTCGTCACCGGCCTGACCGGCTGCATCATCCTGCTGTGCCTGGCGCTTTTCAGCATCAACATGGCCAGCGCAACCGCCTGGATGATCGTCAACACCATCGTCGACAGCCAGCGCGTGGCCTCGTTTGGTTCGATCCAGAACTTCGGCGGCTACATCGCCGGCTCTGTCGCGCCGATCGTGACCGGCTTCAGCATCCAGTATTCGGGCTCGTTCACCACGGCGTTCATGATCAGTGCGGTGGTGGCGCTGTGCTCGGCGGTGGCTTACTTCCTGCTGCTGCAGACGCCGCTTGGCAGCGTGAAGGCCGAGGCGGGGGACATGGTCACCGCGACGGAGTGACCCACGGTACTTGCCAGGCGTGCTGGTCTGTATGTATAACCAGTAGTTGTTCCAGCCGCCTGACTCTGTACTTGTGATTGCTCATTCCGTCGACGACCCGTTCTACTACCTGCACAATTTCCGCCAGGTGCTGCTGTGGGTAGAACAGCGCTACCAGGACCTGCTCGATGACCAGGAGCTGGCGTTCATCCAGGCCTTCAACCATCTGGAGGCGCCCGCTCAGGCCTTGATGGTGCGCATGGTCATGCGCAAGGGCGAGTTGTTTCGCAGCGACCGGCTGGACTACGTCGAAATCGGCGATACCGCGCTGGCGCTGCAGCCGTTGCAGGCGCTCGGCTGGGTACGGGAGCCCGAGCAACTGGCACTGGAGCAACTGTTCGCCTTGCTGCGCAAAGACGAGCTGGCCCGTTGCTTCGCCCCGCAATTGAGCCGCCCCCGCGCCGCCAAGCAGGATCTGCTGGCACAGCTGCAACCCTTGGAGCTGGCTGCCCGGCCACTGAGCGAATGGTTCCCTGACAGCAAGGTACGCATTGTCCAGTGGTGCCTGCAGCCCCTGTGCGACCGCATGCGTCTGCTGTTCTTCGGCAACCTGTACCAGGACTGGTCTGACTTCGTCCTCGCCGACCTGGGGGTACTGCGTTACGAGCAGGTACCGTTCAGCAACGATTCACGTGCCTTGCAGCAACGTGCCGAAGTCGACCTGGCCATGGCGCTGCACCAGTGCGCCGAGCGCCTGGAGCAGGGCGGCGACCCGCTGCCAATCCTCGCGGCGTTGCAGGGCCTGCACAGCGACAACCCCTGGCTGGCCCGGCGCCATGCGCGGTTGCAATTCGCCCTGGGCCAACACTGCGAGCGCCTGGCTGAATGGGACCTGGCCATGGCCGTGTATGCGCAGTGCAACCATGCCCAGGCACGTATCCGCCAGGTGCGGGTGCTGGAGCGCAGCGAACAGTGGCCCCAGGCCCACGCATTGGCGTTGCAGCTGGCTGCGGCACCTGCTAATGCGCTGGAAGTGCAGGCGCTGGAGCGCATGCTGCCGCGCCTGGCGCGAAAACTCGGCGGCCCGCCACAGCGGCGCCAGCGGGTTGCGCCACTGGAGCTGATCGAACTCGAACTGCCCCGCGAGCACGCAGCACTCGGCGTGGAGGAAGCCGTGCGCCAGCATCTGGCACAAGCGGGAGGCCAGGCACACTACGTGGAGAACACGCTGTTCAACAGCCTGTTTGGCCTGTTGTGCTGGGAGGCCATCTTCGCTCCGGTGCCCGGCGCGTTCTTCAACCCGTTCCAGGCAGGGCCGCAAGACCTGCACGACAGCGACTTCCAGCAACGGCGCAGTGCGCTGTTCGATCACTGCCTCGGTCGGCTCGACGAGGGTAGCCATCGCCAGGCGATTCTCGACTGCTACAAGGCCAAGCAGGGTTTGCAGTCGCCATTCGTGTTCTGGTCCATGCTCAGCGAGGAACTGCTGGAACAGGCCTTGGCTTGCCTGCCGGCGGCCCAGTTGAAGCAGTGCTTCCTGCGCCTGTTGCAGGACATTCGCAGCAACCGTGCCGGCATGCCCGACCTGATCCAGTTCTGGCCCGAGCAGGGCCGTTATCGCATGGTCGAGGTCAAGGGGCCCGGTGACCGCCTGCAGGATAACCAACTGCGCTGGCTGGAATTCTGCCGGCAACACGGACTGCCGGTCGCGGTGTGCCATGTACGCTGGAGCGAAACACCTTGAGCTACAGCGTGGCGGTGCGCGCCTTGTGCGAGTTCAGTGCCAAGGTCGGTGACCTGGACCTGCGCTTCACCCCGTCGCCCACCGCTCAAGAGGGCATTGAAGGGCACCAGCGGGTAGTGGCACGGCGTGCTGCCGGCTACGAGTCGGAGATTACCCTCGAAGGCCAGTTCGAAACCCTCAAGGTGCGCGGCCGTGCCGATGGTTATGACCCGGCCAGCAATCGCCTGGAAGAGATCAAGACACACCGTGGCGACCTGGCGCGCCAGCCGGCCAACCACCGGCAGTTGCACTGGGCGCAGGCCAAGGTTTATGGCTGGCTGATGTGTCAGGCGCGTCAACTGTCGGCCATCGAGGTGGCGTTGGTGTACCTGGACGTCGACAGCGATGGGCAGACGCTGTTCAGTGAGCATTACACGGCTACTGAACTGCGGGCCTTCTTCGAAATCCAGTGTCAGCGCTTTCTGGGCTGGGCTCAATGCCAGCAGCAACGTTTGGTCGAACGCGATCAGGGCCTTCAGGCACTGAGCTTTCCCTACCCACAGTTCCGCCAGGGCCAGCGGCAATTGGCCGAAACCTTGTACAAGGCGGTGAGTACCGGCCGTTGCCTGATGGCCCAGGCCAGCACCGGCATTGGCAAGACCCTCGGGACCTTGTTCCCGCTGCTCAAGGCCATGGTGCCGCAGCAGCTGGACAAACTGTTCTTTCTCACGGCCAAGACGCCGGGCCGGGCGCTGGCGCTGGACGCCATGCGCCAGATTACCGATGCAACGCCCCAGCCCGCGTTGCGCACACTGGAGCTGATCGCCCGCGACAAAGCCTGCGAGCACCCGGACAAGGCCTGTCATGGCGAGTCCTGCCCATTGGCGGCGGGCTTCTACGACCGCTTGCCGGCGGCGCGCGAAGCGGCGGCAGCACTGCCGTTGCTCGACCGCGCCAACCTGCGTGAAGTGGCCTTGGCACATCAGGTATGCCCGTACTACCTGGGCCAGGAGATGGCGCGCTGGGTCGACGTGCTGGTCGCCGACTACAACTACTACTTCGATGCGCATGCGCTGCTGTACAGCCTTGCCCAGCTCAACCAGTGGCGCGTTGCCGTGCTGGTGGACGAAGCGCACAACCTGGTCGAGCGTGGGCGCGGCATGTACAGCGCCAGCCTCGACCAGGGCCAGTTGCTGGCATTGCGCCAGAGCAAACCACCCGGGCTTGGCAGTGCGCTGGACCGGCTGAACCGGCAATGGAACGCGTTGTACAAAGAGCAGCGTGCGCCGTATCAGGCCAGCGAGTCGTTGCCCGAAGGCCTGCTGCGTGCCTTGCAGCAGTGCATTGGGTTGATTCAGGATCAGATGAACCAGGCGCCCGCGTACATGGACCCGCAGGTGTTGCAGTTCTTCTACCACGCCTTGCAATTCACCCGGGTGGCCGAGCTGTTCGACGAGCACTTCCTGTTCGACATCAGCCAGCGCCAGGGCCCACGCAAGCGCCGGCTGGCTACGCTGTGCCTACGCAATGTCACCCCGGCGCGCTTGCTGGCCCCGCGCATGCAGGCGGCGCGTAGCGTGACGCTGTTTTCCGCCACACTGAGCCCGCGGCATTTCTACAGCGACCTGCTGGGCATGCCAGCCGACACCGCCTGGCTGGAAGTGGCCGCGCCGTTTCGCGCAGAGCAACTTGAGGTGCGGATTGCCAGCCAGGTGTCTACCCGTTACCAGCAGCGTCACGCCTCTCTGGCGCCAATCGTCGAGCTGATTGCCCGGCAGTATGAGCGGATGCCGGGCAACTACCTGGCCTTCTTCAGCAGTTTCGAATACCTGCAGCAGGTGGCAGGGCTGTTGGCAGAGCAGCATGCGCAGATTCCGCAATGGGCTCAGGAACCGGGCATGGACGAGGCGGCCCGTCAGGCATTTCTCGATCGTTTTGTCAGCGACGGGCAGGGCATCGGCTTCGCCGTATTGGGCGGTGCTTTTGGTGAGGGGGTGGATTTACCGGGCACGCGCTTGATCGGCGCGTTTGTCGCAACACTCGGGCTGCCGCAGGTCAACCCGGTCAACGAGCAGTTCAAGCAGCGCCTTGGGCGGCAGTTTGGTGCGGGGTTCGATTACGCCTATCTCTACCCGGGGGTGCGCAAGGTGATCCAGGCGGCGGGCCGGGTTATCCGAGGTGACCAGGACCGTGGCGTACTGGTGCTGATTGATGAGCGCTTTGCCGAGCCCCGGGTGCAGCAGATGTTCCCAGGGTGGTGGCCGACGGCCATTTAGTTGGCTGGCAGGCTTGGCGCCGTACGGGCGGCCCTTGACGCTGTAAATGGGTTAAGATCTGGCCCGTGTCAGTTATAAAATCCATGAATATCAAGATGATGGCACTTCTTCGGGTTCGAATGGCGTGCGCTTGAAACGTCATTGGCCCTCGTTCATCAATCGTTTCAACTTGCTTGAGATGCTGGCCGGCTCAATACCGGCCGCCGCTTCGCTACAGGATTCACGTTTTGTCCGATCTCTCCAACAATCCGCTGCTGCAGTACATGGCCCGCCTGGCCCCATCCAGCCAGCAAACCATGCGCTACATCCTTCAGGACGCCGCCGACCGGCTGGGCTTTGTCGACTGCAACATCGTCGATGTGCCTTGGCATCGGCTCGAGCCCGGCCATGTGATCGCGCTGGTGGCTGCCCTGCGTGCCGACGGATACGCCCCCAACAGCTCGTCGTTGTACGTCAACGCGATTCGCGGCGTGATGAACGAGGCCTGGCGCCAGGGCCTGATCGATCATGAGCAACTGTTGCGCATTCGCGAGGTCAAGCCGGCCACTGGCACCCGCCTGCCACCCGGGCGCAACTTGCGGCGCAGCCTGATTCGCGAATTGATGGACGTGTGCGCGGCCGACCCTCGGCCGCAGGGCGTACGCGATGCCGCGATCATTGCCTTGCTGTACGGAACCGGCATGCGCAAGTCGGAGTCGGTCGACATCGACCTGAACCAGGTCGATTTCGAGGCGCGCAGCCTGCAGGTGGTGGGCAAGGGCAACCACCAACTGGTCAAGTACGCCCCACCGTGGGCATTCGAGAAGTTGCAGGCCTGGCTCGACCTGCGCCGCCAGGACCTGCCTGCCGGTGCGGAGGATGACCCGTTCCTGTTCAACCGCATCCGCCGTGGCAGCCACATTACCCGGGCGCGCATTACCAAACATGCCATCTACTACATCGCCCGCCAGCGCGGTGCACAGGTGGGGGTGAAGATCATGCCGCACGACTTCCGCCGGGCATTCATCACCCGGGTGATCGAAGAGCATGACCTGTCGATTGCGCAGAAGTTGGCACACCATGCCAATATCCAGACCACGGCCATCTATGACCGCCGTGATGACAACGAACGCCGCCGTGCGGTGGACCGTTTCGACTACTGAGTCTTGTTGTGTTTGGGGCCGCTTTGCAGCCCCGATTGCACTTCTGTAGGCACCGAAACAGGGCCAGTGCGCGCCCCCGCTTTGTGCGCCATTCCCCCATATGCCCTGTGCCAGAGCGGCTACGAAAAAAGTTTCATCTGCCTTCACCTGCGGAGTTGGCCCGCAAACTGCTATATCCAGCCTGCGAATTTGATCGAGTGGTCAGGCCGTGCGCGCTAGCAGCCGCCCGCGCCGGACCCTCTAAACGGCCAGCAGGCCACGGATTTCAGGGGCCGCAGGATGTCGCTCGCGGAGCAGATCGAACAACAACAAGACGATGCAGGCTGGAGCGCCCACCTGCAGTTGCGCTTTGTCAGGCGCGACGACGTGACCCGCCTTGGTGCGTGGCGCCATTTCGGACCTCTTTTGGTGCAGCGGCCTTTCTATCCTGAAGGTGCGCCGTGCCATGTCTATGTGTTGCACCCGCCGGGTGGCATTGTCGCCGGCGACCGCCTGGAACTGGATATCCACCTGGAACCTGGCAGCCACGCGCTGCTGACTATGCCCGGCGCCAGCAAGTTCTACCGCAGCATCGGCCCCACCGCACGGCTGACCCAGCGTTTTCGGCTGGCGGCTGGCAGCACCCTGGAATGGCTGCCGCAAGACAGCATCTTCTTCTCCGGCGCCCGCGCCAGCCTCGACAGCCGTTTCACCCTGGAACCCGGGGCGCGGCTGCTGGCCTGGGAAACCTTGTGCCTCGGCCGCCCGGTCATGAGCGAGCGTTTCGAGCAGGGCAGGCTGGACAGCCGTTTGCACATTGAACTGCCCGACGAAGTCGGCCTGCACGAACGCCTGCGCATCGAAGGCGGGCGCCTGGACAAGCTCGCCGGCCACCCGCTGCTCGCCACGTTCTGTGCGGCACCGGCCGACCAGGCGGTGCTGGAGCAGGTTCGCCCACTGCTGGATGAACTGGACACCCCGGCCGGCGCGACCCTGCTGGGGTCGTTGCTGGTCATCCGTGTGCTCGACCACGACAACCAACACCTGCAACGCACCCTGCAACGTCTGTGGCATGTGCTGCGCCCGGCCGTCCTCGGCCTGCCAGCTTGCCCACCACGCATCTGGGCCACCTGAGAGAGCGCCATGGAGCTGACCCCAAGAGAGAAAGACAAACTGCTGCTGTTCACCGCTGCCTTGCTGGCGGAACGGCGCCTGGCCCGTGGCCTGAAGCTGAACTACCCGGAAGCGGTGGCGTTGATCAGCGCCGCCGTGCTCGAAGGCGCACGCGATGGCCGCACTGTGGCCGAGTTGATGAGCCTCGGGCGCGAAGTGCTGACCCGCGAGCAGGTGATGCCCGGCATTGCCGAAATGCTCCACGACGTGCAGGTCGAAGCGACCTTCCCGGATGGCACCAAGCTGGTGACCGTGCATGACCCCATCGTCTGAACCTGCCAAGGAGCCCCGCATGATCCCAGGTGAAATCCAGGTCGCTGCTGGCGACATCGAACTGAACAGTGGCCGGGAAACCGTCAGCGTCAGCGTGGCCAACCACGGTGACCGGCCGGTGCAGGTCGGCTCACATTACCACTTCTTCGAAGTCAACGACGCGTTGGTGTTCGACAGAGCGCCCACTCTGGGCTTTCGTCTGGACATTCCGGCCGGCACTGCCGTGCGTTTCGAGCCAGGCCAGGCGCGCACCGTGCAATTGGTGGCCTACGCCGGCAAGCGTGAGGTCTACGGCTTCCAGGGCAAGGTGATGGGTGCGCTGGAGGGCAGGGTATGAGCCGTATTTCCCGCCAGGCCTATGCCGACATGTTTGGCCCCACGGTGGGCGACCGCGTGCGGCTGGCCGACACAGCGCTGTGGGTTGAGGTAGAGAAGGACTTCACGATCTATGGCGAAGAAGTGAAGTTCGGCGGCGGCAAGGTGATCCGCGATGGCATGGGGCAGGGCCAGATGCTGGCCGCCGAAGCCATGGACCTGGTGCTGACCAATGCGCTGATCATCGACCACTGGGGTATCGTCAAGGCCGACATTGGCATCAAGCACGGGCGTATCGCAGTGATCGGCAAGGCCGGCAACCCCGATGTGCAGCCGGGCGTGAACGTACCGGTCGGGCCAGGAACCGAAGTGATCGCGGCCGAAGGCAAGATCGTCACCGCCGGCGGGGTGGACTCGCATATCCATTTCATCTGCCCGCAGCAGGTGGACGAGGCGCTTAACAGTGGCGTCACCACCTTCATTGGCGGCGGCACCGGGCCGGCCACCGGCACCAATGCCACCACCTGCACGCCCGGCCCCTGGTACCTGGCGCGCATGCTGCAGGCCGCCGACAGCCTGCCGATCAACATCGGTTTGCTGGGCAAGGGCAATGCCTCGCGGCCTGAAGCGCTGCGTGAGCAGATCGCTGCGGGCGCTGTCGGCCTGAAACTGCATGAAGACTGGGGCTCTACGCCTGCAGCCATCGACTGTTGCCTGGGCGTGGCCGAGGAAATGGACATCCAGGTGGCGATCCACACCGACACACTCAACGAATCCGGCTGCATCGAAGACACCTTGGCGGCCATCGGCGACCGCACCATCCATACCTTCCACACCGAAGGTGCCGGCGGTGGCCATGCGCCGGACATCATCCGCGCGGCGGGGCAGGCCAACGTGTTGCCTTCCTCGACCAACCCGACCTTGCCGTACACGGTCAACACCGTTGACGAGCACCTGGACATGCTGATGGTCTGCCACCACCTGGACCCAAGCATTGCCGAGGACGTGGCCTTTGCCGAATCACGCATTCGCCGCGAAACCATTGCGGCCGAGGACATTCTCCATGACATGGGTGCCTTTGCCATGACGTCGTCCGACTCCCAGGCCATGGGCCGGGTCGGGGAAGTGGTACTGCGTACCTGGCAGGTCGCGCACCAGATGAAGCTGCGCCGCGGGCCTCTGGCACCTGACACTGCCTACAGCGACAACTTCCGGGTCAAACGCTACATCGCCAAGTACACCATCAACCCGGCACTCACCCATGGCATCGGCCACGAAGTGGGGTCGGTGGAGGCGGGCAAGCTGGCCGACCTGGTGCTGTGGTCGCCGGCGTTCTTCGCGGTCAAGCCGGCGCTGGTGATCAAGGGCGGAATGATCGTCACCGCACCCATGGGCGATATCAACGGCTCTATCCCCACGCCGCAGCCGGTGCACTACCGGCCCATGTTCGGCGCCCTGGGCGCTGCGCGGCATGCCACACGCATGACCTTCCTGCCCCAGGCGGCCATGGACCGCGGCCTGGCAGAAGAGCTGAACCTGCGCAGCCTGATAGGCGTGGTCAACGGCTGCCGCCGGGTGCGCAAGCCGGATATGGTCCACAACACTTTGCAGCCGCTGATCGAGGTCGATGCGCAAACCTACCAGGTGCGTGCCGATGGTGAGCTGCTGGTCTGCGAGCCGGCCTGCGAGTTGCCGCTGGCTCAGCGTTATTTCCTGTTTTGAAGGAGCACCGATGATTGTCTTGACCCGCCGCATCACCGAGCCCGGCACGCTCACCGAAACCGGCACCGTCACCCTGGATGTGGACAGCCGTATCAAGAGCCGCCTGCGCGTGACCCTGGACGATGGCCGCGAGGCCGGCCTGATGCTCGAACGCGGCCACCTGCTACGCGGGGGAGAGTTGCTTGCCGATGCCGATGGCAGCCAGCTGATTCGCGTGCTGGCGGCACCCGAAACGGTGTCGACGGTGCGCTGTGCCGACCCGCACCTGTTGGCCCGTGCGGCCTATCACCTGGGGAACCGCCACGTGCCCCTGCAGATCGAGCCTGGCCTGCTGCGTTTCCAGCACGACCATGTGCTGGACGACATGCTGCGTGGTCTGGGCCTGACGGTGGAGGCCGAACAGGCTCCGTTCGAGCCCGAAGCGGGCGCCTATCAGAGCGCGCCGCATGGCCACAGCCATGCCCACGGCAACGATCACCCGTTCGTTCGCCTGCCTGCCCATTCCTGAACTGCCCTGGAGCAACCCATGAAAAAGACGTTCGCCCTGTTTCTACTGATGCTGGCGCTGCCGGCTTTCGCTCACCCTGGGCATGACAGCAATCCGTTGCACGATGGCCTGCTGCACCCGCTGACGGGCCTTGACCACCTGCTGATGCTGTTGGGCACTGGCGTACTCGCTGCACTGACCCGGCGCAGCCTGACACTGCCCCTGGCAACCCTGGCGGCGATGTTTGGCGGGGCAGTCTGTGGCCACTTGTTCGGTGACGTGCTGGGCATGGAAACCTTGATTGCCGGGTCGCTGCTGGTGGCCGCCGGGGCGGTGCTGCTACCAAGCCGGCAGTTGCTGCTGGCCATGGCCATGCCGGTGTTTGCCCTGTTCCACGGCTGGGCCCATGGCGTGGAAGCCACGCCGAGCGCGTTCTGGCAGTTCAGCGCCGGCTTTGTCACGGTCAGCGGCTTGCTGTTGGCGGCGGGCTTTGCCATCGGGTGCCTGCTGCGCCGGCACAGTGGCCTGCAGAAAGCCTTCGGTGGTGGCCTGCTGGCCGGTGCCGCGCTGGTGCTGGCCGGTTGATGGACAGCGACCTGGCGTTGCTGCGCCTGTTGCAGCTGGCCAGCCCCGGCCTGCCGGTGGGCGGTTTCACGTATTCGCAAGGCCTGGAGTGGGCGGTCGAGGTGGGCTGGGTGAAGGGCGTGGACGGCTTCGCAGCCTGGCAGCGCGAGCAGGTCGAAGACACCTTGGCTTGCCTGGACTGGCCGGTGCTGGCGCGCTTGTATCACGCTTGTCAGGCCGAGGACGCCGAGGCCTTCGGCCATTGGAGCCGCTTCTTGCTGGCCAACCGCGAAACCGCCGAGCTGCGCCTGGAAGAGCAGCAGCGTGGTGCGGCGTTGGCGCGTCTGCTCGACGGCTGGCAACTGGGCCAGGCGCCGGCGTGGCGCGCCAGCCTTGAATTGACCCAGTTGGGCGGTATGGCCTGGTTGGCTGCGCACTGGGGCATTCCACTGCGTCAGCTGGCCCTGGGCCATGGCTTTGCCTGGCTGGAAGGCGCGGTCATGGCCGGGGTCAAGCTGGTGCCGTTCGGCCAGCAGGCGGCCCAGACCTTGCTGCGCGACCTGGGCACCGAATTGCCCGCTGCACTTGACCAGGCACTGGCGCTGGCCGATGACCAGCTCGGTGGCGGCCTGCCATTGCTGGCCATTGCCTCATCGCGTCACGAAACCCAATACACCCGTTTGTTCCGTTCCTGAGGACTGCCTTCATGCAAAGCTATCAACAACCCCTGCGCGTCGGTGTCGGCGGCCCGGTCGGCTCTGGCAAGACCGCACTGCTGGAAGCGCTGTGCAAGGCCATGCGCGATCACTACCAGATTGCTGTGGTTACCAATGACATCTACACCAAGGAAGACCAGCGCATCCTCACCGAAGCCGGCGCCCTGGAGCCGGAGCGGATCGTGGGCGTGGAAACCGGTGGTTGCCCGCACACGGCCATTCGCGAAGACGCCTCGATGAACCTGGCCGCCGTTGAGGCTCTAGCACGCAAGTTCGGTAACCTGGAGGTCATTTTCGTGGAAAGCGGCGGTGACAACCTCAGCGCCACGTTCAGCCCGGAGCTGGCCGACCTGACTATCTATGTGATCGACGTGGCTGAGGGCGAGAAAATTCCACGCAAGGGCGGCCCGGGCATTACCAAGTCGGACTTCCTGGTGATCAACAAGACTGATCTGGCGCCCTATGTGGGGGCTTCGCTGGAGGTGATGGAGCGCGACACCCAGCGCATGCGCCCGCAGCGGCCGTGGACGTTCAGCAACCTGAAGAAGGGCGAGGGGTTGCAGGCGGTGATCGACTTTATCGTCGAGCGCGGGATGCTAGGCGTTCGCGGCTGATGTGATGGATCGAGTGCTGGCTGGGCCGTGGCGCGGTCATTGTGGGAGCGGGAAACCCGCTCCCACAGGGTTTCGTGCTGGGTTGGGTCATTTGTGGCAGCAGTGAGGTTTATCTGGCTGCCCTTCATACCGGTCATGGTGCCGTACCCAGTCCATGGTCCCGCCTTCGTTGCGCCCCAGTGGCGCAATGTCCAGGAAGTTGTAGGTATTGACCAGAATGTCCAACCCACGGGCATAGGTCGAGTAGGTGTGGTAAACGCTGCCGTCTGCTTCACGGTAGAACGCACTCAGGCCAGGCAACTCGCTTTCACTGCCGTCATAAGGCTCATAGTTGTACTGCCGTTCTCCCTTGCTGCCCACACTGACGCCGAAGTCCTCGTTGAAACCACTGCCCTGTGACGAGTACCACGGGAACTGCCAGCCCATGCGGCGGCGAAACGCCTGAAATTCGGCATAGGGGGCCCGTGACACCGCCACCAGCGACACGTCGTGGTGCGCCAGGTGCAGGTTGGCGCCGTCAAAGTGGTCGGCCAGGAACGAACAGCCGGGGCAGCCTTCGCTCCAGCCTTCGGCGAACATGAAGTGGTAAAGCAGTAGCTGGCTGCGGCCTGCGAACAGGTCAGCCAGGCTCAGTTCGCCATCCGGCCCCTGGAAGCGATAGCCTTGCTCGACCTTGACCCAGGGCAGGGCGCGACGGGCTGCGGACAGCGCGTCGCGGTGGTGGGTAAAGGCCTTTTCGTGCAGCCACAGTTGCCGGCGTGCCGCCAGCCACTGGCTACGGGAAACCACCGGGTGCCTGCTTTCGCTTGTGCTCATGGTGCTGTCTCCACGCTGGGGGTTCACACACTAGTCGAGCACGCGTTTGCCGATTCGACAGGCACCGGTAGCCGGGCGATGAGTGGTTATCCGCTCAGCCCGAATGGGCAATGTGGCCCTCGGTCAGTTCATCTGCGGCGTCATCCTCTCCGGGCAGTGCGGTGATCACGCTGAAGTCGCTGACTTCCACCTTACCGCCGCCATACCCCAGCAAATGGAAGGAAAACGCTTTGCGCTCGGTCGGGTTGTCAAAGCTGAATTCCATCTCCAGCGGTTCGTCGGCGGTGACCTTCACCTCGGCAGGCAGGCCCAATGGCACGTCCTGCTCCAGTTGCTTAGCCTTGAGCTGAATGTAGGCGACACGCTTGGGGTCCAGCGAGCGCACCTTCACCCGCACGCGAGTGTGCGAGCCTTCCGGCATTTCAAGGTACTGGGCGCCGATAAGGTTATCGGCCCAGTCATCGTGAATGCGCTTGCGCAGCTTGATCGGCGAAGGGCCGCCGAACTGGTAACGCAGGTTGAGCGGGGTTTGCAGCAGGGACTGGTCGAGCACCCCGGCCAGGGCGCCGATCTGCTGGCCGAGCAGGCTATCGCCCTGGCCCAGATAGCGGGCCTGGTCGGCAATGAAGCCCTCGCTGGCGTAACGCCGGCAGCGCTGCTGGAAGTCACATTCGGTGAAGACGCCTTGGCCGTTGTGATAGCGCAGCATGCCATTGGTGTAGGAAATCATTTCGCGGCCGGTATCGTAGTCGCGGTACAGCGAGCGACCACCAAGCGCTATTGGAATGGGCAGTGCAAAGTAGTCGAGCACGGAGGTGGCCAGGTCGATATGGCCGTATGTGCCGCGCTTGATGTGGGGCAGTTGCGCCTGTTCCGGCGCCAGGGTGAGGTTGAAGCCCCAGGACGAGGCCAGGCGCACACCGTCGATGCCGTGGGACTCGTCGGAGGTCACCACAACCAACGTGTCCTTGAGCACGCCCTGGCGTTCCAGATTATCGAGAAACGCCCCGAGCGCATCGTCCAGGTAGGCCACCGCAGCCTGCTTGGGCGTGTCATAGCGTTCCAGGTACTCGGCGGGTGCCGAATACGGCTGGTGCGTGCCTACGGTGAGCAGGGTCAGCATCCAGGGTTTGTCCTGCTTTTGCAGCTGGCCGACGTAGTCCAGGGCGCCTTCGAAGAAGGCCCGGTCATCCTTGCCCCAAGGGAAGTCCAGGTAGTTCTCGTTGCGGAACCACTCCAGGCCGTGCACCGAATCGAAGCCGATGTGCGGCATGATGCGGTCCTTGGCCATGAAGCGCAGGCCGGCACCTTGCAGGTAGTGGGTGGTAAAGCCGGCCTGGCGCAGTTGCGCCGGCAGGCAGGCCTGGTTGCGTTCGTTCTGGGTTAGCAGCTCGACGCCCTTGGGCGTGCCATTGGCCAGTTTGTCGTAGTCACCACACAGCATCGCGTACAGGCCGCGGATGGTCTGGTGGGTGTGCAGCACGTAGTCCGGGGTGTTCATGCCGCGCTCGGCCCACTGGCTGACCTTGGGCATCAGGTCTTCGTCGAAGCGGCTGTGCAGGGCCTGGCGATTGGGCCGCAGGTAGGCCCCGGGGATACCTTCCACCGTGATGACCAGCAGGTTGCGAGCACTGCCTGGCCCGGCCAGCAGGCGCTGGCCATGCAGGTCGGATTGCGTCAGGCCGCTGCTGGCCAGCGGCGTGAACGTTTGCGTGCGGCCCATCCAGCCCTCGACCTTGCGCTCCAGGGTGCCGACTCCGGCAGACATCAATTGGTGGGTGAGGTTGTATTGCCGCCATTGATCGGCGTCGCTGGGTACCAGCTGCTGGCTGCCCCAGTGGGTAGCGAACAGCAGCGCGGGAACGGCCCAGGCCTTGCGCGGCAGCGGCTGGCTGCGCCGGGTGCGGCTGCGCCACGCGCAGGCCAGCCAGGCCAGCAGGCCTGCGCCCATTACCCAGGGCAGCCAGGCATGGGCCAGGCCGCCGCCGGTAGAGTTCTCCATGAATTGCGGGTCGACGAGGTACGTCAGGTCAGCGCTGGTGGGCAATCGGCCCACCGCGCTCACGAGTTCGGCCGAGGCCACCCACAGGGCAGCCCAGGCCAGCAGAACGGGCAGGACCAGCCACCATGGCCGGCGGTGCAGCAGCAAGACCAGCAGGCTGCCGAGGGCGAGGTCGGACAGGTAACCGAGCGGGTTGGACCAACCCAGCATGGCGCGCGTACCCAGTGGGATCACCAGCACCAGGGCTGCCAAGGCGGCAAGCCGGGTACGTGGGTGGTCGGACAGGTTCTTCACAAAAACTTCCCTTTTGCCATTAAATCGTCATGCATCTGTGCTTGATGATAACAGGCCGGGAAGTGGAAAGCGGTTGGCTACAAGGCTGGTAACCAAAAGCCATGCCCGCTTGCACGGGCCTGGCTGAAGGCAAGTATCAGAAGTAGTAGGGGAATTTCAGGCTGAAGGAGAAGTCTGGCGCATCATCGGTCAGACCAATGGACAGGTTGGGGACAATGGTCAGGTTGTTGGTGGCGGCGAAGGTCATGCCGATGTTGAAGTTGGCGGCGTTGTAGTCACTGTTGGAGATCGATTGCCAGTCACCACCATCCGGTTTGATCTTGCTCTTGCGGGCGAACTGGTCGGACACCGAGAACGACATACTCATTTTTTCGTTCAAGGCGAAGGCAATGCCACCACCAATTTGCCAGGAGTCGCCGAGCTTCACGTCTCCCGGCACCTTGCTGTTGACCTGTGGGCTTATGTCGCTGAACGAGTCTTGCATGTTGTAGGTGTAGGACAGGCTGCCAAACAGCACGGCCGGGTCGAAGGTCTTGACCAGCGAGATGCCCGGTGTGATCGACCACACACCGTTACCGGTCGGCAGGCTTTCCGGTACTGCCAGGTTACTGTTGCCGTCGACCTCGCGGAGCTTGATGCCATAGGGGTCTTTGCCGGTCGGTGCCTTGATACGCAGCGTGGCTACAGCGTCAGGCCAGGTCTCGTCCTCGTCGATGAACTTGTACGCTACGCCAACGTTGATGTCGCCGATTTCCGGGTCACGGGTCACGCTGGCGTCGGAGGTGCTGGCCCCGGCGCCACCCGCGCCGCCGGATGAGTAGGTAGACTCGCGGTACACAACGGGCACGTTGATATCGAACTGCCAACGCTGCGCCAGGTTGTAGCGCGCGGTCATGTCCAGGGTCCAGTTGTCGGCCTTGATGCGGTCCAGGTTGATACTGCCGAGGAAAATCGAGTCCAGCGCCAGGAAACCGTTGAGCGTGAGCGCACGGGTATCGTAATGGGTGTAGGTCAGGCCGGTTTCGAAGCTGAACTTGCCGCCACCGAAGAAGCCGCTGGCTTCGTCATACAGGTTGGACACACTTTGTGCCGGCTCCGAGTCGGCGGTGAGTGCCTGGCCGTAGGAGCTGCCGGTGGTGCCCGGCGCGCCGGATGCGACAGTCTGTGCCCCCTTGACCCCTTCAGCGGGGGATTTAACCAGGCGTTTGGGTTGCGCTGCCGCCGGGGCTTCCTCGACCTGTCGCACGCGCTGTTCCAGCACCATCAGCGCTTGCTGCTGGGCTTCGTAACGGCGTTTAAGCTCGATCAGTTCCTGCTTGAGGGCCTCGACCTGTGGGTCGGCAGCTGCGTAGAGCATTGTGGCCGGGGCCAGGGTAGTCAAACACACAAAAGCGTTGAGCGTTAAAGATCGGTGCATGGATTTGCCGTCCCTTCCGACTACTTTTGATGAGACTGAGCGTAGATCAGTATCCGAAGGTGCGAAGACCTTTGAGCTGGTCGAGGCTACCGTTCAGCGAGGCGGCCGTTGGCACGCTTTCACGCATGACCACATTCAGGGAAGTGACGTTGTTGACCAGGTTGCCATTGCCGAGCAGCGTCGAATTCTGCATCAGGCCGCCCTGGGCCAGGCGCTGCACGCTGCTGCCCTGGTTATTGCTGGCATTGATATTGAGCTGCACGCCCACGCCGGTCGAGGACACGCTGAGCGAGCCGGCGCCGTTTTCACCGACCAGGGTCTGGCCAGCGGCCAGTACCTGGCCTTGCTGCTGCACGGCGGGGGCCTGGTTGGCTTTGGTGACGTTGATATCAACGTTGTTGTAGGCCGTATTGTTGTCACCGGCTGCACGCACTACCTGGGTGACACCCTCGGTGGTGGTCAGGCCGTTTCCACCTGTGACCACGCCCGTGCCCGCAGAAGCGGCACCGCTCGACGTGGCACCGGTGCCTTTTTCGTCGATCATCGAGACATAGAACTGGGGCTTGATGGTCGACTGCTGAACTTGCAGCGTGGATGTCGCCCCGATCACGTCCCCTTTGGCATTTTGCCAGGTGCTGGACATGACAATCCCGAAACTCACGATGCGCCCCGGCATCACATAGCGGCCACGCAGGTTGGCCAGCTCCTGGTCCTTGAGTTCGATGGGTTTCAGCGCCTCGGCGTGGCTTGGCAGGCTGGCGGCCAGGCAGGCCATGGCCAGCCACAATGAAGTCTTCATGAAATGCTCCCTGGAGCCTCATGCTCCTTGTCATTAGAACAGTCGTTAGAAGAAGTCGCTTTTGATGAAGCCGAAGTCCAGCAGCTCGGTGTCCTTCACTGGGGTGAAGTTGTTCACCCGGCCCTTGGCAGTCAGTGGCAGGGGCGGGTCGAGCAGGACATTGTTCTTGTCGTACCCTTGGCCGATCACAGCGAAGATGATGCCGTTCCAGCCCTTGAGGAAATCATCGATCTTGTAGCGCTTGTGGCCTAGCACCGGGTCACCGATGTACACCCAGCCTTTGTCGACCTTTTGCATGACCACGAAGTGCTTGTAGCCGCGCACGTCCATCAGCACCACGACCGGGATGCGCACACTGTGCAGGGTGTCGGGTGCTACCCGGTAGCCGCGGGCACGCATCCCCAGGCTTTCGACGTAGCGTTTCATGTCGAGCATCGAGAAGCCTTGCGTGCGCACCAGGTTCTGGTCGGCGTGGGCCAGCATGCCTTCGATGATCTGATGTTCGTCCACATCCAGCCAGTAGGCCTGGCGCAGGATGGTCGCCAGCGCGGCGGCGCCGCAACTGAAGTCGGTTTTTTGTTGCACCAGGTCGGCGAACTTGCGTTCACGCACGCTCTGGATGGGTTTGAACACCACGGCGCCGCCCGGCAGGACGGACAGCGGCATTTGTGCGGCTTCGCTCACGCTGGCTAGGCACAGCAAAAACGCCAAGGCAATAATGCGCATGATCGGATGCCTTCCGGTGGGTGTTGAAGAAAGGCCCCCCGAAGGGGGCCTCAAGCGCAGCGTTTAGAACGAGGTGTTGGAAATGGCCAGCGAGTTGCTCTGCTGGTTGCCCACACCGGCTGCCACGTTCACGCCCAGGTTGCCGCTGCCACCGTTGACCGAACCGCTAAGGGTTGCAGTATTGGTAACAGGGTTGGCCCAGCCGGTCGGGGTCAGCACTTGGAAGGACACAGTATTGCTCAAGTCGTAAGCGCTGCTTTCGCTGTAGCTCTTCGAAACGTCGTTCGAGGATTGTTTCGATTTCTCGCCAGACTTTTCAAACGCCGAGGCCGAAGCATTCTCGTACGAAGAGTCGTGAGACTTGGTGTACGAAGAGTCTTTGGACTTGTCGTAAGACGATTGGCGCGTCTTGTCGTAGCTGGAGTCGAAGGCTTTCTCGAACGACGAGTCGTATGCACTTTCGTGCGACTTGTCGACCGATACGTCCAACGATGCACTGAGCGAGCCATCGAAGGTGCTGGAGCGGGTGCGTTCGCGGCGGCCATCATCGGTGGTGAAGGTGCGCGTAGCATTGGCTGCGGCATCCAGCGAAGCGTTCAGGCTGGCGCTGCTCGACGAGCTGTTGCTGCCACTGGCAGAGCCACTGGCATTCCAGCCGTTGGAACCGCTTGCCGACATGCTGCTGGAGCCACTGGCGTTGCTGGATTTCGAGCCGCTGGAGTTCCAGCCGCTAGAGCCGCTGGAGCTGGCGCTTTGCGAGCCGGCCACGCTGAAGCTCGACGAGGAGCTGCGGTCGTCGGTCGAGTTGAACGTACCATCACGCGAGCTCGAACCGCTGGCCGAGGTGGTGATGGTGATCGTGTCGACGCGGTAGGTGCGGTCCGCGCTGTTGTTCACGACCAGGCCTGGCCCGTCCTGTTCGGCAGAAGCCGTGGCAGTGGCGTTACCCAGAGGCGCACCGGTGTTGGCGATGGCCATGGTGTTTTTCTGTTGGTTGAGGTCGCCACCGGCGATGTTGATGCCGATGTTGCCCTCAGCCCCGCTGGCCGAGCCGCTCATCACAGCAGACGACTGGGTCGAATAGTTGTCGACCCGGTTGTTGTCGCTGGTTTGCACGACATCGGCAGTAGCACTGGCCATGCCGAACACGAAGCTGTTGTCCAGGCTCGACTCGGAGCCGGCGTTGGCAATGGCTGCGGCGTTATCCTGCTGGTTGCCGTTACCGGCCGCCACGTTGATACCGACGTTGCCACTGGAGCCTTCGCCCGACTGGTTCATCTCGGCTTCGTTGATGGTGCCTTGATTGCTGATACGGTTATCGGTGCTGGTTTGGGTATCCCAGGCATTGGCCGTTGCATACACAGGGATTTTGGTTGGAGGAGGCGTGTGATGACCATTGTTATGGTGGCCGTTGTGGTGGTCATTGCGCCGATCGTTCTGCCCAGCTTGTACAGCAACAGCCATGACCGCAGCAATTGCGAACACCAGAGGCTTGATTGCCATCGAGGGTTTCATGGTGATTCTCCGTACTCTATGTTGGTTAAGTGTCGTTCTTAACTGAAAGGGTCAATCCGCGACCCGGATGCTCAAGGTGTTGGCCATTCGGTTTCCCACCCCGGCACTCTGGTTCAACTGGATCACCCCGCGGCTACCGGTGAAGGCCTGGTCACTGGTGGTGACCTGGCGATGGCCTGTTGGAGTGTCAGTTGGACCGGAGTTGTTGAGCAGCGCCACGTTCTGTTGCATGAGGACGCTGTCGTCGATGCTTTGCGGTTGAGCACTGAGGGTTATGCTCAGGGCATTGGCTTGCTGGGTATTGGCGCCGGCACTCTGGTTGACGCCCAGCGCACCACTGCCGTTGCTGAACGCGTTGCCTTGAATGGTCGAGCGGGCATCCATCGTCGGGTCGGCCGGTGTGTTCAGCCGTTGCCGGATCTGCGTGCTGGCATTCGCTTCAGGCCCGACAGCGATGGCCCGCGCATTGGCCTGTTGCTGTTTGTCGCCGGCGGCCTGGTTGACGGAGAGGTTGCCCTGATAGCGACTGCCCGAGCTGTCGATGTTGGCATTGTTGATGACGGGAACCAGGGAATCGGCGAAGCCTGGCGTACTGCACAGGGTGGCCAGAATCAGCAACATGTGCTTCATGTCACTTGCCCCCGCCGGTCAGGATCTGCAACGGCGCGAGGCCGCGTTGCACACTTGAGTTGACCATGTTGGAGATGCCGTTACCCGCGCCCCCCGTGCCACGGCCGCCTGACAGGTTGGGCAATTGGTTCTGGTTGCCGAGGTTGCCCCCCAAGTTGTTGGTCTGCTGGGTAATCATGTTGCTGATGCCGGCGCCACTGCTGATGCTGGCGAAATCGCCATCGCTCAGTTCGTTGGTTTGCTTGAGCACGTGGGCAGAAGGGTTGGCGTTGACAGTGGTCGGGCTCGGGTCAGGGATCAAGGGCGGGATCGTCGCGTTGCGCACCTGCACGTCGCGCTTGATGATGATGATTCCTTTGTCTGCGTGGGCCGTGAGGCTCAATGCCCCCAGTACACAACCCGCCAACAACAGGTGATAGAGGCGTTTGTCACTCTTCCTCACGACGGCAACTCCTTCTTTGAGCGCTGGCCTTGTTCAGCGATGCAAAGGACAGAGCAGATGGTGTGCCGCTTTTGAGAATCGTTTTTAGATCAGACAGTTAGGGCAAGAGGCTGACAAACTGCGGCGCATTCTGTCTCAGCGGTGAAACAGCCAGCCGTGAGCGTTGCTGGCCAAGCCAGCTGTGGCCTTGATTGGAAGGGTTTTTGCAGGGTTGTTTCATGGGGTTGACACTGCCCCCGAAACGGGGGGAAGGCCCGCAATTCCGGGGGCTTTGCCCCACTAGAGTGTGTCAGTGGGTTAACACTCGGTCGGGCAGGATGGCGCATCGCTATCAAGAAGCGTAGCAACGGCTTGCAAGGCCAGCAACTGACGCTGTGGCCAATTGCCCTCAAGTATCTGGTGCGCCTGATTGTGCTGTTTGAGCCAGGCCAGGCTGTCGTCGAAAAAACGCTGGCGGTCGTTGATGTCGGGTTGGCTGCGCTGGCCATCGGCAACCCAGTCCACCCCCTGTGGGCTCAGCAGCAGGTGCAGGTCGTAGTGCCGTTCAAGCAAGGCTTGTTCCAGCCAGGCCGGGCAGTCATTGAACAAGGCGCGGCTCCAGAGCATGTTGCTGAGCAGGTGGGTGTCGAGGATCAGCAGCGGTGGCGCCTGTTCGCGCGCCCGGTCTTCCCAGGCCAACTGGCCGTGTGCGATGGCAGGGATATCGGCATAGCAGGTATCGCGGCACTCCTGGTCGATGAAGTGGCGCACGTACTCGGCCACCACCACGCCGCCGAAATGCGCCTGGATCACACCGCTGAGCCAGCTCTTGCCGCTGGATTCGGGGCCGCACAGCACCAGGACCTTCATGGCGTGTTGTGTGCTCATGGTTGCGCCAACGCCGGGTCGCGGCGCCATTCCAGCCAACCGCGCACGGCAATCAGGGTGAGCACGGCAAAGAAGCCTGCCGTGAAGTACAGCTGCTGGTGCAGGTACAGGCCTACATAGACGATGTCTACGGCCACCCACAGCGGCCAGCATTGCAGGCGCTTCTGGGCCATCCACAGTTGCGCCACCAGACTGAAACCGGTCAGGGTGGCGTCGAGCCAGGGCAGGACGGCATCGGTCCAGTTGGCCATGGCCGTGCCCAAGGCTGCGCTCAGGAGTACCCCGGCAGCCAGGCCGGCAAATAACGCTGGGCCTTGCAGGCGCGATACCTGGCGGGCGTCCTCGGTGCGGCCGGGGCGTTTCCATTGCCACCAGCCGTACAGTTGCAGGATGGCGTAGGCCAGTTGCAGCAGCATGCCCGAGTACAGCTTTACCTCGTAGAACAGCCAGCCATAGATCAGCACCATGACCAGGCCGATTGGCCAGCACCAGGTGTTTTGTTTGACCGTGAGCCAGACAGCGGTGACGCCGAGGACGGCGGCGATGAGTTCAAGGCCGGACATCGGCGATCCTTGGAGACTGCGGGAGAGGGCCGCGATTGTAGCGGGTCGGCCAGGGAAGGTGTAGGGCGCAAAGCGCCCCCGGCATTTTGGCAGTTATACTCGGAACTGCCGCAGTAATTGCTCTAACTCTTCGCTCAACTGCCCCAATGCCACCCCGGCATCGCTGGACTGGCGCGCCGCATCGGCCGTCTGCTGGGACAGCCCGGCGGTATCCAGCACATTGCGGTTGATCTCCTCGACCACATGCGACTGCTGCAAGGTGGCGCTGGCAATGGAGGCATTCAGCGCGGTCAGGTTGGTCAGTGCCTGGTTGATAGCGTCCAGGCTCGCACCGGCTTCTCGGGCCTGCTCGACGGTTTGGCGCGAGGCTTCGCTGCTGGTGTCGATGGCTTTGACCGCTGCGTCCGACTGGCTTTGCAGGTGTTCGATCATGGTGTGGATCTCGGCCGTCGATTGTGCGGTGCGCTGCGCGAGCAGGCGAACTTCGTCGGCGACCACGGCAAAGCCACGGCCTTGTTCCCCGGCCCGTGCCGCTTCGATGGCAGCATTCAACGCCAGCAGGTTGGTCTGCTCGGCGATGGAGCGGATGACATCGAGCACACCGCCGATGCGCGTGCTGTGGCCGGCCAGATCGCGAATCACCTGCACGGCCTGGTCGATGGTCAGCGACAACCGGTCGATCTGCGCCAGGCTGCTATGAATCGCTTGCTGGCCATGGGTTACCTGCTGCTGTGCGGTGCGCATTTCCCCGGCGGCCTGTTCGGCAGTCTTGGCCACGTCCTGCACGGCATAGGTCACCTCGTTCACGGCGGTGGCTACCTGGTCCATCTGTAGCGATTGTTGGGCGCTGTGCTGCTGTGCGGCGCCTGCATTGTCGCCGACGTGCCCGGCGGACTGGGCCAGCGCGTGGGCCGCCCCTTGCAGCTGGCCGACCACACCCTGCAGCTTGCCGTTGAAACGGTTGAAGTGCTCGCCCAGGTGGGTGATTTCGTCACGGCCGTGGGTGTCCAGGCGCCGAGTCAGGTCGCTTTCGCCGCTGGCGATATTGCCCATGGCCTGCACAGCCTCCTGCAAGGGGCGGGCAATGCTGCGCGCAATCAGCAGGACTACCAGTGCCATCAGCAAGGCAATACCCACACCCACCAGCGAGGCATCGCGCAACTGGCGGGCGAATTCGGCCTGCACGTCATCGACGTACACGCCCGAACCGATGATCCAGCCCCAGGGTTTGAACAGCTGTATATAGGAAGTCTTGGCCACCGGCTCGCTGGCACCGGGTTTGGGCCAGCGGTAGTTGACCGGCCCTGCACCCTGCTGGCGGGCCAAGGCGACCATTTCGTTGAATACGGCAAAGCCGTTGGGGTCGCGAATGGCAGAAAGGTCCTGGCCATCGAGCTTGGGGTTGGCCGGATGCATGATCATCTTTGGCCCCAGGTCGTTGATCCAGAAGTAGTCATCGTGGTCGTAGCGCAACGCACGTACCACCTGCAGTGCCTGTTGCTGGGCGGCTTCGCGGCTGAGCGTGCCGGCCGCCTCCAGCCCTTGGTAATAGGCCAGCACGCCAGCGGCGGTCTGCACCACATGGCGGGTTTTTTCCGCTTTGGCCTGGTAAAGGTCACCGTGGATCTGGCGCAGCATAAGCAGCCCCAGCACCACCAGCATGGCCACCGCCACCACAAGGATCAGCCACAGGCGCCGGCTGATCGACATCGATCTTAACGTGTTCATCCAGGAGCTCCCGCATTGTTCTTTTTATTGAGGTGCATCCAAGCATGCTTTGCGACAGGCCCCCACTCGACTAATGGCTAAGTGCTATCTTTGAAATAGTCTGCAGCAGGTCGCGTAAAGCGATTGCAAAGGCGCTCTGCTAGGATTTCGGCCGCGCAAGATGAAACCTTTAGCGAGCGTGAACTTTTCTACTGGCGTTGCGCCCAACAGTCGCTGTAAAACAGCCGGGCCGCGTGCGGCAAATTCAAGCAAATCAAGAACAAGGGGCCCGCAGCAAGCGGCGCTCCATCCGGGGGAATGATGGATTTTTGGACTGCCTTTCAGGCAATCATCTTAGGCGTGGTCGAAGGGCTGACAGAGTTTCTGCCGATCTCCAGTACCGGGCACCAGATCATCGTCGCCGACCTGATAGGTTTTGGCGGTGAGCGTGCCATGGCATTCAACATCATCATTCAGCTGGCAGCGATCCTGGCGGTGGTGTGGGAGTTTCGTGGCAAAATTTTCGAAGTGGTGTTTGGCCTGGCCAGCCAGCCCAAGGCGCGGCGTTTCACCGGCAACCTGCTGTTGGCGTTCATGCCGGCGGTCGTACTGGGCGTGCTGTTCGCCGACCTGATTCACGAGTACCTGTTCAACCCGATCACCGTGGCGGCGGCATTGGTGGTGGGTGGCGTCATCATGCTCTGGGCCGAGCGCCGCGAGCACCGCGTGCAGGTGGACCATGTGGACGACATGCGCTGGACCCATGCGCTGAAGATCGGCTTCATCCAGTGCCTGGCAATGATTCCGGGCACTTCCCGCTCGGGCTCGACCATCATTGGCGGCCTGCTGTTCGGCTTGTCGCGCAAGGCCGCGACCGAATTTTCGTTCTTTCTGGCGATGCCGACCATGGTCGGTGCGGCGGTGTATTCGGGTTACAAGTACCGTGACCTGTTCCAGCCCAGTGACTTGCCGGTGTTTGCGATTGGCTTCGTGACGTCGTTCATCTTCGCCATGATCGCCGTGCGTGCGTTGCTCAAGTTCATTGCCAACCACAGCTACGCGGCGTTTGCCTGGTATCGCATTGTGTTCGGCGTGCTGATTCTGGCGACCTGGCAGTTCGGCTGGGTTGACTGGTCGACAGCTCATGGCTGAGGTGTTGCGCGGGCAACGGGCGGAGGGCGTACGCAATGTGCGCCTGAAACTGCTGCTGTTGGGGGTATTGTGCCTGTTGCCCGGGTTGGGCGCTGCGCGCATGGCCTGGAACGACCAGGCCTGGTGGCCGTTGGCGCTGTACCCGGCCATGAGCCTGATCAGCCTGTTGCTGTATTGGCAGGATAAGCAACAGGCGCGTACCCAGGCCTGGCGTACGCCCGAGAAAGTGCTGCATGCCAGTGAGCTGTTGGGTGGCTGGCCGGGGGCGCTGGTGGCGCAGCAGGTGTTCCGGCACAAGACCCGCAAGGTTTCATACCAGCTGGTGTGCTGGGGGATTGTGCTGGTGCACCAAGTGTTCTGGGCGGACTGGCTGTTTTTTGAGGGGCGTTATCTGCCCTTTACTTGAGCGCAGCCTGTACCGGCCCCTTCGCGGGCTTGCCTGCGAAGGGGCCGGTACAGGCTGTCTATCTATATCACCAACCCCACCTGCAAGCGCTTCGGCAGCCGGCGCACCACCAGTTGGTGCGAGCGCTGCAACACATCACACAGCTCATCACGCCCCATGGGGTAGGGCAGCGCCATGCTGATCCATTTTGCCCGCGCCAGATAGGGCGCTGGTCGTACCCCTGGGCGGTCGCAATAGCCGAGAAACAGTTCATCGGCCACCTTGAACGACAAACCCGCACCGGCCAGGTCGAGCACGGCGAACATCTTGTTGCCCGCTACTGAAAACACCCGAATGCCACCCCATTTGTAGTCTTCTCGCGCACCCGGCAGGCTCAGGCAAAACGCCGCCACTTGGGCTTCGCTCATCTTCCTTTCAGACATACCGCTCTCCACAAGCTTCGAATGACGCTGCCAGGTGATCGATCCACACCCGCACAGCGGGCAGCAAACCACGCCGGTGCGGATACACGGCCTGCAGATACCCGCCCGGCAATGACCACTCGGGCAGCAGGCGCACCAGCTCGCCGCGTTCCAGTTCTTCTTCGCAGAACATGCTGGGCAGCGCAGTGAACCCTAGTCCGGCCCGTACAGCAGCATTACGTACTACGAAATCATCAATGGCCAGGCGCGGCTCCAAAGCAATTTCCTGCTGCTTGCCCTGTGGACCGAGCAGGCGCAAGTGTACCAAGCGGTCGGCTTCGGCGGCCCCCAGCACGGGCAACGACGCCAACTCTGCAGGTTCGCGAATGTGATCGGCAAACCCGGGGGCAGCCACCAGCTGCATTTGCGCCTGGCGAAGGCGGCGGGTGACCAGCGCCGGGTCTTCATCGCCCAGGTCACGCACGCGCAGCGCTACGTCGATGCCTTCGGAAATCAGGTCGACCCGGCGGTTGAGCAGCACCATGTCCAGTTGCACCAGCGGGTACTGCTCAAGAAAACGGCTGATCACATCTGGCAGGAACGCGTGTGCCAGCGCCACCGGGCATGACACCCGCAAGCGCCCGCGCGGTTCACTGCTCATGCTGGCTACGGCCTCATCGGCAGCTTCGGCTTCCAGCAGCATGGCCTGGCAATGATGCAGGTAGCGTTCACCTACTGCGGTGAGCTTGAGCTGCCGCGTGGTGCGTTGCAGCAAGCGCGTGCCAAGGCGTTCTTCCAGCTCGGCGATACGCCGCGACAGGCGCGACTTGGGGATACCCAGCTGGCGCCCGGCTGCGGCGAATCCACCGGCTTCGACGACGCGCGCGAAGTAAAAGAGGTCGTTAAGGTCTTGCATGGGCCTGTCTCACTGTTCCACCTGTGGGACAAACTAACGCATTTTTGCCTCCTTATCAGCCATTACGCACCCCGCTAGGATTCTCCCCATCGTGATCGCCCACTGGCGCGGTCTTCAATCACAGGAGAGTCCCATGAAACTGTTGCACATCGATTCGAGCATCCTGGGCGACAATTCCGCCTCCCGCCAGCTAAGCCGCGAAGTGGTCGAGGCCTGGAAAGCAGCCGACCCAAGCGTGGAAGTGGTTTACCGTGACCTGGCCGCTGACGCCATCGCCCACTTTTCCGCCGCCACCTTGGTAGCTGCCGGTACCCCTGAAGACATGCGCGATGCTGCCCAGGCTTTTGAAGCCAAGCTCAGTGCTGAAACCCTGGACGAATTCCTGGCTGCTGATGCTGTAGTCATTGGCGCGCCGATGTACAACTTCACAGTACCGACCCAACTCAAGGCCTGGATCGACCGCGTGGCAGTTGCCGGCAAAACGTTCCGCTACACCGAAGCTGGCCCGGAAGGCCTATGTGGCGACAAGAAGGTGGTGCTGGTTTCTACCGCCGGTGGCCTGCACGCTGGCCAGCCGACGGGCGCGGGGCATGAGGACTTCCTGAAAGTGTTCCTGGGCTTCATCGGTGTCACCGACCTGGAAATCGTCCGCGCCCATGGCCTGGCCTATGGCCCGGAACACCGTAGCCAGGCGATTGACGCTGCCCAGGCTCAGATTGCCAACGAGCTGTTTGCTGCTGCCTGATGGCAAGTATGGGGCCCGTCACGGCCCCATTGCCGGTAAGCCGTGTCAGGCCACCGGAATACTCGGATCAGCCGCCGCCAAAGCGGCTGTACGATCTGCCGCTGGCGGGTAGATCCACACGGAGTTGATCTGCGATTTCAACACCTTGGCCTCCGGCGGCGCCACCGCACGCGCCCATCCTTCGGTATACACCGCGCCCCAGGCGCCCAGGTCCAGGCAGGTTACGTACTTGGGTTGGCTGTAGGTTATAGGCGCCACGCCAATCAACTCGGCCGCCGCATCATTGCCCTTGACCTTGAGGTTGCCATCCACATGCAATCGGCCCTGGCGGTCGCGCTCGCCGGTGATCTGTTCGGTGAGCGGGTTGGCCTTGAAACCTACTGTCCAGACCACCGTACTGGCATCGATGCGCTGGCCGTTGTCCAGCAGCACGCCGGCAGGGTCTACCGAGGCCACCGTGGCACCACAGATCCATTCCACGCCCAACGCCTCGCAGGCCTGTTCGATGGCCGGGCGAATGCCGTCACCCAAGGCGGCACCGATTGTTGCGCCGCGGTCGACCACTACTACGCGTAACGCGGCGTCTTCACCCCGGATTTTGCGCAGCCGCGCTGGAAGTTCGGTTGCCGTTTCGATGCCGGTAAAGCCGCCACCGGCCACTACCACGGTGTTGCGTGCCGGTGTGTCGGGCAAGCTGGCCAGGGAGTTGAGGTGGGCTTCCAGGCGTGCGGCGCTGTCGATCTTGTCGACATCGAAGACGTGCTCGATGCCGGCCATGTCAGGCCGGTTGAGCACACTGCCACAGGCCATGATCAGGCGGTCGTAGGGCAGGGCACACTGGGTGCCACTGCGGGTGCGGTAGCTGACGCGGTGGGCCTGTTCATCAATATGGAAAGCTGTGCCTTGCACGAAGCGCTCCTTTTCAAGTTCGGTTAACAAGGTAGACCATGTTGCGGGGCAACGATGTTACGAACGCCTGCAGGCGTGCTTCAGAATGTTGGCGGGTGATCACCTGGTTACCAAGGCTGACCGCATTCGCACTTCATGCAGTAACAGTCACTGTTGCGCAACCCTTGGCCACAACTGTGCTGGTCGCAGCCGAAGGAATAGCCTTATGCTGTAACGAAATATGTCTAGAAAAGCCTGAAGAAGGAACCCGCAATGCCGCTCAAGGACCTGCTCATCGCCCTGGTGGTGATTGTCGCCTGGGGAGTCAACTTCGTGGTCATCAAGGTTGGCCTCGATGGCTTGCCGCCGATGTTGCTGGGGGCATTGCGCTTCTTGTTGGTGGCGTTTCCGGCCATCTTGCTGGTCAGGCGGCCTAAACTGCCGTGGCGCTGGCTGATCGCCTACGGGGCCACCATTTCGCTGGGCCAGTTCGCCTTTCTGTTCCAGGCCATGTACAGCGGCATGCCGCCAGGGCTGGCCTCGTTGATTTTGCAGTCGCAAGCGTTCTTCACCCTCGGTTTCGCGGCATTGTTCCTGGGGGAGCGGCTGCGCTTGGCCAGCGTGCTGGGGCTGCTGGTGGCGGCCAGCGGCCTGGCATTGATCGGCAGCGAAGACGGTGGCCATGTACCCATGCTGGCGCTGGTGCTGACCCTGTGCGGCGGTGCCATGTGGGGCCTGGGTAACATCATCACTCGGCGGTTTGGTTCGGTTGACCTGGTAGCACTGGTGATCTGGGGCGGCCTGATCCCGCCGTTGCCGTTCCTGGCGTTGTCCTGGTGGCTGGAAGGGCCTGAGCGCATTGGCCATGCGCTGGCCAATATCAGCTGGAGCTCGGTGCTGGCGTTGGCGTACCTGGCCTTTGTCGCCACCATGCTTGGCTACAGCTTGTGGAGCAAGCTGTTGTCACGCCACCCGGCTGGCAAGGTGGCACCTTTTTCGTTGCTGGTGCCGGTGATTGGCCTGAGTTCGTCGGCATTGCTGCTGGGCGAACGGCTGACCGCAACCCAAGGTTGGGGGGCATTGCTGGTGATGGTCGGGTTGCTGGTGAACGTGTTTGGCGCGCGCGTTGGCCAACGCTTGCGCGCGGCCAACGCGTAAAGCGGCCCCATCTGCCGGACTGCGCTCTGTTAGAATCGGCCTCTTTTGCCAGGCCAGCGGAGCGCACCCATGATCATTTCCACCACCAGCCAGCTCGAAGGCCGCCCGATTGCCGAATACCTGGGCGTGGTCAGCTCCGAATCGGTGCAGGGCATCAACTTCGTGCGCGATTTCTTTGCACGCTTTCGTGATGTGTTCGGCGGCCGTTCGCAAACCCTGGAGAGCGCGCTGCGCGAGGCGCGCGAGCAGGCAACCGAAGCACTCAAGGCTCGGGCACGCCAGTTGCAAGCCGATGCGGTAGTGGGTGTGGATTTCGAGATCAGCATGCCGTCGGTACAGGGCGGTATGGTCGTGGTATTTGCCACCGGTACGGCAGTGCGCTTGAAGTAGAGCGGGTTGCCACTGGTCGGCTGCCGGAATCTTGTCCGGGCGGTCCGCAAATGACCAGCTAGTCTCATTTTCACAGGCCGCGTTTCCTGGGCAGCTCTTCTGGTTGCCGACGCGACCGCCACTGGAGGGAGACAGGGCATGAGCGAATCCTTTTTCGAAGACCTGAATGACGCGTTCCCTATCAACAGCCAGGTGCGTTGCGGCCAGGCGGCCTTTCGCCTGGGCTTCGCCCACATGACGCTGGATGATTCCGAACAGCTCCAGCCTGCACACCTGCAGCGCAGCAAAAAAGGCCGCTTCATGCCGCGGGTTCCGCTGAAGAAGTGAATCCCGCCCCCCCGGACATGACCCCGCTGAATGGCGGGGTTTTTATTGCGCTTTGTTGATCCGCCTCATGGCATTGCCGGGTAGCACTCGCCGGCTGGCCGAGGTTGTGGTTTTCTGGCGGGGCATTCCAGTAACGGAGGATTGAATGCTCATGCGAGTCAGGGAAAAGACCTATTGGCAGTGGGCCGACGCCCAACTGCACAGCCGCAGCCACGATGAAGCCCTCAGTGACGGCACCACGCTGGATGTGCAGGTGCGCCTGTCGCGCCTGGGGGCCACCCAGCTGTTTTTGGGGTTGTACGCTGGAGATGGGCGTGCACTGCTGGAGGAGTACTACCCGACACGGCCGGGCGAGACCATGACCCGCGCCCTGGTATGGGGTGTCGACCGCGCCCGGGCGATGGCAACCGGTGCCTTGCCCTTGCCAGAAACCTGCAGCCGGCGGCGCCAGGCATGAAAAAGCCCGGCCAAAGTGGGCCGGGCTCAGGTAAAGGCGGGAACCCTCAATTGAGCGGTTCGATCACCTTGACTGCCTGCTGCTCACGGGCAGCGGGCCATTCTTGTTGCAGGGTCTGCAGCACGCGGCCAACGAACTCGGTGTCGGCGGCGGCCTTCTTGCCGACGTAGCCCTGGCCACGGCGGTAGACCTTGAAGCGTGCACGCATGCTGGGCAGGTGCTCTTCAAATTCATCTTCGACGGTGTTCGGTGGCAGGCGGTCGAGGCGCACTTCACCGGTTTGGCTGACCCACAGCAGGTGGTCGTCAAGGCTGTCTTTGCGCACGGCGAACAGCTGGGCCAATTGGTCGATAGTCGGATTGTTGTTCAAGTTCATCATAAAGCCCCCATTACCCATTCGTAGGTGATTTTCACAGTTGGCGCTATCACGGTGTAGCGCACTACCAAGGCTGCTACAGCAGCATCGCAACAGGGGCTTTCTCACGCTGCCTTTTGGACAGTTTCCCTCTCCACGGACGGCCTGCGTTACCGCGCAGGCCGTCTGGAACACCCTTGCCACCGCTCCCGATCGGGGAGACGGCTTCATCATGCACAAGGGCGATGAACGGCGTCAACCATTTTGTAGTGAATATTTTTTGGCACTACATTTCTGTCGTTTTGTTCGACAATCGCTGCTCGTACTACAGGCCGGACAGTATCTCGAAGGCGGCGCGCACCCGCGCTTCGTTCGGGTAGTTTCGGTTGGCCAGCAACACGATAGCCAGCTGTTCGGAAGGCACGAACGCGGCGTAGGCACCAAAACCGTTGGTTGAACCGGTTTTGTTGTACCAGGCAGCCGGCTGGGCGGGCAGGGCCGGTTGCAAGCGTGTGGTTGCCTGGGGTTCACGGATCAGCCGCGGGCTGTTGCCATCGACCAGCGTGGCCAGGGTTGCCGGGTAGGGGTAGCGTTCCCAGCCCAGGCCCTGCGTCATGGCGCCGACCTGGAAGTAGCCTTGCTGGGTGATGTCGATGGCTTTCACCAGTGTCGCTGGCAAGCCTTCAGGCTGCATATGCAGGCGCACGTAACGTAGCAAGTCGCTGGCACTGCTCTTGATGCCGTAGGCTTCGTCGGCGTACGGGCCGGGGCGGACGCGCACCGGTTTTTCGGCGGCATCGTACCCTTGGGCATAAAGGCCCTGGGCGCTGGCCGGGATGTGCAGGTAGGTGTTCTCAAGGCCCATTTTCGGCAGCAGGCCTTCGGTCATCAGTGTGGCAAATGGCTGGTGCTGCGCGCGGGCGGCAAGGTCACCAAACAAGCCAAGGCTAGGATTGGAATAGCAGCGTTGCGTACCGGGCTTGGCGTGGGGCTGCCAGTGTTGGAAGAAATCGACGACCTGCTGCGGGGTTTGCACCGCATCCGGGAACTGCAAGGGCAGGCAGTCGGCACTGTAGGCGCCCAGTTCCAGCACCGTGGCGTCGCCGATGGGCGTGCCGGCCAGCGCCGGGTGGTAGCGCTTGGCCGGCGCTGTGAGGTCCAGCTGGCCCTCGGCACTGGCCAGTGCAGCCAGGGTGGCGGTGTAGGTCTTGCTCAGCGAACCGATCTCGAACAGCGTGTCACGGCTCACCGGCACGTTGTCGGCCTTGCTGGCCACGCCGTAGCTGAAGTAGTGCGCGTGGTCGCGGGCGTAGATGGCCACGGCCATGCCGCTGATGCCTTGCGCCTGCATCAGTGGGCGGATGATACGGTCTACCTTGGCTTGCAGCTGGTCATCGGCCTGGGCGTTGGCATGGCCCAACGTGAGGGTAATGGCGGCCGCAAGCGCGGCCAGGCGGGAGAGGGGCATGGTGGGATCCTTTTGTGGCGTGTGTCCGTTGAGCGATACCGGTGGGGGTTCCGGCGTTAGCGGCGAAAAGCCGCAGACCTTATCGTTTGCCCTTGCACAATGACAAGATGGACACAGTGATGAAGTATTTGCGCATGTTATTCGACAATTTCACCCTGGCCTTGCTCGGGGTGGTGCTGATTGCCACCGTGTTGCCTTGCTCGGGCGATGGCGCAGTGTATTTCGGTTGGCTGACCAACCTGGCCATCGGCCTGCTGTTCTTCCTGCACGGCGCCAAGCTGTCGCGTGAGGCGATCATTGCCGGTGCCGGGCACTGGCGCCTGCACCTGCTGGTGTTCTCCTGCACGTTCGTGCTGTTCCCGCTGCTGGGCCTGGCCTTCAAGCCGCTGTTCGTGCCGCTGGTGGGCAATGAACTGTACCTGGGCGTGCTCTACCTGTGTGCCTTGCCGGCTACCGTGCAGTCGGCCATCGCGTTCACTTCGCTGGCCCGTGGCAATGTGCCGGCGGCCATTTGCAGTGCTGCCGCGTCCAGCCTGCTGGGTATCTTCCTTACCCCGTTGCTAGTGATGATGCTGCTGGGCGCCAGTGGCGACACCGGCTCTGGCCTGGATGCCGTGCTGAAGATCACCCTTCAACTGCTGGTGCCGTTCGTGGCGGGGCAGATTGCGCGGCGCTGGATCGGCGCCTGGGTCAAGCGCAATGCCCGTTGGCTCAAGGTGGTGGACCAGGGCTCGATCCTGCTGGTGGTGTACACCGCCTTCAGCGAGGCAGTCGTCACCGGGCTGTGGCACACGGTATCGCCGCAGCACCTGGCCGGGTTGTTCGCCGTGTGCGGGATTTTGCTGGCGGTGGTGCTGTTTGGCACTCGCCTGCTGGGCAAGATGCTGGGCTTTGACCTGGAAGACCGTATCACCATCCTGTTCGCCGGCTCCAAGAAGAGCCTGGCGACCGGCGTACCGATGGCCCAGGTGTTGTTCGTGGGCAGCGGCATTGGCGCGATGATCTTGCCGCTGATGCTGTTCCATCAGATCCAGTTGATGGTCTGCGCGGTGCTGGCGCAGCGTTATGCCAGCCGAGAGCAGGTGGCAGAAGAGGCATCGGCGGCGTCCTGAAAAACCAAGCGCAGCGGGCGCGCCCACAGCGTCGCGTACCGCTGCAGCTATCTGGCCTGGCCCGAGCCGTGTTCGCGCAATGCCTTGCCCACCTCTGCCTCGATCTTGTAGGCCGGTCCCTCCAGGTCGTCGTAGTTGCGCGTATAGCGCCGGGCGAATTCCTCTACCCCCAGTTCCTGATATTGCTGCACATGCTTGAGCTCATGCGCCCACAGGGCAACGTTGTTTTCGGCATCGTCGGCCCGGCGGAAGATGATCGTGTCGATCAGCGTCACAGCGTTCACATCAGGATTTTGCAACAATGCATTGGCCGCGCTCATCTGCTGTTCGTCACCCACCCGGAAGCGCGCTGCGTCAAGCACGGCAAAGTCGTACCAGGGTTCGAGTTGCGCCCTGATATGCAGCGGGATCGGCTCGACGCCGTTGGCGGTGGCCTCATCCCTGGCCTGGCGCAAGGCGAACGTCAGGCTGGAAGACGCCATGACCTCCACATCCTTGAGAATCTGGCCGGCCTGACCAGGGTCTATCGGCGCACAAAAACACCCCATCAGGCACACTTGGTATTGCCCGGGTGGGCACGCTTGATCGGCAAGCGCGGGCAGCGCCAGCGTGAGGCCCAGTAGCAGGCTAATCCGCTTCATGCAGGGCCTTTTCGACAAACTGGCGGCTTGCGTCCAGCACCTGCGACTGCACACGCTCAGTGGCCAGCATACGCCCGACCATCAACGCACCGACGCATTGGCTGATGAGCACCCAGGCCAGTTGATCATCCTCCAGTGTTGCACTCCAGGCCTGATGCAGGCTGACCAGCCAGTGCTCGGCCTCTTCGCGCACGGGGGCGGCGGCCCGGGCGATTTCCACACCTAGCGGCGGCAGCGGGCAGCCACCCTCGGCATTGTGCAGGTGTGCCAGGCTCAGGTACTGCTGCAGGCAACGGCCCAGCCGCTCGCGGCTTGCCCCCGAACTGGCCAGGCGTGCCAGCGGGCTGTTGCACAGCTCCTGGCGCACCACTTCAGTGAACAGGTCGTCTTTGGACGGGAAGTGGTTGTAGAAGGCGCCGCCGGTCAAGCCGATCGCTTTCATCAGCCCGGCCACGCCGGTGCTGGAAAAGCCTCCCCGCTTGGCCAGCGCGCCGCTGCTGGCCAGCAGCCGCTCGCGGGTTTGCTGTTTGTGTTCATTGGAGTAGCGCATTGACATGCCTCTGCTGGCGGGCTTGACGATAACCGCGATCTTAACATAGCGTTCGTTTACTAAACGATCATTTACCAATGGAGACAGGCATGGCAGAACAACAAAAAGCAGTGCTGGTGATTGGTGCGGGCGACGCCACCGGGGGTGAGATTGCCAAGCGCTTTGCCCGCGAGGGTTATGTCGCTTGCGTGACCCGGCGCCAGGCCGAAAAACTGCAACCGCTGCTGGAGGAAATACACGCTGCCGGCGGCAAGGCCCATGGGTTTGGTTCTGATGCGCGCAAGGAGGATGAAGTGGCCGCGCTGGTCGAGACTATCGAGCGTGATATTGGCCCTATCGAGGCGTTTGTCTTCAACATCGGCGCCAATGTTCCCTGCAGCATCCTTGAAGAAACCCCGCGCAAGTACTTCAAGATCTGGGAAATGGCCTGCTTTGCCGGTTTTCTCACGGCTCAAGCAGTTGCCCGGCGCATGGTCCAACGTGAGCGTGGCACCATTCTGTTCACTGGCGCCACCGCTGGCACGCGTGGTGCAGCCGGGTTCGCCGCTTTTGCCGGGGCCAAGCATGGCCTGCGTGCCCTGGCCCAGAGCATGGCGCGCGAGCTGGGGCCGCGGAACATCCATGTCGCGCATGTGGTGGTAGACGGGGCCATCGACACGGCATTCATCCGTGACAGCTTCCCCGAGCGTTACGCCCTCAAGGATCAGGATGGCATTCTTGACCCCGCGCACATTGCCGACAGCTACTGGTTCTTGCACGCCCAGCCGCGAGATGCCTGGACATTCGAACTGGACCTGCGCCCCTGGATGGAACGTTGGTAAGCCCCTCTCACCCAGCAAGGACCGAAACCCATGCACAACACTGTCGATTTCTATTTTGACCTGGGCAGCCCGGCCAGCTACCTGGCCTGGACGCAACTGCCGGGCCTGTGCGCTCGCCAGGGTGCCACACTGCGCTACCGGCCAATTTTGCTGGGGGGCGTTTTCCAGGCGACTGGCAATGCTTCGCCGGCCATGATCCCGGCCAAGGGCCGCTACATGTTCACCGACCTGGCGCGCTTTGCCGCACGTTATGGCGTGCCGTTCGGCATGCCGCCGGGGTTCCCGGTCAATACGCTGAGCTTGATGCGCGGCGTGATCGGCACCCAGTTGCATTCACCGGAGCGGTTCGAGTCGTTGCTGTCGGCGCTGTTCAATGGGCTGTGGGCGCAGCGGCGTAACCTGGGCGACAGCGCCATTCTGGATGAAGCACTGACAGCGGCAGGCTTCGATCCAAAGGCTTTTCACGCACTGACGGCTGACGTTGAAGTGAAGGCGGCGCTCAAGCAGGCGACCGAGGCGTCTGTGGCGCGTGGGGTATTTGGTGCGCCGACCTGTTTTGTGGGTGAGGCGATGTTCTTTGGGCAGGACCGCCTGGACTTTGTCGAGGAGGCGTTGAGTCAAGGGGCTAGCAGCTTTTCCAGCTGAGTGCGCTCCCACAGGCTTAGCAGGTCGACCGGGTTGGTGCCGTAGCGCTGCCAATCTTCGAGCCCGGCTTGCTGGCCGCCCGGGGCATGGCAGTGGACGCAGTGTGCAAGGCCTTCGGCATCCATGGCCAACGTCAATCGCCAACCCTGAATGCTCACATCGACCAGGCTATCAGCGTGGCGTGCACACACTTCAAGTGGGTGCACGCCCAAGGCTGCGTTGCGCAGGCATTGATAAATGTCGCGCGTGTTCAGCGAGGCCCGTTGCGTCAAGGTCAGAAATTCGCCGGGGTGTTGGCGCTGATGATCTCGGCCTCGTCCGGGCCAATGTTCTTGAAACTGTGCGGCAGGGTAGTGGGAATGTAGTAGCCATCGCCCGAGTTGAGGACGCTGACCTGGCCATCGACCCACAGCTCCACGGTGCCGCGAGTGACCAGGCCACATTCTTCGCCCTCGGCATGCACGATTGGCTCGCCCGAGTCGGCGCCGGGGGCATACAGTTCGCGCAGCATGCGCATCTGTCGGCCTTCGACACTTGCACCGACCAGCAACATGCGCAGGCCGTTGCGGCCCAAGTCGGGCTGTTCGCCACCCCGGAACACATAGCGCTCTTCACGCACCGGCTCGTCGAAGCTGAAAAACTCCGCCAGGCTCATGGGAATGCCTTCAAGCAGTTTTTTCAGGGAGCTGACCGAAGGGCTGACGCGATTCTGCTCGATCTGCGAGATCGTCGAATTGGTCAGCCCGCTGCGACGGGCCAGTTCCCGTTGGGAGAGGTTGTTGCGTTCACGCACCAGTTTGAGTCGCGTCCCCGTGTCCATAGCCGCCTTGTAATCAGAGGTGTCAATAATAATGAGCGATGCGCATTAAAACACACTCTGCGCGCTTGCGCGCTGTGCTTCTCAAAGCCGCTGTTCACGCGGCATCGGCCACAACCCGACCAGTAACAACAGCACGGCCACGGCCAGGAATGGCAAGCGCGGATCGAGCGCATACACCAAGGTACCGGCCAGCGGCCCGATCACGGCGCCCATGCCTTGTGCCGCGCCAATGGAGCCGGCTGTAGCGCCTTGTTCAGACGCCTGCATGGCATTGGCCGCCAGCGCTGAGAACGACGGGAAGACAAAGCCCATGCCGGCTGCCGCGACGAAGTAGCACGCCCATAGCCAAGGTGCGGTAGCCGCGAGCGAGCCGCAGGCAAAGCCTATGGCCGAAACCGTGGCGCCTACCCGGATCATCTTCAGCGGCGGCCATTCCAGCTTGCGCAGCAGTATCTGCGACAGCATCAGCGCCACGCCTACGGTAGTCAGCGCGATGCCGGCGGCCTGGGCCGCTTCTGCCGGGCCCAGGTGCAGGCGGTCGAGGGCGAAGAAACCGACGACGATCTGCGACACGGTGACACTGAGCATGGCGCTGAACGCCACCAGTAAGGGCCGGCGCAGGCGCGGGTCGCCTAACCGCACCGGGCTGGGGGCGTGGCTGTGGGGCAGGGCCTGCGGCTTGAGGGTGAACAGCAGCACAAGGAAGGCGCTGGCCGGCAGCAGTGACATGATATGGAATGGCAGGCTCAGGCTATGCCGCGCCAGTAGCGCAGCCAGCGCTGGCCCGACCACCAGACCGACGGCGTTGGCCGCCCCTAGCGAGGCCATGGCGCGCGCGCGCCGCTGCGGCTCGACATGGTCGGCGATCAGTGCGTTGCAGCCTACCGGAATGGCGGCATAGAAAGCGCCGATACAGCCGCGCGCGACCATCAGGCCGAAGAAGGCCAGGGTCGCCCCTGGCATGAAGCGCAGTGCACCTTCAACGAACAGGCACAATAGCCAGTACGCCAGGGTGAACCCCGCAGTGCCCAGCAACAGAATGCGCCGGCGGCCCAGCCGGTCTGAAGCCCGGCCCCAGGGCCGGGCCAGCAGCACCCAAACCACGCCGGCCATCGTTACGGCGGCCCCGGCCTGCCAGGTGGCCATGCCGAGTTGGCGGGCGATCGGGCCGATCAGGGCGACGAAGGCCATCATCGACATGGTACAGGCCATGTTGGCCAGCAGCAGTGGACGCAAGTCCAGCGTGCTGGCAGGTAGGAAGGTTGCAGAATCCTTTGCGACGTTCATGGGCAGTCCAGGGTAGTGCGGCAAGTGAAAGCCGATCTTATTAAGAACGGTTATCGTTTGTCGAACCCCTGGGCTGCTACCGGTCAGTCGCTGCGACGCAGGGGGCCAGGCCACATGCTACGCAACACGCCGTCGCGGCGCACCCACGCGTGCATCAAAGCCGCCGCCACATGCACCAGCACCGTGGCGAACAGCAGGTAGCCAGCCCAGCCATGGGCCTGGCGCAGCACGGCATACAACTGCAGGTTGTGCGGGGCGATGGCGGGCAAGCCCAACGGGCGAGGGTAGTCGCCGGCCGACAGCATGGCCCAGCCCAGCAACGGCATGGCCAGCATCAGGGCATAGAGCAACAGGTGCGAGGCCCCGGCGGCCCGGCGCTGCAGTGTCGGTAGCGCCTGCGGCAGCGGCGGGTGAGGCACGGCCAGGCGTACAGCGATGCGCAGCACGACCAGTACCAGCAGGGCCAGGCCGGTGGCCTTGTGCAGGCTGATCAGCACGGGGTGGCGCGGTGACAGGTCGGCGACCATGCTTACGCCGATGAACAACATGGCCAGGATCAGCACGGCCATCAACCAGTGCAGCAAACGGGCGAACGGGTGGAAGGCTTCTGGTCTCATGGCTGGGCTCCGGTGCTGAGCGATTCACGGCTGCGACGATTGAACGATTCCGAATAGGCGGCGGAACGGGCGGCGAGAATCGTGTCGCCTGACGCCTCGATGCCGTGTGGCAGAATCAGCGGGTCGAAGTTGAGGTCGCGGCAGGCTCCTTGTTCCGGGGCGTCGACGTGCTCCAGCACCAGGGTGCCGGCGTCTACACTGCGCCGCTCGGTGGGCCAGGGGCGGGCAGGATCGTCCACTGCATCGCCCGGGTCGGCCAGCACCAGGCGCAGCGTCCAGCGTAGCGGGGCTTGGGCCAAGCGCTGCTGCAGGTCGTGTTGCAGGAACTGCTTGTCATCTACTTGGGCAGGCAACGCGGCAAACGCGGCTTGCGGCTCAAGCTGCCAGCGCACCGGGTGGGCCACCCCGGCCGGGTCGATCAGGCGGAAGGCATTGATGCTGTGGTATTGCGTGCTGGCGAAGCTGTCGCTGGGCTTGTAGCTGGCCGCCCATTGGCGAAACGCCGCGCTTTCCGGGTGGGCAGCAAAGAACGCCTGTAGCCTGGCGGGGTCCGGCTTGTGGGTGGTTGGGTCTGGTGCGCCCGCCAGCACTTGCTCGTAGAACCCTTGTGGGGTGCTGACCGCCAGCACTGGCGGGTTGTTCATGCCGGTGCGCCAGACTTGGCCGTCGTCGGTGCTCAGCTGAATCGCCAGGCTGCGTACCGGAATGCCGGTGTCCGGGGCAAACGGGTTGGCACCGCCGATGGCGAAACGGCCGATCACCGGCACCCGGGACTGGCTGAATGCTCGCGCCGTGGACAGCTTGGCGGCCTGCCCGCTGGCCTGGAAGTAGCCGCTGACGCACAGGCCTTTGGCGTGGTTCTTGCGGTAGCCCGGGTAATGCCCGGCCTGGGCTTCGAAGGTGTCGATGATGCGCTGCGGCGTCAGCCGGCTTTCGCCGAGCCAGCCGGCGGCATAGGCAAAGCCGGCGCCTGCGGCCAGCATCACGGCGCCGATGGCAGCCAGGCGCAACGCTTTGGCCGGGCCGTGCAAGGGTGAGTTCATGGTCATCGTCCGGTTGGGGGAATGTGCCGGTACGACGGCTCAGGGAAAAACTTATTCCATCGGCGGGAATAGAATTTGCTGCCAGGCGTCTGCCTTTTACACTGACAACTTCAAAGGCCGGGACTTTGCCATGCACGATCTGGACGACCACCAGTGGCGCGAGCTGCTGGCCCGCCTGCGCCGCTTTGCCGTGTGGCTGACCCGCGAGCCGGGCAGCGCCGACGACCTGGTGCAGGCCACGGTCGAGCGGGCCTTGAGCCGGCGTGACCAGCAACGCGATGCTGATGCGCTGCGCGCCTGGCTGTTCACCATTCTTTATCGGCAGTTTCTCGACGGTAAGCGCCGCGAGCGCCTGCATGCGCGCTGGTTGTCCTGGTTCGGCCGCGCCGAGCGTGACGACGAGCCGGTTGGCGACAACCTCGAAGCCATTGTCCTGGCCCAGGCCGACCTGCAGGCGTTTGCCCGGCTGTCGGCAGAGCAGCGCGCCCTGATGTTGCTGGTCAGCATCGAAGGTTTGAGTTACAAGGAGGCCGCCCAGGCCTTGGGTATCCCCATCGGCACTGTGATGTCGCGCCTGTCGCGCGCGCGCAATGCCTTGCGCGAACTGACCGAGGGCAACCCGCAGCCCCCGGCCTTGCGGAGACTGAAATGACGCGCCTGATCCCCAGCGAAGACGAATTGCACGCTTACGTCGATGAGCGCCTTGGGCCTGTGCGCCGGGCCGAGGTGCAGGCCTGGCTGGCGGCCAACCCACAGGCTGCGGAGCGGGTGGAAGGCTGGCGTGCCGATGCCCGCCGGTTGCGTACCGCGTTGGCCGGGTTTGGCGAAATGCCCGGGGCCGCGCAGTTGGACCTTGGGCAGTTGCGGCGGCAATTGCGCCAGCGTCGTCAGCGACGCTGGGCGACGGCGGCGGTGGTGATGCTGGCATTGGGTGTGGGAGGGCTGGGCGGCTGGCAAGTGCGCGATGCCACCCTGGCGCGGGTCGACCTGCCCATGGCCGATGCCGTCCAGGCACACCGCTTGTTTGCCGGCAGTCAGGCGCTGGATATCCAGGCCAGCGACCCGGGGCAGTTGCGCGACTGGCTGGGTCGGCACTTCAGCCGCGTGGGTCAATTGCCGGATTTGGCGGGCTATGGCTTCAAACCGGTAGGCGCTCGCTTGCTCAGCAACGAGCAAGGGCCGGCGGCACTGCTGGTGTTTGAAGATGGCAAAGGCCAGCGCATCAGCCTGTTCCTGCGTTCACCGGGCGAGCTTTATCGGCGCATGCCGGACGGGCAGCGGGTCGATGGCCAGCTGGAGGCAAGGTATTGGTCGCATGGGGCTTACAACTTTGCCTTGGTCAGCGCGGCGGACGATGTGCGCGGGGCGGGGGTGGGAGAGGCGTTGCGGTTGGGGTTGTGAGTGGTGAGAACTGGATCTTGTAGTGCTTGTGAGATCGAGCGCCGCCCGCGCGGCGCTCGATATCGCAAGCACCGCAAACCTCAAGGCAAGCTCACAATTGTCCCGACGATCAGCCCAGCTCCAACCAGATCGGCGCATGGTCCGACGGCTTTTCCATCCCGCGCAGTTCATAGTCCACGCCCGCTGCCTTGATCCGTGGCACCAGCTGCTGCGAAGCCATGATCAGGTCGATGCGCAGCCCACGCTTGGGATCGTCCTCGAAACCACGGCTGCGGTAGTCGAACCAGCTGAAGCGGTCGGTGACATCCGGGTAAAGGTGACGGAAGCTGTCGACCAGCCCCCAGCCTTTCAACCGCTCCATCCACTCACGCTCTTCCGGCAGGAAGCTGCACTTGCCGGTCTTCAGCCAGCGCTTGGCGTTGTCCGGGCCGATGCCGATATCGCAGTCCTGCGGCGAAATGTTCATGTCGCCCATCACCAGCAGTGGCTGGTCGTTGCGGAACTGGCCCTCCAGCAGTGCCTGCAGGTCGCTGTAGAAGCGCTGTTTGGCCGGGAACTTGGTGGGGTGGTCGCGGCTTTCGCCCTGGGGGAAATAGCCATTCATGATGGTGATCGGGTTGCCATCGGCATCGCTGAAGGTGCCCCAGATAAAGCGGCGTTGGGCGTCTTCTTCATCGGTTGCAAAGCCTTTTTGCACGCTAAGCGGTGCCTGGCGCGACAGCAGGGCCACGCCGTAGTGGCCTTTCTGGCCATGGTAGTGCACGTGGTAACCCAGTGCCTGCACGTCGGCCAGCGGGAACTGATCGTCGCTGACCTTGGTTTCCTGCAGGCCGATCACGTCCGGCTGGTGCTTTTCGATCAGCGCCGCCAGCTGGTGCGGGCGGGCCCGCAGGCCGTTGATGTTGAAACAGACGATCTTCATGGAAAGATAATCCCGGTAAAAGGCGCGATGCTAGCCGACATCGCCCGTCATCACCAGCGTGGCGGCCGGGCGAACCTGCTGCTAACGTGCTGTTGGGGGTGAACGAAGCGCGCAGGGGCACCTCCAAGGCACTGTATGCTCATTCCAGGAGGTCTGCCCGCAATGCCCGATACCAACGCCGCCCCGGCCCGTGTCTGCTTGCTCGATGATGGTTACAGCCGCGAGGCGCGTTCGCTGCTGTACAACGCCTACCGCCATGAACCCACCTTTGCCTATATTTTCGAGGCCCAGCGCCCAGGGTATGAGCGGCGTCTTCGGGTGATGGTGCGCGAATGGGTGCGCCAGCATTTCTACCTGCAACTGCCTGCCATCGGCCTGCTGGTGGAGGACCGCCTGATCGCCCTGGCACTGATCGTGCCGCCGCTGCGCCGGCTGGGCGTGGCCGACAGCTGGGCCTGGCGCCTGCGCATGATCCTGGGTACGGGCCCGCGCTGCACGCGGCGCTACATGGACTATCAGGCCGCGCTGGCTACCTGCCTGCCCACTGACCAGGTGCATGTACTGCCGTTGTTGGGCGTACACCCGCAGTTCCAGGGCAAGCACTACGGTGAGCAATTATTACAAGCTGTGCATGACTGGTGCGCGGACGACCCTAGCACCCAGGGTGTAGTGCTGGACACCGGCAACGAGCATTACCTGGCCTTTTACCAGCGTCAGGGTTATGAGGAAATTGGCGAGGTGGCTGTAGGACCCATCCGGGAAAGGGTGTTCTTCCATCCGAATCCTGTCTCTTCAAATTCCGCTTTTGCCTGAACAGGCTGCCAGGCGGCTCCCTTGAGCGCCTGGCTCTGGTAGCATTCGCCGCATGACGTATTCAGGAAGATTGACCTGGGGCCTGGTTTTCTGGGCCGCCAGTTTCGCAGCATGGGGCCAGAGCGAGTTGCTGGTGAAGGTAAAACCGGCCAACAAGGCGCTCAAGGCCAATGTCGAAGGCTATATAGGCACTTTGGGTGACCGCGATGAAGAAGCGCTTTTACGCTTCAGTCGCGGGGCAGAGGAGCAGGCGCGCAAAGCGGCGCAGGCACTTGGCTACTATCAGGCGCAAATCGATACCGAGGTCAAGCCCGCCAGTGACGCTGACCATTCCCCACAACTGATCATCCGCATTAACCCCGGCGAGCCGATTCGCCTGCGTAACGTGACCGTGCGCATCGACGGCCCTGCCAGCGAAATGAAGGCCTTCCGCGTTCCCGACAGCAAGGCGTTGCGTGCCGGGGAACAACTCAACCATGGCCATTACGAGGATGCCAAGCGCCTGATCCAGAACCAGGCATCACGCTACGGCTTCTTCAGCGGCCGCTTTACCCGCCAGCGCCTGGCGGTCGACCCGCAGGCTGGCGTGGCCGATATCGAACTGGTCTACCAAAGTGGCCCGCGTTATCGTCTGGGTGCCGTCACCTTCGGTGGCGACACGCCACTGGACGACGACCTGCTGCACCGCATGGTGTCGTTCAAACCGGGGACTCCCTACGATTCTGAACTGATCGCCGAACTGAACAATGACTTGCAGTCGAGCGGCTATTTTGAAGGTGTGCGCGTGGATGCAGCGCCCACCGCCGCTGTGGGCGAAGAAGTCCCTGTGGATGTGCGCCTGGAAACCCGCAAACCTCGCACCATGGGCCTGGGGTTGGGCTTCTCGACCGACGTCGGGCCACGCGGCAAGGCCAACTGGACTCGCCACTGGGTTAACCCACAGGGCCATAGCTACGGCTGGGAAACCGAGCTGTCGGCGCCGCGGCAGAACGTCGGCCTGTGGTACGACATTCCCCTCGACCCGCCGCTGACCGACAAGCTGCGCTTCGCGGGTGGCTACCAGAACGAGGAACTTGCCGGTACCGACACCCTCAGCAAACTGTTGACGGTCGGCCCCGAGTGGCACAGCAAGCTGCCCAGTGGCTGGCAGCGGGTGATATCGCTCAAGTACCAGCGCGAGGAGTATCGGCTGGGTGACGACTCCGGGCTGAGCAACTTGCTGATGCCGGGCGTCAGCTATTCCTTCCTGCGCAGTGACAACCGTATCGACCCGCATAACGGCTACCGCCTGCAGTTCGATGTACAGGCGGCCAAGGAAGGGCTGGTTTCCGATACCAACCTGTTGCACGGCAACGTGCTGCTCAAGGGCCTGACCACGCTCGGCCACAACCACCGCTTGCTCGGTCGCGTACAGTTCGGCGGCAGTGCGACCAATGGCTTCAAGAACAACATCCCGCCATCGTTGCGCTTCTTCGCCGGTGGTGACCAGAGCGTGCGTGGCTACGACTACCAGACCCTGTCGCCCAAGAACAGCGACGGTGACCGTATTGGCGGGCGCTACCTGGTGGCCGGCAGTGTCGAGTACCAGTATTCGCTGACCGAGAAGTGGCGGCTTGCAACGTTCGTTGACCAAGGCAACTCGTTCAACAACCTGGAGTTGCCCAGCCTCAAGACCGGGGTGGGCTTTGGTGTGCGCTGGGTCTCGCCGGTCGGGCCGCTGCGCCTGGACCTGGCCAAGGCGCTGGATGACGAAGGGGGCATTCGCCTGCACTTTTCCATGGGGCCTGAGCTTTGAAACGTGTGACCAAATACATTCTGTTGGGCCTGTTCGGGGTCGTCGCGAGCCTGGGCCTGGCACTGGGTCTGCTGGTGGGCACCGAGGCTGGCAGCCGCTGGGTGCTGGGCAAGGTGCCCGGGCTTGAAGTGACCGATTTTCAGGGGCGCCTGGCGGGCAGTTGGCAGGCCAGCAGGCTGCGCTGGGCCGATGGTGGCAGCAGAGTAGAGGTACAGGCACCGCTGCTGGCCTGGTCGCCTGCGTGCCTGATGCGTTCCACCTTGTGCATTGACCAGTTGCAGGCGCAGCGTATCGACATGGCCTTTGCACCCAGTGCCGAGCCGGCCGACAGCGGCCCGCTGCAGCTGCCTGCGCTGCGCTTGCCGTTGGCCATCGAACTGGGTGAGGTCAAGGTCGGCCAACTGCGGCTGGACGGCAGTGACCTGCTGGGCGACTTGCAACTGGCGGCGCACTGGACCAGCACCGGCATGCGCATCGACAGCCTGCACCTGCAGCGCGATGACCTGAAACTGACCGTGCAGGGTGACCTGCAGCCCGAGGGTGACTGGCCGCTGCAACTGCAGGCTCAACTGCAATTACCGGCCGTAGAGGGCAAACCCTGGCAGCTGGCGCTGACCGCCACGGGTGATTTGCAGAAGACCCTGAAGCTGGCAGGCACCAGCAGCGGTTACCTCGACGCCACGTTGAACGGGCAGTTGCAGGCGTTGGCCGAGCACCTGCCAGCGACCTTGCAGATCCGTTCCGAGGCATTCAAACCAGCGGGCGCGTTGCCTGACACTTTGCAGTTGAACCAGCTCAAGCTTGATGCAAAAGGCGACTTGCTCAAGGGGTATCTGCTGTCGGGTACGGCCAGCCTGCCGGCTGAACAGTCGCCGATCGCCTTGGCCTTGTCCGGCCTGGTCGACAGTAAAGGTGCCAGGCTCGATGCACTGGACCTGACCGCCAGCGACACCCAACGGCTCAAGCTGCAAGCCACGGCCGACTGGCAGCAAGGCTTGAGCGCCGCTGCGCAACTGGACTGGCAGGACTTCCCGTGGTTGCGCCTGTATCCATTGGAGACGCCGCCCCAGGTTACCCTCAAAGCCTTCAATACCCAGGTGCATTATCGCGATGGCATCTATCAGGGTACCTTCAAGGGCGACCTTGACGGCCCAGCGGGTGCATTCAGCGTGGCCAGCCCGTTCGAGGGCGACCTGAGCCAGGTGAAGTTGCCGCAGCTGGCGCTGACCGCCGGGCAGGGCAAGGCTGCCGGGCGTGTTGCCGTGCGTTTTGCCGACACACTGGCCTGGGATGTCGACTTGCAGCTTTCGGCGCTCGACCCTGCTTATTGGCTGGCCGAACTGCCGGGCACGCTGGCAGGGCCGCTGCGCAGCAAAGGCGAGCTGAAAGGCGAGGCGCTCACCCTTGACGCGCAACTTGACCTGAAAGGCCGTCTGCGTGGCCAGCCAGCAGTGCTCAAGGCCGAGGCGCAGGGGGCAGGGCAGAGTTGGACGCTCGGTGCACTGGCTATCCAGCTGGGTGACAACCGCATCAATGGCAGTGGCAGCCTGCAGCAGCGCCTGGCCGGGCGAATTGACCTCGATTTGCCGCGCCTGGGCCAGTTGTGGCCAAGGCTGCAAGGCCAGGTCAAGGGCCGGCTGGACCTCGCCGGCACCTTGCAGGCCCCGCAAGGTACGCTGACCCTGCAGGGCCAACGGTTGGCCCAGGCCGAAAACCGCCTGCAACAGCTGGGCCTGGAGGCCCGGCTGGACAACGCCCAGCGCGGTGTAATCGAACTCAAGGCCACAGGCATCCAGCTTGGCGATACCGCCTTGGGCACGCTTCAGGCCAACGGCAAAGGTGACATTCGCCAGCAAGCCTTGACCCTGGCGCTGGACGGCCCGCAACTCAAGCTCGACCTTGGGCTGGATGGCCAGTTGAGCAAGGGTGACTGGCGAGGGCGCCTGGCCAGTGGGCGTATTCAGGCCGGTGGCCAGGACTGGCAGTTGCAGGCGCCGGCACGGCTTCAGCGCCTGGCCAGTGGGCAGCTGGATTTCGGTGCCCATTGCTGGCGCTCCGGCCAGGCCAGCCTGTGTGGTGATGACCAGCGCCTGGCCCCCGACCCGCGGCTGCGCTACCACCTCAAGCAGTTCCCGCTGGACAGCCTGGCCCAATGGCTGCCGAAGGACTTCGCCTGGCAAGGCCTGCTCAATGCTGATATCAACCTGGACATCCCGGCCAGTGGCCCCAAGGGTACGGTCGTGGTCGATGCCAGTGGCGGCACACTGCGTGTGAAGGATAAAGATCGCTGGATCGACTTCCCTTACCAGGCCCTGCGCCTGGACAGCACACTGGCACCGCGGCGCATCGATACGCGCCTGGCGTTTCGCGGCGAGCGCCTGGGTGAGTTGAACGTCACGGCCCGGCTCGACCCGCTGGGCAAGAACAAGCCGTTGTCGGGTGATTTCCGCCTGGCCGGGCTGGACCTGTCGGTAGCCCGTCCGTTCGTGCCGATGGTCGAGCGGCTGGCCGGGCAGCTCAATGGCAGTGGTCGGCTTTCCGGTACGTTGCTGGCGCCGCAGGTCAACGGCAACCTGATGCTCAGTGGTGGCGAAGTCAGCGGCGCTGAACTGCCGGCCAGCCTTCAGGACCTGTCATTGCAGGCGCTGATTGCCGGCGAGCGCGTGCAGCTTGACGGCAACTGGCGCAGTGGCGAGGCAGGGCGTGGCCAGTTGAGCGGCAACCTCACTTGGGGCCAGGCACTGGGCATGGACGTGCGCTTGCAAGGCCAGCAACTGCCGGTCACGGTCGAGCCTTATGCCACGCTGGAAGTTGCCCCAGACCTGACCCTGCGCCTGATCGACGACAAGCTGGCGGTTACCGGCAAGGTACAGGTGCCCAAGGGCAAGATCACTGTTCGCGAGTTACCCCCGTCTACCGTCAAAGTGTCGGATGACACAGTCATCGTCGGCCACCAGACAGAAGAGGGTAAACCGCCCATGGCGATGGCCATGGACATTGACGTCGAAGTGGGTCGCGACAAACTGTCGTTCAGCGGCTTTGGCCTCACCGCCAACCTGCTTGGCCATGTACACATCGGCGATAACCTCGACACCCGTGGTGAACTGAGCCTGGCAGACGGACGCTACCGTGCCTACGGCCAGCGCTTGACCATCCGCCGGGCGCGGCTGTTGTTCGCTGGCCCGATTGACCAGCCGTATCTGGATATCGAAGCCATCCGCAAGGTTGACGATGTCATTGCCGGTATCCGCCTGAGCGGCAGTGCCGAGCAGCCGACCACCAAAGTGTTCTCGGAACCGGCCATGAGCCAGGAGCAAGCGTTGTCGTACCTGGTGTTGGGGCGGCCGTTGGGCACGTCCGGCGAAGACAACAACATGCTCGCCGAAGCGGCCTTGGGCTTGGGCCTGGCCGGTAGCGCCGGCATTACCGGCAGCCTGGCTTCGAGCCTTGGGATTGACGATTTCCAGCTGGATACCGAGGGTTCTGGCAACACAACCAGCGTGGTTGCCAGCGGCAATCTGACCGAGAAGTTGAGCCTGCGTTACGGCGTGGGCGTGTTCGAGCCTGCCAACACCATTGCGTTGCGCTACAAACTGAGCAAAAAGGTGTACCTGGAAGCTGCCAGCGGGTTGGCCAGCTCTTTGGACATCTTCTACAAACGCGACTTCTGAAGGGGGGCGGGGCGGCCGTCAACGGACGGTGGCTGCCTCGATGAACTCATTGGTGTCGGGCGAGGGCGGGGCAGCGGGAGCACGTACCGGGATAATCAGGCTGGTGTATTCCTCGATCAGCCGGTTCAGGGCTTCGGGTGGTTCGCTGGCCTGGAACTGCATGCGTATCTGCACTTCGTCAGGGTCACGGCTGTCACCCTGACGGCCCTGGCCGCCGATGGTGACCTTGAAGCTGGCGGCCTTGTTCTCGCCTGCCGTCAGCAGGGCCTGCTGCGCTTCAGTACCTTTGACCCGCACCGACAAGTCGACCTGCATGCGCTCCAGGGCCAGGCCTTTGGGCGACACCAAAGCAAACAGGGGAACGCGCATGATGTGCTGGCCGTCCATTGCCACTTCGACCATCTTGGCCTTCATAGGGGCGCCCAACGCCTCGGTGTCGCACTCGAAAAATTGATCGAACAGGTTGATGTACTGTTGTGCAATCAAGCTGTTGGTGGCGCTGGCGGCTTCTTGCAGACCACGGGTGATTTCGCGCAGGTCGATGGAGGTCATGGGGGCGGGGGGCTTTTGCAACGATTCGACTCCTCAAGCCAGTTGGTGCCCCTCCCGTTGCGGGCAGGAGGGGTTGATGGGGGCACTCAAGCGTCTCACGGCGCCGGTGGGCCTTCGGGTTTTGGCCCTTTCAGGGTATCTGCCTGAGAAATCTCGTCCGGGCTTTCCAATGCGGCGGTTCTGACAACGGTTGGCTTGGTCGCGGCGTCCGTCAGGAACTCGATCACCCTCATCATCGCTTCGGGCGGCTCCTGGCGCTTTAGGGTGGTGTTGAAGGCATAGCGGGCGCGTGTATCCGTCTTGCGGGTTTGCGTGGACTTGTGGCTGACGCTGCCTTTCACGTTCAGCTTGAACGGCCCCCAGCCCAGTGAGCCGGTCGCTTCTGCGTTCATGTCCTTGCTGGATGTATCCTCCGACATCTGGTTGATCACCAGTTCGAACTCTACGTTGCCCTCTTCAATCGAGATGTTCGGGTGCGTAATGGCAGCCAGCAGCGGCACTTTCATGGTCTTGCTGACCACGCCTTTGTATTCGCCCTGTTCATCGACGATGGTTTCGTCGTAGTCGAACTGGATGGCGACCGCCTTGCCATCCTGGACGCACACCTGCATCAGGAAGTCGGCGTACGATTTGCTGGCGGTTACCTGCGCCTGGACCATGGCCTGCAGGGGGCCGGCGATCATGCGGTCCATCGGCAGGGCGTTGATGACCGAGCCAATAAGGCTGTTGTCTATCGACATATCGGGATGCTCTTTCTAGTGGGGTAAGGAAGCCGCCAATGGCGGCCACGGGGCAGTGGCGTCAGCGAGGGCAAGGCTCCTGGCGCCGAATGTTGCCGATCTGGCGCAGGCTCAGGCCGTACTTGTTGGCCAACAGGCTGCGGGACAAGCCGTTGGCGCTTTCCTTCTGGATCTGCTGGTTGCGCAGCTGGCGCAGGAAGTGGTCAGCCTTGGGGATCTCCAGGGCAACCCCGGCAAAGCGCTTGATCAGCGCATCGAGCGCATCGGCCGGCAGCACGTCGGCAAGCTTGGTACGCTCGCGGTGCTTGGGGATGTACTTGGGCCTGCCACCAAAGGCGCAGGTCAGCTGGTAGGCGTTTTCGATGCCGATGCAGTCGATCAGGGCCTGTAGCGAGTGGGGCAGTTGGCTGATATCGATCTGGCTCAAGTCTGGCGTTTGCATATGGCGCTCCTTCGGGATGGGTGGGATGTGCGACCCGATCACCCGCGGCGGTATGTCGAAGGTGTGAGCAAATTCTGTGCGACTGCCAAGGCGCGTCGCTAGGCGGCATATGGGTTGGGAGTTGTAGCTTCGGTGAACAGGTTTTGCAGGCAGCGATATCCGGTGCTGTAGGAAATGGCATCGACATTTGGCGGGGACTGGCGATTTCTCATCTGATCATGCCAATGGTTGTGGGATGGGGCCGGTAACCTTCACTCGCACGGATAGCTGCTCAGCAAGCTGGCGCTACTCAGGTAGGCTTGAGGGGTGGCGCGCATGCCCTGGGGCAATGTGCGCCAGTCAACCAGCAGGCACAGCGCATGCAGGGGCTGGCCGTTGCGCTGGCCGATGACCTGGCCCGCAAAGTGGCGGCGGTACAGGGCCTGGGTCTGGCGCTGAGCCTGTACCTGATCGGCCTGGGCCAGGGTTTGCCGGGCCAGGTCGGGTAGCCGGGCCGCAGGCACGCTGAAATGGACCTGCGCCGCATTGGCCTGCAGGTACCCGGCCTGGCGCACGCGTTGCCACAGTTGTTGCCATTGGCTGCTGCCGGCATGGGCAGCCAGCTCGCGCCCCAGTTCGAGCAGGTGCTCGGCGGGTGTCTGCCGGGTGTCTAACGCATGAAGGGAAAAGGGGGTCAGAAACAGCGAAGTGAACAGCAGGGGTTTGTACATGGTGACTCCGGCTTGGGTGCTTGGGAGCCTCATGCTTTCAGGCTGACCCCGCCCCACCCAGCAGGAAATGCAGCGCCGGGGACGGTGGCCGTTGTATCATTGCCGCGGCTCGTTGCGAGCCTTTTGCCCCTGATGTTGCAAGGAACCTTCGATGACACACGTGCAGCGCCTGAAATATTCCCTTTTGATCATCCTGGTTGTACTGGGCCTGATGCTGGGCCTGTCCCACCTGCAGAAGCAGGGCACGATCAGTGAGCAGACCTTCCAGATGCTGGCCATTGCCATTGCGGTGGTGGTCGTGGTGATCAATGGCATCCTGCGGCGCAAGGTCAAGCCCTGACCTGTGCGGGCCGGCCAGGTCTGGCCGGCCATACGCTCAGCGCAGCGGTGTTTGCTCCAGCACGGCGCGGGCCTGAGGGTTCAGGCTGTAGCACTTGTCGCTGCCCAGCTGAATGACGCCTTCGGCGCACAGGCGTTTGAGCACTTCGCGCACGCTGAGAAACGACAGCGGGATATCCAGCTGTTCCAGTTGGGCATGCACTCCGCGCACGCCAATGCTGCGGCCGTTGCGGTCGGCGGCGTGCAGGGCGTCGATCACCTTGAGGCGAATCAGGCTGGTACGCAGGCCAAAAGTGCGCAGCAGTTCGCGGATCTGTTCGTTGCCGGTGCGTTCCTCAGCAAAAATGCCCTGTCCCTTGGGCGCTTTGCCTGGGACGCGCCCAGCCTGGATCGAGGGTTGCGGGTTGTACATGTGAATGCTCCTTTTCGTGGACGAACCCGAAATGTGGTTGCCTCACTTACTAGGACGAATGAGAACGCAAAAACTGCAACCCACTCGTGAAAAAAATGCCGCTTTCTCATCAAGACGTTCCATCGCCTTGTAATACGTAAAATTTTCATCTGGCCATTCGTCTGATCGGGATGACCCCCGAACCCGAGGAGTGCCCGTGTTTCCACTTTCCCGTCCCATGACTTGCGCTGGCCTGGCCGCCGCGCTGGTGGCCTTCAGCGTTACCGTTCAGGCGCAGCCCGACCTTGATGCCAGTGCGCAGATCCGACGTACCAGTTACGGGGTGCCGCATATCGTGGCCAAGGATGAGCGTGGTCTGGGCTATGGTGTCGGCTACGCCTACGCGCAGGACAACTTGTGCCTGCTGGCCAACGAGGTATTGACCGTAAGCGGCGAGCGGTCCCGCCATTTCGGCGCCAAAGGCAAGACCCTGGAACAGCGTGACAACTTGGCCAGTGACCTGTTCTTCACCTGGCTCAACAGCCCGGCGGCGGTCAGCGCGTACTTGCAGGCGCAGCCCGCGCCGGTGAAAGCGCTGCTGGAGGGCTATGCCACCGGCTACAACCGGGCGTTGGCTGAGCGCCGCAGCCAAGGCTTGCCTGCCGAGTGCGGCAATGGCGAGTGGGTGCGGCCCATCCGTAGCGAGGACCTGGTCAAGCTGACCCGTCGGCTGCTGGCCGAAGGCGGTGTCGGGCAGTTCGTCGAGGCGCTGGCGGGGGCGCAACCACCAGCACAGACCAGCCAACAGGCACCGGCTGGCTTCGGCGCCGCACTGGCGAGGCAAGAGCGCTTTGCCACGGAGCGCGGCAGCAACGCAGTGGCCGTAGGCGCGCAGCGTTCGGCCAATGGCCGTGGCTTGCTGTTGGCCAACCCGCACTTCCCGTGGATGGGCGGCATGCGCTTTTACCAGATGCAGCTGACCATCCCCGGCCAGCTTGACGTCATGGGTGCCGCATTGCCGGGCCTGCCGGTAGTCAACATCGGGTTCAACCGACACCTGGCCTGGACGCACACCGTCGATACGTCGAATCACTTCACCTTGTACCGTTTGCAGCTCGATCCCAAGGACCCGACCCGGTACCTGCTGGATGGCAAATCGCTTCCACTGGCGAGACAAACCGTCAGCGTTGCGGTCAAGGCCGAGGATGGCAGCGTGAGCCAAATGGAACGGCAGGTCTACAGCTCGCAATTCGGCCCGGTGGTGCAGTGGCCTGGGCGCCTGGATTGGGATGCACAGGCGGCCTACAGCTTGCGTGATGCCAACCTGGACAACACCCGGGTGCTGCAGCAGTGGTACCAGATCAACCGTGCCGACAGCCTGGCCGCGTTGAAAGGCTCGGTCGAGCAACTGCAGGGCATCCCATGGGTCAATACCCTGGCGGTGGACCAAGGCGGCCGTGCGTTGTACCTGAACCAGTCGGTGGTGCCCTACGTGGATCAGCCACTGCTGGACGCCTGCAGTAACCCGAAAGGGCAGGGACGCCTGGTGGTGCTGGATGGTTCGCGCAGCGCATGCCAGTGGAAGGTCGATGCGCAGGCTGCGCAACCGGGTATTTTTCCGGCGCGACTGCTGCCGAGCCTTGAGCGCGAGGACTTTGTGCAGAACTCCAACGACCCTGCCTGGATGGCCAACCCGGCCCAGCCGCTGACCGGTTATTCACCGTTGGTCAGCCGCAATGACCAGCCGTTGGGCATGCGCGGGCGCTTTGCCCTGCAACGCCTGCAGGGCACGGCAAAGCTGGGCGTGGATGACCTGCAGCGCATGGTGACCGACGACGAGGTTTACCTGGCCAGCCTGGTGCTGCCAGACCTGCTGCAGTGGTGCAAGGGCGCAGCCGTGGATGTGCAAGCCGTCTGCAGCAGCCTGGCGGCCTGGAATGGCAAGGCTGACCTGGACAGCGGCATTGGCCTGGTGCACTTCCAGAACCTGTTCAATGCCCTGGCCGAACACCCGGAAAGCTGGCGGGTGGCCTTCAACCCGACCGATCCGCAGCACACCCCGCGAGGCTTGGCAGTAGAGCAAGCGGCCGTGAGCAGGCTGGTGCATGAGGCTGCGCTGGCTTCGCTCAAGGAGGTGGATGAAAGCGGCGTGGCGGCTGAGGCGCGTTGGGGGCAAGTACAGCAGGCGCTCGATGGCACGCCGGTGCCGGGTGGCCCGCAGGCGCTGGGCGTGTACAACGCGATGTACAGTGTGCCGCACGGGCAGGGCAAGCGGCTGGTGGTGAGTGGTACCAGCTACCTGCAACTGGTCAGCTTCACCGACAAAGGGCCAGAGGCCCGTGGGATATTGGCATTTTCGCAGTCGAGCGAAGCGGCTTCAGCGCATGCCAGCGACCAGACCAAGGCGTTTGCGGCCAAGCAGCTGGCAGTGATTCCGTTTACCGAAGAGCAGATCAAGGCTGACCCAGAGTATCGGGAAGTGGTGATCAGTGAGCGAGACAAGGGGGCAGTGGCTCAGCAGTAAGCCATTCCGGCCCTTTCGCGGGCAAGCCCGCGAAAGGGGCAGTGCGGGCAACCCTGCACTCTCAGGAAAACTCGAAAGGCGCCAGCTGAAACCCTTGCTCGTCCACCTGCAAGGCCCAGCCCCGGCGGTCCCAGTCCCCCAGCACGATACGCCGTGCCGGCTCCCCATCGACCACCAGCTTGTGTATCGCCGGCCGGTGGGTATGGCCATGCACCAGCGTGCGCACGCCATGTTCCGCCATCACCTTGGGCACTTCCTCCGGCGTGACGTCGACAATCTCGGTAGACTTCATCCGCGTTTGCGTGCGGCTTTCGCTGCGCAGCTTGCGCGCCAGCTTGTAGCGGGCCGACAGCGGCAGGTGACGCAAGATCCACAAACTCAGCGGATTGCGCAGTAACCGGCGCATCTTCATGTAGCCCAGGTCGCGGGTGCACAGGGTGTCGCCATGCATCAGCAGCACCTGCTCACCGCCCAGCTCGATCACGCTGGGGTCACTCAACAGCGTGCAGCCAGCAGCGTCGCAAAAGGCTTGGCCAATCAGGAAGTCGCGGTTGCCGTGCATCAGGTAGATGGCCGTGCCGCTGTCGCTCAGCCGGCGCATGGCCTGGCAGATCGACTGCTGGAAGGGCGTCATGGCATCGTCGCCAATCCACGCTTCGAAAAAATCACCCAGGATGTACAGCGCCTTGGCGTGGCGGGCGCGGCCATCGAGCAGATCAAGAAACGCCCGGGAAATATCCGGGCGTTCTTCTTGCAAATGCAGATCGGAGATCAGCAGGATCACTCAATGATCTCGGCTTTCTCGATGATCACGTCGTCTTTCGGAACGTCCTGGTGGCCAGCTTTGGAGCCGGTGGCGACCTTTTCGATGGCGTCGACGATTTCACGGCCTTCGATCACTTCGCCGAACACGGCGTAGCCCCAGCCCTGCACGTTCTTGCCGCTGTGGTTGAGGAAGTCGTTGTCGGACGAGTTGATGAAGAACTGCGCCGAGGCGGAGTGCGGCTCCATGGTACGGGCCATGGCGATGCTGTACTTCTTGTTCTTCAGGCCGTTGTCGGCTTCGTTCTGGATGGTGGCGCGGGTTTTCTTCTGGCTCATGTTGGTGTCGAAGCCGCCACCCTGGATCATGAAGCCCTTGATCACGCGGTGGAACACGGTGCCATTGTAGTGGCCGTCCTTGACGTACTGAACGAAGTTTTCGGTGGTCTGCGGCGCTTTCTCGGCGTCCAGTTGCAGGACGATGTCGCCGTGGTTGGTGCTCAGTTTGACTTTGGACATGCTGAAACTCGCTTTTTCAAGGCAATCAGAAATTAGGGTGCGCAGGGCGCGGGTTATTACCTGACGCAGGATCAGGTGATCGCGACACATGGCGCGCACTGGCCATTTTGCCAGGCTGCGGCAAAAAGCCGTGATAAATCACGCCAGTTTGTCCGGGCCCGACTGTCAGCAGCTTGACTGCTTCGGCTATGATAGGCCCTTTGATTCAATCGGCCTACCCAGGCCGGACACGTGCATTCAAGGATCCTATGAGCAAGCCCACTGCCGACAACGCGCCCAACGCCGCTGCCAAAGGCGCCCCCGCTGTCCCTGCGAACTTCCTGCGGCCGATCATCCAGGCCGACCTGGACTCGGGCAAGCACAGCAGCATCGTCACCCGTTTCCCGCCGGAGCCTAACGGCTACCTGCACATCGGCCACGCCAAGTCGATTTGTGTCAACTTCGGCCTGGCCAAGGAATTCGGCGGTGTCTGTCACCTGCGCTTCGACGACACCAACCCGGCCAAGGAAGACCAGGAGTACATCGACGCCATCCAGAGCGATGTGAAGTGGCTGGGCTTCGATTGGGCGGGCGACGTGCGCTACGCCTCTGACTACTTCGACCAGTTGCACGACTGGGCAGTCGAGCTGATCAAGCAGGGCAAGGCTTACGTTTGCGACCTTACCCCCGAGCAAGCCAAGGAGTACCGTGGCAACCTCAAGGAGCCGGGCAAGAACAGCCCGTTCCGCGAGCGCAGCGTGGAAGACAACCTCGACCTGTTCGCCCGCATGAAGGCTGGCGAGTTCAAGGACGGTGAGCGCGTGTTGCGGGCCAAGATCGACATGGCCTCGCCAAACATGAACCTGCGCGACCCGATCCTGTACCGCATTCGCCATGCCCACCACCACCAGACCGGTGACAAGTGGTGCATCTACCCCAACTACGACTTTACCCACGGCCAGTCGGATGCCATCGAGGGCATTACCCACTCGATCTGCACCCTGGAGTTCGAAGGGCATCGTCCGCTGTACGACTGGTTCCTCGACAACCTGCCGGTGCCGGCGCACCCGCGTCAGTACGAATTCAGCCGCCTGAACCTGAACTACACCATCACGTCCAAGCGCAAGCTGAAGCAGCTGGTTGACGAGAAGCACGTCGACGCCTGGGACGACCCGCGCATGTCGACCCTGTCCGGCTTCCGTCGCCGTGGCTACACCCCGGCTTCGATCCGCAACTTCTGCGAAATGATCGGCACCAACCGTTCCGACGGCGTGGTCGACATGTCGATGCTCGAATTCAGCATCCGTGACGACCTCGACCGCACCGCGCCGCGCGCCATGTGCGTGCTGCGCCCACTGAAAGTGGTCATCACCAACTACCCGGAAGGCCAGGTCGAGCAGCTTGAACTGCCGCGCCACCCGAAAGAAGACATGGGCATGCGCGTACTGCCGTTCTCCCGTGAGCTGTACATCGATCGCGACGACTTCATGGAAGAGCCGCCGAAGGGCTACAAGCGCCTGGAACCGGCCGGCGAAGTGCGCCTGCGTGGCAGCTACGTGATCCGCGCCGACGAGGCCATCAAGGACGCCGACGGCAACATCGTCGAGCTGCGCTGCTCGTACGACCCCGACACCCTGGGCAAAAACCCAGAAGGCCGCAAGGTCAAGGGCGTGATCCACTGGGTACCGGCCGAAGGCAGCGTCGAGTGTGAAGTGCGCCTGTACGACCGTCTGTTCCGCTCGCCGAACCCGGAAAAGACCGAGGAGGGCGGCAGCTTCCTGGACAACATCAACCCGGATTCGCTGCAAGTGCTCAGCGGCTGCCGTGCCGAGCCTTCGCTGGCCAAGGCCCAGCCCGAGGACCGCTTCCAGTTCGAGCGCGAAGGCTACTTCTGCGCCGACCTGAAAGACAGCCAGCCGGGCCGCCCGGTGTTCAACCGCACTGTCACCCTGCGTGACTCCTGGGGCAGCTGAGGAAACGCCGTGCTTACCATCTACAACACCCTGAGCAAAGCGAAGGAAACCTTCAAGCCGCTGGATGGCAACAAGGTGCGCATGTACGTGTGCGGCATGACCGTGTACGACTACTGCCACCTGGGCCATGGCCGCAGCATGGTGGCCTTCGACCTGGTCACCCGCTGGCTGCGCAAGAGCGGCTACGACCTGACCTACGTGCGCAACATCACCGACATCGATGACAAGATCATCAACCGGGCCAACGAGAACGGTGAAACCTTCGACGCCTTGACCGCCCGCATGATCGATGCGATGCACGAAGACGAGCGCCGCCTGAACATCCTGCCGCCAGACCAGGAACCGCGTGCCACCGACCACATCGCCGGCATGCACGCGATGATCCAGACCCTGATCGACAAGGGTTACGCCTACGCCCCGGGCAATGGCGACGTGTACTACCGCGTCGGCAAGTTCGTCGGTTACGGCAAACTGTCGCGCAAGAAGATCGAAGACCTGCGCATCGGCGCGCGCATCGAGGTCGACGAAGCCAAGCAGGACCCGCTGGACTTCGTGCTGTGGAAGGGTGTGAAGCCGGGCGAGCCGAGCTGGGAGTCGCCATGGGGCCCGGGCCGTCCGGGCTGGCACATCGAGTGCTCGGTGATGTCCACCTGCTGCCTGGGCGAGAGCTTCGACATTCACGGCGGTGGCAGCGACCTGGAGTTTCCGCACCACGAGAACGAGATTGCCCAGAGCGAAGCGGCCACTGGCAAGCAGTACGCCAACGCCTGGATGCATTGCGGCATGATCCGTATCAATGGCGAGAAGATGTCCAAGTCGTTGAACAACTTCTTCACCATCCGTGACGTGCTGGAAAAGTACCACCCGGAAGTGGTGCGTTACCTGCTGGTGGCCAGCCACTACCGCAGCGCGATCAACTACTCCGAAGACAGCCTGCGTGACGCCAAGGGCGCGCTGGAGCGCTTCTACCACGCCCTGCGCGGCTTGCCACGCGTGGCAGCCAAGGGTGGCGAAGCGTTCGTCGAGCGCTTCAGCGTGGCGATGAACGACGACTTCGGTACCCCTGAAGCCTGCGCCGTGCTGTTCGACCTGGTGCGTGAGATCAACCGCCTGCGCGACAGCGACCCGCAGGCCGCTGCCGGCCTGGCGGGTCGCCTGCGCGAGCTGGGTGATGTGCTGGGTGTGCTGCAGCTGGAAGCCGATGACTTCCTGCGAGCGGGCGCCGAAGGCAAGGTCGATGCGGCCGAGGTTGAAAGCCTGATTCAGGCGCGCCTGCAGGCACGCGCGGACAAGAACTGGGCTGAGTCGGACCGGATTCGCGACCAGTTGACCGCCATGGGTGTGGTGCTGGAAGACAGCAAGGGTACCACTACCTGGCGTCTGGCTGACTGATCGGCTTGATGATTGGGGCCGCTCTGCGGCCCCAATGGTTACTTGGTTAGCCCCGCCAGCGGGCAATGCAGCACTAACTTCGCCCCACCCAACTCGCTCTCTCCAATCTCCAGCCCGAACCCATGCAGGTCGACGATCGCCGCAACGATCGATAACCCCAGCCCGAACCCGGCATGGCGATGGCCTTCATCGCTGCGATAGAACCGCTTCAACACCGCAGCACGCTCTTGCTCGGGAATACCCGGCCCGCTGTCCTCGATGGCCAGGTGCACGCCGTTATCGTCCTGTGTCGCGCAAATCCGCACTTGCCCACTCTCGGGCGTGAACTTGATAGCATTGCCCACCAGGTTGGCCAGTGCCTCGAACAGCAGCTCGCGGTCACCGTGCAGAGTCGACAGCTGCGCGGGCTGGTGCAATTCCAGATGAATACCACCATCTTCGGCCAACGGTAGATAAAAGTCGTGCAGTTCGACCAGCAAATCATGCGGGTCCAGCTGAACGAAGCCGGCCCGGCGCTGGCGGTCTTCCAGTTCGCTGATGCGTAACAATCCGCGAAAACGTGCCATCAGGGTGTCGGTTTCGCCAATGGCCTGGTCCAGCGCCTCGGCTTGCGCAGAGTCGACATCGCTCTGCTGGCGAATGCGGTACAGCTGGGCGCGCAGACGAGTCAGAGGGGTGCGCAGGTCATGGGCAATGTTGTCGCACACACCTTTCACCTCATGCATCAACCGCTCGATACGGTCGAGCATGGCATTGACGATGGCGGCCAGCATGTCCAGTTCGTCGCGCCTGGCCGACAAGGGCAGGCGGTGAGTCAGGTCACCGGCGACGATAAGCTCGGCCTGGGCCTGGATCGCGCGGATACGCTTTAGCGGCCGACGGCGCAACAAATACCAGCCTGCAAAGCCTGGAATCAGCGTCAAGGAGATACCCCAGAGCAGGGCATCGAGAATGATCCGGGTCACCACGAACAGTGAGCCGTTATCGCGGAACAGTACCAGCCAGCGGCCATCTTGCACTTTGATCGCCACCGCATCGCAGCTGTCGCGGGGCAGGTGTGGGTCGTCGGCATCCAGGCAGCGTTTCAACTCATGGATCTTGCCGTCCAGCCTGAGCTCCGGGGGCAGGGCACGCACACTGCCGCCCATCGGGTTGAGCTGGGCGTCAAACAGGCCGTAGGCGTCGAAGCTGCGTTCTTCGAAGGCCTGGCTGGCGATCAGGGCGTCATCCAGCTGCTTGCCGCTCATGTGCGCGAACAGGTGTTGGCGTTGCAGCATGGAGTGGCGGGTGAGTTTGTTCAGGTAGCTGGACACCTCGAAATACAGCACCCCCATGAGGATGCTGCTCCAGGCCACGAACAAAAAGCTGTACAGCGCCAGCAGGCGGCTGGTCGAAGAGCTCCAGCCTTTAGACGGGTTCAGCAATGGCATAGCCGGAGCCCCGCACCGTACGGATCAGCGGCGACTGGCCGGGGGAGTCGATTTTCTTGCGCAGACGGCCGATGTGCACGTCGATCAGGTTAGTGCCCGGGTCGAAGTGGTAGCCCCAGACTTCCTCGAAAATCATCATCCGTGTGATTACCTGGCCGCTGTGGCGCATCAGGTACTCCAGCAGCTTGTACTCGGTGGGCAGCAGGTTGAGGGTGTTGTCTCCACGGCGCGCCTCGTGGCTGATCAGGTCCAGCTGCAGGTCGGCGACCTGCAGGCGGGTCTGGGTCATGGGCACGCTGTTGCGGCGCAGCAATACCTCGACCCGCGCAGCCATCTCGTCGGAGGCAAACGGCTTGGTCAGGTAGTCGTCACCGCCGGCACGCAGGCCGCGCACCCGCTCATCGACGTCGGAGAGGGCGCTGATCATCAGGATCGGCGTGGCGATCTTGAGGCTGCGCAGGGTGGTAACGATGGTCAGGCCGTCGACCTCGGGCAGCATGCGGTCGAGGGTGATCAGGTCATAGCCGCCGGCAATGGCTTTGGCCAGGCCTTCACGGCCATTGTCGGCCCAATCCACGTCCAGGCCGTGGCTGGTAAGTTCGGCGACGATTTCCTGGCCGGTGACGGCGTCGTCTTCGATGGTCAGTACGCGAGGCATGCTGGTTCCTGGGCATCTAATAGAGATTTGATTGTGCCAAAGAATAGACAACCGGCGATTTAAGAAAAATTCATCTAGCGTGCGCCGATACCCTCGGCATGCATGATCTGCGCAATGATCGGCACCGGAGTCATCAGGTGCGAGCGCATCATGGCGCTGGCGCGCTTGGCGTCGCGGGCGAGAATCACCTCCACCAGTGCCGCATGCTCCTGGCGCTTGAGCTCCAGCGCCTGTTCGGAAAACACCGTCTGCGTCAGCCACAGGTGGCGATAACGCTCGGCCTGGTCGAACAGGTAGGTGCGCGCCTGCAGCAGGTGCTTGGAACCGCAACCCGAGGCAATGGCAGTGTGAAACGCCTTGTGCCGTTCGTCCCACACATCCAGGCGCTGTTCGCGGGTTTTTACTTCCACGACCTTGGCCAGTGTATGCGAGTGGGCCAGCACTGACGCCTCCCAGGCGTCATCACCGCGCTCGATGGCCAAGGCAATGATCATCGCCTCCAGGTTGGCGCGGGCATCGTAGATGTCGTTCATCTCGTCCAGCGACATGGGCGCCACCCGGTAGCCTTTCTGGCTGATGGCGTTGACCAGGTGTTCGGCCACCAGTTGCGAAAGCGCTTCGCGCAGCGGGCCCACGCCCAGGTCGTAGCGTTCCTTCAGGGCGCTCATCAACAGTTTTTCACCGGGCTTGAATACACCACGGATGATGTCCTTCTTGAGCCTCTCATACCCGCTGAATGCTGAGTTTTGTCGGGGGGCGAGCGCTTCCAAGATCCTGTTCCTCAAAACGTTTTGGCGATCATACCGAAACCGTCTGCGGACGAAAAACAATGGACAATAACGACTAATAGCTATGAAAAATAAAAATGTAGACATTTTGATTGAGTGGCGATATTTTTAGCTCGCCCGCACTGATCCAGGTCATCACTGGATAGCGCCAACCACCTTTTTGCCAGGACACTGCCATGAACGCCTTTACGCAGATCGACGAACTTGTGATGCCGCTGCCGCTCGAACCGCGTGGTTACACCATCGCTCCCTCGAAACAGTCGCCGCGCCTGCTGGAACTGACCTTTGCCCGAGAAACCGTCGAAGCGTTCGTCCAGGCCGTCGCCCAATGGCCGGTGCAGGCGCTGGAGTACAAGTCGTTCCTGCGCTTCCGGGTAGGTGAAATTCTTGATGAGCTGTGCCAGGGCACCTTGCGCCCCGTGCTGCTCAACACCATCCTCGACCGCACGACCGGCGGCATGCTGATTACCCCGATCGGCCTGGATGACGTGAGCCAGGCCGAGGACATGGTCAAGTTCACCACCGCCTGTGCACACCTGATCGGCCGTTCCAACTACGACGCCATGAGTGGGCAGTTCTATGCGCGCTTCGTGGTGGTCAACAGCGACAACTCCGACAGCTACCTGCGCCAGCCGCACCGGGTCATGGAGCTGCACAACGACGGCACCTTCGTGAACCAGATCACCGACTACGTGCTGATGCTGAAAATCGACGAAAAGAACATGGAAGGTGGCAACTCGCTGCTGCTGCACCTTGACGACTGGGAGCAGTGCGAGGAATTCTTCCGCCACCCCATGGCACGCCGCGAAATGCGCTGGACCGCGCCACCCAGCAAAAAGGTTGCCGAGGATGTGTTCCACTCGGTGTTCGACACCGATGGCGAAGGCCGCCCGACCATGCGCTACATTGACCAGTTCGTGCAGCCGGAAAACTACGAGGAAGGTATCTGGCTGAACGCCTTGTCCGACTCGCTGGAAGGCAGCGAGAAGAAGGTGTCGGTACCGGTAGGTGTAGGCAGCTTCCTGCTGATCAACAACCTGTTCTGGCTGCATGGCCGCGACCGCTTCACCCCGCACGAGGGCCTGCGCCGTGAACTGATGCGTCAGCGTGGTTACGTCGCCTTCCCAAAACCGCTGTACCAGCGCGGGCAATAATCAAGGGTGCCGGGCGGGCGCCCGCCCACGCGCTTTTGCAAAAAAACGATGCCACCAAGGCCCGTGCGGGCCTTGGTGAGCCAGCCAGGCAATGCCTGCGTGTGAGGTAAGGCTGTGTACGATTTCATCATTATTGGCGGTGGCATTGTGGGCATGTCCACGGCCATGCACCTGATCAAGGTCTACCCGGACGCGAAGATTCTCCTGCTGGAGAAGGAGTCCGGCCCGGCCCGCCATCAGACCGGCCACAACAGCGGTGTGATTCATGCCGGCGTGTATTACACCCCCGGCAGCCTCAAGGCGCGTTTCTGCCTGGAAGGCAACAAGGCCACCAAGGCCTTCTGCACCCAGCACGGCATCCGCTTCGATGAGTGTGGCAAATTGCTGGTGGCCACCAACGACCTGGAAATGCAGCGCATGAAGGCGCTGTGGGAACGCACTGCGGCCAATGGCCTGGAGCGCTATTGGCTGTCGGCGGACGAACTGCGCGAGCGCGAGCCCAACATCGTCGGCATGGGTGGCATCTTCGTGCCGTCCAGTGGCATCGTCAATTACGCGCAAGTGACCGCTGCCATGGGGGCTGAGTTTCAGCGTGCCGGTGGTGAAATCCGCTATGGCGCCGAGGTGGTCGGCTTGCAGGAGCAGGCCAGCGAAGTGATCGTACGCACGCAGCGCGACGAGTTCCGCAGCCGTTTCCTGGTAACGTGCTCGGGCCTGATGGCCGACCGCGTGGTGAGCATGCTGGGGCTGCGCACCGAATTCGTGATCTGCCCGTTCCGTGGCGAGTACTACTTGCTGCCCAAGCAGCATAACCAGATCGTCAACCACCTGATCTACCCGATTCCTGATCCGTCGATGCCGTTCCTGGGCGTGCACCTGACCCGCATGATCGATGGCACCGTCACCGTCGGCCCCAACGCCGTACTGGCGATGAAGCGCGAGGGCTACCGCAAGACCGACGTCAGCCCTGGTGACCTGTTCCAGACCCTGACGACCCCCGGCATTCTCAAGGTACTGGCGAAGAACTTCCGCCCGGGCCTGATCGAGATGAAAAACTCGCTGTTCAAGGGCGGCTACCTCAAGCAGGTGCAGAAGTACTGCCCGAGCATCACCAAAGCCGACCTCACGCCGTACCCGGCCGGCGTACGCGCCCAGGCGGTGTCGCGCGACGGCAAGCTGATCGACGACTTCCTGTTCGTCAACACCGCGCGCAGCGTCAACGTGTGCAATGCGCCGTCGCCGGCCGCCACCTCGGCCATTCCGATCGGCGCCTACATTGTCGAAAAGGTGTGCGAGCAGGTCAGCCTGCAAGGGGGGCACTTCCCCAAGGCTGATCGTGCAGCCAGCCAGCGGGCTGCCAGCTGACACACCCGTAATACGTTTTGCGGTCTCCTCTTACTCAACCCGAACTGCCCTACTCACCATTTGGGGCAGGGCGGGCTTTTTCGCGCCTGCGTCGGTGATCGTGCCAGCCGACGGCCCCTTCGCGGGCATGACAAAAACAACAAGGTAGCGCCATGCAAACCCACAAGAACAATTTGAGTCATGGATTGAAATCACGGCATGTCACCATGCTGTCCATTGCCGGCGTGATCGGTGCAGGCCTGTTTGTCGGCTCTGGCCGTGCCATTGCTGAAGCCGGGCCGGCCACCATCCTGGCCTATATTCTGGCCGGTGGCCTGGTAGTGCTGGTGATGCGCATGCTGGCCGAAATGGCGGTTGCCTCGCCGGATACCGGGTCGTTTTCCACCTATGCCGACCTCGCCATCGGCAAATGGGCCGGCTACACCATCGGTTGGCTGTATTGGTGGTTCTGGGTGCTGATCATCCCGATCGAAGCCAACATCGCCGCCACCATCATCAATTCCTGGGTCCCGCAAATGGAGATCTGGGTATTGTCGCTGGTCATCACGTTGCTGCTGACCGCTACCAACCTGTTCAGCGTGAAGAACTACGGTGAGTTCGAGTTCTGGCTGGCACTGGTCAAGGTGGTGGCTATCGTCAGCTTCATTGCGCTTGGCGTATGCGCTATTTTCGGTTTGTTGCCGGGTTCCGGCGTCAGCGGCGTCTCGCGCCTGTGGGACACCGGCGGTTTCATGCCAAATGGCTTCGGCGCAGTGCTCAGCGCCATGCTGATCACCATGTTCTCGTTCCTCGGCGCCGAGGTGGTGACGATTGCGGCAGCCGAGTCTGACGAGGCGGGCAAGCACATTTCCAAGGCCACCAATTCGGTGATCTGGCGGATCACGCTGTTCTACATCCTGTCGATCTTCATCGTGATTGCACTGGTACCGTGGACCGACCCGCGCCTGGCCACCGAAGGCTCATACGTTACGGTGCTGGATACCCTGGGTGTGCCAAATGCCAAGGCCATCATCGACTTCGTGGTACTGACATCGGTGACCAGCTGCCTTAACTCGTCGTTGTACACCGCCTCACGCATGGTCTATTCGCTGAGCCGTCGCGGTGATGCACCGGCTTGCGCCCAGGTGACCAGCCGCAGCGGCACACCGGTGGTAGCGGTGCTGCTGTCTACCGGCGCTGCGTTCCTGGCGGTGATTGCCAATTACCTGGTGCCGGCCAAGGTGTTCGGCTTCCTCATGGCAAGCTCTGGCGCCATTGCCCTGCTGGTGTACCTGGTGATCGCCGTTTCCCAGCTGCGCCTGCGCCAACGCTTGACTGCACAGGGCAAGACGTTGGGTTATCGCATGTGGCTGTTCCCGTGGCTGACCTGGGGCGTGATCCTGTTCATCAGCGGCGTATTGGTGCTGATGCTGTTCCGGCCGGATCACCGCCTTGAGGTGGTGTCGACCATGGTGCTGGCGGTGCTTGTGGTGTGTTCCGGCCTGCTGGTCACGCGGCGCCGGGCACGCGCTGTGCCGGCGAACAGCATAGGGCAGGGTGCCTGACACGTCTGGTCTGAAGACAGACGAGCAAGTCGCATCAGGCTGTGAGAGGATGTCCGCCATTGCAGCCAGGACCCCGAACACAGCCTGATGAAGACACCCAAAAGAATCGAACCCCTGATCGAAGACGGCTTGGTCGACGAAGTACTGCGGCCGTTGATGAGTGGCAAGGAGGCCGCCGTGTACGTGGTGCGCTGTGGCAGCCAGGTGCGTTGCGCCAAAGTCTATAAAGAAGCCAACAAGCGCAGCTTCCGCCAGGCCGCCGAGTACCAGGAAGGCCGCAAGGTGCGCAACAGCCGTCAGGCCCGGGCCATGGCCAAGGGCAGCAAGTACGGCCGCAAGGAAGCCGAAGACGCTTGGCAGAACGCCGAAGTGGCGGCGTTGTTCCGCCTTGCCAGCGCGGGCGTGAGGGTGCCCAAGCCCTACGACTTCCAGGACGGCGTGCTGTTGATGGAGTTGGTAACCGATGCCGATGGCGACGCCGCACCAAGGTTGAACGACGTGCACCTTGAAGCCGAGGATGCCCGCACGTTCCATGCCTTTGTCATTCGTCAGATCGTGTTGATGCTGTGTGCCGGGCTGGTGCATGGCGACCTGTCGGAGTTCAACGTGTTGCTGGGCCCGGACGGGCCGGTGATCATCGACTTGCCACAGGCGGTGGATGCGGCGGCCAACAACCATGCCTTCAACATGCTGCAGCGCGATGTTGACAATATGGCCCACTATTTCGGGCGTTTTGCGCCGGAGCTGAAAAACACCCGGTATGCGCAGGAAATGTGGGCGCTTTACGAGGCCGGTGACTTGCTTCCCGACAGCCCTTTGTCTGGGGTGTTCGAGGATGACGAACATGAAGCTGACGTGACGGGGGTCATGCGCGAGATCGATTCAGCCCGGCTGGATGACGTCCGCCGCCGTGCAGCGCGCGCTGAGGCCGAGCATGGGCCGGCCAAGGCAGAAGAGCCGACGCCGCCCTGGCTTCAGTAATAGGTTGCCTGTACCGGCCTCTTCGCGGGCACGCCCGCGAAGAGGCCGGTACAGGATAACCAGGGCGCAAAACAGTCATTGCCTTTGACGCAAGACAATATCTCGTCATTTGTCCTTTTCACTGGCGCGTCACAGGCATAAGGTATACGCCGTTCAAAATGCCCTGGAGCTGTCATGTCCAACCAATTCCCGTCCGTTCGTCCCCGCCGCCTGCGCCAGAACGAGTCCCTGCGCACGATCTTCCAGGAAACCGAATTCCGCCTGGAAGACCTGATCCTGCCGATCTTCGTCGAGGAGGGCATCGATGACTTCGTGCCGATCACCAGCATGCCCGGTGTCAATCGCATCCCCGAAAAGCTGCTGGCCCAGGAAATCGAGCGCTACGCCCGTGCCGGCATCAAGTCGGTGATGACCTTTGGCGTATCGCACAACCTGGACGCTGTTGGCAGCGACACCTGGAACGAAAACGGCCTGGTTGCGCGCATGTCGCGCATCTGCAAAGACACCGTGCCGGAAATGGTGGTGATGTCCGACACCTGCTTCTGCGAATACACCAGCCATGGCCACTGCGGCGTGCTGCATGACCACGGTGTGGACAACGACGCCACCCTGGCCAACCTGGGCAAGCAGGCGGTCATCGCTGCCGCTGCCGGTGCCGACTTCATCGCCCCGTCGGCGGCAATGGACGGCCAGGTACAGGCTATCCGCAGCGCGCTGGATGGCGCCGGTTTCCATGACACGGCGATCATGGCCTATTCGACCAAGTTCGCCTCGTCGCTGTATGGCCCGTTCCGTGAAGCCGGTGGTACCGCGCTGAAGGGCGACCGCAAGAGCTACCAGATGAACCCGATGAACCGCCGCGAAGCGGTGCGCGAGTCGCTGCTGGATGAGCAGGAAGGGGCAGACGTGCTGATGGTCAAGCCGGCTGGCGCCTACCTTGACGTGATCGCCGACATCCGCGCCGCGTCGCGCCTGCCACTGGCGGCCTATCAGGTGAGTGGCGAGTACGCGATGATCAAGTTCGGCGGCCTGGCCGGCGCCATCGATGAAGGCCGCGTAGTGCGTGAAAGCATTGGCGCAATCAAGCGTGCCGGTGCTGACCTGATCCTGACCTACTTCGCCATGGACCTGGCCCGCGAAGGTATCTGACTGATAGGGCGCCGCTTTGCGGCGCCTCTGTTCACCTGTGCCCTGAAGCCGTGTAATACCCCTGTGGGAGCGGCTTCAGCCGCGAAGAGACCAGCAAGCCGATTCACAAAAAATCGGTAAGCGCTGAATTATTTAGTGTCCCGTTGTATCTGAACCCTTAGAGCATTCATCGACAGGGATACGGGCATGAAACCTCGCAAGAAAAGCGTCCAGCCAATCGGCCTCAAGGACATCACCATCGTCGACGACGCCAAGATGAAAAAGGCGATCACCGCGGCGGCGCTGGGCAATGCCATGGAGTGGTTCGACTTCGGCGTTTATGGCTTCGTCGCCTACGCATTGGGCAAGGTGTTTTTCCCCAACGCCGACCCCGGTGTGCAGATGATCGCGGCGCTGGCCACCTTCTCGGTGCCGTTCCTGATCCGGCCACTGGGCGGGCTGTTCTTCGGCGCCTTGGGCGACCGCTTCGGCCGGCAGAAAATCCTCGCCGCGACCATCGTGATCATGTCGCTCAGCACCTTCGCTATCGGCCTGATACCGTCCTATGCCAGCATCGGCATCTGGGCGCCGATTCTATTGCTGCTGGCCAAGATGGCCCAAGGGTTCTCGGTGGGTGGCGAGTACACGGGGGCGTCGATCTTCGTCGCCGAATACGCCCCCGACCGCAAGCGGGGTTTTCTCGGTAGCTGGCTGGACTTCGGCTCCATTGCCGGTTTTGTGCTAGGTGCAGGCGTGGTGGTGCTGATTTCTACCGTTCTCGGCGAGGAAAAGTTCCTGGAGTGGGGCTGGCGCCTGCCGTTCTTCCTGGCCCTGCCGTTGGGTATCATCGGCCTGTACCTGCGCCATGCGCTGGAAGAAACACCCGCGTTCCAGCAGCATGTCGACAAGCTGGAGCAGGGCGACCGCGAAGGGCTGGCCTCTGGGCCCAAGGTGTCGTTCAAGGAGGTGGCCACCCAGCATTGGCGCAGCCTGGTGACTTGCATTGGTGTGGTGATTGCCACCAACGTCACCTACTACATGCTGCTCACCTACATGCCCAGCTACCTGTCGCACAACCTGCATTACAGCGAAGACCACGGCGTGCTGATCATCATCGCGATCATGGTCGGCATGCTGTTCGTGCAGCCGATGATCGGGCTGCTCAGCGACAAGTTTGGCCGCCGGCCATTCATCATCGCCGGCAGTGTCGGCCTGTTCGCACTGGCCATTCCGGCGTTCATGCTGATCAACAGCGGTGAGCTGGCGGTGATTTTCGCCGGGTTGCTGATCATTGCCGTCATGCTCAACTTCTTCATCGGCGTGATGGCCTCGACGCTGCCGGCGATGTTCCCCACGCACATCCGCTACAGCGCCCTGGCCAGTGCCTTCAACATATCGGTGCTGATCGCCGGCCTTACCCCGACGCTCACTGCCTGGCTGGTAGAGAGCACCGGCAACCTGTACATGCCGGCTTATTACCTGATGGCGATTGCCGCCGTGGGCCTTGTCACTGGCCTGACCATGAAGGAAACCGCCAACAAGCCGCTGCGCGGTGCGGCACCGGCGGCATCGGACATCGAGGAAGCGCGTGAATTGCTGCAGGAGCACCACGACAACATCGAGCAGAAAATCGAAGACATCGACGCGCAGATCGCCGAGCTGGAAGCGAAACGCAAGGTGCTGGCTCAGCAGCACCCGCGCATCGACTGATCAGCGTGGCATGTAGCCACGCTGCCAGGCGCGCGGGATGAACCGCGATACCAGGGCCAGCACACACGCCAGCGCGCAGCTGCCGGCCAGTGCCTGCAGGCCCAGGTGTTGTTGCAACCAGGCGCCGAGCGCGGCCCCCGACAGCATGCCGGCCCAAGGCACCAGTTGCACCCGCCAGCCGTTACGCCGCTCGCCCAGCAGCCAGCGCCCCAGGCCACGGCCGAAACGGGACAAGGCGCCAGTAACGTAGGTCAGGCCGATGGGCAGGCCGTTCACCTGTTCGACCACGGCATTGATCATGCCCATCGCCAGTGTGGCGGCCAGTAATGCCGGGAAGGTGGCTGCCAACGGCCACACGGCCGCGAACGCCAGCAGTGCGGCGACCACCAGCAACACGGGCCAGGCCCGGCGGTGAAAGCCGCGCGCCAGCAGTACGCCCAGCGCATTGCCGGCGACAAAGCCCAATACCGCGCCACTCAGGCGCAGCACCAGGGCCAGGTCGGCTTCACTGATGGCCACCGCCAGGCGCGTGGTGTTGCCGCTCATGAACGACACGAAGTCACCCAGCGCCAGCAGGCCAATGGCATCGGTCATGCCAGCCAGGACCGACAGGGCGGCGACCAGGCCGAGGCCGACACGACCACGCAGGGTTTGCAGCCGCAGCCGCCTGGCCGTGCGCGCGGGAAGGGTATTGGGCAGCATGCGCAGACCTCAGGGCAGCAGTTTTTCGCGGGCCAGGGTGCCTTTGATGGTGCGCTCCACCACGTCGACCAGCACCATGGTCTGGTGATCGACCTCGATATTGAGCAGCTCGCCGGCCTTGTAGCGGGCGAAGGTGGTCTGGCGCAGGGTTTCCGGGATCAGGTTGATGGTGATGACATTGTCGTCGACATCGGCAACGGTCAGGCTGCAGCCGTTGACCCCGATGAAGCCGCGCGGGAACACGTACTTGCCCCATTCCGGCGGCATGCGAAACGTGATGAATGCACCGGTTTCCTTGATGGACAGCTGGACGATTTCCGCAGTGGTGGCGATGTGGCCGGCCATCAGGTGGCCGCCGACTTCGGCGTTCATTTTTGCCGAGCGTTCGATGTTGACGCCTTGGCCGGCCTTGAAATTGCGCAGGTTGGTACGTTCCAGGGTGGCGTTCATGGCGTCGAACCTGACCTGCGTACCGTGAATTTCGGTGACCGACAGGCAAGTGCCCTCGACACTGACGCTGGCGCCGATCTTCAGTTCGTCGAGCAGTTCCGGGGTGAGGTCGATGGTGAACTGGTTGTGGCCCGGGTAGGTGGTCACATCAAGCAGAGGGCGGACGGCCTGGACGATGCCGGTGTACATGGAGTTGCTCCTGGGCACAAAAAGAAATCACCCGAACGCTATGCCTCTGGTGCTGCAAAATCAAGGTCGGCCTCTGCGCGGGTTTACAAATGCCCGCTGCTGTTGACGATCCGCAGGCACAGCGCCTCGTACGGGTCCAGGTTCACCATCAGGCGCCCATCCTCGGTCAGGTCGCCTTCAACCGTCTCGTTGATCATGTCCACCACCGGCCCCGGCGTGAACCCGGTCAGTTGCAGTTCCTCCGCAATCACGTCCTGGCCAAAGTTCAACGCGCTGATCTGGATACCCCGCCCGGCCGGCAGTTCGTGCACCATCACCAGCAACCCCGGGCTGCTGACTTCAGGCACCAGCACCTGGCGGCTGGTGGCGATCCCATAGGCCTGGCGTACGGCCAGCAGTTTCTTCACCTTGCAGGCAAACGAATTGCTGTTTTCCAGCTGGCTGTCCAGGCTTCCGTAAAGGGCGCGTGCACGGGGCATGCCGCGCACCGATTGCTCGGCCTGCGTGTCCAGCCCGGCCAGGTCGTAACCGCCCCGGTGAATCCAGCGGGTGTCGCCATCGAGCATGCGCTCGGCCACCGCGTCAGCAGGCAAGGGCAGGGCACCGACCAGGTCCCAGCCAGACAACGCGACCACCCCCGGCTGCATGGCGTTGTACATGACCAGCAGCAGGTGCACCTTCTGGATCTGTTCGATTTCTGCCGTGCCGATCTGCTCCAGGTCGCGCAGGCCCAGTGCTGCGGCGATCAGGCTGGCCGTGGTGCAGGCGATGCCGTTGGTGACGAAGCGCAGGTTGTACGGCGCGTGTTCGCCCGATAGCCGTTCGTAAATCTCTTCACGGATGTGTTCGCGCAGGATGCTGCCGGGCAGCGTCTGGCCCTTGTACAGGTACATGTCATGGGCGTGCAGGGTCCAGAAATGCACCAGTTCCACGGTCAGCTCGTCATGGTTTTGCAGGGCATGGATCAGCGAAGCCGGGTCGATGCCGAAGGCGTGCATTTCCTTGAGCATCAGGCGCAGGAATGCAGTGTCGCCGGTCAGCAGTGCATGCTGGTAGGCCGGCCGGGTAATGAAATCGTAGGACAGGTCGGCGCCGCCCTTGGACATCTGTGCGATGTCGTCCAGGGTGAGGTTAAGCTCCTGGAAGCTGAAACCGCCGGCTTTGCGGATCATCCCGCCGATCAGCTGATTGCCGACAATCGACAGGGGGTGGCTTTCCGACCAGGCGGTGTCGCTGGCCCGTGTTTCCACGCCGAGAAAGCCGTTAGCGTCCAGGCGCAGGCCACGGGCGCCCAGGCAGTCCAGGGCGTGCAGGGCATCGCCAATGATCATTTGCTGGGCGGCGAAGGTTGGGTCCAGCCAGTTCAGAGACGGCTGGCCTTCCTTGAAATAGTGCAGGTATACCCAGCGCCGCGTCTTGCCGTCCACGCCGGTAACCGGTGGTGTAGCGCTCCAGTCGGTTTCCTTCACACCTGGCTCGAAGAAGATGACACGTTGCAGTTGGCCGACGATGTAATGGCGGGCCTTGAGCTCATCGCACTGGGCCGGCAGCAGGTTGACCGCGTCACGGCCGGCGGGCACTTGCGGCAACAGCGGCCAGTCTTCCTCGCGTATTTCGACCATGTGGTACAGCCCCGGGTACGGCCCATGTGCCAGTTCTGCCAGGCGGAAGTCAGCACCCTTGCCAGTGTGTGAGGGGATCAGGTCGTCGATGGTCACGGCGTTGTGCGCCGCAGCCATGCGGCTCATCTGGATCAGTTCCTGCTCACTGCCGTACAGAGGGTCGATGTCGAAGCTGATGCGGTCGAAGTTGCCGTCCACGCTGGGGGTGAGTTCGCGACCGCGAATACCGCCGGACAACTTGATCGGGCCGGTGTGCAGGCCCTGGATGCCGATATCCGACAAGCGCTTCCACAACGCTTCGTGGGCCAGGGCGCCGAGCACCGAGCAGCCTGGCGGGGCGATGATGGCGTCGGGGTATACCGTCAGCCACACCGAGGCGATTTCGGTGGCGCGGCGGGGCTGAGCTTCGGCGTACGGCTGCTGCCACAACCGGGACTGGCCTGAATACAGGCTGGCACGCGCTTGGGAGGCCTTGAGCATGGCGCGGTCTTCGAGCCATTTGACGTATGACGGGTCGGGCTGGGTCATTTCGCGTCCTCTTTGCGTGTCGGCACCGGCTCAGGTTATGACGGCATTGTTGCCTGATCGTTCGGCTGGGAGCTGTTTCAGGTGCCGCTGCAGCCGACGATCAACGCCGCGCCGACAACTGCTGCGGCGCCAGAAAAGCATCATGAAAGTAGTTACGCACGGCCTGCATCGCCGGGCTGAACGCTCGCTCCCGGTGCCAGGCCAACCCCACGCTCATCGGCGTAACCGGGTCGCTGATGGTCACTGTCTCGATGCGTTTGCCCTCCAGCGACCAGGGCCGGTGTACCAGGTCCGACAGGATCGCTACGCCACTGCCATTGGCAACCATGCTGCGCACGGCCTCCACCGAACTGGTCCGCACCCGCACGCTTGGCCGTTGCCCGGCGTGTTCCCAGTAGCGCATGGCGCTTTGCTCGGCTTCGTCCACGGTCAGCAGAATGAACGGCTCACAGGCCACGTCGGCCAGGCTCACCGACGAGCGCTCGCACAGCGGATGGTGGCCGGGCAGCCATAACCGGCGCTCGGAGTTGAACAGCGTCTCCGAGACGATATCGGGGTGGGTGAGGTTGGCGGTGAGCACTACCGCCATGTCGAAACGCCCCTCCAGCAAGCCTTGCTCGATGGCACTGCGCTCTTGCTCGTACAGCTCCAGGGTTACGTCCGGGTGCCAGTGTTCAAGGCGCTGCAGGTGGTGAGGCAGGAAGTAGCCAATCACGGTGTAGCTTGCCGCCAGGCGCAGCAGGCCGCTTGCACGCACGTTCGGCAGCGGGCTGTTCAACGCGTCATCGACACTGCGCAGAATCACATAGGCGCGGTTCAGAAAGTGCCGGCCAGCCTCGGTCAGGTTCATGCCCTGAGCCGAGCGCTGGAACAGCAGCACGCCAAGCATGGCTTCCAGTTCCTTGATGGCCGTGGTTACCGCCGACTGGGAGATATTCAGGTGGATCGCTGCCTGGGAAATCTGGCCGATCTCGGCGGTTGCGACAAAATAGCGGACCTGGCGCAGGGTCAGTGACACGGTTGGCTCCTGTGGTATCTGATTTTCCGAAGACACCCTATCTGTTTATAGATCTTCCCAAGGGGGGTGTGGAGAATCTAACGTGGCTTGCATGCGGTCACAAGCGCCAGGAGAAACAGTCATGCAGGTGGTGGATTTCAACTCGGACATGGGTGAGGGGTTTGGCCCGTGGACCATTGGCGATGGCGTCGACAACGAGCTGATGGGCCATATCAGCACGGCGAACATCGCCACGGGCTTCCATGCCGGCGACCCCGGTACCATGCGCCGCACCGTAGCGCGGGCCAAGGCGTTGGGCGTTGCGGTGGGCGCCCACCCGGGTTTCCGAGACCTGGTGGGCTTTGGCCGCCGGCATATCAACGCCCCGGCCCAGGAGCTGGTCGACGACATGCTTTACCAGCTGGGCGCCCTGCGAGAAATTGCCCGTGCACAAGGTGTGCGCCTGCAGCACATAAAGCCGCACGGTGCGCTGTACATGCACCTGGCGCGCGACGAAGAAGCCGCGCGCCTGCTGGTGGAAAACCTGCGGGTGATAGAGCCAGAGCTGTTGCTGTACTGCATGCCGGGCTCTGTGATTTGCCATATTGCCCAGGAACTTGGCCAACCGGTGGTCCGCGAGTTCTACGCCGACCGCGAGTACGACCTGAGCGGTTCTATCGTCTTTACCCGCAATGTGCGTGGCTACGACCCCACGGCTGTTGCAGAGCGGGTACTGCGTGCTTGCCAGCAAGGCGTGGTACGTACGGTCGAAGGCCAGGACCTGGCCATCGCGTTCGATTCCATCTGCCTGCACAGCGATACCCCCGGCGCGCTCGACCTGGTAGAAGCCACGCGTAAGGCGCTGGACGCGGCCGGTATCGTGGTGCGTGCGCCACGCTGAGCCCATGAGGCATCCGGCAGGCACAAGCCGGAGCCCGTATAGGTTGTTTTCGCCTGCCTTTCTATAAAGATTCCAAAAAAGGAACAGTCATGGCCGAATCGCTTGCTACAACCCCGATCCGCTACAGCTTCGGCGCGGACGAGCACCTGTTTGCCGAAGTGAGCGACAGCATGTCGCTGGAAGCCTTCTTCAAGGGCATGGCCGTCACCCGCGCTGTAGAGCGGCTGGCCCTCGAGGGCGTGCTGGACGTGTGCCTGGCCAACGCCTCGTTCCAGATCCGCTTCGACCCGGACCGTATCGCCCCCGATGCACTGCTTGAAGCCGTGCGCGGTGCTGAGGCGCAGGCCGTGGCCGAGCGTTCGTTGCAGACGCGAATCATCGAGATCCCGGTGCTGTACAACGACCCCTGGACCCATGAAACCCTGATGCGCTTTCGTGACCGTCATCAAGACCCGACCAGCACCGACCTGGAGTACGCGGCACGTATCAATGGCCTGGCCGATGTCGAGGCATTCATCGCCGCGCACAGCGGCGCGCCGTGGTTCGTGTCGATGGTCGGCTTCGTTGCCGGCCTGCCCTTCATGTTCCAGATGGTTGAGCGCGAACGGCAGTTGCAGGTGCCCAAGTACCTGCGCCCGCGTACCGACACACCCAAGCTCACCCTGGGCCATGGCGGCTGTTTCGGCTGTATCTACTCGGTGCGCGGAGCAGGGGGCTACCAGATGTTCGGCGTTACCCCGGCACCGATCTACGACCCGCAGCAGACCTTGAACTACCTGAAAGCGCACATGGTGTTCTTCCGTCCGGGTGACATCGTGCAATTCAAACCCATCGATCGCCGTGCCTATGACCAGGCCGTGGCGGATGTTGAAGAAGGCCGCTTCGACCTGCGCATTCGCCCTGTGGCGTTTTCCCTGGACGCCTTCCTCGCCGACCCGGTCGGCTACCCCAAATCGCTGCAGGAGGTATTGGCATGATCAAGGTCCTCAAACCGGGCTTGGCGACGTCTGTGCAGGACTTGGGGCGCGAAGGCTACTACCACTTGGGTATCCCGCCGTCAGGCGCCCTCGACCAGTACGCCCTGAGTGCGGCCAACCACCTGGTGGGCAACCCGGCCGGCGCCGCAGGCCTGGAGTGCGCGCTGGTGGGGCCGGAACTGGCGTTCCAGCAGGACGCACTGGTGGCCGTGTGCGGTGCGCAAATGCCAGCGTTGCTCGATGGCCGCGAGCAGCGCCCTGACACGGCGTTTGCCGTACGTGCCGGGCAAGTGTTGCGTTTCGGCTTTCCCACCGCAGGCGCGCGGGCTTACCTGGCGGTGGCCGGTGGCATCGATGTGCCCGAGGTACTGGGTAGCCGTTCCACCTACGCGTTGGGAGCGTTGGGCGGCTTCCAGGGGCGCAAACTGATGGCGGGCGACCTGCTGCCGGTCGGCATGCCCAGCGGCAAGACCCGCGCGGGTGCAAGCCTGCCCATGGCCCTGCGCCAGGCCTTGGGCGGCGAAGTGGTGTTGCGTGTGGTGCCGGGGCTGTACTTTCACCGCCTTACCGAAGCAGCAGCGCAGAGCTTCTTCACTGAAGCCTGGACCGTCGGCTCCGAAGCGGACCGTATCGGCTATCGCTACAAAGGCGGCAGTGCCTTGAGCTTTCAGCCACGGGAACAACCGTTCGGTGCGGGGTCGGATCCGTCGAACATCGTCGACAGCTGCTACCCGATCGGCTCGATCCAGGTGCCGGCAGGGTTGGAACCGATCATCCTGCACCGCGATGCCGTGTCGGGTGGCGGCTACGCCATGATCGGAACAGTGATCAGCGCCGACCTGGACCTGATCGGCCAGATGCAGCCCAACCAGCAGGCACGGTTCTTGGCGGTGACCTTGGACCAGGCGCTGGAGGCGCGGCGTTCGTACAAGAAGAAGCTGGCTTGCCTGGCCAGGCTCTTCGGAAATATTTAAAAACTAGACGAAGAGAAGAATCCTACAACCGTTTAGGAAGCCTCAGACTCCTTGAAGAATTGATTCCCCGATAGTGTGCCTGTCTTCAGCCTGCTGGAAGACAAGGACCACTTCATGCCCGGCCCACTCGATATTCCTCCGGTACAACCTGAGGGCGCTGCCGATGCCCGTGATGTAACCGAAAACACCCTGCACGGGATGCTCGATGGCCCGCATACGCGGCGGCTTCAAGAACCTGATGCTCGATGCGGCAACCCCGCTGTTCGGCCTGGTCATTCGCCTGCGTACGCTGGATGACCTGCCCAACATCGCCTACGTGCACAAGGCCGTGCAAAACCAGGTCAGTAACATCCGCAAAGAAATCCGGCAGCACGGCTACCCCATTGCCCAACAGTGTCGTTCGAGCTGGACGAGGCCATCAGCACGCCGTTCCAGTTGCAGCTGGAACTGATCAGTTTCGAAGACGATGTCGACTTCGGCCAGCTGCTCGACAAGCCGGTGCTGTTCACGATCTGGCGTGGTGAGCGCCCGTTGCGCTATGTGCACGGGCTGGTCAGCACCTTCAGCCAGGGCGAAACGGGGTTCCACCGCACCCGTTACCGCGCTCTGGTCGAGCCCGTGCTGGCCCGCGCGGGGCTGCGTTCGAACTGGCGCATCTTCCAGCAGAAAACCGTGCCACAGATTCTGCAGATCATGCTCGAGCGCCAGGGCATCACCGGCTACACGCTGCAGAGCATCGACAAACACGAGGTGCGCGAGTTTTGCGTGCAGGCCGGTGAAACCGACCTCGACTTCATCGCCCGCCTGGCCGCCGAAGAGGGCTTCGTCTACCGCTTCGAACACACGCCAAAAGGCCACACGCTGATCATCACCGACCGGCTGCTGGCGCTGGGGCAGATCAGCCGAGGCGCCATTCAGGCCGACGATGATGACGAAGGTTTCTTCGAGCCGGACGACATCGACCCCGACCAGGTGCTGTACCACGCCACCAGCGGCGGCAATCAGGCCAGGCCTTGCCTGCGCCGCCTGCGCTACAGCGAACAGGTGCGAACCGCCCGCCAGGTGCAGCGCGACTACACCTTCATCCACCCGGCGTACCGCCTGGAGCAGCGTGCCCAGGGCAACGACCTGACACACCAGTCCACCGGCTACGAACGCTTCGACTACCCCGGTCGCTACAAGCGTGAGGCGGTCGACGTGCGCTTCACTGCCACCCGCATCACCGCCCTGCGCCATGACGCCCGCCTGGCCGAAGTGGAAGGCGACGATGTACGCCTGCAACCGGGCCTGAGTTTCACCCTGATCGAGCACCCGCGCGAAGACCTGAACCTGCATTGGCGGGTCAACCGCGTGCACCACGAAGGCGTCCAGTTCACCAGCTTGCAAGAGGAAGCCGCAGATGCCCAGCAAGGCACACGGTACAAGCAGAAAGCCGTGCTGGTCCCCGGCAGAACCGAATGGCGGCCGGCCCCGTTGCCCAGGCCGCGCATCGACGGCCCGCACATGGCCATGGTGGTCGGGCCGAAGGGCGAAGAAATCTATTGCGACCAATGGGGCCGGGTGAAAGTCAGTTTCCCGTGGGACCGTGAAAGCCAGAACAACGAGTTCAGCTCTTGCTGGGTACGCGTGTCGCAGGGCTGGGCCGGTGGCAGTTGGGGCTCGATGGCCATTCCGCGCATTGGCCAGGATGTGATCATCCAGTACGTCAACGGCGACCCGGACCAGCCGATGATCACCGGGCGCACCTACTGCGGTGATCAGTTACCGCCCTACGACCTGCCCGAACACAAGACACGCATGACCATCAAGAGCCAGACCCATAAAGGTGATGGTTACAACGAACTGCGTTTCGAGGACGAACTGGGCAAAGAGGAAGTGTTCATCCATGCCCAGCGGGACAAGAACAATGTGGTCGGCAATGATGAGACCACGCGTGTGGGGCGCAATCGTGTCGAGCAGGTCGGTAATGATGAGCAACTGAGCATTGGCAACAACTTCCGTCAGGAAACGGCATACAACCATACCCAGGTCATAGGGCAAAACAGCCTGTTGGACATCAAGCGTGACCTGGTCGAAAACGTGGCCAACAACCGCACTGAGTCAACGGGTGGCAATCACCGCGTTGTCAATGGAAGCAACTGCGAGCTTGTGGTCAAAGGGGCTCAGTCGATCAGCGTCGGGCAGGGCGTGCAACAACGCACGACAGTATTCCAGTTGCTGGCCAGTGAGCGCATCGAATTGAGAAGCCCAGGCGGCAGCATCGTGCTGGATGCGCAGGGCATTACCATCAATGGCCTGACACTCGACTTGAAAGGGCAGACCAAGGCCGTTGCGAAAGGGGATGGCGATAGCCCGTCTTTTGAGCTTACGCCTGACGCCAGTAGCAAGTGCGAGGTCAAGGCATGAATGTCGAGAGCCTGATCAGCCGCATCGAAGGGCATCATGCGGCGCACCTGCATTGCCATGTATTGGTCGACCCGCTCGCGATAGCTGGCCAGAGTGACCATGCCTTGCTTGCACACCTGCGCGAAGCGTTGGGCGAGGCGGCATTGATGCGCGTGCACAGGGCCGATCTGGCCCATGTGCCCCACCTGCATCCCGTGTTGGCTTGCCTGGCTTCACCCGGAACGTTGCCCTGCCGTGAGTTGCTGGCGCTGACTGCGCGTGCAGCGTATAGAGGGCTGCACCACCCTCGGCGCTACCTGAGTGGCTGGCTGTTCAGTGAAGCAGCTTCGGCCACGGTAGCCGCCCATCTCACGGCCATGTGCCGAATACCCGATGCCAAACGGGCGTTCAGCTTCTATCCGGTGTACGAGCCGGTTCGCCTGGAGCTGCTCGCGGCGACGTTCAAGCAGGTCGAGCATGGCCCATGGTGGCCGATCAACGACTGGTTGTTCCTGAGTAGCGGTGGCAGGTAAATAGGAGGGTTGGTCAGCTTGGAGTTGGAGCATAAACTCAAGTTTAAAGTCGTATTGCCTGGCTATAGTGATGAACGCTCGGCTCTTCGTGTGACCCTCATAGTGCATCGGAGTGGTGATGGTGAATTGCCCGATTTCATTGGCGGGGAGACTGTGTTTGTAGATGAATATCAAGCCCTCCCGATCGAGGCTCTCACTAAAGCGGTAAAATTCCCTGGTTTTTCTCAGCCAAAATTGCCCGACTATAGACGTAAAGTTTCAGTGGATAGAAAACGTAAGTCGCCAAGCTTAGAGGGGGCGACAATATCCTGGCTGGAAATAACTGGATCTGTAGAGTTGTTGGCGACTATCGGACCACACACAATTTGTGCTGCGACGCTGCTAGTAATGTACTGGCCCGATAGATCGCTGGTGAATGCTTATGCTGAAGCTTGTGTCAGGGAAGTTAACGAATGAAAGTCAGATCTGGACCTCTTTGGAGGCGAGCTTTATTTTGGAGTTATGACCTGCCAGGTGTCAGTTCTCAGGAAGTGTCACGTTTCAGTGTGGAGGATATAAAGCCAGCGCCAAATTATTTTAATGACGTGTATCTAGAGTTGCCTCGGTCTACGGTCAGTTTGCGTGGTGTGGCAGCGCTGGTAGGAGGGGCGACTTTGGTCCTGTCTTTTGGTGCGGCTATATATCTGTATTCGCTCTTACTGAATTTTAGCTGGTCGCGTGATTGGTTTATGGGTCTTGTTCTGTTGCTCCTGCCACCATTCGCTATGTGGGCTGTTGCGTGCCATGTAAAAATTGACCTAATGCTCCCAAGAGATGAGCCAATCCGTTTCAATCGCCAGCGACGAAAGATATATTTCTATCAATACAGATTCCATTACGTCTACCTGTTCAGCCGAAAACACTGGGGCGTCAAACCGGTCGCCTACAACTGGGACGACGTAACCGCGGAGGTCTACCGCGTCTACGCCCCCGGCCACGGCGGCCTGATTGAAAACGTCATGCTGTCAGTCCGTAGTCCCGAAACCGGCGAAGTCATTGATCGTGTCTTCTTCACGCATACCCTGCACCAAGGTGAAGCCTACTGGGCCATCGCCCGTCTGTTCATGCAACAAGGCCCCGAAGCCTTGCCAAAATTCGTGCACCCACCCCGCGACTGGAACGACGACGACGGCCTCAGCCACATGCATTGCTTGGCCCCAAAGGTTGTGTGGCCAGCAGACATTGACCGTGAATCCCGTACAGCACCGTCTGAAGGAGAAAACCAATGAACCCGGTTGTACTTGTAGGCCACCGACATGAATGCCCGCTGCATGGTGTCAATCAGGTAGAGAGCGGCAGTGCGAGCTATACCTTCAACGGCAGGGCAGTTGCAAGGGTAGGTGACCGCACCACGTGTGGTGCGGTTATCGAGAGTGGGGCAGAGCATTTCCTGATCGAAGGCGCGGCGGTGGCGCGCAAAGGCGACCGTACGGATCATGGGGGTGTGCTGGATGAGGGCGATGTTGGGTGGTTGCTGTAGGACTGTGTGGGTTTACTGATCTGTTTGCCGGCCCGGGAGGCCACTTCAAGGGCTTGGCCGTCCCGTTGCTTGCCTTGGCGAGCAAGGCCTTCAAGCTGCGGTATCAGCATGCCTTCCGGCAAATGCCGCCAGAAACGCCCGGGCATGTGCAGGCGCAAGGCATCCGGGTTGAGGCGGGCAGGGTTGAAGGTATGGCGGTAATAGGTGCGCCACAGTTCGGCGCCAGGGTCGTCGGCATTGCGTGCCCATTGCTGCCAATACTCAGGGCAATGGCGTTGGTAATCGAAATGCTGGCCGTCGAAGCGAATGCCATCCTGTGGGGTGGCGATCAACCAGCGTAAACGCCCCAGACGGTCGGCAAAATGGGGGCTGGCACTTTCCAGAACGTCATGCGCCGGTTCGTGATAGGCCACCAGATCTAGTTGCAGGCGATCGGCCAGCGCCTCTGGCAGCGGTACGAAGCGCACAAAGGCATGCAGGTGATGCGCCTCCCGGGTGACTTGCTTGATGCGCCGTTGCAACTCACTGCCCAATCGGTCACCTGCCAGCATCGCCGTGCGGTCGCCATGGGCAACACGCCAGAGCACTTCATACAGCAGGTTCCAGCGCTGTTCGCCACGATAACGGGCAGCCTGTTCCAATTGGCTCAGCAGCACCGCCGGGACTTTGGCACGAAAGGGGCCTGGGCCTTCCGGGGGCGCTGTCGGTACTGCCAGCAGGTCGGCCATCGGGCCTTGCGACCAGGTGACCTCGGCGGGGTCGATGCCATGCCCCAGCAACACCCGGGCCTGATCCCGCCAAGTGGCGAACTGGTCATCACAATCGAGCGCGATCATCCCCACAACCCCATCTGCACGGGCGCCTGCGGCTCACGCAAACGCGCCCTTAGCAGGCCGCTGCGCAGCTCGGCCTGGGCCGGGCGATAATCGCTTGTGACGATGAACGGCCGTGCCTTGTCCAGTACGCAGCGCAGCTGAATGAGGTCGTCATAGCGAATGCGCCGCTCTCGGCGCAGTGCGACCAGGCGCTGTACGCTACGCAGGCCAATGCCGGGAATACGCGCCAGCAGCGCGGGCTCGGCGCGGTTCACGTCCAGCGGGAATACCTCCCGGTTGGCCAGCGCCCAGGCCAGCTTTGGGTCGATGTCCAGCGCCAGGTTGCCGCTCTGGCCCAGCAGTTCACCCGCCTTGTAGCCGTAGCCACGCAGCAGGAAGTCGGCCTGGTACAGGCGGTGCTCGCGCAGTAGCGGCGGGGCAGCCAAGGGTACGCTGCCCGGGCTGTCTGGGATCGGGCTGAACGCAGAGTAATACACGCGTTTGAGGCCGTAGCCTTGATACAGCGACTCGGCATTGCGCAGCAGGGTGCTGTCGTCGGTGCTGTCGGCACCGACGATCACTTGAGTGCTTTGGCCGGCAGGGGTGAAGCGCGGGGCCTTGGGTTCGTTGGCCACGGCTTGTTGGCCCAGGTGAATCACGCCCATTGCCTGGCGGATGGTGTGCGCCTGTTTTTCCGGTGCCAGGCGCTTGAGGCTGGCGTCGGTGGGCAGCTCGATGTTGACGCTGAGTCGGTCGGCCAGGCGGCCGGCTTCTTCGATCAACAGGGGGTCGGCATCCGGGATGGTCTTGAGGTGAATGTAACCGCGGAAGTTGTGTACTTCGCGCAGTAACCGGGCTACGCGGATCAATTGCTCCATGGTGTAGTCCGCCGAGCGGATGATGCCGGAGCTAAGGAACAGGCCGCTGATGCAGTTTCGCCGGTAGAAGTCCAGCGTCAGGCGGACCACCTCTTCGGGGGTAAAGCGCGCCCGAGGTACGTTGCTGGAGCGGCGGTTGACGCAGTACTGGCAGTCGTACAGGCAGAAGTTGGTCAATAGCACCTTGAGCAGCGACACGCAGCGGCCGTCGGGGGTGTAGCTGTGGCAGATGCCCATGCCGTTGGTGGCGCCCAGGCCGTCACCGCCGCGTGAATTACGCTTGGGCGCGCCGCTGCTGGCGCAGGAGGCGTCGTACTTGGCGGCGTCGGCGAGGATACCGAGTTTGGCGATGAGCTGCATGTGACTGACTCGCAATACTGAATATTCATACAGTATTTTGAGAATTCATGAATTGCAAGGGGCACGTCGCTTCGCCTTGAACATACCCGAGTAAATCCATCAGCTAAGCTTGTGCCGGACTAACGGACAGCAACGAGGCACGGGAGAGGTTATGAAGATCACCATCAAGCCGGAACTGGCGCTGGCCGGGCTGGCGCTGGCATTGAGCATGCTCAATGCCCAGGCAGCGGAAACCAGAAAGGTGGACGTGATGCTGGTGGGCGGCGGCATCATGAGTTCTACGCTGGCTGTCTGGCTCAACGAGCTGGAGCCAGGCTGGTCGATGGAGATGGTCGAGCGCCTGGACAAGGTGGCCGAAGAAAGTTCCAACGGCTGGAACAACGCCGGCACCGGCCACTCGGCCCTGGCTGAACTCAACTACACGCCGGAAAAAGACGGCAAGATCGACATCAGCAAAGCCGTGGAGATCAACGAGTCGTTCCAGGTCACCCGCCAGTTCCTGGCCTGGCAGGTGAAGCAGGGCGTGTTGAAGAACCCGCATTCCTTCATCAATACCACGCCGCACATGAGCTTCGTGTGGGGGGACGACAACATCCGCTTCCTGAAAAAGCGCTATGAGGCGCTGCAGGCCAGCCCGTTGTTCAAGCCCATGCAGTACTCCGAAGACCACGAGCAGATCCGCAAGTGGGTGCCGTTGATGATGGAAGGGCGCGATCCCAACCAGAAACTGGCCGTGACCTGGACGCCAATCGGCACCGATGTGAATTTTGGCGAGATCACCCGGCAGTACGTGGGTTACCTGCAGACTCGGCCCAACTTCGACCTCAAACTGTCCACCGAGGTGCAGGACATTACCCGCAACGGTGATGGCTCCTGGCATGTCGAATACAAGAACCTGAAAGATGGCAGCAAGGCGGCCACTGACGCCAGGTTCCTGTTCATTGGTGCCGGTGGTGCGGCGTTACCGCTGCTGCAGAAGTCGGGCATCGACGAAGCCAAGGACTATGCCGGCTTCCCGGTCGGAGGCTCGTTCCTGGTTACCGACAACCCGGCCATCGCCCAGCGCCACATGGCCAAGGCTTACGGCATTGCCGCGACCGGCGCCCCGCCGATGTCGGTGCCGCACCTGGACACCCGGGTGCTCGATGGCAAGCGGATGATTCTGTTCGGGCCGTTCGCTACGTTCTCGACCAAGTTCCTCAAACAGGGCTCGCTGCTCGACCTGCTTGCCAGTACCAGTGTGCACAACGCCTGGCCGATGGTGCGGGTGGGCGTACGCGAGTTTGACCTGGTGCAGTACCTGATCGGCCAGGTGCTGCAATCCGACAATGACCGCTTTGAAGCGCTGCGCACCTACTTCCCCGAGGCGAAGAAGGAAGACTGGCGGCTGTGGCAGGCCGGCCAGCGGGTGCAGATCATTAAGAAGGACGAAGCATTGGGTGGTGTGCTCAAGCTCGGTACCGAGGTGGTGACATCCAAGGACGGCAGTATCGCCGGCTTGTTGGGGGCTTCGCCGGGTGCCTCGACCGCACCACCCATCATGCTCGATGTGCTGAACAAGGTGTTCAAGGACAAGGTGGCAACGCCGGAGTGGCAGGCGAAGATCAAGCAGATCATCCCGTCCTATGGCATTCGCCTGAATGACCACCCGGACCAGGTACAGAAGGAATGGGCATACACCAATGAGGTGCTGCAGCTCAATCCGCCTGACAGTAATGCTGCACCGTAAGTGGCTATGGCCGGCTGCTTGAAAGCGGCCGGCCAAGGTTCACTGCTGGCTGACTGGCGGCACTTGGCCACGTCCAATGCCGTAGTATGTCAGGCCTGCAGAGGCCATGTGTTCGGGCTCGTAAAGGTTGCGGCCATCGAATACCACTCGGTCTGCAAGCAATTGGGGCACCGTGTCCAGGTTGAGCACACGGTAGTCTTGCCATTCCGTCACGATCACCAAGGCATCAGCGCCTTGCAGGGCAGCTTCCTTGGAAGGCACAAGCTGCAGGTCGGCGCGTGGGCCGTAATGCCGCAGAATTTCTGGCATCGCCTGTGGATCGTGCGCCTGTACTCGTGCCCCGGCAGCCCACAGCGCCTCAAGTACCACCCGGCTGGAGGCTTCGCGAATGTCGTTGGTATTGGGCTTGAACGACAGTCCCCACAACGCAAAGACCTTGCCACGCAGTCCGCGTGAGTAGTGACGCTGGATCTTGTTGAACAGCCGGCCTTTTTGCTGTTCGTTGATCGACTCTACCGCGCGCAGCAGCTGCGGCTCGAAGCCTTCAGCTTCGGCGCTGCGGCGCAGGGCTTGCAGATCCTTGGGGAAGCACGAACCGCCGAAACCGCAGCCGGCGTAGATGAAGTCGTAGCCAATGCGCGAGTCTGAGCCGATCCCGCGACGTACCATTTCGATGTCGGCACCTAAATGCTCGGCCAGATTGGCGATTTCGTTCATGAAGGAGATCTTGGTGGCCAGCATGCAGTTGGCTGCGTATTTACTGAGCTCGGCGCTACGCGCATCCATGACCATGAATTTTTCGCGATTTCGGTTGAACGGCAGGTATAGCTCGCGCAGCAACTCTACCTCAGCTGGCGTGGCGCCACCGATAATGATGCGCTCCGGGCGCATGCAATCGTCCACGGCCGAGCCTTCCTTGAGGAATTCGGGATTACTGATTACCTGAAAGCGGTTGGTGTCGGCCACAGCCTGTGCAATACGCTCCTTTATACGGTGCACGGTGCCAACTGGCGCGGTAGATTTGTTGACGATTAACTTGGCACCTTCGGCATGTTTGAGAATGTTGTCGACCACGGTGAAAACCTGTTTCAGGTCAGCACTGCCGTCGGCCTGTGCAGGGGTTCCGACCGCGATAAACAGCACTGTGGCGAAATTGGTGGCTTCGTCGGTATCGGTGGTGAAGCGCAGGCGTCCGCAGGCCAGGTTTTTTTCCAGCATCGGTGCAAGGCCTGGCTCGAAGATAGGGCAATGGCCTCTATTGAGTGTGGCGACACGCTCGGCGTCGACGTCCATGCACAACACCGAATGCCCCACATGGGCCAGGCACGCTGCCTGGGTGAGGCCGACATAGCCAGTACCGAAAACCGTGACTTTCATCTGACAGCTCCTTGGCAAGAACGCTGACGAAAAATGTCACAGTGGTATTTAGATTTTGTTACCTGACCGGGCTGCTACTTCCTGCGCGACTGCCCATAGTTGCTGGCGGAACCACTGGCGCAAGGGATCGGCATGGGTGCGTTCGTGCCAGATCTGCATTACCTCGATTGCAGGCAGTACCAGCGGAAGTGGGTACATGAGCAGGTCGTCATCACGTTTGACTGCTTCAATAGCCAGCGAGCGCAGGCAGGTAAGCAGAAGGTCTGTGCCTTGTATCATGCGCATGGGGGCTATGAAACTCGACAGGCCTGCCACTACCCGCCTGTGCTTTCCTTGGGCGCGCAAGGCGCGGTCGACCAAACCATCAAGGTCGCCGGTGAGGGTGGTGAGCAGGTGGTCGCATGCCAGGAAGGTGTTGAGGTCCAGGCCATTTCCAAGGCGAGGATGACTGCGAGAGGCCAGTACTACGAAGTCATCGCTGAGCAGGCGCTGCTGGTGGAAGCTATCCGCCAGGTCAGTGAAGAATCCGGCGACGGCAAGGTCGCAAGTACCTTTCTCCAAGGCTTCCCGCGGGAGCTGGCCACGGGTGTTATGGGTGACCAGTGTCAAGTTTGGCGCCTGGTTACGCAGGATCGGGAGCAGCCCAGGTAGTAGCGTCTGCTCTACATAATCAGTGCTGTACAGGTGCAGGCGGGCAGGGCGTAAAAGAAAATCCTGCCCTTCGCAGCGTTCGTAGAAACTTTCCAGGCCCATGATCAGGCGCTCGACTTCGGCAGCCAATTCGTGAGCGCGTGGCGTGGGCGTCAAGCCCCTCGGGGCGCGTACGAACAATGGATCACCGAACTGATGGCGCAGCTTGTTGAGCTTGTGACTGAGTGCAGGCTGGCTCAGGGCCATGCGCTGCGCGGCGAGGGTGAGGTTGCGCTCTTGATAAAGCACATGAAACAGATGCAGCAGATTGAGATCCTTGCGGGTGATATTCATTTTATGGATCACAGGTATGCGAGCATTCGAATTATCGAATTCTAGCCGGGTCGTTAGGATGTGCCCATCCCGCCAATCTTAGACGGCGCTTAGATCAGGAGATTGATGCATGACCAGGCTGTCCTCGCTTGCCCTCACTATTGCCACCGCCTTACTGACCAGTGGCGCCCATGCCTCGTCCAAGGGTGAAGTTCTTGTGCTGCTCTCCAGCGAGAACCAACTGGCGCTACAGGACGGCAAGCCCTATGCCACCGGCTATTACCTCAATGAGTTCGGCGTGCCTGCCGACCAGTTGCTCCAGGCCGGTTACACGGTGGTGCTGGTGACACCCAAGGGTAACGCCCCGAGCGTTGACCCACTTTCGATCGATCCTCAGTACTTTGCGGGTGATGCGAGCGAAATGCGGAGGATCGAGAAGGTGGTCCAAGGCTTGGCGGACATTGGCGATACCTTGTCGGTGAAAGAGGTGCTCGCCAGTGACATGGGGCGGTACGCCGGTTTGTTCATTCCCGGCGGCCACGCCCCCTTGATCGACCTGGCCAACAACCCGGACGTCGGTGCCTTGCTGCGGCATTTTCATGAGGCTGGCAAGCCTACGGCCGCTATTTGTCATGGCCCCATCGCCTTGCTCTCGGCGCAGCGGGACCCGGGAAGCTATCAACGGATGTTGGCTCGTGGTGAAACACCGGCCGCCACCGACTGGTTGTACAAGGGGTACAGGATGACTATTTTCTCCGACCCGGAAGAGCAAGTGTTCGAAGGTTCGCTCAAGGGCCAGCGGCTGTTGTTCTACCCGGCCAAGGCCATGGCGACGGCCGGTGGCGATATGGCTTACGCCAAGGCCTGGCAGCCCAATGTGGTAGTGGACCGCGAACTGATCACGGGGCAAAACCCATTTTCGGACAAGCTGCTGGCCAAAGCGCTACTGGAAAAGCTTACTGAGCAGGCCCAAGGCGCTGAGCAAGCCAACTAGACTTACACAGGGTCTGTTTTGCGAGCGTTATGGCAGGCCCATCCAATAACCCCGACCACCGCCTCCCCGGAGCGGATGTCCCTCGCTGGCGATGGCCTTCTTGCAGAGGAGGGCAGGTCATGGACGAGGCAAGGCTTCATGATTTCATGGGCAAGCTGGTGGGCGACATGGGCGCCGCAGCGACGCTGGCAAATGTCATCCTGGGTGACGAGCTGGGCCTGTACCGGGCGATGGCCGACAGCCAGCCGACCACGCCCGAGGCGCTGGCCGCCAAAACCGGCTGCCACCCTCGGTTGGTGCGCGAATGGTTGAACGCCCAGGCGGCATCGGGCTACATGACGCACGACAAGGGCCTTTTTGTGTTGCCCGAAGAACAGGCCATGGCCTTGGCGCTGGAGGACTCCCCAGCTTACATGGCGGGTGGTGCTGCAGTGATCGCCGCATTGTTCCATGACAAGGACAAGCTGGTCGCGGCCATGCGCGGCGATGGCGGGCTGGCCTGGGGCGACCACCACCCGTGCATGTTCAGCGGTACCGAACGGTTCTTCCGGCCGGGTTATCGGACGTTCCTGGTGGCTGAGTGGCTGCCGGCGCTGGAGGGTGTGGTGGCCAAACTGCAGGCGGGCGCCAAGGTGGCGGATGTGGGGTGTGGGCACGGCGCCTCCACGCTGGTCATGGCCCAGGCATTTCCGGCGTCGACTTTTGTAGGTTATGACTACCACGGTCCCTCTATCACCACCGCCAACGAACGGGCGCGCGAAGCGGGGCTGTCGAAGCGGGTGAGTTTCCAGCAGGCAAGTGCCAAGGATTACCCGGGAGATGACCATGACCTAGTGTGCTTTTTCGATTGCCTGCACGACATGGGCGACCCGGTGGGTGCGGCTAGGCACGCCTACCGTGCATTGAAGCCTGACGGTACGGTGATGCTGGTAGAGCCATATGCCGAGGATTCGCTGGACGGCAACCTGAACCCGGTCGGGCGGTTGTTTTATGCCGCGTCGACGTTCATCTGCACGCCGAATTCGTTGTCGCAGGAAGTGGGCTTGGGGCTGGGCGCGCAGGCCGGGGAGGTGCGGTTGCGGGCGGTGTTCGAAGAGGCTGGGTTCAGCCGGTTCCGGCGGGCGACGCAAACGCCGTTCAACCTGATTCTGGAGGCCCGGAAGTAGAGGCCTGGCCTGGAAAAGCAGAAGGGGCGCCATGTGGCACCCCTTCGGTTTGCTGCTTAGGCTTCAGCGTCCCAAGGACGATCGCCTTTTTCATCTTTCACGCGGGTCGGCAGGCCCATCACGTCCAGCGCCTTGAGGAACGGCTCGGCTGGCAGCTCCTCGACGTTGACCATGCGCTTGGCATCCCACTCGCCACGAGCTACCAGCAGGGCGGCAGCCACTGGCGGTACGCCAGCAGTGTAGGAAATACCCTGGCTGTCGGTTTCGGCGTAGGCCTCTTCGTGGTCAGCCACGTTGTAGATGAACACTTCGCGCGGCTGGCCATCCTTGGTGCCTTTGACCAGGTCACCGATGCAGGTCTTGCCGGTGTAGCCTGGGGCCAGCGAGGCTGGGTCCGGCAGTACGGCCTTGACCACTTTCAGCGGTACCACTTCCAGGCCTTCGGCGGTTTTCACCGGTTGCTCGCTGAGCAGGCCCAGGTTTTTCAGCACGGTGAACACGTTGATGTAGTGCTCGCCGAAGCTCATCCAGAAACGCACGTTCGGCACGTTGAGGTTCTTCGAGATCGAGTGAACTTCATCGTGACCGGTCAGGTACAGGTTTTGCGAACCTACCACCGGCAGGTCGTCAGTACGCTTGACCTCGAACATGGTGTTGCTGGTCCACTGGCTGTTCTGCCAGCTCCACACTTGCCCGGTAAACTCGCGGAAGTTGATTTCCGGGTCGAAGTTGGTGGCAAAGTACTTGCCATGCGAACCGGCATTGACGTCGAGAATGTCGATCGAATCAATGCTGTCGAAATACTGCTGCTGCGCCAGTTTGGCGTAGCTGTTCACCACACCCGGGTCGAAACCGACGCCGAGAATGGCAGTGATGTTCTTTTGTTGGCACTCTTCGAGGTGTTTCCACTCGTAGTTGCCGTACCACGGCGGGGTTTCGCAGATCTTGCCCGGCTCTTCGTGGATGGCGGTGTCCAGGTAGGCGACACCGGTATCGATGCAGGCGCGCAGCACCGACATGTTGAGGAAGGCGGACCCCACGTTGATCACGATCTGCGATTCGGTTTCGCGGATCAGTGCCTTGGTTGCCTCGACATCGAGGGCGTTGAGCGAGAAGGCCTGGATGTCGGCGGGTACCTTGAGGCTACCCTTGGCCTTGACGCTGTCGATGATGGCCTGGCATTTGGAGATGTTCCGTGACGCGATAGCGATACGACCCAGTTCGTCGTTATGCTGCGCGCACTTGTGGGCCACCACCTTGGCGACACCTCCTGCACCAATGATAAGAACGTTCTTCTTCAATTTACCCTTTGCTCCTTACTTGAGTAGCCAGTCTTACGACAGGCTGGAAACGTAGTCTTCGAAACCGAACTCGCGGACGACTTCGACGCTGCCGTCGAGTTGCTTGACCACGATGGAAGGCATTTTCAGACCGTTGAACCAGTTTTTCTTGACCATGGTGTAACCCGCCGTGTCGACGAACGACAGGCGATCACCAATGGCCAACGGACGATCGAATTGGTACTCGCCGAAAATGTCACCGGCCAGGCACGACTTGCCGCAGACCATGTAGGTGTGCTCGCCGTCATTCGGGGCCATCTTGGCATTGAGGCGGTAGATCAGCAGGTCGAGCAGGTGCGCTTCGATGGAGCTGTCAACCACGGCCAGGTGCTTGCCGTTGTACAGGGTGTCGAGCACGGTCACTTCCAGCGAGGCGCTGTTGGTGATGGCCGCTTCGCCCGGCTCCAGGTACACCTGTACGCCGTATTTCTCCGAGAAGGCCTTGAGGCGCGCGCAGAAGGCGTCTACCGCATAGTCTTCACCGGTGAAGTGGATGCCGCCACCCAGGCTGACCCACTCGACCTTGTGCAGCAGGTGGCCGAAGCGTTCTTCGATGTGCGTGAGCATCTTGTCGAACAGGCCGAAGTCGCCGTTCTCGCAGTTGTTGTGGAACATGAAGCCGGAGATCTGCTCGATCACCTGTTCGATCTTGGCCGGGTCCCACTCGCCCAGGCGGCTGAACGGGCGGGCCGGGTCGGCCAGCAGGTAGTCGGAGCTGCTGACTTGTGGGTTGACGCGCAGGCCGCGTACCTTGCCTTCGGACTGTTCGGCAAAGCGCTGCAGTTGGCCGATCGAGTTGAAGATGATCTTGTCGCAGTTCTCCAGCATTTCCTCGACCTCATCGTCGGCCCAGGCCACGCTGTAGGCGTGGGTTTCGCCGGCGAACTTCTGGCGGCCGAGCTTGAGCTCGAAGAGGGAGGACGAGGTGGTGCCGTCCATGTACTGCTGCATCAGGTCGAACACCGACCAGGTGGCGAAGCACTTGAGGGCAAGCAGCGCCTTGGCTCCGGAGTGTTCACGCACGTAGGCGATCTTCTCCATGTTGCTGAGCAGCTTGGTTTTGTCGATGAGGTAATACGGCGTCTTGATCATTTAAAGGCCCCCGGCCAGGCCGGCCAAAAAAAGGACACGCATTGTGCCTTCACTTGCCGCAGACCGAAAGGGTGCGATACGCATTTCGTCAGGGGTGACGCCGTTGCGAGGGCATTTTTCCGGTTGCGGCGGGCTCAGTAGAACAGACGCATGTGACTATCGTAATCACCACCGACAGGTGGCAGCCTCAATCAGCTTGCTGCAACCACGCCTTAATCTGCTCCAGCGTTGCGGTAGCACCGCCACAAACCACCACCAGCACGCTCTGGTATTGCGCCAGTGCGCCCGGCGCATACGCCAATGCCAACGCGGCCCCGCACGCCGGTTCGACCAGCAGGCGATGGTCCAGCAGGAACCGCTCGCAGGCCTCCAGCGCTGCGCGATCGCTGACCAAGTGGCTGTGCACCGGGTGCTGCTGCGCGCAGATCAGCGCCTGATTTGCGACGCGCTTTGCCCCCAGCGACGTTGCCACGGAAGCAATACGCTCCAGTTCAACCGAATGCCCCGCCTGCATGGCCGCATGCAGTGAAGCTGCACCGTTGGTTTCCACTGCCAGCACCGGTACCTCGCCCCACCCGTTGCGCTGCAACCCTTCGACCACGCCGCTGAGCAAGCCGCCACCACCTACCGACAGCACCACCGCGTCGGGCTTCACGCCGGCTTCGGCCACTTCATCGATCAGGCTGGCATGCCCGGTCCACAATAGCGGGTCGTCAAACGGGTGGATAAAGGCGTCATCCGGGCCGATGAGGGTCTGTGCCAGGGCGTTGGCTTCTTGCCAGGAGCTGCCATGCACCACCACCTTGGCGTCTTCCAGGCGCAGCAATTGCTTGGCTCGGTCAGTGGTGGTTTCGGGGACTACCACGGTTACCGGTACGCCCAGCTTGCGCCCGGCGTATGCCACCGCCAGGCCGGCGTTGCCCCCCGAGGACGAGATGAACTGTTTGGCGCCGCGGGCCTGATGCACTTCGCAGGCATGGCCCACCCCGCGCAGCTTGAACGAGCCGCAAGGTTGCAGGGCATCGAGTTTGAGCCAGACATTGCAGCCGGCGGCCAACGACAGCGGTCGGGATTCGATCAGGGGTGTGTGGATATGCAAGGTCATTGGCTGGCTCCGCGCAATTGTTCAAGGTAGTTGTAAATGGTGTAGCGGGTCACGCCGAGGGCACTGGCAGCCTTTTCCACGCCGCCTTTGACGATGAACAAGCCACGCTCCTGCATGACTCGAACAGCCTCGACTTTGGCCTGTTTGTTCATTCGCCCCTGGCCGCTGCGCTGAAGCGAGGCCTGGATGATTTCACTCATCAGCAGTTCCATGTCGGCAGGCTCGCTTACCGCGGGTGTGGCACCCAACGGTTGCAACTGCTGGAGAAAGCTCATGGCTGCGTCCAGGCCGGTGATGTCGGTGTTGACACAGAGGCTGGCGAAGGGGTGGCCGGTGCTATCGCGAAAGATAGCGGTGGCGCTGCGCAGGGTGCGGCCCTTGAGCGTGGTGGGGTAGTCGGGGAGTACCACGGGCTCGCAGCCGCGCTGATCGGCCGAGGCCTGCATCAATGCTTTGAAGCCTTGGTCCTGTTCCGGGGCTGCAATAATCGGGCTGCCGACGCTACGGCCGGACAGGTGGCCGTTGACGATCGCCACCACGGAGTGCTCCGGGTGGTCGAGGTCGTGCAGGAGGATTTCCATGTTGCGTGCGGCAACGCTACCCAAGGCCTGGATGGCGGCCTTGAGCACAGAGAGGGTGAGGTGGCGTTCTTCGCTGGGGGAGATGGGCATGGCAGATCGCACAATTCAACTTTTTGTGTATTTTTACACATTAAGTTGAATTGTGCGATCTTCGCTGCAAAGCAGCCCCAATAATCAGCTCAGGGCTGGGGTGCGTGGCGGGATCATGCGGCGCGAGCCGGTCGCCTCGAAGGCTGCACCAAAGCTCAACAGCGCATTGTCGCTGTAAGCCCGCCCGGCAAAGGTCAGCCCCACCGGCATGCCGATGTCGGCCATCACGCCCATCGGCACGGTGACGGTTGGCACACCCAGGTGACGGATCGCCAGGTTGCCGTTGGCCACCCAGATACCGTTGCTCCAGGCGATGTCGGCCGAGGCCGGGTTGACATCGGCGTCGGCCGGGCCCACATCGGCAACGGTCGGGAACAGCACCGCGTCCAGGCCTAGGTTGTCCATCCAGTCTTCCAGGTCCAGCTTGCGGGTCTTTTCCAGGCCGCGCAGGCCGTCAGGCAGGGTCTCGATCTGGTCCCAGGTTTTCAGGCCACGCTTGGCCATGTTGACGTATTCGTCCATGCCGGCAGCCAGGTCGTCTTCACGGTTGGGCAGGGTACCCGGGTCGTGGGGGTAGATCTGTGGGCCATCGACATCGGCCAGGCGGTTGAGCTTGGGGTCGTCGTTGGCGCGCAGGAAGTCGTCGAAGGCCCAGCCCGAAAGCTCCCACAGTTCGTCGTGCAGGAATTCCTTGCTGACAATGCCACGGTTGTAAACAGTCGGTGCGCCCGGGCGGTCGCCCTCGCAGTTGGACACCAGCGGGAAGTCCACTTCCAGCACTTCGGCACCGGCCGCTTCCAGGGCCTGGCGCGCCTGCTGCCACAAGTCGATCACCGTGGCGCGGGTGTTGATGCGCTGGCCGGTCGGGCCGCCGATGCCCGGCTTTTCGGAGGTGCCAGCTTCGGCATCCGCATTGATGTACATGCGTGGCACACCAAAGCGCTTGCCTTTGAGGGCACCGGCATCCACAGCCAGGTCCAGGTAAGACGCAGGGCGCACCGTCGACGCTGCCGGAATCGGCACCCAAGGCTGCAAGCGCCACAGGTCGCCGCGCTTGTCAGCGTCATCGGCTACCACCACATCGAGGATTTCCAGCAAGTCGGCCATGGTGCGGGCGTAAGGCACCACCACGTCCATGGTCGGGGTCAGCGGCCAGTTGCCACGCACCGAAATCACCCCGCGCGATGGGGTATAGGCGCACAAACCGTTGTTGGACGCCGGGCCACGGCCACTGGACCAGGTTTCTTCAGCCAGGCCGAAGGCGCTGAAGCTGGCGGCGGTGGCGGTGCCGGCACCATTGGACGAGCCCGAGGCGAACGGCGCGGTCAGGTAGTTGGCGTTGTACGGGCTTTCGGCGCGGCCATACACGCCGCGCTGCATACCACCGTTGGCCATGGGCGGCATGTTGGTCTTGCCCAGGCATACGGCACCGGCGGCGCGCAGGCGCTCGATGGTGAAGGCGTCGCGCTGGGCGACCAGGTCCTTGAAGGCAGGGCTGCCGGAAGCTGCGGTCAAGCCTTTGACCAGGTAGCTGTCCTTGGCGGTGTAGGGGATGCCGTCCAGCGGGCTCAGCACCTGGCCCTGTGCGCGGCGGGCGTCGGAGGCCTCGGCTTCTTTCAGCGCCTCCGGGTTGCGCACCACCACGGCGTTCAGGGCCGTGGCGGTGTCGGCGCCATCGTAGGCGTCGATACGCGCCAGGTAGGCCTTGACCAGCTCGACCGCCGTCGTGCGGCCCGACTCGAGCGCGTCGCGCAGCTCGGCAATGGAAACCTCGGTTACCTCGATCATGCGTTCACCAAAAAAATGTGCAGGTGGGGGCTAATGCGAGGAGTGTACAAGAAGGGCTTGACGGACGCAGGTTTGCGCGGTGGCAAATGGTTTTATGCAAGCGGGCATTGTTGGGGTCGCGTAGCGACCCCGGCTAGCCCTCAATCCAGGTCCGCCGCGCAATGCCGCTCGGGCACCTGGCTGTCTTCATCTCCCCAGGTCCGGTTCACCCGGGTACCGCGCTGCACCGCCGGGCGCTGGGCAACTTCATCGGCCCAGCGCTGCACGTTGGGGTATTCGTCAACCGCCAGGAACTCCGCCGCGCCGTACAGGTTGCCGCGCACCAACTGGCCATACCATGGCCACACGGCGATATCGGCAATGCTGTACTCGTCGCCCCCCAGGTAGCGGCTTTCGGCCAGGCGGCGGTCGAGTACATCCAGCTGGCGCTTGGCTTCCATGGTGAAGCGGTTGATGGCGTACTCGTACTTCTCTGGTGCATAGACGTAGAAGTGGCCAAAGCCGCCACCCAGGTAAGGCGCTGCGCCCATCTGCCAGAACAACCAGTTCAGGCTTTCGGTGCGTGCAGCCGGCGATTTCGGCAGCAGGGCACCGAACTTGTCCGCCAGATACAGCAAGATCGACCCCGATTCGAACACCCGCACAGGCGGCTCGACGCTACGGTCGAGCAGGGCAGGGATCTTCGAGTTGGGGTTTACCTGGACGAAGCCACTGGAGAACTGGTCGCCCTCGCCGATGCGGATCAGCCAGGCATCGTACTCGGCACCGCTGTGGCCCAAAGCAAGCAGTTCTTCAAGGGCAACGGTGACCTTGACGCCATTGGGCGTGGCCAGGGAATACAGCTGCAGCGGGTGTTGGCCCTGCGGCAGGTCCTTGTCGTGCGTCGGGCCTGCAACCGGGCGGTTGATGCTGGCGAACTGGCCGCCGGATGCTGCGTCGTTGCGCCAGACCTTAGGTGGCACATAGGCGGGCTTGCTCATGCATGAATCTCCTTCAATGGCGCGAAACGGTCACGTAAAAGACGTGGACCTGCATCTATGCCACGGGTTCGACGCCATGCGCAAATGCATAGGGCGCGCACGCCACATGCATGACGACGGTTTCATCCAGTTTTCATGCGGTTCCGGCCAGGCCGGCTCTATGCTGGGCTATCACTTCGCCCTGCAAAGGAACCGCCGGCCGATGACCCTTCCACGCTGCATGTTGGCACTGGCCCTGCTCAGCAGCCTGCTGGCCCACGCCGAGGCTGCGCCTTGGGTAGCCGGCCTGCACCACATGACGCTGGCCGACCCGGTCGATAACCGGCCAATGCAAGCACTGGCTTTTTACCCGGCGGCTGGGTCAACCCATCGCAGCCGTATAGACGGCTACCCAGTCGAGGTGGCTGAAGAGGCACCCGTTGCCATGGGCCAGTTCCCGTTACTGGTGTTGTCCCACGGCAACACCGGCAGCCCGTTGGCCTTGCATTACCTGGCCACGTCCCTGGCGCGCCAGGGGTTCGTGGTGGTAGCGGTCGTGCATCCGGGGGACAACGCCCGAGACCACACTCGCCTGGGTACCCTGAGCAATCTTTATGGCCGGCCACTGCAAGTCAGCGCTGCCATTGGCGCTGCCCGTGACGATGCATTGCTCGGGCCTTATCTGAATGAAGGCAAGGTCGGTGTGATCGGCTATTCGGCCGGCGGCGAAACCGCGTTGATACTGTCTGGCGCGCGCCCTGACCTGGACCGCCTGCGCCAGTACTGCCTGGAACGCCCGAACGACGCCGACGCCTGCAAAACCCACGGGATTCTGATTGCCGACCGCAGCGAGCTGGCGCCCCAGGCAGACCGGCGGGTGGGGGCGGTGATGCTGATGGCCCCGTTAAGCTTGCTGTTCGGGCGCCATGCCCTGGCCGGGGTGCAGGTACCCGCCCTGATCTATAGCGGAGACAGCGATCAATTGGTGGCCGTGGACCGCAACGCCGAAGCATTGGCCCGCAAACTGCCGGTTACACCGGATTACCGCCTGCTGGCCGGCGCTGGCCACTTTGTGTTCATGGCCCGTTGCGACGCCGAGCAATACACGCGAATGCCCGTACTGTGCAAAGATGCCGAGGGCGTGGATCGACGCCATATTCATCATTCGTTGGAGCGCGAAACGGCGGCGTTCTTCAGCCAGGCGCTGGATGCACCGCAATCGGGCGAGCGGTCAGCCGAGGCGGGCGCGCCGCGACAGCAACAGCGTTAGGCCCACCCCGGCCAAGGCCAGCAGGGCCGCCACGCAGAAGATCGAGGCATAGCCGAAGTGCACGGCCACTGCGCCCATTACCGGCCCGGCGATGGCCAGGGCCATGTCAAAGAACACCGCATAGGCGCCTAGCCCCGCGCCACGGCTGCTGCTGGGGACCTGCTTGATTGCCTCGACGCCCAGCGCCGGGTACACCAGCGACAGCCCGAAACCGGTAAGCCCTGCGCCGACCAGCGCCCAGGCAGGGGAAGGTGCCAGCCATAGCAAGCTAAGGCCAAGCACTTCGGTGGTCATGCAGGCGACCGCCACGTTGTAGCCACCAAAGCGGTTGACCGCATTGACGAACAGCAGCCGCGAAATGATGAAGCACACACCAAACGCACTCAGGCACCAGGCAGCGCCGGCCCAGCCGCGCTCCAGGTAGTACAGGGTGACAAAGGTGGTCAGGGTGCCATAGCCGATCGAGGCAAGCGTCAGGCCCAGGCCACACGGGGCGACACGGCCGAACGCGGACCAGAAGGGCAGGCGCTCGCCGCGCACCACCGCCACGTCAGGACGTTTGCGCAGTACCAGCAGGGCAGCCACGGCCAGCACCAGCAAGGCGGGCCCCAGTACGCTGAAGTCCAGCCCGTCCACGGCCAGTACGCCCAAGGGGGCGCCTATCGCGATAGCACCATACGAGGCAATCCCGTTCCACGAGATCACCCTGGCGGTGTGTTCGGGGCCGACCTGGCTGATGCCCCAGCTCAAGGTGGCTACACCAATCAACCCCTGGGCGATGCCCAGCAGCAAACGGCCTGCGAGCAGCAACCCGAGGCTCAGCAGCGGCAGCGTCAGGGTCCAGGCCGACAGCAGGGTCAATACCCCGCAGCTGGCGATCCCCAGCAGGCCGAAGCGGATGGCCTGCTTGCCCCCAAGCGTATCGGCAACGCGCCCGGCAAACGGGCGGCTGAGCAAGGTGGCCAGGTATTGCAGGCCTATGGTCACCCCGGCGATCACCGCGCCAAAGCCCAGCTGGTCGTGCACATAGCTGGGCAGTACCGCAATCGGCAGGCCGATGCAGAGGAAGGCAATGAAGGTGTAGAAAACGATCGACAGGATCTGCAGGGTGATGTGCAGGGTATTGCGGGTGGGGGAGGGTTGTTGCGCGGTCATGGGCTCTTTCGCGGGCGGGCGGTTGGGCGTGGTTCCATGATGGCTGTTACAGGAAGGAAATGAAAGCAGGCTAACGAATTATTCGCCGGGCAGCACCGGCCTGCGGGACTGGCGGTGGATGTTTCGCGGGTCAATCCGCTCCGTGAGGGGGCTGCACAGGCCTCAAAGGCTACGCGGTCCCTGTGGGAGCGGTTTTACCCGCGAAGAGGCTGGCCCGGCCAGTAAATGGTCGGGCCTTACTCAATCAGACCAGCACACCCTGGCTACGCAGGTAGTCGTCATAGGTACCGCTGAAGTCCACCACGCCATCGGCCGACAGCTCGATGATGCGCGTGGCCAGCGACGATACGAACTCGCGGTCGTGGCTGACGAACAGCAGGGTGCCCGGGTAGTTTTCCAGCGCCAGGTTCAGCGCTTCGATCGATTCCATGTCCAGGTGGTTGGTCGGCTCGTCCATCACCAGTACGTTCGGCTTCTGCAGGATCAGCTTGCCGAACAGCATGCGGCCTTGCTCACCACCGGAAATCACCTTCACCGACTTGAGAATCTCGTCGTTGGAGAACAGCATGCGCCCCAGGGTGCCGCGGATCACCTGCTCGCCAGAGGTCCATTGGCCCATCCAGTCGAACAGGGTCATGTCGTCTTCGAAGTCGTGGGCGTGATCCTGGGCGTAGTAGCCCACTTCGGCGCTGTCGGTCCACTTGACCGAACCTGCATCCGGGGTCATCTCGCCGACCAGGGTGCGCAGCAGCGTGGTCTTGCCAATACCGTTGGGGCCGATGATGGCAACGCGCTCGCCCGCTTCGACGGTGATGTCGAAGTTCTTGAACAACACCTTGTCGTCGAAGGCTTTGGCCATTTTTTCGACGACCACGGCCTGGCGGTGCAGTTTCTTGGTCTGTTCGAAACGAATGAACGGGCTGACACGGCTGGACGGCTTGACCTCGGCCAGCTGGATCTTGTCGATCTGCTTGGCGCGCGAAGTCGCCTGCTTGGCCTTCGAGGCGTTGGCCGAGAAGCGGCTGACGAAGGTCTGCAGCTCGGCGATCTGGGCTTTCTTCTTGGCGTTGTCCGACAGCAGTTGCTCACGCGACTGGGTGGCTGCGGTCATGTACTCGTCATAGTTGCCCGGGAACAGGCGCAGTTCGCCGTAATCCAGGTCAGCCATGTGGGTGCAGACGCTGTTGAGGAAGTGTCGGTCGTGGGAAATGATGATCATGGTGCTGTTACGCGCCGTGAGGATCGTTTCCAGCCAGCGGATGGTATTGATGTCCAGGTGGTTGGTCGGTTCGTCGAGCAGCAGCACGTCCGGGTCCGAGAACAGCGCCTGGGCCAATAGCACGCGCAGCTTCCAGCCCGGTGCCACTTCGCTCATCGGGCCGAAGTGTTGCTCCAGTGGGATACCCAGGCCCAGCAACAGTTCACCCGCACGGGATTCGGCGGTGTAGCCGTCCATTTCGGCGAATTCGGTTTCCAGCTCGGCGACGGCCATGCCGTCTTCCTCGGTCATTTCCGGCAGCGAGTAGATGCGGTCGCGCTCGGCCTTGACCTTCCACAGTTGACCGTGGCCCATGATCACCGTATCGATCACGGTGAATTCCTCGTAGGCGAACTGGTCCTGGCGCAGTTTGCCCAGGCGGGTGTTCGGCTCGAGCATGACCTGGCCACCGGATGGCTCCAGGTCACCGCCGAGGATCTTCATGAAGGTCGACTTGCCGCAACCATTGGCGCCGATCAGGCCGTAGCGGTTGCCGTTGTTGAATTTGACGGAAACGTTTTCGAACAGCGGCTTGGAGCCGAACTGCATGGTGATGTTAGCGGTGGAGATCAAAGGGCTTACCTATCAGTAACTTACGACGCTGGGCTTTCAGCTGATACCGATTTGATACCAATCTTGAGCTTTTCCAGCTCGCTCCAGTCGGAGCTTGAGTTAAGCCAACGGGCATACGTCGACAGCAGCATCTGAACGCTGTGACCCAGCTGTTGGGCGATAAATGCGGGGTTGAGGCCGGACATTGCGCGTATTGTCGCATAGGTGTGACGGCAGTTGTATGGGGGGGCGACGCTTGATCCCCAATTCATTCAGCCTCGGCCTCCACCGCTTGTGCAGGTCACAGGCCTGATTCACGTACTCGGCGCTCTTCGACGGCGGGAACAACAACGGGGTTTCGGTCACCGCTGCCTTGGCATTTCTGCGGTGAGCCGCGTACTGCCTGGCGAACTGGATTGTCCGCAAGGTCCAATCGCTCAGCAGCACAACCGGCCTTCAGGCACTTGGCTGGACTCTTGTGGTTCTGCGCCGCCCTCACTGGGGTGGCTTTATCGTCGAATAGGGGGGATATGCTTCGCCGCTTACCAAGCAGGGAGCGTAGTGATGGGTAGACGGCTGGAAGAATTTCGAGGGTGGTTGGGTAAAAGGCGATAGGCACTCGCGGGCCGCGCCGGAGGGATCGCGCCCCTGAGGGAAATCGACGCTGGAACAGGAATTGCTGAAGCCCTGAGACATTGATCATGCGGGGTACGCAGAAATGACTCAGGATGACCGCTATTACATGATTTTCAGCGTTGTGGCTGTGCTGGTACTGGACCTGGCGGCGACTTATGTGTTTCTCAATGCCATATCCTGACCCCGATTGTGGGGCACGCCATACGCGTAATCGGGCCAGCCGCTACATGAAACCTGGCGGGGAAGATGACCAGCGGCGTGCGCCAGCCTGAACATCCCGATTGAGTGCGGTCCAACGTAAGCAAGCCTTGGCTTCGCTTGTCGGAGGTGCGCACATGAAACGCAAGACTGCATGGGTTGTGGTGTTGTCCGGTTCGCTGCTGCTCAGTGGCTGCTGGCCATACGGGCCTGACGGGCGGCATCATCGCCATTATTACGACGGTGATCATGGCGGGCAGGAGTATCGTCGCTACTGATGGCGGGCGCGAGAAGGCGCCCCGAGGTCCATATAGCCAATAAGCCTGATACCGGGTTGCCTTCAAGCAGTAACATGGGCACACGAGGTTGCTGGACGCCGCACTGATGTGTTCCAAGGCATGAGGGTTAGCACTGGAAAACACAAAAAGCCCGCTGTTGAGAGCGGGCTTTTTGCATTTGCTGGCCACGGCCGCAATAATCCGCCTATTTAGAAGGAGAATCTCGGGTGCAAGCAAGAAGCGTTGTCGCCGAAATGTTCATTGGGATCCCGACGCATTTCTGGGTGTTGCCCGTTGCCGGCCTGGTTGCGTACTACGGCTTGAAGTGGTCTGCCAAATCCAGGAATCGCGCTACCTTACTGCAAACCTCGACTTACCTGTTGCTGCTGGCGCTGGCGGTGCTGCCCAACGGTTTTTATGCGCTGTTTCCCCCTGCGCCCGACCCGGATGTGTTGTTGAATAACGCGCCGTTGCCCAACTATGCAGGGCGCCTCTACCTGGATGTGTTCTACGTCTTCGGGGGGTGGGCGCTGAGCAAAGTGGTGAAGCTCAAGTTCAGCTGAGTCGCTGCCCGAATATCTGATGCGCCGACTGGAACGGATATTGCTCTTACCCTTTCAAACCGGCGCATTTGGGGGATACGGCAATGCTTCCTGAAGACCTGTATGTCATGTTTCTCTTTGTCGCCATCGTGCTGGCCCTCGATGTAGCGGCCATCGTGCTGTACCGGGGAGCCAAACCCTGACCCCCATTTGGGGGGGCTGGCACCCTGAACCGGGTATGTAGTCGCGGTCAGGAATGGATTAGCCAGGCAAACCAAGGCGATTTCCAGACCGTGAAGTCAGTCAACAAGTGCCTTCCATGTCGTCGATTCTTGCGGCGACAGAGCGTAACTCGTCCGCAACCACATCGATGGACTTGATGTGCGCGGCAACATCCACCTCGCTTTGCGAGCTACCGCGCGCCGCCATGAACCTGGCATGACCACTCATGGCCTGACTGAGCTGGTCCAGGTGATCGGCTGTTCTGACCAGGTCTGACTTGATGCTATGAAGCGTTTCCATGATGTTAAAGGCCTTCCTTGTCAGTTGCTTCAACGGGCCTGTGAGCATCGCCGCAGGGCAGGGTGAAACGCAACCGATTTGTAGAAGGCGCTTTCTCGCCCAAACCCGGAAGAGCCTACGCGATCATTGCTGGGGCGCCGGCGAGTGCCCAGGTTTTTCAGCGGTCTGTTTCCACCTGAAGTACCGAACCTTTATCGTCCGTTACCAACAATCCGATGGACTGGTTACCGTCTGATTGTTGCTCGGCAAGTGGCACGTCTGAGTGGCGAAAAATGCTACGGTTCTGTTCACCGGTTTTAAGGGTGGTGAGTTTGCCATTCTGATAGAAAAGAAGTGTTTTGTTGGCGTTATTTTGCATTGTGGAATTCCTTGCCGACTGGTGGGTTAACACCTTTACTGTCGCAGCCTCCACCTGCTCACGCTACTGGCAGAATTATCAGGTGCCACAGCGCCCATGGCCGTGTCAATTGCGCGAAAACTGCAGCCAGACCTTGGTTGATTAGTAACTCGGCGCAAGCCCCGTTAGAATGCAGCGTATCCCTAATGGCCAATTGCAAATGCCTACCTTTCGTATTTTTATCACCTCTGCGTTAGTTGCCAGCCTTGCCGGCTGCGCAACCCCTGGCAAACCCACGGCCAGTAAACTGACCAAAAAATCGCCGCAGCAGTACGCCGCATGTGTCCTGCCTAAGTGGCAGGCACTGGCGCCGCAGGCTACGCAGAAGTCGATAGCCCACGGTTATCGGCTGACGGCGCCCAGTGCCGTAGCGAGCGACGATGTGCTGGACGTGGTCGATTCTCGCGATGGCAGCCGCGCTACGTTCTACAAGGGCAGCTTCCTGTCGGGCGACAAATTGCGCCAGGCTGCCAGAGAGTGCCTGGACTGAGTCAGTAGCCCGAGCCGCTCGAACCGCCCATGCTGGGCAGGCGGGCCTTGTGCTCGCGAAGCAGGGTCACTGCCACGGAGATCGCTTAGGGCTTGGCATATTGATCAACCCACGTCCCCGCGCTTGTTCATCTGCTCGCACTGAACCTGCGCATCCGTCCTGCTCGGGTAGCTCGGTTTGAGCCGCTCCTTCACCTGGTTATCGTAAATGTCGAACCCTCCACAAACGGTAGCGGCGTAATAGCGGCTGCCCATGCGGAACGACTCCTTTTCGATCGGCACAGCGGGAACGATAACGAATCTTGGTTGCATGTTTCGTGCCTCCCCAGGCAGAGACTTAAGTATTAGTCTCGCCATGGATAAGCATCAAGCAGGCTCATCAATAAAACAGCGTTCATGCAGGGCAGGGTGCCGATCGCGCTGTCATCAAATGAAAACCCGCTGTCGTCCGATGCGAAGCATCCCGAAAGCCAAGGGCATACAGTCCAGTCATCCAGAACTGACGCCAGGCGTCCAGATCGATGAGTGGAGAGACAAGCATGTCCAAAGTCGTACGTTTCCATCAGACCGGTGGCCCCGAAGTGCTGCGCTACGAGGATGCCGAGGTGGGCGAGCCCGGCCCAGGCCAGGTGCGTTTGCGCCAGGTGGCGGTGGGCCTGAACTACGCCGACACCTACTTCCGCAATGGCACCTACCCGATTCCGTTGCCCAATGGCATCGGCGTGGAAGCTGCCGGGGTGGTAGAGCCCGTGGGCGAGGGCGTGACGCAGGTGAGGGTCGGTGACCGTGTCACCTATACCGGCTTCCTCAATACCCTGGGTGCTTATTGTACCGAGCGACTCATACCCGCCGCGGCACTGATAAAACTGCCGGAAACCATTGCCTTCGAGACCGCTGCCGCCATGACCATGCGCGGCCTGACCTCGGCCTACTTGCTACGCCGGCTCTATGACTTCAAGCCCGGTGACAGCGTGCTGCTGCATGCCGCTGCTGGCGGGGTGGGCCTGATTGTCGCGCAGTGGGCGAGGTTGTTGGGGCTGAACGTGATCGGCACCGTATCCACCGAGGCCAAGGCTGAAGTGGCCCGCGCCCATGGCTGTAACCACATCATCAACTACAGCGTCGAGGACGTGGCCAGCCGCGTGCGTGAGCTGACCGACGGGGTAGGGGTGAACGTGGTGTTTGACAGCGTTGGCAAGAACACCTTCATGGGCTCGCTCGATGCGCTCAAACGCCGTGGCCTGATGGTATGCGTTGGCACGGCTTCGGGCACCATCCCGCCATTCGACCCGCAATTGCTGGCGATCAAGGGTTCGCTGCAGCTCACCCGCCCGGCACTGGCCGACTTCATTGCCGACCCGGCAGAAAAGGCCGACCTGGCCGGTGAACTGTTCGACCACGTCAGCAGCGGGCGCATCCGGATCGAAATCAACCAGCACTACGCTTTGCAGGATGCCGCTCAGGCCCACCGTGACCTGGAAGCTCGCAAAACCACCGGCTCGTCGATCTTCGTCATCTGAAGAGGGCAACAGCATGCACATCGAACAACTGACCTGCGCGATCGGTGCTGAGGTAAGTGGCGTCAACCTGGCCGACGCGATTCACGATGATGACCTGTTCGCCCAACTGCGCCAGCAGCTGCTTCAACACCGTGTGCTGTTCATGCGCGACCAGCACTTCAGCCGTGCCGAGCATGTGGCCTTCGCCCGTCGCTTCGGCGAATTGGAAGATCACCCGGTGGCCGGTAGCGATCCTGAGCACCCAGGGCTGGTGCAGATCTACAAGCGCCCGGACCAGCCCAACGACCGTTATGAAAATGCCTGGCACACCGACGCCACCTGGCGCGAGGCGCCCCCCATGGGCTGCGTACTGCGCTGCGTCGAGTGCCCCCCGGTGGGCGGCGATACGATGTGGGCGAACATGGTGCTGGCTTATGAAAACCTGCCCAGCGACGTAAAAGCCAAGATCGAAGGCCTGCGCGCCCGCCACAGCATCGAGGCCAGTTTCGGCGCCGCCATGCCGCTGGACAAACGCCTGGCGCTGAAGGCGCAGTTCCCCGATGCCGAGCACCCGGTGGTGCGCACCCACCCGGAAACGGGCGAGCAGGTGTTGTTCGTCAACGCCTTCACCACCCATTTCAGCAACTACCACACCCCGCAGCGGGTGCGTTTCGGCCAGGACGCCAACCCGGGTGCCAGCGACCTGCTGCGTTACCTGATCAGCCAGGCGTACCTGCCCGAGTACCAGGTGCGCTGGCGCTGGAAGCCTAACAGCGTGGCGATCTGGGACAACCGCAGCACTCAGCATTACGCCGTCATGGACTACCCGCCGTGCCACCGCAAGATGGAGCGCGCCGGGATCAAGGGCAGCCGCACGTTCTAAGCCTGTCGCCGTCACTGGCGGCAACCGCACAATAACAATAGCGAGGACTACAGCATGCAATTCTTCGACGATTCGTTGCACCCGGAAAACATGGAAAAGGTGGTGATCACCGTGGCCCCCTATGGCCCGGAGTGGATGCCCGAAGACTTCCCTGAAGACATTCCGCTGACCATGGACGAGCAGGTGCAGAAGGCCGTCGACTGTTACGAGGCAGGCGCCACCGTGCTGCACTTGCATGTGCGCGAGCTGGACGGCAAAGGCTCCAAGCGCTTGTCCAAATTCAACGAGCTGATCGCCGGTGTGCGTGAGGCGGTTCCGGACATGATCATCCAGGTGGGTGGTTCTATTTCCTTCGCGCCGGAAGGCGAAGGCGAGGCGGCCAAATGGCTGTCGGACGACACCCGACACATGCTCGCCGAACTGACGCCGCGCCCCGACCAGGTCACCGTGGCGATCAACACCACGCAGATGAACATCATGGAGCTGTTGTACCCCGAGTACCTCGAAGGCACCTCGCTGGCCAGCCCCGCAATCCATGCAGCTTACAGCGAGATGACCGTGCCGGCTGGCCCGGCCTGGGTCCGCGAACACCTGCGCCGCCTACAGGCCAGCAATATCCAGCCGCATTTCCAGCTGACTGGCATGCATGCCCTGGAAACCCTTGAGCGCATTGTGCGCCGGGGTGACTACATGGGCCCGCTGAACCTGACCTGGATCGGCATTGGCGGCGGTTTCGACGGCCCCAACCCGTTCAACTTCTTCAATTTCATCCACCGCGCACCGGACGGCTGCACGTTGACCGCCGAGTCGTTGCTGAAGAACGTGCTGCCGTTCAACACCATGGCCTTGGCCATGGGCCTGCACCCGCGCTGTGGCAACGAAGACACCATCATCGACCAGCACGGCAAACGCTTCACCTCGGTGCAGCAGGTCCGGCAGACCGTGCGCGTGGCGCATGAACTGGGTCGCGAGATTGCCACTGGCAAAGAGGCCCGCGCCATTTACCGCATCGGCCAGCAGTACGACAGCATCGAGCAGACCCTGAAGGCCAACGGCATGGCGCCAAACCGCCTGTCGGGTGTGAAGGGGGTGCCGCAGCGTACCTGAAAGGCAGGCCCGACCCTTTCGCGGGCTTGCCCGCGAAGCGGCCCGCAAGAGCAACATCAGTTCTGGCTGTTACCCATAACAACAAAAACAACACCCAAGCCCTACACCCAAGGAGGCAACATGGCCACCTACCTCGCCAGCGCCGAAGACTCCGGTAGCGAATCCGCCCACAGCGTGCCCCGGCGTTATGCCTGGGTGGTCTTTGCCCTGACCTTTGGTCTGTTGATCTCCGACTACATGTCGCGCCAGGTACTCAACGCGGTGTTCCCGCTGCTCAAGGGCGAATGGGCGCTCAGTGACAGCCAATTGGGCCTGCTCAGCGGGATCGTCGCGCTGATGGTCGGCTTGCTGACGTTCCCGCTGTCACTGTTGGCCGACCGTTTCGGCCGGGTACGCAGCCTGGTGTTGATGGCGGTACTGTGGAGCCTGGCGACGCTCGGCTGCGCCTTGGCAGAAAATTACCCGCAAATGTTCATTGCGCGTTTTCTGGTCGGGGTCGGAGAGGCCGCTTACGGCAGTGTCGGCATTGCCGTGGTGGTCGCCGTGTTCCCCCGCGACATGCGCTCGACCCTGGCCGGGGCATTCATGGCCGGTGGCATGTTCGGCTCGGTGCTGGGCATGGCCCTGGGCGGCGTGTTGGCTCAGCACCTGGGTTGGCGCTGGGCATTCGCCGGCATGGCACTGTTCGGCCTGGTGCTGGCGATGCTGTACCCCATGATCGTCAAGGAAGTACGCATTGCGCCCAAGTGCGCGCAGCAGGCGCTGGGCAAGGTCAGCCGCCCGCTGCGCAGCTTGTACAGCAGCCGCTCGGTCATCGCCGCCTATATCGGCAGCGGCCTGCAGCTGTTTGTTGGCGGCACCTTGATTGTGTGGATGCCTAGCTACCTGAACCGCTATTACGCCATGGGCACTGACCGCGCCGGTGCGGTCGCCGCTGTCATCGTGTTGTGCAGCGGCGTCGGCATGATCGTCTGCGCCATGCTCTGCGACCGCCTGGGCCGGCAGCGCCCGGACCGCAAGATCAGCCTGGCCATCGGTTACTGCCTGGGCAGCTGCGTGCTGCTGAGCATGGCCTTCGCGTTGCCCGCTGGCACCGCACAACTGGTGCTGATCTGCCTGGGCATGATGATTGCCGCCGGCACCAACGGCCCGTCCAGTGCCATGGTTGCCAACCTTACCCACGCCTCGGTACATGGCACCGCTTTCGCCACCCTGACCCTGGCCAACAACCTGCTGGGCCTGGCGACCGGGCCGCTGATTACTGGCCGGGTATCCGACCTGATCGGCCTGCAGGCCGCATTACAGCTGGTACCGCTGACAAGCATCGCGGCGGCGGCTGTGTTCTTTTTCGCTAAACGTCATTACCACCGCGACATGGACTGTCTGCGCTCCAGGAGTTGAAACCGTGAAACAGCTGTTGTCCGTCGAGGTGTTCTTCGATTTTGTCTGCCCTTGGTGCCTGATTGGGCAGCGGCACCTGCAGGCGGCCCTTTTGTGGTTGCAACGTGAGCAACCTCAGGTAGAGGTGCAGGTGCACTGGCAGGGCGTGCAGTTGTTGCCTGGGCTGCCTGCCAACGGGGTGTCGTTCAGTACGTTTTACCTGCAACGCCTGGGCAGTGAACAAGCCGTACGCGAGCGCCAGGCCCAGGTGCGCGCCGCTGCCAGCGTGGTGGGCGAGGATATCGATTTCTCGCGCATACGCCGCATGCCCAATACCGGCAATGCTCACCGGTTGATGCAACGGGCCGGCAGCCTGCTCGGTGCACCGCAACAGGAGGCGTTGCTGGCGCAGTTGTTCATTGCCTATTTCCATCAGGGCCGTGACCTGGGGGACAGCGGCACCTTGCTCGGTATTGCCCAGAGCTGCGGGCTGCAGGCCGCACAAGTGGTCGACTGCCTGCGTGACGACGGTAGCCCGTTTCTCGATGGGGCAGGGCGCGCAGGCAGTGCCGTGCCGCGCTACCGCTTCAATCAGGGGCCGTTGATTGCAGGCGTGCGGCCGGCCGAGGCGCTGTTTGCGGCCATGAACGACGCCTTGCAGGAGGTGGTGCAGGCATGAAACGACGTATGGCACTGGCCCCCGATCAAGTACCCGAACGCAACGGGCGGGTGCTGTTGGACCTTGAAGGCCACAGTGTGGCCTTGTTCAACATTGCCGATTCGTTCTATGCCGTCGATGACAGTTGCCCGCACCAGGGGGCATCGCTGTGCGGTGGTCGCCTGGAGGGTCGCGTCATCCAGTGCTGTGCCCACGGGTTGCGTTTCGACCTGGCCAGCGGTTATCTGCAGAACTCCACCGCGCTCAAGCTGAACACGTACCCTGTCGAGCACGAGAAGGGTGAGGTGTTTATCGTCATCGATGAGCCCGCAACGGGCGGTTAATGCAACTGCCCATTGTGCTGTGCGCGCCAGTTTGCCGGCGGCATGCCGTACTGGGCAATGAACCAGCGGGTGAATGAGCTGGGCATCGAATAACCGAGCATGTCGGCAATGCGCCCCAGCGAATAGCTGGGGTTTTCCAGGTAGCGCATCACCAGGTCACGGCGCACGCTGTTGATCAGGTCCTTGAAGGTCAGCGCGTTCTCTTCCAGCCGCCGCTGCAGGGTGCGCACGTTCATGCCTTGGGTCTGCGCCACTTGCTCGATGGTGGCACGGCCCATGGGTAGCAGCAGGTAGATGGTCTTGCGTAGCTCCAGTTCCAGCGACGGCACGCCGCTGGCCGGCAGCGTGTCCAGGTAGCGCCGCGCCAGCCGGGCCATGGCCTCGTTGGCCTGCGGGCTGGCGCTGTCGAGGTCGGCGGCGGGGCAGACGATGCCATTGAATTCGCTACCGAACACCAGTGTGCAACCGAAAATGCGCCGGTGAATGGCGGGGTCGGCAGGGGCCGCGTGGGTGAAGTTGGCACTGATCGGGTGCCAATGGGCACCCAGCAGTGCCGCGCACAGGCGCATCATCACGCCGATGGCCAACTCGGTGGCCTGGCGGCTGCACGGCGCTCGCTCGTTGATCACCTCCTCACGAATAACCACGGTCTTGCCGGCTTCCTCGATATGGATGGCCAGCGCGTCGTTGAGCAGGTGGCGGTACTGCACGATCACTTGCAGCGCATCGCGCAGGTTGCGTTGGTGGCTGAGCAGCAGGCTGATTTCGCCGAAGTCCGACAACTGACGCAATTCGGCCATGCGCAAACCGAAACTTTCGCACTTCGTGGCGCTGGCAGAGGCCTCCAGCAAGCTGATGACGCTGGCCACCGGGATACGCCGGTTGGGGTCGTCGAGCAGCGCGGCGCTCAGGCCAACCTGTGCCAGCAGTGCATGGGGATTGAGGCCCAGGTGGCGGGACACTTCCAGGTAGTTGGTCAAACTGGCGGCACGGACTAGAGCAGGCATTTTTTATTGTTGTCCCTGAAGTACGGGGGTTGCAGGTCCACTGGTTTTATAGCGTGCGTGTCATCAATTGAAAAGCAAAGCCCTGTTTTGACCGTTGTCATCAAATGAAAAGCGCCTGACGCCCAATGTAAAGCACCCGGGGGGAGGCCTGTTTACTGTGACCTTCAAGCGCTACATCGCACATGAGGTTCACCGTGGAAAAATTGCAAACCACAGCCACCGTGCTGATTGTCCCTGGCCTGCGTGACCACGTCGCCGAACATTGGCAAACCCTGCTGGCCGGCCGCCTGGCCAAGGTGCGCAGCGTACCGCCGTTGCAGGTTGACGGCCTGTGTTGCAACGCCCGGGTCGAGGCGATCCAGCGCGAGCTCGATAAGCTCGAAGGTGAGGTAATCCTGGTCGCGCACAGCGCTGGCGTACTGATGGTCGCCCATTGGGCGGCACGCTACCGGCGGCCGATCAAGGGGGCTTTGCTGGCGGCCCCGCCAGACCTCAATGCCCACTGGCCGGCGCATTACCCAAGCCCGGCCAGCCTGGCCGAGAAGGGTTGGTCACCGCTTCCGCCGACGTCGCTGCCATTCCCAAGCATTGTCGCGGCCAGCAGTAACGACCACCTCGCCAGCTACGCCGCCGCCGGTGAACTGGCCCGGCGTTGGGGCAGCGAACTGGTTGGCCTGGGCGCTGTTGGCCACCTTAACCCGGCTTCCGGTTTCGGCCCTTGGCCGCTGGCCGAGGCCCTGATCCGCCGACTGGACGGCGCAAACCTGCAGTAACGCATGGACGCCCCAGCCACGCCCGCAGCAGACGGGCGGCGTAAAAAACAATAACAATACGTGGAGCCATCGTAATGCCAGAACACCGCATTCACCGTGCTGTGAAGCCACAGCGCTGCCTGCTTGCCTGTGCCATCGGCCTGCTCACGCTGCCTGCCGCCCAAGCCTTCGAAGTCGATACCGGCAACGAAGACTGGGCCGTGCGCTTCGACAATACCGTCAAGTACAACTACGGCGTGCGCACTGAAAGTGCCGACAAGCGCTTGCTGGGCACGCCCAACAGCAACGACGGCGACTACAACTTCCGCAAGGCGGGCACCAACGTCACCAACCGGGTCGACCTGCTGACCGAGCTGGACGTGGTGTACCAGGGCAACACCGGTTTTCGCGTCAGCACTGCCAGCTGGTACGACAAGGCCTACGACAACACCGGCTCCAACAGCAACCCGTTCGTCAACGGCAACGGTGACCAGTCAGGCATCAACCCCAGCCTCAATGGCATGCCGGGCACCGGCATGCCGCTGGGCAGTCCGCACCTGAGCAACTACGCCCAGCGTTACTACAGCGGCCCCTCGGGCGAAGTGCTGGATGCCTTCGTGTTCATGAGCCGTGACGTGGGCGAAGCATCACAGGTCAGCGCCAAGCTGGGCCAGCACAACCTGTTCTGGGGTGAAACCCTGCTCAACCCGGTGCATTCGTTGAGCTACGGCCAGTCCGGCCTGGACCTGGCCAAGCTGGCGGCATCGCCGGGCACCGAGGCCAAGGAGCTGTTCGTGCCCCGTAACCAGCTGTCCACTTCGTTTCTGGTCAATTCCGAGCTCACCCTGGGCGCTCAGTACTTCTTCGACTGGGACGCGGCCCGACTGCCCGAGGCGGGTACCTACTATGGCGGCTCCGACGTGGTAGGCGAGGGCGCGCAGAGCTTACTGCTGGGCCATACCGGCACCCCGGGGCTGATCCCGGTGCGTGGTGCGCTGACCACCCTGCGCCGTGGTCATGACCTTACCCCTGGCAAAAGCGGCGACTGGGGCGTCATGGCCAAGTGGTCGCCGGAGTGGCTGGGCGGCACCCTGGGTTTCTACTACCGCAAGACCTCCGAAATCCTGCCCCAGGCCTGGCTCGATGCGCGTGGCATGACCGTGGCCAACGGTCCGTTCGGCAACCCGCCGGGCAGCCGCCAGGGCGCGGTCGGCAACCTCTACAACTCACTGCAAAGCACCACCTACCAGTTCGCCTATGCCGACAACATCGACATCTACGGGCTGAGCCTGTCCAAGGATGTGGCGGGCATCAGCGTCGGCAGCGACTTGAACATCCGCCACAACATGCCGCTGGCGAGCATCCCGGCAATCGTCAGTGCCCCCGGCCAGGCAGGCCTGGGGGGCGGCTTCGGCCTGCTGCCGGCGCGCCTGCCCAGCAGCGGGGTGATCTACGACGTGCCCAAGGACGGCGACAGCCTGAGCGCCACTGGTGACACCCTGCACTTCACCCTCAACGGCCTGATGACCATCGGTGATACGCCGCTGTTCGACTCGGCAACCCTGCTCGGCGAGCTGTTCTACAGCAACCTGCTCAAGCTCGATGGCCACAACGAGGCCTTGTACAAAGGCAAGAGCAGCTACCGCGGTATCGACAAGGCCACCCGCGATAACTGGGGCATCGCCGTCAACTTCACCCCCACCTGGTACCAGGTGGTGCCGGGCATGGACCTGAGCATGCCGCTGTCGGTCAACGTTGGCATCGACGGTGTGTCGCCGGTGCAGGGCGGCGGTGCCGAAAACACCGGCAACTATGCGCTTGGCGTAAGCGCGGCGATCTACAACCAGTACTTCGTCGACCTCAAGTACGTCGACAGCTTCGGTGAGACCAAGGCCTGCAAGGATGGCCAGACCGACGGCAGCACCCCCAATGCCCTGGACGGCGAACAGGATTACACCTGCTACGGCGGCGGCTACGCCTCCTTCTCCGGTGGTGGTGCCACCACCGAGGACCGTGGCGCCCTGTACCTGACCGTCAAGACGACCTTCTGACTCATGTTTCCTACCGCCTACACAGGAAGACAACCATCATGAATTTCGTACGTACCCTGCTGGCCTCGTGCCTGTCGCTGGCCGCGCTCAACGCCGCCCAAGCCGCTGTTTCCTCTGATCAGGCTGCCCGCCTGGGCACCAACCTGACCGCCATCGGTGCCGAAAAGGCCGGCAATGCCGACGGTTCGATCCCGGCTTACCAGGGTGGCCTGCAGACACCGCCTGCCAACTTCCAGAGCGGTGCCAGCATGCGCCCCGACCCGTTTGCCAGCGACAAGCCGCTGCTGGTCATCGATGGCAAGAACGCCGACCAGTACAAGGGCCAGCTGACTGCCACCACCCTGGAACTGCTCAAGCGCTATCCCAGTTACCGTGTCGACGTGTACCCGACTCATCGCAGCGTAGCGCTGCCGCAGGCGGTGCTAGACAACACCCGCAAAAACGCCACCGCTGCCAAAAGCCTGGAGGGTGGCACGGCGGTGGACAACGTGCTGCCCGGCATCCCGTTCCCCATTCCGCAAAACGGCGCCGAGGCCATGTGGAACTTCCTGCTGCGCTACCAGGGCGTGAGCATGACCGCCAAGTACGACTCATGGAACGTCGATGCCGCCGGCAAAGCGTCACTGTCGACCACCGGCCAGGCCAATATCAGCTACCCGATCTACGAGGACATGGCCAAGCCGATCGGTGCCAAGGACACCTATTACCAGATGAAGCTGGTGTACACCGGGCCCGCGCGCCGTGCCGGCGAAGCCATGATGCTGCGCGATGCCGCCAACCCGCTGGAGCAGCCGCGCAGCGCCTGGCAGTACCTGCCGGGGCAGCGCCGGGTCAAGCTGGCACCCAACCTGGCCTACGACACGCCCAACCCGGGCACGTCGGGCTCGGGCACCTACGATGACGTGTTCGTCTTCAATGGCGCCCTGGACCGCTACGACTGGACCTTGGTCGGCAAGCAGGAGATGTACGTGCCTTACAACACTTACCCGCTCACCTATAACACCGACGTCAAGCAACTGATCACCCCCAACCACCTGGCCCCGCAGTTCGTGCGCTGGGAAAAGCACCGCGTGTGGGTGGTGGAGGGCAAGCTCAAGGACGGCGCACGCCACATCTATCACAAGCGCCGCTTCTACCTTGACGAAGACAGCTGGATCGCCCTGGCCTCGGACCAGTACGACGCCCGTGGCCAGCTTTATCGCGGCTCGTTCGCCTTCCTCACCCAGAGCTACGACAAACAGACCCCGGACGCCACGCCTTTCATGATCTACGACCTGATCGGCGGCACCTACAACCTCAACGGCGTGGTGGGTGCCTACGGCGGTATCCGCTACATCGACCCATTGTCGAAAACCCAGTGGTCGCCCGAGTCGCTGGCCGGCAATGGCATTCGCTGAGCGCACGGAGCAGAGGTTGCCAATGTCTGTCTTCAAACGATGCAGCGTAGTGATGCTGGCCCTGGCGGCGCTGCAGGGCACGGCGCAGGCCGCGCCCTTCACCGACGTGCTGGAGGTGCCCGCCATGCCCAGTGCCCTGGCCAGCAGCAGCGCCCTGCGTGACGTGACCTTGGCCGGGCCGCGCCTGGTCGCGGTCGGCCCGCGCGGGCACATCCTGTATTCCGATGACCACGGCGCACACTGGCAGCAAGCCCAGGTGCCCGTCAGCGCCGACCTGAATGGGGTGAGCTTTGCTACGCCCGAACTGGGCTGGGCGGTCGGCCACGACGGTGTGGTGCTGCACAGCCGCGATGGTGGCGTGCACTGGCACAAACAGCTGGATGGCCGCGCGCTGGCCGAGCAGTTGCCTGCGGCGGCCACCGATAATGCCTTGCTCGACGTGTGGTTCAGCGATGCCCGCAACGGCTATGCGGTGGGGGTGTTCAACCTGTTGTTGCGCACCACCGACGGCGGCGAGCACTGGCAACCCTGGCTCGACCACAGCGACAACCCGCAAGGCCTGCACCTGACCAGCCTGGCGGCGGTGGGTGACGACCTGTACATCACCGGCGAGCAGGGCCTGCTGCTGAAGTGGAGCGGCGCACGCTTCAGCCGCGTCGACACGCCCTATGCCGGCACCCTGTTCGGCGCCGTCGGCAAACCCGGCGTGCTGCTGGTCTACGGCCTGCGCGGCCACGCCTACCGCAGCACCGATGGCGGCCAGCAGTGGCAGCCGGTGAATACGGGTATCAACACCAGCCTCACCGCCGCCGGCGTCGACCGTAACGGCCAGCTGTGGCTGGCCAGCCAGGCCGGCGACCTGCTGCTCAGTCGGGATGACGGTGCCAGCTTCAGCCAGGTGCCGCAAAGCGCCCGTGGCCCGGTGACCGCGCTCGTCAGCGACACCGGCAACGGCCTGGTGCTGGTGGGCGAGCGGGGCGTGCGCAACCAGGCCGGTAACCCCACGCAACACCCATAACAAGAGAAGACCCTGATGGCCGCTACCCGCCAAGATACCCTTCCGGTAATCCGCAACCTTGCCGACTTCGATCCACATTCGGGCAACGGCCTGGAACGCCTTGTGTTCAACCACCGCCTGCCATTTCTGCTGTGCATGCTGGTGGCGACGCTGGTGCTGGGCTTCATGGCGCTGACCCGCCTGGAACTGCGCCCCAGCTTCGACAAGATGCTGCCGCAGAGCCACCCCTACATTCAGCATTACCTGGAAAACCGCGCCTCGTTGCGCGGCCTGGGCAATGCGGTGCGGGTAGTGGTAGAGCACACTCAGGGCGACATTTTCGACCCGGGCTACCTGCAGACCCTGCGTCACATCAACGACGAGCTGTTCCTCAGCCAGGGGGTGGACCGGGCCTGGGTGAAGTCGCTGTGGAGCCCGGCGGTGCGCTGGACCGAGGTCACCGAGGAAGGCTTCCAGGGTGGTCCGGTCATGCCTGACGGCTATCAGGGCGCGGCCGGTGACATCGAACAGCTACGGCAGAACATCGAACGTGCCAACATCGTCGGCAGTCTGGTGGCGCGCGACTTCAAGTCGAGCATGCTGGTGGTGCCGCTGCTCGACCAGGATTCAGCCACCGGCAAAGGCCTGGACTACCATGCCTTTTCGCAAAAGCTCGAACAGCTGCGCAGCCAGTACCAGGCCAGCGGCCAGTACCGTATTCATGTGATTGGCTTCGCCAAGCTGATGGGCGACCTGATCGACGGCTTGATCGAGGTGATGGCGTTCTTTGCACTGGCGGTGTTGACCAGCCTGGTGATCATCTACTGCTATACCCGCTGTATACGCAGCACCTTGCTGGTGGTGCTGTGTTCGCTGACGGCGGTGGTATGGCAACTGGGTATCGTCGCCTGGCTGGGCTATGCCATCGACCCGTATTCGATCCTGGTGCCCTTCCTGATCTTTGCCATCGGCGTGTCGCATGCGGCGCAGAAGATGAACGGCATCCTTCAGGACATCGGTCGCGGTACCCATCGGCAGATCGCCGCTCGCTATACCTTCCGTCGCCTGTTCGTGGCCGGGGTGACCGCCTTGCTGGCCGATGCCGTGGGCTTTGCCGTGCTGATGATCATCGATATTCCGGTGATTCAGGACCTGGCGATTACCGCCAGCATTGGCGTGGCAGTGCTGATCTTTACCTCATTGCTGTTGATGCCGGTGGCCCTGTCCTATGTCGGGGTAGGCCGCAAGGCCGCCGACCGGGCGCTGCGTATCGATGCCCGCGCGGCTCGGCACCGTGGCTTCGGTCGGCTGTGGGACCTGCTCGACCGCTTCACTGAACGCAAATGGGCCAGCGCCGCTGTGCTGACAGCCCTTGCCTTGGCCGCCCTGGGCATCTGGGGCAGCTTGCATCTGAAAATCGGCGACCTCGACAGTGGCGCCCCCGAGCTTCGCGCTGATTCGCGCTACAACCTCGACAATGCCTACATCACCCAGCATTACGCACTGTCCAGCGACACCTTCGCGGTCATGGTCAAGACCGCTCCCGAAGGCTGCCTGAAGTACCCGACCTTGATTCTTGCCGACCGCCTCGCCTGGGAGCTGCAGCAACTGCCGGGTGTGCAGACCACTGTGTCGCTGGCCAACGCTGTGCGCCAGATCACCGCTGGTACCTACGAAGGCAACCCACGGCTGAACAGTCTGCAGCGTAACCAGGACGTGCTCAATTACGCCGCCCAGCAGGCTTCGGTCAACGCCCCGGAGCTGTTCAACAACGACTGCTCGCTGATGCCGGTGATCGCCTACCTCAAAGACCATCGCGCCGATACGCTGGCCGAGGTGGCTGCCGTGGCCGAACGCTTTGCCCAGGCCAACAGCAGTGCCGAGCACCAGTTCCTGCTGGCCGCCGGCAGCGCCGGTATCGAGGCCGCCACCAACGTGGTGGTACGCGAGGCCAACCACCGTATGCTGTTGCTGGTGTACCTGGCGGTCACGTTGTTCTGCCTGGTCACCTTCCGCAGCTGGCGCGCAACGCTGGTGGCGATCCTGCCGCTGATACTCACCTCGGTGCTGTGCGAGGCGCTGATGGTGGCCATGGGGATTGGCGTCAAGGTTGCCACTTTGCCGGTGATCGCCCTTGGCGTGGGCATTGGCGTGGACTATGCGCTGTACCTGCTTAGCGTGCAGCTGCACTACCAGCGCGCCGGGCTGAGCCTGGCTCAGGCCTACCAGAACGCCGTGGCGTTCACCGGCCGGGTGGTAGGGCTGGTCGGCATTACCCTGGCTGCCGGTGTGGTTGGCTGGGCCTGGTCGCCCATCAAGTTCCAGGCCGACATGGGCCTGCTGCTGACCTTCATGTTCCTGTGGAACATGCTCGGCGCGCTGGTGCTGATACCCGCGCTGTCGCACTTCCTCCTGCGTGGTCAGGGCACCCCGGCGGCTGCCGAAACCCGGGCCGTAGCACTTTCGCAAACCCAAGAAACCGAGTGTTCGCCTCATGTCTGATTACCTTCCGCCACTGCGCGACATGGATTTTCTGTTCAACGACGTGTTCGACATCCCCGCCTGGTGGGCGCAAACGCCCGCATTGGCCGACGTGGTCGATGGCGACACTGCCCGGGCCATATTCGAGCAGGCCGGCAAACTGATTGCCGAGCAGGTGGCGCCGCTCAACCGCAGTGGCGACGAGCAGGGATGCCGTTGGGAAGCTGGCCTGGTTCGGACGCCCGACGGTTTCGCCGATGCCTACCGGGCATTCGCCGCTGACGGCTGGGTCGGGGTGGCCGGTGCACCAGAATATGGCGGCATGGGCATGCCGAAAGTGATCGGCGCCCAGCTCGAAGAAATGCTCAATGCCGCCAACCTGTCATTCGGCCTGTACCCAATGTTGACGGCCGGCGCCTGCCTGGCACTGCTGAACCATGCCAGCGAGGCGTTGAAGGCGCTGTACCTGCCGCCGATGTACCAAGGGCGTTGGAGCGGATCGATGTGCCTGACCGAGCCCCACGCCGGTACCGACCTGGGCCTGATCCGCACCCGCGCCGAGCCCGTTGCTGATGGCGGCTACCGCATCAGCGGCACGAAGATTTTCATCACCGGCGGCGAGCAGGACCTGACCGAGAACATCATCCATCTGGTGCTGGCGAGGCTGCCGGATGCCCCTGCTGGCCCCAAAGGTATCTCGCTGTTCCTGGTACCCAAAGTGCTGGTTGGCGCCGACGGCACATTGGGCCAGGCCAATGCGGTGGGCTGCGGCTCGATCGAGCACAAGATGGGCATCAAGGCGTCGGCAACCTGCGTGATGAACTTTGACGGTGCCATCGGCTACCTGGTCGGTGAGCCGAACAAGGGGCTCAATGCGATGTTCACCATGATGAACTACGAGCGCCTCGGCGTGGGTATCCAAGGCCTGGCCTTGGGCGAGCGTTCGTATCAGGGGGCCATCGCCTATGCTCGCGATCGCCAGCAAGGCCGCGCACCGACGGGGGCTGAAGAGCCGGCGCAGCATGCCGACCCGATTATTGTCCACCCGGACGTACGCCGCATGCTGATGACCATGAAAGCGCTGAACGAAGGTGGTCGGGCATTTTCCACCTACGTGGCATTGCAGCTGGACCTGGCCAAATACAGCGGCGACCCGGTTGCGCGCGCGCAGGCCGATGCCAAGGTGGCGTTGCTCACGCCGGTGGCCAAGGCCTTCCTCACCGACATGGGGCTGGAGGCCACCGTTCACGGCCAGCAGGTGCTGGGTGGCCACGGCTATATCCGTGAATGGGGCCAGGAGCAGTTGATCCGCGACTGCCGCATTACCCAGATCTACGAAGGCACCAATGGCATTCAGGCCCTCGACCTGGTGGGGCGCAAACTGTTTGCCGATGGTGGCGAGGCGTACCTTGCTGTGTCCGCTGAACTCACCACCTTTGCCGAGGCGCTGCCGGCCGCATGTGCCGAGTTCAGCGCACCGTTGCTCGCTGCCGTGCGCAACCTTGACGAACTCAGTGCCTGGCTGCTCGACCGTGCCCAAGGCAACCCGCGCGAGCTTGGCGCGGCGGCGGTCGAGTACCTGCAGGTGTTTGGCTACACCTTCTACGCCTACCTGTGGGCACGCATGGCCGTGGTGTGCCAGCGCCAAGCGGCATCGGAGCCGTTCCACGTGAGCAAGCTCGGTACCGCGCGCTTCTACTTTGCACGCCTGCTGCCGCGCATCCATTCGCTCAGTGCCAGTGTCAGGGCCGGCAGCGACAGCCTGTACCTGCTCGAGGCCGGGCAACTGTGATGGCCGCGAACATGACCTCGACCCGCATCATGCCTGCGGCCGAGCAGGCGTATGCCTACCCGCTGCTGATCAAGCGCCTGCTGCTGTCGGGCGTGCGCTACCAGCCCAACCAGGAAATCGTGTACGCCGACCAGCTGCGCTACACCTACACGACGTTGCTGGCGCGCATTCAGCGACTGGCCAATGCGCTCACCGCCGCCGGGGTGAAACCCGGCGATACCGTGGCCTTGCTCGACTGGGACAGCCATCGCGCACTGGAGTGTTTCTTTGCCGTACCGATGCTGGGGGCGGTGCTGCATACGGTAAATGTGCGGCTGTCCACCGAGCAGGTGCGCTATACCATGAACCATGCCGAGGACCGGTGGGTGCTGGTGCATGACGACTTCCTGCCGCTGATGCAGCAGCTACAGGCCGACCTGCCGACAGTCGATGGCTTCATCCGCCTCAGCGATGGCGCCCCCGCCGCGCAGGTGGTACCTATGCTGGGCGAGTATGAAGCCATGCTGGCGGCTGCCGAGCCCCAGTTCGAATTCCCGGACTTCGACGAGAATTCCCTGGCCACGCTGTTCTATACCAGCGGTACCACCGGCAACCCCAAAGGCGTTTACTTCAGCCACCGGCAACTGGTGCTGCACACCTTGGTCGAGCAGGGCACCCTGGCCGCGTGCGGCGACGTACCGCTGCTGCGAACGGGCGATGTGTACATGCCGATCACGCCCATGTTCCACGTACATGCCTGGGGCGTGCCCTATGTGGCCACCGCGCTGGGTATCAAGCAGGTCTACCCCGGGCGCTACGAGCCCAATCGCCTGGTGCGCCTTTATCGCGACGAGGGTGTGACCTTCTCCCATTGTGTGCCCACGGTGCTGCAGATGATGCTCGACAGCGAGCAAGGGCGCTGCACCGACCTGGCTGGCTGGAAGATGCTGCTGGGCGGCAGCGCGTTGACCTTGGGCCTGGCCCAGCGAGCCAGCGAGCGGGGCATCAGCGTGCATTGTGGCTATGGCATGTCGGAAAGCTGCCCGCTGCTGAGCATCACCCACCTGAGCGCCGACCTGCTGGCACAACCCATGGCGCAACAACTGCCTCTGCGCATCGATGCCGGCGTGCCGATTGCTTTGGTGGACCTGCGTATCGTCGACAATGAGGGCAGGGCGGTGCCGCACGATGGCGAAAGCCTGGGCGAAGTGGTGGTGCGTGCGCCGTGGCTCACCCAGGGCTACCTGCACGAACCGGAGCAAGGCGCGGCGCTGTGGCTGGGGGGCTGGATGCACACCGGTGACCTGGCCTGCATCGACGCAGCCGGCGTGGTGCGCATCCGTGACCGGATCAAGGATGTGATCAAGACCGGTGGCGAGTGGGTGAGCTCGGTGGCGCTGGAAAACCTCATCAGCCAGCACCCGTCCGTCGCCTCGGTGGCGGTCATCGGTATTCCTGACCCACAGTGGGGGGAACAACCGTTGGCGCTGGTGGTCTGTTGTGACGGTGTGCAACTGGACCAGCCAGCATTGGCCAGGCACCTGCAGCCGTATGTCGACAGCGGGCACCTGAACAAATGGGCGATACCACGGCAGCTTCGTTGTGTGGACGAGATCCCCAGGACCAGTGTCGGCAAGATCGACAAGAAGCGCATTCGCCAGGCTGAAATCTAGGTTTGGCGTGCGACTTTCAGGGGCGCAAAGCGCCCCAAATCCCCGCCAGGCAAGGGAACGGCGGTTTGCTCATGTTTAGCCAGGTAAAGTTAGGTAAAAGCGGCCACGGCATATACACGGATCAGTATTGTGGTTTGTACTGTTCGGTCAAAGATGCCAAAGATGAACACACTTCCGTCGCAGCCAAGCGCTGAACGCGGGGCGTTCTCCAGTTTCGAGGCGTGTCGCAACACCCAGCAGGGCCCCGTGGTGATCCTTGCCTCCGGCGCTTCTGCCAGGCATTTTCCGTTGGGCGAGTTCGCACATTTGCCCATCATTGCCATGAACGGCTCGGTCGCCATGACCGCCGAACACGGTATCCACCCCTTCTTCTACGTGTGCACCGACAAAAGCTTTAGCCAGCAGCAGCCGGCCTTGTTTGCCACTGCCTTGCGCGACAGCGAACGCTTGGCACTCTGGCCCGAGCAATACGAAGGTGCCGATGTGCCGGCCAGTACCGAGTGTTATGCCCTGCACAAAGCCGACACACCGGGCCTGCTGGACGGTTTGCGCGGCCATGGTGACAGTTGCGTGTGCAACCGCGCGCTGTGGAGCAAGCGCAGCCGCTCGATTGCCTTCAGCAAAGACCTGACACATGGTTTTTTCGATGCCCGCACAGTGGCCTATGTGGCCTTGCAGCTGGCGTATCACCTGGGCTTTGAAGAAGTGCTGCTGGTCGGGGTGGACCTGGACCAGACCGTGGGGCGCTTCTATGAAAACGGGCAGGGCCAGTGTTCGCCGTGCGGGCTCGACCAGCACTGGGACAGCCGCATCCTGCCGTCGCTGACGCTGATGGCGCGGGAGGTGGTGAGCGCGCATTTTCACGTCTACAACCTGTCGGCCACCTCACGTATCCCCGCCGAACTGATCCCCAAGGTCAACCTCAACGAAGCGCGGCGGATTGCCGGTTGTGCCATTACCTGAGCAAGAAAGCGGATGCGCACGGGGCTGTGGATGCGTACAGTGCGCCCATCGCAAACAGGCAGGTTCACGCTTATGTCCAGCGCATTCACCCTCATGCAGTCGCCCGTCGGCACCTTGACCCTGGTGGCGCGCGGCGAATGCCTGGCAGCCGTATTGTGGGAAGAGGAGCGGGAAAACCGCGTTCGCCTCGGCGAGGTGTACCGTGACGACCAGTGCCCGGTGCTGCGGGAAACTGCACGACAGCTGGGTGAGTACTTTGCGGGTAAGCGGCAGCGCTTCGAATTGGCGCTGGATTTTGCCGGCACCGAGTTCCAGCGCCAGGTATGGGCCGCGTTACTGGCGATACCCTTCGGTGAAACCCGCAGCTACAGTGACATCGCCCGGCAGATCGGCAACCCCGACGCGGTGCGCGCAGTAGGCGCCGCCAACGGCCGCAACCCGATTTCGATCATCGCACCGTGCCACCGCGTGATCGGTGCTTCAGGCAGCCTTACCGGCTTTGCCGGCGGCCTGGCGGCCAAGCAGTACCTGCTGGCGCTGGAGGGCCGGCAAAGCCTGGCACTGGACCTGTAATGCGTCAGCGGAACCAGCTGGCGACCACGCAGGCCAGTATGGCCAACACCGACCCGGCCATCAGGGTGTAGTGCCGGTGGGCCCGCCGTGCATGGGGCTTGACCTCGCGCAGGTACTCGCCGGGTGTCGGCGCGTCCGGCCTATGGCGTAAGCCTTCGGCCACATCGGCAAGCTGGCCCTGGATGAGCAGGCCGACCAGGTAGTAGGTGCAGGCGTAGCTCAGCAACGCCAGTAACAGGTAGATCATGCCGGGCGTAGGTCCAAAGGCAGGGCCACGGCGCTGGTGTTGCCAGTGTCCAGCAGGATCAGCCCTTCAATGCGGTCATCCAGGCTCGCCAGCAAGCATCCCTGGCTGTCCCACGCCGCCGAGCCGCCAGCGCCGATGAACGTGTCGGCCGGCCCCACGCAGTTGGCCATCAGCACCGGCATGCCCAGTTCACGCGCCACTGCCGGGTAATGCAAGTAGCCTTCGCGGATGCCCTTGGCGGTTTTCGCCACACTGACCAGATACAGGTCGGCGCCGTGCTCGCGGGCGGCGGCAGCGTGGGCCATGAACATCGACTCGTAGCAGATTGCCGGTGCCACTCGGTGCTCACCGACCTGCAGCAGCAATGCCTGATCGCCCGGGGTAAAGTAAGGCAGCTCGTCTTCATGAAGGCGCCGTTTGGCATAGGCCTGGCGCGCAGCCATGGGGCTAAGAATCGGCATGCCGATGCGGATACCTTCGGGTGTCGGCAACGGCAAGCCAGCCGCAATGGTGATGCCCAAGCGGTCACAGGCGGCTTGCAGCGGGTCCAGCCGTGCGGAGCTGACCGGCAGGGCGGCCTGGCGCGCCAGGGTGGGCTCGTAGCCCGTCAGCGAGAGTTCGGGGAAGACCACCAGCTCGGCACCCAGTGCCGCCGCCTGCTCGATGCAGGCCAGGTGACGTTGGACGTTGCCTGGTACATCGCCCTTGAGCGACGCCAGTTGTACGGCACACAGTTTCATCTAAACCCTTCCCTGGTAAAGGTTGAAGGGCCGAGCATACTACCGGCACCAACACCTGTACCAGTGAAGGGTTTTTCAGGTTGCCGGGTGCGCGGCGAAGCGTTGGCGGAACCAGTCGTCGAGCATGGCCTTCTCGGCATACAGGCGGTCGTTGCTGCTGGCGACCCGGCCCGGGCGGCTGAGGTACATCTTGTCGCTGACCCGTTCCTCCGCTTGCCGGGCGGGTTTGCCTGGCTGGTTGAGGGTGTAGGTCAGGTCAATCGTCGGCCAGGTGATCTCGCGCATGAAGCGCACATCGTAGGCCTGGCTGTGCCAAGGCTCGAAGCGCCCGGCCAGGTCGATGTCGCGGATGTCGATGACCAGTTGCTGGCCCGGTTGCAGGTAGCGTTGGCCGAGCTTCTGCAAGTACTGGGTGAGGGTTTTCATCACATAGTCATCGGTGCCACGCTCATAACCGTGGCTGTCCAGGCTGGCATCGCGGAATTTTTCCGGGTGGTCGAAACGCACCTCGACCTGCGCGGGCGGGGCTCCTTGTGCCATGCTGTCCAGTGACAGCGCCATGAGCACGGCACACACGAGGGCGGTACGCATGATGCACCTTCGGGGTAGAGTGGGAGTGCTTCCATTTTACGCCTGCCATGGCGCCACCAGCAGAGGAAGATTGTAATGGGACGGTTTCGGCGGTTGCTCGCCAATATCCGGGGGCGGGACCTGGCAGTGGGTGATATCCATGGTCATTTCCAGCGGCTGGAGAAGTGCCTGGAAGCGGTAGGGTTCGACCCGGCCGTGGACCGCCTGTTCAGCGTAGGTGACCTGGTCGACCGTGGCCCGCACAGCGAGGCCGCTCTGGAATGGCTTGCGCAGCCATGGTTTCATGCGGTGCAAGGCAACCATGAGGCGCTCGCAATCACCCGCGTGCGAGGGGGGCGGCTTGACCTGGAGATGTACCGTGCAGCGGGTGGGAACTGGTTCCTCGACCTGCCCCGGGCCGAGCAACTTCGCTACGTGGAGCGCTTCGAGCAGTTGCCGATTGCGATAGAAGTGGAAAGCGCAGATGGCCTGGTAGGCCTGCTGCATGCCGACAGCCCGTTTGCCGATTGGGCAGCCTTGAGGCGTTGGCTGGAGCTGGAACTGGATGACGACCCCAAAGTGCGGGAAGTGTGCCAGTGGTCGCGGCGGCGGCTGAAGGAAGGCAATACCCAGCCGGTGCAAGGCCTGCGGGCCTTGTTGGTGGGGCACACGCCGGTGCTGGAGCCCAAGCTGCTGGGCAATGTCTGGCACCTGGACACCGGCGGTTGGGCCAGTGGCCACTTCAGCTTGATGGACATGCGGACGCTGAAACTGCTCAGCGCCGCGCCAGATGCAGCAGCAACGCCAACGCCAATGCCACCAGCATGACGCCTGAGGCTCGCTCCAGCCACGGCAGGCTACGGGCGAAACGCCGCAGTACCCGCTGGTTACCGATGGCCACGGCAACCAGCAAGTCCCAGAGCAGCACGATGCTGAACATCCACAAGGCATACGCCGTTTTCCAGCTGTCGCTGGCACTGGCGACCATGCTGGCCAGGCTGGCATAGAACAGCGCGTTCTTGGGGTTGAGGATGCCGGACAAGAAACCCATGCCCAAGCCCCGCCACCAACCCGGTACCGCCGACTCGCCCGCGACTGCGCCCAGGCGGGTTTGCCCGGCATGGCGTAAGAACAGCACGCCGATGTACAGCAGGTAGCTGGCGCCCGCCAGTTGCAGGGCGGTGAACAGCAGGCTGCCTTCCTGCAGCACCGACAGGCCAGTGAACGCCATGGCGATGAACGCGCCATTGGCCAGGGCGATGCCCAGGCAGGCACCGCTGGCGATGCGCCAGCCGCTGTTGATCGAGGTACGCGCCACCAGGAAGAAGTCCGGGCCAGGTGATAGCAATGCGAGGAAGTGGGCGAGGGCGATGATCAGAAACTGTTGCATGGGTGGGGCTGCTCTGCGGAAAACCGCAGTCTGCTGCAGGGCCTGTCAGGCGTATTGAACAATATTGCAAGCCCAGGCGGCGGGCCTTCAGCGCCCTCGGTACTGCCCCGGCGTCACCCCCACATGGGCCTTGAACACCCGCTGGAAGTGGCTCTGATCGGCAAACCCGAGCTGGTAGGCCACCTCCGCCAGCGCCGCCCCTTCACCCAACAGCTGCCGCCCGCGATTGACCCGGGCATTGAGCAGGTAGGCATGTGGTGTCAACCCGGTAGCCGCACGAAACGCACGGATCAGCTGATAGCGCCCGAGCCCGGCCTGATGGGCCAGTGCTTCCACGCTCAAGTGCGCCGGGTCCTGGCCTTCGATACGTGCGATCAACCCGCTCAATGCGCTTGCCTCCACGGCTGGGGCTGCAGATAGCGGTGGCTGTGCCGAGTAGTCCAGGTCCCCCAGAAAGGCAATCAGCGCTGCATCCTTCTCACCGTTGCTGGCGCAGGAGAACAACAGGCTGTTCAACTCGCAGAATTGCCGATACACCTGTGGTGCCCGACAGATACGCGCCGGTTCGCCTGCGCCGGCACTACTCAGCCCCGATTCCAGGCGCAACTGCGTCAGCCAGTCGGCGTCCACATGCAGCATCTGGTAGCTCCAGGCTTGCCCGGGCGCGGGGTTGCAGGCATGTACGCGGTGGGCCGGGACAAACACCAGCGTGCCAGGCGTCAGGCGTTCCTGCCCGTCGGCAGCCCCGGTGAAATGGCTGTGGCCAGCATCCACCGCGCCGATGGAAAACGTGGGGTGGCTGTGGGCCTTGTAGCAAGCCCGGCTATGGCAGGCGCGGCGACTTTCCACATGCGCAAGTGCCGGGTCGCGCCATAGCGCGGTGTGGGGGCGGGGCATCACAAGGTCCTCGGTTTTGCCAGCAGGGTAACAGTTGCTGCGTACCCGTACAGTTTTTAACGCTGACTGTAACTTGACCGCAAGGCCCGGCAGCCGCCGAAATAGACGCCTGTTGCCAAAGGAAAACAACAATGGACCTTTCTAGCCTGCTGCTTTTCATACCTGCCTGCTTCGCCTTGAACATGGCACCCGGGCCAAACAACCTGCTGTCGCTTCATAACGCCAGCCGCTACGGCCTGCGCACCGCCTGCGTGGCGGGTGGCGGGCGTATCCTGGCCTTCAGCGGTATGATCGCCCTGGCGGCCATGGGCCTGGCGGTGGTGCTGCACACCAGCGAATACTTGTTCCTGGCCATCAAGGTGGTGGGCGCGGCCTACCTGTTCTACATCGCCTGGCAATTGTGGCGCGCACCGGTGGGCGAAGCCGTGGTGGCAACTGACCACCCCAGTGGCACGTGGCGCCTGGCGCGCCAGGAGTTCTGGGTGGCGGCCGGCAATCCCAAGGCGATCCTGATCTTTACCGCCTTCCTGCCACAGTTCGTCTCGGTCGGCAGCGCCACACCGGTGAGCGAGCAGTTCCTGTGGCTGGGTGTATTGTTCCTGCTGCTGGAGTGGGCGGCCATTGCCATTTACTCAGGCCTGGGCGCCTACATGCAGCGTTGGTTCAGCCAGCCTGGCCCGCGCCGCCTGTTCAACCGGGTCAGTGCCTCCCTGCTGGGCTGCGCCGGCCTCGGCTTGCTGGCGGCACGCCGCTAGAACTGCCAGCGCACGCCCAGGTTCACGCCGCTGGCTTCCTGCTGGCGGCTGTCCAGGTTGGCGGTGTACTGCACGCCGCCATGCAGGCTCAGCGCCCCACTGACCTGCGCCACCACGCCGCCTTCCAGTTGTGCCGAGGTGTAGCGGTAGTCGGTCTTGATCTTGTCGACATCATCGAAGGTCAACGTATCGCGGCCACCGTCGCCGTGCCACAGGTTGAGCTGTGCATAGGGCTGCAACAGGCGGCCGCTGCTGCCCGTAAACGCACCTTCAAGACGTACCCCCAATCGGCCGGTCAGTTCTACTTGTGCGTCATGGCTGATGCGCGAAACACTGTCGCTTGCGCTGTCGAGCGAGACCTTCTGTGCAATCAACTGCGCTTGTGGCTCCAGGGTCCAGCGCTCGGACAGCGCGATGGGGTAGCCGGACTCCAGCGAAGCCGTCCAGGCATGGCCGTCGATGTTCAGCTTGTCGCCACGGTCCGAACGGGCACGGCCATCGAGGCGGGTGTACTGCAACACGGTATCCAGATAAGCACCTTGTGGCCCGACCAGCGTCCAGTAGGTGCCGACGCTATCGCCATCAAGCCTCAGATCGCCGACGCTTCGGTTCTCCTCGGCCAAGGCGAAACCCTTGACGTCGGCCTCCAGGCGGCTGTGACTGACGTAGAGGCCAACATGCTGCCGATAACCGTTGTCGCCAACCTTGGCGTACAAGTCCTGCCCAACCTTGAAACCGTACAGATCGCCATCCAGGCTCGGGCTGACCGTACCGCTCCATTGCTGGCGCACCGTGCCGCCGTAGGCCTGGCCCCAACTGGCGGGTAGGGCGCTTTTGCCCTTGAGCAACTGTTGGTCACCCTGGCGTTGGTGGAAGGTGCCTAACGCTTGGCGGGCGATGATTGCGGCGCCTCGGGGGGCTGCGGCGTAAACCGGTACTTCTGGGCGATAAAGCGGCAAGCTCTCGCCTTGCACGGGGGCGGGCAAGTCGACCTGGCCCGGCGCCGGGGCAGCGACAGGTGGTGTTTCGGCAGGCGCTATCACGGGGGGCTCGCCGGGCGCTGGCACCGGTGCAGGCGCGGGTGGTGCCTCCACGTTCGAGCGCAGGTACCAGCTGTTTTCGCTGCCAGCAGTAACGCCGCCTTTGAACAGGCGATAGTCGTAGGCGCCAACCGATAGCGTCTTCGTCTGCACAAAGGCTTTAGAAGTACTGGTGGCACCATCACGGGCTTCGACGACCTGGATACCATTCTGAGCAGTCGCTGCACCCGCACCATTGAGGTTGTTGATGGACAATTTGGTAGAGCCGCTGATGGCCCCTCGGCTGACCACCAGGCGGTCGGAGTCGGCACCGTCACCTGCCAGCACGCTGTTCAGGCGCAAAGTGCCGTTGTTGCCGGTGTAATCGCCCAGGATGGTCAAACGGCCCTTTGCGTCGCTGCCACTGCTCAGGTCGATGGTACCGGCGTTAACCACCGATGCCTTGCTGTCACTCTGGATACTGACGATGCTGCCCTGGCGGCTGATCAGCGAGCTGCTCGCATCAATTTGCAAGGTGCCGGTGCCCGTGGGAGGGATTACGCGTGGTTGGTCGGCGCCCAGATCTCCCAGGGTGAGGGTATCGTCGAGGGTCAGCTGGCTGCCTTGTTTGAGGTTGATGCTTTCCCAGTTGGCGTACAAGGCACCTTTGCCGACCTGACTCTGCTCGAACGAAAGCGTGTCCGTGCCGGTGCCGCCGTCCAGGATAACGGCCGAGTTGCCGAGGTCGAGGGTGCGGACAGTAGCCGTGTCATTCCCATTCTCCAGGATGACTCGTTTGCCGATCTGACCGCCAGCCCAGGTAAACACATCATCGTCATTGCCAGTGCGTATTTCGCCTTTGAGCGTGCCGCCACTGAGGGTGATCTTGTCTACGCCGCTACTGGTGCTGATATCACCGCCGATGGTGCCACCGGTCATGGTGATCGTGTCATTGCCAAGCCCACTGACGACATTGCCGACAACGAGGGTTTCAATCCCGAGATTTTGGGAAATATTGAGAATGTTGTCAGCAAGCTTGAGATCTATCCGGCCAATGCTGCCGCCCTGGAAGTCGGCGATGTCACCATCTTCAAACGCGCCCGTAATAGTTCCGCCGGTCATGGTGAACGTGTCCATGTCACCCCCCTGGTTCAGCGACCCCAACGTACCGCCAGTCATGGTGAACGAGTCTTGGCCATTGCCTTGCTGCAATGACAGTACCGTGCCGCCGCCGATGGTGAACGTGTCAGCCGCATTTGTCTGCACCAGGGCACCCAGATTGTCACCGGGTGAAACGGTCAGGGATTCAGCGTGAGCCAGCAAAGGCAGGGTAAGCAGGGGGAATGCGGCAGGCAGCAGCAGGCGAGGGCAGCGCATAGGCAGGTCTCCGTGTCCATTGAAGGGGCCACTACCTGAAGCGTCGCTTCGGCCCTGCCTGTGTTTTATGTAATGCGCAGTGACGGGACAACTGGCAGAAATGTCAGGTGGCCCGCTGCCATCAATCGCGGTAGAAGGTTTGCACCAGGTGGTAGCCGAACTTGCTCTTGATCGGCCCGTGCACCACGCGCAGCGGCTTTTTGAAGATCACCTGGTCGATGGCACCGACCATCTGGCCCGGGCGGATTTCACCCAGGTCGCCACCGCGTTTGCCTGATGGGCAAATGGAGAACTTTTTAGCCAGTACGTCGAAAGCCTCGCCGTTGGCGATGCGCTGCTTGAGCTTTTCGGCTTCGTCAGCGGTCTTGACCAGGATGTGGCGGGCTTGGGCTTTCATGGGGTACCTGTGCTTCGGGGAAAAGGGCGGCATTATGCCTGCTCGCGCAACTCCACGCGATCTCGAAACTGCTCCAGCGCTTGCGGGTTAGCAAGCGCGTCGGTGTTCTTCACCGGTAACCCATGCACCACATTGCGAACCGCCAACTCCACAAGCTTGCCGCTGATGGTACGTGGTATGTCACTGACCTGGGCAATCACCGCCGGCACGTGGCGGGGGGTGGTGAATTGGCGTATCACCTGGCGAATGCGCTGACGCAGGGCTTCATCGAGCAGCAGGCCGTCTTGCAGGCGTACGAACAGCACCACGCGCACATCGCCTTTCCAGTCCTGGCCGATGGCCACGCTTTCCAGCACCTGTTCGACTTTCTCCACCTGGCGGTAGATCTCCGCCGTGCCAATGCGCACGCCGCCCGGGTTGAGCACGGCATCCGAGCGGCCGTGAATCACCAGGCCGCCATGGGTGCGCTGTTCGGCATAGTCGCCTTGGGCCCAAACCCCCGGGTACTGGCTGAAATAGGCGTCGTGATAGCGGCTGCCGTCCGGGTCGTGCCAAAACCCCAACGGCATGCTGGGAAAGTTGCGGGTACACACCAGCTCGCCTTTTTCGTCCTGCACCGGCTGGCCGTGCTCATTCCACACTTCCACCGCCATGCCCAGGCCCTTGCACTGGATTTCGCCACGGCGCACTGGCAAGGTCGGGTTGCCCAGCACGAAGCACGAGACAATGTCGGTACCGCCGGACATGGACGCCAGGCACAGATCAGCCTTGATCTTGCTGTACACGTAGTCATAACTGTGGGGTGACAGCGGCGAGCCGGTAGACAGCAGCAACCGCAGGCTGGCCAGGTTGTGGCTGGCTGCAGGCTCAAGGCCCGCCTGTTCCAGCGCTGCCAGGTACTTGGGGCTGGTCCCGAAGGCGTGGATGCCCTCGGCGTCGATCAGGTCCAGCAGCCGTTCGGGGCCGGGGTGAAACGGCGAGCCGTCGTACAGCACCAGCGTGGCGCCTACTGCCAGGCCGCTGGCCAGCCAGTTCCACATCATCCAGCCGCAGGTGGTGTAGTAGAACAACACGTCATCGGCTTTCAGGTCGTTGTGCAGGCCGTGTTCCTTGAGGTGCTGCAGCAACACGCCACCGGCGCGGTGGACGATGCACTTGGGCACGCCGGTGGTGCCGCTGGAGTAGAGGATGTACAGCGGGTGGTCAAACGGTAGCGGGGTGAAGCGCGGTTCGCCACCGGGCTGGTAGACGTCATCCCACAGGCTCACCCGGGCCGCGTGGAACTCGTCGGGGCGAGTGCCGCTGCGGGTATGAGGCACTACGATCAGCTGCTCCAGGCTCGGCAGCTGCTCGCACACCTGGTTGACCTTGGCCACCTGATCGATGTCTTTTCCAGCGTATTGATAGCCGGCACAGACGATCAGCAGTTTGGGCGCAATCTGGCCGAAACGGTCGATGATGCCATGCACGCCGAACTCGGGCGAAGAGGTCGACCAGATCGCGCCGAGGCTGGTGCAGGCAAGCATGGCCACCAGTGTTTGCCAGGTATTGGGCATCATGGCAGCCACACGGTCGCCTGCGACGATGCCTGCGGCCTTGAACGCCGTTTGCAACCCCGCTACGTGGGCAGCCAGCTGGGCGTGGGTGAACGCCTGGCGGTGGCCATCCTCGCGTATGGAAACGACGGCCGGGCGGTCATCGCGACGGCGCAGCAGGTGTTCGGCGAAGTTCAGGCTGGCGTTGGCGAACCACTGCGCTTCGGGCATTTGTGGCCCTTCACTCAGCACTTGGCTCGGCGGGGTGTGCCAGCGCACGTGGAAATAGTCGGCAAGGGTCTGCCAGAAGGCGGCCCGCTGTTCGATGCTCCAGCGGTGCAGCGCCTGGTAGTCGGTGAGTTGCAGGTTGTAGCGCAGGTTGACCCGTCGGCGGAAGGCATCCATCCGGCTGGCCTCAATCTGCGCCGTGGAGGGGCGCCAGAGCACATCGTTCATGCGGTTCCTCCCGTTACTGCCAACTGCGGGCTTGTTCTTTGTGGGACAGGTATCTGCTATCCCCTGTGGGAGCGCAAGCTTTCAGATGCCGAGCAAGGCCGTGCTTACTCTACTTTAGCCTTTTGCACGTCCTGCGATGCCGACCACACGCGGTAGCGGACTTCGACATCCTTGGGTACATACACCACCACTGGCAATTTGCTGTTGTAGCGCAGCAGGAAGCCGTCACCGACCACCGGCACGAAGGCGTCGGTCTTTTTGCCATCCGGGCAGGCCATCAGCGTGCTGGCCGGGCCGCTGACCTTGTCCAGGCGGTAGTAGTTGTAGCCCCAGCCTTCCAGGGTGCGTTCTTCCAGGTTGCCGCCCAGGCGTTGGCGATTGCAGTCCACCTGCAGCGTCTTGCCGGCGAGGATTTCCAGTTTATAGGCCGACTCATCGGCCTGTGCCGGCAGGTGGATCACCTGCCGGGTGAAGCCTTTTTCTGCCTCGGGGTAGGGGGCGACGTCCTTCAGGCTGGCAGCCATCACAGGGGCTGCGGCAGCCAGGGTCAGGGCTAGAATCGCGGTCATCGGGGTAGGGCGCATAAGGCCTCCTTGCAAATAATCGAATGCGAGATCACCGCCAGGCCCAGGCTGCCCGTCACTGGGCCAACCAGCCACCATCGACGTTCCAGGCGGCGCCGCGAACCTGGCTTGCGGCCTCGCTGCACAAGAATAGTACCAGCTCACCCAGGTGTTCGGGGGTGACGAACGCCAGCGATGGTTGTTTCTCGGCCAGCAGATCATGCTGTGCCTGCAGCGGATCGCCACCGTTGGCAGCACGGTCGTCGATCTGCTTCTGCACCAGCGGGGTCAGCACCCAGCCTGGGCAGATGGCATTGCAGGTGACATTGCTGGTGGCCGTTTCCAGCCCGACCACCTTGGTCAGGCCGACCACACCATGTTTGGCCGCCACATAGGCTGCCTTGCCAGTCGAACCGACCAGGCCATGTACCGAAGCGATGTTGATGATGCGCCCCCAGTTGCGCGCGCGCATGCCCGGCAGCGCCAGCCGCGTGCCATGGAACACGGCCGACAGGTTGAGGGCGATGATCTTGTCCCAGCTTTCCTGCGGGAACTGCTCCACCGGTGCTACATGCTGGATGCCGGCATTGTTGACCAGCATGTCGACACCACCGAATTCGCGTTCGGCCAGGGCGAACAACGCTTCGATCTGGGCCACGTCCGACAGGTCTGCCGGGTGGTGAACGGCCTTCACCCCGTGCCGGCTGATCTCGGCCAGCGCCGGTGCCGGGTCGCCAAAGCCGTTGAGCACGATATCGGCGCCCGCGCGGGCCAGCACCTGGGCAATCCCTAAGCCGATGCCGCTGGTGGAACCGGTGACGAGTGCAGTCTTGCCTTTGAGGGTCATGCATAGCTCCTTAGACGATGCCAGTGGCGTAGAACGTGGCGATGACAACGAACACCGCCAGGGTCTTGATCAGGGTAATACCGAAAATATCCTTGTAGGCCTCGCGGTGGGTCAGGCCGGTCACCGCCAGCAAGGTGATCACCGCGCCGTTGTGTGGCAGGGTGTCCATGCCACCGCTGGCCATGGCGGCCACCCGGTGCAGTACTTCGAGCGGGATGTTGGCGGCATGGGCGGCGGCGATGAACGTGTCGCCCATGGCCGCCAGGGCGATGCTCATGCCGCCCGAAGCGGAGCCTGTGATGCCGGCGAGCAAGGTCACGGTGATGGCTTCGTTGACCAGCGGGTTGGGGATGCCACGCAGGGCATCGGCCAGCACCAGAAAGCCTGGCAGCGAGGCGATCACTGCACCAAAGCCATATTCAGAAGCGGTATTCATGGCCGCCAGCAAGGCACCACCCACCGCGCTTTTGGTGCCTTCGGCAAGGCGCGTGCGGATGGCGCCAAAGGCACACACCAGCACCATGAGGATGCCCACCAGCAATGCCGCCTGCACTGCCCAGATGGCCGTGAGCTTGGCCACGTCGCTTTGCACTGGCGCGTTCATGCCGGGCAGTTGCAGGCTGTGGCTGGGGCCGTACCACTGCGGGATCCAGTGGGTGAACAGCAGGTTCATCACCCCCACCAGCAGCAGGGGCGCCAAGGCCAGCCAGGGGTTAGGCAGGGCCAGGTCGGCAGCGGTTTCCGGCTCATTGCGCAGGTCGGTGCCATAGCCTTCACCCGCACGCTGGGCTTTGTTGCGTTGGCGTTGCAAGTAGGCCATGCCGGTAAAGAACACGAACAACGTGCCGATCAGGCCCAGCCACGGCGCCGCCCAGGCGGTGGTGTTGAAGAAGGTGCTGGGGATGATGTTCTGGATTTGCGGGGTGCCCGGCAGGGCGTCCATGGTGAACGAGAACGCGCCCAAGGCGATGGTGGCCGGGATCAGGCGCTTGGGGATGTTGCTCTGGCGGAACATTTCGGCGGCGAACGGGTACACCGCGAACACCACCACGAACAGCGAGACACCGCCATAGGTGAGCAGGGCACAAACCAGCACGATTACCAGCATCGCCTGACGGGTGCCAAGCAGGCGGATGGCGGCGGCGACGATCGATCGGGAAAAGCCGGACAGTTCGATCAGCTTGCCAAACACTGCGCCCAGCAGGAACACCGGGAAGTAGAGCTTGATGAAGCCAACCATTTTCTCCATGAACACCCCGGTGAACGCGGGGGCCACGGCAGAGGGGTCGGTGAGCAGGACGGCGCCGAGGGCGGCAATGGGGGCAAAGAGGATTACGCTGTAACCGCGATAGGCAGCCAGCATCAGCAGGGCCAGAGCGGCGAGGGCGATGAGCACGGTCATCGGGGTGGGTCTCCTGGGTGAGTCTTGTTTTTATCGGTGTGCAGGAGATAGCGGGAATCGTGCCAAAATGTAAGTTATTGATTTGTAGGTGTTTTTTGTTTGTTCTGAAATATTTGTCTCTAATTCGAGATTTTTGTTTCGCTTTGCGTCCTGTCAAGGCACAAGGGCAAAGCCCTTGCCATAGTCTCAATATAGAAACTAGAGTCTCTAATCAGAGACCTAGTGCAACCATCTTCTTGTACAGGGTCGACCGTCCTAGCCCCAATGCCTGAGCAGCCTGCGGTACATTGCCCTCGCATTCTGCGAGCGCCTCGCCAATCAGCTTGCGCTCGAATGCCTCGCAGGCCTCCCGGTATGTCTGTTGCACCGGCCCGCTCGCTACCGGGCTCAACGGCCCCAATGCCGCACGCAAGTCCGCCACCCCCAATCGTGGCTGATCCGCCAGCAATGTCGCGCGCTCCAGCACATTGCGCAGCTCGCGAATGTTCCCCGGCCATGCATGCCGCGCCAGCAGTTGTTGCGCGTCGGCCTCCAGCTCGTACTGGCTGCCCAGTTCACCCAGTATGGTCTCGCACAGCGCTGGCAAATCCTCCAGTCGCTCCCGCAGCGGCGGCACGTCGATCGGCAGCACATTCAGCCGGTAATACAGGTCGGCGCGAAACGCCCCACGGGCCATGGCCGCCTGCAGGTCGATGGAGGTGGCGGCAATGATGCGCACGTCGCTGCGCAGCATCTGGTTCGAGCCAACCGGCTCGTATTCCTTTTCCTTCAGCACGCGCAGCAGCTTGCTCTGCAGGGCTAGCGGCATGTCGCCGATCTCGTCGAGGAACAGCGTGCCGCCTTCGGCCAGCTGCAGCTTGCCACTGCGGCCCTTGCGGTCGGCGCCGGTAAACGCACCCGGCGCGGTGCCGAAAAATTCGGCTTCGAGCAGCGTTTCAGGGATCGCTGCACTGTTGATGCTGACGAAGGCTTTGTGCGCCCGCGCCGACGCCGCGTGGATGGCATGGGCCAGTAGCTCTTTGCCCGTACCGGTTTCGCCCAGCAACAACACCGGCGAATCGCTACCAGCACCGCGCCGGGCGCGGCGCTTGGCTTCCAGGCTGGCAGCACTGCTGCCCACGAACTGGGCGAAGCTGTACTTGGCTTGGCGGGCGCGCAGTTGCGAGCGGGTCGAGGCCAGTTCCTGCTGCATGCTGGCGTAGCGTTTGAGCAGTGGCGACAGGCTGCGCAGTTCGTCGAACAGGGCAAAGCCGATGGCACCGATCAGTGCGCCCTGGTCGTCGTGGATCGGCAGGCGCATCACCACCAAGGGCTCGTTCGGGGTGTCGAGCATGTCCAGCAGGATTGGCCGGCCATTGCTCACCACCTCGCGCATCAGGCTGCCCGGGATCACCGCTTCGCACGGCTGGCCGATGGCACTGGCGGCATCGGCCAGGCCAAAGCGCCGGGCGTAGCGTTCGTTCATCCAGACGATACGTGCATTGCGGTCAACGATGACCGTGCCTTCGCTGGACTGCTCGATGATCTCGAACAGCGAGTGAATTGCCAGTTGCCGTACCTGGGGGTAGTTCTTGAGGCTGTCGTTGTCGTGCATGGGGCAAATTCCGAATCATGTGAAGGCCGGGCCTGTAAAACCTAACCTCTGGGGTCGAATGCTTCGCGCAAGGCGTCCCCGATAAACACCAGCAACGACAAGATCACCGCCAGCGCGAAAAACGCGGTAAAGCCCAGCCATGGCGCCTCCAGGTGTTGCTTGCCCTGGGTCACCAACTCACCCAGCGAAGCACTCCCGGCCGGCATGCCAAACCCGAGGAAATCCAGTGCGGTCAGGGTAGTGATCGCCCCGGTCAGCATGAATGGCACGTAGGTCAGCGTGGCGTTCATGGCGTTGGGCAAAATATGTCGCAGCATCACCTGGCTGTCCGGCAGGCCCAACGCCCGGGCTGCCTTTACATACTCCAGGTTTCGCCCCCGCAGAAACTCGGCGCGTACCACATCGACCAACGTCAGCCAAGAGAACAGCGCCATGATCCCCAGCAACCACCAGAAATCCGGTTCGACAAAGCCGCTGAGGATGATCAGCAGGTACAGCACCGGTAAGCCTGACCACACTTCCAGCAGCCGCTGGCCGAGCAGGTCGACCCAACCGCCGTGGTAGCCCTGCAACGCGCCGGCTATCACGCCAATGAGCACGCTTACGACGGTCAGGGCAAAAGCGAACAGCAGCGATACCCGCGTGCCGTACAGTACCCGCGCCAGCACATCGCGCCCTTGATCGTCGGTACCCAGCCAGTTGCTTGCACTTGGCGGGCTGGGGGTGGGTACTTGCAGGTCGTAGTTGGGGGTGTCGGCGCTGAACGGGATGGGCGCGAACAGCATCCAGCCGCCTTGTTCCGCGATCAGTTGGCGCACATACGCACTGCGGTAATCGGGCTGGAACGGCAACTGGCCACCAAACTGCTGCTCGGTGTAGCGTTTGAGTGCAGGCATGTACAGCTCGCCCTTGTAGCCCAGCAGCAGGGGTTTATCGTTGGCCACCAGCTCTGCACCCATGCTCAACAGCAACAGGCCGGCGAACAGCCACAGCGAGACCCAGCCCAGGCGGTTGCGGCGAAAGCGTTGCAGGCGACGGCGCGAGACGGGGGAAAGCATCAGTGCGCCCTCGTATCGAAGTCGATGCGAGGGTCGAGCAACGTGTACGACAGGTCGCCGATCAGGCGGATCAAAAGGCCCGCCAGGGTGAAGATGAACAGTGTGCCGAACACGACCGGGTAATCCCGCGACACTGCTGCGTCATAGCTCATGCGGCCCAGGCCATCGAGCGAAAAGATCACTTCGATCAGCAAGGAACCGGCGAAGAACACCGTTATCAGTGCCTGCGGCAAGCCCGCTACCACCAACAGCATGGCATTGCGCAGTACATGGCCATACAGCACCCGGCGTTCACTCAGGCCTTTGGCCCGGGCGGTGACCACGTATTGGCGGGAAATCTCGTCGAGGAAGGCGTTCTTGGTCAGCAACGTGAGGGTCGCGAAACCGCCAATCACCAAGGCGCCGACTGGCAGCACCAGGTGCCAGAAGTAGTCGGCAACCTTGCCCAGCAGGCTGAGTTCGTCGAAGTTGTCCGAAACCAGGCCACGCACCGGGAACCAGTTGAGCGAGGTCCCTCCGGCGAACAGCACGATCAGCAGCAAGGCGAACAGGAACGAGGGCAGGGCATAGCCGACCACAATCAGCGCGCTGCTCCAGGCATCGAACCGGCTGCCGTGGCGCACCGCTTTGCGTATGCCCAGCGGGATCGACACCAGGTAGGTGATCAGCGTGGCCCAGAAACCCAGCGACAGGGTGACCGGCAACTTGTCCAGGATCAGGTCCGTGACCTTGGCACCGCGGAAGAAACTGTTGCCGAAGTCCAGCCGGGCATACTGGCCCAGCATCAGCCACAAGCGCTCGGGGGCGGATTTGTCGAAACCGTACTGGCGCTTGATCTCCTCGATCAGTTTCGGGTCCAGGCCTCGTGTGGCGCGGGACTCACCATGCACCACTTCGGCCCGCGCGCCGGGTGCGCCGCCGCCAAGGCCTTGCAGGCGCGCCACGGCCTGTTCTACCGGGCCACCCGGCGCAGCCTGGACGATGGCGAAGTTGACCAGCAAGATCGCCAGCAGGGTCGGGATGATCAACAACAGACGGCGCAGGATGTAGGTGGTCATGGCAAGGCCTTCTGGCGTTCGGCCATTTGCGCGTTGGTCAGCGGGGTGGGGCTGATCTCCCACCAGGTGTCCAGGCCTTCGTCATAGGCCGCCTGGACCTTGGGCAGGCCAAAGCGGTTCCACCAGGCGGTGGAGCTACCTGGCGGGTAGTAGTTGGGGATCCAGTAGTAGTTCCATTGCAGCACCCGGTCCAGGGCGCGGGCGTGCTGCAGCATGTCGGCCTGGGTGTCGGCACGCACCAGGCCGTCGATCAGGCGGTCCACGGCCGGGTCTTGCAGCACCATCAGGTTGTTCGAGCCGGGGTCGTGGGCGGCTGCCGAGCCAAAGTAGTTGTACAACTCGGCACCCGGCGACAGGGTAACCGGGTAGCCGGTGACGATCATGTCGTACTCGCGCGCCATCAGCCGGTTGACGTACTGGGCAGCGTCGACATTGCGGATGTTCAGGGTGACGCCGATCTGGGCCAGGTTGCGCTTCCACGGCAGCAGCAGGCGCTCCATGCCCGCCTGGCCGTTGAGGAAGGTGAATGCCAGCGGTGTGCCGTCGCTGTTCACCAGCCGGTCGCCTTCGGGGTGCCAACCGGCTTGTTCAAGCAGGGCCAGGGCCTGCAACTGTTGTTTGCGGATGATCCCGGACCCGTCGGTGACCGGGGCGCTGAACACCGTGGTGAAAACTTCGCCCGGTACGTTTCCGCGCAACGGTTCAAGCAGCTTCAGCTCGCCAGCATCCGGCAGCTTGCGGGCTGCCAGCGGCGTGTTGGAGAACACGCTTTGTTGGCGGATGTACATATTGCGCATCATCTGCCGGTTGCTCCACTCGTAGTCCCACAACATGCCCAGCGCCTGGCGCACCCGGCGGTCCTTGAACTGCGGCTGGTCGAGGTTGAACACGAAGCCTTGGGCCACTTGCGGTTTGGCCGGGCCAAGGTGGGCGCGTTGCAGGCGACCATCCTCCAGTTGCGCACCGTTGTAGCCCAGGGTGTAAGCGGTGGCGGAGAACTCACGGTTGTAGTCGTAACCCCCGCCTTTGAGCACCTGCCGGGCCACCTCGGTATCGCCGAAGTACTCGATGCGTAGCTTGTCGAAATTGTAGCGGCCACGGCTGGCGGGCAGGTCGCGCGCCCACCAGGTGGGGTCGCGTTCGAAGGTGATGCTGCGGCCGTTGTCGATGCGCCCGATGCGGTACGGGCCGCTGCCGACTGGCTTGTCAAAACCGGCACCGTTGGCGAAGTCGCGTTGCTGCCAGTCGTGTTCGGGCAGTACCGGCAGGCTGGCGAGGTCAAGGGCCAGGGTGCGGCCGTGCCCGGGCTTGAAGTCGAAGCGCACGCTGTGCGGGTTTTCCACGGTCACACCAGTGACGTCGGCGAACTGGGTGCGGTACTTGAGGCTGCCTTTGTTCATCAACAGCTCGAAGGTGAAACGTACGTCTTCGGCACGCACCGGTTTGCCATCGGCGAAGGTGGCACGCGGGTCGATATTGAAACGTAGCCAGGCATCGTCGGGGCCGCGCTCCATGCTGTGGGCGATCAGGCCATAGACGGTATAGGGTTCATCGAACGAGCGCACGGCCAGTGGCGCATACAACAGGCCATCGACTTCGCTGACGCCAATGCCTTTGTCGATGTACGGCAGGATATGGTCGAACTGGCCGATCTCGATGGCCGAGCGGCGCAGGATGCCGCCCTTGGGGGCGTTGGGGTTGACGTAGTCAAAGTGCTGGAAGCTGGCGTTGTAGCGGGGAGCTTCACCGTAGACGGTGAGTGCATGGGTGGGGGCGGCTTGGGTATTGAAAGCTAGACAAAGCAAGAACAGGCCCCACAAACCCTGTGGGAGCGGGCGTGCCCGCGAATGCGTCGGCCCAGGCAACGAGGTTGTCTGGTCTGGGCTATTCGCGGGCAAGCCCGCTCCCACACGGACTTTCATCGGCTGCGAGGACTTAATCCTGGCGGCTGGTCACTTCCAGCAGGTGGTAGCCGAACTGGGTTTTCACCGGGCCTTGCACGGTGTTGACCGGGGCGCTGAACACCACGGTGTCGAATTCCTTGACCATCTGGCCTGGGCCGAACGAGCCCAGGTCACCGCCCTGACGGCTGGACGGGCAGGTGGAGTTGGCTTTGGCGATTTCAGCGAAGTCGGCGCCTGCTTCGATCTGGGCTTTGAGTTCGTTGCATTTATCGATGCTGCTGACCAGGATGTGGCGGGCGGTTGCACGGGCCATGGGTACTGCTCCTTGGGGTAAAAAGGCAAGCCTAGCGCACTTGCTTGGGGTATGTCTCGCCAGGCTTGCAACCTTCGTCTTACAGTTTTTGTGCCGCTTCGCGCAACAGGGTTTCGGTCGAGTTCCAGCCCAGGCAGCCGTCGGTGATCGACACGCCGTACTTCAGTACACCCTTGCCCAGCGCCTGACAGCCATCGAACAAATGCCCCTCGATCATCACGCCAACGAGCGAGCGGTCGCCGGCCAGGCGTTGCGCCAGCACATCGTTGAACACCGCGGGCTGGCGAGCCGGGTCCTTGCCGCTGTTGGCGTGGCTGCAATCGACCATGATTCGCGCCTGCACGCCAACCTTGGCCAGTGCCTGGCGGGCCATGGCGATGCTGTTGGCATCGTAGTTGGGGCCTTTGTGGCCACCGCGCAGTACCAGGTGAGTGTCCGGGTTGCCCTGGGTTTCGATGATCGCCGGGTGGCCCTGCGCATCCATGCCGAAGTGGCGGTGCGGGTGGGCGGCGCTGCGCATGGCGTCGCTGGCGATGGCGATGCCGCCGTCGGTGCCGTTCTTGAAGCCGACTGGCAGCTCCAGGCCGCTGACCATTTCCCGGTGAATCTGCGATTCGGTGGTGCGCGCCCCAATCGCGGCCCAGGCCAGTAGGTCGTCGAAGTAGCCGGCGGCCATCGGTTGCAGCAGCTCGGTGGCGATCGGCAGGCCGCGTTCGATCATGCTCAGCATCAGCCCACGGGACAACGCGATGCCCGAGTGCATGTCGTCACTGCCATCGAGGTGCGGGTCGTAGGCGAGGCCTTTCCAGCCCACGGTAGTGCGCGGTTTTTCGACGTACGCGCGCATCACCAGCAGCAGCTTGTCGCTGACTTCACGGCTGAGAGCGGCCAGGCGGTCGGCGTATTCCAGGGCTGAGCGAGGGTCGTGGATCGAGCAGGGGCCGACGATCACCAACAGGCGCGGATCGCGGCCTTCGAGGATGTCCCGGATGGCCTGACGGTGTGCATGGACTTGCTGGGTGAGTTCGCTGGACAGCGGCATTTGCTGCTTGAGCAGGTGCGGGCTGGGCAGGCGCTTGCTGACGGTGGTGTTGGCCGCTTGCGGCTGGGTCAGGGGCAGGGCGAGGCTGGAAGCTTGCATGGCGTTTTTCCCTGGGCGGACGGCGGGTTCTGGCCCGCGTGGTCGGCCCTATCGAGGTGTTCGACAGATCGTTGAATTCGTATTGGCTGCTGCATTGCCACCTGTGGAAGACCGGACGGAGGCGGCAGGCTGGCCCGAACGGGATTGGCTAAATCGCCAGGCATAGGTGTTTGCGTAGTAATAAGTGGCGTAGTTCATGAATCTGTCCTCAATGTGAATCGGTGTTGTTCAAAGGCCTGAAAAGCAAAACCCCCGGTCGGGAAGCCGACCGGGGGTTTGAGTATTCTCATGTTCGGCGGCCCCTCGAAGGTGGGCGCCGTGTGGGTATCGGCGCCTAGTGGCTAAACCAATACCCAAAGTAATAGCTGGCAGGTGCCACGCAGCCGGCAACGGCCAGCACAGGGCGCAGGGTGCGACCGGTGTGGTTGGCGTGGTTGCGGGTGTGTTTCGGCATGTTGCTCTCCAGTGAATGAGCCCGAGCTTACTTCAGTTCGGCCGGGCCATTCAATGGATAAATGCTATAGGGTTGATCATTTGCTTTTGTACTGGTTGGTTCAATGACCGTAACGCCCGACCTAGTGGCTGTCTTGGTCCTCTGCAGTACCTCCGGTGTGCCCCGCACCGGAGCCGGTAGCCTCGCCGGTGCTGTTAGAGCCGCCGCTGGCGCCGTCGGCGGCATCGGTGTTGTTGCCGGTGTCGCTGCTGTCGTTGCTTTTACCACTGCCGGGGCTGTTGACGCTGCTGCCCTCACCAGCCGACTTGCCGCCAGACTGATCGGTCTGTGGGCGACTGTCGGTGTTGGTGTGTGTGTCGGTGTTGGTGGCAGCGAAGGCGGTGCCGGTGAGGCTGGTCAGGGCCAGCGCGAGGTACAGGGAAAGCGGACGAATGCGGATCATGGGAAGTCTCCTTTGCGGATGATCTGTCATTCGTTTGGCCAAGTGCGGGGAGCGGGGTGCGCTTTGGGCGACGAGCGGTAACTTCAGGGGCCGCAAAGCGGCCCCTGGGATCAATGAGATTCCGAGCGCTGTGCTGGCGCCGGGTTTTCTACCGGCTCCAGCGGCGGATGCTCCTGCGCGGCGTGCATCAGGTCTTCGGTCACGCGCAGCTCGGCGCCGGTTGGCGAGAAGGTGGTCGAAGCCGTAAACGGTGCCGGGTGCTCCGCCGCCGGGCGTTTGCCACGGCGCCACATGAAGAAGCACACCATGCCCAGGTTGACCACGGCAAAGGCCCAGAACAGGCCGGCCTCGCCAAACTCGGTCATCATCGGCGACATGGCGACCGGCGCCATGGCAGAGCCCAGCGAGTTGATCAACAGCAGGCCCTGAATCATCGGTACCAGCGCATCGGACGGCGCCCGGTCGGCGGCATGGCTGACCGCCACCGGGTACAGGGTGAACACGCCACCACCCAGCAGGAACAGCATGGCTGGCAGCAGGAACGAGTCCGACGGCAGGAACACCGTGACCAGCGACAGCACCACACACAGCGCAGCCAGGGCGATCAGCACATCTTGGCGGTCCTTGCGGTCGGACCAGCGCCCGACCGGGTATTGCAGCAGCATGGCGCCGAGGATCACCCAAGCCATCATGTTACCGACCTCGCCCACCTCCAGGCCGATGCGTTGCAGGTACAGCGGCAGCAGGGAATAGATCCCGGCAATGGCCACACCCGAACCGAAGCAGCCCACCAGGCCTGACGGTGCCACACCCAGCAGCTGGCGGGGTTTGAGCGGTTCGACCTGGTCCAGCAGGGGCGATACCCGCGGCAAGATCACGATAGGCAGCACCGACAGTGCTGCCAGCACGCCAGCCAGCATGAAGGGGGCGGTGTCACCCAGCTGGGTGATTTCGCCAAGGCCGGCCTGGGCGATTACCCCGGCGCCGTAGAAGGCAATCATGTACAGCGCAAGCAGGCGGCCGCGAATCTTGGCGTCGCCGGCCAGTAGCAGCCAGCTTTCGATCACCAGGAACACGCCGACCGCCGCCCAGCCGTTGATCAGGCGCAGCACAGACCACCAGGTGACGTCGTAGAACAACCCTTGCAGCAGGATGGTCGCGGCGATCAGCGAAGCGAAGCTGGTGTAGGCGCGGATATGGCCGATGCGCAAGATCAGCCGGTCGTTGAAGATTGCACCCAGGGTCAGGCCGATGAAGTAGGTCGACGAGACAATACCGATGGTGGTGGCTGACTCACCGGCAGCGCCCAGGCGCAGGGTGGTCAGGGAAGACATGAAGCCGTTGCCCAGGGCAATGATGAACAACCCGAGCAGGGGCGCCAGCGCCATGGCCAGCAAACGCGGAGACATACGTACCTCTAGTTGGATGAGCGGATGAGCGCCTTCTCGGACGCGCACACCGGCCCGACCCGGCAAGGGGCGAGTGGTTACACGGATGCGACCTGGGCAAGACTCAACCGCTGGGCCCTTTGGGAAATGGGCCGTGCGGGGAGGGTTGAGCCTATTTCACATGTGCGTTCATGTGTTCAGGCACGGACTCTGTCATTGCTGCCGGTTGCCACCGTTCAAGGCGACGGGCGAAAAGGAGGCGCGATTCTACGGGCTTGCGCGGTTTTGCCCAAGGGGCATTGGCGTGCGACGAGACGCCGCAGTCTGTGGGCGACATGAATGTGTCTGCGGTAGACAAGCCAGTGCTGCAGGGCAAACCCGGTAATCCACTACCTGTCCCGCAGTTGCCATCCTTGATGGGTCAGCACCATGGCCCGGGTATCTTTGAGCGGCGTATCATGACTGGCCACAGCCTTGCCCAGTTCGGCAATGCTGGCTTTGACCTGTTCATCACCGGCCCATGCCGGTAGCCCGGTAATCGTGTAGGCATAGGTCACATTCGATGTCTTTTGTCCCGTGGCTTCGCTTGGCGCGCTGAACTGTTCGATCGCTGTTACCTGCGCCTTGCCAAAGCACAGGCCGTGGCCCGCCTTGTAATACTTGCGGCCTTCATCGGTAAGCGCGTAGGCATAGTAGATGTCCGTTCGTGCCGGTTGCCACAGCCGGGCAGGCACCTCGGTGCGCGAGATTTCCTTCTCACTGACCACGCCCACCTTAGCCAAGGCATGCAGCGCCTTGTTGGTGCCGTGCAGGTCGAAGTCCTGTGTCTTGGTGGGGAATGAGCTGATGACGAAGCAGTGCGGATACTGGGTGTCGAGGTAGGCCTGGGCGGCTTTCTTGAAACTGGCCTCGGAGGTGTCGTTGCTGTCGGAGCAACCTGCCAGGGTTGCCAGCAGCGCCAGCGGCATGATCTTCCTGTACATGGTGAAACGTCCTTGAATGGCGAAGATAAAACCGATGGCTGAAGATTAGAACCCACGGGTTAGAGCGGCGCAATCGTGGCAAGACGGCATCGCTATGGCTCACCTCGGGTATCGATACTGACGACCACCGACATGCCTGGGCGCAGTTGCCTGGCTTCGTCCTGGCCGGCATCCACAGTAATGCGCACCGGAATCCGCTGGGCGATCTTGACGAAGTTGCCGGTGGCATTGTCCGCCTGCAGCAGGGCGAACTCCGAGCCGGTGGCTGGCGATATCTGCTGCACGTGTCCCTGCAACTTCAGGTGGTTCAGGGCATCCACGGTGAACGTCACCGGCTGGCCGATGCGTACATTGGCCATTTGGGTTTCCTTCATGTTGGCGATGACCCACAAGGTGTCGGGTACCAGCGCCATCAACTGCGCGCCAGAGTTCACATAAGCCCCCAGGCGTGTGCCGATTTGCCCCAGCTGGCCGTCGCGCGGGGCAGTGACGCGGGTATTGTCGAGGTCGATGCGCGCCAGTTCCACGGCCGCCTTGGCATTCTCTACCGATGCTTCCAGCGCTGCCCGGTTGACCACCACCGTTTCACGGTCCTGGCGGGCGATTTCCAGCGCTGCCTTGGCCTGGGCCAGGCTGGCGACCGCTGCCGCTTCGCTGGCACGGGCCAGGTCCAGGTCGCGCCGCGACACCGAGCCGTCGTTGACCAGCGCCTGGTTGCGGCTCAGGTCGGCTTTGGCCTTGATCGCCTGGGCCATCGCATCGCCGATGGCCGCCTGGCGCTGGGCGATGGTGGCTTCGGCACTGTTGCGCTGCTGCAGGTTGTTGGCCAGGGCTGCCTGTTGTTGCTGCAGTTGGGCGATGGCCTGGGCCAGGCGCTGTTTGTAGATGCGGTCGTCCAGTTGCACCAAGAGGTCACCGGCCTTGACGAACTGGAAGTCGTGCACCGGCACGTCGACAATGTAGCCACTCAGTTGTGGGCCGATGATAGTCACCTGGCCGCGTACCAGCGCATTCTCGGTACTTTCGATGGCGCTGCCGAACGGTGGCAGGCGCCAGGCATACAGCACCAGCAGGATGCCGGCCAGGGCCACGCAGGCGAAACTGATTGACGAGAGGATGCGTACCCGCCGCGAACGTACCGGGCTGGTCGGCTCGCTGGGCGGTGTGGCACCTTCCGGGGCTTCGGCGATGGCGGTGGTGGTCGTGGTGCGGGTGTCGTCGGTCATCGGTTGGGCGCGCCGGGGGTGGAGTCGGTGAGGGAGGCCTGGCGTTTTGCGTACCAGAGCCAGGTGCTACGGATGCAGATCCAGGCCATTGTCAGGATAGCGATACTGCCAATCAGCACGAACACGTCGTTGTAGGCCATGATGTTCGCCTCGCGGGTGGCGGCGCTGGCCAGCAGGCGCATGCCGGCTTCGCTACGCAGGGCCGGGTCGGCGATGATGCTGCCGTAACCGCTGCCGCCGCTCTGCACGCGCGCATTGACCAGGGGTTCGAGGTAGCTGAGGCGGTCCATCAGGTGGCTGGAATGGAATTTTTCCCGCCAGATCTGGAAGGTGCCCAGCAGCGCCGCGCCAATCAGGCCGCCGAGGTTGTTGCAGATGCCGAACAGTACCGAAAAGCTCACCAGGTTACGTGGGTTGGCGCGCACATGGCTGATGCCCAAGGCCATCGACGGGCCAAGAAAGAAGGTGCTGCCAAAAGCCAGCAGAAACTGGCTGAAGTACATTTGTGCCGGGCGCGTGAGGTTGCTGGAGCTGCTGTCCATGAAGGCGCCGGCAGCCATGGCCAGCAACGAGACGAACAGCGGAATCACCAAGTGGTTGGGGTTGATGGTGAGGGCGCTGCTGGCCAGGCCTGCCACGGCCCCCAGCAGCATGATCCAGTACAGCGTGCGCATTTGCTCGCTGCCCATGTTCAGCGCCTGCAAAAAGCCGACTGCGCCCGTGGACTGTTCGGACGTGACCATGCGGATCAACACCACGCACAGCGCCAGGCGAATGACTGCACCGCTGCCCAGCCAATGGGTCATCAACAACGGGTTCTGCCGGTTGTGCTCGATGGCCAGGCCGCTGAAGAGAAGGCCGATCGAGGCCGCCAGCGCCACGCCGATCCACGGCGCCTCCAGCCACCAGTCGATGCGCCCCAGCGACAGCACGGCGCAAAGCAGGGCTGTGCCACTGGCGATCAGGGTGAAGGTCAGGAAGTCCAGGGGCTCGAAGGTCTTGAAGCGGTCACCGGGTGGCAACTTGAGCATCAACACGCAACCCAGCGCGGCCAGCGCCAGGCCCAGCTCGAACAGGTACAGGCCACGCCATTCGGCAATTTGCAGCAGGTCTTCGGAAAAGATGCGTGCCAGCGGCAGTGCCAGCTGCGAGGCGCCCAGGCCCAGCACCATTGCCTTGAGCCGCCATTGCGCTGGGAACGCCTGGATCATGTAATACAGCCCCAGCGAGCTGAGCGCGGCGCCGACCATGCCGTGGGCCGCGCGTACAGCGATGGCCGAGTTGAGGTCGTTGACCAGCAGGTGGGCGAAGGTGACCAGGGCGTACAGCACCAGGAACACCTCGGTGAAGGCTCGCAGGCCGAATTGTTGGCGAAACTTCACCAGCAGCAGGTTGATGGACACGTTGGTCATGACGTAGGCGGCAGGCAGCCAGGCCATTTCTGCCGTGGTCGCGCCCAAGGCGCCTTGCAGGAACACCAGGTTGGCGGTGACCAACGCGTTGCCAAGGCCGCCGGTGATTGCGACCAGCAGGCCGACCACGCCATAGGCCAGGCGCTTGGCTGGCGAATGCAGGGGCGTGGAGGGGGACCCCGGCAGGCTGGGTTTTTCGTGGGGAAGCCACTGGCGTGGGGCGTACTTGTCCATGGGCAGACTGTACTTGAGCGGCGGTTGCTGCTGCTAGGTGCATGCCTTGGTTTTTGTGGTGGCATTGAGATCGTGTGCATGAACATCGCACCGGTCAGCAGCCGCAGGCCGTCCACCGGCTCACCGAACACATTCAGCTCCACCCCCTTGTTGAACTCTTCGCCGTCCATGTTGAAGGTGTCCTACTGCGAACGACACATGTTCCCAGGGCTTGATCACCAGGCCATACACCGGGGTAGTGATGGATTCGTCGTAAGGCGTGTTGCGCGCACCGGTGCCGGTCGCCCAGCTGTCGACGCTGATCGATTGCCGCCGCACGCCCACGGTCAGCGGTGCCCGACTGCAACTGCCCTAGCCAACCCTGCAGCCAGCCGTGGTGCTCGGTGTACAGCGTCTGGACCTGCAGGTTGAGGGTAGGGTCGGCGGGCGGCATGGCAGGCGCGAGGTTCCGGGAGAGGAGCGCAATTAAGAATTGATCGCAATCTAAGCCTCTGCCTGGAACCTGGCAATGCGCGCTTTTACAGGGCCTTGGCCAAAAATGCTGCTGTACGGCTTACCGCACACCCAGCCACCACCTGCGGCGTGCCACTGACCACCACCTTGCCCCCGGCATCGCCGGCACCCGGCCCGATATCGATCACCCAGTCGCTTTGCGCTACCACACGCATGTCATGTTCAACCACCACCACGCTGTGCCCGCCGTCGACCAGGCGGTTCAGTTGCACCAGCAACCGGTCGATGTCTTGCGGGTGCAAGCCGTTGGTGGGCTCGTCCAGCACATACAGCGTTGCCCCGCGGGCCGTGCGTTGCAGCTCGGTCGCCAGTTTGATCCGTTGCGCTTCACCACCGGACAGTTCGGTAGCCGGTTGGCCCAGGCGAAGGTAGCCCAGGCCGATGTCCTGCAACACTTGCAGGCAACGCCGCGCCGGTGGCTGTTCGGCAAAGACCTGCAGGGCTTGCTCGACAGTCAACTGCAGCACTTGCGCAATGTTCATGCCTTGCCAGCTCACCGCCAGGGTTTCAGGGTTGTAGCGGTCTCCATGGCAGGTGGGGCAGGGGGCGTAGACACTGGGCATGAACAGCAGCTCAACGCTGACGAAGCCTTCGCCTTCGCAATTGGCGCAGCGGCCCTTGGCAACGTTGAAGGAAAAGCGCCCCGCGTCGAAGCCCTGTGCCTTGGCCTGCTCAGTGGCCGCGAACAGCTTGCGCACGTGGTCGAACAGGCCGGTGTAGGTGGCCAGGTTGGAGCGAGGCGTGCGACCGATCGGCTTCTGGTCGACCTGTACCAGGCGCTTGATGCTATCCAGGCCAGCGCTGACATGCCCACTGCCGGTCTGCTCAGGCGCGTCCTCCAGGCTTGGTTCTTCGGGCTCGCTGCGTTGCTCGGCATGGCCCAGGTGCGCACCGACCAGCTCCAGCAGGGCCTGGCTGACCAGGCTGGACTTGCCCGAGCCGGAAATGCCCGTAACGGCGGTAAAGCAGCCCAGCGGGAATGCGGCGCTGAGGTTGTTGAGGTTGTTACGGGTAATGCCTTCAAGCGTGAGCCAGTTTCGGGCCTGGCGTGGCGCACGTGTGGCCCGGGACTGTGCATTGAACAGATAGGTGCGGGTGCAAGATGGCTCGACCTCGGCCAGGCCTGCGGGCGGCCCGCTGTAGAGTATGGTGCCACCATGCTCGCCGGCAGCCGGCCCTACATCCACCAGCCAGTCGGCGCGGCGCATGGTGTCCAGGTCGTGCTCCACCACATACACCGAGTTGCCCGCGTGCTTCAGGCGTTGCAGGGCTTCCAACAACGCCTCGCTGTCGGCCGGGTGTAAGCCGGCCGAGGGCTCGTCAAGCACGTAGATCACACCGAACAGCTGTGAGTTGAGCTGGGTGGCCAGGCGCAAGCGTTGCAGCTCACCCGAAGACAAGGTGGGGGTGCTGCGCTCCAGGGCCAGGTAACCGAGGCCAAGGTCGAGCAGCGTGTCGATGCGCTCCAGCAATTCCTTGGCGATGCGTTGTGCCGCCAGGCGCTTTTCCAGGGTCAGGTCGTCTTGCGGGTGCGCCAGATAGTCAGCTGCCGACACTTTGCGGAACACCTCGGCCAGCGCCTGCAGCGACAAGTGCGACAGTTCGGCGATATCCATGCCGGCGAAGGTCACGCCCAGCGACTCGCGCTTCAAGCGCTTGCCTTGGCACAGCGGGCAGGGGATGGGGCGCATGTACTGGGCCACGCGTTTACGCATCTGTGCGCTCTGCGAGTGCATGAAGGTATGCAGCACGTAACGCCGGGCACCCATGAACGTGCCTTGATAGCTAGGCTCCTGCTTGCGCTTGAGTGCGGCGCGGGTCTGCGCGGGCGTCAGGCCGGCATACACCGGCGCGGTGGGCGTTTCTTCGGTGAACAGGATCCAGTCGCGTTGCGCCTGGGGCAAGTCGCGCCAAGGGATATCGACGTCATAGCCCAGCGTTACCAGAATGTCGCGCTGGTTCTGGCCCTGCCAGGCCATCGGCCACGCTGCCACCGCGCGTTCGCGAATGGTCAGTGACGGGTCGGGGACCATGGTCGCTTCGGTCACCTCGAAGACCCGGCCCATGCCATGGCACTCCGGGCACGCGCCCTGGGGCGTGTTTGGCGAAAAGTCTTCGGCATATAGCATCGCTTGCCCGGCCGGGTAGTGGCCGGCGCGTGAGTAGAGCATGCGGATCGAGTTGGACAAGGTGGTCACGCTGCCCACCGAGGAACGCGCACTGGGTGTGCCACGTTGCTGCTGCAGGGCCACGGCTGGAGGCAGGCCTTCGATCGCATCTACGTCTGGCACGCCAACCTGGTCGATCAGGCGCCGGGCATAGGGTGCCACTGATTCGAAATAGCGGCGCTGGGCTTCGGCATACAACGTGGAGAAGGCCAGTGACGATTTGCCTGAGCCGGATACGCCGGTAAACACCACCAGCGCATCGCGGGGGATATCGACATCGATGTTCTTCAGGTTGTGCTCGCGGGCACCCCGCACACGGACGAAGCCGTTTGGGGTGATTGGGCGTGGAGGCATGACGCAGTCCTTGGCTGTTTCGGAACAGTGCGCCCAAGGTAACAGCAATTGCAGCCATCGTGTGTGGGTAATGTTTCCGCTCAGCAAATCTGCGAGTTATTGATTAAGGGTGATGGGGTTAGTGTGAAGGGGCAAGTAACACTAACAGGAACTGCAAAACATGCGAACTTCATATTTATTGGCCATTGACCAACAGGCCTCCGTGCACGCCAGTAATAACTTCCCGTTACAGCCCTATACACCCTATGGCTATCAGGGGGGCAAGGGCTGCCCGCTGTTGGCCTTTGCCGGAGAGGCCGGCGCGCTTCTGCCGCAGGGTTATCTACTTGGCAACGGCAAGCGTGCCTATCACACCGGGACAATGCGCTTTCACAGCCCGGACGTATTCAGCCCGTTTGGTCGTGGAGGGCTTAATGCCTATGCCTACTGCATGGGGGACCCGATTAACAAGGTCGACCGTGATGGTCATTCGCCCACACGGGTAGTCGGGCAAGCAACAGGACTTGTTTGGGGAACGGTAGGCATGTTGTCTTCACTGAACAAGGCATCCAAAGCAATCGTCAAACGTTCAATTGCCAAGGCTAACGGAACGCCAATACCCAAGGAGTTCAACAATTCAAGCCGTACCAATAATGCAATGATATTTATGGGCGGCCTGGCGGGTACCATCGTCAAGGCACCCAGTGCGGTGTTCGCTTTTTCAGCGCCCTTTGAGTCAGTGGGGGCTGAACTGGTGACCGGGGCCGGAATAGCCGCAGGCTCTCTCGCCGGAGTGGGCAAGCTGAGGCAACTGTTCAACGATGTAAAATCGACTTATCAGGAAGCCACAGCGAATAGATTGCCACTTGGCAAGTTGGTAATAGAGTCCATCAAGGAAGCCACCGGCTGGAACCAATTACGCGGCCGGGAATCGGCCATTCTCGAACCCTTGCCAGAACAAATATTATTGGTTCGCCTCCCCGCCATGAAGTAGTGCTTGCCGTTGCAAGCAATGGCAGCCCTGATCGGCGCTTTCGGTTCCACGCTGTGAAACCAGATTCGATTGTGCTTCATCGCTCCTCGCGCTTATCTGTTCGCAAGCACGACCTGCCTCAGCCGTCGTGACCTCAAGGCGAACAACAAGAACGGGAAACCACCCGCGCGAGGAGACTCTACATGTCCCGACATCAGCACATCCTGGCCTGGCTTGACGATGTGGTCAGCGAGCTGCACGCGATCCGTCACGATATCCACGCTCACCCGGAACTGGGTTTTGAAGAAAACCGCACGTCGGCACTGGTCGCCCAGTTGCTTGAGGCGTGGGGCTATGAGGTGCACACCGGCATCGGCAAGACTGGCGTGGTCGGCGTGTTACGCAATGGCAGCAGCTCACGCCGTCTGGGCCTGCGCGCCGACATGGACGCGCTGCCCATCCACGAGGCCACGGGCGCGACGTACAGCAGCCAGCACCAGGGTTGCATGCACGCCTGCGGCCATGACGGTCACACCACCATGCTGCTCGGCGCCGCGCGGTACCTGGCGGCGACCCGGCAGTTCGACGGCACGCTGACGCTGATCTTCCAGCCGGCCGAGGAGGGCCAGGGCGGCGCCGAGGCGATGCTGGCCGACGGCCTGCTGGAGCGCTTCCCTTGCGATGCCCTGTTCGGCATGCACAACATGCCGGGCCTGCCAGCCGGGCACCTGGGTTTTCGCGAGGGCCCGATGATGGCCTCGCAAGACTTGCTGACGGTGACAATCGACGGGGTTGGCGGCCATGGTTCGATGCCGCACCTGACCATCGACCCGCTGGTGGCGGCGGCCAGTGTGGTGATGGCACTGCAAACCGTGGTGGCGCGTAATATCGATGCGCAGGAGGCGGCTGTTGTCACGGTGGGTGCGCTGCAGGCCGGTGAAGCGGCCAACGTGATCCCGCAGCAGGCGTTGCTGCGCCTTAGCTTGCGCGCTCTGAACGCCGAGGTGCGGGCAAAGACCCTGGAACGGGTGCGGGCGATCATCGTCAGCCAGGCCGAAAGCTTTGGCTGCAGTGCCAGCATCGAACACCGTCCGGCTTACCCGGTGCTGGTCAACCATGGCGCAGAGAACGCCTTCGCCACGCAGGTCGGGGTGGAACTGCTGGGTGCCGAGGCGGTGGATGCCAACACCCGCAAGCTGATGGGCAGCGAAGACTTCGCCTGGATGCTGCAACGTTGCCCGGGTGCCTACCTGTTCATCGGCAATGGGGTATCGCGGCCGATGGTGCACAACCCGGCCTACGACTTCAACGACGACATCCTGCTGACCGGCGCCGCCTACTGGGGCGCGCTGGCAGAGCGCTGGCTCGCACCCGCCTGACCTTCCCATTTACGACTGCCGCTGGAACCCGGGTGCGACCGCGCCCGGGTGATCACCCAATCATTGTGTGGAGTGTTCCCCTATGCAGATTTCGAGCACTGGCGTGTCGCGTACCCGGCAGGTGGTCGCTGCCGTTATCGGCAATGCCCTGGAGTGGTATGACTTTATCGTGTATGGCTTTCTGGCCAGCATCATTGCCCGGCAGTTTTTTCCGTCCGACGATGAGTACGCCTCGCTGCTGATGGCCCTGGCCACCTTCGGCGTCGGCTTTTTCATGCGCCCGGTGGGGGGTGTGTTGCTGGGCATGTATTCCGATCGCAAGGGCCGCAAGGCGGCCATGCAGATGATCATCCGGCTGATGACCGTATCGATCGCCATGATCGCTTTTGCCCCCGATTACCTGGCCATAGGCATGGCCGCGCCGATGCTGATCGTGGTGGCGCGCATGCTGCAGGGTTTTGCTACCGGTGGCGAATACGCCAGCGCGACAGCGTTTCTGGTAGAAAGCGCGCCGGCCCACCGCAAGGGGCTGTATGGCTCGTGGCAACTGGTGGGGCAATGCCTGGCGGTGTTTTCCGGGGCGGCGATGGTCGCCCTGGTGACGCACCTGTGTTCGCCTGAGGCACTGGACAGCTGGGGGTGGCGCATTCCGTTCGTGCTCGGCCTGCTGATCGGCCCGGTGGGGCTGTGGATTCGCAAGCACATGGAAGAGCCCGAAGAGTTCGTCGAAGCGCGCCGCCAGGCCAAGGGCCAATCGCCCAGCCTGTGGCAGGTGTTGCGTGAGCACCGGCGCAGCCTGCTGGTGTCGATGGGCCTGGCCTGTGGCGCGACGGTGTCGTTCTACGTGGTGCTGGTGAACATGCCGACCTTCGCCCACAAGAACCTCGGGCTGCCGCTGGACCAGGTGCTGCTGGTGCAGATGCTGGCCGTGGGGCTGATGACCGTGGTGATTCCGTTGTCTGGCGCGCTGTCTGACCGGCTGGGGAGGCGCCCGGTGTTGATGGCCTTCACCCTGGCGTTCTTCGTGATGGTCTACCCGCTTTATGTGTGGGTGGCCACCGCGCCGTCCGTGGAGCGCCTGCTGATCATGCAACTGCTGCTGTGCACCGCCATCGGCGGCTTCTTCGGCCCGGCACCCACTGCCTTGGCCGAGCAGTTCCCGGTCGAGGTGCGCTCCACCGGTGTGTCGGTGGCCTATAACGTGGCAGTGATGGTGTTCGGCGGCTTTGCCCCGTTGATCGTGACCTGGCTGAGCAAGGTGCTCGGCACCCCGGTGGCGCCTTCGTTCTATGTGCTGTTCGCCTGCCTGCTGACGCTGCTGGGTACCTACTGCCTGAAAGAAGCACCTCGGTTGGCCAAGCCTGCCGCCTTCAACCTTGGAGTAAAACCGTGAAGCCGCTAGCCATCGACCCCCTCGTAGCCCTCGATGCCGAGGCATTGTCCCAGGCTATCCATGCCCGCCAGGTGTCGTGTCGGGACGTGATGCAGGCCTACCTGCTGCACATCGAACGCTGCAACCCTGTCGTCAATGCGCTGGTCTCACTGCGCCCGGCCGAAGCGCTGCTGGCCGAGGCCGATGAGCGTGACCGTGAACTGGCCCGTGGCCATTCGCGAGGCTGGATGCATGGCATGCCGCAGGCGATCAAGGACCTGGCAGCCACTGCCGGGCTGCGCACCACCCTTGGCTCCCCCTTGTTTGCCGAGCAGGTACCCGAGCAGGACGCGATCAGTGTTGCGCGGGTGCGGGCGAGCGGGGCGCTGATCGTGGGCAAGAGTAACGTGCCCGAGTTCGGCCTCGGCTCGCAAACCTACAACACCCTGTTCGGTACCACCACCAATGCCTACGACCCGCAGCGTGTGGCCGGTGGCAGCAGTGGCGGGGCGGCAGCGGCGCTGGCCATGCGCCTGCTGCCGGTCGCCGACGGTAGCGACATGATGGGCTCGCTGCGCAACCCGGCGGCGTTCAACAATGTGTTCGGCCTGCGCCCCTCACAGGGCCGAGTGCCCCATGGGCCTGCGCCCGAACTGTTCGTGCAGCAGCTGGCCACCGAGGGGCCCATGGGCCGCAGCGTGGTTGACGTGGCGCGGTTGCTGTCGATACAGGCTGGCGTCGACGCACGGGTACCCCTGTCGCTGAGCGAAGGTCGGCGGGATTTTACCGCCGGTTTGCAGCGTGATTTCCGGGGCGTGCGGGTCGGCTGGCTGGGTGATTACAACGGCTACCTGCCAATGGATGACGGGGTGATGAGCCTGTGCGAGTCGGCGCTGGCCGATTTTGCCGAACTGGGCTGCCGGGTGGAGGCTTGCCAGCCGGCATTCGACCTCGCGCGGTTGTGGCAATGCTGGCTGACCCATCGCCACTTCCTGGTGCACGGCAACCTCGGCGCGGCCTATGCCGACCCGGACAAGCGCGCACGGCTCAAGCCTGAGGCGCAGTGGGAAGTGGAAGGGGGCTTGCAACTGAGTGCGGCAGCGCTGTACCAGGCTTCGCTGGACCGCAGCGACTGGTACCGTGCGCTGGCCCATCTGTTCGAACGTTACGATTTCCTGCTGTTGCCATCGGCCCAGGTGTTCCCTTTCGATGCACGCCAGCCATGGCCGACGGTGGTTGGGGGGCGGGCGATGGACACGTACCACCGCTGGATGGAGGTGGTCATCGGGCCGACCCTGGCCGGCTTGCCGAGCATCAGCGTACCGGTCGGGTTCAGTGCGGCCGGGTTGCCCATGGGCCTGCAAATCATAGGCCCGGCCCAGGCTGACCATGCCGTGTTGCAGTTGGCGTATGCCCATGAACAGCTCACCCGGTGGGTGGAGCGTTGCCCACCCCAGTGCCTGCAGGTTTGATGAAAGCAGCGGGCAGGCGCGGATCTTGCTGGCTATGCTGACCATCCCGCAACAAGGAGGTCAAACCCATGGGCATCACGGCAGACAGTGGCGGCGTGCGTTCCGTGGAACGGGCGTTGGCCATTGTCGACCTGTTGGGCGAACACCAGGCACTGGGCCTGGAGGAACTGCATTACCTGACGGCGCTGCCCAAGGCCACGGTATCGCGCATGCTTGCCACCTTGCAGGAGCAAGGCTGGGTGTACCGTGGCCTGAGCGACCGGCGCTACCGGCTGTGCGCGCGGCGCCTGTTCGGCGACCGCCAGTTGCGTTTCAAGCGACGCCTGGTGGAAAGTGCTGCGCCCTTGCTGCTGGAGCTGAGCGAACGCACCGGGCTGGTAGCAGACCTGTCGTGCTTCGACGGCGAACGGCTGGAGGTGATGGAAAGCGCCATCCCCCAAGTGTTGCGCAAGCGCTATCCGCACACCTGCCAGATTGTTGGGCACCATGCCAGCCTGTTCCATTCGGCGATGGGGCGGGCCTGCCTGGGTGAGCTGGCGGAGGACGAAGTGCAGCGCCTGGCGGCCCACGAGCGGCTGGGTGATGACACAGTGCTGCGCAATATCGAGGAAGACGCACACAAGGGCTTTGGCCAGCGGACCGAAGGTCACTGGGAGTATCCGGTGCGGTTGCCGTTCCTGATTCGCGCCATCGCCTTGCCGGTGCATGCCGAAGGGCGCCTGGCCGGGAGCATTGCCTTGCACTGGCCACTGGACCAGGCGCCGGTCGAGCGGGTGTTGAACCTGCACCTTGGCAGCCTGGAGAGCACCGTAGGTGAAGTACAGCGGGCCATGATGGCCTGAGTTTTTTTGAGCCGGCCTTTTCGTGGGTAAACCCGCTTTTGTTCTTGTTGTGTCTGGTTTCGAGCAAGTGAGCCGATGGGTCATAGCGATAGCGCAAATCGCCGCTGTTCAGGTCTTTGATGTGGTGTAACTGGCTAGCTTCGTTGTAGCGATAACTGCGCGCCGCGATGCGTTTGGACTTCCCTTGGCGGGCTAGCGTCATCAGCCCACGTATACCAACGTAGAGGAGCTCGAAAGTTGGGAGCGGCGGCAACAGACATACTGCTTGGATGTCTGTTGTTCGCCTACTTCACTTGGCCAAGTTGGCTCAGCGATGGACGCTGCCATGTGATGCGCTGGCGATAAGGGTGGCGCCGCACGCGGTTTTCATGCCGTCAAGGGCGACGGGGATGCCGTTGACGCGGTAGGTGTCGCTGCCTTCGATTATTGGGAACTCGCCCTTGCATAGCGGGCAGAAGACCATGTTGCCTTTGCCGACCATTGGTTTGCCGTTGAGGTTTGTATGCGGGATACCTTCAATTACGTACCCTCCATGATCTGTCCTATCGCCAAGGCGAACGATGTGGCTCATAAAATATCGCCTTTAGGAAGTTTGTATTTTTAAGAGTCCGGCTTCAGTACCGCTCTCAGAAATATTAGGGGATAAAAGTAAGTAGCTCATGCCTCCTGCGAATAGGCCTCTGTGGTCTGGGAACAGCGCGTCTAGGTCGTATTCATCGATTTGCATAAAAAAAACCAATCCGTTGCTCTCGTCATCTTGTATCCAGCATGGTATTCCCCCTACTTTCGATATCCCATTTGCACTACTGTCTTGCTCGTTTGTTTCCTCCGTCCCAATGGGGAGTTTTTTGAGGGGGAAGGGGTGTTCACTTCTTTCAATATTCGCGACTGAGTACGCAATAGCAATGCCATTTTCATTCATTGCTTTATGTATGTGGTTTAGAGGGTTGGTGTCGAAGGGGGTGAATACAGAGATGGTAAGTTCGCGATCTACTGAGATCTCATTACTATTATCGTTAATAAAGCTTGCGGGCAGGCTGATTAGATGTATTAGTGGGCAGCCTTGTGAGTCATGCGGCCATGCTATATTTTGGGGTAGGCACGGACTTCCTCCTAGGAAGGCCTCATCTTTCTTTGGGGGGGCTGAGAATGTTAGTTTTTTCAAAGTAATAAACTCCTATGGGCAGAAACAATCGCAGTTGATGAATTGACTGGCTTGAACCCTAAGTCTTCTTGCCTGTGATGCTGGCACGCCTGCTTGCCGAAGGGCGCCTTGCCAAACATCCATCTGTCGTTTGCTGGGTGTGCCAGAACTGTTGAAGTCGAATTGATTGATTCCTAAGTTTAGGTGTTTTTCAGCCAGTGCGGACTCATTTCTGTGTGCAGCTGTATGCATGGAGCGTGGAATGGCTATCGAAGGGTTGTTGGGGGTTTCGCGCAGCGGAAGACGTTACTCCCATCTGCCGGAGTGCCTGGTGTCGTATGAATTCATGTGCATCTAAGCCGTCTCCTTCATGGCCTTGTCCAGTAAGGTCCGCATATCTCCCCAGCTGACAATTTCGCGCTAGCCCTAATGGGTCAATCCACTCGGTAGGATTTGGGGCGTAGTTGTATACATTAATCCCGCCTATGAACCCAATTGGATCCTTGGTGATGTATCTACCTATGCTGGGATTGTAGTATCGATGATGGTTGTAGTGTAGCCCTGTTTCGATGTCAAAATATTGCCCTTGGAAACGCCATTGACTATTGCACATCTCGCCGTTAGAGCTGTTGCCAAGATTTGTACTTGTTTGGCCCCAGGCCTTGTGGTCGCTGCTCCAAGCAATGTGTCCAAAATCATTGGTGAGTTCTTTAGGTGTTCCAAGATGATCGCATTGATACCAGTCAACCTTCTCAATAGATCTCGGCGCCGGTTGCTGCTGCCAGACCGGATCGCTGTCGACGTTATACGGGAACTCATAGTTCGGCTGATGCAGCATTTCCTCAATGTGGTTCATCACCCCTTGCGCCACCGGGATGAAACTCCCCGGCTCAAACACATAGTGCGTAGTCCGCCCCTTGCCCTCCCGACCGCGTTGCTCAAACGCCAGCGTGTCCCCATCCCAGATAAACAGCGTCAGATCGCAGCCCAGCTTTTCATCCAGCGCACGCCGCACGTTCTCGTTCCAGACCGGCCCCGCCTGTACCCGGTTGCGGTACTTTGAGCGCGAATCTTTGTACACACGGCGACCTAACGCGTCGTAGCCAAACTCGACAACCAGCCGGTCATCCTCATACCGCCGCAGCCGGTCATAGAGGTCCCAGGTGAACTTGCCGGCCTTGCCGTTCTCAATCCGCTCCTGCAGGTTGCCGCGCTCGTCATACCGGTACTGCGTGCCGCAGTAGCTGCGCAGCACGTTGTCCATCAGCTTGCGTGGCGAGTGGGGATTGGGGCCCGGTGGTGCCTCGGGGTCCAGCAGGTTGCTCGCGGGGTCGAAGGCGAACGTCTCTTTCTCGTAGTTGTGCCTGGCTTCGAGCAAGCGACCCACCGGGTCATAGCGATAGCTGCGCGCCGCGATGCGTTTGGACTCCCTTTGGTAAGCCAGCGTCATCAGCCCACGTATACCGACGGAGATGAGTACAAGCGGATCAGGCCTCAATCGAAAGTTGGGAGCGGCGGCAACAGACATACTGCTTGGATGTCTGTTGTCCGCTTACCCCACTTGGGCTGGTTGACTCAGCGATGGACGCTGACATGTGATGCGCTTGCGATCAGGCTGGCGCCGCACGCGGTCTTCATGCCGTCGAGTGCGACGGGGATGCCATTGACGCGGTAGGTGTCGCTGCATTCGATGATTGGGAACTCGCCCTTGCAGAGTGGGCAAAACACCATGCTGCCTTTCCCAGCAATTGGTTTGCCATTGAACTTGGTATGAGGAATTGCATCGATAACCCTTCCCTAATAGTCCGTAGTGTCATCTAAGCGAACAATATCCATCGACTCCTGCTCCTATAGTAATCTGAAGTCATGTTTCCTTTTCGTTGTCTCATTGCAATCGATATGAGTGATTCGATTTCTCTTTCTTAGTGGTAACGGACTGTTGCGCTTTACGGCTCCGCCCATCAGCTTATGGGTCACTTGCTGTCATCTCTATTGAGCGTGTTGAATTCTTTTGAAAGCTCAAGGATTCTCTGGATAAGTGCCTCACTATTTAATTTTACGAGCGGTGGGAGCTCCTCGAATTTCCCAAATATGGAGGCAGGGATGAATTCACCTTTTGATACGACTAGGCGAATGTCAGGCCTGATGTCAGATACCTGTTTCCTAGGAGGGGCCCATGTTGACTCTTCGTCTGGAAATGGGATGCTTGCAACTTTCGGCCATTCGCCGTTTTCCATGGGTTTTCGTATGGTTAGAATATCCTGATAAGATTTGAGCTCTATGAAATTCATGATATTTGATAGTATGCCCCTAGAGACGATGGGGAGAATTGCTATGTCAGGGTCTTGATATGCCCGAATGTATCCGTAGAGTGGTTCTCGACTTGATAGCGGGACCGCAAATATGTCCCCAGGGATCACCTTTAACTTCTTGCTTTTCATTTTGCTAGATGCCTCTCTGCGCATTCTATATAGGTCGGCTTGTTTCTATTTCGGCCCCCTATGGGGTTGTTCTGTTTGGTTGCTCTTTCTCCGAGTTGAACCTTTTCCATGTGCTCGATACCTCTCACCGCTGCATAAGAATCTGTAGTATGTATGATTGTGGCAGAGCTTAGGTCGATTTTGCGGTGATGGCCGCCACTGAATCGCCTGCTGAGAACACTTGCCGGTGTCCCATAGCCTGAGGCTTTCCCTGTATAGATCAAGGGGTTGTCATTTTGGTCTTTGTGCCTTGGATCTGGGGCTTGGTATACGATGTGAGTCTTGCCATCATCGGCGCAGGGGTCAATTTCTGTTGGACAGCAGGAGGGGGCGGCTTTCTTCTTAAGCCCGTACGGATCAGTCCACTGAACTGGATTGCTTGGAAAGATGAAGATGTTCAGCCCACCTAAGAAGCCAATTGGGTCCTTGCTTATGAAGCGACCAGTGTGCGGGTCATAGTATCGATATCGATTATAGTGAAGTTTTGTTTCGGCATCGAAATACTGGCCCTGAAAGCGAAGAAGGCTGTTTGTTGTTAATTGACCACCTCCATCTTTCGACGATTCAGCCGACGCCCCCCAAGCCTTGTAGCTTCCTTGCTCTGTCAACTTTCCGTCTTTATCAGTTATTCCTGATGATGTACCGAGCTGGTCACATTGGTGCCATTCAATGTCATCGAATGGTTTCGGTGTCGGCTTGTGTTGCCAAACCGGATCTCGATCGAAGTCATACGGAAACGCATACCTCGGTTGATGCAGCATCTCCTCAATATGATTCATCACCCCTTGCGCGACCGGAACGAAGGTCCCAGGCTCAAACACATAGTGCGTAGTCCGCCCCTTGCCCTCCCGACCGCGCTGCTCAAACGCCAGTGTGTCCCCGTCCCAGATAAACAGTGTCAGATCGCAGCCCAGCTTTTCATCCAGCGCACGCCGTGCGTTCTCGTTCCAGACCGGCCCCGCCTGTACCCGGTTGCGGTATTTCGAGCGTGAGTCCTTGTACACACGGCGGCCTAACGCGTCATAGCCAAACTCGACAACCAGCCGGTCATCCTCGTAGCGCCGCAGCCGGTCATAAAGGTCCCAGGTGAATTTGCCGGCCTTGCCGTTCTCAATCCGCTCCTGCAGGTTGCCGCGTTCGTCATACCTATACTGCGTACCGCAGTAGCTGCGCAGCACGTTGTCCATCAACTTGCGTGGCGAGTGCGGATTGGGGCCCGGCGGTGCTTCGGGGTCCAGCAGGTTGCTCGCCGGGTCGAAGGCGAACGTCTCTTTCTCGTAGTTGTGCCTGGCTTCGAGCAAGCGACCCACCGGGTCATAGCGATAGCGCAAGTCACCACGGTTCAGGTCTTTGATGTGGTGTAACTGGCCCGCCTCGTCGTAGCGATAGCTGCGCGCTGCGATGCGTTTGGACTCTCCCTGGCGGGCCAGTGTCTGTTCCAGCAACTGGCCATTTGGGCTCCAGGTTTGTCGCTGGACCAAGCCATTGCCTTGCACGCGGCCGATCTCCCGATGCAGGTCATCACGCTCGTAGCTGATCAGTTCCTGGTCATCAAGTTTTAGCGCGAGCAGGTGGCCACTGCCGTAGGTCAGCCAGCTGACCCGGTGGCCATCGGGGCGGGTGGTGGCGATGCGTTGGTTGAGGGCATCGTACTCATGCTTGAACACGGCAACCTGTGGCTTGACCAGGTAATCCAGCCACTGATGCTCACGGGTGTTGTTGCCTGCCGCATCGTAGAACCAGTGCAGCCTGCAGGCGCCGTTGTTGGCCGCCAGCAGGTTGCCATTGCCATCGTAGGCGAACGTTTCAACCTCCCACTTCTCACCGCCACGCCGTCCAGCCTTGCGCTGGATGAGTCGGCCCATGGGGTCGTATTCGAAGTGGGTGGTTCTGTCGCCATCCACACGGCGGGTGGGCAGGTTGCTGCCGTTGTCGTAGAGGTAGTGGGTGGTTTCCTTGTCGAAGCCGGTTTCCTTCAGCAGGCGACCTGCGGGGTCGTACTTGAAACTGGCCTCGCTGTTGTTCTCGTTGCGCAGGCGCACGAGCTGGCCGAGCTTGTCCCAATGGTAGGTGAGCGTGGTGCTGTTGGCGTTGAGGCGCTGATGGATCAATCCCGCTTCGTCGTAGGTCCATGAAGTGCGACGGTGCAGCGCATCGGTGTGGCTGAGCAGGCGGCCTTCGGCATCACGCTCGAAGCGTTCTGTGGTTTTGTCTGGATGGATGAGCGACACCAGCTGACCCGCTTCGTACTGGTATTCGGTCACCTCGCCGGCGGCGTTGATGAGCTTGGCCAGTTGCCCAAGCGCGTCGTACTTCCACCGTGTGGTCTTGCCTGAGCAATCGGTGTAACTCGTCAGCTGCCCATCGCGGTTATACGCCAGCTTCTTTTCACCGCCGTTGGCATCGATGATGGCGATGGGCAGGTTGTCGCTGTTGTAGGTGTAGAGGGTCTTGTTCTCCAGCGGGTCCTGGGTTTCGATGATGTTGCCGCGCTGGTCGTAGTCGTACCGCCACAAGCCGCCCTCGGCATCGCGGGTCTTGAAACGCTGGTCCAGGTCGTCATAGGCATGGTGGACCGATGAGCCGTCCGGGCGGGTGTGTTGCAGCAGGTTGCCGCGCTCGTCGTAGGCATAGACATCGCTGCTGCCATCGGTATGGATGTGCTGGGTGACGTTCTTGGCGGCATCCCGGTAAAGCCATTCTTCGTTCTTGTCGGGATGGATGATGCGATAGGGGTAGCCGAGAATGTCGCAGAAGTGCTGGGTTTCATGGCCGTTGGCATCCACGATGCGGGTCAGGCGAATGTTCGGGTCCCAGCTCAGTCGGGTGTCCAGGCTGCCATCGTCGCCCCACTCGCGAACGGCTTTGGCATCGGCGCCTTCGCCGAGCCATTCCAGGTTCATGCCCCGGCCGGTGCGGTCGGTGTAGCGGGGTACCAGGTGGTGCTGGTACTGGTAGGTCCATTCGGCGCCATGTTCGTCCCTCGCGCTGCACAGGTCGCCATGCGCATCGTAGGTGTAGGACGCCAGTTGGCGTTCCGGCTGGCCTTCGTGCATCAGCCAAAGCGCGATGATGCGGCCCTGGTCATCAATCTGCGTGTGAATATGCTGGTGCGGTGTGTCGTGCTGGTAGGTCACCAGATCGGAGAGGACGGCAGTGTCGGCTACGCGATGTTCGTAGTGCAGGGCTATGCTGGAACCGCCCTTGTGCTTGATGGTGCTCAGGCGGAACTGGTTGCCGTAGCGCTGGTAGATTTCCTGGCTTTCATGGCCGCGAAGCAGAGCACGCTTGGAGCGGCGGCAACAGACATACTGCTTGGATGTCTGTTGTTCACCTACTTCACTTGGCCTAGTTGGCTCAGCTATGGACGCTGCCATGCGATGCACTGGCGATCAGGCTAGCGCCGCATGCGGTCTTCATGCCGTCGAGGGCGACGGGGATGCCGTTGACGCGGTAGGTGTCGCTGCCTTCGATGATTGGGAACTCGCCCTTGCAGAGTGGGCAGAACACCATGCTGCCTTTGCCCGCCATGGGTTTGCCGTTGAGATTTGTATTGGGTATGGCCGTAATAACCGTACCGCCATGATCTGACACGTCCCCTAGTCTAATGATAGATTTCATTATAACTCCTCAAGTGGTATTTTAAGTGGTTTGAATTACGAATGATCCGGCTGCTTGGTCTTGGTTCATGATCTCTTTTTTCAGCAGTAGATAGCCTATACCACCCACAAGTATTCCTTTGTGGCTTGACGCTGATTTATTCAGTCTTGAGCTGTTAATTTGGAGGATAAATATTTGGTTCGTCTCATATTCTTCTTGGAGCCAAGACGGAGTGCCGCCTAATTTTGCGATTCCGTTATCTGGGCTATCATCTTCGGGGTTTTCCTTTATTGATATCAAGTAGCTATCAAGCACTGGGCTAAAGGTGTTTGAGTGTGTTTTGCAAGGTGTATAGGCAATTACTTTTCCGCCTTCATTTAACGCGACGTCAATATATTCATCTGACTCGGAGTATGGTGTGAATATTGAGATCAATAGATTTGGCTTTATGGCTATTCCGCTTATGTGCTTTGTGATGAACGTGGCGGGCAGGCTTGCCAAGTGCAGAAGTGGATTTCCGAGTTTGTCTATTGGCCACGGCATGCTTTTGGGGATGTATGGTTCGCCACCGATGAACGGCAACTCAGCTGATTGAGGGTGTTTGGTAAAAATCAATTCTTTGAACATGTTATTCATCCTTCTACGGGCAGGGGCAATTACAATCTAGAAATTGCTGTGCATTATTGCGTAACGCTCTGGCACGGGAGGCCGGCACTCCGGATGTTCTTAATGCTCCTTGCCATATATCCATTTGCCGCTTACTCGGCTTTCCATTGGAGCCGATTTGGAATTCCTCGCGCCCTAAGCCTAAGTGTAACGACGCCAGTCGATTTTCTGTTCTATGAGCATCGACGTGCATTGGGCGCGGTATGGCTATGGAAGGATTGTTCTTGTTGCGCTTCCCCTCTGGAGTTAGTCCTATTTGCTCAAGTGCTTCGTGTCTTATAAATTCGTGTGCATCCAGTTGATCTCCTCTGTTAGTCTCTAAACTTGTTAAGCTTTCGTACGTGCCCAATTGGCATTTTCGCGCTAGACCTAACGGATCTATCCACTCCGTCGGGTTGGGGGCGAACATATATATATTTATGCCGCCTAAGAAACCAATCGGGTCCTTTCCAATGAAGCGCCCAAGGCGCGAATCATAGTAGCGGTGTCGAGTATAGTGTAGTCCTATTTCAGTATCAAAATATTGGCCTTGGAAACGCAGCAAATTAAAATTTTGTGCTGGCTCGGTGTCGAGCTGTTTCTGTCTAACATGTCCCCAAGCACTATATTCCCCGCTCCACTGAATTTTTCCATCACTGGAGGTGAGTTCCGTCGCTGTACCCAAGTGATCACATTGATACCAGCAGAGAGCGTCTAATGGCTTCGGAGTCGGCTTGTGTTGCCAAACCGGATCTCGGTCGACGTCATACGGAAACGCATATCTCGGCTGATGCAGCATTTCTTCAATATGATTCATCACCCCTTGCGCCACAGGGATGAAACTCCCCGGCTCAAACACATAGTGCGTAGTCCGCCCCTTGCCCTCCCGACCGCGCTGCTCAAACGCCAGCGTGTCGCCGTCCCAGATAAACAGCGTCAGATCGCAGCCCAGCTTTTCATCCAGCGCACGCCGTGCGTTCTCGTTCCAGACCGGCCCAGCCTGTACCTGGTTGCGGTACTTCGAGCGAGAATCTTTGTACACACGGCGACCTAACGCGTCGTAGCCAAACTCGACAACCAGCCGGTCATCTTCGTAGCGCCGCAGCCGGTCATAGAGGTCCCAGGTGAATTTGCCGGTCTTGCCGTTTTCAATGCGCTCCAGCAGGTTGCCGCGCTCGTCATACCGATACTGCGTGCCGCAGTAGCTGCGCAGCACGTTGTCCATCAGCTTGCGTGGCGAGTGCGGATTGGGGCCCGGTGGTGCCTCTGGGTCCAGCAGGTTGCTCGCCGGGTCGAAGGCGAACGTCTCTTTCTCGTAGTTGTGCCTGGCCTCCAGCAAGCGACCTACCGGGTCATAGCGATAGCGCAGATCGCCACGGTTCAGGTCTTTGATGTGGTGTAACTGGCCCGCTTCGTCGTAGCGATAGCTGCGCGCCGCGATGCGTTTGGACTCTCCCTGGCGGGCCAGTGTCTGTTCCAGCAACTGGCCATTCGGGCTCCAGGTTTGTCGCTGGACCAGGCCATTGCCTTGCACGCGGCCGATTTCCCGGTGCAGGTCATCACGCTCGTAGCTGATCAGTTCCTGGTCATCAAGTTTTAGCGCGAGCAGGTGGCCACTGCCGTAGGTCAGCCAGCTGACCCGGTGGCCATCGGGGCGGGTGGTGGCGATGCGTTGGTTGAGGGCATCGTACTCATGCTTGAACACGGCAACCTGTGGCTTGACCAGGTAATCCAGCCACTGATGCTCACGGGTGTTGTTGCCTGCCGCATCGTAGAACCAGTGCAGCCTGCAGGCGCCGTTGTTGGCCGCCAGCAGGTTGCCATTGCCATCGTAGGCGAACGTTTCAACCTCCCACTTCTCACCGCCACGCCGTCCAGCCTTGCGCTGGATGAGTCGGCCCATGGGGTCGTATTCGAAGTGGGTGGTTCTGTCGCCATCCACACGGCGGGTGGGCAGGTTGCTGCCGTTGTCGTAGAGGTAGTGGGTGGTTTCCTTGTCGAAGCCGGTTTCCTTCAGCAGGCGACCTGCGGGGTCGTACTTGAAACTGGCCTCGCTGTTGTTCTCGTTGCGCAGGCGCACGAGCTGGCCGAGCTTGTCCCAATGGTAGGTGAGCGTGGTGCTGTTGGCGTTGAGGCGCTGATGGATCAATCCCGCTTCGTCGTAGGTCCATGAAGTGCGACGGTGCAGCGCATCGGTGTGGCTGAGCAGGCGGCCTTCGGCATCACGCTCGAAGCGTTCTGTGGTTTTGTCTGGATGGATGAGCGACACCAGCTGACCCGCTTCGTACTGGTATTCGGTCACCTCGCCGGCGGCGTTGATGAGCTTGGCCAGTTGCCCAAGCGCGTCGTACTTCCACCGTGTGGTCTTGCCTGAGCAATCGGTGTAACTCGTCAGCTGCCCATCGCGGTTATACGCCAGCTTCTTTTCACCGCCGTTGGCATCGATGATGGCGATGGGCAGGTTGTCGCTGTTGTAGGTGTAGAGGGTCTTGTTCTCCAGCGGGTCCTGGGTTTCGATGATGTTGCCGCGCTGGTCGTAGTCGTACCGCCACAAGCCGCCCTCGGCATCGCGGGTCTTGAAACGCTGGTCCAGGTCGTCATAGGCATGGTGGACCGATGAGCCGTCCGGGCGGGTGTGTTGCAGCAGGTTGCCGCGCTCGTCGTAGGCATAGACATCGCTGCTGCCATCGGTATGGATGTGCTGGGTGACGTTCTTGGCGGCATCCCGGTAAAGCCATTCTTCGTTCTTGTCGGGATGGATGATGCGATAGGGGTAGCCGAGAATGTCGCAGAAGTGCTGGGTTTCATGGCCGTTGGCATCCACGATGCGGGTCAGGCGAATGTTCGGGTCCCAGCTCAGTCGGGTGTCCAGGCTGCCATCGTCGCCCCACTCGCGAACGGCTTTGGCATCGGCGCCTTCGCCGAGCCATTCCAGGTTCATGCCCCGGCCGGTGCGGTCGGTGTAGCGGGGTACCAGGTGGTGCTGGTACTGGTAGGTCCATTCGGCGCCATGTTCGTCCCTCGCGCTGCACAGGTCGCCATGCGCATCGTAGGTGTAGGACGCCAGTTGGCGTTCCGGCTGGCCTTCGTGCATCAGCCAAAGCGCGATGATGCGGCCCTGGTCATCAATCTGCGTGTGAATATGCTGGTGTGGTGTGTCGTGCTGGTAGGTCACCAGATCGGAGAGGACGGCAGTGTCGGCCACGCGGTGTTCGTAGTGCAGGGCAATGCTGGAACCGCCCTTGTTTTTGATGGTGCTCAAGCGGAACTGGTTGCCGTGGCGCTGGTAGATCTCTTGGCTTTCATGACCGCGAAGCAGGGCAAGGGTGTCTATGGCGGTGCGAGCGATAACCACATTCTCGATCGCATCGTAGTGGCTGCCGTTGAGCTTCGGCAGGGAGTACTTTTGACTGCGGCCGTCAGTGCCATGGTAGGTGAGTTGGTCGTCGTTCAGATCGAAGCGAGTGGCGAACGGCGTGATCCAGCGCGCTCCATAGGGCCCGCTGTCAAATGCTGAAAGCGAAGAGCGGTAGGTGCGGTTCCACTCGATGGGGAAGACGCCAGGCAGTTGGAAATCGGTATGCACGATCGTTTCACTGCCCGTGGCGAAGCTGATGCTGCAGTTGGTACCCGCTTTTGCCCCACGCTTCTTGCAGTTTGGGTCTGCCTTTGTTGCCCGCTGCCCAGGGGCCGCCTCGGTGGCCTGTCGCCCCTGCACATTACGACTTTGGCTGGTTGAACCAGGTGCGATGTTGCTTCGTCTTGGGGTGTTTGCTCTTCTACTCAATGCCAGGCGGAGTACGCCGAGGATAGAGGCGATGCTGCCTGAGTCCGCCTTGTTACCGATGGCAACGACCTTGTCACCGGCCATCCGGCCGATGCTTTCGAGGCTTTGCGCGATAGGTTCAAGCAGGGCTTTTAGCTTCTCGCTTTCTCCGAAGCCCAGTTCATTTTTGCTGAAGCCAAAGCCGGTCTTACGTTTGAAGAAGTCAGAGGCTTCTGCCACCAACCGCATTCCTGGGAACAGGGCTGTCAGGGCAACATCCTTCACCGTTCCATCTGCCACCGAGCGGATCAAGTCGGCAAGGAACCTGCACACCTCGACAATCTTCTCGGCAAAGCTGGCCAGAATGCTTTGCAATCTGGCTTCGATCTCGGCGATGAACGCTTCAAGCTCGCCGGGGCAAACATGGGCGAGTGCGCCTTCAATGGCTTTGAGAAGCGCTTGAGGAATGCCGTCCCTGGATGCGGTTCTCAGCGATTTCAGCGCTGGGCGCATGACCTTCCGTGCAGGCCCGACACCCGGTAGGGGGGCGATCGCAAACAGATTGATACCCAACCCTACCCAGTTGAACGGGTCAGCTCTATAGGCATTGTCTCCCTTGGCCAGTTCGATGATGTCGCCAATGGCATCTGTTGCGGCAAAGATGGACCCGGCCACAGGCAGCATCTCGCCTACAGAAATAACAGTCCTCCAGTTGACGGCGTCTCCCGTGAGATCTGTTAGCCATTTGGCCAGCATCTCTGCCCCGACTTTTACGTCTTCTTCATCGAACGTCTCTTTAGGGGCAACCACCCCGCTGCACCTATCCATGTTGGTTTGTCCTTGCAGTGGGGAGCGGGAGCTCTTTAGACAGGGCGACAGTCGTGAGCGGTGCCTTCAGGGCGGATTGGAAGACTCGCTTGGCATCGTGAGCGTCCATCTCGCCAGATTTGATGAGTTGGCTCACGGCTTCCTGCATCGCCGCTGCGGGGCTGAGGGGCGTGCTTTGATCGGAAGGCTGTTGCGCAAAGGGTGCTGCGGAAACGGCTTTGGTCTGATCACGGCCAAACCGGACTTTTACTGGCCCCGATGCGAGTCCGGATATGGCAGCAAAGCCGTTCTCGTCCAATGTGCCTTTGACGATCTGGCCAAGTGCATCCTCGACCTCGTACTTGGCCCCCTTGAATGCATGGTTGTTCGCGTAGTGCTGGAACAGCTCCAGGTTGCCATTGCCCGCTTTGACGTCTTCGGGAAACGCCGCCGCCTGACTCTTCGAGCCCTTGTAGATGAAGTCAGTCGCATGCCCGGTGTATTGCCCAGCGGTGGCGTGCAGTATCCCGCTGGCGTTGTAGGTGGTACTGCTGCCACCGGCCTGGATCACCAACTCCTCCTTGGCACTGAGGGTGATGCGCTCTGCCGTGACGCTGACCTTGAGCTTGGCCAGCAGATTGATGTTGTCCTTCAGCGCCTTCAGGTCGATATCGCCCGTAGCCGCGACCAGCCGCCAGCCCATGCTCTGCACGAACTGCCGAACCCCGCGGCTGGCACTGATCAGCAAGCGCTTGCCGATGGCCATGCTGGTGTGGCCCCCGGTGCTCAGCCCCAGGTGCTCGCCACTGGCGATGTGGGTGGACTCCGGCGTGGTGGCGGCGATGCCGGTGGGGCTGGCCAGCACCAGCTGCGGGTCGACCAGTTCCGGAAAGTGGTTGCTTTGCGGGTTGCCACGATGCCCGCAGATGGCGTCGTGCTGCGCTTTCAGCGCTTCGCCCACTTCATCCTGATCGCCGCTTTCCTGGGCCTGGTGATCGCGGGCGACCCTGGCGAAGGTGGTGTGGTATTCCTGTGCGGTTTTCAGGCGTTCGGCGGTTTCGCCCAGGTCGGTGTGGTGCTGCACGGCGCGGGCGCGCAGTTCGGTGGTCAGCAGCAGGCCGCCACCGGCGCGGACCACGCCGTGGGTGTCGGTGCGCAGCTCGAAGCCTTGGCCACGGGGCTGGCCGCCGAAGTGGCGGGGGTGGGTGAGGTAGCCCAGGTGCAGCGCGGTGTGGTCATGGTCGCTCATCAGCGCCGCGCTGATCTGCCCGGTGGTGTCGTCCAGGCGCAGCTCGTTGTGGCGTTTACCGTGGTGCTCCTTGCTGCGGATCGGGCTGACTGCCTTGAACTCGGGCAGGCGATACGGCGTGCGGTTGACGATGTGGTAGCTGCGCCCGGTGATCATCGGCTGGTCGGGGTCGCCGTTGAGAAAGCTGACCACCACTTCCTGGCCGATGCGCGGAATGGCCACATGGCCCCAGCTGGCGCCGGCCCAGGCCTGCGTCACGCGTACCCAGCATGAACTTTTGTCGTCGTCCTGGCCCAGTCGGTCCCAGGGGAACTGCACGCGCACGCGGCCGTGCTCGTCGCAGTAGATTTCCTCGCCGGGCGGCCCGACCACCTTGGCCATCTGCGGGCCTTCGATCACCGGTTTGCGGCAGGCCGGTGCATGCCACTCGACCTCGGCGGGAATCAAGGTGGCGGTGAGCGTGTAGGAGGTGCCTGTTTCGGCCTCGGCGGCATCCTCTTCCAGCGCAGTGAACTGGCGCCCCACATGCTTGATGTGCAGCGGCCGCCAGAGGGTGTTCATGTCCTCGTGGGCATGGCCCGTCAGCTCGAAGGCAATGCCTGGCTGCAGCCGCGCATCGTCACCTTCGACTTCCGCCACGCGGGCATCCGCGAACAGGGCGTCGACGCGGGTCTGGGTGAACGGCTTGCCGGCGTTGTCGTGCTTGTAGCGGCCGGGGTAGTGGTAGCGCTCGTAGTCGTTACCCTGGTTGCCCATACGCTTGGGGTACATCGTGTGTTCAAGGTTGTAGCGCGGGTGGGTGAAGGTGTAGTCGCGCTGCACCTGCACGCTGGTGCGAACCTGCTCTCGGTAGGTGAACTGGTGCAGGCAGGGTTGCGGGGCCATGCCACCGCGGTTGGCGACGTACAGCACCGGCTCGCCGTCCAGGGCGCCGAACTGATTGACCTTGTCGGCTTGCACCACGGCATGGCTGCCTTCGCTGTGCTCGAAAATCGACACCAGGCCTTCCTCGGCGGACAGGCGCCAGAAGAAGTCCAGGTCCAGATCACCGGCCTGCACACAGTATTCGCGGCTTTGATGCGGATTCACCAGGTACTGGGTCAGGGTGCCCCACTGGCGTTCGCGGAACAGTTCCTCCAACAGTTGCGGGACCGGGCGGTGCTGGAAGATGCGCCAGTCCGATTGCAGCCCGGCGCGGGCCAGTTGCGGTTCGATCACGGCGCGGTAGCGGGTACGGCGGTGGCCGGTCTTGCCTTGTTCGAAGCTGCTGATCAGGCCGTGTACGTGACGCACCGGTTGTTCCTGTTGCCAGATCGTCAGCACGGCGGGCTGGTCGAGCAGGTTGGCGAAGTCGGCATTGTCGAAATCGCTGACCAGTTCAACTTTCAGGCAGTACAACTGGCAAATCCCTTCGGTCAGTTCGAATGACACCACATCGAACGGGGTTGTTTCGTCTGCCGGTGTACTGAAGGTAAAACGCACAGCGTTCAAGTTGCTCATGCGAACTCCTGTAAAGGCCTCCTAAGAACTTGTAGGAAGTTTCCGAAGATTCAGTTCCATGGCTTTAATGTGCAAAGCCGTACTTGCCGCGCTATTGAGCGCGGTGACTGTTGAGTCATATCAAAACAGCGTCGATTGATTTATTGCTGGAGCATGGTTTGCAGTGATGCCAATACCTGCTGGGTCATGCCGTTGAGTTTGGTGGCGAAGTACAGATAGATGCCCGTGCAGCAGACGCCCATGATCGCCCAGGGCGTCCACCAGGGCAGTTGACGGTTCATGCGGTAGTGCCGGGGCGCCACGTTGGTAAACGGATCGGTCAACCGTTCGGAGGTGGGCCGGGTGCCGCGCAGCTCAACGATGCGGTCGCGCAGGCGCTTGATCCAGATCTCCAACTCCTGATCGCCGTTGGTCTGGTTGGCGTACTTGCCGCGGTAGCCCAATGCCAGGCACCAGAACAGGAACACGAACAGGTCGTAGCGGTTCTCGGGTGCCGCCAGCAGCCGCTCCAGCACGCTGAAGAACTTCTCGCCGCCCCAGGTTTCCTGGTGGATGGCACTGAGCAGCGACTCTGCCTTCCACGATGAGTCGCGGCCCCACGGCGTGGCCATCACGGCTTCGTCGACCACGCAGCACAGGCAGTAGGAGAACACCACACGGTCGCCTTCGTCGCAGTGCTCAATTTGGCGCACTTCCTCGACCATCCCATGGATCATGGCCTTGACGTGGGCGTACAGCTGCTCCACGTGGTCATACTGCTCGGTGCCCTCCAGGCGAATGACGAGACCGAGTAGCGGTGAGGCGATGTCGTGGAGGGGATTGCCTGTATTTGAGCGGGTGTCGAAGCCCAGGGCATCAACCCGTGGGAATAGCTCGCTCAATGAAGGGGATTCGCGCGTGTCTTTCTGGTCCTTGTCATACGATTGAGAGGTTGTAACGGTCATAGGATGGACCTCCTGGTCACATTACCGGTTGCCGCCCGGTCCGGGCGGGCCATAGCTGGCGGGTTGCGTTGGCGGTGTTGACGATCTGCAGTTGATGAAAGGAGTTACTGCTCGCATATAGCGTCATGAAGTGAGAGAGCACGTTGCCGAACAGCTGTACCTCGCCCTCGCACTCGAAGCCCTCAGGGTCGATGTGCAGGGTGGTGCGCATGCCGCGCACGGGCAGGCCTTTGACCAGCCAGTCGTAGGGCTCGCTGCGCACTTCCTTGATGGCGTTGAGACGTTGGGAGGTCCTGCGTGCCTGCTGCAGGTCATGCGTACCGATCAAGTCGTAGGCCCGCAGCACCGAGGCGAGGGCGGCCGGGGAGGACAACGACAGGTTGTTCAAAGCCAGGTTGGAGATCAGCGCCCAGTGGCACTCATCGTGGCCGCCGCTTTGCAGCATGGGCGGGTAGCTGCGCGTGGGCGGGGTCAAGTTGCGATAGGTGACGTAGGAGGGGGTGTCCTGGGTCGTCAGGTCGATCTCGCCCGCCTTCAGTTGTTGGGGCCGGGCGCCGTTGCTGCACGTCAGGTCGATGCTCAACTCTTCTTGTTGGCCCTGGTAGGGCGACAGGTTGTGGTGCACCAGGCGAATAAGGTGTTGCACCTTGTCGTTGATCGGTTCCTGCTCGATATCCAGCTTGTAATAGCGGGTAGGTATCGGCTCGCCCAGCGGGAAATCACGGTGCAATGCCTCGAAGGGCTTGAAGTCCTGCACATGATCGTTCGACTTCAGGCGCTGGCTGCTGACCCGATCGATGCTGAAGATCTCGTCCTTTTGGCTACCCTGGCGGCCTACGCGTATGGGGGCACGAATCGCCTGTCCATTCAGCGGGATGGGCTCGGCCGGGCAGCTGAACAGGTTGATGGCGGGGATGCAGTTGAGCAGGACCGTCGTTTGATCGATCTGGATGCCGGGCGGCAAGGGCGCGTTGAAGCGCAACTCCAACTGGATGTGCTCGGCGGCTTCATCGGGCCAGTAGCCCGTCAGGCCTTCAATGCGAAAGCCATGAAAGCGTTCAGGGAAGCAGAAGAACTCCTGCAGGATGCGGTAGCCGTCCATGTGCTCGCCCGGGCTTGGCAGCAGGGCTTCATCGACTTGAAATCCTACGAAGGTCACGGAAGGCGGCAGAACAAAGCGGTGCTGGCCGATGTGCAGGTAGAGTTTGTCCAGGTGCTGTGACAGCCACTGGTAGAGGTTCAGCGCATTGCGGTTGCCCCCGGCCAGATGAAACTGCAGGTGGTCGCATTTCATACGCCGCAGCGGTTGTTCGGACAAGGCAGCGAGGCGGATGCGCACCACGGGCGCTTCGGCACTGGGCTGGGTTGTAATGCTGCGGATCTCCAGCGGTGCTATGGCCAGCGCAGCACAGGTACGGAATTCGCAGCTGACGCCATCAATGGGACGGGAAAAAACAGGTGTGCCCTTGGGCAGCACCTGGGTTTCACTCAGTGCGTGATCGACTGGCTGGAACTGCATCAGGGTCAGGCTCGGCAGTGGGCGCAGCGCGTTGGGGTAGAGCTGCTGCAGCAATGGGTGCGTCAGTTCGGGCAGATGGTCTTCGATCTTCATGGCCAGGCGGGCGGTCAGAAAGGCGAAGTGCTCTATCAGGTGCGCACTGCCCGGGTCTGAAGCGGTGCTGCCGAGGAAAGGCGCCAGGCGCGGATCATCCTCGACAAAGTCGTCACCCAGCTCTCGGAGCGTCTGCAGTTCTTGCATGAACCAGTCTTTAAACGTCATGTTTATTGTTTCGAGCGCTCTACTTAAGGATGTTGGTCCGATTCAATGAAACTTGATCGGTTTAATGTGTAGGAATGTTCCTACAGTCTCGCGAATTAGTTGCTATGGTGTGATGCGTGCCTATTTATTATTTATTGCAGGTCGTTGCGCCTCGTCTCCAGAAAAAGTGTTAGCACTTATTTCTTTTGGTGAACATTGATAATTAATTTCGGGTGCTGCTACTGTCGTCTGTAATTCGTGCCCTGAGCGTGCGTCAATTAATCGAAAATGCAGTCGGTAAGGTTTGCCGCTATGAAAGTGAAAAAGGACAATCTGCTGCGTGGTTTATCGCTGTTGCAGCGCCAGGCAAGGCCCATAGTTGTTTTCACCCTATTGCTCTGTGTTGCAGTCGCAATGGTCGGGCTATGGTGGTGGGGGCCTCAGTGGCAATGGCGTGGCCTGCAGCCGCTGGCAGAGCTGCCAGTGCGCATTGCCGTCACGGTGCTGCTCTTGGTGCTGCCCTTGCTGGTGTGGAGCGCGCTGGTGCACCGACGCCATCGCTCGATCGTGCGTGAGCAGCAGCGGCAGCGTAGTGAGGTGGAAGACCCCTGTCTGGTTTACCTGCAGGCACAACAGCGAGCCCTCGATAGCAGCCTGGACCGCCTGCGCGATAGCCAGGGCGGTCGCGGGCATCGCTACGATGTGCCGTGGTACCTCATTCTGGGGGAAGAAAACACGGGTAAGTCGAGTTTCGTCAGCCGCTCGGACCAGCGCTTTGCCTTGGCCCGTACCGAGCATGGCTCGGCTCAACGGGCGAGCATCGATCCCGAGCTGGTGTTCGATGTTGGCTGGTGGCTGGGCGACGATGCGGTGCTGATTGATCCGCCTGGCGAGTTCATCAGCCAGCCGGAGCGCTCTGTGCTTGCACCTGCCACCGTGCAGCCTCAGTCAGAGCCAGAAGAAGGCCGGGACGAGTCGTCCGTGCCTGCGGAATCAGCTGCGCCCCTGGCGCTTAAACCAGCCGATTCACCAGGGCTTCCGGTAGGCATTGAACGCCGGTTGTGGCGGCACTTGATCGGCTGGTTGGGGCAAAACCGCAGTCGACGGCCGCTCAATGGGGTTGTGCTGTTGGTGGATATGAGCAAGCTGTTTACACGGGCCGAAAAGGAGCGGCGTGACCTGGCCTTTGTGTTGCGTGCCCGCCTGACGGAATTGGGTGGCGAGCTGGGCACTCGCTTGCCGCTGTACGTGGTGATGAGCAAGTTCGACCTGCTGGAGGGGTTCGAGGAGTTGTTTGCCAAGCTCCCTGCGCGTGAGCGAGAACAGGTGCAGGGCTTTACCTTCACGTTGGCATCGGTGAAGAACTTCGACGCCTGGATGGACGAGCTTGGCAAGGCTTACCAACGTTTCATCGAGCACCTTGGGGATACGCTGGTGTCCGCCATCGAGGCGATGCCGCCTGCGGCTCGCAAGCGCGTTTACGCGTTGCTCAGGGAACTGAGCGGTGGCCATAAGATGTTGCTGCGTTTCCTTGGCGACGTGCTGGGCAGTGATCGTTACACCACACCAGCGCTGGTACGGGGGCTTTATTTTTCCTCGGTCTATCAGCGTGGCGAGGTACGTAATTTGCTCGCGGATGCCTCTGCTCGCGCTTTCGCTTTCAGTGCGCCAGCGCTGACGACCAAGCCCCAGGGGGCTTCTGTGGTTTACTTCGCACAGCAACTGTTGCAGCGTGTGGTTTACCCCGAGGCTGGCTTGGCCGGTGATAACCAGAGGGTCGTTGAGCGCAAAGCCCGGCTACTCAGAGGAGGCTCCGTCGCCGCGGGTGTATGTGGGGTGGTCATGGCCGGTGGCTGGTTGTACTTCTATAGCGTCAACCGTGACAAGGCAGAGCATGTGTTGGAGAAAAGCCATGCGTTTACCACCAGCACCGATGCCAAGAGTGACCTGACCGGGCGCAAACTACTGGCCCCGCTGGATGAAATCCGGGATGCCGTGAGCCTGTACGGCGATTACCGCTCAGGTTGGACGGTTCTCACAGACATGGGGTTGTACCAAGGTAAAGCCATCGGACCACAGGTGGATCAGGCGTACCTGAATGCACTGGCCCGACGCTTTCTGCCGGCGATTGCAGGCGGTCTGGTTGTGACCATCAAGCAGGCGGATCCCGGTAGCGACGAGCAACTGGCTGCTTTGCGCGTGTATCGTATGATTGAGGACCGCGACAATCGCCGGCCAGAACTGGTTGAGCAATGGATGGCCCGTGAGTGGCAAAAGGCCTATCCGGGTCAGGGCCAGTTGCAAGCCGCACTGATGCGCCATCTTCAATACGGCCTGGCTTACGCCGATGTCGAGTTGCCAGGCTACCAAGGTGTGGTGACCGAGGCGCAACAGCAGTTGCGCAAGCTGCCCTTGGCCCAACGTGTTTACATCGGCCTGAAGCAGCAGGCCCAGGAGCAATTGCACGGTGAGCTGGATCTGCGTAATGAGATCGGACCAGCCTTCGATATCGTCTATGAGCCGTTAGCCGAGCGAAACCACCAGGCGGCGGTCGATGGCAGCTTGTCGCTACCGCCATTGCTCACGGCGAGTGGCTACCGTGATTACTTCGACCCGCACAGCCAGAACGTGGCCGACCTTGCCCTGATTGATCAATGGGTGCTGGGCGAACGGCGTACCCTCGACTATTCCGACGTGGACCGACAGGCGCTGACCGAGCGCCTGCGCGCCTTGTACAGCGCCGACTACATTGACAGCTGGCGGCGAGTGTTGAACCAGTTTTCGGTCACCGAATTCACCGACCTGCCCCATGCTTTAAGTGTTTTGGAACAGATCACCGGCCCGGCCGCGCCGATGCGCCGATTGCTGGAAACCGTGCGCGGCAACACGTTGATTTACCCTCTGCCCGGGGATAACGAGCAGGAGCCGCAAGCCAATCAGCAGGGCCGCGCGCAGGCCATGGGGATTTACCGCTCATTTGCAGGGCTTTCGGGGATGCTCGATGTACAGGGTGACAAGCCTTCGTACTACGACGAAACCCTTCAGGCGGTCAGTGCTGTCTACGATTATGTGAAAGCAGTGCAGGATAATCCGAATCAGGGCAAGGCTGCGCTGGCAGTGGCCCTGAGTCGCTTCTCTGAGAAAGAACCTGACCCCATCCGCAACCTGCAGCGCATCGCCAGGGGTTTGCCGGAACCTGTGAACCGGCATGTTCGCCAACTGGCGGATCAGACTTCTCAGGTGTTGATGGTCGTGGCCCTGCGTGAACTGGAGCAGCGCTGGGACGCGGAGGTCTACAGCGTCTACCAGGAGCGGTTGGCTTCACGCTACCCCATCGACCCAACCGGGTCGGATGTTTCGCTCAAGGATTTCGAGGCGTTCTTCAGCCCTCAAGGTCAGCTCAAGCGCTTCCAGGATCAGTACCTCACGGTGCTTCTCAAAGACAACCTCAGTGCGCTGTACTCCAGTGCGGATGAAGGCTATCTGGTTCGGCCCGAGGTTATGCAGCAGCTCAAGCAAGCGGAAGCAATCCGCAATGCGTTCTTCGACAATCGTGGCGAATTGAACGTGAGCTTTGGCCTGGAGCCAGTGGCCATCAGCAGCGGATTGCGTGGCAGCGTCTTTGGTGTGGATGGGCAGTTGCAGGCATTTGCCGACAAGGGTAAAGCCCCTATCGGAATGACCTGGCCAGGCCTTGTCGGGGAGGGCGGGCATAGCCGGGTCAGCCTGGTGCAGGCTGTCGGCACCACGGTCAGCCTGGGCTACCAGGGGCCGTGGTCGTTCTATCGTCTGCTCAGCCGCGGTGAGCTGAATGCACGCACTCAGACCAGCGTCGATTTGAGCTTCAGGATTGCCGGTGATTCGGCGCGGTACAAGTTCCATGCTACAGATGCGAACAACCCCTTCACGCGTCGGCTGTTCGCCGGGTTCGCATTGCCGCAGCGGCTTTTGCGCGAAGAGGTTGGCAGCGAAGTGGCGCAGCGGTAACAGCCCCAGCAATGAAAAATCCCGATGCCAGTACGGGATCGGGATTTTTCATTTGGCTGCTCCGAGGGTTTAATCCGGCCTGATCGCCCAGAACTGCATCTCAAGGTTCGGGAACTCCCCCGCGACGTGGAAACCAAAGCCGCTCGCGTGCTTGTACTGCTGCCAGGATTCATGCTGACGGTCGAGCTCGAAGTATACAAAGCCGGAGTGATGCGGCAGGTAGCGGGGTGTTACCAGCTGGGGGATGAGCGGTAAGCCGGGCATCTGCAGCTGCACGAAGTTGTGCAGCTGCTCAAGCGGGGTGACTTTGCCCTGCTGCTGGAACCGCTTGCGCAGATCGTCACCGGGCAAGTCGGCCCGCACAGCCAGGATGAACGTCGCCTCTTCCAGTAGCTTACGCTCATGCAGGGTTGCGGTTAGCTCACCGTACCTTTGCTCCTGGATCGGCAGCGAAACGGCCCGTGGCTGCAGGATCGTGCTCAGTGACCGACGCAGGGTTTCTTCCAGTACATGGAAAGAATCTGCGAGATTGTCGTGCTGGTAGGCGGGGTAGTCTATGGGTAGGCGGCCATCATCGGTGAACGTCACCAGCTCACCACAGGCCTGACCTAACGCAATATGCAGCTGCTCGGGGTGTACATGACGGCGACGTGCGAGGTGGTGGAAATAGGGGTGCAGGCGATTCAGCACCTGTAGCAATGCGAAATCGGTGACATCGGCGATGCCGGACTGGCCGGGTGAACAGATTCGTTCGGAAAGGTTGCGTGCTCGTTCGCGTATGAGCCCTGTGGCTTCCTCGAGGAACCTCAGCAGGGCGGGGGCGCCTTTGAGAGAGAGGCTGGTGGGGTAGAAGTGCTGATCGAGCATCACACTACCGTCGGGACGTTTGTCCAGGACCTTGGCCAGGGCCAGGCAACTGTAGTTACTGTTGTCGTCATCCTGAAGTTTGAGCTGCAGGTTCGGAATCGCGACATCCAGGATCATCGAGTCGCCGCTGCCGCCGTGGTTGTCCATGACGGGAACACCTTTGGCGATGAAGCGGCCGTCCAAACCCTCGCTGTCGGGCCAGCGCACTTCGGTCGCGCCTGGGGCATGTAAGGGAAGGCTCAGGTAGACTTCCTTGTTTGCGGCGCCTGAGGGGATTTCCAGCGGTGCAGGTGCTGGCAGGTCGCCGGGGATGTCGAAGACGGTGCCGTCGGGCATCACGCCACGGGCGCGGATGATGGCGATTTTGCCGAAACTCAGGTACTCGGCATTCAACTCCAGCTCGCTAAACCCATAGAATGCGTCGTTCAAACTGGAAATACGTTGCTGCAGTGCCGATTCGGCGGCGAAGGCCATCTGCTGGAAGTGCTGGGGTTTGACGAACAGGCCTTCCTTCCACAGTACAGCGTTACGTGAACTCATCGGGTACTCCTTCTTTGATTGGGCGTGGTCACTGGCTTCGGCGAAGTTCGCTGTCCTTACGCAATTCAACGCTGTTGTTTTCGAAATAGATGTGCACCGTGTGGTTGTACCCGCGGGGTTTGATACGTATCGCATCCTTCCACTTGCTCTGTGGAGCATCCAGACGCGCCACTACCGCGATATAGCGGGTGCGTTCGTTTATTTCTTCAGGCTCGATGAACTTGAAATGGCCCGGCACCAGACGGTAATCGTCAACACGGATCAAAGTGGTACCCAGCGCCTTCTCCAAGTCCTTTTCGACCTGCTCGTAAGTGGCATCCAACAACAAAGAATCATCCCTGAGCTGAAGCACTTTGAACGCAATGGAAGCGGGTGACTGCTGCTGAGGTTGGTCAGGGGTTTCGGGCATCACAGTTTGCACTGCCATGTAGCTGGCCAACTGCGCAGGCGCATTGGGTGATGTGTGAGGGTTGTGGTGCAGTTGTTCAGCCAGCGCACTAACGTTGTCGGTCAACTCAATGGCATCCGAGGCATTGAGAGTGACCCCCAACCGGGAGGAATGATCGGGTTGCGGTAATGGCTCGCCCAAGGCCCCATGCGCTGAACTGACTGCAGCGGGTGGATCAGCCGCATTGAGGCTCAGCGCGACATGGCTGATTTCATTGTTGGGGCCGCCGATAGAGAGCGTCGGATCCACCAGCACCTGGTACGCCCTACTCATTGACGTGCAGCCGCTAAGTGCCAGGCAGGCCAGTAATGCACCTATGTGCTTGCTCATCGCCTCTCCTTGCCGAAAATTTCAGCAATGGAAGGGTCAACCCGGGCCTGCGCAACACGGTCCAGATAGGCCTGTGGATCGAGTTCGTCCATTGGCACGGGCTTCAAGGCTTGAAACATGGCCAACTCGTCGGTAGCCGGTGTGCCGAGTACCTGCAATGGACACAGGCGTTGTGTGGCCTGAAGAGCCGAGAGCGGGTTGTTGGCAGAGAGAGGCTCAGGCTTTTCCTCATCCTCGCTGCACAAGCGAATGGCAATTCGGTAATCCCCGATTTGAAGCTTGTCGTTGTGCCTGAGACGGACAGGCGTGTCCGATAGCAGTGCGGTACCACAGCCGTTCATGTAGCTGTTGCCGCTGTGGTCAATGATGCAGAAGTGGCCTTCATGCCAGCTGATCTCGCAATGCACCGGCAGGATGCGTGCGTCGCGATCGTGCAGCCGCCAGGTAGCCTCAGTGCCGAGCGTGCCACCCGCTTTGTCGAAACGATGCTGTGGCTCGCTGATCTTGCCCAGTCCCAGTGGACACCCCGTTAAGCGATAAACTGCAACGAGGTGAATCATGGCAAGACAAGCAACCCCAATGAAACAGACCCGCACCCGCCATTCCCAAGCCTACAAGGACGAAGCGCTGGCTTTGGCCGAGCGCATTGGCGTCAGCAAGGCTGCCGAACAGCTCGGCCTGCATGCTTCCCAGCTCTACGGCTGGCGGAGCAAGAAGCACCAGACTCAGGCCGGCAGCGAGCGCGAGCAGTCGCTGGCCGACGAGAATGCCCGACTCAAGCGGCTGTTGGCCGAGCACGCCGAGGAGCTGGCCATCGTAAAAAAGGCCGCCGCGTACTTTGCCAAGAGCCTCAAGTGAAGTACGCCTTCATGAGGACTCATACCGCGCATTTCTCGATCCAGGCCATGTGTCGCGTGTTGGGCGTTGCCCGCAGCGGTTACTACGCTTGGTGCTCTCGCAGGCCGTCAATCCGCCAGCGGCGAAGAGCCGAACTGGATCGGCAGGTCGCTCAGGCATACAGCGCACGCAAGGGCCGCAGCGGGGCTCCACGGCTGTGCCACGACCTGCGGGAAGCCGGCCTACCCTGCAATCGCAAGACGGTAGCCGCCTCGATGCAACGGCAAGGACTGCGTGCCAAGGCCGCCAAGAAGTTCAAGGCCACGACCAATTCTCAGCACTCCCTGCCAGTGGCAGAGAACTTGCTCAAGCAGGATTTCAAGGCATCTGCGCCAAATCAGAAATGGGTGGGTGACATCACCTACCTGCATACGGAGGAAGGCTGGCTGTATCTGGCAGTGGTCATCGATCTGTATTCACGGATGGTGATCGGCTGGGCCATGAACGAGCGCATGACGGCCGACTTGGTTTGCGATGCCTTGCACATGGCGCTGTGGCGACGTAGGCAGCCTAATGACGTGATCGTGCATAGCGACCGCGGCAGCCAGTACTGCTCAGCGGCTTACCAGGAGCTGATCCGCGCCCATCACTTGCGATGCAGCATGAGCGCCAAAGGCAACTGCTACGACAATGCCTGTGCAGAGAGCTTCTTCCACAGCCTGAAGGTCGAGTGCATCCACGGCGAGCGCTTCACGAGCCGCGCCCAGATGCGTGAAACCGTGTTTGAATACGTCGAAACCGATTACAACCGCCAGCGGCGACACAGCACGCTGGGGCACATCAGCCCAGAGACCTTCGAGGCCAGGATGTGTGCTTAAACCCGTGTCCACGGCTGCTGGGCAAGATCAAACGGCCAGAGTGAGATTAGGTGAGGGGACGTGTGGGCTCATGCGCGTACCGTGATGCGAACAGGGGGAGGGGTGGGGTCATTGCGGTCAGCAATGAAGCTGGTCCAACCCAGGTGAGAGCCATGCTCTGCCCGGAGGCTGAAGGGTGGTGCTTCCTCGGCGCGCATGCGCAACTCCAGGTCATACGCCCCGACATCCCGAAGCAGAAAATCCACCAGCCGGGTCAGACGGTGGAAGTTGTCACCGCTGGGGAGGAACTTGCGAAACTGCTGCTGATCCAGACCCGCGACCACAAGGGTGAATTTGCTGCTGCGTGACTCGGTGCTGCCGCCCAACAGGAAGTTATTGTTGAGCGAGCAGTTGCGTGAGCCCAGGCCATTGCGCTGGGCGTGAGGAATCAGCACCGTGCGCTTCTCGAACTCACGAATGCTGACCTGCTTGAGGTCAAAACAGTGCGCGATCATGCCGGCCACCATGCCCGGTGAGCGGCTACGGCTGGCGATCATCCCTGCAAAGCCAAGCAGGCGGCTCCAGGGCAGGGGGGTAGCGCCGCGCAGGGCTGAATCCTCCAGGCCGATCAAGGCAAAGATATAGCGGGAGAAACCGTCCTTCGCACCCGGCTGGAAGCGCCGGTAGTAGCGGTATTTGCGCCAGCCCTGATGCAGCAGGGTATGCAGGCGATGGTTGAAGAAGTTGAGGTACGCCGGGCGTAAACCGATACCCTGTGCGTGCTCATAGGCGATGGCATCAAGGTAATAGGTGGGCAGCGGCGAGTCGGTGCCATGCAGGCCCAGAAAGCTGGCCTGGATGCGGTAGCGATCAGCCTTCAGGTGGTCGGCGCTCAGCACATCGGCAACGGGGAAGGACAGTTTCGGTGAAACTTCCAGTCGTAACCGTCGGCGTGTTTCATGGGACAACGGACGCTGTTCCAGATCGTCACCGTACAGCTGGTGTACCAGTTCAAGAAGCTGAAAGTAAGAATATTGATGAGCATTGCGTAGAATGATGTCGGCTTGTGACCGGCGTATTTCTTCTTCAGAGTTATCCATTGGGTACTGCTCATTGAGAAAAAACCAATGCCTTCCGTGGCGTTAGTTGTCACGTATTGCAGCGCGTTCCAGGGCTATGCGTTTACTCGCTATGGTTAAATAGAGTAAGTTCGTTTTGTAGGAAAATTCCTCTGGGTGATGATTTTGATAATCTTGTTGATTGTCTTCTGAGTTTCAGTGTGCTTCAGGAACATGCACTTTTAACTGTTTCTCTGTCGACACTGGAAGTGTAAGGAAATGTGTGAAGTCGGCTGTAGAGCACATGCTTCGAGAGAAGCTCTGGCTGAGTGGGATGTGCGAGAGATCGCACAGGTGCATGTGACGGTTATTTCGAGTTGGTTGGTATGCCAGTGCTCAGTGCGTTTTAGCGCTCCAGGCTGTACATCCGGCACTCCGCCAGCAACGCCAGCAGGTTCGGCTCCCGCTCCCGGGCTTTCAGAAACACCACACCGATATGCTGCTGCAAGCGATATTGCGGCTTCAAGGCAATCAACCTGACGCGGTTCTCGTATACCGCGGCGATGCGCCCGGGCAGCAGGGCAAAGCCCACCCCCGAGCTGACCATGCTCAGCAATGTGAAGATATCGTTCACTTGCATGGCCACCTTCGGTTCAAAGCCGGCCTGCTGGAATACCCGTGCGCCATCGCGGTGGGTGGCGAAGCCCTGGGTCAGGGTAATGAACGTGGAGTCGGCCAGGTCGGCCAGGTCCACCTCGGCCTGCTCGGCGAAAGGCGAGTCGGTGGGGACCGCGAGGAAGATGTCATCGGAGAACAGCGGCAATTGCTCGCAGGCCGGGTCGCTGACGCTTTCGTCAAGGGAGACCAGAATGGCCTCCAGTTCGTGGTTCTTCAGGCGCTGCAGCAAGTCGATGTTGGAGCCCAGGGTGAGGTCGATGTTCAGTTCGCTGCGGCGCAGTTTCAGGCCCATGACCAGCTTGGGCACAGTCTTCACGGTTAGCGAATAGAGTGCGCCCAGGCGGAAGCGCTCAGCATAGAAGCCGGCGGCCTCACGGGTCTGGCGCACCATCTGCTCAGCGTCCTGGATCAGCTGTCGGGCCTTCTTTTCCAGCACGTAAGCACTTTCCAGCGGGATCAGCTGGCGGCCTTCGTGCTTGAACAACGGACAGCGCAGGGCGCTTTCCAGTGAGTGGATGGCGCGATGCACACTGACCGCACTGGTGGACAGCTCGGCAGCGGCGCGGCCGAGGTTGCCGGTGCGCATGAAGGCGAGGAAGGTTTCTAGCTTTTTGAGGGTGAGTTCTTCGTCGATCAGCATAGGCGGCCTTGGGCGGTCATTGCATGGATTCGATCAATGCCCACAACGCCGGGTCATCGAAGTCATTCACAACCAGCCTGGCCCCCGCCGCCAGCAATCGCTCCGGCGTCTGCGTCGTGGCCACGCCTACGGTGAAGATTCCTGCGCCACTGGCCGCAGCCACGCCTGGTAATGAATCCTCGAAGGCCAGCGCTTGCGCGGCTTCGGCGCCCAGCCGCTGCAACCCGGTGAGGTAGGGCAGCGGGTCTGGCTTGGGCCGTGCCAGTTCCTCGGCCACCAGCACATGCGCGAAGCGCTGGCCAAGGCCCATGGCATTCAACATGTGCTCGGCATTCAGCCGTGGTGCGTTGGTGACCACGCACATGCCGATGCTGCGCGCCTGGGCATGTGCCAGCAAGCGCAGCAGGCCTGGCATTGGTTCAAGGGAAGGCGACATGTCGCGGAACAGCGCTTCCTTGCGGTCGGCCAGCGCCTTGCACTGTTCGGCGCTGGCGTCGCTGAACAGCTCGGCGAACAGCTCGCCGTTGGCGCGGCCGCTGACCTGGGCATCGAACTGCGCCTGGCTAAGCTCGCGGCCATCGTGCTCACGCAGCAGCTGGCGAAAGGCTTGCAGGTGCAGGGTATCGGTGTCGGTGAGGGTTCCGTCGAGGTCGAACAGCAGGGCGGTCAGCATGAGATATCCAGATCAAAAAACACAAGCCAGGGGATCATAACCAAAGCTTGCGACAAAGGGGGCTGTTCAGCGCGCCCCGAAAAGAGTACAAATGTGCTCCATGGACAATCTAACCCCCAAACGCCGCGCCATTTTCGAATTCATTCGTGAGCGCATTGCCGACCATGGCCAGCCGCCAAGCCTGGCTGATATCGCCACGCGCTTCGGTTTTGCCTCGCGCAGCGTCGCGCGCAAGCACATCACTGCCCTGTGCCAGGCCGGCTACATTGATGTCACGCCGAACCAGGCGCGGGGCATCCGCCTGGCTGAACCGTTGCGCCGGCCAGAAATCCTCGAAGTACCGGTGCTGGGCCAGGTGGCGGCAGGTGCCCCCATCGGCCCAGACCTGGGCATTCACGAACAATTGCTGCTCGACCCCAGCCTGTTCCGCCGTACACCGGATTACCTGCTGAAGGTGCGTGGCGACTCAATGATCGACGACGGCATTTTCGACGGTGATCTGGTCGGCATTCTTCAGCAGGCCGACGCCCGCGATGGCCAGATCGTGGTTGCGCGCCTTGACGGTGAAGTCACCATCAAGCGCCTGCAACGCAAAGGCAGCCATTACCGGCTGTTGCCGCGCAACCCGGCCTACGCGCCCATCGATGTGAAGCCTGACCAGGAGTTCTTCATCGAAGGCGTGTTCTGCGGCTTGCTGAGGCGTGACTGATGGGCGCGGTGGTCGACCTCGACAGGCTGCTCGACCAGCGCCGGGTATGGCGCGGGCGGCAGGCTCAGGCGCGGCCACTCGGGTTGCAGCCCACCGGCCATACGGCCCTTGACGAGCGCTTGCCGGAAGGCGGCTGGCCAGTGGCCGCACTTAGCGAGCTGTTGCTGGCCAGCCCCGGTTGTGGCGAATTGCAGTTGCTGTGGCCAACCCTGGCCCGGCTAAGCGCTGACGCCAGCCGCGTGGTGCTGGTGGCACCGCCGTTCATTCCGTATGCACCGGCCTGGCAGGCGGCGGGGGTGGACTTGCGCTGGCTGGTACAGGTGGATGCCGAACCCGCCGATGCCCTGTGGGCCGCCGAACAGTGCCTACGCTCGGGCAGTTGTGCGGCGGTGCTATGCTGGCCGGAACGTGCCGATGACCGCGCCCTGAGGCGCTTGCAGGTGGCCGCCGAAACCGGTCAGGCACTGGCATTCGCCTGCAGGCCGCAGCAGGCGGCGCACAACCCTTCACCTGCAGCGCTACGCATTGCCGTTGACACGCGCCCGGCGCAATGGCGTGTGCTGAAGAGCCGTGGCGGCATACCGCCAGCGCTGCCCATCGCCTGCCCGGGCCGGGGCTGATGCACCATGCTCTGGGCCTGCATCCTGCTGCCGCAGCTGGCGCTGGACACCGTCCTGCGTGAGCGTGACGACCCTGATACGCCTCTGGTGCTTGTTGGCGGGCCTACCCAGCGGCGTGTGGTGCAGGCCGTCAATCCGGCGGCCGCTGCACTTGGCTTGCGGGCCGGGCAAACCCTGACCGCAGCGCGTGCCCTGGCGGATGGCTTCATCTGTGTCGAAAGCGACCCCAAGCGCATCGAGCAGGTGCAGCAGTTGCTGGCGGCCTGGGCCTACCGTTTCAGCGCCCAGGTCAGCGTGCATTACCCTCGGGCGCTGTTGTTGGAAGTAGGCTCCAGCCTGCAACTGTTCGGCCCGTGGCCCTTGTTCGAGGCGCGTCTGCGCCAGGAGCTGGTAGACCTGGGCTTGCGCCAACGCATCGTCCTGGCCAGCAACCCGGTGGCGGCACGTATGCTCGCCAATGGCCACGACGGTTTGGCGGTGAGCGATGCTCAAGCAACTCGCGCAGCGTTGCTGGCCATGCCCATCACGCGAATCGGCTTGCCGGCAGAGGCTGCCGAAGCCTTTGCCCGCATGGGCTTGCGTCAGCTGGGCCAGGTACTGGCCTTGCCGCGCGATACCTTGGCCAGGCGCTTTCCGGCCCAGGTACAGCTGCACCTCGACCAGTTGCTCGGCCTGCGCAACCTGGGGCTGGACTTCTACCAGCCACCGGACCGTTTCGAAACCCGGCTGGAACTGAATTTCGACGTTGAATCACACCAGGCGCTGCTGTTCCCGCTGCGGCGCATGCTCAACGATCTGGCGGCATTTCTCGCCGGGCGCGACTGTGGCGTACAGCGCTTTTGCCTGCATCTGGAGCATGCCGAAGGGCCGGATACCCTGCTCAAGGTGGGCCTGCTGGCGGCTGAGCGCGATGCTGCGATGCTGTTCGAGCTGGCCCGTGGGCGCCTGGAGCCACTGCGTATACCTGCACCGGTGCGCAACCTGCGGTTGGTCGCCGAAGACCTGCCGCCCTTCGTGCCGCAGCATCAGCCGTTGTTCGACCCGCGTGCTCAACAGGCGCAGCCCTGGGCGCAATTGCGTGAGCGGCTGCGCGCCCGCCTGGGTGATGAGGCCGTCAAGGGGCTGAGCGCGGCTGCAGATCACCGTCCTGAATGCGCCTGGCAACTGGCAGAGCAGGGCGTACAAGGCAACATGCCGGTTGCCCCGGGCAGCCGCCCAGGTTGGCTACTGCCTGCACCGATGGCGCTGGATGATGCCGGCTATCGGTTGCAGGGCCATGCCGAACGCATCGAATCGGGCTGGTGGGATGGCGGCGATGTGCGCCGCGACTACTACCGCATCGAAACCCGTGAGGGCCTGCGTGGCTGGGCCTACCGCGACCTGGGCCAGGCCGGCCCGCTGTGGTTGCAGGGCTGGTTTGCATGAGCACGCCGGGTTATGCCGAGCTGCATTGCTTGTCCAACTTCAGCTTCCAGCGCGGAGCATCGAGTGCCGAGGAGCTGTTCCGCCGTGCAGCTGAACAGGGTTACCAGGCGTTGGCGATCACGGACGAATGTACCCTGGCCGGTATCGTGCGCGCCTGGCAGGCCGCCAAGGCGCATGGGTTGCGGCTGATCGTCGGCAGCGAGGTGCAGTTGCACGACGGCCCCAAACTGGTGCTGCTGGTCGAAAACCTGGCCGGCTACCAGAACCTGTGCGCACTGATCACCCGTGCCCGTCGGCGGGCAGAAAAGGGTGAATACCAGCTTTTTCGTGACGACCTGCAGCTGCACGGTCAGGGCCTGCTGGCCTTGTGGGTGGCCGATGACAGTGACGATACGGCCACCGGCGAGTGGCTGCGCGGTGTGTTCGATGAGCGCCTGTGGCTGGCGGTGCACCTGCACCGTGGCCACGACGATGCCATGCGCCTGCAACGCTTGCGGGCACTGGCGGCCGATGTGGGGATCCGCGCCGTGGCATGTGGCGACGTGCACATGCATGTGCGCGGCCGCCGTGCCTTGCAGGACTGCATGACTGCCATCCGCCAGCATTGCCAGGTGGCCGAAGCCGGGCGTTTTCTGTTTGCCAATGGCGAGCGGCACTTGCGTAGCCTGGCGCAACTGGGCGAGCTGTACCCGTTCGACCTGTTGGCCGAAACCCTGGCCATTGCCCAGCGCTGCCAATTCGACCTCAGCGAGTTGAAGTACCAGTACCCCCGCGAATTAGTGCCCCAGGGCCACACCCCGGCAAGCTGGTTGCACGCGCTGTGCGAGCAGGGCCTGCCGTTGCGCTGGCCGCAGGGGCCCAGTGACAAGGTACGTGATGTGCTGGCCAAGGAACTGGCGCTGATCGAAGCGCTGGGTTACGAGAGTTACTTCCTGACCGTGCACGACATCGTCGCCTTCGCCCGCAGCCAGCGCATTTTGTGCCAAGGGCGTGGCTCTGCTGCCAACTCGGTGGTGTGTTTCGTGCTGGGCATTACCGAGCTCGACCCCATGGAGCACCACCTGTTGTTCGAGCGTTTTCTGTCGCGCGAGCGCAACGAGCCACCCGATATCGACGTGGACTTCGAGCACGACCGGCGCGAAGAAGTGATCCAGTATGTGTTCCGCCGCTATGGCCGGCACCGTGCCGCGCTGACTGCGGTGGTCAACACTTATCATGCAGCGGGTGCGGTACGGGATGTGGCGCGGGTGCTGGGTTTGCCAATGGATCAGGTGGATGCCCTGGCCAAATGCTGTGGCCGCTGGAGCGACCGCATACCCGACGACCAGCGACTGGCAGAAGCCGGCTTCGAGGCCGGCAGCCCTTCGTTGCGCCGGGTGCTGGTGCTGGCGGGTGAGCTGATCGGCTTCCCTCGGCACCTGTCGCAGCACCCGGGTGGTTTCGTCATTTCCCAGCAGCCGCTCGACCAGCTGGTGCCGGTGGAGAATGCGGCAATGGCGGAACGCACGGTGATCCAGTGGGACAAGGACGACCTGGACATGGTCGGCTTGCTCAAAGTCGACGTGCTGGCGCTGGGTATGCTCAGTGCCTTGCGCCGTTGCTTCGACCTGCTGCAACGCCACCGTGGCCGGCAGCTGACCTTGGCGACCATCCCCAGCGAATGCCCGGCCACCTACGCGATGATCAGCCGCGCCGAGACCATGGGTGTGTTCCAGATCGAGTCGCGTGCGCAGATGGCCATGCTGCCTCGGCTGCGGCCCCGAACGTTCTATGACCTGGTCATCGAAGTGGCCATTGTCCGCCCCGGGCCGATCCAGGGTGACATGGTGCACCCCTACTTGCGCCGGCGCCTGAAGCAGGAGCCCGTGACCTACCCGTCGCCGCAGCTCAAGGCAGTCTTCGCACGGACCTTGGGCGTGCCATTGTTTCAGGAGCAGGTGATGGAACTGGCCATGGTCGCAGCCGACTACACGCCGGGCGAGGCCGACCAGCTACGTCGCAGCATGGCGGCATGGAAACGCCACGGTGGCCTGGAGCCGCACCGCGAACGGCTGGTGCAAGGCATGCTGCGCAATGGTTACGAACTGGCGTTCGCTGAGCGCATCTTCGAGCAGATCAAGGGCTTTGGCAGTTATGGTTTCCCGGAGTCGCACGCGGCCAGTTTTGCCTTGCTGTGTTATGCCAGCAGCTGGCTGAAGTGCCACGAGCCGGCAATCTTCACCTGCGCGCTGGTCAACAGCTGGCCCATGGGCTTCTACAGCCCGGACCAGTTGCTGCAGGAGGCGCGCCGCCAAGGTATCGAGGTGCGCCCCGTCGACGTTTGCCACAGCGACTGGGACTGCACCCTCGAACCTGATGCTCAAGGTGCGTTGGCCATTCGCATGGGCTTGCGGCTGGTGCGTGGCCTGGCCGAAGCCGATGCCAGGCGCGTGCAGCAGGCGAGGGCGCAACGGCCGTGGCGCGACGTCGAAGACCTTTGCCTGCGTGCTGGCCTCGACCAACGCGCCCGTGCCCGTCTGGCTGATGGCGGGGCGTTGCGTACCTTGGCCAGCGACCGCCATCAGGCACGCTGGCAGGTGGCGGCGGTGCAGCCGCAGTTGCCCTTGTTCGCAGAGGTGGAAGCGGCGCCTGAAGCCGCAGTTGATTTGCCTGTGCCAAGCGTGGGTGAGGACCTGATGGCCGATTACCAAACCTTGGGCACCACGCTCGGGCCGCATCCGCTGGCCTTGTTACGTTCACGCCTGAGGGCGTTGGGGTGTCGCAGTTCGAGTGAGCTGCAAGGTGTCGCGCATGGCGACACGATTGCCGTAGCCGGGTTGGTAGTCGGCCGCCAGCGGCCGCAGACTGCCAGTGGCGTCACCTTCGTCACACTGGAGGATGAGCACGGGATGGTCAACGTGGTCGTGTGGCGGGAGCTTGCCGAGCGGCAACGGCGGGCGCTGGTGGGGTCGCAGCTACTGAAGGTCAGTGGGCGGCTGGAGCAGGAGGAGGGCGTGAGGCACCTGATTGCGCGGCGACTGGAGGATGTGAGCCCATTGTTGCAGGGGCTGGATGTGCGCAGCCGCGACTTCCATTAAATGATTGGGGCCGCAAAGCAACCCCAAGATGCTCAAGACTGGGTGCTTATACCATCGCCAACCGCTGCTTGCGCGTCGGTGCCGGGAACGCCCGGTCTATCGCTCGCAGGTCTTCACTGTTCAAGGTCAATAAACCCGCAGCAGCATTCAGCCGCACATGCTCAGGTGTCACGGCTTTGGGGATGGCGATCACCCCGTCGTTGCGGGTCACCCAGGCCAGGCTGACCTGGGCCGGTGTAGCACCATGGCGCTCGGCGATTTCTGCCAGCACGGGGTGCTGCAACAAGCGCCCGGCCTGAGCCAGCGGGCAGTAGGCCATGATCGGCAGCGCACGTTTTTCGCACCACGGCAGCAGGTCGAACTCGATGCCACGCTGAGCCGGGTTGTACAGCACCTGGTTGGTGGTACAGTCAGGGCTGTGCAGTTCGCGCAGGTCGTCTACGTCGAAATTGGACACGCCCCAGCGCTTGATCTTGCCTTGCTCGCGCAAGCGCTCGAATGCATCGACCGTTTCTTCCAGCGGGTGCTGGCCACGCCAGTGCAGCAGGTACAGGTCAATGCAGTCGGTCCCCAAACGCGTGAGGCTGCGCTCGCAGGCAGCTGCCATGCCGCGTGAGCTGGCATTGTGCGGGTACACCTTGCTGACCAGAAACACCTGGTCGCGGCGCCCCGCAATGGCCTGGCCAACCACTGTTTCTGCACCGCCTTCGGCATACATCTCTGCCGTGTCGAGCAGGGTCAGGCCCAGCTCGATGCCCTGTTGCAAGGCCGCCACTTCTGCAGCTTTGCGGCCAGGGTCTTCCCCCATATACCAGGTGCCTTGGCCAATGGCCGGAACGCTCGAACCTGCCAGTTTCACGTAACGCATTTCACCTCCGGGATTCGGGTATTGGAATGCAGAACCTCAAGCAGCGCCTGCGCTGCGGTGGAAAGCTTGTGTTCGCTAAGGGCAATCACGCCGATGCGCCGCTCGACCGTGGGCTCAACCAAGGTCACGCAACGGGCGCCCAGCTCCTGCATCTGGTTGATGCACAGCGCCGGTACGGCACTGACCCCCAGGCCGCTGGCGACCATGCGGCCGATGGTCGCCAACTGGTGGCTTTCGAAGGCCACGGCCAGTTTGCCGTGCTGGGGGGCCACATTCTGCTCCATCAGCAGGCGCACTGCCGAAGGACGTTGCAGGGCGACGAAGTCTTCGGCCATCAGCTGTGCCCAGCTCACCTCGGGCAGCAGTGCCAGGGGCGAGTCGGCAGGCACCACCGCGACGAAACGGTCCATGTATAACGGGTGGAAGTCCAGCCCGTCGATGTTGTCCGGCTCGAAGCCGATGCCCAGTTCGACGCGGCGATGGCGCACCAGTTCCTGCACCTGTTCATTGATCACGTCATGCACGGTGACGTTGACCTTGGGGTAGCGTTGGCGAAACACCTTGAGCGAGTGGGGCAGCAGGTTGCCGGCGAAGGCCGGCATGGCTGCCACCGCCACGCGGCCGAGTTGCAAGGTGAAGCGCTGGCGCAGCATCTCCTCGGTGTCGTCCCAATCGGCCAGAAGCCGCCGTGCCAGTGGCAGCAGCACTTCGCCTTCGGCGGTCAGGCTGACGCTGCGCGTGGTGCGGCTGAGCAGGGCACCGCCGAGGTTTTCTTCCAGCGCCTTGATGGTCAGGCTGAGAGCGGGCTGTGACACATGCAAGTGCTCTCCGGCCTGGGCAAAGCTCTGATACTTGGCCACGGCGACAAAAGCACGCAGTTGCTTGACGTTCATGACGGGCCTTTTTTGTTTTGTAAAAGTTATCAATCGATGACGAAAACAAAATTAACAAATCAGTCGCTTACGGTGAAGATGTCTGCACACGCTCACCGACAGCTTCGTCGGTTCAACAACTACAAAAGGCGGATCAGCATGGCCGGACTGGACAAGCGCGTTGCAACCTATGAACAGGCCCTTGAAGGCCTGACCGACAACATGACGGTACTGGCCGGTGGTTTCGGCCTGTGCGGCATCCCGGAAAACCTCATTGGCGAAATCAAGCGGCGCGGCGTCAAGGGCCTGACCGTGGTTTCCAACAACTGCGGCGTCGACGGCTTTGGCCTGGGCGTACTGCTGGAAGACCGGCAGATCCGCAAGATGGTCGCTTCCTACGTGGGCGAAAACGCCGAGTTCGAACGCCAGCTGCTCAGCGGCGAGCTGGAGGTGGAGCTGACTCCGCAGGGCACCCTCGCCGAGAAAATGCGCGCAGGAGGTGCCGGTATTCCGGCGTTCTACACCGCCACCGGGTACGGCACCCCGGTTGCCGACGGCAAGGAGGTGCGCGAGTTCAAGGGCCGCAAGTACATCCTTGAAGAGTCCATCACAGGCGACTTCGCCATCGTCAAGGGCTGGAAGGCTGACCACTACGGCAACGTGGTGTACCGCAACACTGCGCAAAACTTCAACCCGCTGGCAGCCACCGCCGGCAAGATCACTGTGGTCGAAGTGGAAGAAATCGTCGAGCCAGGCGTGCTGTTGCCCAGCGAAATCCACACCCCGGGCATCTATGTGGACCGCGTTATCGTCGGCACCTTCGAAAAGCGTATCGAAAAGCGCACTGTCAAGGCCTGAGCGCCATCCACCAGAACAACAAAGAGATCCTGACCATGGCACTGACCCGCGAACAGATGGCGCAACGCGTCGCCCGTGAACTGAAGGACGGCTACTACGTGAACCTGGGTATCGGCATTCCGACCCTGGTAGCCAACTACGTACCCGCCGACATGGATGTGATGCTGCAGTCGGAAAACGGCCTGCTCGGCATGGGCGAATTCCCGACCGAAAGTACGATTGATGCCGACATGATCAACGCCGGCAAGCAAACCGTCACCGCCCGCCGCGGTGCCTCGATCTTCGATTCGGCGCAGTCGTTCGCCATGATACGAGGTGGCCACGTCGACCTGACCGTACTGGGCGCCTTCGAGGTGGACGTGCAGGGCAACATCGCCTCGTGGATGATCCCGGGCAAACTGGTCAAGGGCATGGGCGGTGCCATGGACCTGGTGGCTGGCGCCGATAACATCATCGTCACCATGACCCACGCCTCCAAGGACGGCGAGTCCAAGCTGCTGCCGCAGTGCAGCCTGCCACTCACCGGTGCTGGCTGCATCCGCAAGGTGCTGACCGACCTGGCCTACCTGGAAATCGAAGACGGCGCCTTCATCCTGCGCGAGACCGCACCAGGGGTAAGCGTTGAGGAAATCATCGAGAAAACCGCCGGCAAGCTGATCGTGCCGGATGATGTGAAGGAAATGACCTTCTAATCACTCGCTATACACCGCCCCCTGTAGGAGCGGCCTTGTGTCGCCAAAGGGCTGCAAAGCAGCCCCGCGATTTCGGCCTCGACGCTGAGATCAGGGGCCGCTTTGCAGCCCTTTGGCGACACAAGGCTGCTCCTGCGGGGGTTTTGTGTTTTTGCTGATTTATCCGATAAAACCAATAAAAGGAATTCAACTGTGGCCGCTGAAATCCAAGACAGCCGCTCCGCCCGCTTTGCCTTGCGTTGTTCCAACTGGGCGGAACGCTGGTTCCCCGATTCCTGGGTGTTCGCCGCGCTGGCGGTGCTGCTGGTGTGCATCGGCGCGCTGGCCATGGGGGCCAAGCCGACCGACACCGCCAAAGCCTTTGGCGATGGCTTCTGGAGCCTGATTCCGTTCACCATGCAGATGGCCTTCGTGGTTATCGGCGGTTATGTGGTGGCCAGCTCGCCGCCTGCTGCACGGCTGATCGACCGCCTGGCGCGCATCCCTGGCAATGGTCGCTCGGCAGTGTGCTGGGTGGCGCTGATCTCGATGTTGGCCTCTTTGCTCAACTGGGGCCTGTCGCTGGTATTCGGTGGGCTCCTGGTACGCGCCCTGGCACGGCGCACCGAGCTGAAAATGGACTACCGTGCCGCAGGTGCTGCTGCCTACCTGGGCCTGGGCGCGGTATGGGCACTGGGCCTGTCGTCATCGGCGGCTCAACTGCAAGCCAACCCGGCCAGCCTGCCCCCTTCGATCCTGTCGATTACCGGGGTCATCCCGTTCACCGAAACCATTTTCCTCTGGCAATCCGGCGTAATGCTGGCGGCGCTGGTGGTGGTGTCGCTGGTGATTGCCTACGCCACGGCCCCTGGGCCAAACAGTGCACGCAGCGCCGAAGACTGCGGTGTCGACCCCAGTTTCACCGCGCCACCGGCACCGCAACGTACCCGCCCGGGTGAGTGGCTGGAGCACAGCCCGATCCTGATTCTGCTGCTGGTGGCCCTGGCTGCTGGCTGGCTGTACCAGGAGTTCGCCACTAAACCTGCGATCACGGCGATTTCCGGGCTGAACACCTACAACCTGTTGTTCATCATGCTGGGTGCCTTGTTGCACTGGCGCCCACGCAGCTTTCTTGACGCCGTAGCGAGAGCGGTGCCGACTACCACCGGAGTGTTGATCCAGTTCCCGCTGTATGGCTCGATTGCTGCCATCCTTACCCAGGTCAAAGGTGTGGATGAGCAGACCCTTGCGCATCACATCTCGCTGTTCTTCACCCAGATCGCCACCCATGACACCTATGCCGTGCTGATGGGCGTGTATTCGGCGGTGCTGGGCTTCTTCATCCCTTCGGGCGGTGGCAAGTGGATCATCGAAGCGCCTTACGTGATGCTGGTGGCCAACGACCTGCAGTACCATCTGGGCTGGGCGGTACAGATCTACAATGCTGCCGAAGCCCTGCCGAACCTGATCAACCCGTTCTACATGCTGCCGCTGCTGGGCGTGCTAGGGCTCAAGGCGCGCGACCTGATCGGTTTTTCCTTCGTCCAGTTGCTGGTGCATGTGCCGTTGGTGCTGGTGTTGCTGTGGGCACTAGGTACGACGCTGCAGTATGTGCCGCCGGTAATGCCGTAGCTAACGGGGCTCTCAGGCTTGGCGTCAGCTTTCAGACGCGTATCATGGCTGCCTCAGCCTGGGAAACCCGCGTCACATGTCTATCCGATTGAAACTGCTGCGTAAGAAACTGGGGATGACTCTGGAAGTGCTGGCCGAAAAGACCGGCATGACCAAGAGCTACCTGTCCAAGGTCGAGCGTGGCCTCAACACACCTTCGATCGCAGCCGCGCTGAAGCTGGCGCGGGCGCTGAACGTCAATGTTGAAGAGCTGTTCGCCGAAGAACAGACAGGGGCGAGCCGCTACAGCCTGGTGCGCCATGGCGAACGCCAGGCGTTGGTCGGCGATGGGCAAGGGCCGGGGTATGCGGCCCTCACCAGCCAAGTGGGGCAGCGCAGCCTGTTGCCGTTCCTGATCCAGCCGCCTTCCGAATTCACTGACCCCACGTTCAAGGAGCACCAGGGCGAGGAGTTCCTGTTCGTGCATGCTGGCCAGGTCGAGGTGGATTTCATGAACGAGCGGGTGCTGCTGGAACAGGGCGATGCCCTGCATTTCAACGCCCAGACACCCCACCGGCTGCGCTCGGTGGGTGCGCAGCCGGCGCAGCTGTTGGTCGTGGTTCACCACGCGGACGAATGAAAAGCCAGGGGCGTGCGGCACGGCCCCATGCCTTCTCGACCGTGATGCACAGCGTCCATTCCGACAGCGTACGGTTGCACATTCTGCATGTCGGTATTTTGACGATACCGCCCATCGCCCATTGAATTTTATTATGGTGTCGGATCATTGACGCAGTGTCATTGTGCCCATAAGCTCAATTCAACAGCGAAACAACTCCCGCCACACCACGCCAATAACTAATTGATTTTCCTGTTTTTTGGAGGGGCGTATGCGCACGACTCTGATTATCAAATCGATGTTTTTGCTGGTGTTGCTGAGTGGTGCCGCTCGCGCAGCAGATTCGTATGTAAATCAAAACAGTATCATTCCTGTTTCAACCGCAGGCTGGTTGTTGGCTTTTGCTGTTGTGGGTTTTGTGCTGGTGGCTAACAGAAGAAAGATCTGAACCTGCTCGGCACGTTTATAAAGTACAACGCGTTGCCCCAAGCCTTGGGCCTGGCTTGTGAATTCCCCAACCGTTGCTATATTCCCATTAGCCCATGAGGCCCACGGTTGCAGCATGTTGCAGCCCTCGTATACAGCGTCAAGGTAAAGGCCTCCAGGAAGGTAGGGGCCATCGCGGCGGATGTCGGTCGCGAAGCGGAGCGAGAGTTGGTGTGCTGTTCTCATTCAGTGCTCTTTGTCGGGCCATTTGGCCGGAGGGACCCTCATGAAGCGTTCGTTGATTGCCGCATTCTGCATGCTGACGGTATGGTCTGGCGTGGGCAACGCCGACCAGAGCAGTGCGACTTACCTGCTCAGCCCCGGCGATGTCGTCATGGTTTCGGTGTGGCAGGAAGACAGCCTGCGTCAAGAAGCCACCGTACTTCCCGATGGCAGTATTACCTTCCCCCTGGCCGGGCGCATCGATGTTGCCGGGCTGGATGTCACGGCGGTTGAAAAGCAAGTCGCTGCCAAACTCGAAAAGTTCCTCCCCGACCCGAACGTCAGCGTTGTCGTCAAGAGCATCGCCGGCAACCTGGTCTATGTCCAAGGCAAAGTGATCAAGCCGGGCCCGGTACAAATGGCAGGCCCTACGGCGGTGCTTCAGGCCCTGAGCATGTCGGGCGGCCTGGACAAGTTTGCGGACGAAAGCGAAATCAAGGTGGTCCGTGGCACTGGCGCTTCCCAAAAGATCCTGCCCGTGCGATATAAGGACCTGGTGTCTGGGCGGGACATGTCCACCAACATCCAACTTCAGGCTGGCGACACGCTGGTCGTTCCTTGATCTTGCCTTTAATAAGAACATTTAATGCCTCTTCTTAAAACAACACGCATTGCAACGGCAATTCTGGTGTTGCCGTTCACGGACGCGGTCCTGGCGGCAAATTGGCAGTCCACGGTGGTGGTACCGACATCCGTCGAATACGACAGCAACCCTTTGTTGCTGACGTCGGGGGAAAAGGGCATAACGCGCACGATCATTGCGCCGGACTACACCCTGATCGGTACCTTCGACCGTGACGAACTGAGGTTGGGGTTGGGTATGCATGTGTTGCGCTCATCCGACACGGACATAGTCGATGACCGGGAAGACCCTGACCTGAGCCTGGGCTGGCAGCGCACGACCGAGCGTGGTCGTTTTGGCCTGGTGGCACGCTATAACGAAAGCTCGACCCTGTCGGGAACCGTGCTGGACACTGGCGTGATCACCACCGACGGTACGCAAAAGCTGTATACGCTGACCGGCAACTGGAGCCAGGCGGTTACCGAACGCAGCACCCTGAGTAACGAGACCACATACAGCCGCGCCCGTTATGACATCAGTACGCTGACGGGGTACGACGAATTGGCGAACGTCTTTACCTGGACCTACGCCTGGAGCGAGCGGGCCGACCTGTACACCCGTTTCGGCGCGCGGCGGTATGAGCCCGAGCAAGACCTTACCGCGACAGCCTCCAACAGCTACACCCCGGCGGTGGGGATCAAGTACCAGCTTTCGGATCGCCTGAGCGCCGACGCTCACGTAGGCGTCAACGAAGTATCCGGTGATGAAGGCGGCCGGCGCGGGGAGGGCGGCGTATCGCTGCTGTACACCGGTGTGCGCGCAGATGCCAGTTTTACTGCCGAACGCAGCACGGTGGCCAGCGCCGAAGGTGGCTTCGCCGAGCTGGACCAGGTACGCGGTGTGTGGAGTTACGCGGTCAGCGAGCTGAACCGGGTAGGCGCGGACGCGGCCTGGCAAGACAGCAAGGGGCAGAGCCCCAACACGTTACAGACTTACAGCGTATGGGCCAGCCGCCAGTTTTCGCCGTACTGGGACCTGCGCCTGTCGCTGATGTACAAGGAACGGCAGCAGGACCATGTAGCGGATGCAACCGCGACAATCGTTGGTTTGACGTTGACGTACAGGTACCCCGACATCTGAACTTCAGGCAGGTGGCCCCATGAAGTCTGACTACGAACTCTCCCTCAGGGATTACATCGCCATTATCAAGGACAGGGCCCTGGTGTTAGGGGTGAGTGCCGCAGTCATTCTTGCCGCGACCGTGGCCGTCGCGTTGATGGTGCCGCCGATCTACCAGTCGACTGGCACTATCCTGGTGGAGTCGCAGCAGATTTCGCCCGAGCTGGTGTCTACCAACAACACCAGCTTTGCCGATGAGCGCATCGAGGTGATCCGCCAGCGGGTGATGACCCGTGGGAACCTGCTGCGCATCATCGGCAAGTACGACCTGTTCGCCGACAAGCGCCTCAGCGAAAGCGACAAGATCGACCAGATGCGCAATGCCATCGTGGTCGAAACCCTCACCACCTTCGTGCGCGGGCGGGGTGAAGCCACCGTGGCGTTCAATGTGTCCTTCGAGCACAAGCAGGCGCAAGTGGCCAAGGAAGTGGCTGACGAACTGGTGACGCTGTTCCTCAACGAGAACCTCAAGCAGCGCACCGAACGGGCCAACGAAACCACCGAATTTCTCACCCAGGAGGCCAACAAGCTGGGCGCCGAGCTGGCCAGCCTGGAAAACCAGCTGGCCGACTTCAAGCAAGCCCATGCCAACGCTTTGCCCGAGCACCAGACCCTGCGCATGAACATGCTGTCGCGCTCGGAGCTGGAATTCCGTGAAGTCGACCGTGACTACAAGGCTGCCCAGGAAGAGCTGCGCTACCTTGAGCTGGAATTGTCCGCCGCCAATGCTGGCCTGGCCACAAAGGCAATCGAAGGCAGCAAATCAGCGAGCGCCGACCAGCCCGAGGATCTACCGAGCCTGAAGGCTGAATACGCCCGCTTGCTGACTCGCTACAAAGACGCTCACCCGGATGTGGTGGCGATCAAACGCAAGATTCAGGCGCTCGAAGCCACGGGCGGTCGCACGGCAGCGGCTTCCACGGTGGGCCTCGATGTTGCCCGCGTGCGCGCCAAGATGAGTGCAGCCCAGGAACGTATCAGTTCGCTGGCCGAGCAGAAGCGCGAACTGACCAAAAAGATGGAAGGCTACGAGGCCGAGATCCTCGAAGCACCGCAGGTCGAACGTGGCCTGGTGACCTTGATGCGCGACCACGACAACGCGCGCAAGAAGTACGAAGAAATCCGCGCCAAGGAAATGGGCGCGAAGATTACCGAAAGCCTGGAACAGGAAAACAAGGCCGAGCGCTTCGTGTTGCTGGAGCCACCGTTGATGCCAGAGAAGCCGATCAAGCCCAACCGCAAGAAAATCGCGGCTCTGGGGCTGGTGCTGGCGCCGGCAGGCGGTGGTGCACTGGTGATGCTGCTGGAAATGCTCAACCAGCGTGTGCGCGGCGTCGGTGCCCTGGAAAACCTGCTGGGCAAACGCGTGTTGGTGGCGGTGCCGTACATCGATACCAAAGCGGATGTGGCCAGGCGTAAACGCTGGCGGAACGGGTTGATCCTGGCGGCGCTGGTACTGGCGGCTATCATGGTAGTGCTGGTGCACGTGTTCTACATGCCACTGGATGTGCTGTTGTTCAAAGTCATGTCTCGGTTTGCATAGGGAAAGCAGTGATGGACAGGATCAAGCCGGCTATTGGCAATAACGTTCACCCGGTGACACCGGGAACTCCCCAGGCCTTGTCACCTGCCCCGGGGACGGCACTGGCGGAAGTGCCTGGCCAGTTCGACTACGTGAACACCAAGGTAGTGCCGCTTCGCGCGGAGCACCTTGAACGTCACCGCATCGTGGCCTACAACAAGAACTCCAGCATGAACGGGCCGATCGACCTGCTGCGCACGCAGGTACTCAGGCTTATGGACGAAAACGGCTGGCGTACCCTGGCCATCACCTCACCCACACCTGAGGCGGGCAAGACGGTGCTGGCGATCAACCTGGCCATGAGCATCGCCCACCACACCACCAAGACGGCGCTGCTGGTGGACTTCGACTTGCGCCGGCCCAAGGTCGGCAGCAGCCTGGGCCTGCCCATGGAACAGGCGCTGAACGAGTTTTTGACGGACAAGGCCGAACTGCAGGAATGCCTGGTCAACCCGACCCTGCCGCGCTTTGTAGTGCTGCCTACGCGGGTACCTGTGCCGTTGTCGACCGAGATGCTGTCGTCGCCCAAGGTGAACAACCTGATCAGCGATTTGCGCAACCGCTACGAGTCGCGCATCTGTATTTTCGATTTGCCACCGTTACTTAGCTCTGATGATGCGATCACCGTGATACCTAAGTTCGACTGTGTATTGCTGGTGGTGGCCAACGGGATGAACAACAAGAAGGAAATCGAGGATTGCCTGCATCACCTGGGGCAGGTGAACCTGATCGGGACCGTGCTGAACAAGGCCGACGAGCAACCGCGGACCTATTATTGAGGCTTCAAATGCAACCATTGGGGCTGCTACGCAGCCCCCGAAGATGTCAGCCTTGCCGCGTAGTCCAGGGATACTGCAACTCCCACTGCCACGCATGCCGCACAATCTGCTCCAGCGATACAAACTCCGGCCGCCAGCCCAATATTTTCACCGCCTTGCCAGCATCGGCCACCAGCCGGGGCGGGTCGCCGGCGCGACGCGGTGCATCGATTACGTGGATTTCACGCCCAGTCACCGCACGGGCAGTATCGATCACTTCCTGCACTGAAAAACCATGGCCATTGCCGAGGTTGAACGCCGTACGCTCGCCACCCTTCAATAGATAATCCACCGCCAGCGCGTGCGCCGCCGCCAGGTCGGCCACATGGATGTAGTCGCGTATACAGGTGCCATCCGGCGTGTCGTAATCCCGGCCAAACACCGTCACCGCCTCACGTCGGCCCGAGGCAGCCTGCAGGATCAGCGGGATCAGGTGGGTTTCGGGCTCGTGGCGCTCTCCCAGCTGGCCTTCCGGGTCAGCGCCTGCTGCATTGAAATAGCGCAGGCAAACCGATTTCAAGCCATAGGCCCGGTCGAAGTCCTCGAGAATCTGCTCGACCATCCACTTGCTCAGCCCATATGGGTTGATTGGTCCTTTGGCATGCCCTTCATCGATTGGAATATAGAGCGGATTACCGTAAACGGCCGCGCTGGAAGAAAACACCAGATGCTTGATGCCGGCATTCACCATGGCCTGCAGCAGGCTAAGGGTGGCCGCGACATTATTCTGGTAGTACTTGCCAGGCGCGCTGACCGACTCGCCTACCTGAATGAACGAGGCAAAGTGAAAGACGGCATCAAAGCGGCACACGCCAAACAACACATCCAGTGCGGCCTCGTCGGCGATATCCAGCTTGGCCCATTGGACGCCAGGTGCAGGTGCAACCAGGTCAGCCACCACCACCTCGTGGCCAGCAGCGATCAAGTGCTTGACCATATGCGAGCCGATGTAGCCGGCGCCACCGACAACCAGGAACTTCATCCGCACCTCCTGTGACCTGCTGTTTTACAAACGCGGTGAACCGTCCCTGAAAAGTTCAGGTGAATTGGCCAGCTACAGGTGACTTGAGCGTAGATGGCCAGATGCCCTATTTCAAGAACAGCCAGTTGGACATGTAGTTGCCGTCGAACGTAATCACGTAATGCCCGTCCTTGTACGTTGCCGGCAGGGGCTTGAGTTGGAGCTGCGCATCGTGTGCGAACAGCTTCAGCCCGGCAGGTGCCTCGATGGTCAGGCTGCCCTCGAAGGGTTCGACATTGAATGGCGTTTTGTCATCGGCCTTGGGCATGGCGCGGGTACCCAGTGACAGCAACAGCTCCCGTGACTGGCCCAGCGGTTTGCCGTCCAGGCTCTGTACCGCGACGCTGGCGTAAGGCGTTTTCGTTTGCACCTGAATGGCCCCCAGGCTGATCGAACGCCCTCCCAGCCAGCCGGTGGCGGCCTGGCTCAGCGGTGTATCGATGGTGTAGATGCCTTGTTGCCAGTTGCGCTTGAGCTCGCCGGTGTCGGTCACCGATTCGGTAGCATCGGTGGCCAGCAGCGATTGCCCTGGGTCTTGCAGCACTTGCGCACCTGCGGGAATGGCGGCCGGTTTCAACCACGGCAACTCCGGTGTTTGCGGCAGGGCAATTTGCAGTTGGCCCTTCTCCATGGCTGTGCGCAACAAAGGCGAATTTCGTGGGGTGATCTCTTGGTTGTAAAGGGTGGCGGGCGTCGGTGCGAAAACGTAATGGGTGGTTGCAGGCTTCACATCGGCACGTCGATAGAGCAGGGCAGCAGCGGGCAGCGTGGCGATCATCGCGGGGTCGTTGTAGGCGTGCCAGTTGTCCGCCGTGCGCCAGCCAGGGTTGAAGGCCTGTTGGCTGTAGGCATATTGCATGAGCGCGTCCCAGCCCTGGTGGCTGGCAGTGCCGGCCACGTACAGCGGCAGCGAGTGGCGGTCGGGCAATGGGAAAGGCTCGGCGTTCCATTCGGTGACGGTCAGTGGTTTGCCCACGACCTGGGCGGCGGCGATCCAGTCGATCATGCCGTCGCTGGTCAACGGGTTTTTCTCCAGTTGGCCGATGGCGCCGTAACTGTGGGCATCGACGACATCGCCTGCGGTCAGGGCCGGCAATGCGCTCAGACCATTGCCGCCCCAGGTGCTGGTGGTGGCTATTGGCACCTTTACCCCCACGCTGCGCAGGTGAGCGATCATGTCGGCGTTGAAGCGCTGTTCCAGGTCGTTGAGGAGCAGCTTCGACGGGCCGTGCTCCCACGCGCGCCAGGTTTGGTCGACGGGCAGGTTGTACTGCCTGGCGAAGGCTTTGGCCGCTGCCATGTAGCGCTCGCTGTGGCGCGGTACATCCTTGTTCGGCATCAGGGCGTTGCCGTAATGCTGGGTAAGGTCGTTCTCGTTGGTGATCAGCACGGCGGCGATGGCCGGGTCGTCCTTGTAGGCAAGGCCCGTGTACTCGTTCACATGGGTCAGGTACTGCTCGGCAAAGCGCTTCATCGCCGCCTGAATACTGTTGTTCACATAGGCATAGCCCTTCAGGTCGACGCGGTCATCTTTCTTGGGCAGCTCATCGAAATCGTCAATGTTGTCGTTGGCGGTAAGTGCGCGCTGTACGTGCATGTCCAGCCAGATGTAGATGCCTTCGTCCTTGAGCGCCTTGATCCACAGGTCGAGCTTGCGCAGTGACTCGGCACTGAGCTGCTGGGTGTCGCGCACCAGGGTACCGTCGCCGAACACGTTCGGGCTGACCCAGGGCGAGTCGTGGTGGTGCAGGCGCACCAGGTTGAACCCCAGTGCGGACAGGCGCTTGGCCTGTTGGCGAATTTCGTCGTCGGGGCTTTTGAACAGCGAATAGGCAGACAGGTTGGTGCCCCAGAAACGCACGGGGGTGTTGTCCTCGAACATCAGCTGTTCACCGACCGCCTTGACGAACCCACGTTTGCCGGCGGGCTTTTGCGCCGCGTTGAGGAACGACAGGTCCACCGGTGAAGTGCGCCAGTCCAGCTGGTCATCCGGCCAACCGGCAGGGTCGGCCAGGCCGAAGCGCTCAGTGGGCGTGGGCCCCAGCTCGATGTCGCCGGTCACGTTGAGTACAGCCTTGAGTTGTTGCTTGCCGGCGTTGATCGGGTCTTTGTACAGGAACGCACGCAATTCGGACGGGTTGCCACGCTCGAAATACACCTTGGCCAGTGGCGGGTCGAAGCGCATTTCGATGCGCCGGCCTTGGTCAGCCTTGCCCCAGGACCAGCCGCGATTGTCGGCCAGCAGTTGTGGCGCACCCATATCGCCGGCGATTTGCGCCGGGTCGAACTGGAACACCATGCCGCCACCCATCACCCCGGTCTGGCGGCTATGGGCGTCCAGGTCGAAGGCCCAGCTCAGGGTTTGTGCTTGCGCTTTGCGGATATCAGCCGCCAGGTCGAAGTCCAGCTCTTTGTTCTTGCCCCGCAGCGTGTACTGATAGGGGCCATTGACCTTGAAGTCGGTATAGAAGCCGGTCCAGCTCCAGTTGGCGGCCCAGAAGTCGAACTTGGCCTTCATCACCGGGCCACCGCCGTGTGTCACGGTGGGCAGCCCACTCTGTTCATCGACACTGACCTGCCAGCCGGAGCCCCAGCCGGCCAATGGCAGCAAGGCCAGGCCGGCAATGGCCGACAGGCGTACGAAAGGACGCAGGGATAGCACGTTCATGAACATTACCTGGGTTGTAGGCCGGGTTCGGCCAGTTCCATGGCCTGGCTGTCGTGCAGCCGGCGAACCATTTGGATGTAGGCCACACCCAGCCCGGCGATGGACCAGTACACCACCGGGATGAAGGTGATGCTGCTGACGGTGAAGATGATCACCAGAATGCCGATCAGTGTCGCCAGCAACACCCGGCCGAGCTGTCGTCGTTCATCATCCTTGTCAGCGAAACTGAGCATGGACCGGCGGATCCCGCGCAGCACCACGGCAAAGAACGCCACGAACAGACCGAGCCCCACCAGCCCGACCCGCAGTGCCAGGTTGATGTAGGTGTTGACGATGTCGATGATGCCTTCGCCCTGGATCATCGACTGCATTTCCGGGGTGTTGCGGAAGTCGAACGAGCCGAACAGCGGGTTGCGCTGGATGACGATCCAGGCGTTGTCCATCAGGCGCTCGCGGTAGGTGATGTTCTCTTTTTCCAGGTTGCCAATGAAGGGCAGCAGGTCCAGTACTTTTTCACCGCCGGGCACGATGGTGAGCAAGGGCAGGGCCAGCATGCCGGCTGCGCCCAGCAGCGCCAGGCGCTTGACGGCACCTTTGCCCAGGGCAATGAACACCACCACGATGACCACGACGCCGATCCACGGGCCGCGTGACAACGGTGCGAACAGCCCGGCGGCCAGTAGTAGGGCGCCCATGGCTTTGTGCAGCGGGCGTTGCACATAGCCCTGGACGAACAGGAACAGGCCGATGGCTACACTCATCACATAGCCCAGGGCAATTGCCTGGCCGGTGGTGACGCTAGCCCGCAGCGCGCCGCCGCGGCTGAGGTAACCCGACATGCTCCAAGGCACGCCCATGGCATCGACCAGGGCGCTGTACAGCAGCCAGTGGCGTACATACTCGGCCACGGCGATCAGTGCCATGACGAAGGCGGTGAGCACGAAGGCCAGCATGGCGTCCTTGAAGTCGCTTATCTGGCGCAGGCCGCGGCTGGCCACGTAATACGGCAGGAAGACGTCGACATACAAGTACAGCGCCTGGCGCAGGGTGTCGGTGAGGGTGGTTTCGCGCAAGTACAGCACGCTCATCAGCACCAGGCCGGCCGCCAGCAGCTTGTCGGCCCAGGTGCGGCCAAAGCGCAGGGTGCCTGCCTGGCGGCTTAGCTGCAGCGCGGCGGGCAGCAGCACACACAGGGTAAGCAGGCGGATATGGTTCAGGTCGACCAGGTAGTTGACCACACCAAATCCGGGCACCTGCACCGACGCAGGCGGGATGAGGAACAGCAGCATGTAGAACAGTGCCATGGGGTTGTGTTCTCGGCGCCCCGCAATCAGCAGGATGACCGCGCCCGCACCCAGATACAGCCAGAAGCTGTGCGAGACGAAAGCCAGCACAGTCAGCAGGAACCACAAGTTGCGCCGGCGCTTGAAGTCAGCGAGCGGAATCAGGTCGGTGGCAGGGCGCCGCGCAAGCAGGAAGACCACGCTCGCCAAAAACAGGATGACGATCAACGCACGAAAATGTTCAGGCATCGGCTATGTACACCTTTCCCTCGGTGGGCAACGGCTAGCATCGTGGCTAATTGAAACTATAGTGACTTTTAGCCAATCAGTCAGAGATTGAAGTCATGCCGTCGATTGATGTGTCAGCCACCGCAAGCCTGCGCCAGCGGGCCATGAGGGCCGGGTCCTGGAACCTGGTGTCGCAGGTGGCGTCACAGGTCATGCGCCTTGGCGGCAACCTGATCATGGCCCGCTTGCTGCTGCCGGAAATGTTCGGGGTGATGGTCATTGCCACCACCGTTTCGGTACTGCTGCACCTGCTGTCCGATGTCGGCCTGCGCCAGAACATCATCCAGAGCCAACGGGGTGACGACCCGGACTTTCTCAATACCGCTTGGACCGTGCAGATCATCCGCGGCTTCGTGCTGTTCGGCCTGACCCTGTTGCTGGCTTTGTGTGCCTGGGTGGCGCAGTTCGAAGAACTGTGGCCGGCAGACTCCACCTATGCCGCGCCCATATTGCCGATGGTGCTGGCGGTTACCGGGCTGTCGGCGGTCATCTGGGGGTTCCAGTCCACCAAGATAGACGTGGCGGTACGCACTTTCCAACAGAAGCGTGTGGTACTGGTGGACCTGGCGTCACAAGCGGCCGGCTTGGTGGTGATGCTGGTGCTGGGCTTGCTGACCCATTCCATCTGGGCCTTGGTCATTGCCGGCCTGGTGTCTGCCGTGGCCTGGACTGTGCTGGGCCACACGGCGTTGGAGGGGCCGCGCAACCACCTGCGCTGGGACCGTACGGCGCTTACCGAACTGATCGTGTTTGGCCGCTGGATCCTGCTGTCGTCGATGGTGGGCGTACTGGCCATGTACGGCGACCGCATCCTGTTCGGTGCCAGCATGTCGGCGGCGCAGCTGGGGGTGTATTCGATTGCCGTGCTGATCCTGGGCGCGGTGCAGACCGCACTGATGAAGATTGTCGGCGCCGTGGCGCTTCCTGCTTTCAGCGAAGCGGCCCGCGCCGACGACAAGGCGCGGCTGAAAGCGCTGTATCACCGCTTCCGCCTGCTGGTCGACCTGCTGGTGCTGTTTATCTGCGGTGGCTTCCTGACCGCCAGCCCTCTGCTGATCGGCTGGATGTACGACGAGCGATACAGTGAGGCAGGCTCGATGCTGGCGATTCTTTCGCTGTCGTTCATCGTATTGCGCTATACCTTGGCTCATCAGGTGTGGATCGCCTTGGGCCTGACCAAATATCAGGCCATGGACAACATCATCCGCCTGGTCTCGCTGTGGGGGCTGCTACCGCTGCTGTTGGCGATTGGCGGTGTGGAATGGGCCATCTGGGGTGTTGCCCTGCATACCGTGCCCACGCTGGTGCTGGTTGTGTACGTGAACTGCAAGCTAGGTATTTTCAGCCTTAAACGTGAGCTGGTGGTGCTACCGATGCTACTGGTCGGGGCGCTGTGCGGGGCGCTGTTGACGGCCTTTTTCAACTGGCTGTGATGCAGCGTGCTGGGTGTAAATTCAACGGGTACAGGTCACGGGATCATGGGGAAGCTTACTTTTTGTAGTGCGCAGCTGGGGCGTAGGGGCTTTCTCCAGAGTTGTGTCTTGCTGGGCGTCGGTGGCGCCGTATTCGGCGCTTTTGCACCCGTTGCTGGCAAACCTGTCGAAAAGCCGGGGTTCGTGGTGATCAACGGCTGGGTATTGCCGTCCCGTTACTTCCGGAACGAGCCAGCATGATCAAGAACTATCAGCAGCAGAAGGCGCTGCGCGATCATTACGATTTTTGCATCATTGGCGCCGGCCCGGCAGGTATTACCCTAGGCCTGCGCTTGGCCGCTGCGGGCTGGAGCGTGTTGCTCGCCGAGGGCGGCGGGCGTGAGTATGCGCCGCACTCGCAAGGCTTGTATGCCTGCGCGTCCACGGGCCTTGAACTGTACGCCGAGGAAACCCGCCTGCGTTACCTGGGCGGCACTTCCAACCATTGGGCCGGCCGTTGTCGCCCCTTCACGCCCTCCGACTTTTCTATCTCCCCGCCAGGCGACCTGCCTGGCTGGCCCATCGCCTATTCGGAGATCGAGGGTTACCTGCCTGCAGCCATGGAGATCGTAGACCTGCCGGCCGGGTCGGATTTTCGTGCGATGAATACCGGCCTCAACGGCGGCGATTTCGAACCCGATCGTTTCCTGCTAAGCACACCCACGCGCTTTGCGCAGAAATACGCCACGGCCCTCGAACAGACCAAAGGCCTGGACGTGTTCATCAATTGCAACTGCGTGGACCTGGAGTTCGACAAGGCGTCCGGGCACCTGGCCGCCGTGATCCTGTCCGACTACGAACGCAATCGGCAGCGCCTGGTGGCAAGCAACTTCATTCTGGCCACCGGTGCCATCGAGAATGCCCGACAGTTGCTCAACAGTGAGACCTTGGTGGGCGCGGGCGTGGTGAACAAGGACGGGCTGGTTGGCGGGTGCTTCATGGAGCACCTGAATATCGACTTGGGGACCTTCATCCTCAAGTCCGGGCAGAACCCGGAGCCACGCCAGTACTACACCACCGATGCCTTCGTCGATGAGTACAAGGCCGGCAAAGGCAACGTCACGGCCGCCTTGCTGGCCGATGTGCAAACTTATGGTCGTACCGCCGAGGTCAAACATTTTCTCGAAAACCTGGCCTGTGACTGGGGCTTCGCCAGCAAGGTAGCGTTCGTTGCCAAGTTCAGCTGCCCCGGTGATGGCGTGATCAGTACGATGATCGAGCAATTCCCCAACCTGCACAGCCGTATTTCGCTGCTGGACGAGAAGGACGCACTGGGCGTTGCCAAGGTCAATGTCAACTGGGCACTGACTGCCGATGACCGGCACACCATCAAGTGCATTGGCAGCGAGCTGGCCAAGCAGTTCGCCGACATGGACCTGGGCTTCGTCAAGCTCAACGACTTTGTCTACGACACGTCGATCCCGCTGAAAATGGCCCCGCATGCCCATCACATGGGCACCACGCGCATGGCCGCCTCGCCGCAGTACGGCGTGGTCGATACCAACTGCAAGGTGTTTGGTACCGAAAACCTGTACATCGCCGGCAGCAGTATTTTCGCCAAGGGCGGCGCCTCCAACCCGACCATGCCGCTGCTGCAGTTTGCCGTGCGGCTGGCCGACCACCTCAATGCCAAGATGACGGCGGCCAGGGGCGCCGTGGCGTGACGCTTGTTGTACATGGGTTGAGTGCGCTGCGGTCAGCAACCAGAAGAACGAGACCGGAACGCCTCAGGAACATTCCAGACGGATTTGATTGCGAGGCCAGGCAGTATGAAGGGATGGATACGCAAGGCAGTGGCGCATTATGCCCATGCAACCGGGCGGGGCGGCACGTTCTACAGGCGGTTCTGCAGGCCTTCAGGGCTTGAATGGGGCGCCTACCTCACCCGTTGGGGCAACTTTCACTCGGTCGGCACCAACTTCTTTGTCAATACAGGCTGCAAGTTCCTCGACCCGTCGCTGGTGCGCATTGGCAACAGTGTGGGCCTTTCCGACTGCACGCTGATCGGTCATGACGGGGTGGTATTGCTGATCGAGCATCGCTTCGGCAAGCACCTGGATTCAGTCGGGTTCATCGATATCAAGGACAACTGCTTCATCGGCCACGGTGCGATCATCATGCCCCGCGTGACCATCGGGCCAGAGTCGATCGTGGCTGCCGGCGCGGTAGTGACCAAGGATGTACCGCCTGGCACTGTCTACGGTGGCAACCCGGCTGAATTCATCTGTACCACCGAACAGCTGATCAAACGGGTCGAGGCGCGTTGCGAAGCGTACCCGTGGATCGACCTGGTCAAGCAGCGCAATGGCGCCTACGACCCGGAAGTGGAGCCGCTGTTGATGGCGCAAAGGCGTCAGTATTTCTTCGGGGACAGCAAAAATGGCTAGCAAACCTGTGGATGTCATGGTGGTCAACTTCAATACCGCCGGGCTGCTACAGCCGATGTTCGACGCCCTGCGCCGCGCCGACGGCGAACGGCTGGCCAGCTACCTGGTGGTGGACAATGCATCACGCGATGACTCGGTGCAGCGCATGGCCCAGGTGTGTCCCGAAGCACTGCTGTTGAGCAACAAACAGAATGTGGGCTTCGGCCGGGCCAACAACCAGCTGCTGGCACACCTGAAGGGCAAGTACGCCTTGCTACTCAATACCGATGCCTTTGTCGCCGCCGACTCCTTGCAGAAAACCCTCGACTACATGGAGGCCCACCCGGAGTGCGGCGTGCTGGGGGTGCGCCTAGAGGGCCGAGACGGTGACCTGCAGCCCAGTTGCCGCTACTTCCCCACACCGCTCAACGTTTTTGTCGGGCGCACCGGGTTGGGGCGGTTTTTCCCCGGGCTGAAAATGGTCGACGAAATGAACTGGGACCACGCATCGATTCGCGAGTGTGACTGGTTGCCCGGCTGCTTCTACCTGGTACGCCGCGAAGTGCTGGACAAGGTAGGCCTGTTCGACCCTCGCTACTTCCTTTATTACGAAGAGGTGGACCACTGCAAGCGGGTGAAGGAGGCGGGCTGGAAAGTGGTGTTCTATCCGCATACAACCGTGGTGCACATCGGGGGTGAAAGCTCCAAATCGGTGGCCGAGCTGGAGGCTGCAAGCCGGCAGATCTCGGCGTACCAGATCGAAAGCGAGTTGCTGTACTTCCGCAAGCACCACGGGGTGGCGGGGCTGGCCCTGCACATGCTGCTGGTCACCTTGGGTGACCTGGTGCTGGCACTCAAGGCGCTGTTGAAACGACGCGGCTGGGGCGCGATACAGGCCTGCTGGCGTCATTGCCAGACAACCTGGTCATTGTTGTTCAAGACCCGGTACGCCAGCCAGGCGACAAGGTAGGTGGAGCCATGTTCGAGAATATTCGTGCTGACCTGCGGGCCCACGGCGGTGACTGGGCCGCCCAGGGGTTCTGGGTACTGCTGGTGTATCGCTTTGGCCGCTGGCGCTATACCGTGCGCCCGGCGCTGCTGCGCAAGCTGTGCTCGTTGATCTACAAGGTGCTGTTCAAATTCGTGCAAATCATCACCGGCATCGAACTGCCGTGCGAAGTGGTGATTGGCCGCAACTTCGTCATCGACCATTTTGGCGGCATCGTTGTCAGCGGCTATGCCCGCTTTGGCGATGACTGCCGCATCCGCAACGGCGTGGTGGTGGGCTTGAAGAATGTCGACGAGCCAATTGCCCCGGTGTTCGGCAATAACGTCGATATCGGCACCGGCGCCAAGGTGCTGGGCAGTATTCGTATAGGCAACAACGTGATCATCGGCGCCAATGCCGTGGTACTGGTGGATGTGCCGGACAACTCGTTGGCGGTAGGGGTGCCGGCCACCATCAAGACCAGGCAGCCGGCTAGCACCGCGCCCGTTGAGTGAGGCTTATGGCAACGGTAATCGGTGTGGTGGTCATCGGCCGCAATGAAGGCACACGCCTGGAGCGTTGCCTGCGTTCGCTGATGCAGGGTGTGGGCAAGGTCATGTACGTCGACTCGGGCTCCACCGACGGTTCGCCGCAGCTGGCCCGCAGCCTGGGGGTGGAGGTACTGGCGTTGGACATGCGTGTTCCGTTCACTGCCGCGCGCGCCCGCAACGAAGGCTTTAGCGCCTTGCAGCGGCTGTTGCCGTCGATGCAGCTGGTGCAGTTCGTCGATGGTGACTGCGAGGTGGATGCCCGCTGGCTGGCTACGGCGCAGGCATTTCTCGACCAACACCCTGAGGTGGCAGTGGTGTGCGGCCGCCGCCGTGAACGCTTCCCGGAACGATCGGTGTACAACCTGTTGTGCGATCTGGAATGGGACACCCCCATCGGTGAAGCCAAGGCTTGTGGCGGCGATGCGTTGATGCGCGCAGACGCCTTCGCTGCCGCTGGCGGCTTCCGCGCTGACCTGATCGCTGGCGAGGAGCCCGAGCTGTGCGTGCGCTTGCGAGGCAATGGCTGGAAAGTCTGGCGCCTGGACGCCGAGATGACCCTGCACGACGCGGCCATGACCCGCTTCAGCCAATGGTGGCGGCGCAGCCTGCGTGCCGGCCATGCCTATGCCGAGGGGGCTTACCTGCATGGGCAGCCGCCAGAGCAGCACTGGTTACGCGAGTCACGCCGGGCCTGGCTGTGGGGCTTGGGCATTCCTGTGGTGATTGTGCTGGCTTGCCTGCTGCTCGGTGGCTGGGGCCTGCTACTGCTATTGATTTACCCGCTTCAGGCTGTGCGCCTGGCCCGTCGTGGTGGCAAATCGGCGCGCGAGAACTGGCTGCAGGCGGTGTTCCTGGTGCTGGGCAAGTTCCCGGAAATGCTCGGCCAGCTGAAATTCATGCGCCACCGCTTCGCGGCCGGCAAATCGGCTTTGATCGAGTACAAGTGAGAGAGACCCATGATGCTCGGCGCCCTCGTCAAAAGCGTGTTTACCCTGCAACCGGGCTACTCGTTGCGGGCATTGAACAACAAGTACAAGTTGACCCAAGAGATTGTCAGGCAATGGCCTGAGCTGCATGCCTTCATGCAGCGCATGACGGCGGCGCTGGGCCAGCAGGGGCTGCAGCGGCTGGGTGTGGATTGCATCGGCGTGGTGCAGTGGCCTTACCTCAGCAAATGCTGGGAGGCCCCGCAGCGCCTGGAGGTGGTGGCTTCGCACTTTGAAGTGCTGGCCGGGCAGTTTCCGGCGCTGTTGCTACTGGGGCGGGACGAAAGCCTGACGCTGTGCGAGCTGGCCAGTTATTCGCCGGGCTGCCACCTGGTGATGGACCGGCCGATCTGGTTCAAGCGCGAAGGTGAACTGGTGCTGAACCTGTTCCAGGGCGACCTGCGCGTGGCGTCGTTGGCGTTTACCCTGTGCCGTGATCAGGGGGGGCTGTCGATGTTCATCGGTGCCGTCCAGGGCATTCACAAGGGCATCGACAGTGAAACCTCGCTGGCCATCTACCGTGACCTGACCAAGGACTTCGAGGGGCTGCGCCCGCGCAGCCTGCTGCTCGAAGCGTTGAAATGCCTGGCACGCATGCTGGGCGTTGCGCAGCTGTATGCCGTCAGCGATGCCTGCCGGCACCATCGCCACCCGTACTTTGGCAGCGACAAGGCCCAGGATCTGGCGGCCAACTACGACATCATCTGGCAAGAAAATGGCGCTACGGCGTCGAGCCGCGACGACTTCTTCACTATCCCCTTGGCACCGGCACAACGGGCCGAGCAGGACATCCCGGCCAAAAAGCGCGCGATGTACCGCCGCCGCCAGGCGCTGCTCGACGATGTTTTTATTCGCCTGCAGGCCGCATTGCCGGGCAGCGGTCACAACCTTGGACTACAAGGAAAACAGGGGGATGCATTTGCTGTGAGTGCATCGGCAGTAGACAGACCACCCGTAGTCGACAGCCTGAAGTAAAGGTTGCCAGGGGAGGCCGGTCATCAAGCGGGTTGGGATCTGAATTCGTATGCGCATTGCTTACTTCATCAATCAGTACCCGAAGGTCAGCCACAGTTTCATCCGCCGTGAGATCCTGGCGTTGGAGCGTCAGGGCGTAGAGGTGCAACGCATTGCCCTGCGGGGATGGGACGCCGAGTTGCAGGATGCCGAGGATACGGCCGAGCGCGACAAGACCCGCTATGTGCTGCGGGCTGGTGTAAAGGGCTTGCTGAGGCCCACGTTACAGGTGCTGCGAGCACAGCCCGGGCGGTTCTTCCAGGCCCTGTGGCTGGCCATGCGCCTTGGCCTGCGCGCCGACCGCGCCTGGCCCTACCACCTGGTCTACCTGGCCGAAGCTTGCCAGGTGCTGCAGTGGCTGCAGGCCAGTGAGGCGAAACACGTGCATGCCCATTTTGGCACCAACTCCACCGAGGTGGTCATGTTGGCCAACCAACTGGGCGGGCCGGCTTATAGTTTTACCGTGCATGGGCCGGAAGAGTTCGACAAACCGCAGTTCCTGCACATGGGCGAAAAGGTACGGCGAGCCGCCTTTGTCGCAGCGGTCAGTTCTTACGGGCGCAGCCAGCTGTTCCGCTGGGTGGCGCACGAGCATTGGCCCAAGGTAAAGGTTGTGCATTGCGGCCTGGAGCGGGGTTTCCATGAGGTGGCGCCGGTCGATGTACCGTCAGTACCACGGCTTGTTTGCGTGGGGCGCCTGTGTGAGCAGAAAGGCCAGCTGCTGTTGCTTGAGGCGGCGTGTCAGCTTGCTGCGCAGTCGATTGACTTCGAACTGGTGTTGGCCGGAGACGGCGAAATGCGCCAGCAGATCGAGGCCCTGATTGCCCGGCATGGCTTGCAGCGGCGCGTGCGCATCACTGGCTGGATCAGCAGTGCACAGGTGCGCGAAGAAATCCTTGCCGCCCGCGCGCTGGTATTGCCCAGCTTCGCCGAAGGCCTGCCGGTGGTGATCATGGAGGCCATGGCCTTGCGCCGGCCAGTGCTGACCACCTATGTGGCGGGCATCCCCGAGCTGGTGCGCCCGGGCGAGAACGGCTGGCTTTTCCCCGCTGGCGCCGTCGACGAGCTGGCTGAAGCCATGGCGGATTGCCTGTGCCAACCGGCCGACGTATTGCAGCGCATGGGCGAGGCAGCCTACCAGCGTGTGCTGCAGCGGCATGATATCGACACCGAAGCGGCCCGGCTGGCCGCTTATTTCAAGGCATCCGCATGATAAGTGTATTGAGTTGGTCGCTGGGCCTGCTGACGGTCATCGTCCTTGTGCCTGTGTCGATTTTTTTTGTACAGATGCTGCTGGCGTGTCTGCCACCACGCTCGCAGTACCTGGGCCATAGTCTGCGCCCCCGGGTGGCGGTGCTGGTACCTGCCCACGATGAGGCTGCGATCATTCGTGCAACGCTGGCGAGCATTGCCCCGCAATTGCTTGAGGGTGACCGCTTGCTGGTGGTGGCAGACAACTGCTCCGATGATACGGCCCAGCTGGCCCGCGACGCCGGCGCCGAGGTGGTGGAACGCTTCGACTCGGTGTTGCGTGGCAAAGGCTATGCGCTGGACTTCGGCGTGCGTCACCTGGCCGAACAGCCACCCGAGGTGGTGATTGTGGTGGATGCCGATTGCCAGGTGGGCGAGGGGGCGATTGACTGCCTGGCGCGTCGCTATCACCAGACCCAGCGGCCGGTACAGGCGCTGTACCTGATGCGTGCGCCTGTGGGGGCCGGGCTGAAAGTGCAGGTCGCCGAGTTTGCCTGGCGGGTAAAAAACCTGGTGCGCCCGCGTGGCTGGGCGCGGCTGGGCTTGCCCTGCCAACTGATGGGTGCGGGCATGGCATTCGGTTGGCACGACCTGACCTTGATCAATCTTGCCAATGGGCACCTGGTAGAGGACGTGAAACTGGGCCTGGATCTGTGTCAGCAGGGCAAGCCTCCCGTGTTCTGCCCCGAGGCATTGGTCACCAGCCAGTTTCCTGCCAGCCAGCAAGGCCTGAACAGCCAGCGCACCCGCTGGGAGCATGGCCACTTGGGCTTGATGCTGGCCGATGCGCCCAAGCGTGCGTTGGCCGCCGTGACCCAAGGCAATGGTAGCCTGCTGGCGATGACCCTCGACTTGCTGGTACCGCCTTTGGCGTTGTTGGTACTGACCCTGCTGGGGCTCAATCTGGTGGCCTGGCTTGCGTACTTGCTGTTTGATGTTGCCGCGCCAGCGTGGATCGCCCTGATAGCCTTGGCCATGCTCAGCCTTGCGGTTTTGCTGGCCTGGGCGCGCTTCTGCCGTGAGCTGATCCCGTTTTCCGTCTTGCTTTACGCACCGTTCTACGCGGCAAAGAAAATCCCTTTGTACCTAGGGTTCCTGATCAAGCGCCAGGTTGAGTGGGTGCGCTCAAAACGGGATGATGACTGATGGCACTGTGGCAATGGCAGAATCGCTGGCAATGCATAATCGACGCGCTCGAGGTGGTACCCGACAGCGGCGCGGCACAGCGCCTGCTCGACAGGCTGGCAGCCCCGCAAGCCGCGACCGTGCTGGGCTTCGTCAATGCCCATGCGATGAACCTGGTGGTCCGTGACGGCGCCTACTGCCAGGCACTGTCGGCAGCCGACGTGTTGCTGCGCGACGGCTCCGGCATGGCCATCCTGTATCGGCGTCTGGGCCTGGCACCCGGGCTTAACATGAACGGGACTGACTTCATTCCCAGGCTCATGGCCGCATACCGTGGGCGCAAGGTCGCATTCTGGGGCACCCGGCAACCCTACCTGAACCAGGCCGTGCAGCGGTGTGAAACCGAGTTTGGTGTCGTGCCCGTGTCGGTACATGACGGCTTTGCCAGCCTCGAAACCTACCTGCAGCTGGCCCGTGAGCAACAACCCGAGCTGATCGTGCTGGGCATGGGCATGCCCAAACAGGAGGCGGTGGCGGCCAGGCTGGCAGCCGTTGGCGGGCCGTGCCTGATCGTGTGTGGTGGGGCAATTCTGGACTTTCTCGGCGGCAAGGTCAGCCGGGCACCGCCTTGGCTAAGGCGGCTGGGGGGAGAGTGGGCCTACCGGCTGTTGCGCGAGCCAAAACGTCTGTTCATGCGTTATGTGGTGGGCAACCCGCTGTTCTTGCTGCGCACGCTGCTTTACCGCAAGGCAGCCGATTCGGCCAGGGGCACTGTATGAATCGGCCAAAATCCGCGCTGATGGCGGGTGGCTGCTACAGTGATAGCAGTGGCTTGGGGGCTGCACGATATTGCTTATCTGGCGTTGTACACGCTGTTTTCAAGACTTGATGCTTGATGGAAGGCACTGGCTACGCTGACACAGATGAGGTCTGAAATGGTTTTCGAACCCAGAAGCAGTCGTTCCTTACTCCAAAGAAGAAGCAGCGTAAGTAACGCCATTCAGGCAGGGCTCGATGGCATTGCAGTCACCGGTATTGCCTGGTATCTCATCTACGACCAGTTTGGTTACATTACCTCCGATTATGTAATCATGCTGCTGTTGCTGATTGGCGCACTGGCCGTCATTTACGACCATTATGCGATCTACCGCACCAATGTCGGGCTTTCGATCAAAGCCTTCCGCCTTTTCAAGGCCTGGTCGGCAACGTTCTGTTTTCTCGTGGTCATGGCCTTCCTGACCAAGCAGAGTGAAACGTACTCGCGTTTGTTGGTGGTGCAGTTGTTCATCATTGGCTACATCGCGCAGTTATTCCTGCACTTTGCCGTTCGTGAACTGCAAAAGCGTTTTACCGCCCATGCACGCCTGGATAACGCGCTGATTATCGGCGACGGCGACCTGGCGAATTTTCTTTATCAGAAAATCAGCAACAACCCCTGGTTTGGTGAACGGGTATTGGGGTGCGTACTGCTCGACAAGGGCGACGGCCAGGGGCGTGACAACGGCGAGGGAAAGCAGCGCCTGCCTGTGCTGGGGCACATTGCAGACCTGGATGAAATCGTCGCGCAGCATGGCATACGCACCGTTTACCTGGTCACGCCGCTCGGTGGCTCCGAGGTCATCAACGATGTGTACTTCAAGTTGCTCGACAAGTGCATCGCGGTGAACTGGGTGCCGGATATCTTTTCGTTGCGCCTGATCAACCACAGTGTGCGGGAAATTGCCGGGATTCCTGTGCTGACCTTGTCGGAAACGCCCCTGACGGGCATGAGCCTTTTCCTGAAAAACCTAGAGGACAGGGTGCTGGCAGCGGTGATTCTACTGTGCGCTTCGCCCGTGTTGCTGACGGTTGCACTGGCCATCAAACTCACCAGCCCCGGGCCGGTGTTCTTCCGCCAGGAACGCACGGGCTGGACCGGGGAATCGTTCCGGATTTGGAAATTCAGGAGCATGCATGTCCACCAGCCCGAAGGTGGTGTGGTCAAGCAGGCACAGAAGGATGACCCGCGGCTCACCCGGATTGGCGCCTTCATTCGTCGCACCAGCCTGGATGAATTGCCGCAGTTGTTCAATGTACTGACCGGGGAAATGTCGCTGGTCGGGCCGCGACCGCATGCGTTGCAGCATGACACCTTGTATTCGCAGGACATCGTTGATTACTTCGCCCGCCACAACATCAAACCAGGCATGACCGGCTTGGCCCAAGTACGTGGCTTCAGGGGAGAGACCAAGGATATCGAGCAGATGATCCAGCGGGTGGACTCGGACATCGAGTACATCAATAACTGGTCGCTGTGGCTGGACTTCGTGATTCTGGTGCGTACCCTGAACGCCTTTACCGGCAAGCAGGCTTACTAGTCATAAAGCTGGCGAGATCCCTGTAGGAGCGTACAGGCTGGCTATTCCTTGTTCAGCGGGTGCAATTCCCGGAATCCTCGCGCTTCCTCCACCAGCCAGTCATGCACCGCCCGCGCCCCAGGCTGGTTCAGCCCGCCTGGCGGGTAATGCACCACGTAGCGTTTGTGGTTGGCGATCGGAACGCCGAACGGCACGATCAATGCGCCGCGCTCCAGCTCGTCATTCAACAGTGTGCGACGGGCGATCGCTACGCCGATACCGGCGATGGCCGCTTCGATGGTCAGGTGGTTGCGGTTGAAAGTGTGCCCACGCCGCACATCCAGGCCAGCGGCGCCAATACCCTCTAGGTAGAACTCCCACTCCGCATACTCCGAACTGCCACGCCACGCCGTGATGTCGTGCAGCAGTGGGTAGTGCGCCAGGTCCGCCGGCCCATGCAGCGGCGGGCGCCCGCGTAGCAGGGTAGGTGAGCACACCGGAAAGATCTGCTCGTCCAGCAGCGGTGTCGAGAGCATGCCAGGGTAGCTGCCATCGTTCAGGTCGATAGCCAGGTCGAAATCGCCTGGGGTCAATGCCTGGGCACTGTCCTCGGCCACCAGGCGTAGCTCGATGTCCGGGTAACGCTGCTGAAAGCGCGGCAGGCGCGGGGTAAGCCATTTGGCCAAAAAAGACGGGATCGAGCGCACGCGCAAGGTGCCGCGGATTTCTCCGGCATCCAGGCGCAACAATTCGGCCTCGATGCTGCCGTAGGCTTCTGCCACTGTCTGGGCCAGGCGTTGCCCTTCGGCGCTCAGCTCCACACCGCGCGCCCGACGCAGGAACAGCCGGTAACCCAGGCGTTCTTCCAGCTGGCGCATCTGCTGGCTGACAGCACCTGGAGTGATGTGCAGCTCTTCGGCGCAGCGGGTGAAGGACAGGTGCCGGGCTGCGCAGGCGAATACATGTAGCCAGACGAACACCTGACCATTGAGTTGTCGTCGCATCGTTTAGTACCGCTAAAGCCTTGCTTAGAAAGATTCGTTGGTCATTCGTGAATGAGCGCGTCAGTATCGCGCAAAATCGCAATACCGCTCAATTTCTTCAGATAACCGTGCCGTGGATTCATCTCAGGGTACGGTCAGGCATTAGCATGGCTATCAGTGTTTTCGACCTTTTCAAAATCGGCATCGGGCCGTCCAGCTCTCACACCGTCGGCCCGATGCGGGCAGCAGCGACGTTCGCCCAGGCCCTGCGTGAGCAGGGGCTGCTGACGCGGGTAACGCGCGTTGAAGTGCGGTTGTATGGCTCGCTGTCGGCTACCGGGGTTGGCCATGCCACCGATCGCGCCTGCCTGCTGGGCCTGATGGGCCAATGGCCAGACCGGATCGACCCGGCCACCATCGATTCGCGTATCAGCCAGGTACTGCAGGAGCGTTGCCTGATATTGGATGGCAGCCACCCGCTGGCCTTCGAGTATGGCCGTGACATGTTGCTGCTCGACGAAAACCTGCCTTATCACCCCAATGCCATGAGCCTGGAGGCGCTGGACGGGCAGGGCAGCCTGCTGTGCCAGACCTACTACTCAGTGGGCGGTGGGTTTATCGTCGAGCAGGCCGAAATCGATGCCCCTGCCGCCGAAAGCAACGCAGTGATTTTGCCGTATGAGTTCGACAGTGCGGCCCAGCTGCTGACCTTGTGCAAAACCCACGGTTTGAGCGTTGCGCAACTGATGATGGCCAACGAACGTGCCTGGCGCCCGGAAGCCGAAGTGCGTGAAGGCTTGCTGCGTATCTGGGCGGCCATGCAGGAGTGTGTTCAGAACGGCCTGCGCAACGAAGGCATTCTGCCGGGTGGGCTGCATGTCAAGCGCCGCGCTGCGCGGTTGCATCGTAGCTTGCAGGAACTGGGCAAGCCCAACGTGATTGGCTCGACCCTCAGCGCGATGGAGTGGGTGAACCTGTTCGCCCTGGCGGTCAATGAAGAGAATGCTGCCGGTGGGCGCATGGTCACTGCACCAACCAACGGTGCGGCGGGCATTATCCCGGCGGTGCTGCACTACTATATGAAGTTCAACCCCAGTGCCAATGACGCGGATGTGGTGGACTTCCTGCTCGGCGCCGCAGCGGTCGGTATTCTGTGCAAGAAAAACGCGTCGATCTCCGGGGCCGAAGTCGGTTGCCAGGGGGAGGTAGGCTCAGCGTGTTCGATGGCCGCTGCCGGCCTGGCCCAAGTGCTGGGCGCAACACCGCCACAGCTTGAGAACGCCGCCGAAATTGCGCTGGAGCACAACCTCGGGCTGACCTGCGACCCGGTCGGTGGCCTGGTGCAGGTGCCGTGCATCGAGCGCAATGCAATTGCTGCGGTGAAGGCGATCAATGCCGTACAGATGGCGTTGCGTGGGGATGGCGAGCACTTCATCTCACTTGACCGGGTGATCCGCACCATGCGTGATACCGGGGCGGATATGCATGCCAATTACAAGGAAACTTCGCGTGGCGGTTTGGCGGTTGCATTCGTAGAGTGCTAACAGGCTAGATCTGGATTAGGGCCGCAAAGCGGCCCTAAACTTAACGAGCCTTCTGCTTCGCTGCCAGGAAGCTGGCACGCATGTCTTTCGCCCAACCATCCAGCACTGGCTTTACGTCATTCAAGGTCAGCTTCTGGGTATCGTTCTCCAGTTCCTGCCCCGTGCCTTTGCGCACCACCTGGGCCAGCACCTTCTGGCTGGCACCATCAAGGAACGCTGCCTCCACACCGACATCCACTTCCTGATCACGGCAACCCATGGCCGTGTTCACACCCGCCGAAATCAGTGCGATAGGGATGACTTCGTACGGCTTCAGGCCTTCGTTGCTGGTCGACACCGCTGTAATGGCGGGGCGCACCACGATCACTCCCGGGCCTGGCCCCTTGGCCAGCGGCATCACGCTGCCCATTTCACGGCGCAAGGCATCATTGAAGTAACGCGTGATTTCTTGCAGCGTCTGCTGCGAAATCACCGCCGTTGGTTGTGGCTTGGGGTAGAACTGGCTGGGCTCGATGAACACCTGGCTGTACTGGTTGACGTTAACGTTGGGGTCGATCCAGCGCATCACCGGATCACCCGAAGGGCTTTTGGCTTCCTGCAGGCGGCTGTAATCCTTGAGGAAGCCGGAATAGTCCTTGGGGTCCACGCTTTTGCTGGAGCAGGCGGCCACGGCAAGCAGCGCGGCGCACAACAGGGTAATGCGAGGCAGTGATTTCATGATGGAGATGCATCCATGAGATGGTCGGCCAGAACAACGCTAGCAGGTGCGCGGCAGTTGGCCAGTGGGGGCGTTCAATCTGGACAATGAATTGCGGTGCCTGGTTTGTCTGGCGCCGCAATTCATGTGCTGGACTCACCCCAACGCTTCGCGCAACCGGTACCACAACATGCCCAGTGCCAGTAGCGGCGAGCGCAGTGCCTTGCCGCCGGGGAAGGTCAGGTGTGGCACGGCGCTGAACACATCCAGGCCATGGCTATGGCCGAGGGCGATACTTTCGGCCAGCAGTTTCGCCGTCCAGTGCGTCACGTTCAGCCCATGCCCGGAGTAGCCTTGGGCGTAGTATACGTTCGGGTGCTGGCTCAGGCGCCCAACCTGGGGAAAGCGGTTGGCGGTGATGCCGATCATGCCGCCCCACTGAAAATCGATGCGCACATTGGCCAGCTGGGGGAACACCTTCAGCACCTTGGGCCGCATATAGGCCGCGATGTCCTTGGGGTCGCGCCCGGAATAGTGGCAGGCGCCGCCAAACAGCAGGCGGCGGTCGGCGGTGAGGCGGTAGTAGTCCAGGCCGACCTTTTGGTCGCACAGCGCCATGTTCTGCGGGATCAAGGTGCGGGCTAGCGCTTCAGGCAATGGTTCTGTGGCTACCACGTAACTGCCGGCCGGTAGCACCTTGCCGCTTAACCGGGGCTCCAGTTCATCGAGGTGGGCGTTGCAGCCCAGCACCAGGCTGCTTGCCCTCACTTTGCCTCGGGCCGTGTGCAGGGTCACGGTGGGGCCGTGCTCGATGCGCAATACCGGGCTCTGCTCGAAAAGGCGCACACCCATGCCGTGCGCGGCACGGGCTTCGCCCTGGACCAGGTCGAGTGGGTGCAAGTGGCCCGAGCCCATGTCGACCAGGCCGCCGGCGTACTGGTCGCTGGCGACAATCTCGTTCAACTGCCCCGCACCGACCAGGCGTGTTGCATGGCGATAACCCAGCGCCGCGAGGTCGTCCTGTTCATCCTTGAAGGCAGCGAACTGGGCAGGTGTATTGGCCAGCTCGCAGAAACCCCAACGCAGGTCGCAGGCAATACCGTAGCGGGCGATACGCTCGGCGACCAGCGCCACCGAATCGATGCCGGCCTGCTTCAGGTAACGCACGCCGTCCTGGCCAACATACCGGGCGAAACCACTGACATCGTGGCCAATACCGCGAATCAGCTGGCCGCCATTGCGCCCACTGGCGCCCCAGCCGATGCGCCGGCCTTCCAGCAGCACCACCGAAAGGCCACGCTCGGCGAGCTCCAGGGCGGTATTGACCCCGGTCAGCCCGCCGCCGACCACGCATACGTCAGCCGTCAGTTCGCCGTCCAGGCTGGGGTAGGGGGCCGCATCGCGCGCCGTGGCGGCGTAGTACGAAGCGGCGTGTTGAGTATTGAAAGACATGGGCGTTCTCGACTCAGCGGTTGGACTTGATCTTGCTCCAGGAGCGGGTCATGACGCGCATGATCTTCGGGCTCGGGGTGCTGGAGATGTACAGTTTGTCCAGCACGTCCTGGGGTGGGTAGATCTCAGGATTGCTGACCAGCGATGCATCCATGTAGGCCTTGGCGTCCGGGTTGGCATTGGCATAGCCGACGGTTGCGCTGACCTTGGCGATCACTTTGGGGTCGAGCAGGTAGTTGATAAATGCCAGGGCCTGCTCGGGGTTGCTGGCGTCCTTGGGGATGGCCAGCAGGTCGAACCACAGGTTGCTGCCTTCCTTGGGAATGCTGTAGGCCACTTTCACGCCGTTCTTCGCTTCCACGGCACGGTTGGCGGCCTGGAACACGTCGCCGGAGTAGCCGAAGGCCACACAGACATCGCCATTGGCCAGGTCGGAGACGTATTTGGATGAATGGAAGTACGTGATGTAGGGGCGCAGCTCCAGCAGGCGGGCTTCGGCCTTGGCGTAGTCGGCCGGTTTTTCGCTGCGCGGGTCCATGCCCAGGTAATTGAGGACAGCAGGGAACAGTTCATCGGGCGAGTCCATGAAGGCCACGCCGCACTGTTTGAGCTTTTTGAGGTTTTCCGGCTCGAACAGCACCGCCCACGAGTCGATATGGTCCACGCCCAGAGCCGCCTTGACCTTGTCGACGTTGTAGCCGATGCCATTGGTACCCCACAGGTAAGGCACCGCGTACTGGTTGCCGGGGTCGTTCTGTTCAAGCTGCTTGAGCAGCTTGGGGTCCAGGTGCTGCCAGTTCGGCAGCTTGCTGCGGTCCAGCGGCAAGAAGGCACCGGCCTGGGCCTGGCGGGCGAGGAAGTGGTTCGACGGCACCACCACGTCATAACCGGTGCGCCCGGCCAGCAGTTTGCCTTCAAGGGTTTCGTTGGAGTCGAACACGTCATACACCACCTTGATCCCGCTGCTGGCCTGGAAGTCGGCCAGGGTGGTGTCACCAATGTAGTCGGTCCAGTTGTACACGCTGACCGAAGGGGTGGCGTGGGTGGTGGTGGCGAACAGCAGGGTGAGTGCAGCGGGTATCAGGGCTTGTAGATGACGCATGGGGACACCTCGTAGGTCTTGTTCTTCGAATTCGGTGCAGGGGGGCTAAGCCCCCCAAGGTGGGTCAAACGCTGAGCATCAGGAACTCGCGCTCCCACGAGCTGATCACGCGCTTGTAGTTCTCGTGCTCGGCCCGCTTGACCGCCACGTAGCCCTGGACGAACTGCTTGCCCAGGTACTGCTGCACGGTTTCGCAGTCTTCCATGTGCTGCAGCGCATCCTCGATGGTGATCGGCAAGCGCAGGTTGCGCCGTTCGTAGGCACGGCCTTGTACCGGCGCGCTGGGGTCGATTTGCTCGACCATGCCCAGGTAGCCGCACAGCAGGCTGGCGGCAATCGCCAGGTACGGGTTGGCATCCGCACCCGGCAGGCGGTTTTCCACGCGCATCGCCTCGGGGCTGGACGTGGGCACACGCAAGCCCGCGGTGCGGTTTTCTTCGCCCCACTCGACGTTGACCGGTGCCGAGGTGTCCGGCAGGAAGCGGCGGAACGAGTTGACGTTGGGCGCGAACATCGGCAGCAGCTTGGGGATGTACTTCTGCAAGCCGCCGATGTGGTGCAGGAACAGCGGGCTCATGCTGCCGTCTTCATTGGCGAAAATCGGCTTGCCGGTGGCGATGTCCACCACGCTTTGGTGCAGGTGCATGGCGCTGCCCGGCTCGTCGGTGATCGGCTTGGCCATGAAGGTAGCGGCGACGTTGTGCTTGAGGGCTGCCTCACGCATGGTGCGCTTGAACACGGTGATCTGGTCGGCCAGGTCGAGCGCGTCTCCGTGGCGGAAGTTGATCTCCATCTGCGCCGGGCCGTCTTCGTGAATCAGCGTATCCAGGTCCAGGCCCTGGATCTCGCACCAGTCGTAGACGTCTTCGAACAGCGGGTCGAATTCGTTGGCGGCATCGATCGAGAACGACTGACGGCCGCTTTCGGCACGGCCAGAGCGCCCCAGCGGAACCTGCAGTGGCAAGTCCGGGTCTTCGCAGCGCTTGGTCAGGTAAAACTCCATTTCCGGCGCGACGATCGGCTGCCAGCCTTTGTCGGCGTACAACTTGAGCACCTTCTTCAGCACGTTGCGCGGCGACAGCTCAATGGGGTTGCCTTGTTTGTCGAAGGTGTCGTGGATCACGATCGCAGTCGGCTCGATCGCCCACGGGATCTGGTACACAGCGCTTGGGTCGGGGCGGCAGACCATGTCGATGTCGGCGGCGTCGAGCAGGTTGTAGTAGATGTCATCGTCAACGTAGTCGCCGGTGACCGTCTGCAGCAGCACGCTTTCTGGCAGGCGCATGCCACGTTCATGGAGGAACTTGGCGGTGGGCGCGATCTTGCCACGGGCAATGCCGGTCAAGTCGCTGATCACGCATTCGACTTCGGTGATGCGGTGTTCTTTCAGCCAGGTGTACAGCTGATCGAAGGGGGCGTTCATACAGACCTCTTGGTTGGGTTTTAGTGTGGGAACGCGTAAGCCCGAGAAAGCCGTCGCAGGGTTTCCGGGGCATCACGCTTCCCAGGTGACGCGCTGGAGACTATCTTGGTCGCAGCCCACCGGGGCAATCTATCCACTTTCTTCAGTAACGAATGCACCAAAAGAGTGCATACAGGACAATGCGTGACAACCGCCAATGCGTTGCAGGTCCAGGCTTTTCATACCACCGACGTTACCGAGCAAGTGCGCGCCACCCCTGGCTGGCAGCAACAGTATCGGCAGATGTCACCCGGGCATTTCAGCGGTGAACTGCGTTGCCTGGGGCTCGATGGTGTGGAGGTTTACGAAGAGCGGCTGAATACCCGGGTGGAGCAGTTTTTCCGTGCGCCGAGCGGTTCGCTTGCGTTCTGCTTCGACCGTAGCGAGAACAGCCTGTACCTGCTGAACGAGCAAAGCCGCAATATCTGGATCACGCCGGAGAACTACCAGGAAGTGGCGGTGGTGTTCGATCAGGCCTTTCTGGCCCGCCATGGGCTGGACCCGCAGCGCCTCGAAGGTTTATTCATGGTGCCATTGGGCAGCGGGCAGAATGCCTTGTTCGGTAGCTGGCTGAGCGCCACGCTGACGCGCCTGGGCGAGGCGGTTTGTCCGCTGCAGGGGCAGGCCTTGGCGGAGCAATTGCTGGAGGACTGCCTGTTCATACTCGACAATGCCTGCCAGCGCTTGCAGGGTGTGGCGCTGGGGCGTCGTGACGAAGAGCGGGCGATCATGCGCCGGGTCAGCGAATGGGCGGCCGACTGCCCGGAAGAGACACTGAACCTGGTGGAGTTGGCGGGGGTTGCCGGGGTTTCCCTGCGCCAGTTGCAGCAGGCGTTCAAGGCATTTACCGGCATGCCGCCGGCGCAGTGGCTGCGGTTGCGCAGACTGAACGGTGCGCGGCGCGACTTGTTGCACGGTGGTGGCGTAACGGTCGCCGAAGTAGCGATGCGCTGGTCATTCTGGCATTTGGGAAGATTTTCAGAGAGTTACAGACAGTTGTTCAAGGAGTTTCCCAGTGAGACGTTGAAGCGGGGCAGGGGTTAAACCCAGCATTTCCTACTGAAAGTTGCTATCGTGCCGCCCTGTTTCCACCCGAGGTGCCGATGTTTTACCTGCCTTTGCCCAGCGACCAGGCGGACCGCCTCGCCAGCGAACTCAACACCGACTTTTTCACCACAGCCAGCGTGCTCGACGCCGCCGCGGTGCTGTTCGTGCAAAACCTCCCACGCCAGCCCGGCACCGCATCGGCCGACGCACAAGAGCGCCGTTTCGCCGAAATCGTGCGCATCGCCAACGAAGTCGAAAGCGCCGCGCCCGGGCGTTTCCAGGGCCAGGTGGCGCAGCACTTCGATCGCGAAGCTTTTGCCATGGGCCTTGGCATGCTGGGTGAAAACGGCATTGCCCTGTTGTCGGCCGAGGTGGAGTACACCGTAGACGAGCTGCTGGATGCCGAAGGCCAGTGGAGCTTCCAGTTTGCCGACACCTACCGCCAGCGGGCCACACCGCTGCACCCGGTGTACTTGCCGTCCCTGGCCAGTGACCTGATGCTCAGCGATCAGCAAAACCGCCTGCTGCGCGAATTTCTCAGTGGCATAGACGAGTCGGTGGCCGTGCAAGGCTTCGCGGGCACCGGCAAGACCTTCCTGATTCACCAGTTCGCCCGGCTGCTGGAGCCACAGCGCACGTTGCTGCTGGCACTGACCGAGGGCCAGTTGCGCGCCCTGCAGGCGCGGGTGAAGGACGCTGCCGCCTACACCGCGATGACCTTCGGCCAGCTGGCAGACGAGCTGCTAAACCGCGACCTCACCAGCAATGGCTGGCGTTTGCGCGACCCGTACCGTACCAAGCTGTCGTGGCGCCCGCAGGACGCGCAGGTGGTGCGCTGGCTGGCCATTCCCGACATCGGCCCAGTTGCTGCACGCGATGTCGTTGCCTTGTGCGTGCGCGCCGTGCGCACGTTCTGCCACAGCGCCGATACCCAGCTGCAATTGCACCATTTGCCATGGGCCGGGCCGGGCACCTCGCCGCTGGACCAGGAGGTGCTGCTGGAAAAGGCGAGGTCGTACTGGCAGGAACTGATTCGCCCGTCGGCACGAGAAATCCAGCTACCGGTGCGCGACTACCACCGGGTAAAGCTGCTGTCACTGACCGACTATGTGATCGACAGCCGTTATACCCACGTCATCGTCGACGAAGCCCACGAGCTGTCCGCACCGATGCTTGCCGTGCTTGATCGCAGCCCGCAGTCGATCATTGCCCTGGGGGACGAGCTGCAGAACCTCAACGGCCTCAGTCCGCACCATGGCGGTTTTATTCGCCAGCGCTGCATCGACCATTCGTTGCGTGCCGGGCCGGCGATGGACAACGTGCTGAACCCGCTGATTCAGGCGCACCCGGCCTCGATTCAGGCCGCTTTCAGTGGCAGCGCCGAGCACTACACCCGGGTCAGCTTCTTCGATGCCGTGACGGTGCCGGAACAGCCCACGGCGCTGATCGTCGATGACGAATGGGGCCTGTTTGGCTGGTTCCAGCGTCTGACACACCAGGGCGTGCCGTTCGTGCTGCTTAAAAGCGCGCGCAAGGACTTCGAATTGTTCGTCGAAGACTGCATCGAGTTGTACCGTTACGGCACGCGGCCCCGTCACCCGATGCTGTTCCGCTATGCCAGCTGGCAGGCGTTGGAGCAGGACAAGGGCGACGACAAGGCCTTCGTTGCCGTGGCCAACATGCTGCGCAAGGGCTACACGCCTGAGCACTTTGCCAAGGCCAAGAGCCGTTACCGTTGGGACAAGGCACCCAAGTTGTTCCTGGGGCGGGTAAGGGACGTGAAGAACATGGAATTCGCCCGGGTGATGGTGTCGCCGGAGCTGATGGTGGTGCCTCAGGTGGCGGGTAACCGCAATGAGCGGGCGCGGATGCTGGCGGGGTTGTACACCGCCTGTTCGCGGGCGCGGCATGAGTTGATCGTGCCGGGAGGGATGCTGGATTGGGTCAAGGACCAGGTTCGCGATTGAAGCTTTTGGGGCTGCGAAGCAGCCCCAAAGGTTCTGAATCAGTTGCGGTCCAGCCACACCGTCTGGGCATTGGTGAACTCACGCACACCAAAGTGCGACAGCTCACGCCCGAAACCGCTCTTCTTCACACCGCCAAACGCCACGCGGGGATCGGAAGCGCAGTAACCGTTGATGAACACACCACCGGTATCCAGTGCTGCGGTCATGCGCTCGGCCAGCGCATAGTCGGCGGTGTAGATGGTCGCGGCCAGGCCGAACTCGCTATCGTTTGCCAGCTCCACCGCATGGTCGGCATCACGGGCAGTGATGATCGCGGCCACCGGCCCGAACAGCTCCTGCTTGAACGCCGTCATGCCCGGCGTGACGTTGGCGAACACGGTCGGCGCGTAGAAGTTGGCCACGCCCTCGACTTTGTTGCCGCCAAGCAGCAGGGTGGCGCCTTCGGCGAGGGTCGCTTGCACCTGGCCGTCCAGCTCATCGCGCAGGTCGTAACGGGCCATCGGGCCAATGTAGGTGTCGTCGTCCAGTGGGTTGCCCACTTTCAGTTCACGGGTGGCTTCAACGAACTTGCGGGTGAATTCGTCAACGATGCTTTCTTCGACGATCAGACGCTTGGCCGCGGCGCAGACCTGGCCGGTGTTCTGGTAGCGGCCGATGACCGCAGCCTTGACGGCGGCATCCAGGTCGGCGTCGGCCAACACGATGAACGGGTCGGAACCACCCAGCTCCAGCACGCACTTCTTCAGCGCGGCACCGGCCTGGGCACCGATCGCCATGCCGGCACGTACGCTGCCGGTTAGGGTCACGGCGGCAATGCGCGTGTCGTTGATGGCGCGGGTGACGCCATCCGGGGTCACGTTCAGCACTTCGAACACGCCCTCTGGCAGCCCGGCATCCTTGAACAACTCGCCCAGCAGGTAGGCGCTGCCCATCACGTTCGGCGCATGCTTGAGTACATACGTGTTACCCGCCAGGATCGCCGGCACGGCGCCGCGCAATACCTGCCAGACCGGGAAGTTCCAAGGCATCACGGCCAGGATCGGGCCAAGCGGACGGTATTCGATACGGGCTTTTTCAACCTGGGTAGGCTCCGGCGCGAGCATGGCCGGGCCGTGCTCGGCGTACCAACGGCACAGGCCAACGCACTTGCTGACTTCGCCACGGGCCTGGACGACTGGCTTGCCGATTTCGCGGCTGATCATCTGGGCGAAGGCTTCGGCTTTGGCTTCGAGGGTGCTGGCCAGGGCGAGCAGGTACTCGCTGCGCTGACCCAGCGACACTTGGCGCCACTGGCGGTAGCCAACCTTGGCACGTTGCAGCGCCGCTTCCAGTGCGGCGTCGGTGTCGAACGGGTAGGCGCCGATCTGCTCGCCGCTGTACGGGTCGAGGGAGATGGCGTGGGTCAGACTGCTGATCGCGCTCATGGCGGACACTCTCGTTGTTGTTAATCAGTGACGCCAGACTAGTGGGCTATGGCTTTAATGAAAACTGAATAATAATGAGCGAAACATTCACGTTTGGAGAAAGGCTGTGGACCTGGTGCAACTGGAGATCTTCAAGGCCGTGGCAGAGCAGGGCAGCATCAGTGCCGCTGCGCAGCACATCCATCGGGTGCCGTCGAACCTGACCACACGCATCAAGCAACTGGAGCAAGACCTCGGCGTTGAACTGTTCATCCGCGAAAAGAGCCGCCTGCGCCTGTCGCCTGCCGGTTGGAATTTTCTCGAATACACCCGGCGCATTCTCGACCTGGTTCACGAGGCGCGGTTGACCGTGGCCGGTGAAGACCCGCAGGGCACCTTCGCCCTGGGCTCACTGGAAAGCACCGCGGCCGTGCGCATCCCGGCGCTGCTGGCGGCCTACAACCAGCGCTATCCCAAGGTCGACCTGGACCTGTCTACCGGCCCTTCGGGTACGATGCTGGAAGGCGTGTTGTCGGGTCGCCTGGTGGCGGCGTTCGTCGATGGCCCGGTGCTGCACCCGACACTGGAGGGCATGCCCGTGTTCGAGGAAGAGATGATGGTGATCGCGCCGCTCAACCATGCCCCGGTTACCCGTGCACAGGACGTGAACGGGGAGAGCATCTACGCCTTCCGCGCCAACTGCTCCTACCGCCATCACTTTGAAAACTGGTTCGTGCAGGACCAGGCGGTGCCGGGCAAGATCCACGAGATGGAGTCTTACCACGGCATGCTGGCCTGCGTCAGCGCTGGCGCAGGCCTGGCCATGATGCCGCGCAGCATGCTCGACAATATGCCCGGGTGCAGCACCGTCAGTGCGTGGCCGATGTCGGAGGATTTCCGCTACCTGAAAACCTGGCTGGTGTGGCGGCGGGGCACGGTATCGCGCAGCTTGAGCATGTTTGTGAAGCTTCTTGAAGAAACGCGTATAACATCCTGATATTCCTATAAATATACGTTCGCATCATGAGTTAGAGCCGAATATCACGAGGGTAACCACATATCGGCACGAACACCGGTACGCCTGAAGGATCAGAGACTAGGTAAGCCATCCTCTGAAGGAGGGACGTACCATGCGTAACCATCACTATGCCCTTGGTGCGGCACTGCTGGTCGCCTTGGCCATGCCATGGACCTTGGCAGCCGCCGCCAACCTCAATGCCCCCATCGATATGCAGGCCGTTCAGTTACAACCACAGGAACAGAACGGCGTGCGCTTTCTGCAGGGAGGCATCGGCCAGGATGAGGCCAACGCCCTGCGCAAAACCCCAGGTTACGACTTGCACGTAGAGCTTTCTAAGGGGCCGGAAGGCAAGTTCCAGAGCGGTGCCAATGTCGATATCCAGAACGCCCAGGGGCAGCCCGTACTCAGCGTCATGGATGCCGGGCCGCTGCTGTATGTGCAGTTGCCGCCTGGCAAATACAAAGTCACCGGTAACGCTCAAGGGCAGACGGTGCAACAAATGGTGACTGTTAACGGAAAAGCCCCTACGACGGTGAGCCTTAACTGGCGTTAATGGATAACGGGCAGGAGTACGCATGTACTCCTGCCGGGTCGGAGCACATCGCCATGAACCTGAGCCTTCAACTGGAGATGTTGGACGAGCGGGGTTATGCATTGATCCCGGGTGTGCTCGAACCCCTGACGCGGAGTACGACTGCAGCCCTGCGCACGGCGAGGCCCATCTTGAAGAAGCGAATTAGCCAATAGTGGCATTTCACTTTCAACTTTCTGATTATCTGGACAATAATCAAAAAACTATTACTTCGTGTGACCGGCACTGGAAGTGCCGGGCACTACATAAGATCGAGGGGCTCAAGCCCCCGCTTGCCGTGTAGACCATCAGGAGAGTTGTTGATGAAAACCCGTCTGGCAGCATCGCTGGCCGCCGCAGTGCTGGCCTTTGCAGGGGCCAGCCTGGCCCACGCCGCTCAGGTGTCCGGTGCCGTTGGCGCCACAGGCCAAGGTGACATGACCTACCGTATTGGCATGTCGTTCGACTGGGACAAGAAATGGATGGAAAGCAGCACCGGTTATCTGAGCGGGTATTGGGACGCCGCGTACACCTACTGGGAGGGCGGGGACGCCAGTGGCGCACATTCGCTGTCGTTCAGCCCGGTGTTTACCTATGAGTTCAGCGGTTTCACCTACACGCCGTACATCGAGGCCGGCATTGGCCTGGCGGCGTTCTCCAAGACCGACGTGGGCGATCAGCGTCTGGGTTCTTCGGTCAACTTCGAAGACCGCATCGGTTTTGGCTTGAAGTTGCCGGGGGAGCAAAAGGTGGGAATCCGTGCGATGCATTACTCCAATGCGGGCATCAAGCAGCCCAACGACGGGATCGAGTCGTACTCGCTGTTCTACAGCAAGGGTTTCTAGCAGTTTGGGGCCGCCAGGCGGCCCCACACCCGTCAGAAGGTATACGAAACCCCAGCCTGCACTGTCCGAGGCGCCCCTGGGTACACATAGCTGTTGAACGCCCCCTCGTCATAGCCTTTGTTGAACACGTTTTTCACATCCAGGTTCAGACGGACGTGTTCGTTGACCTGGTAGAAGCTCAGCAAATCGACCACGGTGTATTGCTCCATGGTGTAGGTCGTCGCGGCGGTCTGGCCTTGACGATCATCCACATACTTTACGCCAACGCCCAGGCCCAGCCCCTTGGCCACGCCATCCTGGAATTCATACGTGTTGAGCAGGCTGAAGCTGTTGCGCGGGATGTTTGCCAGGCGCGTGCCGGTCGGCAGGCTGGTATCCTTGGTGACTTGGGCATCCACGTACGAATAGCCACCAATCACCCGCCACTCAGGCGTGATGTTGCCGGCAACGTTGATGTCCAGGCCACGGCTGCGCACTTCGCCGGCTGCGATTTTGTAGGTGCCGGTAGGGTCGCTGGGATCGTTGGCCAGCACGTTTTCCTTGACGATGTGGTAGATCGCCGCGTCAACGCTCAACTGGCGATCAAGTGCCTCCCATTTCACACCCAGTTCGTAGGACTTGCCTTTCTCGGGGTCGAAACCACGCCCTGTTGCACCGGCAGGCGCGCCACTATTGGGCTTGAATGAGCGTGCGGTGTTGGCATAGACCGCGACGGTATCGGTCAGGTCAAACAGCAGGCCGAACCGCGGGGTTACACCGTTCTCGCCTTTATCGAAGTTACCCGCACTGTTGAGCTTGTTGACATAGTCATGTTCAAAGCGTTCAAAGCGCACACCTGCCAAAGCTTTAAGGCGCTCGGTCAGGGCAACCTGGTCCTGAACGAAAAATGCCCAGGTTTTGAGGTTTTCCTTGTCATGGGTGGTGGGTGTACTCAATAGGGCTGGGCGCGACTGGTCATATACCGGATCGAAAAGGTCGATTGGATAGGACGTTGGAGTGGTAGCCGAACGCTGGATGATCGAGTTGTAGTCGTAGTCTTCGTACTCGACACCTGTAAGCAACGTATGGCTGAAACCACCGGTGTCAAAATGCCCGGTCAGGTTGAGCTGGTAGTCGCGGTCGCGCCATTCCAGCTTGCGGTAGTTGAAGTTACGCCCCAGGGTCCGGCCATCGGCCTGCAAGCGGTTGGCCTCGATGGCGTTGCCCTTGAGGGTACCGTCCAGCCACTGCATGCCGCCGCCCAGGGTCCAGTCATCATTGAGCGCATGCTCGAAACGCAACTGCGCCATGTTGTTATCGTTGTGCAGCATGTTGTCGCTGCCTTTGCCCCAGATGTTGGTATCGCGCGAGGCGCTGCCAGCCTGGTTGGTGTAATGCGTCAGGCCACGGTCAAGCGGGTGGTTGTTACGCATGAAGTCGCCTTCAAAGACGATTTTGGTCGCATCGTTCACCTGCCAGCTCAGCACCGGCGCGACGTCGTAGCGTTCGCTTTCGATGTTGTCGCGGAAGCTGTCGCCACCTTCGCCCAACACATTCAGGCGATAGGCCAGGCTGCCGTCCTGGTTCAAGGCACCGGTGGCGTCGAGGGTGGCGCGGTGCATGCCCTGATCGTCGAGCTGGCTGTCCAGGGTTACCTGCTGTTCAGCCTGCGGCTGCTTGGTAACCACATTGAAGGTGCCGCCGGGGTCGCCACGGCCGTACAGGCTGCTGGCCGGGCCACGGATCACTTCCAGACGCTCGACGCTGTTGGCATCAGGCGCATTCGGGTAACCGCGGTTCATTGGGAAGCCGTTGCGGTAGTACTCGCCAGTGGTGAAACCACGGACAGTGACCGTGGTCAGGCCCTGCCCGCCAAAGTTGTTGGCGCGGCCCACGCCACCGGCATAATCCAGGGCGTCTTGCAGGCGGGTGCTGGCCGTATCGGTCAGCACATCCTTGGGCACCACGCTGACCGACTGCGGCGTTTCGTGCAGCGCCGTGTCGGTGCGGGTGGCGCTGGCCGAGCGGGTGGCCTTGTAGCCAAAGACCGGGCCGTCGGCGCGTTCGCTGTCGGCGTTGCTGGTGATGTTCAAAGCCTGGAGTTCAATCTGGGCAGGGTCGCTGAGCGGTTCGGGCTCGGCAAAGGCCAGCGGGGAGACAGCATGAAGCACACAAAGCGAAACGAACGTGCGACGCATCGACGGTACGATCCTGGAGTAAGGCACTGAGGGAAAGGGTAGGGAAGCGCCGCGAAATTACTACGAATCATTATCAAATGCATTCTTTTTGTGTAGCACTGGTGTACCAAATACCAACCGGTGAAATACACGCCGGTCTCTACGCGGGTAAGCCGCTCCCACCTTTAATATCCCTAAGGGAGCGGGTTTTCCCGGGAAGCGGCCGGTCCAGATATGCCAGAACTCAGTGAACGGCCTTGATCGCCAGCACATTACACAACGGATGCTCCAGTACATGGGCCGTGGTCCCGCCCAGGAACGTCTGCATCGCGTCATGCCGGTGGCTGCCCATGACAATCACATCGGCCCGGCTGTGGGCGACAAACTGGGCAATCGCCCTGATCGCTGCTCCTTCCAGGAAGTGCCTGCGCTCCAGCGGAATCTGATGATGGTCACCCAGGCGGTTGAACGCTGCCCGCTGCGCGGTACGCACGCTGCTGTCGAAGCCAGGCATGGTTACCGTACCCGCACCAAAATCGGCGATATGGGTCTTGGCTGCATCGCACACATGCAGCAGATGGAGCTCGCCGTTGCATTGCAGCGCCAAGGCATGGGCAGTCCGTATGACCTGTTCATCCAGGTGTTCACCTGCGCCGTGGCTGTTCAGGTCCACCGCTGCGGCAATCTGCCGGGGCAGGGGCAGGCGGATGTCGCTCACCAGGTGCACGGCGACCGGGCTGTCCTTGAGCAGTTGCCAGTCCAGGGGCGTGACCAGCAGGCGTTTGAGAATCGGTTCGTGCTGCACGTCCTTGACCAGCAGGTCGCAACCCAGCCGCTCGACCCGCTCCAGCACACTGCCCAGCGGGTCGCGGGTCAATAACAGCTCGGTGGACACGTCCAGGCCTGCATCGCCCAACTGTTCGGCCTCGTCCGCCAGCCACTGGCGGTTGTCGCTGAGCAGCCGCTCACGTTCGCGACCATCGCTCATCAAGCCAAAGGTGTCGACATCATCGACGAAAACGTTGATATCCAGCAGTGCGCCGCTGGACTCCGCCAGCGCCGCTGCGCGTTGCAGCGCGGGCGTATGGCGCATTTGCGGGCCGAGCATGACGAACAAACGCTTGAACTGGCTCATCTCACACCTCCACGTGTGGCAGCCCCCCCGGTGCTCTGGTCTTGTTCAGTCTAGTTCGCTTCAGGCTGCATGAGCAGCAGGCTGGCGATCGGGTATGATGCTGCCCCTAATCATTGTCCTGAGGCCGTCCCATGTCCCTGAGTGCTGAACAGATCGGTGAATTGCGCACCTTTGCCGAGCAGTTGGCCGATGCTGCCGCTGTGGCGATCCAGCCTTATTTCCGTGCCAGCCTGGCTGTCGAGGACAAGGGCGGGCGTTTGTACGACCCTGTCACCGTAGCCGACAAGGCGGCGGAAGACGCCATGCGCGAGCTGATCCAGGCCCGTTACCCCGACCACGGTATTCTGGGTGAGGAAGCGGGTGTCGCCGTCGGCAGCAGCCCGTTGACCTGGGTGCTCGACCCAATCGACGGCACTCGTGCCTTCATCACCGGCCTGCCGCTGTGGGGAACGTTGATTGCCCTGAACGACGGCACGCGCCCAGTGGTTGGCGTGATGAACCAGCCGTTCACTGGCGAACGCTTTGTCGGCACCCCTGAAGGTGCGTGGCGCAGCGGCACGCCGCTGAAAACCCGTGCCTGCGCCGACCTGGCCTCGGCCACGCTGATGTGCACCACCCCCGACATGTTCGATACCGCCGAGCGCAAGGCTGCGTTCGAGGGCGTTGCCGGCCGGGCGCGGTTGATGCGTTATGGCGGTGATTGCTATGCCTACTGCATGCTGGCTTCGGGCTTTGTCGATGTGATCGTAGAGGCCAGCTTGCAGCCGTATGACGTGCAGGCATTGATGCCGATCATCGAGGGAGCAGGTGGGGTGATTACGGCTTGGGATGGTAGCTCGGCGCAGCATGGTGGTTGCGTGGTGGCGTGTGGTGACCCGGCGTTGCATGCGCAGGTCGTGGAGATGTTGCGCCACGCCATGTAGTTGAAGCGTCGCCCGCAAATCCCCAACCACTGCACTTTTTCCGTTTTCGAGGCTCTATGCTTGGCCAGGCTGCCTTGACCCCCAAGGCAGCCGCCGAATATCGACCCGGTGCCGATGGTTGCAAGCTACCCAAGTTTCTTCTCCCGCCTGTTGCTGGCAGGCGCCCTCACATGCCTGTGCGCCTGCACCCAGGAGCAAGGCCGTGACATCGTTAATCAGTTCGGCAACGGCAAGCCCAGCGAGCTGTTCCAGACCAGCGTCGACCGCATGGCCACGCTGTCCATGCGTGACAACCTGCAAAGCCTGTACCTGCTGATGAACAAGCTGTACCAGCGCAATCCCAACCAGTGGAAGATGTCTGGCTACATCGACGCCGCCACCGCCGAGCGACAGATCCGCATCGCCATCGAGCAACGCCAGCCATTGCCGCAACTGGGCAACCGCCGCGACTTGGCGGCATTGAGCTACGCCCTGAGCCCGGAGTTTCGCGGTGATCGTGTTGGCGCCTTCATTTACGCCATCGGCAGCATGCTGATTACCGCGCATGGTGGGCGTACCGATTTCTACATGACCGATACCATCGACCCGCTGTTCGTCAACAACGCGGCGCGCAATATCGAGAAGGCAACCTGGATGCTCAGCCAGCGGCAGGACGCGAATGGGGTGCTGCTGCTGTTCTCCAACGAGATCTCCGAAGAGGGCAGTAACCTGAGTTTTGCCGTGGAGTTTGGCAAAATCGTTGCGCGGCTGGATCTGCTGGCGGAGTTGCTGGATGAGCGTTATCGGCGGATTGGCCTGAATTACGCGCAAAGCCTGCTGTTGATGAATTTTCTGCCGGTGCAGTGAAAGATCGTCAAATCATATTGATATTTTTGCTAGTTACACAATTATCTTGGTGTGCCATTGCTATGTGGTATTCCATGCTCAGGATGTTGTAATTACCGTTCGATAAACGAACACTGGTTGCACTCGGCATGTCCGCTATCCGCCCATCCAATCCCTTCTCCACATTGCCCAACCCCCACCTTTTTGCTGTAGTGTGGCTATCCGCCGGTTGTCGCCTGCCCCCGCGACCCGCAACCGGCCCGATAGAATGACCGTGACGACCGCGACCACTGCCCACAAGGCGGCAGGAGGCGGCGACCAGAACAATAACGATACCGAGTGCCTTGCCTATGGAAAGCCGCCTGCTGAGCGAGCGCAGTAGCGTGTTTCATCACGCCGACCCTTATGCTGTGTCCGATTATGTGAACCAGCACGTAGGCCAGCATTGCATCGGTCTGTCGCGCACCACCCACCCTCAAGCCAGCCTCAGCCACCGCAAGTTCGCCGAACTCGACCTGTGCCGCATCAGCTACGGCGGCAGCGTGCGCGTTACCTCGCCGGCCCTGGAAACCATCTACCACCTGCAAGTGTTGCTCAACGGCAACTGCCTGTGGCGCGGGCACAAACGCGAGCATCACCTCGTGCCGGGCGAGCTGTTGCTGATCAACCCCGACGACCCGGTTGACCTGACCTATTCGGAAGACTGCGAGAAGTTCATCCTCAAGGTGCCCACCCGGCTACTGGATTCGATCTGCGACGAACAGCGTTGGCATCGGCCAGAAGGCGGTGTTCGGTTCTTGCGCAACCATTACCGGCTGGATGAGCTGGACGGGTTCGTGAACCTGCTGGCCATGGTTTGCCACGAAGCGGAAGTGAGCGATTCGCTGCCGCGCGTGCAGGGGCACTACAGCCAGATTGTCGCCAGCAAGTTGCTAACCCTGATGAGCACCAATATCCGCCGCGAAAGCCTGGGTTCGCCAGGGGCTAGCCTTGAGCGAATCATCGACCACATCGACCGTAATCTGAAGCTTGAGCTGACTGCCGAGGCGCTGGCGGAGCAGGCGTGCATGAGCTTGCGCTCGTTGTATGCGTTGTTTGACCGGCAACTGGGCACTACACCCAAGCAGTACGTACGCCAGCGCAAACTGGAGCAGGTGCGTGCCTGCCTGGGCGATGCCACTTGCTCGGTACGCAGCGTGACCGAGCTGGCCATGGACTATGGCTTCCTGCACTTGGGGCGGTTCTCCGAAGTGTATCGGCAGCAATTTGGCGAGCTGCCCTCGGAAACCTTACGCAAGCGGCGCTGAACTCGCGGGTCTCTTCATGGGGTTCGCCCGCGAGGAGGTCCGTTAACCTGCACAAAACGGATATCACTGCGCACAAACCGGATACTCCCGCCTAATACCAGCGCCCAAACTGACCAGGTCTAAACAATAACAAGGGAGACCCTGGCCATGTCCCTGGGATTCGACTACCTCAATGCCATGCTCGAGGACGACCGTGAAAAGGGCATCTACCGCTGCAAGCGCGAGATGTTCACCGACCCACGCCTGTTCGACCTGGAGATGAAACACATCTTCGAGGGCAACTGGATCTACCTGGCGCACGAAAGCCAGATCCCCGAGAAGAACGACTTCCTCACCCTGACCATGGGGCGCCAGCCGATTTTCATCGCGCGCAACAAGGACGGTGAGCTCAATGCCTTCCTCAACGCCTGCAGCCACCGCGGCGCCATGCTGTGCCGGCACAAGCGCGGCAACCGTTCCAGCTATACCTGCCCGTTCCACGGCTGGACGTTCAACAACAGCGGCAAACTGCTGAAGGTGAAAGACCCGAGCAACGCCGGCTACCCCGACAGCTTCAACTGCGACGGCTCGCACGACCTGACCAAGGTGGCGCGTTTCGAGTCCTACCGGGGCTTTTTGTTCGGCAGCCTGAATGCCGATGTGAAGCCGTTGGTGGAGCACCTGGGCGAGTCGGCCAAGATCATCGACATGATCGTCGACCAGTCGCCGGAAGGCCTTGAAGTGCTGCGCGGTGCCAGCTCGTACATCTACGAAGGCAACTGGAAGCTCACCGCCGAGAACGGCGCCGATGGCTACCACGTCAGCTCCGTGCACTGGAACTACGCCGCTACCCAGAACCAGCGCAAGCAGCGCGAGGCGGGCGACGAGATCAAGACCATGAGCGCCGGCTCCTGGGCCAAGCAGGGCGGCGGCTTCTACTCCTTCGACCACGGCCACCTGCTGCTGTGGACCCGCTGGGCCAACCCGGAAGACCGCCCGGCCTACGAGCGCCGTGACCAGCTGGCTGCCGACTTCGGCCAGGCCCGTGCCGACTGGATGATCGAGAATTCGCGCAACCTGTGCCTGTACCCGAACGTGTACCTGATGGACCAGTTCAGCTCGCAGATCCGCGTTGCGCGGCCGATTTCGGTGAACAAGACCGAAATCACCATCTACTGCATCGCGCCCAAAGGCGAGAGCGCCGATGCCCGCGCCAAGCGCATTCGCCAGTACGAAGACTTCTTCAACGTCAGCGGCATGGCCACCCCGGACGATCTGGAAGAGTTCCGCTCCTGCCAGACCGGCTACGGGGGCGGCACTGGCTGGAACGACATGTCCCGTGGCGCGAAGCACTGGGTCGAAGGCGCCGATGAAGCCGCTAAAGAGATCGAGCTCCATCCGCTGCTGTCTGGCGTGCGCACCGAGGACGAAGGCCTGTTCGTGCTGCAACACAAATACTGGCAGGACACCATGATCCAGGCCCTGAAGGACGAACAGCAGCTGATCCCTGTGGAGGCCGTGCAATGAGCCTGTATGAAACCGTGCGCGACTTCCTCTACCGCGAAGCGCGCTACCTGGACGACGCCCAGTGGGACCAGTGGCTGGAGCTGTACGCCAGCGACGCCAGCTTCTGGATGCCGAGCTGGGATGACGATGACACCCTTACCATCGATCCGCAAAGCGAAATCTCGCTGATCTGGTACGGCAACCGTGGCGGCCTGGAAGACCGCGTGTTCCGTATCAAGACCGAGCGCTCCAGTGCGACCGTGCCGGATACCCGCACCTCGCACAACATCAGCAACATCGAGATCGTCTCGCGGTGCGAGGGCAGCTGCCAGGTGCGTTTCAACTGGCACACCCTGAGCTTCCGCTACAAGACCACCGACAGTTACTTCGGAACCAGCTTCTACACCCTCGACCTGCGCGGCGAGCAGCCGCTGATCAAGGCCAAGAAGGTGGTGCTGAAGAACGACTACGTGCGCCAGGTCATCGACATCTACCACATCTGATACAGGGTTTTGCGAGCATTGCCCGGTGCGTCCTGCGACGCGCCGTGGGCCGGCTCGCCCGCGAGGTGCAACATGAGCTACCAGATCGCACTGAATTTCGAAGACGGGGTTACCCGTTTCATTGAAGCCACCGGCCATGAAACCGTGGCCGACGCTGCCTACCGCCAAGGCATCAACATCCCGCTGGACTGCCGCGACGGCGCCTGCGGCACCTGCAAGTGCAAGGCCGAATCCGGCCGCTACGACCTGGGCGACAACTTCATCGAAGACGCCCTCAACGAAGACGAAATTGCCGAAGGCTACGTACTGACCTGCCAAATGCGCGCTGAAAGCGACTGCGTTATCCGCATTCCGGCTTCGTCGCAGCTGTGCAAGACCGAACAGGCCAGCTTCGAGGCGGCCATCAGCGATGTACGCCAGCTGTCGGCCAGCACCATTGCCCTGTCGATCAAGGGCGAGGCCCTCAGCCGCCTGGCCTTCCTGCCGGGGCAGTACGTCAACCTCAAGGTGCCGGGCAGCGAGCAGAGCCGTGCCTATTCGTTCAGTTCGTTGCAGAAGGACGGCGAAGTCAGCTTCCTGATCCGCAACGTGCCGGGCGGTCTGATGAGCAGCTTCCTCACCAACCTGGCCAAGGCCGGCGACAGCATGAGCCTGGCGGGGCCGTTGGGCAGCTTCTACCTGCGGCCAATCCAGCGCCCGCTGTTGCTGCTGGCTGGCGGTACTGGTCTGGCCCCGTTCACCGCGATGCTGGAAAAGATCGCCGAGCAGGGCAGTGAACACCCGTTGCATCTGATCTATGGCGTGACCAATGACTTCGATCTGGTCGAGCTGGATCGGCTGCAAGACTTTGCGGCGCGTATCCACAACTTCACCTTCAGCGCCTGCGTGGCCAACCCGGACAGCCAGTACCCGCAGAAGGGCTATGTGACCCAGCACATCGAGCCGCGCCACCTGAACGATGGCGATGTGGACCTGTACCTGTGCGGGCCGCCCCCCATGGTGGAAGCGGTCAGCCAGTACGTACGCGAGCAGGGCATTACCCCGGCCAACTTCTACTACGAGAAGTTCGCGGCAGCGGCCTGACGGATCAAGCAGGAGACACACATGAATAACCGATTCCAAGGCAAGGTCGCCCTGGTCACCGGTGCCGCTCAAGGCATTGGCCGTGGCGTGTGCTGGCGGCTGAAGGCCGAAGGCGCGCAAGTGGTGGCGGTAGACCGTTCCGAACTGGTCCACGAGCTGGCCGGCGAGGGCATGCTTACCCTCACCGCCGACCTCGAACAACACGCCGATTGCGCCCGTGTCATGGCCAGTGCGGTGGAAACCTTCGGCCGCCTCGACATCCTGGTCAACAACGTCGGCGGCACCATCTGGGCCAAGCCTTTCGAACACTACGAGGTGGAGCAGATCGAGGCCGAGGTGCGCCGCTCGCTGTTCCCCACCCTGTGGTGCTGCCATGCCGCGCTGCCCTACATGCTCGAACGCGGCAGCGGCGCCATCGTTAACGTCTCGTCCATCGCCACCCGTGGCGTCAACCGGGTGCCTTATGGCGCGGCCAAGGGCGGCGTCAACGCGCTCACCGCGTGCCTGGCCTTTGAAACCGCTGGCCGTGGCATCCGCGTCAACGCCACCGCGCCCGGCGGCACCGAAGCGCCACCCCGGCGCGTGCCCCGCAACAGCGCCGAGCAAACCGAACAGGAAAAACACTGGTACCAGCAGATCGTCGACCAGACCCTCGACAGCAGCCTGATGCACCGCTACGGCAGCATCGACGAGCAAGTGGGCGCGATTCTGTTCCTTGCCTCTGACGATGCCTCATACATCACCGGCGTGACCTTGCCGGTAGGAGGCGGCGACCTCGGCTGAGCAGCAACCTCAAGGCAACAGCTTTCCCTCACAACAAAAACAAGAGCGACAGATGCCATGCGAACCCTTGACGTACACCCGATCATCGATAACGCACGCTTTACCCCGTTCCACTGGATGGTCATGGCCTGGTGTGGCCTGCTGCTGATCTTCGACGGCTATGACCTGTTCATCTACGGCGTGGTACTGCCGGTCATCATGAAAGAGTGGGGGCTTACCCCGTTGCAGGCCGGTGCGCTGGGCAGCTACGCGCTGTTCGGCATGATGTTCGGCGCCTTGGCATTCGGCAGCCTGGCCGACCGTATCGGGCGCAAGAAGGGCATTGCCATCTGTTTCGCCTTGTTCTCGGGGGCAACCATTCTCAATGGCTTTGCCAGCAGCCCGAGCGAGTTCGGCATCTACCGTTTCATCGCTGGCCTGGGCTGCGGCGGCCTGATGCCCAACGCCGTGGCACTGATGAACGAATATGCGCCCAAGCGCCTGCGCAGCACGCTGGTGGCGATCATGTTCAGCGGCTATTCGCTGGGCGGCATGCTGTCGGCCGGTGTGGGCATCTTCATGCTGCCGCGCTTTGGTTGGGAGTCGATGTTCTTCGCCGCTGCCTTGCCACTGCTGCTGTTGCCGGTGATTCTCTACTACCTGCCTGAATCGATCGGTTTCCTGGTGCGCCAGGGCCGTACCGAAGAAGCTCGCAAACTGTTGAAACGGCTGGACCCGGAATGCGATGTACAGGCCGATGACGTGTTGCAGGCCGCTGACCGCAAAGGCAGCGGGGCATCGGTACTGGAGCTGTTCCGCAATGGCCTGGCCATACGCACACTGGCGCTGTGGCTGGCGTTCTTCTGCTGCCTGTTGATGGTCTATGCACTCAGTTCCTGGCTGCCGAAACTGATGGCCAACGCGGGCTACAGCCTGGGTTCGAGCCTGTCGTTCCTGCTGGCGCTGAACTTTGGCGGCATGGCCGGGGCAATTCTGGGCGGCTGGCTGGGCGACCGCTACAACCTGGTCAAGGTGAAGGTGGCATTCTTCATTGCCGCTGCGCTGTCGATCAGCTTGCTGGGGGTGAACAGCCCGATGCCGGTGCTTTACCTGCTGATCTTCATTGCTGGTGCCACCACCATCGGCACGCAGATCCTGCTGTATGCCGGCGCTGCGCAAATGTATGGGCTGTCGGTGCGCTCCACCGGCCTGGGCTGGGCTTCGGGTATTGGTCGTAACGGCGCCATCGTCGGCCCGCTGCTGGGCGGCGCACTGATGGGCATCAACCTGCCGCTGCAACTCAACTTCATCGCTTTCGCCATCCCTGGCGCAATCGCTGCGCTGGCCATGGCCGTGCACCTGGCCAGTGGCCGTCGGCAAGCTCAGGCCCTTGCGGCGCAGGCATAACCCAAAGAACAAGCGCCGGGCACCGCGCCCGGCCGATGCCTTGCCAGAGGTCCCATGAAAACCCTGATCAAGGACAGCTCGCTGTCCGCCATCGTCGCCGGCTGCATCGCCACGATGATCTCCTACGCAGGCCCGTTGGTGATCATCTTTCACGCCGCCGAAGCCGCCGGCCTTTCCCACCAACAGTTGTCATCCTGGGTCTGGGCCGTGTCGATGGGCAGTGCCGTGCTCGGCGCGCTGCTCAGCCTGCGCTACCGGGTACCTGTGGTGATCGCCTGGTCGATTCCAGGTTCCGCGCTGCTGGTCACCGCCTTGCCGCAATTCGGCCTGGAGCAGGCCGTGGGTGCTTACCTGGTGGCCAATCTGGTGCTGCTGATGATCGGCATCAGCGGGGCCTTCGACCGCATTATCGCGCGCCTGCCGGGCTCCATCGCTGCCGGGATGCAGGCCGGCATCCTGTTCAGCTTCGGCATCGAAGTGTTCCGCGCCCTGCCAGTGCAGCCGCTGCTGGTGCTGGCGATGTTCGTTACCTACATGCTGATGCGCCGGCTACAGCCACGCTATGCGGTAGCGGCGGTGCTGTGCGTGGGCACTCTGGTGACCGTTGCCAGCGGCGCGTTGCGCAGTGAGGCGCTGGTGCTGGAACTGGCTTCTCCACAGTGGGTCACGCCGCAGTTCAGCCTTTCGGCGGTATTCAGCCTGGCCTTGCCAATGGTGCTGGTGGCGCTGACCGGGCAGTTCATGCCAGGCATGGCGGTACTGCGCAACGCCGGCTACGCCACACCCGCCAGCCCGTTGATCAGCGCCAGTGCCCTGGCTGGAGCGCTGCTGGCGCCGTTCGGCTGCCACGGGCTGAACCTGGCGGCGGTCACCGCCAGCCTGTGCACCGGCCATGAAGCCCATGAAAACCCTCGGCGGCGTTATGTAGCGGCGGTGGCTGGCAGTGCGCTGTACCTGCTGCTGGGCATTGCCGGCGCCACGTTGATGTCGCTGTTCGCCGCCTTTCCTGCTGCGCTGATCGCTGCCCTGGCCGGTTTGGCCCTGTATGGCGCCATCAGCGAAGCCCTGGCCCGCAGCCTGGCAGAGCCGGCCGAGCGCGACGCCGGGCTGTTCACCTTCCTGGTCACGGCTTCGGGGGTAGCGTTCCTGGGGCTGTCGGCGGCCTTCTGGGGGCTGCTGTTCGGCCTGCTGGCCCATGCGCTGCTCAGGTTGCATCGGCCACGTGCCCGGGAGGTGCTGCGCCGTACCCCATGAACTGCCGTGTTCCCAACGCTTTACCCATAAAAACAAGATCAAGAGAGCTTCGGAATGAATCACACCCCTTGTGTCGCCCTGGGCCTGACTTTGCTCAGTCAACCGCTGCTGGCTGCCGAAGGCGGCTTCTTCGAGGATTCGAAGGCCACCCTGAGTGCCCGCAACTACTATTTCAGCCGCGATTTCTCTGACATCGTCGGGGCCAACAAGCAGTCCAAGGCCGAGGAGTGGGCCCAGGGCTTCATCCTCGACTTCAAGTCGGGCTACACCCCCGGTACCGTCGGTTTTGGCGTGGACGCGCTGGGCCTGCTGGGTATCAAGCTCGACAGCAGCCCCGACCGGGCCAATACCGGCCTGCTGCCGGTGCATGGCGATGGCCGTGCCGCCGACGAGTACAGCCGCCTGGCGCCCACCTTCAAGGCCCGCCTGTCGAAGACCGAACTGCGCGTCGGTGAACTGCAACCCAACCTGCCGGTACTGACGTTCAGTGATATCCGCCTGTTGCCGCCGACATACCAGGGCGCCAGTTTGAGTTCGTCGGAAATCGACGGGCTGACCTTGCAGGCCGGCCACCTGAAAAGCACCCACCTGCGTAACGAAGGCGGCGACGGCAAGATGAACGCCATGCTCGGCCATGTGCCGATGCGCCAGGCCGAAAGCGATGCCTTCAACTACGTGGGCGGTGACTATGCGTTCAACGCCAACCAGAGCAGCGTCAGCCTGTGGTACGGGCAGTTGGAAGACGTCTATGAACAAGGGTTTATCGGCCTGAAGCACAGCAAGCCAGTGGGGGACTGGGTGCTTAGCGCAAACCTGGGCTATTTCACCGCGCGTGAGGATGGCGATGCGCTGCTGGGCAATATCGACAACCAGGCGTTCTTCTCGATGTTCACCGCCCGGCACGGCGGGCACAGCTTGCATGCCGGCTACCAGGGCATCTATGGCGATAGCCCGTTCCCTCGGGTATTCGCCAACATTTCACCGTTGGGTAACGAGGTGCCGACGTATGAGTTTGCCTACACCGATGAGCGCTCGTACCAGGTACGCTACGACTACAACTTCGCCGCCCTGGGCGTACCCGGCCTGACGGCGACCGTGCGGTACATAACCGGTAACAATGTCGATACCGGGCTGGGTTACGAAGGGCGGGATCGCGAACGTGACCTGGACATTGGCTATGCAGTGCAGAGCGGCGTGCTGAAGGGGCTGGGGATTCGGGTGAGGAACGCCATGGCACGCTCCAATTACCGCAGTGACATCGACGAGAACCGCCTGACGTTGGTGTACACCTGGCAGCTGTTCTGAGCCTGCCAAGGGAATTGCGCACCGTGGTCGTATGAAGGTAGCTTGCGCAAATGTCCCTTTCAGGAGCGCGACCCTTGGACTCCATCACCCAAGCCGTACTCGGCGCGGCCCTGCAAGGCACCGTGCTTGGCCGCATCCAGGGCCGACGCGCGTTGCTGTATGGCGCTGCGTTGGCCACGCTGCCCGACCTGGACGTGATCATCCGCTACGCCGACCCGGTGTCGCAGATGACCTACCACCGCGGGTTCTCCCACTCGCTGTTCGTGCTTACCGGGCTGGCCTTGCTACTGGCCTGGCTGGTCAACAAATGCTGGCCTGGCAAGGGTTACACCTTGTCCAGGTTGTTCCTCGCATTCTGGCTGGTACTCATCACCCACCCGTTGCTGGATGCCTTCACGGTTTATGGCACGCAGTTGTTCTGGCCACTGCAAGTCACGCCGCAAAGCTGGGCGGCGGTGTTCATCATCGACCCGGTCTACACCTTGCCGCTGCTGGCGGCGGTTACCTACGCCATCTTCAAGGGGGTGACCGCAAAGGCGACACGCCTGCTGACCCTGGCGCTGATGTTCAGTACCGCATACTTGGGTTTCGGCCTTGCCGGGCGTATGGCGGCGGAGCAACGCTTCCAGGCGGCGCTGGATCAGCAAGGCATTGTCGCCAGTGAAGTGCGCGCCGTGCCGATCGCTTTCAATAGTCTGGTCTGGCGAGTACTGGCCAGGACCCCGGAGGGTGATTACTACGAGGGCATCAGCAGCGGGTTCGACCGCCAAGCGCCCGAGATGCAGCGTTTGCCACGTAATCTGCAACTGGCGAAAGCATTGGCAGGAAGCCCTTTGCACCAACGTTTGCGCTGGTTTACCGATGACTGGCTGCGCTACGACCAAGTGGGCGATGCGTTGGTGGTGACCGACCTGCGCATGGGCATCCCTGGCAACTACACCTTCCGTTTCAACATGGCTCACCGTGACCGCCAGGGGCATTGGGTTGCGGATGTACCTTCGCGGTGGCAAGGCAGCGGGCCTGGCTCGATGTTCAACGGTGATGACCTGCGCTTGATCTGGCGGCGTATTGTCGACCAGCAGCCACCACTGCCGTTGGCCGCCTGGACAGACGCATACATGAGGCCAGCCCCGAACACGCCCTAGCCAGCCTGTGGCCTTGCATTAGCTGGCTTCGGCCCCATTTATGCCGGTTCGATGACTCCAGGAACCCGCTCATGGAACCCAACCGCTTCGGCGACATTGCCGCCTTTGTCAGTGCCGCCAAGGCTGGCAGCTTCACCGCTGCCGCCGCCAGCCTTGGCCTGACGCGTTCGGCGGTGGGCAAAAGCATCGCCCGCCTGGAAGCGCGCATGGCTGTGCGCCTGCTTAACCGAACCACGCGCAAGCTGAGCTTGACCGACGAAGGCCTGGTGGCCTTTGAGCGCTGGCGGCAGATTCTGGATGACCTGGATGAGGTGGAAAGCACCATGGCCCAGCGCCGCGGAAAGCCCACAGGCACCCTGCGCCTGACCGCGCCGCTTTCGTTTGGCCAACGTCACGTGCTTCCGATCCTGGATCGCTATCTCAAGCAGTGGCCGGAACTGCGCGCAGACATCCGTTTCACCGACCGCTTCGTCGACCTGGTCGAGGAGGGCGTAGACGTTGCGGTGCGTATTGGCGCACCCAAGGAAGACTCACAGTTGTTGACCCGCACGGTGGCCTGGCAGCAGTTCGTGACCTGTGCATCGCCTGCCTACCTTGAGAAGCGTGGTGTACCGCAAGTGCCCGGCGACCTCTATGGCCACGACAAGATCGCCTTCCTCGCAGGAGAGAAGGCCATGCCCTGGCGTTTTCACACCGAAGCGGGGCTGCACCTGTGCGAAGACCCCGGCCGTTTGAACATCGACAGTTCCGAAGCCATGCTCGACGGCGCCCGCGCAGGCTTCGGGCTGATTCACCTGCCCACCTACATCACCGGTGACGACCTGCGCGCCGGCACCTTGGTGGAAGTGCTGCAAGCCTACCGCCCACCGGCAGACCCGATCCGCATCGTCTACCCAAGCAAACGCCATTTGTCCCCGCGCGTACGCGGCTTTATCGATTTGTTGGTGGCCAGCTGGGAACCGGGCGTGCCTTGGGAGTACTGATTGGGGAATACCAGGCCCCTATACCGGGCCTGAACCTGGGTTTATCGCTAGCGGCGCAGCAGGGAAACTGGCAGCCACTGATAATCCCCCTGGAGACCCCATGACTGCTCTGTCCGTTCTGGATCTGGTCATGATCGGAGAAGGCAAGACCTTCGCCGACGCGATCGAAGAATCCCGCCAGCTGGCGCGCCATGTCGAGCAACAGCACTACAGCCGCTACTGGATTGCCGAACACCATGACATGCCGGGCATCGGCTCGGCGGCCACTTCGCTGGTGATCAACGAAATCGCCAACGCCACCCGGCACATCCGTGTTGGCGCGGGTGGCATCATGCTGCCCAACCATGCGCCGTTGGTGATAGCCGAGCAGTTCGGCACCCTCGATACCTTGCACCCGGGCCGTATCGACCTGGGCCTGGGCCGTGCGCCAGGCACTTCCGGGCCGACCGTACGTGCCTTGCGCGGTGCCGCGCCAGAACGTGACTTCAGCCAGGACATCGCCGAACTGCGCGACTACCTGGCCGACAACGGCAAGCGACGGGTGCGTGGCGTACCAGGCAGCCACGAGGTGCCGGTGTGGATCCTTGGCTCCAGCCTGTTCGGCGCCGACCTGGCGGCGAAGCTGGGCCTGCCGTACGCCTTCGCTTCGCACTTTGCGCCGCGTTACCTGCTGCAGGCGATTGCCCATTACCGGGCCAACTTCCAGCCCTCGGCGCAGTTGGCCAAACCTTATATGATGGTGGGCATGAATCTCTTCGCCGCCGCCAGTGATGCCGAGGCAGATTACCTGGCCAGTTCCCATCGCAAGTGGATGCTGGACCTGCACGTCGGGCGCTTTGGTTTGTTGCCCAAGCCGCAGGAGGGTTATGTGCAACGCCTGCCTGAGCATGAGCGCGCAGTGCTGGAGCAGGTGATGGCCTGTACCGTGGCGGGTGGGCCTGAGCGGGTGAGGGAGGGGCTGCGTTCGCTGATCGAGCAGACCGGAGCGGATGAGCTGATGATCGATTGCCGCATCCATGACCCGCTGGCGCGGCAGCGGTCGCATGCCTATGCGGCGCAGGCCTTGGCCGAACAAGGTTGAAGCTACTGGCCTCTTCGCGGGTAAAACCGTGAAGAGGCCGGCACAGGGCTACACGCGTGTGATGGATGCGCGCCCCTCGGCTATCTCTTTCAGGAATTCAGCATATGACACCTCACCATTGCCATCCCGGTCGTGGTGCCATATGAAGTATGTACAGAAATCTGACAAGCTAAAAAGCTCAGTAAGTTGGGCATTGATTTTCGCCATATTCTCTTTTCTGGCGAGAACGATGTCGGCATGCGAGATCTTTCCATCCCGGTTGCGGTCAAGAGATGACAGAAAATTCACAGTGCTACTTGCTTTACCGTCTGCAACTCTCGCGCGTTTTTCCTCGACTTCCATGAAAAACTCTCCGTACGTCACATCGCCATTTCCATTTCTGTCATGACGCAAAATAACCGAAAGGCAAAGGTCCGACCAGGAAAACAAACTCCTTAGCGCACTGCTAATCGAAGCGATATGGTGTTCCCTTGCTTGAACAATGTCCGCGTGGGAAATTGTACCATTGCGATCAAGGTCGAGAGCCTCCAGGAAACCAACGATGTCACCTACAGCATTAATGGTGTTGGCGTTCTGCTGGTCATTTATCTGTTTACCAAGTGTCGTACGTGGCAGCCCGCTCTTGAGCATCTTATCTTCCTTGCCTTCCATGTTTTGCACGCCTCCCAGCGCTAAATTTGGAATGGAGTGCTGATTGTGAGCGTATCCTACCTTTCCACAACTGGTAAAAATGCCAGGTCAAAGGCGCACTTATAGGTTAAAACTTTCGAGCGGTGCGTCCCGTCACATAATGCGCTACATCATTGAACCCCGGCGTGGATGCATGCCCCGGCGTCACCAGCGAGTCGATGAACGCCTCATCCTCTGCCGTGATCTTCACCGCCAATGCACCGCCATAGGTGTCCCACTGCGCTTCGGTACGTGGCCCGACAATCGCCGAGCTTACTAGCTGGTTATTCAGCACCCAGGCAATGGCGAACTCAACCACTCCCACGCCCTTGGCCTCGACGTAAGCCTGGATCTGCCGGGCGATGGCCAGCGACTCCTGGCGCCACTCCACTTCCATGATGCGCTTGTCCTGGCGCCCTGCGCGGCTGCCGGCATCCGGCACGGCCCCCGGCGCATACTTGCCACTGAGTACACCACGCGCCAACGGGCTGAACGGCACGACGCCCAGGCCATGGGCGGCAGCAGCGGTAAGCTGCTCCGGCTCGGCCTGACGGTTGACGATGTTGTACAGCGGCTGGCTCACCACCGGCTTGGGCACCCCGAGGCGCTCGGCAATGTGGCAGACCTCGGCAATGCGCCAGCCACGGAAGTTGGACACGCCCCAGTAGCGGATCTTACCCTGGCGCAGCAGGTCGCCGATGGCCTGCACGGTCTCTTCCAGCGGCACCTTGTGGTCTTCGCGGTGCAGGTAGTAGATGTCCAGATAGTCCATGCCCATGCGGGTGAGGGTGGCCTCCAGGGCATTGAAGATGTGTTTGCGCGACAGCCCGCTGCGGTTGGGCAAGCCATCGGCCGGGCCGAAGCCGACCTTGCTGGCGACGATCCAGTCCTGGCGATGGCGTGCCACCGCTTCACCGACGATTTCTTCCGAGCGCCCGGCGTTGTACACGTCGGCAGTGTCGATGAAGTTGATGCCTTGGTCCCAGGCCTTGTCGATGATGCGCAGGGCGTCCTCGGTACTGGTCTGCTCGCCGAACATCATGCTGCCCAGGGTAAGGGCGGAAACCTGCAGGCCACTGTGGCCGAGGGGGCGGTAGATCATGCGCTTGGGTCCTTATCAGTCGGCTGATCCAGCTGTTTTACACACAACCGGGGCGCATGGAAAGGCGGACCTCAGCCAATTAGCGCCAACGCCTCTTGCAGGCTCAACGGGCGTTTCATGCGTTGCGACAGCGTTGCCATGGCATCGGAATAACCCTTGGCGACCACGGCCTCAACCCGATCATCCATACACTGCAGCGCAATGAAATCGCCTTTTTCCGGCTCACCGACGAACTCGACCCGGTTCCAGTCCCGGGCGTGGCCAAGCACTTCATAAGTGCGGCCGTGCTGGTAAGTCCAGAAGAACGGCACATCGGCATAGCGGCGCTGCTCGCCAAGCATGTTGGCTGCAGCGATTACCCCGTGTTGCTGGGCCAGGCGCCAGTGCTCGATGCGCACAGGTCGACCGGTGAGCGGGAAGGTGGCGATATCTCCCGCCGCCCACAGGCCATCGGCAGCGCGCATTTCTGCGTCGACCCTCACAGACTTGTCCTCGGTCAGCGGCACGCCTTGGAGGAAGGCAGTGACCGGTTTTACCCCCGTGCCGAGCAGCACCAAGGGTGTTTGGAGCCGTTCTCCGTTGGCCAGTTGCACGGCTTCGACTTTGTCCTGGCCCTCGATGCGCTGAACTTCAGTAGGGCCATGGAAGGTGACACCCTTGCGCTCATGCAGCTCACGGATGCTGCGGCCGATGCGTTCACCCAGCTGCCGGGCCAGGGGGACTTCGTGGCGGGTGACCACATGCACCTGTAGGCCGTACTTGCGCAATGCCGAGGCGGCTTCGAGGCCGATGAAACCGTCACCGATGATGACCACCGGTTGGCCGGGTTCGGCTGCATCGAGCAACTGGGCGGCATCCTCCCGTGAGCGCAGGGTGAACACCCCGGGCAGGTCGGCGCCGGGGATGTCCGGGCGCAGTGCTTTCCCGCCGGTGGCCAGCAGGCAGGCGTCGTAATCGATCTGTTGGCCGTCGGCGAGTGTAAGCTGGCGTTTCTGGCTGTTGAGTGTGCGCACCTTGCCGTGCTTGCGCTCCAACTGGCCCTTGCGCAAGGCGTCGGCATCAAGCAACGCGGGCACTTCATCGGGCGGCATCTGCCCGGCAATCACGAATTTGCTCAGGGCCGTGCGATCGTAGGCGGGCTGGCGTTCCTGATCAATCCACACCAGCCGGCCGGCGAAACCGTGGGCCAGCAACGTGGCGACGGCAGCGCTGCCAGCGGCGCCTGCACCGACCACGACAAAGCAGCGGGCATCGCTGTGCCGTGGCGGCTCGATTGCCGGCAGGGGCTGGTCATCGACCCAGACTTCATCGCCCTTGACCCAGGTTTTGTAGCGACGCAGGTCGGCCAGCGCAGGGGGCTCGCAGACCACCCCGTCGTCAACCGCAAAGGCGGCTTTATGCCAAGGGCAGACCAACAGGCCAGCGCAAACCACACCCTCGTCGAGCGGAGCCCCTGCGTGGGGGCAATTGCCTTGGTAGGCCCGAACCTGGTCGCCCTGGCGGATGAGGACAAGTTCTTCGCTACCGGCCTGAACGCGCAGAGGACGGTGTTCGTCGAGCTGGCTAAGGCGGGCCACGGCGTGCTGGGTCATGGGGTTTCTCCAAAGGGGCCTTTGGAACCATTTGACGCCTGGGTCGGGGAGGGGATGCGTTGAGCTGACGATCGGTGGAGGGTGTGGATTGTGTGTGGCCTGGGCTGGCCTGTTCGCGGGCTTGCCCGTTCCCACAGGATCACCACAAGCTCGAACACTGTGGCGGTCCTGTGGGTGCGGGCGAGCCCGCGAATGGGTTCAACTGGCCCTGGCAGTACTCAGCGCACCTGCCCGCGTTACCCGCAAGGCCACCAGGCTACCCAGCACGATCAGCGCCGCCAGCGAATACAGTGCGGCATCGGTCGAGCCGGTCTGGTCCTTGATGAACCCCACCAGGTACGGGCTGAGGAACCCCGCCATCTGGCCTACCGAGTTGATGATGGCCAAACCTGCCACAGCGGCACCGGCACTGAGCAGCGCGGTGGGCATTGGCCAGAACATCGGCAGGCCGGTCAGCGCGCCCATGGTGGCAATCGACAGGCCAAGAATGGCAATGGTCGGGTTACCCGCGAAGTTCACCGCGATCAGCAGGCCGATAGCACCCATCAGCATCGGCACTACAAGGTGCCAGCGGCGCTCGTTGCGCAGGTCGGCCGAGCGCCCGCACAGGATCATGAACACACCCGCCATCAGGTACGGAACGGCGCTGAGCCAGCCGATCAGCAGCGGGTTGTCGAAGCCCATGTTCTTGATGATCGATGGCAGCCAGAAGTTGATCGCGTAAACACCGCTCTGGATGCAGAAGTAGACGAAGCCGAAGGTCCAGATCAGCGGGTTGGTCAAAACGGCCAGTACGCTGTCGCCGGTAGTGTTCGGTTTGCTGGCAGCATCGGCTTCCAGGTCGGATGCAATCAGCTGGCGCTCCGACGTACTCAGCCAAGGTGCTTTCTGGTAGCCGTCACTGAGCAGGAACACCGCCAGAATGCCCAAGGCAACGGTTGGCAGGCCCTGGATCAGGAACATCCACTGCCAGCCGGCCAAGCCGTGTTGGCCGGCGGCGAAGTGCTGGAGGATCCAGCCGGAGAACGGCCCACCGAGCAAGCCCGACACCGGGATCGCCGACATGAACAGGGCCATGATGCGCCCGCGACGGGCCGCCGGGAACCAGCGCGAGAGGTACAGCACCACACCCGGGAAGAAGCCGGCTTCGGCGGCGCCGGTGAGCAGGCGCAAGGTGTAGAACTCGGTGGGGGTGGTGACGAACAGCAGGCAGGTGGAGAGGCTGCCCCAGGCGATCATCATCAGTGCAATCCAGCGCCGAGGGCCAAACCGGTTGAGCGCCAGGTTGCTTGGCAAACCGCACAGTACGTAACCGATGAAGAAGATGCCGGCGCCGAGGCCGTACACCGTTTCGCTGAACTTCAGGGCGTCGAGCATCTGCAGCTTGGCAAAGCCGACGTTGACGCGGTCCAGGTAGTTGAACAGGTAGCAGATGAAAATGAACGGAATCAGCCGCAGGGTGATGCGCCGGTACAGCGCGTTGCGGGTGGTGTCCGTGCCTTGGTCAGGGGCGGGGCTGTGTGCCATGATCGGGTTCTCTGTTGTTATGGTTGTCGCCGCGTCGCCTGTGCCGGCGCTCGCCCTGACGAGTCTCGGGGACTGCGGCCAGCCTGTCTTTGTGCTTTTGCACAGTGCCCGGCCCAGGCTGCTGTGCCCGAGCCCAAAAGCCTGACACCTAAAGGACCCCGCAATGTTCGAACTCGACCATGACTTGGCACAGGATATCGTTGACCGGGCGATGGCCATTCTGCCGTGCAACGTCAATGTCATGGACAGCCAGGGGTTGATCCTGGGCAGCGGTGAACCGGAGCGTATCAACACCCGCCATGAAGGCGCGCAGCTGGTCCTGGCCAATGGCCGGATCGTCGAGCTGGATACTGAAGCGGCCAAATGCCTGAAGGGCGTGCAGCCCGGGGTGAACCTGCCGCTGATGCTCGATGGCCGGCTGATGGGCGTACTGGGCCTGACGGGTGACCCGCAACAGGTGCGCACCTATGGCGAGCTGGTACGCATGACCGCCGAGATGCTGCTGGCCCAGCGCCATTTGCAAGCCGACCAGCAATGGCGACGGCAGCGTTGTGATGACCTGCTGGCGCTGTTGCTAGGCGGCAGCGGCGACTCGCCACGCTTGCTCGACGAAGCCCGGCAACTGGGCCTGAAGCCGCAGTTGCCACGGGTGCCTTGCCTGTTCGAGCTGGCCTCGGGGCCACCCGCCGAGGCACTTGCCGCGTGGTTGCTGAGCCGCTACCCGGACAGCTGGTGTGTCAGCCCGGCGCGGCAGTCGTTGTTGTGGTGTCGGCCCGCAGGTGTGACGCTGGATGAACCGCGCCTGCTCGAGCGCCTGCAACGCCATGGCTGGAGCGTGGAGCGCCTGGCCTTGGGCAGTACCGCGCAGAGCCTGGAGCAACTGCGCCGAGGTTATCGCCGGGTGCGAGACTTGCTGGCCTATGGGCGCGAGGTACTCCCCGCCGAGCGCTTGCTGAGCCTGCATCGCTACCGGCTACCGGCACTGCTGTGGCGGCATCGCAACGATGACGCGCTGGATGAACTGCTGGAGCCGTTGCAGCGCATTCGCGCCAAGGACAACAGTGGGCAGTTGCTCACCACCCTGCGCGCGTGGTGTGCCCATGACGGCCAGAGCCAGGCCTGTGCCGATGCCTTGGGCATCCACCGCAACAGCCTGCGCTATCGCCTGGAACGGATTGCCGAACTGGGTGAGGTCGACCCGCTGCGCATGGAGGGGATGCTTAGCTTGTACCTGGGGTTGCAGCTGTTGCCTGCTGATTGACGCGGCGCCTGCAGGCGCCGCCACGAAGGCATCTGCCCAAACAACCCGCCCGGCGTTTTGTGCATATGACCGAGGCCAGCCTGGCGGGCACCTGTCAGCATGCCGCTCATCAGGACAGGAGAATCCCCATGAAGATCGTCATTGCCCCCGACTCGTTCAAGGACAGCCTTGATGCTGCCGGTGTCGCCCGCGCTATCGCTGCGGGCCTGAGCCAGGCGTGGCCGGACGCAGCCTTGGTCGAGTGCCCGATGGCCGACGGCGGCGAAGGCACCATGGAGGCGATCTTGGCCGCCAGCCACGGCGAACTGCGCCGCCAGGCGGTGCGTGGGCCATTGGGGCACAGCGTCGAAGCCGGTTGGGGGTGGCTGCCACAAAGCCGCACGGCCATCATCGAAATGGCCCAGGCCAGTGGCTTGCAGCTGGTACCAACCGGCCAGCGTGATGCGTGCCGCAGCAGCACCTGGGGCACCGGCGAGCTGATTGCCGCCGCCTTGGCCGCCGGCGCACAGCGAGTGGTGCTGGCCATCGGTGGCAGCGCCACCAACGATGCAGGCAGCGGCATGCTGCGCGCGCTGGGCCTACGCCTGCTGGATGCCGACGGGCAAGCGCTGGAAGAGGGCGGCCTGGCACTGGCGAAGCTGGCGCGGATCGACGCCAGTCACCTGGACCCGCGCCTGGCCGAGGTGCAATTCGAAGTCGCGGCGGACGTCGACAACCCGCTGTGCGGCGCCAACGGTGCATCGGCGATTTTCGGCCCGCAGAAGGGCGCTAACCCGCAGCAGGTGCAGGCGTTGGACCAGGCGCTGGGCCATTTTGCCGACCACTGCGCACAGCTGCTGGGCGACGATGTGCGCGACTACCCTGGGTGCGGCGCTGCCGGTGGTATGGGCTTCGCCGCCCGTGCGTTCATGGGGGCACAGTTCCGCCCGGGGGTAGAGGTGGTGGCCGAACTGGCCGGGCTTGACGCCTTGGTGCAGGGCGCGGACCTGGTGGTGACGGGTGAGGGGCGTTTCGATGCCCAGACACTGCGCGGCAAGACGCCGATGGGGGTTGCCCGGGTCGCCAAACGCCACGGTGTGCCGGTGGTGGTGCTGGCCGGGACACTGGGTGAGGGCTACCAGCAGTTGTATGCCCATGGGGTCGATGCTGCATTTGCGTTGGCCAGCGGGCCGATGAGCCTGGAGCAAGCGTGTGCCAACGCGGCAGAACTGCTGCAGGCTCGGGCTTGTGACGTGGGCCGGTTATGGCGCTGCGCAGCGCGCGCCTGATCAAAGCGTTTTTGCGTCTTCGAACATGGCGATGAAGTTGGCCAGCGCAGGCGAGGCATTCTGGGCGTTCCATTTCATGTACAGGCCAATGCCTGGGGTGGATTGCTCGTCTATCGGGCGGATCGCACAGAACTGTACGCGCTCGCGTGGGGTCGATCGGGCGAATGAGGCCGGCACCAGGGCCACACCGAAACCACAGGCGACCAGCCCCAGCAGGGTATGAATCTGTGCGGCTTCCTGCACCACCCGAGGGTAGAAGCCGGCCGACTCGCACAGGGCGACCAGCTGGGCATGGTAGCCGCCGCCCAACGCCTGCGGGGTAAACACAAAATCCTCATTGGCAAACTCGCGCAGGTCGACGTCGCCTTGCTGCGCTTTCACGTGGCCGGCGGGCAGCGCCATGACAATCTGCTCGTCAAGCAACAGCCGTGACTCCAGCGTACCCACCGGCAGCGGTAACCTGCGCATGAAGCCTATATCCGCCTCGCCGGCCAGCAGCGCCTTGGCCTGCGTCGCCGATGGCATCTCGCGCAGGGTCAGCTGCACGTTCGGGTAAGTCTCGCGATAGCGCCGCAAGCTGTTGAGTAACGAGTCGTAATAGGCGATGGAAATGGCCGTGATGGTCAGTTTCCCGCTGACACCCGAAGAGACATTACGGGCGTACTCGATACCCTGTTCCAGCTCGGCAAGCACGCGGTAAGCCGTATCGCGAAAGGCTGTGCCGGCCGGGGTCAGACGCACCCCGCGCGTATTGCGCAAGAACAAGCTGAAACCGAGCTTTTCTTCCAGGCGGCTGATCGCCTGGCTCAGCGGCGGCTGTGCCATGTGCAGGCGCGCGGCAGCCTTGTGAAAGTGAAGCTCTTCTGCCACGGCGATGAACTGCCTGAGCAAACGTGTTTCGATCAATCAAGCATTCCTTCAGCGCGGCGACTCGGTGGTGATATCCATGAGATATCAAAGTTGCATGCTTTTAATATTAAGTCATTGAATTTTTTGTTGTTATCGTAAAAAGGAGAATCGAAGGTAGCCAGAAATGCCCGTTACAGAGCCTTTCCACAACGAAGTTGCGGCCGTCACCGATGCCGCACAGGGCCTGGGCTTGGCCTATGGCATGGGGCTGACCGGACGATCGCCCCGCATCAAGGAATGCAGCTGCGTGCCAGTCAAGGTCGCCAATACCCGCGCCGACCTGGGCGAAAGCCTGGTGTGGGATGAGCATAACAGTGCGTTGTACTTCATCGATATTTCTGGCGGGCGGATCAACTGCCTGACGCCGGAAGGCGAAGTCGAGAACCTTTACGCGTCAGCCGCGCGCATTGGCGCCCTTGCGCTGACCGACCGGGGCAACCTGATTTTCACCGAAGATGCCAGCGTGGCCATCTTCGATATGGCGGCGCGCAAGGTATGCCAGCATTCAGCATCGGTCCATCCGCGCTCCACCTACCGCTTCAACGACGGCGCCTGTGACCCACAGGGGCGCTTCGTTACCGGGTTGATGGACGATGCCCTTAGCGGCAATACCGGGGCGCTGTTCCGTTTTGACGGGCAGTTGAGCGACGAGGTCATCCACGATGACATGGCCTTGCCCACTGGGGTTGCCTGGTCGCAAGACGGCCAGACGGTGTACTTCGTCGATTCGGCGGCGCGCGCCATCTACCGTGCCGAGTACCTCATGGAGGGGCGGCTGGGCGTTGTTACGCTATTTGCCGAAACGCCTGCCGAACTGGGGCGGCCAGATGGCCTGGCGCTGGACCGCGAAGGCGGGCTGTGGGTGTGCCAGTACCATGGCAGCTGCCTGCTGCGCTACGACCGCCACGGCCACCTGACCGATCAGGTACTGATGCCGGTACCGTGCCCCACCAGTTGCTGCTTTGGCGGGCCCGGCATGAATACCTTGTTCATCAGCACCGCGCGTTTCGACATGAGCCCTGAAGGCCTGCTCCATTACCCGGATGCTGGCGACCTGTATGCCATCCACCCGACAATTGGCGGTGTCCCCCGGCACAGCTTCAAGGAATAAGCGCTTGGGCCTGGCTGGCCGGCAACACGGCCAGTTCGCCAAAACGCTGCGCCGAGTCGATGTAGCGCAGCGCCGACTTGGCGTCTTTCCAGCCCACGTAGCTCATCAGTGATTTCAGTTCCCAACCATTGGCTGTGGCCCAGGTGGCAAAGCCACGCCGTAGCGAGTGGCCGGTATACAGCGCAGCCGGTACCCCGGCACGCTCCAGCATGCGCCGCAACAGGCCGACCAGGCTGTTGCTGTTGAGCGCGCTTTCACCGAGGTTGCCCCAGCGGTCGAGCTTGCGAAACACCGGCCCGTGGGCAATGCCGGCAACTTCCAGCCATTGCAGGTAGGCCGTTACCGGGCACAGGGCCTTGAGGGCAGGGGTGCGGTGCTGCACGCCCAAGGCTTCGCGGTCGCCCTTGCTGCGCGGCAGAAACAGCGTGATGCCGACACCGGCTTCGGCCTGGATATGTTCGATGCGCAAGCGTGCCAGTTCATCACCGCGAAAACCTCGCCAGAAGCCCAGCAACAGCAACGCAGTGTCGCGGCGTGCCCGGCGCAGGGCGGCCAGGTCATGGTGTTCGCGGGCCTGGCGAGCCTCCTCTTCAAAACACGCCACGGCAGTTTGCAGGTGTTGCAGCAACAGCGGGGCGGCCTGCCTGGGCGGCGTCGGGTGCAAGGTGCGGATGCCGCGTAGAACCTGGCGTACCAGCGGTGCCTTGGTCGGGTCGGGGAAACCTTGGGCGACGTGCCATTGACTGAGCGCGGCCAGGCGCTGGCGCAGGGTACTGACGGCGTGGTGTTCGGCATGCTCGACCAGGTAGCGGGCGATACTCTCGGCGGTGGCCGGGAGAAAGCCGCCCCAGTGGCTTTCGAAGTGCTCGATGGCGGCCTGGTAGCTGCGCCGGGTGTTGTCACGGGTGGCGGCGCGAAGGTAGCGCTCGATATCGGTCATGGTGCGGCTGTCGGTAGGTGATGAGCACACGATAAACCGAAATCCCAAGACAAGCACCTAATGCGGCACCGGGGCAACGCCATCCTGCAGGGCCGGCACCAGCCCCATCGTATCGTGCGAGGCCTCAATGCCGTTGAAGTGCGGGTAGTCGCGCAACTGCGCCGGCGACAGCGGCCGGCTGAAGTGATAGCCCTGGGCAATATCGCAACCCGCCAGTTTCAGGCACACCACCTGCTCACGGGTTTCCACACCTTCGGCCACCACTTCCAGGCCCAGGCGTTTGGCCAGGATGATGGTGGAGGACACGATCGGGCTGTCGTCATGACTGTTGGACAAGGGGGCGATCAGCGAGCGGTCGATTTTCAGCTTGCTTAGCGGCAGCGAATGCAGGTGGGCGAAGCCGGCGTAGCCGCGGCCAAAATCGTCCAGGCTGATGCCCAGGCCCGCGCTGCGCAGGGTGTGCAGGTGCGCCACAGCGGTACTTTCCGGGTCGAGGATGGTGGTTTCAGTGATTTCCAGCTCCAGCCGCTGCGGCGCAATCGCATACTGCTGCAGTTCGTTCAGCAACCGGGTAGCGAAGTCGTCCTGGCGCAGTTGCAGGGCGGAGACATTGACAGCCAGCCGCGTCTCCCGGCCTTGGGCGTCCCACTCCGATAATGCCTCGCAGGCCAGGCGCAACACCTCCCAACCCAGCTCGACAATAAAACCACTGCGTTCGGCCAGGTCGATGAAGCGGTCCGGGTACAGCAGGCCGAATTCAGGGTGATCCCAGCGCACCAGCGCTTCGTAGCCCAGCACTTGCTGGGTGTCGAGGCGTATCTGCGGCTGATAGTGCAGCACGAACTGGCGCTCGGCCAGGGCACTGCCGAAGGCCTGTTCGAGGGTGAAGGCCTGAATGTCGGCCAGGTTCAGCGAGGGGTCGAAGAAGCGATATTGCGCGCGCCCGGCCTGTTTGGCCGAATACATCGCAGCGTCGGCACTGCGGATCAGGCTGTCGATGTCCTGGCCATCGCGGGGGCAGATGCTTACGCCCACGCTGGGGCTGGTGTTGACCTCCTGGCCATCCAGGGCATAGGTGGCCGACAACCGCTGGACCAGTTCGCGAACCCAGGTATTGATCTGTTCCTCGCTGCGTTCGCCTGCCAGCAGCACCACGAATTCGTCGCCGCCAAAGCGCGAGGCTTCGTCACCGGGCTCCAGAAGGCGCTGGATGCGCCCGGCAACAGCCTGCAGCAGCAAGTCGCCAATCTTGTGGCCGAGCGAGTCATTGATCGACTTGAAACGGTCCATGTCGATGAACAGGATTGCCATCAGCCGGCGCTTGCCCCGTTGCCGAGTAAGTGCCTGACCCGCCACTTCGACGAACTGGCGGCGGTTGTGCAACCCGCTGAGGTGGTCGGTGGCGGCGGCATGGCTGCTGCGCCGGTGTTCCTCCTCAAGGCGCCCGATAAGTTGCTGGTTGACCTGTTGGGCCTGCTCCAGAGCATTGAAAGCCTCCTGGTGCTTGCGCAGCAGGCGCAAGGTGCACAGTAAACTGCCGAGGATCAGCAGGGTCATGCTCAGGTTCAGCCAGAACTGCCGACAATAGGGCAATGCCGAGGGTGTAGGCAGGCCAAGGCCGCACGCCGGATGGGCGGCGGTTACGGAGGGGATGTGCAGCCCCCAAAGAAAGGCCAGGGTGGCTGCGCACAGCATCAGGATCAGCAGCCGCAAAAGGCTGGTGGATGAAAACGAACGGCGAATCACTGCTGATAGTTCCCGACCCTGGGTGATGCTCGAAAAATACGACAATAAGATGACAGGCTGATGACTGATAGCTAATTGCCTTTAAGGGTTTCCCGTATCCGCCAAGGGCGCCTGCAGGCGTGCGGTCTCCTCTTCGATGTAGCTCATCAAGGCGCTGACTTCGGCATCACCCAGGCGCATGTTGGGCATCGCCAGGCGGTTGTACTGCTCGTACAGCAGCATGGCCAAGGGGTCTTTCTCTGCCAGCATGCGGTCGGGTTCTTTCAACCAGCGGGTCAGCCAGTTGGCATCACGCTGGCGGGTCACACCCAGCAGGTCGGGGCCTATACCCGGTTGCCCCGGCTCGGTATTGCCCAGCGTGTGGCAGGATGAGCAACGGGTGCGGAAGATCTGCTCGCCACTGCTTGGCGGACGTACTTCGGGCGCTTGAGCGTAGTCATTGTTCATGGCGCTGGCCTGCTTCCAGTTGTGCAGGCTGTTGCCCAGGCGATCGGCGAGGATGTACGGGCTTTCGAAGGGCGAAGCCTTCATCCAGCGGCCGGTGGCCTGGTTGCCGATGATGAGGCTCAGGTTGTGGTCTTTGGAACGGCCGTTTTCAAGGCCGTCAATCCACAGCCCTAGGCTACGGCGCAACCGTTCGATGTCGTCAGGTTCACCGGTGAGCAGCGTCCAGCCGGGGCCGATACCGAACTTTTCAGCGTAGCGTTTGAGGGTGGCTGGCGTGTCGTTGTAAGGGTCGATGCTGATGGAGTACAGGAAAATGTCCTTGCCGACCCGGTCGCCAAGAATCTTCTGCACCTGGCGCAGGCGTGCGGTTTCAACTGGGCAGGAGTCGGAACAACCGGTGAAGATGAAGTTGATGGCGACCACCTTGTCCTTGATCAGGTCGTCGAAGAAATGCACTTGCTCGCCGTCCTGGGTGAGCAGGGGGATGTTGGGGAAGTAGTCGGCACCCCAAGGGCTCTCAGCTTCTTTGGCAACCGGTTGTTGCGGCTGCAACGGCCAGAACGGGATGCTGGCGGCGAACAGCGCGAGCACCATCAGGAAACGCCATGAGCCGGACATGATGCGGTCCTCATCGGTTGGCAGTGGGGCCGCAAAGCGGCCCCCGCCTTGCACTCACTGATACCTGACTGGCGCCGTCACGGTCTGCCCCAGCGCCGACTTCACGGTAATCGTCGCCGGTGTTGCCGGGCCGAAGCCGGTGGTGGTCACCGACACGCGCCAGCGCGCACCGGTGGTCGTGGCGGTCAGCGTGGCGTTACCCAGGCTTACCGGGCCGCCAGTGGTCGCCGCAGTCACGCTGATGCTGTTGCCCGTGGCCACTGTGGTAGTCCCTTGCACATCCCAGGTGAAGCGGTTACCGCTGCGCACCTGCACCGTGGCACTGGTGACCTGGATCTGGTCGACCGCTGCCGCCGGGCTGACCGCGATGCTGACCGTGGCCGGGTTCACCGACTCGGCCCCTTTAGCATCCCGCGCCGTGTAGTTGAAGCTGGCGGTGAACGGCGTGGCGACCTTGGCAGGCGGGGTGTAGGTCACCGTGGTGCCATTGGTGCTGACGCTACCCTGGCCGGAGTCTGGCTGGCTGAGGCCGACGACAGTCAATGGCAGGTTCCCTTCCGGGTCGGTGTCGTTGGCCAGCACGTTCAGGGTGATCGGCTTGCCAGCAGTGGTTGCCGCACTGTCGTTGGCCGCGACCGGTGGCTTGTTGGCGGCATCATCGTTGTCGTCCTTGCCTTTGGTGCGGAAGGTCGGCAGGCCCACCGACGCCATGTATTGCACGCCATCCCAACCTGGCAGCGGGGTCGGCATTACCTGGAACTGCCCTGGGTGTTCAATGTCCCAGCGCAGCAGCATCGAAGAGTCTTCATGCTGGGTGTTGTGGCAGTGCTCCATGTAGGTACCGGCGAACTCCCGGAAGCGAATGGCAACTTCCACTTCTTCAGACGAATCAACATCGGGCCCTATGCGGTACACATCTTTGCGCGCCCATTTCTCCCACTCTGGCGGCGCCTTGCCGTCGCGGCTAAGAATCACACCTTCCTCGAAGTGCACATGCACCGGGTGGCTCCAGCCATTGCCGCCGTTGACGATTTTCCACACTTCCAGGGTGCCGTCGCCGCTGAAGCCGCCATCGGTGGACTGTTGGGCCAGTTGTGGTGCAGCGCTGATACGTCGTGGATCCATGCTGTAGCCGAAGCCGCCATCGGTCTTGATGGTCCAGGGGGTGGTATCGGTGCCGTCGGAGCGACCAAAGATGAACTCGCGGTGGCGGGCCTCCTTGATCTTGGCCTGGTCGGCGGCCGAATTGCGGTCAATGGGCAGCGGGAGCATTTTCAGGCCTGCGGCCTTGCCGGGTTTGGCCGGTTCGTAGGCCACCGGGTCCATGCTCACGTCCTGGCCGCTGTACGGCTGCACGATCAACTGCAGGAACTTGCCGACCAGCGGGTCGCCGTTCTCCCACAGCGGGCCCTTGCTGGTCTGTTTGATCACTGCCTTGTACTTCTCCGACAGCACGTCGGCCAGCGAGATGGCACCTTCCGGGCCCTTGCCGGTGAGGTGTTCCTCCAGGTTGACGAAGTACAGCTTGTCGCCCACCTTGATGCCGTTCTTGGCGAAGTTGATGATGATGTCGTAGCGCTCGGCAATACCTTGCAGCGGCAGGATACCGTTGTTGTCTTGCAGGTTGCCGTCACCGTTGAGGTCCATGGTGCCGTCGAATGGCACGGCGTGCTCCATGATGTTGCCGTCGTTGGCGATCATGTGGAACGGCACCCGCGCATAGGACACGTTGGAGCCGGATGGCCCCTTGAATTCGCCGCTGGTCCCGGCGATTTCACGCACGACTGCGAATTTGAAGTAGCGGGATACCGAGCCATTGAGCAGACGGAAGCGATAACTGCGCGCGCGCACCTTGAGCTTGGGCTGGTACTGCCAGTTGACCAGCATCTGGTCGCCAAGGAAGCCATCGGTGTTGAACGGGTTGAACCACAGCTGGCCGTTGGCATCCCAGGCCTTGTCGGCCATCACCAGGTTGACGTCGTAGTCGCGGTTGCCCCAAGGCATGCCCGAACCGCTGGGGAAGCGCAGGTTCACGCCATCCTGCAAGGCCTCGTTGCCGCGGTCCAGGGCGCTGTAGTAGTTCATCATCACGGCGTTGCCCTTGTAGACGTTCTGCGCCGTGAAATCCATCATGTGGTCGTGGAACCAGTGGGTACTCATGGTTTCGCGCCAGTCGCCACGAATCTTGATGCTGCCGTTCTGGCAGGTTTTCAGCCCGGGCGAGCCGTCATTGACGAACAGGGTTTCCCCCGGTGAGCAAGGGAACGCGGCACGCGGGTCTTGTGCGCGGGTGTTGATGGTGTCGTAGCCGGCCAGCTGCACCGGCCAACGGTAGTCGTAGTACTGGCCGGGGAAGAAGTAGGCGTTGGCATAGCCGTCGCTTTCGGCGGGGGAGTGGCCGTTGTGCTCGTGGGTCGAGATGGTATGCAGGCCAAAACCGCCGTTGGCCGACGGGTCGATCGGCAGGGCGTTGTAATGGCGCATCAGCACCGGCTGGCCATAGCGCACCATCAGCAACTTGACGGGGAACGTGCCATCGAACGTCCACAGCGACTTGTGGTTCTGCAGCGGCATGTTCGGGTGGAAGCGGGTGTCGATGCCCTTGGTCGTGCCCAGCGTATTCGGGATGTCGGAGGTCTGGTAGTACAGCCCGCCCGGGCCGAATTCACCGACCGCATAGTTGTGCAACTGCTTGCGGTCGCGCAGGCCCTGGTTGATGCGCGCACCGGCTTGCGCGGTCTTGAACGCAGTCTGCGGATAAAACTCGTTCCAGCGCTGGTGTGACCAGCCTTTGCCTGGTGGACGGCCTTCAGCCGGGGAGCCGACCGGCTTGCGGTTCAGGAACATCTCGATCTGCGCCTTCCACGGGTTGCGGTCCAGCACGTTGGCGTACTGGGTCGGGAACGGGTAAAGCCCGGGTTGCTTGAGGAAAGCTTCCAGCGCGGTGCCACTGGGGCCGCTGCGGGCAACGACGTTGGGGTCCTGCGCCGGGGCGGCCCCCAAGGTGGGAACCGGGAAGGTCAGGCTGGGCGGTGGCAGGGTGGGGTCGAGTTTTTCTGTGCCGAACTCTTCGAACAGCAGCAATTGTTGGGTGAACGGCTGCGCACCGAACAGCGGGCTGGGCTTGCCGTTGGTAGGGTACTTGTCAGAGGTTTGCAGGGCAGGCGGTAGTACGTTGTCGGTGCGCACCGTGTTGCGGTCGCCATACATCCCATTGGTCAGTTCCAGCGAACCTTGGTTGGCTTCGGGCAATGTATTGAGGTTCAGCAAGGCCGGGGTCGGATCAGCCGGTTGGTCGGTGTAGGCGGAAGGATCGGTTGGCGGCGGCAGGCCGTTATCGTCGAGGGGGGCCGCTGTAACCGTGATCAGCCCGAGGCTGAGCATCAGCGCGGTGACGGTCGACAGCTGGAATGCATGCCTAGCAGGGTGGATCACGGCAGATGTTCTCATTGCCTTATGCCTCGCTCGCGGCTTTATGGCTTAAAGCCATCAATGGCGTTTTGCCCGGTAAAAAGCCCTGAGCAACGGCTGTGCCAACCGATATTTCAGTAATGCTTTGTTAAACAAATCGTTGTAGCGCCTGATGTGCGCTAAATAACAGGGTGTCAAAAATGGGGATATGTCCCCACTAGCGGGTCACCCAGTGCCCAGTCTTTGGGGGATGGGTAGTGACAGCACTGGCTCACTGGGGTATACCTGAGCGCCACCAAGGGGAGCCCGGCAACGGGCTGAGAAACCGCTGAGCGTTGCAGCGCGGTGACCCTTCGAACCTGATCCGGATCATGCCGGCGAAGGGATGGGATTCGTAACCTGCCTTTTTGCCGGCCTCACTGCGAGGCCCGTCCATGCTCACCGCCAAGGTCTCGCTGTCACCCCCATCAAGGACAGCAACATGACCGAACGTTTCAGCCAGTCCCTGCGCCGCCAAAGCGAGCCGACCTGGTCGGCGGCCGTGGGCCACCGTTTCGTGACCCAACTGTGCGACGGCAGCCTGCCGGCCCCGATCATGGTCGACTACCTGGTGCAGGACCACCGTTTCCTCGACAGCTTCCTCACCTTGCTGGGCGCGGCCATCGCCACCGCTGACACGTTCGAGGCCCGCCTGCGCTTCGGCCGTTTCGCCGGGATGATCTCCAGTGACGAGAACACCTACTTCCTGCACGCCTTCGAGGCCCTGGATGTAAGCCCGGCGCAGCGCACTGAACCGGCCGACACTGCGCCAACCGCAGGTTTCAAGGCGATCATGCGTGAAGCGGCGGCAACCCGCTCCTATGCGGCGGCGCTGGCGGTGCTCAATGTTGCAGAAGGCCTGTACCTGGACTGGGCACTGAAGGCGCCGAAGCCGATGCCGGACAACTTCGTTCATGCCGAGTGGATCACCCTTCACGACAACCCGGACTTCCAGGCCTTCGTTGCCTTCCTGCAAGCCGAGCTGGACCGCGTTGGCCCGCAGGAAGCCGCACTGTCCAGTGATTTCTACCAACGTACCGTCGAGCTGGAGCTGGCCTTCTTCGATGCCGTCTACCCGGAGGGCAAGTGAGCATGGACATCTTCGAGCGCCTCAAGGCTGGTGCGACGCATCAGTGGCACAGCTACGTCGACCATGACTTTGTGCGGCAGATGGGCGAGGGCACGTTGAGTGAGGACGCGTTCCGGACTTACCTGGTGCAGGATTACCTGTTCCTTATCCAGTTCGCCCGTGCCTGGGCATTGGCTGCCTATAAAAGCCGCCGCCCGGCGGACATACGCGCCGCGCAGGCCGGGCTGGCAGCGATCCTGGATGAAACCGAACTGCATTTGCGCCTGTGCGCGCGTTGGGGGCTGACCCAGGCCGATATCGAGGCGGCGCCAGAGCATCAGGCTACCGTGGCCTATACCCGCTACGTGCTGGACTGTGGCGCCGCCGGCGACTTGCTGGAGCTGCATGTGGCGCTGGCACCGTGCGTGATCGGCTATGCCGAGATCGGCCGTACCCTGGCCGAACGGATTGGCGACTTGAGCAACCACCCGTACCGCGAGTGGATTGGCGAGTATGCCGGCGAGGGCTACCAAGGGGTCGCGGCGGCGGCGCGCAAGCACCTGGATGAACTGGCAGCGCGGAGCATGACCGAACAGCGCTTCGCAGACCTGGTGGGGATTTTCGGGCAGGCGTCCAGCCTGGAGGCTGATTTCTGGCAGATGGGGCTGGACAGCCAGTAAATCGATACCCGCGCCAGGCACTGGCGGATAACCTTGGGCTCGACCACTATGCAGGTAGCGGCGATAAGCGAGCCCAAGGAGTAACACCATGAACATTATCAATGCACGCTTGCGCGGCAAGCCCGGTTTGTTTCGCATCGAACTGAGCGGCGAGCGCATTGCTGCCATCGTGCCCCAGGCCGAGGTAGTGGCACCCGTTGCTATCGATGACCTTGATGCCGGGCAAAACCTGGTGGTGGCACCCTTTGTGGAACCGCACATTCATCTGGATGCCACCCTGACCGCCGGCGAGCCGAAGTGGAACATGAGCGGCACATTGTTCGAAGGCATCGAGCGCTGGGCCGAGCGCAAGGAAATCACCACCCACGACGACATCAAGGTCCGAGCGAAAAAAACCATCGGCATGCTGGTGGACCACGGTATCCAGTATGTACGGACCCATGTCGATGTCACCGACCCGAGCCTTACCGCGCTCAAGGCCATGGTCGAGGTACGTGACGACGTGCGCGAGCTGATCGACTTGCAGATCGTCGCCTTCCCTCAGGAGGGTATCGAGTCGTATGCCAATGGGCGGGCGCTGATGACCGAAGCAGTGGCCATCGGTGCCGATGTGGTGGGCGGCATTCCGCATTTCGAGAACACCCGCGACCAGGGCGTGTCGTCGGTGAAGTTCCTGATGGACCTGGCCGAACGTACCGGCTGCCTGGTGGACGTGCACTGCGACGAGACCGACGACCCGCAATCGCGCTTCCTTGAAGTGCTGGCCGAAGAAGCCAGGGTGCGCGGTATGGGCGCCCGGGTAACCGCCAGCCATACCGTGGCCATGGGTTCGTATGACAATGCCTACTGCTACAAGCTGTTCCGCCTGCTGAAACTGTCGGGCATCAACTTCGTGTCGTGCCCGACCGAGAGCATTCACCTCCAAGGGCGCTTCGACAACTACCCGAAACGCCGCGGCGTCACCCGCGTGGCCGAGATCGACCGCGCCGGCATGAACGTGTGCTTTGGCCAGGACTCCATCGTCGACCCTTGGTACCCGCTGGGTAATGGCAACATCCTGCGCATTCTCGAAGCCGGGCTGCACATCTGCCACATGCTCGGCTACGAAGACCTGCAGCGCTGCCTGGACCTGATCACCGATAACAGCGCCCGCACCCTGAACCTGGGGGAGCGCTACGGCATCGAGGTGGGGCGGCCGGCCAACCTGTTGCTGCTGTCGGCACCGGACGATTACGAAATGGTGCGTAGCCAAGGGCACGCGCTGGTGTCGGTGCGAAACGGCAAGGTGTTGATGCGCCGCACGCCCGCGCAGGTTGAGCGCACGCACTGATACACCCGCCACTTTGAAGCCCGTAACGCCCCGCCGGCCTTGAGCCGGACGGGGCGTTTTGCTGTTTGCCGTACGGCTAAACGCACGCTTGGAGCGGATTTTTGCCGGTAACATGCGATAAGCCGTGATTATTCTTCCTGAGGAAACGTTTGCAGGAGCGCGTTGTTATCGCCATAATCAGTACGTAATTACATGTTACATAACACAGTACAAAATCGTAGGAGCACGCATGGCCCGGGGCGGTATCAACAAGGTGGTGGTTCAGCAGGCACGTCAGGCGTTGATTGCCCGCGGCGAGAATCCCAGCATCGATGCCATACGTATCGAGCTGGGCAATACCGGCTCGAAAACCACGATTCACCGCTACCTGAAGGAATTGAACGGCCAGCAACCCGTGGCCTCCGAAGGGGGCGCGGCGCTGAGCGATGTGCTAAGCCGCCTGGTCGGGCAATTGGCCACTCAGCTACAAGATGAGGCCGACCTGAAGATCGAACAGGCCGAAAGCACGTTCACTCAACAGCGAGAGCAGCTTGAAGCTCAGCTGGAAATCGCCCGTCAGGCCCTGGCGGCAGCGCATCAGCAACACCAGATTGATGCAGCGGCTTTGGCCGACGAAACGGAAAAGCGGTTGACCACACAAAGCACGCTGCAAGCCGAACAGCTGCGCAGCGCCAGCCTCAACCAGTCACTGGGTGAATTGCAGGTGCGCCTTGCCGACAAGGACGAACAGGTGAAGTCACTGGAGGACAAACACCGCCATGCCCGCGACGCCCTGGAGCATTACCGCAATGCCAGCCGCGAACAGCGCGAGCAGGAACAGCGCCGCCATGAAGCACAACTGCAGCAGATGCAGGTGGAAGTACGCCAACTGCAGCAGGGCATGATCGTCAAGCAGGACGAGCTGACCCGCTTGCACCGCGATAATGAGCGTTTGCTGGGTGAGTACCGCCAGGCCGCCAGCGAGTGCCGGGCGCAGAACGAGTTGCTGGAGCAACGCGATGCGCAGATCCAGGGCTTGCGGACGATCCTGGCCCAGGCACAAGGTGCCAGCGAAGAAATGCGCCGGCAGCTGGATGTGCAAGCGCAGCATCTGGAAACCAGGCGCGACGTGTGCGCGGAACAGGCGCGGCAGTTGCTGCGGTATGAAGAGCAGTTAAGAGAACGCGATGTGGCGTTGGCGCAATGCAGGGCACAGCTGCCTGCACATGCAGAGTGACGGGCCGTCTAATAATCGACGTAACGGCGCATTGCACAACGCTCAGTGAGGCCGTGTGCACGTTCATTGGCCAGGATTTCCCGCAACCGCGGGCTCAGCAGCCGCTCATCGAGCACCTCGAACCCGAACCGTGCATAGAAGGGCGCATTCCAGGGCACCTTGGCAAAGGTGGTCAACGTGAGCTCGCGCGCTCCCGCGTCACGCGCGGCATCAGCCACTTGCTGCAGCAAACGCCGCCCCACGCCTTGCCCTTGAACCTCCTGGCGCACCGATATTTCATAAAGGTGCAGCGCCTGCCCTTCACGGCGGGCACAAGCAAAACCGGCAAGGCACCCATTATCGTCCTCGGCCACCCAGCTACCGCCCGAGTCGACGAAAGCCCTGTGCGCAACGCAATCCATCACATCACCTTGCGCCAGCCAGGCCAGCGTCGGCCAGCCGGCAAACGCCTGGGCCGCCGAACGCTCTACGTCCGGCAGGTGTTGAATATCGCGCTCAAGGGTAGGGCGGATACGCATGAATCACTCCTGTTTCAGTAATCCGCCGCCAGTACTTGCGGCTGTAATTGCCAGCGCACCGAGCTTACACCTTTCTCCAGGCTCACCCGGCTGACCAGCCGCTCCAGTTGTGCGGGGGCCTGCGCGGTGCCCAACAGCTCGGCGCGTACTTCCAGGCGCGCCGGGCTGTCCAGATCCTGGCTTTGCAGTGACTGCAGCCGCAGCTGCGGATCGCCCAGGCTATGCAGCATCAGGCTGCGCACCTGGATTTCGTCCTCGGCGCGGCAGACGATTCGCACTTCGAAGTGCTGCTCCACCTCGCTGGCCGGCACCACGTCCTGACGGTCCAGGCGCTGGGCGATGTCACGCAGCAGGATATTGGCACATAGCACCACCAGGCTACCCAATGCCGCCTCCAACAGCAGCCCAAGGCTGCACAGCACACCCACTGCCGCCGTGCACCATAAGGTGGCTGCAGTGTTCAGGCCTCGTACGTTGAAGCCGTCACGCATAATCACACCCCCCCCGAGAAAGCCGATGCCCGACACCACATAGGCGGCGACGCGCGACGCATCGGCAGGTGCCATGCCTGGCACCGTCTGGGTCATCAGCACGAACAGACAGGCACCGGTGCTGACCAGCGCATTGGTGCGTAGCCCGGTCAGCCGTTGGCGCAATTGCCGTTCGGCACCGATCAACGCCCCCAACAGCAAGGCAATGCTGACGCGCAGCAGAAATACTTTCCAATCCATAGCAAACCTCTTGCGCAGGCATACGCCCGCATGAACGCCATCAGTTGGCGTGGTTGAAAAACCAGAACAATGCGCAGGACCACGAGGAAGGGAGGAAAAGCGGGGGGTTACAAGAAACCACCGTCTTGCCAGGGCGGCCAGACAGTGCAGGACACTGCCGGGCTAGTGCGCCACGCGGGCCTGTCGCAAGCGACTGGGGCTACTGTCCAAGGCAAATCTCCTGTTGAAGAAGGCAAAATTGCGTCGCGGACCATACGCCCGGTGGTAGAGCAGGTCAAGGGCGAAAACATGACAATGGCTTCATCCTTGAATGGCCTGCAGCCGGTCACGCCCACATGGAAAAAAACCTGGGCAGCCGTTAACCTTGCGCCTCTCTTTGCCATCACCCGGACCGTTCCATGCTGTTGAATCTCGCCGTACTGTTCGGCACCCTGGTGGCCATGGAGGGTGTTGGCACGCTGGCTCACAAGTACATCATGCATGGCTGGGGCTGGTGGCTGCACCGTTCGCACCATGAGCCTCAGCTGGGCATGCTCGAAACCAATGACCTGTACCTCGTGGCACTGGGCCTGATCGCCACGGCACTGGTAACGCTGGGCAAAAGCGGTTATGCGCCCTTGCAGTGGGTGGGCGGTGGGGTGGCTGGGTACGGGGTGCTGTATGTGGTGGCCCATGACGGATTTTTTCACCGGCACTGGCCGCGCAAGCCTCGGCCAGTCAACCGCTACCTCAAGCGCTTGCACCGGGCGCATCGGTTGCACCATGCGGTGAAGGGGCGCACGGGAAGTGTTTCGTTCGGCTTCTTCTATGCGCCCCCATTGAAGGTGTTGAAGCAGCAGCTGCGCAGCAAGCGCAGCCAGCAGTAACAACCTGAGCGGGCCTCAATTCACCGCTTCGCCTTCGGGCTGCGCCGCCACATGCCCACGGCTCACCCACCAGCCAAACCCCGCTGCCGTAAAGAACATGATCAGGCTATACAGCGCCGCCGGTACCGCCATGGTCGCGTTGTTCAGCAGCGAAGGGCTCAGCGCCAAGGCAATGGCCAAGGTCCCGTTATGGATGCCGATTTCCATGCCAATGGCAATTGCCTGGCGCTTGGGAATATTCAGCAGGCGCGGCACCCAGTAACCCACTGCCAGGCTCAACAGGTTGAACAGCAGCGCCGCCAGGCCCACCACCGGCGCATACTCGACCACGGTCTGCCAGTCCTTGGCCAAGGCCAGGACGATGGTGAAGGCGAGGAACAGCGCGGCCACCAGCTTCATCGGTTTTTCCATGCGCGCGGCGAAAACCGGGGCGAAATGGCGTATCAGCATGCCCAGTGCTACCGGCAGCAGCACAATGGCAAACACCTGCATCACTTTGGCAAACTGCAGCCCAATGGCTTGATCCGAAGCCATGAACCAGCTCAACGACAGGTTCACGAGCAATGGCATGGTCAGGATTGCGATCAGCGAATTGACCGCCGTGAGGGTGATGTTCAGCGCCACATCGCCATGGGCCAGGTGGCTGAACAGGTTGGCCGTGGTGCCGCCTGGCGAGGCCGCCAACAGCATCAGCCCTACCGCAAGGGCCGACTCCAGGCCAAAACCGTTGGCGATCAGGAAACACACCAACGGCAGCAGCAGGATCTGGCAGGCCAGGCCGACCATCACCGGTTTGGGGTATTTCACAACGCGAGCGAAGTCCGCCAGGGTCAACGACAGCCCAAGGCCGAGCATGATGATGCCCAAGGCTAGCGGCAGAACGGCGGTGAGCAAGGGCGAGGCTGTCATGGGCGGTCTCTTGGGCGAAGGATCTCGAGGAGTGTAGGCAGGCGCGGATTGATAGCTAATTGCAAAGGGCCAGCTATTGGTAACCATTTGTTACCAAGCGCAGCGGCTGGCCGGGCTGCATGCCGCGTTGCAGTAGGCCTGCAGGCGCAGTAGCATTCCCGTTTTTACCAAGGATTAGCCTGTCATGCCGTTCCAGCAAGGTCTGCTTGCCAACCCTGTGCCGGCCCACGCCCGTCACCTGTTCTTCACCCTGCAGTCACCCGAGGCGTTGCCAGCTGCGCTCGATGCCTTGCTGCCGCAGGTCGATGGCGAACAGCTGCTGCTCGGTGTCGGCGCCCCGCTGGCCAAGGCCCTGGGCCGCGAAGTGCCCGGCCTGCGCGCCTTCCCGCTGCTGGATGCCGCCGTTGAAAACCCGAGCACTCAGCACGCCCTGTGGCTGTGGTTGCGCGGGAACGAGCGCGGCGACCTTCTGCTGCGCGCCCGCGCCCTGGAACAGGTGCTGGCACCGGCCCTGCGCCTGGCGGACAGCGTTGAAGGCTTCCTGCACCGTGGCGGTCATGACCTGACAGGCTACGAAGACGGCACCGAAAACCCGGTGGACGAAGATGCGGTGCAAGCGGCCATTGCCAGCGACGGTTCCAGCTTTGCCGCGTTCCAGCTGTGGAAGCACGACCTGGAATACTTCAAGTCGCTGCCCCAGGCCGACCAGGACAACATTATCGGCCGTCGCCTGAGCGACAATGAAGAGCTCGACGACGCGCCCGAGTCCGCACACGTCAAGCGCACCGCCCAGGAAAGCTTCGAACCCGAGGCGTTCATGGTGCGTCGCTCGGTGGCCTGGGCCGACCAGCGCGGTGCCGGCCTGGCCTTTGTCGCCCTGGGCCACAGCTTCGATGCATTCGAGGTGCAACTGCGGCGGATGAGCGGCCTGGAGGACGGCATCATCGATGGCCTGTACCGCTTCAGCCGGCCACTCACCGGTGGCTATTACTGGTGCCCGCCGATGGGTGACGCGGGGGTCGACCTGGGCCAGCTGCTGCAGGCCTGATCACTAAACATCCAGATACAGAAACACCCGCTGGCGCGGAGCAGAGCGACTAGCCTTGAAAGTTTCCGATTCATGACGGGAGCTTTCCATGTACGCACGTCGTGATGTCCTACGCGCCAGTGCCGCCTTGAGCTTGCTGGCGGCGGCCCCTTGGCTGCATGCCGCCAGCCCGGCCGGCCTGCTGACCCGTAAAGTGCCGTCCACAGGTGAGGCGTTGCCGGTGATCGGTGCCGGTACCTCGGGCAGCTTCGAAGTGGACGCTGGCTCGGCTCAGTACGAGCAGCTGAAAATCGTGCTCAAGGCCTTTTTCGAAGGCGGTGGCCGGGTGATCGATACGTCGCCCAATTATGGTGGCGCCGACAGCATACTCGGCCAGTTGCTTGAGGAGGGTGGCTGGCACCGGCAGTGCTTCATAGCCACCAAGATCGCTGCCAACAGCCGGGCCGAGGCCGAAGCACAGTGGGCCGGCAGCCTGAAGAGCCTGCGTACCGACAAAGTCGACTTGCTGCAAATTCACAATTTGCGTGAGTGGCGGACCCAGCTGCCCTACGCCCGTGAGCTGAAGCAGCAGGGCAAGGCCCGTTACGTCGGCATCACCCATTACCTGAACAGTGGCCAGGACGAAGTCGCCCGCATCGTGCGCAGCGAGCCGCTGGACTTCATCCAGATCAACTACTCGGTCAACGCCCCCGACGCAGCCCACGCACTGCTGCCGCTTTGCCAGGACAAAGGTGTTGCGGTGCTGATCAACCGTGCTTTCGACGATGGCCGCCTGTTTGCGCGGGTCAAGGACCAGGCGTTGCCCGGCTGGGCCGCAGAAGCAGGCATCGGCAGCTGGGCGCAGCTGTTTCTGAAGTTTGCCATCAGCCATCCGGCGGTGACCACGGTCATCCCCGCCACCGGCCGGCCCGAACGCCAGCTCGACCAGCTGAAGGCCGGGCATGAACCCCTGCTTAGTCAGGCGCAGCAACAGGCGCTGATCAAGCAGTTTGCCTGACACCATGCAAGCGTGGCGGCGGCGGCTCGATCAAGGGCTGAACATCGAGCCCGGCGAGGGGCCGGCGGTCATCGCCGGCTTGCTGCTGTTCTACCTGCTGTTCACCGGTTACTTCATGCTGCGTCCGGTGCGCGAAACCATGGGTATTGCCGGTGGGGTGGACAGCCTGCAATGGCTGTTCACCGGCACTTTCATTGCCACCCTGGCGTGCCTGCCGCTGTTCGGCTGGCTGGCGTCCAGGGTGCAACGCAGGCTCATCCTGCCGTGGACCTATGGCTTCTTTGCCAGCAACCTGCTGCTGTTCGCCGCCCTGTTCGCAGTTGCCCCTGACGACGTGTGGGCGGCCCGGGCCTTCTACATCTGGCTGTCGGTATTCAACCTGCTGACCATATCCCTGGCCTGGAGCGTGCTTGCTGATCTGTTTTCCACGGCCCAGGGCAAGCGTTTGTTCGGCCTGCTGGCAGCTGGGGCTAGCCTGGGCGGGCTAAGTGGCCCCCTGCTGGGCACCTTGCTGGTGGCGCCGCTGGGCCATGCCGGGCTGCTGGTGCTGGCGGCGGTATTGCTGCTGGGCAGCAGTAGCGCGGCCCTGTTCCTGCAACGCTGGCGAGCACGCCAACCTCTGCCGGCACAAGCCCAACGCTCGGGATCGCGACCTTTGGGCGGCAACCCGTTTGCCGGTGCCACCGCCGTACTGTGCTCGCCGTATCTGCTGGGGATCGCGCTGTTCGTCGTGTTGCTGGCCAGCGTCAGCACCTTCTTGTATTTCGAGCAGGCACGCATCGTCAGCGAAACCTTTGCCGATCGCACCCGGCAAACCCAGGTGTTCGGCCTGATCGACACCGTCGTGCAGGCATTGGCCATCCTTACTCAGGTATTCCTCACGGGCCGCCTGGCGCGTCGGTTGGGCGTGGGGGTGTTGCTGGTAGCGGTGCCGCTGGTGATGGCTGTGGGCTTTGTGTGGCTGGCGCTGGCCCCGGTGTTCGCCGTGTTCGTGGGGGTCATGGTGGTGCGCCGAGCTGGCGAATATGCACTGGTGCGGCCTGGGCGGGAAATGCTGTTCACGGTACTGCCGGCCGAGGACAAGTACAAGGCCAAGAACTTCATCGACACGGTGGTCTACCGGGGTGGCGATGCCTTGAGCGGCTGGGTCAAGCGGGCACTGGACGTGGTGGGCGAGCACCCGCAACTGGCGATGCTCATCGGCGCATTGATTGCCTTGGGCTGGGCAGTGACCGGTGGCTGGCTGGGCCGCCGACAAGCTCGCCTGGATAGCCCGCCGCACGACTGACAGGCGCCCCAAATATGGCGTTGTCGCTTATTTAACGCCACCGGTCCGAACCCCTCGCAATAAACCGAATCCCCCGAGGGAGCCGTACTCACAACCTGTGTACGGCAACGTGCCGTGCACACCTAAGTCATACGAGGTTTCAAGACCATGGCCAACAAAGAAAACAGCCGCACCGGCAATCAACAAGGCAGCCAGGGTGGTAGCAAGAACCCGGGCAACTTCGCCAACGATCGTGAAAAGGCCTCCGAAGCCGGACGCAAGGGCGGCCAGTCTTCGGGCGGCAACATGCCCCACGATAGCGAGTCGGGCCGTAAGGGCGGCCGCTCGTAAGTGACCTGATGGCAGTGCCGGGGCGACCTGGCACTGCAATGAACCGGGGGTTTGCAATTAGCCAGGGTTGGCCGACAATGGCGGCGCCCTTTGCAGCCACCCGGAATCATCTGCTCCATGATGCTGATCAAGCAATTCCCTGACATTTCCCTGGATGACACGCTATTCGTCTTCGCCCTCGAGGCCGAGGCGGGCGATGTATTCACCGAGGTGCGCACCGTGTTCACGGGTATTGGCAAGGTGAATGCTGCCATCGCCCTGACCAAAGCCATTGCGGCGCACCGCCCAAAGCTGATCGTGAACCTGGGCTCGGCGGGCAGCCAGCGCCATGGCAAGGGCGAGGTGGTGTGTTGTAGCCGCTTCGTGCAACGCGACATGGACGTGACGCCATTGGGCTTTGCCCGGTATGAAACGCCGCTGTCGGACATACCGGTGGTACTGGAGCACGGCACCGCTATCCCCGGGCTGGCACAGGAAACCTGTGGCAGTGGCGACAACTTCGAGATCAACCATGGCGATGCGCCCTATGACGTGGTCGACATGGAAGCCTATGTGCTGGCATTGATCGCACGCGACGAAAACATACCTTTTGTTTGCCTCAAGTACATTTCCGACGATGCCGGCAGCGATGCAGCGGATGACTGGGCGGTGCAGGTTCACTTGGCGGCCGAAGCGTTCAAGCGGGTGTTGTTCAGCCACGTGTAACCTGTGTCGTAACGCCAGGCCAGACGGCCTCTGCATGGCGTTGCGCCAACAGGGTGAGGTCGGGTTGAACTTTGCGGCGGTTGACGTTTCCACCGCATACACGCCAAGTCCAAGGAATGACCTGCCAACCCTGGAGGCAAACATGGCACGACATATCATCCATTTCACCGGGCCTATCAACTCGTCAACCTGCGGCAACCTGGTCAATACCTGTTCACGGGCGTTGCAGCAGGGGGCCGAGGTACTGCAACTGAACATCGCCACCATGGGGGGCGAGTGCAGCTACGGGTTTACCCTGTACAACTTCCTGCGGGCGTTACCGATCCAGGTGCAGACGCACAACCTGGGCACGGTGGAGTCCATGGGTAATATTCTGTTCCTGGCCGGGGAGCGGCGTACGGCATGCAGTTACAGCAAGTTCCTGTTCCACCCGTTTCATTGGACCTTGCATGGCTCGGTGGACCATTCACGGATGGCCGAGTACGCCATGAGTCTGGATTACGATTTGCGCTTGTATGCGCAGATCGTCGCCGAACGCACCAAAGGCGCCGCTGAGGTACTGGATGTGCCGCGGTATCTGATGGCCTATCCGCGCATATTGGGGCCACGGGAGGCGCTGGAGAACGGGATGATCCATGCCATTGATGAAATGCCGATCGACGTGGATGCGGTTCAGTGGAGTGTTCACGCTTGACGGTGAAAGGCCGGCAGCTTTGCCGCGCAAACATTTTGCCCGTAACAGTTTCGTGCCGCTCGTCACCTGCGGGCAAAACGATTGAGCAGACCTTGCAATTGGCGGCTCGGAATTAGGGCATGGTACTGGCCATGCAACCCGCCAATTCCTCGCAAGGAGTAATGACATGGCACAGGATCAAGCGCAAACCGGCCAACGTGGTGGCACCAAGGAAACCAACCCAGGCAACTTCGCCAACGACAGGGAGCGCGCCTCCCGCGCCGGGCAAAAGGGAGGGCAGGCTTCTGGCGGCAATTTTGCCAATGACCGCCAGCGGGCATCGGAAGCGGGCCGCAAAGGGGGGCAAAATAGCCACGGGCGCAGCCGCAGCCAGTGACTGAACATCCCCACCGTAGGGTTAAGGGTTCTAATTGTTCGACATTTTTTTGAATTATCTGGCCATGCCCGGATCAATCAGGTTGTCATCCATGGAGAAGAGGAGGCCCCCTGCGATGCCTAGCCCACAACTGTACATCATCGATTACCAACTGCATGGCCAGCCGCGCAGTTTCATCATTCGTCTGGAGCGGTTGGACAATGCCGAGGCCTGGCATTGGGCAAGTTGCGATGCGGGCATCGGCATCATTCCCAAGTTCGGGCGCGAAAAAATCCGGAAGATCAGCCGGCCCATGGCCGAGCGCTACGGGATTACCGAAGTGACCTGGCGAATTTCGGGGAGCAAGCCGAACCAGTCGGCGGTGGATCCGGCGGCAATGCGTTGATGCCACACCTGAAGCTGCCGGCCACTTCGCGGTTGAACCCGTGAAGTGGCCGGCGAGGTCAAACCATCACTCCGGCTGCTTCAACACCAAGGTCAGGATGTCATAGCTGGCCACCAGCTCCCCCAGTTGGTTAGTGACTTCTACATCCCACGCCACCACACCCTGCGGCTGGCCCAGCGGGCTGGTCTTGCCTTGGTCGATTTTGCGCTTGCAGGTCAAACGCGCCTGGATGGTGTCGCCAATGCCCACCGGGTTGATGAAACGCAGGGTATCCAGGCCATAGTTGGCCAACACCGGCCCGGCACCCGGCGACACGAACAGGCCGGCTGCCGCCGACAGCACGAAGTAGCCATGGGCAATGCGCTTGCCAAACTGCGATTCCTTGGCTGCGATTTCGTCGAAATGCATGTAGAAGTGGTCACCCGACAGGCAGCCGAAATTGACCAGGTCGGCTTCGGTCACCGTGCGGCGGTGGGTCAGCAGCGACTCGCCAATGCGCAGCTGCTGGAAGTAGCGGCGGAACGGGTGCACTTCGGTTTCGATCACTTCGCCACCGCGCACGTATTCGCCGGTGACTGCCGTGAGCATGCTCGGCGAACCCTGGACAGCGGCACGCTGCAGGTAGTGCTTGACCGCACGCAGGCCACCCAGCTCTTCACCACCACCGGCCCGGCCAGGGCCGCCGTGCTTGAGTTGCGGCAATGGCGAGCCATGGCCGGTGGACTCCTTCGCGGCCTCGCTGTCGAGCACCAGCAGGCGGCCATGCCAGGCAGCCGCCACCGGAATGGCCTTGGCAGCCACGCTACGGTCGGCGGTGACCAGGGTTGCCACCAGGCTGCCTTTGCCCCGCGCGGCCAGCGCCAAGGCTTCGTCAAGGTCATCGTAGGCCATCAGCGTGCTGACCGGGCCGAACGCTTCGATGTCGTGAGCGCCGCCTTCGGCGTGCGGGTCGCGGGCTTGCAGCAGGGTCGGGGCGAAGAACGCCCCTTCAGCCACACCCTCGCCGCGCGGGGCAAAGCCATCGCTGGCGCCGAACAGCTGGTCACAGCTTTGCAGCAGGCTGCGTACCCGCTCGGCCACGTCGTGCTGCTGGTCGTGGGAGGCCAGGGCACCCATGCGCACGCCTTCCAGCGAGGGGTCGCCAACCACGACTTTGCTCAGGCGCTCGCGCAAGCGTGTGGCAACGGCATCGATGTGCCTGGCCGGCACAATGGCCCGGCGGATGGCCGTGCATTTCTGCCCGGCCTTGGTGGTCATTTCACGCACCACCTCCTTGATATACAGATCGAACTCTTCGCTGTCCGGGCTTACGTCCGGTCCGAGGATGGCACAGTTCAGCGAATCCGCCTCTGCGGTGAAAGGTACCGAATTACGTATCAGGTTCGGCGTGACGCGCAATTTGGCAGCGGTATCGGCGGAGCCGGTGAAGGTCACGACATCCTGACCTTGCAGGCGGTCGAGCAAGTCGCCTGTGCTGCCGATCACCAATTGCAGGCTACCTTCCGGCAGCAAGCCGGAGGCGTTCATCAGGCGCACCACGGCTTCGGTCAGGTAGCTGGTGGAGGTCGCAGGCTTGACGATACAAGGCATGCCGGCCAGGAAGGTCGGCGCGAATTTTTCCAGCATGCCCCAGATGGGGAAGTTGAACGCGTTGATGTGCACCGCAACGCCTGCACGCGGCACCAGGATGTGGCTGCCGGCGAAATGGCCTTGTTTGCCCAGCGCAATGGCAGGGCCTTCGTGCACCAGGTTACCCGACGGCAACTCACGGCTGCCAATGCCCGCGTACGAGAACAACGTGGCGTTACCACCCTCGATGTCGATCCAGCTGTCGGCACGGGTAGCGCCGCTGTGGTGCGACAAGGCGTAAAGCTGTTCCTTGCGTTCGGCCAGGTACAAGGCCAGGGCTTTGAGGCGCTGGGCGCGCTGCTGGAAGTCCATGGCCATCAAGCTGGCAAGGCCACGGGCTCGTGCGTAGTCCACGGCTTCGGCGAAGTCCGGGCGCTCTTCATGGCTGTAGGCAAGCACGTGGCCGTCGAGGGCACTGCGCAGGGCCTGAGCGCCATGCTGGCCCAGCCAACGGCCGGCAATGAAGCTTTGCAGGGTAGGGGCGGCAGACATGCTGTTCTCCATGCTGTTCAAATGTAGGGGCGCGCTGTTACCACAGCGCCAGGGTGTAGCCGATGATCAAACGGTTCTCGTCCACAGCATTGGTCAGGCCATTGCCGGAACGGAAAGTGACATTGCGCCAGCGCAGGCTCACGTCTTTGAACGGGCCACTCTGGATGACGTAGGTGATGTCGGTGTCGCGTTCGCGCTCGCGGCCATTGCTGACGGTGGCGGTTTCGGCGTGGCGGCCGTCGGTGTAGCGGGTCATGAAACTCAGGCCGGGGATGCCCATCGCCACAAAGTCGTAGTCATAGCGCACTTGCCATGAGTCCAGCCCGGCACGGGTGAAGGTGTTGTAGGTGACCAGGTTGACCGTGAACGGGTCGCCGCCGTTGACGAACGGGAAGGCGCTGTCGCCGGACATCTGCTGCCAGGTGGCGGTGAACTTGTGCGCCCGTACGCCGAGCGTGAACATGGCGTTGAAGTTGCGGTTGTCGATGTTGCCGGCACGCTCGGCGCCATCGTTGCGGCTGTCGAAGTAGCGCAGGTCGCTGCGCAGGCTCACACCTTCGCTCAACGGACGGGTATCGATCAGGCCCACGAACTGCTGGCGGTAGATGTCTTCGAGTTTGGCGTAGTAGTAGCTGACGCTGGTTTGCGGGGTGATGGCATAGCTGCCACCGCCGAAGTCCAGGTGGTCGCTGGTAGCAGCGCCATAGCCGATGTCGTCCCGGCCCGAGGAATCGCGCAGGTTGGCCTTGGTCAGGCGGCCGGCGTTGAAGGTGAAGCCATCAAGGTCCTGGCTGGTCAACAGGCCACCCTGGAAGGTGGACGCCAGCAGGCGGGTGTCGTTGTAGACCACCACCGGCAAGATGGGTTGCAGCGTGCCCAGGCGCAATGTGCTTTTGGACACGCGCACCTTGCCGGTCAGGCCCAGTTCGCTGTAGTCATCGACCGGTTCATGGCTGTTTGGTCCAAAGGGCAGCAAGCCGGTGTTGCGGCGGTCGCGACTGGAGTCGAGCTTGATACCCAGCTGGCCCATGGCATCGACGCCAAAACCGACCGGGCCTTCGGTGAAGCCCGACTCAAGCTTGGCGGTAAAGCCCTGGCCCCATTCCTCGGCCTTGGCCTGCGGGGCATTGTTTTGGCGGAAGTCGCGGTTGATGTAGTGGTTACGCAGCTCCAGCCGTGCGTGGCTGTCGCTGATGAAGTCTGCCATCGCTGGCAATGGCAATGCGAGGGTGGCCAGCCAGGCAGCTGACATGAAGTGCGTGCGGTTCATTGTTGTTGTTTTACCCGACATGATTGTTCGTCCTTGAAGTCAGTGCTTGCTGGCGCCGGCGGCGCCGATACCGGTCATGGAGCGGATGAACTGGGCCAGGTAGCGGCCGCGCTCTTCAGTGGCACGCTCAGAGCTGTCGGTGACCGAGAACACCCAGGCGCTGAGGAACGCCAGGCTCATGGAGAACAGCGCCGGGTTGCTGTAAGGGAACAATGCTTTTTCGTTGTGCAGCACGTTGACCCACACCGCCGGGCCAAGCACCACCAGCAGCACTGCCGTAACCAGGCCAGCCATGCTGCCGCATACCGCGCCACGGGTGGTCAGCCCCTTCCAGAACATCGAGAGCAGCAGCACCGGGAAATTCACCGAGGCAGCCACTGCCAGTACCAGGCCGGAGAGGAAGGCGATGTTCTGCGACTCGAACAGCAGGCCGAGGATCACTGCCAGCAGGCCTATCAGCAGGGTGGCGATACGCGACACACGCATTTCTTCCTGCTCGGTGGCCTTGCCTTGACGGAACACGCAGGCGTACAGATCGTGGGACACGGCCGATGCGCCAGACAGCGCCAGGCCGGCAACCACGGCCAGGATGGTGGCGAAGGCCACGGCAGAGATGAAACCAAGGAATAGGTTGCCGCCCACGGCCTGGGCCAGATGCACGGCGACCATGTTGCCGCCGCCGATGATGGCGCCGGTGGCATCGCGGTAGGACGGCTCGGTGCCAACCATGACGATGGCGCCAAAGCCAATGACGATCAGCAGCAGGTAGAAGTAGCCGATGAAGCCGGTGGCATAGAACACGCTCTTGCGTGCTTCCTTGGCGTCGCTCACGGTGAAGAAGCGCATCAGGATATGCGGCAGGCCAGCGGTGCCGAACATCATGCCCAAGCCAAGGGAAATGGCATCAATCGGGTTGGACAGCAAGCCACCCGGGGCCATGATTGCCTGCCCCTTGGCATGCACGGCCACGGCGCTGGCGAACATGGCTTCGGTGCTGAAGCCGAAATGCTTGAGCACCATGAAGGCCATGAAGCTGGTGCCCGAAAGCAGCATGACTGCCTTGATGATCTGCACCCAGGTGGTGGCGAGCATACCGCCGAAGGTGACGTAGGCAACCATCAACACACCGACCAGCATGACCGCGTACAGGTAGCTGATGCCGAACAGCAGCTCGATCAGCTTGCCGGCGCCGACCATCTGCGCGACCAGATACATCAATGCGACGACCAAGGTGCCGAATGCCGATGTGAGGCGCACCGGCGTTTGTGCCAGGCGGTAGCTGACCACGTCGGCGAACGTGTACTTGCCCAGGTTACGCAGGCGCTCGGCGATCAGGAACAGGATGATCGGCCAGCCGGCCAGCACGCCAAGGGCATACAGCAGGCCGTCGTAGCCGTTCATGAACATCATGGCCGAGATGCCCAGGAAGGAAGCGGCACTGATCATGTCGCCGGCGATCGCCAGGCCGTTCTGCATGCCGGTCAGCCCCCCGCCGGCGGTATAGAAGTCGCTGGCCGAGCGGGTGCGCAGGGCAGCCCAGCGCGTGACCAGCAGGGTGAAGCAGACGAACACCATGAACATCGAGATGGCAGTCCAGTTCATTGTGCGCACTCCTGCTTGACCTTGTCGTTGAGCGGGTCGAGCACATTGTTGGCGCGGTGCACGTAGATGCCGGTCAGGGCGAAGGACAGCAGCACCATCAGCACACCTACCAGCATGCCCACGGTGGTCACGCCGCCGCTGAGGGACTGGCCGAGGGTGCTGGGCGAGAACGCAACCAGCAGGACGAAGCCGTAGTAGATCACCAGCATGGCCAGGGTCAGGCTGCCGTTGAGGCGGCGTTTGCGCCGTACCAGGTGCTGGAAGTCGGGGTGCTTGGCGATGCTTTCTATTCGTTCGGGTGTCATGGCAAGCGATCTCTTGGTGTTGTAATTGTTTTGTTGAGGTCACGCGGGTGTTGCGGTGTCGCTGATGGCCTCTTCGCGGGCGCGCCCGCGAAGCAGGCGACTCGGTCTCAGAGTTGGTCGAAATCGAGGACCACTTTGTCGCTCACCGGGTAGGTCTGGCACGACAGCACATACCCGGCCGCCACTTCGTAGTCTTCCAGTGCGTGGTTGCTGTCCATTTCCACTTCGCCTTCGATCACCCGGCACTTGCAGGTAGAGCACACGCCGGCCTTGCAGGAGTAGGGCAGCTCGGCGCCGATGGCATTGCCGGCGTCCAGCACGTTCTGGGTGTTGCGTGGCAAGTCGAAGGTGAGCGCGCGTCCGTCGCTGATCACGGTGATGTGGCTGAGCGCCGCGTCCACCTGGCGCGCTGCTTCGCGGGCTTCGCGTCGTGCTTCGTTACCGGCAGCGGCGAACAGCTCGAAATGGATGCGCTCCTTGCCCAGGCCGTTGGCCTGCAAGCTGTCGCGTACGGTCTCGGTCATCGCCTGGGGGCCGCAGATGAAGGCCGCGTCCAGGCCTGGAACGTCCAGCCAGCGCGAAAACAGCTGGCCGCACTTGTCAGCGTCGATGCGACCGTTGTACAGGTCGACATCCTGCTGCTCGCGGCTGAATACGAAAATCAGGTTCAGGCGGTCGAGGTACCGGTTTTTCAGGTCTTCGAGCTTGTCGCGGAACAGCGCGCCAGAGCTGGAGCGGTTGCCGTACAGCAAGGTGAAGCGGCTGTGTGGCTCGCTGGCCAGGGTGGTGCCAATGATCGACAGGATGGGGGTTATGCCGCTGCCGGCGGCCACGCCCAGGTAATTACCCTGGCGGGCAGGGTCCAGCGGTACGAAGAAGCTGCCCGATGGCGGCATCACGTCCAGTTGCTGGCCAACTTTGAGCCTATCATTGGCAAACGCCGAGAAACGCCCGCCGGGCACGCGCTTTACGGCCACGCGCAGCTCACCGTCCTGGACGGCGCTGCAGATGGAGTAGGAACGGCGCACTTCTTCGTTGTCCAGCTGGGTACGCACGACCAGGTACTGCCCCTGGGTGAAACGGAACTGCGCTTGCAAGTGCTCGGGCACGTCGAAGGCAATCGACACCGCGTCACGGGTCTCGTTGCGCACTTGCTTGATGGTCAGGCTGTGAAACTGGCTCATGGCGTTCTCCACGGCTCAAATGCATTTGAAATAGTCGAACGGCTCCAGGCACTCGCGGCAGCGGTACAGCGCCTTGCACGCGGTGGAGCCGAACTGGCTGAGCAATTCGGTATGGGCGCTGCCGCATTGTGGGCAGCACACTTGGGGCACTTCGCCGAGCAGGCTGCGCTTGCTGGCGCTGCCTTGAGGCGGCGCGATGCCGTAAGCCCGCAGGCGCTCGCGGCCCAGTTCGCTGATCCAGTCAGTGCTCCATGCCGGGGTCAGCCGGCGTTCAAGGTCTGGCGCGGCAAAACCGGCCTGTTCCAGCGCCTGGCGGATATCACCTTCGATCACCTCGGTGGCCGGGCAACCGGAGTAGGTCGGGGTAACCACCAGGTGCAGGTGGCCGGCGCGCCAGTCGAGGTCGCGAACGATTCCCAGGTCGACCACGCTGACCACGGGCACTTCCGGGTCCATGACCTGGCCAAGCACCGCCCATGCCCGGGCCAGGTCGTCACCTTGCAGCGCCCGCGCACCCCGGTCGCCGGCAATCAGCTCACCAGGTTGCATCGGGGTAGGCCCTTGGCAGGAACTGCATTTCGGCCAGCAGCAGGCCCAGGTGTTCGGTGTGCAAGCCTTTGCGACCGTCCAGGTAGAAGTGGCTGGCAGCCTTTGGCAGAGGCAGTTCGACCGAGGCGAAGGTTTCGCTTACCTGCTTGAGCCAGGCAGCACCCACGGCACCGGGGTCGGCAGCGATACCCGCTTTGGCGAGCTGTCCTTCATTGTCGCTGCCAGCCGTCAGCTCGACCGTGAAACGCCACAGTGACGCAATGGCGGCAAGTATGCGCTGGCGGCTCTCTGCGGTGCCGCCACCCAAGCGCTGTACCCACTTGCTGGAACGGCGCAGGTGGTAGGTGACTTCTTTCAATGCCTTGGCGGCGATACCGGCGATACGTTCATCGCTGGAGCCAGCTAACCCCTGCAGCACGGCGAAGTGCCAGGCGTCGTAGAGGAACTGCTTGGTCATGGTCACGGCGTAATCGCCGTTAGGTTGCTCGACCAGCAGCAGGTTGCGGTAGGCTCGCTCGTCACGGCGGAAGGCCAGGGCATCGGCGTCGCGGCCGTCATCCAGCAGCTCGGCGGCGTACTCCAGCCAATTGCGCGCTTGGCCTACCAGATCGAGGCCGACGTTCATCAGGGCCAGTTCTTCTTCGATGGCCGGGGCATGGCCACACCACTCGCAAAGGCGCTGGCCTTGTACCAGGGTACTGTCGCCAAGCAACAGCAGGTAGGGGATAAGGGCTTCGTTGTGCATGGCCAACCTCACATGTGTCCGACTTCGTCGGGCAGTTCGTAGAAGCTGGCATGGCGGTAGACCTTGTCGTCCGAAGGGGCGAACAGCGGGTCTTTCTCGTCGGGGGACGACGCGGTGATCAGCGCCGAGGGCACCACCCACAGGCTGACGCCTTCGCTGCGGCGGGTGTACAGCTCGCGGGCGTTCTCGATGGCCATGGCGGCATCGGCGGCGTGGACGCTGCCGACGTGCTTGTGGTTAAGGCCGTGCTTGCTGCGCACGAACACTTCGTAGAGGGTCCAGACAGACATTTTCGATCTCCGCATCAATCGCCGCTCAGGCGGCGTTCTTGTTCTGTTGCTTGCGCGCGTAGGCCTCGGCGGCCTCGCGTACCCAGGCACCGTCCTCGATGGCCTTGCGCCGGGTGGCGACACGTTCCTGGTTGCACGGGCCATTGCCCTTGATCACTTCGTAGAACTCGTCCCACTGGATTTCGCCAAAGTCGTAGTGACCGCGTTCGGCGTTCCACTTCAGCTCGGGGTCGGGGGCAGTGCAGCCGAGCAGTTCGAGCTGCGGCACGGTCTGGTCGATGAAGCGCTGGCGCAGCTCATCGTTGGTCTGACGCTTGATTTTCCAGGCCATGGACTGGGCGCTGTTGGGGGAATGTTCGTCGCTGGGGCCGAACATCATCAGCGAGGGCCACCACAGGCGGTTGATGGCGTCCTGCACCATGTCGCGCTGGGCCTGTGTACCGTGGCGCATCATGGTCAGGAGGATTTCGTAGCCCTGGCGCTGATGGAAGCTTTCTTCCTTGCAGATACGGATCATCGCGCGGGAGTAGGGGCCGTAGGAGGTGCGCTGCAAGACCACCTGGTTGACGATGGCGGCGCCATCCACCAGCCAGCCCACGGCACCCATGTCGGCCCAGCTGAGCGTGGGGTAGTTGAAGATGCTCGAATACTTGGCCTTGCCGCTGTGCAGCTTGGCGATTTCTTCGTCGCGATCGGCGCCCAGGGTTTCCATGGCGCTGTACAGGTAGAGGCCGTGGCCGGCTTCGTCCTGGATCTTGGCCATCAGTTGCAGCTTGCGCTTGAGGCTGGGGGCGCGGGTGACCCAGTTGCCTTCGGGCAACATGCCGACGATTTCCGAATGGGCGTGCTGGGAGATCTGCCGGATCAAGGTCTGGCGGTAGGCCTCGGGCATCCAGTTCTTGGCTTCGATCTTGATTTCAGCGTCGATCTTTTCCTGGAAGTTGCGCTCCTCGGGCGACATCTCTTCCAGCGACTTGACGCGCTTGACTCCGGTTTCCACTAGCTGTGCGTACATGTGCTGCGACTCCTGCTAAGGCATGAGTCATTTGTAAGCGATACAAAACATAACGTCAAACTGTTTCTTGTGTATCAAATAAGATTTGTGTATCGCTTTCAGGCCTCTTCGCGGGCAAACCCGCCACAGGGATCGCGCAGCCCCTGTCAGGGCGTGCAACACGCAAAAAAAAGCCCCGGACTGAGCCGGGGCCGAAAAGGCAGCCGAATGAATCAGCTGGCCAACCGTTTATCAAACACGTGGCAGGCCTTCCCCTCTGAGCGCTTAAGCGTGCCACAAGGCTGCAGGTACACCTGGGTGCTGATGCCAATGTAGGTCTTGATCTGCTTGCTCAGCTCACCGACCACCTGCTTGCGCTGGCCTTCATCGAGGTGCTGGCACTCCCCGCGCAACTCCACGTGCACCTCGACACTGTCCAGGTTTCCATTACGATACAGATGAATCTCATAAAGCTCTGATAGTTGTTTTATTTTAAGTACCTGCTCCTCGATTTGGGTCGGGAACACGTTGACCCCGCGAATGATCAGCATGTCGTCGCTGCGACCGGTAATCTTGCCGATCCGCCGCATAGGGCGAGCGGTGCCTGGTAGCAGGCGGGTGAGGTCGCGGGTGCGGTAGCGCACCATCGGCAACGCCTCTTTGCTAAGCGAGGTGAACACCAGCTCGCCGAGCTGGCCGTCTGGCAGCACTGCGCCGGTGACCGGGTCGATGATCTCGGGGTAGAAGTGGTCTTCCCAGATGGTCGGGCCGTCCTTGGTTTCGATGCACTCCATCGCCACCCCAGGGCCCATGATTTCCGACAGGCCATAGATGTCGAGGGCATTGATGCCCAGTCGCCCTTCGATCGAGCGGCGCAGCTCGTCGGTCCAGGGTTCAGCACCGAAAATGCCCAGCCGCAGCTTGAGGTCGTGCGGGTCGATGCCCTGGCGCTCGATCTCGTCAGCCAGGTTGAGCATGTAGGAGGGGGTGACCATGATGATGTCAGGCTGGAAGTCGCGAATCAGCTGCACCTGCTTCTCGGTCTGGCCGCCGGACATCGGGATTACCGTACAGCCCAGGCGCTCGGCGCCCTAATGCGCGCCAAGGCCGCCCGTGAAAAGCCCATAGCCGTAAGAAACGTGCACCTTGTCACCTTTACGCCCTCCGGCCGCGCGGATCGAGCGGGCGACCACATTGGCCCAGGTGTCGATGTCATTCTGCGTATAGCCAACCACTGTCGGCTTGCCTGTAGTGCCGCTTGAGGCGTGCAGGCGCACCACCTCTTCCTGAGGCACGGCAAACATTCCGTAGGGGTAGTTGTCACGCAGGTCGTTCTTGCCGGTGAAGGGGAACTTTGCCAGGTCTTCAAGGCTTTTGAGGTCGTCGGGGTGGGCGCCGCATTCGGCAAAGCGCTTGCGGTACAGCGGCACATTGTCGTAGGCGTGCTGCAGGCTCCAGCGCAGCCGCTCCAGCTGGTGCTGACGCAGGGCATCGACGCTGGCGGTTTCCATCGGGTCCAGCAGGGCACGATCGGCATCATGGTACATGTTCATGGCTTCACTCGAATTGTTCTTGTACGCCGCGCGGGACCGGTTGCAGGCCGCGCGGTGAGTGTCATGAGCGCAGCATATATGGCTGCGTTCGGTTGGGTAACAGGCAGATGGTCTGATCCGCTCAGAGGCGTTCGATGATCATCGCAATGCCTTGGCCAACGCCGATGCACATGGTGCACAGGGCGTAGCGGCCGGCGGTTTCTTCCAGCTCATGCAAGGCAGTGGTTACCAGGCGTGCACCGCTCATGCCCAGTGGGTGACCCAGGGCAATGGCACCGCCGTTGCGGTTCACCCTCGGGTCGTCATCGGCCAGGCCCAGTTCGCGCAACACCGCCAGGCCCTGGGCCGCAAAGGCCTCGTTAAGCTCGATGACGTCGAGGTCGGCCAGCGACAAACCCGTCAATTCCAGCACCTTGCGGGTTGCCGGTACCGGGCCGATGCCCATCAGCCGGGGCTCGACCCCGGCCACGGCCATGCCGGCGATACGGCCGCGCGCCTTGAGGCCGTGTTGGCGGGCAGCCGCGCTACTGGCCAGCAGCAGGGCGCAGGCACCGTCATTGACCCCGGAGGCGTTGCCCGCTGTTACGCTGCCGCCTTCACGGAAAGGCGTCCCAAGCCGGGCCAGTTGCTCGAGCGTGGTATCGGCGCGTGGGTGCTCGTCGTGCTCAATCACTTTGGGCGGGCCTTTGCGCTGCGGGATTTCGACCGGCACGATTTCCCGGGCCAGGCGGCCGCGGGCCTGAGCCAGCGCTGCCTTGTGCTGGCTACGCAGGGCGAATGCATCCTGGTCGGTGCGCGAAATACCGAACTGTTGCGCCACATTCTCGGCCGTTTCCGGCATCGAATCGGTACCGTAGGCGGCTTTCATGAGCGGGTTGACGAAACGCCAGCCGATGGTGGTGTCGAACAGCTCGGCGGCACGACCGAATGCCTGCTCTGACTTGCCCATCACAAATGGCGCACGGGACATTGATTCCACGCCACCCGCCAGCATCAGCCCAGCTTCACCACAGCGCAGGGCGCGGGCTGCATTGCCGATGGCATCCAGGCCGGAACCGCACAGGCGGTTGATGGTGGTCCCAGGCACTTCGAGTGGCAGCCCGGCCAACAGGCTGGCCATGTGCGCCACGTTGCGGTTGTCTTCACCGGCCTGGTTGGCACAGCCGAGCATGACGTCATCGACGGCTTTCCAGTCCAGTTCGGGGTGACGCTGGATCAACGCCTTGAGCGGGATTGCAGCGAGGTCATCGGCTCGCACGCCGCTCAAGGCGCCGGCGTAGCGGCCAATAGGGGTGCGCACGGCGTCGATGATCAAGGCATCGGGCAGAGTGTGTTCATTCATCTTGCGTCTCCTGCGCCAGCACGGTGCCGCGCACTTTGTAGGATTTGCCATGGAACATCGCCACCAGCTCACCGCGCTGGTTATCGATGCGCACGTCGTACAGGCCGGTGCGGCCCTTGCGGCTGACCTCGCTGGCGTGGGCGCAGAGCACGTCATCGCGCAACGCTGGGGTCAGGTAGTCGATGCTGCAGCCCAGCGCCACGGTGGCCTCATCGTAGCTGTTACAGGCGAAGGCAAATGCCGAGTCGGCCAGCGCGAACAGGAAGCCGCCATGGCAGGTGCCATGACCCTGGATCATGTCGGCACGAACCGGCATGCGCAGGCTGGCCCTGCCTGGGCCGGCATCCAGCAGGGTAATACCCAGGCTCTGGGTGGCTTGGTCGCGGGCGTACATGGCGTCGGCACAGGCGTGTGCCAGTTCCACTTCAGTCATGCAGGGTGCCTCCTTTGGCTTCGCAGCGGCGTAACAACAGGGAAGGGCGGTAACGGCTCTCGCCGTAGCTGCGCTGCAGGTTGTCGAGCACGCGCAGGGTGTGGGCAATACCTATATTCCCGGCCCAAGCCAGCGGGCCGCAGGGGTAATTGACGCCGGCGCGCATGGCCAAGTCGATGTCGGCGGCGCTGCCGACACCTTGCAGCACGGCATCGGCGGCTTCGTTTGCAATCATTGCCACGGTGCGCAGTACCACCAGGCCGGGCAGGTCGGCGACCGCCGTGACCTTGAGCCCGGCGCGCTGCAGCAGGGCCACGGCGTGGTCGCGTGCGCTTTCGGTGATGTCCGCCGACCAGCTGATGGCTATTCGCGTGGCCGTGCTGTAGTCCAGTGCGAGGTCGAGCAACACCAGGTTGCGCAGGCCGTCTTCACGGGCGCGCTGGCTGGCGAGGCGGCCATCGGACAGTGCCAGGGTGGCATCGCCGACCAGGATCACACCGCTACCTGCACGCCGGGTGACAGCGATGCCGTTGAGGCTCAGGCGCTCTACCAGTGGCTGCATTACACCCAGGTGCCCCTCGATGACGCAGGCTTCGGCGCTGGTGAGGCTGCACAGTTCAGCAGGTGTTGGCCGTTCGGCGCCTTCGGCATAGCTATAAAAGCCTTGGCCAGTCTTGCGGCCAAGGCGTCCGGCATCCACCAGCTCTTTTTGCACCAACGAAGGCTGGAAGCGGAAATCTCCATAGAACGCATCGAACACCGAGCAGGTGACGGCGTAGTTGACGTCGTGGCCTATCAGGTCGGTGAGTTCGAACGCCCCCATCCGGAAACCACCCGCATCGCGTAACAGTGCATCGAGGCTGGCGCAGTCGGCGGCACCTTCCTGCAACAGGCGCAGGCTTTCGGCATAGAAAGGCCGCGCCACACGGTTGACGATAAAGCCCGGTGTCGAGCGCGTGTGCACTGGCTGTTTACCCCAGGCCTGGGCGGTAGCGTAGATGCAAGAGGCCACTGCCGGTTCGGTTGCCAGGCCCGACACCACTTCGACTAATGCCATCAGCGGCGCCGGGTTGAAGAAGTGCATGCCAACGACCTGTTGCGGGCGTGCAAGGCCGGCGGCCAAGCTGGTGATGGATAACGACGAGGTGTTGCTGGCCAGTATGCAATCGTCGGCGCACAGGGCTTCGATCTGACGCAATAGCGTCTGCTTGACCTGCAGGTTCTCGACAATGGCTTCGATCACCAAGCCGGCATCAGCCAATGCTTCAAGGGTGTCGACCGGGCATAGCCGCAGGCGGATCATTTCGTGTTCGGCTGCCTGCAACTTGCCTTTTTCCACTAGCCGGGTGAGTTGCCGATCAATACCGGCCACAGCCTGGGCAGCAGCCCCTGGGCGGTTGTCGTACAGTTTCACCGGGTGACCGGCCTGGGCCGCGACCTGGGCGATGCCGGCCCCCATGGCACCCGCACCGATCACCGCCACCTGCACATCGCTTTCGAGTGGACTCATGTTCAGCACCCCTTGAAATCTGGCGTGCGCTTGTTCATGAAGGCGCTCACGCCTTCGCGGTAGTCTTCGCTGCGCCCGGCTAGGCGCTGCAGATCACGTTCCAGCTCCAGCTGCTCATCGAAGCCATTGTCGAAGCTGGCATTGAGGCCGCGCTTGATCAGGGCCAGACCGTAAGTGGGCTGGGTGGCAAGCTGGCGGGCGAGGGTGAGGGCCTCGTCACGCAGCGCGGCATCGTCCACTACGCGATGGATCAGCCCCCACTGCTGGGCCTGTTCGGCGCCAAGGCGGTCGCCCAGCATGGCCAGGGCCTTGGCCCGTGCCATGCCGACCAGGCGCGGCAGCAGCCAGGTACCACCCGAGTCCGGCACCAGGCCGATCTTGCAGAACGCCTGAATGAAGCTTGCAGAGCGGGCAGCCAGTACCAGGTCGCAGGCCAGCGGTATGTTGGCACCGGCGCCAGCGGCCACGCCGTTGACCGCACAGATCACCGGCAGCGGCAGGTCGCGCAGTGTGCGCACCAGCGGGTTGTAAAACCTGTCGATGGACTCGCCAAGGTCTGGCATTTCGGCACCTGGGGCAACGTTGCGGTCGGACAGGTCCTGGCCGGCGCAGAAGCCACGGCCTTCGCCGGTCAGCAGCAGCACCCGCGCGTCACTGCTCTGGCGTACTTGCTTGAGTGCCTCGCGCACTTCCAGGTGCATGGCGGTGTTGAAGCTGTTCAGTTGCTCGGGGCGGTTAAGCGAGAGGAGGGCGACGCCGTCCTCGATGGAAAACAGGATGTGCTGGAAAGTCATGACAGACTCGCTCCGTCAGTCGAGGGAAAATGGTCAGCGGCCCTGGAAGCGGGCCTGGCGCTTTTCCTGGAATGCTCGGATGCCTTCATCGCGGTCGGCGGTACCGGCAAGCAGGGTGAACGCATGCCGTTCGAAACGCAGGCCGCTGGCCAGGTCGGTGTCGCCGGCTTTCAGTAACGCCTCCTTGCCCAGACGCACAGCCAGGGGCGCCTTGGCGGCAATGCTGCGGGCAACCTGCAGGGCGCGTTCCACGGTGAGTTCGGGTTGAGTGGTTTCGCTGACCAGGCCGGCCTGCAGGGCGTGGTGGGCGGAGATCGCTTCACCTGTCAACACCATCTGCATGGCCAACGGCTTGCCGACGGCGCGCAACAGGCGCTGGGTGCCGCCGGCGCCGGGGATGATGCCGAGGTTGATTTCCGGCTGGCCGAAACGGGCGTCGGTACCGGCAATGACGATGTCGGCACACATCACCAGCTCGCAACCGCCACCCAGTGCATAGCCGTTCACGGCGGCAATCAGCGGCTTGGCGAATGCAGCGATCGCTTGCCAATGGGCTACACGAGGGTCGTTGAGAATGCCGACCAGATCGCGCTCGGCCATCTCACGGATGTCGGCACCTGCGGCAAATGCCTTGGGGCTGCCAGTAATCACTACGGCGCGTATCTGCTCGTCGCCCTCGGCAAGCTTCAAGGCCGCAGCCAGCTCTGCCAGTAGCTCGGTACACAAGGCATTCAGGGCCTCAGGCCGTTGCAAGGTGATGAGCTGAACGCCAAGTTCGGGCGCCTGCACATCGAGATATCGCGGCATGTCGGGTTCCTCTGGCTACACGCACGGCACATCGTGGCGCCGGCATTTCTTGGATTTGTTTTTTGCAAGGCGTGATGCTGGGTCACGACCAAGTGCAGCCAGTATATGCACCAAGCGATACCACTACGCAATGTTAAAAATTCAATTGCGTATCTCTTTATGCGATTTTAAGCCTCAAAAACAGGCATCGACGAGCTTTCGATTAAACGTTTCATCTAGCTATTAATCACAGTTATAGCTAGATTTATCCCGATTTTTCACCCACCAGAGAAGCGATACACGATTGACGAGCAAACTGCTTGTGATACAAGATCTAACTGCATACAAAGACATTTCAGGAGTTTTACCATGCCTTGTTATCGACTGGACGGCCTGACGCCCGTGGTGCATCCATCAGCCTACGTACACCCCAGTGCAGTGCTGATCGGCGACGTCATCGTCGGCCCTGGTTGCTACATAGGCCCATTGGCATCGCTGCGGGGAGATTTCGGCCGTATCGTGCTGGAGGAGGGTGCCAACCTGCAGGACACCTGCGTAATGCATGGCTTTCCGGGCGGCGATACCGTGGTAGAACGCAACGGGCATATCGGACATGGCGCCGTGTTGCACGGGTGCCGAGTAGGCGAGGACGCCTTGATCGGGATGAATGCGGTGGTGATGGATGGTGCCCATATCGCACCGCGCTGCATCGTAGCGGCTACCAGCTTCGTCAAAGCCGGCTTCGAGTGCGAAGCTCAAAGCCTTGTAATGGGCTCGCCAGCCCAGATGAAACGGCGCCTGAGCGAGCAGGAGCTGGCTTGGAAGCAGCGCGGCACTGCGCAATACCAGCAGTTGGCGCAGCGCTGCATGAACACCATGGTCGAATGCTCGCCACTGGCCGAGGTTGAAGCAGGGCGGCTGCGTATGGAAGACACAGGCATCAGGCCCAAAGGCCAGGCGACGGCATGAGCCTGCTTGCGTCACGCAATGGCCAGGCGGCCCGCCGCACAGGTATAGTCGGTGCTTTATCCGCGCACAGTTCGCCCATGAGCAATCTTGCCCCACTGAACAACTTGATCACTCGCTTCCAGGAGCAGACGCCGATCCGCGCCAGCTCCCTGATCATCACCTTGTACGGCGATGCCATCGAGCCCCACGGCGGTACCGTTTGGCTAGGTAGCCTGATCAACCTGCTGGAGCCTATCGGCATCAATGAACGGCTGATTCGCACATCGATCTTTCGCCTGACCAAAGAAGGTTGGCTCACGGCTGAAAAGGTTGGTCGGCGCAGTTACTACAGCCTGACGGGCACGGGTCGAAGACGCTTCGAGAAAGCCTTCAAACGCGTCTACAGCCCAAGCCAACCCGCTTGGGACGGGGCGTGGACGCTAGTGCTGCTGTCGCAACTGGAGGCAGGTAAACGCAAGGCCTTGCGTGAAGAGCTGGAGTGGCAGGGGTTTGGTGTAATGGCGCCGAACCTGTTGGGTTGCCCGCGGGCAGACCGTGCCGACCTGGCTGCCACGTTGCGCGAACTCGAGGCCAGCGACGACAGCATTGTCTTTGAAACCCACACACAGGAAGTACTTGCGTCAAAAGCCATGCGCGCCCAGGTGCGGGAGAGCTGGCGTATCGACGAGCTGGGACAGCAGTACAGCGAGTTCATCCAGCTGTTCAGACCGCTGTGGCAGGTGCTGAAAGAGCAGACGGTGCTTGATGCGCAAGATTGCTTCCTGGCACGCACGCTGCTGATTCACGAGTACCGCCGCTTGCTGTTACGCGACCCGCAACTGCCAGAGGAGTTACTACCAGGGGACTGGGAGGGAAGGGCCGCACGACAGCTGTGCCGTAACCTCTATCGGTTGGTGTTTGCCAAGGCAGAGGAATGGCTGAACGCAGCACTGGAGACGGCTGACGGTCCATTGCCCGATGTTAACGAGAGCTTCTACAAGCGGTTTGGTGGATTGGCGTAAGGGTAAAGAGTGGGCAGTTATCCGTCCTTTTTATATAACTACGCTAAATGAATACAGATGAGATTACTCACCTGTATTAAGAGGGGGCGTTAGCTGTCGGTGCTGATGGGCGAAACCCGTTTTTTACCCATTCAGTGCATCCAGTCCGGCCGTTGGCGGGTATTGCTTATGGGCGGCCTGTGACTGCCCAGCCAAATGACCTGTCAGGAGCACTACCCATGAGCCTCAAACCCTCCGTCTGCCTGCTCGCCTGCTGCCTCGCCCTGGCGCTGCAACCCGCTCACGCCCAAACCGCGCTGCCAGATGCGGTCAAGGTCCCCGATGGTCATCGCGTCTTGCTCGAGACCGTCGGCGTCGGCGAGATCACCTACGAGTGCCGCGACAAGGCCAACACCCCTGGCCAGACCGAATGGACCTTCGTAGGCCCCAAGGCCACGCTCAATGACCGTGCCGGCAGACAGGTGGGCGACTACTTCGGCCCACCCGCCACCTGGCAGGCCAAGGACGGATCAAAAGTCACCGGCACCCAGGTGGCGGTGGCACCTGCAGACAAGGGCGCTATACCTTATCAACTGGTCAAGGCCAACCTGGCCGAAGGCAAAGGCGCCATGCAGGGCGTCAGCTACATCCAGCGCCTGGCCACCCGCGGCGGCGTGGCGCCGGCAAGTGACTGTACGGCGCAGAACAAAGGTGCTAGGCAGGTCGTCATGTACCAGGCCGACTATGTGTTCTGGACAGCCAATTAAGACGCACTTGAGCAGACGCCTTGCAATCGTTCATCTATGCTCGTTGGCAAGCCCCCGGCTGGATGGCCGGGGTACCTTGCATGACACAAGGAAGCTGCACACGTTGAACTCGCCTGTCGCCCCCTTCGACTTCAACCGCTGCCTGGAGGCCTGCGCACAGGGTGACCGGCGTGCCCTGCAGGCGCTTTACGACCACGAAGGCGCGCGCCTGCTGGGCGTTGCCCGGCGCATCGCGCGTGACGACGCCAGCGCAGAAGACATCGTCCACGATGCCTTTATCCGTATCTGGACCCGCTCCGCCAGCTTCGACCCCGCACGCGGCTCTGCGCGCGGCTGGATCTACAGCATCACCCGACACCTGGCACTGAATTCGATCCGCGACTCACGCCGTGAAACCGTGCTGGACGAAGCCGATATGGATACGACGCCCACATTGCACGGGGGATTCGATGACGTTGACCTCTGGTCAGGGTCGGCGAAGATCTACCGTTGCCTTGAAAAACTGCAGCCTGCACCACAGCGTTGCATCCTGCACGCTTATGTGGACGGCTGCAGCCACGCCGAAATCGCCGGGCTGCTGGGAGCGCCATTGGGCACCGTCAAAGCCTGGATCAAGCGCAGCCTAAAGGCATTGCGGGAATGCCTGGAATGAAGCCGGATACTGCCGAGGAACTGGATAGCCTCGCCGGCGAGTTCGTGCTGGGAACCCTGTCGCCACAGCAACACGCCACAGTGGCCGAGCGCCTGGTCAACGACACGGCTTTGCGCGCCGCAGTGAATGCCTGGGAAGCACGTTTGCTGGAGCTGACCGCGCTGGCTGCGCCGCAACCTCCAAGCGCCCGCCTGTGGGGCCGCATCCAGCGCAGCCTGAATGAAATGGCCGCACCTGCCACACAGCAGCAAGTTAAATGGTGGCGACGCCTCGGCCTGTGGCATGGGCTGAGTGCTGCGGGGCTGGCTGCAAGCGCGGTCCTGGCGTTTACATTGCTTACTGCGCCCCCGCCGACCACCCAATTCGTGGTGGTATTGGTGGCGCCGAACAGCCAAACTGCCGGCTGGGTGGTGCAGACCAGCGATAGCCGCATGATAGAGCTGATCCCGCTTGGCCAGGATGCTGTCCCCGAAGGCATGGCCCTTCAGTTCTGGACCAAGGGCGAACAGTGGCAAGCACCGGTTTCACTGGGCCTAGTCAAACCCGGGGAGCCCTATCGTGTTCCGCTACAGAGCCTGCCACCGCTAGAGGCCAACCAATTGTTCGAACTGACACTGGAGAAATCTGGCGGTTCGCCTACCGGGCTGCCTACGGGCCCAGTGAAGTTCATTGGCCGCGCGGTAAAAGTGATCTGACCAAAGGTCTGCAACCACTGACCGCTATGGGTCGATAGCAGCCTTTGGCGATAGCTCCCAAGCAGGGGAATTTTGCTCCCCGTCCAATACGCATTCTTGCCCAGGCGCATTCGCGTATAAGCCTGTTTATGCGCTATCGACGTCTGGACCTCAACATTCGGAGCGTTCCGACTGATTATAAAGCAGCAATGCTGACCCCATTGTGACCAAGGAGTGGCCGCTCTTAGCGCGCTGACTGCTGTCTCCAACGATCAGCACGCGCACTGCGACCAAGGTCGAATCCGTGACTTCAGATTCCCTTCAGATTGACCACTGATACTCCCCCCATCAAGCCAACGGGGGGAGTTTCATGACCCAGTCTCAGTGGAGCGGCCTGCTCCCATTGCCTATCGGCAGCCACGTCGACCATCAGGCCCACTTGTCGCTTCATCTGCACAAGGACCCTGGCCGCGATGAGCTGGAGCACTTCATTCATCAGTGTTTTGCCAGCGTGCACCACGCTGATGTGCAGCATTACCTGCCAGAACTGCTGGCGCTGCATGACAGCCATGGTCGGCTGATTGCTGCCGCAGGCTTGCGCCCGGCCAGCAGCGGGCCGCTGTTTCTCGAGCACTACCTAGATGAGCCGCTGGAAGCTGCAGTTTCACGCGTAGCGGGCTGCCCCATTGAGCGTGAGTGCATGGTCGAAGTCGGCAACCTGGCCTCGCTCAGTGCCGGTAGCGCGCGAATCATGATCATAGCGGTGACCTGGCTATTGGCTACACGGGGCCTGAAGTGGGTGGCATTCACCGGCGCGACGACACTGATCAACAGCTTCCAGCGCCTGGGGTTGGTGCCATCGGTACTGGCGGCGGCCGACCCGGCTCGGCTGAATGGGCAGGTGGACCAATGGGGTACCTACTACGCTCAGCATCCGCAAGTCTTTGCCGGCAGCATTGGTCATGGCTTCGATGCCTTGAGCAAGGCTGGGGTGTTTCAGCGCCTAGGATTGCCAACCGCCTTCCAGGAGACTGGTCATGCCGCATGAACTGGAGCGCTTCCATCAACTGCTGGTCACGTTTTCCCGCGATCACGGTGACGCCATTGCCGTGCAAGGGGCGACTGAGCGCTTCACCTACAGGCAGCTACTGGCAGAGGTGGGGTTGCGCACCCACGGCTTGCGTACGTGTTCGCCAGGCCCTCTGGTACTGGCGCTGGATAGCAGCCCGCAGTTGGTGTTCTGGGATTTGGCGGCGCTGTTTGCCGAGCGTCCTTGTGTAATCGTGCCGTCGTTCTTCAGTGTTGCCCAGTTCAGCCATTGCATCGAGCAGAGTGGCGCCAGCCATGTGCTGTGCGACCCGCAATGGCACGGTACGCTCGCCGAACTGGGGTTCGTTCAGCAGGACGTGTTCTGGGTTCGCGAGGCAGAGCCCGCTGCAGCGCTGCCTGAAGGTACCGCCAAGATCACCTACACCTCCGGCAGCACGGGCAAGCCCAAAGGCGTGTGCCTTTCTGCTGCGGCCCTGTTGCGTGTCGCCCGGGAACTGGAGGTGGCCAGCCGGCCCAGTGAACCTCAGCGTTACCTGGCGGTGCTGCCGCTGGGCGTGCTGCTTGAAAACCTTGGTGTCTACGCCGCATTGATGGCCAGGGCGAGTGTGCTGCTTTACCCCCAGGCGCAACTGGGCATGGGCGGTGCAAGCCAGGTCGATTTCAAGCGCTTGCTGGGGGCCATCGCCCTGAGCGGCGCGCAGAGCCTGATTCTGGTGCCGCAGCTGTTGATGGGGCTGATCACTGCTATCGAGCGTGGGCTGATGCGGGTGGGGGCGCTACGGTTCGTTGCGGTCGGCGGTGCCCGTGTGGCACCCAGCTTGCTGGCCCGCGCCGAAGCGATCGGCCTGCCGGTGTTCGAGGGCTATGGCTTGTCAGAGTGTGCTTCGGTGGTGGCCTTGAACCGGCCGGGGGCAACCCGCCGCGGCAGTGTCGGCAAGCCGCTGCCCCATGTGCAGGTGCGGATCGCCGAGGACGGGGAGGTACTGGTGGCGGGCTCGGTGCTGCTCGGCTATCTGGAGGAACCACCCGTCTGCGATAGCTGGTGGGCCACCGGCGACCTAGGCCATTTCGACGAGGAGGGCTACCTGTACCTCGATGGCCGCAAGAAACACCAGTTCATCACCAGCTTCGGGCGCAACGTCAACCCGGAATGGGTGGAGGCCGAACTGACCCAGAGCGGCGTGATCGCCCAGGCGTTCGTACATGGCGAGGCCCTGCCAAAGAACCTGGCATTGCTCTGGCCGCTGGACCCCGCTACCCCCGACACCCTCATCGACAAGGCTGTGCAGCAGTGCAATGCCTTGCTGCCGGACTACGCCAGGGTCCATGCCTGGCGTCGCCTGCCGTGCCCCCTGTCCAGTACCGACGACACACTGACCGCCAATGGCCGCCCGCGCCGCGAGGCCATCCTGCGGCGTTACCACTCCCTGTTATCCGACATCCCTTTGTGAGGTCTGCCATGTCCTTTTTCGATACCCTGCAAATGCAAACCACCCAGGAGCGTCAGGCCCTATTTGCCGTGCCGGTTATACGCGATGCGCTGGCGGGGCACGTCAGCATCGACAGCTATGTGGCCTTCCTGACTCAGGCATACCACCATGTACGCCATACCGTGCCGCTGATGATGGCGTGCGGGGCGCGCCTGCCTTCGCGCCTGGAATGGCTGCGCGGCGCCGTGTGTGAATACATTGAGGAGGAGTACGGCCACGAGCAGTGGATCCTCAATGACATCAATGCCTGTGGTGCCGATTGGGAGGCGGTGCGTGACGGTCGCCCGGCGCTGCCGATCGAGCTGATGGTCGCCTACCTTTACGACTTGATTGCCCGTGGCAACCCGGTCGGGCTGTTTGGCATGGTCAATGTGCTCGAAGGCACCAGCATTGCCCTGGCCACCCAGGCCGCCGGCACAATCCAGCGCACGCTGGCGTTGCCCGACAGCGCCTTCAGCTACCTGAGCTCCCATGGCGCGCTGGACCAAGACCACATGGTCACCTACCGGCAGCTGATGGACCGCCTTGATGATGCTGACGACCAGCGGGCTGTGATCCATGCGGCCAAAGTGGTTTACCGGCTGTATACCGACATGTTCCAGGGGCTGCCGCGTGCGGACCTGCAAGAGGTGCGTCATGCGCTTGCCTGAGTGTGTAGTCATACTGACCGGTGCCAGCGGAGGCATCGGCCTGGAGCTGGCCGAGCAGTTGTGCGCAGCCGGTGCCCGGGTACTGGCGGTGAGCCGGCAGATGGGCAAGCTCGCCGGTTTGATGAACCGTTATCACGACAGGCTGCTCTGGCAGTCGGCCGATCTGCGCAGCCATGAGGGGCGTGAGCAGGTGCTTGCCCGTGCCCGGGAGATGGGCGGGGTCAACGTCCTGATAAATGCCGCGGGCGTGAACCGTTTTGCCCTGTTCGACCAGGTCGACGAGCTGGCGCTGAACGAGTTGCTGGACATTAACCTCAAAGCCGCCCTGCAACTGACGCGTGTGTGTCTGCCGCTGCTGCGCGCACAACCCAGGGCACTGGTGGTCAACGTCGGCTCCACCTACGGCTCGATCGGCTACCCCGGCTATGCCACCTACTGCGCCAGCAAGTTTGCCCTGCGCGGCTTCTCGGAGGCGCTGCGCCGCGAGCTGGCCGATACCTCGATTAATGTCATGTACGCCGCACCCCGGGCGACCCGTACCGCAATGAACAGCAGCGCTGCCACGGCGCTCAACGAGGCGCTGAAGGTTGGCATGGACGACCCGGCAGACGTGGCCCGTGCTGTGCTCAAGGCCGTGCAGTCAGAACGCAGCGAGCTTTACCTGGGCTGGCCAGAAAAGCTCTTCGTGCGCATCAACGGCATGTTGCCCGGCGTGGTCGACCGTGCACTGCGCAAGCAGTTGCCGTTGATCCGTCGTTACCTCGCTAGCCATTCCAAGGAGTCGATCAAATGAAACGTCTGTTCATCGCTAGCCTGCTTGCGTTCGCACCGCTCACCTGGGCGCTGGACCAGGCCGGCAGCCAACAATTGGCTAACTTGCAGCAGCGCTGGGCGCAGATCCAGTACCAGACGCCCAAAGACAAACGCGCCGATGCGTTCGAGAAACTCGCAGCTGATGCTTCTACGCTGGTCCATCAGCACCCGGGCTCGGCCGAACTTTTGATCTGGGAGGGCATCATCAACAGCAGTTGGGCGGGTGCCACCGGCGGCCTGGGGGCGCTGGGTAAGGTCAAGTCGGCCAAGGCGAGCCTGGAGCAGGCGATGGAAATGGACCCCACCGCCTTGCAAGGGTCCGCTTACACCAGCCTGGGGACCTTGTACGACCAGGTACCCGGCTGGCCCATCGGCTTTGGCGACAGCGACAAAGCTGACGCCTTGTTGCGCAAGGCGTTGCAAATAAACCCCAATGGTATCGACAGCAATTACTTCTGGGCCGATCATCTCTTCCGGCAGAAACGCTACGCTGAAGCCACCGCTGCCCTGGAAAAAGCACGCCAGGCGCCGCCACGGCCAGGCCGCGAACTGGCCGATCAGGGCCGGCGTGGCGATATCGATGCTTTACTCAAGGCCATCAAGGACAAACAGGACTGAACATGCGGCTGCTGCTGGTTGAGGATGATACCGCCCTGGGCGAGGGGATCTGCGACGGGTTGCGCCAAGAGGGCTACACCCTCGACTGGCTGCGCGATGGCCTGAGCGGGCTGCATGCCCTGCAACACGAAGTATTCGACCTGGTGATCCTCGACCTCGGGCTGCCGCGGTTGGACGGCATCGAGCTGCTGCGACGGGTGAGGGCAGGGGGCAACAGCTTGCCGGTACTGATCCTTACCGCGCGCGATGCGACCGAGGACCGTATCTCTGGCCTGGATGCCGGTGCCGACGACTACCTGGTCAAACCTTTCGACCTCAATGAGCTCAAGGCCCGCCTGCGCGCCTTGCTCAGGCGCAGCGCCGGGCGGGCCAAGGTGCTGATCGAGCACGCCGGTGTAAGCCTGGACCCTGCTACCCAGCAGGTGTGCTACAACGGCGTGCCTGTGATACTGACGCCCAAGGAGTATCGCCTGCTGCACGAATTGCTGGCGCAACCGGGCAAGGTGTTCACCCGTGAGCGGTTGACCCAGCTGCTGTATGGCTGGGACGAGGAGCCTGAGAGCAACACGTTGGAGGTGAACATCTATCACCTGCGCAAGAAACTGTTCAACGGCCTGATCCGCACGGTGCGCGGTATCGGTTATCTGGTCGAGGCCAAGCTGTGAGCTCGTTGCGCCAGCGCACATTGTGGCGGGTGATGGCGCTGATGCTGCTCGGCACCGGCTTGTTGGCGTTGTACAACTATCACGACAGCCGACGCGAGATCAATGAAGTCTACGATGCTCACATGGCTCAGAATGCCCGGCTGTTGCAGGGGGTGATGAACCTGCCGGTGCGGGATGGCAACCGCGAAAAGCTGTATCAGGCATTTAACGAGGCGCTGGGCAAGGCCGGGCGCCACCGTGTGGGCCACCCCTATGAGAGCAAGCTGGCATTCCAGGTGTGGGGGGAGGGAGCACGGTTGCTGGTGCACACCCCCAGTGCACCGACGCTCGACGCACCGCCTGCGGCGGCGGGCTTCTACGATTTTGACAGTGGTGGCGAACAGTGGCGCGGCTTTGTATTACCGGTGCCCGAAAAACAGTGGGTAATCTGGGTGGGTGAGCGCGACGATGTGCGTTACGACCTGATCGACCGCATCGTACGCCATACCCTTTTCCCGTTCCTGCTCGGCAGCCTGGGCCTGGCGCTGTTGGTCTGGGCGGCCATCGGCTGGGGGTTGCGCCCGTTGCAGAACATGGCCGATGTGATTCGTGGGCGCCATGCCGACTCCCTCGAACCCCTGCAACTGGTGCCGTTGCCGACCGAGCTTGAGCCTATGCAAGCCGCCATCAACCGCCTGCTGGCGCAGATCGATGATCTGCTGCGGCGTGAGCATCGCTTCATTGCCGACGCCGCCCATGAGATGCGCACACCGCTGGCGATCCTGCGTCTGCATGCGCAGAACGCACAGGCCGCCAGTACCGATGCCGAGCGCCAGAAAGCCCTGGGTTTTCTGATTGGCGGCGTGGACCGGCTGACCCGGGTGGTCAACCAGTTGCTGACCCTCGCCCGGGTCGAGCCGCGCCTTGGTCAGCGCGCCACCACCCGTGTCGACCTGGGCGAAGTGGTCACCGATGTGCTGGCGGATCTCACCCCCTGGATACTGGATCGCGGCCTTGAGCCCTCGCTGGATCTCAGCGAAGGTGACCATGGCCTGATGATCGATGCCGGAGCGTTGGGCATCGCCTTGCAGAACCTGGTTTCCAATGCGGTGGAGCATTCACCGCCTGGCGGGCGCATCACGGTATCACTCAGGCGCCTGGCCACTTGCTTCGAACTGGTGGTCGAAGATGAAGGCCAGGGCATAGACGACGCGGATCTTGCGCGGGTATTCGAGCGCTTCTATAGCCGCAATAGCCCCAATGGCGCAGGGCTGGGGTTATCCATCGTGGCCACCATTGTCGAGCGGCTGGGGGGGCAGGTGCGCCTGGAAAACAGGGCCACTGGCGGGCTGGCTGCCATCGTGTCGCTTCCCTTGCAGTGAGCTGCTCAAGCAAATCGCTGCACGGCCTCACCTGTTTCAAAACGTATCGGTACTTCAGACTTCTTTAAGCTTGGGCTGACAACGTGGTGGTGTACGTTGCCCGGTTTGCCTTCAGCGCCGATGGGCAGCGAATACTTCCCTGTCACAAGAGGCCCTGGATATGGCACGCACGTCGAACCCCGCCCGTTACGGGCAACTTTCGATAATCATGCATTGGAGCATGCTCGTTTTATTCATGGGCGTTTATGCCTGTGTCCAATTGCGCGAGGTATTGCCCAAAGGGCACTTTCTCAAGGCCCCCCTGTTGGGCGTGCATGCCGTGATGGGTATTGGCATCTTCACTCTGGTGTGGCTGCGCCTCCTTGGTCGGCTCAGCCCACGGCCTGCAATCGTGCCGACACCGCCTGCCTGGCAGGGCTTCATGGCCAGCGTGCTGCATATTGCATTGTACGCCCTGATGATCCTTACACCTCTGCTGGCCTGGCTGATGCTCGCGGCCGCTGGCAAGCCGCTGCCCTATTGGGGTGTGGCCATACCTGCACCCGTGGCGGTGGACCCGACGCTGGCCAGGGCGCTCAAGGGGTGGCATGAGTGGCTGGGGAATGCGGGTTACTGGCTGATCGGGCTGCATGCCTGTGCAGGCCTGTTGCATCATTACTGGCTGAAGGACAATACCCTCAAGCGCATGTTGCCAGGGCGGTGAGTCCGAAACGCTGGTTTCAAGGCTGAAGGCGAATGAGCCCTCAGCCTGGTTGGTTTCGTTGCGCGGCTATAAGGTGCCGCTCAGCAGCCAACCGAACACGCCGCAGCCCAGGACAACCAACCATGCAGGCCACTTCCAGAACATCAGGGCCATCAAGGCCATCAGCGCCCATGCCAAGTCTGCTGGCTTGGAGATGGCGCTCGTCCACACCGGTTGGTACAAGGCAGCCAGCAGAAGCCCGACCACGCCGGCGTTTACACCGGCAAGCGCTGACTGGCTGCGGGCGCTGCGCCGCAGTGTTTTCCAGAAGGGAACTACACCGATCACCAACAGGAAGGAGGGGGTAAAAATGGCGAGAATGCCAACCGTCGCGCCCACCCAGCCGGAGGGCTGCACGCTCATGGCTGCACCCAGGAAGGCTGCAAACGTGAAGAGTGGGCCCGGTATGGCCTGCGCCAAGCCATAACCTGCGAGAAAGGTGTCATTTGTGACCCAGCCATTGGCCACTGTGGCCGACTCAAGCAACGGTAGCACCACATGCCCGCCGCCGAATACCAGCGAGCCTGCGCTATAAAAGGCGTTGATCAATGCCAGTGCCTGTGAGGGCCAGATGCGGGTCAATAGCGGCAAGCCGACCAACAAGGCAAAGAACAGGATCAGCGCAGCCAGCCCGGCCTTTCGGCTGACTGAAAACGGCAGCTCGTCCCCTGCCGGGGAGCCCGGAGGCTTGAGCAGGATCAAGCCTGTGATGGCCGAGCCTGAGATCACAGCTATCTGCCCGATCGCGTTGGGCCACAGCAGCGCGGTACAGGCAGCGAACAGGGCGATGGTTACCCGCGCAACATCGGTGCAAAGGCTACGTGCCATGCCCCACACCGCCTGGGCCACCACGGCGACTGCGACGATTTTCAGCCCATGCAACAGGCCACTTGGGGCGCCACCTCCCCATGCCCCCAGGCCCTGAGCACACAGCGTCAGCAGTAGGGCCGATGGCAATGTGAACCCTGCCCACGCAGCGACAGCGCCCGCGAAACCCGCCCGTGACAGGCCCAGAGCGATGCCGACCTGGCTGCTGGCGGGGCCGGGAAGCAGTTGGCACACCGCGACCAGCTCAGCATAACTGCGCTCGCTGAGCCATTGGCGGCGCGCTACAAATGCTTCACGAAAGTAACCCAGGTGCGCAATGGGGCCACCGAAAGACGTCAGCCCCAGCCGCAAGAACACCAGAAACACCGACCAGGCAGAGTCGCTGGGCTTCACGCCGCAGTGGGTGCGTTCTGACAAGGCAGGCTCCTTGGGTGAGTGATGCTGCAGGTTTTGGTGAGGATCAGCCAGCCTCGAGGCTTGTTTTGGGGAGTAGACCCGCGCCGCCCGCGCGGCGCTCGGTTTCACAGTCACTGAAAATCCTGCAACACGCCCCCAGAACCCGTATTCATTTGTGCAAAGTTTGCTGTTCGCCGCCTACGCTGTCCAGAGTCTTGGTCTGCAGGAGGCACCATGAGCAGTTTCCCTATCGTCGCTACCGTCCTGTCTATGGTCTTCCAGCCGCAGCGAGGACGAACGTGAAGGGCTCGCGTGTACTTCGAGCAGGATGGCCGCTTCGCGTTGTTATTCCTGTCGGGCTGTTACCTGCTTGGGTTCATCGTCAACATTCTGTTATTCGGCGTTTCGCCCATGGCGCTGTGGGGCGCCTCTGACCGTGGCATTCGTGCCTCTCAATATGGCGGACCTGGTGATATCACTAGTGACGTGACCGAGGTCTGGCGCTGCGCATTAAAATCTATGCAGTTGGAATACAATATCTGTACAAGATGCTATTGTTGTACAGTATTTTCGCGTGCTCGAGGTCAGTATGGCGCACCGTGCTAGTTGGACTTGCCTTTGTCTGCTACTGGCTACCTTTTCAGCGGTGGCGGGCTGGAAGGCGGAGCTGCCTGGGGCGCAACGGCTTGGGAGTGGTGAGTTCACCTGGTTTGGTCTGCGTCTGTATACAGCCCAATTATGGACTTCAGGGCCAGTTCATGACTGGAACCAGCCCTTCGCCCTTGAGCTTCTCTACCACCGTTCGTTGTCCAGGGACACCTTGGTACAGGCAAGTCTCGAGGAAATGCGCCGCCTCAACGGTGGCAGCATTACGTCGCAACAACGCACGGCGTGGGCCCATGCGATTGAAGAGGCATTCGTGGACGTACGCCCCGGCACGCGCATTACTGGCTTGTACCTGCCGGGGCAGGGCTGCCACTTTTACGTCGACGGTAAACTCAGCCGCGAAATTGCCGACCCGGCCTTTGCAAGGGCGTTCTTTGCCATCTGGCTCGACCCCCGAGCCAGGGACCCACAACTGCGTCAGCGCCTGCTTGGGCTGGCTGGCAACGACCGAGGAACATGAATATGTACAAAGTACTGTTGCTGGTCTCCTGCCTGCTTCTGGGCAGCTGTGGCAATGTCGGTGTCGAGCACTATGCCCAGGAGCAGCCGAAACTGGACCTGGCTGCATTCTTCTCGCGACCGGTGCAGGCCTGGGGCATGTTCCAGAAGCGTTCCGGTGAAGTGGTCAAGCGCTTCCACGTGCGTATAGACAGCCGCCGCGAAGGTGAGCGGCTGATCCTCGACGAACATTTTCTATACAGCGATGGTACTCGCCAGCAGCGTACCTGGACACTTATGCCAGACGGCCCCGGCCGCTGGCGCGGTACCGCGGGGGACGTGATCGGCGAAGCGCGCGGCGAAGTCGCGGGTAACGCGCTGCGATGGCGTTACCAGCTGGACCTGCCGGTTGACGGGCGGCACTGGCAGGTAGACCTGGACGACTGGATGTACCTCATGGATGACGACACCCTGATCAACCGTTCGAGCATGAGTAAGCTGGGCGTTGAGATTGGCCAGATCACCCTGTTCTTCCGCCGCCTGCCAGAGGGCACACCATGAACCTGATCGCGCTTACCCAGCTGGTCTCGACCGGCGAAGCAAAGGAACTTGAACTGCTGTCGCTGGAGGGCGGCTTCTACCTCCTGCGCGCCTTGACCGACGCCGGCCCCGTGACACTGAGCGATGCCCATGGGCAGCCCGTTCGCGTGCGCTCCACTACTGAGCTGCGGCAGTTGTTAGCCGACCTGCCACCCGTGCCGTGCATGCTGGTACAACAGGTGGTGCATGATGAGATGTGCGGACAACGTGACGGCCCTATTGCACCGCTGCGCGTGCCGGTAACGCTCACCAGCCAATGGTAGCCTGACCATGCGCCTAGGCCTTGTGCTGGGTGACCAGCTGTCGTTCGACTTGGCGAGCCTGGCTGCCCTTGACCCCGCCCGCGATGCTGTTCTGATGGCGGAAGTGGAGGGTGAGGCCCGCTACGTGACGCATCATCCGCTCAAGATCGTTCTCATCTTCAGCGCCATGCGGCACTTTGCCCAGGCCCTGCGTGAGCGGGGTTGGCAGGTGCATTATGTCGAGCTGGATGCTGACGGCAACAGCGGCAGCATCGTTGGCGAGCTGCATCGCTGGCAACAAGCCTTGGGCGCCACGCACATTCACCTCACTGAGTGCGGGGAGTGGCGGCTGGAGCAGGCTTTGCGTGACGCCGCACTGCCGCTGGTGTGGCATCGCGACACACGTTTTCTGTGCTCCCGCGAGGCCTTCGCGCGCTGGGCTCACGAGCGTCGCCAGCTGCGAATGGAGCACTTCTACCGTGGCATGCGCAAACGAACCGGCCTGCTTTTGGAGCCCGACGGCAGTCCGGCAGGCGGGGCCTGGAATTTTGATGGTGATAACCGTAAGTCATTACCTCGCCAGTTGCGTGGGCCGTTCGCTGCGCATTTCGCGCAGGACGGGATCACGGCAGCGGTGGTCTCCCTGGTACGTCGGCGCTTCAGCGACCACTACGGAGACATCGACGGCTTCGACTACCCTGTGACCCATGCCGAGGCACAGCAGCTGTGGCAGCATTTTCTGGATTTTGGCCTGGCGGCTTTCGGCGACTACCAGGACGCGATGGCCGAAGGCGAGCCGTACCTGTTTCATGCGCGCATCAGTGCGGCGCTCAATATCGGGCTTCTGGATGTCAGAGGTTTGTGTGAGGAGGTCGACAAGGCCTGGCGAGAGGGGCGGGTACCGCTTAATGCAGCTGAAGGCTTCATTCGCCAGTTGATCGGCTGGCGCGAGTATGTGCGCGGTATCTACTGGCTGCGAATGCCGGAGTATGCCGGGCTCAACCACCTGGGCAACGACCGAGCGTTACCTGAGTTCTATTGGACCGGGCGCACCCGCATGCGCTGCATGGAGCAAGCCATCGGGCAGACCCTGCGGTTGGGCTACGCGCACCATATCCAGCGGCTGATGGTGACCGGCAACTTCGCCTTGCTGGCCGGAATCGTGCCCACCGCGATTTGCGAGTGGTACCTGGCGGTCTATATGGATGCCTTCGACTGGGTCGAGCTGCCCAACACGCTTGGCATGGTGATGCACGCCGACGGCGGCTACCTGGGGTCCAAGCCATACTGCGCCAGTGGTCGTTACATCCAGCGCATGTCAGATCATTGCAAGGCTTGCAGTTACAAGGTCGACCATGTGATCGAGGACGATGGCTGCCCGTTCAATGCCCTGTACTGGCATTTTCTTATCCGCCATCGCCCCCTGCTGTCGACGAACCCGCGTTTGGCTCTGGTCTATCGCAGCCTCGATGGCATGACGGCTAGCCGCCGCGACGCCGTGTGGCAGCGTGGCCAGGCACTGTTGGCGCAGCTTGATGCGCAGCAGGCGTTATGAAAAAGAGCCATTTGCCCAGCAAGGTCTGCGTGGTGTGTGGTCGGCCGTTCAACTGGCGTAAGCGCTGGGCCCGCTGTTGGGAGCAGGTGCGCTATTGCTCCGAGCGATGCCGCCGGTCAGCGCCGCGCCGCGAGGCGCGCGAGCAGTGGCAGGGCCAAGGCCCAAATCGGCATCAGTAGCAGGCCGGTTTGCAGCGAGCCAAGCGGCAGGGCGACATCCGCAAACCTTGCGCCGCCTACATAGGCTAAGGGGCCACCTAGTGCACCCAGCAGCGCACCGAGCTGCCAGTGCCTGCCAGCCCATGCAAGGCTGTGGCGCATGCCGCTGGCCAGCACCAGCCACAGCAGCGCCAGCCACAGGGGCAGCGGCCAGGCGTCGAAACCGAACATGCCCAGTGCCCCCAGCGAACTGTCGAGCACACACCCAGCCAAGGTGACGCGCAGCAGCGCCTTGACCTCGGCGTTAACATCCGGACACAGGCGCAGGTGCACCACCACACCTACAATCACCAGCAGCAGTAGCCAGGGGCGTTCTGCGCCCAGCACGCAGAGCCACCAGCCAGCCTGCAACCAGACTGCATTGGCGACCAGCCAGCGCCCGGGCATCAGGCACCGTAAGGTAATGGGGCGCGCCGTGCCAGTGGCGCTGCCCACAGCAGGTGCGCAACGCCGATGGTGCGCTCCTCGAAACCGCCCTGGCAGTAACACAGGTAGAACTCCCACAGGCGCTGGAACATGTCGTCGTAGCCCAGGTCCGTCAGTGCTGTGCGCGCCTGGCGCAGGTTTTCACGCCAGTGCTGCAGCGTGCGGGCATAGTCCCGGCCGAAGTCTTCCATGTGCACGAGGTTGAGTGCGGTATGCCGGCTGGCGGTGTCGAGCAATACGCTCAGCGAAGGCAGGGCGCCACCAGGGAAAATGTAGCGCTGGATGAAGTCGACCGAGCTCCGCGCCTGGGCGTAGCGCTGGTCGCGGATGGTGATCGCCTGCAGCAGCATCAGGCCGTCGGGCTTAAGTAGCGAGGCACACTGGCGGAAATACACGGGCAGGTAACGATGGCCGACTGCTTCGATCATTTCGATCGAAACCAGTTTGTCGAAGGTGCCTTGAAGGTCGCGGTAGTCTTCGCGAAGTACCTGGACGCGCTGCTCCAGCCCGAGGGCCTGAACGCGCGCCAGGGTATGGCTGTACTGCGCCTCGGAGATCGTCGTGGTGGTGACCCTGCAGCCGTATCGGGTGGCTGCGTGGATCGCCAGGCTGCCCCAGCCGCTGCCAATTTCCAGCAGGTGATCGTCAGGGTGCAGTTCAAGCTTCTGGCAGATGCGCTCCAGCTTGTACAACTGGGCTTGCTCCAGTGTTTGCCCGGGATGTTCGAATTGGGCCGCCGAATACATCATGGTGGGGTCCAGCAGCCGCTCGAACAGAGCATTCCCCAGGTCGTAATGCGCCAGAATATTGCGCCGTGCACCGCGTTTGTTATTGCGGTTGAACCGGTGCAGAAGCCGCAGGGCAGGGCGGCCGAAACGGGCCAGCCCCCCCTCCAGCGCGTCGAGCACCTCAAGGTTGGCGACGAAAAGGCGGGTCACCAGCGCCAGGTCGGGGCTTCGCCAATAGCCGTGGATGTAGGCCTCGCCAGCACCGATCGAGCCATTGCCGACGATTAGGCTCCAGGAGGCGTCATCGAGGATCTCCACCTCGGCCTGCAACGGGCTGTCGACATCACCGAAACTCCACTGCTGCCCGTGGCTGAGCAGACGCAGATGGCCGTGGCGCAGCTTGCGCAGTTGGGCGAGCACTGCGCCTCGTGCCAGCCCGCCAAGCAAGGGGGCAAGGCCTGCGAACTTGCTAACGCTCAGTGTGGGATTCGACATCATCAGGGTCCTCGCAAGGTTGGCCCAGCGCCAGGTCATTCTGGCTGGTGGTGTGGTCATGCACGGGGGTGAGTTTGAGTAACAGGCGTAGCGCTTGCCAGTAGATGGCCGAGACAGTGCGCAGGCTCATCCATGGGAAGGTCATGACATACCCGCGCAGCGCGGTTGCATCCAGTGGCTGACGGTGCAGGGCGAGGTCGGCCTCGAACACCTTGTGGCCGTCCTGCCAGTTCTGCATGTGGATGCGTACATGGTCTGCGCTCAGGAAAAAGCGCAGGTGATAGTCCATGTCCAGTGGCATGAACGGCGAAACATGGAAGGCCTTGGCCACGGTGAACGGCTTGGCAAGGTTTTCCTGCACCGGTAGTACGTAATGAAAACGCTCGCGCCACGGGGTGTTGCGCACCTCCATCAGGATTGCCGTCAGGTAGTCGTCGCGGTCGTGGCAGAAATAGAAGCTCACCGGGTTGAACGACAGCCCCCAGCAACGCAGTTGCGTCAGCAGCCGTACCGGGCCATTGGGCATGTGACCAGTGGCCTGACACACCAGCAAGCGTGCGGCCTGCGCCAGGGTTACGCCGTGGCGGGTCTGAGCTGGCAGGTAGTCGGTCTCGCGCCAGCACAGCGGCGCCATACGCCAGCGCCCAAGCCAGCGTGACAGGCCCATCAACCAGGCTTGTTCGTCCAAGTCCAGGTAGAACATGCCGATCCGGTAGCGGAAAGCATGCAGGTGCGGTTTCAGCCTGCGGTGGCTGATCCAGCCCAGGCAAAGGCTGCTGTTCACAATTGCTCTCCGAAATGTGCAGCCACCTTCAGGGCGCTGACCACCCCGTCCTCGTGAAAGCCGTTGCCCCAGTAGGCGCCACAGAAGTAGCTGTGAAGCTGACCCTGCAGTTGTGCCTGGCACGCCTGTGCGGCGGACGCGGCAATGCTGTACTGCGGATGGGCATACTGAAAGCGCGCGATCACCTGCGCCGGGTCTATCAGTGCGGTCTGGTTGAGGCTCACGCAGAAGGTTGTCGGCGCCTGGATTCCTTGCAGGATGTTCATGTTGTAGGTCAGCGCGGCGGGAGCCTGCTCGGGGCCGCCCAGGCGGTAGTTCCAGCTGGCCCAGGCGCTCTTGCGGCGTGGCAGCAGGCGGGTATCGGTGTGCAGCACCACATCGTTGCTGGCGTAGCCGATGGCGCCGAGTACAGCGCGCTCCTGCATGGTTGGGGTTTCCAATAGCGCCAGAGCCTGGTCGCTGTGGCAGGCGAACACCACATTGTCGAAGCGTTCGGGGCCGGCCGCGCTCACCAGATTCACGCCTCCGTCATCGCGGCTGACCCGGGATACCTTGCATTTGAGGCGTATGCGTTCAGCAAACGGTCTGCACAGCGGCGCGATATAGCTGTGTGAACCGCCTTGAACCACCCGCCACTGTGGACGCTGGTTGACCGACAGCAAGCCGTGGTTGCGACAGAAACGGACGAAGAACTCAAGGGGGAAATGGAGCATATCGGCGCGGGACATCGACCAGATCGCAGACCCCATCGGCACGATGTAGTGGTCGATGAAGCGCTGCCCGTAGCGCTGTGTCTGAAGGTAGGCGCCCAGGGTGGTGTCTTGATCGATTCGCCGATTGTCCAGGTCGGCCAGCGCCTGGCGGTTGAAGCGCAGAATATCACGGATCATGCCCCAGAAACCTGGCGACACCAGGTTACGGCGTTGGGCAAACAGTGTGTTCAGATCGTGACCGTTGTATTCCAAGCCAATGACCGGATCATGCACGGAAAAACTCATTTCAGTCGGCTGCGAGGTGACCTTGAGCTGGTCGAGCAAGCGTATGAAGTTGGGGTAGGTCCAGTCGTTGAAAACGATGAAGCCGGTATCTATTGCATAGCGCTGGCCCTGCCAGACCACATCGAGGGTGTGCGTGTGCCCTCCGATCCATTGCTCGGCTTCGAAAACCGTTACTTCATGCTTGCGTGACAGCAGATGGGCGCAGGTCAGCCCCGCGATGCCACTGCCGATGATTGCGATACGCATGGATCATCATTCCTGTTCATGACGGGCGAGTCGTTGGCCAAGTGCCAAACGCAGGCGCGCGGGTAGCACCCCTAACAGGCGCAAGACCAGGGTGAAAAGGCCGGGAAAGTTGATTTCCAGGGGGCGCCGGGGCAGGCGCGTGGCGATATAACGCGCTGCGCGCTGCGCAGTCCACAGCTGCGGCATGGGGAAATCGTTGCGACGGGTCAGTGGCGTGTCGACGAAGCCAGGGCTGACAAGGGTGACCGCAATACCCTCGCGAGCAAGGTCTATTCGCTGTGACTCCACCAGATAGCGCACCGCGGCTTTGGACGCGCCGTAGGCGCCGGCGCGGGGCAGGGCCAGCCAGGTCACAGAGCTGCCCATCACCACCAGGTGAGGGCGGTGGCCGGCGCGAAGCAAGGGCAGTGCGGCCGCCATGCAGTAGCTGACACCCAGCAGGTTTGTGCGCATTACACGCTCGACCAACGCTGGATCGAAATGCCCCGGCTCCAGGTATTCGCAGGTGCCGGCATTGAGAATGGCCATGTCCAGTCCTCCCCAGGCGTTCTCGATCTGAGCGGCGATCCCGGCGACCTGCTCCGGCTTGTCAAGATCGCCAATGGCCAGTATTACCTGCCCGGGAAACTTTTGGGCCAGAGGAGCAAGTCGATCGGCATGGCGCCCGCCCAAGGCAACCTGGTGGCCTTGCTCCAGTAGGATGTGTGCGAGTGCGGCACCGATACCGCTGCTTGCGCCGGTCAACCAGCAGCGGCTCATGCCAGCCTGCCTTTGAGCCAGCGGATTGCACCGCCCATGAGGGGGAGGTGTTCATAAAGCAGGGCATGCAGCCCTTGTATGTGATGAAGAGGGTCGCGAAAGGTGACATCTTCGCAGTACAGTTTTTCCAGCGTGTCGAGGTTAGCCCCATCGAGGCTGGTGAAGCGCTCGACGAATTGCTGTAGGTACGTTGACATACTGGCCTCCAGGCAATCCTGTACAAAATCTGTTGATTGTACAGATATAGCTGAAAACCAAGCATTAATCTATACAAGAAGACGACTTTGTATAGATTTTTGTCATTGCTCGATCTGTCCCAGTTGCCAGCGCAATTCAGCCACTTCAGCCTCAAGCTCGCGTACTTTCTCCTCGGCGCATATCTGCGCTGTGACGTCGCGCTGAATACCAATGTAGTACGTCAGCTGGTCCGCATCGTTGTACACCGGCGTGATGGACAACTCATTCCAGAACAGGCTCCCGTCCTTGCGGTAGTTACGCAGCACCTGGCGGCAGGGGCGGCCTTCGCGGATCGCATCGCGTATGGTTGCCAGGCCCTCCTGGTCATGAGCCTCGCCCTGAAGAAAACGGCAGTCCTGATAGAGGATATCGTCGGCGCAATAGCCAGTCAGGCGCTCGAAGGCGGGGTTGACGTAGATAAGGATACTGTCAGTACCTTCCTGCTCGGCGACGACGATACCATCGTTCGAATGCTCGACCATCAGTTGCAGGAGTTTTGCGTTGATCATAGGGCCCACCTACAGCGGTTCGTATGCGATATGCGCAGCGTAGCTTCTGTGCAGAAGGTTTCGGCGCCGTTTGTTGCATGATGAACCAAGGAGGCTCGCCGCAGAAGGTGCATATGGGTTTAGAATGGTTTACCACTCGGATATTCCCTCGTTATGACTGACGCCACCCCACCCAATTTGCTACCTATGCGCGATGTCGTCAGCATGACCGGCATCAACCCGGTGACCCTGCGTGCCTGGGAGCGGCGCCATGGTTTGCTACGTCCGCAGCGCACCGAGGGCGGCCATCGCCTGTACACGGTGGGGGATGTCCAGCGCATACGCGACATCTTGCGCTGGACGGCAAACGGCCTGTCCGTCAGCAAGGTCGGCGATCTGCTCGCGGCGCAGTCTGAGGCGTCTGCGCAGCAGCATTCGGCCTTTGACGATTGGCGCGCGGCCGTGGTGCGCGCAACCAAGGCATTCGATGGGCCGGCACTGGAGGGGATCCATGGTCAGTTGTTCACTCTCTTGCCGAAGGCCACCGTGCTGCGTGAAGTGCTGATGCCGGTTTGGCATGACCTGGCTTCAGGCAAAGCGCCAGGCCAGCGTAGCCAGTGGGTGTTTCTCGACACGTTCCTGCGCGCCCGCTTGCTGTTGCGTCTGCAGGTGAACCAGGTCGATGCGCCGCAGGTTTTGCTAGCCGGTAGCGAGGGGCAAGCCGAACTCAGTGTGTTGTGCGCCGGGCTACTCTTGAGCAGCGAGCTACAGCGTATCGACGTGCTCGGTTGCGGGCAGCCACTTGAAGAGCTCCCCATCGTGTGTGCGGCCATGCAGCCTGCGGCACTGGTGATAAAAGTCAAGGCGCCGGTGAGCCCAACCTTGGCTAAGCGCTTGCGGTCGTTGCAGATGGAAATTGCGTGCCCGCTGGCCTTGATAGGCGAGGGGCTGGCCGATTCGCAACCCACCTTGAACGGAATTCCGCTATGCCTGCTGGACGAGGGAGGCGCTGACGCCGCGCGCATGCTGAATGCCTTGCACAGCGGTGCTCTTGACGTTTGACCGAAGGGCTTGCCCCTTTACCGTCATGTCTGAACCTCGCCACTGTCGCCAATCCGACGACCGGGCACCAGATCTTCCTCGGCCAACGCTTCCGCCGTCTCGATCACATAGTCCCATTGCAGGTGGGTGAGGGCGCGGCCGTCCACTTCTTGGGTGTTGCGCTGCTTATAGACGCCTTGACCAGAGCAGCAAACGCTCGACCTGCGTGCGGTAGGAGTTGAAGGTGGCTTCATTACCGGCGTAGGGGGCTTGCAATATCCGGGGCTGGGAGTTATCGGATATTGAGGGAAGTGCAAAGGTTACTTTCTTGACAAACCACAACTATAACTACACTAAATGAATATTTAGTTTAGTTATTCCTTAATCGAATATTATAAGGGCAGGGTAGCTCATCTGCTGAACCAGGGAAAGCTCAATTCCTGGACCGCTGCTCTTTGGAAAATCTCGATGCAACCGCATCTGACACCCTGGATGGTTGAGAGCGCGTACCGCTATTGCGAGGCTGCAAAGCACCTACTTACTGGTCACGACATGATGGCAATTTCCCAACTAAATGCGGCAATTGGCATGGAAATCCTGCTCAAAAGCTTCGTTGCCCGTCCAAACGGGACCCACGGCAAGATTCATGAGACTTACGATCTGGAAGCAAGCATGATCAAGGCAGCTCACCTTGAACTTAAGCGTTCTGGTCGTGCTGCGCCGAAGCTAGATAAGCACGATCTACTCAGGCTTTTTTACGCAGTGCCTGCAAATGTCCGGTCGCGACTTCTATTCGACCAGGAGGAATAATGATCGAGCGTTATCTTAACGTCTTCACAAACGCTCGCTATCCGTACGAAGCAAGCTCGCCAGGCGGTTATGACGACATGCTGATCTACATTTTGGGTCAGATGATTGAGCGCGTTGTGATGTGGTACCGCGAGCAAGGCTGCCGCGATGTGTTCATTGTGTGCCATGGGATGACGCCGGCCGATTTCCAGTCCAAAGCGGGAAATGAGCCTGAACCTTCGTGAGCCTGGCTTCAAATCTGTCTACTCTTGGCCCTGGTAGCTCCATCCAAGGTGTCTCATAATGCATATTATGTTAAATCATGTGCTCTGTCAGAGATGTTCATACTGTCGGTTGCACCTAAAATCCGGTGCACCAATCGCTAATTAATGCGACTAAGCCACTAGCCATGGCTGGAGCCCTCGATCCCAATGGGCTGCACGATTATTCCTTACCACAGACCCTGCTTGCACTTCACGATTTGATGCGACCCTGAGAGAAAGAATGAATGTCTCAAGTCATTGATTTTATTCAGTTTCCCACGAGCCTCTCACACGGGTCATGTTGGAATTCTAGCGAAGAATGGTGCGACTGCTTCTGTAGGAATGACCTCGCGGACTTGAGATAAAAAGCTAATAAATACAACCACATAGCGCGCATTCGAAAAAATGATGCGTCTTTCATAAGGCGTTTTTTTGAAGGCTTTGATGCGCCGCTCCTACACAAAGCGACAGATATTTCTCAAATTGTTCACTACGCTGCTCAATGAGCATTTGTCTTGCAAGCCCCAGTTTTGATGGGATTTGCACTGATCGAGGGGTTGGTCGAGACAGTCCGGACGACTCAATTTCGTCATTGAGATAAAGGCGTGTACGTAAAATAACGTGCGACTTTTCTGAAGCGTGTTTTCATCTTTTATCCGCTCCCTTCCGGAAAGCACGGCTTACAGCTCTATCTAAGTATCGATGCGACTTTCCTGGGCGCATACTCTTTAAAGGTTTTGATGCGCCTCTCTTGATGCGTCAATCTACGAATTATTGGGCGAGGGACTTTCAAAAAGCGCCTGGCAATATTTAGATAATTAAATTCGCACTTGCCTGTAATGCAAAGGGCTGTCCCTGTCAATGCTGCCATGGAAAATGGTCGAGGTCGCTGCCCTCTCTGTCTTCACCGCGGCAAACGGAGCCGAATATCCGGACGGCCACGAAACCGTAGGACTCGACAGCTTGCTTGATCTCCTTGGTTTTCCCATGGATGGCGTAGGATGGTTTCATGCAGGGTCACCTCTCGTACTCTAGGGATTCTCCGATCAAGTCAGCACAGGCCGTCTGACCTGTGCTGAAATAGCCCTCCGTCCAACTGCCTTCTACAAGTCCGCCATCCCATGAGTCAGATGAGCTTTTCCGATTTCGAGTACGCCGGCAAGCGCAAGCAAACCCGTCGCGAGCGTTTCCTGGCCGAGATGGAGCAGGTGGTTCCGTGGAGTGGACTGGTGGCGTTGATCGAGCCTCACTACCCAAAGGCTGGCGGTGGCCGCAAGCCTTATCCTCTGGAAACCATGCTGCGCATTCACCTGCTGCAGAATTGGTTCTCTTTGAGCGATCCCGCCATGGAAGAGGCGCTGTACGAGATCACTTCGATGCGCCAGTTCGCTCGTCTGACGCTCAGCGCTCCGATCCCCGAAGACACGACGATCATGAACTTCCGGCACCTGCTGGAGAAGCATCAGTTGGCAGCCGGCATTCTGGAAACCATCAACAATTACCTGCAAGACAAGGGCCTGTCGTTGCGCCAGGGCACCATTGTCGACGCGACCATCATCCACGCGCCCAGTTCGACCAAGAACAAGGAAGGCAAGCGCGATCCTGAAATGCATCAAACGAAGAAGGGCAACCAGTACTATTTCGGCATGAAGGCCCACATCGGCGCGGATGCTGAATCGGGTCTGGTGCATCACGTTCATGGCACCGCCGCGAACGTAGCTGACGTGACGGAGGTCGCTCAGCTATTGCATGGCGACGAGAATGTCGTGTGTGCGGATGCGGGTTACACAGGCGTGGAAAAGCGGCCAGAACACGAGGGACGGCAGGTGATATGGCAGGTCGCTGCCCGCCGCAGCACCTACAAACACTTGAACAAACGCAGCGTGCTCTACCAAACCAAGCGCAAGATCGAAAAGGCCAAGGCGCAAGTGCGTGCGAAGGTGGAGCACCCGTTCCGGGTGATCAAACGCCAGTTCGGCTATGTAAAGACTCGTTTTCGCGGCTTGGCCAAGAACACGGCGCAACTGACCACGCTGTTTGCCCTGTCGAATCTGTGGATGGTGCGCCGGCAATTATTGCCTGCTGCGGGAGAGGTGCGCCCGTGAGTCCAGATAACCAAGGCTTTGCCTTGGTTATCCAATAATCAGCGGCTGAAAATCGGGTTTTTCGGCATCCCCAAGCCGTCCATTTCCGGCTGATGGGCAACTTGCTCGGAGTTTCCCTAGGTGCTCATAAGGCGTATGGTCGTCGACGAGATACCGCAATCCTACTACGGCGTCGCATGCCTAGTAACGGAGAGGCCGATAGGACACCTGTCCAGCAACACACCCCCGCCGCTGACTACCCACATACACGAGCCGCTTCTGCTATGTCCGGGCAGACATTGCATCCACCCGGGCCATGATCGATTTAGAGCTCTACAACGATCTTGCCTACCTGGCTGTTAGATTCCATGTAGCGGTGCGCTTCCACGATCTCATCGAACTTGAACACCTTGCCAACAATCGGACGCAAGCTGCCATTCTCAAGGCCCTCGATGATGAACGCCTTGGCCCTGTTCAGCCGCGCCTCATCCTGGGTAACCTCGAAAAGCTGGTAACCGCGGATAGTCAAGTCTTTGCCGAGCAGCTCCATCACTGGCACGCTGATGTCAGACGTCTCTAGTGCGCCGTACTGGAAGAAAATCCCGAGAAAAGACAGCGACCGCAGGATGTTTCCCACCTCAGGGCCACCCACGGGGTCAAAGGCCATGCGTGCACCCTTCCCGTCTGTGATGCGAGCTACGGCGGCGACCAGATCCTCTTCAGCGGTGGCAATCACGTGCACTGCCCCTGCGTCCACAAGAGCCTGGCGCTTCTCCGAGGTGCGGGTCAAAGCTACCGGAATGGCGCCCAGGGAATTGGCGATCTGAATAGCTGCCAGCCCAACACTGCTCGACGCAGCCCGGATCAGCACAACCTCACCTTTCTGCAACTGGCCGATGTCCACCAACGCGCCATAAGCGGTGACGTACTTCATCCAGGTAGCAGCAGCTTCTACTGAAGACAGCCCTGCTGGCTGCTTCACCAAGGCATGCGCCGGCGCGACAATGGTTTCGCCGTACATGCCGTAATCCGCAAATGAGAAGGCCGGGATCACATTCACTTCATCACCGACGGCAAACTCGCTCACGCCCTCTCCGACCGATTCAATCGTACCTGCTGCCTCATAGCCCAGGGCCGCGGGCATGTCAGGAGTAAAGGTGTACTGGCCGGAGCGGTACATCGCTTCCGCGCGATTGAGCCCAAGCGCCTTGACCTTGATCTTCACCTCACCTGGGCCAGGAGCCCTGACATCAAGCTCATCAATCTGAAGAACCTCAGGGCCACCCAAACGGTGGAATCGAACAACCTTTGACATGTCTTTGTTCCTCTTGAGAATGCTCAAAGGGCAAAATTACTGAGCTGCAAGCCGAAGAAAAAGACACGCACGAGTTACAGACTGGTATCCCTGAAATTACCAATCAAGGCTGGGTCAAGCCCTTTTCAGCCATTAGCGACCGCAACCATGCTACGAAGGCCTCGACCGCTGGGGGCATCAGCTCGCGGTGGGGGTACAGAATCGAAACACGCTTTGAAGGTACTGGACAATGCTGCATCACTTGCACCAGCGCGCCGGAATCAAGATGAGCCTGAACATTGAGCGCTGGGCCTTGGATCAGCCCGAAACCCGCCAAGGCTGATGCGACAAAACCCTGAGTTTCATTCACGTTGATTGCTGACTTGACCCGTACTGTCTGGATTCCATCGCCCTGAAGAAACAACCATTCCAGCGTGCGAGGATTGCTGCCTGAGAAATAGTTCACCGCGAGGTGTTCGCTCAGATCGCCAATGCACTGGGGCACCCCATGTCGAGCGAGGTAGGCTGGAGATGCGCACGTCACCATGGGTAGGTATCCAATTCCGCTTGCAATCAGGCTGGAATCTTCCAAGGCGCCAAGCCTCACTACGCAATCGACGCCTTCGCTGATCAAGTCGATCGGCTTGTCACTGGTACCCAGCGTCAATTCGATCCCAGGATAGCGTTGCTGGAACTCCATCAGTGACGGAATGATGAGCAGGTGGCCCACCGACACCGGCAAGTCAACCCGCAGCTTCCCGATCAATCGCTCTGGACGATCGCTCAGCGAAGACATCGCCTGACCGACATTGTCGAGGATGGCCTTGCACCGATGGTAAAACGCCTCACCTTCTGGGGTCATGCTGAGACTGCGTGTAGACCTGTTGAGCAGTCGTCCATCAAGTCGCTGCTCAAGGAGCTGGATCGTCTTTGACACCGCTGGCCGGTGCATGTGAAGTGACTGTGCAGCGTTGGTAAAACTACCCGTCTCCACAACACTCACGAACACTTGCATCGCATTCAGCACATCCATTCATAGCTCCAGGTAGATGCTGCTCAGTTAAGCAGTCGCCTACCATTCAATCACAGTCTGAAGCGTGAAATGCCGTTGTCGCCAGATTGGGAAGATGGGCGATCGCCACAGACAGGATGGCATCCACCTGCTGGGCAGCGGCTTTCTGGAACTTTTGAGGGGTTGCCGTAGCGCTAGAGCGTATAGGTTGGACTAACCGTCTTCTAGCGTTCCCACCAATCGTCCTCGTCTTTCGCAATCCTGTATCCAGTGAAATAGCTTTCAATCTGACAGTAGAGAGAAATGGTGGCGGGCGATGTTGATGGGTCTAAGAGCGCGGCTTGCTGGCGCGCCCATTCCGCCCATGCTTCGACTTGGTCAGCTTCTGCCTGGCAGTCTCTGACCACCGCGTCGACAAACGACCGCAGCCTTTTGGCTTTTTCCCAGTGCTCGAGGTTGCGCACCAAGCGCTTTCGCAGGCGCCGTTGTTGCTCCGACTTGATCGCGTGAGCCTTGCGTATGAGTTCCTCCTCCTCGTCGCGGCGCCTTTTCTCCTCCAATTCTTGGCGAGATACCTTGATTCTCTGGGTGAGAGCCTCTAAGCCTGGGATGAAGAGGTGGATTTTGTCCTCAATTCTTCCTGTTTTCGCGTCGGAAAATGTTTTCTGCGGCCCGTAGTCTGGGCTTTCCCTGAGAATCAAGGTCAGCTCTCCAGTAGAGAGAAACTCATACCTCGGCATCCCCATGCGTGAGAGGTCTAGAGTCCAGACTTTTTTCGGCTTTGGGTCTGGTGGCGGCGGTGGCAGCTCTTGCTTCAGCAACCTTTCTCGCAGTGTTACGTAGACCGTTTCTCCGTCGAAGGTCACCGTCGTCTGCTGTTTGGATACGGCCCACCTACAGCCACTGGTCTCGGTGTGCTTGATCAACGTGTCCAGGAGGATCGCGGCGCGATCAATGAGTGTTGGCGAAATCCTGGTGTTCAGCACGTTGGCTTGCTGGAGCGCCAGCCTTCCTTCAATCGCTTTGGTTTTCTGTGCCTTCTTCCGCCAGCGGTCTACGAGTGGATGTGGATCGACAAGACTGTCAGGGATCGTGACTTTGGGTGGCGGAGGTATTTCGTCGGTTACGGACGCCAGTTTTTCAGGGAACAAGGTGCGGTCTAGCACACGAAATGACACCAGCTCGTTAGAGGTTGGTGGAGCAGGTTTTTTCGGTCGTTTCGTTGCTGGTTTTGCCCAATGGCCGCGACGAGGGACAGCGATACCCGCCTTCCTGCAGGCTTTACCCAGCGCCACGTCTGAGACACCTATTTCTCGTGCAAGCGTCAGGACAGGCGTCGACCAAACCTTTTCGAAAAGCTCTTGGGCCGGGAAAGAAACCGTCTTGTGCATCTAGCCGTCTCCAACCAGTTTCTCCAATATTTGCTCTGCCAAGGTTAGCTCCTTGCCTCCAGGGTGTTCTGAGCTAGGCCATGGACGCTGACATTCAGCTCATGCTCAGCTTGGGAAGCATTGAGCAGCGACCTAGAGGGCTTGCATGGGTGAAGAACACTTTGCTAATTTAATCTGCAGGGTGTGCCGTGAACCTCCCTGCTGCGTGGGAAATCTCGGTTCTTCGCTTACCACATAACTCCCTGTGGCCGGCTCAGCAAGCAGCATGTTCAGCGAAGTGCGTATGCGCTATCAAGGCCATGACAGTGGAGTCATGCGACCATGTTTACGACCGAATTCATTCTCAGCGCCTTCAAATCAATGGAGGTTGCCGATGTCCCGCAGCACCTCACTCACGCCCAAACCCTTGAGTTCAAAGCGAAGCTGCTAGGATTCGCCCACTACCATCATTTCAAAACAAACCTCGAGAAAGCACCGGCAGACAGAGCCGCTCGCATCTACGACGCGCTCATGCGAAAAATCTGTGCCGCTCGGCTTCCACATCCGCAGGCTAGCCATGTCCGAATGGTCGCCGATGATGATGACGATGTAGGTTTCGATTCTTACTGGATTGGATGGGATGAGCGAGGCGATGAAGTCCGTGAGGCGAGGACTGGGTTTGGTAGGTCTTGTAGTGGTCTACTAACCCCGGACACCTTTTTAGGCGAAAATGGTCGCCACACAGAGGTGTTCGATGAGCAGACAACGACGTACTTTCACCCCCGAATTCAAGCGCGAGGCAGCCGGCCTGGTGCTCGACCAGGGCTATAGCCTTACTGAAGCCGCCCGGTCGCTCGACTTGGTTGAATCGGCGCTGCGCCGCTGGGTGAATCAACTCCAGTCAGAACGTGGCGGTGCTACGCCAACGAGCAAGGCGCTGACCCCCGAGCAGCAGAAGATCCAAGAGTTGGAAGCTCGGATCAACCGGCTGGAACGGGAGAAATCGATTTTAAAAAAGGCTACCGCGCTCTTGATGGCCGAGGAACACGAGCGCTCGCGTTGATTGATCAGCTCCGCCGCGAGGAGCCTGTCGAATTACTCTGCTCGGTGTTTGAAGTCACTCGCTCGTGTTACTACGCGCATTGCCATAAACGGCGATCTCCGGACGTTGCGCGACTGGCACTGCGCGTTCGGGTTAACGAGCTATTTACACAGAGCCGTAGTGCCGCAGGTAGTCGAACCATCATGTGCATGATGCGCCAAGAAGGCATTCAGATCGGCCGCTTCAAGGTGCGCAAGTTGATGCGCGAAATGAAGCTGATCAGTAAGCAACCGGGTTCACATGCCTACAAGAAGGCCACAGTAGAGCGCCCTGACATCCCGAACGTGCTGGAGCGCGCATTCGATGTTACGGCACCGAATCAAGTATGGTGCGGCGACATCACGTATGTGTGGGCTCAAGGCCAGTGGCACTATGTGGCGGCAGTTATCGACCTTTTTGCACGTCGCATGGTGGGTTGGGCGTTTTCACCCAAACCGGACAGCGAATTGGTCATCAAGGCGCTGGACATGGCGTACGAGCACCGCGGGCGGCCGCAGAATGTACTGTTTCACAGTGATCAGGGCAGCCAGTATGGCAGCCGAGCTTTTCGTCAGCGGTTGTGGCGTTACCGCTTCAAGCAAAGCATGAGCCGCAGAGGTAATTGCCTGGACAATGCGCCTATGGAGCGTTTGTTCCGCAGCCTGAAAACGGAGTGGGTGCCAAGTGTGGGCTACATGAGTGCTGCGCAGGCACAGCAGGACATCGGCAGGTTTCTGATGCAGCGCTACAACTGGGAGCGACCGCATCAGTTCAACGGTGGGTTACCTCCGGCGATTGCCGAGGAAAAACTTAATCCGGTGTCCGGGATTAGTTGACCACTACAGTCTCGGATAGAAGCGTTTCGTGCGCGCAACCCTCAACCGCTCTACCTTCTTAGCGATGCCCAGGAACTTATTGCATGGCTTACGGGTTGGCACTCAAGTGCAGCTGTGCCAGTTGAATTGGCCAAAGAATTTTTTCCGGACATTTTTGATCAGAAGCACCTCGTGGCAGAAAACCCTCCCCACGAGCTGATCGACGAAAAGGTCAAAGCTGACCTGCTGCGTCGGGGACTGAAACGCTGTGCTCGAGATTGAGTGCGGCAAGGAAGGGGGCTATCCCCCTTCCTCTCGCAAATCATAAGCATCAGATCTGTGCCTGCCCCCCGTCTACGAACAGTTCAGCTCCGTTTACGAAGCTTGAGTCATCGCTTGCGAGGAACACTGCGGCGTTGGCAATCTCGATGGGCTCTCCGACTCGCCCCAATGGTACTTGCGAAGCCAAGTAGTCGAGCAGGCCTTGTTGCTGTTCTGCATCTGGGCCAGCCAAGTCGACCAGGCCAGGGGTACGGGTCGCACCTGGGCTGAGGGTGTTGACCCTGACTGCGCGATCCTTCAGATCCAGAATCCAGCTGCGGGCAAAGGCGCGTACAGCAGCCTTGGAGGCTGAGTAAACGCTGAACGCTGCAGTACCTGAACTGCCAGCGGTGGAGCCTGTGAGGATGATCGAGGCGTTCTGCGCCAGCAACGGCAAAGCCTTCTGCACAGTAAACAGCACGCCTTTAACATTCCGGTCGAAAGTATCGTCGTAGTGAGCCTCGGTGATCTCACCCAAAGGCAGCATGGAACCGCCGCCAGCGTTGGCGAACAGCACGTCCAGTCGCCCATGGTTTTGCTTGATGTGGGCGTACAGCGCATCGAGCTGTTCGAGCTTCGTGGAGTCGACGGCAATACCGGTGGCGTTGCCCACCAGCTCCACCGCCTTGTCCAATTCAGCCTGGCGGCGGCCGGTGATGTAAACGTGGGCGCCCTCTTCAGCAAAGCGTTTAGCGGTGGCCAGGCCAATGCCGGTGGTGCCGCCAGTGACCAGTGCGATTTTGCCTTCGAGTTTCTTGCTCATGATGTTTCTCCCGTTGGGGTTTTGATTAGGTGTGGGAGAAGCGTATCGACTGTGGATGGCTTTCAAAATAGAATCATTTGAAAGCCATCATTGCAGATATGAAATGCCAAGAATTCCGGATTTTGAAGGGCTGGCGATGTTCGCCAAAGTGGCTGAAGAAGGCTCTTACGCCGCTGCTGCCAGGGCCATGGGCGTGTCGGTGCCTACTGTATCCCGGGCGGTTGCACGCTTAGAGGAGCGCCTTGGCGGTCGCTTGTTTAACCGGACATCACGCCAACTCTCTATGACCGAGTTTGGCCAGCGTATGGTTGATCAAGCGAGTGCGTTGTATCGCCAGGCTGAGGAAATGGAAAGCGAAGCTCAGGAGCTATCTGTGCAGCCGCGGGGATTGGTGCGTTTAGCCGTGCCAATGTCGTTCGGCTTGCGGTGGGTCGCGCCGTTGCTTCCCGAGTTGCTGGAGCGGTACCCAGGGCTTGAGCTGGATCTACACCTATCGGATTCAACAGTCGACCTGGTAGCAGATGGTTTCGATGCCGCATTGCGGATCGCTGCCCTCCCCGATTCCTCACTGGTTGCCCGACGGATTTGTTCAGTAACCCAGTACCTGGTAGCAGCACCGTCGTACCTGGCTCGGCATGGCCATCCAAGTCATCCGCGTGATTTGGTTGCTCATGCGTGCATGAGTTACGCCTATCGAGCGCGCAGTCAGGTATGGCGCTTCACCCACGGTGATGGCGGCGAGCAGGATGTAACACCGCGCGGCCCGCTACGTGTCACCAACTCCGATGCATTGGTCGAGCCTTTGCTGGCGGGGATTGCGATAGCTGAGCTTCCGGAGTTCATCGCTGCCGATTACTTAGCCGATGGACGTCTACAGCACATACTGCCTGAGTGGCGCATGACGCAAGGCGGTCTGTATTTCGTAACGCCATCAGCACGTGCACGGCCGAGAAAAGTTCAGGCCCTTTCTGATTTCTTTGCGGAACATCTTTCAAGCCCAGCCTGGCGGTAGTCAGTCCCAAGCAGGCGCAGGAGGATTTGGTAAGAAGATGTCGTAAGGAGTACATTTGTACTCCTGTGTCGGCTACCTCATCCGACTCGATTGTCTGAGCTACTCCGTTGACTGTGGGAAATCAGTTCATCGTTACATTAAGGCTATTGCACCCCTGAGATCCCAAGGGAATCGTCATCGCTGGGTCGGCGAACAGATCCATCTGAATGCAGTAGAGCATCAAGCCATCTCCCTCCGAGGTCGAGTACATAGTCTCAAAATAGCTCTTGGCATAGACCTCGAAGCGTTCAGTGTCTATGTCCTTGGCGATGTCCTCACTCACGCGCCAGGTGCGGCTGGAAACGCTATAGGCCCTTGTCGCCGAGGCCAGACGCTCAAAGCTGCTGGTGCCAGGGCCACGCACTAAGCCTGGATTGCCAACGTTTCTAAACATGGCAGCAGGAAAAGGCCCGCTGGTTCTACCGATCTCGCTGACGAGAAACGAGTGATTATCGAAGTCATAGTCTCCGAAACGGATCGATGTATTTCCGGTCATGAGCTTTGGTGGAGCTTTCGTGAACTTCATCTGGTAGCGAGTGAAAGCCTCCTCTGCAGCCACACGATTCTCAGTTGAGCGCCGGTTGGCTTCAAATTTATCCTTTGGCTTTTCCTGTCCAGACTCCAGGAAAGTCTTGTACTCCTTCTCGAATTCAAATCTTTGGTAATTTTTCGCCAGACCAGCAGTGACCAGAATGCGATTTTGTGGATCGTAGATATCCATCGCCTCAGCTTTTTCCTGAACGCTAAGCTCCTTGGATTCGAACGGCAGTACTGGTAGCTTCGCAACTACGGAAGCGTTATAGGCGTACTGATTTTGTTCCTCTACGTGAGACAGGTATTTATTCGTCAGCACAACAACTACCACTGCTGCACTGGCGCCGACCACTTGCTTTTTCGTAATTTTTCTCATGCTGTCCTTCGCTCAACGAGACCTTGCATTGACCAAGGTACGAGATCTTACGCGATTTCAAGACGCCATCATCATATGGAAATTGCCGCAACTGCCAGGGCTGGAGCGGCAATGTGTTCACCCTGTACATGCTGTGCGCCGCCTCATCAGTTCATGTGGCAGGCGCTCCAGCTCAGTACCCGTTACACCGTTTGCCTGAGCCTGGTGATAACGTTTCATCGCGTCAACTGCACGGTGTACATGGGTAGGCAGTGGGTTGCCCAGCCGAATGCGTACGAGGCTCCCCCCAGAACTCAACATTGGGGAGCCCTTCAAGACCGCAGCTGGAGTCCAGGGCCTAAACGACGCATTACCAACCTACCCTCGCTTGCGAAGCATGCGCTTCGCCGTTGGCTCATTTCTGACGATGAGCAGTTCGGAATCCAGAACTGTGCGCGAAATAAATGCAAGCGTACGGAGCGTAGGCTGGCCATCGATTGCCCGCGCGACCTCATCTGGATTGACCGACTTGTGCCCGATGAGACGCCGGCTTCTGCTTTACGAAGCGCGTCGACGATCAACTGACCAAGTTGGCGAATCCCGCCCTCATCCAGATCCCGGGTGGCTCGTTGATCCCGGGAGGTACCTAGAAGATCACTCATCATGTGGTTTTTGACTTGCGATGGGTCATCCGAACATCGGTAGGCCACAAGGTGGCTATTGAAGACGTAGTGCTCATCATCATCAGGAAGCACGCCTATCTCACCCTAACGAGTTGTCGACGATCTGCTTCGGCAGGTACTGCACAAACCGTGGCGATCCGAAAGGAATCTTGACGTCGTAGCCACCACCCGGTTTTCCCTCCTTCTGCAGTGAAGGAAACTCGGGGGCAGCCACAACATGAACGCCAGGCGCTGTGATCAGCTCGTTGGTGAAAGCAAAGCCGTAGGAAAACTGAGACATCTCGGGTTTCATTGTTGCGGCATCCTTGCTGTTGGTCATTCATGGCGCAGCATTTGGTTTTGCTGTCTGCATAGTGACGGTGGACGACTAAGGGGTAGGCGCTGACGCTGCAAGCTCCAGAATCGACCAGCCTGCTTTTTCAAGCGCCACCCTTCGCTTTTCCCCTGCGACACCCTCCCCCAATGAACTCTGGCGAATGGCCAAGCACAGCATGTGCGAAGGACGGGTCATCCCCACGTACATCAGCATCATGTCCTTCTTAGCTGTCTCCTGAGGCCTCTTGGCAGCTGCTTTTTTGCCCTCTAGATATGGCATGAGTTTCTGGATGAAGTGGCTGCTCCGGAAGGTCTCCAAGATTATCGTCGCTGCGTGTGTCTTGCCCTTTTCCGAATGAATGGATGACATCCGGATATCGACGCCGGCGGAGACATCCTGGAACCGGTAGGTGTTTACAAGGGATCCCCCTGTCTCTCCGGCTTCGGTGGCAACTGGAGCGGGCTCATAGGCAAGGTATTGGCGGCCCAGTAGTTCAGCTGCCACACCCTCAGAATCATAGAGCGCGGCAGCCAGTACCATGAGTTTCGGTGCGATGACCTTGACCCAGTCCTGCTGCGTGATTTCAGACGGCACAAACAACATCTGCTGGAGACACTCGCGGTACTGAGCAAAGGCTTCGGGCTTGTTCGCGAACTTCTCATGCACAGCGGCTTGGTGCCGACCTCGCATCTGAACCAGGCTACGAGGGAAAGCCAGCTCACCGAGGTTGATCAGGCACGAGGCCAGCAGCTCAACGGCCGAGTTGGCCGTTGGCTCCTTCATCGCATAGCGGCGCGCGATATGTGCGCCCTCGGCGAACGTGCGGGGCTTGAACGATGTCTTGGTCGTGTCAGAACGATAGGATGGCCAGTAATGCTCCAAGGCTTTCGGGTACTGTTTCGGCTTGAAGTTTTCAAGCCGATGCACGGCCCCGACGGCGAACACCCCCTTTTCGCGGATATCTGCCGGTAGATGTTTCAGCACCAGCTTGCCGAATTCGTCCAGCACTCCGGTTGCATCCTTGTCCGGAAAGACGATGATCGTGTTCGGGATGGTGCTGGATTCCCCTTCAGCCCGTAGCCCTTTCAAGCCATTCGTGATCGGAACATAGGCAAAAGGGTTGGCGATCGATGCAATGGCCTGATCAAAGCGGAAACTGCTGGCGATCTCCAACTGACGTTTTGGGTCAGGGAACGGATCCGACAATGGTGTCTTCTTCTCGAAGATTTCCTGGTTGGGGTCGCCGACGCGGATGACGCGAACATCTGGATCATCGTGGGGAAAGACCCGTTGCAGTATGCCCGCCTGGTCAGGCTGGGTGTCCTGCATCTCATCGATCAACACGCACGGGAAGCGCAGACGCAATGCGCCGCCCACAGCCGGCTCTTGGTCGAGTAACGCGTGTCCCAGCACGAACACTTCATCGAAGCAGAAATATCCCGCCTTGGCAGCGCCGCTCAGCGATTTCACCACACTCTTGTAGGTGGCGGTGTGTGGCGCAAAACCGATATCTTCCTCTCCGAGTGGATGATCGAAGTCGGCAGACCGGACTCGCAAGCTGTGGAGGCTTTTGTGCTTGACCTCAAAGGCCGTCTTTGCACCGAAATGCTCGCCATCCGTGAGCTTTCTTCGGCGTGCCTTATGCGTGAGGTCATCGTCGATGGCCTGCAGTGCAATCCCTTTCGAGCGCAACCAGGGCGAAGCCAAGAATCGTCCGGTGAAACCATGGATGGTGTCGATATAGTGAGGGAAGCGAAGCAGCCGTTGACCTACTTCGGTACCGCCGAGGCGTTTCTCGATCTCTTCCCGAGCCGCGTTGGTGTGTGAAAGCACGCAGATACCCTGCATGCGGCTCTTCCAATGGCGAGCCAGGATGGCCAATTTCGCCACGACCAGGGTCGTCTTGCCGCTCCCCGGGCAAGCCGCTACATCGATGGTATCCATGGATTTCAAGAAATTACGGCGAGGTTCGTCCAGCGTTTCCAGGCCCATGAGCTTGATGACCCAGTCCACATCGGCATCAGTGATGGGGGCAACCAGTTGGCTAAGCGTCATTCGGCGACCTCTTCCAGCGGATCAGCAGAGCCTGCCAGTGCTGTCGGCACCACGAGAGCGTGAGCCGGGCTGGAGGTTGTGGTCAGTGCGGCACCTCCGGTTGCGTACTCGATCGCATGGACAACATAGGTGGGCAGCAGCCCTCGCAGAGTCGTGGCGTCCAGGGTACTGGCTTCAAATCGCTCGTCGAGCATATCGATCAGGTGCTGGGCTGCGATCGCTTTAGAGGCCCTTTTGAACAGTTTGTAGATCGCGGAACACCGGGCATCTTCGGTTGCATAGGTGGTCTGGATCTTATCGAAGGCTGTCTGCGCCTTCTTCAGCAGCGTGACCTTGGTCTCCTTGCCTTCGTCGATCTTTTCCTCATTGATGGCGAGGTATGCGGCGTGGTGGACTTCCTTCGAAAGCCCCTTGAGCGCCAGGTCGTACTCAAGCGTCCATTGATCCGCAACGAACGTGCGCACGCATTGCCCATCACTTTCTGCTCGCTTCTCGCGGTGCTCTTTGAGCCCTTTTTCAAGGTCAGGCGGTGTGGCACCGAAGTCTTTCATCGCGCGCCAGCGCCGATCGGCTTTGTCTGGCCATACAGCCCCTTTTACTCCCTTTAGGCTCAAGATCTCGGGTGCACAGTCCGGCATCACGTCCATGTCCGTAATGCAGGCGGTAGGCACGGATATCTCGCCCTTGGAGGTGTCTTTTCGCTGCAGGATTTTCGAGTACCGCCGCAAGCCAACACCGCCCACGTTGATGATCGATACGCCATGCTTGGTGAGATCTTTGCCAAGTCGCCGAGCGAGCGACGGCAGCAGAATGGCTTCGGCATCGCCTTCTACGACCAGTAACCCCTTGGCGAAGAACAGACCCGCTTTGGTGACGTCCAGGAAACGACTAAGGAAGCGATAGTCGTCGGGAGCAAGGCAGGTTTGCTCTTCTGCAAGGGAGAATGCCTGCTGCCGCTGCATCAGAACCAGATTCTGCAACGGAATTTTCGAGCTCAGGTTGGGGCTGTGCGTAGTCAATATGACTTGAACCGGCCTCAAGCCTTTAGCTGGCTGAGCCGCAGCTTCAAGAAACTCCATCAACTGGAGCTGGCGCTGAGGATGTAGGTGCGCTTCTGGCTCTTCGATGAGGAGCAACGGAAGTCCGTCGGGCTCTTTACCGAGCAGCAGTAGCTCACAGGCCATGAAAAGCACGTTGTTTGAGCCCAGTCCATAAACGCCGCGGGCTTCACCTGTTGCGTGATCCAGCAGCCCCAGCTCCAAACGCTCCAGGATCTGCTTGAGTTTGGCGGGATCCGTTCCCGCTTCCCCAAAACCGATGCGACTTGTCAGTGGCTGGCCAGCAAGCGATAGCGGACGCAGGTAGGTGTCGTTGATTTCCTTCTGTGCGGAGACAATGGCGCCGTGGCTGTTCACCAAGTGACGAAGATAGTCGCCCATGCCTGCAATACTGAGGGCTTCAGCGTCAGCGAGGTCAGCTGGAAGCGTCGCGGGATCGAAGGCGCTGCCGGCGTCAATATTCGGGAAACTACTGAGTACTTGAGACAGGCGGGAGTTTCTGCCCGGGGACATCTCTCGTTCTGCGTCGCGCAGCGGTTTAAGGTACGCGGTGGCCAGTAGTTGCCGTACACCCACATCCAAGGACAAGCCTTCTCCGTTTTCACCCGAGCGAACCGAGATATCGACCCATTTACGGGTGGCGGCAGAGGCAACGATGCGGCGAGCCGACCAGTGAACGTATAGCCTCCCAACGCCACCCTTGTAGGTCACGTACTCAGCGAAAGCGCCGAGTTCCGCAGGGCTCAGTCCTTCCAGCGTACACCTGAGGGTGATGGCTTCCGCCTGGGTGCCATCGTTGGCGATGTGAAAGTCCTCGATCTGCAGCCTGAGATACTCAGCATCACGTGTCTGCAGAACGTAGCGAATCGCATCGATGACCGCGGTTTTACCCGCATCGTTTTCACCTACGAGGGCAGTCACGCCTTCGTTGAACTGGATGTTCAACGCATGGCCGCCTTGGCCGAACTGGCGGAAGTTTTCGATTTTCAAAGCCGAAAGATACACAGCGCTGCCCTCACCTGATTCAGTGGCAGGGAGAGGGTTGCCGAGCGTCAACCTGGCCGACGCCATCCCTCCCTGGATGCGCTAGCTATATGCCATGAAAAGCCCATTGGAGCTAGACGAATCGGCCGTTTCCTACCGGAGTTTGGTCATTCGGCATTCCCCCGTGGGCGTGTAGCCGTTGCGGGTATCAGTGCAGCCCAAATTGATGACGGCGTAACCCGCATAAGACGTCAAGTTTCATTTACCATGCTGTCGGCCCAGGCCGGGCGCGAACAGGCCGAAGGCCCCAATACGCACAGGTACTTTTCGTTTGGCAGAAAAAACACTAACAGTCCGTGAGGCCTATCAAATCCTGCGGGACATCGCCCTAGGGGTTCGAATCATACGGCGCATTGGCCTGCAGTCATGGGCTGAGATCTACTGTGGTTTGATGACTGTCGAGGCCGAAGGTTGGGTGCTCACGTTCTATAACGATTGCGACGCCCTCGATTACTGCGACAGCTGCTACAGCCCTGATGGCCGCGCGTACGTTTTCAATTCGTCGCAGTCGTACAGCACTGACCCTGTAGAGTTACTGAGCACTTGGGAGCATGCGCAGCTTGAAAAACTGTTGAGTGCCTCGTAGCCGGCCATGAGAGAGCGACAGGATTTTACTTAGTAGACGGTCGGCTAAGGCAGCTAAGATAATCAGCTCCTCATCGCGGTGATTGCCCATGGACGATTTCGCCAGCCGTTTTTCTGAGCAGGGTTATGAACCCCACGCCGACGACCGCTCTCACCTTCTGAAGGCATTGAATGAACAGCTCTACAGCCCAGGCTCTGATCGGTACGGGTGCCTTCTGCGCCACCACCGCCCCGTTGAAGCACAGAGAAGCTCATTTGCCTAAGGTGCCCGTAGAGTTGGTGTCGTAGGGAGACCAGCGTCGTAGTTTCCTAAGCCACGATGGCAGAATGTTCCGCCTGAGTGTCGTAGACCAACTCTACTGGCGACCCAGTCCAGTATTTTTCAAACACTCCCTTCGTCTGTTCAGCTTGGCCGCCCTCGAAAAATCCGTAAGAATGTCATTTGGCCATTACCAACTGTACGGAACACTCATATGCCACGGAAGCGCAAAGGGAGCGGCGGCGGGCCGATCGCTCTGTACGCCCTGTTTTTTGTTATTGCCCTCTTGGCACAGATCCCTAAACAGGTTTGGATTGCCATCGGGGTCGTCTTGGGCATAGGCGTATTGGTATGGGCCGTCAGACGCACCACCCAGGCGAAGCCCTACGTTCCTGAAGATGACATTGTTCCCGAGATCGCTGCGGCGTCTCGACAAGCAACTTCCCCCACTGTCACCGTCCAGTTCAGCACCAATACCCGCGAACGAGACTTCCATACTGTCCAGGTCGGTTCGTCCAGCGACAGTCAGAGTTACACCATCCCAAAGCCAAGTGCCAAACCCATTGGGGTTCGTTGGCTGGCTGAAAACGAGTCCATCAACGTGGCTGGGTTGGCCATCCCCGGTGGACTGCTCTACATCACCGAGCGAGCGACACAATTCGGCCAATCTGAACCCTCCCTGATCGATGCCACGCTTCGAGTCGCGCGCTCACCGATGAACCTCACCGAGCGACAGATGCCCTATTGGCCAAGCTACCGGAGCATCACACCCGAGGCGCGGCGAGCGTATCTGCAATGGCTGGCAGGAGGTCGCAGCCAGCTAGCCGATGCAGGTTACGTGTTCCTGTTTTTCTATGGGCTTGAACGCCGCGCGCTGATCGATGCACCGAGCGATCCTCAGGCCAAGGCAGAAATCCCTGCTATCAAGGCCGAGGTTGAGCGTCTGCTTGGTCTCTACGGCGACAACAATTCATTCCGCGGCTACGCTTCCCGCTTCCTCGCCCATATCGACGCAGGTTCTGTGCAGCTACAGAGCTACATGAATGAACCGGCTGCCAGTGCAGTAGATGGGTATGAGCTGCCAATGTCACTGAGGGTCGCGCTGGGTCAGATGGCCGTGGATAAATACCCACTCAATCCGAGTTGGGCATTGGCCTGGGCGCTCGCAGAGCCCAACATCTCCAGGCGCACACCTGTGACCCGGTGTCCTGAGCAATTCGCAGCGCTCTTCAAAAACGAATTCACAAAACGCTACCCCAACGGCATTGTGCTTCCTCAGAACAAGACCAAGCTGAAGATTGTCTACCGACCTGCGTCTGCCGGATTGAGTATTCCGGCAGTGGCTGTGGGTGACCTTCCCGATGTTGCGGCAACCTCAGGAACGCGTAACAAGCTGCAGGTCATTGTCGAGGAATGCACCGCTGTACTCGACGCGTTCAGTCGGTATCTGGGGCGCAATCCGGACGCGGAAAATAGCCTGGAAGCTATCCTGCAGTTGCCAACAGAACTCTGGCCCGCTGAAGCTAAAGCAGAACTTGAACAGTTGGAGCAACGCGTCGGGGGCGAAACCATCTGCATGAGTTTCGGTGAGCTGGCAGGCCGATTCAAATCAGCCGGCGCGCTCTCCCGCGACAAAGTCGTCGCACTTGCCCGGGCCTTGGAAAGCAAGCGAATTGGATTGGAGCCCGATGTCCTTTCTGGCAGCCGTACGCCCAAGGCAGAAGACACCATCGCGCTGTTCGCCGCGGACTCTGACGAAGGCACTCTTCGCTCTACCGATGCTTACAGCGCTGCAGCGGTGACCTTAGATCTCGCCAGTGCAGTTGCTGCGGCAGACGGTGACACCTCGCTTGAGGAGGTGAATCTGCTCTCAGGCCACATCGACTCATGGGATCACCTCTGTGTCGCGCATCGCAAACGCTTGAAGGCGCATCTCCAGATTCAATTGAAGCAGCCGCCCACGCTGGCAAGCCTCAAGAAGAAACTTGAGCCGCTACCCCTTGAGGCCAAACGAAAAATTGCCAGTTTCCTGGCCCACCTAGCGCAAGCCGATGGTGAGGTGACACCGCAGGAAGTGAAGCTGCTTGAGCGCGTGTACAAATCGCTCGCTCTCGATCCGCAGTTCGTCTACAGCGACCTCCATAGTGCAGCCGTTCGCCCTTCCCAGGTCGTGGAGGCAATGACTGCGACTGGCGCGCCGACCAGTATGGCTCCGTCTTCAGAAAGCAGTGGTTCAGGCTTTGCCCTGGACATGGACAAGGTCGCTCGTCTGCAACAAGAAACAGCAGAGGTGTCGGCGCTTCTGGCCAGCGTCTTCAATGAAGAATCGCCTACTGAAACACCTAATGCCTCGGTACAAGAAGCCCCCCAAGAACAGGAAGGCAGTACCGCCGAACAGCTTGCTACCGTACATGGTTTGGACGTCGAGCATTCCGCGTTCCTTCGTCTGTTGGTTTCTAGGACTGAATGGAGCCGCGCTGAGCTGGAAGACGCAGCCAGTGATATGGAACTGATGTTGGATGGCGCTCTGGAACGGATCAACGACACAGCGTTTGAGCTGTTCGACATGCCCGTGACTGAAGGCGACGACCCCATCGAAATCAACCCCGAAATTCTGGATGAATTAGCCCTATGAGTAAGATACGAGCCAAGGATCGCGACGCGGTCATTCAATCGCTGCGAGCGGGCGTTGTGCCCCGTGTGGGGCAGCATCTGATCCAGGTAGGTCGAGCAGGCGAGCTCGATTCCCTGCTCAAGGATGTGGATCGTCTCGCGGATGGCGGCTCGGCATTTCGGGTCGTTGTCGGCGAATACGGTGCAGGTAAAACCTTCTTTCTCAACCTGGTGCGCGGCATCGCCATGGAGCGCAAGCTCGTCACCATGCACGCCGATTTGAATCCTGACCGTCGTCTTCATGCTTCGGGTGGTCAGGCGCGCTCCCTTTACTCCGAACTGGCCAAGAACATGGCCACGCGCACCAAACCCGATGGCGGCGCGCTCCAGGGTATCGTTGAGAAATTCATCTCACAGGCTAAAACGGAAGCCAAGGCCAAAGGTGTTGAGAGCGAGGTGGTCATCCGTGAGTACCTGGCGGAGCTCACCGAGATGGTCAACGGCTATGACTTTGCCGACGTCATTGCTGCCTATTGCCGAGGTTTCGAGGAAGGCAATGAGCAGCTCAAAGCTGATGCTATCCGTTGGCTGCGCGGAGAATTCTCCACCAAGACCGATGCCCGGGCTGCGCTCGGTGTGCGTACGATCGTCGACGATGCCTCCATCTACGACCAGTTGAAATTGCTGTCCAGGTTTGTGCGCCTGGCCGGCTTCGGCGGCTTGATGGTCTGCCTGGATGAATTGGTCAACCTGTACAAGCTGGCAAACACCCAGGCCCGTAACGCCAACTACGAACAGATTCTGCGCATCCTCAACGATTCTCTGCAGGGCTCCGCTGAAGGTCTGGGCTTTGTCCTGGGCGGCACACCAGAGTTTCTGATGGACACTCGTCGCGGGCTCTACAGCTACCTTGCCCTGCAGTCGCGCCTCGCGGAAAACAGCTTTGCGAAGTCTGGGCTGGTCGACCTTTCTGGGCCGGTCATTCGACTCAGCAGCCTGACCCCAGAAGACTTCTATGTGCTGCTACAGAAGCTGCGTAACGTCTACGCCTTAGGCGAACCTGAGAAGTTCTTGCTGCCGGACGAAGCAATCCCCGCTTTCATGGCGCACTGCAACCAGCGCTTGGGCGAGGCGTATTTCCGGACGCCACGCACGACCATTACAGCTTTCATCAACCTGCTCGCGGTGATCGAGCAAAACCCTACGGCGGATTGGCGAACTTTGCTGGGTGCCGTGGAGCTGGCCAAGGATGAGGCTGGGCAACAGGATCTTGAAGTAGAGGCCGACGATGAGCTCGCCACCTTCAAGCTCTGACTCTTCTTCATTTGAGCGTCTGCACCCCGAGGTTCAGCAATGGATCTGGTCACAGGGGTGGACGTCGTTACGTGATGCCCAAGAGTGGGCGGTACCGGCTTTGGTGGGCGCTGATCGCGACGTGATCATTGCAGCGTCTACCGCGGCAGGTAAAACAGAGGCTGCATTCCTCCCCATCCTGACCAACCTGCTCCACGACAGCGAACCCGCCGGCGCGGTGCTGTATATCAGCCCGCTCAAGGCCCTGATCAACGACCAGTGGGACAGACTCAGCAGGCTGTGCGAGCGGCTTGAGCTGCCCGTCGTTGCTTGGCATGGTGATGTGGCAGCAAGTAAGAAACAACGATTCCTGAAATCGCCCGAAGGCATCTTGCTGATCACTCCAGAGTCGCTCGAGGCGCTGTTCGTGAACAGAGGCTCCAGTTTGCCTGGAGCTTTTCAGAACCTGCGTTACATCGTGGTCGATGAGCTCCATGCCTTCATTGGCAGTGAGCGCGGTAAGCAGCTGCAATCGCTCATGCAACGGGTTGAGATCGTCGTAGGTAGGGCCCTGCCTCGTGTAGGGCTTTCGGCGACGCTTGGGGAGATGTCGCTGGCCCGAAAATTCCTGAGGCCAGTTCGTCCCGATGACATTACCGTCATCGAGTCGAAATCCTCTGGCCAGGAACTCCAGGTGCAGGTACGTGGGTACATTGAACAGCCCATGCAGCAGCTGGTGGCCGAACACCCTGAAAATGCATCAACAGATGAAAGCGCCGAGAAGGAAGACCCCCCAGGTACCAAAGTGGCTATCGCAGGTCACTTGTATAAGGTACTCAGGGGGCATAACAACCTGGTCTTCCCCAACAGGCGCCAGGAGGTTGAATGGTTTGCCGACCGTCTGCGTTCACTGTGTGAGAGCGATGGAGTGCCAAACGAGTTCTGGCCGCACCACGGTAGCTTGTCCAAGGAACTGCGCCAGGATGCCGAACGGGCGTTGAAAGCGGGAGATCCTCCAGCCTCTGCCGTATGCACTACCACCCTTGAACTGGGTATCGACATCGGTAACATCAGGACGGTCGCACAGATCGGCTCCCCACCCTCTGTTGCGAGTCTCAGGCAACGGCTTGGACGCTCAGGTCGTCGGCCCGGTGAGCCTGCCATGCTCAGGGCGTACTGCCGAGAGCGCCCTTTAGCGGATCAGTCTGATCTCTCCGATCAGTTACGTGAGGGCCTTGTCCAAACGGTCGCCATGATCCGCTTGCTGATCAACGGATGGTTTGAACCGCCACGGTCGGAGGGCCTACACGCCTCGACACTGGTGCAGCAGTGCTTGTCTTCGATTGCTCAGCTCGGCGGTGCATCGGCAGCGCAATTATGGGGAAATCTCATAGCAAGCGGCAGTTTTGCGAGCGTTACCAAGCCTGATTTCCTGTCTTTGCTCAAAGGTATGGGTGAGAAAGAGTTGATCGTCCAGGACAGCTCAGGACTTCTGCTGCCAGGCGAACTCGGGGAGCGGTTGATCAACCACTATGAGTTCTACACCGCCTTCACGAGTGATGAAGAGTTTCGTTTGCTCCGGGATGGAAAACCACTTGGCTCGCTGCCCGTCAGCAAACCCCTGACCAAGGGGCAACGTATCATTTTCGGCGGCCGACGCTGGCAGGTTCAGGACATCGACCTTGAAGCGAAGGTGATCGTGGTCACGCCAGCGCGGGGCGGCGAGCCCCCTCAGTTTGATGGGCTAAGCGCGCAGTTGGATGATCGCGTCAGGCTTGAAATGCGAAATGTGCTGATGGAAACCACCCCCTGTCCCTTCTTGGACAAACACGCTCAAGCCCTCCTGGAGGAGGCTCGGAGTAACTTCCGTGCCCTAGGCCTGGATAGCACGGCGATTGTTGGCTCTGCTAGCGTAAGCCACGTGGCGACCTGGCGAGGGGATTACACCAACGATGCGCTGGCCTTATTACTCAGGCATGTGGGCATTCAGTGCGAAAACAATGGACTCTTTCTGGAGGTTGCTTTCGGTGAGGAGGACACGTTGCGAGCTTTGCGCGTGGTCGGCCAGATGGACATCTCAGATGTAGAGTCCATCTTAGAAAACGTCGAAAACATGATCCGAGAGAAATGGGATTGGGCCCTTCCCCGCTCGCTCCTGATGAAGTCGTTTGCCTCGAGCCATCTTGATCTCCAGGCTGCAGTCTTCACAGCGCGGCTTCTTAGCGAGGATGCGCAGAGCGAGGAGAATGCCCTTAGCCTCCTCTCCTAGGATCTGTCGCCCATCCTTTCGAGGTCGGCTTGTGCACTGGCAAGCTGCTGGGTCAACTCAGCCTCCCGCAGCTTCCCTGCGGCGGCCTCGGACTGAGCGTCAACAGTCTCCTTAGCCTTGGCTTCCAGTTGCTGAGAGAGCAGCTCTTTAGCGCCTTCCGCGCGCGCGGTGGCGGCATTAGCGATGCCCAGGTCGCCCCTCAGAAGTTCGATAGCATCACGATGCTGGTTTGCTTCCTTGGCGTGCTGGCGGTTTTCGGCGATCAAGCGTTCGTTGTCGCGGATCATTCGGGTGAGAGTGCCGGCGGCGGCACCGCGGGACTGCGGCTACTCCCCATCGACAGCGAGGGTAAGCCTGGTGATCAGTATTCCCGGGTTGGTGCAGCGTTGAAGCTCCGTGCATCAAAAAGCACGTTGAAGTACGGGGAGCAGATGCCCATGACCCCTGTCCTGGCAGTGAACACCGTCAGGCTGTTTCCAAGCGCCGCTACGGGCATACAGTTGAACGTCAACGAATTCGATAAGGTTGCGCTAGAGGCAGGCCATTTCACGAGGCAGACCGGGGTCGACTCGTCCAACAGCGACGATAAATTTACGACCGACTATGCCCTCAAGCGAGGCGGTACCGCGATCACCTACGACTCTGCGAGCTTCTTGGGTGGCCGATACCAGGAAGGGAACCTATCGCTAGCGCTCTATGCCGGACAGTTGGAAGACGCCTGGCATCAATACTATGGCAACACTAAATACACGTATGCCATTGATGAGGGGCGAAGACTGGCGTTCGACTTCAACATCTACCGCACGCTGGACTATGGCAAAAGCCTTGCTGGCCCTATAAACAACACCTCCTGGTCATTTTCCACTGCGTACACCACCGGCGCCCATACCGTCACTGTCGTGCATCAACGGATCAATGGGGACGAGCCTTTGGACTGGATCGGCTTCGGCACCATGGGCGGCACCGTCAACATTGGGAACGCAGTCCAGTACGCCACCTTCACCGAAGCCAACGAACGCTCCTGGCAGCTACGATACGATTTCGATTTCGCAGCTCTAGGCATTCCGGGGCTTAGCTTCATGACCAGGTACGTGAGGGGGGACGGTATGGATAACTCCCACAGTCATAATCCCTACTACACCGCTCGTCATGTGTACGATACGGACAAAGACAACAAGCACTGGGAGAGGAATTTTGACATCAAATATGTCATCCAGTCTGGCCCAGCACGTGATATGTCGTTCCGACTGAGACAGTCAACGCATCGCGGTACCAGTGGCTATCGGTATATCGACATCGACGAGGTACGGCTGATTACCGAGTTTCCGGTGAATATTTTCTGACCAGCTTCAGTAGCCCTGTGTGGGTTACACAGCTATGACTCATTGGTAGTCAGGAACATCTAGCGTAGCTAAAAGACCCTCACTACCGATCGGCTTCAGATTTTCATACTGACCAACTGCATCCGCGAGCATCTGAATTGCTGATCTCGCCACCCGAAGCGCAGCCAGCGCTTCACCGCGGAATTCGTCATACCGATAGCGTTCGATCTCATCAATCTGCCTGGCAGCAGCGGGATCACCGAAGTCATGCAACACCAGGAAGCGGTGGGTACCTGCGTTTCTCAAGTCCTTCAATGGGCGCAACCTACCACTCAGGGCATCGTAGTCATCCGCCAGCTCGGAAAGGCCGTAGAGGGAGCGCACTCCTTTCTTGATCAATTCGTTGACCCGATCAGTAAGCGACCGATCGCCTGACTTGGCTGGTGAGCGCCATAGCTTGCCGAAGGAAACGCCGCGGTAATTCAGCCCTAGCTCAAACTGATGGTTTGCTGTCACCGCGATTTTGTCTAGGAGGTCGAGAGCGGCGCGATGAGCAAGGATCAGAGCGGAGGTCGACGGGCCATAGGCGGCGTAATCTAAGGTATCGGCAAAGCGTCCAGTCGTGGGCCAAGCTCTGTCACTCATGGATCTCCAAGCCAAATCACGCGCAAGGATAAAGTCGCTTTTCAACTGATTGAACATTGCGAATATCGGAGGTGGCGCGATAGCCCCCTCAGGCTCGCGCTCATTTATGCCAGGGAGTGTGAGCCAATCTAGCTTTTCCAAGTCAGGGTCGATCTGTAGTGGTCAACTAATCCCGGACACCGGATTAAGTTTTTCCTCGGCAATCGCCGGAGGTAACCCACCGTTGAACTGATGCGGTCGCTCCCAGTTGTAGCGCTGCATCAGAAACCTGCCGATGTCCTGCTGTGCCTGCGCAGCACTCATGTAGCCCACACTTGGCACCCACTCCGTTTTCAGGCTGCGGAACAAACGCTCCATAGGCGCATTGTCCAGGCAATTACCTCTGCGGCTCATGCTTTGCTTGAAGCGGTAACGCCACAACCGCTGACGAAAAGCTCGGCTGCCATACTGGCTGCCCTGATCACTGTGAAACAGTACATTCTGCGGCCGCCCGCGGTGCTCGTACGCCATGTCCAGCGCCTTGATGACCAATTCGCTGTCCGGTTTGGGTGAAAACGCCCAACCCACCATGCGACGTGCAAAAAGGTCGATAACTGCCGCCACATAGTGCCACTGGCCTTGAGCCCACACATACGTGATGTCGCCGCACCATACTTGATTCGGTGCCGTAACATCGAATGCGCGCTCCAGCACGTTCGGGATGTCAGGGCGCTCTACTGTGGCCTTCTTGTAGGCATGTGAACCCGGTTGCTTACTGATCAGCTTCATTTCGCGCATCAACTTGCGCACCTTGAAGCGGCCGATCTGAATGCCTTCTTGGCGCATCATGCACATGATGGTTCGACTACCTGCGGCACTACGGCTCTGTGTAAATAGCTCGTTAACCCGAACGCGCAGTGCCAGTCGCGCAACGTCCGGAGATCGCCGTTTATGGCAATGCGCGTAGTAACACGAGCGAGTGACTTCAAACACCGAGCAGAGTAATTCGACAGGCTCCTCGCGGCGGAGCTGATCAATCAACGCGAGCGCTCGTGTTCCTCGGCCATCAAGAGCGCGGTAGCCTTTTTTAAAATCGATTTCTCCCGTTCCAGCCGGTTGATCCGAGCTTCCAACTCTTGGATCTTCTGCTGCTCGGGGGTCAGCGCCTTGCTCGTTGGCGTAGCACCGCCACGTTCTGACTGGAGTTGATTCACCCAGCGGCGCAGCGCCGATTCAACCAAGTCGAGCGACCGGGCGGCTTCAGTAAGGCTATAGCCCTGGTCGAGCACCAGGCCGGCTGCCTCGCGCTTGAATTCGGGGGTGAAAGTACGTCGTTGTCTGCTCATCGAACACCTCTGTGTGGCGACCATTTTCGCCTAAAAAGGTGTCCGGGGTTAGTAGACCACTACACCAGCAGCTCTTGGAAATCGTAATTCGCCAAAGGTAACGCCTCTGCAGTTGGAATATGCCAATAAGAAGCCGTGCCACACGCCCTACCCTAAAAACAGCCTCGTCAGCACGTTGCCTAATTCTCTCGCCTCCTGTGAGGTGCGCCTAAGAGTGGTCGGTTGCCGGCAGATGAGCACCTGCCAGGACACCGTCACGAGGCAGTTCACTTACCCCGCTGCGATCGAAAGTGGCACCACCCTATTGGCCACCTGCTTTTGGCTGAGGTAGCGGGTGCAGCTCACCCTCAAGAACGAGGCAAAATTCACCACTTCTCCGCGGTAATCCATGACTTCCTCGTACAGCTTAGCGATGAGTTGGTTCGTGCTGACACCATCCGCTGAAGCGATCTCGGTCAGGATGTCCCAGAACTGGTTTTCTAGACGCAGGGTGGTGACCACGCCCCTGATGCGCAAGGAGCGCGAGCGCGATTCATAAAGGATCGGATCTGCCTTCACATACAGCTCACACATGATGCCTCCGCTGGCTTTACCTGGCTAAGTCTCGTCGAGGGCATACGCCCACGCGTGAAGGTACCTTCCAAAAGCAGTTCATGGGTAATACACAGCTATTACACGTGTCCATTTTGCTGATGGGGAGAACGTAATAGCCACTTATTACCCACCATTTTTTCAGGCTGCCATCCTGAGCGCATAACAACACCACAGGAAAGCCTGATCATGCCGAAATTCCTCCACACCATGATCCGTGTAGGTGACCTGGATGCCTCCATGAGTTTCTACGGACAAGCATTCGACCTGCAGGAATCCCATCGCCTTGAGTTCGACGACTTCTCCCTCGTGTACCTGCGCGACCAGCAAAGCGGCGCCGAAATCGAACTGACCTGGAACAAGGGCCAAGACAGCTACACCCACGGCAGTGGCTATGGCCATGTCGCCTTCGCAGTAGAAGACCTTGATCTGCATCACGCTCGATTGAGCGAAATAGGGCTCTCACCTGCCCCCATCAAGGAATTCAAACGTGGCGAGGAGATGCTCGCTCGCTTCTTCTTCATCCAAGACCCCGACGGCTACAAGATCGAGGTATTGCAGCGCGCCGGCCACTACCAGTAACACAACCACAAGCATTAGACGCCTAGGCGTCCTCTATCAAAAACACGGAAGAACGCCATTCCCCAACAAAGCAGCACCCGTGATGTCAGGCTCCTAATAAAAACAACAAGGAGAACAGCATGCAGGATATACAGGCCAGCCGCCGTAGCTTTCTGAAAGGCAGCGGCGGAATTCTCTTGGGCACGTTGCTTTTCACCTCAGGCCCCATTGCCCTGCTCGCCCCCAGTAAAACCTGGGCGCTCGAGATGAAAATGCTGAATAACGATCAAGCCGCACGACTGATCGTCGTGGTGCGCCGGATCTACCCTCACGATCAGATGGAAGACGCTGTGTACGCCTTTGCGATCAAAGCACTGGACGACCGCGCCGTGACCGACCCCTACATTCTTCCCCTGCTTGAACAAGGTTTGAACGAGCTAGACAAGTCAGCTGATGGCGCCTGGCTGAATCTGGATGAGCCGCGCCAATTGGCCTTGCTGGAGTCCATCCAGACCACACCGTTTTTCACTTTGGTGAGATCAGTGTCGGTCAATGCCCTGTACAGCAACGAGCTCGCCTACCAGCACTTCGGCTACGAAGGTGCCTCTTTCCCCAAAGGCGGCTACTTGATGCGAGGCTTCAACGACTTGAAGTGGCTGCCTGCAGCCCCTGCCGAAGCCAGCCCTGCCGCCTATTCCTGAGGAAGCGTACATGACCACATTCAATTTCGACGACGACTCGGTAGTGGTGATCATCGGCTCTGGTGCGGGTGGCGGGACACTGGCCAATGAACTGTGCCAGAAGGGTATTCCAGTCGTTCTGCTGGAAGCTGGACAGCGCCAATCCTCAGCCACATTCATCAATGACGAATGGCCTTCATTCGAGCAATTGTCCTGGGGCGATACTCGCACTACCTCGGGCTCGTGGCAGATCGCCAAGGACTTCCCGAATCTCCCCGCCTGGATCTGTAAAACCGTCGGTGGAACCACCACTCACTGGGCAGGTGCCAGCCTTCGATTCCAGGAGCATGAATTCCGAGCGCGGCAGACCTACGGCGACATCAAAGACGCGAATCTGCTCGACTGGCCACTGACGCTTGCAGAATTGGAGCCCTTCTATGCAAGGGCAGAAGACAAGATGGGCGTGACGCGCACCAACGACATTCCTGGACTGCCGGGAAACAACAATTTCCAGGTGATGTACAACGGTGCTCGCAAGCTTGGTTACAAGAAATGCAGTACCGGCCACATGGCGATCAACAGCCGTGCTCGCGCAGGACGTGCTCAATGCATGCAACTCGGATTCTGCTTCCAGGGCTGCAAGATGGGGGCAAAGTGGTCAACGCTGTACACCGAGATTCCAGCAGCGGAAGCCACAGGCAAGCTCGAGCTCCGCACGCAGGCGCACGCAGTGAAGATCGAGCACGATGCCAAGGGACGCGCGACTGGAGTGGTCTACGCAGATGCGCAGGGACGACTGCAACGCCAGAAAGCGCGTCTTGTTGCGGTCGCAGGCAATGCCATCGAAACGCCCCGCTTGCTGTTGAATTCGACCAGCACATTGTTCCCTCATGGGATTGGCAACGGTTCAGGGATGGTTGGTAAGCACTACATGCGCCATACCACCGGCTCAGTGTTTGCGGAGTTCAAGGATCCGGTGCACTTCTACCGCGGCACCATCATGGCCGGCCTAATCGGTGATGAGGTGCACTTCAATCCCGACCGAGGCTTTGTCGGTGGCTACGAGATGGAAACCATCTCGCTCGGCCCTTCCTTCATGGCTGCGTTCTTCAACCCCGGCGCCTGGGGGCGCGACTTCACCCGCGTCATGGACAACTACACGCATCTGGCTGGCATGTGGCTGGTCGGTGAGGACATGCCCCGGGAAACCAATCGCATCACCCTGAGCGATACCGTCAAAGACCGCTTCGGCATTCCAGTGGCCAACGTGCACTACGACGACCACCCCAACGATATCGCCATGCGAGAGCATGCCTATCAGCAAGGTAGTGCGGTCTATGAGGCCGTCGGAGCACTGAAGACGCATCGAGTACCACCCTACCCCTCGACTCATAACATGGGCACATGTCGCATGAGCCACAAGGAAGCTGATGGCGTCTGCAATAAATACGGGCAAAGCCATGAAGTCCCGAATCTCTTCATTTCGGATGGCAGTCAGTTCACCACCAGCGCAGCCGAGAACCCTACCCTGACGATCGTCAGCCTCGCGATCCGTCAGGCTGAGTACATTGCCGATGCCTTGAGGACGCATGCGGCATGACTACTACTCCCGACAACCGTTTGGAGATTTGCGCTCTCCCGGCATTCACCGACAACTACATCTGGCTTCTGGCTGATCACTCAAACCAGGCCTGTGCAGTCGTAGATCCAGGTGATGCCGGGCCAGTTCAAGCCTGGCTGGCTGAGCATCCTGGTTGGGTGCTCACTGATGTACTGATCACTCACCACCACAGTGACCATGTGGGCGGTATCGAGAAGCTGAAGTCTGCGTTCGACCTTCTCGTCCATGGCCCGGAAAACGAGCCGATCCCCTATAGGGATCGGCCACTCAAGGATGGTGATCTGATCCAGGTATTGGGACGTACCATCAACGTGATCGGGGTGCCTGGCCATACTTCCGGACACCTGGCTTACCACCTGGTTGATGAGAATGTGCTGTTCAGCGGCGACACGCTGTTCAGCGCCGGTTGTGGGCGCCTGTTCGAGGGTACGCCGCTGCAGATGCTGACCTCGCTCGAATGCCTTGCAGCGCTACCGGAGCAGACGCAAGTCTACTGTGCACACGAGTACACCCTCTCCAACCTGCGTTTTGCATTGGCTGTTGACCCAGACAATCAGCAAATCGCCGAGCGCTTGGCCGAGGTCTGCGAAATCCGTGACCGCGGTGAGTGCACCTTACCGACCCGAATCAGCGTTGAGCGTGCATTTAACCCGTTCCTCCGCGTACGGGAAGCGAAGATCGTTGAGGCTATCGAACGTCACGCGGGGCTGACCATCAGATCCGCCGAGGAATGCTTCGCTGCAATGCGCAAGTGGAAAGACAATTTCTGAACAACAACAAGAAGATCATCTATGAGAAAAACACTGCTGATTGCCGCTACAGCCTTCATGATTGCTTCTGCCCAGGCAGCTCAAGAGCCTGAGGCCGTATTCGCAAAATCCTGCGCCATGTGCCACAACGGCCAACTCCCAAACGCGCCCAAGAAAGGTGATGCAGCTGCGTGGAAACCTCGCCTTGCTCAAGGGCAAGAGGCACTACTCAAAAACGTAGTGAATGGATTGAGTGTCATGCCACCACGTGGGCTCTGCAGTGACTGCAGTGACGAAGACCTCGTGGCAACGATAGGCTGGATGTCTCGCTAACCGATAGGAAAATCGAGCCGCTATAGGACAATGGGGCATCCACAAAGGTCAGCCTTGCTGTTCTGGTGATTTTAGACATGATGATCTTGCCCAGCAGCCGTGGACACGGGTTTAAGCACACATCCTGGCCTCGAAGGTCTCTGGGCTGATGTGCCCCAGCGTGCTGTGTCGCCGCTGGCGGTTGTAATCGGTTTCGACGTATTCAAACACGGTTTCACGCATCTGGGCGCGGCTCGTGAAGCGCTCGCCGTGGATGCACTCGACCTTCAGGCTGTGGAAGAAGCTCTCTGCACAGGCATTGTCGTAGCAGTTGCCTTTGGCGCTCATGCTGCATCGCAAGTGATGGGCGCGGATCAGCTCCTGGTAAGCCGCTGAGCAGTACTGGCTGCCGCGGTCGCTATGCACGATCACGTCATTAGGCTGCCTACGTCGCCACAGCGCCATGTGCAAGGCATCGCAAACCAAGTCGGCCGTCATGCGCTCGTTCATGGCCCAGCCGATCACCATCCGTGAATACAGATCGATGACCACTGCCAGATACAGCCAGCCTTCCTCCGTATGCAGGTAGGTGATGTCACCCACCCATTTCTGATTTGGCGCAGATGCCTTGAAATCCTGCTTGAGCAAGTTCTCTGCCACTGGCAGGGAGTGCTGAGAATTGGTCGTGGCCTTGAACTTCTTGGCGGCCTTGGCACGCAGTCCTTGCCGTTGCATCGAGGCGGCTACCGTCTTGCGATTGCAGGGTAGGCCGGCTTCCCGCAGGTCGTGGCACAGCCGTGGAGCCCCGCTGCGGCCCTTGCGTGCGCTGTATGCCTGAGCGACCTGCCGATCCAGTTCGGCTCTTCGCCGCTGGCGGATTGACGGCCTGCGAGAGCACCAAGCGTAGTAACCGCTGCGGGCAACGCCCAACACGCGACACATGGCCTGGATCGAGAAATGCGCGGTATGAGTCCTCATGAAGGCGTACTTCACTTGAGGCTCTTGGCAAAGTACGCGGCGGCCTTTTTTACGATGGCCAGCTCCTCGGCGTGCTCGGCCAACAGCCGCTTGAGTCGGGCATTCTCGTCGGCCAGCGACTGCTCGCGCTCGCTGCCGGCCTGAGTCTGGTGCTTCTTGCTCCGCCAGCCGTAGAGCTGGGAAGCATGCAGGCCGAGCTGTTCGGCAGCCTTGCTGACGCCAATGCGCTCGGCCAAAGCCAGCGCTTCGTCCTTGTAGGCTTGGGAATGGCGGGTGCGGGTCTGTTTCATTGGGGTTGCTTGTCTTGCCATGATTCACCTCGTTGCAGTTTATCGCTTAACGGGGTGTCCACTGGGACTGGGCAAGATCATGATGCGCCTAGACTCGACAGTACAGCCGCCGAGCTAGGTGCATCATATTATGCAAAATCGCCTATCGTTTGTCGTATCGATTGGAGCTAGTCAAGCAGTTCTGAAACCTCACCATCTTGATATTTGAGCCCGTCACACCAACTGCTGATCGTCCCAAGAGCTTCCACAGGACGCATCTCGCCGTTTGACACATAGCTAATATGCAGCTTGTCCCGTGCGCGCGTCATGGCCACATAGAGCTTTGCAACATCACCTGCTTTACTATCTTCATCGGCGCGAGGGATAGCGTGTGGTTCGGACACGGTGGATGCCAGAAAAACAGTTCCAAACTCAAAACCTTTAGCACTTTCTACAGTAGACACCCGAACTCCTTCGGAGTCGATTGAGAAATTCCCTTTAATGTCAATGCACGGAATATTAGCAGCCTTCATTGCCGTCATAATTTCATTTCGGAAAATTCGGCTACGTGAGATTACGCAAATATCTGACAGGGCAGAATCACCATGGAACTCTCTCAAGCTGGCAACCTCGGATAACACGTGCTCGAGTTCAGCTTCCTTGGAGCGACACCTAACCAGCGCGGGTCGTTCTCCTCTCCGAGTCGCAAAATCTGGCCGCAACGGTTTCTCTTGATTATCCTCATCAATGTCGGAGAACTCATGATTGCTAATCAGAGCATATGCAGCCTTCAGGATCTCCGAAGTGTTTCGATAGTTCTTCTTGAAAACGCTTGCACGTGCAAGGCTGATCCCAAGCGTCTTCAGAGAAAAGCCGCGCTTGTAGATGGTTTGGGCACCATCACCAACCAAGAACAGGCCGTCTGCAGCCGTTTTGAGAAGCTCACCTTGTGGGGTTCGTAGCAGCGAAAGCATACGGATTTCGTTCTGGCTGAGGTCTTGAACCTCGTCGGCAAGCACAGCCCTCCAGCGAGACTTGCTTACCCCCTCCCCCCGATCTTTCAAAAGGGTGGCGGCCTGCTGTACAACACCCTCATGATCAGGAGAGCCAGCTTCAACCAGTGAAGCCTCATAGGCTCGCAGGCCTTGTAGAACATGCTTACGTGCAACCTCACCTAGTGCCTTACCACGGCCAGTTCGCCTGAACGCAGAGGTTGCATAGCTGTCATACTCAGCTGGAAGCATCCGGGTGCGGATGTAGCTCAGCTCATCTCTAAGAAAATTCTTCAGCTCTGGGCCAGGCAATCGTGCTAATCCTTGGGCCCCGCCACTGTACCCATGGACAGCCTGGATAACTTCATGCATCTGGGCATCTGTGTAAGACTCCGAAGGACGGCGCATTACCTCTCCGCGCAAATCCTGCGTGATCTCGCGTGCAACACCCTGAATCGTTGCCACATGGATTTGGGCACGCTCAGGCCCACAGAGTGTGGCAACCAGAGAGTCGAGCAGCTTTCTCATGCTCTCAGTGAGCGTAACCACCAAGATGGGCTCGTTATACTTCCTCGCGAGATATCGTGCACGATGAACCAGAACGCACGTTTTGCCGCTACCGGAGACACCTCGAAGCCGGGAGGGGCCAGACAGATCCGCGGAAGCTATCTTGGTCTGTTCAGGATGCAGATAAAGCATCCACTCCTCTCGGTTGGAAGGGTCAGGCATCCCTGGCTCCTCCTTCCAAGTGTAAAAGGTTTCGGAGTTGATTGGCGCATTGATCGCCGTCAACAGTTCACCAGCTGATGCTTCATGAGCAGCATTCGATGCCACCTTGAGCCGTTGAGAAACACCGTCCATCTCACCACGATCAGCCATGGTCAAGATATCGACAGCTAGCAATGCAGCTTCAAAACCAGCCTGACGCTCAACTTCTCCGAGGATCGCGTCAGCAGACTCACCCCAATCACCTTTGTTAACCTTGAGCAACATGGCAATTATCGGAGCGCTGAGCTTGCAGCCACTGAAATCATCGCTGTTTAGTCCGATGAGCAGCGGCTCTTCCAGAACGTGTTCCGGCGTATCGAACGAGAGCTCAATAGCGGCAGATGGCCTAGGTTCATCCGGACTGGATACCTGGATAAAGTCGACCTTGCCATCAGAGTCCTTCCGAACCCACTTATAGCGCTTGTGCTTCTTCAACCAGCTATCGCAGTCGTCATGGGTGCCAGCGAATAGCATGATCAGAAAATCGTCTGTTCCACTCTGGTACCGCTGCACAACCAGTCGGTGCCCGTCTCCCAAATCGTACTTGTCGCAATCCATCCGGGATTCTCCATGATGGGTGCGCTCAAGTCGGATCTCACCATCCATACTGGCCTGGGTACACGCAGCCTCTGCACGTTGGGCTGCGACCTTACTAACTCGATTTGCCTTGGCCAGAGCCTTGAGCATTTTCCGAAAATCTCTCGGAACCACTACCTGCGGCATGTTCTTCCCTAATTTTGATAGACCATCACTGCTGCCCCGAAACCAGGTGCAACCCTCCGACACACGGCCGTGATATCAGTTAGGCATCATTCGTACCGATTTTTGAAGTGGACTTTGGTAGGAGAAGTCCTAGTCAGGGGGCTAGCCATGCGGCCACACCTTGTTACAAAGGCAGGATACGCTCGGAAAAATGGATCCTATGATGTGAAAGCCATCACATTGACGAGCTAAGGGGCATGGTCATGTCCCAAGGGGTTTTCCACGTTGCCTTGCGGGCTAACACGCAAGATTTTGGCGAAGGTTTAGTTGTGGTGAAGGACGGTTGCGTTAACGGAGGGGATGATAATTTTTTGTACCAGGGCAACAGTTTCCCTACTGAATCTTGGGCCTTTAGAGCTGAGATTAGGGTATCCCAGTGGCGCAAAAGCAACACGCATGTGTTCGGCGGCACCGGGGATTTCGTACTCTAAGTGAGCGGCTCAGTCGATTACAAAGCGGGCACACTATCCTTGAAAGGCTCGCCACAGGGGCAGCCACAGTTGGTACTCACTGCAACTGGCACACGCGTGGCTGGGCATGATCCGTATGCCTATCTCAAGGACGTGCTGACACGACTGCCCACGCAGCGAGCGAGTGACATCGAGGCCTTGTTGCCACATCAGTGGACGCCTGCTTAACGAGCGCAAGGTGTGTTCGCGGTTCGCTTACCCATCGCCAACATCGCCTTGGGTTACAGTCTCAATGCCAACCTCGTGCACAAATGGATTCGGCTGCACAATCAGAAAGCCACGGCTATTCAGCCAGCGTTTATCCCGCTGCATCCCCATGTACACGGCTCAGGGTCGCACGCCCAGGAGCGCAAAGCCAAATCTGAGGGCCGTGTACCTGGCTTCAACAAGCGGTTCGCCGGGTTCAGCCAAAAGTGGAGTTGAAGGGTTGAGCGCTCCCCAGGCATGAAACGAAGCAGCCGGCGCTAAAGCTGGCTTCTTTCTACACCGTTGAAGATCAGCAGTAGTACCTGACCGAGGCCCCAAATGTGGTTGATGGCTGTGGAACGATCACCAAACCGCTATTGGTACCGTAGGCTAAGCACATCCCTGTTAATGCAGCTGGCTGCTACGTGCCTGGTGGCAAGTACCCACTGCTGTCATCGGCCCACATGTCGATCGTTACCGCCAAATCGGAAGGCGTGAAGAACATCACCATGGCTGCCCCCCCTTCCAAGGCAAGCCGGCTCCTTACATCGTTGCTGCACAGGCGCTGGGCGGTGCTGACGCCATCTACAGCCTGGGTGGCATTCAGGCAGTTGCGGCGATGGCGATCGGCACTCAGTCGATGCCTAGTTCAGAAAACGATGGAGCCTCTAAACTCGGAGTAACAGATCAAACTGGACGCTACTTTGAAAAATCGATCACTGAACTTTCGACATCCGGCTTGTTCCTGATGATTTTCTTCTCCGCATACCAAGCTGCCACGTTCTCGATATGTTTGGTTTGATCAGGCCCGACAGCAATCAGCTCTGAAGTGTTGGTTTCACCCAGTTGGCGAGCGACTTCCTCATTCTGATTACCCATTTGTTTGGCCCAAATGCGGCCGGCTTCCTGGGGATGCTGACGAGCCCAAGCATTGGTCGATTTGAGCACATCAAATCCGCCCCGCGATCTTGTCGTCCACCAACACACCACCGCCGGCCCCCTCTACCGTGCGATTGCTTTGGCTACCGGCATCGAGCTTCAGATAGCCTGGGTTCGAAACGAAGTCTGGCCTGCGAGAAAGGAAATTGATTGCCCCAGCAGTCGTATTTTTACCCCACAGTGTTCCTTGAGGGCCCTTGAGCACCTCAACCCGATCCATGTCGAATAGAGGGAAACTGGTGGCGTCAACGTTGTTGATGTACACGTCGTCGAAGTAGATCCCGACTGGGCTGACGGTGTTTGCTCGCTGATCACCGGTACCAATTCCTCGAATCCACCACCTTGGCCGCTGGTTATCGATCGTCGCGGACGAAGTGTTCGGAATGAAGCGCGTGACCTGAGTAGCACTGTTTCCAGCGTTCAAATCATCGATACTGCGTCCGCTCACTACGCTTATAGGCACAGGCACCTTCTGGGCGCTGTCTTCCCGTTTTTCAGCGGTCACCACAACGTTTGCCAGGCGCGGTGGCTGCGGCTTACTAACGGTGGAAACAGTCGCTGGGGCAGCGGCTGCTTGAGCAGCTGTGTCACTACTCAAGACAGTAACCGCGCCTTCCGAGTCGCGCTCCAGGCGGAGGCTTGTGCCCTTGAGTGCACGAGATAATGCTTGGTCTACGCTCAGCTCCCCCTCTACAGCGGGACTGGTCAGTCCTTGAGTGATCCGTTGATCAAAGATGATCAATTGACCGCTTTGCCTGGAGATTGCAAGCAAGACTGAATTGAGTGGCCCAGAGGGAATGGAGTACCGAGCCACTTGGGTAGCCGCCTCAGTCGTAGTAGCAACAAAGAGTGCGGGTGTACTAGCCAGTGCGATGGCCAGCGTCAATCGATTCAAGGCTTGGGTAAAGGGCGGATACATATCTGACCGTCTCATGTTGTGTATGCCTTGAGGACGGCCAGCGAAAATCTATTTCCAGCTCTTCGATAGAACGGTTTTGCATGAGCTTATGCAGCGTCAATTTTTACCCAAACGTCCCAAACGCTTGTCACCTTGATAGGCGCAATCCGAGACAGCATCGACAATGCATGATCAGTGTTATCGAGAGGTAAGATGCCGCTGATTGGAACATTGGCCACGTCAGCCGAAAGCTGGATGACACCTCGACGGTACGGCCTGATCCGGTCGATAACGTCGATCAGAGGCAGACTGTTGACCTCCAATAGGCCCTTCAGCCAGAGTGTTTCGTCAGCTGAGGCAACCCCGGTACGCAGCTCCCCTGCATCATTGAATCTCGCCCATCGACCTTGTGTCACCCGACGTCGTGTCTGACCATTCCTGAGTTCTAAGTCTCCATCCAACGCTACTAGGTAACCTCCGTCACGCTCACATCGGACAAGCAGTCGTTTTTGATTGGCACTCATTTGCCAACCCGCAGCGTTGATCAGGAAAGGTGTGCGACCTGGTCGAACATCCAGAATGAGTTCGCCGCGATGGAGTGCAATCGAGCGCTCACTCTGGGTCACACTTGGACTTACGCGGGTAGCAGAATTGAGAGTCACTCGGCTTCCATCGGCCAGGTCATAGGACTCGCGCTCTCCAATGCCAGTGTAGAGGTCACCGGGCCAAGCGAAACCAGTACTTCCAACTCGCGACAGTAAGGCTGCTGACACGGCGCAGGCCGTGATGGCGAACATCCCATTGATGAACTGCCGTCTGGATGAGGGCGCATTCAAGCTGCTGGAAATCTGCCGTGAGCTCAGCTTGCTTAGTGGTGAGTCTCGGATGGCGCCAATCTTGCTCACTAACTCATCCATGCAGCGTGCATGCTCATCTGAAGCGTCTCGCCACGCCATAAAGGCCGTCGCCTGAGAAGACGTGACGGAACCTGAATTCATGATTGCCAGCCATCTGACAGCTTCAGAAAGCACGCCTTGAGAATGTCCCTCACTCATGCGGCATCACCTGAAACGCTGCCATGTAAGCCTTCTCCATGTGCTGGTGCACCCGGCTCTTGGATATGCCGAGCGCCCGTCCAATTTGTTCATAGGTAAGCCCATCGAAGAGACTGAGCACGAACGCCTGCTTTGCTTGCCGAGAGACCGCCGATAACGCCTTGTCCAGCGCGACGATGTACTGCATCACCTGGGCGTGCTCTTCCGGATCAACGATAGTGTTATGAGGCTCAGCTGCAAGCGAAGCGAGAAACGCTCGCTCAATATCCTCACGCCTCCAGCTGTCGATGATCAGCCGCTTGGCAATAGTGCTCAGTAATGTCTTGGGTTCTCGGATGGTGCTGAGATCATCCATGCGTAACACCCGGACAAAGGTGTCTGCCGCAACGTCATCAGCACGGAACCTGCACCCAAGCGTGCGACTGACCCGGCTGCGCAGCCACTGGTAATGCTGCGCAAACATCGCCGTGAACAGATGGTTTGGAGTAGACATGGTGCTTTCGGATGCGAATTGGAGGGGCTCACTATCACATGCCTCACGCAAACAAAAAAGGAATTTAAAATACTGTTCTTATGCAATTTAGAGATATTGATACTGCTAATCTGTGACCCACTGAGTCAAGCGTCCACTTGCCGCTTTCTGCACTAGGTGGCACACCGAAGTAGAACCACTGTTGACTTAATAAAACCGTCTTGCTCATTATCCGGTAGCACCTCTTCGCAACGGATCAACCATGATTCCCAATACTGACCACATGCAGATTGCCAAGAGCCTCTCCGCCCAGGCATGTGCATGCGTGTCCGTTGCTAAGAAATCCAAGAAACAGCCGCTCATTTGACCGGGGGCGCTGTCCCGTCAGATGAGCTGACTGGACAAATAGCGCTAGGTCTCCTCCCCACTTGATTCCCATCCCCTCCTCTCACGTCGACTAATCGGCCTGCCTGAGGAGTATTGTGTGCTTAATTTTCGCGGTATCTGGGTTGCACTGGCCACATCTTTTCGTTCGGGACTTGTCGACTTTGTGTAAGTGTCCGGCTAACACACCTTGCGTAGTCGAACGGACGCAAGCCCGGTATCCTTCACCCCAATCACGGTTACCGACTCTGAGGGCGCATTTTGGCAATATCCGTCTATTACACTGCTAGGCGAAAGGCCCCGCTCAGCTCGAACGAGGTAACCGTTATTGAGGAGATTGTTCGTCGCCACTGTGTAGATGATCAAATCGAACGATTCCTCTCCCTCGGCTCTGGCCTGAATTGGGAGTCATTCGATTTCTCAACCAACCTGGAGCCGAGTCGTTTTTTAAAGAAGGCCCTCGTGTTTTCGGGCGCCACTAAGCTCCCTGATAACCAAGAAGACGCATCATGGGTTGGCATACAACATTGGTGTAAGTGCTTATCGGAAATTCGTATCGCGGTGTCTGGTTGCGAATGGAATGTTGCGGTCGAAGACCATGCAATGCAGTGGGATGCGGTGCTCAACTCGTATGACCCGACACGATAAGAAGGGGAGGCGTAAGCGCACACCAACTCAGCGTAATTCAGGCCGGCACCCACTGATGCGGTAGCAGTTGGCCGATCTCACTGGCCTGCTGCATCGGCAGCCGCGTCAGCACATCTTTGAGATAGGCATACGGATCATGCCCATTCATGCGCGCCGACTGGATCAGACTAATGATGGCAGCCGCCCGTTTGCCACTGCGCAGCGACCCGGCAAACAACCAGTTCGAGCGCCCGAGCGCCCAGGGCCGGATCTGGTTCTCCACTTGGTTGTTGTCGATAGGCACAGCCCCATCGTCCAAGTAGCGCGTCAGCGCTACACAGCGTTTCAGACTGTAATCGAGGGCTTTAACTGTGGCTGATCCGTTGGGCACCAGGTCGCGCTGGGCCAACATCCAGTCATGCAGTGTTTTGCTGATCGGTATCGCCAACTCCTGACGGATTCGCCACCGATCTTCATCGCTCATGTCCCGAGCCTGGCGCTCGATCTCGTATAAACCGCCAATCGAATGTAACGCCTGTTCGGCCAACTGGCTTTTGTTCGCGACATGCAGATCAAAAAACTTGCGAGCTGAAGTCGTACACCACGGCTTTGAGCGCCGAAAACGGCGTCGTGCTGTAGGCCCTGACGTAGGCCCGGTGGGTTTTCTTCTCGCCTGGCGCAAGCATTTGAACCGGTGTTTCGTCAGCGTGAATCACGCCCTGGTTCAGCATCACTTCACGCAGTGCATCGACCAACGGCTGGAGCCGCACGCCGGTTTGTCCGACCGACTGGGCCAAGGTCGAGCGAGCAATTGCCAGCCCGGCGCGGCCGAAGATTTTCTCCTGCCGGTAGAGTGGCAAGTGATCGGCAAACTTGGCCACCATCACATGGGCCAGCAAGCCTGCGGTTTGAATCAGGGTTTCGCACTGACGGCAGGCCCATTTGCCACGCACATGTTGCTCAACCGTGAACACGCCCGGCGTGTAATCCAGCTTCTCACTGACGTCTTCGCCAATGCGCTGAAGTTGGCAGCCACAGGCGCACCTGATGTTTTCGGGTTCGTGACGAATCACTGTGCGTGGAAACTGCGGTGGCAATGGCGCAGGTTTCGGGGATTGCCGTGGTTCGGCCTGTGGCGTAGCTGGAAGGAGCTGTTTAAGCTCGGCTTCGATAGCCTCAAGGTCTGTGTCGAGCAAGTCATCCAGCAAGCTGCTTTGCGCCGGGCTGATTTGCTCGCTGCGCTTGGCAAACTAGGGGGATTGACGCTGGGGCAACATCAGTGATCGCCCGCTTGCGGCCCACAGCCTGATTCCCCTGCTTCGCGATACCCTGGATCGGTGTGGCTTGCCGTCCGAGATCTATAGCGCTCATTCGATCCGACGAGGATTTGCTACCTGGGCAGCCAGCTCTGGCTGGGACATCAAGACGCTGACGGAGTACGTTGGCTGGAGTGATATGAAATCAGCACTTCGCTATGTTGAGCCGGCTCAACAGTTTGGCGGTCTTATTAGGAAACTCTAGGGAAAGCCGACAAAGCGTTAGCTGATGACCTGCCCACGCATGGACATGATCGATCCAAACGCTATGCCATAGGTCTGACTGCTCCTGGACGGTAGTGCGTGTATGAGTCCGGTTGAATACAGTGGCTCACTCTGCTCTTGGGCATGCTTTGTAAGATGATGTCAAGAAAATTCCGAATCTTCAAGTTGGGTATTTTCTCTTCGAACCAAGACCATCCCACATCGGGCAGGCGACTGGGGAGTTAGCTAAGGGGTGGTGATGGAGAGGCTCCTAGGGTGGCTGAGTACAGCCGGTACGATTATCATAAGCCCCCAATTGGTCTTGCTAGCATTTGTTAGGGCGATAACATGGATTTTGTAGGAGCTGAGCAGCTGCTCGATGAGTTCCAGCTGTGGAATGACATGGATTCGAAGGCAAAGCGCCGCTACCAGGCCCAGCTCGCACCAGATTTCAGGTTGATGATGTTCTTGCAGCGTGATGAAAATGCTCTTTCTAGCTACTTGGGAGAGCTGCTTGATCCCAACGGTAGCCACGGACAAGGTGATCTTTACCTTACTAAATTTCTTGCTCTCCTCCCTGATACTGGCTTTGCCTTAACACAAGATTTTGTAGCCGCTCATAACGAGTTTCGCCTCCCTAGCCACCGCCGAATGGACATATATTTAAGGTTTCGTAATGGCGGGTTAGCTATTGAGAACAAACCTTGGGCAACCGACCAAAAGTATCAGCTGCTTGACTACGCCAGATACTTGGAAAGCCAGCACACGAAAGGACAATGGCTACTAATCTACCTGAGTAATGGTGAGATCAGCGAGTACACGCTTCCTAAACAGTCATCGGCCGCTCTTACCGAACAAGTTGTAGGTCTGGACTTTTTTCAACTTGCTCGCTGGCTTGAGGACTGCGCTCAGCATACACGCGCACACGCTGTGCGTCTTTTCGTGGAGGCGATTGCGCAATTTGTTCGTGAACAAATTAATGGAGAATTAATTGTGGAGAATGGCCAGGAACTAACTGCACTCATTTTGCGTACCGAAAAGAATGTTAGAGCCGCCTTTCAGATCAGCCAGCAGCTGCACGCAGCAAAGCGGCAGGTTTGGCAAGACTTTCAAGCATCCCTTCGCCAGCAAATCTCACACCTCCACGTGGAGGTTCTAGTCGATGAAGGCTTGGCCGACGGTGCTTCTCATTGCACATTAGGTATACGTTTCAGTCCTGAGGATGTTTGTGGCCCGGCTTGGGCATTTAACAAGCGCAACCATCAGGAGCTCTACTTCGGTATCTGTGCCTGGGGTCAAGAGGAAATTGCTAACATGCGGAACGACGCCATTAGTAAGGCGATGACCGAGTTTTGCGGTATGTCTTCATCAGCACCGACCAAGTGGTGGCCTTGGTGGACATTCGATACTAGAGCATTCAGCGCCTACCCTATCCATTCCAATTGGAACACTGATCCGGATGCCTGGCTTAACTTGATGAATCAGAGTGAAAATGGCTTCGCAGCACAAATCATCGATATAGCCACTCGCTTCAGCCAAGAGTTTAACTTGAGTCTTTTCCGCCGCAAACCCTGAGTAAAAGCACAGCATTTAGCCTTGTAATAGAGAGGGCGACACTGACGCCCCCTCCTGAATGACTCGGCGCAAGTGGAGCGACGCCACGACTCTGTATCTCAGCACTCCGTGAGTCCTTCCTGCTCTGCGTCCTTAAACCTGACAGCCAGGTTAAACGCATGAGACATGAGCCTTGGGAAGAGGTTTGCTTCAGGGTCTTTCTTCGAGTGCCACCGCCCCAAAAAGTCCCGATGCCCGAAGAAAAGCAGGTGAAGCTTTGCCCTTGAGCACGCTACGTTCAATCGCTTCCGATCAAGGATGAAGTTGAGATTGCCCTCGGTGCGCACTGTGGAATAGCAGACGATGTCTGCCTCACTGCCCTGGAAGGCATCAACAGTATCGACAGCAACAGTCAAAGATCCCTTGCAGCCATCGATCCAATCGGCTTTTTTCAGGCTTTTACGGATGCATTCCTTTTGAGCCCCATAGGGCGTGATCACTGCGACTGAAAGAGGGCGATCGACGCGCTGGGCAAGCTCGCTTAGGAATTCGGTAATCCGCAACGCCTCTTCCTTGTTTTCTTGGCTTTTCGAGCCTTTAGGCTGCCGTTGCTTTCCTTTCACATCTACCCAGTAAATTGGCTTCTGCAAGACATAGAGATCGTTGAAATAATCATCTTCGCGTCCGTTGTGCAGTACCCGCTGTCCATTCCTCATGTAGAAAAGCTCGGCAACCAAATTGCCAATCGCAGGCGCCATTCGGTACTGCAGATTGAGCGTCTCACAGCATTGAGCCGGAAGGCGTTCAAACATCAGTTCGAAGAAGCTGTTGTCTAAGAAATTTTCGCGAAGGAACCCGAGCTCTTCAGCAGCCTCGTCCTCCCGAAGCAGCGGAGCAATGCTAGGTGGAAGCTGGTAGTGATCGCCGACTAGGATTATCTTGCGCGAACGAAGGATGGGAATCAGGATTTCGGGAATGGTGGCGCGCCCCGCCTCATCGATGATAGCAACATCAAACTGCAGTTGGTCGATCCCGCCTTTGTTGCTGGCCAGACCCACGCATGTCGCGCCCAGCAGGTTTCGATCAGCAAGCAATGTGATGAAGAACTCATCCTGGTCTGCCTTCGACTGAGCGGCCTGCTTGATTAGGCTTAACCACATATGACACAGAGCAGCCTCATCCTCCGGCAAGCTGACTGCTCCGGCGATCGCACGCTCCTCCAGCTCAGTGATGTAGTCTGAAAACTGGGCATCGAAACCTGACGGCCTGATCTCTGCACTCATCTTTTCTGGGTTGCCGATACGAATCATACGAATCGGGTTATCAAAGCTATCAGCATGCTGTTTGAGGAATTTACTCAACGCGTTGTCGACAGCCGAGTTCTGCTGAGAAACGACCAATATGCGTAAATCCTGGCGTTGACGATAAAGCTGATAGAGCATTTCGACGATGGCTGTCGTCTTCCCTGCCCCTGGAGGGCCCTGTATCAAGGCGATATTGCGCTCCTTCAGCGCCAACTGGACAACACGCCTTTGGCTTTCGTCTAGAGGCCCAGACCAAGCAAGCTCTCTTTCTCGACTATCTTGCTCGGCAAGATAATGTTCAGGGGAAAGCAGTATATTTTTTAGTGCTGGGTTAACCAGCTGGTCGTTGAAAAAATCTTCGAGCGCTTGGGCTTGGCGTTTTAGGGCAGTGCTTGTAACCGTCACCACTAAACGGAGCATCATGGCTTCGTCTTCTGGGAGCGGGAATTCCCCGTCTATGCTGATGCTATCTTTGGAACATGAATATAAGGGAGATCTTCGACGATCGGTCGCCAAAATGAACTCGCTCCGCGCTTCATCCCATTTGTACAGGCGCACGCAGAAGTCCTGGTTGAGCTTGTTCCGTGGATCAAGCACTTCCTTCAGTTTTTCAACTGTCTGATCGAATCCGTCGAGCTCAGCGTAAGACAAGCGATCCCTGGACAAGCGAAGGCTTTCATCCTCGAGCTGCACCAAGGCGCTTGCCTGGAAGCTCACCGACGAAACTTCCTCCCTGCTGCGTTGATAGGCAATTACCTGCTCCCAACGCTGGTAGAAGCGGCTTTGAGCTAGCCGCTGCGGTGAGTCCTTCATATCCAAGGCTGTTTGGGCACAGAAACTGAGAAACTCATCTACGCCATCGCGCCATCCAACCTGTCCTCTGGCAGCCAAATTTCGCTCGATGAGCGTAAAGCGGAAAGGAGTATCAATCCCTATCTGCAACGCCCCTGTCTGAGTGGCCTTGATAACCTCGAGCATCTCGTAATTCGCTGAGGGCTGGCATTCAATGCGTACGGACGATTTGGCTAGAGAAATTGTTCCGGTTAAGCTGGAAAAGTCGAGAAGCGTCCATGGCTCGTCAGAATCGAAAAATTTCTGATCAGAGATTTCGCTAAGGAGCGCCTCATCTACAGCAACGTAGAGTTGCTGATATGACTGCACGCTGCGAGTATGGTAATCAAACTCACTAACTTCAATATGAGTCGGCCTTTCCTCAAAAGGGTTTTGCTGCAAGCAGAGGTCGTAGTGGGTTAAGTGTACCAGCACCTTTTGGCCGACCAGCAATCGAACACCGGGATGTTTGAGCTGACTGCTTGGAAGCCTGGCTTTGATGGCACCATCGAAAAGCGTCCCCACCACCCCTTGCTTGACTGTGTGGTCGACTATGAGCGATGCAGCTTCACCTGTCATTATGTGATTGTAATAAAGCAGTCCTCTGGCAACACATCCACTGAAGGATCCATTTTCCCAGCGGCGATTAATCAGGACAGGAATCTCGTCCTTATAAGGTAGCGCCAGGGCTTTCTGAGCAACGCTATCTTTTCCGAAAGAGACGCGATGACCAAACCGCGGCAGAGGTTTTCCGACCTCATTCATAGCGAGCAGTACCAGCTTGCCCGGGTATAGCCATTCAAGGGGAAGCAGTGGCTCAGCTGTTTCGACCTCAAGGAGTGCTTCGTACTGGCTCCGTGCCAATAGACCATCAATCTCAGATGCCGCGTAGGACAGGTACTTTTCGTACTCTTTCATTCGCACGATGGCATCTTCGATGCGCGCATACTCCCGGCGCAGTGCTGACTTGCGATACGGGCTTGACGTCTTGTCGCGAACCTCCATGCCGATCATTGTCTCAAGCTCTAGAAGCACTTGAGGGACGCCAGCAACCGCTTCGCGATTGTCTTGAATGACTTGCCGTAGCAATTGAGCATGCTCAAGAGCCATGGCTTTGTATTCTTGCCTGAGAGACTCGTCTTGCCTTTCTTTAGCCGCACGTGCACGGCTGCGGATGTCAGCTGTTTTCCGCCTCTCCTCCCTCTGCTTACGCTCTTCTTCCTCGGTCATGGTGTTAGCGACCCAGCTAAATACTTTGGCGGTTGCCATGACCATAAGGCCAGCCGCGACGAGGAAGGGAATAGCCATGACTTACTCCTGACCTCCGTACAGCAAGAGAGCAGCTTCTTGAGCTGTGATTTCCTTTGCTTCGAGCTGCTTCAGGATCCGATCTTCCTTACTGACTTTGCTGTCCAGCGACGCCATCGCATGCTCATGGCTATTGTCAGCCTGTCGACCTTGAGTTTCGAGTTCATGCATACGCTCATGATGCTCCCTCAAATGCTGCTGATCTCGTAGATGAGCTTCTTGGAGCTGTTGCTCTCCAAGGCGAATCGCACGCTCGCCATCAATGAGCGCCCTCTCAGTAATTAGGCTCTCTTTCTTGTAGTCGGCAAATGCCTTGAAGGCATCTGCAGAGGCATTTGCCATCTCCATTGCCTGGGAGAAATTGATCCCCCCTCCTCCTTTTTTACCAGCTGGCTTCTTAGGTGCTGGCTTGGAAGGGGTAGGTTTGCTTGGAGCTTTCATTCGTTCTCTCCCGTAGGGCTCAGAAGAAGTGCCAAGGTGGCATCAATGCACCTGTCAAGGCACACCTGTAAGGCGACGAGTTCCTGGAAATTCCCTAGCTCTCGACGCTCCGCTTGTAGCAAAACGTGTTGCCGTCTAAGGCTATTGAGTTGCCGCTCTACCGTCTTGGCAGTGAGTGCCTTCGTATTTTGAGCCCCTGCGAGAGCTTGAGTAATCCTCTTGGCCCGTTCCGCTCGATCGCGCTGAATGATCTTCAATTCACCCTCACCCAAACGCAGTTGCTGAGCCAAAGTCACCTCAAGCTGCTCGTTGAACGCTCGGATCTGCGCTGTCACTTCACGGGCGGCACAGTAGCGCAGGTAGCTGGAGCCGGCTTCAATCACAGCTACCACTGCGTCAATCCATACAGCCGTCGGGTTGAGTTTGGCGACGCCGCCTACACCCCGTGCAAGCAGAATCGCTCCGTATCGGCGTGTTTGAGTATCCTGAAACGCTTGATCCATGACGCTGGCAAAAATGTCGACGGTTTTCATTGATCACCACTGACAACGTGCAGGCCTTCCAGGTTAAGGCTTTGCTCTACAGCCCTCCAGTTGAACCCTAGGTGCTGCCAGCGATCCTCCAATACATGTTTCCGATTGATAACGGAAGAAACGCAGTCTTCCGAGGAAGCCACCTCATAGAACAGCTGCTCTATCACTTGCTCTCGAACGATGGTATCTACGATAGGCCACACCCAAGGTGTATCCGGTGACTCAGATAAAATAATCTCGTCTGAGCACTCATCGTCATAGTCAAGAAACGTGGTGAACCGCAGTTGGTTCGGTGGTAGGAGCTGGGAGAGATGGTGAGGTGCATCGGCGGGCAGGCTGTAGCGGGTCGAAAGGCAGATCACCGGGCTCGCGAATTTGAATTCACACCCCTGCTTACGACTGACGAACTGCGACTCCAGGTTCACTTCGATCGCTTGATCACTCTTGGCGCTTTCAGCATCGAGTCGAACTTGAAGCACCCATTCTGTTGGAATGAATTTGGCATCTTTGAAGCAGCTATAAAAATCTTCAAATGCTATCGAAAGGTACTGGTCTGGACACATCATGATGCGCTTCTTCTGACGCTCACAGTCCTCATTCCAGTCCGCAGTGGGCCACCGACGGGGTTTTCCGTCACCTCGATGCCATTGGCGAATAACAAAATCCTGCTCGTCCAGAGCAACGGTTTGAAGCGTATGGGCGCCGCAGAAAGAATGCGTCTTGTAGGCTCCGTCCAGCCAGAGTGACCGAGATTGCCGGACAGCAATAAACCTATCCCGAACAGCACCCCTGCGATGAAGCCACTGATCCGAGTCATGTTACGTTCCTGTAAAAAGATGCCGAGCGACGAACACAGTGACAAAACCGGTCGCCATGAAACACAGCGTCGCCACTGCCGAACGAGGAGACAGCCGCGACAGGCCGCACACCCCATGACCGCTGGTGCAGCCGCCACCGTAGCGAGTACCCAGGCCGACCAGCAGCCCTGCGGCCATCAGCACCCAAGGTGCGCTGGTGAACTGCACAGTAGGAAGCGACGCGAACGCCTGCCACAACAACGGTGCAGCGAAGATTCCCAGCAAGAACGCCGCTTTGTCACCACGCCCCTCCCCTGCACGCTGCAACATCGAAGCGAGCAACCCACTAATACCGGCTACCCGTCCGTTGCACATGGCGAACAGACCTGCTGCCAGACCAATCAGCGCGCCCCCTCCGAGTGCCGACCATGGTGTGAAAGCATTCACATCAATAAACATTGCAGTGCTCCAACTCTTGATGTCCTGATGACAGCAAACTTTATCTTAGCGCTGGGCCAGCGCGTTTGAAATCCAGCACGGAGGCAGCTCATCGTGTCTTTGGACACTGTCGATGACTTCATCGAAAAATACTACGACCACATGGAGTCGGAGGAAAACATCTTCTTTCCAGCAGCGTTGCCTCGAACAGTTCGAACTAGCGCCTGAAGAAGCCCGGGCGACGGTGCCTTGATTCGCAGTTCAGTTCTGGTCGATCGCCATCCAGTTAGTGCCATTGTTGTTTTATTTCCTGCCATTGACTGTTTGAAAGCCATTGTTCTGCCGCTCAAGCAGATGCTTTCTCAGGGAAGCCTGGGGGCGTTCTTGAACGGGACCTCTCAGAATCTCACTGGGTGCACCTCACTTCAGCGCCGCAATGAAGCTGTCTTGCAGCACTTCAAGCAGGAAGTCCGCATTGGCCCGGCTGAAAATCATGGAAGGACGCATTTTCAGCACGTTGTCATGCGGGCCTTCGGTACCGATCAATACGCCGCGCTCTCTGGCGCCATCGGCAACTTTCCTGGCCAAGGCCGTGGCCGGAGCCTTCGACGTGCGGTCCGTGACCAACACGACGCCGAGGAACAGGCCCAACCCGCGTACATCACCAATCACCTCGAATTGCTGCTGAAGTTTGCCCAAACCCTCAAGCAGGTAATTGCCGATGCGCAAGGCGTTCTCTTTCAACTGGTCGCGCTCGATTGCATTGAGCACCGCCAGGCCCACCGCACACGACACAGGGTTGCCGGCGAACGTATTGAAATACTCCATGCCGTTGTTGAAAGCATCGGCAACCTCGCGCGTGGTCACCACCGCCGACATCGGGTGGCCGTTACCAATCGGTTTGCCCATGGTGACAGCATCCGGCACTACGCCTTGGGTCTCGAACGCCCACCAGTGGCTACCGACACGGCCAAACCCGACCTGCACCTCATCGGCCAGGCACAGCCCACCTTCGGCGCGAACCATCGCGTATACCTCCTTGAGGTAATGCTCGGGCAGGAACACCTGCCCCGCCACGCTGGGGATCGACTCGGCAAGGAAGAACCCCGGGCCCTTGCCGGCTTTGCGCATGGCGTCCAGCTGCTCTGCCACCGACTCGGCAAACCGCTTGCCGTGCTCTTCCAATGGCCAGTGCTCGGGCGCGTAGTAGCTGTCTGGAACCACCGCCTCGTATACGTGCGCCGCCCTGCCCTTGCCGGCTTTGCGCTTGTACTTGTAAGGGCTCAGGTCGATGAGTTCTTGCGTGGTGCCATGGTAAGCCCAGTCCAGCACGATCGCCTGGTCGCTACCGGTGTAGTTGCGCGCCATGCGCAGCATGAGGCTGTTGGCTTCACTGCCCGAGCAGCCGAATGACGCCACACAAAGGCCCTCTGGCAACGTGCCGGTCAGCCGCTCGGCGTACTCCACGATGTTGTCGTGCAGGTAACGGGTGTTGGTGTTAAGTCGTGCAGCCTGGCGGCTCAAGGCGTCGACCACGTCGGGATGGCTATGGCCCAAGTGACACACGTTGTTGAAGCAATCCAGGTAGGCCCGCCCGAAGTTGTCGATCAGCCATACGCCATCGCCGCGCACGAACTTGATCGGGTCGGTGTACGAAATTGACAAGTTCGGTAGCAGCAGCTCTTTACGCTTGGCAATGATCTGGGCCTTGGTCATTCCCTGCTGGTTGTAGGTTTCTGGCGGGATGCCGGCCAAGGTCGAGGCATCAGGGAACAGGTCTGCCCACACTTCGCGGTACTCGGGCTCTCCAACGCCAATGACCTCACTCGCGCTCAGCTGGGTATCGGTGGTCATCTGCAGATGCAGGTGAGGAATCCAGCCGCCGTTTTCATTATCGGTGCCCATGTAGCCCACCAGGTCGCCGGCGTCGAGCTTGTCACCGGCCTTCAAGCGGCTGAGCGCCTCGTGGGCCAGGTGCCCCCACAGGGTCAGGAATGGCGGGCAACCTGGCGGGCTGTGCTCGATCATCACCAGCCCACCATAGCCCAGCGGGTCGGATTCAACCTCAACGCTTTTGACGGTGCCAGGGACCGGAGCGTACAACGGCGTACCGGCGGGCATCACCAGATCGACCCCTACATGCAAAGTGCGGCGCTGCCCCTTGATAAAGCGCGACTCGAAAGCGCTGTCCGTATAAATGGTACGCAACTCACCCCATGGCCCGATGGCCAGCGGCACGTTGTGCGCGGCAGAGAACGCATTCCACCAGCGCGTCGCATCGGCAGGCCGCTGCTCGGCTGAGGCGATGGTCATTTCGTGGCTGGCGTCGCCAAACGGCGCGATCACCTTGTTGAGGACGGCGGCTGACGGGCGCACCAGGTCGGCAAATGATGTGTGGTTATCGGCGATCCAGCGGCGCACTGCGCCCGCCCCCTCGATGGCATCGAAACCGCAGGCTTTGCGCAGGATGCCTGTAGCCAGCCGTGGATTCATCGAATCAAGCTGTTCCAGCAGGCGCCAGGCTGGCGCTTCACTGATCGCCAGGTAAGGGTTGTCTTCTGTCTGATCTTGCCGGGAAGCGGAGAAAGTAACGCTGATGACCAGGCGCATGGCAATCAGGTTGAACAGCACGTCAAGCTCTTGCGCTTGCAATGGGTACTTTTCATGGAATCCGGCCACCAGCGCTGCGGCAGCGCCGATCGGGTCGTCCATGTCGAGAATGGCGTAAGCACTGGCGATCGCGACCTCGGCAATCAGCACGGTATGCACGGCATCGCCAAAGTCGATGAAGCCGGTCACATGGCGGGTGGTTTCGGCATCGACCAGGATGTTCCAGTCGTTGGCGTCATTGTGGATCACCTGCGCCCTGAGTGATGCCAGCCGGGGCTGTACAGTGTGTTCGAACCGGGTGATAAAACGCTCGACAATGGCCCGGCGCTCGGGGCTTTTGATGTGGTGCAAGCGCGAACGGGAGCGTGCGGCATGGCGCAAGTCCCAGTCCAGATCACGGACGGCACCAGGGTGCATGAACCCCTGCAGGGCGCGGTCAAGTTCACCGAGTGCCCGACCAAAGTTGCTCATCAGCGCGAAAGATCGCTTGGCCTCGGCAAGTGGCGTACCGACCAACCAGCTGACCAAGCGCATCGCATGCTGCTCACCTGAGGCGCTGGCCACGGACGGCAGGTAGTCACCCGCCACACTGGCGCGAAGGTGAGGCACACCCAGGTGCGCGCCATGCACGGCCAGATGATCGAGCAGCGCGGTTTGAAACTCGCTTTCTACCCGGGGTTCGCTGGCGTTGACGATTTTCAGTATCCAGCCCGCATCGACGCCCGTATCCAACCGGTAATTGCGGTCCCGCTCCCCGTCCAGGGGGGTTGCTGTAGCGGTGACATTGAAAAAATCTTTTGCGAGGCCCTCTGCATCGCTTGCCGAAAACCGAGGTGCCGGGTGGGAAAGGTCTGTCATATCATCACGTTCCGAGCGAGCAAATTGTTTTTCAATAGCTTGTCATGCACTGCCGAAACCGACACCCTGCATACGGTCGGGATCGACAGGCATTATGCCGGTACCGACCGGCATAATGACGGCGAGCTTATCAGGTGGTGCAATGCGTGAACTGGACGCAAAAGATCGTGAGATTCTTGAAGTACTTTCGAAGGACGCGCGCATTGCGCTGAAGGCATTAGCCGGCCGCATAGGCCTTTCCAGAAGCGCCACTACCGAGCGTGTGGCCAACCTTGAACGCAGCGGGATCATTCGAGGATACCGTGCGGATATCGGCGAGATAGACGCCAATGTCATACGCGCGATACTGCTGGTGACCTTGCAGCGCACACCTGCCATGGGGCTGCTCGACCAGTTGGCAACGGACGCACGCGTGCGGCGGGTTTCCTCGGTGAGTGGGCAGCTTGACCTGGTGGTTGAGGTGGAAACCCGGACAATCGACGACCTCAATCAGGTGCGCGACAACGTGGCACGTCACGAATCGGTGGATGACATTACCACGTCGGTTGTCCTGCGCCGTGATATCGACCGCCAGGGCGCCTGATCATCCACGCATGGTTGCCCAGGCCGGCCTTTGCGCCGGCAAGCCAGCTTGCACAGCGGCGCACGAGCGCTCAACGCGATAGCAGTACGCGGTCAATCTCGCCAACCACCTGCCGCGTCGCGTCTTCGATAGCCCCTTCATTACGGCACAACACCCAGCCGTGCTTTACGAGCGCACGCTCGAAAGCCTCGGTGCAGGCAACCTGTTCATCCAGGTTGTATATCACCGTACTGCCCAGGCCACGCGTGCGTGCCGTAGCCCTTGCCCACGAGGTTTCAGGGGCAGTGACAACCCCGACATGCAAATCTGGCACTTGCACGCTTAGGTCGAGGTTCAATCGCAAGATCTGGTCAAACGGCACCGTGCGGCGAAACGCGGCGTCAGAGGGGTACCAGCGATCAATCAGGACGATGCTGTCGGCTGGCTGCTTGGGCAGTACGTGCCGGGAAATCCAGGCGCGGCTTTCAGCGAAGCGCTCGCACACCCTTAATTCCAGATCTCGGCAAGGGTTTCTGGCGAGCTTGTTGACCAGCGCCATGGTTTCGCCCCGGTAGGGATCGCTCTTTTTTTCGCAAAGGCGGATCACCTTTTTCCCGTCCACTCTCAGGGCTTGGGTGACGGCCTCCAGCAGCGTGGTCTTGCCGGTGCCTTTAGGCCCATCGATGGAAACAAACAGCGGGCGAATCATCGTTCAATACCAGTTGGCTCAGGTGCGGATGAGACCATTGATCGCCGCTTGCCTTCAAGGCATATCGACAAGAGCACATCTGTACTCCACCGGTAAAAGGCGGCACATGCCGCCTTCTCGTCCGTTCCTCCTGCGCGGCTATACGTCGAAGGCGATGGCGCACGGCTGGGCATCTCGCCAGAAACCATCAAGGTGCACCGGCGCCACCTGTACGCGAAACTGAATATCTCGCCTCACCCTGAACTGTTTTCGATGTTCATCCGTGAGCTGGGGTTCGCTGATGATCGAGGGGAACACCCGTCATAAGCCAGCAAGGCCCTTTTCGCCTCGCTATGCCAAAGGCGGGCATGCCTGCTAGGCTGACGTTGGCGGCCCTGCTGGCAGCCTCCTCATCCCCCACAGGCACGGCCCATGACATTCAACCCCCAAGTAAACCTGACCAACTGCGACCGCGAGCCTATTCAGATACCTGGCAGCATCCAGCCCCATGGTTGCCTGCTGGCGTGCGATGCCTCGGCCACCGTCGTTTTGCGTCATTCGGCCAATGCCCCACAAATGCTGGGCGTAGCAAGCGACATCAACGGCCAGAAGCTGCATGCGGTGCTCGGGGATGAAGTGGCGCATACCCTGCGCAACGCGCTGGCCCGCACCCGGGAGGCCTCGCGGCCGGCGCACAGCTTCGGTGTGAAACTGCCCAGCGGCGAGGCTGTCGACATTGCCGCCCACGTGTTCAAAGGCACGGCTATCCTCGAGTTCGAGCCCGCTGGCGCGAGCATTGCCGAGCCAATCGAGCTGGCCCGCACGCTGATCGCCCAACTGCGCGACATCGACCAGACCAGCAAGCTGTTCCGCGATGCTGCCCGCTTTGTCCGGGCCGTGCTCGGTTACGACCGGGTGATGATCTACCAATTGGGTGCCGACGGCGCCGGCAAGGTGGTTGCAGAGGCTAGGCGCAGCGACCTTGAAAGCTTCATGGGCCAGTATTTCCCGGCCTCCGACATCCCCCAGCAGGCCCGCGCACTTTACCTGCGCAACCCGATCCGGGTGATCTCGGATGCCCAGTTCAAGACAGTCGCCATCGACCCGGTGCTCGACCCCTCGGGCGAGCCGCTCGACCTTTCCTATGCGCACTTGCGCAGCGTCTCGCCGATCCACTGCGAATACCTGTGCAACATGGGCGTGGGGGCCTCCATGTCGATTTCGGTCATCGTCAATGGAGAGCTGTGGGGGATGATCGCCTGCCACCACTATGCACCACGCACGCTGTCCATGGGACAACGTGTGGCGGCGGAAATGTTCGGCGAATTCTTCTCGCTGCATATCGAGACCCTGCGCAGCCGGCAAAAGCTTGAAGCCGCCGTACACGTTCACAAAGCGTTGGACAGCATGCTGCTTGACGCCAACCGGGCTGCAGACATCGACGGGTTCTTCCGTGCGCGCCTGCCCCGGCTTATGTCGCTGATCCCCTGCGACGGCATCGGCATGTCGCTGCAAGGCCGCTGGTCATCCGCCGGGCTGACGCCGCCCACATCGGCGGTTCCCGACCTGCTGCGCCTGGCAGATATTGTCAGCGCTGGCCGTACCTGGGCGTCCAACCGCCTGTCGATGGTGCTGCCTGCGGCCCAGGCGTACTTTACCGATGTGTCTGGCGTACTGATCATACCGATGTCGCAGCAGCCGAGGGATTACCTGATCTTCTTCCGCAAGGAAGTGGTCGAGACACTCGACTGGGCCGGGGACCCGAACAAGACCTATGACAGCGGCGCATTGGGCGACCGCCTGACACCACGGAAAAGCTTTGCGATCTGGAAAGAAACCGTTCACCAGCAGTCACTGCCCTGGACCGAGCAGGACCGCCAGTTTGGCGACGCCATCCGTACCGCTATCGTCGAGGTGGTGCTGTATAACAGCGAGTTGCTGGCCAGCGAGCGTTCGAAGGCAGAAGTGCGCCAGCGCATCCTCAATGAAGAGCTCAACCACAGGGTCAAGAACATTCTGTCGTTGATTGGCGCGCTGGTTGCCCACCCGACCTCGGAGAGCCAGACACTGCAGGACTACGTGGCGACATTGAAGGGGCGCATCCATGCGCTGTCCCTCGCTCACGACCAGGTGGTACGCGGTGACGGTGGCGGGCGACTGGCCAAGCTGCTGGAGGCAGAGCTTTCACCCTACCGCACCGCCGCCGGAGTGATTGAACTGCAAGGCCCGAACGTTATCCTGGATGCCCGCGCCTACTCGGTCATGGCCTTGGTGCTGCACGAACTGGCAACCAATGCTGCCAAATACGGCGCGTTGTCGCGGGCGAGCGGCAAACTTGCCGTAAGCTGGGCCATCGACGCCTCCCACGGCTGCAGCATTACCTGGCGCGAAAGCGGCGGGCCAACGGTTCACCCGCCCAGCCGTAATGGCTTTGGCTCGGTGCTGATAGAACGCAGCATTCCGTTCGACCTGGGTGGCACCAGCACCGTGGAATATCACGCCGAAGGCGTGCAAGGGTTGTTCAGAATTCCTGCAAAACACCTGTCCGTGGCCGAAGCGGCCGACCCTGTGAGCACATCCGCGCCGGTTACCCGTGAAGCCGATGCCTTTGCCGCCCTGCCGGGCTTGTGCGTGCTGATCCTTGAAGACCAGTTGGTGATCGCGGTTGGCCTTGAGCAGATTCTCAACGATGCACAGATCAAGGACGTGATGACCGCCAGTTCCGAGGATGAGGCCATGCGCTTGATTAGCAGCCGCACACCGGACGCCGCGATACTGGATGTGAACCTGGGAACAGGGACGTCGATTTCCGTCGCCGATGAACTGCAGCGCCGGCAAATTCCGTTTCTGTTCGCTACCGGCTATGGCGACGGCATCAGCATTCCCGAGCATCTGCAGGATGTGCCCGTAACCCGCAAGCCCTATGACGCCAACAGCATCCTGACCAGTCTGCAGGCCCTGGTTGATCGCTGAGAGAAGGGATTCTGAACGGAAGGAGGGAGCGCAAGCCGCTCCAGGGAACGGCGCCAGCCTTGAGGTGGCGCCGTACCTGTCAAGCGTTACACCGCCAGCGCGCGCTCACGCAGCTCGCTGTTGAGGATGCGGTCGTTTTCGCTGTAATCGACCGGGCAGTCGATCACATGCACACCCGGGGTCTTGATGCAGTGCTCCAGCAGCGGCAGCAGGCCTTCGGCACTTTCCACGCGGTGGCCATTGGCACCATAGGCTTCGGCGTACTTGACGAAGTCCGGGTTGCCGTAGTCCAGGCCGAAATCGGTGAAGCCCATGTTGGCCTGCTTCCAGCGGATCATGCCGTAGCCGTCATCACGCAGGATCACCACGGTGATGTGCATGCCCAGACGGACTGCAGTTTCCAGCTCCTGGCTGTTCATCATGAAGCCGCCGTCGCCGCAAACCGAAATCACCGGACGGTCAGGGTGCACCAGGTGCGCCGCCATGGCAGAAGGCAGGCCGGCGCCCATGGTCGCCAGGGCGTTGTCCAGCAGCACGGTGTTTGGCTTGTGCGCCTTGTAGTTACGGGCGAACCAGATCTTGTAGATGCCGTTGTCCAAGGCAACGATGCCTTCGGACGGCAGCACACGACGGATATCGGCGACCATACGCTGCGGGTAGACCGGGAAGCGGTTGTCGTCAGCGCCTTCGGCGATTTGCGCTTCGTTGGCTTCACGGATGGCCATCAGGCGAGTGAAGTCCCAGTGCGAGGTGTCGTTCAGCGCTTCGCTGATCTGCCACACGGCATTGGCGATGTCGCCGATCACTTCGACCTGCGGGAAGTACACGGCATCGACTTCGGCAGAGCGGAAGTTGATGTGGATGACCTCAGTACCGCCACGCACCATGAAGAATGGCGGCTTCTCGATCACGTCGTGGCCGATGTTGATGATCAGGTCGGCGGCTTCGACGGCGCGGTGCACGAAGTCACCGGACGACAGGGCGGCGTTACCCAGGAAGCGGGGATGGCGCTCGTCGACCACACCTTTACCCATCTGGGTGGTGATGAACGGGATGCCGGTCTTGTCGATCAGTTGCTTGAGGACCTTGGCGGTCATCTTGCGGTTGGCGCCAGCACCGATCACCAGGATCGGGTTACGCGCGCTCAGCAGCTTCTCGACGGCGGCTTCGATGGCCACATGCTCGGCCAGCGGGCGGCGGTGCAGGCTGCGCGGGATCGGCAGTGCATCGGTCTGCTCGGCGGCGATGTCTTCCGGCAGCTCCAGGTGTACCGCACCCGGCTTTTCTTCTTCGGCCAGGCGGAAGGCTTCGCGCATGCGCGACGGGATGTTGTCTGCCGAGGCGAACTGGTGGGTGTACTTGGTGATGGGGTCCATCATGCCGCACACGTCGATGATCTGGAAGCGGCCCTGCTTGGACTTCTTGATCGGCTTCTGGCCGGTGATCATCATCATCGGCATGCCGCCCAGGTAGGCGTAGGCGCTGGCAGTAACCAGGTTGGTGGCGCCAGGGCCAAGGGTCGACAGGCTGACGCCGGTCTTGCCGGTCAGACGGCCATAGGTGGCAGCCATAAAGCCTGCAGACTGCTCGTGACGGGTCAGTACCAGCTTGATCTTCGACTTGCGCAGGGATTCGAGCAGGTCGAGGTTTTCCTCACCAGGAATGCCGAACACATACTCGACACCTTCGTTTTCCAGGCATTGCACAACGACATCGGCGGCCTTGGCCATTTGGGGTACTACCTCAAAATCTTTGTGGGATTGCAGCGTTATTACACTGCGTGACTGAGATGTTGCAGGATGTCTCAGTGGCGCGCATCGTAGGCCCTCTGGTTAATAATAATAAATATATTGTTATGATGCTTAGCATCACAGCTTGTTATGAATGGTAGAACGCCTCAATGAACCTCAAGGCATTGCGCTGCTGCGTCGAGATCGTGCGCCAGGGCAGCTTCACCAAAGCCGCGCAGCACCTGCACATCGCCCAGCCGGCACTGAGCATGGCCGTAACCCGGCTGGAAGAAGAACTGGGGGTCACCCTTTTCAACCGCACCACGCGCAAGGTGATCCTCACCGCCGAAGGCGAACAGTTTCTGCCGCGCATTGCATCGGCCCTGCGTGAGATGGATGTGGCCCGGCAAGAACTGCGCGACATGGCCGACCTAAAACGCGGTGAAGTGCGTCTGGGTATTCCTCCGATGTTCGGCCTGCACTATGTGCCCGGCTTGATGAATGCCTTTCGCAAGCTATACCCCGGCATTGCCATGACCGTGTTCGAAGGCAGTGCCGAGGACATTGGCCACCGCCTGGAACAGCGTGAAATCGACCTTGCACTGCTGGAGTCCCGGCGCGTGCCGCCCGACAAGGAGTCGATCCTGCTGGGCAGTGACGAGATGCTGGCGTGTATGCACCCCGACCACGCCTATGCCGGCAAAGCCTTCCTCACGGCGGAAGACCTGCGCAATACCGACATGGTGGTGTTCGACCGAACGTTCGTGCAACGTCACCTGCTGGACGCGTTCTTCGCCGAACATGGCATTACTTACCAGGTGGCGCTGCAGAGCAACTTCGTCTCGCTGGTGGTGCAGGCCGCACTGGACAACATGGGCGTGGCGACCCTGCTGCGCTCGGTGCAGCAGCGCACACCGGGCATCGTCGGGGTGCCGTTCCGGCCAGCGCAACTGATGAGCTTCCGCCTGTGCTGGCGGTCGGGGGAATACCTGTCGCTGGCCAGCAAGCGGTTCATCGATTTTGCCGCGCAGACACATTACCTGGAGCGTTGAGGAGCACACTTGTACTCCACTCGCATTCAGGCCGCTCCAGTGGCATTCGTAAGCTCGGCAGCAGAACGTGCCTGAACCCAGCAGATGCGCGTGGAAGCTGTCCAGCTTCCTCGACGTTTCAAGCAAACATTGACTATGATCCCGACTTGAACGTTTCAGCATGTTTCAGTAAGGATCCCGATGTCAGTCCAGGAACACCCCCCTCTTCCCAGCAAAACCACCGTCGCCAAGTTGGAAGCCGCCATGGCGTTGGGCAGCTTTGCCATCGGCACAGGCGAGTTCGCCATCATGGGCCTGATGCCCGACATCGCCAACAACCTGCAATTGAGCGAGCCGCAGGTGGGCCACGCCATCAGCGCCTATGCACTGGGGGTGATGGTTGGCGCCCCGACACTGGCGATTCTGGGTGCCAAACTGCTGCGCAAGCACATGTTGTTGCTGTTGATGCTGCTGTATGCCTTGGGCAACCTGGCCACGGCCTTTGCCCCCTCGTTCAGCGGCCTGGTTGCCTTCCGCTTCATCAGCGGCCTGCCCCACGGCGCTTACTTCGGCATTGCCGCAGTGGTGGCATCGAGCATGGTGGCCAAGGACCATCGAGCGGGTGCCGTTGCCCGGGTGATGATGGGCCTGACTTTGGCCATGTTGCTCGGTAACCCGGTGGCCACCTTCCTGGGCCAGTACTTCGGTTGGCGTTCGGCATTCGTGCTGGTCGGCGCGATTGCCCTGTGCACCATCGCCCTGGTGTGGCGCTTCGTGCCCCAGCGCCACGACGAAGTCCGCAGCGACCCGCGCAAGGAGCTGCAAGCCTTCGCCCTCCCGCAGGTATGGATGGCGCTGGCAATCGCTTCGATCGGCTTTGCCGGCATGTTCTGTGTATTCAGCTACCTGGCACCGACCATGCTGCAAGTAACCCAAGTGTCACCACAGTGGATTCCGTTCGGCCTGGCGGCGTTCGGCGTGGGCGGTATCGTCGGCAACATCGCTGGCGGCAAACTGTTTGATCGCTTGCAGTTCCGCGCGGTGGGGCTGGTGCTGGTGTGGTCGATTGCCGTACTGCTGTTCTTCACCTTCGCCGCCCAGGCACTGTGGAGCCTGCTGTTGGGGATCGGCCTGGTGGGTACCATGATTGCCTTGGCAGCGCCGCTGCAGATCCGCCTGATGGACATTGCCCATGAAGCACCAAGCCTGGCAGCGGCATCGAACCATGCGGCGTTCAACCTGGCCAATGCATTGGGGCCGTGGCTGGGTGGCATGGCGATTACCGCAGGCATGGGCTGGACAAGTACCGGCTACATTGGCGCGGCGACGGCACTGGTCGGGTTGGGGATTTATTGGGTGGCGCGACGGATGAAAGGCGGCCATTGAAATACCCGCACCCAGCGGGTGTGCGAAAGGCCCGGTAACTCAGCCCTGGATTCAGGCAGGGCTGGCCTGCGGCAACTCGATGCGTACCCGCAACCCGCCACTGTCCGCAGCCAGCGCCGTGATGCTGCCGCCGTGCAACGCAATAGCCCGCTGTGCAATCGCCAGCCCCAGGCCAAAGCCATCGCCACTGTCATCGGTGCCCCGATCAAATGGCTCGAAGATGCGCTGCAAGCGGGCCGGCTCTACGCCCGGCCCATGGTCGCTGACACTGACCTGCAACCATTGCCCGCCCGGCGCCTGCGAGGCCTGCACCAGCACCTCCGTACCGGCTGCGGCATAGCGCACAGCGTTGCGGATGATGTTCTCGAATGCCCGGTACAGCAGCTCCTCATGCCCGTGGATGAGAAACGTACCTTGGGCATGCAACGACACCTGACACTGTTTCATGCCCGCCTCGAAACGGGCGTCCTCGACGATCTGCGCCAGCAACTCGACCACATCCACGCTGGCAAAGTCGCTGTCGCCCTGCCGCGCCTGAGCGCGGGCCAGGGTCAGCAACTGCTCGATCAGGTCGTCCATTCGCCGCGACTCACGTTCGACCCGTTCCAGCATATCGAGCCGGTCGGGTTGCTGACGCATCAGGCCGATGGCGGCATGCATACGGGTCAGTGGTGAACGTAGCTCGTGGGAAATGTCATGCAGCAGGTTCTGTTGCGCCTGCACCAGGGCCTTGAGTTGACCGGCCATACGGTCACAGTCTTCGGCCAGCTCGACAATCTCGTCACGGCGTTTGCCAAGCCGGGGCTTCACGCGCACGTCGAACCGGCCCTGGGCCACCTGGCCCATCGCTTCACGCAGCCACGCCAGCGGGCGTGTCAGGTACAGGCTGCACAAGAAGGCAAACAACGCACTCATCAACGTGCCGGTAAACAAAGGGCCCATCCCGCGCGGAGGTGGTGGCTCGCCAACGGTTGTGGCCACCGAGGCCCGCAGCACCAGCGGGCGGCCCTCGCTGTCGCGTAAGGCTTGCTCGAAACGGGCCACCTGTACCGCCTTCCCAGCCAGCAGTTGCCCTTGGCTATCGTAAAGGCCCACCTGCACATCGGGTGGCTGCGGCGACACGTTCAGCAACTGCCGACCGGCCTGTTCGCCATAGCGCTGCAACAGCTGCAGCTCGGTGGCCAGCAGCGAACGCAGTGCCGGGCTGTCTCCACGCCAGTCATTCAGCATGAAGGTGGCTGCGCCCACCAGAAAGGTCAGGCTGTTGGCCAGCCAGAATGCCAGGAACAGCTTCCAGAACAGGCGCCGGCGCATCATTCGACTATCAGCATGTAGCCCATGCCACGCACGCTCTGGATCCAGCTGCTGCCGTCAGCGCGCGGGCCGAGCTTTTGCCGGATGCTGCTGACATGCACATCGATGCGCCGGTCGTAGCGGGTCAGCGGCCGGCCCAAGGCATTGAGCGACAGGTCCTGCTTGCTGACCAGCTGTCCAGCCTGGCGGGCCAACGCCTCAAGCAGGCTGAACTCCGAGCCGGTCAGTTCCAGCGTGGCATCGCCCCAGTGCGCTTCGCGACGACCCGGCCACATTTTCAATGCACCCGTGCGCACTTGCTCAGGGGCAATGGCCTCGCCCATCAACTGCGGCTGCACCCTGCGCAGAATCGCCCGCAAGCGTGCCACCAGTTCACCCGGCGAGCTGGGCTTGGGCACATAGTCATCGGCCCCCAGTTCAAGGCCGGCAATGCGGTCGATGTTGTCGCCACGGGCAGTCAGCAACAGTACAGGCACCTGGCTGCGCGCACGCACGCGCCGCAGCACTTCGATACCCGAGATACCCGGCAGCATCACGTCCAGCACCACCGCCTGATACTGGCCGGACAACGCCTGGGCCTCGCCCTCCTCGCCAGTGTCCACGGCCGTGGCCTGGAAGCCTTCGCGCGCCAGGTACAAAGAGAGCATTTCAGTCAGTTCGCGGTCGTCGTCGACCAGCAGCACGGGGATCATCGGGGCCAGATATCGCAATTGCAGGGGCGTTAATGATCGTCCTCCACGGCGGCACTGTCACCGCCGGCCGGTCGGACTTTACACATCTTTACCCTCGGCTAACCGCGCCGTACACAGCCCGCCCGTATCCTCATCGCCCGCTGCTTGCGGGTTGCCCGCGCTTGCTCCCCTCCGAATCCGCTTGTCTGGAACCCCCGATGAACTACCCGCGCCTGTTGCTCTCCATCCTGTTGCTGAAAGCCACACTGGTTCAGGCCTCCCCCTTCAGGATCGCCGACATCCGCGTCAACGGCCTGCAGCGGGTTTCCGCCGGCAGTGTGTTCGGTGCCCTGCCGCTGAACGTCGGCGACCAGGCCGATGACCGCCGCCTGGTAGACTCGACCCGTTCCCTGTTCAAGACTGGGTTCTTCCAGGACATTCAGCTGAACCGCGATGGCAATGTGCTTATCATCAACGTGGTCGAGCGCCCGTCGGTGTCGAGCATCGAGATCGAAGGCAACAAGGCGATCAGCACCGAAGACCTGATGAAGGGCCTGAAGCAATCGGGCCTGGCCGAAGGCGAAATCTTCCAGCGTGCCACCCTCGAAGGCGTGCGTAACGAACTGCAGCGCCAGTACGTGGCCCAGGGCCGCTACTCGGCCGAGGTCGATGCCGAAGTGGTGCCGCAACCGCGCAACCGCGTCGCGCTGAAGATCAAGATCAACGAAGGCACCGTCGCTGCCATCCAGCACATCAACATCGTTGGCAACAACGTGTTCGACGATGAGACCCTGGGGCAGCTGTTCGAGCTGAAAACCACCAACTGGCTGTCGTTCTTCAAGAACGACGACAAGTACGCCCGCGAAAAACTGTCCGGCGACCTGGAGCGTCTGCGCTCCTACTACCTGGACCGCGGCTACATCAACATGGACATCGCCTCTACCCAGGTGTCCATCACGCCAGACAAGAAGCACGTCTACATCACCGTCAACATCAACGAAGGCGAGAAGTACACCGTTCGCGACGTGAAGCTGTCCGGTGACCTGAAAGTGCCGGAGGACCAGGTCAAGTCGCTGCTGCTGGTGCAGCCGGGCCAGGTGTTCTCGCGCAAGGTGATGACCACCACATCCGATCTGATCACCCGCCGCCTGGGTAACGAAGGCTATACCTTCGCCAACGTCAACGGCGTGCCACAGCCGAACGATCAGGACCACACGGTCGACATCATGTTCGTGGTCGACCCGGGCAAGCGTGCCTACGTCAACCGCATCAACTACCGCGGCAACACCAAGACCGAAGACGAAGTGCTGCGTCGCGAAATGCGCCAGATGGAAGGCGGCTGGGCCTCGACCTACCTGATCGACCAGTCCAAGACCCGTCTGGAACGCCTGGGCTTCTTCAAGGAAGTCAACGTAGAAACCCCGCCGGTGCCAGGCACCGACGACCAGGTCGACGTCAACTACAGCGTCGAAGAGCAGGCCTCCGGTTCGATCACCGCCAGCGTAGGTTTCGCCCAGAGCGCCGGCCTGATCCTCGGTGGTTCGATCAGCCAGAGCAACTTCCTCGGTACCGGTAACAAGGTGTCGATCGGCCTGACCCGCAGCGAATACCAGACCAAGTACAATTTCGGCTTCACCGACCCCTACTTCACCGCCGACGGCGTGAGCCTGGGCTACAACGCCTTCTACAGCAGCACCGACTACAGCGATTACTACGACGATGGTGTTTCTTACTATGCAATCAACAGCTACGGCGCCGGGGTCAGCTTTGGCTACCCGATCAACGAAACATCGCGCCTGACCTATGGACTGACCCTGCAACACGACGACATCTCGCCCGGCACCTACAGCGCCGACGAGATCTACGACTTCATCGCCCGGGAAGGCAAGAGCTTCAACAACCTCAAAGCGTCGATCGGCTGGTCTGAATCCACCCTCAACAAAGGCGTGCTGGCCACCCGTGGCCACTCGCAAAGCCTGACGCTGATGGCCACCACCCCTGGTAGCGACCTGTCGTTCTACAAACTGGACTATAACGGCCAGACCTACCTGCCGGTGACCGCCAAAACCGCGCTGCGCCTGCACACCAGCCTGGGCTACGGCAACGGTTACGGCTCCACCGATGGCCTGCCGTTCTACGAAAGCTACACCGCAGGTGGGCTGGGTTCGGTGCGCGGCTTCAAGGACGGTGGCCTCGGCCCGCGCAACACGCCGGCCACCGGCACCTATGCCAGCGCCGGCCAAGCCTATTACTCCGACCGCGATACCGATGTGCTAGGGGGCAATATCCTGATTACCGGTGGCGCCGAGTACATCTTCCCGTTGCCGTTCGTGAAGGACCAGAGCCAGCTGCGCAGTTCGGTGTTCGTCGATGCAGGCAACGTGTATGCCGACACCTGCTATCTGTCGACCACCCAGGGCTGCGGCAGCGTGGACCTGGCGCAGATGGCCGTGTCGCTGGGGGTTGGCGTGACCTGGTACAGCCCGATGGGGCCGCTGAGCTTCAGCCTGGCGGCACCGCTGAAAAAACCGGACAACGCAGAAACGCAGATCTTCCAGTTCTCGCTGGGGCAGACCTTCTGAGCACCGACATTACCTGCTTTTACCCCTGCTTAACCCAAGTTGACAGTCACCTTGCCTAAGCTGGGCGGCATTCGAACGCCGCCCAGCAGGACACGCCCATGCCACCTTTCACACCTTGCTTGCCCAACGCATTGCGACACGATGAAGTCCCGCTCGCGCTACTCGATCTGGTCCAGCAGCGCCTGGCCAACCTGCTCGGCCCGCGTTTCACGGTGGTCCTGGGCGGCAGTGGCAACGGTGCCGGGGTCAGCCACTACCACCTGGCCATCCAGCACAACCAGAGCGGCGTTTCACTGGAAGACTATGGCGACGTCGGCGCCGGTTTCATCGAGCGCCTGCTGCGCATGGGCACCCAGGTCAGGGACATGCTCGACTCAGCCACGTTCAACCATATGGCCAGCGACGACCCAGGCCGACCCTTGGTGTGGCTCCGCGAGCTGGCCAGCCCCGGGGAAACCATTACAATGCGCGACCCATCCTGAAATATGTTTTTCTCATGAAATCACTGCTTTACGCCGTAACCTTACTGTTTTCCTTTACCCTGCCTGCCTTGGCCAACCCGCCGGCAACCTTCACCGAAGCCAAGGTGGTGGCCAAGCAGAAGGTGTACCTGGACCAGGCCAGCAGCGCCATGGGCGACCTGTACTGCGGTTGCAAGTGGACCTGGGTGGGCAAGTCCGGTGGGCGCATCGATGCGGCCTCGTGTGGGTACCAGACCCGCAAGCAGCAGAACCGCGCCGAGCGTACCGAGTGGGAACACATCGTGCCCGCCTACACCTTCGGCAACCAGCGTCAGTGCTGGAAAAATGGCGGCCGCGAGCACTGCGTGGACAACGACCCGGTGTTCCGTGCCATGGAAGCCGACCTGTTCAACCTGTACCCGGCAGTGGGCGAGGTGAATGGTGACCGCAGCAACTTCAACTACGGCATGGTTGCCGGCAATGCCGGCGAATATGGCCAGTGCACCACCAAGGTCGATTTCATCCAGCGCGCTGCAGAGCCGCGTGATGAAGTGAAAGGCCTGGTGGCGCGTACCACGTTCTACATGTTCGACCGCTACCAACTGAGCATGTCGCGCCAGCAGCAACAGCTGTTGATGGCGTGGGACAAGCAGCACCCGGTGTCGGCCTGGGAAAAAGAACGCGACCGCCGTATTGCCGCGATCATGGGCCATGCCAACCCGTTCGTGAGTGGCGAACGCAAATGGACTGCCGACTACAAGCCGGCTGGCAGTGGTGTAGTGCAAGCGGTGCCGGTGAAAGCGACCAAGGCGCAGGCCAAACCGAGCCTGGCCAGCGCCGCGCCGGTCGGGGCTGTGCTTGGCAACCGCAACAGCCATGTTTATCACCTGTCTGTTGGCTGCCCGGGCTACAACCAGGTAGCGGCGAAGAACCAGGTGACCTTCGCCACCGAGGGTGAGGCGCAGGCTGCGGGCTATCGCAAAGCCGGTAACTGCCGATAAGTGCCCGCTCAGCTGCACAGCAAAGGGGCCGTATGGCGGCCCCTTGCTCTCACGACCTGCACACCTCATTCACCAGATTCGCCGGCCGTTCGCCGGCCAGCGCGCTGAGCAGGTTGTCCACCGCGCAACGCGCCATGGCCTGGCGTGTCTCCTGGGTTGCCGAGCCGATGTGGGGGGTCGCTACCACGTTATCCAGCTGCAGCAGCGGCGAGTCTGTGGACAGCGGCTCCTGCACGAATACATCCAGCCCCGCACCCCGTATGCGCTTGGCCCGCAGCGCATCGACCAGCGCAGGCTCATCCACCACGCGCCCACGCGAGATGTTCACCAGGATCGCCTCAGGTTTCATCAGCGCCAGCTCCCGTGCGCCAATCAGGCCTTCGGTGCTGGCACTCAGCGGCACGGTCAGGCACACGAAATCCGCCTGCTGCAACAACTCATCCAGGCTGCACTGGCGCGCGGCGTAGCGCGCCTCCACCTCGGGCTTGGGCCGCTGGCTGTGGTAAAGCACGCGCATCCCGAAGCCGGCAGCCGCTCGCCGGGCCAAGGCCTCGCCGATGCGGCCCATGCCGACGATGCCCAGCGTCTTGCCATGCACGTCACAGCCAAAATGCGCCGGGCCCAGGTTGGCCTGCCAGTGCCCGTCGCGTACCCAGTTCGCCAATTCCACTACCCGCCTGGCTGTGGCCAGGATCAAGGCAAAACCCGTGTCGGCAGTGGTTTCGGTCAGCACGTCGGGCGTGTTGGTCAGCATCACGCCGCGTTGGCTGAGCTCGGCAATGTCATAGTTGTCCACGCCGACCGAAACGCTGGACACCACTTCCAGCTGTGGCGCCAGGTCGAGCAGGCTGGCATCCAGGCGCAGGCTGGCACCCAGCAAGCCATGGGCGCCCGGCAACGCGTCGCGCAGGCGGGCCAGGCCATCGGGCCGGGCGGTATCCACCCAGGTGACCTCGACGCGGTCTTGCAGGCGGGTCATCAAGTCGTCAGACAGGCGTTTATACAGGACGATTCGCTTCTTCATTGCAGGTTTCCTAAGGGTTCATGGCCAGCCGCGTGCTGTTGCGCTTGGCCCGGCCAGATGTCTGTGACGTATTGAGTGCGGCGGTAAGCGCCACGGCGGTCAGCAACGCGCCGCACATGAACAGGTAAGAAGCGCCCGGCCCGCCAGTGGCGCCATTGAGGTAGCCCACCAGCCACGAACCGCCGAACGAACCCAGCGCGCCCATGCTGTTGATCAGCGCCATGGCCCCGCCTGCGACGTTGGCCGGCAGGATCTCGGGCACGATCGCGAAGAACGGGCCATAGGGTGCATACATGCAGGCGCCGGCCAGCACCAGCAGCGCGTACGACAACCAGAAATGCTCGCTGCCCAAGGCGTACGAGCCATAGAACGCCACTGCGGCCACCAGCAGCGGCGGCCAGACGAAGCGCTTGCGCTTTTGCAGGCGGTCGGAGGCCCAGGACACGCCCACCATCGCCAGTACCGCCGCCAGGTAAGGCACCGAGGCCAGCCAGCCGGCCTGCACGATATCGACATTGGCCGCCTGCTTGAGGATCGACGGCAGCCACAGCACGAAGCCATAGACGCCGATGCTCCAGCAGAAGTACTGCAGCGCCAGAATGATCACCTGCGGCGAACGGAACGCCTCGCGGTAGTTCTTCACAGGCTTGATGCCCTGCTGCTCGGCAGCCAGCGCCTGCTGCAGGGCTTCTTTTTCCTGCTCGCTCAGCCAATTCACCTGGGCCGGGCGGTCGTCTACCAAGCGCCACCAGCAGAACGCCCAGATGACGGCTGGCAGGCCTTCGATGATGAACATCCAGCGCCAGTCGTAATGCTTGATGAGGTAACCCGACACCACCGACATCCACAAAATGGTCACCGGGTTGCCCAGCATCAGGAAGGTATTGGCACGCGAACGCTCGGCACGGGTGAACCAATGGCACAGGTACACCAGCATCGCCGGCATGACGGCGGCCTCCACCACCCCGAGCAGGAAGCGGATGCCAATCAGCATGTAGACGTTGCTGACCATGCCCGTGAGTGTGGCAAGGCCACCCCAGAGGATCAGGCAGACGAAAATCAGCTTCTTCACACTGCGCTTTTCGGCGTAGATGGCGCCAGGCACCTGGAAGAAGAAGTAACCGAGGAAGAACAGTGCGCCCAGCAGCGAAGACAGCACCGGGGTGATGTGCAGGTCTTCGGCCATGCCGGACGCTGCAGCGAAACCGTAATTGGCGCGGTCCAGATACGCCAGGCTGTAAGTGACGAACACAATCGGGATGATGTACCACCAGCGGCGAGGTGCCAGGCTTTGGCTTTGCATGGTTTGTTTCTCCTGAGCTTGTTGTTTTTGTTGCAACAGGTGATTCGGGGTCAAGGGGTCACGCGCTTCTGCGCAGGTCGAAGGCCTCCAGCTCGTGGCGCAGCGGCAGCCCTTCCATGTCGCCTCGTGACTGCACGGCACGGCTGCCGCACCAGTTGCCGCGTGCCACCGCCTCGGCCACTGCGCGGCCCTCCAGCAGCGCGCTGAGCACGCCGACGGCAAAGGCATCACCGGCGCCGACGGTGTCCACGACACGGCTGACCGGCACGGCTGCTACCTGGCCTTCCCCTTTGGCACTGCGCAAGTAGGCACCGGCGTCGCCCAGCTTGATCACCACCAACTCAACCCCTCGGTCGAGGTAGAACGCGGCGATGTCTGCCGGGGTGTGCCGGCCGGTCAGCAACCGGCCCTCTTCCAGGCCCGGTAAAACCCAGTCGGCCTTGACCGCCAGGGCATTGATTTCGCGCACCATGCTGTTTTGATCAGGCCATAACGAGGGGCGCAGGTTGGGGTCGAACGAGATGCTGCGACCGGCTGCACGCATGGCGTCGACCAACGTGTGGGACAGGGCCCGGCAGCTATCCGACAGCGCCAGCGGAATGCCAGTGGCGTGCAGGTGCCGCGCTTGCAACAGGTCTGCACGCAGCAGTTGGGGTGACAACTTGCTGGCCGCCGAACCACGGCGGAAGTACTCCACAGCCGGGTCGCTGCCGTCATCGCAGCGGGCCTTGAGCTGAAAGCCCGTGGGGCAGTGGGTATCCACTTCGACACCAGAGCAGTCCAGGCCTTCGCGTTGCAGGCTGTCGAGCACGAAACGGCCCAGTGAATCGTCACCGACCCGGCTCAACCAGCGCACCTTGAACCCCAGCCGCGCCAGGCCGATCGCCACATTGCTGTCGGCGCCGGCAATGCGCTTGCCAAACTGGCCGACACTGGCCAGGTCGCCGGTTTGCTCGGCAACGAACATGGCCATGGTTTCACCAAAACACAGCACGTCATGCTCATGCATGGGCCACCTCCTCCCCCAGCGCAGACAGGCTACGCACCTGGGCACGGGTCAGCGCCAGCAGGTCGTCGCCCACCAGGGGGTACTCGACAGCGCGCACCACGCCGGGGGCGAACTCGGTCATCAGTGTTGCCCATGCGTGCAGGTCAGCTGCTTGCGGCGGTATGGCAACCCGTCGGCCATCGGCCCGGCGCTCCACAGCCTTGCAATGCACATAGCGCACCCAGCGGCCCAGTTGACGCGCGGCTTGCCTGGCAGACTCGTCTTGCCATTGCCAGTTGCCAATATCGAAGGTCATGCCCAGGCGCAGCCCAAGCGGGTCGGCGTGCCGGAAGAACTGCAGCAGCGGTTCGATCCTGCCACCGTGTTCAGTCTGGTCGTTTTCCACCAGCAACAGCGGCCCCTGTGCGGGCAGTAGCGCTGCCAGGGCGGCGACATCGCAACGCTCGTTGAAGTGCCCCAAGGACACCTTGAGCGCTACCGCGCCAAACGCGCGGGCGAGCTCCAGCTTCTGCACCACAAGTGGGTCGGGTACGCCTTGCGCGGTCCACAACTCCAGGGGAGTCGAGTACAGGCATTCCAGGCGCAATGCGGCAATGACAGCACCCAGCGCTGTCGCGTCCGGCGCACTGGCAAACAGTTCTTCGCGCAACTCCACACGACTAACGCCAGCGGCGGCCAGCAGGTCAAGGAACTGCTCCTGACCACGTTGCCGCACGAAGTCGGCGCCGTAGCTGGAGAGGCTGATGGAAACGGGGTTCGTGTGCATTGTTCTTGTCCTTATGAAACCGGTTTCATTTTTAGTCGATAGCAGCAGGCGTCAGCCTGCCGTTGCTTATTGGGGTTGGGTTGAGCCTCGGATGATCAGCTCGGCCTTGAAGTCGATGCGCCGGGCCGCCCCGCTGTCGCCGCGTAGGCGGCCAAGCAGGCTTTCGAAAGCCGCCACACCGATACGCTCGGTGGGTTGCGCCAGTGCAGTGATGCCATTACCGACCAAGGGGTACCAGTCAAGGTCGTCGAGGGCGATCAGCCCGACGTCGGCAAACAGGTTGCGCCCGGCTTCGTGCAAGGCCCGGGTCACCGCCAAGGTTGCAACGCCGTTGAAGGTGAAGATGGCTTGCGGGCCATGGCCACGGCTGGCCAGGAATGACGCCAGCTGCCCCTCCAGCCCGGTGCCGATTTCCAGCACCTGCTGGCGCATGCCGGCCCGACGGCTGACCGACGTGCCGAATGCCTGCACCCGCTCCAGGCGTGAACTGGTGCCATCGAGGGGTTCGCTGACCGCCAGGATATCGCGGTAGCCCTGTGCCTGCAGGTGGTCGAGGGCCTGCTCGACCGCATCGGCATTGTCTAGGCCAACCAGGTCGACATTCAGCTCGGGCAATTGGCGATCGACCAGCACCATGGGGATGTCACGCTGCAGGTTGAGCAGCTCGCCGGGGTGATGGCCAAGGGTGTTCACGATCAGCCCTTCGACGTTGTAGCTCTGCAGGGCCACCAGGTGATGACGCTCCTGCTCGTCGTCGCGGTTGGTGTTGCACACCACCAGGCTGTAACCGTGCTGACGGCAGGCGGTTTCCACGCCATGCATCACGGCCACTGAGTAGGGGTTGAGAATATCGGCTACCAGCATGCCGATCAGCCGCGTCTGGCCGCGCTTGAGCCCGCGGGCCATCTGGTTGGGGCGGTAGCCAAGCCGCTCGATGACTTCTTCCAGGCGCTTGGCCGTGGCTTCGGCCAGCAACTGGCGATCACCACCGATGTAACGGGAAACGGTGGCTTTGGAAACGCCAGCGACACGCGCTACTTCGCTGATGGTGACCCGTTCGCGGGCATGGGCAGGCGCGTCGGTCATGGGCAGTCCTTATGATTGTTGTGATTGCGATGAAACCGGTTTCAATACAGCAAAACTGCGCGTGTTCGTCAACATCCCGTTGGTCGGAAGCGTCATTTCATCATGATAAATGACATGAGGTATGCAAATTAACTCAATGAAACTAAATATAAAATATCAAAAATAATGTGGGCGCGGGTTCACCCGCGAATGCGGCGGTAGATTCAACATCGCATTCGCGGGTAAACCTGCTCCCACAGTGGATCAGGGGGCAGCTGGAGAAGTCAGCGAAGCGACTTCACATCACCGGCCGCGACAGCGCTCCCCTGGTTGCCCCAGCTGCTCCTGATGAAGTTCACCACATCGGCAACCTCCTGGTCGCTCAGGCGCCAGCCAAACGCCGGCATGGTGAAATTCGAAGGCGCCGTGTGCGTCGCCGGTACCGTGCCCCCTGCCAGCACCACATGGATCAGCGACGTGGCATCCGCCGTCTGCACCACCGGGTTGCCGGCCAAAGCCGGGAACGCGCGGGTGTAACCCTGGCCGTCGGTACGGTGGCAGGCCGCGCAATTGTCGATGTACACCGCCGCCCCTGGCTTGCTGTCATCGCCCTTCCACAGCGCATCCGCCACCTGCTTGTCGTAGACGTGTGGCCGGTCTTCAGGGTTGCTCGGCGGCAGGGTCTTCAGGTAACGGGCGATCGCGGTCAGGTCGGCATCACTCAGGTGCTGCATGCTGTGCTCGACCACGTCGCTCATGCCACCGAACACGGCGCTGCGATCACTGCGCCCAGTCTTGAGAAACTGCACCAGCTGTGCTTCGCTCCAGCTGCCCAGGCCGTCCTTGTGGTCGCCACGCAGGTTCTTGGCAATCCAGCCTTCCAGCGGAGCGCTGCCGGCCAGAAATTGCTCACCCTCTGCCGGGCTAAGCGCCTTTTCCTGCATGGTCAGCGCCCGCGGCGTATGGCAGGCACCACAATGGCCAAGGCCCTCGACCAGGTACGCACCACGGTTTACCACCGGGTCGGCAGCAGCCGTTGCCTGCCAAGGCTTGGCCTCTGGCGCGAAAAGGCCGCGCCAGACAGCCAGCGGCCAACGCATGCTCAGCGGCCAGGGGATGTCGCTGGCCTTGTTCGCCTGTTCGACGGGCGCCACGCCCTTCATGAAGTAGGCGTACAGCGCCTGCATGTCCTGCTCGCTGACGCGCGCGTAAGACGGGTATGGCATAGCTGGGTACAGGGTGCTGCCGTCCTTGCGGATGCCCTTGCGCACGGCCTGGTCGAAGTCTTCGAAGCTGTACTGGCCAATGCCGCTGGCAGCCGGGGTGATGTTGGTGGAGTACACCGTGCCGATCGGCGTTTGCATCGGCAGCCCACCGGCAAAGGGCTGGCCGTTCCTGGCGGTATGGCAGGCCACACAGTCACCGGCGCGGGCCAGGTACTCGCCCTGGAGCACCTGAGCATCATCATTCGTGGTGGCTTGTACAGCCGTCGTGGCCGCCAGCAGCAGGGTTGCGATCAACATTGTCTTCATGCCCATCGCTCCTCAAGCCTGGACCAGCGGACCGGGGTTGTTCAGGTACTGCTCGCGGATGGCGCGGGCCGACCAGTAGGTCAACGCGGCCACCAGCCCGGTCGGGTTGTACCCCAGGCCCTGAGGGAACGCCGAAGCGCCCGGGACAAACACGTTATGCACGTCCCAGCTTTGCAGGTAACGGTTCAGTGCGCTGGTCTTGGGGTCGGAGCCCATGATCGCGCCGCCGTTCAGGTGGGTGGTCTGGTAGCTGGCGGTGTTGAAGTGGTCCTTGACCTTCTTGCCCAGTACCGCAATCGACTTGGGGTTCATCGCCTGGGCGATCTTGCTCAGCTTGTCGACCATGAACTGGTTCATCCTGATGTCGTTTTCCTGCCAGTCGAAGGTCATGCGCAGCAGCGGTTGGCCATAGGCGTCGCGATAAGTCGGGTCCAGGTCCAGGTAATTGCCACGGTACGACTGGTGGGCGCCATGGGCGTCCATCGATACCTGATGGGTGTAGTAGTCGGCTGTGGCTTTCTTCCAGGCGCTGCCCCAGGCTGGCGTGCCCGGCGGGTTAGCGGTGCCGGCAATCGGCCGGCTGCCAGCCTGGTTCACCCACATCGGTGAGCCGCCGACGAAGCCGTGCGGGCCATGGTCGAAGTTGTCGGCGTTGAAATCGTCGATGGCAATACCGTTGCCACCCGCGCCGATGAAGTTGTTGGTGTAGGTGTCCTTGTCGAAGAACGCCTTGACCGTGCCCATGTTCTGATAGGCAAAGTTACGCCCCACCACGCCTTCGTTCTTCACCGGGTCGTAAGGCTTGCCAATGCCGGAAAGCAGCATCAAGCGCACGTTATTGAACTGGAACGCCGCCAGGATCACCAACTCCGCCGGCTGTTCTACCTCGCGCCCTTGGGCATCGATGTAGGTGACGCCGGTGGCCTTGCGCTTGCTGTCGTCCAGGTTCACCCGCAGCACATGGGCATTGGGCCGCAGCTCGAAGTTAGGCACTTGCCGCAGCGCCGGCAGAATATTCACGTTGGGCGAGGCCTTGGAGTACATGTAGCACACGTACCCGCTGCAGAAACCACAGAAGTTGCACGGCCCCATCTGTGCCCCGTAAGGGTTGGTGTATGGCCCGGAGGTGTTGGCCGATGGCAGGTTGTAAGGCTTGTAGCCCAAGCTGGTGGCGGCCTTTTCGAACAACCTGGCCGACACCACGTTCTTCTGAGCAGGCAGCGGGAACGGGCTGGAGCGGTCCGGCGCATAGGGGTTGCCGCCCTTCCCTTCGCCCACGACCTGTCCGTTGACGGTCCAGGCCTGGCCAGAGGTGCCGAACACCTTTTCAGCGAAGTCGAAATACGGCTCCAGCTCCTCGTAAGTGACGCCAAAGTCCTGGATGGTCATGTCGTCAGGGATGAACTTTCGCCCGTATCGCTCTTCGTAGTGGCTGCGCATGCGCAACTCGACCGGGTCTACCCGAAAGTGCACACCCGACCAGTGCAAGCCCGCGCCGCCCACGCCTTTGCCCGGCAAGAAAGCGCCAAGCTGGCGATTGGGCAGAGCCACATCGTTCATGCCGTGGCGGACAGTGACGGTTTCTTTAGACACGTCGACGAACAGCTTCTTGCGCACGCTGTAGGTCAACTCGTCGATCACCTGCGGGTAGCTGCCTTCCGGGTAGGTGTCCTGCATCGGCCCACGTTCCAGCGCCACTACCTGCAGCCCGGCCTCGGTCAGCTCCTTGGCCATGATCGCACCGGCCCAGCCGAAGCCGACGATCACCGCATCCACTTTGTTCAACACAGTCGCCATGCCTCAGGCCCTCTCGCCGCGGATCGATACAGCCGGGAACGGGTAAGGCTCGTTGCGCTCGACCCAGTCCATGAAGTCGGCGCGGGCGCCGGGGAAGCCGATCTGGGTCCAGCCGACCATGCCTTTGTTGCCCCCATGGATCGGGTCGCAGAAAAACCCTTCGCGGGTGTTCTGCACCAGCAAGCTGAAAAACACCTTGGCCGGCACGGTGTCGAAAACCAGCTCTCCGGCCTCGATCTTGCTGAGAATACGGTCCCGGGTAGCGCTATCTTGTACAGCAAAAACCTGCCCGGAATTGGCCTTGCACCAGCCGTCCACGGCAGCGATGCCCAGGCGGTAGATTTGCTGCGGGCTGAGCTGCAACTGATAACCCAGCTCGGGCGCTGCGTCGGCGTTGAAAGGGCCTTGCATGTACCACTGTGCGCCAGTGGCGTACGGCGTGTTCATCTGCCGGTCGATGAATTCGGCAGCGCCGGCTTCAAGCGCGCCGGGGCCAAGCTCATCGGCCGGAATGATGCGGGACACGGCGGCTTGCAGAAACGCCCACTCTTCGGCGCTGAAAAATGTCGGCTGATAGTTACCCGCCGGTGGCGTGGCCGGCACTTTCGGTGGCTGTTGCTGCTGTTGCGGGGCCGCAAGCAGTTGGCTGGCACCCACGCCCAGCCCTGTGCTGGCCACGGTAACGACAGGGATCAGGGTCAAGGTCTTGCGCAGAAAATCCCTGCGCGGGTTGTCTGGGGCATGCTCAGGCATTGGGAATCCTCATCGGCTCTGGGGCGGCCTTGATAAGCGCCATCTGATTTTCAATGGAGAGGTGATCTTGATAGGCCATCAAGAAGACAGCCGAATAATCTAGCGCGTTCAGAAATGTTTTGAAACCGGTTTCATGGTTGACTTCTCGTCTTTGCCGCAAGGCCAGAGCGCTGTCGGGCCAAGGCTTTTTTCACATCTGCCTCACTCTCTACCGACATCCCGCTACCTACAGTGCCGACGCTCTCGTAATGGAGCGAGCTGACTGGAGTGGCAAACATGCTGCAAGGCGTTATCGACAAATCCCTCGCCTCACGCCGTGTGCAGGTTTACCGGTTTCCTTGGGGCACAGCGCTATTCGCAGTCTTGTGCCTGCTGTTCCTCCTGGGCGTGGCAGCAGCCTGCGCGCATGCCCGCACGGCCGTCCCCAACCTGGGCAACCCGCACCACCTGCAACGCAGTGGGCTGGAGGCCGCTTGGGCAAAAGGCTCAGTGATTGTGGTACTGCGCCATGCCGAACGCTGCGACCGGTCCAGAGGTGCCTGCCTGGGTGACCCCAGCGGCATTACGGTTGCGGGCAGCCAGGTGGCCGCCGCTGTAGGCCAAGGCCTGCAACACCTTGGCCTGGCGTCATCCGACGTGTGGACCAGCCCGCAGGTGCGCACCCGACAAACCGCACAAGCCATGTTTGGTAAAACCATGGCCACGCAAGGTTGGCTTAACTAGTGTGACGGACACTTTGCCGATAACGCCTTTAGCCACAAGCGGGCCGGCCACAACCTCGTGCTGGTCAGCCACAGCGGTTGCATGGAACAGCTGGAGCAAGCGCTTCAGGTACCCGTCAGCGCGACGTCGAACAGCTATGCCAGTGCCCTGTTCATCACCCAGGGCAGCGATGGCAAGGCAACGCTGCTGGGCCAGATGGCTGCCAGTGAATGGCGCAAACTTGTTGATGCCAAGGAGCTGTGAATATGCCCTCCCGCGCCGCTTTCTACCGCAACAATCTGCTACTGCCGCTGTTGCTGGCCGCCATCGTGTTCGTGGCATTCGACCTCACCGAGTTCGATCGCTGGATCAGCAACCTGCTGCTCGACCCCGCCACCGGTCAGTTCCCGCTGCTGCACAATCAGTGGTTCGAGAAGGTCACCCACAAGTGGCCGCGCATCCTGCCGGACTGGACAGGTGAACTGGCAGTCATCGGCAGCTTGTTGTCGTTCATCTGGCCGCGCCTGGCCAACCGCCCCCAACTGGGCCTGACCCGGGCGCTGGAAAAAGCCCGTATCGCACCCGTGCTGCGCTTCACCACCCAACACCGCCGCGACTTACTGTTCGTGGTCGTGGCGTTTGCACTGAGCACAACCGTGATTCATTACCTGAAAAGCCACACCAGTGTGTATTGCCCTGTCGAAACCACACTGTATAGCGGTACGCAGGCCCGCGTTGAATGGTTCGAAAACTTCTCCTGGTGGAACAAGGCCGGCGATGGCCGCTGCTGGCCGGGTGGCCATGCCTCCAGCGGGTTTACCTTGTTGGCGCTGTACTTCGTGGCATTGCGTCATCGCTGGGCACATGCGCGTAAGTTGCTGGCGGTCATTCTGCTGATCGGGTTCGTGTACGGCACAACACGGGTACTGCAGGGCTGGCACTATATGTCCCATACATTCTGGGCGGGGATTTTTGTCTGGCTGACAACCTGGGTAACGGCGTTGTTCTTCTATGGCCGCATCGCGTTGCAGGCGCCAGAACACAGCCCGGTCATTCATGACGCTGCCATGGCACAGCCCTTGTAGAGCAGCCTTGTCTCTCAGCAAGGGGCATAGTGGAATCTGACAGGCACCTGCCATCCACTTAGTTGCTAATAATACTTTTAAAATAAACCTTAGCGAAACTTCCTACAGCGCTTTAGGAAGTTTCAATCTCCCCTGCCTATTGATTCCTCGTTAGTCTTCAGGATTTCGCAAGATACTTGTGCGCGACCGCATGGAAAGTGCGCGCGTGAGCCTGATCTGTTAACTGACGAGGATTATGGATGTCCAGACAGTCCGACGGCACTGACAAGCCTGTGCCCGCCATGAAAAAGCCAATTCTGCTTGAGGATATAGAGGCTGCCCAGCAGCCTCACAGCGGGGCTGGCCCTGAACACGCTACGGAGCCGCTCGGCTACCCCGCCGACCCGCAGTTCCAGCTACGCGGCGGCTTCAAGAACCTGATGCTTGATGCGGCAACCCCGCTGTTCGGCCTGGTCATTCGCCTGCGTACGCTGGATGACCTGCCCAACATCGCCTACGTGCACAAGGCCGTGCAAAACCAGGTCAGTAACATCCGCGAAGAAATCCGGCAGCACGGCTACCCCATTGCCCAACAGGAAGTCTACTCCTACGCCCTGTGCCTGTTCCTCGACGAGGCCGTGATGAGCCGCCCGTGGGGCAACAATTCGTGCTGGAGCCACGAGCCGCTGCTCAGCATCTTCCATGACGAAACCCAGGGCGGCGAAAAAATCTTCGTGCTGCTCGAGCGCGTCATGCAGTCGCCCAAGGAATTCCAGGATGTACTGGAGTTCCTGTACTTCAGCATTTGCCTGGGCCTGCGCGGCAAGCACGCCCTCGACCCCAGGTGCGACGACATCATCAAGGCCCTGATCTCGCGCATGCACAAGGTCATCCGCGAACTGCGCGGCCCCATCCCCGAAGACGTCTGCGACCCCTACACCAACGTCGCCCATCGCCCCTACCGCGGGCGGCGTTGGGAGTGGCCTTGGTGGAGCCCGCTGGTGCTCTCGGCCATCGCCATGGTCTGCGCCTACAGCTACTACAGCTACCGCCTCGACCTGATCACCGCCGAAGTCCTGCAATCGCTCGACGCCATCTTGCAGCAGTAGCGGGGGACGCCACATGCCTAGCCAAACCGATTTGCGTTTTACCTTCCAGCCGCTGGTTGGCCGCAGTGAGTTCGAGGTGGTGTCGTTCGAGCTGGACGAGGCCATCAGCACGCCGTTCCAGTTGCAGCTGGAACTGATCAGTTTCGAAGACGATGTCGACTTCGGCCAGCTGCTCGACAAGCCGGTGCTGTTCACGATCTGGCGTGGTGAGCGCCCGTTGCGCTATGTGCACGGGCTGGTCAGCACCTTCAGCCAGGGCGAAACGGGGTTCCACCGCACCCGTTACCGCGCTCTGGTCGAGCCCGTGCTGGCCCGCGCGGGGCTGCGTTCGAACTGGCGCATCTTCCAGCAGAAAACCGTGCCACAGATTCTGCAGATCATGCTCGAGCGCCAGGGCATCACCGGCTACACGCTGCAGAGCATCGACAAACACGAGGTGCGCGAGTTTTGCGTGCAGGCCGGTGAAACCGACCTCGACTTCATCGCCCGCCTGGCCGCCGAAGAGGGCTTCGTCTACCGCTTCGAACACACGCCAAAAGGCCACACGCTGATCATCACCGACCGGCTGCTGGCGCTGGGGCAGATCAGCCGAGGCGCCATTCAGGCCGACGATGATGACGAAGGTTTCTTCGAGCCGGACGACATCGACCCCGACCAGGTGCTGTACCACGCCACCAGCGGCGGCAATCAGGCCAGGCCTTGCCTGCGCCGCCTGCGCTACAGCGAACAGGTGCGAACCGCCCGCCAGGTGCAGCGCGACTACACCTTCATCCACCCGGCGTACCGCCTGGAGCAGCGTGCCCAGGGCAACGACCTGACACACCAGTCCACCGGCTACGAACGCTTCGACTACCCCGGTCGCTACAAGCGTGAGGCGGTCGACGTGCGCTTCACTGCCACCCGCATCACCGCCCTGCGCCATGACGCCCGCCTGGCCGAAGTGGAAGGCGACGATGTACGCCTGCAACCGGGCCTGAGTTTCACCCTGATCGAGCACCCGCGCGAAGACCTGAACCTGCATTGGCGGGTCAACCGCGTGCACCACGAAGGCGTCCAGTTCACCAGCTTGCAAGAGGAAGCCGCAGATGCCCAGCAAGGCACACGGTACAAGCAGAAAGCCGTGCTGGTCCCCGGCAGAACCGAATGGCGGCCGGCCCCGTTGCCCAGGCCGCGCATCGACGGCCCGCACATGGCCATGGTGGTCGGGCCGAAGGGCGAAGAAATCTATTGCGACCAATGGGGCCGGGTGAAAGTCAGTTTCCCGTGGGACCGTGAAAGCCAGAACAACGAGTTCAGCTCTTGCTGGGTACGCGTGTCGCAGGGCTGGGCCGGTGGCAGTTGGGGCTCGATGGCCATTCCGCGCATTGGCCAGGATGTGATCATCCAGTACGTCAACGGCGACCCGGACCAGCCGATGATCACCGGGCGCACCTACTGCGGTGATCAGTTACCGCCCTACGACCTGCCCGAACACAAGACACGCATGACCATCAAGAGCCAGACCCATAAAGGTGATGGTTACAACGAACTGCGTTTCGAGGACGAACTGGGCAAAGAGGAAGTGTTCATCCATGCCCAGCGGGACAAGAACAACATCGTCAGGCACGACGAGACCACGCAAGTGGGCAACGACCGCACCGAACGCGTCGAACGGGACGAGACGATTTCGATTGGGCAGGACCGTCTTGAAGACGTTGCCCGGGACGAGACCGTAAGCATCGGCCAGAACCGGGCACATGAAGTTGGCAATGACGACAGCCTGAGCGTTGGCCGCACCCATACCATCACCACAGGCAAGGACCGAATCGAACACGTCGGCAATCACCGGCAGGACCTCACCAAGGCCAACCATACGGTAGAGATCGGTGGCCATCTCGAACAGGTCGTGGCCGGTCACAGCACATTGCAAACCGGCGAGGCTATTCGGCACACCACCAAGGTTTACGACATCCAGGTCAGCGAAAGCCTGACGATCAGAAGTCCGGCAGGTCTTCTACGAATCGACGGCGCCGGCATCACGCTGGACGGCCTTGCGCTGGACTTCAAGGGGCCGGTCAGCCAGCAGGCCAAGGGCAGCCAGCGCGTGACTGCCACTTCCGGCGTACCTGAGCCTGGGGAGCCGATTTGTCTGAGTTGCTTGCTCAAAGCCATCGCCGACGGCCACAACATGATTCCCATGGAGGGTGCCAGCTGATGCCCAGCCCATTCATCAGAGCAATGGTCGAAGTGCTACGCACATCCGACCGCTATCGCCTGAGTGCCGTCGTTGAAATGGCCAACCTTTCACCCCGGGCCCGGGAAACGCTGACCCAACATTACACGGGGCGCTGCTGGCCTTTGTTGCAACAGGCCCAGTTCAGCAATTTACGCGCGGTAGGCCCTTGGTTATTCGGCTCCAGGCCAGGTTCCGATGTCTCAGGCCAGTACGATTTCCAGTGGCAGCTGGAGCAAGGTGCAATGGGTGCGGTGAGTGGCTGGATCGTCAGTGCGCTGCCAGCCGCCCAGCTTGTACAGCACTTGAGCCAGGCCAACTCCGTTACCGGGCCGGATGGCCACGCTTACCTGTTGCGCTACCACACCGCAGCCGTCCTGCAAGTGTTGGATACCTGCCGCGAGTTGCCTGGCGTGGCCGAGTGGTTGGCGCCCATCCATTGCTGGTGGGCCCCGGTGGCGCATCCGCACAAGAGGTTGTGGGTGCAAATCGCTGGCGGCGACCAGCCTCGCATGATCCATGTCCCGCCCATCACCCTGAGCGAAGACTGCTGGGCAGCCTTGGCCGGCGACCCACTGAGCTATCAACTTGCCGAAATGCTGAAGCACGAGCCGTCTTGCGCGGCCTTCACGGCTGTCTGCCACGGTACGCGAATTGGCCTGATCCAGCACCACCTGAATCAGGCCCGCGCGCAAGGACTGGATCGAGAGCAAGACCTGGTCAGCTATGTGCTGATGATGGCCCGCGCCGGAGAACAGCTCTGCGAATCACCTGCCTGGCAAGACGCAATCGCTGCTACACGCGAGCAGCGAACGCCCCTGATCGATAACGTGCAGCGATGCCTGCACGGCAAGGACTGAGGTACACAATGGACTCATTGAACGAAGCCCTAGAACTGTGCCGGCGCGTCACCACCGGCTACCGCCCTGCCCTGCGCAACAGCCCCGTCGCCGACTGCACCCGCCGCTTCGAACTGCTGCCTTTGCGCTACGCCGCCGTCGGCGGTAACCCGGCACAACGCGCCCGCCTGCCCAAACTGCCGGGTTATCTCAGCCCGTTCCAGGACGTGGGCGAGATGACCCACTCCAGCTACGCCATCCGCCCCCTGCGTGAGGGCTATCTTTACCTGCTGATCAAGCGCCACAGCGCAGATGCCTACGAATGGCACAGCCAGTACCGCGTGGCACCCAACGGTTCCCTGCAGTACATCAGCGCCGACGCACCGTGGGAACCCGCCCCCCTCACTGGCAATCTGGATGACATCATCCGCAGCTTCGGCTGGACCATCACCCTCTACGACCTCGACGACATCCAGGAACTGCGTCCGTTGTTCAGCCCTTCCCCCCTCACCCCGCGCCTGCTCGACAACTACCGCCTGCTCGAAGACGAATACCGCAACAGCCTGCCTGCCATCGATATCGCCCGCTTCATCCAGCCCTCCGACGCCCCGCCGCAGCCCCATGTACTCAAGCACGACCAACTGAACTGGGTAGCCGACTTCAAGGCCCGGGACGATGCCGACCTGCAAGCGCTGCTGGACCTGCAACCCTTCAACAACGACCAGATCGTCTCGCCCCACGCCTCACGCCAGGCCCTGGCGCCGCCAGTGAACCAGACCAAACCCCGTGGCGCCGCCATCGTGATCGAAGACGCCATCGGCATTACCCAGGAGCTCAACGCCTGGCGCAATGCCGCCGTCGATGATGTGAAAACGAAGTGGCTGGAACGCACCGTGGAACCCGGCGTGGACAACGAGCGCAAGCTGCTGGTGGCGCAATCGTTTCTGGAGATCGAGAAGCTCTACCCGCAGATGGTGACCGAGCAGATCGTCAAGCGCGAAGTCATGGCCGAGAAAGTGCGCAACCAGCCTCACCTGCATGCGGAGATCTACGCCTTTTCCGAACGGGCCAGGCAGCAAGCCGACGCCCATGACGAACGCATGAAGCCCCACATGGCGCAGTTCGAGCGCGACATCCGCGCCAAGGCCCAGGCCCGCCAGGACACCGGCGAGTTCACCAAGAAGTTCGACCAGAAATACGGCCACCTGGTCGACCGCCAGGCCATGCACGATCAGCTCGACGCGTTCGAGCAGGCCATGCAACAGGCCCAGCAAGCCGCCGAAGACCGCGCCAAGGACCATGCCCGCTGGGTGATCAGCGAACGCTTGCTGCAAGCGCTGGACCGCTACGACAACGCCGACCTGATCAGTGGCCTGGCCTTTGCCGAGCAGACCGGCCAGTGCGTGATCGGCATGGAGCTGAGCGACTGGGGCACGAAAGTGCTGGACCATTGGTGGCGCAGTGACGTGGCGGACCGGGGCAACCTGGCGATGCGCGGCATCAGCTACAACCAGGACGACATCCGGGAAGAGCTGGCGGCGCTGACTGAGGCCGCCAAGGGCGAACCGCCCTCGGAATTCAACTACACGCTGGCCGAAGGCCTTGCCAAGCGAGCACACGCGGCAGCGAATGCCTTTGGTCGTATCAACTCGCTGTACGAGGAACTGCAAAAGCAGAACAACACCGCCAGCATCGGCCTGCATGCCTGGTTCGTCGCGCTTGGGCGACAGGTGCTGCGTAGCGGAGCCCCCAACAGTGCAGACCGGGCGCTGCACCATGGCCTGCGACTGACGTTGTTTGCGTCGGTGCATGAGACCGCGCTCGACATTCGTCTGAGCGAAGCCGCTCGAAATGGACAATCGCTCAGCTCTCAACGCAGCGGTGGCCAGATTGCACGCTTTCTGGACCAGGCCTGGGCTGAAAGCCTGATGCAGGCAGATGGCAAGAAAAGTGACTTCTACAAAGTGCGTGCCGCCAGCTTGGTCTGCCTGCTGGAAGGCATGCTGATGGCGTTCAAGGCGCGGGAGCTGCCCGACAGTGATGCGCGAGTGAAGACCGAACTCCTGGCGGCTGCGATGACCACGGCAGCGGCGGGCTTTGAAATCGGCGCCAGCTATGTGGATCAGGTGGCAACCCGATATGGCGAGAAAAGTGTGACCGGGAAAGGGGCAGCAGCGACTTTGGGAAGGTTGAAACTGTGGGGCGCTGGATTGGCGGGTATCGGAGGCTCGCTGCTAGCGTGGTGGGATTTCACTGATTCAGTTGAGCATTTCAATAGCAGCCAGAGTGGCGCTTCCAAGCAGGCTGAAAAAACTCCAGACTCTTAGCCGCTACGTATTTTCTAAGAGGGATGGCCACAATAACCCTTTCACTGGCAGAGTTAGGAACAGCAGTTGCGATTGCAAAGCCCCTCTTCGACTACCTTTCTCAAAATGCCAAAACCAAGCTGGCAAGGATGGTATCCACGTCCTTGGGAGCGATCGCAGAAAAACTCGGTACGCAAGCTGCTCGTTTATTACTTACTCGTCTAATTCTTGGCGCTTTCTGGGTCGGCCTGGCTCTGACTGTAATAATTTACATATTTGAGGACGATGCTTTAGAAAAATGGTGCAAACGCAGCACGTTCCGTCTTGCAAAAAATTCAAAGCCTTTTGAAGATATTGAAGAGCTGAAGACCCTGCACTCGGCATTCAGCGAGGTATTGTAAATGTATTTGATCGAATGGGTTTTTTGGAAAATGGCCAAAGAATCCAAGGCTGAGCGAGAAGCATATGAAGCAGAACGGACACCGAAAGAAAAACGCGGAAATCAGGACTTCTATGAGGGCGATTTGCAGGAAGAAATACATTTCCAATCCGTCAGTGAAAAACCTTGTGCAAGAGGCCCTGTATTCGCTTTTAACGACATTTTCTTGGAAGTCCGCTGTGGTGGTTCAGAAGAAAAGCGAGGCCTAATTACGCTCGCAACGCTCGGCGCTATCGCCCCAGCCATTGCTGTCGGACTATACATCACCATTGGTTTTATATGGATGGATTTTACGGATCCTGAGGGGCGATCCGCAGTCACCCTCCTTACCACAGTTATAATGCTCTCAGCTTCCTCGACCATACTCTATCTTTACTCGAAATATGGAATTCATCTAACCCGACTGGAAATGCTCACGAGCCGCCACCTACTCATTCGCTTCAATCGAGTAACTCAACAAGTTTACCTCCATAGACCGAAATACTGTGGTGGCATCGTAACTTTCCCATGGAGAACAACCGGAAGCACTGCCATTGACCCAGAAGATGACTCACTCAGCCTAGGCATGCGACTCGGTCTGGTCTGGCACCCCAGCCGCACCGGCCTCCCCCATATGGAAATGGCCCTGCTCGGCAAACAAGGCCAAGGCGGCAGTGAACTCCGCGACGAGTGGGAGTTCATTCGCCGCTACATGGAAGAAGGCCCGCACGCCGTCCCCCGCCCTCGCCTGAGCACCCAACTGCCCTCACCCATCCAGGCCTTCAGCGCCCAGTTCGAAGGCCTTGGTCGCTTCTTCCGCAAAAGCAGTTGGCTGTTCAAAGTCGTCCTGCTCATGATCTGGCCCGCCTTCGTCATCGTAGGTACCGGCCATTGGCTCAGCCTGCTGCTGTGTTGGCGACCACGTTGGCCAAAGGTTATCCGCGAGGCGGGTATGCCTGGCAAACCCGTCCCACCGGTGACGACCCTCAGCGACTACCCGCCGGCCATTCAAGAACGCCTGCTCGCCAACGCCGATCGCTGGCAGCTCAAGCCTGGCAAGCGTCCGGAGAAAAAACCACGCAAACCGCGTGCGTCGAATAGGCGTACGCCGTGTCACCGCTCACCTTCTGATAGCCACCACTGAACGTGTGGCCCTGAATGCTGTAGCCGACGTTGGTGCTGAGGGTCTGTTTGTCGACTTCACCCAGCAATGCCCGGCCCTGCTGGCGAGCATTGAACCAGCGCCACTCGGTGAAGACATCCCCCGCCCCCAGGTGGTCTGTCGGTAAGGCACGAACTCCAGGTCGCCCACCGCCATGGGCTTGCGGCAAATCCCCAGGTCCGCATTGCCCTCCGCCACACCGCGCACCACGTCCGGGCTGAAGCGCTCTTCGATATCGGCCTGGATCAGCGGGTTTTCCAGCATGAACGCCGAGAGTTCTTCGGGCAGGAACTCCATGATCGACGACCCGTTCGCCAGTACCCGCACATGGCCTCGTGCACCTTCGGCGTAAAGACGGTGCCAAAGCGCGCTTCGATGTCCGAAATGCGTTTGCTGACGGCGGACGGCGCCATGAAAGCACGCTCGCCGGCGCGGGCGATGGTGCCCTCTTCGCAAACGACGATGAACAGGTTCAGGGGCAAGTGATCGAGGGGCTGCATTACATCGCTCGGCGTGGGGAGGTGGAAGGCCGATGCACTGTAGCAAAGTTGGGACTGCAGCCGCCTGTCGGGTCGCAAAGGCCTCCCCCCAATCCCCAATCCTGGGGGAAGGCTGCCCACCGTCGACACCGTGTGGAATGCCCCGTTTAAAAACTGGATCCCTTGCGCCGCAAGGCCTTCAAGGCACTTTCCAGCTTTTGGCACAGCTCTTGCCGATCTCCTCCCAGACGCCCCAAGTCCATGGGCCCGTTTGCAGGAGGAATAGACTCATGCACCGACCGATACCCCACCCGCTGGCAGTGGCGATTTTCGCCGGCATGCTCCAGCTCCCGGCGCAGGCTGCCCTGAACGCTGTCGACCCAGGCGCCTACGTCCCCGCCAACGGCGGCTTCCCTGCTTGGTACCAGGACAGTCACGGTCGTACCCTCGACCTGTGCCTGACCAAGGCGGTCAGCTCCAGGGTTGCCGGCGCGCCCGGCGCACCGGCGTACATGTGTACGCTGCTGCCCACGCCGGGCGTGTTCGACGATACGCAACCTATTGTCTTCCCCACCAACTTCCCTGACGAAGCGTTCTGGTTCACTGCAGATGCCGCCATCGTCGACGCCGCCCGCGGCATCGACCTCAGCTACGGTACCGCGATCGAGGCGGCATTCGCCGCCGAAGAACCGGTCGAGGGTGACCAGGTCAGCTTCGCCCGGGTGCGCATCCGGGTCGATGTACCTACCGCTGGCACCTACGTGGTCACCCACCCCTACGGCGTCGAAGTATTCGACGTGCCCGCCGCCGGGCGCCGGGCGATCAATATGACCCGCGATATCGGCATTGCCGGCGCAGGCGACTTCACCGGCGCGCTCAAGGGCGATGTCGGGCCGTTCCTGCGCAGTGTCAACGGCCCCTACACCGAAGGCAGCGAACGCTTCATCGGTGACCCGAACCTGGATGAACGGGTAACCGGCAGCCCGTTCAATACCAACTTCGTACGCATCGAAGGCCCTGGTGGCATCGACTTGCGTACCGAGCTGTTCTCGATATCTGGCAAGCTTTCGACCGTCGCCCTGCCAACCCCGCTGATGCCACAGCGCAGTACCTATTCGCGGCACACCGAAAACGGCAACCTGCGCGCCCAGCAAGACATCTTCGTGATGGCCCCGCCACCACCGGCCAGCGTCACCCTGACCAGTCAAACACCCAGCCTGAACCTCACCGAGGCCAACGGCACCGGTGCCTGGTATGCACAGTCGGCCCTCAACCCGGCGGCAGGCAGCATCCTGACACTGACCGCCGACAACAGCGTGGCGATCCCGACCAGCAGCCTGACCACCCGCGAGGTGCCATTAACCGACCTGGTGACCATTACCCAGGCCCAATACCGCCTGTCCACGGGCGAGCTGACCCTGGTGGCCAGTACCGGCGACGAAACGACCCCACCAGTGCTTACCGCACACACCGGCAACGGCACGTTAATCGGCAACCTTGGCGGCACCGGCGCCGTGAAAACGTTGAGCATGACCCTCTCGCCCATCCCGCCGGCCAAGGTGCAGGTCACCAGTGCCAATGGCGGTAGCGACACCGAAGACGTGGTGCTGGTGCCATGAACAGACAAAGGCTCAGCCTTCAAGGAGGCCGCATGAACACTTGGTCGCGCCGTGCGCTGTTCGCCGCCGGTTTTTCCCTTACCGTTACCAGCGCCGCCTTTGCCGCGCTGTCTGAAGTCGACCCAGGGCCCTACACCTTCGCCACGGGCGGCTACCCGATGTGGTACAAGGACGGCCTCAATCAGTCCCTGGAGCTTTGCCAGTCACGTGCAACGAGCACACGTGCCCCGGGGGCGCCGGGGGCACCGGCCTACATGTGCACCCTGCTGCCTGAGCCAGGGGTGTACGATGACGCTCTGCCCTTGGTGTTCCCGGACAACTGGCCACCGGAAATGTTCTGGTTCCTGGCAGAAACCACTATTCCGCAGGTCGGCAATAGCGGTTACGAACTTGAAGTGTACGTTGCTGGCCTCGAAGCTGCATTTGCAGCTGAAAACCCGGTCGACGGCGACCAGCAAAGCTTCGCGCGCATCCGTATACGTGTCTCGGTGCCCCGCGCAGGTACCTACACAATCACCCACCCTTACGGCGTTGAAACAGTCAACGTCACCACGCCGGGGCGCAGGGCGATCAATATCACCCGCGATATCGGCATCGGTGCACCAGGTAACTTCACCGGCGCGCTCAATGGCGCCCTGGGTCCTTGGCTGCGAGGTGTGGGTGGGCCGTATACCGAGGTCAACCCTGACACGGGCGCCACCGAAACCTACATTGGCGACCCCAATATCACCGAAGCAGTGACCGGAAGCCCATTCAATACCAACTTCGTGCGCATTGAAGGGCCCGCTGGCACGATCCAGACCAATGCTTTTACGGTTTCGGGCAAGGTACTGGACCAACGCGCGCAAACCCCGGTAACCCTGGAACGCGCCACCTATTCGCGCAATGGCAACGGCACCCGTGTAGAGGTGTTCGCCAAGGCACCGAAAGAGGCCAGCTTATGCATGCGCAATGGCGTGGCCTTGATCGGCACGCCCCCTTCGCCTTGCCAGTTCAACCTGACGGCGGACAACAACGGCCTGTTCTTCAGCCAGCAACTTAGCCAAGCCGTACCGCCTGCGGTGGTGGTGGTCACCGCCAGCAACAGTGCTGGCGGCACCCAGCCGACCGCGCTGTCGAGCAAGTTGACCGACGTGGTCAAGGTCAGCACTGCACGCTATGACTGGGCCAACAAACGCCTGCTGATCGAGGCCATGTCCAGTGATGAGGTCGTCATCCCCGACATGCTCGCCCAAGGCTACGGCCGCATGTCGAAAGCGGGCACGCTGCAAAGCATCACGGTCAACGACGTGGCACAACCGCCAGCCACCGTTACGGTCAAGTCTGCCCACGGGGGCAGCGATGTAGAACCGGTGATCGTGGTCGGCAACGCACCGGTCGAGGCGGCCAACCAACCACCGCTGGCCCAGGCCGATGTCGGTAGCACCAGTGTCGGTGTGCCAATCACCCTCAACCTGCTGCAAAACGACAGCGACCCGGACGGTAACGTGCCGTTGACCATCAGTGACCTCACCCAACCAGGCACCGGCCTTGGCGGCGTGGTGCTCAACGGTACCACCTCGGTCACCTACACCCCGCCAGCCGGGGCTACGCAACCACTGGTGGCCACCTTCAGCTACCGGGCGGTGGACGCCAAGGGCCTGAAGTCGGAACCGGCAACAGTCACCATCAACGTTGCACCCAACCAGGCTCCAACCGCCAACCCGGAAACCGTCGCCACCCTGAGCGTGCCTTTGACCATCAACGTGCTGGCCAACGACACCGATCCGGAAGGCAACGTGCCGTTGGCTGTTGCGGTCGTCACCCAACCGGCGGCAGGCCGAGGCACCGTCAGCACCGATGGCACCACGGTGACCTACACCCCACCGGCCACGGTAACCGCAGCCTTCACCACCACCTTCACCTATCAGGCACGTGACTCGCTGGGGGCGCTGTCCACCCCGGGTACGGTCACCGTCAACGTGTCGCCAAGGCCAGCCGCCGAAACCTTCACGGTCACGGCAGCCACCGTCACGGCACGCTCCAACAACCGTTACAACTGGGATATCAGCGGTACCTCATCGGTTACCACGGGCAACGTTGTCACGGTACGGGTCACCACTACCACCGGGGTGCAGACGCTGGGTACCGCCACAGTGCCGGTTACCGGCCGCTGGCGCCTGGCCGTCAGCAACAGCACCACGATAATCCCAACCGCCGCGCCGACGGCGACCATCACCACCAGCCCGGGTACTACCCGCACCGTCAACGTGGTTGTGCAGTAAAGGCGGGGAAACGCCATGAAACGCCTGTATCCACTGCTGCTCAGCCTGGCCCTCGTGGGCCAGGCCAGCTGGGCCGACGACCTGATGGACAATGCCGACCTTGCGCCCGGCAACGACCTCGGCGACCCGGTGATCATCCGCCTGCTACCGGTCGGTGCCGGTCAGGCTGCGGTGATCGAGCAGCAAGGGGCGGGCAACCGCGCCGCCCTCGACCAGAACGGCCAGGCCCTGCTGGGCCGCATCGTCCAGGCCGGCGGTGCGCAGGAAGCGTACATCTTGCAGGAAGGCAGTGACCTGATGGCCAGCATCAGCCAACAGGGAAATGGCAACAGCGCATCGATCCGCCAGAGCGGCAGCGGCAACAGTGCAGCCATCGAGCAGATCGGCAACGACAACAGCGCCAGCATCGTGCAGTCCGGCTCGGGCCTCAACAGCTCCGTGACCCAGACCGGCAATGGCCAGCATGTGCAGATCACCCAATACCGATAGACCTGGAGGCACCACCATGTACAAGCTCGCTCCGTTAAGTGCCGCTATCGTCCTGGCCCTCGCTGGTCAGGCCATGGCTGCTGACAGCACCTCGTCCCAGACCCAGGACGGCAAGGAAAACATCGCCGAAGTCAGCCAGACCCAGGCGTCCTTCGCTTCGGCCACCCAGAACCAGACCGGCAAGGGCCACAATCACCTGGCCGTGCAAACCGAAAGTACCAGCGATATCCAGCAGAGTGCCACCGGCCAGTACAACGCGGGCTATGCCGAGCAGTTGTTCGAAAATGGCAGCCAGATCAAACAGCAAGCCGCAGGCAGCTACAACGATGCTTTCGCCAGCCAGTCGGTGGGGCTGAACAACGAATCGCTGCAAACCCAACAAGGTGTCGGTAACAAATCCACCGTGTGGCAGGACAGCCAGGAAGGCAGCAAAGCCACCACTTGGCAATCCGGCCAGCGCAACGAGGCTTTCATCGAACAGACCTTCGGAGGCAGCAACAACCGCAGTACCGTCAACCAGACCGGCCAGGACAACTATGCCGCCGCCGAGCACCTGAACCATGTCGACGGCGACATCCAGGTCTACCAGGATGGCCACGACAACTGGGCTTACGGCGACCAGCGCGAAGGCACCGGTGGCACCATTGGCATTGGCCAGTACGGTGGCGGCAACTCGGTTGAAGTGTGGCAGGACACCCAGATTGGCAGCCAGGCTTCCGTGGTCCAGACCGGCCAGTCCAACGAAGGCTATATCGACCAGAGCTTTGGCATGAACAACAAGGTCAGCCTGTTGCAGCAAGGCAACGCTAACGCCAGTTGGTCGGACCAGTTCGAGACCAACAACTCGACCACCACCATCACCCAGACGGGCAACAACAACCTGCATTTCACCTATCAGAATGGTGAAAACCTCAACCTGTCCATCAATACCAAAGGCAATGGCAACAGTATCACCGCCAGCAACTGGAAAGGCGCCAAGATGGGCGGCCAGTTCGGCACCAATCAGAACGCCACCATCAACCAGAACGGTAACGGCAACGGCGTCAACCTGACCCAGAACGGATCTGACCAGCTGGCCACGCTGACCCAGACAGGTAAAGGCAACCAGATGCAGACCAAGCAGGCCGACAGCAACAACGAGCTGTATTTCGAGCAGAACGGTACGGACAACATCCTGATCGCCGACCAGCGCGGTACCGACAACTACGCCTACGGCAACAGCCAGGGTACTGGCAACACCATCACGCTGGACCAGTCCGGGTACAGCAACCAGAGCTACACCAACCAGCTGTACGGTAGCGGCAACGAAGCCACCATCAAGCAGACTGACAGCATCAACGTCGCCTATGTGACCCAGGGAGGCCAGGGCAACAAGGCGTACGTCGACCAGAGCGGTATCGCCCAAACCGCCACCATCACCCAGCTGGGCAGCGCGAACCTGGCCACCGTGACCCAGAAGTAAACGACTCCCCCCTTGAACCGCGGTGCTCCTCTCCCTGGTGCCGCGGTTCCTTTTTCTCGATTGCACATGCCGGGATACAATGCCGTAACCCTTGAACATGTGCAGTGCCATGATCCAGTCCGACCTCGACCTGTTCGGCCCTCAGCCACAACGCCTGGCCAGCCATACCGTGCTGCTGCCCGGCTTCGCGCTGGGCGAAATCGAACCCCTGCTGGACGCTTTGCGCCCGGTACTGCGCGCCGCGCCGTTCCGGCACATGCGCACACCGGGAGGCCTGCACATGGCCGTAGCCTTGACCAATTGCGGCACGCTGGGTTGGGTGAGTGATGAACACGGCTATCGCTACAGCGCCACCGACCCGCTCAGCGGCAAGCCCTGGCCCGCCTTGCCCCCGGTGATACTGAGCCTGGCCGCCCGCGCTGCGGCAATAGCCGGTTTCGAGGGTTTTGTCCCCGACGCCTGCCTGGTCAACCATTATCTGCCCGGCACCCGCCTGAGCCTGCACCAGGACCGTAACGAGCAGGACTTCGGCCAGCCGATCGTGTCGGTGTCGCTGGGGTTACCGGCCGTGTTCCTGCTTGGGGGCCTGCAGCGCGCCGACAAGACCCAGCGCGTACCCCTGAGCCATGGCGATGTGTTGATCTGGGGCGGCGAAGACCGCTTGCGCTTTCACGGCGTGCAGCCCATCAAGCCCGGCATCCATCCGCGCATGGGCGAGCGGCGGATCAACCTCACCTTGCGCAAGGCCGGTGGCTGACACAAACACGATGAACGTGCATGAAACACGTTGAACATCTTGGTTTGGCAAGCTTCAAAGGATAAGCCGCGTTCTCACACTCAGGAGCCTGCCATGCCGTACTTGCCTTGCCCGATGCCCCCGCACGACTCACCGGCCGCACGCTCATGAAAATGCCCGGTCGTGCACCCAATGCCTCGCTGCAACTCGATTACGTGCGCGACACCCTGTTTGGCCCGGTGGCGCAAAGCGTGGAGTGCCAGTGCCAACTCGCCGCCCTCAACCTGCAGGGCCGGCCAGCGTTGCGTTTGCACATTTGTCCGCCACTGCCCGACAAGGTCGACCGGGCCCACAGCGTCGCGTTCGTTTGGGACGGGCGCAGTTATCACGGTGTCGTACGTGACCAAGGCAAGTGCGGGGATGGTGGTTTGAACCTGTTGCTGGAACTGCAGTAACCCGGATAACGCAAGTACACCCGGCCAGCTCAAGCCGGCCGGGTATACATCGGCTCACTCAGGCAATGGCCTTGAGTGGCACCGGGTGGCTGTCACGCAGCGCGTGCAGCTGCCCCACTAGGTGGACCAGGTCACGGCAGCTGTTGAGGCTTTGCAGCGGGACCCCACTCAGGGTCACGCCCTCGTCGAGACTCTGACCCTGACCCAGGCGGATGGTCAGGTTGGTGCCATCCAGGCAGCTGACTTCACAGCGATCAGGCAAGCAGGCCTGCTCGATCAACTGCCGCATCTCTAGCATCGAAACTCCAATCAACGACATGGTACGACCCTCTCTGTGGGATGGCCTGTTGTGTGGATTTACGCCCTTGTGAGGCGAGGCGCCAATTGATATTGCGCATGCCCGGGCAGGCATCCATGCGCCCGGGCAATGATGATGCTGGGAATCCTTTAGCACCTTAGTGGATGATTGCCAGCACGGGCCGTGTGTTCGGTCGCAATCGCACACTTGGCGACGGGTGGTATTGGCAGCGTTCATGAGGGCGGGCTACCGCTCAGTGCGCCGCACTACCACGTTCGTCCTGCATCTGCCCAAACCGCCCGGCATGGAAGTCGTCGAACGACTCGGCAATTTCCGCCTGGCTGTTCATCACGAACGGGCCATAACCGACGATCGGCTCATCGATAGGCTCGCCACTGAGCAACAGCACGCTGGCACCTTCCAGCGCTTCGACAGTTACATCCTCGCCACCTCGGTCCAGCAGCACCAGGCTCGATGGCCCGGCTTCGCGTTCACCGTTGACCTGCACGCTACCGCGCAACACCACCAGCGCCGCGTTGCGCCCGGCGGCCAGCGGCAGTTGTAGGGCCACACCGGCGTTCAGTCGCAGGTCCCATACATCCAAGCGGGTAAACGTCCGCGCAGGGCCGGTATGCCCACGGTAGCTACCGGCAATTACCCGCAAGCTACCGCCCTCGCCGTCCAGCGTGACTTCAGGGATGTCCTGCGCCAGCAACGTCTGATACCCGGCCGCTGCACGCTTGTCTCGCGCCGGCAGGTTGACCCACAGCTGCACCATCTCCAGCGTACCGCCACTGCGGGCAAAGGCCGGGGAATGGAACTCTTCATGAATGATGCCGTTGGCTGCGGTCATCCACTGCACGTCGCCAGGGCCGATCAGGCCGCCAGCGCCCGTGGAGTCACGGTGCTCCAGCTCCCCTTGGTAGACGATGGTGACCGTCTCGAAGCCGCGGTGCGGGTGCTGGCCAACGCCACGCCGTGCGTTGGTGGGGGTGAAGTCATGGGGCCCGGCGTAGTCCAGCAGCAGGAATGGACTGATTCGGCTGGCCAGGTTGTCGTAGGTGAACAGGCTGCGCACCGGGAAGCCGTCACCCACCCAATGGGCGTGCGGGCTGCGGTGGATACCCAGGATCTGTTTCATGAGAAGGCTCCTCTCTTGGCTGAGTTAACCTTATCAATGATGGCAATCTGGCGGTAGCCAGCGGAATTGGCATGCATCGTTCCATACATGGAACAGTTAGCCCTGCAAGAAGGCGAGCACCTGCTGGACCGCCGCAGCCGGGTCTTCCTGCATGAAACAATGCCCACCCGCAACTTGCTGTGCAGTCACGGTGCGGTTGAGCGCCGCCAGACGGTTCACTGAGTGCGGCACGAAGGGATAAGTATGCTCGCCATACAACACGCGCGTGGGCGTAGTGATTGCGGCCAGGTTTGCCCACATGCGCTTGGGGAATGAACTGAAAATTTCCACTTCCCGGCTGGGCCGGCACTTAAGTACCACGGCATCACCGCAATCACCGATGGCATGTTCAACATAGGCCCGCAGCGCCGCATCGGCCCAGCCCTTGAAAATGCCCCGCCCTTTCAGCGATGCCAGGGCTGCCTCGCGATCGGGCCAGTGGCTGCGGCGGCTGGCAGCCTTGCGCGCCAGAGCATGGCGTTGGTGCAGGCCAACCAGAGCAGCCGCCCCCATCACACCGATCATGCGCCGGCTGAACAGTACCGGGTCAAGCAGCACCGCACGGGCAAACAGGTGTGGCTCACTGGCCAGGATCAGCCCGGTGAGCACGCCACCAAAACTGTGGCCCACGGCAAACCGGGGAACATCGCCATACTCGCCACGCCCGGCCTGAAAAGCTTCCACTGCCAGCTCGGCTGTACGGTTCCACCCCCGAAACACACCGCCGTGATCGCTGTCACCATGCCCCTGAACGTCGCAAAGCCACAGGTCAAAATGCTCGCCCAGGCTCATCAGCAATGGCTGGTAGGCCAGGCAACAGAAACCGTTGCCGTGCAAGAAATGCAGCAGCGGCTTGCCACTGGCCGGGGTTCGCCAGCCACGCAGGGTGAAACCTTCGGCGCATTCGTGGGACCAGGGAATCAACTGCATCGGTTTGCTGTACTCGCGGGGCTAGGAAAACGCTGATTCTACAAACAGCAGCGGGTACAGTGAAATCACCAGCAACAAGGCCATCAGGACATTGAACAGCATCAGCCAGCGGGGGTTCTGCAACAGATTGCGCAAGGCGCTGCCAAACATCACCCACACGCCGACGCTGGGCAGGTTGACCAAGGCGAACAAGGCCGCGATCACAATCACGTTCGTTACATAGCCTTGCGCGGGCGTGTAGGTGGTGATCGCCCCCACTGCCATTACCCAGGCCTTGGGGTTGACCCACTGGAACGCCGCCGCCCCCCAGAAACCCAGCGGTTTTCGGGTGCTGGACGAGGCCGTGCCGACCGGCCCGGAGGTGGCGATCTTCCAGGCGAGGTAAAGCAGGTAGACGGCGCCGGTGTAGCGCAACACGGTGTAAAGCGGCGGCCAGGCCTTGAACACTTCACCCAGGCCCAGGCCGACGGCCAGCACCATCACCATGAAGCCGACGCTTATGCCCAGGGCGTGAGGGATTGAGCGGCGCACACCAAAATTCACCCCCGAGGCCAGCAGCATGGTGTTGTTGGGGCCAGGGGTGATGGAAGACACGAAGGCAAACAGCACGAAGGCGGTCAGCAGGTCGGCAGAGGCAAGCATGGCGGGCATTCCACTTTCGTTATAGGTGCTGTCACACTATCGGAGTCGCCCTTCCCTGCGACCTGTACAGTTGCATTAAATTTTGTGAATACACATCACTGTACTGCAAACCTGGATCAAGGAAGCCGTCACCATGAGCCTCACCATTCGCCCTGCCGTTCGTTCCGATGCCGGGCAGATCCTCGCGTTTATCACCGAGCTGGCCGAATACGAACGCGCCCGCCACGAGGTAGTCGCCACCCTTGCCGACATCGAGCACAGCCTGTTTGGCGAGGGCAGCACGGTGCACAGCCTGATGTGCGAGCGCGATGGCCGGGCAGTCGGCTTTGCCGTGTACTTCTACAGCTACTCGACGTGGCTCGGGCGCAACGGCATTTACCTGGAAGACCTGTACGTGACTCCCGAACAGCGAGGCGACGGTGCCGGGCGGCAACTGCTACGACACATTGCCCGCGAAGCGGTGGCAAACAAGTGTGGCCGCCTGGAATGGAGCGTGCTGGACTGGAACGAGCCGGCGATCGGCTTCTATGAGAAGCTCGGTGCCGAGGCGCAGGATGAGTGGGTGCGCTACCGGCTGGATGGCGAGAAGCTGACGGCGTTTGCCCAAGGGTGAACAGACTGGGGGCTGCTTTGCAGCCCCCAGTGTCTCGCAGCTATCTCATTCCCGCCGCCACACCGCTCCGGCAATGTCGACCCGTTTTGGCAGGATCTTGTTGTCAAAAAACAACGCCGCCGTGCGCTGCTGCGCCGCCACGATTTCATCACTCACCGGCAGCACCGGTGATGCCGGCCGGTGGCTGAAACTGCGCTGCACCACCGCCTCCGGCAAGCCCATGAACTGCGCCAGCAAGCGAATGCTCCCAGCCTCATCGCTGCGGGTCAGCGCCTCGGCCCGGCTGATTTCATCGAGCAACTGGCCGACAAAGGCGCCATGGGCTTCGACGTAGGTCCGTGAGCCCAGCAGGAACGGCCCGATCAGCCCCAACCCTTGGCCGTCCGCCAACAGCCGCGCCTTACCCTCCAGGTCGATGGCCGAGTAGAACGGGTCCCAAATCGCCCAGGCATCCACACTGCCCCGCTCGAACGCCGCCCGGGCATCGGCGGGTGCCAGGTACACCGGCTGAACATCGCGAACTCCAAGCCCCGCCTTGGCCAAGGCACGCAGCAGCAGGTTGTGCGCGCTGGACCCCTTCTGCAGGGCAATGCGCTTGCCCTTGAGCTCGCCCACTGCGCTGATCGGGCTGTCTTTCGGCACCAGAATCACCTCGGCCCGGGGCTTGGCCGGCTCGGCACCGATGTACAACAGGTCGGCACCGGCAGCCTGGGCGAAGATCGGCGGGATATCACCGGTCGAGCCGATATCGAGGCTGCCGATGTTCAACGCCTCCAGCATCTGAGGGCCGGCCGGGAACTCGATCCACTCAACGCGGGTATTGGCAAATCGCTGCTCCAGCAGACGATGCTGCTTTGCCAGCACCAGGCTGATCGAGCCCTTCTGATAGCCAATACGCAAGGTAGCCGGGTCTGCAGCCTGGGCCGCTCCGGCCAGGGCCACCCACAACAGCATGGCAAGGCGTAGCACGCGCATCGATCACTCCTTCCAGTCGGTCGAGGGTTTTTCCCACAGATTGATCCCGCCTTCCACGGCGTACTGGTCGATGGCAGCCAACTCTTCGGCGCTGAACACCAGGTTGTCGAGCGCTGCAACGTTCTCGATGACCTGCTCGGGCCGGCTGGCACCTATCAAGGCAGAGGTCACCCGTGGGTCACGCAGTGTCCAGGCCAGGGCCAGTTGGGCCAGGCTCTGGCCACGCTGACGGGCGATGTCGTTCAGGGCGCGTGCACGGGCGATGTTGGCTTCCGACAAGTGCTGGGGTAGCAAAGAACCCCCGCCCGCGCGGTTCACCCGGGCGTCGGCCGGGATGCCATTCAGGTATTTGTCGCTGAGCAAGCCCTGCGCCAGCGCTGTGAATACGATCACCCCGGCACCCAAGGCATCCGTGGTATCGAGCAGGTCGCGCTCGATCCAGCGGTTGAACAAGTTGTACGACGGCTGGTGGATCAGCAGCGGCACCTTCAGCTCATCGAGCAATGCCGCAATTTCTGCGGTTTTGCCGGCGGAATAGGACGAGATGCCGATGTACAGCGCCTTGCCCTGGCGCACGATGTCGGCTAGCGCGATCGCCGTTTCTTCCAGCGGCGTGTCGGCATCGAAGCGGTGCGAATAGAAGATGTCGACGTAATCCAGACCCAGCCTTGCCAGGCTCTGGTCCAGGCTGGACATCAGGTATTTGCGCGAGCTGCCGCCCTGCCCGTATGGCCCCGGCCACATGTCCCAGCCAGCCTTGCTGGAAATGATCAGCTCGTCGCGGTAGCTGCGCAGGTCTTCACGCAGCAGCCGGCCGAAGTTGGTCTCGGCGCTGCCATAGGGCGGGCCATAGTTGTTGGCCAGGTCGAAATGGTTGATGCCGGCATCGAAGGCGGTGTGCAACAAGGCACGCTGCGCGGTGATGGGCGTGGCATCGCCAAAGTTGTGCCACAAGCCCAGGGACAGGGCCGGCAGCACCAGGCCGCTGCGGCCTACACGTCGGTAAGGCATGCGCGCATAGCGCTCGGGGTTGGCGGTGTAGCTCATGGTTGGCCTCGTTCGGCAAAGTAAGGGTTGGCTGGGCGCTGCAAGCCCAGGTGTTCGCGCAGGGTGTGGCCCTGATACTGGCGGCGGAACAGCCCACGCTGCTGCAACTCGGGCACTACATAGCGGGCGAAGTCTTCCAGGCCCAGGGGCAGGTGCGGCACGAGCACGTTGAAGCCATCGGCGGCATTGCCTTCGAACCAGGCTTGCAGCTCATCGGCAATCTGCACCTGGGTACCGACCAGGCTGTAGTGCCCTCGCCCACCGGCAATGCGCCGCCCCAGTTGGGCCAGGGTCAGCTGCTCGTTGCCGGCCAGTTCGGTGAGCAACTGCTGGCGGCTGCGCTGGCCGTCTTCGGTCGGCGGCAACTCGGGCAACGGGCCATCCAGCGGGTAGCCGGAAAGGTCGAAGTTGCCGAGCATGCGCCCAAGCAGGCCAACCCCGACACGCGGGTCGACCAGTTTCTGGAACTGTTCGTACTTGTCCTCGGCCTGCGCCTGGCTTTGCCCCACTACCACGAACACGCCGGGCATGATCTTCAGCGATTGCTCATCCCGCCCATGGCGGGCCAGGCGGCCCTTGAGGTCGGCGTAAAAGGCCTGTGCGCGTGCCAGGCTGGGCTGGGCGGTGAACACCACTTCGGCGCTTTGGGCCGCCAGTTCGCGGCCGGTTTCGGACGAACCGGCCTGCACCAGCACCGGTCGCCCCTGTGGCGAGCGGGCGACATTGAGAGGGCCTTTAACACGAAAGTGTTCGCCGACATGGTCGATGGCCCGCACGGCTTGCGGGTCGTGGAACAGGCCACTGACCTTGTCACGCACGAACGCGTCATCGGCCCAGCTGTCCCACAGGCCTTGCACCACTTGCTGGAATTCCCGGGCACGGGCATAGCGTTCGGCATGTGGAATATGCGCCTGGCGGCCGAAGTTACCGGCCTCGGCGGCAGCATCGGAGGTGACCAGGTTCCAACCAGCACGGCCTGCGGACAGGTGGTCCAGGGAAGCGAACTTGCGTGCCACATGGTACGGCTCGTTGTAGCTGGTGGTGGCAGTGGCGATCAGGCCGATGCGATCGGTAACAGCACTGAGTGCCGACAGCAGCGTCAGTGGCTCGAAGTACACCGAGCGGGCGCTGTGGCTGGCGAGTGCGTCACTGGGCGCAGCCACGCTGTCGGCGACGAACAAAGCATCGAAGCACGCGGCTTCGGCGATGTGTGCGGTGCGCTTGTAGGTGGCGAAATCCAGCGGGTCGGCGGGTACGTCCGGGTGGCGCCAGGCAGCCACATGGTGACCGGTGCCCATGAGAAAGGCACCCAGGTTCATTTGGCGGGGCATAGTGTTCTCCTTGGTCCGAAAAGCCACAGATTCAGAAATCCTTGCGCAGCTGCACGCCGAAGTAGCGCCCGTCATCGCGTGGTACCGAGCGGTAGATGTAGTCACCGCCACTGGCCAGCATCTGCGCATACGACTTGTCGCCCAGGTTCTTGCCCAGCAGCGCCACGCGCCAGCCGTCGTTGTAGTCGGCCAGGGCGATGCTGGCGTTCCAGATGCCGTAGGCGCCCTGCACGGTGTTCGGGTTCTGGTCGAGGCTGAACTGCACCGCGTCCTGCCAGCTGTAATCGCTGCTCAGTTCCACATCCAGGCCGTTGTCCAGCGGGATCACGTAATCGGCGCGCAGGTAGGTCTTCCAGTCCGGCGTGAACGGCAAGCGGCCGCCATCGATGTTGCAGCTGGCGGCTGCACCCGCCGGGCAGTTGAAGTGATCGACGCGAGCCTTGGTGTAGGCCACGGCGGTCGACAGCTTCAGGCGCGAGGTGGCCTGGAAGCTGGCATCCAGCTCCACACCCTGAGTCTTGACCTTGCCCGCGTTGACCAGGCGGGTCACCACCTGGTTGGCCACGGTGTCGTAGAAGTTGGCCTGATAGTTGTCGTAGTCGGTGTGGAATACGGCCAGGTTGGCGGTCAGGCGATTGTCCAGCGCCGTGCTTTTCAAACCGATTTCATAGGCATCGGAGGTCTCGGGTTTGAGCGCTTCGGTGTCGCGCGGCTGCATGTTGAAGAATACGTTGTAGGCCGGGCCTTTGTAGCCGCGCGAATAGGTGACGTAACCGGTCAGGTTGTCGTTGAAGTCGTATTGCAGGCCGGTCCGTCCGCTCCAGCCGTCCTCATCTACCGAACCCGAGCTGGCGGTAGAGGGCTGAATGCCGGTTACAGAAGTGGCCGAGGTGGAGACGCGGCGGTGGTCGTATTCGAGGTCGTCGTGGGTCCAGCGCAGGCCGAAAATGGCACGCAAGTCGTCAGTGAAATTGAACGTGTTCTCGCCGAACAGCGCGACACTGTCGTTGGTGGTGGAATAATCGGCACGGCCACTGTTGGCAACACCGCCGTTGACCGACAGGCGCTGGTAGGTCTCTCTGGACGTGCCATGCATGTAGAAGGCTCCCAGCACATATTCGTTGAACTGCCCTTTGGGCGAGGTCAGACGAAACTCCTGGCTGTACTGGTCATAGTCCACCGTGCCTTTGTCGTGGGACGCGGTCAGTGGCAGCAAGGCGCGGCGGTCTCCGTCCTGGTACTGGGTGTTGTCCCAGCCGCGCCAGGCGCTGATCGACGTCAGGGTGTAGTCGCCCAACTGCCAGTCCAGTTGCGCCGACAGCCCCTGGTTCTCGTCCTCGACGTGGGTCTTGAAGTCGCTGTTGATGTCGCGGTTGTGGGCGCTTGGCGTCACCGGACGCAACTGGTTGGCGAAGGCGGCGCTGGCGCTGGTGATCACACCGCTGGGCAAGGTGTCTTCGCCTTTCATGTAGTCGGCGATCAGAGTCAGGCGCAGGTCTTCGTTGGGCTCGAACTCCAGCTTGCCGCGGGCGCCTTTGCGCTCGTAGCCATTGACGTCGTGACCATTGGCAACGTTCTCGACATTGCCGTCATAGTCGCCCCACAGGGTGCTTAACGACCCCTTGAACTGCTCGCTCAGGCGCCCGCCAATACCGAAACGCAGGCGGTTTTCGTCGCCACCACCAAAGTGCGAATAATCTACATAACCTTGGGTCTGTTCAGGGATGGCCTTGCTGACCACATTCAGCACGCCGGCCGAGGCATTTTTGCCAAACAGTGTGCCCTGCGGCCCGCGCAGCACCTCGATACGTTCCAGGTCGAGCAGGTCTAAGGTCGACTGGCCCGGGCGGCCGAATACCACGCCATCGACCACCGTGGCCACGGTAGGTTCTACGCCCGGCGAGGTGGAAATGGTGCCCACGCCACGAATGAACAACGAGGTGTCCTTGTTCGAGGCCCCGGCGCGGTAATTGAGGGTAGGCACCTGCTGGACGATGCTGGCCACGTTGTTGCGGTTGTCTCGCTCCAACTGCTCGCCATCAATCACCGACACTGCCACCGGCACTTCCTGCAATGTGGCTTCGCGGCGTGTGGCTGTCACGGTAACCGCACCCAGCGCAGTGGCCTGCGCAGCCCCCGTTTCAGCAGGCTCGGCTGCTTGGGCGCCCTGCCCGAAAACGGCCAGCAGGATGGCTGCGGCCAACGGCCGGCGTTGCGTAGCGGGAAAAGGTGTACGGTTTTTCTGCATGGTGCTCACTGCCTCGGGAAACCAGACCAGGCCCCCATTGACGGGGCCGACACGAAGTTGCTGTGGTTGTCTGGTCTCGCTCGTGCGAGTGGCAGGCGCTTGCCAACAGCAGCGCTTGTTAGCGCTAACATGAGCAAGTATCTGTGGCCATCGTTTAGCACGTCAAATACTTAAAAGTCAGATTTATATGCAATAAAGCTATTTGCCAATCGCTGATCCGTTAGCGCTACCATCGGGCCATTTCCACAGGAGGCAGCCCGGTGAGCCAGGCCAAGGATCCCCCCCGCAAGCGACGCGGCGCAGGCCGTGTCACCCTCGCCGAGGTGGCGCGGGCTGCTGAGGTTTCAGCCATCAGCGTGTCGCGCTACTTCAACCAGCCAGACCAGGTTTCACCGCCGCTGCGTGAACGTATCGAGGCTGCTGTACAAGCGCTGGGCTATGTCCCTAATCTGGTCGCCGGGGGGTTGGCCTCGGCGCGCGGACGCATCGTGGGCATGGTGATCCCGAACATTTCCGGGCCGATCTTCGCCCAGACCATCCAGGCCTTCAGCGATACCCTCAGCCGGCATGGTTACCAGTTGCTGTTGGCGTCCAGCTACTTCAGCGAAGCGCAGGAAGAAAGCGCGGTGCGGGCGTTTCTTGGCTGGTCACCGGCGGCGTTGGTGGTGACCAGCCATTTCCACAGCCCGGCCACGGAAAAGATGCTGGCCGACGCAGATGTGCCTGTGGTGGAAATCTGGGATTACCGCCCGGAGCGGGCGCCCCTGCAGGTGGGCTTCCTTCATCACCAAGTGGGTGTACAGGCCTGCCGATACCTGCTGGAGAAGGGCCATCGGCGCATCGCGTTCGTGCAAAACAGTGCAGCCGGCGACCTAAGTGCGCTGGAGCGGCGCGACGGCTATGTCGAGGCACTGGGTGAAGCCGGGCTGGAGCCTTGGGTGTTCGTGCCCTCGGCAGACTGCGCGCCGTTCGAGGCGGGCAAGCAGGCGATGGAAGCGTTGATCCGCCGTAATCCACGGCCCGAGGCGATCATCTTCGCCAATGACAACCTGGCGGCCGGCGCCCTGTTGGCAGGCCAGCGCGCCGGCTTGCGCCTGCCTGAAGACATGGCCATTGTCGGCTTTGGCGACTACCCCTTTGCCAACATGCTGCTGCCCAGCCTCACCACCCTGCGCCCGCCCTCCCGGGAGATTGGCGAAGTGGCGGCGCTGCGGGTGCTGCAGCACCTGGGTGTGCTGGCGTGTGACGGTGAGGTACAGCGGCTGAACCTGTTGGCGTGCGAGTTGATTGCCCGCGAGAGCGCGTGAGGGGCACATGTGCTGTCGGCAAGAGCCCCCTACGGAGCACAAATCACACAGAAACGACATGCGCCTGCATTGCGCCCGCCTCAATACCATTCCCGCGACCTGATATTTTTACCAGTTGCAAGCTTACAGAGAGGCTAGGAGAGTATTGTGAAATACGGGAGTTCACCGAATGCTACTTTTTTACCAGTCTACATTCCCCACGACCTTAATGTACTCCACCAAAGCCCCTCGTATAATGGCGCAGGATCGCCAATTGCTTGCCCTACAGCATGGTGGCGCAGTTCGTTCCGACCTGATCGCTATTGATAGTATGCACTCGCCTCTGCGAGTGATGAACTCCAGAGATAATCAACCGATAGCATACACAGCTTATGGCTTTGGCAGTGGAGTGAAAAACCTACCGCTGGGGTTCAATGGATATCTCTGGTATGAAGTAAGCAAGCTGTACGCCTTAGGGGCAGGCTATCGCTGGCTTTCAACATTGATGAGATTCACGAGCCCTGACAGGGTAAGTCCGTTTGGTATAGGGGGAATCAACGCATACGTCTATGCACTCAATGATCCGATTAATCGATCCGACCCCGGCGGCAACGCTAGCCTTGCGCGTTTTTTTGGCAGGAAAAATAATTCGTACCGAGGGCTAAAGAAAATCTACGGTTGGGGAGAGGATGGTGACGGACTTTATAAAACGACTAACAATCTATTCCGCAAACCCAAGGCAGTGTTTTTTACACATGGGCAAGGGGAAACCATATCCATAGATGGAACCAATAAAAAACCAGCACAACTTAGAGACTGGATGCTAGCACATAATATAAACCCACAGGATTACCGAAAAATCACCTTTCTTGCCTGCAACTTAGGGAAGACCGCTTTTCCGCAAATATTTGCTAACGACAACACGGTTGTCGTCAGGGCTGCCAGCGGCACGATTGATACGACCATATGGATACCCCAGGAAGATGGCTACCTTACTAAGATTTCTATGCGAATCAGGCGCTTACCTGACGACTCATCTGAAGATGTTTACCGACTAAAGACTTACTACCCGCAACCAAATCAAGCGATTAGGTGAGCGAAACGGTGGCGGCACGCTGGGCAGCGGCTTCCCCCTGAAACACCCTGTAAATAAAGCCTGGCAATTGACGCAACGCTCGCCTCATGCTCTCCTTATGCCTCACGTTCAGGTGCCCCCTTGGGGGTGAAACGGGAAACCGGTGCGTCGCAGGCCCTCCAACAGGGCCGGACAATTCCGGTGCTGCCCCCGCAACGGTAAGCGAGCGAAGCGTCTGTACCACTGTGCCCTTGTAATGCGGTATGGGAAGGTGACGCTTTCCAGGAGCCCTGCTCCTCCTCGCAAGCCCGGAGACCGGCCTGGCGTTCATGAACACCCCGCGGTGGGCGGGCGCTGTTGCATTCCCCTGGGCGACTACGCTCGGGGCTGCCGCGCTTGCCCATTGCCCACAAAAAGCAGAGGAACGCGTCATGCCCGTCACCAGCGCCAAGCAACACAGCCTTGCCACGCCTGTCACCCTCAGCCAGCGCATCGTCATCGCCGTCGGCGCCAGCCTGCTGGGCCTGTGCCTGGTGTACTTTGCCGGTTTCTCGCACATCGAGGCCGTGCACAACGCCGCCCACGACACCCGCCACAGCGCCGCCTTCCCCTGCCACTGAGTACGCCTGATGATCACGCGCATTGCCCGTACCGCGGGCTTCAGCGGGCTGCTTGCGGCCCTGTTGCTGACCTTGCTGCAAAGCTTCTGGGTCGCCCCGCTGATTCTTGAGGCGGAAACCTACGAGTCCTCGGCCCCTGTCGCCCACCACGAGCATGGCAGCGAGGTGCCCGCCCATGAGCACAGCGCCGAAGCCTGGTCGCCGGAAGACGGCTGGCAGCGTGTGCTGGCCACTACGGGCGGCAACCTGGTGGTTGCGGTCGGCTTCGCCCTGATCCTCGCCGCCCTGTACAGCCTGCGTGAACCGACGCGCGCCGGCACGGGTGCATGGTGGGGCCTGGCCGGCTTCGCCGTGTTCTGTCTTGCCCCGACCTTGGGCCTGCCACCCGAACTGCCCGGTACGGCAGCCGCCGACCTGGGGCAACGCCAGGCCTGGTGGATCGGCACAGCCAGTGCCACCGCACTGGGCCTGGCCTTGCTGGTGTTCGCTCGCCACTGGCTGCTGAAAGCGCTGGGCGCCGTGCTGCTGGTAATCCCCCATGTGATTGGCGCACCACAACCCGAAGTGCATGAAAGCCTGGCCCCCGATGCACTGGAAACACAGTTCAAAGTGGCCTCCTGGCTGACCAACGCCGCCTTCTGGCTGGCCTTGGGCCTGCTCAGCGCATGGCTGTTCCGCCGTTCCAGCCGGGCCTGATGCCGCTCCTCTACGCCGGCTTCGGCTGCCGCCGGGGTTGCCCGGCGGATACCCTGCAACGCTTGCTGGACCAGGCCCTGGACAACCAGGGCCTGGCATTGGCCGACCTGCGCGGTATCGCCAGCATCAGCCTGAAGGCCGAAGAACCTGGCTTGCTACAGCTGGCTGATCGCCTCGGTTTGCCCTTGGTGCTGTACCATAGCGTGCAACTGCAACCTTACGAACCCCTGCTCAGCCACCGCTCTGCCGCCGCCCATGCCCACAGTGGCTGCTGGGGTGTGGCCGAGAGCGCGGCACTGGCCCTGGCCAGCCAGCACCTTGGCACGGCCAGGTTGCTGCTGGCCCGCCAGGTGCTTGGCCCGGCGACCCTCGCCTTGGCAGGCTGAGCGCTTCCCCTTCTTTCCTGCAAGGACTTTCCATGACGGTCTATTTCATCGGCGCCGGTCCCGGCGACCCGGAACTGATCACGGTCAAGGGCCAACGGCTGATTCGCCAGTGCCCGGTGATTATCTATGCCGGCTCACTGGTACCCGCCGCCGTGCTCGAAGGCCATCAGGCCGAGACCGTGATCAACAGCGCCGAACTGCATCTGGAACAGATTGTCAGCGCCATGCGCACCGCCCACGAACAGGGTAAGGATGTGGCCCGTGTACACAGCGGCGACCCTAGCCTGTACGGCGCCATCGGCGAGCAGATCCGCCACCTGCAGGCGCTGGACATCGATTACCAGATCATCCCTGGGGTCACCGCCACGGCAGCCAGCGCCGCCCTGCTCGGCTGCGAACTGACCCTGCCGCAGGTGGCACAAACGGTGATCCTCACCCGCTATGGCGACAGCTCGCCCATGCCGCCCGGCGAGCAACTGGGAGATCTGGCGCGCCATGGCAGCACCTTGGCGATTCACCTGGGGGTCAAGCACCTCTCGCGCATTGTCGAAGAGCTGCTGCCGCACTACGGCGCGCACTGCCCGGTAGCGGTGGTGCACCGGGCCACCTGGCCTGACCAGGACTGGGTGCGTGGCAGCCTCGGCGATATCGTCGAACGCGTAGCGGCCAAAGATTTCCGGCGTACGGCACTGATCCTGGTTGGCCATGTGCTAGGGGATACGCCATTCGCCGAGTCGGCCTTGTACCGTGCCGGGCACGCCCATCTGTATCGCTCTGCCGACTGAGCATTGCCAGGCTTGCCACAGGCGTAGCAGACTCCGGGTTCCCGCCTGCGAACAGGAGTTACGCCCATGCTGGAATTACGCCCTAACTGCGAGTGCTGCGATACCGACCTGCCGGGCGACAGCCCCGATGCGCTGATCTGCTCCTTCGAATGCACCTTCTGCCGCACCTGCGCCGAAAGCCGCTTCCAGGGCCGTTGCCCGAACTGCTCCGGCCAACTGGTGGCCCGCCCGACGCGGGTCGACCGGGCGTTGGCCAACAACCCCGCCTCAGCCCAGCGCGTAAACAAACCGCATGCGGCCTGCGTCTGACCGACCGGAGGAAAACCGGCATCACCGCTTTGACAGGGTGATATCTTTCCCGCTTTTTGTAGGATTTTTCAACAACAAGTGCGGGTGATTTCAACACTTCTATACTCGGCATTACCAAACTTCGGGATTGGTCGTATCTTGCAGCGCTTCCGATTAACCCACTTGCAGACGTATTCCTGAGTGATCCAGGAAGCGGACCACATCCTGACAGGAGTTTTCCCCATGACAACCGTGCTGATCGTCGATGACCACCCTATCGTCCGGGTGTCCTTGCGGATATTGCTTGAACGCGAGCGCTTCCATGTCGTCGGCGAAGTTGGCAATGGCAGTGAAGTGGCGCAGGTGGCCCGCGAACTGCGCCCGGACGTCGTCATTCTCGATATCGGCCTGCCTGGGCTGGACGGCATGGAAGTCATCAAGCGCCTGCAGTGCCTGGAGCCGGTGCCGAAGATCATGGTATTGACCGGCCAGGCCACCGACCTGTACGTGCGACGCTGCCTGGATGCTGGTATCGGCGCTTTCGTCACCAAGGAAGAAGACCACGAAGCACTGCTGTTTGCCCTCAAGGCCCTGATCAAAGGTTATTCGACCTTTCCGCAGATGTCGGTAAACAGCAATTCGCTGGAAAGCGAGCCCGTGCGCCTGGCCAGCCTCTCCAACCGGGAGATGGAAGTACTGCGGCGCCTGGCGCGCGGCGAGAACAACAAGAATATCGGCACTTGCATGAACCTCAGCGCCAAGACCATCAGTACCTACCGGGGACGCATCATGGAAAAACTCAAGACTGAATCACTGGTAGAAATGGTCGACCTGGCCAAACGCAACAGCGTTTATTGAGCGTTTGCACACCATGAAGCGCCTGCTGGCGAGCGTCTTTCTGGCTACCGGCTTACTCGCCTCGGCCGATCTGCTGGCCAGCAGCGAACCCCGCCAGTTGCTGGCCCGGTCGGCCAGTGCCGCCGCCCCCCTGTCGTTGTCCAGCGAAGACCGGCAGTGGCTGCAGCGCCGCCAGCACCTGGTACTGGGCAGCTCTCGGCCCGACTATCCACCGTTTGAAATCAACGTCAGTCAGCACGAATACGAAGGCCTTAGCGCCGATTACGCCGGGATTATCGCCGAGCAATTGGGCATTCCCGTCGAGGTACGGCGCTACGACAGCCGCCACGAAGCGATTACAGCCTTGCGTGAGGGCAGCATCGACCTGCTGGGCAGCTCCAATGCCTTCGAGGCGGCTGACGCTCAACTTAGCCTCAGCACCCCCTATGCTGACGACCTCCCGGTCATCGTCACCCGCAAGGGGCACAGCCTGAAGGACACACCTGACCTCGCCGGCCTGCGCCTGGCCATGGTCGATCATTATCTGCCCGCCGCTGCCGTTCGAACGCTGTACCCCAAAGCGCAACTGAGCCTGTACCGCTCGACCCAAGCCGGGCTGGCGGCCGTCGAACTGGGCGAGGCGGATGCGTACCTGGGCGATGCCATCAGCACCGACTTTCTGATTGGCAGGAGTTACCAGGGCACGCTCAAAATCGATCACTTCTGCCAGGTGGCCCCCGGGGCTTTTGCCTTTGCCCTGGCCGATGACAACCCACGCATGCACCGTCTGGTCGACAAGGCGCTGGCGCGCATCAGTGAAAGCGAACGCCTGAACATCCTGCGCCGCTGGAGCAGCGGTAACACTAGCCTGCTGCTGCAGCGCCATCTCTCTGCCTTGAGCGCAGAAGAAGAGGCCTGGATCGCCGCCAACCCCACCATCCGTGTGCTGGTCAATACCTCGCTGGCCCCCTTGACCTTCAACGACGCTCAGCATCGCCCCAGTGGCATAACCCTCGACCTGCTCAAGCAGATCTCGCTGCGCACGGGGCTGCAGTTCACACCCGTCGACAGTGCTTCAGCACAGGCCATGGTGGACCGCCTGGCCCGAGGCGAGGCGCAAATGATCGGGGCGCTGGGCTATGGTGCTGACCGTTTGAAGCAGTTGCGCTTCACCCGCCCCTATCTGGTCAGCCCACGCGTGCTCGTCACCCGCAGCGACGTCGAATCTCCCGCACAAGCCAAGGCCATGAACGGCAAGCGCATCGCCCTGGTGCGTGGTTCACCGCAACGGGCCATACTGCAACAGCGCTACCCGCAGGCCAAGATAGTCGAAGTGGACAACCCGCTCGGCCAGATGGAGGCCGTGGCCAACGGTACCGCCGACGTTGCCCTTAGCAGCCATATCAATGCTGCCTACTACATCAGCCATGTTTTCAAGGACCGCTTGCGCATCGCCAGCGTCCTCGACGACGAACCGGCCGTTGCCGCCTTCGCCGTCGCCGCCGACCAGCCCCAGCTGCAGGCCATTCTCGACAAGGCGCTGCTGAGCATTCCGCCTGAAGAGCTCGATCAACTGATCAATCGCTGGCGTACCAGCACCCTGGTCAGCGACAGCCCCTGGCGCGACTACCGCACCTTGGCCTTGCAGGTGCTGGTGCTGTCGGCCCTGCTGCTGGCCGGCGTCATATTCTGGAACAGTTACCTGCGCAAGCTGATCAACCAGCGTACAGAGGCCCAGCACGCGCTGCAGGCACAGTTGGCGCTGAGCCGCGGGCTGCTTGAGCAATTGCGCCAGGCCAAGGACGACGCCGAACAGGCCAGCCAGACCAAAAGCACGTTCCTGGCCACCATGAGCCACGAAATCCGTACCCCGATGAATGCCGTGATCGGCCTGCTGGAACTGGCACTGGAGGACAGCCGTGGCGGCCGCTGCGACACCCAGACCTTGCAGACCGCTTACGACTCAGCAATTGGCCTGCTTGAACTGATTGGCGACATTCTCGACATTTCCCGCATCGAATCCGGCCACCTCAGCCTGCAGCCAGTGCCCACCGACCTGGTAGAGCTGGTGCGCGCCACACTGCGGGTATTCGAGGGCAATGCACGGGCCAAAGGCCTGCACCTGCACAGCGAACTGCCGGCAGAGCCAGTCTGGGTGCTGGCTGACCCCGTGCGATGCAAGCAAATTCTGTCCAACCTGGTCAGTAATGCCATCAAGTTCACCGACCGTGGTGAAGTGCAGGCGAGCCTGCTGCTGCCCAAGGTTGCCGGTCAGGGCATTCTGGCAATCGAGCTGGATGTGCGCGACACCGGTATTGGCATCAGCCCTGCCGACCAGGCCCGCCTGTTCAATGCATTTGTCCAGGCCGATGGCCCAAGGGCCCGCCAAGGTGCAGGCCTGGGGTTGGTCATCAGCCGTACCCTCGCCGAATTGATGGGCGGCGCCTTGAGCCTGCAGAGCGTGGAAGGCGTCGGCACCCGGGTGCAAGTCTGCCTGCAACTGCCCACCTGTGCAGCACCGGTACAGGCCGAGCAGGACCCGCCAGCACATGAAAGCACTAGCAGCCCACTCAACATTCTGGTGGTCGACGACTACCCCGCCAACCTGCTTTTGCTGGAGCGGCAACTGCATACCTTGGGGCATCGCGTGACCCTGGCGGACAATGGCGAAATCGCCTTGGCGCACTGGCAGGCCGCGCGCTTCGACCTGGTGATTACCGATTGCAGCATGCCGGTCATGGATGGCCACGAACTGACCCGGCGCATTCGCAGCCTGGAGGGCGAGTGCGGCCTGCCAGCGTGCAGGATTCTCGGCGTTACAGCCAATGCCCAGGCTGAGGAACGCGCCCGCTGCCTGGCCAGCGGCATGGACGAATGCCTGTTCAAACCGATTGGCCTACGTTCGTTAAAGGCCCATCTACCCCAGGTCCGCCCTCAGCAACAAAAAACACCGACAACACGCCATAGCGGGTTCGACTTGGCTGAACTGCGCCACCTGACCCAGGACGACGAACAGCTGACGCGGCATTTGCTCGAACAACTTTCGGTAAGCGTCGCCGAAGACCTAGCCGCCTTGCGTGCCCTGGCACCAGACGCCGCCGACGAAGCCGTGCGGGCCCTGGCCCATCGCATCAAGGGTGGCGCCAAGATGATCAGGGTGCGCACCGTGGTCAAGGACTGCGAAGCCATCGAGCTCGCCCACGCACAGGGGCTGCCGACGGTCGAGCAGCGCGCGCTGCTGCAAACCAGCCTGCAAGCCCTGCTTGACGAAATGCGCGATGCGCTCAATGCAATTGCAGCGTCGAGCTGATCTGGCTGATGGCATCCACCACGTGCCGTGAGCCTTGCTGGATTTCCATGATCACCGTACCGGCCTCGTTTGCCAGCGCCACACCGTGACCGGTGCGGTTCAGGCTCGACTGCATACTGGCTACCGCCAGTAGCGACAGGTCATGGTTTTGCCGCACCACATCGACAATCTCCAGGGTGGCCTTGCTGGTTCGCGCCGCCAGGTTACGCACCTCATCGGCCACCACCGCAAAGCCTCGCCCATGCTCGCCGGCACGGGCGGCTTCGATCGCGGCATTCAGGGCCAGCAGGTTGGTCTGGTCGGCGATGCCGCGAATGGTCAGCACGATCTGCCCGATTACATCCGATTGCTTGCTGACCGCATCGATGCTGCGTGCAGCGTCGTTTAGCTCCTGGGAAATCTGTTCGATTACCTGCACCGCCTGCTGCACCACTTCTGTGCCCTTGCGCGCGCAGGCGTCGGTCTGCATGGAACTGGCATGGGCGGCATCGGCGGCGTTCTGCTGGGTGCAGACCTGGCGGGTAATGTCACTGGCGAACTTCACGACCTTGTTCAAGCGCCCCTTGCTGTCGAAAATGGGGTTGTAGGAGGCTTCCAGATAGACCATCTGGCCCTGCTTGTTGATACGCTCGAAACGGTGCGAATGGTATTCGCCACGGTTAAGCGACGCCCAGAACTCGCGGTACTCGACCGACTCGCGTTCATGCGCAAGGCAGAACAGGCCATGATGCCGGCCAACCACCTCGTCGAGGCGATAGCCCATGGTGTCGAGGAAATTCTGGTTGGCTTTGATCACCCGGCCCTGGGGGGTGAATTCGATCACCGCCATGGAGCGGCTGATGGCCTTGAGCAGGTTTTCACTTTCATGCTCCTGCACCACCCGCTGTGTGATGTCGGCGGCCACCTTGATCACGCTGGTGACCTGACGCTGCTCGTCCAGCACCGGCATGTAGCTGGCCTCCAGCCATACCTCGCGACCGGCCTTGTCGAGGCGCTCGAAGGTACCGCTGATAGCCTTGCCCTGCCCCAGTTCTCGCCACAGCTGTTGGTATTCGGCACTTTTTGCGTAGTCTGACTCGCAAAACAACCGGTGGTGCTTGCCACGCAATTCGTCAACGCTGTAACCCATGGCCTGACAGAAACGCTCGTTGGCATCGAGAATAGTGCCATCGGGAGCGAATTCGATCATCGCCATGGAGCGGCTGATAGCGGCGAGTTTGGACTGCGCGGTGGCCAAAGCCTGGTGGCTGCGCTGGATCTCGACCAAATCGGACTTGCGGTGGAAATCGAACATGACGCCGGGCTCCTTTATGCGCGGTTTCATGAGCATAGATCGCCATCATTAGCATGCAAGCACAATGCTATCACTTTGTAATTAGTGCATTTTCATTACCAAGCGTCCTGACACGCTTACTGCCCAGGCGTGAAACTCAGGAGCTCTCCCGCACCATCAACTCAAAGCCCAAGTCCTGCTGTGCGTTCGGCGCTCGCTTGCCATCGAGCAGCGCCAGCAGCGCCTGCGCCGCCCCACGCCCCACAGCAGCCCGGGGCGTGCGAATCGAGGTCAGCCGGGGCACCATGTGCGCCGAGGCCGGCAAATCGTTGAACCCGACCATTGCCACCTGGCGTGGTACCTCCACCCCCTGGCGCAAGGCCTGCAGAACCGCGCCTTGGGCCAGGTCGTCGTTACAGAAGAAAATGCCGTCGACATCCGGCGCCTGCTGCATCAGTTGGCTGAACAGTGCACTGCCCAGTGCAATCGATGAAGGCTCCGGCGCCAGTACCTCCAGCTCGGTCGCCTGCAAACCGGCCTCGGCCAGCGCCTGGCGGAAACCTTCGGCCCGCTGCATCACCCGTGGGTCGAGCTGCGCGGCAATGAATGCCAAGCGCTTGCGTCCGCGCTCGATCAGGTGCCGGGCAGCAGCACGCCCGGCCTGCTGCTGCGAAAACCCGACCGACAATGCCCCAGGCTCGCCATTGAGCTCCATCATGTGCACACAAGGCACACCACTGGCAGCCAGCATCTGGCGGGCCGCATCACTGCGCTCGAAGCCGGTCAGCAGCATGCCGCAGGGCTGATAGGCCAGGTAGTTGCGGATCAAGTTCTCTTCTTCGGCAAGGTCATAGTGATAGTTGCCGATCAACACCTCGAGCCCACGCGGGCGCATGACCTCGTGGATGGCCTCCAGGGTATCGATGAACAGCTGGTTGGACAGTGACGGGATCAACACCACCACCGACTGGCTACGCGCCGAGGCCAGCGCCCGGGCCGCCGGGTTGGCGACATAGCCAAGGTTTGCCGCTGCGGCGACAACCTTCTCCACCAGCTCCGGCGCAACCGTGCTGACCCCGCGCAAGGCGCGCGAAGCGGTAATCGGGGAAACCCCGGAAAGCCTGGCAACTTCTGCCAAGGTGGGACGACCTGTAGTACGGGAGCCGGTGCGGGACATGGATGTTGTAATTTTACTACTTGCAAGGAGAGGGAACGGCCACTAAGGTAGCGCTGTCTCAGGACGCAGGCAATGTAATCTTTGGTAGCAGCCATCACGCGCTCGCCGCCAGGCGTCCATACTGCGTAAGGACAAGACCAATAACACCGGGGAGGTGGCTGTTCGTCAATGACGAGACAGCGCTATCTCACCCCGCAGGAGGTACTGATGAATTCTCCCCTGTCCGCCATCGTGGTGATGGGCGTGGCCGGTTGCGGCAAAAGCTGCATCGGCGCCGCCATCGCTGCCAGAAGCGGCGGCCGCCTGATCGAAGGCGACGCTTTCCACCCTGCCGAAAACATCCGCAAGATGAGCGCTGGCATCCCGCTGGACGATGACGACCGCGCCGGCTGGCTGGTGCGCCTCGGTCAGGAGTTGCAGGCCACCACCCAGGCTGGGGAGCGCCCGATCCTGACCTGCTCAGCACTCAAGCGCCGCTACCGCGACACCCTGCGCGATGCCATGCCCGGGTTGGTGTTCGTGTTCCTTGAACTGTCACCTGCCGAAGCGGAAAAACGCGTGCGGGCCCGCCCCGGTCACTTCATGCCGGCCAGCCTGATCGACAGCCAGTTCGCTGCCCTGGAATCGCCACGCGGCGAGCCACTGACCCTGCCACTGGATGCGACCCAACCCGTCGAAGCACTGGCCGAAGCGGTGGACCGCTGGCTAAAGGCCTGCGGTGAGCAGGGGCTGGCGCAAACCGCCTGACCCTGGCGGTTTTCCGGCTCACCAAAGACAGCGCTACCCCAACCCGCAAACGCGGGAAAAGCGCCAAAAAGCTACGCCCAAAACAACGATAAGACCGAGGCCTTCAAACCATGTTCGGACTGGCTACTGATACCTTCCTGCTGCTCGACGCGCTGGTTACCATCGTCGGGCTGATTCTGCTGATCACCCACTTCAAAGTGCACCCCTTCGTCGCCCTTACCCTCGCGGCCGGCTTCCTGGGCCTAACCTCCGGCATGCCGGTGGCCAAGGTCATGAAATCGTTCCAGGACGGTTTTGGCGGCGTGCTGGGCTTTGTCGGTATCGTGCTTGCCCTGGGCACCATGCTCGGCAAGCTGATGGCCGACTCCGGGGGCGCCGACCAGATCGCGCAAACCCTCATCCGCGCCTTCGGCAAGAAGAACGTGCACTGGGCCATGATGTTCGCCGCGTTCCTGGTGGGCATACCGCTGTTCTTCGAAATCGGCTTCGTGTTGCTGATTCCGCTGGTGTTCATCGTCGCCCGCCGCTCTGGGGTGTCGCTGGTGAAGATCGGCATTCCGTTGCTGGCTGGCCTTTCCGTGGTGCACGGCCTGGTCCCGCCACACCCGGGCCCGCTGCTGGCGATCGGTATTTTCCACGCCGACATCGGCAAGACCATCTTCTATGGCCTGATCGTCGCACTGCCCACCGCGATCATCGCTGGCCCGCTGTTCGGTAACTTCATTTCCCGCTACATCCCGGGCAACCCGTCGCAGGAACTGATGGACCAGATCGCCAAGGAGTCCGACCAGGGCAACCTGCCAAGTTTCAGCATCACTCTCATCACCGTGCTGCTGCCAGTCGCGTTGATGCTGCTGAAAACCTTTGCCGACGTGGTGCTGCCGGCCGAGCACATCGTGCGCCAGTGGATGGACCTGATCGGCCACCCGATCACCGCCCTGCTCGCCGCCCTGCTGCTGGCCTTCTACACCTTTGGTTCGGCTCGCGGCTTCAACCGCCAGCAGATCATGAAGATGCTCGACCAGAGCCTGGCCCCCACTGCTGCCATCGTGCTGATCGTCGGTGCTGGCGGTGGCTTCAAGCAGATGCTGGTGGACACTGGCGTGGGCAACGTGATCGGGCAGATGGCCGTGCAGGCGGAAATTTCACCCATCATGCTGGCCTGGCTGGTGGCGGCAGTGATCCGCATCGCTACCGGCTCCGCCACGGTCGCCACCATTACCGGTGCGGGCATCGTTGCTCCGGTGATCGACCTGGTGCCGGGTGTAAACCGTGAGCTGTTGGTACTGGCCACCGGTGCCGGCTCGCTGATTCTGTCGCATGTGAACGACGCCGGCTTCTGGCTGGTGAAGCAATACTTCAACATGACCGTGGCAGAAACCTTCAAGACCTGGAGCATGATGGAGACCATTCTCTCGGTGGTCGGCATCATCTTCATCATGTTGTTGTCGCTGGTGGTGTAACCGTTGATCGGGGCAATGGCACCTGGATGCGTCGGGTAGGGCCGAAGAAAAGTATGAGCCCTACCCAACGCAATGGAGTCTGCCATGACCCGCACAAGCATTCTGCTGATCACCCTGCTTGGTTCGCCGCTGGCCTTGGCCGCCGGCACCGGCCCGACCTACCCTGACGACCCGCACAGTACTGCGCCAAGGCCAGGCGTGGACAGCACCCTCAACCCGATCGAGAAGCCCATGCCGCGGGATACCGACCCGCGCATCAAGGGCAACGACCCGGACAGCCCGCCGGCAGAGCAGAATGACAACCGTGACCTGCCGGGAATGGGTGGCAGTGGCCAGGAGGGCACTCGCCGGCAAAGTGGCGCAACTGACGATAGTCAGCACTAGACGCCTGCCCTACCACTGACGCTTGTCTGGCCGGGTCAGCCCCAGTTTCTCGATCCGGTAGCGCAGCATGTCCCGCGACAGCCCCAGCATCCGCGCCGACTTGGTCACGTTCCAGTCGGTACGGTCCAGGGTCTTGCACACCAGGTCGCGCTCCATGTCGGGCAGGCTGGTGCCCGGCTCCGGCTCGTGCCGTGGCATTTCGAACATTGCCGGCGCCTGCTGGGCTGCCAATGGCTCGTCGATCAACGTCATGCACAGGTTCAGCTGGTGCGCCTGCACCACCTCGTTCGGTGCCAGCAGCACGGTCTGCTCCAGCATATTACGCAGTTCGCGCACATTGCCTGGCCAGCTGTAGCCCAGCATCAGGCTCTCGGCTTCGGTGGAAAAACGCAGGTTCGGCTTGCCATAACGCCGGCCATGGTGGGCCAGGAAATGCCGGGCCAACAGCAGAATGTCCTGCCCACGGGCATACAGGCGCGGCACCTTCAGGGCAATGATGCGCAGGCGGAAGAACAGGTCGCGGCGGAACTTGCCCTGCTGCACCATCTGCTCCAGGTTGCAGTTGGTGGCACTGATCACCCGCAAGTCAACCTTGCGCTCCTTCACCGCACCAATCCGGCGGATGCTGCGGTCTTCCAGCAGCTTGAGCAGCTTGGCCTGCAGCACCAGGTCCATCTCGCCAATCTCGTCGAGGAACAAGGTGCCGCCATCGGCCGCCTCCACCAGGCCTACCCGGCGCTCCTTGGCGTCGGTGAATGCACCCTTCTCGTGGCCGAACAGTTCTGCCTCCAGCAGGTTGGCCGGGATCGAGGCGCAGTTGAACTCGATGAACGGCCCCTTGCTGCGCGTGCCATCGAAATGCAGGGCGCGAGCCACCAGTTCCTTGCCGGTGCCGGTTTCGCCTTCGACCAGCACCGGTGGCAGATCGTCACTGGCCATACGCCGTTCGGCATCCAGCACCTGGCGCAGGGTGTGCTTGAGGGTCAGCATCGTTGGCGACTCGCCGATCAACGCCTGCAACCCGGACTTCTGCGCCTCTCGTTCTTGGTAGAACGACAGCGTGCGCTCCATGCGCTCGGCAGCCAGGGCCTTGTCCAGGGTCAGCTTGAGTTCGGCCAGTACCACGGGCTTGCTCAGGTAATGGAAGGCGCCCTCCTTCATCGCCTGCACGGCATCTTCAACATTGCCGTAGCCGGTCATCATGATCACTTTCAGGTCCGGCACCTGTGCCACCAAGCTCCGCAGCAGGTCGTGCCCGCTCATGCCAGGCAGCGAGTTGTCGGTCAGCACCGCGTCGGGCCGGGCCCGTTTGATCTGCTCCAGCGCTAGCTCCGCGCTATGGCATACGGTGACCTCGTAGCCCTTGAGGCTGAGGTAGGTGCGAATGTTGTCGGCGAGAATTTCATCATCCTCGACTACCAGGATGCTGTGCTCCATGGTCCCCTCCCGCTGCGATATTGAATGTAAGGCTGACGCGGGTTCCTTCCTCTTCGCGGCTGCTCAGGCTGACCGAGCCGCCAAAACGTTCCATGATGCGTTTGACCAGGGCCAGGCCTACACCGAGGCCACCCTGTTTGGTCGTGAAGAACGGCTTGAACACCATCCGTTCCTGCTGTTGGCTCATGCCCTTGCCCGTGTCGGTGAGCACGAGTTCGGCACGCAGGCCACCCTGCACATTGACCTGGGCATTCAACATACCGCCGCAGGGCATGGCCTCCAGGGCATTGGAAAACAGGCTGTTGAGAATTTGCGTCAGCTGCAACGGCTGGCTGACCACCCCACTGCACGTCAGGCCCCTCGAAATGGAAGCGCACGCCGTTTCGTTCGATCTGCTGGGCGAAGGCCAGGTGGGTGTCTTCGATGGCGGCCACCAGGTCCACGGCTTCAGGTTCGTCGCTGGTCGGGCGCAACGACACCAGCAGGTCACGTACCCAGCGCGACATACGGTCGACCTGGCCGATGATATCGGTGATGTTCTTCTGCGCAGCAGCGTTGGCGGTTTCCTGGGCCAGCTCGGCGCTTGAGCGGATGTTGGCCAGCGGGTTGCGCAAGCTGTGGGCTACCGCCGACGACATCTCGCCCAGCGCCACGTAGGTTTCGCTGGCCACCAGCCGGTCCTGTTGCAGGTGCAGCATCTGCGCCGCCCGGCGCACGATCCAGAACAGCCCGAAATAGATGAGTGCCCCGCCCACCAGTGTCGAAGCCCAGATCAGCACATAACCCCGCTGGATGCGCCGCACCAGGTCCTGTGGCTCTTTGTAGATTTCCACCATGGCCAATACCTGCTCGCCCTGGCTGTCGAACAGCGGAATGTAGTTTTCGATGAACAGGTAGCGCGGTTCACGCTGAAACTTCTGTTCTTCGCGATCTTCCTCGGCCTTGTGGTAGCTGGCAGACACCGCCTTGCGCGACCGGAAGGCACGATCGAGGTCGCCGTCGGCTTCTATTCGCTTGCCAATCAGCTCGACGTTGGTGGACCAGACGATGGTGCGGTCGCGGGCGTAGACGTTGGCCAGCAAGGTATCTGGCAAGTGCTCGACATGGTCCAGGAACTCGACCCGGGTCGACTCGGCCAGTGCGGGGATGAACTGCAGGTGCTGCAGGTCCAGACGCGGGTCAAGCAGCTCACCCATGGTGGTGCCTGGCGGCAACTGCGAATGGCGTACCTCAGCCTGGGCCATGGCCTGAATGAACTGCGCGGTAAGCATGGCATCGCGCTGCACGCTGTCGCGAACCACGAACCGCGTTGACACATAACCCAACCCGCCCGCCACGGCGGTGATGATCAACAGGCTGATGACCGAAAACCACCGCAGCAGGTTGAACTCACGCAATGGCACAGCCAGACCGCTGGCGGTCGCACCGGGCTTGTCGCGAACTTCGTTTTCCAGCATCTGCATCGCGTGGTTCCCGCACAGGGCGTCCGTTCAGAAATGCCTCAAGGCCAACAGCCAATTGAAAGCACCCCGCCTGGGCAGCCTGATAGCTGCCTTGTGTTGCGTGTTGCGCTCTGCACATCACGTAGCAAGAACTCAGCCAGCCAGCAATAAAACATTATAATTCAGTACCTTATAAAGCTTTTCTAAATACAGCATGAGGAAAAATCCCCACATTTGGGTAACTATCACCCAAACCCTACAAAATCTTTAAATATCAATAGCTTAAATAGATTAATTAATGTTTTCTATAAGCCGGATACCAAGCGGAACGTCAAAGATACCCGCGTACCATGGCCCTCGCTGCTGCTGAGCCGAACCGAACCGCCGAAGCGCTCCATGATGCGTTTCACCAGCACCAGGCCCACCCCTAGCCCACCCTGTTTGGTGGTGAAGAACGGCCGGAAGGCCATGCGCTGCTGCTCTTCGCTCATGCCCTTGCCATTGTCGGACAGGCGCAGTGTCAAGCAGCGCCGTTTCTGGCGCACCACCTCGATACGCAGACGCCCGCCCTGCTCCATCGACTCCAGGGCATTGGCAACCAGGCTGCTGAACACCTGCCGCAGTAACGCCGGGTGCCCCAATACCTGCACTGCCGGTAACGGTTGCAGGTCAAGGCTTACCCCACTGCGTGCCAACGGCACGGCATAGGTCTGCAAGCTTTCCTGCAACGCCTGTGGCAAGTCCACCGCCACGGCCTCGTCGTTGAGCGGGCGCAGTGACTGCAGCATCTGGCGTATCCACTGCGACATGCGATCGACCTGGCTGATGATATCGTTGACTTGGCGTTGCGCCGGGCCCTCGTCGAACGCCTGGGCCAGTTCGGCACTCGAGCGGATGCTCGCCAGCGGGTTGCGCAAGCTGTGGGCCACCGCCGACGACACCTCGCCCAGTGCAACATACGTCTCGTTGTTGATCAGCCGCTTCTGCTGCACCGCCAGCAACCGCGCGGCACGGTGCATGATGCCGTACAGGCCGATATAGACCAGCGCGGCCCCCACGGTAATAGCCAGCCATATCAGGATCAGGCCATGCTCGATGCGCACAATCAGGTCATGGGGCTCTTTATAAATTTCGACCATCGCCGTGACGTTCTCGCCATCGGCATCGAACAGCGGAATGTAGTTTTCGATGAACAACTGCTCGGGCGGGGTAACGAATTTCTGCTCGGCGCGGGCCTGTTCGAAGTTATGGTAGCTGGCCGAGACCCGCATCTTGTACTCGAAGGCCCGCTCCAGGTCGTCGTCGCCATTGATCAGCTTACCGATCAGCGCCGGGTTGCTGGACCAGATCACCGTACGGTCCGGCGCATAGATATTGGCCAGCAGCATGTCGGGCAGGTGGGCGATATGGTCGAGAAACTCACCGCGCGCCTTGCGTCGGGCATCCGGGTCGACATCGGGCAGGTTGCTGCGGTCGGTACGCGGGTCTATCAGCTCGCCCATGGTGCGCACGTTGGGGATCGACACGTGGCGTACTTCGGCGTCGGCGATGGAGGTGATGAATTGCGCGGTGAGCAAGGCATCGCGCTCCACGCTCTCATCGATGATGAAACGGCTGGAAATCAGCCCCAGCCCGGCAGCCACCGACAGGATGATGGCCAGGCTGACCCAGGCATACCAACGCAAAAGGTTGAAGGGCTTGCGCGGGGCAGCCAACTCGTTACCGACAGGCACTTCGATGGTCTCGGAACGAGGGGCGATGTCCATGGCGGACTCCACATCTGGGCACCTTCAGAAGGTTATAGCCCAGAGTTGGGGAAACCATAGTATTAAATTGATGGCATCCGCCGAAGGGTAACGTTTTTTTCACTTCGTACAGCCGGTCACTGCAGAAACGGCAGCCGTACCCGCCCCCCCTCAGAGAGCGCCATCGTCTGCCAACCCCTGCAATTTGCGGTATTCGCGCAGCACAGCAGGTACATAACGGCGAGTTTCGGCATATGGGGGCACCGCTCCGCGCCGCAACACGGCATCCGGCCCCGCGTTGTAAGCCGCCACGGCCAAGGTGATGTCGTTATCAAACAGAGTCAGCATGCGCTTCAGGTAGCGTGCCCCACCCTGCACGTTGTCTTCCGGGTCCAGGCGGTCTTCCACGCCCATCTCGCGAGCGGTATCGGGCATCAGTTGCATCAACCCCACCGCACCCGCCGGCGAACGGGCTTTGGGGTTATAGCCGGACTCTGCCTTGATCAGCGCGTGCAACAACGCCGGGGGCACATTGTGGATGCGTGCCGCTGTGGCGACCACCTCGGCATAGGGGCGGCCAGTGATCATCTGCGCATTGGCCGGGCCAGCCTGGGCGAGCGGTTCGTTGATCACCTTTTCATAATGTCGTCCGGGCCGATGGACGTTGGTCAGTACGTAGCCCCCCTTGGCATCGATTGAGATGTACACATCAGCCTGGGCAGCCCCTGCCGTCAGCCAGATCAAACCGAGGATGAGTCCACGCATGTCGGTCGCCTCTTCGTCGTGGCCCCCGATGTGGGGGAAATGCCCCGGAAAACCCGAGGTCGATGACCACGACGCAAGCACTGTGCCGCTTCCAGTGCCGCATGGCGCAAGGCCCCTAGGCAGACGTGCATGGCTGTTGCATGGTGCCTGTCAACGCGTGTTCCCATGCAGTGGAGGGCTTCACCATGCAGCGCAGAACCAACCCGCAACGTGGCTTCACCCTGCTTGAACTCCTGGTGGTACTGGTGGTGCTCGGCCTGTTGGCCGGCATCGTCGCGCCCAAGTACTTCAGCCAGCTCGGCCGCTCCGAGGCCAAGGTGGCCCGGGCGCAGATCGAGGGGCTGAGCAAGGCTCTGGACCTGTACCGCCTGGAAGTCGGCCACTACCCCAACAGTGAGCAAGGCTTGCAGGCGCTGGTGGTCGCCCCCAGTGGCGAGGCTCGCTGGACCGGCCCGTATCTGCAGAAGGCCGTGCCGCAAGACCCATGGGGCCGCCCGTACATCTACCGGCAGCCCGGCGAGAACGGCGGTGAATACGACCTGCTGTCGATGGGCAAGGACGGCCAGCCGGGTGGTGATGGGGAAAACGCGGAAATTACCAGCTGGCAGTAAGGAGAGCGGCCATGCGCTACAGCCTCAAGGCCCTGGGCAGACAGGGTGTGGTGCAGTTGCAGATCGACGCCGAGGACGCCGACCAGGCCCGCCGCCAGGCCGAGGACCAAGGCCTGCGTGTGCTCAGCCTGCGCAGCAACGGCGGCGCCTTGCGCGGCACGGTCTGGCGCCGCGAGGCGGCGTTTGATCTGGTGCTGTTCAGCCAGGAACTGTCGACCCTGCTCAATGCCGGCCTGCCGTTGATCGACGCACTGGAAAGCCTGGCCGAAAAGGCCCCCGCTGCGGCCACACGCAAGGTGCTGGGCGAGCTGGTGCGCCAGCTGTACGAAGGCCGCTCGCTGTCCCAGGCACTGGGCCAGCAACCCCGGGTGTTCCCGCCGCTGTATGTGGCGCTGGTGCAGTCCAGCGAACGCACCGGTGCGCTGGGTGACGCACTGGCCCGTTACATCAGCTATCGCCAGCGCCTGGACCTGGTCCGGCAGAAGCTGGTGGGCGCATCGGTGTACCCCTTGCTGCTGTTGCTGGTAGGCGGCGGCGTGGTGCTGTTCCTGCTCGGCTACGTGGTGCCGCGTTTCAGCCAGGTGTTCGAAGGCATGGGCACCGAGTTGCCCTGGCTGTCACGGGTGTTGATGCAGATCGGTCTGTTTTTGCACGCGCAGCAACTGCCTCTGGCGCTGGGCACTGCAGGTGGCGTCACGGCGCTGTGGCTGCTGCGCCGCCATCCCCGGGTACGCCGCTGGGCATCCTGTCAATTGCGCCGGCTGCCAGCGCTGCATCAACGTTTGATGATGTACGAACTGGCGCGCTTCTATCGCTCGTTGGGTATCCTGCTGCAAGGTGGCATTCCCATCCTCACCGCCATGGGCATGGCCCGCGGCCTGCTCGGCAGTGCCGCAGGTCAAGGCCTGGCACAGGCCAGCCAGCGCGTGGGCGAAGGGCTGCCGCTGTCCGATGCGCTGAAGGCCGGGCACCTGGTTACACCCGTGTCGCTGCGTCTGCTGCAGGCCGGCGAGCAGTCCGGCAACCTCGGCGAGATGCTGGAGCGCTGCGCCGACTTCCACGACCAGGAAATCGGCCGCTGGGTGGAATGGTTCGTCAAACTGTTCGAACCGCTGCTGATGACGTTCATCGGCCTGCTGATCGGCCTGATCGTGATCCTGATGTACATGCCGATCTTCGAACTGGCTTCAAGCATTCACTGAGGCGCCAGGCCCAGGCTTCGGCGAGACGTGGTGCCTTCCTAGGCGGTGTGCTGGTGGATGATAACGACGAACGGGCCAACGACCGAGAAAGGCACGCCTTTCACCGATGTTGCCCGGCGCCTGGGCATGTCCGCTCACAGCCTCTACGCCTGGATCGAGCGCTACGCCAAGCCCCAAGAGCATCGTCAGCAAGACGATGACCAGCAAGCCGAGCTGCGTCAGCTTCGCGCTGAGCTCAAGCGTGGATGTGCAGCGACGTGGCGATCGACGCATTGGTGATGGTCGTGTGGCGCCGCAAGCCACAGCAGCAAGTGATGATTCATTCAGACTAAGGGAGCCAAGGCGGATTCAACCGGTCGTCGCAACACTGGATTGTTGTACAGACTTCAGATACTCATTCAGTGTTTCGGCAGGTGTTTTCCAGCCGAGTGTTTTTCGAGGTCTAGTGTTAAGTACGTGAGCTACCGCCTGTATTTCTTGGGCACTCCAACGAGAGAGGTCAGTGCCTTTCGGGAAGTATTGCCGCAGAAGGCCGTTCGTATTTTCATTGGTGCCGCGCTGCCAAGGACTATGTGGATCAGCAAAGAAAACCTTTACTCCGGACTCGATGGTAAATCGAGCGTGATCCGACAGCTCCTTTCCACGATCCCAGGTCAAAGATCGCCACAGCTCGCTGGGAAGCTCAGCCACCGTCTTCTTCAATGCATTGGCCATACTAACAGCCCCATAGCCAGCCAGCGCCGGGCCATTCTTCGTGCGGGGAATTAGCCCATAACCTTCCTCGCGAGGCAGATGGACAAGCATGGTAAATCGAGTTGAGCGCTCGACCAGAGTTCCAATCGCAGAACGGTTCAGACCGATGATCAGGTCACCCTCCCAATGCCCGGGCACAGCCCGATCTTCTACCTCAGCTGGGCGACTGGAGATCATGACGTCCTCGCTGACGTGTGCCCACACTTTGGCCTGCGCTCTGGCTCTCGGCACGCGCAATGCTCGTCCTGAGCGCAGGCAGCTCACCAGTTCGCGCTTGAGAGCTCCTCTACCCTGAATGTAGAGCGCCTGATATATCGCTTCATGAGAAATGCGCATGGATTCATCATCCGGAAAATCGAGCTGGAGCCGGTTGGCAATCTGTTCAGGCGACCAGCCATTGACCCATTTACGGTCACTGCGATGCGGTTTATTTCGGCCTTTGAAGGGTGCTTGCCGAGGCCCAGAAATCTCACGACCATCGGCGTCTTGAACCTTGCCCTCAAGGCGGTCGTGTACGTACTGGTGCAGTCGCGGGTTAGTGACCAGTTTCGCTGGTTTCGGCCTCTTGGCCACCAGTTCTGCCTTCCACTGCGCTACTGACGCTCGATATTCAAGCCGACCGCAACGGGTAGCAGCATTGCGTGTCAGCTCCCGTGAAATTGTCGATGGGCTTCTTCCAAGGCGACGGGCGATCTCACGAACGCCAACACTTTGCGCTCGAAGCAGCCCAATCTCTTCTCGCTCTGCAAACGATAAGTATCGTCCTGATATGTGATTCGACATGAATAATGGCATCCCGCCTCGATGACGGAACCAGCGTGTACCTACCGCTGTTGATACGCCAACGGCATGTGCTGCCTTTTCGCTTGTGATGCCTGTTTCAATCTGCACCCAAAATAGCCGTTCGATCTCATTACGAAGTGAGGGTGCACCTGGAGAACGCATCGCTCCCCGCCCAGTCAATTTTTGCATCCATCCTGCGGGTCGCCCCATAAACACCTCGATCAAGGTGTTGCGACGACCGGTTGAATCCGCCCAATTCAGTAGCTCAGATTGGCAAAAGTGGGTTCCCAGCAAGGGTGACAAGGAAATTGAAGAAGCCAGGCAGGATATGACCAGCTTCTTCATGCGATACAACCCCATCTGGCTCCAGCGCCGCAACAACTACCGGTCGCCAATAGCTATGGAGCAGGAAGCGGTGTGATCACCGTAATCTGTATCCGGAAGGACATGACCCGAACACCCTCTTGTCATCTCGACTATGGTGTCTCATTTAGCTCGCAGTGCAATCGCATACCATTGAGCGCCGTATCGTCCCCATCAAAAGGATCCTCGACACGGGTTACAAAGCCATTTGCAGATTGACCTGTCGGGCAAGAGAAGAGCTGACTCCATACACCCCATTGAGAGCGCGGTTCCAGCGCCAACTCTTTCCCGTTTCTGCAGATCAGTCGCACATTGCCGGCGGCAGTATCATCACCATTGCCTTGATACTGTTCGATGCGAATCTTGAATCCGGTCACTGGCCCGTCTCTTTGTTGACAAAAGACCGGGCCGGTAACCTGTGAACCCCAGGGCCCTTCCTTACTTTTAATTGGCAATGAAGTGTCTCTAGAACAGTACATCTCGATGGCATTCAAAGCCGAGTCGTCTCCTTTCCCCAAGTAAGGTTCATTCTTCAGCCTGAAGCCCCAAATGAATTTTCCGGCCTGACATTTCCGGAGCGGCCCCCACCCCCCCCAAAATCCGTCTGAAGCCGATGATGCTGTCTTGGGTACGACGTTCTGACCAGCAAAGGGATCCATTGATACCCGAGCCGAGGATATTTTGCCATCGAGTTTCTGTGTTCCGCCCGAACGAACAACTTGGACCTTGCGATCAGGGCTGGTCCAATTGTATTCAAACCTGGGGATTGTGACAGGCGTGGTTACATCCTCCTTGACCGTTATGGTTGAACAGCCCTGATCACAGGTATTTGAGTTCCAATTACCATAAAACTGGATGACCGTATTCTTCCTTGCCTTGAGCAAGCGAGCGGAAACAGCCTCATCATTATCGCACCCCCGACTGCTAGGAAAATTGAATGAATAGTTACCATCCAGCTTAATGGTACAAAGATTGTTCTGACCACCACCCGTGCTCTCATACAAAGCAATTGACGCACCTGAATAGTCGAACGACATATCGTTTTCCACCTTGACTCGACTTACCTTCCCGTCGAGCCCATTATTTTTGACCCAAACAATCTGATAATCATCATTGCTATAGAATGACTGCTCGAAGGTATTAACCTTAACCACTTTGTCACGGCCAATATCGCGCTTGATGTCGACAACTGCGTAATCGTCTTGCATGTTACCATCGGGACTGTCATAAAATGTAATTTGCGTCCCCTTTTTTATCCCTGACATAGAAAATGATCGCATTTCGTCATTTTCGCATCCGAGCCGAGCCTGATCGCTCCCCTGCAAACTAACGGTCCGATCAAACGCAGTGGAGAACGTACAAACAAGAGATTGGCTTACATTATTCCCCTCATAGGCAACAATGCCCCCATTATTATGGGCCTCGACATACTCCAAGACATCGCCTTGATCAACAAAATCGACCGCAATAAAATTGGGATCTCGCCCAGCGGCTGGCTTGCACTGTCCATTGATCCTGTCTACCAGCCCCACGCGACCACCCATTTCATTGTCGTCGCCACTATGCTGACTTAAGGGAACACCATGGTAGTGGTTCATAACAAAAAGCCGCGACCAGCCGTTGAAGTCAGGGTGACTGGCTTGCCTTGTATTCAAGGGAATACTAGCCCAACGCGTCTTGCAACTTAAATCGTGATCAAAAGCAGCATCACCCAAAGACCAGTAGTTTTCGACGGTAATATCCTCATCCTCAAACATATAAACATTGCTTGCATAAACACCCGCATTTTCTGGTTTTTGCGTGATGAGGATGAGCCGCTGATTAGCGTTAACCATCTCTTGCAACGTTGGCCACTGAGAGCGCCCGCCCCACCGCCCAACCGGATTGAAAACAAAGTTTTTTAAAGTCGGTACAGCATTGAAAGCATTCTGCATGGCTGTTCTGTTAGCGTAATCCTCAAAATGAATAGTTATTACGGCATCTGCATTTGCTGCCAGAAACGCAGCCACCGTATTCAGCGCTGCAACCAAGGTAGTTTGACAATCAGACTTGGGATGACACAGCTGAACCGGATTATTATAGGTGTCCAGCATAAGCCCTCTCACTCCACGGGCTAGTTGCTCTGAAATCGACAGGTCTTGGTTAGGGGTGCCCGTCCAGGTGTTGGTGACAAATGAATTATGGGACATCACCCATTGATAGTCACTGAAGGGTCGTGATTTGTCCACTACCGCACCTGGCTGGGCGTTACTGATACTAGACTGCTGCGCCGACACGAGACCACTCAACAACATTATGAGCAGCGCTAACAACCAACGCACCAGATATACAGGAGCACCTCCACTCCAACGAGCTTCTCGGAGAAGAAGCATGAACGACTCAAACCTCCTTAGTCCAACACCACACGAAGCAATCTCGTTCATCATAATATCCCTCTTCTGCAATTTTCTGCTTAGCGCAAATAGACGTTATGCCCACAGCCAATACAAAAGAACGAAAATAAATGAAGAAAATTTGCGCCCCATGCATTCCACTTAACAATATCTCAGAACTCTATATGCGCCGTATAATTCAGCATTGGCATTTACCCCACTAAAGGCTGCCCTCAGTGGCTACGGAGCGCATGAACATAACGGGACACCGTTCCTAACACAAAACCAGGAGAATCAGTAACAATAAATACATCTAAAAGATCGCGTATATTTCAGCTTCATGCGGAACCCGCTTGTCCGCTGCTTGCGCCTCCACTCTGCCGAGTAGCCTTGCACAAGGCAACTAGCAAAAATGCTAGGGATTCTCCGAACGCAAGCCTTGCCCATGAGTCAGATGAGCTTCTCCGATTTCGAAGTGGAGCACCCATTCCGGGTGATCAAGCGCCAGTTCGTTTATATGACGACTCGCTTTCGTGGCTGGCCAAGAATATGGCGCAACTGACCACGCTGTTTGCGCTGTCGAATCTGTGGATTGTGCATAGGCAGTTATAAGCGCTGCGGGAGAGGTGCGCCTGTAGCGCGAAAGAACGAGGGCAAAGCCCTGGTTCTGACCCGACTAACGGCTGAAAAATGCGGCCGGCTGGCGCGTTGCGCTTCCTTCGCGGCACGTGCCTTCCCTGGTGACCGTGACCGCATGCGCATAGTTTGACGCCCCCGGCACGAACGGGGTACAGCTCAACCCCAATCATGCCCGACATCTATGAATGACCCGCACATATCATTCAGCGTGATAATAACCTTCGCCCCGTTCGATTCGTGCCTCACGCGCAACACACTCACACTCCGCCCACTACTAATACATTGGCGGAGTTCTCCATGGAACAATCACTCAAACACTTGCGCTTTCCCCTCGCTGCCCTGGCAGTGGTGGTGATCAGCGCTTGCGGTCGAACCCCAGACGCCGTGCAGGCTCCCGCCGCGCCGAAGGTCAGTGTGGCCAAGGTGATCGAGCAACCGATCAACGAATGGGACGAGTTCACCGGCCGCCTAGAAGCCCCGGAAACCGTCGAAGTACGCCCACGGGTTTCCGGCCAGATCGACCAGGTGGCCTTCACCGAAGGCGCCCAGGTCAAGAAAGGCGACCTGCTGTTCCAGATCGACCCTCGCCCGTTCCAGGCTGAAGTCCGCCGCCTTGAAGCCCAACTGCAACAGGCCAAGGCCACTGCCATTCGCAGTGCCAACGAAGCCCGCCGTGGCGAACGCCTGCGTGACAGCAACGCCATCTCCGCCGAGCTGGCCGAATCGCGCAGCAGCGCTGCCGCCGAAGCCCGTGCCGGGGTCGATGCCATTCAGGCCCAGCTTGACCTGGCACGCCTTAACCTCAGCTTCACCCGCGTCACCGCGCCTATCAGCGGCCGTGTCAGCCGCGCCGCGTTCACCGCCGGCAACATCGTCAGCGCCGATGTCACCCCGCTGACCAGCGTGGTGTCCACCGACAAGGTCTACGCCTACTTCGACGCCGACGAGCGCGTGTACCTCAAGTACACCCAGCTGGCACGCGAGGGCCAGCGTGGCCAGAGCACCCCGGTGTACCTGGGCTTGACCAACGAAAGCGGCAATCCGCACCTGGGCCAGATGAACTTCGTCGACAACCAGGTCAACCCGCGCACCGGCACCATCCGTGGCCGTGCGGTGTTCGACAACAGCGACGGCCAGTTCACCCCAGGCCTATATGCACGCCTGAAGCTGGTGGGCAGCGCCCAGTACGACGCCGTGCTGATCAACGACGAAGCCGTGGGCACCGACCTTGGCAAGAAGTTCGTGCTGGTCATGGACAAGGACAACAAGGCTGCCTACCGCGCCGTGGAGTTAGGGCCGAAGCTGGAAGGCTTGCGCATCGTGCGCAGCGGCCTGGGCAAGGATGACCGCATCGTGGTCAAGGGCCTGCAGCGCGTGCGTCCTGGCTCGCCGGTCACCCCGATCGATACCCAGATGGCCAGCGAACAGACCCTCGCCGCCCTCGCCCAGCAGCGCCAGGCCCTGGAGGCCAGCAACCCGGCGCCGAAGGTGGCGGGCAATAACGTGAAAGTCGCCAGCGCCCAGGCGCCACGCGGTTAAGGGACCACACCGATGAACTTCTCGAAATTCTTCATTACCCGGCCAATCTTCGCCGCGGTGCTGTCGCTGGTGCTGCTGATCGCGGGCTCCATCTCGCTGTTCCAGCTGCCAATCAGCGAATACCCCGAAGTGGTCCCGCCAACCGTGGTGGTGCGCGCCAACTTCCCCGGTGCCAACCCCAAGGTCATCGGCGAAACCGTCGCCGCGCCGCTGGAGCAGGCCATTACCGGTGTGGAGAACATGCTGTACATGTCCTCCCAGTCCACCGCTGACGGCAAGCTGACGCTGACCATTACCTTCGCCCTAGGCACCGACCTGGACAACGCCCAGGTACAGGTGCAGAACCGCGTCACCCGCACCCAGCCCAAGCTGCCCGAGGAAGTGACCCGCATCGGTATTACCGTCGACAAGGCCTCGCCCGACCTAACCATGGTCGTGCACCTGACCTCGCCGGACAACCGCTACGACATGCTCTACCTGTCCAACTACGCCATCCTCAACATCAAGGACGAACTGGCGCGCCTGGGCGGCGTAGGCGACGTGCAACTGTTCGGCATGGGCGACTACTCGCTGCGCGTGTGGCTGGACCCGAACAAGACCGCTTCGCGCAACCTCACCGCCAGTGATGTGGTCGCTGCAATCCGCGAGCAGAACCGCCAGGTGGCAGCAGGCCAGCTGGGCGCACCGCCCGCCCCCGGCTCCACCAGCTTCCAGCTGTCGATCAACACCCAGGGCCGACTGGTCAACGAGGAAGAGTTCGAAAACATCATCATCCGTGCCGGTGCCAATGGCGAAATCACCCGCCTGAAGGACATCGCCCGGGTCGAACTCGGCTCCAGCCAGTATGCCCTGCGTTCGCTGCTGAACAACCAGCCGGCCGTGGCCATCCCGATCTTCCAGCGCCCAGGCTCCAACGCTATCGAGATCTCCGACGAAGTGCGGGCGAAAATGGCCGAGCTGAAGAAGGACTTCCCGGAAGGGATGGACTACAGCATCGTCTATGACCCGACCATCTTCGTGCGCGGTTCCATCGAAGCGGTGGTACATACCCTGTTCGAAGCACTGGTGCTGGTGGTGCTGGTGGTGATCCTGTTCCTGCAAACCTGGCGTGCCTCGATCATCCCGCTGCTGGCTGTGCCGGTGTCGTTGATCGGTACCTTTGCAGTCATGCACCTGTTCGGCTTCTCGCTCAACGCCTTGTCGTTATTCGGCCTGGTGCTGGCCATCGGGATCGTGGTGGACGACGCCATCGTCGTGGTGGAAAACGTCGAACGTAATATCGGGCTGGGCCTGAAACCGCTGGAAGCCACGCAAAAGGCCATGAGCGAAGTGACCGGGCCGATCATCGCCACGGCGCTGGTGCTGTGCGCCGTGTTCGTGCCGGCCGCGTTCATTTCCGGCCTTACCGGGCAGTTCTACAAGCAATTCGCCCTGACCATTGCCATTTCCACGGTGATTTCGGCCTTCAACTCGCTGACCCTGTCGCCGGCCCTGGCTGCGGTGCTGCTCAAGGACCACCACGCACCCAAGGACCGTTTCTCGCGCATCCTGGAAAAACTGCTGGGCAGCTGGCTGTTCGCGCCGTTCAACCGCTTCTTCGACCGTGCCTCGAACCGCTACGTCGGTGGCGTACGCCGGGTCATCCGCTCCAGCGGCATCGCGCTGTTCGTGTACGCCGGCCTGATGGGCCTGACCTACCTGGGCTTCTCGTCCACCCCGACCGGTTTCGTGCCGGCGCAGGACAAGCAGTACCTGGTGGCCTTCGCCCAACTGCCTGACGCCGCCAGCCTTGACCGCACCGAGGCGGTGATCAAGCGCATGAGCGAAATTGCCCTGAAACAACCCGGTGTTGCCGACTCGGTAGCCTTCCCGGGCCTGTCGATCAACGGTTTCACCAACAGCCCGAACAGCGGCATCGTATTCACCCCGCTCAAGCCGTTCGATGAGCGCAAAGACCCGAGCCAATCGGCGGCAGCCATCGCGGCTGCACTGAATGCACAGTTTGCCGACATTCAGGATGCCTACATCGCCATCTTCCCACCGCCGCCGGTACAGGGCCTGGGTACCATTGGTGGCTTCCGCCTGCAAATCGAAGACCGTGGCAACCTGGGTTACGAAGCGCTGTACAAGGAAACCCAGAACATCATCGCCAAAAGCCACAACGTGCCAGAGCTGGCAGGCCTGTTCACCAGCTACCAGGTCAACGTGCCGCAAGTCGATGCCGCCATCGACCGGGAAAAGGCCAAGACCCATGGCGTGGCGATCACCGACATCTTCGACACCCTGCAGGTTTACCTGGGTTCGCTGTACACCAACGACTTCAACCGCTTTGGCCGCACCTACCAGGTCAACGTCCAGGCCGAGCAGCAGTTCCGCCTCGATGCCGAGCAGATCGGCCAGTTGAAGGTGCGTAACAACCTGGGCGAGATGATCCCGCTGGCGACCTTCCTCAAGGTCAGCGACACCTCCGGGCCAGACCGGGTCATGCACTACAACGGCTTCATTACCGCAGAAATCAACGGTGCCGCCGCCCCGGGCTACAGCTCTGGCCAAGCCGAAGCTGCGATCGAGAAACTGCTGAAAGAGGAACTGCCCAACGGCATGACCTTCGAGTGGACCGACCTGACCTACCAGCAGATCCTCTCGGGCAATACCGCACTGCTGGTATTCCCGCTGTGCGTACTGCTGGCGTTCCTGGTACTGGCTGCCCAGTACGAAAGCTGGAGCCTGCCACTGGCGGTGATCCTGATCGTGCCGATGACCCTGCTGTCGGCCATAACCGGTGTGATCGTGTCGGGTGGCGACAACAACATCTTCACCCAGATCGGTTTGATCGTACTGGTGGGCCTGGCGTGCAAGAACGCGATCCTGATCGTCGAGTTCGCCAAGGATGAACAGGCCAAAGGCCTCGACCCGCTGGCTGCGGTGCTGGAAGCCTGCCGCCTGCGTCTGCGGCCGATCCTGATGACCTCGATCGCCTTCATCATGGGTGTGGTGCCACTGGTGTTCAGCTCCGGTGCAGGTTCCGAAATGCGCCATGCCATGGGTGTGGCAGTGTTCTCGGGGATGATCGGCGTGACCGTGTTCGGCCTGTTCCTGACCCCGGTGTTCTTCTTCCTGATTCGCCGTTTCGTCGAGCGTCGCCAGGCCCGCAAGGCCGAACACGTTCAAGTGCTGGAGAACCATGCATGAACCTGCTCAAACCCCTGACCCCAAGCCTGCTGGCACTGGCCCTCGCGGCCTGTGCGGTAGGCCCGGACTACCAGGCCCCGGCCACCGAACCTGCGCAACTGAACAGCGACGTGCAGGCCAAGGCCTACGACCGTAGCCGCTTCGAAAGCCTGTGGTGGAAGCAGTTCGATGACCCGGTGCTGAACCAGCTGGTGCAGGCCTCGCTCGACGGCAACCGTGATTTGCGCGTGGCCTTCGCCCGTTTGAGATCGGCGCGTTCGATCCGTGAAGACGCCGAGAACGATCAGTTCCCGGTGGTCACCAGCCGCGCCAGCAGCGACATTGGCAAGGGCCAGATCCCTGGCCAGACCACGCAGCGGGTGAACAGCGAGCGCTATGACCTGGGCCTGGACATGGCCTGGGAGCTTGACCTGTTCGGCCGCATCCAGCGCCAGATCGAGGCCAGCGAAGCCCAGGAAGCGGCGGCCGCCGCCGACCTGCAGCAGTTGCAGGTGAGCCTGATCGCCGAGCTGGTCGATGCCTACGGGCAGCTACGCGGTGCCCAGTTGCGCGAGAAGATCGCCCTGGCCAACCTCAAGACCCAGCAAGAATCGCGGACCATTACCGAAACCCTGCGCGATGCCGGTGTGGGCAACGACCTCGACGTGGTGCGTGCCGATGCACGCCTGGCCGGGGTCGAGGCCACTGTGCCGCAACTGCAAGCTGAACAGGCTCGGGCGCGTCATCGCATTGCCACCCTGCTCGGCCAGCGCCCAGAGGCACTCAGCGTAGACCTGTCGCCCAAGGCCCTGCCGGCCATCGCCAAGGCGTTGCCGGTAGGCGATCCGGGGGAACTGCTGCGCCGCCGCCCGGATATCCGCAGCGCCGAACGCCAACTGGCGGCCGCCACCGCCAACGTAGGCGTAGCCACGGCAGACCTGTTCCCCCGCGTCAGCCTCAGCGGCTTCCTGGGCTTTACCGCCGCGCGTGGCTCGCAGATAGGCTCCTCGGCTGCCAATGCCTGGGCACTGGGCCCAAGCATTACCTGGGCGGCCTTCGACCTGGGCAGCGTGCGGGCCCGCCTGCGCGGCGCCAAGGCCGATGCCGAAGGGGCGCTGGCCAATTACGAGCAGCAGGTATTGCTGGCTCTGGAAGAGTCGGCCAATGCCTTCAGCGATTACGACAAGACCCAGCAGCGGCTGCTGTCGCTGATGCGCCAGAGCGATGCCAGCCGCAAGGCGGCAGAGCTGGCCTCGATCCGCTATCGCGAAGGGACGGTCGACTACCTGGTGCTGCTCGATGCCGAGCGTGAGCGGTTGAGCGCAGAAGATGCGCAGGCTCAGGGCGAAGTCGAGCTGTACCGCGGCATTGTCTCGATCTACAAGGCCCTGGGCGGCGGCTGGCAACCGGAAACCGTGGCCAGCGCACACTGATACCCCCTGTTTCAACGACTCCTTTGGTTGGCTCCTCCCCCAACCGTTTGCCCCGCTGGCCCTGGTCTGCGGGGCTTTTTTATTGTGGATAAGCATTGGCGCCGTTTTGCCGCCAAACTACAAGGGCGTGGTTGCATTTACCCCCCGTCTGGCCCAAGCTCTGCCCCTTCGCCGCCACGGATCGTCCGATGCCCAGACGCAACCGCTACCTGATCGCCTTGCTGTTGTTGATCCTGGTATCGGCCCTGTTCGGCTACCTGTGGCGCGACACCCCACCAGCCGCACCGACCTTGCCGGCGCACAGCTACGCCAAGGCACTGCGCCAGGCCCACGACGGCCAGCCCGGTGCGGCACGGGTGCTGTACCAGCAATTGCAACGTAACGACTTGCCCGCCATCCGGCGTGCGGCACTGTACGCCGAGTTGCCCAACTACCCCTCGCCACTGGCATTGAAGCTCGCCCGCCAGGACCTGGAGCATGCCGACCCACTGGTGCGCCGAGCGGCCATTGCCGGTATCCGCCGCCTGTTACCGGCGGCGCAGCGTAGCCTGGTGCTCGGCCCGCTGCTGGACGACGACGAGCAAAGCGTGCGTTTTGCCGCCGTGGATGCCCTGCTGGGCCTCGACCCCGACGCCATTGGCCTGTATTTCGGCCCGCTGCAAGCAGCCCTCGAGCAATACCAGCAAGCGCTGGAGCAACAGCCCGAGGATGCCGATGCCCAAGTGCACCTGGCACGTCTTTATCTGCATGAAAACGACTACACCCAGGCCGCCACAGCCCTGCAACGAGCGCTGGCGGTCGCCCCTGGCAACCTTGACGCCCTGGCTACTCAGGTACGCCTGCTCGAGCGCCAGGGGCATCACGATGCCTCGCGCCAGGTGCTGGGCCAAGCCTTGGCGCTAAGCCCCGACTCGTCCTTTCTGCAGTACGAGCTAGGGCTTTGGCTGAACCGCCACGAACAGCGCGAATATGCCTTGCTGGCCCTGTCCCGCGCCGTCGAGCTGGAGCCGGACAACGCCGACTACCGCTATACCCTGGCAGTTACCCTGCACGAGCTGGGCCAACTCGACGCCGCACAGAAGCAACTGGAAACCGTGCTCAATCGCCAGCCTGCCAACCGCCGGGCGCGGGTGCTGCTGATTCAGTACTGGAAAGAGTCCGGCCAGCTGCAGAACGTGCAGGTGCTGCTGGCCGAGCTGGAGCGGCAAAACCCTGACGACCCCGTGCTGCAACAGGGCTTGTAGGTAACGACTGACTTTTGTTGAACCCTGAGTCTGTGCCCAGTGTCCAGTGAATATCAGGTCACCCTACAGGAGAGTCGTGTTGGCCAATTCATTGGCGCTGGACGAACGTGCCTTGATCCTGGCACCCCCGACGCTGGCGGCGGATACCTCGCGTCTACTCGCCTCCGCCGGCATCGATAGCCTGTGCGCAGTCGACCTGGCCAACCTGCAGGCGCGCCTGGCCGAAGGTGCAGGGTTGGCGATCATCGCCGAACAAGCGTTCAGCCAAGGCCCGAGCGCATCGCTGCAGGCCTTCATCGACCAACAACCGAGCTGGTCGGATTTGCCTATCGTACTGGTTACCGAGGGCGCCTGGTCGGCCAGTGGCGTTAGCAACCATCCAGTGGGCAACCTGGTATTGCTGGTGGCACCCTTTGAAAACGCCCAGCTGTTGCACATGACCCAGTCCGCCCTGCGCAATCGGCGCAGGCAGTACCTCACACGCGACCAGTTGCACGGCCTGCAGCAACGCCTGGACACCCGACGTCCGCCACCAGACGACGAACCGGAACGCGGCGAGTTCGCCCGCTACCAGGCACGCAAGATGGAAGCCATCGGCCAACTGGCCGGCGGCGTTGCTCACGACTTCAACAACCTGCTCACCAGCATTGGCGGCAGCTTTGAACTGATCGACCGACGCCTGCGACAGGGCCGTAGCGACGGTCTGGACGGGGTGCTGCGCATGGGCCACGAGGCCGTATCACGGGCCGCGCGCCTGACCCACCGCCTGCTGGCTTTCTCGTCGCGGCAATCGCTGCACAGCCAACGCATAGACCTGCATACCCTGCTACAGGCCAAACGCCTGAAAGCCTGCCTTAACCCGGCGGTATCCCTTCAGGTACACATGGCCAAAGGCCTCTGGGCCGTGCAGGCTGATAACCAGCAGCTGCACGAAGCCCTGGACAACCTGACGGCCAATGCCTGCGAGGCCATGCCCAGCGGCGGCCTTTTGCGCATCGAAGCAAGTAACCTGCACGTCACCTCTGGCCAGCTCGCCAGCGGCGCCCTGGCCAATGGCGATTACGTGCGGCTGCGTATCATCGACGACGGCCAAGGCATGGCGCAAAGCACACTGGAACATGCATTCGAGCCATTTTTCAGCACCAAAGCGATAGGCCAAGGCATCGGTCTTGGCCTATCGATGGTGTACGGTTTCAGCAAGCAGTCACATGGGCATGTGACCCTGCACAGCCAGATCGGCCAGGGTACCCGGGTAGACCTTTACCTGCCGCGTCATACCGGCCCGGCCAGGCAATCGTGCCAGCCGGCGCAACCTGCGTACCCTGACGGCGGCCGACATGTACTGGTCGTCGAGGACGACCCGCATGTGCGCCACTTGCTGTGCCAAGCGCTGCGCGACGACGGCTTCACCTGCCACAGTGCCGCTAACGGCAACGAGGGGCTGAAGGTGCTGCGCTCGGCGCAAAGGGTAAATTTACTGATCAGCGATGTCGGCTTACCCGCTATGAACGGCCGGCAACTGGCCGAGATAGCCCGCACCCTGCGCCCACAGCTGCCGGTGCTGTTCATCACCGGGTACGCCGAAACGGCCATGGCCCGAGCCGACTTTCTGGGGGCAGGCATGCACTTGATCTGCAAGCCATTCGAGCTGAAGCAGCTGCAAGCACAAGTGACGCAGATTCTTGGCAAACCGTAATGGGCACTATGCATCAAGCATGCGCAGTGCCTGGTCAGCAAGCTCTGCCAGCAGGAACGGCTTGTTCATCAACGCGGTGCCCGCTTGATCAAGCAATTGCGCTTCGATGGGCTGGTCCCCATAACCGGTGATGAACAGGATTTTCTGTTGCGCAATCTGCATGCGCATGGCCCTGGCCACTTGCCGGCCACTGAAGCCACCCGGCAAGCCGATGTCGGTGATCACCAGGTCGAAGGGGCCATCATGGCGGAAGCGTTCCAGGGCAGTATTCGCATCGCCTGCTACCGTCACGTCGAAACCACGCTCGGCCAGGTACTCATGCATGACCGCGCGCAAATTCACCTCGTCATCCACCAGCAGCAGGCGTTCGCCCCGGGCCACGCGCTGCGGTGGCGGTAAGGGTTTGGGCTCTTCAAGGACCCGCTCATGGCACCTTGGGAAAAGCATGGAAACCGTCGTGCCCTGCTCCGGGACAGACTCGATCCAGACATACCCGCCCGATTGGCTGACGAAACCATACACCATTGACAACCCCAGCCCGGCCCCACGCCCGACGGGTTTGGTGGTGAAGAACGGTTCAAAGGCCCTGGCTATGTCCGCTGCCGACATGCCATGGCCGTCATCCTCGACATACAAGGCTACGTAGTCGCCAGGTGGCAGGCCTCGCGCATCCGGAAAAGCACTGGTCAAGCGCTTGTTGACGGTACGCAACGTGACACTGCCCTGCGTCAGGCACGCTTCCCGGGCATTGGTGCAAAGGCTGATCAAGGCATTTTCAAGCTCACGAACGTCCAGTTTTACCGCCCACGGCACGACATCCAGCTGCCAGTGCAAGCCAACCTCCGCGCCCAACGTCTTCAGCAGCAGTGGCTCGCAAAGGCGTAATTGCCGATTGAAGTCCAGCGGCCGGGTGGCCAAGGGTTGAAGGCGCGAGAGCGCCAGCAGGCGGTGGGTCAGTTCCATGGCGCGTTGCACCGACTCGCGGGCTACTTCCGCGTAGGCCTCCACGCGCTCCAGCCGCCCCTCTCGTAGGCGTCTTTGCAACAACTCAAGGCTGCCGCCAACGCCGGACAGCAGGTTATTCATTTCGTGGCCCATGCCCCCCGCCAACTGGCCTACCACCTGCATACGCTCGCTGTTGCGCATCAGCGCCCTGGACTGACGTGCAGCCTCCTCGCGGTCTTCGGTAATGTCCCGGCCAACCGCCGTCAGCAGGCTGCCATCAAACCGCGCGCTCCAGCGAAACCAGTGGTAGTGACCATCACGGTGCCGCAGGCGGGTCTCGATCTGTTCCGTGTTGCTGTCTTGCAACAGCCCGGACACTGCCACCTGCACGTCCGCGCGATCGGCCGGGTGCACCAGTTCCATTACCGGCATATCCTGCACCTGCTCTTGGGTCCAGCCCAGAATGCGGTACCAGGCCGGGTTGACGGCATGCAGTTTCAGTTCCGCAGTCACCGTCATCATCGCGTCGCGCGACAGTTGCCAGAACTGTTCGCGTTCAGCCACATGGCGTTCGATCTGCTGCTCAAACCCCAGCGCCTGCGCGCGCCAATGGCGGTGCGCCTCGACACTGGCCGTCGTTTCGATCACCGTATGCAGAAAACCCGCCACATTGCCAAGCTCATCATGCAACGGTGCAAAACCGAACGCGCACCATATCGGCTCTTCGTCCTCGACGCCGGGAACACTCAGGGGGGGATCCTCGACAAAACTCGAGCGCCCCTCCAATGCCTGGAACACACGGGGTCCCACTGCCGGCCAGACATCGTGCCAAAGCCTATCGAACGCTGTACCCAAGGCATCCGGCACTGCCCGCAGCGCCCTGTAGCCTTCGTTGTGCACCACAAAAAGGTCAGCCCCCCAGACCACGGCACAAGGGAACGGTGACAAATGCATCATGTCGACGGCAATACGCAAGGAAGCCGGCCAGCGCGGCAATGGCCCGAGCGAAGTACGCCCCCAGTCGAACCGTGCAATCCGTTGCGCCATCAACTCGACCGGCTGCGAAACAGACGGCTGCAGCATGACCGGCTGCGAAGGCCCGCGTGGCGTACTGTTTGCGACCAATATCGTGACTCCAGCAATGTTACGGGTTGGCCACAGTGCTACCTGAACAGACAGGGTCACTCGTGGAATGTGTTCAAGTTAGCACAGTACGCACCACGTACCATGGCGCACCTGCAGGGGGCAGCTATGCTGATTAGGTTTTCCCTTGGGCCAGGGAGCATCGGCCTATCCAGGTTGCCGACAGGAGCACGGTCATGAGCAAGAAAATGCTGGTAGTGCTGACCAATACAGCTAAGTACCCAGCCCTCAAGCGGGCGACCGGGTTGTGGCTGGGAGAGGCCGTGCACTTTGTCGAGAAAGTCGAAAAGGCCGGCTACAGAGTCGATTATGTCAGCCCACAGGGCGGCTACGTCCCCATCGACCCGCACAGCCTGCAGATGGCGCCGGACCTGGACTGGCAATGGTATGACGACAAGCGCTTCATGACGCGCCTGGGCACCACCTTGAGCCCTGGTCAGGTAAAGGCCGACGACTACGGCGTCATCTACTACACCGGTGGCCATGGTGTGATGTACGACTTTGTCGATAACCCGCCACTGCAGGAGCTGGCACGCGAGGTCTACGAAAAAGGCGGCATTGTAGCGGCGGTCTGCCACGGCGTGGTTGGCCTGCTGAACATCAAACTCAGCGACAACTGCCTGTTGCTCAAAGGCCGTAAAGTGACCGGCTTTTCCAATATCGAGGAAAAACTGGTTGAGCTGGACACCGTGGTGCCTTTCCTGACGGAAAACGAACTGGGTGGCCGCGGCGGCGAGTACAGCAAGCATGATGATCCGTGGATGCCGCACGTGGTCGAGGATGGTCGATTGATCACTGGGCAGAACCCGGCCTCGACCGCCCTGCTCGCCGAACACGTGCTGGCAAAACTCAAGGCGAGCTAAAGCCTGACATCAGCCTTGTAGTTTTCCTCTACCGCACGCTGCACAAGGACTACAGCCGACCGGTCATTGAGTGCATAGGCTCAGGGTTCAGTTGTTCACCCCGAACAGCTTCGGCCCGGAGAGCGATTGCCCTATGTTGAAAATCCTGAACTCAGGACACCGCCCGCGAGAGCTGCTGCTGCTCTGCACGGTGTGCCTCGTGCCTGTGATTTCCGGTTTGCTGGTAATGGTTGTTCAACTGGAAATGAAACTCGCGGAAAACGCAAACATCTCAGTGCAGGAAGCGGTTTTCAGTGTCGATCAGGCGCTGAACCGAATCCATGAGGCTGCCCAACGCGCTATGCCGCTTGCAGGCAAACCCTGCGAAAATGTCAAAGACGTTCTACAGGACCAGGTTGTGAGCCGCTCCATGCTCAGGTCGTTGACCTTGGTAGAGGGCAGCGAAGCCTACTGCAGCAGCGCCTCGGACTCTCTGGAGTACTTGTCATCTTTCGCGTTGTCGGGCCAACAGGTCGAACTGTCTCATGGACAACCCGATAGCCGCCCCAAACTGCTGGTCAACTTCTACCTGCAAGGCAAAGGGGTCGGTGTAATCGTGACGGCGTATGCCATTCAGTTGCGCAACGAACTGGATGGTTTCCAGGATGGGCTGACACTGCTGCTGGAGTTCGATGACCGCTATATCTGGAGCAATGGCGATAGCCGTGACGCACAACGCCCATCGCAGTCAGAGTTCCTGGCACATGCCTTCTCGGCCAGGTACGGGTACCGGGTTAAAGGCGGATATGCGCAGGGTTTCACCGCTCAGGAAATCCGCCAGTCCATACTGCAAATCCTGCCGTCGCTGGTGCTGGTAGGGATCGTGACGGCATCGATCGTTTATCTGGCTTTGCTCAGGGCACGCTCCCACGGGCGTGAAAACGCCGCCGCGCGTGCATGACGGCGGCGGCGTCCAGGCCGCATCAATCGGTGCTCAGCACACCACGGCGTACCTGGTCACGTTCGATGGATTCGAACAACGCCTTGAAGTTGCCTTCACCAAAGCCATCATCACCCTTGCGCTGGATGAACTCGAAGAACACCGGGCCAAGCAGGGTTTCCGAGAAGATCTGCAGCAGCAGGCGCTTATCTTCAGGCTGCGAAGCGCCATCGAGCAGGATGCCACGCGCTTGCAACTGATCCACCGGCTCGCCGTGGCCAGGCAGGCGCTCTTCGAGCATTTCGTAATAGGTCTGCGGTGGCGCCGTCATGAAGCGCATGCCGAAGCCCTTCAGGGCGTCCCAGGTCTTGAGCAAGTCGTCGGTGAGGAAGGCTACGTGCTGGATGCCTTCACCGTTGAACTGCATCAGGAACTCTTCGATCTGCCCGGCACCCTTGGACGACTCTTCGTTGAGCGGGATGCGGATCATGCCATCGGGCGCAGTCATGGCCTTGGACGTCAGGCCGGTGTACTCACCCTTGATATCGAAGTAGCGGATCTCACGGAAGTTGAACAGTTTCTCGTAGAAGCCGGCCCAGTAAGCCATGCGCCCGCGGTAAACGTTATGGGTGAGGTGGTCGATGATTTTCAGGCCGGCACCTACCGGGTTGCGATCCACGCCTTCGATAAAGTTGAAGTCGATGTCGTAGATCGAACTGCCTTCGTCGAAACGGTCGATCAGGTACAACGGCGCACCGCCAATGCCTTTGATTGCCGGCAGGCGCAACTCCATCGGGCCGGTTTCGATTTCTACCGGCTGGGCACCCAGTTCCAGGGCACGGGCATAGGCTTCATGGGCATTGCGCACGCGGAACGCCATGCCGCACACCGAAGGGCCGTGTTCCGCCGCGAAGTACGAGGCGATGCTCTTGGGTTCGTTGTTCAGGATCAGGTTGATGCCACCCTGGCGATACAGGTGCACATCCTTGGAGCGGTGGGTAGCCACCTTGGTGAAACCGAGTATCTGGAAGACCGGCTCGAGTACGCCAGGCGTAGGCGAAGCCAGCTCAATGAACTCGAAGCCCATCAGGCCCATTGGATTGTCGAAGATATCAGCCATGTTCGTGTCCTCATCTGCAGCGAAAAATTATTGATTGCGTGGGATGTGGAACAGAAACGGCGGTGAGCACGGGATGCCCCGCACGCTGCGGGCGAGGAAGTCACCTATGATCAGCTTGAACCCATGGTATGTCATATGGACCCATTCTCGGCGGGCTTGATCCTTCGGAGTTGAAGGACCTTATTGTTGTATTCGTAAACGGATTCTACATTGCGTAAAATGGTTTGTCGCGTTTTAGTTGGTCGTGAGCGCCGACAAACGGCTATTCTCTCGGTATCACTCATCGTAGCCAGATCAGCATGCCCCTTACCGTAAAACGCCGCGCCGCATTCAGCTGGCGTACCCTGTTGCCCTGGGGCGTCGGTGTGCTGCCAGTGGTGTGCGGCCTGGCCATCATGAACTGGCAGGTCGAGCGCGAGATGCAGGCCAGCAGCCAGGCCACCACCCGCCAGGCGGTGGAGCACGTCGAGCGCATCCTCGACAACCTCTCCAGTGCTGCCAATGCGCTGCTGCCCTTGGCAGGCAGCCCCTGCGACCAGGCCCAGCTTACGCTGCGTGCCCAGGTGACCCGCAACGCCTTCGTACGCTCGACCAACCTGTTCAGGCACAACAACCTGTATTGCACCTCGCTGTTCGGCGAGTTCGACGAACCGGTCAACGCCAGCGACTATACCGACGGCAAACTGTGGCTGATGGACGGCAACTCGGTCACCCCGGGGCACGCGCTGCTGGTGTACCGTGCCAGCGAGGGCGACAAAGGGGCAATCACCACGGTGGATGGCGACCACCTGCTAACGGCACTGCGCCTGATCGGCCCTGACGAAGACTTGCAAATCCGCGTGGGCGATGCCTGGATGGGCAAGGACGGTGTCGTGTACAAAGGCGTACCACCTGCCGCCGCCAGCGCCAACGTACTGCTGGGTTCGACTCGTTACCCATTCAGCGTGCAGGGCGGCTACAGCACCGGCAAACAGGGCCAGCTGTTACGCAGCCACTACCCTGCCCTTATCAGCTTGCTGCTGGTGCTGGGTGCCGTGGCGGCGCTGGTATGCCGCTGGCAGATTCGCCGTGCCACCTCACCCCGGGCCGAGCTGGACCGGGCGCTGCAGGCGGACGAGTTTCTGCCGTATTTCCAGCCTGTGGTACGCAAGGGCGACTACCGCTGGGCCGGTGCCGAAGTGCTGATGCGCTGGAACCACCCGCGCGAGGGCCTGGTAAGGCCCGACCTGTTCATCCCTTATGCCGAGCACAGCGGGCAGATCGTCGCCATGACCCGGGCGCTGATGATGAATACCGCGCAAAGCCTGGCACCCTATGCCGGGCTGCTGGAGGACGGGTTCCATATCGGTGTCAACATCACCGCCGATCATTGCCGCGACCTCAGCCTGCTGGACGACTGCCGCACCTTCCTGCAGCACTTTCCGCCGGGCCGGGTGGTGCTGACCCTGGAACTGACCGAGCGCAAACTCATCGAGCCTACCCCGGTGACCCTGGAACTGTTCGAAAAGCTCCACGCCATGGGCGTGATGATTGCCCTCGACGACTTCGGCACCGGCCAGTCGAGCCTCAACTACCTGCGCCAGTTCCAGGTCGACTACCTGAAGATCGACCAGAGCTTTGTCGCCATGATCGGCGGCGATGCGCTGTCCGTGCACATTCTGGAAAGCATCATCGACCTGTCGGCCAAGCTGGGCCTGGGTATCGTGGCCGAAGGTGTGGAAACGAACACCCAGCGCGACTACCTGGCCTGCCATGGGGTGGACTTCCAGCAGGGCTACCTGTTTGCCAGGCCCATGCCGGCCGCCCAGTTCCTGGAGGCACTGGCCACACGCCCGGGCGCTGCGCAGTTGCCGCAAGGCGCGGCCCCTGAGATCATGCGCGGCTGATCCACCCGCTCAACTCCCCTATTCGAGGCACTCGTGTCAAAAGGCATCGTTTCATCGGTCATGGCGTCCTGTCTGTTCGCTGTGATGTACTTCTATACCTCGCTGCTCAAGCCACTGGATGGCGAAGAGATCTTTGGCTGGCGCACCCTGCTGACGCTGCCCTGCCTCACCTTGTTCATGCTGGTCTCGAAAGACTGGAAGCGGGTGGGCGAGCTGCTGGCCCGGGTAAAGCGCACGCCTGTGCTGTTGCTGGGCATGGTCGGCACGTCGTGGCTGATGGGCGTACAGTTGTGGCTGTTCCTCTGGGCCCCCTTGCATGGGCGCAGCCTGGAAGTGTCGATGGGCTATTTCCTGCTGCCATTGGCCATGGTCCTGACCGGGCGGCTGGTGTACGGCGAACGCCTGTCACGCCTGCAAAAGGTGGCCGTGGCCTGTGCCGCACTGGGCGTGGGCCACGAGCTGTACCAAAACGGCAGTTTTGCCTGGGAAACCCTGTTGGTGACGATCGGCTACCCGATCTATTTCGTGCTGCGCCGACGCTGCCGCACCGACCACCTGGGCGGCCTGTGGTGCGACATGTGCCTGCTGCTACCGTGGGCGTTGTACTTCGTTATCCAGGGCCCGCTTTCCAGCGCTGACCTGCAAGCCCACCCAGGGCTGTATGCGTTGATCCCGATCCTTGGGGCGATCAGCGCCTCGGCCCTGATCGCCTACGTGCTGGCCAGCCGAATGCTGCCATTCAGCCTGTTCGGCCTGCTCAGCTACGTCGAGCCCGTGCTGCTGGTGGGCGTGGCGTTGCTGCTGGGCGAAACCATCGGCCCGGATCAGTGGCTGACCTACCTGCCGATCTGGGCCGCGGTGCTGGTGCTGGTGCTCGAGGGTTTCAAGCACCTGCTGCGTCAACGTCGCCGTTCGGTGTAAGCCGAACCTGGCGCACCCGCCGCTCTTCCACCGCCTCCACGGTCAGCATCCAGCCATTCCAGGCCAGGCGGTCACCCACAATCGGCAGGCGGTCGAGCAAGCTCATCACCAGGCCCGCGAGGGTCTGGTAATCCTCGGTAGCACGGGCACTGAAGCCGGTACGCGCCTGGACCTGGCTCAGGTTCAGTGCACCACTGACCACGAAGCCCTCGCCCTCCTGGACGATGCCGGGGCCTTCAACCTCGCTCGCATCCGGCAGTTCACCGGCAATCGACTCAAGGATGTCGGTCATGGTCAGCAGGCCGGTGAAGTCACCGAACTCGTTGACCACGAAGGCGATGTGAGTCGACTGGCCACGCATCTGCTCCAGGGCGTTGAGAATGCTGAAGCTCTCCAGCAAATTCAGCGGCACACGCGCCATGCCTTCCAGGTCCGGCTGGCTGCCCGACAGCAGCTCCTTGAGCAGTTCCTTCTTGTGCACGAAGCCCAGAGGCTCGTCGACACGGCCATTGCGGATCAACGGCAGGCGCGAGTACGGCGAGTTGGCCAGGGCCTGGGTAATGGCGTCGGCCGGTTGCGCCAGGTCGATCATGTCGACCTCGGTGCGGGCGGTCATCACCGTACGGATAGGCCGCTCGGCCAGGTTCAGCACGCCACTGATCATCACCCGCTCACGGCGGTCGAACAGCACCTGCTCCTCACCACCCTCGACCAAGTCGGCGATTTCCTCACCCACTTCGTCAGCCTCGACACGGCGGCCACCCAGCAGGCGTAGCACGGCATGGGCAGTGCGCTCACGCAACGGCCGGTGCTGCTGCAAGCTGCGCTTGCGGCGGGCACGGGCCAGCTGGTTGAACAGCTCGATAAGGATCGAGAAGCCGATGGCCGCGTACAGGTAGCCCTTCGGGATATGGAAGCCCAAACCTTCGGCGGTCAGGCTGAAACCGATCATCATCAGGAAGCCCAGGCACAGCATGATTACCGTGGGGTGGGCGTTGACGAAGCGGGTCAGCGGTTTGCTGGCAACGATCATGATACCGATCGAGAAGATCACTGCGATCATCATTACCGACAGATGCTCGACCATGCCCACCGCCGTGATCACAGCGTCCAGCGAAAACACCGCGTCAAGCACCACGATCTGCGCAACGATCGGCCAGAACGCCGCATGACGTACCGCGCCACTGGCCTGGGTTACATGGCCCTCAAGGCGTTCATGCAGTTCCATGGTGGCCTTGAACAGCAGGAACACACCACCAAACAGCATGATCAGGTCACGGCCAGAGAAGCTCTTTTCGAACACTTCGAACAGTGGCGCGGTGAGGGTGACCATCCACGAGATGCTCGCCAACAAGCCCAGTCGCATGATCAAGGCCAGGCTCAGGCCAATCACCCGCGCGCGGTCACGCTGATGCGGCGGCAGTTTGTCTGCCAGGATGGCGATGAACACCAGGTTGTCGATACCCAGCACCAGCTCAAGGACGATAAGCGTCAACAGGCCTAGCCAGGCCGTGGGATCGGCTAGCCATTCCATTAGCGGGTACTCACCGGGGAAGCGTCACGAGGACGGGGGAAGGATGGCCAGAACGGCCGAAAACTGGGGGGCTCCGCGAAGGTGCTCATATAGACCTTGTTAACAAATTGGGAAAATGATCCTACAAGCAGCACTGGTTTCTCTGATAGCGCAAAACTATTACAAAACCTGTATCAGGTGTGAGGTGGCATTTGGGGGGTACTTTTCTTCAATACCCTCGACAGCCAACGGCTGAAAATCACGGTTTCTTCCAGCCACCGGATCTTTCTCATGAGCCTGTCCCTGTCCATGGCCGCCTTCGCACTGGCGGCGTCGATTTCCCCCGGCCCGGTCAACATCATTGCCCTGAGCAGCGGCGCCAACCATGGCTTACGCGCCAGCCTGGCGCATGTGGCCGGCGCCACGCTGGGCTTCTGCCTGTTGCTGGTGCTGGTCGGGCTGGGCCTGCATCAACTGCTGCTGCGCTGGCCGCTACTGGGCATGCTGTTGCACTGGAGCGGGGTCGCATTTCTGCTGTACATGGCGTGGAAGCTGGCCAGCGATAACGGCCGGCTGACCAACACACACTCGACAACAGCGCCTTCAGCCTGGCACGGCGTGGCGATGCAATGGTTAAACCCCAAGGCTTGGCTGGCAGCAGTGGCCGGGGTCGGCGCTTACACGGGGGGTGAGCAGCACCTGCTGTGGCTCTTTGCCTGGATATATGGCCCGATCTGTTTTGTTTCGGTCGCGTGCTGGGCATGGGCCGGGAGCATGATTCGCCAGTATCTGGGCAACCCACGGCACGTGCGCTTGCTCAATCGAGGGTTGGCGGTATTGCTGGTGGGCAGTGCGGGCTACCTGGTTATCTGACGCCAGCGGCATTGCGGTAATGCCCCGGTGTCGCCGCCAGGTGCTGCTTGAATGCCCGCTGCAGGTGCGCCTGGTCGGCAAACCCGGCCTCCTGCGCAACCTCGGCAATCGCGCGGCCTTGGCGCAGCTGCGCCCTGGCCAGCTGTACGCGCTGGTCGAGCAGGTAGCCATGCGGCGTCAGCCCGAAGCGTTGGCCAAATGCACGAATCAGGTAGGAACGTGACAGGCCGCAGGCGGTGCAGATGTCTTCCAGGCTCAGCGGATCGCTACGATGGGCACGTATGAAGGCTGCCGCCGCGTCCAGCCGTGGGTTACCTGCTTCACCCGCGCCAGTTTCACCCGAGAGAAAGCCCGGCAATGCACTAAACAGGGTCGCCAGGCGCGCCTCCCTGTCAGGCACGCTGGCGTCGAACAGGTCGGCAAAGGCCTGCATCAAACGTTGGTACAACGCAGGCGAGCTACTCCAGGTTTGCGTCGGCAAGGTGAAACCCAGCGCCTGTAGCCAGGGCAAGTCGACGAACAGCATCAGGTAGGACCAAGGCTCGCCATCGATGGGATTGCAGGTATGCACCACGCCCGGGTTCATCAGCACCGTGGTGCCGGCCCCCACCTCAATGCGCAGGCCCCCGTTCAGGTAAGTGCTGCGCCCACCGGTGATCACACCGATGGAAAAGCTCTCGTGGGAATGTGCGGCATAACACACCTGCCGCCCGTCCCCTACCCGCCGGGCTTCGACAAAGGGCAAAGCAGGGTCACGCCAGAACCGTGATACCTCGATCATCCCCTCGCCCACACGTTGCTCAGATGCCCCGATACTACACGGTTATCGCGCAAACAGATCGAGCGTGCGTTCCACTTCACCAATATCGATCCTGAAACCATCGCCCTCCGGTATCCCCACCACAAAGCCGAACTGCTGGTGGTCGCGGTCCGTCAGGTATTTGTAGTAACTGACAAACCGGTTAGGCGGCTGCAAGGTCAGCAGGCTACCGCCAGGCTGCAACACATTCACACCATGCACCAGTTGGCTACCCTCTACGCCAATGACCACGTTTGCCCCGGCACAGGCTGCGACAATACTCGGTACATCAGACTTCAGCGGGTTGACCACGCGAAACCCACGGGTAACCCGCAAATGCTCGGCAAGCTCCAGCTCATTGCGCAGCAGGCGCAGGTCGCCGTCGCCGCCCCGCAGCAGGAACACGCCTGGGTGTGGGGCGTGCGACACATGCGACAGCAGCTTGTCCCCCATGGCCCTGTAGCGGGCGTGACGGCTACGGTTGTTGCTCTGATCGTCGAACAGCACCAGCTCACGGAAAAACGCACTGCGCAGGCGCAGCGGCTTCATGTCCAGCCAGTCTTCATAGGCGGGGGCCTGGGTAAACAGCGGGTACTTGGCCGAGGGGGCGGTGGTCACGGGGATGCCTTCATTACAGGCCAGCGCATAGGTCGGGCAATCTTCCATCAGCCAGGTGCCAAACCAGGAATTGCCGTTTTGCGTGCAATAAATAGCTGCACGGTCAATTTCGTTGTCCACGATGATGCCCGGAAAGGTGCTGGGTTTCAGTGACAACCAATGGCTGGCCTTGCCCTTGTACAACGCACCATCGACCAACCACACATTCTTGATCAGGTAGCCCCGGGTTGGCCCTTGCACCGTACTGATGCCGCCCTCCATGGTGCGCGCAGGGTGTACGTAGGGGTAAAAACGCTTGCCCTCCCAGCCCGTCACCCGCTCCAGCTGGCCGGGCAGGTAGATGGCCGGTGGCGACACCGTGGTCTCGCCCGGCGCAATGTCCCAGCTCTTGGTGGCCACACTCTTGAGGTCGATGGCCGTGTTCTTGCCTAGGCGCTTGCGGGCCATGTAGCGGTAGGCAGCCAGTGTCCAGGTGTGCTGCCTGGCTGCAAGCGATGCAATGAACTGCGAGATGTCGCTTCCCATGAAGCGTCCTCCCTTGGTAACGAAATCAGAAACCGGGCGCATCGCGCCCTCTCTACGCATCCCTGGCTAACACTCAGTTGGACATCACCCTTTCCATCGCGGGAGGGGATTGCAGGTTGGCATACCGGCTGCGCAGCGCTTCCACGAACGGTTCGCCTGCGCCGTTGCCGCCATACAGGTAAATCTTGTGCAGCCCGCCAAACACCATTTCATGGTAGCGGCTGGCAAATTCTTCTTCACTCGGCCCCTCGGGCAACCCCAGGTGCAACGTGAGCTTATCGCCTTCGACCGCGAACATCGGCGTGTCCCACAAAAACTTCGCCGTGCCGGCCTTGGGCAAGCGAACGAACAGGTAGGCATGGTTGCCCAACGAGTCGATATCGCCGCCACGCCGGCGCTTCCACTTCAACAGCCCGTCATCTGGCCGCGCCAGGCACAGGCCAATGTCGTAATAATCGAAGCCCTGTTCCAGCGCCCACTCAAGGGCCATGAACGTGGTGATGGAGTTCACTTCGCGCAACTTCTTGGCATCGGAAAACACCGCTTCGCAATAGCCAAAGCGCAAGGTGCTCCAGTAGCGCTTGCCGCCGCGCACCACTTCGCACCCCAAGTGGCAACCGATTACCTCATCGCCCAAGGTAATCAGGTCGAGCCGGCCAACGCTCTTGGCAATCCGGAACACTTCGTCCGTGGGGAACTGTGCCGCATGTATGCCTTGCCTGGCCGTGGCATAGGGGCGCAGCAGGTCCCGGTCAGCCATGGCGATCTCGTCGTCCGAGAGGGTTTTACGCATCTGGTAAAGCGGGCGGTTCTTGCGGATGCTGCGGCGCAGTTCGCTGTCGTAGCGGGCCGTGATGTCTTCCAGCGGCCGCCCCAGCGGAACCACGGCACTCAGGTAATGCGGCACCGACAACGCGCCCGTCGTGGGCATTTCGCTAATCACCACAACATGGTTGGCCGCCGCAGTCGCGCTTGCACCCTCCACGACCGATGCGCTGCCCTGACCCTTGCCGCCAATCAGCAGTTTGGCCATTTCCCGTTGCTGCTTGCGCCCTATGTAGAGGATTTCGTACGGGCTTTCCTGCTGCATCCGGAACCTGGCAACTTCCCAACGCCAGAAACAGGCACGCGCCAACACTTCACGCACCTTGCTGGCCAGCAGCCTCATTTCGTAGCGCATGGAGGGCGACAGGAATTTTCGCGCCACAGCCGTCAAGGTCTCTTTCATTTCTTCTTCGACGCCCTTTGAAGTGCTCTATGGTCTATCGGAAAAAGAGAAAAAATCAGCAAAAACACCTAACGTCTTGATTTTTATAGTATGAACTCAAACTTCTTTATCACATTCAGTAACAATTTAAGATGCCTGCAAACGCTTTGGCAAGCGGTTCCCCGCTAACTTTAGATCAAGTTTAATGGCGTCAAAATTCCTGCATGAAGTGCATGCCCAACAAGCACTTTGCTATAACCGTGCCCGGCGCGCGCCGCTGCAATTATCACTTCGCTATCAATCGATAACCCTTGATGCCGTCTTTGCATAACAGTCCTTGAACCCTAAGGTGACCTGTCGACAAGCACGAGGGGCCACGTTGAGCCAGACTGGTGTTTTTTCGGCAGCCGGTGCATGCTCGCAGCTGAAGCGATTCACCCGGCTTGAAAACCGCCCTGCCAAGTGAGGTGCAGTACCCATGGACCGTCTGCTCGATTCACTCTTCCCCAACGCCGAAAGCATCCCGCAAATCTGGCGCCTGGAAGCCCCCCTGGAACAACGTGATTACCTGGTGAACGGCGAGCTCAGGCGCTGGGACGGCGCCCTGGCCACGGTACGCAGCCCGGTCTGGCTCAAAGAAGGCGGCGAAGAACGCCAAGTGGTGCTGGGCAGCACCCCACTGCTTGATGCCGACACCGCCCTTACCGCGCTCGACGCTGCGGTTCAGGCCTACGACAAGGGCCGTGGTGCCTGGCCGAACATGCGTGTGGCCGAGCGTATCCAGCACGTCGAAACCTTCCTGGCACGCATGCACGAGCAGCGCCAGGCCGTGGTCAAGTTGCTGATGTGGGAGATTGGCAAAAACCTCAAGGACTCGGAAAAGGAATTCGACCGCACCTGCGACTACATCGTCGACACCATCAACGCCCTCAAGGATCTCGACCGCCGCTCCAGCCGCTTCGAGCTTGAACAAGGCACGCTGGGCCAGATCCGCCGGGCGCCGCTGGGTGTCGCCCTGTGCATGGGCCCCTACAACTACCCGCTCAATGAAACCTTCACCACGCTGATCCCCGCGCTGATCATGGGCAATACCGTGGTATTCAAGCCCGCCAAGTTCGGTGTGCTGTTGATCCGCCCGCTGCTCGAAGCCTTCCGTGACAGCTTCCCGCCCGGGGTGATCAACGTCATCTATGGTCGAGGCCGGGAAACCGTGAGCGCGCTGATGGCCAGCGGCAACGTCGATGTGTTCGCCTTCATCGGTACCCACAAGGCCGCCAGCGACCTGAAAAAGTTGCACCCACGCCCTCACCGCCTGCGCGCCGCGCTGGGGCTGGATGCCAAGAACCCGGGTATCGTGCTGCCCCAGGTCGACCTCGACAACGCCGTAGAAGAAGCGGTCACCGGTGCACTGTCGTTCAACGGCCAGCGCTGCACGGCACTGAAAATCCTGTTTGTCCACGAGGATGTGGTCGACGCCTTCCTGGACAAGTTCCAGCGCAAACTGGCCGCGCTCAAACCTGGCATGCCGTGGGAGCCGGGTGTAGCACTGACACCGCTGCCCGAGCCTGGCAAGGTCGACTACCTCGACGGCCTGGTCGCCGATGCCACGGTCAAGGGCGCACGCGTGTTCAACGAAGGTGGCGGGCAGAGCCGCGGCTCATTCTTCTACCCGGCCTTGCTGTACCCGGTTAACCACGAAATGCGCGTATACCATGAAGAGCAATTCGGCCCCCTGGTGCCTGTAGTACCCTACCGCGACCTGCAAACCGTGATCGACTACGTGCTGGACTCCGATTACGGCCAGCAACTGAGCCTGTTCGGCAACGACCCGGCAACCATTGGCAGCCTGGTCGACACCTTCGCCAACCAGGTCGGGCGCATCAACATCAATGCGCAGTGCCAACGTGGCCCGGACACCTACCCGTTCAACGGCCGCAAGAACAGCGCCGAAGGCACCCTGTCGGTGCATGACGCCTTGCGTGTGTTCTCCATCCGCACACTGGTCGCCACCCGCTTCCAGGAGGCCAACAAGGAGCTGATCAGCGAAATCATCCGCAACCGCCAGTCGAGCTTCCTGACCACCGACTATATCTTCTGACGGCCGCGCTTATAGGAAATTGATCTAGCGCCAATGTCGATTTTCCCTCTGTGCAAACGACTCTAAGCAACAGGGCGCCCTCCGGCGCCCACTGCGAAGGAGAGTCGAACATGGCAGCCAAACCCATCCCCGAAGGCCAGCACAGCCTTACCCCGTACCTGGCCATCAACGATGCCGCCAAGGCCATCGAGTTCTACAAGCAGGCCTTTGGTGCGGTCGAGATGTTCCGCCTCGATGCCCCAGGTGGCCGTGTGGGCCATGCCGAGCTGAAAATCGGTGATTCCTCGCTGATGCTGGGCGACCCCTGCGACATGGAGGGCGGCCTTACCGCCAGCCAGAAACTCAGCGGCGCAGCCGTGGGCCTGCACTTGTATGTCGAGAACTGCGACAAGGTCTACGCCCAAGCATTGGCGGCCGGCGGCACCCAGTTGCATCCGTTGACGGACCAGTTCTACGGCGACCGCAGCGGCACCCTGAAAGACCCGTTCGGCAACATCTGGTTCGTCTCCACCCACAAGGAGGACCTCACCCCGGACGAAATTCGTGCCCGCGCCGCGAAGATGTTTGGCGGCAACTGAGCGGCAAGTTGAAAGCGGCGCGACTTTGCTTGAAGCTTGAGGCTCGTAGCTCGGAGCTGCTTCATGCGAATCATCGACAAATCCGCCGCACAGGTGCGCAGCCTGACCCCCGCCGAAGAAGAGCTGCTGGTCGGCTTTGCCACCGGCAGCCTCGGCGGCCCACGCCTGCTGCAGGCCAACCAGCTGCTGATGAAAGTGCGCAATGCAAACCAGTGGCTGGCCTGTGACTGCCGCAGCGACGCCTTGCCGGTGCTCAATGTCACCCTCAACGGCAGCACCGGCACGCTGTTTCTCAAAAACAACCCGGGCACGGCAGAACACACACCCGGCTGCCCGTTCACCAAGGACGAGCGTGAGGCCGACGAGCGTGAAAACGACCCTGCCCCCCCTGCAGCCTGGCTGCCGCCCGACACGCCACTGCGCCTGATCGGCGACTTTCGCAGCGCCACCAGCAGTGCCAGCGGCGATAGCAACGACCGCCGCGAACAACAGCGCCTGCTGTCACTGCTGCTGACCTGGATCGAAACCAGCGGCCTCAATCTTTACGCCACCCACCTGAAAAAGGACCTGACCACCCAGTTTGCTGAATTGCGCAGCGTGGCCAGCCGCTACCCGCTGCTGGAGCGGGTGCCCGCCAGCAATTACCTGGAAACCCGCCTGGACATGAAGCACATGATGATGCTCAAGTCCCGACTTCGCGAAGCCACGGTGTTCGGTAACCACCGCCGCCACGGCTTGCTGCTGGACTGTGTCGACCAGATCAAAGGGCGCAAGCTGTTCAACAACCGCAGTGAAGATGGTTTCGACTTCCAGGGGCACCACCTGTATTGGGGCGGTAGCCGTACCACCGGGCCATTACTGGCGCTGATGATCTACTCACCCACCAGCGCCGGTAGCCATTTCTATGAGCTGATCCATGTGGCCAGCGTACCGGTGCTGTCCCGTGCCCACTTGTTCCCTGTGTATCGCGATGAAGAGCGTGAGCCGCTCAAGGCGCTGGTGTCGTTGATTGACTGGATGGCCAGCAAAGGTGTGAAAGTGCAAATGCGCCGGCCGGTCATCGGCGGGCAGGTCATGGATGAACTGGTGCTGACCTCGGACCAGGACCGCGTGCTGTCGGTGTCATTGCTGGAGCAGCCGATCGGTCCCGAGCCAGATGCCGAGAACTTCAAGCGCTATGCCGACTTCAAGAGCCTGGAAACCTTCCGCAAGTTCGTTGCCGGCTTTTTCATGCGTGAACGCTGAAATCCTAGGGCCGCTTCGCGGCCCAGCGCCGGCAAGCCAGCTCCCACAGGGACCGCGCAATGCTGAATAGCTACGCAGTACTCAGTACAGGCAGCCCCAAGCTTTCAGGTCACCCTAGGAACAGCTTGTAAGCCGGGTTATCCGTCTCATCCCAATACCGATACCCCATCTCATCCAGCGCCAACGGCAACCCCGCTACCTCGTCCCCCGGCACCTCCAACGCCGCGAATACCCGGGCCTCCGCCGCCCCATGGTTGCGGTAGTGGAACAGGCTGATGTTCCAGCGCTTGCCCAGCCGCTCCAAAAAGCCCAACAATGCCCCGGGCCGCTCGGGGAACTCGAAACGCATGACCCGCTCATCCGCACCCGGCGCGGCGTGGCCACCCACGGTATGACGCACATGCAGCTTGGCCAGCTCGTTTTCGGTCAGGTCCAGCACGCTGTAACCCTGCTCGCGCAGGTTGGCCAGCAACTGCTCGCGCGGGTCGTGCAGCGGATGGGTCTGCACACCCACAAACAGGCGAGCTTCCTTACCCGGGTAATAGCGATAGTTGAACTCGGTGATCTGCCGCTTGCCCAGCGCCTGGCAAAACGCGCGGAAGCTGCCCGGCTGTTCCGGAATGGTCACAGCGATGATCGCCTCGCGCTGTTCCCCCAGCTCGGCCCGCTCGGCCACATGGCGCAGGCGGTCGAAGTTGACGTTCGCCCCGGAATCGATGGCCACCAGCGTCTGCCCCTGTACGCCGTCGCGTACCACGTACTTTTTGATCCCGGCCACCGCCAAGGCGCCGGACGGCTCGGTGATCGAACGGGTATCGTCGTAGATGTCCTTGATCGCCGCACACAGCTCATCGCTGCTCACGGTCACCACCTCGTCGACGAAGTGCCGGCACAGCTCGAAGCAATGGGCGCCGATCTGCGCCACCGCTACACCATCGGCGAACGTACCGACCTGCGGCAGGATCACCCGCTCACCAGCAGCCATGGCAGCCTGCAGGCAGTTGGAGTCTTCCGGCTCCACGCCGATCACCTTCACCTCCGGGCGCAGGTACTTCACATAGGCAGCAATGCCAGCGATCAAGCCGCCACCACCGACCGGTACGAAGATGGCATCCAGCGCCCCCGGGCGCTGGCGCAGGATTTCCATGGCCACCGTGCCCTGCCCGGCGATCACGTCCGGGTCATCGAACGGTGGCACGAAGGTGGCCCCTTCACTGTCGGCCAGCTTCAACGCGTGCGCCAAGGCGTGCGGAAAGCTTTCACCGTGCAGCACCACATGGCCGCCACGCGAACGCACCCCCTCTACCTTCAGCGATGGCGTGGTGGTTGGCATGACGATGGTGGCCTTCATGCCCAGGTGCGAGGCTGCCATGGCCACGCCTTGGGCATGGTTGCCGGCCGAAGCGGTAATGACCCCGCGCTCACGCTGCGCACGGGTCAGGCGCGACAGCCGGGTGTAGGCACCACGGATCTTGAACGAGAAGGTCGGCTGCAGGTCTTCGCGCTTGAGCAATACCTGGTTACCCAGGCTCGCAGACAAGGCAGGCGCGGCTTGCAGGGGCGTTTCGATGGCCAGGTCGTACACCGGGGCGGCAAGAATGCGCCGCACCTGTTCCGACAGCAGTTGCTGGGGGGTGACAGCAGTACGCGGGACGCTGAAGCTGGTCATCGATGACTCCTTGGCTTTTTTCAGTGTGCCCAGGAGTCAGAGAGAAGAAACCCGCCTCCAGGGCGGGTTCGGTGCACGTACGCGCTAGCCCGCCAAGCTGATAATGGCGGTAATAATAATGGCGTTCACGTGCGGGAATGTATTCATGGGATAGGAACTTAGCCGGTAGCGCGGCACAAAGTCAACACTTGGCTTGCTGCGCCGAAAGCGGCACATCGAACACCTTGTCGAACCCCCACTGGAAGACAAAGGCGTAAACGAAGAAGAACACGAACAACGCCAGGTTGGTCAGCAGCGCCGCCCACAGGCTGACGTCCAGCCAGTACGCCACCAGCGGCAGCAAAATCACCACCAGACCACCCTCGAAACCCAGCGCATGCAGCAAGCGCCGCATGAAGGTGCGCTCACGCTGATGCTGGCGCGCTTCCCAACGCTCGAACACCCAGTTGTAGCCCATGTTCCAGCTCATCGCGATGCCCGACATCAGCACCGACAGCACGGTCGACTGCGCCATGCCGGCACCGAACGCCAGCTCCAGTGCAGGCGCCACGCAGGCCACAGCGATGGCCTCGTAAAGAATGGCCTGGACGATCTTGCGCGCCTTGCCTTGCATGTTCAGCTCCCTGGGTAAACGACCTGTAAAACTACAAGATGTGGCCCACAAGAAAAAGCCCGAATTTTGGACAACCTCGTATTCGGCTGCTTGTATCTATCCCGTACAAACGGCGACATGTCGTACAACTTCGTCGAGGGAACCGAGCGAGGATACAGACGATGGCCTACTCCACCCTGCCGGTGACTGCCACATGAGCCTGGCATTCATCGATTTTCTCACCTATGTGCTGTTCGGCCTGAAGATCCTGGCGATCACCCTCGCCTTGTTGATGTTCCTGCTGGGCCTGGACGACCTGTTCATCGACCTGTGCTACTGGGGGCGAAAGCTGATCCGGCGTTTTCGCATCTACGACAAGTTTGAGAAAGCCGACGAGAAACGCCTGTACGAAGTCCCGGAAAAACCTTTGGCCATCATGGTCCCGGCCTGGAATGTAGTGGGCGTGGTCGGTGAAATGGCGCACCTGGCGGCTTCCACCATCGACTACGAGAACTACCAGATCTTTGTCGGCACCTACCCGAACGACCCGCAACCCAGGCCGACGTCGACGCGGTGTGCCTGCACTACCCCAACGCGCACAAGGTGGTGTGCGCCCGCCCCGGCCCCACCAGCAAGGCCGAAGATCCTCGCCTTCTGCCTGCTTGCCCTGTGTTTGCCGGCCACAGCTGACCAGCGCCTGTTCTACCAACCCCTGAACCGCGATGCCAGTATCACCCCTGCCCAGTGGCAACAGCTGTGGCACGCCACCGTGGCGTAGGGTGGCAAGACCTTGATCGTGCAGTGGAGCGCGTATGGTGACAGCGATTTTGGCGGTGCCCAGGGCTGGCTGGCAAACAGCCTGCGCTCGGCGCATGCCCAAGGGCTGCAACTGGTCTTGGGGTTGTACATGGACCCGGCCTATTACCAACGCCTTGAAGCGTTGGATGGCGAAGGTCAGAACAGCTACTGGAAAGCGCAGTTGGGCCGCTCGCTCAGCCAATACCAGCAACTGCGCAACGCCTGGCAGTTGCCGGTGGATGGCTGGTACCTCCCCATGGAGCTGGACGACCAGCATTTTCGCGAGGCTGAACGGCGCGATGCGCTGTACATCCAGTTGCAGGCCTTCAACCGCCAGCTGGACAAACCGTTGCATATCAGTGCGTTCAGCGCGGGCAAATTGTCGCCAGGAATCAACGCTGCGTGGCTGGAGCAACTGGCCGGGTTGGGCTTGACTGTCTGGTGGCAGGATGGCGCCGGGACCGGGCGTTTGTCCGCGTTGGTGCGCCAAGGCTACGAATAGGCTTTGCCGTGCCGGGTGGGCGTGGTGCGCGAGGCGTTCCGCCAGGTGAGCGGGCCAGGGCAGGCATTCAGGGCTGAGCCTGCCGAACCGAAGCTGGGTAGTGGGTGCCATGCCGAGGCGGTGTTTGCCTTGCGCTACCGGCCCTGGGCCCGAGGCGTGTTGCCACAGAATTGAGTCACCAGGTGGAGGCATTGGTACGCAGAGTGCGTGAAGATGCAGGCACACACCCGGTAACCATCAGTATCGGCCTGGCGCAGCTGTCCCCAGGCGATACGTTGACCATGGCGCCGATCAAGGCTGACCAGGCGCTGTATGAAGCCAAGCACACGGGCAAAGACCGGTTTGTGTTGTGGACTACCCGGCTGGCAGCCGAATCCTGAACTGCGCACCGCCCAGTGCCGATTGCGCGACCGTCAAGGTCCCGCCCTGCCCCTCGATCGCTCGCCGGCTGATCGCCAACCCAAGGCCAAACCCGCCGGTGTTGCGATCGCGGCTGCGGTCCAGGCGGTAGAACGGTTGGAAAATCCGCTCGCGCTCCTCAACCGGTATGCCAATGCCGTCATCCTCCACTGTCAGCAGGCAGGCACCATCGCCCTCCAGCCGCAGGCGCAGCAACAGGCTTTCATCGCAATAACGCATGGCATTGCGCACCAGGTTCTGCACCGCACGCGCCGTCAAGCGCGGGTCCAGCACGAACCGGGGCAGATTACCCTCGGCCTGCACTTCCCAACGGATACCCCGGCCATCGAGTTCCTCGGCAAAACCACCGAGCACGCTGTCGACCAGCTCCAGCAACGATACTTCAACCCGCTCGCGGGCCTGGTCGGCATTGTACAGCCGGCTGTAGGACAGCAGTTCCAGCACCAGTTCATCCAGCTCACGCACATGCCCCACCAGTTCCAGCAGACGTTTGCGGCTGGCCGGCGGTACTTCGTCGAACAGCAATACCAAGCCGAAATCCAGCCGGGTCAGGGGTGTGCGCAATTCGTGCGACACTGCATTCAGCAGCTCGCGCTGCTGGTTGACGTGGCGCTCCAGGTCGCTGGCCATGGTGTCGAACACGCCGGCCAGCTCACCAATGTTGGAATGCGGTGAAATGTGCGTACGTTCGGCCATCTGCCCCTGACCCAGGCGCCGGGCGGTTTCCTTCAGGCGCTCCAGGTCGCGCCAGTGCGGCCATACCCACAGCAGCAGGCACCCCAGCATGGCCGCACCGATCAGTACGGTCACCCCCCACGACAACACGTTGATGTCCAGCGGGTCTGGCGGTGAGTGCAGGCGCACCAGCCATTCCTTGTCCAGCGGTGCCAGCACCGTTTCGTAGTAGCCCCACTCGGCAATGCGCACCGCGTACAAACCATGCTCCAGGCGCGCCTGTTCCTCATCGCTCAGGCCGGCTTGGTCCATGCGCAGCAGTTGCAACTCCAGCGGCGCGAAATCGCTGGCCAGTTCTTGCGCCACGGCTGGCCACTGCTCGCGCGGGGCCTGGCGGAACTGGCGCACGATCAACGCCTGCACGCCCTTGGCCTGGTCCAGGTTGTAGGCCATGAAGCGGTCGCGGAACAGGCCGACAATGGTGTCGGGGATGAACAGCAACGCACCGGCGTAGGCAACGATGATCACCAGGTACAGCCGCACCAGGATCTTGAGCATGGCCGATCAGCACTCCCACTCGACGCGGCTGAACAGGTAACCCTTGCCCCACACGGTCTTGATCTTGCGCGCTTCGCCGGCGTTGTCGTCGAACTTGCGCCTCAGTTTGGAGATGGCCACGTCCACGGAACGATCGGTGCCATTGAACTCGATACCCCGCAGTTGTTGCAGGATTCGGTCGCGGTTCATCACCTCGCCCGCATTGCGTGCCAGCACCACCAGCAGGTTGTACTCACCACTGGACAGCTCCACTTCTTCGCCACGCCAACTGACCGTGCGCTCGGCCAGGTCGATGCGCAACCCCCCGATCAGGATCAGGTCGTTGTCCAGGCGCGGCTCATTGATGCTGCTACGACGCAGCAGCGTACGCACCCGGGCCAGCAGCACGCGTGGTTCACAGGGTTTGGTCACGTAATCATCGGCCCCCATTTCCAGGCCCAGTACCTGGTCATGGCTGTCATCACGCGCAGTCAGCATCAGGATGGGCAGGCTCTGCGACTCCTGGCGCAACAGGCGGCACAGTTGCAAGCCGTCGATGCCCGGCAGCATCAGGTCGAGGATGACCAGGTCCGGTTTTTGCCGGCGGAACTCGTCCAGCACATGGTCTCCCCGGGCGATCACCTGGACATGAAAGTCGTTGCGTTGCAGGTAGCTGGCGATCAGTTCGGACAGGGCGCTGTCGTCTTCGACCAGGAAAATATTCGGCATAGGTGCTAGAGAATCCGGGTGCAGGTGTACGCAGAATATATAACCCTACCGGCCCAGAGGATTGATCTTCACACTTTTTCACACTCACCCTACAGGTATTAACAGCCGCCAGTGCAACAGCTGCCGTAGCATATACCCGGTCATCATCGGAAGATCCGCATGCCTACTACCTTCCCCCCTCGCCTGCGCCCAGTGGCGCTTCTGGCGTTTATGAGCTTGTCCCTGGCTGGCTGTGGCGACAGCGCCGAGCAAGACGAAAAGGCCCCTACCCCGCAGGTGCGGGTGGAAACCCTGCAATTGCAGCCCTTGGCGATAAGCAGCGAGCTCAGTGGCCGCATTCTCGCCCCGCGCACCGCCGAAGTGCGCGCACGGGTCGCGGGCGTGGTACTCAAACGCGTGTACCGCGAAGGCAGTGACGTCAAGCAAGGCGATGTGCTGTTCCTGATCGACCCGGCGCCATTCAAGGCCGACCATGACAGTGCCCGCGCCACCTTGGCCAAGGCCGAGGCCACCCTGTACCAGGCACGCCTGCAAGAGCAGCGCTACCGCAAGCTGGTCGACGACAAGGCCGTCAGCCGCCAGGAATACGACAACGCCAAAGCGAGCTTCCTGCAGGCCGACGCCGACGTGGCCGCCGCCAAGGCCGCCCTGGAGCGCACCCGCCTGAACCTCGGCTACGCCACGGTAACCGCGCCGATTTCCGGCCGTATCGGCCGCGCCCAGGTCACCGAAGGCGCCCTGGTCGGGCAAAACGAAAGCACGCCGCTGGCGACCATCCAGCAGCTGGACCCGATCCACGCCGACGTCACCCAGTCCACCCGCGAGCTCAACGCCTTGCGCCGCGCCTTGCGCGCAGGCGAGCTGCAGCAGGTGGGCGACGGCCAGGCCCGCGCCACGCTGATCCAGGACGATGGCAGTGCCTACCCGCTGCCAGGCAAGCTGCTGTTCTCCGACATCAGCGTCGACCCCAGCACCAACCAGATCACCCTGCGCAGCGAGTTCCCCAACCCGGACCTCGACCTGCTGCCCGGCAGCTATGTGCGTGTGCGCCTGGAGCAAGCCGTACAGCCCAAAGGCCTGAGCGTGCCGCAGCGGGCCATCCTGCGCGACAGTGCTGGCGTGCCCAAGGTGCTGGTGGTCGACGCACAGGCCCGGGTCAGCGACCGCCAGGTGGTACTGGGCAGCGCCCAGGGTGATCGCTGGGTCGTCAGCGAAGGCCTGACGCCAGGCGAGCAGGTGGTGGTCGAAGGCCTGCAACACGTCAAGGCCGGTGACCAGGTGCAGGTCGACAACGCAACGGGCACAGCGCCCATCGCACAGCACACCGGCCAGTGAGGGCCTGATTCATGCCGCAATTCTTCATCGACCGCCCGGTGTTCGCCTGGGTGGTCGCACTGTTCATCCTGTTGGCCGGCGCGCTGGCCATCCCGCAGCTGCCGGTAGCCCAGTACCCGAACGTGGCCCCGCCGCAGGTGGAAATCTACGCCGTATACCCAGGCGCCTCCGCCGCGACCATGGACGAAAGCGTGGTCAGCCTGATCGAGCAGGAGCTCAACGGCGCCGACAACCTGCTGTACTTCGAGTCGCAAAGCAGCCTAGGCAGCGCCACCATCACCGCCACCTTCGCCCCGGGCACCAACCCGGACCTGGCCCAGGTTGACGTGCAGAACCGCCTGAAGGTGGTCGAGTCGCGCCTGCCGCGCCCGGTCACCCAGCAGGGTCTGCAGGTAGAAAAGGTGTCTACCGGGTTCCTGCTGCTGGCCACCCTCACCTCTGAAGATGGCAAACTCGACGAAACCGCGCTGTCGGACATTCTCGCGCGCAATGTGATGGACGAAATCCGCCGCCTCAAGGGCGTCGGTAAAGCCCAGCTGTACGGTTCGGAACGCGCCATGCGCATCTGGATCGACCCGCGCAAGCTGATCGGCTTCAACCTCACGCCCAACGATGTGGCCGAGGCCATTGCCGCGCAGAACGCCCAGGTCGCGCCCGGCAGCATTGGCGACCTGCCCAGCCGTGGCACCCAGGAAATCACCGCTAACGTGGTGGTCAAGGGTCAACTGAGCACGCCCGAAGAGTTCGCCGCCATCGTCCTGCGGGCCAACCCGGACGGTTCCACGGTCACTATCGGTGACGTTGCCAGGGTCGAGATCGGCGCCCAGGAATACCAGTACGGCACCCGCCTGAACGGCAAGCCGGCCACCGCGTTCAGTGTGCAGCTGTCGCCGGGGGCCAACGCCATGGAAACCGCCACCCTGGTGCGGGCGAAAATGCAGGACCTGGCGCGCTACTTCCCGGAAGGCGTCACGTACGACATCCCCTACGACACTTCGCCGTTCGTCAAGGTGTCGATCGAGCAGGTCATCAACACCCTGTTCGAAGCCATGCTGCTGGTGTTCGCAGTGATGTTCCTGTTCCTGCAGAACCTGCGCTACACCCTGATCCCGACCCTGGTGGTGCCAGTGGCCCTGATGGGCACCTTCGCGGTCATGCTGGCGATGGGCTTTTCGGTCAACGTGCTGACCCTGTTCGGCATGGTGCTGGCCATCGGTATCCTGGTCGACGATGCGATCGTGGTGGTGGAAAACGTCGAACGCATCATGGCCGAAGAGGGCCTGCCGCCCAAAGAGGCCACGCGCAAGGCCATGGGCCAGATCAGCGGCGCGATCGTCGGCATCACCCTGGTGCTGGTGGCGGTGTTCCTGCCCATGGCTTTCATGCAAGGTTCGGTGGGGGTGATCTACCAGCAGTTCTCGGTGTCGATGGCGGTATCGATCCTGTTCTCGGCATTCCTGGCTCTCAGCCTGACCCCGGCGCTGTGCGCCACCTTGCTCAAACCGGTCGCCAAGGGTGAGCTGCATGAACGCAAGGGCTTCTTCGGCTGGTTCAACCGCCGCTTCGAAAGCCTAAGCAATGGCTACCAGGGCTGGGTGATGCAGGCGCTCAAGCGCAGCGGCCGCTACCTGCTGGTGTACGCGGTGCTGCTGGCGGTGCTGGGCTACGGTTTCAGTCAGTTGCCCACAGCGTTCCTGCCCACCGAAGACCAGGGCTACACCATTACCGACATTCAGCTGCCACCCGGCGCCAGCCGCATGCGCACCGAACAGGTGGCCGCGCAGATCGAGGCGCATAACGCCGAGGAAGCGGGCGTAGGCAACACCACGCTGATCCTGGGTTTCAGCTTCTCGGGTAGCGGGCAGAACGCAGCACTGGCATTCACCACGCTCAAGGACTGGTCCGAGCGTGGTGCCGACGACAGCGCCCAGTCGATTGCCGACCGCGCGACCATGGCCTTCACTCAGCTCAAGGATGCCGTGGCCTATACCGTGCTGCCGCCGCCTATCGACGGCCTGGGCGAGTCCACCGGCTTCGAATTCCGCCTGCAGGACCGTGGCGGCATGGGGCACGCCGCGTTGATGGCTGCCCGCGACACGCTGCTGGCCAGTGCCGGCAAAAGCAAGGTATTGACCAACGTGCGTGAAGCATCGCTGGCCGAAAGCCCGCAGGTGCAACTGGAAATCGACCGCCGCCAGGCCAATGCCCTGGGCGTTTCGTTTGCCGATATCGGCTCGGTGCTGGACGTGGCGGTGGGCTCCAGCTATGTCAACGACTTCCCCAACCAGGGCCGCATGCAGCGGGTGGTGGTGCAGGCCGAAGGCGACCAGCGTAGCCAGGTCGAAGACTTGCTGAAAATCCACGTGCGTAATAGCAGCGGCAAGATGGTGCCACTGGGCGCGTTCGTCCAGGCCAAGTGGGTCAGCGGGCCAGTGCAGCTGACCCGTTACAACGGCTACCCGGCGGTGTCGATTTCCGGCGAACCGGCAGCAGGCTACAGCTCGGGCGAGGCGATGGCGGAAGTCGAGCGCCTGGTCGCCCAACTGCCGCCTGGCGCCGGCCTGGAATGGACGGGGCTGTCGCTGCAGGAACGCTTGTCCGGCAGCCAGGCACCGATGCTGATGGCGCTGTCGTTGCTGGTGGTGTTCCTGTGCCTGGCGGCGCTGTACGAAAGCTGGTCGATTCCCACCGCCGTGCTGCTGGTAGTGCCCCTAGGCGTACTGGGTGCGGTGCTGGCCGTGACCCTGCGCGGCATGCCCAACGACGTGTTCTTCAAGGTTGGGCTGATTACCCTGATCGGTCTGTCGGCAAAAAACGCCATCCTGATCATCGAGTTCGCCAAGCACCTGGTCGACCAGGGCGTGGATGCCGTCGACGCTGCGGTGCAGGCCGCCCGCCTGCGCCTGCGCCCCATCGTGATGACCTCGCTGGCATTCATCCTCGGCGTGGTACCGCTGGCCATTGCCAGCGGCGCCAGCTCGGCCAGCCAGCAGGCCATCGGTACCGGGGTGATCGGCGGCATGCTCAGCGCCACCTTGGCGGTAGTGTTTGTGCCGGTGTTCTTCGTGGTGGTGATGCGGCTGGCGGGGCGTGGCAAAGCTGCTATTGAGCATGAAGGCGTGGTGAGCGTCGGCCAGGCCGAGCAGCCGCACGGGTAAAAGTGGGTATGTTAATATTGCTGGCATCGGTGGAGGAGCTGAAATGACACAAGCCCGCGATGCCAGCATCAAATGCCAGGTCCTGGAACTTGCCAAACAGCAGGGTGTTACCAGCGAGAAGGACCGTTTCAGTGATCTGGCAACGACCATTACCAACCTGTCGGGTGATGTCGTCAACCTTGATGACATCGAGAGAATGCTGGTAGCGCTCAAGAAGAAAGGCATTCTCACCAAGCGACAGATACTTGAGCTGGAAGCATGCTATCTGAACGAGTTGTCTGGCCATGACGATGGGCAAAAGATCAGCGCATGATGTTCGATCCATTCGACGATTTTGAAACCGCAGGCTACTTGCGCAATGTCTTCAAGCTGAAAGACCCCGCGCAAATCAAGAAAATGGAGCATCTGGCGTTTGAATCCAGCCTGGAAGACGCCATTTCCCTGCTGTCGAGCTGTCGGCACATTACCTACCAAACCCTGCTTGAGCTGCATCATCTCCTGTTTGCGGATTTCTACCCCTGGGCTGGTAAGGACCGCGCCGAGCTGGCACCGAGGCTTGCGGTATTCAAGGGAACGGATAGCGATCCTCGCCATACTGTTTTCTGTCCACCCGACCAGATCCGGCACTGGACATCCCACGCACTGATATTGGGCCAAGACCAGCAAAGGCTCAAGCAGCACCCAGGTGAGGTACTTGGGTTGCTGGCAGATGCTCACCCCTTTCTGGATGGTAACGGCCGAACGATACTGCTGGTTTTCATGGAGCTATGTCATCGGGCCGGCTTTGCCATCGATTGGTCTCGTACCACCAAGGACGACTACCTCGCAGCCCTGAGTACTGAAATCAATCAGCCCTCGAAGGGCCATCTTGATCAGTATCTGAAACCGTTTTTGGTGAAGCTCTCTAACAGAAAGCAATGGCCAGACGTTCTGGGCGCTATCAATGGGCTGGATGGACTGGATAAAGAGAACATCAGGCATGAAAGCCTGGACGACCCAGGGGTACAAGCGTTGTATCGTGGCTATCGCTCACTCCCCCCCTGCTCCACCCTCATCCTTGCCGGTGGCCGTGGCCAGCGCATGGGCGGCCGTGACAAGGGGCTGATCGAATGGAAGGGCGAACCGCTGGTGGCGCATGTGCAGCGGGTGGTGCGGCCACTGAGCGATGACTTGGTGATTTCCTGCAACCGCAACCAGGAGGCCTACCGGGCGTATGCCGACCAATTGGTCGGCGATGCCGAGGCGGACTTCCCCGGTCCGCTGGCGGGGGTGATTGCCGGGCTCAAGGTGGCGCGGTATGAGTGGGTTGTGCTGCTGGCATGCGATGCGCCGCTGGTTGACCGGGTGTTGATCGAGGATCTGCTGCGGTTGGCAGTGGCGAATGACAGTGCGGCGATGGTGCGCCAGGGTGGGTATTGGCAGCCGATGTTCAGCGTGCTGCCACGGCGGGTGCTGCCGAGGCTGGAGCAGGCTTGGGCACAGGGTGAGCGGAGTTTGCAGAGGGCCTTGCTGCGCGAGTCGGTTCAGGGGTTGGAATGTACCGAAAATGATTCCCGGTTGAGCAACTTCAATAGCCCGGAGTTGCTGAAAGGCTGAAGGCATCTCCCGCCTGTTCCGGCCTCTTTGCGGGCTTGCCCGCGAAGAGGCCGGAACAGGCAGTAAGTCATCCGGCAGACAATTCCTCGACACTGATCTCTCGCATCCTGAACTTCTGTACCTTGCCAGTCACCGTCATCGGAAACTCGTCGACAAAGCGGAAGTACCGGGGCACCTTGAAGTGCGCAATCCGCGCCCTCGCCCACTCACGCAGTTCATCCTCAGTGGCGGTATGCCCCGGGTGCAGCCGCACCCAGGCCACGATCTCCTCACCATACTTGCTGCACGGCACGCCAATCACCTGCACATCGGCCACCGCCGGGTGGGTGAAGAAGAACTCTTCCAGCTCGCGCGGGTAGATGTTTTCCCCGCCACGAATGATCATGTCCTTGCTGCGCCCGACAATGCGCACATAGCCCTGCTCGTCCATCACCGCCAAGTCGCCGGTGTGCATCCAGCCTTCACCATCAATGCTTTCTGCGGTGGCCTTGGGGTTGTTCCAGTAACCGAGCATCACGCTGTAGCCACGGGTACACAGCTCGCCTATCTCGCCACGCGGTACGGTGTTGCCGTCAACGTCGACCACCTTGTTCTCCAGCCGTGGCTGGGTACGGCCGACACTGGTCACACGGCGCTCCAGGTCATCGTCCGGCCCGGTCTGCAATGACACCGGGCTGGTCTCGGTCATGCCGTAGGCAATCTGCACCTCGGCCATGTGCATTTCGCCAATCACCCGGCGCATCACCTCAATCGGGCAGGTGGCACCGGCCATGATCCCGGTGCGCAGGCTCGACAGGTCGAATTCCGCGCGTTGCGGGTGGTCCAGTTCGGCGATGAACATGGTCGGCACGCCATACAGCGCGGTCGCCTTTTCCTCTGCCACAGCGCGTAGCGTGGCCAGTGGGTCGAAGGCATCGTTGGGGTAGATCAGGGTGCTGCCGTGGGTCATGCAGCCAAGGTTGGCCATGACCATGCCAAAGCAGTGGTACAGCGGCACCGGCACCACCAGCCGGTCGTGCTCGGTCAGGCCCAGGCTTTCGCCGACCATGTAGCCGTTGTTGAGGATGTTGCTGTGGCTGAGGGTCGCGCCCTTGGGGAAACCGGTGGTACCCGAGGTGTACTGGATGTTGATCGGGTCGTCGCAGCACAGTTGCGCCTGGCGCTCGGTCAGGGCCTCACGTCTGATTGCGTCGGCACGGGCCTGCAATTCATGCCAGGCCAGAAAACCTGATGGTGGTGCGGCCGCCAGGCTGACCACGCCGCGCAGCTCCGGAAAGCGCTCGCAGATCAGCTCCCCCGGCTGGCCTGTACTCAGGCCCGGTACCAGGCCCAGCAGCATGGCGTGGTAGTCGGAGGTCTTGAACGCGTCGGCGCAGATCACCCAGCGGCAGCCCGACTGGCCCAGGGCGTAGTCCAGCTCGCTGGAGCGGTAGGCCGGGTTGATGTTGACCAGGATCGCGCCAACCTTGGCACTGGCGAACTGGGTGATGCACCACTCGGCGCAGTTGGGTGCCCAGATGCCCAGGCGGTCGCCGGGTTGCACGCCCAAGGCCATTAGGGCGCGGGCGTGCTGGTCGACTGCAGCGGCCAGTTGGCGCCAGGTGTAGCGCAGGGCTTGGTGGCGGACTACCAAGGCTTCGCGATCGGGGAAGCGAGCGACGGTGGTGTCGAAGGCATCGCCGATGCATTGGCTGAGCAGGGCTTTGTCGGGGTTGCCCTGGGAGTAGCTTGGCTGGGGCATGGGCGCTCTCTTGTTGTTCTTGTATTGTTTTGACTGGCCTCTTCGCGGGACAAGCCCGCTCCCACAAAGAACCCACAAGATCCGAATGCGGTGCAGTCTTGTGGGAGCGGGCTTGCCCCGCGAAGGATCCAGCACTGAACTACCTGATGAACACCTGCGGCGTCGTAGTCGACATGTCACCACCCGGCAACTTGATGTTCTTCACTTTCTCCAGCGTATCCGGGTTGAACACCGCCAGGTCGTTGAAGGTGCCGCCCAGGTACAGTTTGTCGCCCTTCTTGTCGAACGTGACGCAGTAATAGGTGTGCTCCAGATTAGCCGCCTTGATCAGCTTGCGCTGCTTGATGTCGTATTTGGCCAGGCGGTTGAGCACGCCGTAGATCTGGTTCGGGTCCTTGGGCGAGCGCAGGCCGGTGAAGTACAGCTCGGTCAGGTCGGCGAACTCCTGGGTATGGGTCTTGCCGGTCTTCAGGTCGACGCTCAGGTAGCCGTACAACAGCTCAGCCTCGTTCGGGTCCTGCTTGGCATCCTTGAACTTGGCAATGGTGTACAACATCGAGAACTCGTGGCGCGGGTTCTGGTGCGGCCAGAAGTACAGCACGTCCGGGGCACTGTAGCCTTTGCGGTTCCAGTTGCGCAGCGGCAAGGCCACCGTGTACTTGCCGGTCTTTACGTCCATCTTGTAGATATCCGGCCCGGCAAAATACAGGGTGCCATCGTCGGCGGTGCGCATCAGGTATACCTGGCGCGGCATCGGGAAGGTACGTATCGGCTTGGCCTGCAGGCCATCGCCGGTACTGAACACCTCAAGCCGTGGTGGCTTGACCACGTAGTGGTCGTTCAGCATCTGGGTCGGGTTGACCGTGGCGTACACTTCCTTGCCGTCGGGGCTGATGGCGAACGAGTAGATCGACCGGCCCACTTCGCCTGCCACGCTGGACAGGTTGGCGTGGAAGGTGTTCTTGCAGGTGTCCAGGTCGATGCCGTAGATGTCACCGTAGTGGTTGTTCAACACGTAGGCAGTGCGGTTGTCCGGCGCCATCATTGCGGTGCCGGGGCCGAACTTGTCGGGCATGACGCAGCTCTTGTACACCGTATCAGTGGCCACATCGACCACATGCAGGTTGTTCGGGTAGTTGGTCACGATCATGTATTCGTGGCCAGCCTTCAGTGCCGGCCCGGTATCGTCGGCCTGTGCCAGGCCGGTACACGCCATGGCGGCGATGGTGAGCGCGAGTGACGCGCAGCGTCCAGCTTTCATGCGGTTTCCCCTTGTCATTCTTGTTGGGCCGGTCACTTGTCTTTCGGGAACACAGTGCCGAGGTTGCGCCAGTCATCCGCCGAGTTGGTGGCCTGGGCGTTCCAGTTCTGATAGGTGCTCATCATGTCCGGCACCTGGGCCGGCCACCAGCAAGGGTCGGAGCAGCCATACAGGTCGGCTTCCATCGGCTGGCAAAGCGAGCTCACGCCACCAAAGGCGTCCACTTCCCAACCCGGGTCGGTGGTGGCCGTACAGCCGGCCACTGCACTCATGGCCATGACTTCTTCGACGCGGTCTTCGGCAGCGGCCTGTTCGAGGATGCGCGCCTTGTTGTTCAGGGGCTTCAAGTGCTTCATGTCAGTGCGCCTTCCGCGGAGTGATGTAGCGATCGATGAAGGCCGGGTTGGCGGCCATGATGCGACTGTAGACTTCGATGCCGAAGTCGACCCAGTCGCGCATCAGTTCGCAGTAGTGATACGTCGGGTGCTGCGGGTCGCCGTAGCGCGCATAGCTTTCGTGGTAGCAGCCGCCAGAGCACAGGTTGCGGATACGGCAGCTCTCGCAGCCGGTGTTGCTGCGGTCCAGGCGCTGCGACAGGAAGTCGTTGAGCTGCGCCTGCTTCACGCCCTGGTGCACGTTGCCGAAGGTCGGCAGGCTAGAGCCGGTGAAGCGGTGGCACAGGTTCAGCTCGCCTTCGTGGTCCACCGCCAGCATCTTCAACCCGGCGCCGCACGGCAGCGCCTTCTTGTGGCCTTCGTGGATGTCGGTGATCAGCTGGTGCAGGTTGGAGAACCCGATGTTGCGGTGCTCCAGCGCGGCTTCCAGGTAACGGCGGCCCAGCGCCTTCATATTGGCGAACACCTCGATCAGTTCGTCGCCGGTGAGGTTGAAGTCCGCCATATCGCCGGAGGTGACCGGGGCAAACCCAACCTCGGCAAAACCCATTTCGTTGAACAGGTGGTTCCAGATGGTTTCGACATCGGTGATGCCGCGGGTCAAGGTCACCCGCGCCCCTACCGGGCGGCTGGTGTAGCGCGACAGCAGCAGGTCGGCCTTGCGCCGCACCACGTCATAGGTGCCCTGCCCGCCCACGGTGATGCGGTTGCGGTCGTGCACGGTCTTCGGGCCGTCGATGCTGATAGACAGGCCAAAGCGGTGGGCATTGAGCCAGTCGATGATTTCTTCGGTCAGCAACGTGGCGTTGGTGGTCATGATGAACTCCACCGCCTTGCCCGCCTCGGCGAAACGCCGCTCGCAGTAAGCCACCATGTGCTCGATCAACGGCCGGTTGGACAGCGGTTCGCCACCGAAGAACACCACGCTGTAGCGCTCCTCGTTGGGCGATTCCTTGAGCAGCATCTCCACCGAGGCTTCGGCGGTGGCGGTGCTCATCTTCTTGCCGGCGGACGGTTTATCCAGGTCTTCCTTGTAGCAATAGGTGCAGCTAAGGTTGCAGCCGGTGTTGACGTTGAGCACCACGGTATTCAGCGCAGTGCGCTCGACCTGCCTGAGGGCGATTTCCGGGGTCAGCGGCGAGCCGTCGCTGACCAGCTCCAGCGCGATCAGCTCGCGCAGGGTGTCCTGGATATCGTCGCCGGCAAACTGCTGGCCCAGGCGCTGCATCAGCTCCTCGGCCGAACAACCTTGCTGGCGCAAGGCGTCGATGATGCTACCGGTCACGGCATCTGTGGCAAACAGCGAGCTGCTGGGAATATGGAACAGCATGCGGTCGGCATCGACCTGCACTTCATGCAGGTTGCGTTCGACCAGGTTCAGTAGTGCGCCCATGGCGACCTCCCGATAATCGATCCGTTGGAAAACCGTTGCGCCGTGCCGTTACGGCAGCGGCGGGTTGTTCCAGCGCTGAACGGTGACGATCATGTGCCCTTCGCCAGTCTGGCCACCGTCGGCCAGGGTGGCGATGACCTTCAGGTTACCGGCGTTGTTGGTCATCATCTTGCGCTCAGGGTTGGGGCCGGCACCGCCTGGCACGAACACGCCATCGGCCTGCATCCTGCCAGCGAACTTCACGTCCTCATCCTCGACCGCACGTTCGTTGAACGGCTCGACTTTCCAGGTGGCTGGCAGGTAGCCGATGCGCAGTGGCTGGCCGCTGGCGTCTTTACCCCAGGCCTCGGCTTCGAAACGGCCCTGCACTTTCGGTACCGAAGCACCGTTCTCGCCAATGCGGGCAATGGAGAATGCCGGCACGACCTTCACTTCCTCGACCTTGTCGTATACCGCCAGGTTTGCACCTTTGAGCGCGCCCACTGCCACCTCGCGCTGGCCAGGCTTGGCATCGGCGGCTGCGCGGGCCTTGACCCGCACCAGGGTCGGGGTTTGCTCCAGCACTTCGGTCACCTCCACCCCGGCACCCAGGTCGGGCTTGCCGTCCAGGCCGCTGCCTACCAGGGTGATCTCGCTTTCGCCGCCCGCCTTGATAAATGCCGGCTGTACGGCAAGCAGGCGTGCCTTGCCTTCCTTCACCGCAGTGAAGTCCAGGCCACGTTCATCGTGCTCGGCCTCGAACATGCGGCCTTTCATTTCGCCATCGAGTGCCGCGAACACCTGACGCAGGTTGGCGTCGCCCACCTTGACGTTGCCGCGCCATTCATAGCCGTTGTACAGGATTGCCGTGCCGCTGCCGTTGAACGGCGTGCCATCGGCATAAGCGCCCTTGACCTCCACCTTGAAGGTATCGCCCTGGTCGGCGGTGACGCTCATCACCCCGCGCACATCGCCCTTGGCCAGCATGTGCCCGCTGAAGGCCCATTGCCCCGGCAGCACATCGGCGCTCGGCTTGGCCTTCTGCCACTCGGCCCAGGCCGGGTTGTCCAGCGGGTAACGCTTGGCAAGTTCCGGTACCACCTGTTGCAGGGCAATCGGCAGCCAGTCGCGGTCACGCGCCTGGGCCTGGTATTCGAGGGACGGCCATTGGCCGAGGTGGAAGTTGACCAGGTGCTCCCATTCCTTGGCCGGGCGGCGCTGCAAGGCCACGCGGGCACCGGAGTGACAACGGCCACAGGTTTCGCTGAGCTGGGTATCGAAGTGCTCGACGGTGTTCAGCCGGCGTTCCATGGCGTAGCGCACACCATCGGTTTCGCTGGGCGCCAGACCCTGCTTGTCGGCCAGGTACTTGACCAGCGTGCGACGGTCGTCGTCGCTGATCTGCAGGCCGTGCATCACCTGCATGCGGGCGATGCTCATCAGCCAGCCTTCCGGCGTTTTTCGCTGGTGGCTGATGCGGCTGTAGTTATCGTTACCTTCGGGGATATGGCACCCCATACACTTGTTCTGCAACAGGCTCGGGCCCTGCTCGGCCGCCATGGCCTGGGTGCTCAGCAGCGCGGCGGCGACCAGCGCCAGTTTGCCCGCATGCCGCCGGAGTCGAGTCGTCTTCAAGGTCAGACCTCCACGGTTGTTGTTCTTATCGTTTTTCGCACGCTTTGGTACAGCAGGTGTGCATGTGGCAGTTGTGATACAGGAACTGTGCCAGATGCTGCAAAAGCGTTGTCTTTCAGGCTTTTAGGCCGTTTTCTGGTCTTGGCCAGCATCCAGGATGGCTAATTGCAGCGTGCCATTTCGCGACAGGGTGTTTCATCCTGAGACAGGGCCTGCTGCACAGGCCTTCGCGGGCTCGCCCGCTCCCACAGCAATTGCGAAATGCCTGAGTACAGCCACTGTTTCACCACCGTCTCACAGCGTCTCAATGTGCAACAGCGCACACCTGCAATCACAGCCTTGCACCCAGGCAAAACCCAATGCCTTCAACACCTTGCGACCAATTGCCCACCTTGGCACGGCCATTGCGCCTGTGCCCGTCACACCCAATGACAAGAGGCACAGCCCCATGCTTTCTGAACTGCCCATCCTGCCCGCCACCCGCGCCTTTCTCGAACGCAAGCTGAAGATGCGCATCGGCGCCGACTGGCAGGAGGCCGCCAGCGGTCGCACCCTGTCGTTCCGTAACCCGGCCACTGGCGAAGTGCTGGGTGAAGTGCCCGCCGCCGAGGCCAAAGACGTCGACCGCGCCGTGCGCGCCGCACGCCAGGCCTTCGACGACTCGCCATGGAGCCGCCTGCGCCCGCGTGAACGGCAAAACCTGCTGTGGCGCCTGGCCGACCTGATGGAGCGCGACGCCCGCCAGCTGGCCGAGCTGGAATGCCTGAACAATGGCAAGAGCGCCGCCGTGGCTCAGGTGATGGACGTGCAGTTGGCCATCGATTTCCTGCGTTACATGGCCGGCTGGGCCACCAAGATCGAGGGTAGCACTGTCGAAGCCTCCATGCCGTTGATGCCCAACGACCAGTTCCACGGCTTCGTGCGCCGTGAGGCCGTCGGCGTGGTTGGCGCCATCGTCGCGTGGAACTTCCCGCTGCTGCTGGCCTGCTGGAAGCTCGGCCCGGCCCTGGCCACCGGCTGCACCGTGGTGCTCAAGCCAGCAGATGAAACCCCACTGAGCGTGCTCAAGCTGGCCGAACTGGTCGACGAAGCCGGTTACCCGGCGGGCGTGTTCAACGTGATCACCGGTACCGGCCTTAATGCCGGTGCCGCGCTCAGCCGCCACCCCGGCGTGGACAAGCTGACCTTCACCGGCTCTACCGAAGTCGGCAAACTGATCGGCAAGGCGGCCATGGACAACATGACCCGCGTCACCCTGGAGCTCGGCGGCAAATCGCCAACCATCGTCATGCCCGACGCCAACCTGCAGGACGCGGCTGCGGGTGCGGCCACGGCAATCTTCTTCAACCAGGGCCAGGTGTGCTGCGCAGGCTCGCGCCTGTATGTACACCGCAAGCACTTCGACAACGTGGTGGCCGACATCGCCGGCATCGCCAATGGCATGAAACTGGGTAGCGGCCTGGACCCGGCCGTGCAAATGGGGCCGCTGATTTCGGCCAAACAGCAAGACCGCGTCACCGGCTACATCGAGCTGGGTCGCGAGCTGGGCGCGACCATCGCCTGCGGTGGCGAAAGCTTCGGCCCGGGCTACTTCGTCAAGCCGACGGTGATTGTCGATGTCGACCAGCGCCACCGCCTGGTGCAGGAAGAAATCTTCGGGCCGGTGCTGGTGGCGATGCCGTTCGATGACATCGACGAAGTGATCGGCATGGCCAACGACAACCCCTATGGCCTGGGCGCTAGCATCTGGTCCAACGACCTGGCAGCGGTGCATCGGATGATCCCGCGTATCAAGTCGGGGTCGGTCTGGGTCAACTGCCACAGCGCGCTGGACCCGGCATTGCCATTTGGTGGCTACAAGATGTCTGGCGTCGGCCGTGAGATGGGCGCAGCGGCCATCGAGCATTACACCGAGCTCAAATCGGTGTTGATCAAGCTCTGACCTCCTGCCTGTGCCGGCCCTTCGGGTTCACCCGCGAAAGGGCCGGCACAGGCAGCCCCAAAACAACAAAAAAAAAAACCATGGAGCACACCATGAGGCACACTCTCGCCTGCACGCTGACCCTGCTGATCACCGCCCCCCTCACCCAGGCCCACGAGCTGTACAACCACAACGGCACCACCCTCAACGCCGACCTCGAAGCCCTGTTTGGCGTGTTCCACAGCGACGAAAGTTTCAACCAAGCCGGCAACCGCCAGCCCGGCAGCACCGCCTGGCAAGAGGGCTACGTCAAATACGGCCTCAGCGGCAGCCAGGCCCTGCCCGATGCAGGCGCATTCTACGGCGCGTTCAACCTGCTCAGCTCCGCCACCTGGGGCGACGGCGACGCCGCCGGCCTGACCCTGGGCGACGAACGCCGCACCGCCATCGAAGACCTTTACCTGGGCTGGCGCTCGGCCAACCTGTTCCCGGCTTTGGGCGAAGATGGCGTAGACATTTCTGGCGGCCGCCAGGTGGTGACACTGGGTGACGGCTTCCTCATTCAGGGCGACCCGGTGAACCTGGGCAAGGTCGACCTGGGCGCCAACTTCGACCGTGGCGGCGCTTACTACCTGGCCGCCCGTAAAGCCTTCGACCGCACCGCAGTCCTGCGCCTGGGCGGCAAACAAGGCTGGCGTAGCGACCTGATGTGGCTGAAGTCCGACAACCACTACCAGGCCGACACGTCGCTGGCAGTAGCCAACCTGGAACACGTCGCCGACGCCGGCACCGTGGGCCTCAGTTGGATACGCGGGCTGGACGTTGACCAGCGCTACGCGCAGATCATGGGCCTGGAGCACCGCGACGGCATGGACACCGCCAGCCTGCGCGGGCGCGGTAACCTGGGCGTGAAAGACCTGGAACTGGCCGCCGAATACGTGACCCAGGACAAGACCGGCGGGCGCGAGAATGCCTGGTACCTGGAGGGCAACTGGACGTTCTCCGAGCGCCCCTGGTCGCCTACCGCCACCTACCGCTACAGCCGCTTTTCCGAAGGTTTCGACCCACTGTTCTATGGACTGAGCCGGGGTTATGGCACCTGGTTCCAGGGTGAAGTGGCGGCCAACTATGCCGGACCGTTCAACAAGAACAGCCAGGTGCACCACGTGGCGCTCAAAGGCAAGCCACGGGATAACCTGACCGTGGGCGCGCTGTACTTCGACTTCGACACGCAGGACACCGACCAGGGCAACCTCGGCGGGCGGGAGCTGGACCTGTATGTGGAATGGATGGTCAACGACCACCTGCTGATCAGCCCACTGGTGGGGTTCTACAAGCCGGAGCGCAGTGCGGACAATGGCGGCACGCAGCTGAGTAGCCGGGATACCGGCGCCTATATGCAACTGATTGTCGGCACCTTCTTCTGACTCAAGGCCCTATCGCAGGCAAGCCAGCTACCACAGGTACTGCACAAAGCCTGAGCCTTGTGCAGTACCTGTGGTAGCTGGCTTGCCTGCGATAGGGCCGGCGACCTCACGCGAAACCTTGCTCTCGCAGCCAGTGCCGCACCATCACTTGCTGTTCATCCAGAAGACCTGGCAACACTACCTCAAGTGCTTGCCCGCCATGTAGCCTCTGCACGATAGGCGCCAACTCCACCCCCTGCAAATGCCAAACCCCCAACGGCTGATCCGCCGTCACCACCACCTTAGCCTCATCCACCCACCCATCACGCAGTACTGGCCGCCGCTCGACCCGCACTGCGCTCCAATCCGCAGGCACATGCAACGGCTGCGCATCCGGCCAACCTTGCCGCCGCGCCCAAAACGGCTGCCCTGCGCGCCCCTGCTCCTGCCCATAGAAATCCCGCCCGATCCGGGCAAAGCGCAAGAACAGCTGCTCGACCCGCTGCTGGTGAAACTGCCGCGCCAGCCCTGCGCGCTCGGGCTTGCGCAACAACGTATTGATAACCACCGGCGCCTGCAACGCCGAAGACAGTGACTGGAAAATCCCGTTACCCGACAGCGGGTCAACGGCCATCGCCGCATCGCCGACCCGTATCCAGTCCTGCCCGACACATTCGCCGGCCAGAATTGCCGTGCTGCTGCGTGCATGCACCTGTGCCGGAACCAGCGCCTGGCCATCAAACAACTCGGCAACCAGCGCGCTGCAGGCTCGCCGCGCCACGCAGTATTCCGCCAACCCGGCCTTGCCCGGTAGCCCCGCCGCGTCAAGGGTGACTTGCCAGTAACAGCGGCCATCCTCCAACCGCGCCATCCACGCCCAGCCATCCTCCAGGCTTTCCACTGCCGACGCAGGCGCCCCCGGGCTACCCTGCCACACATTGAGCAGGCTGACCGTTTCCGGTCCGCGCAGCCGGTCCGGCGCCAGTGGTGCCTGACGGCCTCGGGCTTCGACGAGGAAGTCAGCCATCAGCACCTGCCCATCGTCCAGGCGCACGTGATGACCGCCCTCGTGCATAACCTCGCGCACCCGCCCCTCGACCACACTCACGCCAGCACGCTGAAGATCGTCGCGCAGCACCCGGTCAAAACGCTGTCGATCCAGCAAGAACTCCTGGTTCATTTGCAGGTGCTGGCCGTTCCAGTGCACCTGCCGGGTAGCCGGCATGGCCGCCTGGCTCAAGGCCCCACCAAGGCCTGCATGTCGCAAGCCCTCCAGCACCCGCTGAGAAACCCCTTCAACTGCCGCGAAACGGCGCCACTCCGACACCACCGCCACTGAGTAGCCCAGCCGGCGCAGGCCTATGGCCGTGGCAGCACCCGCTGGGCCAGCACCCAGCACCACAATGCGTGGTTCAGGCATGGCCAACACCTCGTCGCTCGGGGCCGGTATACGCCGCATTGCTGCGCAGCCAGTCATAAACCTGCTGGCGATCCATGCCCGGTTCGTCGCGCAACAACGCTGCAATCCTTCCGCTCAAGGCCGCGCAGCCCAGGCTAGCGCCCGCCCTGCCGCCCGTGCCCACGTAACCGCCAAAGTCCGCCTGCCGCGTACCCAGCCACGACCACTCGCCCGGAGCGCAGCGGGCATCGCCGGTCACCCGAATCACCCCGCTGTAGCTGGCCGGGTACACCGCCCCGCCTTGCGCCGGGCTGGATGCGCACAACAGCACACCCGCTGCCAACGCTTCGGCGCAAGCCTGGTGCAGCACAGGGCGGTCCTGCTGCAGGCCAAGGCTAAGGTTGACCAAGGTAACCCCCGCCTCCACCAGCCACAGCAGCGCGGCAGCCACCTGCAAGGCGCTGGTACTGGCCTGAGCACTGAACACCTGGGCCACCAACAGCGGCACCGGCCCAGCCTCACGCTGCACACCGGCAAACACCTCGCTGCCATGCCCCAGTTGGTCGGGCAGCAGCTCTCCTTCACGCAACTGGCCGTCTTCCAGCCAGAAACGGCGGGCAGCCAGCAAACCGTTGGCCTGCTCCGGCGAGCAGCCGCTGTCGATGATGCCAACACGCACGTCAGTGCCCATGTTTGATTGCCTCCTGCGCCAGCACCTGCAACTGGCCATCATGCAGTTGCAAGTGCAGGTCGGCATCGGCCAGTGTCGAAGCTCGGTGGCTGATCAGGATGCGCGTGCGGCCAGCGAAAAGCTGGTCGATGGCCGCGATCACTTCGCGCTCGGTGGCTTCGTCCACTGCGGATGTTGCTTCGTCCAGTACCAATATCGCCGGAGCCTGCAACACTGCCCGGGCGATGGCGATGCGTTGTTTCTGCCCGCCGGACAACTGCTGGCCACGTTCGCCCAGAAGGCCGTCCAGGCCCAGTGGCAGGCTTTCGACCAGGCTGTCCAGCCGCGCCAGGCGCACTACCCGTTCCAGCTCTGCACGGCTGGCCTCAGGTACGCCGTAGGCCAGGTTCTGCGCCAGGGTGCCACGGAACAGCACGATGTCCTGGCTGACCACCGCAATGCGCCGACGCAACGCGGCCAGGTCCAGGTCACGCAGGTCGGTGCCATCCAGCAGAATGCGCCCGGCGTCAGGGTCGTAGAAGCGCTGTAACAGGTCGATCAGGGTAGACTTGCCCACCCCCGAGGCACCGCTGATGGCCACCTTCAGGCCACCCGGCACACACACCTGCACGTTGGTCAGTACGGCACCTTCGCGCCCTTCATGGGCAAAACTCAGGCCTTCAAGGCGCAGCTCACCGGGGCCATCGGGTATCGGCTTCGGGTTGCTCGCCGGGCGCACGGCCACAACCTCCTGCTTCAGCTCCATCACCCGCCCCAGGCTCACGGCCATGCGCTGTACCGCTACGTACAGGCCCAGCAAGCTCTGCACCGGGCCTACTGCCATGCCCATGTAGGTGGAAAAAGCGATCAGCGCGCCCAACTGCCAAGTGCCCTGGATCACCCACCAGCCGCCGACCAGGAACGCACAAGCGCGGCACCAGGAGGTGAGCGTGCCGGGGATGGCCTGGGTGAAGAACTCGGTCACCTGCACTTTCAGCAACTGGCGCATGTAGCCTTGCCCAAGCTGGTCCAGGCGCCCTGCCTCGCGGCCTTGCTGCCCGGACGCCTGAATGAACTTCATCGCCGGCAAGGTCTCGACCAGGAACGACGACACATCCGCCGAACACTCACGCAGGTTGCGCACTTCGCGCTCTACCTTGCGCCGCATCCAGCGCAGCCACAGCACTTCGATCGGTACCAACAGCGCCAACAGCAACGACAGTTGCCACGACAGCATCAGCATCAGCGCCACCGCGCCCACCAGGCCGATTACCGCCGACACCGCCGAGAACAGTGAATCCACGGCAAAGCGCTGGATCTCCGCCACGTCGCCGTCCAGCCGCGAAAGGATGTCGCCCATGCGCCGCCGCCCGTAGAACGTTGGCGACAATTGTTGCAGGTGGCGATAAAGGTCATCGCGCAGGGCGAACAGGATGCGCCCCGACAGGCGCGTGTGCAGGTAACGGTTGACCCCGGCCAGCACCGTGCCCAGCAGGCCTGCGCCGATCATGATCGCCGCCATATGCCAGAGGGTCTGGTAATCCTTGGCCAGCAGCCCCTCGTCGATCAGCGTCTTGACCAGCCAGGGCTGCGCCAACGCCAGCAGCGATGCGCCCAGTGACAGGCCCAGCAACAGGCCGATGGCGCGCCGGTGCGGGCGCACGAAACCATACAGCCAGGCCAATGCCTGGCGCATGAGTACAGGGTCGCTGGACTCCACCAGCCTTGCGAACAGGGGGCCCATGGTTCAGCCGCGCAACTGTTTGAGCTTGCGGTACAACGTTGCCCGGCTGATGCCCAGGGCCTCGGCGGCGGCCGACACGTTACCCTGGTGGCGCGCCAGCGCACCGCGAATCAATTCCAGTTCGTTGTCCTTGAGGCTGCCGGAAGGCGCCGTGCCACTGGCCAGTTCTTCCAGCAAGCAGTCTGTAAGGTGGTCCAGAGTCAGCACCTGCTCGCCGTCCTCACGCATCGCCAGCGCCGTGCGTACTACCATTTCCAGTTGGCGGATGTTGCCCGGCCAGTCGAAGCCTTCCAGCAAGGCGGCCAATGCCGGGTCCAGCGTAACGCCACGGGCATCGGACTTGTCCAGCAACCCCTGAATGATCGCGGCCAGGTCATCCCGCTCGCGCAGGGCCGGCAAGCGCAGCGACACGCCGTTAACCCGGTAGTACAGGTCTTCGCGGAAGTGTTGCTCTTGTACCAGGCGCTTGAGATCACGGTGAGTGGCGCAGATCAGCGCCACATCGATGTCCTGCTCGTCACCCGCGCCCAGCGGTGCTACACGGCGCTCCTGCAATACCCGCAACAGGCGCGCTTGCAAGGCCAGCGGCATGTCGCCGATTTCGTCCAGGAACAGCGTGCCGCCATGGGCCTGCATCAACCGCCCGACCATGCCGCCCCGGCGGGAACCTGTGAAGGCGCCCTCGCGGTAGCCGAACAGTTCTGACTCGATCAAGCCTTCAGGGATGGCTGCGCAGTTGACGGCCACGAACGGTTTGTCGGCACGCGGGCTGGCCTGGTGCAAGGCCCGGGCGACCACTTCCTTACCGGTACCGGTCTCGCCCAGCAGCAGCACTGGCAGGCCATTGCCCAGCCCTTGACGGGCCATGCGCAGGTTGCGCGCCAGGCGTGGATCGCCGCCGGCCAATGCATCGAGCGCGGGCGACGGCTTGCCGAGCGTCGGTTTGCTGCCTGGCGTACCACCATTTACCCGGCCATGGCGCGGCAACTGCAATGCGCGGAAGTAGAACTCGCCCTTGGCCGTTTGAACGCTACTCACCCCGCCCTGCCACAGGCGTGCAATAAACGCAGGTGAACGTTCGCCAAGCAGGTCTGTGCTGCGCCGGCCAATCAGCTGATGGCGCGGCACCTGAAGCAGTTGGCAGGCACTGTCGTTGGCGGCCAGCACTTCACCGTCCAGGCTCAGCGCCAGCAGGCCGTGCCATGCGCTGTTGAGGTATTGCGGTCGGCTGTGGAAGGCCAGCACCAGTTGCTCCGGGTGGCACAGGCCGAACATTCGGCTTTCGATGTTGCCGGCCGCCAGCATCAGCGTCGAGAGGCTGTCTTGTGGCTGCGCCATCACTCCTTCGCGGGTGATGTCCAGCACACCGATCACCTCGCCACGCGGGTCGCGCAGGGGCACCGATGTGCAGGAAAACGGGCTGAGGCGGTCGAGGTAATGTTCACCGCAGTTGATCAATGTCGGCCGGCCTTCCACCACGGCGGTGCCGATGGCATTGGTGCCACGCAGCGATTCGCTCCAGCAACTGCCCGGGTGCAGATCACGCAGGCCCTCGCGGCTGAGCACGTGGGTCTGGCCTTCGATGGCCAGCACGTTGGCCTGGGCGTCACCGAGGATGACGATACCAGCTTTACCCTGGCGTGCGACCAGGTAGTCCAGTTCGGGGGTAACGGCGTCGACCAGCAGCCGGTTGCGCTCCAGCAGCATGCGCAAGTCGTGGCCCTGCTCCAGGCCCAGGCCGACTTGCTCGCCTTGCAGGCAATCCAGGCCATGGCCCAGGCTGCGGCGCCAGGAGGCATCGATTTCGTCGCGCAGCATGCCCAGCGGCAGCTCGCCCTCGCTGGCCAGCTTGAGGCGGGCCTGGCGGGATTCGTGCAGCGGGTCGTGGGCGTTTGTTATGAGTTGTCGCGCCATTTTCTACTCCGGCTGTGCCCCGCGAAGGTGGCGGGGAACGGGCTTGGGAATTTTCCGCAGTGTGCGGGAGAAATTCCTGGCCGTCATCAGGCTGGGGTAGAAGGTGGCATATGGTGACGTTAACGTAAAGGGACAGGAGGGGTGGGGGGGAGATGGACATTATATAGCCCGTACCGGCCTCTTCGCGGGCAAGCCCGCGAAGAGGCCCTCAAGGTGAATCACGGCTGCTGATTCTGGCTCAGGTACTTGTCCACCGTCCCCTTGCCCTCCCCCGCATCCCCCGCCACCTGCCACAACCGCCGCTCAATCCCCTGCGCCAGCAAATGCCCCACCGCCGCCTCGATAGCCGACAGCACGCACAGCTGCGCCGGTTCGTTGGTGGTGTACCCCACCTCGGCTTCCAGCAGCTTCTTGAACTCGATGAACTTGAACACCCCGGCACTGCGGCCAACCGAGTAGATGGTCTTGCTGGTCATCACGTTGGCCAGCACCTGCCCGGTGCGCACGTCTACCGCTCGCAGGTTCACGGTCACCTGGTCCACCCGGTACTCGCGTGAGATGTCTATCCCCAGGTAGCGGGCGCCCTCCCCGCCGCTGCGTACGTTTGTGTCGTAGGCGATGATGCCGCCCTCCAGCATCAGGTTGGCGGCCTGCAGCGGTGGCAGCTCGCCCATGATGTTTTCCGGTACATCCGGTTTTTTCTGCGAAGCACGGATGATCTTGCGCTCGGTCAGCAGGTTCTGCAGCCCTTCACGCTCCAGCACCACAAACCAGCCGCTGGCGCTCAGGGCGTCCATCAGCATGCTGGCTGCGCCCTGGGTGACACTGGTGGAGAACGAGCTGGCCGGGGTGGGCTTGTACTGGCCGGTCTGGTCGCGGAAGCCGTACACCACGGCCATCAGCCGGCCTTTGGGCCGTGGCATGTTGATCAGGTCGTAGTAGGTCGAGGCGCGCGGGGTCAGGGTCGGGGTTTCCGAGTCCTGTTCAGCCGACATGGGTTCTCGCAGGCTGCAACCACTTTGCAGGCCCAGGGCGGTGAGGATCAGCAGCGTGCTCAGCAGACGTTTCATGGTGTTCTCTCCCCAACATAAAAGCCCTTCCCTCTCAGGGGTTCAGGCCGCTGACCTCAATGATCGAAATTTCTCCTGTGACGCGATCGGTGACCTTGATACTCAAGGCCCCGGAGTCGTCGATGACGTCGATGAGAAACGCATCGGTCGCCATGCTGCCGGTGTTGCCATTGCTGATGTTGTCCAGCAACTGCGACAACATCCGCGACTCCAGCTGGTTGCTGAAGCGCTCCAGTGCCGTGGTGCCGGTAAAGGCCGAGGCACGGTCCTTGAGGTCGGGGTCGTCGTAGTCGTTCTGCGCCTGGGCGTTGTTCAGCAGCCAGGTGCCGTTGAGCGGGTTGCCGCCAAAGGCCGGGTTGACCGGGGTGTACACCAGCTCGGTGGCCTGGGCAGCACAGGCGCTGGCCAGCAGGCAGGCGGCGATGCAACGGGGTATGCAGTGCTTCATAGCTCGTCCCTCTCCAAGTCGGTGGTGTCCTGTAGCAGGCGTTGCAGCTTGCGTTGAATGATCTGCTGCTTGACCAGGTCGGCGGCTGCAACGGCCTCGTCTTTGAGCTCGGTGGTGTTCGGGGGCAGGAAGCGGCGGTACATGACCTCACGTTCGAACTCCACGGTGACCAGGCTGCCCCAGCGCGCATCCGGGCGTTCGCGTACCACCAGGTTGAAGTCCAGGCGGCTGGTGGCCCGCAGGCGGTCGGCGAAGTAGTAGTAAAAGTCGTGGCCGATGTGCGAGATGGTGTTGTCGACGATGAAGCCCTGCATCTCGTCCTCGCTCGAGGCATTGGCCGAAGTGGCCATACCCAGCAGCATGCTCAGGTAGAGTGCGGCCAGGGTATTCATGGCGTGTCTCCCGGGCCGCTGTGGGTTTGCACACCATCGGCGCCTTCGCTGAAGGCCTGCTCGGCGACGAACTGCCAGTCGCTGTAGTGTTCCAACCCTTCGAAACCGGTCCACTCGGCGCTGAAGCCACTGCGCTTGAACGGGGTAGCGTCCGAGCGGCTGTGCACACCCGTGATGCGGCCGTCGATCGAGCGCAGCAGGCCCCACTCGTCGCTGTTGGTAATGGGGTCGGGGTACAACCTGCGAATGTGCCGCTTGGCCTGCGGAAAGCGGTTGTCCTGCAGCAAGTCGGCCAGGTCTTGCGGGTACTGGGTCAGGCCCGGCGAGGCGCGGTAGTAGCTGCGCAGGGCCTGGGCGTACTGGCTGCCCACCCACAGCAGTTGGCGTTCGCGGTCGCGCTGGGCGGCGCTGGCCCAGAGCGTACCGGTGGCGGCCAGCGCCACGCTGCTGACGGCAATCAGCAGCAGCACGCCCAGGTAGGTGAAGCCGCCGTTGGCCTTACCATTCAGCAAAGAGGCTGCCATCACGCGCCCTCCCTGTGGCACCGCTCTTGATATCCGCCACGCCGCCAGCCACGCCTTCAGGCGGTGGCACCAGCTGCCAGGCGTCGCTGCGCTCGGTGATCGGGTCGACCGGGGTGTTGCGCAGGTAGCGCTGTTCTACCAACTGCTCCAGCGAATCCGGGTAATGGCCTGTGTCGCCGTAGTAGTGGTCCAGCGCCTCGCGCAGCACCGCCAGGCTCTGGCGCAGGGTGGCCTCGCGGGAGCTTTCCAGGCTGTTGAAGTAGCGCGGCATGGCGATGGTCAGCAGCGTGGCGATGATCGCCATCACCACCAGCAGCTCGATCAGGGTGAAGCCTTTGCTGCGTTTCATGGCTGTCACCATTGCCCGTAAGGGATGTTGTTGAGGCCTTTGCCGCGGGCCTTGGAGTACACATCGAACACGTCTTCGCCTTCGCGCGGGTTGTCGGGGCTGCTGTCGTATGCGCGCAGCCCCCAAGCGCCTTCGTCCCTGTCCTTGGCCGCCACCAGTGGGTCGTGCGGGATGCGCCGCAGGAAGTAGAACTTCGCGCCCTTGGCACTGCGCACGTCACGCACGCCGTCAACCAGCACCTGCAGGTTTGGCGGGTAACCGCTGGCGTCCAGGCGCTTCTCGATGTAGCCGGCGTCAAAAGCCCGCTTGTAGGCGTCTATGGCATCGCGAATCTGGTACAGCGCTTCACGCAGTTGCTGCTCCTTGCCGCGGCGCACCACGGTTTCGGTCAGCGGCGCTGCCATGCTGGCCAGCAGCCCTAGCAGTGCTAGGGTCAGCACCACCTCGATCAGGCTGAAACCCTGCATGCGGCGCTGCGCTTTCATGGGCGTGGGCTCCCGTTGGCCGGGACGACCGCCATCTGGCTGTCCACCACTGGCGCGTCGGTGGTCGGCGCATTGCCGGGTACATCCATGGGTGGCAGCGGTGCCATCTGGCGTACCTGCATGGCCGACTCGGTACCGGTGGAAAACTCCATGTCCGACGGGCTCTGGTACGGCAGGTTGCGCACGATGCGGGGGGTAATCGCCAGCACCAGCTCGCTTTTGCTCATGTCGTCCTTGTTGCTGCCGAACAGCCGGCCCAGGCCCGGGATATCGCCGAGCCCCGGGATCTTGTTGCCGCTGGCGTTGTGGTCGTTGCGCACCAGGCCGGCCAGTACCTGGGTCTCGCCATCGTGCAGGCGCAGGCTGGTCTGGGCGTTACGGGTGTCGACCTGGACCGGGATGGTGCCTTGGCGGGTGGCCTCCAGCGGGGTAGCGTTGCTCACTTCCAGCGCCACCTTGATCGCCACCTCGTTGTTCAGGTGCACGGTGGGCTGTACTTCGAGCTTCAGACCGACGTCCAGGTAGGTGACGCTTTCGGTGATCACCGGGCCCTGAGTGGACGGTACCGAGGTGGCGCTGATGATCGGTACGCGCTGGCCAATGTGGATACGTGCCTGCTCGCGGTTGCTGACGCGGATCACCGGGCTGGCCAGGGTGTTGATGTCCTTGTCCTGGGCGTTGATCTTGGCCTGCGGCGCCGGCGAAATGCTGATGCGGCTGGAATCGATGCCACGCAACTGGTCGAGCACGCTCACCGGTTTGCCATCGTTGCTCAACACGCCGAAGGTATTGGGCCATTGCAGGCCGAGGTCGAGGATGCGCGAGGTGGCCACTTCCATCACCTCCACTTCCAGCACCACCTCGGGGTTGGACTGGTCCTGCGACTGCAGCAGCTTCTCGGCCATGCGCACGGCGTCCGGGGTGTCGCGCATGGTCAGGGTGTTGAGGCGCTCGTCAACGAACACGTCGCGGGTCTTGAGCATGGTCTTGACCATGTTCAGCGCGGTGTTGGCATCGATACTGGTCAGGTAGAAGGTGCGCATGACCAGTTCCTGGTAGTCCTTGGTCTTCTGCGGCGAGTCGGGGTACACCATCACGGTGTTGTCGTTGACGATCTTCTGGCGCAGCTGGTTCTGCTCCAGCAGCAGCGCTACGGCGTCCTCGATGCGCACCTCACGCACGAAGATGGTGGCCTTCATGTCCGGGCGCATGTCCTTGTCGAAGATGAAGTTGATGCCGGCGACCTGGGACAGCACTTCGAAGATGGTCTTCAGGTTGGCATCGCGAAATTCCAGGGTGACCGGCCGCTCCAGCTTGCTGCGCAGCTGTGGGTAGGGCTGAGCGGTGCGCGCCTGGACGTTTTCGATGTCGCTGCGCAGGGTCATGCCCTTCTGGTTTTGCGGGTCCAGGCGCAGCACTTCGCGCATGTAGCGCTCGGCGCCGAACAGGTCGCCCTGGCGCAGTGCGGCCTGGCCCAGCGCTACACGCTCGTCGAGGGTGCGAATCAGCTCCAGTTGGCGGATGCCTTCCTGGGCGCGGCGGTTGTTCGGCTCCAGGGTCAGCACCCGACCGTAGCCCATGCGGGCATTGGCGAAGTCATGGCGGATACGGTCGGCATCGGCCTGGGTGATCAGCGCCTCGACTGCGGCCTGACGGCTATGGGCCAGGGCGATGTTCAGCTCGGTATCGCGCGGGTCGTCGCGCAAGGCCTCTTCCAGCCGGGCGATGCCGGCTTCGTACTGGCCCTCCTTCATCAACTGGTCGCTGTCCTTGCGTACCGCACTGGAACCGCAACCGGCTATGGCCACGCACAACGCCAAAAGCAGGAACGGAGCAGGCTTGCACAGCTTTGACGACTTCATGGTGCGCTCCCTACAGACAAAGTCTGCGACTGATGCAAAGGCAGGTAGACCAGGCTCAGCTCTTCGGCCGATACCCGATCGAGGCGATAGGTGTCTTCGATCACGTCGCCCTGGCGCACGACGTAGAGTTTTTCGCCGCTCTGCAAAAAGATTTGCAGGTCGTCGTTGGTCCCCATGCGGCCAATGAACTGGAACGGCAGCTCAGGAGCGGTCGGGGCTGCCGCCGCGACCGGCGCGGCTACCACGGGTTGTTCGGTGACGGTGGCCAGGGCCTGGGGTTTGCTCCACTGCTGCTTGGGGAACAGGTCTCTGGAGGCCTGTTCCGGCCCTTTCGCGGCTAAAGCCGCTACCACCGGTTCGGCGGCGCCCACAGTCCCTGTAAGAACGGGTTTACCCGATAAGGCCGCGACGCCGTCGTCCTGGCCAAACCAGTGTCCCGGTGCCCAGGCCAACGCCGCGCTCACCCCGAGGAAGCCGGCCCAGATGACTGCACGTTGTGTGTTCATCACGACCTCGACAAGTAAAGGGTCATGCGCAGGCGGGCATTCAGCTCGCTATCGCCGATGCGTTTGCGTTGCAGCTCAAGGTCTTCCAGCACCAGGGTCGGCAGTTGCTTGAGCAGGCCCTTGAGGAAGCCGCGAATCTGGGGGTAGCTACCACGCACCGGCAGCACGATCTGGTAGCGCGCCAGCTGGGTCTTGGGGTCGATGCCCAGGGCATACTCGCCACGGGCCAGGCTGATGTGCTCGGCATTGGCCAGGTGGTAAAGGCGCTCGATCAGTTCGCTGGCCTGGGGCTGGCCCGGCAACTGCTGGCGCAGGCTGTCGAGCGCCTGCTGCTCGGGCTTGACGGCGATTTTCAGCTCGCCACGCTTGACCCGCTCCACCTGTACGCTGGCATCCGCCTCGGTTGCACGCAGCTCGCGCACGTTCTGCCACTGCGGCAGCACCCCGGCGCACACCACGCCCACGGCCAGCAGGCCAACCGCCACCGCCGCCAGACCAACCGGGCCAACGCGACGCAGGCGCTCCTGGAGGATCAGGCTGTTCAGCTCAAGGGCGCGCATGGCCGGTCTCCCAGGTGGCGGTGAGGGTGAAGCGCACCGGCTGTTCAGGCTGCGCGGCCAGCACCTCGTGGTTGAGCAGCGACACATCGCTGAGCTCGTCGCTGGCTTCCAGGCGCTGGTGGTACTGCAGCATCGCCTCCAGGTTGCGTGCCTCGGCGGAAATGCGGACCTGGCCCTTGCGCGCGTCCGGAGTCAGGCCCAGCAGTGCGACATCGTCCTGCGGCATGGCTTCGAGCATGGCGAACAACTGCTGCCACGGGCGTTGCAATTGCTGCGACACACTGCGCATCTGCGCCAGGCGCTCGGCCTGCTCACGGCTGGCAGCCGTGCTTGGCGCGGCGGCAGTGGCCGGGCGGCGTCCCAGTTGCAGCTCCAGGCTGTGCACGCTGTCTTCCAGCTCGACCTGCTCGTTCTGCAAGGTGTACTGAAGCAATACCAGGCCTGCGACCACGGCACTGCCCAAGGCCAGCAGCGACCAGGCCAACGGGCCGCTGCGCCGGGGTTGGAATTCAAGTTCGAGGCGGCGCATGTCAGGCCACCGCCCGCCACATGGCGCACAACGGGTCGGCTTCGCTGGCCGGCTGGCACAGCTGCACCGCCGCCAGTTGCGGCACGTCGCCCCGGCCTGGGGCATGCAGGTACACCCGGGGCAGGTGCTCGCCATACAGCTCGCAGGTGCGCTCAATCAGCGCTTGCAGGGCTTGGTCACTGTCAGCGCAACCTTGCGCCAGCACTTGCTGCCAGGCGCCACCCGCAGCCAGCAGCAGCACGCTGCGGCGCGGCTCGGCCAGCACGAACAGGAAGTCACCCTGCGCCAGTTGTGACGAGCAGCGGTTGTAGGCGGCCATCAGGTACGGTTGCACCGAGCGCAGGCTCAGGCGGCTTTCCCGGCCCAGCCCCTGCAACCGTTGCAGCAGGGCATCAGGCAGCGCCGTGGCGATGCGGGCGGCACCGGCAGGCTCGGGCGACAACACGATGCGCCAGTCGTCCAGCGGCTGCCCGTAGAGGTTTTCGAAGCAGGCCCGGGCGTAGGCGTCCAGCTCGCGCGGGTGGCCGATGGCATCACTCCAGGGCACCAGGCAGAAGCGGCTGTAGCGGGCCGACAGCAGCACCCGCAGTTGAGCACCACGTACAGCATGCTCGGCCAGGAGCGCGGCCAATGCGTCAACGGCAGCTTCCCAGGCCGGTTGGACGGCGTCGCAGCTGAACTCGCGGCTGCCCAGCCACTGGTGTTGGTGTTTGTGCCAGCAACCCAAGCCGACACCCTCGGCGCCGAGTACAGCGCAGAAACGATCAGATGAATGTGACACGGTTGATCTCCTCGAGGGTGGTGCGGCCATCACGGACCAGGTCCAGGGCCGAAGTGCGCAGCAGGCGCAGGCCGCGCTGGCAGGCGAGTGTCTTGATTTGCGACAGGGGGCGGCGCTCGACGATCATCTGGCGCAGGTCGTCGTCCAGGTGCAGCAGTTCGGCGATGGCGCTGCGGCCGCGGTAGCCACTGCCACGGCACTGGCCGCAGCCCTGCACGCGGACGAACTTCCAGCCGGCCACGCCTTCGCGGGTCAGGCCCGAGCCATACAGCGTGTCGTCATCGTGTTCGCAGGGCGTGGCGCAGTGCGGGCAGGCCAGACGGATCAGGCGCTGGGCCAGCACGGCGTTCAGCGCGGAAACGAAGCTGTAGGGGTCGACCTGCATCTGGCTGAAGCGGCCAATCACATCGAACACGTTGTTGGCATGGATGGTGGTGAACACCAGGTGGCCGGTGAGTGCCGACTGCACAGCGATCTGGGCAGTGTCCGGGTCGCGGATTTCACCCACCAGGATCTTGTCCGGGTCGTGGCGCAAAATCGAGCGCAGGCCACGGGCGAAGGTCAGGCCCTTCTTCTCGTTCACCGGAATCTGCAACACGCCGGGCAACTGGTACTCGACCGGGTCTTCGATGGTGATGATCTTGTCCACGCCGTGGTTGATCTCGCTGATCATGGCGTACAGGGTGGTGGTCTTGCCGCTGCCGGTGGGGCCGGTGACCAGGATCATGCCGTAGGGTTCGGCGGCCAGCCGGCGCAGGGCGCGCAGGGTCTCGTCGGCAAAGCCCAGGGCCTGCAACTGCACGCCGCTGACCCGGTCGGACAAGTCCTGCTTGTCGAGCACCCGCAGCACGGCGTCTTCGCCAAAGATGCTGGGCATGATCGATACGCGGAAGTCGATTTGCCGGTCACCCACGGCGACCTTGAAGCGGCCGTCCTGTGGGACGCGCTTTTCACCGATGTCCAGTTCGGCCATGACCTTGATGCGCGAGATCACCTGGTCGGCAAACGCGCTGCCACTGGCCTTGCCAGCGCCGTTGAGCACACCGTCGATGCGGTACTTGATGGTCAGGCCCTGGCCGGTCATGCTCAGGTGGATGTCGCTGGCGTGCAGCTTCAGGGCGTCGTACAGGGTGGAGTTGACCAGCTTGACCACGCGGCTCTGATCTTCGCTGATGCTGGCCAGCGACAGGCGTTGCAGCGGGTCGCCTTCGCTGCTGGCCTCGGCGTCATGGTCGAGGGCATCGACGGCGTGGAAGCTTTCTTCGTGGCGGGCCAGGAAGGTGGCCAGTTCGGCGGCGTGGGCCAGGTAGAGTGGCGCGCCTTGCAGCACATCGTCGATCCAGGCCAGGCGGGCGGGGTCGAAGGGGTCGGCGAACACGCCCAGCAGTTGGCCGCCCTGCTCGATCAGCACGAATTCGCGTTTCAGGCACTGGGCCAGGGCCACCTTGTCGAAGCGCGGGGTGCTGGCCAGCAGGCTGTGGCTGTCCAGCACCGGGTAGTGCAGGGTCAGGCCGAGGCGCTGGGTGAAGGTGGCCGGGGTGTCGCAGGCCAGGCGTTCCAGGCAGTTGAGCAGGCGCTCGTCGCTGGCTTGCAGGCGGGCCTGGGCCAGCAGGTCGCGGGGGTAGGCTGAGACTGTTGCATCACGTGCTTGCGGCATGGCCTGCGACTCCGCTCAGGGGCGCGTCGCAGGCTGGCTCGGCCAGGGGTGCGGGCGCCGCTATTCCCCTGCGAGCAGTTGTTCGTCGTCGGGCCCTGGGGGCTTGGCGCCATTACGGCGGCGGTCGGCCAACACCCAGCTTCCATCGTACAACTGCAGGGGGAACGATTCGTTCCTGTTCTGGCGTCGTTCGACGAACCCTTCAGCCGGGTTGTCCGTGGCCCTGCGCCGGCGCTCGATGCCCATCAGGTCGAAGATCGCACGCGCCAGCTCCACCAATGGGAACGGCTTGAACAGGACATGGCTCACACCGAGTTCGGCGGCCCGCTCACGCACTTCGACAGTGGGGTGGGCGGTGATCAGCACGAAGTGGCACTGCCTGTTCTTGCGTACGGCCTCCAGAACCTGAAAACCCTCCATATCGGGCAAGCGGTAATCCAGCACGATCACTTGCGGTGCCAGGCTTGCAGCCTGTTGGATACCACTGGCACCGTCGTGGGCAACATGAGCTTCCAGGCCTTGCGCCTGCAGGTACGCTTGCAGGTTTTGCGCAAGGGTCTGTTCGTCATCGACTACCAATACTCTGTTCACCAAGGTCGACTCCCAAGTACTGCCCGGTTACCCGGTCTGCGAAGTGCGCCCTTGTACAGGCTTGAGCAGGCTTCGTGCCAGGCGTGAATAGTCATGTTGCACCGCTGTAAGTGTCTGATTTGCCAAGGGTGCCGGCCAACACCCGAAACGCGCCGGGCAGGCACACCCGCCCGGTTCCCCACATGCGGGGGAACTGATAGCACATTGCCAAACCTTAATTCCCCAGCATTGGGGGAAACGCCATCAGGGGCCTCAGTCTGCAACCTCCACGTTAGCGGCGTCGCGCAAACGTTGGCGCACGGACCTGCGCGCATCGGCCTCTCGCTTGCCGATAAGCGCCGCCCTGGCCAAGACCAGGCCCTGTTCACGTATGACCGAAGGGTTATCACTTTGGTTCTGCGCTCCTTGCAGTGTTTCCCGGTTGGCAGCATAGAAAGCCTCCACTTCGACCTGGCTCGGCGCGTCGACTGCACTGAGCTGGGCATACACCTGCTGGGCCGCCATGTCTTGCCGGGTGTACTCAGTGTACTGTGCCCTATCGAAACCCGCCTCCGCCAGACGCCGCTCGAAAATTGCCGGGCTGCCGAACGCCGCTTCGACCTCGTCCACATGCGCCGACACCTGCGCGTCACTGATGGCGATGCCTTGGCGCCGAGCTTCCTGCCATAGCAGCTCTTTGTCGATCAGCTCGTCCAGCGCTTGATCGCGCAGGCGCTTGTACAGGCCCGGGTTGCGAATGCTGGTCAACGCACGGCCCTGGGCGCTCAGGTATTCGCTGAAGTAACGCTCCAGGCGCGTCACGCCGATTTCCACGCCATTGACCCGCGCCGCAGGCACATCGGCCCAGCTCGCCTTGGCCAGCACCAACAGCAGGCACAGCAACACGATACGCATGGCAGCCTCCGCTCAAGGGGTATCCGGCACCGGCCGGTACGGGGTAACCGAGGTGAAACGCGGCCCAGGTAGCGCCACTGCTACCACATGGGCGCCCGCCATGCCCTGGCGGCGGCCTGGGCCAAAGCCCAAGGCCGGGGTCAGGCCGGTGGCCACATCGTGCAGGCCTTCCAGCGCGGCAATCAGTTGCTCGCGGCTGGCGTCACGGCCTATCTGCTTCAGCGCTTCGCTCAGCAACCGTAGCGCGCACAGGGTGTTGACCTGCAACGATGCCTGGCGTGGGTCGAGGCCCTGGCGCTGCTGCAGGCCGGCCAAGGTCGCCAACCCCTGCTCTGTCCAGTCTTCCGGCACATAGGGATACGCCAGGAACACCCGTTGCGACCACTGCTCGGGCAAGCGCGCCACCGCACCGGCCACCTGGTTGGAGGCGGCGAACAGGTAGGGCTGACGGCCTGCCGCCTGCAACGCGGCGGCCAATTCGGCAAAGGCCTGGGCACGGCCAAGGAAGACGATGCCCTGCCCGTCCACGGCCTGGCCGTCGAAGGCCTGGATGGCAGGCGCCCAGCCTTGCTGCTGCAGGCGCTCGCGGACCTGTTCAGCCAATGCGGCCTGCTCGTTGCCGGCATACACCACACGCAAGTCACCCGAGGCCAGGCCGAGCGCAGCACGGGCATGGGCGGCCAGGCTAAGCAATTGCACGGGCAGGCCGGGCAGCGGGTCGAAGATCTGTGGGCTGCCGCCGCTACGTGGCGTGCTGCCGATCAGGGGCACATTCTGTGGCGCCAGCAAGGTTGCCAGGCGTTGGTCGAGCATGGGTGCCAGGGGCGAGATCAACGCGAACACGCGCGCCTGCTGCAGCAACTGCTGCAAGGCTTGCTCGGCGCTGGCGGGGTCTAAGCCCGGATCAAGCACGACCAGCTCCAGGCGGCGCCCGTGTATGCCGCCTTGCTGGTTGAGTTGTGCCATGCCGTCTTCCAGCACCGCACGCACCACCTGCCCGGCTTCGGCCAAGGGGCCGCTCGCGGGCAGCAAGGTGCCCAAGCGCAATACGCCCTCCTCTACACCGGGGTCGCGTTCCTCGGCCAGGCGCTTGAGGTAGGCGGCGAGGTTGCGCTGGTCGGCCAGGGTCAGCTCGAAGCGTGGCATGGCCGGGTCCAGGCGGTTGCCGGCCGGGTCCACGCCATGCTGAATGGCCCGGGCCAGGCTGCTGTCGGTATAAGCCGGGTAGCTGCGGCCATTGGCCTCGCGCGTGCCTTGGCCGAGTGCCAGGCGTTGCCAGTCGAGGCTGGGCGGGCGCACCCCACCTTCCGCGCGACCACGGCCGTCGTTGCCGTGGCAACTGGCACAGGGCAACACGCTGGCGGGCACCGTCATGTCGCTGGCACCAACCCGGGCTTGCAGTTGGGCGTCACTGCTGGAGACGCCTTCGCGGTAGAGGCGTTTGCCGGCTCGCTCGTGGTCGGTCAGGTCCAGCGCAAAGGCCGAAGTACCGCATGCCAAACCAATAAGCAAAACCGCCCAGTTATGCATGATGCTCACCGGCCTGCCAGTGGCTGGGTCAGCAGTTGGATGCGCTGGGCAATGGCCATGGCTGGCGCATCCGGGCGGATCTTGCTCCAGCGTTTGCCCGCCACATCACCGGCAATCAACTGCGTCGAATGCTGCTCGGGGCTGGGCAGAAACTGGCCGATACGCCCGAGCACCAGGTCGACATTGGCCTTGTCACCGGTCAGGAACAACCAGTTCGGCCCATCCACCCCCTGTTTCTCGGCAAACGCCTTGAGCGCCTGCGGGGTATCGTTCAGCGGGTCGCTGCTGATCGAGACGAAGGTCGCCTGGCTGGCCAGCTGCGGCCCCATGGCTTCGCGCACTTCACGCAGTTTGCGGGTGATCAGCGGGCACGCGTCGGTGCAGTGGGTGAAGATCACGTTGAGCATCACCACCTTGTCCTTGAGCACATCGCTGTAAAAGCGCAGTTCGCGGCCGTTCTGGTCCTTCAGCACGGTGTCGGTGAACCAGGCCTGGGCATCGCGGGTGCCGCCGCCGCTGGTCATCGCCTGGGGCGCCAGCTGTGGCGCTGGCGCTTGCGGCGCATGGCCCTCGTGGGCGAACGCCACCGAGGCGAGGATCCACAGGCAGCCGCCCAGTACCAGCCAGTCGAACGCGCGCATGCCAGCGCGACGGGAAGTGACAGTGCTCATGGTTGCACCTCGTGATGGTCGGCGATGGCCGTGCTCTTGGCATGCACCCGGCGGGCGCTGAGGCGGTTGATTTCTTCGATCAGTACCGCCGGGTCGGTGAAGCCGTAATAACGCGTCCAGTGCCCGCTACGCCCGTCACCGACCAGAATCAGCGGCGGATGCTGGCTGAGGTCGGCGCTGAAGCTGCCTAGGCCCTTGAGGGTTTCGGTGATGGCGTACGGGGTGCCGGTCAGCCAGCTCCAGCCCGGCCCCTTCTGGAAGGCCTTGGCGTAATCTTGCAGGCGCTTGGCGTCGTCACGCTGCGGGTCCACACTGATCGACACCATGTGGATTTCCTCGCCTACACGGCCACCCAGTTGTTGCTGGACCTTGCCCATGATCGACGACACCACCGGGCACACCGTGGTGCAGCTGGTGTAGATGAAGCCCATGACCACCAGGTGGTCGCCTACCAGGTCTTTCTCCAGCCGTACCGGCATGCCGTCCTGGTTCAGCAGCGAAACGTCGGCAAAGCGCACGCTGGTCTTTTCCTGGCTCGCCGCCGGAGGCTGCTCGGCATGGCCTTTGTGATCGTGTCCGGCGTGGGCCAGGGCCAGGTTGCTGGCCAGTGCCAGGCTCAGGGCCAACAGTGTGAAAGCATGCTGGTTGTTCATCGCACATTCCTCACATCAGTCTGGGAAGCGTTGGTCGCTGCAGCCGGCAGGACGCGCAGGCTGGTGTAGTTTTCTTCGGCAAACTTGCGCCCCAGCGAGGGCGACTGCACATGCAGGTACCAAGCGCCAGCCTCGGGCAGGTTCAGGGCCGCCTGGTACACGCCCTCGCCCACCTCCTGCAGTTGCAGGTTGCGTGGCATCGACGACGGTGCCAGGAAGTAGCGCAAGCTCAGGTCGTTCAGGCCCAAGCGTGGCTGGCCGTCGTCGCCGACGATGCGCACGCGCGCGTTAATGGCGCTGTGCTGCGACATCGGCTGGTCCAGGCCAATGAACTCGGCGTGCGCGCCCTTGCGCTTGCGGGTATTGGGGGCTTCGGCCACGTCGGTACTGAAGCAGTGGATGATTTGCGGCTGGTTGAGCAGGAAGGCCACGTCGAACTTGCCGGCGGCGGGCAACTTCACCGTCGAGCCGTACACCCCAGGCGCCACCTCACGCAGGCTGCGGTCGACGACGAGGGCGGCGCGGGCCTGGTGGCCACGGTTGTTGTAACCGGACATCGGCGCGTTCATGCCTTCGGCGTAGAAGTAGGTGGTGTTGTCCACCGGGTTGACCACGAACACCGAATTGTCGTCACGCGATACCGACAACCCCTGGGCCAGCGGCAGGTCACCGGCCTGGCGCGGCGCCGCCGGGCCGGCCTCGAAGCCCTGGACAATGGGCGAGCGCCCCTCACCGAGGCTGGACAGGTTGATCATGGTCACCTTAGGCGAAGCCAGGCCACGGACGTAGGCATAGCCCTTGGTGAAGGTGAGCTGGTACGGTTCGGCCGCCACCGGGATGTGGTGGATCAGCTTGTCGGTACTGGCGTCGATCACCAGCGCCTGGTTTTCCAGGGTGTTGAGCACGATGCCGTAGCGGCCATCGCTGCTGAAGCGCATGGGGCCCAGGCCCTGCTCGGCCTTGACCGTATGGCGCAGCTGGTGGCTCCGGGCATCGAACACCCGCACGCTGCCCTCTTTGCCATCGACCACGTACACCGCCTGGGACAGCGCCGAATAGCTGACCGACAGCGGGTGCGGGCCCACCTTGATGGTTGTAGCCAGGCGCATTTGCGGGATATCGATCACGCTCAGGGTGCCACTGTCACGGTTGCTGACATAGGCAAAGCGCGAGTCGGCGCTGAAGGCGATTTCATGGTGCCCGGTGCCGGTGTTGAAGCTTTTCAGGGTGGTGCGCCCCGGTACGTCGATCACCGTAACCCCACCCTTGGCCGGGTCACGGCTGTTGTTGCCCACCCACAGCCGGTGCTGATCGGGTTGCAGGGCCACACGCAACGGCTGGTCGCCAGCGTCCAGGTCGGCCACGCGGGTAAAGGTCTCGGTATCGATCACCGCCACCTTGCCGCGCTCGGGGATCGACACGAATACCTGCTTATCGTCGCTGGTGGCCGCCCAGTCCATGGGCCGCCCGGGCAGGTCGATGCGCGCCATGGTGCTGGTCACGCCGCCTACCGAGACGGTGGGGTCGATCACCGTCAGGCTGGCGTCGTTGTTCAGCATCAACAGGAAGTAGCTGTTCAGGTCGAGCAGCGGTCGGGCACCGATGCTGCTCTTGAGAAACAACGCAACCCGCGCTTTGCAGCTCTGGTCACGGTCGCCCACCGGGGCCGACTGCGCCGGGTCGATCCACGCCCCCGGCGCCATACCCGATAGCGGCTGGCCACTGGTCTGGTCGCTGAGTTTGAAGCGGATGTTGGCGAAGCCGCCTTCCTTCAGCTCGCCCCCGGCCAGCGGCCGGGCCTCGAACTCCACGGTTACGCCATCTCGAATGAGCCGGTGCGGGGCCTGCGGTTCGGCAGTCTCCTGCAACAGCTCGCGGGGATCGCACCAGAGCTTTTCATACGCCACACCCAGGCCGATCAGCGCCACGCCCAGCACTACCCCCAAGTAAGCAGGGCGAGTCTTCTTGTTCATGCTCGCGCTCCCCTTCCGTCACTGCGCCGGGGCCGTTGCCGGCGGCGCTTCGTTGGTCACCCGCAAAATCCCCCACAACCCCGAGAGGTTGCCGTAGGCGGCGTAGTCGCGGAACAGGTAATCACCCGCCACCGCGTTGGCACCGCCGGCACTGGGCAGCATGAAGCTGAAGTGTGCCGCTGGCAGTACGCTTTCCTGGGCGCCGATGTACATGGCCATCGGGTTGTAGCCGAAGCGCACCGAGCCGATGCCGGGCAGGCTCATCGGGTAGCCCTCCGCGTCGCTCTTCTCGGCCTGGTAGTTGTGCAGCGGCCACAGGTGCCCATCGAGCTGGTAGGTGATGCCGCGGCTGCCACCGCTGGGCATCAGCACATGGCTGCGCACAGGCTGGCCGGGCTTGGCATACAGCACCGGGGTTTGCGGGTCACCGCCGACCAGGGCGTTGCTGTAGGCCATGTGCGCGTTGGGCACATCGGCAAAGCCGAAGCCGTCGGCATGGCCGAAGGGTGCATCCGGTGCCAGGCCAAAGCGCAGCCACAGCGGTTCGGTCTTGTAGTTCATGGCCATGTTGCCGTTGTCTTTCGGGTCGCCCGGCACGCCATTGCCTTCGGTGGCGATACCTTCGACCGGACGGCCGTCAGCCCAACGCATGTTCATCGAACGCTGCCACACCGTGACCAGGTCGCGGTAGTCGGGCTGGCCGGTGACCTTGACCGTGGCCTGGGCCCGGCTGGCGGTGTCCTCGGTCCAGGTTGCGGTTTGCGGCAAGATACTCATGGCGCCCACCAGGCCTTTCTGCGGCTGCTTGATGAAGTCTGACGGCGCCAGGTTCAGGCCACCGAACTCGATGGCGGTGGTGTTGATGTTGTCTACCGTGCGGCCCAGTTGCAGCACCGGCTTGCCTTCGCGCTCCAGGTGCCCGGCGTAGTACTGGTACACCCGGCTTGGGTAGGCCCCACTGTTGCCCGCCCGGGGTGGCACGGTTTGCACCGGGTTGGCGCCCACGTTGGTACCGTCGGACTTGGTGATGTCGTAGGCCAGCAACTGGGCATGCAGGCCCACATGGCTGGACGGCCGCATCAGGTTGTTGTTAAAGGCGGTGGAGCCTTCGCTGTCGAAGCGGTCACGCTTGACCACGTTCTGCATCACGGCAGTACTGGGCAGGTCTGGCATGACCGACGGCAGGCGGTTCTCCAGGGTAATGCTGATGCAGTCCCCGGCATTGGCGCGCAGCACCAGCGGCTCCACCGGCACACCAGCCTTGAGCTTGCCGGTGGTGGCGTCCAGGTCAGCCTTGCGCACGTACAGCACGGCGGTCGGGTCATGCAGCGGTGCGCTGTGGCCGCCGACGGTGAAGGTGGTGCCGTCCTCTTCGTCCACCACCGTGACCTGCGGGATGCTGGCCATGCGGCTGTTGAACACCAGGGTGCCGCCATTGGCCTTCAGTGGCCCGCCGACATGCTGGCCCGCGCCGGCCGGGTCGTTGATGCTGACACCGTTGCGGTTTTCGAGAATGTCGTTGGCCAGCGCCGCGACAATCTCGTAGCTGCGTTTGACCGTGGTGCGGGTACCGATGCCGTTGGGGTTGGCTGTGGTTTTCGGGCAAATGCCGTCAAAGTTCACGGTATTGCGCATGGCCACCGGCTGGGTGTTGTTCGGCAGCGGGAACAGGTCGGCGCGTTGAGCGGTGTAGTTGCGCATCACCCCCCAGATACCGTTCCAGTAGCCTTCCAGGGCGGCGTCCATGGAGTACAGGTAATCACCATTGGTAGCGGCGGAACTGGAAATCATCGACACCGGTGCCATGAAGCCCATCTGTTCGGAGATACCGATCATCTGCGAGGCCTTCCAGCCCGAGTTGGAACTGTTACCGAAGCCCGAGCCATTCTGCAGCCACTTCACGCCGTGCAGGGTGACGTTGTGCTCCTCTTCATGGCCACCGGCGTGCAGGCGCAGGCGCACGTTGTCGCCAGAGTAGGTGCGCAGCATGGGCGTGAACGGGTCGCCCGGCTCGCTGCCGGCCTTGTTGATGTTCGGTGGGAACAGCGTGGTCCCGCCGGTTGGGCCAACGGCCGAGGTGATCGCCGACGGCGCCATGTTCATGGCCGGGATCGCACGGTCGGTACGGCTTTGCAAGGCGTAGCTCAGGTCGCCGGCCAGGCCATCCGCCTGCATGCCGCGTTTGCCGTCGGGGCCGACCTTGTTAGGGTCGAACACGCGCAGGGCCAGCGGCTCGTTGCGGTAGTTGACGACGAACATGCCCGGGTCATCCACCGAAATCGCCTGTGGGCAAGGCCGGCTAGGGCAACCAGGGGCCAGGCCACCGCGCGATTCGACCACCGACTCCAGCAGGTTGGATGCCTTCTGCCGGACCGGCGGGTTGATGGCATAGCGGAAGCTGTCGGCCGTGGCCGGGTAGGACTGGCCATTGGGGATGCCGTCTGGGCCTGCGCCCACATACACGCCGGCTTCATAGGCATGCTGGAAGTCGCTGTACTCCAGGAAGAACTCACGGTAGCTGTCGTTCTTGCCGTCGCCATCGTGGTCGCCGGTCTTGATCACCGCCTGCCACGAAGTCGGCCCGCCGTCCTGGCGTGTGGCCGGGTTGTACAGTTGTTCGCCGGTTTCGGCATGATACCAGGTGGAGCCAGCAGGCTCGGCCAACACGGTGGCGTACAGCCCGAGCTGCTGGTGGGTCGATGGGCCGAGGTGGTCGTGGGTAAAGATGGTGCCCAGCCCACGGTCGACGTTGTTCACGTTTACCAGCGGGTCGGCAAACCAGCGCTGCATGGCCGTGCGCGCGCCCAGCCAGTCAGCCCGGCCAAAGCGGCCGAAGTACGGGTGCTGCTTGGCTTTCGGGCAGGCAGCAGTGCCGTCGCGGCTGTCGCCTTCGGTGCAGCCGTTGTAGGCACGAATGGCATGCACACGTTCTACCACGCTGCCGGGCGAGAGAATGCCGTCTTCGTAGTTCCAGCCGTTGGCCGAGCCGTCAGCGGCGGTCAGGTCCCACTTGGGCAGATGAATGTGCTGGCCGATCACGTCGGTGGGAGTACGCACCTGGTAGTCGTCCATTTCGTAGTACGACGGGATCAGGTTGGTCTGGGTGTACATGGTGCAGTCAAACGTGTTCATGCGCATCACCAGCGGCTCTGGCGGGCGCTGCTTGGTGATCACCGGCCAGGCGTCTTCCCACAGCGCCAGAATGCGCGCCTGCGGGAAGTGGTAGCCAACCTTGTTGTACACCGCGTCGAACTGGATGTTGGCGCCTTTGTAGATGCGCGGGCGGTCGGCGGTGAAGGTGGACGAACCCCGGAAGTTCATGCCGGTGAGGCTCTCGCCGCTGACGTACTCGCCTACCCCCGAGGTTTGGGTCAGGCGCTTGCCGCGGTCATCCATGCAAGGCTCGTAGAACGGCGCACCGGCCGTGGGCAAGGCACCGTTGGTGCGGAACGCCTTGGCAACGGGTTGGCTGCCGGGCACCAGGGCAAAGCTTGGGTGCTCGGCCTTGGCGTGGAACTGCATGGCGGCCTGCTCGACATCGGTGCCTTCTTCGGGCAGGTAGATGGGCTTGGCCTTACGCACCACCTTGGAGAAGTCCAGCTTGGTGGTGGTGGTCACCGCTTCGCCGCCTGCAGACACGCCGTCCAGCGCGTGCCGGCCCAGGCCGCCATCCCAGCCATCGACCTGGTTGGGGTCCAGGTTTGCCCAAAGGGCTTTGCCGCTGTCTTTCAGCTGCCGGGCCAGGGCCGGGTCGAGCATGTCCAGTGGCGGGGTTGGCGGGCGGTTGCCCACGCTGCTTTCCATGCCGCCGATCCAGAACGGGTAGCCTGGGTTTTTCAGGGTGCCATCGGCGTTGCGGTTGGCATCGGTGCGGTCGACCAGTGCCAGCGAACCAACTGCCTTGCGCGCTGGCGTTTCGTTGGCGTGATCGTCGTCGCCCTCTTCTTCGTCGTCATCGTCATTGGCAGCGACCAGTTCTTCGGACAGCTTGGGCACCACCACTACCTTGCCCGGCATCGGCGCCATGGCCTTGCCAGGCAGCGGCACGATGGCAGGAATCGGCGTACCGGCAACGATCTCGCCATCAGGCAATGCCCGAGCACCAACGGCTGGCTTGCCGCTGCGCAGGGCGAACGGCGTGCTGTGGAAGCCATTTTCGCCCTGCCCGCTCACTTCCAGCCGGGTGCCTTCTTCGAACACGTCATGTACCCGCCACATGGCCCACATGCCTTGGGCGAAGTGCGGGTAGAAGTGGCAGTGGTAAATCGCATCGCCCGCCACGCGGTTGCGGTTGCCCGAGCCACCGTTGGCGATTTCGTAGGTGTAGCCGATGCCAGGGCCGATGCCTTGGGCGTCGATGTAGTCGGAGTTGTCGTCGTTGGGGTTGAACAGCCACTGGTGGCCATGCAGGTGGAAGATGTGCTGTTCGTGGCCATTGTGAGTGTTGCGGAACTTGGTGAAGTCGCCGATGTAGCTGTGGTGCACGTTGGCAGGTTCTGCCGGGTACAGGGCCATGTTGGCCTTGACCCCCACGGCGCTGGCCGGCGGCGTTTCGCCTGGGCGAATGTTTTCCAGGCCGACGTTGGCTGGCACGTCCACCAGGGTGCCGATATCACCCACGGTGTGCGCGCTGAGGAAGAATTCCTCGTAGGCGCACGAAAGGCAGTCATGCATCGGCCCCACACCCAGGCGGTTGGCAACCACTTCGGCGCCCATACCGCCAGAGCCGTAGTTGATCATGAACGAATCGCGGGTTGGTTCCAGCACATGGCCCATCACCGGGTCCGCCCAGTAGCCCGGGAAGGCCTGGGTGGCAGCCACCTCATCGGCAAACTGCGAAGCGAAATCGCGGAACGCTTCCAGACGGTTGGGCAAGGCGGGGTTGCGTTTGTTGACGCTTTCCAGCGGGTAGGTCGAACGCGGGAAGCTGCCATCGGGGTTCGGCCCCATGACGATGGCGTCGGTTTCACTGTTGAGAATTTCATTGCCGTCGACCATGGCAATGATCGGCTTGCCGGCCTTGCCCTCGGTGAGCCACGGTTCGGCCTGCGGGTAGCGGGCCTGGTAATCGATCACCGGCTGGCCGGTGGCGGTACGGCCGGTGGTAGCCAGGCGCATTTCTTCTTCGGTCAGGGTGTTGCGGTAGGTTCGCCCACCTTTGGGTACAACCACCACCTGGCCGAACAGGCCGTTGGCAACGTTACCCGCCCCGCCCTGGCCACCAAAGGTCGCACCCTGGCTGGTGGCCGCAAAGGCCCCCTCGCGCTCGGCGTACAGGGTGTAGCTGCGGGTGTTGCCGGGCGACACCAGGAAGTTGCCATTGCGGCCCGTGTTGGCGGCGATGTCGCCAATGCTGTTGACCGCCTGCATGCCGTTCACCTGGAAGCCGACATGCCGGTCATTGACTTGCTCGTCGGCAACGAAATGTTCACCACCTTCGTTTTCGACCTCGGTTTCCGGGCCTTCCTCCTCGCCTTCGACCTCATTTTCTTCGGGGTCGATACCGTGTTTGTTGGGGTTGGCCTGGTACGCCAGCAGGTTGGTCAGGTTGACCGTGAGGCAGTCACCAGCGGCCACCCGCAGCACGATCGGCCTTGGGCGCTTGTCCGGGCGCAAGGTGACCTTGCCCGGGACAGCGGCCCCGCCCTTGCTAAGGGGGACCTGCTTGTCGTCCACCACATCTTCACGAAGGGCGAACATCATGCCGTTGGCGTTTTGCGCGCCAAGGCGGTTGAACATCAGTGGCTGGTCCAGCGCCACCACGTTGGCAACCAAGGTGCGCTGGCACTGCACGGCCGCCTCGCTGGTCGTTTGCCAGCCGAGCAGGGCCAGAACGAGTGATGACAGAAGGGGGCCTTTGCGTGGCGTGGGCATGCTGCACCTCCGGGGCACGGGGACTCTGCGGAGGTGTGGAGCAAGGTGTGTGCCAGAAGAATATTTATATTCTTTTCAGTTGGTTACGGTAGCAACCGAAACAGATTGGGGAGGATCACCCGGCAGCATTCCCCCGAAGTGGGGGTACCTCGCTGGATTTCTTGAAGACGACGTGATCACTGTGGGAACGGGCATGCCCGAATTCCCAAACCGCCGCACCTTCGACCAGGAAATGCTTAACCCGCTCTCTATCTCTGCGCCACAGGTAGTCCCCGCTCATTGGGCCTCTGCGTCAGACGGTGCAGTACGGGATTCACGGTCGATGTCCGCTGGCCATTCAACCTTTGGTGCCAGGCAATGCATGTGGCTCAGGCCATCGTCGTCGTTCCAGTCGCGGGGTGGGTGCACGAATTTGAGCAGGGCTTCAGGGCCTTGTTGCATGAACAGACGGGTAATGGCCCAGTAGGCCTCGCCCTGACGCAGGGTAGGCATGCCAGACCTGCTGGTCGAGCAGCACGTACAGGTAGCCCATGCGTAAGGTGCGCACCCCTAGCTTCGCCGAGACATGCAGGCTGCCGGCCACGGTGCTGAGGCCCTGTGGGCGTGTGTCCGGCACCAGGGCGCGACGCAGGGGCAGGATCGGCAGGCCTTGGCGATACGTTGACTAAGGGTCATGAGCGCCTCCCGATTTTTCGAAGGGAATCGATCAGGCAGCCCCAGTTCGCCTCGAAATAGAGAGCAAGCAACGGAGAGGTATTGGTTGGGCCGGGCATGAAGTGGTCCTTGTCCTCCAGCAGGCTGAAGACACGAACACTATCGGGGAATCAATTCTTCAAGGAGTCTTGGGCTTCCTAAACAGCTGTAGGATCTGTCTCTTCGAAAAATTACCAGACATTTCCTGGGCAATTGATAAATACTGGCCTCGTGCAGTGGCCGTCAGCAAGTTACACCCTCTTTGGGAGCAACTGTCTTGCACAAAACCTGTAAGCTGGCGCGATCGCTGTGGGAGGGTCGTACCCGCTTCCCAAGCGATCGCGCCAGCTTCCTTCAGCCGACCAGACCGCGTATGCAGAAGTACAGGATCGAAGGCCCCATCAGGCACCCCAACCCCGTATGGAAGGTGGCCGTCAACGCCCCATACGGCACCAACCGCCGATCCGTCGCCGCCAGCCCCGCCGTCACCCCCGACACGGTCCCGGCCAAACCACCAAACACCATCGCCGAACGCGGGTTGTCCAGCGCCAACAGGCGCGCCGACACCGGTGTGAACACCATCACCAGGATCGCCTTGATCAGCCCGGTAGCGATCGAAAGCGCCATCACATCCGAGCTCGCACCGAGCGCCGCCCCGGTCACCGGCCCGACGATGTAAGTCACCGCGCCCGCACCGATGGTGGTCATGCTCACGGCATCGCGGTAGCCGAAGGCATAGGCCACCGCCGCGCCGACAATGAATGGCAGCACTGTGCCCAACAGCAGCGCGACTGCGCCAATCATGCCGGCTTTGCGCGCTTCGGTGGCCTGCACCTCGAAGGCCGTGGCAACGATGGCGAAGTCGCGCAGCATGGCCCCGCCCATCAGGCCGATACCGGAGAACAGCGCCATGTCGGCCAGGCCCTTCTGCCCTCCGGTGACAGTGCCACCTACCCAGGCCAGCACCAGGCCGATGACGATGGCGATGGCCGAGCCATGCACCCGGCCGAAGGTGAGGTATTTAGACAGCAACACCGACAACCACATGATGGCGCCCACCACGGCAAAAGCGGTGATCAGGCCGTTGTGTTCGAGGGCATTTTCAATGATCGGCCACATGTTCAACGACCTCCTGCAGGGGCAACCTGCGCCTGGGTTTCGGGGCTGGGCTCAAGCGCGGGCAGTGGCTCACCCCGGTGGCTGCGGCTGATCAGGGCGATGGTCAAGCCGCACACCAATACCGCACCTACCGCGGCCAGCAGCGCAACCGGCCCACCGTGCAGGGCGGTGACCACGTTCTGCTGGGCAGCCATGGCCACCACGACCGGGATGTACATCGCACCCCAGAAGCCCACCCCGAATTCACATTCCTTGCTCATGCCGCCGTTGCGGTGCATGTACAGCCGCGCACAGATCAGCAGGATCATGGCAATGCCGACCCCGCCCACATTGGATTTGACGCCCAGCAGCACGCCCAGGAAGTCGCCGACGATAACGCCGGCCAGCGTGCAGACCGCCAGCAGTGCCACACCATAGATGATCATTGTTGTTGTCCTCAGGTAGTGTCGAAGTTGCTTGTTGTTGTTCTTCGCCATCCGCAAACCCGCCATCATCGGTCGCCGGCCACCTCCTGGCGCAACAGCGCATCCAGGGTGTCCCAACGGGTGCCCTCCACCGCCACCACCCTGCCCTGTTCGAACACTGGCCGGGCCAGCCCGCTGAGCACGCTGCCGGGTGGCATCTCAAGGTGCAGGCGCACGCCGCGTTCATAGGCGTTGCGCAACGTAGCACGCCAGTCGACCACCCTTGCCATGTTGCCGGCCAGGTCGTCGCGCAGGTGCTGCGGGTCGAACACCGGTCGTGCGCTGCTGCCGCTGAGGTAGGTAATGCGTGGCCGCTGAAGCTCGACCGACGCGAATGCACTGGCCAATTGCGCAGCCGGGCCGTCGAGCAACCGGCAATGCGACGGCACGCTGACCGCCAAGCGCCTTGCCACACCTTGGCCCAGGCGACGAGCCCTGGCCGCCACCTCAGCCATCGCCGTATCGCTACCGGCAATCACAATCTGGTTATCACTGTTGAGGTTGGCGACGTATACCTCACCGCCCACCTCAATCAACAGGCGCTCGACACTGGCCAGGTCCAGGCCACTGAGCGCGGTCATGCCGTAACCTTGCGGATAAGCACCTTGCATCAGCTCGCCACGCAAGGCGACCAGGCGCACGGCATCGGCAAAGCCCAAGGCGCCCGCCACGACCGCTGCCGGATAAGCGCCAATCGACAAGCCCGCCACATAATCCGGTGCCGGGCTGCGTTGCATCAGCCAGCGCGCCCAGGCCACGCCGCCCAGCAGCAGGCACAACTGCACGGCGCGGGTGTTTTGCAGGGCTTGCTGGCTGTCCATCTCAAGCACCTGCTGGCCGAGGGCATCACTGGCCTCTTCCAGCAGTTGCCCGCAACCTTCAGGCAGGCGTTGCAGCATGCCCACCTGCTGGGCACCTTGGCCGGGGAAGGCGAACAGGCTGCTCATGCGGCACGCTCCATCACGGCCCAAGGGTCGCTGACCAGACGCGGGCCATAGGGCGACTTGAGCAGCACGCGGGGGGCAAAGCTGGCCCACTCGCGCAGGGCAACCGCACCCGCCGGGGTTTCCAGTTGCACATCGATACGGCACGGCGCGCAGTCGAGAATATCCAGCAGCTCCCGCGCCTGGGCGCGGGCCAGCGGTCGTGGCGTGCGCAGCTGCAGGTCCAGGTCACTGTCGGCGTGTACCACTTCAATCCCGGTCGCAAGCTGGTACCCCACCCCACCCGTCGGCCCCCAGGCCAAGCCACGGGCCTGCAATACCGGGGTGACCGAAGCCAGTGCCTGCAATGCAGGCCATGGGCTTTGCTCATGCACGCGCAGGGCTTCAGGGCCTTGCTGACGCTGGATATCGGTCAGGCGCATCAAGGCACCCAATCGCTGCGCCCGGCCGTGACCGCGAAGCCCCACCGCCACCCAGCCCGCTTCGCAGGTGGCACGGCGCACCACCACCGGCTGACCGCTTGCCAACACCTCCAGCGCCCACTGAGGCGCGTCCGTGGGCAAAACCGACACGGGCATCCCCCACAGCAGGTCGTGCGGCCTTGGCGCGTTCATCTCAAGCGCCCTGCCACTGGCGGCGCAGCTGTTCACGTACTTGACGCGAGGCACTGCGGTTTTCACCCGCCAGCCGCGACGACAGGTCGGTCGAACTGCCAATGTCGCGCACGGCTTCGGTCAGGCAGGCACGTACTTGGGCAATGTCGGCGCTGCTCGGGGCTTCGGCGTTGTCCACGGTCAAGCGGCGCCACAGCAGGCCCAGCGAGGCGTAATTATCCAGGTCGTAGGCCATGGGCGGCACTTCGGCGGCCAGGGCCTCCAGTTGCTCGACGCTGCGCAGGGTAATCCGCGCCGCCGCTGCCTTGCCCATGGCGTGCACCATCACCCCGGCATCGTCCAGAGCGATCAGACGCTGGGCCTGATAGCCATGAGCCAGGAAGGCACCGGACATGGCCTTGCCAACCAGCAAACCGATCACCGGGTGCCCGGCCAGCCGCGCCTGGGCATAGGCCTGCACGGCACCGGCCAAGGCCTGGTGGATACCCAAGGCCTCCTCACGGCGGCCATAGGCCTGGCTGGGTACATCGATCACCGCGACAATGGCCCGCTTCTGTCCGTTGCGGTCAGCCGCCACCGCCTCGCTCACGGCCTTGGCCAGGCCCCAGCCTTCCAGCAAACCGACCTCGCCCGAGCGTGCGCGGGGGAACGGGTTTTCAGCATCAGGCACCACGGCGATGAAGCGCACCAGGCGGTTGTCCAGTTCGCCGTCGATCACCCGCAACGACGCGGGGTAACCGGGCAAAGCTTGCCCGCCGGCCAGGCCCGACAGCCAGTTCAAGGCACGGTTCATTGGGCTTCTCCTTGATAAAGGGCGCGTACGGCAGCGGCATCCAGTTGCGGGCAGTCATCGCCTAGCCGGGCCAGCCTGTCCAGGAACCAGGCATGCTGGCTGGCGCGATCTCTGGAAGGTGCGTCCAGCAATTGCAGCAAGCGTTCGCGCAGTGCATCGATGTCGTCGGCCACATAGCCGTCCACCAATCCGCTGGCATGGCGCTGCTCGCCACCGCTCAGGCTCCAGATGAAGGGGCGGTCCTTGGCGTCGTACTCGCCGATGCCGGCCTCCTGCTCGATCACTTGCGGGCCGTTTAGGCCCAAGCGGGCTTCGCGGGTGACCAGCAAGTGACTGCACAGGCCTGCGGCGATGGACATGCCACCAAAGCAACCGACCGAACCCGCAATCAGACCCACCACAGGTTGCCAGGTACGGAGTTCGACAATGGCGGCCTGAATCTCGGCAATGGCTGCCAGGCCCAGGTTGGCCTCTTGCAGGCGCACCCCGCCCGTTTCCAGTAACAACACGGCGCACGTGGGGATGCCGTTGCGGTTGTCTTCGATGGCCAGCTCCAGCGCACCGGCGATCTTTGCACCGCCCACCTCACCCATGCTGCCGCCCTGGAAGCCACCTTCGATGGCAGCAACCACAGCATTGCGCCCGTTCAGCCGACCTTTGGCGATCACCACGCCATCATCAGCCTGGGGCACGATGCCTTGGCGCGGCAGCCAGGGTGACATCAGCCGGTCGAACGGCCCCAGCAGTTCACGGAAGCTGCCCGGATCGAGCATGGCGCGCGCACGTTGGCGGGCGCCCAGTTCGACAAAGCTGCGGCTCTGCAGCAAGCGTTCGGTGTCAGTCATGGGCAATCTCCTCGAAGCCTTGCTCAAGGCGTAGGCGCACCACACCAGGGGTGGCGCCAAAGTCATGGATGTCGATGTTCACAGCCGGCCAGGCGCGGCCCTCGAACAGGCGCTGGAACAGTTGCGCCCAGCGGGCAGCGCTGCCGTTGACCGAGGTGACCACCTGGATCTGCAGGCTGCCGGCAGTGCCAGGTTCGATCAGCACCTCCAGATCGCCGGAGCTGACGCAGCCCACCAGCGTGCGGCCACGGCCCGGTTCAGCGGCGGGGAATTGAAAATTCAGGGTCTCCATGTCACACGCTCCCGGCTTTATCGAGGAACAGGCAGGCGGCCAGCAAATCGGCGGCGCCGCCCGGTGAGGCGTTCAGGTACAGCAGGTGCTGGTCCAGCTGGCGCAGTTGCCGGCGCCCGGCCAGAGTGGCGCTGCCGCCTTCGGCCAGTACGGCCAGCGCACCTTGCTGCACGGTGGCCAGGCCGGAGGGGCCGCTGCGCCAGAGCACACAGGTGTCGCTGAGTACGGCCATGATCGCCAGCAGCGCGTCGAGCCGGGCGTGTTGCTCGCTGGCACCGGCTGCGCGGCTGCGTTGCAGTTGCGGCAGGCCATGGCCGATGACGGCGGGGAAGCCTTGTTGCGCCTGCTCGCGGGCGCCGCCGGTGCCGTAGCGGCGGCGGACCTGCTGACCGTGGCTGTCTTGCGGGACCATGGCCGGGTCGTCCAGCAAGGCGAGGCGCCCGGCGCGAACGGCAAGGGTGTTGGCGTCCGCAAGGGGATCGAGGGCCGTGACCGCTACCAGCAGGCCGAGGGCCCAGATTGCGCCGCGATGGGTGTTTACCCCCCCGGTGGTGGCGAGCATGGCGGCCTCGCCTTCACGACCGAGCTGACCGAGCGAGGCACGCAGGGGTTGGCAGACTTCACCGAAGGATTGCGCGGCTTCGGCCATTTGCCGCAGGCAGGGCCACAGTGACAGCGCCGAAGCGTGCATCAGAGGCAGCGACATGTCGGGGTGGGCGCCGTTGCTGCGGCGGTCGACCAGGCCGGGTTTTGGGGACAGGTCGGCTTCGTCGATCAGGGCTTCTACGGCTAGGTCGGCCAGGTGGTCGGCTAGGGAGATTTTGGTTGGCTGGGCGGGCCTCATCGCGAGCAAGCTCGCTCCTACAGGGACCGCGCCAGCTTCGGGGCTCAGGTTGTGTGCGTTCATCACCAGCTCCTGAACCGTGCAGGCGGGTTGTAGAGGCCGCCGGACCACTCGACCAGGTCGGCGATGCTGCGCGCGGCCAGCAGTTCGCGGCTGGCGTCGGTGCGACGGATGCCGAGGTCTTCGGGCAAGGCGATCAGGCCCTGTTGGCGCATGCGCAAGGTATCTTTCGGGTCATGCCGCAGGCCGATGGCGGTGACCCCGGCCACGGCGGCGATCATCTGCTGGCGTTCTTGCAGGCTGCGGGCCTTGTACAGGTAGGCAATGCCCTCCTCGGTCAGCAAGTGGGTGACGTCGTCGCCATAGATCATTACCGGTGCCAACGGCATCCCGGCCTTCTTGGCCACTTCCACGGCATCGAGGGTTTCCACGAAGGTGGGCTTGCCGCCTTCCTGATAGGTCTCGACCATTTGCACCACCAGCTTGCGGCCGCGTTCGAGCATGGTGTCCGGCACCGTCATGTCGAGCCAGGCCGGGGTAGCGTGGCGTCGGCCGCGCGGGTCGTGCCCCATGTTCGGTGCACCGCCAAAACCGGCCAGGCGGCCGCGGGTGACGGTGGAAGAATGGCCATCGCCATCCACCTGCAAGGTGGCGCCGATGAACAGGTCGACAGCGTACTGCCCCGCCAGCTGGCACATCATGCGGTTGGAACGCATCGAGCCATCGCGGCCAGTGAAGAACACGTCCGGGCGCTGGGCGATGTAGTCCTCCATGCCCAGCTCGGTGCCGAAGCAATGCACGCTTTGCACCCAGCCGGTCTCGATAGCCGGAATCAAGGTTGGGTGCGGGTTGAGCGTCCAGTTGCGGCAGATCTTGCCCTTCAGGCCCAGCGACTCGCCGTAGGTGGGCAGGATCAGTTCAATGGCGGCGGTGTTGAAGCCAATGCCATGGTTCAGCGACTGCACCTGGTGTTTTTCGTAAATGCCACGGATCGCCATCATCGCCATCAGCACATGCACCGGCTTGATATGGCGCGGGTCGCGGGTGAAAAGCGGTTCTATGTAGAAGGGCTGGTCGGCGACCACCACGAAATCGACCCAGGAGGCCGGGATGTCCACCCGTGGCAGGTCGTCCACGCGGTCCACCAGCTGGTTGACCTGGGCAATGACGATGCCGTCGCTGAAGGCGGCCGGCTCTACCAGTGCCGGCGTGTCTTCAGTGCTGGGGCCGGTGTACAGGTTACCGTCACGGTCGGCCATGAAGCCGGCCACCAGGGTGACGTTGGGGATCAGGTCGACCAGCAGCCGCGAGTAAAGCTCGATGTAGGTGTGGATGGCGCCGACTTCGAGCAGGCCATCTTCCAGCAGTTGGCCGATGCGCAGGCTCTGCGGGCCGGCAAAGGAAAAGTCGAGCTTGCGGGCGATGCCGCGTTCGAACAGGTCCAGGTGCTCGGCGCGGCTAACGCTGGGCATGATCATGTGCAGGTCGTGCAGGCGCCCGGGGTCGACCTTGGCCAGCGAGCGTGAGAGGAAGTCTGCCTGCTTCTGGTTGTTGCCTTCCAGCACTACCCGGTCGCCAGGGGCCAGCAACAGTTCCAGGGCTTCGACCATACGTGCGGTGGGCAGCACCACGCCGTCGGCGAGGTGGCGTACCCGATCAAGGCGGCGCTGCTTTTCGGCACGCCGCCGCGACCATTGCGGCGGTGGATTCTGCGTTATTGTCATGGTGACTCCACGGGTTCGCTGTCGTGGGGTCACCTTAGGGCCGTGCTGCCTGACGGATCAATCAAGCTACCGGTGGGTTCGTTACGCTCAGATTAATGATTTCCCTGGCTGGGCGACTGGCTAACAGCAAAAATGCACGATGCCCCTGCATAATTGTCGATTGTGCAAGGCAAATTCGCATGACAGGATCCTGCGATCCTCCAGCGAACTCCAGACTTCACTTGGAAAATCAATAACAAAGCAGGGAGAACGCAATGACTGCGCACGCTCAAGCCTCGGTAACCGAGCATGTACTGGCCGAGGTCCGCAACCAGATCGGCCACCTGACCCTGAACCGCCCCGCCGGCCTCAATGCCCTGACCCTGAATATGGTCCGCAGCCTGCGCCAGCACCTGGACCAGTGGGCCGAAGACCCGCATGTGCGCGCGGTGGTACTGCGCGGCGAAGGCCCAAAGGGCTTCTGTGCCGGTGGTGACATCCGCTCGCTGCACGACAGCTTCAAAGCTGGCGACACGCTGCATGAAACCTTCTTCGTCGAAGAATACGCCCTCGATCTGGTCATCCACCGCTACCGCAAGCCGGTGCTGGTGCTGATGGACGGCTTTACCCTGGGTGGTGGCATGGGCCTGGCCCAGGGCTGCGACCTGCGCGTGGTTACCGAGCGCAGCCGCCTCGGCATGCCCGAAGTCGGCATCGGTTATTTCCCGGATGTGGGTGGCAGCTACTTCCTGTCGCGTATCCCTGGCGAGCTGGGCATCTACCTGGGCGTCAGCGGCGCACAAATCCAGGCGGCCGACGCGTTGTACTGCGGCCTGGCCGACTGGTACCTGGCCAGCGACCAACTCGCCGCCCTTGACCAAGGCCTGGACCAGTTGAGCTTTGGCGACAACCCGCTCAAAAACCTGCAAAACCTGCTGGCCAAGCTGGGCATGCAGGTGCTGGACGATGCGCCACTGGAAAAACTGCGCCCGGCCATCGACCACTTCTTCGCCCAGCCTACCGTGCAGGCCATCGTCGAGCAGCTGCGTGCCGTCAGCATCGGCGACAGCCATGCCTGGGCCGTCGCCACTGCCGACCAGCTGGAAAGCCGCTCGCCGCTGGCCATGGCGGTTACGCTGGAGATGCTGCGCCGTGGCCGCCACCTGGGCCTGGACGACTGCTTCGCCATGGAACTGCACCTGGACCGCCAGTGGTTCCGGCACGGCGACATCATCGAAGGCGTGCGCGCGCTGATCATCGACAAAGACAAGCAGCCCCGCTGGAACCCGCCGACCCTGGCCGCGCTGCAGCAACAGCGGGTCGACCAATTCTTCGAAGGCCTGTGAGCCCGGGAGTACACAGATGCAAGACCTGGAACTGAGCGAAGAACAAATCATGATCCGCGACATGGCCCGGGACTTTGCCCGTGGCGAAATCGCCCCGCATGCCCAGGCTTGGGAAAAAGCCGGCTGGATCGATGATGGCGTGGTGCGCAAAATGGGCGAACTGGGCCTGCTGGGCATGGTGGTGCCAGAGGACTTCGGTGGCAGCTACACCGACTACGTGGCCTACGCCCTGGCCGTGGAAGAAATTGCCGCAGCCTGCGGCGCCACCGGGGCGATGATGAGCATTCACAACTCGGTAGGCTGCGGCCCGCTGCTGGCTTACGGTACTGGCGACCAGCAACAGCAATGGCTGCCGCGCCTGGCCAGTGGCGAAGTGATCGGCTGCTTCTGCCTGACCGAACCGCAAGCAGGTTCCGAGGCACACAACCTGCGCACCCGCGCCGAGCTGGTCGATGGCGAGTGGGTCATCAATGGCGCCAAACAGTTCGTCAGTAATGCCCGCCGCGCCGGCCTGGCCATCGTCTTCGCAGTCACCGACCCGGAGCTGGGCAAGAAAGGGTTGTCGGCGTTCCTGGTGCCCACCGACAACCCGGGGTTCAAGGTTGACCGCAGCGAGCACAAGATGGGCATCCGTGCCTCGGATACCTGCGCAGTTACCTTCGACAACTGCCGCATTCCTGCCGCCAATATCCTGGGCGAGCGTGGCAAGGGCCTGGCCATCGCCCTGTCCAACCTGGAAGGCGGCCGTATCGGTATCGCCGCCCAGGCCTTGGGCATCGCCCGCGCCGCGTTCGAAGCGGCACTGGTGTACTCACGTGACCGCGTGCAGTTCGGCAAGCCGATCAACGAACACCAGAGCATCGCCAACCTGCTGGCCGACATGCAGGTGCAGGTGAACGCCGCACGCTTGCTGATCCTGCATGCCGCCCGCCTGCGCAGCGCCGGCAAGCCGTGCCTGTCGGAGGCGTCACAGGCCAAGCTGTTCGCTTCGGAAATGGCCGAGCGGGTGTGCTCGATGGCGATCCAGGTGCATGGCGGGTATGGCTACCTGGAGGACTACCCGGTGGAGCGCTACTACCGGGATGCGCGGATTACGCAGATTTATGAAGGGTCGAGCGAGATTCAGCGCATGCTGATTGCGCGGGAGTTGAAGCACTATCCCCTGTAATTGAACTGCAACAGGCCCTTTGTGGGATCGGGCGTGCCCGCGAAGCAGGCGATGCGGTGGATGGCACCGGCTTCGGCGGTGTTCGCGGGCACGCCCGCTCCCACAGGATTGGCGAGTGGCTTAAGAAAGCATCAGTCGCCTACCGCCAATACCGCGCATCATCCACCACCTTCGCATGCCCCTCGAACAGCGCCGGCAGTTGCTCCTTGAGGTAGTCGATCCAGGTCCGCACCTTGGCATCCAGGTAATGCCGTGACGGGTACATCGCATACAGCGCACTTTCGCGCAGGCGGTACGGCGCCAGCAGCCGGCACAAGCGCCCCTGCTCGATGGCCTGGCTGGCGGTATAGAACGGCAGCAGGCCGATCCCCATGCCCAGCTCACTGGCCACCAGCATGGCATCGGCCACGTTGGTGGAAAAATTGTCACGCGGTGCGATCACGCACTGATCCACACCCTGGGGGAATACCCAGTCGCCTTCATACATGGGATAAGCCATGCGCAGGCAGCGATGCGCATGCAGGTCCTCGGGGCGTTCAGGCACGCCATGTCGCTCCAGGTAGCTGGGTGCTGCGCAGGGGATACTGAAGATATCGCCAAGCGGTACAGCGATCAGCTGTGAGTCCGGCAGCGCACCGTCCACGGTGATCACCACGTCATGGCCTTCGGCCAACGGGTCAGGGTTGCGCTGGGACAGCGTCAGCTCGATCACCACTTCCGGGCACAACGCGTTGTAGCCGGCCACCAGCGGCATCAGCAACAGCCCAAGGCCGTGCGGGCAATGCAAACGCAGGTGGCCGCGAGGCGTGAGGTGCGCGCCACGCGCCTCACCCACCGCTTCTTCGGTCAGCAGCATGATCTGCCGCGCCCGCTCCAGAAACCGCTCGCCGGCCTCGCTCATGCGCAGGCGCCGGGTGGTGCGGTGCAGCAGGCGGGTCTGCAGCTGGTTTTCCAGCTCGGCAACAATGCGCGAAACCTGCGCCGCAGAGATGTCCAGGGCATTGGCGGCTGCAGCGAAGCTGCCGCATTCCACCACACGGGCGAAGGTACGCATGGCATGCAGCATGTCCATGACAATGTGCTCCTTGTTCAGTCTTATTCTTGCGTTACAGGCAGGAATCTATCACGACTTAGCCCATTTATTGTGGATCACCAATGAATACATCATTAGCCATACATTGAACACAAGGAGCCTGTCATGAAACGTTCGATCGCTGTCATTGCCGTTGCCGCTGCCCTCAGCACGTTCGGTGCCTTCGCCGATAGCGCCAAAAACCAGCCTGTGAGCAGCAATTACGAGTACGGCATGCCGCTGGATGTGGCCAAAGTGATCTCCATCACCCCGGCCAGCAATGCCGCCGACTGCCAGGTTGGCACGGCGCACATGGTGTACGTCGACCATCAAGGCCAGAAACACGAAGTGGACTACCGCGAAATGGGCAACTGCTCGCAGCAGTGAGTCAGGCCAGCACCTGGGTGATCCAGCCCACCTGCCGATTGAAGTCGTCGATCTTTACCTGAGGCACCGCATCGCGGGCACGTTCGAAGTTGGCCAGGGTTTGCTGCTTCTGTTTCAGCATACGCCGCCACTTCACCCGAAACGCCTCGCTTTTCTCCTGCAACAGCACCGGGCCGAAGTACAGCTGTTCAGCGGTGTACGCAGCCTCGCCGGGCTCGGCAACGATGATTTCGTAGTCGAAGCGGTTTTCGCGCAGCAGTTCTTCGTTGACGATGCGGTAACCGTTACCCGCCAGCCACTCGCGCAGCTCGCGCTCAGCGCCATTGGGCTGCAACACCAGGCGCATGACGCCAGCAAGGCGCTGCTTGCCGGCCTGCAGAATGTCGCACATGGTGTCGCCCCCCATGCCGCAGATGCTGATCACCGAAATACGGTCGTTTGCCTCCACTGCGGCCAGGCCATCGGCCAGGCGCACGGTGATGCAGTCTTCCAGGCCGTTCCTGCGTACATTGCGCTGGGCCGAGGCGAACGGCGTCTGGGCCACCTCCCCCGCTACCCCGGCCTCGATCACACCCCGCAGCATCAAGGCCACCGGCAGGTAGCCGTGGTCCGAGCCAATGTCGGCCAGGCGCGCGCCCTGTGGTACATGGGCGGCCACGCGCTCCAGGCGCCTGGACAAAGTCTGTTCGTTCACCGTAAACCCCCGGTTTTACAATGGGGCGCGATTCTGACTGTGAACGCCGCGCATTTCAAACACCTGGGCACCCTCGACCCGCCAGCCCCGCTCGCGTAGGCTTGCCGCTTTCCTTCCGTTGCAAGGCAAGACACACCATGGCAAACGCAGACATCATCTACATCCCGGACCCGGACGCCGAGTCGATTTCGTCCGACGTCGCCGAATACAACGGCGTGCTGGTCACCACCCAGATCCCGACCCACGCCGATGGCAGCCTGGAACTGGGCGGCATCGTCGAACAAAGCGAATGCACCCTGCAGGCGCTGAAAGTGGCGCTGGAAAAAGCCGGCAGCGGCATGGACCGCGTGCTGCACCTGACCATCTACCTGACCGACATGGCCGACCGGGCCGCATTCAACGAGGTGTATCAGCGTTTCTTCTGCAAGCCCTGGCCAGTGCGTGCGGCCGTGGGTGTCGCATCCCTGGCGTTCGAAGGTATGCGCGTTGAAGTGACAGCGATGGCCGCCAAGCGCTGACCTGCTCTTTGTGGGAGCGGCCTGCGCTCCCACCTTGCACCTCCCAGCACCCCGATGATGCCGCCAGCCCGTTTCGCCGCTACAATGCCCGCCTACCGTGACAGCCCGAAAATATAACGACATGTCCCTTCCAAAGAATCACCTGGAACTGCTCAGCCCTGCCCGTGACGTGGCCATCGCCCGTGAAGCGATCCTGCACGGCGCTGATGCCATCTACATCGGCGGCCCGAGCTTTGGCGCGCGCCATAACGCCCGCAACGAAGTCAGCGATATCGCCGAACTGGTCGAGTTCGCCCATCGCTACCACGCACGCGTGTTCACCACCATCAACACCATCCTCCACGACAACGAGCTGGAGCCGGCGCGCAAGCTGATCCACCAGCTGTACGACGCCGGTGTCGACGCACTGATCGTGCAGGACCTGGGGGTGATGGAGCTGGACATTCCGCCGATCGAGCTGCACGCCAGTACGCAGACCGACATCCGTACCCTGGAGCGGGCCAAGTTTCTCGACCAGGCCGGTTTTTCGCAACTGGTACTGGCCCGTGAGCTGAACCTGCAGCAAATCCGCGCCATTGCCGCCGAAACCGACGCCGCCATCGAGTTCTTCATCCACGGCGCGCTGTGCGTGGCCTTCTCCGGCCAGTGCAACATTTCCCACGCGCAAACCGGCCGCAGCGCCAACCGGGGCGATTGCTCACAGGCCTGCCGCCTGCCGTACACCCTGAAAGATGACCAAGGCCGCGTGGTGGCGTTCGAAAAACACCTGCTGTCGATGAAGGACAACAACCAGACTGCCAACCTGGCCGACCTGGTCGATGCCGGCGTGCGCTCGTTCAAGATCGAGGGCCGCTACAAGGACATGGGTTATGTGAAGAACATCACGGCCCACTACCGCAAAGAGCTCGACGCCATCCTCGAAGGCCGCCCGGCCTATGCCCGTGCATCCAGCGGCCGCACCGAGCACTTCTTCCTGCCCGACCCGGACAAGACCTTCCACCGTGGCAGTACCGACTACTTCGTCACCGACCGCAAAGTCGACATCGGCGCCTTCGACTCGCCAACCTTCACCGGCCTGCCGGTGGGCGTGGTGGAAAAGGTGGGCAAGCGTGACATGCAAGTGGTTACCGACGTACCGCTGACCAACGGCGACGGCCTAAACGTGCTGGTCAAGCGCGAAGTGGTGGGCTTCCGTGCCAACATCGCCGAGCCGCGCGGCGAATTCGTGGAAGACGGCCACACGCGCTACCGCTACCGTGTCGAGCCCAACGAAATGCCAGAGGGCCTCTACAAGCTGCGGCCCAACCACCCGCTGTCGCGCAACCTCGACCACAACTGGCAGCAGGCCCTACAACGCACCTCGTCCGAGCGCCGGGTCGGCGTGGAGTGGCACGCGGTACTGCGCGAGCAGCGCCTGATGCTGACCCTGAGCAGCGAAGAAGGCGTGAGCGTGCAGGTGGCCCTGGATGGCCCGTTCGGCGCGGCCAACAAACCGCAGCAGGCGCTGGACCAGTTGCATGACCTGCTCGGCCAGCTGGGTACCACGATGTACCACGCCGACAGCATCCAGCTGGACGCCCCGCAGGCGTACTTCATCCCTAACTCGCAGCTCAAGGCCCTGCGCCGCGAAGCCATCGAGGCACTGACCGAAGCGCGTATCAAGGCGCACCCGCGTGGCGCGCGCAAGGCCGAGACCACGCCGCCACCGGTGTACCCCGAGTCGCACCTGTCGTTCCTGGCCAACGTGTACAACCAGAAGGCCCGCGACTTCTACCACCGCCACGGCGTGCAACTGATCGACGCAGCCTACGAGGCCCATGAAGAGCATGGCGAAGTGCCGGTGATGATCACCAAGCATTGCCTGCGCTTCTCCTTCAACCTGTGCCCCAAGCAGGCCAAGGGCGTAACCGGCGTGCGCACCAAGGTCGCACCGATGCAGCTGATCCAGGGTGACGAAGTGCTGACCCTGAAGTTCGACTGCAAACCGTGCGAAATGCATGTGATCGGCAAGATGAAGAGCCACATCATCGACCTGCCTACCCCAGGCAGCGCGGCGGCCCAGGTGGTGGGGCACATCAGCCCGGAAGACCTGCTGAAAACCATCCCGCGCGGGCCGCATTGATCTTCAATCTGTACGGGCCTCTTCGCGGCTTAAGCCGCTCCCACAGGGAAATCACAGCATTCGAAGCGGTGAAAATCCCTGTAGGAGCGGCTTAAGCCGCGAACACCGGCTTAGCCGGTGCCAGCCAACAAAATCCTCGGTTCCAGTCAGCGAATCTGATGCTTGTGCAGCAGCCGGTAAAACGTCGGCCGTGAAATCCCCAGCACCTTGGCCGCCACACTCAGGTTGTCACTGTGCCGGTTCAGCACGTCGCACAGTGCTTGGTGCTCGGCCCGGTGCTTGTACTCTTCCAGCGTACCCAGCGGCTGTTGCTCCTGGTCGAGCAGCTGCAGCCCCAGGTCCTGCGCCTCGATCTGCCGCCCTTCGGCTAGCACCAGGCCACGGCGCACGCGGTTGGCCAGCTCGCGCACATTGCCCGGCCAGTCATGCCGACCCATCGCCGCCAAGGCATGGTCGCTGAACGAGCGCGGCCGGCGGCCGGTTTCCAGGCTGTAGAAATGAGCAAAGTGGTTGGCCAGCATCGAGAGGTCGCCATGCCGGTCGCGCAACGGCGCGGTCACCACCTGCAACACGTTCAGGCGGTAATACAGGTCTTCACGAAAGCGCCCTTGCTCGATGGCCCGTTCCAGGTCCACGTGGGTGGCCGCCAGCACGCGCACATCCACCGGGATTGGCTGGCTACCGCCCACCCGCTCAATGTGCTTTTCCTGCAGAAAGCGCAGCAGGTTGGCCTGCAACTCCAACGGCAAGTCACCGATTTCATCAAGAAACAAGGTGCCCCCATGGGCCGCTTCGATGCGCCCGGCCTTGCGCTGGTGCGCACCGGTGAAGGCGCCCTTCTCATGGCCGAACAGTTCGGACTGGATCAGGTGCTCGGGAATAGCCCCGCAGTTGATGGCAACGAAGGGCTGCTCGCTGCGTTGCGACTGGCGGTGCAGGGTGCGCGCCACCAGCTCCTTGCCGGTACCGCTTTCGCCTCGGATCAGCACCGGCGACTCGGTGGGCGCCAGTTTGCCCAGCAACTTGCGCAACTCACGGATGGGCCGGCTTTCACCGAGCAGTTCGTGGGTGGCTTCATCCACCTTCACCGCCCCTTTGCCACGCAAGCGCGCCATGCCGAACGCCCGGCCAAGGGTGACCTGTACGCGGGAGACGTCGAATGGCAGGGTGTGGAAGTCGAAGAACCATTCGCAGACAAAATCGCCGACGGCCGGCATGCGCAGTTGTTCGGCACTGAGCACGGCAATCCATTCGGTATTGCTGCGTTTGATCATGTCCTTGACCGCATCAGGGTGCCTGAGGTGCGAAGCCTGCAAGCGCAGCAGGCCTACATCACAAGGGTGATCCAGCGCCCCGCCGAGCACGCAGCTGTCTACATCCCAGCCTGCGCTGCGCAGGCCAGGTAACAATCGGTGGCAGTCGTCGCAGGGGTCGACGATAAGCAAACGGCGTTGGGCGGCAAGCTGTTGCATGACCGATCCTTGGCGCCAGTTTTTGGTTTTATGAAGTAAAACAGCAAGTTGTGGCGCCCGTTTAACAGTAGCAACGAAGTTGACGGTTCCCAGTACCGTCTGTCTGCCGACGCATTTTTTTACAAAGCGTCATGGGAATTTTCGCGTTTTATCGACATCACATGGCGGCGCAGGCAAGAACGGATTCGGCCCTGACAAAAAATTTTACATCCATTGTGTGACTTGCCCCCGGACAACGAGCATCAGTACACATAACCCCGCGCTGCACTTCGCGATGATTGAGGCGACTTTGAAGCAACGCGGACTTAACTTCGCTGTTTGGGACCATAGAGAGACCGAACCATGAATGCCCCGCTCCGTGTCAACGAAGCACTGCTGATTGCCGACCACGCCTTCGAACCTTTCCAGTGCGTAGCCTGGGATGCACCCAACGGTACTGGTGAACTGAGCCTGGCAGTGATCGACCGGACCAGCACCCGCATCGGCAGCAAACAAGTGTCTTCGCGCATCTATTCCGACCCGGCCCAATGGGCCAGCCTGATCGAGGAAGTGCGCGCCGAACTGTGCGAAAAAGGGTACGACCTGCAACCGTGGTCGATGCCGAAGTAATAACGCCCGGCAATGCAAGTGCGTGCAACGTCACGCACTTGATTGCATGCAAAGTTGCTGTTCTGGCAACTTTTTCTATGGCGACATAGTGTCGCGCCAATCAGTCCAAGATTTTGAAGTGCTGCAAGTGCTGGTAATCGGCCTGCAATTGCTCAGCCAGACGCTGTGCGCGCCCAAGACGAACGGGGGCAAGTTCCATATCCACCAATAACGTTGCACAAGGCATGGGCTGCACGGCGTTGCAGTGCTGCAGGCGACCGTCGGTAAAGACCAGGCAGCGCATGGCTTCAGTCGGATGGGCGCGCTGGCGCGCCAGAAGCCAGTGCCGAGCCTGTTCCAACGCGGCGATCAGGGGCGTACCGCCACCGGCCCCCAAGGCCTGCAGCCAGGGCTGCAAGGCCGCCGAGGCTTTCAGGCCGTGGCGTTGCCATTGTGGCGTTTGCCCGCTGGCGGTGAGCAGGGCCAACCGGGCGCGCTGGCGGTAAGCCTGGTCGAACAGGGCTGCCAGCAGCCCTTTGGTTTGCGCCAGCGCCTGATGGCGACGGGTGGAGGCCGAGGCATCGACAATCACCAGCCACAGCTCTGCGGGCCTGGCCTGGCGCTGCTGCCAGCACAGGTCCTGGGGCAACCGTGGCCGCCCCTTGAGCAAAGTTGGCAGCCAGGCCACCCGACCGGTCGCCGCACTGCGTGCCCGGCCACGGCTGGCCCCGCCCTGCTTGCCCGCGCCAGGTCTGGCATCCGCCCCTTTGGCAGGTGGCTGGCGAATGCTCAGGGCTTTTTTGCCCAGTTCGGCACCTCGCGGCGGGCACCGCTGGCCACCGGCTGCGCCGGCAACGCCCCCCAGTCACCCTGCCCGCCCTGTTCGCCAGGGTGACTGGCACCCTGCTGATCGGGCTGCGGCGGTGCCGACGGCGCAGGGGCCTGGGGCGCCACTTGGCGACGATGGCGCAAGGCAAACTCGGCCACCGCGTCGACATCTGCTTCTTCAATAGCCGCCCCCCCGCGCCAGGCGCAGTGGGCGCGTGCAGCGCGCAGCCACACCAGGTCGGCGCGCAGGCCGTCGACGCCAGCGGTATAGCAGCGCTCGGTGATCCACGACAGCGCCTGGTCGTCCAGCGCTATGCTGGTCAAGGCCCGGCGCGCCGCCTGGCAGCGTTCGCGCAACTGCGCCTGGGCCGCATCCCAGTGGGCACAGAAGGCGTGCGGGTCGCTGTCGAAGGCCAGACGACGCCGAATGATCTGCTGACGCGCCTCAGGCTCGGGCGAACCTTCCAGGGCCACGTTCAGGCCAAAACGGTCGAGCAGTTGCGGGCGCAGCTCGCCTTCTTCCGGGTTCATGGTGCCGATCAGTACGAAACGGGCACTGTGCCGGTGCGAGATGCCGTCACGCTCGATACGGTTGGTGCCACTGGCCGCCACGTCGAGCAACAGGTCGACCAGGGTGTCGGGCAGCAGGTTGACCTCATCGACATACAGCACGCCACCGTCAGCCTGGGCCAGCACGCCCGGGGAGAACTGCGCCTTGCCCTGCCCAAGCGCGGCGCCCAGGTCCAGGGTGCCGACCAGCCGCTCCTCGCTGGCACCCAGCGGCAAGGTGACGAATGGCCCCTCGCCTAGCAGGTCGGCCAGGCCACGGGCCAGCGTACTCTTGGCCATGCCGCGCGGCCCTTCGATCAGCACACCGCCGATTTTCGGGTCGATGGCCGTCAGGCACAGCGCCAGCTTCAGGTCGTCGGCACCAACCACCGCGGCCAGCGGGAATTGTACGGGTTCACTCATTTCAAGCCTGTTCCTCGCCGTCGAGCAATTGCGCCTCAAGGGCCTCTCGGTAGTCGCCTGGCGCCTGCCACAGCCCGCGCTGCTGGGCCTCCAGCAGGCGCTCGGTCAGGTCGCGCAGGGCCTCGGGGTTGTGCTCGCGCATGAAGTCGCGGGTCGCCGGGTCGAGCACGTAGGCATCGGCGAGCCCCTGGTAATGATGGTCGTCGATCAGGTGCGTGGTGGCGTCGAAGGCGAACAGGTTGTCGACCGTCGCCGCCATCTCGAAGGCGCCTTTGTAACCGTGGCGCTTCACCCCGTCGATCCACTTGGGGTTCAGCGCACGGGCGCGGATAACCCGGTTCAACTCTTCCTTGAGGGTACGGATGCGCGGCCGGTCGGCCTGGCTGTGGTCGCCGTGGTAGCTGGCCACGGTAGCACCGGCCAGGGTTTCCGACGCGGCCAGCATACCGCCCTGGAACTGGTAGTAATCGTTGGAGTCGAGCAGGTCGTGCTCGTGGTTGTCCTGGTTCTGCAGCACCGCCTGCACCTTGGCCAGGCGTTGGGCGAACTGGGCGCGGGCCGGGGTGCCGTCGTCACGGGCGCCGTAAGCGTAACCGCCGTGGTTGAGGTACACCTCGGCCAGGTCGTCGCGGCTATGCCACAGACGCCCGTCGATGGCGTTCTGCACCCCGGCGCCGTAGGCCCCAGGCTTTGCCCCAAACACCCGCCAGCCGGCCTGGCGGGCAGCCTGCTCGGCGTCCACACCTTGCGCTTGCAGCGCTGCGCGCTCGGTGCGCACCCTAGCGGCCAGGGGGTTGAGGTCGTCGGGTTCATCCAGCCCAGCGACGGCCTGCACCGCCGCATCGAACAGGCGGATAAGGTTACCGAAGGCATCGCGGAAAAAGCCCGAAACGCGCAAGGTCACATCCACCCGAGGGCGGTCGAGCAGGCTCAACGGCAGGATTTCGAAGTCGTCGACACGCTGGCTGCCAGTGGCCCACACCGGCCGCACGCCCATCAATGCCATGGCCTGGGCGATGTCGTCGCCGCCCGTACGCATGGTCGCCGTGCCCCACACCGACAGGCCGAGCTGGCGCAGGTGGTCGCCGTGGTCCTGCAGGTGCCGCTCAAGGATAAGGTTCGCCGAGGCGAAGCCCAGGCGCCAGGCCGTGGTAGTGGGCAGGTTGCGCACGTCCACGGTGTAGAAGTTGCGGCCGGTGGGCAGCACGTCGAGGCGCCCACGGCTCGGCGCACCGCTGGGGCCTGCGGGCACGAAGCGCCCGGCCAGCGCTGCCAGCAGGCCATTCATTTCGGCTGCGCCGCACGCGTCCAGGCTAGGGGCTACCGCTTCGCGCAAGGCCTGCACCACGTCGTGTACAGGCTGCCATTCGTTCTGCTCGGGTAGCGGTACCGTGCCAGCCAAGGCCTGACCGATCACCTGAAGTGCCAACAGTTCAAGGCGCTCGCGGGTATCTCCGCAGGTGCGCCACGGTTCGCTGCTCATGGCCTGCAATTGCGCTGGGCGTGCGCCCTGCCACGGCTGCCCAAGCTCGCAATCGAGCGGATCGAAGCCCGGCACCAGGGCTTTGGCCAGGGCACGCAACAGGCTGGCATTGCCGCCGCGCCCGTCGCCCCGCTCAACCCGCAACAGCGCCAGCAAGGTATCCAGCCGCAAGCGGCCTTCGGGCGACTGGCCGAACACGTGCAGGCCGTCGCGAATCTGCGATTCCTTCAGGTCGCACAGGTAGGTGTCCAGGCGCGGCAGCCATATGGCGGCATCGTCCAGCTGCCCTTCCAGCTGCAGCTCGCGGTCGATGTGGTTGGCCTTGACCAACTCCAGGATGTCGCGCTGCAACTCGCGGGCACGCCGTGGGTCGAGCATCTGCGCTTCATAGAACTCGTCGGCCAGCTGTTCCAGGTGGCGCAACGGGCCATAGGTCTCGGCGCGGGTCAGCGGCGGCATCAGGTGGTCGATGATCACTGCCTGGGTACGGCGTTTGGCCTGGGCGCCCTCGCCAGGGTCATTGACGATGAACGGGTAGATGTTCGGCAACGGGCCGAGCAAGGCGTCTGGCCAGCACTGCGCCGACAAGCCGACGCCCTTGCCGGGCAGCCATTCGAGGTTACCGTGCTTGCCGACGTGGATCACTGCATCGGCCGCAAAGGCATGGCGTAGCCAGAAGTGAAACGCCAGGTAGCCATGCGGCGGCACCAGGTCGGGGTCGTGGTAGACCGCGCTCGGGTCTACCTGGTAGCCCCGGGCCGGCTGAATGCCGACAAAGGTCAGGCCATAACGCAGGCCGGCCACCATCAACCGTCCGCTGCGGTACATCGGGTCCTGCTCGGGCGGCCCCCAGCGTTCCAGCACGGCCTGGCGGTTGGCATCGGGCAGGCGGTCGAAGGCGGCCAGGTAGTCGGCCAGGCTCAGGCTCTGAGCGCAGGGGCGCACGTCGAGGTGGTCGAGGTCGTTGGTTACCCCGCCAAGCAGTTGGTGGATCAGTTGTGTGCCGCTGTCCGGCAATTCGGCCAGCGGATAGCCCTCGGCCTGCAGTGCCTTGAGAATGTTCAAGGCAGCGGCAGGGGTGTCCAGGCCGACGCCATTGCCAATGCGGCCATCGCGGGTTGGGTAGTTGGCCAGCACCAGGGCCACGCGCTTCTGCGCATTAGGCAGGCGCGCCAGCTCAACCCAGCGCCGGGCCAGCTCGGCAACGAAGTCCATGCGTTCGGGGTGGGCGCGGTAGCACACCACGTCGGACTGGCTGCGCTCGCTGCGCCAGGCCATGTCCTTGAAACTGACCGGCCGGGTGATAATGCGCCCGTCCAGCTCAGGCAAGGCAATGTGCATGGCCAGGTCGCGCGCGCCCAGGCCCTGCTCGCTGGCTTCCCAACCCGGCTGGTTGTCCTGTGCGCAAATGGCCTGCAATACCGGGATGTCGCGGCGGAACGGGCGCAGGTTGGGGCGCTCGGGGCTGGACAGGGCAAAGCCTGTGGTATTGACCAGCACTTCGGCGCCGACCTCGTCCAGCCAGGCTTCGACCTGCTCCAGGCAGGCGCTTTCCTTGAGGCTGGCCACCGCGATCGGTAACGGGTTCAGCCCGGCAGCCTGCAGGCGCTGGCAGAACACGTCGATGAATGCGGTGTTAGCCGCTTGCAAGTGCGAGCGATAAAACAGCAGCGGCGCTACCGGGTGCTCGGGGTGCCAATGCGGGTACCAGTCTTCCAGCGTGGTGCTGCCCTTGGCCGGGTGATACACCGCCGTGCGCGGCAAGGGCTGCGGCTCCTCCCAGGCATAGTCACGGCCCAGCCACTGGCTGGCCAGGCAGTTGAACAGGTTGATGGCGTTGACCTTGCCGCCTTGGCGCAAGTAGTGCCAGAGGCGCTCGGCCTGCTCGCCAGCGACAGTGCCCAGGGAGGTCAGCTCCGGGTCCGGGCGGTCATCGCCGGGCACCAGAATCAGCTGCACGCCACGGGCGGCCAGCTCGACCAGTTGCTCGACGCCATAGCGCCAGTAACCGACGCCGCCGTGCAGCGACACCAGGATGACTTTGGCATGGCGCAGCACCTGGTCGACATACAGGTCGACCGACGCGTGGTTTTGCACCTGCATCGGGTTGGCCAAACGCAGGCTGGGGAAGTCGTCTGGCAATTGCTCGGCGGTATCGGCGAGCAGTGCCAGGTGTGAATCGCCGCTGCAGAGAATCACCAGCTCGGCGGGTGTCTGGCCGAGGTCGGCAATGCTGTCATCCGGCACGAAGCCGCCGGGCTGGGTCCGCAGCAGGTGCATGGCTCAGGCGCCCAGGGCCTGGCGCAGGCGCGCTTCCAGCTGGGCAGCGTCAAGGTCCTGGCCAATCAGCACCAGGCGGGTAATGCGCGGCTCGTCAGCACGCCAGGCGCGGTCGAAGTGTTTGTCGAAACGGGTACCCACGCCTTGCACCAGCAGGCGCATCGGCTTGCCCGGGATGGCGGCGAAGCCTTTGGCGCGCAGGATGCCGAACTCCACCACCAGTTGGGTCAGGGCATCGAGCAGCAGGCTTTCGTCGGCTTCTGGCAGGTCGATGGAGATAGAGTCGAAGGCATCGTGGTCATGATCATCATGGTCGTCACCGTCGTGGTGCGAGTCATGGTGGGTACGGCGGCCATCGATGTGCGCCTCGGACTCGGCGCCCACGCCCAGCAGCACCTCCAGCGGCAGCTTACCGCTGCTGGCTTCGATCACCTTGACGGCTGGCGGCAGCTCTTCAGCCACTTCGGCACGGACCTTGGCCAGGCCTTCGGCGTCGATCAGGTCAGCCTTGTTCAGTACCACCAGGTCGGCGCTGGCCAGCTGGTCGGCGAACAGTTCGTGCAGGGGCGATTCGTGGTCCAGGTTAGGGTCGAGCTTGCGCTGGGCATCGACCTGGTCCGGGTAGGCAGCGAAAGTACCGGCCGCCACGGCCGGGCTGTCGACTACGGTGATGACCGCATCGACGGTGCAGGCATTGCGGATTTCCGGCCACTGGAAGGCTTGCACCAGCGGTTTGGGCAGGGCCAGGCCGCTGGTTTCGATCAGGATGTGGTCCAGGTCGCCACGGCGTGCCACCAGCTCGCGCATCACCGGGAAGAATTCTTCCTGCACGGTGCAGCACAGGCAGCCGTTGGCCAACTCGTAGACACGGCCACTGGCTTCTTCTTCGGTGCAGCCGATGCTGCACTGCTTGAGGATCTCGCCGTCGATGCCCAGTTCGCCGAATTCGTTGACGATGACCGCAATGCGACGGCCCTGGGCGTTGTCGAGCATGTGGCGCAGCAAGGTGGTCTTGCCCGAGCCGAGGAAGCCGGTGACGATGGTGACGGGGAGCTTGGCCAGTGTTTTCATGTCGCAGTGCCCTTGGCAGTGTGGCGCGGGCATGCAGGACGACAGCCAAGGGCCAGGCCGGCCGGGCTTGTTCGCCACCGGATCACCCCGCCCGGTTTAAAGTCGAAAACGTGACGAGGCAGGTCTCCTGGCTCGCACCGTTCCATAGGCCTGGCAAACAGCAGGCGGTGGCGGGATGACGCCTTCCCGCGCGCGGGCGCAGTGGCTGTGTCGATCCGTTATCGGTGCTTACAGTTGCGGGGGCAGCCGCGGCTTGTACCGCGTTCCCGTCTTAGCTTCGGCCTGGCCGAAGAACCTCGAAGTGGCAAGGCTACGCAGTGGCTGGCGGGTGGTCAACCGTTGCGCAGCGCTGGCTGACCACAAGGCACCCAACTGCGTTACAGTGGCGCCTTCACCCACGGTCAAGGACGCCCCATGCACCTCGCCCCCGCCATACCGGTACTGCGCATCTTCTCGGTCGACAAGGCCAAGGAGTTCTACCTTGATTTCCTCGGTTTCAGCGTGGACCGGAGCCTGCAGATGCAGGTGTATGACCCGTTTGGCAACCGCCTGCGCCTTTGCCAGCAGGTCGATGACGAGGCCAACCCTTGAAAGCGTTGAGCAAGCGCGAAATGGCCAGGCTGGAGCGGGAACTGGTGGTGTGCCTGACCGAAGCCTGCGAAACCGCCAAGGCGGAAATTGTCGGTTTCAGCTGGCTTACCCACCGGCTCGATCCCGAGGATGTTCCGGGCAGCCTGCGCGTTACCTGGGTGTTCGAGCAAGAGGCCGACAAAACCGCTGCCGTGGCAGGCCAGGCGAAGGTGCGCATGCTGACATTGACCAGCCAGGCGTTGGAGCAGGCCGGTATCCAGCTAGACCACCCGGCTTGGCATGTGCGTTTCGACAGTGAAGAAGCTTGCGTCAAGAGCCACGGCGGCGACTGGGCAAAGCGCTTGCATAAGCAGCGCTGAGGTTATTTCGCTGAATGGCGCCTTCAAAAGATACATCGCAGGCTATCAATTCGTGACTGGCCGTTCCCGATCTGCCACGGATGTATTATGGTGGCGTGGTGCGCATATAACAGCAGCCCGAGCGATCGGGCACTTGCAAGACAATGAGGGTGTCATGAGCAACGAAAGCATTAATTGGGACAAGCTGGGTTTCGACTACATCAAGACCGACAAACGCTACCTGTCCGTATGGCGCAATGGCGAGTGGGACAAAGGCACCCTGACCGAAGACAACGTACTGCACATCAGTGAAGGCTCCACTGCCCTGCACTATGGCCAGCAATGCTTCGAAGGCCTGAAGGCCTACCGCTGCAAGGACGGCTCGATCAACCTGTTCCGCCCGGACCAGAACGCCGCCCGCATGCAGCGCAGCTGCGCCCGCCTGCTGATGCCGCACGTGCCCACCGATGTGTTCATCGAAGCGTGCAAGCAAGTGGTCAAGGCCAACGAAAAGTTCGTGCCACCGCACGGCAAAGGCGCCCTCTACCTGCGCCCGTTCGTGATCGGCACCGGTGACAACATTGGCGTGCGCACCGCCCCCGAGTTCATCTTCTCGGTATTCGCCATCCCGGTTGGCTCGTACTTCAAGGGCGGCATGAAGCCGCACAACTTCCAGATCTCCAGCTTCGACCGCGCCGCCCCACAAGGCACCGGTGCGGCCAAGGTCGGTGGCAACTACGCCGCCAGCCTGCAGCCGGGCGCTGAAGCCAAGAAGGCCAACTTCGCCGACGCCATCTACCTCGACCCACTGACCCACACCAAGATCGAAGAAGTCGGTTCGGCCAACTTCTTCGGCATCACCGCCAACAACGAGTTCGTGACCCCGAAATCGGCCTCGGTGCTGCCAGGCATCACCCGCCTGTCGCTGATGGAACTGGCACAATCGCGCCTGGGCCTGACCGTGATCGAAGGTGATGTCGAAATCAACAAGCTGGACCGCTTCATTGAAGCCGGCGCTTGCGGTACCGCGGCGGTGATCACCCCGATCGGCGGTATCGAGTACAACGGCAAGCTGCACGTGTTCCACGACCTGGAAAAGGTCGGCCCGGTTACCCAGAAGCTCTACAACGAGCTGACCGGTATCCAGAACGGTGACGTTGAAGCCCCGGCAGGCTGGATCGTCAAAGTCGCCTGAGGCGCTTAAGCAGTATGAAAAACGGGGCATGCCAGCAATGGCATGCCCCGTTTTTATTGGCTAACGCTCGCACGGGTAACTCATGCAAGGCGACGCTGCATGAGCAAATGCCGGGCTTTGTCGAAGGTCCAGTTGTACAGCACGGTGTAGGGCAGGATGATCACGAAGAAGCCCAGTTCCACCATGAACGCCTGCAGCAGCGAGATATCCAGCATCCACGCCGCCACCGGCAAGCACCACACCACCAGCCCGGCCTCGAAGCCCAGACCGTGTACAAAACGCGCACTGGCCTTCCAGTGGATACGCTCGGTTTGTACCCAGCGATCGACCAGCGCGTTGTAGACCATGTTCCACAGCATGGCGATCACCGACAGGGTGACCGCCAAGGCCCCCGCGGTCGCCAGCGATTTGCCCATTACCCAGGACAACAGCGGCGCACACAACAATACCGCGAACACTTCGTAACCCACGGCGTGAACCAGGCGCTCGGTGAAAGACACGTTTTTCATTGCAAAATCCATCCATTGCGTAAGTCGTGCTTTCCATTTTCTTTGGTAAAACTGATACTCGCGACATAGCTACCATCGGTTTTATCAATACCATGCGCTACTCACCCGAAGCTCTGGTTGCCTTTGTCGAAGCCGCATCGCTCGGTTCGTTCTCCGCTGCGGCGCGCAAACTGCGCAAAAGCCAGTCCACCGTCAGCATTGCCATTGCCAATTTCGAGGCGGATATCGGCTGCCCGCTGTTCGACCGGGGTGGCCGCCACCCCATGCTGAATGAGGCGGGCCGACAGGTGCTGAGCCATGTGGAGGCCATTCTTGATGCCAGCGCCCAGCTCGATGCCTTGGCGGTGCGGCTGGCGGAAAACGTGGAGCCGCTGGTGTCGGTGGTGATGTCGGACAGCTACAGCGTCACCTTCCAGGGCGCGGTAATGGCCCGCTTCGCCCAGCAGTACCCGCATACCGAGCTGCGTTGCGGCCCGGCGGAGGACGCTGATGTGATCGACATGATCCAGCAGGGCCTGGCGCATGTCGGCATCCTTGCCACGCAACCCGGCTACCCCGCCGACGTTGCCGTTGCCCGCTTGCCCGAACAGGCGGAGTTTGGTGTGTACGTGGCCAGCGGGCACCCGCTGGCGGGCCTTGGGAAGGTGCAAACGCAATACCTCGAAAACGCGCGGCAGCTGTACATCAAGACCTACGCCCCCAGCCTGCATCACGGCCGTGGTCAGGCTTGGTCGGCACCGGATTACCTCACGTTGCTGGAGTTCGCCGTGCGCGGGTTTGGCTGGGCCGAGCTGCCCAGGGCGCTGGTGGCAAGGTTTGGCGCTGAGTTGGTGGAGTTGCAGATAGCGGGTTACCCGCGCCGTGTCGATATGGATGTGGCCTGGTCTAGCCGGCGGGCGTTGGGGCCGGCGGGGCAATGGCTGGTGCGGCAGATGCTGGAGCAGTAGGCTTCGTCTAATCAAACGGTGAGCGGGTAACACGAATTACTAACGCAGTCATGGGCTTAACAAGCTATAAATCAGTACGCCCCTATGATGACAATAGAGCCCCAACTCACAAACGCCCTCACGCTCATGAGACAAGCTCAAACCAAATAAGCAAGCATTATGCACCCCGCCAATAAGCAAGCATTCCATTGAGGCTAGTTTTAACACGCCTTATTTGAGGACCCGTAAGTTTAAACCGACTATCTCCAAACGCTAATTTTAGGTCCTGCCCAATACGCAAAGCATCGATTGCGACTTGGCGAATCTCCCTAGAATCAGCCACACTCCGACCGAGCAGTTCGAAATTGTTTCCAGCATTAGCACGCACAAGTAAGTTGAACTCCTCGTCGTTTACATTTTTGCGAACTTTTCTCAACGCCCCCCATACCCTTCCCCCTGCTGATGCTGTCGGTGCAGGTAATCGCGCTTCAGGGCCGGCAGCACTCGTAGCGGGTACAGGCTGTGCTTGAGCAGCGTTTAATGTCAGAGTACGCTGCTGACCGACTTGCCCTGGGGTGGCAACCGGATTCAAATCCGGAACACCTTCCATTGCCTCTGCAATCATGGTCGCGGGAGACGGTGACCTGCTTCTTCCACCTGCACCAATAACTTTCCATCCTTGACCCGCGTTCATTTCTTCCAATTGGCGAGTAAAGGGCGAAGGTGACCTACTTCCAACTGTGACAGGTGACCTCGATCTCGCTCTGAGCATATGCCCACTGGGGTCACTGAAATTAATCGGATCACCCGCACAATAGGCATAACAGTTCAAACCACCCGCAGCAAATGGGCTGAGGCTGTCCGGGCTATGGAAGCGCATCAATACAGGGTTATAACCACGATAGCCATTACCCAGCAGATAAAGATGACTCACCAGCAAGTGCCCATTGAATGCAGGGCGCTGAGCAGGAATATCATTTGGGCTATGTAAGCCATATGCATTGTAAGCAACCGACTCAGGTAGTGCCTGAGACTTGACTCGCAATACCGAATCCCCGCTGTCTGCAGCCAGTAATGCTGACCAGTTTGTTTCTTCCGTTACCCTGGTTTCTGCCAAAACACCTGATTGCGCTCTCATGCAAACCACCGCAGCGCTGCCCGTCAAGGCTGTATGCACCCTATCCCGCTGTAAGAAAAAGCACGTGGTGTTCTTCGAGTCGTTCATGCGCTGGCTCCAGTCTGTGAGGCTTTAATGCTTTCGTGCCAGGGCAATTTGAGCAACTGTTAAAAATGCCAGGGGGTAGTAGCTCTCCTTCGCGCCCCTTGTGCACCAGAACGCAAGATCCAGTACACCCAGCGACAAGCCTTCCCCCCACCCTCCCCCGTAGCCTGTCACCACGCGCCGCCCCGCTGCGGCACGCACCCAAAGCACAAGAACAAACGTTGGTGACCTATGCAGACAGTTGATCCGATCACCCTTGCGGTTGTCCGGGGTGCGCTGGAAACAGCGCAACGCGAAATGACCCTGACCCTGGAAAAGACCGGCCGGTCCAGTGTGTTCAACCTGGCCCACGACTATTCCAACTCGCTGTTCGACCACCTGCCGGAAATGATCCTGCAGGGCCAGGACATCCCCATTCACCTGGGCTCGCTGATCCCAGCCATGAAGTGCGTGGCCGAATTCTTTGGCGACGACATCGCCGAAGGCGATGTGATCTACCACAACGACCCGGCCTACAAGGGCAGCCATATTCTCGACTGCTGCATGTACAAACCGGTGTACTACCAGGGCGAGCTGGTGTTCTGGACCGTGTGCAAGGGCCACCTGACCGACATCGGCGGCCCGGTGCCCGCCGGCTACAACCCCGATGCCAAGGAGATCTACGCCGAGGGCCTGCGCATTCCACCCGTCAAGCTGTGGGAAAAAGGCAAGCGCCGCGAAGACGTGATCAACTTCATGCTCACCAACATGCGCGCACGCCCCTACCAGGAAGGCGACCTCAATGCCCAGTACGGCGCCTGCAAAGTGGGCGAGCGGCACTTGCTGGAGCTGCTCGACAAGTACGGCGTGGCCCAGGTGCGTGCCTGCATCGCCGAGCTGAAGAACATGGCCGACCGGCACATGCGCGCGCTGTTGCGCGACGTGCCGGACGGTGATTACAGCGGCACCGCCGTGCTCGAAGATGCCGGCCACGGCCTGGGCGAGCTGGCCATCACCGCCCATGTGCAGATCCGCGGTGACCAGGCCCATGTGCGCATCGACAGCCCGCCACAAGTGCCCTACTTCATCAACTCCTACGAGGGCAACTCGGTGTCAGGCGTGTACCTGGGGCTGATGATGTTCGCTCAGGTAGCGCCGCCCTACAACGAAGGCCTGTACCGCTGCGTCACGGTCGATGTCGGGCCCAAGGGTACCCTGTGCAACGCCGAAGAACCGGCGCCCCACGTCAACTGCACCACCACGCCGATGGAAACCCTGGCCGATGCCGTGCGTACTGCGCTGGAGCAAGCCTCGCCACAACGGGTTACGGCCTCCTGGGGGCATACCAGCGGTATCAACATCGCCGGCCATGACCCGCGCAACGGCAACAGCGAGTACGTGACCATGGTGCTGGCCTCGATCATTGCCGGTGCCGGTGCCAACAAGGTGATGGATGGCTGGCACGCGTGCGGCCCGCTGTGCTGTTTCGGCGCGCTGATGAGTGGCGACATCGAGCTGCTGGAACATGCCTACCCGGTGCTCATCCACCGTTACAGCCTGATGGCCGACAGTGGCGGCGCTGGCGAGTTTCGCGGTGGTTCGGGCACCCGGCTGGAGATCGAGCCGCTGGACCACGCCATGACCGTGGTCGGCTTCGGCGAAGGCCGGCAACTGCCCACCGCCGGTGCCGCCGGGGCACGCAATGCGTTGCTGGAGCCCAAGCTGGGCCGGCTGATCCACCGCCACGCCGATGGCAGCGAAGACCACTACACGCAAAACCCGATGCTCACCCTGCAGCCCGGCGAGCGAATCATCAACATCAACCCCGGTGGCGGTGGCTACGGCGACCCGCTTCGCCGACCGATTGCCGCAGTCCTGCAAGACCTGCGCAACGGCCTGGTCTCGCCCCAGGGCGCAGCCCTGGAATACGGAGTGGTCGTCGATGCCGATGGCCAGCTGGATGAACCCGCAACCCGCCTTGCCCGCGCCCCGCACTGACCGGAGACCCATCATGCGCAACCAATATCGCCTGGGCATCGACGCCGGCGGCACCTTCACCGATTTCATCCTGGCCGACCGCGACGGCGGCGTGCAGCTGTTCAAGGCCCCGTCCACGCCGCAGGACGGCACCCTGGCCATTCGTGCCGGGCTGGCGCAGATCGCCGACGCCACCGGCCGCACCCCGGCCGAGCTGATCGCCAACTGTGACCTGTGCATCAACGGCACCACCGTAGCGCTCAACGCGCTGATCGAGCGTACCGGGGTCAAGGTGGGCCTGCTATGCACCGAGGGCCACGAAGACAGCCTGGAAATCCGCCTGGGGCACAAGGAAGAAGGCCACCGCTACGACGCCCACTACCCGCCAGCGCACATGCTCGCCCCCCGCCACCTGCGCCGTCCGATTGGTGGCCGCATCCTCGGCGATGGCCGTGAACACAGCCCGCTGGACGAACGCGCCATCCACGCCGCCATCGACTACTTCCGCGCCGAAGGCGTAGAGGCCGTGGCCATTTCCTTCCTGTGGTCGGTGCGCAACCCCAGCCACGAGCAGCGTGCCGCCGAGCTGGTGCGGGCAGCCCTGCCCGGGGTATTCGTCTGCACAGGCTGCGAGGTGTTTCCGCAGATTCGCGAGTACACCCGCACCTCCACCACGGTGGTCAACGCCTACCTCAGCCCGGTGATGGCGCGCTATGTGGCGCGCATCGACAGCCTGTTCCACGAGCTTGGCGTGCAACAACCGGTGCGTTACTTCCAGTCCAACGGTGGCCTGGCGCCCGGGCACCTGATGCGTGAGCGCGCGGTCAATGCCATCAACTCCGGCCCCGCCTCGGCGCCCCAGGCCGGGCTGGCGGTGGCACGGCCGTTCGGTATCGACAACGTCATTACCGTGGACATGGGGGGCACTTCGTTCGACATCACCCTCACCAACGCCGGGCGCACCAACTTCAGCAAGGATGTGGACTTCCTGCGCCAGCGCATTGGCGTGCCGATGATCCAGGTTGAGACGCTGGGTGCTGGCGGCGGCTCCATCGCCCACCTGGACGAGTTCGGTATGCTGCAGGTCGGCCCGCGCAGCGCCGGTGCCATGCCGGGGCCCGTGTGCTACGGCAAAGGCGGCAGTGAGCCCACGGTAACCGACGCCAACCTGGCGCTGGGTTACCTCCCGGATGGTGCATTGTTGGGCGGCAGCATCCGCCTGAACCGCCAGGCCGCGCTGGATGCCATTCGCAGCAAGATCGCCGAGCCACTGGGCATCAGCGTGGAGCGGGCGGCGTTCGGCATCACCACATTAGTCAACCTGAACATGGTCAACGGTATTCGCCGCGTGTCCATCGAACGCGGCCATGACCCGCGCGACTTCGCCCTGATTGGCGCAGGCGGTGCGGCGGGCATGCACGTGGTGCGCCTGGCCGAGGAAATCGGCATGCAGACCGTGCTGATCCCCAAGGTGGCCTCGGGCTTGTGTGCGTTCGGCCAGATCCTGTCCGATGTACGTTACGACCAGCTCACCAGCCTGTCGATGCGCCTGGACGCCGGGCACGTGAACCTGGAGCAGCTCAACCAGGCCCTGGCCGAACTGCGCCAGCAAGGCCTGGCCAACTTGCGCGAAGACGGCTTTGGCGACCAGGCCAGCAGTTGCCACTACACCCTGGAAATGCGCTACCAGGGGCAGATTCATGAATGCAGCGTGGAGCTGGCGCAGCATGACCTGGATGAAGCAGGCCTGGCCGCGCTGATCAGCCGATTCCACAGCCGCCACCAGACCCTGTACTCGTACAGCGAACCCGACAGCCCGGTAGAACTGGTGAACCTGGAGTGCTCGGTGATCGGCCACCTGCCACGCCCACCGCAACCTGAGTTGCAGGGCCCGGCCGAACCGCCGGCAGCTACCCCGCAAAGCGTCCGGCCGATGCTGTTCAGCGCCGACGGCGCGTGGCAACCCACGCCCGTGTTCAACGGCAATCGCCTATTGCCGGGGCAGACCGTGCAGGGGCCCTGCGTGATCGAGGAAGACACCACCAACATCGTCTTGCCGCCGGGCTGGCAGGCGCGCCTTGAGCCTTCGGCCACCTACCGGGTGACACGCGGGGCTTGATCAAACGGTCGGCGTGCGCCGATCATGGGCCTGAAAGCCGCCTGGCAGCCTTGCGCTGCCGGGCGGTTTGCACAATAACAAGAGCTGCTTGAGTAGCTTGCCTGCAGTTCCTTTTTTCAATGCTGCCCTCTTTGAAAAAGGACCCACCATGCCCACAGAACTCTCGACCCACGGCTGGGCTCAGCCGGAGCGCCAGGCGCGCTGGGCCGAAGCCATCAGTGACACCTATTTCCCATTGAGCCTGCAGTTTGCCGCCGAACAGCCGTTCAATGGCCACCTGCAGCGCTGGAGCACGCCCAGCACGCCGCTCAGCCTGTCGCGCCTGCGCTCCAGCCCGCTGGGCTACTCGCGCAGCAAGGCGCACATCGGCCAGGACCATGAAGCGTTCTACCTGGTGACCGTGCCGCACAGCAGCGAGGTGTACTTCGAACAGGACGGTCACCCGATCAGTTGTCGCCCGGGTGGTTTCATCGTCGAGCGCGGCGACGCCCCCTACCGCTTCCATTACGGTACACAGAACGACCTGTGGGTGCTCAAACTGCCTGAGCAGGCTCTCAAAGCCAACTTGCTGGGGCACAAACGCTATACCCGGCATTGCTTCGATGCCAGCCAAGGCCTGGGGCGCATCTTCGTCGAACAACTGGACCTGTGCGCCCGCCATTTCGATGCCAGCCCCGTGGCTGCCCGACATTTGCTGCTGGAGCAGGCCTCGGCCACCCTGTTGCTGGCCCTGCAACAGGACGAACGCGTACTGGGCAGTGAAGGCAGCAACCTCAGCACGCTGCACCTGACACGGGTGGAGCAGTACGTGCTGCAACATCTGGGCGACCCCGAACTCACGCCACGAACCATCGCCAGCGCCTGCGGGCTGTCGTTGCGTTACCTGCACAAGCTGTTCGCGATCACGCCCTATACCCTTGGCGAGTGGGTGCGCCTGCAACGCCTGGAGGCTGTGCACCGGCAACTGCGCGACCCGTATTGCCACCTGACCATTGGCGAACTGGCGTTTCGCTGGGGCTTTGCCGATCAGGCACAGTTCACCCGCGCGTTTCGCCAGCAATATGGGTGCACGGCACGGGAGGTCAGGGCTGCGCGTACGCACTGAACGGTGCAAGCGGCGGTCACTGCGCGACCGGGATCAGTCTTCGGCCGCCACGTCCACCACCTGCCAACTGTCATCCGGATCGAAGCGTTTCATCGCCTTGGCCAGCCTGTCGCCCTGTGGCCCGAGGTCTTTTTCGAACACCTGGCCGTCATGGCTGATCATGAAGCTCATCACACCGGTATCGTCGTACCTGGCCGGCCAGGCGACCATGGCGAAACCACGGCTCATCTGGTTGCCTATCAGGTAGCTGTAGGCGCCGCCAGGGGCGGAGGGGCCTTGTGCATCGAGGATGCGGAAGTGGTAGCCGTACCAGTCATCACCGACCACATCCAGGCCGAACAACGGGCCCAACGGGCTTACCTCGCCGTCGCCATCCTCGTCCCAGTACAGCCCGTCATGTTTGCCGGGCTCGCTGAAGATTTTCCGCGCGTACTCCAGCGCACCGTTACCGTTGTGGTCCTCGGTGGCGTAGTCCATTTGCGCGTCGTGATAAGCCAGCAACGACTGCAACACCCCCAGTTCGTTGCGGCCGATGCGCCGGGCGCGGATTTCGGCGCTGCCGGCCTTGAGGTCGAACCGCCAACCCTGGCTGCTTTTGGTCAAAGGAATGGGCAAGGTCCAGTGATCACTGCCCACCGCCAGAATGGCCTTGCCCTCGCCCGTCATGTCGATGGTGTGCTGCGCACGGTACTGCGCCAGGAAGGTGTCCACGTCGCTACGTTGCACACCGCCGCGCGGTATGTAGATACGCCAGTCATCGCCCAGCAATTGGGCCAGGCGGGCTTCATCCGGTTTCTCCGCGCCCAATGCCGTAACGAAGGACTCCACAGCCTTCTCCGGCGTTGGAAAGGTTTCTTGAGCAGCCGCCAGGCAGGACCAGGCCAGGCTCACAATGAACAGGAACCCTGCAAATGCTGGACGGTTCATCGACGGCCACCTCCGCCGCGACGCATGGGCGCACTGGGTCGGGAGATCGGGTGTCCGGCGGCACGTGAGGTGTTCGGGCGCTGAGCGAAGGACTGGCTGGTGCGACCACGGTTAGCCTGCAGGTTGGTACGCGAAGGCGAGCGTACGCCGTCAAACGCATTGTTACGTGCCCGGCCGGCGGTATTGGCGGGTCGGTTCTGGGCCACTTGCCGGCCTTGGGCTGTGCGAGGTTCCTGCCGACGCTCGGCGACCCTCGGGTTGTCGGCACGCGATTGCATACGGTTACCCACCGCGTTGCCCGTCTGCGCCTCGCGCATTTGCTGACGCGCCTGGCGATTGCTGGTGGCGGGCCGTTCGATACCGGCCCGGTCCATCGAGGCCCTGGCCTTGTCCCGTGCCTGGGCACGCTGTACGTCGTCGCCACGGAAGGCCGTGCGCTGGGTGGCGCCGTCCAGCTGGCGGCCATACTGCTGACGGCTGCGGGCATCACGGTAAGGCACGCCATCGCGGTTGGCCGCGTTGTGCTGCCATTTGTTCTGGTTGTTGGTGATGCGGTTGTTGGCGTTGATGTTGTTGTAACGGTTGACGTCGATATCGATGTCATTGTTGCCCCAGTCACAGTCACCCCAGAGCGAAGCCACAATTGCCACGCCGGTACCGAAGGCCAGGCCCGCCACCAACGCGGAGCCGGGGTAGTACATCGGCGGTGGCGGGTAGTACACCGGCGGCGAGGCCGGATAGGCCCAGGTGCCATACACCGTGGTCGGGTTGTAGCTGGGCACGTACACCACCTGCGGGTCGGCCGGCTGGATGACGATGGTGGACGGCGCGCTGCTGGCCGCCTGTGTCGACGGGGCGGCCTGCACGGTCACGTTCTGGTACTGGTTGCTTTGCAGGTTGCCGGCAGCCTGTGCCTGGTGGCGCAAGCGCTGCACGGCGCCCATGACATCGTCGGGCTGCGCCAGGAAGGCGTCACCCAGGCGCTGCACCCACACCGGGTCCTGGCCGAGGGTCGCCAGCAGCTGCGGGAAAGCCACCAGCGCTTGCACACTCGGGTCCCAGGGCTGCTTCGCCACTTGTTTGACCGCGTCGTCACCCGAGGCTTTGGGGTTGGCCTTGGACCAGGTCACGGCTTCACTCACCTGCCCTGGGTAAGTGGCCGCCATCAATACCTGGGCCAGCAGCGCATCGGGGTACAAGGCAACCGGCGCCAGCATCTGGTCCAGTTGCTCCTGGGTGAACACCGGGTCCTTGGCCGTGACCGTGTCAGCTTGCGGGGCTGGGTCAGGCGCGGGTACGTCTTGCGCCAGCGCCGGGCCGGTTGCCGCGAGCAGGCACAGAAGCACCGACAGCAAAGCAAACAATGGCATACGCATCGCTTTTCCCCATGAGGTCAGACCGCGTGGGTTAAGGGTAGCAATGACGATGCTTTTGACCAGAAGTGGCGCGCAAACTTTTCGCACTCCAAGGAGGATGAGCTGCTACTTCTGGCTCTATAGCACAACCTGGGCGGTGAGGGGCTGCTCACCCCCCTAAAGCAATGATCGCCAGGATCAACAACGCCCCGAGGCCCGCCAGTACCACACCGGTCAATTGGGTGCGGCCACCGGAGTAGCGCGCCAGCAGCCAGCCCGCCAGGTAAAGCATGGCCAGGGCGACAAGGTGCGACACACGGATCGCTGTGGCGGTGGTGTCGATCAGCAGGAACGGGATGACCATCGGGAACGTCGCCAGCACCACCAGCAGGAACGTGGCCAAGGCGGCTTTGAAATCATCCAGGCCCAGGCGTGGCGGCATCGGCCGGGCGACATCGCGCAGCATGCGGTCACGCAGCATCTCCAGCCCGTCTTCATCCAGTGCCAGGCTGACGCGTTCGGGCAGCGCATCGCTAATCAATTTGCGCCCTTGGCTGCTTGGCGCAGCCTGCAGGCGGGTCAACAAGGTACGGCTGCGGGTGCGCTCGGTCCAGGTGCGTAACAGGTAGATGACCGCATCGGCCAGGCCCCAGGCCAGGTTGCAACCGAACGCGGCAACCAACATCAGCCGGGCATCTTCGCGCCCTGCCGTAGCCACACTCAGCGAGCCAATGAAGGTCATGGCCATCAACAAGCCGAAGATGACTTCAGTAATGCGGTCGATCGGCTCCAGAACGCCCCATTTACGCGGTTGCTCATCTCGGCCCATCACGCCCTCTCCTCCGTCGATAGTCACTATCGAGAATGGCAATTTCTACCAGGCACCGTGGCCGAATAACCTTGCTCCATCGACTCGCCGCCCACGACCCTGGCCCCTGGAGCTACCCCAATGAACACCTTGGCTCGCCTGCTGACCGCCACGTTTGCCGTTTTATCCATCGCTGTCATCAGCGGCTGTGCCAGCCACCCTGAATTGCGCCCGTATACAGCCGAAGAAACTCGCCAACTGCAGTTGGAATCGTTGCAACGCCGCAGCCTTTCCCTGGACGACTACGAGCAGCAACGGCGGGTGATTCAGCGTGCTGGCAACCTGCCAGTGGTCACCGAAGCCGCCGATGCAGACCGTTCGACCAAAGGCTGAGTCGGGAAGGCTGCGGTTCCCTGTGCCCACACGCGCAGGTATGCTCTACCGCTCAACCGCAAGCCTTCCAGGACGGAGACCATGACCAGGCCCCTTCTGTTGCTGAGCGCTTTACTGCTGTTTAGCCCTGTTCTACTGGCACAGCAGATCAAACGCGAACTGGGCAGCTTCGACTTCACACTCGGCACCACGCCCTCGCGCACCATGGCCCAAGGCCTTATCTCACCCAGTGCCGTCGGCGCCTTCCATGGTGGGCTGGACTTAAGCCACCCCAATGGCTGGTACCTGGGCCAGTACGCGCCCAGCATGGGCGTTGCCCCCAACTCGACCCTGCGCCTGGACAGCTACCTGGGCTACAAGCACCATTTCGACAGCACCTTGGGCTACGAGATGGGGTTGATTCATTATAGTCAGCCGAATATCGCAGGGCCCGACAGTTATGCCCTGTACGGTGGCATCTCGGTGTTCGGCAGCCGCTTCGGCGGCGCGTTGCGCGATAACCCCGACAACCGCACCGGCACGCTGTTCGCCGATTTTGGCCAATTGCCGCTGTTCGATGTCGACCTGACCGTAAAGCTTGCCCACCACCAACTGGGTACGCCGTTCACCATTGGCGACGGCGGCCAGGTGACTGCTTTTTCCGATTGGTCGCTGGAGCTGTCGCGGCCTTGGCTTGGCATCGACCTGAACCTGGTCTACAGCAACTCCAACCTCAGTGGCGGCGGTTGCGATGCGTATTCGGGCATGAACACCTATTGCGACAGCGTGGTCACGCTCAAGGCACAGCGCAGTTTCTTCTAGCGCCGTGGCGCCAGCGCCAAGACTAGCCGCCCAGCACCACCACGCACGCAATCAGCAAGCGCAGCGTCAACGGCTCACCAATCAGAGCAACACCGCCCAGAGCGGCAATCACGGGCACACTGAGTTGCAAGGTTGCAGCCCAATGTTCGCGCAGCGCCTGCTGGCGCGTCATTGCAGTGCTGCCACAGCCTCGATTTCCACCAGCATGCCGTCCAGTGCCAGCCGTGGCACCGGGATCAGGGTGCAGGTCGGTTTCATATGCGGCCCCCATGCCCTGTCAGCCTCCGCTACCCATTGGCGCAGGCGCGCGTCGGAATGTTCGACTATCAGCAAGGTCAGCTTGAACACCTGGGCCAGGCTGGCGCCTTTCGATGCCAACGCCAACTCCAGGTTGGCCAGCGCTTGGCGGGCCTGTTCGGCAAACAGGGGCGACAGCTGGCCATCACTGTCCTCTGCGCCCTGACCGGCGATGAACAACAGCCGGCTGTCGGCGCGTACCTCGGCGACGTGGGAATAGGCATTGCCACTGGGATCGTACAGGCCCTCAGGGTTGCTCAACTGGAACACGGCTGGATGGGTCACGACATGCCCTCGATCGGATGGAAGAGTGGCGGAGTATCGGACCTTAAGTTAACTCGAGGTCAAGCGCAGTGTAGGATGTTTCGCACAGAAGGCAAACTGATGTGAACCACGCGTCTGTTTGCGCGGCGGCCATCACGCGCTAGATTGCCAGACCCGGCACGGAGGCCTGAATCCAACAAGGAAAAGCGCATGAGTAATTTTGATTTCCAGCTGGCCTATACCATCAAGCCGCACACCGCACGCAATGACGCCGATGCCGCCCAGGCACGGGTGCATCTGCGGGAAAATCTCGGCCTGGGCACCGTTGAGCACATTGAAACCACCTTGCTTGGTACGGTCGAACTCAAGGGTTCCACCCTCGCAGAGCGCAAGCTCGAGGCTGAGAAACTGATTCATGAATACATTCATAAAGCGCTCAAGCAGCTGCGTGTGCTGTCGACCGTAAGGTTCTACGGCTGCCTGATGGTGAACGGGCTAGGCCCCGCCATACGCTTCGACATCCTGCCCAAGTGAGCCTCGCCGGCATCAGGCGCCCCCGCGCCTGATGCCCGCCACCGTCACTTTTCCTGCAATACCGCCCTGCCCTTCACCGCCCTGGGCCCGCGCCATGCCCAGAACAGCAACCCGGGGAATGGCGCGTACACCACGAAGACGACCCACAGCATCTTGCGTTCGGCGCGCCGCTCACTGCCGATGATGTGCCAGATCGCCCAGACCTCCAGCAGGATGACGAAGGCCGCGATGATGATCCAGATCGTTCCGATTTCCATGAGCGCTCTCCCATTTGGCATGTAATGGGTTGGGTTTCAGCAAGCGCCGAGGGTTCAGATTGTTTTGTCTGGCGCCAGGGCAGCCCATTCAGTGCGGTGCTTTTTCCAGCGCCGACTTCAGCGCCGCCGCATCGGTAAACGCCCGCTGGCCCACCAGCACTCCCTGCTCCAGTTGCAACCACTGTACCTGGCCATCCTGCCCGGAATAGCGGCTGGCAACGCGCCCTTCACGGTCAAGCAGCACGCGGTAGTTGTATGCGCGCATGGCGGGGATGGCGAACAGCTTGCTGATGATCGCCGGCATGCGCTGGATGTCGGCAACAAACACAGCATGACGCGCCTCGAGGTAGCCCTTGGGCTGCTCGGCCAGCGCAGCCTTTACCATCTTTGCGCCGTCCATGTCGCGCGCCACCAGCAGGATCTGCGTGCCAGCATCAAGCCTGTAGGCGTGGTCATACTGGTCAAGCAGCGTGAACGGTGCCAGCTTGTCGCCCGGCTCCAGGGCATTGGCCAGCAACGGCAACAGACTGCACAACAGGGCAATGACGTACTTCATCAAGAATATCCTCGGTAACAGGGCGCGGCATGGCCGAAGGGCCAAGCCAGGTAGGTTGCCTGAACGCGACCTGAAATACGACACACCCACCCGGGAGATTGTCTTTCCCCCGGCCAGCCGCCACACTCTGCGGGCCAGCCAGGAAGCGGAGACCAGAGTGCCCACGCCACGTCAGTTCAGCAAGAAGACCAGTACCAGCAACATGCTGCGGCTGAAATCCACGAGCGCCAATGCCCAGGCCCCGTACAGGGTCGACTTCGTTCTGCTTGAACATTTCTCGATGGCCAGCTTTACCGTCGCCATGGATGTGTTGGTCACCGCCAACCTGCTGCGCGCGGACAGCTTCCGGTTCACCCCGCTGTCGATGGATGGCGACCGAGTGCTCAGCGACCTGGGGCTGGAGCTGGTGGCCACTGAGCTGTCCGCCGAGGCGCTGAAGGAGCTGGACTTGCTGGTGATCTGCGGCGGCCTGCGCACGCCCCTGAAGTACCCGGAACTCGACCGCCTACTGGACGACTGCGCTGCCCACGGCATGGCCCTGGGTGGCCTGTGGAACGGCGCCTGGTTCCTTGGCCGCGCCGGGGTGCTGGACGACTACGGTTGCAGCATCCACCCCGAACAGCGCGCCAGCCTGTCCGAACGCAGCCCGCAAACGCGCATCACCCCGGCCAGCTTTACCCTCGACCGCGACCGCCTCAGCGCCGCCAGCCCCAATGGCGCCATGGAGCTGATGCTGGGCCTGGTGCGCCGGCTGTATGGAGATGGCCTGGCCGAAGGCGTGGAGGAAATCCTGTCATTCTCCGGAGCGCGTTACCGTCAGGTTGGGCCGGGGGCGAAGAAGTCCATGAGCCTGCACCTGCGCACCATCGTCGAACTGATGGAAAACAACCTGGAGGAAACCCTCAGCCTCGACCAACTGGCCGCCTACAGCGGGCGCTCGCGACGGCAGATCGACCGGCTGTTCCAGGCCCAGCTGGGCACATCGCCGCGGCGCTACTACATGGAGCTGCGCATCACCAAAAGCCGCCGCCTGCTGCAGTACTCCGACCTGTCGGTGATGGAAGTGGCAGTGGCCTGCGGGTTTGTTTCGGTGTCGCATTTCAGCAAGTGCTATGCGGCTTACTTCGGCTACCCGCCTTCGCGGGAGCAGCGGCTGGGCGAGTGAGCGCCGTTCAGGCGCGTATGTAACGCAGCACGGCGTCGCAGATCATGGCTTTGTGGCGCAGCTTGATCTCGTCATCGGACAGGTCGATCTGGAAGATCTCGCCAAAGGTGTGGCGGTTCGACACCCGGTAGAAGCAGAACGAGCTCATCAGCATGTGCAGGTCGATCACTTCGATGCCGCCACGGAAAACCCCTTCCTGCACACCACGGCGCAGGGTGTTGCCCAACGCTTCGAGCACCAGGCTGCTCATTTCACGAATGGCCGGCGACTGCTTGACGTACTCGCCATAGTGGATGTTTTCAGTGCAGATGATGCGCACGAAATCGACGTTGCGATCGTGGTGATCGAAGGTGAACTCCACCAGACGACGAATCGCCTGCTCGGCCGGCAGCGACTCCAGGTCCAGGCTTTGCTCGGTCTTGCGGATGTCGCCATACAGCTTGATCAGGCACTCGCAGTACAACTGCTCCTTGCTGCCGAAGTAGTAGTAGATCATGCGCTTGGAGGTGGCAGTGCGTTCGGCGATGGCGTCGACGCGGGCGCCGGCCAGCCCTTGCTGGACGAACTCGTTGATGGCCGCCTGGAGGATATCCTCGCGCGTTTTCTCGGGGTTGTTCTTGCGCGTTCTGCGCCCCCCTTCGGTTTCAGGCTGGCCGAGGCCAACTACGGAATCACTCATACCCACTCACAGGCTATTTATTGGAATGAGGGGGATTATCCGTGAGCGCGGCCATGCAGGGAAGCGCGCTGTTGGTCGGGTAGCCATAAAGCCTCACGGGGGGCTGGCCGTGAAATCATTCACGGCAAGCCGCTGGCATCACTCCCGCTGGGCAGTATTGCGCTCCAGCGGCGGGGTCAGGTGCAGCACGCGGTTGCGCCCGCCTTCGGCCAGCAAGTAACCGCCTTTGCCATCCGCCACGATCGACTGTGGCGCCTTGAGGAAGGTCAGCACGGTGTGCTGAACGCCATCGGCGTCAACACGCAGCAGCCGGGCACGGTGGGTGTTGTCTTCGCTGATCCACAGGCCGCGCTGGTCACAGTACAGGAACGTCGGGTTGCGCAGGCCTTCGACCACCACCGGGTCGCTGCCATCGTCGGACACGGCGCGGACCTTGCCATTGGCCTTTTCGGTGTACAGCAAACGGCCCGCGCAGCGGGTGAGCCCTTCGGTTTCGGTCAGGCCGGAGCGCAGCACATCGAGCTGGCCGCTGTTCCAGTCGTAACGCATCAAGCGACCATTGCCTTTGCGGTCTTCGATGGCATACAGGTGGTCGCCGTCATTCCACAAGCCTTGCACGCTATCGCCGTCGAACAGGGGGGTCACCTGGCCATCGCGGGCCAGGCTGACAGGTGCCCGGCCGCCTTCCTGACTGAACACCCCCCCCCCGTGAGCCGCCGCCATGCCGTCGGGCTTGGACAGGTTGTCGATCACCACGACCCGGTCGCCAGTCGCGGTGATCTTGAGGATGCTGCCACGGCCATCATCCAGCTCGCGGCTGACCAGCAGGCTGCCATCGGCTTGCGGCAGCAGCGAGGCGGCTTTGGTCACATCGCGGAGCAGTACCTCGACATCCCAGCCTGAGGCAGCCTGAACCGGGTAGAAACTCTGCCAGGCGAAAAAGCCCAAGGTGGCGGTAAGCAGGCCGGTGGTGGCAGTCAGGGCGATGCGGGTGCTGCGCCTGCGCAGGATGTGCGGCATGTAGGGGCTCCTCGGGATTGCCGCGATGCTAGCAAGCGAATGTGAAAAAAATGTCGAAGATTGCAGAGCATTACAAAAACAAAAGGATATAAAAATAACTAAACATTCTAACAAACAGGAATATAAAAATTGAAAGCCAAACGCCACCTCCTTAGGCTGGGTACATCGTTTCCCACTCTGTTTCAAGGAGCAAACCCATGCCAACCCGTGCTTTCTCTCCCCTGCGCCGGCTGCTGATCGGCGGCCTGCTGGCCAGTGTCGCCAGCGCCCTGCTGCCTTGGTCCGAAGTTCTGGCCGACGATGCCAAGACCCTGCGCATCGGCTACCAGAAGTTCAACAGCATCAACATCCTCAAAGGCAGCCGCGCCCTGGAAAAAGCGCTGGCACCGCAAGGTGTAACCGTAAGCTGGCACGAATTTGCCGCCGGCCCGCAGTTGCTCGAAGCCCTGAGCACGGGCGCCATCGACCTGGGTCATGCCGCCGATGCGCCGTCTGTGTTCGCCCAGGCCGCCGGTAAGCCGGTGGTGTACCTGGCCGCCGAACAACCCTACCCGCGCGGCATCGGCCTGGTGGTGCGCGAGCAGGACCACCTGGCCAGCGTGCAAGACCTGAAAGGCAAGCGCGTGGCCACCGGCCGCGGCTGGAACGCCCAGTACCTGCTGGCCGTAGCGCTGGAGCAAGCTGGCCTTACCTACAAGGACATCACCCCCGCCTACGTCAACAACGCCGCCGACGCCGTGGCTGCCCTGCAGTCCGGCAGTGTCCAGGCCGTCACCCTGTGGGACCCGTTCCTCGCCGCAGCAGAAAGCCAGCCTGGCCTGAAGAACCTGCGTGACGGCAGCGGCCTGTCCAACAACCGGACGTTCTACCTGTCCACCGCCAGCTATGCCGATCAGCACCGTGCGCTGCTGAAAACCTTCTTCAGCGAACTGGGCAAGGTCAGCCAGTGGGCCAACGCCAAGCCTGCCGAGGTTGCCGCGCTGCTGGCGCCGCAACTGGGCATCAGCGCCAACGTGCTGGAAGTGGCCAGCGAACGGCGTAACTACAATGCCGTGGCCATCACCCCGCAGATCATTGCCGAACAACAGAAACTGGCCGATACCTTCCAAGGCCTGGGCCTGATTCCACGCAAGCTCCAGGTGGCCGACGCGGTCTACCCGGCTTCCGTGTTGCCTTGAGCGGAGCGCAGCCACCATGCCCCGCCCGATCCGCTTCAACGCCTTCAGCATGAACGCCGCCAGCCACCAGTCCCCCGGCCTGTGGCGCCACCCGCGCAACACCAGCGTGGCATTCAACCGCCTGAGCTACTGGACCGACCTGGCTCGCCTGCTGGAGCGCGGCCTGTTCGACGCCGTGTTCATCGCCGATGTGCTGGGCATCTACGATGTCTACCAAGGCGGGCCCGACGCCGCCTTGCGCGGCGGTGTGCAGGTGCCGGTCAACGACCCACTGCTGCTGGTACCGGCCATGGCCGGGGTCACCGAGCACCTCGGTTTCGGCGTTACCTTTTCGCTGACCTACGAACACCCCTACCCCTTTGCCCGGCGTATGTCCACGCTCGACCACCTGAGCAATGGCCGGGTTGGCTGGAACATCGTCACCGGCTACCTCGACAGCGCCGCACGCAACCTCGGCCTGGCGCGCCAGCTGGGCCACGACCAGCGCTACGACCTTGCCGAAGAGTACCTGCAGGTGCTGTACAAGCTATGGGAAAAAAGCTGGGACGACGACGCCGTGCTGCTGGAGCGTGACAGTGGGCGCTATATCGAACCTTCGCGGGTGCACCCTATCAACCATGTGGGCGAGCACTTCCAGGTGCCCGGCATGCACCTGTGCCAGCCCTCGCCACAACGCACGCCGGTGCTGTTCCAGGCCGGTGCTTCGGCACGTGGCCAGCAGTTTGCCGCGCGACATGCCGAATGCGTGTTCATCAGCGGCCCGACGCCCACGGTATTGCGCCGCTACGCCGACGGCATCCGCCAGGCGAGCGAGGCCGCCGGGCGGGATCGTGATGAGGTGCTGATCTACGCCCAGGCGCTGTTGATCGTCGCCCCCACCCGGGAAGAAGCCGAGGCCCGCTTCGCCGAATATCGTCGCTACGTCGACCTGGACGCTGCCCTGGCACTGCTGTCGGGCTGGACCGGCATCGACTTTGCCGGCCTCGACCCCGACGCGCCGATCGAGTATGTCGAAAACGATGCCGGTCGCGCCGCGCTGGCCGCGTTCACCGCCGCCGACCCCAAGCGCCGCTGGACCGTGCGCGAGGCCGCCGAATTCGTTGGCCTGGGTGGTCGCGGGCCGGTGCTGGTCGGCTCAGCCAGCGAGGTCGCCGACCAGTTGGAAAACTGGCTGGACCAGACCGGCATCGACGGCTTCAACCTGACCTATGCCGTGCAGCCGGACGACCTTACCCATGTCGTCGATTTGCTGGTGCCCGAACTGCAACGCCGTGGCCGCTACCCTTCGCGCTACACCGAGGGCACCTTGCGCCACAAGCTGTTCGGCCAAGGCGACCAGCTGCCGGCACAGCACGTTGGGCGTCAGGTTGACATTCAGATATCAAATACCGGGTATTCCAACATTTAATTTGTGGATGCCACGCGCTCGACCCTATTCTGTCGCCACATCCCCTGCGCCGCACCGGCCGGTGCGGTTCACGGCATGGGGAGAGAACAACAAGTCGAGACCGTCCATGTCGAACCATTCGTACTTCGCCCCCCACGGTGGGCACCCGGCTCAAACCGAGCTGCTGACTGACCGTGCCATGTTCACCGAAGCCTATGCCGTTATCCCTAAAGGCGTGATGCGTGACATCGTCACCAGCCACCTGCCGTTCTGGGACAAGATGCGCATGTGGGTCATTGCCCGCCCACTGACCGGTTTTGCCGAAACCTTCTCCCAGTACATCGTCGAAGTGGCCCCGGAAGGCGGCAGCGAGCGCCCAGAGCTGGACCCGAACGCCGAAGCCGTGGTGTTCATCGTCGAAGGCGAGCTGGACATCACCGTCGAAGGCAAGCATCACACCCTGGTACCGGGCGGCTACGCCTTCCTGGCCCCGGGCGCCGAGTGGAGCCTGCGCAACAACAGCAAGTCCAACGTCACCTTCCACTGGCTGCGCAAGCACTACCAGAAGGTTGAAGGCCTGGACGTACCTGAGTCGTTCGTTACCCACCGCGACAACGCCACCGTCATCGAAATGCCGGGCACCGAAGGCCGCTGGGTCACTACCCGCTTCGTCGACATGGCCGACATGCGCCACGACATGCACGTGAACATCGTCACCTTCCAGCCGGGCGGCGTCATCCCGTTCGCGGAAACCCACGTGATGGAACACGGCCTGTACGTGCTGGAAGGCAAGGCGGTGTACCGCCTGAACCAGGACTGGGTCGAAGTCGAAGCCGGCGACTTCATGTGGCTGCGCGCCTTCTGCCCGCAAGCCTGCTACGCCGGCGGCCCAGGCAAGTTCAGCTACCTGCTGTACAAGGACGTGAACCGTCATGTGCATTTGACGCTGAATCCTAAGCGCTAAGCATCAGGCTGATGCCCTAAGCCCGCCAATCTGGCGGGCTTTCTGTTTGCCGCGCATACTGAAACACCCATCCCCCGCACGGTACCGGCTATGCCCCGCGGCCTGCTGCTTACCCTCCTGTTGCTCTGCCCCCCTGCCCTGGCCGCCGATGCCTGGAACCTCGCCTACGACCGCGAAGGCATCCGCGTGTACCTCAGTGGCGTGCCCGACTCGCCCTACCAGCAGTTTCGCGGTGTGAGCACCATGAAAGCCAGCGTGCGCACACTCACCGACCTGCAGGAGAACCTGCGGGTGGCCTGCAAGTGGCTGTATGCCTGTGACCAGATGCGCCTGCTGGACGTGGACGGTGCCAATACCTGGGTGTACCTGACCACCAACCTGCCCTGGCCGACGATGCCACGGGACATTGTGTTGAAGGTGAGCAGCGAACGCCTGGATGACGGTACGCTGTTGCGGCACCTGAGCGCTGAGCCCGACAGGATTCCCAAGGTTGACGGGTTGATCCGTGTGCAGCGCCTGAGTGGTGAATGGCGAATGAAACCGTTGGGTGAGCGGTTGACCGAAGTGACGTACCAGTTGCAAGCCGACCCGGCCGGAGATGTGCCGGGCTGGCTTGCCAATCGGTTCGTGGTGGATGCGCCGGTGGTGACGTTGCGTACGTTGCGGGCTGTTGCTGAGCGCCAGCCCTGAGATGTCACCGGGCCTGAGCGAGCCCTTGTAGGAGCGCGTTAACGCTTGAGCACTCGGCCCTCTTCCGGCGCAGTGCTTTACGCGTTGCACGTTTGATGAATCGTCAATCTCTTATTCTTTTTTTGTAAAACTTCCACACCCCGCAGCGCACCAACAAGTGGGTGCCAAGGTGCAGGTTTGATGGCATTTAAATGATGAGAGCGCAGGCAATAACAAAAAATCAAACTAACGCCCGATGCAACTTCGCAGCGGACTTTCTTATTGTTTGAACGCACCTTCAGAACGTGCGCCTGAAACCATCCCGCGAAAGCCGTTTCATTCTGCCAGCGGCCCAGGTCAAGCGAAACGCTACAGAATGCACACCGGCAAAGGGATTTTTTGCAGAGTGAAAAGCTTGGGTGACAGTTTGCGCAGTGCGCCTGTCAAAAGGCCTGACCCAGCGGTCACATCTTGTAGCTCGAGAGCAGGATGCTGGTCTCGGTATTCTCGATGTGCGGGATTGACCGAATGGTGTTGAGCGCCCGGTCGAAGGCTTCGAGGGTGTCGGCGCGCAGCTCTGCCATCAGGTCCCAGCGGCCATTGGTGGTATGGATGGCCACCACGTTGGGGTGCCCGCGCAGCGCGTGCTTGACCTCTGCGGCGTGGTGGCCGCTGATGCCGATGCTGGTGATTGCCCGCACGCCCTGCTCCAGCACGTCGGAGCGCAGGCGTACCGTGTAGCCAATGATCACGCCCTGCTCTTCGAGCCGGGTAATGCGGTTTTGCACGGTTGCCCTGGCCACCTTGAGCTTCTTCGCCAGGGTCAACACAGGAGTACGTGCATTGTCCCGCAACAGCGCAATCAGTTCCCGATCGATCGTATCCATAACGCCTGCCAATAGTCAGATTGCTACTTTGGGGTAGCAGATTGTCTAGAAAGTTGATGAAACTGGCAACCTGCATTCTTCCGATTGACGCAACCTTTCATCAAAATGTTCATGCCACTTCAACAATTTAAGCGTGCCGCCTGCCGTGACCGGGGCGACCGCACAATAACAAGGTGCAAGAGCATGACGTATTTCATTGATGTTCCAACCATGTCGGACTTGGTACATGACATTGGCGTAGCGCCGTTCATAGGTGAACTGGCTGAGGCCATGCGTGAAGACTTCAAACGCTGGCAAGAGTTTGATAAGTCTGCGCGTGTTGCCAGCCATTCGGAAGTGGGTGTTATCGAATTGATGCCGGTTGCCGACAACAGCCGCTATGCCTTCAAATACGTTAACGGCCACCCGGCCAATACTGCCCGTGACCTGCATACGGTAATGGCCTTTGGCGTGCTGGCCGATGTCGACACCGGCTACCCAGTGCTGCTGTCCGAACTGACCATCGCCACCGCCTTGCGCACCGCCGCCACCTCGTTGATGGCCGCGCAGGCACTGGCGCGGCCGAACGCGCGCAAGATGGCGCTGATAGGCAACGGCGCACAAAGCGAATTCCAGGCGCTTGCCTTCCATAAGCACTTGGGCATCGAAGAAATCGTTGCGTACGACACCGACCCGCTGGCCACCGCCAAGCTGATTGCCAACCTCAAGGAATACAGCGGCCTCACGATCCGCCGGGCCGGCTCGGTAGCCGAAGCCGTGAAAGGCGCGGATATCATCACCACTGTTACCGCCGACAAGGCCTACGCCACCATCATCACCCCCGACATGCTCGAACCCGGCATGCACCTGAATGCCGTGGGCGGCGACTGCCCGGGCAAGACCGAGCTGCACGCTGATGTACTGCGCAACGCCCGCGTGTTCGTCGAGTACGAACCACAAACCCGTGTTGAAGGCGACATCCAGCAACTGCCGGCGGACTTCCCTGTCGTCGACCTGTGGCGTGTACTGCGCGGCGAAACCGAGGGGCGCCAGAGTGACAGCCAGGTCACCGTGTTCGATTCGGTGGGCTTCGCCCTGGAAGATTACACCGTACTACGTTACGTACTACAGCAAGCTGAAAAACGCGGCATGGGCTCGAAGATCGACCTGGTGCCGTGGGTGGAAAACGACCCGAAAGACCTGTTCAGCCACACCCGTGGCCGCGCTGGCAAAAACCGCATCCGACGCGTTGCCTAACCCAAACTCGGTATTCCCCAACAACGGGTTCTCCACCCACCCCGGGGGGCACATCGTGATTTACTCAGCAGATCTGTCAGTCTGCCGGTAACGCCATCGAGCTGTCCGGGCGTGACGGGCGTATTCTGGCGCTATCACGCAAGGCCGTCGACAGGACGATCGCGGGCATTCACCTGTCGGCGAGAAGGCTGCGGCCTGACCACTGACGCGGTCGGTGTAGGAGCGCCATGTCGTCAGACACGCTATATCCCACCGCCCGCCAGCAGTTGCGTCATCACCTCGGCCAACGCCTTGACCATCACATCCGCCGTCGGCCGATGCACGATGACGATTTCATAACTGTCGACCTCCGGCAGCCCCTGCCCCAACCCCAGCACCCGATGCTCGCCAGTGGCCGCCCTTGGCGGTAGCAGGCTGACGCCCATGCCATCGGCCACTGCCGCCTGGATACCGCTGAGGCTGGAACTGGTGAAACTGATGCGCCAGCGCCGCCCCATGCCTTCGATGGCGTTGATCATGTCCTCGCGGTACAGCCCACGCGGCGGGAAGGTCACCAAAGGGATCGGGTCCAGCTCGAAGGCGGGGGTGCGCGCACTGTCGATCCATTGCAGGCGCTCGGGCCAGCAGGCCACGCCCTCGCGGGTGTTGCGCCGCTGCTTGAGCAACACCAGGTCGAGCTCACCGTTGTCGTAGGCCTGGCTGAGGTCGCGGCACAGACCACTGGTCACTTCCAGCTTCACCTGCGGGTGCAGGCGGCTGAAGGCCGACAGCGCATTGGTGGTGCGCCCGCCAACGAAGTCTTCGGGCACACCAAGGCGCACGGTGGTGCCCACCATCGCCCCGGCCAGGGCTTCGAGCATCTGGTCGTTCAAGGCCAGCATGTGCCGGGCGTAGCCGAGCAAGGTTTGCCCGGCATCGGTGGGCAGCACATCGCGGTTGCCCCGCACCAGCAAACGGTGGCCGACCATGTCTTCCAGGCGGCGTACCTTCTGGCTGATGGTCGACTGTGTCGAGTGCAGGCGAGCGGCAGCGGTGGTGAAGCTGCCGCAATCGGCCACCACCACAATGGCGCGTAGCAGGTCGAGGTCGAACAGCGCCCTATTCGATTTCACGCTAATGGACATCTGGGTATTCAACTACTGAATGGCAAGACTGCGTTCTATCACGGCTAGTCGCCAAGGGCCACACCTTCACGCCGCGGGTCAGCCCCGCCCGACCAACCCTCGCCACTGCGCTGGATGATCTGCATACCGCTGGTCATGGTCATGGGCGTTACCTCGTGCCCCCAGGCTGCCAACTGCCGGATCAGCGCCGGGCTGCTCAGCCCCGCTTCCACCTCGGTGCCAGCATTGCGGCTGCCAAAGTTGGGCAAGCCTGCGGCCTGTTGCGGGTCGAGCTGCCAATCCAGCAAGCCAACCAACGCCTTGTTCACATAGCCGATGATCTGCGAGCCGCCCGGTGACCCCAGGCTGGCCACCAGATCGCCCGAGGCTCGCGAGAACACCAGCGTGGGTGCCATGGCCGACAGCGGCCGCTTGCCCGGCTGTACCCGGTTGGCCACGGGTTTGCCATGCTCCTGCGCAATGAACGAGAAGTCAGTGAGGTGGTTGTTGAGCAGGAAGCCCTTGACCATCAGGTGCGAGCCGAACGCCGCCTCCACCGAGGTGGTCATGGCCAGGGCCTGGCCGCTGTCATCCACCGCGCTGAGGTGCGAGGTGGAAATGCGCAATGGCGAGCGATCCGGGGCCAGGGCCAAGTCGGCGCCCTGGGGTTGGCCCGGGCGAGCCCGTTTCATGCTGTGTTCGCCAATCTGCGCTGCACGGCTGGCCAGGTAGTTGGCGTCGGTAAGCGCCTTGACCGGGACCGGCACGTAATCGCTGTCGGCCAGGTATTGTGCGCGGTCGGCATAGGCCAAACGCTCAGCCTCGGCGATCAGGTGCACGGCCAGTGGTAATGCCTCCAGGCCAGCCGGGGATGCATTCGCAAGCGGGCGCAACACTGCCAGATCGCGCTGCGGCGTGGCGCGCTGTACGGCTTCGAGAATGCCCAGGGTCTGCAACACCGTCACCCCGCCCGAAGACGGCGGCGGCATGCCGCAGATGCGCCAGGCCTTATAGGGGCCGCACACGGGCTCGCGCTCTTTGGCCTGGTACTGCTGCAAGTCCTGCAACGAGAGGTAACCGGCATTGGCATGGCTGCGCACCGTGACCACGATGGCTTCGGCAATCTCGCCGGTATAGAACGCGTCAGGGCCTTGCGCGGCAATCTGATCGAAAGCCTGCGCAAGCTCGGGGTTGCGCAGGATCGTTCCCACCGCCAGCGGCCTGCCCTGCTCATCCAGGAAGTAGCGGGCCATGGCCGGTGACCGGGCAATGAACGGGTCTCCGGCCAGCAGGGTGTGAAGGCGCTCGGACACCGGGAAACCGTTGCGTGCCAGCGCGATGGCCGGCGCGAACAGATCGCGCCAGGGCAGCTTGCCGTGCTGATCGTGGGCCAGTTTCAAAGCACGCAGAACACCCGGCACGCCAACCGAGCGCCCGCCAATCTGCGCCGCCCTGAATGGCATCGGTGTGCCGTCGGCTTGCAGAAACAGCGTTTGCGTCACAGCCGCCGGTGCGGCCTCGCGGCCATCGAACGCCTGCACGCGCTTCCCGTCCCAATAGAGGATGAATGCCCCGCCGCCAATACCGCTGGATTGCGGCTCGACCAAGGTCAGCACCATCTGCATCGCAATGGCCGCATCGATGGCGCTGCCACCGGCACGCAACATTGCCCGCCCCGCTTCGCTGGCCAACGGGTTGGCTGCAGCAACCATATGGCGGCTGGCCTGCACGGGCCGCAAGCCTGTGCGGTAGCCAGAGGCCAGCTCGGGAGGTGCGGGCAGCACCTGGTCGGCACAGGCCAGGCCACTGGCGGCTACCAGGCAAAGGGCGCTGATCAGGGGTGGAAAGAAGTACATCGGCATGCTTCCTGCGAACTTCAAAAGCCCCGAAGATACCCTGTCGTACCCCTGAAAAAAACTAAACCACTTCCTCGAACGGCAAGCCCACGTAGTTCTCGGCAATGTTCACCAGCCCGGCTGGCGACGTCAGGAAGTACTCGCGGTCGGCCTCTTGCATCTTCTGGTCCCAGGCGTCTTTGTGGCTGCCGAAGTCGTGCAACAACTGGGTCATGAACCAGCTGAAGCGCTCGCCTTTCCACACCCGGCGCAGGGCCAGCGGGGAGTATTGCTGCAGCAGGTCGGTGCGCCCTTCGCGGTAAACCTTGACCAGAATGCGATACAGGTAATTCACGTCCGACGCTGCCAGGTTCAGGCCCTTGGCACCGGTAGGCGGGACGATGTGCGCCGCGTCACCCACCAGGAACAGGTGACCATACTGCATCGGTTCTACCACCAGGCTGCGCAGCGGGGCGATGCTTTTTTCCAAAGCCGGGCCTGTGACCAGGTCAGCCGCTACGTCGGCGGGCAAACGGGCTTTCAGCTCGTTCCAGAATCGCTCGTCCGACCACGCTTCGACCCGGTCCTGCAAGGGTACCTGCAGGTAGTAGCGGCTGCGTGTTTGCGAGCGCTGGCTACACAACGCGAAACCACGCTCGTGGTGGGCATAGATCAACTCGTGATTGACCGGCGGCGTGTCCGAAAGCAGGCCCAGCCAGCCAAACGGATAGACCCGCTCGTACTGCTTCAACACACCTTCGGGAATGCTCTGGCGCGATACACCGTGGAAGCCGTCACACCCGGCGATGTAGTCGCAATCCACCCGGTGCGACTGGCCGTCCTTCTCAAACGTGAGGTAGGGCTTCTCGCCCTTCAGCTCATGTGGCTGAACATTGCTGGCGGAATAGATGATCGGCGCGCCACTGGCTTCACGGGCCTGCATCAAGTCACGGGTGACTTCGGTCTGGCCGTATACCATGACGGTCTTGCCGCCGGTCAGGGCTTTCAGGTCCAGGCGTTGGCGGCGCCCGCCGACCAGCAACTCGACCCCTTCGTGCACCAGGCCCTCACGGTCCATGCGCTCGGCCACACCGGCTTCGCGCAGCAGGTCGACAGTGCCTTGCTCCAGCACCCCGGCACGGATGCGGCCAAGTACGTATTCAGGCGTCTGGCGCTCGACGATGACGTTATCGATGCCGGCCTTGTGCAGCAGTTGGCCAAGCAGCAGGCCAGACGGACCTGCACCAATAATTGCAACCTGAGTTTTCATTGTTGTTGTCTCTGTTCGGACGATGCCGGCCCTGGACTGGCAGTGGGGCGGCATCTGCTGTTAGGGTTTGCCCTTGCATTTTTACTGGCAAAAAAAGCTACCGAAGTGTGCTATTCCATCTAAAACCTGCACTTTTATAAAAAACGTTCGATTAACGGACAGGCTACCCCTGATGAAATCCACCCTCCCCGGCGTTCCGTTGTTCAAGCTGTATGGCGAAAACCAGGCCTGGCCCGGCACCGACCTGCTGCACTGCGAATCGATCCCTGCGCGCAGCCGCCTGCACCACTGGGAGATCAAGCCACACCAGCATGCCGAGCTGTTCCAGTTGCTGTATGTACAGCGCGGCCAGGCTCAGGTGGAGATCGAAGGGTTGCGCAGCGCCATCGGCGAAGCGGCGATCCAGGTGGTGCCGCCGATGACCGTGCATGGCTTTCGCTTCAGCGCCGATATCCAGGGCTATGTGCTCACCTTCGGCACCGCGCTGGTGGCGAACCTGGAGCAGCGCCTGGGCATGCCGCTGGCGGTGCTGGCGCAACCTGCGTGCTACCCGCTTGGGCATGACCGTGTGCATCTGCGCAGCCTGATCGACACCTTGCAGCAGGAGTACCAAGGCAATGCCCCGGCGCGCGCGGCCATGCTTGAAGCGCTGGTGACCGCGCTGATGGTGTGGATCAACCGCCGCCAGCAACTGGGGCAGGCACCGCGTAACCGCGATGAACGCGACCGGCAGTTACTGGGGCAGTACCTGCGGCTGGTCGAGGCGCATTACCGCGAGCATCTGTCAGTAGAAGCTTTTGCCGCACGGCTGAACGTTCCAAGCCTGCAACTGAACCAGCTGTGCAGGGCTTTGAGCGGGCAGACTGCGTTGCAGGTGGTACACCAACGGTTGCTGCTGGAGGCGCGGCGTAACCTGATTTATACGCGGATGAGTATCGGGCAGTTGTCGGATAGCCTGGGATTCACCGACCCGACGTACTTTGCCCGGTGGTTCAAGCGGTTGACCGGGGAGACCCCTAACGGGTACCGACGCGCTGCGCAGCCGGACTGATTGCGGCAGGCTGCTTGACGTAAACGTCAACCTGCCTTCAGGATACCCGCATACCCCACGCCGAGCCCCAGCATGAGCAACCAGACCTACAGCATCTCCGACCTGTCCCGCGAGCTGGACATCACCACCCGGGCCATCCGCTTCTATGAAGAGCAGGGCCTGCTGAGCCCCGAACGCCGCGGCCTGGAGCGAATCTATTCGGCCCGCGACAAGGTCAGCCTCAAGCTCATCCTGCGCGGCAAGCGCATCGGCTTTTCACTGGCCGAGTGCCGCGAGCTGATCGAGCTGTACGACCCCACCAGCGGCAACCTCAAGCAGCTCAACAGCATGCTGGCAAAAATCGCCGAGCGCCGCGCCCAGCTGGAGCAGCAGATGCTCGATATCCACCAGATGCAACTGGAACTGGACACCGCCCAGGAGCGTTGCGAACAAGCCCTGGCCGCCACCCTGAACAACAAAGACAACCGCTGAACCCCACAGGAATCCCGCCATGTCCTTGCCCAAACACGTCCGCCTGGTCGAAGTCGGCCCCCGCGACGGCCTGCAGAACGAAGCCCAGCCCATCAGCGTTGCCGACAAGGTGCGCCTGGTCAACGACCTTACCGAAGCGGGCCTTGCCTATATAGAAGTGGGCAGCTTCGTCTCGCCCAAGTGGGTGCCGCAAATGGCCGGCTCTGCCGAGGTGTTCGCCGGTATCGACCAGCGCCCCGGTGTTACTTATGCAGCGCTGGCACCCAACCTGCGCGGTTTCGAGGACGCGCTGGCTGCCGGGGTGAAGGAAGTGGCAGTGTTCGCGGCCGCCTCCGAAGCGTTTTCGCAGCGCAACATCAACTGCTCTATCAGCGACAGCCTCAAGCGCTTCGAGCCGATCATGGAAGCTGCGCGCAACCACGGTGTACGCGTGCGTGGCTATGTGTCATGCGTACTCGGCTGCCCTTATGAAGGCAAGGTCAGCGCTGAACAGGTGGCCCCGGTGGCCCGCGCACTGCACGACATGGGCTGCTACGAAGTATCGCTGGGTGACACCATCGGCACCGGCACTGCCGGCGATACCCGGCGCCTGTTCGAGGTGGTCTCTGCCCAGGTGCCGCGCGAGCAACTGGCCGGGCACTTCCACGACACCTATGGCCAGGCCCTGGCCAACGTCTATGCCAGCCTGCTCGAAGGCATCAGCGTATTCGACAGCTCGGTGGCCGGGCTGGGCGGCTGCCCTTACGCCAAAGGGGCTACCGGCAACATCGCCAGCGAAGATGTGGTGTACCTGCTGCAAGGGCTGGGCATTGAAACCGGCATCGACCTCGACCGGCTGATCGCCGCCGGCCAACGCATCAGTAGCGTGCTGGGCCGCGGCAATGGGTCGCGGGTAGCGCGGGCGCGCAGCGCGCAGTAAGTCATACGGGTGTCACACAGGTGTGGGTGAAGTGTTACCGACCCCACATTTCACAGCAAAAAATCGGGTAACAGGGAAACAAATCGGCAGAATCTCAGGCCAAGCACTTTTGACGAAAACCGCTAAGCCACTGATTTTAAAAGACTTTCAAAAGTTGGCACGCACCCTGCTATATCTTTGGTACAAGAACAAAAAAAATGTGACACCCAATAAAAACAACAGGTAACGGCTCTGACATAACAAGAACAACACGGCAGAGGCGTAGCAAGCAGATTTTTTTGGAGTAGACACGCTTTTCAGGGGTACGCCCCGCGGTCTGGCACAGAACAATAAAACTACCTCAAGGTAGCGGCAGCCAGGTTCGGATCAGCCATGATGAAAGCAGGTCAGCGCTCAAAAAAATACGTTTGCTCTTGACCCCGCATGGGGGTCGCCCGCAACACCAGGACAGGCTGACAAAAACAACGAAAGGCCGGTCCCAATAATAAAAAAAGAGCAAGCAACAACGCTTTGAGGGGAGCTTCGGCTCCCCTCAGTGCTTCCCGCCCTCCTCCTTTCTTCTCCTTTCAGCCCCCTGATGCAGCAACCCGCCTTGCATTGTGGTCCACCCTGTAACCCTACAAGGAGGACAACGCCATGCCCGTTGAAATCGACGAAACCACCCGCCGCTGCACCCTGATCGGCGAGAACCTGCGCATCGAAGGCGATGGCCCTGCTATCGAAATCGTCACCGACGAACACCTGCGCATGTCAGTGGCCCTGCTGGCAGGCCAGCGCGTCCCCATTACCGAAGCCGAGGCCGATGCGTTGACCGTAGCGGGTGCGGTGGATAGCCGCAGGCATCTGAAGGCCAGCGTGCCAGGCTCGGTAATTTAAGGCCTGGCGGTCGAAGCCGGGTAATCTGATATGGTTTTTATCGCAAAATCTGAGCCTGTGCTGATAACAGCCTCAGGGCCATAGTGCTCATGCCTGATCGAGGCCTGATGAGCACCGAGCCATGAACAATAGAATCCCTTTCACAGAGATCGCCCCCACCCCAGCCAGCCCCCGACCGCGACACACCGACAGCGGCATTCACACCCGCAGCTTCAGCGGGCTGTACCGCAACCTGCGCATCGGCTTTGCCGGTGCCCTGTTCGTGCTGTTCTTCGGCACCGCTTGGCTGAACTGGAACGGACGCCAGGCCGTGTTGTGGGACCTGGCCAACAGCAAATTCCACATCTTTGGCGCGACCTTCTGGCCACAGGACTTCATCCTGTTGTCAGCGCTGCTGATCATTTGCGCCTTCGGTCTGTTCGCCATCACCGTGTACGCCGGCCGCGTGTGGTGTGGCTACAGCTGCCCGCAGAGCACCTGGACGTGGCTGTTCATGTGGTGCGAAAAGGTCACCGAAGGTGACCGCAACCAGCGCATCAAACTGGCCGCCGCGCCCTGGAGCCTGAACAAACTGGGGCGCCGCACCCTGAAACACAGCCTGTGGCTGGTCATCGGTATCCTCACCGGGCTGACCTTCGTCGGCTATTTCACACCGATTCGCCCACTGGCCGCAGAACTGTTCACCTTGCAACTGGGCGGCGTGGCGCTGTTCTGGGTGCTGTTCTTCACCGCCGCCACTTACATCAATGCCGGCCTGCTGCGTGAAGCGGTGTGCCTGCACATGTGCCCGTATGCGCGCTTCCAGAGTGTGATGTTCGACAAGGACACCCTGGCCGTCGCCTATGACCCACGGCGCGGTGAGGCCCGTGGCCCGCGCAAGAAGGGCAGCGACGTCCAGGCCCAAGGCCTGGGCGACTGCATCGACTGCACGCTGTGTGTGCAGGTGTGCCCCACCGGCATTGATATCCGCGATGGCTTGCAAATGGCCTGCATCGGTTGCGCAGCGTGCATCGACGCCTGCGACGGGGTGATGGACAAGATGGGTTATGCTCGCGGGCTGATTGGCTACAAGTCCGAACACAGCCTGCAGGGCGGTACTACTCACTGGCTGCGCCCACGCCTGCTCGGCTATGCCGCTGCGCTGGTGGTGATGATCGCGGCGCTGGTGGTGGCCTTGCAACTGCGCCCGATGGTGTCGCTGGATGTGATCAAGGACCGTGGCCTGTTCCGTGAAAATGCCTTGGGCCAGATCGAGAACATCTACCTGCTCAAGGTCATCAACAAGACCGAGCGCACCCAGCACTATGCGTTGCGCCTGCTGGACGCCGACGGCTTCACCTTGCAGGGCAACACCGCATTGGTCATCCCGGCGGGCGAAATGAGTGAACTGCCGGTGTCGGTGGCGATGCTCGCCGAGCGCCCGACCAGCAGCTCGCAAACACTCAGCTTCGAAATCAGCGAGCGTGACGACCCCGCCATCCGCAGCGTGGCCCACAGCCGCTTCGTCGCCCCCATGAACCGTTGATCCCTTACACTGACGCCACCTTGCCTGCCAGGCTTCGACAGAAGGCCAGAATGAAACGCTACGAACGCTTTGCCGACGACATTGCCGAACTGATCCGCTCCGGGGTACTGGGCCCCGGCCAGCGCGTGCCCTCGGTTCGCTACGCCAGCCAGACCCACGGGGTCAGCCCTTCTACCGTTTTCCAGGCCTATTACCTGCTGGAGCGGCGCGGGCTGATCCGCGCCCGGCCGCGCTCGGGGTATTTTGTCAACGCCCACGCCCCACGCCAGTTCAGCGAACCTCAAGCGCTGCAGCCGGTCAGCGAGTCTACCGATGTCGACGTCAGCGCCTTGGTGTTTTCGATCCTCGACTCGATCAAGGACCCCAACACCATACCGTTCGGTTCGGCCTTCCCCAGCCCCGAACTGTTCCCGCTGCAACGCCTGTCGCGCTCGCTGGCCAGCGCCAGCCGCAGCATGGACCCGCGCATGGTGGTCACCGACCTGTCGCCCGGCAACCCGCAACTGCGCCGGCAGATTGCCCTGCGCTACATGGTTGGCGGGTTGATGCTGCCCATGGAAGAACTGCTGATCACCAACGGCGCACTGGAGGCCCTGAACCTGTGCCTGCAGGCAGTGACTCAGCCCGGCGACCTGGTAGCCATCGAGGCCCCGGCCTTCTATGCCTGCCTGCAGGTACTGGAGCGGCTCAAGCTCAAGGCGGTGGAAATCCCGGTGCACCCGCGCGAAGGCATGGACCTGGGCGTGCTGGCACAAACCCTGGAGAAGCACCCGGTCAAGGCCGTGTGGTGCATGACCAACTTCCAGAACCCGGTGGGCGCCAGCATGCCGGAAGCCAAGAAACAGGCCCTGGTGGAGTTGCTGGCGCGCCATGAGGTGCCGTTGATCGAAGACGACGTGTACGCCGAGCTGTACTACTCGCAACAGGCGCCCAAACCGGCCAAGGCCTTCGACACCCAGGGCCTGGTGATGCACTGCGGCTCGTTCGCCAAAAGCCTGGCACCGGGCTACCGCATCGGCTGGGTCGCCGCCGGGCGCTTTGCGCAGAAGATCGAACGGCTGAAACTGATGACCTCGCTGTGTGCCTCGATGCCGGCCCAGGCGGCAATTGCCGACTACCTGCAGCACGGCGGCTACGACCGCCACCTGCGCAAGCTGCGCTACGCGCTGGAAGGCCAGCAGGCCAACATGCTGGCGGCCATCGCTCGCCACTTTCCGGCGCAGACGCGGGTCAGCCAGCCTTCCGGTGGCTACTTCCTGTGGCTGGAACTGCCCGAACAAATGGACGCCCTCAAGCTGTTCCACATGGCCCTGGCGCAAGGCATCAGCATCGCCCCCGGGCCGATCTTCTCGCCCACCCGGCGCTTCGGCAATTGCATCCGCCTGAACTACGGAAGCCCCTGGCATGACGGCGCCGAACGGGCCATGGAAACCCTCGGGCGGATCATCCGCTCCTTCTGACCATCGAACACTCGGCGGCCGAACGACGGCTGCCGGGCATCGCCCGCCAACTGTGCTGACCCGCTATTCGCATGCAGATGAACACGCTAAAGTCAGAGCCTCCCCTTTTGTCGGACGTCGGCATGCCCTCCCGCGACCTGCGCTCACTGCGCCAACACGTCGAAGCCCTTCAGCGGCAGAACGCGCAACTGGAATCCCAGCTTGCCAGCCTCCAGGACCACGATCAGAACTTCTACCGTTCGTTGTTCGACACCATGGACGAAGGCTTCTGCATCATCGAGTTCTTCGACGGCCCGCACGGCCCGCTCAGTGATTACGTGCATGTACTGGCCAACGCGGCCTACGCCAAGCACGCCGGCATCCCCAACGTGGTCGGGCAAAAGCTGCGCGAGATGGTGCCCGATGAAGCCGATGACTGGGTAGCCCGCTATGGCGCAGTGCTGCGCACTGGCGAACCCCTGCATTTCGAGCAGGAACTGGTCGCCACCGGCCATGTGCTGTCTGTTACCACTTTCCGCGTGGAGCCTGCCGAGAAACGCCAGGTAGCGGTGTTGTTCAAGGACGTTACCGAACGCCGTCGGGCAGAGCAGGCCCTGCAACGCCTGAACGAAGAACTGGAGCAACGGGTAAGCGCTGCACTGGCAGAGCGACAGCTGTTCGCCGAGCTGGTCGACCACAGCGTGGTCAATGTGCATGTGGTCGACAAAGACATGCGTTGGCTGGCCATCAATCGCCAGGCGAAACATGACTTTCAACGGTTGTTCGGGCGTACGCCTGAAATTGGCGATTACTTGCCAGACCTGATCGACGATGAGCCAAACGTTCGGACATTAAGCTTGTCCATGTGGCAGCGTGCCTTGGCAGGCGAGCAATTCGTCGAGATCGGTACATTCGGCAAGGCGCCCGAGCAATACCATTACGAACTGCGTTTCAATGCCTTGCGCGACCATGATGGCGAAATACAAGGCGCTTTTCTGTTTGCCTATGACATCAGCGAGCGCGTACAGGAGCAGAAGCGCCTGGCCAAAGCCGAGGAAGCCCTGCGCCAGGCGCAGAAGATGGAAGCCGTGGGCCAGCTCAGTGGTGGCATCGCCCACGATTTCAACAACCTGCTGGGCGGTATTCTGGGCGCGCAAGAGCTGATGCGCCAACGCCTGAACCAGTCACGCTTCGACGCCATCGAGCCATTGCTGGAGCTCTCCAGCGGCTCGGCTCAACGGGCTTCTTCGCTGGTGCACCGTTTGCTGGCGTTCTCACGCCAGCAGACCCTGCAGCCCTGCTCAACGCAAGTGGCAACATTGGTGGCTGGCATGGAAGAGCTGTTACGCCGCACCATTGGCCCGGCCATCACCCTGAGCAGCCGGTTTGCCTGCGAGCTATGGCCAACGTTCATCGACCCACCCCAACTGGAAAGCGCCCTGCTCAACGTGTGCATCAACGCGCGCGACGCCATGCCAGGGGGCGGCGTTATCGATATCGTCGGCGACAACCTGCTGCTTGACGCGGTACAGGCCCAGGCGCTGGAACTGCCCGCCGGCGAATACGTGCGGCTGAGCATCATCGACAACGGCAAGGGCATGTCGGCGGAGGTGGCCAAGCGTGCCGTAGACCCCTTCTTCACCACCAAGCCCATGGGCCAGGGCACTGGCCTGGGTTTGTCGATGACTTACGGGTTCGTGCGCCAATCGGGTGGGCAACTGCGCGTACTTTCGACGCTGGGTGAAGGCACGCGCCTCGAGCTGCTTTTGCCCCGCCACTATGAGCAACCCAAGCCGCCTGCCCCCAAACCGCAGCGCAAGGTACTGGAAAAAGACAGTGCAGTGGCGCGGCGTATCCTGTTGATCGAAGACCAGACGGCCTTGCGCCTGGTGGTTTGCGAAGTGCTGGAAGAGCTGGGTTACCGGGTTGATGCATTCGAGGACGGCCCAACTGCCTTGGCCTACCTGCAAAACGGCGAACGGCCAGACCTGTTACTGAGCGATATCGGCTTGCCCGGCGGCCTGAATGGCCGCCAGGTGGCTGAGCGCTGCCGCGAGCGCTACCCGGACCTCAAAGTGCTGTTCATCACCGGCTACGATGAAAGCGCGGCGCTCAGTGACGGCCAGTTGCTACAAGGCACGCTGGTGCTGACCAAGCCGTTTGAACTGGAGGCGCTGGCCGAGCGGGTCAGTACCCTGCTTGAGGATTGAGGGGCGCGCTCAGCGCCCGCCGCCCAGGTCGATGAAGCTGCCCGTGGAGTAGGATGCCTTGTCAGACAGCAACCAGAGAATGGCCTCGGCCACTTCTTCAGGGCGCCCGCCCCGGCCCATGGGCAAGCCGGGTTCCAGCTTGCTGACGCGGTCCGGATCACCGGACAGCGCATGGAAGCCAGTGTGAATGTAGCCCGGGCGTACGCCATTGACCCGCACCCCCTCGCCAGCCACCTCTTTGGACAGACCAATGGTGAAGGTATCGAGTGCGCCCTTGGAGGCGGCATAGTCGACATATTCGTTGGGCGAACCCAGGCGTGCAGCCACCGATGACACGTTGACGATGGCCCCGCCCTGCCCGCCATGCCGACGTGCCATGCGCAGCAGGGCGTGCTTGGCGCAGAGCATGGGGCCGACGACATTGGTTTTCATAACCTTGAGCAGGCGAAACTCGGACATATCCTCCACCCGGCTTTGCTGGCCGATGGTGCCGGCGTTGTTGACCAATGCGGTGACCGGGCCAAGTTCATCATCAACGCGCTGGAACAGCTGGATGATTTCATCCTCGACGCTGACGTCGGCGCGCACGGCAATGGCCTCGGCGCCCAAGGCGCGGACCTGGCCCAGGATACCTTCGGCGGCCTGCTCGTCGGTGTGGTAGTTGATGCAGATGCGGTAGCCCTGACGGGCGGCCAGCAACGCCGTGGCGGCGCCGATGCCACGGCTGCCGCCGGTGATGACGATGACTTTTTCCATGGATCTGCCATTCGTTCCGGGGAGGGAGAGCCGACAATAGGCGAAATAGCTGTGCGTGGGAATGACCAAGGTCAGGTCAACCCACTCCTATGTTCGCAGCCGTCTTCGGCACCAAGCACTAGAAAGCGAAGCCCTGCCCCAACTCGCTCTCCATCCACTCCAGAAACCGCCGCACTCGCGGGAAGCTGGAATGAGCCCTTGGGAAAACGAGATGGTGCGCTGCCACAGGGACTCGCAACGCATCGGGTGCGACTTCGACCAGCGCGCCAGAGAGAAGATACTTGTGAGCGAGAATTGAACTTTCGAGCGCGAAACCAAGGCCGTGGCTCGCGGCCTCCAAGGTCATGTAAGAGCGGTCAAAACTCAATGCATAAGGTTTCTCAGGGCGCTCCAACCCATGTTGAGCGAACCATTGCGGCCATTTGAGCAGGGTGGCCTCAGACAGAATAAGGTCTTGGCTCAGCAGGTCGCGTGGATGTGAGACAGCACGCTTGGCAAGCAGGCCCGGTGACGCCAGAACAGTGAACGTCTCATCGCGTATCGTGCGGACTTCATAACTTGGCCAGTTCGGTGTGCCGTGGCGGATATCAACATCAATCTTGTCCCGGCTGAAATGCAAGGACTCGTACGAACAGGAGAGGTTGATCTGGATATCAGGATGCGCCAGTCGAAACGCCTCCAGCCTCGGCATGATCCACAAAAGACCAAAACTGGGTGACGAGTGCAGCCGCAGGCAATCAAGGCTGACGTCGCTCGCTGCACGCTCGGTGGCAATTGCCAGGCTATGGAGCACACCCGAAATTTCTTTCAAGTACTGCTCGCCTACCGGTGTAAGCCTCACACCGCGAGCCTCTCGAATGAACAACTGGCGACCGATCATTCCCTCTAGATTGGCGAGTTGATGGCTGACAGCTGAAGGCGTCAAGTCGAGTGTCTCGGCAGCCCGCGCTACATTGCCGAAACGTGCAGTCTGTTCAAAGCACTGAATTGCCCTCAACGGTGGAATGACGGGTATCGCATCGGCAGTGACTTTCATGCATCGGCTTCCGCTGTAGATATTGACCTTGCTTGGAAGACGCATTCAATCATTGGCCATCGCGCAATGCGAGCCATGAATTTTCTTCAGCAACGAGTGATTTTTACCTTATTGCTCGGCCTGTACCTGAAGAACAAGCTGCGCCTATCGATTCAGGTGAATCGAACCCATAAAAATAATCAGAGGTTTCACTCATGCTTCTTCAAGGAAAAGTCGCCATCATCACAGGCGCAGCATCGGCACGTGGTATCGGACGAGCCACTGCCACCACGTTCGCACAACAGGGTGCCCGCGTGGTTATCCTGGACCTGGATGAATCCGCCGCTCGCGACGCTGCCGCCGCGCTTGGCGAAGGGCATCTGGGGCTCGCTGCCAACGTCGCCGACGAAGCTCAAGTGCAGCATGCCGTAGCGCAAATCATTGAGCACTTCGGCCGCATCGACGTGCTGGTCAACAACGCAGGCATCACCCAACCGTTGAAGATTCTGGACATCAAGCACAGCGACTATGACAAAGTGCTGGACGTAAGCCTGCGCGGCACATTGCTGATGTCGCAGGCAGTGATCCCGCACATGCGCCAACAGCAATCCGGCAGCATCATTTGCATGTCGTCGGTATCGGCGCAGCGCGGCGGTGGCATCTTCGGTGGCCCACACTACAGCGCAGCGAAAGCCGGCGTGCTGGGGCTGGGTAAAGCCATGGCCCGTGAGCTGGGCCCTGACAACGTGCGGGTAAACTCGATTGCACCCGGCCTGATCCACACCGACATCACAGGCGGCCTCATGCAGGACGAGCGCCGCCACGCGATCATCGATGGCATCCCGCTGGGTCGCCTGGGTGAAGCACAGGACGTTGCCAACGCTGCGCTGTTTCTGGCCAGCGACCTGTCCTCCTACCTGACAGGCATTACCCTGGATGTGAACGGCGGCATGTTGATCCACTGATGACCGGCCGGATGTAGTTGCGCTGGCCTGTCGGCTGGCGCTGTTCTGAATCGACGTTACAGCCGTTAGCTGTCAATAAAAACAAGAGATCAGACCATCATGACAACCCTGTCTCTGGAGGCGGTCGTCAGCGTCCGCGCCAACGCGTATCGCAAAACTGCCTGGCGATTGATGCCGTTCCTGATGCTGTGCTACCTGTGTGCTTATCTGGACCGCGTCAACGTTGGCTTCGCCAAGCTGCAAATGATGAACGACCTGTCATTGAGCGAGGCCGTCTACGGCCTTGGTGCGGGCATGTTCTTCCTGGGTTATTTTCTCTGCGAGGTGCCCAGCAACCTGATCCTGCATCGGGTTGGCGCTCGGCGTTGGATCGCTCGTATCATGATTTCCTGGGGCATCATCTCTGCCCTGTTCGCCTTCGTCGAAACGGCCTGGCAGTTCTATGCGTTGCGCTTTTTGCTCGGCATTGCCGAAGCGGGCTTGGCACCAGGGCTGTTGCTGTACCTGACCTACTGGTTTCCCTCCTACCGCCGCGCAAGAATGACGGTGCTGTGGTTCGTGGCGATCCCCCTGTCGGGCATGGTTGGGGGGCCGATCTCCGGCTGGATCATGAACAGCTTTGCAGGCTTCCATGGCTGGGCCGGCTGGCAGTGGATGTTCGTTCTCGAAGCCATTCCGACTGTCATCGTTGGCCTGTTGGTGCTGGCCTATCTGAAGGACGGCGTGCATCAGGCAACCTGGCTCACGGATGATGAAAAGGCGCTGGTCAACAAAGAGTTGGCCGAAGACAACAGCTGCAAGGTCACCCACGCCTCACCTCGTGAGTTCATCCGGGATCGCCGCTTGTGGCTGCTGGCGTGCATCTACTTCTGTGTCGTGATGGGCCAGTACGCTATCACCTTCTGGCTGCCGACACTGGTGCGCAACGCAGGCGTATCCGACCCCTTGCACATCGGCCTTCTGACCAGCCTGCCGTACATCTGTGCAATTGCTGCCATGTTGCTCATGGGCCGCAGTGGCGACAAACACCGCGAGCGCCGCTGGCACCTCGTCGTACCGATGATCGCCGGTGCAATCGGCCTGACGCTGGCAACACTGATGGGCGGCAACCTGTTGCTTTCGATACTGAGCCTGTGCCTGGCGGCTTCAGGCGTGCTGTCGGCTTCCTCGCTGTTCTGGATGCTGCCCACCACGCTGCTGGGCGGCGTGTCGGCGGCGGCCGGTATTGCCGGAATCAACAGCTTCGCCAACCTCGCCGGGTTCTGCTCGCCTTACCTGATCGGCTGGATTACGACCACAACCGGGTCCAGTGCCATCGGCATGTACCTCATCACCGCCGTACTGCTGGTAGGTGCCTGCCTGGTGTTGCGCATCCCTGCCGCTTCGGTCAATCGCTGAGTTAATTGGAGTTTCCCGAATGACTGCTCAACCCTCACCCACCACACTGGCGGCGCTGACAGAGCGCGCCTACAACATTCGTCACCATGCCCTGCGCATGGGCCAGGTTCAGGGCCAGGGCTATGTCGGCCAGGCGCTAGGCGCGGCCGATCTGCTTGCGGTGTCTTACTTTCACGCACTGCGCTACCAGCCTCATAACCCGGAATGGGAACAGCGTGATCGCTTCTATCTGTCCATTGGTCACTACGCGATAGCCTTGTACGCGGCGTTGATCGAAGCCGAAGTTATCCCGCTCGAAGAGCTGGAAACCTACGGCTCCGACGACAGCCGCTTGCCGATGTCGGGCATGGCGGCCTACACACCGGGAATGGAAATCACCGGCGGCTCTTTGGGCCACGGGCTGGGCATCGCGGTCGGCGCTTGCCTGGGCCTCAAGCGCAAGAAGTCGGATTCATTCGTCTACAACCTGTTGTCCGACGGAGAGTTGAACGAGGGTTCGACCTGGGAGGCAGCGATGTCGGCCTCGCACTGGAAGCTCGACAACCTGATCGCAATCATCGACGTCAACAACCAACAGGCTGACGGCCACTCAAGCGAAGTACTGGCTTTTGAACCCATCGTGGATCGCTGGCAGGCCTTCGGCTGGTTCACGCAGCGTGTAGACGGCAATGATCTGCAAGCGCTGGTCACCGCATTCGACGCTGCCCGACAACACCAAGGGGAGCAACCAAGAGTGATCATCTGCGACACCAAGATGGGCAAGGGCGTGGACTTCCTGGAGGGTCGCGAGAAAACTCACTTCATCCGCGTTGATGAACACGAATGGGATCTGGCGCTTGAAAACCTTCAGCTCGGGAGCAGCAAATGAGTAGTGTAAATAACCCGGCAACGGGCAAAAAACGTTTGACCACTTCGGCGATGATTGCCTCGATCGCTTCTGAAGGTCAGACGACACGCCCTGCGCCGTTTGGGCATGCACTGGCGACACTGGCCGAGCAACGTCAGGACATCGTCGGGCTGTCTGCAGACCTCTCGAAGTACACAGACCTGCACATCTTCGCCAAGGCCCACCCGGATCGTTTCTATCAGATGGGCATGGCCGAACAGTTGCTGATGAGCGCAGCTGCCGGTATGGCCCGGGAAGGCTTCACGCCGTTCGCGACCACCTATGCGGTATTCGCCTCACGCCGCGCGTACGACTTCATCTGCATGGCGATTGCAGAGGAAAACCTCAACGTCAAGATCGTATGCGGCCTGCCAGGGCTGACTACCGGCTACGGCCCGAGCCACCAGGCGACGGACGACCTTGCGATCTTCCGCGCCATGCCAAATCTGATGATCGTAGACCCCTGCGATGCGCTGGAAATCGAACAAGCCGTTCCAGCGATTGCAGCGCACCAAGGGCCAGTGTACATGCGCCTGCTCCGGGGCAATGTGCCAGTAGTGCTTGACGAATACGGCTACAAGTTTGAAATCGGCAAAGCCAAGAACCTGCGCACGGGCAACGATGTACTGATCATTTCCACAGGCCTGATGACCATGCGCGCCCTCGAAGCTGCCGAGAAACTGAAGGCGGATGGTGTCGACGTTGCGGTGCTGCACGTACCGACCGTCAAGCCGCTGGACGAGCAAACGATTCTGGCTGAAGCGCGCAAACCCGGACGCCTGGTGGTCACGGCAGAAAACGCTTCGATCATTGGCGGCTTGGGTGAAGCTGTGGCCGGGTTGTTGATGCGCAATAGCGTAACGCCGACATTCCGCCAGATCGCGCTGCCAGATGCCTTCCTGGATGCCGGCGCTTTGCCGACTTTGCACGACCGCTATGGCATCTCAACGCAAGCAGTCAGCGCTCAAATCAAGGCTTGGCTTTAAAAGTAGGCCTGACACGGCCACAGCACTGGGGGTAACCCAGGGTTGTGGCCGTGATACTGCGGCTTCAATGCCCTGCCGAAGCCGGTCCCGCCTTGGCGATGAACGGTGGCTTGGCAAACCACACCAGCAAGATCAACCCGGCAAACACCCAGGTCATCAAGGTGAAGTAATCCACCGTCGACATCATGTACGCCTGCCCATTGAGTATCTGCTCAAGTTGCGCATAGCTCTGCGGGTTAGCCCCACCCAGTTGCTCAAGCGTATGCCGCGTAGCCGGGTCGAACTGGCTGATATTCTCGCTCAGGTAAGCATGGTGCTGATCCGCCCGACGAATCCAGATCCAGGTCGTCAACGACGCGGCAAAACTCCCCCCCAGCGTACGCAGGAAGGTCGCCAGCCCCGACCCGTCGGCGATCTGGTGCGGCGGCAGGTCAGACAGCAGGATGCTCAAGGTCGGCATGAAGAACAGCGCCACACCAATACCCATGAACAACTGCACCAGGGCCACATGCTGGAAGTCCACCTCACTGGTGAAGCCCGCACGCATATAGCAGCTGGTACCGATCGCCAGGAACGCCAGCCCCGCCAGCACCCGCAGGTCGAACCGGTGCGCATACTTGCCCACGAACGGCGACATGATCACCGGCAGCAAGCCGATTGGCGCCACCGCCAGGCCCGCCCAGGTCGCGGTGTAGCCCATCTGCGTCTGCAACCATTGCGGCAGGATCAGGTTGATGCCGAAGAACCCCGCATACCCCCCGACCAGCACAAGGGTGCCAACCCGGAAGTTGCGGTGCACGAACAGGCGCAAGTTCACCACAGGGTGGCGGTCGGTCAGTTCCCAGATCACGAACACGGCCAGAAACACCACCGAAATCAGGCTACCGACGATGATGAACGAAGACTCGAACCAATCCAGGTCATTGCCTTTGTCCAGCACCACCTGCAACGCGCCGACACCGATGATCAACGTGAGCAAACCGATGTAATCCATCGGCTGGCGGCTGGTGACCACAGGCCGCGAACGCATCTGCTGACGCACGACGGCGGCGGCGAACAGGCCGATGGGCACGTTGATGAAGAAGATCCATGGCCAACTGTAGCTGTCGGTAATCCAGCCCCCCAGAATCGGCCCGGCAATCGGCGCCACCACCGTGACCATCGCCAGCAGCGCCAACGCCATCCCCCGCTTGGCCGGGGGGTACACGGCAATCAGCAAGGTCTGGGTCATCGGGTACAACGGCCCGGCAACCACCCCTTGCAACACGCGAAAGCCGACCAGCTCCGGCATCGACTGGGCGATACCGCACAGGAACGAGGCCAGCACGAACAGCAGCGTGGCCCAGATGAACAGTTTCACTTCACCAAACCGCCGGCTCAGCCAGCCGGTCAGCGGCAAGGCGATGGCGTTGCTCACCGCGAACGACGTGATGACCCAGGTGCCCTGCTCGTAACTCACCCCCAGGTTGCCGGAAATGGTCGGCAACGCCACGTTGGCGATGGTGGTGTCGAGCACCTGCATGAACGTCGCCAGCGACAGGCCGATGGTGGTCAGCAGCAGGCTCGGCGGCGTGAACTGGGCAGCGGCGTTGTTGCTCATCGCTGGGCCGTCTTGCCGGTTGCGCTGTTTTCGTGAATCAGCCGGGCAATCAGGTCGTCTGCCTCGACCAGTTGGCGGTCGTACACCTGGGTGGTGTAGCTGGCCTGCTGCGGCGGCTGCTGGGCCAGGGCCGGGCCACTCTGGTCGTGCAGGTCGACTTCCACCACCGTGGAAAGGCCGATGCGCAACGGGTGGTCCTTGAGCTGGTCAGGGCTGAGGTGAATACGCACCGGCACCCGCTGCACGATCTTGATCCAGTTGCCAGTGGCGTTTTGTGCAGGCAACAACGCGAATGCGCTACCGGTACCGGCCCCCAGGCTGTCCACCGTGCCGCTGTACTTGACCTCGCTGCCGTACAGGTCGGCGCTGATCTGCACCGGCTGGCCGATGCGCATGTCACGCAGCTGGGTTTCCTTGAAGTTGGCATCGATCCACACCTGGTCCAGCGGGATCACCGCCATGGTCGCAGTGCCCGGTTGCAGGCGCTGGCCCAATTGCACGGTGCGCTTGGCAACGTAGCCGGTTACCGGTGCCACCAAGGTGGTACGGGCATGATCGAGGTAGGCCTGACGCAGGTCGGCAGCAGCAGCCATCACCTCGGGATGCGAAGACACCACGGTGTCATCGACCAGCGCGCTGCTGGTGCTGAGTTGCTGGCGGGCACTGTTGACAGCAGCCTGGGCCACACTCAGGTCGTCGCGGGCATGAGACAGCTCTTCTGCGGCAATGGCACCGCTGTCGGCGAGCACCTTGCGCCGGTTGAAGTCCTGCTGTGCCTTGCGCAATTCGGCCTGGCGGGTTTCCAGCTGAGCCTTGAGCGAGTCGACGTTGCTGTACAGCCCGCGTACCTGCCGCACACTGCGCGCCAGCTTGGCCTCGGCGGACTGCAAGGCCACCTCGCTGTCGGCCGGGTCGAATTGCAGCAACACCTGGCCGGCGTGGACCAGGTCGCCGTCATCGGCACCAATGCTGGTGACGGTGCCGGTGACCAGCGGGGTGATCTCCACCACGTTGCCGTTGACGTAGGCATCGTCGGTGCTTTCGTGCCAGCGCCCGACCAGGCTGTACCAGGCCCAGGTGCCGATACCGGCAAGGATCAGCAACAACACCAGGCCAAGCAGCCAGGCCTTGCGCTTGCGCGACGGCTCGGGCGCGGCGGAGGGAGTCGGGGTGTCTGCGGGAGTGGCCATGACAATACCTTGGATAATTCGTGACAGGGTTCAACGGTCGCCAAAACGGCGGATCGTCAACGGGTCGCCAGCACTGAGCAGCACCTTGGCCAGCAGGCCTTCCAGGGCCTTGAGCTCGTCAGGTGCCAGCACGCCGCACAACTCGTTCATGGCGGCGGCGCCAATTTCCGGCAGGCGGTCGGCCAGGCGCTGGCCGTCGGCGGTGAGCGCCAGGCGCACCTGGCGGCGGTCGTCGGCGCAGCGGTTGCGCACGATCAGGTCCTTCTGTTCGAGGCGGTCGAGCATGCGGGTCATCGAACCGCTGTCCAGGCCCAGGTAGCGGCACAGCTCGGCCGGGGTGTCTACCTGGTACTGAGTGACGATGATCAGCACCTTGAACTGCGCGGCGGTGACGCCCTCTGATTCAAGGTGCCAGTCGAGAATGCGGTCCTTCAGGATCGCTGCGCGGCCGAGCAACATGCCGATGGCGCAGGTCTGGAAGTTTTCGGGGGAAAAATGGGCCATCGGGGATTGCTCGGGTAATTGTGTGAAAATATTACTGCCTAGGCAGTGAATGTCAAAGCCTTGATTAGGTAGCTATGCAAAATTTCATATTTCTGGCTGAAATGCCGCTTCTGTTAGGGGTGGGGCGCCAAGGCGGCTAGCGCGCTCGCAAGCCCAATGCCTCCACAGCCCCACAGGCAATCGCCATGCCCACCAGTTCTGCCAGGCTGCCCGCCTGCAAACGCTTCATCACCCGCCCCCGGTACAGGTCCACGGTCTTTACGCTGATGCCCAGTTGCTCGGCAATCTCTCGGTTGTTCAACCCCTGGGCCAGCGGCACGAACACATCACGCTCACGCGGCGTCAGGCCGTCGATACGCGCCTGCACCTGGGCCAATGCCTGATCGCCCTGCCGCGCACGCGTGGCATGCTCCAGCGCGGCCTGCACGCTGTCGAGCAGCAACTGGTCGTTGTAAGGCTTTTCGATGAAGTCGCAGGCGCCAGCCTTGAACGCGCGCACCACGATCGGTACATCGGCATGGCCACTGACGAAGATCACCGGCAGCGCCAGGCCGCGCTCGCGCATCGCCTGCTGTACCGCAAGCCCGCCCAGCCCCGGCATGCGCACATCCAGCAGCACACAGGCAGGCCTATCGTCGACGCAGGCATCGAGAAATGCCTGCCCACTGGCAAACGGCAACGCCTGCAAACCCACCGACTCCAGCAGCCACACCGTCGAGTCGCGCATCCCTTGGTCGTCATCGACCACATACACCTTCGCTTGCACCCTCAACTCCCCCTTATCCCCTGCTGACCGCCAGGCGGCAGCACAATACCAGACCGCCGTTGTCACCCGCCCGCGCCCACAGGCTGCCGCCAAAGCCTTCGATCAGGCTGCGGCTCATGCTCAAACCCAGGCCCAGGCCGTCGGCCTTGCTGGTGGTGAACGGCGTGAAGATTTCGTCCAGGCGCTCGGGGTCCACACCCGGGCCCTGGTCAGCCACCTCCACCAGCACGCCGTCGCCATCACGCACAGCGCCGAGCAGGATACGTGACGGCCGCTCGCCCTGCTGCTCGCGGTTGGCATCGATGGCATTGCGCAACAGGTTGAGCAGGACCTGTTCCAGCAACACCCGGTCGGCGTACACCAAGGGCAGTTGCGTACTCATGCGCAGCTCCACCGTCACGTGGTCGCGCGCGGCCTCCCAAGCGCACAAGCGCATGGCCTCCTCGGCGACCTCGGTCACGTCCAGCGCCTGCAGGTTTCGTGGCCCCTTGCGCAGGAAAGCGCGCAAGCGGCGGATCACTTCAGCGGCGTGGGTGGCCTGTTCGCTGATGCGTTGCAACCCCTGCCCTACACGCTCACGGGCCTGCGGGTCGCGCTCGATGCTCGACAGGTAGCGCAAGCTGGCGTTGGCGTAATTGACCACCGCAGCCAACGGCTGGTTGATCTCGTGGGCAATGCCCGAGGCCAGTTCGCCGAGGGTGGCCAGCCGGGCACTGTGCGCCAGGCTTTCCTGGGCTTCGATGCGCAAGGTGATGTCGCGGGACACGCTGACCACCTCCACCACCGTGCCGGTGTAGGTTTCGCGGATGGCCCGGCTGGCGATTTCGAACCAACGGTAACCGCCCGCAGCCTGGCGTACCCGGCAGGTCATGGTGTGGTAGCCATCCTGGTCCAGCGCCGCTGCCGCCTGGCGCAGCACCTGGCGCCGCTCGCGCGGGTGCAGCAAGCTGTGCACGGGCATGCCGCGCAGTTGCTCGGGCCACAACCCGAGCAGGCGGAATGCGGCCGGAGAAGCATCGAGAAAGCGGCCATCGGGGCTGTGCCGGGAGATCAGGTCGGTGGTGTTCTCGATGATCAGCCGATACAAGCGCCGTGCGCGGCTGGCCTCTCGCGCCCCCTGGCGCTCTTCGCTGGCGTCACGGCAGCGCCCTAGCACCTGCTGCCCCTGGTCATCAGGAATGAACGTCCACAGCACGATGCGCTCACCCACCTGCACCTCGACATCGGCAATCGCCCGATGCTGGCGCAGGCAGGCACGTACCAGCGCGGCGCAGTTGGCCGGCAGCCAGCTGGCCAACCCCGGGCCTTCATCTACCCAGGCTTGCAGCGCGGGGTTGAGCGCCAGCGGCCTGGCGTCATCGGCCAGCAGCAGGCTGGGTTGAGGGTCCTTGTCGAGCAAGGGATAAGCGGTCTTGTCCACGGTAGGCGGCTCGTTGTTATAGTAGTTTTACTATATTGCTATAGTCGATATTCCTACTACCATATCGGTTCGCGTAAAACTGCGACAGAGGAAGGCGACCTACCGTACGCCTCCCCGCACCCTGAACAGAGCTAACAATCAGCCACCGGGGGCCAAGCGCACAGGCTGCGCCTGCCTCCCTTACAGGATTACCGCATGTCGATCTATGCCCAGGGCCTGATGCCCGCTGCCGTCAACCATGTCGCCCTCACCCCGCTGAGTTTCATCGAACGCACCGCTGCCGTGTACGGCCAGTATCCAGCCGTGATTCACGGCGCCATCCGCCGTAACTGGCAAGACACCTACCAACGCTGCCGCCGCCTGGCCAGTGCCCTGGCGGGCCGCGGCATCGGCCGTGGCGACACCGTGGCAGTGATGCTGCCCAACACCCCCGCCATGCTCGAAGCCCACTTTGGCGTGCCCATGACCGGTGCCGTGCTCAATACCCTGAACGTACGCCTGGACGCCGAGGCCATCGCCTTCATGCTGCAGCACGGCGAAGCCAAGGTGCTGATTACCGACCGCGAGTTCCATGCGGTGATTGAAGCCGCCCTGGCGCTGCTCGAACATCCGCCATTGGTAGTGGACGTGGATGACCCCGAGTACGGCGAAGGCCGTGCGGTCAGCGAGCTGGACTACGAGGCCCTGCTCGCCGAGGGCGACCCAGAATATGCCTGGGAGTGGCCGGATGACGAGTGGCAGGCCATTTCGCTCAACTACACCTCCGGCACCACCGGCAACCCAAAAGGTGTGGTCTACCACCACCGCGGCGCCTACCTGAACGCCTTGGGTAACCAGATGACCTGGGCCATGGGGCATCGCCCGGTGTACCTGTGGACCTTGCCGATGTTCCACTGCAACGGCTGGTGCTACCCCTGGACCATCACCGCCCTGGCCGGTACGCATGTTTTCCTGCGCCGGGTCGACCCGCAGAAGATCCTTAACCTTATCCGCGAACACCGGGTCAGCCACCTGTGCGGCGCACCGATCGTGCTCAACGCCTTGGTCAACATGCCGGAAGCCGCCAAGGCCGCCATCGAGCACCCGGTACAGGCCATGGTGGCCGGCGCCGCACCACCGGCCAAGGTGATCGGTGCCGTGGAAGAAATGGGTATCCAGGTCACCCACACCTACGGCCTGACCGAAGTCTACGGCCCGGTGACCGTGTGTGCCTGGCATGACGCGTGGGACGAACTGACGCTGGAAGAACGCGCGCGCATCAAGTCACGCCAAGGTGTGCGTTACCCGACCCTCGACGGCCTGATGGTCGCCGACCCGCAAACCCTCGAGCCGGTGCCGCGCGATGGCAACACGCTGGGCGAGATTTTCATGCGCGGCAACACGGTGATGAAGGGCTACCTGAAAAACCCCGAGGCCACCGCCGAAGCCTTCCGTGGCGGCTGGTTCCACACCGGCGACCTGGCCGTGTGGCATGCGGACGGTTATGTGGAGATCAAGGACCGGCTCAAGGACATCATCATTTCCGGTGGCGAGAACATTTCCACCATCGAGGTCGAGGACGCCCTGTACAAACACCCGGCGGTGCTCGAGGCCGCCGTGGTGGCGCGCCCGGATGAAAAATGGGGAGAAACCCCATGCGCCTTCGTAGCCCTGAAGCCTGGCAGGGAAGACACCCGCGAAGCCGACATCACCAGCTGGTGCCGCGAGCACCTGGCCGGGTTCAAGGTGCCCAAGACCGTGGTGTTTGGCGAGCTGCCCAAAACCTCCACCGGCAAGATCCAGAAGTACGTGCTGCGCGACCGGGCCAAAGCCCTCTGATCCCGTAGCGGCCTCTTCGCGGGCATGCCCGCGAAGAGGCCGCACCTGATTTCTCCCCTTCAAGAGCCAACGATGACTACCTATTCAGCCCCACTGCGCGACATGCGCTTCGTCCTGCATGACGTATTCAACGCCCCGGCCCTGTGGGCCCGCCTGCCCGCCCTGGCCGAGCGCATCGACGCCGACACCGCCGACGCCATCCTCGAAGAAGCCGCCAAAGTCACCGGCCAGCTGATCGCTCCGCTCAGCCGCAACGGCGACGAACAAGGCGTGCACTTCGAAGCAGGCCAGGTCACCACACCAGACGGTTTCCGCGAAGCCTGGCACACCTACCGCGAAGGCGGCTGGGTCGGCTTGGGCGGCAACCCGGCGTATGGCGGCATGGGCATGCCGAAAATGCTGGGCGTGCTGTTCGAAGAAATGCTCTACGCCGCCGATTGCAGCTTCAGCCTGTATTCGGCCTTGAGTGCTGGCAGCTGCCTGGCCATCGATGCCCACGCCAGCGAAACGCTCAAGGCCACTTACTTGCCGCCCCTGTACGAAGGCCGCTGGGCGGGCACCATGTGCCTCACCGAACCCCATGCCGGCACCGATCTGGGGCTGATCCGCACGCGTGCCGAACCCCAGGCCGATGGCAGCTATCACATCAGTGGCAGCAAGATTTTCATTACCGGTGGCGAGCAGGACCTGACCGAGAACATCGTCCACCTGGTCCTGGCCAAGCTGCCGGATGCACCTGCTGGCGCCAAAGGCATCTCGCTGTTTCTGGTGCCCAAGTACCTGGTCGAGGCCGACGGCAGCCTGGGCGCACGCAACGCCGCCCATTGCGGCTCGATCGAGCACAAGATGGGCATCAAGGCATCGGCCACCTGTGTGATGAACTTCGATGGCGCCATCGGTTACCTGGTGGGCGAGCCGAACAAGGGCCTGGCAGCCATGTTCACCATGATGAACTACGAGCGCCTGTCCATCGGTATCCAGGGCATCGGCTGCGCCGAAGCCTCTTATCAAAGCGCCGCCCGTTACGCCAACGAGCGCCTGCAAAGCCGCGCCGCCAGCGGCCCGCAGGCGCAGGACAAGGCGGCCGACCCCATCATCCACCACGGCGATGTTCGGCGCATGCTGCTGACCATGCGCACCCTCACCGAAGGTGGCCGGGCGTTTGCCGCCTACGTTGGCCAGCAGCTGGACCTGGCCCGTTACGCTGAAGACACCGGCGAACGCGAACATGCCCAGCGCCTGGTGGCACTGTTGACGCCAGTGGCCAAGGCGTTCTTCACCGACAACGGCCTGGAAAGCTGCGTGCTTGGCCAGCAGGTGTATGGCGGCCATGGGTATATCCGCGAGTGGGGGCAAGAGCAGCGGGTGCGTGACGTGCGCATTGCGCAGATTTATGAAGGTACCAACGGTATTCAGGCTCTGGACCTGCTCGGCCGCAAGGTACTGGCCGACGGCGGCCACGCGCTGGCCAGCTTTGCCGCCGAAGTGCGGAGTTTCAGCGTGGATGCCCCGTTGCACCGCGAAGCCCTGCAGGCAAGCCTGGCGCGGTTGGAGGCGACCAGTGCGTGGCTGCGGGCACGTGTCGGCGAGGATGCCAATCTGGTCAGCTCGGTGGCGGTAGAGTACCTGCAGCTGTTCGGGCTGACGGCATATGCCTACATGTGGGCGCGGATGGCCGCGGCGGCGGTGGCCAAGCAGGACGAGGACGCTGACTTTTACGGTGCCAAGCTGGCGTGTGCGGCGTTCTTCTTCCAACGTATTTTGCCGCGTGGGTTGGGGCTTGAGGCCAGTATTCGGGCCGGTAGTGACAGCCTTTATGGGCTGGAGGCGGCGCAATTCTGATAGGACGTTGGGGGCGCTTTGCGCCCCTTGTGTCGCGATGGGCTGCGCAGCAGCCCCAAGGATCTCAGCCTGCATTTACTTGCGCGAAGGGTTCTCAAACGCTGAAAAACCGTTGCAAATCCGACGAAAAAACGGCACAACTGATAGTCATTCGCCATTACATCGGTTCTCGGGAGCCCTCTAGCAAGGGTAGAATGCGCAAAACCCGGAGCCGCAATGAACCACGACCGCCTCAATCCCAGCCCAGACGATGCCATGACCGACGCCGCCGCGCATTGGTGCATGCGCCTGCACGCCGAAGACTGCACGGCTGGCGAGCGCGAGGCTTTCGCCCGCTGGCTTGCGGCAGATCCGCGGCATGCCGAGGAATACGAGGCAATGCTGGAAATCTGGCAAACCGCCGACCTGTTGCCACGCACCGCCACTGTCGTCGAGTTCAACCCGCCTGCCCGACACCCTGCGCGTCCACGCAGCTGGCGCCCGCTGGCGTCTGCCGCAGCCATCGCCCTGGCGGTACTGCCGCTGGCCGGTTGGGTGGGCTGGGAACAAGGTTGGCTGCCCAACCACTACCAGCACTTCGAAGCCAGTGACCGCATGCAGACCGTGGAGCTGAGCGACGGCAGCACGGTGCAGCTCAACCTCAATACCGAGCTCACCTACCTCAACTACAAGGACCAGCGCCAGGTCATGCTCAAGCGCGGCGAGGCGTTCTTCAAGGTTCAGCACGACAGCAACCACCCGTTCATCGTGCGCGCCGGTCGCGGCCAGACACGGGTCACCGGCACCCAGTTCAACGTGTGGAAGTACCAGGACCAGGTCAAGGTCACCCTGGTGGAAGGCTCGGTACTGGTGTCCAGCGATGGCAGCACCGGCGGTTATCGCCTTGGGCCAGGCATGCAGGCCAGCTACCACCAGGGCGATTTCGAGCCCCAACTGGAGCAGAGCGACGACTACGGCAACAGCCTGGCCTGGCGCAGCGGCAAGCTGGTGCTCGACAACCTGAGCCTGGAACAGGCGCTGCCGGTGATCAACCGCTACCTCGACGCGCCGCTGCTGCTGGCCGATGCCAGCACCGGTCGCATCCGCATCAGCGGCATTTACAACACCCGTGAAGTGGGCCGCCTGGTCAACAACCTGCCCAAGGTGCTGCCGGTCTACCTGACCCGCAGCAAGGACGGCAGCACCGTGCTCAACCGCATCTCGCCGCCGCCCGACAAGGGCTGACGCCCTCCCCGCCTTACAAGGTCATCGCAGCCAACCAGCCGAACGCCAGCAGCGGCAGGTTGTAGTGGATGAAGGTCGGCACCACGGTGTCCCAGATATGGTGATGCTGGCCGTCGACGTTCAGGCCCGAGGTTGGGCCCAGGGTCGAGTCCGAAGCCGGCGAGCCCGCATCTCCCAAGGCACCGGCAGTACCAACGATGCACACCGTGGCTACCGGGTCGAAGCCCAGTTGCACGCACAGCGGCACGAAGATCGCGGCCAGGATCGGCACAGTGGAGAACGACGAGCCGATACCCATGGTCACCAGCAGGCCCACCAGCAGCATCAGCAAGGCGCCGATGCCCTTGCTGTGGTCGATCCACTGGGCCGAGGTTTCCACCAGGCTTTTAACCTCACCGGTAGCCTTCATCACATCGGCAAACCCCGAAGCGGCAATCATGATGAAGCCGATCATGGCCATCATCTTCATGCCCTCGGTGAACAGGTCATCGGTGTCCTTCCATTTGACGATGCCCGACAGCGAGAAAATCAGGAAGCCGACCATGGCCCCGATGATCATCGAATCCAGCAACAACTGGACGATGAACGCGGCGGCAATTGCCAGCCCGGCCACCAGCAGTGTCAGCGGGTTGTACTGCACGCTCACCTGTTCCACCTGCTCGATGCGGGCCAGGTCGTAGTCACGCTTCTTTCGGTAGCTGATGAAGACCGCCAGCAACAGGCCTGCGAGCATGCCTGCCGCCGGGATGGCCATGGCCTGGGTCACATTGACGCCACTCACATCGACACCAGCACGGGCAACGTTGGCCAGCAGGATTTCGTTGAGGAAGATGTTGCCAAACCCCACCGGCAGGAACATGTACGGGGTAATCAGACCGAAGGTGATGACGCAGGCGATCAGCCGACGGTCGATGCGCAAACGGGTCAGCACATACAAAAGCGGCGGCACCAGCAGCGGGATGAAGGCAATGTGGATGGGCAGGATATTCTGCGACGACACCGCCACCACCAGCATCAGGCCAATCATCAGCCATTTGACCTTGCCGCCATTGGCGTGGCCCTGGCGATCGATCATGGCCAGTGCACGGTCAGCCAAGGCATGGGCCAGGCCGGACTTGGCGATGGCCACGGCAAAAGCGCCCAACAGTGCATAGGACAAGGCCACCGTGGCCCCCCCGCCCAGGCCGCCGTTGAAGGCCTTGAGCGTGCCTTCGACGCCCAGGCCGCCCACCAGCCCACCGACCAGGGCGCCAATGATCAGGGCGATGACCACGTGCACGCGGGACAGGCTGAGTATCAGCATGATGCCGACCGCGGCGATCACTGCATTCATGGTTGGCTTACCTCATTACGACAGAAAAAAGCGCGAACTCTGAAGCAGTGGGCGGCAGATGTCAAAAGCGCCATGTTGCGGCGCATTAGCAACTCCTAAAGGATCACGCTCCCACAGGGGGTCGCAAGCGACCTCAACAATTAAATTGAACGTTTGAATAAAGAAAAAACGGCGCCCGCCGACACAGTCGCTAGCCACACTCTTATTACAAGGGATTCGACCCCATGCCTTTGCGACAACTTTCCATCCAGTGGAAAATCACCCTGCTCGCCGGTCTCTGCCTGGCCGGCATCGTCACCTTGCTCGTTGGCCTGTCGCTGTACCGCATGGACCACAGCTCGGACCTGGTCAAAGCCAGCAGCATGCAGATGCTGACCGAGGCGGCGCAATCGCGCATCGAGTCGCAGGGTGAGGTGCAAGCCCTGAATATCCGCCGCCAGTTCATGGACGCCTATCAGTACGGTGCAGGCTTCGCCCGCCAGGTGCTGTTCCTGCGTGAGCAGGCGGAAAAACGCTATCTAGATGCCTTCGACCTGCGCGAGGACATGACCCGCCAAGTGCGCGCCGCACTGCAGGCCAACCCCGACCTGCTTGGCCTCTCGCTGGTGTTCGAACCCAACGCACTGGACAACAAGGACAGCCTGTTTGCCGGCAAGGCGGAGCTGGGCAGCAACGAAACCGGGCGTTTTGCCCTGTACTGGTCGCAACCGCGCGCCGGCCAGCTGACCGCCATGGCGCTGCCCGAGCATGACATGGCCAACACCGAGATCGGCCCCAGCGGCCAGCCGGCCAACACCTGGTGGGTGTGCCCGCGCACCACCGGCAAGGTGTGCGTGGTGGAGCCGTACTTTTACGACATCGATGGCCAGCAGGTGCTGATGACCAGCATCGTCTTCCCGCTGGCGGTCAACGGCAAGATCATTGCCACCCTGTCCATCGACATCAACCTCAACAGCCTGCAGGCCCTGAGCCAGGACGCCAGCCGCAGCCTGTACGAAGGCCGCACCACGGTCGGCATCCTCAGCCCGGTCGGCCTGCTGGCCGGCTACAGCGCCGATGCCAGCAAGCTGGCCCAGCGCTTCGATCAGGTGGACCCTACCAACGGCGCCGAACTGGTGCGCAAGCTGGCCGATGGCAAGATGACCATCCTGCACGACCAACAGCGCCTGAAAGTGCTGGCCGCGTTCCGGCCGATCCCCGACGCCCAACCTTGGGGCGTGCTGCTGGATGTGCCGGAAAACGCTCTGACAGGGCCTGCCGAAAAGCTGAAGCAGGAACTGGACACGCTGAACACCAGCGGCACCCTGCTTGAACTGGGCCTGGGCCTGGCTGCAGCCATTGCCGGCCTGCTGATGGTGTGGCTGATGGCCCGTGGCGTTACCCGGCCCATCCTTGGCGTGGCCGCCATGCTCAAGGACATTGCCAGTGGTGAGGGCGACCTGACCCGCCGCCTGGCCTACCAGAAACAGGACGAACTGGGCGAACTGGCCGGCTGGTTCAACCGCTTCCTCGACAAGCTGCAGCCGACCATCGCCGAGGTCAAACGCTCGGTGCAGGCCGCCCGAGGTACCGCCGACCAGTCCTCGGCCATTGCCAGTGAAACCAGCGCCGGCATGGAACAGCAGTACCGCCAGGTCGACCAGGTGGTCACCGCCTCGCACGAAATGAGCGCCACCGCCCAGGACGTGGCCCGCAGCGCGGCCCAGGCCGCGCAGGCTGCCCGTGATGCCGATCAGGCCACCCGTGAAGGCCTGGCGGTGATCGACCACACCACCACCAGCATCGATGCCCTGGCCGCCAACATGAGCGACGCCATGGCCGAGGTCCAGGGCCTGGCGCAAAACAGCGAGAAGATCGGCTCGGTGCTGGAGGTGATCCGCTCGATTGCCGAGCAGACCAACCTGCTGGCCCTCAACGCGGCCATCGAGGCTGCCCGCGCCGGTGAAGCCGGCCGTGGCTTTGCCGTGGTGGCCGATGAAGTGCGCAACCTGGCCCGGCGTACCCAGGAGTCGGTGGAAGAAACCCGCCAGGTGATAGAAGCCTTGCAGGCAGGCACCCGCGAGGTGGTCGACGCCATGGACAACAGCCATCGCCAGGCCCAGGGCGGCGTCGAGCAGGTTGGCCAGGCCGTGACGGCGTTGCAGCGTATCGGCCAGGCGGTGACCGTGATTACCGACATGAACCTGCAGATCGCCTCCGCCGCCGAAGAGCAAAGCGCGGTGGCTGAAGAAATCAACAGCAACGTGGCGACGATCCGCGACGTCACGGAGTCGCTGTCGGGCCAGGCCAACGAGTCGGCGCGGGTCAGCCAGTCGCTGAACAGCCTGGCCAACCAGCAGCAGGCGCTGATGGACCAGTTCCGCGTCTGAGGCAGGCTGGGCCGCCTCGTGCGGCCCTGAATACCGCTCAAACCTCGTCGTCTACACTTGCCTGCACCCAAGGCGCGGCAAACGACGAGGTCTGGATGAAGAAGCTTTCAACACTGCTGGCGGGCCTGCTGCTGGCCGTAGGCCTGGCAAGCACTGACAGTGCCGCTTCGGCAGAACAACGCCCACCCATCCATTTTGGTGCCATCGGCTGGGAAAGCGGCGCCCTCACTACCGAAATCCTGCGGCTGATCGTGGAGCGCGGTTATGGCTACCCTACAGACACCCTGCCCGGCAGCACGGTCAGCATGGAGGTGGCCCTGGCCCGCAACGACCTGCAAGTGATCGCCGAAGAGTGGGCCGGACGCAGCCCGGCCTGGGTCAAAGCCGAGCAGGCAGGCCAGGTATTCGCACTGGGTGATACGGTGAAGAACGCCGAAGAAGGCTGGTGGGTGCCTGCGTATGTGATCGAGGGCGACGCCGCTCGCAAACTGAAGCCCATGGCGCCCGAATTGCGCCATGTCGACGACCTCAAGCGTTACCCGCAGGTATTTCGTGACCCCGAGTCGCCCGACAAAGGTCGCTTCCTGAACAGCCCCACTGGCTGGACATCGGAAACGGTCAACAGCCAGAAGCTCAAGGCATACGGCCTGGACAACCTGTACACCAACTTCCGCAGTGGCTCCGGTGCTGCGATGGATGCCGAAATCGGCTCAGCCTTCCGCCGTGGCCAGCCGGTGTTGTTCTACTACTGGAACCCGACCCCATTGATGGGGCGCTACAAGCTCATACGGCTTGAAGAACCACCGTTCGATGCCCAGGCCTGGGCCACCCTCACCGATGCCAGCAACCCCAACCCGCAGGGCAGCCGTTCGCTGCCGGCAAAGTTGTCGATTGGTGTGTCCAAAGCCTTCCGTGAAGGCTACCCGGACCTGGTGACGGTGTTCGAACAGGTCGACTTGCCGATCGACCGGCTCAACAAGGCGCTGGCCGACATGAGCGAAAAACGCACGCCGCCGCGCGATGCCGCCCTCGCCTTCCTGCGTGACAACCGTGCCGTCTGGAAGGCCTGGCTACCCAGTGAAGTCGCCGCCAGGGTCGAGGGCAGCCTGTGAGCAACGGCTTCCCGCAAGCCTTGCAGTTTTCCTTTGCCGACAGCGTCAACCGGTTGGTCGATTGGCTGGTACTGAACTACGGCGATCATTTGCGTAGCGTTTCCGACCAGTTGCTGCAACTGCTGGTAGCCCTGGAAAACCTGCTGCGCCTGTTGCCGTGGTGGCTGTTGTTGCTGCTGGTAGGCGTGCTGGCCTGGCACGCCAGCCGAAGCCTGCTGCGCAGTGCGGTACTGGTGTCGCTGCTGGCCCTGATCGGCATGCTCGGGCTGTGGGACAAACTGCTGCAAACCTTGGCCTTGGTGCTGGTGAGTACCGGCCTGTGCGTGCTGGTGGGCGTGCCGCTGGGCATTCTGCTGGCTGCCCGGCCACTGGCGAAGCGGCTGTTGTTGCCAGTGCTGGATGTGATGCAGACGCTGCCTGCTTTCGTTTACCTGATCCCGGTGCTGATGCTGTTCGGCCTGGGCAAGGTGCCCGCCGTGTTTGCCACACTGATCTACGCCCTGCCGCCGTTGGTGCGATTGACCGAACTGGGCCTGAGCCAGATCGACCCCTCGCTGCTACAGGCCGCGCACGGTCTGGGGGCCAGCCGCTGGCAACGCTTGCGGCGCATTGCCCTTCCGCTGGCGCTGCCGAGCATCATGGCCGGGCTGAACCAGTCGGTAATGATGGCCCTGTCAATGGTGGTGATGGCTTCGATGATCGGCGCCCGCGGGTTGGGTGAGGATGTACTGATGGGGATCCAGACGCTGAATGTGGGGCAAGGTGTGGAGGCCGGGCTGGCAATTGTCGCGTTGGCCATGGTGATTGACCGGATCAGCCAGGCGTACGGGCGCAACGGGCACTGAACAGTGTTGCCGGCGATAGGGCCGGGCCTGACAATGCAGCTCTGTCAGCTTGAAACCGGACCTCATCCGCATGTCCCTCAAAGCCCTGCGCACCCTGGTAACCATCGCCCGCCATGGCACCTTTGCCCGCGCCGCCGACCTGCTCAGCCTCACACCTTCGGCAGTGAGCCTGCACATCAAAACCCTTGAAGACGAATTGCAGGTGACCTTGTTCGACCGCAGCCGTCGGCAGGTGGTACTGACCGAGGCCGGCCAGTTGGCCGTGGCGCGTGCCGAAACCATCCTGGGCGCCTATGACGAACTGGCCGACGCCCTGGCCAGTGGCCCTGGCCTGCGTGGCCGCCTGCGCCTGGGGGCCATCCACACGGTGCTGGCGCGGCGCCTGCCCAAGGCGCTGGTCTGGATCAAGACCCACCATCCGCAATTGCATATCAGCGTGGCGTCGGGGATGTCGGCGGAACTGGCGCGGCGCGTGGAGGACGGCGAACTCGATGCAGCGATCACCACCGAGCCGGTCAGCCCCTACCCGCAAAGCCTGGACTTCACACCGTTGTTCGAGGACCGCTTCTGGGCCATCGCCAGCCCGGAACTGGCCGGGCACGGTGTAGCCGAGTTGCTGGCCAGCCAACCGTTCCTGCGCTTCGACAAACGCGCCTGGGCCGGGCGGCAGATCGAGCAGGAACTGCGCCGCCAGCATCTGCAGGTGAGCGAGCAAATGGAGCTGGACAGCCAGGAGGCCCTGGCGCGCATGGCCGTGATGGGCCTGGGCGTGGCGATCATCCCCATGGCGGATGACGACCTGCAACGCCTGCCACCCGCCACCTGCCTGCCGTTTGGCGAACCGCAACTGACCCGGCGGGTGGTGTTGCTGGAGCATGAGAAAAGCCAGCGGCGGCATTTAAGTGCGGTGTTGAAGACGGCCTTGGAAGCGTGAGCGCCAACGGGCGCCGTCGCCTCAACAATGCATTTTTTCTCGACAGTCAGTGCAGAAAACAACGTTTTTACAAACCCTTTCTCACCCGTAGTCTGTGCGCGTACCCGACCACGGAACGTCGAACATGCTCCCGTTGCTGCTGACCACCCTGCTACCGATCATCCTGCTGATTGCCCTGGGCACCTTCCTGCGCCTTCGCGGCTTTTTGGTCGAAAGCTTCTGGCCGGGTGCCGAACGCCTGAGCTACTACGTATTGCTTCCCTCGTTGTTCCTGCACGGCCTGGCCACGGCCAACCTCGACGGCGTGCCAGTGCTGGGGATGGTCGGTGTGCTGATGCTGTCGACCCTGGCCGGGGCGCTGCTACTGGTGCTGTACCAAGGCGCTGTGAGCCACGATGGCGCCGATTTCACGTCGGTCTTCCAGGGCGGTATCCGCTTCAACAACTACATTGGCGCCACACTGGCCGCCGGCATCTACGGCAGCGCCGGCATCGCCCTGGCCGCAGTGGCCAATGCCGCCATCGTGCCCTTGGTCAACCTGCTGTGCGTGCTGGTGTTCGCCCGCTTCAGCGCCCGCCACAGTTCACCGGCCACGGTGCTGAGGGCGATTTTCGCCAACCCTTTGATCGTCGGTTGCGCGGGCGGCTTACTGCTGCGGGTGACGGGGCTGGGCCTGCCGCCCGGCATCGAACCCACGATCAAGGCGCTGGGCCAGGCCGCCCTGCCGATGGGTCTGCTGTGCGTTGGCGCGGCACTGGGTGGCGCCAGCCTGGGCCAGCAGGTGCGACCGTTGATGGCGGCCTCGGCGTTCAAGTTTCTGATCATGCCGCTGACCACCTGGGGCTTGTGTCGCCTGGTTGGCCTGAGTGGCCAAGCAGCGGTCGTGGCGGTGCTGTTCCAGGCCCTGCCTACCGCCTCTTCGTCCTACGTGATGGCACGGCAAATGGGTGGCAACGCCCCGCTGATGGCCACCATCATTGCCCTGCAGACCGTGGCCGCCGCAGCCACCCTGCCTTTGGTACTAATGCTTACGCTTGGCTAGACTGGTATCAGCCCTCTTTCGGAAGCTTGCCCATGCGCCTTGCCTGGATCCTGATCGGCTTGACCTCGGCCCTGCTCGCAGGCCCCTTGCAAGCAGCCGACACTGCCAAGGCCGCAGTGGCTGAAGACAAAGCCGAAGTGCTTGAAGAAAAGGTGGTGGAAGACGCCCCTCCTCCCAAGAAAGCAGAAAAACTGACCCCAGGTGAAGCCCAGGCGGTCGATCCCGCCGGCCAGGCACCGCTGGACGACAGCATCACCTGCCTGGCCCGCACCATCTACTGGGAAGCCAAGGGCGCCGACGCCGAAGACATGTCGGCTGTGGCCAGTGTGGTGCTCAACCGCCTGGGCCACGATGGCTTCCCCGATACCATCTGCGGCGTGGTCAAACAGGGCGTGGAAACCAAGGCGTGCCAGTTTTCCTGGTGGTGCGACGGGCGCCCGGACCAGGTCGAGGAAGCGCAACGCTACGATGTGGCCAAGGAAATCGCGCGCAAGGCGCTCAACCAACAGTTGAAAGACCCCACCGGCGGCGCCCTGTACTTCCACGACCGCACCGTGCACCCTGACTGGGCCAAAACCTACCGCAAGACGGCGCAGACCACGCATTTCCTGTTCTATAAGCCGAATCAGGCGTTGGCCCGTTGATGCGGTACCGACCAATCAGAAACCGATGCTACCTGAAAACTTGACCAGCCGTGGGTCACCCTGCGCTACCTGGAAGGTTGGGAACAGTTGGCGTTTGAGTATTGTTTCTGGCCGATGTTACGAATGATTACCAAGTAATCGCACTTTTGTGCCGACCAGTGGTCTACTCCCTCTTTTGCCGCCCGCAACGATTGCCGGCGGTTTCATTGCTTTGCACCCGCCAGGGGCCAAAAGCCCCGGGCTTGTGTAGGATGAGCAGCGCATACCACGACGCTGCCAGTCATAGGGAGATCCACATGCGCGTCCTGTCATCCGTTGCCGCCTTGTCACTGGGCCTGGTCGTCTCGACCGGGGCACTGGCTGTCACCGGCGAAGAGGCGCAACTGATCGATTCGATCAATGTCTACCGCAGCCAGGCCCAGCCCTGCGGTGGCGAGGCGTCGCTGGAGCTGCCGCCGCTCAACAGCGACACCCGCCTGGCGCTGTCGCCAGAAGGCACCCGTGACCTGCAGCAGGCCATGACTCGCGCCGCCTACCCCATGGTCAACGTTCAGGCCATCAGCCTGTCGGGGCCACGCGATGCGCGCGCTGCCATGCACGCCATCGAAGAAAGCTTTTGCCAGGTGGTGCTCGACCCGCAGTTCGTCGATATCGGCGTCAGCCAGGAAGGCCGCGACTGGCGCATCGTGCTGGCCCGCCCACTGCTCAGCGGCCGCCTGGGTGACTGGCAGGTCGAAGGGCAGAAGGTGCTGCAGGAAATCAACGCCGCGCGCAAAGTGCCGCGCCAATGCGGTGGCCAACCCTTCGCCGCCGCCCCCGCCCTGAGCTGGAGCACCGCACTGGCCGGCGTAGCCGCCAACCACACGCGTGCCATGGCCAACCAGAACTTCTTCGACCACATCGACAAGGAAGGCCGTACCCCGGGTGACCGGGCGGAACTGGCGGGTTACCTGTACCAGCAGATTGGAGAGAACATTGCGGCCGGGCGTGATACCGCGCAAAAGGTAGTCGAAGGCTGGCTGGAGAGCCCTGGTCATTGCGCCACGCTGATGAACCCGGACTTCCGTGAAATGGGTGCGGCTTATGCGGTGGACCCAAAGAGTGACGCAGGGATCTACTGGACGGGGTTGTTCGGGACGCCGCAGTAACTTTGCAACGACTTGCCCGCTCCCACTGAAATCTGCGCCAGGCTTCAGCCCTGGAGGTTACCTGCGCGTAACTCAAGGGCAGTACACCCAAACCGCCGTCGTACGCATTTCCCCAGGTAACTGGCATCGCCCAGCCCTACTTCATCGGCAATCTGCGCCAGGCTGTGGCTGGAATTGAGCAAGCGCCAGCGCGCCTGCTGCAAGCGCATCTCCAGCCACCAGGCCTTGGCGCTCATGCCATGGCTGGCCTGAAATTGCCGGTCGAGCTGGCGCCGGCTGATGCCCAGTTCAGCCGCCAATTGCTCCAATGCCAGCGGCGTAGCCAGGTGATGGCGCATCAACGCCTGTGCCCGCTGCACCTGCCGCCCCTGCCCGGCGGCCAGCTCAAGCGAGCGTAGCGCATGGCGGCTGTCGCGGGTTTCGTCCACCAGCATGTCGGCCAGCCCTTTGAGCGCCCGGGTTCGCCCGCAGGCCTGTGACAACAATGCCACCGCCAGGTCGATAGCCGCCGTACCACCTGCGCAGGTGATACGGCTGCCGTCGATGCAATACAGCTGCTCACGCAGCACCTGCAACTGCGGGAATGCTGCACGAAACTCGGCTTCGTGGCGCCAGTGCACCACCACCTTGTGCCCTTGCAACAGCCCGCAGGCAGCCAGCAGGAAGGCGCCGTTGTCGACCCCTACCAGCTTGACCCCGGCTTTGCCGGCCCGCTTGAGCAAGGCCTGGTAGCGCGGCGCCAACGCGGCAGTGGCCATGGCATTGCGCCCGCCGAACACGACCAGATAGTCGAAACGGGTCAGATCGACCTGGCCGGCATCGGCCTCGACCTGCACCACCGCGCCACTGCTCGATGGCACCGGGTCGAGGCTGAGCCCTGCCACGGTCCAGCTGCAGTAGCGCTGCTGACTGTAGTCTTCGTCATCGGCGCTGAAGCGCAACTTGTCGAGAAAGGCGCCGAACGGCAACAGGGCAAAATCCGGTAACGGCAGGATCAGCAAACGGATATCAGGCAGCATGGTGTTGCGTCCAGAAACGACTGTTCAATGTCCAGATACTACCCTTCATGGGTGCAGTTCGCGCCATAAACTGGCCCCCTCCACACCAACAAGGCACTTGCGCAAATGGCACTCGACACCTGGCTGATCTACCTGCTGGCCAGCATTGGCCTGTCACTGACCCCAGGCCCCAACAGCTTGCTGGCCCTGACCCATGGTGCCCTGTACGGCGCCCGGCGAACGTTGTTCACGATCGTTGGCGGGGTGTTCGGCTTCAGCGCCCTCATCGCCCTGGCGATGTTCGGCCTCAGTGCCTTGCTGCAAACCTCGGCCTCGGTGCTGAGCGTGTTGAAATGGGTGGGGGGTGCTTATCTGGTCTGGTTGGGTATCCAGCTGTGGCGCAGCCCGGGGCTGCACCTGGAACTGAACGAGCGCAGCGCTCGGCTTGGCAATGCCGGCCTGTTCCGCCAAGGCCTGTTGTCGGCCATGGCCAACCCCAAGGTGCTGCTGTTCTATGGGGCCTTTCTGCCGCAGTTCATCGACCCGCAACGCGGCTTGATGCTGCAGTTCGTGGTGATGGCAACGACCTTCGCCAGCGTCGAGTTCCTGGTCGAGTACCTGCTGGCGCGGTTGGCATTTCGTATTCGGCCTTGGCTGGCCAAGGGGGGGAAGGGTTTCAACCGTTGCTGCGGCAGCCTGTTTGCCCTGATCGGTGTGGCGCTGCCGCTTGGCCGATGACGCCCCTTGTCAGTTGCCCCGGGCCTTGAACAGGAACACCAGCAATGCGAGGCAGGGCAAGCCTGCGCCCACCAGTGCCACCCCCTGCCAGCCGAGCTGGCTGAACAGCGCACTGGCTACCGCCGAACCCAGTGCCCCGCCCAGGAAGATGCTGGTCATGTACACCGCGTTCAATCGCCCCCGGCTGGCCGGGTCCAGGGCATACACTTCGCGCTGGCCAATGACCATGTTCATCTGCACCGCAAAATCCAGCAGCACACCGGTAAGCCCCAGGCCAATCACGCTGTAACCCGGCGCCGTCAGCCCCAGCAACAAGGCCGCCGGAGCCAGCAGCAGGGCCAGCAGCGAGCCGGCCCGAGCGTGCCCGGCATCGGCCAGGCGGCCAGCCAAGGGCGCGGCAACGGCCCCCACCGCCCCCACCAGGGCAAACACGGCAATCTGGCTCTGCGACAGGCCATGCTCACCCGCCAACGCCATCGGCACGGCTGTCCAGTACAGGCTGAACGCTGCAAACATCAGTGCCTGGTACAACGAGCGTTGGCGCAGCAGCGGATAACGGCGCAGCAGGGTAAGCAGCGATAGCATCAGCCCGGCATAGCTGGCCTTGTGCGCAGGCCGACGCTGCGGCAGGGTCAGCGCCAGCAGCAGGATGATCGCCAGCATCACCCCGGCGGCGCCAATGAACACGGCGCGCCAGCCGAAGTGGTCGGCCACCAGGCTGGACAACGGCCGCGCCAGCAGGATACCCAGCAACAGGCCGCCCATGATGTTGCCCACTACCCGGCCACGCTGCGCCTCTGGCGCCAAGTGCGCTGCCAGTGGAATGAGCATCTGCACCGCCACTGAGCTGAACCCGATCAACAGCGCATAGCCCAGGAACAGCTGGCCCTGGCCGCTGCTGCTGGTGCCCGCCAACAGCAGGCTGACGCAAGCCAGCACAGCGGTGCCGACCATCAACCGGCGGTTTTCCAAGAGGTCGGCCAGCGGCACCAGCAACAGCAGGCCCAGGGCGTAACCCAACTGGGTGAGAGACACGATCAGGCTGGCATGTTCGGTGGACAGCCCAAGGTCCGGTGCGATCAAGCCGACAATGGGCTGGGCGTAATAGATGTTGGCAACGATTGCGCCACAGCAGAACGCCAGCAGCACGACCAGGGCCCGGCTCAGGCCGGTGGCTGCGGGCTGCGCGGCGGCAAGGGAGGGATTCATGCGAGGTTCCTCGGCAAGGAGTGGAGTATGCCGGCTACCTTACCCAGACGTCTCAGTGCAGAGAATCCGCTGCTGGCGCAACGCGGCTTTGCACACCGCGCAATGCCGCGCCTACCGCTCCATCAACGCTGCGCAAAAGTCGATGAACGCATTCACCCGCCGCGAGCCACGGTGGTTGGGCAGGTACAGGGCGTTGATGCTGTTGTTGGCCATGCCTGGGCTGACCTGCCAGTCGGGCAACACCCGCTGCAAACGCCCGGCCTGCACATCCTCGTGTACCAGCCAATCGGCCAGCAGTGCGATGCCGCTGCCCGCCAGCGCGGTTTCACGCAACATGTCGGCATTGGCGCTGCGCAACGGCCCGGTTACGTTCAGCTCCAGGCTGTCCTGCCCGCGCGCCAGGCGCCAGGGCCGTGCCTTTTGCCCATAACGGAAGCGCAGGCAGGCGTGCTCCAACAGTTGCCGGGGGTGATGCAGCGGGTCACGCCCGGCCAGGTATGCCGGGCTGGCCACCAGCCACCGCTCGAAGCGGCCAAGTTGGCGACACACCAGTTCGTCATTGGGCGAGGGGTCGCCCAGGCGAATCGACAGGTCATAACGGCCGTCCAGCAGGTCATCCAGCCGGTCGCTGAGGTCGATATCCAGCTCCAACGCCGGGTGCCGCGCCAGAAACGGCCCCAGGTGCGGGGCGATGACCCGCCTGCCGAACTCCACCGGCAGGCACAGCCTCAAGACACCGACAGGCTCCTCGCCACGGTCGGCAACACTGGCATCGGCCTCGTCCAGCGCCTCGAAAATGCTGCGGGCCCGCTCATAGTACCGGGCTCCGGCCTCGGTCAGGCTGACCTGGCGCGTCGAGCGATTGAGCAACGAAGCACCCACGGCCGTTTCCAGGGCATCAACCAGGCGGGTTACCGACGACGTCGCCAACCCAAGCCTGCGTGCAGCCGCAGAAAAGCCCTGAGCATCGACGGTAGCTACGAACATTTTCATCGCCAGGAGTTTGTCCATCTGCTGCACGTCTTCCAAAACTCAGAAAGTTCTTACAAACCGCAGGGCGGGTCAAGAAACGCGCTACGCGGCGATAGCGTCCATAGTGGAACAACTCCCATTCAAGCGAGGCTTCCCATGACACCCGGTAACCTGCTGACTGCCCTGCCACCGTGCGACCCTACCAGCGCCGAATGTATCGATGAACTGCTCAGCCGCCCAGGCCTGCGCGTGGAGCGTATCGTCTCCAGCGGCCAGGCCAGCCCGCCCGGGTTCTGGTACGACCAGGCCGAAGGCGAGTGGATCGTGCTGCTCAGTGGTGCTGCCGGCCTGCGTTTCGAACATGAGCAGCACACCCGCCTGCTGAAGCCGGGCGATTGCCTGGACATCCCGCCGCACTACCGCCACCGCGTGGAGTGGACTACACCCGGAATGGCGACTGTCTGGCTCGCCGTTTTTTACAGCAGCGGCGCGCCTTGGCCGGTGTGACTACGGCCAAACGCCAACTCGACCAACGTATGAATGCAAAATTATTAGCCAACCTGAACATATCGTTTAATGCATTTTTAAGCACATGTTCTAGACTTTTAGCCACATCTTCGCAAGTTCAGCCCTGCGACAATCAGCCTCACAAAATTATGTACCAACTTGTTAATTAGCAAGCTAAGGGCTTAGACTGCGCGCATTCCACCTGCTGAGATCCCTGGCATGAACGAAACACCGCGCGCCTCTGGCGCTACAAATATCCTCTTGGTTGGCCTGGGCGTAATCATCGCCCTGCTCGGCCTCCTCCTTGCTGCTGGCGGCGTCAAGCTGGCTGGCCTGGGCGGTTCCTGGTACTTCCTGATCGGCGGCCTGGCCATGGCCATCGCCGGTGTGCTGATTGCCCGGCGCAAGCAGGCCGGTGCCTGGCTGTACGCGGCATTCCTGGTGGGTACCGCCGCCTGGGCGCTGATCGACGCCGGCCTGGTGTTCTGGCCGCTGTTCTCGCGCCTGTTCATGTTCGGCGCAATCGGCATGGTCGTAGCGTTGGTCTACCCGCTGCTGGCGCGTGCCAACGGCGCCAGCGCCGGCCGTGGTGCCTACGGCGTTGCCGGGGTGATGGCCGTGGTGCTGGTGATCGCCGCCGGCAACATGTTCGTTGCCCACCCAAGCGTTGCCCCCACTGGCAACGGCCCGGGCATGACCCCGGTCGAAGATGGCAAGCAGCAGAAAGACTGGGCCCACTACGGCAACACCGAAGGTGGCAGCCGCTTCGCCGCGCTGGACCAGATCAACCGCGACAACGTCAACAAGCTGAAAGTGGCCTGGACCTACCGCACCGGTGACGTGGCCATCAGTGACGGCAACGGTGCCGAAGACCAGCTGACCCCGCTGCAGATCGGCAACAAGGTGTTCATCTGCACCCCGCACAACAACCTGATCGCCCTGGATGCCGACACCGGCAAAGAGCTGTGGAAGAACGCAATCAACGCCCAGTCCAAGGTCTGGCAGCGTTGCCGTGGCATGGCATACTTCGATGCCACGGTCGCCATCGCCCAGCCGACCCAGCCGAACAGCTCGCCGATCACGGTGGCAAGCGTGCCGGCCGGTGCCAACTGCCAGCGTCGCCTGCTGACCAACACCATCGACGGCCGACTGATTGCTGTGGACGCCGACAACGGCGAGTTCTGCCAAGGCTTCGGCAACAACGGCCAGGTGGACCTGAAAGCGGGCCTGGGCAACGTACCGGACTCTTACTACCAGCTGTCCTCGGCACCGCTGATGGCCGGCACTACCGTGGTGGTCGGCGGCCGTGTAGCCGACAACGTCCAGACGGACATGCCAGGCGGCGTGATCCGTGGTTTCGACGTAATCACCGGTGAAATGCGCTGGGCCTTCGACCCGGGCAACCCGGAAGATCGCCAGGCCCCCCAGGGCGACAGCACCTACGTGCGCAGCACCCCGAACAGCTGGGCACCGATGTCCTACGACCCGGCGATGAACACCGTGTTCCTGCCGATGGGCTCGTCGTCCACCGACATCTATGGCGTTGAACGCAGCAAACTGGACCACACCTACGGCGCTTCGGTGCTGGCCCTGGACGCCACCACCGGCAACCAGAAGTGGGTATTCCAGACCGTTCACAACGACCTGTGGGACTTCGACCTGCCCATGCAGCCGAGCTTGATCGACTTCACCAAGGACGACGGCCAGTCGGTACCTGCGGTGGTGATCGGCACCAAGGCCGGGCAGATCTACGTGCTCGACCGCGCCACCGGCAAGCCGCTGACCCAGGTCGACGAAGTACCGGTCAAGCCAAGCAACATTCCGAACGAGCCGTACTCCCCGACCCAGCCAAAATCGGTGGGTATGCCGCAGATCGGCGCACAAACCCTGACCGAGTCGGACATGTGGGGCGCCACCCCGTATGACCAGCTGCTGTGCCGCATCGACTTCAAGAAAATGCGCTACGACGGCCTGTACACCGCGCCAGGCACCGACCTGTCGCTGAGTTTCCCGGGTTCGCTGGGTGGCATGAACTGGGGCAGCATCTCCACCGACCCGGTGCATGGCTTCATCTTCGTCAACGACATGCGCCTGGGCCTGTGGATCCAGATGATCCCGTCGCAGAACAAGGGTGGCGCGGCGTCCGGTGGCGAAGCACTGAACACTGGCATGGGCGCTGTACCGCTCAAGGGCACCCCGTATGCGGTGAACAAGAACCGCTTCCTGTCGGTCGCCGGCATTCCGTGCCAGGCCCCGCCGTTCGGCACCCTGACCGCTATCGACATGAAGACCCGTCAGGTGGCCTGGCAGGTTCCGGTGGGCACTGTTGAAGACACCGGCCCGCTCGGCATCCGCATGCACCTGCCGATCAAGATCGGCCTGCCAACCCTGGGCGGCACCCTGTCGACCCAAGGCGGCCTGGTGTTCATCGCCGGTACCCAGGACTTCTACCTGCGCGCCTACGACAGCAGCAACGGTAACGAAATCTGGAAGGCCCGCCTGCCAGTGGGCAGCCAGGGCGGCCCGATGACCTACGTCTCGCCGAAGACCGGCAAGCAGTATGTGGTGATCACTGCTGGCGGTGCGCGCCAGTCGACTGACCGTGGCGACTACGTGATTTCTTACGCACTGCCGTAAGACCGCGTCGCCTGCATCGCCGGCAAGCCAGCTCCCACAGGATCGCGCCACCTGCAAATAGGGTGGGGACCTGTGGGAGCTGGCTTGCCGGCGATGAGGCCCTGAATAACAACCGAGATTTAGCAATGCCATCCGCAATCCGCATCACCCCCACCCTGCTGCTGGCCCTGGCCAGCACCACCGCCCTGGCCGACGGCGACCTCATGACCCGCAGCACCCTGACCGGTGACTGGGGTGGCCTGCGCCATCAGCTGGAAGACGACGGCGTCAAGTTCACCGGCGACTACAGCGGCGAAACCGCCTACAACGCTCACGGTGGCCTGCACCGCTCGGCGCGTTACTCGCAGAACCTGAAGCTGGGTGTGCAGTTTGACCTGTCCAAATTGTATGGCCTGGACAACGGTGGCAAGGTCCAGCTGACCATCAACGACCGTCGCGGCAACAGCGCCTCGGAAGACCTGGTCGGCAACCGCCTGCCAATCCAGGAAAACTTCGGTGGCCTGTATACCCGCCTGACCGAGCTGAGTTACGAGCGCACCCTGTTCACCCCGGCACTCAACGTCAAACTGGGCTACATGGCCATGGGTAACGACCTGGGCGGCCTGGACAGCGGTATCCTGTGCAACTTCATGAACGCCGGCTTCTGCGGCCACCCGCTGAACATGTCGGGTGGCAGTGGCTGGACCAACTACCCCAATGCCCACCTGGGCGTGCGGGTGAAGTATGACCTCTCGCCTGCCTGGCAACTGCGCGTGGCAGCGTTCAACGTCGACCCCGAGAGCAATGGCAACTCCAGCCGTGCCTGGCACCTTGGCCCCAAGCACACCACGGGCACCGTGGTGCCGGTGGAGCTGGTGTACAAGCTGCAGGGTGAACTGCCGGGCGAGTACAAGCTGGGCTACTACTACGACAGCTCCGACGTGAAACGCATCGGCAGCGATGATGAAGTGTCCGGCCGTGGCGGCCATTACCTGCTGGTTGACCAGGCGGTGTGGAACGACCAAGGCTCGCCAGGGCGCAGCCTGCATGCCTTCGGCCAGTACTCGGCGTCGAGCAAGGCTGCCTCGCCGTTCACCAAGTGGTATGGCGCCGGCGTGGTGCTGTACAAGCCGTTCGAAGGCCGCCCGAAAGACACCCTGGCGCTGGGTTATGGCCGTGCCGTGCCCAACCCGCGCAGCCGCGATGTGCTGGAGGATGCCGCCTTCAATGCCGGCCAGCAGTTCCCCGACATCGACAGCGCCGAGCAACTGATCGAACTGAGCTACGGCTACCAGGCCACACCTTGGCTGAACCTGCGCCCGGATGTGCAATACATCATCGAGCCTGGGGCGTTTTCCGGGAAGGACATCGACAACGCGTTGGTGGTTGGCCTGCAGGTCAAGGCCAGTTTCTAACTTGAAAAGGGCCGCGTTGCGGCCCATTTTCGGTCAATGCTGCCTGAGGTAATCCACCAACCTCAGCAGCATGGCATCACAGCCCTGCAACTGCTCGACACTGACAAACTCATCCGGCTTGTGCCCCTGGTCCATGCTGCCAGGCCCGCACACCACGGTCGGGATACCTGCCTGGTTGAACAACCCGCCTTCGGTACCAAACGCCACCGTACCGAATTCATCGGTACCACTGAGCAACGCCACCAGCTGCGCCGCCTCACTGTCGGCAGGTGTCGCCAGCCCCGGATAGGCGCTCAGCGGCGCCAGGCGAATATCACTGGCCGCATTGACCTTGCGCATACGTGGCAGCAACTCGGCTTCTGCATAAGACTGCAACTGGTCGGCCACTGCCTGCGCCTCGAACCCCGGCAAGGCCCGCACTTCGAAGTCGAACTCGCACTCCGCCGGCACGATGTTCAGTGCCCTGCCCCCTTTGATCACCCCGGTCTGCACCGTCGAGAAAGGCGGGTCGAAGCGCTCGTCGCGATGCTGCGGCAAGGCCAGGGCGTCACCGATGTCAGCCAGTTTGCCAATCAGCTTCGCCGCATACTCGATGGCATTCACGCCATAGGGCGCATAGGCCGAGTGGCAGGCCGCGCCATGGACTTGGCAGCGCATCGCCAACTTGCCCTTGTGCCCCAGTACCGGCTTGAGCTCGGTGGGTTCGCCAATCAGGCACAGCCGTGGGGTGTGCGGGCGCTGCGCCAACGCGGCCAGCATCGAGCGTACCCCCAGGCAGCCCACTTCCTCGTCATAGGAGAATGCCAGGTGCACCGGCATGCGCAGAGGCTGGGCGAGGAACGCGGGCACGGCGGCCAGCACCGAAGCGATGAAGCCTTTCATGTCGGCCGTGCCACGGCCATACAGGCGCCCGTCACGTTCGCTCAGGGCAAACGGCTCGACGGTCCAGGCCTGCCCATCCACCGGTACCACATCGGTGTGCCCCGACAACACCACGCCGCCAACGTTTTGGGGGCCGATGGTGGCGAACAGGTTGGCCTTGGTGCCCTCCGGGTTGTGAAACAGCTCGCACTCCACCCCCAGCTCGGCCAGGTAATCGCGGATGAAGCCGATCAACTCAAGGTTGGAGTCCCGGCTGACCGTAGCAAAGCCGATCAGCCGGGCCAGTAGCGCGCGGCTGGCAAATTCACTCATCGCCCGGCACCCCATAGCTGGGTGCAGCGGTCGGGTTAAGGGCACGGGTGACGTAATCCTGCATCTGTGGGCGATAGGCCTGCCAAAGGCCGTCGAGCACGCCGATCGGGTCGGTATCAGCCCAGTCCACGCGCAGGTCCACCAATGGCCAGGTCAACTCGCCGGCAATTTTCAACGCCGCCGAGTGCACCGGCCCAGCTTCTCCACCCGCAGCCATCGCCGCGTGCATGGCTGCCAGCAAGCGGTCTGCCAGGTGGCCGCCAGCCTGCTCGAACGCCACGACCATTGCTTCGATCACCTGGGTCGAGGACAGCAGGTTACCCGCCGCCGCGCACTGTTCACCGGCAACGGCGTTGTACGTGCCCAATGCCTCTCGCCCGGTAAACAGCGCCACCTGCCCTTGGCTGTCGATCACGGTGACCTGGCGGTACTCGCTCCAGCCATTGGCGCTGAGCACCCGGTCCAGCGCGGCGGCGGGTGGCAACTGGCCCTGTTCAAGGGCATCGAGAATCTGCGGGCCCAGTGCCGGCAAGGTGATGTTCTGGGTGGAAACGGCGCCAACACCGGCACGCACCCAAGGGCAACGGGCACCCACGGCAATGCTCGAAGAACTGATGGCGATGCCGACCTGGCCGGTTTCCTGGCAGCGGCCAATGATGGAGAAGGTCATGGTGATGCTCCTGTTGTCCTGTGCGATGCAGGGCATTCTGGGTGGAACCTTCCGGTAGGCGAAACCAACTTTTTCCGAGGGGTTAGGCAGGAAAAAACTTGGCTGAGGCAGAGATCGAGCGCCGCCCGCGCGGCGCATCGCGAGCTGCGCTCGCTCCTACGTTTGTTTCGGGCCAGTTTCTCCTGTGCGAGGCCACAGAACTCGGGGCCTTCGCCGTTTTATCGGCAAGCACCAGCTAAATACTATTTTCGCCATTTGCATCGCATCCCTAGTCTGGCCCCAGGCAACGGCGGTCCTCCAAACCGACCTGACAAAAACCGCCTGAACAAGGGCTCGGACATGACACTGAACAACCTCGAAATCGACACCCTCGTCGTCGGCGCCGGCCAGGCCGGCGTGGCCATGAGCGAACACCTGAACAAGCTTGGCGTGCCGCACCTGGTGCTGGAGCGTAACCGCATCGCCGAAGCGTGGCGCACTGGCCGCTGGGACTCGCTGGTCGCCAACGGCCCGGTCTGGCACGACCGCTTCCCGGGCCTTGAATTCAACCTCGACGCTGACGCCTTCGCCGGCAAGGACCAGGTGGCTGACTACTTCGAGCAGTACGTACGCAAGTACAACCTGCCTGTGCGCACCGGTATTGAAGTAAAGCGCGTGGTGCGCAACAGCGACCGCCCTGGCTTTACCATCGAAACCAATGAAGGCGTGATTCGCGCCAACCGTGTGGTTGCTGCAACCGGCCCGTTCCAGAAGCCGGTGATCCCCGCCATTGCGCCAAAGGACAGCAACCTGCACCAGATCCATTCCGCCGCCTACTACAACCCTCAGCAACTGCCAGAAGGCGCAGTGCTGGTGGTAGGGGCCGGCTCCTCTGGCGTGCAAATCGCCGAAGAGCTGATGCGTGCGGGCCGTCAGGTGTACCTGTCGGTCGGTGCCCACGACCGCCCACCGCGTGCCTACCGAAACCGCGACTTCTGCTGGTGGCTGGGCGTGCTGGGTGAGTGGGACGCAGAAATCGCCAAGCCCGGCCGCGAGCACGTGACCATTGCCGTCAGCGGCGCCCGTGGCGGCCACACCGTAGACTTCCGCGCCCTCGCCCATCAAGGCATGACCCTGGTCGGCCTGACCCAGTCGTTCGAAAACGGCGTGGCACGCTTCCAGGACAACCTGGTCGAGAACATCAACCGTGGCGACGAAAACTACCTGGCCCTGCTGGATGCCGCCGATGCCTACATCGAACGCAACGGCCTGGACCTGCCGCAAGAGCCCGAAGCCCGCCAGCGCCTGGCCGACCCGGAATGCATGGTCAACCCGCTGCAGCAGCTGGACCTGGCCAAGGCCGGTGTCAGCAGCATCATCTGGGCCACCGGTTACGGTGTGGATTTCAGCTGGCTGCAGGTAGACACCTTCGACGCCAACGGCAAACCCCAGCACCAGCGCGGCGTAGCCCGTGAGCCCGGCGTGTACTTCCTGGGCCTGCCGTGGCTGTCGCGCCGTGGCTCGTCGTTCATCTGGGGCGTGTGGCACGACGCCAAGCACGTCGCCGGCCACATCGCCACGCAACGCACCTACCTGGCCTACCGCGACCGCGAACAGCGCGACGCGGATGAGCAGCAAGACAACACCATCAGCAACGTCAGCACCCTCGGAGCCCACTGATGCCTACTCATACCCGCATCCGCATGTTCAACACCAAGGAAACCTACCCCAACCAGACCCTGGACAACGACCTGTGCCAGGCCGTGCGGGCCGGTAACACCATTTATGTGCGCGGCCAGGTCGGTACCGACTTCGAAGGCAAGCTGGTGGGCCTGGGCGACCCTCGGGCGCAGACCGAGCAGGCGATGAAAAACGTCAAGCAACTGCTTGAAGAAGCCGGCTCGGACCTGTCGCATATCGTCAAGACCACCACTTACATCACCGACCCGCGCTTCCGCGAGCCGGTGTACAAGGAAGTGGGCAAGTGGCTCAAGGGGGTGTTCCCGATTTCCACCGGGCTGGTGGTGGCCGGGTTGGCCCAGGCCGAGTGGCTGATGGAAATCGATGTGATCGCCGTGGTGCCGGATCAGGCGTGACCGGCAACCTGCACGGCAGGTAACCCACGCCTGTCATGCAACCAGGCGTGGGTTACCTGTGCCGCCGCTTGCAGCCGCTGTGTTGCGGGCAAGCCGGCGGACGGCACCTCCACGCTGATACACAGGTCGCCGGGCAACGCCGCAAGCAACTGCGCCAGCGGCAGTTGCCCCTCCCCCGGCAACAGGCGGCCCTCACGCGCTTCCTGAATGATCAGATCGTCCGCAGGCCCCAGCAGCGGTGCATCGCACAATTGCACGGCCCGCAGCAGGTGTGGGTTGACCCGCATGATGTCAGCCACCTGGCCACCCGAGCGGAACAGGTGCAAGGCATCGACCAGCACGCCTCCGTTGTCCTGCCCCGCCCCCATCACCACCGCGCACGCCTGTTGCAAAGTCGCCACCGGCCGCCAGCGCATGAACTCCAGGTCCACCCGCAGCCCGTGATCACGCGCCAGTTGGCACAGCGCTGCAAAGTTGCCGGTCAGGCGTGCAACATCCCGGTCGTCCCCCGACACCGTAAGGCTCGTCGCCCCCAGTTCGGCACCGGCGGCCAACAGCGCCTGGTAATCGGCAACCCGGGTTTGCGCCGTCAGCGAGACGAACTCGATGTCCGTCACACGCACGCCTTCCCCTGCCATCACTGCCCGCAGTTCACGCATGGCCTGGCTACCGGCCGCAACCGGATAAGCCTGCGCCCCCGGCATCACCGGGTGCAGGCGCAGGCCCACGGCACTGAAGCCAGCGCGCCGCGCCTCGCGCACCAAACTCACTGGCGCCAGCTCCAGCGCCGTCAGGTGCGCCACGCCCAGGCCATTCAATAGGTCGCCCTCCCACCACTGAGGTCGAACACGAAGCCGGTGGTAAAGCTGCATTCGGGGCCGGCGATCCAGCTGACCATGTTGGCAATCTCCTCGGCCTTGAGGAAGCGCCCCATGGGGATTTTGGCCTTGCTCGCGGCAATGTGCTCCGCTGTCATTTCGGCCATCAGTGGTGTCTCGACCATGGCCGGTGCCACACAGTTGAGCAGTACGCCGTCCTGCGCCAGCTCCTTGGCCGCCGCCTTGGTGAAGGCGATGACCCCGGCCTTGGCTGCCGAATAGGCCGAGATGTACTGCACGCCATCCTTCCCGGCCATGGAGGCAATGTTGACGATGCGTCCGTAGCGGTTTTCACGCATGTGCGCGATGGCGGTGCGGCAGCAATAGAACACGCCGTTCAGGTCGATGGCGATGACTTTGTCCCAGGCCTCTGGCGGGTACTCCCATGACGCCACCACCGGGCCGTTGATGCCGGCATTGTTGACCAGAATCTGCACCTGCCCCAAGCGTGCCAGCGTCTCGGCGAACGCTGCCTCTACCGAGGCCAGCGATGACACATCCACCGCCTGGCGCAGCACCGGCTCAAAGCCCTTTTCAAGGCTGTTCCAGCCATCGACAGCGAGGTCCCAGATCACCACCTGGGCGCCCGCTGCATGCAAGCGCTGGGCGATCGCCAGGCCGATGCCACGCATGCCGCCGGTGACGATTGCGGTCTGGCCTTGCAGGTACTGGCTCATTGTTTTGCTCCATTTTCGACAGTTGGAATATCCGGCAAGCGACGCAGGTCGCTGACCATGAACAGGTAGCACAGCGCCCCCAGCACGGTGATCGACGACACGAACGCCAAAGCCCAGACGAACGAGCCGGTGAGCGAAACGATGATGCCGATGGTCAGGGGCGTAACGATGCCCGCCGCGTTGGCGAACAAGTTGAACAAGCCACCACTGAGGCCCAGCAGGCCTTTCGGGGCGATATCGGAAACGATCATCCAGGCCAGCGCAGACATCCCTTGGGCGAAGTAGGCGATGCACAGAATGGTGATCACCAGTGCATCCGACTCGACGTAGTTGGCCAACACGATCACCGACGCGGTGAGCAGCCCGGCGATCACCGGCAGCTTGCGCGCCACATTCAGCGAATAGCCACGGCGCAGCAAGGCGTCGGACAGCCAGCCGCCGACCAGCGTGCCCAGCGAGGCGGCAATGAACGGCAGCACCGCTACCCAGCCGACCTTGAGCCAGGGCATGTGCCGCTCGGTCACCAGGTAAGTGGGGAACCAGGTGAGGAAAAACACGTTGGTGGAGTTGCAGGCGAACTGCCCCAGGCAGATGCCCAGCATGTTGCGGTGCTTGAGCAGCGCCGGAATCTGCGACCAGCGGAACACTGTGGCTTTCTGCCCGCCATCGACTACCCCGCCACCCGCGGCGATGTAGTCCAGCTCGGCCTGGTTGGCCGTGGTGGACTGGTGCGGCTCATGGTATTTGCGCCACCACACCAGGCCATAGAGGATGCCCATCAGGCCCACGGCCATCAGCAGAAAGCGCCAGCCATAGGCATGCAGCACCCAGAACAGCAACGGCGTCAGGAACGCCAGACCGGTGTACTCGGCAAAGGTGTAGATACCCGTTGCCCTGGCCCGCTCGCTCTGCGGGAACCAAGTGGCCACTACCCGGCTGTTGGTAGGGAAGCACGGTGCTTCGGTTACTCCCACCAGAAAGCGCATGCCCAGCAAAGACAGAAAGCCCTGCGCCAGCCCTTGCAGGCCGGTGAACAGCGACCACAGCGTCAGCGCCAGCCAGTAGGTGAGCTTGGTGCCCAACCGGTCGATGAGGATGCCACCCGGGATCTGCGCGGCGGCGTAAGTCCACGAAAAGGCGGAAAAGACCACCCCCATCATCGCTGCGTTCAAGCCCAGGTCGGCACTGATGCTGGGCGCCGCAATGCCCATCACGCTGCGGTCGAGGTAGTTGATCATGGTGCCGCCGGAGATCAGCGCCAGGATCGTGAAGCGGGTGCGGGTGCGTTGCTGCGCGCGCGCCGGGGTGTCGAACACCCCGAGGCTGGCGTTCTGTTCAGTGTTCATGACGGTTGCTCTCTTGTTATTGGAATGGCAAAACCTGGGTTCTAGGCGAACCCGAACAGACGGCGGGGTGTGTCCCACATCACTGCACGGCGCATGCGGGCATCCGGCATCAGGCATTCGGCCAGTTTCAGCAACGGGCCGTAGTCCACCCGCGAGCGCTGGCGAATGAACGGCCAGTCCGAACCCCATACGCAGGCCTCGGGGCCAAAGGCTTCGAGCAGGGCATGGACGTAGGCACTGCTCTGCTCCTGCAAGGCATCGGCGGCGGCGAATTTCTGCATGCCCGACAGTTTCACGCTGGTCCGGCCACTGTCGGCCAGCCGCAGCAAGGCCTGGAAGCCAGCTTGTTGCACCCCGGCGGCGACATCCGGGCGGCCACAGTGATCGATCAACAGACGCGCTCGGGAGCCTTGCAGCAGGCCATGCAGGTCCAGCAACTGGTCTTCGCATACCTGCACCTGGGCGAACAGGCCAAGCTCGGCGACCTTGCCGAACAGCCCGTTAACGTCCTTGAGGCTGGCCACCCCGTACAACGCGGGGTTGAAGGCGATACCGACCACCCCTTGCGCCTGCAGCGCAGCCAGCGCATCGAGAGGGATACTTGCCTCGACCACCGCCACGCCCTTGAAACGCCCTTGCCCGGTGGCCAAGGCGTGCAGCAGGCAACGGTTGTCGGTGTGGTAGCCGCTGTTGGGGCCGACGAGCAAGGCATGATGTACACCGTAGGCGTTCATCACCCGGGTGAACTGCTCCTGGGTCGCCACCTCCTGGCCAGAGGGCGCATAAGGTGCCTCGGGGTGGTAAGGGAAACGGGCGGGGTCAAACAAATGGTTATGGCAATCGATCTTCGGTTCGTCAAAGATGTTCACGCAGCACTCCCGGCAAGCACCGCTGCGCTTGCCTGCAGATCTTGTTATTGTGCGCCGCAAAGGCGATTTGGCTGTGTTCAAGATACTGCGTGGGCGGGTTTGACGCTCATACCCAGATGGCGAAAACCATAACCGAAGGTAATACACATGCTGCTTGGCAACGAAGGCGCAGACGCAAGCCCCATGGTGTTCAAACTGCGGCACATGGAAGTGTTCCGTGCGGTGATGCTGACCGGCTCGATCAGCGCGGCGGCCAAGCTGCTGTACGTGTCACAGCCGGCCGTGAGCAAGCTGATCCAGTACATCGAGGGGCGCCTGGCCTATCGCTTGTTCGAGCGCATCAACAACCGCCTGGTGCCCACCGCCGAGGCGCAGGTGCTGTTCCGTGAAGTCGAGCGGGTGTACCAGGCGGCGCTGGAGGTGAATGAATGTGCGCTGTCATTGGGTGCCGGCGGCCACCGCAAGCTGCGTATCTCTTGCAGCGCCTCGCTGTCGACGGTGGTCATCCCGATTGCCCTGGCGCAGCTCAAGCGCGAGGCGCCTTCGCTGGACATCGAGTGGCAAACCTCGCTGATGGGCGAAATGCCCAACCAGATCCTGTCGAAAAAGGTCGACCTGTCAATTGCCGCCCTGCCCGTGGTGCACGATCACCTGCATTCGCAGGCCTTCATGCGCGGGCGCATGGTGGTGGTGATGCCACCCGACCACGCCTTGGCCGGGCATGGCTCGCTGACCTTGCAGCAGCTGGAAGGCCATGCGCTGTTGCTGTTCAGGCCCGACATGCCGTTTGGCAAACTGCTGGCCGGGCACATCGAGCGGCGCGGGCTGCAATTGAAATCACTGTTGTCGTTCACCAACGCCAACGAAGCAGTGGCCCTGGTGAAGCAAGGCATGGGCATCAGTGTGATCGACGAATTCGTGGCGCAGGACAGTGGGTTGGCGGCGGTGCCGCTGGCCGATGAAATTCACTTTGATATCAGCTTTGTCTATTCGCGGTTCGAGCCGCCGTCGCATGCGGCGATGCATTTGATGCGGGTGTTGCAGGGGCAGGCGCAGAAACTGGGCCGGGCGATTGCGCCAGCATGATTCAACAGGCCGGCGCAATACCGTGTAGGAGCGCACGGGTTAGAAGCCTATGGTTGCCGACAACAAGTAAGTACGCGGCGTGGAAAGGGTCAACCCCGGCTCACTGTCATCCGAAGCCCCCGCCGAGCTCCAGTAACGATCATCCAGCACATTCTCGACACTGGCCCGCAAGGTAACCTCGGTAGCATCTACCTTGAAGGCATAGCGCGTGCCCAGATCGTAACGCTCCCAGCCATCGATCTGCTTGCTGTTGTTCTGGTCCAGGTACTGCGAGCTGGAATGAATGCCCCGCGCCGTCAGGGTAAGCCGGTTCACACCCGGCACGTCCCATTCGGCGCCGAGGTTGACGTTGTACTCGGGCGTGGCCGGCGCGCGATTGCCATCGTAGGCGCCACCCACGGTGTCGGTCAGCTCGCTGTCGATGTACATGACCCCACCCAGCACCCGCACGCCTTGCACGGGTTCGCCGAATACGCTCAACTCGATACCACGGTTGTCACGCTTGCCATTAGGCCCGAACACCCGCGAGGTGGCGTTGGTCTCGTAGGCCGGCTGGCGAATGCGGAATGCGCTGGCCGTGAACGCTACCTGGCCCAGGTCGTACTTGGCCCCTACCTCAACCTGGCGGCTGGTGAACGGCGGGAAAATCTGGTCTTCGTTGATCGACGTCGACGGCGCGATCTTGCCCTGGCTCAGGCCTTCCATGTAGTTGGCGTACAACGACAGCTGGTCAGTGACCTTGAGCAGCACGCCGCCCGAGGGCGAGACCTTTTCTTCGTCGTAGGCGGTCTCGCCTTTGACGCCGTCGCTCCAGTCATCCACCTGCACCCGCTGCCAGCGCGCGCCCAAGGTCAGCAGCAGGCGGTCGTCGAAAAACCCGAGGGTGTCGGCCAGGGCCACACCGGAGAAGCGGTTTTCTGTGTAGACCTGGGGATCGATGCGGGTGGGTGTGCCCGGGGTCGGGGTCGCTACCGGGTTGTAGAGGTTGCTGGGCGCCGAAGCATAGCGGGCGCCGCCGTTGGTGAAGTCCATGTAGAAGTAGGTGGCGGCCAGGTTCAACTCGTGGCTGACCGGCCCGGTGTGAAACCAGTTGCGAAGGCCTGCCATGGCGGTACGCACCGACTCATCGCGGGTGAAGTCCCGCGGCTGCACGGTGAAGTCGCCGGCATCGTTGGTGATGGACACGTTGTGCCGCAGGAAATCATGGTTGCTTTCACGCGCACCGACCGCGCCATAGGCCAGCAGCGACTCACTGACGTCGTATTCGGCATGCAACGCACCAAAGGTGTCGTTGGTGCGCGCCTTGCTCCAGGCCTGGGCATAGTTGTGGCGAACATCATTGGCATCCGGCACCTTGGCGTTGGCGCCGATCAGCACACGCTCCTGCGGTGCATCGGTGTCACGCTCGGTGTGGCCGAGGTCTGCCGACAGGCGCAGGCGCTCGCCGCGAAAATCCAGGCCCAGTACCGCCATTTCACGCTCGACACGCTGGTGGTCCCATTCGGTATCGCCGGCCTGCTTCACAGCATTCAAACGCACGCCGAACTGCTGGCCTTCGCCAAAACGCCGGCCAACATCCACCGCGCCACCTGCCTGGCCCGCCGACGCATAGCTGCCGGTAAACTCGGTGATCGGCTTGTCTGTGGCCCGCTTGGGCTGCACGTTGATACCGCCGCCCACGCTACCACGCGGCGAAATGCCATTAATCAACTGGCTGGGGCCTTTGATGATATCGACCCGGTCGGCCATTTCCATGTCGATCGAGTAAGTCGGCAAGATACCGTACAGGCCGTTGTAGGCCACATCGCTGTTGAACAGGCTGAAGCCGCGAATGGTGAACTGCTCGAAACGCCCGCCTGCCGGATTGGTGGCCCGGACTGAAGGGTCGGTGGCGATCAGTTCGCCCAAGGTTCGCGCCTGCTGGTTCTTCACCAGTTCGCTGGTGTAGCTGGTGATGCTGAATGGGGTTTCCATGAAATCACGCGACCCCAGCAGGCCTTGCGCGCCCCGCCGAGCCACTTGGCCGCCAGCATAGGGCTGCGTTTCGTTGCTTGCGACCAGCCCGCCAACGATGCTGGTCGGGGCGATTTCCAAAGCGCCACCGGCCTCGGGTGCCGGCATCAGGGTGAAGGCCCCCTCACCCACCGGCAGCAACTGCAAGCCGCTGCCGCGCAGCAGCTGCATGAAACCTTCTTCGACACTGTAGCTACCAGACAGGCCATTGCTCTGCCGGCCCTGGACCAGTGCCGGGTCCAGCGAAAGGCTGACGCCGGCCTGGTCGGCAAACCGGCTGAGCACGGCGCCCAGGCTGGCGGCCGGCACCTGATAGGCACGGCGCGCCGGCTCATCAGCCCAGGCGGGTACGGACAACAACAAGCTCATGGCGAACAACGGGCGCACTGCGCGCACCAGTGGGCGCAGGCGGCAAGACATTACTGCTGACATTGAAAATGGCTCCCCTTTATTTTCTTCTACCGGTAATGACCGGCGAGTGAAAAAAAGGGGACAGCCTCAAGCACGATTTTCTCGTGCAGCAAGGCTGACCCAGTAGCGCGTGCGTGTTTGTACCTGCAACGGCAGGCTGGCGGCGAGCAGGGCAAGAATCCGGTCGGTATCATCAAGACGGAAAGTGCCAGTTACCCGCAGGCGCTCCAGTTCCGGCGCCCAACGCAGCACGCCGGGGCGGTACCTGCGCAGCTCGTGCAACAAGTCGCCCAAGGGGCGGTCATCCAGCCGCAGTACGCCCTCACGCCAGCCCAGCCGCCATTCATCCAGACCTGTCACCGGACCGACACCTGCCACCTGCAAGCTGGCCTGCTGCCCGGCGTGCAGTACGTGTGCCGGGCCGCGCAGTGGCTGCAGGCTGGCTACGCCATCGGCCACCAATACCCGGCAGGCCTCATCGACCAGCCGCAGGCAAACTTCACCACCGCCGAGCACCACCTGGCCATAGGGCACCTGCAACGTCAGGTTCAGGTTGGCGGGCACCTTCACTGCCACTTCACCGCGAAGCAACGTCAGGCGGCGTGCATTCATGTCGATATCCATCGCACTGTCGGTGTTCAACTGCACGAATGTGCCATCGCTCAACAGCACCTGCCGACGTTCGCCTACCGAGGTGTGCATGTCGGCAGTCCAGGCATCCAGAGGCAGCTCACGGCTGACCAGCCAGGCTGTCGGCAACAGCGCGGCGATAGCCAAGGCTTGCTTGAGCAGTGCGCGGCGGCCGGCGTCCGGGCGGTCCAGGGTGGCCATGGCCAAGGCGCCGGGTAAAGCGGTAAAGCGCTGACGCAACAATGATGCCTTTTGCCAGGCGTCTTCATGCAGGCGGCTGCTGGCCCGCCATTGCGCCAGGCGCAGCAAGTCGCCCTCACTGGCGTCGCCAGAATCCAGCAGCGCCAGCCAGCGGGCGGCAGCACGCACAGCTTCGCGGATTTCGGGGGAATGGGGGGTCATTGCAATTCGGCCAGCAGGCAATGTTCGTAAGCCTGTGCCATGTAGCGTTTCACCGAGCGCTCGCAAACGCCCAGGCGCTTGCCGATTTCGGCGTAACCCACACCTTCGAGCTGGCTCCAGAGAAAGGCCTTGCGCACTGGTGCCTTCAGGCCATCGAGCAATTCGTCGAGTGCTTGAAGGGTTTCCAGCAATATCCAGCGTTTTTCTGGCGAGGGCACATGCTGCTCGGGCAAGGTGGCCAAAGCATCGAGATAAGCCTGTTCCAGGCTCCGTCGCTGGTGGAAGTTGCTCAGCAGGCGCTTGCCGACTGTCAGCAGGTAGGCCCTTGGCTCGCGTATGTCTGCCAATGGTTGGGCACTGGTCAGTACCCGCAGAAAAGTATCCTGGCTGAGATCGGCGGCATCCCAGGCATTGCCCAGGCGCCGGCGTAGCCAGGTTTCGAGCCAGCTGCGGTGCTCCCGGTACAGGGCAGGCAGGCTAGGTTCCGTTGGCGGCGCGGCGTCGATCATGAGGATGGCCCTGCGGCGGCGTAAATAGGATTCATTCTAATTTACGTTGCGGCGCAGGGCCAAGCGGTTTGTTACCGGTCAGGCAATCGCTGCATCCACCAGCACCTGCGCTTCCTGCACCAGGCGCTGCAGGTGCGCCTCGTCGATGAAGCTTTCGGCGTAGATCTTGTAGATGTCCTCGGTGCCCGACGGCCGTGCGGCGAACCATCCGTTGGCGGTCATCACCTTCAGCCCGCCAATCGCCTGGCCATTGCCCGGCGCGTGGCTGAGGATCTGCACGATAGGCTCACCGGCCAGTTCGGTCGACTTGACCTGCTCCGGCGCCAGCTTGCTCAGCAGCGCTTTCTGCCGCGCATCGGCCTTGGCTTCGACCCGGGTAGCGTACGGTTTGCCCAAGGCTTCGGTCAGGTCCGCGTAGGCCTGGCTCGGGTTACGGCCGGTACGGGCGGTCATCTCGGCAGCCAGCAAGGCCGGGATCAGCCCGTCTTTGTCGGTCGCCCACACCGAGCCATCGCGGCGCAGGAACGACGCACCGGCACTCTCTTCGCCGCCAAAGCCCAGCGAGCCGTCGAACAACCCTTGGGCAAAGAACTTGAAGCCCACCGGCACTTCGTACAGCTCACGGCCCAGACGCTGGGTAACGCGGTCGATCAGGCCGCTGGACACCACGGTTTTGCCAACGGCAGCATCGCTACGCCATTGCGGGCGGTGGCGGTACAGATAGTCGATGGCCACGGCCAGGTAGTTGTTCGGTTGCAGCAGGCCGTCCGGGGTAACGATGCCGTGGCGGTCGTGGTCCGGATCGCAGGCGAAGGCCACATCGAAGCGCTCGCGCAGGCCGATCAGGCCCTGCATGGCGTATGGCGAGGACGGGTCCATGCGGATCTGGCCGTCCCAGTCGACGGTCATGAAGCGGAAGGTGGGGTCTACCTCGGTGTTCACCACTTCCAGGTCCAGCTTGTAGTGTTCGGCAATGGCCGACCAGTAGCGCACCCCTGCCCCGCCCAGCGGGTCGACGCCCAGGCGCAGTTTGGCGCCACGGATGACATCGAAGTCGATGACGTTTTCCAGGTCCGCCACATAGCTGCTCACGTAATCGTGGCGCTGGGTGGTCGGGGCCTGCAGCGCCTGGGCATGGTCCATGCGCTTGACGCCTGCCAGGTTCGCCGCCAGCAGTTCGTTGGCCTTGGCCTCGACCCACTTGGTCACATCGCTGTCGGCCGGGCCGCCATTGGGCGGGTTGTACTTGAAGCCACCGCTCTGCGGCGGGTTGTGCGACGGGGTGATGACGATGCCGTCGGCCAGGCCCTGCTGGCGGCCACGGTTGTGGCAGAGGATGGCGTGGGACACAGCCGGCGTGGGCGTGTATTCGTCGTCCTTCGACAACCTGACTTGCACGCCGTTGGCCGCCAGCACTTCCAGCGCGCTGGCCGTGGCCGGGGCCGACAGGGCGTGAGTGTCGGCGCCGATGAACAGCGGGCCATCGATGCCCTTTTCCTGGCGGTACAGGCAGATGGCCTGGGTGATGGCCAGCACGTGGTATTCGTTGAAACTCAATTCAAGCGAAGTGCCCCGGTGCCCCGAGGTGCCGAAGGCCACACGCTGGGCCGCCACGGCAGCGTCTGGGCGGCCGGTGTAATAGGCGGTGAGCAGTCGGGGAATATCGACCAGCACGCTGGCCGGAGCCGGCTTGCCTGCCAAAGGACTGAGCGTCATGCAAAAACCTCGAGTTCAACAGATGTTGGTGTTGGAACGTGCAGTGTACTGAGAGTTGCAAGGGTGTGCGATGGGTGCCGGCAAAGAACAAGCTAGAGTAGAGACCACACCCACCGTGAATGAGGCCCCATGGCTTTCCACCGCCTGACCCGTACCCACCCCCGCCTGAGCTTCGCCGCAGCGGCAGGCCTGATTGGCGCCTGGCTGATCCCTGCCGGTGATGCCGTGCAACACATCCTCGCTGGCTGGAACCTGGGCGTGTGGCTGTACCTGGCGCTGGTGCTGCACCTGAGCTGGGGTGCCCGCCCGGAAAAGGTCCGCAAGATGGCCCGCGTCGAAGACGAAAACGCAGGCCTGGTCCTGCTCACCGTGTGCATCGCCGCCATCGCCAGCCTCGCCGCAGTCACCCTGCAACTGGTGTCCAGCCGTGGGCTGCAAGGCTTAGACATGGCGCTGCACTACCTCTACACCGGCCTGACCGTGGCCGGTTCCTGGCTGCTGATTGGTTGCATCTTCAGCCTGCATTACGCACGTTTGTTCTATACCGGGCAAAACCACGAACCACCCTTGCGTTTCGCCGACGGCGAGCGCAACCCGGACTATTGGGACTTCCACTACTTCTCGTTCACCATAAGTGTGGCCGTGCAAACTTCGGACATAGGCGTCGCCGGCAGGCAACTGCGGCGGGTGGTGCTGGCGCATTCGCTGGTGGGTTTCGTGTTCAATACGGCGATTCTGGGGTTCACCATCAACATTGCCGCAGGACTCCTAGGTTAAGCCCGAAACACCAATGCCCCACACGCAAAAAAACTGGTATTTCTATCAGTAGATCCAAAGGCACATCTGACTTACATTCTTCCGACGCAGAGCAGCGTGTATTTCCGCCTGCGACCACGGCCAACCTTTGATAAAGAACACATTTACATGTTGAGGATGAGGCATGCCCGGTAATGAAATATGTAAATATTCAGCCTACGGTTTTCATCATACACAGGCAAACACTCCCTCCCTTGGCTATTCCGGCCAATGCCAGGATAGCGTCACCGGATACTACGGCCTGGGTAACGGCCATAGGTTCTATGCCCCTGCTCTGATGCGTTTCATTCAGGGTGATGAGTTATCACCCTTTTCCAAAGGAGGAATAAGTGCATACGCCTATTGCGAAGGGGATCCCATCAATCGCCATGATCCAACTGGACGGTATTTAGAGTGGCTGAGAAGGGGCGTAGCCAGGCTGAATAGGTGGCTTTCTCCTGAGACACCGCCACCATCAAGACGAAACTCCTTACCGCCCCAAACCATGATAGAAATTGAACCGCAGCTTCCGCGCGCCCTTAACTTGCTTGGTGACGCAGCCATTAGGACTGCCGATCACATACTGGCGGAAACCACGAATGACGTGGTGCGGGCTTTTACTACAGCCCGAAGAACAGTTAGACGGCAGTGGAACAGGCTTCCGGAGCAAGTCCGATCAACAATTATAATCGGCGGTTTTTTTGCTGTTGTTCCTCCTGCAGCTACAACCCTGATGGCCGCTGCAAGAACTGGCTCCTTTCTGCCTTTGTCACCCAACGAGTTCTACAGCATGCTCATCTATGGACCGACAGACACTCAACGTAGCGCACTCGCCCTCCGTCGAAACTCTTTTTAACCAACGTGCTAACTCACAGTGCTCACGACGACCACTTGTCCGAAAAAGCAATGGGGTTAAAGCAGCCGTACTCATCGGCCTGAACGCCGCTATCATCCTTGGCAAACGTTTGCTAGACCAACAGCTGCGAAAACCATCCTGGACAAGGATGTGACCGCCGTCATGCATTAGCACATTTTGCGTACTTACAGCCGAGAATCGCCCGTGACAGCTGCTATCTTTACATTCCCGGCAGCCGCCATTCGTGTGGCTGACCATTCACCATGTCCAGGCGCGGACAAAGGAGGCAGGCATGAACAAGATGACGTTCCCCAACGCCTGCCAGGTGATGCGCTGGCATTTCCACCCTTTGGGTTTCGAAGCCACCATGGATGCGCCCCGCAGCATGATCGCGCGGCTGTTCGACCGCGCCACCGGCGAAACCCTGATGGCCATCGCCGGCATCCCGTGTGCGGCAATCATGGCTGCAGCCGATGTAGAGCGCATCATCGAAGCCGTCGAAGCGGAAATGGACGCTTTCATCCCCGCCTTCACCCTGCGCAACGCTGTCTAGATTACGGCGCTCTTCTCCTGGTGCAAGGCCTGTAACTTGTCCATGAACTGCTCGGCCGGTACCGGCTGCCCCAGCAGGTAACCTTGCAGCGAATCACACCCCAGTCGGGTCAGGAAGTCTTGCTGCTTGTCGGTCTCTACACCTTCGGCAACGATGCGCAGGCCCAGCGCCTGGCCCAGTGCGACGATGGCCGAGACAATCGCTGCATCATCGCTGTCCTGTTCCAGGTCACGCACGAAGCCACGGTCGATCTTCAGCTCGTTGGCCGGCAGGCGTTTGAGGTACATCAGGCTGGAGTAGCCGGTGCCAAAATCATCGATGGACAGGTCCACACCCATGTCGGACAGGCGTTGCAGCACGGTCAGGCTGGCATCGGCATCGTGCATGGCGGTGGTTTCGGTAATTTCCAGTGTCAGGCAGTTGGCCGGCAGGCCGTTCTGTTGCAGGGCCCGGGCCACGCTCTCGACCAGCCCGGCATGGCAGAACTGGATGGCCGACAGGTTCACGGCCATGCGCCAACCTTGATGCCCTTGGTCCAGCCACTGGCGCATCTGCCGGCAGGCTTCGTCCAGCACCCATTCACCGATAGGAATGATCAGGCCGGTTTTCTCTGCCAGGCCAATGAAGCGGTCAGGCAGCAGTAGCCCTTGCTGCGGGTGTTCCCAGCGCAGCAAGGCCTCGGCACCGATCGGCTGACAGGCCTGGGCGTCGAACTTGGGCTGGTAGTGCAACCGGAACTGGCGCTGCTCCAGCGCCTGGCGCAGGTCCTGCAGCAGTTGCAGTTGCTGGCGGGCGTTGCTGTTCATCGACACGTCGAAGAAGCTGTAGCCGTTCTTGCCGGCGCTCTTGGCGTGGTACATGGCAGCGTCGGCATTGCGCAACAGCTCGTGCTGGTCCTGGCCGTTGCCCGGATACAGGACAATGCCCAGGCTCGCCGACAGTTGCAGGTCGTGTTCGGCCACGCGGAATGGTCGCGACACCAGGTTGACCTGCTTGACCGCCACGTCCATGGCATCGTTCGGCTCCTGCAATTCCACCAGCAGCACGAACTCGTCACCGCCGATGCGCGCCAACGTGTCCTGGCTGTGCAAGTGGCCGCGCAGCCGCCCCGCCACGGCCTTGAGAAGCAGGTCGCCAATGTGGTGACCGAAGGCATCGTTGACCGGTTTGAAACCGTCCAGATCAATGAACATCAGGGCAAAACAGCCGCCCTGCTCCGCCACCTTGGCAATGGCCTGCTCGATGCGGTCGGCCAGCAACGTGCGGTTGGGCAGATCGGTCAGGGTATCGTGCAGGGCCAGCTGGGTGAGCTCCTGGTTGGCCAGGGTCAGCGAACGGGCCAGTTCGGCGGTGCGCGCCTCCAGGCGCGCGTCCAGCACCGAGGTGAGCAAGGCCACGGCCAACACCGCCAAGGTAGTGATCAACACCAGGTAAACCAGGCTGTCGCCCTGCAACCCACCTGCCAGCGCACCGCAGAAACTGCCTTCGGGGAAGTTCGCCGCCGCCATGCCGGTGTAATGCATGCCGACGATGGCAAACCCCATGACCACTGCCGCCAGCCCGCGGATCTGCCGCACGTAGGGGGTGTGTTTGCGCAGACGGAAGGCGATCCATAACGCCGCCGCAGACGCACCCACGGCAATCAGCAGCGAAGCGCCAAACAGCGTCGGGTCATAGTCGATGCCCGGCAGCATGCGCAGCGCGGCCATGCCGGTATAGTGCATGCAGGCGATGCCGGCGCCCATGATCAGCGCGCCGAAGCCCAGTTGCAGGCACGGCAGGCTCGGCTGGCTCACCAGCCACAGGGCAAAGCCCGAGGACAGCACGGCGATCAGCAGCGAGAACGCGGTAAGCGCCAGGTCATAACCCAGGTCGATAGGCAGGCTGAACGCGAGCATGCCGATAAAGTGCATCGACCACACGCCGATGCCCATGGCCAACGCGCCGCCCCCCATCCACAAGTAGGCAGCCCGGCCCTTGGCCGTGGCGATGCGGCCGGTCAGGTCAAGGGCGGTATAAGACGCCAGAATCGCCACGCACAGCGAAATCAGCACCAGCGAAGAGGAGTAGCTACCGGTCAGCATTGGAGTTCCAGCGACGGGACAGGGGGCCCGGCAAAAGCTGACGATTGTACTCAAGCTTAGGCGAAACGCACGGGGTTTCTGCGAATGGGAATGGATCCAATGCACTCTCTGCGGGAGAATGTCCAGCCCCTTTGGAACGCAGAGAGCAGGTCAATCCTGCTCGGCAAATGCCTGTTCCGCATCCCAGCCGCCACCCAGCGCAGCCACCAGTTGCACACTGGCCACCAAGCGACCTTGCAACAGGTTCAACACACTGCGCTCGTTGCTCAATGCCGTGGTCTGCACGTTCACCACATCCAGGTAGCCGATCAACCCTGCGCGGTACTGGTTCTCGGTCAGGCGCAGCGACTCGCGGGCGGCATCCAGCGCTTCCTGGCGCACCACCGCTTCATCGCCGTACACCTTCAACTGCACCAGCAGGTTCTCCACTTCCTTGAAGCCGTCGAGCACGGTCTGGCGGTATTGCGCCACGGTCTGGTCATACGCGGCCACCGTGCGGTCCACCTCGGCGCTGCGCTTGCCAGCGTCGAACAGGGTCAGCGCCAGTTGCGGGCCTACCGACCAGTAGCGGTTGGGCAGCTCGATCCAGTTGCTGAAGCTGCTGCTGGAATAGCCGCCGCTCATGCTCAGGCTCAGATCGGGGAAATACGCCGCCCGTGACACGCCGATGTTGGCATTGGCGGCCATCACGTTACGCTCGGCAGCAGCAATATCCGGGCGCCGCTCCAGCAGCTGCGAAGGCAGGGATACCGGGATTTGCGGCAGCGCAGGAATGTCCTTGCTGTCGGCCAGAGCAAAGTCGGCCGGGGTTTTGCCCAACAGCACGGCAATGGCGTTTTCGAACTGCGCACGCTGCCAGATCAGGTCGATCAGGTCAGCCTGGGTGCTCTTGAGCTGGGTGCGCGCCTGGGCCACCGCATCCGGCCCCGCAACGCCGGCGCGATACTGGTTTTCGTTCATCCGCAACGAGCGCTCGTAGGCCGCCACAGTGGCTTCCAGCAGACGCTTTTGCTCGTCTATTACCCGCAGTTGCAGGTAGTTCTGCACCAGCTCGGATTGCTGGCTCAAGCGGATCGACGCGAGGTCGGCGAAGCTGGCTTCGGCACTGGCCTCGTTGGCATTCATGGTTTCGCGCAGCTTGCCCCACAGGTCGATTTCCCAGCTCACACCCAACTGCGCGTTGTAGGTGTTGCGAATGCCGCTGCTGTTGTTGGACAGGCTCGAACTGGAACTGCCGGTGCCCTGGGCCGAGCGGTTCTTGCTGGTGCTCAGGTCCAGGCTCGGGAACAACGCCGCGCGGCTGCTGCGCACCAGCGCCTGGGCCTGGCGGTACTGGGCTTCTGATTGCGCTACGGTCTGGTTGCTACGGTTCAGTTCCTCAACCAGCGCATTGAGCCCGGCATCGCCGTAGATTTCCCACCAGGCGCCGCGGGCGATGGCGTCGGATGGGGCGGCCTGGGTCCAGCCTTCGGCGTGCTTGAACTGCGCCGCCGAGCTGTTAAGTTCGGGGCGATGGTAGTCCGGGCTCAAGGTACAGGCACTGAGCAGGGCCACGCACAACCCGGCGCCGAGCAGGCGCGAGCCACGCCCACGGGTCAGCGTTTGCAGGGCACGATGAAGTGGGGTCTGGGCAAAAGTCATAGCGGGTTTTCCAGGGCGGCGTCGGTGCGCACGCCGCGCCAACGGTTGAAACGGTGGCGCAGGCGGTCCAGGTACAGGTAGACCACCGGCGTCGTGTAAAGGGTGAGGATCTGGCTGAACACCAGGCCACCAATGATGGTCAGGCCCAGCGGCTGGCGCATTTCTGCACCTTCTGCATGGCTCAACAGCAGCGGCAAGGCGCCAAGAATGGCCGCCAGGGTGGTCATCAGGATCGGCCGCAGGCGCAGCAGGCACGCCCGGCGAATCGACTCCTCCGGCGACAGCCCTTGGTGACGCTCCAGTTGCAAGGCCAGGTCGATCATCAGGATGGCGTTTTTCTTCACCACGCCAATCAGCAGGAACAGCCCCAGCAGCGAGATCAGACTGAACTCGCCCCCCGTGACGTACAACGCGAGCAAGGCCCCGACACCGGCTGAAGGCAGTGTCGAAAGAATGGTCAGCGGGTGAATGTAGCTTTCGTACAAGATGCCCAGCACCAGGTACACCAGCACCAGCGCACCGAGGATCATGAACGGTTGGCCCTCCTGCGTCTTGGCAAAGGCGTCGGCAGTGCCACCCAGCTTGGCGATCACTTCCTCAGGCAAGCCCAACTTGGCCACTGCGCGCTCCAGCGCTGCCATGGCCTGGTCGGGGCTGTAGCCTTCCGCGACGTCGAAGGCGATGTCTTCCGAGGCGAACTGGCCTTCGTGGCTGACGCGGTCGTTGGCCAGGCTGTTTTCGTAGTGGGCGATGGTGGATAGCGGCACGCGGGCGCCCTCGGCGGTGATCACCTGCACTTGCTCCAGGGTGCTTGGGTCCCAGGCGTATTTCGGGTTGATCTCCAGCACCACCTGGTACTGGTTGAGGCTGTCGTAGATGGTAGAAATCTGCCGCTGGCTGTAGGCGTTGTTCAACACCGTGGTAACCATGTCCATGTCGATGCCCAGGCGCTTGGCTTGGTCGCGGTCGACCACCAGGGTCACCTGCTGGGTGCCGGCACCGTCACGCGCATCGATAGCAGTGAGTTCCGGCAGTGCACGTACAGCAGCGACCACTTTCGGGAACCACTCACGCAGCGCTGCCAGGTCGCCACTCTGCAGGGTATACAGGTACTGCGACGACGTCTGGTCACGGCCACCGCCGCCCAGTTGCAGGTCCTGGTCGGCCATCAGGAACAGGCGCCCGCCAGGCACTTTGGGCATTTCCTTGCGCAGGCGCTCGATCACCTTCTGCGCATCGATCTTGCGCTCGCTGATCGGTTTCAGCCGCACCAGCACCATGGCGTTGTTGGTACCGCTGTTGCCACCGATGAAACCTGCAACGCTCTGCACTGCCGGGTCGGCGAGCAATGCACGGCGGTAGATTTCCATCTTCGGCTGCATCACGGTGAACGACAGCCCGTCGTCGCCGCGGATAAAGCCCATCAGCTGCCCGGTATCCTGCTGCGGGATCAACGTCTTGGGCACCACTACGTACAGCGCGATGTTGATACCGATGGTGGCCAACAGGCTGAGCAGCGTCAGGCGATTGTGGCGCAGGGCCCAGCCCAGGCTGCGGTCGTAGGCGTTGACCATGCGCTGGTGCAGTTTGTCGCTCCAGCGTTGCAGGCGTGTCTGCTCGGCCTGATGCGGTTTGAGCCAGCGGGCGCAGAGCATGGGCGTCAGGGTCAGCGACACCACCAGCGACACGATGATCGCCGCCGCCAAGGTGATGGAGAACTCCTGGAACAGGTTGCGCACGATGCCACCCATGAACAGGATGGAGACGAATACCGCCACCAGCGACACGTTCATCGACAGCAAGGTGAAGCCTACTTCCTTGGCGCCGAGGAAGGCCGCCTTCATCGGCGGCTGGCCGTCCTCGATGTGCCGCGAGATGTTTTCCAGCACCACGATGGCGTCGTCCACCACCAGGCCGGTAGCCAGAATCAGCGCCATCAGCGACAGGTTGTTCAGCGAGAACCCGCACAGGTACATGACCGCGAAGGTGCCCACCAGCGACACCGGCACGGCCAGGCTGGGGATCAGCGAGGCGCGCAGGCTGCCGAGGAACAGGTAAACCACCAGGATCACCAGCACCACGGCAATCAGCAGGGTGTGCTCGGCCTCTTTCAGGGTGGCCTTGATCACGGGCGAGCGGTCCATGGCCACGTTCAGTTGCACGCTGGCTGGCAGCAACGACTGCAGGGCCGGCAGCTGTGCCTTGATCTGGTCAACCGTTTCGATGATGTTGGCGCCGGTCTGGCGGTTGACCACCAGCAGCACGGCCGCCTGGTCATTGAAGAAGCCGCTGTTGTACCGGTTCTCGACGCCATCGGTGATGGTCGCCACGTCGGACAGGCGCAGGATGGTACCGTTTTGCTGGCGGATCACCACCGGCTCGTAGTCCTTGGCGCTTTCCAGCTGGTCGTTGGCGCGCACCTGCCAGTTGCGCTCGGCGTCCTCGACAAAGCCCATGGGCCTACGCTGGTTGGCGTTGGACACCGCCGTGCGCACTTCGTCCAGCGACAGGTTGTACTGGTTGAGCAGTTGCGGCTCGACGGCGATGCGCACCGCCGGCAGCGAGCTGCCGCCGATCTGCACCTCCCCTACCCCCGACACCTGGGCCAGGCTCTGCGACAGGATGGTGTCGGCCAGGTCGTACAGCTGGCCTTTCTGCAGCACATCCGAGGTCAGCGACAGCACCATGATCGGCGCCTGGGACGGGTTGATCTTTTTGTAGGTGGGCATGCTGCGCATGCCGCTGGGCAGCAGGTTACGGGTGGCGTTGATCGCCGCCTGCACCTCGCGCGCCGCACCGTCGATGTCGCGGCCCATCTCGAAGCCGATGATCACCCGTGTGGAGCCTTGGTTGGAGCTGCTGGTCAGGGTGGTCACGCCAGCAATGCTGCCCAGCTTGCGCTCCAGCGGCGTGGCCACAGTGGAGGCCATCACTTCCGGGCTGGCGCCGGACAGGTTGGCCGACACCACGATCACCGGGAAGTCCATCTGCGGCAGCGGCGCCACCGGCAGCAAGCCGAAGCTGACCCCACCCAGCAGCATGATCGCCAGGCTCAACAGCATGGTCGCCACCGGGCGACGGATGAAAGGACCGGACAGGTTCATGCCTCGGCCTGCTTCACATCAGTGGCCGGGCGCCAGCGGCGAGCCAGGCGGTCGAAGTAGAGGTAGATGACCGGGGTGGTGAACAGCGTCAGCACCTGGCTGACCAGCAAACCGCCCACCATCACCAGGCCCAGTGGCTGACGCAGCTCGGCGCCGGAACCGGTGGCGAGCATCAGCGGCACGGCACCGAACAGCGCGGCCAGGGTGGTCATCAGGATCGGCCGGAAGCGCAGCAGCGCGGCCTGGTAGATGGCATCGCGCGGGCTCATGCTTTGGTTACGCTCGGCCTCCAGGGCGAAGTCGATCATCATGATGGCATTCTTCTTGACGATACCGATCAGCAGGATGATACCGATGATGGCGATCATGCCCAGGTCGTTGCCGCTAATGAGCAGCGCCAGCAAAGCGCCCACTGCTGCCGACGGCAAGGTCGAGAGGATGGTCACCGGGTGAATGTAGCTTTCGTACAGCACCCCCAGCACGATGTACATGGTCACCACCGCCGCCAGGATCAGCAGCAAGGTGCTCGACAGCGATGCCTGGAAGGCCTGCGCCGCACCCTGGAAGCGGGTTTGCACGCCCAGCGGCATGCCGATGTCCTTCTGTACCTGCTCGATCACCTGAACGGCTTCGCCCAGCGATGCACCGTGGGCCAGGTTGAACGACAGGGTGACTGCCGGGAACTGGCCGATGTGGGAAATGGCCAACTGGGCCTGGCGCTGCTCAATACGCGCCAGCGCCGACAGGCGCACCTGGCCGCCATCGGTGGCCTTGACGTGAATCGACTCCAGCGCTCGCGGGCCGATAAGTGCCGCGTCCTGCGACTGCAGTACCACACGGTACTGGCTGGCCTGGGTGTAGATGGTGGAGATCTGCCGTTGGCCAAAGGCGTCATACAGGGCGTTGGTGATCTGCGACACCGTGATGCCCAGGCGGCTGGCCATGTCACGGTCAATCACCAGGTAGACCTGCAAGCCTTTGTCCTGCAGGTCGCTGGCCACGTCGGCCAGTTCCGGGCGCTGCTGCAGCGCCTGTACCAGCTTGCTGCTCCATTGGGCCAACAGGTCGGCGTCGGGCGACGACAGGCTGAACTGGTACTGGGTGCGGCTGACACGGTCTTCGATACTCAGGTCTTGCACCGGCTGCATGAACAGGCGGATACCCACCAGCCGGTCGAGTTGCGGCTGCAGGCGGCTGATGACCTCGCTGGCGGTGACATCCCGTTCGCCATGGGGCTTGAGGTTGATCAGCAGGCGGCCACTGTTGAGCGTGGCGTTGTCGCCGTCTACACCGATATAGGACGACAGACTTTGAACCGCCGGGTCCTGCAGGATGACCTTGCTCAGGGCCTGCTGGCGCTCGCTCATGGCGGCAAACGAGGTGGACTGCGGCGCTTCGGAAATGCCCTGGATTACCCCGGTGTCCTGCACCGGGAAGAAGCCCTTGGGCACCACCATGTACAAGAGCACCGTCAGCGCCAGGCTGGCCACGGCGACCAGCAGGGTCAGCGGCTGGTGCTTCAGCACCCATTGCAGGGCACTGCCGTAGTGCTTGATCAGCCAGTCGATCCAGGCACCACTGGCACGGTAGAAGCGCCCCTGCTCTTCTTCCTTGGGCTCGCGCTTGAGCAGCCGGGCGCACATCATCGGCGTCAGGGTCAGCGACACCACCAGGGAAATCAGGATGGCCACCGCCAGGGTAATGGCGAACTCGCGGAACAGCCGGCCAACCACGTCAGCCATGAACAGCAGCGGGATCAGTACCGCGATCAGCGAGAAGGTCAGGGAAATCAAGGTGAAGCCGATTTGCCGGGCGCCCTTGAGCGCCGCCTGCATGGGCGTCTCGCCCTCTTCGATATGCCGCGAGATGTTTTCCAGCATCACGATGGCATCATCGACCACGAAGCCGGTGGCGATGGTCAGCGCCATCAGCGTCAGGTTGTTGACCGAAAAACCGGCCAGGTACATGACGCCGAAGGTGCCGATCAGCGACAAAGGCACGGCAATCGAAGGGATAATGGTGGCACTGAAGCGGCGCAGAAAGAGGAAGGTGACCATCACCACCAGGGCGATGGCGATCAGCAGTTCGTGCTGTACGTCCTTCACGGCTGCGCGAATGGTCTGGGTACGGTCGGTCAACACCGACACATCCAGCCCAGCCGGCAGGTTGTCGGTGATCGAAGGCAACAAGTCCTTGATGCGGTCGACCACTTCGATCACGTTGGCGCCCGGCTGACGCTGGATATTCAACAGCACTGCATGATTTTCGTTGGCCCAGGCGGCCAGGCGCTCGTTCTCCGCGCCGTCGACAATTTCGGCCACGTCTTTCAAGCGCAGCGGCGCACCGTTGTTGTAGGCCAGGATCAGGTTGGCGTATTCCTCGGGGGAACGCAGCTGGTCGTTGGCATCGAGCATCGACACCCGGGTCGGGCCGTCGAAGTTGCCCTTGGGCTGGTTGACGTTGGACGCGCCAATCAGCGTGCGCACGTCATCCAGGTTCAGGCCGTTGGCGGCCAAGGCATCGACGTTGACCTTGATGCGCACTGCCTGGCGCTGGCCGCCGGCAATGCTGACCATGCCCACGCCACTGATCTGGGCGAGCTTTTGCGCCACGCGGGTGTCGACCAGGTCGTTGAGCTTGGGCAGCGGCATGGTCTTGCTGGAGATGGCCAAGGTCAGCACCGGGGTGTCGGCCGGGTTGACCTTGTTGTACACCGGTGGCGCTGGCAGGTCGCTGGGCAGCAGGTTGCTGGCGGCGTTGATCGCGGCCTGCACCTGTTGCTCGGCAACGTCCATGTTCATGTCGAGGTTGAAGCGCAAGGTCAGCACCGACGCGCCGCCGGAGCTGGTCGAGGCCATTTGCTCAAGGCCAGGCATCTGGCCGAACTGGCGCTCTAGCGGTGCGGTGACTGCACTGGTCATGACCTGCGGGCTGGCGCCGGGGTACAGGGTCATGACGCGGATGGTCGGGTAATCCACCTGCGGCAAGGCAGAAACCGGCAGCAGCTTGTAGGCGATCAGGCCGGCCAGGACGATGGCCAGCATGCTCAGCGTGGTGGCGACCGGCCGCAGAATGAACAGACGCGAGAGGTTCATGCGCCCGCCTTGCCTGCTGCTTTGCCAGGTTGTGCTTCACCGGTTTGCGCCGAACCTTTGGCCTCTTGCCCTTGCAGGTGCTGGCCCGGGGTGGTCGGCACTTGCGAGCTGTCTTCGACCACTTCAACCTTGGTGCCTTCGCGCAGGCGGTCGGTACCTTCCAGCACCAGCCGGTCACCGGCCTTCAGGCCGTCGAGAATGACGCTGTTCTCGCCATCACTGGCGCCCACCTTGACCTTGCGCACGTTAACGGTGTTCTCGGCATTGACCACGTAGGCGAAGCTACCGTCATTGCCGAACTGGATGGCCGCCGCCGGGGCCATGACCACCTGCTTGAGGGTATCGGCCAGCAAACGCACGTTGACGAACTGGTTGGGGAACAGGGCCAGGTCCTTGTTCTCGAAGCGGCCTTTGAATTTGAGGGTGCCAGTGGTGGTGTCGATCTGGTTGTCGATGCTGCCCAGCACGCCGGTAGATTGCAATTTGCTGTCACTGCGGTCCCAGGCCTCGACCGGCAGGCTGGCGCCACTGCGATAACGCTCCAGCACGGTGCTCAGCTGGGTTTCCGGCAGGGTGAAGGCGACGTTGATCGGCTCGGTCTGGGTGATGACCACCAGTGCGGTGGTGTCGTTGGCCGCCACCAGGTTGCCCAGGTCAAGCTGACGCAGGCCGACACGGCCGCTGATCGGCGCACGGATCTGGGTGAAGTCGAGGTTCAGGCGGGCATCGTTGACCTGGGCCTGGTTGGTCTTGACCAGCCCCTGGAATTGCGCCACCTGTGCTTCGGCGGTGTCGAGGGTTTGCTTGGCGATGCTGTCTTCGGCGTACAGGCCTTTGTAACGGGCCAGGTCGACCTGGGCGTTCTTCAACTGCGCCTGGTTCTGCGCCAAGGTGCCTTCGGCTTGCTGCAAGGCGATGCGGTACGAGCGCGGGTCGATTTCGGCGAGCAAGTCGCCGGCCTTGACCTGCTGGCCTTCCTTGAAGTGGATTTTCACCAGTTCGCCAGCCACGCGGCTGCGTACGTTGACGGTGTTGGTCGCGGTGACCGTGCCAAGGGCCTTGTAGTACAGCGGGAAATCACCCACTCGCACGGGCTCGACGCGCACGGGTACCGCTTCGCTGGAGCCGCCAAAGCCCGGGCGACCGCCCATCATGCCCATGCCCTTGCCGCCGCGCCCGCCGCCACTGGCTTCTTTATGCGCAGGCGTTGCTGCAGGCCACAGCCACCAGGCCAGTGCAGCCACCAGCAGCAGGATCAGCAGGCCGACGAGCCAGCGACGGGGGGAACGGGAATTGGACGCTTGCATGGGTTGAACGAACCTTGTTCGGAATGGCGACTTGGGGAGGGTGAACGATAAGCAATGGCATCGTTTAAGCAAAGGGCCTTTACCAGAGGTTTACCTTAGGCTGACGTTGCCAAGACGCGGAATTTTAAATGAAAACGGCCCGGAGAGCGTTCCGGGCCGTTACAGGGTGTTGCCTGGAGCGGTGGCGGGCTTGAGGGTTCCGCTGCGTGTGCTGGCACTATCGCCGGCACAGGACTCCACCGCCCTGCCCCACGCAATCCTTACTTCAGTACAGCCAGGGCTGCATCGTAGTTCGGCTCGTCAGCGATTTCGCCAACCAGCTCGCTGTGCAGCACCTTGTCGTTCTCGTCCAGCACTACCACAGCACGGGCAGCCAGGCCGGCCAGCGGGCCGTCGGCGATGGCGACGCCGTAGTTTTCGAGGAACTCGCGGCCACGCAGGGTCGACAGGTTCTTCACGTTTTCCAGGCCTTCAGCACCGCAGAAGCGTGCCTGGGCGAACGGCAGGTCGGCGGAGATGCACAGCACGACAGTGTTGGCGACATCGTTGGCCTGGGCGTTGAACTTGCGCACGGAGGTAGCGCAGGTTGGGGTGTCGACGCTCGGGAAAATGTTCAGCACTTTGCGCTTGCCGGCGAAGTCTTTCAGCGACTTGTCAGCCAGGCCTTCACCGAGCAGGGAGAAAGCCGGAGCCTGGGCGCCGACCTGTGGCAGGTTGCCGTTAACCTGAACCGGGCCGCCTTTGAGAGTCACTTGAGCCATGACGAAATCCTTATGCTGGGTTTGAAAAGGACACTGAGTTAAGCATGAAGCCGGCCGGGTGCCTATGGGTCAGGTGAAATCGTTCTATTTCCTGACACTTTTTGTGGACAAAAAAATGCCCGGATTGCGACAAGCAACCCGGGCATTCCTCATTGCAGGGGGCGAATCAGCCCAGCAGGCCGTACACCACCGAAGTCAACGCAACCAGGCCGACCACCACGACGAACACGTTGGAGGCCGCACCGCTGTACTTGCGCATCGACGGTACGCGGCGAATGGCATACATCGGCATCAGGAACAGCAGCACCGCCAGGATCGGGCCGCCGAGCGACTCGATCATGCCGAGGATGCTCGGGTTGAGGGTGGCAACGATCCAGCACACCACCAGCATCAGCGCAGCAACCACGCGGTCCAGGGTTTTTGCACCCGGGCGCACGCCAGCCTTGGTGATGATGCCCTTCAAGCCCTCGCTGGCGCCGATGTAGTGGCCCAGGAACGACTTGGCGATAGCCACGAAGGCGATCAGCGGTGCAGCGAACGCGATGGTCGGGTTGCTGAAGTGGTTGGCCAGGTACGACAGGATAGACAGGTTCTGTGCCTTGGCTTCGGCCAGCTGGGCGCTGCTGAGGGTGAGCACGCAGCTGAACACGAAGAACAGCACCATCACCACCATCAGCAGGTGGGCACGGCGCAGGATCTGGCCGCTGCGCTCATCGGCGTGCTCGCCGTAACGGCGCTTCTGGTCCACCGCGAAGGCCGAGATGATCGGCGAGTGGTTGAACGAGAACACCATCACCGGAATGGCCAGCCACAGGGTGTGCAGGAACGCCGAAGCCGGCGGCACTTGGGTGGCGCTGTCGAGGATGCCACCGGTCCAGTGCGGCACCAGGTACAGGCCAAGCAGCGCCAGGGCGACGATGAACGGGTACACCAGCAGGCTCATGACCTTGACCGTGGCCTGCTCGCCGCAACGCACGATGGCCAGCAGGCCGAGGATCAGCACGAACGACAGGATGGCCCGCGGTGGCGGCGCCATGTGCAGCTGGTGCTCCATGAAGCTGGACACGGTGTTGGTCAGCGCCACGCTATAGATAAGCAGGATGGGGAAGATTGCGAAGAAATACAGCACGGTGATCGAGGCACCGGCGGTGCTGCCGAAGTGCTCCTTGACCACCTCGGTGATGTCGCCACCGTTGCGCCCCGACAGGACGAACCGGGTCAGACCACGGTGGGCAAAGTACGTCATCGGGAAGGCCAGGATGGCCAGGATCAGCAGCGGCCAGAAACCGCCAAGGCCAGCGTTGATCGGCAGGAACAGAGTTCCGGCGCCAATCGCTGTGCCGAACAGGCCCAGCATCCAGGTAGTGTCGTGACGCGCCCAGCTGCCAAGGGTGGCGGGGGTCGATTCTGCAAAGCGTTGTTCAACGCTTGGGGCCTGCTCATTCATTCCGGGTGAAGCTCCACTCGCAAGACTGCAACAGGCTGAGAATGGCGAAATAGTGCCTTCGCCCAACTCAACCGGAAAAGAGGGGCGCGATTGTGCACGGAAAGGTTGCACTTGCGAAGCCCCTTTCCGAGGGGCGGTTGCACTTGTCTTTACAAGCGGGTTGTGCCGACAGGAAATGCAAGGGGCCGCGCAGGCCCCTTGGCGGTGTTACTTCTGGACGGCAGCGAACGCTTCGGCAACCCGTTGCAGGTTGGCCGGGCGCAGGCCGGACATGCACACGCGGCCACTGTCGATCAGGTACACCCCGAATTCGTCCCGCAGGCGGCGCACCTGCTCGACGCTGAAGCCGGTGTAGCTGAACATGCCGCGCTGGCGCAGGAAGAACTGGAAGTCCTGGCCTGGCAGCAGCTTCGCCAGGGCATCGACCAGCGCCTGGCGCATGTCGAGGATACGCTTGCGCATCACTTCGACTTCTTCGGCCCATTGGGCATTGAGGCCGGCATCGCTCAGCACGCCAGCGACCAGCTGGGCACCGAAGTTGGGCGGGCTGGAATAGTTGCGGCGTACGGTGGCCTTGAGCTGGCCAAGGACGCTCTGGGCAGTGGCGTCGTCGTCGCACACCACCGACAAGCCCCCTACCCGCTCGCCATACAGCGAGAAGATTTTCGAGAACGAGTTGCTGACCAGGCACGGCACACCGGCACGGGCCATTTCGCGGATGGCGTAGGCGTCTTCCACCAGGCCTTCGGCGAAGCCTTGGTAGGCGATGTCGAGGAACGGGATCAGCTGGCGTGCCTTGACCACTTCGACCACTTGTTGCCACTGGTGTTGTTCCAGGTCGGCGCCGGTGGGGTTGTGGCAGCAGGGGTGCAGCAGTACCACGCTGTTGGCCGGCAGGGTCTGCAGGGTGGCCAGCATGCCGTCGAAGTCCACGCCACGGGTGGCCTGGTCGAAGTACGGGTAGGTGTGGACCTTGAAGCCGGCGCCTTCGAAGATGGCGCGGTGGTTGTCCCAGGTCGGGTTGCTGACCCAGACTTCGGACTGCGGGAAATAGCGCTTGAGGAAGTCGGCACCGACTTTCAGGGCGCCGGAGCCACCCACGGTCTGCACAGTGGCCACGCGGCCGCCGGTCACAGCCGGGTGATCGGCACCGAACAGCAGTGCCTGGATCGCCTGGCGGTAGCTGGCCAGGCCTTCCATCGGCAGGTACAGGGAAGCTTCGTGGTCCTGGCCGGCGATGCGTTTTTCCACCGCATCCACAGCCGCCAGTTGCGGCACCACGCCAGCCTCATCGTAGTACAGGCCGATACTCAGGTTGACCTTGTCGGCGCGCGGATCGGCCTTGAAGGTTTCCATCAACGAGAGGATCGGGTCGCCGGCATAGGCATCGACATGTTTGAACACAGCGTGCAGCTCCTTGGATCAGGACAGTACGAAAAGTCAGCGTTGAGCATACCCGGAGTGCGGGTTCAGGAACATCCACTATTGTGCAAGGTTGTCTATGCAACATTGCATGGCTGGGAATTTGTGCTGGATTCTTCGCAGGCACACCCGCTCACACAGGCTCAGCGCGTGCCCGCGAAAGGGCCGGGTCAGCCAAGCAAGTCTTTCAGGCCCTGCAACTCCTGCTCGGTCACCGCCACCCCCTCCTCCTCAGCCACCTCACGCTCGCGGTATCGCCGCTCACCCGGCATGCGCGTCAACCCCACCACCTGCATCTGTTCCACCAGCTCGCGGCTGCGCTGGGCAAAGCGCTCGCCCTCGGCCTTGTGCGGGTCGATGACGATGATCAGTTGCCCGGTCCATGGCGTTTTCGCCCCTGGGTGCCCCGACCAGTCGAACTCCCAGGAGAAATGCCCACCGGTCAGCGCCGCCGCCAGCAACTCGACCATCATCGACAGCGCCGAGCCCTTGTGCCCGCCAAACGGTAGCAAGGCGCCACCCTCCAGAATCGCCAGCGGGTCGGTGGTCGGCTCGCCATTGGCATCCACACCCATGCCTTCTGGTAATTGCTGGCCGGCACGCGCAGCAATCTGCACGTCACCGTGGGCCATGGCGCTGGTGGCCATGTCGAAGACGATCGGGTCGTGTTCGGCGCATGGCGCAGCAAACGCGATGGGGTTGGTGCCGAACAGTGGCTTGCGGGCGCCATGCGGTACCACGCAGGTCATGCTGTTGACCACGCTCAGGGCCACCAGGCCCTCTTCGGCAAACGGCTCTACATCCGGCCACAGAGCCGCGAAGTGGTGCGAGTTGTGGATTGCCAACACGGCAATGCCGGCATTGCGCGCTTTGGCCACCAACAACTCGCGGGCCGCAGCCAGCGCCGGCTGGGCGAAGCCGCCGGCTGCATCGACACTGACATAGCCGGCAGCTACATCACTGACCTTAGGTATGGCCTGGCCGTCGACCCAGCCACTGGCCAGGGTCGAAACATACCCGGGCATGCGGAATACCCCATGGCTGTGCGCGCCATCACGCTGGGCGCTGGCACAGTTGTAAGCCAGCACCCGAGCCACGCGCTCGCTGCAGCCATGGCGTTGGAAGATGGCCTGCAACAGGCCCTGCAGCTCGGTAAAAGGCACACGCACGACAGTGTCGGTAGAAGGTGCGGACATCTGAAGCTCCTTGTTGGTATTGGAATGGGTACAGCGTTGCAACGACAAAAACTTTCCTGCATGTGACAGCAATCTGTCAAATGTTGACTTGATGACAGAAAACATTCATTTTCTTCCCACGCCTCACCCCTGGAGCCGCAGCATGAGCCAACCGATCAAGCAACGCCTGGAAAACAGCCTCGAAGGGGCCGCTGCCTCGGGCCGCAAGATCGCCACCTACATGCTCGCCAACCTGCACGAACTGCCGTTCCAGACTTCGGCCAGCATTGCCGCCAAGCTGGGCGTCAGCGAATCCAGCGTCGGGCGCTTCTGCCGTTCATTGGGTTATGCCCACCTCAAGGCATTAAAACAAGACCTGCAGAACGACCTGGGCGATGGCCCGTGGCTGGTGGGGGACCGCCTGCAAGATTACCGCCAGAACCAGGACGCCAGCGACAACGCCGGCAGCCTGGAGCTGGAAATCGCCGCCCTGGTGCGCGTGCACGAGTACCGCCAGAGCCCGGCCTGGCACAGCGTGGCGCAACGCCTGGCCAGCAAGCCACGGGTGTTCATCGCCGGCTTCCAGACCGAGCGCGGCGTGGCCATGTGCATGAGCCACTTGCTGCAATACCTGCGCGATGGCGTACAGCTGGTCGATATCAGCGCCGGGCACTTCGGCGAAGTGTTGCTGGGCCGCGCCGAAGACAGCGCCCTGGTGGTGTTCGAAGCGCGCCGTTATTCCCGCCATGCCTTGATGCTGTGCCAGAAGGCGCGCGAGGCGGGCATCGCGGTCACCCTGGTGACCGACACTTTCTGTGACTGGGCCGATGCCAACGCCGACGAGGTGTTCCGCATCCCCACCGAGTTCAATCTGTTCTGGGAATCCACCTCGACGATGCTGTCGTGGGTTCACCTGATGGTCAACGAGGTCTGCAAGAAACTCGGGCCTGATGTTGAAAAACGCTTGGAAGCAACTGCCGCTCTACATAACGAGTTCGTCGGCTACACCTCGTGGTCGGCGGGAAAACAACAATAGCAAGAGTGCAATGAGGTGCGAGATGAACAAGACCATGGCCTTGGTAGGTGCGTGCGCCCTGCTGCTGACGGGTGCCGCCAGTGCCGAAACCCTGCGTTTTGCCACCGAGGGCGCGTACCCGCCCTTCAACTATGTCGATGCCGATAACAAACTGCACGGCTTCGACATCGACATCACCCACGCCCTGTGCGAACAGATGAAAGTCGAGTGCACGCTGGTGGCCCAGGATTGGGAGGGCATCATCCCGGCCCTGATGGCACGCAAGTACGACGCTATTGTCGCCTCGATGATCGACACCGAAGAACGTCGCAAGAAAATCGCCTTCACCGACCATTACTACCGCACCCCGCTGACCGTTGCCGTCGCCAAGGACAGCAAGATCGACAGCGCCCAGACCGACTTTGTCGGCTACACCGTTGGCGCCCAGTCGTCGTCCACCCAGGCCATCTACGCCGAAGACGTTTATGGCAAAGCCGGTGCCGACGTGAAGCTGTACCCGACCATGGACGAAGCCAACGCCGACTTGGCCGCCGGGCGCCTGGACGGGGTGATTGCCGACAAATTCCCGCTGCACGAGTGGATGACCAAGAACGGTGGGGATTGCTGCAAGATCCTCGGCGACGTGGCAAACACCAAAGCCGATGCTGCCATTGCCGTGCGCAAGGACGACGAGGCCCTGCGCCAGCGCCTGAACGTTGCACTGCAACAGATCGTGGCCAACGGCACCTACCAGAAGATCGCCAGCAAGTACTTCGCTTTCGATATCTACAACTGATCTTCAGGAAGTCTAGCGAAATCTCTGTGGTAACGGCGTTGCGTCGCTCCCACAGAGACCGCACTACCCGTCCAAGGGGTTTGTCATGCTCGATCAATTGTCCTTGCTGTCCTTCGCCAGCGGAGGCTGGGGCCAGGCGCTGCTGGCCGGCGCGCTGGTTACGGTTTCCCTCGCCCTGGCCTGCCTGCCCATCGGCCTGCCGCTGGGCCTGGTAGTCGCCCTGGCCGCACGTTCGCGAAAACGCCTGCCACGGGCCTGGGCCACCACGTTCTCTACCGTGTTCCGCGGCCTGCCAGAGCTGCTGACGTTGCTCATCATTTATTACGGCTGCCAGATTGCCGCGCAGAAGATCCTTGCCGCCATGGGCTACGAGGGTGAGTTCCTGATCAACACCTTCCTTGCCGCGATGATTGCCTTCAGCCTGGTGTTCGCCGCGTTTTCCAGCGAGATCTGGCTGGCAGCCTTCAAGACCCTGCCCAAAGGCCAGCTGGAAGCCTGCTCGGCACTGGGCCTGAGCAAGCGCACCGGCTTCTTCAAGGTGCTGTTGCCGCAACTGACCCGCATCGCCCTGCCCGGCTTGTCGAACAACTGGCTGTCGCTGCTCAAGGACACCTCGCTGGTGTCGACCATTTCGCTGGTCGACCTGATGCGCCAGACCAACCTGGCGGTCAGCGTGACCAAGGAGCCGATGTTCTTCTACGGCGTCGCCTGCCTGGGTTACCTGCTGTTCGCGGCACTTTCCGGGCGCGTGTTCGCCTACATCGAACGGCGCAGCAACCGTCACCTGCAAGGAGCACGCGCATGAGCTTCGAACAACTGCTGGCACTGGTGCTCGACCCCGACCTGCTGGAACGTTACGGCCCACGCTTTCTCGATGGCCTGCTGGTAACCGCCAAGCTGGTGGCCATTTCCTTCAGCCTTGGCGCCGTGCTCGGCCTGTTGCTGGCCCTGGCACGCATGTCGCGCAGCCTGGTGCTGCAGCGTATGGCCGCCGGTTATGTGTACTTCTTCCGTGGCTCGCCGCTGCTGGCCCAACTGTTTCTGCTGTATTACGGCCTGGGCTCGCTCAAGGGCTTCTGGCAGGACGTGGGTCTGTGGTGGTTCTTCCGCGAGGCGTGGTTCTGCACCTTGCTGGCATTCACCCTGAACACCGCCGCCTACCAGGCCGAGATCTTCCGCGGCAGCCTGATGGCCGTGGCCCCCGGCCAGCATGAGGCAGCTCGGGCGCTGAACCTGAAACGCTCGACCACCTTCTTCAAGGTGATCCTGCCGCAGTCGCTGCTGGTGGCCATCGGCCCGCTGGGCAACGAACTGATCCTGATGATCAAGGCCAGCGCGATTGCCTCACTGGTGACCATCTACGACCTCATGGGCGTGACCAAACTGGCCTTCTCGCGCAGTTTCGACTTCCAGATCTACTTGTGGGCCGCTGTGCTCTACCTGGTGATCGTGGAACTGGTGCGGCGCCTGCTGAAACACCTGGAAGCCCGCCTGGGCCGCCACCTGAACTGACCGAAGGATACGTTCCATGCATTGCCAGACCCTTGTCCTCGGCGCCGGCATCGTCGGCGTCAGCACCGCGCTGCACCTGCAGGCCCGCGGACGCCAGGTGATCCTGATCGACCGCGACGAACCGGGCAGCGGTACCAGCCACGGCAACGCCGGGTTGATCGAACGCTCCAGCGTCATCCCCTATGCCTTTCCCCGGCAACTGGGCGCATTACTGCGCTACGGCCTGAACCGCCAGCCCGATGTGCGCTACAGCCTGGCGCACCTGCCCAAGGCCGCGCCGTGGCTGTGGCGCTACTGGCGTCATTCAGCCCCTGGCCGGCTGGCCGGCGCCGCCGCTGACATGCTGCCGCTGGTGCAGCGCTGCGTCGAAGAACACGACGCGCTGATCGCTGCTGCCGGCCTTGAAGGGCTGGTGCAGGCCAAAGGCTGGATCGAAGTGTTCCGCGACCCGGCCCTGTTCGAGCAGGCCAAGGCCGATGCCAAAGGCCTGAGCCGCTATGGCTTGCAATTTGAAATCCTTGAATGCGGGCAACTGCAGGCCCGCGAGCACCAGCTGGACGCCACCGTGGTCGGCGGCATCCACTGGCTCGACCCGAAGACCGTGAACAACCCCGGCGCCCTCACCCGTGGCTACGCGGCGCTGTTTCAGCAGCGCGGCGGGCAGTTCCTGCATGGTGATGCGCGCAGCCTGCGCCAAGCCAACGGCCAATGGCGGGTCGAGAGCCGCCGCGGCCCGATTACCGCCGACGAGGTGGTGGCCTGCCTAGGCCCACAGTCGGCCGAACTGTTCAGCGGCCTGGGCTACCAGATCCCGCTGGCGATCAAGCGCGGCTACCACATGCACTACAGCACTCGTGACGGTGCGCAACTGGAGCACTCCATTTGCGATACCCAGGGCGGCTACGTGCTGGCACCGATGGCGCGCGGCGTGCGACTGACGACCGGCATCGAGTTCGACGCAGCCAGCGCGCCCGGCAACCAGATCCAGCTGGGCCGCTGCGAGGCCCTGGCGCGCAAGCTGTTCCCTGCCTTGGGCGAACGCCTGGATGACACGCCGTGGCTGGGCCGTCGCCCGTGCCTGCCCGACATGCGCCCGGTGATCGGCCCTGCACCGCGCCACCCGGGGCTGTGGTTCAACTTCGGCCACGCCCACCACGGCCTCACCCTGGGCCCGGTCAGCGGTCGGCTGGTGGCCGAGCTGATCACCGGCGAACACCCCTTCACCGACCCCGCGCCCTACAGCGCGACCCGTTTCGACTGAACCCACGCGGGAGAAAAACAACATGACCGCACCACTGAGCCTTGCCTGCCTTGCCCCCGAGCCCGACCCACGCCAGGTGCTGATACGCATCGAAGGCCTGAACAAGCACTACGGCGCGTACCACGTGCTGCACGACATCGACCTGCAGGTGCGCGAAGGCGAACGCATCGTGCTGTGCGGGCCTTCCGGCTCGGGCAAATCGACGCTGATCCGCTGCATCAACCGCCTGGAGGTGGCCCAGCAGGGCAGCATAAAGGTCGACGGCATCGACTTGGCCGCCACCACCCGGGAAGCGGCGCAGGTGCGCAGCGATATCGGCATGGTGTTCCAGCATTTCAACCTGTTCCCGCACATGAGCGTACTGGACAACTGCCTGCTGGCCCCTACCAGCGTGCGCGGGCTGTCGCGCAAGGACGCCGAGGAACGGGCGCGCATGTACCTGAAGAAGGTGGGTATCGAAAGCCAGGCGCACAAGTACCCCAGCCAGCTATCCGGTGGCCAGCAGCAGCGCGTGGCGATCGCCCGGGCGCTGTGCATGAAGCCGAGGATCATGCTGTTTGACGAGCCAACCTCGGCGTTGGACCCAGAAATGGTTGCCGAGGTGCTGGATGTGCTGGTGCAGCTGGCCGGCACGGGCATGACCATGCTGTGCGTGACCCACGAAATGGGCTTTGCCCGGCAAGTGGCCGAGCGGGTGCTGTTCCTTGAGGGTGGGCAAATCATCGAGGACAGCCCGCCGCAGGTGTTCTTCAACCAGCCGCGTACCGACCGGGCCAAGGCGTTTCTGGCGCAGATACTGCACTGAAAACTGCTCAGGCCTCTTCGCGGGGTTGCCCGCGAAGAGGCCGGCACAAGCAACACTTTATTGCACCGCTGCAAAGACCCAACTGCATCGTTAAATATTATTGACCGGCATCCCCGCCAAACCCACGCCACCACAGGCCCGCATCGGTTTCAGCCCCCAAAAACCGGTGCATTCCCCGCGTTAAAGCCCTCTTCAGTCGTTTGACATATCGAACGGCTCTGGCAAGCTATCTACATGCCCCGACCGGAATCGTCGCCTCTGACGAGCCGGCAGTGCTCGGGGCTACAGGCTGCACCCAAGGCTCCGCGCCGTGCGCCTGCACAACAACGACAGGCTGAACCTGTCCCAAGGTGACATATGTCCAACAGCAACATTGGCAACAAGCAACCTTCCCTGCGCAAACCCGTCGTCCTGATGACCATGGGCAGCCAAGAGCGCAAAGGCCATGACTATCAGGTCATGACCCACAAATACATCACGCCGCTGGTCGAGTTCTCCGATTGCGTTCCGGTACTGGTGCCCACCTGCTGCGGCACTGAAGACCTCGAGACCTACCTGGACATGGCCGACGGCGTGTACCTGACCGGCGCTGGCAGCAACATCGACCCGGCCCTGTATGGCCAGGAAAACCAGACCCCAGGCAAGGGCCAGGACCAGAACCGCGACCTGTTCGACATCCCGCTGGTCAAGGCGGCGATCAAGCGTGGCCTGCCAATCTTCGGCATCTGCCGTGGCATGCAGGAAATCAACGTCGCCCTGGGCGGCGACATCTACCAGAAGGTGTACGCCGAGCCGGGCTTCAACGACCACCGGGAAAACCCGGAAGACCCGGTTGAAGTGCAATACGCTCAGGTTCATGGCGTAAAAATCCAGCCGGGCAGCTGGCTGCAGGACACCCTGGGTACCGACGAGATTCGCGTCAACTCGTTGCATGGCCAAGGCCTGCGCAAGCTCGGCGCTGGCATCGAAGCCATCGCCCACGCCGAAGACGGCCTGGTCGAGGCCATTCACGCCCCGAGCATTTCGCCGTTCCTGTTCGCCGTGCAGTGGCACCCGGAATGGCAAGCGGCGAAAAACCCTGATTCGATCAAGATCTTCCAGGCGTTCGGCGATGCTTGCCGTGCCCAGGTACGCAAGGCGCAGATCAAGCGCCAGCACGCTGCCTGACCTACCGTTTCCTCTGCTTTGATCGCGGGGTGGCGCAAGGCCGCCCCCGTTTCCCCGGTCACCCTCTGCTGGTCCCAGAACACTTCCCGTGGAAGCGGGCGGCGGGCGTGTGCCTGTCTCCGCGATCGTTTTTCCCTCCCCCTCAAGAGATACGATGACTGATTGTGATTGGTCTGCCATCGGTGTCTTCGGCTCCTTCTTCTATAACCCGCGAAGAGGCAAGCACAGGGTTAACCCCTCCCTCCTGCACCACCGCAAAAAAATCTCGCAAAGGGACTAGTCATCGTACAAGTTGTACGATAACTTACCTCCAACGCAGAACAACACCCTTCACCCAAGCGCCACAGGATGCCAACAACAATGACGCCACAAGAACTGAAATCCATCCTCTCCCACGGCCTGCTGTCTTTCCCGGTCACCGACTTCAACGCCCAGGGCGATTTCAACCAGGCTGGCTACATCAAACGCCTGGAATGGCTGGCCCCGTATGGCGCCAGTGCCCTGTTCGCCGCTGGCGGCACCGGTGAGTTCTTCTCCCTGGCTGCCAGCGAATACAGCCAGGTGATCAAGACCGCCGTCGACACCTGTGCTACTTCGGTACCGATTCTCGCCGGCGTGGGTGGCTCCACCCGCCAGGCCATTGAATACGCCCAGGAAGCCGAGCGCCTGGGTGCCAAAGGCCTGCTGCTGCTGCCGCACTACCTGACCGAAGCCAGCCAGGATGGCGTTGCCGCCCACGTAGAAGCGGTGTGCAAATCGGTAAAAATCGGCGTGGTGGTGTACAACCGCAACGTCTGCCGCCTGAACGCCGACCTGCTGGAAAAACTGGCCGAGCGCTGCCCGAACCTGATCGGTTACAAAGACGGCCTGGGTGATATCGAGCTGATGGTGTCGATCCGTCGCCGCCTGGGCGATCGCTTCAGCTACCTGGGTGGCCTGCCGACCGCCGAAGTGTATGCTGCTGCCTACAAGGCCCTGGGCGTACCGGTGTACTCCTCCGCCGTGTTCAACTTCGTGCCGAAGACCGCCATGGACTTCTACAACGCCATCGCCCGTGACGACCACGCCGCCGTGGCCAAGCTGATTGACGATTTCTTCCTGCCATACCTGGACATCCGTAACCGCAAAGCCGGCTACGCCGTCAGCATCGTCAAGGCCGGCGCCAAAATTGCCGGTTACGACGCAGGCCCGGTGCGCACCCCGCTGACCGACCTGACTGCCGAAGAGTACGAAATGCTCGCTGCCCTGATGGACAAGATGGGTCCGCAATAAGCGCCCACCTGCGGCCTGCCCTTGCCGCACCCGGAGTGGGAAGCCCCACTCCGGTTACAATTCGTGAGCCCGCACAAAAATAACTAGTGGGAGTATTACCAGCATGCAAGCGACTAAGAAGACGCATGTGCGCTACCTGATCCTGTTCATGCTGTTTCTGGTGACCACGATCAACTATGCCGACCGCGCGACCATTGCAATCGCAGGTTCCAGCCTGCAGAAAGACCTCGGCATTGACGCCGTAACCCTCGGTTATATCTTCTCCGCCTTCGGATGGGCTTACGTGGCTGGCCAGATTCCTGGTGGCTGGCTGCTCGATCGTTTCGGTTCCAAGAACGTCTACGCCTTCAGCATCTTCACCTGGTCGCTGTTCACCCTGTTGCAGGGTTTTGTCGGTGGCCTTCCGGTTGCCTGGGCCGTAGTGACCCTTTTCACCCTGCGCTTCCTGGTAGGTTTCGCCGAAGCCCCGTCGTTCCCAGGTAACGCGCGCATCGTCGCCGCCTGGTTCCCCACACAGGAACGTGGCACGGCCTCGGCCATCTTCAACTCGGCACAGTACTTCGCCACTGCACTGTTCGCGCCGATCATGGGCTGGATCGTGTTCAGCTTCGGCTGGGAGCATGTGTTCGTGGTCATGGGCGCACTGGGCATCGTGTTCTCCATGGTATGGCTGAAGACCATCCACAACCCGCGCCAACACCCCCGCATCAGCCAAAGCGAGCTTGAACACATCGAGCAGAACGGCGGCCTGGTGGACATGGACCAGAAGCGCGGCAACGACGGCCCGAAATGGGGCTACATCAAGCAGCTACTGACCAGCCGCATGCTGCTGGGCGTGTACCTGGGCCAATACTGCATCAACGCCATCACCTATTTCTTCCTCACTTGGTTCCCGGTGTACCTGGTGCAGGAGCGCGGCATGACCATCCTCAAGGCGGGCTTCATCGCCTCGCTGCCGGCGGTCTGCGGCTTCATTGGTGGCGTGCTGGGTGGCGTGATCTCGGACTGGCTGCTGCGCCGAGGCAACTCGCTGACCTTCTCGCGCAAACTGCCGATCGTCTGCGGCCTGTTGCTGTCGACCACCATGGTGTTCTGCAACTACGTCGACGCCGAATGGATGGTGGTCGGTTTCATGACCCTGGCGTTCTTCGGCAAGGGCATTGGCGCGCTGGGCTGGGCGGTGGTGGCAGACACCTCGCCCAAGCAGATCGCCGGGCTTTCCGGTGGCCTGTTCAACACCTTCGGCAACATCGCCTCGATCACCACCCCGATCGTGATCGGCTACATCATCAGCGCCACCGGCTCGTTCAAGTGGGCGCTGGTGTACGTGGGTGCAAACGCCCTGGTGGCCGTGTTCAGCTACCTGGTGATCGTCGGCCCGATCAAGCGTATCGAGCTGCGCGACGATGCCCCAAAGCCACAGGCTGAGCCTGCCGCCAACGGCGAACTGGCCAGCACGCGCCACTGAGTGAACACGCCCGCGCCGGGTTACCCGGTGCGGGCGGATGTACAAAAAGCCTGAGAACCTGACAAGTAGGGCCAAAACATGCAGTTGATCGAACATTCCGAATCGCCCCGCTACGTCCGCCTGCACGACGACGATAACGTCGTGGTGGTTGTAAACGACGGCGGCCTGGGCGAAGGCGCCCGCTTCGCCGACGGCCTGACCCTGATCGAAGGCGTGCCGCAGAGCCACAAGGTGGCCACCGTGGCCATCGCCAAGGGCGACCCCGTGCGCCGCTATGGGCAAATCATCGGCTACGCGCTGGAAGACCTGCGCCAGGGCAGCTGGGTGCAGGAAAGCCAGCTGGCCATGCCGGCCGCCCCAGCGCTGGACAGCCTGCCGCGCTGTGACGCTGTCCCACAGCCTTTGCCCCCCCTTGAGGGCTTCACCTTCGAAGGCTACCGCAACGCAGACGGCACCGTCGGTACCCGCAACATCCTCGGCATTACCACCACCGTGCAATGCGTGACCGGCGTGCTCGAACACGCAGTGAAGCGCATTCGCACCGAACTACTGCCCAAATACCCCAACGTCGATGACGTGGTGGCCATCACCCACAGCTACGGCTGCGGCGTGGCGATCAACGCACGCGACGCCTACATCCCGATCCGCACCGTGCGCAACCTGGCGCGCAACCCCAACCTGGGCGGCGAGGCGCTGGTCATCAGCCTGGGCTGCGAAAAACTGCAGGCCGGCCAGGTGATGCACGACAACGACCCATCGGTGGACCTCAGCGACCCGTGGCTGTACCGCCTGCAGGACGCCAGCCTGGGCTTTATGGAAATGATCGAACAGATCATGGAACTGGCCGAAACCCGACTGAAGAAACTCGACCAGCGCCGACGCGAAACCGTACCCGCCAGCGAGCTGATCCTTGGCATGCAGTGCGGCGGCAGCGACGCCTTCTCGGGCATTACCGCCAACCCAGCACTGGGCTACGCGTCCGACCTGCTGGTACGCGCCGGCGCCACCGTGCTGTTCTCGGAGGTGACCGAAGTACGCGACGCCATTTACATGCTGACCTCACGCGCCGAAAACCAGGACGTCGCCGAAGCCTTGGTGCGCGAGATGGACTGGTACGACCGCTATTTGCAGCAAGGCGCCGCCGACCGCAGTGCCAACACCACGCCGGGCAACAAGAAAGGCGGCCTGTCCAATATCGTCGAGAAGTCGCTGGGTTCGATCGTCAAGTCCGGCAGCGGCGCCATCCAGGGCGTGCTTGGCCCTGGCGAGCGGGTAAACCGCAAAGGCCTGATCTTCTGCGCCACCCCGGCCAGCGACTTCGTGTGCGGCACCCTGCAACTGGCCGCCGGCATGAACCTGCACGTATTCACCACCGGCCGCGGCACTCCGTATGGCCTGGCCATGGCGCCGGTGGTCAAAGTATGCACCCGCAGCGAACTGGCGCAGCGCTGGCCCGACCTGATCGACATCGACGCGGGGCGCATCGCCACAGGCCGTTCGACCATCGAAGAGCTGGGTTGGGAGCTGTTCCATTACTACCTGGACGTGGCCAGCGGCCGCAAGCAGACCTGGGCCGAACAGCACCGGTTGCACAACGACATCACCCTGTTCAACCCGGCACCGATTACCTGATGCCCAAGGTGGCAATCCATCGGACGTTTTCTCAACCTACAGGAGTACTCCATGCCTGAAATCCTCGGCCACAACTTCATCGCCGGCCAGCGTAGCGCCGCCGGCCAACAGCGCCTGCAGAGCCTGGACGCCAGCACTGGCGAGGCCCTGCCCTACAGCTTTGCCCAGGCCACTGAAACCGAAGTGGACCAGGCCGCCACAGCCGCCGCCGCTGCCTTCGCCGAATTCCGCCAACTGGCCCCGGCGCGCCGCGCCGAATTCCTTGAAGCCATCGCTGCGGAACTGGACGAACTGGACGACGCCTTCGTCGCCATCGTCTGCCGCGAAACCGCCCTGCCCGCCGCCCGCATTCAAGGCGAGCGTGGCCGCACCAGCGGCCAGATGCGCCTGTTCGCCCAGGTGCTGCGCCGGGGTGATTTCCTGGGCGCCCGTATCGACCTGGCCCTGCCCGAGCGCCAGCCACTGCCGCGTGTAGACCTGCGCCAGATGCGCATCGGCGTTGGCCCGGTCGCCGTGTTCGGCGCCAGCAACTTCCCGCTGGCCTTCTCCACCGCCGGTGGCGACACCGCCGCCGCCCTGGCTGCCGGTTGCCCGGTGGTGTTCAAGGCACACAGCGGCCACATGGCCACCGCCGACCTGGTCGGCTGCGCCATCGTACGTGCCGCCGAGCGTACCGGTATGCCCAAGGGCGTGTTCAACATGGTATTCGGTGGCGGTGTGGGCGAGTGGCTGGTCAAGCACCCGGCCATCCAGGCTGTCGGCTTCACCGGTTCACTCAAAGGTGGCGACGCCCTGTGCCGCATGGCTGCCGAGCGCCCGCAACCCATCCCTGTGTTCGCCGAGATGTCCAGCATCAACCCGGTGATCGTCCTTCCGGGCGCCCTCGCCAAACGCGGCGAGGCCATCGCCCGCGAACTGGCCGGCTCCGTGTGCATGGGCGCCGGCCAGTTCTGCACCAACCCGGGCATGGTCATCGGCTTGCAATCGCCTCGGTTCAGCCAACTGCTGGCCGACCTTGGCCAGCACCTGAACGCCCAGGCCGGCCAGACCATGCTCAACGCCGGCGGCCTGCGCAGCTACGTCGGCGGTCTGGAGCACCTGCACGCCCACGCGGGTATCGAGCACCTGGCTGGCCAGCCACAGGAAGGCAGCCAGGCCCGCGCCCAGCTGTTCAAGGCCGACGCCAGCCTGCTGGTGAATGCCGACCCGCTGCTGCAGGAAGAAGTGTTCGGCCCAACCACCGTAGCGGTCGAAGTGCAGGACAACGACCAGCTGCGCGCCGCCCTGCTCGGCCTGCGTGGCCAGCTGACCGCGACGCTGATCGGTGAGCAGGAGGACTTCGAGGCCTTTGCCTGGCTGGTGCCGCTGCTGGAGGAGAAGGTCGGGCGCATTCTGGTCAACGGTTACCCGACTGGTGTCGAAGTGTGTGATGCGATGGTCCACGGCGGGCCCTACCCGGCCACCTCAGACGCCCGTGGCACCTCGGTTGGCACCTTGGCTATCGACCGCTTCCTGCGCCCGGTGTGCTACCAGAACTACCCGCAGGCGTTGCTGCCTGAAGCCTTGCGCGACGGCAACCCATTGGGTCTGCGCCGCCTGGTAAATGGTCAGTGGAGTGACGGAACAATCTGAGTGATTGCCTGAAACAAGAAAGCCCCGCGCATGGCGGGGCTTTTTTTTAGCAGTGTCGGCTGGCAAGAGAAACGTCAGGCCCCTTGCGCCTCAACCTCTTCATGCACCTGACGCAAACGCTCCCGGCTATTGCTCAGGTGCATACGCATGGCCATCTTCGCCCCTTCGCTGTCACGCCGGGCAATGGCTTCGTAGATCGCTTCGTGCTCATGCATCAACCGGCTCATGTAATGCGCCTGGTCATCATGGGCCAACCGCGCCGAATTCAGCCGGGTACGCGGGATGATGCTGGTACCCAGGTGGTTGATGATGTCGGCGAAGTAATGGTTGCCGCTGGCCTGTGCAATGCGCAGGTGAAACTGGAAGTCTGCCGATACCGCATCGTTGGCATGGGCCGCCCCTTCGTTGAGTTCGTCCAGCGCCGCGCGCATGCCTGCCAGCTCTTCATCGCTGCGCCGCTGTGCCGCCAGGCCTGCCGACTCGATCTCCAGGGCAATGCGCAATTCCAGCACTGCCAGCACTTCACGCAGGGTGACCACGGTGGCCGGGTCGATGCGAAAGCCCCCGGTGGCCGGCGCGTCCAGCACGAAGGTACCGATGCCATGACGGGTCTCGACCTGCCCGGCGGCCTGTAGCCGCGAGATCGCCTCACGCACCACGGTGCGGCTGACGCCCTCCTCAGCCATGATCTGCGATTCGGTCGGAAGCTTGTCGCCACGCTTGAGCTGGCCACTGCGAATGCGCTCGGTCAGCACCGTGACCAGTTCCTGGGCCAGACTACGCGGCTTGCGCCGGGTCCTTGCCTGTACCTGCTGCTCTGTCATTGCCCTGTGTTTCACCTTGAAAGACAGCGCTCATCATAGCGCATGCAGTTGTACGATCACATACACCCGGTGCGGTATTTATTGCACATCCCTGCCGCCCCACCTTGGGAAAAGCTGGCCCAAAGCCAGTGCAAGCCTGTACTGTGCGCCTTTGCGCTCACTCATCCATGGAAGGAAGACCCGGCATGAAAGCCCACGACCGCCTGCTGCTCGCCAGCGGCCTGCTGATCCCCCTCTGGCTGCTGGCCGGTGTATGGCTCACTGCCCAGGCCTACCCCGGCTACGACCACCTGCAACAGGCCATGAGCCAACTCGGCGCCGTTTGATCTGGGTCGCCGGCCTGGCCTGGGCCAGCCTCCAGCCCCCTGCGCATTGCGGTGATCTGACGGCAAACTGCTGGCCCCCGGTCTTGAAAAGCGAAGGCAAACTTCCTTCCTCTTCAGATGCTTAGGACAGCAACATGCGAGTACTTCTAGCAACGTTGGCCGGTTGCCTGCTGGCCACGCTCGCTTTCGGCGCCCAAGCCCGGGCGCCAAGCCAGAACGATCGCCACACCTGCACCTGGGGTGCGCAGATAGCCGCCGAAGCCCAACAGGCCAAGCTTTCCGGAGTAACGCTGTATGCCACGCGAAAGAAGCTGCAGGTACGCAAATTCCCCAAACCTTGGATGCGCATGACCGCCTTCGGTATCACCGAGCAGACCTACAACAGCCGCTCGCGGCTAAAGCCGTCGGCAATCAGGCAGACTTACTATGAGCAGTGCGTTCAGCACGCTGTAGCAAGAAGATAATTTGTTATTTATCAAATGGTTATGCAATAAACTTTAGAGCCAGTCTTGAGTAACGACAGGCCGCTTCAAGGCCGCCAAGGGGCTCCGGCCTTGAAGCGGTCTTCCAGCCAGGCCTTGAATACCCCAAGTGCCGCTGTATTCAGGCGCGCGGTCGGCCGCACCAGGTGAATGCCCGCTGCCACATCCAGTTGCCACTGCGGCAACACCCGCACCAGGCGGTGCTTGCATTTGTTAATCTGATAAAGACATTTGAATAGTGATAAAGCCATTCACCCCATGGATGAACTGCGCAAGATCGACCTCAACCTGCTGCTGGCCCTTCACGCGCTGCTCAGCGAGAAACACGTGACCCGCGCCGCCCTGCGCCTGCACCGCAGCCAACCGGCGGTAAGCCACGCCCTGGCGCAGTTGCGCAAACACTTCGACGACCCCTTGCTGGTTCGCCAGAACGGCCGCATGGCGCTCACCACACTCGCCCAGTCGCTGGCCACCCCGCTGCAGGATGCGCTGGGTAGCCTCAATGGCCTGCTCGCCACCCCCCAGTTCGACCCAGCCAAGGCCCAGCGCCGCTTCAGGCTGTCGCTGTCCGACTACTCGTCGCGCATTATCCTGCCACCCCTGATGCGCCATCTGCGCCAGGTCGCCCCCGGGGTAGACCTGGCCATCAGCCAGGCCAGCCGCGAAACCATGCTGGCCCAACTGCTCGATGGCGAACTGGACCTGGCCTTGGGCATCTTCCCGGACCGGTCCCAAGGCATCACTACCCAGCCGCTGTTTGCCGACAGCTTCATCAGCGTCGCCGACCGCCAGGTCCTGCCAGCCAGCGGCGGCTTGGCGCTGGAAGACTGGCTGGCGCGCCCGCATGTACTGATGGCCATGCGCCCGGACGCCTTCGATGAGATTGAACGTGCGCTGGCGGCCCAAGGCTTGCGCCGTCGAATTGCCCTGGCCTTGCCGCACTGGAGCGCAGCGGTGGAGGTACTGGCCGGTACCGACCTGATCCTTACCGTGGCCAGCCGCGCCGTAGGCTCGCTGCACCCGCATTCGGCGTTACGCCAGTTCGAGCCGCCGCTGGCAATCCCCTCGTTCGACTACCAGCAAGCCTGGCACAGCCGCAAGGACAACGACCCCGGGCATCGCTGGCTACGCGAAACCGTGTGGGCCTGCAGCCAACCGGGGTGCTGATCAACCTTCTGGCTGCTTCACCACCGCTGCGGCACTGGCCGGTGTCGCCGTCGCCCAGGTGCCCTGCACCAGCAGCACGCCACATAAAATCAGCACCACGCCCGCCAGCCTGGCCAGGTTGAGTGGCTTGCCAGCCAACCCCATTACCCCAAAATGGTCGGCCAGCACTGCGGTGATGATCTGCCCTGCCACGACCAGTACCAGGAAGCCCGCAGCCCCCAGCCTTGGGGTAAGTGCAGCAGCACCGGCCACATACAGTGCCCCCAGAACACCCCCTACCCACAGCCACCAGGGCCCCTGCAGCGCCTTGCCCATGTCCGGTGCAGGCACCCTCAGAACCAGCAGGGCAAGAATCACCACCAGCGAACTCACCGTCAACGAGGTGAACGCCCCCCATAACCAGTGCCCCAATGCCCGGCCTACGGCAGCGTTAGCGGTGGCCTGAAAGGGCAGTACGGCACCGGCAAACAACGCCAGGGCAAGCGGCAGAACCAACAGAAGCATGGATTTACTGAACATGGCCGTGCCTTTTCAACGTGTTGATGACCGCCATCATCGTGCAATGCACCAAGCTGATGGAAATCAAAATCATGCACATGAACTATTCGTAGCATGTATGAAAACCAGACATGCAACGCACTAATTCAACAGCTGTCGCAGCCCTGTAACGCAAGCACTGTTGACTTACTAAGGCACCAAGATAAACTGCGCCTTATGAATATTCTTGAGAACAAGCATCACATCATGCTCGACGCACTGGCAGAGGCCCCTGCCGACGCCAGGCAAAGCGTGCGCCTGTGTTTCGAACTGCTGTCCGCGGCTGCAGCAATCAACCGCGTGTGCGCGGTTCGCCTGGCTCGCCATAACTTGTCGGAGGGGCGTTTCGCCATCTTGCTGACGTTGCAAGCGGCTGGCGGACGCTTGTCGCCACTGGAACTGGCGACGCGTCTGGCGATCACTTCGGGCACCGTCACCGGTCTGCTCGACGGCCTGCAAGGCGACGGCTTCATCAAGCGCCGCAAGGATGCCCACGACCGTCGCAAACTGAGCATCAGCCTTACCCCGGCAGGTGTTTCTGTCCTGGACGCGGTATTCGCCGAACACACCGACTGGATCGGCACGATCATGCACACGCTGAACAACACACAACGGGAAGCCCTTTCCGCCGCGCTACAGGCACTTTCGGCGAGCCCTGCCCTGGCATTGCCACCCGACAAGGACTGAAGCCAATACACCCGTCAAACCACAAGGAGGTGGATGATGTTGCAGAATCAGAGCGTACTGGCACGAATCGGCAGGAAGCCGCGCGTGCACAGCGAGCGCGACCAGGTAAGGCGGCGCCAGGCCTGGCTTGAAGCCTGCCTGCCAGCAGCACTCTACCGGCGGCTGTTCATTCGCCGCCTCTGCAGCCAGCCGCTAGCCATTGAAGGCTTCAGCTTTCGACCGGTGCAGAATCTGTATGAACTCGAGCAGGCCCTGCGCCTGGTCAACGACAGCTATGCCCGTCGCGGCATTGCTACTGTGTGCCGCGCCGGCATGCGCTTCTCACCTTTTCACCTGCTACCTGGCACCACCACGTTCGTGGCACTGAAAGGTGACCAGGTGGTGGGGACCGTGTCACTGATCGAAGACTCGCCGCTCGGTTTGCCGCTCGAAGACGTGCATGTCAACGAAGCGGTGTTGCAACGCCTGGGCGGTGGCCGCCTGGCCGAAGTCGGCACCCTGGCGGTCTGTAGCCACTACAAAGGCAAAGGCGTGCCCCTCATGCTGTACAACGCCATGTTCCGTTGGGCCATGGATCATCGCCGGGTAAGTAGCCTGCTGATTGCCGTGCACCCTCGCGCCGCCGGCTTCTACCGCAACGTGCTGTTCTTTTCGCCCATTGGCCCCGTTCAGACCTACACCAAGCTCAACAATGCCCTGTCGCTACCCCTGGCCTTGAACCTGAACCAGGCACGCCAGGTGTTCGCCAAGGTCTACCAGCACCCAGGGCTGGGCTTTACCGTCGAGCAGCAGCACACCGACCTTTTCGACTTCTTCTGCGCACGGCATTTCCCGCACATCCAGTTGCCCGTCGCGCGGCCTCAAACCCACTGGAGCACTGACGAAGTGCTCACCCACATGGCGCGTTGCGGCACCTCACCGCGCCATCTGACGCCGCGGGTACGGCGGGTTCTGCAACTGGATTGAGCAGCCCGCACCGCGCTCCACACCACACGACTTTCATGGAGGATACGTTCATGGACATGGGATTGCTGCGCGCGATCTACAGGGAAATTACCCTAAGGCACCCGCTGGTGCGCACGCCTGAGCCTGATCTGGTAATGGCCGACGACGCCTGTGTCTCGGCTTACGCCGACAGTGCAGGCCAAGGCCAGGCGCTGTCCGGTACGTACCTGTACCACTGCGCCCAGATGTGTGCACTGATCAAACCCGGAGATGTCGTGCTGGACATCGGCTGTGGCCCGGCCAGCCTGTTGCTGCAACTGGCCCGTCTGAACCCGAGAGCCGAATTCATCGGCACCGACCTGTCGGCCACCATGCTCGAGGTGGGCCAGGCCTCGATTCGCCAGCAAGGCATCGACAACGTCGAACTGCGTGAGGAAGACATGACTCGCCTGGCCGGTATCGCCGACCGTAGCGTTGACGTGGTGATCTCTTCGATGGCGCTGCATCACCTGGCCGATCTCGCTCAACTGGAAGCTACGTTTCGCAACATCGCACGCGTGCTCCGCAATGACCGGGCCATCTACCTGAACGACTTTGGCCGGCTCAAGTCGGTCGAGTCGGTGGACTATTTTGTCAGCCGCGCCAGTGATGGAGCCGACCAGGCCACACTGCTCGACTACCGCAACTCGCTGTTGGCTGCTTTCTCTCTGGAAGAGTTCCAGACCCTTGCCGCCAGCTACCTGGGCCCCTGTGCCAAGGTTTACAGCACGGCGGTCAGCCCGCTGATGATGGTGATCCGCACCCCCAAGCGGCGCTGTGTGGCAGCGATGAAGGGCGAATTTCGGCGACGCTACCGCGATTTGCCACGCAGCCGCCGGGCCGATGTCGACCAACTGCGCCTGTTCCTTGGCATGGGAGGCCTGGCAAGTGCGTTCTGAGCCGCAGGGGCTGCAAGCCGCCTTGGCAGCCTGGCGCGCGGTGCTGGGTGACGCCCATGTACAGAGTGACGCCAGCACGCTGTGCCAGCTGAGCCAGGACACCATGCGCTCGCCCGCCCATGCCAGTGCCAGGCTCAGGCCAGCCAACAGCGAGCAGGTAGCTGCCTGCCTGGCCATTGCACACCTGCACGGTGTCGCGGTGCAGCCGGTAAGCACAGGCCACAACTGGGGCTATGGCGGCGTGGCAACGCTTCACGAGCGCTGCGTGCAACTTGACCTGTCGCGCATGGACAAGATCCTTGCCTTCGACGAGGCTCTGGGTGTGATCACCCTTGAACCAGGCGTTACCCAGGCCGCGCTGGCCGATTACCTGGCCAGTCGCAACCTGCCATTCCTTACGCCAGTCACCGGCGCAGGGCCCACCTGCAGTGTGTTGGCCAACGCGCTGGAACGCGGCTTTGGCATCACACCGTTAACGGACCACTGGCAAGCCGTCATGGGCCTTGAAGCCATTCTGCCCGATGGCCAACGCTATCGCTCGCCGATGTGGGCAACGGGCACCACCGCCTGCTTCAAGTGGGGCATCGGCCCTTACCTGGACGGCCTGTTCAGCCAGAGCGGGCTGGGGGTGGTGACACACATGTCGATCGCCTTGGTCAAGCGCCCACAGGTCGTGCAACCGTTCTATTTCTGGGTGGATTCGGCGGCACAGCTCCCGGCCGCCCTCGATGGCGTCAAGCGTATTCTGGAACGTTGCGGCAGCCAGGTGGGCGGCATCAACCTGATGAACAGCACGCGCCTGCTAAGCATGGCCTACGACACCCGGCCCCTTACCCAACTGGATCAGGCCGAACGCAACGCCGCCGCGCAATCGCTCGCATTGCCCGCCTGGATGGGGGTAGGTTCGATCTACTGCGAACGGGCGCAGCTGGCTTCGCTCAAGGGCATCATCCGCAGCGAACTGCGGCGGTTTTGCAGCCGTTACCTGTTCCGCAGCCAACGCCAGCTGGCGCTGGCTGAGCGCGCCTTGCGTCTGCTGCCGGGGGCCTGGTCCAAACGTTGGCAACTGACCCTGAGCAAACTGCGCATGGGCGTTGAACTGATGGAAGGCCAGCCGAACCAGGTGGCACTGCCGCTGGCTTACGCCGCAGGTGCGCAACCGCAGCAAGGCGCCTTGCTCGACCCGGCCCGGGACAACTGCGGCCTGATCTGGTACGCGCCTATCCTGCCTCTGCGCAGCCAGCAGGTAGCCACCTTCGTCTCGCACATGGAACAGGCTTGCGAAACCCATCGCATGCCCTGCCCGGTTACCCTCACCACCTTGTCAGGCCGCGCAATCGACTGCACCGTGCCGTTACTGTTCGACCGCAACGATGCCCCCGCCAGCAGCCGCGCCGAAGACTGCTACCGACAGTTGTTCCGCACAGGTAAACAGCAAGGCGTACTGCCCTATCGGCTTCCCCTGGCCTTCATGGGCTTGCTGAGCGAAACACAAGCGCCTGCCTGGCAACTCGGGCAGCGCATCAAGGATGCGCTGGACCCAGAGCACCTGCTCGCGCCAGGGCGTTATTGCCCGTTGGCGTCCGCCCCCTACTGCCAACCTGCTGTCCTGGAGCCTCAGCAATGACTGATGATCGCAAGTCCCTGATCGACCTTGGCCAACTGCCAACCCGCAACCTGGCCGAATGCCTGGCCGTGGATCAGGTGACACTGGCCAATGCCCTGGCCACCCGGTTACCTGCGGCGCTGGTCGAGCAACTGGCTGCCTGCGCTGACCAGGTTCAGACGCTGGGCCTGTCAAAGAAGGTTGCAGCCATCGGCCTGGCGCTGGGCCAATGGCTGGAACATGCACCCGCCCCCCTGCGCCAGGAGGTGTTCGAGCAATGCTGTGCGCACCCGTCCGACACCGTACGCAGCTGGGCAGCCTTCGCTCAGGCACACCTTTCACGCACGCTGCCTGCACAAGACGCCCTGTTGGCGCAGTTGCGCTTCGCCCGCGATGAGCATTTTGGTGTACGCGAATGGGCCTGGATTGCCCTGCGCCCACGCCTGGCACAGCAGCTGGACACCGCCCTGCCGTTGCTCAGCCGCTACGCAGGCGACGCAGACCCGCTGGTGCGACGCTTTTGTATCGAAATCCTGCGCCCACGTGGCGTCTGGTGTGAGCACATAGCCGCGCTCAAAGAACAACCGGAAGTGGCCGAGCCGTTGCTGGTGCCGCTCTTGGCCGAGGCTGAAAAGTACGCCCAGGACTCGGTCGCCAACTGGCTTAACGATGCCAGCAAAACCCGCCCCGATTGGGTACTCCAGCTGTTCCAGCGCTACCCCCCCGGCTGCAAGGCCTCGCAGCGAATCCACGCCCGGGCAACCCGAAGCCTGCCCCAGTGAATCACCACAAGGAGAGAAGCATGTCACTCAAGGAAAAACTCGACGCCATCAAACAGCAGATGGGCCAACTGCCCGCCGACGTGCTGGAAAAATTCAGCACGTCGCTACAGGCCTTGATCGCACGCCACCCCGAAGCCCATGCGCTGAAAGCCGGCGACCGCGCACCACTGGCCGTATTGGAGGATGCCGATGGCAAGGCGGTAGACCTGCATGCCTTGCTGGCACGCGGCCCATTGGTGCTGGTTTTCTATCGCGGCCTGTGGTGCCCGTTCTGCAATGCCGCGCTTGGCGAGTACCAGCAGATGGTGGGTGACCTGGCCGTCAGCGGTGCCACCTTGGTGGCTGTCTCCGCCCAGAGCCCTGCCGCCACCCAAAAAACCCGCGAAGCCCTGGGGGTGCGCTATCAACTGTTGAGCGACCCCGGCAACCAGCTGGCACGTCAGTACGGCATCGTCTTCGAACTGGAACCGGAGCTCGAGGCGGTGTACCGCTCACTCGGTGCAGACCTCAAGGCCCTCAATGCCAGCGACGACCTCAGTTTGCCGATGGCCAGCGCATTCGTCATCGGCCAGGACGGCCGCATACGCCGGGCGTTCATCAATGTCGACTATTCCGAGCGCGCCGAACCCCAGGCGCTGATCGAAGCCGCCAGCCACTGAGTGCCACCCCCGGCACCGGGTTTCCCGGTGCCCCACCCCATCACGGACTGATGACATGAAACGTATCGCTATCATGGGGGCCGGCGTGGCCGGCCACCTGGCTGCCCTGTACCTGCGCAAGCGCTTGCCTGGTGTAGAAGTGACGCTGATCGGCCGCCCGGACCGCAAGCGGCCGATCGTCGGTGAGTCGACGGTCGAGCTGACCACGCATTTTTTCAAAGGTATCGGCCTGGGCAGCCTGCTTGAAGAAAAGCATTACCACAAATACGGCCTGACCTATTACCTGAAACTGCGCAACAACCCGGAGTGCCGTAACTACGTGGTCCATGAGGCACCTGGGGTGATCCGCATGCCCGCCTACAACCTCAACCGCTTCAGCTTCGACAAAGACCTGCGTGCCATCGTGGCCGACCACCAGGTGCAATTGATCGAGGCCGACGTGGCTGCGGTCGACCTGCACGAAGGCGAGCATACCCGTCACCGCCTGACCCTGCGCAGTGAAGCGCAAACCTGGCAAATGGACGCCGACTGGGTGGTCGACGCCACCGGCCGCAACCGTTTCATGGCCAAGAAGCTGAAGCTGCACAAGGAGCCGACCTACCAGCGCAGCACGTTCTGGTTCCGCCTTCGCCAGTTTGACCGCAACATCCTGCACAGCATCAACACCCACAAGGACAAGCATCACTGTTTCGACCCGTATTACGTCACCCATCACTTCTACGGCAAGGGCTACTGGATCTGGCTCATACCCATGCGCAGCGAAGACGGTGCCGACATGATCAGCATCGGCATCACCTACCGCCCGGACATGATCAACGAACGGATTGGCACGCTGGAAGCCTTCAAGGAAAGGGTCATGGCAGACCACCCGGTGATCACTGAGCTGATGGCGTCGGGCGAAGTCATCGACCAGCACGCCATGTACAACTACATGTACGAGGCCAACCAGTACTACTCCACCGATGGCTGGTTCCTGATCGGCGATGCAGCGTTCACCTTCGACCCGGCCAACAGTGCCGGGCTGGCCTATGTAGCCCAGCAGATACCGCAAGTGGCCGCCATGATCGAGAAAGACATCCAGGGCACGTTGACGCCCGCCTATGTCAATTGCCTGGAATCGCACATCCAGGCGCAACTGGCGCTTCAGGACACCTGGAGCAAGTGGTACGAGGTAATGGACGACCCGTTCCTGATGGGCTGGACGCTGCTGTTCGCCAACATGGCGTACTTCCATGTGGTGTTGCCCATGTATGTCAGCGGCGATTTTCTCGACGGCCATCAGGCCCAGCAATTCGCCGATTTGTTGCCACGCTACACGCGGGAACTGCAGCCATCACCGCTGCCCTTTGCCTGCCTGTTACGTGAAGTACGCCGTTCCAATCCGGGCATCAGCCCGCAGATGATCCCCAACCTGTATTCGCGCACCATCAACTTCGCTCTGTACAAGGCCGACAACCAGGCCCGGCCGCGATACGCCGCCAGCTACTTCCTGCGCTCGGCGCTGCTGCGCTTACGCTTGATGCGCATGGTGCGCTGGAGCGTGGCGCCTCGCCACCTGAAACTGCTGGCGCGGCATAGCCTGGGCACGCTGCAGGACTTGGGACGCGCCACCAGCCTGCGGCTGATGCCTTCACTGTTCTACAAGTACGGCGAGGCGCCCGAGCTGCTCAAGTCGCCGTTCGGCAGCGACGGCGGCTTCCTCGACCTGGCGCGCCACTGATGGGCATGCCCATGGCCGAAGCCGGCAGCGACGCACTGCTGGCTCATAGCGGTGTGCGCCTGGCTGCCGGGGTCCGCGATGGCACGCTGTCGCCGGTAGCACTGGTCGAACACAGCATCCGCCGCTGCCAAACCGTGCAACGGCGCTGCAACGCGGTGGCAGTGGCGCTGTACGACCAGGCGCGGCGGGCCGCCGAAGTTGCCGAACGCCAGCGAGACCAAGGCGCCCCGCTGGGTCGACTGCATGGTGTGCCCTTCAGCTTCAAGGAGGGCCTGGGGCTGGCCGATGCGCCCAAAACGTGCGGCTCACGGCGCCGACAGCACAAGGTTGCCGGGTTTACCGCCACCGCCGCGCAACGCCTGATCGATGCGGGCGCCATTCCGGTCGCGCTGGGTAACCAGGCCGAGATGGCGCTATGGCCAGAAACCGATAACCCGGTCTACGGCCGCACCTGCAGCCCCTACCGGAACGACCGGAGTGCCGGTGGCAGCAGTGGCGGTGATGCCGTGCTGGTAGCCAGCGCTTGCGTGCCATTCGCGCTGGGTACCGACGGCGGTGGTTCGGTGCGAATCCCGGCTGCCTGCAACGGCATTTTCGGCCTCAAGCCGTCACGGGGGTTGGTGCCACTGACCGGGCATCTCCCCTTGGACGAACGCGGCCTGGGGCAGCCGAATGCCATGGCCATCGCTAGGCACTTTGCTGCCGGCCCATTGTGTCGCCATGCCGAAGACCTGCCCGTGCTCCTGGAGATCATTGCCGGGCCCGACCAACTGGACCGCAATATCCTCGACAGCTACGTACACCGCCCGCCGCCTGCAGCATTGCAACGCCTGTACCTGTGCCAGCCCGAGCGCCTGGGCTGGGGGAGCCGGATTTCGCCGGCCGTGGCTCTGGCGCTGGATGACGTGGCCCACCACTATCAAAGCCAAGGCACCCATGTCGAGCGCTGGCTACCCCACGCACTGAACAATGCGTTCGCCATCTGGTTGGCCGTGCTCAAGCAGGAAACCGGCGTGCGCCTGGCCGACATTCTCGGTGACGGCCAGCCTGTGGCGCATTTGGCTCATGCCTGGCAAGCACTGCTCGGCCAACCGCAGCATGCCACCGGACCTTGGCTGGCAACCGTGCTCGACAGCCTGGGCGAATGCCTGGGTAACCCCGGCCTTGCAAGGCAGCTACCCAAACGCGATGCCCTGTTACACGCGCTGACCGAACGGCTGGATGGCAACAGTGTACTGGCCCTGCCGGCGTTGCCCGGCACCTCGCCCGAGCATGGCCATGCCCTGCGCTACCCGGGGGATATCGGCTACACCGCGTTGTTCAACGTACTAGGCCTGCCGGCCCTGACGGTACCCATGGGGCGCCTCGATCAAGGCTGCCCGGTGGCCCTGCAGCTGGTGGCCGGCCCTGGCCAGGAGCCTGTGCTGCTCGACGCAGCCCGTTCACTGGAGCTCGCATTCGGTGGCTGGATCGCACCGCCCTTCTGACCCAACACATTCGGGACACCATCATGCCCAATACCCTTCACGCCAGTACCGTGCAGCTCGCGCCAACGGCGCCGGCACAGTCAGCCGTTGGCTCCCAGGCCGAACACCTGACCCTGATGTTTCTGCTGCAGCTCATCGTGATCTTCAGTGTTTCGCGGCTGATCGCCTGGTTCAGTACCCGCCGCTTGGGCCAAACGCCAGTCGCTGGCGAAATCCTTGCCGGGCTGGTGCTAGGCCCAAGCCTGCTCGGCTACTTTTTTCCTGAGCAACTGGCTGCGCTGTTCGTACCGCAAACGGCCACTGCCTTCGTGGTAACAGCACAAATCGGCCTTATCCTGCTGATGTTCCAGGTCGGCCTGGAGTTCGAGTTCGGTGCACACCTCAAGGGCCGCAAGCGTTCGGTCATCATCATCAGCATGGGTGGGCTGCTGGTACCCTTTGCCAGCGGCATGCTCACTGCCGAATACTTCTGGCAGCAAATCAGCGGGGACAGGCCGCCCCTACTGGCGTTCCAGCTGTTCTTCGCCACGGCACTGTCAATTACCGCTCTGCCCATCCTCGGGCGCATCTTCATGGAACTGGGCCTTTCGCGCTCGCGAGTCGCCACCCTTACCATCGGTGCGGCGGCAATAGACGATGTCTGCGGCTGGCTCATCCTTGGTGGCGTTACATCGCTGATCGCCTCGCAGTTCAACCCTTGGGCTTCGTTGGCCCGGGTGCTGGCGCTGGGCTTGTTCATTGTGCTGGTGATCGGCCTGGTGCGACCACTGATCATGCGCTGGATCCTCGGCGACCTGGAGCGCCGACCGCTGACGGCTCAAGGCATATCCCTGATGCTGATCATCCTGCTGGCCAGCGCGACCGTGACCAACCTGATCGGCGTTTTCTCGATCATCGGCGGTTTCATTCTCGGCGTTGCCCTGCACACTGAACGCCGCTTCGTCCAGCAGTGGAATGCCAAGGTCAGTGGCGTGGTCAACGCATTCTTCTTGCCGATATTCTTCGCCTACACCGGCCTGCGCACGGATGTGGGTGCCCTGGAAGGCACGACCGCACTGTGGAATTGCCTGCTGATCTGCCTGGTGGCCTTCGCCAGCAAGTTTTTCGGTGCCTACGGAGCCAGCCGCCTGCTAGGCGAAAACCGCCGTGATGCGGCGCTGATAGGCGTGTGCATGAATACCCGGGCGCTGATGGAGCTGGTCGTGCTGAATGTCGGCTATGACCTGGGCGTACTTCCCAAGGAGTACTTTACCCTGCTGGTGATCATGGCCATCATCAGTACCTTCATCGCCTCGCCCTTGATCCGGCTGCTCACAGCACATGCCCGCCCACCACGTTCGACCTCGGAGGCAACCGAGGTCGGCAGCGGCTGAAATCAGCGTGAGGTTTCGACGCGCAGCACTTCGGTGTAGATCGCGTCGACGGTCTGACCGACCTTGAGGTTTTTCATGCGCGCCTGCAGGTCCGGGTTCTCGACCTTGACCACCTGCAGCTTGCCCTCTGGCGGCAGCAGGCTTACTTCATGCTTGGCGAGGTCAATCTTCTTGATCTGCGAGGTGACCCTGACCTGGCGGAAGGCCTCGCCGCCCGGGTTGGGGTTTTGCGCCGTGGCGCGAATGGTGCCGGACTCCTCACTGGCCTTCGGCGCCCCGCCCACATCCGTGTTGAGCACATAGGCCACGGCACGGGTCACGAAGATGTCGACCTGGTCCCCCACCTTGAGGTTGGGAAGGGCCTTGGCCTTTTCAGTCAGCTGGAACGTCACATCCTTCTTGTTATCTGGGCCCTTCACCGTGACCTGGCGGTTGGCCAGGTCGATGGCGGTGACCTGCGTGGTCACGTGACTTTCCAGCGCCTCGCTGGCAATCGGGATATCTGCAGCGTGCACGGTGAGGCTGGTAGCGGATACCAGCGTGGCCAAAGCAACAGCATGCGCAAGTGAGCGGATCGGGTTCATAGGCCTGCTTCCATGTGATCAAGACCGGATAGGGGCGCGAAATGCTCGCGCGCCAACAAGCATAGACCCTGTCCGCCACCCTGCAGGCGCGACGTATTTCGTCCTGTTTTCGTCATGCCAACCCTTGTAATAGCAAATGCGAACTCTTTACACTTGATTTACATTTACAAATCATTACTATTCGTGACCTTCAAAACAACAAAGAGTCACCTGTAATGGCAAAAAGGTCTGTTGCTCCAGCATCCATTTCCATGCTGGGCCTGCTAGTAGTGCCTGCTGTTCACGCCGCCGTTCAACCCGATGCTCAGGGCTCACTCGCCCTGCCTGCCACTGCCGTCACCAGCGCCTACGAGCAACAAAGCTACAAGGCCAGTGATAGCCGCAGCGCCATGAAGATCGACGCCCCTCTGCGCGACATCCCGCAAACCGTCAACGTCGTACCTGAAAGCGTGATCAAGGACCAAGGCGCGCAATCCATGGAGGACGTGCTGAAAAACGTGCCCGGCATCGGCCTGTCCAACGGCGACGGCCAGCGCGACCAGGTGACCATCCGTGGCTTCAGCGCCATTGGTGACATGTACATCGACGGCGTACGGGATGACGCCCTGTACTTCCGCGACCTGTCCAACATCGAGCGTGTCGAGGTCATCAAGGGCCCTGCTGCCGTGCTGTATGGCCGCGGCTCTTCCGGCGGGCTGATCAACAGCATCAGCAAGAAACCAAGCTTTACGCCCAAGCGCGAGGTCGGCATGAGTTTCGACAGCGAAGGCAAGCGCCGCACGCAGTTCGACACCGGCTGGGCCGACCCGCAAAGCCACCAGGCTTACCGTGTCACCGGCGCCTTCGAAGACAGCGACACCTTCCGCGACGATGGCTACATCGACCGCAAGGCCATTGCACCGTCGGCCTACTTCCGCCTGTCCGACGACCTGGAACTGAACCTGGGTGCCACCTACCTGTACGACAAGCGCCTGATCGACTTCGGCATCCCGGCCCTGGGCAATCGCCCTGTGGATGTGGACCGCGACAAGCGCTTCGGCTCTGGCGATGCCGACCAGGACTACGCCCGCAGCGAAGTGTTCTCGTTGACGGCGAGCCTGGACTACCGCATCAACGACAACTTCACCCTGACCAACACCAGCCGCTACTACCGCTACGACCTGGACCGCAACAACACCCTGGCTGACAGCAGCCCGACACGCTTCGTCACTGCACCCAACGGCGAACTGCTGGTCAAGCTCAACCGCGGTAACGTAGCCCGTGACGAATACGGCGTATTCAACCAGACCGAGCTCAAACAACAGGCGCAACTGGCCGGCATGCAGCACAACCTGCTGTACGGCGTGGAAGTGGGCTTCCAGGACAAGTACCAGCGCGTGTTGAGCCAGAACAACGTGGCCCAGGTGCCGGTGTACCGCGATGCCCTGGTATCGGTACCCGAGCACGCTGCCAACCTCTCCTCCAAAGGCACCAACTTCCAGCAAACCACCGGCCTGTACCTGCAGGACATGATCGAGCTGAACGAGCACTGGAAGGCCCTGGTCGGCGTGCGTTATGACATCTTTGGCCAGGAGTACGACGACGACCGCGTGCAGAACGTCGACCTCGACCGTACCGACAAGACCTGGAGCCCGCGTGCCGGCCTGGTCTACCAGCCAGACGCCATCCAGTCCTACTACGTGTCGGTCAGCCGCAGCTACCAGCCTTCGGGCGAGGTGTTCGCGGTCAGCCCGACCAACCAGCACCTGGAGCCGGAAGAAACCACCAACTACGAAATCGGGGCCAAGTGGGACCTGCTCGACAGCCGCCTGTCGCTGACAGCGGCGGTGTTCCGCCTGGAACGCACCAACATGAAGACCGCCGACCCGGCAAACCCCAACTTGACCGTGCTGGCCGGCGAACAACGCACCGACGGCTTCGAGGCCACCGTCAGCGGGCAGCTTACGGACAAGTGGCAGATCTACGCCGGCTACGCCTACCTGGATGCCGAGATCACCAAGTCCAACAGCAAGACCAACGGCGTGGCCAACGAAGGCCAGACCCCTACCCTGACGCCGCGTAACAGCGCCAACGTCTGGCTGGTACGCACCCTGACCCCGGAGTGGCGCGTGGCCGCAGGTGCCAATTACGTGGACGAACGCTACACCGCGCTCGACAACGTGGTGGTGATGCCGGGCTACACCACCTTCGACGCTGCGCTGCTGTACAGCGTGCCGCAGTGGGATGCGGCGCTGCGCCTGAAGAACGTGTTCGATCGGGATTACTATGCCTCGGCACATGGCTCGGTAGACCTGGTTACCCCAGGGGCACCGCGTACGCTGGAAGCCAGCTTCAACTACCGCTTTTGACCTTCGGAACACACTCAAGCCTTGCATGCCCCTTATGAGCGGGGCCTTCCGTCACGAAAGGGGCGCGCAGCGCCCCGCCTGTTTGCAGCTTCGCCGATGTCTGCACATACGAATGAGCCCGCTACTGCGCCGCAACAGTTCACCGCTTCGCTTGAATGAAATATCCTGCAAGGTATTCAACACATGAAGCCGGAGTAAACATGAGCAGTAGCACGAAGGCCCCCCACACCGCCTTGGCGCTGACTACCCTGCTCGCCCTCAGCCTGGCGCTCTCTGCTGGCTGCTCCAGCAAAAACAGCAAGCCACGTTATGCAGCGTCTACCGTAGGCTCAAACTGCTTTGCCAAAGCAGTCCCCTCAACCGGAGAAGGTGGTTTGGCGTGGGGGAATACCCTGAGCATTGCCCGGCAGAAGTCGCTGAACAACTGCGTGCGCTATGCCACCCGGTCAGGAGGCACGCCTAGAACGTGTCAAGTGGTGATGGCCAAGTGCAAGAACTAGTTGTTTATGCACTACGAATAAAAACGGAAACTTCCTACAAATATAAACAAGCTGCCTTACTGCATTAAACACCACAACTATCAGACTCAAAATCCGACAACATATTCTTACACTTCCCGCCTCGACGTTCCTGCCTTAATCAAGGCAATGTCCTGCACTTTAAGATCAACTGAAGATTCATTCACCACACTTCATTGATCAAGAAAGCTTCATTCTCCAACCCTCTCGAAGCCAAAGTAGTGCGCAGCTTGTGCACGACCTGTAACGGCAAGTGCTGAACAAGGAGTTCACATGACTGATGCTTCCGTCAGCAGCGCCACTTCCGGCCCTGCCTGCAGCGCACGCGTCCCCATTCTGCCCATCCGCTATGCCATCGTGCCGCGCACCGCTGACGCACCCGCCTGCCGTTACGCCGACTCAGGCTTCAACCTGGAACAAGGCTTCGCCCCGCTGCAGCACTGCGCCTATACCCTTCGCGCACTGCGCCCGGGTTATGTCTACGTGTTCATGAAAGGCGTTCTGGGCCAGAAGCTGGTCATCCATGAGTACGTCGGCGCGGGCCTCTACAAGGAACTGCTCTACAAGGGGCTGGATGGCTACCACCGGCGTGACCGCTACCTCTCCAGCCGCCCCATGGGCTGGGTGTGGGCCGACACCTGCCCCGATACCGCCAAGGAGGTGTGGATCGGCTACAGCCCGCACCTGTGGACCAACGCCATGACCGCCCGCATCACCGGCTCGTCCGCCCTGCGTAAACGGCACATGCGCCGGCTGGACATGGCCGAACTGATAGCCGGCAACCGGGCACCTTCGACCCAGCCCCATGTCTTGCCGGTCAGTGCCCTGCAAACCTGGGTCGAAGACTTCAAGCCCACCGAGCGGCGCATGCCGTTGAGCTGGAGCAGCGACCCGATCACCGACACCTTGCCCATCGGCAACCTCGTCGCCGTGGCCCGGCACTATCCCTGGACCCAACCCAAAGTGCCGGTGGTGGTCGCCCTCGCCGACGCCGAAGGCATGGCCCTGGACCTGAGCCTGTCGGTGTCGGCCTACCAGCACCAGCTGCGCGACCTGATGCCCGCCGAGCAGCTGCAACACACCAAACCCGCCCAACCGCCCGAGCACGAACGCGTGCCGGCGTGCTTCCAGCTGGATGCCGAACAGTTGAGCACGCAGAGCCGTGATTTTCACCATCGCAACCTGGTGGCCATGCTGCTGAACAAGACGCTGGAGAGTATGTACCCGGCCGACGCTGCCTCGCCCGAACTCGCCGCGTTCCGGCTGGGCACGGAGCGCCGGGGCCCCGCCCTGTCGCCCGCCGAGTCACATTTCCAGGCCCTCACCCACAAGGACTACTCCCCCCACGGCGCGCGCCTGGCACAGCGCCTCGATCTGGACAAATACCGGCGTTTCCTCGCCGAACGCGACGAGCTGGGACGCCGGATGGCCGCCCTGCGCAACCAGGCCTTGCACGCCAGCAACGACCATGACGCCTGGCTGGCGACGGCCGAGCCCGAGCATATCGACAACCCCTACAGCCTGGCCGCCGCCCTGGCCTGCTACGACCGCGACGAAATCGTGTCCGCCCGTGGCCTGGAAATCTCCCTGGCGCTGCTGATCCACCCGATGGGCCAACCGACGCCGGGCGCCGAAGCGCTGGACCGGCGCTTCAAACGCCTGGAACAGTGGCTGGACCGGGACGACAGCCCGCTGTACACCGCCCTTGCGCCGTTCAACCCGTTCAAGGACAAGGCCGATTCGATCGGCAGCCTGTTCGGCGCCAGCGACAATGTGATCGAAGGGTTGGCCGGTCGCTTCCCGGCCATGGCCGACATCACCGACCTCACCGCCCAGTCGGTCAATACCGTGGTGCTCAAACGCCTGCGCGGGCAAACCCGCTGGGATGCCAGCCATGGCCTGCGCCAGCAAGTGTTGTTGGCGGCGCGTGAAGCGAATGCAGAGAAAGCGCTGGGGTTGTTGGCAGCGCGTTACGGGATCACCGGGCAGGCCATCAAGAACAACCCGTTCAGCCAGGAGGTGGAGAAGTACCTGAAGAGTGGCATGGCGCAGGTTGAGGAGATGAAGCAGTTGCGCATTTCGGGGAGCCGGACGGTCTCGATAGAACTGACCACCACTGCGCGAGTGAAACCCAACTTTCTCGGGATGCTCACCTCGGGCGGAGGCGGTGGTTTGAACGCAGGGATGCTGTGGTACAACATCATATCGCTCCAGACGGCCTACAACAGCCTGCAAAAGAGCAATGCTCCGGAATACACCTTGGGTTTTGCTTCGTCGATTTTCGGGGTGATCGGTGCAGCAGCGGCGACGCTGGTCAGCGTAAGGGCGACGCAGAAGGCCGTGATGCTGCGGTTAAGTTCGACAGCACCGGGGATGGCGTTTGGCAACGGAATTATCAAGTTCTTAAGTAGCAACCTGTTTGCACGCTTGGTTGGTTATCCGGCAATAGCATTTGGTTTCTTCGCGGACGGTGCTAAGGCGCTGCGACAGTACAGCAACGGTGATCTAACTACAGCCGGTTACACTGCGGTTGGTGGATTCACCATGGCCATTGGCTCTGCTGTCACCCTTGAAGCAGGTCTTGCCGTTGCGGGCGCGACAACATTGGTACCCTTTGCCGGATGGGCGGCAGCTGCCCTGGTCCTGGTAGGCGTAGCCATCATTGCAGGGGGCCTCTATCTACATGTCAAGGCACATGAACGCCTTCACAGCCCCATTGAGCTTTGGGCTGCACGCAGCATCTTCGGCAATCGCATCAATGATGGAGAGGTGCGTACTGACATTGCCTTAAACTATGAGAAAAAACTTCCTGCTTACGCCTCACTACAAGCCGAGGTCAAAGCGTGGCACAACGAACATTACGGGGCCAAGCTACTATCCGCCGAGCAGGCTGTATCACTCGGCATAACTAAAGTCGACACCCGATGGCATCAGAACGATCACTGGTCCCCACCAAACTGGACAGCCATTACACATAATGAAGTAGCCACACCTCAACCAACCGTTGAGTTCACCGTACTGCTACCAGGCTTTGTTCTAGGCGTAAGCGAATGGTCAGGAAGCTTGGGCGCCCTCCGTGATGACCAAGGAATGGACGTGTTTCCAATCGTCCCGACCGGCCACATCACAAGTGCTGGTTTGGTTCTACATTTCGAGAACACACTAGCCAACCAAAATCATGTCTCACTGCATCTAACTTACAGTGCCAATCAAGGCCTGAGCGAAGACAATGAGGCCCAATCAATCTTTCGTCTGGAGCGCTGATTATGGCAACCCTCTGGATATTCAATTCAACGTCAGACTCTGGGCACAAGCCTGCAATTGGGGGGCAACTGGCAAGCTTATCCGAGAATACTTTATGCCTGCGAAACCCATGGGTAACAGACTCCGTATTTATGGGAAAACTGTACTGCGCAATAACAGTCATATCACTCATTGGATTTTACCCTCAAATACTCCCAATCATCTTGGACCTATACAATGAGAGCATTGCATTAATGATCATATTTTTAATCTTTCCATTTGCCTTCACTCCTTTCCTAGCTTATCGGATTTTCTTTATAAAAGGCTTATCAACCATTTGCCTCAACCGCTCAACTCAAAAAATCTACTATCAACGCTTGAGCAAGGTATTCGTCTTTGAGTGGAGCAATACCGGCGGTGGCCTTTTCAAACGCACCGAAAGCGGCGGCTCATCCTTCAGCACCAGCTACGCCCTCGCCTTCGCCCCGCGCCGTGCGGACGGCAGCCTCCACCAAAAAGACTGCCTCTGGGTCGACAGTAACGAACCCACCGAGCCCGACGTCAAACACGTCGCCGAAGTCTGGGAATACCTGCGCCACTTCATGGCCCATGGCCCCGACAAACTCCCCCCACCCGGCGAACCCAACTGGTGGCACAAGCCCCTGCATGCCATCTGCCTGACCCCGGCTGAAGCCTGGCGCCACTACGCCCCTTGGCGAACCGGCGAACCTGGTGAAATGCAGGGCAAGAAGAATTGGCAACTGCCCTTCTGGGCCGTGCTGTTCCCCTACAACCTCACCGTCGCCATCTGTTGGTACTTCATCTGCAAGCTCTTCAATGTTCGCGCAGCACCACCACCGCCTGAAGCGTTTGAGGAACTGCCGGCACGTGCAAGCAAAAGGAGGCGTGCATGACTAACGCCTCCGTCAGCAGCGCCACCTCCGGCCCCGCCTGCAGCACACGCGTCCCCATTCTGCCCATTCGTTATCTTACCGCCCAGTCGGTCAATACCGTGGTGCTCAAACGCCTGCGCGGGCAAACCCGCTGGGATGCCAGCCATGGCCTGCGCCAGCAAGTGTTGTTGGCGGCGCGTGAAGCGAATGCAGAGAAAGCGCTGGGGTTGTTGGCAGCGCGTTACGGGATCACCGGGCAGGCCATCAAGAACAACCCGTTCAGCCAGGAGGTGGAGAAGTACCTGAAGAGTGGCATGGCGCAGGTTGAGGAGATGAAGCAGTTGCGCATTTCGGGGAGCCGGACGGTCTCGATAGAACTGACCACCACTGCGCGAGTGAAACCCAACTTTCTCGGGATGCTCACCTCGGGCGGAGGCGGTGGTTTGAACGCAGGGATGCTGTGGTACAACATCATATCGCTCCAGACGGCCTACAACAGCCTGCAAAAGAGCAATGCTCCGGAATACACCTTGGGTTTTGCTTCGTCGATTTTCGGGGTGATCGGTGCAGCAGCGGCGACGCTGGTCAGCGTAAGGGCCACGCAGAAGGCCGTGATGCTGAGATTAAGTTCGACAGCGCCGGGGATGGCGTTTGGCAACGGAATTATAAAACACTTAGGCAGCAATTTATTCGCGCGCGCTTCTGGCTACCCGGCGATTATACTGGGATTAACTTCAGACCTGTTAAAAGGGTATCGGCAGTCACAAAACGGCAACGCCATATCAGGTGCTTACACTGCTGCCGCTGGTTTCACCTCTGCCGCAGGGGCCACTCTGATGCTTGAGGCTAGCCTCGCCATCGCTGGCCCAACGTTTTTAATTCCCTTTACGGGTTGGACCGCAGCGAGCCTAGTGCTTGTCGGTGCCATCGTGCTTGCTGGGGGGCTTTACCTACACGCTAAAGCGCATGAGCGCCTTCATAGCCCGATAGAACTATGGGCAAGCAGAAGTATTTTTGGCACAAAAGAAAACGATGGAGAGATCCGCGCCGGGATAATATTAAATTACCAAGGCTTTCTCCCAGGCTTCGCCAACATCAACGAAGAGCTTGAGTCTTGGCATGCTCAAGTTTACGCCCCCGTTGCACTGACAGCTGAGCAAGCAGCATTGCTGAATCTTGAAGGATTGACTACAAGATTGAGCTCAGAAAGTCACTGGCCAACACCGGATTGGGCAACAATCATTCACAGCCATGTGGATGAAGCCATGGCCACTATAGAATTCACCCTACTGCTAAAAAACTTTATTATAGGGCAAAGCCAATGGCATGGCACCTTGACAGCCAAGGACCTCGACAACACTTCAAAAACCTTGCGAGCAGAACCGACTTGCCATTTGAATTCAACAGGGCTTATTTTGCATTACAAAATAGATAGTGCCAGAGCAAAAAGCGCCACACTAACAATAGAATACCAACCAAATCAAGGATTATCCAAAAACACTGACTCATCCTCAAGCCTGCACATTGAAAGGTAGTACCATGACAACAACATGGCTATTCAGCCCAAACAAAAAAACGGATATTAAACCAAAAATTCACGGACAGATTTCCAGCTTGACCGACACAGTAATACAGTTAAGAAACCCGTGGGTTTCTGACTCAGTTTTCATGGCCAAGATGTATACTGGCACGATCTTAGCCATAGCCATGACATCCTATGCAGGATCTTTGATCTACACGATCAATTATGAACAGAAAGGCGCCCTCGCTTTCATTGCAATACAAATATTTGGACCGCTCATTTTTACGCCATTTCTCGCCTATCGAATTTTCTTTATAAAGAAACTCTCCAGCATCTATCTGAATAGAACAACCCAAAAAATCTATTACAAAAGAATAAATAAACTTATGGTCTTTGATTGGAGCAATACAGGAGGCGGCGTATTCAAACGCACCGAATTTGGTGGCTCATCCTTCAGCACCAGCTACGCCCTCGCCTTCGCCCCCCGCCGTGCGGACGGCAGCCTCCACCAAAAAGACTGCCTCTGGGTCGACAGTAACGAACCCACCGAGCCCGACGTCAAACACGTCGCCGAAGTCTGGGAATACCTGCGCCACTTCATGGCCCATGGCCCCGACAAACTCCCCCCACCCGGCGAACCCAACTGGTGGCACAAGCCCCTGCATGCCATCTGCCTGACCCCGGCTGAAGCCTGGCGCCACTACGCCCCTTGGCGAACCGGAGAACCTGGTGAAATGCAGGGCAAGAAGAATTGGCAACTGCCCTTCTGGGCCGTGCTGTTCCCCTACAACCTCACCGTCGCCATCTGTTGGTACTTCATCTGCAAGCTCTTCAATGTTCGCGCAGCACCACCACCGCCTGAAGCGTTTGAGGAACTGCCGGCACGTGCAAGCAAAAGGAGGCGTGCATGACTAACGCCTCCGTCAGCAGCGCCACCTCCGGCCCCGCCTGCAGCACACGCGTCCCCATTCTGCCCATTCGTTATCTTACCGCCCAGTCGGTCAATACCGTGGTGCTCAAACGCCTGCGCGGGCAAACCCGCTGGGGTGCCAGGCATGGCCTGCGCCAGCAGGTGTTGTTGGCGGCGCGTGAAGCGAATGCAGAGAAAGCGCTGGGGTTGTTGGCAGCGCGTGAAGCGAATGCAGAGAAAGCGCTGGGGTTGTTGGCAGCGCGTTACGGGATCACCGGGCAGGCCATCAAGAACAACCCGTTCAGCCAGGAGGTGGAGAAGTACCTGAAGAGTGGCATGGCGCAGGTTGAGGAGATGAAGCAGTTGCGCATTTCGGGGAGCCGGACGGTCTCGATAGAACTGACCACCACTGCGCGAGTGAAACCCAACTTTCTCGGGATGCTCACCTCGGGCGGAGGCGGTGGTTTGAACGCAGGGATGCTGTGGTACAACATCATATCGCTCCAGACGGCCTACAACAGCCTGCAAAAGAGCAATGCTCCGGAATACACCTTGGGTTTTGCTTCGTCGATTTTCGGGGTGATCGGTGCAGCAGCGGCGACGCTGGTCAGCGTAAGGGCGACGCAGAAGGCCGTGATGCTGCGGTTAAGTTCGACAGCACCAGGGATCGCGTTTGGCAACGGAATTATCAAGTTCTTAAGCAGTAATCTGTTTGCGCGTTTAGCTGGATATCCTGCGATAGCGTTCGGCCTGCTCTCAGATTTGTCAAAGGGATCACGCCAGTTCGATAACGGTAACTCTACAGCTGGCAGATACACAATTGCTGGTGGGTTTACCATGGCCATTGGCTCTGCTGTCACCCTTGAAGCAGGTCTTGCCGTTGCGGGCGCGACAACATTGGTACCCTTTGCCGGATGGGCCGCAGCCGCCCTGGTCCTGGTAGGCGTAGCCATCATTGCAGGAGGCCTGTACCTGCACGCCAAGGCACACGAGCACCTTCACAGCCCCATTGAGCTTTGGGCCGCACGCAGCATTTTCGGTAATCGCATCAATGACGGAGAGGTGCGTCCTGATATTACCTTGGACTATGAGAAAAAACTGCCTGCTTACGCCTCACTAAAAGCTGAGGTCAAAGCCTGGCACAACGAGCATTACGGCCCCAAACTACTGTCCGCTGAGCAGGCCCTATCACTCGGTATAACTAAGGTCGACACGAAATGGCATCGAAATGATCACTGGTCTCCGCCCAACTGGACCGCTATCACACACAACGAAGTAGCCACACCTCAAACAACCGTTGAATTCACCGTGCTGCTGCCTGGCTTTAGGCTAGGCGTAAGCGAATGGTCAGGAAGCTTGAGTACCCTCCGTGACGACCAAGGAATGGACGTATTCCCTATCGCCCCGACCAGCCACATCGTAAGTGCGGGCTTGGTCCTGCATTTCGAGAACACACTGGCCAACCAAAATCATGTCTCACTGCATCTAACTTACAGCGCCAATCAAGGATTGGATCAAGACAATGAGGTTTTTTCAATTTTTCGCCTGGAGCACTGATCATGGCAACCTTCTGGATATTCAACTCATTGTCGGACTCTGGGCACAACCCTGCAATTAGGGGACAATTGGCAAATATATCCGATAACACCTTATGCCTGAGAAACCCATGGGTAACAGACTCCGTGCTTATGGGGAAATTATATTGCGCAATGACGATCACCCTACTAATGGGCACTTACCCTTACCTCTACCCCAGCTTCTTGGACATCTACAACGAAGACATCATATTATTGATCTTGTTTCTAATAACGCCCTTTGTATTCACTCCATTCCTTGCTTATCGAATTTTCTTTATAAAAGGCTTATCAACCATTTGCCTCAACCGCTCAACTCAAAAAATCTACTATCAACGCTTGAGCAAGGTATTCGTCTTTGAGTGGAGCAATACCGGCGGTGGCCTTTTCAAACGCACCGAAAGCGGCGGCTCATCCTTCAGCACCAGCTACGCCCTCGCCTTCGCCCCGCGCCGTGCGGACGGCAGCCTCCACCAAAAAGACTGCCTCTGGGTCGACAGTAACGAACCCACCGAGCCCGACGTCAAACACGTCGCCGAAGTCTGGGAATACCTGCGCCACTTCATGGCCCATGGCCCCGACAAACTCCCCCCACCCGGCGAACCCAACTGGTGGCACAAGCCACTGCATGCCATCTGCCTGACCCCGGCTGAAGCCTGGCGCCACTACGCCCCTTGGCGAACCGGAGAACCTGGTGAAATGCAGGGCAAGAAGAATTGGCAACTGCCCTTCTGGGCCGTGCTGTTCCCCTACAACCTCACCGTCGCCATCTGCTGGTACGGCATCTGCCGCCTCTTCAACGTTAGAGCCGCGCCACCGCCCCCAGCTGCCTTCGAAGAAGCCCCTGCTAGACTCAACAAAAGGAAGCGCAAATGAGACCCATCGTATTGGTAGGCCATCGCCACAGCTGCCCGATCCATGGCGAAGGCACGGTGCAGACCGGTGCAAGCGCAACCTTCGTGGATGGCAGAGCCGTGGCGCGTGTGGGCGACCGCATCAGTTGTGGCGCCGTCATCGAAACCGGCGCAGCTTGCACGATCATCGAGGGCCAACCCGCGGCAAGGGAGGGGGACACCACCAGCCATGGAGGCACGCTAGTCGAGGGTGACCCGGGTTGGCTCATTGACTGACTACGACTATCAGCACGTTAGCCACTCTCTTTTGCACCTCGCAACCGTTCGATAACCGAACAGTAGCCCGTCTCGTGAATTGACGCTGCCATCTTCACTGCGCACCATGCACCGGCCTTGCGTGCCCCCTGCCTGGGAACCGGCCACGTATCCGTCGTACCGCAGCTGAATACAATTTCAAGAAACGAGCAGTTTATGAACCACTCCAAGATCACCCCCGCCGCACCCCGGATGCACCCGGGTTCGATCGGCGACAAGCTTCGCGGCGCGTTCGGCGTCGGCAAAACCCGTTGGGGCATGCTTGCCCTGGTGTTCTTCGCCACCACCCTGAACTACATCGACCGTGCCGCGCTCGGCATCATGCAACCCGTGCTGGCCAAGGAAATGAGCTGGACGGCGATGGACTACGCCAACATCAACTTCTGGTTCCAGGTCGGCTACGCGATCGGCTTTCTGCTGCAGGGCCGGCTGATCGACAAGGTGGGGGTAAAACGGGCCTTCTTCTTCGCCGTGCTGCTGTGGAGCCTGGCCACCGGTGCTCATGGCCTGGCGACTTCGGCCGCCGGCTTCATGGTCTGCCGCTTCATCCTGGGCCTGACCGAGGCCGCCAACTACCCGGCCTGCGTCAAGACTGTACGGCTGTGGTTCCCAGCGGGTGAACGGGCGATTGCCACCGGGCTGTTCAACGCCGGCACCAACGTCGGCGCCATGGTTACCCCGGCCCTGCTGCCGCTGATTCTGGCCGTGTGGGGCTGGCAGGCCGCATTCATCGCCATGGGTAGCCTGGGCCTGGTGTGGGTGGTGCTGTGGCTGCTGAAGTACTACAACCCTGAAGACCACCCCAGCGTGCGCCAGAGCGAGGTGCAGTACATCCAGCAGGATGACGAGCCCGAGCCGACCCGCGTGCCGTTCAGCCGCATCCTGCGCCTGCGCGGGACCTGGGCTTTTGCGGTGGCCTATGCGATTACCGCGCCGGTGTTCTGGTTCTACCTGTATTGGCTGCCGCCGTTTCTTAACCAGCAGTACAGCCTGGGCATCAACGTGACCCAGATGGGTATCCCGCTGATCATCATCTGGCTGACGGCGGACTTTGGCAGCATCGGCGGCGGCATTCTGTCGTCGTGGCTGATCGGACGCGGCGTGCGCGCCACCACGGCGCGGCTGGTATCCATGTTGATCTTTGCCTGCACCATGCTCAGCGTCATCTTTGCCGCCAACGCCAGTGGCCTGTGGGTCGCGGTGGCGGCCATCTCGCTGGCGGTGGGCGCGCACCAGGCGTGGACGGCGAATATCTGGAGCCTGGTGATGGACTACACGCCAAAGCACCTGGTGAGCACGGTGTTCGGCTTTGGCAGCATGTGTGCGGCAATTGGCGGAATGTTCATGACGCAGATTGTCGGTAGCGTGCTGACCGCTACCCACAACAACTATGCCGTGCTGTTCACCATGATTCCGGCCATGTACTTCCTGGCGCTGGTGTGGATGTACTTCATGGCACCGCGCAAGGTCGAAAGCGCCTGAGTGCGCTAGCCACTTTCCTCTACGGGGCCCTTGCGGGCCCTTTTTTTGGTCTTGTGATCAGGCCATTACAGCGCGCCGTCGGTATGAGCGCGCTGCTTGTTCGAAGTCAGACTGCGGCCAACACAGCCTTGGCCTTCTCCAGTGCCATACGTGCCCGCTGCTCGCCGCTGATGCCTTGTTCCAGCAACTGCCGCGTGGGAATTTCCAGGCTTAGCGGTACGTTCGACGGCAAGGCGCGCAGCAAGCCTGCAAGGTCGGCATCACCCTCACCCGGGAAGCGTCGCTCGTTACGTGCCTGGCGCAGGATCTCATCCATGTCGGCCGGTACCGGACCGGCAACGTCGCACAGCTGGGCATAACGCATGCGCTGCGGTGCCAACTGCGCCAGGTCATCCAGTGAAGACCGGGAGCGGTTGAAGTGGAAGGCGTCCACCAGCACGCAGCCATTGCCAAGGTCGGCGTTGGCCACCACCCGCATGGCCTGGCGCAGGTCACGTACGTCGGTCCAGGGCATGAATTCCAGGTGTGGGTGAATACCATAGCCCGCCGCCAGCTCGCACAGGGCAGCAAAACGCTCGGTCAGGCGTGCTTCATCGGGGTCGTTGCCAGCCACCAGCAGTTCAGTGCCACCCAGTTCGGCGCCCACCGCAAGGATCGGCTCGAAATCAGCCACACAGGTCTCCGGCTTCAGGCGCAGGATTTCCAGGTCGAGCACCTTGATGCCGGTGTCGCGCAGGCGCGCCTGGGTCTGCCGGCGCAGCTCGGCATCAGCCACCAGCGGGAAGTGCTGTTCCTGCTCGGTGGCGGGTACCAGGCGCAGGCCAACGTGGCTGTAACCGGCACGGGCTGCCGCCTCTACCATCTCTGGCGGGGACAGTTCGAGTACCGTCAGGGCGGCAAGGGAGAAAATACGGTCAGTCATTTATCGTCACCAAAAGAGTAGAGGTTGCGTCAGGCGATGTGCTCGGGCGCGCAAGCCCGGCCCGTTTCCGCCGCCTGGCGGATCGCTTCGATCAGCGCCAGCGTGCGGCCACCGTCGGCGGCATCGATCAGCGGCGCCTGTTCGCCCCGGGCAACCCGCACGAAGTGCTGCAACTGCAGGGTCAAGGCCTCGCCGGCGGGAATGCTCTCCTCGCTTTGAAGCAGCGGCGTGTGCCAGCCCGAGCCCGCTTCGGCGTAGTGCCAACGCTTGAGCTGGGGAATGCTCAGCGCCCCTTGAGTGCCGGCCAGCAGGTAGCACGGCTGGCCATCCTGGCGCGGGTACACCGGGCTTTCGCCAGCGTCCAGCTCCCAGCTCCACGGCGCCGCCACCGCGTCGGAGCCGGTCAGGCTACCCAGCGCGCCGTTGGCGAACTGCAGCAGCACCGCCGCGCTGTCTTCATTGGCAAAACCACGTACATCGTTACGGGTGAATGCCTGCACCTGTACCACCTCGCCGCACAGATGGCGCAGCAGGTCGAGGTCGTGGATCAGGTTGGTCAGCAGGAAGCCGGCGCCCGGTTCGCGGCGCCATGGCGTTTCGAAATAGCTGTCGGGTTTTTGCAGTTGCCACAGCGCGGTGACATTGATCAGCCGGCCCAGCTTGCCGTCGGCAATCACCTGGTGCGCCTTGGCGATCAGCGGGTTGTGCCGCCGGTGATGGCCGACCAATACGGGCACGCCACAACGGCGCGATGCTTCTACCAAGGCGCGAACCTCATCCAGGTGCACGCCCACCGGTTTTTCGACCAGCACCGGCACGCCGGCTTCGACGCAATCCAAGGCGGTCGCCACATGCAGGTTGTTCGGGTTGGCAACGATTACTGCCTCGGGGCGTGCGCGCTCCAGCATCTGCCGGTGGTCGGCAAAACAGGGCACGCCGCATTCAGCGGCAAAAGCCTCGGCCTGCGGGCCGGGGTCGGCCACCGCGCACAGCTGGGCGTGCGGCACATTGCGCAGGTGCTGGTAGTGCTGGCGGCCCATGATGCCGGCGCCGATCAAGGCAATACGAAGGGGTTCGTTCAACAGCCTGTCCTCTTGTCATTGTTGTTGTATGAATTATGGAACCCTATTCCAAAACTCATACAGCACAATTTAGAACCAAGTTCAGCCTTTCAGAAGAACCCGCAGGACGAGCTGTTCGGTAATCGACCGGAAATGCGCGTCAGGCAAACAATTCGCTTGCCCGGCTGGCCGCCGACAGCTCTTGTGCAGCAGCCAGCAGTAGTGGCGCCAGCTCTGCCAGGCGGCTTTGCGCCATCCGTGCACTGGGCCCGGCAATGCTCAATACGCCGATCACCTCGTCAGTGTGCGGGCGGCGCACCACAGCAGCCAGGGCCGAGGTGCCGATGGCCGAGGTTTCCTCGACCCAGGCATAACCACGCTCGCGGGCACGGTGCAGATAGGCGAGCAGCTCGTCGGTAGAGCGCGGTGCGTTGGGGCCGAACTGCGCAGGGTCGGCAATACCTTGGCGCAACACCATCTGCAGCGCCTGCTCATCGTCCAGGCTGGCCAGCCAGGCATGCCCGGACGCTGTATAGAACAGCGGCGCATCGCGGCCCATGTCGGGGTCGTAGCGCAGTCCGGAACGAGCGCCCTGAGACTTGGCGATCCAGGTCTGGCGGGCACCGTCGATCACGCCAAGACGCACCAGCTCACCACTGTCCTGGGCCAGGCGGTCAAGAATCGGCTGAATGATGTCGGCACCGTTGCTCGACAGGTAGCGAAACCCCAAGGCCACCAGTTTGGCCGACAGTTGGTAACGGCTGTTGTCGCGGTTCTGCCGCACGTAGCCCAGCCGCACCAGCTCGGTGAGCATGCGGTGGGTGGCGCTTTTGGGAATGTCCAGGCGCTCGGCCAGGGTTTGCAACGGCAGCCCCGAGGGTTCGCCGGTAAGGGTTTCTACAAGACTGAAGGCGCGTTCGATCTGACTACCAGCCATGACTACAGGTCCCTGATTTTTTTGCCGATTCTAGAAGATGATTCCACATGAGCGGTAGCGGCCGCAGCGAAGTCGCGCTGAAGTGTCCGGTTATCGCCCAGTTGTTGCCTGCGCGGGCTGCCATACCCTTGCGGGCAAAGACGCCGCTGATAAAAATATGGAACATTGTTCTAATATCAACACAGGAACACCGCGATGCCCTCAGCTGCTCTGGATACCGAATACGATGTACTGGTCATAGGCTCCGGCGCCGCCGGGCTGGCTGCGGCCGTGACGGCGGCCTGGCATGGGCAGAGGGTGATCGTGGTAGAGAAGGAGCCCGTGTTTGGCGGTGCCACCGCCTGGTCCGGCGGCTGGGCCTGGGTGCCACGTAACCCGCTGGCACAGCGGGCTGGCATCGTGGAGGACGTCGAGCAGCCGCGAACTTACCTGCGCCATGAACTGGGAACCCACTACAACGCCGAGCGCGTCGAAGCCTTCCTTGAGGCTTGCCCGCACATGGTGGCGTTCTTCGAGAAACATACGGCGTTGCAGTTTGCCGATGGCAACGGCATCCCGGACATGCATGGCGACACGCCGGGCGCAGCCCAGGGCGGGCACCAGGTGATCGCGGCGCCGTATGATGCCCGCGAGGTGGGTGCCTTGCTGCCACGCCTGCGCAAGACCCTGCGCGAAACCTCGTTCATGGGCATGCCGATCATGGCCGGTGCCGACCTGGCGGCCTTCCTCAACATGACCCGTTCGCCCAAGGCATTGCTGCACGTATGCAAGCGTTTTGGCCGTCACCTGTATCACCTGGCGCGGTATGGTCGGGCGATGCACCTGGTCAACGGCGTGGCACTGGTGGCGCGGCTGGCCAAATCGGCACAGGACCTGGGTGTGCATCTGCAGGAATCGGCGCCGGCCAAAAGCCTGCTGGTCGAAGATGGCCGGGTGTGCGGGGCTCGGGTGGCCACGCCGCAGGGCGAGCGACAGATACGCGCCAAGGCCGTGGTGCTTGCAGCAGGTGGCTTCCCCAACGACAGCGCCCGGCGCCAGCAGCTGTTCCCGCGCGATGCCAGCGGCCACGACAACCTGGCCCTGCAGCCACAGGGGTGTTCCGGTGACGGGCTGCGCCTTGGCGAGGCGGCCGGCGGCGTGGTGGCCACCAACCTGAAATCGCCGGTGGCCTGGGCGCCGGTTTCGCGCGTGCCGCATCGCGATGGCAGCATCGGCCACTTCCCACACATTATCGAGCGCGGCAAGCCAGGCATCATCGGCGTGCTGGCCAACGGCAAGCGCTTTGTCAATGAAGCGCATGGCTATTACGACTATGTATCAGCCATGGTCGCGGCAGTCCCGCAGGGTGAGGAAGTGTGCTCGTGGTTGGTGTGCGATCATCGCTTCTTGCGCCGCTTTGGCCTGGGCTATGCCCGCCCGGCACCGCTGCCGGTGTGGCCGCATGTACGCAGCGGTTATCTCAAGCGGGGTGTCACGCTTGAAGCGCTGGCGGACGCCTGTGGCATTGAACCGGCCGGGTTGCGTGCCACGGTCAGCGACTTCAACAAACATGCACGAGATGGCCAGGACCCGGCATTTGGCCGTGGCTCCACGCCGTTCAACCGCAAACAGGGTGACCCGCAGCACAAGGGCCCCAACCCGTGCGTGGCGCCCATCGAACACGGGCCGTTCTATGCAGTGAAGGTGCAACCCGGCTGCTTTGGTACCTTTGCCGGGTTGCGCACCGACGGCAGTGCCCGGGTGCTGAATGAAGCCGGGCAACCCATCGCAGGCCTGTATGCGGCGGGTACCGACATGGCCAGTGTGTTTGGTGGCTGGTACCCGTCGGGCGGCATCAACCTGGGGCCAGCGCTGACCTTTGGCTATGTGGCCGGGCGGCACATTGCCGGGGTGCAGGCGTATGAGTGAGGTGGGCCAACCGGTTCCGGCAAGGAAGTGTTCGCCAAAGCCCTGCATGCCCACTGCTGCCCTCAGGCCCCGTTCGTTGCGATCAACTGCGCGGCCCTGCCCGAAAGCCTGATCGAAGCCGAGCTGTTCGGCTATACCGAAGGCAGCTTCACTGGCGCCCGCAAAGGGGGTGCCATGGGCCTGCTGGAGTCAGCCGGGGACGGTATCCTGCTGCTCGACGAAATTGGCGACATGCCGCTGGCCCTGCAAAGCCGGTTGCTGCGGGCACTGCAGGAACGGCAGGTCACCCGCATTGGCAGCACCACGGCAGCGCCCTTCAAGGCACACATTGTCGCAGCCACCCACAAAGACCTTGGCGCGCTGGTAGCCAACGGGGGTTTTCGCGAAGACCTGTTCTACCGCCTGGACGGCCTGCGTGTCAGCCTGCCCGGTTTGGAACAGCGCCTGGATAAACAACAACTGATCGAAGCCTTTTTCCAGCGTCCGGGCTTTGCGCCGCTGCAGGCCGAGGCCAGGCGCCGGCTGCTGGCCTACCACTGGCCGGGCAACCTGCGGCAACTGGAGAACGTGGCGCGGCTGGTCGGGGTGCTGGCCGCGGGTGAGCCCAGCATAGGTGTGCAGCACCTGCCAGAAGACCTGCAAGGCCAGCCGGTCGCGGCGCCGCGCTCGCTTTCAGAAGCCACCCACGACGTGATCGAACGCGCCTTGCTGGCCCATGAGGGCAATGTCAGTGCTGCCGCCAAGGCGCTGGGTATTTCCCGTACCACCATGTACAAGCGCCTGGGTTCGCGCTAGCACTCAGGCCGGGCAGCGCATCTGCGCCAGCCAGTACGGCACATCCACCTCGTCGATCTGCTCGGCACGCAGGAACTGCTCGGCATACTGGCGGTACACTCCGGTGCTGAGGAACACCTCCAGCAGTTGCCCGTCGATGTGCCGGTCACGGGCCATGAACACCAGGATCTTCACCGATTCGGACAACGTCTTCGGCGGCTTGTAAGGCCGGTCGGCCGCCGTCAGTGCTTCAAATATGTCGGCAATGGCCATTACCCGCTCGGCAATGCCCAGGTCATGCTCACCCAGCCGGCGTGGGTAGCCGCTACCATCCAGCTTTTCATGGTGGTTGCCGGCGATGGCCGGTACGCGTCTCATCTGACGTGGAAACGGCAGCGAGCTGAGCATGATGATGGTTTGCACGATGTGCTCGTTGATCTTGAAACGCTCCTCGTCATTCAGCGTGCCACGCCGGATCGACAGGTTATACAGCTCACCGTGGTTGCTGGCGTGGGCTGGCAGGCGCATGTCGAAGCCCCATCGGTTACACGGGTCGCCCTTGGTCACCGGGGGTTTGCGCTCGCCCCAGGGCACACGATGCTCGGGGCGGTCGGCCAGCAGCGGTTCTTCTACCGGCAGCGCGGGTTGCGGTACGCCGGTATAGCGCTGCGCCTCATCGCGGGAGATGCCCAGGCGGTTGTCGAAGTGGCGCTGCCAGCGCTGCTGGCTGATCTGCTGCAGGCGTTCGATATCGGCATCCTGCATGGACTCGCCGCCGATGTTGGCCTGGGCGACAAAGGCGAAGTCATCCTGCAGCTGGGCCTGGCTATGGACTAGCGCGGCTTGCAGCACCTGCGGGTCGGCGCCGCTGGCCAGGCCTCGCCAGTAGGCCAGCTCGGCATCACGCCACAGCACTTCAAAACGCATGCGTACTTCATGAATACGGTTGTACAGGGTCTCCAGCTTGGTCGGCTTGTCCACCACGTACTCAGGGCTGGTGACCTTGCCGCAGTCGTGCAGCCAGGCCGCTACGCGAAATTCGTAGCGTTCGGCTTCAGTCATGCTGAAGCTGGCATAGGGGCCGCTGTCGGCATTCACCACCTGGTCCAGCAGCATCTGCGCCAGTTGCGGCACACGCTCGCAGTGGCCGCCGGTATAGGGACTTTTGGCATCGATGGCGTCGGCCAGCAACTTGATCATGGCATCCATCAGGCGTTGCTGGGCTTCGGCAAGCTGGCGTGTCTCGATGGCCACTGCCGCCACGCCAGAAAGCTCTTCGACAAATTGCCGGAACGGTTGGCCCAGCTGGTCGCGCGCCTGCGCCTCATCCAGCTGCAGCACCAGAATGCCCAGCAGCGCCTGGCTACGGTCTTTCAGCACCACGGCCTGGCTGCGCTCGTCCAGGCCGAGGGCCTGCGTCACCGCAGCGGCCAGCGTGCGCCGGGCACCTTCATCCACGGCAAGCTCTCCGGGGTATTGCTCACCCCGGCAGGCGGCGGCCAGGCGCAGCAGCGTGTGCTCGGCGTCGAACAAATACACCACACCGGCCTCGACCCCGGCAGCGTGCACCAGGTGATCCAGGACGCCGTCGAGCATACGCGCCAGGTCGCGCTCGCGGCTGAGCGTGAGGGTAATGGCCTGGAAACCGCGAATGGTGCCGGCCATGCGGCTCAATACATGGCTCAGCTCTCGTACTTCGGACACCTGCGATTTCACCCCCACTTCGCGGCTGAAATCAAAGCTGGCCAAGCCCTGCACCTGTTCAGCCAGCACCTTCAGCGGGCGGACGATACGCCGGCCGAGCACACCGCCAAGCACCAGCAGCACGGCCATCAACGCCAAGGTCCAGAGCAACTGCTCGAACAACACCTTGCGCGCACCGGCCAGCAGCTCATGGCCCGGCACGGCAATCAACACCTGCAGATCCTGCCCGGCCAGGCTGGTCAGCGGAATGCGCATGCCATACCAGGTCTGGCCGTCCACCTGGTATGGCTGTGCCTGCGTGCCTGACGGCAGGTCAGCGTACAGGTGCTGCAGGCTTGCGATGTCCAGCTCGCTGAGTCGCGACAGGCGCACGCCCTGCCCTTCATGCACGATCACCCGCTGCAAGTCCGGGTAGGCCACAACATTGCCCTGGTCGTCGAGCACGGCAATTTCGGTGCCGGGGGTGATGCGCAAGCCCTGGGTTTCGCTGGCCAGGTCGTTGACCGAAACATCCATGCCGATCACCGTTTCTCCGTCAACGCTGCGCTGCGCCAGGGTCACGCCTATTTCGCGGGTAGTGAAGAACACGTACGGCGGCGTCAGCACAGTGGCGGGCTGCGCACTGGCTTCGGCGAACCACGGGCGTGTGCGCGGGTCGTAGCGGTATTCGGGTTTGGCCTGGGCCTGCAACAGGTTCAACGCCTGGTCGTAGTAGCGCCACTCGCCCTGCACCACCCCGCCCTCGCCACGGCTGACACGCTGCACCAGAAACGCCGTGCCCGGCGGCGCGGCGAAACGCTGCAGCAGCTGCGGGTCACGCAGCCGGCGCACCAACAGGAAATCGCCGCTGGGGTAGCCCATGTAGGCGGCACTGAGCATGCGGTTGGCATTTAGCGTTTCGACCAGTTGCGGCAGCCTATCCAGGCGCTGCGCCTGGGTATGCGCAGCAGGGTTGTGGGCAAGCAGGCGGATGCTGCTTTGCACCGGGTCGATCAGGCGCCGGGCGCGTTCGTCGATGGTCTTGCCCACCTGCTGGGCTGTATCGCCGGCGGCGGCTACCAGGGTCTGGCGGATACCGCGATAACCCTGCCAGGCCAGGGCGGCACCCAGCAGCATGCCCAGCACGATGGCCAACGCCACCAGCCATTGCAGTGAAATGCCACGCCCGGTCCTACCGGTATCACGCCCCGTCGACACGCAGCCCATCCCAGGTACTCCATGTGAGGCAAATTGAGGGAGCAGCCAGAACGATCATGCGGGCCGAAGCCATTCGCAGGCAGCGAGATGGGCCGAATGGTGGCCAATAGCCCCGGTCCATCTTGGCAGGAGTGTAGAGTGCGGCGCGGGGTTCTGCCGGGTTGGCAGAAAAAATTAACGTGGCTGGTCACAATGCCCTCAGGTAGACGCCCGCTGCTCCAGCATCACCAGCGTGCCGACATCACCTTGCAGCGCCTGCGCCGGCCATTTCGCGGGTAAATCACGATCGGCAAGGTTCATGTCGATTGGCTCGTTCGAAGAATGAAAAAGGTGGGGCCGGACCGCGCCCCACCTGAGGTGAGTCAGCGTTTGGCCTGCAGGGCCTTTTCGCGGATCTGACTGAGGGTCATGCGCGGGGTCAGGGCTTCAGGGTCGACCTGCACCTCGATCAGCGCCGGCTTGCCGGACGCCTGGCAACGCTCGAAGGCGGCGGCGAAGTCCTCAGTGCGAGTGACCGTTTCACCGTGCAGCCCATAGGCGCGCGCCAGGGCGGCAAAGTCCGGATTATGCAGTTCGGTGCCAGACACCCGGCCCGGGTAAGTACGCTCCTGGTGCATGCGGATGGTGCCGTACATGCCGTTGTTGACCACCACCGTGATCACCCGGGCGTCGTAGTGCGCCGCCGTGGCCAGCTCCTGGCCATTCATCAGGAAGCAACCGTCGCCGGCAAACGCCACTACCGTGCGCTGCGGGTAGGTCAACTTGGCTGCTACTGCTGCCGGCACGCCGTACCCCATGGATCCGTTGGTAGGCCCGAGCAGCGTACGGAATACGCGGTGCTGGTAGCCACGGTGCACCCAACCGGTGTAGTTACCAGCACCGCAGGTAAGGATGCTATCGGCCGGCAAGGTCTTGTTCAGCCAGGCGATCACTTCGCTCATCTGCACATCACCCGGCGAACGCGGAGTTTCGAAGTTGCCCCGGTAGCCGCTGTTCAGGCTGGCGACCCAGTCGGTGAACGCCGCCGGGCGCACGGTGGGCAAGGTGGCGGCCTGGTTCAGGAAGCTCGCCGGGCCGGCATTGATGCCCAGGGTCGGTTGGTAGACGCGGCCAATTTCTTCGGTGCTGGCGTGCACATGCACCAGTGCCTGTTTTGGTGTCGGGATGTCGACCAGCGCGTAACCGCCCGTGGTCATTTCGCCCAGACGTGCGCCTACCACGATCAATAAGTCAGATCGCTTCACTGCATCGACCAATACCGGGCCGGCAGCCAGGCCAAGGTCGCCGGCATAGTGCGGGTCGGTGTTGTCGAACAGGTCCTGGCAGCGGAATGACGCTGCCAGCGGCAAATGCTGCGCCTGCACGAAGCGCTTCAGGTCGGCCACCGCCTGGGCGTTCCAACCACCGCCACCGGCAATTACCAGTGGCCGCTTGGCCTTGGCCAGCAGCGCCTGCAGTTCGCCCAGCGCCTGCGGTGCCGGGGCGGCTTCGACACGCTGGGCCGGACGGGCATCGGCTACCTGTACCACGTCCGTCAGCATGTCTTCCGGCAAGGCGATCACCACAGGCCCAGGGCGGCCGCTGATGGCGCGCTGGAAGGCCTGGTTGACCAGTTCGGGAATGCGTGCGGCATCGTCGATCTGCACCACCCACTTGGCCATCTGGCCGAACATGCGCCGGTAGTCCACTTCCTGGAAGGCTTCGCGTTCGATCTGGTCGCGGGCCACCTGGCCGATGAACAGCAGCATCGGCGTGGAGTCCTGGAAGGCGGTGTGCACGCCCACAGAGGCGTTGGTGGCGCCTGGGCCACGGGTAACGAAGCAGATGCCCGGCTTGCCGGTCAACTTGCCGTAGGCCTCGGCCATGTAGGCGGCACCACCCTCCTGGCGACAGACGATGAGGTCGATTTCGTCCTGCACATCATGCAGCGCATCGAGCACCGCCAGGTAGCTTTCACCCGGCACACAGAACGCACGCTCGACACCATTCACCCGCAGGGCATCGACCAGTACCTGGCCGCCACTGCGCTTCACTTCGGAGTTGCTCATTGTTGTTCTCCCTCAGGCGCTGCGGTCAGATAACCGAGTCTTCCAGGAACGGCTTGTTGTCGATCACCCGCTGGTAGCTCAGCGCGCCCAGGTCGAGCGAGCGGTAGCCGCCATAGGTGATAAGCTCGGACAGCCCGCGGCCAATGGCCGGTGCCTGCTGCAGGCCGTGCCCGCTGAAGCCGTTGCAGAACAGGAAGTTGCTCACTTCGTTATGCGGGCCCACGATGGCGTTGTGGTCGAGCACACAGAAGTCGTAGTGCCCGGCCCAATAGTTGACCACTTTGATGCCCTCGAACGCGGGCACCCGCTCGGCAAGAATCGGCCACACCTCTTCGTCAAACTCCTCGTGCAACACGTCGAAGTCTTCAAAGTCCACTTTCGGGTCGTTTTTGGGGTAGGTGCCGCCCAGGTAGAACTTGCCTTCGGGGCGGAAGAACACCCCGGTCGGGTCGATGGTCAGTGGCACGGTGCCTTCCAGCGGGGTACGGCAGTCGAACACGAACAGCGAGCGGCGCCGTGGCTCGACCGGAATATCCAGGCCCGCCATGCGCGCGACCTTGGTGCCGCGAGTACCGGCACAGTTCACCAACAGGCCGCAGCCGATACGCTCGCCGCTGGCCAGTTGAACGCCGGTAATGCGATCACCTTCGCGCTGGATACCCGCCACCTCGTTCTCGATGTACTCGATGCCCATGGAACGCGCCTTGCGGCGGAAGCCGTTGAGCATGCCAAGGCTGTCGAACCAGCCTTCTCCACTCTGGCCATAACTGGCGCCAGCGAGGCGGTCGATGTTCACCCAGGGAAACTTGCGCTGGAGCTGCTCGGGGTCGAGCAGGTGCACATCCGCGCCGTGAGACACCTGGGTATCGTGCAGGCGGCGCAGCACTTCATAGCCCTTGTCGTCGCCAAGGAACAGGTAGCCATTCTCGTGAAAGGCCAGATCCGGGCGGTCGCCATCCACTTCCATCACGTCGGGGAAGTTGCGCACGAATTCGGCGCCGAACCTGGAGATTTCAATGTTGATCGGGTTGGAAAACTGCTGACGGATCGAACTGCTGGACAACGCGGTGGCCGACTTGTTGTAGGTCCAGTCGCGCTCGATGACCAGCACCGCCCCCTTGAAGTCCGGGTTGTTGGCCAGGAAGTAGGCGGTGGCGCTGCCGTTGACCGCGCCGCCGACGATCACCACATCGTAATTTTGTTGTTTAGCGGTGGAAGCCATGGAATTAGCTCTCTTCTGATGTGGGCGTTACTTCGGGTCTTCGAAATGGCCGGCGCCGGCGAAGTTGCCGCCGTGGTAGCGTGCAGCGGGTTCATTCGGGTGCAGTGGCGGGTGCTCGGCCAGGACCTTGTCGCGGTAGTCGTCGGCGCTGTCCTTGGGCACATAGCCGATCGATGAGGCCAGGCGGTTGTCCCACAGGCTTTCGCGGTTGGCCGACATGCCATAGACGATCATGTGTCCGACCCGTGGCGCCAACAGTGAGCGCTCGGTGAGCTGGGCGAAGTCGTCGAACGATAGCCAGGTGGCGAGCATGCGCCGGTCCAGCGGCTCGGGGAACGACGAGCCGATGCGCAGGTTGACCGACTCGATGGCGAACTTGTCCCAGTAGTAGCGGCCCAGGTCTTCGGCAAAGCACTTGCTGACGCCATACAGGCTGTCGGGGCGATGCGCGGCGGTGGCATCGATGGTCTCGGTGCGGTCATAGAAGCCGATGGCGTGGTTGGAGCTGGTGTACACCACACGCTTCACACCGTTGCGCCGCGCGGCTTCGTAAATGTTGTAGGTGCCGACGATGTTGCCGTTGAGGATTTTCTCGAAGGTGTCCTCCACCGGTACGCCACCGGCATGCACGATGGCGTCAACCCCTTCGGGCAGCGGCAGCACATCGTTGAAGTTGGCCAGGTCGCAGCGCACCAACTGTTCATGGGGCGCAGCGTGGCCCATGTCGGCGATGTCGGTCAGGCGCAACTCGTCGGCGAAGGCGGCCAGGTGCTTGCGCAGCACGCTGCCCAGGCGCCCGGCGGCGCCGGTGATCAGCAGGCGTTTGAAAGGCTTGCTCATGTGTTACCTCGATTGCTTGATGGGCTCAGGACAGCGCCGCGAACGCGTCGCGCAACTGCCCCAGGGCTTGTTCCAGTTCCTGCCGCGACGTGGCGAACGACAGACGAATGTAGGGCTCCAGGCCAAACGCCGAGCCCGGCACGGTCGCGACTTTGCCGACACGCAACAGGTAGGCCGACAGGTCGGCGTCATTGCCAATGACCTGGCCATCCGGGGTGCGCTTGCCGATGAAGGCACTGACCTCGGGGAAGGCATAGAACGCGCCCTGCGGCATCTGCAGCTGCAAGCCCGGGATCTGCGCCAAGCCTTGCACCACCAGCGCGCCACGCGCCTGGTATTCACGGTTGGCCTCCCGCACGAAGTCCTGCGGCCCGTTCAGCGCCGCCACGGCGGCCAGCTGCGAAATGCTCGACGGGCAGGTGGTGGTCTGTGACTGGGTCTTGTTCATGGCCACGACCAGGTCTTTCGGCCCGGCGGCGTAACCCAGGCGGTAGCCGGTCATGGCATACGCCTTGGACACGCCGTTGATCAGCAAGGTGCGCTCACGCAGTTGCGGGCAAGCAGTGACGAACGACACGAACGGCTGATCGCCCAGCACGATGTGCTCGTAGATCTCGTCGGAGATGATCAGCACGTTCGGGTGGCGCGCCAGCACCTTGCCCAACGCGGCGAACTCTTCACGGGTGAAGATCGCCCCGCTCGGGTTGTTCGGCGAGTTGAGCATCACCCAGCGTGTGCGCGGGGTAATGGCCGCTTCCAGCTGCTCGGGCTTGAGCTTGAACCCCTGCTCGGCGCCGCAAGGGATAACCTTGGGCACACCGTCGTTGAGCATGGCCATGTCGGTGTACGACACCCAGTACGGCGCCGGGGTGATGACCTCGTCGCCAGGTTCGAGCGTGGCCAGAAAGGCGTTGAACAACAGCTGCTTGGCACCGTTGCCTACGCAGATTTCGTCCAGGCCGTAGACCAGGTCGTTTTCCCGGGCAAACTTGTCGACGATGGCCTGGCGCAACACCTTCAGACCGTTGGGCCCGGTGTAGTGGTTGTTACCCGCAAGCATCGCCTGGTAGGCGGCTTCGATCACGTGGGCCGGTACGTTGTAATCCGGCTCGCCGAGTGCCAGGTTGATGACCGGTTCGCCCTTGGCCAGCATCTGCTTGGCCAGTACCGACACGGCCATGCTTGGCGAGCTTTTTACCGCGCGCACGCGGCTGCTTTGCACGTCCATCCTCTAGCGCTCCTGAGCGGCGTCAAAGCCGTAGTCGTTACGTGCCTGCTCGGCGCTGATGTAACCGGCACGTACATCGCGCTCAACCTGCTTGCGGTCGCGCTGGCGCGGGTCGCCATAACCACCGCCCCCGGGCAGGCGCAGCACCAGGCGGCGCTCAGCGGGTACGAATTGCTGGCCTTTGCCGCGCAGCACGCTGCCGTCATCCAGGCCAACGAAGCCTTGGGCGCCCTCCTTGCCACCCTCCAGGCCGCGTGCCGGGTACTGGATACGGTCGAACATGGCACTGAAGCGCAAGCTGTAGCCTTCGGCCGCCGACACTTCGATTTCCTGGCCCAGGCCACCGCGCAACTGGCCAGCACCACCGGAGCCTTCACGCAGTTCCTTGCGCCATACCACGACCGGGCCGGCGTGTTCGGTGGCTTCCACCGGCATGGTGTGTACGCCGCTGGGGAACGCCGTGGCGCTCAGGCCATCCATCGTCGAGCGGGCACCCATGCCGCCGCTGTTGAACATCAGCATCTCGGCATTGCGGCCGTTGGGGTTGCTCTCCAGCGGACGCACGCTCAGGTGCAGGTTCCACAGGGCGCTGGCACCCTCGGCCGGCACTTTGCCTGGCAGGCACTTGTGCAGCGCGCCGAGCACCAGGTCGGGCACGAAATGGCCCAGCACATGGCGCACCGACACCGGCGCCGGGTGCTTGGCATTGAGGATGCAGCCTTCAGGCGCGGTGACTTCGAAGGGCGCCAGCGAAGCGGTGTTGTTCGGGATTTCCGGTGCGACGATGCACTTGAGGCCATAGCAGGCATAAGCCTTGGCGTAGCCCAGCGGCACGTTGATGCCGAACTGGCTCATGCCCGAAGTGCCGGTAAAGTCGCTCTTGATACCGTCGGGGCCAACAGTGATGGTGACCGCCAGGGTTACCGGCACATCGTAGCCGTCGAGGGTCATGCTGTTGCTGTAGGTGCCGTGGGGCAGCGACTTGAAGCACTCCAGGGTAGCGCGACGGCTGTGTTCGAGGATGAACCCGCCGATGTACTCCAGGTCGTCCAGCTTGAACTCTTCGAGCATGTCCAGCAGGCGCTTGTGGCCAGTTTCGTTGCACGCCGACAACGCATAGAAGTCGCCCACTACCCGGTCGTTCTCACGCACGTTGTTGCGCAGGATGTTGATCAGGTCGCGGTTGACCTTGCCGCGCTCGAACAACTTCATGATCGGAATGAACAGGCCTTCTTCGTACACTTCGCGGGCATCGGGGCCGAAGCCCCGGCCACCGATATCGACCACGTGGGCAGTACTGGCGAAATAGCCGATCAGCTTGCCCTTGTAGAAGGACGGCGAAACGATGGTGATGTCATGCAGGTGGCCAGTGCCCTTCCACGGGTCGTTGGTCACGTAGACATCGCCTTCGAAAATGTTGTCCTCGCCGATGTCATTGATGAAGTGCACCACCGCCTCGGCCATGGTGTTCACATGGCCAGGGGTGCCGGTGACAGCCTGGGCCAGCATGTTGCCGGCGCGGTCGAACACCCCGGCGGACAGGTCGCCGGCTTCGCGCACACTGGTGGAGAAGGCCGTGCGAATCAGGGTCAGGGCCTGCTCTTCGACCACCGAGACCAGGCGGTTCCACATCACCTGCATTTGAATGTCGATCAACGTATCGCTCATGGTTCTGGCTTCCGAATTCAGGCGTTAGCGGCGCACGACCAGCAGGCAGCCGTCTGGCTGGACCGTGGCGGTGAAATTGGAGGTGACGAAGGTCGAGGTTTCGCGCTCGACGATGACCGCCGGGCCGTCGACACGGGCACCGACTTGCAGCTCTTCGCGTGGGTGGATGCCGGCTTCGACAAAACCACCGGCGGCCACGTCGAACACCTGGCGGCGGGAAATTTCATGGGCGCGGTAGGCGGCGCCCACTTCCTCAATCTGCGTGACGGGTGGCAGGGGCGAACTGGCCTTGACCGACCAGCTGACGATCTCGATGTCCGGCCCTTCGATGGGGCGGCCAAAGAAGCGGGTGTAGGCTGCTTCGAAACGGGCCTTGAACTCTAGCGTGTCGGCAGCGCTGAAGGCTTTGAATGGCAAGGCAACCGGGATTTCCCAGCCCTGGCCCACATAACGCATGAACGCGGTGCAGTCCATTTCCGGCTCACCGATCGGCATGCCCTGGCGGAGAAAGCCCAGCGATTCGGCTTTCATCTCGTCGATCAGGTCATTGACCTGCGCGGCCTCGAACTCGGACAAGCGTACGAACGCACTGCGTACGGCCTCGTAACCGAATGGCGCACGCAGGAAGCCGATCGCCGAGCCCACGCCAGCACCCGCCGGGACGATAAAGCGTGCCACACCCATCTTCTCGCACAGCCGTGCAGCGTGCAGCGGGCCGCCACCGCCAAAGGTGATCATGGTGTAGTCGGCAATGTCCTTGCCGCTTTCCACCGCATGCACACGGCCGGCGTTGGCCATGTTCTCGTCAACCACTTCGCACACGCCAAACGCTGCGGTGACGGCCTGCATGCCCAACGGCTGGCCGATGACCCGGGCCATGGCGTTGGCCGCGTTGTCGGTGGACAAACGCAGCGCGCCACCGGCGAAGTTGTCTGCATCCAGGCGGCCGAGCAGCAGGTTGGCGTCGGTGATGGTCGGCTCCAGGCCACCACGGCCGTAACAGGCCGGGCCAGGCTCGGAGGCCGCACTGTGCGGGCCCACGCGGATCTGGCGCATGCTGTCGATGCTGGCGATGGAGCCGCCGCCAGCACCGATTTCGACCATTTCCACCACCGGGATGGAAATCGGCATGCCGCTGCCCTTCTTGAAGCGGTAGGTACGGGCAACCTCGAAGGTTTTCGCGGTTTTCGGTACCTGGTCGTCGATCAGGCAGATTTTCGCCGTGGTGCCACCCATGTCGAACGACAGCACGTTCTCCAGCTGGTAGCGGCGGGCGATGTCGGCCGCAAAGATGGCGCCACCAGCCGGGCCGGACTCCACCAGACGGACCGGGAACTCAGCGGCGCTTTGCACCGAGATGATGCCACCACCGGAGTGAATCATGAACACCGGGCAATGGGCGCCTTCCTGTTTGAGGGTCACCACCAGGCGGTCCAGGTAAGACTTGATCAGCGGTTTGACGTAAGCATTGGCACACACGGTGTTGAAGCGCTCGAACTCACGCATCTGCGGCGAGACTTCGCTGGAAATGGAAATCGACAACTGCGGCAGTCGCGCCTGCAGGGCATCGCGCAACTGGCGTTCGTGAGCACCGTTGACGTAGCTGTGAATGAAGCCAATGGCCACGCTTTCGTAGTTGCCTTCGGCAATGCGCTCGACCAGGGCATCGATCTCGGCCTGCGCAGGGGCGATCAGCACCTGGCCTTTGACATTCAGGCGCTCACGCAGGGTGTAGCGGTGTTCACGATCGATCAGTGGCGGCGGCAAGGCGATGTTGATGTCGTACTGCTCGAAACGATTTTCGGTGCGCATTTCCAGTGTGTCCCGGAAGCCTTCGGTAGTGATGAAGGCGGTGCGCGCGCCACGGCGCTCGATCAGGGCGTTGGTGGCCAAGGTGGTGCCATGGATCAACTGGTCGATGTCCGACAGGGCCAGGCCCGCCTGCTCCACCACCTGGCGCACGCCGGTGAGGATGGCCCGTTCAGGCAGCTCGTAGTCGGTCAGGATCTTGGTCGAATGCAGCACGCCATTCACGTCCAGCGCGATATCGGTGAAGGTGCCGCCTATGTCCACGCCGACCCGGCATGATGTCGCAGTCATCGTCATATCCCCTGCAATGCTTTGTAGTTGTCTCGACCGGCTGAAGCAGTCTTGATGTAAGTTATATGTTGTCTTACATGTGGTCAAGCACCTATTTACTCAAATCTGCATTGCCTGTACCGGCCTCTTCGCGGGCGTGCCCGCGAAGAGGCCGGTACAGGCGATAGAACCGTCGGATCAACCCGCGGTCTTGACCATCCGCCCGCCCCCCACCGCCTGCGCTGTGGGGAACACTTCCAACCGCGAGACATCCACCTGCCGCGGCATCTTTAGCGCCGCCAGCAATAGCTGGGCGATATCTTCCGGCTGGATCGACTCATAACCGTCATACAGTTCACTGCCCGCCGCCTGCATGCCCATGGCGGTCTTGTACAGCTGGGTCTGCACCCGGCCCGGGGCTATCTCGGTCACCCGTACGCCACTGCCCAGCAGGTCGCAGCGCAAGGCATCGCAGAACAGGCTAACCCCGGCCTTGGACGCGCCGTACACCGCTGCGCCCGGGTGCGGCGCTCGGCCAGCACTGGAGCCAATGAAGAACAGGTGCCCCCTGCCCCGCTCGACCATACCTGGCAGCACCTGGCGCGCCAGGTGTAACGGCGCCTTGAGGTTGATGTCGAGCATGTTGTCGATTTCGGCGTCGTCGATGTCCTGGAATGCAGCCCGGGTGGACAGAATGCCCGCGTTGTTGACCAGCACATCCACCGCTTGCCCTTCCAGCGCGGCAGCCAGCGAACCGTAATCACGCACATCCGCCTGCAAGGTGGTCACACCCGGCTCGCCAGCCAGCTCGGCCAACGCCTCAGCGCTGCGCCCCACGGCAATCACTTGCAGGCCGGCATCACGCAGCGCCAGGACGATGGCCTTGCCGATACCGCTGGTAGCCCCGGTCACCAGCGCGCACTGGTAGCCCTCGGGAAATGCGACTTCAGGCATAGATGTAGCCCCCGCTGACAATCACGTTTTCACCGGTGGCGTAGCTGTTGCGGCTGCTGCCCATCATCACGATCCACTCGGCGATTTCTGCCGGTTCCGCAGCACGGCCCAGCGGGTTGGCTGCCGCCAGCTCGCCGAGGAAGCCCAGCTGCTTGGCGCGCTCGGTGGCAAAACCGGCCGGGGCTACCGAGTTGACCAGGATCTGGTCCTTGGCACAGGCCTGGGCAAACGATTTGGTCAGGCTTACCACCGCTGCCTTGGTGGCGGCATAGTGGGCGTTTTGCGGGTGGGCCTTGAAGGCGTCCACCGACGTCACGTTGACGATACGCCCGGTCACCGCCGGGGCCGCCACGTACTGCTGCATGTGGCGCACTGCGGCGACCATCATGTGGTAGGTGCCCTTGATGTTGACGGCGTTCTCCAGGTCCCACTCGTCGTCAGTGATCTCGAAGATGTCCTTACGCGGGTAGATGGCCGCACTGTTGACCAGGCAATGCACCCGCCCCAAGCCTTCGACGATCTGGGCGAAGGCTGCATGGGCGGTGTCCTTGCGGGCAATGTCGCCTACCGCGATTACCACGTCTACACCCTGCCCGCGCAGCTCTTCTGCAGCTTGTACCAGCAATTGCTCGTTGCGGTCGATCAGGCCGATTTTGCCGGCACCACGTTCTACCATCAGCCGAGCTGTTTCCAGGCCCAGACCCGAGGCACCACCTACGATCACCACCGTTTGATTTTCCACAGAACACCTCCGCGATTGAGTCTTTACGTAAGATGCCTGTTGTCTTACATTTGGTCAAACATCAATTCGCCGACAGGTGCTTCCATGCCCGCTTCCAGCGTCTCGCCTGTACCCACCCCGCACGCTCGGGACCGCCTGCTGGAGGCGGCCAGCGCCTTGTTTGCCAGCCATGGCTACCAGGCCATAGGCCTGCGTGACCTGGCCAGCCACCTGGGCCTGCACGCCGGCTCGCTGTACCACCACATCGAGAGCAAACAGGGGCTGCTGTTCGAACTGATCGAGTCGAGCCTGACCGACCTGCTGTACGAAACCCGACAATGCGTCAAAGGCGCCCGTACCACCAGTGAACGCTTGCCGCGCTTTGTGCAGGCTTTCGTGACGTATAGCCAGGCCAACCCCGACAAACTGGTGTTGCTGACGCGGGAAGCCATGAACCTGAACACAGAGCAACTGTTGCAAATCGAACAGTTGAAAACGCAATACAGCGGGCTGCTCAGTGACATTGTCGCCGCAGAGTGCGGGCTGCCGGCACTCCGAGCGCGGTCGATTGCCCATGCCGTACTGGGTTTGCTGTGCGGGCAGGCGCAATGGGGAAGCGTGATCACCGCGAGGGATCAACTGGTGACGTTCGTACAGGGCATTGTCGGTACCGGCAAGACGGCGGCCCATCTATAAAATGCATAACAATATGAATTCTTATTCTTTTTTAATGCACGATAATCCTCTATAACGTTCTCCACTGCACAGCCGCCAACACCTGGCCAACTGTTCGCAGCGCAACACCCAATCAACACGAAACGCCCGCCCGGCAACAGCGACGCAAACCTGCTAACGCGATACCTTGTTGATTTAGAAGAACATCAGAACCCGGCACGACGATTGCTCAAGCAAAGTCCCCCGCTCAACCCGAACCGGAGACCTGCCCATGAGCACCCCACTGAATGTCGTAGCCCTGTCCGGCGGCACTTCCCGCCCTTCACGCACCCTGGCCCTGACCGAGGCGATCCTCGCTGAGCTGGCTGAACACCTGCACATCAAGCCGCACCTGATCGAACTGGGCGACATCGCCCGCCCACTGGGCAGCGCCCTGTGGCGCAGCGAACTGCCCGACACCGTCGAGCAGCAACTGCGTCTGGTGGAAAAAGCCGACCTGCTGGTGGTGACCACCCCCGTGTACCGCGGCAGCTTTACTGGCCACTTCAAGCACCTGTTCGACCTGATCGGCCAGGATGCCCTGGTCGACACCCCGGTTCTGCTCGCCGCCACCGGCGGCAGCGAACGCCATGCGCTGGTGCTCGACCATCAGTTGCGCCCGCTGTTCAGCTTCCTGCAAGCCCTGACCCTGCCAATCGGCGTGTTCGCCAGCCAGGCAGAACTGGCCGACTATCGCGTGTCCAGCGATGCCCTCGCCGCCCGCATCCGCCTGGCTGCAGAGCGTGCCGTGCCGCTGTTCGGCGCTCACCACGCACTGCGTAAAAGCGCCTGAGGAGCGGTCATGAATGCACCTGTGAATACCCCGCTGCGCCCGGCCTTGGCCATCGCCCGCGAACTGGCCGGGCAGTTTGCCCAGACCGCCGTAGAACGCGACGAGCGCGGCGGCACCCCGAAAGCCGAGCGCGATGCCCTGCGTGACAGCGGCCTGCTGTCGCTGGTGATCCCGCAGGCCTTCGGTGGCCAGGGTGCCAACTGGCACGACACGTTCGCGGTGGTGCGCGAGTTCGCCCGGGTCGACAGCTCCATTGCCCATGTGTTCGGCTTTCACCACCTGATGCTGGCCACCGTGCGCCTGTTCTCACGCCCCGACCAATGGCAGCCCTGGTTCGAACAGACCGCCCGCAAACAGTGGTTTTGGGGCAATGCCCTGAACCCGCTGGACACCCGCACCGTGGTCAAGCACTTCGATGGCTGGTGCGAATTTTCGGGCAAGAAAAGCTTCTGCTCCGGCGCCAGCGACTCGGAAATGCTCATCGCCTCGGCGGTGGACGAACGTGCCGGCGGCAAGCTGCTGATTGCCGCCATCCCCAGTGGCCGCACCGGCATCAGCCTGCATAGCGACTGGAACAACATCGGTCAACGCCAGACCGACAGTGGCAGCGCCACGTTCGAGCGGGTGCGGGTAGAGCACAACGAACTGCTACTCGACCCAGGCCCGCTGAGCACTCCGTTCGCCGCCCTGCGCCCGCTGATTGCCCAGCTGCACTTCGCCAACCTGTTCCTCGGCATTGCCGAAGGCGCCTTCGAAGAAGCCCGCCAGTACACCCTCAAGGAAGGCCGGCCGTGGTTCCGCTCCAGCGCCGCCAGCAGTGCCGAAGACCCTTATGTGCTGCGCCATTACGGCGAGTTCTGGGTTGGCCTTGAAAGCGTGCGTCTGCTGATCGAACGGGCCACACGCCAGCTGGATGCCGCCTGGGCCAAGGAACATGCCCTCACGGCAGAAGAGCGCGGCGACCTGGCCCTGGCCATCGGCACCGCCAAGGTCGCCGCCAGCCGCCACGGCCTGGACATCTGCAACCGCCTGTTCGAGGTCACCGGCGCACGCGCCACCCATGCCTCGCTGCGCTTCGATCGCCATTGGCGCAACCTGCGCACACAAACCCTGCACGATCCGGTGGACTACCGCATCCACGAACTCGGCGAGTGGGCTCTCAACGACAAGCGCCCTGCCCCATCCTTCTATTCCTGAGGATTGCCCATGCAACTGCTGACCCTTCCCCCGTCACCGACACTGGCTACCTCGATCAGGGCGACCGCACAGGTTTTCGAAGACCCAAGGTCGCAGGCGCTGCTCGCCCACTTGCAACAGGTCGCCCCCAGCGAGGCCAGCGTCCTGATCATCGGCGAAACCGGTACGGGCAAGGAGCTGGTCGCACGCCACATCCACAACCTCAGCGGCCGGCGCAACGGCCCATTCGTCGCAGTCAACTGCGGGGCGTTCTCCGAGTCGCTGGTGGAGGCCGAACTGTTCGGTCATGAGAAAGGCGCCTTCACAGGCGCGCTGGCGGCCAAGGCCGGCTGGTTCGAGGAAGCCAATGGCGGCACGCTGTTCCTCGACGAAATCGGCGACCTGCCCCTGCCTATCCAGGTCAAGTTGCTGCGCGTGCTGCAAGAGCGCGAGGTGGTGCGGCTAGGGTCGCGCAAGAGCATCCCGATCAATGTGCGGGTCCTGGCCGCAACCAACGTGCAGCTGGAAAAGGCCATCAACGCCGGGCATTTTCGTGAAGACCTGTACTACCGGCTCAACGTGGTGACCTTACAGTTGCACCCGCTGCGCGACCGCCCGGGTGACATCCTGCCACTGGCCCGGCACTTCATTCGCAGCTACAGCGACCGGCTGGGCTACGGCCCGGTGGAGCTCAGCGCCAAAGCCCAGGCCAAGCTGGTGGAATACAGCTGGCCGGGCAATATCCGCGAGCTGGAGAACGTGATTCATCACAGCTTGCTCACTTGCGGCGACGGCACGGTGCAGGCGCAGGACCTGCGCCTGTCCAACCTGCGCATCGAGCGGCAAGAGGAAGAGACGGCTGGCAATGGTGTAGACGACTTGTTGCAGCGGGCGTTCAGCCAGCTGTACGAGGAGCAGCCGGGCGACCTGTACGAGAAGGTGGAAAACGCCTTGCTGCGCTCGGCCTACCGGTTCTGCCACTACAACCAGGTGCATACCGCGCAGTTGCTGGGGTTGTCGCGCAACATCACGCGCACGCGGCTGATTGCCATTGGCGAGCTGGTGGTGAACAAGCGGCGGGGGCAAGAACAGCAAGTGCTGGACAACCGGGTGGTACGGTTGTCCATCTGAGCCTTACAGTGCCGCGAAGGCCTCAGGATGCCGTACGCGGCATCAGCTCATACGGATGCTTCCACCCCGGCTGCGCCTGGATTCGCGCCTTCCAAGCCTCGATATGAGTGAACTCTACCAGCGGGATCCCTGTATCTTCAGGCATGAACACATACCCCGCCAACGACAGGTCGGCGATGGTCAGCCGGCCGCCAACCATGAACGGCGTTTTTGCCAGGTGTGCGTCGACAATACGGTAAGCCGCCGTGGCACGCTCACGCAGGAATCGCGTCACGTCCGTTTCCCCCGTTTTCTTCAGGCAGAACAGAAAACGCAGCGCGGCGTAATAGCTGGTGAACTTGTGGTTGTCGAACAGCATCCAGCGCCAGATCTCGCGTTTTTCGTCTTCATCACGCGGGCCGAACTGGCCGGTCTGTTCGGCAAGGTATTCCAGGATCAGCGCAGACTGGGTGAAGGTTTTGCCCGCGTGCTCCAGCACCGGCACCTCGCCCTGCTCGTTCACCTCATCGCGCCAGCCTGGCTCGCGGGTCTGGCCGTTGAAGAAGTCGACGAAAACCGGCTGCCAGGCCTGGCCAGTGAGTTCAAGCATAAGCGCGGCCTTGTAGGCGTTGCCGGATTCGGCGAAGCAATGCAGCGTGTAGTCGGACATCGGCGAACCTTCATTTTCCTTTGAATGATCGTGTCGGGCCATTCACGGGTTCACCCGCGAAGAAGCCGTAGCGCCGAGCAAATCACGCCCGGCCCGCCACGGTCAATCTATCTTCAGGCAATCTGGACGGCGGTTGTTCGCCTGCAGCCAGAACATCCCATTCCCCGTCCCTCCCGTCATAGCCCCCACACAAACCATTTCGTGGCCCCCCAAGGGAACTACCACCTCCTGCGTGCTCTCTTAATCGTTGAGTGGTTTATTACCTTGGGCTTCACGCTACTGGAGAACACGACATGCGCCACCTACTCCTCGCTCCTGCGCTGCTGCTCCTGCTGCCTGCCGGTGCTGCCCTGGCCCGCGTCGATGCGGGCGACGTCGCCACCTCGGCCGGTATCTCCGCCTCGCTTTACTCGACCTTCAAGGACGATAAACGGATCATCCCGGCACGCGATGAACTTTCTGCCTTCGTTGCCAGTGGCGGTGCAATCCGTGGTGCCTATGTGGAGTCGGCGCTGGAACAAGCCCGCAAGGACCACCCTGGGCTGCAAGCCAATGATGAAGAGCTGGCCCGGGCCATTCTGTCGCAGGATGACCGTATAGCCGATCATTGAAGTCAGCCTGTACCGGCCCTTTCGCGGGCTCGCCCGCGAAAGGGCCGGTACAGGCATACATTCACCCCCAACCATCCATACGCATGGTCGCCCTGACCAGGCGCTGTTCCTCCTGCTCGATTTCCCGCAAACTGTCGCGAATCCCGTTGATATGCTCGCGCGCCGCCCGCTGCGCCTGCTCCGGCAACTGCTCCATCACCGCCTGATACAAGCGTGCATGCTGGCGGTCGATCTGGCGCTTCTGCGCCGGCCGGCAATACAGGTTGTTGACCGAGGCAAACACCGTGCTCAAGGTCAGGTCGCTGAGCGATTGCAAGGTATGCACCAGCACCGGGTTGTGTGACGCCTCACTGATCGCCCGGTGGAAAGCGTGGTCGCGACGTGCGTGTTCACGGGCATCGATCGCGTCTGGTGCCTCGTGCGCGGCCAGCATCTCTTCGTAGCGCCGCCGAATCAGCAAGCGGTCAACCTCGGTGGCCCGTAACGCCGCCAGCCGCGCCGACTCTGCTTCCAGCAGCGCCCGCACTTCCAGCAAGTCGAACAGCGTACGCGGCTGCGAGCCAAACAAATGCATCAACGGTGTGGCACCCGACTGCCCTGTCAGGTCGGCGACGAACGAGCCCCGCCCCTGTTCGGTATCGATGATGCCGCGCCCCCGCAAAATGCGTAGCCCTTCGCGCAGTGCCGAGCGTGAACACCCCAGCTTCTCCACCAACCGCCGCTCCGACGGCAAGGCCTGGCCCACCTTGAGTACGCCGTCAACGATCAGGCGCTCCACACGCTCGGCCACCTGGTCGGCGACCTTGACCTTGCCCTCAGCACCCATCACGCCTTCTCCTACTGGTAGGACCACCTCAACCGATGGCTCCAATCTAGCCAGGCAAAGCCGTCAATAACCAGCCCTTTGCAGAAAAACTGGTAGGACCAGTGAGGGACACACTCGACCAAGGCCGCTGGCACGTGCAGGCTGCAACGGTGACCGCTTTGCCAACAACAACAAAAACGTTGCCGAGTGAGCCGATGAATATCCTGTACGACGAACGCGTCGATGGCGCGCTGCCCACCGTAGACCAGGCGGACCTGTTGCAGGCGCTGCGCAAGGCCCTGCCAGACCTCGATATCCTGTACCGCGAAGAAGACCTCAAACCCTACGAATGTGACGGCCTGTCGGCCTATCGCACGGTACCGCTGCTGGTGGTGCTGCCCGAGCGCCTGGAGCAGGTGCAGGCCTTGCTCAGGCTCTGCCACCAGCGCGGCGTACCCGTGGTAGCCCGTGGCGCCGGCACCGGCCTGTCGGGCGGCGCCCTGCCGCTGGCCAAGGGGATCCTGCTGGTAATGGCGCGCTTCAACCGCATTCTAGAGGTCAATCCACAGGGCCGTTACGCCCGTGTGCAACCCGGCGTGCGCAACCTGGCCATCTCCCAGGCGGCCGCCCCGCACGGTATGTACTACGCACCAGACCCGTCCTCGCAAATTGCCTGCTCCATCGGTGGCAACGTCGCCGAAAACGCCGGAGGCGTGCACTGCCTGAAATACGGCCTGACCGTGCACAACCTGCTCAAGGTGGAAATCCTCACGGTGGAAGGAGAACGCCTGACCCTCGGCAGCGATGCGCTGGACAGCCCGGGCTTCGACCTGCTGGCGCTGTTCACCGGATCCGAAGGCATGCTCGGCATCGTCACGGAAGTGACCGTCAAGCTGCTCCCCAAGCCCCAGGTGGCGCGGGTGCTGCTGGCCAGTTTCGACAGTGTTGAGGACGCCGGCCGGGCAGTCGCCGAAATCATCGCTGCCGGTATCATTCCCGGCGGCCTGGAGATGATGGACAACCTGGCCATCCGCGCCGCCGAAGACTTCATTCATGCCGGGTACCCGGTGGACGCGGCAGCCATCCTGTTGTGCGAACTGGATGGCGTCGAGGCCGATGTGCATGACGATTGTGAACGGGTGGCCGCCGTCCTGGCGCACGCCGGGGCCCGCGAGGTACGGCTGGCCCGCGACGAAGCGGAGCGCGTGCTTTTCTGGGCCGGGCGCAAGAACGCCTTCCCGGCGGTGGGGCGCATCTCGCCGGATTACTACTGCATGGACGGCACCATCCCGCGCCGCGAACTGCCACGGGTACTCAAGGGCATCAGTGACCTGTCCGCGGAATACGGCCTGCGCGTGGCCAACGTGTTCCATGCCGGCGACGGCAACATGCACCCGCTGATCCTGTTCGATGCCAACCTGCCAGGTGAACTGGAGCGCGCCGAAGCCATCGGCGGCAAGATCCTCGAACTGTGCGTGGCGGTAGGCGGCAGCATTACGGGCGAGCACGGCGTAGGCCGCGAGAAAATCAACCAGATGTGCGCGCAGTTCAACAGCGACGAAATCACCCTGTTCCACGCGGTGAAGGCCGCCTTCGACCCGCAGGGCCTGCTCAACCCCGGTAAGAACATTCCCACGCTGCACCGCTGCGCCGAGTTCGGCGCCATGCATGTGCACCATGGGCAACTGCCCTTCCCCGAGCTGGAGCGCTTCTGATGAGCATGGACCGCGACAACAGCCAGGCCCTGCTGGAGCAGGTCGGCCAGGCGCTGAACCAAGGCACACCGCTGCGTATCCAGGGCAGTAACAGCAAAGCCAGGCTGGGCAACCTTGTAGCTGGCGAAGTACTCGACACCCGCAGCCACCGTGGCATCGTCAGCTACGACCCGACCGAACTGGTGCTCACCGCCCGCGCCGGCACACCGCTGCGCGAGATCGAAGCGGCGCTGCACGAAGCCGGCCAGATGCTTCCCTGTGAACCGCCACACCTGGGCCCGGACGCCACCTTGGGCGGCATGGTCGCCGCCGGCTTGTCTGGCCCCCGGCGGCCATGGGCCGGGTCGGTACGTGATTATGTACTTGGCACGCGGGTGATCACCGGCCACGGCAAGTTGCTGCGCTTTGGTGGCGAAGTGATGAAGAACGTGGCCGGTTACGATGTATCACGGCTGATGGCGGGCAGCTTCGGTTGCCTGGGGTTGCTGACCGAGGTTTCGTTGAAAGTACTGCCCCGGCCGCGCCAGTGCTTGAGCCTGCGCCTGCCAATGGGCCGGCATGAGGCGCTGGCCGAGTTGGCCGAATGGGGCCAGCAGCCTCTGCCGATCAGCGCGGCTTGCCATGACGGCGAAGCGCTGTACCTGCGCCTGGAAGGCGGCGAAGGTTCGGTTCAGTCGGCACGTCAGCGACTGGGCGGCGCAACCCTCGACAGCGGGTTCTGGAGCGACCTGCGCGAGCAGCGCCTGGCATTCTTCAACAGCCCTGCACCGCTGTGGCGCCTGTCACTGCCCAACGCCATCGGCGAGCTGGACCTGCCCGGCCAGCAACTGATCGACTGGGGTGGAGCGCAACGCTGGCTCACGTCCAGCGCACCGGCACAGGCCATTCGCGACCTGGTCGCCAACGTGGGCGGCCACGCCACCTGCTACACCGCTGGAGCGGACAGTAGCCCGCCGCTGCCGGCTGCACTGATGCGCTACCACCAGACGCTCAAGCAACAGCTCGACCCCCAGGGCGTGTTCAACCCTGGCCGCCTGTACCCAAACCTGTGAGGCCAGACCATGCAAACCAACCTGAGTGAAGCCTCCCGACGCCTGGCCCGCGCCGACGAGGCGCAAAGCATCCTGCGCTCCTGCGTGCACTGCGGTTTCTGCACCGCCACCTGCCCCACCTACCAGTTGCTGGGCGATGAGCTGGACGGCCCGCGCGGGCGCATCTACCTGATCAAGCAACTGCTCGAAGGCGAGCCGATCACGGCCAGCACGCAACTGCACCTGGACCGTTGCCTGTCCTGCCGCAACTGCGAAACCACTTGCCCCTCAGGGGTGAAGTACCACGACCTGCTGGACATCGGCCGCGCCGTTGTCGAACAACAGGTGCCGCGCCCGCTCGGTCAGCGCCTGCTGCGCCAGGGCCTGCGAGCCGTGGTGCCACGCCCGGCGCTGTTCAAGGCCCTGACCCGTGGCGGCCAGGCCTTGCGCCCGCTGCTGCCGGCCACACTCAAGCGCAAACTGCCGGCACGGGTGGTCGCCCCTGGCCAGCGCCCGGCACCGCGCCATGCACGCCGGGTGTTGATGCTGGAAGGCTGCGTGCAGCCGGCCTTGTCGCCCAACACCAACGCCGCCGCCGCGCGCCTGCTGGACCGCCTGGGCATCAGCGTGCAGCCGATCCACCAGGCCGGCTGCTGTGGCGCGGTGGACTACCACCTCAATGCCCAAGAACAAGGCCTGCATCGTGCACGGCGCAATATCGACGCGTGGTGGCCTGCCATCGAAGCGGGGGCCGAGGCCATTGTGCAAACCGCCAGCGGCTGCGGCGCGTTCGTGCGTGATTACGGCCACCTGCTGGAAAAAGACCCCCATTACGCCGCCAAAGCCGCGCGGGTCAGCGCCCTGTCCCGCGATCTGGTAGAAGTGCTGCGCGATGAGCCGGTCGAGCAACTGGGCCTGTGCGCCGAACAGCGCCTGGCCTTCCATTGCCCTTGTACCTTGCAACATGCCCTGAAGCTGGGCGGCACGGTGGAAGCGCTGCTGACGCGCCTGGGCTTTACCCTCACCGCTGTGCCGGACGGCCATCTATGCTGCGGCTCGGCGGGCACCTATTCGCTGACGCAACCCGAATTGTCGCTGCAACTGCGTGACAACCGCCTCAACGCACTGGAAAGCGGCAAACCGCACGTCATCGCCACCGCCAACATCGGCTGTCAGGCCCACCTCGACGGGGCCGGGCGTACGCCGGTACGGCACTGGATAGAAATTGTCGAAGCAGCCTTGAACCCGGAGAACCCCCATGCATAGCAAGTTCGTGATCGGCCAGGCCGAAGTCGCCCGCGTATTGGCCGCCGCCCGCCAGGAAGCCTTGACCCAACACTGGAACGTCACCATTGCCGTGGTTGACGACGGTGGTCACCCGCTAGCCCTGGAGCGCATGGACGGCTGTGCGCCAGCCAGTGCCTACATTGCCGTGGAAAAGGCCCGGACCTCTGCGCTGGGGCGCAAGGAAACACGAGATTACGAAGAGATGGTCAATGGTGGCCGTACTGCCTTCGTCACCGCACCGCTGCTCACCAGTCTGGAAGGTGGCGTGCCGTTGCGGGTGGAGGGCCAGGTGGTGGGTGCCATCGGTGTGTCCGGGGTCAAGTCCGAACAGGATGCCCAGGTGGCCAAGGCTGGGGCGGCTTCACTTTGAGTCCAGCACAGGCAACACATATCCAGAAGACTGAACTTCGAGCGGACAGACAATGCCAAACCATCAACTCCAGATAGCCCCCATCCTCCAGCGCTTCATCGAAGACGAAGTGCTCCCCGGCACCGGCATCGAAGCCGCCCCCTTCTGGCAAGGCTTCAGCACCCTGGTCCACGACCTCGCCCCGCAAAACCGTGCCCTGCTCGCCGAACGCGAGCGTCTGCAGGCCGAACTGGACAACTGGCACCGCCAGCACCCCGGCCCGATCCGCGACATGGCCGCCTACCAGCACTTCCTGCAAGGCATCGGCTACCTCGTGGATGCACCCGAAGACGTGCAAATCAGCACCCACAACGTCGACGGCGAGATCGCCGTACAAGCCGGCCCGCAACTGGTCGTGCCGCTGAGTAATGCCCGCTACGCCCTCAACGCCGCCAACGCCCGCTGGGGTTCACTGTACGATGCCCTCTACGGCACCGATGCCATCGCCGAAACCGCGGGTGCCGAGCGCGGCCAAGGCTACAATCCGGTGCGCGGCGCCAAGGTGATTGCCTATGGCCGGCAATTCCTCGATACCTCAGCCCCGCTTGCCGGCGCCTCACACAGCGACGCCAAGGCCTACGCGATCAACCAGGGCGCACTGCTGGTCACCCTGGCCGATGGCCGCCAGGTTGGCTTGCAAAACCCCGCGCAAATGCGTGGCTACCAAGGCGAGCCAAACACGCCAACTGCGATCCTGCTGCAGCACCACCAACTGCATTTCGAAATCCGGATCGACCCGGCCAACATCATCGGCCAGCAGGACCTGGCCGGGGTCAAGGACATCCTGCTGGAAGCCGCACTGACCACCATCATCGACTGCGAAGACTCAGTGGCGGCCGTCGATGCCGACGACAAGGTCAATGTCTATCGCAACTGGCTGGGACTGATGAAAGGCGACCTCAGCGAACAGGTCAGCAAGGGCGGCAAAACCTTCAGCCGCACCTTGGCCGCCGACCGCCAGTATCACGGTGCAAACGGCCAGCCACTGACCTTGCCAGGCCGTTCGCTGCTGTTCATTCGCACCGTTGGCCACCTGATGACCAACCCGGCGATCCACGACCGCGATGGCCGGGAAATCCCGGAAGGCATCCTCGATGCCGTGGTCACCAGCCTGATCGGCCTGCACGACCTCAAGCGCCGAGGCAACTCGCGCGAAGGCAGCCTGTACATCGTCAAGCCGAAAATGCACGGGCCGGCCGAAGTGGCCTTTGCCGACCAGCTGTTCGGCCGCGTCGAGGCCCTGTTGGGCTTACCCGCGCATACCCTGAAGATGGGCATCATGGACGAAGAGCGGCGCACCAGCGTCAACCTCAAAGCCTGCATCGCCAGTGCTGCATCACGGGTGGTGTTCATCAACACCGGTTTCCTCGACCGCACCGGGGACGAGATGCACAGCGCCATGGAAGCCGGTGCCATGCTGCGCAAGGGCGACATGAAAGGCAGTGCCTGGATCCAGGCCTACGAACGCAGCAACGTGCTGGTGGGGCTGGCCTGCGGATTACGCGGCAAGGCGCAGATCGGTAAGGGCATGTGGGCCATGCCCGACCTGATGGCGGCCATGCTCGAACAGAAAATTGCCCAGCCCAAGGCCGGGGCCAACACCGCTTGGGTGCCCTCGCCGACGGCCGCAACGCTGCATGCGCTGCATTACCATGAGGTAGACGTGGCAGTGGTGCAGCAGGCGCTGGAAGCAGTCGATCTGAACGCCCAGCGCCACGCATTGCTGAACGACCTGCTCAGCGTACCGGTCAGCCCAGAGCGGCCCTGGAGTGCCGACGATATCCAGGCTGAACTGGACAACAACTGCCAAGGCATCCTCGGTTACGTGGTGCGCTGGGTCGAACAAGGTGTCGGCTGCTCCAAGGTACCGGATATCCACGATGTGGGCCTGATGGAGGACCGCGCCACCCTGCGCATTTCAGCGCAGCACATCGCCAACTGGCTGCACCATGGCGTGGTGGGTGCCGAGCAGGTCGAGGCGACTCTGCAACGCATGGCCAAGGTGGTAGACCAACAGAATGTCGGAGACCCGGCGTACCGGCCAATGGCGGCCAACTTCGAGGCATCGCATGCGTTTCGCGCCGCCCGAGAGCTGGTGTTCAAAGGGCGCGAACAGCCAAGTGGCTATACCGAGCCGTTGCTGCATGGCTGGCGGTTGCGGTTCAAGCAGCAGGTTCAACGCTAGCCCAAGCTGCGCGGTGGTGCTGCCGGCGCGGGCTTGTGTCGCGCCGGCAGCAAACATCTGCCGCCGGCCCGTCAGGGGTGGTATTCCGGCGCCCTCAGAAATTTCCCACAACGTTTTCGGAAGCATCCTGCTTGCTGCCTCTGCACGCAAAAAACAAGATCGGCACTGGAAACCGCAAGGTCGCGATCCAGAGGAGGCTCCGTATGCACCATTACGCCCGCTCCATTGCCGAACTGCGCAGGAGCTTGTGCGAAATGCTGGCCCATGACATCTGCAACCCCGAAGAGGATCCGCACCTGTCGGGGGTGATGTTCTTCTGCGCCACCGACGAACACTCCCGGCAACTGGTCGAGCGAATCGAGTTGCTGGCCAGCGAGGTGTTCTTCGACCAGAACGGGCGGGCCATCGCGGAACACCTGAAAGCGGCCGCAGTCGACGGCGTGCGCATCAAGCGCAACCGCAAGGCGCCAGCGGATGAAACGGTGATACGCATCGCAGTCGCCGACAAGGGCTATATCACGGTGAGTACGGCCCGGCTCTGAGATTATGGGGGCCGCTTTGCGGCTCCATGCCCCTGTCTGGCCAATCCGCTATCCTGAGCACTCCCCCGCTCCGGACCGCCCCATGGAACTGCACATTCGCCTGGAAGGCCGCAAAGGCCTGGCCGACCAGCTCTACCTGCTGCAGTGGGCACTGGCGGGCTTTTTGGGCGAAGGCCACCTGAACAAGCACATCCGCCGCTGCCACGAGGTTTACAGCGCCTGCCGCGAACGTATCCTGGCGCGCCTGGGCGGCGACCCGTCACTGTGGTTCAGCAAGGTGGAGGTGGGCCTGTATTCGCTGGCACCGTTGTTCAGCAAAGCCCCGGTACGCCCGGGGCTGTTGCTGGGCTTTGGCGCTATCGAGCTGCTGGACATCGACCCGGCACTGGACCGGGTGCGCGATACCCTTAAACGCCTCAGCTGACCGGCGCGGCCCTGCCCGTCGCGGGAGGGCGCGCGATGGCCGCAGCATAGCCACGCGGGTTGAAACAGGCGGTTACCAGCAACATCGCCATCACGGTCACGGTCAGCAGCGTCCACGATGCTTGGAAGTCGCCACTCACGTCACGCAACCAGCCGGTGATGTACGGCACGATACCGGTGATGATAAAGCCGATCCCCTGTACGAATGCCGCCAGGCTGCCGGCCTCGGCAGGCGTCTTGAGGTGCTCCAGGGTCAGCGTCAGGCTCTGGCTGAAGCAGGCACCCAAGCCAAAGCCGATCATGGCGACCCACAGTCCTGCAGCCACCGTGGGTGCCAGCAGCAGGCCGAGGAAGCCCGCCAGCTGAATCGCCAGTGCCAGCCAAAGGCCTGGGCGTCGGTCTGCCCAGCGCCGCAGCAGCAGTGGCAGGCCGAGCGCACCGGCCACCTGGAAAATGGTCATCAGGCCGACCAGGTCGGCGCCGCCCTGGGCACTGCCTCCGTGCTCGATATGGTAGGCCGGCAACCAGGCCACCATGCTGGTGTAGCCGCCATTGATCAGGCCGAAGTACAAGGCCAGCAACCACGCCCGGCGAGTGCCAAACCAGTGTCCACCCGCAGCACCCGTCAGCCTCGGTACTTCCTGACGTGGCCGCAGCACGGCCCAGGCCAGCACCGCCAGCACGGCCGGGGCTGCCCAAAGGCCCAGGCCGGCCTGCCAGTGGCCGAAGTGGCCGCTGACATGTGGCCCAAGCACGGCCGCCAGGCCACCGCCCGTCATCAGTGCCGCCGAATACAGGCCCATCGCCCCGGCCAGCCGCCCGGGGAACCATCGATTGACCAACCCTGGCATCATACCTTGCACCACCGCCACGCCCAGGCCAGCGACCACTGCACTGGCAATCAACGCCCACGCGCTGTCCAGTTGCAGCCGCCACAGGCAGCCCAGGGCAATCGCAGCCAGGCCACCGAGCATGCCGCCATGCTCGCTGATCCAGCGCCGCAGCCAGGGTTGCTGCAACGGTACCAGCCCCATGCACAGCACCGGCAACGCCGTCAGCAAGGCGGCCTGCTGGTAGCCTAGGCCAGTGCTGGCACGCATAGGTTCGAGTAACGGGCCGATACTGGTCAGGATCGGCCGCAAGTTCAGCGCCAGCAGAATCACCAGCAACAGGTTCAACGCAGCTCTCATTGTGAATCGGTTCTCTTGTAGCAAGACCCGGCCATTATCCCGGCTCGGTCAGCCTGGCAGAAATGAAGAGATTGGATGCCTGTCAGTGGCCACCTGAATGGTCGATTGGCCTCCTGCCTATGCGCAGGATTGGCTATCGGGGTGGCCAAAGGGCACTGGCCTGGGTCGAGAGCCTGACCCGCTTACCTGAGCGTAGGGCGCCGCAGGTGATACATCAACGCCCAGCCAACCGCGCCCGATAGCTCCCTGGGCTCTGCCCGGTCCACTTCTTGAACGCCCGGTGAAACGCACTGGGCTCCTGGAACCCGGCCTGCTCGGCGATTTCGGCGATGCTCAACACCCCTTCACGCAAGCGCTCGAAGGCCATCGCCCGGCGCACCTCATCCTTGATCTGCTGGTATGACCGCCCCTCCCGGTCCAACTGCCTGCGAAAGGTACTGGCGCTAACCCCCTGCTGCTGCGCCAGCGCCGCCAATGTCGGCCACTGGCCGTAACGCAGTGCGCGCAAGCGCCGGTACACCTCGGCCACCAGCCCGTTCTGGTTCCGAAAGCGAATCACCAGCCCCTGTGGCGCAGTGCGCAGGAAGGTTTTCAAGGCTGGCAGGTCCTGTACCACCGGCAACCGCAGGTAGGCACTGTCGAATTCCACCTCGGTACGGCCGCTGCCCAGGCGCAGGTCTGGCCCCCACAGCAGCAGGTCGTCCTCCTGGGCCGGGCGCGACACCGCCAGCTCGGTACGGTCGATGGCAATGCGCCGCCCGGCCAGCCAGCACAGCATGCCAATCATCAGCACCAAATACGTTTCCTCGGCATACACCCGGGTCAGCGGGTCGGCAATGTTCGACTGCACACTGATCTGCGCCCGGCCACCACGTACCGTCAGGCTGCCACGCAGGTCGCGCAGGAACAGGCCGAAGCCGCCCATGCATTGGCGCAAGGCCTTTTCCAAGTTCGGTTCAAGTATCAAGCCCCGGCAGATCAGGGCAAAGCTGCCCAGCGGCATGCCATGGCTGTCGAGGCAGAAAAACTCGTCGTCCAGCCGTTGAATCATCGCCAGCCAGAGCTGGGCGAAGGCCCTGGCCGGCACGCGTGCCTGGGGCTGCTCCAGCAGCTGAGGGTCGATGCCCACGGCACGCAGCTGTGCATCACGCTCGGCGGGGCTGTCGCGCAGGGCATGGAGCATGGCGTTGAGAAAGTACACGGCGACCGAATCGCTATCGCGCATGGCGGTTTTCGCTGTCTATGCTGAGTGGCAAAAAGTGCCAGGTTGTTTGAACAGTTCCGGCATAGGCTGCAACAGAGCCTTTGCCTAGACTCGATCCCACTCCGGGACCGCCGGCCATTCTCGCAGAGCCTGGCCCGGTCCCGCCATGCCTTCGCAATCGGAGCCCCTATGAGCAACGCAGAAATCTACGTCGTCAGTGCCGTCCGTTCAGCCATTGGTGGCTTTGGCGGCTCCCTCAAGGACCTGCCGCTGGCCGACCTGGCCAGCACCATTACCCGTGCTGCCATCGAGCGTTCGGGCCTGGCCGCCGATCAAATTGGCCATCTGGTGATGGGTACGGTAATCCCCACTGAGCCGCGTGACGCCTACCTGGCCCGTGTGGCAGCGATGAACGCCGGCATCCCCAAGGAAACCCCGGCGTTCAACGTCAACCGCCTGTGCGGCTCGGGCCTGCAGGCCATCGTTTCGGCGGCCCAGGGGCTGTTGCTGGGGGACACCGACGTGGCCGTTGCAGCGGGTGCAGAATCCATGAGCCGTGGTCCATACCTGCTGCCACAGGCACGCTGGGGCGCGCGCATGGGTGACCTGCAAGGCATCGACTACACCGTTGGCGTGCTGCAGGACCCGTTCCAGCATTTCCACATGGGCATCACCGCCGAAAACGTCTCGGCCAAACACGGCATCACCCGCGAAATGCAGGACGAACTGGCCCTGACCAGCCAGCGCCGCGCCGCCCGCGCCATTGCCGAAGGCCGCTTCGACAGCCAGATCGTGCCGCTTGAACTGAAAACCCGTAAAGGCAGCGTGCAGTTCAGTGTCGACGAGCATGTACGTGGCGAAGTGACCGCTGAACAACTGGCCGGCATGAAGCCGGTGTTCAAGAAAGACGGCACCGTCACCGCCGGCAACGCCAGCGGCATCAACGACGGCGCCGCCGGCCTGGTGCTGGCGACGGGCGACGCCGTGCGCCGCCTGGGCCTGAAGCCGCTGGCCCGCCTGGTGGGTTACGCCCACGCCGGTGTCGAGCCTGAACTGATGGGCCTGGGCCCGATTCCGGCCACCCGCAAGGTGCTGGAAAAGACCGGGCTGAAGGTGCAGGACCTGGACGTGATCGAGTCCAACGAAGCGTTCGCCGCCCAGGCCTGCGCCGTGGCCCGCGAGCTGGGCTTCGACCCGGAAAAGGTCAACCCCAACGGTTCGGGCATTTCCCTGGGCCACCCGGTGGGCGCCACGGGCGCGATCATCGCCACCAAGGCCATCCATGAGCTGCAGCGCATCCAGGGCCGCTACGCGCTGGCCACCATGTGCATCGGTGGTGGCCAAGGCATCGCCTTGGTCTTCGAACGCGTTTGAGGGAGGCCGACACATGAGCATTGAACAGATCGCCGTGATCGGCGCCGGCACCATGGGCAACGGTATTGCCCAAGTGTGTGCAGTGGCCGGCTACCAGGTGTTGCTGGTGGACGTGTCCGACGCGGCACTGGAGCGTGGCGTGGCCACCTTGAGTAAAAACCTCGAACGCCAGGTCAACAAAGGCACCCTGGAGACGGACAAGGCCGCAGCCGCCAAAGCCCGCATTCGCACCAGCACCGACTACGCCCAGCTCAGCGGTGCGCAGCTGGTGATCGAGGCCGCCACCGAGAACCTGCAGCTCAAGCAGCGCATCCTGCAGCAAGTGGCCGCCAACGTCGCCGCCGACTGCCTGATCGCCACCAACACCTCGTCGCTGTCGGTCACCCAGCTGGCCGCCAGCATTGAGCACCCCGAGCGTTTCATTGGTGTGCATTTCTTCAACCCAGTGCCGATGATGGCGCTGGTGGAGATCATTCGCGGCCTGCAGACCAGCGACAGCACCTATGCCCAGGCGTTGGTGGTGACCGAAAAGGTCGGCAAGACACCGATCACCGCCGGCAACCGTCCGGGCTTTGTGGTCAACCGCATCCTCGTGCCGATGATCAACGAAGCGATCTTCGTGCGCCAGGAAGGCCTGGCCAGCGCCGAGGACATCGACACCGGCATGCGCCTGGGCTGCAACCAGCCCATCGGCCCACTGGCCCTGGCCGACCTGATTGGCCTGGACACGCTGTTGGCGATCATGGAGGCCTTCCATGAGGGCTTCAACGACAGCAAGTACCGCCCTGCCCCGCTGCTCAAGGAAATGGTCGCGGCCGGTTGGCTGGGGCGCAAGAGTGGTCGCGGCTTCTTCACCTATTGAGGACCCTGCGCCATGCCCCCGGTCAATGCCGCAATGCGCTGTGCCAATTTTGAAGAGCGACGTGACCGGGCCATGGCGCTGTTTGCCGAAAAGGGCTTTGGCCAGGTCAGCATGCGCGAGCTGGCGGCCCATGTGGGGCTGACCGCAGGCTCGCTGTACCATCACTTCCCGAGCAAGCAGGACTTGCTGTACGACCTGATCGAGGAGTTGTACGAAGAACTGCAGGCCACCCTGGACCAGGGCCGCCGGGCCATGGCGCGCGGGGCCTCGGCGTTGAGTTGCCTGATTACGGCGCACTGGCAGTTGCATGCCGAGCGGCCCATGCAGTTTCGGCTGGCCGAGCGGGATTTGTGCTGCCTGAGTGACGAGCAGCGGGCGCGTTTGGCGTTGTTGCGTTCGCGTTACGAGGCCGGGCTGCTGAGGCTGATTGCGCCGCAGGCGAAGCTGCAAGGGGAAGCCCTGGTGGCGACGGCGCATGTGGTGGCGACGCTGCTTAACCAGTTGCCGGGGATGTTGAAGGCACTGCCTGAGGAACAGGGAGTGGGGTTGATGGAGAGTATATTAATAGGGGGTATTGAGCGGACCCTGAGGTAGCCTGTTCCGGCCTCTTCGCGGGTAAAACCGCCAAGAGGCCGGAACAGGTTAACGCAGCAGGCTCTGGATCTGCTCATGCAAGGTATCCAGGTCAAACGGCTTGGCCAGGATCGGTGCCTTGCGGGTGATCGGGCTGCCCGATTCCAGAATCTCCGCCGGGTAGCCACTGATGAAGATCACCTTCAGGTCCGGCCGTAACTTCACCGCAGGCTCGGCAATCTCCACCCCGGAGATGCCACCCGGCAGGCGGAAGTCCGTCACCATCAGGTCCAGGTGCGGTTTGCTGGCCAGGATGGCAAACGCCTGCTCGCCATCTTCGGCCACCAGCACGTGATACCCCTCGCCCGCCAGGTAGTCACGCAGAATCATGCGAATCGCCGGTTCATCCTCGACGATCAGCACCACATCTTGTGCATCTTCACTCATGTTAACGCCTTGAAATGCTTACAGTTGGCCATCAGACCGCAGGCTCATGCAGAGGTTGCCCGCGCCTGGTCGTTTTGTTGTTGGTAGGTTGCCAGCGGCAGTTGCAAGGTAAAAGTGGCACCCTTGCCCTCTTCACTGTCGACCCGGATGCACCCGCCATGGGCCTGCACGATCTGTTCCGATATATACAACCCCAAGCCCAATCCGCCGCTGGCTTGCTGGGTAGCCACCCGCTCGAACTGCTGGAAAATGCGCTGCTGGTTGGCCGCACCAATGCCGATACCCTGGTCCTGCACTTGCACGCACGCCAGGCCGTCCTGTTCGAACACCCGTACCTGCACCGGCTTGCGCTCACCATATCGCAAGGCATTGGACAACAGGTTGACCACCACTTGTTCAATGCGAAATTCGTCCCACTCACCGTGCAGCGGTTCGCACCGTTGAAACTCGATACGCGTGTCCAACGCAGTGGCCTGGGCAGCGAAATTCTCCACCAGGCCACCTACCAGCTGGCTCAAGTCGAAGGCCTTGGGCCGTAGCGACAGCTTGCCGGTGCGGATACGCGACACATCGAGCATGTCTTCGATCAGGCGGATCAGGCTGTTGATCTGCCGTTCATCGCGCTCGACCATCGCCTGCAGCTTCTGGCCACTGAACGCGGCAAGGTTGCCGCGTGCCAGGTGCATCTTGCGCAGCTGGGTTTCCAGGATCAACCCATTGAGCGGCGTGCGAACCTCGTGGGCGACGATCGACATGAAGTCATCACGCATTCGCACGGCATGTTCCAGCTCGCCTCGCGCCGTCTGCAACTGGGTCAACAACAGTTCCTGCTCCTGGCGGCTGCGCTCCAGCGCCTGCAACTGGCGGTCGAGCACCTTGCGCTGGCGGTACAAGTCGACGAACACCGACACCTTGCTCTTCACCGCCAGGGTGTCGAGCGGCTTGTGCAGGAAGTCCACCGCCCCGCTTTCGTAGCCCTTGAAGGCATAGTTCATCTCGCGTCCGGCCGCGGTTACGAAGACGATGGGAATGTTGCGGGTCTTTTCCGTGCCACGCATCAGCTCAGCCAGCTCGAAGCCGTTCATGCCTGGCATTTGCACATCGAGAATGGCCAAGGCGAACTCGTGTTCGAGCAGCAGCGACAACGCGGCTTCTGCCGACTGAGCCTGATGCACCTCGCGGTCTTCGCCCTGAATCAGGGCATCCAGGGCCAGCAGGTTCTCCGGCAGATCGTCGACGATCAGCAGTTTGGCGATGGTGTGGCTTAGCATGCGCTGGGTTCCAGGGCGGCGAGCAACTGCTCGATGCCACTCAGAGAAAGTATATGGTCAGGCTGGTGCAAGGCCAGGGCGGCCTCAGGCATCAGCGCAACCTGTGCGTCACGGGGGTCCTGCACGATGGTCCGGCCCCCGCTGTTCTTGATGTAGGCCAGCCCTTCGGCGCCATCTTCATTGGCACCGGTAAGCAGCACGCCAAGCAGGCCGTCACCGTAGGCGTCTGCCGCCGACATGAACAGAAAATCGATCGATGGCCGGGAAAAATGCCGCGGTGGCTCCTGGCTCAGCGACAGGGTGAAGTCGCGTTCCACCGACAAGTGGTAGCCAGGCCCGGCTACATACACCTGCCCGGGCTTCAGCGGCTGCTTGTCGCGCGCCTCGCACACCGGGCGCTGCAAACGCCGTTGCATCACCTCGGCCAACTGACTGTGGCGGTCATCCGGCAGGTGCAGCACGCACACCACCGGGATGCCATAGCCGGCGGGCAACGCGCCGAGCACGGTGAACAACGCCGTCACGCCGCCTGCCGAGGCGCCAATCACCACTGCGCGTACGCCCTTCATGATTTACGGTAGATCCGTTCAGGCTTGACCAGCGGCTCGAACCGGTCGCTGTAGGCCGAAAAGTCCACCGACTCCTTGCTGCCCAGCACCAGGAAGCCGCGGTGGCACAGGGATTCATGGAACAGGCCCAGGGCGCGGTCTTGCAATTCCTTGTTGAAATAGATGAGTACGTTGCGGCACGACACCAGCTGGGTTTCGGAAAACACGCTGTCGGTGGCCAGGCTATGGTCGGCGAAGGTCACGTTGTCGCGCAGGGTGCTGTCCATGATGGCGTTGCCGTAGGCCGACGTGTAGTACTCGGAAAAGTCCCTGCGCCCGCCCGCGATGCGATAGTTTTCGGCGTACTCGCGCATGCTCTGCATCGAGTAAATACCCTGCTTGGCCTTGTCCAGCGAATGCGGGTTGATGTCGGTGGCATAGATGATGGTGCGCTCCAACAGGCCTTCCTCGCGCAGCAGGATGGCCATGGAGTACACCTCCTCACCCGTGCTGCAACCCGCAATCCACACTTTGATCGAAGGCCAGGTGCGCAGCAGCGGCACCACTTCGTTGCGCAGCGCCAGGCAGTGCCCCGGGTCGCGGAACATTTCGCTGACCGGGATCGTCAGGTACTGCAGCAACTGCATGAACATGCCCGGGTCGTGCAGCACACGCTCCTGCAGCGCCGACACTGTCAGGCAGTCGAACTGGCGCAGCGCGTGCAGGATCCGGCGCTTGATCGAAGCGCCGGAATAGTTGCGGAAATCGTAGCTGTACTTGAGGTAGATGGCCTCGATCAGCAAGCGGATCTCAATGTCGGTGTTACGTTCGCTAGTCAAATTCGCTCCAGTTGCGGCAGCCATACACGGATCAGCGAGAACAGGCGGTCCAGGTCGATCGGTTTGGCCAGGTAATCATTGGCCCCGGCCTGCAGGCAACGCTGCTGGTCATCCTTCATGGCCTTGGCGGTCACGGCGATGATCGGCAGCTTGCGCCAGCGCGGTTGCTGGCGGATCAGACGGGTGGCTTCGAAGCCGTCCATTTCCGGCATCATCACGTCCATCAGCACCAGGTCGATGTCGTCATCCTGCTCCAGGCGCTCGATGGCTTCACGCCCGTTGCGGCCGATTTCCACAATCGCGCCCTTGTGCTCCAAGGCACTGGTGAGGGCAAAGATGTTACGCACATCATCGTCCACCAGCAGTATCTTACGGCCTTCGAACACCTTGTCGCGGCTGCGTGCGGTCTTGAGCATGCGCTGGCGTTCATTGGACAACTGCGACTCCACCTTGTGCAGGAACAGCGTGACTTCGTCCAGCAGGCGCTCCGGCGAGCGTGCGCCCTTGATGATGATCGAACGCGAATACTTGAGCAGGTCGGCTTCTTCTTCGCGGGTCAGGTTGCGACCGGTATACACGATCACCGGCGGGAAGGAACGGATATCCTCGGCGGTCATGCGCTTGAGCAGCTCGTTACCGAGCATGTCGGGCAACTTGAGGTCGATGATCATGCAGTCGTAGATGTTCTCGCGCAGCAGTTCCAGGGCGTCCTGGGCCATGGCCACGGCAGTGATTTCCACGTCGTCGTCACCAATCAGGCGGGCAATGCTTTCGCGCTGCAGGTCGTCGTCTTCCACCAGCAGGATGTGCTTGAGCTTCTGGGTCAGCTTGGCCTCCAGGCGGGCGAACACTTCTTTCAGCTCGTCACGGCTGGTGGGCTTGACCGCGTAGCCGACAGCGCCCATATGCATGGCGGCCTCGACCCGGTCTTCGACAGAAATGATGTGCACCGGAATGTGCCGGGTGCTGGCCTGCTCCTTTAGGCGCTGCAGCACCGTCAGGCCGGAATGGTCGGGCAGGCGCATGTCCAGAAGGATCGCATCGGGGATGTACTGGGCGGCCAGCTCGAACCCTTCGTCGGCGCCCTGCGCCACCAGGCAGCTGTAACCCAGTTCATGGGCCAGGTCGAAGAGGATGCGGGCGAAGTTGGGTTCGTCTTCGATCACCAGGATGCAGCGGTTGCCGAACGGCGCGCGCTCACGGTCGTCGTCAAACGCCGGCAGCGGGCGTTTTGGCGCAGCCGCCACCGGCACCTGGGGGGCGGGCGGCAGGGTGTCGACCGCCGGGCGCAGGCTGAGGGGCTCCACACTTTCGTAGTGCTCTGGCAGGATCAGGCTGAACACACTGCCTTTGCCAGGGCTGCTGTCAACGCTGATCTGCCCGCCCAGCAAATGCGCCAGGTCGCGCGAGATCGACAGGCCCAGGCCAGTGCCGCCGTAACGGCGGTTGCTGGTACCGTCGACCTGATGGAAGGCACCGAAAATGGCCTGCTGCTGGTCGGCGGCAATGCCAATCCCGGTATCGCGCACAGCGAAGACAATGCCAGTGCCAGCCTGGTAGCCGATGTTCAGGCTGACCTGGCCACGCTCGGTGAACTTGACGGCATTGGACAGCAGGTTCTTGAGGATCTGCTCCAGGCGCTGGCGGTCGGTGAACAGGGTGGCGGGTACATTCGGTTCAGCGTTTACCTCGAAGGCCAACCCCTTGTGCCCGGCCAGCGGTTCGAACATGCCGCGCAGGCCTTCGACCAGGCGTTCCACCTGGGTACTTTCAGGGCGCACCTCGAGTTTGCCGGCCTCGACCTTGGCAATGTCGAGAATGTCGTTGATCAGGTTGAGCAGGTCATTGCCGGCCGAATAGATCGAATCTGCGAACTTGACCTGTTCTTCGCTCAAGTTGCCTTCGGCGTTTTCCGACAGCAGTTTGGCCAGAATCAGCGAGCTGTTCAGCGGCGTGCGCAGCTCGTGGGACATATTGGCCAGGAACTCGGACTTGTACTTGCTCGAGCGCTGCAGCTCGTCAGCGCGCGCCTGCAGCTCGTGCTGAGCCTGCATCAGCTCGTCGTTTTTCAGGTCCAGCGCCTCTGTGCGTTCGGATAACTGCTCGTTGGTCTGCTCCAGCTCCGCCTGCTGGGTTTCAAGGTGGGCCTGAGACTCCTTGAGCACACGGGATTGTTCTTCCAGCTCTTCGTTGGCGGTTTTCAGCTCTTCCTGCTGCACTTGCAGCTCTTCGTTCAACTGCTGGGTTTCGGCCAGCACTTCCTGCAGGCGTTGGCGGTAGCGGGCACTTTCGATGGAAATGCCGAGATTGCCGGCAATGCGTTCCAGCATTTCGGCGTCGCGGTCGTCCAATGGGCGCAGGAAGCCCAGTTCCAGCACGCCATTGATCTGCCCGTCGTCACTGACTGGCAGCAACACGGCGCTGCGTGGCAGGCCACTGCCCAGGCCGGAACTCAGCTGGTAATACCCTTGCGGCAGGTCTTCCAGATGCAGCAGGCGCCCTTCACGTACGGCCTGAGCCAGCAGGCCGTCGTGATCGCCCTTTACCTGCTCCCGGGCTTGCTCTTCTGCACTCAGGCCATAGGTGGCCACGCGCACCAGGCGGCCATGCTCATCGCGTACATACACCGCCCCCACCACACTTTCCAGGTAGTCGGCAAAGAAGCGCAGGATGTTGTCACCCAACATGGACAGGGTCAGTTGCCCCAGCACCTGCTCGGCCAGTCGGGTCTGGCCATTGCGCAGCCAGGCCTGGTGCTCCAGGCGCTCGGCCGCACGCTGCTGGGCCTTGAAGTTTTCTTCGTAACTGCCCGACAACGCCAGCAGGTCACGCCGGCCCAGATAGGCCAACATAGCGCTGAGGCCGACGATGAACAGCACGAACACCGAGATGGCAGTGACGGTAACGCTGCTGACTTTCTCGTTGCGGGCCATGCGTAACTGCTGTTCGGTGCCGATCAGGCCGTCGAATTCCTTGCGGATCTCGTCGGTCAGGCGCTTGCCCCGGCCATTGCCGATCGACGCCTGGTAATCGCCCTGGCTGCGGCGCAGGGCGATCATCTCGCTGCCGAAATTGTTCCAGGCTTGCTGCAGGGCAACCAGCCGGTCGATGCGGTCGACCTGCTGCGGGTTGTCCTCGACCAGGCCGCGCAGGCTTTGCAAGCTGCCGAGAATACGTGGTTTTGCCACCTCATAGGGGTCAAGGAAGCGCTCGTCGCCGGTGATCAGGAAGCCGCGCATGCCGGTTTCCATGTCGATCGACAGCTTGAGCGTCTCGTTGGCATTGCCGATCACCCGGTCGGTGTGCTCGACCCACTGCATGGCAGACAGCAGGTAGTTGATCACCGCGACAAAGGCCACGGCGCCCAACAGGCCAACCCCCAGAGGAAGAGCGATGTTACGGCTCAACAGCTTGCGAAAGCTTCGTTGGTCCATCGAGGCTGATTGCATCATGTGAAAGGGCCCGAGCAAGAAAAGTCCATTGAAAAGCGTGGCGGATCTACCGCTATCGTTATCTGCCACTGCACCGTCCTGTTAAGCGAGTCTAACCAGCTTTGGCGGGTCTGGCAGGGCATTTAGCCAGTATTTGAAGGTGGCGTGCGCCAATCGTTCCATCTGATTGCATGGATCGGTATCCTCGGGAACTTCTGGTGCCGACCGGAGCACAGATTAAAGACATTCATTGCACAGGACCTGAAACATGCACCTTCTGGTAGTCGAAGACGACGACATCGTACGTATGCTGATGGTCGAAGTGCTCGAAGAGTTGGGCTACGAAGTGATCCAGGCAGAAGATGCCGCGGCCGCCCTGCGGGTGCTCGAAGATCCGAGCCAGGCGCTGGCACTGATGATGACCGATGTGGGTTTGCCGGACATGCGTGGCGAAGCACTGGCGGGTAAAGCGCGCGAATTGCGGCCGCTGCTGCCTGTGCTGTTTGCCAGTGGTTATGCAGACAGCCTCAATGTGCCCGAGGGCATGCACATGATCGGCAAGCCGTTCAGTATCGATCAGTTGCGGGACAAGGTGGTGGCTATTCTGGGTAACACTTGAAATCGCAGTCGCCAACTACACTTCCCTGCGCAAGAGGTAGGTATCCATGATCCACCCCTTGCGACGCCTCTCCTGCTCGCGCACCTCCATAATGCGCGCCTTCACCACCTGCAACGGTCCGGATATCAGTACTTCGTCCTCCGTCCCCAGGTAGGCGCCCCAATAGATCATCAAAGCCGGGTCATCGAGCTGGGCAAACGCACCCTGCCCATCGAGCATGACCACCACATTGTCGATACGGCCCTGCCCGGCCAAGCGCCGCCCTGGCAGCACGGTGAGCGGCTCGCCGATGCGATTGAGCGGAATCTGATGGCGTGCCGCCAATGCCTGAACGCTGCTGATGCCGGGGATCACCTGCAGCTGCAGCGCCACCCCCCGTTCGCGGACCAGATCGAGGATCCGAAGGGTGCTGTCGTATAGACAGGGGTCGCCCCATAACAGGAAAGCGCCAATATCCCCAGGTTTCATTTCTTCGTCGATCAGCCGGGCATAAAGGGCAGCGCGTTGGCGATGCCAGGCGTGGACGGCGCCCACATAGTCTTTAGCCTGGCTCTCACGTCTCGGGTCCGCCACCTGCACCAAACGATAGCCGCCTTCGGGTCGGTACCGCTCAAGGATGACCTTGCGTAACCGCACCAGCTCGTCCTTGTCCAAGCCCTTGTCCAGCAGGAAGAAGTGCGTGGCCCGGCGCAACGCCTCGACCGCTTCATAGGTAACTTGGCACGGATCACCTGCTCCGATGCCTATCAACAGTATTGTGGCGACCATGCGCCTACCTCTTGTATAAACAAGCTGCCCTTCATGATAGCGTGAGCCTCTACAGCTGGTAGCTCTGCTAGTACATTCAATAAAGCGAAAGCCTTACGCTCGGGTTCCTTATGTAAATCAGGAACACCCCTGTCATGATGCTCATCACTCACACGGTCCGGGCGACGCTAATTGCGGCGGCCTTGTCTACGGTCGCGCACGCTGCACTAGCGGCGCCGACAGCGCTCAACACATCAAGCCCTCAAGACGAAGTTCAGCGCTTCGTAATACGCGCCGATACGCAATACCCCCGCGGGCCAGACTCCGCCAACCAGCCGAAAGAATCCGCCCGATTGATGACAGAACAGGACAATGCGATCAACCGATGGCGAAATTCATTTGGCGGCAATATTCCCGTTTTCCTGAATGGCGACGTCACCGAGTTCGGCCATGGCCGCGAATGGCGCAAGATGTTCGAACACCTGGCACGGGTGCCCGGCACCTATTGGGGCTTGGGGAACCACGACTATGAGAACAATGTCGATGACTGCGCCAACAACGGCTGCGCGCGAGATTCCATACAGCACCTTGAGGCAGCGGTAGCCGGGTGGCAGGTTGATTCATTCCATATAGCCAAACAGGACAAACGGGATTATTCACGCTGGACGGGTAGCTTCGGCTACAGCAAGACCATTGGCAGCATCACGTTCATCCAGCTCAACAACCACTACAACTATACAAAAAGCTTCTCAAGTAACGGCGGCTTGATTTTCCCCCAAAAGATCTATTTTGACATTACCGGTTCACTTGCCTGGCTTGAACAGCAGATGGAGGTCGCAACCAAAAATGGCAAGTATATTATTATCAATCTGCATCGCCCGCCTGCAGACTCGTCGCTTGGCTCTGAATCTGATCGCAACCGCTTTTACAACCTGGTCAACCAATACCGCGTCCTGAGTATATTCCATGGTCACACTCATAATGCCGGGCGCAGGGCAGCTATTGGCGACACGCCTGTCTATGACGCGGGATCAAGCTTCCGAAGAGGATTCCTGACAGCCGAGCTGGATGAAGGACGGGACAACCTTGTTGTTCGTGTTGCAACCAACAACGACACCGATAGCGCCAAGGCATACACCACGCCATTGCACCTGCTCCCGCCTCTTCCAACGTTCAAGTTCAGCACCCAACCAGGTGGCGATGCAATCAACGGCCTTCTGATGTACAACAACAGGCCGCGTGACACACGGCTGCCATTTGTGGATATCTCGCTCGACGGCCTCCCCTTCAAGCGCTTCGACATATCCAACAACGCCGCGGTGCTCTATGACCTGCGACCAAACACGCAGTACCGCTACACGATCAAAATTTATCGGGCCGAAGGCCAGGCGCCCGCCCGTGAAGACAAAGGCACATTCACAACACCCGCGCTTGCAAAAGCCCCTACTGACTTGTGCGCCGACTACATGGATGGAGAGGCGGGTACCCTGAGGCTGAAATGGAAAAACCCGTCTCCTAACTTCCGAATGCCTTATTACATTCAGGTGGAGGCGACCGAACCCGGTAAACCGCTATGGGTGCTGCGAAGCGTGGCGGCCGATCGCCGTAGCACAACGGAGACCGTTAACTACCAGTATCATGGCCGAGACCCCTTCGCGATGACCTACCACGTGTTCTATTGGAGTGCGAGTGAGGGACACAGTGGCAGGGCCCAACTGGCCGGCAAGGATATCTGGACATCTGGCTGCCAATATCGCACGGATTGAAGGCGGCCAGTGCAACCTGCGCAGGGCGCCTCCCTGCAACGCTCAGAAGATTGAGAAGGTATAGCTTACGATCACCCGCGTCTCGTCCATGTCCCGTGCCCACTTCTCGAAATTGCTGCGGTACGTGGAATTACGCAGCCGTACGCTGACATCCTTGAACGTACCACTTTGCACTTGGTACTTGAACTCGGTGTCGCGTTCCCATTCCTTGCCTTCGGCCGTGCTGCCCGGCACCTTGATATTGTCGCCGTTGATGTAACGGGTGAAGAAGGTCAGGCCGGGCACACCCAGCGCCTTGAAGTCATAGTCATAGCGCACCTGCCAGGAACGCTCCTGGGCGGCAGCGAAGTCGTTGACCTGCGCGTAGTTGACCAGGTACGGGTTGCTGCCATCCAGGTACGGCATGGCGCTGTCGCCATACATGCGTTGCCAGCCGGCACTGACCTTGTGGCCACCCAGGCTGTAGCCGAGCATGCCACTGAAAGCGCGGTGGTCGATTGTCCCGGCGCGGGCATTGCCGATGTCGTCACTCTTGATCAGCCGCAGGTCGGCCGACAGGCTACCCACTGCCAACGGCTGGCTGGCCACCAGGCCGAGGAAGTGCTGGCGGTAGATATTCTCCAGCTTGGCCACCTGGTACTGGGCGCTGAAGCGCTCGTTGAAACGGTAATCGACACCGGCCAAGTCGAAGTGGTCGGCTTCGATATCGCAGGCATAGCGCTTGTTCTTGCAGTGCACGCGAATGTCCTGGCGGTCGGTGGAATCCCGAGCGGTGTATTTGTCCAGGCGAGCCAGGGTGAACTTCAGATCGTGCAGTTCTTCAGAGGTGAGCATGGCTCCATGGAACATGGTCGGCAGCAGGCGGCCATCGTTGTACTTGAGTAACGGCACATCCGGCATCATCGAACCGTACTTGAGCACGGTGTTGGAGACCTTGACCTTTGCCGCCAGGCCCATCTTCGCGTACTGGTCGGCCGAGTGCCGTGGGTCGTGGCCGGAAGACGGCAGCAAACCACTGTTACTGTCGGCCGGGCTGGAATCCAGTTTGAAGCCGACCATACCCAGTGCATCCACACCAAAACCTACCGGGCCCTGGGTATAACCCGACTGCACATTGAGGATGAAGCCTTGTGCCCACTCTTCGCGCTTGGACGCACCCTGGCTGGAACTGCTGTGGCCGTCACGGAAATCCCGGTTGAAATAGACATTGCGCGCTTCAAGCTTCGCACTGCTGTCTTCCAGAAAACCGGCGGCCTGGGCATTGACGCCGGTACACAACAGGAACAGGCCGGCAACACGGCGCCCGGGGGCGAGAGGGAAAGGGGCAAACATGCGAGGAAACATCCAGAATGAAAACGGGTTAACAACCTATGGCACGTGTTGGCCACGGTACTGCGACAGGCCAGAACAATAGCCGACCATCATCTGAAATGATCGCGTAAAGGCTCTGGAACGGGCCATTGGACCATGGTCTAAGCGCCCCGGCAGGCCACCACGGAAAACCGGCGAAATAACGCACGCAAAACTAGGAAAGTTCCCAACTTACTTACAAAAAGTTAGCAGTTTACCCAGTACCCATGAATGACTACACTCGATATCAGCGAACAGCAGAACCCACCCGCGTGGCCGGCGTTTTCATTCTTCTTCAATGTTCGTCACGCCCTGCCACGACCGACGTACAGGAGTGATTACAGTGTCCAGACTTGCAGAGTTTCGTGCTGCCGAAAAAGCGCTCCAGGAACAGATGGCGCAACTGGAAGCGTTGAAAAAGGATGCCGGCCTAAAACGCGAAATCGAATTCGAGCAGAAACTAGTCGGCCTGATGAAAAGCTATGACAAGAACCTGCGCGATATCATCGCCATCCTCGACCCGAAAGCCGTGACCCGGGTATCCGGCGCCGCGCCCAAGCAACAGCGCCGCCCTCGCGTGGTGAAGGTGTATCAAAACCCGCACACCGGAGAGCGAATCGAGACCAAAGGCGGCAACCATCGCGGGCTCAAGGCCTGGAAAGAACAGTACGGCGCCGCGACGGTAGAAAGCTGGGTACGCTGATGAAACGTCCACTCGTACTTCACACTTTTTTCACAAGGGCTGGCTCAGTATCGAGACAGCTAAAGGACTAGCGACCCCATCACGCGCCCGCACATGCGGGCCTCTAATTCCAGCGCCCTGCCTTGTGCAGGGCGCTTTCATTTGCGCTATTGGCGCACTGCCGTATCATGGCCAGCCTGTCCGTTTTGCCGGCGCCCTGCGCCCGGCCCCGTCTCAGGAGTTCCCATGAGCCTGCACGATCTGCAAACCCTGCCTGGCGTCACCGCCCAGCCAGACACCGCCACCGCCCAGTTCGTCTTCAACCACACCATGCTGCGGGTCAAGGACATCGAGAAATCGCTGGACTTCTACACCCGCGTGCTGGGCTTTCGCCTGGTAGACAAGCGCGACTTCCCCGAAGCCGCTTTCAGCCTGTACTTCCTGGCCCTGGTAGACCCGGCGCAGATCCCTGCCGATGACGCCGCACGCCACCAGTGGATGAAGTCGATCCCTGGCGTACTGGAGCTGACCCACAACCACGGCACCGAAAACGATGCCGAGTTTGCTTACCACAACGGCAACACCGACCCACGCGGGTTTGGCCACATCTGCATTTCGGTGCCGGACGTGCGCGCCGCCTGTGCGCGCTTCGAAGCACTGGACGTACCGTTCCAGAAACGCCTGCAGGACGGGCGCATGAACCACCTGGCCTTCGTCAAAGACCCGGACGGTTACTGGGTGGAAGTGATCCAGCCAACCGAGCTCAAAGGCTAAGCGTTCATCGCCGTGCGCTCGTCGGGCCGGGAACTCCCGGCCCCTTGCTGTGGTATATGAAGGTAACTGCTTCACATGCCACAGCGAGGTAAGGACGATGCAATCTCTTCACTGTGAATACCGCAAGCACACCATCACCGCCAGCGTGATGCCGCACCCCGACTCCCCCCTGCCCTATGCCGCCGGCTGCCTGATCACTACCCCTGACGGGCACACCAGCAGGCGCATGTCGATGCCGATGAAGTTTTTCTCGGACCTTGAGAATGCGCAGCATGTGTCACTGGCCCACGGCCGGGCTTTGGTTGACCAGCAACTGGATGAGGGGCACAAGGTGTTCTGACCCTGCCTTGAACCTGTACCGGCCCTCTAGCTGCGCAAGGGCCGGCACAGCAGCCACTAGATATCCCGCGCGTACGCCACTGCCGCATCCACCTGCGCCCGTGTCGGCCTTACCCCGGTGTACAGCACAAACTGCTCCAGCGCCTGCAACGCAATCACCTCCAGGCCGGTGATGACCGGCTTGCCCAACGCCTGCGCACGACGGATCAACGGCGTCTGCGCCGGCATCGCCACCACATCGAACACCCGCTCAGCCGCTGCAATGGCAAGCTCGGAAAACGCCAGTTCTCCAGCCTCCGGTCCTCCCGCCATCCCGATCGGCGTCACGTTCACCAGCATCGGCGGGCAGATGTCTCCCAGGTCCGGTACCCAGCGATAGCCACAAGCATCCGCCAACTGGCGCCCGGCTTGCTCGTTGCGCGCAACGATCATGCCCTCGGCAAAGCCGGCATCGCGCAAGGCACTGGCCACGGCCTTGGCCATGCCACCACTGCCGCGCAGGGCAAAGGCAGTCCCCGGGTCGACCTGATGCTGTGCCAGTAACTGACGAACAGCCAGGTAGTCGGTGTTGTAGGCCTTCAGGTGCCCATCGGTGTTGACCAAGGTATTCACCGATTCAATGGCCGCAGCCGACGGGTCGATTTCGTCGACCAGGGCCATGCAGGCCTCCTTGTACGGCATCGACACACCGCAACCGCGGATACCCAACGCTCGGATACCTGCCACCGCCGCGGGCAGGTCATCCGTGCGCATGGCCTTGTAATAGAAGTCCAGGCCCAACTGCTGGTACAGGTGGTTGTGAAAACGCACGCCGAAGGTGCCGGGGCGCCCGGCCAGGGAGATGCACAATACCGTGTCCCTGCTGGGAGTTGTCGACATAACCTGCTCCTTTGTCATAACTGAAACGTTTATTCAGCGTACCAGAGCCAACCACTGGTCGTCCCTTACATAACCTTTACCGTTTCCCTGTGCTCAGCTGACGGAGACCGGAGTCATAGTAGTAAGGCCCCGAACGAGGGGCTTCCCTGCGAGGTTGCGTTATGAACCGTCTCATTCCCGGAATTGCCTTGCTGATCGGTGCCTTGGCCGTCAGCGGGCCTGCTGCTGCGCATGGCGGCCATGGCGGCGGCGGTTGGTATGGGCCGGGCCCACTGCTGGGCGCGGCGGTGGTCGGCGCGGTGGTCGGGGCAACGGTGTATGGCGGACGTGACCGTACCGTGTATGTCGAACGCCAGCCGGTCTACTACGGGCCGCCGCCAGTTTATGTGCAACCGCCACCGCAGCCGGTGTACTACCAGCCGTACTACGCCCCAGCACCACCGCCCCCGGGCTACCGCACCTACTACGGCCCGCCGCCGGCGTATTACGGTCCGCCGCGCTGGTAATGGTTGATAGAACTAATGACCACTATTGAGCACGTTGATTTCAAACCGCCCCGGCTGCTGCGTATGGTAGGGCCATGTCTTGCAGGAGGTCCCCATGGCCACTATCCATATCATGTCCGTCGTCGGCAGCGCCGTTCCCGCCTCACTGCGTGAGCAGGGCCTGCTGGCTTGCTGGTACCTGGTACGCAACGGTGAAGCCGTGAGCGGCCCGATGCCGACACTGGCCTCGGCCCAGGCACTGGTTGAACAGTTGCAACCCGGCACCCTGGTTGCCTGACCCGAATGTGTTGTGCGTTGCTCCCTACGCCCTTATGGCCCGCCAAGATGGTGGGCTTTTTTTTGCCTGGGCCCCTCAGCGTTGCGAGCTACGACTCAACTGGCTGCTCAGCACCATGATCTTGCCCTGAAGCCGCCCTACCGTCAGCACCAGCTCGTTGCGCTCCCTGGCCAGCTGGTCCGCTTTGGTTTCTGCCTCTCGGCGGGCATCCCGCTCAATGTCCAGCAGCTCGGTCAGGCGGCGAATGACTGCAACATCCGCGCTGTCCATCGCACGCTCGGCCGCATCCTTGGACAACCACTTGCGCAGCCACAGAAACGCACCTAGCAGCACAGTGCCCGTACCGCTCAGCCAAGTGACTGTGCCCGGGCCGAGGTCGGTCGGATCCATGTGAACCTCATTACCAATGATGATGTGATGAGCCCTAGAGAAAAGTGTCTCGCTGGCTTTCCTTGTTTGCCGCTTTAATTTAGCCTGCAGCTAATTTCACCACAAGAGGCAATTTAGCCATGCGCACATTTAGCAGCGAGCTAAACACTGGCATGCTTTGCCCTATGGACATCTACGGCATTCGCAAACACAACCTGGTCAAGTTGATCGGCAGCCAGAGAAAGGGATCCTGCGCAGAGCGCTGGGGGATGGCGCCTGCACACCTGAGCCAGATCCTTTCTGACAAGACCGCAAAAAACCTGGGCGATGACGTGGCCCGCCGAATCGAGGGCATCGAAGGGCTGCCACGCGGGTGGTTCGACGCACTGTCGACAGGTGACTCGGTACAGTTGCCGGTCGAAACCGGCGACGGCAAGCTTTCTGCGGCCGACCTGGTCAAGCAGATGCTTGCCAGAAGTGGCAAAGGCATCCCCGAAGAAACCCGGCAGCGGTTGCTGGCCGCAGCTGAAGAGCCGCTGGACGCCACACGGGTGAAAGCTGAGCTTGTCCGCCCTGGCCTGGTGGGTGATGAAGTATGGATTGCCCACTACGACGTGCGGGCTGCCATGGGCGGTGGCCAGATCCCCCACGATTACCCGGAAATGTTCAAGGACGTTCGCGTCAGTCCCAGCCATCTTCGCGAGCTGGGCGTGGAATTCACTGAACACCACCACCTCAAGATGGTGACCGGCTGGGGCCAATCAATGGAGCCGACCATCAAGCACCGTGACCCACTGATCGTGGACGTGAGCATCCGGGATTTCGTGGGCGACGGGATCTACTTCTTTTCCTGGGGCGATCACATCTACATCAAGCGGCTGCAAATCGCGGATGAGGACCACTTCGAGATGATCTCAGACAACTCACGGCACAAGGACCGCATGATTCGCCGCGAAGAAACCTACATCCAGGCCCGGGTGCTGCTGGTGTGGAATGCACACTTGGTATAACGCCCAAGCCCGCCCCCAGGCGGGCTCTTCATGAGGCTCAGAACGGCGCCTGCGCTTCGACCTCCTCCGCCTTGCTGTCCTGCTCAACGATGAAATCATCGCGCTCCTCCACACTGCTGCGCGCCCAACGTACGGTAACGCTCTCGTCATCGTTGAACGTAAGGTCCAACTCGGACGTTTCGGACAACAGGCCCATCACCTCTTCCCACTCCGCATCACCGTCGGTATCCAGGCGATGCACCACAACCCAGCGTTGGGTCTGCGCGACCGGGTGGTTGATCATCGACGACACCCGCAGGCTAAGACGCTCGATTCCGGTCATTGCCTGACGCTGCCGGGAAGTTGACTGCATGTGCATAGACATATTCTCACCCTGAAAGCTGTATATCTGTACAGTATCCGAGAAAAGCTTATCTCACCGCCAAATCCAGCGTAAAGCCCCTCGCTGAAAATTTTCCCGAGTGGGTAATTTTGCGCAAAGCGAAATTTATTTAGCTTTAAGCGATTGACTTAAATTTAGCCTAGCGCTAATTTTTATCCCGCAGCCGCAAACGCGGCCGCCAGAGCCCCCAGCCAATCCTCGCTTTGCGTCAGGAGTTCACATGACCGTAGACATCAGCAACCTCATCATCGCTACGCCGGTAGCCGTATCCTCGACCAACCCCGTTGCACTCGAACTCAACGGTGCCGAAGCGATTGCCAGCTACCCGAGCATCGTCAAGGTCCTCAGCGATGGTTCGATCCAGTTCTCAGCCCCCACTAAAGGCGCCTCAAGCAAAAGCACCCGCAGGACCCGCTGCGAGTGGACGGAAACTGAGGATTGGACGCTGGCCAGTGCCCAGGATCACTGGAACTACCAAACCATGACGCTGACCAAGGTCAACGCTGCGCAGAAGGTGGTCATCGCCCAGATGCACGTACGTGGGGACGATAGCCCGCCGGTGAAGGTGTTCTGGAACAAGGGCAACATCACGCTGGGTTTTCGGCGCACCTACAACCAGGCCGACCCGGTGAACTCGACAGTGCTGAAAGGCGTGCCGCTGGGGGGCAGGTTCATCGTCAGCATCCACACCACGTCTGCCGGCGTGGTCAACGTGACGGCCAAATACAATGGTGTTTCCGGCTCGTCAGGTAATTTGCAACTCGACAGTACCTGGGCGCCACGGTTGTTCGAATTCCACGGCGGCATCTACAACCAGGTTGACTACACCGATACAACACCGGCCGATGACGGCTCGATCTGCATCATCAGCGAACTGTCGCTGATCCACCGCTGAACGATGCAAGCCCGAAAGGCATCCCGGTGCCCTGCCCAACACGGGTTGCGCCGGGATCGCCGTGACACGCCGAGCCAGTGATATGTCAACAAGTCCGAAGCGGCGGCCGCGTGTACATTGATGAACGCAGAATCACGCAACCCAAAAGAGCTGTTTCCCATCCTGCGTACAGACTGATTTGCTATCCGACCTGATCAAGGCCGCGCCGAGCGGCCATCGCGGCCGTACGCCTGAAATCAGGCACTGCTCCGCTACAGGATTAAATTTCCTTCACCTTGCGCCCTTTAGTCATAAGGCATTCGACAGCGTTTGGGCCATACTCCACAATGCAGCGGTTTAGGGGGAAAACCCTTGCACAGCCAACGACATACCAACTTTTAGTGAGCCTCAACGTGAAAACATCCCTGTCTATCCTCAGCCTGCTGCTGTTGCTCACAGGAACCGCGACCCTTCCGTCGACCGCTGCTGCACAACCCCCGGCCCAGGTTCAACGCGACCCGTCCAAGCTGCACCTGGCTTCAGGCAGCGCCTTGCTGATCGACCTGACCACCAACCAGGAGCTGTACGCCAGCCATGCCGACCGCGTGGTGCCGATTGCCTCGGTGACCAAACTAATGACCGCGATGGTGGTGCTGGATGCCAAACTGCCCATGGATGAGATGCTCACCATGACCATTGCCAACAACCCGGAAATGAAAGGCGTGTATTCGCGCGTGCGCCTGGGCAGCCAGCTTGACCGCCGCGAAACCCTGCTGATTACCCTGATGTCATCGGAAAACCGTGCCGCCAACTCCTTGGCCAACGCCTACCCAGGTGGCTATCCGGCGTTCATCAAGGCGATGAATGCCAAGGCCCGCAGCCTGGGCATGGCACATACCCGGTATGTCGAGCCGACCGGCCTGTCGACGCAGAACGTGTCCACCGCCCGTGACCTGGCCAAGCTGCTGATGGCCTCGCGCAAGTACCCGATGCTGAGCGAGCTGTCGACCACCCGCGAAAAAACCGTGGCCTTCCGCAAGCCCAACTACACACTGGGCTTCCGTAACACCGACCACCTGGTGAACAAGAGCAACTGGGACATCAAGCTGACCAAGACCGGCTTCACCAACGAAGCCGGGCACTGCCTGGTGCTGCTGACCCGCATGGACAACCGCCCGGTGGCCATGGTCATCCTGGATGCGTTCGGCAAGTACACCCACTTCGCCGATGCCAGCCGCATGCGTCAGTGGCTGGAAACCGGTGCCGCCAAACCGGCACCCGCAGTGGCCATGCAGTACAAGGCGGACCGGCAGAACAAGGGGCGCCTGGTTTCCGAGTAAACGCTAACGGTCTCGCTGGGGCCTTTGCGGGCCCCAGTCGCATCAGGCCTGCGTATTGACCATCCCCCCTGCACTGCTGCCACCTGACGTCTGCAGCGCTTCGAGCAACTGTGCGGTTGCCTGCAGGATCTCACCATTGAGGGTCGCGATGCTCGCCTGCTTGGCACTCACAGCGGCCATCTTGGCGGTTTCTTCCATCTTCTGCGCCATCAGCTGGGCCAGTTGTTTCTGTTCGTCGGCCAATTGCTTTTGCAGCTTCTTGATCATCTCGCGCAATTGATTGATGTGCGCAGGCTCCGAGCTTTCACTGCTGCCCTGGGCGCCTTGGGCCTGGCCGCCACCGTTCGCCCTGGAGGCGTCGGTCTGAGCGACTGTTCCACCCTCTTCAGCCTTTTGCGCGTCCTGGCTGTCGGCAGCCTGAGTCGTGCTCAACGCCTGGGCCGTGGTGCTGATGCTGACTGCTGCAATACCTGTCATGTCTGTCTCCCTGCGTCGCAAAATGGGTCCTTGCATGGTTCTGCCTATCGGCCTCAGCGCGCAGGTCTTTAGCCCGTGTAGCAGTGGGTCGGCCGCCCGCCAGTAAATTCCCCATCATTTGGCTCGTTCCACCCAATGTACAAACGCAAGCGCCGGCCCCTCCCGGCGGCGTCCACATTCGACCATTATGGAACCGCAGCCATGAGCCAGTCTGCAAACCCGGAAACTATCAAGGACCTGATCGGCGTGGGCTTCGGCCCTTCCAACCTGGCCCTGGCCATCGCCCTGGAAGAACTCGCCGAGTCCCAGGGCCATGCCCTCGATGCGCAGTTCATCGACAAGCAACAGGACTACCGCTGGCACGGCGAAACCCTGGCAACCCAGAGTGAGCTGCAGATCTCGTTCCTGAAAGACCTGGTGTCGCTGCGCAACCCCACCAGCCCCTACAGCTTCGTCAACTACCTGCACCAGAAGCAGCGCCTGGCCGACTTCATCAACCTCGGCACCTTCTACCCTTGCCGCCTGGAGTACAACGACTACCTGCGCTGGGCCGCCGAACACTTCGCCACCCAGGCCGTGTATGGCCAGGAAGTGCTGCGTATCGAACCGGAACTGCAGGATGGCCGGGTAAACCACCTGCGCGTAATCGCACGCGACGCACAGGGCCGCGAATACAGCCGCCGCACCCGCTCGGTGGTGGTCGGCAGCGGCGGCACGCCGAAAATTCCGGAAAAGTTCGGCGCCTTCAAGGATGACCCACGGGTGTTCCACCACTCCCAATACCTGAGCAGCCTGAACAAGCTGCCGTGCACCGACGGCAAACCGATGCGCATCGCCGTGATCGGTTCGGGCCAGAGCGCCGCCGAGGCGTTTATCGACCTGAACGACAGCTACCCGTCCGTCAAGGTCGACATGGTCCTGCGCGGTTCAGCCCTCAAACCGGCCGACGACAGCCCGTTCGTCAACGAGATTTTCTCGCCGGACTACACCGACCTGGTCTACAACGAACCCGCCGACCAGCGCAGCAAGTTGCTGGGCGAGTACCACAACACCAACTATTCAGTGGTCGACCTGAACCTGATCGAACGCATCTACGGCATCCTCTACCGGCAGAAAGTCGCCCACCAGCACCGCCACAACGTGCTGTGCCGGCGCCAGGTGGAAGCCGTGGTGGCCACTCGCGAAGGCCTGGAGCTGACCCTGCGCGACCTCGCTACTGGCCAGCAGCAAACCCACCGCTACGACGCCGTGATCCTTGCCACCGGCTACGAGCGCCGCTCGCACCGTGACTTGCTGGCGCCATTGGCCGGCTACCTGGACGACTTCAGCGTCGACCGCAACTACCGCGTGCTGGCCAGCCCCGACCTGCAGGCCTCGGTGTACTTGCAGGGCTTCTGCGAAAACAGCCACGGCCTGAGTGACACCCTGCTCTCGGTACTGCCGGCCCGTGCCGCAGAAATTGGCCGCGCCCTGTATCAGGACCTGGCGCAATTGCACGGCAAAGCACATCCAGCCGCGGCCCTGACCCGCGCCTGACCCCTGTGCTACGCACCCTCAAGGCCGGCCTGTCGCTTCGCGCGCAGCTCGGCCTTGTGCTTTCTGAAACATTTGCTTGCATTTAAAGCGGCAGGTTTTCGATTCTCATTCGTCCTTATCAGTACAGCCCTCTTTGGTTGGGCACACGCTCGACCACCCATTGCAGAAGACCGTCTGATGGCCAAATCACCGAAAAAATCCAAATCCAGGCTGTGGTTCCTGGTGCATAGCTGGCTCGCCTTGCCGATCTGGTTCTTTGTGCTGATCGTGTGCTTCACCGGCATGCTCGCCGTGGTCAGCCAGGAAATCGTCTGGCTGGCCAACCCGGATGTCCGCGCGAGCAAGCCCGACGGTGATGCCGAGCGCCTGAGCTTCCAGCAGGTACTGGACGCCATGCGCAAAGCCGAGCCAGACATGTTCGTGGAGTCGCTCAGGCAGCCCGACGGCTCGCACTTTGCCCTGCTGGCCGATGTCACGTACCCCGACGGCACCAGCCCGACGCTGTACGTCAACCCCTACACCGGCGTCATCCAGGGCAAGTCCCCTGACTTCAACTTCGAAGCCTTTACCCGTGCATTGCACGGCTGGTGGCTGGTGCCGTTCACCAATGGTTTCAGCTGGGGCTGGTACCTGGTTTCGCTTCTCGGCCTGCCCATGCTGGCCTCTCTGGTCACCGGGCTGGTGGTGTACAAGAAGTTCTGGAAAGGCTTCTTCAAACCGGTGCGCACCGGGCACGGCTCACGCATCTTCTGGGGCGACCTGCATCGCCTGGCGGGGGTGTGGTCGATCTGGTTCATCGCGGTCATTTCCATCACCGGCACCTGGTTCCTGATCCAGGCACTGCTTTCAGACAACCACATCACTATTTCCAGCCGGCCTATCGTGCCGGTGATCGCCCGTGAAGATGTGCCGCAAATGCCGGATGGCACCCCTGCCCCGCGCATTGACCTTGATGAGGCGGCACGTATCGCCGGCCTGGCGATTCCAGGCCTGGACATTACCTTCATTTCGTTGCCGGCGACCGCCTACAGCCACGTTTCCATGGGCGGGCGCGGCTGGTATCCGCTGATGTTCCAGAGTGCAGCGGTCAACCCTTACACAAGCAACGTCGACAGCCAGTTCCTGCTCAGCGACCGCTCCACGCTGGAATTCGTCACCGAGTCCATGCGCCCCTTGCACACCGGTGACTTTGGCGGTTTGCCCATCAAGCTGATCTGGTTCTTCTTCGGCCTGGTACTCACCTTGATGGTGCTCAGCGGCTTGCTGATCTGGACCAAGCGTACCGCCCAGGCCACCGCAGCCGCCCTCAAGCGCAGCGACCGTGCTCCCCGTGCCGCACGCCGCCAGACCACACTGGAGACCCAACCATGAGCCACGCCCAGGCCGTGCCCGCCAGCCCGCTGAAGCAGTGGTGGCTGAAGTGGCGCTTTCATCTGAACATCCTGCTGATCCTCGTCCCGCTGGGCTTCATGCCCAAGTATTTCAGCGACGCCAAGCTGTTTCGTGGTGACGCGGGCCTGGGGGCGAACGTGGTCAGTGGCATCCAGGCCGGCCCTTACACGCTGGACTTGGCTGAATTGCGTGACGAAGCGCCACGCGAAGACGGCCCCGCCGGCCACTTCAAGTCCTTCAGCGCGTCCCTGTGCAAAGCCTGCATGAAAGACGTCAAGGCCGTTTACCTGCGCATCGGCAAACCCCGCAGCCTGCGCGCTGCCGGCACCATCTTCTTTGGCGCCCCCTACCGCATGGGCACCAACCTGCCCATCCCGCCGCGTACCAAACCCGACGCGCAAATCTGGATCACCCTGGAAGGTTGGGACGGCAGCATGCACCAGGCATCCGTCCCCCTGGCCAAGGCATCGCCTGCCACCGTGGCCTGGCTCGAGAAACAAGGAGGCAAGAAATGAAACACCTGATGCGCACCCTCGCCCTGCCCTTGCTGGTACTGGCCGCTGGCCCTGCCCTGGCACACAACCCGATGTGCGAATGCGAAGAACTGGCCAGCGGCCAGGTCAAATGCACCGGTGGCTTCTCGGACGGCAGCGGTGCCGCTGGGGTGACCCTGGACGTGATCGGCTATGACGAGCAAGTACTGGTCGGCGGCAAGCTGGGCGACGACTCCACGCTCACCTTCAAGCGCCCGGAAGGCGAATTCTACGTGCTGTTCGATGCCGGCCCCGGGCACGTGGTGGAAGTCGACTACGCCGATATCGCCCAGCCATGAGCCGCGCTCAAGTGATTCACCCGGCCGGCGCCGGGCACGAAACCCTGTACGTGCTGCTGGCCAGCCTGCTGATCGTGGTGCTCGCCGCCAGTGTGGTGCTGTTGCGTGGCGAGCGCGAAGACGAACAGGCCATCGCCAGCCACCAGATTGACGCCCGCCGCGACCTCACCGCTGCCGAGCAAGGCCTGTACACCGACTTGCGGGTGGCCTTCGACGAGATCCAGGCGCTGCGTGAAGAAAACGCCGCCGTGCCGAGCGTGCAGGCACTGGCCGAAGAAGGCCTGCCGCCATTCGTGGTGGATGCCGGCAGCCAGAGCCGTGGCAGTCATCAGTGGTCGTGGCTGGAATCCGGCGCCTACCTGGGCCGCAGTCAGGCCCCTGAAGTCGCCGGCAGCCTGCTGCTGATCCTGCCGACGGACAGCACCGGCCAAGCCGATGTCTGGTTGCGCCGCGACAGCGCTGCCGTCTTCCCGGACGATCTCGGCCAGGCGGCCTTGATCGCTGCGGGCTGGCAACAGGTGGTCAGCCACTACGACGCCGGGGTTACCCGCGAACACCGTCACTGAACCCAAGGACTCCCGCCCATGTTCCGCTCCGCCCTCGCCCTGCTCCTGGCCTTTGCCCTGCCGGCACTGGCCCTGGCCGATAACGGCAAGCCGCTGCGTATTGGTATCACCCTGCACCCCTACTACAGCTATGTGACCAACATCGTCGGCGACAAGGCCGAAGTGGTGCCGCTGATTCCCGCGGGCTTCAACCCGCATGCCTACGAGCCACGGGCCGAGGACATCAAGCGCATCGGCACGCTGGACGTGGTGGTGCTCAACGGCGTCGGCCATGACGACTTCGCCGACCGCATGATCGCCGCCAGCGAAAAGCCCGGCATCGCCACCATCGAGGCCAACCAGAACGTGCCGTTGCTGGCGGCCACGGGCATTGCAGCGCGCGGCGCCGGCAAGGTGGTCAACCCGCACACCTTCCTGTCGATCAGCACCACCATCGCCCAGGTCAACAACATCGCCCGCGAACTGGGCAAGCTCGACCCGGACAACGCCAAGTTGTACACGCAAAACGCCCGTGCCTACGCCAAGCGCCTGCGCACCCTGCGTGCCGAGGCGCTGGCCAAGGTAACCGCAGCACCCAGCGCCACCTTTCGGGTTGCCACCATCCATGCTGCCTACGACTACCTGGTGCGCGACTTCGGCCTGGAGGTGACCGCCGTGGTCGAACCGGCCCACGGCATCGAGCCCAGCCCGGCCCAGCTGAAAAAGACCATCGACCAGCTCAAAGCCCTGCATGTGAAGGTGATCTTCTCGGAAATGGACTTCCCGTCCGCCTATGTCGAAACCATCCAGCGTGAATCCGGCGTGCGCCTGTACCCGCTGACGCACATTTCCTACGGTGAATACACCAAAGAGAAGTACGAAGTGGAGATGAAGCGCAACCTCGACACCGTGGTGCGCGCCATCCAGGAGAACTGCGCATGACCGCCGCCGCCAACCTGGTGAAGGCCTGTGGGCCACGCATCGAGTTCGCCGACGTCGACCTCACCCTGGGCCGCACCCGCATCCTTGAACACGTCAGTTTTGGCGTTGCTGCTGGCAGCGTGCATGCCATCGTCGGCCCCAACGGCGGTGGCAAGAGTTCGCTGATCAAGACCCTGCTCGGGCAAATGCCACACCAGGGCCAGCTGACCCTGCATTGGCCAGGCGAGCGCGAGGTGATCGGTTATGTGCCGCAAGCGCTGGAGTTTGACCGTGGGTTGCCAATGACCGTTGATGACTTCATGGCTGCCATGTGCCAGCGGCGCCCGGCTTTTCTCGGCTTGTCGCGCCGCGTGCAGCCGGCCATCGATGCGGCCTTGGCGCGGGTCGGCATGCTCGACAAGCGCAAACGGCGCATGGGCGCATTGTCTGGTGGCGAACGCCAGCGTGTGCTGTTGGCCCAAGGTCTGATCCCCGAGCCGCAGTTGCTGGTATTGGACGAGCCCATGTCGGCCCTCGATGAAGCCGGTATCCAGGTGTTCGAGCAGTTACTGCAGGGCTGGCGCCAGGCCGGCACCACGGTGCTGTGGATAGAACACGACCTGGAGGCCGTGCTGCGCCTGGCCGACCGGGTCACTGGCCTGAGCCGCCAGGTGCTGTTCGATGCCCCACCGGCCCAGGCCCTCACACCAGAGCGCCTGCTTGGCCTGTTCTCTGTTCACCCGCGTAGCGAGAGCCTTGCCTCATGAGTTTTGAAGCATTTCGCCAACTGGTCCAGGACTGGGCCACGGCTGGTTACTTGCCTGAGGCACTGGCCTACGGCTTCGTGGTCAATGCCTTGCTGGCTGGCCTGATGATTGGCCCGGTACTGGGCGGCCTGGGCACCCTGGTGGTGGTCAAGCGCTTTGCGTTCTTTTCCGAAGCCGTGGGCCATGCTGCACTGACCGGGGTAGCCATCGGCATCCTGCTCGGTGAGCCCTACACCGGCCCTTATGGCAGCCTGTTCGGCTACTGCCTGCTGTTCGGCATCTTGCTCAACTTCCTGCGCAACCGCACGGGTCTTTCACCGGACACGCTGATCGGCGTGTTCCTGTCGGTGTCGCTGGCGCTGGGTGCCAGCCTGCTGCTGATGCTGGCCGGCAAGATCAATGTGCACATCCTCGAAAACGTGCTGTTCGGCTCGGTGCTGACCGTCAGCGGCCAGGACCTGGTGGTGCTGGGTATCGTCGCGGTGCTGGTGCTGGCCCTGGCTGTGCCACTGTACAACCGCATCATGCTGGCCAGTTTCAACCCGCAACTGGCAGCCGTGCGCGGGGTGGCGGTGAAAACCCTGGATTACCTGTTCGTGGTGCTGGTAACCCTTGTAACCGTGGCTGCCGTGAAGGTAATCGGCGCCATCCTGGTCGGAGCACTGCTGGTCATCCCCGCTGCGGCTGCACGCCTGGTCAGCCAGTCGCTCAAGGGGTTCTTCTTCGTCTCGGTACTGATCGCCACCTTGAGCACCCTGCTTGGCATTCTGCTGCCAATCGTCTTCGACCTGCCCGTGCCGTCGGGCGCCGCGATCATCCTGGTCGCCGGCATCTGCTTTGCCCTGGCCGCCCTGGCCCGCGCCCTCGTCCCACGCCTGCAAGGAAACCCGGCATGAACCTGAAACGCCTGACTCTGGCACTGGCCTTGGCCGGCCTGCCGTCGCTGTCTTTTGCCACGCAAGTGCTGACCACCCTGCCCATCACCCACAGCCTGGCCAGCGCCCTGCTCGACGGCACGGCGGTGCAACTCAAACGTGCGGCACCGGCCAACCTGCCGGCCAGCCGCCAGCCGTCGTATTTCAGCTCGCGCGGTGGCCCCAGCCTGGAGAAAGCCGCACAGCAGGCCGACGCGGTGATCGGTGTACGCTCGATCTGGCGTGACGACCCGCTGTACCCGATGGCCCGACGCAGCAACATCCGCATCGTCGAAATCGATGCCGCACGGCCGGTGGATGGCGCGCTGCCCGGCATTGCGGTCACAGGTGACGATGCCTACGGCGCCTACCCCTGGCTCAACCCGACCAACCTCGGGCGCATGGCCGATGTGGTGGCCAATGATCTGGAGCGGCTGGCACCGGATGACAAAGCGAAGATCCAGGGCAACCTGGCAGGGCTCAAGCGTCAGTTGCTTGAATTATCGGCCAGCAGCCAGACACGTCTGGCCAAGGTCGACAACCTGACGGTGGTGAGCTTGTCCGGGCGGTTGGGTTACCTGGCCAGCGGCTTGAACCTGGATGTGGTAGAGCAGCCGCTGCCGACCGAATGGGACGCTGCCGCGCTCAAGGCGCTGGAGGAAAACCTGAAAGCGCAGGATGTGGCACTGGTGCTGGACCATCGGCAGCCGGACGCGGCGGTAGCCGAGGTGATCAAGGCAGCCGGGGCGAAACTGGTGGTGGTGGAGAGCGACCCTGAGGATGCGTTTGCCGGGTTGAAGGCCAGCGTCGACCAAGTGGTTGGGGCCTTGGGCGAAAGCTGATGTTGCCTGTACCGGCTACCGCTTCATGCACCGCTGGTAGCGCTCATCCACCCGCCCGGCAAACCACGCCGTGGTCAGCTTTCGGGTGATCTTCGGGCTCTTCAGCTCGATCCCCGGCAGCACCGCCCGTGGCACCGGCTTGCCAGCCTTGGCATCTGCCAAGGCAAACACCCCGCTGTACAGCTTGCCGTCCTCGAACGCCAAACTGTCGCCCTCCTCCAGCTGGCTGTGAATCTGCGGGTTGCGCAGCCCCAGCTTCCCGCCCAGCTTGCGCGCGGCCAGTTCGGTGGCCCCGGGCATGATCGCACCCGGCGCAATCAGGTCGCCATCCAAGGCAAGCGTCACACCAGTCGCCTTGTTCAGTGCGGCCTGGAATGCGGCGTTGCGGCTGGCGTACCAACCAGCATTGAAATCGGCAAAGCGGTACAGCTGGCGCTCGTAGTTGACCGGGTAGCCCAACAGGTGGGCAATACCGAAGTACATGCCGCCGCGCCGGCTGAATACCTCCTGGCGAATGCTGCCATCGTGGCTGTAGGGGTAACCCTGCGCATGCTTTTCGGCAAAGTCGATGCTGACCTGCATCGGCCCGCCGGTGTGCACCGGATTGAGCCCGCCCAGTAACGTCTTGCCCAGTGGCACGCGGGCAATGACCTCGTCGTACAGCTCACTCAATTGCTTCTCGCTGCGCACCGCCTGCAAGCGCTGCTGGTAGCTCTGGCCGTTGCCCGAAGGCGTCTTCAGCGCACCGTCAACCAACAGCCTGGGGATATGCAGACGTGCCGCACGCCGGTCGATTTCCTCGCGGGCGATCCGCCCCAGGTTGGGTACCTGCGGGTCGGCGCTGAAAGTGGATTCCTGTTCAGTCACGGCCAGCACCGCGCACAGGTTGCTTTTGCTTGGGGTAATGCGCTGGGTTTCGAACGCCACCTGAATGTCCCTGGCCCAGCCCTCGCGGTCCTTGGTCTGGGCCGGCAATAGCCGCAACAGTTGCGCACGGACCTTGGCCGGGTCCGCCTCGGGTGCTTCGTCACGGTGCCCGACGCAGCCTTGCAGCAGCGCCAACGCCATCAACCCGACAGCCAGTAACCGGCCGTTCAGGGCTGTTCACCGACCAGCAGTGCGGCCTTGTGTGGATCGATCAACATTGTCTGCCCCTTGCCTGGAAAAAGGCCTAGCCTCCCTCAGGCAAGAGGTGGCGTCAATCAGGCAGACAGCCGAAGCGGCTGCAATGATCCGGTCAGCGCATCGAGCACGGCGTTTTCGTGCTCATGGATGAAGAAGTGGCCACCCGGGAACATCAGCAGCGAGAAGTCACCCTGGGTTTCCTTGCGCCAGGCCTGCAACTGCTCTTCGCTGGCCCGATCGTCCACGCCGCCCAGCACGTGCAGCGGGCACTGCAGGGCCGGCCGCTGACGGTAGGCGTAAGTGCCACAGAGCAGAAAATCCGCGCGCAAGGTCGGCAAGGTCAGGCTCATCAGTTCGGCGTTGGCCAGCACTTCTTCAGGCGTGCCCTGAAGCTCGCGCAACTCGCTGATCAGCTCGGCGTCGCTTTTGGGCTCGCGCCAGTCTTTGCCATCGTAATCCTCGCGCCGGGTTGGCGCTGCGGTACCGCAGGCAAACAGTGCCAGTGGTGACGGGCAGCCCAGCGCCTGCAGTTCATGGGCCAGCTCGAAGGCCAGCAACGCCCCCAGGCTATGGCCGAGCAACGCATAGGGCCCATTGGCCGCCAGGCGTTGCTCGGCGGCCAGTTGCCGGGCCAGCGCCTGCATGTCGGTGTGCAACGGCTCGGCCATGCGTGCGCCACGCCCGGGCAGCTCTACCGGGCGCACCTGCAGCCACGCCGGCAGCTTGCGCCGCCAGCGGCTGTAGACCATGGCGCTGGCCCCAGAATACGGCAGGCACAGCAGGTTCAGTGCGGTCACTGGGCGGCGGCTTCGGCCATTTTCTGGCGCAGGCTCAGTGGGCGCATGTCGGTCCAGACCTCATCGATATAGGCCAGGCATTCCTTCTTCAGGCCGCTCTTGCCCACGGCACGCCAACCGTTGGGGATGGCCTTGTAGTCGGGCCAGATCGAGTATTGCTCTTCGTGGTTGACCACTACCTGGAACTGGATATCGTCGCGGTCGAATACGGAAGTCATTGCCTGTCTCCTTGAATGATGAATGCCGCTATGCGCGTGGCGCAGGGGGGCTTTCAAGTAGACGTAACCGGCCGCTGAAAAATTAACGTTTCAGGCATCACGCAACAGGTCGTGTGCATCGAGCAGGCGGAACGCCACCTGCGGATTACGCTCCAGCCCGCGCCGGATGGCCGCCGGGATCGATTGCCGGGTCCTGCGGCACAATCCTGGCTGGTCATCCAGCTCGATGACAATGCCGCGCATGGTGCGCACTTCGTTGAACCCGGGGGCGATGTGCACGCGGATGCCGAGATTGTCGTACATCCGTTGCTGCAGGCGTTGCAGGTCCTCCAGGTCCTTGAGGTTTTCCAGGCGTTCGAGCAGGCGTTTCTCTTCCTGACGGGTCAGTAGCAGGATGCGCTGTGCGGCCTGCGGATGCTCGCCCAGATGTTCGCGGCCGCAGTCGCAGGCACCAGGGGGGCATGGTTGGCGCAAGGGGGGTGGTGTGGTCATGGTGCAAGCATAGCCCTACAAAGCGCCCTCAAAAAACTTTCCTGTCAGGATAAAAAATTTCACAAACCCCCTAGACCGACACCCCTCACTTCGCCTATAAATCGCCTAAAGGAAATTTATATTCCTATCAAGAAACACCCTTCGCCTGCTCGCGAAGCTTCTTTTGCCCTTGTGCCCGATCTGCCCCACCCCCTCACGAGGCCTATCCGACATGCACCCCGCTCCCGATCACTTCATCCTGCGCGTCAGTTGCCCGGCCGTGTCCGGCATCGTCGCTGCGGTGACCACCTACCTGGCCGAGCACGGTTGCTACATCAGCGAGATGGCGCAGTTCGACGACGAGGACAATGGGCGCTTTTTCATGCGCGCAGTGTTCCGCTACAACACCGGTACCACAGGAGACACACCGCAGTTGGAGGCGGGCTTTGCCGACGTGGCCCAACGCTTCGACATGCAGTGGAGCCTGCACAGCAGCGCCCGGCCGATGCGCGTGCTGCTGATGGTGAGCAAGTTCGACCACTGCCTGTCCGACCTGCTGTACCGGCATGCCAAGGGCGAGCTCGACATGCAGATCACCGCCGTGGTGTCCAACCACCTGGACCTGCGCCCCATGGCCGAGCGCCAGGGCATCCGTTTCGTCTACCTGCCCGTTACCAAGGAAACCAAGGCCGAACAGGAAGCCGCACTGTTGCGCATTGTCGAAGACACCGGCACTGAGCTCGTGGTGCTGGCGCGCTACATGCAAATTCTGTCCGACGACCTGTGCCGCCAACTGTCAGGCCGGGCGATCAACATCCATCACTCGTTCCTGCCCGGCTTCAAAGGTGCCAAGCCCTACCACCAGGCCTACCAGCGCGGGGTCAAGCTGATCGGCGCCACCGCCCACTACGTGACCAGCGACCTGGACGAAGGCCCGATCATCGAGCAGGAAGTGCAGCGCGTGGACCACGCCTATGCCCCGGACGACCTGGTGGCCATCGGCCGCGACACCGAAACCATTGCCCTGTCCCGCGCGGTGAAGTACCACCTTGAGCACCGGGTGTTCCTTAACCACGACCGCACGGTGATCTTCAAATGAACGCCATTCCCAGCGTCAAGCTGATCGACGGCAAGGCCACTGCCGCGCGTGTACTGGCCGAGGTGTGCGAGCAGGTGCAGGAGCTGCGTCAGGGCGGCGTGCAACCGGGCTTGGCTGTGGTGCTGGTGGGCGCCGATGCCGCCAGCCAGGTGTACGTGCGCAATAAAGTGCTGCGCGCCGACGAAGTAGGCATCCGCTCGCTGGAGCATCGCCTGCCCGCCGACACCACCCAGGGCGAACTGCTGACCCTGATCGATCGCCTGAACCGCGATACCGAGGTGAACGGCATCCTCGTGCAACTGCCGCTGCCCGCGCACATCGACGCGCACCGCGTGCTGCAGGCCATCAACCCGCTGAAAGACGTGGACGGTTTCCACAGCGAAAACGTCGGTGGCCTGGCCCAGGGCCGCGATGTGCTCACCCCGTGCACACCCAGCGGCTGCATGCGACTGCTGCGTGACACCTGTGGCGAACTGCGCGGCAAGCACGCGGTGGTGGTGGGCCGCTCGAACATCGTCGGCAAACCCATGGCTGCCCTGCTGCTGCAGGCCGACTGCACAGTGACGGTGGTGCATTCGCGCAGCCACGACCTGCCGGCGCTGTGCCGCCAGGCCGACATTCTGGTGGCAGCCGTAGGCAAACCGCGCTTGATCGGTGCCGACTGGCTGAAACCAGGCGCAGTGGTGATCGACGTCGGTATCAACCGCATCGATGAAGGCGGCCACAGCCGCCTGGTCGGCGATGTCGACTTCGCTGCCGCCCTGCCCCAGGTGGCCGGCATTACCCCGGTGCCCGGTGGCGTCGGCCCGATGACCATCGCCTATTTGATGAAAAACACCCTGCTCGCCCTCGACCTGCAGCAACAGGCCGCCCACCAGGAGCGCACCGTATGCCTTTCGCCCTGCTGAAATACGGCCTGAGCGCCGACTACCCGGTGGAGGTCGACCTGCCGCCACCGTGCGAACTCAAACCAGGCTATGACGTGGTGATCATCGGCGGCGGCGGCCACGGCCTGGCCATCGCCTACTACCTGGCCAAGTATCACGGCATCACCAATGTCGCCGTGCTGGAAAAGGCCTACCTGGGCGGCGGCAATACCGCGCGCAACACGGCGGTAATCCGCTCCAACTACCTCACCAGCGAGGGCGTGCGCTTTTATGCAGAATCGGTGCGCATGTTCCAGAACCTGTCGAACGAGTTCGACTTCAACATCATGTATTCCGAGCGCGGCCAGCTCACCCTGGCGCACACCGACGCTACCGTGCGCGCCTTCCGCCAGCGCGCCGAGGTCAACAAGCACTTCGGCGGTCGTACCGAAATGATCGACCGCCAACAGATTCGTGAACTGGTGCCCAGCCTCAACCTCGACCCCGGTCACTTGCCGGTGCTGGCGGGCCTATGGCACTTCGACGGCGCTACCGCACGCCACGACGCGGTGGCCTGGGGCTACGCCAAGCAGGCGGCTAAGCGCGGCGTGGAAATCCACCAGTTGACCGAAGTGCAGGACCTGCTGATTCGCAATGGCCGCATCGAAGCGGTGAAGACCAACCGTGGCACCGTGCAGTGCGGCTGCGTGGTCCAGGCCGTGGCCGGTGCCAGTTCGGTGCTGATGGCCAAGGCCGGTATTCGCGCGCCGATCCACACCTACCCGTTGCAAGCCATGGTCACCCAGCCGTTCAAACCGTTCCTCGACCCGCTGGTCAGTTCGTCGGCGCTGCATTGTTATGTACAGCAGACCAGCCGTGGCGAGATCGTCTTCGGCGGTGGCTCCGACCCGTACCCGCTGTACAACACCCGCTCCACCCTCGACCTCAAGGAAAGCCTGCTGGCCCACGCCATCGAGATGTTCCCGTTCATGGCCAACGCCAAGCTGATGCGCCAGTGGGCCGGGATGACCGACATGACCCCGGACTACAGCCCGATCATGGGCCTGTCGCCGGTCGACAACTACTACCTGGACGCCGGTTGGGGCACCTGGGGTTTCAAGGCCACGCCCATCTGCGGCAAGACCATGGCCGAGCTTGTCGCCAGCGGCGGCAAAGTACCCGAAATGATCGCGCCCTTCGCCCTGGAGCGCTTCAGCCGCTTCCAGCAAGTGAACGAAATGGGCGCCACGGCGGCCAGCCATTAGGAGCACACGACGATGAAGATCCTGACCTGCCCCTTGAACGGCCCGCGCAACATCAGCGAGTTCACCTACGGCGGCGAGTTCAAGCACATGCCCGACCCGGCCAGTTGCAGCGATGCCGAGTGGGCCGACTATGTGTTCAACACCGACAACCTGGCCGGGGTGGTGACCGAGTGGTGGCTGCACAACGCCTCCAGCTACTGGTTCCTGGCCGAGCGTCACACAGTAAGCGACCAGGTGCTGCGCACCTTCGACCCGAAAGCACTGTTCGACCGTCGCGTCGACTTCACCCCCGCCGCCAGCCCGGAGATTACCGGATGAACAGCCACACTCGCCTCCCCGCGCCCATGGGCCTGCTGATCGACCGCGAGCGGCCCGTGCGCTTCCAGTTCGACGGCCAGGCCTGCGAGGGCTTTGCCGGTGACACCATTGCCAGCGCCCTGCTCGGCAATGGCCGCTGGCTGCTGTCGCGCTCGTTCAAATACCATCGCCCACGCGGCCCGCTGAGCATGGCCGGGCAGGATGCCAACACGTTGGTGCAGTTGCCTGAAGAACCCAACGTACTGGCCGACCTGGAGGCCGTCCGCGAAGGCCAGGTGGTCGAAGGGCAGAACTTCAACGGCAGCCTGCAGCATGACCGCGACGCCTACCTGGGCAAGTTCTCGCGCTTCATGCCGGTGGGCTTCTACTACCGCTCGTTCTACAAGCCCAAGGGCATGTGGAAAGTGTGGGAGCCGCTGATCCGCAAGAAAGCCGGCCTGGGCGTGCTCGACCTGGGTTTCAAACCGCACTACTACGACAAAGCCTATCTGTTCGTTGACGTGGCCGTTATCGGCGCCGGCCCTGCTGGCCTGCGTGCGGCCCTGGACGCAGCCAACGCCGGGGCCAAAGTGCTGCTGATCGAACAACAACCGGTGCTTGGCGGCTCGCTCACCTACGCCCGCTTCGACATCGCCGGCACCCGCGCCGCCAGCCTGCGTCAAGAGCTGCTGGCCGCCGTCGAGGGCCACCCGAACATTCAGGTGCTGCTGGAGGCTACCTGCAACGGCTGGTTCACCGACAACTACCTGCCGATAATCCAGCACAAGCGTCTGTACAAGGTGCGCGCCACCCGTTGCCTGGTGGCAGCCGGCTCGTTCGACCAGCCGGTGGTGTTTCGCAACAACGACCTGCCGGGCGTGATGCTGACCAGCGCTGCCCAGCGGCTGATGAAACTGTACGCGGTCAAACCGGGCCAGCGCGCGGTCATCCTCACCGGCCACGATGACGGCTACCTCGCCGCCCTCGACCTGCAGGAGCAAGGCGTGGCCGTAGGCGCCGTGGTCGACATGCGCGCCGCGCCGGCCGATGCCGCACTGGCTGCCGAGCTGAAGCGCCGCGATATTCCCGTACACCTGGGCAGCACCGTGTATGAAGCCCTGCATGAAGCGGGCATGCGCCATGTCAGTGGCGTGGACATTCGCCCGATCACCGGCCAGGGCAAGGTCGGCCCGCACGGGCTGCGCCTGGCGTGCGACCTGCTGTGCATGTCGGCGGGCTACATGCCGGTATACCAGTTGCTGTGCCAAGCCGGTGGCAAGCTGGCCTATGACGTCAACCGCGACGAATTCGCCATCAGCCATTTGCCGGCCGGGCTGGATATCGCCGGCTCCGTGAACGGCCGCCACGCGCTGGCCAACGTGCTGGCCGATACCACACGCGGGGCCGCCGACGCAGTGACAGCGCTGGGCCTGCAAGCACCAGCCCTGTCGGCGTTCGGCGCCGAAGCCAAGGTCAACTTCCCTTGGCCGATCTTCCCCCACCCCAAAGGCAAAGATTTCGTCGACTTCGACGAAGACCTGCAAGTGCGCGACATCGTCAACGCTACCCGCAGCGGCTACCGTGACGTGCAACTGGTCAAGCGTTTTTCCACGGTCGGCATGGGCCCTTCCCAGGGCCGCCACTCGGCGCTGCCCACGGCGCGCCTGGTGGCCCAGGCCACCGGCCGCAGCATCAGCGAGACCGGAGTGACTACCGCCCGCCCACCGTTCCAGGCAGAAAAGCTGGCACATGTCGCCGGCCGTGCCTTCGACCCCTATCGGCAAACGCCCATGCACCGCCGTCACCTGCAAGCCGGGGCGAAGATGATGCCGGCCGGTATCTGGCAGCGCCCGGCTTATTACGGCAAACCCGAAGACCGCGAGCGCTGCATGCAGGAAGAAGCCCGCCATGTGCGCGAGAAGGTCGGCCTGATCGACGTGTCCACACTGGGTGGCCTGGACGTACGCGGCCCGGACGCCGCCGAGCTGCTGGAACGCCTGTACACCTTCGGCTTTGCCAAACTGGCCATCGGTCGCACCCGCTACGCGCTGATGACCAACGAACACGGTGTGGTGATCGACGATGGCGTTTGTGCGCGCCTGGGCGAGCAGCACTTTTATGTCACCGCCACCACCAGCGGCGTCGACCGCATCTACCAGCAGATGCTGAAGTGGAATGCGCAGTGGCGCCTGGACGTGGACATCACCAACGTCACCGCCGCCCTGGCTGCCGTCAACTTGGCCGGGCCGCTATCGCGCCAGGTGCTGGCCAAGGTGTGTGACGATGTCGAGCTTTCGGCCGAGGCCTTCCCGTACCTGGGCGTACGGCAGGGCAAGGTGGCCGGCATCCCGGCGCGCATCCTGCGGGTCGGTTTCGTCGGTGAGCTGGGCTATGAAGTGCATGTGCCGGCGCGCCATGCCGAGCGCCTGTGGGACGCCCTGATGCAGGCCGGCGCGGGCCTGGGCATTCGCCCGTTTGGCGTCGAGACCCAACGCCTGCTACGCCTGGAAAAAGGCCATGTGATCATCAGCCAGGACACCGACGGCATGACCCACCCCGCAGAAATCGACATGCAGTGGGCCATTGGCCGCAAGAAGCCGTTCTTCGTCGGCAAGCGCTCCATCGAAATCCTCGAAGCACAGCCGCTCAAGCGCAAGCTGGTCGGCTTCACCCTGCCCAAAGGCAGCACGCAGCCGCTGGAGGGCCACTTGGTGCTGGACGGACCGGACATCAGCGGCAACGTCACCTCCTGCGAGTATTCGCAAACCCTGGGGCAGATCATCGGCCTGGCCTATGCCGGCGCCCACCAGGCCACCCCCGGCATGCACATCCCGATCCGCGTGGAGGGCGGCGCGATGGTGCATGCCAAGGTAGTGCAACTGCCGTTCCACGACCCCGACAACCTGCGCCAGGAGCTCTGAACCATGACCCGTTTGCAAGCCAAAGCGTTTATCCCTCGCAGCCCGCGGGCCGAGCTGTTGCACGCCTGCGCGTTGACCGACCTGACCGAGGTGGCGCGGGCCGGCTTTCGCGGCCTCGACAGCGCCGCCTACCTGCAACAACGTGGCTACCGATTACCGCAGCAGCCGAACCAGGCCGTGCGCCAGGACGACGGCGGCTGGGTAGCGCGGTTGTCACAGACCGAGTACCTGCTGCTGGGCAGCCTGGCTGACGAAGGCACGCGAGTGGCCGCCACAGAGGCCGAGTGGGCGCAGGATGCCCAGCGTAACTACCTGCTGCCGCGCCAGGACAGCCATGCCTGGTTGCAGCTGTCGGGGGCGCATGGCAGTACGGTCATGGCCAAGTTGTGCGGAGTCGACCTGCGTTTGCAGGCATTTCCCATCGGTGCCGTGGCGCAAACCTCTGCGGCGCGGATCAATGTGATCGTGGTGAATGTGGGGAGTGATGAACAGCCGGCCTTGCAGTTGTTGTTCGATCGGGCGTCGTTAGCGTACTTCCGTGAGGCGGTGCTGGATGCGATGGATGAGTTCGATGGCGGGTTGGTCGAGTTGGGCGCATTACTGGGTTGATAGCAGTCTGACCCAGTAGCCCTGCAGAATTGTACGAAAATTTATTTTGTATAGCTTTACACAGCGACCTGCACTATACCTTGTACAACAACTTAGTTTTGTACAGGTATTGTGCATGTCCACCTACCTCCAGTACTTCGCCGAACGCTTTGCCACGCTCAATTCGCATAACCTCGACCTGTTGAACGACCTGTACAGCGAGGATGTCGCGTTCCGCGACCCACTGCACCAGCTTACTGGCCTTCGCGCATTGCGGGCCTACTTCGCCCAGCTGTACGCGAAGGTGCCTGACGTGCATTACCGGTTCGAAGGCACCGACGAACTGGCGCCGGGCCATGGCTACATCCGCTGGACCCTGCACTATCGCCACCCGCAGCTTGCCCGTGGACAACTGATCAGCCTGCAAGGTTGCAGCCACCTGCGCTGGCAGGAGCGGGTGCACTTTCACCAGGATTACTTCGATGCCGGCGCCCTGCTTTACGAGCATGTGCCCGTCATGGGCAGCGCGATTCGCTGGCTCAAAGGCAGGCTGGCATGAGCCGCTGCTGGCTCACCGGCGCCAGCAGCGGCATCGGCGCGGCACTGGCGTTGCACTTGCTGGAGCAAGGCCGCCATCTGGCGCGCCCCTCACAGGGCTGACCCATGCGCATCGCGATCATCGGCACCGGCATTGCCGGCCTCACCTGCGCCCACCTGCTGTCACGCCGAAACGAGGTCACGGTGTTCGAGGCAGCGCAGCGGGTTGGCGGGCATACCCATACCGTGGATGTGCACTGGCAGGGCCAACACTATGCCGTCGATACCGGCTTCATCGTGTTCAACGACTGGACCTACCCGCACTTCATCCGCCTGCTCACGCATACAGCCTGGCCGCGTTGGCGGCACAGGCCCGCCAGCACGAACTGCAAGGACCATTGCACAGCTATTACTGCGGCGCTTACTGGGCCAACGGCTTTCACGAAGACGGTGTGCTGAGCGCGCTGAACGTGGCCCGGCATTTTGGAGAGCAGCTGTGAACAGCAGCCTGTGCCATGGGTGGGTCAGCCACAAGCGCCTGAGCCCGAGGCCGCATGCGTTTCGCTACCGGATCGGCATGCTCTACCTGGACCTGAACGAACAACAGCAGTTGACGAACCTGTGCCGCTGGCTTGGGCCCTCACGGCTGGCCCCCCTGTGCTGGCGCGAAACCGACTACCTGCCAGCGCTGACCCGCCAAGGTAAGCCCTTGGTCGAAGCCGCCCGGCAACTGGTCGGCCAAGCGATTGGCCAGGTGCCCGAAGGCGCCGTGCACCTGCTTACCCAACCGCGCTGCTGGGGGTTGTCCTTCAACCCGGTGAGCACCTACTTATGCCATGACCGACAGGGCCAGCTGGTAGCCGTGCTGCTGGAGGTACGCAACACCCCATGGCGTGAACGCTTCCACTATGTGCTCCCCGTGGACGGCGACCTGGCCCGGGCATTTTCCGTGGCCAAGGCTTTCCATTCCAGCGCTTGTGGGAGTTCTACCTGTGCTATTGCCAGGGCGGTTTCGAGGAGCGGACCATCGGCGTGGCTCAATTGCTCTGGGCCGCACCGCAGGCGCGTCGGGCACCGCTGCTGGACCGGTGCAAGCCTACAGCTGCACCAGCCGCTCACGCAGAAAATCGACAAAGCCCTGTACCGGCCGGGCCACCTGACGGTGTTGCGGATACACCGCCGATAGCTGCAATGCCGGCGGCGTCCAGTCCTCAAGCACACTCACCAGCCGCCCCGCCGCCAACGCCTGCCCCACAATGAAGGTCGGCAGATACGTCACCCCCATCCCGGCGATGGCTGCATCCCGGAGCAACTCACCGTTGTTCGCACGCATCCGCCCTGCCACCTGAATCGCCTGCGCCTTGCCGCCCTGGCGGAACTGCCACTGCACCTGACGCGAATGCCCATAAGGCAGGCAGTCATGCCCTGCCAGTTCGTCCGGTGCTGTCGGCACGCCCCGCGCTCGCAGGTAATCCGGGCTCGCGCAGTACACCCGCTCGACACGGGCAATACGCCGTGCAATCAGGCTGGAATCCTCCAGCGCGCCAATGCGCAGTGCCAGGTCGTAACCCTCGCCGATCAGGTCTACGGCCCGGTCACTCAGGTCTACCTCCACATCCACCTGAGGGTGCAATTGCAGGAACTCGGTCAGCAGGCAACCCAGGTGTGCCATGGCAAATGACAGTGGCGCGCTCAGGCGCAAGGTGCCGCGCAAGGCCTGGGCCTGGCCGCTGATGTCGTGCTCCACCTGCTGCACTTCACCCAGCAAACGCAGCGCCGACTGGTAGTAGTGCTGGCCTAGCGGCGTGGCGTCCAGGCGCCGGGTGGAGCGGTTGAGCAGGCGCACGCCAAGACGCTCTTCAAGCTGCATCAGGCGCCGGCTGACCGATTGCTTGGACATCCCCAGGCGATCGGCGGCGGCGGTGAAACTGCCGGCTTCCATGACCTGGGCAAAAATGCGCATGTCTTCGTAGGGGTTCATTGTCTCGCTCATAGTGACAGTCAAACGCTTTATAGCGGCTTTTTCCCGCGAATGCATCTGCCTAATCTACGCACAAGTCGCAGCGATGGCCCGGCAGGCCAGGCAAGACGCCCATTACCAACACTTGCATAGAAAAGGATTCGCTCATGAACATTGTCCACAAAGTCCTCACCGCTTCCCTTCTGACCCTGTCCGTCTCCAGCGCCTTCGCCGCTGGCAGCCCAGGTGTCGAGCAACACACCCTGGCCTTCCTCCAAGCCCTGGAACAAGGCGGTGGCAAGCCACTGGAGCAACTCAGCCCGAAAGACGCCCGCGCAGTGCTCAGCGGCGCCCAGGCTTCGGTCAAAGTCGACCTCTCCGGTATCGAGGTAAAAGAGCGCACCATTCAAGCCAACGGCGAGTCGATCAAGCTGCAAGTGGTACGCCCGGCCAACGTCAAGGGCGACCTGCCGGTGTTCATGTTCTTCCACGGCGGCGGCTGGGTGCTGGGCGACTTCCCGACCCACCAGCGGCTGATCCGCGACCTGGTGGTCGGCTCGGGTGCGGTAGCGGTCTACGTGGACTATGCCCCCTCGCCAGAAGCGCACTACCCGACGGCGATCAACCAGGCCTATGCCGCTACCCGCTGGGTGGCCGAGCATGGCAAGGAAATCGGCGTTGACGGCAAACGTCTGGCCGTAGCCGGCAACAGCGTGGGCGGTAACATGGCTGCGGTGGTAGCACTCAAGGCCAAAGAAGCCGGCACCCCTGCCCTGCGCTTCCAGTTGCTGCTGTGGCCGGTGACCGATGCCAGCTTCGAGACGGCATCGTACAAACAGTTTGCCGAAGGGCACTTCCTGACCACGCGGATGATGAAGTGGTTCTGGGACAACTACACCACCGATGCCAAGGCACGGAACCAGATCTACGCCTCGCCGCTGCGGGCCAGCAGTGAACAGCTGAAAGGGTTGCCGCCAGCACTGGTGCAGACCGCCGAATTCGATGTGCTGCGCGATGAAGGTGAGGCGTATGCCCGCAAGCTGAATGCGGCCGGCGTGACCGTGACTTCGGTGCGCTACAACGGGATGATTCATGACTATGGGCTGTTGAACCCGTTGAGCCAGGTGCCGGCGGTAAAGGCGGCGATGAGGCAGGCGGGTACCGAACTTAAAGAGCATCTGCAGTGAGTCGATAATCAAAAGACCCGCCTAGGCGGGTCTTTTGCTTCTATTGCGGAAATGGCCCGCAGGCTTCAATGAATCTGCCATCGGTGCGGCTATCTATGCCACCGTCCGCCCCGATGTAGATATCGATACTTGGCCATCTGGGTTTGGCACGGATGCAGTGCGATTTCCCACGGTTGTTCCAATACAACTCCATGAAAAACTGGTCGTTCGGGAAAATGTGGCCAGCGCCGCCGGTGGCTTCACCCGGGTAGATCTCGCCTTTTGATATGTCGTGCTGGACATTCAAGATGTAGCCGAGGCGCCCTTGGCCTTTGTCAGAAAAATGAAAACTCACCTGAGGTGTGGCGAAATACCAAAAAATGATAGGCGAAAGCAATATCACCACTACCCAGCGCCAGATATGCCGTTTCGGCTTATTCGCAGGCGTGATCAACTATGGCACCTCCCCAGCTTGAGCGTGGCAATGCTAACACTCCGGCCATGAGCATCTTTGCCGTAATCCCACCATTTTGGTGCAGCTTGTGCAGAGTCGATGACCAAAAGACCCGTCCAGGCAGGTCTTTTGCTTCTATGGCGGAAATGGCCCGCAGGCTTCAATGAATCTGCTATCAGTGCGGCTATCTATGCCACCGTCCGCCCCGATGTAGATATCGATCCTGGGCCACTTGGGTTTGGCCCGAATACAGTGCCACTTTCCACGATTGTTCCAATCGAGTTGCATGAAAAATTGGTCGTTCGGGAAAATATGCCCTGCGCCGCCTGTGGCTTCACCTGGGTATATTTCACCTTTTGAAATGTTATCTTGAACATTCAAGATATAGCCGAGACGCCCTTGGCCTTTGTCAGAAAAATGAAAGCTTACCCAAGGTGTAGCGACATACCAAAAGACGATTGGGACGAGCATTATCGCGACCACCCAGCGCCAGAAATGCCGTTTCGGTTTAGTTGCAGACATGATCACGTACGCTGCCTCCCCAACTTGAAAGTGGTAATGCTAATACCTCGTCCATGAGCACCTTTGCCGTAATCCCACCGTTTGATTGCTGCTTATACAGTTTGATGCCAATATTGATAGAGACACGATCGCCTATATCATCCCAAGCCCGCATCCCGTCGATGTCTGCGTAGCGACGAGGTCCATCTTGCTCATCCCAATCTTGAACCTTCCGAATGGTGTCTGATGCAACCTGCTCAAGTCCGGCACCGTCCAGAAGAACGCTTTCAGACAGGCCACCAGCCCGCCCTACATAGCCGTAGTGGATGTTTGACCAGATGTCGTAGTAGTAGTCAACTTCACCTTGTTTATGCCAAACCCCACTGAATTGTTGCCTGATGGCCTTTTTATGATCCCATGGTCTGTTCTGACCCACCCGCTCTGTCCAAAGCGCCATCGCGGCAGCAGTGTTGCCAATCATCATTGCTTGAAAGTCAGGCGGTAAAAGACGTGCATACCAAGGCAGTTTTTGAAATTTTGCATGTTTCTCTGTCGCGTCAAAGCTGGTTAGCTTCCGCATTTTCAGCACGGATGGGTGTGTGATGTTGCGATTCATTTCTCCAGCAATGTAGCTGGCAACCTGCTCCATCATGTCAGGATGTTTGCAGATTACGGGCTGCGGTTTTGCTTCTGATAGCGAAGCTTTCAAGGGGGAAGTGGAGCCGGCTTGGCCTGATGTTGCCGCCTGGCTTGTCTGCTGTGCCGCCGAGGGGCTTGCCGCCAAGCCACGTCCCCCCATGGCCACGACACCGTTACTACCCTCTGGACAGCCACACTTGACCAGCGCCCCATCTACCACAGCTGGTTTTCCTTCGATGTTGAAGAACGGGACTCCCTCAACAATGACGCCGGGCCTCTTGCAATTCGGGCACTCAGTGGTGATATCTCCCAGCCTCAGCGCCCGCTGGTTGTTCGCGCGGTAGTGGGTGCTGCTGGCAATGCACACCGCACCGGTGGTGGTGAGGTCGCCATCGAGTGCCTGTCCTTTGCCGTGTATCGATACACGTGTCATAAGTAGCTCCCTGCATGGAAAGTCTGGAAGCTATCACCCATGCAATGGACGGGAACCGATCAGTCCCCAAAACAGAAATGTCCTACAAAAGGCCATGTCCGACTGTCACTTGTCACGAGACAGTAATTCAACACCAACACCGTTTTTCCAACATTCAGGTGACAGTAAAGTTATCTCCATCAACAGCACGGCAGCCCTCCCGGCCCCGGCTTTCAAGGAGAATCACCATGCTCACCCTACGCAACGCCCAAGACCGTGGCCTGGCCTTCCACGGCTGGCTGAAGTCCTTCCACACCTTCTCGTTCGGCCATTACCGCAACCCGGACGAGCAAGGTTTCTCCGACCTGCTGGTGATCAACGACGACCGCGTCATCGCTGGCAAGGGCTTTGGCCAACACCCTCACCGCGACATGGAAATTTTCAGCTACGTGCTGGAAGGCGCGTTGGAGCACAAGGACACGCTGGGTACCGGCTCGGTGATACGCCCGGGCGATGTGCAACTGATGAGCGCAGGCCACGGCGTGGCCCATAGCGAGTTCAACCACAGCCAGGCGCAGCCGGTGCACTTTCTGCAGATCTGGATCGTGCCGAACGTGAAAGGCGCAACACCGCGTTACCAGCAACAGCATTTCAGTGCCGAGGAAAAGCGCGGCAAGCTACGCCTGATCATCTCGCCGGACGGTGCCGAGGGGTCGTTGCAGGTCAGGCAGAATGCGCGGGTGTATGCCGGTTTGTTCGACGGCGACGAACGCGCCACGCTGACCTTGCCGGAAAACCGCCATGCCTATGTGCATGTGGCCCGGGGCAGCATCGAGCTCAATGGGCAACTGCTGAATGAAGGGGATGGCGTGCGGGTCAGGCAGGAACAGGTACTTGAGCTGGGCAATGGGGTAGATGCCGAGGTGCTGGTGTTTGACCTGCGTCCGCATGAATTGCCAGGTATGCCTTGAACCGAGTCAGCCCTTTCGCGGGTAAAACTGCGAAAGGGCCGACAAATGCAACTCAAGCCTCGAACCCCTCCACAATGATCACCTCGGCCTTGGCCACGCCCTGGCGATGGCTGCAGGCCTCCTGATACAGCTCAGACCGGTAGCACGCCACCGCCTGCTCGTACGAATCGAACTCGATCACCACGCTACGCTGAGGGGTAGGCCGCCCTTCCATCGCCTCGCTGCGCCCGCCACGGGCCAGGAATCGGCCGCCGAACGCCTTGAAGGCAGCCGGGGCGCGCTGGGTGTACTGCTGGTATTGCTCGGGGTCGGTCACGTCCACATGGGCGATCCAATAGGCCTTCATGCGCTGCTCTCCTGTTACGGCGATATTTGTGTATGATGGTATACCATAAAAATCACCCCACCACAGTGAGCGTGCAACATGGCTTTCAATACCATCGAGGAACTTCTCGAGGACTACCGGCAAGGCAAGATGGTCCTGCTGGTGGATGACGAGGACCGGGAAAACGAAGGCGACCTGCTGATCGCGGCCGAGCGTTGCGACGCCCAGGCCATCAATTTCATGGCCCGCGAAGCGCGTGGCCTGATCTGCCTCACCCTGACCGATGAACATTGCCAACGCCTGGGGCTGGAACAGATGGTGCCCGCCAACGGCAGCGTGTTCAGCACGGCGTTTACCGTGTCGATCGAAGCAGCCACTGGCGTCACTACCGGCATCTCCGCCGCCGACCGGGCACGCACCGTGGCCGCGGCCATGGCCCCTGACGCTCGCCCGGAAGACCTGGTGCAACCCGGCCACATTTTCCCCCTGCGCGCCCGCGAAGGCGGCGTGCTGACCCGTGCCGGCCACACCGAAGCCGGCTGCGACCTGGCCCGCCTGGCCGGCTTCAGCCCGGCCTCGGTGATTGTCGAAGTGCTCAACGACGACGGTACCATGGCCCGCCGCCCGGACCTTGAAGTATTCGCCGCGCAGCATGGCATCAAGATCGGCACCATCGCCGACCTGATCCACTACCGCCTGAGCACCGAGCAGACCATCAAGCGCATCGGCGAACGCGAACTGCCGACCGTGCATGGCACCTTCCGCCTGGTCACCTATGAAGACCGCATCGAAGGCGGCGTGCACATGGCCATGGTCATGGGTGATATCCGCCGCGAGCAGCCGACCTTGGTGCGAGTGCATGTGATCGACCCGCTGCGCGACCTCGTAGGTGCCGAATACGCTGGGCCAGCCAACTGGACGTTATGGGCGGCCTTGCAGAAGGTGGCCGAGGAAGGGGCTGGTGTAGTGGTGATCCTGGCCAACCATGAATCCTCCCAAGCCCTGCTGGAGCGCGTGCCGCAGCTGACCCAGCCGTTGCGCCCTTATCAGCGCGGGCAATCGAAGGTGTACTCCGAAGTGGGCACCGGGGCACAGATTCTGCAGGACCTAGGCGTGGGCAAGCTTCGCCATCTGGGGCCTCCGCTGAAGTATGCCGGGCTGGCGGGGTATGAACTGGAGGTGGTGCAGAGCATTCCCTTCGAGCCCGGGATGCTCGGCTGAAAACACATAAGCATCTGATTTGGCGGGGCCCTGCGGGGCCCCGCAGCGTTTCTGAACGGGCGGAGTGATGGCCGGTCGCCTCATACCTCTTGCCAAAAGTTTGGAATACCATAATATGATATCCCGTAGACCTTGAATCTGCAGGCCGGCACCTACAATCACAAACGGCCACCCAGACACTTTGTTTTAGCTGCTCCCCGAACACTGTTGGCGGGCGCACCACAAGCCCCGCCTCGAATAACAAAAGCAACGAGGGCGTAACCATGCTGTTGAGCAAACGTGTAACCGCAGTGCTGTCCGCCAGCCTGCTGACCCTGGCCTGTGAAGCCGCAGTGGCCGCAGACAGCCTGAATTTCGTCAGCTGGGGCGGTACCACCCAGGACGCCCAGAAAGAAGCGTGGGCCGTCCCCTTCACCAAAGCCACCGACATCAAAGTCGTCCAGGACGGCCCAACCGACTACGGCAAGCTCAAGGCCATGGTCGAAAGCGGCAACGTGCAGTGGGACGTGGTCGACGTCGAAGCCGACTTTGCCCTGCGTGCCGCCAGCGAAGGCCTGCTGGAACCCCTCGACTTCAACCAGATCAAACGTGACAAGATCGACCCGCGTTTCGTTTCCGACCACGGCGTTGGCTCGTTCTTCTTCTCCTTCGTGCTGGGCTACAACGAAGGCAAGCTCGGTGCCAACAAGCCGGTTGACTGGACCGCGCTGTTCGACACCAAGACCTACCCCGGCAAACGCGCCCTGTACAAATGGCCGAGCCCCGGCGTGCTGGAACTGGCCCTGCTGGCCGACGGCGTAGCGCCCGACAAGCTGTACCCGCTGGACCTGGACCGCGCCTTCAAGAAACTCGACACCATCAAGAAAGACATCGTCTGGTGGGGCGGTGGCGCCCAGTCGCAACAGCTGCTGGCCTCGGGTGAGGCTTCGCTCGGCCAGTTCTGGAACGGCCGCGTCTACGCCCTGCAGCAAGATGGCGCGCCAGTGGGCGTGAGCTGGAAACAGAACCTGGTCATGGCCGACTTCCTGGTCATCCCCAAAGGCGCCAAGAACAAGGACGCGGCCATGAAGTTCCTGGCCAACGCCAGCAGCGCCGAAGGCCAGGCCGAGTTTGCCAACAAGACTGCCTACGCACCGGTGAATGTCGACAGCGTGTCCAAGCTCGACAAAAACCTGGCACCCAACCTGCCGACCGCCTACGCCCAGGACCAGGTCACCCTGGACTTCGCCTACTGGGCCAAGAACGGTCAGGCCATCGCCGCGCGCTGGAATGAGTGGTTGGTCAAATGAAAGTCGCCATCAACGCCCTGCATAACGCGCAAGGTGCCCCCACGGGTACCGGCGCCTCGGGTACCGCCCCACGCCGCGCCAGCCTGAGCCAGCGCTGGAAAGGCAGCCGCAACCTGCTGCCGGCCCTGCTGTTCCTTGGCCTGTTCTTCTTCGCCCCGCTGGTCGGCCTGTTGCTGCGCGGGGTGCTGGAGCCAACGCCGGGGCTGGGCAACTACGAGCAGTTGTTCGCCAACTCGGCCTACGCACGGGTGCTGTTCAACACCTTCTCGGTGGCCGGCGTGGTCACCCTGATCAGCGTGCTGCTGGGCTTCCCGCTGGCCTGGGCAATCACCCTGGTGCCCAAGGGCTGGGGCCGCTGGTTGCTGAACATCGTGCTGCTGTCGATGTGGACCAGCCTGCTGGCGCGTACCTACTCGTGGCTGGTGCTGCTGCAAAGCTCGGGGGTGATCAACAAGGCGTTGATGGCCATGGGTATCATCGATACCCCGCTGGAAATGGTGCACAACCTCACCGGCGTGGTGATCGGCATGAGCTACATCATGATCCCGTTCATCGTGCTACCGCTGCAAGCGACCATGCACGCCATCGACCCGATGGTGCTGCAGGCCGGTTCCATCTGCGGCGCCAGCCCATGGACCAACTTCTGGAAGGTGTTCCTGCCGCTGTGCCGCTCGGGGTTGTTCTCCGGGGCGCTGATGGTGTTCGTGATGTCGCTCGGTTACTACGTCACCCCGGCGCTGCTGGGCGGGGCACAGAACATGATGCTGCCCGAATTCATCATCCAGCAGGTGCAGTCGTTCCTCAACTGGGGCCTGGCCAGCGCCGCCGCCGCACTGCTGGTGGTGATCACCCTGGTGCTCTTCTACCTGTACCTGAAGCTGCAGCCGGAATCCCCGGTTGGCAACGCGAGGTAACCGCCATGCTCCTGTCTCCCAATGCCATGGGCCGCCCGCTGCGCACGGGCCTGTACCTGACCACCGGGGTCATTGCGGCCTTCCTGCTGCTGCCGGTGGTGTTCATCGTGTTGCTGTCGTTCGGCTCGTCCCAGTGGCTGGTGTTTCCGCCACCGGGCTGGACCTTCAAGTGGTACGACCAGTTCTTCTCCAACCCGGAGTGGATGGACGCCGCGCTGGCCAGCCTCAAGGTGGCCGTGCTGACCACCATTGCCGCCGTGCTGCTGGGCCTGCCCAGTGCATTCGCTTTGGTACGGGGCCGCTTCCCGGGCCGCGAGCTGCTGTACGGGCTGTTCACCATGCCGATGATCGTGCCACTGGTGATCATCGCCGTGGCGGTGTACGCCCTGTTCCTCAAGCTCGGCTACACCGGCACGCTGTTCGCCTTCGTGGTCAGCCATGTGATCGTTGCCCTGCCCTTCACCATCATCTCGATCATCAACTCGCTGAAACTGTTCGACCAGTCGATCGAGGATGCCGCGGTGATCTGCGGCGCCTCGCGCCTGCAGGCCATCTTCAAGGTCACCTTCCCGGCCATTCGCCCGGGGATGATCGCCGGCGGCCTGTTCGCCTTCCTGGTGTCGTGGGATGAAGTGGTGCTGAGTGTGATGATGGCCAGCCCCGACCTGCAGACCCTGCCAGTGAAGATGTGGACCACCCTGCGCCAGGACCTCAGCCCGGTCATCGCCGTGGCCTCGACCCTGCTGATCGGCTTATCGCTGCTTGTGATGTTCATTGCCGCCGCCTTGCGCCGGCGCACCGAAACAAACGCCTGAGCGCGCGGAGAAAACAACAATGAGTGCAGTGATCAAAGACAACGCGCCCGGCAAGACCCTGGTCAGCCTGCGCGGCCTGAACAAACACTACGGCGATTTCACCGCCGTGGACAACCTCGACCTGGAAATCCAGGACGGCGAGTTCCTGACCTTCCTCGGCTCCAGCGGCTCGGGCAAATCCACCACCCTTTCGATGCTGGCCGGCTTCGAAACGCCCAGCAGTGGCGAGATCCTGGTCGATGGCCAGTCGCTGGTGAACGTGCCGCCACACAAGCGTGATATCGGCATGGTGTTCCAGCGCTACTCGCTGTTCCCGCACCTGAACGTGCGCGACAACATTGCCTTCCCGCTGGCCATTCGCAAGCTCAACGCGGCCGAAACCGTCAAGCGCGTCGATGCCATGCTCAAGCTGGTACAGCTGGAAAAGTTCGCCCACCGCAAGCCTTCGCAAATGTCCGGAGGCCAGCAACAGCGTGTGGCCATTGCCCGGGCGCTGGTGTACGAGCCGCGCATCCTGTTGATGGACGAACCGCTCGGTGCGCTGGACAAGAAACTGCGCGAAGACCTGCAGGACGAGCTGCGCCAGCTGCACCGTCGGCTCGGCATCACCATCGTCTACGTCACCCACGACCAGGAAGAAGCCATGCGCCTGTCCCAGCGCATCGCCATTTTCAGCCATGGCAAGATCGTCGGCCTGGGCACCGGTTACGACCTGTACCAGAACCCGCCGAATGCCTTTGTCGCGTCGTTCCTGGGCAACTCCAACTTCCTGCGTATCAAGGCCAGCAGCAATGGCGCGGGCAGTTTCGAGGGCCAGCCGGTGGCCATTCGCCTGACCCCGGGCCTCACTGCCTCGCAGGATGCCCTGATCATGGTGCGCCCGGAAAAAGCCCTGGCCCTGACCGCCGAACAGGCTGCACGCGAGCCGCTGCCGGCGGGCTGGAACGAAGTCAGTGCCAAGGTTGGCGAAGTGCTGTTCCTGGGTGAGAGCCAGACCTGCCATGTGGTGACGGCGGGTGGTACCGAACTGACGGTGAAGGCGCTGTCGGCTGCGGGTATGCCTATGCAACCTGGCGATAGCGTGAAAGTGCGCTGGGCGGTGGCGGATGCATGTATCTATACCGAGTGGGCCGAAAGTGATTTGAGCAAGTCGGCCGGGGCGCATTGAGATCGCGGGGGCCGCTTTGCGGCCCCTACCGACTGTCACATTATCATCACGCCACTGTCGTAATCTGCCGGCCAACTCTATGCCATAGGTCACCCGGCATGCTGCGCCTGCTTGTCTTGCTGCTCACCCTGCTACCGCTAGCGACCCCGGCCGAGCCCGCTCACCTGCGCGTCCAGGGCTCCAACACCATCGGCGCCGCCTTGCTGCCGGCACTGGTGCAGGGGCAATTGCGTGCGCAGCGAGCCACCGCCATCCAACAGCAACCGGGCAACGTCGCCAACGAGACCGTAATCACCGCGCAGGACGATCATGGCCAGCCAATACGCATCGATGTTGCCGCTCACGGGTCCAGCACCGGTTTCATCGCCCTCGGCCGTGGCGACGCCGACCTGGCGGCCGCCTCGCGGCCGATCAACGACAGCGAATTGCATCAGTTACGTGCTCTGGGCGACCTGCGCGCTGCCAGCGCCGAACAAATCATCGGCCTGGACGGCGTGGCGGTCATCGTCCACCCTGACAACCCGCTGCCACAACTGAACACCCAGCAACTGGCGCAGATTTTTTCCGGGCAGATCCAGCGCTGGGAACAATTGGGCATTGCTGGCGGCGCCATCCACCTCTATGCCCGTGACGACCGCTCCGGCACGTACGAGACGTTCAAGGCGCTTGTGCTGGAGCCGCTGCACGACGAACTATCAGCCAAGGCGCGGCGCTTCGAGTCCAGCGACGAGCTGGCTTCGCAAGTAGCCACCGACCGTCAGGCCATCGGCTTCAGTAGCCTGGCCGCAGTGCATGGTGCCAAGGTGCTAGCGGTGGCCGAAGGCGACGCACCCGCCATGCTGCCAGAGCGCGCGCTGGTGGCCAGCGAAGACTACCCGCTGTCACGGCGCCTTTACTTCTATCTGCCGGCCAACCCCAAGCCACAGGCCAAGGCCCTGGCCGATTTCGCCCAAAGCCCGGCTGGCCAGGCGATCGTTGCCCAGCAGGGTTTCGTGTCACAGCAGATCAAGGCTCAGCCGGTTCCGCCCCTGGCCGACATGCCGCCACGCTATCGCACCCTGGCCCAGAAAGCGCAGCGGCTGAGCGTGAACTTCCGCTTTCAGGAAGGCAGTGCCAGCCTCGACAACAAGGCCCTGCGCGATGTGCAGCGGGTGGTCGAATACCTGCGCCAGGCCGGCAAGTTGCAGAGCAAGGCCGTGCTGGTAGGGTTTGGCGACCCCAAGGAAACGCCCGGGCGCGCTGCCCTGCTCTCCCGCCTTCGCGCCCAGGCCGTGCGCCGCGAGCTGGCACGCGATGGTGTCGAGGTGCTTGAGGTAACAGGCATGGGCGATGAACTGCCAGTGGCCGGCAATGAACTGGAGCAAGGGCGCCTGCGTAACCGTCGGGTAGAGGTGTGGGTGTATTGAAGCCGTGATTGCGGCCCTGGCAAAGAAATGTAACAGCTCCCCATTCGGCACCCATGGCAAACGGGTCTAGGCTCTAGCCCATGTGATACCGGGCCCCTCTGACGGCTGCCAAGCCGCCATGTCGGATCACTGTTGCCTTGCAACGTCGACATTCAAGGAGGGGCTCATGACAGCTCTGCACGCATTCCTCACCACCCCCGTTCTCGGTACCAGCGCCTGGTTGTGGCTGGTGTTCATGGCCATCGTCATCGGTTTGCTGGTGCTCGACCTGGGCGTGCTGCACCGGCACGACCGGGAAATCGAAATGCGCGAAAGCCTGCTGCTGTATTCGGGCTATTTCAGCGTCGGTGTACTGTTCGGCGCCGGCGTCTGGTACCAGCTGGGCGCCCAGTCGGCGCTGGAGTTCTACACCGGCTTCCTGGTCGAGCAGTCGCTGTCGATGGACAACGTGTTCGTCATGGCGATGATCTTCAGCTACTTCGCCATCCCCCGCCGCTACCAGCACCGCGTACTGTTCTGGGGCATCCTGGGGGTGGTGTTCCTGCGGGCGATCATGATCGGCGTGGGCGCGGCGCTGGTGCAGAACTTTGCCTGGGTGCTGTACCTGTTCGGCGCCTTCCTGCTGTTCACCGGGGTGAAGATGGCGCTGTCAAAAGAAGACAGCCACCCGGACTTGGCCAACAACCCGATCATCAAGTTCGTACGCCGGCACATGCGGGTCACCGACCAGATCCACGGCTCGCACTTCTTCGTGCGCAAGACCCCGCCTGGGCACAGTAAGGCCCTGCGCTATGCCACCCCATTGTTTCTGGCGCTGGTGCTGATCGAACTGGCCGACCTGGTGTTCGCCGTCGACAGCGTGCCGGCGATCTTCGCCATTACCCAGGACCCGTTCATTGTCTACACCTCCAACATCTTCGCCATCCTTGGGCTGCGCTCGCTGTACTTCGCGCTGTCGGCGCTGATGCACCGGTTCGTTTACCTCAAGTACGCGCTGGCGTTGGTGTTGATCTTTATTGGCTGCAAGATTTTCTACCACGGCATGGTGAGCAAGGTGCCGGCGTTGCTGTCGTTAGGGGTGACATTCGGGTTGCTGCTGGGTGGGGTGGTGGTTTCGTTGGTCAAGACCAGAGGACAGAAAGTGGCGGCCGAGTTTGAGCAACCGAATCCTGTTTCGAATGCGACCATGGCACGAGAAAAAGACGAAGACCCGCAACTGCGGGTCTGAGTTGCTGTGATGCAGCCTAACCAGGGTGGATTTTTTCCTAATCAATCCAACGATTTTTCCTACGCAAGGTATGCGAGTGGTCTGATTGTGAACACAGGAACAGCTTCGCCAGCATGGTGACTTTCCGCACAAGGAGTGCTCCATGCAAAAGCTGTCTATTCCTGACCTTTCCCAATTTCGTATCAACCGCAAGCTGGTTACAGTCGTTGGCATCCCGATCCTGGCCGCTGGCGTACTCGCAGCAATGTTCAATGAAGTGTTTTTCTATAACGAAGCGGGTCAGATGACCCATGTACGTACGATCTTTGGCGAAGAGAAAGTGGTTGAAGACGTTGGCTACGCCACAAAATGGTTTGGCCGCAGTACAGCCTGGCGCCGTACCATCGGCGTCCAATCTTCCTTGCGCATGGACAACCCGGAAGACACTCGCGGCGGCCATCCGTCCATCACACTGGACAATCTGCCCATCGTGTTTCTGGGCAATGTCGATGCGAAGGCAGAATTCAGTACCCAGTTTCGCCTGCCTTCGGGTGAAGCCTTCTTGAAAATCGCCCAAGAGTACCGCACGCCAGACAACTTCCTGCAACGTGCATTATTGCCGGCGGTAAAGGAAACACTGCAAGCCACGGCCTCACTGATGAGTGCCGACGATTACTATGCGGGTAACCGTAGTCACTTCGGTGCCGAGTTCGAGAATCAGCTGCGCAACGGCCTGTACTTGACCAGTCGCAAGGAGATCCGCGTTCAACGTGATAACCATCCGGCCCAAACCGCGATTCTGCAGGCTGGCACCGAACAGGGTAGTTTTGGCGACAACAGCGCTACGCGTTTCGTCATCGAAAAGAAGCTCGACAAAGATGGTCGGGAGTTGCGTAAGCAACAGCAATTCCGCCTGTTTGGCGTCGAAGTAGTCGACGCGCGTGTCACTCATATCGACCCCAACCCGCAGTATCAGCAACGTATGGTCCGCGTACAACAGGCGCTGGCCGAACTGGCCGTGGCTCGTCAAAACCGGCTCAAGGAAGAAGAAGAGAAGGAACTGGTCTCTGCTCGTGGTGCCAAGGACGTCGAGGCCAAACGTCAGGAAAGCCTGCGCCAGCAGATTGAACGTACCACCGAAGCCGAGACCGAAAAACAGCTTGCGCTAATCAACGCGGAACGGGAGAAGCGGCGCGCCGAGATCGACAAACAGACGGCCGAGTTGCTTCGGGACAAGGCCCGTGTCACTGCAGAAGCGACCAAGATCACGGCCGATGACGAAGCCTACGCCCGTGAGGCCACGCTCAAGGCGGATGGAGCCCTGCAAACCAAACTGGATGCGATGGTGAAGATCAACCGGGCCTGGGCAGAGGCTGCTGCAAGGGCGCCAGTGCCGAGCGTGATGATGGGGGGCCCCGAATCAGGCGTTGGGCGGCAGGATGAAATGAGCAAGCTCATGAGTGTACTGGCTACGAAGGCCGCCAAAGATCTGGTGATTGACCTGAAAACCAAGTAAGCCCTCACCGGCCTCTTCGCGGCTAAAGCCGCGAAGAGGCCGGTACAGGCTAACAACAATCAACGCCTGTCACCGCCCGCTGGTACGCAACATCTCCACCGGCACATACTTGCCAATCTCATATTTGCCAATTGCCGCCCGGTGCACTTCATCCGGCCCGTCAGCCAGACGCAGGGTGCGTTGCATGGCGTACATGTAGGCCAGTGGGAAATCGCCGCTCACCCCTGCCCCGCCATGTATCTGGATCGCCCGGTCGATCACTTTCAAGGCCACGTTCGGCGCCACCACCTTGATCTGCGCGATCTCGCTGCGGGCCACTTTGTTGCCGACGGTGTCCATCATGTAGGCCGCTTTCAGCGTCAGCAGCCGGGCCATGTCGATCTCCATACGCGAGTCGGCAATCTTGTCGACGTTGCCACCCAGCCGTGCCAGCGGCCGACCAAAGGCAGTGCGTTCCACCGAGCGCTTGCACATCAGTTCCAACGCACGTTCGGCCATGCCGATCGAACGCATGCAGTGGTGGATACGGCCCGGGCCAAGGCGACCCTGGGCAATCTCGAAACCGCGGCCCTCACCAAGGATTACGTTTTCATACGGCACCCGCACGTTTTCGAAGAGCACTTCGGCGTGACCATGCGGGGCATCGTCATAGCCAAACACCGGCAGCGGGCGGACGATCTTCACACCGGGCGCATCGGTGGGCACCAGTACCATCGAGTGCTGCTGGTGGCGCGGCCCCTCGGGATCGGACAGGCCCATGAAGATCATCACCTTGCAACGCGGGTCGCAGGCGCCGGAGGTCCACCACTTGCGGCCGTTGATCACCCACTCGTCACCGTCACGCATTGCCGTGGCGGCCATGTTGGTGGCGTCCGAGGAGGCCACGTCCGGCTCGGTCATGGCGAACGCCGAGCGGATCTCGCCACGCAGCAGCGGCTCCAGCCATTGGCGTTTCTGCGCTTCACTGCCGTAACGCACCAGCACTTCCATGTTGCCGGTATCCGGCGCCGAGCAGTTGAACGGCTCCGGGCCAAGCAACGAGCGGCCCATGATTTCCGCCAGCGGGGCGTATTCCAGGTTGCTCAGGCCGGCGCCGTATTCCGATTCAGGCAAGAACAGGTTCCATAGCCCTTCGGCGCGGGCCTTGGCCTTGAGCTCCTCCATGATTGCAGTGGGCTGCCAGCGGTCGCCCTCGGCGACCTGGCGCTCGAACACCGCTTCGGCGGGGTAGACATAGGCGTCCATGAACGCAGTGACGCGCTCGCGCAGTGCCTGGACCTTGGGCGAATAGGCGAAATCCATCGGGGCTACCTTCACGGTTCGGGGTACATGGGCCAGAGCCTAGAGCAGCATGCGCCCATCCATCTAGTCTATTTTCCGCGTGTATAAACATTCATAACCGATATATGATCCGCCAATAACTCCAACAAAGAGCGGCGCCCATGAACCTCAGCAAGGTCGACCTCAACCTGTTCATCGTGTTCGATGCGATCTACACCGAAGCCAACCTGACCCGCGCCGGGCAGATTGTAGGTATCACGCAGCCAGCGGTGTCCAACGCCCTTTCGCGGTTGCGCGAAACCTTCAACGACCCGCTGTTCGTGCGCACCGCGCAGGGCATGGTGCCCACGCCCATGGCACAGAACATCATCGGCCCGGTGCGCAACGCCCTGGCGCTGTTGCGTACGTCGGTGCAGGAAAGCCGTATCTTCAACCCGCAACAAGCCAACAAGACCTTCCGCATCAGCATGACCGACCTGACCGAGGCGGTAATCCTGCCCCCACTGTTCCAGCGCCTGCGCCGCCTGGCGCCGGCGGTGCTGATCGAGAGTTTCCTGTGCAAGCGCCGCGAAACCACCAAGGAGCTCGCCGCCGGCCGCCTGGACTTCGCCATCGATGCCCCCCTGAACACCGACCCGCAGGTACGCCACGTCAAGCTGATGCAAGACCATTATGTCTGTGCCTTGCGCCAGGGCCACCCGCTGGCCGACAGCAAGCTGACCCTCGACAGCTACCTGGGCATGACCCACATCCATATCTCCAGCCGCCGTAACGGCCTGGGCTATGTCGACCTGGCGCTGGGCAAGATGGGCGTACAGCGCAAAGTGGCCTTGCGCTCCCAGCACTACCTGATGGCTTCGCAGGTATTGCAGCAAACCGACATGACGATGACCGTACCCGAGCGCTTCGCCCGCCGCCATCAGCTGCGCTATCACCCCCTGCCAGTGGAAGTACCCGCGCTCGAAACGCACCTGTACTGGCATGAAAGCACCGACCAAGACCCGGCCAACCGGTGGATGCGTGAGCAAATCACCGAACTGTGCGAACGCGTGGTAGCTGAGGAAGAAAGCGCCTCGGAGCCCGCCTGAAGATACGCACAAGGGATCGCTCATGACCACCAAGGAGGAAAAAATCCTACAAAGCTACAAATAAATAGAAAATCTATGTGGCAGCACCCAAAGACGCACTGTGGGAAGTAAAAAATTTCTCTCGGATGGCGGATACGCTTACTCCATCAATCGCCGATTTCACGGCGACAGACATGGACCTGCCTCAATGCCTAGCGCCCCGCTCTACTTTGATTACGCCGCCACCACTCCAGTCGACGACCGGGTCATCGAAACCATGCTCGCCAGCCTTGGCAGCCAAGCCAACTTCGGCAACCCGGCGTCCAGTGGTCATGCCTTCGGCCAGGCTGCCCGACAAGCCGTGGAGCAAGCCCGCCAGCAAGTGGCCGAGCGCGTCGGCGCAAACGTCGAGCGCCTGGTCTGGACCTCGGGCGCGACCGAGTCCAACAACCTGGCGCTAAAAGGCATTGCTCAAGGCGCCGGCCAGCCTGGGCACCTGATCACCAGCCAACTTGAACACAAAGCCGTGCTCGACACCGTGGCCGAACTGGAGCGCCAAGGCTGGGCCGTTACCCGCCTGGCCCCGGATGCCGCCGGCCTGATCCAGCCCGCCAGCGTACAGGCCGCACTGCGCCCCGATACCCGCCTGGTATCGTTGATGGCAGTCAACAATGAGCTGGGCACGGTCACCGACTTTGCCGCCATTGGTGAGCAGGTGCGTGCCCACGGTGCCTTGCTGCACGTGGACGCAGCGCAGGCCGTGGGCAAGCTGGCCATCGACCTGAACACGATGGCCGTGGACCTGATGTCGTTTTCGGCGCACAAGGTTTACGGGCCAAAAGGCATCGGCGCGCTGTACGTCGGGTCACGCGCCCGTGCGCTGATGCGTGCGCAAATGCACGGCGGCGGCCATGAACAGGGCCTGCGCTCCGGCACCCTGGCGACCCACCAGATCGCGGGCATGGGTAGCGCTTTTGCCTTGGCCGGCCAACCCGGTGACAGTGAGTACCAGCACCTGGAACAACTGGCAAAGCGTCTGCGCGAAGGCCTGCTGGCCTTGCCCGGCGTCAGCCTGAACGGCTGCGCCAGCCAACGCATTCCCCATACCCTGAACCTGTGCATCGACAGCAAGGGCTTCAACAGTGCGGCGCTGGCCAGCGAGTTGGCGTTATCGACCACCTCGGCCTGCAACTCGGCCAGCCATGCAGCCTCACATGTGCTGATGGCGCTGGGGCTGGACGAGCACCAGGCACGCAACAGTGTGCGCTTGAGCATCGGGCGCTTCAGCACCGAGGCCGAAGTGGACAAAGCGATCGACGTATTTGCCCGGGTACTGACAGCAGCATCCGCAGCGTTGTGGTAAGCCGCGCCCTGGCGCGGCCTGCCGCACGGCGTCACCGTGGCACCCAGCGCCCCGGTGACCTCACAGGAAAGTGAACACCTGCGACGCCGGCAAGCGTGACTTGTTCAGCCCGGCGTTAAAGTCCGTTTCAGCACGATAGCCCAGGCTGAGGATCACCACGCTAGTGAAACCACGTTCACGCAGCCCCAGCTCGGCATCCAGGATCTTGCTGTCGAAGCCCTCGATGGGCGTGGCGTCCAGGCCATGTGCCGCAGCCCCCAGTAATGCAGTACCCAATGCCAGATAGGTCTGTTTCTCCATCCAGTGCTGCACGTCCTTCTGGTCATGACGGTGCAGGTCGACGTAGTGACGGCGGCTCTGGTTCTGCGCGGCTCGCGCCTGCTCATCGCGGAAACGGCCATCGGCAGCTTCCTGCTCGAGCACGGCATTGAGGTGCGCCTCGGGCATTTCGGTACGGGTGCAGAACACAATCACGTGCGAAGCATCGAGCAGTTTCGGCGTGTTGTAAGCAAAGCGCTCCGTGGTGCTCTTGGCCAGGCGGGCCTTGCCTTCGGCCGTGTCGGCGACGATGAAGTGCCAGGGTTGGGAGTTGACCGAGGACGGGCTGTGGCGCAGTTGCTCGAGCAAGGCGTCGACAGTGGCCTGGGGAATGCGGCGCGAGGCATCGTAGGCTTTGGTGGTGTAGCGGCGCTTGGCCAGCGAGACGGTATCCATGCAACAACTCCGGAATGTACAGGGGATTTGCCGGGCATCTTATCTTTCCTGCAGCAAAGAAAAACCGGCACAATGCAGCAACACTTTCACACCTGGAGTGAAGATGCTGCGCATCACCGACCTCGAACTGTTCGTGCGCAGCAGCGTACTGGGCAGCTTCACGGCCGCCGCTCATGAAGCCGGTCTGCTGCCGGGGCAAGTGGCTGCTGCGATCAAACGCCTCGAACGCGACCTCGATGTGCGCCTGTTTGCCCGTACCACCCGTAGCCTGCGCCTTACCGCCGAAGGCGAGCGCTACTTGCCGACCGCCCTGAACGTGCTGGATAGCCTTCGCCAGGGGCGCGAAGACCTGCATGGCAACGCCGGCACCCTGCGTGGCACCCTGCAGGTGTCGGCGCCTTCCGACCTGGGCCGCAACATGCTGTTGCCCTGGCTGAGCGCCTTTCGCCGGGAGCACCCGGCCCTGCACCTGCGCTTCTTTCTGTCCGACCAGATTGCCGACCTGAATCGTGACCCGGTGGATGTGGCCATCCGCTATGGCCTCAACCAGGACGCCAACTACATCGCCCTGCCCTTGGCCAGCTGGAATCGCCGGGTGCTGGTGGCATCGCCCGAGTACCTGGCCCGCCACGGCCACCCGATCACGCCCGAAGCCCTGCAAGAGCATGCCTGCCTGCTGTACATGCAGCACAACCGGGTCTACGACAAGTGGCGGGTGGGCAACCGTACCGTGCAGGTCAGCGGGCCGCTGGTCAGCGACGATGCCGACGTAATCCGCCGTCTGGCCCTGCAAGGTGAAGGCATCGTCTACAAATCGTGGCTGGATGTAAGCGCCAATATTGCAGCCGGCGAACTGCAGATCATCCTGCCCGAATACCTGGGTGAATCCGTGCCTGTAACCCTGGTTTGCCCACACCGCAAACAACTCACGCCTGCGGTGTCGCAACTGCACCTGTGCCTGCGCGACCACTTCGAGGCCCTGCGTGCTCGCGCACTGAACAACGGTTGCACAATCGTCCCGGACTGAGTGCCAGCAGGCAGCGAGCAGAGCGCAAAAATGCTCGCGACAGGTTGCACGCCACCACTGCTGCCCCAGCAGCACCCGCCCAGCACCCGACTGCTGCCCAACCTGCAACACCGCCGATGCCGTGCGCTCGATGGGCGACATCACCACCTTCGTGCCCAACGCCTCGGCCAACAACCCCGACGGCGACGGCCGCCCTCGTTGGTATATCCGCGGCCTGGGCACCGGCGATACCGGTGCGACAACCGTATTCCCGTTGGGCATCTACGCGGACGATGTCTACCTCAACGCGCCCATCGCCGGTGGCGGGCCGCTGTTCGACCTGGAACGCATCGAAATCCTGCGCGGGCCGCAAGGCACCCTGTATGGCAAGAACACCACGGCCGGCGCAGTGAACGTGATCTCGAAGAAGCCCACCTTCGACACCGACGGCTATGGCACTGTCGGCTTCGGCAGCAAGAACGAGCGTATTGTCACCGGTGCCATCGGCGGTGCGCTGGTCGATGAAAGACTGGCCGGGCGAGTAGCGCTGTATTCCGAAGAGCGTGACGGTTTCCAGAGCAACGACTTCGACGGCAACACCTACGGTGATGTGAACAAGAAAGCTATCCGTCTGCAGTTCCTGGCCCAGCTCAACCCCGACCTGGACGCCCTGCTCAAACTGCACAGCCGCCGGTTCAAAGGCGATGGCAGCAACGGCTCGCTGCCGGTTGGCCGCTACTACAACGTCGGCTACGCGCGCAAAAACACTCGTATAACCGGGCTGGATGATGTGGGCAGCATCCCCGGCAACCAGATCATCGGCCGCAACACCCAGGGGCTGATCGAAGATGGTACCCCCGAAGACAAGCTGACCCTCAGTGCCAACTGGCTGTATGACGGCTGGAGCGTCACCGTGGCCCAGCGCCGTTATGGGGAGTGGAAGAACCGCAACGCCGCCAACCCGACGCTGGACCAGACCTTCAGCCCGCAGTGGGTGACCGACCTGGACGTGTCGTACCGCTTCGACCTGGGCCTGACCTTGTCGGCGGGTGCGATCAACCTGTTCGACAGCCACCCGGACAAAGCGAAGGGTGCGCAGCTGTACGGCGTGCCCAAGTACTCCATCACCAGCCCGGAAGGCGCGCAGGGGGCGTTCTACTACACCAGCGTGAGTTACGACTTCTGATAGGAGATCCTGTGACGACCTCCTCGGGCATGGGCTGCACAACAGCCCTCCCCGTGCAGGTTGTCATTATCTGCCAATGGCTTAGTCTGACTGAACCGTCGTGATGTCCCGATGTTCGGCAAGTGGCAAGGCCAGCAGGGCGTACCCTTCGAAAATACCGAGGTCACCGCTGTCGTAGGTTGCGCTGATCAATGCAAAGCGGGCTGTATCGCCATTGCCCGGTGTGTAGACGCCAGCCGGGGCTTCACCGGGGCCGTAGAGCACGGCCCAATCGATCTTGTCCGGCGCGACCAGGTTTCCATTGACCCTCGCCTCCAGCACCGCCTTTGCACCTGCCGTGTCGACATTGGCGCTTACAGCCATGGGTATTTTCCTCGCCATCTCGGTGACCAGCACACACTTACTGGTCTGTTGGCTTTCAGGGTCTTTCACCTGGACTTCCTCGACGACAAAGGCAACCGTGCCAGGGTCGGCTGGGCAGGTGACCGTCACGGCTTGGCCCTTGCCCAAAGGTTTGTCCTGATATTGCCATTCCAATGCAGCGGGGTTGCCGATTGCCCAGGAGTTGAAATTGACCTTGCTGCCTGGCTGGGCAACCACGACCGAGGGGCTGGCCATCAACGTTTCGCGAACCACGGTGATCAAGGCCCTGCTTTGAATTGCCGGGAATAAAATACTGGTGGCCGTTACCAGCACTTGCGCGTACGACTTCGTCATATCGCTGGCCCTCGGCGCGGTAAAGACCCCGTTGGTGATAGAGAGGCGTACACCGTACGCCAGGCCGGACACTGCTTTAACGGACCAGAGCACAAGAGGCGCAGCGGGCTCCGTCACAAATGTCCTGGTTTCACCTGCAAGCAGCAAAGTTTCCATCGGGCTGATGGTGAAGTAGTTGGTAGCAGGGTTTACCTTGCCGAAATAAGCTATGTCGAGCGGGGCCTCGAGTTTTGTACCGATGAGGGTGCGATGAAAATTGAGCCTCAGGACATCGCTTGCTATTTTTGATGTGCCAGTCAATAAAACTAGGGATTCTCCGATCAAGTCAGCACAGGCCGTCTGACCTGTGCTGAAATAGCCCTCCGTCCAACTGCCTTCTACAAGTCCGCCATCCCATGAGTCAGATGAGCTTTTCCGATTTCGAGTACGCCGGCAAGCGCAAGCAAACCCGTCGCGAGCGTTTCCTGGCCGAGATGGAGCAGGTGGTTCCGTGGAGTGGACTGGTGGCGTTGATCGAGCCTCACTACCCAAAGGCTGGCGGTGGCCGCAAGCCTTATCCTCTGGAAACCATGCTGCGCATTCACCTGCTGCAGAATTGGTTCTCTTTGAGCGATCCCGCCATGGAAGAGGCGCTGTACGAGATCACTTCGATGCGCCAGTTCGCTCGTCTGACGCTCAGCGCTCCGATCCCCGAAGACACGACGATCATGAACTTCCGGCACCTGCTGGAGAAGCATCAGTTGGCAGCCGGCATTCTGGAAACCATCAACAATTACCTGCAAGACAAGGGCCTGTCGTTGCGCCAGGGCACCATTGTCGACGCGACCATCATCCACGCGCCCAGTTCGACCAAGAACAAGGAAGGCAAGCGCGATCCTGAAATGCATCAAACGAAGAAGGGCAACCAGTACTATTTCGGCATGAAGGCCCACATCGGCGCGGATGCTGAATCGGGTCTGGTGCATCACGTTCATGGCACCGCCGCGAACGTAGCTGACGTGACGGAGGTCGCTCAGCTATTGCATGGCGACGAGAATGTCGTGTGTGCGGATGCGGGTTACACAGGCGTGGAAAAGCGGCCAGAACACGAGGGACGGCAGGTGATATGGCAGGTCGCTGCCCGCCGCAGCACCTACAAACACTTGAACAAACGCAGCGTGCTCTACCAAACCAAGCGCAAGATCGAAAAGGCCAAGGCGCAAGTGCGTGCGAAGGTGGAGCACCCGTTCCGGGTGATCAAACGCCAGTTCGGCTATGTAAAGACTCGTTTTCGCGGCTTGGCCAAGAACACGGCGCAACTGACCACGCTGTTTGCCCTGTCGAATCTGTGGATGGTGCGCCGGCAATTATTGCCTGCTGCGGGAGAGGTGCGCCCGTGAGTCCAGATAACCAAGGCTTTGCCTTGGTTATCCAATAATCAGCGGCTGAAAATCGGGTTTTTCGGCATCCCCAAGCCGTCCATTTCCGGCTGATGGGCAACTTGCTCGGAGTTTCCCTAGGTTTTTGTTCAGTTTTCTTACCAGTACATCCTGCAAAGTGGTGAACCCCGAAACACCGGGACTGCGAACTCGCGTCCCGAGACTGGTGGTCAGCCTGGCGATCGCCGGGTTCACCAACTGCGCGAGAAAATCGTTTGCAGGCACGCTGGAGTCACTTGCACGGGGAGGCTTTATTGCGCCGAAAACCGGTTGAAAACCAGTCCGCTGGTTAAACCCATAGGATTCGTTAACCAGTTGTACTTCACCCTCGCGAGTAAACCTGTAGACCAACTCTGCGTCATACTGAAAACCTGCCTGCACTGGCTTCAGGAAATCAGCCATGGAGTAGTCTTCTCTGACCAGCCTCTCGCGTATTTCGCCTGTGGTGTCATTGATATCATTGAACCTGACCGTCAGACTGCCACGTAAAGACAGGTTCATCTTCCACTGGTTACCCACCTTGCTGATGGATAACGCATCGCGCATGTCTATTCTGGCCTCATCAAACTCAAAGTTCCCCGAAACCTCCCAGTAGCTGCCAAATGCAGAGACAATCGCTATCTCTTTCGCCCATTGCCTCGGCAATGAAATATAGCCAGCCTTGCAAGAAACCGACGGCGGCTCGCCATTGCGCCGGCGCCATTCATATTCAGCACCCGTGACCACGCCGCTCAAAGCGCTTACCAGCTGGGCAAGCAACAGCCGCTCCGTATCGAACAGGATGGTTGCCGAATAGTTTCCATCATTGGGTATCGCGTACTTGTAATCCGCGCCCGGGTAGGCTCCTCCCGCCCCATCCTCCATGTCGACAAGCAGCACTACAGCACCTTCCACATCGGTTGGCGTCCTTCCCCTGGCCTGGGTACGCAGGCCGAACGAGACCGGTTGGTGCAACTCGACATTGCGCTTTGCCAACTGGCCAATCGGAAACTGACGCTGTTCATCGGTCAGCGCCGAAAATTTCTGCCTGAAAAACTCGGTCAGCAGGCGCGTTTCGCCGGTGTAGCACGGCATGGAAAAGTTCTCGGTTTTACTGAGGTCAAGTTTTATCGAGTCATCTTCATCTACGTAGCTGCCCGATTCCTCCAGGTCGATATCCAGGCTCAGGGAGGCTTCTTGCAAGGGGCCCATCACATCCAGCTGACGCACATACCACTGATTGCCCTTGTTCATCAGCGAATACGCATTGGCTTCGGCAATGACCATTGGCATGTGCGCCTTGTGCCCGGCAAGCGCCACATCGAAAACCAGTCTCGGCAAAGCCAGACTGCATCTGGACAAGGCAAAACGGTAGTCAGCCCCATTGCTGATATGCCCGGAAATCAGTGGCACATCGCTCGCCGTACCGAAGCGCCTGAACGACTCTTGCTTCAACACCGCATTGATCTTGCTGCCATCAATGAAAAGCACCATATCCCAGCCCAGCAGACGTGTTTCCTCAGCTAACCAGGTGACCAGTTAGGCGGTTGAATGATCGATGACTTTCTCCAGAGGGTGCTCTTTCGGGGCCAGAATGCCGACCAAGGGTTCGGGGCGACAGTGCTTCATTTCAAGCACATACGGCCTTTGCCACAACTGGCAGTTCTGCCAGGTGCGTTGCCCTACGACAGTCGCCAAACTGCTGCCGCGCTGCTGCTGTAGCAGCACTTCGTTGTTGCCCCAGCACCAGCGCTTCCTGCCGGCTCCGCAATCCGGGGGGCGGCCCCTTGGCACAGCTCTTGCGATACAGCTCTGTCCCCTTCATTTCCAAGGCCAGCCATGCGCGCGCTCCTCCCTTTCCTGGTTCCTCTCGCCCTTGGCCCTACTCGGCCTCTGGGCGGTGGTCGCCAATGCCGGGCTGTTTTCCGCCAACGTGTTGATCCCGCCACAAGAGGTCTGGCTCAGCCTTACCGAATTGCTGAACACCGGCGAATTGCAGGAACACCTGGCAGCGCTTGCTATGGGAACTTGTGGGGCATTGACGGGCTGTGAACTGCAAGGCAGGGCTTGCCAATGGCTGGCAGCTGAAACTGGCGGCGCTTGGGAGCAGGCCTTGCGGGGAACTATGGGCATTACGGGGCCCCCAGGAACGCTATGTTGAACGTGCGCTACGACTTCTGAGCCTCAGCACCTGTGGTACTGTCCCGCAACCCCCTCAAGGAGCTTCACACATGGACGTACGCTGCACATCGATCGAAGACGTTCGCACGCGCATCGATCACATCGATCAGAACCTGGTCGCCCTGCTCGCCCAGCGCGGCCAACTGGTAGCCCAGGCGGCCGCTTTCAAAAAGACCACCGATGACGTTCGCGCACCGGCACGGGTCGAGCAAGTGATTGCCAAGGTGCGAGGGATTGCCGAAGAAACGGGGGCTTCGCCAGAGGTGGTGGAGCGGGTTTATCGGGCGATGATTGCAGCGTTCATCGATGAAGAGTTGAGCGTGCATGCCGGTTTGGCCGGCAAATAAACCGGGACTGCGCAGCAGCCCCGGTATTTGAAGCCAACAACCTACCCTGGGGCTCCTCAACTGGCCAGGGTGAAGTCCGCTGCCGTTACGGTGGTTGCATCCACCACCCCTACCAGGCGGATGGAGTCGGTAGCACCGATGCTGACCAGCGTATCGTCGCCAACATCGGCGATGGTGACGCTGGCGGCAAAGGTCGCCGCAGTGATGTTGAAGGCCGTGATATCCAGCAGGTCCTGGCCACCGGTCGCGTTGCTGTCGAAGTTGATGATCAGGTCATTGCCGAAACCGGCGGCGAACTGGAAGACATCATTGCCATCAGTGGCCATCATCGTGTCATCGCCGGCACCGCCGTTGACCGTGTCGTCGCCAACATCACCGTTGAGGAAGTCGTTGCCACTGCCACCGGACAGGATATCGTTGCCAGCATCACCGAACAGCGTGTCGCTGCCTGTGCCACCGTTCAGAATGTCGTTGCCAAGGCCACCATCGAGGCTGTCGTTGTCGTCACCGCCGTTCAAGGTATCGTTGCCGATGCCTCCCAGCAGTTGGTCGTTACCCGTGCCACCGTTGAGCTGGTCGTTGCCCGCACCTCCGTTGATCAGGTCGTTGCCAGCGCCTCCGTTGATGATGTTGGCCTGCGTGTTACCAGTACCGCTGAAGTTGCCCACTCCGGTGTAGACCAGGTTCTCGATGTTGCTGCCCATCCTGTAACTATCCAATGTGGTACGCACGGTATCCCCCCCCCCCCCGAGGTCTCGATCACCAGATCCCCAGCGTTATCCACCAGGTAAGTATCGTTGCCGAGACCACCCACCAGGCGGTCGGCACCCTCACCGCCATTGAGCAAGTCATTACCAGCGCCGCCGAACATCATGTTGTCCAGCGTGTTACCACCACCGATGAAGTTGCCCACCCCGGTGTAGACCACGTTCTCGATGTTGTTGCTCATCCTGTAACTGTCCAGTGTGGTACGCACGGTATCCGTACCACCGCCCGTGGCCTCAATCACTAGATCCCCAGCGTTATCCACCAGGTAGGTATCGTTGCCGAGACCACCCACCAGGCGGTCGGCACCCTCACCACCATTGAGCAAGTCATTGCCAACGCCGCCGAACATCATGTTGTCCAAGGTGTTACCACCTGCGATGAAGTTGCCCACCCCGGTATAGACAAGGTTCTCGATGTTGCTACTCATCTTGTAACTGTCCAGTGTGGTACGCACGGTATCCATACCACCGCCCGTAGCCTCAACCACCAGATCCCCAGCGTTATCCACCAGGTAGGTATCGTTGCCGAGGCCACCCACCAGGCGGTCGGCACCTTCACCACCATTGAGCAAGTCATTGCCAGCCCCGCCGAACATCATGTTGTCCAGCGTGTTACCACCAGCGATGAAGTCGCCCACCCCGGTGTAGACCAGGTTTTCGATGTTGCTGCCCATCCTGTAACTGTTAAGTGTGGTACGCACGGTATCCGTACCACCGCCCGTGGCCTCAATCACCAGATCCCCAGCGTTATCCACCAGGTAGGTATCGTTGCCGAGACCACCCACCAGGCGGTCGGCACCTTCACCGCCATTGAGCAAGTCGTTGCCAGCCCCGCCGAACATCATGTTGTCCAGCGTGTTACCACCACCGATGAAGTTGCCCACCCCGGTGTAAACCACATTCTCGATGTTACTACTCATCCTGTAACTGTCCAGTGTGGTACGCACGGTATCCGAACCGCCCGCCGTAGCCTCGATCACCAGATCCCCAGCGTTATCCACCAGGTAGGTATCGTTGCCGAGACCACCCACCAGGCGGTCAGCACCTGCACCGCCATTGAGCAGGTCGTTGCCACCGCCGCCAGTAATGGTGTTGGCCAGCGCGTTACCACCACCGATGAAGTTGCCCGCGCCGGTATAGGTCAGGTTTTCGACGTTGGCACCCAGGATGTAACTGGCCAGGTTAGTCTGCACCAGGTCGACGCCGCCATTGAGCGCTTCGCTCACCGTGTCGCCGACGTTGTCGACCACAAAGGTGTCGTTGCCACCACCGCCGGTCATGGCATCCGCGCCAAGCCCGCCGTCAAGAACGTCATTGCCAAGCCCGCCAAACAGCTGGTCGGCGCCGTCCAGGCCCGAGATCACGTCATTGCCTGCACTCCCAATCAGGATATCGGCACCGTTGGTGCCGACCAGCGTCAACCCTGGTACTGCAGCAGTCGCCGCCGAGGTGAGTGTCTCCACGGTGCCGAAGGCATCGGTGTAGCGCACGATCACCTGCAATTGCTGGCCTCCCTGGTTGAGGCCTGGCGTGAAGGTGGCCGCAGTGGCGCCAACGATGTCGGTGAAGACGCCACCGGTACCTTGCTGCCACTGGAAGCTGAACGCCCCCAGCCCGTCAATGTCGGCAATACTGCCGGTGAGTGCCGTCAGCGTCTGCCCGATGTCTGGCGTGGTGTCGCTGATCAGCAGCGCACCAGTCGGGGCATCATTGACGTTGGCCACAGGGTCGAGGATGTCGGAGGCGATGCTTTCCTGCACACCAAAGTCATCCACGTAGCTGACCACCACCCGCATGTTCTGCCCCACTTGCGCCTGGGTCAGGACAAAGGTGCTGCTGATGGCGCCAACAATGTTGACCCAGCCCAGACCCCGGTTGGACTGCCACTGGAAGGTGAACTGCGGGTTGCTCAGGCCGTCGGCATCGACGATGGTTGCCGTGTTGGCCGTCAGTGTCTGGTTCTGCACCAGCAACCCGGTCACGGTCGGGCCAGCACTCGGCGCGCTGTTCGCCGACGAGTCGACGATTTCCAGCGTGCCCTTGGCGTCCTGATACACCGCGCGAACGCGGATGCTCAGGCCGGCCACGTCGTCCGTTACGCGGTAAGTGGTGCCAATGGCCCGCGAGACCTCGCCTGCGGCAACGAAGGTGATGTCTTCGTAAACCCCCGAACCCGGCAGCGTTTCGACTTGCCAGTAGTACGCTACCGGGCCGTTGACTGCACCGGTAGGGTTGGCCGCACTGACGTTGTCCGCATCGCGCACGGCTAGCGGTGTTACACGCAGCAGCTGACCACTGACGGGGGTATCGTCACGCAAACCGGTGGCCGCATCGAGAATCGCCAGGTGCCCCGTAGGGCCGGCGTTCACGGCAGTGCCCACACCCGACGCCTGCGAGCGGTCAGAGAACTGCAGCCGCTCGATACCGGTCAGGCGGTCGACACCATCACGCCCGGCCACCAGGTCGGTGACGATCACCGCGTTGCCATCGACCACCACGCTGTAGTCGGTGGCCACCCCCGAGAACACCGCCGTGTCGTAGCTGTCGGTGCCATTGAGGATCTCCCGGGTGATCACCAGCTGGCCCGGGTTGTAGGTGCCATTGAGCATGAACGGCACCATCGGCTCCATGCTGTCGAAACTGGCGATTTCCGGGCCGGTGCCGTCGCTGTTGGCGCGCACGCTGATGCGCACGTTCAGCCACTTGTCACCGTCGAGGATGTCGTCGCCACCACGGCCTTCGATCAGGTCGCTGCCGCTGCCGCCGAGGATGATGTTGCCGCCATCGTAGAACGTCGCCCCGGCAGCCAGCAGGCTGGACAGGCCGTTGATCAGGTTGATGTTGGTCAGCACGCTGCCCGTGGCGCCATTGGTCGGCAGGCTGGCGGCGTCTTCGTTGTCACCGCGCAGGAAGTCGCCATGGGACGAGCCGGAAAGGCCTTCCATGATGTCGAAGCGCACCAGCGCCGACGCGCCCGAGCCCGGTACCGGCGGCACATCGAAGAAGCGGTCGCTGTAGTCGACGGTCACGCCCTGGGCCAGGTCCTTGAAGGTTGCCCAGTCGTAGCCCGAACCACCGATGTAGCGGTCACCAAAGCCCAGGCTGCCGACCATGATGTCGTCGCCGCCTTCACCGTTGAACTTGTCGTTCTCGTTGCCGCCGATGAACACGTCGTGGCCGATGATCGGGTCGTTGCCGAGTGGGTCGAAGTTGTCGCCAGGCGCACCGTCCGAGGTGCCCTTCTCGATCCAGTCGTCGCCTTCGTTACCCATATCCTGTTCGTTGGCCTTGCTGCCCAGGATAAAGTCGTTGCCCTGGCCGCCAATGGCTTCGGAAGCGTCCTCACCGGTGACGATGAAGTCGTTGCCGAAACCGCCGATGATCAGGTTGACGCCATTACCGCCGTGCAGCACATCGTTGCCGTCGCCGCCCTGGATGTTGTCGTCACCGCCCATGTCGCTGATGATGTCGTCGCCGGCGCCACCGCGCAGCTGGTCGTTGCCGTCGCCACCCTCGATGCGGTCGTTGCCGCCATCGCCCCAGACCGTGTCGTCACCCTCGCTGGACACCAGGATGTCGTCACCGTTGGTGCCGCCCAGCACGATGTGCTCGACACCGGCATAGCGGATGTAGTTGGTGTCCGGGCCAACCGTCAGCGGGCTGTCGCGGAACACCACCTGCTCGCCGTTCTCGCCCAGCGGGTCGGCATTGCCCAAGCCGTCGTTGTATTGCTTGCTCTGGTCCAGTTCCAGGTAGAAGCCCGGGTCGGAGAACACCAGGCCCGGCAGGTGGGTGGCCGAGGTGTTGGCCATGATCAGCTTGGCGAACGAGTTGCTCTCCAGCTCGGCGTTCATCGACAGGCCAGAGGTGCGCTCCAGGTAGTAGAAGCGGTCACCGTCCTGCAGTTTCTCCATCTGGTTTTCGAACACGAAGTTGAAGGTACTGCCGAGCATGCCGCCGAACGGGGTTTTCGCCTCGGCCAGGCCGCCGATCCACAGGTCGATGGCATCGACACCGGTCACGGTCACAGCCTTCAGGTCATCGGCCGTACCCAGCACGCCATCCTTGCCCGGCAGGGTCACATTGGCCCAGGCACCACTGCTGTTGAGGAAGTCCAGGCGATCGGCCGGCGCACCATCGCCGCCGAACACCAGGGCCATGGCCGCAGCGCGTTTTTCGAGCAGGGTGGTGGCACCGGTGATGCTGCTGTGGGTGCCGTAAGCCGCGATGAAGTTGATCAGCGACTCGGGGTGCTTCAGGTGCTGCACCAGGTCGACCCAGCTGGTGTACGGTTTGAGCTGGGTGTCGCCGGTTTGCCCGAAGATGTCGCGGCGCACAGCATTCAGCGAGGGGATGCCGACATCACGGCCACGGGCGATGTTGATCGCCGGCAGGTCGAGCGGCAGGCCAAGCAGGTTGTTGCGCAGCGCCTCGGTGACGAACTCGTCGATTTCGTTACCGGCCTGGCGAGTAACCCCGCGCACGATGGCGCTGGTGGCATCCTCGGGGGTGACGCCACTGGCGGCATACGCCAGCGGGTTGAGGAACGCCGCGATCAAGCCCAGTTGCTGTTCGGGGTTTGCGCTGGCCGGGTCCTGGATGACGTTGAAGTCGACGTCAAAGCGGTCGACAGTCTCGGTCAGCATCGAGTGGCCAAAGCGGTACACGGTGTGGGCGAACTCGGCCACGATCGACGCATCGAGGTCCACGTCATACACCTGGGTCGGGGCGAAGAACAGGTCGACCCGTGGTTGCACGGTACGGGCGAACTCTTCGAACACCAGGTGCTGATACTGCATCTCGGTACCGAACTTGGCCGCTTGGAACAGGCGTTCGCCGTTCCATACCAGGGCATCGATCTCGGCCGGGGTGACCGGCAAAGCGGTGACCGGGTTGAGCAGCCACTCATTGAGGAAGGCCAGGTCGCCCGAGTCGAGCACGGTGTCCATGGTCTGCGCCACCAGCCGGTTGTGCTCGGCGTGGAAGACGGCATGCACGGCGGTCAGGCCGATGTTCTCGTTGACCCGGCCGTCGCCGGCAATGTAGTGCGCATCCAGCAGTTCGTTGTCGTAGGCCAGGTTGGCCCCGGTCTGCGGGTTGACGGGCACAGCGTTGCCGGCCACGTCGTCGGCATCCGGCGCCAGCACACCACCGCTGAACACCGGCACGGCATTGTGTGCAATGTCGGCGAGGAACTGGTGCCCCGTGCGCACGGCATTGGTCAGGTCGAGCGGCGCCAGCGGGTTGCCTTCGACCTGCTGGTCATCGGCCGTGCCGGCAATGCCGTCCAGGCCCTTCATCACCACCATCGGGTAGCCGTTCGGCCCCTTGATGAAGTTGCCGTAGGCGTCGGTGGCGAGCAAAGGCACGTTGTCGACGTCGGCGTCGGTCAGGTTGATGCCGAGCAGGTCGCGGGCCTGGGCCTTGACCACCTTCCAGGTGGCCATGCCACCGATTTCGGTGTCGTCGCCGGTGCCGAACTTGCCATCGGCGCCCAGGTCACGGTTGGTGATCAGGCGGCCTGTAGCGACAGGGCCATCATCGGTCATGATGTAGGCGCGCAGGAACACTTGGTGCGAGGGGTGCGAGCTGTAGGTCTGGTTCTGGTCCACGAACGGCGTGGTGGTGTTGGTGTGCTCGTGAATGTCATCGGCGTTGCCGAGGATGCCATCCGGCCCTGGCAGGTTGGTGGCACGGGTTACCACCATGAAGTTGGTGAAACCACCCTCCACGTACAGCGGGTCATCCGGCTGCAGCGGGATGTAGATGGTACCCGAGCCGCCCTTGGTGACCAGGTCCAGACCATGGTCGAAGAACTGTCCGAAGAAGGTCATCCACGCGTTGAACGGCGCGGACAACCCGGCATCGGCTGCAGTGTTTTCGAACAGGTACACATCGTGGTCGTCGGTGGTGCCGAACTGGCCATCCATGCCGGGGCTGGCAACGATGCGCACGCCGTCCTTGAGCACGTCGTCGTTGCCTGGCGTGCCGAAGTTGAGCACGCCGTCCGCGCCCGGGTCATACGCGGTGGCATAAGCCGCCGGGTTGTTGGAGGTCTGGTCGACCACCAGGTTACTGATAGTACGCGGCTGCGAGTCGAACACCGGGCCGCTGGTTTGCTGGTACGACGTCCCCGGAATGGCTGGCGAGCCAGGCCCGAAGAAGCCAGCCGGGGCACCCTCTGCCGGGTTGAATACCGGGTCGGTCACGCGTGGGAAGACGTTGTCGGCGGCACCGAACTGGGTGTTGTTGGTGCCGTTGAGGTTCATCAGGTTGTTGTTCGAGCCATCTACCGCACGTAGCCCCAAGGGCGCGCGGATGTTGGGGATCAACGAAAGGATGTCCTGCCCGGCGGCATCGGCTTCGGCGATCTTGATCTGGGCCAGGATGAAGTTGAGGTCGGAGCGCACCATGTGCAGCCCTTGCCCCCCAGCGGTGGCATCCACGACCGGGGTGGCCGGCGTCGGCACCACCGGTGCGCCCGGCTGTACCACGGCCGTGGGCTGCGAGAAGAGCACTTCGGTAGTGCCATGGGCGTCCTGGTAGATCGCCTTGACCCGCAGGCTTAGCCCGGCCAGGTCTGGCGATACCTTGAACGACGTACCGTCGGCGCTCTGGAACGCCAGGTCGCCGGCCGGCAGCAGGATGATGTCCTGGAACACACCACTGCCCGGGTCGGCCTCGAACTGCCAGTAGTACGACACCGAACGGTCGGCAAGTGTGCCGGTCGGGTTGCCCGCGCTGACGTTGTCGGCGTCGAGCACGCCCGCCACGCTCACTGTCAGCATGTCACCCACAGTGATCGCACCGCCGTTGCCATCGAGCACGGTCGGGCTGCCGGTGGGTTGCGCGTTCACCCCTTCCACCAGCACGCGCTGGCTGTCGGCGAACTGCAGGCGTTCGATGTGCAGGAGGGTATCCACGCCATCGCGGCCGGCCACGGTATCGGTCACCGTCCACACGTCATCGGCAACGTCAGCCGTGCCTTTGGTGTTCTGGGTCACCACATATTCGCTCTGCACCCCCGCGTATATGGCAGTGTCAAAGGCCGCGCCGCCGGTCGAGGTACCCGGCAGGATTTCCCGCACGGCTTTGAGCTGACCTGGGTTGTAAGTGCGGTCGAGCATGAACGGGATCATGTCGACCATGCTGTCGAAGCTGGCGATCTCTGGCCCGGTGTGGTTGACGTCGCCTGGGGCATACACCGCAATGCGCACGTTCAGCCATTTATCGCCATCGATCAGGTCATCGCCGCCACGGCCTTCGATCAGGTCGCTACCATTGCCGCCGAGCATGATGTTGCCGGTGGCAAAGCCGGTGGTCGGCAACCCGGCATCGGCCAGGAACTGCTGCAGGCCGCGGATCAATGCCACGTTGGTCAGTGCGCTGCCGGTGGCACCGCCATGGTTGAGGATGGTCACGGCATCGACGTCATCGCCCTTGAGCACATCGGCGTAGTTCGAGCCGGACACCCCTTCCACCTCGGCGAAGCGGTCGAGGATGCTGGCCGGCGAGGCGCCGACCGGGTTGAATACCCCGGCGTTCTGGTTTGGTGCATTGCCATGGGGCTGGGCCAGCGCGGCCAGGCTCAGGTCAACGGTAACGCCGACCTTGTCGTTCTTGTTGGTGATCCAGTCGAAGCCGGACATGCCGTCCATCTTGTCCTGGGCATCGCTGCCGACAAAGATGTCGTCGCCGCCTTCACCGATCATTTCATCAAAACCACCGCCCCCGACGAAGATGTCGTTGCCGACCACCTCATCACCCAGCAGCGGCGCAAAGTTGTCACCTGGCGAACCGTCCTGGGTGCCCTTCTCGATCCAGTCATCCCCCTCGTTGCCGGTGGGCGGCAGGTTGGTCTTGGCACCGAGGATGAAGTCATCACCCTGGCCGCCGAAGGTGGTGGAAATATCCTCGGTGGTGATGATGAAGTCCTGACCGTCGCCGCCCAGAATCAGGTTGCCGGCCACCAGCATGCTGCCAGCGACGATCACGTCGTTACCGGCGTTGCCCTCCAGGCGGTTGTCGCCGAACGAGTCGGTGATGATGTCGTCACCTGCACCGCCCAGCACGGCATCGTTGCCAGCACCACCTTCAAGCACGTCGTCGCCGGCATCGCCGTAAACGGTATCGTCACCTTCGCCGGAAATGATGATGTCGTTGCCGGCAGTGCCGCCGAGCACCACATGGTCTTCACCGGTGTAGTGCAGGAAGTTGCTGTCGGGCCCAACCGTGTCAGGGTTGTCGCGAATCACCAGCGGTACGATTTCCACGCCGTTGATTTCGATGCCGCCCGTTGGGTCGGCCTTGCCGTCGGCCCCCAGCCCGGTGAACTGGTTGGCCTGGTTCACTTCCAGGGTGAAGGTGGGCGTGAGGAACACGGTGTTGGACAGGTGGGTGACGTCGGAGTTGGCCATGATCAGCTTGGCAAAGGAGTTGTTCTCCAGTTCCGTGCCGAAGTTCATGCCCGCCGTGCGCGACAGGTAGTAGAAGCGGTCGCCGTTCTGCAACGCTTCCAGCTGGGTTTCGAAGACAAAGTTGAAGCTGGAACCCAGCATGCCGCCGAAGGGCATTTTTTTCTCGGCCAGGCCGCCGACCCAGAAGTCGATGGCATCGACACCTGTCACCGTCACGCCGGCAATGTCGTCGGCCGTGCCGGCGATACCGTCTTTGCCGGCCAGCGTCACGTTGGCATAGGCGCCGGTGCTGTTGAGGAAGTCCAGGCGATCGGCAGGCGCGCCGTCGCCGCCAAGCACCAGCGCCACTGCGGCGGCGCGCTTGGCCGATTCGGTGGTGGCCCCGGTGATGGTGGCGTGGGTGCCGTAGGCGGCGATGAAGTTGATCAGCGACGCCGGATGCTTGAGGTGGTCGGCAAAATCGACCCAGCTGATGTAGGCCTTGAGCTGGCTGTCACCGGTTGCGGCATAGAACTCGCGGCGCGCCTCGTTCAGGCTGGGGATACCGGTGTCACGGCCACGGGCGATGTTCAGCGCGGGCAGGTCCAGCGGCAGGCCAAGCAGGTTGTTGCGCAGCGCCTCGGTGACGAACTCGTCGATTTCGTTGCCCAGCTGGCGGGTCACGCCGCGAATGATCGCACCGGCTGCTTCATCGGCGGTGGCACCGCTGCCGGCGAAGGCCAGCGGGTTGAGGAAGGCGGCAATCAGGCCCAGTTGCTGATCCGGGTTGGCGGGGTCGCCCGACACCGGGTTGAAGTCGGGGTCGAAGCGGTCGACGGTTTCGGTCAGCATCGAGTGGCCGAAGCGGTACACCACATGGGCGAACTCGGCGAGGATGGCCGGGTTGATCGACGTGTCGTAGCCGTTGGGGGCGAGGAACTCGTCGATCTGCGGCTGAATGGTGCGCGCGAACTCTTCGAACACCAGGTGCTGGTACTGCATTTCGGTGCCGAACTTGGCGGCCTGGAACAACCGCTCGCCGTCCCATACCAGTGCGGCGATGCCGGCTGGCGTGGTGGGGATGGCAGTGACATCGTCGATCAGCCACTCGTTGAGGAACGCCAGGTCACCGGCGGCCAGCAAGGTGTCCTTGGTCTGCTGCACCAGGCGGTTGTGCTCGGAGTGGAACACATGGTGCACGGCAGTAAGGCCGATGTTTTCGTTCACCCGGCCGTCACCGGCGATGTAGTGGGCGTCGAGCAGTTCGTTGTCGTAGGTCAGGTTGTTGCCGCCTGGGCCAACTGGCTGGGCGTTGCCTACTGCGGTGTCGGCATCGGCCTGCAACACACCGCCCACCACCACGGGCGCGGCGTTGTGGGCAATGTCGTCAAGGAAGCCATGCCCGGTGCTCACGGCGTTGGCCAGGCTGATCGGCGCGTTGCGGTCGCCTTCGACCAGTTGGGTGACGTCGTCGGCCGTTCCGGCAATACCATCGGCGCCATTGTTCACCCGCATCACCACTTGCGGCATGCCGTTGGGCCCACGCAGGAAGTTGCCATAGGCATCGGTGGCCAGCAGCGGCACGCTGTGCACGTCGGCGTCGGTCAGGTTGATACCCAGCATGTCACGGGCCTGAGCCTTGACCACCGCCCAGGTGGCCATGCCGCCATTCTCGCTGTTGCCATCGTCAGCCGTGCCGAACTTGCCGTCCGCGCCCAGGTCGCGGTTGGTGATCAACCGCCCGGTGGCCACCGGGTCGCCAGCGGCATTCAGCGCATATTCGCGCAGAAACACCTGATGCGAGGGGTGCGAGCTGTAGGTCTGGCTCTGGTCGACGAACGGCGAGGTGGTGTTGGGCTGGCTATCGTCGGCCGTGCCCACCACGCCGTCAGCGCCGGCGGTGCGTACGGCGCGTGACAGCACCATGAAGTTGGTCGGGCTGCCGGCCACGAACAGCGGGTCGTCGGGGCGCAGCGGAATGAACACGATATCGGTGCTGCTCTTGCTCACCAGGTCAAGACCGTGGTCAAAGAACTGGCCGAAGAAGGTCATCCAGGCGTTGAAGCCAGCCGTCAGGCCCACGTCGGGCGAGACGTTGGGGATGAAGAACACGGGCTTGTCATCAGCGGTGCCGAACACCCCGTCGATCCCCGGGCTCATCACCGGGGCGGCACCGCCATTGGCCTCGACCGCAGCCGGGTTGTTCGCCGTCTGGTCGACGATCAGGTTACTGATGGTGCGCGGTTGTGAATCGACGACATTGCCGGTGCCCACATAGTTGGCGCGGTAGGAGGCATCGAGCAGGCGCAGGAACGCGTTGTCAGAGGCGCCGAACTCGCTTTGCCCGGCGACCAGGTTGTTGAAGCTGCCATCCACGGTGCGCAGGCCGAACGGCACCTGACTGTTGGGCAGCAGGTCGATCAGGCTGGCGCCATCTGCGTGGGCTTCGGCGATGAAGATCTGTTTGAGGATGAATTCCAGGTCTGACTTGCTGAAATTGGCCATTTCAATTGCCCTCGATCATTCAAGAGAAATCACAGGGCAACAGGGTCCATCCCGCGCCCAGTCAGTGTTGACGTGCGCAGTATCTGGTTCTTTTTTAAGGGCTCGGCGGCTCAACGCTGTTGTGTTGGCGCCTCAGCCTCATTACTCGAAAGCCGGCCCCACCGCTCCGGGGGGACCTGTTAATCGTGCGATACAGGTGTAACGCACGTGCATCGATCCCAGCTCGCACAGGGCCCGAATACTTCAGACTAAAGTCGTACGGCAAAAGCTTGTCAATATTTCGTCAAAAAAATCGTTCGATGATGATAATGCGATGCAAATAGCTGTTTTTCTGGCACTTATGAAAAGTTCAAAGTCTTTATAGAGCAAAATGATATTACCGAATGTTTCGTTGCAACCTACGCTCGTGCATGTGGGAGCAACGCAGCGTTTTGGACTATTCGCCATAAGAGCGACCCGCCTGCGAGCCGACCAAGAAGCCACAACTACCGTTGTACGGGGCGCCGCAAGGGCTTCCCGACTTGTAACGAAGGGAGGCCCCCGATGCCTAAGCCACCACGCACCCGCTCCGAGCTGGCCGACGTGCTCTTTCGCTTGCGCCGCAGCTTCTATGCCCTGGCCGCCTTCAGCGGCGTGATAAACGTCATGATGTTGACGCCAGCTATTTATATGCTGCAGGTGTACGACCGCGCGCTGGTCAGCCGCAACGTCACCACGCTGGGCATGCTCACGCTGCTGGTGGTCGGGTTGTTCCTGTTGATGTCGGCCTTGGAGATGACCCGTACCCGCGTGCTGATCCGGGTGGGCAACTGCCTGGACATGGACCTCAACCGGCGCATCTTCAGCGCCGCGTTCGAGCGCAACCTGAGCCGCGCCGGCGGCAACCCGGCCCAGGCCCTGCAGGACCTGGCGCAAGTGCGGCAGTTTCTGACCGGCAACGGTTTGTTCGCCTTTTTCGATGCACCATGGACGCCGATCTACCTGATGGTCTGCTACCTGATCCACCCTTGGCTCGGGCTGGTCACGATGATTGGCTCGCTGATCCTGGTGGGCCTGGCCTACCTCACCGAGAAGGCTACGCAAAAGCCACTGGCCGAAGCCAATCAGGCCGCCATGACGTCGGCCAGCTACGCCAACAACAACCTGCGCAACGCCGAAGTGATCGAGGCCATGGGCATGCTGCCGTCAATCGGCAAGCGCTGGTACCAAGGGCACTTGCGCATCCTGCAGATGCAGACCCTGGCCTCCGACCGCGCGGCCCTGATCAGCAGCACCGGGCGTTTCGTGCGCATCACCTTGCAGTCGTTGATCCTCGGTACCGGTGCGTTGCTGGCAATAGAGGGCAAGATCACCCCCGGCATGATGATCGCGTGTTCGATCCTGACCGGCCGCGCCCTCGGCCCGGTGGAACAGGTGATTGCCTCCTGGAAGCAGTTGCTCGGTTGCCGCTTGGCCTGGGGCCGGCTCAACGACCTGCTGCAAGACTATCCGCAGCGGCCACCGAGCATGTCGCTGCAGCGGCCGATGGGCATGCTGGCCGTGGAAAACGTGATCGCCGGTGCCCCCGGCACCACCACCAGCATCGTGCGCGGGGTCAGCTTCAGCCTGGTGCCGGGTGAAAGCTTAGGCATCATCGGCCCTTCGGCTTCGGGCAAGTCTACCCTCGCCCGCCTGCTGGTGGGTGTGTGGCCGGCACAGGCCGGCAAGGTGCGCCTGGATGGTGCCGACATCTTCACCTGGAACAAGGCCGAACTCGGCCCTTGGCTGGGCTACCTGCCGCAAGACGTGGAGCTGTTCGAGGGCACCATCGCCGAAAACATCGCGCGCTTTGCCGAGGTGGACAGCGATGCGGTGATCCGTGCTGCCCGCAGCAGCGGCGTACACGACATGATCCTGCACTTCCCGCAGGGCTACGACACGCGCCTGGCCGCCGACGGCACCCCACTGTCCGGCGGCCAGAAGCAGCGTATCGCCCTGGCCCGCGCCCTGTATGGCGAGCCCAACCTGGTCGTGCTGGACGAACCCAACGCCAACCTCGATGACGTCGGCGAGAAGGCCCTGGTGGATGCGCTGGCCGAGTTGAAGGCGCGCGGCGCCACGGTGATCCTGATTTCCCATCGGCCCAATGTGCTGTGTGCAGTCGACAAGATACTCATGTTGCGCGACGGCGCTGTGCACATGCTCGGCAGCCGCGACGAAGTATTCGCGGCGCTGCGCAAGGCTGCCGTGATTCCAGCGGCCGGTGCGGCACCGCTGGCTTCGGTCAAAGTAAGGGAGTAGCCGATCATGCAGATGACTCAACACGCTGAGTTGATCCCCGCCGAAGCCAAGAACCTGATCGACCTGGATGCGGCCCGGCCAGTACGCTGGGGCGTATGGATGGTGATTGCCGGTTTTGGCGGTTTCTTGCTGTGGTCTTGCCTGGCGCCACTGGACGCAGGCGTGGTAGCCACCGGCACGGTCAAGGTCACCAGCAACCGCAAGGCGGTACAGCACCTGACCGGCGGCACGGTCGAGGCGATCCTGGTGCGCGAAGGCGATCTGGTAAAAAAAGGCCAGGAAGTGGTGCGGCTCGACGCCCTGCGCGCAGTCGCTGAGCAAGGCGCGCTCAGCGCCCAGTACATCGTCAGCAAAACCGTGGAAAACCGCCTGGAAGCCGAACGCGACGGCCGCGACACGGTCACCTTCGACCCTGCCCTGCTCCAGCACTACGCCAATGACCCTCGCTTGCTGGCCGCCATGGACTTGCAACAGCGCCTGCTCGACACCCGCCGCGCCGGCCTGGCGGGGGAACTGAGCATCCTTGAGGAAAACCTCACCGCTTCGGCGGTGCAGCTCAAGGGCCTGCAGCAGGTGTACGGTGCCCGCGCCTCACAGATCGGCTTCCTCAACCAGGAACTGCAAGGCACCCGGGTGCTGGCCGCCGAAGGTTACGTACCGCGCAATCGCCTGCTGGAGCTGGAGCGCAGCAATGCCGACCTGTCCGCCGGCCAGGCAGAAAACCTCAACAACATAGCCCGGGCACGCAGCCAGGCCACCGAGATCAAGCTGCGCATCCTGCAGCGCCAGCACGACTACCTGAAAGAAGTGGAATCGCAACTGACCGACACCGCCAAGGAAAACACCACCCTGGCCGACCGCTTGCGCGCACTGGACTACGAAGTGACCCACACGGTGATCCGCTCGCCGATCGATGGCATGGTCCAGGGCCTGAGCATTGCCACGGTCGGCGGCATCATCCAGCCCGGTGCCAAGATCATGGAGGTGGTGCCACTCGACCAGCCCCTGCAGGTAGACGCAATGATCCCGGTGCAGGCTATCGACAAGATGGTGCCGGGCCTGGACGTGGACATCGCCTTCCCGGCCTTCAACCACGCACAGACGCCGAACATTCCGGGGCGGGTGAAGACCATTTCCGCCGACCGCCTGCTCGACGAAGAAAGCAAGCAGCCGTTCTACCTGGCCCAGGTGGAAGTGACGCCCGCCGGCATGGGCCTGCTGGGCAGCAACCACATCCGCCCCGGCATGCCCGCCACCGTCACCATCAAGACCGGCGAGCGCAACCTGCTCAGCTACCTGCTCAAACCCATGCTCGAACGCGTCGACGCCGCGTTCAAGGAGCAATGACATGAAACACCCGTGCCTGATGTTGTGCCTGCTGGGGGTTGCCGAACAGGCCAGTGCCATGGACCTGAAGCAAGCCTGGGACCTGTTGCAGTACCAGGGCCCGATCTACCAGGCCGCCGTGCATGAGAAACAGGCCGGCAGCGAAAACCGCGCTATCGGCGAAGCTGGCTTGCTGCCCCAGATCAACGCTTCAGCCTATTTCAACAGGGTCAATGGCAGCCAGCGCCAGAATGGCCAGGACAACGACCTGGACTATGACTCCAAAGGTGCCAACGTGCGCCTGCGCCAACCGCTGTTCAACAAACAGAAGATGGCCGAGTACCGCCAGGGCCAGCAACGGGCCGACTACAGCGTGGCGGTGTTCGATGCCAAGAGCCAGGACGCCGCGGTACGTCTGGCCGACGCCTACTTCGACGTGCTGCTGGCCAGCGAAACCATCACCCTGGCCAAAGCCAAGCTGAACGCTTTCGAAGAGCAACTGGCTTCGGCGAAGCGCCGCAAGGAACTGGGCGCTGGCACCATCACCGATGTCGACGAGTCGGTCGCTCGCCGCGACCTGGCCGAGGCCGACCTGATCGACGCCCAGGACAACCTGGTCAATACCCGGCGCAAGCTGGAGGAGTACATTGGTGAAACCCCACAGTCGCTGACCACCTTGCAGCCAGGCTTCAGTACACCGCCGCTGATGCCAGGCAACCTGCAGGACTGGCTGGTCAAGGCCCAGGCAGACAGCCCGTTGATTCATGCACGCCGGCACAGCTACGAGCTGGCCGAAGAAGAAGTGAAACGTGCCCGCGCCGGGCACTGGCCAACACTGGATTTCGTGGCCGGCTACACCGCCGGCAGCAGCCAGTCGATTTCCGAGATCAACCAGCGTAACCACTACAGCTCGATCGGGCTGGAGCTGAACATTCCGCTGTACAGCGGTGGCAGCACCAGCGCCCTTACTCGCCAGGCCAGCGCCAACAGCTCGAAGGCCCTGGACGAGCTGGACGCCACGCGCCAGGAGGTGATTTCCGACACCACCCGCGAGTACCGCGGTGTGCAGAGTGGTGCCTTGCGCATTCAGGCGCTGGAAAAGGCCGTGGCTTCCAACGAGCGTTCGCTGTCCTCCACCCGCAAGGGCTTCAAGGAAGGCGGTACCAGCACCAACTCGGATGTACTCAATGCCGAAGAGTTGCTGTACGACGCCCGTCACGACCTGTTCGAGGCGAAGCTGAACTACCTGATGTCGCGGCTGCGGCTGGCCTCGTCGGTGGGTAGCCTGGGTGATGACGACATCGAACAGATCAACAATTACCTGGGGCCGGAACTGATGGTAAGCAATTGATCGGAGCACACACGGTAGCGGTGGCCGGTTTATTGACGTCAGGCTATTCACCGACTGCATGCACCCGGACGACCTGGCCATCACCCGCTCGTCGCTTGCAAGGGTGATGAACGGGCAGCCACATTACGACTCCCGCAATCGCCATGCCTGTTGCTGAGGCACGCGGATGAAAACAGGTACCAGGTCAAGCGACAGAGGACCGCAGCCGGCTGATCAAGAAAGGATCATCATCATGCTCAACCCTGAAAACGCGTTGCTCGACAGTTGGCAGCACAACGCGCAAGCCTGGATCGGCGCCGTGCGCAGCGGCGCCATCGAAAGCCGCCGCCAGGTCACCGACCAGGCGATCCTGCTGGCCATTCTTGGCCGCCAGCCCGAACGGGTGCTGGACCTGGGCTGCGGTGAGGGCTGGCTGCTGCGCGCCCTGGGTGATCGCGGGATCGAAGCCGTAGGCGTCGACGGTGACAGGACATTGGTGGATGCCGCGCAGGCTGCGGGCTCGGCCGAGGTGCACCTGGCCAGCTATGCGCAGTTGGCCGAGGGCCACGTTTACGTAGGCAAAGGTTATGACCTGATCTGCGCCAATTTTGCGTTGTTGCACCAGGACATCATTCCGCTACTGGCGGCGATGCACGACCTACTGGTGCCTGGCGGTGCGCTGGTGATCCAGACGCTGCACCCTTGGAGCATGGCGGGTGGGGATTATCAGGATGGCTGGCGGGAGGAGTCATTTGCCGGGTTCACCGGGGACTGGCAGCCAATGCCCTGGTATTTTCGTACCCTGGCCAGCTGGCTGAATGCACTGGACATGACGGGGTTGCGGCTGGTCAGCCTGCAGGAGCCGCAGCACCCGCAGAGTGCGATGCCGCAGTCGTTGTTGATGGTGGCTGAGCGCCCTTGAGGCGCTCAAGCCCCCACACAGCTCAAGCTTCAGAGCACAGGCTTGCGCGCCACCCCGCTGCGGGCTTTGGCCATGGCGGCCAGACGCACCGCGACGTTGGCCGCGCCGTAACCGGCATAGCCACCCTTGCGCTGGATGATCTCGAAGAAGAATCGCTCCTCGAACGGTTCGGTGTACACGTGGAACAGCTCGCCGCCCTGGGCATCGCGGTCGTACAGCACGTTGTAATACGCCAACTCGCTGAGGAACTCGTCGTCGAAATCGAAGCGTGCTGCCAGGTCGTCGTAGTAGTTCAGCGGGATTTCCAGCAACGGCACACCAGCCAGCTTGGCGCGCGCCACTTCGCGGAAGATATCGTCGCAATCGAAGGCGATGTGATGCACGCCCGAACCGCGGTAGCTGGACAGCGCATGAGCGATGGCGGTGTTGCGGTTTTCCGAAATGTTCAGCGGCAGGCGCAAGGTGCCACACTGGCTACGCAGCGCGCGGCTCTTGACCAGGCCGTACGGGTCTGGCAGCACCACTTCGTCATCCGCGGCGAAATCGAACAGGGTCTTGTAGAACAGCACCCAGCTGTCCAGCGACTCGGCCGGCAAGGCCAGGGCCATGTGATCGATGCGGCGCAGGCCACCGGTGGCGGTGGCGCTCTTGTCCAGGCTGAAATCGGTATCGTACAGCGTCTGCCCAGCGGTGCCCTGCTCCACTAGGTACAGCAAGCTACCATCCGGGGCACGCACCGCCGGTACTTCACATTCGTTAGGGCCGACCAAGCCCCGGAACGGCTGGCCACGGTAGGCAGTCGCGCGCTTCAGGGCTGCTTGCTGGTCCTTGACCCGCAGCGCGGTGGCGCACAGCGACGGGCCGTGGGCCTCGAAGAAGTTGTGGCCGAAGGAATACGGTTCGGCGTTCAACACAATGTTGATATCGCCCTGGCGCAGCAACTGCACTTCTTTGCTGCGGTGTTTGCCAGCTTCGGCAAAACCCAGGCGCTTCAGCCAGCTGGCCAGACGCGCGCCAACAGCTTCGTCAACCGCGAATTCGAGGAACTCCACACCGTCATAGGTGCTCGCCGCTGGCGGGGTGAACAGCACGCCAGGTTCGATCGGCGTGTTTTCCTGTTCCAGGCGCAGGCGGGTCTGCTCTTCGAGGTACAACAGCGAGCGCAGGCCATCAGCGGCATTTTGCCGTGGCGGCGCAGCGCGGAACCCGTCATTGAAGATTTCCAGCGATAGCGGGCCACGGTAACCGGTGGCGAGGATCGGCGCCAGAAAGCCGGCCATGTCCATTTCACCCTGCCCCGGGAAGCACCGGAAGTGGCGGCTCCACTCCAGCACATCCATGGCCAGAATCGGCGCGTCGGCCATCTGCACGAAGAAAATCTTGTCACCGGGGATGTCGCGGATCGCGCTGGGGTCACCCTTCAGGGACAAGGTATGGAAACTGTCGAGGATCACCCCGAGGGCCGGGTGGTCGGCCTGGCGCACCAGGTTCCACACTTGCTGGTAGGTGTTGACGTGGCGGCCCCAGGCCAGCGCTTCGTAACCAATGCGCAGGCCGCGCTTGCCGGCGTGCTCGGCCAGCAGGCGCAGGTCATCGACCAGCAACTGTTCTTCGCCCAGAGCATCGGCCTGGACGTTACTGCACACCAGCACCAGGTCGGTGCCCAGCTCCTGCATCAGGTCGAACTTGCGTTCGGCGCGGTCGAGGTTTTTCTGCAGCCGGTCGCGGCGGCAGCCTTCAAAGTCGCGAAACGGCTGGAACAGGGTAATGGCAATGCCAAGATCAGCGCACATCTGGCGCACCTGGCGAGGGCTGCCGGCGTAATAGAGCAGGTCGTTTTCGAAGATCTCGACGCCGTCAAAACCGGCGGCGGCGATGGCTTCGAGCTTTTCCGGCAGGGTGCCGCTCAAGGACACGGTAGCGATCGAACGCTGCATGGCGGGAGTTCCTTGTTGTTAGAAAATGACGGTGCCAGTCAGGTAAAAACCACTGTCACAGTTTATGGCACGATCGATTATTCGCAGGTAAAGTCGCCGCTTCAATCTCTTTGTACGGAACGGTTAGTTTTGCGTTCGATTATCGCACAAAACCCAATTTAGCGAATTGCTAGACCGCTGGCCCTGCGGTCAACATGAGACCCAGACGCAGGCACACCGACCACTGCCTCCTGCCTTGGTGAACCGATGGCGGAACCTGCGCAAACAACAATAACAACGGAGACAACGATGGCTCACTCCAGCTCGCAAGCCAAAAAAGCGACCGCCAGTGGATGGATAGGCTCGGCACTCGAGTACTACGACTTCTTCATCTACGCCCAGGCCGCTGCGCTGATTTTCCCGCAGATCTTCTTCCCCAATACCGACCCAAAAATGGCCATCATTGCCTCGTTGGCCACGTACGGCGTGGGCTACCTGGCGCGCCCGGTCGGTGCCTTCGTACTGGGCCACTGGGGTGACACTCGCGGGCGCAAGAACGTCCTGCTGCTGTGCATGTTCCTGATGGGCTTGTCGACCATGGCCGTCGGCCTGCTGCCCACCTACCACGACATCGGTTACCTCGCCCCGGCCTTGCTGGTGGTGCTGCGCCTGATCCAGGGCTTTGCCGTGGCCGGGGAAATTTCCGGTGCCAGTTCCATGATCATGGAGCACGCGCCATTCGGCCGAAGAGGCTATTACGCCAGCTTTACCCTGCAAGGCGTGCAGGCTGGCCAGGTGCTGGCCGCGGCGGTGTTCCTGCCACTGGCCTACTTCATGCCTAGCGAAGCCTTCACCGAATGGGGCTGGCGCATTCCGTTCCTGATGAGCGCCATCGTGCTGATTGCCGGTTTCATCATCCGTAAGGAAGTGCACGAAACCCCGGCGTTCGTGAAGGAAGAGAAGCAGGACAAGGTTGCCAAGTCGCCCATCAGCGAGGCCTTCCGCCACAGCTGGAAGCACATGGTGCTGGTGATGTTCATGGCCCTGATGAACGTGATCCCGGTGGTGGCCACCATCTTCGGTGCGGCCTACGCGGTGCAGCCAGCCTATGGCATCGGCTTCGACAAGAGCGTGTACCTGTGGATCCCGGTGGTCGGCAACATCGTCGCGGTGCTGGTGATTCCGTTCGTGGGTAACCTGTCGGACAAGATCGGCCGTCGCCCGACCATGATCGCCGGTTGCCTGGGCTCTGGCCTGCTGGCGTTCGTCTACCTGTACGCAATCAGCATCCAGAACGTGCCCATGGCGTTTGCCGCATCGATCATCATGTGGGGCATGGTCTACCAGGGTTACAACGCGGTGTTCCCAAGCTTCTACCCAGAGCTGTTCCACACCCGCTACCGCGTATCGGCCATGGCCATCGCACAGAACATCGGCACCATGCTGACCGCCATGCTGCCAGCGCTGTTCGCCCTGGTCGCACCGCCTGGCTCGGACAACATCCCGCTGGTGGTGGGTAGCCTGGCGTTCTTCATTACCTGCGTGTGCGCCCTGGCGGCCTACATTGCCCCGGAAACCCATCGCCTGGCGATGGAAGACCTGGGTAACCCGGACGCCAAGCCGATGGAAAAGGATGCTTACGAGGCTAGCCGTAAAGGTAGCTTTCAGGCAGTGAGCCACTGACAGATTGTCGGGGCCGCGTTGCGGCCCCGGCAGTTTCAACCTTCAACCACTTCCTGCAAGCGCGCCCACAGTCGCTCGACATCCCCTCGCTCAGTCGGCAGCGCACCAATCGAAACCCGCACCATCCACCGCCCATCCAGTGTCGCTGGCGTCACATAGGCATCGCCAGAAGCATTCAGTCGGTCGGCCCACCCCTTGGTATGCGCATCCAGCGCCTCCCCTTCCAGCCCTGCCGGCCGATGGCGAATGCACAGGGTCTGCAACTGCACCGGCGCCAACACCTCCCACTCAGCCGCCTCCCCAACCTGCCCCGCCAACCATCGGGCATTGTCCAGATCGCGCCGCAACCGCGCCTGCAATGCGTCAACGCCCTCGCTGCGCAGCATGAACCACAGCTTCAACGCGCGGAACCGTCGGCCCAGCGGGATGCCCCAGTCACGCAGGTTCTTCACCTCGCCATCCACCGCCGATTGCAGATAGCTGGGGTTGGTGCTCATCACCCGAATCAGGTGCTGCGGATCGCGCACGTAATAGATCGAGCAATCGAAGGCCACACCCAGCCACTTGTGCGCATTGACCACCACCGAATCGGCCAGCTCGATGCCATCCCACATCCAGCGGCACTCAGGCAGGATCATCGCGGAACCGGCCATGGCCGAGTCCACATGCAGCCACAAACCATGGGCCTGGGCGACTTCACCGATCGGGCGCAGCGGGTCAAGGGCGGTGGTGGCCGTGGTGCCAGTGGTGGCCACGACCGCGCAAGGTTGGTTGCCTGCAGCCAGGTCCTGCTCGATCGCCGCCCGCAAGGCCTCTGGGCGCAAGGCGTAATGTTCGTCTGTGGGGATGAGGCGGATATTGTCGCGGCCAAAACCTGCCAGCAGCGCGGCCTTGTCTACCGAGCTGTGGGCATGGGCACTGACATACACGATCAAAGGTCTGGCTTCGGCCTGCAGGCCGCCGCGTACCAAGGCGTAGTCGGTCGCGCGTTCACGGGCACTGATCAGCGCCACCAGGGTGCTGGTCGACGCGGTGTCCTGGATCACCCCGCTCCACTGGCCAGACAGGCCCAGCAGCTGACGCAGCCAGTCGAGGGTGGTTTCTTCCAGCTCGCTCAGTGCCGGGCTGGATTGCCAAGACAGACCCAGCACGCCCAGACCGGTGCTGAGGAAATCGCCCAATACGGAAGACAGGGTGCCATTGGAGGGGAAGTAGCCGTAGAAGTCCGGGTGCTGCCAATGGGACAGGCCGGGCATGACCAGCTGGTTGACGTCATCGAGGATGGCCTCGAAGGGTTCGCCTTGCCGAGGCGCAGTTGCGGGTAAGGCAGCCTTGAGGTAGCCGGGTTCAACCTGGGCCATGACCGGGCGCTCGCCGACGGTTTGGCGGTAGTCGGCGATCAGGTCGATCAATTGATGGCCGTACTGACGAAATTGTTCGGGGGTCACGTGGGGGCTCCTGTGGTTTTTCCACTGCCCCCAGTCTAGGCACCTGTGCCGAAGCGAATAACCCCGCCTTGCGCATACCAGCTATGGCAAACCCGCATGCCCACCCTGCACGCCAAACTGCGACTGTCGCCACAGCTCGAACACCCGGTTGCGCAACCAGCGGTGCTCGGCCGAGGCCTGCAGGCGCTGGTGCCACACCACCCAGTAGCGCTGGCTGTGGTCGATAAAACCCAGCGGCCGCCAGGCCAGATCATGCAAGCGGCACAGTTGCCGGGCAATGTGCTCGGGCACGGTTGCCACGGCCTGGCTGTTGGCGATCACCTGCACAGTGGCGGAGAAAAACGGCACTTCCAGGCTGACCCGCCGCTGCAAGCCTTGGGCGCGCAGGTGGCGGTCGATGAAGCTGTCCTTGTCGCCGCCGCCGGAAATACGCACATGCTTGTGCGCCAGGTAATCGGCCTGGCTGAGTGCGGCATGGGCAGCTAGCGGGTGGTCGTGACGCATCAGGCACACGGCGCGGTCCTCGCCCAGCAGACGCCCGTGCAGATTGGGCGGCGACTCGTCGAACAGGGTGGTGGCCAGGTCAATCTCGCCGCTGGCCAGCAAGGCGTACTGGCCGGCCTGCCAGGTACGGTACTCCAGCGATACGCCCGGTGCTTCGCGCTCCAGCGCGGCCACCAGTAGCGGCAACATGTGCTCGGCCACGTAGTCCGAAGCAGCCAAGCAGAAACGCCGCTCGCAGCGTACCGGGTCGAACACCGCGGGCTGACGCAGAGCCTGTAGTTCTTCGAGCACCTGGCGAAGGGGTTCGACAAGGGCTTCGGCGTGTTCGCTCAATACGTAGCCGCGGCCTTGGCGTACCAGCAGCGGATCGTCGAAGGCTTCGCGCAGGAGGGCCAGCTGGCGGCTCAGGGCCGACTGGCTGACGCCCAGGCGCTCGGCGGCGTGGCTGAGGTTTTTCAGCTGTAGCAGGTGGTCGAGGGTGCGCAGGTGGGCGAGGCTGAGGGAGGCGAAGGTGGGGTTCATGCAGGCTGCCTGCGGTGGCATTCAAGGGCCTATTCGCGGGCAAGTCGGTGCGCCGAACCGCCGCGAAGGGCCGCAAAGCGGCCCCGGATACACAAATTAGTCAGTCAAACCGACGTACACGTTCTGCACATCATCATTCTCGTCGATCGCCTCGAGGAACGCTTCCACCTCAGCCAATGCTTCAGCGCTCAGGCTGGCCGCACTCACCGGGTTTTTCGGGGTGTAGCCAATCTTCGCCGAGGTCACGGTAAAGCCATGCTCCGGCAGGGCCTTCTGTACCGCGTCCAGGTCGGTGGTGTCGGTAATGAACAGGGTCGAACCCTCTTCTTCACCTTCCTCGAAATCCTGGGCGCCGGCTTCGATGGCTGCCATTTCCGGGTCGGCATCGCCTTCCGGAGTAGCTTCGATCAGGCCGACGTGGTTGAAGTCCCAGGCCACCGAACCGCTGGCACCCAGCTGGCCTTTGCGGAACAGTACGCGGATTTGCGCGACGGTACGGTTGACGTTGTCGGTCAGGCACTCGACGATCAGTGGCACCTGGTGCGGTGCAAAGCCTTCGTAGCTGACGGCGTGGTACTGCACGGCATCACCGTCCAGGCCCGCGCCCTTGCGAATCGCACGCTCCAGCGTCTCGCGGGTCATCGAGGCCTTTTTGGCTTGCACGATGGCCAGGCGCAGGCGCGGGTTCATATCAGGATCGGCGCCCGACTTGGCCGCGATCTGGATTTCCTTGGACAGCTTGCCCATGACCTTGCCTTTGGCATTGGCCGCTGTTTCTCTATGTTTGGCTTTCCACTGTGCGCCCATGTCGACTCTCTTGTTTCAGCGGCCGGTTCAGGAAGCGACCGGCCAAAAGTGGGTGCATTTTATACGCCCTCATGCATGGGATCGACAAGAAATCTCATCAGCTTTTATCGGCCTTGCCCGCTGCCGCGGCAAACCGTGCCAGACACACATCCAGCCGTCGCGGCCGCATGCCGAGGTCTTCGGCGCGCTCCTTGCGGCGGATGGCATTGCGCACCATCAGCGAACCCAGGTAGCGCACAGGCTCGGGCGGGAACAGCCCCAGCGGCCCCTTGACCAGCGGCGAACGGGTCCATGGGTTGTCGAGCCCCAGCGCCAGCGACGACAGAATCTGCCCGCCCATATGGCAAGGCCCCACACCACTGCCCGAATAGCCAAAGCCATAGAAAACGTTGCCCTGCCCGTCCAGCAGGCCAAAAAACGGCAAGCCGGTCACCGAGCGGTCCGACGGCCCGTTCCAGCTGGCCGCCAGCGGCACTTCGGCCAAGGCCGGGAAAAACCCGCCCAGGCTTTCGCGCAGCAGCGGCCGGTATGGCGACGGCTGGTCGAACACCGGCAGCATGCGCCCGCCATAGGCAAAGGTATTGCCGCCTTTGCCAAGCATCAGCCGGCCATCGGAGGTGTTGTGGTAGTAGTGCACGAAAATGCGCGAGTCGAGCACGCTGATGCCGCTGTCCAGGCCGATCTCGCGCAGCAGCTCGGGGCACGGCTCGGTGATTACCATGTCACTGGATACGATCGCCACGCTGCGCTCGAACTGCGGGAAAGCCCGCGCCATCCAGGCGTTGAGGCCCAACACCACGCGGTCGGCGCGCACCGTGCCATGGGCCGTGCGCACCTGCACCGGGGCGCCGTGCTCCAGGCCACTCATGGCCGTGCCTTCATGAATGCGCACGCCGCGCTGTAACGCCACCCGGCGCAGGCCACGCACCAGCCTGCCCGGCTGCACCGTGGCGGCAGCTGGCGAGAACCAGCCCTCCAAGTGCCTTGCCGAACCCGCCAGACGCTGGACTAGGTCCAGCGGCAGGCGGCGAAACGAGTTGATGCCCTTCTGCTCCAGCGCCGCGATCACTGCATCGGTGGCGCCGACCTGAGCGGCGTTGGTGGCGGTGTACAATGTGCCATCCAGGCGGTAGTCGCAGTCGATGCCATTGGCCGCGCAGAACGTACCGATATCACCGATGCTGCGCTCCGACTCGCGCACCAGGCGTACCGCCTCGGCCACCCCGAACAGGCGTTCGAGGGTGAAGTACTTGGCCGACCAGGACAATGCGCAACCGCCGTTGCGGCCACTGGCGCCGGCGCCGCAGATATCGGCTTCGATCAGCACGATATCCAGCGCCGGCACCGCCTCCTTGAGCATCAGTGCTGTCCACAGGCCGGTGTAGCCGCCGCCGACGATGCACACATCGCAACGGGTATCGCCTTGCAGCGGTGGGCACACCGCCTCCTGCGCCGAATCCAGGGCCTGTTGCAGCCAGAAGGGTCTCATTCGCTTGCTTTCCTTTAGGTACGCAGTGGCTTGATTGCCATGCTGGTATTCGGTGCCACGTCAGCGCTTTGCGGGGTGCTGGCCGGGCGGCTGTTCCAGTGCGGCAGCAGCACCAACGCCGAGAACAGCGCGCAGCCGGCGAACACGATGAACACCGTGACACCATCGAAGTACCCCGGCAGGAGCCCACCCAGCACCGCCCCCACCGAGCCACAGCCGTTGACGAAGCCCGCGGCAGTCGCACCGGCCTTGGCAGTACCGAAGTCGATGGCCGCCGCGCCGCTGATCATCGAATCTGGCCCGTACAGGGTCAGGCCCATGACGAAAAGCAACGCCACCACCAGCATCACGCTGCCGGTGTGCATGGCCGCCATGAAGGCCGCCAGGGTCACCGTCAGCAACACCAGGCTGATCACGCAAGCCGGCATGCGGCGGGCGCCGAACAGTTTGTCGGAGGCCAGGCCAATGATGATCGGGCCCAGCAGCCCGGCCAGTTCAAAGGCGGTCGGGATGATTGCCGCACCCACCTTGCCCACCGAAGGCATCTGCTCGAAGACGATCACTGGCCCCCACAGCAGGATGGCGTAGCGCGCGGGTTTGAGCAGGAAGTACGCCAGGCCTAGCGTCAGCACGGTACGGTTGCGCAGGATCTCTTTCAGCGGCGCCCACACGCTGCAAAGGTTGCCGGCCAGGGCCATGCTCTGCGGCTCGGGCTCTACCGCCGGCAGGCCGACATCTTCAGGTTTGTTGCGCTGCAGGATGAAGAACAGCACGGCCACCAGCGCCACCACGGCGGCACTGGAGAAGAACGCCGCGTGCCAGGTGCCGACCAGTGTGTAGGCCCACCAACCCGCGAACGGCGAAGCCACCAGGCCGCCGAAGGCATAGCAGGAACTCCACAAACCCAGTACTCGCCCGCGCTGCGAAGCCGGGAAGAAGCTGCCGATGTTCTTGCACAACCCGGCCCAACCGGTGGATTGCGCCAGGCCTTGCACCAGCATGCAGGTGGCAAAGATCGGGAAGGTGGCGTAACTGCCCATCACCACCGCCGCCACGGCGGAAATCAGCAACCCGCCCAGCACCACCACACGCGGGCCAAAGCGGTCGGCGAGCATGCCCCAGGTGAACTGGCCAACGGCGTAAGCGGCCAGGTAGATGGCGTCGAGGTTGGCCATGGCGGCCTTGTCGAGCATGAAGTTGGGGTCTTCGGCGATGCCCAGCTTGGCCACCGAGAAGGCTTTGCGGGTGAAGTAGAAGGCGGCGTAGGCCAGCCAGGTGATGGCGAAAATCTGGATGCGCCAGCGTTTGAACGCGGCTAGTGATTGATTCATGTACGTCTGACCTCTTGCTCAAGTGTGCCGGCAGAATGTGAAGAAACGCCTGTCTTGTTCTTGTGTTACGCACAGCGATGACGAGGCTGTCATCGGGTCAGATGGCACCGTGTGGGCACCATGGCCCTGGCGGCATTCGTGGTGCCAGCGTCGGGCTGACAGGCATGGAAACAGTTGCGCTAAGATAAATAAAATCGATTTATCGTATTTCACACATAAGCTCAGCTTGTTACTGAGGTGGTCATGTCGGTTTCCCACGCACAACTCAAGGCCTTCCATGCGGTGGCCGTGCACGGCAGCTTTACCCGCGCGGCAGAAAAGCTGTTTCTTACCCAGCCTGCGGTGTCGGACCAGGTGCGCAAGCTGGAGGAACGCTTCGGCGTTTTGCTGTTCCACCGCAACAAGCGTTCGGTGCAGTTGACCGACCTCGGTGAGCGCTTGCTGGGCATCAGCCAGCGCCTGTTCGCCTGCGAAGCCCAAGCCCATGACCTGCTGCAGGATTCGCGTGCCCTGCACACCGGCAGCCTGGTGCTGGCGGTGGATGCGCCGGTGCACGTGCTGCCGCAGATCGCTCGCTTCTGCCAGCGCTACCCGGGCATCCAGGTGAAGATCGAGACCGGCAACACCGATGAGTCACTGGCCCGGCTGTTCAGCTACCAGGCCGACCTGGCGCTGCTGGGCCGGGATGTGGACGATGAGCGGCTGCATTGCCTGCCCCTGCGCCGCGACCCGATGGTGGCATTCGTTTCCCACCACCACCCGTGGGCCAGCCGTGGTTCGATCAGCCTGGCCGACCTGGACGACACACCGCTGGTGCTGCGCGAGCCTGGCTCGGTGACGCGCCAGACCCTGGAAGAAGAAATGCAGCGGGCCGGGCTGCGGATTCGCCCGGCGATCCAGGTGGAAGGCCGCGAGGCGGCGCGGGAAGCGGTGGTGGTGGGGATTGGCGTGGGGGTGGTGTCGGCGGCGGAGTTTGGCGCCGATGCGCGGGTGTGTGCGCTGCCGATTGTGGACTGCCAGCGGCATTTGACCGAGACGTTGGTTTGCCTGAGCGAGCAGCGCACGCGACGGGTCGTGGCGACCTTTTTGCAGATGGTCGAGGAAGGGATGTAAGCCCGCGAAGAGGCCAGCACGGGCAACCCAACTATGCTGGGATAACCTCTAATCTCTTACCACGAATTCATCACCCATGCTTTACCGCCTTGCCGCCGACACCCTGGTCCTGCTGCACCTGGCCTTCATCCTGCTGGTGCTGTTCGGCGGCCTGCTGGTGCTCACGTGGCGCCCCGCCCTGCTCGTCCATTTGCCAGCCCTGGCCTGGGGCCTTGCGGTGGAATGCCTGCACCTGGGCTGCCCGCTCACCACCTGGGAAAACCACATGCGTAGCGCGGCCGGTGACGCCGGCTACCAAGGCGGTTTCGTCGAGCACTATATCTGGCCGCTGATCTACCCCGCCGGGCTGACGCCGCACCTCCAGCTGCTGCTGGGTTGCGTTGTGCTGCTGCTCAACCTCGGCGTTTACAGTTACGTGGCCTGGCGCTGGCGCCACCCTAGCGGGTAGCGATCACGAACAACCGCGGGAACGGCAGCAGTACCTTGCCATCGGTGGCCGGTGGGTAGTCTCGCTGCATGGCCTGCAGGTACATCTGCAGGAAGTCGGCCTGCTCCTGTTCATCAAGCTTGGCCAGATAAGGCCGCAGGGCCGAACCCTTGAACCACTCCACCACCGCTTCGGCGCCACCCGGCAGCGGGTGGTGATAGGTGGTGCGCCACACATCCACCCTCGCGCACAATGGGCTGAGCAGGTCGTAGTAGAACGCTGCGCTGTGCCGTGGTGGCAGCTGGAAATCGGCGAACTTCGCCGCCCAGGGGCCTTGGCTGGCAATCTCGCGCAATTGCCGGTGGGCCGGTTCGTCAAGGTTGTCCGGGGTCTGCACGGCCAGGCTAGCGCCTCCGCTCAGCTGGCGCACCAGGTGCGGGTACAGCGACGCGTGGTCGGGTACCCACTGCAGCGAGGCATTGGCCAGGATCAGGTCTTGCGGTTCCGGGGCGGACCAGCCGGCAATGTCCGCGACGGCCGTGCGTACCCGGGGGATGCACAACCGTTTGCGCTCACGGGCCTTGTCGATCATGTCCGGGTCGCTGTCCAGGGCGGTTACCTGGGCATCGGGGTAACGTTGCAGCAGCACTTCGGTGGAGTTGCCCGGGCCGCAGCCCAGGTCGGTAGCGTGGCGCACCGGACGCGGCGGAGTCGGGATGGCAGCAAGCAGGTCGCGCACAGCGCGGGTACGTTCATCTTCGAACAGGGAATACTGGGTGGCGGACCAAGCCATGTCGGGCTCCTTGGGCGGGCGATGTGTCTAGCATATGCCATCTGCCGACTGTAGGAGCCCTATCGCCGGCAAGCCAGCTTCCAGGTACGGCGCAGAGCCTGATGTTGGTGCAGTATCCGTGGGAGCTGGATTGCCGGCGATGAGGCCGGAACTGACCACCTAGGCTTGAAGTCAGTCCATTTATGCGCACACCCATGAAAACCTACATCGCCCTCGCCATCCTGGCCCTGATCGCCGCCGCCGCCCTGCTCGGCTCGCCCTGGATGAACCAGCGCTTCCACATGCCCGCAGAAAAAGCCCAGGCCCAGCAACGCGAAACGGCCGGGTCCCCAAGGGAGCCGGCCGTTTCGAAAAGCGAGTGACGCTTAGTGCTGCTTGCTGCCAGACCGGATCTGGTGCACCACACCCATCGCCACTACGATCGCCGCAGCGATACCGGTGGAGATCACCAGGATCTGGTAGTCAGGCATGAAGGCCATGGTCACCAGGGCTGCCACGATGAACGCGATCACCAGGTAGGTCAGCCACGGGAACAGCCACATCTTCAGGCGCACTTCCTTGCCTTCGGCAATCAGCTTGCGGCGCATGCGCAGCTGCGAGAAGGCGATGACCAGGTACACCAACAGGGCGATCATGCCGGTGGTGTTCATCAGGGTTTCCAGTACGTCTTTCGGGCGCAGGGTCTCGCTGAAGTTGATCAGCGCACACACCACGGCCACGGCGCACGAACCCATGATCGCGTATACCGGTACACCGGTGCCGGCGCGGGTAATCTTGAAGAACGACGGCGCATCGCCACGCTGGGCCAGGGAGAACAGCATGCGCGAAGCGGTGTAGTGGCCGGAGATCAAGCAGCTGCTCACCGAGGTCAGCACCACGAAGTTCATCAGCAGCTCGGCATACGGCACGCCCAGCAGCTCCAGGGTACGGCGGTAGGCGCCATAGCCGGAAACGCCCAGGTGCGGGTCGTTCCACGGTACCAGGCAGACGATCAGGAAGATCGAGCCCACGTAGAACAGGCACACACGCCAGACTACCGAGTTGGTGGCCTTGACGATCTGCGCAGCCGGGTCTTTGGCTTCGGAAGCAGCGATGGTAACGATTTCAGCACCCAGGAAGGCAAACATCACCCCGAGCAAGGCACCGATCACGGTGGTGATGCCATTGGGCATGAAGCCTTCGGCGGTAAGGTGGCTGATGCCACGCACTTCACCGAACTGCCAGATGTTCAGCACGGCAGCGGTACACACGATCAGGAAGCAGACGATCGCAATCACCTTGATCAAGGCGAACCAGAACTCGAACTCACCGTAGTGTTTGACGTTGAAGAAGTTGACGGTGATCAGCAGCAGGGTCGTGGCCAGCACGAACACGTTGACGCTGACGTCGGGGAAGAAGCCATGCAGGATCTTGCCCGCCACATAGGCTTCCCAGGCCATGAGGATGACCCAGTACCACCAGTACAGCCAGCCGATGGTGAAGCCGGCCCAGCGGCCGATGGCGCGGTCGGCGTAGGTGGAAAACGAGCCGGTGTCTGGCGAGGAAGTCGCCATTTCACCCAGCATGCGCATGATCAGTACCACCAGGATGCCGCCCGCCAGGTAGGCCAGGACAGCGGCTGGGCCGGCGCTGTGGATCACGCTGCCGGAACCGACGAACAAGGCGCCGCCAATAACCCCGGCGATGGACATCATCGTCAGGTGGCGCGACTTCAGCGAGGCACTGAGCTTGCTCTCGTGCCCGCTTTTCGCGGTGGTGGTTGTGGATGTTGCGTCCATCAGTTGTGTACCCCGTGCTTCTTTTTATCCAAGGAAAACCGTGAAACCCCGATGGCTGGCGGTTTCACCTGTACATCAGTGCTAATGCGGGCAGGAAGGTGTGAACGAACACACGCAGGCCTTCCATGGCGGCCTGCTGACGCGCCCCAGGGCGGCTGCCTAGGGCGAACTGAACATGCTTTATGTGGCGATATCCGACACCTAATGTAAAAATGTCCGACGCAGAGAGCCATGCACAGTGGCATGAAACTCGCACTGCACTGTACAGGTCGCCCATGCAGTACACCCTGCAAACGCCAGGCGATACGCACCCTGAAGGCCCCGAATGTTCGAATTACATCCAGACTCCTCAACCCCGCTGGTCAACCAGATCATTGACGGGCTGCGCGAGCTGATCGATAACCAGACCCTCAAGCCAGGCGCCAAGGTGCCGTCGATCCGCGCCTTTGCCGCGAGCTATTCGGTGAGCACCTTCACCGTGGTCGAGGCCTACGACCGCCTGGTCGCCCAAGGGCTGCTGGTAAGCCGTGGCAATGCGGGGTTCTTCGTCAACCGCGCGGCGGGCGAACTGCTGGACACGCACAACGCCGAGGCTGATACCAGTCGACCAACGTTCAACTCCGAGTGGTACCTGCAGCAGATCTTCGAAATCCGCCAGTTGCCGTACAAACCGGGGTGCGGGTGGCTGCCCAACGACTGGATGTACGAAGACGGCCTGCGTCGCGGCCTGCGCCAGGTGGCCGGCAGCCCGCTGGAATTGTCAGGCTACGGCGACCCCATGGGCCTGATGGAGCTGCGTGCACTGACCGCGCAAAACCTGCAGCAAGAGCTATCGATCGTCGCCAACCCTGCGCAACTGATGCTCACTCACGGCGCCAGCCAGGCCCTGGACCTGGCCGCCCGCACGCTGGTGCGCCCAGGCGATGTGGTGCTGGTGGACGACCCTGGCTACCCCAACCTGATGAGCATTCTGCGCACCCAGGGCGCAACACTGGTCGGCGTGCCACGCACCCCGGCCGGTTACGACCTGAACCAACTGGAGCAGTTGCTCACCCACCACCGCCCGACCGCGTTCTTCACCCAGCCGCACCTGCACAGCCCGACCTGCTCCCGCACCCCGCTGCCGCAGTTGCACCGTTTGCTGCAACTGGCCAGCCAGCACGGCTTCCGCTTGGTGGAAAACAACCTGTACGCCGACATGGTCGCCGAACCGCAGCCCTGCTTGGCCAGCCTCGACCACCTGCAGCAGGTGGTGTACGTGGGCAGCTACTCCAAGAGCATTTCGCCCAACGTGCGGGTCGGCTACATGCTGGCCAACCCCGAGCTGATGCAGAAACTGTTGCACCTGAAGATGCGTTCGGGCCTGACCACCTCACAGGTGATGGAGCGCGTGGTGTACGCCGCGATCATCGACGGCCGCTGGCGCAAACACCTCAAGCGCCTGCGCCAACGCCTGGCCGAGGCGCATCAGGAAGTTGGCCGGCATTTGCATCGATTGGGCTTTGAACTGTTCATCGAATCGGATGAAGGCATGTACATCTGGACCCGCCACCCGGCCATTCCGGACAGCGCGGCGCTGCTGGATGATGCGCTGGAGAAAGGCATCATGCTTGGGCCTGGGCAGTTGTTCATGGTGGATGCCAAGGCGACCGGGTGGATGCGGTTCAATGTGGCGTTCAGCACGGAGCCTGCGATGTGGGAGCTGCTGGAGAAGGTGCTGGTGAAGCATGTGCGACGGGGTGGGGTGTAGTGTGTATGGCGGGCGCTGAGCATATTGTGAATGCACCAGCGTGCCATCACCTAACGCTTTGAGCCGCAGGGTAGATCCCACTGCGCTCGCGCTTACCAACCGAAACCACTACGACAACGATTCGCTCGTCCTCAACCCGATACACCAGACGATACCCGGAGGCCCTGAGCTTGATTGTGTAGTGGTTCGGCAAGTCACGCAGCGCATCGGCCTGTACCTTGGGCGATTGTAAACGCTCGCCGAGTTTTTTCTTGATCTGCTCACGCACAGTGTGGCCAAGCTTGCTCCACTCCTTTAATGCCAAAGGCAGAAAATCTAGCTTATAGGTCATCCAGAGACACTGAATGCCTCGACCGAAAACTTGGATCCCATTCAGCAAAAGGGTATGCTGAGGCAATAGCCATACGCCATCACTCGACAGGTTTGGCGCCTGCTTCAAGGACGAGCCCTTTGCCCAGCCACCCCACCCGCCATACCATCGCCCGCCAGTGGCAGCTCCTCAAGTTACTGCCCGGCCGCCACCCGGGAATGAGCTCCACCCAGTTGCAGGCCGCCCTGAAGACCGTGGGGCATACCACCAGCAAACGCACTGTTGAGCGCGACCTGGTCGAGCTCGCTGCGCTGTTCCCACTGCAATGCAACAGCAAAGGCATACCTTACGGCTGGTACTGGCAACCGGGCCTGGACCTGAACGAAGCACAACAGTTGCAGCCCGACGTACTTGTTCCGCCGCCGCGCATTGAACTGCACGCCTGGGTCGATGACGTACTGGCCCGGCGCCTGGAAGCGCAGCCACTGTCTACGGATATGCAACTGACGCCACAAGAAAATGGCGGTGCCACGCTGCAGGCGAGCGTCGACGACAACCGCGCGCTGATGACCTGGCTGCTGTCCCAGGCCGGTTCGATCCGGGTGCATGCGCCCCACGTGCTGCGCGTGGCCATGCTGGAACAGTTGCGCCAGAGCTTGGCGCTGCACGATGGCGAATGTTGACCGGCGCAGTCAAACCGCGCGACGTCGCGAGAGGCAGGCATACCCAAGGCCCAACACACTGAGCCCCAACACCCCCAGCAACACCATCAGCTCACGGCTGTAGCGGGCCACCGTGGCAGGGAAACCGATGACCTCGTGGTACACCTGTACATTGGCTACACCGTCGGCGTGGCTGATGCTGACCCCGCCTTGGCGGATCTGCGAAAAGTCGGCGTCGAAATACACCCATACCTTGCAGGTGCCACCAGGTTCGATGGCCGGGATATCTACCTGCGCGGTGGCGTTTTCCAGCAGCGTGTCGTTACCGGCAGCATCGCGCACTTGCACCAGCCCTTTGGCTGGCAAGCGAATGCGCACCTGACGTACCTGAGCGTCTCCACTGTTGAGCAACTCGATGAGCAACCCCGTACGGTGATCGACCAGCCCGGCCTCGAACGGTTTGGCGAACAGCTGGGCATAAGGTGCCTGGGCCATTTCGATCAGCCGCTCGACCTGATCATGGCTCAGCCCGCCTTGGTCGATGCTGTTGATACGCCCCTGCAACTGCTCGTACTTGAGCTGTTCGCTGGCCTTGCTGATACGCTCGCTGAACTGGCTGGGGTAAGTGAGGTAAGCATAGGTCAGTGACGCCTCCAGGCGCGGGTTGCCCCTGAGCAGCGCGTAGGCGGCCAACAGGACCATCAGGCCAATCAGCACGGCGACGAGAAGCTTCCCCACCTTGTCCCAGCTCAATGCATGCTTCCTTCTGTGGTGATACGCGTTTCAAACCGCTCAAGGTTGCCAAGTTCGTGGCCCCCAGGCAAGCCTGGCTAGGCGTCACCTTCGCCTTCGCGCGCCTGACGCATCTGCAGCAACTGGCCATCGATCAGTGCCTTGGCCATGCCTGCCAGATAGAACGTGGCTTGCATCATCGCTTTGCGATCACCTGGCCTGTCGATGGCCTTGCGGGTGATTTCGGTGATGCAACCCATGATGCTGGAAGCTTCCATCAGTGCGGTGCGCAATGGCAGCTGAGGTTTCATTTGCACCAGTTCGGCATTGGCATTGCCAAACCGGCTTGCCGCGCACACGACATTGAGCTTGCTGCTGTTTTGGGGCGTGTCGTTTTCCATGTCCATTCCTCGGGGTTACGAGCGTGCCGAGACTAGGGGGCTGCCGGCGCGACCACAATGGCCAATGGGGTGGAAAGGGTTACTTTCGGAAATGGACTACAAGAACTCGGCTAAAGGGGCGCTCAGTCGCTGATCTGCCCCTTGACCAGCCCTGGGCAGTGGCGGACGATCAACTCCCCCTCTACAAGGACGAACACCATGCTACGGATACTGGGCAGAGCCTCTTCCATCAACGTGCGGAAAGTCCTGTGGGCCTGTGCCGAGTTCGAAGTCGCGTTCGAGCGTGAAGACTGGGGCTCGGGCTTCCAGCCTACCGACCATGCCGAGTTCCTAGCACTTAACCCCAACGCCATGATCCCGGTGATCCAGGATGGCGACTTTACGCTGTGGGAGTCCAACAGCATCATCCGCTACCTGGCCAACCGCTACGGTGCCACCGCGTTCTACCCGAGCGAGGCGCAGGCACGGGCCAGGATCGACCAGTGGATGGACTGGCAGGCCTCGGACCTGAACCGCTCCTGGAGCTATGCATTCATGTCGCTGGTCAGGCATTCGCCCGCCCACCAGGACCCACAGGCGCTTGCCGCCGGCTGCGCCGAGTGGTCACGTTACATGCACATCCTCGACCGCCAGCTGGCCAGCACCGGTGCCTATGTGGCCGGCAGCCAGTTCACCCTGGCCGACATCCCTGTTGGCCTGTCGGTCAACCGCTGGTTCGAAACACCGTTCGAGCACCCGCACTTGCCGGCCGTACGTGATTACTACGAGCGCCTGAGCGAGCGCCCGGCCTATCACCTGCATGGTCGCAACGGCACGCCCTAACAGCAAAAAGGAAGACGCCGGGGCTACCTGTAGCCCCGGCGATACCCGCTTGTTACACCGCAACCTGGGCCGCCACCCCCCGACCACGCCAGGCAAACAGCAGCACCATCACCAACCCCAAAGCCGCCATCGCCGCCCCTGCCAGGGCAATCGCCGAGTAACCCAACCCTGCATTGATCACCGCGCCACCGAGCGCCGCGCCAATCGCATTGCCCAGGTTGAACGCGCCGATGTTCACCGCCGACGCCAGGTTGGGCGCATCCTTGGCCGCTTCCATCACCCGCATCTGCAACGGCGGCACCAGGGCAAAGCTGGCGCCCCCCCAGACCAGCACCGCCAAAGCCGTCGGCAGTGGCCAGGCCAGAACCAGCGGAAACACCAGCAGCACCGCAATCAGCACCGCCAACGACAGCATCAGCGTGCGATCGATAGAGCGGTCCGCCGCCTTGCCACCCCACATATTCCCCAAGGTCAGGCCCACCCCGAACAGCACCAGCATGACTGTCACGAAGGTGGTAGACGCCGCCGCCTCGTTCTGCAGGATTGGCGCGATGTAGGTGAACACAGTAAACATTGCACTGGAACCCACCACGGTCAGCAGCAAGGCCGCCAATACCGGGCCGCGGCCCAACACGCGGATTTCTGCCATGGCCCCATCACCCTTGGGCAATGCAACATTGGGCAGCGCATACCAGAGCGTGGTCATCGCCACCAGGCCAAGCCCGGCAATACCCCAGAACGCTGTGCGCCAGCCCAGCATTTCACCAAACCAGGTCGCCAGCGGCACCCCTCCGATGGTGGCCAGGGTCAAGCCCATGAACATCGCCGCCACGGCACCAGCCCGCTTTTCGGGCGGCACCACACTGGCCGCAACGATCGAGCCGATGCCGAAAAATGCGCCGTGGTTCAACGAAGTGACCACCCGGGCCACCAGCAGGCTGGCGTAGTCACTGGCCAGCGCGGACATCAGGTTGCCCAAGGTGAAAATGGCCATCAGCCCGATCAACAGGTAACGTCGCGGGATCTTCACCGTGGCCAGGGTCATCAGCGGCGCGCCAATCAGCACACCGATGGCATAGGCACTGACCAACAGCCCTGCAGCAGGAATGGAAACGCCAAGGTCGGTGGCGATACTGGGCAACATGCCCATGGGGGCGAACTCGGTGACACCGATGCCGAAGGCACCGATGGCGAGTGCGACCAGAGGTGGATTGATACGCATGGCAAGCTCCTTATCTATGCCGCAAATGCTACAAAGTGTTTAAAAACCGCACTAGACTGCGTTTTTGCGAATCACCTTTGCCTGCGAGACACAAATGGACTTCAGTGGAAGATCCGGAGAGATGGAGATTTTTGCCAGGGTGGCGCAAGAAGGCAGCCTGTCCGCCGCCGCCCGGGCACTGGGCCTGACACCTTCTGCTGTCAGCCGCATCCTCGCCCGCACCGAACAGCGCCTGGGCACGCGCCTGCTGCTGCGCACCACCCGGGCGATCACCCTCACCCCCGAGGGTGAGGCCTACCTGCGCGGTGCGCGGCGGGTGCTGGCCGACATGCTGGAGCTAGAGGACGCCATCACCGACCAAGGCGTGCCACGCGGACGTTTGCGGGTCAGCGCGGCGCTTGGCCATGGCCGCCTGACCGTGGTGCCGCTGCTGGCAGCGTTCAGCGCGCGTTATCCTCAAGTGCTGGTCGACCTGACCCTCAGCGACGAGGTTGCCGACATTCTCGGCGGCCAGACCGACGTGGCGCTGCGCTTCGGTCACCTGCCAGACAGCTCGTTGAGTGCGCGTGCCATTGGCGAAACCGGCCAGGTAGTGGTCGCCTCGCCCGAGTACCTGCAACGCTGCGGTACCCCATTGGTGCCTGAGGACCTGGCCCGGCACAACTGCCTGCGCTTCAACTTTCGCCGCGCCGCGCCCGACTGGCCGTTTCGCCGCAATGGCGAAGTGTTTTCACTGAAGGTGACCGGCAATATCGAATGCAGCAGCGGTGAAGCCCTGGCGCAACTGGCCAGGCTGGGGGCTGGCATAGCGCGCATCGGTACCTTCACCGTGGTCGATGACCTGGCCAGCGGGCAGCTGGTACCGCTGCTGGAGGCGTACAACCCTGACGATCGCGAGCCGATTCATGCGGTGTTCGTTGGCGGCTCTGCGATGCCGGCGCGGGTGCGGGTGTTTGTGGACTTTCTGGTAGAGCAGCTGTCGTGCAGCGTGCGCAGGCCCCTGTAGCGGGCATTAACCAAGCACGTGCAGCCCCAGCGTGAACACCGCCACAGCCAAGGCCACCAACGACACCGCATGACGCTCCAGGTACGCTGGCCAACCGTTCGCTCGCTGGCTCTCGCACTCACACTGGCGTTCGGCCAGGCTGGCCAACCGCACCTCCACGCTGTCCACGCGGTCTGCCTGGGTGTTGGTCGCCTGTGCGAGCTTCTTCAGCGCCGTGGTCACCGTGTTCGACAGGCCCTCCCTGGCCAGGTTGCCTTCTGCCAGTTGCTGCTGGTGCTGTTCAAGGCGCTTGCGGATAACCCCTTCCTTCTGCACCCGGACCAGGGTACTGGCCACAAGCTTCTGGTTCAGTGCATCGATACTGGCCTGCAACGTGCCTTGCTCAGCGGCCTGCTGAGGCGAAGTGTCTGCCTGAGCGGTGCTTTCGATCACCTTGTCCACCGTCGGCTTCGCGAGCGGGGTCAAAGTGCTGTGTTCGTGTGGCTGGTTCATCAATTCCTGTCCGGATACAGCGGTAATGGGCGGCAAGCTATCAAAATGGCATCACCGGATCCACTGATGCGTCGCGCATTTGAGTGGTTGGTCAGCATCTAAGAAGCCTGACCGGCTTGCTCAAAGCCACGTAAAGCCTCCTGTATATGTCAACTAACCAGCCATATTTGGGCAAAACTGCCCTTCTTCTGCCAACAACAGGCCGATTGCAAGCAAAGCCTTGCCAGAATGGCGCTGCATCCATAGCGTGATATCAGATTGCTTTGATCCTGCAGGCTGCCGCACCCAACAAGCCCCTCGGAACCTGCACCATTCCTTTACCTGTACAAGTCACCAATATCGACATGTATTAATAATAGACATATCGTCTCGCTTACCGGCTTGTTGCCACGTCCCAAGGAAACATTAAATGGAAGCGCTGGAAATCTCCCTGTTGTGCGTCTGCGGCATCACCCTGCTGCTTGTATGCCTGCAATCCGTCCGCCAAGGCGAGATGTGGAACTTGCTGCAGAGCGACCGTGAACTGGAGCAAACCGCCCGCCTTCACAAACAGGAGAACAGTAAGTTGCACGCGGCCCTGCGCGCAGAGCGCGAACATGTGAGCCAGTTGCAGTACCAGATTCAAGTGCTGCTCGGGCTGACGCCGCAGGCCTGAGGGCTTTACACACAGCGTACGCGTACACTTGCCCCAGGCCACTTGCAGGAGCAGCTTCATGCCTTACCCCATTGAACAGAAACTGGTCATCGGCGTTGCCTCGAGTGCGCTGTTCGACCTCACCGTCTCGGACGACATCTACAAGACCCGAGGGGTCGAGGCCTACCGTCAGCACCAGGAAGACAACCTGGACGAACCGTTTCCCAGGGGAGTGGCGTTCCCGTTCATTCGCCGCTTCCTGAGCATCAACCAGGCCTTCCCCGACCAATTGCCAGTGGAAGTGGTATTGCTCTCACGCAACTCGCCGGCAACCGGCCTGCGGGTGTTTCGCTCGATAAGCCACTACCAGCTGGACATTACCCGCGCGGCGTTCATGTCGGGCCGCTCGCCCTATGAATACATCCCGGCGTTCAATGCCTCGCTGTTCCTCAGTGCCAACGAAGAAGATGTGCAAAAGGCTATCGACGCCAACTACCCGGCTGGGCGGGTGCTGCCCACACGCATCTACGACGATGAAATAGACACAGAGCTACGGGTGGCCTTCGACTTCGATGGCGTGATTGCCGATGACGAGGCAGAGAGCGTGTACAAGCGCAACGACAACCTGAACGACTTTCAGGAACATGAGCGCGTACACAAAGGCACCCCGCACTCGCCAGGGCCCTTGGCAGACTTGTACCGCAAACTTTCACTGATTCGCATGCTGGAGGATCGCAAGCTGGCAGAAGACCCAAACTACAAGCGGATTTTGCGCATCGCCATCGTCACGGCGCGCAACGCACCCTCGCATGAGCGTGTGGTGACGACCTTGAAGGATTGGGGCGTGTCGCCGGATGAATGCTTCTTTCTAGGCGGGATGGAAAAGCCCAGGGTGCTGTCGATCCTCAAGCCGCATGTGTTCTTTGACGACCAGCGCACTCACTTGCAATCGCCTGCCGGGAATCTGCCAATGGTGCATGTGCCATTCGGGGTGGCCAACAGGCACGCGACGCCGAAGCTTTCTCACCCAATCACGGCACCTGCTGAAACTGTGCAAACTGAACACTCAGCGCAAGATGCGACAGTAGCCACTATTTTGCCCGCAACGTAGACTAGCTGTGCTGCGCTACGCAGCCCTCACAACCTCGGATCCGGAAAGGCAGAACTCCAATAGCAGGACTGTGAAACGAACCTGCAAGGGTGATCAAAAGTGTCTCACGAAGCGCGCTCAATGGCTTTGATCCCCGGACTGACCGGCAAAGCCAGTGTGTTGGTCTGCGGTGCAAGCCGAGGCATAGGCCTGGCGCTGTGCACGGCATTGCTGGCCCGCGACGATGTTAGCCGGGTCTGGGCCGTGGCGCGGCACGCCAGCGCCGCTGACGGGCTGCTTGCACTTGCCCAGGCACATGGCGAACGCGTGGTACTCCTGGACTACGATGCGCGCGACGAGCTGGCACTTACCGCGCTTGCAAGCGAGGTGGGCATTGCCTGCACGCACCTTCATCTGGTGATCAGCACACTCGGCCTCCTCCACAAGGAGGGGGCCAAAGCCGAGAAGTCGCTGGGCCAATTGAACCTCGCCAGTTTGCAGGCCAGCTTCGCCACCAATGCGTTCGCCCCCATCTTGTTGCTCAAGCACCTGCTGCCATTGCTGCGCAAACAGCCCGCAACCTTTGCAGCGCTGTCGGCCAGGGTTGGCTCGATCGGCGACAACCGACTGGGTGGCTGGTACAGCTATCGTGCGAGCAAGGCGGCGCTGAATCAGCTACTGCACACGGCAAGCATCGAGCTGAAACGCCTCAACCCTGCGGCTACCGTGTTGGCACTGCATCCGGGAACCACCGATACCGAACTGTCGCGACCGTTTCAAGGGAACGTGCCGGAGGGGAAGCTGTTTGAGCCGGCATTTGCCGCACAGTGCGTGATCGAGCAGGTGGGGCGGCTTGGGCCGGCAGAGAGTGGAAGCTTTTGGGGGTGGGACGGCGAGCGGATCGTGTGGTGAGTGCACTCGCGCCGGGTGCACTGTTGCAGCCCGGCCGAGGCAGTGCGTTCCGCGGAAAAGGTGTTTCGACTTCATTGGAACGCTCCACAAGGCTAGATCTGCCGCCCACCGTGGGCCGGTGCGGCAGCGGGCGGATTCTAGAGCGGCGGCATGATGGCCCGGGGAATCTTTGCCTATCTTTACAATCTGCCCAGACCCAGTGAGCGCCGGCACGACGCCCTTGACCCGCGCCCTCGCACCACCGCATGCTCGAACGCTTCCACCCACGCTCAAGGAACGATTGCATGAAGCTGGAAACCCTCGCCGTCCATGCGGGCTTCAGCCCCGACCCGACCACCCGGGCGGTGGCCGTACCCATTTACCAGACCACCTCCTTCGCCTTCGACGACACCCAGCACGGTGCCGACCTGTTCGACCTGAAGGTGGCCGGCAACATCTACTCGCGCATCATGAACCCCACCAACGACGTGCTGGAGCAGCGCATGGCCGCCCTCGAAGGCGGGGTTGGCGCGCTGGCGGTGGCCTCGGGCATGGCAGCCATCACCTACACCATCCAGACGGTCGCCGAGGCCGGCGACAATATTGTCTCGGTGGCCAAGCTGTACGGTGGTACCTACAACTTGCTGGCCCATACCCTGCCACGCATGGGTATCCATACCCGCTTCGCCGCCCATGACGACATCGCGGGCCTCGAAGCATTGATTGACCCACGCACCAAGGCGGTGTTCTGCGAGTCCATCGGCAACCCCGCCGGCAATATCGTCGATATCGCTGCACTGGCCGAAGCCGCCCACCGCCATGGTGTGCCCCTGATCGTCGACAACACCGTGGCCACCCCAGTGCTGTGCCGCCCATTCGAACATGGTGCGGACATTGTCGTGCATTCGCTGACCAAGTACATCGGCGGCCACGGCACCAGCATCGGCGGCATCGTCATCGACTCCGGCAAGTTCCCCTGGGCGGACAACAAAGAACGTTTCGCCCTGCTCAATACGCCCGACCCTTCCTACCACGGCGTCACCTATACCGAGGCCTTTGGCCCCGCCGCCTTCATCGGCCGCTGCCGCGTGGTGCCGTTGCGCAACACCGGCGCCGCGCTGTCGCCGTTCAACGCCTTCCTGATCCTGCAAGGCCTGGAAACGTTGGCCCTGCGCATGGAACGCCACACCGAAAACGCCCTGAAGGTCGCCCATTACCTGCAGGCTCACGAACAGGTGGCCTGGGTGAAGTATGCCGGGCTGCCGGACCACCCCGAGCATGAACTGGCCCAGCGTTACACCGGTGGCAAGCCCGCTTCGATCTTGTCATTTGGCATCAAGGGAGGCCAGGCGGCCGGTGCACGCTTCATCGATGCGCTGCAACTGGTGGTGCGCCTGGTGAACATCGGCGACGCCAAGTCGCTGGCCTGCCACCCCGCCTCCACCACCCACCGCCAGCTCAACGATGAAGAGCTGGAAAGGGCCGGCGTGCCACGGGACATGGTGCGTTTGTCGATCGGCATCGAGCACAGTGACGACATCATCGCCGACCTGGCCCAGGCACTGGAGGCCAGCCGCACCTAATGCATCCGCGCCCCACCCAATACTGACGGCGGGCGCACCTTCTCTGAGCCTGGACACCCCCGCAATGACCCTGTTCTACGTTAAGCTGATTGTCACGCCCCTGCTGATGTGGGCCATTTCCCTTGCCTCGCGGCGCTGGGGCGGCCTGCTGGGTGGGCTGCTGTCCGGCCTGCCGATCACCTCCGCGCTAGTGATGACCTTTCTGTGCCTGGAACAGGGCACAGCCTTCGCCTTGGGCGCATTGCCCGGCGCGCTGGGCGGCCTGGCGGCGGTGCAAGCCACCTATATGTTTTACCTGTTGGCCACACGCAGGCTCGGCCTCGCCCAGGCCGTGCCGCTGGCTTTGCTGTTTTACGGGTTGGCTGCCTATGCGTTTACGCACTGGGGCAACCTGTACCTGTCGATTGCCGTGGCGCTGGTGCTGATCGGTGTGCTGATACGCGCCAGCGGTCACGAGCCCAAACCCGATACCCTAGCCCGCCCCCGGCACCGGTACTGGGAGATCCCGCTGCGAATGGTAGCTGCCACGTCCCTGCTGCTGATCACCACCCGCCTGGCCAGCTGGCTGGGCCCGGCAACCAGCGGGATGCTGGCGCCGATTCCAGTGATTGCCTGGCCGCTGGTGGTGTTCGCCCATGTGCAGAATGGCCGGGCCGGCATGGCGGCCATGGTGCGGGGCAATGCGATTGGGGCGGTGGGCGTAATTGCGTTTTACCTGGTGCTGGCAGCATTGCTCGACACGTGGGGCGTTACCGTCGCCATCAGCCTGGCCATGCTCTGCGCCGTGGCGCTGACCGTTGGGCTGGCCACGGTATTGCGGCGGCGCTGACTAGCCTGCGCGGGGTGGCTCAGCACTGCTCAGTCGAACGCCCCGTTCAACACTTCGTAAATAATCCCGGTTGCCGCAGCGACAAGTATCAGGTCCGCACCCGCCTGCATCCACTCATAGCCATCGTAGTGAGGCAACTGTCCCAGCAAGCGACCGTCCAGCTTCTTGGCGATGCCGGGCGGCAGCGGCTTGCCACGCGCCAGGTTTTTCTGAATGCCGGGCGACAATGCAGGCCCTGGGCTCCAGTAACTGCGGTGACCGCCAAGAATAGCCAGCACATCGCCGCGGTCGATGGACGGGCCACCATGCCAATCGTTACCGCCCTTCCCCTGCTTGTGGCTACCTGCATTGCCCTGGCCTTGAGCATGCTTTGCCTTGCCGTGACCCTGCCCTTTGCCGTTACCTGGGTCGGCAAAGGTCGGGCCAGCGGCGAATGCCACTGCCAACGCAGTCAGCAGGGCTGTCAGGTGTGATGTTTTGGCCATGGGAGCATCCTTCGCAAATGAGCGTTGCCCAAACTATAGACGGTGAACAGCGCTAACCGGCACTGCTCGCCCACATCGAACTCCGCACAACCGGGCCTCGTCACGCATGGCTACGGGGTTGCCCTGCGCATCCGCCCACTGATCAAAACACCGACCAGCCAATCCGCGAACTCAGCAACTCCAGCGCCGCCATCCCGGCGAGGGAGTTGCCCGCCGCATTCAACTCCGGCGACCACACGCACACCGTGAATTGCCCCGGCACGATCGCCACAATCCCGCCCCCCACGCCACTCTTGCCAGGCAACCCCACCCGATAGGCGAAATTCCCTGCTTCGTCATACAGTCCGCTGGTGGCCATGATCGAGTTCACCTGTTGCGTCTGGCGTCGGGTCAGAATCTGCTCACCGCTGTGCTTGCAGAACCCATCGTTGGCCAGGAAGCAGAACGCCCGGGCCAGATCCAGGCAGTTCATTTGCAGCGCGCAGTAGCTGAAATAACTGCGCAGCACAGCCTCCACCTCGTTATGGAAGTTGCCAAAGGACTGCATCAGGTAAGCCATGGCCGCGTTGCGCGCGCGGAATTGATATTCAGAATCTGCAACACGGGCATCGATCGAGATGTGGGGGTTGCCCGAGAGCCGTCGTACGAAATCGCGCATCGACAACGTGGGTGCTGCAAAGCGCGACTGGTTGATATCACAGATCACCAACGCACCCGCATTGATGAAGGGGTTGCGTGGGCGACCGCGCTCGAACTCCAGCTGTACCAGCGAGTTGAACGGCTGCCCCGACGGCTCATGGCCAAGCCGCTCCCAAATGGCTTCACCCGAGTGCCCGATCGCCTGAACCAGGCTGAACACCTTGGAAATACTCTGCACCGAAAATGGCACCAGGGCGTCGCCCGCGCAGTGATAGCTGCCATCATTGCCGTAGACTGCGATGCCCAACTGGTTCGCCGGCACATCGGCCAGCGCAGGAATGTAGTCCGCCACTTTGCCCTTGCCGATCAAGGGACGTACTTCTTCAAGAATCTCATTCAACAGCGTTTGCATGGAAAGCCCTGTTTCAGTCCCCAGACGACGGCTAAGGGGTAGCCTTCTTGACGAAGGTCGAGCGGAAGAAATCACACATTCGGCAAGAAATGCCGCTTTACCCTGTGGCCTATGGCTCGATGCCCTAACCTATGCTGTGCTTGGTTCGCCGATGCACAGAACGTGCAACCGCCAGGTGCAGTGGCCGCTAACCAAGGAATGGAGGACCAACGATGCCAGCTTGCCCCCTACCCGCTGACGAAGTGCTTCGCCAGCGCACGCTCGATGACATGAACCTGGTCGATACACCCGCCGAGCATTACCTCGATACCTTGGTACGGCTCACCCAGGACCTGGCCCATGTGGACACCGTGCTTATCAGCCTCATCGACCAGGACCGGCAGTGGTTCAAGGCCCGGATAGGGCTTGAGGCAAGTGAGACGACGCGCAGTGTTTCATTCTGCGGCTACGCCATTCTCGGTTACGATACGTTGATGGTCCCCGATGCCACGTGCGATACGCGATTCGTCGACAATCCGCTCGTGCTCAACGCACCCTATATCCGCTTTTACGCCGGCCACCCGTTGCGCGCCGGCAACGGCAAAGCCATCGGTACGCTGTGCATGTTCGACCCCCAGCCACGCGTGCTCAGCGAGGCGCAACAAGCGAACTTCAGGGACCTGGCCACGCTTGCCGAGGGATATCTGCAGCTGCGCACCCTGGCACAGGTGAACCGCGACCTGCGCCTTGAAATGGATCGCGAGCAGCGCAAAGCCCTGCTCGACCCTTTGACACAACTCTGGAACCGCGGCGCGTTGTCCGCGTTTGAAGCACATGAACGGCGCTTGGCCGAGGTGAACGGCTTACAGTTGGGGGCGGTTTATGCCGACCTCGATCATTTCAAAGCCATCAACGACAAGCACGGCCATGGCGGTGGTGACAAGGTGCTGTGCGAAACTGCCCGCCGCCTGCGCGCTGCACTGCGCCCCGATGACCTGCTCGTGCGCCATGGGGGTGAGGAGTTCGTCGCGATTTTGCAGGTCAAGGACAGCGAAGAGCTGCAGCGGATTGCTGAGCGCATTCGGGAACAGGTGGGTGCAGGCGCGATGCAGTTGCCCAGTGGTCAATTGAAGGTAAGCCTAAGCATAGGGTGTACCCTGTTTGCCAAAGGTGAAACGCTGAATGATGCACTGGAGCGCGCCGATAAGGGGCTCTATACCGCCAAACAGAACGGGCGTGATCGGGTTGTTTATGTAGCGCCGCCTTGTTGAGACGAGCACGATCCGGGCTGTGTTGCGGTATGCTCGCCCTGCTTGCAACGACCCAGGCGTAATCACTTATTGGGCGTACTTCCTGGCCCCGGCCACGCAGATCACAGCCCCCAGCGTCACCACCAGCATCAACCAGCTGACCTGCTCGTGCAGCAGCAACGCCGCCAGCCCAAGCCCCATGAACGGCTGAAACAGTTGCAGCTGCCCCACAGCCGCAATGCCCCCCTGGACAAGCCCCCGGTACCAGAACACAAAGCCAATCAGCATGCTGAACAGCGAAACGTAGCCAAAGCTGAACCACGCCGGCGCACTTACCTTGGCAAAGGCATCAGGTGCCGGAAAATTAACGACCGTCAGCAGCAGCATGAACGGCAACGCCACCAGTAATGCCCAACTGATCACCTGCCACCCGCCCAATGTGCGCGACAGCCGCGCCCCTTCTGCATACCCCAAGCCACACACCACCACCGCTGCCGTCATCAGCAGGTCGCCCACCAACGACCCTTCGCCGCCATTCATCAACGCATAGCCCGCGACCAGCCCGGCCCCCATGAACGAGAACAGCCAGAACAACGGCCGAGGCCGCTCACCGCCCCGCAAAACGGCAAACCCAGCGGTACACAGCGGCAGCAGCCCGACAAAAACAATGGAATGGGCAGAGGTGACATGCTGGAGCGCCAGTGCCGTCAGCAACGGGAACCCGATGACAACGCCCAGCGCTGTTACCGCCAATGACGCCAAATCACCCCGCTTCGGCCGAGGCTGGCGCAGCACGATCAAGAACAGCGCACCCAACAAGGCGGCAATGGTGGCCCTGGCACAGGTCAGAAACGTCGGTTCAAAGTCCGCCACGGCCACGCGGGTTGCCGGCAACGAGCCCGCAAAAATGGCGACGCCTATGAAGCCATTGATCCACCCGCTTGTTGATCTTTCCATCGTTCATTCCTCGATAAGCCAGGCGTCAGTACATCACTGACGGGCTCACCCAGGCCATGTACAATCCAATACAGTTAAACCGAACTGTTATGCATATTAATCCAGCACAGTTGAGGGTGCGATGAAACGCAGCGGCACGCGAATTCGAACGGTCATGGCCGAGATCCAGTCCAGGATCGCCTCTCGCACCTACACCCCCGGCGCAAGAATTCCATCCGTCCGCGCCATGGCCCAGACCATGCAGGTGTCGGTTTCTACCGTGCTTGAGGCCTATGAACGGTTAATGGCCGAGGGTGTACTCAGCGCTCGCCCAGGCTCCGGCTTTTACGTCGCAGGGCCAGTGGCGCCATTGGCGCTGACCGAACTTGGCCCCAAACTGGATCGTGTCGTCGACCCGCTGTGGATCTCGCGCCAATCACTTGAAACCTCCCTCGATGCGTTGAAACCAGGGTGCGGGTGGCTACCGCCTTCCTGGATGTACGAAGCGGGTGTGCGTAAAGCGCTTCGCATGGTTGCCCGTTCTGACGCGTCAAAACTGACGGAGTACGCTTCACCGCTTGGCTATCCACCGCTCCGGCAGTTCTTGTCGCGGCGGCTGTCAGGCATCGGGGTCGAAGCCCCGCTTGAACAGATCATGCTCACCGAGTCCGGCACCCATGCCATCGACCTGATTTGCCGTTTTCTGCTGGAGCCGGGCGACACGGTGCTGGTGGACGACCCCTGCTATTTCAACTTTCACGCACTGCTGAAAGCACACCGGGTGAACGTTGTGGGCGTGCCTTACACGCCGACCGGCCCGGACATCGCTGCATTCGGCGCTGCCCTGCTCGCGCATGCGCCCCGGTTGTACATCACAAATTCCGGCATCCACAACCCGACCGGGGCCACCCTGTCGCCGGTCACGGCACACAGGCTGCTGAAGCTGGCCGACACCTACAACCTGGTGATTGTCGAGGACGACATTTTCGGCGACTTCGAACATACACCCGCGCCACGCCTGTCTGCGTTCGATGGCCTCTCACGTGTCATCCAGATCGGCAGCTTTTCCAAAACCATTTCCGCTTCAATCCGCTGCGGCTACATTGCTGCGCGCGGTGAATGGATCGAGGGCCTGGTCGACCTCAAGATTGCGACCACCTTCGGCGGTGGGCGCCTGGCGGCCGACATCATCCACCACGCGATTACCGATAGCGGGTACCGAAAGCACATGGAGAGCGTGCGCGTTCGGTTGGCCGAGCAAATGGACAAAACGGTAGCCAGGCTTCAGGCGCTTGGTATCAAGCCCTGGATCATTCCCCAGGCGGGCCTGTACGCCTGGTGCCAGCTGCCGCAAGGCAAGGATGCAGCAACGCTGGCCAGGGCTTGTTTGAATGAGGGTGTAGTGCTGGCGCCCGGGAATGCCTTTAGCCAGTCCATGACTGCGGGGGATTTTCTGCGGTTCAACGTTGCGCAGTCGGGGGACGCCAGAATCTATGACGTGTTGAAACGGGCACTGGGTGCCTAGTGGCCCGATCAATCCATCTCGCTACCTCGGTCAGCCGCTACCGAAGGCCTGCCCAGATTGATTCGAGCGCCAAACATCGCGTGAACGTTGGCGATCAAATCCTCCATCGCGAATGGCTTGATCAACACGGCCGATGCGTTGCGCAATACCTCATCCTCAAACACTGAAGGGCTGGCGTAACCGGTCATGAAAATGACCGGTAACCCTACACGCGTTTGTCGCCCGAATTTCGCCATCTCCCGGCCGTCGAGCCCTCCCGGCAGTCCGATATCAGTCACCAGCAAATCGATGCGAGTGTCAGAAGCCAGCAGTTGCTGCCCGGCCTGGCTATCAGCGGCCTCGATAACCGTGCACCCCAAACCGCTGAGCACTTCACTGACAAACAATCGCACAGAGGGCTCGTCATCCACAATCAGCACATTGCGGTCAGACCATTGGGGTGAAAAATCGGGGTGGGTCTCTGCCGGGCCGATGTTTTCAGGCTGCCCTTGATCGATTGGCAGAAAAAGCTGCACCCGGGTTCCTGCCCCTTCTTCGGAAGCAATCCTGACTTGCCCGCCCGACTGCTTGGCAAAGCCATATACCATCGACAACCCCAGCCCTGTGCCTTCGCCCATCGCTTTGGTAGTGAAGAACGGCTCGCACGCTTTCGACAGTGTTTCGGCCGACATTCCCATGCCATTGTCCGCCACACTGATGGCGAGGTACGAACCCGGCTGCAGCTCGGCATCCAGGCCCGGGCCTGCCTCAAGGGCCTCGTTTGCAGTAGTGATGGTGATATTGCCTGCACGCTTGCCAATGGCATCCCGTGCATTGATGCAGAGGTTCAGCAGCGAGTTCTCGACCTGAACCGGGTCTACCAGGCAGGTGGAAAGCTGCGCTTTCAAATCGACTTTCAGAAGAATCATTGGTCCGACGGTGCGCCGCACAAGGTCCTCCAGGCCGCCTATCAGGCCATTGACCTCGGTACGGGTGGCCTGCAAAGGCTGCCGGCGTGAAAATGCCAGCAACCGATGGGTCAGGGCCGCCGCCTTGTGCGCCGCCCGGTGCGCGACCTCAATGTAGCGCTCGACGTCCGCCAACCGCCCTTGCTTGCCCCGCAGCCTGGCCAGGTCCAGGCTGCCGGTGATGCCTGCCAGCAGATTATTGAAGTCGTGTGCGATACCGCCCGTGAGCTGGCCTATCGCTTCCATTTTTTGCGATTGGCGCAGCGCCTCTTGCGCGGCCTCACGCTGGGCCACGGCTTCGCTGATGCGCTCTTCCAGCGTGCGGTTGAGGTTCAAAAGCGCGGCCTCGGCCTGTTTTCTTGCGGTAACGTCTATGGAAGAACCGATGAGCCCTATGACGTTTCCCGCCTCATCGAGCAAGGGGGCCTTGACGGAGAGCCATGTCGTTGCAGAACCGTCCGGCATGTCGACCCGCTCCTCGACCTGCACAGCCTTGCCGCCACGCATGATCTGCTGGTCGGTCTGCATCACCTGGCGCGCCTGCGCCTTGTCTTCGAGGAATTCGAGGTCCGTCTTGCCCAGGTAGAATTCTGGCGGTTTGCCGATCAGTTGCGTTGCCCCATGGTTGGCAATGAGCATCCTGCCTTCCAGGTCTTTTGCATACACAACCCCAGGCACTGCGGCAGTAAAGGTACGCAACAACGCCGATACGCGGTCTCGCTCAGCCTCAGCTGCCCTTCGCGACTCGATGTCCATGAGCACGCCAGGGAAGCGTATGGCCTGCCCTTCGGCATCCAGCTCGGCATGCCCGTTGGCCTCGATCCAGTGATACAGCCCGGCTTCGTTACGAACGCGATATTCACAACGGAACGTACCACCTCGAGACATCGCTTCATGGATATCCCGGGAAACGCGCTCACGATCACCCGGGTAGATCGAGTTGAAGGCTTCGGCGATTGGAATGCCCGCTTCACACTTTTGAGCAGGAATGCCGAAGGACCGGGAGAAACGTTCGTCTGCCGTTACCCGGTCGTTCGGAATATCCCAGACCCACGTACCCACGACTGCAGCGGCGTCCAGCACCAGACGCAGTTGTTCGGACGAATGTTCCGTAACAACCTCGTTCGCAGACCGCACACCTGCTGCTGGCAGTGGGCCCAGCGGGTCGATCCCATCTTTATCCATGACTCACCTCTGTCGCTTGCTCCACATCATAGTCTCACGGGCGACAGAAACCGAATTGAACAGCCTGCCCGGTCACACGCGACGGCTGAGCCTTGGGGCACACGTAAAAGGCCCGCGCCAAGGACGCGGGCCGTTCAGCGAAATGCCAGGCCGGTGAACAGTGGAGTAATCGCCTTCATCCCCAATTTCCTTTTGCTGTGAAGGTGAACATGCGACGCTGCAGGAAGAAACCTGCTTGCCGCTTAGCGATGCCCAGTTTCTGGGCCATCACGTGCTTCAAGCAGAAGAGCACTGGGTGTACCGGATGGCTGTACCCTCGTCCCGGGTTCCCCAGCCATCACACGAGACAGTGGAGTGTCGCGGGTTTCTGATTCAGGAGGTGTCGCAACTCCAGGTAAAACCGAGCAACGTCGAGCTGCTCCGGCGTGAAGGTTTCATCGCTGTCGAAGGGTGATTCATCGGTCGCCCCCCCGCCGGGCTGGGCCCGACAGGTATACCGCGATAGCGCCTGCGTCAGGCAAGCGCCTCACGGCTGTGTTGACCGTCTACCAACCGCTGCAGGCCTAGTGGGTTAGCGTTTTTCAGGGCATCGGGCAGCAGCGCGTCCGGGTAGTCCTGGTAGCACACCGGGCGCAGGAACCGGTCGATGGCCAGGGTGCCGACTGAGGTACCGCGGGCATCGGAAGTGGCTGGGTAAGGCCCGCCATGTACCATCGCATCGCATACTTCGACACCGGTCGGGTAGCCGTTGACCAACAGGCGCCCCGCCTTGCGCTGCAGAACCGGCACCAGCGCAGCAAAGCGCTGGAAGTCTTCCGGCTCGGCAATGAGGGTGGCGGTCAGTTGCCCGTGCAGGGCTTGCAGAGCGCGGCGCAGGTCGGCTTCGTCGGCCACTTCGACCACCACCGTGGCAGGCCCGAATACCTCCTCCTGAAGCAACGCATCGCCGTTGAGCAGCAGGCTCACATCGGCCTGGAACAGCTGGGCGTGGGCCTGGTCGCCGGCCTGTTCGGCGCCGGCCAGGTGGCGTACGCCCGGGTGCTGGTGCAGGCGCTGCACACCGCTGGCATAACTGCGCAAGGTACCGGCATTGAGCATGGTCTGCGCGGGCTGGTCTGCCAGTTGCGCGCCCAGTACCGCAACGAAGGCGCTGAACGCTTCGCCAGCGATGCCGATGACCAGCCCGGGGTTGGTGCAGAACTGCCCGCAACCCAGCACCACCGAGGCGGCCAGTTCCTTGGCCACCTGGTCGCCACGGGCCTGCAACGCCGCGGGCAACACCAGCACCGGGTTGATGCTGCTCATTTCAGCGAACACCGGGATCGGTTGCGGGCGCGCCGCCGCCAGGTCGCACAGGGCACGGCCTCCCTTGAGCGAACCGGTAAAGCCCACGGCCTGGATCGCCGGGTGGCGTACCAGCGCTTCGCCGACACCGGCACCGTAGATCATGTTGAACACACCAGCTGGCATGCCGGTGGCTACCGCTGCACGCTCGACGGCCTCGGCCACCCGCTCGGCAGTGGCCATATGGCCGCTGTGCGCCTTGACCACGACCGGGCAGCCGGCAGCCAGCGCTGCTGCGGTGTCACCGCCGGCGGTGGAGAAGGCCAGTGGGAAGTTGCTGGCGCCGAACACGGCCACCGGACCAACACCGGTACGGTACTGGCGCAGGTCAGGGCGTGGCAGCGGTTGGCGCTGTGGCTGCGCGCGATCAATGCGCGCCCCCAGGTAGTCGCCACGGCGCAGCACCTTGGCGAACAGGCGCATCTGGTTGCTGGTACGGCCACGCTCGCCCTGAATGCGCCCAGCCGGCAACGCGGTCTCGCGGCACACGGTGGCGACGAAGGTATCGTCCAGCGCATCCAGCTGGTCGGCAATGGCATCAAGAAACTGCGCGCGGCGCTCTGGCACCAAGGCGTTGTACTCGGCAAATGCCGCTTCGGCGGCCTGTGCCGCGGCAGCCACTTCCTCAGGGGTGGCCTGGGCAAAGGCTATAGGCAATGCTTCGCCGGTGCGCGCATCGAGGCTGTGCAGGCGCACACTGCCGGCAGCACTGCGCTGGCCGCCAATGAAGTTGCTTCCAGACATGGTTGACTCCTGTAACAAAAGAAAGAGGGCGCAAGGGCGCATGGCAGTCGGTCAGCGATCCCAGCTTCATTGACTGACCGGCGACTCGTTCAAAGGCTTTTCACCAGGCCCGGGCGAACCTGCCCGGACGCTGCTGCAATGCCGTTGCGCAGCGGCTGGCCAAAGGCGTCAAGGCTGACCTCGAAGGTATCGCCCGGGCGGGCCTGGATGCCGTCGGCAAACGACAGCGTGGCGGTGCCAAAATAATGCACATGGATATCGCCAGCACGCAGGAACTGGGCGTACTTGAAATGATGGAACTCAAGGTTCTCGAAGCTGTGGCACATGTTCTGCTCGCCCGAAAGAAACGGCTTGCTCCACAGTTCCTGGCCATCTCGCAAGATGCGGCTGGTGCCTTCCAGATGGGCCGGTAAAGCACCCAGGCGCAGCTCTGGGCCGAAGCTGCAGGCGCGCAGCTTGGAGTGTGCCAGGTACAGGTAATTGCGCCGTTCCATGACATGGTCGGAGAACTCGTTGCCCAGGGCGTAGCCGAGGCGGTAAGGCGTGCCGTCGGCACCGATCAGGTACAGCCCGACCAGCTCTGGCTCCTCGCCCGCATCTTCGGCAAAGGCCGGCAGCGGCAGGTCGGCGCCGGGGCGCACGACGATGCCGCCATCGCCTTTGTAGAACCACTCCGGCTGCGCCCCCTCTTCACCCGCTGGCGGTCGCCCGCCCTCCAGGCCCCACTGGAACATGCGCATACTGTCGGTCACGGCACCTTCGGCTTGCTGCTGGTGCATCTTGTCGCGCGTGGCGGCGCTGCCCAGATGGGTAAGCCCGGTACCGGTCACCAGGCAGTGAGCCGGGTCCGGATGGTCCAGCGGTGGCAACACACGGCCTTCGGCCAACAGGGCCAAGTAGTCGTGGCGCTCGCCCAGGCCTGCGGCCTGTACTTCGCTGGCCAGGTCACGGCCGGCGGCAATGGCCTGCAACGCCAGTTCACGTGTGCTGTTGGCGCCCAATACTTCAAGGGCGTACTCGCCTTCCACCACGCCCACACGGCGCTGGCCGCCAGCGGTTTCGAATTGAATCAGTCGCATGCTTGTGCTCGCTTATCGGTTGCAAGGATTAGCGGGAGGCCTAGGCCGCCCGCGTGGAAGCCAGGCGCTGGCGGCGCTCCAGGCGGTTGTAGACCACGCCCGTGAGCAACACCCCGCACAGCATCACCAGCGCCAGAAAATACAGGCCCGACGACAGCTGCCCGGTGTATTCCTTGAGCGCGCCGATGCCGAACGGGCCAAGGTAGCCGCCGAGGTTGCCGATCGAGTTGATCAAGGCGATGCCCGCCGCCGCGCTGGCACCGGAGAAGAACCGCCCCGGCAGCGTCCAGAAGATGGCCGTGCAGGAGAACAGCGCGAACGCCACCAGGCACAGCGCGGCCAACTGCAGCACAGGCATGGTCAGCCAGGCGCTGAAGAACAGGCCGATGGCACCCAGTGCGTACAGCAGGCCAAGGTGGCCGTAGCGATCGTTCAGGCGGTCGGAGCTGCGCGGCACGATCAGCAGGCCGATGATGCCGAACAGGTAGGGCACCGCCGAGACAAAACCGGTGACCAGGTCACTGCCGCCAAACTGGTGGATCAGCGTGGGCAGCCACAGGCCCAGGCCATAAATGCTCAGGGTCATCGGCAAGTAGAACAGCGCCAGCAACAGCACCCGGCCATCTTTCAGGGCATGCAGCGGGTTGCCATGACGGGTCTGGCCGAACTCGCGCAGGTCGTTGGCCAACTGCTCCTGCAGCCAGTTGCGTTGCTCGTCGCTGAGCCAGCGCACCTTGGCAGGCCCGTCCGGTAGCAGGCGCAGTGTGGGCCATGCCAACAACACCGCCGGCGTGCCGATGCAGATGAACAGCCACTGCCAGCCATGCAGGCCGTAGATGCCCTCAAGCCCCAACAGCGCGCCGGACAACGGCCCGGTGATCAGCATGGCCAGTGGCTGCGAGAGAATGAAGAAGCCCAGGACCTTGCCGCGATGGCGCACCGGGTACCACTGGGTGATGTAGTACAGCACGCCAGGGAAGAAGCCCGCCTCGGCGGCGCCCAGCAAGAAACGCATCACGTAGAAGCCGTTAGGCCCGGTGACAAACGCCATGCCAACGGTGATCGCGCCCCAGGTTACCAGGATGCGGGCGAACCAACGACGTGCGCCAAAGCGGTCGAGCAACAGGTTGCTCGGCACCTCGAACAGAAAATAACCGATGAAGAACAGCCCGGCGCCAAGGCCATAGGCAGCGTCACCCAGGCCGATGTCGGCGCCCATGTGCAGCTTGGCAAAGCCCACCGCCGAGCGATCGACATAGGCCACCAGGTAAAGCAGAACCAGAAAAGGGATGAGTTTCAGTGTGATCAGGCGGACGAGCCGCTGCTCCTGAATCATGGCGATGTCTCCAATTGTTCTTGTAATGGGCACAGCACCTGGCCGGGGCTTTATGGCAGACCTCCAACCTGGCGAAACGATCATATAGTATTACTATTTAGAACAACAAGCCTTCACAGATGCCTTTTTAGCCGGTAGAGTCAGCCACATAACGACAATTAGTAATACTAATTAGGTGTCCCGCCATGTCTGATAAACAACACCCCCTGCGCTCTGCCCAATGGTTTGGTACCGCCGACAAGAACGGCTTCATGTACCGCAGCTGGATGAAGAACCAGGGCATCCCGGACCACGAATTCCAGGGCAAGCCGATCATCGGCATCTGCAACACCTGGTCGGAGCTGACCCCGTGCAACGCCCACTTCCGCAAGATTGCCGAGCACGTAAAAAAGGGCGTGCTGGAGGCTGGCGGCTTCCCGGTGGAGTTCCCGGTGTTCTCCAGCGGCGAGTCCAACCTGCGCCCCACTGCCATGCTCACCCGCAACCTGGCGAGCATGGATGTGGAAGAAGCGATTCGCGGCAACCCGGTAGACGCCGTGGTGCTGCTGACCGGCTGCGACAAGACCACCCCGGCGCTGCTGATGGGCGCTGCGAGCTGCGACGTGCCAGCGATCGTGGTCACCGGTGGGCCGATGCTCAACGGCAAGCACAAAGGCAAGGACATTGGCGCCGGCACCATCGTCTGGCAGATGCACGAGGCCTATAAAGCCGGCCAGATCGACCTCAACGAGTTCCTCTCGGCCGAGGCCGGCATGTCGCGCTCGGCGGGCACCTGCAACACCATGGGCACCGCGTCGACCATGGCCTGCATGGCCGAGGCGCTGGGCACTTCGCTGCCGCACAACGCCGCCATCCCGGCGGTGGATTCACGGCGCTATGTACTCGCCCACCTGTCGGGCATGCGCATTGTCGACATGGTCCGCGAAGACCTGCGCCTGTCGAAGATCCTCACCCGCGAAGCTTTTGAGAACGCCATCCGCGTCAACGCCGCCATTGGTGGTTCGACCAACGCCGTGATCCACCTGAAGGCGATTGCCGGGCGCATTGGCGTAGACCTGCAACTGGAAGACTGGACCCGCGTCGGCCGTGGCACCCCGACCTTGGTCGACCTGCAGCCCTCGGGCCGCTTCCTGATGGAAGAGTTCTACTACGCTGGCGGCCTGCCGGCGGTCATCCGCCGCCTGGGCGAACATGGCCTGCTGCCCAACCCAACCGCGCTGACCGCCAATGGCAAGAGCCTGTGGGACAACTGCCAGGCCGCGCCGCTGTATGACGAAGAAGTCATCCGCCCGATCGACAAACCGCTGGTGGCCGATGGCGGCATCTGCATCCTGCGCGGCAACCTGGCGCCCAAGGGCGCGGTACTCAAGCCATCGGCGGCAACACCGGCACTGATGCAGCACCGTGGCCGCGCCGTAGTGTTTGAAAACTTCGAGGACTACAAGGCACGCATCAACGACCCTGAGCTGGAGGTGGACGCCAACTCGGTGCTGGTGATGAAGTACTGCGGGCCCAAGGGCTACCCGGGCATGGCCGAGGTCGGCAACATGGGTTTGCCCGCCAAGCTGCTGGCCCAGGGCGTGACCGACATGGTGCGTATTTCCGACGCCCGCATGAGCGGCACCGCCTACGGCACCGTGGTGCTGCACGTCGCGCCCGAGGCGGCGGCGGGCGGGCCATTGGCAGTGGTACGCGAAGGTGACTGGATCGAGCTGGATTGCAAGGAAGGCCGGCTGCACCTGGACATTTCCGCCGAGGAACTGGCCGGCCGCCTGGCCGACCTGCAAACCCCGCCACAGTTGATCAGCGGCGGTTATGCGAAGCTGTACCTGGACCACGTGATGCAGGCTGATGAAGGGTGCGACTTCGACTTCCTGGTCGGTTGCCGCGGAGCGGCAGTGCCCAAGCATTCACACTGAGGCTGAGGGTGGTGGGGGCTTCAAAGGGTTTGGCTGTGGATGCTTTGCGCCTGTGAGATCGAGCGCCGTCCGCGCGGCGCATCGCGAGCTGCGCTCGCTCCTACGTTTGTTTCGGGCCAATTAGTCCTGTGGGATTTGCGCGCGTACGCCTTGGCGCATGGCTCGATATCACGTCGTACAAATAAGGCGGTCGCGCGCGCCTGTCACAGGCGTTACTGGCCCGAAACAAACGTAGGAGCGAGCGCAGCTCGCGATGCGCCGCGCGGGCGGCGCTCGATCTCATCTGCGCTGCACATGCCACGTCGAACCACCTGCCGCCCAAACATCTCAAAACAGCGCCCCCCCGAACAAAGGCCGCCACTCAACCACTAATGCTATGATGCCCACCCCGCCCGAAGGACCACCCGCGCCCCACATGAACTACCGCCAGCCCACCACGCGCAAAAGCATGCATGCCACCCTGGTCCAGGACCTCGGCCTGCAAATCGTATCCGGCCAACTCGCACCTGGGCAAAAGCTGCCCTCCGAAGCCAGCCTGTGCGAAAGCTACGCGATCAGCCGGCCGGTGTTTCGCGAAGCGATGCGCGCCCTTACCGCCAAGGGCCTGGTCGAAGCTCGCCCGCGAGTCGGCACCCTGGTGCGGCCCCGCCATGACTGGCACATGCTCGACCCCGACGTGCTGCACTGGCTGATGCAGGCCACCCCGCAGAAAGACTTCTTCAACACCTTGTCCAGCGTACGCTGGGTCATCGAACCCGCCGCCGCCGCACTGGCCGCCACCAACGCCACTGCCGAGGATGTCGAGTCGATCGGCGAGGCCTACCAGCGCATGGAAGCCGCGCGCACCCATGAAGAGCGCCTGCAACCCGACCTGGACTTCCACGCCCGCATCGCCGACGCCACCCACAACGACTTGCTGGCCTACCTGTGCAACATGCTGTCGATGGCCCTGCGCGAATCGGTGCGCTATTCCAACCAGCGGCCGAACTTTGATCAGCTCGCCCTGCCCCGGCACAAGGCGATTCTTACGGCTATCCAGAACGGCGACGCGCTCGGGGCGCGGCATGCATCGCTGGTACAGCTTGAAGATGCACGCGTGGCGTTGAGCAAGGTGTTGGGGCAAGACCCTACGAGTTGAAATTCAACCTGTAGCCCACGGGATCGGCGGCTCCCCACGCGTGGGATGGATCGATGGGCGCTGGCGGTCCTTGTAGCAGGCAATCTTCTGCACGAAGACTTCCGGCGCGGGTCAGTTTCGAGGCCTGTCATGTTCGGCACGTTGCAACAAATGTGGGAGCGAGTTTGCCCCGCGAAGCGCCGTGAGGGCGGCGCTAGATGTCAGCAGCCCCACACGACTCAAGGCAGGCGCATGCAGGCCACTGATCAATCCCCGAAAGCCCTCTGGAAACTGAAGAAAAAGTCGGCGTAATCGTCAGATCTCAAGATTTTGTGAGCTCAGTGAAGAAAATCTCGTCGCTCAAGATAAAACTGAAGGAAATGGCCTTTCTGGAAAACCATGACGCCGTCTACAAGGCCGTGGAGCAAGCACGTTCCAGAGGCACATCAAAATCCACAGGAACTCACGCACGTCTAGCCATATCCCCCAGTTCCGACCTCCTCCATGAAGTCCGCAAGATACGCCTCAACCCGCGCATGCCGCTCAGCCGCAAGGCGAGCGCCTTCACAGGTTTTAAAGCCTGAAGCAAGCTTGAGCAGCTTGGTATGGAAGTGCTCGATCGCATAAGTCGTGTCCTGATATTCCCGACCCAGTGCAGCGGGGTTCTCGAAATCGTACAGCGCCGCCCCCGTGCGCCCGGATACGTAAAAGCACCGGGCGATACCCACTGCACCGATGGCGTCCAGGCGATCACTGTCCTGGAGAATTCTGGCCTCAAGGGTGAGTGGTTCGATGCCTGCCGAGTAGCTGTGGGTTTTGACTGCATGCGCCACTTGGTCGATGCGCTGCGTGGGCCATCCCATGTCAGCCAGGATTGACGTCGCCTTCTGTGCCGACAGCGTTGACGCCTGCCCGCGCAAGGGCGAGTTCTTTTCTACTGCGACACAGTCATGCAGCAGAACCGCTGCAAGCAGCACTTCCAGGTCGCCGCCTTCTACATGCTGTATCCGTTGCGCGTTGACCCACACGCGATGGATGTGGGACAGGTCGTGGGAGCCGTCTGAGTGGTCAGCGGGTAAATGCTTCAGTAAGTCAGCGGCCAAATGCTGGAAAGGGGCAAAAGCTTCGTTAGTCATCGTGGGTACGTTCCACTGTCATCGTGAGACATCAATTTGACACTCCCTCATCAGTTTGCAGACAAGGCGAACCGCATGGTGCGTCTGGTATGCCCAATCTTGAACGTGTTCGCTGGCATGCGGGATGGCTGGACCAGGCTTGCGCAGCAAAACCAATAAGGTACCCGCTACCTTTCAAGCCTTGCGATCAAGGCCGCATCAGAGGCTCGATCCCGATCCATTTCCTGATTGGGTGATAGCACAACTGCAACGGCGATTCAGTTCGACATCTTTCGTAGGCCGCAGTGACGTCCCGTAAGGCGCGGCAATTATAGATATCTGCTTTACCGAATATTTGAATAAGCATATATTCGGACATCCAGATATTGCCGTACACGCATTCCCCAGGAGGTCACATGCGGGAAACACTGAATCCCCCCATCGTTTTCAAATGCCTGGCTGATGACACCCGGGCCCGGATGACCCTGCTGATCGCCCGTGAAGGCGAACTCTGTGTCTGCGAACTTACCCACGCGCTGGAGCTGAGCCAGCCGAAGATCTCCCGGCATCTTGCCCAGTTGCGCGAGGCTGGAATCCTGATGGATCGCCGCAAGGGTCAATGGGTGTACTACCGACTGCATCCCGAACTGCCTCAGTGGGTGGACGCGATGCTGAAGGGAGTGGTCGATGCCAACCAGGAATGGTTGAGCCCCGATGCATTGCGCCTTGCCGAAATGGGCGAGCGGCCGCAGAGCCCTGTTGCCTGTGCTTGAGACTTCCCTTCGCTGATTGAGTTGTAGCCATGCTGATCGCATTTTTGATTTTCCTGGTCACGATCGTTCTCGTCATCTGGCAGCCCAAAGGCCTGGGCGTTGGCTGGAGCGCCGCACTGGGGGCCATCGTGGCGCTTCTGGCGGGCGTGGTGAGCCTGTCCGATATCCCCGTCGTCTGGCAGATCGTCTGGAACGCTACCGCCACTTTCATCGCCGTCATCATCATCAGCCTACTGCTGGATGAGGCGGGGTTCTTCGAGTGGGCGGCATTGCACGTGGCCCGCTGGGGCAATGGCAGCAGCCGCAAGCTGTTCGCCTTCATCATCCTGTTGGGCGCCGCCGTCTCGGCGCTGTTCGCTAACGACGGTGCGGCACTGATCCTGACCCCGATCGTCATCGCCATGTTGCTGGCCCTGCGCTTCTCTCCGGCGGCGACGCTGGCATTCGTCATGGCGGCGGGCTTCATCGCCGATACCGCGAGCTTGCCGCTGGTGGTGTCCAACTTGGTGAACATCGTTTCCGCCGACTACTTTGGCATTGGCTTCAGCGAGTACGCTTCGGTCATGGTGCCGGTGAACCTTGTCAGCATCGCCGCCACCCTGGGAATGCTGCTGTGGTTCTTCCGCAAGGACCTGCCGCGTAGCTATGAACTCGACCAACTGAAGGCTCCCGAGGCCGCTATCCGCGACAAGGCGACGTTTGTTGCCGGCTGGTGGGTGCTTGCGCTGTTGCTGGTTGGCTTCTTCGCCATCGAGCCGCTGGGCGTTCCGATCAGCGCCATCGCTGCTGCCTGTGCGCTGATCCTCTACCTGATCGCCGCGCGCGGGCACGTTATTTCTACCCGCAAGGTGCTTAAGGACGCGCCTTGGCAGGTCGTGGTGTTCTCGCTTGGCATGTACCTCGTAGTCTATGGCCTGCGTAACGCCGGCCTCACCGAATACCTGACGCAGATCCTCAATGTTTTCGCCGGCTACGGGATCTGGGGCGCATCCCTCGGGACGGGGCTGCTCGCTGCTGGCCTGTCGTCGGTCATGAACAACATGCCCACTGTGCTGGTAGGGGCCTTGTCGATCCATTCTGCCGAAGCCACCGGCATTGTGCGCGAGGCCATGATCTACGCCAACGTCATCGGCTGTGACCTCGGTCCGAAAATCACCCCCATCGGCAGCCTGGCCACCTTGCTGTGGCTGCACGTGCTGGCCCGCAAGAACATCGTCATCACCTGGGGTTACTACTTGCGCACCGGCATCGTCCTGACGCTGCCGATCCTGCTTGCCACCTTGGCCGCATTGGCCATCCGCCTGAGCTTTTGAACCGGAGATACTTGATGAAAGTCTTGTTCATGTGCACCCACAACAGCTGCCGCAGCATTCTGTCCGAGGCGCTGTTCAATCATCTGGCCCCCGAGGGTATGGATGCTGTGAGCTCGGGCAGCTTCCCAAGCGGCAAGGTCAATGAGCGGGCACTGAAAACCTTGGAAGCCGCCGGTATCCCCACCGCTGGTCTTTCAAGCAAGGCCTCGGATGCCTTCGAGAGCTCTCCTCCCGACATCGTTGTCACCGTGTGCGACCGCGCAGCCGGCGAAGCCTGCCCGATCTTCTTCGGTCCATCGCTCAAAGCCCACTGGGGCCTGGCCGACCCTTCGGCGGTCACCGGGAGTGAGGCAGAAATCGAAGAAGCCTTCCAAACCACACTTGCGAAGATCGATGAGCGCGTACGCGCCTTCCTTGCGCTGCCTTTCTCGCAACTGAGCCAGGACCAACTGAAAGCCGAACTTGCCCGCATCGGTGCGCTGTAGGCCCTGAATCAATGGAGACCGAAATGAACGACCACCTGCCAAATGTCCAACCAGAACTGATTGATCCGCCGTCGCTGGAGCGGCTGGCGCCGAAGGATCCTTCCACACACAAACCGCGCATCCTGCTGCTGTACGGATCGACCCGAGAACGCTCATTCAGTCGCTTGATGGTCCAGGAAGCTGCGCGTCTGCTGGAAGAGTTCGGCGCCGAAACCCGTATCTTCGACCCTTCCGGCCTGCCACTGCCGGATGACGCTCCGGACTCCCACGAGAAGGTGCTGGAACTGCGCGAGCTGATGCAATGGTCCGAGGGCCAGGTGTGGTGCTCGCCCGAGCGTCACGGCTCAATGAGTGCTGTCTTCAAGGCGCAGATCGATTGGGTACCGCTGGCCATGGGTGCCGTTCGCCCAACCCAGGGCAAGACACTCGCCGTGATGCAGGTTTGCGGAGGCTCGCAGTCTTTTAACGTGGTGAACCAACTGCGCGTGCTTGGCCGCTGGATGCGTATGTTTACCATCCCAAATCAGTCGTCGGTGCCGAAAGCCTTCCTGGAGTTCGATGAAGCCGGGCGCATGAAGCCGTCTTCTTTCTACGATCGACTGGTCGACGTGATGGAGGAATTGACCAAGTTCACGCTGCTGCTGCGTGATCGCCAGGATTATTTGGTAGACCGCTACTCCGAGCGCAAAGAGTCGGCGGAAGAACTATCCAAGAGAGTCAATATTCGGTCTATTTGAGGTCATGAGCATGTCGCATCCTTACTCATCGAAATCGTTGCCCCATGCTCCGGGCGTGCTGATTTTTACGCCTTGTCCGGGCACCCAGTCCAGCACTCTTGCTGAAAGCCTGGATACGATCAAGCAGGCCGGTGCCGTGGCGCTGGTTACCCTGATGTCGGATACAGAGCTTCAGGAAAACAGCGTTGCCGAGCTTGGCGTCGCGGCCAAGCAGCATGGGTTGGAGTGGTACCAGTTACCGATCGAGGATGATCAGGCCCCGGATGAAAACTTCGAGGCACGGCTGGGAGAGATCCGCCACCAGTTGGACGCTTTGCTCGCATCCAACAAGGCCCTGGCCATCCACTGCAAGGGCGGCTCCGGCCGCACCGGCCTGTTCGCTGCCCGCCTGTTGACCGAATCCGGAATGCCACGTAATGAGGCAATCAAGTGGGTCCAGGAACTGCGGCCCCGTGCGATTCAGAAGCCCGCGCACATCGACTACATCAATCAATTTGGCGAAGTCTGAGCGCTTTAACCGGAAAGGAGAAATCATGGTCAACGAAGGCGAACTACTCGATGTCATCGTGATTGGCGGTGGGCAGTCCGCACTGACGGTGGCCTATTTTCTGAAGCGGGCCAAGTTGTCGTTCCTGCTGCTCGACGCCGAAGAGGCTGCGGGCGGGGCGTGGCGCCATGGCTGGGACTCGCTGACGCTGTTCTCACCCTCCGCATGGAGCTCGATCGCGGGCTGGCCGATGCCGCTAGTCACCAAAGGTAATCCCGATAGGGATCACGTGGTCAGCTATCTGGAGCAGTACGAGGCGCGATACGGGTTCCCTATCGCTCGACCCGTTAGCGTCACGTCTGTGGAGCGGACCGGGCGTGCCCTTCGTGTACGCTCCAAGGACCGCGATTGGGAGGCTCGTGTCGTCATCAGCGCAACAGGGACCTGGAGCAACCCCTATGTTCCGGCCTATCCGGGGATAGAGCTGTTCCAGGGACAGCAGATTCACTCCGCCCATTACCAGTCACCAGAGGCTTTCGAAGGAAAGCGCGTGCTGGTCGTTGGTGGTGGCAACTCGGGAGCGCAAATCTATGCAGAGCTGTCCGAGGTCGCCGACGCAACGTGGGTAACCACGGAGGAGCCGGCGTTTCTGCCTGATGACGTCGATGGTCGGGTGTTGTTCGAACGGGCTACCGAGCGCCTCAAGGCTCAACAGGAGGGTCGTGTTATCGACGCACCGGTCGGTGGGCTTGGCGATATCGTCATGGTGCCCTCAGTAGTCCGGGCTCGCGAGCGCGGGGCCCTTCGTGCTGTAAGGCCTTTCACCTCATTCACGCCGGATGGGGTCGTCTGGCCAAATGGTGAGAAAGCCCAGGTCGATGCGGTGGTCTGGTGTACTGGATTCCGACCGGCGCTGGATCACCTGAAGGCACTGGACGTGCTGGATGACTACGGTAGGGTCGAGGTTGATGAGGGGCGCTCTATTCGCGAGCCGCGCCTCTGGCTGGTCGGATATGGCGACTGGACCGGCCTGGCCTCGGCGACGTTGATCGGCGTCACCCGTACCGCGCGCAGCACCGTAAACGAAGTAGTAGAATACCTGAACAGCTTGGGGCAGCCGGATGCATAGCGGAATCGAGATTCGTGTCGCCAGACCCGAGGATGCAGAAGAGATCCAGATCATCTACGCGCCCATCGTGCTTAACACGGCCATCTCATTCGAAGAGGCAGTGCCGAGCGTGGAGCAGATGACTCACTGCCATTGCAGCCAGTGCCGCAAAGTTCACGGGGCTGCTTTCGCATCCTACGGAAGCGTTCCGCGTAGCGACCTGCGAATTCTTCGTGGCGCCAACAGCATCAGTACGTAGCCGCCTCAGCAAACTCCAGCATGTCGGCCAACTGCCCCCTGCTTGGCGAACCCCGTCGATGCCCACAGCACCCCGACGTTGGCGTCGATGAGGTGGGTATGCTCTGGGTTATGGATGCTGCCGGTCTCTGCGAGGATCTCGCTCTGGACCCAATCCCACACACCGGTGGCAGGGCATAGTGTGAGCCACAGAGATTGGAGCAAGTCAGCTGGAGGCATTGGTCTACTCATCGGTCACCTGCAGCTTGAAATGGTGGCGCGTTGACTGTATTGGTGAGGTCAACTCACCCGCAAGGCAAATCATGCGAATACATTTCAGACGTCTCAGCGACGTCTCCATCGGGGACATCATCGCGCTCAACAATAACCCTGATGTCTTACGTCAAATGCCCTTGGGGCGTCCAGACTTTGACGAAAGCAAGTGCAAGGCATGGGTCGCTCAAAAAGAGGCCCAATGGGACCTTAATGGATACGGTCCCTGGGCATTTTTCGTGGGAGATAAATTCGCCGGCTGGGGTGGCCTGCAGCATGAAGACGGTGACGCTGATCTTGCTTTAGTGCTTCACCCGGATTACTGGGGGCTTGGCAGAATGATATTCGATGAGATAGAGCAGCGCGCTTTCCAAGAGCTGGGCTTGGAGTCAATTACCATATTGCTCCCAGCTACCAGAACTCGAATCAAAGGTGTGCTTCGCCTAGGGTTTCGCCACGACGGAGAAGTTGAAATCGACGGCACCTACTTCACACGCTATCGACTCCAGGCAAGCGCTAGCGCAAAAATCTCGTAATCTTCACCTAGCGACCATTCTATGTGACTCGCCGTGCGCGTGCCCATGCAGCAGGCCAACCAGCAGCCGCTGCGCAAGTCCGGCTTCCTTGGCAACATCAATCGCCTTGATCAGCGCGGTGTCGAGCGCATTGGTAGCGACCACCACGTCGGTCGACAGCGGCAATACGTGGCGCAGGCGTGTCACGTTGCTCATGTACACCTCCTCGCGAGAATGCTCAGGCGATTGGATCAGCTGGCTTGGCAATCGAACGCACAAACAACATGCAGAAACCCTTTCACTGGCCGTCACGAGTTTCTTGGATATCACGCCAGCGCTTCAGAAGCGCACCAAGCGTGGCGAGAGCACAAGCACCAGATAGCGCTTGCCTACGCCGAGATTCAATCGGACCCTCGTATCGCCGCAGCATTGCGGACTCGATACGCTGCCTGAACAAGGGAAATAGCCATGATCGAAGCCACCGAGAAGCAGCTTGGCCTGCTCTGGCGCACCCTGGGCCTGTGCGCTGAGCGCTCTGACCGCCGCAGCATCAGCCGCAACCACGTCCTCACTAGTCCAGGCTACGATGACTCGAACAACCTGGATTTGCTGGTGGCGGCCGGCCTGATGACACGCGGCAAGGCCCCGGCCTTCTGCTCCGAGGACGAGGTGGTGTATCGCGCCACGGACGAGGGAAAGCAGTTCGCCCTGGACAAGCTGCCACCGCCCCCTCCGCCGGCTAAGCGCACCAAGTTCCACGCCTACCTGGACGAGTGCGAGTACTACGACGGCTTCGCCCACTTCCTCGGCATCAACCAACCGCAAATCCAACAGCGCGGCAACTGGGGGAACTACGAATACCGTATGGTCCGATACCCACGCGGAAGTGCCTACTGCGAGCATCGCCGGCCTACCCGTTTCGCGCACTGGTCGCCCTACGAAACTCTTGAGGTCGCCGGTGAGTGGGCGCCGACCATGAAAGCGGCCAAGGCCAGCTACAAAGAAACGCTTCGGCTGCACCAGGCCAAGGGCCGCGCCGATAAGAAGCGCCTTGCAGCCTGACCCTCCGGCGCTGCCGGACAATCAGCGGCACAATAACGATCTACTTACACTGCAACGCCACTTCTCCCAAGGGGCCGCCAGTTCCATTTGCTGAAAATGCGACGACGCATTGCATCGCACCACAATTGCAATTGTATACGGCGTGCTTATTCGCAATCAGGTTTGCCTGGTCAGAACATCCGCAAGCACTAGGAGCAACGTTGGCCTGCGGCTGCGCCTCCACCTTTTCACCGCAGCCAACCAACTGGGCGGCTGCTAGAGCAATTCCGAAAACGATGAGAAATCTCATTAGAGTTCTCCTGGTTCAACCATATCCGAATAGCACACCCCAACTACCTGAACAAACTGGCGCTGCCCGCCAGCGCCTCAGGAGCCTTCGCTTTTCACCTGGCAAATCCCGTTGGCCCGGTTCTTCCCGGTATACGAGACATCAGGCGAGCCATCCGGGTTGATCGACAATGAGATTGTCACCCCACTGCCTTTGGCTTCGAAGTAGTTCTCGTTGAACTTCTTCAGCTTGCCTTCCTTGCCATTGATGTAAATCGGGCCGCCCTTGTCGGCGTGTACCTCGATGTTGCCTGGGCACGTGGCATTCACCAGCGGAATACCAGCCTGAGCCGCGCCCGACACCGCCAGCAAAGCACCAATCATTAGTCGCTTCATCTAACGCTCCTTGAGTGGATTGACCGAGATCGAAGCAATAGCCCAATTCGGCGCTGCCCGCCAGCGCCTTCCCCTATTCAACGATAACGCCTCTGCGGCGAGGACCGCCCATGTCTGCATTTCAGAAAAAGAACCACCTCGACTTCAAAACCCAGTACGGCCTTGGCTTCGATCCGCAAGACGATGAGAGGAACGGCCTGAAGTGGGCAGGCAAGAAGAAGCCGCGGGTGATCAGCCTGGAGAACGTGAAGCAGATTTTGTAGTGGGGCCCGCAGATGGCGAAGCGCGACAGGGCCACTGGCCGGGTGATGAAGCTGGACGGCACCGTGGCCGACATCGGCGAGCGCGTTCCAGTGCAACAGCAGTTCTTGGTGCCCGACCCGAAGCGGCGCGGCATCACTTGGCGCCGATTTATGCACCTGCTCGAAGGGATGGGTTACCAGGTGGAATGGCAGATCATCAAGGCCTGAGACTTCGGCGCGCCAACCAGCCGGGAACGCCTGTTCATGATCGCCCGCTGCGACGGCCAGCCCATCGCATGGCCTGAGCCGACCCACGCCAAGAACCCAGGCCAGCAGAAGTGGCGCACAGCCGCAGACTGCATCGACTGCAGCGTGCCGAGCAAGAGCATCTTCGGGCGCAAGAAGGCGCTGGCCGACGCCACGCTGCGCCGAGTGGCCAAGGATATGAAGAAGTTCGTGATCGACAACCCGCAGCCCTTCATCGTGCCAATTGCGAACGGGTCGGGCGAACTCGCCCAGTCGGCAGATGAGCCGCTGCACACTGTCACATCCTGGCCCCGCGGCGGATCCTTCGCCGTGGCAAGCCCAGTGATTCTTCCAGCAACGCACCAAGGCGCCGACCGAGTGAATAACCCGCGTGATCCACTGCCAACGGTAACTGCAGCCAATCGCGGCGAACTGATGGCCAGCCCAGTCATGATCGGGGCCGGTGGGCCTGTGTATGCCGGCAAGCCTGCGCCAGCTGATCAACCAATGGGCACGCTGATGACGCAGAACCACCGCGCCCTGGTCACTGCATTCATCGAGCAAGCCAACGGCGGCTTCAACACAACTCCGGCCAAGGGTGCAGACGAGCCACTGACCACGGTCACCAACACCGGCAGCCAGCAGCGCCTCGTAACGGCCAGCCTGGCCACGCTCCGCTGCAACTGCGTAGGACGGGCAGCAGATGAGCCGGTACCGACCATGACCGCCGGCGCCGAGCATCACGCCCTAGTCGAATACAAGCTGTCTCCAGAGCACGAGGAAGGCGCTCTGCGCGTCGCCGCGTTCCTGATCAGCTACTACGGCACGGAGAACATCAGCGCCTGCAATTCGCCAACGCCCACGGTGACCACCAAGGACCGCCTGGGCCTGGTCACCGTCTTCGTGAAGGCCCCCCCCTACGTCATCGTCGATATCTGCCTGCGCATGCTGCAGCCGCACGAGCGCTACCGAGCCCAGGGCTTCCCGGTCAGTTACATCATCGACAAGGGTGCCGACGGCAAGCCGTTCACCAAGACCGAGCAGGTGCATATGTGTGGCAATAGCGTTAGCCCACCGCCGATGGCTGCACTTGCTCGCTCAAACGATCCTTGGAAAGTCAAAGTTTCGGAAGCTGCTGCCGCTTGACCCACCGGCGCTGCCCGCCAGCGCCTTGCCCTATTGAACGAGAGGGTTGGCGCCCAGGCCTTTTCGGTAGCGGGCAATCGAGATGATCTGGCGCAAGCAGATGACCATGTCTTTCTTCATCTGGTCGTCCGGCAAACCGATCTTTTTCAGCATTGCCTGAGCTTCTTCCTCGATCGAGGCAAGGGCCTCAGTATCGCTTTTCAGTGTCATGGCGACCTCCACCAGGTCGAATCAGCCACGAATTGATAGCTCACCAGAACATTGCGCGCCAACTACGGCGTCTTCCCCTCTCAAACGATGAACGCATTCTCGGCGAGGACAGCGCATGCATTAAAGACCGACAGACTACCGGACCTCATTCGCAAATCGGCCTACTGCGCCAACTACCTGCTTAGCGCCCTCTTGAATCTCCATGATGACGGCACCTGCTTCGTTGGCTAATACTAAACCCTCTTCTGCTTTGCCACGGCTGTTAAACATTTCGTTCACAGCTTGATCAGCCAGCATTTGGTTTTGTTGGACAACGCCAACGATCTCCTCGGTTGCCGAGCTGGTGTGGCCCGCAAGCTTGCGCACCTCATCGGCAACTACGGCGAAACCTCGACCGTGCTCGCCGGCCCGCGCTGCCTCGATCGCCGCATTGAGGGCGAGCAGATTGGTCTGTGAAGCGATACCGCCAATAGTTTGAATAATCGAACTGATCAAAGCAGATTGCTTACCGAGAGCCTCGATGCTTTCGGAAGCTGACTTCATCTGTTCGGCGATGCTACGCATGGTATCGACAGTCCGCGTCACTACTACGGCTCCACGCTCTGCGCTCGAGTCGGTTCGCTGGGAGACATAATACGCAACGCCAGCTGCATCCTTCACTTCTTGCTCGCGGGCGACCTGGTCGGTAACCACGCTTGCGAATTTCACGACCTTAGAAAGCTTTCCCTCAGTGTCATGCACAGGGTTGTATGTCGCTTCTAGCCAAATATCGTTGCCTCGCGCGTCTACCCTCTTGAAACGATTAGCCACATACTCACCACGGTTCAGCGTCTTCCAGAAGCTTTCGTACTCATGTGATGCAGCTTCTTCCGCGGAGCAGAACAAACGATGATGCTTCCCGACGATCTGCCCCAGCGAGTAGCCCATAGCATCTAGGAACTGTTTGTTTGCCGTGATTACGGTGCCATCCAAGTTAAATTCAATGACGGCTGTGGACCGAACCAGCGCCTTAATCAGAGCCTCATTTTCCTTCGACTGCTCCACGGTACGAGTTATCTCACTGCCATAACCCTGGACATGAGCCAGGCTTCCGTCTTGGTCTCGAATAGGGAGCCAATATATTTTCAACCATGCAAGAGTACCGTCAGCGCGAAGGTAGCGATATTCGTCATTGACGGGCTCAAACCGCCCTACAGCTCGATTGAACGCGTGAAAGCAAGGAAGATCCTTAACATAAGGAGGAACGATCTCCGAAAGCGGGCGACCATGCAGATGTCCGTCGGAGTACCCCAAGGTTTCTGAGAAAAGTCGATTGAATGCGCAGATACGAAACTGTGCATCAAGTCTTATGGAAAGCATCCCTCTGTCCATTTGCTCGACCTGCTGACGTAGCAGATGCAGCTCCGCGCTCTGCTCCTGCAAAATTTTTTTGAGACTGCGGTTGAACATTTCAGGCTCCACGTGTGCTGGATGAGCAATTATCGACACAGACCTTTTTTCTAGAGTGCCCAGTCAATTTTCAATTCCATGGGGATGGGTATACGGGCGAGGCTATAAAAAATTCCCAACCAGCTACTAAATAGTTATCGAACCCGGAGCTATAAAGAATGGTCCCGCAGCTCTGCTCTGGGCGCCTCATCAAAAAAGCATACGTCTTATGCTGAAGCGAACGCCTCGGCGGTCAGATCCTCTTTGAGCGACAGTTGGCCTAACCCAGGCGGAACGCACAATACAGAAGTCGCGGACAACACCGCTGAAAATCGCAGATCCCTCTGCGGGACCTGCCTCACGCTGGTAACGGAGTCTGAGGTTGCTGGCTCAGAAAATAGACCCAGGCGTCATGAGAGTTCTTTTGGCAAAGCACGGCGTCATCCCAGATCACACCGTAGGTCTCACCAGCAGAAACCAAGTACATCAGCCTCGAATTACGAGCCTCCAAGTCAAGGAGGTGCCGATGAGCTGTAAAACGAAAATCAATGTTGTTTCGCATTTGGACGAACGTCCTAAAGGACCGGCTCGGGAATACGCGCCGATGTTCCTGTGCAGTCAATATGACATCAAACCTCGTCGACTGCATTTTTTATAGCAAAGCTACGCCCAAAGTCGCCTAACGAGTACATTTATACTCCAGCCATCGGTAAGCCCTCCCCCTCTCTATTCACTGCCGCGATATGGCGGCCAAGGAGCACCCGTGCGCCTCAAGAAAACTGAGCGCGAGCAGGTCCGCATGAAGTACGGCTGATCCACCGGCTCGAGCAGATCCGCCAGCGCAAAGTGTATGGTGTTCGGCAGGTTCGGACGTTCCGGGAGACGGCTACCAGGTACCTGCTCGAGCACAAGGATCAGCCGTCAATCAAGCTGACTGCCCTGCGCCTCCAGCAACTTGATCCATACCTCGGCGACCTGCCGCTGACGCACATCGACGACCAGGCGCTGGCCCCGTTCATTCGGGACCGGCAGACGGACGAAGATTTGCCGAATGGGAAAGTGAGGAAGGCAGTCAGCAACCGGACGGTGAACATCGCGATCGAGCGGGTGATTCACGTTCTGTCGCTGGCTTGCCGGAAATGGCGGGATGAAGAGCGCAGGCCCTGGCTCGACAGCACCCCGCTGCTGGCCAAGCTGGAGGAGAAGAGATCCAGTCGAAAGCCTTATTCTGGCGCGGAGCTGGGACAGTTGATAGAGGCGGCAAACAAAGTTTCAGCGACGGACTCGCGTGGGCCGGTGCTGACGATTTTGAAGAGGAGGCAGGCGTAAAAACCTGAGAAGCCACGCAAAAGTCACGCAAAGGAAAAAGGCCATCCCTTTCGGAAATGGCCTAAGTCCTTGGGATTATTGGTCGGGACGGAGTGATTCGAACACTCGACCCCTTGCACCCCATGCAAGTGCGCTACCGGGCTGCGCTACGCCCCGACTACATTCTCACAACCTCTGAGAACGATGAAGAATCTAACCTAACTCTCTGATAAATGAAAGCTTTTTCTCAAAAAAATTTCCATTCATCAGGAAAAGCCCAGCTCACTTCTTCAACACCACTAACACATCCTCCAATTCAACAATCATCTGCCGAATCAGCTGCTTGTACTGGCTCGATTCATCCTTAGCCTCATCACTGGAAAGCCGCAACCGCGCCCCGCCAATGGTGAACCCCTGGTCATAAAGCAGCGCACGAATCTGGCGAATCATCAGCACGTCTTGCCGCTGGTAATACCGCCGATTCCCCCGCCGCTTCACGGGGTTAAGCTGGTCGAACTCCTGCTCCCAATACCGCAGCACGTGTGGCTTTACTGCACACAGCTCGCTCACTTCACCAATGGTGAAGTAGCGTTTGCCCGGTATGGGGGGCAGTTCGTCGTTATGGCTTGGTTCCAGCATAGGCCTCAACCCGGGCCTTCAACTTCTGCCCTGGACGAAAGGTGACGACGCGCCGTGCAGTGATCGGGATTTCTTCCCCTGTCTTGGGGTTGCGGCCCGGCCGCTGGCGTTTGTCGCGGAGGTCGAAGTTGCCGAAACCGGACAGCTTCACCTGCTCGTTCTCTTCAAGTGCGTGCCGAATTTCTTCGAAAAACAGCTCGACCAGCTCCTTGGCCTCACGCTTGTTAAGCCCCAGCTCCTCGTACAGCCTTTCGGCCATCTCAGCTTTCGTCAGAGCACCCATGCCGTTATTTCCTTAACGTGGTGTTCAACCTTTGTTCGAGCGAGGTGAGGATGTTTTGCAGGGTAGTGTTCACCTCATCGTCGTTAAGAGTGCGCGATGGATGCTGCCAGGTCAAGCCGACGGCAAGGCTTTTTCTATCAGGATCAATGCCTTTACCTTGGTAGACATCAAACAGCCTGAGGTCTGTGAGCCATTCGCCTGCATTGTCACGAATTAATTCAAGCACCGCGCTAGAAGCGACATCACGTCCTGCAATCAACGCCAGGTCACGACGGGTTTCCGGGAACTTGGACAGTTCGCTGAATTTCGGCAGGCGGCCTTCGACCACATCACCCAGCACCAGCTCGAACAGGAACACCGGGCGGTCCAGGCCCAGGGCTTTGGCAAGCTCCGGGTGAATGGCGCCGAGGTAGCCGACCAGTTTGCCGTCGCGCTCGATGGCGGCGGTTTGGCCAGGGTGCAGGGCGGGGTGCTTGCCGGCGCTGAAGGTGAAGTCGCTAAGGGCGCCGGAGTAACCCAGCAGGGCTTCCACGTCGGCTTTAACGTCGAAGAAATCGACGCCATCGCGGCCGTTGGCCCAGCCTTCTGGCAGGCGGCTGCCGGTGATAACGCCAGCAATCATTGGCTGCTGTTGCAGGTCACCCAGCTGGCCGACGAAGCGCAGGCCGCTTTCGAACAGGCGCACGCGGTCTTGCTGGCGGTTCAGGTTGTGCTGCAGCGCCTTGACCAAGCCCGGCCACAGGGACGCGCGCATGGCGGCCATGTCGCTGGAGATGGGGTTGGCCAACAGCAGTGGCTCCACGCCCGGGCTGAACAGTTCGAACAGTTTCGGATCGATGAAGCTGTAGGTGATGGCTTCCTGGTAGCCGCGGGCAACCAGCAGGCGGCGCAGGGTTGGCAGGTCACCACGGGTTTCCGGCTTGCCTTGTGGGGCCAGGCGGGCTTGCGGGTAACGTACCGGCAGGTTGTTGTAACCGTACAGGCGGGCCAGCTCTTCGATCAGGTCCACTTCCAGGCTGATGTCGAAGCGGTGGCTTGGGACGGTTACGGTCCACTGCCCTTCCCCGTTCTTGGTCGTGGTCAGCTCCAGGGCGTTGAGCAGTTGCTCGACTTGGGCTGGGTCCATTTGCATGCCGAGCATCTGGGTGATGCGTTCGTCGCGCAGGGTGACCGGGGCCACACTTGGCAGGTGCTGTTCGCTAACGGCTTCGACTACCGGGCCGGCTTCACCGCCGACGATGTCCAGTACCAGCTGAGTGGCGCGTTCGAGGGCTTCGCGGGCCAGCTGCGAGTCGACGCCCCGCTCGTAGCGGTGCGAGGCATCGGTGTGCAGGCCGTAGGAACGGGCTTTACCGGCGACGGAAATCGGCTCGAAGAAGGCGCTCTCCAGGAACAGGTCGCGGGTTTTTTCGGTGTTTACACCGCTGTGCTCGCCACCCATGACGCCGGCGATGGCCAAGGCGCGGGTGTGGTCGGCGATGACCAGGGTGTCGGCGCGCAGGGCGACTTCCTGGCCGTCGAGCAGGACGAGTTTTTCGCCCTCTTCAGCCATGCGGACGCGGATGCCGCCGTTGATTTCTGCCAGGTCGAAGGCGTGCATCGGCTGGCCGAGCTCGAGCATCACGTAGTTGGTGATGTCGACGGCGGCGTCGATGCTGCGCACGTCGCTGCGGCGCAGGCGCTCGACCATCCACAATGGGGTCGGCTTGCTGAGGTCGACGTTACGAATGACGCGGCCCAGGTAGCGCGGGCAGGCAGCCGGGGCCCTGACTTCGACAGGGCGCACTTCGTCGTGGGCAGCCGGTACGGCTGGCACCACCGGGCGGGTGACCGGGGTGTCGTACAGGGCGCTGACGTCGCGGGCCAGGCCGGCGATGGACAGGCAGTCACCACGGTTCGGCGTAAGGCCGATTTCGATGCTGGCGTCGTCCAGGCTCAGGTAGGTGCGAATGTTTTCGCCAACTGGGGCGTCGCCAGCCAGTTCCAGCAGGCCGTCGTTTTCTTCGCTGATCTGCAGCTCGGCGGCCGAGCACAGCATGCCGAAGGATTCGACACCACGCAGCTTGGCCTTCTTGATCTTGAAGTCGCCTGGCAGTTCGGCGCCGATCATGGCGAACGGGATCTTGATACCTGGGCGGGCATTCGGGGCGCCGCACACGACCTGGAAGGTTTCCTGGCCGTTGCTTACCTGGCACACGCGCAGCTTGTCGGCGTCCGGGTGTTGTTCGGTGGCGAGGATTTCGCCCACGACAATGCCGCTGAACTGGCCGGCAGCGGGGGTTACGCTGTCGACTTCGAGGCCGGCCATGGACAGGCGGGCGACCAGTTCGTCACGGGAGACTTGCGGGTTTACCCAACCGCGCAGCCACTGTTCACTGAATTTCATGCTGTTCTCCTGAAAGTTGCGTCGGGCATTGACCTAGCGGAATTGCGCGAGGAAGCGCAGGTCGTTGTCGAAGAACAGACGCAAATCGTTGACGCCATAGCGCAGCATGGCCAGGCGCTCGGCGCCCATGCCGAAGGCGAAGCCCTGGAACTCTTCCGGGTCGATGCCAGACATGCGCAGCACGTTCGGGTGCACCATGCCGCAGCCCATCACTTCGAGCCAGCCGGTTTGCTTGCACACGCGGCAGCCATTGCCGGAACACATCACGCACTGGATATCGACTTCAGCGGACGGCTCGGTGAAGGGGAAGAACGATGGGCGGAAACGTACCGCCAGTTCTTTTTCGAAGAACACGCGCAGGAATTCTTCGATGGTGCCCTTGAGGTCGGCGAAGTTGATGTCGCGATCGATCAGCAGGCCTTCGACCTGGTGGAACATCGGCGAGTGGGTGATATCCGAGTCGCAGCGGTATACGCGACCCGGGCACACAATGCGGATCGGCGGCTGGGTGGACTCCATGGTCCGCACCTGCACCGGCGAGGTGTGGGTGCGCAGCAGCATGTTGGCATTGAAGTAGAAGGTGTCGTGCATCGCCCGGGCCGGGTGGTGGCCGGGGATGTTGAGCGCTTCGAAGTTGTGGTAGTCGTCTTCCACCTCTGGGCCTTCGGCAATGCCGTAGCCGATGTGGGTGAAGAACTGCTCGATGCGCTCGAGTGTACGGGTGATCGGGTGCAGGCCACCGGTGGCCTGGCCACGGCCTGGCAGGGTGACGTCAATGCATTCGGCAGCCAGGCGAGCGCTGAGCTCTGCCTCTTCGAAGGCGGCCTTGCGGGCATTGAGCACAACGGTGACGCGCTCTTTGGCGTCGTTGATCAGCGCGCCGACTTTCGGGCGCTCTTCGGCTGGCAGGTTGCCCAGGGTCTTCATCACCTGGGTCAGCTCGCCCTTCTTGCCGAGATAATTTACCCGGATCTGTTCCAGGGCATTGATGTCTTCAGCGCGCTCCACGGCCTCCAGGGCTTGAGAGACCAGCGCATCCAGGTTTTCCATGTACAGACTCCAGATACGAAAATAGGGGAAGAGCTTTGAAGGCTCTTCCCCTATCGATGACGTTCAATGCCCGACGGCGCTAGCGCCGCCGGGTGATTGCCTCGGGTACTTAAGCCAGAACGGCTTTAGCTTTCTCGACAATCGCAGCAAACGCCGCTTTTTCGTTCACTGCCAGATCGGCCAGAACCTTACGGTCGATTTCGATCGAAGCCTTTTTCAGGCCAGCAATCAGACGGCTGTAGGACAGACCGTTGGTGCGGGCACCGGCGTTGATACGAGCGATCCACAGTGCGCGGAACTGACGCTTCTTCTGACGACGGTCACGGTAGGCATATTGACCAGCCTTAATGACAGCCTGCTTGGCAACGCGGAATACGCGCGAGCGTGCACCGTAGTAGCCTTTAGCCAGTTTCAGAATTTTCTTGTGACGCTTACGAGCGATGACGCCACGCTTAACACGAGCCATGAGTAACTTCCTCTATCTAAACCAGAATTAACGTACGCGCAGCATGCGCTCGACTTTTGCCACGTCAGACGGGTGCAGCAGGCTGGCACCGCGCAGTTGACGCTTACGCTTGGTCGACATTTTGGTCAGGATGTGGCTCTTGAAAGCGTGCTTGTGCTTGAAGCCGGAAGCGGTCTTCAGGAAGCGCTTCGCAGCACCGCTCTTGGTTTTCATTTTTGGCATGTTGGAACTCCGCATTCGATAAAAATTACACAATAATCATCAGGCCTGCCGTGCCCGGGAGATTACTTCTTCTTTTTGGGGGCGATGACCATCATAAGCTGGCGTCCTTCCATCTTAGGATGCTGCTCAACGGCGCCGTATTCGGCGAGGTCAGCTTCGACCCGCTTCAACAGCTCCATGCCCAGCTCCTGGTGGGCCATCTCACGGCCGCGGAATCTCAGAGAGATCTTGGCCTTGTCCCCATCGGTAAGGAAACGTACCAGGTTGCGTAGTTTTACCTGGTAATCCCCTTCTTCCGTCCCTGGACGAAACTTGATTTCTTTGATCTGGATCTGCTTCTGGTTTTTCTTGGCTTCGTTGGCCTGCTTCTTCTTCTCGAAGAGGTGCTTGCCGTAGTCCATCACCTTGCAGACAGGCGGTACCGCGTCTGCAGAGATTTCCACCAGATCCAGCTTCGCTTCTTCAGCGATACGGAGCGCTTCATCAATCGAGACGATGCCAACCTGCTCGCCGTCTGCGCCAATTAACCGAACCTCGCGGGCCGAGATATTCTCGTTGATCGGGGCCTTCGGTACAGCACGCTTATCGTTTCTCATTTCACGCTTAATAGTCATTACTCCGATTCTTGGCGACCACGCCGGGAAACCGCTTGTGTCAGGAGCTCAGCGAACTGGGCGACGGGCATGGAGCCCAGGTCAGCGCCTTCGCGAGTACGCACAGCGACGGTTTGCGTTTCGACTTCGCGATCCCCTATAACCAAAAGGTACGGGACCTTGAGCAAAGTATGCTCGCGGATTTTAAAGCCGATCTTCTCATTTCTCAAGTCCGACTTGGCACGGAAACCGCTACCGTTCAGGGTATTTTCCACCTCAAGGGCGAAATCGGCCTGTTTGTCGGTGATGTTCATGATCACAGCCTGGGTAGGTGCCAGCCAGGCCGGGAACACGCCAGCATAGTGCTCGATCAGCATGCCGATGAAGCGCTCGAACGAACCAAGGATGGCGCGGTGCAACATGACCGGGCGAACTCGGCTGTTATCTTCGGCGATATAGCTGGCATCCAGGCGCTCTGGCAGGTTCGGGTCGTACTGCAGGGTACCGCACTGCCAGTTACGGCCGAGGCAGTCGCGAAGGGTGAACTCGATTTTCGGGCCGTAGAAGGCGCCTTCGCCTGGCTGGTATTCCCACTCCAGGCCGGATTCGTTCAGGGCGTCGGCCAGCGCACCTTCGGCACGGTCCCACAGCTCTTCGGAGCCCACACGCTTGGCCGGGCGGGTCGACAGCTTCATGGCGATGTCGGTGAAGCCGAAGTCCTTGTACACGTCCAGGGTCAGCTTGATGAAGTCGGCGGCTTCTTTCTTCACCTGTTCTTCGGTGCAGAAGATGTGCGCGTCGTCTTGCACGAAGCCACGCACGCGCATGATGCCGTGCAGGGCGCCGGACGGCTCGTTACGGTGGCAGGCACCGAACTCGGCCAGGCGCAGTGGCAGGTCGCGGTAGCTCTTCAGGCCCTGGTTGAACACCTGCACGTGGCACGGGCAGTTCATCGGTTTTACCGCGTAGTCACGGCTTTCCGACGAAGTGGTGAACATGTTTTCGGCGTAGTTGGACCAGTGGCCGGAACGCTCCCAGAGGATCCGGTCGACAACCTGCGGGGTCTTGATTTCCTGGTAGCCGTTGACGCGCTGAACCTGACGCATGTACTGCTCGAGTACCTGGTACACGGTCCAGCCGTTGGCGTGCCAGAACACCATGCCCGGGGCTTCTTCCTGCAGGTGGAACAGGTCGAGCTGCTTGCCGATCTTGCGGTGGTCGCGCTTTTCGGCTTCTTCGATGCGCTGGATGTACGCCGCCAGTTGCTTCTTGTCGGCCCAGGCAGTGCCATACACGCGTTGCAGCTGCTCGTTCTTGGCATCGCCGCGCCAATAGGCGCCAGACAGCTTGGTCAGCTTGAATGCCTTGAGGAAGCGGGTGTTCGGCACGTGCGGGCCGCGGCACATGTCGACGTATTCTTCGTGGTAGTACAGGCCCATGGCCTGTTCGTCCGGCATGTCTTCGACCAGGCGCAGCTTGTAGTCTTCGCCACGGGCGGTGAACACGTCGATGACTTCGGCACGCGGGGTCACTTTCTTGACCACGTCGTAGTCTTTGTCGATCAGCTCCATCATGCGCTTTTCGATGGCGGCCATGTCTTCTGGGGTGAAGGGGCGCTCGTAGGCGATGTCGTAGTAGAAGCCTTCATCGATGACCGGGCCGATCACCATCTTGGCCGTCGGGTACAGCTGCTTCACGGCGTGGCCAACCAGGTGGGCACACGAGTGACGAATGATCTCCAGTCCCTCTGCATCTTTAGGGGTGATGATCTGCAGGGTGGCGTCGTGGCTGATCAGGTCGCACGCGTCGACCAGCTTGCCGTCGACCTTGCCGGCCACGGTGGCCTTGGCCAGGCCGGCGCCGATGGATGCGGCGACTTCGGCTACGGATACGGCGTGATCAAACGAACGTTGACTGCCATCGGGAAGAGTAATAACGGGCATGGCGCCTCCTCTCCTAGTGGTGACCCCTACCAAAGGTCACGTGGGTTGGGATGAGCCAGTACAAGATCCGACCTGCCCTCCTTAAAGGAAGCCTGCCTCACAGTGGCAGAAGCCTTTCGGCTTGCGAGGGACGAACCAGAGTGACTGGAAAGAAAAAAGATAGCTGCAAGCTGAACGTTGTCAGCTGCAAGCCGGGCATGCTAGCACGCGGGTTGCACGCCAGGCAGAAATATTTGGAAATTACGGACTTCGGCTGAACTAACGCGGAAAAATTCCTATCAGACCTTGGGAAGCAACCTACTCTTGATGAGACCCTAACCCAAGGAGTAACTGGTTATGCGAGTTCCGTCTCTTCTGGCCCTGGCGGCCGCTGGGGCCCTGCTGCTGCCGATGGCGGCGAACGCTGGCAACTTCCCACCAGGCAAGGAAGCTGGCTACATGGCCCAGTGCACGCAAGTGGCCAGCGGCCAGGGTGTTGACGCCGCGACCGCGAAAAAACACTGCGACTGCGGCGCCCAGGCCATCAAAAAGAATTTCACCGACGCGGAGATTGCCGACCTCGACAGCAATGACGGCGTGGATGCCAAGCTGATGCAGAAGGCCCAGACGGTCGTTCAGCAGGCGTGCAAGCCGAAGAGCTGAAACCTTAAAGCCAGGGCAAGCCAGCCATTCTTTGAGCTGGATCAATATCCTGCGAAGGTAAAAGGCGCTAGATGCGCAGAATTAGACTATGATGTATCCCGTGCTCCGTAGCCTCGGCCGCATTGCACCACTGAAAAAACTAAATGTTCTGGAGATTCACCCATGTCCAATCGCCAACAAGGCACCGTCAAATGGTTCAATGATGAGAAAGGCTACGGCTTCATCACCCCAGCAGGCGGCGGCGACGACCTGTTCGTTCACTTCAAAGCCATCGAATCTGACGGCTTCAAGAGCCTGAAAGAAGGCCAGACTGTTTCCTTCGTCGCCGAGCGCGGCCAGAAGGGCATGCAGGCTGCGCAGGTTCGTCCGGAGTAATTCGGATAGCTGTAAAAAAACCCGCCCTAGTGGCGGGTTTTTTTATGGGTGTTGCACCCGCATGTACAGCCCTTGCATCAACCGCAGTTAACGCGGGTCACCTTGCCTTGCTCGTCCACATTCAGGTTCAGGCGCTCGGAGCGGTACTCCAGGGTAACCACGTCGTGCGGCTTGAGAATACGTGCCATCTGCGAGCCACTGGCCTTGCGTGCCTGCTCCAGCAGCTCGGCACTGCCCTGCTTGCCAATGGCGAAGTCGGCGCCGCTGGCTTCGCAGCGGCCATCGTTACCGGCCGCCGCCACGGGCGCCTTGCCGCCATCAGAACTACCGCCAGTGCTGCAACCAGCCAAGACAGCAGCCACCGCCAGGGTTGCCAACATTGCACGGGTACGGAACATGAAGCCTCCTAAATCGATCTGGGAACTGCCTGTTCCGACAGCTCCACCAAGAATTCGTTGCAAAACCGCGCAAGTCTGCCTGAACCGGGCGCCCCGAGCGAAAGGCAATCGTGACCGAATTTTACCAGTCAGCCGACGAGGCGCTTGGTTTGCGCTGCAAAGTCATGATTTACTTTAGGAAGTGAAGGCACAGTGCCTCCCCGAATACCAGGATCCGGTATTCGCCCCTCCGCCCCGGGCCCAAGCGAGAGCCTTTCATGAGCAGCCACAGCATCGATGCCGATATCAAGGTCAAATGGGCCGAAGGCCAAAGCGCGTACAGCCCTGGCACGCCGGAGGAGTTGCTGCTGATCGCTATCGACCTGCTGGTGCGCGACCGCGGCGCCGAAGCGGCACGCAGCTTCGTCGACCAGGTGCTTGAGCGCTTCGCGCCGCACGCGGCTATTCCAATCGCGCCAAACGGGCGCTAAGCAGGTCGAACAGGCCCTGGGCATCGCCCTGCTCCACCCACATCACATTGGCGGGCTGCTTCAGCACACCGTACCAGTCGGCAAGGGTCTGGCCGAAGGTCGGGCCTTCGCGACTGTCGATGCTCATGTGAATGCGCCGGCCGCTGAACAACTCGGGTTTTAGCAAGTAGGCGATGACGCTGGCGTCATGCACCGGGCCACCGGGCATGCCGTACAAGTCCATGTCGTGGGTGATGTAGGCGTTGAGGATATCCACCACCCGTTTACTGGCCTGATTGTTCACGGCGGCCAGTTGCTTTAAGCGAGCTTCGCTGGTCAGCAGCTTGTGGGTGACGTCCAGCGGCAGGTAGGTGAGCTGTACACCACTGGCCAGCACCACCTGGGCCGCATGCGGGTCGGCGTAGAGGTTGAATTCCGCTGCCGGGGTGATGTTGCCGCCGTTGAAATGGGCGCCGCCCATGACTACCACTTCTTTGATGCCTTTGGCGATTTCCGGGCGCTGGACCAGTGCCAGGGCCAGGTTGGTCTGTGGGCCCAGCATGGCCACGGTGATGCTGTGCGGTTTGGCGGCGCCGAGGGTGTCGACCAGATATTGCACGGCGTTGCCTTGAGCCAGGGGCTTCTTCGGTTCGTGTACGGGGACGCCGGTCAGGCCTTCTTCGCCGTGGACGTCGGCAGCGTAGATGGGCGTGCGTACCAGCGGGCGGGCGGCACCGTCGTAGACGGGGATGTCTTCACGGCCGGCCCATTCACGGGCCAGGCGCGCGTTGCGCGAGGTTTTGTCCAGCCGCACGTTGCCGGCCACGGTGGTGATGGCGCGGATGCTGAGTTCGTCGGGCGAGGCCATGGCCAGGAACAGCGCAACCACGTCGTCGGCGCCAGGGTCGGTGTCGATGATAAGGTCGATCGGGGCGGCCTGGAGGGTGGTGGCGGTGGCCATGAGGGCGAGTCCTTGTAGCAGCGGTTTGAGCATGGGGTGGCACTCCTTGTTGCCTGAACAAATATTCCTGAATTACCGCAGTACCTTGTACTCGCGAAGAGTCCAGCGCGGTGGATGGCACCGGCTTCGCCGGTGTTCGCGGGTGAACCCGCCTCCCACAGGGATCTTCTCGGGCCAGGACGATAAGTTAGAACGTAACACCGGAGATCAGGGCGATGTTGCTGTAGGGTTGGCACTCTCCCGTACGCACCACAGCGCGGGCACTGCGAGACAGCACCTTGAAATCTTCGTGGCTCAGCCATTCCCGCTTGCCCAGCTTGCCTTTCAACCGCTCGATCTCGACCAGTGCCGGTGGCACCACTTTCTGCATTTCTTCGGCCAGTACATGCCGCTCTACCTGCAGCTCGCTCAGCACCGCCCGCAAGACACTGGCGAAATCCGGCAGGCCTGGCGTAACGGCCAGGTCGATCAGCTCCACACCTGGCGGTACCGGCAGCCCGGCATCGCCGATCACCAGAATGTCGCCATGCCCCATGCCCGCAATGGTCCGCGACAGGGCAACGTTTAGCAGCGGGGTTTTCTTCATGGCGTAAGCTCCGCCAGATAGGGAATCGATGGCTGTGCACCGGCGCGGGTAACCGATAATGCCGCCGCACGCTGGCCAAAGGCGATGGCCTCGCCCTCCCCCAAGCCCCGAACCAGACCGGCGGCGAAACCACCGATGAAGGTGTCGCCGGCGGCAGTAGTATCCAGCGGCTGCACCACAGTCGCCGGGAAATGCTGGTGGCCCTGTTCAGTCACCAGCAAGGCCCCTTGAGCCCCCAAGGTGATGATCACTTTACCTGCCCCCATCTGCCGCAAGCGTTCGCCTGCGCGCCGGGCACTGTCCTGGTCGGTTACCGGCATGCCAGTCAGGGTTTCAGCCTCGCTTTCGTTGGGCGTGAGGTAATCGATGCGGGCGAACCACTCCGCCGGCAAGGGGCCAGTGGCAGGCGCCGGGTTAAGGATGACCTGCTTGCCCAGCTCACGCGCCCTGGCCAAGGTCCAGGCCACGGTGTCCACCGGCACCTCAAGCTGGCAGATGACCACCTCGGCCGCTTGCAACAGTGCATCGAAGCGCTGTACCGACTGTGGCGTCAACAGGCCGTTGCCGCCGGGGATGATGACGATGCAGTTCTGGCTGGCCGCATCCACGGTAATCAGCGCCACACCACTGGATACCCCAGGGCAGGTACTGACACCCTGGCAGTCGATGCCCTCGACATACAAGGCGCGGTGCAACTGCCGGCCATAGTCATCGTCACCCACGTTGCCGATCATGGCCACGCTGCCGCCCAGCCGCGCCACGGCCACAGCCTGGTTGGCGCCCTTGCCGCCCGGCACGGTGAAAAAGCTCTCGCCGGGAAGGGTCTCGCCGGCCCGGGGCAAGCGCTGGGCGCGGGCCACCAGGTCCATATTCAGGCTACCCACCACCACGACCTTGGCACTCATGACATTTCCTTAGCGTTAGCGGTAATCGTTGAACAGGTCCGAGCGTGGCCCGGTGGATTCGCGCAGTATGATGCGCGGGGCGACGATGCGTTGCTCTGCCGCGCCTTGCCGGGGTGCCGCGATGCGTGCCAGCAACAGCGACGCGGCATTTTCGCCCAGCTCTCGGATGGACTGGCCCACGGTGGTCAGCGGCGGGTACACGTAGCGGCTGAGCTCGATATCGTCGAAGCCGATCACCGACAGCTCACCGGGTACATTGATATTGCGCTCGGCGGCAGCACGCAGCACACCAAAACCGATCATGTCGTTGCCGGCAAAAATCGCCGTGGGCGGCTTGCCTTCCAGCACCTGCGCCGCCGCCGCATGGCCGCCGGGGCTGGTGAAGTCGCAGTGCAGCACACGATTGCCCTGCACCTGTGCCCCGGCCTCGGCCATGGCCCGACGGAAGCCGCTCAGGCGCAGCTGGGTAACCCCGGTTTCGGCGGGGCCGCCGATGTAGGCGATATCTCGATGCCCCAGTTCCAGTAAATGCTGGGTAGCCAGATAGGCGCCCTGCTCGTGGTCGATGCGTACCAGGTCGGCATCGACGCCCTCCAGCTCGCGGTCGACGATCACCATTGGCGTGCGCACGCTGGCCAGGCTTTGCAGCAGGTCACTGTCCTGGCCTACCGACGCCACCACCAGGCCGTCGATGCGCTTTTCCAGCAGCACGCGCAGATAACTGCGTTGCTTCTGCGGGTCGTCGTCGGAGTTACACAGGATCACGCAGTAGCCGTTGCGCTCGCAGGCGTCTTCGATACCCCGTGCCAGCTCGGCGAAGTACGGGTTGACGCTGTTGGGCACCAACAGGCCGATGGTGGCCGTGCTGCGCGCCTTGAGCGAACGCGCCACGGCGCTGGGCACGTAGTCCAGTTCGAGGATGGCGGCTTCGACCTTCTGCCGCACGTGTTCGCTGACGGGTCGAGTCTTGTTCAGCACATGGGACACGGTGGTGTAGGAAATGCCCGCCAGTGCCGCGACGTCTTTGATGGTTGCCATGTTGTCAGTTCCGCCGGCCTGCGCGCCGGCTACGGTAAGTGTCGAGCACCACGGCGATGACGATCACCGCCCCGGTGATGATGCGTTTGGTCGGTTCGCTGGCACCGATCTGCGCCAGCCCGGCGGCCAGCACCGAAATGATCAGTACGCCAAAGAAGGTGCTGATGACCGAGCCGCGCCCGCCCATCAGGCTGGTGCCGCCGATGACCACGGCTGCGATCACCTGCAGCTCCAGGCCTGAGCCGGCATTGGGGTCGGCCGCCTCCAGTCGAGAAATCTGGAACAGGGCAGCCAGGCCGGCGAGCAGGCCCATCAGGGCAAATACCAGCACCTTGTACGGGCGTGGGTCGATACCGGCCAGGCGCACGGCCTCTTCGTTGGTGCCGATGCCGATCAGGTAGCGGCCGAACACGGTACGGGTCAGCACCAGCTGGGCTAGCACGGTGACCAGCAAGGCAATGATGAACGCCGGCGAAATGCCAAAGGCGACCGGATTGGAGAACCAGGCGTAGGCATCGCCGATATAGGCGGTGCGCGAGTCGGTGAACTGGTAGGCCAGGCCACGGGCCATCTCCAGCACGCCAAGCGAGACGATGAACGACGGAATGCGCCAGGCTACGGTGACGCCACCGGTGATGCTACCGGCCAGCGCGGCCACGGCCATGCCCAGCAGCGCCGAGGGCAAAACGCCCCAGCCCCAGCCAAGAATCGCCACGCTCACCGTGGAAGCCGCCAGCGCCAGCACCGAGCCCACCGACAGGTCGATGCCGCCGATGATCAGCACGAAAGTCATGCCCACCGCCAGTACCATCAGGTCGGGAATCTGGTTGGCCAGGGTGCTGAAGGTGTTGTACGACCAGAAGTGGCTGCTGAGGAACGAGAACAACACGATCATCGCCAGCAAGGCGCCGGCCAGGCCCAGGTAGGTGCCCAGGCCAAAATAGGTGCCACTGCGGCGCACAGGGGCGGCGCCCTGGCTGTTTAGCGGGGTGGTTTTCATGCATCCATCCTGGGGGCTGCATCGTGCAGCAGTGCGTCACGTTTCTGATAACCGGCAAAGGCGGCGGCCAACAGCTGGTCCTGGCTCCAATGATCGCGGTCGAAGGTGTCGATCAGGCGACCGGCAGACAGCACGGCGATGCGGTCGCAAATCAGCATCAGCTCGCGCAGGTCGCTGGACACCACCACCAAAGCCTTGCCCTGACGTGCCAGTTCGGCCAGCAGGCCGTAGATGTCGAACTTGGCGCCGACGTCGATGCCACGGGTGGGCTCGTCGAACAGCAGCACCTGGCAGTCGCGCTCCAGCCAGCGGCCGATCACCACCTTCTGCTGGTTGCCGCCCGACAGCTCGCCCACCACTTGCTGCGCGCCGGCACTGCGAATGCGCATGGCCTGGATCTGGCGCTCGGCCAGGGCCTTTTCTGCCTCGCCATCGAGTATGCCGGCCCGCGATACCGCGCCCAGGTTGCCCAAGGCGATATTGGCGCTGATCGACTGTGTCAGCAGCAGGCCTTCGCCTTTGCGATCTTCAGTAATCAGCGCGATACCCGCCCGCACAGCCGCCTTGGGCGAATCGATGTTAACGGCCTGGGGTGGCTGGCCTAGCGCAATGCTGCCGCTGTCGGCGCGGTCGGCACCGTAGATCAGGCGCAACAGCTCGGTGCGGCCGGCACCTATCAGGCCGGAGATACCGAAGATCTCCCCTGCCCTGACTTCGAACGACACGTCGCGCACCTTGTCGGCGCGGCTAAGCTTGTCGACCTTGAGCAAGGGCGCGCCAATCTGCCTGCGGCCCAGGTCGATATGCTCGCCCAGCTCGCGGCCGACCATCAGGTTGACCAGCTCGGCGCTGCTGTAGCGCTGGATCGGCTCGTCACACACCAGCTTGCCGTCACGCAGCACGACGATGCGCTGGGCCACCCGCTGCAGCTCTTCGAGGCGGTGCGAAATGTAGACAATGGCCACGCCACGTTTACGCAGACGCTCGATCTGGGTGAACAGCAGCTCCACCTCGCGGGCGGTGAGCATGGCGGTGGGTTCGTCGAAAATCAGCACACGGCAGTCGCCGATCAGGTTACGGGCGATCTCGACCATCTGCTGGTGGCCGATGCCCAGCTCACCGACCGGCGTATCCGGGTCGATGGCATCGAGCCCGACCTGCGCCATGGCAGCCGTGGCCAGCTGGCGCAGGCGCTTTTGGCTGATCCAGCCGAAGCGGCTGGGCAGGTTATCGAGGAACAGGTTTTCCGCCACGGTCAGCGTGGGCAGCAGGTTCAGCTCCTGCATGACCATACGCACACCCAGGCGCTCGGCCTCGCTGCGGCTGCCGGGCGCGTAGGCCTGGCCGCGGTAGGTCATGTGCCCGGTGGTCGGGGTTTCCAGGCCACTGATGAGCTTGGACAGGGTGCTCTTGCCCGCACCGTTTTCACCGGTCAGGGCCAGCACTTCGCCGGCCCGCAGGTTCAGGCTGACCTCGCCGAGCACGGGCTGGGCGTAGGTCTTGCCCAACCCGCTGGCGGCGAGTACCACTTCGTTGGCCGATGCAGGCATGGCCGTTTCTCCTGCCAGCAATCAGGGCTTGGTGATGAGTTGGACCGGGGTCTGGATGACGTTGTCGGCACCCACGTCCAGCTTCTCGCCCTTGACCATTTTCAACGCCGCCTGAATGCCGTACACCGCCTGCTGGCTGGCCGCCTGATCGAGGGTGGCGAGCACGCGGCCATCCTTGAGCATGGGTTTGATGGCGTTGATGTTGTCGTAGCCCACCACTTGCACTTGGCCAGTCTTGCCGGCCGCGCGCACGGCCGACACAGCGCCCAGGGCCATGCTGTCGTTGCCGGCCAGCAGGGCTTTCAGGTCGGGGTATTCGTTGAGCATTGAGGCAGCGACGGCATTGCCCTTGTCGATCTCCCAGTTGCCGCTTTGCACCGAGACGATCTTCATCTGTGCGGCGTCCATGGCGTCCTTGAAGCCGGCGGTGCGCTGCTGGGCATTGGTGGTGGTCGGCACGCCTTCGATGATGCCGACCTGGTCACCGGCCTTGAGTTTCTCGTTGGCCAGGTAGTCACCGACCAGGCGCGCGCCCTTGCGGTTATCGGGGCCAACGAAGGGCACACTGATGCCTTTGCTCTTGAGCAGTTCGGGGTCCAGGCGGTTGTCGATATTGATCACCACCACGCCCTGGTCCATGGCCTTTTTCACTGCGGAGACCAGTGCCTTGGAATCCGCCGGGGCGATCACCAGCGCCTTGGCGCCGGCATTGACCATTTGCTCGACGATGCGGATCTGCTCGCCGGTATCGGTCTCGTTCTTGATGCCGTTGGCGATCAGGTCGAATTCATCCGAGTGGGTTTTCTGGTAGTCCTTGGCGCCGTCTTCCATGGTGCGGAAGAATTCGTTGGCCAGTGACTTCATCACCAGGGCGACCTTGGGCTTGTCTTCGGCGTGGGCGGCGGAAAACGGCAGGGCGAGGGACAAGGTGGAAACGACAGCGAGGGCCAGCAGACGACCGGGGAACGGCAGTTTCATGGACGATGACTCCGAATCTTGTGTTTTTTATCGGATCGCAAACGTTTGCGTTGCCTAACTATGGAAACAAGACCGGAGTTTGTCAAATCCGTTTGGCGTTCGGTGGGCTGAGTGCTGCTGGTGCCGATTATCCAGAATTTTTCCGGAAAACCGAACACCTTTTCCTACGCCTGTTCGGAATTTCGAATGGAATACTGTCCCCGTTCGCGGCACAAGGCCGCGCCATCACTCATTCGCACAAGCTGGTATGAAACATGCCTTGAGTACTGTGCGACATACAAAAAATCTCACTAGGAAGAGAGAGAACAATAACGATGAATGCTGTACTTAAAACCTTCGCCCCCAGCGCCCTCGCCCTGCTGCTGATCCTGCCCACCACCGCCTCGGCCAAAGAAGCCGAAACCCAGCAGAAGCTGGCCAACGTGGTCATCCTTGCCACCGGCGGCACCATTGCCGGTGCCGGTGCCAGCGCCGCCAACAGTGCCACCTACCAGGCCGCCAAGCTGGGCGTCGACAAGCTGATTGCCGGTGTGCCTGAATTGGCCGACCTGGCCAACGTACGCGGCGAGCAAGTGATGCAGATTGCATCCGAGAGCATCACCAACGAAGACCTGCTGAAGCTGGGCAAGCGCGTTGCCGAACTGGCCGAAAGCAAAGACGTCGACGGCATTGTCATCACCCACGGCACCGACACTCTCGAAGAAACCGCCTACTTCCTCAACCTGGTGGAAAAGACCGACAAGCCGATCGTGGTAGTCGGCTCGATGCGCCCGGGCACGGCCATGTCTGCCGACGGCATGCTCAACCTGTACAACGCCGTGGCCGTGGCCAGCGACAAGCAATCGCGCGGCAAGGGCGTGCTGGTGACCATGAACGACGAAATCCAGTCCGGCCGTGACGTGAGCAAGTCTGTCAACATCAAGACCGAAGCCTTCAAGAGCGCCTGGGGCCCGATGGGCATGGTAGTGGAAGGCAAGTCGTACTGGTTCCGCCTCCCGGCCAAGCGCCATACGGTCAATTCCGAGTTCGACATCAAGCAGATCAGCAGCCTGCCGCAGGTAGACATCGCCTATGGCTATGGCAACGTGACCGACACGGCCTACAAGGCGCTGGCGCAGAACGGTGCCAAGGCGCTGATCCATGCCGGTACCGGCAACGGCTCGGTATCGTCGCGCGTAGTGCCGGCGCTGCAGGAGCTGCGCAAGAATGGCGTGCAGATCATCCGCTCGTCGCACGTCAACCAGGGTGGTTTCGTGCTGCGCAACGCCGAACAGCCGGATGACAAGAACGACTGGGTCGTGGCCCATGACCTGAACCCGCAAAAAGCGCGGATTCTGGCGATGGTGGCGATGACCAAGACCCAGGACAGCAAAGAGCTGCAGCGGATCTTCTGGGAGTATTGATCGTTCCGCCCTCAGGGCCGGTTCGCCGGCTCTGGGGGGTATTACGCTGCCTTGGGAGGGCTCAGGGCGCGATGCGTTTCAGGTCATTCAACAACCCCATCAGCTGCTGCAGTTTCTCTTCGCCAAACTGCGCCTGAATCTTCTGGTAATTGGCTTCCATCCCCTCCTTCATCGAGGCAAAGCACGCCTCCCCGCGCTCGGTCAGCGTCACGAAAACACGTCGCTGGTCCCGCGCGGCCTTCTGCCGCCGCACCAGCCCGTCGCGCTCCAGCCGCCCCAGCACCCCGGTCATGCTCGGTTTGAGGATGCAGGCCAGCTCTGCCAGTTGGTAATTCTCCAGCTCACCATGCTGCTTGAGGATTCGGATCACCCGCCATTGTTGCTCGGTCAGGTCGTGCTCGTTCAACAACGGCCTGAAAAATGCCATTGCGGCTTCCCGGGCCTGCAGAAGGCTCAGCGTGAGCGAAGGTTGCGTCTTGGTCGTGGTCAAGCCTGTGGTTTTTCTCTGTTCACGAATTTAAGGGCATGCACGATGGAAAGTGCAATCTGTTCCACGGAAAACCCATTCAAGCCTGGCGCGCGGGCTGCGACCATCCGCTGCAAACAACAACACATCCCGGGTACGCTGCCATGGCCCCTTCACTGCAAGCCCACCTGCCGCTGGCGGTACTCCCCGGGGGTGAGCTTGGCGCAAGACCCGCTCGCCAACCCGGCACTCAACGACGAAGCCATGCGCAACCTCAAGGCGGCCTGGCCCGTGTTCGAACAGGCACGTATCGCCAGCGCCTGGGCCGGGACCATCGACGTCACCCCCGACTCCAACCCGGTGATCGGCCCGGTGGCCAGTCTTCCGGGCCTGACCCTGGCCACCGGTTTTTCCGGGCATGGCTTCGGCACCTCGCCTGCGGCCGGCCAGCTGGCAGCAGACCTGGTGTCCCAGGCAACTCCGCTGATAGACCCAGCGCCTTACCGTTTCGAACGCTTTACCTGACGTCATAGCCATGACTGGCCAAGAAAGGATTTCCCCCGACAAGCTGTTGCGAATTTACTTACAGTGAAATACTGTATGTGCATACAGCAAAACAAGGAAATGCCTGTGTCCAGCACCGCCTCCGCCACCCCGAGCAGCTATGAACAGCTGGGTGTACGCATCCAAAAGATCATCAACAGCCCTACCGCCCAGCGTAGCCGAGCGGCGCTGATCTTCCGCCTGGAACAGGAAAGCCCGGAAGACTGGGAAACCTTGCTGGAGGAGATCGCAGAAAACGACAACGTCACCCTCGCTCACCGCGACGATGGCGGCGTACAGGTTTTCTGGACCGTACCGAAGGAAGACTGACCCCGCATGAGAGTTTCGTTTTTTGCCGCAGCCTGCCTGTTACTGACCGCTTCACTAGCCCAAGCCGATGCCCCACGCACCTTTCAGGAGGCCAAGAAGGTCGCCTGGAAGCTGTATGCGCGGCAATCGACCGAGTTTTATTGCGGCTGCAAATACAAAGGCAACAAGGTCGACCTGGCGTCCTGCGGCTATGCCCCGCGCAAGAACGCCCAGCGCGCGTCACGTATCGAGTGGGAGCACATCGTGCCCGCCTGGCAGATCGGCCATCAGCGCCAGTGCTGGCAGGACGGCGGGCGCAAGCAGTGCTCGCAGCATGACGAGGTGTACAAACGTGCCGAGGCTGACCTGCATAACCTTGTACCGAGCATCGGCGAGGTTTATCCGAGAGAGCACCGTTTTTCAAGAAACATTGACACCTTGTCGTAGGTGCGTTGACATCGACGTAACCTACTGATTAGCCTAGGGTTAGTGAGCAATCTTGGCCTGTAGATCTCGAGGTAGGGTACGGTGAAGGTCAAATACGTAGAGGGCGTCAGCTGGTCAGGGGGCCCCCTAAGCACCTACGTGATTCTTGAAAACGGGCCGCTGGGCGAACAGAGCATCGTTCCAGCTCCTACCCTCTACCTCGTACATCTGGCTCAGGGCGGCCAGCGGCCGAATTCCATCCGCTCCTCGGCCCATGACCTTCGAAGCTTTTTCGAGGTACTCCAAACGCACGGACAGGATTGGAGGCACCTCACCAACGACGACATGTCTGGCTATCTATACGGGTATCTGAAAAAGGCCAGGTCGTGTGTCGATAAATCGATCAAGCGCCATATTTCAACGCTCAGATCGTTCTATGCGCATGCTTGGCAGACTGGAATGCTCAATGCCCCTGCGTCCTTTACTTACCAGTACGTCAGCACCGCACAGAAACATCAAGGTGACGCGAAAAAGAAGGTCAATTTTGATCTGTTTAATAAGTACATTGAAAAAAAGATATTCACTCACTTGCTGAGCAGCGTCAAAGCTCAATGTGCATTTACTAAAGAAAGAGATGAGTTGGTTCTGCATCTTGGATTTCATTGCGGACTACGGTGCGCTGAAATTACTGACTCAAGGAACTTGCAAACTCCAGATTTAAGAGCGCGCATTTTTCGGGCGGGGCAGAGGGACGAAAAAACAATTACTATCCCCATAATTGGCAAGGGAGATAAGCTTCGCCAAGTCGACGTGCCACCGAAAGCTTTCAGGAAGATAAAAGCCTTCATGGAAGGAAGACGCAAGCCAGGAGCAATTGCAGATGGATCACTGATTTGCAAAAGAGATGGTTCCCCTCTATTTGAAGGACACGCCACAAACACCTTCAAATCAGCGAGAGTCATAGCCAGCGCTAAAATCGATGATATCCTAGATGAGATCCATGTCGACGAACCTCATTTATATTTTCTGACAAAGCCAAATTTTCTGAAGCTCACCTTCCATGCGCTAAGGCATACGTACGCCACGAACCTGGTTGATTTCTGCTACAAACATGGGTATGACCCGTGGCAATATGTACCTGAGCAAATGGGACATGAAGATAAAGCCACAACTCAAGACTATATTGTCTTTGATGGCAAGCTTAACCGTAGAGAAAAGATAAGGCGCGAACTTAGTAATGAGCACGATGACTGATAACGAGACCGTAGATGAGAACCCAGTAACGCTTTCCTCGATGGCTCCTACACCAATCGTCGATTTCAGCCCATCAAATGTTTTCGCAATTGTCTCAATGCAAGTAGATAAGGGCAAAAAAGTTGAGCAGCGCCGCGTTGAAATCCCCGAACAATTTAGAGATTGTCCTATCTTTCTATCTCTGCTGCAGTATTTCAACAGCGGAGAAAGCAAGTCCAACTCGCTTACCGATGCATACTCGAGAATCCTAAGGTTCAATATACTTGCAAAATGGGCGGTAGTAGAGTACCCAGATGCGCAGAGATTACCAGCGGCGGTTATGCAAGATTTCGCCAGGCACTTGCGCACGGTGAAAAACTCCAACCTGAATTCTGTTTGTGTTTACATGTCAAATTACCGGACGGCTTTCGACGCTTTCCTCAACAAGGCATATGGTAACCCAGCCCTGGCTGAAGCTGCGGCTGCTGTCCGAGAAGCCTTAGCATTTATCCCTTCAGTCTCTAATCGTAAAGGACAAGCAACTCCCAGCTTAGGACAGATCACCAACCAACCTGAAAAAGACGAATTGAAGATTGTTAGATCTACTATTCGTTTTTGCTGTGAATTCCTTAACGAGATGAACGAGCAGCGCTTAGAGTTACTTAGCAATAAAAACGTGATGGAACAGCTTGCCGTTATGCTCCACCGATACGGCAGTAACTACGAACGCCTTAGATACAGCACCAACCAGAGCGATCGTAGTACAGCTTATAAAGCTATCGCGGGCGCCATCCTAGAAAGCGAGAATATCTCATTAAAGGAGAGGCTTCTGCATAACCGCGTAGACTTTGCATACGGACAAATCGAAAGCAACTCAAGCTTAACTATTGAAGAAGCTAACCGCCTAATTAAGCTGGGCCTCCGCAGCACTGGCACGCTAGACATTTATCCAGAAAATAACGATCATAAGCTCTACTTTCACAATATAGATTACCTGTTCTTATTAAAGCATACGCCTAGCGAAGAAATTGCTTTTGCATGGCTACTAGCTACCGATAGGGTTCAACTATCCGGCATTACCGATATGCGGCATGGAGATCTCAGGATCACACCTAGCGTAGCATCTGCCGTTTACACAAAGAACCGGAGCTCCCAGGTAATACGCGACGTACCAATGCATTACTCTAAGTCCATACAGTATAATGCCTATGCTATTTTTAATGAGCTAAAGTGCAGTTTCCAGAGACGCTTTCCGGAGACTGGGGATTTATTATTTGACTTGCCAGTGACGTCAAACCTTCAAAGCATTGACTGCGTTCCATATAGGCCTTTAGTCATGGCCGCCTTTCAACACACACACCAATATCAGTCCCTATACAAAGCCAACTCTGAGATAGAAATATTTGCAGACATTATCCGTCGCGTTGCGATGAATAACCGCACGAACTGGAATAACAAAAAGCGGCGTCGCGAAAATGCTGATTCCGGAATTATCAGCAAAAATCCTGCCCCACATAAACGGCAGACAATTACAATTACCTCAATCGCCCAGTCGCGTGCAATCTTAGATACCGACGGCGGCAACCCAGAGAATGAGGCTTTTGAGAAATACTCACAAGAAGTCGTAGGGGCTGATGCAACAGCGCACTCGCCTGGCGTAAAACAGGTAGTATATATGAACGCTAGCGAAACCAAATACCGCTTGAATAAGAGAGCGTTATTTGCGTCCAATGTTGGCCATTTAATGGTAGAAGACGCACGTAAAGTACAAGAAGCTATTCGCAGCGAGACGTTGATCAGCATTGCCGATCTGAAAGTGATGCTTGGTTGGGCGCAGGCGAAAGATGACGTCGGCGAACTGGAAGAATTTGACGCATTGCTCATGTCTGCCCAAAACGCCGGCTTTACCATCTCTCCTTTCGGACAACTCGAAAAGGATAGCAAGACATTCATCATCACTAATGGTATTACAGCTGCGCTAATGATGGGCTATCGGGATGAGTGCATAAGTAAAATTAAGGAATTGTCGGTCGAAGATGAATTAAAAGCATTCGCAATCGCCATGCAGGCTGCATACATAGAAGATGCACTTGAGCAGTTCGACCAAAAAACTATTGCACAGGGGAAGGATATGCTTAAGAATTACACCTTCCCCGCCCCGATCATCAGGTAAACAACTCGTGCAGAATACCGCAGCCCCCTCAGCCTTGTTTGCCATGACCACTGAAGACCCAAAGATCCTTAATCAGTATGGTGATGAGTTATTTCAAATTCAAGATCCAATGACGGGACACTTCTATTCTGTTAGCTTCGCCTGGAACTGTTCCATGGCGAAACGTCTATACGCGCAAATGTATTTCTTAGCCGGAGATATTTCACGGGGGTATGCTGACGACAGGGGGCGCATTGTTGTCAGCAGCCTTTCAAGCGCGCGGCAGGAGCTCGCTTATCTACGTGAACTGTGCGAATATTGGGAGCTTCACTATACCGACCGGGCACTTCAGTCTCTTTCCAGGGTCGAAATCCAGGTTATGCTCCGATTTTTCATGATGAAAAAAGAGCAAAATAGCGGGGAATGCCATATTCTAGGTGTTTCGATGCTCTCGATGATGTGCAGAATCCTAGACAAGACCCACAACCACCTCCACTGTGGAACTCTGGTCGACGGCGTGATTCACCGCATGACCCCCGCATTCAAAAAGAGTACGATGGAGCCTCTACTTCAGGGCTCTGATATGGATTACGCGACGTGGAGTAGAGGGGGCAGTTACGGCTCTATACCTATGACCTGCGCCTCATTAATGCTTGCTGAAGCAATCACACTAATCGAGTCCGATGAAGCGCAGATTGCGGCAATATTTTTTACGCAATGGCGTCGCGAAAAAACCAAGGTCACGAGCTGGTTTGGCGAAAAAGATCGATTAGCTCTCTATCGAAGAATGCAATCTCCGCAGTATGTATTATCTCGATTTGAACGAGGGTGGGCAGCATCCGCAACAGAACTTGGAAATGCCGTTGATAGCGCGACGAAATTTTCTCACGCCGCTTTACCCTGGAAAACTCAAGGTGAACTGAGCGATTTCTGTAGCGAGCTGACTAAAGCTGCTTTGACCGTCATCACACTGCTGAGCGGTTTTCGTATCTCCGAGATCAATGGAATGCGTATCCAAGATTACCACCAGGAGCCTGACGGTTCTTGGTGGTTTATCTCCGAAAACTATAAGACAGAATCTGGATTCGCTCACCCGAGGTCGTTGCATGGGCTTGCCGCAGATGCAGCAACGCTTATGAAAAATCTATCGGCAGTGAGTACGACTGATTTTAATCTTCCGTTGCTACACAGAGCTTACAGAAGTGAAGCTTTCTTAGTAGCACGCGGTGTAGGCAAATTCAGTAATGAGCAATGGTTAGCAGACGCAGGGTATTCCACTCTAGCCTTAAGAGCTTGGTTTAAAGCCTTTTACAAAATTAACGTTGTAGAAAAATATCCTGAAGCGGGAAAGATCCATAGTGAAGTCTCGCCTCACCAAGCGCGCCACACATTTGCGGAATTTGCCCTGCGAAGATTTGATGGAAACGTCATGGATAAAATTCGTGAACACTTTCGGCACTCCCAAGGCTCATTCCACACCCGACGTTATACACGCGAAAAACTAAGTGAATCTGTCAGAATTAGCCTTGAGCGTGATTACGCCAAAGAAGTCATAGGCCGAATTGCGCATGGTAGGTTGGACGACCGTTTCTATGGCCCTGCTGCAAAACGTATCGAAAAAGACATGGCAGCAATTTCGATTCTTACTGGAGCAGAATTCGATGATTACATCAGTGAGTTGGCGAATGAATTTGTGCGGTTTACCGCGTTTGAATGGGGCTATTGCGCCCTTCGTGGAAACGAGCAACATTTGGCGAAATGTCATGATTCCAAAGCTGGAACTCCTAATGTTGATCAGCGGAGCAAGCCGGAGATTTGTGCAGGATGCCCTCATAGCATGAACAATAATCTGCAAAAGCAAGAGCTAGAACGCACTGCTATTGCGCATCAATTTATCGCAGAGAGCCACCCTCTCAAGGTTATAGGAAACATCAGCGCTCAAGTAGTTAGGCAACTTGAGCGCCGCTTGGAAGGAAAAGTATCAGCATGAAATTTAGCCTAGAGCAATATTCAAACGTAGTGAATGCTACAGAAGAACCTAAATGGGTGAACTCGCCAACAAAGCGAAATCTTTATCGAGAAGTCCACAAGGCGTTCAATCGCATCAAGACCCTAATGGAGGCTGGCACTGTTCTCGGAGTAAAAGATCGAAGAATCGTCGCTCGCAATATCGCTAAAGAAAGCGGTGTCCATGACAGCTTATTGAACAAGCGCCGTCAGCCAGAAATTCATGAGCTAATCACCAACAAAAATTCCGAACTTGAAGATCTGTGGGAAAGTTTGTCAGCAACGAAATACAGCGCAAGTAAAAAGCCCACAAAGGAAGAAATCAAAAAAGAACTCCGCTCTCAGACATCTGAGATTGATCGCCTAACTAACCTCCGCCTTGCAGAGGCTCTCACTGCAGCTATCAGCAACCAAATGATCGACAGCCACAGAACTTTAATTGCCACTATCGAACATCTTAAAGCTGAAAACGCCGAACTTCAGATTCGCAATGAGGAACTCAGCAAACAGCTCCGTCAAATGATGAAGACCGTAACCATGATAAAGTAAAAATAACCACCAGCGCACCTACACCGGCTCGCTAATATTGCTGCACCGCCTTATGCTTTATTCCCCGCCCCTCCCTACCATTTGAAATTATCACTTGGTCACCTGTACCTGTTAGCGGCGCATGTAAAAATTGAGCTTCATCAGCCTCCTCAGCCATTAAGCAATTTTCTGCTCCCTTTGTATGCCACTGATTGTAGAGCCTGAGAGCATTCTAAATACGAAGTTATCGATAAGTATCGTATACAAACGACAACTTGGCGCAATTCATATCCCAACGCGTTGTCCCCTATACTTTCCTCCATCACCAAATCAAATTTTGGATAGTATATTCTGACCAGCCTGTCATCTCAGCAGATTATGCACTTGACTTGAGCCTGTACAATCGAATCAGTGAGGGACTAGCAAAATTGCCAGCGACGACTCAGCTCTCTGGCTCACATCACTCCGAGATGCTATGATCGCGCATGATTCCCACGTATACATTAGCGGGCTATCTATGCTCTGTGTACCTTGTACCTATCGAGGAAAGAAATGGCTGATCAGTCCTGTCTCTTAATGCCTTTGCAGCCTCAACGAGCGCGGCCACGTCCTAATCGCCCCCTTCCACTCGATGAATATGAAAATTATTGCGACTTCCCACCAGATGACTTGGAGCTCGAGGAAGTAGAGTTTATCTGGTGGGTGGTAGCTTCTCGAATAAGCAAAAAAGAGCTTAGAAAGAGGTTGAATAACGCCGTGGCTAGCTATAGTCATAGCGGTTGCTTTCATTATGCCGCTGTGGCAGATCAGAAAGGACGTGGACGCTACCCTCGGGGAGTGATCAACACACTTTACCAAGTTCTTAAGGGGCGCAAGCTTATGGGAAGATCTCCTGAAACAGGAATCTTTTATATCCAAGTCGACATTTGGCATCTTTGCATACAAGCAGCCTTTGATTGGTGTCCACCAAAAGCATTAACTAAAAGGCTGCGCGGCATGAAAATTGAGTACGAGCTAGGATTATAATTGCACACGCTGCAGATTCAAGCGACCGATACCCTTGTGCTGGCCCGTTTCACAGATCATCAAATCTCAGCTCGGGCCATGAGCCCATCAATACCACCTCCAAGAATTACATCGATATAGCCCGGGCAATCATGCTGTCCTAAATGGGGCATTCGCTCAAGCTGGTTTACAATCATGAGCTCCACTTAACGAAACTGCTGGAGAAGTCGGGCATGTACAACAACGTTGAGGGAAGTATGACGAGGCACCGGCTCCGTCAGCACCTGCTTGACACGCGTAGCTCCTGATTCGGAGCATAGGTGGGATCAAGATCACAACTTGCCCAAGGCACGCTCTTTGTGACCGCCCTCGCCTCGCTGTGGAAATGGCTTTTCAGAGATAAGCGCTCGGTTTGGGAGATCAAGCAGGAACGATAGTTCATCGAGGCAGCGAATGGGCTGAGAAATTACACCGTGACGGATTGCGGTGGGGTCTCGATGGATCCAGAGGAAATCAAGGATTACGTCATAGCTCGTCAGCAGGAGCTCAGCCACCTGGTTGACCCTAAATGTCGGGAAACTCCTTCCCGAGGACTTTCAGGACTTAGTGCCGAGGCGTATGTGGAAGAAGATAGTTGGATTGCCAGGAGGTTGATTGGTGTGGCCGGCGAACTGCCTCTGGAGTGGCATCCTACGCTTGAAGCAGCCCTAGATGATCATGATGAGGCAATTTGAGCCTTAAATTATGGTCGCGCCCGGTGGGCCGGTTGTCGTGAACCAAGCCGCCTGCCGTTGGCCGCGTCTTGGCCCTGTCGGGCTTCCATCCTCGCGCCTACGCCATCATGGCTGCGCGCTCTGCTTGCTCATGAAAAGCGTAGCGAGGAAGCTGAGGCTTTTTTAGACAATCCGATGGCGCTTGCCACCGGACTGGCGATCTTCACTTCGTCGCGTAAAGGCTAGTGGGTAGCGCCTTGTAGACGCCTTCTACTTTTTTAACTACTCGGCTTAAGACACTATCGTTACCCAATTGAGCAACGTAGTAAATTTCCTTGAGCCTCAAACTTTGCGCTGCATTACACAGCGTGCTTTCCAGATAGAGTCGAATTGCCTTCATGTTCTCCTCTGAGTCGTGATTGAAATCTGGGTAGGTTAGCGTCCAAACGGTGTCGACATCCTTTGTCTTCATCCAATTTTTCGCTGCCAAAAGCCCATAAAGGTCATTGCGTTGCTCTTTGGATGCATCGTTGAGGTCTAGGGAATCTCCGAACAAGCCTTCAGTTATGCGAGAATCCCCGCAACACCTGATCCGAGCCGCCCATGAGCCAGATGAGCTTTTCCGACTTTGAGTACGCCGGCAAGCGCAAGCAAACCCGCCGAGAGCGCTTCCTCGCCGAAATGGATCAGGTGGTGCCCTGGGCAGGCCTGCTGGAGCTGATCGAACCGTTCTACCCCAAGGCCGGCGGCGGTAGAAAACCCTATCCTCTGGAAACCATGCTGCGCATCCATCTGTTGCAGAACTGGTTCTCCCTGAGCGACCCGGCCATGGAGGAAGCGCTCTACGAAATCACGCCCATGCGCCAGTTCGCACGCCTGACGCTGAGCGCGCCAATCCCCGAAGACACCACGATCATGAACTTCCGGCACTTGCTGGAGAAGCATCAGCTCGCACCGGCAATCCTTGCGGTCATCAATGGTTATCTGCAGGAAAAAGGCCTGTCGCTGCGCCAAGGCACCATCGTCGATGCCACCATTATTCATGCCCCCAGCTCGACCAAAAATAAAGAAGGCAAGCGTGATCCCGAGATGCACCAGACCAAGAAAGGCGGTCAGTATTTCTTCGGGATGAAGGCGCACATCGGTGCCGATGTCGAGTCCGGCCTGGTGCATCACGTCCATGGCACCGCTGCCAATGTGGCCGATGTCACGCAGGTGGCTGAACTGCTGCATGGCGAAGAAAACGCCGTGTATGCAGATGCCGGTTACACCGGTGTCGAAAGGCGCGAAGAGCATGAAAATCGGGGGGTGATCTGGCAGATTGCAGCGCGTCGCAGCACCTATTCCAAGCTGAACCAGCGCAGCGTACTGTACAAAGCCAAGCGCAAGATCGAGTTCTGCAAGGCTCAGACACGGGCCAAGGTCGAGCATCCGTTTCGCGTGATCAAGCGGCAGTTTGGTTACGTGAAAATACGTTTTCGTGGGCTGATGAAAAACACGGCTCAGTTGACCACGCTGTTCGCCCTGGCAAACCTGTGGAGGGTTCGAAAACAGCTCATGGGTATGGGTGAGGTTCGCGTTTAACACGGAGAACCGGTCGAAAAAGCTCTCCGTACATGATTTTTCGGTCACTTTTCGTCCAATGACGCTGTAGGTGCCTGGAAAATTGCAACTTGCCGCGGCTGCACGACAAGTTGATCGGAGCATCCCTAACGGCCATCAAGATGGGAGCGGCGCTGCTTACCAAAGCGAAGCAGTGGGGAGAGCGTGAACAGAGCTTGGCGGTGCAGATCGACACCAGTGCCGAGCGCGTCAATCAGTTGGTGATCGATCTGCTGGATCTCGCCAGATGCAACCTGGGCCTGGGCATCACGGTTCAACGTCAGGATATCGACCTGACTTCGTTGTGTGCCAGGGTGGTACAAGAGGTCTGCTTCGCCCATCCACAGATTAACGTTGTTTTCGAACGTACCGATGCACTGCCGGCGAGCGTCGATCCGCTACGCATGAGCCAGGTGATATCCAATCTGATGGTAAATGCCATACGACACGGGGATATTGAGCGGCCAATCCGAGTAGGTGCTACCTGCGTTGAGAACATGGCCGTAATTGAGGTACACAACTGGGGAAAACCAATCTCTGCCGACCAGATCACTTACCTATTTGATCCTGAAGCACGCTTAACACGCGCAAGTCGTGCTGATGGTGCGGAGAGCCAAGGTCTAGGGCTAGGGTTGTTCATAGCCAAGGAAATCACAGCCAGCCATGCCGGCAGCATTCATGTCGTATCTAGCCCTGAGCAAGGCACGACTTTTCGGGTCAGTTTTCCGAGACAGCCAACGATATAAGCCCTGCCATTTTAACGAAAGAAAGCTTGCTCTTTGACCTTGAGGGGAAACCTGAAGGTTAGCTGGGTCGATAGCCGCCGCTCGCTTCCGTTGCTTGGAGACTGGCCCAGAAACGCCGAAATCTATTTGGAGACCAATGAAAAAAAGCCCGCGCTTTGGGCACGGGACGCTCAGAGAGCAACACCCGCCCTGATCAGTTATCCAGTTCGTCTTTGATAATCTTGCTATCGTGCGGATCAACCTGGAATTCATATTGCTTGCCATCCGCCTTGATACCCTCGCCTTCCCAGTGACCATCGTCGGCTTCGATCTTGGTAATCTGGGTGTAGCCTGCGCCTTTCAAGGTGGCCTCAGCCTGATCCTTATTCACCTTCCAATCAGCACCGGGCGTATCAGCCCATGCAGAAGTAGCCCCCATAGCACCAACTAATGCCAGGCCAGTGAACACTCGAGTTATCGCTTTCATCGCTAACATCCTTTTTCATGACAGTTAACGATCCGACCCGAACGCTGATCTTGACGTTCATTTTGTGTTAAAAGCCGACACTGATTGCGGGCGCCCATCATGGTGAACGAGCTCCTGCAGGTCTCGTGAAAGCAAAGCAGCGGCTGTGGGCTTCAGCATGCTTGAGCTCAAGTCCTCCCAACAAATCCACTTACAGGCGACGATGCCTCTGCCAAGCGCGACGCAGCGACTGGCGGGTATGTCAGTCGTAAAAATGTGGTGGAGAACGTGGCCTACCTCGACAGTGCCCACAGGGTTCAAGCCTGAGCAATGAAGCGTCAGAGCCTTCCAAAGCTCGCGAGCAGCGGCAACGATTGGCGCCTCACCGGGCGCAAGCACGCCGCTTGGAAACTTCCATTTAGAACCCTTCCTGCGGACAAGCAGAATCTTGTCATTTCGTGAGCAGATGATCGTGGCCTTAGCTCTGAGCGGGTGATGCTTGGCGACGCTCATGAGGGATCGCACCTGAAGAATTCGCGACATCCTGAACGCAGGGGCGGGCTTCCGTATGCTGATGACACCGACGTTCGGAAACGAGTTCAGATCATCCGTCCGCCCTCGGAAATGGGGGCTAGAGATCGTAGTGCTTGGACTCAGTACGAAGCTTCAGCCATAGCCTACATACCTGGATCCAGCTCCTTCAGAGCGCAACTCGCGCCCGATATACCTTGAGTCACCTTCTATAAAGGTTGATCCACTCGCGCCGCATTGGTTGTTGCGACGGTCACATTCGTAATCCGCCTCGGCACGAGTAGGGAAATTCAAAATCAACCTGGTTTTGCTGTGGTTATCGTAGAGGTCGAAGCCTGCCCCAGAAGCACTGGGAACTCCGATGCGGCGAGGAAAAATCTCCTTTTCCGTGGGTACAGCGGGAACCACAACAAAGCGCATCTGCATGATCATCCCTCATCCGGCATGACCTAAGTATTAGTCTGATTGTCTAGAAACCTCAAGGCTACTCATGCTGCGTGGCTGAGGTCGCCGGCAAGTATCCGCTGGAGGCGTCGAACTTGAGGAATTAGGACAGGCACGGCTCGTGGGAGTGACCATGCGCATGAGCTATTGGGATAGTTCCAGGCTGGATAGCCCCCTGAAAACCATGGCGCGCTCGCTATTAGCGAGCGCCGAGCGACATCGCTCCGCTAAACGATCAGGGCCGGCAGGTGGGTCGCTATAAGGCCCGCAGCCGTGGCCTTGAGCAAGGAAGGTTTCAGCTTGGCGCGCGGTAACCATTTGCACGCCGCAATCTCATTGCAGGCTACGGCTTTATCGCCGGCGTGAAAGTGGGTGGTGTAAATATGGTGAATGGTCGATTCCACAGTGATGGTGCACAGGTGAAGCAAGTCATGACCGGTGATGCTCGTCTCTTCCTCTAGTTCTCGAGCAGCCGCTGCAAAAGGCGTTTCGCCTGCTTCAATCGAACCACCAGGGAAATTCCATTTGCCGCCTTTCTTGCGCACCATCAGCACCCTACCGCTGCGCAGGCAGATGGTAAGCGGCCAGAGAACACACCTTCAGAAATCCGGAATTAAGGGCGATGGTGTCCGCCTATTTTAAGCGGACGCGATCACCCTTATCGCTAGGATTTCCATGCGCCAACGAAGCTCCTATCCCAAACCCTTTAAGGCCCAGGTCGTGCAGGAATGCCTGAAACCCGGTGCCTCAGTTTCCAGCGTCGCCATCAGCCACGGCATCAATGCCAACGTGATTCGCAAGTGGCTGCCGATTTACCGTGATAAACCCGTCGCGCCACTTCCCGCGTTTGTACCGCTGCAACCGATTCCTAAACGGCAAGCTGATGAAGCCGTGGTCATCGCACTGTCGCTGGGCGACAAATCCATCACGGTAAAATGGCCCATCTCCGACCCGGACGGCTGCGCACGTTTTATCCGCAGCCTCTCGCAATGATGCGCATCGACGCCATCTGGCTAGCCACCGAGCCCATGGACATGCGCGCCGGCACCGAAACTGCGTTGGCCCGCGTGGTCGCTGTGTTCGGTGCGGCGAAGCCGCACTGCGCTTATCTGTTCGCCAACCGCCGGGCCAACCGGATGAAGGTGCTGGTGCACGATGGCGTGGGCATCTGGCTTGCCGCGAGGCGTTTGAACCAAGGCAAGTTTCACTGGCCTGGCACTCATCGCGGCTTGGAAGTTGGGCTCGACGCTGAACAACTTCAAGCGCTGGTGCTCGGTTTGCCATGGCAGCGAGTTGGCGCTAACGGCGCAATCACAGTGATTTAGCCTTGCTTTTCAGCTGTGGCAGGTGGATCGCTTTGGTAAAATCCACGGCATGACTTCCTCGCCCAATCTCGCCCAAATGACACCCGAACAACTGCGCGCACTCGCTGCGCAGTTGCTGTCGAAGGTCGACACCATGGCGCGAAAAATCCATCGTGACGAGACGATCATTGAGCAGCTCTCTCACGAGATTGCCATCCTCAAGCGCCACAAGTTCGCCAAGCGCAGCGAGCAGATCAGCCCAGCGCAAGGCAGCTTGCTGGATGACTTGCTCAACACCGACCTTGAGGCTATCGAGGCAGAACTGAACGCGCTTCGTCCCGCCCCAACGTCGGACGAACCCCGCCAAAAGCCCAAGCGCGCGCCGCTACCGCCGCAGTTCCCACGTACCGTCATTCGTCACGAGCCAGAGAACACCCAGTGTGTCTGCGGGTGCCAGCTTCAGCGCATCGGCGAAGACGTTAGCGAGAAGCTGGATTACACACCTGGCGTGTTTACCGTTGAGCAGCATGTACGTGGAAAGTGGGCCTGCCGCCAGTGCGAAACACTGATCCAAGCACCGGTGCCGGCCCAGGTGATCGACAAGGGCATCCCGACCGCAGGCCTACTGGCGCATGTGATGGTAGCCAAATTCGCTGACCATCTGCCGCTGTACCGGCAAGAAAAGATCTTTGGCCGTGCAGGCCTGGCGATCCCGCGTTCAACGCTGGCTCAATGGGTGGGCCAAACTGGCGTACAGCTACAACCGCTGGTGGATGCACTGCGCGAAGCGGTGCTGGCTCAGCGAGTCGTGCATGCCGATGAAACTCCGGTGCAGATGCTGGCTCCCGGAGAGAAGAAAACGCATCGAGCTTATGTCTGGGCTTATTGCACGACGCCTTACTCGGCCCTCAAGGCGGTGGTCTACGACTTCAGCCCCAGCCGCGCCGGCGAACATGCGCGCAACTTCCTGGGCACCTGGAACGGCAAGCTGGTCTGTGATGACTTCGCGGGTTACAAGGCCAGCTTCGACCTGGATATCACCGAAATCGGCTGCATGGCGCATGCCCGCCGTAAGTTCTTCGACCTGCATGCAGCGAACAAAAGCCAGTTGGCCGAACAAGCGCTGCACTCAATCGGCGGGCTGTACGAAGTCGAACGGCAGGCCAAAGACATGTGCGATGAAGAACGATGGCGATTACGCCAAGAAATAGCGGCGCCCATTGCACAGAAGTTACATGAATGGATGCTGGCTCAGCGCGACCTCGTGCCCGAGGGGTCGGCCACGGCCAAGGCTCTGGATTACAGCTTGAAACGCTGGGTAGCGCTGATGCGCTACCTGGATGATGGTGCCGTACCCATCGACAACAACCCGGTGGAGAACACGATCAGACCATGGGCGCTTGGGCGCTCCAATTGGTTGTTCGCCGGGTCTCTGCGCAGTGGCAAACGAGCGGCAGCGATCATGAGTTTGATCCAGTCGGCACGCATGAACGGGCATGATCCGTACGCATATCTCAAGGATGTACTGACGCGATTGCCGACGCAGAAAGCTAGTGAGATCGAACATCTACTGCCGCATCAGTGGATGCTGCGTAATTGCATGGACTTGACCACCCGTTTGCACTCGACTTGACCAGTTGTTTGCATCGAATTTGAACCGCGCACGGGTACGCCCTGACCGGCAGAAATCGACCGACTCTGTTGAAAAAGTCGGTTCGCCCAAACAGCCCGGTCATTGACTGGTTAAAACGCCTTTTTTGCACACTGCTACGTGAAATCTGAGTCCGGAAGCCTCTGCCGAAAGTAAAGATTTCAATCTCGGACGCATACTTTTCTGCTGCGGAAACCATGGTCGACTTTTTCAACAGAATCGGCCAAAAGCGGACGTAGCTAATAGACCACTGCTTTCGGTCAGTGCGCGGTCATGAAAGCAAGTAGCTGGCCGCAGGCACTCCGGATAAGGCCATCAGCGCCCTTCGATTAACTCTCCGAACAACTCCCTGACCTTGACTTTGGCATCCGCCAACGCGACTCGGCCTTCATCGGTAATCTCGTACATGCGTCGCTCACGGCGCCCGGTACGCTCATGGTGCGAGCGCAGATAACCTTTCTTTTCCAGACCGTGCAGCATCGGATACAGCGTGCCCGCGCTAAGCTCGTAGCCGTGGTGTCGCAACTCTTCGATGATGGCCAGCCCGAAGATGGGAGCCTCGGCGGCGTGGTGCAGGATGTGCAGGCGGATCAACCCGCCGTAGAGGTCTTTGTCGGTCATTCGCCGCCTCTCACAGGGCAATGCTCAACAGCCCGCCTAGGATACCGCTGCCCAGCACGACCAGCCACGGCGGCAGCTTCCAGAACATCAACGCCACCAGTGCCACAAGGGCCAGGCCGAAGTCTTGCGGGCCATGAATCGCACTCGTCCACACGGGCTGGTAGAGAGCAGCCAGCAGCAGGCCGACCACGGCCGCATTGATGCCGAGCAGTGCAGCCTGCGTGCGCAGGTTACGGCGCAGGTGTTCCCAGAACGGCAGGGCACCCACCACCAGCAGGAAAGACGGCGCAAAGATCGCCAGAAGGCAGATCAGGCCGCCAAGCCAGCCAGTTGGTGCTTGGTTCATCGAGGCGCCGAGAAAGGCTGCAAAGGTGAACAGAGGCCCCGGCACGGCCTGCGCCGCACCATAGCCCGCGAGGAATGCATCATTGTCGACCCAGCCTGTTGGTACGACCTCAGCTTGCAACAGCGGCAGCACGACATGCCCGCCACCGAATACCAGCGAGCCGGCGCGGTAGAAGGCATCCACCATCGCCAATGTCTGATTCGGGAACACAGCTGCTAGCAACGGCAGCCCCAGCAGAAGAGCAAAGAACAGCGCCAGCCAGAACAGGCCAACGCGACGCCGCACGCTGATCGGCAGTGGATCATGGGCCTCTCCCTGTTGCGGTTTGAACAGCAGCAGGCCGACGATGGCTGCAAGGATGATGACACTCACTTGCCCCCAGGCAGAGGGTATGAGCAGCACGAAGCAGGTCGCCGCCGCCATGATGGAAATACGCGGTGCATCGGGACACAGATTGCGCGCCATGCCCCAGACCGCCTGGGCGACCACTGCCACGGCCACCACCTTCAAACCGTGCAGCACGCCAGCAGGCATGGCATCACCATAACTGGCGATGCCGAGTGCGAAGAGGATCAGGGCAATTGCGGAGGGCAAGGTGAAGCCCAGCCACGCGGCCAGCGCGCCGCGATAGCCAGAGCGCGACAGACCGAGCGCGATACCGACCTGGCTGCTGGCCGGCCCTGGCAGAAACTGGCAAAGGGCGACAAGATCCGCATAGCTGCGCTCGCTCAACCATTGTCTACGCACCACGAACTCATCGCGGAAATAGCCCAGGTGTGCGATTGGGCCGCCGAAGGAGGTGAGCCCCAAGCAGAGGAAGATCAAAAAAACAGCCCAAGGGCTACGGTCAGTCTTGGTGATCTCAGTCATGGTCATTACTTGATCTGTGACAGGGTTGGATGAAATTATCGATGTACGATAGCGTAAATCGATAATTGAGGTCGACCATCATGGAACTCATTCTGATCGGCTTTGCGGCACTGCTGGCTTCAGGGCTGACGTTGCTCTCTGGCTTCGGTCAAGGGACAGCGCTGATGCCAGTATTTGCCCTTTTCTTCCCCTTGCAGCTCGCTATTGCGGCCACCGCCGTGGTGCACTTCGCCAACAATCTTTTTAAGCTCGGGCTGATGGCCCAGCAGACTGATTGGTCGGTTGTGGTGAAGTTCAGCTTGCCGGCTGCCTTCACGGCAACCCTGGGCGCAGGCTCACTGGCGTTCTTCGACCAACTGCCGCGCGTCGGCCCATCTGGACACCATGGTCTTTCAGCATCCGGAACGACGCGGAAAGAACTCCTTGGAAGCTACGCACCAGACTGATGTGCGAACTTCTGGCCGGCGATGTGGGGGTAGATGTTATGCACGCGATGCGGCCGCAGTTCGCACTGCAGATCGACATAGGGCAGATCGCCGCCGATTTGGTGAAAGAGTTCAACAAGACGCCAGCACTCAAAACCTGGGGCTGGATGTGCATCATTGATGGCACGCCGCAGATGATGCCGCCCACATCGTTTTTGTAGCTATTCAGTTACGCCGTGCTTTGAGTGGTCAGATCCAATGCAATTGGCTGGTCAAATCCGATGCCAACAGGTGGTCAAGTGCAATGCAAACGCTTGGTCAAGAGAGGTGCAATTTCCCAGGATGCCTGGCTGATCTACGCAAGGCGTATTCCCCGTACGCTTACGGCAGATGATTGTGGCTCTCGCTTTAAGACTTCTATTTTTCCTGTCTGGCATCCGCAGGCTCAGCTGTTCAAATCAGGGTCTAGTCCAACTCACTGTGGCTTTGAGAAGGGGTTCTCCCTAAGAGACTCCTAGATATGACGACTTGTTCAAGGAATTGGACACAGAGTGGCCGTCTATGACTCTCGAGCTAACCATTCAGTCTCTTACCACCCAACGAGACACCCTTTGGGATTAAGTTCCTGTTAAGGATCGCGTCGTAATCTCCTCCGTCAGGCCATGAGCCCCAGCGCCCGATTACTAAGGAGAGATGCGATATGGAAGCTGCACTGGCGACGAAGTGGAAATGCCTGGCTCGGACAATCACCTATGTCGGATGGGCGCTGTTCTGGCTACTCCTTTGGGACGTTGCCGTCACCCTGGACGCGATGCTCGTGGCGGGATACGGATTTGAGCTGCCTCTGATGCCGCTGACACTGCTGTGTTCAGCGCTGGTAGTGCTAATCAGTTTCCGTAACTCCAGCGCTTACAACCGCTGGTGGGAAGCACGGACATTGTGGGGGGCGATGGTCAATAGCTCGAGAAGTTTTGGTCGCCAGGTACTTACGCTGATCGACGATGACAAGGACGCTAATCCGGTCAAGGCTCGACTCATTCAGCGTCACTTGGCCTACCTCCAGGCCTTGCGAATGCAGCTGAAAGGGAAACGGGACACCTCTCCACTAGCGCCGCTGCTGACCAACCACGACCTGCAACTGCTCACCACAGCTAGCAACTTGCCAAACGACATCCTCAGCGGCTCCGCTGAGATCATTGCGAGGGAGTTCCAGGAAGGCCGCCTCGACAGCATCCGACTTGCCCGCCTCGAGTCCACGCTGGTCGACATTTCGAACTGGCAAGGCGGGATGGAGAGGATTGCCAACACCCCACTTCCCTACCCTTACACCTACTTCCCCAGGATATTCAGCACCCTCTTTTGCGTGATCATGCCGCTCAGCCTGGTACCCTCTTTGGGCTGGTTCACCCCGGTCGTCTCCACAGTGGTAGGTTGCATGCTGTTGGCGATGGAGCGAATCGGCACCGACCTACAAGCACCATTCGGGCACAGCCAACACAGCATTCGTACCGATGAGCTCTGCCGAAACATCGAAAAGAATCTTCAGTCGATGTTCAACTCCCCGGAGCGTGGTGCCTTGTCGCTGACACCATGTGTTGCAATCGAAGGGCGTTCGTCTGCCTTAGAAGTCACGGCCTAGATGGGTTCGGCTCTCCCGCATTGGGGACACGCAGTTGTTCATCGGGATCTACGGGCGCTCAGGTTTGCGCCAGGATTGAAGTAGCCTATGCAAAACGCCCTGATGAATCGGTGACTCGCGCCATGGCGTGAGGTGCTGGCCGGGGTCGTGTTCTGGCTCTATCCGCCTTGGAACATAAGCAGCACATGGGGGTAGGAGGACGAGACAATGACTGATCAGCTAGCCCAACTGGACGCTGAGATCGCGTTCCTACCTTTTGACACATGAAGTGAACTCCGCCTCAACAAGACGGCCTTCCGTCAAAGGGAGGACAACTGATGAATCAGTCGAGAGAGCTTCATTCCACCGTCATCTGCCTGCAGGCAGGAAAGGTATTGCTTGTACGCAAGGAGGCACCTCAGTGGTCACTCCCTGGCGGCAAAATCGATCCTGGCGAAACGCAGCTTGAAGCGGCACGTCGTGAACTACGGGAAGAAACGTGCCTAGAACTGACTGACGCTCAGTTTTTGGGGCATCACGTGCTCCAAGCGGAAGAGCACTGGCTGTACCGAATGGCCGTTCCGGCCAGCATGATGCCTCGACCTTCGCACGAGATAGTGGAGTGTCGCTGGTTCTCGATCCAGGAAATCACCAAAACCTCAGTCAAGCCAACCAACGTAGATCTGCTAAGACGAGAAGGAATAATCACCGCTAACGAATAGCCTGAATCAGCCAAGGAGCTTGATGTTCGATAGGCAGCAGCACTAATGAGTATCGATCAGAAAACTTGCCCGTCCCAAGAAAAGTATCGGTACGAGGAGAAATTTTCTGGCTTTGGCTGGGCTTGCCTACTCCGCCATCGTACTGAATGGCGGTCGCTTAATGGCTTTCCTATTTGGCTCATTGGCAAGGCTTTTGGCCCGTCCTATCCCCCAAGCCAGCGCACGATTCATCGATTCGCCCGGCATGGCAGCAAACGCCTCTTCGTGAAGGGGCATTCCACTCGCGGCATAAACCCCGAGAAAAACCTGGGTGGCTCCGGTTCGTGACAACCTCGTCTGGACTTCTATAGCGGTTCCGTCGTCCAGCGTTTCATCATAACTGCGGTGGGCAAGCGCGGGGGCAGCCCACTTCCAGAAGACATCACCACGTATTCGCATGCCAGCCCCCTTTAGCTTTAAAGCGGAACGGTTGGAGCCCCCGAGCTTGGGATTCTCTCAGCTAGCCCTTGCGAACAGCCGATTATGATGGATGGCCACCGATTCGTCCCAGCAGCTCCATTTGGATCGCTCTGATATCGATGTGATCCGATTGGTTCAGCCAACTTTCGGATAGGCAGCGAATCAGTACCGCCTGCCTTGTTGGTCTGAACTTTGCTGTCCGCCATGGCTTCCCCTGCATACCGATCACGAAATTACGCGGCTGCAGGAGCTGACATTCATGAGAGCACTGACCTACCACGGAGCACACGACGTCAGGGTCGATAACGTCCCTGACCCGATCATCGAGCAAGAAGACGACATTATCCTCAGGGTCACCGCCACAGCCATTTGCGGCTCTGACCTGCACCTTTACCGAGGCAAAATTCCAGAAACCGAAGCGGGCGATATCTTCGGCCATGAGTTCATGGGCATCGTCGAAGACACCGGGAATGCAGTCACCAATCTCCAGATCGGCGACCGCGTGGTGATTCCCTTTGTGATTGCGTGCGGCAGCTGCTTCTTCTGTCAGCACGATCTGTTTGCTGCCTGCGAAACCACCAACACAGGTCGTGGCTCGATCATCAACAAAAAGGGCATTCCACCGGGCGCCGCTTTGTTCGGATACAGCCATCTCTATGGCGGTATCCCTGGCGGCCAAGCGGACTACGTCAGGGTGCCCAAGGGCAACGTCGGCCCGTTCAAAGTGCCCACCACGCTGGCCGACGACAAGGTGCTGTTCCTCTCGGAAATTCTGCCAACCGCCTGGCAGGCGGTCATCAATGCCGAGATTGGCCAGGGCTCATCGCTGGCGATTTATGGTGCCGGGCCTGTGGGCTTGCTGAGCGCCGCCTGTGCGCGAATGCTCGGCGCTCAGACCATCTTCATGGTCGACGACAACGATTATCGCCTGGCCTACGCACAAGAGGCCTATGGGGTCATACCGATCAATTTCGAGCAAGACGACGATCCCGCCGACAGCATAATCCGCCAGACGCCAGGCATGCGCGGCGTCGATGCGGTGATCGATGCGGTCGGTTTCGAGGCCAAAGGCAGCACCGCCGAAACGGTAATGACGGCGCTGAAGATCGAAGGCAGCAGTGGCAAGGCGCTGCGCCAGAGCATTGCTGCGGTGCGACGCGGTGGGATTGTCAGCGTTCCAGGTGTGTACGCCGGCTTCATCCACGCCTTCATGTTCGGCGATGCCTTCGACAAGGGGCTCACCTTCAAAATGGGCCAGACCCATGTGCAGAAATACTTGCCTGAACGTCTTGAACACATCGAAGCAGGTCGCCTGCAACCAGAGCTGATCGTCACCCACCGCCTGGCCCTCGAAGAAGCGGCCATGGGCTACAAGATGTTCGATCAGAAGCAGGACAACTGCCGCAAGGTCATCCTCGTGCCAGGCGCGGCAGCAGGCACCTTGGGCCCTGACTACGTGTAAGGAGGCAAGCACATGAACGGTCTCGCCAGCTACTTCTGGATTGCCGTGGCGGCAATCCTCTTGCTCATCGATCTATGGGCCATCGTCAGCGTATTCAGAAGCGACAAGTCAGATGCAGTGAAAGCGGCCTGGGCCCTGCTGATCGTCGCGCTACCGCTGGTTGGCCTGGGTATCTGGGGCGTTGCTGGCCCGCGCGGTATCAAGCGAGGTACCGGGCCCACTTCCGACGAGCACAGCAAAGGCTGACATCTCCGAGCTCCACTTACAGGGGTTTCAACATGATCGATCAAGCGACAGGCATGAAATCAGGCGAACGCTATCGCGTGGAAAACGTGGAGCGCGCTCATCAGTTTCCAGGCTTCTTTCAAGACGGGAAGTATTATCTCGGCCCTGAACTTCTCACCGCCGTGGGCTGGCTCGAAGGTACGCGCTTCATCTACGACAGCCTGGATGCCGAAGGTGAGCCCGTATTTCCAAACCGGGAGGCAGGCACGGTGGAAGGGCTGACGTTGACCCTGATCGATGGCACCTCTCTTGAGCTCTCGCGGATCGAGGCCAGCGAAACCGTTGCCCCCCTTGACCTCAGCGCCTCGGGTGCGCAACGAGAAGCGCCTGTCCGTGGCGCTCCGCTCAAAGGGCCTCTGCGCGGCAAGGTCGTGGTCATCACCGGCGCATCCAGCGGCATAGGCCGAGCCGCCGCGCATGCCTTTGCGTGCAAAGGTGCTCGCCTGGTACTCGCCGCACGCGATGAAGAGGCGTTGTTCGACGTGCTGGATGAATGCACCGATTGCGGTACGGATGCCATAGCGATCACGACCGACGTTACCCACAGCGACCAAGTTCAAGCGCTTGCCGTTCAGGCCGCAGACTTTGGACATGGACGGATCGATATCTGGGTCAACAATGCCGGGGTCGGCGCGGTCGGCAATTTCGAAGAAACGCCGTTGGAGGCGCACGAGCAGGTCATCCAGACTGACCTGATCGGTTACCTGCTAGGTGCCTACGTCGCCCTTCCCTTCTTCAAGGCACAGGGCAGCGGCATTCTGATCAACACGCTGTCGCTGGGCAGCTGGGTGGCCCAGCCCTACGCCGCCGCTTATTCGGCGAGCAAATTCGGCTTACGTGGACTGACCGAGGCATTGCGAGGCGAGCTGACTGAATATCCCAACATCCATGTCTGCGATATCTATCCAGCAGTCATGGACACACCTGGCTTCCGAGACGGTGGCAACTACACCGGACATACGCTGACACCGCCAGGCCCCGTATACGATCCCGAGATGGTGGCAAAGGCTATGGTGGCCTGCGCAATCTTGCCTCGTGCTCACACCACGGTTGGCGCTGCGGCGCGCCTCGCGCATTTGGCCAGCTACCTGATACCAGGCCTGCCTCTGTTGTCAGGAAGGCTGACGCGCTGGGGGATAAATCGCAGCCCCATAGCCGAAGCATCATCAGGCAACCTCTTTGATCCTCCAAGTGGCCGGAGGGGTATCGACGGAGGCTGGAGAAAGCCGAAAGACAAAACGCCGCTGCTGATCGGCGCAGCGGCGCTGGGAATCCTTGTAGGTTTTACACTCACACATTCACGACGCAGGGATAGCTAGAGGAGGTCTGCGTACCGAGAATGAGCATGGTTTCATTGCGAGATCACGTTCGATCCCTACTTTGCTGACGAGCTCGTGGGATTAACCGGGCGATAGTCCTCCCCTGCTACCGCTCTCAAGTAAGCAGCGTCAGCCTCCAGACGAAGATCGCGCCATTCCTGCCAGCAGATAATCCCTCGACGATCCATCTCATCGGCCTGGCGAAGCAATTCGTCATGATATTCGTCTGGCGAATCCATTCGGAAGGCCCTGCTTTTCAGCACGCGGTACCAGTCTGCCAGACAGTTGAGCTTCAGCAATTGGGCGGCAGAGAGGTTTTTCTCGAACGTTCGCATCAGGAGGCCTCACACGCTGATGGAGGGTTGAGTCACGAAGATTCCAGAGGTTCAGTAAAGCGGTGTCAGCGGCGTCGATGTGTCCAGAAGGTCGCCCCGTTATGGTTCCGCTCACGGATGGGTATGGACGGCACTGACTCAAGTTGGAGTGAATTTCTTGAACGCTGGCGATGTCGTAGTGATGGCGCGCTGCTACGTCTTGCTGGAAGAAAGCAAGCAGACCTGGATGTCCCTCCCTTCCTGCAGCCGCATGTCCGAGTACCCATATGAAAGAGCTGCTTTCCGCTGCGAAGATAATTCGCCCAACTGTTCTCATCGTTGAGGACGAACCCATGATTCGAGAGCTTTTGACCCTGTACCTGGAAGAATGGGGGGCCATGGTGACAGCGGTGGCGACTGCCGATGACGGCAATGAGGCGTTGAGGAAGCAAAATTGGACGCTGCTGATAACGGATGTGCAAACGCCTGGTTCACTCAATGGGGTCGATCTTGCCTGGATGGCAAGCCAGCAAAAACCTCAGACGCGCATCATTGTCATGAGCGGATACTACGAATTTGCAGGGAGAGTGTTGCCGCCAGGTGCCCGGTTCCTTCCTAAGCCGTGGCCAATAACCCAGCTCCAGGAACTGCTCTGCGCTCAGCTTAACCACGCCGGCGGAGGCTGAAAATTCGGCGTCTGCAGACGGGATGCGAGCTTGATCCTTCCCAAACGTTCGCGAACAAAGCTTAAGGACGCCACACACGCCTGCACCAGTTCTTTCGCGCAACCCGTCGGCCTCGGCAAGAACCCACGGAGTAAACACCCCACGCCCCGACGTCCGAGTTGAACACAGACTTTCCTGTGTGACGACATGAGGTGAAAGATCATGGCTAACAACCAAACCAATCGTGGCCATCAAGGTGGTACTGCTCAGAACAATCCTGGCAATTTTGCCAATGATCGCGAGAAAGCGTCGGAGGCAGGTCGCAAAGGCGGGCAGAGTTCAGGCGGCAATTTTGCCAACGACCGTGAGCGCGCCTCAGAGGCAGGCCGTAAAGGCGGTCAAAACAGCCACGGCGGCGGGCGCGGTAGCGAAAACCGGTAACTTGAAATGAGGCTGGCCGGGGTGCCTGGCACTCTGGCCACTTTTTGAGAAAATGAAAGCGGTCTTAAGGAGACAGCGAAATGGGCAACAAGGGTTTGCTTCTCGCTCGAAGACGACCACCAACAAGCACCAGCGCCAATGACGCTGCCGCTAGCAATAGGCTCACCCCTAGCATCTGGCTAGTGAGGTTATGAAACCCTGAAACCGCAGCGCCGATTATGGCTAACATTCCTGAAAGCCCAGCGTAGCCTACCGCAGTCATCAGCCATCCCCAGTTACGCATCCCCTACTCCTCCAATGATGATTCCAGGTCTCGAATCAGCCTGATTACGACTATACGCATTTGGCTAAGTGCCATCGGTGTGCGCAGGCGCGCCTAGAGTTTGAAGCGTACATGGATACAACTTTTACTATCCTGCCGATCAACCACCACTGCCGCGCTACCGTAGCCGGAATAGCTTTTGACCAATCGCATGCCAAGCCCCGTACCTGTCGGCTTAGGATAATTATCAGGAAAGCCGTCGCCCTCATCCCTGACGGTGAGCTGAGCATGATCGCCGGCATGCTTGACGATCACTTCTATGGATCCTTTGCCGTACTTAAGGGAGTTGGTGATCAACTCAGAGATCACTAACCCCAAGGGAGCCATTCTTTCAGGTGGCAGGACGAAGTCGTCAGCCTCCAACAGAATTTGCCGGTCGGCCAAAGCCTTGCCCAGATCACCCAACAGGGCACTTAGGTAATCGCGAGCGCGTACTTCTTGGTCTTCGGCGGCCTGGTATAGTCTCTCGTGAACACTGGCAATGGTCACCACTCGCCCTGCGGCAGTTTCGAGCTGCAACTTAACAGCCGCATCTGGCGTGAGATTGGCTTGAAGTAACAGCAGGGTGTTTACAAGGTGGAGGCTATTTTTGACGCGATGATGGATTTCTTCGAGATAAAGGTCGCTTCGATTTTGCCTGCTGTTCTGCGCCTCAATGAGAGAGAGCAGCTGAGCTTCGTACTGGTGCCGTTCAGTGATATCCCGTGATACCGCTATGATCCGTTCGACCTGACCATCCGTGCCCATGATTGGCGCCACAGTCACGTCCCACCATTTGGGTTCATCGGGAGCGATTGGGCAGTACGATTCGAACCTCATGGTTTCGCCAGCGCTAACTTTAGCTACCGCCTCCCAAACAAGTGATCGCGACTCCTCAGGCCACAAGTCATACCATCGCTGACCTTTAACACTGGTCAGTTGGGTATCCAGGAATTTCAGCCCGGCTTCATTCATGAACTCGATCTCGCCGCTCGGGGCCAGGATATCCACCCAGTCAGGGCTTGCGTTCAGAATGGTCTCGGAATAAGGGTCGGGAACTGGAACATCCACGCCTGCAGATATTCTTTCGACAGCCATGGAAATGACGTTCGAGATGCCTTCCAGAAATACCAGATCGCTCTCTACGAAATCGTCCCCGTTGCTGCTGTCGGCTTCCAGTACACCAAACGGGCTGAGCACACCCCGGATCGGGACATTGATGGCCCGCTCGATTCCATATTTTTTGAGCAGTTCCGGCGTTCGAAAGCGATTTTCCATACCCAAATGATTCGAGAGTACGGGCCTATAGGTGGCCAATGCATAGCCTGCGGGACTAGCCACATCGCCGCCCACGGTTGCCCGCACGATGTCAGAAGCATCCCAGCCAACGCCATGGGTCAGAACAAACCCTTCCCCGTCCTCTGCTGGCTGGAGCACCTTGGAAAAACGAGTGCACATTCCTTCAGCGACTACTTCACATGCACGGGTCAGCAACAGATCCAAGTCCGCAGCCTTCAGGGACATTACGCCAAACTCGACCACGAGCTCATGTTGGCGGTGCAAGCGCGTATGAGTCTTTTTCAAGGCCGCTCGGATTGTTTCGTCCACTGGTAGCTGCTGCATAGTCTTCCCTTCCGGATTAACGGGAAACGCCCAGAATCCTTTCAGGGCGTACAGGCGGTTCGCTTACCGCTTTCCTACCATAGCCGCTAATCCATGACGGCGCCTAGCGCACCACTCATCGCCCAGTAGCAACGGCGTAGAGGCCCAGAGCCCTAATGCATATGACCCGCGAGCAAACCCTACATGCCGAAAACCATCCTCATTGTGGAAGACGACGACCTCCTAAGAGACCTAACTGCCGAGAGCCTCTCGTCACTCTACGCCGTTGCTATGACGTGCTGCGCAAATGCTGACGAGGCGTTGCATTACCTTTGCAATAAGGAAGTCCCTAGCTTGGTGATGACCGATATCCATATGCCTGGAAGCATGGACGGTTTAGGCCTTGCACACGAGATTTGGCGTCGATGGCCTACCCTGCCAGTGATTCTGACTTCGGGCGACGCAATAATCGACACCGGTTTGCTGCCTGCTCGGACAGCATTTCTCCCCAAACCTTGGGAGATTTCTGATCTCGCCTCGCTGATCAACAAATTAGTAACGCTCCCGCCGCAAGTTGAAACCTGATCCAAAGAACACTGCCTATCCCTTCCATGCTTCGTATTTGGCTAGCAGCGGTTGAACGCTCAACCCATGCAGCAGAATGCTCAACGCCACCACGGACAGCACCAGGTTGATGCTTTGCGCGGCCAAGGTGGGAAGCAGCCCATGATTGAGGGCATAGAACAGGTAGTAGAAGCTGCCGATACCTCGGATGCCAAACCACCCTAAAAGTCCACGCTGGCGGATATCCAGCATTCCTCGAGCCGGGAACAGCAGGATGCTGATGGGGCGAATGACAAAAAACAAAGCACCGGCAACAAGCACTGCCCGCCAGTCCCAATGCTCAATGAGCACTACCCCGAGCAGGGTCACCAGAAATACTTCCATTGCCCGTTCGATCAGGCTACCGAACGCCAACATGTCACCCAACATGATCCCCGCTGCTACCTGCGAGTCGTCGAGCCCTTTCAGATCGCCTTTGACTGCTAGCTCCGGTGCCACGTGCTGGTGACCTACCACAGGCTGTACCAAATGTTCAGCAGCCGGCGCTTCAGGGCTATTGGCGGTCTGCACCTCCGCCTGACGTAAACCAAGTCCCGCAGCGAACACCGCGAGGAACCCATAAGCCTGTATCGACTCGGCGCTCACGTATGCCAACGCAATCAGGGCAAGGGCCAGATAGTCATTGGGCGAGACGGTGCTGTCGTCGTTGCGCAGACGCAAGAACAGCGTGAGCTTGCCCAGGCCGCGCCCCATCCAGTAGCCAAGCACTAGACCTGCGGTTACTGCCCACAGCATGTCCTTGAGCAACCAGTCACTGAACCAAGTCTGGCCATTGTCCTGTTGCAGGAACAGTCCGAGCATGACGAAGGGAAACGCCACGCCGTCGTTGAGCCCTGCCTCACCCGACAAGCTGAAACGGACAAGATCATCGTCCCGGGCATCAACCACCTGCACCAGGGTTGCGAGCACGGGGTCAGTGGGTGCGAGGATCGCTCCGATCAGTAGCGAGACGCCCCACCCCAAGTTCAGGCCGTAGTGCAGCACCAGCGTTACCCCACCGATGCAGAGCAACATCACCGGCCCGGCTAGAAAAAAGGCGCTGCACCAACGGCGGTTGTGCAAGGGCAGGCGCAATTTCAAACCACTGAAGAACAGCGAAAACAACACCGCGACTTCTGTGAGGTGCTCCATCCACTCGCTCGACTTGCTCACGTCCAGTTGAAGAAAACCCAGCCCCGATGTCCCCAGGACGATGCCCAGGGCAAGGCACACTACAGACGAGGTCACAGGGATCCAGCGTAGGTAGGAGGATGAGAGTGCGAGCAGCAGCAAGACTGCGCCCAGCATGGCGAACCAGACGATGAAGGTCATCTGTGCAGAAGCCTTGGGAAAGTTTTCGAGTATTTTTTTGACTTTCCGGCAGGCCACGTCGTTCCGCTGCGCTTGGTGGGCTCACCCAATACCTCGGTGAAATGTAAAAAAAGATTTCAGCGCTCCACTGCGGTCAAACCCTATAGATCGCAGTGGAGATTACGTCATGAAATTCGCCCAGTTCTGCCAATGGCTCGCCAACCACGCCGGTAAGCCGAGCACCTTCTTGATCGCCGTGGTGTTGATTGCCATTTGGGCGGCCTCTGGGCCCTGGTTTCACTACAATGATACCTGGCAACTTATCGTCAACACGTCGACCACCATCATCACATTTCTGATGGTTTTCCTGATCCAGAACACCCAGAACCGGGATAACGACATCATCCACGTGAAGCTCGACGAACTGATTCGCGCTACGAAATCTGCGGAGCAGTCGGTATTGGATCTCGAAGCGCTCGATAACCGGGAAATCCATAAACTTCGCAAGCAATATCAGGCGATGGGCAGCGAATGTGATCCCCAACATCAGGCGCCTGCTGAGCATCAGACGGACGATGTGGCTCGGGATAACCTACAGCGCTAGAGACCTTGTTGGTGGCCCAGCAGAAGAGTTGAAGGTACGTCTGCAGGGGGAAGCGCTTGGTCAATAGCTTGAGCGAGCTCCTCTATCGACCACGGCTTGAAGAGGTAGGTAACAGGTGGTGTGACCTGAGAAGCATCCAGCTGATAGCCCGAGGTCAGAATGGCGGGTAGCCCAGGCCACCTTTCGTGTGCCATGGAGATGAATTCCATACCTTTGATGCTTCCCGGAACACCGTGATCGACAACGATCAACGAGCAGTCGCTCTTGAGTCCCATCAAGTGAATCAAAGCATCTTCTGAGTTATCGAACGCATCGCAGGTGGCGCCCAACTCGATCAGGATTTCCACCAGAAGGGCTTGAAGCGTTGGATCATCCTCTACGACAACTACTGTCTTCCCTGACAGCGACAAACCCTCAATGTCGAGCTTCATCACCCTCTCCAGTACGTAATCCAATGGTCGAGTGTTTCACTCTTCCGGACATGCGTCGATGGGGGCTAAAGGCCACCAAACTCAATGGCCTTACAACTTCGTCAAATGGGACAAGCCTTCACGCATGAAAATCTCCACGGTCTTTGGGCCTACGCCCTCTAAACTCAGTAGCCAGCGCTTAAATCCCTCAGCATCTGACCCCTCCTGCAGTGCCTCAAGTTGGGCAACCAGTTCCACTTCTACCTTGTTGCCAAGATCATGCAGTCGTCGGGCAGTGGATTCATCGTAGCGCGCATAGCCGGCCTGGCCGAGGAGTTTGACCAGCGTGGAATGAGAAGTCTGGGCAAGCTTAATCGGCGTATCCAGGCCCTGCTGATCGACAAGCGTCCGGTACGCCTGCACTGCTACGGTGGCGCGGATGCGCTTCCCCATGAGAAAGCTGGCCAACAACCATCTGAACACGCCAAGGGCATCCGTGACCTCAATGTCGAGGTCACAGGCAGTTATAGTCTTCAACCTTTGCTACGGCGCGGGTCAGCTGAACGTGGATAGGTGCGTTCCTCCTCGAGAGTGCCGTCCGCTTTGTGGATCTTCACGGACGCCGTCTTATCCTCGAAGACATCTGCAAGGACACTGACAAGCTCCTGCTTCGTGGCGGCTCGTTTTGAGGCTCGCTCAGCACCGACTTTCTTCAATTCCCAGCCATCCGAAGTCGGGCTGAGGTGATAACTATCCATCAGCTGGTTCTCCTCTCTAAAGGGATTGGCCATCGTCCTGAAGGTCTTCTTCAGGCTCAGCCGCATCCGTGGCATCAGCGTCATTCAGTGGCGGCGACGTGGGCTTTTCCGGATCGTTAATGAAAGGCACGTCGCTTGGGCCTTTTTCTTCAGAGCCTTCGGTTTTAGGCTGCATGGCAACACCTCCAGGCACGTTGATGGAATACCGGTCTCAGGCCCCTTAGGTAGCACCTGAGAATTTGCCGACATCGATAGGTTGCGGAACGAATTCGGGGCCCTCTCCAGCCAGCCTCCACTTCACCTTGGCAATGCCATACCGCTCAGCCATCGGGCGACTTACCAGTTTGATGTTCTGCTGACTGAAACGCGGAATGATGCCCACGCCGGCATCACAGCTGGCCCAGTGCCATGCGGCGCCGTTGTCCATTTTCTCCAGACGGATAATGAATGTCCGAGGCTCACTGTGAAGCTCGTACTCAATTACATAGAGTTGCTGTCCGATCACCAGAATTCCCTCCCTAGTCATGCGTTATTGAGCAAACCAAGGAAGAAATAATTCCATCGAAATGGCAGGTGGTAAGCCACTGCGCATAGTCGACGCGCCGGGGCTATGTGTCCTGACTACCTGTAAGAAATTCGAACAAGGTCTCAGCGCAGGCCGTAATCCCCTCCAGAAGCACCATTTCGAAGCCATGGGTATTCTCGGTGGGTATCGCAATGCAACCAGCCCGGGCATCGATCCCGGCGCTCATCACCGCGCTTGCATCGGATGCAAAATCGACGAGCAATGCCGACTGGGGCTTAAAACCGGCCTTTAGGCCAGCGGCGATCAGGCCCTGCACCACGGTGCGGCTGTAGTATCCCTTCTGGTCGCCGGTATTGATGATCGGATTGGCCGAAAGCTCCGTGCCATATTCCTCAAGTACAGGGCCGACCTCGACAGCGATTGTGGTGTCGCCGGGCAGCCGGGAAGCTGCGTACATGGCGCCGGCATTCGACTCTTCCTCCAGCGTCGTAAGCACGAACCAAACGTCTTGCTTCAGTTTCTCTCGCCGTTCACTCAGTAGCTTCGCACAGAGAATGACAGCGCTCAGCGGAGCTCGGTCGTCGAGGAAGTGAGCGGCAATACAGTCATGTACCTTGAAGGGCTTACGCCAGTGCTGACTCAGCACGACTCGAGTACCAGGCCGAACGCCAAGCTTCTGGAGCTCTGACTTGCTCTTGCGCGTGACGATATAGACATCTTTCCACTGAACATTTCCTGCCAACACGTCTCTTCCATTCGAAGTACGACCGCTGTTGTGCATTGAACCGTAGGACAAAACACCCGGCAGGATGTGTTCATCGCCCAGGATATCGACAGGGCACACGCCGAAGCTTATCGGTTGCGCCCCCCCTAGAGCGAGCACCTCCAGGGTGCCGTTCTCCAGCACATTTTTGACGATCATCGCGATCTCATCGAGATGGGCCATAACGCGTATGGCTGCCTCTGGGCTACCAGCGCGGCCCCCACGAATTACCCCCACCACATTGCCAGCAGGGTCGATGTGCGTGTCATCACAGAATAGGCGCAGCTCGCGCAGACAAATGGCCCGTACTTCATCTTCTTGTCCGCCCGGCCCTCGGGCGTTGAGGAGCTCGGTCAGTAATGCCTCAGTCTTCAAAATGTTACCCCCATGTTCGCACGCAGACGTGTTCAGGCCAGCTGGATGTAAACCGAGTAGCTACCCAGTAACACCCAGAACACCAGAAAGATCCACGGCGTCCGTAGCGAGAACAGCAATGACTTTCGATGCCCTGCACGCGAGGTTTCCGCCTCACAGAAAAGCGGCGGCTCGTCGTAAGCCAACCCCATCAACGGCTCGCTGCGCAGTAGGTGGCTCTGTTTGAGCTGCCAGTGATCGATGATGTTGTAGGCCGCCCGAATGCCAGGCCAGGCGTTGAGCGAGCTCAGTACCCCGAGCAAGGCGAGGAAAGCGGGCACGATCAGTGTGAACATCTCGCCCCATCCTTGATTGAGGTTCCCCATGGAGGAAACGAAGGCGATGACCAGGAATGACTGAGCCGCCAGGTAGGCATCCGTGCGGTTGGCCAGGATGCTGGTTTCGTACTGGATCTCACGCCGGTAAAAATCCAGACGCTCCTTAGGAGAGCCAAACATCCTGGCATTGTGCTCGCTGATCTCGTGCTCAGGGGTCGTTGGGGTAATGATTCGAGGCACTCGCTACTCCGGATATTGGGCTCCGAGCGAAGAGATGAGACTGGAGCTGAGTCCGGTAGAACAGGCGATGGGGCATGGAATTCAATTGGATTGATATCCCGCACCGCTCGTCGTACCAACCGCAGATTGAAACCAACACGAGGAGGCAGGGCCTTTCGAACCGGTATGAACGTTCTCAACTGCAGGAGCTTCTACCATGCGAGACTTCCCTACCCCGCCCTTCCCTTCGCAGCCTCAAAATGTCCCTGGCTCACAGCGCAAGATGGAGCCCTACCCGGATTGTGGTGAGCAGTCGTATACCGGCCACAATCGCCTCGAAGGCAAGGTTGCACTCATCACCGGAGCAGACAGCGGCATCGGGCGGGCAGTGGCGATTGCCTATGCCCGTGAAGGCGCCGACGTCGCCATCGCTTATCTGAATGAGCATGAAGACGCGCAAGAAACCGCGCGCTGGGTTGAGTCCGCAGGCCGTCAATGCCTGCTGTTGCCCGGAGACCTGGCGCAGAAACAGCACTGCTACGACATCGTCGAAAAGACCGTTAGCCAGTTCGGGCGTATCGACATCCTGGTCAACAACGCGGCGTTCCAGATGTCCCACGAAACCCTGGAGGAAATCGACGATGACGAATGGGTGAAGACTTTCGATACCAACATCACCGCCATCTTCCGTATTTGCCAGGCGGCCCTGCCTTCCATGCCCAAGGGCAGTTCGATTATCAATACGAGCTCGGTCAATTCCGACGATCCATCCCCCAGCCTGCTGGCTTATGCCACGACCAAGGGGGCCATTGCCAACTTCACTGCTGGCCTGGCTCAGTTGCTAGGCAAGAAAGGTATTCGGGTCAACAGCGTTGCGCCAGGGCCTATCTGGACGCCTCTAATTCCTTCCACCATGCCAGAGGAAGCGGTTACACACTTTGGTTCCAAAACACCATTGGGTCGTCCCGGACAACCGGTGGAGGTCGCTCCGATCTACGTGCTGCTGGGCTCCGACGAAGCCAGTTACATCAGTGGCTCACGTTACGCAGTGACTGGCGGCAAACCGATCCTCTAGTGAAAAGAGGCTCGCCGTGCTGGCGAGCCTGACTCTCTTTTTGCGTGGCAGTTTCAGCGTTTGTGCTGATCGTGATCACGGGCCGTTTTTTGCGCTGTCGAGTCATGTGATGTGCCGGTGGATCCATCCGGACGATGAGCATCGTTATCTCGCTCCTCTTCCCCATGCGGCCTTGTCTGCGCACCTTCTTTTTGGCTGACGCTCACTTTCTTCATGTTGCTCTCCTCCCATTGCCTTTGAACAAGGGAAGCCAATCTACGGGGCAAAGTTCAGGTCAGTGACACTTCAGGAGATGGGCGGGCAACACGGGCGATGAACCAATTACCCCAGGCTCGCGTCCACCGCAAAACAAGCGAGTCGATTCTGGAATGGAAAACGACCCTGTACTGTCCGCCCTCGGCTATCTCAAAAACAACAAACTGATTTTGAGCACAGCAGAATCGTGCACTGCAGGCTGCCTTGTGGCGTTGTTGGCGGCGGTACCGGGTACCGGAAAGGTGCTGGAAAGCGGCTATGTCGTCTACTCACCCAGCGCCAAGAAGCGGCTGCTGGGGGTCAGCGCCGAAACCATCGAACGATACGGCCTGACCAGCGAAGCAGTAGCTTGGGAAATGGCCTTGGGCGCCTTGAGGGACAGCGATGCGAATGTGGTGATCGCCACCACCGGTATAGCCGGGCCGGCGCCCGAATCCGGGATACCACCGGGGACGATGTGCTTTGCGTGGGCCTTCGCCGGCGAGCCAATTGCCGTTTTCACGCGCACTCAACGCTTCTTCGGCGAGCGGCCTGAAGTCATGCGCCAAGGTGCCCTGTTCGGGTTGACCCGGCTTTCCCACTATCACCAGCGCTGGCTACGCGGTGAGCGCGCCTGAGGGGGTGATCATGTCGGAAGATGAACTGCTATCCAGGCGTCATCCTGTTAAAGAAGACATGCCGATGCAGCAGCGTGTTTGGCGCTTCGAGCGCGTGGGGTGGTACGTGCTCGTGGCCATCGTATTGCTTGCCTTGGCAGGCCTGTTCGGTAATGGCCCATTGAGCGATGCGGAGGTGGTGAGCCCGAATGGACGGGTACGGGTTGAGTACCAGCGCCTCAGCCGAAGCGGCACGACGGACAGCCTTTTCATCACCGTTCAGGGTATCCCTGGTCAGCCGGTGGAGGTGCAACTCGAGGGATCATTGCTCCGTGACGCCAGTATCGAGACGTTGCAACCGGAGCCACAACAGTCGATGTCGCATGGCCAGGCCATGCTGTTCCAATTGGGTACTAAGCAAGATGGGGTCGCCACCTTGTACTTGACCCTTCGAAATGAGCACGTAGGCACTCTAGAGGGCAGCGTCAGGGCTGGCCCTGAAAGCGCCGTTCACTTCTCCACATTCCTTTACCCCTAGGAGTGCGTCATGGATTCGATCCTCCGCGCAGCCGGGATGTACGTCGCACTTATGCTGCTGTTTCGCGTAGCCGGACGGCGCTCACTGGCCGACCTGACGACCTTTGACTTCGTCTTGTTGCTGATCATTGGGGAAGCCACCCAGCAGGCACTTCTGGGCGAGGATTTTTCATTCACCAATGCCATGCTGGTAATTGCCACGCTGATCGTTTTGGACGTCGGCCTTTCACTCGCGAAGCTCAACTCCAAGTCCTTGGCCAGGTTTCTGGATGGGCACGCTACCCTGGTTGTTGAAAATGGGCGCTTCCTGCATCACCGCATGCGTCGCGCACGACTCACGGAGGACGATATCCTTGAGTCAGCGCGGGACAGCCAAGGCATCGAGAACATTGAGCAGGTAAAGTTCGCTATCGTCGAACGCAATGGAAAGATTTCGATCATTCCTGCCGAATAAGGCACGGAGCTCCACCTCTCAGGCCTTTTAGAGTGCAAATATCGCCTGGCTATGGTCGATGGTAGGGATGGGCATCAGTTCGCGCCGGGATACCAGCCAGGCCCGCATCCGCTCGGTATCAAAAATCTGACCCTCTTCCATCATCACCAGAATGAGCGCTTGGGACATTCGGTAACAGCCGCATTTAGAACAGCGTCGCTCTTCCCATCCACCGGTGCATTCGACGGACTCAGCTTGCCCAGCGCAAATCAGACAACTCATGTAAGCCCCCTTTTGTTCTTGTTCCTTGCAGGGTAATGCGAGGGCACAAAGCTCCCTTGTGTCCCGCTTTACATGAGATATTCATGCCAATCCTAAATTCCCTCTATTTGCGCAACGCTCACATAAGACGAACCAGACGCCAGATAGCCATGTCGGAATCAGAACACATGATCTCGAAGGCACACCGATGGAAAGAGAACCGGTAGAAGCTCAACAGGGTGCACCTGAGCGAGATGAGGGTGGCTGGTTGCCCCTGGAGCAGTATGGTGCACTCGGGGATGGGCGTTCCGTGGCACTGATTGGTCTGGACGGTTCCATCGACTGGTGGTGTGTGCCGCACATGGATTCACCTCCCCTGTTCGACAAGCTGCTGGCTCCGCAAACAGGAGGCTACTTTTCCATTACCCCCAACGAGCCGTTCGTTGCTGAGCGGCGCTACCTGCCAGGCAGCAACGTCCTCGAGACACTCTTCATCACCCACGAGGGTCGTGCGCGGCTGACCGAGTCCTTGAACAGTGGCCCCGCTGGGCGTTTACCTTGGGCCGAACTTGCCAGGCGCCTCGAATGTGTCGAGGGTACGGTCGATTTCGAGTTAGCCATCGACTTCGGAACCCAAGCCGACACGGTAAGCCCCTACGTGGCGCCGAATGACAATGCCTGCGTTTTTCATGCGGGCCGAATACTCGGCATGTTCCTGCACGACCATCAGGTGCACATCGAACGCAAGGATGACATGGGCGTGCGTGCTGTCCTTAGCCTTGCAGCAGGACAACGCTCAGTGGTCGCAATCATCGCAGGACGAGATGAGCCCCTGGTGGTGCCCCCATTGGCCTTGATCGATGAACGCATCGACGGCTCGCACAGTGAGTGGTGCCAATGGTCGAAGGGGCTGGTCTACGACGGCCCGTACCAAAACCATGTAGTCCGTAATGCGCTGGCCCTCAAGCTTCTGTTGTCCTCTCCAAGTGGCTCGATCATGGCGGCAGCGACCTCATCCCTTCCCGAGCGGATTGGTGGCAGCAAAAACTACGATTACCGCTTCGCCTGGATACGCGACGCCAGCTACACCATCGAAGCGTTTCTGGGCATCGGCGCACAGCCGGAAGCCAAGGCTGCCTTCACCTGGTTGCTGCGCCGCCTGAGTGAACATGGGCCACGGGTGTTTTATACCTTGGACGGGGCCATTGGTGATTGCGTGCGCCAGGTTGATCTCCCTGGTTACAAAAACTCGCCTCCAGTCGTTGGCAACGACGCGCGCGACCAGCTGCAGCATGGCGTGTTCGGCGACATTTTCGAAACCGCCCGTTGCTTCATCGACAGCGGCAACATTCTTGATTCCCCGAGCGCCATGCTCCTCTCAGGCCTTGCCGACCAGTGCGCCGACTGTTGACGTCAGCAGGACGCCGGTATCTGGGAGTTGCCGGAAAAGCAGCACTACACGATGTCCAAGATCAGTTGCTGGCAAGCCTTGAGCCGGGCCATCGAACTGGCAGATGGCGGCCACCTTCCCACCACCTGCCGGGAACGCTGGGATCGCGAGCGCCAGCGCATCCAGGCATGGATCGAGGCGCACTGCTGGAGCGAGGAGCGCCAAGCCTACCTGTTCTATCCAGACAGCGACCGGCTGGACGCCTCACTGGCACTGGCGGTCAGGTTCGGTTACCCCAGCAAACAACGTATGCGCAGCACACTGCAAGCCATTGACCATGATCTGGGGGCGGGCGCTTTCCATTATCGCTACACCGATGCACAGGAAGAGGAAGGTTGCTTCCTGGCCTGCACATTCTGGTTGATCGAAGCCTCGGCAATCCTCGGCCAGCAAGAACATGCCGTAGCCGCCTATGCAGATGCTTTGCAAGGGCTATCACACGGGGTAGGCATCTACTCGGAGATGATCGATCCGCAGACTGGACAGTATCTGGGCAACCTTCCTCCGGGCTTGACTCACCTGGCAGCCCTCAAAGCCGCAATGGCTATTGGAGGTTGCCATCCTGAACGATGACGCCAGCCATCATCTGCGTTGAACCGTCTCGCTTAGCGGCTACTCAACCAGAGGCAAGTTCTTACATCCAATCCGTGATGAGGTAACGCCATGAACGCTATCGACTTACTGATTCAAGACCACAAGTTGGTAAAGAAGCTGCTCGAAGAGCTGTCGACCACCACCGAGCGAGCAGTGAAAAAACGGGCCGATCTACTCCACAGGATCGAGCAGGAGCTGCAGATTCACACCGCGCTCGAAGAAGAAATTCTATATCCGGCCATCAAGGAAGCGGGTGGCAAGGAAGAAGCGAAAATGTACTACGAGGCCAAGGAAGAACACCGGACTGTTGACTCCCTCGTCCTACCCGACCTGCTGCATACCGAAACCGGCACCGTCGAATTCGCCGGGAGAGTCAAGGTCATGAAAGAGCTGTTGGAGCATCACATCGAGGAAGAAGAAGGCGAGCTCTTCCCCACCGCGAAGAAGCTGCTCAGCAAGGATATCCTCGAGGAGCTTGGGCAAACCATGGAAATGCAGAAAAAGATGCTCAAGGGCGAGCGCCGAGCCGCTTAGTGGAGCCATCACCTGCCAGCTCTCTGGAAGCTGGCAGGTGATTAGCTTCAGATACCCATCATCATTTGGAAGGTTTCATGGAATATTGGATTGGGTTACTTGAATGGCCTGCCATGGTGATGACCGTGCTGGCAGCCTGGTGCATCGGTTCGCGCCGTCCGGGTAGAAGAAAGATTGGATTCTGCTGTTTCATCGCAAGCAACGTGCTGTGGGCTGTGTGGGGCTGGCAAGCACAAGCCTGGGCTCTGATCATCTTACAGTTCTGCCTCTGCGCGATGAATCTGCGAGGGTGGCGGAAGAACACGCAACTGGAAATTGCCGGGTGATAACGCCCTGACAAGCCGGTGAAGGGTTGCTTTAAAACATGCAGGTTGCCCTTCTCACCAAGCTTCCGTCCCTGGAAGCAGTGAGAGCGGATCACGCAGCAGGCTTGAGCACCACTTTCGTCCAGCCATCATCCCGCGCATCGAAGTGCTTGTAGGCATCTGGGCCTTCGGCCAATTTCAAACGATGGGAAATGATATGCGAGGGCTTGGCGCGCCCATGATGGATAAGCTCTGCCAGGCGGCGATTGTAGGCCTTTACATTCGCCTGACCTGTCCGGATCTGTTGGCCCTTGAACCAGAACGCACCGAAGTCGAAGGCCATCTTGCCCTCCTTCGCCAGTTCGTTTTTCGCTCCAGGATCTTCTGGCACAAACACCCCAACCACGCCGATGCCGCCAGTGGCCTTGGTTGAAGCGACCAAGTTGTTCATGGTGAGGTAGTTCGCTTCATGGCCATGCTTGTCGCAGCACTGGTAACCGACGCACTCACAGCCCCGGTCGGTGCCTTTGCCGTGGGTAAGGTTCATGATCTCTTCCACTGCTCTTTGCTCGACTGCGTTGATGGGAGTTGCCCCAAGCTGCGCGGCAAGCTGTAGGCGATCCGGCTGGTTGTCGATGACGAAAACCTGGGACGCGCCTTTGATGATTGCCGAATGCGCCGCCATCAGGCCAACAGGCCCTGCGCCGTAAATCGCAATGCTCTCACCAGGAAGCAGTCCGGCCAGCTCAGTTGCATGCCAACCAGTAGGGAAAATATCCGAGAGCATGACGTAGTCATCTTCTCGTTCCTGGGCGTCCTCAGGCAGCACCAGGCAGTTGAAATCCGCATACGGAACGCGGAGCAGTTCCGCCTGACCGCCTTGGTAGGGCCCCATCTCAGCAAAGCCGTAAGCGGCGCCGGCAGAACCGGGATTGGCTGTCAGGCAGAATCCCGTGAGCCCTTTTTCGCAGTTCTCACAGAACCCGCAGCCGATGTTGAATGGCAGGCAGACGCGATCACCAATTTTGACCCGGTCGACTCCGGCGCCCACCTCAATCACTTCGCCGAGGTTTTCATGGCCAAAAACTCGACCTGTCTCGAAAGACGTGCGGCCTTCGTACATGTGCAGGTCAGAACCGCAGATGTTGGTCGTGGTGATACGCACCAGTACGTCGGTGGGCTTCTCGATTTTTGCGTCAGAAACATCCTTGACCGCGACGTCACGTGGGCCGTTGTACACGATGGCTTTCATGTTGAACTCCCAAAGTCAGGGGCGACGGAAAAGCGCCCTACTCTGTTCAGGTGAATCCAACGTCAGTACGTTCATCGTGTTGATTGTAGAGGCAGACCGGTGGCGCTAAATGCTGTCGCTCCCACCGGAACAGGGATCGCGTGAGCTATGAGGTTGGAAGCGAGACTCTGAATACAGTGCCAGATTGCACACTGGATTTGACATCGATGGACCCACCATCTGAATCGCCCCTGGTTTCGTAGACACCTCCAAGCCTCATAATGAGGCCCAAATAGGAGGTGCCATGAGTCGTCAGCGTTACCCTGAAGAATTCAAGATCGAAGCGGTCAAGCAAGTGACCGAGAAAGGCAAGCCTGTCGCTGAGGTCGCCCAGCGCCTGGGCATGTCCGTGCACAGCCTTTACGCCTGGATCAAGGTCTACAGCAAGCCCCAAGAGCAGCGTCAGCAAGACAATGATCAGCAGGCTGAACTGCGCAAGCTGCGCGCTGAACTCAAGCGCGTGACGGAAGAGCGAGACATCTTAAAGAAGGCCGCCGCGTACTTTGCCAAGGAGTGCGGCTGAAGTACGCCTTCATCAAGAAGCACTCGACGGATTACCCGGTGCGGCGTCTTTGCCAAACCCTCAAGGTGCATCCCAGCGGCTACTACGCTTGGTTGGCGGAGCCTCAATCTGCCCGAGCAAAAGAAGATCATCGTCTGCTTGGTTTGATCAAACATGCTTGGCTCGAAAGCGGAGGTGTGTACGGCTATCGCAAAATTCATGGTGACCTGCGTGAGCTGGGAGAGACATGCGGGCGAAATCGAGTCGGTCGTTTGATGCAAGCAGAGGGGTTGCGTTCGCAAACGGGTTATCGCCGTCGTCCTGGGTTTTATGGCGGAAAACCAACCGTGGCCTCGCCCAACCACCTTGCCCGGCAGTTCAAGGTCAGCGAGCCGAACAAGGTCTGGGTGACCGATATCACTTACATCCGCACCTATGAAGGATGGCTTTATCTGGCGGTAGTGCTGGATCTCTTCTCACGCCAAGTAATTGGTTGGTCAATGAAGCCAAGGATGTGCAGCGACCTTGCTATCGACGCGATGCTGATGGCCGTTTGGCGACGCAAACCCAAAACGTCGACACAGCAGTGCTATGCAGCTGTCTCCAGTAGAGTATGAGAAACGCTATTTCCTGAGCTTGGAGAGTGTCTAGGAAACCAGGGGCGATTCACTGCAGTCCTTGGCCGACAACAAAGTCTGGCTGTCCACCCCGGTCTCCTTCAATGATCCGTTTGACTGCGCCATCAACCTCGACCGCAGCAAGCTGGCAGAGTCCGTAGCCCACGCGGTCGAAAAAGCCACACAAAATGCTGAGGTGGAGGACTCACTTAAGGTGCCGAGCGAGGAGGACGAGCTTGCCTATGAGCGGCTTCGCGACGGACTCGGCTCGCTCATGCAGAACATTGGTGTGTTCTGCCTCAGCGAGGCACCCGATGAAATTCTGATGTGGTCTCACTACGCCGAGAACCACAAGGGCTTCTGCATCGAGTACAAAATCGATGAGACCTCCCCGCTGACGACCATGGCCAGACCGGTGAAGTACACCGATGTATACCCGTCACTGTCCGTGAAGAACCTGCATGCCGGCGCCACGGAGGCTTTTCTGGAGGCCTGCCTGTTCACCAAGGCCAAGCAATGGAGCTACGAGAAGGAATGGCGAGCAATCATGGATGTTGGCGGGAAGCTTTATCAAGCTCCAGCCCCCGTCTCCGCCATCATCTTCGGCGCGCGTATGCCTGAGGCCGATAAGCGAGATGTCTACGAGATTCTTCGCCTTACACCCGGAATCGAATTCCGGGAAGCGTTCCTCCTTGATAGCTTCTTTGGACTCGGTTTCCGTCCGTACGTAACTGAAGACAACCGATAAGGTCGTTCAGGGCTAGGGGAGCTGGAAGCTTTGGCCTTGCTCATACCCCGCTCTATTTGCAGTACACCGTCCAGAGCTCATCAACTCGCGTGGTAAAGCTCTGGCTCATCATCTCCCGGCGCATCCAGCTGGGATCGACATGTACGCTCGCCAACCGCATTGTCCCCTACCCCACCTAGCACTCAACGCATCAAGCACGCCCATGAGTTTTGTACTCGCTACCGGCTGGGCAACTGCAAAAAGGTCACCGGTGATCTCGTTCCGCTGACTCAGGTCGAGCAGCAATACCTCTCCTTGCTGTAGCGGAAGCCCTCCCGGTAAACCAGCTCTACCCCCTCCTATGCAGCCTTTGTCAGCAAACGCGTGTCGTCCGTAGCGTATGGCAGGTCGACGAGGATTCCGTTGGCATACTTGGCCTCATTTGGGTTGAACTGGCCCGTGCGGATACTCACCCGTAGCCGCTTGCAGAGTGACTGCTGGGCACGAAGCTTCTCGGCAGCCCTGGACGTATAGGTAGCCACTGCTTCTTTGATCGGAGCCAGCTCGGTCATCCTAGCGCTCTCGTTTGAGTCCACGATGAGATGAATAAGCCCGCACCGGTCTCCGGCGCGGGCTTTTACTTTCCGGGCCTTGGACAGTATCTGACCCGAAAGTACGTCCTTGTGAACTGATGACAGCGTCTTGGCTTTGATTGTGATAGCACTACAAAAAAAGCCCGCCTAAAGGCGGGCTTAAAACGAAGGGGGTAATTCAGCTGGCATCATTGCCAACGTTGATGGCTCAGACCTTCAGCTCATCAAGGACGCTCAGCACAGCTTCGTGTGCGATGCTGATGATGCGATCCACTTCCTGTTCGGTCGTGACAAGAGGAGGAGCAAAGCCCAGGATTTCACCGTGAGGCATAGCACGAGCGATCAAGTTGCGATCACGGGCTGCTTTCGAGATCCGTGCACCAACCTTGAGGGCTGGGTCGAAACGCTTCTTGGTGGCCGGATCCGCTACGAACTCAATGGCGGCCATCATGCCCACACCACGCACTTCGCCGACGATTGGCAGCGAGGAGAAGGTCTCCTGCATCGACTTTTGGAAATACTGGCCAACCTTGTCGACGTGCGCTGGAATGTTCTCACCCTCGACGATGTCGAGCACAGCGTTTGCTGCCGCGACACCGATAGGGTGGCCCGAGTAGGTGTAGCCGTGGGAGAAGGCACCAACGCGATCAGCGCCTTCCTCCATCACCTTGTACACCTTCTCACCAACAATCGAAGCCGACAGCGGTGCGTAGGCAGAAGTCAGGCCTTTAGCTACGGTGATCAGATCAGGCTCGATACCGTACTTGTCGCAGCCGAACATGGCACCAGTACGGCCAAAGCCGGTGATCACTTCGTCAGCGATCAGCAGGATGTCGTACTTTTTCAATACAGGCTGAACAGCAGCCCAGTAGCCTTCTGGCGGAGGGGTAATACCACCGGTTCCGAGCACAGGCTCAGCAATGAATGCGCCGATGGTGTCTGGGCCTTCACGCAGGATGAGCTCTTCGAGTTCACGTGCACGGCGGGCAGAGAATTCCAGCTCAGTCTCACCTGGCTCGGCGCCCCAGTAGTAGTGAGGAGCACCAGTACGCAGGATGCCTGCAATCGGCAGATCCATGTGGTCATGGTAGAACGACATGCCGGTCATGGAACCAGAAACTACGGAGCAACCGTGGTAGCCGCGCTCACGAGCAATGATCTTCTTCTTGTTCGGCTTACCGCGCAGGTTGTTGTAGTACCAGACCAGTTTGGCTTGGGTCTCGTTGGCATCCGAACCGGACATGCCGTAGAAGACCTTGCTCATTTTGCCCGGAGCCATCTTCACCAGGCGGTCAGACAGGCGAGCGAGCTCTTCCGTGGTGTGCGCAGCATAGGTGTGGTAGTACGCCAGCTTGTGGGCTTGCTTGGAGATCGCCTCGGCGACTTCGGTACGGCCATAGCCGACGTTCATGCAGTACAGGCCAGCGAAGCCATCGATGTACTCACGCCCAGTCGCGTCAGTGATAGTGATCCCTTTCGCGGTTTCGATGATTGTTGGATCACCTGCCTTGCCAGAGGCAAAGTCTTTCAGCTGGGTGAACGGGTGGAGCACTGCACCGCGATCTTGTTGGGAGATCAAATCTTGCTTTTGCTTATCCATTTTTCAATCCTCTTGTGATTTTTACAGACCGCCGATGCAGACGTATTTCAGTTCCATGTACTCAGCCAAACCGTGCTTCGAGCCTTCACGGCCCAAGCCCGATTGCTTCCAGCCGCCAAACGGGATTGGTGCGCCGGTGAACTTCGGAGTGTTGAGTGCGACCATGCCGTACTCGAGTCGGTCAGATACTCGGCAGGCACGACGAAGGTCGTTGGTGTACACGTAGGCAGCGAGGCCGAACTCGGTGTTGTTGGCCCTGGTCACTACTTCATCTTCGGAATCGAAGGGCAGGATTGCCGCCACGGGGCCGAAGGTCTCTTCGAAAGCGATGTCCATTTTGTCCGTGACGTCAGCCAGAACAGTCGGAAGGACGAAGCTGCTACCCAAGTGATTGTCGATACCGCCGCAGGTGAGTTTTGCACCCAGCGAGAGAGCATTCGAAATCTGCTCTCGGCACTTGTTGGCAACCGTTACCCTAGTCATTGGGCCGATATCGACGCCCTCTTCAAGGCCATGGCCAACGCGTAACTTCTCGGTGGCCTTGGTGAATTCCTCTACGAATTGACCGTAGATGTTGCGATGCACATAGATGCGATTCGCGCCCAGGCAATCTTGACCTGAGGTTGCGAACTTGGCGCCAATGCAGCCTTCGACAGCCTCAGCAATCGAGGCATCATCGAAGACAATGAACGGAGCATGGCCACCCAGTTCAAGGGATACTTTCTTGACCGTATCCGCAGACTGACGCAGCAGAATCCGACCAACCTCTGTGGAACCGGTGAAACTGAACGCACGGACTGCGGAGGCGGCCAAGAGACGAGCCGACATCTTCGGTGCATCCCCGGTCAGCACCTGGAACACACCACCAGGAATACCAGCTTCTTCAGCCAACCGGGCGAGAGCCAGGGCAGACAGCGGAGTTTCAGGCGCCGGCTTGACGATCATCGGGCATCCAGCCGCCAGTGCAGCAGCAGCCTTGCGGGTGATCATGGCGCTGGGGAAGTTCCAGGGCGTGATGGCCACGGTTACACCAATCGGCTGCAGCTTAGTGACCAACTGGCTGTTCGGGAGATGACTTGGAATTGTCTCGCCGTAGCAACGCTCACCTTCTGCCGCAAACCACTCGACAAAGTTCGCGCCGTAATTGATCTCTCCGCGTGATTCGCTGAGCGGCTTACCTTGCTCGCAGGTCATGATGACCGCCAAATCTTCTTGGTTCTCACGCATCAGTGCTGCCCATTTACGAAGGACTGCACCACGCTGTGTCGGCAAGGTGTTCCGCCAACCATCGAAGGCACGCGAAGCGGCTTCGACGGCCAGATCTACCCAGGACTCGTCGCAATGGGCTACCTGCGCGATCACCTGGTCATTAGCTGGATCAGTGACGTCGAGCGAGCCCTCGCCAGTAACCCAGCGCCCATCAATGTAAGCCCGAGTTTCAAGCAGGTCATTTCGACGAAGCTTATTGAGGGCGGAGGGCGCAAGATCTTTCATTTTTATATGCCTCGAAGAGATAAAGCTGATGTTCGATGAGGATCATTCTATGTCTGGCTTGACGCTGGAAATATGAGTAATCCAGCCCGTGTGCGCAGTAATACTGTGATGTTTTCACAGTTGCGCAGCTTTCCTGCGTCATTTATCAGAGATGCGATTTCAGGTCTGTAGGTGCATAAGAAATGATTGGAACAAAACCAATTAGGTGTAGAAAAACAAAAAAGGCTGCACTTGGCAGCCTTGTTGAAGGGGCAGATGTTTAAGAGATTTTCTCAGCCAGAACTGCGATTGTGTCACCGCACTGCACAAGCCCCGGGAAGTGACGGCAGGCAAGAAGGCCGTCACGTTGGGCCTTGTATTCGGTAGGTGCCACACCTGTTCTTGTGACGTCGTACACTCGAGCAATCACATCGCCTTTGGAGACCTGATCGCCCAGATTGAAGCAGTATTCAATGAGCCCGGCATGCTCGCTTGCAATGAAGCAATTGTCGTCAGGCATATCCAAGAAGATGCTGTCCTGTGCAATATCAAGATCACCCATGACCGCCCCTGCATGAACCAGGAAATTTCGTACCCCGCGCTCTGCAATTTTAATAGTGGTGGAGCTGGCTGTACCCCCACCACCAAGCTCGGTAGTCACAAAGATTTTACCGGCTTCTTCGACAGCCGTATCAAACATGCCCACGCTATCGATTTCCAGCATTTTCATGCTGTAGGGAGCCGCGAAAGCATCCATTGCCCGTTCGCCTTTCTGCTGTTGCAGCTTGTCCGGCAGAATATGAACAGCGGCAAATGGAATGAAGTCCAGAGTCTTGCCGCCAGAGTGGATATCAAGGACGTAATCCGCCAATGGCAACAAGTGTCGCTGGATATAATCAGCAATTTTTTCCGTAACTGTCCCGTCAGCCTTACCTGGGAAGGTACGATTCAGATTCCCGCGATCAATCGGAGAGGTTCTGGAGGCGTTTTTAAAAGCAGGATAGTTCATGAAGGGCAAAATAATGATTCGCCCTCTGACTGTTTCGATGTCCAGTTGATTGGCCAGCTTGGTGAGTGCAATCGGGCCTTCATACTCGTCTCCATGATTGCCGCCAGTGAGGAGCACAGTCGGGCCGATCCCGTTTTTCATGACGGTGATAGGAATCATGATCGCACCCCACGCAGAGTCATCACGTGAGTAAGGCAGCTTCAAGAACCCGTGCGACACCCCTTGTTGGTCGAAATCGATAGTTGGCTTGATGGGACTAGGTTTCATTGCATATTCCTTATTTGTTTGTCGTTCAAGTAGGCTAAGGCTCAGCGCAGCGGCTATGACTCGACCCAACAGGTGTAACCAGTGCGTAGGGGTGGTGCACTACTAGCATTGGCATTTAGCTTTGTTGGCTGACGTATCTGATGTACACTCAGCTAACGCAACTGACACATTTTCATCAAGTATTAGTAGGGGTGAGAAACTCATGGAGCTTGATAGGATTGACTTACGAATTTTAAGTGCCTTGCAAGTCAACAATAGGCTCACCTCTGAAGAGCTTGGTGATTTGGTCGGTTTATCTTCCACGGCCTGCCAGCGCAGGCTTAAGCGCCTGCGCAGTGAAGGGGTCATCGAGAGCGACATCTCCATCATCAACCCTAAAGCGGTTGGAAGGCATGTCACCATGCTGGTGCTGGTCACTTTGGAACGAGAGCGCTCAGACATTATCGATAAGTTCAAGCAGGCCATTAAAAATACTCCTGAGGTCATGAGCGGATCCTATGTCACGGGTGATGCTGACTTTGTACTCCTCGTAACCTCAAAGGATATGGAGGACTACGAGAACTTCACCCGAAGGTTCTTCTACGAAAACAATGACATCAAGAGTTTCAAAACAATGGTCGTGATGGATCGGGTAAAGGCCGGATTCACACTTCCAATTGATGATGCTTAGCACCTCTTGGCTCATCAGGAGGGCTACTCCTGAAGAGCTAGCAGAAATCCTTAATTTGCCTCTCTAACGGCGCTCAGAAAACTGCGGGTACGCTCTTCCTGGGGGGTCTCGAACAGTTGGCCTGGAGCACCTTGTTCATGAATTCGACCCTTGTAGAAGAAGCAAACGCGATCCGCAAACTCCCGAGCAAAGCCCATTTGGTGAGTAACCATAAGCATGGTCAGCTTATGCTCGCTTCCAAGTCGACGGATGACGTTAAGGACTTCACCGCAGAGTTCCGGGTCGAGCGCCGAGGTGACCTCGTCGAAAAGCATGACCTTTGGTCTCATGGCTAGGGCCCGTGCTATCGCGACCCGCTGCTGCTGGCCACCAGACAGTTGCGAAGGGTAATGATCGAGCTTGGCACCCAGTCCAACCATTTCCAGCAACTGCACGGCGCGATCCCTGGCTTCGGCTGGTTTTACACCCAGGACATGGACGGGGGCCTCAGTGACATTTTGCAGCGCAGTACGGTGGGGAAAGAGGTTGAACCCTTGGAATACCATTCCTATTTTGCCCCGGACAGCACGCACGTGCTTCGCGTCGGCTGGAACCAGCTTTCCATTCCTTCCTTGCATGTGAGTCAGCGACTCGCCTTCGACCAGAATGCTCCCCTCATCGATTCCCTCAAGGGTCATCAGCACTCGGAGCAACGTCGATTTACCTGATCCGCTGGGGCCAATGATGGCGACTTTTTCGCCTGCCGAAACATCCAGTTCCAGGCCGTCCAAAACAGTGAAGTTGCCATATCGCTTAGTTACGCTGCGGAAGCTAACCATGGGCTTGCCGATGGCCGGGGACGAAATGGCGCCTGAACTGACACCTGTCAAAATTTCGCTTGGAGCTATCTGAATGTTGGAAACTGGAGAGGTGGTCATTATTTTTGCTCCAAGCGCGCTTCAACGCGGCGTACCAAATAAGCCAGAACAATACTCAGAACAAGGAAGAACACGCCTACCATGGTGATGGGCTCAAGATATCGGAACGTCTCAGAGCCGATGTTCTTTGCTTGCTGCATGATCTCAACGACAGTGATAGCTGAAAGCACAGGTGTATCTTTCAGCATCGCAACCAGGTAGTTGCCAACCGGTGGCAAAATCGGACGGAGAGCTTGGGGTAAAATGATGTTTCGATAGGCAAGCGAAGGACTCATGTTGAGTGCTGTCACTGCTTCCCATTGGCCTCGCGGAACCGCATCAAGGCCGCTTCGATATACCTCTGCCAGATAGCAGGCGTAGTGTAGACCAATGCCTAGCACGCCTACTTGCATTGCTGTCAGGCTAACGCCGTAGTTAGGCAGAACGTAATAAAGAAAATAAACTTGGATCAGTAAAGGTGTACTGCGGATAAATTCGATCACCCCACCTATTGGCCAAGAGATCCATATTCTTGCGCTGCGTCTGCCAATGGCGAGGAACAGTCCAAGAACGATAGCGATTGCAAAGCCCAGCAACGTGACGCCGATTGTGTTAAGAGCTGCCCGGAACAATTCGGGCAAGAGCTGTATTGCATAGTTCCAGTCGAAGAAATTCATCACAGGCTCCCTTGGACACGACCACGGGCCAGATGTCGCTCTAAACGCCGCATTGCCAAGTTAATCGCTTGGGCCATTACGAAGTACATGAGCAGCGCTAGGGCGAAGACCTTGAGAGTCTCGAATGTAGCCTGATCGAGTTGGCGCGCCCTGAAGCTCAAATCTGCAAGCGTTATAAGGGAAACAAGGGATGTGTTTTTCAACAGCTCGATCAGCAGATTAGTTCCAGGCCCCATCGCTGCGAGCAGGGCTTGCGGCAAAATGATGCGACGAAAGCGTGTGAATGGGCCAAAGTTAAGTGCTGTGCAAGCTTCATATTGACCTTTAGCTACCGAATTAATCGCGCCGCGCATTATCTCTGCACCATAAGCGCCAATATGTAGCCCAAGGCCAACGATTGCGACGGTGTAGGGGCTCAGCTCGAGATTGAATGGAGGAAGCGGAAGGACGAAGAAGAGCCAGAACAATTGAACGAGCAGCGACGTACCCCGAAAGATCTCAATGTAGACGACGCAAAACCAGCGGAGCGGTCTCCATGTCGACATTTTGCCGAGTGCCGCCAGGGTCGCTGCAACGATGGCCAGGAGAGATCCGAAGAAGGTGATCTGCAGGGTAACCCATGCGCCCTGGAGCATAAGTGGTAGTAAATCTGCCATTTGACTCTACCTCACGTTAAATCAGCCAAAGGCGCGGCAGTGGGTTTGACGCGCCGATTTGGATGCAGTGTTACTGCCCGCAGAGCTCCGCAGCTGTTTTCGTAGTGAGGTTGCTCTTGTCGAATCCGAATGGCGCCACTGTTTTCAGGTGTTCTTCACTACCGAGCCATTTCTTGAGCTGGGCATTGACCTGGTCACGAAGCTCCTTGTCTTCCGGTCTGAAGGCCAAGGCACCGTAGCCGATATGGGAAGGGTCATCTTTGAAGTCGGTCATGGCCTCTACCGAATCACCGCCTTTGGCCGCGAGCCCTTTCATCGTGAGCTGTGTGCCTACAGCAGCATCTGCCCGCTTGGCACGAACTGCCTGCAGCTGAGCCGTGGTATCTGGAACCTGGAGGATTTGTTCGTCTTTCACGCCAGAGTCACGGGCGTACTGGAGCTCCACGGTGCCCGCCATAATGGCCAGCTTCACTTCTGGGTTCTTTGCGACATCTTCGTAGCTGAACAGCTCCTTGGGATTGCCTTTCGGCACCAGGAGCGCGTCAGGGAGCTGGTAGTGAGGGTCGGTGAACAAGACCTGCTTGCAGCGGGCTGGAGTGATGTACATGCCGGCTGCGATAGCATCGAAACGACCAGCTCGCAGGCCAGGAATCAGCGATCCCCATTCGGTGAGTACACCATTGACGTCCTTGATCCCCAACTGCTTGAAAATCGCGGTGGCGATTTCAGGCGACTCGCCCGTGACTTTTCCATCGGTTCCGGTATAGGCGAAAGGCGTTTCGTTGGCATAGCCAATCCGAACACTGCCCTGCTCTTTGAGAGAGTCGAGGGTTGTAGCTGCGTGTGCGGATACGGCGATGCTCGCAATGGCACACGCCAGGGTCAGGCGTTGAGCGACTGCGGAAAGCGAAGTGACCAAGTTCATCAAAAATCTCCCTCTATTGTAATTGGCCCGCGTGGCGCGGAGTTTTGGGCAGATAGAAGATCACGCTGCAGCGCCGCTATTTTTGGAATTGATAGCGGTAGCTTGAAGAAGACCCAAGCCTTCCTCGGAAGCGTGAGATGAGCATACAAAAGGCTTTCCGTGACGAGCATTGCACTAGGACAATTGATCTCAACATGTTGTAACGTCCATGCTGTAGGCCGTGGCTTAGGAGCAAGCATAGCGATGATGGAAAAATGGCGGGAAGCGGTTGAGCACGCCCGTGGCGGCGAGTCCAAGTACAAGATTCTTGTCCAAGCGATCAGCTCGGACATCGAGCAGCATAAGCTGGCGGATGATCAGCGCCTGCCACCTCAACGGCAGGTTGCCGATGCCTTGGGGATCAGTGTCCAAACCGTGACAAACGCCTACAAGGAACTCGAGCGCCAAGGGCTAGTAAGGTGCGAAGTGGGTCGCGGGAGTTTCGTTTCTCGGCGAATGAGTGACCGTGTAGCAAGCTACATTCTCGATGCTCCCGAGCGCGCACTCGTCGATCTATCCACCGCCCGAATCATTCACACCCCAGAGCATGACAGGTACTGGCGAGAAACATGCGCCGAGCTTGCTAATGAGGTCGATCAAAGCTGGATCCGACTGTGCCGACCTGTAGCGGGCTTCGATGCTCATCGTGATGCCGCCTGTCATTGGCTTGGGCGTCTTGGCTTGCCAGGGCTGGCTCGAGAAGATGTGTTGATCACAAATGGGGCGGCCCACGGGCTATTCCTGGCGCTGGCCTCCCTTGCAGGCCCTGATGACCTGGTGCTCTGTGAAGGCATGACCGATCACGGTGTCATTGGGAACTCTCAAGTCCTCGGCTTCAATCTGAAAGGCCTAGACACTGATCGTGACGGGATTGATCCCGAGCACTTTGAGGACATCTGCAGCAACGAGCGCGTTACGGCCCTGGTATGCACGCCGAACCTTAATAACCCGACCAGCGCGTTGATGCCCAATAGCCGCAGGAAAGAGATAGCCTCCATCGCTCGTCGCTTCGGTGTCCACATTATTGAGGATGACGTCTACGGCCCCCTGCTTAACCAATACGAAGGCCCTCCAATCAGCTCATATGCCCCCGAGCTCTCGTTTTACTGCACCAGCATGACGAAGTCAGTTCTGACTGGGCTACGAATCGGGTTCCTCAAAGTACCTAAACGACTGGCGCTGCGAACAGAAAGCATCCTTCGCGTGACGAGCTGGATGGCAGCCCCCATGCTTGCCGAGGTTGCCGCACGGTGGATTATGGATGGGAGGGCCGACACATTGATCCAATTGCAGCGAAGGCTCCTAGAGACACGCCAGAAGCTGGTAGCAGACGAGATGGGGCGCTACCTCTATTGCCATCGCCCTCATTCGTTAAACGCTTGGCTGAATGTGCCAGCACATTGGGATGTTTCCAGCCTGGTGCGCACACTACGACAACAGCATATTGCGGTTACGTCACCGGAGCCGTTCACCGTTCGGGGGGTGACCCCAGCACGCGGCATCCGGCTTTGCATCGGCGCTGAAACGAGTGAAAGCGAGCTATCCCAGGCCCTGAAAACCATGCGGATGACTTTTGAACAATACCCAGGAGTCCATGACTTCTGACCGTTTGACACAAATCTGAAAAAACGCCACCGGATTGCCCTAGTACATTCATTATGACAATCAGCGGCTCGTAGACTCCGAAAAAACAATCGTTCGGTGGTCTACCATGCCGGCAGTGACAGTTCGAGAGGCCCTCATCGCCCGGGATCGCATTAAGCACCTGGTGCGCGAAACGCGAATGGAGCTCTCTCCAAGCCTCTCCGACTTCATGAAAGTGCCCGTGTACCTCAAGCTGGAATGCCACCAGGCGACTGGTAGCTTCAAGCTGAGAGGGGCCACGAACGCGATTGCGGGCCTTACCTCTCAACAGCGTGCTCTGGGAGTAGTAACCGCTTCAACGGGCAATCATGGTCGTGCCCTTTCCTATGCCGCAGCTGCCGCCGGCGTTCGCGCTACCGTGTGCCTTTCAAGGCTTGTCCCATCCAACAAGGTGGCTGCGATTCGTGCGCTGGGCGCCGCCGTGCAGGTGGTTGGTAACTCTCAAGACGATGCTCAGTTCGAAGCTGCCCGTCTTGCTCAAGAAGAGGGCCTTACCTTCATCCCTCCTTTCGATCACCAGGACGTAATTGCAGGCCAAGCCACTTTGGGTCTGGAGATCGCTGAGCAACTCCCTTCCGTTTCGCAGGTACTCATACCGCTTTCGGGTGGAGGACTTTTCTCCGGCGTGTCCTTGGCGCTCAAAGCACTACTTCCTCAGGTGAAAACCCATGGTGTGAGCATGAGGCTTGGCGCAGCAATGGCACAGAGCCTCGAGGCTGGAAAGCCCGTGAATGTTGAGGAAGTAGCCACGCTGGCCGACTCGCTCGGTGGCGGAATTGGTCTGCGAAACCAATACACATTTGAACTCACCCGTCGATTCATCGACCGAGTGATTTTGCTCAATGAAGACTCAATCGCGGATGCGATGCTCCATGCCTACTTAGAAGAACGGCTCGTCATTGAGGGAGCGGGAGCGGTAGGTATCGCAGCTCTGCTTACCAGGCAGGTTGAAGCTCAAGGGCCAATCGTGATCGTCGTGAGCGGTGGGAATGTCGACATGGCTCAACACCAACGCATCATCCTGGAAGCTGTGCGCGACCGCCGCCCAGCACGTGCTTAAAGAGGTGCCATGTGAGCGAAGTCCTTCTGCTTAACCAACGCGAAATCCGTGAGTGCGTAACGCTCGATACAGACAGTATCGATGTAGTGGAAAACGCATTTGCATCGCTGGCCAGAGGCAAAGTGGTCATGCCGCCAATCCTCCGGTTAGACATCTCCGAGCACAATGGCGAGGTGGACGTCAAAACCGCTTACCTGCCAGACCTTGAGAATTTCGCTATCAAGGTCAGTCCAGGCTTCTTCAACAATCCTGGTCTAGGCCTACCAAGTCTGAACGGCATGATGATGCTGCTCTCTGGACGCACTGGACTTCTCCAGGCGCTCCTACTCGACAACGGATACCTCACTGCCGTTAGGACAGCAGCTGCTGGGGCTGTGGCTGCACGTTGGCTCGCCCGCCAGGACAGTGAAGAGGTTGCCCTTCTTGGTGCAGGAGAACAGGCCGAGCTTCAACTCAAAGCGCTCCTTCTTGTGCGGGATATCAAGCGAGTTCGGGTATGGGCTAGGAGTTCCGCAAAAGCGCAGCAACTGGCCTTGCAGCTATCGAGCCTCTACGGCCTGGAAGCCACTGCCGCAGAGTCGGTCGATGAAGCAATGTCGAGCGCTGACATTGCAGTCACCTGCACGCCAAGCAATCAACCAATTTTACATCGCAGGCACTTGCGGCCCGGTCTCCATATCACGGCTATGGGGGCAGACACTGAACACAAAAACGAGGTTGCTCCTGAGGTAGTAGCAGCAGTCGATCACTACGTTGCGGATCGAGTCAGCCAGACGGCAACACTTGGAGAACTCCATCACGCGATCAACGCTGGTGTTGCACAAGACCTTCGTGTGTACGCCGAACTGGGTCAGGTGATCCTTGGAGATCGCGTCGGAAGGTTGACTCCAACCGACGTAACTCTTTGCGATCTCACCGGCACAGGCGTTCAGGACACAGCGATTGCGAACCTGGCTTTTTCCAGAGCAATCAGCACAGGCAAAGGCTTGCTCTACAACAACTGAATCACCAGGCAACACAATAAAACCATACCCCAATCATGAGGGATCGATCATGTCTGAAATTGTTGTGAACCTTCCGTTTACACGGGAGGAGTACGCCCAGCGTATCGCCAAAGTCCGTGCAGAAATGCAGGCTAGGAACATTGAGCTGCTGCTGGTTACTGACCCTTCGAACATGGCTTGGCTGACCGGCTACGACGGTTGGTCGTTCTACGTCCACCAGTGCGTACTGCTGGCCATGGAAGGTGAGCCTGTTTGGTATGGCCGCAACCAAGACGCTAACGGCGCTCGACGTACTGTCTTCATGAAGCAAGACAACATTGTCGGCTACCCCGATATCTACGTTCAGTCGACTGAACGGCACCCAATGGACTACCTCTGCAAAGAGGTGATCCAGGCGCGTGGCTGGGATTCGCTCACTATCGGCGTTGAGCTGGACAACTACTACTTCAGCGCTGCTGCATACCTGGCACTGCAGCAGCATCTGCCCAAGGCCAAGTTCGTCAACGCGAACGCGCTCGTAAACTGGCAGCGTGCGGTGAAGTCCCAGCAAGAAATTTCCTACATGCGTGTGGCTGCTCGAATCGTCGAAAAGATGCATGACCGCATCTTGGAACGCATTGAGCCCGGCATGCGGAAGAACGAGCTGGTTGCTGACATCTATGCCAGTGGCATTCTCGGTGTCGATGGCTATGGCGGGGACTACCCGGCCATCGTGCCGCTGCTTCCTACCGGAGCAGACGCTAGCGCCCCACACCTGACCTGGGATGACTCTCCATTCAAGGTCGGCGCCGGCACCTTCTTCGAAATCGCCGGCTGCTACAAGCGCTATCACTGCCCGCTGTCCCGAACTGTTTACCTGGGCAAGCCACCGCAGCATTTCATCGACGGCGAGAAAGCAGTCGTCGAAGGTATCGCTGCCGGCCTCGAGGCCGCCAAGCCTGGCAACACCACTGGTGATATCGCACGTGCCTTCTTCGGCGTGCTTGAGAAGTTCGATATCCACAAGGACAGCCGTTGCGGTTACCCAATCGGTATCAGCTATCCACCAGATTGGGGCGAGCGCACCATGAGCCTGCGCCCGAGCGACAACAGCGTGCTCAAACCTGGTATGACCTTCCACTTCATGCCTGGCCTATGGATGGATGATTGGGGGCTCGAGATTACCGAGAGCATCCTGATCACTGATACTGGGGTCGAGACGTTCTGCTCGACTCCTCGCAAGCTTTTCGTCAAGGACTGACGAAAAGTTTGCAAGTCGCTGGAGTTATAGTGCCACGGCTATCTTCAGCGACAATGTGATGGTGCCTTAAAGCACCATCACTCCAGCCACTCCTTTGTTTTACAAAATAAGCACGCAGCCTTGAAGAGGTTGAAAGTTGATTGTTCCCCAGGGAGCGAGTCAACCTGTGCCTAACGCCTGAAACTTATCAAGGACGACGCTGAATAGAAGTAATACCCCAGACTGGGCTGGTGGCGTAGACCTCCTGCTCAAGCGCTAAAAGACAGATAACAAAAAAAGGTGACAACATGCCCTACAGCGACTTCTTGCATAACTGCCAACTATTATCGAAATCAAAAATCGGCTTCGCGATAAAGCGCAGATCAGCAGTTGGTCATTTGGCCATGTGCATTCAAGCCTGACTAGCCAGTTCGTCTTACCTAAGAAAAGTGGTAAATTATGTCTATTAGTACGCATCCAGCTTCAACCATTTCTTCGAGCACAATAAAAAGCTTGAACATGAGCATGCCTCGCAAAGCCGTGGTCGCAGCTGCATTAGGCAACGCGACGGAATGGTTCGATTACGGAATCTATGCTTACGGGCTCACCTTCATCTCAGCCGCCTTGTTTCCTGGCTCTCAATCTGAAGCCCTTTACTTCGGCCTGGCAACATTCGCTATCTCGTTCCTCATTCGACCACTTGGCGGTATGTTTTGGGGGCCGCTAGGTGACCGAATTGGCCGCAAGCGTGTGCTGGCCATGACTGTCCTAATGATGTCTGTAGCAACATTTATTATTGGCATCCTGCCTACTTATCAATCGGTAGGCTGGATAGCACCTGTAGCGCTTATCGCGCTGAGGCTCATCCAAGGTTTCTCAACTGGCGGTGAGTACGGTGGAGCAGCTACTTTTCTAGCGGAATACGCGCCTGACAAGCGGCGAGGTTTTTACGGTAGCTTCCTGGAGTTTGGCTCCCTCGCAGGTTTTTCACTCGGCGCTTTGGTGACCTTGAGCGTATCGGTCGTCATTGGAGATGCCGCCATGTACGAGTGGGGGTGGCGCGTTCCATTCCTGATCGCAGCTCCTCTGGGCGTCATCGCGGTCTATTTGCGCACCAGGATCGAAGACACCCCTGTGTTTCTAGAGCTCGAAAAGAAGATGGCAAGCGAGCCTGTTCGACCGAAGACTTCTATTGCTGAAATTTTTGGGAAATACAAAAAGGCAGCATTGTCGCTAGGGGTTTTGGTAGCAGCACTGAACATAACTTATTATATCCTGCTGGCATACATGCCGACCTACATGCACAAGGAAGTTGGGGCGAGCGAGAACATGTCATTGCTTGCGCCTCTGGTTGGAATGTTGGCCATGATGATGTTCATACCATTTGCGGGGCGAATCTCAGATGTGGTCGGCTTCAAAAAAATGTGGTTCTTCTCGCTTATAGGTCTTTTCATTTTAGCGATTCCAATGTTCAAGCTCATGTCTACAGGGCTGACGGGGTCAATGATAGGATTTGCAGTGCTAGGAGCGTTTTTTGTCCCTCAGCTTGCCACCATTTCCGCTATGTTCCCGGCAATGTTTCCAACCCAAATCCGGTATGCGGCGCTGGCCATCGTTTACAACATTTCGGCATCTATTTTTGGCGGAACAACACCACTGGTATGCGATCAATTTATTAAATTCCTCGGTTCACCTGACGCACCTGCCTACTACATCATGGTTGCATCAGCACTTGGGATTATTGCGTTGTTCTTTGTGATCGAGACTAAAGGTTGCTCGATTCGCGGGGATGGAATACCTGGGGCAAAATAACCTAATAGGCAGATGGTATAGAGCCTGGGTGCTAATCAGCACCCAGGCTGTTGCGAAGCTCCATTCCTCCGGGCAAGCCGACCGGCTACGTCGATATAAGCAGCAGCGCTCCACCCTTCCTTTTTATTCTTATCTCACCTCTTGGCATCTGGCCCTGATAACAGTGTCTTCGCTATCTCTTGCCCTTAATCAAAGCTGTGCGGTAAAGCGCAGTTTACCAACGGAAAAAGCTCAAGGCGCGCAGGGATTAAACGTTATTGCCCTCTCTTTCGCGTCATAACGCAGTATTTCATCAATCATATAGTTGCCGGCAACATAATCCACTGGGGGCGGCAAAATACATCCGAAAGATTGCTTGTGATTTTCAGTGATTCTAAGCGTTTTAGCTGAGCTACGTTATTTATTCAGCGAAATTCACTTTTGGCATCTGGTTACACTGGCCGCATCGCGCACTGCGAGAAGAACAAAGAATTTTAAATTACGAGGTGCCTGGAATGCGTGTACTGATACTTGGTAGCGGCGTCGTCGGAACTGTCAGTGCCTACTACCTCGCTCGAGAAGGGTTTGAAGTCGTCGTGGTAGATCGCCAAGACGGCCCCGCGATGGAAACAAGCTTCGCAAACGCAGGGCAGGTTTCTCCGGGGTATGCCTCACCTTGGGCAGCCCCTGGAGTGCCATTGAAGGCCATTAGATGGATGCTTCAGCAACACGCACCTTTAGCGATCAAGCCAACGTCTAGCCTGGATCAGTATCGTTGGATGATCCAGATGTTGCGTAACTGTAATCCGGCAAGCTATGCAGTCAACAAAGAACGGATGGTTCGAATTTCCGAATATAGCCGAGACTGCCTGGATGAACTCAGGGCTGAGACTGGTATATCTTACGAGGCTCGCCAACTCGGAACTACGCAACTGTTCCGCACTCAAGCTCAAGTAGATAATGCTGCTAAGGACATAGCTATCCTGAAACAGTCAGGCGTGCCTTTCGAGTTACTTGATCGCGACGGAATTGCTAAAGCTGAGCCGGCGCTCGCAAGTGTTCGCGATAAGCTAGCAGGGGCTCTTCGCTTGCCAAATGATCAGACCGGTGACTGCCAAATGTTCACGCGGAAGTTGGCAAAGATGGCCGAAGAGCTTGGCGTGGAGTTTCGTTTTGGATGTAATATTGACCGCCTCGAATGCTCTGGAGATACTATTTCCGGCGTATGGATCGACGGAAAACTCGAAGTAGCCGACCAATATGTGCTGGCGCTGGGAAGTTACAGCCCCCATATGTTAAAGCCGCTGGGCATCCAAGCACCTATCTACCCGCTGAAGGGATACTCCCTTACGATTCCCATCACCGATGCAAGTATGGCCCCCTCATCAACCATTCTTGATGAAACCTACAAGGTCGCTATCACACGCTTCGATGATCGAATCCGTGTTGGTGGCATGGCTGAAATAGCGGGCTTCGATCTGTCACTGAACGCTCGCCGCCGAGACACGCTTGAGCTTGTTGTAGGCGACCTTTATCCAAAAGGTGGGGATCTCACCAAAGCTACGTTTTGGACAGGGCTACGCCCAGCAACGCCTGACGGTACTCCGATTGTAGGTAAAACAAAATACCGCAACCTGTTCCTCAATACCGGCCACGGGACTCTAGGCTGGACGATGTCTTGCGGCTCAGGTCGATTGCTGGCCGATTTGATGGCAGGAAAAAAGCCAAAGATCAGCGCCAAAGGCCTTGATATCTCCCGTTACTCCAACCAAAAGGAAGCCCATAATCATGGCAATCCAGCGACTGCACTCTAATAAGCGCCTGAGCAACACCGTTATTCACAATGGCATCGTCTATCTCGCAGGCCAGTTGGCGAACAACCACGATGCCGACATTCGCACTCAAACTGCCGAGACCCTGGCGAACATTGACAGGCTTCTTGAGGAGGCCGGTAGTCACAAGTCGAAAATCCTCACAGTGACTATCTATCTGAACGACATCACCACCGACTTCGCTGCCATGAACGAGGTTTGGGAAGAGTGGGTCGCGGAAGGTCAGGCTCCTGCGCGAGCCTGTGTTGAGGCGGCTATGTTCAAGCCAAGCCTGCTCGTTGAGATGTCCGTAGTAGCAGCAATCGCCTGACGCTTAAAAGCGCACCCGGCAGGCGCCTATCCAGCCTGGTAACAGGTCAGAGGCGCTCGCCGGGCACCGCTAAATCGATCCAGGAACAAACTCATGAACCACGTGCTTGCCGACATTAAAGAGTTTCAACAAGAGCTCATCGCTATCAGGCGCGACATCCACAAACATCCCGAAACCGCTTTCGAAGAACATCGCACCTCACAGCTGATCGCCGACCGGCTCACTCAGTGGGGCTTGGAGATTCACCGTGGACTGGCAAAAACCGGGGTCGTTGGAACGCTCGTTGGACGCTCGCCAGGAATCACCATCGGCCTGCGTGCCGATCTCGATGCACTCAACATCGAGGAGCACTCCCTGCGTGACCACAAATCAATTCACGAAGGGAAAATGCATGCGTGCGGGCATGATGGCCACACTGCAATGCTCCTAGGGGCGGCACGCTACTTTTCTCTAAATCGAGATTTTCCAGGCATCATCCATTTCATCTTCCAACCTGCCGAGGAGGGCCAGGGGGGCGGACGAGTGATGATAGAAGAAGGCCTATTCAAGCTTTTCCCCTGCGATATGGTGTTCGGCATGCATAACATGCCTGGCATTGCTGCTGGCGACTTTGCGATCTGCCCAGGCCCCATAATGGCTGCCAGCGACACATGGACGGTTACCTTCTCAGGTTCAGGTGGCCATGGCTCTATGCCGCACCTGGCCACCGATGCAACGCTCGCAGGAGCGAACTTCATCACCGGCATCCAGTCGATCATCTCTCGCAATGTGGCTCCATCCGACTCTGCCGTGCTCAGCGTCGGATACGTGCACGGCGGCCACTACAACTCAGCGAACGTGATTCCATCGTCGGTTGTTGTCCGAGGTACTGCTCGAAGCTTTTTGCCAGAAACCCGTGACCTGCTTGAGAGACGTATGACCGAGATCTCTCAGGCATGTGCAGCAGCGAACGGGTGCGAAGTCGAATTCGAATACCTGCGGCGATATCCGCCCGTGATCAATGCAGCAGTCCAAACCGAGCTGGCTGTCAGCGCGGCAGGCCTAACTGTTGGCGAGGGGCGTGTGAACACTGAACTTAAGCCACTGACCGCAGGCGAGGATTTTTCCTTCATGCTTCATGAGGTGCCAGGGGCCTACATTTTGATCGGGAATGGCCGAGATGATGGGTACGCTGCCAACATTCACACGCCTGAATTTGACTTCAACGACTCGATTCTGGCAACCGGCTCGGCCTACTGGGTCAACCTGGTCAAGGTTGCTAATTGCTAGCAGTTCATCACATGTCTTGAAGCCAGGATTTAGTCCTCGGTTGGTGAAGCTGGTGTTTCCAAGATCCTTTGGTAAAAACCCAGATCCAGCCACTGACCGAACTTGAAAGCAGCCTGCTTGATCACCCCAGCCTCAACGAAGCCGAGCCGTTCATGCAGTATGATGCTGCCTCGGTTGGTGGTATCGATCCCTCCTATCATCGTGTGAACGTCACGTGCGATAGCCTCGTCTATGAGTTTCTGCATTAGAAGCTTCCCTAGCCCTTTGCCACGGGATTCATGGTGGATGTAGACCGAGTGCTCGACGCTGTATTTGGAGGCGGGCCAGGCGCGGAACGTCCCATAACTGGCGAAACCGAGAAGCTTCCCGGCATCGTCTTCAACGCCAACCACCGGGAAGTCGTTCCGTCGCTTTACCTCAAACCACCCGATCATGGATTCGGCAGTCCTATGCTTGTAATCGTACAGGGCCGTGGAGGTCAAAATCGCGTGGTTGAAAATCTCCAGTATCGCGGCTGAATGCCGCTCTTCGGTACAACGCACCAGGTTGTTCATATGCTCTCCAGTAATCCACTATATGATACGATTCGTATCGTATAGGTGATTTCCGCAAAAGAGAAGACATGAAGACGATTGATCAGATCATCGCAAAACAGCTCTCATCGCTCCGTCAGGAACAGCGCCTGAGCTTGGCCGAGCTTGGCGAGAAGGCAGGCGTGAGCAAGGCCATGATCTCGAAAATCGAACGACTTGAAAGCAGTCCAACAGCTGCAGTTCTGGGTCGACTGGCAGCGGGCTTAGGGGTTTCGCTGACCGAGCTACTCACAGAGGAAACTGCGCTTCCTTACTCAATTCTGCGACGTCAGGCAGACCAGCCAACCTGGCAGGACAGCCAAAGCGGCTACATCCACAGGCAGGTCGCGGAACGGAAGGATTCTAGCAGTAGCGAGCTCATCGAAATCGACCTGCCACCGGCTACTCGAGTCGATTACCCTCAATGGCACAGCAATCCCTACCATCAGCGAGTTTGGTTGCTCGAGGGAGCGCTAGAGGTGCTGTACGGTGACGACAGATATTCGATGCAGCCTGGTGATGTGCTTGAATTTGCGGTCGATAGGTCAGTGAGCTACATCGCTGACCAGGACGAAGGCTGCCGCTACCTACTGAACCTTTTGTATCAATGAACTCAGGCTACTCCAGCCACACTGACGTGAGCTCCAGCGCCAACCCACGACCTTCGTAAATTGCTCGCATGGTCACTACTGGCTCCCATAGTACCCACGAGCAATATGGGGCGATACTTTAGCCACTTGGCCCAGTCTTCCGATCAGCGATCCGACTTTGTGTAAGGAATTTCCTCCTATGCTCCACTCCATCAAGGCCGGTCGCTATCAGGCCACGTTTTCTCGAAGTGCTTGCGCCTGGTTGATGGTCGATGGCATAGGCGTGGAGCAGTGGGTCGCCCAGCACTTGGATTACGAACAGGCGGCAACGCTTGGGCTGTCGCTGATTTGGCTGCTCGATGAGGATGAAGAAAAGCTAGCGAAGCGCCGATTCATTCCAGGTGAAGACGGCACCTCGACACTTGTGTCACTACTGGTTTGCTCGGACGACATGGATTTCGACTGCACGGTGCTCATGGTTGAGCAGGTCGTAGCCGATGGCGTCGTCACCTGGGCACGGTTCGGGATGAGTGTCTCGGGCGGGCTTGAGGTAGGAGCGCAAACGAGATGGATGACAGGCTTCCAACCTGTGTCTTTTGCCGTTTCTGACTTCCAGCAAGCGCTGCAGGACTTCGAAACGATCCTTGTCACTCCGACCACCTGACTTGATCTTTGGCTCGTCAATAGACGGGAGACGAAGCTACATCACGCTTGGAATTTCTCAGTATCCAGCTTACCAATACAGCGGCGCTGCTTTCCCAGTGGTCACTCCCACTGATCATTCGCGCTTCGTACTTGGGAGAACGCTTCATTTACGGTAAACCGTCCAGAGCTCGTCGATACGCGTTGAGAAGCCTTGACTCATCATCTCCCGGCGCATGCCCCAGCTAGGATCGACTGGCACACTCGCCAACCGCATCGTTCCCCTACCCCACCGGCCATTCACCGCGTCAAGCACGCCCATAAGCCTCTCACTGACGACTGGCTGAGCAACCGCAAACAGATCACCTGTGATCTCGTTACGCTGGCTAAGGTCGAGCAGAAGGACTTCAGCCTTGCTGTAGCGGAAACTATCTCGGTAAACCCGCTCCACACCTTCCTGCGCAGCTTTTGTCAGCAAACGCGTTAGGGAAACTCCGAGCAAGTTGCCCATCAGCCGGAAATGGACGGCTTGGGGATGCCGAAAAACCCGATTTTCAGCCGCTGATTATTGGATAACCAAGGCAAAGCCTTGGTTATCTGGACTCACGGGCGCACCTCTCCCGCAGCAGGCAATAATTGCCGGCGCACCATCCACAGATTCGACAGGGCAAACAGCGTGGTCAGTTGCGCCGTGTTCTTGGCCAAGCCGCGAAAACGAGTCTTTACATAGCCGAACTGGCGTTTGATCACCCGGAACGGGTGCTCCACCTTCGCACGCACTTGCGCCTTGGCCTTTTCGATCTTGCGCTTGGTTTGGTAGAGCACGCTGCGTTTGTTCAAGTGTTTGTAGGTGCTGCGGCGGGCAGCGACCTGCCATATCACCTGCCGTCCCTCGTGTTCTGGCCGCTTTTCCACGCCTGTGTAACCCGCATCCGCACACACGACATTCTCGTCGCCATGCAATAGCTGAGCGACCTCCGTCACGTCAGCTACGTTCGCGGCGGTGCCATGAACGTGATGCACCAGACCCGATTCAGCATCCGCGCCGATGTGGGCCTTCATGCCGAAATAGTACTGGTTGCCCTTCTTCGTTTGATGCATTTCAGGATCGCGCTTGCCTTCCTTGTTCTTGGTCGAACTGGGCGCGTGGATGATGGTCGCGTCGACAATGGTGCCCTGGCGCAACGACAGGCCCTTGTCTTGCAGGTAATTGTTGATGGTTTCCAGAATGCCGGCTGCCAACTGATGCTTCTCCAGCAGGTGCCGGAAGTTCATGATCGTCGTGTCTTCGGGGATCGGAGCGCTGAGCGTCAGACGAGCGAACTGGCGCATCGAAGTGATCTCGTACAGCGCCTCTTCCATGGCGGGATCGCTCAAAGAGAACCAATTCTGCAGCAGGTGAATGCGCAGCATGGTTTCCAGAGGATAAGGCTTGCGGCCACCGCCAGCCTTTGGGTAGTGAGGCTCGATCAACGCCACCAGTCCACTCCACGGAACCACCTGCTCCATCTCGGCCAGGAAACGCTCGCGACGGGTTTGCTTGCGCTTGCCGGCGTACTCGAAATCGGAAAAGCTCATCTGACTCATGGGATGGCGGACTTGTAGAAGGCAGTTGGACGGAGGGCTATTTCAGCACAGGTCAGACGGCCTGTGCTGACTTGATCGGAGAATCCTTAGTAACTCGCGTTCATAGCGTTGGATCTTTCTAGGCTCAATGAGTACAAGGTGTAAGCGGCTCGAACAGAATTTCATGAGTAGGCGCGGCCAAGAACGCGTGTGCCGCCTTATAGGCGAACAGCTTGCGGTGAGTCTCATTGCTCCAGGTATTATAGGCCTCTAATGCCCGGCGAAAGATGGTGCGCAAACGAAGGAGCATCCGTGTCTCCAAGCAGGCTGACGGCTATGAAGTATTCATCTACCGAAGACTGAACGATCGATCTCGGGTCTGGGGGGAAGGTGAACTTCCGGTGAGCCTAATACGAGGATTTAGATGATAGCTCACGACCATCTTCGCCTGCGAACGATTTATCCACCATGTAGGAGCTTCGCTTTGCTGTCGATCTGTGGTTCAGCAACTTGGATTACGTAGCCTGGCTACCGTCGCTCCACTGCACTGGCCCCATCTGTCACACCAACTCTGGTTCATGATTTGGATGCCGGAAAAGCCTCCGGTAGTCACCTGATTGTACCCTCGTGCGATGCATCAGCTTGCCAATAACCTGAGTACGTTCAGCTGGCAGGCCATAAAATCGTTCTGAGGAAATTTTCTCAGCATTAGATTTTTTGGCCTGAGTCATATATAGACAGAGCTCTATTTAGCAGATCTATAAGATCGGCTAAAGAGTTTGCTTCCAGTTCAGCCTCTCCGATTTTTACTCGCAGTGATCGCTGACTACCCGCCGCCAGCCAAGTAGCAATTATCTTCCAGATCTCGGGCGCCACTGCTTGGGCAAACGGCAGAAATATTTGGCGTTCGCCTGAGGAGAGAAAGGCCACATCACTATCAGTTATCGATCCATCAAAGCAGGAATAATTTGAACTTTGAGCATTGAAAAAATTGAGCCAATCCACCGAGCCACTCTCTTCTATGCTTGGACTCAGTAAGGCCAGATGAATACCATTTAATCCTTCCAAAACCGCACCACCCCATAAAGCTATCGAACTAAGGTATAAAAAACAAACACCTACCACGCAGCTCATTATGCCTATCAAGCAAAACTACTAGCATACCGCACACACAATGGAAACACAGAACAATTCATATAAACAAGAAAATTAGGCAACATTAATTTTTAAATAATAGATTTTTTCCATGAATCTCTTCCTTGGAAGCCAGTAAGTTTTTTAATTTTGATAGCGGCAAGGGTCTTGCATACCAATAGCCTTGACCATAACTGCAACCATTCTGCTGTAAAAAACATAGTTGCTCTTCATTCTCAATCCCCTCAGCCACCACCTGCATGCCGATACTCTTTGCAAGTATAAGCGTAGCTTGCACAATTGCACGGTCAAATTCATTTTGCGGTAATTCGCTAATGAATGCCCTGTCAATTTTCAAACGATCTATGGGTAGCCTTTTTAGGGTTCCCGGTGAAGAGTAACCAGTACCAAAATCATCCATGGAGACTTCGACACCGATATCATGCAGGGCCAATATTGTCTTAACCGCAAGGGAAATATCGTGAATTGCAATGCTTTCGGTTATCTCGATTTCCAAGCGACTAGCTGGGAGCCCAACTCTTCTTAGAGTAGCGCTTACTTGGCCAATAAAGTCACTCTGCAAGAATGAGTTGCTACAAATATTGACTGCCACCGGCACATCTAGTAAGCCCTCAGCAATCAACTCCTTGTTGTCGCTACATGCACGTTCAAGAACCAGACGGCTGATCGCCGGCATTAATCCATACTCCTCGGCCAGCGGAATGAAATTGGCTGGCGATATTGTGCCATAACTGCCATCATGCCATCTAATTAACGCTTCGAGACCAGAGGGGCGATAGGGTGGAGCCAATTCAAACTGTAGCTGATAATGCAACTCAAATTGATTTAGCTCAATAGCTTTTCTTAATCTCCCTACAGTGCGAAAAGTGCTTTCCATTTTATCGCGTAGGTCAAGACGAAAGAATCGTATGCAGTTTCCACCTTCTGCCTTTGCCTGATACATGGCAATGTCCGCATCATTGACCAGTTGATCGCTGTTTTGACTGTGCCCTGGATGTAGGCTGATACCGATGCTTGCGCGAACTCTAATTTCAATACCTTTAATATCAAAAGGCTTTGAAAGAGAGTCAAGAAGTCGTTGACCTAACCTACGAGGCGCATTACGCTCACGCGACTGAATCGAGGCTACGAGGAACTCATCACCCCCCATACGTGCTAGCAGGTCGCTCTTAGTCAAATTTTCTTGAAGTCGCTGCGCTAAGTTGCTAAGCAAGCGATCACCGACATCATGATCATAATGGTCGTTGATCTGCTTGAATCCATCTAAATCAATGAAAAGCATGACCAGTTGCCACTCACCATTCTCACAAGAAAGCATTAGATCTTGCAACTTTTCATGAAGATTGTTCCGGTTCACGCAACCGGTTAGACTGTCATGAGTTGCCATATATGTGATTTGTTCAATCATTTGCTTGCGAGCGGTTATATCGTGACAGATCCCAACATATAACTGCTGCTCGCCGACACTTAGCTCACCAATACTCAAGTGCATTGGGAATAAGCTACCCTCCTTTCGCTTACCTACTACTTCTCGCCCTTTTCCAATAATTTTCTTTTCACCAGTCTTAGTGTAGGCGCGCAGGTAGTCATCGTGCTTGCTAGAGTCTGGATCTGGCATAAGGATCGAGACATTACTCCCGATAAGCTCTGTGCGGGCAAAACCAAAAATTTCTTCTGCCGCCGGATTAAGAGCATGAATTATACCGGTGTTATCGATGACTATCATCGCATCCACGGCCGCTTCGAAAATTGCAGAAGATAAGTCCCCCAGCGAGAGCTCTTGAGGCTTAGATTCACTTGTTGTGATGAAGGTTTTCATTGATGCAATCTATCCGTTGAAGCGCTCAACCAAGACATGTAAAGCATGCGCTGTGTGTTCTAATTCTTTGCCAGTGTTTGAGGACTGCTTAACAATGTCAGCATTTTGGTCGGATACTTGTGCGATTGATGTGATCTGGCGCGATATATCTTCAGCAACATGAGCTTGTTCCTCGGAAGCGGATGCCATCTGCTCGCTCATCTGATGAATGTTATTGACAGCCAAGCTGATTCCATACAACGCACGCTGCGTATCAATAACCTGCTCGACTCCTGTCTGCGCCTCTTTACTCCCCTGGTGGGCAATACTTACTGCTTGGCTGGCGACTTGCTGGAGTGAGCTAATTATCTGCTGGATAGTCTGTGTTGATTCTTGTGTCTTTGATGCAAGTGCTCGCACCTCGTCTGCCACAACAGCAAATCCTCTACCTTGTTCGCCGGCTCTTGCAGCCTCAATGGCAGCATTCAGTGCCAATAGATTAGTCTGATCGGCGATTGCTCGAATCATATCGGCGGCCTGCTGGATTGAGGAAGTTTCTGAGGCTAAGCGCTCTACCGATTGGCTAATCGCCTGTACGGTAGATGCAAGCTTCTCAATTATTTCTCTTGTTTTCTGTGCCTGATCTGCTCCAGTCTGACTAAGAATATTGACTTGGTTGGCCTCCTGTGCAGTATTGTGTATGTGCACTGATACTTCACTGATGGAGGCTGCCATTTCATTCATCGCGGTTGCAGCCATATCTGCTTCATCTCGTTGAAGCTGCAAAGCCGTGTCAGCCTGTTGAGCTAAATTTCCACTTTCCGACGCTAAATTAGCAGTTTGATTGGCATAATCGCTGAGGCGGTTTAATGCTGTGCGAATCCTAGCACTCTCGCTGATCAAAACCATGTGGAGTTGAGCAACAGCACCAATCTTGTCAGTGTAGGTACGCGCAATCAATTCGCTGTCAAAACTGCCATCTGCGATATCACGAAGGCCGTCAAGCGTTTTCTTTTCGTGACGAGTAGCCATCGCTTGAAAGGCAAAAAATAACAGACTGATGCCACCTAAATTAAGCCAATAGTTGTCACCATACAAAATAGCAGCGGTTAATCCAGTAGCCAGGATTGGCATACTAAAGTAACCACCAATAAGATGAAGCCTATCACTTATAGTGACATTAGACTGACCTGCACTTAGGCGCTGGTAAAGATTAATAGCACGCCCGACCTGCTCTCTATCAGGTTTTACACGAACCGATTCAAAGCCAACTGTTACTCCATTTTCCAGAATTGGGGTAACATAAGCATTGACCCAGTAATAATCGCCGCTCTTGCATCTATTTTTAACGATACCCATCCAGCTTTTACCGGACTTAAGGTATGACCACATGTGCGCAAAGACGGCCTCGGGCATGTCGGGGTGACGGACAATATTATGTGGACTACCTATTAACTCGCTACGACTGAACCCGCTCACAGCAGTGAACTCGTCATTGCAATAGGTCAGATTCCCATTACTGTCCGTCGCGGATATAAGACGCTGTTCTGCCGGAAACTCTCGCTCCCGATTGGTTACTGGTAGATTTTTCCTCACGAGCACACCCTAGAAAAGTTTGAGACTTTTTGATTATCAATATTTAACTAGCTCTGCGATCCTAACAACCAAATAGTCCATTACCACCCTGGCGCAGTTGGATAACGCATGATGATTCGAGTAGGCTGCAATTAGCGGCTCCCCAATTGAAACGTAATCTGGCAACACCCTTACTAACAATGATCCTTTGACTGAAGTGCATACCGTATTTATAAGCGCGATACCCACCCCCTGCTCTGCAGCATTAGTCAAAGCTGGAATGGATTTGCTAGAAAACCTGGTACGCATTTCAATGACATGGGGATCGCTGCCGTCGACCCGATGAATGGATAAATAATTTTTAAGCGTGCTGTGCATGCAAGTATGCATACTCAAGTCATCGGGGTGCTCCGGAACCCCATTGCGAGATAGGTACTCGGCACTTGCAAAGAGTCCTTGAGTTGAACCGCATAGCTTTCTAACAATGTAAGTCCCCCTCTTTAATTCTCCAAAATACAAAAGAAGATCAATTCCATCCTTCACAAGGTCGGGCTCTTCGTCAGACACAACAATCTCAACTTCAAGCTTTTGGTGGATTGCTAGTAGCTTGTAGAAAAAATCATTCGCTGGACAGTCAAAAAAACCCGATGGCACTTGGACTCTAACCTTGCCGACAACACCACTAATGGCGGACTGCAGTGAGTCAATGGAAAAATTCAAGCTATCTATACAAGTGCTGCATTGCTCAAACAAGCGCTCGCCGTCGGCCGTGCAGCGTAGCGATTGAGTTGAGCGAAGAATTAGAGAGGTTCCGAGCTGTTTTTCGAGGCTTATCAGTCTCCGGCTCAACGTGTTTGCTGGTATCGATAGTTTCTTACTTGCCTTTGAAAGGCTTCCAGAGCGAACGATCTGAACGAAAAGCGATATGTCATTGAGCATCAAATCGCGCTCTCCGGACGGTTGCTCTCATGCCTAAAAGGGGGCAGGCCGACATTGTGTGACTCCGTTCGCAAAACTTATTATCAGTTGGGTTATATCGCGCTAATGTTAGTATGATATCGCGCGATCATTTTTAGCGGAACACGCACCTGTGGATAGGCGACGTCCATTTATGGACGACCGGTACTAGGGAGGGCAGTAGCTAGTATTTATTGGATCCAAGTTTGTCTCGGCGACGCAATAATTGCAATTTTCTCTTGCAAACAATTACTATTTAATTCTTGACTGGAATCGCCTGAGCGAATTTTTGCTGCTCATTAGAATTGAAACTCCCACTCTTCTGCAGGCAAGTAAAATAGTTATTATATTTTCTTTGAATACCCTGCACCGAGCAGATATATTAGACATAATATCCATCTTGGATTCACAGCAGCGATTAGTCAGAGCTTTATTGTTGCGCAGACCGCCCTAAAAACACCAAGCATATTAGTGCAGTAGAAATTATCAGCCGAGAAGAAACTGATTGCGGGATTGTGACCGACGGATTTTGAACCATGTTGCTTCTAAAACAATAAGACCTCTTGACAAAAAACTTAAGGACTTTCGGCAAGCCGCTGTCAAGGTGGGGCTTACTAGAATTAGTATTATATCTCGGTCACGGGGAGACGATAATTGCGGGCTGCACATAGCCCGAAAAATATATGTCTGTAGCATTTTGTCGTTTTTGGAGACGAAGCGCCTGCTGGCAAAATATGTATCATTAATTTCCAGCTGATTTAGATTTTTTTAAATAGCAAGTGAGAGGGCTCGCTCGTAGTTCTATCGCGTGTCAAATCGAGAGAGCACGACAAACCGGTATAAATTACTCTTAGCGCTTAGCTTAACGGTCACTTTTTGCGCTCACATAACCTCCGACTGCTGGCAGAGCCGTGGCGCTTCGCGTATTTAACTGGCATTTCAGAAAGCCACCTTATTGCGATATAAAATTTAATAATAGCCGAATCCTGGCGATTGATTACCGAGTATGGTTTTGTGTTTTTCGCGACTCTATTACACCCATTAACAATCTCAACGTGCATCAATATCTATCATGACAGAACTGGCCCAGTTGAAGATGTAGCCTGCAGCTATTTATTATAGATAGAAAAAACACTAGCTATAGGCACTCCCTAGAAGCAGCCGCACTTGCAGGTAAGACTGTATCCGCTTGGGGTTGTTGTGCCGGCAATGGCCAAATTTCCTTCGCTTAAATTACGCCGAGTAATCCAACAATCAATCTTGAGGGGTCACCTCCAATTACCAAGCCTTAGGTCGTCGAATACTCTCACCTTAGGACATTAAAGTCGTCTCCGTGGATGCGTTTGTGAGCCTTACCACGCATCGGCAGATCTGAAGCTTGGTTTCGGAATCTCGTCAACCGCTATTCTGTATTTTCCAAAAAGCACTCAACTTTCACTTTTCTCGGCTGCTATAGCACTGATCCCTCTTTTGGATCGCGCCCTTTACCTGTGCTTAGCATGCGTTTGAAAAAAGTCTAATCAGTTGACTTGGATCAAGGCTTTAATCTCTTTTTTGACAACCTAGGGAATCTCCGAACAAGCCTTCAGTTATGCGAGAATCCCCGCAACACCTGATCCGAGCCGCCCATGAGCCAGATGAGCTTTTCCGACTTTGAGTACGCCGGCAAGCGCAAGCAAACCCGCCGAGAGCGCTTCCTCGCCGAAATGGATCAGGTGGTGCCCTGGGCAGGCCTGCTGGAGCTGATCGAACCGTTCTACCCCAAGGCCGGCGGCGGTAGAAAACCCTATCCTCTGGAAACCATGCTGCGCATCCATCTGTTGCAGAACTGGTTCTCCCTGAGCGACCCGGCCATGGAGGAAGCGCTCTACGAAATCACGCCCATGCGCCAGTTCGCACGCCTGACGCTGAGCGCGCCAATCCCCGAAGACACCACGATCATGAACTTCCGGCACTTGCTGGAGAAGCATCAGCTCGCACCGGCAATCCTTGCGGTCATCAATGGTTATCTGCAGGAAAAAGGCCTGTCGCTGCGCCAAGGCACCATCGTCGATGCCACCATTATTCATGCCCCCAGCTCGACCAAAAATAAAGAAGGCAAGCGTGATCCCGAGATGCACCAGACCAAGAAAGGCGGTCAGTATTTCTTCGGGATGAAGGCGCACATCGGTGCCGATGTCGAGTCCGGCCTGGTGCATCACGTCCATGGCACCGCTGCCAATGTGGCCGATGTCACGCAGGTGGCTGAACTGCTGCATGGCGAAGAAAACGCCGTGTATGCAGATGCCGGTTACACCGGTGTCGAAAGGCGCGAAGAGCATGAAAATCGGGGGGTGATCTGGCAGATTGCAGCGCGTCGCAGCACCTATTCCAAGCTGAACCAGCGCAGCGTACTGTACAAAGCCAAGCGCAAGATCGAGTTCTGCAAGGCTCAGACACGGGCCAAGGTCGAGCATCCGTTTCGCGTGATCAAGCGGCAGTTTGGTTACGTGAAAATACGTTTTCGTGGGCTGATGAAAAACACGGCTCAGTTGACCACGCTGTTCGCCCTGGCAAACCTGTGGAGGGTTCGAAAACAGCTCATGGGTATGGGTGAGGTTCGCGTTTAACACGGAGAACCGGTCGAAAAAGCTCTCCGTACATGATTTTTCGGTCACTTTTCGTCCAATGACGCTGTAGGTGCCTGGAAAATTGCAACTTGCCGCGGCTGCACGACAAGTTGATCGGAGCATCCCTAGCTACCGTACGTCGTTCCGCCCTAAATGGCGTGCCCACTCCTCGATTGGATCTGCACATGTACACATAAATCACATCGTACCAACCGAACTAGCGACAGCGTCCATTGTCTGCTTGCTCAATCAGCCAACCTTTACGAGACGATGAGGCATGTCGACTGCGAACAGTGTCATCACCCAGATTGATTTACACAGTGCCGGCACGCTTTCATTCAGCGAGATTGATCCAAGCTTCCTCCCTTGGGTTAGCTCCTCGTATACGGGAGCCACCGTAGCGTATGAACTCAAACGCCTAACATACTACCGGGCCAAGAGGTGGCTTCTTTTTTTATACCCGCTCTAGGCTTTGGGTTGTTTACCTATCGCGACACGGCATCTCTCCAATCCCTGTGGATAGGCGACCACAGCTTTGCCCACAAAACTCCACCGGGAACAAAATAGGAGAAAAGGTAGTCACAATGTCAGCCAAGCGTTGACCAAGCCATGGCTGCGCAGCGCATGTAAGACCATCGATTTGATTCAAAATCGCTGGGAGCCCCCCTAAAGGCCTGCGTTAGGAAGATGGTCGTCGCGCCATCGCATCGGTCGCAGAAGTAGTCCATATGAGCGTGAACCAGGATAGCGGTATCAGGATCCATCATCCGACACAGCCAGCAGGTGCTGAAACGCGAGATTAATACTCCTGCATTTGGTCAGGGAGGGAGTAGTTGATGGGGTCGACCCTTCAATTCTGAATGCTGTAGAAGACATCGTTGAGCTCTTGCCATGTCAATGTGCCACTATCATCGCCGAAGGCTTCAGCGTCTTTCAAGCCCAGGATCATTTTTTTGACAAAATGGCTAGTAGCGCCATGAATCGGTCGCGGTAGGGATGGCAGTTACCTGCCACCCCCCGCACAGATCCGTACGCGCGGAACTACAGCATACGGCTCCTGCCTTGGGTGCGTGACGCGAAGCGATCCTCAGGATACGGGTGTGCATTCTTTGGGCTCGGTATGTAGTGATCTGTGAGCAACCCGAAGCGAGACCATTGCAGCCGATTTCGCTGGCTGCGTCGCCCGAGAGTCTGACGCCAATATCGGCATATGGCCTTCCTGAAGCCACTCAATAGCTTCAAGTTTCCTGGCACCGCGTGGTAATTGAAGTAACCACTCACCACCCGAGTGAGCCATTGCCCTTGAGCCCGGATGGGTTCATGACGTCGGCGCTTCAGCTCATCCCGAATAGCCAGCAGCGTCGCACGCATTCGCTTCTTGACCGTCAGGCGCAGTATTTGAAACCCACCGCTTCTGTTGGTACTACAACAGTGCGTGAAGCCCAGGAAGTCAAATGTCTCCGGTTTACCTAAGCCTCGCTTCCTACGATTTCTCGCAGCAAAACGACCAAACTCAATCAGTCGTGTTTTCGAGGCATTGAGGGACAATCCGAACTTGGCCAAGCGCTCCTGCAACTGCACCAGAAACTGCTGAGCCTGCCATTGCGTCCTGAAACCCACCACGCTGTCATCCGCGTAGCGCACAACGATCACATCGCCACGGGCATGTCGCTCGCGCCACTGCCTTGTCCACAGATCCAGCACGTAGTGAAGATAGATATTCGCCAGCAACGGCGAGATCACCGCGCCTTGGGGAGTCCCCTTGGTCGCAGCCACCCTACGGCCATCCTCCATAACACCCGCTTGAAGCCATTTGCAGATAAGCCCGAGCAGGCGCCGGTCTGCAATCCGGTGTCCCAGAAACATCAGCATCCATTCATGGTCGATCTCATCAAAGAACGACGTGATATCCGCATCCAATATCCAGTTCACCTTCTGGCCCTTGAGCGCGACCGTCAACGCGTCCAGCGCATCGTGCTGGCTACGTCCCGGCCGAAACCCATACGAGAATCCTAGAAAGTCTTCTTCATAGATCGCATTCAAAACGGTAACCACCGCCTGCTGTACGATCTTATCCTCCAGAGAGGCAATGCCCAGCGGACGCTGCCTGCCGTCGGCTTTGGGAATATAGACCCGCCGCGACGGCGTTGCCCGATAGGCTCCACTGTGAAGCCTTGCGTGCAAATCGGTCACCCGCTGGAGAAGATCCTCCTCATATTCTCGCCACGACATGCCGTCCACGCCCACTGCTGCATCGCGGCGAAGTGCATAGAAGCTCTGCGCCAATAACTGCGGTGTGATGTGGTGCAGCAATGCCGTGAACTGCATGCCCTTGTTCCTTCGGGCGGCTTCACGTACACCTTCAAGTCCCGTCGACGCGCAACTGATCCGGCTCAGTGTCCGGGGCGCGGGAGGCCTGTCGGTGTTTCCCTTGGCTACGTCCCTTTCCTCCACTATCTCCGCAGGGCTTGGCCCTACGTTCGATGGCTTCTCAGGTACTACGGACGTATCCGACTTCTCAGCGGCGTGGACAGCAGGGTTACGGCTTTTGGCCTTTCCTGCTCCGCCCGGTGCTTGCGCACCGGGCACCGCTGAGATCTCCCAGTTTCTGTGCGAAGGACTTCCCGACGTGCACAGGGTCTCCGACCGCGCGGGATCAGAGCATGACTGGCGTATAACGCCATGCTCCGTATTGCCTTCTGCTTCGCTTAACAGCATCGGCATCCCGGATTCCTGATTACGCGGCTCAATGGCTGGCCCATCGGTTTCCCCTGTCAACGCTTCACCCTGCACCTCACGGTGCAACATGCATGACTCGGGGTCTGGTTGATTCGCCATTTCTTACCAGTATCGAACTTTCATCGACTATCCTCCGCCAGCTTTAACTGGCGCACTAAGCGTCCGGCGAACTCACCTTCCGAACTCCAGCTTTAAGGGCGATGGTGTCAGCGTATTTTTAAGCAGACGCGATCACCCTTATCGCCAGGATTTCCATGCGCCAACGAAGCTCTTATCCGAAACCGTTCAAAGCCCAGGTCGTTCAGGAATGCCTGCAACCTGGCGCAACCGTGTCCAGTGTCGCCCTCAGCCCCGGTATCAACGCCAACGTCATCTGCAAATGGCTTCCGCTCTATCGAGACCAAACCGCGACAACTTCGCTACCGGCCTTTGTGCCACTGAAGGCTGCCCCTAAACGGCTAGTTGAAGCGTCAGTGATCAGAAAGCGTGGAGCCTCTTAACTCGGAGTAACAGATCAAACTGGACGCTACTTTGAAAAATCGATCACTGAGCTTTCGACATCCGGCTTGCTCCTAATGATTTTCTTCTCCGCATACCAAGCTGCCACGTTCTCGATATGTTTGGTTTGATCAGCCCCGACAGCAATCAGCTCTGAGGTGCTGGTTTCACCCAGCTGCCGAGCAACTTCCTATTTGTTTGGCCCAAATGCGACCCGCTTCCTGAGGGTGCTCTCGAGCCCAAGCATTGGTCGATTTGAGCACATCGAATACCGACCTGACCACGCCCGGGTGACCAGTGATGAACTGCCGGCTGATGAAGTAGCCTGCCGCATTCTCCGACCCGAGCTCCTTCCCATTGACCAGTATCCTGCCGTTGTAATTCTTCACAGCAATCGAGAGATACGGATCCCAGGTCGCCCAAGCGTCAATGTGTCCAGAGGAAAAAGCAGAACTGCTGTCCGTTGGCGTGAGGTACTGCTTGCTTACTGCGTTTTCATCCACGCCAGCAGTCTGAAGCGCCCGGGATAACAAATACTCCCCGGTACCACCCCGATTGGCTGCGACGGTCTTGCCTTTCAGGTCGCTTACCGTCCGAATACCCATCCGAACTGAAGCATAATCAAGTTCTCATAGGGCCTCATGGACAGGTCGTAAATGGCCTGTGCCTCGTCGGCAAAACGAACGACAGGGTCAGGATCTCTCAGCGTACCAACTGCGACAAAATCTACGCCATGCCCCTGGCTGTGGATTTTATCAATGCCAGCTTGAGGCTTTGACAAATGGGGCATGATCAATTGAGTCCAAAAATCGATGGTGTCGTACACTTTCGCGGAGTTTAGGTCGTAGGAATTTGTCATTGACAAACGAAGATTAATTACTGCTTGGACTAAGCTGGCGGCGATTTGATGAGCCTGGCAGGGCGTATACGCTAGTCGAAAGTCATGAAGCCACGTATCAATCAGGCCGGCGCTGGTAAGACTCACGGAGGTCTTGTATCTTTCATCAGTATTTGGAAAATTGAAGGCCGAGGTAGCTTGGAATGAAGCGGTGGCTTTGCGCTTGCTTTGATTTATGATGCACTCAAAAAATACGCTTACCTACCAAAACGGTTCGTTCTGAGAAATCTTGAGGATAAACTTGAAATTTCTTCGAAAAAATTCAGAGCCTGTGGCACACATTGCATGGCCGACAGGAGGGATGGCTCGCCCCACAAAACGCAGACGAAAAAAGCCCCATTTAAGGGGCTTTTTTACACGCCTCTAGATATCCAATATCTTTGATAGCGCCTCTCCATGGAGATCGGAGGTCTTACACACAAGCAGTGTCCGTGAGCGCCCCACTTCGAGATGACGAGAGTATATTGGAAATTTTATCCATTCGTCAAATTTATTATTACTTACAAATACTTATAAGAAGTTCACCTCCTCCCTCAGGACAGAGATGCCGGTCTCCAGGATAACCTGGCAGCCTGCACTCTGATCCGGCCACGTGCTCTCCAACGATCACTGACAGGGGATATGTTCAAGGATCAGCTCTGTATTTGCTATGATACCTCTGCCAATGGCGCTCACCCCTTCGAAGTATTCAGGCACGATCATGACGCTTACAGATGCAGTAATTGTCCTCCTTCTAGCCGAGAGAGTTCATGGCACAGATGAGGCCATACGAAAGTCAGCGAAGAATGTGGCCAAGAAGCTACCGCGTAGCAAGCGCGACCTTATGTACCACATTGCTGAAAGCCAAAGGCCTTCAGAAATGATACGGCACATAGCCCTAGGCTTGGACGACTAGCAGCTTCCGGCCAAAACTCCCCCAAGGAAAGACTGAATCCGCTAGGATCTCATCCGGCGCACACGATTTTGTCCGACTGGCACACACCTCTCAAGGCAAGCGGAGCGCGCAGGCCAGGAGGGCCGAAGGCGAAAAGGATGGACGCCCGCAAGGGGCGAGACTGGGCGGAACGCCAAGGCTCGGTTTACGACAGCCTGGCCGCGAGGCGGCGCGCCCGAGCCCTTAGCGTGGCTTAAAAAGTACATCCATGTCTTCACTCATTCCCCCGGAAAACCCATCGCCCATGCGGAACCGGAACGGGTATCCTTTTGATCTGAACCGAAGACTTGGGGTGGGACGGTGTCGAATCAAGACGAACGACTTCAGCAGGTAGCTGATTACATAGAAGCCATCAACCAGGCTGAAGCGGAAAGAATGCCCCAAGAATTGGCGGCCCTCCAAAAAATGGCGAACGAGACGCTCTCTCCTCCACCTCCTATCGACAGCTCAACCATCGAAGCCATCAAGTCTTTCCAGGCAAGCTATGTCGGCACCCAAGCTCTGTTAGATAAGGCCCGAGTGACTAGCTCTCTGCTTGATGAATCCTATGGACGTTCCCTAAGCCAAATTCGGGAATTTGCGGACAAGGCCATGGCGCCTGCGGCTGCAGCGATGCGTGCGATGGAAGGCCTTTATCCAAGCAAGCAGATTGAAGCCATCACGCGACTAACCTCCGGCCCATTATTTCAGCCGTTGGGTGGCATTTCAGGATTGCATCTCCCCAGCTTCGAGAGCGCGGCTACCCAAGCGATGGAGAGAATCTCAAGCCAGATTCGAGCCCTAGACGGACTGAAATCATTCCGGAGTATTTGGGCAGAAAATGAAGCATCCCAAGCAAGATTGGCGAGCTTCGCACAGATGCACAGCTTCACTGAAGGATTAGCAAAGCTGCACGCTACGCCGAAGTACAGCGAAATGATGAAGCAGGTGGCCATGCTTGCAGAATCTCCGTTGTTCGAGGCACTCGAGCGTACGTCTGCAAGCAAGCTGGCCAAACTCTTTGAAGAATACGAAATAGTCGAGCAGACAGCCCTGGTTCGGGAGCCGGCAGCGCGCTATGACGTCAAGCCCGTCCAGGAAGCTTCGCTACAGACAGAGATTATCGATGCTCTCGAAGGCAAGGAGGATCGCAAGCCGCTTACTCCTGCCGCGTTCCTCCTGCTCTGCTACATTCTGGGCTTCCTTTCCGGCACAATGGCACTTGTAAGTCAGTGGAAAGACTTCAAAGAGGGTCTGTGTGATCTCAACGATCTCACCCTTCAGTCAGAGTCTACCGCAGAGGCCCAAAAGTGGGTTCGTTCCACCATGTGCCATATGCCCAAAAGCGCCAAAGCACGTGTGAGGCTCGTGGCCAGGGACAACGTAAACCTTCGCTACTCGCCAAGCATGAAGGCCGAGGTAATCATGCCTTTGAAGCAGTATGCCGTGCTGGAGGTTGTAGACTCGAGCGACAAAACCTGGCTGGAGGTCATTTACAAGCACGAAGGCATTGAGATCCAGGGATGGGTATCTAGGAGCATGGTTAAGACAATCCAGTAGCCATAAAAGCGCCGCGACTAACGCGGCGTTTTCATTACTGGACAAAGGAGACCTTGAAGAAAATCTTTCGTCGTGTCGCCCGCAATAGATTCGATCTGCGCTCACGCTTCATGTGGACAGGAACGGGACAACGTAACTCATGAACTCGGCATGCTGGCTACGTGACTCATTCCACCTTGCTGGGTGTGTCGGCGGCTTAAAACGCCTCTCGCAGTTCGTCAGCAGCAACCGGTCTTTCGCTCGAGAAATGCCGACAAAGAAAGAACATCGCTCCTCGTAGGGTTGTCCCCAGAACGTCTGGGTTTCAATCGCAGGCATGATGACCGAGTGGAACTCCAATCCCTTACTTTTGTGAACCGTAAGCAGCCTGATTGCCTGGTCATTGGAAAATCGATCCAATGCACTCAACAGATCTGAACCTTGCTCATACAACACGTTGAGCTGTTGATGGGTCTGAATCACAATTTCTCCGAGCCTGGCATGCGCTTCGTAGTCTGGCGACAGAGACGTCAACATTGGCAGCCCCACTCGCTCAAGGAATTCTTGAGCCATATCCCACCAGAAGTCATACGGCTGAACAGACCGAGCTACTGCCTTGACGCGCTTACGGTGAGCTCCATACATCATTTCAAAGGCTGCCTGCACAGTGGACTCATTATCTTCTGAGTCAACCACGGAGAACTGCTCCATCAACCGCATCCATCCCTTTGGCTCTCTCGGCCTGTAAAGGCAAGCGAGGTAGTCAATGATCAGACGTGCCACTGGCTCATTGACCAGATCCTGGGATAAATGCTCGTTTCGATACGGAATGCCAGCTGCATCTAAGCCCTCCATGATGAATGTCCCGTAGTCGCTGATTTGCCGGGAGAACAGGATGGCGATCTCATGCAGCGGGATCTGGTCAACCGTGACCCACTGTCGAATCGTATTCACGATGTAGGCAGCTTCTCGCTCAGAGTTTTCAAAGTGGCAAGCGATGATCTCTCCTTCATCGCCGGCGATAAGCTCCCCGGCCATGACGGCATCAGGATCGAGGGCTCGGATGACCTCGTTCTGCATACGCAGCAACTTAGGCTTCGACCTGAAATTCCTAAAAAGATGGAGGGGCTTTGCTCCAAAGTCATCGACAAATCTGGCAAAGATGCCGTCCATTGCTCCCGCCCATCCCATGATCTTTTGCTTCACATCCCCCACGGCCGTTAATCGTATGGGCTTACCTAGAAAAATGAGGTGCAGAAGCTCGTATTGCTGAGTGGTGCAGTCCTGGAACTCGTCTAGGAAAACGTCGCTGTAGGTTTGGCAAAGGGCATTACGGGCCGCCGGACAAGAAGACAGTATCTTGATGGCTAGCGGGATCAACTGGTCGAGCTTGATCTGCTTCCTACGAATGAACTGCGTGCCGATTTTGTAGCCTGGCTCCAGGAAATGGTCTCCCTGTAAGACTGGCCTGAACCGGTCGACGATGCGCTTTGCGAAGCCGTGGAAGGTGTAGCTATCGAAGCGTGATGCGAGCTCAAAACCACACCTCTTCTGTACACGCTGCTTCAGGTTTTTGCTTGCATCGACCTTGAATGAGATGGCCAGAATTCGTTTGGGGTACCGAGACTCACCGGTTTTGAGCAAAAAGTCGGCACGCTGCGCTAACACCTCCGTCTTACCAGCTCCTGGCCCCGCCGTGAGGGCTAGCGAATGCTCAAGCTCCTTGACCGCAAGTAATGCATTCTTCTCGAGTGTTAACCCATCGGCGGGCGACCATGTTTCAACGGCGGTCATTCTGGCAGCCCTTCCAAGGCTGCAATCACCGCATCAGCAAGCCTGTTGAAGGAGGCCGGCAGATTCTTTAAAAGGTCTTCGTCAGACAGCTCGGCAAGCGCTGCGATATGAGCTGCGGGTTTGCTACCGAGCTTGAACTTGGAATGATAAGAGGCGAACAACTCTTGCTCTTCGTCGGAATACTGCTCTGGTTCATGCCGTTTTTTGCCAAGGACAGCTTTGAGCGTTGCTTCATCCGGTACGGCACGTTCTACCCCATAGGCTTCGGGATATGAGCTAATCATTGAGAAGTCGAGATCCATCGGAGCAGAGAAGAACACTCTTCGCTGCTCAAGCTCTTTAACAAGATAAAGTTCGCCGAAACGGTTTTTCTTCCTGATTGGTACGTTCACTGCGTCCCAATTCGGAATAGTCCAACCAGTCGGCAGCTGTCGGGCCGGATTGTATAGCTTCAGTTGGTTATTGACGTAGTGAATCCGGCCCCACCCGCCTTGGTATCTCGAAACGTCCAAATCCAGCAAAGTCAGATATGGGGTACCCAATCCCTCGAGTAACCGCCAGAAATGGTTAACATGTCGCCCCCCAAGCGGCGCAATGGTGACTGCAGATTCGTCGACCGGCGCCCCCTTGGCTTTGAGGATTCGAGGGAGAACGATTTCCTCACTATCGCCTTCACCCAGCACAACTAAGCGAGAGAAATAGATCTCTGGAAACGCCTGGACAGCCTCCCTGACAAACTTGCGGGCATCGCCGTCCTTCTCGGGCAACTGGATCGTGGATACCTTAGTGACGCGATTTTCATCGAGCCGGAGGTAGCGAATATGCTCGGGCTCTACACGCCGCAGCATGGAGGGGGCGTGGGTAGCAATCAACGCCTGAGAGTCTGCCCCGCCAATCGAGCTGTCCAAAGCATTAACGATTCTGCCCAGGTAGTGAGGAGAGAGGCTGTTCTCAGGCTCTTCGATTGCTATCAGGGTGAACGATGGTGGCTTGAGCCGCTTTACGTCGAATGCCTTCGACTCACCTTTCAGCACTGCGCGACCTATCGCATGAGATGACAGAACCAGAGAGAGATACAGCATCGATTTCTGACCATCAGACAGACGTGAGAAATCCACCAGATTCTCGTCGTGGCCAGGTGTGAAAGACACCGACATGTGACGGAGCAAAGACTCAATTTCCGACGTGATGAAAGTCAGCTTCGGGTCAGAGAAGAAGGTGCCACGGTGTAGCCCCTTCCATGTGGTACTCAGAATCTCGCTGAAGGCCTTGATCGATACGTTAGAGGACAGCGACTCGCTGATCTTATCAGTGAGTTCTTGAACGACTCCTCGATCCAACTCCCAATCCACCGCTCTAAGCAAACGCCCAAGCAACGCATTGGCACCATAAGTTATGTGGTCAGCTGGGTCACGACGCGCTGGTAGGTAATGCATCTGAATGGCATTGCGGTGATGACGGGTCACTGGCGCTGTAGTCAGCGCGACACCCTCTTCGTTTGCATCCAAAACGTACAGCAGTGTTTCCTCTATATCACCGGCGAGGCCCATGGTAGCCTCAAGGCGGTATCTAACCCTGGGAATACCGTCTTCTGAGTCCATTCGCATATGGGCAAAATGAGGCGCCACAGTCGCGTTGTCGTCTTCCTTAAGCAACTCAGGGAAGTGAAAATCCGCTTCAAGCCACAGAGAGCGCTCTTCGGGTGCTTCCACCTCATCAAACGGTACGTAAAAATCGGAACGGCGAATCCGACGCAGCGACGGATCGAAGCAGAACATTCGGCACAACGCCTGTAGAACGGCAGTTTTGCCTGCTCCGTTCGGGCCAATTAGAAACGTGGAATCCTCAAAGTAGATCGAGGTTGGCTTGCCGAAGGATTGAAAATTACTCAGTCGAACACTGTGCAGCTTCATTGCCTATCTCCGTCCATGATGCGCTGGTTTCCACCAGCCAGGGTGGGAGGAGGATAAGCTCATTTCACACAGTGATGGTAGAGGGCCACTACCCTAATGCGATGTCCTGCGTACGAGCGGAGCGCGATAAACTCGGCCTAGGCTGATCTAGGTAGGTACACCATCCCATGATATTCCCTTGTAACGCAGTCAATCAGCTCATCGGTAAGCCGACGAATCTCGTCGCTAGCCAGTGAGTCTGGAGCGAAGTCGACTACCGAATCAAAATAGCAGTAACCGTCCCAAAAACCTCTAGGGATGCTCCGATCAACTTGTCGTGCAGCCGCGGCAAGTTGCAATTTTCCAGGCACCTACAGCGTCATTGGACGAAAAGTGACCGAAAAATCATGTACGGAGAGCTTTTTCGACCGGTTCTCCGTGTTAAACGCGAACCTCACCCATACCCATGAGCTGTTTTCGAACCCTCCACAGGTTTGCCAGGGCGAACAGCGTGGTCAACTGAGCCGTGTTTTTCATCAGCCCACGAAAACGTATTTTCACGTAACCAAACTGCCGCTTGATCACGCGAAACGGATGCTCGACCTTGGCCCGTGTCTGAGCCTTGCAGAACTCGATCTTGCGCTTGGCTTTGTACAGTACGCTGCGCTGGTTCAGCTTGGAATAGGTGCTGCGACGCGCTGCAATCTGCCAGATCACCCCCCGATTTTCATGCTCTTCGCGCCTTTCGACACCGGTGTAACCGGCATCTGCATACACGGCGTTTTCTTCGCCATGCAGCAGTTCAGCCACCTGCGTGACATCGGCCACATTGGCAGCGGTGCCATGGACGTGATGCACCAGGCCGGACTCGACATCGGCACCGATGTGCGCCTTCATCCCGAAGAAATACTGACCGCCTTTCTTGGTCTGGTGCATCTCGGGATCACGCTTGCCTTCTTTATTTTTGGTCGAGCTGGGGGCATGAATAATGGTGGCATCGACGATGGTGCCTTGGCGCAGCGACAGGCCTTTTTCCTGCAGATAACCATTGATGACCGCAAGGATTGCCGGTGCGAGCTGATGCTTCTCCAGCAAGTGCCGGAAGTTCATGATCGTGGTGTCTTCGGGGATTGGCGCGCTCAGCGTCAGGCGTGCGAACTGGCGCATGGGCGTGATTTCGTAGAGCGCTTCCTCCATGGCCGGGTCGCTCAGGGAGAACCAGTTCTGCAACAGATGGATGCGCAGCATGGTTTCCAGAGGATAGGGTTTTCTACCGCCGCCGGCCTTGGGGTAGAACGGTTCGATCAGCTCCAGCAGGCCTGCCCAGGGCACCACCTGATCCATTTCGGCGAGGAAGCGCTCTCGGCGGGTTTGCTTGCGCTTGCCGGCGTACTCAAAGTCGGAAAAGCTCATCTGGCTCATGGGCGGCTCGGATCAGGTGTTGCGGGGATTCTCGCATAACTGAAGGCTTGTTCGGAGATTCCCTAGTGCTGTTGTATCTCGCAATCTCCATGGAATGCGCCTTAGTCATAAACGTACGCAACATCGGCACTCTCAGTTTTCGCGCCTCAAGGTAAACTTCGGATTGATGCTCATAGGATTCAATTACCTCTCTACGAACCTGCTCCGCGTCCGCCTCATCATCTATATACTCAAGATATTCCGTACCATCCCCACACGGAGCATGATTAGTGATAAGCGTATATAAGTGAGACACCGGACGCCCACCATTCATCGCTATGATATCCTCACAATATTGCTCAGCACTCCATATCGAAGACAGGCAACGATTATCTAGCACCAAGGCTATGACATTCGAAAGCAACAGCGTCCTGTACATATCTCTATTCAGATCCAGCAAAATATAATCATATTCTTTAACAAGGGTAGACAACGCATGGCTGGCTACTTTTTTCCGTTTGATCCTCTCAATTTGATATCCGTAGCAAAATCGAATTTCGCCAGGATCTAGAACGCCCGTCCCAGCAAGGTCTTCTTCAAGCTTGCGCTCAAGGTCACGAAGTTCCGCTGAATACAGGATCACATCGGACTCATCGAAATACGTCACAGGGCTATTTTTAATCTTCAGCCGACGATGCTCACGCATTTCGTCACCCATGCTACATCTGTAGACCACATCTCCCGTAATGATTGCCACGCGGCTTCCACGCCTCGCCAACTCCGTGGCCACATCGACCGTAATGGGGGATTTTCCTACTCCGCCCTTATAGGCTGTGATGCTGATGATCTTGCAACCCACAGACAGCAACCTACCGTCGTTCGAAGTCGGCGGATAGGGCACACCATGGCGCTCACAAAAGACACGAAGGCTTCGCTCTGGGATCGTCCTGTGAGATTTGCAGTCCGCCGAGGTCTCGTAGCTTCGCCAAGCCCTAGCCTTAATATCGATAGAAATCGCCGCCTGCTCACAGGTGAGCCTGAGAGATCGTCTCAGATTTTTGAGATCGCTAGGACTGATAAGGGACATAGGTATCCGCCTCCATAGATACCGAAAGAGTAGCGAGCAGCTTTCTGATCGACAATGTGCACAGCGTGCCATCTGGGCCAGTGCGCTTTACCTCGTGCATTCAAGCTTTAACCACCAGGCGGCCTGCACATAGCAACAAGCCATCATGGTAGGATATTGAACTACTCTTCGGCACGACGAGCTCGACACATGTTTGACCCAGAGGATATTGACCCAGACTACATTTCATTCTTATGGAGCGTGTACCACTGCCGCCAAAGTCCATCCGCCGAAGAGTATTTAGATTTCGCCAGGCAGGATCTTACAGACGGTAACACTCCAAGGCATCTTATCAACGCATTATCAAATGCGAAGCGTGCTCTGCACATGAGAATGGAGGATGTATGCCTAGGCTTCGGAGCAGTCTCACTTAAAAGACTTAGAAACTTCCATGCATTATCCGAATACTTAAAGAAGTGCGGACTTCCTTCGCTTTCCGTACTCGAAAAGCTTAATAAAGCAAGAAACGACACCGAACATGACTTCACCGTTCCAGAACAAGAGATGGTTGAAATTTACATTGACGTAGCGCACCTATTTCTAAGTGCTACAGACAGATGGTCTGGCAGGCATCCATGCGACATCGAGATAGATCACAAGAACGAAGCCGGCGATAGGTGGTTGCGTGAGGTTAATTTTCACTGGAGAAAAGGAAGCGTAACACTAAAAATCAATGGCAAAGATAGCCAACGTTATGAATACCCTCACAGTGTTACCTATACCAACAAAGACCCTGAGTTCTTTAAGTGGGTTACCTTTGCCACTAAACACAGTATCTAGCCAGACAAGTGGGGCTATGAAGAACGCGCTCTCTAAGCAAGCGGAGCGCGCAGGCCAGGAAGGCCGAAGGCGTGAAGGCTGTCAGCCCGACAGGGCCGAGACTGGGCGGAACGCCATGGCTCGGTTCACGACAGCCTGGCCGCTATCAGCGGCACGCCCCCTGCGTATAAATCAGTGAAGCCGATTCGGTGATGGGAGATATCCGCCTCCAGCAAGGAGCCTGAACTCGCGGAGGCTTCTCCGACCACCATCTCGCTTAAAGGTAGCCGCGACGTAGCGGGAATTGACGGTGGTAATAACCCAGAACCGCCCTTCCCTCTCTACCTTCTGGATGTCCGAAGTCCGTATCAAGTGACCATCCGAAAACCGCCCATATGGCCCTTTTCGGGCATGTCCATACACCACGCCTACCGCACTGCATGCGTGTATTTGAACGTTCAACAAGTACGCGGTGACCTCGTCCTCATACTCCTGCCCGACAGCTCGAGCAATTCGAAGCAGGTCAAAATCAGAGTAACGCTTAACATGGTAGTCGACTGAAACCGTGCTGATGTCTGTCATGATTATTACGCCCCCGCCATCTCGGCTGCAGCAGCTTTTACAGGGCTGCGCCGGTACAGCTCTTTCAATCCTTTCAGAGACCCCACATCGAGTTCAGGCTCATGGGTGTCGACGTATACTTTTCCGCTCTCGACCTCGAGAACACAGATGGGCACCTCTGCTTTATTGAAGCCCATCGAAAGAGACGTCAGATTTTCCATCTTCCAGCCACCACCTTTGTTCATCCAGCCGGGTGTGACCACTTGGACTTCCCGGACAATCAGGCTCTGATCTTGGGCTAACAACAGCTCAACGAGTCGGGCCTCATCGTTGGGCATTTCCGTATGATTCCTGAATTGACCATCATCGAAACGCTGAACGCTAACGTGATACCAGTGGGTAGCGAGAGCTCTGGATACACTATGCCAATGCATCAGCCCGTCGCCAAACATGCCAGGGATTCCGGCCATGTCAGCTTGGTGGGAACGGAACATATTTTGATCTCTGGAATAGTCGAGTCGTCACGAGCGGGGCCGTGACTCCTAAAAGATTGAGAAGATGCCTTGCAAGGTGGACGACTTACGATAACCAGAGCCCTTAAGCACGTAGACCGTATTCCGCGTCCCGAATAAATATCCATCCTTGAAGGTCTGAGCGATTGTTGACCTAACCCATTCTCCCGGCTCGAAACGCCGCTGTTCATCGTGAACAACCTTGTGGGCAAACAGGAACATGGGCTGGCATCCAGCCGAAGCTACCTTGGCCAGCTCATCTTCAGTGAGGATGGCATCCAAGATCACCCACTCCTCGACAACGCAAAGAGGCATCCACTTGTAGTGCTGCCTGGCGAGGATAAGCACATCAGCTAATTCGAGCTCGCAGCCCATCAAGCTGACACCCTCTCCCATCAGTCCATCATTGATGGCGCCACTCATACATCCTCCTAACGGTGCCCCACCTGAACGCATCTTAAGCGCAGCGGATTCGTCTCTTGCGTCACACGTATCAATATATAGATTTGTGCGGCGCCTAGCAAACACGTCATACCGTCTGCTTTTAGGGAATGGATGGATGTCGCTGCGCTACTCGTTCGCGGCAGTGCTAAGGCTGCTGCGTCATCAGAAGGGTCTGACTCAATCGGACATCTCAAATACCGTGGCCCAGTCCCATGTGAGCCAACTGGAGTCCGCTAAGACAACTGCGACAATCGACGTGAGCTGCGAACTCGCGAGAGCAATGAGGATGCAGCCTGGATCTCTAATCACCCTTGCCCTCGCCTGCTATGGCCAGCGCACGCCACGCGAATTACTTACCGACGTTTTGGCAGAACTCGAGGAGTTGGAGCTTGCGGATGTCGTCTTGAACCATCAGCAGCAGCCCACCAAGACACCCGCGATGATCGATGCAGAACGCAAGAGAGACGCCATTAGAGCATTGAAGCGAGAGGGTGCTACTCAGGCTGAGGCTGCCAGGCAGCTTGGGCTCCCTGAGGCCACATTACGACGCCTATGGCACCAAGTATCTGACAGTTGATTCTTCTCACTGATAAAGCGGAGGCTCAAGCCAAGCTTCGGCATGCTGGCCTTATTTGAGAGGGCGTAAAGCGAGGTAGCCATTTCGCTCCATAACTGTGAACAAGCGCGTCACCAATACCGTTCGTCGGAAAAAATCTAAGCAATTCGACAGCCAAAATGTCAACATTGACAGATAAAAGCACTCTGCATATCGCGTTAAAAATCCTTTTATATCATTGATTTTTAGGGTTTTTTTCTCGACATTCCAAAATGTCAATGTAGGGCTGCCTCGGATAATCAAGTCAATGGCGACCGCAGCAACTTCAGTTTCGGCTGGCTGCCGGAGCAACGCGGCCAGTATGGCAGTTGCCTGACCCAGGTCGACTTCAAAGCCAAGAAGGTCATGCCACGCCCCTCGATACGCGGCATGATCGCCCGCACCTACTTCTACATGAGCAAACAGTACAACCTGCGCTTGTCCCGGCAGGACCGCCAGTTGTTCGAGGCCTGGAACAAGACCTATCCGCCGCAGGCATGGGAGCGGCAACGCAACCAGCAGGTAGCTTGCGTGATGGGCCGGGGTAATGAGTTCGTCGGGCCGGTCAACCTCAAGGCCTGCGGCTGAACCTCAGACCAACGCCTGCAAATAGGCGCTGGCTTCCCGGTAGCGGGCCAACCGCGCCAGGTCGGCGGGGCCAGGGCAAGGGATGCGCGAAATATCACTGTTATCGGCCAGATCGGCCAGTTTGACGGTTCGCGCCAGCGGGTCATCGCCCAGACGCACCACGAAGTCCTGATAAGCCTCACCCTCGCGGCGACTGAGCGCCAACAAGGCTGCAAGGATTTTAAGCGCGAAACCCTCGCGCGCCAGGTCGGACAGGGTCAGCGAGGTGTCCTCGATCACATCGTGAAGTACTGCGACAATCCGTTGTTCGGGTGTGGACACCCGCATCATCACGCGTAGCGGGTGGAGAATATAAGCCGCCCCACCCTTGTCGTATTGCCCTTCATGCGCCCTGGCGGCCACGGCAATGGCCCGCTCCAGTGTAGACATGAGGCCCCTCCCCGTTCGGCATCGTCACTCCAAGCATAGCCAAACTTGTGTGAACATTGTCTAGCGCACGGTTAACTGTGCCTTGCGGGGCTGACAGGAGCGGTTAGCGTGTGGCCCCGTGCTGGATAACCACCGAATCGGTGCCCAGCTTGGCCATCACTTCATCCCTGCGCGCTTGTGCTTCTTCGCGGGTAGGGAACGGCCCCATCAGCACCACTGGCTTGCCGTCGCGGTATTCCACCGAAGACGGGATGCCCTTTTCGATAAGCCGTGCGGTCATGTCGCTCAACGCGCCCATGTTGGCGCCCTGAACCACCTCTACATCCCAGCCCTCGGGTGCCGGTTGGTCTGCCAGCGCCTCGGCACGGCGCTGCAGGTCGGCACCGCCGCACATCTCGCGGATGCGCAGGTTGTTACCGGTGTCGTCGACGATGATGTCGTACTGGCCATCGCGCTTGATCGCCACGTAGCTGCGGTAGGCTTCGTACTGCCCGGCATCATCCTTGCCACGGACCTGGCCGCAGATGGTGCCTTGGGTGTCGATCCGCACGTTACCGAACTTTGCGGTTTTGGGGTTGTGCAGGTGTTCGGCCACCTGCTTGTGCACGCCTTCGACCTCGTTCTCACAGCCCGCCAGGGCGAGCACTGCCATTACCACAGCCAGTTTGCGCACGCGTGTACCTCCAGATTCGAAGGGGCGGATTCTAGCACGCCGACCTCTGTCCCGAACCGCGACCAAACGTTACACGCTGCTTCACGCGCACATGCAAAAAGGGCGATCATTTCTGATCGCCCTTTTCGGATTTGGTAGGCACAATTGGACTCGAACCAACGACCCCCACCATGTCAAGGTGGTGCTCTAACCAACTGAGCTATGTGCCTGTCGTGTGGTGCGCATATTAGAGATCGAATGCACACCTGTAAAGCTTTTTATTGAGAAAAATCAAAAACTTTCGAATGTAAGCGCTTCGCGCCCCTGCAACGGTTTGCTGCACCCGAAACCGGGCAATGAAAAAAGGGGTGACCCTTGCGGATCACCCCTTCTTCGATTTGGTAGGCACAATTGGACTCGAACCAACGACCCCCACCATGTCAAGGTGGTGCTCTAACCAACTGAGCTATGTGCCTGTCGTGTGGTGCGCATTCTACGCATTCCTAAAACCCTGTCAACACTTTTTTTCGCGCTAAGCTACTGAATCTTAAACTCTTTATAGATAGATGGGCTGGCAGCTAGCCCGTAAAGGATTTTCATCAGACGACTAGCGGGTGTTTATTATTATTGATAGCATCGGTACATTCGTTAAAAATATAAAACACGAGGTTCCTGCAGCATGGCTAACACCCCCTACCCCCAGTCCTACTACGCCGCCTCGGCCAACCCGGTGCCGCCACGTCCGGCGCTGCAGGGTGAGGTGGAAACCGATGTGTGCATCATCGGCGCCGGCTACACCGGCCTTTCCAGCGCCCTGTTCCTGCTGGAAAACGGCTTCAAGGTAAGCATCGTCGAAGCGGCCAAGGTCGGCTTCGGCGCGTCGGGCCGCAACGGCGGCCAGATCGTCAACAGCTACAGCCGCGACATTGACGTCATCGAACGCACCGTTGGCCCCAAGCAGGCGCAACTGCTGGGCCACATGGCCTTCGAAGGCGGCCGCATCATTCGTGAGCGCGTGGCCAAGTACAACATTCAGTGCGACCTGAAAGACGGTGGCGTGTTCGCCGCCCTCACCAGCAAGCAGATGGGCCACTTGGAGTCGCAAAAGCGCCTGTGGGAACGTTTCGGCCACAACCAGCTGGAGCTGATGGACCAGAAGCGCATCCGCGAAGTGGTCGCCTGCGACAGCTATGTCGGCGGCATGCTGGACATGAGCGGCGGCCACATCCACCCGCTCAACCTGGCCCTGGGCGAAGCCGCTGCGGTCGAGTCGCTGGGCGGCATCATTTATGAGCAAACCCCGGCGGTGCGCATCGAACGTGGTGCCAACCCGGTCGTACACACGCCACAAGGTAAAGTACGCGCCAAGTTCATCATCGTCGCCGGCAACGCCTACCTGGGCAACCTGGTACCGGAACTGGCCGCCAAGTCCATGCCATGCGGTACCCAGGTGATCACCACCGAGCCTCTGGGCGAAGAACTGGCACGTACCCTGCTGCCGCAGGACTACTGCGTCGAAGACTGCAACTACCTGCTCGACTACTACCGCCTCACCAGCGACAAGCGCCTGATCTTCGGCGGCGGCGTGGTGTACGGCGCGCGTGACCCGGCCAACATCGAGGCGATCATCCGTCCGAAGATGCTCAAGGCCTTCCCGCAGCTGAAGAACGTGAAGATCGACTACGCCTGGACCGGTAACTTCCTGCTGACCCTGTCGCGCCTGCCGCAGGTTGGCCGTATCGGTGACAACATCTACTACTCCCAGGGCTGCTCGGGCCACGGCGTAACCTACACCCACCTGGCAGGCAAGGTGCTGGCCGAGGCCCTGCGTGGCCAGGCTGAGCGTTTCGACGCCTTCGCCGGCCTGCCGCACTACCCGTTCCCGGGTGGGCAGATGCTGCGCGTGCCGTTCAGCGCCATCGGTGCCTGGTACTACAGCCTGCGCGATCGTCTGGGCTTCTGATGTAGCCGGGACTGGCCTCTTCGCGGGTTTACCCGCGAAAGGGCCGGTACAGGCAAAACTATTTGTTCAAGCTATTGACGGCCTGCTTCGCCGCAATCTCCTGCCCCGCCCGCGCCAGTTCATCCGCAGCCTGCAGCCAGCGCTGCCGATCCACCTGGGCCGGCAGCTGCCGTGGCGGCTGTACCAGTACCGCCCAACTCCCCTGCTTCGCCCACGCCGAGGCAAAGTCATCGAACGCCATCACCTGCCGCCGGTGCATGCCCGAGCGCAACAGCACCCGTTGCTTGTAACGGTCATAGCCGATCAGCACCGCATAACGCGGCTCGCCCCACCACGCCGAACCGTCCTCATAACGCAGCAGCACCGGGTTGCCAGCCGCCACCTGGGCCAGCAGCGCGTCCAGCTGCTTGTCCAACGGGTACACGACCATGCCGTAGTCCCGCGCCACGCGAGGAATGCCGGTGTCCAGCGCTTCGGCGCCCTGAGGCAGGTTCAACGGTTTGTCCAGCAGCCCCGGGGTGATGGGCGCGCCCTGCTGCGACAACACGGCGGCCAGGGCCATGGCGCCACTGTGGTTGGCGTTGCCACGGTAGAACGGCACGCTGCTGATCTCGACACGCTGCGGCAGGCCCTTGAGGTTGGCGGGTGGCGCACTGGCACAGCCGGCCAGGCTGGCCGTAATCAGGCAGGCAGCCAGCAGCCGACGGGGGACGGTTTTGAAGGAATGTTGCTGCATGGACGCTCGCTTGTTTCAACGCCAGGCAGGCAGCGCCTGGCTCTGACCAACGATCATAGGTCCCACAGCGGCGCGGGTATAGCCCGACAGCGGCTTAGAGCAAATCGGACCCAGAGATAGACCTTTGTTCGATGGAACGTCACAGGTGAAGGGCTAGACTAAAGCAGTGTCTGGCAGGCAAGCGCCGGCTGACCGTGCGCTGCCCTTGGAGATGGAGGCACAGATGAGCCTGACCATGGCAATCCTCATGCTGGTGGGCATGTGGCTGAGCGTTGCAGCCGCCATGCTGTGGGGTGTACTGCGTATCGTGCGGCGTCATTCCCACCACCACCTGCCACCGCAGGCCTCCGCCAAGCCACAGCCTGTGCGCCGGGCGCGGCGGCATGCCGGGGTACACTAAGCGTTCAGAAACAGCGAACGGGGCGCATGGCGCCCCGTATTTTTATCAACCTTCAGCCGCCTCACGCTTCAATCGCGCCCTGCGAGCCAGGATGTTGAGGACCTCGATCGCGGTCGAGAACGCCATGGCCGCATACACATACCCCTTCGGCACATGGGCACCAAAGCCTTCGGCGATCAGTGTCATGCCGATCATGATCAGGAAGCCCAGGGCCAGCATGACCACCGTCGGGTTGTCATTGATGAAGTTGGCCAGCGGATCGGCGGCCACCATCATCACGATTACAGCCGTGATCACGGCAATGATCATGATCGGCAAGTGCTCGGTCATGCCCACGGCGGTGATGATGCTGTCCACCGAGAAGACGATGTCCAGCAGCAAAATCTGGAAGATCGCCGCCGCAAAGCCCAAGGTAACCGTCGACGACACCTTGGCTTCTTCCTTGGCGCCGTGCGGGTCGACGTTTTCGTGAATCTCCTTGGTCGCCTTCCACAGCAGGAACAGGCCACCGGCAATCAGGATCACGTCCTTCCACGAGAAGGCGTTGCCGAACACTTCGAACACCGGGTCGGTCAGCTGAACGATCCAGGCCACCGTGCTGAGCAAGGCCAGGCGCATGACCAAGGCCATGCTGATACCAATGCGTCGCGCCTTGGAACGGTATTCCACTGGCAGCTTGTTGGTCAGGATGGAAATGAAGATCAGGTTGTCGATGCCCAGTACAACTTCCATGGCCACCAGCGTAGCCAGGGCAACCCAGGCGGTAGGGCTAGCGGCGAGTTCCAGCAAGTATTCCATTGTTCAAATCCTGCAGCGGCGGTTGGGGGTCAGATTTCCTGAGTGTCTTTTTTCTTGTCGGCATCTTCAGGCGTGTGGCCTTCCTTGCCGATGGCCTCACTCAAGGCCTGCTGGGCGGCCTTGTTGGTGTCGTCGATCGCCTGCTTGGCCGACTGCGCCGCCTGGTCGAGCATCTGCTGGGCGGATTTCTCGGCCTGGTCGCAACCCGCAAGCGTGAACAGGGCCAACGCCAGCACCAACGGGGTGCCAATGGATTTGAGTTGTAGCATGGTGTCCTCGCATGAAATATCCCGGCGGCGCATAGCGCCTGATGCCGTGCATTTTAGAGACGCCAATAGTTCAGGAAAATTCGTATTTTCATGGCGTATACTTCGGTTTTAACGAATCGGGGCGACCGACGGTGCTCAACTATCGCCAACTGCATTACTTCTGGGCCGTGGCCAAGACGGGCAGCATCACCCGCGCCAGCGAACAGCTCAACCTCACACCACAAACCATCAGCGGGCAGATCAGCCTGTTCGAGAAAACCTATGGCCTGGAGCTGTTCCAGCGTGCAGGCCGGCAGCTGGAGCTGACCGAGACAGGCCGCCAGGCGCTGGTCTATGCCGAGCAGATGTTCCAGCTCGGCGGTGAGCTGGAAGCCATGCTGCGCGCCGGCCCGCAAGAGCAGATTCTGTTTCGCGTGGGGGTGGCCGACGTGGTGCCCAAATCCATCGTCTACCGCCTGCTGGCGCCTACGATGGAGCTGGATGAGGTGCTGCGCATCAACTGCCGCGAAGACAAACTCGAGCGGTTGCTGGCAGACCTGGCCATCCAGCGCCTGGACCTGGTGATTTCCGACAGCCCCATGCCCAGCCACCTGGACATCAAAGGCTACAGCCAGAAGCTGGGCGAATGCGGCCTGAGCTTCTTCGCCACCCCAACGCTGGCACAACGGCTGGACGGCCCCTTCCCGGCTTGCCTGCAGGATGCACCGCTGCTCGTTCCCGGCCAGGAGACCGTGGTGCGCAGCCGCCTGCTGCGCTGGCTAGGCGAGCAACAGGTGCAGCCACGGATCGTGGGCGAGTTCGATGACAGTGCCTTGATGCAGGCGTTCGGGCAGTCAGGCAGCGGCATTTTCGTCGCCCCCAGCGTGATTACCGACGAAGTGTGCCGCCAGTATGGCGTGGAACTGATCGGTCAGACCGAGGCCGTGCATGAGTCGTTCTATGCCATTTCGGTGGAACGCAAGGTCAAGCACCCGGGGATCGTGGCGATTACCGAAGGCGCACGGCGGGAGTTGTTTCACTGGTGACGTTGGCCCCTGCGACGACACAGCCGAGGCTGCGCCGCCACGCTCTGTGCTAAAGTCGCGCCCTTTCACAATAATGAGATTGTGCTGCACATGTCCCCTGTACTTCGCCTACTCAACCGAACCAGCCTGGTGACGCAGATCGTCATTGGCCTGCTTGCCGGTATTGCCTTGGCCCTTCTGGCGCCCGCCGTTGCCCGCGACCTGGCCTTCCTCGGCAAGGTGTTCGTCAGCGCATTGAAGGCGGTGGCGCCCGTACTGGTGTTCATCCTCGTCATGGCCTCGATCGCCAACCATCGCCACGGCCAGGAAACCCATATCCGCCCGATCCTCTGGCTGTACCTGCTGGGCACCTTCGCCGCGGCAGTGGTAGCCGTGGTCGCCAGCATGCTGTTCCCGTCCCACCTGGCGCTCAGTACTGGCGAGGCCACGTTGAGCGCACCGGGCGGTATCGCTGAAGTGATGCAAAACTTGCTGTTGAGCGCGGTCGACAACCCGGTCAACGCCCTGCTCAACGCCAACTTCATCGGCATACTCACCTGGGCCATCGGCCTTGGCGTGGCCCTGCGTCATGCCGGTGAAACCACCCGCACCGTGGTCGAAGACCTGTCCAACGGCGTCACGCTGATCGTGCGGGTTGTCATCCGTTTCGCCCCGCTGGGCATTTTCGGCCTGGTCAGTTCCACCCTGGCGCAATCTGGCCTGGACGCCCTGTTCGGCTACCTGCACCTGCTTGCGGTGCTGATTGGCTGCATGCTGTTCGTGGCGCTGATCATGAACCCGCTGATCGTGTTCTGGAAAATCCGCCGCAACCCCTACCCACTCACCCTGCTGTGCCTGCGCGAAAGCGGCATTACCGCGTTCTTCACCCGCAGCTCGGCGGCCAACATCCCGGTCAACCTTGCTCTTTCGGAGCGCCTTGGCCTGCACGAAGACACCTACTCGGTGTCTATCCCGCTGGGTGCCACCATCAACATGGCCGGTGCGGCCATCACCATTACCGTGCTGACGCTGGCGGCGGTGCATACCTTGGGCATTCCCGTGGACCTGCCAACTGCCGTACTGCTCAGCGTGGTGGCAGCCGTTTGCGCCTGCGGTGCCTCGGGCGTGGCCGGGGGCTCGCTGCTGTTGATTCCACTGGCGTGCAGCCTGTTTGGCATCCCCAGTGAAATTGCCATGCAGGTGGTGGCGGTAGGCTTCATTATCGGCGTGCTGCAGGATTCGGCCGAAACGGCGCTGAATTCTTCGACCGATGCGCTGTTCACGGCAGCGGCGTGCCAAGCCGAAGAACGACGCAACGCTTGAGATTGTCGGGGCCGCATCGCGGCCCCAATTGCCTTACGCGGTGGCTTTACCTACCCTAGTGGCCTTTCCCCAGCCATTGAGACAGGGCCATGTCAGAACACGAAACCGCAGGTGAAGGCCGCTTCAACAGCATCGAGATCCGCGTTCTCGGCTCGCTGATCGAAAAGCAGGCCACCAGCCCGGAAAGCTACCCGCTGACCCTCAATGCCCTGGTCCTGGCCTGTAACCAGAAGACCAGCCGCGAGCCGGTGATGAACCTTACCCAAGGCCAGGTCGGCCAGGCCCTGCGTGCCCTCGAAGGGCAAGGCATGACCCGCCTGCAGATGGGCAGCCGTGCCGATCGCTGGGAACAGCGGGTAGACAAGGCCCTGGAGCTGGTACCGGCCCAACTGGTGCTGATGGGCCTGATGTTCCTGCGCGGCCCGCAAACCCTCAACGAACTGCTGACCCGCAGTAACCGCCTGCACGACTTCGACGACACCGAGCAGATCCAGCACCAGCTGGATCGCCTGATATCGCGGGATCTGGCCTTGCACCTGCCGCGCCAGGCCGGCCAGCGTGAAGACCGCTACACCCATGCGTTGGGCGACCCGGCGGAAATCGAGGCAATCCTCGCTGCACGCCAGCAGGAAGGTGGCGCGCGCAGCAGTGGCGCCAGTGTGTCGGAGGAACGGATCGAAGCCCTGGAAGCCCGCATCGCGGCGCTGGAGGCACGCCTGGCCGAGCTCGAAGGCTGAGCCGTCACGGCTCCGGGTCGGGGAAGTTGCGGCAGCTCTTGCGCTCGGCCAGCTCCCGGTCACTGGGGCGCTGGTCGACGAACACGGTGTGGCCGTCGGCATAGATTTCCAGGTAACCCCAGTGCAGGTCCTGCTCTTTTTGCCCGGGCTTTGGAGGGACTAACCACCAGGGTTCGCGGCTGATCAGGGTCATGGATGTGATTCCTGAGGGGGATGCTGTAATCATAGACACCCTCAGATTAAGCTCTGTCTGTTCTGACGCATTCGCGGGTAAAACCGCTCCTACACAGGCCTCCACCTTATTCAAAGGCGGTGGAGGCCTGTGTAGGAGCGGGTTTACCCGCGAAGGGCCGGTACGGGCTTACGCCGGCGCCGAGGTCCGGATCAGGTGGTCGAAGGCTGCCAGCGAGGCCTTGGCCCCCTCGCCCACCGCAATCACGATCTGCTTGTACGGCACGGTCGTTACGTCACCGGCCGCAAACACACCCGGGATGCTGGTCTGACCCTTGGCATCGACGATGATCTCACCACGCGATGACAGCTCGACGGTGCCTTTCAGCCAGTCGGTGTTCGGCAGCAGGCCGATTTGCACGAAGATACCTTCCAGCGCCACTTCGTGTTGCGCTTGCGTCGTGCGGTCCTGGTAACGCAGCCCCGTCACTTTCTCACCATTGCCCAACACTTCGGTGGTCAGCGCGCTGGTGATCACTTTCACGTTCGGCAAGCTGTGCAGTTTGCGCTGCAACACCGCATCGGCCCGCAGTTGGCTGTCGAACTCGATCAGCGTCACCTGGGCGACGATACCGGCCAGGTCGATGGCCGCTTCCACGCCCGAGTTGCCACCACCGATCACCGCTACGCGCTTGCCCTTGAACAGCGGGCCATCACAGTGCGGGCAGTAGGCGACACCACGGGCGCGGTACTCCTGCTCGCCCGGCACATTCATTTCGCGCCAGCGGGCGCCGGTGGCCAGGATCACGGTCTTGGCCTTGAGCGAGGCGCCGCCGGCCAGGCGTACTTCATGCAGGCCACCATCGGTGGCCGGAATCAGTGCTTCGCCGCGCTGCAGGTTCATGATGTCCACGTCGTACTGCTTGACGTGCTCTTCCAGCGCCGTGGCCAACTTCGGCCCTTCGGTTTCCTGCACCGAGATGAAGTTCTCGATGGCCAGGGTATCGAGCACCTGGCCGCCAAAACGCTCGGCGGCGACGCCGGTGCGGATGCCTTTACGTGCGGCGTAAATAGCCGCTGCCGCGCCGGCTGGCCCACCGCCGACCACCAGCACATCAAAGGCGTCCTTGGCGTTGATCTTCTCGGCCTGGCGAGCACCGGCGCTGGTGTCGATCTTGCCGAGGATTTCTTCCAGGCCCATACGGCCCTGGCCAAACACTTCACCGTTCAGGTAGATGCTCGGCACCGCCATGATCTTGCGCGCTTCCACTTCTGCCTGGAACAGCGCACCGTCGATGGCCACATGGCGCACATTGGGGTTGAGCACCGCCATCAGGTTAAGCGCCTGAACCACATCCGGGCAGTTCTGGCACGACAGCGAGAAGTAGGTTTCGAAGGTGAACTCGCCTTCCAGCGCCTGGATCTGCTCGATCACTTCGGCACTCGCCTTGGACGGGTGGCCGCCGACTTGCAGCAGCGCCAGCACCAGCGAGGTGAATTCATGGCCCATGGGGATGCCGGCAAAGCGCAGGCTGATCTCGCCATTGGGGCGATTGAGCGAGAACGATGGACGACGGGCGTCATCACCATCCGCGCGCAGAGTAATCAAGGTTGACAGGCTGGCAATATCCACCAGCAGGTCATGCAATTCGCGGGACTTCGCGCCGTCGTCGAGGGAGGCAACGATCTCGATCGGCTGGGTGACCCGCTCCAGGTAGGTTTTCAGTTGCGATTTAAGCGTGGCGTCCAACATACGGGCGATTCCTTTTTTCAAAACTCGGATACAAAAACGCCCAGGCGAGGTCGCCCGGGCGCTTTTACGGGGCGGTGACTACTTCAGCTTTGGCGGCTGGCTACCGCCCACGACATGCACATGGCCTTAGATCTTGCCGACCAGGTCCAGCGACGGTGCCAGGGTGGCTTCGCCTTCTTTCCACTTGGCTGGGCACACTTCGCCTGGGTGGGCGGCAACGTACTGGGCAGCCTTCACTTTACGCAGCAGTTCGGCAGCATCGCGGCCTACACCACCGTCGTTCAGTTCGACGATCTTGATCTGGCCTTCCGGGTTGATCACGAAGGTACCGCGATCGGCCAAGCCAGCTTCTTCGATCAGCACGTCGAAGTTGCGCGAGATGACGTGGGTCGGGTCACCGATCAGCGGGTATTCGATCTTGCCGATGGTGTCCGAGGTGTCGTGCCAGGCTTTGTGGGTGAAGTGGGTGTCGGTGGACACACCGTAGATTTCCACGCCCAGCTTCTGGAACTCGGCGTAGTTGTCAGCAAGGTCACCCAGCTCGGTCGGGCATACGAAGGTGAAGTCGGCCGGGTAGAAGAACACGACAGACCACTTGCCTTTCAGGTCGGCTTCGCTGACCTGAACGAACTCGCCTTTGTGGTAGGCAGTGGCGTTGAACGGTTTGACCTGGCTGTTGATGATTGGCATGAGAGACGCTCCTTCATGGGGTTGGAATCAGTTGATGGATAGAATCCTAACTAATCATCCCGCTGAAGGCTCATTGGCAAAGCTCATGCTTGCGATTGGTTTTGGCTATAACCGAGGTCTATTAATAGAAGGGAATCGGCTGAGCAAAGGATTGCGGGCCGCGCTTGGGCCTCATTGCCGGCAAGCCAGCAATGAGGCCGTTAGCATCAGCGGGTAACGGTGCGCATGGTCACGAACTCTTCAGCCGCCGTCGGGTGCACGCCGATGGTCTCGTCGAACTGTTGCTTGGTCGCGCCGGCCTTCAGGGCGATGCCCAGGCCCTGGATGATCTCGCCAGCGTCAGGGCCCACCATGTGACAGCCCAGCACCTTGTCGGTGTCGGCATCGACCACCAGCTTCATCAGGGTCTTTTCCTGAATATCGGTGAGTGTCAGCTTCATGGCGCGGAAGCGGCTTTCGAAGACCTGCACCTTATGCCCGGCCTCCAGCGCCTGCTCCTCGGTCAGGCCAACAGTGCCAATCGGTGGCTGGCTGAACACGGCGGTGGGGATGTTCTGGTAGTCCACCGGGCGGTATTGCTCAGGCTTGAACAGGCGCCGCGCCACGGCCATGCCTTCGGCCAGGGCCACCGGCGTCAGTTGCACACGGCCGATCACGTCGCCAATCGCCAGGATCGACGGCGCGGTGGTCTGGTATTGCGCGTCAACGCGGATGTAGCCGCGCGCATCAAGCTCTACGCCAGTGTTCTCCAGGCCCAGGTTGTCCAGCATCGGGCGCCGGCCTGTTGCGTAGAACACACAATCTGCGACCAACTCGCAGCCGTCTTTCAACGTGGCCTTGAGGCTGCCATCTTCCAGCTTGTCGATGCGCTGGATGTCGGCGTTGAACTGCAAGTTCAGGCCGCGCTTTTCCAGCTCTTCCTTCAAGTGCGTGCGCACCGAGCCATCGAAGCCGCGCAGGAACAGGTCGCCTCGATAGAGCAGCGTGGTATCGGCCCCCAGGCCCTGGAAGATACCGGCGAACTCGACGGCGATGTAACCGCCCCCCACTACCAACACCCGTCGTGGCAGGTCCTTGAGGTAGAAGGCTTCGTTGGAGGTGATAGCCAGCTCCTTACCCGGGATGTCCGGTACCTGTGGCCAGCCACCGGTGGCGATCAGGATATGCTCGGCCGTGTAGCGCCGGCCTTCGACTTCCACTTCATTGGCGCCGGTCAGCCGCGCATGGCCCTGCAGCAGGGTCACACCGCTATTGACCAACAGGTTGCGGTAGATGCCGTTGAGGCGCTCGATCTCGCGATTTTTGTTGGCAATCAGGGTGCCCCAGTCGAAATGCCCCTCTTCCAAGGTCCAGCCAAACCCTGCGGCCTGCTCGAGTTCGTCAGCGACATGGGCGCCGTACACCAGTAACTTTTTCGGTACACAGCCAACGTTGACGCAGGTACCGCCCAGGTAGCGGCTTTCGGCCACAGCCACCTTTGCGCCAAAGCCGGCGGCAAAGCGCGCCGCGCGCACACCGCCAGAACCGGCGCCAATCACAAACAGATCAAAATCGTAGGCCATGTATTCAGTCTCCTAGGCAGGCGCCCAGCATAACGCCGTTGGCCGCCGCAAACAAAAAAGCCACCCCGAAGGGTGGCTCTTGTACCAGCAGGGCTTATCAGTAAGCCTTGCCAGCCTTGTAGAAGTTCTCGAAGCAGAAGTTGGTCGCCTCGATGTAGCCCTCGGCACCACCGCAGTCGAAACGCTTGCCCTTGAACTTGTAGGCGATCACGTTGCCTTCGGCCGCTTGCTTCATCAGGGCATCGGTGATCTGGATCTCGCCGCCTTTGCCAGGTTCGGTCTGTTCGATCTTCTCGAAGATGTCCGGGGTCAGGATGTAACGGCCGATGATCGCCAGGTTCGATGGGGCATCTTCAGGCTTCGGCTTCTCGACCATGGCGTCGACACGGAAGATGCCGTCCTTGATCTCTTCACCGGCGATGACGCCGTACTTGTTGGTTTCCTGCGGATCGACTTCCTGGATGGCGACAATCGAGCAGCGATACTTCTTGTACAGCGCAACCATTTGCGCCAGCACGCCTTCACCTTCGAGGTTGACGCACAGGTCATCCGCCAGCACCACGGCGAACGGCTCGTCGCCGATCAGCGGGCGACCGGTCAGGATGGCGTGGCCCAGGCCTTTCATTTCGGTCTGGCGGGTGTAGGAGAACGAGCACTCGTCGAGCAGGCGACGGATACCGACCAGGTATTTTTCCTTGTCGGTGCCCTTGATCTGGTTTTCCAGCTCGTAGCTGATGTCGAAGTGATCTTCCAGCGCGCGTTTGCCGCGACCGGTAACGATGGAAATCTCATTCAGACCAGCATCCAATGCTTCTTCAACGCCATACTGGATCAGTGGCTTGTTGACCACCGGCAGCATTTCCTTGGGCATGGCTTTGGTAGCGGGCAGGAAGCGAGTACCGTAGCCGGCTGCCGGGAACAAGCATTTCTTGATCATAAACGTCCTTACAAAAGGCTAGGCCTGTGGAATTCGGCGCAGTCTAATCAGGCGGCAGTCACCTTACAATGCCCCCTGGTATCGACCGATGCCATCATAGAGATATCCCAGTGTAGATAGTTCCGGCGGATCGTAAATATTACGGTCATACATGACGGATGGATGAAGCAAAATAATGTTGCCTGTACCGGCCTTTTCGCGGGTTTATCGAGGCATCGAACCGCCGCGAAGAGGCCGCCACAGGCCCCCATCAACTACCCGTGCCCTGCCCGACCAGCACCCCGTCAACCTTCTGCCCATACAGATTCACGCCATCATTGGCATGAAATTTCACCCGCGTCTTCTCGATGGAGCCCTCCACCAGACGTGGGTCCTGAGGCCGCTCATGACGGTTGATCCACGCCGCCACGTCCCAGGCCTGCTGGTCACTGAGGCTGCCCGGTTTGCCCAGCGGCATGTTGTACTTGATGAACGACGCCGCCGTATTGATACGGTGCATGCCGGCGCCCCAGTTGTAGGAATCCTTGCCCCACAGCGGTGGCATCACGTATTCGCCCGCCACCTTCTGCCCTTCGCCGCTGTCACCGTGGCAAATCGCGCATTGCTCGCGGTACACCTGCTGGCCACGCTTGAAGTCGTAGCCACTCTTGGGTTGCGGCACCTCAGGGTAACCACGCCCGGCAATCTCCACGCCGATGGGTGCCTTGGTCGAAAGCCAGTATGAGTACACGGCCAGCGCCGTCATCTGCGGGCTGTCGGCAGCAGGCGGCTTGCCATTCATGCTGAACTGGAAACACCCCTGAATACGCTCGGCGTAGGTGTTCACCTTGTCATTCTTCTTGCGGTACGCGGGGTACATCGGGTACGCGCCCCACAACGGTGCCGAATGGGCTAACCGCCCCTGATCAAGGTGGCAGTTGCTGCAGTTCATGCCGTTGCCCACGGCCTCTGGCATCAAACGACGGGTGTCCACGAACAAGGCATGGCCTTCACGCACCATCTTGCCAAAGGCATTGTCCGGCAACTCGCTTTCGGCGGGCGGCATGAACTGCGGCGCGACCTGCACATCGGGCACCTTCAACTGCGACTGGTCTTCCATGGCGATCGGCGCGGCTTGGGCGCTGCCCATGGCCAGCAGCAACAAGGCTGGAATCATCGGTTTCATGGCTTGACCTCCTGGCTGACGGGGTGGGCGAAGAACTCGGCAACGGCCTTGATCTCGTCATCGGTCATGGCCTTGGCCACGCCGACCATCAGCTGGTTGGGGTCATTGCTGCGGCTACCGTCGCGCCAGGCATTGAGCTGCGCCACCAGGTAACTGGCGGGCTGGCCGGCCAAGGGCGGGAAGTGCTCGCCAACCCCACCACCACCGGGGCCGTGACACTGCACGCAGCCGGGAATCTGCCGGCTCCAGTCGCCGTAGAGGGCCATGCGAGTGGTAGGGTCATCGGCAATCTGCTGGCGGCGCAGGTCGCCAACGGGGTCTGCCGGCAGGCTGGCCAGGTACAGGCTGACCGCCTTGATTTCATCGTCGCTCAGGGCCTTGGCCAACGGCTCCATCACCGGCTGCTTGCGGCTGCCGTTGCGCCAGTCATGCAATTGCTTGCTGAGGTAACCGGCCGGTAGCCCCGCCAAACGAGGAAAGCCGGCAGCAGCAATACCCTTGCCGTCCGGGCCATGGCAGCCGAGGCAGGCCATGGCGGCGGGGTTGGCCCCACCCTGGGTGAAGATTTTCTGGCCATCGGCGGCATGCGCCATCGGCCAGGCCAGGATCAGCAGGCTGCCGATCACGACGCGTCTTAACGGTGTCATCACGAAACTCCTTTTCTTTTGTTATATGTTTAGGCCTAAAACATATAAGCAAAGAACGGAAGGTCCGTTGCCTCAGATCAATGTCCGGAGATGCACTGGGTGGCTGCGGTGCGCACATCGCCCAGGCGCAGGGGGAAGTTGTTCAGCCGTTCGTGCAGCTTGATACTGCTACCGCTGCCACGCTTGTCGATATCCACAAGCGCTGCCGGCCCGGCACCCGACGTGAGCTTTTGCGGCACGATCAGCCGCAGGCCGTCACCGCGCTGCTCTTCAGTCAGCGGGTCGCGGGTATCGGCCAGCTTCTGCTTGACGCAGTCGGCATATTCACGCGGACTCTTGCCAGAAATCACATCCAGCGTTTCGCGTGATTGCTCCAGCTCCGTAACGCTCACGCAGCCACCGAGCGTCACCGCTAACGCGGCCACCATCCACTTCATTTGCAACACCTCTGCCTTCAAGAGTTCGGTTCGACCACAGCCGGGCGGTTTTGCTCCCTGCTTTGGCAGAATTATCTGCGCCGGGTGAACAGCGCGGCAGTGTAACGGCACATCGTGGTATCTTTTGCCTTTGCAGATCCAAACCTTGCGGAGCATCACATGAAATTCGTACACCAGCGCGAGCACCTGAACGAGGACGACATCGTCGTCATCGAGTGCTCCCAGCGCTGCAATATCCGCCTGATGAACGACGCCAACTTCCGCAGCTTCAAGAATGGCGGCCGTCACACTTACCACGGCGGCCATTTCGAGAAGTTCCCGGCGAAAATCACCGTACCCAGCACGGGCTTCTGGAACATCACCATCGATACTGTCACAACCCGCCCGATCTCGGTCACCCGCAAGCCGACCCTGACCCACAAGATCAAGATCATCCGTCGTTCGTCGTCGAAACTCAGGTAAGGCCCCCATGACCCAGACCATCAAGTACGTCATCAAATACAAGCTCGACGGCCAGCGCCGCTGGGACTTCGCACTCATGCCAGATGCCTCTCAGGAGCAAGCCTTGGAAGCCCTGCGCAAGATCCACGGCGAAGACGCCGAGAAGATCAGCGACATCCAGGTCAGCAAGGCCTTGTAAAACCCGCTTCAAGCCCCTGTAGCGCCGCCCGCCCCGCACATGGAGAACCGCATGAGCCACTGGCCCGACCGCCGAATCCTCGACCTGCTGGGCATCGAGCTGCCCATTCTCCAGGCCCCCATGGCCGGCGCGACAGGCTCGCCCATGGCCATCGCCGTGGGCCTGGCAGGCGGGCTGGGCGCCCTGCCCTGCGCCATGCTTACCGGCGAACAGATACGCGCGGAAATCGCCGCATTCCGCGCCGGTTGCCCGGGCCGCCCGCTGAACCTGAACTTTTTCTGCCACCAGCCACCCGCGCCCGACAGCGCGCGCGATGTACGCTGGAAGCAGGCCCTGGCACCTTATTACAGTGAAACGGGGGCCGACTTTTCGGCACCCACGCCGGTGTCCAACCGTGCGCCGTTCGATGAGCAAAGCTGCCAGCTGGTCGAGCAACTGCGCCCGGAAGTGGTCAGCTTTCACTTCGGCCTGCCGCAGGCTGAACTGTTGCAACGGGTGAAGGCCAGTGGTGCCAAGGTGCTGTCCAGCGCCACCACGGTGGAAGAAGCGGTTTGGCTGGAACGCCACGGTTGTGACGCGATCATTGCCATGGGGTACGAAGCCGGTGGCCACCGCGGCATGTTCCTTAGCGATGACATCACCAGCCAGATCGGCACCTTCGCCCTGGTGCCGCAGGTAGTGGATGCGGTCAGTGTGCCGGTCATCGCCGCTGGCGGTATCGGTGACCACCGCGGCCTGGTGGCGGCACTGGCGTTGGGCGCTTCGGCTGTCCAGATCGGAACCGCTTACCTGTTCTGCCCCGAGGCCAAGGTTTCGCCGGCTCATCGCAAGGCCCTGGACAGTGCCCCCGCCAGCGAGACCGCGTTGACCAACCTGTTTACCGGGCGCCCGGCGCGTGGCATCAACAACCGCATCATGCGTGAGCTGGGGCCGATGAGCGCGCTTGCACCGCGCTTCCCGCTGGCGGGTGGGGCATTGATGCCATTGCGGGCGATTACCGAGCCGCAGGGCAATAGTGATTTCAGCAACTTGTGGTCGGGGCAGGCGCTGCGGCTGGGGCGGCACATGCCGGCCGGGGATTTGACCCGGGCGATTGCCGAAAAGGCGCTGGCCGTTGTTTATCGTTAGGCTTCTTCTTCAACAGGCTGACCCTCTTCCCCGCAAATGGCCTATCGCTATATAGTTCAGGATATAACGATAACCCCAAGGAGCTGTTTTCATGCGTATCCGCCCGTCCCTCCTGGCCTTCACCGCCCTGGCCAGCCTGCTCGCCTTCAACACTGCCTGGGCCGATGAGGTTCAGGTCGCGGTCGCAGCCAACTTCACAGCCCCTATCCAGGCCATTGCCAAGGACTTCGAGAAAGACACCGGTCACAAGCTGGTCGCGGCCTACGGCGCCACCGGGCAGTTCTATGCCCAGATCAAGAACGGCGCACCGTTCGAAGTGTTCCTCGCCGCTGACGACACCACCCCGAAGAAGCTTGAAGACGAAAAGGAGATCGTCCCCGGTTCGCGCTTTACCTACGCCATCGGCACCCTCGCCCTGTGGTCGGCCAAAGAAGGCTACGTAGATGCCAAGGGTGAAGTACTGAAGAAAAACACCTACCAACACCTGTCGATCGCCAACCCGAAAGCGGCACCCTACGGCCTGGCCGCCACCCAGGTGCTGGACAAGCTGAAGCTCACCGAAGCCACCAAAGGCAAGATCGTCGAAGGCCAGAACATCACCCAGGCCTTCCAGTTCGTCTCCACCGGCAATGCCGAACTGGGCTTCGTCGCCCTGTCGCAGATCTACAAGGACGGCAAGGTGACCAGTGGCTCGGCCTGGATCGTACCAGCCAGCCTGCACGACCCGATCCGCCAGGACGCCGTAATCCTCAACAAAGGCAAGGACAACGCCGCCGCCAAGGCGCTGGCCGAATACCTGAAAGGCCCAAAAGCCGCAGCGGTAATCAAGTCCTACGGCTATGAACGCTGATGCCACTGGATGCCAGTGACCTGGGGGCAATCTGGCTGACTGTTAAACTGGCCAGCCTGACCACCCTGATCCTGCTGGTTATCGGCACCCCCATCGCCTGGTGGCTGGCGCGCACGCGCTCATGGCTGCGCGGGCCGGTGGGTGCGGTGGTTGCTCTGCCACTGGTGCTGCCACCGACGGTGATCGGCTTTTACCTGCTGATCGCCCTCGGCCCGCACGGCTGGCTCGGTCAGGCTACCCAGGCGCTTGGCCTGGGCAGCGTGGTGTTCAGCTTTACGGGCCTGGTGATCGGTTCAACGGTGTATTCCATGCCGTTCGTGGTGCAGCCGTTGCAAAATGCCTTTGGTGCGATCGGCCAGCGCCCACTGGAAGTCGCTGCCACCCTGCGCGCCAGCCCGTGGGACACTTTCGTGCATGTGGTGCTGCCACTGGCCCGTCCCGGCTTCGTCACCGCCAGCATTCTTGGCTTTGCCCACACCATCGGCGAGTTTGGCGTGGTGCTGATGATTGGCGGCAACATCCCCGACAAGACCCGCGTGGTTTCGGTGCAGATCTTCGATCACGTCGAGGCCATGGAGTATTCACAAGCCCACTGGCTGGCCGGTGCCATGCTGGTGTTCTCTTTCCTGGTGCTGCTCCTGTTGTACGCCGGGCGCCGTGGCAAAGCTGGCTGGAGCTGATATGACCGCATCGATTGTGGCGCGCCTGATCCTGGCGCGCGACGACTTTACCCTGGACGTCGACCTGCCCCTTCCCGGGCGCGGCATCAGCGCGCTGTTCGGCCACTCGGGCTCTGGCAAGACCAGCTGCCTGCGCTGCCTGGCCGGGCTGGAACGGGCCGCCAGCGCCTACATCGAGGTTAACGGCGAAGTCTGGGAAGACAGTGCCCGCGGCTACTTCCAGGCACCGCACCTGCGCCCGGTTGGCTATGTGTTCCAGGAGGCCAGCCTGTTCCCGCACCTATCGGTGCGCGGCAACCTGGAGTTCGGCTGGCGCCGGGTGGCGGCTGCCGAGCGCAAGGTCAGCCTGGAGCAGGCGTGCCAGTTGCTGGGCATCGGCCACTTGCTGGAACGCCGTCCTGCCACCTTGTCTGGCGGCGAAGCGCAGCGGGTGGGCATTGCCCGCGCCCTGCTCAGCAGCCCGCGCCTGCTGTTGATGGACGAGCCCCTGGCGGCCCTGGACGGGCCCCGCAAGCGCGAGATCCTGCCCTACTTGGAGCGCCTGCACGACGAACTGGACATTCCACTGGTGTATGTCAGCCACGCCCAGGATGAAGTGGCACGCCTGGCCGACCACCTGGTACTGCTGGAGCAAGGCAAGGCGGTGGCCAGCGGCCCGATCGGCGAAACCCTGGCACGCCTGGATCTGTCATTGGCCCAGGGCGAGGATGCCGGCGTCGTCTTCGAAGGCATGGTGGTGGGGCATGACCCGCACTACGACCTGCTCGACCTGCGTCTGCCCGGCAGCGGCGGGCCGCTGTTGCGCATCGCCCACACGGCACATGTGATGGGCAGCACCCTGCGGGTCAAGGTGCAGGCCCGGGACGTCAGCCTGGCGCTGACGGCTGACAGCACATCGAGCATTCTCAACCGCCTGCCGGTGCGTGTGCGCGAAAGCCGCCCGGCCGATAACCCGGCCCATGTGCTGGTGAGCCTGGATGCCGGCGGCAATGCCTTGCTCGCCCGCATCACCCGCTTCTCGGCAGACCAGCTCGGCCTGCACCCGGGCCAGGCGCTGTTTGCCCAGATCAAGTCGGTGGCCCTGTTGGGCTGAGCATCCTTTACACGGGCGTTGTCCATTGATCAGTGACTTGATCGAGGCCTGCCGCCCATGCTCGACTGCCCCCTGCCACGCACCCTGCACTACGTTGACGACAGCCAGCCGGGCCTGACCCGGCGACGCTGGCGCGACCGTTTCATCTACCTGGATACCGATGGCCAACGGGTGCGCGACAGCGAAACCCTCGCCCGTATCGCTTCGCTAGTGATTCCGCCGGCCTACACGGATGTGTGGATATGCACCGACCCACAGGGCCACCTGCAAGCAACCGGCCGCGACGCGCGTGGCCGCAAGCAGTATCGCTACCACACGCAGTGGCGCGAGCTGCGCGACCAGCACAAGTATGGGCGTATGCTGGCCTTTGCCCAGGCCCTGCCTGAACTGCGCGCACAACTGGAGAGCCACCTGGCACGGCCAGGCCTGGACCGGGAAAAAGTGATGGCGCTGGTAGTGAGCTTGCTCGACCACACCCTGATCCGCATTGGTAATCAACGCTACCTGCGCGACAACCAGTCGTATGGTCTGACCACCCTGCGCAACCGTCATGTGCAGATCAAAGGCAGCACCATCCGCTTCCAGTTCCGCGGCAAGCGCGGCGTGGAGCACAACGTCACCCTCAACGACCGGCGGCTTGCCAGCCTGCTCAAACGCTGCATGGAGCTGCCCGGACAGGCACTGTTTCAATACCTGGATGAGGACGGCCAGCGCCACAGCGTCGGCTCCAGCGAGGTCAACCAGTTTCTGCAGCAGCTGACCGGCGCCGACTTCACCGCCAAGGACTACCGCACCTGGGCCGGCAGCAGCCTGGCCCTGGACCTGCTGAAGCCCTTGGCCTGGGAGCCGGACGCCGAGGCCAAACGCCAAGTCGCCGCAGTAGTCCGCCAGGTCGCCAAACGCCTTGGCAATACGCCCGCAGTGTGCAGGCGTTGTTATATCCACCCTGCGGTACTTGAGCACTATGCCCTGGGGCGCCTGGCCAACTTGCCGAAAAGCCGAGTGCGCAAAGGGCTGGACCCCGAAGAAGTGGCATTGCTGATATTTCTGCAGGCACTTGAGGAACAGGATGACCATTAAGCCTGTCTATTCCCCTCATGATGCGAAGAAATTTCCCATTGGCCGCCAGGCGCCCTATTCTTGCCACCGAGCACCTTGACCGACAAATCGCTGACGGTTTGCTTCGGCACCTGCAACTGAAGACTCGCAACAGAATTTGTCTGTCGGGGAATTACTATCCGCCGAAAGCGTCTTTAATGAGAAGGAAGAGGGACCCGCTCCCGCCGCCAAGGCAATTAGCCCGGCGGTCTTTTACATCACCAAGGAGATCTACATGCTGATACTCACCCGCAAGGTTGGCGAAAGCATCGTCATCAACGATGACATCAAAGTCACCATTCTGGGCGTCAAAGGGATGCAGGTGAGGATCGGGATCGATGCACCGAAAGATGTTCAGGTTCATCGCGAAGAAATCTTCAAGCGCATCCAGGCCGGCAGCCCGGCCCCGGAAAAGCACGAAGACTCGCACTGAGCGACCTGCCTCAAGCCGCACGGACGCGCTTGATCGCCCCACGCCTCAGGTGCCGAGCAGTTCGTGCACCTTGGCGACCATACAGTCCATGTCGAACGGTTTGTCGAACACGGCGGCGAACAGTTCCGGGCATCCCTGGTTGGCCTGTGCGCCGCTCATGAGGATGACCGGCAACTCGCTCAAGGCCGGGTCTTCACGCATCGAGCGCACCAGCTCTTCACCGTTTAGCAGCGGCATCATGTAATCGGTGATGACCAGCTGAACACGCTTCTCCTTGAGCGCTTCCAGCGCCTTGCAGCCATTGCTCGCCTTTTCCACCAGGTAGCCTTCGTCCTCCAGGGCAAAACCGAGGATATCGGCAATCAGGTACTCGTCATCGACGATCAGGATGGTGTTCATGGGCCTGCTCCGTCACCCGCCCCCTTGCGGCACCGGCGTTCCCGAGAGCACGCCACAGGCGCCTTCGAACGCCTTGCGCAGGGTAATGCCTTGCGGCCCCATAAGCAGTTCGTGCAAAGCAGGGTCATGGTGACTGTCACGCACCTTGAGGATCGACAGCATGCGCCGCAGCTGCGAATCCAGCTCGACGAAGCGCATCAGCATCAGGTTGTCGACGATGCTCGACAGGTCCGGGGCCGGGGCGCTGATTTCCGAGCCGAAGATATCGCGCATTTCCCAGGTCAGCATCACACTCACATCACGCGCGCGCAGTTCACCGGTCAAGGCGCGGAAAAATGCATTGAGACGCGCCGGGTCAACAGCCAGTCGGCTGAACGCCCCGAGGCTATCAACCAGCACGCGCTTGCAGCCCTGCGCCTCGACACGTTCGAGCAGGCGCGCCCCGACCTGGTCCAACAAACCTTCGGTGGTCGGTTGCCAGCACAGCTGCAGGCTGCCGGCGCGCTCCATCGCTGCCAAGTCGTAACCCAGTGATGCAGCCTTGCTACGCAGGCGTTCGGGTGTTTCGTAGAAGCCGAAATGCAGCCCCGGCGCTTGCGCAGTGCTGGCACCCAGAAAGGCCAGCCCCAAGGATGTCTTGCCAATACCCGAAGGCCCGATCAGCAAGCTGACCGACCCCGTGGACAGGCCGCCGTCGAGCATTTCATCCAGGCTTGGCACACCGCTGCTGATGCGCGCAGGAATGGCGCTGCCCAGCTGGCTGGGGTGGCTGAACAACGCCTCAAGGCGCGGGTAGACATGCATGCCGCTTTCATCGATAAGGCACTCGTGGCGCCCCGACAACGCCCCACTGCCGCGCGTCTTGCGCAGCTGGATATGGCGCACGGCGCGGCTGCCCACCAGTTGCTCACCCAACTCGATCACGCCATCGACCATGGTGTGCTCCGGGCTGCCCTCGTCCAGCCTTGCGCTGGTGAGCAGCAGCACCGTGCAGCCGGCGAAGGCCGCATGACCCTGCAGCTCGGAGACGAACTTCTTGGTGTCCAGCGCAGTTTCCGCGCGCACCCGGGCATTAAGTACACCGTCGACGATCAGCAAGCTGGCCTGCTGCCGGGCGATTTCTTGGCGCAGCAGCCGCACAACGGCATCAAGCCCTTCCTGCTCAAGGGTATCGAAGGCACTGACAAACTGGATCTGGTCGCCCACTAGCGCAGGGTCGAAGAAGTCCAGCGTGCCCAAGTACTGGAACAGCCGGTCATGCGACTCGCTCAGCAAGGTGGCCACCAGCACCCGGCCACCGCCGCGTACATGGCCGCAGGCCAGCTGGTTGGCGAGAATGGTCTTGCCCGCGCCCGGCGGGCCCTGAATGATGTACGAGGCACCGGCTACCAAGCCACCCTTGAGCAAGGCATCGAGCCCTTCGATACCCGTCACCAGCCGCCTGAGTGCCTGCGCCATGATACTCACCTGTCGAGATTGCTGTGGGTCTTGTCCTGATACGTTGGCAAGTAAAGTTGCATGGAAGTTCCGTGGCCGGGCTCACTGTCGACAAAAATGGCGCCGCCGCTCTGCCTGGCAAAGCCATAAACCTGGCTAAGGCCCAAGCCAGTGCCCTTGCCGAAAGGCTTGGTCGTGAAGAACGGCTCGAAGATGCGTGGCAATACCTCAGGCGCAATGCCTTCGCCGCTGTCTTCCACCACAAAACGCACGAAACGGCCCTGCAATCCTTCCACTTCGCCCGCCAGTTCGACTACTTCGGCCGTCAAGCCTATCCGGCCCTCCCCTGCGATGGCATCGCGGGCGTTGAACAACAGGTTCAGCAGCACCATCTGCAATTGCCCGGCATCGACTTCGATCAGCGGCAAGTCCGCCTGCAACTGCACCTGCAGGTCAATCGAACTGGGCAGGGCATGTTCCAGGAGCCCACGCGTGGCAGCTACAAGGTCTGCCGGCGCTACACACGCCACATCGAGTTTGCGGTGGCGGGCAAAGCTGAGCAGTTGCTGGGTCAGTTCAGTGCCTCGCTGCCCGGCATCCAGAATATGTTGCAGCATGCGCTGGGCACGCGCCGGGTCCTGGGTGGCTATCGCCAGGCGCGCCGAACTGATGATGATGGTCAGCATGTTGTTGAAATCATGCGCCAGCCCGCCAGTCAGTTGGCCGAGGGCCTCCAGTTTCTGCGCCTGGAACAGCTGGGCGCGCACCGCGTCCAGTTGCATCGCCGACTCGCGGCGGTCGGTGATGTCCCGGGTAACTTTGGCCAGGCCGATGATCTGGCCCTGGTCGTCGCGGATCACGTCCAGCGCCGCCAAGGCCCAGAACTGTGTACCATCCTTGCGCACCCGCCACCCTTCATCCTGCGCTACACCCTGCTCCAGCGCTTGGCGCAACAAGCGCTCCGGGCGGCCGTCGGCACAGTCCTGCTGCGTGAAGAACAGCGAGAAATGCTTGCCGATCACTTCATCGGCGCGGTAACCCTTGATCCGTTGCGCACCGGCATTCCACGACACCACATGGCCGGCAGGGTCAAGCATGTAGATGGCGTAGTCCACCACCGACTGAACCAGCTGCTCGTAGCGGTGGGCAGGCATGACGGGGTGGTCGGGGCAGTCAGCTGAAACCATGCAAACTCCACTGGCACAGCGGGAGGAACAAAATGAGCTTAGCCGAACACGCCCGGCGACAGACAGCCGTCACCGTTCAGGCTCGACCAGTATCGGGCTGATGCGCAGCCGCCAGATCAGCCGTGGGCGCACGACACGCTCGCAAGCGTCGGACTGAGTCATCGCCGCATACTCTTGGATCCAATAAAAGGGCAACAGTGGCGTAATGACAGCAAGGTGTCAATTACCCGTTCGCTCGACCCTTCACTCTGTTGATCATAGGTGCTGCAGTTGACTCAACTATAACGATGGGTTATAAAGCGCGCTTGATTGCGAAGCCCTTCTGCTTAGAAGCGAGCCGGTCGTTACGACCCCTTCAAGCGTGCGAGTGTGGTGGAATTGGTATACACAGCAGACTTAAAATCTGTCGGCGTGAGCCTTGCGGGTTCGAGTCCCGCCACTCGCACCAAACTTCGTTGAAAAGGCGCCCTTGCGGCGCCTTTTTGCTGCCTGCCGGCAATATCTCGCGCAGCTGCTAGAGTGGAGCTTGTACTCGTCCACTGGAACGCCGCCATGCGCTACTCCCTGTTCGATGGCCAACGCGACATCATTATCCTGATAGCCCGCGTGCTGCTGATGATCCTGTTCGTCTTGTCTGGCTGGGCCAAGCTTACCGGCTTTGACGGCACGGTCGGCTACATGACCTCGCTGGGTGCCCCTGCCCCCATGCTGGCGGCAGCGATTGCCGTGCTCATGGAGTTCGTGGTCGGCATCCTGCTGATCCTGGGCTTCTATACCCGGCCGTTGGCGTTCCTGTTCGCACTGTTCGTGCTGGGCACGGCGCTGCTGGGTCACCCGTTCTGGAACATGGTCGACCCTGAGCGCAGCGCCAACATGACCCAGTTCCTGAAAAACCTCGCCATCATGGGCGGCCTGCTATTGCTGGCCGTAAGCGGCCCAGGGCGCTTCTCGGTGGACGGCCGCTAGGTCAGTCGTCTTCGCAATCGTCGAACCAGGCTGGGTGATCCCGCTCCTCATCATCGAGGTCATCCAGCGTTTCCTCGTCTTCTTCCACTTCATCCTCGGCGCCTTGGGCATCTGCCTCGTGCTCCACGTCGTCGTAGAGAAACTCATGGTCGAGCAGGTGATCGTGCTCGGGTTCGTGCAGGTCGTCTTCGTCGTGCATGCTGGCTCCTGGCGTGATGGCAGGCCTGTATAGGCTGATCAGCTTCCGAGGTCAATGCGTTGCCACTTAATCCTGGGTTAACCAGCCGGGCGCAACCTGCAGGCTCTCCCTTCAAACGTCTTTTGCCCGCCGCTCATGGCGGGCTTTTTTATGGTGTTGCGCACATGACAGCCTCATGACCTGCGCTTCACGAAATACTGACAAACGGATGGGCACACTGACCCTGCTCCGTACGTTCTTGCAGCCCGCCGCATCATTGCCGCGGGCTTTTCTTTTTGTGGCGCTAACCCACCCCATGACCTGGAGCAGTTTTGCTCGGCCACGCAAGGGCTATGCTAACCCAGCGATAACCCAAGCTCACTCGGATAGACACGGAGGCTCTTATGAAAGCTGCTGTTGTTGCGCCAGGCCGTCGCGTGGATGTGGTTGAGAAAACCCTGCGCCCCCTCGAACACGGTGAAGCGCTGCTGAAGATGCAATGCTGCGGTGTGTGCCACACCGACTTGCACGTGAAAAATGGCGACTTCGGTGACAAGACCGGCGTCGTGCTGGGCCACGAAGGCATCGGCGTGGTCCAGGAAGTCGGGCCGGGCGTTACCTCGCTCAAGCCGGGCGACCGCGCCAGCGTGGCATGGTTTTATCAGGGGTGCGGGCATTGCGACTATTGCACCAGCGGCAACGAAACCCTGTGCCGCGAAGTGAAAAACTCCGGGTACACCGTGGACGGCGGCATGGCAGAAGCCTGCATCGTCAAAGCCGACTATTCGGTCAAAGTACCTGACGGCCTCGACTCCGCCGCCGCCAGCAGCGTTACCTGCGCCGGCGTGACCACCTACAAGGCGGTAAAAATCTCCAACATCCGCCCCGGCCAATGGATCGCCATCTACGGCCTCGGCGGCCTGGGCAACCTGGCGCTGCAATACGCCAAGAACGTGTTCAACGCCAAAGTGATCGCCATTGACGTCAACGAAGAGCAACTGCGCTTCGCCAGCGAAATGGGCGCCGACCTGGTTATCAACTCGCGCACCGAAGACGCCGCGAAGATCATCCAGGCCAAGACCGGGGGCGCCCATGCAGCTGTGGTTACCGCCGTTGCCAAAGCCGCCTTCAACTCGGCCGTGGACGCGCTACGCGCAGGCGGCCGCCTGGTTGCCGTCGGGCTTCCGTCAGAGTCCATGGACCTGAATATCCCCCGCCTGGTGCTGGACGGGATCGAAGTGGTTGGCTCGTTGGTGGGCACACGGCAAGACCTGCAAGAGGCCTTCCAGTTCGCCGCTGAAGGCAAAGTAGTGCCCAAGGTAACCCTGCGGCCGATCGAGGACATCAACCAGATCTTCGACGAGATGCTGGAAGGCAAGATCAAAGGCCGCATGGTTATCCAGTTCGAAGGTTGATAGCCTGAAGGCCGATCGTTTCGAACGACCAAAAGCCCATGGATGATCATTCACGGGCTTTTGCCCTTTTCATTTCATAGTCAAGGGACAGACCATGGGCTTCGACTGGCACGCTGGGCCGATTACCCGCACCACGCCCTTGGACAAGCACTACCGCAACACGCAGAAGGTGCGTCAGTTTCTACTCGGCGAGTGTGGCCAGGCATCCAAGTTCGACGGAGCCTTCATGGCGTGGATCAAGAGCGGCACGCCGTCCACTATGGGCGACGTCGCGGATGAATGGTTACGGATGCATCGCTGACTTTCATTGGCGGATACCTGCGTTGCAGCCGCTTTCTCCAACATCTTGTCCAACGCTTCAACCATGCTGGAATAATCCATTTCCTGACGACCTCGCTGGTGGAATGGGCTTGAGCTCAACCTTAGCTTGCGAACATTTCAATACGTGGTGAGGGAACCGGGGCGTTATTACCGCCCTCCCTTCTGATGACCCACGTATGGGTGGTGCGGTTCAAAATAAGTGCTCAAGGTGCAGCATCGAGCTTGTACACACGAGGAGATGGGCATGTCGATTCGAAGCTTGGCCAAGCATCTACCGCCAGATCCTTCCAGAGCGGGCTGGGTTCTGATGGGCTGCGCGGATTAGCGGCGCTACCTGTAGTTTTCTGCCACTTCGTTCACAACAAAAGTTCAGCACGGTACTTAAAAGCCGCAATCAAGAGGCACCCCAGGCTAGCAATACCAGCGTTGGCCTCCACATTAATACCCTGCCTCACCTACACTTCATTTAGCTCAAACTTCGCAGCCACTACCGAATTACCCGGATACCCATAAGAGGAATACTTCTCAGTATTTGACCTTTCTGTGCATTATTGCACCTCCTGGACTGCCTTCAGCCCAGCGCGCACTCACGACCAAGACCTGCGCCTTCCTTGGAAGAATCTCATACTCCATGTACTTGGTTCACTTTACGCTTATCGGGTTTCTTGGGTCATTTATCGTCGAGGCCGAGGTCGAAATCGAACCGGCCTAGACGGATTTGCAATACGACCCAAGAATCTCCGCCTTATGCGCCCTGGACGCTAAAATCAGTTCCAATAAAAATCGGGATTTGCCAGCTTGTAACCAGCATTGTAGAGGTGTCTAACTTTCGGTTTTGGAACCATTTTTCTGGCTAATTTCCCTTCCTCCTTTACGGCGCCGCGCTGAAAAATGCCGGGCGTGCATCTGTGGCAAACGGACTGTAGGCTACGAGGTCAGAGCGTGAGGTCCAGCAGGCCCGCCGCTTGGCCATCTGGCGCGGAATCCACATGCAAAAAGCCTGGCGCACGACCAGGCTTTTAGATCTATATCCATCTACAGCTGAACGTTATTCCAATGGGCGCTTGTGATAACTATAACGCTCCGCATGGGATGCCCTCGATGGGTCCGGCGGCACCTGTTTCTGCCCTCTTCGAAAGGGAGGGCTGTCGAAATTGTCGTCACGGCCCTCTTGGCAAACGCTTTCGTTCTGATTGACTGATCCCTGTAGCTGCCCCTCATTACCGGCTGGCTGACTGACCTGTCTGTCACTCTCTACGCCATACCTATCTCTGGACATACACACCTCTCAATGCTCAGAAGCCCTGAGCCACTTGAGTATGCGCCTCCAACTCCTCCAGAAGATATAAAACGGACCACCGGGACAAGGCTTGTGTTGAGCTCGCGTCAGGATCGTACGCTCAATCAAACTCACTCATACGTCTGTCGCCTGGATTTCCACTGTGACAAGGAGGGTAAACCGTCAGTAAGCCTCTGGCGTAGCGCTCGGAGCATTGCGAACGAAAAACGGATGAGCCACGAATCATCCTTCAATCGAAACATATTACCCCGGTAAATAGCTATTTCCGTCTCGCTGACGCCAATCCACTCAGAAATATCTAAATCACTTGGCGCATCAAACATACTTGTGCCCTCGCGTTCGCAATGAAGCAACCAAGCAGTGCGCTTTGACGCGCTATCGCTTGTGGATGGACTTGGCCGTTTGAGGGTTGGTCCAAACCGACTTCGGCTTGCTAGCTAGCACGCCGCTGACTCCTGCAGGAACGCTTTCAATTTGGCCTCCCAGCTTGACGAACAATTGAGTCTGTTCATTCAAGCGCTCATGGGCACGCTGCGTCTCGGGGGATATGGCCTGGAGCATAAAAGCAACCTCATAGTGAGCAGCCGCAAAACACGGCTACGCAGTCACTATACAGGCTATTGACAGACTCCGTGCAAATAAGAGCCAGATACTGAAAATTGCCAGCATATTCAACGCAAAACTCGGCAGATTCTTTCGAAAATCCCGCATGCCTAACCATCCGCCGCCGCTGACAAGCTGCATGAGCCTGGTCTGTGGCTAGCGTCACTTCCAGTACTGCAGCAGTAGCGTGAGAATCGACCCTCAGGCCGCGCCGCTAGCGGCCTGCGAATCGCAACTGTTTAATACGGTTCGGCCAGCTTCACCGACTTTCGCCCAGCAAAACCGACATGCTTGAGCTCAGTGCCAAGCCTCCTCGAGCACGGCAGCGCGCCCATCGGGATCTGTAACCAAGGCGAATCGGTCGTTCAGTTCATCCATGCTTGCGTATCCCGGCCATCACTCTGCTCTGCACCACCACGACTGCGCATACAGCACGCCTTCGACTTCCTCGACACCGTTGATGTTGATTCCGAGCTGGGCCATGCCATTGACCTTTGCGTCATGCAATCGAGGAATGATGTCGGGCCCCGGCGCAGGGTTAAACACCCAGGCCTGGGTCGATACCCGGCCCAGTGGTTCGCTGTGATGGTCACCAATGTGGATGTCGGCCTTCAGGGGCTGGATCATCCTGAGCTGATCGTACGGGATGGCCACGCCATTCACGCGGCGGCGAACGAGGAGGAAGTACATACTGCACCATATACTGCATATAAATACAGTATTTCAGCATCAGGAAAAGCAACCTCGCCAGTACCGCTCGGCGGACTATGCTTGTTTGCTCATGCAGGAGGGCGGCGTATGTGTGGAAGGTTGAGTCAGTACCGAGGCATACACGACTTCGTTGAAACCCTGAGCCTGCCAGAGGCCTGGAAGAACAACGTCGGCGACGAGCCTCTTGGCCGGTACAACGTCGCGCCGACCACGCCGGTGGCAGTGCTGAGGGTAGATGACGCAGGCCCGCGCGCTGACCTGGTGAAGTGGGGATGGCGGTCGCATTGGGCGACCGACCGTGCTGCGCCGATCAATGCCAGGGTCGAAAAGGTGGCGCACGGCCCATTCTTCCGAGCGATCTGGCCGAACCGGGCAATCACACCCATCGACGGCTGGTACGAATGGGTTGATGAGGGTGGACCGAAGAAGCAGCCGTACTACATTCGCCGTCGGGACGGGCGCCCCGCCCTATGTGCCAGCATCGGCCAGTTTGTCGGCAGCGAGCACGACGGGTTTGTCATCATCACCGCCGATGCCCAGGGCGGCATGGTCGACGTGCACGATCGTAGGCCTGTTGTGCTGTCACCTGAGCTGGCATACGAGTGGATCGCGGCAGGAATGCCGAGCGAGCATGCAGAGCAACTGGTGCTCAACTTGGGCGAACCGGCCGACGCCTTTGAATGGTACCGGGTGAGCCCCGCCGTAGGGAATGTACGCAACCAAGGTGCCGAGCTTATAAGCCCGCTTCAATGAAGAGGCGGCAAATCCTTGCCGCGGGCTTTAGCTATCACCCGATACTGGTAGTCGGATAACACCTGAAACAACGACTCGGCCAGTCGGCGCAGGCGCTCGACCTCCTTAGCGGTGCGCCACAGTCCTGGGCTTGGTGGTACTCACGCAGCCCGAGAGGACGCCAGGGTGAAGGCCGAGGTCGAGAATAAGCCGGATCTGGCCAACCGTATCGCCCAGTTCCAGTTCCGCGACATCAGACCGAAGGCCGCATCCGAGATCAACGACCTGAGCGATGCAAGCGTGCTGCTAGGTCACTCAAAAGAGGGGATCACCGAGCGCGTTTATCGTCGCGTCGGCGCCATCGCCAAGCCCTCCAAAGGCTGAAGTTTCGGAACTCTTGGCTTTTTTTGACCCATAAAGAAAAACCCCGCAGACGTTAATCTGCGGGGCTTTCGAATGGTGGAGGCCGAGGTCGGAATCGAACCGGCGTAGACGGATTTGCAATCCGGAGCATAACCACTTTGCTACTCGGCCTCAAAGGTCGGATCTAGCTGCTTGCGCTTTGCTATCTCCTTGAAACGCTGAACCTTTTTCAAAGTTTGCTGCGTTTCGATGGGCGCCATTATGTCTTCATTCCTTTAACCTTGCAACCCCCTGAACGAAAAAAAATTTCAACGGGTTCAAGGTGTTAGCGCAGACGCCCGAGTTTACTCCACAAACCTACCACCGTGTTCTCCACCGTGCCGCTCGCCGCCATGCCGATGCGTTCCTGCAGGCTCTTGCGTTCGGCATAGTGGAGGTGGAACAGGTTGGCATTGCGCGCACGCTCGCTGAGGTATTCGTCGCTGGTCTGCAGTTCGTCCACCAGCTTTCGGTTGAGTGCCGCAACCCCGAGCCAGACTTCGCCGGTGGCCACTTCGTCAATATGCAACTGTGGGCGGTAGCGTGCAACGAAGTCCTTGAACAGCTGGTGGGTGATGTCCAGGTCTTCCTGGAACTTCTCCCGGCCCTTCTCGGTGTTTTCGCCAAACACGGTGAGGGTACGTTTGTACTCGCCAGCAGTCAGCACTTCGAAGTCGATGTCATGCTTCTTCAACAGGCGGTTGACGTTAGGCAACTGCGCCACCACGCCGATCGAACCCAGCACGGCGAACGGCGCACTGACAATCTTCTCGCCGATGCAGGCCATCATGTAACCACCGCTGGCGGCCACCTTGTCGATGCACACGGTCAGCGGGATGCCTGCCTGACGAATGCGCGCCAGCTGCGACGCTGCCAGGCCGTAGCTGTGCACCAGGCCACCGCCACTCTCCAGGCGCAGCACTACTTCGTCACGCGGGGTGGCGAGGGTCAGTAGCGCGGTGATTTCGTTACGCAGGCTTTCAGTGGCCGAGGCCTTGATGTCGCCATCGAAATCCAGCACGAAGACCCGGCCCTTTTCCTCGGCCTTGCCCTTCTTCTGCTGTTTTTCCGCCTTGGCCTGCTGCTTGCGCAAGGCCTTGAGCTGGGCCTTGTCCAGCAGGCCAGACTCCAGGCGCTCGCGCAGGTCCTTGTAGAACTCGTTCAGGCGGGTGACCTGTAACTGCCCACCCGGTTTGCGCCGCCCCTTGCCGCGCAGCCCGGCGATGGCTGATAGCACCACCAGGATGGCGATGACCAGGGTGGCGGTTTTGGCGAGAAAGCTTGCGTATTCGGCAAGAAACTCCACGTTGACTCCTTAAATACCTGCGCCACGGCGGCGCGTAACTGTTGCAAGCATACCGTTGCACCCGAGGTGCTGCCAGCAGGTGCAAACGCTGGCAACATCTTTCAAACAACCTTTTCAAACGCTTGTATGTTTTTTCGTTGACAGCCCGTGAGCCGCATCCTAACCTCGCAGCAACCTCCAACAGGCCGGAACCTTTCGTGGGCAACCTCTACCTGATCCGACATGGCCAAGCCTCCTTCGGTGCCGATGACTACGACGTTCTCTCCCCCGTGGGCGTGCGTCAGAGCCAGGCCCTGGGTGAGCACCTTGCCCAGCTGGGTGTACGGCTGGACCGTTGCGTGGCAGGCGACCTGCGCCGTCAGCAGGATACCGCTCGCCTTGCCCTGGAGGCCTTGCAGGCCAACGGCTGCCCGGTGCCGACGGTTGAGACCGACGCGGCGTTCAATGAGTTCGATGCCGACGGCGTCATCCGTGCCCTGTTGCCCGGGCTGCTGCCGCAAGAGCCAAACGCCCTGCACATCCTGCGCAATGCTGCGCAGCACCGCAGTGAGTTCCAGCGCCTGTTCGCCTTGATGGTGCAGCGCTGGCACGACGGGGAGCATGCCGACGACGGCCTGGAAACCTGGCAAGCTTTTACTGCCCGCGTACAGGGTGGGCTGCAACGCGTACTGGATAATGCCGGCAGCGGCGACAATATCGCCATTTTCACCTCGGGCGGTACCATTGCCGCCCTGCTCCACCTGGTTACCCGTATCACCCCCAGCCAGGCGTTCGCGCTGAACTGGCAGATCATCAACACGTCGCTCAGCCAGCTGAAGTTCCGCGGCCGCGACGTGGCACTGGCTTCCTTCAACAGCCAAGCCCATGTGCAGCTGTTGAGGGCACCGGAGTTTGTCACCTACCGATAAGCCCGGCTTTGTTGTGTCCCTGCGGGGACGTGTAAATCACTCTATAAGGAATGCGCCATGACCTCCGTAGCTGATGCCGTCAAAAAGATGCAAGAGAAGTTCAACCCATCCGCTGCCGCCGGCCTGGACCTGGTGTTCGGCTTCAACATCACCGACGAAGGCAAGCAGTACGCGCTGATCGTCAAAGACGGCACCTGCGACCTGCAGGAAGGCGAAAACCCGGATGCCAACTGCACCCTGGTAATGGACAGCGAAACCCTGAAGGGGATCGTCAGCGGCGAAACCGACGGCATGCAGGCCTTCATGGGCGGCAAGCTGCGCGTTGAAGGCGACATGATGCTGTCGATGAAACTCAGCGAGCTGTTCCCGTCCTGAGGGCTGGGGATACCGAATGATCGAAAACCGAAGCCCTCGCGGCTTCGGTTTTTTTTTGCCCGGCATTCGGTGCAGTGATCCACCGGCAACACCCGCACCTATATGGCACCTGGCACGCTTGTTCCAGCCTGGGCAGGCCATTAGATTAGCCAATAGTCCTTGCGATCGAGAATAAGGAAAACGCATGACGCTCACCGACCAGTCCACCCAGGTACGCCCCGGCGAAGAACTCGACGCGGCCGTCATCGCCCCTTACCTCAAGGCCAATATCCCCGGCCTGGATGGCCTACCCAGCATCAGCCAGTTCCCGGGTGGCGCCTCCAACCTCACCTACCTGGTCAGCTACCCGGGCCGTGACTTCGTACTGCGCCGCCCACCGTTCGGGCAGAAAGCCAAGTCGGCCCACGACATGGGCCGCGAGTTCCGTATCCTGAACCAGCTGAACAACGGCTTCCCCTACTGCCCCAAGGCCTATGTGCACTGCACCGACAGCAGTCTGATCGGCGGTGAGTTCTACGTGATGGAGCGGGTCAAGGGCATCATTCTGCGCTCGGATATCCCTGCCGAACTGAACCTGGACGCCAGCCGCACCGAGGCCCTGTGCAAAAGCTTCATCGACCGCCTGGTCGAGCTGCACCAGGTGGACTACAACGCCTGCGGCCTGGCCGACCTGGGCAAGCCGGAAGGCTATGTGCAACGCCAGGTCGAGGGCTGGACCAGCCGCTACGAAAAAGCCCTGACCCCGGATGCCCCGCGCTGGGAACAGGTGATCGCCTGGTTGCACGACAAGATGCCCGCTGACCACCCGAAGCCCGGCATCGTGCACAACGATTACCGCTTCGACAACGTGATCCTCGACGCCGACAACCCCATGCGCATCATCGGGGTACTGGACTGGGAAATGGCCACCCTGGGTGACCCGCTGATGGACCTGGGCAACAGCCTGGCCTACTGGATCGAGGCCGACGACCCAGCACCCGTGCAACTGATACGCCGCCAGCCGAGCAATGCACCAGGCATGCTTACCCGTCGCCAGTTCGTCGATTACTACGCCGAGCGAGCGGGCATCCAGCTCGACAACTTCGATTACTACTATTGCTATGGCCTGTTCCGCCTGGCTGGCATCGTCCAGCAAATCTACTACCGCTACTACCACGGCCAGACCCAGGACAAGCGCTTCGCCCAGTTCATCCACATGAACCGCTTGCTGGAGCAGATGACCCTACAGGTCATTGCCAAGTCCAGCCTGTAAGTCATGACCACGACGACGGATAACAAGGAAAACAGCATGTCCAAGACCCACCTGTTCGACCTCGACGGCAAGATTGCCTTCGTTTCCGGTGCCAGCCGTGGCATTGGCGAGGCCATCGCCCACTTGCTGGCACAGCAAGGCGCCCATGTGATCGTTTCCAGCCGCAAGCTCGACGGTTGCCAGCAGGTGGCCGACGCCATCATCGCCGCCGGTGGCAAGGCAACGGCGGTGGCCTGCCACATCGGTGAGCTGGAGCAGATCCAGCAGGTGTTCGCCGGCATTCGCGAGCAGTTCGGGCGCCTGGACGTGCTGGTCAACAACGCGGCTACCAACCCGCAGTTCTGCAACGTGCTGGATACTGACCCGAACGCCTTCCAGAAGACCGTGGACGTGAACATACGCGGCTACTTCTTCATGTCAGTGGAAGCTGGCAAGCTGATGCGTGAGCACGGCGGTGGCAGCATCATCAACGTGGCGTCCATCAACGGTGTGTCGCCCGGCCACTTCCAGGGGATCTACTCGGTAACCAAGGCAGCGGTCATCAACATGACCAAGGTCTTCGCCAAGGAGTGCGCCCAGTTTGGCATTCGCTGCAACGCGCTGTTGCCGGGCCTGACCGACACCAAGTTCGCCTCGGCACTGGTGAAGAACGACGCCATCCTGAACGCCGCACTGCAGCAGATCCCGCTCAAGCGGGTGGCCGACCCAAAAGAAATGGCCGGCGCAGTGTTGTACCTGGCCAGCGATGCGTCCAGCTACACCACCGGCACGGCACTCAATGTAGACGGCGGCTACCTGTCCTGATCACGCTTTGATTGCCACCAAGGTGTAGCTCAAGGGCAGCCGTGCGGGCTGCTCACGCAAGCGATACTCCCCGTCACTGCCCTTGACCATCTGCCCCGGCAGCGCCTCCCAGGGGATGCTCTGGTGCTCGACCAGTGCCGTCAGTTGCAGCCCATGCGCCAACAAGGCAGTCACCACTTCGCCCAGGCCATGGTTCCATTCATGGGTTTCGGTGTGGGCAAGGCGCTGTTCGGTTTCTACGTAGGTCTGGTCGTTGTGCCACACCGTCGGCGCTTCGTGCTCGAAATACGGGTATTCGAGCTGCAGGCGGTCCTGGTGGTCCTCGTTGACGGCCATCAGCATCGGGTGCCCATCGCGCAGGAACAGCCGCCCGCGTGGTTTCAACAGTGCTGCCACTGTACGCGCCCACAGAAGCTCGCCTTCGTAGTCCTTGGAGGCAGCATGTAGCGGAGCGCGTTCGTCCCAGCTGGCACGGTTGAGTTGAAGAGAGCGATCCATGGTGTCGCCCTTGAGTGGTAACGGCCCATGCTAGCCGTCACCACGCGTCTTGCAACACAACTGCATTGCTAAAAATTGTAAAGCCCACCCCTACAGGGTGAGCGCCTGCGTTACAGGCAAGTAGCCGCTGCCGCCCGGCGCTGCAATGCCACGCCGTCATGCTTCTGCGCGTAATAGTCAACCCGCGCCCCACCCGCCTGCGGGTAAACATCCACGAACGCTTCGGCTTCGCGGGTATACACGGTAAACCCGCCCTGCTTGCGCGGCTCCAGATAGCCACTGGCATCGTCGCCGAACACCTTCTCTTCCTGCCAGCTGAACTGGATGCACTGGGCCACCAGCTCTGGCGCCTTGTGCGAATCGAGCTGCGCCGTCGGCTTGCCGCCGCGGGCCGTCTCCATGGTCGCAGAAGCACAACCGACCAGCATCAGTGCTGCGGCCATCGGCAGAATCGCACGCATGTTCCATCCTCAGGGTAAAAAGAAAGCGACTCTAGCACTGGCATGCATCGCGAGTGAATTGCCACACACCTGCCGCTGTCGCAGATAAGACACGTAACCAAGAGGAAAACCCCATGAAACTGCACTATTTGCTGCTCGCGGTCCTACCCTACCTACCCCTGGCGGCAAACGCCGCCCCTTCCAGCGAAGAAAGCGTCACCGCGCCGGAAACACACAATCGCGAACTCAAGGTGGGTGACAAGGCGCCGGACCAGTACAAACGAGACGATCAGGCCATACAGGACTGGCAAGCCAAGGGCCTGCCCAAGCCCGAAAAAGAAAGCCACTGGGTACGCATGGGCGGGCACTTTGTACTGGTACAGATCACCAACGGCGTAGTGCTGGCAATCCAGCCGGCGTCGTGAGTCAACCCGCTTCGGCCATTGCCGCCATATGCACCGTATTGCGCCCGGCGGCCTTGGCCTGGTAAAGCGCTGCGTCAGCCTGGGCCAACAGGCTGGCGGTACTGTCCTGGAATCCAGGCACGCCGCACCACAAGCCAACGCTGAAGCGCAATTCGATCTGGTCACCGGCAAAACTCGCCGGGTTGCGCGCAATGGCCTCCCGCAGCCCTTGCAGCGCAGCCATCGCCCCGTTGCGGTCAGTGCCCGGCAGCAGCAACAGGAACTCCTCACCACCATAACGGCCCAGGCAGTCACCTTGGCGCAGCCGCTGTTGCAACTGACGCACGCAATGGCACAGCACCTCGTCACCTGCCAGGTGCCCATACAGGTCGTTGATGCGCTTGAAATGGTCGATGTCGATCATCGCCACAGCCAGGATGCCCTGCTGCTGGCGAGCCTGGTCCAGCTCCACGGCGAAGCGCTCAAGGATCGCCCTGCGGTTCAGCGTGCCGGTCAGCACATCGTGCAGGGCCAGGTGCTGCAAGCGGGATTCGCTGCGCTCCTTGGCCATCAACACCAGCCCGATCGAATACATCATTACCGTGGCGGTGCCAATCGCCACCGAAATGCTCTGCTTGAGGTTGCTGGTGTCATAGCGCAACTCCACCGCCGTGCCATTGGCCACCGCCACCCCACGCATGCCCAGGCCGACCAAGCTGATCAACGCACCGATCTGCAGCAGCAAGTGGGCCTTGCCCGGCCGCTCGGCATAGCGTCGCGCCCAGTACAGAATCATCGAACACTGCAACATCAGCACCAGCGTTGCCAGCAGCATACGTGGCTCCACCGTATCGAGCAGCAGCATCAACCCCACCAGCATGCACGCCGGGATAATGAAGATACTGCGCCAAGGCACCAACTGCTGACGCACCCGAAACAGGCTGGCCGTATAGAACGCCAAGGCCAGCGACAACAGGCTGTTGCCCAGGCCATAGCTGAGCCACAGCGGGGCCTGGGCGTAAACGGTGTAGCAGACATAGGCAAGGGCATGCACCAGCAACCCACACCCCGTGAGTGAAAGGTTGTCACGGCGGTTACTGCGCCCGACCAGCAACAGGCAGAAGGCCAGAATGGTTGCAACCAAGGCAACGGCGGCGAACAACGTGGGGGTATGGGCGATCATCATGATTCACTGTGTGGCAAATTGCCGTCTTGCCTGCGGCTTACCCCACAGTCTAGAGGGGTATTACCGGCTCGACCATGACCGAATGGGACAGAACAGCAGCCCACAAGCACGCCGCTCATCACTGGCGCGACAAATTTTTGCCTGCCAGGGAAACCAAATGGATCATTCCCAGTCTCAGCAAGTGCCCTGTAAACCATTGCGGATCAAGGACCTATATCGTGATGACCCGCCTTGCAAGCCTTTCGCTGGTTGCTGTTGTCCTGCTGACCGCAGGCTGCCACAGCCATCGCTACCATGACGACGACGATGGCTGGCGTGACCGCGACCGTGACCATCGCCACCACCATCGCCATGACCGCGACGATGATGACGATGACAATCGCCAGTACCGCGGTGACCGCTACTACCGTTGAAGCGTCTTTGCACCCCTGACCCGCCGCCCGTTGCGCGGCACCTTAACCTGATGATTCCTTTGAGGTTCGTATCATGCGTCTGACTCTGCCTTCCCTTGCCCTCGGCCTGCTGCTGTGCCAGGGCGCTTTCGCCGGTGACGGTACTGCCGCCATTGGCGGTGGCCTGGGTGGTGCCCTGGGTAACGTTGTAGGTCAATCGATCGGTGGCAAGACCGGGGCGGCCATCGGCGCAGGCCTCGGCGGCGCAGCCGGCAGTGCGGTAGGTGCACGCAAGGGCAACCGTACCGAAGCCGCCATCGGCGGCGGCCTGGGCTCGGCTGGCGGCTCGCTGCTGGGCGGCGCGGTGGGCGGCAAGACCGGCTCCACGGTGGGTGCCGGCCTGGGCGGCGCGGCCGGTGGTGCCATCGGCAACCACCTGGGCGACAATAACGGCAGCAAGAAGCACCACCGTCACCGTCACTGATCCGGTGACCCAAGGGGCCGCAATGCGGCCCCTTTTGTTTGGCAAACCCTGCAGCACATCAACACCCCCTTCATTACAAGCTGGCACACTGGCTGCTACTGTCTATCGTGCCCCTGTGTGAAGGAACACCCCCTCCCCATGAACCAAGAGCTGCTCTGGGTCCTCGGCCTGCTGGCCATCGTCATCCTCCTGTTCGTCATCAACCGCCCGCGCATGGACGTGGTCGCACTGCTGGTGATTCTCGCCCTGCCGCTACTCGGCATCCTCACCGTCGAGCAGGCCCTGGCCGGCTTCAGCGACCCCAACGTGGTGCTGATCGCCGCCCTGTTCGTGATTGGCGAAGGTCTGGTGCGTACCGGCATTGCCTACCGCATCGGCGAATGGATGAGCGAGCGGGCCGGCAACAGCGAGGCGCGCCTGCTGGTGCTGCTGATGGTGGCGGTGGCCGGGCTGGGCTCGATCATGAGCTCCACCGGCGTGGTGGCTATCTTCATCCCGGTGGTGCTCAGTATTGCCGCACGCCTGAAACTCTCGCCCAGCCGCCTGATGATGCCACTGGCGTTCGCCGGCCTGATCAGCGGCATGCTCAGCCTGGTAGCCACACCACCCAACGTGGTGGTGCACAGCGAGCTGGTGCGCAATGGCGAAGCCGGTTTCAGCTTCTTCAGCTTTACCCCGTTTGGCCTGGTGGTGCTGGTGCTGGGCATCGGCTACATGCTGCTGACCCGCCACTGGCTCAACGGCGAAGTGCGCAAGGACGGCCGCGTGGAAACCCGCCGGACACTGCTGGACCTGGTGCTGGACTACAAGCTCAACGGCCGCGAACGGCGCCTGCGCATCCGCCCCCACTCGCCGCTGATCGGCCACACCCTCGGCGAGCTGGAGCTGCGTACCCGGCACGGCGCCAACGTGATCGGTATCGAACGCCAGCACAAGTTCACCACGCGGGTGATGGCTGCCGACTCCAGCACCGTGTTGCACCAGGGCGACGTGCTGCTGCTCGACCTGTTCGCCAACCGCGACGACCTGCGCAGCCTGTGCCAGACCATGCAACTGGAGCCGCTTCACTTCAAGGCCGCCTATTTCATCGACCAGTCCCAGGAACTGGGCATGGCCGAGGTCTCGCTACCACCGGGGTCGCAGCTGATTGGCAAGAGCATTCTCGAACTGGCGTTCCGCACCCGCTTCGACCTCAACGTGGTCGGCCTGCGCCGCGAACAGGCAGCGATCGAAGACCAACTGGTGGAAGAAAAGCTGCGCCTTGGCGACACGCTGCTGGTGGTCGGCCCGTGGAAGGCCGTACGCCAGCTGCAAAGCAAGCCCAGGGACTTCCTGGTGCTGAGCCTGCCTGCCGAAATCGACCAGGTGGCCCCCGCCCGCACCCGCGCGCCGCAAGCGCTGCTGAGCCTGGCGGTGATGGTCGGGCTGATGGTCAGCGGTGCCGTGCCCAATGTCATGGCGGCGCTGATCGGTTGCCTGCTGATGGGCGCCGGCCGTTGCATCGACATGAACAGCGCTTATCGGGCCATTCATTGGCAAAGCCTGGTGCTGATCGTCGGCATGCTGCCCTTTGCCCAGGCGCTGCAGAAAACCGGCGGCATCGACCTGGCGGTGAGCGGGCTGGTCAGTGTGCTGGGCGGGGCCGGCCCCAGTGCCATTCTCGCCTGCCTGTTTGCCGTCACGGCGGTGATTGGCCTGTTCATTTCCAATACGGCCACTGCGGTGCTGATGGCGCCGGTGGCTGTCAGTACCGCTACACAGCTGGGGATGTCGCCCTACCCGTTCGCCATGACGGTGGCGTTGGCCGCATCGGCGGCGTTCATGACGCCGGTGTCATCGCCGGTCAATACGCTGGTGCTGGGCCCAGGGCAGTACCGTTTCGCCGACTTCGTCAAAATCGGCGTACCGTTCACCCTGCTGGTGATGCTGGTGACCGTGTTGATGGTGCCGTGGTTCTTCGGGCTGTGACGACACAACCGAGGAATGAAGGCAATTTGGCATTATCTCGACCGATCGCGGCAGATTGACATCAACTACCCTGACGAAACACACTGCGGGTCATTGCCCCAGGTGCTTCAAGGCGTTGTCCTGGATTTCGTTTCCGCTTGCCGGTCGAGCCCATGGTTTTTGCTGCCCAATCGCGCTTGTTGCCTTACGTCGTTCTGCTCTGCCTGACCTTTGCCCTCACCCTGAGCGGCATCCTGGCACGCCCGATCGAATCGCTGTCGCTGTTCTGGCCGGTGAATGCCGTATTGGCCGGTGTACTGCTGCGCTACCCTCGTCAGGCCACGCTTACCGGCTTTGGCCTCGTCTGGCTGGCCATGGTCGGTGCCGACCTGCTGTGCGGCAGCGCCTGGGCCCCGGCCCTGTGGTTCAACCTGTGCAACCTGGGCGTGGTGGTGACCCTCTGGCAATTGCTGTCGCGCTTGCCGCGCCTGCACCGACGCATGCGCACCCCGCACGGCGTACTCAGCGTATTTGCCGCCTGCGCCGTTGGCGCCATGGTGGCGGCCAGCATGGCGGCGGCGATGGCCGCGCCCTGGTTCCAACAATCGTTGCGCACCACTTGGCTGGCCTGGTTCAGCGAACAGTTCTCGACCAGCGTGCTGGTGCTACCGGTGCTGCTTACTGCGCCCTCGGTGCGGGCCTTGATGCGCGGTGGTGCCCAGGCCATCCGCCTGGCACCGCTGCTGGTGCTGCTGGCCTCGCTGGCGTTCAGCATTGCCTTTGGCGGCCCCGGGGCCATTGCCTTCCCGATTGCCGCCTTGCTGTGGTGTGCCTGGACCTATTCGCCCTTCATGGTTTCGCTGCTGGCACTCACCGCCGGCAGTACCTTGATTGTGGCCGTGGCGCAAAACCTCATGCACTTTAGCGTGCCGCAAAGCGAGCCAGGGGTGACCACGCTGATGTCGGCGCGCCTGGGCATCGCCATGCTGGTGCTTGGCCCGCTGGTGGTGGCCTGCGTCAGCCAGGCCAACCGCAGCCTGATGGCCCGCCTGGCGCACCAGGCTACCATCGACCACCTTACCGGCGTGCTCACCCGCAGTGCCTTTACCCGCCGCGCCAACGCGTTGCTGGACAGCCGCCAGCAGTATGCCCAGGCGCTGCCGCTGACCCTGATGATGCTGGACATCGACCATTTCAAGTCGATCAACGATGCCCACGGCCACGCGGTCGGTGACCAGGTGCTGCGCCAGTTCGCCAGCACCTTGCAAGACCAGTTGCACAACGATGAACTGCTCGCGCGCCTGGGTGGCGAGGAGTTCGTCGTCATTCTCCCGGGCCTTGCGCCAGAACGGGCCAAGTTCACCGCCGAACGCCTGCGCCGCGCCGTACAGGACCTGCATGTGGTGCAGGCCGACCAGCGCCTGCAGATTACCGTCAGTATCGGCCTGGCCGGCTGTGACGCCGACCGCCCGGCCCCCAGCCTGGACGCGCTGCTGGCAAGCGCCGACCAGGCGCTGTACCGGGCCAAGGCCCATGGCCGCAATCGCGTCGAGCAGGCCGAGGCGCAGCGCCAAGTGATCTGAGTCAACCGGCCAGCAAGTCCCACGACAGCTTGGCGATCAGCACGCACAACAGCACCAGGAACAGCCCGCGGACAAAGCCGGCACCCTTGCGCACTGCCAGCCAGGTACCGGTCAGCGCGCCCAGGATGTTGCACACGGCCATGGGCAGGGCGATGGCATACAACACGTTGCCCGTCGGCACGAAGAACACCAGTGCCGCCAGGTTGGTGGCGATGTTCACCACCTTGGCCGACGCCGAGGCGTGCAGGAAGTCCAAGGCAAAGAAGCGGATGAACAGGAAGATCAGGAAGCTACCGGTACCCGGGCCGAACAGGCCGTCGTAAAAACCGATCGCACCGCCGATCAGCACCGCCAGGCACTGCTCCTTGCGGCCGATTTGCGCAGGCTTGTGCAAGGTGCCGAAGTCTTTCTTGCAGAAGGTGTAGATGGCCATCAGCACGATCAGCACCAGCACCGCCGGACGCATTACGCTGGGCGGCACCAGCGACACCGTGGCGGCACCGGCGAACGACATGACAAAGGCGCTGAGTGCAGCGGGTACGATCAGCCCCCAGTCCAGCGTCACCTTGCGGATAAACGACCGCGCCGCGAAGGCCGTGCCGCACACCGACGCCAGCTTGTTGCTGCCGAGCAATGCCGCTGGCTGTGCGGTGGGCAGCACATTGAACAAGGCCGGGATCTGGATCAGCCCACCGCCCCCCACGGCGGCATCGATCAGCCCAGCGGCAAAAGCGAACACGGAAAGTACAGCGATATCCATCATGATGCAGGCCCAGAGGCAGTGAAGACGCCTGCAAGGCTAATCAAAGTACCGCGCTTGTGTTGAAATGCCATATTGCGAAAACTGCAACAAGGAGCAGACGATGGCACTGGACATGCTGCGGGAAATCCAGGCGTTCGTCAGCGTGGCACACAAGCGCAGCTTCGTCGCCGCTGCCCGCGCACTGGGGCGTTCACCGAGCGCAGTTACCCGTGCTGTGCAAACCCTGGAAGACAACGCCGGAAGCAAGCTGCTCAACCGCAACGCCAACGCCGTGACCTTGACCGAAGCGGGCGAGCGACTGTTGCCGCACGCCGAACGCTTGCTGGATGTGCAACGCGATGCGGCCGACGAACTGGCCGCGCTCAGCGGCAGTGCCCAAGGCTGGATCCGCTTTGCCGTGCCGCAGTTGCTGGGGGAGCATGTGTTACCGCAGGTGCTTGCCGAGTTTTCTCGCTGCCACCCGCAAGTGACCCTCGACGTGCAGTACAGCGACGAAGCCCTCGACCCACTGCAAGGCAAATTCGATTTCGTGGTGCGCGGCGCCTTCCCCCAATCAAGCGAGCTGATCGGCTACCCGCTTTGGCCCTATCAGCGCCACCTGTATGCCAGCCCCGCCTACCTGGGCCTGGCCGGCACACCGCAACACCCGGAAGACCTGGAGGGCCATACGCTGATCCTGCATACCGCGCCACGCATCCTCAAGGCCTGGCATTTCTGCCGCGATGGCCAGATCACCAGCCTGCGCCCCAGGCCCAGGCTGCGCCTGGGTTCGGGCGAGGCGGTGTACCACAGCACCCTGGCCGGTGCGGGTATCGCCCGCCTGGCCGCCTGGGTTGGCGAAGCGCAGGTCAAAACCGGGCGCCTGGTGCGGGTGTGCCCACAGTACCGCCTGACCTCCAGCAGCGGCCAGGACCCGCAGATGCATGCGCTATACCCTGCCGGCGAGCTGCCGGCGCGGGTACGTGACTTGCTGGCGGCCCTGCGCCGAGTCGGCATGGCCCAATGAAACAGCCACTGAAACGGCTGTTCAATTTCTGCTCAATTTAACAGAGCCCGCCGTGGGCTTGGCTTACAGCACTTTATCCACAGACCTACCCACGTTTTTTGTGGACAGATTTCCCAGCGCAAAGAATGACTTATCCCATGCGCGGGTGAACGTTGAACCTCAGCTTGGCGGAATCGTGCCAAGAAGACCAATCAGAATGGTCAGTAGCAGAAAACCACCCAGGAATAGCGCCAGCTTGCCCATTGGAACCTCTACAGTTGTGATGCGGGAATGGGCATATTCTCGGCCTTGGGCTGATACGGTTACAGATTCAGCTTTGTGGAAAAAAAGCGGATCAGATGGAAACCTGCTGAAGCTTTTCTGCAGGCAGCCAGCCCAGTTCGCCATTGCCATGGCGACGGCACCAGACCCAGCCGTTGAGCGGGCGCAGCATTTGCACCCGCTGCCCGGGGTCGGCATCGAGCTCATGCGCTGAGTAATTGTCCAGTGCCCTGCCCTGACACACGCTGATTCGCTCGATCAACTGGGCCGGAACCCAGCCAGGCTCCTGACCACTGCAGGTGCACAGGTACCAGTCCTGCCAGCCTGGCTTGCCTTCGTAGCGTGGCCCGATGTTCAGCAGCGTGCCCTTGGCGAAGCGGATGGGCCGCGGATATTCACTGCGATGGGGTTCAATGACAACGTAATGCATGGGCCTCTCCTTGGCCGGGTAAACCTTCGATCGGTGCAGCAGCGGAAAAACCACCGCTGCACCGCGTTCTTATCGTTATGTGTACCCATTGAGACCTGATACACAAGCACGTTTCCAACGGGTCAATCGGACATATCGGCGATACAGCCGTCAACTTTACTGGCACACATCAAACCGCCTCACTGGCTCATGCAAAGGAGATGCCCGATGCCTGCCCGCCACTCGACATGCGGCCAGGCGGTCGTGGATGCGGACCACTTGTAACGCGCAAGAAATTGCTACACGACGTTTCGAAGGGCATGGCAAACCATTTACAGGAAATTGTCGAGAGCCTGTAGGGACGAAACCCCGTTGTGGCTAGGTATCACGCGGGGTTCAGCCAAGATTGAATGAAACGATTTGAAATGCAGCTTGTAGGATCTTTTACCGCGCAACGTAGGAGTATTCGCCTCGAAGGGATTTCCCTGTATGAAACATCAGTTTCTGCAGCAAAATCGAGCTGCTACGGTCCGATTTTCCTACAACGGCACGGAAGCCCACAGCGTGAGAAAAGCATGGACCCGTACAATGCCTCGGCCCTGAAGCTGCAGAAGAATTTGCTGAACCTGCGCCTTGAGCGCGATCGCCTGAAAAGGGAGGGTAAGTACAACGAGGCGGACAAGTTGGCTGAACCGATCGCCAAGATAGAGGCGGCTATCCAGCAGTTACCGGATAGCTTCAAGCCCGTGACCTTGCAGTGAGCTGTACCCTTTCCTGGCCCCACAGGATTACGCTGAAGCTGAAACCAGCGCAAAACCTGTGGGAGCGGGCAAGCCCGCTCCCACAGAGACCGCGCAGGTTTTTAGAGCATCTGCACCCTCAGAACAGCTTGACCGTGTAACTCAGGATCAGCCGGTTCTCATCAATGTCCGTGCGGTAATTGGAACGCGCCATCACATTGCGCACCCGTATCCCCAATCCTGCCAACGGCCCGCTTTGCACCACATAGGCCAGGTCCAGATCACGCTCCCGATCTCGTCCTTCAAAGCCCAGCCCGGTGTCCACATCCCGCCCCTTCACATAGCGCAAGGTTGACGTCAGGCCCGGAATGCCCAAGGCGACAAAGTTATAGTCGTGCCGCACCTGCCACGACCGCTCCCCCGGCGCCGAAAACTCGTAGGTCGGCAGCGTGTTGCCCATCGGGTTGGTGTTGGCGCCCACCTGGATAAAGCCGTCATCACCGCCAATCTGCTGGTACCCCACATAGAAGGTATGCCCGCCGGTCTTGGCCGAGAACAGGCTGAACAGTGCGTGATTGTCGTAATCGCCGGCAATCTTGCGCCCGTCCTCGCGGGCATCGAAGTAGCCGGCATTCACCCCCAGCGTCCAGTCACCCAACGGCTCGGCATGCTTGAAGCTGTAGAAGCGCTGCTGGTAGATGTCTTCCAGCTGCGCCTGCCATACGCCAACACTGGTACGGTTGTCGTTGAAGGCATAGTCGGCACCCACGTAGTTGAAACGGTCGCTGGTAAAGCGTGCCAGCCGCGCCGAGTTGATCGGATCGTTGACCAGCGCGTACATCTTCTGGCTGTTGGACGAGTCACGCAAGCTGGTGGAGCGGAACTGCCCGGCATTCAGGGTCAGCCCGGCAAACTCGCGGGACTCCAGCATCGCCCCTTGGTAGGTTGGCGGCAGCAGGCGCAGGTCGCTGAACAGCAGCACAGGCAGGTTGGGCATCAACTCGCCCACCTTCAACTCGGTCTGCGACACCTTGAACTTGATCGCCGCACCCAGGCGGCTGTACTCGTCCGCCGACTTACCGCTGTCCAGGCTGGGCAACAAGCCGGACTTGGCATGCGCCGGGCTGCTGTCGAGCTTGAAGCCAAGCAGGCCGGTAACATCGACACCGACGCCCAGCGTGCCCTGGGTATAGCCGGAGCTGGCATTGAGGATGAAACCCTGCGCCCACTCCTGGGTACGCGATTGGGTGCTCGCCCCCTTGATGTCAGCGTAGTCACGGCTGAAAAAGTAATTGCGCGCCTGCAGCGTGGCACGGGCGCCTTCGATGAAACCGGCCTCTTCAGCCGAAGCCTCGGCACACAGCGCGGCGGCAATACAACCGCCGGCCAGGCGCGCAGACGAAGAAAAACGCGGTGCAGTGGAACCTTGCATGGGGCTACTCCTGGATTCGGGCAACAGCCACCCGGCGCGGTGGCCTTGAACGGCCACCGACGTGCGGGTTGCTTTGAGAGAGGGTGTGCAGGCGGGCACCCGGCCCGCCTGCTCTGCCATTGCGTGAAGCGCTGGGCCGCTAGCGGTTGACCAGCTTCGCCGGCAAGGCAATAACCAGGAAGCAGCTGAGAATCAGACAGCCGGCAAACACCCACAGCGCTGCGTGAGAAGTACCGGTCAGGTCAGTGACCAGGCCCATCAGCGAGTTGCTGACCAGGCCGGCGATATTGGCCACCGAGCAAGCCAGGGCGAAGCCGGTAGCCGCAGCCGTGCCCTTGAGGAAGGTGGCCGGCAGGCTGAAGAACACCGGCACTGCGCCAATGATGGCCGCCGAAGCGATGGCGAACAGCACCACGGTCATCACCAGGTTCTGGCTGAACAAGGTACTGCTGGCCATGGCAATCGCACCGATGATGAACGGCACGATGATGTGCCAGCGGCGCTCGCGGTGGCGGTCGGAGCTGGCCCCGATCATCAGCATGCCAGCCAGCGCGGCCAGGCTCGGGACGGCCGTGAGCAGGCCAATGTGGAAGGTATCACTGACGCCCGCATCACGAATGAAGGTTGGCATCCAGAAGCCCATGGCATAGGCGCTGAGCAGGATCGAGAAATCGATACCTCCCAGCATCCACACCTTCAGGTTGAAGAAGCCGTCGCGGAAGCTGTGCTTGCTGTCTTTGCCCTCGGCATCGTCAGCGGCCAGGTCTGCCGCCAGCTGGGCCTTGTCGTCATCCGACAGCCACTTGGCCTGCTGGAAGTGGTTGGGCAGTGCCCAGAACGTGAGGATGCCAAGCAGCACGCTGGGGATCGCCTCCAGCAGGAACAGCCACTGCCAGCCATGCAGTCCATGCACCTGGTCGAAATGGCCCATGATCCAGCCAGAAATCGGCCCGCCAATCACGCTGGACAACGGCAAGCCGATCATGAACAGGGCAATGATGCGCCCTCGCCGGTAGGTGGGGTACCACATGGTCAGGTAGTACAACACGCCCGGCAGGAAGCCAGCCTCGGCAGCCCCGAGCAGAAACCGCAGGATGTAGAACTGGGTGGTGGTGCTGACGAACATGGTGCAGGCCGACAGCAAGCCCCAGGTGATCATAATGCGGGCGATCCACAGCTTGGCGCCAACGCGCTGCAGGATCAGGTTGCTCGGCACTTCGAAAATGATGTAACCGACGAAGAACAGACCGGCACCCAAGCCGTAGGCTGCAGTGCTGAACTGCAGGTCTTCGAGCATTTGCAGCTTGGCGAAACCGACGTTGATGCGGTCGAGGTACGCAGCGAGGTAGCAGAAGCACAGGAAGGGTATTAGCCTCCAGGTGATCTTGCTGTACAGCGCTTTGGTGCCATGGTCGATGTCACTGTGGACCGTGGTTGCATTCGCAATTGGCATTTCCTGTCTCCTGGCGGGCGACTTTGTGGTTGTTTTAAGGCCAGCAGTTTTCGACGCGCCGGGCACCCCGCGCACTATACGCGGCGCGCCCTGGCAACGCCTGAAGACCCCGAGTGCTCCTGCGGGGCGACCGCCCGGACAGCAGGCGGTCATGGACGGGCTTCCGGCACCGCTCCTTGATTGTTATTGGGTAAGGGCTGCCCGGCGTTCAGCCGGCCAGGTGCCGCAGGTGTTGCATGGCGTCTTGCCGGGTGACGACATCCCCATACTTGCTGTCGATGTCGAACAGGTTGGCTTCATGCGGGTCGTTGTGGCGGTCACCTACGCACTCGCGCACCACGATGGTTCGAAAGCCGTGCTGCATGGCATCCACTGCACTGGCGCGGATGCAGCCGCTGGTGGAACAGCCGGCCAGCACCACGGTATCGATCCCTTGTGCATGCAGCAGCGGGGCCAGGCTAGTGCCGAAGAAGGCACTGGCGTACTGCTTGCTCAACACCACCTCCCCCGCCTGCGGTGCAACGGCCTCGCAGAAGGCAGCTAGCGGGTTGCCTTCGACCATGTCCTTCATCACTGGCGCCTTGCGCACCCACACACCTCCGTCGGCAAAATGCGGCGGCTGGTAGCGAATGTTGGTGTGCACCACCAGGGTACCGCAGTCGCGGGCCAGCGCCAGCAGGCCGGCAGCCTGCTCAACCGCCGCGACAACACCCGGGGCATACAGCGGAGCGCCAGGTGTGGTGTAACCCTGCATGAAGTCGATCATCAACAGGGCTGGCTTGCGGCCGAAGCCAATGCGCTGGCCCCAGACCCCCTGATAGTTGTCACGGGCGCTTTGTGTATCGCTCATGTCCGCCTCCCGGTTTCAGTAAGCGCCCGACAGCAAGGCGCCAGCACCCGGCACAATCGGCTCCAGGTCCAGCGCCTTGAGCATGGCGTAGGTGGTGGCGATGGCGGCGGTGACCACAGGTTTGCCGGTTTGCGCTTCGACCTTGGCCACGGCTGGCAGCGATTGCATCTGCACGCAGGCCGAGAGTACCACCACATCCACGCCTTCCAGGTTCATGCCGGCGACGATGCCTGGCAGGTTGGCCGGGTCGTGGCGGGCCACGGCGAGGTTGTCGGGGATTTCCAGCGCGCGCCAGTCCAGCACTTCAAAGCCTTCCTCGCGGATGTAGTTCACCACCAGTTCGGTCAGCGGCTTCATGTACGGGGCAACGATGGCAATGCGCTTGGCCTTCATCACATGTAACGCTTCTACCAGCGCACCGGCACTGGTGATGACCGGCGCCAACGCATCATTGTCGGCGGTGGCCTGCTGCAGGCGTTTTTCCGATTGGCGGTGGTAGCCCAGGCCCATGGCCATGATCGCCACCAGGCAGGCGTAGCCCAGCACATCGACCTTGGCGTCGGACAGTTCCACGGCGCAGCGGTCGGACTCGGCATCCATGGCGGCCAGCTCTTCCTTCTTCACCTGCTTCATGCGCATGCGGCTGGAATGGAAGGTGAAGCGCTCGGGGCGGATGGCCTGGCGTGCATTGAGCATCGCCGGAATCTCGGTTTCCATGGTGGTGTTGGAACTCGGCACGATCTGGCCGATGCGGTATAGCTGGGTCATGTCTCGTGCTCCGTCAGACAAGGGGTTGGTCGAGGAAGTCGCCAAAGGCGGCGAAGAAGCCTTCAAGGTCATCCCAAGGGATCATGTGGCCGGCGTTATCTACCTGTACCACCTGGATATCTGGCTTCAGCTCGCGGATTTCGGCTATGTCGCGGGGCTCGATCACCCCGCCGCGCCCCGCCACCATCAGCAGCGCCGGCTGGCGCACGGCAGGCAGGTCCTGGTGGATATCCACCTCGTGGAAGTCATCGAAGGCGCGCACGATTGCCGGCTCGTAACAGGTGTGCAGCCACTCGGCGCGCAGGGCCAGTTGCTCGTCGCTCCAGGTGGCACAGAAGGCGCGCATGTCGTCGCCGCTCATGCCAACCGTGGCTTGGCGGATCGAGTCGACATACCACGGCAACTTGCTCGGGTAGACGCGGCGCCCCGGCCCGGATACCGGAGGATCAACCAGCACCAGTCGCTGTAACCCCGACGCCCCTTGGGCAGCAGCACGAATGGCAAAGCGCGCCCCCATCGAGTGCCCGACCAGGTGATAGCTGCCCAGGCCCAGCGCAGCAGCAAACGCGGGGATGTCTGCGGCACAGGCGTCCGTGCCGTAATCCAGCCCAGGCCCGCTCTCCGACAACCCACGCCCACGCACATCCAGCACATAGGTATCGAAGTACTGGCCAAGGCGCTCGGCCACGAAGCCCCAGGTAACCGCCGGGCTGGTGATGCCCGGCACCAGGATCAGCGCATGGCCCTTGCCGCCGTAGCGCAGAAAATGCTGACGGATGCCATTGGCGCTGACGTTGCCGCCGGCGACGAAGGTACTCATGCCGCCTCCCCGCTTTTGAGCGGCTGCCCGTAGAGGTCGTAGCCATAGACCCAGGCCGGGTCTTCCTGGGTGTAGAGCCAGGTGTTGGCATTGGATACCGACTGCACCTGCGATGCCCGCTCCTTGCGGTTGGCCTCGTACAGGGCGAACGCGGTGCGGTGGTCGGACAGCCCGGTCTCTTGCAGGCAGCGGGTCAGCATGGCCGCATCCTCGATGGCCATGCAGGCACCCTGGGCCATGTGCGGCTTCATCGGGTGGCAGGCGTCACCCAGCATGACCAGGCGGCCACGGCTCCACAGCGGCAACGGGTTGCGGTTGCGCAGCGGCCACTTGGTGATCGATTCGGTCGCGTCGATCAGCTTCTGCACGGTGGGGTGGTAACCCTCGAAGGCGGCGCGCATTTCCTCCTGGCTGCTGTCCACATAAGCCCCCTGGAAGTCCCAGGCTTCATGCGGCACACCGGTGACGAAGTAGTACTCGTCACGCTTGCCGGTGGTGTAGTAGACCATCATGTGGCGGTCTTCGGACCACCACTTCACGCAGGGCTCGAACACATCGGCATGCTGCGCCAGGTTCACCCCGCGGATCAGTGCCCGGTGCGCGACCCAGCCGCTGTAGTTCGGCGCTTCAGCGCCCAGCAGTTCTTCGCGGATCTTCGAATGGATGCCATCGGCACCGATGACGATGTCAGCCACGGTGTGCGTGCCGTCGGCGAAGTCCAGGCGGACCTGGTCGCCTTCGTCGACAATCTTTTGCAGGCGCTTGCCGAAGTGCACGGTGCCCGGCTTGATCGCGTCGATCTGCAGCGCGTGCAGGTCGCCACGGTGAATGGTGATGTAGGCGGCGCCGTACTCGCGACGGGCAAATTCGCCCAGCGGAATGCGCGACAGGTAATCACCGGTATTGCCGTCGCGGCTGAACCAGAAGTCCGGGTGCGAGCCCATCAGCTCCAGCTTCTGCTCCAGCCCCATGCGGCGGAAGATTTTCATCACGTTAGGGCCGATATGAATGCCCGCGCCAAGGCGGGTGAATTCCGGCGCCTGCTCGAACACCTCGACATCGAACCCAGCCTGTTGCAGCAACGTGGCGGCGGCTGCCCCACCCAGACCCGCACCGACGATTGCGATTTTCTGCCTACCCCGCATGGGTATCTCTCCTCTTGTTCTGATGTGTGGCCGGCGGCTCGACCGCCTGACGATTTAGAGCGTATACGCTGTAATTGAATTTTGAAAAGAGGGGCAGGCAAATATTTTTCAAACAGCTGATCGAAAAGTTCAGCCAAAGCTCTGTTACCGCAATCACTGGACTTATGTGTGAATAGGTAACGTTTTACAGATAACTTGCGCTCACCGGCGGGATGCGCTTTCATCTGCAAAAGTAGGGTGTACACACTATTAATTTGCACCGAGATGAAGCGCCAGGCACTGCCTTGGTGCAGCACCTCTTCCTCATCAACGCCGCCCAGGAGAACCCCGATGCCGGTGAGCAATGCGCAACTGACCCAGATGTTCGAGCACGTACTGAAGCTGTCCCGCGTGGACGAGACGCAGAGCGTCGCCGTGCTCAAGAGCCACTACTCCGACCCGCGCACGGTCAACGCGGCGATGGAAGCTGCGCAGCGTCTGAAGGCCAAGGTGTATGCGGTGGAGCTGCCCGCGTTCAACCACCCCACGGCGATGGGCAACGACATGACCGCCTACTGCGGCGACACCGCGCTTACCGGTAACCTGGCGGCACAACGGGCACTGGAAGCGGCCGACCTGATCGTCGATACCATGATGCTGCTGCACTCGCCCGAGCAGGAGCAGATTCTCAAGACTGGCACGCGCATCCTGCTGGCCGTAGAGCCACCGGAAGTGCTGGCGCGCATGCTGCCGACCGAAGACGACAAACGCCGCGTGCTGGCTGCCGAAACCCTGCTGAAACAGGCGCGCAGCCTGCACGTGCGGTCCAAGGCCGGCAGCGACTTCCACGCCCCGCTTGGCCAGTACCCGGCCGTGACCGAATACGGCTATGCCGACGAGCCAGGGCGCTGGGACCACTGGCCCAGCGGCTTCCTGTTCACCTGGCCGAACGAGGACAGCGCCGAGGGCACACTGGTGCTGGACGTGGGCGACATCATCCTGCCGTTCAAGAACTACTGCCGCGAGCGCATCACCCTGGAGATCGAGAAAGGCTTCATCACCGGCATTCATGGCGGCTTCGAGGCCGAGTACCTGCGTGACTACATGAAGTACTTCAACGACCCCGAGGTGTACGGCATTTCGCACATCGGCTGGGGCCTGCAGCCACGCGCGCAGTGGACGGCCATGGGCCTGCACGACCGCAACGATGGCATGTGCATGGACGCCCGCGCCTTCTACGGCAACTTCCTGTTCTCCACCGGCCCCAACACCGAGGTCGGCGGCAAGCGCAAGACCCCGTGCCACCTTGACATTCCGCTGCGCAATTGCGACATCTACCTGGATGACCAAGCCGTGGTCCTGGCCGGCGACGTGGTCGCACCAGAGGAGTCGCGGGCGCGATAGGGGTTATACTGGCCGGGCGCTCCGCTCTTGGCGGCCGGCCAGCCTCTTTCCACCCAGCCCAAGCCATTCTATGTCGATAAAAACCACCCCCAGCAGCGCCCCGCTTGACAACACCCCCTACGACGTTACCGAACAGGTCGGCCACTTGCTGCGCAAGGCTTACCAGCGGCACACGGCGATCTTCCAGCAGCAGGCTTGCGACCCGCAGCTGACCTCGATCCAGTTCGTCACCCTGTGCGCCCTGCGCGACCACGGCCCCAGCTCCCAGGCCGAGCTGATCAAGGCGACTGCGGTGGACCAGGCAACCATCCGCGGCATCGTCGACCGTTTGAAGGCACGCGAATTGGTGCAGTTGTCGCCAGACCCGAGCGACCGGCGCAAGGTTATCGTCGAGCTCACCGACAATGGCGCTGCCTTGCTGGACGAAATGATCCCCTGCGCCCGGCAGATCAGCGAGCTGAGCATGGGCAGCCTGAATGCAGGTGAGCGTGTGGCTATCCTGTACCTGCTGCGCAAGATGATCGACAGCGACGAGAACGCCGGCTGACCTCAAGCTTTGGGGCTGCTACGCAGCCCCAGTCACAACTGCCCTCCCAAAAAATCATCCCTGGCCCGCTTCTTGCTCACTCATTTCATGTAGTGAGTACTTACCGAATTTCTCTCCCCGTTTGAGTCCTTCGGTAGCGCAAGCAACCTCCAGAGATGAGCCAATAATGCAAACAACCCTCTCCCTGCGGGTCAACGGCCAAGCCGTCGAAACCAGCGCCGCGCCCGACACACCGCTGCTGCTGGTCCTGCGCAACGACCTGTGCCTGAACGGCCCCAAGTACGGCTGCGGCCTGGGCGAATGCGGGGCGTGCACGGTGATCATCGACGGCGTGGCTGCACGCTCGTGTGTCATTCCCTTAGCTGGCGCCGAGGGCCGTGACATCACCACCCTCGAAGGGCTGGGCAGCAAGGCCGCGCCGCACGCAGTGCAACAGGCGTTCATCGACGAACAGGCCGCCCAGTGCGGTTACTGCATGAACGGCATGATCATGACCGTCAAGGCCTTGCTCGACCGCATCCCAAACCCCAGCGACGAACAGATCCGCAATGAACTGCGCGGCAACCTGTGCCGCTGCGGCACCCACGTCGAAATCCTGCGCGCCGTGCGCCGCGCTGCCCAGACCCGGAGCAAAGCATGAACCACTCTCAACAGGTGCCCAGCCGTGAGCAACTGCTGGCCAAGACCGGCGTGCTGCTGATCGTCGACCAGATCACCCCGCCCTCCGGCCCCGTGGCCAAGGGCGTAACGCCCGTGGTCAAGGAACGCGAACTGGCGTTGTTCATCGCCGTCAGCGACGACGGCATGGTCTATGCCTTCAACGGCCACGTCGACCTGGGCACCGGCATTCGCACCTCACTGGCACAGATCGTTGCTGAAGAGCTGGACCTGCGCATGGACCAGGTTCACATGGTTTTGGGTGACACCGAACGGGCGCCGAACCAGGGCGCAACCATTGCCAGCGCCACCTTGCAGATTTCCGCCGTGCCTTTGCGCAAGGCCGCGGCCACGGCGCGGCGCTTCTTGCTGCAACAGGCCGCGCAACGGCTTGCTTGCGCCCCCGAAGCCCTGCGCATTGAAGAAGGCGCGGTGATCGCCAGCAATGGCAGCACGCTGAGCTTTGCCGAACTGGTGCAAGGCGAAAACCACCAGCGGTACATCGCCGACGATGCGCCGCTCAAGGCCATTGAGGACTACCGCCTGGTCGGGCGCAGTGCCGCACGGGTGGACATCCCCGGCAAGGCCACTGGCGAGCTGACCTACGTGCATGACATGCGCCTGCCCGACATGCTGCACGGCCGGGTCATCCGCCCACCCTACGCCGGCCACGACAGCGGTGACTTCGTCGGCAACAGCCTGCTGGCGGTCGACGAAACTTCCATCGCCCACGTGCCCGGCGTGGTCGCGGTGGTGGTCATCCGTGACTTTGTCGGTGTGGTGGCCGAGCGCGAGGAGCAGGCCATTCGCGCCGCCCATGACCTGAAGGTCAGCTGGAAGCCCTTTACCGCCAAGCTGCCTGACCTCAGTGATGTTGCCCAGGCCATCCGCGACAACCCGCGGGTGCAGCGCACCGTGCTGGACAAGGGTGATGTCGACGGCGGCATCGCCAATGCCAGCCAACGCCTGAGCCGCAGCTACCTGTGGCCGTACCAGTTGCATGCTTCTATTGGCCCGTCGTGCGCGCTGGCCGACTTCACCGATAACCAGATCCGCGTGTGGTCCGGCACGCAAAACCCGCACCTGCTGCGCGCCGACCTGGCCTGGCTGCTGGAATGCGCCGAAGACCGCATCGAAATCATCCGCATGGAGGCTGCTGGCTGCTACGGCCGCAACTGCGCCGACGATGTGTGTGCCGATGCGGTGCTGCTGTCGCGTGCCGTGCAGCGCCCGGTGCGGGTGCAGCTGACGCGCGAGCAGGAACATGTGTGGGAGCCCAAAGGTACCGCGCAGCTGATGGAGATCGACGGCGGCCTGAACGCCGATGGCAGCGTGGCCGCCTACGACTTCCAGACCAGCTACCCGTCCAACGGCGCCCCAACCCTGGCGCTGCTACTGACCGGCGCCGTGGAACCGGTGCCGGCACTGTTCGAGATGGGCGACCGTACCTCGATCCCGCCGTATGACTACGAGCACATGCGCGTCACCATCAACGACATGACGCCGCTGGTGCGCGCCTCGTGGATGCGCGGTGTATCGGCCATGCCCAACAGCTTCGCCCACGAGTCGTACATCGATGAGCTGGCCTTCGCGGCGGGTGTAGACCCGGTCGAATACCGCCTCAAGCACCTGTCCGACCCGCGCGCCATCGACCTGATCAAGGCCACCGCCGAACGCGCCGCATGGCAGCCGCATACCCAGCCCATGCAAACGCAAGCCGAAGGTGACGTACTGCGTGGCAGGGGCTTTGCTTATGCACGCTACATCCACAGCAAGTTTCCCGGCTTCGGCGCGGCCTGGGCGGCGTGGGTGGCTGATGTCGCGGTAGACCGGCGCACCGGCGAGGTCGCCGTCACCCGTGTGGTGATTGGCCACGATGCCGGGATGATGGTCAACCCGGAGGGCGTGCGACACCAGATACACGGCAACGTCATCCAGTCCACCAGCCGCGTGCTCAAGGAACAAGTCAGCTTTGAGGAGTCGACGGTGGCCAGCAAGGAATGGGGCGGCTACCCGATCCTGACCTTCCCCGAGTTGCCAGCCATTGACGTGATGATGCTGCCGCGCCAGCACGAACCGCCGATGGGCAGTGGCGAGTCGGCCTCGGTACCCAGCGCGGCCGCCATCGCCAACGCTATTTTCGACGCCACCGGCATCCGCTTTCGCGAACTGCCGATTACGGCGGAACGGGTGCGCGCAGCGCTCGGTGGCGAGGGCCAGGAGCCTGATGCCCCCACACAGGAACACCCCACAAAGAAGCGCTCGAAGTGGTGGTTCGGCTCGCTGGCCGGGGTATTTGGCGCAGCCCTGGGCATGCTCGCCACTGCCCTGCCCTGGCGCGCTGAAATCGCCCCGGTAACCCCGCCTGGTGCCGGCAGCTGGAGCGCGGCGATGCTCGAACGCGGGCGCCAGGTGGCGGCAGCCGGTGACTGCGCCGTGTGCCACACGGTCAGCGGCGGCAAGGTCAATGCGGGGGGGCTGGCGATGGAAACGCCGTTCGGGACGCTGTACAGCACCAACATCACCCCCGACCCGGAAACCGGTATTGGCCGCTGGTCATTCGCCGCCTTCGAGCGGGCCATGCGCGAAGGCATTAGCCGCGATGGCCGGCACCTCTACCCGGCCTTCCCCTACACCTCGTTTCGCAACATCAACGATGCCGACATGCAGGCGCTGTACGCCTACCTGATGTCGCAAACCCCGGTACGCCAAGCGGCGCCCGCCAACGACATGCGCTTCCCGTTCAACCAGCGGCCGCTGATGGCGGGCTGGAATGCGCTGTTTTTGCAACGCGGCGAGTACCAGCCCGACCCGCAACGCAGTGCGCAGTGGAACCGTGGCGCTTACCTGGTCGACGGACTGGGCCATTGCACGGCCTGCCACTCGCCACGCAATTTGATGGGGGCGGAGAAAGGCGGCGGCAGCTACCTTGCCGGCGGCAGGGTCGACGGCTGGGAAGCCCCGGCACTGAATGCCCTGGGCAAGTCGGCAACGCCTTGGAGCGAAGACGAACTGTTCACCTACCTGAGCACCGGTTTTTCCGAAAAGCACGGTGTGGCGGCAGGCCCGATGGGGCCAGTGGTCAGCGAGCTGGCCACATTGCCCAAAAGCGATATACGCGCCATCGCCCATTACCTCAGCTCGCTCGACGGCGAGCCTGCGACGCTTGCAGCCAACGCTGCGCCGCAAGCGGATATCCAGGTGTCGCTGAGCAACGGTGAGCGGGTATTCAAGGGCGCGTGCCTGGCCTGCCACAGCGATGGCCTGGGGCCGAAGCTGTTGGGTGTCAGCCCGTCGATGGCGGTGAACAGCAACGTCCACAGCGACCTGCCGGACAACCTGCTGCGCGTGGTACTGCACGGCATACCCACCCCGGCAACCCGAGACCTTGGCTACATGCCCGGCTTCAAGGACAGCCTGTCGGACCGCCAGGTCGCCGACCTGGCGGCCTACCTGCGCCAGCGCTTCGCCGCCGACAAACCGGCCTGGCAAGGGCTGGCAGCCAAGGCCGCGCACATACGCGCCAACCCTGGCAGCCACTGAGGGTCAGCGGCGCAACCCGCGCAGGGCCAGGTCGCTGATGAAGGCCAGCCAATCGGCCTTGGCCTGCGGGTCGGCCAGGTCCACGGCCAGGAACGAGCTGAGGGTATGGCGGTTGGAATTATAGAAATAGCAGAGCGAGGCAATCATCAGGTAGGCGTGGGTGATGTCGATGTCGTTGCGGAACAGGCCCTTGGCCTGGCCCGCCTCGATGATCGGCCGCAGCACGCCGACCGCCTCGCCAGACAATGCCTTGAGGTTTTGCGACTTGCGCGCGTGCTGGCCCTGGTGAAGGTTCTCGGTGGCAAGAATGGTGACGAATTCGGGGTGGCGCACGTAGTAGTCCCAGATGAACGCCACCAGCTCACGCAGGGCTTTTTCCGGGTCGTCGAGGTCGATGCGCAGCTTGGCTTCGGCCTGGTTGAAGCTGGCGTAGATGTGCTCCAGTACACTGATGAACAGCTTCTCCTTGTTGCCGAAGTAGTAATAGATCATCCGGTCGTTGGACTTGGCCAGTGTGGAGATCTGCTCGATACGCCCACCGGTGAAGCCTTCCTTGCTGAAGACCTTCACCGCGGCCTTGAGGATGTTGTCCCGGGTGCGGTCGGCCTGTTGGGCGCGTACACCGGTTTTGCGAGTTTGCATGTCGGTCCCTGTGGGGCTGGCCAGATACCCAACACTGCCACAGACGTTGGGCCATTGCGCGGCTTTTTCGGCTGGGCTGAGACGATATGAGCGAGGTAGCGGAGCATGCAGCATCTCGACCTGCAGGTGATCGACAAAGCCCTGCAATGGGCCAGGGCCGGGGACACGGTGTGGCTGTGCACGGTATTGTCCACTTATGGCTCGGCCCCTCGCTCGCCTGGGGCGATGCTGGCTTGCCGCAGCGCGCAGGATTGGGTCGGTTCATTGTCTGGCGGCTGTGTCGAAGAGGAATTTCTCGGCAACCTGGCGCAAGGTGCATTTACCCAGCAGGCACAGGTGGTGCGCTATGGCGATGGCCAGGAGCAGAGCCGGCGCTTGCGCCTGCCTTGCGGTGGCGTATTGGTGGTGCTGGTGGAGCGGCGACAGGCGGACGGCGCATGGCTGGAACACCTGCAATCGCTGCAAGGGGCGCTGTTGGGCCAGCAGCGGGTGACGCGCAAGGTCAGTTTGCCGGCAGGTGATTTCAGCTTGCATGGCGACAACGGCGGGGCCGTACGCATGGACGAAAGCGCCGTGCATATTGGCATCGGCCCCGCACTACGGCTGGTGCTGGCCGGGCTGTCGCCCGTCGCCGAAGCCTGCGCCGACATTGCCCGCACGCTGGGCTGCGAAGTCATCGCCTGCGACCCGCGTGAAGAGATGGCGCATGTCGAGATAGAGGGCGCACAGATGCATCGGGTGCTGCCCTCACTGTTTATCGCGGCGGGTGGTTGCCATGCAGCGACTGCCGTGGTGGCGCTGACCCACGATCCGAAAATCGATGACCTGGCGTTGATGGAGGCGGTGCATACCCCGGCGTTCTACATCGGGGCGATGGGCTCGGCGGCCACCTCGGCCCGGCGTGCCGAGCGGTTGCAGCGGATAGGCGGGTTGACCGCCAAACAGATAGAGCGACTGCACATGCCAATCGGGCTGGACCTGGGCAGCAAGTCGCCAGCGGAGATCGCGCTGGCGGTGATGGCGGATGTGCTGAGGGTGTACCGGGGCAAGGCGCGGGATGCGCTGTGAGCGGCACTAAACGAGATGGGTAGACTCGCATATGCACGCCAGCATAGGCGTAACTGTTTACGCAATCACTGCATAGAATGAACCTGTTGTATCTTTGATCACTCTTAAAAATCCTTATCCCTCTGGTGAGCGCGTGTCAGGCAGTTCATCAGATGCAGCCGCATGGCAGCACGGGCAGCACCGGCATCCTTGCGGGTGATCGCGGCATGCACTTGCTCGCGCTCCCGCGCTTCCAGTGCCCGCTGCTCGGCATCACCCCCTGATACTGCTGGCTGGGCCGCGGCCAGCAAGGTATGCCCAAGGTGGGTCATGGTGTCGATGAAAAAGCTGTTGCCCGTGCATTGGGCTATCTGCAAGTGAAACTCGAAGTCGGTACGCATGCAGGGCACAGACTGCGTATCGACGGCCCCATCGAGCGCCGCCCGCATGGCAGCCAGTTGCTCCGGGGTTGCACGCTGGGCAGCAATGGCGGCCGCCTCGACCTCAAGGCAAAGCCGCAACTCGATGATCGCCACCGCGTTGTATGCACCGCCCATTCCGGGGCTGGCACTCTGGAAGTCACCTGCCGGGATGGCGTCTACCACGAAGGTGCCGATACCACGGCGGGTTTCTACCAGGCCTTCGGCCTGCAACCGTGACATGGCTTCGCGCACCACGGTACGGCTTACGCCCCGCGCTTTGGTCACGGCTTCTTCGGTGGGCAATTTGCTACCCGCCGGCAATTCACCCGAGAGAATCTGCTGCGACAGGTCATGCACCAGTTGCTGTGCGAGATTCAGGCGTTTTTCCGGGGGGGCAGAAGCCATTGGGCGAACCTTTGCAATACGGAAGAGCCCGGAGTATACCCGCTGCCCGGGGCCAAAACGCACTATACTGGCCGCTGCCCACACAAGAGCACAGCAATGCCGGACCCTACCACCAGCCCCACCCAACCGCCCCGCCGCCTGGCCGAAGCGCTGGTCGAACGCTTTGCCCAACGCATGCGCGAGGGCACACTCAAGCGTGGTGACAAGCTGCCGACCGAAGCGACGCTGATCGAAACCGAAGGTGTCAGCCGCTCGGTAGTACGCGAAGCGTTGTCGCGCATGCAGGCAGCGGGCCTGGTCGAGACCCGCCACGGTGTAGGCACCTTCGTGCTGGACATGCCGGCACCGGAGAGCTTCAACGTGGGGCCGGCAACCATCAGCCTGCTGTCCGATGTGCTCGACCTGCTGGAATACCGCCTCAGCCTTGAAGTGCAAGCCGCCGGCATGGCCGCCGAACGGGCCACGCCGCAAGCGCTCGAAGAATTGCAGCAAGCATTGGAGGCGCTGATGCAAGGCCCGGAAAAGTCCGGCAGCACGACCAACGCCGATTTCCAGTTCCACCTGAAAATCGCCAAGGCCGCAGGCAACCAGTACCTGATCGACATCATGAAGCATCTGGGCACCAAGATGATCCCCCGCACGCGCATGAACTCTGCCTACACCGGGCAGAGCAACCGCAGCACCTACCTGGCCGGCATCAACGCCGAACATCAGCAGATCTACGACGCCATCGCCAGCCGCCAGGTCGACGCGGCGCGCGCCGCCATGTACCTGCACCTGAGCAACAGCCGTATGCGCCTGCGGGAGGCGCAACGGTTACAGGCATTCTACAGCGAGGCCTGAGGCTACGGTGCGGGCTCCACGTCCGTGTAGGCAAGCCCTTGGCTGCCCTGTACCTGCCAAGGGTTGGCGCCACCGGTATCGGTGAAGCGCAGCCCGTCGAAGCGCGAATCTTTCAGGCCATCGATCTTCACCGGGGCCGGCCCACTGAAGCGCACCCGCTCGAACACCAACCCCTGGTGCCAGGCGCCATGACCGCTATCGCCTTTCACCTCGATGGCGGCGGTGCGGGCGTTTTCCACGCTCACGTCACTGACCGTGATATCCCGGAACTGCCCCGCCACCGTCGAACGTTTGTAATCGAGCTTGGCATTCGGGTCGTTGTAATCCAGGGTGAAGATGAAGGCCTGTTTCGCTGTGTTGCGGATGGCCGAATCACGGAAGGTAACGTGACGCGCACCACCGCCCATGAAGTTGGTGCTTTTCATGCGCAGCCCGGCATCGGTACCATCCGAGACGTTGTCCTCTGCCAGGATGTTCTGAATCCACGCGCCGGTATGGCTGCCCGCCACGACCATGCCATGGCCTTTGCGGAAATAGTTGTTGAAGATCCAGGCATCCTCCTGCGCCTTCTGGTGGACCGCATCCGCCCCGGTACCGGCGGCAAAGTTGACGCAGTCGTCACCGGTGTCGAAGAAGTTGTTGAATACCAGCGCGCCACGACTGTTGGCAAACTCGATACCGTCGCCGTTGTTGGCGTCGTAAGTACGGTGCGTGGTGTTGGCCAGCACCACATTCTGCGTTTCCAGGTTCATGATGCCGTGATAGGCCGGGTTCACCACCGTGAAGCCGCCATAGAACACGTTTGTCACATTGCGCAGGGTGATCAGCGACGAGCGCATCTGCCCGTAGGCATCCTTGACGTTCATGCCCTCGGCCACCGCCCGCGCCACCTGCGCCTTGGCCAGCACGCCGTCGTGCATATAGCGGGTGTTGTCGCTGGGCAGGTAGAAGGGCAAGGCTCGCCCGCGCTCGTCGACCACGTCCGGGTTACGCTTCCAGCCATTGCCGTCGATGGTGCCCTTGCCGACGATGCGGATGTTCTCGAAGGCCTGGTGCGCATGCGGGTCGCGCGGCAAGGCATTGATCAGCGAAGCCGGGCGCACGGTGGTGGAATACGGGTACTGGATATAGCCCTGGCGCGGGTAGTCCTCGGCACGTTCGGAACCCAACAGGGTAGCGCCCTCGGCGATTTCCAGGGTCATGTCGCTCTTGAGGTAGAGCGCCCCGCTCTTGTACGTGCCGGCAGGCAGCAACACCTTGCAGCCTTTGCTGCACGCATCGATGGCGCGCTGAATGGCAGCCGTGTCGAGCGCCTTGCCATCGCCCTTGGCGCCGTAGCGCTGCACGTTGAACAGTGCCGGTACGTCGGTGGTTCGCTGCACCACCACGGGGCTGTCAGCAGACTCTTTGCCATGGCGATCGACCGAGCGCACGGTGAAGCGGTACTCGGTATCGGGTGCAAGCCCCTGGGCGGTGAAGCTGTGAATGGCGATGCGGTGGTGGAAGTTGTGCAGGTCCTGCTCGTAGAACCGGTCAATGTAGGGTTTGGCCGGTGACACTTGATCGTTGTTGGCGTTGCTGGCCCCCAGCAATCTGCCATTGGCATACACGTGGTAGTCGACGATTTCGGCATGGCTGGCGGGCTTTTCCCACACCAGGATGATCTGCCGGTCGTCGTAGGCCAGCGTCGGCACCTGGACCTTTGCAGGGGCCTCTACGGCCCACAGTGGCAAGCTGCTGCCCATGGCCAGGGCAGCCACGGCAGCACGCACCCGCCAAACGGGCGCAGGGTTGGCATTCGGCATGTTCTTGTCTTCCTTGTAATTGCCGGGTTCAGGCCGACATGGCCGGGGCGGCGTCGGCGCTGAAGTCGCGGCTGGCTTGCACCAGCATTCGGGTGTAATCGTGGGTGGCCTGGTCCTGGCTCAGTGCCCGACAGTCCAGTTGCTCGACGATACGCCCCTGCTGCATCACAGCGACCTTGTCGCACAGGTGGCTGACCACGCCCAGGTCGTGAGTCACCATCAGGTAGGTGAGCTTCTCGCGCTGACGCAGGTCCGACAGCAGGTTGAGGATCTCTGCCTGCACCGACACATCGAGGGCCGACGTGGGCTCATCGAGCAACAGCACCCTGGGCTCAAGGATCAACGCCCGGGCGATAGCCACGCGCTGACGCTGGCCGCCAGACAACTGGTGCGGGTAGCGGTAACGGTAGCTGTCGTTGAGGCCTACCTTGATGAGGATGTCGTTGATGCGATCGTTGCGCTCATCCATGCCGTGGATCACCAACGGCTCGCGCAGTGCAGTGTCGATGGTATGGCGCGGGTGCAGCGAGCCATAGGGATCCTGGAACACCATCTGCACCTTGCGAAAGTGCTCCTTGGGAAGCTTGTGCTGCAACGGTACACCGTCGATGCTCAGGGCCCCGCTCCAGTGCCGGTACTGGCCGGCCAGGCAGCGCAGCACCGTGGTCTTGCCAGAGCCGGACTCCCCTACCAGGCCAAAGGACTCGCCATCTTCGACACTCAGGTCGACATTGTGCAGCACCTGGTTGAGCGCGGCGCCAACGCCAAAGCTCAGGTTCAACGCGTGTGCTTGGATCATGGACATGGTCAGTTACCTCAGCAGGAGAGCCACAGCGGGTCGCGTTGCAACACGGGCAAACGCGGGCGGCGGTTGTCCATGCTTGGCAAGGCGGCCAGCAGGCCTCGGGTGTAGGGGTGTTCGGCACGGTGCAGGTCACTGGCCGCCAGCGACTCCACCACGCGCCCGGCATACATCACCAGCACCCGGTCACAGTAATTGCGCACCAGGTTCAGGTCGTGGCTGACGAAAATCAGCCCCATCTGCTGCTCTACCACCAGCTCTTCGAGCACGTTGAGCACCTGCTGGCGTACCGACACATCCAGCGCCGAGGTCGGTTCGTCGGCAATGATCACTTCCGGGTTGGTGATGACCATCATCGCGATCATGATGCGCTGGCCCATGCCGCCGCTCACCTCATGTGGATAAAGGTTGTAGACGCGCTTCGGGTCACGGATATGCACCTTGTCGAGCATCTGCAGCACCCGTTCACGGGCCTCGCTGCGGCTGGCCCTGTGGTGTGCCAGGTAGGCCTCGGCAATCTGGTCGCCAACGCGCACCACCGGATTGAGCGAGTACTTGGGGTCTTGCATGATCATCGAAATACGCTGGCCGCGGATTTTCTGCATGGCCTTTTCGCTGGCACTGAGCAGGTCGACATCGCCGAACTGCAGGGCTTTTGCGGTGATCTGCGCGCTGCCAGGGTGCAGCTTGAGCAAGCTGCGGCCAACCGTGGACTTGCCCGAGCCGGACTCACCGACGATGGCGAGCTTTTCCCGGCCCAGGGTGAACGACACGTCACGCACCGCGTGCATCACTTTCTTGCCGTTGACGAAGCGCACATTGAGCGATTCGACATTGAGTTTGAGCGCTGACATAAAGCCTCCGGTTATTCGCTACGCGGGTCGAGAATGTCCCGCAGGCCATCGCCCAGCAGGTTGAACGCCAGGCTCACCAGCATGATTGCCGCACCGGGTACCGCTACCAGCCACCAGCATTCGAGCATGTAGCGCCGCCCCGTGGAGATCATCGCCCCCCACTCCGGCAACGGCGCCTGCGCACCCAGGCCGAGGAAGCCCAGCGCCGCCGCCGTGAGGATGATGCCGGCCATGTTCATGGTCAGGCGGATGATCACCGACGACAGGCACATCGGCACGATGTGGCGCAGGATGATGCGGGTCGACGACGCGCCCTGCAGCTCGACGGCCACCACGAAGTCGGCCTTGCGCAGCGACAGGGTTTCGGCGCGGGCCAGCCGTGCGATCGGTGGCCAGGAGGTTAACGCGATAGCCACCACCGCATGCTCAAGGCCAGGGCCCAGTGCAGCGATGAAGGCCAGCGCCAGCACCAGGCTGGGGAACGAAATGAAAATGTCGGTGACGCGCATGAACACGGTATCGACAATGCCGCCGAAATAGCCCGACACCGTGCCGATGAACAGCCCGATGGGGCCGACGATGATCGTCACCAGGGCGATGATGTAGAGGGTGATGCGGGCACCGTAGACCAGCCGACTGAAGATGTCCCGTCCGTATTCGTCGGTGCCGAACCAGTGCGCGGCGCTGGGTGCCTGCAAGGCGTTGGCCAAGTTCTGGATGACCGGGTCGTGGGTGGCGATCCACGGCGCGAACGCCGCCACCACGACCAGCAGCAAGGCCACCAGCAGGCCTGCCAGGGTCATCGGGTTGCGCACCAGCAGGCGCAGCACCCGAAGGCTGCTTTTGCCAAGGGCCTCAAGGCTGGACGCGGGGGCGTCGGCCTGCCGCTTGGCGGTGGTTTCGGTAGAAGAGATGTTGGCAATCATCGGCATGTTCTCGATGTGGAATCATGGCCACTCGGGGTACCCACAGGTGCCCCAGGCGGTTCTCAACGTTGCTTGTAGACGCCCAGGTAGCGGGTGGCTTCGGCGTCATCGCCGCTGAAGCCCTTGACGTCGGCTGCGCTCACGGCGGTGTCGGTCATCTGGGAAATCATCATGATCGGCCCCACCTCCTCGTCGTACAGCTTCTGCGCCTGCTGGTACATGCCCAGGCGTTTGGCCGCATCGCGCTCGACACCTACCCGGTCGATCAGGTCATTCAGCGGGGGGCTGAAGAACGACGCGCGCCAGCCCTGGAAGTTGGGCAAGCCAGCGCTGTCACTGTTGTCGGGGTTGTAGACGAAGGTGCGCAGGCTGAAATACGGGTGCGGGTAACGCTCGGCGCCCCGCGCCACGATCATTTCAAAGTTGCGGGCGCGCATGGCGCCATACACCTGGTTGCCGGTACCGGTGACGATACTGGCCTTGATGCCACCTTCGGCCAGGGTCGACTGCATGCGTGCGGCGATATCGATGAAGGGCGGTTCGGACAGCGTGCGGATGGTTGTGCTGAAACCTTGTGGGTAGCCCGCCTCGGCCAGCAGTGCCTTGGCTTTGGAAACATCCAGCTTGTAGCCAGGGTCTGGCAACCGGGCCTCGAGCCCAAGCTGCATCGGTTGCTGGTTGAGCTTGCCGTAATGCGGCATCACCTGCTGGTCCAGGCCCTGGTAGTCGATCAGGTTGCGCACCGCTTCGCGGACTTTGCGGTTGGCAAACTCCGGCTGCTTCATGCTCATTGCCACGTAGTACAGGGTGCCGCGCTGCAGAGCCTGCACTTGGAGTTTGTCCGAGCTTTCAATGGCCTTGATATCCGGCGCCGCCATGCCGTAGGCCAGGTCCAGGTCGCCGCGTTCGAGCATCAGGCGCAGCGACTGCGACTCGGTCATGTGACGCACCAGCACCCGTTTCATCTTGGCCGGGCCTGCCCAGTAACCGTCGAAGCGGGTCATCACCAGCGCATCGTTGGCGCTCCATTTGGTCAGGGTGAACGGCCCGCTGCCGGCTTCGTTGGTGACCAGCCAGGCCGCGCCCAGGTCACCGTTCTTCTCATGCTCGAGCACTTGCTGGCGGTCGACCACCACAGCGCTGGGTGACACGGCCAGCGAGTCGATCACCAGCAAAGGGTCTACCGGCTGCGGCAGGTCGATCACCAAGGTATGGCTGTCGGTCGCGCGGATCAGCGTTTGAATGTTTTCGACACTGTAGCCGTAGGCCTTCCAGGTGGTGGCCAAGCCATAGTTGAGCTTCATCACCCGGTACAGCGACCAGGCCACATCCTCGGCAGTGAGCGGGTTGCCGGAATGGAACGTGACATCAGTGCGCAGGCGGAAGGTAATCTGCTTGCCGTCTTCACTGACGTCCCAGCGTTCGGCCAGTTGTGGCAGGTGCTTCTCCGGGTTGCCCTGGTCGCGCTTGATGAGCGTGTCGTAGAGGTTGGCATTGATGCCAGAGGCATCCAGGCCGGGCGCGTTGGCCGGGTCGATGGAGAACAGGTTGACCATGCTCATGCCGACGATCAACTGGTCGGCAGGGGTTTTCGCCTGCACCGCAGCGAGCGGGCCGAGCAGCAGCACCGCGCCCAGCACAGCCATGCGCAGCGGCGGGAATACAGTCTTCATGGGGCATCCTTCTTTTTATAGTTATTCAATGTGTTCACGCTGATTGGGGGCTAGCGGGTCCTGGGGTCGAACACCTTGTACAGGGCATCGCTGATCAGGTTGAGTGCGACGAAGATCAGGCCGATGATCAACACGCAGCCCATCACCGCGTTCATGTCACCGAGCATCAGGCTGCTGGTGAGGTACTGACCGAAACCGGGCCAGGCAAATACGGTTTCGATCAGCACCGCCCCCTCCAGCAACGAGCCATAGGCCAGGGCGACCACCGTGAGCAACTGCACGAGGATGTTGCGGAACGCGTGGTTCCAGACCACCTGGCGGCGTGACAGCCCCTTGACCCTGGCGGTGATGATGTATTCCTGCGACAGCTGCTCGAGCATGAAGCTGCGGGTCATGCGGCTGATGTAGGCCACCGAGTTCAGCCCCAGGATCAACGCCGGCAGGACGATATGGCGCAACGCGCTGGTGAAGGCCTCCCAGTCACGCGCCAGCGCCGTGTCGATCAGCAGCAGGCCGGTAACCTCATCGACCATGCCGTCATAGGCCAGGTCGATTCGCCCTGCCCCACCTGCCCAGCCCAACCAGGCGTAGAACACCAGCAGCCCCATCATGCCGACCCAGAAGATGGGCGTGGAATAGCCGAACAGGGTAATCACCCGCGCCACGTGGTCGCCGACCCGGCCCTGGTTACTGGCCGCGACCACCCCCAACGGCAGGCCGATCAGCACGCCGAACAGGATTGCCAGGGTCGCCAGTTCAATGGTGGCCGGGAAGACGCGTTTGATGTCTTCGAGCACCGGGTGGCCGGTGAGCAGCGCATTGCCGAAATCACCGTGTAGCAAGTCGTTCAGGTACAGCCCGAACTGGACCCAGATCGGTTTGTCCAGGCCCATCGCCCGGTATACCTGGTCGTAGGTGGAGCTGTCGGCATCCGGGCCGACCACTGCCAGCACCGGGTCCAGCGGCATGACCCGTCCGATGAAGAACGTCAGCGCCAGCAGGCCAAGCAAAGTCACCAGCACCGTGCTGGCCCGGCGAGCGGTGCCCGAGACACGGGCACCCATTACAGAGGCAGTCGAAGCACACATAACAAGCTCCTGAAAAAGCATTCACCAATCACGCAGGCTTTGCCTCAACGCGACTTGTAGACGTCTTTGTAACGGGTGGTGGCCGCGGTATGGCCCTGGTAGTCCTGCACATCGTGGTAGAGCACTACGGTGTCGGTCATCTGCGACACAGGCAGGATGCCCCCCACCTGCTCGTCCAGGGTTTTCTGGATTTGCTGGTACTGAGCCAGCTGCTGCGCCTTGTCGGGCTCGACTTCCGCCTGCTCGATCAGGCGGTTCAGCTCGGGGCTGTAGAACGAGGTACGCCAGCCCTGGAAGTTGCTCAGCTTGGCTTCGTCACGGTTGTCCGGGTTGTACACCAGGGTGCGCAGGCTTGAATGCGGGTGCCGCTCAGCGCCACCACCACCGCGCCCGACCAGGATGTCGAAGCTGCGCTCACGCATGGCGCCGTAGATCTGGTTGCCGGTACCGGTGACGATGGTGGCCTTGATACCGGCCTGGGCCAGGGTCGACTGCAGGCTGGACGCAATGTTGATGAAGGGCGGCTCGGTGAGCACGCGGATGGTGGTCTTGAAACCCTCGGGGTAACCGGCTTCGGCCAGCAGCTTTTTCGCTTCGGCCACGTTCAGGGCATAGCCCGGATCATCCAGCCGTGCTGGCAGGCCAAGCGGTAGCGGGCGCTGATTGAGCTGGCCATAGTGCGGCATCACCGTCTGGTTGATGCCTTGATAGTCGATCAGAAAACGCACCGCCCGGCGCACGCGCACATCGTCGTAGGGCTTGTTCTTCACGCTGAGGGCCACGTAGTACAGGGTCCCGCGCTGCACGGTCTGGGTGCGAACGTTGTCAGACTTCTCCAGCGCCTCGATGTCTGGCGCGGACATGCCCTTGGCCAGGTCCAGGTCACCCCGCTCCACCATCAAGCGCAGTGACTGCGACTCGGTCATGTTGCGCATGACGATGCGCTTGAGCTTGGCCGGGCCGCCCCAGTACCCGTCAAAACGGTTCATCAGGATGACATCGTTGGCGCGCCACTCCTTGAGCGCGAACGGCCCGCTGCCCGCCGCGTGGGTGGTCAGCCAGGCACCGCCCATGTCATCGCCCTTCTGGTGCTGCTGCACCACCTTGCGGTCGAGGATGAAAGCGCTGGGCGAGGTAGCCAGGGTATTGAGCACCAGCAACGGGTCAGTCGGCCGTGGCAGCTCGATGACGAAAGTAGCGTCATCGACAGCGCGCATGTGCTGGTCGACATTGTCCGCCGAAAACCCGTAGGCCTTCCAGGTCGACGCCAAGGCCAGGTTGAGTTTGAGTACACGCTGCAGCGACCAGGCGACATCCTCGGCACTTAGCGGGTTACCGGACTGGAACGTCACGCCCTTGCGCAGGTTGAACGTGAGGGTCTTGCGGTCATCGCTGACCTGCCAGCTTTCAGCCAGCGCCGGCAGCAGTCGGTCCGGCTGACGCACGTCCTGCACCAGCAGCATGTCGTAGAGGTTGGCATTGACCTCGGACACATCCAGCCCAGTGGCCGCCGCCGGGTCGAGGGACAGTAGATTGATCATGCTCATGCCGACGATCAACTGATCTGCCGGGGTTTTCGCGAAAGCAGCAGGTACCGAGGTCAGCGCCAGAGACGCAGCAAAGACCCCCGCCCAGAGTGTGGGGATAACGCTCATGTGAGATCGCCTTTTTATAGTTATTGGACGCTCGGGCGGCACGCAGCGACGCGTGCCGCCATGACGAATCAGAAGCTCTGCAGCGTATTGGTTTCGACGTAGTCGAAGTCGATGTCCTCACCCAGGCCCGGCAAGTTCGACAGGTGCACGAAACCGTCTTCGTCCATCGGGTCGACCAGGCGTTTGAGGTAGGCAGGTACCTCGTCATAGTCAAGGTACGGGTGCAGCAGGCCGCGCTCGTACCAGGTGCAGTTCTTGATCGCCCCCACGACCGCCAGGTTGGCGGCACCGTTGCCATGGATCTCGCAATCCATGCCGAATGATTCGGCCATGTGCGCAACCTTCAGGCACGGTGCAATGCCCCCCACACCGGCAACCCCCGCTCGCAGGATGTCGCACACATCGTTCTTCACCCAGCTGGCCCGGCTCAGGTGCTTGCCACCGAGGCTTTCCGGGCCAAGCACCGGGATGTCCAGCTGCCCGGCCAGCCAGGCGTAGGACTCGGCGGAATCTTCCATCATCGGCTCTTCGAACCAGGCGAAGTCGAGCTTTTCCAGGGCGCGGCCGATGGTGAGGGCTTCGGTACGGCTGTACCAGTGATAGCCATCGATCATCAGCGCGATGTCCGGCCCCACGGCCTCGCGTACGGCGGCGCATGCCTTGATGTCCATGCTCACGCTGGGCGCGAACGACACCGGTGGCATCCAGGTGTGCAGCTTGATGGCCTTGTAGCCGCGCTTGACCAGGGTTTCGGCGAAGCGACCGTACTCCTCCGGCGTCGACAGGCCGCCCGGCAACTCATCACCGCACATGGTCGAGCCATAGGCCGGCACCTTGTCGCGGTAGCCACCAATCAGCTTGTGCACCGGCAGGTTCAGCTTGCGCCCGGCCCAGTCCCACAGTGCCTGCTCGACCAGCGCCAGGGCGCGGTCAGTCAGCTGGCTGGCGCTGCCGCGCTGCCAGTGGGCCAGGTCGTGCCAGATTTTTTCACGGTCGAAGGCATTGGCGCCAACCAGCACCTTGCGCACGAAGTTATCCAGCACATAAGGGCGAATGAGTTCGGGCGCACCCAGCGCATAGCCTTCGCTGCCGCACTCGGTCCTGATGCGCAGCAGGGCCATTCTGGCCTGGGTCACATCACCTGGGTGGGCATGGCCGGCGCTGTCTACGGCGCGGCGCGTGGGGTAGGAAAACACCTGGACGTTTACAGCAGTAATGATCATGGACGTCTGAGCCTTCTTATTGGATTTGTGGCGGGTGAGTCACGCTCTGGAGGCCATCCTACGTCATCATACAACATTTGAAAAGCACGACTTTAAAGTCGCAAAAACCCCCGATTCATGGTGCTCATGACAATCATTAGCTCCCCACCCAAAGGCTTTTCAATTGCCAAAAACACCGGAATAGAGCCATCCAGACAAGTGATCAGACAACATTTCAATAATTCGTAGACAGCCTCACAGTCGTACGATAACTTATTTGAAAAATCACGGAGCGCTCACCACCTCACCCCACCTTGCTCACACGCCTCATCACGTCCTCAACAAAAACAAAAAAAGAGATCGCATGAACATCACACTTCGCCGCCTCATCGCCGCCAGTACGCTCGGCTTGTCGTTCTACGCCTGCGCGGACTCTGCCAGCATCAACTACCGGCACGGCTTCACCGAAGACGACAGCATTCACTCCGACCGGATAAAGCTGAGTTACCGCAAGGACAGCGGCCTGGGGTTTGCCGCAGAAATCAAATACAAAACTGCCGGCGACCGCGAAGACGTCGCCTACGACAACATGGTCAACAACGGCCACGAGTTCACCGTGGACTACAACTACAAGACCAGCCCCAAGTCGACCTGGACCCCCGCCTTCCAGATGGACAGTTCCAAGGATGCGACTACCTACAAATTCGGCTTGAAGTACAGCTACAAACTCAGCGACACCTGGTATGTCGCCACCCGCGTGCGCCACGACGCACGTAGCCTCGACCGGGATCAGGTCGACCACAGCAAGGCTGACCGCGCCAAGGACGACCAGAACACCACCCGCCTTGAAGGCTGGCTCGGCTACACCCCCAGCGGCCCGTGGGCATTCGAGTACCAGTACATCCACTTCACCACCGACTACATCCGCTACGACAACAAGAAGCGCGACTACGAGCAGAACCTGATCATCAAGTACAAGCTCAACAAGCAGTGGGCACCGTTCATGGAAGTGGGTGACATCAAGGTCAACAGCTACACGGACGATCGCCAGGCCCGTTGGCGCCTGGGTATCCAATACAACTTCCTGTAAGGGCAACCGCCCACCCATGCCGGTGTCGTTCCCGCACGGCACCTTGATGCCGTTTCAGTAAAAGGCCTCTATACAATGACCACGACTACACGCAAACCCTTCAACCGCCTGCTGCTCACCGGTGCCGCCGGCGGGCTCGGGCAAGTGCTTCGCGAAGCACTGCAAGCGCACGCCACCTTCGTGCGCGCATCGGACATCAGCCCCATGGCAACAGCTACGGGGGAGCATGAAGAAACCATCAATTGCGACCTGGCGGACAAGGCCGGCGTACTGGCCCTGGCCAAGGATGTAGACGCCATCGTGCACCTGGGCGGCATCTCCACCGAGCGTGCCTTCGAAGAGATTCTGCAAGCCAACATCGTTGGCACCTTCCACATCTACGAGGCCGCCCGTAAGCACGGCATAAAACGCGTGGTGTTTGCCAGCTCCAACCATGTCACCGGCTTTTACCCCCAGGACGAACAAGTGGATGCGCATTCGCCGCGCCGGCCAGACTGCTATTACGGGCTGTCGAAGGCCTACGGCGAAGACCTGGCGACGTTCTACTTCCATCGCTACGGCATCGAAACGGTCAGCCTGCGCATCGGCTCTTCATTCCCCGAACCCCGCAATGTGCGCATGTTGTCCACCTGGCTGAGCTACGGAGACCTGGCACACCTGGTGGAGCGCGCATTGCTGGCCGAGAACGTTGGCCACACCGTGGTGTATGGCGTCTCGGCCAACCGCGACCTGTGGTGGAACAACCGCCACGCCGCACACCTGGGTTTCAACCCCAAGGACAGCGCCGAACGCTTCCGCCCGGCCCTGGAGCAGCAGCCAAAACCCGCAGCAAATGACCCGACGGCCCAGCTGCAAGGTGGCGCCTTCACCGCTGCCGGCCCTTTTGGCGACTGAACCCTGACAGAGCGCAGACTGCTTCCATGACAGCCGAACTGATCATCGACGTACGCAATGCCACGGGCGAGAGCCCGGTCTGGCACCCGCAGGAAAATGCCTTGTACTGGGTGGATATACCGGCAGGTCGTCTGCACCGCTGGCAGATAGACGGCCAGACAACTCACTGGACCGCAGACGAAATGCTGGGCTGCATTGTCCGCAGCCACCAAGGCCATTGGCTGGGAGCCCAGGAGAGCGGGATCTTCCACCTCACCCCTCAGGCAGACGGCCGCCTGCTGGCCGACAAACGTGCCAGTGTCGAACACGCCAGGCCCGGCATGCGCTTCAATGACGGGCGCTGTGACCGCCAAGGGCGCTTTTGGGCCGGTACGATGCAAACAAACATGGGCGCCGAGCCGGTGGGAGCACTTTACCGATATGACGCGACGGCAGACGCAACGGTAAACCCATTGCAAGCACGACTGGACAAGCTGATCGTGCCCAACGGCATGGCCTTCAGCCCGGACGGCAAAACACTGTATATCTCCGACTCACACCCAAGCGTCCAGCTGATCTGGGCCTTCGACTACGACATCGACAGCGGCACACCGCACAACCGCCGAATCTTCGTCGACATGAACCAGCACGCCGGCCGACCGGACGGGGCCGCGGTGGATGCCGAAGGTTGCTATTGGATCTGCGCGATCGATGCCGGCCAGGTACTGCGCTTCACCCCCGAAGGGAAACTGGACCGCGCTCTGCCGCTACCGGTGAAGAAACCGACCATGTGCGCATTCGGCGGCCCGCAGCTGGATACGCTGTTCGTGACGTCGATTTGCCCACAAGGCATCGATCTGAGCGACCAGCCACTGGCCGGCGGCGTGTTCGCATTGAACCCAGGCGTGAAAGGCTTGCCGGAGCCCATTGCCAGGGGCTGAAGCCTGGCAGTCGCTGTATCAGGGGCGACGCTCAGCAAGCCACCTTGCTGCGCAACCCCTTGCTCCCTACCCCCAGGCACGTCACAGCAAAGGCAATGACCAGCGCCCCCGTCCCCAACAGGAATATCAACTGCTGGTTTGAGCCCTCCACCAGCGTGGTAATCAGTGCCGGCGTCGCGGCTGCCGCCCCCATCAACGTAATACTGACCAGCGGCGTCAGCTTGCCGGTCGGGTCGTTGGTGGTGATCAGCGCCATGTAGTACGACACTGACAGCACCCAGCCCTGCTGATCGAGCGACAGGCTCAGTTGTTCCGTGACCAACCCCATGAAAATGGGTTGCACACCACAGACGATGAATGAAGTACAGGCAATGAAAATCAAGGCGGCACGCAGCAGCTTGGAATCATTGATCATGGAAGGACTCCGACACGGCATTTGTTTTTATTGTGTGTGATGACGTGCCCGGAACACGCCGCAGCAAGCGGTCGGACGGGTCACGCGATCAATCCTGTGCCGAGATCGAAGGCTTTGAAAGTTAATTATCGGAATCCACTTCAGTGGGCTTTTTAATGCAGGCCAACCTCCACTGCCTGTATCCAGAAACGCACTGCTGTCGATCCTGATAATTAATTGGAGACATGCCCGCATCCGCCCTACCGTGGTACGTCACCCAAGCCGTTAGTAAAAAAGGCCCAACCATGAACGACCGTGAGTTCATCAACGCCATCGACGCCGATGGCCTGCCTCTGAACATTGCCGTAAGCAATGGCCGCATCAGCCACATCGGCCCGCAACGCGCCAGCACGCCCGCCCGCGAAACCATCGACCTCGAAGGCCTGCTGGCGCTGCCGGGCTTTGTCGATGGCCACATCCATCTGGACAAAAGCTTCGTCGGTGACCGCTGGCACCCGCACCAACCCGTGGCCAGCCTGCGCGAACGCCTGGCCGTGGAAAAACGCGAACTGGCCGGCGCCCCGCCCATCGTCGAGCGCGCCGATGCGCTGATGCGCCAGGCTGCCTCGTTTGGCACCTTGGCCATGCGTTGCCATGTGGACGTGGACGCCACCACCGGCCTTACCAACCTGCATGCCATGCTCGAAGCCCGGGACATGTGGAAAGACCTGCTCGACATCCAACTGGTGGCCTTCCCCCAGGCCGGCGTGGTGACCTGCCCCGGCACTGCTGAAGTGATGGAAGCGGCCATCCGCGAAGGCGTGCAGGTGGTCGGCGGCATCGACCCGACCACCCTTGATGGCGATGCCGATGGCCAGCTCGACATCGTGTTCGGCATCGCCGACCGACATGGCGTGAAGGTCGACATCCACCTGCATGAGCCTGGCGATATCTGTATCGCCCAACTCGAACGCATCGCCGCCCGCACCCAGGCACTGGGCATGCAAGGCCTGGTGGCGGTCAGCCACGCCTATGGGCTGGGCGACGTATCCGATGCCGTGGTCGACCGCACCGCCGAAGTGCTGGCTGGCGCCGGCATTTCCATCATGACCAACGCCCCCGGCGAGCATGCTTTTCCTCCCGTCCTGCGCCTGCGTAACGGCGGCGTGCGGGTGTTTACCGGCAACGACAACATCCAGGATGCCTGGTGGCCCTACGGCAACGGCGACATGCTGCAACGGGCTATGCTGGTCAGCTACCGCTCAGGCTTCAACACCGACGAGGAACTGCGGGTAGCGTTGCACATGGCGACCGAGGCGGGTGCCGGCGTGATGGGTAAACAGGACTACGGCTTGCAGGTGGGTAATGAAGCCAGCTTCATCCTGTTCAAGGCACCGAATGCCGCTGCGGCGGTGGCGGCTGCCATTCATGAGCGGGTGATCGTGCGCCACGGGGCGTTCTGGGGCGGGCCTGCGCAGTTGCAGTTGAAGGCTGCGCAGTTTGCTGCCGAACTACGCCGCCACTGACAGGCAAAAATCCTGGGGCTGCCATGCAGCCCCATGGCCCTGACTGACAGCCACTAGACCAAGATTTACTCTCCCTCTGCCCGCAAAATACCTATCAGAATTTCGGCCAACGCCATAACCATCGGATCCGCCGTAGGCCGATGAAAAATCGCCGCCTCAAACACTTTGATCGGCTTGAATCCTTCTTCCACCCCCAGCACCCGATGCCCCGCCGTCACCACCCGCGATGGCAACAGGCTCACCCCCAGCCCATTGGCCACCGCCTCCTGAATCCCTGCCAGGCTCGAACTGGTGAATGCAATGCGCCAACTGCGCCCCATGGCCTCGACCGCACTGATCATGTCATCGCGGTACAGCCCACGCGGCGGGAAGGTCACCAGCGGAATCGGGTCCTGGGCAAAGCACGGGTACTGCGCACTGTCGATCCACTCGATACGCTCTGGCTGGCAAGCATTGGCCTCACGGCTGTGCCGCCGTTGCTTGATCAACACCAGGTCCAGTTCGCCCCGATCATAGGTGCTCATCAGGTCACGGCTAAGGCCACCGGTAATTTCCAGCTTTACCGTCGGATTACGCCGGTTGAACGCCGCCAACGCCTGCATCGTCTTGCCCGCGACAAAATCGTCCGGCAGGCCGATGCGCACGGTCACCGTCACCCCACCCGACATGGCCTCGGTCAGCTGATTACTCACCGCCAGCAAATGCCGTGCGTAACGCAGCAGGGTTTCACCGGCGTCGGTCGGGTGCACTTCGCGGTTGCTGCGGTCTAGCAGTTGCTGGCCGACCAGTTCCTCCAGCCGGCGCACCTTCTGGCTGACCGTGGACTGGGTGGAATGCAGGCGGGCTGCGGCGGTGGTGAAACTGCCGCAGTCGGCCACCATGACCACGGTGCGGAGCATGTCCAGGTCGTAGATGGCGCGATTGGGGTTGGTGGATTCTGACATTTGGCGGGTTCAGCTTTTGGAATGGGGCTTGCTGCATGATGCCTGAAGCAGGCGTGCATTAGGCATTGCCCTGATGCGAGGTGCGCTTTGTGCGTGCGCACGAGTGATGTCCAGGGCTTACGATTGAGCGTTTTTGCGGGGTGCGCGTTGAAAACGCGTCACCACGATTTGAACAGCACCTGCCACCAGACACAACACGCCTATTTTCCAGCCCCCTTCCAGGCCGAAGTGCTCGGATGCCTTCCCAGCGGCAATTACGCTTACGAAGATGGCGACAGGGAGGATCAGTTTGTTCATGTAGTCTTCCAGGTGTACTAAGCAGAGATCGGGACAGCGCCCCGTGCGCCATCATCGCTGACTTCGAACTGCCCCACCAGCTTCTGCAACTTGCCGGCATCCACTTTCACCTTCTGCGCACTGCTCTGCAGCACCACTGCTGTCTGGCGCATCTCGCTGGAGGACTGGTTGACCTGGTCGATGGTCTTGCCGTATTCCACACTGCGCCGGTTGAGCTGCTGGATGATGGCGAACATGCCCTCCACCGCCTGGTGCAGTTGCACATTTTCCGAAGAGGCGTCCTCGGCGAGGCGCAGACTGTTGTCGACGTCCTGCACGCCCTGCTCCATGAAGCTTACGGCCTGACGGGTTTCGCCCTGCAGGCTTTCGACCATATGGCGAATATCGTCGGCGGCACGCGAGGTACGCGCGGCCAGGCTACGCACTTCGTCGGCCACCACTGCAAAGCCACGGCCATGCTCCCCGGCGCGCGCCGCCTCGATGGCGGCATTGAGCGCCAGCAGGTTGGTCTGGTTGGTGATTTCGCTGATCAACCCGGTAATGTTGTCGATCTCGACCATGCGGCTGTCGAGCCGCTGCACACTGGACGACGAGCGCGCCACCACATCGCGGATCGACTGCGTGCCCGCCTGCACCGCCAGGTACTGCTCGCGCGCGCGGCTGACCACTTCGTCCATGGCCTGCTTCATCTGCTCGGCACTGACCGAAGCCTGCTGCAACTCGCCAAGCTGCTCTTCCATGATGATCATCATCTGGTGCACGGCGTCGGCCACATCGGCGGAGCTCACGCTGGCTTCCTGGCTGCGCCCGAGCATCATCTGGTTGGTGCTGCCGACGGTACGGCTGGCCTTGACCACCTGCCCCACCACCGCGTCCAGGCGGTCGATGAAGCTGTTGATCCAGCGCGCCATGTCGCCGCTTTCGTCGTTGGCCAAGGTGCTGGTGTCCAGGCGCTGGCGCAGGTTGCCTTCTCCCTCGGCGATGGTGCGCAGCACGCCGCTCATGCCATTCAGCCTGGCCGCCAGGCGCTTGGGCCCGAGCACACCGAACAGCAACGTGGCGCCGAGCATGCTCGCGGCCTCGATCGCGTCGTTCAGCCCTTGCGGCAGGCCTGCACAGTGCTGCACCAGGTAGTTGCAGCCGAACAGGCCCGCCATGATCGCCACATAGGGCTTCATCAAACCGTAGCTCAGCGAGCGCCTGCGGTAGACCTCCTCCAGGTCTGCCTCGCACATCATGCCCCAGCGGTCGAGTGAGCCCGGCAACTGGAACGTTACGCCCTTGCCCACCACCGGCACGTGGCGATAATCCGAATAACCGGGGTAGGTCACGAACAGGTTTTCACCACGCCTTATCGTCTCCCTTACGCCAGGGTGCAGTTCCCGCGTGGAGGGGTCGGTGAAGCGCAGTTCCAGTTCGGTATGGCGCTGCACCTGCACCGTGGTCCAGGGCGTGCGCACGCCGCTTTTGAGGTTTTCGCCATGGGTGAAGGTGGCGTCTTCGAACCGCGAGCGGGACAGCGCGGTGCCAGGCTGAATGGCAAGGTCGAAGCGCGATTGCGCCATGAACAGGTAGTTGTCACCCGACTCGGGGTAAATATGCCCGGCCTCGCGCTGGATCAGATCGCCCAGCACGTCGTTGGGCACCCGGCCGCACAGGCAACCGAGCACTTTGCCCGCGTACCTGAGGGGCTGGTAGAACATCAGCGTGACTTCGTCGTGAAAGCGCGAGGATGACGGGCCGATCTGCAAGGTCAGCGGGTCGCTGTAGGGCCCGTGCAGGAAGGGGGCTTTCAGCCCTTGTGCCAGGGCTGACATATGCTCGATACGCGGCGTGCCACGCTGGGGCCAGGTCGAAGCGATGACAGTGCCGTGGGCATCGACGACAAACAGTTCGGAAAAGTCCTCGGCCTGGGCCAGCGTGCTGCGCAACATCGCGCTATCGACTTGAGCGAGCCCGGGCGCCAGTTGATCGGCCAGCTCGGCCAGATGCTCCCACTGCTCGCACGCCCACTCATGCAGCAACTGCACACGGGTGTGGGCGATGGCTTCGAAGGTTTGCTCGAGCTGCGGGTAACTGGCCCGGTTAAGGCGGCAGGCCCAGCCCATGCTGAATTTGCCGGTTTTACCAAACCACGGCAGCCAGCCCTTCTCACGCGACGACAACTGCATCGAACCACTGGAAAGCGACATTATCTTCACCATACGCGACATCGAATGGCAATTTGATAGCAAGTCGCACGCCAACGCGGCTGGGGTGATTATTCGGTGATTTCGCGAGCTGTTTGCACTTGATCAGTGCAGAACCGTGGCAGAGAAGCGCAGAGCGCACCAGCGAGGGGCAACAACAAAGGGATAACACGTTCAATTTTAGTGGGGCAAATAGTTTCCGAAACTGCTCGCACATCGCACAACAGTTCGATAATCGCACAAATTCAGCCAAACCCCCTCTACTGTTGCCCTATCTTGCGGCACGCTATAGCGAAAGTCAGCAAGTAATTTCAAGCGCTGACAGGCCCCATCGCGTCATGCGCTCCGGCCAGCCCGACAACCACAACTCCAGGAACAACCAGGAGCTCGCCTTGATCAATAAAACGTACGAGTCCATCGCCAGCGCGGTGGAAGGGATTACCGACGGTTCGACCATCATGGTCGGTGGCTTTGGCACGGCGGGCATGCCGTCCGAGCTGATCGACGGCCTGATCGCCACCGGTGCCCGCGACCTGACCATCATCAGCAACAACGCCGGTAACGGCGAGATCGGCCTGGCCGCCCTGCTCATGGCGGGCAGCGTGCGCAAGGTGGTCTGCTCGTTCCCGCGCCAGTCCGACTCCTACGTGTTCGACGAACTGTACCGCGCCGGCAAGATCGAGCTGGAAGTGGTGCCGCAAGGCAACCTGGCCGAGCGCATCCGCGCAGCGGGTTCGGGCATCGGTGCGTTCTTCTCGCCGACCGGCTACGGCACCCTGCTGGCCGAAGGCAAGGAAACCCGTGAAATCGACGGCCGCATGTACGTGCTGGAAATGCCGCTGCACGCCGACTTCGCGCTGATCAAGGCGCACAAGGGCGACCGCTGGGGCAACCTGACCTACCGCAAGGCCGCCCGCAACTTCGGCCCGATCATGGCCATGGCCGCCAAGACCGCCATCGCCCAGGTCGACCAGGTTGTCGAACTCGGTGAACTGGACCCGGAACACATCATCACTCCGGGTATCTTCGTCCAGCGCGTGGTCGCCGTTACCGGTGCTGCCGCTTCTTCGATCGCCAACGCTGTCTGAGGCCTGCCATGACCATCACCAAAAAGCTCTCCCGCACCGAGATGGCCCAACGCGTGGCCGCAGACATTCAGGAAGGTGCCTACGTCAACTTGGGCATTGGCGCACCCACCCTGGTGGCCAACTACCTGGGCGACAAGGAAGTGTTCCTGCACAGTGAAAACGGCCTGCTGGGCATGGGCCCAAGCCCGGCGCCGGGCGAGGAAGACGATGACCTGATCAACGCCGGCAAGCAGCACGTGACCCTGCTGACTGGCGGTGCCTTCTTCCACCATGCCGACTCGTTCTCGATGATGCGCGGCGGCCACCTGGACATCGCCGTACTGGGCGCCTTCCAGGTGTCGGTGAAGGGCGACCTGGCCAACTGGCACACCGGTGCCGAAGGTTCGATCCCGGCCGTAGGCGGCGCAATGGACCTGGCCACCGGCGCCCGCCAGGTATTCGTGATGATGGACCACCTGACCAAGACCGGCGAAAGCAAGCTGGTACCTGAGTGCACTTATCCGCTGACGGGTATTGGTTGCGTGAGCCGCATCTACACCGATTTGGCTGTGCTGGAAGTGACGCCAGAAGGGCTGAAAGTGGTCGAGATCTGTGCGGATATCGACTTTGACGAGTTGCAGACGTTGAGTGGTGTGCCGCTGATCAAGTGATCGGCGAAACCTTCTGGCAAGACGCAATCTCGGTGGCTTGCCTGCGATGGGCTGCCTAGCAGCCCCATGGCCCCAACCAACAGCCACTGTCATTGTTCACTCAGGCGATACCGACACTTGTCAGCAACGTTCCACCACCGGCACTAAAACTCCACCTTGCCCCGCCCCGCCTTGACGGTGCTCCGCCTGGCTTTGCCTTCAAGGCGGCGGGTCTTCGAGCCGAGGGTCGGCTTGGTGGGGCGGCGTTTCTTCTCGGTCTTGCCGGCAGCGATTACCAACTCGGCAAGACGCGCCAATGCGTCAGCACGGTTCTGCTCCTGCGTGCGGTATTGCTGGGCCTTGATGATCAACACGCCGTCACCGGTGATGCGACTGTCCCGCAGCGCCAGCAGCCGCTCTTTGTAAAACTCGGGCAACGATGAGGCCGGGATGTCGAAGCGCAGGTGCACGGCGCTGGACACCTTGTTGACATTCTGCCCACCCGCGCCTTGCGCACGGATGTAGGTCAGCTCGATTTCGGCATCCGGCAGATGCACGTTGTTGGAGATGGTCAGCATTGAATCGCCCCTGGTTTCGTAGACACCTCCAAGCCTCATAATGAGGCCCAAATAGGAGGTGCCATGAGTCGTCAGCGTTACCCTGAAGAATTCAAGATCGAAGCGGTCAAGCAAGTGACCGAGAAAGGCAAGCCTGTCGCTGAGGTCGCCCAGCGCCTGGGCATGTCCGTGCACAGCCTTTACGCCTGGATCAAGGTCTACAGCAAGCCCCAAGAGCAGCGTCAGCAAGACAATGATTGTAGTGGTCAACTAATCCCGAACACCGGATTAAGTTTTTCCTCGGCAATCGCCGGAGGTAACCCACCGTTGAACTGATGCGGTCGCTCCCAGTTGTAGCGCTGCATCAGAAACCTGCCGATGTCCTGCTGTGCCTGCGCAGCACTCATGTAGCCCACACTTGGCACCCACTCCGTTTTCAGGCTGCGGAACAAACGCTCCATAGGCGCATTGTCCAGGCAATTACCTCTGCGGCTCATGCTTTGCTTGAAGCGGTAACGCCACAACCGCTGACGAAAAGCTCGGCTGCCATACTGGCTGCCCTGATCACTGTGAAACAGTACATTCTGCGGCCGCCCGCGGTGCTCGTACGCCATGTCCAGCGCCTTGATGACCAATTCGCTGTCCGGTTTGGGTGAAAACGCCCAACCCACCATGCGACGTGCAAAAAGGTCGATAACTGCCGCCACATAGTGCCACTGGCCTTGAGCCCACACATACGTGATGTCGCCGCACCATACTTGATTCGGTGCCGTAACATCGAATGCGCGCTCCAGCACGTTCGGGATGTCAGGGCGCTCTACTGTGGCCTTCTTGTAGGCATGTGAACCCGGTTGCTTACTGATCAGCTTCATTTCGCGCATCAACTTGCGCACCTTGAAGCGGCCGATCTGAATGCCTTCTTGGCGCATCATGCACATGATGGTTCGACTACCTGCGGCACTACGGCTCTGTGTAAATAGCTCGTTAACCCGAACGCGCAGTGCCAGTCGCGCAACGTCCGGAGATCGCCGTTTATGGCAATGCGCGTAGTAACACGAGCGAGTGACTTCAAACACCGAGCAGAGTAATTCGACAGGCTCCTCGCGGCGGAGCTGATCAATCAACGCGAGCGCTCGTGTTCCTCGGCCATCAAGAGCGCGGTAGCCTTTTTTAAAATCGATTTCTCCCGTTCCAGCCGGTTGATCCGAGCTTCCAACTCTTGGATCTTCTGCTGCTCGGGGGTCAGCGCCTTGCTCGTTGGCGTAGCACCGCCACGTTCTGACTGGAGTTGATTCACCCAGCGGCGCAGCGCCGATTCAACCAAGTCGAGCGACCGGGCGGCTTCAGTAAGGCTATAGCCCTGGTCGAGCACCAGGCCGGCTGCCTCGCGCTTGAATTCGGGGGTGAAAGTACGTCGTTGTCTGCTCATCGAACACCTCTGTGTGGCGACCATTTTCGCCTAAAAAGGTGTCCGGGGTTAGTAGACCACTACAAGGCCGTAATGGGCACCACCGCGGGGGCGTCTCACCTCCAGCGCCGACTGAAAATCGTACAATTCTCAGGCTGCAGGTAGGAGGTTGCGGAAACGGTAGTGAAAATGCGGAAATGGGAGTACCTATCGAGACTGAAAATCCGTATCCCAAAAACGCAAAAAGCCCTGAATAATCAGGGCTTTGAATATGGCGGAAGCGTAGAGATTCGAACTCTAGGATAGTTGCCCATCGACGGTTTTCAAGACCGTTGCCTTAAACCACTCGGCCACGCTTCCAGCTCGTTTTGCGGCCGCCATAATACCGTAATGAAACACGCTGTCAAACTCTCTGTGTCGCGGGTTGCGGGAGCTCTGATAGACTCCTAGCATCTGAACGTTCGAAACCACAGGTTTTACCAAGGAGTGTCGCCATGCGCGAACAGGATTACGCCGTACACCACGGCCAGCAGGTCGAGCAGCAGGAGATCAGCAAGGTCCTGCGCAACACGTACAGCCTGCTGGCACTTACCCTCGCCTTCAGCGGTGTCATGGCCTTCGTCGCCCAGCAGATGCGCGTCGGCTACCCGAACGTGTTCGTGGTGCTGATCGGCTTCTACGGGCTGTTCTTCCTCACCAACAAACTGCGTGATTCGGCCTGGGGCCTGGTGTCTACCTTTGCCCTCACCGGCTTCATGGGCTTCATCCTCGGCCCGATCCTCAACCGCTACCTGGGCATGGCCGGTGGCGCTGAAGTGGTCAGCTCCGCGTTTGCCATGACTGCGCTTGTGTTTGGTGGTCTGTCGGCCTATGTGCTGATCACCCGCAAGGACATGAGCTTCCTCAGTGGCTTCATCACTGCTGGCTTCTTCGTTCTGCTGGGTGCTGTCGTGGCCAGCTTCTTCTTCCAGATCAGCGGCCTGCAACTGGCGATCAGCGCTGGCTTCGTGCTGTTCTCGTCGGTGTGCATCCTGTTCCAGACCAGCGCGATCATTCATGGTGGCGAGCGTAACTACATCATGGCAACCATCAGCCTGTATGTGTCGATCTACAACCTGTTTGTCAGCCTGCTGCAGCTGTTCGGCATCATGGGCCGTGATGACTGATTGATGAATGTGCGAGAAAGCCCGCTTCGGCGGGCTTTTTTGTGGGCGCTACCAAGCCCCGGAAAGCACAACCAATAACTGACCAAAAAGTCAGATAATTAGGCGCATGGTCGCCGATCATGCCGTCATCGTGCTTTTCTCTACCGCAATCCGCCATCACCCCGTAGAATGCGCTCCTTTTTTCTTCCGGGGCAGCTTCCAGCAATGAGCTCACACGAACACAGCCCAGGCGCGGCGGCGCCTGCCAACGAACTGGTGCTTGGCCTAGAAGACAAGCCACGGCTGGTGATCGGCCTGCTGGCGGCCCTGCAGCACCTGCTGGCGATCATTGTGCCAATCGTGACCCCTGGCCTGCTGATCTGCCAGGCGCTGGGTGTTTCGGCGCGTGATACCAACCTGATCGTTTCCATGTCGCTGGTGATCTCGGGGATTGCCACCTTCGTCCAGTGCAAACGCTTCGGGCCGTTCGGCGCCGGGCTGCTGATCGTCCAGGGCACTAGCTTCAACTTCGTCGGTCCGCTGATTGCTGGCGGTGCGCTGATGGTCAAGCAAGGCACGCCGGTAGAAGGCGTGATGGCGGCTATCTTCGGCGTGGTGATCGCAGGCTCGTTCGTGGAGATGGGCGTTTCGCGCATCCTGCCCTTCGTAAAGCGTCTTATCACCCCGCTGGTGACCGGCATCGTGGTGTTGATGATCGGCCTGACGCTGATCAAGGTCGGCCTGATCAGCATGGGTGGCGGCTTTGGCGCCATGGCCAACGGCACCTTCGCCAATGGCGATAATTTGCTGCTGTCGGGCGTGGTACTGGCGATAATCGTGATCCTCAACCGCGTCCCGGTGGTGTGGATGCGCAGCTGCGCCATCGTCATCGCCTTGGCGGTTGGTTATGCGTTGGCCGGTTACATGGGCCGCCTGGACTTCACTGGCATGCATGAAGCCGCGCTGTTCCAGGTGCCTACGCCACTGCACTTTGGTTTGGGCTTCTCGTGGGCGCTGTTCATTCCAATGCTGGTGATTTACCTGGTGACGTCGCTGGAAGCCATCGGTGACGTTACCGCCACCAGCAAGGTGTCGCGCCAGCCGGTCGAAGGGCCGGTGTGGATGCAGCGGATCAAGGGCGGCGTACTGGTCAACGGGGCCAACTCACTGCTGGCTGGCCTGTTCAACACCTTCCCCAGCTCGATCTTTGCGCAGAACAACGGCGTGATTCAGCTGACCGGTATTGCCAGCCGCCATATCGGTATCTGGATTGCCGTGATGCTGGTACTGCTGGGCCTGTTCCCGAGCGTTGCCGGGGTGATTCAGGCGGTGCCGGAGCCGGTGCTGGGTGGTGCGGCCATGGTGATGTTCGGTGCGGTTGCTGCTTCGGGGATCAATATTCTGGCTAGCACTCGGCTGGACCGCCGCGCACTGCTGATTATTGCGGTTTCGCTGGCCTTGGGCCTGGGTGTGGCACAGGTGCCGGAATTCCTGGCGCATATGCCGGCTGCGATTCGCAATGTGCTGGAGTCGGGTGTAGCAACGGGCGGTATCTGTGCCCTGGTATTGAACTGGTTCCTGCCGGAGAGCAAGGAAGACGCCTGAGCCTTTCAGGCCTGACAGAAAGCCCGCCCCGCCATGCACAAGCGGGCGCGGGCTTTTTTGCTTTATCATGGCACCATTCCTTTGCACGAGTTACCCATGAAATTCGCTATCGCGGTGTTCTCTCCGGCCCATGCGCCTTCCTCGCGGCGCGCCTTGCGCTATGCCGAGGCGGTACTGGCCGGCGGGCATGAGATTGCCCGGTTGTTCTTCTATCAGGACGGGGTACACAGTGCCTCGGCCAACGTGGTCGCCCCGCAGGACGAACTCGACGTGGCTGGCCAGTGGCGCGCCTTTATCGAAACCAACCAGCTGGACGCCGTGGTATGCATCGCCGCCGCCCTGCGCCGTGGCGTGCTCGACGAGGCCGAGGCCAGCCGCTACCAGCGCCCGGCCATAAACCTGCCCAAGCCCTGGGAACTTTCGGGCCTAGGCCAGTTGCATGAAGCGGCACAAGTTGCCGACCGCCTTGTCTGCTTCGGAGGCGACTGAAATGGCCAAGTCCTTGTTGATCATCAGCCGCCAGGCACCGTGGAACGGCCCATCTGCCCGTGAAGCACTGGACATCGCCCTGGCCGGCGGCGCGTTCGACCTGCCGCTGGGCATGCTGTTCCTGGACGATGGCGTGTTCCAACTTGCGCCCGACCAGCAACCCACCGCCGTGCAACAGAAGAACCTGGCCGCCAACCTGCAAGCACTACCAATGTTCGGTATTGAAGAGCTGTTTGCCTGTAGCCACAGCCTCACCCGCCGCGGCCTGGCAGCCGACACCCTGGCAATGCCGGTGCAAGTGCTCGATGACGCAGCGCTAACAGTGCTGATCGCCCGTTTCGACCAGGTGGTAACGCTCTGATGACGACCCTGCATGTAATTGCCCACTCCCCGTTCGGCGACGAGCGACTGGCCAGCTGCCTGCGCCTGCTCGGTGCCGACGACGCGCTGCTGCTGTGCGGCGATGCGGTGTATGCCTTGCGCAGCGGCAGCGAGCCGCACCACCTGCTGCAAGCTGCCGGCCTGGCCCAGCGCCTGTACGCCCTGGAAGAAGACGTGCAGGCCCGCGCAGTCGGCAACGACCTGGCCAAGTCCGTGGACTACACCGGGTTCGTCGAACTGTCGCTGCACTACGACAAGGTCAACAGCTGGCTATGAATAACCTCATCATCGGCGATCAGGCGATCGCCCTGGACAAGGACGGTTTCCTGGTCGACCTGCAAGACTGGTCCCACGCTGCCGCCGAGGCCTTGGCCGAGCGCGAGGGCATCCCGTTGACCGCTGACCACTGGGAAATCCTCGAACTGCTGCGCCAGTTCTACCAGGAGTACCAGCTGTCTCCAGCCACACGCCCGCTGATCAAGTACACAGCCCTGAAGCTGGGCCCGGAAAAGGGCAACAGCCCCCACCTGAATCGCCTGTTCAACGGCACCCCCGCCAAACTTGCCGCCAAGCTGGCGGGCCTGCCCAAGCCGACCAATTGCATATGAACGAACCTCGCCCACTTACCCTGGTAACCCCGGCCGAACACCCGTTCGCCGAATTCGTGCGCATTCTCGGCAAAGGCAAACGCGGCGCGCGTGGCCTGACCCGTGAAGAGGCCCGCGCAGCCATGACCCTGCTGCTGGAAGGCAAGGTCGAAGACACCCAGCTGGGTGCCTTCCTGATGCTGCTGCGCCACAAGGAAGAAAGCGCCGAAGAGCTGGCGGGTTTCACCGAAGCGCTACGCGCCCACCTGCACGCGCCGAGCATTGCGGTAGACCTGGACTGGCCCACCTACGCCGGCAAAAAGCGCCACCTGCCCTGGTACCTGCTGGCGGCCAAATGCCTGGCCGGCAACGGCGTGCGCATCCTGATGCACGGTGGCGGCGCACACACCGCCGGGCGCATGTACTCCGAGCAACTGCTCGACCTGCTGCAAATCCCGCTGTGCCGCAACTGGGCCGCTGTCGGCAGCGCCCTCGACCAGCATCAGCTGGCTTTTTTTCCGCTGCACGACTGGGCGCCACAATTGCAGCGCATGATCGACCTGCGCAACACCCTGGGCCTGCGCTCACCCATCCACTCACTGGCGCGTGTGCTTAACCCGCTGGGCGCACGCTGTGGCCTGCAAAGTATCTTCCACCCCGGTTACCAGGCCGTGCACCGCGAGGCTAGCCGCCTGCTGGGCGACCATGCGGTGGTAATCAAGGGCGATGGCGGCGAGATCGAAGTAAACCCCGATGTCATCAGCCACCTGTACGGCACCACGGCAGGCGAAGCGTGGGACGAAGAGTGGCCAGCGCTGAGTGAGCGCCGTCATGTGAAACCAGCCAGCCTGCAAGCCGAACACTTGCTGGCGTTCTGGCGGGGCGAAGTTGAAGACAGCTATGGCGAGAAGGCCCTGATCGCCACCATGGCCCTGGCCCTGCGTGGCCTGGGGCAGGACCGCGAGCAGGCCTTCACAACCGCCCAAGGCTATTGGGACACACGCAACAAATCGATTTAACCGATCATAACCCCCGGTTATTTGCGCTATTTATTCGAACGATTTGGCCTAGACTGGGCTCCAACGACAAACAACTTTGTTCCGAGGAGCTCACTCATGGGCCTTTTGATCGACGGCCGCTGGCATGATCAGTGGTATGAAAACGGCAAGGACGGCACGTTCAAACGCGAAAACGCCCAACGCCGTAACCAACTGCCCGCCCCTGAGGCCGGCCGCTACCACCTGTACGTCTCGCTGGCCTGCCCATGGGCCCACCGCACCCTGATTGTCCGCGCCCTCAAAGGCCTGGAGCCCTTGATCGATGTGTCGGTAGTCAGTTGGCTGATGCAGGATCACGGCTGGACCTTCGATGTGCAGCAAGGCTCCACGGGCGACCACCTCGACGCCTTACAGTACCTGCACCAGCGCTACACCCAGGATGACCCGCACTACACCGGCCGCGTGACTGTACCCGTGCTGTGGGACAAGAAAGAGAAGCGCATCGTCAACAATGAATCGTCGGAAATCATTCGCATCTTCAACAGCGCGTTCAACGAGCTGACCGGCAATACACTGGACCTGTACCCCGAACCGCTGCGCCCCACCATCGAAGCACTAAACGAGCGCATCTACCCGGCCGTGAACAACGGCGTGTACCGTGCAGGCTTTGCCACCACGCAGGAGGCGTACGAAGCGGCGTTCGACGATGTGTTCAATGAGCTGGATTATCTGGAAGACGTGCTAAGCCGCAATCGCTACCTGGCAGGTGAATACCTGACCGAAGCCGATGTGCGCCTGTTTACCACGCTGGTGCGCTTCGATGCCGTGTACCACGGGCACTTCAAGTGCAACCTGCGCCGCCTGAGCGACTATCACAACCTGTCGAACTGGCTTCGCGAGCTGTATCAGTGGCCTGGGGTGGCGGGCACGGTGGATATGGAGCATATCCAGAAGCACTATTACATGAGCCACAAGACCATCAACCCGACCGGGATCGTGCCCAAAGGGCCGTTGCAAGACTTCAGCCTGGCACATGATCGGGAGCGGCTCGCAGGTAAAGGGATTTGGCAGGCTTGAGATAGCCGGGGCTGCTTTGCAGCCCCAACGATATCAGCTGTTTTGCGCCCCTTCGAACCAGGCCAGCTTTTCACGCAGTTGCACCACTTCCCCCACAATTACCAGGGTCGGCGCATGCACTTCATGCCGCGCCACCAGCTCCGGCAAATCCGCCAGGGTACCGGTGAACACCCGCTGATTACGCGTAGTGCCCTGCTGAACCAACGCAGCCGGCGTACTGGCCGCCCGCCCATGACGAATCAGCTCGGCACAGATGGTCGGCAACCCCACCAACCCCATGTAGAACACCAAGGTCTGTGCCGGCGCTACCAGATCATTCCACGGCAGGTTGCTGGTGCCATCCTTAAGGTGGCCGGTTACGAAGCGTACCGACTGAGCGTAGTCGCGGTGAGTCAGCGGAATCCCGCCATAGGCGGAGCAGCCACTGGCCGCAGTAATGCCCGGCACCACCTGGAACGGGATGCCATGCTCGGCCAGCTCTTCGATCTCTTCGCCACCCCGGCCGAAGATAAACGGATCGCCACCTTTCAGCCGCAGCACACGCTTGCCCTGCTGAGCCAAATCGACCAGCAGACGGTTGATCTGATCCTGCGGCACGGCATGGTCGGCGCGACGCTTGCCCACGTAGATACGCTCGGCATCACGCCGGCACATCTCGATGATCGCGGGGGCCACCAGGCGGTCGTAAAGCACCACGTCAGCCTGCTGCATCAGGCGCAAGGCACGGAAGGTAAGCAAGTCCGGATCACCCGGGCCCGCACCTACCAAGTACACCTCCCCCCCCTGCTGCACCGGCGCGCCGTCGACCATCGCCTGCAACAGGCGTTCGGCCTCAGCGCCCTGCCCAGCCAGCTGGCGCTCGGCAATCGGCCCCTGGAACACGGTTTCCCAGAAGCCCCGGCGCTGGTTGACGTCCGGGTACAAGGATTTCACCTTGTGCCGGAAACGCGCTGCCAGCCCGGCCAGCTCACCATAGGCCGACGGAATCCAGGCCTCCAGCTTGGCGCGAATCAACCGCGCCAGCACCGGGGCGTCACCGCCACTGGAAACCGCAATCACCAAGGGTGAACGGTCGACAATCGCCGGGAAGATCACCGTGCACAGGGCCGGTGCGTCCACCACATTGACTGGTAGGCTAAGGGCCTGCGCATCCGCCGACACCTGGGCGTTCAGCCCAGGATCGTCGGTCGCCGCAATCACCAACCGGCAGCCGACCAGGTCGGCGGCCTGATAGCCACGCACCAGCACCTCACCGCCACCTTCCCGGGCCAACGCGGCCAACTGGCCGTCGACATCCGGCGCCACCACGCGCAGCACGCTACCGGCATCCGCCAGCAAGCGCGCCTTGCGCAAAGCGATCTCACCGCCACCGACGACCAGCACACGGCCGCCTTGCAGCTTGTGGAACAGCGGCAGGTAATCCATTTAGCGGATGACCTCGACGCCGCCCATGTACGGTTTCAGCACTTCCGGCACCCGGATCGAACCATCAGCCTGCTGGTAGTTTTCCAGCACGGCAACCAGGGTACGGCCGACGGCCAGGCCAGAACCGTTAAGGGTGTGCACCAACTCTGGCTTGCCGGTTTCCGGGTTGCGCCAGCGGGCCTGCATGCGGCGCGCCTGGAAGTCGCCGCAGTTGGAGCACGAGCTGATTTCGCGGTACTTGTCCTGGCTCGGCACCCACACTTCCAGGTCATAGGTTTTGACGGCGCCAAAGCCCATGTCGCCGGTGCACAGGGCCAGCACGCGGTATGGCAGCTCCAGCAGCTGCAGTACGCGCTCGGCGTTGGCGGTCAGGCCTTCCAGGGCTTCCATCGACTTGGCCGGCTCTACCACCTGCACCATCTCGACCTTGTCGAACTGGTGCTGGCGAATCATGCCGCGGGTGTCACGGCCGGAAGCACCGGCTTCACTGCGGAAACACGGCGTGTGGGCAACCAGTTTCAGCGGCAGCTGCTTGGCGTCGAGGATTTCACCGGCCACCAGGTTAGTCAGCGACACTTCGGCGGTCGGGATCAGATAGAAGTCCGCCTCACCTTCGCGGGTGATCTTGAACAGGTCTTCCTCGAACTTCGGTAGCTGGCCGGTGCCTTGAAGGGCCGGGGCCTGCACCAGGTACGGGGTGTAGTGCTCCTCGTAGCCGTGCTCGCCGGTGTGCAGGTTGATCATGAACTGCGCCAGGGCGCGGTGCAGACGGGCGATAGGGCCACGCAGCACGGCAAAACGGGCGCCAGACAGCTTGGCAGCGGCTTCGAAGTCCAAGCCACCGCTGACTTCGCCCAGGGCGACGTGGTCCTTGATTTCGAAGTCGAAGGCCTTCGGCGTGCCCCAACGGCGCACTTCGACGTTGTCGTCTTCGCTGGCACCGACCGGCACGCTGGCGTCCGGCAGGTTGGGGATGGTCAGCAGGATACCGTCCAGTTCGGCCTGGATGGCGTCCAGTTCGGTCTTGCCAGCAGCCAGTTCATTGGCCATGCGCTCGACGTCGGCCATCAATGGCGCGATGTCTTCGCCCTTGGCCTTGGCCTGTCCGATGGACTTGGAACGGGCGTTGCGCTCGGCTTGCAGCTGCTCGGTGCGAGTCTGCACTGCCTTGCGGCGCTCTTCCAGTGATTCGATGCGCGCGACATCCAGGCTGAAGCCACGGGAGGCCAGGCGATCCGCCACTTCCTGAAGTTGGCCGCGTAACAGTTTGGAATCGAGCATATCGTTCTCTCGTTATAAGTAGGTGTTGGTTCAGAATCGGGTCAGGGACAGGCCGGCCCAGGTCGCGAGCAGCCCGCCCACCACGCTGATACTGGTATAGCCCAAGGCAAGGGGCACCTGCCCGCTTTCCATCAGGCGCACGGTATCGAGCGAGAAGGAGGAAAAGGTTGTCAGGCCGCCGAGGAAGCCGACAATCAGGCCGGCGCGCAGCTCGACCGGCGCCAGCGGCTTGTGCAGGAACAGGCCGTAGAGCAGGCCGATCAGCAGGCAGCCAACCAGGTTGACCGCCAGCGTACCGGCATAGAAGTGCCGTGGCCAGTGGGCCGCTACCCAGTTGGCGGTAGCAAAGCGCAACAAGGTACCGGCGATACCGCCCGCGCTGACCGCAGCGATGAGTGCAATCACGGTTTTCTCCGTTGACGGGGGCTGTTGCGGTCGAGCTCGGCCAGGTAGCGTAGCTTCTCGCCAATCTTCAGTTCCAGGCCACGGGGCACTGGCTGGTAGTACTGACGCGGCTCCAGTTCATCAGGGAAGTAATCTTCACCGGCGGCATAAGCGTCGGGTTCATCATGGGCGTAGCGGTACTCGTCACCATAGCCCAGCTGTTTCATCAGCTTGGTCGGGGCGTTGCGCAAGTGCAGTGGCACCTCCAGCGAGCCATGTTCGGCCGCTTCACGCAGGGCGGTCTTGAAGCCCATGTACACCGCGTTGCTCTTCGGCGCACAGGCCAGGTAGGTGATGGCCTGGGCCACGGCCAGCTCGCCTTCGGGGCTGCCCAGGCGTTCCTGCACGTCCCACGCCGCCAGGCACAGGCTGAGCGCTCGCGGGTCGGCGTTACCGATATCCTCGCTGGCCATGCGCACCACGCGGCGGGCGATGTACAGCGGGTCGCAACCGCCGTCGAGCATGCGCGCAAACCAGTACAGGGCGCCATCGGGGTTGGAACCGCGCACCGACTTGTGCAGCGCGGAGATCTGGTCGTAGAACGCCTCACCCCCCTTGTCGAAACGACGGCGGCTATCGCCGAGCAGGCTTTGCAGCATCTCGACGTCAATCTCGCTGCCGTCTTCGGCCAGGTCCGAGGCGTTCTCAAGGAAGTTGAGCATGCGCCGCCCATCGCCATCGGCGGCAGCCATCAGCATCTTGAAGGCGTCGTCGCCCACCCGCAGGTTGCGCTTGCCCAGCCCGCGCTCCTCGGTCAGCGCACGGTTCACCAGCTTGCGCAATGCCGCCTCGTCCAGACTTTTGAGCACGTACACCCGCGCCCGCGACAGCAACGCGTTGTTCAGCTCGAAGGAGGGGTTTTCAGTGGTGGCACCGATGAACAGCAGCGTGCCGTCTTCCACGTAGGGCAAAAAGGCATCCTGCTGCGACTTGTTGAAGCGGTGTACTTCGTCGACGAACAGGATGGTGCGGCGGCCATACTGGCCGGCCTGCTGCTTGGCCACTTCAACGGCCTGGCGGATTTCTTTCACCCCGGCCAGTACCGCCGACACGGTTTCGAAATGCGCGTCACAAAACTGCGCCAGCAGCCGCGCAAGGGTGGTCTTGCCCACCCCCGGCGGCCCCCAGAAGATCATCGAGTGCAGCGCACCCTGCTCCAGCGCCTCGCGCAACGGCTTACCGCGCGCCAGCAGGTGCTCCTGGCCCACGTACTCGTCCAGGTTGGACGGGCGCAGGCGAGCGGCCAGGGGCTGGGCGACGGGTTCGCTTCGAAACAGGTCCATGACGGGCTCTGGTTACTCCTTGATCACGTCCGCGCCTTTGGGGATGTCGAACTTGAACTGGCTGTCCGGCACCGCCTGGTTGGCCTTGACGCCATTGAACAGGATGTTGGTGCGCTGGCCGACACTGTCGATCAGCTGCATGTCATTGATCAGGCCTTTGCGGAACGACACGCGCAGCGAGTCGAACAGGGTGTCCTTGGTCTTCGGCTTGAGGGTGAAGTCCATCACCTCGCCCTGCTCCTTGGAAGCAATGTCGAAACTCTGGCTGATCTTCGACACATCACCGGACAGCAGCAGCGCAGGGGTCTGGTTCAGTCGCACATCGAGCTTCTTGATGGTGGCCTGTTCCAGGTCCGGGTCCCACAGGGTGACGTTCTTTCCGTCCGAAACCACCACCTGCTCCTGCGGCGCATCAGTGTGCCAGTAGAACAGGCCCGGGCGCTTGACCGCCATCCTGCCCGAGGTTTCCTGCAGGCTGGTGCCATCGGCGCCGAGGGTCAGCTGGGAGAAGTTGGCCTCGATGGTCTGCGACTTTTCCAGCAGCTGGGTCAGGCGTTGTACGTCTTGCTCACCGGCATAAGCAGTAACCGAGCCCAGGGTCAGGGCAGAAACCAACAGCATGCGAATCGCGCGCATGGGAATCCTCATTGAGCATTGAAAAGGCCGGGCGCCACCGTTGGCGCCCGGCAAGGTGTTCTTCAGTCGCGCGGGCCGCCCGGGGCAATCACTTCCCGCGAGCCGTTGCTGTTCATGGGGGTGACCACACCGGCCATTTCCATGGCTTCGATCATGCGGGCGGCGCGGTTGTAACCAATTTTCAGCTTGCGCTGCACTGCCGAGATGGACGCGCGGCGGCTTTCCAGCACGAATTGCACGGCCTCATCATACAGGGCGTCGCTCTCCGAATCTTCACCATCACCGCCACCACCGCCGCCGCCATCGAAGCCACTGCCGGCTTCTTCCACACCGTTGAGGATGTCGTCGTTGTAATCCGGCGCGCCACGCAGCTTCCAGGCCTCGACCGTACGGTGCACTTCGTCGTCGGAAACGAACGCACCGTGGACGCGGATTGGCAGGCTGGTGCCCGGTGGCATGTACAGCATGTCACCATGACCCAACAGCTGCTCGGCACCACCCTGGTCGATGATGGTGCGTGAGTCGATCTTGCTCGACACCTGGAACGCCATGCGGGTCGGGATGTTGGCCTTGATCAGGCCGGTAATGACATCCACCGACGGGCGCTGGGTGGCGAGAATCAGGTGGATACCGGCTGCCCGCGCCTTCTGGGCGATACGGGCGATCAGCTCTTCGACCTTCTTGCCGACGATCATCATCATGTCGGCGAACTCGTCCACCACCACCACGATGGTCGGCAAGGTTTTCAGCGCTGGCGGCTCGTCGTCCATGCTCTCGCGGCGGTACAGCGGGTCGTGGATGATTTCGCCGGCTTCCTGGGCGTCCTTGATCTTGCGGTTGAAGCCGGCCAGGTTACGCACGCCCATGGCCGCCATCAGCTTGTAGCGCCGCTCCATCTCGGCCACGCTCCAGCGCAGGGCGTTGGCGGCGTCTTTCATGTCGGTGACCACCGGGCACAGCAGGTGCGGGATGCCTTCGTAGATCGACAGTTCAAGCATTTTCGGGTCGATCATGATCAGCCGCGCATCTTCCGGGCTGGACTTGAACAGAATCGACAGAATCATCGCGTTCACACCTACCGACTTACCGGAGCCGGTAGTACCGGCCACCAGCAGGTGGGGCATCTTGGCCAGGTCGGTAATCACCGGCTTGCCGCCGATGTCGTGGCCCAGGGCCAGTGTGACCGGGGACTTCTGCTCGTCGTACTGCGGGGTGGCCAGCACCTCGGAGAAGCGCACCATCTGCCGGTTTTCGTTGGGGATCTCGATACCCACGGTGGTCTTGCCGGGGATCACCTCGACCACGCGCACGCTGGTCACGGCCAGCGAGCGCGCCAGGTCCTTGGCCAGGTTGGCGATGCGGCTGACCTTCACGCCAGCGGCCGGCTGGATTTCGTAACGGGTAATCACCGGGCCGGGGTGGATTGAGTCCACCGCCACTTCTACACCGAATTCCTTGAGTTTGATTTCCAGCAGTTGGCCGACACCGGCCAGGGACTCTGGCGAATACTCGATCTTCTTCTGCTCGGCAGGGTCGAGGATGGAAATCGACGGCAAGGTGCCTTCTACCGCGCTGTCGATGAACAGCGGTGCCTGCTTCTCCTTCATCACCCGCTTGCTCGGCTCCGGGGCCTTGGCGGCGGCGGGTGGCACGATGGTCGGGGCGGCATGCTGCTCGCGCGGGACCACGGTTTCACGCGGCACTACGGGCTCACGGGCGGCCTCACGTGGTGGCACAACAGGCTCACGGCCAAGCGTCGGCTCACGGGGCTCAACGACTGGGGCCGGCGCTTCTTCACGTTTGAAAATGCGCTCACGCAACGCCGGCTTGGCCGGCTCACGCTTCTCGGCAGCCATCGGCGCGGGCTTGATCACCGGCTCATCCTCGCGCAGTTGCGCCTCCAGGCGTTTGCGCTCGTTGCGGGCTTCCCACCAACGGTTAGCGGCGCCCTGCACCAGCTCGAACAGGTCGAGGGTGATCTTGCCGGTCAGGTCCATCACCTTGAACCACGACAAGTCGGTGAACACCGTCAGGCCGAACAGGAACAGGGCAATGAACATCAGCGTGCTGCCCTGCACGTTCAGCAGGTTGCGCGCCAGGTCACCGAGGCTTTCGCCCAATGCGCCACCTGCAGAGAACGGCAAGCTCGCCGGCGGGTGGAAGTGGATATGCGCCAGCGCCGCCCCGGACAACACCAGAAACACCAGGCCGATCAACCGCCAGGAGAACAGCCAGCCACTCCAGTCCCACGGCTGGTGGCGTTCGCGGAAGATCTGCCAGGTCTTCACCGCCAGCAGCAGCGGGAAGATATAGGCGAAGTAACCCAGCACCATGAACAGGATATCGGCGAAGTAGGCGCCGGCACGCCCGGCGGCGTTCTGCACCTGGTCGACGGTGGCGGTGTGGCTGAAGCCCGGGTCCGAAGTGTCGTAGGTCAGCAGGGCCATCCACAGGTACAGGCACAGAGCGCCGACAGCGATCAACGCACCTTCCTTGAGGCGATAATGCAGCTGCTGCCGCCACAGGGGCACGGGCAAAGGAGCTGGGGTTGCGGTGGATTTCTTCAAAACGCGTCTATTCCTGCGCGTGCTGCGCGTCCAATAGTGATCGGCCGGCGGTGCGGCCAATTAACCACTACTTTTAACATTACTGCCCGACAGCCGCCATGGCGGCACGCCGTATGGGGGTTTGGCCGGGGGCGACTTTCATATACCTGCAATTTGAGCACGCATTTTCTTTTGTGACAAAGGCTTATGCTGTGTTTTTGCACAGGTGTGACAGCAAATGTAGCGGATGGTGCCTGCGGTTTCATGAATGTGTAGGAAATTGCCTGAATTCACCCCCCGCAAAGAAGCCACAACCATTGACCCTGCCATGCGCGCAGGCCATGCTGCCCTCTCCCCTCCCCCACCGCACGATAGACCATGCTCACCTGGCTGACCCGCGACTCGCTGACCTTCCCGCCCTTGGAAAAGGCCCTGCACGACCCCAACGGCCTGCTGGCCGCCGGCGGCGACCTTACCCCCGAGCGCCTGGTCCAGGCCTATCGTCACGGTTGCTTCCCGTGGTATCAGGATGGCCAGCCGATCCTGTGGTGGTCACCCGACCCGCGCACGGTGCTGTTGCCCGACCAACTGCACGTATCACGCTCACTGGCCAAGCTGATGCGCCAGGGCCGCTACCAGGTCAGCTTCGACACCGACTTCCCCGCCGTGATCGCCGCCTGCGCCGCGCCACGCGACTACGCCGACGGCACCTGGATCACCGACACCATGCGCAACGCCTACTGCGAACTGCACCGACGCGGCATTGCCCACTCGGTGGAAGTGCGCCAGGACGGCGAACTGGTCGGCGGCCTGTACGGCCTGGCCATGGGCCAGCTGTTCTTCGGTGAATCGATGTTCAGCCGCGCCGACAACGCCTCCAAGGTCGGCTTCGTGACCTTGGTCAACCACCTGCGCCAGGCCGGGTTCGTGCTGATCGACTGCCAGATGCCCACCAACCACCTGCACAGCCTGGGCGCCCACACCATCAGCCGCGCCGAATTCGCCGGCTACCTGGCACGCCACCTCGACCAGCCCAACAGCGCCACGTGGGTTGCCTAGGCGAGTTCCCGTAGCTGGCTTACACTTAAAACAAAGTCTCACCGAGGGGGTTGATCATGACAGAGTTGGCGCGGTTGAAGTTTTATGCCACTCAGCCCCACTCCTGCAGCTACCTGCCCGAGGAGCAGGCCACCACGCTGTTCCTCGACCCCAGCCAGCCGATGGACGTGAACGTGTACGCCGACCTGTCGGAAATGGGCTTCCGCCGCAGTGGTGACCATCTGTACCGCCCGCACTGCCAGAACTGCAACGCCTGCGTGCCGGCACGCATCCCGGCGGCGCGCTTTATCCCCAACCGCCAGCAACGGCGCATCCTCAAGCGCAATGCCGACCTGACCGTGACGGCGGCGCGCCCAACGTTCAAGGAAGAGTACTTCGAGCTGTACCGGCGCTATATCGAAACACGCCACGCCGACGGTGACATGTACCCGCCCAGCCGCGACCAGTTTTCTACCTTTCTGGTGCGCGACCTGCCGTTCTGCTGGTTCTACGAGTTCCGCCTGGAAGGCCGCTTGATGGCAGTGGCCGTATGCGACCTGCTGCCCAACGGCCTGTCGGCGGTGTACACCTTCTACGAACCGGACGAAGAGCGACGCAGCCTGGGGCGCTTTGCCATCCTGTGGCAAATCACCGAAGCCCTGCGCCAGGACCTAGAGGCGGTATACCTGGGTTACTGGATCAAGAACTGCAAGAAAATGAACTACAAGACGCAGTATCGGCCCATCGAATTGCTGATAAACCAGCGCTGGGTCACCCTCAACTGAAAGCATTGGCTTGACACGCAGTTTTCGGGCATAATCCACGCCACTTTTTTGCCCGATGCGGATATGCGTCGGGCCAACACTGGATCCGAGGGCTCTACTGCATGTCGAAAGAAGACAGCTTCGAAATGGAAGGTACTGTCGTCGACACCCTGCCCAACACCATGTTCCGCGTGGAGTTGGAAAACGGGCACGTCGTAACCGCGCACATCTCCGGAAAGATGCGCAAGAACTACATCCGTATTCTCACTGGCGACAAGGTCCGCGTCGAACTGACCCCATACGACCTGAGCAAGGGCCGCATCACTTACCGTGCGCGCTAAGCTCAAGCCGTGAAAAAGCCCGGCCATGTGCCGGGCTTTTTTGTCCCTGTCAGAACCGCGTCGCGGCCATCGCGAGCTGCGCTCGCTCCTACATGGGGTCGCGATACCCCCGTAGGAGCGAGCATAGCTCGCGATAGGCCGCAAAGCGGCCCCTGTATCACGCCACCTCAGCCGTGGTCTCGAAGTCGAACACCAGCTCGCCATCGCGCAGGTCGACGTGCACCACGCCACCATGCTCGGCCAGTTCGCCAAACAGGATCTCCTCGGCCAGCGGCCGCTTGATCTTGTCCTGGATCAGCCGCGCCATCGGCCGCGCCCCCATCTGCACGTCGTAGCCAGACACCGCCAGCCAGCCGCGTGCGGCATCGCTGACTTCCAGCAGCACACGCTTGTCTTCCAGCTGCGCCTGCAGTTCGATAAGGAACTTGTCGACGATGCTCTTGATCGTCTCGGTGCTCAGGCGGCCGAACTGGATAATGGTATCCAGACGGTTGCGGAACTCTGGCGTGAAGCTCTTACGGATCACTTCCATGGCATCGGACGCGTGGTCCTGATGGGTGAAGCCGATCGAGGCCCGCGCTGCCGTTTCCGCGCCAGCGTTGGTGGTCATGATCAGGATCACGTTACGGAAGTCGGCCTTGCGCCCATTGTTGTCGGTCAGGGTACCGTGGTCCATCACCTGCAGCAGCAGGTTGAAGACTTCCGGGTGGGCCTTCTCGATTTCGTCGAGCAGCAATACGCAGTGCGGTTGCTTGGTAATCGCCTCAGTCAGCAAGCCACCCTGGTCGAACCCTACATAACCAGGAGGCGCACCGATCAGACGCGACACGGTGTGGCGCTCCATGTACTCGGACATGTCGAACCGCACCAACTCAACGCCCAGGGCCTTGGCCAGCTGGCGCGCCGCTTCGGTCTTGCCGACGCCGGTAGGGCCAGCGAACAGGAACGAACCGACAGGCTTGTCTGGAGACTTCAGGCCAGCACGGGACAGCTTGATGGCAGTAGCCAGCGAGTCGATAGCCTGATCTTGGCCGAACACGGTCAGCTTCAGGTCACGTTCAAGGTTACGCAGCAGTTCCTTGTCGGAGCTGGTGACGTGCTTTGGCGGAATCCGCGCGATCTTGGCGACGATATCCTCGACTTGAGGCACATCGATGCGCTTGACGCGCATGGCCTCCGGCTGCAGGCGCTGGTAGGCACCGGCTTCGTCAATCACATCGATGGCCTTGTCCGGCATGTGCCGGTCATTGATGTAGCGCGAGGCCAGTTCCGCGGCGGCGCGCAGGGCTTCGTCGCTGTACTCGATGTTGTGATGGCTCTCGAAGCGCCCTTTCAGGCCGCGCAGAATGCCCACGGTGTCTTCGACCGACGGCTCGCTGACATCCACCTTCTGGAAGCGACGTGCCAGGGCACGGTCCTTCTCGAAGATGCCGCGGAATTCCTGGAAGGTGGTCGAGCCGATGCAACGGATCTCACCCGACGACAGCAGCGGCTTGAGCAGGTTGGAGGCATCCATCACCCCGCCCGATGCCGCACCGGCACCGATGATGGTGTGGATTTCGTCGATGAACAGGATCGCCTGCGGGCGCTTGCGCAGCTCGCCGAGCAGCGCCTTGAAGCGCTTCTCGAAGTCGCCACGGTATTTGGTACCGGCCAGCAGCGCGCCCAGGTCAAGGGAATACACCACGCTTTGTGCCAACAGGTCGGGCACCTGGCCATCGACAATGCGCTTGGCCAGGCCTTCGGCGATAGCCGTCTTGCCGACGCCTGCCTCACCCACCAGCAACGGGTTGTTCTTGCGCCGGCGTGCCAGGATTTGCGCCACGCGCTCCACTTCCTGCTCGCGGCCCACCAGCGGGTCGATACGGCCAGCACGGGCCAGCTCGTTCAGGTTGCTGGCATAGGCGTCCAGCGGGTTGCTCGAAGAGGAGGTTTCGCCACCCTCTTCGTCCTGCATGTCCTGGTCGCTTTCAGATTGCGAACCATGCCCCGGCACCTTGGAGATGCCATGGGCGATGTAGTTGACCACGTCGATGCGGGCCACGCTCTGCTGTTTCAGCAGGAACACAGCCTGGCTTTCCTGTTCGCTGAAGATCGCCACCAGCACGTTGGCGCCGGTCACTTCGCGCTTGCCGGAGCTTTGCACGTGGAACACGGCACGCTGCAGCACCCGCTGGAAGCCCAGGGTCGGCTGGGTTTCACGGTCTTCGTCGTTGACAGGAATCAGCGGCGTGGTGGAATCGATGAACTCTTGCAGGTCGTGCTTGAGCTTGTCGAGATTGGCGCCACAGGCGCGCAGAACGGTCGCGGCAGCCTCATTGTCAAGGAGTGCCAGCAGCAGATGTTCGACGGTCATGAACTCATGACGCTTCGAACGGGCCTCCTTGAAGGCAAGATTGAGGGTGACTTCGAGCTCGCGGTTTAACATAGCTTCACCTCATACCCAAGTGGTCGGCGATTAACCGTCCTTCTCGATTTCACAGAGTAGCGGATGCTGGCTTTCCCTGGCGTATTGGTTGACCTGCATAGCCTTTGTTTCGGCGATGTCACGGGTAAACAATCCGCACACTGCCCGCCCTTCGGTGTGGACGGTCAGCATGATCTTGGTCGCCAGCTCGCGGTTCAGATTGAAGAACGTCTCGAGCACTTCGACGACGAAATCCATCGGCGTGTAGTCATCGTTGAACAAAACCACCTTGTACATCGGTGGCGCCTGCAGGATCGGCTTGGCTTCCTGAACTGCAAGACCTGAGCCGTCGTCCTCATTCGATTGCGGGCGATCCTGATTGAATGTTAGTCGAATCTCACTAGGTGCATGCATGGAAAGAATTTCATCATGAGCGTCAGGTTAAGGTTGTGGGTTGACCGCACAGGCCACGAACGGCGCAGGCGCCGGGCGACCTTGACTATCGGTAAAACGGTGTTACAACCAATAAGAACCCACCGTGGTCGATAAAGATCCGCGCAGTCAACCAGATTTTTCGCAAGGTTCGTATGCGGATGAAGTGGATGATACTCCAGTGATGGAGTCCTTTGCAGAGGGACATAGGGATGGCAAGCGGTAAAGTCAAGTGGTTCAACAATGCCAAGGGCTACGGATTCATCAACGAGGAAGGTAAATCCGATGACCTTTTCGCTCATTACTCGGCCATCCAGATGGACGGATACAAAACACTGAAGGCTGGCCAGGCCGTGGAGTTCGAGATCATCCAGGGCCCCAAAGGCCTGCACGCGGTGAAGATAATGGACGCCGCTGCCGCTGCGGCTGCCAAGAGCCAAGGCCAGGCCGCGAGCGAAACCGTGCGCGCCTGATCGCCGCCCCGTGTCGCAATACGAAAAAACCGGTCGCCCCTTTACCCAGGCGACCGGTTTTCTCTTGCCTTACATATGCTTGATCATTTCATCGCCAAAGCCTGAGCTGCTCACCAGCTTCGCCCCGTCCATCAGCCGCTCGAAGTCGTAGGTCACGGTCTTGGCCGCAATCGCGCCATTGGTGCCCTTGATGATCAGGTCGGCCGCCTCGGTCCAGCCCATGTGCCGCAACATCATCTCTGCAGACAGGATCACCGACCCCGGGTTGACCTTGTCTTGCCCGGCATACTTGGGCGCAGTGCCGTGGGTGGCCTCGAACATGGCCACGGTGTCGGACAGGTTGGCGCCCGGCGCGATACCGATACCGCCTACCTCCGCCGCCAGCGCGTCGGACAGGTAGTCACCGTTGAGGTTGAGGGTGGCGATCACGTCGTACTCGGCCGGGCGCAGCAGAATCTGCTGCAGCATGGCGTCGGCGATGGCGTCCTTGACGATCACCTCGCGGCCGGTCTTGGGGTTCTTGAACTTCATCCACGGGCCGCCATCGAGCAGTTCGGCGCCAAACTCATCCCGGGCCACTTCGTACCCCCAGTCTTTGAAGGCACCTTCGGTGAACTTCATGATGTTGCCTTTGTGCACCAGGGTCAGCGACTCGCGGTCATTGTCCACCACGTATTGCAGGGCCTTGCGCACCAGACGCTTGGTGCCTTCTTTCGAGACCGGCTTCACGCCAATGCCGCAGTCCTGGTCGAAGCGGATCTTGGTGACGCCCATTTCCTCCTTGAGGAACTTGATCACCTTGTTGGCCTCGGGCGAGCCGGCCTTCCACTCGATGCCGGCATAGATATCCTCGGAGTTCTCACGGAAGATCACCATGTCGACGTCGCCAGGCTTTTTCACCGGGCTCGGTACACCCTGGAACCACAGCACCGGGCGCAGGCACACGTACAGGTCCAGTTGCTGGCGCAGGGCCACGTTGAGCGAGCGGATGCCGCCACCCACAGGGGTTGTCAGCGGGCCCTTGATCGACACCACGTAATCACGCACGGCGTCGAGGGTTTCCTGAGGCAGCCAGGTGTCCTGGTCGTACACCTGGGTGGCCTTCTCGCCGGCGTACACTTCCATCCAGGCAATCTTGCGCTTGCCGCCGTAGGCCTTCTGCACGGCGGCATCGACCACCTTGATCATCACGGGCGAAACATCGACGCCGATCCCGTCACCTTCGATGTAAGGAATGATCGGGTGGTCAGGCACGTTAAGCGAATGGTCTGCATTGACGGTGATCTTGGTGCCGTCGGTCGGAACCTTGATTTTCTGGTATCCCATGCTTGCACTACTCCGCTGTCGGGTGTGGTTTGGACATCATGCGATGCAATGAGCCTAAACCACATCTGCCGACCTGCAAGGCATGCGACAACCCGCCACATTGCCGCTTAGTCTTTGGTCTTATAAATGGGCCGATATCACTTGGCCTTGCTGATTAGCCCGAATGGTTTGGTATACTGCGCCGCGACCGAAGGGTCATCGGGGCGAATCCCAGGAAAATGCGGACCGCCCTAGGCCATGAATGGCCGTAAAGCCTGGGCTGTTACCGCAGTTCAGCACTTGACGCTCGACTGATGCATCCACCATCACCGCTCGCAGCCTCTCGACTTTCCGCTCATGGCGTTGCCAGGGCGATGCGCCTACCCTGCGCACCACGAGACTCGAGCACGCTCAGCACACAGAGAGTTAACCCGCATGCCCACCCGTTCCAAGATCATCTATACCTTCACCGACGAAGCCCCCGCCCTCGCCACTTACTCGCTGCTGCCGATCGTCGAAGCCTTCACCGCTTCGGCTGACATCGCCGTCGAAACCCGCGACATCTCCCTGGCCGGCCGTATCCTCGCCGCCTTCCCGGAGCAACTGGGCGCAGAGAAGCGAGTAGGCGATCACCTGGCGGAACTGGGCCAGCTGGCTACCACCCCTGAAGCCAACATCATCAAGCTGCCGAACATCAGCGCCTCGGTACCGCAGCTCAAAGCCGCGATCAAGGAACTGCAAGGCAAGGGCTTCAACATTCCTGACTACGCCGACGAGCCGGCCACCGAGGACGAGAAAGAGTCCCGCGCCCGCTACGACCGCATCAAGGGTTCCGCCGTGAACCCGGTGCTGCGCGAAGGCAACTCCGACCGCCGTGCGCCGCTGTCGGTGAAGAACTACGCCCGCAAGCACCCACACAAGATGGGCGCCTGGGCCGCCGACTCCAAGTCGCACGTTGCCCACATGACCCAGGGCGACTTCTACGGCAGCGAAAAAGCTGCCCTGATCGAAGCTGACGACAGCCTGCGCATCGAGCTGGTCGGCAAAGACGGCAGCACCACCGTGCTGAAAGAAAAGACCGCCGTCAAAGCTGCTGAAGTGATCGACTGCGCCACCATGAGCCGCAAGGCCCTGAAAGCCTTCATCGCCGAGCAGATCGCCGATGCCAAGGCCTCCGGCGTACTGCTGTCGGTACACCTGAAAGCCACCATGATGAAGGTTTCCGACCCGATCATGTTTGGCGTCATCGTCGAAGAGTTCTACAACGACGTGCTGGCCAAGCACGCCGCCGCCCTGGCTGAAGTAGGCTTCAACGCCAACAACGGCATCGGCGACCTGTACGCCCGCATCAAGGACCTGCCAGCCGACAAGCAGGCCGAGATCGAAGCCGACATCCAGGCCCTGTACGCTCAGCGCCCAGCCCTGGCCATGGTCAACTCCGACAAAGGCATCACCAACCTGCACGTACCGAGCGACGTCATTGTCGACGCTTCGATGCCGGCCATGATCCGTGACTCGGGCAAGATGTGGAACACCGCTGGCGAACTGCAAGACACCAAGGCCGTGATCCCGGACCGTTGCTACGCCGGCATCTACCAGGCCACCATCGAAGACTGCAAGAAAAACGGCGCCTTCGACCCAACCACCATGGGCAGCGTGCCGAACGTTGGCCTGATGGCGCAAAAAGCCGAAGAGTACGGCTCCCACGACAAGACCTTCCAGATCAAGGCCGACGGCGTGGTCCGTGTGGTCGATGGCAAGGGCAACGTCGTACTTGAGCAGAACGTCGAAGCTGGCGACATCTTCCGCATGTGCCAGACCAAAGACGCGCCGATCCAGGACTGGGTCAAGCTGGCCGTCAACCGTGCCCGCCTGAGCAACACCCCTGCGGTGTTCTGGCTGGACCCGGCCCGTGCCCACGACGGCGTGATGATCGAGAAGGTGCAGAAGTACCTGAAAGATCACGACACCACCGGCCTGGACATCCGCGTTCTGGCTCCGGTCGACGCCATCAAGTTCTCCCTGGCCCGCATCCGCGAAGGCAAGGACACCATCTCGGTGACCGGCAACGTGCTGCGTGACTACCTGACCGACCTGTTCCCGATCATGGAACTGGGCACCAGCGCCAAGATGCTGTCGATCGTGCCACTGATGAACGGCGGTGGCCTGTTCGAAACCGGCGCCGGCGGTTCGGCTCCGAAGCACGTGCAGCAGCTGGTTGAAGAGAACTTCCTGCGTTGGGACTCGCTGGGTGAGTTCCTGGCCCTGGCCGCTTCCCTGGAGCACCTGGGCAACACCTACGACAACCCGCGTGCCAAGGTTCTGGCCAACACCCTGGACCAGGCTACCGGCAAGTTCCTCGACACCAACAAGTCGCCTTCGCGCAAAGTTGGCGGTATCGACAACCGCGGCAGCCACTTCTACCTGACCCTGTACTGGGCCCAGGCCCTGGCTGCCCAGACTGACGACGCTGCCCTGCAGGCACGCTTCGCCCCGCTGGCAAAAACCCTGACCGAGAACGAGGAGACTATCGTCGCCGAGCTCAACGCCGTTCAGGGCAAGCCAGCCGACATCGGTGGCTACTATGCCCCGGATGCCGAGCTGACCGCCAAGGTGATGCGCCCAAGCCAGACCCTGAACAGCGCCATTGCCGCCCTGTAAGGTTCGCTTGAAGTAACAGCACAAACCCCGGCCACGCACCGGGGTTTGTGCTTTCTGGGAAATGAGACCGCTTTGCGGCCCAATCATGCAAAAGGACTCACTAATGACCTGGCAACCCCACATCACCGTCGCCACTATCGTCGAACACGAAGGCAAGTTCCTTTTCGTCGAAGAATTCAAAGCCAACCAGCACGTCTTCAACCAACCCGCCGGCCACCTGGAACCCAACGAGACCCTGCCCCAGGCCGCCCTGCGCGAAACCCTGGAAGAAACCGCCTGGGAAGTCGAGCTCACCGGTGTAGTCGGCATCTACCTCTACACCGCCCCAAGCAACGGCGTGACGTACCAGCGCATCTGCTTTGCCGCCCGCCCCGTGCGCCACCATGCCGACCTGGCCCTAGACAGCGACATCGTCCGCGCCGTGTGGCTGAGCCAAGACGAACTGCTGGCCGACCCCACCCGCTGGCGCAGCGAGCTGGTGCCGCGCTGCCTCGACGACTACCTCAAGGGCCCCTTGCACAGCCTCGAACTGCTACGCGACTGACGCAACGTCGCGGGTTTGATAGAATCGGCGTTTTTCCCCTCTGATACACACCGGTACCCATGACCAGCCCAGCACTCAAAGACCCCGCCAAGACCCGCGTCATCGTCGGCATGTCCGGCGGCGTGGACTCTTCCGTCTCCGCCCTTCTGCTCATGGAGCAGGGATACCAGGTGGAAGGGCTGTTCATGAAGAACTGGGAAGAAGACGACGGCACCGAATACTGCACCGCCCGCGAAGACCTGGCCGACGCCCAGGCCGTGTGCGACCGCATCGGCATCAAGCTGCACACCGCCAACTTCGCCGCCGAATACTGGGACAACGTGTTCGAGCACTTCCTTGAAGAATACAAGGCTGGCCGCACGCCCAACCCAGACATCCTCTGCAACCGCGAAATCAAGTTCAAGGCGTTTCTCGACTACGCCCTGTCGCTGGGTGCCGACCTGATCGCCACCGGCCACTACGTACGCCGCCGCGACACCGGTGAGATCACCGAACTGCTCAAGGGCCTGGACCCGAACAAGGACCAGAGCTACTTCCTGCACGCCGTCGGCGGCAAGGAAATCGCCCGCACCCTGTTCCCGGTCGGCGAACTGGAAAAGCCCGAGGTGCGCGCCATCGCCGAAAAGCACGGCCTGGCCACCGCCAAGAAAAAGGACTCCACCGGCATCTGCTTCATTGGCGAGCGCCGTTTCAGCGACTTCCTCAAGCAGTATCTGCCGGCCCAGCCGGGCGATATCGAAACCACCGAAGGTGAAGTGATCGGCCGCCACCATGGCCTGATGTACCACACCATCGGCCAGCGCCAGGGCCTGGGGATTGGCGGCCTGAAAGACGCCGGTGACGAGCCGTGGTACGTGCTGCACAAGGACCTGACCCGCAACGTGCTGGTGGTCGGCCAGGGCAACGAACACCCATGGCTGTTCTCCCGCGCCCTGCTCGCCTCGGAAATTTTCTGGGTCAACCCGATCGACCTCAGCCGCCCACGCCAGCTGACTGCCAAGGTGCGTTACCGCCAGAGCGACCAGCAATGCACCCTTGAGCTGACCGAAACCGGCTACCGCGCCGTGTTCGACGAGCCGCAGCGCGCCGTCACCCCGGGCCAGTCGGTGGTGTTCTACGACGGCGAAGTGTGCCTGGGCGGTGGTGTGATCGAAGCCGCCGAGCCGTGGAGCCCGCGCGCATGAGCAACCTGCAGGAGCAATTGATTGCCCTGGGCGGTGTATTCCAGGCTGCCGTGCTGGTTGACCGTATCGCCCGCACCGGCCAGGCCAGCGAGGCCAACATTGGCTGCATGCTCGGCAGCTTGCTGGTGCGTGACCCCAAGGACACCCTGGAGGTGTTCGGCGGCGACGACCTGAACCTGCGCGACGGCTACCGTGCACTGGCAGGCGCCCTGGAGCGCGACCCCAGCAGCCTGCAGCGCGAGCCGCTGCGCTATGCCCTGTCGATGCTGGGCCTGGAGCGTCAGCTGAACAAGCGTGGCGACCTGCTCGACACCATCGGCAACCGCTTGCCGCAAATCCAGTCCCAGGCCGAGCATTTCGGCCTGGTTCATGAAAACGTCATTGCTTCCAGCGGAGCCTTGTACCAAGACACGCTCAGCACCTTGCGCCAGCGCATCCAGGTGCATGGCGACATGCGTTTCCTGCAGCAGGCCAGCAACGCTTCCAAGATCCGTGCCCTGCTGCTGGCCGGCATCCGCGCCGCGCGCCTGTGGCGCCAGCTGGGCGGGCACCGCTGGCAGCTGGTGTTCAGCCGACGCAAGTTGCTGAACGAACTGTACGACATGATGCGTTCGCCTTCCTGAAGACGCTTTTATAGGCCCGACCTTTGGTCAGCCACCCGACTCGGGCGCGATTTTCATGTATGATATGCGCCCTTCCAAAAGCCTGACTGTCCGAGAACACCCCATGCAGCTTTCTTCGCTCACTGCGGTTTCCCCTGTAGACGGCCGTTATGCCGGCAAAACCCAGGCCTTGCGCCCCATTTTCAGCGAATTCGGCCTGATCCGTTTCCGCGCCCTGGTCGAAGTGCGCTGGCTGCAGCGCCTGGCCGCCCACCCGCAAATCGGCGAAGTGCCGGCGTTCTCCGCCGAAGCCAACGCCCTGCTGGACAGCCTGGCCACCGATTTCAAGCTGGAACACGCCGAGCGCGTCAAGGAAATCGAGCGCACCACCAACCACGACGTCAAGGCGATCGAATACCTCCTCAAGGAGCAGGCCGCCAAGCTGCCTGAGCTGGCCAAGGTCAGCGAATTCATCCACTTCGCCTGCACCAGCGAGGACATCAACAACCTGTCCCACGCCCTGATGCTGCGCGCCGGCCGTGACGACGTGCTGCTGCCGCTGATGCGCCAGATCGCCGACGCCATCCGTGCCCTGGCCCACGCCCACGCCGACGTGCCGATGCTGTCGCGCACCCACGGCCAGCCAGCCTCGCCAACCACCCTGGGCAAAGAACTGGCCAACGTGGTGTACCGCCTGGAGCGTCAGATCGCCCAGGTTGCCGCCGTGCCGCTGCTGGGCAAGATCAACGGCGCCGTGGGCAACTACAACGCCCACCTGTCGGCCTACTCGCAGATCGACTGGGAGCAGAACGCCCGCGCCTTCATCGAAGACGAACTGGGCCTGCAGTTCAACCCGTACACCACCCAGATCGAGCCGCACGACTACATCGCCGAGCTGTTCGACGCCATTGCCCGCTTCAACACCATCCTGATCGACTTCGACCGTGATGTGTGGGGCTACATCTCGCTGGGCTACTTCAAGCAGAAGACCGTCGCTGGCGAAATCGGCTCGTCGACCATGCCGCACAAGGTCAACCCGATCGACTTCGAAAACTCCGAAGGCAACCTGGGTATCGCCAACGCGCTGTTCCAGCACCTGGCCAGCAAGCTGCCGATCTCGCGCTGGCAGCGTGACCTGACCGACTCCACCGTGCTGCGTAACCTGGGCGTGGGCTTTGCCCACAGCGTCATCGCCTACGAAGCCAGCCTGAAAGGCATCGGCAAGCTGGAAGTGAACGAAGCCCGCATCGCCGCCGACCTGGACGCCTGCTGGGAAGTGCTGGCCGAGCCGATCCAGACCGTGATGCGCCGCTTCAACATCGAAAACCCCTACGAGAAGCTCAAAGAGCTGACCCGTGGCAAGGGCATCACCCCGGACGCGCTGCTGACCTTCATCGACGGCCTGGACATGCCAGCCGACGCCAAGGCCGAGCTCAAGCTGCTGACCCCCGCTACCTACATCGGTAACGCGGCAGCGCAGGCCAAACGCATCTAAGCTGACCGTCGCGTACAACGCCCGGCCTGGCCGGGCGTTTTTATTCCCGTACGAAAATTACGTTTTTTCAATAGGTTGAACATGAATCCTGATACTCCACTGCAGCTGCTCGGCGGCATCTCGGCCCGCGAATTCATGCGCGACTACTGGCAGAAGAAGCCGCTGCTGGTGCGCCAGGCCTTCCCGGACTTCATCAGCCCCATCGACCCCGACGAACTGGCCGGCCTGGCCCTGGAAGACGAAGTCGAGTCGCGTATCGTGCTGGAGCACGGCGCCCACCCGTGGGAGCTGCGCCGCGGCCCGTTCAACGAAGACACCTTCGCCGAGCTGCCAGAAAAAGACTGGACCCTGCTGGTACAGGCCGTGGACCAGTTCGTCCCGGAAGTGGCCGAACTGCTGGAAAACTTCCGCTTCCTGCCCAGCTGGCGTATCGATGACGTGATGATCAGCTTCGCCGCCCCGGGTGGCAGCGTTGGCCCGCATTTCGACAACTACGACGTCTTCCTGCTGCAAGGCCACGGCCAGCGCAACTGGAAGATCGGCCAGATGTGCAGCAGCGACAGCCCGCTGCTGGAGCACGCCGACCTGCGTATCCTGGCCGAGTTCGAGCAGAGCGAAGAATGGACCCTGGAGCCAGGCGACATGCTCTACCTGCCACCGCGCCTGGCCCACTACGGCGTGGCCGTGGACGACTGCCTGACCTACTCGGTCGGCTTCCGCGCCCCAAGCGCCGCCGAAGTGCTGACCCACTTCACCGACTTCCTGGGCCAGTTCCTGCCTGACGAAGAGCGCTACAGCGATGCCGACGCCCAGCCGGCCAGCGACCCGCACCAGATCCAGCACGACGCCCTCGACCGCCTCAAGGCGCTGCTCGACAAGCACATGAACGACAAGGACCTGCTGCTGACCTGGTTCGGTCAGTTCATGACCGAGCCGCGTTACCCCGAGCAGATCGTTGGCGAAGAGCTGAGCGAAGAAGAGCTGATCGATGCCCTGGAACAAGGCGCCATCCTGATCCGCAACCCAAGCGCACGCCTGGCCTGGTCGGAATTCGAAGACGACCTGCTGCTGTTCGCCAGCGGCCGCAGCTGCCCGCTGCCAGGCAAACTGCGCGAGCTGCTGAAGCTGGTGTGCGCGGCCGATGCCCTGCATATCGACAACCTGGCAGACTGGCTGCAAGACGAAGATGGCCTTATGCTGGTACAGCAGCTGGTCAAACAAGGAAGCCTGGGATTCGCCAATGAATAAGATCAGCGTTCGCCTCGCCGACTGGCACAAAGACAACGCCGACATTCGCCGTATCCGTGAGGCGGTGTTCATTGCCGAACAGCATGTACCGCCGGAGCTGGAGTGGGACTCGGATGACCCGACCGCTGCACACTTCCTGGCCCTGGAAGGCGACTACCCGATCGGCACTGCCCGCCTGCTGCCAGACGGGACTATCGGCCGGGTATCGGTGCTGAAGGACTGGCGCGGCTTGAAAGTGGGTGACGCGCTCATGAACGCAGTCATCGTCGAAGCGCATAACCGCGACCTGAAGCAGCAGATGCTCAGCGCTCAGGTGCATGCCACGCCGTTCTACGAGCGCTTGGGCTTTCGCGTAGTCAGCGAGGAATTCCTCGAAGCCGGCATCCCGCACGTGGACATGGTGCGCGACTCGCGCGCCTGACCCACAACGGCACCGGCCTCTGCGCGGGCAAGCCCGCGCAGAGGCCGGCACAGGTCAATGACACGCTCACTGACAAAAACCTGTACATCCATCCAGATAAAACTTGCCTCCGCGCCCCCGCTTGCGCATCCTAGTGCCCATCACCCCCGATGAAGCGTTCCCGGCCATGCGCCTGTTCCTCTGCGAAAAACCCTCCCAGGCAAAAGACATCGCCAAAGTGCTCGGCGCCAACCGTAAGGGCGACGGCTGCTGGCAAGGCACCGACGTCTGCGTCACCTGGTGCATCGGCCACCTGCTGGAAACCGCCCCGCCCGACAGCTACGACGAACGCTACAAGCGCTGGAACCTGGCCGACCTGCCGATCATCCCGGACAAGTGGAAGATGCTGGTCAAGCCCAAGACCGCCAGCCAGTTCAAAGCGGTCAAACGCCTGCTTGGCGAAGCGCGGGAACTGGTGATCGCCACCGACGCCGACCGCGAAGGCGAAATGATCGCCCGCGAACTGGTCGAACATTGCCGCTATCGCGGCCCGGTGCAACGCCTGTGGCTGTCGGCACTGGACGACGCGTCCATCCGCAAGGCCTTGGCCCGCCTGCTGCCCGGCCACGAAACCTTCAACCTGTACCACTCGGCGCTGGGCCGCTCGCGCGCCGACTGGCTGATTGGCATGAACATGAGCCGGCTGTTCACCCTGCTAGGCCGCCAATCCGGCTACCAGGGCGTGTTGCCGGTGGGTCGGGTGCAAACGCCCACCTTGCGCCTGGTGGTCGACCGCGACCGCAGCATCGCCGACTTCGTGCCCGTGCCGTTCTGGGCCATCGATGTGCAACTGGAACACGCCGGCCAACACTTCAATGCCCAATGGCGCGCCCCCGAGGACGCCTGCGACGACCAAGGCCGCTGCCTGAAGCAAGCCTTGGCACAACAAGCGGCCACCGACATCGGTAACGCCGGCACGGCCCGCGCCGTCAAGGTTGCCACCGAGCGCGTGCGTGAAGCCGCACCACTCCCCTTCGACCTCGGCACCCTGCAGGAGCTGTGCTCGAAAAAGTTCGGCCTCGGCGCCCAGGAAACCCTCGACATCGCCCAGGCCCTGTACGAAACCCACAAGCTGATCACCTACCCGCGCAGCGACTGCGGCTACCTGCCGCAAAGCCAGCACGCCGAAGCGCCGGCCATCCTCGCTGCCTTGCAACGGGCCGATGCCAGCCTGGCGCCTTTACAGCCCTACCTGGAGCCGCAGCGCCGCTCGCGGGCATGGAACGACGCCAAGGTCAGCGCCCACCACGGCATCATCCCCACCGCCGCCGCCAGCGACCCGTCGCGCCTGCCGGCCAAGCACAAGGCGGTGTATACCCTGATCCGCGCCCGCTACCTGGCACAGTTCCTGCCCAACCATGAGTATGACCGCACCCAGGCCGACTTCGACTGTGCCGGCCATGCCCTGCGCGCGGTGGGCAAGCAGATTGTCGAGCCGGGTTGGCGCCGCGCCCTGCCCGAGGCGTTGACCCCGGCCAAGGGCCGCGAAGCGCCACCCGCCCAAGTACTGCCAGCACTGCGCGAAGGCCAGGATTGCAATGTACAAGGCCTGCAACTGAAAGACCTGTGGACCCAGCCGCCCAAGCCGTTCACAGAAGGCGACCTGATCAAGGCGATGAAGAACGTGGCCAAGCTGGTGGATGATCCGCGCCTGAAGCAGAAGCTCAAGGAAACCACCGGCATCGGCACCGAGGCCACCCGCGCCAGTATCATCCAGGGCCTGCTTGACCGAGGCTACCTGGTGAAGAATGGCAAGGCACTGGCCGCAACGCCTGCGGCCTTCAGCCTGATCGATGCCGTGCCCCGCGCCATCGCCGACCCTGGTACCACGGCGATCTGGGAGCAGGCGCTGGACATGGTGCAGAGTGGTGAGATGAGCCTGGAAGAGTTCGTCGCCCGGCAGTCGGCGTGGATGGGCAAGCTGGTCGAGCGGTGCAGCGGCATGCGCATGACCATCAGCGGGCCGGCTGCCGGTGCGGCGCCGCCTTGGAAGAAGAAGCGGCGCGGTGGCGGGAAAAGCAAAACGGCTGGCAGCAAGTCGGCCGCCAGCAAGCCGCGTCAGCCTCGGAGAAAAGCGACAACCTGAGGTTTATGCCATTTCAGGACTGGCCGCTTCGCGGGTAAACCACAAACTGGACTGACAGATTGGCACCATGAATTTTACCTGCTAAGTTTTCATGAAAATAATCACAATAATTTTCATGAGGTCTATGCATGTTCAAGCAGTCCGCCCAGCACGTCGCCAGCTACTACGCCCAGACCTACCCCGCCAGTATCCCCCTGCGCCCGACCCTGCAAGGCCCTCACGACACCGATGTGCTGATCATCGGCGCCGGTTTCAGCGGCCTGCATACCGCCCTGCGCCTGACCCAGGCCGGCAAGCGCGTCACGCTGTTGGAAGCCAGCCGCGTGGCCTGGGCCGCCTCCGGGCGCAACGGCGGCCAGGCGCTGTTGGGCTGGTCGTGCGACATGCCGCCGCTGGAGAAGGCCTTGGGCACCGAACGCACCCAACGGCTGTGGGCCAGCATGTGCTGGGCCGCTGACGAAATGCGCGACCTCCCCCAGCGCCACGGCTTCGATATCGATTACCGGCTGGGCAGCCTATGGACCGCCGTGCTACCGCGCCGGGTGAAACTGCTTGAAGAAGCCCTACACGAGGCTGAACACAAATGGGGTTACGACGCCCTGCGCCTGATCGGCCGAGAAGAGCTGCCGCAATGGATCGACAGCCCGCGCTATCAGGCCGCGCTGTACGACGCCAAAGGTGCCCACCTCAACCCGCTGAAGCTGGCTCAGGGCCTGGCCAGCACCATCGAAGCCGCTGGCGGCCATATCTACGAACAAAGCCAGGTACTCAGCTACCAGCAGGCCGGCGATGGCTACATTGCTCGAACCGACAAAGGCGAAGTGCGCTGCAACGTGTTGGTGCTGGCCTGCAACGCCTACATCGACCGCCTCGACCGCGGCCTGTCGCGCCGCCTGTTACCTGTCGGTTCCTACCAGGTGGCCACCGCACCACTGGACCCCGGCTTCGCTCGTTCGCTGCTACCGCGCAACAGCTGCGTGATCGACAACCAGTTCGTACCCGACTACTTCCGCCTTACGCCGGACCACCGCCTGCTGTTTGGTGGCGGCTGCACCTATCTGGGCGGTATCCCCAAGGACGTCGCCAGCGCCACCCGTCCCTACCTGGAGCGCGTCTTCCCGCAACTGGCCGGGGTGGCCATCGACTATGCCTGGGGCGGCCATATCGACTGCAGCATCCAGCGTACCCCAGACGTCGGCCACGAGGGCCAACGCTACTGGCTGCAGGGTTTCTCCGGCCACGGCGTACTGCCAACCCTGGCGGCAGCGCGGGCGGTCAGTGATGCCATTCTCGGCAACGAGGACCTGCTGGCGCTGTACCAAGGCATCGACAACGGTAGCTTTCCAGGCGGCGACCTGCTGGCCGCACCGCTGGAAGCTGCCGCCAAGGCCTGGTACCGGTTGCGCGACCGCGCGTGAAGACGACTGGCGCTTGCTGCGTCTGAATCCCTCCTATTCTCAATAGCTCCCTTCGGTTCCTACACACAGGAGACACGACCATGAGCTATGTAACCGCGAAGGACGGGGTGCAGATTTTCTACAAGGATTGGGGCCCACGCGACGCACCGGTGATCCACTTCCACCACGGCTGGCCGCTCAGCGCCGATGACTGGGACGCGCAGATGCTGTTCTTCCTCGCCCACGGTTTCCGTGTGGTCGCCCACGACCGCCGTGGCCATGGCCGGTCCAGCCAGGTATGGGATGGCCACGACATGGACCATTATGCCGACGACGTGGCAGCCGTGGTCACCCACCTTGGTACTCAAGGCGCCGTGCATGTTGGCCACTCGACCGGGGGTGGCGAGGTGGTGCGTTACATAGCCCGGCACCCTGAAGACAAGGTGGCGAAGGCAGTGCTGATCGCTGCCGTACCGCCACTGATGGTGCAAACCCCCGGCAACCCCGGCGGCCTGCCCAAGTCAGTGTTCGACGGCTTCCAGGCCCAGGTGGCCAGCAACCGGGCGCAGTTTTACCAGGATGTGCCGGCCGGGCCGTTCTATGGCTACAACCGCCCCGGCGTCAAAGCCAGCGAAGGCATCATCGCCAATTGGTGGCGCCAGGGCATGATCGGCAGTGCGAAGGCCCACTACGATGGCATCGTGGCGTTTTCCCAGACGGACTTCACAGAGGACCTGAAAAGCATCCAGCAGCCGGTGCTGGTGATGCATGGCGACGACGACCAGATCGTGCCATATGAAAATTCCGGGGTGTTGTCGGCGAAGCTGCTGCCCAACGGCACGCTGAAGACCTACAAGGGCTACCCGCATGGCATGCCGACTACCCATGCCGATGTGATCAATGCGGATTTGCTGGCGTTTATTCGCAGCTGACGTGATTTTCTGTACCGGCCCTTTCGCGGGCGAGCCTGCGAAAGGGCTGGCGCAGACAAAACTCGGTCAGCGTCCATAAAAACTGGTGCTGGCAACCCTGGCCCGTGAGGATTACCATCCCGGGCTTTCAGAGCGGCCATTCCCGCTCCGGCCTTCTTCCCTGTACCTGCCAAAAACCCATGCCCTTCGAACTCACCGTAGAACCCCTCACCCTGCTGATCCTGGCCCTGGTCGCCTTCGTCGCCGGTTTCATCGATGCCATCGCCGGCGGCGGTGGCCTGCTGACCACCCCGGCCCTGCTCACCGCCGGCATGCCACCCCACCTGGTACTGGGCACCAACAAGCTCAGTTCCACGTTCGGCTCGGCCACCGCCGGTTTCACCTACTACAAGCGCAAACTCTTCCACCCGGCGCAGTGGCGCCCGGCATTGTTCGCCACCCTGACCGGGGCGTTGCTCGGCGCCGTCATCGCCCACTACATGCCCGCCGAATGGCTGAACAAAATGTTGCCGGTGATCGTCTTCGCCTGTGGCATCTACCTGTTGTTCGGTGGCACGCCCAAAGCACCGCTGGATGCCGATGCGCCGATCAAGAAAAAGTGGCAAGTACCACAAGGCTTCACCCTGGGCTTCTACGATGGCGTAGCCGGCCCAGGTACCGGGGCGTTCTGGACGGTCAGTACCCTGCTGCTTTATCCCATCGACCTGGTCCGCGCCAGTGGCGTGGCGCGCAGCATGAACTTCGTCAGCAACATCGCGGCGCTGACGGTGTTCATCATTTCCGGGCAGGTGGACTACATCGTCGGCCTGTGCATGGGCCTGTCGGTGATGGTCGGTGCCTTCTTCGGCGCACGCACGGCGATCAGCGGCGGCAGCAAGTTCATCCGCCCGGTGTTCATCACCGTGGTGCTGGCGTTGACCGTGCGCCTAGCGTGGCAGCACTGGTTCGGGCAGGCCTAAGCGACGCGCAACGTACAAATCGATCAGATAACGGGCGATGGAGCGCCCGGCCGGCAGCGGCGGCAGGTCGTGGACGCTGAACCACTTGGCATCCTCGATCTCGTCCGGCTGCATCACAATGTCGCCCCCGGCATATTCGGCATGGAAGCCGAGCATCATCGAATGCGGGAACGGCCAGCACTGGCTGCCGACGTACTGAATGTTCTGTACCTCCACCGCCACTTCTTCACGCACTTCGCGTACCAGGCAGTCTTCGGCCGACTCACCCGGCTCTGCAAAACCGGCCAAGGTGCTGTACACCCCGGTGACGAAGCGTGGCGAGCGCGCCAGCAGGATTTCATCGCCACGGGTCACCAACACGATCATGCTGGGTGAAATACGCGGGTAGCTGCGCAGGTCGCACGGCTGGCAATACATCGCCCGCTCCCAGCGAATTTGCGTCATGGCCTGACCGCAGCTGCCGCAAAAGCGGTGCTCGCGGGCCCAGGTGCCGATCTGCGCGGCATAACCCAGTACTTTGTAGGTGTCGAAGTCGCCTTCGAGCATGAATGCCCGCAGGCCACGCCAGTGGCAACCGGGCACGTCGGCGGCGCTGCGCAGCTCCAGCAGGAACACCGGCTGGCCGTCGAAATGACCGATGCCGTGCTCGCACAGCACGTCGAGGTCCTGGCGCTTGAGCCAGTCGCGGGGGAACAGCGCGCCGTTGTCGTCCACCAAAAACCCTTCCGGGCTGCGGGCCACGGCCACCCCCCCGGTGATCTGCGGGTCGAGTACTGCGGTAGTCCAGCGTGCTGACATATCGGGGGTTCCTTTACTGCACGTCCCCCGGCCCGATCAGTCGGCGAACGTCGGTTTCTGTTTGCTCATGTGTGCCGTCACGGCCACACGCAGGTCTTCGGACTGCAACATCGCGGCGTTCCAGGTGGCGATGTAGTCCAGGCCATCGTCAATGCGATGGTCACGCATGTAGCTGAGCATTTCCTTGGTGCCGGCCACGGCGATCGGCGATTTTGCGGCAATCTCGCGGGCGATGGCAAAGACCCCGTCAAGCAATGCGGCCTGATCATCATAGACCCGGTTTACCAAGCCGATGCGCAGGGCTTCGTCCGCCGCAACGTTGCGCCCGGTGAAGGCCAGCTCACGCATGATGCCGTCACCGATGATACGTGGCAAACGTTGCAGTGTGCCGACATCGGCGGCCATGCCCATGTCGATTTCCTTGATCGAGAACTGGGCATCGTTGCTGCAGTAGCGCATGTCGCAGGCCGAGATGAGGTCGATGGCACCACCGATGCAGTAGCCGTGCACGGCAGCCAGCACCGGCTTGCGGCACTTGTCCACGGCAGTGAACGAGGCCTGCAGGCGCTGGATGGTCTTGCGCAGGAAGCGCGCATTGCGGCCCACATCCTTGCCCATCTGCCCGGCCAGCGACGCCAGCATCATCAGGTCGATACCGGCGGAGAAATGCTTGCCGGCACCGCTGATCACCACCGCGCGCACCGCATCGGTGTCGTCGATCCACTGGAAGATTTCAATGATCTCCTCCCAGAAGGCGGCGTTCATCGCGTTGACCTTTTCCGGGCGGTTGATCTGAACGTGGGCGATGTTGTCGGTCAGTTCGACCTTGAATGCGCTGTACTCGGTCACGGGCGGCACTCCTGCGGGTGAAGGGTTCATGGCTCGGATGGTAACCCAGCCCGATGACCGCACTTGTGCCAAAAACGGGACTGCACGCCTTGCCTAAGACGCGCCGATCCGGCACCGTGCGCCATCGCCGAATTATAAGGATACAAATACATGTCACGCTCCCCGACCGGCGCCCTCGCCCACAGTTTTCTGGGCCAGTCGCCGCTTTGGTACAAGGCGGTCATCTGCCTGTTCCTGGTGCTCAACCCACTGCTGTTGGTCACCCTTGGTCCGGTTGCCGCCGGCTGGGCGCTGGTGCTCGAGTTCATTTTCACCTTGGGCATGGCGCTGAAGTGCTACCCGCTGATGCCCGGTGGCCTGTTGCTGATCGAAGCCCTGTTGTTGCAGATGACCACGCCACAGGCGCTGTACGAGGAACTGCAGCACAACTTCCCGGTGATTCTGCTGCTGATGTTCATGGTTGCCGGTATCCACTTCATGAAGGAACTGCTGCTGTTCCTGTTCTCACGCATCCTGCTGGGCGTTCGCTCGAAAGCGGTCCTGTCGCTGCTGTTCTGCGTGCTGTCGGCATTCCTCTCGGCGTTTCTCGATGCGCTGACCGTGACGGCGGTGATCATCAGCGCTGCGGTTGGCTTTTACGCCGTTTACCACCGTGTCGCCTCCGGGGCCAACCCGCGTGAAGACAGCGCGCTCGATAGCGATCAGCAAGTGGCACAATTGCACCGCGAAGACCTCGACCAGTTCCGCGCCTTCCTGCGTAGCCTGCTGATGCACGGCGCGGTGGGTACTGCCCTGGGCGGTGTTTGCACGCTGGTGGGCGAGCCGCAGAACCTGCTGATCGGCCATGAAATGGGCTGGCACTTCGCCGATTTCTTCTTCAAGGTGGCGCCCGTGTCGCTGCCGGTACTGGGTGCCGGCCTGCTCACTTGCGTGCTGCTGGAGAAGCTTCGCCTGTTCGGCTACGGCACGCTGATGCCTGAACCCGTGCGTCAGGTGCTGGCCACCTATGCGGCCGAAGACGACGCGGCGCGCACCCAGGCCCAGCGCCTGGCGCTGTGGGTGCAAGGGTTGGCTGCGCTGATCCTGATCGTATGCCTGGGGCTGCACGTGGCCGAAGTTGGTCTGATCGGCCTGATGGTGATTGTGCTGATCACGGCCTTTACCGGCATCACCGATGAGCACCGCCTGGGCCGTGCCTTCCAGGACGCCATGCCGTTCACGTCCTTGCTGGTGGTATTCTTCGCCGTGGTGGCAGTGATTCATCAGCAGCAACTGTTCAGTCCCTTGATTAGCTGGGTGCTGACGCTGCCTGCCGAGCAACAGCCAGGTATGCTGTACCTGGCCAACGGCCTGCTGTCGGCAATCAGCGACAACGTGTTCGTTGCCACCATCTACATCACCGAAGTGAAGCAGGCGTTTCTCAATGGCGGCATGAGCCGCGAGCATTTCGAGACGCTGGCGGTGGCGATCAATACCGGTACCAACCTGCCCAGCGTGGCGACACCGAATGGCCAGGCTGCGTTCCTGTTCCTGCTGACCTCGGCGATTGCGCCGTTGATACGGCTGTCGTATGGGAGGATGGTGTGGATGGCTTTGCCTTACACAGTGGTCATGGGTGGGCTGGGGTGGTGGGCGGTGACCTACTGGTTGTAATCGTTCGACGGGGACTTATGTACACCCTCCGCCACAATCCCGTACAACTTTTGCCCCGCGCCCGCATCGAAGCACAGGTAAGCCCCCATCCGTTCCAAGGAGTTTCGCCATGGCACTACGCACCCCATTGCTGCTGTCCTGCATCACCCTGGCCCTGCTCGGTTGCGCCGGTAACGATCACCCGGCGCCGCCGCGTACCCAGCAGGTCGACCTGCAACGCTACCAGGGCACCTGGTACGAACTGGCGCGGCTCCCGATGTTCTTCCAGCGCAACTGCGTGCAGTCCGAGGCGCACTATGGGCTGCGTGCCGATGGCCGCATCGACGTGACCAACCGTTGCCAGGAAAAGGACGGCCAGTGGAATGAAGCCAAAGGTGTCGCCGAGGCCCAGCAACCGGGCAGCACCGACAAGCTGTGGGTACGCTTCGACAACTGGTTCAGCCGGCTGGCCCCGGGCCTGACCAAGGGCGAATACTGGGTGCTGTACCACGACAAGGACTACCGCGTGGCGTTGGTCGGCCACCCCAACCGTGAGTACCTGTGGCTGCTGTCGCGCACGCCGGCGGTCACCGACCAGCAACGCGAGCAACTGCTGAGCATCGCGCGGGAGCAAGGCTATGACACCAGCAAGCTCATCTGGCGGCAGGCAGACTAGCTCACCATCGACGGCCTGCGGCAATCCGGTTAAGGTGTGCGCCCTTTATCGACTCGAAGGATGCGCGCTTCGATGACGCCAGCCTGTACGAGCAAGGAGCCCTGAGCATGGACCTGCTGTTCCTGGGCACCTCTGCCGGGGTGCCGACCAAGGCGCGCAACGTCACCGCCACTGCCGTGATCGAAGCCAGTGGCAGCCACTGGTACCTGGTCGACTGTGGCGAAGGCACCCAGCATCAACTGCTGCACACGCCACTGTCGATCCGTGACTTGCGTGCCATTTTCATCACCCATGTGCACGGCGACCATTGCTTTGGCCTGCCAGGCTTGCTGGCCAGTGCCGGGATGAGCGGGCGCACCCGGCCGCTGGAGCTGATTTTGCCCGCCGCACTGCATGACTGGGTACGTCAGGGCCTGTTGGCCAGCGACACCTTCCTGCCCTTCGAACTGCGCCTGCTGGCCGTGGAGGACGTAGCCGAATGGCGCAGCGAGACCCTGCAAGTGACCACCGTGCAGTTGTCACACCGGGTACCGAGCGTCGCTTTCGTGTTCACCGAACTCAACCCCGAGCCGCGCCTGGACATCCAACGCCTGGAAGCCGAAGGCATTCCACGCGGTCCACTGTGGGGCGAGCTGGCCAAAGGCCTGAAGACGCAGCATGGCGGGCAGTGGCTCGACGGTAACGACTACTTGCGCCCTTCGCGCCCGCCGCGCCGGGTGATCGTGTGCGGGGACAACGACAACCCCGAATTGCTGGCCGATGCCGCCAAAGGCGCGGATGTGCTGGTGCACGAAGCCACGTTCACCCAGGCAGTGGTCGAGCGCACCGGGGTTACCTTCGGCCACAGCACCGCAGCAGCGGTAGCGCGCTTTGCCGAAGCGGCAGGCGTGCGCAACCTGGTGCTGACGCACTTCAGCGCCCGCTACCAGAGCGATCCCAGACGCAGCCCGAATATCGATAACGTGCGTGACGAAGCCCTCGCCCACTACCACGGGCAACTGACCCTGGCGCAGGACCTGCAGCGCTATCACATAGGCCGCGATGGCTGTCTTGTAGCTGTTGGGTGATTTATGCCAAGAGATAGGCTTGGTGCTGACTGGTGCCAGCCTTGAATTTTGAGGTGGCGCGTAAACCGAGCGCCGCGCGGCCGGCGCTCGATCTCAAAGACGCCACATAACCCACGCCAGGCTAGGCCGCCAAGCGCCCGCTGGCAATGGCCTCCGATGCCGCCAGCATCGCCCGCAGCAATACCGCACACCCTGCCGCCAGGTCACCCGGCGTGGCGTTCTCGATCTCGTTGTGGCTGATGCCGTTTTCGCACGGCACGAAAATCATCCCCGCCGGCCCTAGCTCGGCCAGGAAGATCGCGTCATGCCCCGCACCGCTGACGATGTCCATATGCGGCAGGCCCAATGCCTTGGCCGACTCGCGCACCGCATTGACACAGCCCTTGTCGAAGTACAGCGCCGGGAAATCAGCCGTGGGGACCAGTTCATGGCTCAGGCCATGCTTGGCACAGGTGGCTTCGATCACCCCGCGCACCTCGGCAATCATCGCATTCAATTGCTCGCCCTCCAGGTGGCGGAAGTCCAGGGTCATGCGTACTTCACCCGGAATCACGTTACGCGACCCGGGGTATGCCTGCAGGCATCCTACGGTGCCGCAGGCATGGGGCTGATGGCCGAGGGCGGTGCGGTTGACCGCTTCCACTACCGCAGCGGCACCGACCAATGCATCCTTGCGCAGGTGCATGGGCGTCGGGCCGGCATGGGCCTCGACACCACGCAGTGTCAGATCGAACCACTTCTGGCCGAGGGCACCCAGCACCACGCCGATGGTCTTGGCCTGATCTTCGAGGATTGGCCCCTGCTCGATATGCGCTTCGAAATACGCCCCCACCGGGTGGCCCAGCACTGCACGAGGGCCCGCATAACCGATGGCATTCAAGGCCTCGCCAACGCTCACACCCTGGGCATCGCGCTTGGCCAGGGTTTCTTCCAGTGTGAATTTGCCGGCAAACACCCCCGAGCCCATCATGCACGGCGCAAAACGTGAGCCTTCTTCGTTGGTCCACACCACGACTTCCAGCGGTGCTTCGGTTTCCAACCCCAGGTCGTTGAGGGTGCGGATCACCTCCAGCCCGGCCATCACCCCGAAGCAGCCATCGAACTTGCCGCCCGTAGGCTGAGTGTCGATATGGCTGCCGGTCATCACCGGGGGCAGCTTGGGGTTACGCCCGGGGCGGCGGGCAAAGATGTTGCCGACGGCGTCGATGCTGACCGTGCAACCGGCGGCCTCGCACCACTGCACGAACAGGTCGCGGGCCTGGCGGTCGAGGTCGGTCAGGGCCAGGCGGCAAACGCCCCCTTTCGCGGTGGCGCCGAGGCGAGCCAGGTCCATCAGCGATTGCCACAGACGGGTGCTGTCGACATGGTGAGCGGTGGTCTTCAGGATGTCTTGAACTGGATTCACAGGTTTCTCCTTCAGGCTTTATTGTTTTCTGCTCTGGCCTCTTCGCGGTCTTACGGCAGGGGCTTGGCCACCCGCGCCGGATTGCGCGCCACCACGCCAGCGAAGACGTAGTACAGCCCCCCGCCCAGCAGCGAGCCGGTAAACCAGCCGTAGTCGTAGAACCAGCTGAAACTGCTGTTGCCAATGGCCATCACCGTAAGCGCCACCGGCAACGCAAAGGCAGCGAACCCGGCCCAGTTCCACGCGGGATACACGTCATCCCGGTACAGCCCGGGCAGGTCCAGCTGCTGCCGACGGATCAGGAAGTAGTCCACCACCATGATCCCGGCAATCGGCCCGAGCAGGCTGGAATAGCCAAGCAACCAGTTGGAATACACGCTCTCCAGGCTCAGGTCGGACACGATCCAGCCCAGCTTTTTCAGCAGCTCATGCCCCATCAGCGCCAAACCGATGAAGCCGGTCAGCCATACCGCACGGCTGCGCCCGATCAGGCGAGGGGCAATGTTCTGGAAGTCGTTAGTCGGTGACACAATGTTGGCGGCGGTGTTGGTCGACAGCGTGGCAATCACGATCAGTGCCATGGCCAGGGCCACCCAGAACGGGCTGTGGATTTTGCCGATCAGGCTGACCGGGTCGGACACCGTTTCGCCCACCAGCGATGCCGAGGCAGCGGTCAGCACCACACCCAGTGAAGCGAACAGGAACATGGTCAGCGGCAGGCCGAAGATCTGCCCCAGAATCTGGTCTTTCTGGCTGCGGGCGTAGCGGCTGAAGTCGGGAATGTTCAGCGACAACGTGGCCCAGAAGCCGACCATGGCGGTAAGCCCGGCGCAGAAGTAACTGACCACGCTCGCCCCTTCCGGACGCTTGGGTGGCTGGGCCAGCAGTTCGGTCATCGACATGTGCGGCAACGCCCAGAACAGCAGCCCGACGCCCACCGCCACCAGCAGTGGTGCCGACAGTGTTTCCAGCCACTTGATCGACTCGGCGCCGCGCAGCACCACCCACAGGTTCAGGCACCAGAAGATCATGAAGCCGATCACCTCGCCGGTGCCGCCCAGTGCTTTCCAGTCATCGAACACCGACCCGAGGAACAGGTGAATGGCCAGCCCGCCAAACATCGTCTGGATACCAAACCAGCCGCACGCGACCACCGCGCGGATCAGGCACGGGACGTTGGAGCCGAGGATGCCGAAGGACGAGCGCAACAGCACCGGAAACGGGATGCCGTACTTGGTGCCGGGAAACGCGTTGAGGGTAAGCGGAATCAGCACGATCACGTTGGCCAGCAGGATAGCCAGCAACGCCTCGCCCACGCTGAGGCCGAAGTAAGCCGTGAGCACGCCGCCCAAAGTGTAGGTGGGTACGCAGATGGACATGCCTACCCACAGGGCAGTGATGTGCCATTTGTTCCAGGTGCGCTGGTGCACTTTGGTGGGCGCGATGTCGTGGTTGTAACGCGGGCTGTCGAGGACATCACTGCCCTCGGACAGTTCGAACAGGCCATCTTGCTCGACCACTTCCGATCTGCTCTGTTGCATGGGCCCTTCTCCAGATTTTCTTTTAGTTGTTTGCTCATCGGGCTAACTCGATGGCCGGAGTACGCACGCGTAATCGTGCTTAAAAATCTCGACCAGATTTTCATCTTGTCAAGTAAGTCAAAAACCTCCGAAAGCCCCGAAACCAGCGCTAATTAAATAATTAGTCGTTAAATATCAGTCACTTAAAAACCACAAAAATAATAGGAAAATTTCCTTGATGAATCACCAATCAGCATCTAGCCTCGAATCTTGTCAGGACTGACAGGATTAACCGCCCTGCCCGCCCTGCACCCGTGACAATTCCAAGAACCGGCCCAGACCGGTCAGCCTGCGAGGAAAACGGCATGTCCCTGTTGATCCGTGGCGCCACCGTGGTTACCCACGAAGAAAGTTACCCCGCCGATGTCCTGTGTGCCGATGGCCTGATCCGCGCCATCGGGCAAAACCTCGAACCCCCGACCGACTGCGAGATTCTCGACGGCAGTGGCCAGTACCTAATGCCCGGCGGTATCGACCCGCACACCCACATGCAGTTGCCGTTCATGGGCACCGTGGCCAGCGAGGACTTCTTCAGCGGCACCGCTGCGGGCCTTGCTGGTGGCACCACCTCGATCATCGATTTCGTCATCCCCAATCCGCAGCAATCGCTGCTGGAGGCCTTCCACACCTGGCGCGGCTGGGCACAGAAAAGCGCCAGCGACTATGGCTTCCACGTCGCCATCACCTGGTGGAGCGAGCAGGTGGCCGAAGAGATGGGCGAGCTGGTGGCCAAGCACGGGGTGAACAGTTTCAAGCACTTCATGGCCTACAAGAACGCCATCATGGCCGCCGACGACACCCTGGTGGCCAGCTTCGAGCGCTGCCTGCAACTGGGTGCCGTGCCGACCGTGCATGCCGAAAACGGCGAGCTGGTGTACCACCTGCAGAAAAAACTGCTGGCCCAAGGCCTGACCGGGCCGGAAGCCCACCCGCTGTCGCGCCCGTCCCAGGTCGAGGGCGAGGCGGCCAGCCGCGCCATCCGCATTGCCGAAACCCTCGGCACGCCGCTGTACCTGGTGCATGTTTCCAGCCGCGAGGCACTGGATGAAATTGCCTATGCCCGGGGCAAGGGGCAACCGGTGTATGGCGAGGTGCTGCCCGGCCACCTGCTGCTGGATGACAGCGTCTACCGTGACCCGGACTGGGCCACTGCGGCCGGCTACGTGATGAGCCCGCCGTTCCGCCCGCGTGAACACCAGGAAGCCCTGTGGCGCGGCTTGCAGTCGGGCAACCTGCACACCACCGCCACCGACCACTGCTGCTTCTGCGCCGAGCAGAAAGCCATGGGCCGCGACGACTTCAGCCGTATTCCCAACGGCACCGCCGGCATCGAGGATCGCATGGCGGTGCTGTGGGATGCCGGGGTGAACAGCGGGCGCTTGTCGATGCATGAGTTCGTTGCCCTCACCTCCACCAACACGGCGAAGATCTTCAACCTGTTCCCGCGCAAGGGTGCCATCCGCGTTGGCGCCGACGCCGACCTGGTGCTGTGGGACCCGCAGGGCACCCGCACCATCTCCGCCCAGACCCACCACCAGCGGGTGGACTTCAACATCTTCGAAGGCCGCACCGTGCGTGGCATCCCCAGCCACACCATCAGCCAGGGCAAGGTGCTGTGGGCCGATGGCGACCTGCGTGCCGAAGCGGGCGCGGGGCGGTATGTGGAACGGCCGGCGTATCCGTCGGTGTATGAGGTGCTGGAACGCAGGGCCGAGCATCAGCGCCCGACGCCCGTGCAGCGTTAAGGCCCTTGGGGCTGCGAAGCGGCCCCTGTCGCCTGCCCCCATAAAAATAGAGAGGCTACAACCGTGATCGACGCCCTGAAACACTTGCCGCGCCCAAGGGCCGGTGCCGACCAGTTGGCCGAGCGCTTCAGCGACCTGGCCCCACCCCTCACCGCTCGCCAGGCCGCCGTCGAAAGCGCACGCTGCCTGTACTGTTACGACGCGCCCTGCGTCAACGCGTGCCCAAGCGACATCGACATCCCCTCGTTCATCCACCGCATCAGTGACGAAAACCTGCAAGGCGCCGCCGAGCGCATCCTCTCCGCCAACATCCTCGGCGGCAGCTGCGCCCGTGTATGCCCCACCGAAATCCTCTGCCAGCAAGCCTGCGTGCGCAACAACGCGCAGGAGTGTGCACCGGTACTGATCGGCCAGCTTCAGCGCTACGCCCTGGACAACGCCCACTTCACCAAACACCCGTTCAAGCGTTCCCCGGCTACCGGCAAGCGCATCGCCGTGGTCGGTGCCGGGCCTGCCGGGCTGTCCTGTGCCCATCGCCTGGCCATGCACGGGCATGACGTGGTGGTGTTCGAGGCCTGTGACAAGGCTGGCGGCCTCAACGAGTACGGCATCGCCCGCTACAAACTGGTCGACGACTATGCGCAACGTGAAGTGGAATTCCTGCTGGGCATCGGTGGCATCGAAATTCGCCATGGCCAGCGCCTGGGCGGCAACCTCAGCCTGGGCGAGCTGCGCGACCAATACGATGCGGTGTTCCTCGGCCTCGGCCTGAATGCGGTGCGCCAGCTGGGCCTGCCCGATGAAGAGGCCCCCGGCTCACTCGCCGCCACTGCGTACATCCGCGAGCTGCGCCAGGCCGATGACCTGAGCCAACTGCCCTTGGCCGACCGCTGCCTGGTGATCGGTGCCGGCAACACCGCCATCGACATGGCTGTGCAGATGAGCCGCCTGGGCGCCCGCGACGTCAACCTGGTGTATCGCCGTGGCCACACCGACATGGGCGCCACCGGCCACGAGCAAGACATTGCCAAGGCCAACCAGGTGCGCCTGCACACCTGGGCCCGCCCCGATGCCGTACTGCTGGATGACGCTGGCAAGGTGCGCGGCATGCGCTTCGCCCGTACCGAGCTGGCCGACGGCCGCCTGCGCGACACTGGCGAAACCTTCGAGCTGGCCGCCGATGCCATCTTCAAGGCCATCGGCCAACGCTTCGACGATGCCAGCCTCGGCGACCCGGTGGCTGCACAGCTGGTCCGCGAGGGTGAGCGCATCCGTGTCGACGAAACCCTGCAAACCAGCCTGCCGGGCGTGTATGCCGGCGGTGACTGCACCGCCCTGGGCCAGGACCTTACCGTCCAGGCCGTACAGCACGGCAAGCTGGCCGCCGAAGCCATCCATGCCCGACTCATGCTCAACGTGGAGGCAGCGTAAATGGCCGACTTGTCTATTGTGTTTGCCGGCATCAAGGCACCGAACCCGTTCTGGCTGGCTTCCGCGCCGCCCACCGACAAAGCCTACAATGTGGTCCGCGCCTTCGAGGCCGGCTGGGGCGGCGTGGTGTGGAAAACCCTGGGCGAGGACCCGGCGGCGGTCAACGTGTCATCGCGTTACTCAGCACACTACGGCGCCAACCGCCAGGTGCAGGGCATCAACAACATCGAGTTGATCACCGACCGTTCGCTGGACATCAACCTGCGCGAAATCACCCAGGTGAAGAAGGACTGGCCCGATCGCGCATTGATCGTGTCACTGATGGTGCCGTGCGTGGAGGAATCGTGGAAGTTCATCCTGCCACTGGTGGAGGCCACCGGGGCCGACGGCATCGAGCTGAACTTCGGTTGCCCGCACGGCATGCCTGAACGGGGTATGGGCGCGGCGGTCGGCCAGGTGCCGGAGTACGTGGAAATGGTCACCCGCTGGTGCAAGACGCACTGCTCGCTGCCGGTGATCGTGAAGCTTACGCCGAACATCACCGACATCCGCCAATCGGCCCGTGCCGCGCACCGGGGCGGGGCCGATGCGGTGTCGCTGATCAACACCATCAACTCCATCACCAGTGTCGACCTGGACCGCATGGTCGCCCACCCCATTGTGGGGGACCAGAGCACCCACGGCGGTTACTGCGGCTCGGCGGTCAAGCCGATTGCGCTGAACATGGTGGCGGAAATCGCCCGCGACCCGGAAACACGCGGTTTGCCAATTTGCGGCATTGGCGGCATTGGCAACTGGCGTGATGCGGCGGAGTTCATGGCCCTGGGCAGCGGCGCCGTGCAGGTGTGCACGGCGGCGATGCTGCATGGGTTCCGCATTGTCGAGGACATGAAGGACGGCCTGGCGCGCTGGATGGACCAGCATGGGCATGCCAACATCGAAGCATTTCGCGGGCAAGCGGTGGGGCATACCACCGACTGGAAGTACCTGGACATCAACTATAAATCGGTTGCCCATATCGACCAGGAAGCGTGCATTGGCTGTGGGCGTTGCCACATAGCCTGTGAGGATACGTCTCACCAGGCCATTGCCAGCACGCTGAAGGCTGACGGCACGCATGCCTACAGTGTGATCGAGGAGGAATGCGTGGGCTGCAACCTGTGCCAGATCACTTGCCCGGTGGAAAGCTGCATCGAGATGCAGGCGCAGGATACGGGCAAGCCGTACATGAACTGGACGCAGGATCCGCGTAATCCCTATCGCGAGGCCAGCTGAGCAATTGGGGCCGCACAGCGGCCCCATTTTCCGGTTCAGGGCTCTAGCCCAATCCCCCGCAAGATCACGCTGGTCACCGTCTGCACCGCACTCTCGAACGCCATGTCCGAGAGCATCTCCCCGCCATTGAGCAATTCAACCTGGTAACCAAAGTCGGCGTAATGCTGAGTCGAAGCCCAGATCATGTACAGCAATGCCGACGGCTCCACCGGCAGAATGCGCCCCTCCTCTACCCAGCGGCGGATCTTGTTCTCTTTCAACTTGGCCCAGGGCACCAGGCTTTCATCCAGGTTCACCCCCAGCACCGGCGCCCCGTGCAGCATTTCTTCGGCCCAGATCTTCGAACCCAGCGGCCGCGAACGCGAATGCCCCATCTTCGCGCGGATGTAACTGGTCAACACCACGCGTGGGTCGTCGAAGTTCTCGAAGCACAGCGCGTCCTGCTTCCACACGTCCAGCAAGTCTTGCAGTACGGCGCGGAACAGGTCGTCCTTGGTGCTGAAGTAATAGTGCAGGTTGGAGCGCGGCAACTCGGCCTGTTCGGCAATATCGCCCATGGACGTGGCGCCATAGCCTTTTTCGGCGAACACCTTTTCCGCCGCCTGCAGAATCTTCTCGATATTGCGCCGGCGGATTTCGATCTTGTGGTTGGCCATCAGCCCTGAGCCGTCCACACCGCCAGTTCATAACCGTCCGGGTCGATGAAGTGAAAGCGTCGCCCGCCGGGGAAGGCAAAAGTTGCCCGGCTGATTTTCGCCCCCGCCGCCTCGACCCGCTGCTGCGTGGCCTCCAGGTCGTCAGCGTACAAAATGACCAGCGGACCACCCGGGCGTACCGGCTCGCCGGTGGTAAAGCCCCCGGTAAGGCGACCATCGCTGAACTCGGTGTAGGTGGGCCCGTAATCGGTGAACGCCCAGCCGAACACGCTGCCGTAGAAGGCCTTGCTCCGTGCGATGTCGCTGACATTGAACTCGATGTTGTCGATCTGTCGATCAGTACCGCGAATGCCCATGGGTGCTCCGTGCCTAAGGGGTTTGGCCTAGTCTACTCCGCTTGCTCCAACGTGGTGCAATCCCTTGGTGCACGTCGCACCTATCTGCAACTCGCCCGATCACGCACCGGGCACTGTGCCCGATGCAGGTTCAGTGCGGTGTTGATGATGCCGATATGGCTGAACGCCTGGGGAAAATTGCCGAGCATGCGCTGACCTGCCGGGTCGTACTGTTCGGCCAGCAGGCCAAGGTCGTTGCACAGGCCGGTCAGGCGTTCATACAGCGCCTGCGCCTCTGCCTGGCGCCCGAGTAATACATACACGTCAGCCAGCCAGAACGAGCACACCAGGAAAGTACCCTCCCCGGGCGTCAGGCCATCACTGCAACTGTCGCTGTCATAACGCAACAGCAGGCCGTTCTTCAGCAAGCGCTGTTCGATCTGTTCAAGCGTACGTAAAAAGCGTGGATCATCTGCCGGCAGAAATCCGGTCAGGGCGACCTGCAACAGGCTGGCGTCCATTTCTGAAGAACCGTAGGCCTGGACGAAATAAAGACCGCTGGCATCAAGGCCGCGCTCACAGACTTCACGGTGAATCTCATCGGCCACCTGGCGATAATGCCGCCCACGCTCGCGGCCTTCCTCCGTGGTGTCGGCCAGCCCCGCAGCACGGTCGAAGGCGACCCACGCCATCACTTTGGAGTGCACGAACTGCTGCCGGCCACCGCGTACTTCCCAGATGCCTTCGTCCGGCTCGCGCCAGATGCGCTCGACGTAAGGCAGGATCAGGCGGGAAATGGCAGCGCTGCGCGGGTGGCGCGGCAAACCGCCCTTGATCGCCTGGGTCATGGCATCGGCCAGTTCGCCGTAGATGTCCAGCTGCATCTGCTGCGAAGCGGCGTTGCCCACCCGCACGGGTTGCGAATGCTCGTAACCGGCCAGCCACGGCAACGTGTATTCCTGCAAGTCGCGCTCGCCAGCCAGGCCGTACATGATCTGCATCTGTTCAGGGTTGCCAGCCACCGAACGCAGCAGCCATTCCCGCCAGGCCTGGGCTTCATCGAAATAGCCCAGGTTCATGAACGCCAGCAGGGTCATGGTGGCGTCGCGCAGCCAGCAGAAGCGGTAGTCCCAGTTACGCTCCCCACCTAGGCGCTCGGGCAGCGAGGTGGTAACGGCGGCGACGATGCCGCCGGTAGGCGCGTAGGTCATTGCCTTGAGGGTAAGCAACGAACGGCGCACCAAGGCCGTGTAGGGGCCTACCTGCGGGCAACGGGCGGCGAAGGCCTGCCATTGATCGATGGTGTGGGCCAGGGCCTGGTCACTGTCGCGGTCGGGTTGCACTGGCAGGTGCGAGGGCTGATGGCGCAGGCTGAAGATATGCCGCTTACCTGTAGCAACGCGAAAACGGGCGACGGTATGGTGGTCGCGGGCATGCGGCGGCACGGTGCTGCACAGGATCAGCCGGTCAGGGCCGGCGACGGCGCTGAGGGTGAGTGGGTCGAGCCGTTCCACCCAGGGCACGCTGCGCCCGTAGTCGAAGCGCATGACCAGGTCCATTTCGAAGTTGGTTTCACCAGAGATGCCCTCGACGATTCGCACCACCGAATTGACCTCGCCCAAAGGCATGAAGTCGAGCACGCGGGCACTGCCATTGGCGGTGACCCAGGTGGTTTCCAGCACCAGGGTATCGTCCAGATAACGCCGGCTACTGTGCTCGACCGGGTCGCTGGGGGCCAGGCGCCAGCGGCCGTTTTCTTCGTTGCCCAGCAGTGCGGCGAATACGGCTGGGGCGTCGAAGCGTGGCAAGCACAGCCAGTCGAGCGAGCCATCACGGCTGACCAGGGCAGCGCTGCGGCAGTTGCCCAGCAGCGCGTAGTCTTCGATGTGGGTGGGCATTCAACCTCCTTGATGTGGTTGCCTGTGCTGGCCCTTTCGCGGGCTCGCCCGCGAAAGGGCCAGCACAGGCATAACAAGAACCTCACCCCAGCCGATGCCACTCTCGCTTGTCCCGCGCCAGCAGTTCATTGCCAGCCTCGGGCCCATCTTCACCCGCCGGGTACTCATGCACCTCGCCATCCTGCGCCCAGGCATCGAGAAACGGCTGCACCGCGCGCCAACCGTTCTCGATGTTGTCGGCGCGCTGAAACAGGGTCTGATCACCGGTCAGGCAGTCGTAGATCAAGGTCTCGTAGCCGGTCGCCGGGGTCATCTTGAAGAAGTCCTTGTAGGCAAAGCCCAGCTCGACGTTCTCCATCACCAGCTCCGGCCCCGGCCGCTTGGCCTGCAGGTCGAACCACATGCCTTCGTTGGGCTGAATCTGGATTTTCAGGTAGTTGGGCTTGGGGCGCTCCAGCTCCGACTCGCGAAACTGCGCATAGGGCGCGGGCTTGAAGCAGATGGCGATTTCCGTATCGCGCACGCTCATGCGCTTGCCGGTACGCAGGTAGAATGGCACGCCAGCCCAGCGCCAGTTGTCGATCATGACCTTCAGTGCCACGAAGGTTTCGGTCTGGCTGTCGGCAGCGACGTTGGCCTCCTGGCGGTAGCCGGGCAGCGGCTTGCGCCCCTGCTTGCCGGCGATGTACTGGCCGCGCACGGAGTTTTTCAGGGCCATTTTCGCCGACCACGGGCGGATGGCGCCGACCACCTTGGCCTTTTCACTGCGCACGGCATCGGCGCCGAACGCTGCGGGTGGCTCCATGGCTACCATCGCCAGCAACTGGAACAAGTGGTTGGGGACCATGTCGCGCAAGGCCCCGGTGCTGTCGTAGAACGCGCCCCGGGTTTCGACGCCGACGGTTTCCGCAGCGGTGATCTGCACATGGTCGATGTAGTGGTTGTTCCAGAACGATTCGAACAGGCCGTTGGAAAAACGGCTGACCAGAATGTTCTGCACCGTTTCTTTGCCCAGGTAATGGTCGATGCGGTAAATCTGCCGCTCACCCATCACCTTCAGCAGGCAGGCATTGAGCGCCTCGGCACTGGCCAGGTCGGTGCCGAACGGCTTTTCGACCACCACACGGCGAAAGCCCCCTGCAGACTCGTCGAGCAACCCGGCCTGCCCCAGGCGCTGGGCTACTTCGGGGAAGAAGCGCGGCGAGGTTGCCAGGTAGAAGATCGCATTGCCGTGGCTGGTCTTTTCGATACGCTTGGCGATGGCCTGATAGGTCGCCGGATCGAGGAAATCGCCGGTCTGGTAATCCAGGCGCTTGGCCAGGCGTGCCCACAGTTTTTCGTCCAGGCATTTGGCCGTGCCCTTGTCCCGCTCGACCATGAACGCATGCAGGCGCCCGGCAAAATCCTCGGCGCTGGCCGGATTGTGGTCAACGCCGACAATGCGCAGGTTGCGGTCCAGCAAACCGTCGCGGCTAAGGTTGTAAAGTGCCGGCATCAGCAGGCGCTTGACCAGGTCGCCATTGGCGCCGAACAGGAACAGGGTGCAAGGCGGTGCAGCAGGAATGGTCTGTTTGGTCATTCGGCTTTCTTCTCGACATGGCCACCAAAGCCCAGGCGCATGGCCGAGAGGATCTTGTCACCGTAAGTGCCCTGTTGCTGGCGCGAGCGGAAGCGGGCGAACAGCGCGCTGGACAGCACCGGCACCGGCACTGCCTGTTCCACGGCGGCGTCGATGGTCCAACGGCCCTCGCCACTGTCGGACACCGAGCCGCTGAACTGCGACAGCTGCGGGTCGGCCACCAAGGCATCGGCGGTGAGATCGAGTAGCCACGAAGTGACCACGCTGCCGCGCCGCCACACTTCAGCGATCTCGGCCACGTTCAGGTCGAAGCGCTGGTCTTCGGGCAGCTCGTTGCCGCCTTTGCTGCGCAGCAGGTCGAAGCCTTCGGCATAGGCCTGCATCAGGCCGTATTCGATGCCGTTGTGCACCATTTTCACGTAGTGCCCGGCGCCAGGCGGGCCGGCGTGAATATAGCCGTGTTCGGCACGCTGATGCTCACCGCTACGGCCATGAGTACGCGGGATTTCGCCCACGCCCGGCGCCAATACCTTGAACAAAGGCTCCAGGCGCTCGAATACGTCCTTTTCACCACCGATCATCATGCAGTAGCCACGGTCCAGGCCCCACACACCGCCGGAGGTGCCCACGTCCAGGTAATGCAGGCCGCGCTTGGCCAGTTCAGCAGCGCGGCGCATGTCGTCCTTGTAGAAGGTGTTGCCGCCGTCGATGATCGCATCGCCCGGCTCCAGCAGTTCGGCCAGTTGGGCGATGGTCTGCTCGGTCGGCTCGCCGGCCGGCAGCATGACCCACACTGCGCGCGGCGCTTTCAGTTTTTGTACCAGCGCACCGAGGTCGTGTGCGCCTTGAGCACCCTCGGCTTCCAGCCCGGTGATGGCCTCTCGGTTGCGGTCGTGTACCACGGTGCGGTGGCCGGCGCGCATCAGGCGCCTTGCGATATTGCCGCCCATGCGGCCCAGCCCGACGATTCCCAGTTGCATGAGCCGATGCTCCCCTTACGAAATGGTTGACGACACAGTCCAGCTTTCCAGATTAGTCCAGCGTACCGCATGAGGGTTCAGCGACGAACGGCGAGACCACGATAAACAAAAAAGTTCCCAAGCCCTGCAAAAGAATTCAGAATGCGCCCCGCGTGAAGCGTCTACGCTTTGACTTGTCACCAGCCAAAACCGCGAGGTGTGCTCATGGGTACCTTGATGCCTGCAACCCCAACCCAGACACTCTATGTCTCCGTGCGCCGTGATGAGCTGCGTAAACTGAAAGACGAACGTGACCAACTGCGCCAGCAGGTCGCCCAACTGAACCTGCTGCTGGCGCAAGCGCGTACCGACGGCAAGGCCGTCAGCCTCTGATCTTTCCTTCCTCTCAGTGGGGGCTGTAGGGCTCCCACCTGCTGACTCTACCTTTCCAGGTCAGGCCCCTTCGCGGGTCACTGGCAAAGACACAAACACCTTTCCAACGCCCCACTATGGTGCAAGCTCCCATTCCAGCCACAATTTGGCGCACCCGCAAAACGCCTCCGGCAAACCTTTTCACATCCAGTCGAATACGCCAACGTTTGCGTCTATTTCGCACCTCACATTAATGACCAGTGGGTCACCTTTTTATCGCGTTCTCTCCTACACTCGGTTTTCGGCCCGCCATTTGCTCAAGGGAAGAGTGACGAAAAAAAGTCGAACTTTAAGGAAAGCCGGTAGGTCAGGAATTAAGTAGGCCAAACGGATGGGGCACTCCCAGCCACGGCCCACCCACCCCAACCAGTCCACTCGCCTGCGGCCGGAATGCCGACAGCGCTGTGCCTGCGCGCACGACTCAGGGGCATGGAACGCACTACGCAGATCCGAATTAGAGAGAACTCACACGATATATCGCCACGGGTGCCAGCACCCGGCCAAAGCATAGGGACGGAGAGAAGTATGATCAGTGCCGCTGTCGAGCCTCACGTAGATTCATTCAACCCGGACAACCGCGAGCCGCTCACCCCGGACTTCGCCAAGACAGGCACGGCACCCGGCGCCCAGCGCCAACACAACCCCAACAAGCGCAAGATCCTGTTCGTGACGTCGGAAATCGCCGACCTGGTGAAAACCGGTGGCTTGGGTGACGTATCTGCCGCCCTGCCCCGCGCCCTGGCGCACCTGCACGATGTGCGGGTGCTGATCCCCGGCTACCGCCAGGTGATGGATAGCGACAACCCCATCCACATCGTCGGTGAACTGGGCGGCCACGCCGCACTGCCGCCGTGCAAGATCGGGCGCATGGACATGGCCGACGGCCTGGTGATCTATGTGCTGATCTGCCCCGAACTGTACCAGCGCGACGGCACGCCCTATGGTGCCAACAATGGCCGCGACTGGCCCGACAACCACATCCGCTTCGCCCGCCTGGGCCTGGCTGCGGCCGAAATCGCCGCAGGCGAAGGCAAGATCCACTGGACACCCGAAGTGGTGCACGCCCATGACTGGCCCGCCGGCCTGGCCCCGGCCTACATGCATTGGCGCGGGCTAAGCACGCCTACCCTGTTCACCATTCACAACCTGGCCTACCAGGGTGTGTACAGCCGGGGTTGCAGCCCTGAGCTGGCGATTCCCGACCACGCCATGCAGCAAGAAGGCATGGAGTTCTACGGCAAGCTGTCGTTCCTCAAGGCGGGCCTGGCCTACTCTAGCCACATCACCACGGTCAGCGCCACCTATGCCCGGGAAATCACCACACCCGAATTTGGCTGCGGCCTGGACGGCTTCCTGTCCAGCAAGGCCCAGCAAGGCCTGCTCGGGGGTATTCCCAACGGTATCGATGAAAGCTGGGACTCGGCCACCGACAAGCACCTGCAGCACAACTTCAGCATCAACGACTGGGAAGGCAAGGCACGCAACACCCAGGAAGTGCGTGATCTGTTCGGCCTGGAAGCCTCGGAAGGCCCGCTGTTCGCCGTAGTTTCGCGGCTCGTCTATCAAAAGGGGCTGGACCTGACTCTGGGTGTGGCCGACTACATCGTCGAGCAAGGCGGGCAGATTGCGATCATCGGCCGTGGCGAGCCCGAAGAGGAACAGGCCATGCGCGAGCTGGCGCTGCGCCACCCGGGCCGCATCGGCGTGCGCATCGGCTTCAACGAAACCGACGCCCGGCGCATGTTCGCCGGCAGCGACTTCTTGCTGATGCCGTCGCGCTACGAGCCGTGTGGCCTCAGCCAGATGTATGCACAACGCTTCGGCTCGCTGCCGGTGGCGCGCAATACTGGCGGCCTGGCCGACACCATCGAGTGCGGCGTTACCGGCTTCCTGTTCAACGAGTCCACCGTCGAGAGCTACCGCCAGGCACTCAGCCGCGCCTTCTATGTGTACGGCAAGAAGGACCTGCTGAACGCCATGCGCTGCCTGTCGATGACTCAACCGTTCAACTGGTGCCAGGCGGTGGAACCCTACGCCCGCCTCTACGAGGACCTGGTCAAGCAGGCACAGTTGAGCCATTACTGAGCGGGGGCCAGAAGATGCACAGGCATGGCGCACACTTGCTGGACGCCACGTCGGCGCGCTTCGCCCTCTGGGCACCCGATGCGCGCAGCGTGAGCGTGGAACTGGAGCAGCAGCCGGCCATCGCGCTGCTGCCGGATGAAGATGGCTGGTACACCGGCGTTGCACCGTGTCAGGCCGGTGACCGTTACCACTACCGCATCGACGGCGAGTTGCAGGTGGCCGACCCGGCCTCGCGCTACCAGCCTGAAGGCGTACAGGGGCCGAGCCAGGTGGTGGATGTGGCCGGTTACGCCTGGCAACACCCGTGGCAAGGTCGCCCCTGGCACGAGGCAGTGATCCAGGAGCTGCATGTGGGCCTGCTCGAGGGTTACACCGGGGTTGCCCGACAGTTGCCACGCTTGGCCGAGCTGGGCATCACTGCCATTGAGCTGATGCCGCTGGGGCAGTTCCCCGGCGAGCGCAACTGGGGGTACGACGGCGTGCTGCCGTTCGCGCCACAAAACACCTACGGCCCCCCCGAGCAGCTGTGTGCACTGGTCGACCAGGCCCACGGCCTGGGGCTGATGGTGCTGGTGGACGTGGTGTACAACCACTTCGGCCCCGACGGCAATTACCTGCACCAGTACGCCAGCCCGTTCTTCCGCGAAGACCGGCAGACGCCCTGGGGCGCCGCCATCGACTTCCGCCGCCCGCAGGTGCGCGAGTACTACATCCAGAACGCCCTGATGTGGCTGTGCGATTACCGTTGCGATGGCCTGCGCCTGGATGCCGTGCATGCCATCGACCAGCCCGATTTCCTGATCGAGCTGGCGCAACGCGTGCGCGCCGCCGTGGAACCTGGCCGCCAGGTGTGGCTGGTGCTGGAGAACGAGCACAACCAGGCCGGCCTGCTTGAGCAGGGCTTCGACGCCCAGTGGAACGACGACGGCCACAATGCCCTGCATGTGCTGCTGACCGGCGAAACCGAAGGCTACTACGCCGATTACCAGCAACGCCCCATCGACCAGCTGGCGCGCTGCCTGGCCGAAGGCTTCGTGTTCCAGGGCCAGGCCAACCGCCATGGCACGCCACGCGGTGAACCCAGCGGGCACCTGGCGCCCAGTGCCTTTGTGTTGTTCCTGCAGAACCACGACCAGGTCGGCAACCGCGCCTTGGGCGAACGCCTGACCCGCCTGTGCCCGCCGCCGGCCTTGCGGGCGGCCACTGGCCTGCTGCTGTTGGCACCGATGATCCCGCTGCTGTTCATGGGCGATGACGATGGCAGCTGCCGGCCGTTCCTGTTTTTCACCGACTTTCATGATCAGCTGGCTGACGCCGTGCGCGAAGGCCGGCGCGGCGAATTCGCTCACTTCAACGCGTTCGCCGACCCCGAGCAACGCGCACGCATTCCCGACCCCAACGCCGAACAGACCTTCGAAGCGTCACGCCCGCAAAACAAGGAAGTGATCGCCGGCTGGCACGACCTGTACCAGCAACTGCTCGACCTGCGCCACCGCCATGTCATCCCGCACCTGCCCGGTAGCCGTTCACTGGGCACCGAGGTGCACGGCGAAAAGGCGCTGACCGCACGCTGGCGCCTGGGCGATGGCAACACCCTGCGTATCGACCTGAACCTGGGCGACACACCGCAGTCCATCGAATTACCCGCAGCGTCCACTCGGCTGTTCGACAGCAGCGACACCCGACACCCCGATAGCCAACTGGCGGCCTACAGCTGTGTGGTCAGCCTGCTTCCCCCTGATCTGGAGCGTCCATGAGCGAAACCGCCCTGCACCGCTTGGCAAACCGCGTCGGGCTGAGCCGCGACTGGGTCGACGCCAACGCCCGGCCCCAGCGCGTCAGTGATGAAGTGCTGCGCAATATTCTGGAAGGCCTGGGCCACCCCGCCGCCGATGACACCGCCATTGCCGCCAGCCTGCGCGCTGTGGAGGCAGCGGAAGACAGCGAGCACCTGCCACCACTGCTGACCGCCGACCTTGGCCAGCCACTGGCGCTGGCACGCTACTTCAGTGCTGCCAGCGTCGCGCACTGCACGCTTGAAGACCACGCCTCGCTTACCCTCAGCCTCGACGATCAGGCACGCCTGCCCGGTGAGCTACCCATCGGCTACCACCACGTGGAAATCGACAGCCGCCGCTTCACCGTGGCCGTGGCACCGCCGCGCTGTCACAGCCTGGAAGACAAGGTGCCGCAACCCCCGCCGCGCTGCTGGGGCCTGGCCGTGCAGCTGTACAGCCTGCGCCGCCCCGGCGACGGCGGCTACGGCGATTGCCTGGCCCTGGAGCAGCTGGCCCGTTCCGCTGCCGAACGCGGCGCCGATGCCTTGGCCATCAGCCCGATCCACGCCCTGTCGGCCATCGACCAGGAGCACTACAGCCCCTACTCGCCCTCCAGCCGCCTGCTGCTCAACACCCTGTACGCCAGCCCCGCTGCGCTGCTGGGTGAACGGGAGGTGCGCATGGCCATCGAAGCCTGCGGCCTGGAGCAGCAACTGGAAGAGCTGGAACAACGCTCACTGGTCGATTGGCCACGCGCCGCCAGCGCCCGACTGCGCCTGCTCGAAGCACTGTACCAAGGCTTTAGCCAGGGCAACCATCCACTGCGCGCGGATTTCGACAGCTTCCGCGAAGCCGGCGGCCAGGCGCTTGAGCACCACTGCCGCTTCGAGGTACTGCAAGCGCAAGCCGTGGAGCATGGCCTGGGCGCCGACTGGCGCAACTGGCCCAAGGCCTGGCACGACCCTTACCACCCTGAAGTGGAAGCCTTTGCCAACGCCTACCCGGCCAAGGTCGAGTTCCATGCCTTTTGCCAATGGCTAACCGAACGGGGCCTGCAGCGAGCGCAGGAAGCCGCCCGCAGCAACGGCATGAGCGTTGGCCTGATCGCCGACCTGGCCGTGGGTGCCGACGGCGCCGGCAGCCAGGCCTGGAGCCGCCAGGATGAATTGCTGGCAGGCCTGAAGGTGGGCGCGCCGCCGGACATCCTCAACCGTGCCGGGCAGGACTGGGGCATCTGCGCGTTCTCGCCTGAAGGGCTCAAGCGCAATGGCTACCGCGCCTTCATAGAAATGCTGCGCGCCAACCTCGCCCACGCGGGCGGCCTGCGCATTGACCATGTGATGGGCCTTCGCCGGCTGTGGTTGATCCCGCAAGGGGCAAAACCCAGCGAAGGCGCCTACCTCAACTACCCGCTGGACGACCTGCTGCGTCTGCTAGCGCTGGAGTCGGTGCGCCATCAGGCGATCATTCTCGGCGAAGACCTGGGTACAGTGCCCGATGGCCTGCGCGAAACCCTGGCAGAGAAAGCCGTGCTGGGCATGCGCGTGCTGCCCTTCGAGCAAACCCAGCCCGGCCAGTTCAAGCCGATTCTTGACTGGCCGGAAAACGCGCTGGCCACCACCGGCACACACGACCTGGCGCCCCTGGCCGGCTGGCTGGAAAACCGCGACATCGACTGGAGCCACCGCTTGCAGCTGATCGATGCCGCCACCGAATTGCACTGGCGCCATGACCGCCAGAAAGAGCACGACGGCCTGCGCCGCACCCTGGAAGCCAACTACGGTGCGCTGAAGGACAACGAAGCGTTGATCGATGCCGCCATCCGCTACGTCGGCCATACCCGCGCACCACTGGTGCTGGTGCCTTTGGAAGACCTCCTCGGTTGTGACGAGCAGCCCAACCTGCCGGGCACCACCGCCGGGCACCCCAACTGGCGCCGGCGCTTCGCCTTGCCAGTGCGCGATCTGCTCGATGACGAAGATGCCGCACGACGCCTGGAACTGCTGGCCCAGGCCCGCGAACAGGCCTGGGAGCGTGACCGATGAAGCCGCTGACCGCGACCCTGCGCCTGCAATTTCACAGCGACTTCACCCTTGACCATGCCGTGCCGCTGGTGCCGTACTTCGCCCAGTTGGGCATCAGCCACCTGTATGCATCGCCCATCCTCAAAGCCCGTGCTGGCTCGCGCCATGGCTACGACGTGGTCGACCCGACCTGCGTCAACCCCGAGCTGGGTGGCGAGGCGGCACTGGAGCGGCTGGTCGCCGCGCTGCGCCAGCATGGCATGGGGCTGATCCTCGACACGGTGTCCAACCACATGGCTGTGGGCGGCGCCGACAACCCCTGGTGGCAGAGCGTGCTGGCCTGGGGCCGGCGCAGCCCGTATGCAGAATTCTTCGACATCCAGTGGCATTCCAGCGACCCGCTGCTGGCCGGGCAACTGCTGCTGCCGTTCCTGGGCAGCGACTATGGCGTGGCCTTGAAGCATGGCGAGATACCGCTGGAATTCGACAAGCATCACGGCCTGCTGCAAGTGGCGCATTACGAGCACCGCTTCCCGATCTGCCCGGTCGACTATGGCTGGATCCTGGCGCTCAGCCCGGAGCCGGCCCTGAAAGCCCTGGCCGAGCACTTCACCGCCTTGAGCGACTCGGTCACGCCGCTTGCCGATGCCCTCCCGCTGCAAACTGAGCTGGCCCGCCTGGCCCGCGAGGGCGCCGACCTCGATTCGGCCCTGCTGGCGTTCGACAGCCGCAGCGAGGCCGGTTTCAAGCGCCTGCACCTGCTGCTGGAGCGCCAGACCTACCGCCTGGCCAGCTGGCGCACCGCCGCCGACGACATCAACTGGCGGCGCTTTTTCGACATCAACGAGCTGGGCGGGCTGCGGGTGGAGCGCGCGGCGGTGTTCGAGGCCACCCACGCCAAGCTGTTCGAACTGATCGAACGCGGCCTGGTGGACGGCCTGCGCATCGACCATATCGACGGCCTTGCCGACCCACGTGGCTACTGCCGCAAGCTGCGCCGGCGCGTCGATGGCCTGTTGGCACGCCGGCCTTTGCAGGCTGCCCTGGAGCACTTCCCGATCTACGTGGAGAAAATCCTCGGCGCCAACGAACACCTGCACCGCGACTGGCTCACCGACGGCACCACCGGCTACGAGTTCATGAACCAGGTCTCGCTGCTGCAACACGACCCGACCGGCGAAATGCCGCTGACGGAACTGTGGGCCAACGTCACCGAGCGCCCGGACTTCCCTGAAGAAGTGCGTCAGGCGCGCCACCTGGTGCTCAACGCCAGCCTGGCCGGGGACTGCGAATCGGTGGCCCAAGCGCTATTGCAGGTTGCCCGCAACGACCTGATGACCCGCGACCTGACCCTGGGTGCGATTCGCCGGGCCTTGCAGGCACTGGTGGCGCATTACCCGGTGTACCGCACCTACTTCAACGCCTGTGGGCGCCCGGCTGAAGACGAAGGGTTTTTCCAGCAAGCGTTGGCCAATGCCCGGCAGGACCTGGGCGAAGCCGACTGGCCGCTGCTGGAGCAGCTTGAGCAATGGCTGGGCGGGCAAGGCTGGCGGCACCTGCCACCGGGCCGCGTCCGCAAGCAGTTGCGTCACGCCTGCGTGCGTTTCCAGCAGTTGACCGCTCCCAGTGCCGCCAAGGCCGTGGAGGACACTGCCTTCTACCGCAGTGCCCGGCTGCTGTCGCGCAACGACGTAGGCTTCGAGGCCGAACGTTTCAGCGCCCCGCCCATCCACTTCCACTACGAAGCCCAGCGGCGCCTGCGCGACTTCCCCGATAACCTGCTGACCACCGCCACGCACGACCACAAGCGCGGCGAAGACACCCGCGCACGCCTGGCCGTGCTCAGCGAGCGTGGCCCGTGGCTGGCCAGCCGGGTAGAACATTGGCGCGAGCTGGCCGAACCGCTACGTACGCAGCTGGAAGATGGTCAGGCCCCCAGCCCCGGCGACGAACTGATGTTGCTGCAAACCCTGCTCGGCAGCTGGCCGCTGGACCTCGACCTCCACGATGGCAATGCCCTGCGCCAGTATGCGGAGCGCATTCGCCAGTGGCAGCAGAAAGCCCTGCGCGAAGCCAAGTTGCGCAGCAGCTGGAGCGCCCCGAACGAAGGCTACGAAAGTGCCTGTGCCCGCTACATCGACAGCCTGTTGCTGGACAACGAGAACCAGCAACTGCGCAAATCCGTGGCCGATGCCGCGCAACTGCTGGCCTGCCCCGGCGCCCTCAATGGCCTGGTGCAGGCCTTGCTACGCATGACCACGCCCGGCGTACCCGACCTGTACCAGGGCAACGAATACTGGGACTTCAGCCTGGTCGATCCGGACAACCGCCGCGCCGTGGACTACGCTTGCAGGCGGGCCACTCTGGACGATGCAACGCCCACCACCGAGCTGCTGGCACACTGGCGCGACGGCCGCATCAAGCAGGCCTTGATCGCCCGGCTGCTGGACTTCCGCCAGGCCCATGCCGACCTGTTCCGTCGCGGCGCCTACCTTCCGCTGACGGTGCAAGGCCGGCATGCAGACCATGTGATCGCCTTTGCCCGCCTGGGTGAAGGCGAACGCGCCATCGTCGTCGCCCCACGCCTGGCCAGTGGCCTGCTGGGCGGCGCTGCAACCCCGTTGATCCCGGCGCAGAACTGGGACGACACCCGGCTGGTACTACCGTTTGCCTTGTCGCCTGCCAACTCGACGGGACTTTTCCCCTGTGCGGCGGTCAGCCCTTCTAGGGAGCTGATGTTGAGCGCTGTGCTGGCAGAGTTTCCGGTCAACCTGTTGATACAACAATCTTGAGCATCAGGAGCGTCATGATGAGTGTCGATGAAAAACGTATTCGCGAATTCGCCTACCAGATCTGGGAGTCCGAGGGTAAGCCTGTAGGCGAGGAAGAGCGCCACTGGGACATGGCCCGCAAGCTAGCCGAGGCTGAGGCACTGGCACCGAAGGCGGAGCCGCGCAAGCGGGCGCCGGCCAAGCCCAAGGTAGCAGCTGAGCCCAAAGCGCCTGCCGACCCCAAGGTAGCTGCCCTTCCGGGCGTCAAACCCGCTGCGGCGAAAAAGCCCCGGGCGGCGAAAAAACCGGCTGCCGGTTAAGCCTGCACCGGCCTCTTCGCGGGCTCGCCCGCTCCCACACGTACAGCATCAACCTCCAGCGCTGTGGAGGTACTGTGGGAGCGGGCAAGCCCGCGAAGAGGCCGGTGCAGGACTAAACAATTCCCCTTCCACCAAGGCCCCTGAGGATTGCCATGAGCCCTCGCACCCCAAAGAAAACCCGCTCAGTTGCCCCATCGCGCATCCGCGAAGGCCTGCCCTTCCCCCTTGGCGCCACCTGGGATGGCCTTGGGGTGAATTTCGCCCTGTTCTCGGCCAACGCCACCAAGGTCGAGCTGTGCCTGTTCGACTCCACCGGCGAACAGGAAATCGAGCGCATCGAACTGCCCGAGTACACTGACGAGATCTACCACGGCTACTTGCCCGACGCTCACCCCGGGCTTGTGTATGGCTACCGGGTATACGGCCCCTACGAGCCAGAGAACGGCCACCGCTTCAACCCCAACAAACTGCTGATCGACCCCTACGCCAAGCAGCTGGTCGGCAGCCTGAAATGGTCCGAGGCGCTGTTCGGCTACACCATCGGCCACCCCGACGGCGACCTGTCGTTCGACGAACGCGACAGCGCGCCCTTCGTGCCCAAATGCAAGGTGATCGACCCCGCGTTCACCTGGGGCCGCGACCAGCGCGTGCTCATCCCCTGGGAACGCACCATCATCTACGAAGCGCACACCCGCGGCATCAGCATGCGCCACCCGGCCGTACCGGAAGAACTACGTGGCACCTTTGCTGGCCTGGCCAATGACGAGTTGCTCAAGCACATCAAGGAACTGGGCGTTTCCAGCATCGAGTTGCTGCCAATCCACGCCTTCGTCAACGACCAGCACCTGCTGGACAAAGGCCTGAACAACTACTGGGGCTACAACAGCATCGCCTTCTTCGCCCCCCACCCGCGCTACCTGGCCAGCGGCAAGATCGCCGAGTTCAAGGAAATGGTCGCGCACCTGCACGACGCCGGGCTGGAGGTGATTCTGGACGTGGTCTACAACCACACCGCCGAAGGTAACGAGCGTGGCCCCACCCTGTCGATGCGCGGCATCGACAACGCCTCGTACTACCGCCTGATGCCGGACGACAAGCGCTACTACATCAACGATTCCGGCACCGGCAACACCCTGGACCTGAGCCACCCCTGCGTGCTGCAACTGGTCACCGACTCGCTGCGCTACTGGGCCGGCGAAATGCATGTGGATGGCTTTCGCTTCGACTTGGCAACCATCCTGGGCCGTTACCGCGAAGGGTACAGCGAGCGCCACGGTTTCCTCGTTGCCTGCCGACAAGACCCGATGCTGAGCCAGGTCAAGCTGATTGCCGAACCCTGGGACTGCGGCCCCGGCGGCTATCAGGTCGGCAATTTCGCTCCGGGCTGGGCCGAATGGAACGACCGCTTCCGCGACACCGTGCGGGCGTTCTGGAAAGGCGACGAAGGCCAGCTGGCCGACTTTGCCTCGCGCATGACCGCCTCGGGCGATATGTTCAACAACCGTGGCCGGCGCCCGTATGCCTCGGTCAACTTCGTCACCGCCCACGATGGCTTCACCCTGCGCGACCTGGTGTCTTACAACCACAAGCACAACGAAGACAACGACGAGAACAATCAGGACGGCACCGACAACAACCTGTCGTGGAACTGCGGCGTGGAAGGGCCGACCGACGACCCGGGCATCAATGCCTTGCGCATGCGCCAGATGCGCAACTACTTCGCCACCTTGCTGCTGGCCCAAGGCACGCCGATGATCGTTGCCGGCGACGAGTTCAGCCGTACCCAGCACGGCAACAACAATGCCTACTGCCAGGACAGCGAGATCGGCTGGGTGAACTGGGACCTGGACCAGGACGGCGAGGAGCTGCTGGCCTTCGTCAAACGCCTCACCCGTCTGCGCCTGGCCTACCCGGTGCTGCGCCGCTCGCGCTTTCTGGTGGGGGACTACAATGAGGCCATCGGTGTCAAGGACGTGACTTGGCTGGCACCCGATGGCAGCGAAATGAGCGTGGAGCAATGGGAAGATCCGCACGGGCGTTGCCTGGGCATGCTCATCGACGGTCGTGCGCAGGTCAGTGGTATTGCCCGGCCGGGTGCCGAGGCCACCGTATTGCTGATCTTCAATGCTCACCATGACATCGTGCCGTTCAAGTTACCGGCTGTGCCAGAAGGCGAGTACTGGAGCTGCCTGGTCGATACCGACCGGCCGGAGCTGCGCAAGGGGCAGCACTTGCAGTTCGACAGCACGTTCGAGGTCAAAGGGCGGTCGATGCTGCTGATGGTGTTGCAGCACGAGGAAGACTGAATCACCTGGCAGTGCAGGTGAGCGCTAGCAATCATTCTTCATAGCCGGGGCGCGGCAAATAGCTAACCCGGCTATGCCCTACTTCTTTGCTCAAAAAATCAAGGGCTTGAGCCCAACCACGAAGCGTGAACAGTTCTTTCACGCTTTCTTGACGCAAGCGGCGTCGTCTCCTTAGCTGAAGATTATCTAGCAGTAAAGATCTCGCGCCGGGCCTCTAGCTCGCGCCTTTGTGCGCGCTTGCGAAGGCTGGCGTGCTGGTTTGGGTCGCCCCCTGTTTTTGCCGTACAGCTCGTGACAACAGACCAGGTCCTCGGGCTGTAACTCACAAAAACAAAGGAGATCCGCCATGAAATGCACCTCGAACCCCTTGCGCTTCGACAGCATTTTCTACGCGGTTTCCACGTCGCTGCTTCTGGCAACCCCGGTGGAAACGTTCGCGTACGAATTGCAGGGTGACCCCACCTCGCCCGGCTTTTTGCAGCAGGCTGCGGTGCCGCAGCTGTCGCTTGACCCGGTCAGCGCCAGTGGCCTGAGCATCGGCACGCTGAATGCCTTTTCACAGAAGATGAGCGAACGCCACGGGCAGGCGGCACCGGACCTGGTTGCCAGCCAGTGGGCGCAGTTTTTCCCGACCACCTCGCGCAACGGCGCACAACCCCCGGAGCAGCTTGAGGCACCCAGCCAGCAACTGATGATAGGCCCGGACCTGTTCGTGCGTGAAACGGCTGCGGGTAATGTGCATCGCGCAGGGATTTTCGTGGGGCACAACAACCTGCAAAGCAGCTTCAACGGCATGCGCCCACTGTTGGGCGACAAGCAGCGCAATGCGGTGAACCTAAGCGGGGAAAGCCTGGGCGTTTACTGGAGCATGACCCATGAACAGGGCTGGCACCTGGACGCCGTGGCCATGGGCTCGCGCATCGATGTGCTGGGACGTGGCGAGAACGGCCAGCGCGTGGACGACAACGGCCACGCGATGACCTTTTCGGTGGAAGGTGGTTACCCGATTCGCCTGGGTGGCAACTGGGTGATCGAACCCCAGGCACAGTTGATCAACCAACAGTTCTTCCCCGGGAACCAGGTGCAGGAAGAAACCCTGCAGGCCTTTGACAGCCAGCCGAGCTGGAGTGGCCGGGTGGGTGCGAAATTGTCCGGGCGCTACGAAGTGCGCGGCATGCCGATTGAACCCTATGTGCGGACCAACGTGTGGTATGACTTCAGCAATGCCGACGAGGTGAAGCTGGACCAGGTCGACAAGATCTCCAGCTCGCGCTACTCGACCACGGTGGAATTGGGGTTGGGGTTGGTGGCGCGGGTGACGCCTTCGGTGGCCTTGTTTGTGAGCGCAGATTACAGCAGTGACGTGGATGACAATGATTTGAATGGGCTGATTGGTAGCCTTGGGGTGAGGATGCGGTGGTAGAGGCAGGCCCGGCCTCATCGCGATTAAGCTCGCGCCTACAGGGGGTGTGCGATACCTGTAGGAGCGAGCTTGCTCGCGATGAGACCGGGACAGCCAGCCAACTAGATGGGCTTGAGCACCAATACCCCAAGCGGAGGCAAGTTCAACGCCAGCGACAGCGGCTGCCCATGGCTGGCCACTGCCTCACTGGCCACCGCGCCCAGGTTACCCACATTGGAACCTGCGTAAAGCTCGGCATCACTGTTCAACAACTCCTGCCAACGCTCACCAAACGGCACGCCAATCCGATACCCCTCACGCGGCACCGGGGTGAAGTTGGCCACCACCAGCACCGGCTCGCCACTGCTGCTCCAGCGCAGCCAGGCGTACACGCTGTTCTGCGCATCATCACCGATCAACCACTGGAAGCCCTGCGGCTGACAGTCCTGCTCATGCAGTGCGGGCACCTCGCGGTACAGCCGGTTGAGATCGCTTACCAGCCGCTGCACACCTTGGTGCTCGGGGTACTGCAACAGGTACCAGTCCAGTTCGCTGTCATGGTCCCACTCACGCCACTGGCCGAACTCGCAGCCCATGAACAGCAGCTTCTTGCCCGGGTGCGCCCACATGAAGGTGAGGTAGGCACGCAGGTTGGCGAACTTCTGCCAGCGGTCGCCGGGCATCTTGTCGATCAGCGAATGCTTGCCATGCACCACTTCGTCGTGGGAGATGGGCAGGATGAAGTGCTCGGAGTAGGCATAGATCAGCCCGAAGCTCATCTCGTTGTGGTGGTAGGTGCGGTGCACCGGGTCGTTCTGGATGTAATGCAGGGTGTCGTGCATCCAGCCCATGTTCCACTTGTAGGCAAAGCCCAGCCCGCCTTGCTGGGTCGGCTGGCTGACACCAGGCCAGGCGGTGGATTCCTCGGCGATGATGAGCGCGCCCGGGGCCTCGTGGGCGGCCACGCCGTTGAGGTGACGGATGAAGTCGATGGCTTCCAGGTTCTCGCGCCCGCCGTAGCGGTTGGGCACCCACTCGCCGGCCTTGCGCGAGTAGTCGCGGTACAGCATGGAAGCCACCGCATCGACCCGCAAGCCGTCGATGTGGAAGTGCTTCAACCAGTGCAGGGCCGAGGCCATCATGAAGCCGCGCACTTCGTTGCGGCCCAGGTTGTAGATCAGGGTGTTCCAGTCCTGGTGGTAGCCTTCCAGGGGGTTGTCGTATTCGTACAGGGCGGTGCCGTCGAAGCGCGCCAGGCCGTGTTCATCGGTGGGGAAATGCGCGGGCACCCAGTCCAGCAGCACGCCAATGCCGCCTTGGTGGCAGGCATCGACGAAGGCGGCGAAGTCCTCGGCACTGCCGTAGCGAGAAGTAGGCGCGAACATCGACAGCGGCTGGTAGCCCCAGGAGCCGCCGAACGGATGCTCCATGATCGGCAGCAGTTCGATGTGGGTGAAGCCCAGTTGCTGTACGTAAGGCACCAGGCGCTCGGCCAGTTCGCGCCAGTTGTAATAGCGCCCGACTTCGCCCGCTTCATCCAGCTCGCAGCGCCACGACCCAGGGTGCAGCTCGTAGATCGACAGCGGCGCGTTGTAGGTATGGCGCTGCGCGCGCTGTGCCATCCAGTCGTGGTCCTGCCAGTCGTGGCTCAGCGCATGGGCGACCTTGGACGCGGTGCTCGGCGGCAATTCGGTGGCGCGGGCCAGCGGGTCGGCCTTCAGCGGCAGAATCCCCTCCTTGCCCAGCACCTCGAACTTGTAGGTTTCGCCCACGCCCAGGCGCGGCACGAACAGCTCCCACACCCCGGCGCTGTGGCGCAGGCGCATGGGGTGGCGGCGGCCGTCCCAATTGTTGAAATCACCGACGACCGACACCCTGCGGGCATTGGGCGCCCACACCGAGAAGCACACGCCGTCGATGCCTTCGACCTGGATCGGCTGGGCGCCGAAACGCCCGGACAAATCGCGATGGTTGCCCTCGGCGAACAGGTACAGGTCCATGTCGCCAAGCTGTGGGCCAAAGCTGTAAGGGTCTTCAGTCACCTGCTCGCCGCCGGCCCAGCCGATGTGCAACAGGTAGGGCTGTGCCTCATCAAGGTGCGCGCTGAACAACCCGGGCAGGCTACCCTGCTCCATTTCAGCGAGGATGCGCCCGTCATGCCGCGCCAGGATGCGCACATTCAGGGCATTGGGCAGAAAGGCGCGAACCACCTGCCCGCCCGCACCGTCACCATGGGGGCCGAGTACCGCAAATGGATCGGCGTGTTCGGCGCGGGCCAGGGCGTCGAGGTCCCGTTGCCGAAGGCCACCGTTTTCACGCGTTGTAACGTTCATTCTGACTCTCCCCAGGTACTGATCAGTCCATGCAGGCCATGCAAAGGCACGGCCAGCCAGCTTGGACGGTTCTCGGCTTCGTATGTAATTTCGTAGGCAGCTTTTTCCAGGCAGAACAGTTCCAGTGCGGCGCGCTCGCCCTGGGCCTGTTGCCAGGCATGGGGCATGGCGGCGGTGGCCAGGCCGTAGGCTTCGACGAAGGCGTGGCGCGACTGATGCAGGTACTGCCGGGCAACCCGCTGACGCGCCTGGCGCGCCGGGCCGGAAAGGTCGACCGCAGACGCGCTGCGCAAGATCATGGCAGCAGCATAGTCGAAGGATCGCAGCACGCCGCTCACATCCTTGTACGGGCTGTGTTTTGCCCGTCGCGCCTCCAGCGGCCGGGCCGGTTCGCCTTCGAAATCGATCAGGTAGGCATCGCCCTGCACCACCAGCACCTGGCCCAGGTGCAGGTCGCCGTGCACGCGCATCAGCAGGCCACCCTGGGCCTGCACGGCCAGCTGGCTAATGTGTTCGGCAAGGCCGTCGCGTTGTTGCTGCAGGTCGTCGACCAAGGCCTGGCTGTCGCTGTCAAGGTTGTCGCGGTGCTGGGCCAGCAAGTCGAGGGCACGGGTCAGTTCGGCGCTGATCTGCGTGGCCCAGTGCTGGCTGTCGCTGGCATCGCTGGGGCGCGGGCGGAACGCCTCATCGTCAGTGGGTGCCGCCAACAGCAGGTGCATTTCACCTAGGCGCTGGCCAAGCAAGGCCGCGAAACCGCTGAGTTCGGCCAGCGCGTCGGTGTGCGGCTCGGCATCATTGGCGGTGGGCTCCATCTGGTCGCGGATCGCCCGCTCCAGGGTGTTCTGGGTCCAGGCCCAGGCATCGCCCTGGTTGTTCAGGTAGCCCTGGGCAATCATCAGCAAATGGGGCGCATGTTGTTCGTCCACCCGGCTGACCCAGGCCAGCAACGGCGAGATATTGGCAAAGCCGGCAGCGGTGAGGTAGGCACTCATTTCCAGTTCGGGGTGGATACCCGGGTTGACCCGGCGGATCAGCTTGAGCACCACCCGGTCGCCGATCACCACCGAGCTGTTGGACTGTTCGGCGCTGAGGTAGCGCACTGCACTTTCGTCGTTCAACGCCAGGCCTGCCAACGGCTCCGTGCTTTCGAAACGCAGCTCACCCTCGCCGTTGCCACACGGCAGGCGCATGCCCTCCTGGCAGGCGCGCAGCACGGCGCGGATGAAGGGTTCGAGGACGAAGGCATCGGTGATCAGGCCGACCTGATGGGCGCGGCGCACCCGCGACAGGGCCAGTTGCTGCGGCAGCGCGGTGTTGATGTCCTCTTCGCGCAACAGGCCGAACGGCAGCTGATACCGATTGGCCGTGCCGTCGCCGAGCACTTCGATTTCGCTGAGCAGAACTGGCGTGGTGGCGGTGCCGAAGCGTACGCCATAGCACAGCCTGACTGCGTCGATTGGCCCTTCCTTGCCGGCGAACCAGCGCCGTTTTGGCAAGTATTGCGGCAGGATGCTGTTTTGAAGGGTGTCGCTTGACGGAGCTTCCAGCAATTCTTCCATGCGTTTGCGCAGCACTAGCGTAGTCAATTCGGGTAACCCCTCAGTGGCCTGGACGTGCCAGCTGGGCATGCGGTCGTGCGAAGCCAGCAGGAACCAGTAGAAGGCATAGGGTGGCAAGGTGAGCAGGAACGGCAACTGGCCAATCGGCGGGAAGGCGCTACCGCCGAGCATCTCCACCGGCACTTTGTCGGCGTAGTGTGACAATTCCAGTTCGGCGGCCTGGGCGGCACGGGAAACGTTGGCCACGCACAGGATCACCTCGGTATTGCCATCGGCATCGGTGTGCTCGCGGATATAGGCGAGGATACGCCGGTTGCTGGGCGTGAGCGTGCGCAAGCTGCCACGACCAAAGGCCTTCTGCTGCTTGCGCACCGCCAGCATGCGCCGCGTCCAGTTCAACAGCGAATGCGGGTCGTGGCTCTGGGCTTCGACGTTGACGGTCTGGTAGCCGTACAGCGGGTCCATGATCGGCGGCAACACCAGGCGCTGCGGGTCGGCGCGCGAAAAGCCGCCGTTGCGGTCTGGCGACCACTGCATGGGCGTGCGCACGCCATCGCGATCACCCAGGTAGATGTTGTCACCCATGCCCAGTTCGTCGCCGTAGTACAAGGTCGGCGTCCCGGGCATCGACAGCAGCAAGCTGGTGAGTAGCTCGATACGCCGGCGGTCACGCTGCAGCAGTGGCGCCAGGCGCCGGCGGATGCCTAAGTTGATGCGGGCGCGGCGGTCTTCGGCGTAGTAGTTCCACAGGTAGTCGCGCTCGCGGTCGGTGACCATTTCCAGGGTCAGCTCATCGTGGTTGCGCAGGAAGATCGCCCATTGGCAGTTGGCGGGGATTTCCGGCGTCTGGCGCAGGATGTCGGTGATCGGAAAACGATCTTCCATGGCCAGGGCCATGTACATGCGCGGCATCAGCGGGAAATGGAAGGCCATATGGCACTCGTCGCCTTCGCCTTCGCCGAAGTACGGGCGGGTGTCCTCGGGCCACTGGTTGGCCTCGGCCAGCAGCATGCGGTCGGGGTAGTTGGCGTCGATTTCGGCGCGGATGGCCTTCAGGACATCGTGGGTTTCGGCGAGGTTTTCGTTGTTGGTGCCATCACGTTCGATCAAGTAGGGGATGGCATCCAGGCGCAGGCCGTCGACGCCCAGATCGAGCCAGAAACGCATAACGCCGATCACCGCCTTGAGCACTTGGGGATTGTCGAAATTGAGGTCGGGCTGGTGCGAATAGAAGCGGTGCCAGAAGTACTGGCCGGCGACCGGGTCCCAGGTCCAGTTGGACTTTTCAGTGTCGAGAAAGATGATGCGCGTGCCGTCGTACTTCTGGTCATCGTCCGACCACACGTAGAAGTCCCTTGCCTTGCTGCCGCGCTTGGCATGGCGGGCACGCTGGAACCACGGGTGCTGGTCGCTGGTGTGGTTGATGACCAGTTCGGTGATCACCCGCAGGCCGCGCTTGTGGGCCTCGGCGATGAAACGGCGGGCGTCTGCCAGGCTGCCGTAATCAGGGTGCACGGCCTTGTATTCGGCGATGTCGTAGCCGTCATCGCGCCGTGGCGAGGGGTAGAACGGCAGCAGCCACAGGGTGTTGACGCCCAGCTCGGCGATGTAGTCGAGCTTGCTGATCAGGCCGGCGAAGTCGCCGATGCCGTCGTTGTTCGAATCGAAGAACGACTTGATGTGCAGCTGGTAGATGACGGCGTCCTTGTACCACAGCGGGTCGTCGATGAAGGCTGCCGGGCGGGAACGCTTGGCCATGGGTGACTCCTTTCTATCCTTTGTTGCTCTAGCCCTGATGCAAAAGCAACTGACTGGACACGATCCCTATGAGAGCGGGCGTGTGTACCTTGCTAGCGGGCGTTTTCGATACGCCAGATACCGAATGGCTGGTGCCAGGGCTCGATGCGCATGAACTGGGTCTTGCCATACCACGACCAGCGGTGGCCGTTCATCAGGTCTTCGCCATGGGTTTCGGCGTTGTCGTCCAGGCCCAGCTCCCACAGCGGCAGCTCGAAATGCGCCTCCTGGGCGTTGTGCGGATCGAGGCTGATTGCCACCAGGATGTAGTTGTCGCGCTCGGGCGTGCGTTTGGCGAAGTACAGGATGTTGTCGTTCCAGCAGTTGAAGAACGCCACGCCCAGGTGGGTCTGCAAGGCGCGGTTCTGGCGGCGGATGCGGTTGAGCTGGGCGATCTCGGCAATGATGTTGCCAGGCTGGGTGAAATCCCGTGGGCGGATTTCGTATTTCTCCGAATCCAGGTACTCCTCCTTGCCCGGCAGCGGCGTGCCTTCGCACAGTTCGAAGCCCGAATACATGCCCCACAGCCCCGAGCCCATGGTGGCCAGTGCGGCGCGGATGAGGAAGCCGGCGCGGCCGGAGGTGTGCAGGAAGTACGGGTTGATATCCGGCGTGTTGACGAAAAAGTTGGGCCGGTAGCACTGGCTCCACGGCGGCTGGTTGAGCTGCTCGTAGAATTCGCGCAGCTCCTGTTTGGTGTTACGCCAAGTGAAGTAGGTATAGCTTTGCGCATAGCCGACCTTGCCCAGCCGCGCCATCATGGCAGGCCGGGTGAAGGCCTCGGCAAGGAAGATCACGTCCGGGTGCCGGGCGCGCACGTCGGCAATCAGCCATTGCCAGAACGGCAGCGGTTTGGTGTGCGGGTTGTCGACGCGGAAGGTTTTTACGCCCTCCTCTACCCAGCCGATGATCACATCGCGCAGGGCCAGCCACAGGCTCGGCACTGCGTCGGGGGCGTAGAAGTCGACGTTGACGATGTCCTGGTATTTTTTTGGCGGGTTCTCGGCATAGCGGATGGTGCCGTCCGGACGCCAGCTGAACCAGCCTGGGTGCTCCTTGAGCCAGGGGTGGTCCTGAGAGCACTGGATGGCGAAGTCGAGGGCGATTTCCAGGCCATGCTCGGCAGCCGCAGCCACCAAGCGGCGGAAGTCGTCGCGGCTGCCCAGCTGCGGGTGGATCGCATCGTGGCCACCTTCGGCGCTGCCGATGGCGTAAGGGCTGCCCGGGTCGCCCGGCTGGGCCGTGAGTGCGTTGTTGCGGCCTTTGCGATGTTGCATGCCAATGGGGTGGATGGGCGGGAAGTACAGCACGTCGAAGCCCATGTCGCGGATCATCGGCAGGCGTTCGTGCACATCGTTGAACGTGCCGTGGCGCTTGGGGTCGTCAGTGATCGAGCGTGGGAACAACTCGTACCAGCTGGCAAACTGGGCTGCCGGGCGGTCAACATCAACGGGGAATTCACGGCTGCGAGCCAAGTAGCTGCGGTGTTCGGCCTCACTCATCAGGCGTGCGGTGGTCGGGTCGAGAAACAGCGCTACCTGGTCGTCGGTACCGAGTGTGGCCAGGCGCTGCTGCGTGTCCTGTAGCGCTTCACGCAGGGCGCCTTTGCACAGATCGATGCCTTTGCCCAGCATCAACCGGCCCTCTTCCAGCTCCAGCGTTACCTCGACACCGGCGTGGTACTTTTTCTCCAGGTCGTGGCAATAGGTGGCGAACGGGTCGACCCAGGCTTCGATGCTGAACAGGTGTGGGCCCAGCTCGGTGGGGGTGAACTCGGCCAGCCAAAGGTCGTTGCCCGGTGAGTGCATGGGCACGCAATGCCAGCGGCGGCTATTGGCCTTGCGCCAGCTGAGCATCACCGCCAGGCGGTCGTGGCCATCGCAATAGACGTTGCTGCTGACCGCCACCGGCTGGCCGCTGATGGCCTTGGCGGCGAAGGTGCCTGCTTCGAGAACGGGTTGGGTGTCTTCGATCACGATACGCGGCGCCAGCAGCGCCTGGGACAAGCTGATGGCCTGATCCGCGTGATCATTCGCCGTGGGCACGCTTTCAAAGGGCTCGTTACGTGACATCGACCTTGCTCCCTCAGGCTGGTGGCGGTAAGGGTTCAGAGCCGGGCACAGGCGTGGGGTTCAAAAAAATTGAGCGAACGGCAGCTGCGCGAAGTCGAAGCCTGCAGCACCTCTTCATTCACCCACGCGAGGTCAGGCCATGAACATTCCCATTCCACCGGAAACCCCCGATCCCAACATCGACGACCCCAGCTTGCCGCCGCCCGTGCCGGAAGAAGAACCGGACGAACTGCCGATCAAGCCGACGGTGCCACCGACGGTGGGCGATCCGCCGAATCAGGAGCCACCGGTGAAAGCCTAAGGATGCTCCGATCAACTTGTCGTGCAGCCGCGGCAAGTTGCAATTTTCCAGGCACCTACAGCGTCATTGGACGAAAAGTGACCGAAAAATCATGTACGGAGAGCTTTTTCGACCGGTTCTCCGTGTTAAACGCGAACCTCACCCATACCCATGAGCTGTTTTCGAACCCTCCACAGGTTTGCCAGGGCGAACAGCGTGGTCAACTGAGCCGTGTTTTTCATCAGCCCACGAAAACGTATTTTCACGTAACCAAACTGCCGCTTGATCACGCGAAACGGATGCTCGACCTTGGCCCGTGTCTGAGCCTTGCAGAACTCGATCTTGCGCTTGGCTTTGTACAGTACGCTGCGCTGGTTCAGCTTGGAATAGGTGCTGCGACGCGCTGCAATCTGCCAGATCACCCCCCGATTTTCATGCTCTTCGCGCCTTTCGACACCGGTGTAACCGGCATCTGCATACACGGCGTTTTCTTCGCCATGCAGCAGTTCAGCCACCTGCGTGACATCGGCCACATTGGCAGCGGTGCCATGGACGTGATGCACCAGGCCGGACTCGACATCGGCACCGATGTGCGCCTTCATCCCGAAGAAATACTGACCGCCTTTCTTGGTCTGGTGCATCTCGGGATCACGCTTGCCTTCTTTATTTTTGGTCGAGCTGGGGGCATGAATAATGGTGGCATCGACGATGGTGCCTTGGCGCAGCGACAGGCCTTTTTCCTGCAGATAACCATTGATGACCGCAAGGATTGCCGGTGCGAGCTGATGCTTCTCCAGCAAGTGCCGGAAGTTCATGATCGTGGTGTCTTCGGGGATTGGCGCGCTCAGCGTCAGGCGTGCGAACTGGCGCATGGGCGTGATTTCGTAGAGCGCTTCCTCCATGGCCGGGTCGCTCAGGGAGAACCAGTTCTGCAACAGATGGATGCGCAGCATGGTTTCCAGAGGATAGGGTTTTCTACCGCCGCCGGCCTTGGGGTAGAACGGTTCGATCAGCTCCAGCAGGCCTGCCCAGGGCACCACCTGATCCATTTCGGCGAGGAAGCGCTCTCGGCGGGTTTGCTTGCGCTTGCCGGCGTACTCAAAGTCGGAAAAGCTCATCTGGCTCATGGGCGGCTCGGATCAGGTGTTGCGGGGATTCTCGCATAACTGAAGGCTTGTTCGGAGATTCCCTAAGGGTAGACCACTGCACCTGATATTTTTGCCAGTAGCGGTGCCGACGGGTTGTGCTGAAGATTGAGGCATTCGATTGCACAACTCGAGCCGCCTTTATCGTGGCCCCCGCAACCCGTCGGAAACGATCTTACATTCAGAGAAGCAATTCTATCAGAGGCGCTTACCAATGACTGAACACTACTTCTATCGTGGGACTAACCTTGTCACAACACTGCAGCCTTTTAATAATACTACTGTATTTTCCCATGACCGTAAGACCATGGCCTTTCTGAAGGCTTCTCCCGTCCAACCGTCCATTGCCTTAGTCGCAGTAGATAGCCAGAGGTCGCCAGCTCAATGCAATTCCATGGCGGCAAATCAACAAATCATATTCAGCGTGTACGGGCATGCACCGGGGAACAATTTAATGCCGGTCGCATTCAAGGGGGAGCGGCTTGATCCTTTAAGTTGCAGCTATTTACTCGGGATGGGATATCGTAGTTACAGCCCGGTTTTGATGAGATTCGCCAGCCCCGATGTTGACAGTCCGTTCGACCGCGGAGGTCTTAACCCCTATGCTTTTGTATTGGGCGACCCAGTAAATTACAGCGACCCTGATGGGCACGGAATCGGTGTATTTATCCAGCCACAATTGAAAATTGTCCGCCCCTACACTACATTCGGAAAGCCTAGACGAGACAACAAACATCTCAAGGACATTGTCGTGACCAGCGGCAGAGAATTTGGCCAAAGTGAGTATACGATGGACGTCATTTTTGGCCACGGCGACGGAACAAAAGTGGGAGGCTTGACACCCACCGCTTTAAAAGAGCAACTAAAAGCAAATAATGCCCCGCTTTCTAAAGGCCCGATTCATCTTATCGCCTGTATGGCAGGCGCAACGGCGGCGACACATGGCGACGGTTTTCCAAAGGTCGCATACGGCCAACAGTTTGCCAACATTATGAAAAGGCCGGTAACCACATATACCGAACCTGTAATTTTTGACTTAGGTCTTAATCCCTCACTCACAATGATTGACTTGGAGCTTCAGGAGTCAAGCTATCTGTTTTCAAACCCGGTTACTTTCTACCCCGACAAGCGAGGCAAGGAATCTGGTAGCGGACTGCTACGAAGGCTCGTATCGAACCTTCGCGCCTAGTCGCGAGTAAGCGCACGCTTACACGTATTCACAGTCATCTGGCCAAGTGAGCCCTGCATGGACTTACCCGCGCCGGTACCCTTTATGCCGAATTTCAGCCCGATGGCACAGCCGAAATCTCCGCCACACTGATCTCCCGCATGCGGAACTTCTGCACCTTGCCCGTCACCGTCATCGGGTATTCGTCAACGAAACGGATATGCCGTGGCACCTTGAAGTGTGCGATGCGTGCCTTGCACCAGCCCTGCAGCTCTTCCACGGTGGCGCTGTGCCCGGGGTGCAGCTTGATCCAGGCCACAATCTCTTCGCCGTATCGGCTGCACGGAATGCCGATCACCTGCGCATCGGCCACCGCCGGGTGGGTGTAGAAGAACTCTTCCAGTTCACGCGGGTAAATGTTCTCACCGCCGCGAATGATCATGTCCTTGTTGCGCCCGACGATGCGCACGTAACCGTGCGCGTCCATCACCGCCAGGTCGCCCGAGTGCATCCACCCCGCCGGGTCGATGGCGCCCGCCGTGGCTTGGGGGTTGTTCCAGTAACCCAGCATCACGCTGTAACCACGGGTGCACAGCTCGCCGATCTCACCGCGCGGGACGATGCAGCCGTCGGCGTCCACCAGTTTGTTCTCCAGCTGCGGCTGGGTGCGGCCGACGGTGGTCACGCGTAGCTCCAACTCATCGTCGGGGCCGGTTTGCAGCGATACCGGGCTGGTTTCGGTCATGCCATAGGCAATTTGCACTTCGGCCATGTGCATCTGGTCGATGACCCGGCGCATGACTTCGATCGGGCAAGTGGCACCGGCCATGATGCCGCTGCGCAGGGTCGACAGGTCCATGCCTTGGCGAGCCGGGTGGTCGAGCATGGCGATGAACATGGTCGGCACGCCGTACAGGATGCTGGCACGCTCCTCGGCCACAGCGCGCAGGGTGAGTTCGGCGTCGAAGGCATCGTTGGGGTAGATCATGGTGCTGCCGTGGGTGATGCAACCGAGGTTGGCCATGACCATGCCGAAGCAGTGATACAGCGGCACCGGGATCACCATGCGGTCGCGCTCGGTCAGGCCCAGGCTTTCGCCGACCATGAAGCCGTTGTTGAGGATGTTGTAGTGGCTGAGCGTGGCGCCCTTGGGCGCGCCGGTGGTGCCGGAGGTGTACTGGATGTTCACCGGCTGGTCGAACTGCAGGCTTTGCTGACGAGCGGTGTAGGCCTCTGTCGAGGTCTGCCCTGCCCTCTCAGCCAGCGCCTGCCAGGGCAGGAAGCCGGCAGGCGGGTTGGCCGCCAGGCTGATGACCCCGCGCAACTCGGGCAGGCGTTCGCACGCCAGTTCGCCTGGCGTGGCACTGGCCAGCTCCGGCGCCAGTTCCTGGACCATGGCGTGATAATCGGAGGTCTTGAAGGCATCGGCGCACACCAGCCAGCAGCAGCCGGACTGGCGCAACACGTATTCCAGTTCGCCCACGCGGTAGGCGGGGTTGATGTTGACGAGAATGGCGCCGACCTTGGCGCTGGCCAGTTGCAGGATGCACCACTGCGCGCAGTTGGGTGACCAGATGCCGACCCGGTCCCCGGTGTTGACGCCCAGGGCCATCAGGGCGCGGGCATGGGTATCGACCTGCTCGGCCAGCTGTCGCCAGCTGTAGCGAAAGCCCTGATGACGCGACACCAGTGCCTCGCCGTCAGTACAACGGGCCACCGTGGCATCGAAGGCCTGGCCGATGGTCTGGGTCAGCAAGGCTTGGTCCTGGCGACCGCGGGTATAGCTCGGTTGACTCATGGGTGTCCCTTCTTGTGGTTGTTCTGGGCACGGCTGAAGCAGCGGGAATACTCTGGCGCAGATTTACGTTTACGTAAAGGTGACGAGCAGATTGACAGTCATCGCACACAGGTTTACGTTAACGTAAAGGTGATCAACAGCACAGGGCCGGTGTAAAGGCCTTGAGCTACGGTGTAACCCAATTTCAAGAACAAGAAGGTGCCCCAGCATGCATTACCCCTCCCTGAACTTCGCCCTGGGCGAAACCATCGACATGCTCCGCGACCAGGTCCGCGCCTTCGTCGCGACCGAACTGGCCCCGCGCGCCGCACAAATCGACCACGACAACCTGTTCCCTGCCGACATGTGGCGCAAGTTCGGCGACATGGGCCTGCTGGGCATCACCGTGTCGGAAGAGTACGGCGGCGCAGGCCTGGGCTACCTGGCCCACGTGGTGTCGATGGAAGAAATCAGCCGTGGCTCAGCCTCGGTGGCACTGTCCTACGGGGCCCATTCCAACCTGTGCGTCAACCAGATCAACCGCAACGGCACCCATGAGCAGAAGCTCAAGTACCTGCCCAAGCTGATCAGCGGCGAGCACATCGGCGCACTGGCCATGAGCGAGCCCAACGCCGGCTCCGACGTCGTGTCGATGAAGCTGCGTGCCGAGAAGCGCGGCGACCACTATGTGCTCAACGGCAGCAAGACCTGGATCACCAACGGCCCCGACGCCAACACCTACGTGATCTATGCCAAGACCGACCTGGACAAAGGCCCGCACGGCATCACCGCCTTCATCGTCGAACGTGACTGGAAAGGTTTCAGCCGCAGCAACAAGTTCGACAAACTGGGCATGCGCGGTTCCAACACCTGCGAGCTGTTCTTCGACGGTGTGGAAGTGCCGCAAGAGAACATTCTCGGCCAGCTCAACGGTGGCGTGCGCGTGCTGATGAGCGGCCTGGACTACGAGCGCGTGGTGCTGTCCGGCGGCCCGACCGGCATCATGCAAAGCTGCATGGACCTGGTGGTCCCCTACATTCATGACCGCAAGCAGTTCGGCCAGAGCATCGGCGAGTTCCAGCTGATCCAGGGCAAGATCGCCGACATGTACACCCAGCTCAACGCCAGCCGTGCCTACCTGTACGCCGTGGCCCAGGCTTGCGACCGTGGCGAGACCACCCGCAAGGACGCCGCCGGGGTCATCCTGTACACCGCCGAACGCGCCACGCAAATGGCCCTGGAGGCGATCCAGATTCTCGGTGGCAACGGCTACATCAACGAATTCCCGGCCGGCCGCCTGCTGCGCGACGCCAAGCTGTACGAAATCGGTGCCGGCACCAGCGAAATCCGCCGGATGCTGATCGGCCGCGAACTGTTCAACGAAACCCGCTGAACATAAAGGACGGGCGCACATGGCTACCTTGCACACCCAGATCAACCCGCGTTCGGCGGAGTTCGCCGGCAACAGCGCGGCCATGCTTGAACAGGTCCAGGCCCTGCGCGGCCTGCTTGCCCAGGTGGCCCAGGGCGGCGGGCCCAAAGCCCAGGAGCGGCACACTTCACGCGGCAAATTGCTGCCGCGCGAGCGCATCGACCGCCTGCTGGACCCAGGCTCGCCGTTCCTCGAAATCGGCCAGCTGGCCGCCCATGAGGTGTACGGCGAAGACGTGCCGGCTGCGGGCGTGATTGCGGGTATCGGCCGCGTCGAAGGCGTGGAATGCATGATCGTGGCCAACGACGCCACGGTGAAGGGCGGTTCGTACTACCCGCTGACGGTGAAAAAGCACCTGCGCGCGCAGGCCATCGCCCTGCAAAACCGTCTGCCATGCATTTACCTGGTGGACTCGGGCGGCGCCAACCTGCCGCGCCAGGACGAAGTATTCCCGGACCGCGAGCACTTCGGCCGGATCTTCTTCAACCAGGCCAACATGAGCGCGCAGGGCATCCCGCAGATCGCCGTGGTGATGGGTTCGTGTACCGCTGGCGGTGCGTATGTGCCGGCCATGGCCGACGAAGCGATCATGGTACGCCAACAGGCAACGATCTTCCTCGCCGGCCCACCGCTGGTAAAAGCCGCCACCGGTGAGGTGGTCAGCGCCGAAGACCTCGGCGGCGCCGATGTGCACTGCCGCACCAGCGGCGTGGCCGACCACTATGCCGACAACGACGAACACGCCCTGGCGATCGCCCGGCGCAGCGTGGCCAACCTCAACTGGCACAAGCTGGGCAAGCTGCAGCGCCTGGCCCCGGTGGCGCCGCTGTATGCGGCCGACGAGCTGTATGGCGTAGTGCCGGCCGATGCCAAGCAACCGTTCGATGTACGTGAGGTGATCGCTCGGCTGGTCGATGGCTCGGTGTTCGATGAGTTCAAGGCGCTGTTCGGCACCACCCTGGTGTGCGGTTTCGCCCACCTGCATGGCTACCCGGTGGCGATTTTGGCCAACAATGGCATCCTGTTCGCCGAAGCCGCGCAAAAAGGCGCGCACTTCATCGAACTGGCCTGCCAGCGCGGCATCCCGCTGCTGTTCCTGCAGAACATCACCGGCTTCATGGTCGGCAAGAAGTACGAAGAAGGCGGCATCGCCAAGCACGGTGCCAAGTTGGTGACCGCCGTGGCCTGCGCCCAGGTGCCCAAGTTCACGGTCATCATCGGCGGCAGCTTCGGCGCTGGCAACTATGGCATGTGTGGCCGCGCCTACGACCCGCGTTTCCTGTGGATGTGGCCCAACGCACGCATTGGCGTGATGGGCGCCGAACAGGCCGCAGGCGTGCTGGCCCAGGTCAAGCGCGAGCAAAGTGAGCGTAGCGGCCAGCCGTTCAGTGCCGAGGACGAGGCCAGGCTCAAGCAGCCGATCCTCGACCAGTACGAGCACCAGGGCCACCCCTACTACTCCAGCGCTCGCCTGTGGGACGACGGCGTCATCGACCCGGCACAAACCCGCGACGTGCTTGGCCTGGCGTTGTCTGCCGCGCTGAACGCGCCGATCGAACAGAGCCGCTTCGGCATTTTCCGGATGTGACCCATGAGCGATTTCAGCACCCTCGAAGTGATCCGCGACCCACGCGGTTTCGCCACCCTGTGGCTGAGCCGCGAGGACAAGAACAACGCCTTCAATGCGCAGATGATCCGCGAGCTGATCGTGGCCATCGACCAGTTGGCCGAAGACGCCAGCCTGCGTTTCGTGCTGCTGCGCGGCCGTGGCCGGCACTTCAGCGCCGGCGCCGACCTGGCCTGGATGCAGCAATCGGCGCAGCTGGATTTCAACACCAACCTGGATGATGCCCACGAACTGGGCGAACTGATGTACGCACTGCACCGCCTCAAGGCCCCTACCCTGGCCGTGGTGCAAGGTGCAGCCTTTGGCGGCGCGCTGGGCCTGATCAGTTGCTGCGACATGGCCATTGGCGCCGAAGACGCCCAGCTGTGCCTGTCGGAAGTACGCATCGGCCTGGCCCCGGCGGTCATCAGCCCGTTCGTGGTCAAAGCGATGGGGGAACGCGCCACACGCCGCTATGCCCTCACTGCCGAGCGTTTCAGTGGCGTGCGGGCCCGCGAGCTGGGCTTGTTGGCGGAGGTGTATCCGGCCAGCGAACTGGACGCTCAGATCGAGTCCTGGGTAACCAACCTGCTGCAGAACAGCCCGCAGGCGTTGCGCGCCACCAAGGACCTGCTGCGCGAAGTGGACGACGGCGAACTCAGCCCGGCCCTGCGTCGCTACTGCGAGAACACCATCGCCCGTATCCGCGTCAGCGCCGAAGGCCAGGAAGGCCTGCGCGCCTTCCTGGAAAAACGCCGCCCCGCCTGGCAAACCGATGACAAGAAGGAGCCGCGCCCATGAGCCGCCCCGTTTTGACCACCCTGCTGGTCGCCAACCGCGGCGAAATCGCCTGCCGGGTAATGCGTACCGCCAAGGCCATGGGCCTGACCACCGTCGCCGTGCACAGCGCCACCGACCGTGACTCACGGCACAGCCGCGAAGCGGATATCCGCGTTGACCTGGGAGGCACCAAGGCCGCCGAAAGCTACCTGCTGGTCGACAAACTGTTGGCCGCCGCCAAGGCCAGTGGCGCCCAGGCCATCCACCCGGGCTATGGCTTCCTGTCCGAGAACGCAGGCTTCGCACGCGCCATCGAACAGGCCGGGCTGATCTTCCTCGGCCCACCGGCCAGCGCCATCGATGCCATGGGCAGCAAGTCGGCAGCCAAGGCGCTGATGGAGGCTGCCGGGGTGCCGCTGGTGCCGGGCTACCACGGTGAAGCGCAGGACGTGGACACCTTCCGCGCCGCTGCCGAACGCATTGGCTACCCGGTGCTGCTCAAGGCCAGTGCCGGCGGCGGCGGCAAGGGCATGAAAGTGGTCGAGGAAGAAAGCCAGCTGGCCGACGCCCTGGCTTCCGCCCAGCGTGAAGCACAGTCGTCGTTCGGCGATGCGCGCATGCTGGTTGAAAAGTACGTGCTCAAGCCTCGCCACGTAGAGATCCAGGTGTTCGCCGACCAGCACGGCAACTGCCTTTACCTCAACGAACGCGACTGCTCCATTCAGCGCCGCCACCAGAAAGTGGTCGAAGAAGCCCCTGCTCCCGGCCTGTCACCTGAACTGCGCCGGGCCATGGGTGAGGCGGCAGTACGCGCAGCCCAGGCCATCGGCTATGTAGGAGCCGGTACCGTAGAGTTTCTGCTCGACGCTCGCGGTGAGTTCTTCTTCATGGAGATGAACACCCGTCTGCAGGTAGAACACCCGGTCACCGAGGCCATCACCGGCTTGGACCTGGTGGCCTGGCAGATTCGCGTGGCCTGCGGTGAGGCGTTGCCGATTACCCAGGAACAGGTGCCGCTGATCGGCCATGCCATCGAAGTGCGCTTGTATGCCGAGGACCCGGCCAACGAATTCCTGCCGGCGACCGGCAAGCTGGCGCTGTACCGTGAGTCGGCGCCGGGTGAAGGCCGGCGGGTGGACAGTGGGGTCAGTGAAGGTGACGTGGTGTCGCCGTTCTACGACCCGATGCTGGGCAAGCTGATCGCCTGGGGCGAGGACCGCGAACAGGCCCGCCTGCGCTTGCTGGCCATGCTCGACGAGTTCGCCATTGGCGGGCTGAAAACCAACATCGCCTTCCTGCGCCGCATTCTGGCCCACCCGGCATTTGCTGACGCTGAGTTGGATACCGGCTTCATTCCGCGTCACCAGGAGGTGTTGCTACCAGCGCCAAACGCACTGCCGGCCAGCTTCTGGGAGGCAGCAGCCGAAGCCTGGCTGCAATGCCAGGCCGGGCATCAGCGTGAGGACGACCGCCGTTCGCCGTGGGGTGAGCGCAACGGCTTGCGCTTGGGCCTGCCGGCACGCACCAGCCTGCACTTGGTAAGCAGCGGGCAGGACCAGGCGGTTGCCCTGGAGCGCAGCGCTACGTCCACCTACCAGCTGGTGGGCGAACAGCTTGTGCATGACCAGGCCGGTGTGCGCCGCCAGCACCTGGCGATCCGCCGGGGTGGCACGCTTTACCTGCACTGGGATGGCGAGATGCACGCCATTGAGGCCTTCGACCCGATTGCCGAAGCCGAGGCCAGCCACAGCCATCAGGGCGGCTTGGGCGCGCCCATGAACGGCAGCATCGTGCGGGTACTGGTCGAGCCGGGGCAAGTGGTGGAAGCAGGTGCCGCGCTGGTGGTGCTGGAGGCCATGAAGATGGAGCACAGCATTCGTGCGCCGCATGGCGGGACAGTGAAAGCGTTGTTCTGCCAGGAAGGGGATATGGTCAGCGAAGGGACGGTGTTGGTCGAGCTGACAGAGTGAGGTCAGCGGGGGCTGCTTTGCAGCCCCTTCATTCTAGAAGGCACCGTGCACTCGCACGACCACTCCGAGAAACTCGCAACCTTCTTCACAGAGCAGCGTCGGGTAGTTGTTATTGAGGGCCTTCAGGTACCGCTGCCCGCCGTCCTCAACCAACTCGCGAAAAATCGCGGGTTTGCCCGGCTGACGAGCGATAACCAAACGCCCCGCCTCAACCTCCACCCCAGGATCAACCAGCATCCGCATGCCCTGTGGCACACTGCGACCACTGACGGCGCTCATCGCGTCGTTCTCAACTGTCAGCCAGAATGCTTTGCCTTGGGCTAGGTAATCCGTCTGTTCGAACACGCTGGGCTCCACAGCATCTGTAGCACCCAACTCACTCCAGTCCTTGACCGGGTAGCGGAAACACACGATGTACTGCATGAGGTCCAGGTCGTCCTCGGCATCATCCACCCCGTAGGCGCCACGCTCCTCGCCAACCTGGCCCTGAATGCGCAGCTGCAGACTGACGTTGTAATGGGGCATGCCAATCTCGACAAACGTGCGGTTCATCGACTCGATCTTCGGCTGACGCCGCTTGTTCACCCAATGCCCCACACTGCCTTGAGACACACCAACGCGCTCGGCAAGCTGCTCTTGGGTGAGCCCTAGCTCCTCCATCCGGTCGCGGACGAGGGCAATCCATTTATCCATATTCATCGCTGGCACGATACGGACTGCCTTCAGGCGCTCAATAAACATTCAGTATTATTTATCTCAACGCATAAAAATACTCTAGGTATTAGTATCGGGTTCACCCCTTTCCTTACTGGCTCTAGCAGGTATCAGGATGAAACCATCGAAAAACGACGAAACAGATCTCGACAGCGAAGCAGCCCGTCGCGCGCTCGACTACTACCTCAACCCCAACCCGCCACGCCCCACGCTGGACAACAAGATCTGGACCTTGCACGAGGGCGTAACCGGCGACCAGGCCCAGGAGCACGCCATCGCTCTGCTGCGCTGCGCTGCCGCCACCGCCCAGGAAACAGCCACCCACCAGCACGGCAGCCAGCGCGAGCTGACCTTCGCCCTGATGCACATGATGGACATGGCCCGCGCACTGCTGGAGCACAAACGCGCCGCAGAACCGGGTTTATAGGCAAGAAAGAAGGGAGAAAACGTGATAGCCGCGTATCGGCAAAGGCCCCGATTGCCGGGACAAGGAAGCGCATCGGTAAAACTTTTTTACCGAAAGGACGAAAATTCATTTGACTGGCAAATGATAACGATTATTATTGCACTCAGCTGATCGCAAGATCCGCTGGATAACCTGGAGCTTAGGTCGCTCTCAGATTATCTCCTCATCAGGCTAATCACGGTTTTTGACCCGGCTTTTTGCCGGGTCTTTTTTTTGGCTCTTCAGGCTAATGAAGATCGTGATGGCGCGCATGATAGCAAAGGTGTTTCAGGGCGTGAACGCTCATTACAAAACTTTGCGGAATCAGCAGTTGAGAATCAATCTCGTTTCGTCTACGCTGATCACGCATCAAGGAAGATGCCCCCATCCCCTCCCCCTTTGTAGAGCAAGGAGCTGTCCATGACCCGTCTGCTACTGCCCCTTGAGCACCCAGGCCCGGTTGCCGCACATGATGCCGACCACGCCCTGCTGCATGCCCTGAAACGGCTGCCCCGGCGCGTACAGCAAGTGTTCCTGCTCAACCGCCTCGACCAGCTGGGCTTCGCCGCTATCGCTGCCCGCCTGAACCTGCCATTGGCCAGTGTCGAGCGGAACATGGAACAGGCGCTGCAGGCCGGCCGCTCGCGCCGGGATGTGCTGGCGAGTGTTGCCGGGCAATGGTATGTGCGCTTGCAAAGCCCACAGGTGACGGCTTGCGAGCGGATCGACTTTCGTCGCTGGCTGGATGCAGACCCGGCAAACTTGCAGGCGTTTCACGAGACGGAGCTGCGCTGGCGCAGCCTGCTGGCACCGGCTCGGCAGCTTGGCCACGACGGCTGGTACCGGCAAGGCCGGGCGGCGTTGTCGCTGGGCGGTTGTTCGGTTGCGGTCGGGCTGGGTGTGGCGGCGTTGGTGCTGTTTGGTTTCTGGGCTTGATCACCTCCTTAGGCTCTGTAAGAAGAGAAATGCTGGAAACACCGCATGAAACAAGCCAGCGAGACCATGGGGTGTTTGAAGGCGGGCCTGCAATCGCGGCTGAAAAAGCACCGCTATGAGCTTTTTATGAAAGCGGGTCGTTCGACTTCGATGCATCTTAGGTCCTGTGTGAAAAGTCTGAAACGAAGGTAAGGCATGGCGAAAACAGCCGAGGCGCGGCCGGATTTCGCCCGACTTTACGGGTTGCAAATGAACATTCCGAGGCTGCTCTAAACGCAGCATCACCGAGTTCAAGGCTTTTCACACAGAGTCTACTGCCCCCTATTCCGAACAGACCTAGTGTGGTGTTTCAGAAATACCACTGAAAATCATTTGCCCAGCGCTCGCGCCGCGCGAGCGACTGAGGCAAGGATGTCCTCGGCCTATTTGTGCCACCGAAATGGCTTCGGGTTCTGGTTGTAGGTTTCCAGATAGTGCTCGATCGACGCCTCCAGATCCTTAACGCTGACATGTGCCTGCCGCTTGATCCACCTCTCGCTCAGCGTTGAGAAAAACCGCTCAACCAGATTCAACCAAGACGCCGAGGTAGGCGTGAAGTGGATGTTGTAGCGCGGTCGCGCCGCAAGCCACGCCCTGACTTTGTCGGTCTTGTGAGTCGCGTAATTGTCCATGATCAGATGGATCGGCATATCGGCAGGCACTGACACATCGATCTCCCTTAGAAAGGCGAGGAACTCAATACTGCGATGTTGTCGTTTGAGTCGGCCAATCACCTCACCGGTTGCCACATCCAGGGCCGCGAACAGCGAGGTCGTTCCGTGTCGTTTGTAGTCATGTGTGCGGGTTGCAGGGTTACCTGGAGAGAGCGGTAGGCCAGGCTGTGTGCGGTTCAGCACTTGGATCTGGCTCTTCTCATCAACGCAAAGCACCAAGGCTCGTTCGGGTGGGTTCAAGTAGAACCCAACGATGTCGTGAACCTTGTCGACAAACAACGGATCAGTGGAAAGCTTGAAGGTCTTTTCCAAGTGCGGCTTGATCCCGAACGCGTGCCAGATGCGCATCACGCTTGCAGGAGAGAGGCCCGTCTCACGACTCATCCGTCGCGTGCTCCAATGACTGGAATCGTCGGGCTTACCTTGCAGCACTTGGTTTACCACTTGCTGAACTTGCTCATCGGAAATGGTGCGAGGCCGGCCAGAGCGCGGTTCATCGTTCAGCCCCAGCAGCCCCAACTTAGAGAAGCGCTGACGCCACCGTGACACAACATCCTTGCTCGTCCCCAAGCGCTGAGCGATGTCATTGCCTGACTCGCCTGCGGCACAGGCGAGGATTATCTCCGCACGCAGCCGAGCGTCTTGAGCGCCTTTACGGAGCTTGATGCGGCGTAGCAGCTCTGACTTTTCGGTTTCGGAAAGGGTAATGACGGTTGCTGGTCGACCCATGTCGATGGCCTTGGAGAGTTGGCTTCTACAGAGCCTAGCTCAGATTTTCAGCGGTATTTCTGAAACATCACACTAGATCTGCACAGTCAATAGTCACATACAAGGCTCCACTACTATAAGTGACACCTCATGTGCCCAGCAATAGGCTTAATCACTCCCGGAGAGGATCGCGCCCTTTCAGTTTGAAATGGCCATTATCATCTTTAAAATATCCTCCAACATATTCAAATTTTACCGAATTCTCTCCTCCTAATTCTGCGACCATATCTATAGGCTTTTGCTGCTCCAAACCTTTCACCGATTGTGCACGTTCGTAAATCAAATCAAATATGTCATCATGTGATTCCAAATGCTTAATTACATCATCTAAACGAAAGCTTTTCGTTGCTTCCCTTGGGGCCATTTCTTGATTTAGGCGAGAATGCAAGTGCAGGGTAGTGGTAACTCTAGCATATGGCATATGAAAGTATTGATTGAGTTTATCTTTCGTCGCATCGAAGCCAAATTTTTCTTCGAAGAACCGCTGGCTATCAGCTTTTAATTGTTTTAGCTTGGGCAAATCCTCCTTAGTCAAGTCAAGAGGAGTCGCCAAATACTTCTGCCCAATAAGCTGACCTGATTCAATCTGTAAACGCTCTGCTTTATTTTTTGCGAACCGAGCATCCTTGATTTGAGCAGCGCCAGCTGTTGGGGTTGAACTTGGCTCAACATGTTCCCCAGACAGCTTAAGCTGTTGATGTTTTGCAGCAACCTGTCTAAAGGTAGCGTAGGAATAATCATTGATTGTTCTTTTCTTTGTTTCTGCATCCACAAACGACCTTGGATGAACAAACCAACTCAAAAATGACACGCCACCCTCTTTGTGCTTCTGCTCCATAGGATTCGAAATAATATCATCGAGATTATTGACCTTATTGGTTGGATCGACCTGAGTGAAAAAATTTTTGCTACGATGAGCAACTTGCGTTGGAGCCTTAACATATGCATCCATCCAGCGAGTATCATAACCTGACGACAACGCGCTCTCTTTTTTGAGAAAATCTGGTACCGATTGGTTCGCACGATACGCATCTCTCAATCCTTTCAATTGAGTTCTTGCCGTCTCTCTATCGTCACTCAGCTTCATCAGATAGATACTCGGTGTATAGGCATACTTCTCCTCATCTCCCGGCTTGAACATAAAGCTACCATTTTGACTAATGTTTCCACGAGCTTGGTACTGATTTTTCTCTTCTTTCGCTGGAGAAGCAAAGTACTGAGCTAATGTACCAGGAGGAAATGACAAATGTTTTTGACTTGTGTTAGACACTTTTTTTACTGGCAAGCTCAAAGGCGACAACGAATCTGAACCACTACTTCCTTGCAAAGCAGCGCTAGCACTATTTGCTGCCAGATAGGAACTCACAAACATTGAGTATTGCATAAAAGCCCTCTTTATACATGTTAATTACAACATCAAAAGCAGAAGACGAAAAATTAAAACTTGCTTATGCGCCCGCAAGTTCTGAAAACCAAGGGTTCGCCTTGACTTTCAGTAGCCGGCACCCGCATTAAACATATAACCTCATCGGCAGCCATCTATAATTTTGAGCGCACCATGAAAACCATGTAAAATCTCATTGAACTTATTCTCAATCAATGCACGCGGATTAATTAATGCCTTTAACTCAAAACCATCACCACACTTACCCAATGTTAAATGACCCGTTTCAACGCACTCCACTACGGTTGTAATAACAGGCATAATGCTCCTGGCATTGTCTATCAATAGATCCTCGCCCATCGGGACAAACGACCAAACAAAGAGACGATCGTCGACCAGAGAAATATTAATAGATGGACCTTCATCTAAATCAATGGTTATGGTTGAATGCGAGTCGAGACCGTGCAGCAATTGATCTGAGACTCCCAACTCAATTAACGCATCGCAAACCAACGAGCTAAGCTCGCGATGAATATTCTGCGAGAATGATAATGGGCTATAGGTTATGGATTTCAACGATCTACGCCAAGCGCCGGCCTGATGATCGCTTTTTTCGCTCATGGTATCCCCTTCAAAAACAACAGCTCAGGCTTTTATATATAACAAAAGAATCGCCAAACATCTTACAAAAAAAGCTTATTTAGATTACCAACTGACATTCTCGCGACTGTCTTCGTCCTCAGATGGCTTGAACACCTCCTGCATAAACTCCTTGACGAACATATTGGCCGATGAAACCGATACCAACGCAGCTCTTATCTCCTTGTAAGTCTCACTTTCTTCCAAACCTTGCTCTTTCATCCGCACCATCACCTGCGTCAACGCATCCATTTGCTTCTGTGTCGTTTTATAGGGCAGCTCGCCACCGGCATTCGCGTATTGTTTCAAGTAACGCTGAATACTGCCCGGTGAGGGTGCCGTGGACGCTATCCACTCCATGAACGCGCCGTAGAACTGGGCAAACTCAGGATCCGGATCAACGCTGGTTTCCGCGCCCTGAAGCCCCATGCGCTGGTCCAGAGGCACAATCGTCTCGGCGCCTCGATGCGGGGCCTGGCCGGGACCTGCAAGCGAGTAGTTATCAATGTTCATCGCTGTTATCCGACTTCGAAATATTCATCGCGCTATAGCCTTCCTTGTTCAGGTCGGCAGCCCAATTGACAAACACGTTCTTCGACGCTTCATCGAGCTGCCGCACACTCTCCGGTAACTGCTTGAGCTGGGCGATCAGACGCGGCGACAGGCGCTCCTGAGAGGCGCCGATATCAAGCTCGACCACCTGATCCGCGAGGCGAAACAGGTAACGTTCCTGGGCATGGAAACGGATATCCACCCGCTCGACACCCAAGCCCTTCAACCTGGTGTTCAGCGCCATCTGCCCGGCCTTGCACCGCAGCGGCAGCATGATCTGCAGCGGCTCCCGGCCTTGGTCTACCCACCCCGAATGCCAACGCTGCAGCAGCGCATCAAGCAGACGGTCGTCCATCAGCAAATCCCCCAGCAATGACCGGGCGGCCTGTACAAGCTCTGCCTGCAACGCGCTTGCCATCACTCGCGACTGCAGTAAAAGCCCGCTCACGTCAGCAGCGGCTTGCAGCACGCCTTGGGAATAACCGTCCTGAAAGGCGTTCGCACGAACACTGTCTGCCTCTTGTTGCGCTTCTGCCATACAGGCCTTGGCGCGCTCGCGGGCTTGCTGCATCAACAACCGACGATTACGCGCAGCCGTGCGTTCTTCATGCCTCAGCAGCAGGGCATCCGTCGAAGGAATGTCAGCAAGCGTTCTGATGGATTCGAGCATGTTGTACCGCCAGGATGAAAAGTGACGAATTCGGCGCCAGGATCGGCAAGGTTTGCTGCAACTCGACCACTCGCGGCGAGAACTGCAAGAACAGACGCTGCATGAGCGCATCCGGGATGTATTGATGCCAAGCTGCCAAGGCAGCGAGCCCCAGGGCGTCGAGCGATGGCTCAAGTCCTTGCGCTTCGCTGATCACGACCGCTGGCCGATTGCCCAGGTTGATGCGGGCGAAGGCTCTTGTCGGAACATCGAGCTCACGCATGCGCGCCCCGCGAGCCAGTTGCGGCCACATCAGGTGCGCCCCCATAAGGCGGGCGACTGCGGGCAAATGCTGCCAATGTGCGACCCAGCAATCAGTCCATGGATTGCGCTTGAGCTGTTGCGGATCGGGGCAACTGAGTGCCAACCCTCTTAGCAACGATTGGTTGAGCAGCGCGCGGGCTGCCGGCTCGCCAAACAGCGCTGGCACAACACCCCGGTGAGGATGCAGATAGTCCAGCGGCTGCTGGAGGATGGCGCGCAGCGCTTCAGTCCCGCGAAGCATGCCCGATCTCTTTCGACTGTCGATACCGCATGACCCAGTACGCTAGCGCAGCCAGAATGCCTAAGACGAACACGCCATAGAGCCAGGTAAAGGCGTAAGTGCGAGGCTCCGGGAAGGGGGCGGCATGCTGAATTAAAGCCCGCTTGGACAAGACCACCGAAATGTGTTCGTAGTCCACGGCCGAGAAACTGTTCTTGAGAAAACGCTTGATATCGCTGATCAGTAGCTGTGGCTCGCTGTCACGCTCATACACCACCAACGCCGAGACATGGATGGGTGCTACCTTGCGACCGCTTTCTCCGGTCTCCAGGTCGTAACTCACATGTACCCGTGCTGAAACCACACCCTCCAGGGTATTCAACGACTGCTCCAGGCGCTGCTCCAGCGCACTGTACAGACGCGCCTTCTCGGCTCGCGGCGAAGCGACCAGAGAGTCCGCAGGAAACATCTGGGCGATTTCAACACGCGGCCTGGAAGGCAGCGAATACAGGGCCAACAGGTCGACCGCCGCCGCGAAATCCCCTTGCGCGATTTGCACCGAGTATCCGGTCTTACCGTTATCCACTTTGGTCGCAGTGATGTTATTGCGCTGCAGTACCGAAATCACTTCATTGACCTGCTGTTGGTCAAGGCCCTCAAGCAAACTCGGTTGTCGACAGCCAACCAGCATCAAACAGAACAGCGCAAGCCAGGCAAATACCTTCATGACGAACGCAACAAGGTTTCGGCCGTTGTCACTGTTTTACGGACCAGGACGTTGAGTAAGGAGACATCGATGTTGTACTGCGCAGTGAGCAGCTGCAATTCGCTCAACACTTCCGGGTTGGTGATATCCGGGCGTTTGAGCATGGCAGTGATCCTTGCATGATCACGCTCGGTGCCCACAGCGGAGCTGGCGAAACTTTCGATCAAACGACCCTCCAGGGAAACCACTGAGCCAGGCTCGGGACGCGCCAATTCGGCCATCCGAAGCGGACTCAGGTTCACTGACGTCAGGGAAGAAACAGACATAGGAACCCCACAAGAACAGTGCCCGGCTGGCATATGAAATTCCTGCCAGCCGAGCGGAGACGCAAGGCTTAACGCGCGGCGGAAACTATCGCCGTGTCAATTTCCTTGAAGCCCTTGATCGTATTGGTCGCAACGTTACGGAACACGTTGTAGGAAGAGAATGCAGCCTGATAGGCCGCCAATAGCGTGGGGTCCGACGCATCTTCATGCAATGCGGCCAGTGCCTCATCGAGTTTGGTTTTGAGACCGGTAGCGCCGTCCTCGAAGCCCTGAGCCTGTCGACCCAGGAAGTCATCATGAAACTCAATAGGATTTGAAACCGTACTCATATATCAACCGTTATTATCAAAGGGATTTAGGAAAGTACCAGGATGACGGCGTCATCTTGATGTAGCCCTGAGGGCCGTACTGGAACGACTTGCTCTTCAGCCAGTCATCTTTGAGCTCGATTGCGAAATGAACGTATCGCGCACCCCATTGGCGACCGAACGCTGCGACAAAGTCACCCAGTGCCTGTAACTGCGCGTCCTCAAGGCTGCCCTCGACCGTAAAGGTCACATCGTCAGCACGCTGGTGCCGAGTAAAGGGCAATGCCAAGCGTTGCAAGCCTTGCTCGGCCAGATGCAGGAGTTCGTCATCGTCACGTTGTACGATCTTTATTTCGTGAGCGTAGGGCGCGACGGCGACCAAAGCGCTCTCCAGGCGACGCTGCAATCCCGCGGACAGCACGCTGCGCTGGCGACTGATCCATAACTGCGGAACCACCGGATCACTGAGGTCCATACGGTGAAAGGCGAGTTGTGGCGCCAGGCTGGACACTAAACTCTCCAAGCGGTAGCGCTCGTCCTCTGTGGTCATCACCTGAGTCGCCGAGTACCCATTGCGCACCAATACCTGCCTTCCCCATGCGGCATCGCGCTCGGAGTGGGCGAAGACGTAAATCGCCTGGTCGCGGCCGTACAGGGCGACCATGTTGTTATTACCCCCGGCAATCAGCGCCTCAACATTCGACACAGGGGTGGAACTCGAAGCGTACCAACCGAACATGGCCAAGCCAGCCATTATTACCAGCACCGCTGCAACAGCCACTCGCCGCGAAACGATAACGGGCATCCGAGCCGGCTCAGGCCCAGCAAGCACAGCTGCCCCTTGTACCAACAACTCGCTCCGCCACGCTTCATCGAATGGGCGTACGGCGATTAGCAACTCCGATATATGCTCCAGAGACTGGAATGGTATGGGCCGCTCAACCACACCTTCGTCGCCCAGGATTCGCACGACACACTCCGCGCGGTCATCATCCCCAAGCAAGACCTCAAAGTTGCATCCCCCATACGCCAGCGGAATGTAGATGGCATCTTCCGGAACACTGAGCGGATGTTCAATCGAGCAAAACTTTGCCTCGGAACCAACGACAAAAAGAGTACGCTGCTGCGCCAGATCAAATTCGCAACCCTGCAGCGGGCCGTTGAACACCCTCAGGACGCATTGCGTTGCAGGAGAGTCCTGCATGCTGTTCACCACTTGGTCTAACTCTATGAAAAGCGCCTACCGCTTCGGCGTGCGATCAATGATAGGGCGTGGAAGGTAGAGAATCCTGATCAGATTATGAGGAACATCTGTTGCAAGCGATCAGAATCCGGCTAGAAGAATGCCGGTCACCGGCTTCGAACCAGCAACGAACACTGAGATAATGTTCACGTGTTATTCGCTCGACTTTCGACAGGTAATCATCGGAAGCTTGCGCATTAGCTGTAGGCCCCGCCGGCATCACACAAACACGCCCACCAAATGCGGCGGCCAATCGGCGAACCTCTTCGCACTGCATTTCCAGGGCACACTCATCATCCTGCGCCAGCAACGGCAAGACTAATAACGAGGGCACCGATGAAGGCGCCCCCCCTCGTTCGACGACCTCCCCAACAAAGCGATAACCCTTGCCATAGACCGTCTTGATATAGTCATTTTCACGCCCCAGCAACTTGCGCAACGCATAAATGCAGCGGGTAAGGGACTCCTCGGCCACGTCGCAGTTGGGCCACACCTGGTCCAGCAGCCAGCCCTTGGGAACTAGCGATCCCGCCGCTGCCAACAATAGCTGTAGTACATGCAATTCCTTGGGTGGAAGATGTAGTCCGGTACCGTCACGCAGAAGTAACCCATCCTCCTGCAATATCCATTGGCCAAACACAAACGACCGCCCTGGCAATTGATCAGTAACCCCTTCCATAACGCAAATTGCCCCATCCCAATGCGATGAATATGCCGTGACATTGGCGGAGTTCATCCGCACCCGGCGTGAGTGACCAACTATAGGGGAAGTGATACCTACGATATTTGAGATTTCTCTACAAGAAGCTAGAGACTAATCCGCATTATCCAAGGAAAGGCTCTAATTCACCATTGAGTCGCCGACGCATACCGTGTGCGGCATATTAGAGATATCTTGCCGAAAAATGGCTACGCACCCTTACCAGTGCGCACGTTCGGGAGAGTGCTCAGACAGACGCCTGAGCGATTGCCTTATGAACCACGCGATAAAGATCCTCCACGTTACGAATACTGGCCAAACCCTCTGGAAGCAGTTCAATACCCAGGACATAGTTAATTTCCAAAGCAATATCCAGAAAATTCAACGAATCCGCACCGAGCTCCTCCACCAAGCGGGCGCTTGAGGTAACGGCCTCGACATCGACCACGAGTTTATCAGCGAGAATTGCGACAATAACGGTCTCGATTTCAAGCTTCATCATTTGCTTCATAACGACGACGTCAGCCAATCCCGCTCGCGAGCGCCTTGAGCATCTCTGCATACTGGCTCAATTGCGAGGAGAGAATCTTGTTGAAGTTCTCGTGATACGAGTTGGCGTTACCGTACTTGGTAGTGAATAACTGTAGCTGGTTCTTCAAATCGCCTTCCTGGCTGTTAAACCCGGTTTGCCAAGCCTGGAATTTCGCGGTATCCCACTTCACGGTACCGTTGGGAGCCGCTGCGATCATTGCATCCAGCGGTGACAAGTCCATCATCACTCGATAACCACCCTGGCCATCAGGCTGCACACATGAATCGGGCAACCCCAAGGCCTTGGCCCACTTCTGTGCCTCCTCCTGTGTCGCAGACCCCGAAACGGGATAGAGGACGCCATCCGGGGCTTGCTGGTACTTATTACGCAACGCTTCTAACGCAGCGCGCAGTCCCCCGCTGATTTCGACTTCCTTACCGTCCGACTTACCCGTAATCCAGTCCCCCATCTTCGCCATGATGGTTTCGTTGAATTCCTTGTAGAAGTCCGAGTATTTGGTCAGCAGCGCTTCGTAGATCGCCAGGTATTCGCCCTTGATAAAACCGATCATCGCCAGCAATTGCTCAAAAAAATCGGCGCTGCCACTGAACGGGTTCAACGCATTGCGAGCAGCTTCTGGCGCCAACGGCAAATCGCCTATTTTCTTGAGTGTCTCATCCTTCCACTCCTGGATGTCAGGGCTAGCAGGGTGGGCAAGGGCTGCCCATTTGCGCAACTCGGCTTCCAGCAAATGCCCCTGAACCTTATTGGGCTTTACGGTTCCGAGCACTGCAGTGCCTAACCGGGACACTACCGACTGCGTCAGCCGTTCAGCCGCCGACAGGCGCGGACGATGCTCGACCTCAAGACTGCCAACCTTTTCATCCGCCGGCTGATCGATACGCAGCGCAATGGCAGGGTAGGCCCTTGTGACAATTTCCATGATTTGCCTCCTGATCAAGCGCGCACAGAGGCGATTGCGTTCATGGTGGAGCCGCGGCTGTCGACCAACTGCTGGATGGCGTCGAGCGTTTTGCTGAGCAGCGTCGTATATTCATTGATACTCTGGCTGGCGACATCACTGACCGCCTTGTTCAAACCCTGCTCGGACTGGTGCAGCACTTCACGCTGGCGCTCTGAATACTCTTGCAAACGCAGGATGGCGGACAACCCGGAGCTGATGATCATCGCCATAGAACTGATGGCACCGCCAACAGTCAGGTTGCCTTCGTAGGTTTTCGCCTGCAGCGCACTTTTCATGCGCGCTTGCGTGGCCTGATCAACCGCCTCACGAATCTTCGACTCAAGGACTGCCCGCTTGCTCGGGTCAATTTCCAAGTCAACGCGCATCTGGTGTGCCTGCGCATCGAACTTCGCCGCAGCCGACTGGTTGATCTTGATATCAGTATGCTTCTGGCTCTGCCCACGCAAGGACAACCCGGCACCCGCGACGGCCATTGTAGTGGCAACGACCGCACCACTGACCGCAGCCCACATCGCGGCCTCACCACCGGCCATGATTGCAACGCCTTGCGCAATGGCGGCCTCATAGGCCATCTGCGTGAACTTGCCGCTCATTTCAGCGCTCGATTTGCGTGCGATATTGAGCGCGACAATCGATGCCACCAACACACCGATATGTTTTTCCCACACGGCGGGGTCGAACGACAACAGGTCCGCCACCGGATCTTTCACCGCACCTTCGGTACCTTCTTTCTCCTGCTGGACCACAGTGGCCAGAAACAAGCCCATCATCGCCTGGCTTTCGCTCTCACTGAACCCTGAGGTTTCCAGGTGCTGATTCAACTGCTGAGACGTCATTGCTTCGCCAGCCTGCGCGTGCCGAGACATCAACACCTGCGCTTCGAACCGTCCACTGATACTGCTGATCGACAGCGGCTGCTTTTGATCGACGACCTTACCTGCCACCTCTGCAATCTGAAGGCTGCTTACCGATGTGGAACGACTACTGATTGAAAAATCCATGAGTGCTAATCCTGTTGAATCAAATGTTGCGTGCCATGCTCAAGCTGCTGCTATTGATACTGTCCTGGATGCCGAAGGCTTGCTTGATGGCGTTATCCTTGGCCTTCATCGACTGATCGAAGAGTTGAACCATGTCGCTCAGATAGTTCTTCATCTGCTCGGAGATAACCTTGGCGAGCTCGAATTCAGCCAGATGTTGCGCCGCGTTGCGCTGGTGAATACCCGACTTGGTTTCCAACGCGGACTGGGCAGCGACACCGCCCGCCTCTACGACCGCCACTGAAGCAGCCAGGCGCGATGCATACATCTCCAGGGAGATTGCATCCGACTTGAGGCCTATGCTGGTACGGGCCTTGGTCATGACACTGGAAAAACCATTGCTGACCGCCCGAGCGGCCTGCTTGAGCATTTGTGGCGCCATCTTGTTGGCCAATTTGCCGAACATGTTGCCCATCGCACTGGCGACCCGGCCCGCAGCGGACTTGCCAACGACTGCTACAACCACCAGCACCGCGACCATGACCACGGCACCAATGATTGCGCCCATGATCATCCCCGCCATATCGGCCGACGCCGCATCGACGCCGGCCTTCTTCAGAAGATCGGCAATCCCCTTACCGATGCCCTGAATCATCGGGCCGAGGATATTGTCCATCAGAGGCTTCATGGCCTTCTCCATGAACGACACCCCGGTCAACTCCTTGACTACCATGTCCGCTGCCATCAATCCCACACCGACAGCTGCCAGCGCCAGACTGGCTCCGCCCGTGAAGGCAGCCCCGACAACACTGACCACGGTCAGCACGGCGCCCAGAATCTTACCGATACAGCCTGCCGTCTTGCTGGCAGCTTCGGCTTTACGCACTTGTTCCAGGTACTCTTCAGATTTTTTCTCCATGTACTCCTGACGCGCCGCCTGCATGCTGCGGAACAACTCCTGTTCCGCTTCAATCTTGTTTTCAGCGCTTTCGCCCATCAACGCTGCAAAACGTGTCATCAGCAGCACCATGGTCGCAGCCGCGTTCAGCTGACGCTTGATGCCATCGAGCACCGGCTTGTCGCCCAGCCCCGCATTTTCCACCGACCTGGCCAGAGCCTCAGCCTTTTTGCCCGCCTCCCCAGCCACCTTGACTGCGGCCAGATACTTCAGCTCGGCCTTGCTCAGTAATTGTTGGGCGGCGGTCAAGTTGCCTTGCGCCAGATCACGGGCGGCCAAGGCTTTGGCATGCTCGGGCGTACCCGGCTCGGTTTTCCCCAGCGCCGCTTCAGCATCGGCCAGCGCCCTTTGCGCACTGTCGACTTTAGCCTTGGCTGCGGCGAGCTCTTGCTCGGATACGCTCGCAGAGGCGACAGCCGCTTCCAGTTCCGCCAGCGCACTCAGATAATCGTCTGACAATGCCTTGTTGCCCTCAGCGCTGGCCTTGGCCGCCGACCTGAGGATTTCCATGCGCGACTTGAGTGACTCCAGGCTGACGTCACCCAACAAGTTGATGAGCGAGGCCATCAACAAGGTGAACCTGTCTTCAGACCCCTTTCTCGCACGCTCAGCACTTGGCGGTGGCGAAGCCAGAAGCGGCCTACCCAGCGCAGCAGTATTTTCACCTTGCGACTGAGCGGCGTAGCTCACACCTTGCAGGTTGGCCAGTGCCGTATCGGCAGCGCGCTGCCAGGCCTTGGTGTTGGCCGCTTTACTCGCCGCTTCGGCATAACGTTCCCTGCCGGCCTGACTGGCCTGCGTTTCCGGGGATAGGCGTGAGTACAAAGCCCTGATATCCATTACAACTCTTTCTCCGAATGATCGGCGTCGATAGTGGTCAACGCATTCAGGTAAGCCTGGGCCTGCTCGCGCATACCCGGCTCCTGAACACGCTCGATGACATACTCAAAACACAACTTGGCCTTGCCGGCTTTACCCAGCGCCAGCTGGCATTGGCCGGTATAGAGCATCGGGCGGTAATCATTTTTACCTTGGGCAAAAGCGACGGCATACAGATCAACCGCTTTCTGATAGTTCTGTTTGAGCTGATGCACCGCCGCCAGCCCCATCCAGTACTGCGCGTTGTAGAAGTCGTAGATACACAGGAAATGGAAAAACTTTTCCGCATCGTCCAGACGCCCCTGCTCGTAGAACTCATAGGCAAAGGCGTAGAGGTCATCCATCTGCTCGGTACTGACGCCGCGCAACTCTTTGAGCGACGCACCATCAAGTACGGCCTGCATCACATGCTCGGCAATCCGGTCCTCTTCCTGCTCTGTATGTTTTCGACTACTCATGACTACTTACTCCTGAATGTTTCTTCAGCGGTGCTGACAAGGCTATTGAGCCAGCTGAAGGCAAGGGGCGCCGTCACAAAACGCTCATCGTGGTGTTCGTGAATCACTCTGCCTGCATTCGGTTTCGCAGGAAGCCCGTCAGGCCTGCTCGACCTGTTCAAGCCAGACCAGCAGTCGCAGGACATTTTCGATTTCCTGCAGCTGTATGAAGGTGTAGCGCTGATGCGTCTTGAAGATGCGTCTGGCCAGGGCAATGTCACTGATCACCGGCACACCTACCTCAGCCGCGTACTTGCGCACGGCCAATGCCCGCTGGTTGGTTTCCATCAGTGAGATGAACGGCATCACTGTGACTTCCGGGCGGAAGTAAATACCCACAGCGATGTGTGTGGGGTTGGCGACAATCACTCGCGAACCACGAATGTCGGATTTGACTTGTTCGGATAGCAGCTCCCGATGCAACTCGTGCCGCCGCCCCTTGATTTCCGGATTGCCTTCCTGCTCCTTGTGCTCGCGCTTGACCGACTGCTTGTCCATCTTCAGATCCTTGATGTACAGCCAGTACTCACACAGCGCATCGAGCATGACGATCAGCAATATGCAGCCCAGAAATGCCAGCGCCAGCACCACAAGCAAATGAGCCCAGATCGGGAACAGACCCACCGGTTGCGCATGGAGTTGCGCAAACAGTAAATGCCGCTGAGTCAGCCAGACCATCCAGAATGCGATTACAAAACTGCCCAGATACAACAGGGATTTAACGGAATCCTTAACGGTTCTGAGACTGAACAGCTTTTTGAAGCCGTTAACCGGGTTCAGTGCGCCGAAGTTAAGCTTCAAGGCTTCGCTGGCAATGGCCAGGCCGGTCTGCAACAACGTGGGCAAGGCGCTGGCGAGAAAACACACAACGATCAGCGGGGCCACGACCTTGAGCATCAGCACCCCGAGCTCGGCGGCATATCGCTGCTGATCGGCGGCGAAACCCGAAGCGATGATGCGCCGGTAAACCTCCATCACCTCCAGCAAGCTGCCGCTGCTCGTCAGATAGATGATCGCGCACAGCATCAGGCAGGAACTGGAGAGATCCTTGGCCTTGAAGGTCTGGCCCTTTTTCGCCGCGTCGCGGCGTTTCTTGGCCGTGGGTTTTTCAGTTTTCGAGGCGCTGGACATATCAGCGGGCCTCCGGTTGTGCGACCCAGTCCGCCAGCTGATCCGGCTTGGAGGCCATGCGCAGTATTTCGTCAGGCAGGTGTGCGCTGAAATACAGAAGCAACACCACTAACGCGATGGCTCCCTTGACAGTGAGCGACACCGAAAACGCGTTCATTTGCGGCGCAAAACGCGCCAGCAGGCCAAGCAGCGCCTCGGTGAGCAGCAAGGTCGCCACCACCGGCGCACTGATAATCAGCGTTTTACTGATCAACGGATCGAGCAGGCCGAGCAACGGCTGAATCCGCAGTTCGCATCCGAATACCGGCGAGCAGAGTTGGTAGCTGCGGCTCAGGGTTTCCACCAGCAACGCCATTCCCCCGCCCTCCAGATAGATCACTGCCGCGAACAGCTGGAGAAAATTGGCCAACTCCGAGGTGTCGTCGCCGTTGGCCGGATCGATCGTGTTCCCTAACATCGCTCCACGCTGGTTATCGATCAGGTTGCCCATGCCGTGCAACACCCAGAGCGGCCAGGACAACAGGCAGCCGAGAATCACGCCCACGCCGGCCTCTCGCAACAACAACCCGTAGAAGCCAAGCGAGTCCAGGCGAGGCAACGTGCCAGCGGTATAAGGCCAGAGCGCCATGCCAACCAGCACGATCACAGCATTTCGCGGTGCTCCGGTGAGCGCGCGACTGTTGAGAAACGGCAACATGAAAAAAACCGGTGCCAGGCGAGCGAAGCAAATCATTGCACCGGCCAGCCAGCCATGCAGGTCAAAAAAAAGGCTAACGTTCATCGCGATTCACTTCAGGGCCAGGCGCATGACTTCCCGACTGAAACCCAGCAACGTCTCACCGTACCAGCCAGAAAGCAGAAACAGACAGATCGACACCGCTAGCAGTTTGAAGCCAAAGGGCAAGGTTTGCTCCTGAAGCTGGGTCACGGTCTGAAACAGACCGATGAGCAATCCCACCAGCGTGGCGACGATGATCGGCCAGGCCACCAGGATCAATATCAGGTACAGCGTCTTGTTTCCGGCAAACACCAGGTCATTCATCACTGATTCTCATTGAGCCAGGGACAGGTATTGCCCAACCAGTCCGGTAGAAAGCAGGGCCCAGCCATCCAGCGCAACGAACAGCACCAGCTTGATAGGTACGGAGATGATCACCGGGCTCATCATCATCATGCCCAAGGCAAGCAAGATACTGGAGACCACCAGGTCGACGATGACGAAAGGCAGATACAGATAAAAACCAATCTTGAAAGCGGCTTTGATTTCGCTCAGTGCATAGGCTGGCAGCAACGCGAACAACGAAGGCTCCAGCGTCTCATCAGGTTCGACATCGACGGCATTCGGATTCTCGCGCGCGATCTGCGCCCGCTCGAAGAACTGTGCCAGGTCTGGGTCGGTGTACTTGGTCAGGTATTCGCGGTAACTGCCCAGACCGTTATCGAGGAACGCCACCACCGCATCGATGTTGGTGAACTCAACCCGGTTTTCCTTGTAATAGTCATAGCCTTCTTGCACCACCGGGCTCATGACGAACATCGCCAGCAACAGCGCAACGGCGTTGAGGGTCATGTTCGAGGGCACCTGCTGCAAGCCCAATGCGTTGCGCACGATGACGAAGACAATAGAGAACTTGATGTAGCAGGTGCCTGCGGCAATCAGGAATGGCAGCAACGAAGCCACTGCCAACAGCCCGATCATTGAAATGTCATTCATTACCCGTGCCCCGCCCCACCTCACGCAACTCGACGCCGAGGCGACCGCCTAGCTGGACCAGCTCACCCACGGCGATACACATGCCAGCGACACGCACTTCAACGTTGCTCACGGCCGTGGGCTCCAGGGGCAACACCTGGCCTTCGATGAACGCGTTGAGCGTAGCCATGCTCAGGGTCAGCTCGCCCAACACGAATTCAAGTTTGACCGGCAGCTCCGTTAGCGCGCCGAGAGCGCCCGGCGAAAGATTGTCCGGGGGAGTGAGTTCCATATGCAGACCTTCCTTGACAAAGGTGAACTGGCCGATGCACCGATCAGCCATGAAGAGTTTTCGGGTTTGCTCGGCGATGACGAGCACATCGCCCTTCGCCAGTGGCCGGTAGGGCAATCGAGCCATCGCGCTGTTGCCGAGCACGATTCGCAGGGCCTGCGGCACTGCCTGCAACCAGGCTTGCAACGGGCGCGAAGCCTCCTTGCGCTGGCTCGGCCCTTGAAGGATCCACACGTCACTCTGGGGCGTTCCAATGCAGGGCAGGCAAGCGCCTTGCAGCGCCTCTCCCTGAATGAGCTCGAGCGCGAACAGGCGCTGGTAATCCAACAGATCGGACGCAATTTCGATGGGCCGGCTGACCGTCGAGAACAGCTCCAGAATCTCCTGGCCCTCGCTCTCCTGAAGCAGCCATTGCGACCATTGCGGAGCCACGGCGTGCAACCAATCGCGCGCCCCGATCATGCCTTGCCAGAGGCCGTGACAACCTTGCGCCCAGAAGGCTAGATAACGTGTCTGTGGCGAAGGTTGGCTCAGCAGCACAGGGTGCCCCTCACGCTGCCAGCGGGCCACCGCCTGGCGCCGCTCATAATCAAGTTGCTCAACACAGCGCAACAACAGAGTGGAGGTCACGCCTGCTGCCCTTCCTGCTCACCTGTGTCTCGAAGCGTTTGACGGCTTTGCTCTTCGAACGCCTCCTCCGCTCGCGCCTGCTGATGACGGTCACGGTGTTTGTGCTCCTGCTGATCAGCCAAACGCCAACGCGGATCCGGCACCTGCGCCAGATTGTCGCTCAAATAGCTGGAAACCAAGGAGCTGTCTGGATTGAGCAACAACTGCTCGGGACGTTCGCCCCCCGCCTTGCTGACTGTGATCAGCCCCACAGCATTACCTTTGCTGAAGGGCACCTGAAGATAGCGCCTACCCTCCTGGGCAGTGCTGGCTTCTGGCGCCGGCTTCGGTTCAGATGTCGGCTTAGCAGCCACTGCCGAGTGCGTTACGCGGTGCACATGCAGTGACTTTTCCAGCAATGGCAGTGGTTGCGCCGGTAAGGCTTGAGGCGTTTCCTGCTTGACCGGTCTGTCGGCGACAGCTCGATCGCAGGCCGAAAGCGCACTGGCAACAGCGGTCCGGTCAGGCTCCTGTGTCCGCATGACGACCGGCAAGCGGGTAGACGACGATGGCGCTTTCTGCTGGACCGACGCATCGATGGCAGCCTGACCGGGTGTGGCGAGCGCAGTGGCAACGGACGCCTGAACAAGCACCTGCGCAGCGACCGGTAAACGCGTAGCCTGCAACGCAGGTCGAGCATCACCCCGTGCCGGCGATGAAGGCACGGACGGCTGCTTCATTGGCCAATGTATCGTCTGACCCACCGATACTTTGGTCGACCTGGACTCAGTCTCCGCCTCGGGGCGCAGCGCTGCCAGCGTGGGCTTTAGCGGGAGCTCGCGCAGTGGCTGCAACTGCGCCAACATCACAAGCGCGCCCTGCGGCAAGTCATCCAGTGTATTACGGTCTTCATAGACCTGCGGCTGAACTTCATGGCCGAGCTCATCGGAGGCTAAAAAATCTTTGACCGGACGGACTGTCACTACCAGAGGGCGCACTACGCTCATTTCCAATTCACCAATAGTTCATCAATGTCATTTTCTTCCTGGCGCCACAGACGTGAACGACGTTCGCCCAGCAAACGTTGCTCCAGACACTGGTACTTCATATGCTTTCTCTGCAGCGTCTTGATATGCCGTTGCAAACGCTCAACCCCTTGAGCCGCCTCCTGGAGCTGGTCCGTCACGCGGATGCGCTCTAGTGCCAGGTTACCGATCTGCCGCCGAATGACCGCCTGACGCCGCAACAGCGTTAGCAACTGGGCATGGCTCAACCGCTGATCCTCGGGACGTTGGCTGATCAGGAGCTCATCGAGCCCTTGAGCCTGTTGCTCGATCGCCTGCAACTCACACTGAAGCGGAACCATTGCGCGCAAGGCTTTATCGAGCATTCGCTCACACTCAAGCTGCCGGTAGTCGCTGAACTCCAGCAGGCGCCGGACATTAGCCAAGCAGACCATGCAGGCTCTCCAATGCAGCCTGAGGTGCACATCGTTCACTCAAATCCTGGCGAAGCCAGCCCATCAACGCTTCACGACAGGCCATGGCCTGATCGTTAGCCGCATTTTCCCCGGGTCGGTATTCCCCCAGATCGAGCAATACCTGCAGCTGCTCGATGCGGGCCAACACCTTGCGGGTGTTGGCCGCCAGTTGCTGAACATCGTGCCCGGTGACCTGATGTGCCACCCGACTGGCGCTACGGAGCACGTCGATTGCCGGGAAATGACCACTGGCGGCCAACGTTCGGCTCAAGTAGATGTGCCCATCGAGGATGGAGCGAATCTCCTCGGCAACAGGGTCGGGTTCATCGTCGCTTTCCAGCAATACGGTGTAGAACGCGGTGATGCTCCCGTTGACGGTCACGCCCGGACGCTCCAGCAAACGCGGCAGGGAGTCGAACACCGAAGCGGGATAACCACGCCGCGCCGGTGCCTCCCCTGCCGCCAGCGCGAGGTCGCGGCGAGCACGGGCATACCGGCTCATCGAGTCGAGCATCAACACCACCTGCCGGCCTTGATCACGGAAATACTCGGCGATTGCCGTTGCCTGTAAGGCTGCATTGCAGCGGTCGATCGAGGAGAAGTCCGAGGTCGCGTAGACCACCACACACCGCGTGCATTTATCCGAATGACGCAACGTCTCGACAAACTCGGTGACCTCCCGCCCCCGCTCACCGATCAGCCCGATCACGAACACATCTGCTTCGCTGTGGGCGATCAACATGTTCATCAATGACGTCTTGCCTGATCCCGCCGCGGCAAAGATGCCAATGCGTTGGCCTATTCCGCACGTCAGCAAACCATCGATCGCCCGTACGCCGGTGGCCATCGGCTGGTTTACCGGGCGACGCAGGTGGTAGGCCGGAGGATCAGCATCCACCGGACAGTCGCGACCATCGAATGCATCGCCGGGGGCCAAACGTTCGACTATCCGCCCCTGGGGGTCGATCACGCTACCGAGCATGGCAGCGCTGCAATACAGGTTGAGCAATGAACCGGTAGGCACGATCAGCGATTCACGGGACAACCCTCGCGCATCACCCAGCAAACTGAGCAATACCGCATCGGGACTGAAGCCGATCACTTGCGCGCGAGCGCTCACCGCAGTGTCCCGCCAGTTTCCGCGCACCTCGCAGACTTCGCCGATCACCACATCGTGCAGTGCCGCTTCGAGAAGGGGACCATTCAAACGCAACGGGTGGGCAGCACGGCGCTCCAGCGATGGCCGACTCATTGGCAGTTGCATAGCGCATTCTCCTAAAGGGTCTTGAGCACAGTCACTGAAATGGCGTCGGAAATCTCGCCAAACGACACCACATCCAGCTCCCTGAAACGGCCCTCGATCAGTTTCTTGATGTAGCGCCGAACATCCACCGAGGCCAGGATGACCATGTCTTTCTGAGGGATGTGCAGGCTATCGAGCCCGACTGCCAGCCGGTCCATGAGCTCTTCGCTGGCGGAGGGCTCCAGGTTGAGGAAGCTTCCGCCAGAAGTCTGACGTATGCCCTTGCGCACCACGTCCTCGAACTCCGGCGAAAGCAGCAACACGCGCAGGTCGTTACCGTTGGCAAATTTGTTACTGATGTAGCGCGCCATACCGCCACGCACGTGCTCAACCAGAACAATCACGTCTTTCTCGCGTGAGCCCCAGTGAGCAAGCGTTTCAAGAATCAGTTTCATGTTGCGCACCGAGATGCGCTCGGCGACCAGGCGTTGCAGGAGCTCCGCGACTTTCTGTACCGGGGCATGGCGATAGACCTCTTTGACCAGGTCCGGGTAGCGCGCTTCCATCTCGTCGAGCAGGACCTTGCTCTCCTGCACCCCGAAAAACTCCGAAATATTGCGAGCCAGCAGGGTTACCAGGCAGCGATAGAATTCGTCATAAGCCGTACGCAACTGATGCCCCAGGTTCTGCAGTTTTTCGCGCTCGCTGCTGCGCACCCATACGCTGGTTTGCTTGTTGCTGTCGACGCCCGTGGTCAGGTCCAGGCCGAGATGTTCAAGTTCTGGCTTGTAATCGACAACTCGTAGCAGATCGAAGTGGATATCGAACTGGTCTGCACGCACTTCGTTGATCAACACCGCGACTTGCCCCAACGGCAGTGAATCGGCACCGCGCAATCGGGGCTCGGGAATCCGGATACCGTAATCGATGAAGAACTGGCTACGAAAACGCTCACATAATCGAGCCTCGCGCAGCGCTTCGACGCGAGCGCTTGGCACCAGCAGCATCAAGGCGACGGTTTCGGTGGCCATGTCATCGACGTTCTCGATCAGGCCCAAATCGCTTTCGGGTTCCCCCTCTTCATCCGCCAAAGACACGACGGGGGCAGTACCCGAGTTCTTCTTCTCCAGCCGGTAGCGAAAGAACAGCAATGCCACCAGCGCACCGGCGATGATCAGAAACACCGCAACCGGGAACCCTGGCAGCATCGCCACACCGACCGCCAGCAAGGCAGTGATACCCAGCACAAAAGGATGCCCCAGCAGTTGGGTCATCATGTTTCGCCCCAGGTTGGCCTCGTCTCCGTTGACACGGGTCACGATGAAACCTGCACCAATGGCGATCAACAGCGCGGGAATCTGCGCTACCAGGCCGTCACCGATAGTCAGCAACGTGTAGGTCGACAGCGCCTCGGACATGTCCATTCCCAGTTGCCCGACACCGATTGCGATCCCCCCCAGAAAGTTGACGAAGATGATGATGATGCCGGCGATCGCATCGCCCTTGATGAACTTCATGGCGCCATCGAAGGCCCCGTACAACTGGCTTTCGCGCTCTAGCGTGCTGCGCCGCTCACGCGCCTCCTTGGCATCGATGACACCGGCTTTGAGGTCGCCATCGATGCTCATTTGCTTACCCGGCATGCCGTCGAGGGAGAACCGCGCCGCCACTTCCGCCACGCGTTCGGAACCCTTGGTAATGACGATGAACTGCACGATGGTGACAATCGCGAAGATCACGAAGCCCACCACCAGGCTGTCGCCAATCACAAACTCACCGAAAGACGCGATGATCTCACCAGCATCGGCCTGCACCAGGATCAACCGACTGGTACTGATCGATAACGCCAGACGGAACAACGTAGTGATCAGCAACAGCGCGGGAAAGGTGGAAAAACTCAGGATCCGCTCGATGTAGAACGACCCCATGAGGACAAGGATCGCAATGACGATGTTCAGACCGATCAGAAAATCCACCAGCGGCGTCGGCAATGGAATGATCAGCATGGCGATGATCATCACCATCAGGGCCAGAATCAGCAGCTCGGGGCGAGCAGTGACATTACGCAGGAATTTATCGAGCATGATAAGTACCGACCTTCAAGATCAGGAGGCGAAACGAGTCGTCAACGCAGCGTGTCGCTCGATGGTTTCATGGGCAAACACCAGGTCGGCCAAATGCGTGAACTGCGCTGCGATGCGCGCCAGTGCCTCGTCATCGCCAAACAACTCCAGCGGCAGCGCCAGGCAGGCCAGTCGCAACAGTTGCAACAGTTGCGCGCGCTCGTGGTGTTCAACCAACAACAAGTGCTCCCCAAAGAGACCTGACAGCAACGGGTCGAGCTCGTCGGGAAACTGCAACAGCCCCAACAGGAACACCAACCAGTCCGGCTCGCTGGCGTTATGCTGGCAAACCAGCTCGTGTACGAGCAGCCTGCGGATGAACACGACATCAACCGAACGCAGACGCTTAAGGTCACCCAGTTTTTTCAGCAACTGGCCAAACTCGTCGCGTGAACAACTGGGATCCTGGGCATTGATGTCGGTCAGCAAGGCAGCCTCGATGAAATCCAGGACCGGGCCACGGTGCTGATAGCCGTAGAGGGCTATCCAGTCCTCATAAGACTCGACCGGGCCGACTTCGGACTCCAGGAACGAGCGATAGGTGTCACGCAACAAGGCCGCCCGCAACGCCAGCGCCTTGCCAAACATCTTGGCTTTGAGTGCCGAATTGATACCGGCCTTCAAACGCTTGGGCGGCGACTGGACCAATACCTGATTCAGTAGCGCTTCCAGACGCCGGCGAGTCGCCTCGGCCATCACTTTTTCCTGCAACAGTTGGCGCAGCACCAGCACCAGATCGCTGTCATCGGGAAACAGCCCCCGGGCTTGTGCCAGCAGCCATTCGATGCTGCGCTCGGCAAGCTTGGCCAGCGACTGTATTTGCCGAGCCTTGGGGACAACATCTTCATCCAGAACCCGCTCGAAGCTGTCTGCCAAGCCTTCGAACTTGTCACCGAAATCGCCCCTACGGCGAAACTGCGAACGCAGGGACGCCGCCATCTCATCGCTGTTTTCAACAAATCGCTGGACGCTAGCTGCTGGAGAAGTATCGTCGTCTGGCGCTTCAACGACCTTTGCCTGGGGCTCGCGGCCCTGATGCGTGCGCGCCATCTGCATGCGCGACAGCACTGCGCCAATAGCAGCCATATCAGCGCTCCAGCGCGCGCAGCACCGCACGGTCGGCCGGGTCACGGGCCACCTTGCCGATCACCTGCGAACCAATCTGCATAGCGCCTGGTTCCAACGGACTGTCGAGCTCTTTAGGTTGAATCAGAAATACCCGAACCGTGTTGGATTCACGGGTCTGCCGATAGCTGAACATCCTCCCCAGATAAGGAATATGCCCCAGCACCGGAATACGCTTGATCACCTCCCCACTCTCGTCACGGGTGAAGCCGCCTACCAGCAGGCTTTTGCCACGCGGCACTCGAGCAACAGTGCTGATACGCGTTCGGCCAACCGTCGGCAACGCGTCGATCGCGGACGACTCCGTGGTCGAGTCGACCACACTGCCGTCCTCGATATTGAGCGCCATCTCAACTTCTCCGGAGGCTGATATCCGTGGCAAGACGCTGACCAGGGTGCCGTAAGTGACATGTTCGAGCTCAACACTGCGCTCACCGATCAGTCGTGCATAGAACGTACGGTTATTGTCGAAAATCGCCGGAACGTTTTCTTGGGTCAGCACGACAGGCCGCGAAACCACCCGGGCGCGGTTGTCGGTTTCCAGCGCCGAAATGGCAGCCATGAACGAAGTGCTATCCAGCGTGCTCAGCGAGCCGCCGTTGAGCGATGCTGCCACCTTCGAGCCGACCTTGAACGACCCCTTCCAGTCGACGCCCAACTCATTGAGGTCGTCCTTCTGCAGGTCGATGATCCACAGGGAGAGCTCGACATGGCGCTTTGGCTCATCGAGCGCAGCAACCAGATTCTCGATAAAAAGCACCTGTTCCGGGAGCCCCTTCACCAGAAGGCTATTGGTATCGGGGTAGGCCACTACACGGATATTGCCGGCAGCCAGATCACGAGCAATAACCCGCGGCGTAGCCGTGTCGGAAGATGCGACGTCGGGAACACCCAACCCCTCCAATGGAAAGCCCGGCATGCCACCCGCACGTCCTTCTCCGTCCTTGTTGATCACCGCGTCGACACCACGGCTTTCCCCCTTGAGCAGCGTCTCGATAGCCGTCGCAATGCCGGGTACCGTGATGCTTTGGTCGCGCAACTCGTAATTGCGATCTGCAACGAAGGTATTGCGCAAATTGATAACGCCAATGCGCTGCTGTCCGAGTTGCAAGCCGGCACTTTGGTTGTCCATGAACTGCGCGGCCTGCGCCACCAGGTCGACATAGATCGGCGGGCCGGAAATGTAAAAGGTTCGCAACCCGTCGTGACGCAAAGGGTATCGGGCATCGCGCAAACCAGAGTTGCGCAGGAAGGCCTCCAGCTTCTGAACCGTGATGGTATTCAACGAGATGACCGTGCTTTTCGCTTCGGCCGCCTCATAGACATACAACGTCTGACCATCGCTGTACCAGATTAGCGCCATTTGCCGAACAATACGCTCAAGCGTCTGCTGCGGTGCGGTAAGCGAAAAGTCGCCACTGATGGTGCGACGAGCAGCCGCTTTGCTGAGGATGACCGGCTGCCCCAAAGACGCTGATAGTGCATCGAAGAACGTGCGCAGGCCCTCCTGACGAGCCACATAACCCTCTGCAGCACGAACAGAGGCAACCGATGAAGCCATAGGCAACACGCAACAAACCACGAGCATGACAGCTCGCGGACACATACTTTTAAACGTCATGAATTCATTCGCCAGACAGGCCGGTTATATCGATCAAACTACTCGGCGCAATGCCGACCAGCTCTCGAATCTCTTTGGAAAAATGCGAGGAAGAGGCGTAACCAAACTCCAAGGCAACATCTGTCAGGGAGGCAGGGCCTTCAGCCATGCTCAAAAGCGCTCGTGCCGTACGCCACACACGCAACTCGGACTTGGCAGCACCACCCAGGGCTTGACGGCAAAGCCTTCTGAAGTGTGAAACCGATACGCCATAACGGCCTGCAAGGTTCTGGAGCTTTTCACCGCCCGAACCTTGCTCCAGCAAAAAGCCGAGCAACTGATAACGCTCGCTACTGCGCAAATGACGGGCGAAAGCTCGATAGGCCGCACCACCTTGCAGCGCAAGGGTGAGATACCAGGACTCCAGCGCCGGCGCAGTTCGCCCTGGGTCACAACCTTCGCTCAACACGGCCCAGGGCTCGCTTCGAGCAGGCCGTACCTCAGGCACGCCCCCCTGATCGATGAACAACTGCAACTTGAAAAGATTCGTTTGCGACAACGGCAGCACCCAGGCACTGCCACTGAGCACTTGCAACCCCGGGCGTAAAACCAGCAAGCCCTGCCAACCTGGCGCCAGCCACAAGAAAGCCGAACGCTCGCGATGCGCCAGACACAGAACGTCACAGCCATTGCGGATACGAATGACTTGCTCACCAGACTGCGTAAGGGCACACCAATCCCTCAGGGTTGAAACCGAGTCTGGTTTATCGTCCGCCCCCACTTCAGTTGCCACCATCACAATCACCCGGCATAGATTCCCAGCCACTATGCTGGAGACCCGCCGAACGATCTTGATGAGAAACTGATGACAACTGCCTGTACCGACCTCTTCGCGGGCAGGCCGGGCCCACAGTTACCGCACCACCTTCAGCCCTGTGAAATCCCTGTGGGAGCGGGTTTACCCGTGAAGAGGCCGGCCCTGCCGAGATAGGTTTCAGCCACTGTGCAGCGGGCTCATCCGCAAGTGCGGTGACGCAGCATGAAAGGAGGGATTGAAAAATGCAGGCATAAAAAAAGAGGCCCTTAGGCCTCTTCTTTTTGTGACCCCAGCGCTGCACTGAGGATCGAATTTGGAGCGGGAAACGAGACTCGAACTCGCGACCCCGACCTTGGCAAGGTCGTGCTCTACCAACTGAGCTATTCCCGCGTCGTGATGGGTGCCATTCTAGCGATTTCTAAAACAGCGTCAACCCCTTGATTCAAAAAAACTTTTATTTCTGCTCCGAACCTTCGCGCAGGTGCGGCCAGGCAGCCAGCAGGTAATGCACCATCGACCACAGCGTCAGCCCCGCAGCCACCAGCAGCAGCCCGTAACCCAGGATGACCCAGAAAGTCACCGCCGGTGGGTTGGCCAGCAGAATCACCAGTGCCAGCATCTGCGCGGCAGTCTTCCATTTGCCAAGGTTGGACACCGCCACATGCGCCCGTGCGCCCAGCTCCGCCATCCACTCGCGCAGTGCCGACACCACGATTTCGCGGCCGATGATGACCGCAGCCGGCAGGGTCAGCCAGAAGTTGGCGTGGGTCTGCACCAGTAGCACCAGGGCCACGGCCACCATCAGTTTGTCGGCCACCGGGTCCAGAAAGGCACCGAACGGGGTGCTCTGCTGCAGCCGACGCGCCAGATAACCGTCCAGCCAGTCGGTGGCCGCAGCGACGGCAAACACGCTGCTGGCGGCCATATAGCTCCAATGGTAGGGCATATAGAACAGCAGGATGAAAATCGGGATGAGCAGGACGCGTAGAACGGTGAGCAGGTTTGGAATATTCATCGGTACGACTGGCTGCAAGTTGAGCCCGGCATTCTACTCGCTATGCAGGCTGGCATAAATTGATTCGGCAAGCTTTTTACTGATGCCGGGGGCTTTGGCGATTTCATCGATACTGGCGCGGTTGAGCTCTTGCAGGCCGCCGAAATGTTTCAGCAGGTCGCGGCGGCGCTTCGGCCCTACCCCGGCCACATCTTCAAGGCTGGAAACGCGGCGGGCCTTGCCACGACGGGCGCGGTGACCAGTGATGGCAAAACGGTGGGCTTCATCGCGGATCTGCTGGATCAGGTGCAGAGCGGCAGAATCGCCCTTGAGGGTAAATTCGTGGTGCACGTCGTTCAGATAAAGGGTCTCGAAGCCTGCCTTGCGGGTAACGCCTTTGGCCACGCCAAGCAGGGTCAGGTCGTTGAAGCCCAGTTCCTGCATCACATCGCGGGCCATGTTCAGCTGGCCCTTGCCGCCGTCCACCAGCAATACATCGGGCAGCTTGCCCTCGCCGTCCTTGATACGCCCGTAGCGGCGAGTCAGCGCCTGATGCATGGCGGCATAGTCATCACCACCGGTGATGCCTTCGATGTTGAACCGACGGTAATCGGACTTCAGCGGGCCTTCAGGGCCGAACACCACGCAGCTGGCCACGGTGGCTTCGCCGCTGGAATGGCTGATGTCGTAGCACTCCAGGCGCTGCGGCACTTCATCCAGGCCCAGCACTTCGGCCAGGGCCTCGAAGCGGGCAGCCATGTGCTGGCGGTTGGCCAGGCGGGCGTTGAGCGCCTGCTCGGCGTTGGTCACTGCCAGCTGCTGCCAGCGGGCGCGTGTGCCGCGTACCCGGTGGCTGATGGTCAGCTCGCGGCCACGCAGCGTGTGCAGCGCCTCGGTGATGGCTTCGAAGTCTTCGTGAACCACGTTGACGATCAACTCGCCAGGCAGTTCGCGCTCTGCATTGCCCAGGTAGTACTGGGAAAGGAATGCGGCCATGACCTCGGCCACCTCTTCCTCGATACCCACCTGCGGGAAAAAGTTCTTGCTGCCCAGTACTCGCCCACCGCGCACGCTGATCAGGTGCACGCAGGCGCCGCCCGGGTTGACGAAAGCGGCGATGACGTCGACATCGCCACTGCCACCTTCTATGTACTGCTGGTCCTGCACGCGCCGCAACAGGGCGATCTGGTCACGCAGCTCGGCAGCTTTCTCGAAATTGAGGGCCATGGCGGCCGTTTCCATCTCGGCATTCAGTTCGTTGCCCAACTGCTGGCTACGCCCTTCCAGGAACATGACCGAGTGGCGCACATCCTCAGCATATTCCTCGGCAGTCACCAACCCGGTGCAGGGCCCTTTGCAGCGTTTGATCTGGTACTGCAGGCAAGGCCGGGTGCGGTTTGCGTAATAGCTGTCCTCGCACTGGCGCACGGAAAAGGCCTTTTGCAGCAGGCTGAGGCTTTCGCGGATGGCCCCCGCGCTGGGGTACGGGCCGAAGTAGCGGCCCTTGGCCTTTTTCGCCCCACGGTGAATGCCCAACCGTGGGAACTCGCCATCGGACAGGAACACATAGGGGTAGGATTTATCGTCGCGCAGGAGGATGTTGTAGGGCGGGCGCCATTCCTTGATCAGGTTCTGCTCCAGCAACAACGCCTCGGTTTCGTTGGCGGTGATGGTGGTTTCGACCTGCGCAATACGCGCTACCAGCGCGGCGGTCTTGGGCGCCAGGCCAGTCTTGCGGAAATAGCTGGCCAGGCGCTTTTTCAGGTTCTTGGCCTTGCCCACATAAAGCAGCCGGGCTTCACCGTCGAACATCCGGTAAACGCCCGGGCGACCGCTGCAGGTCGCCAGGAATGCGCTGGCATCAAACACTTGGGACATGAGATTTACAGGCTTGCGTCAACCATGCCGTGGCGAACGGCCAGCAAGGTCAGTTCGACGTCGCTGGTGACCGAGAGTTTTTCAAAGATCCGATAACGGTAAGTATTGACGGTCTTGGGCGAGAGGCACAACTTGTCCGAGATGATCTGCACTTTCTGGCAGCCGACGATCATCAGGGCAATCTGGATTTCCCGTTCGGACAACGCGTCAAACGGCGAACCTTGCGGCTGAAACGGTTTCAGTGCCAGCTGCTGGGCGATCTGCGGGCTGATATAACGCTGGCCGGCAAAGGCTAGCCGAATAGCCTGGACCATTTCATCAAGGCCTGCCCCCTTGGTCAGATAGCCGGCAGCGCCGGCCTGCAGCAAGCGCGTGGGGAACGGGTCTTCCTCGCACACCGTCACGGCGACTACCTTGATGTCCGGATGGCTGCGCAGCAATTTGCGGGTAGCCTCCAGGCCACCGATGCCGGGCATTTTCACGTCCATCAGCACCACATCCGGCTTGAGCTCACGGGCCAGTTTGAGCGCCGACTCGCCCGAGTCCCCCTCACCCACTACCTGCAGGCCGTCGATGTCGGCGAGCATGCGCGTAATACCGGTTCGTACCAGATCGTGATCATCGACCACTAAGACCCTAATCAAGCACACACCTCGTCAGCAGGGCGATTGGATCCCGCCACCTTAACAAAATTTTTCACGGTGGGCCTAACGCATTGATTCCGTCAGAAACGCCTGACGTTCAACGGCGAGCGGCCTCATTGTTTGCCGGGGTTGACCGTTGCTGGACAAGCGCCCCAACAGGTGCCATAACGCCGCCTGATCGTCGAACGATAACTGCCGGAATGCCCCAAGCAAACCAGACTCATCGGTACTCAAACCTTCCAGCTGTGCTGGGGTACGAATACCGCTGAGCACATACAGCGCGTCCACGCCCCGAACCGACAACGCCGCGAGGTAATCGACCCGAGGGGTACGCTCACCGCTTTCATACTTGCCCTGAGCGTTGGGTTCAACACCGCCGATTTCGCCAAATACTCGCTGGGTCATGCCCAGTCGTTCACGCTCTTCCCGCAGCCGCGGACCGAATCCATTCATTGGGGGCTCTCCTCTTCCCTGATATCCCAGATGCCCACCCTACCGTCCGTAGGCGGCACAAACATGTGGATCCACTATGCCCATGGTCTGGGGTCACGACAAGCCATCATTGGGCTATTAATTGATGGCTCGCTGCATACGCACAAAGCAATCGTCTTCTCCCATTTCAACGAAACCGTGGCGCTGATACAGCTGACGGGCCGGGTTGCTGCGAAACACCATAAGCCGCAGCAGCGGCAGGCGCCGCTGCCTGGCCCAGAGCGCCAACTGCTCCAATACCCAGCTGCCGACCCCGCGCCCACGGTGCTCGGGCAACAGGTGCAACTCGCGGATGAACAACGCCTGGCGGTCCTGGCTAAGGCTGCAGAAACCCAGCAGGGTGTCGCCTTCGGTCACCAGCCACTGCTCGCGCCAGCCCCAGGCCTCGTCGAAGGCTTCTTCGATCCACAACAGGTCGTATTCGCGGTAGTACGGCAACATGGCGCGGCGCGTGAGGTCACGGGCAAAGGTGCAGTGGCGGTCGTTGGCGGGGGTTAACTGTAAAGGCATCGCATTTCGCTCATCGGGGATGACACACGGTCGCACAAACACCGCCCCTGCGGGTACACCTCGCGTTTCTTGTAGCGAATCATCGCGCGACCCTGCCGTTACCGTCTGTCTTGAGCCTAGATAATTCATTGATCGAGGTCACGGCCGGGTTACGAATTGTTTCTATGCTCAAAGCCTTCGGCACCCACGCCCAACGCCAACCGGAGCCCCCATGGCAACCCCGTCACTGGCCAGCCAGCCGCAACTGGCCCGGCGCGATTCCCGCCCGCAGCTTGCCCACACGCCAGGGCGCGCCACCCTCGTGTTGTTCTTCGGCCTGCTACTGGCCGGTATTGCCTATACCGTCTGGAGCCTGAAACAGGATGTAACGGCCAGCGGAACGGTAATCACCACGGTCACACCGTTCCTTCTACTGGGCCTGGCGCTGCTGATTGCCCTGGGCTTCGAATTCGTCAATGGCTTTCATGACACCGCCAATGCAGTCGCCACGGTCATCTACACCCACTCGCTGCCAGCACCGGTGGCGGTCGTCTGGTCCGGGCTTTGCAACTTCCTTGGCGTGTTGCTTTCCAGCGGCGCGGTGGCGTTCGGCATCATTGCCCTGCTGCCGGTGGAGCTGATTTTGCAGGTCGGCTCCTCGGCCGGCTTTGCCATGGTCTTCGCCCTGCTGCTGGCCGCCATCATCTGGAACCTCGGCACGTGGTGGCTGGGCCTGCCAGCCTCGTCCTCACACACCTTGATCGGCTCGATCATCGGCGTGGGTGTGGCCAACGCGCTGATGCATGGGCGTGACGGCACCAGTGGCGTAGACTGGGCCCAAGCCAGCAAAGTCGGCTATGCCTTGCTGTTCTCACCCCTGATCGGCTTTGCCTGCGCGGCCTTGTTGCTGATGGCGTTGCGCGCACTGGTCAAGCGCAAGGAACTGTATCAGGCGCCGGAAAGCTGCACCCCACCACCGTGGTGGATCCGCAGCGTCCTGATCCTCACCTGCACCGGCGTATCCTTTGCCCACGGCTCCAACGACGGCCAGAAAGGCATGGGCCTGATCATGCTGATCCTGGTCGGCACCCTGCCCATGGCCTATGCCCTGAACAAGACCATGCCCAACGAACAGGCTTTGCAGTTTTCTGCCGTCGCCGAAGTAACCCGCCAGGCGCTGGTGCGCAGCGACCCGCAAGCGGCCCCGGCCGACCCGCGCCAAGTACTGACCTTGTTCATTGCCGAGCCCAGGGCCAGCCCGCAACTGGTGCCGGCACTCGCGGCGCTGACCGGGATGATCGGCGACCAGGTCAAAGGCTATGGCTCGCTCAAGCGCGTGCCGGCCGAAGCCATGGCCAATGTGCGCAACGACATGTACCTGACCAGCGAAACCATTCGCCTGATCGAGAAAAAACACCTGGTGGCATTCGATGCCGACACCCGCAGCCATGTAGAACTGTTCAAGGCCCAACTGGACGATGCCACCCGCTACATTCCACTGTGGGTGAAGGTGGTCGTGGCCATCGCGCTGGGGCTGGGCACCATGGTTGGCTGGCGGCGTATCGTGGTGACGGTGGGCGAGAAGATCGGCAAGACCCACCTGAGCTATGCCCAGGGCGCCTCGGCTGAAGTGGTTGCGATGTGCACCATCGGCGCGGCGGACGTGTTCGGGCTGCCGGTTTCGACCACCCATGTGCTGAGCTCTGGCGTGGCCGGCACCATGATCGCCAACGGCTCAGGCATACAGAAACGCACACTGATCAACCTGCTGATGGCCTGGGTGCTGACCCTGCCGGCAGCCATGGTGCTGGCAGGGTCGCTGTACTGGTTGTTGAACCAGGTCCTCTAGGTCCGTCAGGCAGGAATCTTCAGGCCGCGCTGCACGGCTGGCCGTTCAAGGAAGGCGGCCAGTACCCGTTGCACTTCCTTGAACTGATCAAAGCCTACCAACTCCCGCGCGTTGTAACGTTCCACCAGGTTGCGTACCCACGGGAAGATGGCGATGTCGGCGATGCTGTACGCGCCCACCATCCACTCCCGCCCTTTCAGGTGCCGATCCAGCACACCCAGCAGCCGTTTGGACTCGTTGACATAGCGATCACGCGGACGCTTGTCTTCATATTCCTTGCCAGCAAAGAAATGGAAGAAGCCAACCTGGCCAAACATCGGCCCGATGCCGCCCATCTGGAACATCAGCCACTGCAGGGTCTGGTAACGCTGGGCAGGGTCCTGACTGAGCAGTTGGCCGCTCTTCTCCGCCAGGTACTGCAGGATCGCCCCCGACTCGAACAGCGGCAGCGGCTGACCACCCGGCCCGTTGGGGTCGAGGATGGCCGGGATCTTGTTATTCGCGCTGAGCGAGATGAACTCGGGGCTCAACTGGTCATCGTTGTCAAAACTGACCTTGTGCGCCTCGTAGGCCAGGCCGATTTCTTCGAGCATGATCGACACCTTGACGCCGTTGGGTGTCGGCAGCGAATACAGCTGCAGGCGTTCTGGGTGTTTGGCGGGCCACTTGCGGGTAATCGGGAAAGCACTGAGATCGGTCATGATCAGCCTTGCCTGGGGAATGAACCTGTCACTCTAGAGACATCCCCGGCCGCTGACCATCACCGACCATTTATCAGCGCTGGCAACTCAGGCCTGACCGTGGGCCTTGAGCTTGAGCTTTTCGGTGTCGACACGCACGAACACCGAGTCGGCGGTCACGGTCAGCACATCGTCGGCCCAGACCTCGCAGATCACCCGGCTCTTGCGCCCCACGTCCCCTTCCACACGCGCCTTGAGCAACAGCTCGACGCCCATGGGCGTGGGTTTCAGGTAGGTCAGGTTGAGCGTACCCGTGACGCAGTCGATGCGCGGCAGGCTGCCCGGCTCGCGGCCTTCATTGCGGTAGTGGTAAGCCATGGCCGTCCAGTTGGAATGACAGTCGACCAGCATCGCCAGCAGGCCGCCGTAAACCAGGCCGGGCCAGCCGATGAAGGTGCTGTCGGGCGCATGGCGGCATATCAGATGAACGCCGTCGGCGTCCCAGTGGCTTTGCAGGTGCAGCCCGCTGGGGTGGGAGCACCCGCAGCCATAACACGTGCCGTCGGGTGCCGCGAGGGCCTGGAGGGAAAGGGCTTGGTCGTTCATACGCTTCCTGTGCTTATTGAAATGGGGGCGCGCAACGCCCCCATTAAAGCAGAAACATCAGGCCGTCTGGGCAACCACCTTGGCACGCCGCTGGGTCAGCGAAACCAGCAGGATGAACAGGGTGACGCCAGCAGTCATCAGGGTTTCGTAGCGGTAGGCATCGCTGAACAGCATGTAGCCCAGCACCATGACGATGGTGCCGATCACCAGCCAGGTCAGCCACGGGAACAGCCACATTTTCAGTTCCAGCGGCCGCCCTTCGCGCTCGGCCCGGGCACGCATGCGCAGTTGCGACACGGCAATCACCAGGTACACCAGCAAGGCGATGGCACCGGTGGTGGACAGCAGGAAGCCGAACACCTTGCCCGGGAACACATAGTTGACGAAGCAACCGGCAAAGCCTGCCAGGGTGGAGAAGATCACCGCCACGGTCGGTACGCCGGAGCCGGAGATGCGCTTGGTAACGCTCAGTGCCTGACCACGGGCACCCAGCGAATAGAGCATGCGCGATGCGGTATACAGACCCGAGTTCATGCAACTGGTCACCGCTACCAGCACCACCAGGTCAACCAGCAGTTTGGCACCCGGCACGTTCAACACCTCCAGTACGCGCTGGAACGAACCGACCGCCTTGAGTTCAGGGTCGTTCCAGGCCACCAGCGACACCACCAGGAAAATCGACGCCAGATAGAAGATGGCGATGCGGTACACCACCAGGTTGGTGGCGCGGCGGATCTTGTCTTTCGGGTTGGCGGTTTCGTCAGCGGCAATGGTGACGATTTCGGCACCGAAGAACGAGAAGATGGTGATCAGTACACCACCCAGCACCGTCCCGAAGCCGTTGGGCATGAAGCCGCCGTTGTCCCAAAGTCGGCTGACCCCGGACACCTCTGCCAGCGGCCAGAAGCCGAACACGGCCAAGGTGCAGACCACGATGAAGGCAATGATCGCCACCACCTTGACCAGGGCAAACCAGTACTCGAAGGCACCGAAGTTCTTCACGCTGATCAGGTTGGTGCCCGACAGCACCAGCATGATCAGGAAGGCGAACAGCCACGATGGCACCCCAGGGAAGTAGGCGTGCAGGATGTCAGCGCCGGCAATGGCCTCGACAGGAATGATCAGCACCCAGAACCACCAGTACAGCCAACCGATGGTAAAGCCCGCCCATGGGCCAATGGCTTCGGAGGCATAGGTGGAAAACGAGCCGCTGTTAGGGTTGGCGATGGCCATTTCGCCCAGCATACGCATCACCAGCAAGACCAGCAGGCCGGTCATGGCGTAGGAGATGAGGATGGCCGGGCCGGCGGTGGCAATGGCGTTGGAGGAGCCGATGAACAGGCCGGCGCCGATGATGCCCGCAATGGAAATCATGGAAACCTGACGGGAGGTCAGGCCGTGCTGCAGGGAACGCTGTTTCTTGTTGTGTTGCGAAGCCATGAAGAACCCTCGAATGGGTCGGCCGCAGCGAAGCGGCTGAAGGTCGGAGCAGAATTCTTATAAATTTCTGATGTTCGTTGTTGTTGTTTTGCAGATGCCGGAAGCGGTTACAAACCTCCTCTTCGCACGACCGGTTGTAATCGTTGATCCAGGTCAGTATTAATCTATAGGCCGGGGTCAACAAACGACCTTTTCGAACCACATGATTCCGCTTTGGAATGAACTTCTTCCTTTTTTGCTCGGTATTTGCCCGTCATGTCCAAACGCCTGATGCCTTCGACCACCGCCCTTCAGTGCTTCGAAGCGGCCGCCCGCCACCTCAGCTTCACCCGCGCGGCGCAGGAACTGCACCTGACCCAGAGCGCCGTCAGCAAGCAGGTGGCGCAGCTTGAGGACATGCTCTCGCACTCGCTGTTCCAGCGCATTCGCCGCCGCCTGCACCTGACCCCGGCCGGCGCGCTGTACCTCACCGAAGTGAACAAGATCCTCACCCAGATCGACATTTCCAGCCGCTACATCCTCAGCTACGGCGATGAAACCGAAGTGCTGCGCATCGCCACCCAACCCACCTTCGGTGCACGCTGGCTGGTGCCCAGACTCAAGGGTTTTGGCGACCGCTACCCCCGTATTCACCTGGACGTGCGCAACGAGTTGGAACCGTTCGACCTGGTGCAGGCCAAGGCCGATATCGCGTTTTTCTTCGGCCAAGGCACCTGGCCCGGGGCGACCTGCATCGAGCTGTTCAGCGAAGAAGTGGTGCCGGTGTGCAGCCCGCAGCTATTGGCCAACCACCCTTTCGACAGTGCCCAGGCGCTGACCGAGCACCGGCTGCTGCAGTGCGTGTCACGGCCAGAGGCCTGGCACGAATGGTTTCTGGGGCTGGGGCTGCATAGCCAGAACAGCTACCACGGGCCGCGTTTCGACACGTTCTACCTGTGCATTCGCGCAGCGATTGCAGGCTGCGGTATCGCCCTGATTCCGCGCTATCTGGTGGCAGAGGAGCTAAGCGAGGGCAAGCTGGTGGTGGCCTGGGACCACCCGGTGGCGAGCAATGGCCGGCACTTCATCGCCCATGCCGAGCATGCGGCCGAAGTGCCGAAGATCCGGGCCTTTGTGCAGTGGATTCGGGAGCGGGTGGCTGAGGGCGATTGATATTGACCGCGCCGGCAAGATCACGAATCCACGGAATGACCGCAATCGAATAATTCGTTTGCGGAATAACCCGCCAACACGCTTGGATAATAAGAAACTCGAACAAGGTCCCGCGTGCCCATGAACCAGGAAAGTATCAGCCAATCCATTGCCATCGTTCACCCGATCACACTTTCCCATGGCCGCAATGCCGAAGTCTGGGACACCGACGGCAAACGTTACATCGACTTCGTCGGTGGTATCGGTGTGCTCAACCTGGGCCACTGCAACCCCGCCGTGGTCGAGGCGATCCAGACCCAGGCCACCCGCCTGACCCACTACGCCTTCAACGCCGCCCCGCACGGCCCGTATCTGGCACTGATGGAACAACTGAGCGGGTTCGTGCCCGTCAGCTACCCATTGGCCGGCATGCTCACCAACAGCGGTGCGGAAGCGGCCGAAAACGCCCTGAAAGTTGCTCGCGGCGCCACCGGCAAACGGGCCATCATCGCCTTCGACGGCGGCTTCCATGGCCGCACCCTGGCCACCCTGAACCTCAACGGCAAGGTCGCCCCGTACAAACAGCGGGTCGGTGAACTGCCTGGGCCGGTGTACCACCTGCCCTACCCCAGCGCCGACACCGGCGTGACCTGCGAGCAGGCGCTCAAGGCCATGGACCGCCTGTTCAGCGTCGAACTGGCTGTGGAAGACGTGGCAGCGTTCATTTTCGAGCCGGTGCAGGGAGAAGGCGGCTTCCTCGCCCTTGACCCCGCCTTCGCCCAGGCCCTGCGCCGCTTCTGCGACGAGCGCGGCATCCTGATTATCATCGACGAAATCCAGTCGGGCTTCGGCCGCACCGGCCAACGCTTCGCCTTCCCACGCCTTGGCATCGAACCCGACCTGTTGCTGCTGGCCAAGAGCATTGCCGGTGGCATGCCACTGGGTGCGGTGGTCGGGCGCAAGGAATTGATGGCCGCCCTACCCAAGGGCGGCCTGGGCGGCACCTATTCGGGCAACCCGATTGCCTGTGCGGCGGCGCTGGCCAGCCTGGCGCAGATGACCGACGAGAACATCGCCACCTGGGGTGAGCGCCAGGAGCAGGCCATCGTCAGCCGCCATCAGCGCTGGCAGGCCTCGGGCCTGAGCCCGTTCATCGGCCGCCTGACCGGCGTGGGCGCCATGCGTGGCATCGAGTTCGTCAATGCCGATGGCAGCCCGGCGCCGGCACAACTGGCCAAGGTGATGGACGCCGCGCGGGCCAAGGGCTTGTTGCTGATGCCCAGCGGCAAGGCACGGCACATCATCCGCCTGTTGGCACCACTGACCATCGAGGCCGAGGTGCTCGAAGAAGGCCTGGATATCCTCCAGCAGTGCCTGGCCGAGCTGAACTGAGGCTTACAGCCCCAGTTCTTGCGGGGTGAGCATGTCGGACTCGAAGGCAATCCAGCCGCCTTCGAGTTCGGCATGGCCGTTGACGATCGGGCCGTAGTAGGTCAGGCCGTTCTCCAGGGTCACGCAAATGTGCGTGGCCGATTTCTCGGGGGCTGCGAGCGTACCGACGAAATGCACCTTCTTCAGGGTTTCGGTCACCGCTTCCAGGCCAACGCGCATGTTGGGGTTTTCCGAGGCCTCGGTATCTGCGCCGCGGTCTTCAGCGCTGATGGTCACGGTGGCGATGTACGGGTACTTGGTGCTCAAGCGGGGTTACCTCAGTGGATGTGTAGGCGTATGGGCGCGTAGAGTACGGCAGGCGGTCCCGGTTGTCTCTACAGGTGATCTGAATGCCTCGATCTGTTAGGGTGCCCGCCGATGCACGCCACACCACACGAGGATCCCGAGTGAGCGCCGAAGAACCCCTGATCGCCGACCTGTTCGATGTCGACAAACGCCTGTCCCTCAAGCCCGTCGTGGACTTCAACAGCTACCTGCGCAATGCCTTCGGCGAAGGCCCGTGCCGCTGCCACCGCTGCGCCGAAGGTGGTGACGAGAGCACCTACAGCCACGCCCACAGCTTCACCTTCGACGGCCGTCAGTGGCACCGCCGGTTTGCCAGCACCTCGGGTAGCGATGTTGCCCAAGCGCTGAAGAAGGCCTGGCTGTCGTACACCAAGGTCGACCTCAACCTGGTCGGCGCGCTGGACCTGAGCACCCTCAAGACCTTCACCGAAGCCGCGCTGCACCCGCGCCTGCTGGCCCTGCTGCCAGCCAGCGGCCTGGCCCGTGAATTGGATGGCCAATGGATGCTGCAAGCCCAGGGCGACTGACGGCCCGGCGGCAGGGCAGGATTCCACCGGTCTGCTAACGTGGTGGAATCCGCCCATCCGCAGGTAGTCCGCCATGGCCCGCACAACGCCCATCGAGCTGTACCGCAATATCGGCATCGTCGCACACGTTGACGCCGGCAAGACCACGACTACCGAGCGGATCCTGTTCTACACCGGGGTCAACCACAAGATGGGCGAGGTGCACGATGGCGCCGCGACCATGGACTGGATGGCACAGGAGCAGGAGCGCGGCATCACCATCACCTCGGCGGCGACCACGGCGTTCTGGCAAGGCTCGACCAAACAGTTCGCGCACAAGTACCGCTTCAACATCATCGACACCCCCGGCCACGTCGACTTCACCATCGAGGTGGAGCGCTCGTTGCGCGTGCTCGATGGCGCGGTGGTGGTATTCAGCGGCGCTGACGGGGTGGAGCCACAGTCCGAGACGGTCTGGCGCCAGGCCAACAAGTACCATGTGCCACGCCTGGCCTACATCAACAAGATGGACCGTCAGGGTGCTGACTTCCTGCGCGTGGTCAAGCAGATCGACCAGCGCCTGGGGCACCACCCGGTACCCATCCAGCTGGCCATCGGCAGCGAAGAAAACTTCGTCGGCCAAATCGACCTCGTGAAAATGAAGGCCATCTACTGGAACGATGCCGACCAGGGCACCAGCTACCGCGAAGAACCCATTCCCGCAGAACTGCAGGCGCTGGCCGACGAATGGCGTGCGCATATGATCGAGGCCGCCGCCGAGGCCAACGATGAGCTGACCATGAAGTTTCTCGAAGGCGAGGAATTGAGTGTCGACGAGATCAAGGCTGCGCTGCGCCAACGCACCATCGCCAACGAAATTGTACCGACCATCCTCGGCTCCTCGTTCAAGAACAAAGGCGTGCCGCTGATGCTCGACGCGGTGATCGACTACCTGCCCGCCCCGTCGGAAATCCCGGCGATCAAGGGCACCGACCCCGACGACGAAGAGAAGCACCTGGAGCGCCACGCCGACGACAAAGAGCCGTTCTCGGCCCTGGCATTCAAGATCGCCACCGACCCCTTCGTCGGCACCCTCACCTTCGCCCGGGTGTATTCCGGCGTACTCAGCTCGGGCAACGCAGTACTGAACTCGGTCAAGGGCAAGAAGGAACGCATCGGCCGCATGGTGCAGATGCACGCCAACCAGCGCGCCGAAATCAAGGACGTGTGCGCCGGCGACATCGCGGCGCTGATCGGCATGAAGGACGTGACCACCGGCGACACCCTGTGCGACATGGACAAGCCGATCATCCTGGAGCGCATGGACTTCCCCGACCCGGTGATTTCCGTGGCCGTCGAGCCGAAGACCAAGGCCGACCAGGAAAAAATGGGCATCGCCCTGGGCAAGCTGGCCCAGGAAGACCCGTCATTCCGCGTGCGCACCGACGAAGAAACCGGCCAGACCATCATTTCGGGCATGGGCGAGTTGCACCTGGACATCATCGTCGACCGCATGCGCCGCGAGTTCAATGTCGAGGCCAACATCGGCAAGCCGCAGGTGGCCTACCGCGAAAAAATCCGCAATACCTGCGAGATCGAGGGGCGTTTCGTCCGCCAGTCCGGCGGCCGTGGCCAGTATGGTCACTGCTGGATCCGCTTCGCCCCTGGCGACGAAGGCAAGGAAGGCCTGGAGTTCATCAACGAGATTGTCGGTGGCGTGGTACCACGCGAATACATTCCGGCGATCCAGAAAGGTATCGAAGAGCAGATGAAAAACGGCGTACTGGCCGGCTACCCGCTCATCAACCTGAAAGCGGCGGTGTATGACGGCTCTTACCACGATGTCGACTCCAACGAAATGGCCTACAAGATCGCTGCGTCGATGGCCACCAAACAGCTGTCGCAGAAAGGTGGCGCGGTGCTGCTGGAGCCGGTGATGAAGGTGGAGGTGGTGACGCCGGAGGAATACCAGGGCGACATTCTGGGTGACCTGAGCCGACGCCGCGGGATGATTCAGGACGGTGACGAAACGCCGGCAGGCAAGGTGATCCGTGCCGAGGTGCCGCTGGGCGAAATGTTCGGCTATGCCACCTCGATGCGCTCGATGACCCAGGGCCGAGCGAGCTTTTCGATGGAGTTCACCCGCTATGCCGAGGCACCGGCCAGTATTGCCGATGCCATTGTGAAGAAGAACCGCGGGGAGTGACTCATTAGCCTGTGCCGGCCTCTTCGCGGCTAAAGCCGCGAAGAGGCCGGCACAGGCTACCACCCACCCTCAGTGCTGCTCACCTGCCCGCTTCAGTAGCTTCTTGCACCGCTCCGACAAGTGCACAACCCGCAGCTGCTTGCCCGCCTTGGCATACCGTTCACGCAGGGTCTTCAATGCCGCAATCGCCGAGTAATCGACAAAGCTCAGATGCTGGCAATCCAGCGTAACCTGAGCAGGGTCGCTGGCCGTATCGAACTGGTTGAGGAACGAGGTGGTAGAGGCAAAGAACAACGTGCCATGTACCTGATAATGCTTGCCGCCCTGCGCATCCTCATGGCAGTCCGCATACAACTCCCGCGCATGCTGCCAGGCAAAGTTAAGGGCCGCGATGATGATGCCGAACAGCACCGCCATGGCCAGGTCGGTAAACACTGTCACGACAGTGACCGCAATGATCGCCAGCACGTCATTCACCGGCACTTTGTTAAGCACCCGCAGCGACGCCCAGGCAAAGGTCTGCTGGGCCACCACGAACATCACCCCGACCAGCGCTGCCAGCGGAATGCGCTCGATCAGCGGCGACAGGAACAACACGAACAGCAAGATCATCACCCCGGCCACCACCCCGGACAGCCGGCCACGGCCATTGGAACTGAGGTTGATCACCGTCTGCCCGATCATCGCGCAGCCACCCATGCCGCCGCACAGGCCCGAGACCATGTTCGCCGCACCCAGCGCCACGCACTCGCGGTCCGGGAAGCCTCGGCTCTCGGTGATTTCATCGGTCAGGTTGAGGGTAAGCAGGGTTTCCAGCAGCCCGACCATGGCCATCAGCACTGCGTAGGGGGCGATGATCTTCAGGGTTTCCAGGTTCCAGGGCACATCCGGCAGCGCCAGCCCCGGCAGGCCACCGGCGATGTGCGCCATGTCACCCAGGGTGCGGGTGGGCAGCCCGAGCAGGTACACCAGCAGGCCAACACCCAGGATCGCCACCAGCGCCGGCGGAACTGCACGGGTCAGCTTCGGCAGCACGTAAACCACCGCCATTGTCAGGGCTACCAGCCCGATCATCAGGTACAGCGGCGCACCACTGAGCCAGTGCTCACCGTCCTTGAAATGCTCCAGCTGAGCCATGGCGATGACGATGGCCAAGCCGTTCACGAAGCCAAGCATCACCGGGTACGGCACCAGGCGTACCAGTTTGCCCAAGCGCAGCAGGCCGAACAGGATCATCACCACCCCGCCCAGCAACACCGTCGCCAGCAGGTACTGCACGCCATGCTGCACCACCAGCGCGACGATCACCACGGCCATTGAGCCAGCGGCGCCAGAGATCATCCCGGGCCGACCACCGAACAGCGCAGTCAGGGTACAGATGATGAATGCGCCATACAGGCCCATCAAAGGGTTGAGGTGGGCCACCAGGGCAAAAGCGATGCACTCGGGCACCAGGGCGAACGAGGTGGTGAGGCCGGCGAGCAGGTCGGCACGTAGTCGGGCGGGTTTCATGGATATCCTGTGGTGCGGCCCGGGCGGGCGATACAAAAACAAGGGGCGCGATGTTACGGAATTTGTCTGGCAGCGGCCACCGCGAAGGCCGCTAGCGCGCAGCGCGGGTCAGCCACTCGGCCATGGCGGCATCCTCCAGCGCATACTCACCACGATTGGCTTTCCATACCAGTTCCTTCTCGCGCAAAGCATCCAGCGCTTTCTGTACGTTAGGCGTGCTGGCGATGACCTCTGCCTGAGCCTGCTCCAGCTTGCGACTTACCTCGACCAAAGTCTGCTCGGTAAATGGCGAAAACGGTTGGCGGCCTAGCGTGCGCTCGGCCATGACCTCAAGCACAGCTTGCTGCAAGGGTGAGAGTTCGTTCCAGGCACTTTCGTAGTCGCTCCACACGCCAGCCTGATGATTGAGCGCCCCGGTGCGCAGAAGTTCGCCCAAATTGCCCGCTTCTCCCAGACCAACGCTGACCTCGGCCAGTAATTTGTTGAGCATTTCCGGGCGCCGCCCCACCCGCTCAAAAGCGTACGCCAGGTCATCAACCTTGAATTGATTACTGTCTGCCAGGCGCCGATTCCACAGCGCAGTGATGAACTCGACATATTCACCCCCCAACAACGGGAATGGCGTGATACTGGCGCCGAAGAAGGGCTGCTTGCTTTTGAGCACCAGGTTGGCCAACTTGTCCCGGCTGGAGCCAGTGAACACCAGCCGCAGGCCATCCGGGCGATCACCACGGTTCAGGTTGTCACGCGCAGCCTTGAGGGCGAACATCGCGTTAAGGCCATCTTCGCTGTTGAGGGCATGCTGGGCCTCATCGATGATCAGCACAACCATCTGGCCCGACACTTGGTGCAATACAGCAAGTGCCTGAGCGAGGGTAGTACCCGACGGTAGTTGAGGCCGAGTGAAATCCCAGCTGAGGGTGCGCAGCAGGTTGATCTTGTCGATACCGGCCTTTTTCGCAGTTTTCGTGAGCGCGCCTTCAAAGCTAGCCAGCGCTGCACCGATCGCACCACTGATGAGCTCGGCCGGATCCGCATTACGGTCCGACCAGAGGTCGACGTAAACCGGCAGCCAACCCAGATGCACGCACTCAGGGATGAAGTCGTTATTGAGGAAGGTGCTTTTCCCTGTACGCCGTGGTGCGGCAAGGAACATGCCCGAACTGTAGTCGACCAGTGACTCGCCAGCCAGGTCTTTGGCCAGGGCCTTGGCCAATTGGTCGCGACGCAGGAGCGGGCGGATCGGAGACATGGCTTTATCCTCAATTATCTCGCTGACTATAATTTATAGCTTACAAGATAAAGCAAGATAAATCACATTTCCGCATTTCTCTCCATTGCGGCGCTTGTGATCCATGGCCGGCAAATCCCCGACAAATTTGCCATCATGTTGATTCCCCCCGCGGAGATCATGGACATGCCGCTACGCCCCCTTTTCACCACCCTGCTGCTGGTTACCAGCCTCGTCGCCCAGGCCGCCACCGAGGTGGTGCCGCTGCAGCACCGCGCCAGCGCCGAACTGCTGCCTGCGGCGCAGGCATTCGTCGGCAAGGACGGCACAGTCAGCGCCTTCGAGAACAAGCTGATCGTCAACGCCAGCCCCGAGCGCATCGACGACCTGCGCGCCCTGCTGCAACAACTGGACACCGTCCCCAAACGCCTGCTGATCAGCGTCGACAACAACGACAGCAACTTCCAGGACAACCGTGGCAATGCCCATGTTATCCACTACGGCACCAGCAACCGCGACGGCGGCATGCAACAAATCCAGGCCAGCGAAGGCCAGCCGGCGCTGATCCAGGTTGGCCAGAGCATCCCGATCACCAGCACCAGTACCGACGGCTACGGGCGCCTGCAGAGCAACACCGAATACCGCAACGTGACGCAGGGTTTCTACGTTACGCCAAGCCTGAGCGGCGATACGGTTCGTCTGCAAATTAGCACCAATAATGACCGCATCAGCCATGAACGTGCAGATGTAGTGAAAGTACAAAGTACCGACACGACCGTCACCGGCAAGCTCGGCGAATGGATCACCCTGGCAGGCTACAACCAGCAGAGCCAAGCCGACCGCAGCACGTCAAGCCGCAGTTACAGCACCCAGCGCGGTGAAAACATGACGCTGCGTGTCAAAGTCGACCTTCTCGACTGATCCCAGGCAATTCAAGGCCTCGACCAAAGGCCTTGAAACTGACTGCCAAGTCGCATTAGACCAAAGATGTAGTAAGCGAAAAATTCCACTACAAAACATTTGACATGCCCTTTTTCCCAAGGGCATGATGGCCTCGCTCCCGCTAATCAGGGGCCCTGGCAAGGGCCTTCGAGGCGTGCTCCTCCCACCCCTGGAGGCGCCTCGTGTCTATACGGCCCACAAGGCGGTTCGACGGGATTGCGACTGCAACGAAGAAGTTGTCCCGAGGGACGGAAGCGCATCACCGCAGTACTGGCAATCGCGTAGCACCGCAGCAAGGCAACCACGAGCCGACCTGCCGGAGCACACCTTCGCCTGGCCTGCCCACCCTTCCCCCTTCGAGCCTTCGCGTTCGCCGCCGCACTCTCTAGAACAGGACAGCCGCCAGGCACCCTGATCTGCACCCGGGCATCAGCACAATTAACCCAAGATCGATGCGACGAGGTTTATTTCCATGGCACTGACACGCGAACAGCAAATTGCAGCCCTCGAGAAAGACTGGGCCGAGAACCCGCGCTGGAAAGGCGTGACCCGCACCTACTCCGCCGCCGATGTCGTTCGCCTGCGTGGCTCCATCCAGCCGGAGCACACCTTTGCTCGCCAAGGCGCAGAAAAACTGTGGAAGCTGGTCACCGAAGGTGCCCACCCGTCCTTCCGCCCAGAAAAAGATTTCGTGAACTGCATGGGCGCCCTCACCGGCGGCCAGGCAGTGCAACAGGTAAAAGCCGGCATCCAGGCCATCTACCTGTCCGGCTGGCAAGTAGCCGCCGACAACAACTCGGCCGAGTCCATGTACCCTGACCAGTCGCTGTACCCGGTCGATTCGGTACCGACCGTAGTCAAGCGCATCAACAACGCCTTCCGCCGCGCCGACCAGATCCAGTGGAAAGCCGGCAAGAACCCAGGCGACGATGGCTACATCGACTACTTCGCCCCCATCGTGGCTGACGCCGAAGCCGGTTTCGGTGGCGTACTGAACGCCTACGAACTGATGAAGAACATGATCGAAGCAGGCGCCGCCGGCGTGCACTTCGAAGACCAGCTGGCCTCGGTCAAAAAATGTGGTCACATGGGTGGCAAGGTACTGGTACCGACCCAGGAAGCCGTACAAAAGCTGGTGGCCGCGCGCCTGGCAGCCGACGTGTCGGGCGTGCCTACCATCATCCTGGCCCGCACCGACGCCAACGCCGCCGACCTGCTGACCAGCGACTGCGACCCGTACGACCAGCCGTTCGTGATCGGCGAGCGTACCCGTGAAGGCTTCTACAAGGTACGCGCCGGCCTCGACCAGGCCATCGCCCGCGGCCTGGCCTATGCGCCGTACGCCGACCTGATCTGGTGCGAAACCGCCAAGCCAGACCTGGACGAAGCCCGCCGCTTCGCCGAAGCGATCAAGAAGGAATACCCGGACCAGATCCTGTCGTACAACTGCTCGCCTTCGTTCAACTGGAAGAAGAACCTGGACGACGCGACCATCGCCAAGTTCCAGCGCGAGCTGTCGGCCATGGGCTACAAGCACCAGTTCATCACCCTGGCTGGCATTCACAACATGTGGCACGGCATGTTCAACCTGGCGCACGACTACGCCCGCAACGACATGACCGCCTACGTGAAGCTGCAAGAGCAGGAATTCGCGGACGCCAGCAAAGGCTACACCTTCGTGGCGCACCAGCAGGAAGTGGGCACTGGCTACTTCGACGACATGACCACCGTGATCCAGGGTGGCGCATCGTCGGTGACTGCACTGACTGGTTCGACCGAGGAAGAGCAGTTCCACTGATAGTGGGCTGCTGCTGAACGAAGGCCCGGAGCTTGTGAAAGCTCCGGGCCTTTATTTTCAGAAGCCTTTGAAAATGTTTCTGGGCTGGGAGGTGTTCGCCACAGCATCTTCAACGCCCGTGATACCGAGCGCCGCCTGCGCGGCGCATCGCGAGCTGCGCTCGCTCCTACGTCTGTTTCGGGCCAATTATTCCTGGGGGATTTGCGCGCGTACGCCTTGGCGCGTGGCGTGAAATCGCGCCTTACAAACAAGGCGGTCGCGCGCGCCTGTCACTGGCTTTATTGGTCCGAAACAGACGTAGGAGCGAGCGCAGCTCGCGATGCGCCGCGCGGGCGGCGCTCGATCTCACTGGCGCCCCATTCCTTTCGCCAAGCCCATGGCAGCCCTCACACAATCCAAATGCATCACCAGCAAAACCCAGGATCAGGTCTATGCTTCAGGCAGCACAGCAGCAAGGACCGCCCATGCCTCGTCCAAGCCACCTGATCATTCTCGCCCTGGCCGCCGCCCTCTATATATATGCACTGTCCAGCGACAAGTCCCTGCTTGCCCTGCCGACCAAGCCCATCCCTGGGCCGACCCTGATCGTTTGGCTGCACAGCGCCGCGCCCTACCTGATCATCCTGACCTACTGGCTCGGTCAGTGGGCGATCGCTTCATCAGTCGGTCATCGCTCAATCGATAAAGTATTGACCCAGAGCGGTGCACGAAGCGCCGGAAGCTGCTAGAACAAGAGCCTTTCGCATTTGCAAGTAGGGAGAATCGCCAGATGAACTTTGCAAGGCGCAGAACAGCCAAATTAGAAGGCATCAGGTCAAATGATATTAATTATCATTTAGAAAATTATAATTCGTTACCACTCGCAAGAAACATAATTAACAAAACAGCACGCAATGCCCGAATCTCAAGGCTTTCAGCCAGTTACGCGCGTGTTTTGTTCTTAATCCTACGAATAAATTTGCGACAGAAATTTTACTTGCACCGGGTTTACCCATAAAATCAGCGCGATTGATTCAGCTGCGACATTTGGTCACTGCACCTGCGACACCACGTCGCCGCTTTACTTATTTCAGACTGCAGAGCTGGGTCTCTGTATAAGGATCTCTAGCATGTCCGATTCGGCAGGACTCATCGCCCACAACTGGGGCTTTGCCATCTTCCTCCTGGGTGTCGTCGGCCTGTGTGCCTTCATGCTCGGCCTGTCCAGCCTGCTCGGTAGCAAGGCCTGGGGCCGCGCCAAGAACGAACCCTTCGAATCCGGCATGCTGCCCGTCGGCAGCGCCCGCCTGCGCCTGTCCGCCAAATTCTATCTGGTCGCGATGCTGTTCGTGATCTTCGATATCGAAGCCCTCTTTCTCTTTGCATGGTCTGTGTCCGTCCGCGAAAGCGGCTGGACCGGGTTCGTCGAAGCTCTCGTTTTCATAGCAATTCTGTTGGCAGGTCTTGTCTACCTATGGCGCGTCGGTGCTCTTGATTGGGCTCCCGAAGGTCGCCGCAAGCGGCAAGCGAAGCTGAAACAATGAGGCTTTGGCAATGCAATACAATCTCACCAGAATCGATCCGGATGCGCCTAACGAGCAGTACCCGGTAGGTGAACGGGAAACCGTCACCGACCAGCTGCTAGAGGACCAGGTCCACAAGAACATCTTCATGGGCAAGCTTGAAGATGTGCTACGTGGCGCGGTCAACTGGGGTCGCAAGAACTCCCTCTGGCCGTACAACTTCGGCCTGTCCTGCTGCTACGTGGAAATGACCACGGCCTTCACGGCACCCCACGACATCGCCCGCTTCGGCGCCGAAGTCATCCGGGCATCGCCGCGTCAGGCCGACTTCATGGTCATCGCCGGTACCTGTTTCGTCAAAATGGCGCCGATCATCCAGCGCCTGTACGAGCAGATGCTCGAGCCCAAGTGGGTCATCTCCATGGGGTCGTGCGCCAACTCCGGTGGCATGTACGACATTTACTCGGTCGTTCAGGGGGTCGACAAGTTCCTCCCCGTGGACGTCTATGTGCCTGGCTGCCCGCCACGCCCTGAGGCTTTCCTGCAAGGCTTGATGCTGTTGCAGGAGTCGATCGGCCAAGAACGACGCCCGCTTTCGTGGGTTGTTGGTGATCAAGGTATTTACCGTGCCGAGATGCCAGCCCAGAAAGACCTGCGTCGTGAGCAGCGCATTGCAGTAACCAACCTGCGCAGCCCCGACGAAGTCTGATCCAGCGACCTGCCGCCCGCTCCCGAAGGAGCCGGCGGCCTGGCTTCATTCTTAACGTTGACCCAAAGCGACCGAGACCATGACAGCGGACAACGCTATTTTCATTCCGCCCTACAAGGCTGACGACCAGGATGTGGTCGTCGAACTGAACAACCGTTTTGGCGCCGAAGCATTCGTCGCCCAGGAAACCCGCACCGGCATGCCCGTGCTGTGGGTCAAGCGCGCCCAGCTCAAAGAGGTGCTCAGCTTCCTGCGTGGCGTGGCCAAGCCGTACAGCATGCTGTACGACCTGCACGGCGTCGACGAACGTCTGCGCACTCAGCGCCGTGGCCTGCCAGCTGCCGACTTCAGCGTGTTCTACCACCTGCTGTCGGTCGAGCGTAACAGCGACGTGATGATCAAGGTGTCGCTGAGCGAAGGCGACCTGAACCTGCCGACCGTGACCGGTATCTGGCCGAACGCCAACTGGTACGAGCGCGAAGTCTGGGACATGTTCGGCATCGACTTTGCCGGCCACCCGCATCTCAGCCGCATCATGATGCCGCCCACTTGGGAAGGCCACCCGCTGCGCAAGGACTACCCGGCCCGTGCCACCGAGTTCGACCCCTACAGCCTGACCCTCGCCAAGCAACAGCTTGAAGAGGAATCGGCGCGCTTCAACCCGGAAGCCTGGGGCATGAAGCGTCAGGGCGCCAACGAGGACTACATGTTCCTCAACCTCGGCCCCAACCACCCTTCGGCGCACGGTGCGTTCCGTATTGTCCTGCAGCTGGACGGTGAAGAGATCGTCGACTGCGTACCGGACATCGGCTACCACCACCGTGGTGCCGAAAAAATGGCCGAGCGCCAGTCCTGGCACAGCTTCATCCCCTACACCGACCGTATCGACTACCTCGGCGGGGTGATGAACAACCTGCCGTACGTGCTCGCGGTCGAGAAGCTGGCCGGTATCAAGGTGCCGCAGAAAGTCGACGTGATTCGCATCATGCTCGCAGAGTTCTTCCGCATCACCAGCCACCTGCTGTTCCTGGGCACCTACATCCAGGACGTCGGCGCCATGACCCCGGTGTTCTTCACCTTCACCGACCGCCAGCGCGCCTACACCGTGATCGAAGCGATCACCGGCTTCCGCCTGCACCCGGCCTGGTACCGCATCGGCGGCGTCGCCCACGACCTGCCACGCGGTTGGGACAAGCTGGTCAAGGACTTCGTCGAATGGCTGCCCAAGCGCCTCGACGAATACACCAAGGCTGCCCTGCAGAACAGCATCCTCAAGGGCCGTACCATCGGCGTTGCCGCGTACAACACCAAGGAAGCCCTGGCCTGGGGTACTACCGGTGCCGGCCTGCGTGCCACCGGTTGCGACTTCGACCTGCGTAAAGCCCGCCCTTACTCCGGCTACGAGAACTTCGAGTTCGAAGTACCGCTGGCCCACAACGGCGATGCCTACGATCGCTGCATGGTCCGTGTCGAGGAGATGCGCCAGAGTATCCGCATCATCGACCAGTGCCTGCGCAACATGCCGGAAGGCCCGTACAAGGCGGATCACCCGCTGACCACGCCGCCGCCGAAAGAGCGCACCCTGCAGCACATCGAAACCCTCATCACGCACTTCCTGCAAGTCTCGTGGGGCCCGGTCATGCCGGCCAACGAGTCGTTCCAGATGATCGAGGCGACCAAGGGCATCAACAGTTACTACCTGACGAGCGATGGCGGCACCATGAGCTACCGCACCCGGATCCGTACCCCGAGCTACCCGCACCTGCAGCAGATCCCTTCGGTGATCAAAGGCAGCATGGTCGCCGACCTCATCGCGTACCTGGGCAGTATCGACTTCGTTATGGCTGACGTGGACCGCTAAGCATGAACAGCACGCTTATCCAGACAGACCGTTTCGCCCTGAGCGAAACCGAGCGCTCGGCCATCGAGCACGAAATGCATCACTACGAGGACCCGCGCGCGGCGTCCATCGAAGCCCTGAAGATCGTCCAGAAGGAACGTGGCTGGGTGCCGGACGGCGCCATTCACGCCATCGGCGAAGTGCTGGGCATCCCGGCCAGCGACGTCGAGGGTGTCGCCACCTTCTACAGCCAGATCTTCCGTCAGCCGGTCGGCCGCCACATCATCCGCGTGTGCGACAGCATGGTCTGCTACATCGGCGGCCATGAGTCCGTGGTCAGCCAGATCCAGAGCGAGCTGGGCATTGGCCTTGGCCAGACCACCGCCGACGGCCGCTTCACCCTGCTGCCCGTATGCTGCCTGGGCAACTGCGACAAGGCCCCGGCGCTGATGATCGACGACGACACCTTTGGCGACGTACAGCCGGCTGGCGTTACCAAACTGCTGGAGGGTTACGTATGACCATTACTTCCTTCGGCCCGGCCAACCGCATTGCGCGTACCGCCGAAACCCACCCGCTGACCTGGCGCCTGCGTGACGACGGCGAACCGGTATGGCTGGCCGAGTACGAGTCCAAGAACGGCTATGCCGCAGCGCGCAAGGCGCTGGCGCAAATGTCGGCCGACGACATCGTGCAAAGCGTCAAGGACTCCGGCCTCAAAGGCCGTGGTGGTGCAGGCTTCCCCACTGGTGTGAAGTGGGGCCTGATGCCCAAAGACGAGTCCATGAACATCCGCTACCTGCTGTGCAACGCGGACGAAATGGAGCCGAACACCTGGAAGGACCGCATGCTGATGGAGCAACAGCCCCATCTGCTGGTCGAGGGCATGCTGATCAGCGCACGCGCCCTGAAGGCCTACCGCGGCTACATCTTCCTGCGTGGCGAATACACCACCGCAGCAAAAAACCTCAACCGCGCCATCGATGAAGCCAAGGCCGCAGGCCTGCTGGGCAAGAACATCCTGGGCAGCGGTTTCGATTTCGAGCTGTTCGTGCACACAGGTGCCGGCCGCTACATCTGCGGCGAAGAAACCGCCCTGATCAACTCGCTGGAAGGCCGCCGCGCCAACCCGCGCTCCAAGCCGCCCTTCCCTGCCGCCGTGGGCGTGTGGGGCAAACCGACGTGCGTGAACAACGTCGAAACCCTGTGCAACGTGCCGGCCATCGTCGCCAACGGTAACGACTGGTACAAGTCGCTGGCCCGTGAAGGCAGCGAAGACCACGGCACCAAGCTGATGGGCTTCTCCGGCAAGGTGAAAAACCCTGGCCTGTGGGAACTGCCGTTCGGCGTCACCGCCCGCGAGCTGTTCGAAGACTACGCCGGTGGCATGCGCGACGGCTTCAAGCTCAAGTGCTGGCAGCCAGGCGGCGCCGGTACCGGCTTCCTGCTGCCCGAGCACCTCGACGCGCAGATGTACGCCGGTGGCATTGCCAAGGTCGGCACCCGTATGGGTACCGGTCTGGCCATGGCGGTGGACGACAGCATCAACATGGTGTCGCTGCTGCGCAACATGGAAGAGTTCTTCGCCCGCGAGTCGTGCGGCTGGTGCACCCCCTGCCGTGACGGCCTGCCGTGGAGCGTGAAGATGCTGCGCGCACTGGAGAAAGGCCAGGGCCGCGCCGAGGACATCGAGACGCTGCTGGGCCTTGTCAACTTCCTCGGCCCTGGCCGCACCTTCTGTGCTCACGCACCCGGTGCCGTCGAGCCGCTGGGCAGTGCCATCAAATACTTCCGGTCCGAGTTCGAGGCCGGTGTCGCTCCAGCTGCGGCTGGCGATGCCCTGCGCCCCAACCTGGCCAAGCCAATCCAGGCCGGGCCGATCGTGGTCGGCGCATAACAAGATGATTGAGGCGGGTGGTCCGTGCCACTCGCCAGCTTGCCGGCAGGCCCGAGAAATCGTGGCGTGCCGCAAGCTCACCGATTTCCATTAGCCACGCCCGCTCACGCGGGCCAACGAAGAACTTTGAACAATGGCCACTATCCACGTAGACGGCAAAGCGCTCGAAGTCAACGGTGCAGACAACCTGTTACAGGCCTGTCTGTCGCTCGGCCTCGACATCCCTTATTTCTGCTGGCACCCGGCGCTTGGTAGCGTTGGCGCCTGCCGGCAGTGCGCGGTCAAGCAGTACACCGACGAGAACGACACCCGCGGTCGTATCGTCATGTCCTGCATGACCCCTGCCTCCGACGGCACCTGGATCTCCATCGACGATGAAGAGTCCAAGGCGTTTCGCGCCAGCGTCGTCGAATGGCTGATGACCAACCATCCGCACGACTGCCCGGTGTGCGAGGAAGGCGGTCACTGCCACCTGCAGGACATGACGGTAATGACCGGCCACAACGAGCGCCGCTACCGTTTCACCAAGCGTACCCACCAGAACCAGGACCTCGGCCCGTTCATCGCCCATGAGATGAACCGCTGCATCGCCTGCTACCGCTGCGTGCGCTACTACAAGGACTACGCCGGTGGTACCGACCTGGGCGTTTACGGCGCCCACGACAACGTGTACTTCGGCCGCGTCGAAGACGGCGTGCTGGAAAGCGAGTTCTCCGGCAACCTGACCGAGGTCTGCCCGACCGGCGTGTTCACCGACAAGACCCACTCCGAGCGCTACAACCGCAAGTGGGACATGCAGTTCGCCCCGAGCATCTGCCACGGCTGCTCCAGCGGCTGCAACATCAGCCCGGGTGAGCGTTACGGCGAACTGCGCCGCATCGAAAACCGCTTCAACGGTTCGGTCAACCAGTACTTCCTGTGCGACCGTGGCCGCTTCGGTTACGGCTACGTCAACCGCAAGGACCGCCCACGCCAGCCGCAACTGGCCGACGGCACCAAGCTGGGCCTTGACGCTGCCCTGGACAAAGCCGCCGACCTGCTGCGCGGCCGCACCATCGTCGGCATCGGCTCGCCACGCGCCAGCCTGGAAAGCAACTACGGCCTGCGTGAGCTGGTCGGCGCCGACTACTTCTACTCGGGTATGGAAGCCGGCGAGCTGGCCCGCGTGCGCCTGGCCCTGAACGTGCTGAACAACAGCCCGCTGCCAGTGCCGACCCTGCGCGACATCGAAGACCACGACGCGGTGTTCGTGCTCGGTGAAGACCTGACCCAGACCGCTGCCCGCGTTGCCCTGTCCGTGCGCCAGGCCACCAAAGGCAAGGCCGAGGCCATGGCCGAAGCCATGAAAGTGCAGCCGTGGCTCGACGCCGCCGTGAAGAACATTGGCCAGCACGCGCTGTACCCACTGTTCATCGCCTCCCTGGCTGAAACCAAGCTGGACGACGTTGCCGAAGAGTGCGTACACGCCGCCCCGGCCGACCTGGCCCGCATCGGCTTCGCCGTGGCCCACGCCATCGACCCGAGCGCACCTGCCGTTGCTGGCCTGGACGACGAAGCCAAGGCCCTGGCCCAGCGCATCGCCGACGCCCTGGTCGCTGCCAAGCGCCCACTGGTGGTCGCCGGTACGTCCCTGGCCGACCCGGCGCTGATCGAAGCTGCCGCCAACATCGCCAAGGCCCTGAAGCTGCGCGAGAAGAACGGCTCGCTGAGCCTGGTGGTGCCTGAAGCCAACAGCATCGGCCTGGCCATGCTCGGTGGCGAGTCCGTCGATGCTGCGCTGGACGCCGTCATCAGCGGCAAGGCCGATGCCATTGTCGTGCTGGAAAACGACCTGTACGCCCGCGTACCGGCCGCCAAGGTCGACGCAGCCCTGGCTGCGGCCAAGGTGGTGATCGTTGCCGACCACTCGAAAACCCCGACGGTCGACCGCGCCCACCTGGTGCTGCCGGCTGCCTCGTTCGCCGAAGGCGACGGCACCCTGGTCAGCCAGGAAGGCCGTGCCCAGCGCTTCTTCCAGGTGTTCGACCCGCAATACCTGGACAGCAGCATCCAGATCCACGAAGGCTGGCGCTGGATGCACGCCCTGCGTGCCACCCTGCTGAACAAGCCGGTCGACTGGACTCAGCTGGACCACGTCACCAGTGCCTGCGCCGAAGCCGCCCCGCAACTGGCCGGCATCGTCAACGCCGCCCCAAGCGCCGCGTTCCGCATCAAGGGCATGAAGCTGGCCCGTGAGCCGCTGCGCTACTCTGGCCGCACCGCCATGCGCGCCAACATCAGCGTGCACGAACCGCGCACCCCGCAAGACAAGGACACCGCGTTCGCCTTCTCCATGGAAGGCTACTCGGGCTCCGCCGAACCGCGCCAACAGGTGCCGTTCGCCTGGTCGCCGGGCTGGAACTCGCCGCAAGCCTGGAACAAGTTTCAGGATGAAGTCGGTGGCCACCTGCGTGCCGGTGACCCGGGCGTGCGCCTGATCGAGTCGCAAGGCGACCGCCTGAACTGGTTCACCGCCATTCCGGGGGCCTTCAACCCGGCCCGTGGCACCTGGACCGCTGTGCCGTTCTTCCACCTGTTCGGCAGCGAAGAAAGCTCCTCGCGCGCCGCCCCGGTGCAAGAGCGCATCCCGGCAGCCTACGTGGCCCTGGCCAAGTCCGAAGCCGACCGCCTGGGCGTCAACGACGGTGCCCTGCTGAGCCTGAACGTGGCCGGTGTGGCCCTGCGCCTGCCGCTGCGCATCAATGAAGAGCTGGGCGCAGGCCTGGTCGCGTTGCCGAAAGGCCTGGCCGGCATTCCGCCTGCCATCTTCGGTGCATCCGTCGAAGGTCTGCAGGAGGCAGCACAATGAGCTGGTTCACCCCCGAAGTAATCGACGTGATCCTCACCGTGCTGCGGGCCATCGTGGTCCTGCTGGCGGTAGTGGTCTGCGGCGCGCTGCTCAGCTTCGTCGAGCGCCGCCTGCTGGGCTGGTGGCAGGACCGTTACGGCCCGAACCGCGTAGGCCCGTTCGGTATGTTCCAGATCGCAGCCGACATGCTGAAGATGTTCTTCAAGGAAGACTGGAACCCACCTTTCGTCGACCGCGTCATCTTCACCCTGGCACCGGTCGTGGCCATGAGCGCCCTGCTCATTGCCTTCGTGGTCATCCCGATCACCCCGACCTGGGGCGTTGCCGACCTGAACATCGGCCTGCTGTTCTTCTTCGCCATGGCCGGCCTGTCGGTCTACGCGGTGCTGTTCGCCGGCTGGTCGTCGAACAACAAGTACGCCCTGCTGGGCAGCTTGCGTGCTTCGGCACAGACCGTGTCGTACGAAGTGTTCCTGGGCCTGGCGCTGATGGGCGTGGTGGTGCAGGTGGGCTCGTTCAACATGCGCGACATCGTTGAATACCAGGCCCAGAACCTGTGGTTCATCATTCCGCAGTTCTTCGGCTTCTGCACCTTCTTCATCGCTGGCGTCGCCGTGACCCACCGTCACCCGTTCGACCAGCCAGAAGCAGAACAGGAACTGGCCGACGGCTACCACATCGAGTATGCCGGCATGAAATGGGGCATGTTCTTCGTCGGTGAGTACATCGGCATCATCCTCATCTCGGCGCTGCTGGTAACCCTGTTCTTCGGCGGCTGGCACGGCCCGTTCGGCATCCTGCCGCAACTGTCGTTCCTGTGGTTCGCGCTGAAGACCGCGTTCTTCATCATGCTGTTCATCCTGCTGCGCGCCTCGATCCCGCGCCCACGCTATGACCAGGTGATGGACTTCAGCTGGAAGTTCTGCCTGCCGCTGACCCTGATCAATTTGCTGGTGACCGCTGCGATCGTGCTCTACAACACGCCAGCCGTCGCGGCCCAGTGAGGATTTGACCCATGTTCAAGTATATCGGCGACATCGTTAAGGGCACCGGCACACAGCTGCGCAGCCTGGCCATGGTGTTCTCCCACGGGTTCCGCAAGCGCGACACCCTGCAATACCCCGAAGAACCCGTGTACCTGCCGCCGCGCTACCGCGGCCGCATCGTCCTCACCCGCGACCCCGATGGCGAGGAGCGCTGCGTAGCGTGCAACCTCTGCGCGGTGGCCTGCCCGGTTGGCTGCATCTCGCTGCAGAAAGCCGAGACCGAGGACGGCCGTTGGTACCCGGAATTCTTCCGCATCAACTTCTCGCGTTGCATTTTCTGCGGCCTGTGTGAAGAAGCGTGCCCGACCACCGCGATCCAGCTGACGCCGGATTTCGAAATGGCCGAGTTCAAGCGTCAGGACCTGGTGTACGAGAAAGAAGATCTGCTGATCTCCGGCCCCGGCAAAAACCCTGACTACAACTTCTACCGTGTTGCGGGTATGGCCATCGCTGGCAAGCCGAAAGGCGCTGCGCAGAACGAAGCCGAGCCGATCAACGTGAAGAGCTTGCTCCCATAAGGACAGAAAGATGGAATTCGCTTTCTACTTCGCATCCGGGATCGCCGTGGTCTCCACCCTTCGGGTGGTGACCGGTACCAACCCCGTGCACGCCTTGCTTTACCTGATCATTTCGCTGATTTCCGTGGCCATGATCTTCTTCTCCCTGGGTGCGCCGTTCGCCGGCGCCCTGGAAGTGATCGCCTACGCCGGCGCCATCATGGTGCTGTTCGTGTTCGTGGTGATGATGCTCAACCTGGGGCCGGCCTCGGTCGCCCAGGAACGGGGCTGGCTCAAGCCCGGCATCTGGGTCGGGCCAGTGATCCTCGGCGCCCTGCTGCTGGCAGAGCTGCTGTACGTGCTGTTCGTCACCCCGAGCGGCGCTGGCATCAGCGGTACCACCGTGGGCCCGAAAGCAGTGGGTATCAGCCTGTTCGGCCCTTACCTGCTGGTGGTCGAACTGGCTTCGATGCTGCTGCTGGCTGCAGCCGTCACCGCCTTCCACCTGGGCCGCAACGAGGCGAAGGAGTAAATCATGGGTGCTATCCCTCTCGAGCACGGTCTGGCAGTCGCCGGCATCCTGTTCTGCTTAGGTCTGGTTGGCCTGATGGTCCGCCGCAACATCCTCTTCGTGCTCATGAGCCTGGAAGTCATGATGAACGCCTCTGCCCTGGCGTTCGTCGTCGCCGGTGCCCGTTGGGTCCAGCCCGACGGCCAGGTGATGTTCATTCTGGTGATCAGCCTGGCAGCCGCCGAGGCCAGCATTGGCCTGGCCATCCTGCTGCAACTGTATCGCCGCTTCCACACTCTCGACATCGATGCTGCCAGTGAGATGCGCGGATGAACCTTCTCTTCCTGACTTTCGTCTTCCCCCTCGTCGGCTTCCTGCTGCTGTCGTTCTCGCGCGGTCGGTTCTCGGAGAACCTGTCCGCCCTGATCGGCGTCGGCTCGGTGGGCCTTTCGGCCGCCACCGCCGCCTATGTCATCTGGCAATTCAACGTCGCCCCGCCTGAAGGCGGCGCGTACAGCCAGCTGCTGTGGCAGTGGATGTCGGTGGACGGCTTTGCGCCGAACTTCACCCTGTACCTGGACGGCCTGTCGGTCACCATGCTGGGCGTGGTCACTGGCGTGGGCTTCCTGATCCACCTGTTCGCCTCTTGGTACATGCGTGGCGAAGCCGGCTACTCGCGCTTCTTCTCGTACACCAACCTGTTCATCGCCAGCATGCTGTTCCTGATCCTGGGCGATAACCTGCTGTTCATCTACTTCGGCTGGGAAGGCGTGGGCCTGTGCTCGTACCTGTTGATCGGTTTCTACTACAGCAACCGCAACAACGGTAACGCGGCACTCAAGGCCTTCATCGTCACCCGTATCGGCGACGTGTTCATGGCCATCGGCCTGTTCATCCTGTTCGCCCAGCTGGGTACCCTGAACGTGCAGGAACTGCTGGTGCTGGCACCGCAGAAGTTCCAGGCGGGCGACACCTGGATGGTATTGGCAACCCTGATGCTGCTAGGTGGTGCGGTCGGTAAATCGGCCCAGCTGCCACTGCAGACCTGGCTCGCCGACGCAATGGCAGGCCCGACCCCGGTTTCGGCACTGATCCACGCCGCGACCATGGTGACCGCAGGCGTCTACCTGATTGCCCGTACCAACGGCCTGTTCCTGCTGGCGCCGGACATCCTGCACCTGGTAGGCGTTGTCGGCGGTGTGACCCTGGTGCTGGCCGGCTTCGCCGCGCTGGTACAGACCGACATCAAGCGTATCCTCGCCTACTCGACCATGAGCCAGATCGGCTACATGTTCCTGGCCCTGGGCGTCGGTGCCTGGGACGCGGCGATCTTCCATCTGATGACCCACGCCTTCTTCAAGGCCCTGCTGTTCCTTGCCTCCGGCGCGGTGATCGTTGCCTGCCACCACGAGCAAAACATCTTCAAGATGGGCGGCCTGTGGAAGAAGCTGCCACTGGCTTACGCCAGCTTCGTGGTCGGTGGCGCTGCCCTGGCGGCACTGCCAATCGTGACCGTGGGCTTCTACTCCAAAGACGAGATCCTCTGGGAAGCCTTCGCCAGCGGTAACACCGGCCTGCTGTACGCTGGCCTGGTGGGTGCGTTCATGACCTCGCTGTACACCTTCCGCCTGATCTTCATCGCCTTCCACGGCGAAGCCAAGACCGAAGCCCACGCCGGCCACGGCATCAGCCACTGGCTGCCGCTGGGTGTGCTGATCGTGCTGTCGACCGCCGTCGGTGCCTGGATTCACCCGCCGCTGGCAGGCGTGCTGCCTGAAAGCGCCGGCCATGCCGGTGGCGAAGCCAAGCACGCGTTGGAGATCACCTCCGGTGCCATCGCCATCGCCGGTATCCTGCTGTCCGCCCTGCTGTTCCTGGGCAAGCGCACCTTCGTCAGCGCAGTTGCCAACAGCGGTATCGGCCGCGTCCTGTCGGCCTGGTGGTTCGCCGCCTGGGGCTTCGACTGGATCTACGACAAGCTCTTCGTCAAACCGTACCTGCTGATCAGCCACATCCTGCGCAAGGACCCGGTTGACCGCAGCATCGGCCTGATTCCTCGGATGGCACGTGGCGGCCACGTCGCCATGAGCAAGACCGAGACGGGCCAACTGCGCTGGTACACCGCCTCTATCGCCGTGGGTGCCGTGCTGGTGCTCGGCGCTGTGGTAGTGGCTGCGGTATGACTATGAATCTTGCGACTTTGCCAAAGGAAACCAACCCGTCATGATTTTGCCTTGGCTGATCCTGATCCCCTTCATCGGCGGCTTCCTGTGCTGGCTGGGTGAGCGCTTCGGCGCCACCCTGCCGCGCTGGATCGCGCTGCTGACCATGTCCCTGCTGCTCGGCATCGGCCTGTGGCTGTGGGGCACCGGCGACTACACCCTCGCCCCCGCTCCGGGCGCCGAGCCTGCCTGGGCCCTGGAATACAAAGTCCAGTGGATCCAGCGCTTCGGCATCAGCATCCACCTGGCCCTCGACGGCCTGTCGCTGCTGATGATCCTGCTCACCGGCCTGCTCGGTGTGCTGTCGGTACTGTGCTCCTGGAAAGAGATCCAGCGTCACGTCGGCTTCTTCCACCTCAACCTGATGTGGATTCTCGGCGGCGTGGTCGGTGTGTTCCTGGCCCTGGACCTGTTCCTGTTCTTCTTCTTCTGGGAAATGATGCTGGTGCCGATGTACTTCCTCATCGCGCTCTGGGGTCATAGCTCGGCAGACGGCAAGAAAACCCGGATCTACGCGGCGACCAAGTTCTTCATCTTCACCCAGGCCAGCGGCCTGATCATGCTGGTGGCGATCCTGGGCCTGGTGCTGGTCAACTACAACACCACCGGCGTGCTCACCTTCAACTACAGCGACCTGCTCAAGGCCGAGTTGCCAGCCGGTGTCGAGTACGTGCTGATGCTGGGCTTCTTCATCGCCTTCGCGGTGAAGCTGCCAGTGGTGCCGTTCCACTCCTGGCTGCCTGACGCTCACGCCCAGGCACCGACCGCAGGCTCCGTGGACCTGGCCGGTATCTTGCTGAAGACTGCGGCCTACGGCCTGCTGCGCTTTGCACTGCCGCTGTTCCCGAACGCCTCGGCAGAGTTCGCGCCCATCGCCATGACCCTGGGCCTGATCGGTATCTTCTACGGTGCCTTCCTGGCCTTTGCACAAACCGACATCAAGCGCCTGATCGCCTTCTCCAGCGTCTCGCACATGGGCTTCGTGCTGATCGGCATCTACTCCGGCAGCCAGCAGGCCCTGCAAGGCGCGGTGATCCAGATGCTGGCCCACGGCCTGTCGGCCGCCGCACTGTTCATCCTGTCCGGCCAACTGTACGAGCGCCTGCACACCCGTGACATGCGCCAGATGGGCGGCCTGTGGCATCGTATTGCCTACCTGCCGGCCATCAGCCTGTTCTTCGCGGCGGCATCGCTGGGCCTGCCAGGTACCGGCAACTTCGTCGGCGAGTTCCTGATCCTGATCGGCAGCTTCGTGCATGTACCGTGGATCACCGTCATCGCCACCACCGGCCTGGTCTTCGGTTCGGTGTACTCGCTGATCATGATCCACCGCGCCTACTTCGGCCCGGCCAAGAGCGATACCGTGCTGGCCGGCATGGACGGTCGCGAGCTGGTCATGGTGCTGGGCCTGGCGGTGTTGCTGATCCTGCTGGGCGTGTATCCGCAGCCGTTCCTCGACACCTCTGCAGCCACCATGAGTGGTGTGCAGCAGTGGCTCGGTTCCGCTTTCACTCAACTCGCTTCGGCCCGGTAAGAGCGCTATGGAATTCACCACTCAACACTTCATCGCATTGGCGCCGATGCTGATCACCACCATCACCACGGTGGTGGTGATGCTGGCGATCGCCTGGAAGCGCAACCACTCGCAGACCTTCCTGCTGTCCACCGTGGGCCTTAACCTGGCCCTGCTGTCGATCCTGCCGGCGCTGAAGGTTGCGCCACTGGCGGTCACCCCGCTGATCACCATCGACAAGTTCGCCTGCCTGTACATGGCGATCATCCTGGTGGCGACGCTGGCTTGCGTCACCCTGGCCCACGCCTACCTTGGCGAAGGGTCCAAGGGCTTCCCGGGCAACCGTGAAGAACTGTACCTGCTGCTGCTGATGTCGGCCCTGGGTGGCCTGGTGCTGGTCAGCGCCAACCACCTGGCCGGCCTGTTCATCGGCCTGGAGCTGCTGTCGGTACCGGTCTACGGCCTGGTGGCGTATGCCTTCTTCAACAAGCGGTCACTGGAAGCCGGCATCAAGTACATGGTGCTGTCGGCTGCCGGTTCCGCCTTCCTGCTGTTCGGCATGGCCCTGCTGTACGCCGATGCCGGTAGCCTGAGCTTCGACCAGATCGGCAAGGCACTGGCAACCACCAGCATGCCAAGCCTGGTGGCCCAACTGGGCCTAGGCATGATGCTGGTTGGCCTGGCCTTCAAGCTGTCGCTGGTGCCGTTCCACCTGTGGACCCCGGACGTGTACGAAGGCGCCCCGGCGCCGGTCGCCGCGTTCCTGGCCACCGCCAGCAAGGTGGCGGTATTCGCCGTGGTGGTGCGCCTGTTCATGCTCTCCCCTGCTGCCAGCAGCGGCGTGCTGAGCACCGTACTGGCAGTCATCGCCGTCGCTTCGATCCTGATCGGTAACCTGCTGGCGCTGACCCAGAGCAACCTCAAGCGCCTGCTGGGTTACTCGTCCATCGCCCACTTCGGTTACCTGGTGATTGCCCTCGTCGCCAGCAAGGGCCTGGCCCTGGAAGCCATGGGTGTGTACCTGGTCACCTACGTGATCACCAGCTTGGGCGCCTTCGGTGTCATCACCCTGATGTCCTCGCCATACGGCGGCCGTGACGCCGATGCGCTGTACGAGTACCGCGGCCTGTTCTGGCGTCGCCCGTACCTGACCGCAGTACTGACCGTGATGATGCTGTCGCTGGCGGGTATCCCGCTGACCGCTGGTTTCATCGGCAAGTTCTATATCATTGCCACCGGCGTCGAGTCGCACCTGTGGTGGTTGGTCGGTGCGCTGGTGATCGGTAGCGCCATCGGCGTGTACTACTACCTGCGCGTCATGGTCACCCTGTACCTGGTCGAGCCGAACCTGCGTCGCCACGACGCCCCGCTGAAGTGGGAGCAGCGCACCGGTGGCGTCATGCTGCTGGCCATTGCCATTCTCGCCTTCGTGCTGGGTGTGTACCCGCAGCCACTGCTGGAACTGGTTCAGCAAGCCGGCTTGCAACTGATCGGCTGATTGCCCCGGCAGTTTCGGCAAAACAAAACACCCCGCCTAGGCGGGGTGTTTTTTTATCTGCATGTTTTATTGCCTGTACCTGACGGCGCCTCACCCAAGCGGGCTTCCCTGCCCTGTACCCGGCAGGGCGGCCTTGCGCAAATCACCATTGGCTGAAGGCAGGTAGACTTCCGGGTTGGGCATACCGCTCGGGGAGAGTTCGTGGGTCATTTCGAATTCGGCCCGCACTGACCAGCCACACGCCTCGGTGGTGCATTGCAAATAAGCGATCCGCAGGAAAATATGGCGCCCTTCGCTAGTGCGTATGCGCATACGGCTGTGGCAATGCGGACAAACCAGCTTGTAAGTACTCACGGCAAGTACCTGCTAGCATTGACCGGGCAGGCCTGTGTGTAAGTATTGGCTGCAACTATGGGTGTATTCTTCAATTTGATGGTTCTCATTGCAGAAATGCTCCTTGAAACGCAGGGCTGTATTCATAACGAGTAGTTTAAGCCCATGGAATATCATTAAACCAGTCATGGATATTTGTTATGAGTACTAACGTACTTGCCGAGGTGCTCACGCGCCTCAAGCTTCTTACCTGCTCCCAGTCCGACGCCGACCTGTCCCGTGCACTTTCCATCAGCCCGCAAACACTCAGTAGCTGGAAGGTGCGCGACAGCATCCCGTACGCACTTTGCGTGGATATTGCCAGGCAGCATGCATGCTCCCTGGACTGGCTACTGCTGGGTGAAACGGCACAGCGCCCCGTGCATGAATGTGAAGCCGGCTGGGAGGGCGACGTGCTCGAACGCCTGCGCGCACTCTCAGCGGACGATCGCAACACCATCCTGTTGCTCATCAAGGACAAGCAACGTATCCAGCAGCTGGAACAACAATTGAGCGAACTGCGCAGCCAGCTACCTCAGACCACCGGCAGCTAACCCCGGCGGCGCCAGCGCTGTATGAGCTCACGTGGGTCGAGCGTATCCAGCCAGACCATGACCTTGAGGCTGATGGGAATGACCACCACGGCGGCCACGAATGCCGCCATGCCTCGGGTCAGCAAGGGTGCCAGCGATGAAATCAGCGGCTCGAACAGGTGCCCCACCCCCACGGTCACGAACACCAGCAGCAATTTCTTGCCCAGCGTCAGGCGTCTGGTTGCATTGGTGATCAACCGGTCACGCGCAGCACTCACCAACAAAGCCCCTAGCAAAGCAGCGAACAACACACTGCCATCAACGCCCAACAGTTCGATCAGCGCCGAGGCAAAGCGGTCGAGAAAGGACTCGTCAGGCACGGGCAGCACTCCGACGGGACTTCGGCAGGTACGCGCCCGAGCCAAGGCTGTACAGGACCGCAGCTTCGACAAAACGGATGTAGCACACCCGCAAAGCGCGCCCCTGGTCGTGCCCGGTCACATCTTCAAGGCGCTTGTAACCGCGCTCTCGCAGCACTGCGCGCCAACGCGCGAACTCCCGTGCCGCATCAATGGCGGCGCAACGTGCAGCCACTTCCAGCGCGGCCTCACTGACGGGCTGCTGCATGTTCAGGCGTTCGCGTAGCCTGCCCAGGTGTACGCGGGGCCAGAACGGGTCATGGCTATCGGCATAGCGTGGCAATCCAGGTTCGTTGCTCATGCCCTACCCCCTCACTGCTCGGCCAGCATGCCGTAGCGAATGGCCTTGATTACCGCAGCCACCCGGGTAGGCACGTCGAATTTGCGCAGGATGTTGGACACATGAAAGTTCACCGTCGATTCCTTGCACTCAAGGATACGGCCGATCTCCCACGAGCTCTTGCCATAGGCACACCACAACAGCACTTGCCGTTCACGTGGCGTCAGGCGAACCGGGGCGTCCACCGGGGGTTGCTGCGGGTGTCGTGCGTTGTCAGTCATGCTTGTACTCCACAGGTGATTAAGGGGGGCATCGCTGCCGATCTGCAGTCACCTTACGAAGCGCATGCCGCGCCGCTCCACTGCTGCGGCTTGTAAAGAACTTTCGTACAAAACCGTCTGACGAAGGCTGCGCAAGATTTGCTGACTTTCTTCGTGCTCCAGGCGGCATTTCGCTCGTCTCAACGCCGTTGTCCATTCGCCTTTCGCCTGGAGTCGTACAATGCGTTCCGATTTACCCCTCTCGTCCTGCCTCGGCCTGCTGGCTGCCTTGACTGCCGCCCAGCCCGCCTTGGGGGCATCCTCGGTCGAGCTGGGCCAGGTGCTGATCACCGATGAGGAGCAGAACGAACTGACGGCAGCCAGCGAACGCCTGCGCGAAGTACCCGGCGCCAGCAACCTGGTGGACATGCAGCGCGTGCGGCAAGGCCGGGTGGCCAGCAACCAGGACGTGCTCGCCTACCAGCCTGGGGTGTTCGCCCAATCTGCGGGCAACGACGGCATCAAGCTGTCGATCCGCGGTTCGGGCATCAACCGCGCACCTGGGGCCCACGGTTCGGGGGTTTACACGATGTTCGACGGCCTGCCACTGACGGGCCCGGGCGGCACGCCCTATGAGTTGTTCGAACCGCTGTGGCTCAGCCGCGCCGAAGTGCTGAGCGGCGCCAATGGCTTCGACCAAGGCGCCTTGGCGCTCGGCGGCGCCATCAACTACATCACCCACACCGGCTACGACGCCGCGCCGTTGCAAGTGCGCTATGAGGTCGGCAGCCGTGGCTATCAGCACCGGCATATCAGCTCCGGCCAGGTGCTGGGCAACCTCGACTACTACGTGGCCCTGACCGATTCCGAGTATGACGGCTACCAGGCACACAGCAGCGGCAGCGCCAAAGGCATTGCCGCCAACGTCGGCTACCGTTTCAACCCCAACCTGGAAACCCGCTTTTACCTGCGCTACCGGGAAACCGAAAACGAACTGGCCGGGCGCCTGACCAAGGATCAGGTCAAGCACCACCCACGCGCGGCCAACCCAGCCTACCTGGCCCGCGACGACAGCCGTCCGCAACCGGGCAGCACCTGGGTCGGCAACAAGACCACCTTCTACCTCGACGACGATGCGCGCCTGGAAGCCGGGCTGGTCTACCACGACTACCCGATGGACCTGCGTGAAGGCCCGATGCGCCTGAAGGTGGCCTACACCGATGTGAGCGGTACGCTGAACTACTCACGCCGCGACACTCTGTTCGGCCACGAGAGCAAGACCACTGTCGGCTGGCGTACTACCAAGCACCTGCCCAACAGTGGCGCGTCACAGTTCGCGCGCAGTGGTGATGTGTTCGGTCCACGTACCCGCGACTTCACCTATCAGGGCTCGGACACCGTGGTGCATGCCGGCAACGACCTGGAACTGATCCCCAACCTGTGGCTGACCACCGGCCTGGCACTGATCTACACCCGCCGCGAGAGTGACGTGACCTACCCTGCCGAAGGCGGCAAGGTGAGCATGCATGACTGGGACTACGCGCCACGCCTGGGGTTGCGCTACGACATCCGTCCAGACCTGCAGGTGTACGGCAACCTCAGCCGCTCGGTAGAACCGCCGCATCCCTGGGCCCTGATCTGGAGTGCACCCACAGCCAACCAACCGATCGAAATGCAAAACCAGACGGCCACCACACTGGAATTGGGCACACGCGGCGAATCGGCATTCGGGCATTGGGATTTGGCATGGTACTACTCACAGGTTCGCCATGAATTGTTGGCGGTGGAAATCGTGCAAGGCGCCCCTGCCAAGGAGTTCAATGCCAGCGCCACCGTGCACCAAGGCGTGGAGGCGGGCCTGGACAGCACCCTGTGGGAACGCAGCGGCACCGGCAGGCTCAGCCTGCGCCAGGCCTACACCTTCAGTGACTTCCACTACCGCGATGACGACACGTTCGGTGACAACCGCCTGCCGGGCATCCCCATGCACTACTACCAGGCCGAATTGCGCTATGACTGGCCGAGCGGGTTCTATGCAGGGGTGAATACCCAGATGGCGTCCAAGGTGCAGGTGGACTACGCCAACAGCTACCACGCCGATGAATATGCCTTGCTCGGCGCGCGCCTTGGCTGGGATTCACCCAAGCAGGACTGGCAGACCTGGCTGGACCTGCGCAACCTCACCAACAAACGCTATGCCGCCACGGTGACGCCGACCTACAACGATGCCGGCAAGGACAATGCCCGCTCTACGCCGGGTGAAGGGTTCGGTGTATACGCCGGGGTTTCCTACAGTTTCCGCTAAACAGTAGGGGCCGCTGTGCGGCCCCAATGAAACCACCCCCGAATGAGCAGGTATCAAACCGCCCTGTTCAACTTCACCCACGAAGCAAACTTGTCGACAAACGCCTGCAAGAACGGCCGGGTATTGTCGTTGAGCTTGCCCGAGTCCTCGAACAGGCTCGCCGCGCCGCCAATATAGGCCTCGGGCATCTGCATGCAAGGCATGTCGAGAAACACCAGTGACTGGCGCACAGCATGGTTGGCACCAAAGCCGCCAATGGCCCCCGGCGACACACTCACCACCGCCGTCGGCTTGCCGCTCCAGGCACTTTGCCCGTAGGGCCGCGAGCCCACATCGATGGCATTTTTCAGGCAACCCGGCACCGAGCGGTTGTATTCCGGCGTGACAAACAGCACGGCATCACTGTCGCGGATCTCTTTTCGAAAACGCTCCCACGCCTTGGGCACCGCTTCGGCCTCGACGTCCTCGTTGTACAACGGCAAATCACCAATCTCGATAATTTTCAGGGCTAGGCTGGACGGCGCCAGCTCCGAAAGTGCGCGGGCGACCTTGCGGTTGTAGGACTCCTTGCGCAAGCTGCCGACGACAACCGCTACCGAATACACCTGGCTCATGGCAATTTCCATCCTGTGCTGGGTAAAGGGAAGTTCTAGTTATAGATGACCGTTCCTCGGTACTTTGGTTTTTTTTCCTCATGGAGAAAACTTCCGAGGCTGTTGTACGGTCTATGCCTTCAGACATTTTCTACGCAATTCAGAGGTTTCCACCCAAATGGCAGCAGTAATGGTCGGCCAATTCCACGCCCGTGACGCCGAAGGCCGTATCTACCCCGTGCACGAGTTCCAGGAGTCCACCCTGCAACTGGACGGCAGCACGCTGGGCGCCCCCATCACCACTTACCGCCTGGCCATCGGCGACAAGGTCAACCACCTGGGTGAAAACCGTTTCGAACTGGCACGCTCCGGCGTCGAGATCATTCGCATTCCTTGATGCAGTCCACAGTGTAGCCACCACTCTCGTTCTGCAGGCCATGCACGTCGGCGATAAAACCGGGAAACCCTTGGTTGAACGCCCGGGCAAAGGCCAGGTAATCGAGTATCGAGCGGGTCGCCTCGGTGAACCGCTCCCCCGGCATGATCAACGGAATGCCGGGCGGGTACGGCACCAGCATCACTGCCGCCACACGCCCCAGCAGTGCCTCGATCGGCACCGCCTCCACCTCGCCACGCACCATCTGGTCATAGGCCTGGGCCGGGCTCACGGCCACCTCCGGCAAGCGCGTGAACAGCCGTTTCAGTTGCTTGGCCGTGGCGTTGCTGCGGTAGCAGCCATGCAACTGTTCGCACAGGTCGCGCAGGCCCATCCCCCGGTAGCGTGAGGCATCGGCGGCCACCACGCTCGGCAAGCAGCTGCTCAGGGCAGTATTGCCATCGTAGTGGCGCTTGAACTCCAGCAACTCGGTCAGCAACGTGCTCCACTTGCCCTTGGTGATGCCCATGGAGAACAGCACCAGAAAGCTGTACAGGCCGGTTTTCTCCACCACCAGCCCCCGCTCCCAGAGAAACTTGCTGACCACCACCGCCGGGATACCGTGCTCGTCCAGTACACCACCCGCACTAAGGCCCGGCATCACCAGGGTTACCTTCAGCGGGTCGAGCAGCACGTACTCCTCCACCACCTCGCCAAAGCCATGCCACTCTGCGCCTGGTTGCAACAACCAGTCCTGCGCTTGCAGATGGTGAATACCTTCAGCGCTCGGCGGCTGCCAGATACTGAACCACCAATCGTCCGCAGCAATGTGTTCGCGCAGATTGGCCAGGGCCCGGCGAAAGCTCAGTGCCTCGTCGAACATTTCTTGCAGCAGCGAGCGCCCGGCCGGCCCCTCCATCATGGTCGAGGCCACGTCCAGCGAAGCGAGGATGCTGTACTGCGGCGAGGTCGAAATGTGCATCATGAACGCTTCGTTGAAGCGGTCGCGGTCCAGTTGGCGCCTGGCCCCGTCTTGCACATGAATCATGGAAGCCTGACTGAACGCCGCCAGCAGCTTGTGGGTGGAATGGGTACTGAACACCAGCGGGCTATCATCCGCGCAGGCAGTGCCCATGGCATAACGCCCGGTGAAGAATTCATGAAACGCCGCATAGGCAAACCAGGCCTCGTCGAAGTGCAGCACCTCGACACTGCTGCCCAAGGTCTGCTTGATCAGCCCTGCGTGGTAACACAAGCCGTCATAGGTGGAGTTGGTCACCACCGCCAGCTTGATGCGCGGCGCCCGACCACGGGCGAGCGGGTTGGCCTGGATCTTCGCCTGAATTGCCTCAGGGCTGAACTCGCTGAGCGGGATCGGGCCGATGATGCCCAGTTCGTTACGCTCCGGGCACAGGTACAACGGAATGGCGCCGGTCATGATGATCGCGTGGACCACCGACTTGTGGCAGTTGCGGTCCACCAGCACCAGGTCGTCACGGCCTACCATGGCGTGCCAGACGATCTTGTTGGCCGTAGAGGTGCCATTGATGACAAAGAAGGTATGGTCGGCGCCGAAGTTGCGGGCGGCCCTGGCCTCGGCTTCAGCCAAGGGGCCGGTGTGGTCGAGCAGCGACCCCAGCTCCGGCACCGAAACCGACAGATCGGAGCGCAGCGTGTTTTCCCCGAAAAACTGGTGAAAGGCCTGGCCTACCGGGCTTTTATGGTAGGCCACGCCACCACCATGGCCCGGGGTGTGCCAGGAATAGTTGGACTGCGCGGTGTGCTGCACCAACGCCTTGAAGAAAGGCGGCAACAGGCCATCGAGGTAGCTGTGTGCGGCACGCGCCACCTGGCGGGCAAGAAACGGTACGGTGTCTTCGAACAGGTACAGGATGCCGCGCAGCTGGTTGAGCTCGCTCATGGCTTCGGCAGGGGCGTTTTCCAGGGTGACCTGCTCACCCAGGGCGAAGATCGGCAGGTTGGGTGCACGCAGGCGAGCCAGGCGGATCAGCTCGGCCATGTTCTGCAACAGGTGGGTATTTTCGCCGGCGCCTTCTGCGGCAATCAGCATACAGGCCAGGCCGTGGTGGGTGGCGGCGACCAGCCGCGCTTCGGCGTGGTCGGCGGCGGCGAGGATGGCGAAGCCGTCCTGGCGCAGCTCCTCGGCAATGCCCCTCACGCGCTCGCCGGCAACACTGTCAGCCTTGATGGCGCGGTGGACGATGAGGATGGGGAACTTGAGGTCCTTGTACATCAGGTGGCTACCTCCGAAGGACAGGGCGTCCATTTCAGGGTAGTTGACGTGCCTGTCTTGAGTGTTGAGGTGGCGCGTAAATCGAGCGCCGCGCGGGCGGCGCTCGATCTCACTGGCACCACAAAACCCGCGACAAGCGCAGAAAATCAGCCAGCAGGTGTCTCGGTAAGAACCTGCCACATGGAAGGCCCACCCGCCGACTTGGCAATGGCCGCCAGGCGCTCGGCATGCGCCTCAAGCTCCTCGGCACTGGCCATGATCACCCGCCCAGGCGCACGCCCGGTAATCCGGCGGATCTCGCTGCCACCACTGCCCTGCCCATCACCCTCGGCATCTGCCCCATGCCCAGCCAGCGAAAGGCTGGTCTGGCCACCGGTCATCGCCAGATAGACATCTGCCAGCAGTTCCGAGTCGAGCAGTGCGCCGTGCAGTTCACGGCCCGAGTTGTCGATGTCGTAGCGTTTGCACAACGCATCAAGGCTGTTGCGCTGCCCCGGGTGACGCGAACGTGCCAACAGCAGGGTATCGAGGATGGTGCAATACTGCGAAACGTCCGCACGGTCGTGCTGACCGAGCAGGGCAAATTCGTTGTTGATGAAGCCAACGTCGAACGCCGCGTTATGGATAACCAGCGTGGCGCCCTGAATGAAATCGAAGAACTCTTCGGCCACATCACCAAAGCGCGGCTTGCCGACCAGGAAGGCATCGGTGATGCCGTGGACGTTGATCGCGCCCTCGTCACTCTCGCGGTCCGGCTGCAGGTAAACGTGGAAGTGCCGCCCGGTCAGGCGCCGGCCGATGACTTCGACACAGCCGATCTCGATGATCCGGTGGCCTTCGCTGACCGGCATACCCGTGGTTTCGGTATCGAGAATGACGAACCGCTTATCTTGCTGCTGCTCCACGCGGGGCGCTCCAACTTGCATCAGTTACAAAGGCGGCAATTGTACCCCAGCTCAACGCTGGGCGCGTACTTCGTCCACGCCCCGGTTGGCCAGCTGGTCGGCGCGTTCGTTGCCGGGGTGGCCGATGTGGCCGCGCACCCACTTCCAGGTCACTTTGTGGCGGTTGACCTGTTCATCCAGTTGCTGCCACAGGTCGGCATTCTTGACCGGCTCCTTGGCCGCTGTCTTCCAGCCGCGCTTCTTCCAGTTGACCATCCACTCGTTGATGCCCTTCATCACGTACTGCGAGTCGGTAGTCAACACCACTTCGCATTCACGCTTCAGCGCCATCAACCCCTGGATCGCGGCCATCAGCTCCATGCGGTTGTTGGTGGTTTCGCGTTCGCCGCCCCACAGTTCCTTCTCGACGCCCTTGTAGATCATCAGGACACCCCAGCCACCCGGGCCAGGGTTGCCCTTGCAGGCACCATCGGTAAACATCTCGACGCTTTCGCTCATGTACCACTCATGTTCAGTGCTTTTCAGTATCAGGGTTCACCGCCGTGCGGTTGACCTTGGCCAGCGGCAGCGGCAGCAACTTGCCCATTGGTTCGCGGCGCTCCGGCCGCAGCGGCCGCAGGCCGACCACCATCTTGCGCGCCACCAGCAGGTACACGCCACCACCCGAGCTTTGCCAGCCACCTGCCAGCCGTTCCCAGCCCTCCAGGCGTTGCTGCCAGGCCGGTGAGGCAAGCGGCGGACGATAGCACCCGAAGCGGCGTTTCTCCAGCGCGAAGCCCAGCAGGTTGAGCCAGTCCCCCACCCGAGACGGCGAGATGCACCGGGCCTTGCGCAACGCCCCATGGCTGAAGAAATGGCGCATGCCCCAGCTGCTCCAGGGGTTGATCCCGACAATCAGCAGATGCCCGCCCGGGCGCACGGCGCTGGCGGCCTCGCGCAGCAGGCCATGGGGCGACAGGCAGAAGTCCAGGCCATGTTGCAGCACCACCACGTCGGCAGCATGCTCGCTCAGCGGCCAGGCCTGTTCCTCGCACACAATCTCCACGCCCGGTAGCGGCGCGCCGAGGCGCACGTTGCGCTGCACCTGGGGCGCGCTCGGTGGCGGCTCGGCACAAGGCCCGTAATGCACAAGGTACCCGCCGAAGAAGCGCCCCAGCTCTTCTTCCAGCAGTTTTTCCTCCTCTTTGAGCATCAGCTGGCCGAGTGGGCCGTTGAACCACTCACGGGCCAGGCTGATCAGCTTGACCCAGTCCGGGTCGGCCTGGGCAAAGGCTTGGTCGGTCATTGCGCTCTCCCTCGAAGGTTCTCGCACCGCGCCATCGCGGCTAAGATGCCCTCATGTGCCACGCTAGGCGAATCGGATCCGCACCATGATACAGATCGATGCTCTCCCCGCTTTCTCCGACAACTACATCTGGTTGTTACAGGATACTGCCAAACGCCGCTGCGCGGTGGTCGACCCAGGTGACGCCGGTCCGGTGGAACGCTGGCTGGCGGCCAATCCCGAGTGGGTGCTCAGCGATATCCTGATTACCCACCACCACAACGACCATGTCGGCGGCGTAGAACGGCTCAAGCAACTGACCGATGCGCGTGTCTGCGGCCCGGCCCACGAACGTATTCCCTGCCGCGACCTGGCGCTGGACGAAGGCGATCAGGTCACTGTGCTGGGCGTGGCCTTCCAGGTGCTGGCCGTACCCGGCCACACCCTGGGGCATATCGCGTTCTTCAGCGACCAGCCGGCAACGCCCGTGCTGTTCAGCGGCGACACCCTGTTCGCCGCCGGATGCGGTCGCATGTTCGAGGGTACACCCGAACAGATGCAACCCGCCCTCGCCCGCCTAGCGGCGCTGCCGGCGCAAACAGAAGTGTACTGCGCCCACGAATACACCCTCAGCAACCTGCGTTTTGCCAGAGCGGTGGAACCCACCAACCCGCACGTTCTGAAGCGGTTCGAGGACGTTACCCGTTTGCGCGCCGACAATCGCATCACCTTGCCATCAACCATTGGCCTGGAACGCCTGACCAACCCCTTCCTGCGTACCTCTGAAACATTAGTTAAACAAAAAGCAGACGAATGGAAGGGACATCCAAACGACTCGCAGGTCACTGTTTTTGCTGCCTTGAGGTCTTGGAAGGACACCTTCTGATAACCGCAAGATATATCGCAAGTGATGGTCAAAGGTTGACCAGGCCCGGAGCGGTTTCTAGAATCGCCGAAATTTTTCGCCCGGATACCTGTGTCAGCCGATGTCTTCCCGTAGCCGCAGAACCTCTCATTCCGTTGCCCTGACGCGCCTGGCCCAAATCAGTGCGCTGGCCCTGGCCGCCACCTTGGTGGGCTGCCAGAGCACCCGTCAGCTCGACGAATCCGAAAGCGTTCGCGCGCACAACTACCAGGCGCGGATCAAGCACAAACCTTCACCGCTGCTGGTCAAGCCGGCCGAACAGGCACCGCAGGATGTCTGGGAGCGCATGCGCCAGGGCTTCGCCCTGCAGGATGGCATCGACGTCAACCCGCGTATCGAGCAGCAGCGCCTGTGGTTCGCCAGTAACCCGAGCTTCATCGAAAGCGCCGGCGAGCGTGGCAGCCTCTACCTGCATTACATTGTCGAACGCCTTGAAGAGCGCGACATGCCGCTGGAACTGGCCCTGCTGCCGGCCATCGAAAGCGCCTACAACCCGATGGCCTACTCGCGTGCCCACGCGGCGGGGATGTGGCAGTTCATCCCGTCAACCGGCCGCCACTTCAACCTGCGCCAGACCAACTTCTACGACGGTCGTCGCGACGTCACCGCTTCGACCAACGCAGCGCTGGACTACCTGTCCCGCCTGCACGACATGTTCAACGGTGACTGGCTGCTGGCCCTGGCCGCCTACAACGCCGGTGAAGGCACCGTCAGCCGCGCCATCGAACGCAACGAACGGCTCGGCCTGCCAACCGACTACTGGAACCTGCCCCTGCCACAGGAAACCCGCGACTACGTGCCCAAGCTGCTGGCCCTGTCGCAGGTGGTGCTCACCCCTGAAGCCTACGGCGTGAACCTGAACCCGATCGCCAACGAACCCTACTTCGAGGCGGTGGCCATCAACGACCGCCTGGACCTTTCGCGGGTGGCAGCCTTTGCCAACATCGACGAAGACGAGCTGATCCAGCTCAACCCGGCGTTCAAGAAGCGCATGACCGTAGACGGCCCGCAGCAGTTGCTGGTGCCGACCGCCAAGGCACAACTGCTGAGCGACAGCCTGTCCAACCTCAAGCCCGAGCAATTGGTCAGCCTGCAGCCGAACAAAGCCGTATTCGCCCGTGCCGTGGCCGAAGCCAAGGCACCGGTTGCAGCGCGTAGCTACCGGGTCAAGCGCGGTGACAATCTGGTCGCCATCGCCAAGGCCAACCGCGTGTCGGTCAAGGACATCAAGCGCTGGAACCGCCTCTCCGGTAACAACCTGCGCGCAGGCCAGGTACTGGCCTTGCGCGGTGGCAACGCACCGAGCGCCGCTGGCAACCGGGTGGCGGCATCCGGGAAGCGCTCCACGCAATACAAGGTACGCAAGGGCGACTCGCTGTACCTGGTGGCCAAGCGCTTCAACGTGGAAATGCAGCACCTCAAGCGCTGGAACCCGCGCAGCGGCCATGCCCTCAAGCCAGGCCAGACCCTGACCGTCTACCTCTCGCATTGATTCAGGGCCAAGGGGCTGCCTTGCAGTCCCTTGCAATCCTCTGAACCGCACTCTTTTTCCAACCCTACCAAGCTGTTACTGTACCCCGATCAAAGCCCAACGCCTCTGGATCGGATGCCGACTTGATACGTCCCCTCCTGCTGTCACTCAGCCTGGCCTTGAGCTTTCCCGCAGCCGCGATGGTGAGCGAAAGCCACGGATACGCGCAGTTCGGCACGCTCAAGTACCCAGCCACCTTCACCCATTTCGACTGGGTCAACCCGCAAGCGCCCAAGGGCGGCACCTTGCGGGCCATGGCCTTTGGTACGTTCGATACCCTCAACCCCTACACCTTCAAGGGGTCGAGCCCGATTACCACGCCCAATTTCCAGCAATACGGCATCAGCGAGCTGAACGAGCCACTGATGGTCGGCACCGGCCAGTACGACCCGTCCGGCGACGAGCCGACCTCCAGCTACGGCCTGATCGCCCGCTCGGTGGAGTACAGCGAAGACCGCAGCTGGGTGGTGTTCAACCTGCGCCCGGAAGCCCGCTGGCATGACGGCCAGCCGATCACCTCGGCAGACGTGGCCTTTTCCTACCGCACCCTGCTCAAGGACGGCCACCCGATCTACCGCACCAACCTGCAGGAAGTGCAACGGGTGGACATCCTCGGCCCACTGCGTATCCGCTTCGTGTTCAAGCGCGCCGGCAACCCGCTGCTGATCCTGCGCCTGGGCGAAATGCCGGTGCTGCCCAAGCACTACTGGCAAAAGCGCGATTTCAAGGCCACCACCTTCGAGCCACCGCTGGGCAGCGGCCCCTACCGCATCACTGAAGTTCAGCCCGGCCGCCGGCTGGTGTTCGAACGGGTGAAGAACTACTGGGGCAAGGACCTGGCAGTCAACCGTGGCAAGTACAACTTCAAGCGCGTGGAGTACGAGTTCTACCGCGACGCCACCGTGGCCTTCGAAGCCTTCAAGGCCGGCGAATTCGACATCTATATCGAGCACCAGGCCAAGAACTGGGCCAACGGCTACAACTTCCCGGCCGTGCGCCGTGGCGAGGTCATCAAGGCCCAGATCCCGCACCAGATCCCCACGCAAACCCAGGGCCTGTTCATGAACAGCCGCCGCGCCACCTTCAGCGACCCGCGGGTACGCCAGGCGCTGGGGCTGATGCTCGACTTCGAGTGGACCAACCGCGCCCTGTTCAGCAGCGCCTACCGCCGCTCGACCAGCTATTACCCCAACAGCGAGTTCGCCGCCAGCGGCCTGCCCACCGGCAAGGAATGGCTGCTGCTGGCGCCGTTCCGCGACCAGTTGCCGGCAAAGCTGTTCAGCGAACCCTACAAGGTCAGCCAGACCGATGGCCGCGGCATCAGCCGCCAGACCCTGCGCCAGGCCCTGGGCCTGCTTGCCGAGGCCGGCTGGAAGCTCAATGGCCAGCGCCTGGTCGACAGCAAGGGCCAGCAGCTGCGTATGGAACTGCTGCTGGTAAACCCCAACCTTGAACGCATCCTGCAACCTTATGTCGAAAATCTGTCCAGCATCGGCATCGATGCGCGCTTGCGCACCGTGGACCGCGCCCAGTACAAACAACGCCTGGACCAGTTCGATTTCGACATGATTCTGATGACCCTGAACCAGACCCTAAGCCCCGGCCTCGAACAGTGGTTGTACTTCCATTCCAGCCAGGCCGCCACCAAGGGCAGCAAGAACTATGCTGGGGTCAGGGACCCGGTGGTCGACCACCTGCTCGACACCCTGCTGGCTGCGCGTACCCGCGACGACCAGATCGCCGCCGCCCGCGCCCTGGACCGCGTGCTTTCATGGCAGTACTACATGATCCCCAACTGGTACCTCGACAATCATCGCCTGGCCTACCGCAACCGGTTCGCCTTCGTCACCACCCCGCCCTACACCCTGGGGCTGAACAGCTGGTGGATCAAGACTTCGGAGAAAGCCCAATGACGCCAACGCACCCACTGCGCCGGCTGGCAGGCAGCCTGTTGCTCGCCTGCCTGAGCCTTCCCGCCCTGGCCGCACCGCAACACGCACTCACCCTGTACGACGAGCCGCCCAAGTACCCCGCCGACTTCAAGCACTTCGACTACGTCAACCCGGATGCGCCCAAGGGCGGTACCTTCCGCCAGTCCAGCTTCGGCGGCTTCGACAGCCTCAACCCGTTCATCAACAAAGGCGTATCGGCCGAGAACATCAGCATCATCTACGACACCCTGATGCGCCAGAGCCAGGACGAGCCGTTCACCGAGTACGGCCTTGTGGCCGCCAGGATCGAGAAGGCACCTGACAACAGCTGGGTGCGCTTCTACTTGCGCCCGGAGGCTCGCTTCCACGACGGCCACCCGATGCGTGCCGAAGACGTGGTATTCACCTTCAACGCGTTGATCAAGGACGGTGCGCCGCTGTACCGCCAGTACTATGCCGACGTCGCCGAGGTGGTCGCCGAAGACCCGCTCAAGGTGCTGTTCACGTTCAAGCACAAGGGTAACCGCGAGCTGCCGCTGATTCTCGGCCAGCTGCCAGTGCTGCCCAAGCATTGGTACGAAAACCGCGACTTCAACCGCGGCAACCTGGAAATCCCGCTGGGCAGCGGCCCGTACAAGGTCGCCGAGGTGAAGGCCGGGCGCTCGGTGCGCTACGAGCGGGTCAAGGATTACTGGGGCAAGGACCTGCCGATCAACCGCGGGTTCTATAACTTCGATGCCATGACCTTCGACTCCTACCGCGACACCACCGTCGCGCTGGAAGCACTCAAGGCCGGCGCGTTCGACTACGCGCTGGAGGTCAGTGCAAAAAACTGGGCCACCGCCTACAACGTACCCGCCGTGCGCGACGGCCGCCTGATCAAGGAAGAGCTGCCCAACGGCAACCCCACCGGCATGCAAGGTTTCATTTTCAACATCCGCCGCCCGGTGTTCCAGGATATACGCGTGCGCCAGGCCCTGAGCCTGCTGCTGGACTACGAGTGGACCAACAAACAGCTGTTCAACGGCGCCTACACCCGCACCGGCAGCTACTTCGACAACTCGGAAATGGCCGCCCACGGCCTGCCCAGCGCCAGCGAGCTGAAAATCCTCGAACCGCTGCGTGGCAAAGTCCCCGAACAGGTCTTCACCGAGGCCTTCAAGAACCCGGTCAGCGATGGCAGCGGCATGATCCGCGAGCAACAGCGCCAGGCCTACAAGCTGTTGCAGGAAGCCGGCTGGAAGATTGTCGACGACAAGATGGTCGACGCTCAGGGTAAACCGGTCAGCATCGAGTTCCTGCTGGCACAAACCGAGTTCGAACGCATCCTGCTGCCGTTCAAGCGTAACCTTGCCGACCTCGGCATCGACCTGAACATCCGCCGGGTCGACGTTTCCCAGTACATCACGCGCCTGCGCTCGCGTGACTACGACATGATCGTTGGCGGCTACCCGCAGTCCAACTCGCCGGGCAACGAGCAGCGCGAGTTCTGGTCCAGCGCCGCCGCCGACAACCCCGGCAGCCGCAACTTCATCGGCCTGCGCGACCCGGCTATCGACCAACTGGTGGAAGCGCTGATCAACGCCGACTCGCGCCAGAGCCTGGTCGACCACTGCCGCGCCCTCGACCGGGTGCTGCTGTGGGGCTACTACGTGATCCCCAACTGGCACATCAAGACCTGGCGCGTGGCCTACTGGAACCACATCGGCCACCCGGATGTTTCGCCCAAGTACGACATCGGCATCGACACCTGGTGGATCAAGCCCGGGGTAACCCCGGCGGTCAGCGAAGCCCCTGCGGACGAGGCCAACTAAGATGCTGGCCTATATCCTGCGCCGCCTGCTGCTGATCATCCCGACCCTGTTCGGCATCCTGATCATCAACTTCATCATCGTCCAGGCCGCCCCCGGTGGCCCGGTCGAGCAGATGATCGCCAAGCTCGAAGGTTTCGAAGGCGCCACCAGCCGCATTGCCGGTGGCGGCGCCGAGGTCTCCGTGGCCGGCTCCAACTACCGTGGCGCCCAAGGCCTGGACCCGGCGCTGATCGCCGAAATCGAGCGCATGTACGGCTTCGACAAGTCGCCGCCCGAGCGCCTGTGGATCATGATCAAGAACTACGCCCAGCTGGACTTCGGCGACAGCTTCTTCCGTGATGCCAAGGTCGTCGACCTGATTATCGAGAAAATGCCCGTGTCGATCTCGCTGGGGCTGTGGAGCACGCTGATCATGTACCTGATCTCGATCCCGCTGGGGATCGCCAAGGCGGTGCGCCACGGCAGCCACTTCGACGTGTGGACCAGCTCGGCAATCATCGTCGGCTACGCCATCCCGGCGTTCCTGTTCGCCATCCTGCTGATCGTGCTGTTCGCCGGCGGCAGCTATTTCGACTGGTTCCCGCTGCGCGGCCTCACTTCCAACAATTTCGACGAGCTGAGCACCACAGGTAAAGTGCTGGACTACTTCTGGCACCTGGTGCTGCCGATTACCGCGCTGGTCATCGGCAACTTCGCCACCATGACCCTGCTGACCAAGAACAGCTTCCTCGACGAGATCAACAAACAATACGTGGTCACCGCCAAGGCCAAAGGCCTGAGCCGGCCACGGGTGCTGTATGGCCACGTGTTCCGCAATGCCATGCTGTTGGTGATCGCCGGCTTCCCTTCGGCGTTCATCGGCATCTTCTTTACCGGCTCGTTGCTGATCGAGGTGATCTTCAGCCTCGACGGCCTGGGGCTTATGAGTTTCGAGGCGGCCATCAACCGCGACTACCCGGTGGTCTTCGGCACCCTGTTCATCTTCACCCTGCTGGGGCTGGTGGTGAAACTGATCGGCGACCTGACCTACACCCTGGTCGATCCACGCATCGACTTCGCCAGCCGGGAGCAATGACATGGCCTTGTCCCCCCTCAACCGTCGGCGCTTCGAGCGCTTCAAGGCCAACCGCCGTGGCTGGTGGTCGCTGTGGCTGTTCCTGATCCTGTTCGGCCTGAGCCTGGGCGCCGAGCTGATCGCCAACGACAAGCCAATTGCCGTGCGCTACGACGGCGAGTGGTACTTCCCGGCGTTCAAGCGCTACCCGGAAACCACGTTCGGCGGCGAGTTCCCGCTGGAAGCCAACTACAAGAGCCCGTACATCCGCGAACTGCTGGAAAAGAAAGACAGCTTCGTGCTGTGGGCGCCTATCCCGTTCAGCTACCAGAGCATCAACTACGACCTGCGCGTGCCCGCCCCTGCGCCGCCCTCGGCGGACAACTGGCTGGGCACCGACGACCAGGGCCGCGACGTACTGGCGCGGGTGATCTACGGCTTCCGCATTTCGGTGCTGTTTGCCCTCACCTTGACCGTGGCCAGCTCCATCGTCGGCGTCATTGCCGGCGCTTTGCAGGGCTTTTATGGCGGCTGGGTCGACCTGGCCGGGCAACGTTTTCTGGAGATCTGGTCCGGCCTGCCTGTGCTGTACCTGCTGATCATCCTGGCGAGCTTCGTGCAGCCCAACTTCTGGTGGTTGTTGGGCATCATGCTGCTGTTCTCGTGGATGAGCCTGGTGGACGTGGTACGCGCCGAGTTCCTGCGCGGGCGCAACCTGGAATACGTGCGCGCCGCCCGCGCGTTAGGCATGCGCAACGGCGCGATCATGTACCGGCACATCCTGCCCAACGCCATGATCTCGACCATGACCTTCATGCCGTTCATCCTCACCGGGGCCATCGGCACCCTCACCGCCCTGGACTTCCTCGGCTTCGGCCTGCCTGCCGGTTCACCATCGCTGGGCGAACTGGTGGCCCAGGGCAAGTCCAACCTGCAGGCGCCGTGGCTGGGCATCAGCGCCTTTGCCGTGCTGGCGCTGATGCTGAGCCTGCTGGTGTTCATCGGCGAATCCGCCCGCGATGCCTTCGACCCGAGGAAGTGACATGAGTGAACAGAACCTGATCGAAGTGCGCGACCTGGCCGTTGAGTTTGTGACCGGGGACCAGGTCAACCGCGTGGTCGACGGCATCAGCTTCGACATCCGCAAGGGCGAGACCTTGGCACTGGTGGGCGAAAGTGGCTCGGGCAAGTCCGTCACCGCGCACTCGATCCTGCGCCTGCTGCCCTACCCCCTGGCCCGCCACCCCAGCGGCAGCATCCGCTACGAAGGCAAAGACCTGCTGCAGCAGAACGAGAAGACCCTGCAACGCATTCGCGGCAACCGCATTGCGATGATCTTCCAGGAGCCGATGACCTCGCTCAACCCGCTGCACTGCATCGAAAAGCAGATCAACGAAATCCTGTTGCTGCACAAGGGCCTGACCGGCAAGGAAGCGACGGCACGCACGTTGGAGCTGCTGGACCTGGTCGGCATACCCGAACCGCAAAAGCGTTTGAAGGCCCTGCCCCACGAGTTGTCGGGCGGACAACGCCAGCGGGTGATGATTGCCATGGCGCTGGCCAACGAGCCGGAGTTGCTGATTGCCGACGAACCGACCACGGCGCTGGACGTGACCGTGCAGCTGAAGATCCTCGACCTGCTCAAGGAACTGCAGGCGCGCCTGGGCATGGCACTGCTGCTGATCAGCCACGACCTGAACCTGGTGCGCCGCATCGCCCACCGCGTGTGCGTGATGCAGCGCGGGCAGATTGTCGAACAAGCCGAATGCGCCACGCTGTTCAGTTCCCCGCAGCACCATTACACGCAGATGCTGATCAACGCCGAGCCCAGCGGGCTGCCGGCGGACAACCCGGTGGGCGCGCCGTTGCTTGAGGTGGATGACCTGAAGGTGTGGTTCCCGATCAAGAAGGGGCTACTGCGGCGCACCGTTGACCATGTGAAGGCGGTGGACGGCGTCAACTTCAGCCTGCCTCAAGGACAGACGCTAGGCATTGTCGGCGAATCCGGGTCGGGCAAGTCGACGCTCGGCTTGGCGATCCTGCGGTTGATTTCCAGCCAGGGTGGCATTCACTTCCATGGGCAGAATTTGCAAGGGCTGAACCAGAAGGCCGTGCGGCCGCTGCGACGGGAAATGCAGGTGGTGTTTCAGGACCCGTTCGGCAGCCTGAGCCCGCGCATGTGCGTGGCGGACATTGTGGGCGAAGGGTTGCGCATTCACGGCATTGGTACGGCGCAGGAGCAAGAAGCGGCGATCATTGCAGCGCTGGAGGAAGTGGGGCTGGACCCGCGTACACGGCATCGCTATCCGCATGAGTTCTCGGGCGGGCAGCGCCAGCGTATTGCGATTGCACGGGCGCTGGTGTTGAAGCCTGCGTTGATCCTGCTGGATGAGCCCACCTCCGCGCTGGACCGCACCGTGCAGCGGCAGGTGGTGGAGTTGCTGCGTAATTTGCAGCAGAAGTACAACCTGACCTACCTGTTCATCAGCCATGACCTGGCGGTGGTGAAGGCGCTGAGTCACCAGTTGATGGTGATCAAGCATGGGCATGTGGTGGAGCAAGGGGATGCGCAGGCGATCTTCCATGCGCCGCAGCATCCGTATACGCGGCAGTTGCTGGAGGCGGCGTTTCTTGAGGTGGATGATGCCGAACCGGGCATGATGCGCTAAAGATCAAAGTATGGGCGGTTGCTGCAACTGCCCATACGCTGACCGCTGCAGGACCGTACAGCATTGGAGGCTTCCTCGTGACTATCTCACCGTCCCCCATCGGCCCGATGCTCAGGCACTGGCGCATGCTGAACCGGGTCAAGCAGCTGCACGCCGCGCAGATGTTCGGGGTGTGCCAGTCCCCATAGTTCAGCCATTCATCAGATTTTCTGACAACAATCGTCTTTCATCATCAGCCAGAACAGGCATAAATTCTCCACCGTCAACTCCCAGTAGCAACGGTAGAGCCTCATGTCCAGCCCACAGCACCCGTCCGCCTCCCCTGCCCTGACCACGCTGATCAGCCGTTCCGGCCTGCCCAGCCCTTCACTCAGTGAAACGCAGGCTCACGCCGTATTGCAGGCGCATTATGGTCTCGACGGTGACCTGGCGGCACTGGGCAGCCAACAGGACCTCAACTTCCGCGTGGACGCGCCGCAAGGGCGCTACGTGCTCAAGGCATGCCACGGCAGCTATGCCCAGTTGGAGCTCGAAGCACAACATGCCGCCCTGGCCTACTTGCGCGAACAGGGGTTGCCAGTACCCGCCGTGCGCCCTGCCAGCAACGGCGAAGGATTGCTGGCACTGGACATCGACGGGCAACCGCTGCGCCTGCGGCTGCTCGACTACATCGAAGGCCAACCGTTGACCCGCCTCAAACACCTGGAGCCACGCCTGATCGCTGAACTGGGCGGGCTCTGTGCGAAGCTGGACAGGGCGCTGGTCGACTTCGATCACCCCGGCCTGGTGCGCACCCTGCAATGGGACCCGCAACATGCCCAGGCGCTGATCGACCACCTGTTGCCGGTTCTGCAAGACAGCGGACAACGCACCCGCATCGAACACGCCACTCGCCAGGCCTGCGCGCGCCTGACGCCGCTGGTGGACCAACTGCCGATTCAGCCTGTGCACCTGGACATCACCGACGACAACACCGTGTGGGCGCGCAACAGTGAGCGCCAGTGGCAACTGCAAGGGGTGATCGACTTCGGCGACCTGATGCGCACCTGGCGTATCGCCGACTTGTCTGTGACATGCGCGTCGCTGCTGCACCACGCCGAGGGCGACCCGCTGCGCATCCTGCCGGCAATTGGCGCCTATCAGGTGCTCAACCCGCTGACCGAGGCCGAGCTACGCGCCCTGTGGCCACTGGTGATCAACCGCGCTGCGGTACTGGTGTTGAGCAGCGCGCAGCAACTGGCCGTGGACCCCAGCAACCAGTACACCCGCGACAACGTGGCCCATGAGTGGGAAATCTTCGACACCGCCACTGCCGTGCCTTTCGCGCTGATGGAGGCCGCCATCCTCCAGGCGGCAGGCGTGCAGATCGACGTTCCAGACTTGAACGGTTGCGCCCCCCTGCTCCCCGACCTGGCCGGGCAGGAAGTAACGCGGGTCGACCTGGGTGTGCTCAGCCGCCATTGTGAAGCGGGTAACTGGGAGCAACCCGGTTTCGACCAGCACCTGCTGAGCGCGCAAACGGCCCCGGCCTGCACCCTGCACGGGCAGTATCGCCTGTCGCAAACCCATATCGACCGGCCCGAAGAGCCTGCGACCTGCGCCCTCGGCGTTGAGTTGCATGTGCCCAACGGCAGCCAGGTGCAAGCACCCGAAGCCGGCACCTGGGTGCGCCATGGCGACGGCCGCGGTTGCCTGCAAACCGCGCACTGGGCCTTGTGGTTGCAGGGCCTGGAAGATGCACCCGCCGATGGGCAGGCGATGGAAAAAGGCCAGTCGCTGGGCCATAGCTGTGGTTTCCTCAGCGTACAGCTGTGCCTGGACCTTGCCCTACAGCCGCCCTTCTTCGCCACCCCGTCCCACGCCGACGCCTGGCTGGCCCTGTGCCCGTCGCCGGCCGCGCTGCTGGACCTGGACTGCGATGCCGAGTCGCTGCCCGACCCACAGGCCTTGCTGGCCCGCCGCGACGCCAGCTTTGCCCGCTCGCAGAAGCACTACTACGCGCAACCGCCACACATCGAACGCGGCTGGCGCAACTACCTGATCGACATGCAGGGCCGTTCGTACCTGGACATGCTCAACAACGTCGCGGTACTGGGCCACGGCCACCCGCGCATGGTCGCAGAGTCGGCGCGGCAGTGGTCGCTGCTGAACACCAACTCGCGCTTCCACTACGCGGCCATCACCGAGTTCTCCGAACGCCTGCTGGACCTGGCGCCCGAAGGCTTCGACCGGGTGTTCATGGTCAACAGCGGCACCGAGGCCAATGACCTGGCCATTCGACTGGCCTGGGCCTACAGCGGCGGGCGCGACTTGTTGAGCGTGCTGGAGGCCTACCACGGCTGGTCGGTGGCCACCGACGCCATCTCCACGTCCATTGCCGACAACCCGCAGGCCCTGGAAACCCGACCGGACTGGGTGCACCCGGTCGAGGCGCCGAACACCTTCCGTGGCCGATTCCGCGGTGCCGACAGCGCGGCTGACTACCTGCGTGACGTCGATGCCAAGCTGGCCGACCTCGATGCCCGTGGCCGCCAGCTGGCGGGCATCATCTGTGAACCGGTGTACGGCAACGCTGGCGGCATTTCGTTGCCGGCCGGTTATCTGCGCGACGCTTACGCCAAGGTCCGGGCCCGTGGCGGCGTGTGCATCGCCGACGAGGTGCAGGTGGGTTATGGCCGCTTGGGCGAATACTTCTGGGGCTTCGAGGAGCAAGGCGTGGTGCCCGACATCATCACCATGGCCAAGGGCATGGGCAACGGCCAGCCGCTGGGTGTGGTCATCACCCGCCGCGAAATCGCCGAAGCGCTGGAGGCCGAGGGTTACTTCTTCTCCTCGGCCGGTGGCAGCCCGGTCAGTTGCCGCATCGGCATGGCGGTACTGGATGTGATGCAGGAAGAAGGCCTGTGGGACAACGCCCGCGACACCGGGCGCTACTTCAAGGCCCGCCTGCAGGCGCTGGTCGACAAGCATCCGCTGGCCGGCGCAGCGCATGGGTCTGGCTTCTACCTGGGGCTTGAACTGGTGCGCAATCGCGAAACGCTGGAGCCGGCTACCGAAGAAACCATGGCCCTGTGCGACCGTCTGCGTGAGCTGGGCATCTTCATGCAACCCACCGGCGACTACCTGAACATTCTCAAGATCAAACCGCCGATGTGCACCACCCGGGCGAGCGTGGACTACTTTGTCGACAGCATTGACCGGGTGCTGGGCGAGGGGCTGTAAGGTTGGGGTGAAGGCCTAGAGGTGCCTGCCGTGGGTTTTGCGGTGGCGCACAAATCGAGCGCCGCCCGCGCGGCGCATCGCGAGCTGCGCTCGCTCCTACGTTTGTTTCGGGCCAATTATTCCTGAGGGATTTGCGCGCGAGCGCCTTGGCGCATGGCGCGATTTCGCGTCGTATAAACAAGGCGGTCGCGCGCGCCTGTCACAGGCGTTACTGGCCCGAAACAAACGTAGGAGCGAGCGCAGCTCGCGATGCGCCGCACGGGCGGCGCTCGATCTCACAGGCGCTGAAAACACCCCGCCAAACACCCCAAAACCCCCAAGGCATGTTCAAATAAACACCCCATACTTGCCCCACCATGATCAGGTTTACTGACAATGGCCTTTTCCAGCGACTCCCTGGCAATCTTCCTCGCCGTGCTCGACGCCGGGTCGTTCTCGGCCGCCGCCCGCAAGCTGGGCCGTGTGCCTTCAGCCGTCAGCATGGCGGTCGCCCAGCTGGAAGCAGAACTGGACCTGGTGCTGTTCGACCGGGCCACGCGCAAGGCCTTGCCCACCAGCGCCGCCCTGGCGCTGGAGCCGCAAGCCAGGCAGGTGATCTGCCAGCTCAACCTGCTCGACGCCCAGGCCCTGCAACTGCACAAGGGCCTGGAAAAGCGCCTGACCATCGCCATGGCCCCCGAACTGCAAACCGGCCGCTGGAGCCAGCCACTGGAAGTTTTGGCCCAGGAGTTTCCCAGCCTGGAAATCGAAGTGCGCTCGGCCACGCAGACCGAAGCCGTTCGCTTGCTGCACGAAGGCAGCGTGCAACTGGCGCTGGTGTTCGAGCGGCCCGGTATCGACGAACGGGAGTCGTTCCTTGAAGCCGGCAGCCAGCTGCTGGTAGCGGTCGCTTCGCCCCGCCACCCTGCCGGCCAGAACAGCGGCACGCCATTGCCTGAAGAAGCCTTTGCAGAACAGCGGCAGATCATCGTGGCCTCGGGCAAGGCCACCGGGTCGGATCCGCGGATGGTGCTGTCGCGGCGCATCTGGCTGACCGACAGCTACCTGGCCACGCTGGACTTGGTGCAGTCTGGCCTCGGCTGGGCCTACCTGCCGCAGCCGCTGGTCGAACCGCTGATTGCCTCAGGCGCACTGGCAGAGGTGCGCTTTGACAACATGGCCAGCCGCTTGCGCTTGTGGGTGGATATCATCTGGGTCAAGCCGCGTCCCTTGGGCTTGGGAGCGCGGCGCTATCTGGAAATCATGCGCCAGCTGTTCGACAGGGAGCCGGCCAGAACCTGATGCCCTTTCACCCACCGGGGTAGATGCCCGGATCAAGCGACCGGCGCTACCAACCTGTACCCTACCCCCGCCTCGGTAATGATGAACCGTGGCGCCGTGGGGTCGTCACCCAGCTTCTGGCGCAGATGCCCGACCACGATCCGCAAGTAATGGGTGTCTTCCACATGGGTAGGCCCCCAGATGTCCTTGAGCAACTGCTGCTGGGTAATCACCCGCCCCGGATGCCCGGCCAACAGCGCCAGCAAGGCATACTCCTTGCGCGTCAGCGCCACCTCGACGCCCTCCAGCGTCACCCGGCGGAAGGCAAAATCCACGGTCAACGGCCCGAAGCTGGCCGCCACCTCCGAACCACCGGTCTGCGGCACCTGGCGCAGCAGGGCACGCACCCGCGCCAAGAACTCCTGGATGCCGAAGGGCTTGGTCACATAGTCGTTCGCCCCGCCATCCAGCGCATCCACCTTCTGGACCTCACTAGCGCGCACCGACAACACCATTACCGGCACCGCACTCCACTCGCGCAGCTCACGCAGCACCTGCTGGCCGTCCATGTCCGGCAGGCCCAGGTCCAGCACCACCAGGTCCGGCTTGCCCAATGCTGCCTGAGTGAGCCCTTCCTCACCGGTTGCGGCTTCGATCACCTTGTAGCCCTGGGAGGCCAGGCTGATGCGCAGGAACTTGCGGATCTGCGGTTCATCGTCGATGACCAACAGGGTGGCGGACTGGCTCATGGGGTTTCGCTTTCGGCTTCAGGTTGAGGAGGCAGTGGCAAGCATAGAGTGATGCCGGTGCCCTGGCCATCGATGCCTTCGCCTACCAGAATCTGCCCGCCATGGGCGCCGATCATGCCCTGGCAGATGGCCAGGCCCAGGCCGGTACCCTGCCCGCCACGGTCACCACGGGCGGCGGTATAGAACATGTCGAAGATCTTCTCGCGGTCGGCCACCGGAATGCCGGGGCCTTGGTCAAGGACGGCAAAACGCAACTGCATGTCCTGCACCGATACGTGGAGTTCAAGCCGACCATTGGCCGGCGAGAACCGTGCCGCGTTTTCCAGCACATTGACCAGCGCCTGCTCGATCAGCGCTGCATGCACGAACAGCAGCGGTAGCTCGGCCGGCACGTCAGTGTGCACACGCAACGGGGCAAGCACTACGCGCAGGCGGTTGAGCGCACTGCCAGCGATGTCGCCCGGCGCCACCCAGTCGCGTGCCAGCTTGAGACCGCCGTGGCCCAGGCGGGTCATGTCCAACAGGTTCTGGATGTAGCGGTCGAGGCGCTCGGCCTCGTTGCGGGTGCCTTCCAACAGCTCACGGCGGTCTTCAGGCGGGATGGCCTCGCCCAACGCCAGCAGGCTGTCGATGCTGCCACGCATGGCGGTCAACGGCGTGCGCAAGTCGTGGGAAACGGACGCCAGCAAGGCACTGCGCAACTGCTCGGTTTCGCCATGCAGGCGTGCGGCCTCCAGCTGCTCGGCCAGGCGGGCGCGGGCCAACGCCTGCGCCAGCGGCTGGCCAAGGGCGGTGAGCAGGCGCCGGCGCGGGTCGCTGAGCGGCTGGCCGGAACGCGGGCGTACACCGAGCAGGGCCAGGGGTTGTTCGTCTACCGCCAGCGGCCACCACCACCAGCGGCCATTGGGTAGGGTGTCACTGCCATGGCCGGCGGCCTGGCCATGCTGCCAGGCCCATTGCGCGGCGGCGCGTTCGTTTTCGCTAAAGGCGTGGGCTTCACCACTGGCCACCTGCAGCTGGCCTTCGGCGTTGCGCTCCAGCAGGCACACCTGCATATCCTGCCAGCCATCCAGATGCTGGCCGGCGGCATTGAAGACGGCCTGGCGGTCGGTGGCCACCGTCAGCCGGCGCGACAGGTCGAGCAACTGGCTGGTCTGTGCCTGGGTCTCGCGCAGCGCCTGCAGTTGGCGACGCTGGCGGGCGGCCAGGTTGCCGGTTAGCGCGGCCATCAGCAGGAAGAACACCAGGGTCAGCACATCTTCTTCACGCTGGATGCTGAACGAGAAGTTGGGCGGAATGAACAGGAAATCGTAAGTCAGGAACGACAACGCAGCACAGGCCAGCGCAGGCCCCAGGCTGCTGCGTACCGCCACCAGCAACACCGCTGCCAGGAACACCAGCGAAATGTTTGGCAACGCCAGCACACTCGACACCGCCCAGGACAGGCCTGCTGCCATGACGGTGGCCACTAGCGCCAGCAGGTAATGCCGCCACACCCACACCCGCCGCACCGCCGAACGCGGCGCTTGCGGCTGCACATCGCGGTCCAGCACGTTGATTTCCAGGCCATGGCTCTCACGCAACAGCCGCGCAGCCACCCCGGCACCGAACAGGCGCCGACGCAGGCGGTCGCGGGACTGCCCGACCAGCACCAGGCTGGCCCGTCGCTCGGCGGCATGCTGGATCAACGTGCGCGCCACTTCGCCGGCACGCAGCAGCACCACCTCCCCGCCCAGGCGCTCGGCCAGTTGCTGCGCGGCCTGCAGGCGATGGCGAGCGGTTTCGTCACGCAGGCGGCCGTTGTCCACATGCACCATGCTCCAGGGCAGGTGTCGACGCTGGGCCACGCGGCTGGCATGACGCACCAGGCGCTCGGCCTGGTCGTCGCCATCCACGCCCACCAGCAACCGGCCACGCAATGCCGGAGCCTCCTGGCCGCGCTGACGATAGCCATGGGCCAGGTCGGCATCGACCTGCGCGGCGGCAGTCTGCATGGCCAGTTCGCGCAGCGCGGTTAGGTTGGTTTGCGAGAAGTACGCGTCGATCGCGGCCCGCGCCTGCTCCGGTACGTACACCTTGCCTTCGCGCAAGCGTTCGAGCAGCTCGCGCGGCGGCAAGTCGATCAGCACCAGCTCGAAAGCTTCCTGCAACACCCAGTCCGGCAGGGTTTCGCGTACGAGCACGCCGGTAATGTCGCGCACCTTGTCGTTGAGGCTTTCCAGGTGCTGGACGTTGACCGTGGTGTACACGTCGATGCCGGCGGCCAGCAATTCCTGCACGTCCTGCCAGCGCTTGGCGTGCCGGCTGCCGGGGGCATTGGTGTGGGCCAGTTCGTCGACCAGGGCCAGTGTTGGCGCGACCTTGAGCAGGCCGTCGAGGTCCATTTCTTCAAGCGTGACGCCGCGGTACTGGCTGCGCAGCAGGGGTTGCTGCGGCAGGCCGGCGAGCAACGCCTCGGTTTCGGCGCGGCCGTGGGTTTCGACAACCCCCGCAAGCACCTGAACGCCCTGGCGTTGCAGGGCGTGGGCGGCCTGGAGCATGGCAAAGGTTTTGCCGACGCCGGGGGCGGCGCCGAGGAAGACCTTGAGCCGGCCCCGGCCTGTGCGAGGGAGGTTAGCCAGCAGCGCGTCTGCGCGGGCGGAGTCACTCATGTTTCATCCTTCAGAATCTGTGACGGTCGACCAAAGGGCCTACTTTGCCCGCGAAGGGCCGCAGAGCGGCCCCAACATCAGTGGTTCAAATGCTCAAGTGCCTGGTTCAGCGCCAGCACATTGACCACCGGCGGGCCGATCAATGGGTGGAGGGTGGCCTCTTCCACCAAGGCTTGCAAGCGCTCCTCCGGCAGTTGCCGCGCTGCTGCCACGCGCGGAATCTGGTAAGCCACAGCCTCTGGCGGCAGGTGCGGGTCAAGACCGCTGCCCGAGGTGGTCAGCAACGCCTGCGGTACCGGGCCCTGCGGCGCCTGGTACAGCGTTGCGGCGTCCCCCTTGACCCGCTCGGCCAGCGCCGGGTTACTCGGCGACAGGTTGCTGGCACCGCTGGCCACGGTGGCATAGGCACCCGCCGAAGGCCGCGCATGGAACCAGCCATCACCCTTGAACGCCTGGGCGATCAGCGCCGAGCCACGCACCTGCCCCTGGTCATCGCGCACCAGGCTGCCATTGGCCTGTTCCGGGAAAGCGACCTGGGCAATGCCCGTGACCGCCAGCGGATACAGCGCGCCAGTCACCAGCGTCATCAACAGAGCCAGGCTCAACGCCGGGCGTACATAAGCATTCATGGCGGCCTCCTCAGACCAGATTCAGGGCATTGAGCAGCAGGTCGATCAGCTTGATCCCGGCAAACGGCACCACAATGCCGCCCAGCCCGTAGATCAGCAGGTTGCGCCGCAACAGATGCGCCGCACTGGCCGCCTGCACCCGCACGCCACGCAGCGCCAGCGGGATCAGCGCGATGATGATCAGCGCGTTGAACACGATGGCCGACAGGATCGCGCTCTGCGGGCTGGCCAGGTGCATCAGGTTGAGCACGCCCAGCTGTGGATAGATGGCAGCGAACAGCGCCGGCAGGATGGCGAAGTACTTGGCCACATCGTTGGCAATGGAGAACGTGGTCAGTGCGCCACGGGTGACCAGCAGTTCCTTGCCGACCTGTACCACGTCCAGCAGCTTGGTCGGGTCGCTGTCCAGGTCGACCATGTTGGCCGCCTCGCGCGCGGCCTGGGTGCCGTCGTTCATGGCCATGCCCACATCGGCCTGCGCCAGTGCCGGGGCGTCGTTGGCACCGTCGCCGCACATGGCCACCAGGCGGCCGTCGTTCTGCTCCTGGCGGATACGCGCCAGTTTCTTCTCAGGGGTGGCCTCGGCCAGTACGTCATCCACCCCCGCTTCGGCTGCGATGGCGGCGGCGGTCAGCGGGTTGTCGCCGGTCACCATCACCGTGCGAATGCCCAGTTTGCGCAACTCGGCGAAGCGCTCGCGGATACCCGGCTTGACCACGTCCTTGAGGTGGATCACGCCAAGCAGGCGCTTGTCGATGCACACCAGCAGCGGTGTGCCGCCACTTTGGGCGATGCGCTCCACTTCGCGGGCCAGCGCCGGGGGCATTTCCAGCCGTTGCATGCCGACGAACGCCAGCACCGCATCGACGGCGCCCTTGCGGTAGCGGTGCTGCTGGAAGTCGATACCCGACAGACGTGTTTCGGCACTGAATGCCACGGCCTCGAACTGCCCGGCAGCCGGTTCGATAAAGTCGTGCAGTTGGCGCAGGTACTCGACAATCGACTTGCCTTCGGCGGTGTCATCGGCCAGCGAGGCCAGCAGCGCCCCCTCCCCCAATTCCTTGGCGGTGATGCCCGGTGCAGCATGCAGCGCGCTGCAGCGGCGGTTGCCAAAGGTGATGGTGCCGGTCTTGTCGAGCATCAGCGTATGCACATCACCGGCTGCTTCCACCGCCCGGCCGGAACGGGCGATGACGTTCAAGCGCACCAGACGGTCCATGCCGGCGATGCCGATGGCCGACAGCAGGCCGCCGATGGTGGTAGGGATCAGCGTCACCAGCAGCGCGGCCAGGAAAATCAGCGGCAGGCTGCCACCCGCGAAATGGGCGAACGGCTGCAAGGTCACCACCACGATCAGGAAGATCAGCGTCAGGCCGATCAGCAGGATGTCGAGGGCAATCTCGTTCGGCGTTTTCTGGCGCTTGGCGCCTTCGACCAAGGCAATCATGCGGTCGAGGGTCGATTCGCCCGGGTTGCTGGTGATACGGATCAACAGCCAGTCGGAGACCAGCCGGGTATTGCCGGTCACGGCCGAGCGGTCGCCGCCGGATTCACGGATCACGGGGGCAGACTCACCGGTAATGGCGGCCTCGTTGACCGCCGCGATACCTTCCAGCACCTCGCCGTCGCCGGGGATCATTTCGCCCGCGACTACGCGCACTACGTCATCTTTGCGCAATGCGCTGGCTGCAATGGTTTCGTAGCTGCCATCACGCTTGCGACGCTGTGCGGTCAAGCCTTGGCTACCGGCCTTGAGGCTGTCGGCGCGGGCCTTGCCACGGCCTTCGGCCAGCGCCTCGGCAAAGTTGGCGAACAGCACGGTAAACCACAGCCACAGGGCGATTTGCACGGCAACCCCGGTGCTCACGCCACTGCCGGGAGCGAAGCACAGCACAGTGGTCAGCACCGCGGTCAGGGCCACCACCAGCATCACCGGCGAACGTTTGAGCTGGCGCGGGTCGAGCTTGACGAACGCCTGCACCAGCGCCGGGCGCCACAACGCGGCGAAGCGAGTCTGGTCCTTGGCGGTGTGCCGCGCTTTAACTTCAGGAATGGGCATGTTCATGGTCAGTCCTCAGAAACCCAAGCTCAGGTGTTCGGCGATTGGCCCCAGGGCCAGGGTCGGCAGGAAGGTTAGGCCACCCACCAGCAGGATGGTCACCAGCAGCAGGCCGGTGAACAGCGGGCCGTGGGTGGGGAAGCTGTTCTGCCCCTGCGGTGCGCTTTTCTTCGCTGCCAGGCTGCCAGCCAAGGCCAGGATCGGCAGGATGTAGCCGAAGCGGCCGATGAGCATGGCCAGGCCGATCATCAGGTTGTGGTACACCGTGTTGGCACCGAAGCCGGCGAAGGCCGAGCCATTGTTGGCCGTGCCCGAGGTGTAGGCGTACAGCAACTGGCTGAAACCATGCGCCCCTGGGTTGCTGACCGCACCCGCCGGGCCAGGCAGGCTGGCGGCGATAGCGCCCAGCACCAGCACGCCGACCGGCATCACCAGCAGGGTTGCCACCAGCAACTGCACCTCACGGGCTTGCAGCTTCTTACCCAGGTATTCCGGGGTGCGGCCAATCATCAGCCCGGCCAGGAACACCGCGATCAACACGAACAACAGCATCCCGTACAGCCCGGCGCCGACGCCGCCGAAAATCACCTCGCCCACCATCATGTTGACCATCGCCACCATGCTGGTCAGCGGGTTGAGGCTATCGTGCATGGCGTTGACCGAGCCGTTGGAGGCTGCAGTGGTGGTGACCGTCCACAACACCGAACCGGTAGTGCCAAAACGGCTTTCCTTGCCTTCCATGGGGGCCGCCTGTTGCACCTGGGTGCTTTCCAGCGCCGGGTTGGGCTGGTACTCGGACCACAACGCGGTGCTGCCGCCAATCAGGAACAGGGCAAGCATGCAGGCGAGGATCGCGCGGCTCTGACGCAGGTCCTTCACGTAGTGGCCGAACGTGAACACCAGCGCCACCGGAATGAGGATAATCGACGCCACCTCGAACAGGTTGCTCCAGGCCGTGGGGTTTTCGAACGGGTGCGCCGAGTTGACACCGAAGAAGCCACCGCCGTTGGTACCCAGTTGCTTGATGGCGATCTGGCTGGCGGCCGGCCCCAGCGGTATGGTCTGATCAGCCCCTTGCAGGGTCAGCGCATGGGCGTAGTCGGCAAATGTCTGCGGCACGCCCTGCGACACCAGCAGCAGCGCCAGCAGCAGGCACAGCGGCAGCAAGACATAGAGGGTGGCGCGGGTCATGTCGACCCAGAAATTGCCCAGCGTCGTTGCACTGCGCCGGGCAATGCCGCGACACAACGCGACCAGCACGGCCAGGCCGGTGGCGGCACTGACAAAGTTCTGTACGGTCAGGCCAAGCATCTGGCTGAGGTAGCTGACCGATGCCTCACCACTGTAGGCCTGCCAGTTGGTGTTGGTGACGAAGCTGACCGCTGTGTTGAACGCCAACGACCACTCCTGGCCTGGCAAATGCTGCGGGTTGAGCGGCAGATAGCCCTGCAACAGCAACACGGCGAACAGCAGCAGGAATCCGGCCAGGTTGAAGGCCAGTAGTGCCAGGGTGTATTGCCGCCAGTTCTGCTCCTGGCTGGCGTTCACGCCCGCTAGCCGGTAGCAGGCCTGCTCGACCGGGCTCAGCAGCGGCGACAGCCAGGTGCGCTGGCCTTCCATGACCCTGTAGTAGAACCGCCCGAGCCAGGGTGCCGGTAGCAGCACGATGGCAAAGAACGCCAGCAGCAAGGCGAAATCGTAACTGTGCATGGCCGCTCCCTAGCTGCGATCGGCGCGCAGCAGCGCCACCAGCAGATAAAACGCCAAGGCCACTGCCAGCAGCAGTGACAGCCCGTCGAGCATGTTCATGAGTGGTTCTCCCCGTGGTGCGGCTTGTGCCGCTATGGGGAAATTGTCTGAGGGAGGGGCGTAAAGAGGCGAGATCGGGGGGTGTGGGTGGGTATAAAGAAAGCGTAAAAATCAGCGTTGTGGGTTGTCTTTACTGGCCTCTTCGCGGGCAAGCCCGCGAAGAGGCCGATACAGGCTTACTGCTGGGGAGGTTGCTGCGCAGCGTTTCGGCTCCAGTCCAGCAGCAGGCTGTACCCGACCGCGAGCAAGGTCGGCCCGATGAACAGGCCAATGAAGCCAAAGGCAAGCAATCCACCGAACACTCCCAACAGCACGATCACCAGTGGCAGGTTACCGCCACGGCTGATCAGGTACGGTTTGAGCACGTTGTCCACACCGCTGATGACAAAGGTGCCCCAGATGCCCAGGAACACCGCCATGCCGTACTCGCCCTTCCACACCAACCAGGCCGTGGCCGGGATCCAGGCCAGTGGTGGGCCCATGGGGATCAGGCTGAGCATGAAGGTCACCAGGCCCAGCACGATGGCACCCGGCACGCCGGCAATCAGGAAGCCGATCAGTGCGAGCACAGCCTGCGCAGCCGCTGTGCCAATCACCCCGTTCACCACCCGCTGAACGGTGGCCGCCACCAGTTCCAGGTAGTACTCGCCGCGATCACCCATCAGGCGGTGCAGCAAGCGCAATACGAACGCCGACAAGCGAGGGCCGTCACGGTAGAAAAAGAACACGAACACCAGGCTAAGGGTCAGTTCCAGCACACCGCTGCCGATCTGCGCACTGCGCGCCAGCAACCAGTTGCCCACCTGCCCGAAGTAGGGCTTGACCGACGCCAGCAATGCCGCCCCCTGCTGGTCGAGCGACTGCCACCAGCTGACCAGGCGCTCACCAACGAACGGTATGCCCCCCAACCAGGCCGGTGCATCGGGCAAACCGTCCACCTGCACGTCGCGCACGAACGCCGTGGCATCGCGAATATGATCGGCCATGTTGAACCCCAGCCACACCAGCGGCAATGCCACAATCAGGATCCAGGCGGTGGTCAACAGGCTGGCCGCCAAGGTTTCGCGCCCGCCCAGCACACGCGTGAGCAAGCGCATCAACGGCCAGCTGGCAAAAGCCAGGATGGCCCCCCACAGCAACGCCGAGATGAACGGTGCCATCACCCACAGGCCGGCCCCCAGCAACGCCAACAGCAGAATCTGAACCAGCAGGCGATCATTGTTAACCATGGCGGCGCTCGTTCAACGGATCAGTTCAAGGTGCAGGCCGTCGGTGGGCGCGCTGCCGACTTCAAGGCGGCCATTGCGCACCCCTGCCTTGACCAGCGCCTCGCGCCAGGCTTCGGCCTGAGCGCCACTGAGGCTGGCACGCAGGGTGCTGTCCAGGTTCAGGCTGCGGGCCAGCAAATTCACCCAGGTGTCTTGCGGCGCAGCCAGGTCAGGATAGTCGAGCTTGCCGGTGTCGCGCATTTCGCGCAGCACCGTGGCGGCGGTCGGCAGCAGTTCGCCCAACGGGTTGCCGGCGACGAACTCTTCCACATGCAGGTAGGCGCGGCGGTTGCCCCGGGTAACGCTGTACAGCGCGACCAGGGTGTCGGCCTCTTCCGCCGAGCGACGCAGCAAGATGAAGGCCTGCTGTTCGTCACCACCGTTCAGGCGGGCATTGGCAAACACATCGTTGGCCCACAGGCTGGCTTCGCCGCAATCGCGGCCTTGGCACCAGAACAACGGGTAACCACCGTAGCGTTGCAGTTCTTCACGGGCAGTGGTGAAGGCTTCGCGGGCGGTGCGTTCGACCGGCAGTTCGTAGGTGACCGAGCTGACCTGACCACGGCTTTCGACCTTGTCTTCGACCCGCAGGCGGCCGCTGATCTTGCGCAGCGGGCCCATCGGGTAGACGCGTTCCTGCTCCACGGCCGGACGCTGGTCGACGACCTTGGCGTCCACCGGCACCGGCAGGCTGCCGGCCCACAACACGGGGCTGGCGAACACCAGGCAGGCGGCTACGGCATTACGGATGGCAACAGGCGCGCTCATTGGCGACCCAGGCGGCGCCCTGCGCCGAAATAAAGCTCCAGGATGTCTGGCAGTTGCATGGTTGTCTCCCTGTTCAACCCGCCAAGCCTCGACAGTTGTCCGGTGCAAGTCAAGCAAAGCCAAAGAAGCGATTGAAACAGTCTGCGACAAGGGCCGCGCCCTGCTCATCGTTCAGGTGCAGGTGATGGCCACCGGGAAGCGTCACCTGCTCAAAGGGTAGCTGCTCCAGCAACGCGGTGTGGCGCACCAGCATGCCATCGGCGGCAACCACTAGCTGCGCCGGGCAATCCACCCTGCGCACATAGGCCATGGCCTGGGCTTCGCTCAGGCGTAGTGGCGATGGCAAGGTCAGGCGGCTGTCACTGCGCCAGCTGTAACCGCCCGGCACCGGCATGAGGCCGCGCTGGGCCAGCAGTTCGGCGGCCTCGCGGCTGACCGCGACCATGCCTTTCATCCGGGCATGCACACCTTCCTCCAGCGTGGCGTACACCGACTTGCGCTTACCGTCCAGCCGCAGCTGGGCCTGCAGTGCCATCCCCAAACGTTCGCCTGCATCCTGCTCGGCACCGGTTGGCGGGATGACGCCGTCGATCAACGCCAGATGGCTGACCCGGTCGGGCAAGGCGCCAGCCAGCTGCACCGAAATGATTGCCCCAAGTGAATGCCCCAACAGTGCAAAACGCTGCCAACCGAGCTGCTCAGCCACCCGCAGCACATCATGGGCATAGTCGGCCAAGGCATAACCGGCGCCAGGCGGGCGGTGTTCGGAGTAACCGTGCCCGGCCAGGTCCAGGGCGACGATGCGCAGGCCTTTGAGTTGTGGCGCCAGGCGGGCGAAGCTGTTGGCGTTGTCCAGCCAGCCGTGTAGGGCAATCACCGGCAGCCCGTCCTCGGGGCCGAACAGGTGCGCGGCCAGCTCGATATGGCCCAGGTTCAGGCGGATTTCTTCGACGTGTGCGCTCATGCCTGACTCCAGCGGTCGAACAGGCCCTTGATCAGGCTGGCGGTGTCTGCGGGGCGCTCTAGCGGGAACATGTGCCCGCCCGGCACGCTGTGATATTCACCCTGGGGCATGCCCCGTACGGCCAGGGTGTGGTGGCGGCGAATGACATTGCTACGGTCGCCGCGCACCATGGCCAGCGGCACCTGCAACTGCCGCGCGGGCGCCGGGCTGGTATGCGGGATGCTGCGGTAGATGCTGATTTCGGTAGCCGGGTCGAAGCGTAGCTGCAGGCCCTGCTCTGCCGCCTGCAAGCCGTGTTCGACATAGGCGTCGAGGCAGTCGGGATCGAAATGGCGGAACAGTGACTTGGCGGCGAAATAGTCCCGGGCGCTGTCGCGGTCATTGAACGTTTCGCGGCGCCCCAACGTCCGCCCGGCCGGGGTGATACGGTCGATGAAGCCAAAGCGCTTGGCGGTGCGCAGCAGCCATTGATCGGCGCGGGTGAGTACTGGCGAGTCGAGCATCACCACGCCACGGTAGTACTCGGGGCAGCGCAAGGCAGCATGCAGGTGCAATACGCCACCCAGCGAGTGGCCGACACCCCAGACCGGCTGGTCCTGTTGCGCCAGGTGGTGCAACAGTTCATCGACCAGGCTCTGCCAGTTGTCATTCACCGGAAAGCGTGGATCGTGCCCATGCTGGGCCAGGTGCTGCACCTGGTAGTCCGGCGCCAGGGCAGCGAACAGCTTGCCGTACGTGGCCGAGGGGAAACCGTTGGCATGGGCGAAGAAGATCTGCTGCGGCATGGCGCCTGGTCCGGACGGAGGATGATGGCTCATTGTCGGCATCGGCGCGCCGTTCGGCAACGTCCGGAAAGGTCATCGGCGAGGGCTATCAGGTCACGCAGACCGGTCGAAACTGGCCAGTGAACGGCGCAGGCAGGCTTGCATGTAGGCCAACTGGCTTTCCAGTGCTTCGCGGGCCAGGCGCTGGTCCTTATAATCAAGCTGAAGGCGACGCAGAGCCAGGCAACTGGTTTGCAGCAAATGAGACACCCGCTGGCAGGTATCTTGAAGGATAAGAAAGTCCTGCAGACTGTTCTCTCTATCAGCAGCATTCAGCACGCTGCTGGCGTTGACCGTTTTCATCAGGCCATAGAGCTTGGCATCGGCCGAATCGCGTAGCAGGCTGTATCGGGCGAAGTCCAGAGCGACACCTTGCTCAACCATGTCCAGGGTAGGTTGCAAATCCACGGCGCTCAGCAACGCCCCCCTCTCACCCTTCATTCGCTGCTCCATGCCTTTTGCTTTCAGGCACGCTAACAAGGGGCCACTCACTGCGGCAACTGACAAAAATGCCAGTTGCCTTACCGGTTTCAGGGTTTCAAGGCGGATAACTGATCCCTTTGAGGGTCATCAGCCCAGCCAGCGGCCAATCCCCTTCCAGTTCCGCCAGGCTGGCGGTGCTCATGGCTGCGGGATGCTGCTGATGGCCATGCTCCAGCGCCCCGACCAAGGTCCCCACCAACGGCTGGTGGCTGACCAGCAGTACATGCTCCAGACCCAGCCGCTCGATTTCACCGATCACCTGCTGCACGTCACTTTCAGGGGTCAGCCAGGGCACGGTACGCACCGGCTCGCCGAAGCCCAGTGTGTCATGCACCAGCGCCGCCGTTTGCTGGGCGCGCACGTAGGGGCTGGCAATAATTGCCTGCAACGGCTGCCCGAGCAGGCGAGCAGCGCTGTGCAGCACCTGCTCGCGGCCATGGGCAGTCAAACGGCGTTCGGCATCCGTGTTGGCCCGTGGCTCCGCTTCACCGTGGCGCAGTACCCACAGCTTCACAGCTTGGGTTCCTCGTCACGCACCGGGTGTGGGGCCGGCGCCACGGCATGCGCTGCTTCACCTTCCGGCGCACGCGGCGCAGGCCAGTCAGAGAACGGCCATGGCTTCTGGTCGCTGTGGAAGCTGCCAAAGCGGCCGATCTGCGCCAGGAACTGGCTCAGGCTGTCGCCGAAGTTCATCAGGCTGGCGCTGGGTGCGCCGTACACCAGACGGTAGATCAGCTGCACCAGCACCAGCCCACCCAACAACAGTTCGGCCAGCTGCCAGACCACCAGGAACACCAGCATCCACAGCACCCGCAGGATGATCGACTCGCGCTGGGCGCGTTCGGGCGTATCGTTCATGTGTCGCTCCTTGCTCGTGTCAGAGCCGCCAAAGGCTCAGTTGAAACCGCTGATGGAAATGAAATCGACATCGGTCTTGGGTTCGGCGCGCATCAGGTACTCGATCACCTGGTTCAGCGTGCGGCCTTCGAACAGGATGGCATGCAGGCCCGCCACCAGTGGCATGTAGACCTGCACTTCCTGGGCTTTGGCCTTGAGCACCTTGATGGTATTGACGCCTTCGGCCACTTCGCCCAGGCGGTTGACCGCCTCTTCCAGGCTATGACCCTGGCCCAGCGCGTAACCCACCTGATAGTTGCGGCTCTTGGGCGAGGAACAGGTGACGATCAGGTCACCGACACCGGCCAGGCCGAGGAAGGTCATGGGGTTGGCCCCCTGACTGACGGCAAAGCGAGTCATTTCGGCCAAGGCACGGGTAATCAGCATGCTCTTGGTGTTCTCGCCCATGCCCAGCGCAACGGCCATGCCGGCGATGATGGCGTAGACGTTTTTCAACGCGCCACCCAGCTCGACACCAAAGCGGTCAGCGCTGGCATAGACACGGAACGTGCGCCCATGCAGCACAGCCTGCACCTGCTTGCAGAGTTTTTCGTCCTCGCTGGCGACCACCGTTGCAGTCAGCGCGTGCTCGGCGATTTCGCGGGCAAGGTTAGGGCCCGATAACACGCCGATACGCGCTTCGGGGGCAATTTCTTCAAGGATCTGGCTCATCAGCTTGAAGCTTTGCGCTTCGATGCCCTTGGTCAGGCTGACCAGGCCCTTGCCGCGCAGCAGCTCGGCATGTGGCGCCAGCACGCTGCGCAAGGCGCTCGACGGCAGGGCAACGAAGATCAGCTCGCTGGCCTGCAGGGTCGCCAGCAGGTCATTGACCGGCTCGACGCCATCATGCAGACGGATACCCTTGAGGTAGCGCGGATTCTCTCGATTGACGCGCATGGCCTCGGCTTGCACCGGGTCGCGCATCCATTGACGCACCGGCACACCGTTTTCCGCCAGCAGGTTCGCCACGGCGGTGCCAAAGCTGCCGCCTCCCAGAACTGCAACAGGTTGCTGTTCAGTCATATCCAATCCGTTAAAGCCAAAAATTAAGTGGCGACCCCGCCATTATACGGCTCGCCTGCTACAGAACCAGTCTCTGTTCCCGCGAAAGGGACAGGCTCGCTCATGCAGGTCACTGGCAAATGCGCCACGGTCAGTTACCATGCCTGTTTCAATCCTGATACAAGGCCGCCCTGTGTTCCCTGGCACGCCCCCGTACCCGCGCCTGCTCATACTGACCGCTCTGCTCGGCAGCCCGGCTGTGGCCGACGACCTGTTCATCGACAACACCGACCTGCCCCAGGTTCTGACTGCCACACGCCTGAAACAATCCCCGGCGGCAGTCCCGGGTAGCATGACCGTGCTCGACAGCGAGCTGATCCGTGCCAGTGGCGCCCGCGACATCCCCGAATTGCTGCGCTTGGTGCCGGGCATGATGATTGGCTACGGTGCCGGTAACCAACCCACGGTCAACTACCACGGCAGCAACGTCAACGATGCACGCCGCATGCAGGTACTGATCGATGGCCGCTCGGTGTACCGCGCGGGCCTGGCCACCGTGGACTGGAGCGACATCCCTCTGGCCATGGAGGATATCGAGCGCATCGAAGTGTTCCGCGGCCCGAACACCGTCAGCTACGGCGCCAACGCGCTGATGGCGGTGGTCAACATCCTCACCCGCAACCCTGCCGACAGCCATGGCACGCGGCTGAAGATGACCCGCGGCCAGGATGGCATCAACGACTTCTATGCCAGCCACGGCTTTGGCTGGGACGGCGGCGACATGCGCCTGTCGCTGTCCGGCCAGCAGGACGATGGTTTCGATGAAAACCAGTTTGGCCAGGATTACCGCGACAGCCGCCGGCTTACCCGCTTCAACCTCAGCGCCAGCCACAGCCTGGCAGTGGACCAGACCCTGGAGTGGCAACTGGCGGCGAAGGAAGGCAGCAACCAGCGGCCTTATACCTATAAGCCGGTCTTCCCCTATGTCACCCAGCAAGGTGACAACGCTGACGTCAATGCCAAGGACTACGCGGGCTCGGTGCGCTGGAGCATCGACTTCAACCCTGAGCACAGCCTGTATGTTCAGGGCTCGGCGCAGCACTTCGACCGTCAGCAGGTCTGGCGTGCCTGCGATGCGGCGCTGTCATTCAGCCCCGAACTGACCCAGCTTTGGCAGATGAACCCAAATTTCGCCGAGCTGGTAGCGCGCGGCGCCAACAACCCACCATCCAGCAACAACCCACAAGAGCAGGCCCTGGTCGAAGCCATCAAGGATCAATGGAACAAACAGGGTGGTAGTAATGTGGTCTGCGGCGACGTCGACCAGAGCACCCGCGAAACCCGCTACGACCTGGAAATCCAGGACACCCTGAGCCTGACCGACAGCCTGCGCCTGCTCAGCGGCATGAACTACCGCTATGACCGGGCCGACTCGCAGACTTACTTCAACGGCAGCCTCGACGACCAGACCTGGCGCCTGTTCGGCCAGCTGGAATGGCGCGCCGACGAACACTGGATCCTGCAGGGAGGGGCCATGTTCGAAGACTCCCGCCTGTCTGGCAGCTCGCTGACCCCGCGCGTGGCGGTCAACTACCTGATTACCCCGCGCCATGGCCTGCGCGCCGTGTACTCCGAGGCCGTACGCTCGCCCGACATGTTCGAGAACAACGTCAACTGGAGCTACACGGTCAAGAACCTCACCCCCAATGCATTTGGCTTGCAAAACGGCGAGTATTTCGTCAAGACCCGTGGCCCCGGCGACCTCGAACAGGAACGCATGCGCTCGCGCGAGCTGGGCTACAACGGCTACTTCAGCGACATCGACCTGAGCATGGATGTAAAGCTGTTCTACGACGAGATCACGGGAATGATCAGCGAGCCCTTGAAGAACAACCAGTACATCGCCAGCAACGCCAACAAGGCCCGTTTCAGTGGCAGCGAAGCACAACTGGACTGGCGCCCCACCCTGCGCGATCGCCTGCGCCTGACCTACGCCTACGTCGATGCCTGGGCCAGCAACCCCGACGACCGCCGCCTCAGCGCCCACAACAGCGGCTCGGCCGGATGGATGCGCGAGTGGGGGGCTGGCTGGTCGAGCGCGCTGTTCTACTACGGCGACGATGCACTCAACCAGTACCGCTACGAGCGCCTGGACCTACGCCTGGCCAAGCGTTTTCGGGTGCATGGCAGCAACCTGGAGCTGGCGGCGCTGTGGCAGCAGCGCCTGGACGATGAGCCCACTACGGCAATCCAGAACCGCTACGACAGCCGCCACCGCCTGAGCGTCAGCGCGGAGCTGGAGTTCTGATGGCCGTGTTGCTGCGCCTGTTGCTGCTGTGCCTGTGGCCACTTGGGCCATTGTCAGCCAGTGAAGTCCTGCTGGTGGGGGCTGAGGATCAGCCCGGCATCCGCAGTTTTGTCGCGGCGCTGGAAAGCCGTCGACCGCATGACCATGTGCATTTTCTGACCACTGCCGAGCTGCCGCGCCCGAGCAAGCTCAAAGCGGACCAGCGCCTGATTCTGCTCGACAGCGCCGCGCTGGAATGGCGCCTGGGTGAAAACGCCGGCCCACCAGCCCTGGCCATGCGGGTCAGCCGGGTACAGGCTGAACAGCGCCTGGGAAAGTCGCGCCCTGCGTTCCTCACCTTGTTGTGGAGCGACGCGCCGCTGGGCCGGCAATTGCGCCTGACGCGCTACTTGTTGCCGCAGGCCCAGCGCATTGGCGTGCTGTACGGTGAACACAGCAGTTTCTTGCTCGATGAGCTGCGCCATGCTGCCCGCCCAATGGGCCTGGAGATCATTGCCCAGGACTGGTCCGACCCACGGGACAGCCGGCCGCTGCAGCACCTGCTAGGCAACAGCGATGTGCTGCTGGGCCTGGACGACCCCAACCTGTACAACTCCAAGACGGCGAAAAACCTGCTGCTGAGCAGCTATGGCCGGCAAATGGCACTGATCGGCCCGAACGCCGGGTTTGTGCGGGCCGGCGCCCTGGCCAGCACCTACAGCGATCAGGACGACTGGCTGGCGGAGCTCGACCAGTTGCTCGACCAGCCGCCAGCGCGCTGGCCACGCAGCCTGTACCCGACGCGCTACGGCGTCAGTGGCAACCAGCAGGTGGCCCGCGCCCTGGGCCTTGAACCGATCGATCCGAACGCCGCTGCCAAAGCCCTGGCCGCAGGAGAACCCACCCCATGAGCAAGCGCCTGAGCTGGGATATCCACACCCGCACCCAGATCATCAGCCTGGGCCCTGCCTTGCTGCTGACCTTGCTGTTGATCAGCTTCTTTACCTTCGTGCGCATCCAGGACTTGCGCCAGGAGCTCAATCACACCGGGCAACTGATCGCCAATCAGCTGGCACCGGCATCAGAGTACGGGGTGATTTCGGGCAACAACGAAGTACTCGAAGGGCTGATGCGTGCCACCCTCAGCATCCCGCACGTACGCTTTCTGGAAGTGCAGGACAGCCGCAACCACATTCTGGTGTACGTCGAGCAGTCCGACGAAAGCGCCAACCGCGCGCAACAGGTTGAAGTGTTCCAGGCCCCCATCCGCCTGCAGCAAATCCGCCTGGACAACGACTTCCTGCAACAAGGCAAAGCCACCACCCCCGCCATCGGTGACGACTACCTGGGGCGGGTCATCGTTGGCATGTCCGATGACGCCTTCAGCCAGCGCCAGCAGGAAATCGTGATCAAAGCCGGCATCCTGGCGCTGTTCGCGCTGCTGTTCACCTTTTTGCTGGCGCGCCGCCTGGCCCTGAGCCTGGCCAAGCCTATCAGCGACATGGGCCATGCGGTAAAGGCTATTCAGCAAGGTCAGTACAACACCCCCTTGCCGGTGGTCGATGACAGCGAACTGGGCCACCTGGCACGCCACATCAACAACCTGGCCAGCGCCCTGGAACAGGCCAGCGATGAACAGAAGCAGGCCATTGCCGAGCTGATTCAGGCCCGTGAGGAGGCCGAGCAGGCCAACCGCGCCAAATCCGACTTCCTGGCGATGATGAGCCACGAGCTGCGCACGCCGATGAATGGCGTGCTGGGCATGCTGCAGCTGCTGGAGACCACATCGCTGAGCACCGAACAGGCCGATTACACGGCGGTCGCCAGCGAGTCCACCGGGCATTTGTTGAAGGTCATCAACGACATCCTCGATTTCTCGCGCATCGAACGCGCCGCGCTGCAACTGGAACACATCGACTTCAACCTGGGTGAGCTGATCACCAGCAGTGTCCAGTCGTTCCAGCACAGCGCCCAACAGCGCGGCCTGGGCCTGCACCTGCAACTGCCTGCCGGTATCAAGCAGCTGCAGGTGAACGGTGACCCCACACGCATCCGCCAGATCCTGCTGAACCTGGTGGGCAATGCCCTGAAGTTCACCGAGCGAGGCCAGGTGCAGGTCGAAGCACGCTGGCAGGTGCTTGACCGGCAACTGATCTGGCTGACCTGTAGCGTGCGCGACACGGGCATCGGCATTGACAGTGCCCGGCTGGAAATGATGTTCGTCGCCTTCCAGCAGGCCGACAGCTCGATTTCCCGCCGTTATGGCGGCACCGGGTTGGGGCTGTCGATCGCCCGCACCCTGGCCGAGCGCATGGGCGGCAAGCTGCGCGGTGAAAGCCGCGAAGGCCTGGGTTCGACCTTTACCCTGGAGATGCCGCTGGCACTTGCCAACCCTGCCCCCGTCCCGCTCGCGCCACCATTAGCTGCGCCAACGCCGGTCACCGACAATGACCAGGTACTGCTGGTTGAGGACAATCCGGTCAACCAGAGTGTCATCGAGGCCATGTTGCGCAGCCTGGGGATGGCCGTCTGCACCGCCGAGGATGGCCTGGAGGCGGTCGACCTGGTCGGCCGGCAACGCTTTGCCGCCGTGCTGATGGATTGCCGCCTGCCGCACCTGGACGGCTATGAAGCCACCCGGCGCATCCGGCAGTTGCCCAACGGCGCCGGGCTACCGATCATCGCCTTGACCGCCAACGCCTTGCAGGGCGATCGGGAGCGTTGCATGGCTGCCGGCATGGACGACTACCTGAGCAAACCCTTGCGCCGCACCGAGCTGCAACGGGTGCTGCAACGCTGGTTACCCGGTCGGACAACCGCGACTGGCGATAAATGCTAAAGTGCGGCAGTCTTAAACACTGGACAGGACCTTCATCGGACCTGAAAATAGACGTTTCAGTGCACACCTGTACTTCTTTCACCAGGTGCGCTGTGACTTTCACCACAACGCAATAGTCTACCTGTAGGCTGCCGCCCCGAACGCGTTGCGTATCGGGCCGGCCGGGAAGGTTCATCCCCTGCCACAGGGGGTTATTGAGGAGCTCGCATGACCAAACAACACGCCTTTACTCGGGAAGACCTGCTGCGCTGCAGTCGCGGTGAGCTGTTCGGCCCAGGTAATGCGCAACTGCCCGCGCCGAACATGCTGATGGTCGATCGCATCACCCATATCAGCGAAGAAGGCGGCAAGTACGGCAAAGGTGAATTGGTCGCCGAGCTGGATATCAACCCGGACCTGTGGTTCTTCGCCTGCCATTTCGAAGGCGACCCGGTCATGCCGGGCTGCCTGGGCCTCGACGCCATGTGGCAGCTGGTGGGCTTCTTCCTCGGCTGGCAGGGCCTGCCGGGCCGAGGCCGCGCCCTGGGTTCGGGCGAGGTGAAGTTCTTTGGTCAGGTACTGCCTGAAGCCAAGAAAGTCACGTACAACATTCACATCAAGCGCGTCCTGAAGGGCAAGCTGAACATGGCCATCGCCGATGGCTCGGTCAGCGTCGACGGCCGCGAGATCTACACTGCCGAAGGCCTGCGGGTCGGCGTGTTCACCTCCACTGACAATTTCTAAGGGTTATTCGCATGCGCCGCGTCGTTATCACTGGTCTGGGCATCGTGTCGTGCCTGGGCAATGACAAAGCTACCGTCACCGAAAACCTGCGCAACAGCCGTCCGGGTATCCGTTACAACCCGGAATACAAGGAAATGGGGCTGCGTAGCCAGGTTTCCGGGTCCATCGACCTCAACCTCGAAGAACTGATCGACCGCAAGGTCTACCGTTTCGTCGGCCACGCTGCCGCCTACGCCTACCTGGCCATGCAGGACGCGATCAAGGACGCCGGCCTGACCGAAGAGCAGGTTTCCAACCCGCGTACCGGCCTGGTAGCCGGCTCTGGCGGCGCCTCGACCCTGAACCAGATGGAAGCGCTGGACACCCTGCGTGAGAAAGGCGTCAAGCGCGTCGGCCCATACCGCGTTACCCGCACCATGGGCAGCACCGTTTCGGCATGCCTGGCCACCCCGTTCAAGATCAAGGGCATCAACTACTCGATCTCGTCGGCCTGCGCCACTTCGGCTCACTGCATCGGTACCGCTCTGGAGCAGATCCAGTGGGGCAAGCAAGACATCGTCTTCGCCGGTGGCGGTGAAGAAGAGCACTGGAGCCAGTCGTTCCTGTTCGATGCCATGGGCGCTCTGTCGACCAAGCGCAACGAAACCCCCGAACTGGCCTCGCGAGCCTACGACGCCGACCGTGATGGCTTTGTCATCGCTGGCGGTGGCGGCATGGTCGTGGTCGAGGAGCTGGAACACGCCCTGGCCCGTGGCGCCAAGATCTACGCCGAAATCGTTGGCTACGGCGCCACGTCCGACGGCTACGACATGGTTGCCCCGAGCGGCGAAGGTGCCATCCGCTGCATGCAGCAGGCACTGTCCACCGTCGACACCCCGATCGACTACCTGAACACCCACGGCACTTCGACCCCGGTCGGTGACGTTGCCGAGATCAAGGGCGTTCGCGCCGTGTTCGGCGACAAGGCACCGAAGATCAGCTCGACCAAGAGCCTGTCGGGCCACTCGCTGGGCGCCGCTGGCGTGCACGAGGCGATCTACTGCCTGCTGATGATGGAAAACAACTTCATCGCCGGCTCTGCCAACATCGACGAGCTGGACCCGGAGGTCGCCGACCTGCCGATCCTGCGCAAAACCGAAGAAAACGCCAAGATCGACACGGTCATGAGCAACAGCTTCGGCTTCGGCGGCACCAACGCCACCCTGGTGCTCAAGCGCTGGGAAGGCAAGTAAGACGCTGATGCGGTAATCGAAAACGCCCCGACTGGTTCGGGGCGTTTTTATTTGTGCTGCCTGGGTAAAACCGCGAGAAAATTATCCCGCGCCACTTTGTTGGCCACCTCCTCCGACAAGGCATCAAGAAACGGCCTGAACCCGTGCATCTGCTCTCCCAGGCTGCCAAACCGCCCCACCACGTCCGACCCCAGCATGAAACGCTCCGGGTACTTTTCGACCAACGCCACCCATTCCTTGCGCGGCACGCCTTTGTCGTCCAGCAGATACGGCTCCAGCACACTCCACGACAGGTCCACATACAGGTTCGGGTAGTCCTCCAGCAGCCGCGTCAGCACCGGCAGCAGAAAGTCCATCTGCGTCTGGTGCCGGTGTATCTCCATGCTGCTGCCGGCATGCGCCCAGATGAACCGCGTGTGCGGGTGATTACGCAGCGGCTCTTCGATTTCCGCCAGGTACAACGGGTTGCGCTCGCGCTTGGAGGTGATATTGGAATGCAGCAACACCGGCAGGTCACGCTCGGCCGCCAGGTGGTAGATACGTGTCATGGCTTCGTTGTTGGCACGCGGCGTGTCGCCACTGGTCAGCGCTGTCAGGTCGTCGTGCCGGGTGAACACCTCGCCAATGCCCTGCCACAACCCCGGGTACAGGTCGAGCATACGCTCGATGTGGCTGACTGCGTTCTTGTCTACCGGGTTGAAGCCCGTCAGAAACGGATGAAAGCGCTTACGCTGCTCTTCCGGCAATTGCTGCAGGGCTGCGGCCACATAGGTATCGGTCGCGCTGTACCAATAAGCATCGGCATCGTCACCGGCGTAATAGCGTGGGCGTTTGGGCTCGTCCTCGTGCCACTTCTTGGCCACCGGTATGCCGGAAATCATCGACTGCTCGATACCGGCAGCATCCATGGCCTTGATCAATGCCGGCATGCCTTCGCTTTCTTGGAAGAAGTCGACGTAGTGCAAGTGGGCATCGCTGTAGCGATAGTCGCGCGCCTGTGCCGTCTGGCACAGCCAGCCCGTCAACAACACGCAGGCCAGCGCTTTGGCAATCATGGGCAGCTTCCTTCCAAGGGGGCGAAAACAGTAGACCGGCCGTTAAGCGAGACGGTTCAGCCGAAGCGGGCAAACCGCTATGCTGGAGGCATTTCCACTTCGCCTGGAGCCCACCCCATGAGCAGCCCCCTGATCATCCGCCCACGCGCCGAATCGGTCGAGGGCCAGCCGATCCTGCGCCCGCTGCCAGCGGCCCAGTGCCGCAGCGTCGGACCGTTCGTGTTTTTTGACCACATGCTGGAAACCGACTACGCCCCAGGGCATGGCATGGATATCCGCCAGCACCCGCATATCGGCCTGTCGACCCTGACCTACCTGTTCGAGGGGGCGATCCTGCACAAGGACAGCCTCGGCTCAGCACAGCGGGTACTGCCCGGCGATGTCAGCTGGATGACGGCTGGCAGCGGCGTGGCCCATGTGGAGCGCACGCCCGACGACGCCTTGGCTCATGGCTCGCGCCTGCATGGCTTGCAGGTATGGCTGGCCTCGCCGCGTGAACATGAACAAGGCGCGGCAAGCTATAGCCATCACCCGGCGGCGAGCCTGCCAGTCAGTGAAAACCTGGGGGTGCGCATTTGCATGATTGCCGGTAGCGGGTTCTGCCTGGAATCACCGGTGCCGGTGCTGTCCCCTACCCTTTATGCGCATGTGCGGATGCAGCCGGCAACCACCTTGCAGGTACCGACCGAGCATGCGCAACGAGCGCTGTATCTGCTGGATGGTGAGTTGCTGTTGAACGATGAAGACGTGGAGCCGTGCAGCCTGGTGGTGCTGCCGGAAGGCGAAGAGGTGGTGCTCTATGCAGAGGAAGAGTGCCAGCTGGTGCTGATTGGCGGCGAGCCTTTGGATGGACCGCGGCGAATGAACTGGAATTTCGTGGCCAGTGACCCGGAGCTGATCGAGCGGGCCAGGGCAAGGTGGGCGGCGGGGGATTGGCCCATGGTGCCAGGGGAAACCTCCAGGATCGAGTTGCCGAGGTAATTGGGGCCGCTTTGCGACCCCAAATCACAGTCAGCGCTGGAACACTTCTGTCAGCAGGTTATGCATCGAGCGGAACGCCCGCTCCGAGGTGCGCCGGTCATACTGCATCTTGCCCGGCACATTGGCACTCGGGTCGGTAAACGAGTGCACCGCCCCGCCATAGCTCAACAACTGCCAATCCACCTTGGCCGCGCTCATCTCGTCTTCAAATGCTGGCAACTGTTCCTTTGGCACCAGCGGGTCGCAAGCCCCATGCAACACCAGCACCGAGCCCTTGATGCGCTTGGCATCCTCCGGGTTTGGCGTATCCAGCGTGCCATGGAACGACACCGCCGCACGCAGATCGGCACCGGCACGGGCCAGCTCCAGTGCACAGCAGCCACCAAAGCAGAAGCCAAACGTGCCGACCTTGCCTGGCTCCAGCAGCGCCTTCGACTGCCCCAACAGCTGCGCCAGGGCTTCCTGCATGCGCCTGCGCAGTTCGCCCCGGTCGTTCTTCAATGGCATCATCGCCGCGCCAGCCTCGTCGGCGTTAGACGGGCGCACCGACTGCCCGTACAGGTCGGCAATCAGCACCACATAGCCCTTCTCAGCCACTTCCTTGGCAATGCGCTCAGCCCCTTCGCCAATGCCCATCCAGTTCGGCGCCATCACCAGGCCTGGACGGCCCAGCGCCCCTGGTTCATAGACCAGGCGGCTTTCGTAGGTTTTGCCGGACAGGTGATAAACCAGCGATTCGACGATTACCTTGCTCATCAAGCACTCCTTAGGCACTTATTCTGAAAAGCCCGCCATGAAAAAAGCCCGCCGAAGCGGGCTTTCCTAAGCATCAACTCAAGCAGACAGCTCGACCAGCAGCTTGTTCAGGCGACGAACGTAGGCCGCCGGGTCCTTCAGGCTATCGCCGGCCGCCAGGGCCGCTTGATCGAACAGGATGTGCGACAGCTCGGCGAAGCGGTCTTCGCTCTGCTCGTTGTCCAGCTTTTCAATCAGCGGGTGGGTCGGGTTGAACTCGAAGATCGGCTTGGATTCCGGCACCTTCTGCCCGCTGGCCTCCAGAATCTGACGCATCTGCAGGCCCAGGTCCTGCTCGCCAATGGCCAGAATCGCTGGGGAGTCGGTCAGGCGGTGCGAAACGCGCACTTCGGCCACGCTGTCACCCAGCGCGCCTTTCAGGCGCTCGACCAGGCCTTCCTTGTCCTTGGCCACTTCTTCCTGGGCTTTCTTGTCTTCTTCCGAATCCAGCTTGCCCAGGTCCAGGTCGCCACGGGCGACGTCGACAAACGCCTTGCCGTCGAACTCGTTGAGGTAGCTCATCAGCCACTCGTCAATGCGGTCGGTCAGCAGCAGCACTTCGATGCCTTTCTTGCGGAAGACTTCCAGGTGCGGGCTGTTCTTGACCTGCGCATACGACTCGCCGGTGAGGTAGTAGATCTTGTCCTGACCTTCCTTGGCGCGGGCCACGTAGTCGGCCAGGGCGACGCTCTGCTCGCCACTGTCGTCCTGGGTGGAGGCAAAGCGCAACAGGCCGGCGATTTTCTCCTTGTTGGCGAAGTCTTCGGCCGGGCCTTCCTTCAGCACCTGGCCGAAGTTCTTCCAGAAGCCCTTGTACTGCTCGGGCTCGTTCTTCGCCAGTTTTTCCAGCATGTCGAGCACGCGCTTGGTCAGCGCAGTCTTCATCGAGTCGATGATCGGGTCTTTCTGCAGGATTTCACGCGACACGTTCAGCGACAGGTCGTTGGAGTCGACCACGCCCTTGATGAAGCGCAGGTACAGCGGCAGGAACGACTCGGCCTGGTCCATGATGAACACGCGCTGCACGTACAGCTTCAGGCCGCGCGGTGCTTCGCGCTGGTACAGGTCGAATGGCGCGCGGGCCGGCACATACAGCAGCGAGTTGTATTCGAGCTTGCCTTCAACCTTGTTGTGGCTCCAGGCCAGCGGGTTTTCGAAGTCATGGCCGATGTGCTTGTAGAACTCCTGGTATTCCTCGTCCTTCACCTCGGTGCGCGAACGGGTCCACAGGGCGCTGGCACGGTTGACGGTTTCCCACTCTTCGGCCGGCTGTTCTTCGCCTTCGGCGGCTGCTTGTTCTTTCGGCAGCTGGATAGGCAGGGCGATGTGGTCGGAGTACTTCTTGACCACGTTGCGCAGGCGCCAGCCATCGGCAAACTCTTTTTCTTCCTGCTTCAGGTGCAGGACGATGCGGGTACCGCGCTGAGGCTTGTCGATAGTGGCGACTTCGAACTCACCCTCACCTTTCGACGACCAGTGCACGCCTTCGGCGGCTGGCTGGCCGGCACGGCGGCTGTAAACGTCGACCTTGTCGGCCACGATGAACGCGGAGTAGAAGCCCACGCCGAACTGACCGATCAGGTGCGAGTCCTTCTTCTGGTCACCGGTGAGGTTCTTCATGAAGTCGGCAGTGCCGGACTTGGCAATGGTACCCAGGTGGGCGATGACGTCTTCACGGCTCATGCCGATGCCGTTGTCTTCGAGGGTGACGGTACCGGCGTCCTTGTCGAAGCTCAGGCGAATCTTCAGGTCGGCGTCGCCTTCAAGCAGTTCTGGCTTGGCCAGGGCCTCGAAGCGCAGCTTGTCGGCCGCGTCGGAGGCGTTGGAAATCAGCTCCCGCAGGAAGATTTCCTTGTTCGAATACAGCGAATGAATCATGAGGTGCAGCAGTTGCTTTACCTCGGTCTGGAAGCCCAACGTTTCCTTTTGTGTTTCCACAGTCATGGTCTTCGAAACTCCGATCTGATGGCAGTGGGCGCCTGGCGGCCAGTTCGGCCTGCCTTAGCGGCGGATGTCATTCAGATGGGGGCTGCCCGGATGATTTCAAGGGCTTTTCCGGTTCGATCTTGAAATGCGCGCGGGCCGTGGCAATAGGTGATTGCCTGTCGCCCTGCCAGGCGGTAATGGCGACATTCGTCACCCGTCGCCCCTGGCGCCACAGCTGGCACTGGGCGTAGGTATCGCGAAAATGCCCGGCGCGCAGGTAGTCAATCGAGAAATCGATGATCTTCGGGATGCTCGCACTTTCGCTGTAGATCAACAGGTACAAGGCCGCGGACAGCTCCATGAACCCCGCAATCACACCACCGTGGATGGCGGGCAGCAACGGGTTGCCGATGTTGTCCGGGCTGGCCGGCAGGCGGAACAGCAGGTCGTCGCCCTGACGTTCGCATTCGATACCAATCAGCCCGGCATAAGGGATCAGCGCCAGCAATGGCCCGTAGTCGCCCACCGCGTGGGCGGCGTTGAGCTGTTGACGAACCGCGTGTGGAATCATGCCCCGCCCTCCTTCAGGCTATTGCCGAAACGGATACCGCCCCTGATCTCCTGCCCCAGGCGCATGAACGTGCCCACCACCTGGCAAATCGGCTGTTCGGGATCGTCCTGGTAGGCGGTACCACGGGTAAAGATCACGTCGCGGGTCACCCGGTAGCACTGGGCATGGCCGTAGATGTCCTTGCCGGCTTCGGCCGGGTGCATGTAGTCGATGCGCAGGTCCAGTGTCGGGCACACCTCGAAGCGCGGCAGCACGCACAGCGTGGCCATGCCGCAGGTGGTGTCCATCAGCGTGGTCAGGGCGCCACCATGCACAGCCCCGGTCTGCGGGTTGCCGACAATGGCTGCCGACCAGGGCATGACCAGGGTCATGCCATCGGCATCGGCTTTCGCCACACGCATCTGCAGTAACTGACAATGTTTAAGCGCCGAGAGAAAACGCTCGGCCATGGCCATCAAGGTTGAATCGCTCATTCGCTGTTTCCACCCGTACTGCCTCAGCGGCATAAAATCGATAAAAAGTCTATCTAGAACGGGGCGTTATATATCTGTAATCTTCGCGGAACTTATTCCGCGTAGTTGCACTCGAAGGAACAAGTCACTTATTCCACCAAGGAGAAACACCCCCATGCGTAAACCTTTTGCTTTTGCTCTGATGCTGGCCGCTGCCATGGGCCTGGCCGCTTGCGATAAAGCGAGCGAAGACAAAGCCCAGGACGCACAGCAACACGCCGAGCAAGCCCAGGAAAAAATGGGTGAAGCTCAGGATAAAATGAACGAGGCCGCCAAGGAAAACGCCGAAGCCGCCAAAGATCAGGCTGAAGCCGAGCAGAAGGCTGCCGAAGAAGCCGCTCCGGCTACTCCGGCTCCAGAAGCCGCCCCAGCCGCTCCGGCGACAGAAGCTGCCCCTGCTGCTCCGGCAGAACCAGCCAAGCAGTAATTGGCTAAAACAAAAAAACCCGACGCTGTCGGGTTTTTTTGTGCCTGCAACTTAAAGATTAAACGTTTCAGTTGCCCGCTACGGTACTTTCCCTGCCCGGTTCGTTAGGCACACTTTCCGTGGGTGTGAACACCATCACATCCAGCACATCCGAATGGAACTCGCGGCGGTACAAAATAAAGACCACCCCGACACTCATGACCATGAACAACCACGGGCTGATGAACCAGCTCAACATGGCCATGCCGAAGTAGTACGAGCGCAACCCCAGGTTGAACTGGTTGGCCGCCAGCGACAGCACACGCGCCGCCCGCGAGGCAAAGGCCTTGCGCTCCAGCTCATTGACCAACCGTTCACCGATCATCGGTGCAGAACCCACCAGCACGGCGGCAAAGTTGTACTGGCGCATGCACCAGCTAAAAGTGAAGAAGGCGTAGACGAAGACCGTGGCCAGGCACAGCAGCTTGATCTCCGACATGCCTTGGGAGGTCTGTTGCACCAACGGCAGGTCGGCCAGCAGCGACAGCGCCCGGTCAGAGGCACCGAGCACGGTAAGGATGCCGGCGAGAATGATCAGCGTGCTGGACGCAAAGAACGATGCGTTGCGCTCAAGGTTGCCGATTACGCTGGCATCGGCGATTCGGTTGTCGCGCAACAGCATGCGGCGCATCCAGTCTTCACGGTACAAGTGCAGCACGCTGGCCAGGCACGCGGTGTCACGCCCCTTCCAGATGGCATAACGGGTATAACCGCCCCAGCACAGGGCAAACCAGGCGATGGCCAGCAGGTTGTTGAAGTTGCTTTGGATGAAGTTCATGCAGGGTTCCCGAATGGGCCAGATGCTTAGAGGATAGGGGCCGGGTTTCGACGCTGGCAAGCGGCAAAAGGCACAAGTCCACCCTGAAAAACGCACCGATCATGCCGCCAATAAAAAACCCCGCATCCTTGCGGATACGGGGCTTTCGAGTCTGGGCCGTTGGCGAGCACGCTTTTGGCTTGTGGCCGGTGCCGCCCTCAGGCTTCGACTATCAGGCCAGCGCTTCGCGCGGCTTGCCGAGCATGCGGTCGCAGGCCACGGCACCCACCAGGGTCACCACCGAAGGCACCAGCCAGGCCAGGCCTTGGTCGCTCAGCGGCAGGTGCGCCATGAAGTCCGGCAGCACATGGGCAATGCTGCTGCCCTTGATCGCATCAACCATGCCGAACACCAGCGACACCAGCATCACCGGCGCCAGAATGCGGGTCGGCGAGTTCCACAGGTCCTTCACGAAGCTCAGGCCAACCACCACGATGCAAGGCGGGTAGATGGCGGTAAGCACCGGGATCGAGAACATGATCAGCTTGGTCAGGCCCAGGTTGGAGATCAACAGCGAGAAGCCCGCCAGGATCACCACCAGTGCCCGGTACGACAGCGGCAGAATCTGGCTGAAGTACTCGGCGCAGGCGCAGGTCAGGCCGACAGCGGTCACCAGGCAGGCCAGCGCAATCAGCACGGCCAGGAAGCCGCTACCCAACGAACCGAAGGTGTGCTGCACGTAGGCATGCAGAACCGCTGCACCGTTGGTGGCGTCAGCCGCGATATCATGGCTGGTGGCGCCCAGGCGGAACAGGCTGATGTACACCAAAGCCAGGCCGACACCGGCGATCAGGCCGGCGATGATGGCGTAGCGGGTGATCAGCTTCGGCGACTCGACACCGCGCGAACGGATGGCGTTGACGATGACAATACCGAACACCAGGGCACCCAGGGTATCCATGGTCAGATAGCCATCGGAGAAGCCCTTGGAGAACGCAGCGGCGGCATAGGCAGGCTGTGCTTCGCCAATGGTGCCAGCTGGCAGCGCGAAGGCAGCAATGCCCAGCACGGCCAAGGCGATGATCTTCAACGGTGCCAGGAAGCGACCCACGGTATCGAGCAGTTTGCCCGGGTACATGGACACTGCCAGCACCACGATGAAGTAGACCAGGCTGTAGATAAACAGCGCCAACGGGCTTTCACCGGTCAGCGGCGCCACACCCACTTCGAACGACACGGTCGCCGTACGCGGCGTCGCGAACAGCGGGCCGACCGAGAGGTAGCACACAGCCGCCAGCAGGCCGCCGAAGAACTTGCCGATCGGGCTGCTCAACGCATCCATACCGCCGCCGACCTTGGCCAGGGCGACCACGGTGATGACCGGCAGGCCCACGGCGGTCACCAGGAAGCCCAGTGCAGCCATCCATACGTGCGGGCCAGACTGCAGACCGACGATAGGCGGGAAGATGATATTGCCTGCACCTACGAAAAGCGCAAACGTCATAAAGCCAAGCGCCAGGATGTCCTGGCCTTTGAGAACTTTCATTTAAGGTAGTACCACACTGCTGAAATCGGGATTCGAGAGGGGATTTCCCTATGGGTGAGGGAAATGCTGCCCGGCCTTATAGGCCAGACCCGTTTAGCGTGTCGTTCCCTTTTGGGGAGCGGGCACAAAGTGAACGCGTAGACTAACCGTTTTACCCGACAAACGCACTGTTACAGTGCTGCTTGTCCGATGTGCGTACATGTTTGTCGTCTGGTTATCTGTGTCGGGCGATAATTTATTGCCAATTAGTGCGAATGTCTGGTGGAAAAACCTGATGAGGGCCATCGAATTTTCCACCTTTACAAAAATACCCAACGCTAAAACGACAAAGGCCACCCGAAGGTGGCCTCTGTGCGCGTGGGGGGTGTAGCAGTATTACTTCTTGGCTTCCCAGCCAGTCAGCTCGGCCAGGGCCTTGCCGATGTCTGCCAGGGAACGCACGGTCTTCACACCCGCGTCCTGCAGAGCAGCGAACTTCTCGTCCGCAGTGCCCTTGCCGCCGGAGATGATGGCGCCAGCGTGGCCCATGCGCTTGCCCGCAGGTGCGGTAACACCGGCGATGTAGGAAACGACTGGCTTGGTCACGTGGGCCTTGATGTAGGCCGCAGCTTCTTCTTCAGCCGAACCGCCGATCTCACCGATCATGACGATCGCTTCGGTCTTCGGGTCTTCCTGGAACAGCTTCAGGATGTCGATGAAGTTGGAGCCCGGGATCGGGTCACCGCCGATGCCGACGCAGGTCGACTGGCCGAAGCCGGCGTCGGTGGTCTGCTTCACAGCTTCGTAAGTCAGGGTGCCGGAACGCGAAACGATACCGACCTTGCCTGGCAGGTGGATGTGGCCTGGCATGATGCCGATCTTGCACTCGCCCGGGGTGATGACACCTGGGCAGTTAGGGCCGATCAGGGTAACGCCCAGCTCGTCGCACTTGACCTTGGCATCCAGCATGTCCAGGGTAGGAATGCCTTCGGTGATGCAGACGATCAGCTTGATGCCGCCGAAGGCCGCTTCCAGGATCGAGTCTTTGCAGAACGGAGCCGGTACGTAGATGACCGAAGCGTCAGCGCCGGTAGCTTCCACAGCTTCCTTGACGGTGTTGAACACCGGCAGGCCCAGGTGGGTGGTGCCACCCTTGCCTGGGGTTACGCCGCCGACCATCTTGGTGCCGTAGGCGATGGCTTGTTCGGAGTGGAAAGTACCCTGCGAGCCGGTGAAGCCCTGGCAGATGACTTTGGTGTCTTTATTGATCAGGACGCTCATTACTTGCCCTCCGCAGCTTTGACAACTTGTTGAGCAGCGTCGGTCAGGCTTGTTGCCGCAATGATGTTCAAACCGCTTTCTGCCAGTACTTTAGCGCCCAGTTCGGCGTTGTTACCTTCAAGGCGAACAACAACCGGAACTTTAACGCCGACTTCTTTCACTGCACCGATGATGCCTTCGGCAATCATGTCGCAGCGAACGATGCCGCCGAAGATGTTGACCAGAACGGCCGCGACGTTGCTGTCGGACAGAATGATCTTGAACGCTTCGGTAACGCGCTCTTTGGTAGCACCGCCGCCAACGTCGAGGAAGTTGGCCGGCTTGCCGCCGTGCAGGTTGACGATGTCCATGGTACCCATGGCCAGGCCGGCACCGTTGACCATGCAGCCGATGTTGCCTTCGAGGGCAACGTAGTTCAGTTCGAACTTGGCAGCGTGGGCTTCACGGGCGTCGTCCTGCGACGGGTCGTGGAAGGTTTTCAGCTTAGGCTGACGGTACATGGCGTTGGCGTCGATGTTGATCTTGGCATCGAGGCAGTGCAGGTCGCCGTCGGCCTTGATCACCAGCGGGTTCACTTCCAGCAGCGCCAGGTCGTGATCCTTGAACAGCTTGGCCAGGCCCACGAAGATCTTGGCGAACTGTTGAACTTGCTTGCCTTCCAGACCCAGCTGGAATGCCAGCTCGCGACCCTGGAACGGCTGAGCGCCGACCAGTGGGTCGATGGTGGCCTTGAGGATTTTCTCAGGCGTTTCGTGAGCGACTTTCTCGATGTCCACGCCACCTTCGGTGGAGGCCATGAACACGATACGGCGGCTCGAACGATCGACTACAGCGCCCAGGTACAGCTCTTTGGCGATGTCAGTGCAGGATTCGACCAGAATCTTGGAGACGGGTTGACCGTTGGCATCAGTCTGGTAGGTAACCAGATTTTTGCCCAACCACTGTGCAGCGAACGCCTTGGCGTCTTCCTTGCTGCGAACCAGCTTGACGCCGCCCGCTTTACCGCGACCACCCGCGTGAACCTGGGCTTTTACCACCCACTCGTTCCCGCCGATCTTGTCGCAGGCTTCTGCAGCTTGCTCAGGGGTATCGACTGCGAAACCCTTGGAAACTGGCAGGCCGTATTCAGCGAACAGCTGCTTACCCTGATACTCGTGAAGATTCATGCTTTTTACCGTCTTCGTTAGGTACTGCGCTTCGGCGCTGCGCCATTACTGGCGCCGCACCACCTGTGACCGTTGACCCCGGGTTTTCCCATGTGATCCGGTCCGGCGGACGTTCCGCGGTGAGTCATGCACGCAAGACTCACGACGGGCTGCCCGCCGTGGTTTCTTATAATTAACGCTTCTTACGGTTGGCCACGTGAATGGCGCCGCCATTCACTGCCAGCGCTGCTTCATGCAACGCTTCGGACAGGGTTGGATGGCTGAAGACCATCATGCCCAGGTCCTCGGCACTGGTGCCGAATTCCATTGCGATTGCGCCCTGCTGCACCAGTTCGGCAGCCGATGGGCCAATCACGTGTACACCCAGGACGCGGTCGGTCTTGGCATCGGCGATGACCTTGACGAAACCACCGGTGTCGTTGGCTGCCATCGCACGGCCGCTGGCCGCGAACGGGAAGGTGCCCACGTTAACCTCAACGCCTTCGGCCTTCAAGGCCTGTTCGGTCTTGCCGACCCACGCGATTTCCGGGTGGGTGTAGATAACCGAAGGGATCAGGTCGTAGTTCATCTGGGCCTTGTGGCCTTTGATGCGCTCGACAACCATGATGCCCTCTTCCGAGGCCTTGTGGGCCAGCATCATGCCGCGTACCACGTCACCGATGGCGTATACGCCCGGCACGCTGGTAGCGCAGTAGTCGTCGACGAAGATGTAGCCACGCTCGTCGATGGTCACGCCGCTGTCGGCCGCCAGCAGGTCGGTGGTTACAGGGCGACGGCCGACCGCAACGATCAGCTTGTCGAAGGTGATCTTCTGCTCGCCTTCGGCGTTGGTGTAGGTCACTTCAACTTCGTTGCCGTTGACTTTCGAGCCGGTGACGCGAGCGCCCAGCTTGATGTCCAGGCCTTGCTTGGTCAGGGTCTTCTGGGCTTCTTTCGACACGGCGGTGTCAGCAGCCATCAGGAAGGTGTCCAGGGCTTCCAGAACGGTAACTTCAGCACCCAGGCGAGCCCAGACCGAGCCCAGCTCCAGGCCGATCACGCCGGCACCGATAACGCCCAGGCGCTTCGGTACGGCCTGGAATTCCAGGGCGCCGGTGGAGTCGACGATGACGTTCTGGTCGACCGGAGCCGGCGGAATGTCGATCGGGCGCGAACCGGAAGCCAGGATCACGTTCTCGGCTTCGATGACTTCGGTGGTGCCGTCAGCCTTGGTGACTTCGACTTTCTTGCCTGCCAGCAGCTTGCCGTGGCCCTGGATCGAAGTAACGCCGTTGGCCTTGAACAGGGTGGCAACGCCACCGGTCAGGTTCTTGACGATGCCAGCCTTGCGGCCAACCATCGCGGCGACGTCCATCTTCACTTCACCCGTGGAGATACCGTGGACGTTGAAGCTCTCTTTCGCTTCCTTGTATTTCCAGGAGCTGTCCAGCAGCGCTTTGGAAGGAATGCAACCTACGTTCAGGCAGGTACCGCCCAGGGCCAGCTTGCCCTCGGCGTCGGTGTACTTCTCGATACAGGCAGTCTTCAGACCAAGTTGGGCAGCCTTGATGGCAGCCACATAGCCGCCAGGACCTGCACCAATCACCACTACGTCGAATTTCTGGGTCATAAAAGATTCCTTATCAGCTACAAGCTACAAGCCGCGAACCGCGCGGCAGGGCTTCTCGCGAAGCCAGGGCCGGCACGGTACGCAGCCAGAGGGTTAGATGTCCAGCAGCAGGCGAGACGGATCTTCCAGCAGGTTCTTGATGGTGACCAGGAAGGTTACCGCTTCCTTGCCGTCGATCAGGCGGTGATCGTACGACAGCGCCAGGTACATCATCGGGCGAATCACGACCTGGCCATTGATGGCCATCGGACGCTGGATGATGTTGTGCATGCCGAGGATGGCGGCCTGCGGCGGGTTGACGATCGGGGTCGACATCATCGAACCGAAGGTACCACCGTTGGTGATGGTGAAGGTGCCACCGGTCATCTCTTCGATGGCCAGCTTGCCGTCACGGGCCTTCTTGCCGAAGGTGGCGATGCCGTTCTCGATTTCAGCCAGGCTCATCGACTCGGCGTTGCGCAGTACCGGTACCACCAGGCCACGGTCGCTGGACACGGCAACACCAACGTCGGCGTAGCCGTGGTAGACGATGTCGTTGCCGTCGATCGAGGCGTTGACAGCCGGGAAGCGCTTCAGGGCTTCGGTGGCCGCCTTGACGAAGAACGACATGAAGCCCAGGCGTACGCCGTTGTGGGTCTTCTCGAACAGGTCCTTGTACTTCGAACGCAGAGCCATGACTTCGGTCATGTCCACTTCGTTGAAGGTGGTCAGCATGGCCATGCTCGACTGGGCTTCGACCAGACGCTCGGCGATCTTGGCACGCAGGCGGGTCATCGGCACACGCTTCTCGGTGCGGTCGCCAGCAGCGACGACAACCGGGGCAGCCGCAGCGGCAGCAGGCTTGGCAGCCGGGGCTGCGGCAGGCGCCGACTTCTTGTTGGCGACGGCAGCTACGACGTCTTCCTTGGTGATGCGGCCACCTTTGCCAGTGCCGGCAACGGCAGCCAGGTCGATGCCGTTTTCTTCAGCCAGCTTGCGCGCGGCCGGGGCAGCGATCGGGTCGTCTTCGCCAGCGTCGGCAGCAGCGGCAGCCGGAGCAGCAGCGGCCGGGGCAGCAGCAGGTGCAGCGGCGGCAGCGCCGCCTTCAACGATCGAACCCAGCACTTCGTCGGACAGGACAGTGTCGCCCTCGCCCTTGACGATGGCGCCCAGCACGCCGTCGGCGGTGGCCAGCACTTCCAGGACGACCTTGTCGGTCTCGATGTCGACGATCAGCTCGTCACGCTTGACGGCTTCGCCCGGCTTCTTGTGCCAGGTGGCAACGGTGCCATCGGCAACCGATTCCGGGAAGGTTGGGGCTTTGATCTCGATAGCCATTATCAGTGTTTCCTTAAATTCGGTTTCAGGTGCGCGAAGGCGTTAGACAGTGAAGGCGTCTTGCAGCAGTTTTTCCTGCTGTTCGGCGTGCTTCGAAGCGTAACCACAGGCTGGCGCGGCAGAAGCGTCGCGGCCGGCGTATTCCAGGACCAGCGCCTTGTTGTGGCGGCCCAGGATACGGCGCATGTGGTGCTGGCTGCTGTACCAGGCGCCCTGGTTCATCGGCTCTTCCTGACACCAGACCGCATGCTTGAGGTTGGTGTACGGCGCCAGGATTTCGACCAGGTCGTCTTCCGGGAACGGATACAGCTGCTCGATACGCACGATGGCGATGTCTTCGCGGCCTTCGGCACGGCGTTTTTCCAGCAGGTCGTAGTAAACCTTGCCACCGCACAAGACCAGGCGTTCGACCTTGGCCGGATCGAGGGTGTCGATTTCCGGGATCACGGTCTGGAACGAGCCTTCGGCCAGGTCTTCCAGGGTCGAGATGGCCAGCTTGTGGCGCAGCAGCGACTTTGGCGTCAGCACGATCAGCGGCTTGCGCAGCGGACGGATGACCTGACGACGCAGCAGGTGGTAGATCTGAGCCGGGGTGGTCGGTACGCACACCTGGATGTTGTGCTCGGCGCACAGCTGCAGGTAACGCTCCAGACGCGCGGAGGAGTGCTCCGGGCCCTGCCCTTCATAACCGTGTGGCAGCAGCATGGTCAGGCCACACAGACGGCCCCACTTGTGCTCGCCGCTGGTGATGAACTGGTCGATCACCACTTGCGCACCGTTGGCGAAGTCGCCGAACTGGGCTTCCCAGATCACCAGCGCGTTCGGCGTGGTGGTCGAGTAGCCGTATTCGAAGGCCAGTACCGCTTCTTCCGACAGGAAGGAGTCGTACAGCTCGAACATCGGCTGGCCCGGGAACAGGTTCTTCAGCGGTACGTAGGTGCTGGCGTCCTTCTGGTTGTGCAGCACCGCGTGACGGTGCGAGAAGGTGCCACGGCCGATGTCCTGGCCGGTCATGCGGATCGGGTGACCTTCGAACTGCAGGGTGGCGTAAGCCATGGTCTCTGCATAGCCCCAGTTGATCGGCAAGCCACCGGCCTGCATCTTCTGGCGGTCTTCGTAGATCTTCGCGACCTGACGCTGAACGACGAAGCCTTCCGGGATTTCCAGCAGCTTGGCCGACAGGTCTTGCAGGGTCTTGAGGTCGAAACGGGTGTCGTGACGTGCGGTCCAGGCATGGCCCAGGTACGGGCGCCAGTCGACGAACAGCTCGCGGTTCGGCTCCTTGACCAGGCTCTTCACAACGTGCAGGCCGTTGTCCAGCGCGTTGCGGTACTCGTCGATCTTGGCCTGGGCGCGCTCGGCATCGATGCGGCCAGCCTGGATCAGTGCCTCGGCGTACAGCTCACGGGTAGTGCGCTGCTTGCTGATTTGCTGATACATCAGCGGCTGAGTACCGTTTGGCTCGTCGGCCTCGTTGTGGCCGCGACGACGGTAGCAGACCAGGTCGATCACCACGTCACGCTTGAACTGCATGCGGTAGTCGATCGCCAGCTGGGTGACGAACAGCACCGCTTCCGGGTCATCGCCGTTCACGTGCAGGATCGGCGCCTGGATCATCTTGGCAACGTCGGTGGCGTACTCGGTAGAGCGCGCGTCCAGCGGGTTGCTGATGGTGAAACCCACCTGGTTGTTGATCACGATGTGCACGGTGCCGCCGGTCTTGAAACCGCGGGTCTGCGACATCTGGAAGGTTTCCATGACCACGCCCTGGCCGGCGAACGCTGCGTCGCCGTGGATCGAGATCGGCAGTACCTTGTCGCCAACGGTGTCGTTGCGGCGGTCCTGACGGGCGCGCACCGAACCTTCGACCACTGGCGATACGATTTCCAGGTGGGACGGGTTGAACGCCATGGCCAGGTGCACTTCGCCACCGGCGGTCATCACGTTCGAGGAGAAGCCCTGGTGATACTTCACGTCACCGGAGCCCAGCTCGTTCATCTTCTTGCCTTCGAACTCGTCGAACAGCTCGCGCGGGTTCTTGCCGAAGGTGTTCACCAGGACGTTCAGACGGCCACGGTGGGCCATGCCGATCACGACTTCCTTGGTGCCGTAGGAGCCGGAACGCTGAATCATCTCGTCCAGCATCGGGATCAGGCTTTCGCCGCCCTCAAGGCCGAAACGCTTGGTGCCTGGGTACTTGGTGCCCAGGTATTTCTCAAGGCCTTCACCGGCCGTCACGCGCTCGAGCAGGTGAGCCTGCACGTCAGCGGAAAACTCCGGACGACCGCGCACGCTTTCCAGGCGCTGCTGGAACCAGCTGCGCTGCTCGGAATCGACGATGTGGGTGAACTCGGCGCCAATGGTGCGACAATATGTCTTCTGGAGCGCCTCGAAGATCTCGCGTAGGCTCGCCTCCTCTTTGCCGATGAACAGGTCGCCGGCACGGAAGGTCGTATCAAGATCGGCATTGGTCAAGCCGTAGTGATTGATCGACAGGTCTACGGGCGCAGGACGCTGCCACAACCCCAACGGGTCGAGCTTGGCAGCCTGATGGCCGCGCATACGATAGGCCTGGATCAGTCGCAGAACTTCAACCTGCTTCTTCTCGTGTTCACTGCTCACGCTCCCGGCGGATACCGGTTGGGCGCGGCGCTGGTTCTTTGCCAGCAGTACGAAATGGTCGCGGATTGTCGAGTGCGATACATCGGTAGCGGTGCTGCCGTCGGCGGGCAACTTCTGGAAGTAGGTGCGCCACTCTTCTGGCACAGCGTTAGGGTCGTGCAGGTAGAGCTCGTAGAGCTCTTCCACATATGCAGCGTTACCACCTGAAAGGTGGGCGCTTTCCCACATGCGCTGCATCACGCTTTCTTGCATGCTTGGTCACCCTCGATTAGGGGACTGATCGGCGAGAGCCACAGCAAACCTGGAAAAGTCCGAATACAGCGACTGAACCACGCCACTTGGATCCTGCTGATTTTCCGGGTACCAGCCCGGAAAGCCCCTGCTGGTCTCATATCTTCATAGGTAATGAACGCAGGCTTTGTGGGCCCTTGTTCGGGTTTTACCTCAGTGCGGGCTCACCACCCGCACCTCGGCTTACTGCAGGTACAACACTTTGTATCAGGTGCCGCTTTGCAGCAGCATGTTACGTACGTGACCGATTGCCTTGGTCGGGTTCAGACCTTTCGGGCAAACGTTTACGCAGTTCATGATCCCGCGGCAGCGGAATACGCTGAACGGGTCATCCAGGGACGCCAGGCGCTCCTGAGTCTTGGTATCGCGGCTGTCAGCCAGGAAGCGGTAGGCTTGCAGCAGTGCAGCCGGGCCCAGGAACTTGTCCGGGTTCCACCAGAACGACGGGCAGGACGTCGAGCAGCACGCGCACAGGATGCACTCGTACAGGCCGTCCAGCTTGTCACGGTCTTCCGGCGACTGCAGGCGCTCGATGGCCGGTGCCGGGGTATCGTTCTGCAGGAACGGCTTCACCTTCTCGTACTGCTTGTAGAAGATGCTCATGTCGACCACCAGGTCACGAATGACCGGCAGGCCTGGCAGCGGACGCAGCACCAGCTTGTTGCCCTTCACCACCGCCGACAGCGGGGTGATGCAGGCCAGGCCGTTCTTGCCGTTCATGTTCATGCCGTCGGAACCGCACACGCCTTCACGGCAGGAGCGACGGTACGAGAAACCTTCGTCCTTTTCCTTGATCAGCGCCAATACATCGAGAACCATCAGGTCCTTGCCGCCGGTATCGACGTCGAACGACTCCATTTTGGGCGCCGAGTCGGTGTCCGGGTTGTAACGATAAACTTCGACTTTCAACATAGCAGCCACCCTTAGTAAGTCCGGACTTTTGGTTCGAAGGCTGGAACAGTCTTCGGCGCAAAGTTGACGCCACGCTTGGCAACGCGCTTCTCACCCGGGTAGTACAGGGTGTGGCACAGCCAGTTTTCGTCGTCACGGTCTTCGAAGTCTTCACGGGCGTGAGCGCCGCGGGACTCTTTACGGGCTTCGGCCGCGATGGCGGTAGCTTCGGCGACTTCCAGCAGGTTCTGCAGCTCCAGCGCTTCGATACGCGCGGTGTTGAAGGCCTGGGACTTGTCGTTGATCTTGACGTTGGCGATGCGGTCACGCAGGCCGGCCAGCTGCTCGATACCCTTCTGCATGTATTCGCCGGTACGGAATACACCAAAGTAGTTCTGCATGCAGCTCTGCAGCTCGCGCTTCAGGCTGGCAACGTCTTCGCCAGAAGTACGCTCGTTGAGCTTGTTCAGGCGGTTCAGGGCCACATCGATATCGGTGTCGCTGGCGTCGCGGTATTCCACGCCGTCGGACAGCGATTTTTCCAGGTGCAGGCCAGCGGCGCGACCGAATACCACCAGGTCGAGCAGCGAGTTGCCGCCCAGGCGGTTGGCACCGTGTACCGATACGCACGCCACTTCACCCACGGCGAACAGACCCGGGATGATCTGGTCCTTGCCTTCGGCGTCCATGGTGATGGCCTGGCCATGAATGTTGGTGGCAACGCCGCCCATCATGTAGTGGCAGGTCGGTACGACCGGAACTGGCGCGACCACAGGGTCGACGTGGGCGAAGGTCTTGGACAGTTCGCAGATACCTGGCAGGCGGCTGTGCAGCACTTCCTCGCCCAGGTGATCCAGCTTCAGCAGTACGTGGTCCTTGTTCGGGCCCACGCCGTTGCCGGCGATGATTTCCTTGACCATGGAACGGGCTACCACGTCGCGGCCGGCCAGGTCTTTCGCGTTCGGCGCGTAACGCTCCATGAAGCGCTCGCCGTGGGCGTTGATCAGGTAGCCACCTTCACCACGGCAACCTTCGGTTACCAGTACACCGGCGCCGGCGATACCGGTCGGGTGGAACTGCCACATCTCGATGTCCTGCACCGGTACGCCTGCACGCAGGGCCATGCCGATACCGTCACCGGTGTTGATCAGGGCATTGGTGGTGGAGGCGTAGATACGACCGGCACCGCCAGTGGCCAGAACGGTGGCCTTGGACTTGATGTACATGGTTTCGCCGGTTTCGATGCAGATTGCGATCACACCGACGAACGCGCCGTCCTGGTTTTTCACCAGGTCAACCGCGTAGTACTCGTTGAGGAAGGTAGTGCCTGCTTTCAGGTTGCCCTGGTACAGGGTGTGGAGCAGCGCGTGACCGGTACGGTCGGAAGCGGCACAGGTACGGGCAGCCTGGCCACCTTTCCCGAAGTCCTTGGACTGGCCACCGAACGGACGCTGGTAGATACGACCGGTTTCGGTACGCGAGAACGGCAGGCCCATGTGGTCCAGTTCGAAGACCGCAGCCGGGCCTTCCTGACACATGTATTCGATAGCGTCCTGGTCACCGATGTAGTCGGAGCCCTTGACGGTATCGTACATGTGCCAGCGCCAGTCGTCGTTCGGGTCGGCCGAAGCGATGGCACAGGTGATGCCGCCCTGGGCGGATACAGTGTGCGAACGGGTCGGGAAGACCTTGGTGACTACGGCAGTCTTGTGGCCGCCTTGAGCCAGTTGCAGCGCGGCGCGCATGCCGGCGCCGCCGCCACCGATGATGATGGCGTCGAAGGAAATGGTTGGAATGCTAGCCATGGATCAGATACCCCAGAGAATCTGCACACCCCAGACGAAGTAAGCGAACATCGCAACGCCGCATACCGCCTGGAACAGGAAACGAATCGCAGTTGCCGACTTGCCGAACGACATAGGCGTCAGGTAGTCGGTTGCAATGGTCCACATGCCGACCCAGGCGTGAGCGCCCAGGGCAACGAGGGCCAGCAGACTGAAGATCCGCATCGCGTTGTTGGAGAACAGACCATGCCACTGGGTGTAGTCGATGCCTGGGTGGGCGACCACGTAGCCGATCAGGAAGAGGAAGTAAGCCGCGAGAACGACCGCAGAAACGCGCTGCGCCATCCAGTCATAGAGGCCCGAACGCGACAGGTTCGTGACATTGGTTACCATACCCAAACTCCCACCAGAACGATCAGCACCACGGAGATGACGATCACGATTTTCGAGCCCAGCTTGCCGCCTTCCAGCGTCTCACCGATACCCATGTCCATGATCAGGTGACGAACACCTGCCACGAGGTGATAAAGCAGGGCAGACAGCAGGCCCCAGGTCACAAATTTGGCCAGCGGGCTGGTCAGACACGCCTTCACCTCACCGAAGCCTTCCTCGGAACCCAGCGACTTGCCCAGTGCATAAAGCATGATGGCAAGGCCGAGGAACAAGATGACGCCGGAGATACGGTGCAGGATGGACGTGTACGCAGTGACGGGGAGCTTGATGGTCCTTAGGTCTAGGTTTACAGGTCGTTGGCTTTTCACGGCTTTTTTCACACTGAAGAGCCCCTAGCGAATCAGGGCAAAGTTGTTGGTAAGTGTACTGGTCAGGTACCCACCACCCAGGGAACGGCGACCCCCAGCAGTTCGGGCTTGCAAGCCCCTGGCGGTCGGGTGCCGAGTATAGACAGTTAGGCTGCTTATGACAACGTGACGGGGTAGCCCAAATAGCGCATTGCCTTTAGCGAACAAAAGGCGTAAATGGGCGAGAATTTCGGGAAAAATCAGGCTTGAATGCTTGATTCAACAAGCCTTTAGGCAAATTGACATCTGAATTTATCCCTCTATAGTGGTGCGGGCCCTGCGTGGGGGGTCTGTCTGATGATTTCTAGCATTAATAGGAGGCCACATGGCTGACAAAAAAGCGCAGTTGGTCATCGAGGGCGCTGCCCCCGTCGAGCTGCCCATTTTAACCGGCACCGTTGGTCCTGATGTAATCGACGTCCGCGGGTTGGGGGCCACTGGTCACTTCACCTTCGACCCTGGTTTCATGGCGACTGCCTCGTGCGAGTCGAAGATCACCTACATTGACGGCGACAAAGGGATCCTGCTGCACCGCGGCTACCCGATCGAACAACTCGCCGAACAATCCGACTACCTCGAAACCTGCTACCTGCTGCTCAACGGCGAACTGCCGAATGCCGAGCAGAAGGCCCAGTTCGTCAGCACCGTCAAGAACCACACCATGGTTCACGAGCAGCTGAAGTCCTTCTTCAACGGTTTCCGTCGCGACGCTCACCCGATGGCGGTGATGTGTGGCGTGGTCGGCGCCCTGTCGGCGTTCTATCACGACTCCCTGGACATCAATAACCCGCAACACCGCGAAATTTCCGCGGTGCGCCTGGTCGCCAAGATGCCGACCCTGGCCGCGATGGTTTACAAGTACTCCATGGGCCAGCCGATGATGTACCCGCGCAACGACCTGTCGTACGCGGAAAACTTCCTGCACATGATGTTCAACACCCCGTGCGAGATCAAACCGATCAGCCCGGTACTGGCCAAGGCAATGGACCGGATCTTCATCCTCCATGCCGACCACGAACAGAATGCTTCCACCTCCACCGTTCGCCTGGCCGGCTCGTCGGGTGCCAACCCGTTCGCCTGTATCGCCGCCGGTATCGCCGCACTGTGGGGTCCGGCCCACGGCGGTGCGAACGAAGCCGTACTGACCATGCTCGATGAAATCGGCGATGTTTCGAACATCGACAAGTTCATCGCCAAGGCCAAGGACAAGAACGACCCGTTCAAGCTGATGGGCTTCGGTCACCGCGTGTACAAGAACCGCGACCCGCGCGCCACCGTGATGAAGCAGACCTGCGACGAAGTCCTGCGCGAGCTGGGCATCAAGAACGACCCGCAGCTGGAACTGGCCATGCGCCTGGAAGAGATCGCCCTCACCGATCCTTACTTCATCGAGCGCTCGCTGTACCCGAACGTCGACTTCTACTCGGGGATCATCCTCAAGGCGATCGGCATTCCGACCAGCATGTTCACCGTGATCTTCGCCCTGGCACGTACCGTGGGCTGGATCTCGCACTGGAAAGAAATGCTCTCCAGCCCGTACAAGATTGGCCGCCCGCGCCAGCTGTACACCGGCGAGCAGAAGCGCGACATCGTTGCGCTACAGGACCGCAAGTAAGCTTTACTGGCCGAACGCAAAAAGGCTGCCCTTGGGCAGCCTTTTTTTATTGGCTTTTTCCTGTGCCAGCGAAGAGGCCGGCACAGGCAACACCAAACCTCAGTTCTTCTCAGCCCGCTCCCGCAGCCCTTTCAGGGTATTGAACGGCGCATCCACCACGAACTTGTTGGCCACCATCGCCGGCACGCTACCACCCGGCTCGGTGTGCACCTGGTAGGTCACTTCGGTGCTGTCACCCTTGGGCACCAGTTTCCAGAAGCCTTCCACTTTCGCCACCCGCACAAAGCCCTTCTCTTCCGGGACATAGGTCGGCTCTTCGACCAGATTACGGGTCAAGCTGCCATCAGCCCCCTTGACCGTGGTGATATGCAGCACCGAATCACGCGGCGTCACTGGCCACGGCGTGTTGAACTGGGTGTAGGTCCAGCTCTGGTCGCCTTCATGCTTGAGCAGCTTTTGCGACTTGCACTCGTGAATCCATGCACAGGCGCCGACCACGTCTTCCTGCAACGCCTGCACCTTGGCCAGCGGCGCCTTGATCACGGTAACGCCTTGATAGGCCTTGTACTTGGAACCGGCTACTTCACTGAGAGATACCTTGATCCCCTCCTCGTCCTTGGCCACTTGCCAGTTTTCGGCCCAGGCCACCGGCGACAGCAAAACACCCATGCCACACAGCAGTGCAATACGCTTGAACGATCTCATCATGTTTATCCTTGTTGTCGAAGATCCAGCCTCTCACGCCGCCGTCATCTGCTCCCACCAACCCAGAATCCTGATTGCCTCGTCACGGTCGCTGCCGCACACCTCGACATCCGCCTTGAAGCCACCGCACACCGCCGGCCGCTCGGGCTTGCCAAACAGGTCGCAGAGGTTGGCAGCCGTCAGGTGCAGGCAGCGCTCGCCCGCCGGCTTGCCATTGGGCATGCGCGGCATCGCAGAAGTGATGGACGGGGCGATGCAGCAGGCACCGCAGCCCTCACGGCAATTCATGGCTATTCACCAAAATCAGGACTCCCTGGAACAAAACGGGACGAACGTCCCTGGATAGTAACCGCTCAAACAGGCGTTTGAAATTACTGGCACGATGAAATGTGCAGTGACCCGGCAGTCAGTTTGACTGCTACTGCCGGTACTCGAAATCGATGGCCGCCCCTTCAACGTCATGACGGCTGTCGTTGCGCAATTGCAACTGCATTTCGTTGTTGATCAGCCGGCCATTGAGCTGGAACGGGCTGTCGTTGGTTTCTGGTTTCTCGGTGAACATGGGCGGCAGCAAGGGTTTGCGTCGCTGAATCGGCGACGGGGTGCCAACGTTCGGCTCAAGTGAGTTGACCATATCGACCGGCAGGCTGAGGTCAAGCTTTGTCTTTGGCAGCGGCTTGGCCACCGCCTTGCTGACCGGCTTGCGCGCCTTGGCCTTGCTGTTGGCGGCTTTTTTTACCGCCTGCTTCTGGACAGGCTTGGCTGCCGCCTTCTTCTGCACTGGCTTGCCCTGGGTGACCGGAGCCTGACTGGCCGGCTGCGCAGCCATGGCTGGCGCACAGCAGAACGGTGCAAGGCACAAGATCAGGGCAAAACGGCGTAAAGCATTCATGGCAAATGGACAGACTGGCAGGAAAAGTGCGTATGCTCCCTGTTCCACAGGCAGCTGGCAAGCCTTACAAAAGGGTGAGCGCAGGCTCCCGGCACAACTGCTGAGCCAGCAAGCCGAGGGTAATCACGGCACGCTCGGCCTCCTTGTTCCACGGAATACCGCAATTAAGGCGGATGCAGTGGTTGAACTGCTCTGTATTACTGAATATTAACCCCGGCGCAATGCTGATGCCCTGCTCCAGCGCCCGCACATGCAGCTCCTGCGTGTTGACCCGCCCGGGCAGGCTCACCCACAGAATGAAACCGCCTGTGGGCCGGGTCATCTGGGTGCCTTCGGGGAAGTGCTGCTGCACTGCCAACTGGTAGGCGCTGAGGTTCTTGCGATACTCCTGACGGATGTAGCGCAGGTGCCGGTCGTAGCCGCCATTCTCCAGGTAGGCTGCCACACCCATTTGCGTGACACTGCACGCCGAGTGGGTAGTGAAGGTTTGCAGCCGCTGGATTTCGTCCTGGTAGCGCCCGGCAATCATCCAGCCAACACGTACGCCGGGGGACAGCGTCTTGGAGAAGCTTGAGCAATAGATTACCCGGTCCAGCCGGTCGAACGCCTTCAGCGCCTTGGTCTTGCCCTGCTCGAACATCAGCTCGCCATAGATATCGTCCTCGATGATCTGGATATCGAAGTCCGATGCCAGGCGCAGCAGTTGTTTCTGCCGCTCTTCCGGGACGGTGCCACCCAACGGGTTGCTCAGCCGCGCGGTGAGCACCAGGGCCTTGATCGACCACTGGTTGGCCGCCAGCTGCAAAGCTTCAAGGCTGATGCCCGTGGACGGGTCGCTGGGGATTTCGATCACCTTCAGGCCCAGCAGGTCCGCCAGCTGCAGCAAGCCGTAATACGTCGGCGACTCGGCGGCGATCAAGTCCCCCGGACGCGTCAGCACACGCAATGACATTTGCAGCGCATCGACGCAACCGTGGGTCACGATCACTTCACGCGGGTCGACCAGTACACCGGCATCGCGCATGCGAATGGCAATCTGCCGGCGCAACGGCTCGAAACCCGGGCTGAACATGTAACTGAACGCGCGCGGGCTGTGAAAGCGGGTGACCTTGGCAATTTGCTGGTGCAGGGCACGCACCGGCAGGTAGTCGACATGCGGCACCGCAGCGCCGAACGGAAATACACCATCGCGGCGCGCTTCGGTGAGCACTTGCTGGATGATGCTGGCACGGGTCACAAGACCAGGGCGCTCCACCCGGGCGATGTCGGGGGTTTGCGCAGTCAGGGCCGGCGTCTGGTGCACATAGTAGCCAGACTGCGGCCGCGCACGGATCAGCCCTTGATCTTCGAGATTGGCATAGGCCTGCAGCACCGTGGCATGGCTGACATTGAGCTGGGCGCTCATCTTGCGCACGGAGGGTACCCGCTCGCCTGGCTGGTAGACACCACGGCGGATGTCATCGGCCAGTTGCTGGGCGATACGCTGGTACAGCAGCAGGTTGGTCATGGCGGCAGGCTCGTTGTTCTTGTGCGGCTCGATGACGGTAAAGGATACCGTAACAGTTGCAAAGTGTACTGGGACAGAATGCAACATAGTCGACAATACAACAGCGTGATAACTATCGAAACGATTAAACCGACAAAAAGAAGGGCCGCATGGCGGCCCTTCTTTGAGTCGAACTCAGCGCGCAGGCGCGAGCCTGCCCTTGTCGTCGGAGAACACGATTTCTACCCGACGGTTCTGCGCCCTGCCCCGCTCAGAGGCGTTGGCCTCGATCGGGTACTGGTCGCCATAGCCCTCGACCTGCAAACGCTTTTCGTCGATGCCCAGGTCCACCAGCATGTCAGCCACGGCCTGCGCCCGATCGCGAGACAGTTTCAGGTTGTCCTCGGCCGCACCGGTGCTGTCGGTATAGCCTTCGATACGTACCACCCGACGCGGGTTAAGCTGAAGGAACTGCACCAGCTTGAGTACGGTGCGGCTGGCCGAGTTCTTCAGGTCGGCACGGCCGGTATCGAACAGCACGTCGCCCAAGGTCATCACCAAGCCACGGTCGGTCTGCTCGGAGGCCAGTGCCGCAATTTGCGACTCGACCCACTTGCCCTGCTGCTGCACGCTGGCCAGCTTGGCCTCGCGCAAGGCCAGCTGCAGGCGCTGGCGCTCCAGATCGAGCTTGGTCTGGCGCTCCTGGTTCAGCGCCAGCTTGGCATGCTCACGGGCAATCTCGCTGTAGCGCTGGCTGAGGTAAGCGTAATGGCGCACATCGGAACCGGTGCCGATGTAGCTGGACAAACGCTCGGCACGGGCCAGCGACTCGCCCGCGCGGATCACATCGCGCGGCGCACTGCGCAGCACATCGGAATCATCCTTGACCTTGGCGAAGGCGGCACTGGCTTCATCCAGCGCTGCAGAACTGCGCTGGCTGGCACAGCCTTGCAAGCCTGCGGCCAGCGCCAGCACTACCAGCGCAGCCAACGGTGTGCGGCGGCTCATGGCTGTACCTCCAGTTGCTTGCGCAGACGCTTGACCCGCGACTGCAACAGCTGGAGCTGCTCTTCGCTCTTCTGGTTCAGCACCTGCGCCTCAGCCAGGCGCGCATCCAGCTCGGCCTGCTCGGCACGCATGCGCGCATCGCGGTAGTCTTCGGTCAGCATGTTGGCCTTGGCCCGGGCCAGCTTGTCTTCAGCCAGCTTCAGCGTTTCGACCTGCTCGGTGGCACCTACGGCCCTGGCCTGCTCCAGGGCCTGTTCGGAAATGCGCATCTGCTCGTCAGGGGCCGGATCATTGGCGCAGCCAGCCAGGCCAAGCATGGCCAAGGCAAGGATTAGTGGTTGGGTTCTCACGCAATCTTCCTAGTGTTTGGGGGCGTCCGCCGGCACCTGCAACTGCGCTTTCCAGCGCTCGACATTTCGTTGCAGGACCGCCTCGGACGCACCGGAGATCGGCAATTCTGTCAGTTTTTTCGCCAATTGCCCACGCAACCAGCTGTCATTGCAGGCCGAGTTGTGTGAAAGGGCCAGGTACAGGCCTGGCCGGTCCACCGGCAGGCCACGGGCGATCAGGTCATTGCTCATACCCAGGCTCTGGGCCATGGCCATGCCTGAATAGCGGCCAGCCAGCACATAGTCCACTTGGCCGAGCACCAGTTTCTGGAAGGCCTGGGTAAGGTTCTGCGCCGACACCAGCTTGAGCTGGGCCTTGGCAAAGGCGGTGAAGGCCGGTGTCAGCCGTGCGCGCTCGGACAAGCTGCCCTGATACCTGGCCAGGTCCGCCGGGCCATCGAAGGTCAGCTGGGCATCATGACGCGTCCACACCAGGTACTCGTTGAGCTGCAACGGCGGGTGGATGTAGTCCAGCGCGGTCAATTGCTCCACCTGCATGGGGGTGTCGAGTAGCAGATCCATGCGGCCACTGCGCACTTCCTCCAGTGCCTGGTCGCGACGACCTGCGCTCAGTACTTCAACTTTTACACCCAACTCGCCAGCCACCTGACGCAACAGGTCGACGTTGGCGCCAATCAGGTGTTCAGGGTCTTGTGGGTCTTGCCACGAATAGGGCGGCGCATCAGGGCTGCCGGTTGCCACCAGGCGTTCACACTTGCCTGCCGCCATGACCAGCGGCGAGAACAGCGCCGCCATGCATGCCAGCGCCCTGCCCGTTTCACGCAACGTCATCCCTCACTCCTCACCCCATAAAAAAACCCGACCCTCGAAACGAGGGCCGGGTTCTTTATAAGTGAAGCAGGCGGATCAGACCAGCTTTTCCAGCTCCGGAACCGCTTCGAACAGGTCTGCGACCAGGCCGTAGTCGGCTACCTGGAAGATCGGCGCTTCTTCGTCCTTGTTGATCGCAACGATCACTTTGGAGTCTTTCATGCCGGCCAGGTGCTGGATCGCGCCGGAGATACCGACGGCGATGTACAGCTGTGGCGCAACGATCTTGCCGGTCTGGCCGACCTGCATGTCGTTCGGCACGAAGCCGGCGTCGACTGCGGCGCGCGAGGCACCGACTGCAGCGCCAAGCTTGTCGGCCAGGCTGTACAGATGCTTGAAGTTGTCACCGTTGCCCATGCCACGGCCGCCGGATACGACGATCTTGGCAGCGGTCAGCTCTGGGCGGTCGGACTTGGCCAGCTCTTCGCCAACGAAGGCCGAAATGCCAGCGTTGTGCGCAGCACCAACAGCCTCAACAGCGGCCGAGCCACCTTCGGCGGCGACAGGGTCGAAGCCGGTGGTACGCACGGTGATGACCTTGACCGAAGCGCTCGACTGCACGGTGGCAATGGCGTTACCGGCGTAGATCGGGCGCTTGAAGGTGTCAGCGGACTCGACCGAGATGATCTCGGAAATCTGGTCCACGTCCAGCAGCGCGGCAACGCGCGGCAGGATATTCTTGCCGTTGGTGGTGGCCGGAGCCAGCACGTGGCTGTAACCCTTGGCCAGCTCGACGATCAGTGGCGCGACGTTCTCTGGCAGCACATGTGCGTAGGCAGCGTTATCGGCAACCAGCACCTTGGCCACGCCAGCGATCTTGGCAGCAGATTCGGCAATGCTGCCGACGTTCTGGCCAGCGACCAGTACGTGCACATCCCCACCGATCTTGGCGGCAGCGGCAACAGTGTTCAGGGTGGCCGGAGCTACGGCACCGGCTTCGTATTCAGCGACAACCAGGATAGTCATTTAGATTACCTTCGCTTCGTTCTTCAGCTTCTCGACCAGTTCGGCCACCGATTTGACCTTGATGCCAGCGCTGCGGGCAGCCGGGGCTTCAACCTTCAGGGTCTTGTTGGTGGAGGCGAGGGAAACGCCCAGCGCGTCCGGAGTAACGGTCTCCAGCGGCTTCTTCTTGGCCTTCATGATGTTCGGCAGCGACGCGTAGCGCGGCTCGTTCAGGCGCAGGTCGGTGGTGACGATGGCTGGCAGGTTCAGCGATACGGTCTGCAGACCGCCATCGATTTCACGGGTGACGTTCAGCTTGTCGCCAGCCACTTCGACCTTGGAGGCGAAGGTGCCTTGCGCGTAACCGGTCAGCGCAGCCAGCATCTGGCCGGTCTGGTTGTTGTCGCTGTCGATGGCCTGCTTGCCGAGGATGACCAGCTGTGGCTGCTCCTTGTCGACAACAGCTTTCAGCGCCTTGGCCACAGCCAGGGAGTTCAGTTCGTCAGCGGCTTCTACCAGGATGGCGCGGTCGGCACCCAGGGCCAGGGCGGTACGCAGTTGCTCCTGGGCAGTGGTCGGGCCGACGGAAACGACGACGATCTCGGTCGCAACGCCCTTTTCCTTCAAGCGGACAGCCTCTTCCACGGCGATTTCGCAGAAGGGGTTCATGGACATCTTGACGTTAGCAAGGTCGACGCCGGAGTTGTCCGCCTTGACGCGAACCTTGACGTTGTAGTCGACCACTCGTTTGACAGCTACAAGAACCTTCATGGATTCCTCGTTACTCTCCGGTGAATAGATAGTCGCCTGGGACTGAGCCCTGCGATGCGCGTGGGTACAAGGGCACCTCTAAAAACGTATCGGGAGGCAATAACTTCACAGTGACCGAACAGTCTTGTTCGGACCATTGCGACAAATCCTCACGGGTCATTTTCTGTCGTGGCGTGTAAACTCCACTACAAACCGGCCAAAGGCCGCAAAACCCTGCTCCACACCTGGTCTTTAGAGGTGTACCTGCGCCCGGCTGCAAGCCTACGGCGAACGTAAAACCGCTCGTATCTTGACCGTAACACCCCATCCGGTCAATACGGCAAATCGGTCACCCTCCAGCCGCGCTCCTGTGATTTTACTGGCCTGCGGCAAATTCAAACAAACGTTTGTATTGGACCCACCAAGTGGTGTAGATATAATGCGCGGCCAAGACAAAACGGTGTAGTCCGTCATTTGCGCAGCTACAGTTCCGCTCCCGTGATGAGCCACTGCGCGCAAGCACCCATAAGACAAAGCAACAGCACGAGCCTTGATGAGTAGGAGAGAACCAGTGGAACGCGAATACATGGAATTCGACGTGGTCATCGTCGGCGCCGGCCCGGCGGGCCTGTCCGCCGCCTGCCGCCTGAAGCAGAAGGCCGCCGAAGCCGGTAGCGAAATCAGCGTCTGCGTGGTGGAAAAAGGCTCTGAAGTGGGCGCCCACATCCTCTCCGGCGCAGTGTTCGAGCCCCGCGCCCTGAACGAGCTGTTCCCCGACTGGAAGGAACTCGGCGCGCCCCTGAACACCGAAGTGAAGCGTGACGACATCTACGTGCTCAAGGATGCCGGCAGCGCCACCAAGGTGCCTGACCTGTTCGTGCCCAAAACCATGCACAACGAAGGCAACTACATCATCTCGCTGGGCAACCTGTGCCGCTGGCTGGCCCAGCAGGCCGAGAACCTGGGCGTGGAAGTCTACCCGGGCTTCGCTGCCCAGGAAGCGCTGTTCGATGAAAACGGCGTGGTGCGCGGCATCGTCACCGGCGACATGGGTGTGGACCGTGAAGGCAACCCGAAGGACGGCATGTACACCCCGGGCATGGAGCTGCGTGGCAAATACACCCTGTTCGCCGAAGGTTGCCGTGGCCACATCGGCAAGCAGCTGATCAAGCGCTTCAACCTGGACAGCGAGTCCGATGTGCAGCACTACGGCATCGGCCTGAAGGAAATCTGGGAAATCGACCCTGCCAAGCACGAGCAGGGCCTGGTGGTGCACACCGCCGGCTGGCCGCTGGACGTGATGGCCAAGGACAACACCGGGGGTTCGTTCCTTTATCACCTGGAAAACAACCAGGTGGTGGTCGGCCTGATCGTCGACCTGTCCTACGCCAACCCGTACCTGTCGCCATTCGACGAGTTCCAGCGCCTGAAGCACCATCCGGTGATCAGCCAGTATCTCGAAGGCGGCAAACGCATCAGCTACGGCGCCCGCGCCCTGGCCAAGGGCGGCATCAACTCGCTGCCAAAAATGGTGTTCAACGGCGGCGCACTTATCGGCTGTGACCTGGGCACCATGAACGTGGCCAAGATCAAAGGCAGCCACACGGCGATGAAGTCCGGCATGCTCGCCGCCGAGGCGGTGGCCGACGCGCTGCTCGCCGGCAGCGAGGGCGGTGACCAGCTGAACGGCTACGTCAGTGCCTTCAAAGCCAGCTGGTTGTATGAAGAACTGTTCGCCAGCCGTAACTTCGGCCCGGCCATGCACAAGTTCGGCCCACTGCTGGGCGCTGCGTTCAACTATGTGGACCAGAACTGGTTCGGCGGCAAGCTGCCGTTCACCCTGCACGACACCAAGCCGGACTACGCCTGCCTCAAGCTCGCGGCCGACTCGAAAAAGATCGACTACCCGAAACCGGACGGCAAGCTCAGCTTCGACAAGCTCAGCTCGGTATTCCTCTCCAGCACCAACCACGAAGAGGAACAACCCTGCCACCTGAAGTTGACCGACCCGAACGTGCCGATCGCCAGCAACCTGCCGCTGTACGACGAGCCGGCACAACGCTACTGCCCGGCCGGCGTGTACGAAGTGGTCACCCAGGAAGACGGCAACAAGCGCTTCCAGATCAACGCGCAGAACTGCGTGCACTGCAAGACCTGCGACATCAAGGACCCGGCCCAGAACATCACCTGGGTTACCCCTGAGGGCGCAGGCGGGCCGAACTACCCGAACATGTAAGGCCCCGGCCCTGCCGTAACAAAAAGCCCCCGGCTCTCACGAGCCGGGGGCTTTTTGTTGTGAATTGCGTCTGGGCTGCGAGGTGTTCGCCGTGAGAGGCTCAGCGCTTATCAGATCGAGCGCCGCGCGGGCGGCGCTCGGTTTATGCCCTGCTGCACAACCAAGACATGCACCGGCTCATTTGTCACCGCACATGATCGGCATCGGCTCCGCCGCGAACGCCAATGGCTCACGACGCCCAAAATACCAGGCCGTCAGCAGCCCCACCGTGCCCATGACCAGACAAAACCCGACACACACCCACGGGCTCCACGGCATCAGCGCAATCAGCGCCAGCGGCGTGGTACTGGCCCACAGCGCGTAGGCCACGTTGTAGGTGAAGGAAATCCCCGACACACGGATCTCGGCCGGGAACAATCCAACCATCACCGACGGCACCACACCGACCACGCCGCAGGACAGCCCCGCCAGCGCATAAGCCAGCCAGGTCATCTCCCACTGCCCCACCAGGCTGGCGTAAAGCGCACCGATCCCCAGCGGCAGCAACACGCTGTAGAGCATCAGCGCACGCCAAGCCCCTACGCGGTCGACCAGCAACCCGGCCAGCACGCAGCCGATGTTGAGGAAAACAATGCCCACGCTGCTCAGGGCGAAGGTGTGCCCGGCGCTCATGCCAAAGCGTTGCTGCATTACCGTGGGGGTGATCACCACCAGCACCACCACGGCCGAGGTCAGCACACAGGTCAGCAACGCCGCCGGAATCAACGCCCGACGGTGCTCGCCCAGCACCCGCCGCAGCGGGAATTTCACCGGCTGTTCCTGGCGCGCACGCAGGGCAAGGAACACTGGTGTTTCGCTGAGCCAGCGGCGCAGCCACACGCCAATCACACCAAACACTCCACCCAGCAGGAACGGGTAGCGCCAGGCGTAATCAAGGATTTCCTGCGGCGTGAACACCTGCGCCAGCAACGTCGCGGTCAGTGCCCCCAGCAGGTAGCCGAAGGTCAGCCCCGCCTGCAAGAAGCCCAAGGCATACCCGCGCCGCCCGGCAGGCGCGTGCTCAGCGACGAAGGTCCAGGCACTTGGCACCTCGCCCCCCACGGCCGCGCCCTGGAGGATGCGCAGCGCCAGCAGGATCAACGGTGCGGCATAGCCGATGTCGGCATAGGTCGGCATTACCCCGATCAGCAGGCATGGCAGGGCCATCATCAGGATGCTCAGGCTGAACACCCGCTTGCGCCCCAGGTGGTCGGCGAAGTGCGCCATCAGAATGCCGCCCAGCGGCCGCGCCAGGTAGCCGGTGACGAAGATCCCGAAGCTTTGCAGCAGGCGCAGCCACTCTGGCATCTCGGGCGGGAAGAACAGCTGGCTGAGGGTCAGCGCAAAAAATACGAAAATGATGAAGTCGTAGATTTCCAGCGCGCCGCCCAGTGCCGCCAGGCCCAGGGTCCGATGGTCGCCGCGGCTGAACCGGGGCGGGCGAGCGGTATCGATGGCAGTCATGGCAGGGTCCGCAAATCGGCAAAGGGCAAGAGGATAGCAAATAGCTGCCCCGTTGCCCCGCCTGCTGCGCGGCTAGCGGTTGAACACCGTATGCGCGAAGTTGGCGCGCGGCCGTGGCCTGGCCGTAGCCGCCGGCATGGTGCCCGGCAGCGGCAATTTGCCGACCAGCACCGGTCCGTCGATGATCGCCATGAATGACTCCAGCGCCTCGTTATCGGGCACCTGCGGCAGGCTCAGGCTGACCGCCTGGCGCTCGGCCTGCGGCACCGCAGGCACTTTCAACTGGCTGGAATGGTAAAGCAGGGCGTGCTGGATCTGGGTACTGACGCGACAAAAACGCTCCAGGTCAACCCCGGCATGGCTGGCCAGTTCGATATTGCCCAGCAGCAAGTGAAAAGGCTGCAAGGCGCACTGCACCAAACGCTGCAGCTCCTCGAAACTGTCAACGGGGGCGATCCGATAGTAGCCCAGGCCATTGAGCAGCCGCTCCAACTGCAGCCGCTGGCAGGGGTGGGTGTCGGCAATGAGAATGCGCAGGGTCTTGTTTGCCATGGTCGGGCCTGGGCAGCTGGGTAATGGGTACATTCCATGACCTTACTGCGCCCGTTATGGCGACTGCCAAGGCCATGCCTGGCAGCGGTCTACTTTGATAGAAGTCGGGAAAGCCGCATAAATCAAGTGATTGACTGACGGAATTTGCATTTGCCTTTAGCCCGGTACTCCGGTTTGCCACTTGCGCTCACCCCGTCAAGCCGTACAGGTAACCGCGCGCCTAAACCCAGACGCTCGCACTTCGTTTAAAGGAGGCTCATGCCCCAAGGCATCGCCTCTTACATTCGCGGAGAACCCAAATGTTTCGCCCGGCCCTAGCCTTTTTCGCCCTGACCCTGTCCAGCGTCGCATGGTCAGCCGAGCCCTGTTCGGTAGACATTCACAGTACTGACCAGATGACCTACGACCTGAAAACGATCACCGTACCGCAGACCTGCCAACGCTTTACCGTTAACTTGCTGCACACCGGCACACTGCCCAGGAACATCATGGGCCACAACTGGGTGCTGGCCAAAAAGGACGACATCAAAGGCGTGACCACCGATGGCGCTGCGGCAGGTGAGGCCGATAACTACCTCCAGCCGGGCGACAAGCGCGTGCTCGCCCATACCCGACTGATCGGGGGTGGCGAAAAAGACTCGGTCACTTTCGACACCGGCATGCTGCAGGCAGGCCAGGCGTACGCGTTTTTCTGCTCCTACCCTTTCCACTCCACCATGATGAAGGGCACCCTCACATTCGGTACCTCGTCAGGCAGCTGAGGCTATCGGAAAGTGGGCCGCACAGCCGAACGTGCGCTCAGGCCTCGGCCCACTCGCGCATACGCAGCCGGCAATGCTTCATGGCGTTGACGATGTGCTTCTCCACCATGGCCTTGGACAGGCCCAGACGCGCGGCAATCTCCCCATGTGACAGGCCTTCGAGCTTGCGCAGCAAGAAGCACGCCCGGCAGGTTTCGCTCAGCTCCGCCACTGCACGCTGCAGCAACTCCAGGCGCTCTTCCTGGCGACAGGCGCCGTGCACGGGGGCGACGAAGAATCGCTCATCGGTTTCCAGAACCTCCAGAGGCTCGGCGCGACGAAGCTGGTTGCGCCGATGACCATCGGTGACCAGGTTCAGGGCGGTGCGATAAAGGAAAGCGCGCGGATGGGAGATCTGCGTGTCATCACACCGCTCGAGTACCCGCAGATACGCCTCCTGCGCGATATCTTCGGCAGCATGGCGGCTACCCAGACGCGAACGAAGGAACCCGACCAGTTCACGGTAGTAATGCTCGAGCAGTACACCCGAAGACGGCATCGAAGCGCTTTCCCTGTTGTCCGATGATGGTAGAAGACCGCTGCAGGCCAAGTAATGGCACCGCGAGCGCATAAAATATAATAATTCTCATCAAGCTTAAAGACGTTGTTACATTTCCACGCCCGCAACGCGCGCTCCCCGCTAAATCCGCCCTGATCGCTTTCGTTTAATCGGCAGCCTCCCTAGCTGATCCTTGGTGACAGCGGCCCTCTCATGGTCGGAAATCCTGCATGATCCCTCAACGCCTTACCCGTCGTGCCGTAACGCTCGCGCTGTGCCTGATCCCCGTGGCCGCATTCGCCACCTGGCAACTGTTGCCCGGCGAGGCCGAGCAGCGGCCGTTCGTCAGCGTCAGCCGTGGCAACATCGAATCCAGTGTCACCGCGCTGGGCACCCTGCAGCCCCGTCAGTACGTCGACGTGGGCGCACAGGCCTCCGGACAGATCCGCACGTTGCACGTAGAAGTCGGTGACACCGTCAAGCAAGGGCAGTTGCTGGTGGAAATCGACCCTGCCACGCAACAGGCCCAGCTGGATGCCGAGCGCTATGCCATCCAGACCCTGAAAGCGCAGGTCAAGGAGCAGCGTGCCGAGCATGTCCTGGCCGAACAACAGTTGCGTCGCCAGCAGCGGATGGCCAGCGACGGCGCCACGCGTGAAGAGGATGTGCAGACCGCCCAGGCCAAGGTGCTGACTACCCAGGCGCGCATCGACATGTATGAGGCGCAGATTCTCCAGGCGCAGGCTACGCTGCGCAGCGCGCAGGCTCAGTTGGGCTACACCCGCATCTACGCCCCGATCGGCGGTACCGTGGTGGCTGTCGATGCACGAGAAGGGCAAACCCTGAACGCGCAGCAGCGCACCCCGCTGATTCTGCGGATCGCCAAGCTGTCGCCGATGACGGTATGGGCCGAGGTCTCGGAAGCCGACATCGGCCAGGTCAAGACCGGCATGCAAGCCTACTTCACCACCCTGGGCAGCGGCGGCAGGCGCTGGACCAGCACTGTCAGGCAGATTCTGCCGATCCCGCCCAAACCGCTGGATCAGCTCAGCCAGGGCGGCGGCAGCCCGGTTGCCGCCGGTACGGCAAGCGGCAGCGGGACCGGCCGCGTGGTGCTCTACACCGTGCTGCTGGATGTCGACAACGATGACAACGCGCTGATGGCCGACATGACTGCCCAAGTGTTCTTCGTCGCCGGGTCTGCCAAGGATGTGTTGACCGTGCCCATCGCGGCGCTTCAGGGACGGGGCCAGGGCGAGGGGCTGCAGACTGCCCATGTGCTGACCGGCAAAGGCGACGTACAGACGCGCCAGGTACGTACCGGGCTCAGTGACCGCCTGCGCGTGCAGATACTCGACGGGCTTGCGGAAGGTGACAAACTGCTGATCGGCCCTGTTGGCGGTGAGGGTTGACATGAGCACTCCGCTGATAGAGCTGGTCGGCATCCGCAAATCCTACGGGGGCGGCGACAGCCCCCAGGTCGATGTGTTGCGCGGCATCGACCTGAAAGTCCATGCCGGAGAGTTCATCGCCATCGTCGGCACCTCGGGCTCTGGCAAGTCGACCCTGATGAACATCCTGGGTTGCCTCGACCGCCCAAGCGCCGGGCAGTATCGCTTCGCCGGCCAGGATGTTGCCGGCCTGAGCAATGACGAACTGGCCTGGTTGCGCCGCGAAGCGTTCGGGTTCGTGTTTCAGGGCTATCACCTGATCCCCTCCGCCTCGGCACAGGAAAACGTGGAGATGCCGGCGATATACGCCGGAACCACGGCGGCCCCGCGCGCCGAACGGGCCAAGGCCCTGCTGCAACGCCTGGGCCTGGGCGAGCGCACCGGCAATCGCCCGCGCCAGCTTTCAGGCGGCCAGCAACAACGGGTGTCCATCGCCCGGGCATTGATGAACGGCGGCCACATCATCCTGGCGGATGAGCCCACCGGTGCGCTGGACAGCCACAGTGGCACCGAGGTCATGCGCCTGCTGGATGAACTGGCCGAGCAAGGCCATGTGGTGATCCTGATCACCCACGACCGCGATGTGGCCGCCCGGGCCCAGCGCATCATCGAGATCCGCGACGGCGAAGTGATCAGTGACAGCGGCGCCGACCAGGCGCCGCCACCGCGTCGCCCTGGTGCGCTGCAAGCCGTCGATCTGGCCGGGCGCCTGGTGCGTGCCGACAGCCAGGGCAGCCCCTGGCTGGGCGAAACCCGGGACGCCCTGCAGGCCGCCTGGCGGGTCATGTGGAGCAACCGCACACGCACCGCGCTGACCCTGCTGGGGATCATCATCGGCGTCGCGTCGGTGGTCGTCATGCTGGCAGTGGGTGAAGGCAGCAAGCGCCAGGTCATGGCCCAGATGGGCGCGTTCGGCTCGAACATCATCTTCATGAACGGTGCCCCTCCAACACCGCGCGCTCCGCCCGGCAACGTTCGCCTCAGCGACGTGCAGGCGCTGGCCGAGCTACCGCAAGTGAAGTCCATCATGCCGGCCATGACAGTGGAAGCGCAGGTGCGCTTCGGCAATCGCGACCTGGAATCGACCATCGGCGGCTATTCGCCTGTGTTCCCGACGCTGATGAGCTGGCCCGTCAGCGAAGGCAGCTTCTTTACCGACAACGACCTGGCCACGGCTGCGACCGTGGCGGTGATCGGCTCGGAGGTGCGCAAGAAGCTGTTCGTCGACGGCCAGGACCCGATCGGCCAGTACATCCTCATCGAGAACGTGCCCTTCCAGGTGATCGGCGTGCTCGCCAGCAAAGGTTCAAGTGGCGCCAACCAGCGAAACGACCTGCGCATCGCCGTGCCGTACTCAGCGATATCCATACGTCTTTCCGGCACGCAACACCCGGAATACGTGATCATCGGCGCCGCGGACAGTACCCAGGTGCATGACACCGAACGCGCGATACGCCAACTGATGCTGAGCCTGCACGGTGGCATCGAAGACTTCGAGATCGACAACAGCGCGGCGATGATCCAGGCCGAGGCGGCGACACGCAACGGGTTGTCCCTGATGCTTGGCGCCATTGCCGCCATTTCGCTGCTGGTCGGCGGGATCGGTGTGATGAACGTGATGCTCATGACCGTCCGCGAACGCACCCGCGAAATCGGCATCCGCATTGCCACTGGCGCCCGACAGCGCGACATCCTGCGTCAGTTCCTGACTGAAGCCGTGGTGCTTTCGCTGACCGGCGGCCTGATCGGCGTCTGTCTGGCGTTGCTGATCGGCGTGGTACTCAGCCTGGCCAAGGTGGCCGTGGCGTTTTCTGCCCTGGCGATAGTGGGCGCCTTCGCCTGCTCGGTAGCCACGGGCGTCATCTTCGGTTTCATGCCCGCGCGCAAAGCCGCCGCCCTCGACCCTGTCGCCGCCCTGACCAGTGAATGACCATGACCAGAACCCCGTTTTTACTGCTACCGCTGCTGACCATCCTGGGTGCTTGCAGCCACACCCCTGCGCCATTGGACAGCGGTATCGCTGCACCTGCCCGCTGGCAAAGTCCGGCTGGCGGCACGGCGGCCTCCGCGCAATGGTGGACAACGTTCAATAGCGCTCAACTGAGCCAACTGATCGAGCAGGCGCGCCAGGGCAGTCATGACCTGCGCGCCGCCATGGCCAGGGTCAGGCAGGCACAGGCCGACCTGCGTATTGCCGGCGGCCCCCTGCTACCGCGCCTCGACGCCAGCGCCGACGCCTATCACCAGCGCTTGCTACGAGGCCAAGGGTACAGCGAGCAGGACACGTCGAACCGCGAGCGGACCTACCGCTACTTCAACACGGCCCTGACGACCAGCTACGAGCTGGACTTCTGGGGTAAAAATGCCGCTGCGCGTGACAGTGCCCGCCTTGGCCTGCAAGCCACTGCACGTGACCGTGACACGCTCGAACTGAGCCTGACGAGCAGCGTTGCCGATACCTACCTGAGCGCCCTCGCCGCTCGCGAGCAGGCACGCATCGCCGCGCTTAACCTGGAAAACGCCGACAAGGTCCTGAGCCTTGTGCGAACGCGATTCCAGGCCGGGTCGTCGACTGCCCTGGAACTGGCCCAGCAAGAGAGCCTTGTGGCCAACCAGCGACAACAGTTGCCGCTCTACCAACAAGAGGCCCGCGATGCGCAGATCACCCTGGCAACCCTGCTTGGCGTGCCGGTCCAGGCGCTGGAACTGGCCGATCAGCCTTTCGATCAACTGAGCGGCCCGAGCATTGCCGCCGGCATTCCCAGCCAACTGCTGACGCGCCGCCCGGATATCGCTGGCGCAGAGGCGCGCCTGGCTGCGGCTCAGGCGGATGTCAGCGTTGCGCGGGCAGCACTGTTCCCCACGGTGAGCTTGACGGCCAGCCTGGCCACTGGCGACAGAAAAGCCATCGACCTGCTGCGCAATCCGGCGCTCAACCTCGGTGCCGGTCTGACGGCGCCCATTTTCAATAATGGCGCCTTGCGCGCCGAGCGTGATCGCGCCATCGCTCGCCAGGACGAGCTGCTCGAGGCCTATCGCAACGTGCTGATCACCAGTTTCGGCGAAGTCGAGAAGGCCTTGAACAGCGTCGACGGCCTGGACCGCCAGACACAGTGGCAGCATGAAGCGCTCACCCAAGCGCAACGCGCGTTCGATCTGGCCGAGAACCGCTACCGGGCCGGGGCCGAAGACCTGCTCAGCGTGCTGGAAGCGCAACGCAGCCTGTTTACAGCACAGGCCGAACGGGTACGGCTGCGCAAGGCACGTTTGCAGGCCAGTGTTGCGCTTTACAAGGCATTGGGCGGTGGCTGGACGGCATCGGACACACTGATGACAGCGAGGTAGGCAAGCCCCCCGACGGGAGCCCTACCTGCTGCAACACCGGCCAAAAATCGTCAACGCTACAAACCGTCACGTCGCGGGCCGGGTGCCAGATGGCGGGCATACCAAGGCCGCTGAGGCACCCTGTCGGCCAGGCGATCGCCGTCTTCTTCAGGGCTGAAAATGACCTGCAAGGCCAGCTTCATGGTCTCGATGTCCAGTTTCCCGGTGCCGCCGCCATTGCCCAGCCCCCAGGCACCGCAACCTTCACGCGAAGGCCCCAGCCAAGGCTCGGCCACACGCACCCAGCGCCCTGGCGCAAACCACGGAATGCCATCGATCATCTTCGGCTTCACTTCCCCCGGGTGCGCCTGCTGGTGGGCCAGGTACCAATCGTTCAGGCGGTCGTCGATCCAGCCATGAAAGGCCCAGAACACCGGGTTGACGTGGGAGGAAAACGGATCGCCGAGGAAGTCGTTCTCGGCGCGGAACCAGCGTTCGGAAAAATCGTAGTTGCGACGCCCGTAAGGCATCGGGTAATCCGAGTTCGGGTCACGCCCCAGGGATGCCCAACGCATGTGCAGCCAATCGTGGATCCCCAATTCGATGCGTGAACCCAACTCTCCCAGACACAGGGTGCTGAGGTATTGCGGATCATGCAGCTGGGCCTCCCACAGTTGGAAGTTAGCGTGCAGCCCCTGGCTGCTCTTGACGTAGTACAGCCACTGGCTGAAGGCTTCATCGCCGGCCGCCTGCCAGTTGGGCGGGACGCTGTAGCCGTCGCGATTGTCGAGGTAATCGAAAAACGCCTGAACACCCTGCCCGATCGATGGACGTGCCGCAGGCAGGCTTGCCCAGGAACGCAGGTCCTGGACCTCGCGCACGCCATGCAGCATGTGCCGATGCATGAACAGAAAATCCTCGCCGGAGCCGTTGCGATGGCGATCATGCCCGCGTGCGTTGCGCTCCTTGCCCAATGGGCCGACCTGCCAACCCAGCGCACGCACCATCTGCCGCCGGGACTCATCGATGCGGTGCCAGCGATCGCGGCTGGCGTGCCAGAGCTGGTGATAGTAGCGACGCTGCGGTGAAATCAGGTCCTCGTGCAGGGCCGCCACGTATGGCAGCCGCTCACGCGCCAGAACGAACGGTCGGCGGACGGCGACAAAGCTCGCTTGCGCCCCGGAATGCCCCGCCTGCGTCCCTGCCAGGCGTAGGTGCCCACTCAGGGTTGCGCTGCCTCCACCCTCGCTCCAGTCGCCCCATATTTCATCCAGCACGGCATCGCAGTCATAGGCCTCGCCAGAACCCGCCATCATCTTCAGTTGCACCTTCGGCAGCCGGTCGGCAGCCAGCGGGCCGTATACCTGCAAACCCTGACCGCCATAGGGCGCAGTACCCAGGTAGCCGCGCACGGCACGGGCACCCTGCCCTACGTCGAGCAGCAGCTGCTGCGGCCGGGCCAGCTCGGCCAGTGCCGGGTGATCGCTCGTCATGCGCCAGTCCCAGATCCCGACCAGGCGTTCACCTAACAGCGCATTGGGCAGGTCATCGACCGGCACCGCAGGCTCGTCACTGCTCAGCTCCGCTTCCTCGGCCCGCTGCCACGCCTGCCGTGCGTAATAGCCGGCAGGCAGTGCTACACCGGCGGCCACCAGGCCCGCCAGGATCTTACGACGTGACACTTTCATCCACTGTACTCATGACGTGACTCCTGCTGCGAAAACGAATGGTTGAGGGAGCGATTTAGAGGGTTGCTAAATTCTCTTGGGCTCGGCTCGTTTCACCCAGCAAGTTCGAACGGCATGGGGCCGTCGTGCAGGCGGTCGAGTACGCAATGAAGAAACAGGCTTTTTTTTCACGCAGATGGCCATGGGCTTTGGCACTTCTGCTCTTGCTCCTGGTGGCCGCAGGCGCCTGGTGGTATTGGGTCTACCTTGCCAAACACCCCTACGGCCGGGAAATCGAACAGCGGGCCAACGCCCTGCAGGCGCGCATCCCGGCCCTGGATGCGCACCTTGACGTGCCGCTGAGCTATGGCACCGATGGCGAGGAAGCAAACCGTGACGGCCCGACCCAGTTCGACCTGGTGAAAGCCGCCAAAGGCCGCCTGAGCGGCGCCTCGATCGCAATCTGGTCATGGCCGGAGTTCTGGAGTGGCTCCAATTGGCCGCACCGCCCCACACCCGGGTTCGAGGCGGCGATGGCCAACGAACTGGAAGTTCGCTATCGGATCATCACCAGCATCGCCAAGGACTACCCTGCGCAGGCCGGCATCGCCTACACCCCTGCCGACTTCCGCCGACTGGTCAGTGAAGGCAAGTTCGCCATCATCATCAGCCTGCTCAACGCCGCCCCCCTTGGCGACGACATCGACAAGCTGGACCACTGGGCCGCACGCGGCATGCGGGTGTTCGGGCCAGGCTACGTCGGCAACAACAGCTGGGTCGACTCGGCGCGCCCACTGCCCTTCCTGGGCGATTCGGTCGACCCGCTGGGCGGTCTTTCCGACATCGGTCGTCGCGCCATCACCCGGCTCAACGACCTTGGCGTGGTCATCGACGTCTCGCAGATGTCCAGCCAGGCCCTGACCCAGGTCACCCAGCTGAGCCGCGCACCGGTCATGGCCTCGCACACGGGGGTGCAAGGCATGATGGACATTCGCCGCAACCTCAGCGACGCGGACCTGGCACACATCAAGGCCACCGACGGGCTGGTCAACATCGTGGCCTACTCCCACTACCTCAAGCCGTTCTCGCGCCCGACCATCGAAAAGATGAACGCGTTACGCGCCAAGCACGGCCTGCCAGACGTACAGAACCAAACCCAGATGGGCACCACCACCGACCCGGTGTTCTCGATCTGGTCGGAGAAAAAGTTCGGTGAATACCTCACGCCGTTCTACGACATCCTCGGCGCCGAGCCCGAAGCGACCCTCGCCGACTACGTCGACTCGATCGACTACGCGGTGAAGAAGATCGGTATCGACCATGTCGGTATCAGTTCCGACTTCAACGACGGCGGCGGTGTGGTTGGCTGGGAAAATGTCAGCCAGAGCCGCAACGTCACTGCCGAACTGATGCAGCGCGGCTACTCCGACGAAGACATCGCCAAGCTCTGGGGCGCCAACTTCCTGCGTGTGTGGGAAGCCGCCCAGAAGGCCGCCAGGCCGGCCCCTCCTCCCGTTGCCCACTACCCGTAAGGAAACCCATGAAACGGCTGACCTCACTGATTGCCCTCGGTTGTCTCTCGCTGTCGCTCCAAGCCCTCGCTGCCGACCCTGCTGCACCGGGCAAGGTTTTCAAAGACTGCAAGGATTGCCCGGAAATGGTCGTGCTGCCTGCCGGCAGCTACGTGATGGGTACCCCCGATGACGAACTGGGCAAACAGGACGATGAAGGGCCGTTGCACACTGTGACATTCGCCAAGGCGTTCGCCATGAGTCGCTTCCATGTGACTGCCGGGCAATGGCAGGCCTATGCCAAGGAAACCCACACGGTGCTGCCCGACGGCGACGACCGCCCGGGGCGGCTGTGCAAGAACGGCAAGCCCAGCTACCCGCAAGGCCCGACGCAGCCTGCGGTCTGCATGACCTGGGATGAGGCGCGCGGCTACATCGCCTGGCTCGCCAAGAAGACCGGCAAGCCCTACCGCATGGTCAGCGAGGCCGAACGCGAGTACGCCGGCCGCGCCGGCTCCACCGGCCCCTTCCCGTTCCCCTTCGACCAGGAAGGGGAATATCAGATCAGCAAGCATGCCAACACCTACGGGCCGCGCGATGGCTTCACCTACACGGCACCGGTCGGCAGCTTCCCTGCCAATGCATTCGGCATGTACGACATGCATGGCAACGTCTACGAGTGGGTCGAGGACTGCTGGCATACCGATTATGTCGGCGCGCCCACCGACGGCAGCGCCTGGACCACCGGTGATACCTGCACACACCGGCAGATTCGCGGCAACGACTACCTGGAACCGCCCATCTTCTCCCGCTCGGGCAACCGCAACGAGCGCGAACCCGACGTGCGCGGCGACTGGCTGGGCTTTCGGGTAGCCCGCGCCCTTCAGGACGGTGAACCCAACTGACAATCCACAGGGAGAGTGACCATGCCCACCTTGAGCAGACGCCGTTTCGTCGCCGCCGCTACCTTGACCGGCCTCGCCCCCGCCATGCCCGCCTGGGCGGCAGGCGCCGCGAGCGACCCACCGGCGGACGATGCCATCATCCGCCTGGATTACAACGAGAGCCCGTATGGCCCCTGCCCTTCGGCACTCGAAGCAATGCACCAGGGTGCTCGCCAGAGCGGCCACTACTTTCCGGAACACGAATACCGCCTGGCTGAGCTGTTCGCCCGGCAAAACCAGGTACCCGAAGACCATGTGGCCGTCTTCTGCGGCTCCCGCTCGCCGTTGCAGTACGCCTTGGCTCGCCACGCCGAAAAGCGCAGCGTGGTCACCGCCGCGCCGACCTATGACTCGGTGGCCAATGGCGCCAGGGCTGTCGGCGCAACCGTGCATGAGGTGCCGCTCGATGCCCGTCACGCCCATGACGTACGCGGCATGCTTGCCGCCACCCGGCAACCCGGGGTGCTGTACCTGTGCAACCCCAACAATCCCACGGGCACGCTGACCCCACGCGCCGACATCGAGCACCTGGTCACCCACAAGCCGGCAGGCAGCCTGGCGATCATCGATGAGGCCTATATCCACTTTACCGACGCGCCCACCTGCCTGCACCTGGCGGTCAGCCATGACAACGTCATGGTCCTGAGAACGTTCTCCAAGCTCTATGGCATGGCCGGTGCCCGCCTGGGGCTAGTGGTCGGCAAACCGGCATTGCTCGCCGACCTGCAACGCCTGAACGGCTACAACTTCGTGCCACTTGCCGCCGCCATGGGCGGCATCGCCAGCCTGCAACAAGAAGGCCTGGTCAGTGAACGAAAACACATCAATCGAAGCATTCTGCGGAACACTATCGAGGCCCTGCAAAAGGCCGGCTACCGCTGCACCGACGCCCAGGCCAACTGCTTCATGGTGGCCCTCGGCCGCCCCGCCAAACCTGTGATCGAGGCACTCGCGCAACGCAACATCCGGGTCGGGCGGGTCTTCGAGGCGTGGCCGCAATGGATGCGTGTCAGTGTGGGTACGCCGGCGCAGATGCAGGCCTTCCTGAAGGCGTTTCTTGAAGTCATGCACGGCTGAGGTCAGCCGCCTAAATCCACCCTCCCTGGCTTCGTTTAACACCTACCCAACAGCAGCGCACGCAAGGCGCTGCTCCCCCCGCCAGCGTCGGCTGATCTACTCAGGAGCACATCATGTCCCAGCCCACCCGCGGCGCCGTGCAGGACCTCTTCGCCCTGCTCAAGCCGTTTAAATACACCGTCGCGCTTTCCGTCATCCTGGGCATGGTCGGCGGCCTCAGCATCACCTTTCTGCTGGCCACCATCAACCGGGCCCTGCACGACGATTCCGGCCTGACCCAAGGCGTGGTCTGGGGCTTCGCCGGGCTTTGCCTGGTGGCCCTCGCCAGCTCGGTGTTTTCCGACATCGGTAGCAACCGAGTGGGCCAGCACATCATTGCCGCCTTGCGCAAAACGCTGGGCGAGAAGGTGCTGTCGGCCCCCATCGAACAAATCGAGCGCTATCGCAGCCATCGGCTGATCCCGGTGTTGACGCACGACGTAGACACCATCAGCGATTTCGCCTTCGCCTTCGCGCCCCTGGCGATCGCCCTGACCGTCACCCTGGGCTGCCTGGGCTACCTGGCCATGCTGTCCTTGCCCATGTTCCTGCTGATCCTGACCGCTATCGCCCTCGGCACCGTCGTCCAGTACATCGCACGGGCCCGGGGCATGCAGGGGTTCGTCGCGGCGCGTGATGCCGAGGATGAGCTGCAACGACACTACAATGCGATCGCCGGTGGCGCCAAGGAGCTGCGCATCCACCGCGCTCGCCGCCAACGCATGTTCAGCCGCAACATCCAGGGCACGGCCGACCTGATTCGTGATACCCAGATCCGCTCCATCAATACCTTCGTCATCGCCAAGACCTTCGGCTCGATGCTGTTCTTCGTGGTCATCGGCCTGGCGCTCGCCTTGCAATCGTTATGGCCCAACAGCGACAAAGCGGTCATGAGCGGTTTCGTCCTGGTGCTGCTGTACATGAAAGGCCCACTGGAATACCTGATAGGCACGCTGCCAATCATCAGCCGCGCCCAGATCGCCTTGCGCCGGGTTGCCGAGCTCTCCGAACGGTTCTCCTCGCCAGAGCCGCACCTGCTGCTCGAAGACAAGGCCAGCCAGCTGCCCGCCTTGCGCACCCTCGAGCTGCGTGATGTGCGCTTTGCCTTCCCCCCGGTCGACGGCAACGCACCGTTTACCCTGGGGCCGGTAAACCTGCAGATCCGCCAGGGCGATATCGTTTTCATCGTCGGCGAGAACGGCTGTGGCAAGACCACCCTGATCAAGCTGCTGCTCGGCCTGTACCCGCCGCAACAGGGCGAGATTCGCATCAACGACCAGCCCATCACCGCGCAGGATCGCGACGATTATCGCCAGCTCTTCACCACCATCTTTTCCGATTACTACCTGTTCGACGACCCCTTCCTGGGCGCCAGGCAGGTGCCAGAGAGCGCCGAGGTCTATCTCAAGAGGCTTGAAATCGCACACAAGGTCAGCATCCGCGACGGCAGCTTCACCACCACCGACCTCTCGACCGGGCAACGCAAGCGGCTGGCGCTGATCAATGCCTGGCTCGAAGAACGCCCGGTGCTGGTGTTCGATGAGTGGGCTGCAGACCAGGACCCGACCTTCCGGCGCATCTTCTACACCGAACTGCTGCCCGAACTGAAACGCCTGGGCAAGACAATCATCGTCATCAGCCACGATGACCGCTATTTCGATGTCGCCGACCAATTGGTGCGCATGGCGGCCGGCAAGGTGGTCGTCGAGGCGTGCGTCGCCTGATGCAATAAAAGCGAAACATTTGCATTCCGGTTTGTCATCAGCCGTGCGTCATACCCCTAGTCACCCTAAAAAAAGATCTGCCCAGCCTATCCACTCAACATCTACAACGAGCACCGAAATGCCCACCCACCTTCGATTGAATCACCTGACCCGGGCGCTTGGCCTTCGACGCGCATTCAACGCCCAACTGCCAGCACTGGCCCTGAGCCTGGCCCTGCCCTTGGCTGCCCAGGCGCAAGATCAGCAACTGACCTTGAATATCCCGGCACAGCCCTTGAACTCGGCGCTGAAGGCATTTGCGGAGCAGACCGACGTGCAGGTGTTGTATGAGCCCGATGCCGTACAGAACCTGCGCTCAGGTGCGTTGAGCGGCCGCTACAGTCTGGATGAGTCGGTACGCGTGCTGCTTAGGGAAAGTGGCTTGCGCTATCAGCTGCGCGACAACACCTTGACCTTGCAGGCGGCCTACGAAGGTGGCAGCGCGATGCTACTCGATGCCACGAGTATCCAGTCCAGAACCCTGGGTGCCACGACCGAGGGAACAGGGTCTTACATCACCGGTTCCACCAATACCGCAACGAAGCTGGCCCTGTCGCCTCGCGAAACCCCACAGTCGGTCAGTGTGGTGACGCGTCGCCAGATGGACGACCAGAACATGCAGTCACTCGACGATGTCGCGCGCGCTGCCACCGGTATCAATACTGTGAAGGACTTCGGTACCGAGCGTTCGCGTTACTTCTCACGGGGTTTCCAGGTCAACGACCTGCAGTACGACGGTGTGCCAAGCAGCATCTCGGAAAGTTTCTCCATGGACGTCACTTCGGTGAACAACATGGCGATCTATGATCGGGTCGAGATCGTTCGCGGCGCGAACGGCCTGATGCAAGGCGCCGGCTCGCCCTCGGCAGCGATCAACCTGGTGCGCAAGCGCCCGGGCGATACCTACCAGATGAAGGCCGAGATCGGCGCAGGGTCCTGGGACAACTACCGCGGCCAGATCGACGTTGGTGGCCCGCTCAATGCCGAAGGAACCCTTCGCGGGCGCACGGTCATGCTCTACAGTGCCGGCAACAGTTTCGTGGACAGGGCCAACAAGGACAACCAGCTGTTCTATGCGATCGGCGAAGCCGACCTGAGCGACTGGACAACGGTCAGCCTGGGTACTGTGTTGCAGAAGGACAACAATGGCGGATATGACTGGGGCGGCTTGCCAACTCAGAAAAGCGGCAGCTTTTACCCCTTCTCCCGATCGACTTCCTTCGCGCCGGGCTGGGCACACCTGAACAAGATCAACCGCACCGTGTTCGGCGACGTTCGCCACGAATTCAACGAGGACTGGAAGCTGACCGTGAACGGCAGCATGACCTGGTCCAATGCTGACTTCCTGGCCTTGTACGGCACCAACGTGGGCAACGACCAGCTCCAACTGCGTACCAACGATACCAAGTACGACGACGAGCAGATCAGCCTCGATGCGGCGCTCAATGGTGCGTTCGACCTGTTCGGTCGCAAGCACGAGCTGGTCTTCGGTGCTACGGCACGCAAGGATCGCTTCATTAACGAATCGCGTTACAACAACAACCCCACGACCGTCGACATTCTCGATTTCGACCCTCACCTGGTCGCCACCCCTACCTACAGTGGCGAGCGCGAGCAGTACCGGGCGGTGCGCAAGGACAAGGGGGTTTATGCCGCGACGCGCCTGAACGCTACCGACGATCTGCACGTGATCCTGGGCAGCCGCCTGAGCTCGGTGAAGTACGAGTCACCGGATGAGATGGAACCGTTCGAGGAAAAGAACAAGATCATCCCGTATGGCGGCATCGTCTACGATGTCACCGACAACACCTCGGTCTATGCCAGCTACACCGAAATCTACCAACTGCAGGCCAACTATGGCCTGGATAACAAGTTGCTCAGCCCGATCACCGGCACCAACTACGAAGTCGGGATCAAGAACGAGTTTCTGGGTGGCCGCGTCAACACCGCCATCGCGCTCTTCCAGGTAGACCAGAGCCACATGCCTCAGGTGATCAGCGGGGCACAGCGCGTCTGCGGGCCAACCCGTGCCTCCAGTTGCTATGAGGAAGGCGGCAAGGTACGCAACCGTGGTTTCGACATCGAGGTCGGGGGTGAGGTCCTGCCGCAGTGGAACGTGATGGCGGGGTACACCTACAGCCATCCCGAGTATGTCGCCGGCGCCAGGAAGGGTACTGACTACTCGACCGAAACGGCCCCGCAACGACTGTTCAAGGTCGCGACCAACTATCAGTTGCCTGGCCGTTTCCAGGACTGGAGAGTCGGTGGCAACGTCTACCACCAGAGCAAGATCTACCTGGGCGATGTGAAGCAGAGCGCCTACAACCTTGTCGATCTCAACACGCAGTACAAGATCAACAACAACTTGAGCGTGCAACTCAACCTGAACAACGTGTTCGACAAGAAGTACTATTCGTCTGTCTTCAACAGCAACCTGGGCAACTACTTCGGCGCACCGCGTAACTTTGGCCTTACCCTGCGCTACGAAAACTGAAGCCGCTGGGCTGACCTTAGCCCGGAATGCAAAAATCCGATGCCCGGAAACGAGCATCGGATTTTTTGCGTCCCGGCCAACGTTATCGGCTGCCGATACCTTCGGCCTGCAACCAACGGCGCACGCCGTCGGCCAGCTGGTCGTAGACCTCCGTGACTTCCGGCACGATGGACAGTGTTCGCAGCAGATCGTGAGTCAGGCCCTCTGCCACGATACATTCAACGTCCACCCCGGCCTGCTCAAGCCGCGCCGCGTAGGCCTTGCCTTCATCCAGCAGCGGGTCCAGGCCTGCCAACAGAATGATCGCAGGTGCAAGCCCCGCAAGCTCATCCGCCAGCAACGGTGAGAAACGCCAATCCCGGCGGTCTTCGTCGGACTGCGCGTACTGCGCGTAGAACCAGTCGAGTGTCTCGTCTTCCAACAAATACCCTTCACCGAACACGGTGTGCGACGAACGCTTGCAGCTTGCATCCGTTATCGGGTAGCACAGCAGCTGGCCGACAGGCGTTATCGCCGCCTGCGGGCCCTGCCTTGCAGCTTCGATCGCCAGCGCAGTGGCCAAGGTGGCACCTGCGCTGTCGCCGGCGAACACGACCCGGGCCGGGTCGAGCCCCAGGCGGCGACCCTGGGTCGCCAGCCACTGCACGGCATCTGCGCAGTCCTCGTGGGCCGTCGGGAACCGGTGTTCCGGGGCAAGCCGGTAACCGACCGAAAGCACCGCGCAACGGGTACGCCCGGCAAGCTCTCGGCATACGCCGTCGTGCGAATCCAGGCTGCCTACCACGTAGCCCCCACCGTGGAAATACAGCACCACTGGCAAGTTCTCGCCCGCGTCAACCGAGGGTCGGTAAAGCCGTAACGCAAGCGAACTGCCATCGCGCACGACAGCCGACAGGTCTTCGACCCGCAGATCCCAAGGCACGGGCCAGCGCAGTCGTTGCGAAGACGACTCGAAGGTTGCCCGTGCCTGGGCCGGAGAAAGCGCGTGCAGCGGTTTGATATCCAGGTTCAAGCCAGCCAGGTCGAGGAAGGCTTCCAACGCGTTATTCAACATGAAACTCCCTAAATGTTCGGCGCTGCTGTTCCCGGCCGTCAGGCCGGGACAGTCACGTCCACACAATGTTCGATCAGTGCCACCAGCTCGCGCTGGAACTGTTCCATCAGCCGCTCTATCGTCTCGGCTCTGTAGCGGCGTTTGCTGTAGATGCAGCGGAACGAGAGCACCCCGTCGTAGACCTGCCCTACCATCTGCAGCTGGTTCACCAGGTTGGCATCGGCGTGGTAGCAATCGCCCGGATCGTCGGCGGCTGGCTCCAGCAACGCATGCTCGTCGAAGTGCTGATCGAACTGCCCGAAGTAGTTGAAGGTGACCTCGGCCTGGGCACCTTCAAGCAGTTGCCGACGCATCTCACCCGAACCGAACTGGCGCAAGACCGCGTAGCCGATACCCTTTTCGGGGATGGCTGCCAGCTGCCGCTGCGTGCTGCGAATGGCTTGCGCTGCCGTGTCGTCCAGGCGTGATGTGAGGCGGACCGGGAACAGGCTGTTGAACCAGCCGAGGGTACGCGAGACATCGACGCCCTCGAACAGGTCCTCGCGGCCATGGCCCTCCAGTTGCACCATCACCGCCTCTTGGCCGGTCCAGCGGCCCAGTGCACGCCCGAGCGCCGTCAACAAGATGTCATTGACCTGCGTGCCATAGGCAGCCGGCGCCTGCTTCAGGAGCTGCGTCGTTTGTTGCGGCGTCAGCCGGAAATGGCTCACCGCCTGTTGGCTGGAGTGATTGCGACCGCGCGGGTTGTCGCAGGGCAGCTTCCCGGCGCAAGGACGAACCTGATCAAGCCACCAGTCGCCCTGCTGCGCTTCAATGGATGTTGCCTCGGCCTGCAGGCGCTCGACCCATGACCGGTAGCTGCTGGTCCGTGCAGGCAGCACAGGGTCTGTTCCAAGGCAGCACGCCGCATAGGCAGTCTGCAGGTCCTCGAGGAGAATGCGCCATGACACACCGTCCATGACCAAGTGGTGAAGGATCAACAGCAACCGCGCCTGCCCATCCGGCAGCTGGATATGCAGGGTGCGCCAGAGTGGGCCTCGCGCCAGATCGAGGCTGCGTTGCGCCTGGTTGGCCAGTGCCGTCATCGCCTCCATGCTCTCGACACGGTGCAGGTTCAGCCTGGGCGTCGTGCTACCGGAAGGCTCGCCATAGCACTGCATCCACTGCCCGTGCGGCTGGGAGAAACGCAGCCGCAGCGCGTCGTGATGCAGTTCGATATGCTGCAGCGCCTGCTCAAGGGCGACGAGGTCCAGGGCCGCCCGGGGCCTGAGCATCAATGCCTGGTTGAAATGGGCCGGATCGGGCAGCTGCTGCTCGAACATCCACTGCTGGATAGGCAGCAGGTTGAAAAGGCGCTGGTCGACCTCTGTCGACAGCTGCGCCTCAACCACCGCAGGCGCGGCCTCCCAATGGGCAACGATCGCCTCGATCGTCTGATAACGCATCAAGTCGCGCAGCTTGAGGTCCAGGTCAAGCTGCGGATGGTTTCTGACACGAGAGACGACTTGCAGGCTGAGGATGGAGTCCCCTCCCCGCTCGAAGAAATTATCGGTGATGCTCAAATCGTCGACCTGCAGAACCTGCTCCCAGATATCCACCAGGATCGATTCCCGCTGGTTTCTCGCTGGCTGGAACTGCGTCGAAACGAACTCGGGTTCGGGCAATCGCAGGCGGTCGATCTTTCCATTGGGCGTGACAGGGAATTGCGCCAACTCGATCAGGTAGGCAGGCACCATGTAATCGGGCAAGTGGTCGGCCAGGCGCGCCTTCAGTTCGCCAGCGATACCCGCCTGCTCACTGACAACGTAGCCTACAAGCTGTTTGCCTACCGGGCTTTCCCTGACTACCACCAGGGCATTGCGGATGCCAGGCTGCGCCCGCAGGCACGCTTCGATTTCACCAAGCTCGACCCGGAAGCCACGCAGCTTGACCTGATGGTCGGCACGCCCCACGTAATCGACCAGCCCATCCAGGCGCTGTCGGACTACGTCGCCACTGCGGTACATGCGCCCGCCCTCGCCAGCCGGATCAGGCACGAAACGTTCCGCCGTCAGGCCCGCACGGCCATGGTAACCACGGGCGATGCCATCACCGCCGATCATCAGTTCACCGGCAAATCCAATACCAGACGGATTGAGGTCATTGTCGAGGATGTGCAGCGTACGGCAGCCGACCGCATGGCCGATGGGGGCATAGGCAGCCTCGCAACGTGCGCCGCCGCCCGCCTTCCATAGCAACGGCGTGACCACAGTCTCGGTCGGGCCATAGCCATTGGTGAACAGCCGTGGCCTGAGTGCAGCCTTGACCTGCTCGAAGGTCTGCTCGGGCACGGCATCGCCGCCAAAGCAGTAGATATCCACTGGCGGTGGCTCGTGCCCCGCGTCATGCACTGCTTCTGCCAGCTGTTTCAGGTAGGCGGGAGGGAAGCAGGCGATCGTGATTTCATGCTGCCAAAGTGCCTGAAGTGTCTGTTCGGCGGTCCACAACTCGCCATCGCGAATAACCAGAGCGCCCCCGCTCGCAAGTACGCTGAGCCAGCGCTCCTGGGCCCCATCGAAGGCGAAGGACATGAAGTGCAGTTCTCGCGTCGCAGGCCCCATTTCATAGAGCCGCATGATCGCCTGGCAATGCCGGCTCAGAGGGCCTTGAGACACCGCGACGGCCTTGGGCCTGCCGGTCGATCCCGATGTATAGATCAGATAGGCCAGGCAACGCTCATCCACGGCAATGTCGACGAACACCGGGCCTGCATCGGCAGGCTGCGCATCAGGCGCGAGAACGAGCAGGTGGCCATGCTCCGGCAGAGCGTCGCGGCACTCTGGCCGGGTGATCATCAACGACATGCCTGAATCCTGGATCATCCAGGCCAGGCGCTCCATCGGATACTCAAGGTCCAATGGCACATAGGCAGCGCCTGTGCGCATTACGGCGAGCAGCGCGACCACCAGCTCCGCCGAGCGTTGCAATGCCACCCCAACCACCGTTTCAGGACCGGCACCGCTCGCCTGCAAGGCAAGCGCCAGGCGCCCCGAACGGCGGTCCAGCTCGGCATAGCTGACGCGCTCATCCCCGCAGACCAGGGCGATGGCATCGGGGCGATCGTGGGCGTGCTCGATGATCAGCTCTGCCATCCGTTCCGGCCGGTAGCTTGCCAGCGCTTGCGTGGCAGTGTCGGCGACAGGGGCGCGCTGCGCAGCGGGCACAATGTCCAGGTTGCCAAGGCGTGCCTGCGCATCCTGCAGCAGGGTTTCAAGCACCGACTCCATGGTCTGGCGAATACCGTCGACCGCCTGTTCGCTGAACGCATTGCGCAGGTAAAGGTACTCGATCATCAGCGTATCGTTGAGGTGAACCGCAAGGTCCATGGGGAAGTTGGTGACCCCCACGTCATTGGAATCACCGAACTCCAGACCTGCCTCGGGCGCCTCACGCAAACCTTCGTCGATGGGGTAGTTCTCGAAGACGATGATGCTGTCGAAGAGTTTCTGCCCCGGCACGGCCGACCAGCGTTGAACCTCGTTCAACGGCGTATGCGACCAGTTGCGCAGCTCGACGTTGTAGGCCTGCAAGGCCTGCAGCCAGTCCGCCAGGCGCATCTGAGGGTCCAGCGTCTGCGACACAGGCAAGGTATTGATGAACAGGCCCAAGGTGGTATCGGCATCCTGCAGCGACTCTGGGCGCCCGGCCACGGTCGCGCCGAACGTGACGTTGCGCTTGCCCGTGTAGCGCTGCAGCAGCAGAAGCCAGGCGCCCTGGATCAAGGTGTTAGGGGTAATACGCAACGTTCGGCAGTACTGCTGAAGACGTTTGGTCCATGCGGCGTCACGCCGGGTATACAGCGCGTGGTGGCCCGGTTCATCCGAAGTGTGCCGTGGGTACACGGCCTGACTGAGCGAGGTCACCTCGCTGTGCGCCAGGCTGTCGCGCCAGAACGCTTCCTGACGAGATTTGTCCTGCGCCTGCAACCAGGCGATGAAATCGCCGTAGCGGCCGCTGGTGCCAGTGACCGGTTGGCCGGCGTAATGCTGCATCAGTTCGGCAAACAGCCTGGACTTGCTCCAGCCATCCATCAACAGGTGATGGCTCGTCCATATCATCTGGTAACTCGAAGACGTCAGTCGAACCAGAACCATGCGGTGTAACGGCGCCTGCGTCAGGTCAAAACCTGCCACCAGCTCCTCACGCGCGACCTCACCGGCCAACCTGTCCGGCGCTGCATCCGCCCGGGCGTCGATTTCGCGCATCGGCATGTTTGCCTGGGCGTGTACGATCTGTACCGGCTCATCCAGCCCGACCCAGTGGAAACTGGTGCGCAATACCTCGTGCCGTGCGATGACCGCTGCCCATGCGCCGACGAACGCCTCAATATCGAGCCCGCTGATTGGCAGGCTGACCTGGTTGATGTACAGATCATTGCCGCTGTCTTCGATCGAATGGAACAGCATGCCCTTCTGCGCAGGCGACAGTGGGTACATGTCTGCGATCTCGGCGATCGGAACCGGCAGCTCGTCCAGTTGCGTCTGGCTGAGCGAACACAGCGGGAAGTCAGACGGGGTGGCGCCTGCGACACCTGGCAGGGTGCAGTGCTCGATCAGCGCCAGAAGCTCCAGATGGAACGCTTCAGCCAGGCCTTGAATGGTGGACTCGCTGAAACGCCGTGAGCTGAAGCGCCAGTCGATGCGCAACCCCTCCGGCCATACCCGAGCATCGACCGACAGACCGTTGCCGCACGACGATTCACGCCCTTCCCCGCTCTTCAATGGCTCGAACAGCACGTTGGCCAGCGCCTTGCGGTAGCTGAATGAGCACTGCGGCACCGGCAATGCGGCCAAGGTTTCCCTGCTGGCTTCGTCTCCCAGATAGCGTAACGCGGCGAACGACAGGCGCCTGTCGGCAGCCGTACGCAACTGTTGCTTGAGCCCCTTGATCGCGCCATCCAGCGTGGTCTTGTCAATGTCGAGCACGACAGGGAACGGATAATCCAGGCAGCCAACCGTGCGGCCCAGGTCGACACCCGAGCCTGCCTGGCGACGGGTATCAGCCTGCACGCCAAGGAAGACCCTGTCCTGGCCTGTCCAGCGGGCCAGCACACGCGTCAGCGCGACCAGCAGCAGGTCGCCGGGCTCGGCGCGGTAGGCTGCGGCGGCCTGCTCTGTCAGGCGTCGGGTCAGGTCGATGTCCAGCCAGGTACCGAACGTTGCACTGTCGGCGGGCGCCCCTGCTTCTCGTGGGCTGCCAACCAGCTCGTGACTGATCCCGGCCAGTGCCTTCTGCCAATGGATCAATGCGCTCGGGGCATCCTCGAGCGAGGCATGCACGGAATACGCCCAGCTCTGAACCGAGGTGGACTTGGCAGGAAGCGCCACAGGCTGCCCTGCGTCGAGCTGCTCGCAGGCCAGGCGCAGATCCTGCAGGACGATGTCCCGGGATGCCTCGTCCATCGCCAGCGCATGGTTTACCAGCAGCAGCCGTTGGCTGCCATCGGCCAGCGTCGCCAGGACTGCCCGGACCAGGATGCCTCTATGCACATCGAGGCTGGCACTCGCCTGCCTGGCCAACGCATCCAACTGTGCCGGGTCCTGCACAGCTGCAAGCCACAGCACGGGCTCCTTCTGCCAAAGCGCCTGGTGTTCGGAAAGCGGCGCACCGTGCGCCTCCTGCGCCACATTGAACGCCAACCGCAACCCGTCGTGGTGCGCCAATACGGCCTGCAAGGCCTTTTCCGTCGTGTCGGGGTCAAGCGCACGGGTGGGCCTGAGCGTCATCACCACGCTGCCAGGCGCATCACCGTTGCCCTGCAGTTCGAAAAAGCGTGCCTGGGCGGGCAGCAAGGGCACCTTGCCGATGATCGGCCCCTGGTCGAGGGTCGACGTGCCGCCGTCATCCTGCTCTGCCACGCACGCCAGCCCCTGGATGGTCTGATGCTGGAACAACTGCTTGGGCGTGAAACGTATACCTTCCCGGCGGGCCCGACTGACGACCTGGATCGACACGATCGAGTCGCCTCCAAGCTCGAAGAAGTTGTCGGTGATGCCCACTCTTTCAAGCTTCAGCACATCGGCCCAGATGCTCGCGAGCTTCGCTTGCAGCGCGCTCTTCGGCGGCACGTAGGCTTTCTGCTGCTGGCTCACATCCGGCTTGGGCAGCGCTTTGCGATCCAGCTTGCCATTGGGGGTAAGCGGCAAGGCCTGCAGCGACACCAGGTAGCTCGGCACCATGTAGTCGGGCAATGCCGCTTTGAGATGTTGCAGGATTTCCTCATGGCTGGCCGCCCCTTCCTCAAGCACCAGGTACGCAGCCAGCTGCTTGGCATGGAGCCCGTCGATGTCGATCACTACCGCCTCGCGAACACCCGGATGCTCAAGCAGGCTGGATTCGATCTCGCCCAGCTCGATGCGCAAGCCACGGATCTTCACCTGATGATCGATACGCCCCGCGTACTCGATCACGCCCCCTGTTCGATAACGCGCCAGGTCACCGGTGCGGTACAGCCGCCCCCCACCCTGCTGGCTGGCATCATGAGGGTCCGGGACGAACCGTTCGGCAGTGAGGCTCGGCCTGCGATGGTAGCCTCGCGCCAAGCCGACACCGCCCAGGTAGAGCTCGCCGTTCGCGCCATGAGGAAGCGCAAACAGATCGCGGCTGAGAATGTGCGTCTTGAGGTTGTCGATGGGCGTGCCGATCGGGACGCTGCCCGGGCACGATGGCCGGCAGGTCCAGTGGGTTACGTCGATCGCAGCTTCGGTAGGGCCATAAAGGTTGTAAAGGCTGGCGTGTGGCAATCGGGCCAAGGTCTGCTCCGACAGATCGGCAGGCAACGCCTCGCCACTGCAGACGACACGTCGCAAGGTATCGCAGCGCTCGACATGCTCGCAGGTCATGAAGGCCTGCAACATCGATGGCACGAAATGCAACGTCGTCACGCCGTGCCTCTGAATGGTGCTCACCAAGCGCTCAGGGTCGCGGTGGTCACCCGGTTGCGCAAGCGCCAGCCTGGCGCCGGTCAACAGGGGCCAGAAGAACTCCCACACCGAGACGTCGAAGCTGAAGGGGGTCTTTTGCAGGACCGTATCAGTGGCGCCCAGACCATAGGCCTTCTGCATCCAGACAAGGCGGTTGACCAATGCTTGGTGCGCGTTGGCCGCACCTTTCGGTCGCCCTGTCGAGCCCGAAGTGTAAATCACGTAGGCAAGGTGTTCGGGGTGGGTGAGGTGCACGGGATCGTTGGCGCTGAAAGCCGTCAGCCAACTGTCGTCGTCATCCAGCACGATGCTGCGCACACTGGAAGGGATCGGCAGGTGTTCGAGCAACGCACGCTGCGTCAGCAGTAACCCGATACCGCTGTCGTCCATCATGTAAGCAAGCCGATCCCTCGGATACTCAGGGTCGAAGGGAACGTAGGCGCCGCCGGCCTTGAGGATAGCCAGCAGGCCCACGACCATTTCCAGCGAGCGTTCGACCGCGATGCCGACCAGCACGTCGGGCCCTACCCCCTGCTCGCGCAATGCGTGAGCGAGGCGGTTGGCGCGCTGATTGAGCTGTCGATAGGTGAGCTGCTGTTCGCCGAACAGAACGGCCAAGGCATCAGGTGTTTCGCCTGCCTGCGCCTCGATCAACTGATGCACGCTCCGATCAGCGGGATAAGGTGCCTGGGTGTGGTTCCAGTGTTCGAGAATTTCCTGCTGCTCATCGGCCGCGAGCAGGGGCAGCTCGCCGATCCGTTGCCGAGGATGGTCGACGATCGATTGCAGCAGGTTGATCCAGTGCCGCGCCATGCGTTGCACGGTTGGCTCATCGAACAGCGCCGTGGCGTAATTGAGCTCTGCCGAGATACCTTCGTCGTGCTCGACGGTGTTCAGGGTCAAGTCGAACTGCGCCGTCTTGCGTTGCCAGGCAATGTGCTCGACCAGCAAGCCAGGCAAGCTACGCCGCGTGCCTGCGGCGACTTTCTGGTGGTTGTACATGACCTGGAACAGCGGGCTATGGCTCAGGCTGCGCTCAGGGTGCAGCGCCTCGACCAGTTGTTCGAAAGGCAGGTCCTGGTGGGCTTGGGCATCCTGCGTCATCTGACGCGTCTGGGCCAGCAGGTCGCTGAAGTGCACAAGCGAACCGAACTCGGCCTTGAGCACCTGGGTGTTGACGAAAAAGCCGATCAACCGCTCGGTTTCGACACGGTTGCGGTTCGCGACCGGGATGCCGATGCGGATATCATCCTGCCCACAGTACCGATGCAGCAAGGTCTGGAAGCTGGCCAGCAGCAGCGTGAAGAGTGTCGCACCCTGCTGCTGCGCCAGTTGCTTGAGGGCATCGGCCAGACGGCGTTCGACCTCAAGGTACACGCTGGCGCCCTCGAAACACTGGTTCGCTGGGCGCGGGCGGTCGCTGGGCAGCTCGAGAACCGGGTGCTCGGTACCCAGGTGCTGCTTCCAGAATGCCAACTGTCGTTCCTGCTCCCCCGCTTCCATCCAGTGCCTTTGCCAGATGGCATAGTCGGCGTACTGGATCGGCATCTCGGGAAGCGCGAGGGGCTGGCCCATGCAGTGATGCGCGTAGTGCTGGATCAGCTCTTCGACCATCAGGTGCATCGACGAGCCGTCAGTGGCGATATGGTGCAGCGTAATGATCAGCACATGATCATCTTCTGCTACCTGTAGTAACCTGACTCGAACAGGCCGTTCGTGCTCAAGATCGAAAGGCGCGCGGGCCTCGGCCTCTACAAGCGCCTGCAGGCGCTGTTCAAGATCGATTGCCGGTTCGCGGTCTACCTGCTCGACATCGAGCGTGAACACGCTTTGTGGATGAATGATCTGCACCACCTGATCGTCGTTCAGACCAAACGTGGTTCGCAGGGTCTGGTGGCGTGCCTGCAGTGCCTCGAAGCTCGCGCGTAACGCCTCGCTATCCAGTTCGCCCTTGAGCCTCAAGGCGACTGGCAGGTTGTAGGCAGATCCCTGGGGGTCCATCTGCCAAAGGAACCACTGGCGCTGCTGGGCAAACGAAACCAGGATGACGTCGAACAGTGTTTGAACGCAGGGCACTGGCAAGTTGGCCGGAGAAATGTTCTCGGCGTGCATCTTCTGCAGATACAGCTTGCGCTTGGCCAACGGCAGCGTAACAAAACGCTTGGCGATATTCAGCGCGGCATCATTACTCATTCATTCACCTCGAACTCTTCAAAAAGCCTATCCAGACGCTGCAGTTTTTCGTCGAAAGCCGACGCGTCGCCGATGGATTCGATGTATCTGGCGAAATCGCCCAGGACCGGGTGCTGGAACAGCACGGCCGGTTCCACGGTCAATCCCAGGGAAAGTTGCAAGCGCGAGAGCACCGACAGCGCCAGCAGCGAGTGCCCTCCCAGGTCGAAGAAGTTGTCATTGAGACCGACCTTCTCGACATTCAGCAGCTGCGCCCAGACGGCAGCGACCTGCTGCTCGACCTCGCTCTGCGGCGCGACATGGCCTTGCTGCGATACGCCAAGCTCAGGCTGGGGCAAGGCTTTGCGGTCGAGCTTGCCGTTGGGCGTCAGCGGTAGCGCATCGAGCCAGGTCAGGTACGCGGGGACCATGTAATCCGGCAAGGACGCGCGCAGCTGTTCGCGCAGGTGCCGACGCAAGGCGCTGCGCTGTTCCTCCGTCGCGACCGCTTCGCCGTTCGAGACCAGATAGCCGGCCAGTTGTTTGCCGCCAGGGCCATCGATGTCGATGACCACCGCCTCGCGCACCGCAGGATCATCAATCAGCCTTGCCTCGATCTCGCCCAGTTCGATGCGATAGCCCCGCACCTTCACCTGGTGGTCGATGCGGCCCACGTACTCGAGCAGGCCATCGCTGCGATAGCAGGCCAGGTCACCCGTACGGTACAGCCTGCCACCGCCCTGTCCGCTGCGGTCGTAGGGGTCCGGGACGAAGCGCTCGGCGGTCAGTGCGGCACGGCGCTGATACCCCCGGGCCAGGCCATCGCCACCGATCATCAGTTCCCCGGCCATGCCGGCCGCGGCTGTCGAGAGATCGTGCGCCATGACCTGCAAGGTGGTGTTGGCAATCGGCTTGCCCAGCAACGGCAAGGGGTGTTCGTTGTCCAGGCAGTACGCCGCCGACCAGATCGTCGTTTCGGTTGGCCCGTACAAGTTCCAGATGCGCCCGCACAACGGCAGAAGCTGCTCGGCCAGGTCGACAGGCAGTGCCTCACCGCCACTGATGACCTTACAGCCACGCAAGGTCTGCGCCGGCAGCGCCTGCAGCAGCATGCGCCAGGTCGACGGTGTGGCCTGGATGGTAGTGATGGCGTGGCGCTCGATCACCGCCTGCAGCGCCGACGGGTCTTTGTTCTGGCGCTCGCCGAGCAGTACCACCGAAGCCCCGGCCAACAGCGGCAGGTACAGCTCCAGGCCAGCGATATCGAACGACAGCGAAGTCAGCGCCAGGACCCGGTCGCTGGCGTCGATCCCAGGCTCGACAGCCATGCTGGCGAGGAAGTTGACCAGTGCCTGGTGGCGTACCTCGACCCCCTTGGGACGACCGGTGGAACCGGAGGTGTAGATGCAATAGGCAAGATGCTCGGGATGCTGCACGATGCCGAGATTCTCGCCATCGAAGCCTTCGACCTGATGCCAGTCGCTGTCCAGGCACCAGGCCTGCGCGCCGTGCGTGGGCAGTTGCGGCAGCAAATGACTGAGGGTCAGCAACAAGTGCGCCCCACTCTGCTCCATCATGTACGCCAGGCGCTCGCGGGGGTATTCCGGGTCCAGTGGCACATAGGCGCCGCCGGCCTTGAGAATCGCCAGCAGGCCCACGACCATTTCCACCGACCGTTCAACGGCAATCGCGACCAGCACATCTGGCCCGACGCCCAACGTGCGCAACTTGCTCGCCAGCCGGTTGGCACGCTGGTTGAGCTCGCGGTAGCTCAAGGTCTGTTCGGCAAACCGCAGAGCCGGGGCCTCAGGGGTACGCGCAACCTGCATTTCGAACAGCGCGGGCAGGCAGTGCGCCTGCGGGTACTGCATCTGGGTACGGTTCCAGTCGTGGACGATGCGCTGTTGTTCCTGGTCATCGAGCATCTGCAGTTCACCGACAGGGGTATCGGCGTGTTGCACCAGCGCGTGCAGCAGATTGGCAAAGTGCCGGGCGATCTGTACGACGCCGGTGTCGCCGAGGTGGTTGCGGTCGTAGTGGTAATGAATCGTCAGCGCATTGCCCGACTCGATCATCAGCGTCAACGGATAGTTGGTCCGCTCGCGATTCTGCGAGCCCGAAAACACCAGGCCTGCGCTGGAACCCTGCTGCAGGACTTCACCGACCGGGTAGTTCTCGAACACCAGCAACGTGTCGAACAACTGCTCACCGGCCGAGCCCGCCCAACGCTGAATGTCATAGAGGGGCGTGTGCTCATGTTCGCGCATGCTCAGGTTCTGCGCCTGCAGACGTTCGACCCACTCCCCCACCCGCAGGTCAGGCTGCAGCCTGCCAGCCACCGGCAAGGTGTTGATGAACAGGCCCAACTGCTGCTCGACTCCACGCAGGTCTGCCGGCCGTCCGGCAACCGTGGCACCAAATGCCACGCCTTCCTGGCCGGTATAGCGGTGCAACAGCAGTAGCCAGGCGGCCTGCAGCAAGGTATTGACCGTCACCCGCCGTTGCCTGGCAAACGCGCTCAACGCCTGGAAGCACACCGGGTCGAGCGTCTGATGATGTTCGCCATGGCCAGTGTCAACGCGGCTGCGATCCTGACGCAGCGCCTGAGCCAGGCGCGTGGGCTCGGTGAGGTGCAGCAATTGCTGACGCCAGAACGCCTCGCTCTGCCCGGCGTCCTGGCGCTGCAGCCACTCGATATAGTCGCGGTAGCGGCCTGCCGGGCGCTCCAGGGCAACGCCTGCGTAGTGTTGCAACACCTCGCCCAGCAGCTGCGCATTGCTCCAGCCATCCATCAGGATATGGTGGCTGGTGAAAATCAGGTGATGCCGGCCGCTGCCGGTCCGGATGGCCGTCAGTCGCAGCAACGGTGCGGCCTGCAAGTCGAAGCCACGCCGACGATCCGCCTCGGCCCAGGCAGCCAGACGCTCCTCGATGTCGTCCTGGTCAGCCCAGTCAAGCACGTCGAACGGCAGCTCGACGTGCTTGCGAATCACCTGCACCGGGCGTTCCAGATGGGCGACGAATGCGGCGCGCAATACGTCGTGTCGATCCAGCATTGCCTGCCAGGCACGCTTGAAACGCTCGATATCCAGCCCCGAGACGTTGACTCGCATCTGATTGACGTACTCACCCTGGCCCTGCTCGAAGACCGTGTGAAACAGCATGCCCTGCTGCATGGGCGAAAGCGGATAGATGTCATCGATTGCAGCCGCCGGGATCGGCAACGCATCCAACTGGGTCTGGTCCAGCGCTGCCAGCGGCACATCGGACGGTGTCAGGCCGACCGCGCCCTGGCTGACGCAATGGTCGATCAACACCTGGAGTTCGGTCACGTAGTCGTCGGCCAGGGCCTGGACCGTGGCGCGGTCGAACATGGCCTGGCTGAAGGTCCAGGCCAGGCTCAACTCACCGGCATAGACCTGCCCGTTGATCGACAGCAGGTTTTCCAGCAGGGCCTCGGCAGACTGGCTTGCGCCGCTGCTTTCGCTGGCTGGCTGCAGGAATCGCTCGGTGCCCGGGCCCGCGCCTTCGGCAAAGGTACTGTCAAGCTGCCCCAGGTAATTGAAGGTGATGGGGGGCACTGGCAGGCCAGCCAGCACATTGTGCGCGTGCGAACCCCCAAGATAGCGCAGCGCGCCATAGCCGATGCCCTTGTCGGGGATGGCGCGAAGTTGCTCCTTGATCTGCTTGATGGAGGCGCCGAGGTCCGCCGCAGCGGTCAGCTTCACGGGGAAGAGGCTGGTCAGCCAGCCGACCGTCCGCGTCAGGTCGACTGCATCGAACAGGTCTTCACGGCCGTGTCCTTCCAGTTGCACCAGCACGTCTTCGCGTTGGGTCCAACGGGCAACCACCCGGGCCAGTGCGGTCAGCAGCAAGTCGTTGACCTGGGTGCGGTATGCCGTCGGCGCCTGTTGCAACAGCCGTAAGGTCTGCTGCCGGTCCAGGCGCACATGCACCGTCGCGCCGTGGCGGCCATGCAACGATCCATCCGCCCTGTCCAGAGGCAGTTGCGGGTCAACCCCTTGCAACTGCGACTGCCAATAGCCGAGCTCTGCCTGCAGCGCATCGCTTTGCGCGTAGGCCTGCAGCCGTTCGGCCCAGGCTTTGGTCGAGGTGGTCTTGGCGGGCAACACGGCAGGCTGACCTGCCACGTGACGGTCATAGGCGGTTTGCAGGTCTTGCAGGAGAATGCGCCAGGACACGCCATCCACCGCCAGGTGATGGATCACCAGCAGCAGGCGCTGGCTGCCATCGGGCAGGGTCGCCAATACACCGCGCAACAGCGGCCCCTGTTGCAGGTTCAGGCTGCGCTGCGCGTGCTCGCACAGGGCGTGCAGCGCGTCCGGATCGGTCAGGGTCTCGGCCCACAGCAACCCGGCCTCGACGTCGCCCGGCGCACAATGAGCGGCGTGCCATGCACCCGCGCCCTGGGGTGGCGTGAAGCGCAGGCGCAACGCATCGTGATGCTCGAGCAGCGTGTGCAAGGCCTTCTCCAGCGCGGTGCTATCGATGACCTTGGTCGAGGTCAGCAGGACCGCCTGGTTCCAGTGATGTGGCTCGGCGATCGACTGCTCGAGAAACGCCTGCTGGATCGGCAGCAAGCGTGTCTCGCCGATCACCGGCGCCTGGTCGATCTGCGGACCGTTGCCTTCCATGCGCGTGGCCACCGAGGCCAGGTCTTGTACGGTCTGATGCTGGAACAGCGCCTTGGGCGTGAAGCGGATACCGGCCTGCCTTGCCCGGCTGACGACCTGGATCGAGATGATCGAGTCCCCTCCCAGTTCGAAGAAGTTGTCCGTCACGCCGACCTGATCGAGCTTCAGCACCTCGGCCCAGATCGTCGCGATCTGTTGCTCCAGCGCGTTGCGCGGGGCCACGTAGCTGTCCTGCAGCACACTGGCATCGGGCTTGGGCAGGGCCTTGCGGTCCAGCTTGCCGTTGGCCGTCACCGGTAGGCGTTCGAGGAACAGCAAGTGGGTCGGGACCATGTAGTCGGCCAGGCCGAGCCTGAGGTGCTCGCGCAGTTCGCCGCGCAGCGCGTGCTGTTGCTGTGGGTCGCTCGGCACGTCGCCGGCCATGACCAGGTACGCGGCCAGTTGCTTGCCACCCGGCCCGTCGATGTCCAGCACCACCGCCTCGCGCACGCTCGGCTGTTCGAGCAGGCGCGTCTCGATCTCGCCCAGCTCGATGCGCAGCCCGCGGATTTTCACCTGGTGATCGAGGCGGCCCTTGTAGTCGATCACCCCGTCGGCCCGGTAACGCGCCAGGTCGCCGGTACGGTACAGGCGACCGCCGCCTTGTGCCGTGTTGTCGAAGGGGTCCGGGACGAAGCGTTCGGCCGTCAGCGCCGGGCGACGGTGATAGCCACGGGCCAGGCCGATGCCGCCCAGGTACAGCTCGCCAGCCGCGCGTGGGGCCACACTCTGCAGCCCCGCGCCGAGGATGTGGGTTTTCAGGTTGTCGATCGGGCGGCCAATCGGCACGCCGCTGTCGCCCGGGCGGCAGGTCCAGTGGGTGACATCGATGGCTGCTTCGGTCGGGCCGTAGAGGTTGTACAACTGTGCGCCGGGCAGGCGTGCCAGGGTCTGTTGCGCCAGCTCTGCAGGCAAGGCTTCGCCGCTGCACACCACGCGCTTGAGACTGCTGCAGCGCTCGACCTCGGCGCTGCCCATGAACGCCTGCAGCATCGACGGGACAAAGTGCAGCGTGGTCACCGCGTACTGCCTGATCACCTCCACCAGGCGCTCCGGATCACGGTGCTCGCCCGGTTGCGCCACGGCCAGGCGTGCGCCGGCCAGCAGCGGCCAGAAGAACTCCCAGACCGAGACATCGAAACTGAACGGGGTTTTCTGCAGCACCGTATCGCCGGCATCCAGGCCGTAGGCCTGCTGCATCCAGCACAGGCGGTTGACCAGCGCGCGATGGCTGTTGCCCGCGCCCTTGGGCCGGCCGGTGGAGCCGGAGGTGTAGATCACGTAGGCCAGGTTGCCCGGGCGGGTGTGGTGCACCGGGTCGGCGTCGCTGTAACCCGGCAGCGGTTCGAGCAGCAGTGGCTGCACACCTTCGGGCACCGGCAACTGCGCCAGCAGGTGAGCTTGCGTCAGCAGCAGGCCGATGCCGCTGTCCTGCATCATGTAGGCCAGGCGCTCGGCCGGGTATTCCGGGTCCAGCGGCACATAGGCGCCACCGGCCTTGAGGATGCCCAGCAGGCCGATGACCATGTCCACGCTGCGCTCGGCGGCAATGCCCACCAGCACGTCCGGCCCCACGCCCTGTTCGCGCAGCTTGTGTGCCAGCTGGTTGGCGCGCCGGTTCAGCTCACGGTAGCTCAGGGCCTGTTCGGCAAACACCAGCGCCGGCGCGTCCGGGGTGGTGGCGACTTGCGCCTCGATCAGTTGCTGCAGGCACTGCTCCAGCGGGTAGTCGGCGTGGGTGCGGTTCCAGTCGTAGACCACCTGTTGCTGCTGCGCGGCATTCAACAGCGGCAGCTCGGCGATGCGCTGCTGCGGCTGGGCGACGATGGCGGCCAACAGGGCCTGCCAGTGCCCGGCGAGCTGGGCGATGGTGGCTTCATCGAACAAGGCCGTTGCGTAGGTCAGGAACGCACCGATGCCGTGTTCATGCTCGACAGTGTTCAATGCAAGGTCGAACTGGGTGGTATGGATTTCCCAGTCGAGCGCTTCCAGGGTCAGGCCTGGCAGGCGCCGCGTGTGGCCCCTACCCTCGCTGCCGTGGTTGTGCATCACCTGGAACAACGGGCTATGGCTGAGGCTGCGCTCTGGCTGCAAGGCTTCGACCAGTTGCTCGAACGGCAGGTCCTGATGCGCCTGTGCGCCGAGCCCGGCCTGGTGAACTTGCGCGACCAGCGCGTCGAAGGTGGTGCTCAGGTCGAATTCGGCCTTGAGGACCTGGGTGTTGACGAAGAAGCCGATGAGCCCCTCGACTTCGCTGCGAGTGCGGTTGGCGATCGGGACGCCGACACGGATGTCGTTCTGCCCGCTGTAGCGGTGCAGCAACGCCTGGAAGCTTGCCAGCAGCAAGGTGAACAGGGTCACGCCCTGGCGCTTGGCCAACTGCTTCAGCGAATCTGCCAGCGCATCGGCAATGGCGATGTCGAGGCGTGCCCCTGCATGGCTCTGCACTGCACCGCGCGGGCGGTCCAGCGGCAACTCCAGTACCGGCTGTTCATCCCCCAGATGGGCCGTCCAGTAGCCCAGTTGCTTCTCGCGTTCGCCCGCTTCCATGAACTGCCGTTGCCACAACGCGTAGTCGGCATACTGCACAGGGAGCGGCGACAATTGCAGCGCGTGCCCGGACTTGCCGGCCTCGTAGAAACGCACCAGCTCGTCGACCATGATCGGTGTCGACCAGCCATCGGAGACGATGTGGTGCAGGGTCAGCACCAGTACATGGTCATCCGCCGCCAGACGCAACAGCTTGACCCGCAGCAAGGGCCCCTGCTCCAGGTCGAATGGCTGCTGAACTTCCTGCTCGACCCATGCCTTCAATGCCGCGCTGGCATCGGCATCGACTGCCTTGAGTGTATCGATGACCAGCTCGACAGGCGCTTCGGGGTGAATCACCTGCACCGGCTGGTCACTGTCGAGGTGAAAGGTGGTACGCAGGGTTTCGTGCCGCGCGATCAGGGCATCGAAGCTGGCCTGCAGCGCCTGCAGGTCAAGATCGCCCTTCAGACGCAGGGCGACCGGAATGTTGTATGCGCTGCCCTGGGGGTCCATTTGCCAGAGAAACCATTGCCGCTGCTGGGCGTAGGACAACGCCAGCGCCTCCCCCGGCGCTCTCGCAGGGATCGGCGCGACTCCGTACAAGTTGATTCCCTGACGCTTCAGGAGCATGGCCAGAGCGTGACGCTCTTTGGTGGACAACGATTTGACGGAGTCGAGCAACGCTTGCACTGATGTATCCCCTATGAAATCAGTTCATCAATTTCCTCCGTGGTTAGACGTTTGAGCGCCTCCAGCGATTTAGCCAGTTCTGCCTGAATCGGATCGATTTGCTGATTTTTCTCTTCGAGGCGACGCGAGAAATCCGCCAGCAGGGGATGCTCGAACAGCTCCTTCAAGGTGGCGTCGATGCCTGTCGCCTCGCGAACACGCACGATCACCTGGGTGGCCGACAGCGAATGGCCACCCAGGGCGAAGAAGCCATCGTTCAGGCCGACCCTTTCGAGCTTCAGCACGTCTGCCCAGATCGCCGCGACCTGCCGTTCCAGCTCGCTGCACGGGGCCACGTAGCTGTCCTGCAGCACGCTGGCGTCGGGCTTGGGCAGGGCTTTGCGGTCCAGCTTGCCGTTGGCCGTCACCGGCAGGCGTTCAAGGAACAACAAGTGGGTCGGGACCATGTAGTCGGCCAGGCCGAGCTTGAGGTGCTCGCGCAGTTCGCCGCGCAGCGCGTGCTGTTGCTGTGGGTCGCTCGGCACGTCGCCGGCCATGACCAGGTACGCGGCCAGTTGCTTGCCACCCGGCCCGTCGATGTCCAGCACCACCGCCTCGCGCACGCTCGGCTGTTCGAGCAGGCGCGTCTCGATCTCGCCCAGCTCGATGCGCAGCCCGCGGATTTTCACCTGGTGATCGAGGCGGCCCTTGTAGTCGATCACCCCGTCGGCCCGGTAACGCGCCAGGTCGCCGGTACGGTACAGGCGACCGCCGCCTTGTGCCGTGTTGTCGAAGGGGTCCGGGACGAAGCGTTCGGCCGTCAGCGCCGGGCGACGGTGATAGCCACGGGCCAGGCCGATGCCGCCCAGGTACAGCTCGCCAGCCGCGCGTGGGGCCACACTCTGCAGCCCCGCGCCGAGGATGTGGGTTTTCAGGTTGTCGATCGGGCGGCCAATCGGCACGCCGCTGTCGCCCGGGCGGCAGGTCCAGTGGGTGACATCGATGGCTGCTTCGGTCGGGCCGTAGAGGTTGTACAACTGTGCGCCGGGCAGGCGTGCCAGGGTCTGTTGCGCCAGCTCTGCAGGCAAGGCTTCGCCGCTGCACACCACGCGCTTGAGACTGCTGCAGCGCTCGACCTCGGCGCTGCCCATGAACGCCTGCAGCATCGACGGGACAAAGTGCAGCGTGGTCACCGCGTACTGCCTGATCACCTCCACCAGGCGCTCCGGATCACGGTGCTCGCCCGGTTGCGCCACGGCCAGGCGTGCGCCGGCCAGCAGCGGCCAGAAGAACTCCCAGACCGAGACATCGAAACTGAACGGGGTTTTCTGCAGCACCGTATCGCCGGCATCCAGGCCGTAGGCCTGCTGCATCCAGCACAGGCGGTTGACCAGCGCGCGATGGCTGTTGCCCGCGCCCTTGGGCCGGCCGGTGGAGCCGGAGGTGTAGATCACGTAGGCCAGGTTGCCCGGGCGGGTGTGGTGCACCGGGTCGGCGTCGCTGTAACCCGGCAGCGGTTCGAGCAGCAGTGGCTGCACACCTTCGGGCACCGGCAACTGCGCCAGCAGGTGAGCTTGCGTCAGCAGCAGGCCGATGCCGCTGTCCTGCATCATGTAGGCCAGGCGCTCGGCCGGGTATTCCGGGTCCAGCGGCACATAGGCGCCACCGGCCTTGAGGATGCCCAGCAGGCCGATGACCATGTCCACGCTGCGCTCGGCGGCAATGCCCACCAGCACGTCCGGCCCCACGCCCTGTTCGCGCAGCTTGTGTGCCAGCTGGTTGGCGCGCCGGTTCAGCTCACGGTAGCTCAGGGCCTGTTCGGCAAACACCAGCGCCGGCGCGTCCGGGGTGGTGGCGACTTGCGCCTCGATCAGTTGCTGCAGGCACTGCTCCAGCGGGTAGTCGGCGTGGGTGCGGTTCCAGTCGTAGACCACCTGTTGCTGCTGCGCGGCATTCAACAGCGGCAGCTCGGCGATGCGCTGCTGCGGCTGGGCGACGATGGCGGCCAACAGGCCCTGCCAGTGTCCGGCGAGCTGGGCGATGGTGGCTTCGTCGAACAGCGCGGTTGCGTAGGTCAGCGACACCGCGATCCCTGCCTCGTGCTCCACGGTCTCCAGCGTCAGGTCGAACTGCGCGGTCCCACGTTCCCAGTTCAGCGTCTCGACAGCCAAGCCAGGCAGCTGCCGACCCTGCCCGCGCGCTTCGGTCTGGTGGTTGAACATGACCTGGAACAACGGGCTATGGCTGAGGCTGCGCTCTGGCTGCAAGGCTTCGACCAGCTGCTCGAACGGCAGGTCCTGATGAGCCTGGGCACCCGAGACGCGTCGCTGAGTCTGCTCAAGCAGTTCAGTGAAGGTCATCCCCAGGTCGAAGTCCGCCTTGAGTACCTGGGTGTTGACGAAAAAGCCGATCAGGCCTTCGGTCTCCATTCGATTGCGGTTGGCCGTGGGTATGCCGACACGGATATCGTTCTGCCCGCTGTAGCGGTGCAGCAAGGTCTGGTAGCTGGCCAGCAGGAGCATGAACACTGTCACGCCCCGATCACGCGCCAGCTGCTTGAGGCCGGCACACAGTGTGTCGTCCAGGCTGATATCCAGGCTTGCACCTGCCCGGCTCTGCACGGCCGGGCGAGGACGGTCGATCGGCAGTTCCAGCACCGGCTGCTCCCCCCCCAGCTCGGCCTCCCAGTACGCCAGCTGACGCGCCAGCTCGCCCGCTTCCATGCACCGGCGCTGCCAGATGGCATAGTCGGCATACTGGATCGGCAGTTCTGGCAACGACGCCGGCTGGCCAAGGCGATGCCCCTCGTAGCTGCGGATCCACTCGTCCAGCAGTATCGGCATCGACCAGCCATCGGAGACGATATGGTGCATGACCAGGATCAGCACATGGTCGGCCTCGTTCACCTGCAGCAGCCTTACCCGCCACAGGGGCGCCTGCCCCAGGTCGAAAGGCTGGCCGGCCTCTTCTTCGATGCGACGTTCAAGGCGCTCGGCAAAATCAGCGTCTGGTGCCGCTGCAAAGGGCTCCCGTACAATTTCCACCCGCACACTCGGTTCAATGACCTGCACAGGCTGGTCGCCGTCCTGGGCAAAAGCGGTGCGCAGGCTTTCGTGGCGGTGCACCAGGTCTTCAAGGCTACGCTGCAGAAGCGCGGGGTCCAATGCGCCCCTGAAACGCAGGGCCATGCTGATGTTGTAGGCCGCGCTTTCGGGCTCGAACTGCCAAAGGAACCACTGGCGCTGCTGGGCATACGACAACCCGATGGGCCCCCATTCGTCCCGTATCCGCGGGATCGGCAGCCGAGCGAAGCTCATGCCCTTGGACTGCATCTTTTCAAAGAATTGCTTACGCTGCTCCAGTGGCAGATGCAGGAACCGTTTAACCAGCTCGATGTTCTGGGCCGTCATTTCAAACACTCTCCAGTTCTGCCAGGAAATCACTCAACTCATCGACATCCGCTGCGCTGGCAGGCGCCAGCTCAGCCATCGTCGCCACGTAGTCCGCAAGTCGCCCGGCACCGAACAGGGCCGAAAGCGGCACCTCCAGCCCCAGCAGCAACTGCACGCGCTGGGTCGCCTGGACTGCCAGCAGCGAATGCCCGCCCAGCTCGAAGAAGTTGTCGTTCATGCCGACCCTTTCAAGCTTCAGCACATCGGCCCAGATCGCTGCCACCTGCGCTTCAAGTTCGCCGCAAGGCGCCACGAAACCTTGCTGAAGCGTGTTTGCGTCCGGTGCAGGCAGGGCTTTGCGGTCCAACTTGCCATTGGGGGTCAGTGGCAGAGCGTCCAGCGCGACGAAGTGCGCCGGGACCATGTATTCCGGGAGCATGGCCTTCAGGTACTCACGCAGGGTGTCGCCAAGCGCCTGCATGCACGCATCAGCCACAAGGTACGCGACCAGTTGCCGCCCACCCGGGCCTTCGCTATCGATCACCACCACTTCGCGAATGGCGGGATGCGCAAGCAGCTTGAGTTCGATCTCGCCCAGCTCGATGCGGAAGCCACGGATCTTCACCTGATGATCGATACGCCCGATGTACTCGATCATGCCGTCGTTGCGATAGGACGCCAGATCACCTGTCCGGTACAGACGGCCTCCGCCATGCTCGGAAGTATCGAAAGGATCGGGCAGGAATTTCTCCGCGGTCAGTGCCGGACGCCCCAGGTAGCCCCGGGCAAGACCGGCACCGGTAAGGCAGAGCTCGCCCGCAACCCCGGACGGCATGGATTTGCCATTGATGTCCAGCGTATACGCTGTCGTGTTCGCGATAGGCCGGCCAATATTGGCTCGCCCACCGGACTCACGGCGGGTCCAGGTGGAATAGGTGGTGTCTTCGGACGGGCCGTACAGGTCGTAGACATGCTCCACATGGCCCAGCGCATAGAGCCTGTCCACCACTGGCTGCCGCAAGGGTTCGCCTGCCAGGTTGACAATGCGCACACTCGCAGGCAACGAACCGGCGTCGAGCAGTGCCTTGATGGCCGAGGGCACGGTGTTGACCAGGCGTACGCGTTCTCGCGCCGCCAGGTAGGGCAGTTCCAGCGCATTCTGCGCGAGCACCGCGTAGCCACCCGCAGCCAGCGTGACAAACAGCTCCCATACCGACAGGTCGAAACAGATGGACGTCGATGCCAGCACGCCTTGCAGGTCCTGCGTGGTGTAGACCGTGCGCGCCCAGCCGATCAGCGCCGTGACATTGCGGTGCTCGATCAGCACACCTTTGGGCAACCCCGTGGATCCCGAGGTGTAGATGCTCAGTGCCAGGTTGCCCGGCGCGGTGACATTGTCCAGATTCCCATCAGCGTCGTCTCGCAGCTGCAACCGGTCAAGCAGCAAGACTTCGGCCGTCCCGCCCTGCGGCAGGCGATCCGCCAGCGAAGCCTGGGACAGCAACAGACGAGCCTGACTGTCCTGCATCATGTAAGCCAGGCGATCACGGGGGTAGAGAGGGTCCAGCGGCACATACGCACCGCCTGCCTTCAAGATGGCAAGCAGACCGATCACCATCTCCAGGCCGCGCTCGAGTGCGACCCCTACCAGCACATCCGGGCCCACCCCGCGTTCGCGAAGGTGGTGCGCCAACTGGTTGGCACGCCGGTTGAGCTGCTGATAGGTCAGGTGCTGGTCGCCGAAAATCAGCGCGGTGGCGTTCGGCGTGCGAGCGGCCTGCGCTTCGATCAACAGGTGCACACAAGGCGCGTCCGAAAGCGACAAGGCATCACCGTGTCGATGAGCGAGGTCTTGCAGGTCCTCGTCCTCGGTCGTCATTGCCAGGTCACCCAGCCTCTGATCTGCGCCACTGACCAGCGCCTGCAACAGCGTGCCGAAGTGGCGGGCGATCTGCGCGATGCTTTCTTGCGTGAAACACTGGCGGTCGTAGCTGTAGTGCACCGACAGGTGCGTACCTGCGCCAATCGCCAAGGTCAGCGGCACGCTCGACTGTTCATGCCCGCGCACGTTGCCGAACACGAGCCCGGCGGGTGCGCCCTGCTGCAGGGCATCGCCGACCGGGTAGTTCTCGAACACCAGCAAGGTATCGAACAGCCCTTCCCCACCCGATCCGGCCCAGCGCTGGATATCGTACAAGGGGCTGTGCTCGTATTCGCGCAGCGCCAGGTTCTGCACCTGCAGTTGCTGCACCCATTGCGCCACCCGCTGCTGCGGACGCGGGTTGGCGACCACCGGCAGCGTGTTGATGAACAGCCCCAGCTGTTGCTCGACACCGCGCAGCTCCGCCGGGCGACCGGATACCGTCGCGCCGAAGCTCACGCACGATTGCCCGGTGTAACGCTGCAGAAGCAGCAGCCAAGCCGCTTGCACCAAGGTATTGACGGTCACCCGCTGCTGCCGGGCAAAGGCAGCCAGCGCCTGCGTCTGCTGCTCGCTCAAACGCTGCTGGTGTTCACCGTAGCCGGTACCCAGGCGGGCCTTGTCCTGACGGATGGCCAGTGCCAGGCGCGTAGGCTCGTTCAGGTCATGCAACTGCTGCTGCCAGAAGGCCTGAGCTTGCCCGGCATCCTGGCGCTGCAGCCATTCGATGTAATCGCGATAGCGGCCCGTCACCCCACCGTTCGGCACCCCGGCATAAGCCTGGAGCACCTCAGCGAGCAACTGCGCATTGCTCCAGCCATCCATCAGAATGTGATGACTGGTGAAAACCAGATGGCACGATGCTTCGCTGGTGCGGATAACCGCCAGGCGCAGCAGGGGGTCATGCTGCAGGTCGAAGCCCTTGCGCAGATCCGCTTCGGCCCAGCTGTCCACGGCCGCACCCTGCTCGGCGACGCCGGCCCAGTCCAAGTACGTGAACGGCAATTCGAGCTGCCTGCGAATGACCTGCAGCGGGTGCTGGAAGCAGGTCACGAAGTTGGCCCTGAGCACCTCATGGCGATCGACAGCGGCCTGCCAGGCGAGCCTGAAGCGTGGTACGTCGAGCCCTTTGACGTCGACGCGCATCTGGTTGATGTAATGCCCCCCGCCTTGCTCGAACAGGCTGTGGAACAGCATGCCCTGCTGCATGGGCGCAAGGGGATAGAGATCTTCGATCAGCGCCGCCGGAACAGGCAGGCTGTCCAGTTGGGCCTGGGTCAACCCGGCCAACGGAACATCCGAAGGCGTCAAACCTGCGTGGGCATCCGCCAGGCAATGCTCGACAATCGCCTTGAGCTCGGCAGCGAACTGGTCGGCCAGGCGCTGCACCGTGTCAACGTTGAACATGTCGCGGCTGAAGGTCCACTCCAGGTTCAGCTCACCGGCATAGACCTGGCCATTGATCGACAACCAATTGTCCAGCGGCGCTTCGCTGCTCTGGCTGGCGCCGGCGCTTTCGCCAGCGGGCACCAGGAACGCCGACGCATCGGCGTCCGAACCTGGCGCGAAGCTGCCGTCGAACTGCCCCAGGTAGTTGAAGGTGATGTGTGGGTTCGGCAACTGCGCCAGCGCCGCGCGGGCCTGCTCATCGCCCAGGTAGCGCAGGGCACCGTAGCCCAGGCCTTTGTCGGGGATCGACCGCAGCTGTTCCTTGATCCGCTTGATCGACGCATCAAGCGTCTGCTCCGGGCTCAGCCGCACCGGGAACACGCTGGTGAACCAGCCCACGGTCCGCGTCAGGTCAACGGTATCGAACAATTCTTCGCGGCCATGCCCCTCCAGTTGCACGAGCACGTCGCTGCGCTGGGTCCAGCGTGCGATGACGCGGGCCAGTGCGGTCAGCAGCAGGTCGTTGACCTGCGTACGGTAGGCAGCAGGTGCCTGTTGCAGCAGTTGCCGGGTACTGGCCGAGTCAAGACGGGTGCGGGCGGTGCCGACATGCAGGCCATGCAACGAGCCACCTGGGTTGTCGCAAGGCAGGTCTGCATCAGCCTGGCCGAGTTGCGCCTGCCAGTAAGCCAGCTGCGCCTGCAGCGTTTCGCTGCGTGCGTAGCGCTGCAAGTGCGCAGCCCACGCCTGGGTCGAGCTGGTCTTGGCAGGCAGGTCGAGTGGCTTGCCGGCGTGCAACTGGTGGTAGGCGGTTTGCAGGTCTTCCAGCAGCACCCGCCAGGACACCCCGTCCACCACCAGGTGATGGATCGCCAGCAACACGCGCTGGCTGCCATCCGCGAGGGTTGCCAGCAATGCCCGCAGCAACGGGCCACGCTGCAGATCAAGGCTACCCTGAACGTCATTGCACAACGCTTCAAGCGCCTCGGCATCCGCCACAGTAGCCTGCCACAGCAGACCTTGCTGTGGCTCTGGCGAACCGTAACGAGCCGTCCATTGACCCTCTGCACAATCGAAGCGCAGGCGCAGCGCGTCATGGTGAATCACCAAAGCCTGAAGCGCTTGCTCCAGTGCCTGGCTGTCGAGCGCCTGACCTGCCTTGAGCAACAGCGCCTGGTTCCAGTGGTGGCGCTGGGCAATGTCCTGCTCGAAGAACGATTGCTGGATCGGCAGCAGCAGGGTCTGGCCAGTGGCAGCCTTCTGCTCGATCAGCAATCCGCCTTCGTCCCCTTGCCTGGCGACCGAGGCCAGCCCTTGGACGGTCTGGTGCTGGAACAGCTCTTTGGGGGTGAAGCGGATACCCGCCTGGCGCGCGCGGCTGACCACCTGGATCGAAATGATGGAGTCGCCACCCAGTTCGAAGAAGTTGTCGGACAGCCCCACCTTGTCGACTTTCAGAACATCCGCCCAGATCCCGGCGATGGCCTGCTCCAGCGCGTTTCGAGGTGCCACGTACACCTGCTGCAGCTGAGTGACGTCAGGCGCTGGCAGGCCCTTGCGGTCCAGCTTGCCATTGGGCGTGAGCGGTAACTTGTCGAGGAACACCAGGTGCGTGGGCACCATGTAGTCCGGCAAGGTCGCCTTGAGGTGATCGCGCAGTTCGCTGCGCAGCAGGCTCTGCCCCGGCAGGTCGTCGAGCTGCACATCCGCACTGACCAGATACGCGGCAAGCTGCTTGCCGCCTGGCCCCTGGATGTCGATTACCACACTTTCGCGCACCGCCGGGTGATCCTGCAACCGCGCCTCGATCTCGCCAAGCTCGATACGGAAACCGCGGATCTTGACCTGGTGGTCGATGCGCCCCAGGTAGTCAACCAAACCGTCGGCGCGGGTGCGAGTCAGGTCACCACTGCGGTAGACGCGCTCGCCGTTCGCGGCGAACGGGTCGGGGACGAAGCGCTCGGCGGTCAGGCTTGGCCGGTCGAGATAGCCACGCGCCAGGCAGAGCCCGCCGAGGAACAGTTCGCCACTGTGCCCCAACGGCACCAGGTTGAGGCTTGCGTCGAGCACATAACTGCGGCGGCGCCCGACCAGGCGGCCGATAGGCGCGTAGGCCGCGCCGCAGGTATCGCCTGGCGATGCGCTCCAGAGCAACGGTGTGACCACGGTTTCGGTCGGCCCGTAGCCGTTGAAGATGTATTGCGGGCGCAGGGCCTGCCAGGCCAGCTCGTATCCGGCTTGCGGTACGGCATCACCACCGAAGCAGTAGATTCGCACCGGTGGCGGGTTGCCCACGCGCAGGGCATGCTCGGCCAGCTGTTGCAGATAGACCGGCGGGAACACGGCAATGGTCACGCCATGCCGGTGCATCTCGGCGTAGGCCTGCTCGGGCAGCCACAGGCTGTCGTCACGCACCAGCACACTGGCGCCGTTGATCAGCAGGTGCATCCAGGCCTCATGGGCGCCATCGAAGGCGAAGGACATGAAGTGCAACTCGCAATCCTGCGGGCCGGTTTCATAGCGTTCACCGTTGGCCAGAATGTGCGAGGCCAGAGGCCCGTGCGCCACTGCGACACCCTTGGGCATGCCGGTCGAGCCCGAGGTGTAGATCACATAGGCAAGGTTGTGCTTTGACAGCGCCACCTCGGGCGCCGTGTCCGGGCCTTGCTGCCAGGCGGCCGGCAGGTCCACCGACAGCGTCGGCAACCCGTGGGGGATCGGCAGCGTGCCCAGCACATCGCTCTGCGTCAGCACCAAGGCCGCAGCACAGTCCTGCATCATGTAGCGCAGGCGGTCCTGCGGATAGGCGATGTCCAGCGGCACATACACGCCACCTGCCTTGAGCACTGCCATGAACGCCACCATGATGTCGGTGGAGCGGCGCATGGCGATGACCACCCTGACCTCCGGGCCGACCCCTTGCTCGATCAAGCGGTGCGCCAGGCGATTGGCCTGCGCATCGAGTTGGCGGTAGCTCAGGCGTTGATCGTCGAAGCGGATTGCGATGGCTTCGGGCGTGCGGGCAACCTGGTCTGCGAACAGTTGATGGACGAAACGGTCGTCCGGATGGTCGTCGCCAGTCTGGTCCCACCTTGCCAACAGTTGTTCACGCTCCTGGCTGCCCAGCATCGCCAGCTCGGCGACACGCTGATGGGGCTGACGCACGATGTCGGCCAGCAGGTTGCACCAATGCTGCGCCAGCGCCTCGATGCGCGGGCGGTCGAACAGCGACGTGGCGTAGACCAGCGAAGCGCCCAGCCCCTCGGCATGCTCGAAGGTATCAAGGGTGAGGTCGAACTGTGCGGTATAGCGCTCCCAGGCCATGCCTTGAACTTCCAGCCCAGGCAGGCTGCGCGCCTGCCCCCGCTGTTCGGTCTGGTGATTGTAGAGCGCCTGGAACAGCGGGCTGTGGCTCAGACTGCGCTCAGGGTGCAGCGCCTCGACCAACTGCTCGAACGGCAGATCCTGATGAGCCTGGGCCGCCAGGGCCGTCTGACGCGTTTGCTCAAGCAGCTGGCTGAAGGTGGTGTGCAGGTCGAACTCGGCCTTGAGCACCTGGGTATTGACGAAGAAGCCGATCAGGCGTTCGGTTTCCAGGCGGTTACGGTTAGCGATCGGCACGCCGACGCGAATGTCGTCCTGCCCCGAATAGCGGTGCAACAGGGTCTGGAAGCTGGCCAACAGCAGCATGAACAGGCTGACGCCCTGCTGCTGGGCCAATGCCTTGAGCGCGTGCACGAGGTCGCGGTCCAGGTCGATGGCGAAACTGGCGCCGGCGAAGTCCTGGTTAGCCGGGCGCGGGCGATCGCCGGGCAGTTCGAGTACCGGCTGCCGGTCCCCCAGTTGGGCCTTCCAGTAGGCCAACTGGCGCTCACGCTCACCGGCTTCCATCCACTGCCGCTGCCATACGGCGTAGTCGGCGTACTGGACAGGCAGCGCAGGCAACTGCGCCGCCTGCCCGTTGCGCCGCCCTTGGTACAGCTGCACCAGCTCATCGACCATCACCGGCATCGACCAGCCATCGGAGACGATATGGTGCAAGGTCAGTACCAGGACATGGTCATCCTCGGTCACCCGCAACAGTTTCACGCGCAGCAACGGCCCGTGCTCCAAATCGAAGGGACGTTGCGTCTCTGCCTCGACCAGGCGCTTGAGCAGCGCGGCCTGTTCGTCTCCCTCGCACGGTTCGACCCCTTCGCAGGCCAAGCTGAACGGCTGCGCCGGGTGGATCACCTGCAGGGCTTGGTCACCGGCCTGGCGGAAGGTGGTACGCAGGGTCTCGTGCCGCGCGATCAGCGCTTCGAAACTCAGGCGCAGTGCCTCGACATCCAGCTCGCCGCGCAGTCGCAAGACCGTGGCCATGTTGTAGGCGGTACTTTCAGGGGCCATCTGCCAGAAGAACCACTGCCGCTGCTGGGCATAAGACAAGGCCAACGGCTGGGTGCGGTCGACCGGCTGCAACGCCAGGGCAGCCGCGTGCGTGCCCTGCCCTGTCAAGGCGACGAAATCAGCCAGCACCGGGGCTTCGAAAAGCGTGCGCAGGGGTATTTCCAGGCCCAGGGCCTGGCGAATGCGCGAGGTGACCTGGGTAGCCAGCAACGAATGCCCGCCCAGTTCGAAGAAATGGTCGGTCAGGCCGATGCGTTCAACCTTGAGTACCTGGGCCCAGATGGCTGCAATCTGTTTTTCACGTTCGCTGCGAGCGGGCACATAGGCTGGCTGTTCGAGGCTCAGGTCGGGCCTTGGCAGCGCCTTGCGGTCCAGCTTGCCGTTCGGCGTCAGCGGCAATTGGCCGAGGAACATCAGGTGCGCCGGAACCATGTAGTCCGGCAATGCAGCCTTGAGGTGGCTTGCCAGGTTTTCACGCAGCGCATCCTGCGGTTCAACACCGCCCTCGATCACCAGATAGGCGACCAGTTGCTTGCCGGTGGGCCCGTCGATGTCGATGACCTGTGCTTCACGCACCCTGGCATGCTCTTGCAGTCGCGCTTCGATCTCGCCCAGTTCGATGCGCAGGCCGCGAATCTTGACTTGATGGTCGATGCGACCGACATAGTCGAGAACACCCTCGACACGGGCGCTTGCCAGATCACCGGTACGGTACAGACGGCCGCCGCCGACCGGGTCGAACGGGTCGGGAATGAAGCGCTCGGCGGTCAGCGCAGGGCGGTTGAAATAGCCACGGGCGAGACAGCCGCGACCACCGATCAGCAGTTCGTTCACCCAACCGGCCGGGGCCAGGACAAGGCCATCGTCACAGACATAGGTCACCCTGCCGCCCACCGCCCGCCCGATCGGCACGATGGCCTTGCCACCGGCACCAGGCTGCAAACCTGCACAGTCCTGCACGGTGGTTACCACCGTCGCTTCGGTAGGCCCATAGGTATTGAGCAGACGTGCCTGCTGCAATCCGCTGGCGTACCAGTCGCCAAGGCTTTCCATCGGCATGGCTTCACCGCCCACGTGCACCTGACGCAGCGACGCGCAGGCACCGGCGGGCAGCTTTTCCGCCGCCAGCATGCGCCAGTAGGCGGTGGTCAGGTCCGCCACGGTGATGCCGTGGGTGACGATGGCCTGCTTGAGGGTTTCGATGTCCCACAGCTGCGAGCCGCGCATGACGACCCGGGCACCGCAACACAAGGCCGGGTAGAGCTGCTCGACAAAGCCGTCGAAGTTGACCGTGGCGAACTGCAGCACCCGATCACTGGCATCGAGCCGCGAATAGTCAGCCGCCACGCTGCAGAACACCGACAGCGCCCGATGAGCGACGGCCACACCTTTGGGCTTGCCGGTGGACCCGGAGGTGTAGATCACATAAGCCAGGTTGTCGGGGACGGTCAGGCTCACCGGGTTGGCCGTACTGTAGTTGCCCAGCCAGTGCTCATCCGCCTGCATTTCAAGGCAGGTTACCGCTGTGGAAACCGGCAGCATCGGTGTCAGGTGGGGCTGGGTCAGGAGCAGGTGAACACCGCTGTCCTGCACCATGAAACGCAGGCGCTCCTGCGGGTATTGCGGGTCGAGTGGCACATAGGCACCACCGGCCTTGAGAATGCCAAGCAGGCCTACCACCATGTCCAGGCTGCGTTCCACGGCGATGCCAACACGCACCTCAGGCCCCACGCCAAGCTCGCGCAGCTTGTGGGCCAGCTGGTTGGCGCGGCGGTTGAGTACCTGATACGTCAACGCCTGATCATCGAGGACCAGCGCCGTAGCCTCCGGTGCGCGCAGCACCTGCGCCTCGAACAGCTGATGCACGCCGAGGCCTTCGGCGAAACGCAAGGGGGCCGGGTCGACGGCTTCAAGTGCCAGCTTGTGCTGGGCAGCCGAAAGCAGAGGCAGCTCGGCCACCGGCAATGCCGCGTTACTGGCCAGGGCGCCCAGCAGGTTGACCCAGACCGATGCCAGGCGTTCGATACGCTCGACGTCGAACAGGTCCGATGCATAGCCGAAGGAGGCGATCACACCCTCGCTGCGTTCGAGGGTGTCCAGCGACAGGTCGAACTGCGTGGTGTGCTCGACCAGGTCGACCTCCTCGACACGCAGCCCTTGCACGCTGTCGCCAAAGACCCGCTCGCCAAGGTCGCTCAGGTGGTTGTACATGACCTGGAACAGCGGGTTGTGGCCCAACCCCCGCTCGGGTTTGAGCGCTTCCACCAGCACATCGAAGGGGATGTCCTTGTTCGCCTGAGCCTGCAGGGTGGTCTCCTTGACCGCCAGCAACAAGTGCCTGAAGGACTGCAACGGATCGACCGCCACGCGAGCGACCAGTGTGTTGACGAAGAAACCGATCAGTCCCTCCAGCTCAAGGCGATTGCGGTTGGTCACCGGCATGCCGATGTTGAGCGTTTCGCGCCCGCTGTAGCGCGACAGCAGCAGTGCGAACGAGGCCAGGAACACATGGAACAGCGTGGCATTGGCGGCAACCGCCAGGCGCTGCAGATCGGCGGTGAGCGCGGCAGGCAGGCGCACATCCACGCGCCCGCCGCGGTAGCTCTGGACCTGAGGGCGAATACGGTCGGCAGGCAGTTCGAGGACTGCGAAATCGTCTTCCAGCGTGGTTTTCCAGAATGCCAGCTGGGCCTGCAGCTCGCCCGAGGCCAGGCGTTCGCGCTGCCAGGCGGCGTAATCGGCGTACTGCACCGCCAACGCCTGGCGTTCGAGCGACTGGCCGGTAGTGTGGGCGTTGTAGACGGCAGCCAGCTCGCGGACCATGACGCTCATGGACCAGCCGTCCGAGACGATGTGGTGCAACAGCACGGTCAGCACCTGCTCCTGCGGGCCACCCTGGAACAGCTTGACCCGAATCAGCGGCCCCTGTTCGAGATCGAAGGGCGTAAGCGCCTCGTCGTGTAGGCGCTGCTGCAGCGCCCGGCTGTCGGCAGTGCTGAGGTCATGGTACTCGATGCACGGCGACGCTGCGGGCAGTATGCGCTGCCGGGGGATGCCGTCATGCTCTTCGAAGATCGTGCGCAGGGATTCATGGCGCATCACCAGCGCATCGAACGCGGCCTGCAACGCGTCCCGGTCCACCTGGCCTTGCAAGCGGATGGCCAGGGGGGTGTTGTAGGCAGTGCTTTGCGGGTGCAGCTTCCAGAACATCCACTGGCGGTACTGGGCGTGCGAAACCTGCAGCGGCACCGTCCGGTCCAGCACCTGGATCTCGCCTCCGGCGACCTGCTCCAGCCCCTGCAGCGCCTCGACGAAACCGAACAGGTCAGCAGTGTCGAACAGCACCCGCAAGGCCACGTCCAGGCGCAGTTGCTGCCTGATCCGCGAGACCACCTGAGTGGCCAGCAGCGAATGGCCACCCAAGGCGAAGAAATTGTCGTCGAGGCCGACCTGGGCCTGTTGCAACACGTCGGCCCAAATGGCCGCGACCTGCATCTGCAGTGCGGTCTCGGGAGCCCGGTAAAGGGCTGTGACGGCGACCGGCTCGGGCAATGCCTTGACGTCGACCTTGCCATTGAGGGTTACCGGCAGATGCTCCAGCAGCATCAGGTAATGCGGCACCAGATGCTCGGGCAGGGCGAGCTTCAACGCGGCCCGGATACCGTCGACGACAGCTTGACGGGCTTCGTCCTGCGCAGCCCAGTGCTGCGGGACCAGGTAGGCGGCCAGCTGCCGATCGGCGTCTTCGCCAACCACGCGCACAACGGCGCTTTCGATCCCCGGCAACTGCCGCAGACAGGCATCGATCTCGGCCAGTTCGACGCGGTAGCCGCGAATCTTCACCTGGCCATCGATGCGCCCGGCAAAAATGCATTCGCCGTCAGCGTTCAGGCGTACCCAGTCGCCGGTACGGTACATCCTCCCACCCTCGGTGCCGCAGGGGTCGGGTACGAAGCGCTCGGCAGTCAGCGCCGCCTGGCCCAGGTAGCCACGCGCAAGCCCTGCACCGGCGATATAGAGCTCCCCCCTGGCCTTGCCGGGCACGGGTTGAAGGCAGCTGTCCAGCGCATGGGCGCGCAGGTTGTCCAGCGGCTGGCCGAGCACCGGGCGATCCTGCAGGGCATGGGTAAGGACGCCGACCGTTGTCTCGGTGGGACCATAGTGGTTGATCACGTCGAGGTCGGGCGCCAAGGCCTTGATGCGGCCCAGAAGCGCCGCAGTGCACGCTTCGCCCCCCACCACCAGGCAGCGCCGTGGCAAGGCTTCGGCGCCTGCGGCGAGCATGGCCTGCAAGTGCGAGGGGACGATCTTCAGTGCATCGATGGCATGCGCCTGCAGGTAGGCGGCGAAGACCTGGGCATCGAGCACGGTCTCCTTGGGCAGCATGTGCAGGGTCTTGCCGTAGCACAGTGCACCGAACAGCATGGTGTGGCCAAGGTCGGCCGCCGGCGTGGTGACCATTGCCAGGTTGCCGATCTGGTCCATGGGCAGGCGTTGGCTGACGCCGCGCACGTAGTTGACCAAGGCGCCATGGCTGACCGCGACGCCCTTGGGCTTGCCGGTGGTGCCGGAGGTGTAGATGACATAGGCAAGGTTGTCGGCATGGACCGCCACCTTGGGCGCCGACGCAGACGGGTAGTCGCCCTCCACGTCAATCGCTGCGACGCCTTCAGGCAGGCTGATCTGCCCTGCTCGGCCCACTACCCACTTGACCTTGCTGTCGGCAAGCATGAAGTCGATGCGCGACTGAGGCTGGTCAGGGTCCAGCGGCAGGTAGGCGGCACCGGCCTTGAGCACGGCCAGGATGCCGACGAGCATCTCGCAGGACCGGTCGGCCGCCACGCCGACCCGCTGATCCAGCTGTACGCCACGCGCCAGCAGTGCGTGGGCCAGGGCATCCGAGCGTGCCTGCAAGGTGGCATAGCTGATTCGACCGGCCTCGCCGCTCGCTGCAAGGCCTTGCAGGTTGAGGTTGGCGGCCGTTTCGATCAGGTGATGGACGCACAGGCCGGGCGTTTGCGCCCCGGCAGCTTGCGGCTCCAGCGGCTGTACCGCCTGGGTCGCCAAGGGCAGTTCGCCGACCGCAGTGGCGGGCGATTGGGTCAGCCCATCGAGCAGTCGCAGCCAATCCTCGCCGAAACCGATGATCGTGGCTTCTTCGAAGACATCCAGCGCATAGGTGAACACCGCGTGCAGACGCCCGGCACTTTCATAGGTGTCCAGGGAAAGGTCGAAGCGAGCGCTGTGCTTGTCCAGGGCGACTTTTTCCAGCGTCAGCCCACTGCCAAGGCGAACCTGACCGGCGTCGGCGATGGCCGCCTGGTGGTTGAACAGCACCTGGAACAACGGGCTTTGCGCGCTGCTGCGATCCAGTTCGAGCGCCTCGACCAGGCGCTCGAACGGCAGATCCTGGTGCGCCTGGGCGCCCAGGGCGGTGTCTTTGACCCGGCCAAGTAGCTGGCTCACATCCATGAGCGGGTCGATATCGGTATGCAGCACCTGGGTGTTGATGAAGCAACCGATCAAGCCTTCTACTTCGGTACGGTGGCGGTTGGCGACCGGAACGCCGACGCGGATGGCGCGCTGGCCACTGTAGCGTTGCAGCAGCAGCTTGAACGATGCCAGCAGCACCATGAACAGGGTAACCCCCTGGGCACTGGCCAACGCCCTGAGACGCTCGGCAAGCGCTGGGTCGACCTGCAACTCGCGCCGCGCGCCGCGATGGCTCGGTGCGCCGACACGGGAATGGTCGAGCGGCAGCTCAAGCACGGCATGATCATCGCCCAGCTTCTCGCGCCAGTAGCTCAGCTGTCGCTCCTGCTCACCGGCTTGCAGCCAGCTGCGTTGCCACAGCGCATAGTCGCGGTACTGGATGGGCAGCGCCGGCAGGGTCGCTTCGCTGCCCTGACAGGCGGCATCGTACAAACGCACGAACTCGTCGATCAGCACGTTCAGCGACCAGCCATCGGCCACGATGTGGTGCAGGGTAAGCAGCAGCACGTGCTCGTCGGTGGCCAGTTGCAGCAGGTTCACGCGCAACAGCGGCCCTTGCAGCAGGTTGAAAGGTGCCTGCGCTTGGGCTTCGGCCAGTGACGCGACACGGGCTTCGCGTTGCGCCGCTGCCAGGGCGGTGAGGTCGTGCTCGACGATGGCAACGGCCTCGGCAGCGAGGACCTCCTGGTACAGATGCTCACCCTGGGTACGCAGGCGCGTACGCAGGCTCTCGTGGCGCGCAACCAGGCGATCGAACGCTTGCTGCAGGGCCTGGCGGTCGAGCTTGCCCTTCAGGCGCACAGCCATGGGCAGGTTGTAGGCAGCGCTCTGAGGGTCCAGCTGCCAGAGAAACGACATACGCCGCTGGGCGTAGGACAACCCATCACGGTCATCGCAGGCAACATCGGCAGGGATCGGAAACAAGGAAAAATCGACGCCCTCTGCCTTTAGCCCGGCCAGGAACAAACGGCGTTTTTCCGGCGGCAGTTCGATAAAGCGGCGAGCGAGTTTCAACGAGTTTTCGGCATTCATGCAATGCGTCCTTAGCGATAGGAAGCGGGACCACAGGGCCCAGTCATCCCTCAAAGACGAAACAGCCGCGAGCTGATTTAGCCAAAGCCCCGGCCACCGCCGGCAGCCCAGGCTGCGCGATTAAATCACCGGGTGGGCGACTCGTCTGAACGTCATACCCATCCTCCAGAAGGCGGCCCTCGCGATGCTCTCCACCCTGGCCAACAACCTGCGCAAGCGGGTCACTCAAGCGCTCCCCGGCAAACGCCCCAGCTATCGAATCTTCAATATCCAGCTGAAGCGGCGGATCGCGCTCAGCCCTTCGCTCACCCGGCTGGTATTCACCGGACCAGAAGTTGTTGAAATGACCACCCTGGCCCCAGACCAACGGGTCAAGCTGCTGTTTCCCGCCCCCGACGGCTCACCGCCCAGCCTGAACAACGACCTGCACTGGAAGGCCGCGCACAGCGCGCTGCCACCGGCCCAGCGCCCGCCGATGCGCACCTACACCATCCGTGCCTTGCGCCGTGAGGCGCTGGAGGTGGATATCGACTTCGTGCTGCATGGTGTCAACGGCCCCGCCTCGGCCTGGGCCACCCACGCGCAGGTGGGTGACCGTTTGCAGATAGTCGCGCCCAACCTGGCCTATGAGGGCGACCCCGGCGGTTATGAATGGAAGCCACCCCAGGGCGTGCGCAATGTGCTGTTGGTAGGTGACGAAACCGCACTGCCGGCGATTGCCGGCATCCTGGAGCAACTGGCCGACACCCAGCCCGAGCTGGCGGTGCACGCGTTCATCGAGGTGCCGCTGGAGGCGGATTGCCTGAGCCTGCGCCATGGCGATGCCACTGCGCTGCGCTGGCTGCCGCGCGAACGGCTGAGGTGCGCACATGGCCAAGCCATGCAGCACGCCGTGCGCGAGCTGGCCAGCCTGCCGCTTGGGCACGCCACACCACGGGCGAAGCTGGAAGACGTGGATATTGATACACGCATCCTGTGGGAACAGGCCAGTAGCGACAGCAGCGAGTTTCACGCCTGGGTGGCGGGGGAATCGGCGACGGTGATGGAGATACGCCGGTACCTGATCAAGGAACGTGGATTGCAGCGAGAATGCCTGACGTTGATGGGGTATTGGCGGGCCGGTCGCACCTTTGATTGACGTGAGACAGCCGAGGGCGCCGTGCGCCCCCGGCTATCGGTCAGACTGCCGCGATGAACGCCTCGGCAAAACGCTGCGCCACTTCATCGATCTGCTCGCCGCTGATGATCAACGGTGGCAGGAAACGCACCACGGCGCCATGCCGCCCACCCAGCTCCAGAATCAGCCCGCGCTTCAGGCACTCTCGCTGCACCTTGGCCGCCAGATCGCGGTTGGCCAGCGGCTGGCCAAGCGCATCCTTGCCCTGCGGGTCCACCAACTCCACGCCGAGCATCAACCCACGCCCGCGAATGTCGCCCAACTGCGGGTAATCACGCTGCAACTGCTGCAGGTGCCTGCGCAAGCGCAGCCCCATGGCCTCGGCGTGCTCGGCCAGGCGGTGTTCCACCAGGTAGTTGATTACCGCCGAGCCCGCCGCCATGGCCATCTGGTTGCCCCGGAATGTGCCGGCATGCGCGCCCGGCTTCCAGGTGTCCAGCCAGTCGCGGTACACCACCACCGCCAACGGCAGGCTGCCGCCAATGGCCTTGGACAAGGTGACCACGTCCGGCACGATGCCGGCATGCTCGAAGGCGAACATGCGCCCGGTACGGGCAAAACCGCTCTGGATCTCGTCGACGATCAGCGCCACGCCGGCCTGCTCGGTGATGCGGCGCACGCCCTTGAGCCATTCGATATCGGCCGGAATCACCCCGCCCTCGCCCTGCACCACCTCGAGGATGACTGCAGCCGGCAGCGGCACACCGCTTTCCGGGTCGAGCAGCAGGTTTTGCAGGTAATGCAGGTTGGCCTTGACCCCGGCTTCGCCACCCAGGCCGAACGGGCAGCGGTAGTCGTAAGGGTACGGCATGAACTGCGCCCCATTGCCGAGCAAGGCCCCCAGTGGCTGCTTCGGCCCATGGCTGCCCATCAGGCTCAACGCCCCCAGGCTCATGCCGTGGTAAGCGCCCTGGAACGCCAGCACGGTGCTACGACCGGTGGCCGTGCGGACCAGTTTCAGCGCTGCTTCTACCGCATCGGTGCCGGTCGGGCCACAGAACTGCACCTTGGCCTCGCGGCGTAGCGCCTCGGGCAGGATGCCGAACAGGTCCTGGACGAAGCGGTCCTTGACCGGCGTGGTCAGGTCCAGGGTGTGCAGGGGCAACTCATCGGCCAGTACCCGCTGGATCGCCTCGACCACCACCGGGTGGTTATGGCCCAACGCCAACGTGCCTGCGCCGGCCAGGCAATCGATGAACTGGCGGCCTTCGACATCTTCCACATGGATGCCACGGGCGCGCTTGAGTGCCAGCGGAATGCGCCGTGGGTAGCTGCGGGCGTTGGACTCTTGTTGCTGCTGGCGTTGCAGCAAAGGCGAATCAGTGAATGCGTACAAAGGCTGCGGCGCGTTGGCCACAGGGAGCTGGGCAAGGCTGGAAGCGGTGGACATGGGTGAATCCTCGCAAGCAAGCGAATGAGCGGTTATCGCTTGGAAAACGCTTGAGTGCTAGGAGGATTTAGCGGTTGTTACTGGATTTTACTTAACCGGTGTTGGCCCTTTCGCGCGTAAAGCCGCGAAAGGGCAAACACCGGCAGCGAAGTCAACTGGCCGAGCGCGCCGGCACCTGCAACAAGACCCGCAAACCATCGCTACGGCTGTCGAACCTCAGGCTACCCGCACACCGCTCCACGATCGCCTGCACGATCGCCAAGCCCAACCCGCACCCACTACTCTGTCCGTTACGCCAAAAGCGCTCGGTCAGGTGCTCAAGGTCGGCGTCGGCAATCCCCGGCCCATGGTCGCGCACCATGAACCCCACCTGCCCGTCGGCCATCTGCACCTCCAGCTCTACTGCCTCGTCGCCACCATGGCGCAAGGCGTTGTCCAGCAGGTTGCGCAGTGCGGCCACCGCCAAGGGGGCCGGCATGCCCAGGTAGATCTGCGTCGCTTCTTCAGGCAAACGCAGCACGATGCGCCGGTTATCGCCGCCACCTGCGTCCTGCACCGCCTGCCGGGCCACCTGTTCGGCGCTGCACTGCACGCCATCTTCGAACGACAGGCTGCCTTCTACCCGCGCCAGCATCAACAACTGCTCCAGCGTGCGATGCATGCGGTCGGCCCCTTGTTCGGCATGTTCCAGCGCCTGCTCGCGCACGGCGCCGTCGGTCATGCGCGCCACTTGCAGGTGGGTCTTGATAGCGGTCAGCGGGCTGCGCAGCTCATGGGCGGCATCGTCGGTCAGGCGCCGCTCGCGCTCGATGGTCTGGGCAATGCGCAGGAACAGCTGGTTCTGGGTTTCCAGCAACGGCTGCAATTCGCTGGGCATGCCTGCCACCTGCAGTGGCTCGACGCTATCAGCCCGCCTTCGCCGTAGCGCATCGCGCATGCGGTTGAGCGGCTCCAGGCCTTTGCCCAGGCCAATCCACAACAACCCCAGGCTGCCAAGCAGGGCCATCAGCACCGGTGCCGAAGCCGCCAGCAGAATCGACTGGTTCAGCGCCTCACGCTCCATGTGCCGGTCAGCCGTGGTGATGCGCACATCACCATGGTTGTAGGTAAAGGTACGCCACAGTGCACCGTCGATCGTCTGGTCACGGAAACCACTGCGCTCGTCGTCCATGGCGCCATCGTGCTTGTGGTTGCTGGCAAGGATCTCGCCACGCAGCGAGCTGACCTGGCAGGCCATGCCGTCCGGCACGCTGAACTGGTCGGCAGAAATGTGCGCCTCCCCGCCCTTGGCGGTGAGCGGCTGCGGCAACTGGTCGATCAGCCCGGCGACCATACGCGCCGACGCCACCAGGCGCTGGTCGAGGGAAAACATCATCTGCTGGCGCAGGTCGCGCAGCATCCACGCGGCGGCCAGCACCCAGATGATCACGAAGGCACTGCCCAGGATCAGGCTAAGGCGTACCCGCAGGCTCATGATGCGGCCTCTTCCGGCGCCTGCGCCGGGCCCAGGCGGTAACCCAGGCCACGTACGGTCTCGACGATGCCGTTGCCCAGCTTGCGCCGCAGGTGGTGGATATGCACGTTCAGGGCGTTGCTCTCGACTTCGTCGCTAAAGCCATACACGCAGTCTTTCAGTTGTTCGCTGGACAACACCCGCCCGGGGTTCTGCAGCAATGCCTGGAGCAGGGCCTGCTCCCGGCGGGACAAGTCGACCGGCCGCCCGGCCAGGGTCGCCTCGCAGCTGCTGGGGTCGTAACGCAACGGGCCGTGCTCGATCACATTCACCGCCCGCCCCGCCACCCGCCGCAGCAGGGTGTGCAGACGAGCGGCCAGCTCGCGCAGGTCGAAGGGTTTGAGCAGGTAGTCGTCGGCACCGGCCTGCAGGCCATCGACGCGGTCGGTGACAGCATCACGGGCAGTCAGCACCAGTACCGGCAGTGTTTCGCCCTGCTGGCGCAGGCGGCGCAGCAGTTTCAAGCCGTCCTCGTCAGGCAGGCCGAGGTCGAGAATCATCACATCGAACTGCGCGGCCTGCAGCATCGCCCGCGCACCGGCGGCGTTACCCACCCGGTCAACGGTCAAGCCCTGGGCAGTAAGGCCGGCGCAGATGCCGGCGGCGATCAGGTCGTCGTCCTCGCAGAGCAGAACGTGCATGGTGGAGCTCCCGGAGTGGTATGGCTGGCATTGCACCTTGGGCGGATTAAGGTGGGATTATGAACCAAGCGAGGCCCTGCGGCGTGTCGACATCCAGCAATACCCCCGCATCTTCCAGCTCGACCACCACACAGCTACCCCGGTGAGCATGCACCACCGAGCGTGCCCCTTCATCGCCATGCAGTTGCCCCAGCGCCGGCCAGAAATCCCGCCCGAAGATCACCGGGTGCCCCTGCTGCCCTGCATGGCGTGGCAGCACGATACGGGACGCATGGGCGGCCCCGACCAGCCGGCCCAGGGTTGCCGGCTCGATCCATGGCATGTCACCCAGCAAAATCGCTACCGCCTGTGCCTGGCTGTCGTGAAGCGACCGTGCCCCGACAGCCAGGCTATGCCCCATACCGGACGCGGCATCTGGGCTGCCGATTACCCGGCAACCGGCAGGTAACCCGAAATCCTCCCCGCGCTCCCCCTCACGCAAGACCACACGCACCTCGTCGAACACCGCCCTGGCCCGCGCCACACTGTGCGCCAGCAGGCTGCGGCCATCGGCCAGGGTCGCCCGGCGCTTGTCGGAACCGAAGCGCGTGCTGCTGCCAGCCGCCAACACCAGCGCGATCACACTCACAGCGCCACCTTCTGGCGCTTGCCAAACCACTGCAGCGCCCGGCATACCACCTGTCGTTCACAATGCTGCACGTTTGCTCCGCCTTCAGTTCGACGAATCGCAGAGATTCAAGACCGACATACAGGGGGCCACAATTCGTATCCGTTGAAAAGGGGTTAACCTTGAGTTAATCGACTCCAGCCAGCATGGCCCCATTCCTGGATCTGCCAAGGCGAAGACATGCGCGTTTTCCTGCTCTTCCTGACACTGTTGCTGGCCGGCCCCTTGCAGGCCAACCCGTTCGACGTCAAACCTGACTTTCTACCGGTCAACCAAGCCTTCGTGCTCACCCACGACCGCCAGGCCGACGGCCAGATGCGCCTGTACTTCCAGATCAAGCCGGGCTACTACCTGTACCAGAAGCGCCTGAAGTTCGACGGCCTGCCCGCCGACCAGCACCCGCAGCTGCCGCCGGCGCTCAACCACCATGACGAGTTCTTTGGTGACAGCGCGGTATACCGCGACCAGCTTGAGCTGCTGCTGCCCGCCAATGCCCAGGGACAACTACGCCTGGGCTGGCAGGGCTGTGCCGACGCCGGCCTGTGCTACCCGCCGCAAACCACGCAAATCGACCTGGGTGGCAGTGTGGCGCCTGTCGCCGAGCAAGCCGGCGACCAGGCACTGGCCAGCGGCCTGCAACAGGGCCACCTGGCCTGGAGCCTGCTGGCGTTCTTCGGCCTTGGCCTGCTGCTGGCCTTTACCCCCTGCTCGCTGCCAATGCTGCCGATTCTGGCCGGGCTGGTGCTGGGCAACGGCGCCAGCGCTCGCCGCGGCTGGCTGCTGGCCGGGGTGTATGTGCTAAGCATGGCGCTGGTGTACGCCGCCCTGGGCGTGGTCGCCGCGCTGCTGGGTGCCAGCCTGCAAGCCTGGCTGCAGCAACCCTGGCTGCTGGGCAGCCTGGCAGTGTTGTTCGTGCTGCTGGCCCTGCCAATGTTCGGCGCCTTCGAACTGCAACTGCCCGCCGCCCTGCGCGACCGCCTGGACCGCGCCGGGCAAGGCACCCGTGGCGGCAACCTGTATGGCGCCGCACTGCTGGGGGCGTTGTCCGGCCTGCTGCTTGGCCCGTGCATGACCGCGCCACTGGCCGGTGCGCTGCTGTACATCGCCCAGAGCGGCGACGTGTTGCAAGGCGCGCTGGTGCTGTTCAGCCTTGGCCTGGGCATGGGCGTACCGCTGCTGTTGCTGGTGACCCTGGGCAACCGCTACCTACCGCGTCCGGGCGCCTGGATGGAGCGGGTCAAGGGCGTGTTCGGCTTCGTGTTCCTGGCCATGGCGCTGTACACCCTGCGCAGCCTGCTGCCCGCCACCCTGCTGCTGGCGCTGAGTGGCGCCTGGCTGATCGCCCTGGCCTGGGCCAGCTGGCCGGCCTTGCAGCGCCAGCCAGCATTGCGCGCCGTGCCACTGCTGGGGGCCCTGTGGGGCGGCCTGTTGCTGGTAGGCGCAGCAGCCGGCGGCGACGACCTCTGGCAACCCCTGCGCCCGTTCGCTGGGGGCGCCACGCCGGCCGCCGCCCAGCAAGCCGAAGACCGTTTCGTGACGGTGAGCCGCCCTGAAGACCTGCAACGTGAACTGGATGCGGCAAAGGCCCGTGGCCAGTGGGTGATGCTCGACTACTACGCCGACTGGTGCGTGTCGTGCAAGGTCATGGAAAAGCAGGTGTTCGCCCGCAGCGACGTGCAGGCCGGCCTGGCCGGTGTGCACCTGCTGCGCCTGGACGTGACCGCCGACAGCCCGGCCAGCAAAGCCTTGCTGCAGCGCTACCAGGTACCCGGTCCGCCCAGCATCATCTGGATCGGCCCGGAAGGCGACGAACGCCGCGCGCGGCGCATCACGGGTGAAGTGGACGCCGCCACGTTCCAGCAGCACTGGGCCCAGACCAGGAGCCAAGGCTGATGCTGACCGTAACCCTCGGGCCACTGACCATGGCCCTCAACCACCTGCTGATGCTCGCCGCCCTGGGGATCGCCAGCGTGGTCGGCTGGTTCGTCGCCCGGCGTGGCGGCGAAAGCCCCGAGTCGGCACTGTTCAACCTGTTCCTGATCGGTGTGCTGGCTGCCCGCGCAGGCTTCGTGCTGGCCTACTGGCCGATGTACCGCGATGAGCCGTTGCAGATCATCGACATTCGCGACGGCGGCTTCCTGTTCTGGTCGGGCCTGGCCGGTATCGTCCTCGCAGCCCTGTGGCAGGGCTGGCGCCAACCGGGCCTGCGTCGCCCGCTGGGTTGGGCGCTGTTCAGTGGTGCGTTGTTCTGGGGCCTGGCCAGCCTGGGCGGGCACCTGTACAGCAAAGGCACCGAGCTGCCGGAACTGAGCCTGCGCAACGCTGGCGGCCAATCCGTCGCCTTGCACAGCTACCGTGGCAAGCCGCTGGTGATCAACATCTGGGCCACCTGGTGCCCGCCCTGCCGCCGGGAAATGCCGGTGCTGCAACAGGCGCAAAGCGACTATCCGCACGTGACCTTCCTGTTCGTCAACCAGGGCGAAACCCCGGAAAACGTCAGCACCTTCCTTGCCACCACCGGCCTGAGCCTGACCCATGTGCTGTTCGACGGCACCGGCCTGCTGGCCCAGCGCGTCGGCTCCATGGCCCTGCCCACCACCCTGTTCTACGACGCCGACGGGCGGCTGGTCGGCAGCCACCTGGGCGAGCTTTCCCGGGCCAGCCTGCGCCACGCCCTGGAGCCTTTCGACCGGGCCACCGCGCCCGCCCCTGCCGCACAAGGAAACTGACATGCGACTGACTGCACTGCTGCCCCTGTCCCTGGCCCTGCTGGCCGCCCCCGCCTTGCAGGCCGAAGAGCTGCCCAAGGCCGTTCAGCAACTGCAAGCCAAGGGCGCCGTGATCAAAGGCAGCTTCGACGCGCCCAACGGCCTGCGCGGTTACGCCGCCGAGTACCAGAACAACGCCCTGGCCCTGTACCTCACCCCCGACGGCAAGCATGTGCTGGTCGGCAGCCTGTTCGACGAACAAGGCAAGGACCTGAGCGCCGAACCGCTGGAAAAGCTGGTGTATGCGCCGATGAGCAAGGAAATCTGGGCGAAGATGGAGAAAACCGCGTGGATTGCCGACGGCAAGGCCGATGCGCCACGCAAGGTGTACCTGTTCAGCGACCCGAACTGCCCGTACTGCAATATGTTCTGGGAACAGGCACGGCCATGGGTGGAATCGGGCAAGGTGCAGTTGCGCCATATCATGGTCGGCATCATCCGCGAGGACAGCCCGGGCAAATCGGCAGCCCTGCTGGCGGCGAAAGACCCGGCCAAGGCATTGCAAGCGCATGAAAAAGCCGGCAAGGCCAGCAAGCTGAAGGCACTGGAGCAGGTGCCGGAGGCCGTGCAGCAGAAGCTGGCGGCGAACATGGCGTTGATGGAAGAGATGGGGTTGCAAGCAACCCCGGCGATTTTCTATCAGGATGAACAGGGCAACTTGCAGAGCCAGCAAGGGGCACCTCGGCCGGAGATGCTGGGCAAAATTCTCGGCAAGCGCTGAAATACGGGTTGCCTGTGCCGGCCTCTTCGCGGGTTTACCCGCGAAGAGGCCAGTGCAGGTTTACAACCCTTCCAGCTCGGCCATCAGGTCACTGAGCCGGTCGACCTTGTCGTCATCCAGCGCACTGCCCTGCAACCCCTGCACATACTCGGCCAGCTCCTCTACCGTGCTGCACTCGAACATCGCCCGCAGTGGCACGTTCAGTTGCAGCTGTTTCTGCACCCGCGAAGCGATCTGCGTGGCCAGCAACGAATGCCCGCCCAACTCGAAGAAGTTGTCGCGCACCCCCACCCGCTCGGTCTTGAGCACATCGGCCCAGATACCGGCCAACACTTCCTCCAGCTCGTTGCGCGGCGCCTGATAGGCCTGGCTGTGCTGGCCGCCGATGTCGATGGCCGGCAACGCCTTGCGGTCGAGCTTGCCATTGGCGTTGTGCGGCAGGTGGTCGAACCAGCCCCAGTGCAGCGGCACCATGTATTCCGGCAACTCGGCACGCAGGCGTTGCTTCACCTGCTCCAGCAGCCCGGCGTCAGCGGCGATACCCTGGTGGGCCACCAGGTAACCGACCAGATGCTTGCCATTGACGCCTTCCTGCACGCCCACCGCAGCGTCGCGGATTTCCGCCTGTTCGTGCAGGCGCGCTTCGATTTCGCCCAGCTCGATGCGGTAACCGCGGATCTTCACCTGGTGGTCGATGCGCCCGACGTACTCCAGCACTCCGTCCGGGCGCTGCCGCGCCAGATCGCCGGTGCGGTACAGGCGCTCGCCCGGCGCTCCGTAAGGATGAGGAATGAACGCCAAGGCCGTGCGTACCGGGTCGCCGACATAGCCACGGCCCACACCGGTACCCGCCACGCAAAGCTCGCCCACCGCACCCAGCGGCACCAGCGCCTGGTCTTCACCAAACAGGTACAGTCGGTTGTTGTCGGTCGGTGTGCCGATCGGCAGGTAGCTGCCTTGGGTCGACGCAGCATCGACACGGAAGAACGCCACATCATCGGAGCATTCTGCCGGCCCGTAGGCATTGACCAGGCCGATATGCGGGTAGCGTTGCAGCCACTGCGCCGCCAGCTCCGGTGGCATGGCTTCGCCGGTCGGCAGCATCCAGCGCAGGCCATCGAGGGCCTGGTGGTCGTTGGCCAGCATGCCTTGAATCAGTGATGGCACGCTTTCCAGCACAGTGATGCCGGTAGCCTGCACATGTGCCAGCAGGCCCTGCGGGTCATGGGCGATGGCGTTCGGCACAATCTCCACCTTGGCCCCGAACAACGGTGCGGCGAGGAACTGCCACACCGAAATGTCGAAGCTTTGCGAGGCAGTCTGGGCGATCACGTCCTGCTCGCTCAGCGCCAGGTACGGCACCTTGCTCAGCTGGTTGTTGAGCATGCCGCGCTGCTCCACCATCACCCCTTTTGGCAGGCCGGTGGAGCCTGAGGTGTAGATCACATAGGCCAGGTTGTCCGGGCCACTGTGAATGCCTGGGTTATGGCTGGCAACCGGGCTGGCCTGGATGTCCTCCCACACCAGCAACTGTGGCCGTACCGCAGCCTCCAGTTCGCCCAGCAGTTGCCGACCTTGCTCGGCACAGGCCGCGCTGCACACCAGCACCGGGGTACGGCTGAGCTGGATGATGCTTTGCAGGCGCGCCGCCGGCAGGCCCGGGTCCAGTGGCAGGTAGCCCGCACCGGCCTTGAAGCTGCCAACGATCATGCCCAGCAGCGGCAAGCCGCGCTCGGCCAGCAGCGCCACCGGTTGGTCCACGCTCACACCCGCTGCGATCAGAGCGTGGCCCAGGCGGTTGGCTGCCAGGTTCAGCCCGGCATAGTCGTAGGACGCTTCCAGGCAGCGGGCCACGGTACGTTCCGGGTGCGCGGCCACCTGCGCTTCGAACAGCGCAATGTAACTGTGCTCCAGCGGGTAGTCGCGGTCGGTGCGGTTGCAGTCTTCCAGCAGGAAGCGCTGTTCTTCTGCCCCCAGCAGCGGCAGTTCGCTTACCTCACCCTCGAAGCCTTGCACCAGCGCCAGCAGTAGGCGCTTGAACTCGGCCAGCAGGCGCTCGACGGTCGGGAAGTCGAAGTAGCGCTGGTCGAACGACAGGTGCAGGCCAAGGTCGTCGCCCGGGTAGCACACCGCCGTCAGCGGGAAGTTGGTGTGGGTACGGCCCGAATCGGAACTGGCATTCAGGTGCTGGGCATGATCGAGCACGGCGGTTTCCACCGGGGCGTTCTCGAACACGAACAGGCTGTCGAACAGCGGCTGGCCTTTGGGCAGCTCGCTGCACTCCTGAATCGCCACCAGCGGCAGGTATTCGTACTCGCGCAGCTCCATGTTGCTTTGCAGCAGGCCTTGCAGCCACTGGCGCACACTGCGGCGCTCACCGGCTTCCGGCAACTGCACGCGCAAGGCAACGCTGTTGATGAACAGGCCGACGGTGCGCTGCATCTGCGGCATGCTCACCGGGCGCCCGGCCACGGTCACGCCAAAGGCCACATCGCGGTCGCCGCTGTAACGCGCCAGCACCAAGGCCCAGGCCGCCTGGGCGAAGGTGTTGACGGTGAGCTGGTGGGCCTGGGCCAGTTCGCGCAGGCGCACGCCATCACTGGCGTCAAGGCGGGTGTAGCAATCGCCCACCACCATGCCGCTGCCGGCGTGGTCATGGCGCAGCGGGCGGTCACTCGGGATGGCAGTGGCGCGCTCGAAACCGGCCAGGTTCGCCTGCCACCAGGCGCGTGCATCGTCCAGGCCCTGGCGTTGCAGCCAGCCGATGTAGTCGCGGTAACGTGGCGGCACCGGCAGTTGGGCCTGACGGCCTTCGCCAAGGGCCTGGTACACCTCGAAGAAGTCGTTCATCAACAGCGAGCGGCACCAGGCATCGATCAGGATGTGGTGGTTGCTCATCATGAACCAGTAGCGCTCGTCGGCCACGCGCACCAGGCGCAGGTGGAAAGGCGCCTCGCTGAGCAGGTCGAACCCGGCCTCACGCTCCTGCTTGTGCAGGGCTTGCAGGCGCTGTTCCTGGGCATCGTCCGCGAGGCCGCGCCAGTCTTGGTAATCCACCGCCAGGTTGCCCGGTTTGTGAATGATCTGCAGCATCGCCTCGCCGCTGTTCCAGCTGAACGATGCGCGCAACGCTTCGTGGCGCGCCACCACGGCCTGCCAGGCCTGGGCGAAACGCTCGGGGTCCAGGGCGCTGTTGATGCGGTAGCGGTCCTGCATGTAGTACAGGCCCGTGCCCGGCTCCAGCAGGGTGTGCAGCAGCATGCCTTCCTGCATTGGCGTCAGCGGGTAGACGTCTTCGATCTGTGCTGCTGGTACAGGCAGCGTGTCGATCTGCTCCTGGCTAAGGTGTGCCAGCGGGAAGTCCGACGGGGTGAAGCTGCCGTTGCCATCGGCCAGGCAATGAGCGACCAGCGCCAGCAGCTCCTGGCGGTAGGCCTCGGCCAACGTTGCGATGGTGCGTTCGTCGTAGCGTTCGGCACTGAAGGTCCAGCGCAGTTGCAAGGCACCGCCATACACCTGGCCATCGACGCTCAGCCAGTTGGGCAGCGGTGCGTCGAGGTCATGCGCCAAGCCGGCCGGGGCTTCCAGCGGCTGGAACAGCGCCGCGCTGTCGAACTGCTGGTCGAACTGGCCCAGGTAGTTGAAGGTGATGCGCGCCTGCGGCAAGGCCGCCATCTGCTCGCGCCCTTGCGGGTCGGCCAGGTAGCGCAGCACGCCGTAGCCCAGGCCTTTGTGCGGCACCTGGCGCAGTTGTTCCTTGATGCGCTTGATCGAACCGGCCCGCGCCGCATCGTCCTCGCCTGGCTGTGGGCGCAGGCTGAGCGGATACGCGTTGGTGAACCAACCGACGCTACGGGTCAGGTCCATGTCTTCGAACAACCCGTCACGGCCATGGCCTTCAAGCTGCACCAGCACTTCCTCATCGCCGCTCCAGCGGCACAAGGCTCGCGCCAGCGCCGTCAGCAGCAGGTCGTTGACCTGGGTGTGGTAGGCCGCCGGGGCCTGTTGCAGCAGTTGCCGGGTCTGCTCCACATCCAGGCCGATGGCCAGGGTGTGGGCGTGGCGGTGCAGGTTGCCGCCTTGCGGGTGGTCGCACGGCAACTCGCGGCGCACGCCACCCAGCTGGCTTTGCCACCAGCCCAGTTCGTCACGCAGCGAATCGCTGCCCGCGTAGCTGGCCAGGCGCGCGGCCCAGTCGCCCATGGCGTGGGTCTTGGCCGGCAGCGGCTGGCCACGGTACAACGCCTGCAGGTCTTCCAGCAGTACCCGCCAGGACACGCCATCGACCACCAGGTGATGAATCGCCAGCAACAGGCGCTGACTGCCCTGCCCGTCACGCACCAGCAAGGCACGCAGCAGCGGGCCCTGTTGCAGGTCGAGGCTGCGCTGCAAGTCGGTGTACAGCGCCTGGCAATCGGCAAAGTCGGCGACAGTGGCGGTCCACAGCAGTTGCTCGGCGGCTGGCTGGGCGTACTCGGCCTGCCAGCGGCCACGGGCCTCGCTGAAGCGCAGGCGCAAGCTGTCGTGGTGCTGAAGCAGTGCGGCCAAGGCCTGCGCCAGCGCAGCCTCATCCAGCGGCTGACGCGCCTCCAGCAACACCGCCTGGTTCCAGTGCTGCGGCTGCGGCACTTCGCTGTCGAAGAACCAGTGCTGGATCGGCGTCAGGCCGGCCTGGCCCTGGCGCTGGCCCTGCTCGATGGTGCTCACGGCTTCGCTGTGCTTCACCACCGCTGCCAAGGTCTGGATGGTCTGGTGCTGGAACAGGTCGCGCGGGGTGAATTGCAAGCCGGCCTGACGGGCCCGGCTGACCACCTGAATCGACAGGATCGAGTCGCCGCCCAGTTCGAAGAAGTTGTCTTGCACGCCAACCTGGGGCACGTTGAGCACATCGCGCCAGATCTGCGCCAGTTGCGCCTGCACTTCGTTGCTGGGGGCCTGGTATTGCTGGCGGGCCTGCTCCAGATCGGGCAGCGGCAAGGCACGGCGGTCGAGCTTGCCGTTACCCATCAGCGGCAGGCTTTCGAGCAGCACCAGGTGCGCAGGCACCATGTAGTCCGGCAGGTGCTGGCGGGCATCGGTTTTCACCGCGTCGCGCAACACGTTTTGCGCCTCGCTACCGGCAGCGGCCTGCTTGCACACCAGGTAACCCACCAGTTGCTTGCCACCGGGCAGGTCGAGGGCCAGCACCACAGCCTCGTCGACATCGGCATGTGCTTGCAGGCGGCTTTCGATTTCGCCCAGCTCGATGCGAAAGCCGCGAATCTTCACCTGCTGGTCGGCACGGCCGACGTACTCCACCAGGCCATCCGTGCCCAGGCGTACCAGGTCGCCGGTGCGGTACAGGCGCCCGCCTTCGGTACTGAACGGGTCGGCGACGAAGCGCTCGGCGCTGAGGCCCGGGCGGTCGTGGTAACCCTGGGCCAGGCCGGCACCGCCGACATACAGCTCGCCAATGCCACCTTGCGGCAACAGCGCCAGGTCTTCGTCGAGGATGTAGGCCGTGCGGCTCCCGATGACGCGGCCGATCGGCACGCTGCCCAGCTCTGCCGGCAGCGTTTCTGGCGCCAGGCAGGCCAGCGGCATGACCACGGTTTCGGTTGGGCCGTAGGCGTTGAAGAAATGCTGCGGCGCAAAGGCCTGGCGAATACGCTGCAGGTGCTCGCCAGTCAGCGCTTCGCCACCGGTAATCACCAGGCGCACCGGCAGTTGTTCGCCTTGCCCGCCCAGGTACTGGGCCAACTGGCTGCCATAGCTGGGGGTAAAGCCCAGAATGCTTACCTGCTGATCACGTACCAGCTGGCAGATCTCTTCGGCACCCCACTGCCCCTGGGCACGCAGCACCACGCGGGCACCGCACAGCAGCGGCACCCACAGGCGCTCGCTGGCCGCGTCGAAGTTGATCGAATAGAAATGCAGCTCGCAGTCATCGCTGCGCATGCCGAATGCGGCAATCACCGCCTGGCAATGCATGGCGAATTCGCCGTGGCTGACCACCACGCCCTTGGGCTTGCCGGTGGAGCCGGAGGTGTAGATCAGGTAGGCCTGGTGCTGCGGCAGGCTGAGGTTGTCCAGCGGTGCATCGCTGTAGGCCGACAGGCTGGCGGCATCGTCTTCCAGGCTCCAGCGGGCCACACCTTCAGGCAGCTCGCCCAGGGTTTGCAGCAGCTCGCGCTGGCTGATCAGCAAGCCAATGCGGCTGTCTTCGATCATGTAGCGCAGGCGGTCGCGCGGGTACTCAGGGTCCAGCGGTACATAGGCGCCGCCCGCCTTGAGGATGGCCAGCAGGCCGACGACCATTTCCAGCGAGCGCTCCAGCGCCAGGCCCACGCGTACCTGTGGGCCGACACCGCGCTCACGCAAGGCGCGGGCCAGGCGGTTGGCCTGCTGGTCGAGCTCGGCGTAGGTCATGTGCTGGCCGGCGAAGGTCAGCGCACCCGCCTGTGGCGTGCGTGCCGCCTGGGCGGCGAACAGGCCATGCAACGTGTGGACAAGGTCGAAGTCCTGCTCACCCTGCAACTGCCCCAACAACACCTGCTGCTCGGCGCTGCTCAACATCGGCAGCTCGCACAGGCGCTGTTGCGGGTTGTCCAGCAGACCGACCAGCAGTTGTTGCCAGTGCTCGGCCATCCGCGCGATGCGTGGCTCGTCGAACAGGTCGCGGCTGTAGGTCAGGCAGCAGCCCAGGCGGCCGTCGAGGTCGGTCACCTCCAGGTACAGGTCGAACTTGGTGGCGCTGGCGTCGTTGACCAGGTAATCCACCTGCATGCCGGCCAGCGTACGGCTTTGCTGGAAGGCCCAGCGCTGCACGTTGCACATCACCTGGAACAGCGGGTTGTAGGCACTGCTGCGCGGTGGCTGCAAGGCCTCGACCAGCTGGTCGAACGGCAGGTCCTGGTGCGACTGGCCTTCGATGGCGGCCTGGCGCATCTGCTCCAGCAGTTCGCTGGCGGTCATCTGCCCGTCCAGCTCGCAACGCAGCACCTGGGTGTTGAGGAAGGCGCCAATCAGGCCTTCGCTTTCCGGGCGAATGCGGTTGGCCACCGGCGCGCCAATGCGCAGGTCTCGCTGGCCGCTGTAGCGGTGCAGCAAGGCGGCCAGGGTGGCGGTCATGGTCATGAACAGGGTCAGGCCGCGCTGGCTGTTGAAGGCATGCACGCGAGCGACCAGTGCCGGGTCGAGCTCGAAGCGGTACAGCTCGCCACGGTGGCTCTGCACGGCCGGGCGCGGGCGGTCGGCGGGCAATGCCAGCACCGGGTGTTCGTCACCCAGGCGAGCCTTCCAGTAATCCAGCTGGCGGGCCCCCTCGCCGCTTTCCAGCCACTGCCGTTGCCACACGCTGTAGTCCAGGTATTGCACCGGCAGCGGCGCCAGCGGCGATTCGCGGTCATCGACAAAGGCCTCGTACAGTTCGCCCAGTTCGCGGGCGAAGATGTCCATGGCCCAGCCTTCGGTGACGATGTGGTGCAGGGTCAGCACGAAGAAGTGCTCGCGCTCCTCGGCCTTGACCAGGCAGGCGCGCAGCAGCGGGCCACGCTCCAGGTCAAACGGCTGGTGCGCCTGGTCGTCAGCCAGTTGTTGCAGGCGTTGCTGGCGGGCATCGGCGGGCAAGGCGCTGAAGTCTTGCCAGTCCAGCTGCAGGCCGCTGTCTTCGGCCACGCACTGGTACGGCACACCGTCGATGCTGGGGAAGGTGGTGCGCAGGGCTTCGTGGCGCACGATCAGCGCCTGCAACGCACGCTCGAAGGCGTCTACATGCAGGGTACCGCGCAGGCGCGCCATGCCGCCGACGTTGTAGGCCGGGCTGTCCGGCTCCATTTGCCAGAGGAACCACATGCGCTGCTGCGAATACGACAACGGTACGGCCTGACGGCGGTCGACACGGGCGATTTCGCCTTGCAGGTTGCGCTCGCCGGCGGCGCGGATGCGTTCGATCTCGGCACAGAACGCGCCCAGCTCGCTGGCTTCGAACAAGGCCTTGAGCGGCAGCTCGACGTCACAAGCCTGGCGGCTGCGCGAGACGATCTGGGTGGCCAGCAGCGAGTGCCCGCCCAGGGCGAAGAAGTCGTCCTGTAGGCCGACACGCGGCAGGTTCAGCACCTCACGCCAAATGGCAGCGACCTGCTGTTGCAGTTCGGTTTTTGGCTCGACGTGTTCGCGTTGCTGCCACACCGGTGCCGGCAGCGCCTTGCGGTCGACTTTACCGCTGGGGCCCAGTGGCATCTGTGCCAGCGGGATGAGTTGAGCCGGCACCATATAGGCCGGCAGTTGCTCAGCCAGCACCGCCAGCAACTCGGCGGGTTGGGCACTGCCGCTGTAATAGCCGACCAGTTGCGCGCCGACGGCATCCTTGTGAATCAATACCAGTGCCTGCTCGACACCGGTCTGGGCCAACAGGCAGGCCTGTACTTCCTCAGGCTCGACACGGAAGCCGCGCACCTTCACCTGCTGGTCGAGGCGACCGAGGTACTCCAGGGCCTCAAGCTGAACCTGCCAGCGGGCGCTGTCGCCGCTGCGGTACAGGCGTTCGCCATTGCCGTCGGCCTGGGGCACGAAGCGTTCGGCGGTAAGGCCGGGGCGGCCCAGATAGCCACGGGCCAGGCCTGCGCCACCGAGGTACAGCTCGCCCGGTACGCCGGGAGCGGTCAGTTCCAGCTCATCGTCCAGCACGCGGCACAGCACATTGCCCAACGGGCGGCCGATGGGCGAGCGCTCGCCATCCGCCACCTGGCAGTGCCAGTGGGTGACGTTGATGGCGGTTTCGGTCGGGCCATAGCGGTTGTGCAGTTGCACCTGCGGCAGCACTTGCAACACGCGGTCGCGCAAGGCGGCAGACAGCGCTTCGCCGCCCGAGAACACGCGGCGCAGGCTGTTGCAGGCGGCCACCTGCGGCTCCTGGACGAACACTTGCAACAGCGGCGGCACGAAGTGCAGCGTGGTCACGCCATGGGCCTGTACCAGCGCAGCGATGCGCTGCGGGTCGCGGTGCTCGCCGGGGCCGGCCAGTACCAGCTTGCAACCGGTGACCAGCGGCCAAAAGCATTCCCATACCGATACGTCGAAGCTGATTGGCGCCTTCTGCATCAATACGTCGCTGTCGTTCAGCGCGTAGGTGGTCTGCATCCATTGCAAGCGTTCGGCCAGTGCCGCATGGGTGTTGCCCACGCCTTTGGGCTGGCCGGTGGAGCCGGAGGTGTAAATCACGTAGGCCAGGTTGTCGCCGTGCAGGTGCAGGCCGGGCGCGTGGCTGGGCCAGCTGTCCAGGTGCAACTGGTCGAGGGCAATGGCGCTGACGCCGTCGACCTGTGGCAGCTTGCCCAGCAGGCTGCTGTGGCTCAGCAACAGGCCGGCGTTGCAGTCGGCGAGCATGTAAGCCAGGCGTTCGGCCGGGTAGTCGACATCCAGCGGCACGTAGGCGCCGCCGGCCTTGAGGATGGCCAGCAGGCCAACCAGCAACTGCGGCGAACGCTCGATGGCAATGGCTACGCAGGTGTCGGGGCCGACGCCTTTGTCACGCAGGTAATGGGCCAGGCGGTTGGCCTGCTGGTGCAGCTCGGCGTAGTCGAGGCTGCCGCCGTCCCAGGCCAGCGCTGTGCGCTGCGGGGTCAGTCGGGCCTGTTCGTTAAGCTGCTCGACCAGCAGCCGTTGCGGCGCGATGGCCGGCGCCTGGCCCCAGCTCAGCAGCTGCGCTCGGCCAGCCTCGTCCAGCAATTGCACCTCGCCCAAGGCCCGCTGTGGCGCAGCACTGACTTGCTCCAGCAGCGCCAGCAAGTGATGGGCCAGGCGTTTGACAGTGCTGACGTCGAACAGCTCGGCGGCATAGTCGAAGGCCAGGCTCAGGCGGCCCTGGTGGTCTTCTTCACTGTGCAACTGCAAGTCGAACTTGGCTTCGCGGCTGTGCCACGGCAGCTCCTCGGCCAGCAGGCCCGGCAGGCGACGCAAGGCCGAAAGGTCGCGCTGCTGGTGGTTGAACATGACCTGGAACAGGCCCTGCTCGCGTGCTTCGGGCAGGGCTTCGACCAGCTGTTCGAACGGCAGGTCCTGGTTGGCCTGGGCGTCCAGGGTGGCTTGGCGCACCTGGGCCAGCAGCTGCGTGAACGGCAGGCGACCGTCGAGCTGTGCGCGCAGCACCTGGGTGTTGATGAAGAAGCCGACCATGCCTTGGGTTTCCAGGCGCGGGCGGTTGGCGTTGGGCACGCCGACGCGGATGTCGGCCTGGCCGCTGTAGCGGTGCAGCAGCGCCTGCCAGCCGGCCAGCAGGACCATGAACAGGCTGGCCTGTTGTTCGCGGGCCAGGCCCTTGAGTGCTTCGGCGAGCTTGGCCGGCACCTTGAGGTTGAAGCGTGCGGCGCTGTGCTCGCGCTGGCTGGCACGGGGGTGGTCGGCGCACAGATCTAGCGCCGGCAGGTCATCACCCAACTGTGCCTTCCAGTACTGCAATTGGCGTTCGGCTTCACCGTCGGCCAACCATTGTCGCTGCCAGGTGCCATAGTCGGCGTAACCCAGGGTCAGCGGCGCTAGGCTGGTCTCCAGGCCTTGGCAGCGGGCGGCGTACAGCTTGGCGAATTCATCCAGCAGGATGTTCAGCGACCAGCCGTCGGCGACGATGTGGTGCAGGGTCACCCACAGCTGGTGGTCTTCGTCGCCCAGCCGGGCCAGGGTCACGCGCAGCAACGGGCCTTGGGTCAGGTCGAACGGCTGACGGGCTTCGGCTTCACGCTGGGCGCTGACCTGCTCTGCGGCCTGGCCTTCGAGGTCCAGGCGGCGCAGGCTGAACGGCTGTTGCGGCAGGATACGCTGCAGGGCCTGGCCGTCTTCTTCACTGAAGACGGTACGCAGGGATTCGTGGCGTGCCACCAGCGCCTGGAAGGCAGCCTCCAGCGCGCTTTCATCCAGCTCGCCACGCAGCTGCAGGCCGGCCGGAATGTTGTAGGCTGCCGATTGTGGCTCCAACTGCCACATCAGCCACAAGCGGTTTTGCGCCAGCGACTGGGGCAAGGCGTGGCCGCGTTCCAGGGTTGCGATAGTGGCGCCTTCGGCAGCGCCCTGCGCGATGATCGACGCCACAGCGCTACTGTAATCGGCCAGCACCGGCGCTTCGAACAGGGTGCGCAGGCTCAGGTTGATACCCAGCTCATCGGCCAGTCGGGCGGTGGCCTGGGTGGCGGCGATGGAGTTGCCGCCCAGCAGCAGGAAGTGGTCGTGCGCCGCAATCGCCTCGACCTTGAGAATGTCGCGCCACACCGCAGCGATGCGTGCCTGCAGTTCATCGGCAGCACCCGCGCCTGTAGCGGCTTCGCTCACATCCGGGAAGCGGGCATAGCAGTCCAGGCTGCCATCGCCCATGCGCAGGCGGCAGGCCGAGCGCTGCAGCTTGCCACTGGAGGTCTTGGGCAGCGCGCCGGGGTTCAGCAGCAGGACCACGGCCGGGGCCTGGCGGCAGGCATCGGCGATTACCTGGCGCAGGGTCTTGATGAGGTCCTGGGGCTTGATTGCCTTTTGCACGTTGCGGCTGATCTCCACCGCCACGCCGATGCCCTCCTCGCCCTGATGCTCGACAGCGAACACGGCCACCCGGCCTTTGCGCAGTACTTCAACTTCACGTTCGAGGGTTTTTTCCAGGTCCTGCGGGTAGAGGTTCTGCCCACGCACGATCAGCATGTCTTTCAGGCGCCCGGTGACGAACACCTCGCCCTGGCGCATAAAGCCCAGGTCGCCGGTGCGCAGCCAGGTCTGGCCGTCCATTTCAACGAAGGTGCGGGCGCTGGCTTCGGGGTTGCGCCAGTACCCCCGGGCGATGCTCGGCCCGCCAGCCCAGATTTCACCTACCTGGTTATCGCCCAGCACCTGCAGTTGCCGGGGCTCGACGATGCGCACGGCGTGCCCGGGCTGCGGGTAGCCGCAGCTCATCAGCACGCTGCCCTGGCCCGGTTGGGCACGGTTGGCGGCGAAGGCTTCGGCGTCCAGCTCCAGCGCGGCGATACCCTGGCCACGGCGGCTGCCGCTGACGAACAGGGTGGCTTCGGCCAGGCCGTAGCTGGCGAAGAAGCTCTGCGGGTCGAAGCCGCAGGCCTGGAACTTGTCGGCGAACGTCGCCAGGCTGTCCTGGCGGATCGGCTCGGAGCCGGAATAGGCCACGCGCCAGCGGCTCAGGTCGAGCCCGGCCAACGAGGCCTCGCTGACCCGCTCGCTGCACAGGCGGTAGGCGAAGTCGGGGCCACCGCTGATGGTGCCGCCGTACTCGCTGATGGCCTGCAACCAGCGCTGCGGCCGGGCCAGGAAGTAGCCCGGCGACATCAGCACGCACGGCACGCCGCTGAAAATGGGCTGCAGCAGGCCACCGATCAGGCCCATGTCGTGATAGAGCGGCAGCCAGCTGACGATCACGTCGTCGGGGTTGAGGTCGATGCCGAAGCCTTGGCGAATCAACTGCTCGTTGGCCACCAGGTTGCCATGGCTGACCTGCACGCCCTTGGGCAACGCGGTGGAGCCCGAGGTGTACTGCAGGAAGGCGATGTCATCGCCTTTCAGCACAGGTTCGCGCCAGTTCGCGGCCAACGCCGGGGCCAGACTGTCCACTGCCAGCAGCTCAGGGCCGTTGTCCGCTGCCAGGGCTTCCAGGCCCTGCAGGTTGCCGTGCAGCGCCGCCACGGTCAGCAACAGGCGCGGCTCGGCGTCATCGATGATCGACAGCAAACGCTCCTGGTGGTGCTGGCGCGCAGATTCCGGCGGATACGCCGGCACCGCGATCACGCCGGCATACAGGCAGCCAAAGAACGCTGCCACATAATCCGGGCCACTGGGGAACAACAATACCGCACGGTCGCCGAAGCTGGCACGGGCCTGCAGGGCGGCGGCGATGGTGCGCGCGCGCTGGTCGAGGTCCCGATAGCTGAGCACCGCCTGCTCGCCAGGGGCGTCGGCCAGAAAGCGCAAGGCTACCTTGTCCGGGGTCTGTGCGGCGCGTTGCGCCAGAGCCTGGACCAGCGAGAGCGGGAGTTCGAAGGCGTCCGTCATGGGGTGTTCCTGCCAGTGTCTGGTTGAGTCGGGCCGGCTGCAACGCGAACGTGGCGGGCAGCAATTGGCGACCAAGGATGTACACAGGGGAACGGATGGGCGGGGGCAGAAATTAACGGGACAGAGGCTCGCGCCCCTTAGAACTGAAAGATACAGATACTAATTACGTTTCGCATTTGACAATTATTATCATTATGAATAGCTTGTCGCACGTCGTAGGAAGCTTCCCAGCCTTGGGTGCCTCCTTTCTCCTCTGTGACAAGGTGATTTCCATGGCGGAACAACTATCCACAAGTAAGTGCGATTCACCATTACTGCAGGCCTTCGTCGACAACCGCAGCATCCTGGTCAAGATCGCTGCGCGCATTACCGGCTGCCGCTCGCGCGCCGAAGATGTGGTGCAGGACGCCTTCTTCCGGCTCAGCGCCGCCCCGCAGATCACATCGTCGTTCAAGGCGCAGCTCAGCTACCTGTTCCAGATCGTGCGCAACCTGGCGATCGACCATTACCGCAAGCAGGCGATGGAGCTGAAATACTCCGGCAGCGAGGAGGAAGGCCTGAATGTGGTCATCCAGAACGCCTCGCCCGAAGCCACGCACATCAACCTCGCCGCGCTGGATGACATCGCCGAGGCGCTGAACGAGCTGCCGCAGCGCACCCGCTACGCCTTCGAGATGTACCGCCTGCATGGCGTGCCGCAGAAAGACATCGCCAAGGAGCTGGGCGTGTCGCCGACACTGGTCAACTTCATGATCCGCGATGCACTGGTGCATTGCCGCAAGACGGCCAATCGCCAAGGCTGATCTTACGGGGCCGCTAAGCGGCCCCATGGCCCTCAAGCCAGTTTGCAGCGATCGAAGAAGCGTTCCCGCCCCAGAATCATCAACGCCGCCCGCTTGTGCGGGAAGTCGAACTCCTTGTCGCAATGGAAGCACTGGTCCTGCATGTAGCCGATCATCTTGCCGTTGTCGGCGCGCGGCTCAGCCACCACCCGCTGGGTACGCGGGTCATCCAGGAACAGGTAGTGCACCAGCGCCGACAGCCAGCTGGCCACTTTGTGTGGCCCGCGATGGCTCTCTTCGCCGACCAGCATGTGGATGCCACGGTCGTAGTCATCGGCCGGGTAGAACGGTGCAATACGGTCTTCCTTGGCCCAGTACGCCTCGAAGTAGGCAAACGGCTCATCATCAAAGCAGCCGATCAGCGTCAGGGTATGCGGGTCGGCTTCGAGTTTGTCCAGGTATTCACGATGCTGCGCCAGCGTACCGCCTTCCTGCCAGAATGCCTCTACCCGTGGGTTGTTCTGCCAGCGGTTGAAACGCTCCAGGTCGTGCTCGATCTCCAGGGTGCGCAACGACACCCAACTGCCCAGGCGCGCATCGAAGCGCCGGTACACCTCACCACGCGGCTTGGGCGCGCGGCGTGGGTGGCGTTTGCCGTTGCTGATCTGCATCTGCTGCGGGTACACCGCCGCCACCGACTCCCCCAGCCAAGGCTGCGGCAACTGCCAGAACAACGACCGCTCGCACAGGTATTGGCCAGGCTGCTCGCCCACCCGCAGCAAACCACAAGCCAGCGCCTGAGGCTGTGCCTCGGGCAAGTGCCAGACCAGGCGCTGGCAGGCCGTGTCGCGAGACAGCAACCAGTAGCAGGCAGCCCACAAGGCCTGGTACGGGCGCTCGGGGCATAGGCGTTCAAGGTGAACATGCAAGGTGGCACCGGCCTCCAGGCGCACTTGGATCAACGGCCGGCCTTCAAGGGTAAGGCTCAGCCAGCCGCCCCCCTCCTCGGCACTGAGGTGGCGCCAGCGTGGCGGTGACATGGGCTGCGAAGCGGCATCGAACGGCATGGGCTTGACTCACGAAAATGAAGAAAAGGCTCACTGCTGAGAACGTTGCCATGGCGCATGAATTTAGTCTTTCGGGGCCGAAACCGTGATGCGGTAAGGCTCGAAGATCCGTGCCAGCTCACCGCTGTCACGCAGGTCTCGCAGCAGGCCGGCGAACGACTGCTCGCCGATAGGCGCCCCCGGGCGCAGCAAGGCGTAGTGGTGATACAACTGGTCAATGCGTTGCGAAGGCACCAGCTGCGCCTTGCTGGCCGGGTTGCGCGCCATGAAGTCGCTGAGGTAGGAGCGTGTGACCAGGGCGATGTCGGCGCGACCGGCCTGTACCATCAGCAGGTTACTGTCATGGGAGTAGGTCAAGGTCGCGTTGTACGCCTTGCGCAGGTAGTCCGGGTCGGAGTTGAAGCGGGCGAACGCGTAGTGGTAGCCGTTGAACAAGGCCAGGCGTTTGCCACTCAGGTCGTCGAAGTAATGCGGGTCACGGCCATTGGCCTGGCGGGCGACGAACACTTCGGCATCTTCCAGGCCCATGTCCACGGTCTGGTGGGCAATCTGCTCCCAGCCCCATTGCGGGTTCTCGAAAATGGCCATGTCGGTGCGGCCCTGCTGGAAGTCACCAAAACGCCGCTGGATGGACGTGGGCACCAGGACAAAGTGGTAACCCTGTTGCAAGCGGTTGAGCGCGTCGACCAATTGCGGCAGCAGGCCGGTGTCGGCCCCCTGTTCGGGGCGTACCGTGTAAGGCGGGAAGTGCGCAGCGCCGATCTTCACCTCGACGGCATCTGCGGCCCATGCCGGCACCGCCAACCAGTACACGGCCAGCAGCATCAGGGAGGACAGGGCCTTGAGGCCGGGCGCTGGAGTCAAGACGGACACTCATCACGGTTCATGCCTGGGTCCGTCTAAGCTAGGCGTTTTCCCTTGGCGGCACAACTGCCGGTTCCCAGTCTTTGTGCCAAAGCAGGCGGCAAAATGCCATAGGGTGCCGTATGCCCAGACATTGGCTACGCTCTAGCAGGATCTGCAAGGGAGCCTGGTATGGGCCATTGGTTGGTGATCGACCTGGAAGCCACCACCGACGATGGTGGGTGGCCGGTCACAGAGATGGAAATCATTGAAATCGGCGCAAGCCTGGTCACCCGCGAAGGCCGCGAGGTCGACCATTTCCAGCGTTTTGTGCGGCCACGGCGGCGTCCGCAGCTTACCCCGTTCTGCCGTGAGCTGACGCACATCAGCCAGGCCTGCGTGGACGGCGCCGCACCGTTTCACGAGGTGTGGGCAAGCTTCGAGCGCTGGCTCGGGCACCACCGTGGGCAGCTTCAGGCCTGGGTCAGCTGGGGCGACTACGACCGCCAGCAACTGCACCAGGAATGGCAGCAGCACGGGCTCGACAGCCTGCTGCGCACCCTGCCGCACATCAACCTCAAACAGCGCTTTGCCAAAGCCCGCCACCTGCAACGCCCCACGGGTTTGAACGGGGCCTTGCAACTGGCCGGCATGCACTTTTGCGGGCAGCAGCACAGGGCGCTGGAAGACGCGCGCAATACGGCGCGGTTGCTGCCGCTGACGCTCCCCGCCAATGGCCCCTGAAAGCAGATGACGCAGGCAATGGGCTTGGGCATACTGGCCAGCCCTTTTTCATCACCCTGTTCAGGAGTCGCCCATGTTCCAGGTCAACGAGTACTTCAACGGCACCGTCAAGTCGATCGCATTCGCGGGCGAAGAAGGCCCGGCCACTGTCGGCGTGATGGCCCCGGGCGAATACGAGTTCGGTACCGCCAAACGCGAGATCATGCATGTGGTGTCGGGGGCGCTGACCGTGAAGCTGCCAGGCAGCGCCAACTGGGAAACCTTCAAGGCGGGCGACAAGTTCAATGTACCGGCTGACAGCAAGTTCCAGCTGCAGGTGAAAGTGGATACCGCCTACCTGTGCGAGTACCGCGACTAAGCCGTAGCCCGATCCGGCCTCTTCGCGGGCTCGCCCGCGAAGAATCCAGCATTAACAACCCTTCAGGAATGCCGCAACCTTTTCAGCCGCCGCCTGCAAATGCTGCTCATGGCTGAACCCCGAAGCCTTCAACGGCTTCAGGTCATGGTCCCCCGCCACTAGCCAGCTCACCTCGATCGCCGGCGACAACGCATACCCTGCCACCGCCTCACGGTTGCCCAGCGCATCGCGCTCGCCCTGCACGATCAACGTCGGTGTTTTCAACCCGGCCAGGTGCTCCACGCGCGGCTTCTCAGGTTTACCCACCGCGTAAAAGGGATAGCCCAGGCACACCAGTGCATCCGCACCCAGTTCGTCGGCCAGCAGGCTGGCCATGCGCCCGCCCATGGACTTGCCACCCACCGCCAACCTGCCCGCGACCAAAGGTCGCACCTGCCGGTACACCTCGCGCCAGCATTCCAGTAACACCTTCTGCGGGTTCGGCGGCCGCTTGCCACCGGTAACCCTGCGCTCGGCCATGTACGGGAACTCGAAGCGCACGACCGCCACGCCAAGTGCCGCAAGCCTTTGCGCCATTTCGTCCATGAACCCGCTGTCCATCGGCGCACCTGCGCCATGGGCCAGGATCAGGCAGCCCTTGTAGCCGTCTTTACCTTCAGCCTGTGGAGGATCGCAGCGCAAGCCTGGGACATTTCCGACCTTCGCCCATTGATCCCCGTCAATACCGGCACTTTGCCCATTAATCATGCTTGCCTCGCTGTAAAGCCTGCCAAATAACCGTGGATGGGAACCCATACATGAACACAACCAGCAGTACCGCCTATAACTACAAGGTGGTCCGCCAATTCGCCATCATGACGGTGGTGTGGGGAATCGTCGGGATGGGGCTCGGCGTCTTCATCGCCGCCCAGCTCGCCTGGCCTTCCCTCAACTTCGACCTCCCCTGGACCAGCTTCGGCCGCCTGCGCCCCCTGCATACCAATGCGGTGATCTTCGCGTTCGGCGGCTGCGCGCTGTTCGCCACCTCCTATTATTCGGTGCAACGCACCTGCCAGACCACCCTGTTCGCACCGGGCCTGGCCGCGTTCACCTTCTGGGGCTGGCAACTGGTGATCCTGCTGGCGGCCATCAGCCTGCCGCTGGGCTACACCAGCTCCAAGGAATACGCCGAACTGGAATGGCCGATCGACATCCTGATCACCATCGTCTGGGTGGCCTACGCCATCGTGTTCTTCGGCACGCTGATGAAGCGCAACACCAAGCACATCTACGTGGGTAACTGGTTCTTCGGGGCCTTCATCCTGACCGTGGCGTTGCTGCACATCGTCAACAACCTGGAACTGCCGGTCAGCCTGACCAAGTCGTATTCGGTGTACGCCGGCGCTACCGACGCCATGGTGCAGTGGTGGTACGGCCACAACGCGGTGGGCTTCTTCCTGACTGCGGGCTTCCTGGGGATGATGTACTACTACGTGCCCAAGCAGGCCGAACGCCCGGTGTATTCCTATCGCTTGTCGATCGTGCACTTCTGGGCGCTGATCACCCTGTACATCTGGGCCGGCCCGCACCACCTGCACTACACCGCCCTGCCCGACTGGGCGCAATCGCTGGGCATGGTGATGTCGCTGATCCTGCTGGCACCGAGCTGGGGCGGCATGATCAACGGCATGATGACCCTGTCGGGCGCTTGGCACAAACTGCGCAGCGACCCGATCCTGCGCTTTTTGGTGGTGTCGCTGGCGTTCTACGGCATGTCCACCTTCGAAGGCCCGATGATGGCCATCAAGACGGTCAACGCACTGTCCCACTACACCGACTGGACCATCGGCCACGTGCACGCCGGCGCCCTCGGCTGGGTGGCGATGATCTCGATCGGCGCGCTGTACCACACCATCCCGAAAGTGTTCGGCAAAGAGCGGATGTACAGCCTCGGCCTGATCAACGCGCACTTCTGGCTGGCCACCATCGGCACCGTGCTGTACATCGCCTCGATGTGGGTCAACGGCATTGCCCAGGGCCTGATGTGGCGCGCGGTCAACAGCGACGGCACGCTCACCTACTCGTTCGTGGAAACCCTGGTGGCCAGCCACCCAGGCTTTGTCGTGCGCTTCGTTGGCGGCGCGATCTTCCTCAGCGGCATGTTCCTGATGGCCTGGAACACCTGGCGCACCGTGCGTTCGCCATCGCTTGACGTCGCCCCTGCGAACGCCCAGTTGGCTTGAGGAGAAACGCCTGATGAAACATGAAGTCATCGAGAAAAACGTCGGCCTGATGGCCCTGCTGATGGTGTTCGCCGTCAGCATCGGCGGCCTGACCCAGATCGTCCCGCTGTTCTTCCAGGACGTCACCAACAAGCCCGTGGAAGGCATGAAACCCTACACCGCGCTGCAGCTGGAAGGCCGCGATATCTACATCCGTGAAGGCTGCGTGGGCTGCCACTCGCAGATGATCCGCCCGTTCCGCGCCGAAACCGAGCGCTACGGCCACTACTCGGTAGCCGGCGAAAGCGTATGGGACCACCCGTTCCTGTGGGGTTCCAAGCGTACCGGGCCGGACCTGGCCCGTGTCGGTGGCCGCTACTCGGACGACTGGCACCGCGCGCACCTGTACAACCCGCGCAACGTGGTACCGGAGTCGAAGATGCCGTCGTACCCGTGGCTGGTCGCCCAGCAGGTCGACAACAGCCACACCGACACCAAGATGCGCACCCTGCGCACCCTGGGCGTACCGTACTCCGACGCTGACATTGCCGGCGCCCGTGACGCGGTCAAGGGTAAGACCGAGATGGACGCGCTGGTCGCCTACCTGCAGGTGCTCGGCACCGCAATCAAGAACAAGAGGTGAGTGCGATGGAACTGGACATCGGCATGATCCGCGGCCTGGGCACCCTGGTGGTGATGATCGCCTTCATCGGCCTCTCGCTGTGGGTATTCAACCGTCGCCGCGACCGTGATTTCGCCGAAGCGCGCCTGCTGCCCTTCGTCGACGACCGCCTGCCCCCTGCCGGGCAGGAACCTGCTGCAAAAAGGAGTAACGGGCAATGACCACCTTCTGGAGTACGTACATCAGCGTACTGACCATCGGTAGCCTGATTGGCCTGACCTGGCTGCTGCTCGCCACCCGCAAGGGCGAGAGCAAGAACACCACTGACCAGACCATGGGCCACAGCTTCGACGGCATCGAGGAGTACGACAACCCGCTGCCCAAGTGGTGGTTCTGGCTGTTCGTCGGCACCCTGGTGTTCTCGGTCGGCTACCTGATCCTCTACCCGGGCCTGGGCAACTGGAAAGGCATCTTGCCGGGTTATGAAAACGGCTGGACTGGCGCCAACGAATGGCAGAAGGAGATGGACAAGGCCGATGCCCGATTTGGCCCGATCTTCGCCAAGTACGCCGCCATGCCCGTGGAAGAAGTCGCCAAGGACCCGCAAGCGCTGAAAATGGGCGGCCGCCTGTTTGCCTCCAACTGCTCGGTGTGCCATGGCTCGGACGCCAAGGGTGCCTTCGGCTTCCCCAACCTCACCGACAAGGACTGGCGCTGGGGCGGCGATGCAGAAACCATCAAGGCGTCGATCATGAACGGCCGCCATGGTGTGATGCCGGCCTGGGCCGAGGTGATCGGCGAGCAGGGTGTGGCCGATGTGGCCGCGTTTGTGCTGACCAGCATGGACGGCCGCAGCCTGCCGGAAGGCGCCAAGGCCGACCCGGCCAAGGGCAAGGAGATCTTCGCCGGCAACTGCGTGGCCTGCCACGGACCGGAAGGCAAAGGCACTCCCGCCATGGGCGCGCCAGACCTGACCCACCCACAGGCGTTCATCTATGGGTCGAGCTTTGCCCAGCTGCAACAGACCATTCGCTATGGTCGCCAAGGGCAGATGCCGGCGCAGGCCGAGATCCAAGGGAATGACAAAGTGCACCTGCTGGCGGCTTATGTGTATAGCCTGTCGCAAGATGGCGCAGCTGAAACTGTGACTGCCAAGTAATACCTCGGGGCCGCGTTGCGGCCCCAGCTCTCCCCCGCCGTACTCCCTCCCTTGCACCCCCTCCGAACAGAACTAAGCTTGTTGCCTCAGTGGGCTTCGCTCCGAATGGACCGATGCAGACGCGGCGCATAGCCTGTCGCCGTCCCGGTAAAAAGCCTGACCGATCGATCAGAAAAAGATGAAAAACGGTACACATTACAAATATTTATTTGTGTACAATCGTCCGGACCCGATCGCTGCGGGACATCAGCGAACGGGCTCGGACACGGGTCGGCGTACCAAAGTTGCGTTGCGGTAACCCTGATGGTTATCAATACTGGCGCCGATTTTTCGACCAACAAGAACATCAAAACCGTGGAACCTTAGCATGAGCACAGCAATCAGTCCGACTGCTTATAACTATAAGGTCGTCCGCCAGTTCGCCATCATGACGGTGGTCTGGGGGATCCTTGGCATGGGCCTCGGCGTCTTCATCGCCTCGCAGCTGGTATGGCCGCAACTGAACCTCGACCTGCCCTGGACCAGCTTCGGCCGCCTGCGCCCGCTGCACACCAACCTGGTGATCTTCGCCTTCGGGGGCTGTGCGCTGTTCGGCACCAGCTACTACGTGGTGCAGCGCACCTGCCAGACCCGGCTGATCTCCGACAGCATGGCGGCCTTCACCTTCTGGGGTTGGCAGGCGGTGATCGTCGGCGCGCTGATCACCCTGCCGATGGGCTACACCACCACCAAGGAATACGCCGAGCTCGAGTGGCCGCTGGCGATCCTGCTGGCCATCGTCTGGGTGACCTACGGGTTGGTGTTCTTTGGCACCATCGTCAAGCGCAAGACCAAGCACATCTATGTCGGCAACTGGTTCTACGGCGCCTTCATCGTGGTGACCGCGATGCTGCACATCGTCAACCACATCTCGCTGCCGGTGAGCCTGTTCAAGTCGTACTCGGCCTACTCCGGTGCCACCGACGCGATGATCCAGTGGTGGTACGGCCACAACGCCGTGGGCTTCTTCCTCACCACCGGCTTCCTGGGGATGATGTACTACTTCGTGCCCAAGCAGGCCGAGCGACCGATCTACTCGTATCGCCTGTCGATCGTGCACTTCTGGGCGCTGATCACCCTGTACATCTGGGCCGGCCCTCACCACCTGCACTACACCGCCCTGCCTGACTGGGCACAGTCGCTGGGCATGGTGATGTCGATCATCCTGCTGGCGCCAAGCTGGGGCGGCATGATCAACGGCATGATGACCCTGTCGGGCGCCTGGCACAAACTGCGTACCGACCCGATTCTGCGCTTTTTGGTCGTTTCGCTGGCGTTCTACGGCATGTCCACCTTCGAAGGCCCGATGATGGCCATCAAGACCGTGAACTCGCTGTCGCACTACACCGACTGGACCATCGGCCACGTCCACGCCGGCGCCCTCGGCTGGGTAGCCATGATCTCGATCGGTGCCGTGTACCACATGATCCCGAAACTCTACGGCCGCGAGCAGATGCACAGCATCGGCCTGATCAACGCGCACTTCTGGCTCGCCACCATCGGTACCGTGCTGTATATCGCCTCGATGTGGGTCAACGGCATCACCCAAGGCCTGATGTGGCGCGCCATCAACGATGACGGCACCCTCACCTACTCCTTCGTCGAAGCCCTGCAGGCCAGCCACCCTGGCTATATCGTCCGTGCCCTGGGCGGTGCGTTCTTCGCCAGCGGCATGCTGCTGATGGCCTACAACGTGTTCCGTACCGTACGTGCCGCCAACCCGGCACAGGCTGAGGAAGCCGCCAAGATCGTCGTTGTGGGAGCGCACTGATGAAGCATGAAGCCGTCGAGAAGAACATAGGCCTGCTGGCCTTCTTCATGGTCATCGCCGTGAGCGTCGGTGGCCTGACCCAGATCGTCCCGCTGTTTTTCCAGGACGTCACCAACAAACCCGTTGAAGGCATGAAGCCGCGCACCGCGCTGGAAGTTGAAGGCCGCGATATCTACATCCGCGAAGGCTGCGTGGGCTGCCACTCGCAGATGATCCGCCCGTTCCGCGCCGAAACCGAGCGCTACGGCCACTACTCGGTAGCCGGCGAAAGCGTGTGGGACCACCCGTTCCTGTGGGGCTCCAAGCGCACCGGGCCGGACCTGGCCCGCGTGGGTGGCCGCTACTCCGATGACTGGCACCGTGCGCACCTGTACAACCCGCGCAACGTGGTACCGGAATCGAAGATGCCGTCCTACCCGTGGCTGGTCGAGAACAAGCTCGACGGCAAGGACACCGCGAAAAAACTGGAAGTGCTGCGCACACTCGGCACCCCGTACACCGACGCCGACATTGCCGGCGCGCGTGACGCGGTCAAGGGCAAGACCGAAATGGACGCCATCGTCGCGTACCTGCAAGGTCTTGGCACCATCATCAAAAGCAAACGGTGACGCTGATGGATATCGGGATGATTCGCGGCCTGGGCACCGTCGTGGTGATGGTGGCGTTCGTGGGCCTGGCGCTGTGGGTGTTCAACCCACGGCGTAAAAAGGACTTCGACGAAGCGACCCAACTGCCCTTCGCGGATGACCCCGAGGCCACCCGGCACGTCGAGCAAGCAAAAGCTTCTGGGAGCAAACAACAATGACAACCTTCTGGAGTCTGTACGTTACCGTCCTGACCCTGGGCACCATCTTCTCGTTGACCTGGCTGCTGCTGTCCACCCGCAAGGGCCAGCGCGAAGAGGTGACCGACGAAACCGTCGGGCATGCCTTCGATGGCATCGAGGAATATGACAACCCGCTGCCGAAATGGTGGTTCTGGCTGTTCGTCGGCACCATCATCTTCGCCCTTGGCTACCTGGTGCTGTACCCGGGCCTGGGCAACTGGAAAGGCGTGCTGCCGGGCTACTCGTACCTGGACAACGACAAGCAGACCGAGTTTTCCAACGGCCAGCCGGGCTGGACCGGCGTGCATGAGTGGGAAAAGGAAATGGCCAAGGCCGACGCCCGCTTCGGGCCGATCTTCGCCAAGTTCGCCGCCATGCCCATCGAGGACGTGGCCAAGGACCCGCAGGCGCTGAAAATGGGCGCGCGGCTGTTCGCCTCCAACTGCTCGGTGTGCCACGGCTCCGACGCCAAGGGTGCCTTCGGCTTCCCTAACCTCACCGACAACGACTGGCGCTGGGGCGGCGAGCCCGACACCATCAAGACCACCATCATGGGCGGCCGCCACGGCGTGATGCCGGCCTGGGCCGAGGTGATCGGTGATCAGGGCGTGGCCGACGTGGCAGCGTTCGTGGTCAGCAAGCTGGATGGCCGCACCCTGCCGGAAGGCGTCAAGGCCGATGCCGAGAACGGTCAGAAGATCTTCGCCGCCAACTGCGTGGCCTGCCACGGGCCGGAAGGCAAAGGCACACCGGCCATGGGTGCGCCGAACCTGACCCACCCGCAGGCGTTCATCTACGGGTCCAGCTTTGCCCAGCTGCAACAGACCATCCGTTATGGTCGCCAAGGGCAGATGCCTGCGCAGGAACAGTTGCAGGGTAATGACAAGGTGCACTTGCTGGCGGCTTATGTGTATAGCCTGTCGCACCAGGCTGAACCGGCCAAGGCCGAGTAAGGCAGGCCTGGCCTCTTCGCGGGCAAGCCCGCGAAGAGGCCGGTACAGCCAAGCATTTCTTGCAGGCTGATGACCTGGATCAATTGACACCCGCCATAACACGATTCACACCACAAACCCAACGCGACTAAAGGTCGCAGTGCGACCCCATACCGCCATCAGCGGCGTATCATGGGCCGTAGAGCGCTAGCAGATTGCGCGAGACTGCGGCCGGCACGCACTGGCCGCGGCTTTTCTCCACTGCCGTGGGACTTGATGATGAGCAAGCAAATTCCGGTACATGACGTCACCCCGCCTGCCAGCAAAGGGAAGGATTCCGTCGACCTCTACGCCTCCCGGGAAAAGATCTACACCCGCGCCTTCACCGGCCTGTTCCGCCGCCTGCGCATGGTCGGCGGTGCCGTGTTGTTCCTGCTGTACTTCGGCACCGTATGGCTGAACTGGGGTGGTCACCAGGCCGTGTGGTGGAACCTGCCCGAGCGCAAGTTCTACATTTTCGGCGCCACCATCTGGCCACAGGACTTCATCCTGCTGTCGGGCATCCTGATCGTCGCCGCCTTCGGCCTGTTCTTCATCACAGTGTTCGCCGGCCGGGTGTGGTGCGGCTACACCTGCCCGCAAAGCGTGTGGACATGGATTTTCATGTGGTGCGAAAAGGTCACCGAAGGCGACCGCAACCAGCGCATGAAGCTCGACAAAGCCCCCATGAGCGGCAACAAGTTCCTGCGCAAATTCGCCAAGCACAGCCTGTGGCTGCTGATCGGCTTCGTCACTGGCATGACCTTTGTGGGCTACTTCTCGCCCATCCGCGAACTGGTCATCGAGTTCTTCACCGGCCAGGCCGATGGCTGGGCCTACTTCTGGGTCGGGTTCTTCACCCTCGCCACCTACGGCAACGCCGGCTGGCTGCGCGAACAGGTGTGCGTTTACATGTGCCCCTACGCCCGCTTCCAGAGCGTGATGTTCGACAAGGACACGCTGATTGTTTCCTACGACCCGCGCCGCGGCGAAACCCGCGGCCCGCGTAAAAAGGATGCCGACTACAAGGCACAGGGGCTGGGTGACTGCATTGACTGCACCCTGTGCGTCCAGGTCTGCCCTACCGGCATCGACATCCGTGACGGCCTGCAGATCGAGTGCATCGGCTGCGCCGCGTGCATCGACGCCTGTGACAACATCATGGACAAGATGAACTACCCCAAAGGGCTCATCAGCTACACCACCGAACACAACCTGTCCGGGCAGAAGACCCACATGCTGCGCCCGCGCCTGATCGGCTATGCCGTGGTGCTGCTGGTGATGATCATCGGCCTGGCCACCGCCTTCGCCACCCGCTCGCTGGTCGGCTTCGACGTCAGCAAGGACCGCGTGCTGTACCGCGAGAACGCCCAGGGCAGGATCGAGAACGTGTACAGCCTGAAGGTGATGAACAAGGACCAGCGCGACCACGTCTACGTACTGGACGCCGCCGGCCTGCCAGACCTCAAGCTTGAGGGCCAGCGCGAGATCCGCGTGGCTGCCGGTGATATCGTCAGCCTGCCGGTGCAGCTGTCGGTCGCCCCCGAGAAGCTGCCCTCGACCACCAACGAAATCACCTTCATCCTCAAAAGCGCCGACGACAGTGACGCTCAGGTTGAAGCCAAGAGCCGTTTCATCGGCCCACAGATCCGCTAAGAGAGATAACGCACAATGCCTGTCGCCACCGCCGCCAGCCCCTGGTACAAGCACCTCTGGCCCTGGATCATCATCGGCATCCTCACCACCTCCGTGTGCCTGAGCCTGACCATGGTCAGTATCGCCGTGAACAACCCGGACAACCTGGTGAACGACAACTACTACGAGGCCGGCAAGGGCATCAACCGCTCGCTGGACCGCGAACTGCTGGCGCAGCAGCTGGGGCTGAAGGCCAGCGTGCACCTGGACGAGCTCACAGGCGAAGTGGACCTGCGCCTGACCGGCAACAGCGGCCCGCAGAGCCTGGAGCTGAACCTGATTTCGCCTACCCAGCCGGAGAAAGACCGCAGGGTGCTGCTGAGCCGGGTTGAAGCAGGGCGTTATATGGGGCAACTGGAGGACAAGGTGGACGGGCGGCGCTTTGTTGAGCTGCTGGGTAGCGAAGGTGGCCAGGTGTGGCGCTTGTTCGAAGAGGAAAAAGTAGAGCATGGTGTGACCTTGCAGCTGGGTGACGAAGCGCTGCAAGGTGCCGAACACCAATAGCCGCATCACCTTCATACCTGTGGGAGCGGGCTTGTCCCGCGAAGGGGCCAGACCTGCATATGATGTTGCCTGTACCGGCCCATTCGCGGGGCAAGCCCGCTCCCACAGGGTCCGCTCCTGTCAGCCAATGCGTGTTCGCCTTATGACCCAACCCACCCCCTGCTACCACTGCGCCCTGCCCGTCCCCGCTGGCAGCCGCTTCACCGCCGTGGTCCTTGGCCAGCCTCGGCAGTTCTGCTGCCCCGGTTGCCAGGCGGTGGCCGAGTCGATCGTCGCCGGTGGCCTGGAGCACTACTACCAGCACCGCAGCGACAACAGCGCCAACCCCGAAGCCTTGCCCAAACAGCTGCAAGACGAGCTGGCCCTGTACGACCGTAGCGACGTGCAGCAAAGCTTCGTGCGCCACCAGGGCGAGCTGGCCGAAACCACCCTGCTGGTCGAAGGCATCAGCTGCGCCGCCTGCGGCTGGCTGATCGAAAAGCACCTGCGCAACCTGCCCGGCGTCGCCGAAGCCCGCCTGAACCTGTCCAACCACCGCCTGCTGCTGAACTGGGACGACAAGCAACAGCCGCTCTCCCGCCTGCTGGCCGAGCTGCGCCAGATCGGCTACGCCGCCCACCCCTACCAACCCGACCAGGCGGCCGAACAGCTGGCCCGCGAGAACCGTAGCGCCCTGCGCCGCCTGGGCGTGGCCGGGTTGCTGTGGTTCCAGGCGATGATGGCAACCATGGCCACCTGGCCGGAATTCAACATCGACCTGTCGCCTGAACTGCACACCATCCTGCGCTGGGTGGCGCTGTTTCTCACCATCCCCATCGTGTTCTACAGCTGCGCGCCGTTCTTCAAAGGCGCAGCACGCGACCTGCGCACCCGCCACCTGACCATGGACGTTTCGGTGTCGCTGGCCATTGGCCTGGCCTTCGGCGCCGGCATCTGGACCGCCATCACCGGCAGTGGCGAGCTGTATTTCGACACCGTGGGTATGTTCGCCTTGTTCCTGCTCACCGGCCGCTACCTGGAGCGCCGCGCCCGCGAACGCACTGCCGCCGCCACCGCGCAACTGGTCAACCTGCTGCCAGCCTCATGCCTGCGCCTCGACGCCATCGGCCGCAGCGAACGCATCCTGCTCAGCGAACTGCAGTGTGGTGACACGGTGCAAGTACTGCCGGGCGCCGTGATCCCCGCCGACGGGCGCATTGTCGAAGGCCGCTCCAGTGTGGATGAATCGCTGCTGACCGGCGAATACCTGCCACAACCGCGCCGGGTGGGCGAACGGGTCACCGGCGGTACGCTGAACGTCGAAAGCACGCTGAACGTGGAGATTGAAGCATTGGGCCACGATTCGCGGCTGTCGGCCATCGTGCGCCTGCTGGAACGTGCGCAAACCGAAAAACCACGCCTGGCCGAAATCGCCGACCGGGCCTCGCAGTGGTTCCTGCTGTTCTCGTTGCTGGCCGCCGTGGCCATCGGCCTATGGTGGTGGTACCTGGACCCTGCGCGGGCGTTCTGGATCGTGCTGGCGATGCTGGTAGCCACCTGCCCTTGCGCGCTGTCCCTGGCCACGCCAACGGCGCTGACCGCCGCCACCGGCACCCTGCACAAGCTCGGCCTGCTGGTCACCCGTGGCCATGTGCTGGAAGGCCTGAACCAGATCGACACGGTGATTTTCGACAAGACCGGCACACTGACCGAAGGCCGCCTAACCCTGCGCAGCATCCGCCCACTCGGCAGCCTGCCCGCCGACCGCTGCCTGGCCTTGGCAGCCGCGCTGGAAAACCGCTCCGAACACCCCATCGCCCGCGCCTTTGGCCGTACCGCCACACCCGCGGATGATGTGCAGACCGTTCCCGGCCTGGGCCTGGAAGGCCTGGTGGACGGCCAGCGCCTGCGCATTGGCCAGGCCACCTTCGTCTGTGCCCTGAGCGGCGCGCAGATCCCCGGCGTGCCGGAACCGCGTGGCCAGTGGTTGCTGCTGGGTGACCGCCAGGGGCCGCTGGCCTGGTTCGGCCTGGACGACCGCCTGCGCGACGATGCCCCAGCCCTGCTCGCCGCCTGCAAGGCCCGTGGCTGGCGTACGCTGCTGCTGTCGGGCGACAGCTCGCCGATGGTCGCCGAAGTGGCCGCGCAGCTGGGTATCGACCAGGCCATTGGCGGCCTGCGCCCGGACGACAAGCTGGACCGGCTGAAAGCGTTGCAGGCAGCCGGAAGCAAGGTGCTGATGCTGGGTGACGGGGTCAACGACGTGCCAGTGCTGGCCGCCGCCGATATCAGCATCGCCATGGGCAGTGCCACGGATCTTGCCAAGACCAGCGCCGATGCCGTGCTGCTGTCCAACCGCCTTCAGGCACTGGTGCAGGCCTTCGACCTGGCCCGCCGCACCCGCCGCAATATCCTCGAAAACCTGCTGTGGGCGTCGCTGTATAATGGCCTGATGTTGCCGTTTGCCGCGCTCGGCTGGATTACCCCGGTGTGGGCCGCCATCGGCATGTCGGTCAGCTCGCTGATCGTGGTGCTCAATGCCCTGCGCCTGACCCGCATGCCCCCGGCAGCAGCCTTGCCGAAAACCGAAGCACCCCTGCCCGGGAGGAAGTCGCCATGCCCGCCCTCTATGTCATGATCCCCGCCGCTTTGCTGCTGGTCGGCGTGGCCGTGTACATCTTCTTCTGGGCGGTGGACAGCGGCCAGTACGACGACCTAGAAGGCCCCGCCCATAGCATCCTCTTCGACGACCAGGACCCGCGCCACCAGGCGGCGGTAAAGCCTGAAGACGCGCAGGCCGACACCGACAAGGAACCACCACCCCGTGCCTGACCTGCTTCCCCTGCTGGGCTCGGCACTGGTTCTTGGCCTGCTTGGCGGCGGCCATTGCCTGGGTATGTGCGGCGGCCTGATGGGCGCGCTGACCCTGGCCATCCCGCCCGAACAGCGTGGCCGGCGCTTGCGCCTGCTGCTGGCGTACAACCTCGGGCGCATTACCAGCTATGCCTGTGCCGGCCTGTTGCTGGGCCTGGCCGGCTGGGCCGTGGCCAGCAGCCCGGCAGCACTGGCACTGCGGGTGCTGGCGGCACTGCTGCTGATTGCCATGGGCCTGTACCTGGCCGGCTGGTGGAGCGGGCTGACCCGCATCGAAGCGCTGGGCCGGGGCCTGTGGCGGCACATCCAGCCGGTCGCTTCGCGCTTGCTGCCGGTATCCAGCCTGCCCCGGGCATTATTGCTGGGCGCGCTGTGGGGGTGGCTGCCGTGCGGGTTGGTGTACAGCACCCTGTTGTGGGCGGCAAGCCAAGGCAACGCCGGGTATAGCGCGGCGTTGATGCTGGCGTTCGGGGTGGGGACCTGGCCAGTGCTGCTGGCTACCGGGTTGGCGGCGGAGCGGGTAAACGCTTTGTTGAGACGGCGCAGTGTGCGGATGGCTGGCGGGGTGTTGGTGATGCTGTTTGGGGTGTGGACCCTGCCCGGGCCGCACCAGCATTGGCTGATGGGGCATTGATGGAGCTGCTTTGACGCCCCAATGCCCTTGATACAAATCAACACAGTTTCCTACAGACGGCCATAGACTCCGGTGCACTGCTGCTCTTTCCGGGGACCGCCCTCATGCTCGACGACCTACGTTGGGATACCGACCTGATCCGCCGCTACGATCTGGCCGGACCACGCTACACCTCTTACCCGACCGCCGTGCAACTGCACAGCGAGGTGGGCTCGTTCGACCTGCTCCATGCCCTGCGCGAGAGCCGTCGAGCCGTGCGCCCGCTGTCGCTGTACGTGCATGTGCCGTTCTGCGCCAACATCTGCTACTACTGCGCTTGCAACAAGGTCATCACCAAGGACCGCGCCCGCGCTGCGCCCTATTTGCAGCGCCTGGAGCAGGAAATCCAGCTGATCGCCTGCCACCTGGCCCCTAAACAACGTGTTGAACAGCTGCATTTTGGCGGCGGCACGCCGACCTTTCTCAGCCATGTGGAACTGCGCCAGCTGATGGCCACCCTGCGCCAGCACTTCCACCTGCTGGACGACGATTCTGGCGACTATGGCATCGAAATCGACCCCCGCGAAGCCGACTGGTCGACCATGGGCCTGCTGCGCGAGCTGGGTTTCAACCGCGTCAGCCTGGGCGTGCAGGACCTTGATCCGGCCGTGCAGCGTGCGGTCAACCGCCTGCAAAGCCTTGAGCAAACCCGTACCTTGATCGAAGCTGCACGCACGTTGCAGTTCCGCTCGATCAACCTCGACCTGATCTACGGCCTGCCCAAGCAAACCCCGGAAGGCTTTGCCCGCACCGTCGAAGAGGTGATCCGCTTGCAGCCCGACCGGCTGTCGGTGTTCAACTACGCCCACCTGCCCGAGCGCTTCATGCCGCAGCGGCGTATCGACAACAACGACCTGCCCAGCGCGGCGGCCAAGCTGGAGATGCTGCACGCCACCATCGACCAACTGACCGCCGCCGGTTACCGCTACATCGGCATGGACCACTTCGCCCTGCCCGACGACGAGCTGGCCATTGCCCAGGAAGAAGGCACCCTGCAGCGCAACTTCCAGGGCTACACCACCCACGGGCATTGCGACCTGATTGGCCTGGGCGTGTCGGCCATCAGCCAGATCGGCGACCTGTACTGCCAGAACAGCAGCGACCTCAACACCTACCAGGACAGCCTGTCCAACGCACAGCTGGCCACCCAGCGCGGCCTGCTGTGCAACCACGACGACCGAGTGCGGCGTGCGGTGATCCAGCAACTGATTTGCCATTTCGAGCTGGATTTCGAGCCGATCGAGCAGGCCTTCACCCTTGATTTTCGCGGTTACTTCAATGACCTCTGGCCCGAGCTGCTGACCTTGCAGCGCGACGGCCTGATCAGCCTGGACGACAAAGGCATCCGCATCTTGCCGGCGGGCCGCTTGCTGGCACGCTCGGTGTGCATGGTGTTCGACGCCTACCTGGCCATGCAAAACCGCCAGCGCTTCTCGCGGGTGATCTGAAAACCGAGGCGTTCAACCGCATGGACAAGTTTCCTTGCCGGGCACACTATGGGCGCACAAAGACTCCCGGCAGGGCACCTGCCGGGGTTTCGCCAGTGCGCACCAAAAACGCGCACACTGGCCTACACCCTGCGTCGTAGGTTACCCTTACGACTTATGTGTGCTTTCCCACAAGGATCGATTCAAATGTCCGAGCCAGTCAAACTGCGCCCACACAACCAGGCCCACTGCAAGGACTGCAGCCTGGCCCCCCTGTGCCTGCCTCTTTCGCTGAACCTGGAAGACATGGATGCACTGGATGAAATCGTCAAACGCGGCCGTCCGCTGAAAAAAGGCGAGTTTCTGTTCCGCCAGGGTGACAATTTCGGCTCGGTCTACGCGGTACGTTCCGGCGCCCTGAAAACTTTCAGCCTCAGCGACAGCGGCGAAGAGCAGATTACCGGCTTCCACCTGCCCAGCGAGCTGGTCGGGCTGTCGGGCATGGACACCGAGGCCTACCCGGTATCGGCGCAGGCTCAGGAAACCACTTCCGTGTGCGAGATTCCCTTCGAGCGCCTCGACGAGCTGTCGGTACAGCTGCCGCAGCTACGCCGCCAGCTGATGCGGGTCATGAGCCGTGAAATCCGCGACGACCAGCAAATGATGCTGCTGCTGTCGAAAAAAACCGCTGACGAGCGCATTGCCACCTTCCTGGTCAACCTGTCGGCGCGCTTCCGCGCCCGCGGCTATTCGGCCAACCAGTTCCGCCTGAGCATGTCGCGCAACGAAATCGGTAATTATCTGGGACTGGCGGTGGAAACCGTTTCGCGGGTGTTCACCCGGTTCCAGCAGAATGGCCTGATCCGCGCCGAAGGCAAGGAAGTGCACATTCTCGACCCAATCCAGCTGTGTGCGCTGGCCGGCGGTGCAATCGAGGCCTGAGGTCAGCGTTTAGCGGGTATACTTGGGCATTCGTTTTCCCAGGATACCCGCAACAATGCACAGCGACACCTTCGACCTCAAAGCCCTCATCCGCCCGGTAGTGGACTTCCCCAAGCCAGGCGTGATCTTCCGCGACATTACCCCGCTGTTCCAGTCGCCGCGCGGGCTGCGCTATGTGGCCGACCAGTTCATCGAGCGCTATGTCGAGGCCGAGTTCAGCCACATTGGTGCCATGGATGCGCGGGGCTTTCTGATTGGTTCGATCATCGCCCACCAGCTGAACAAGCCGCTGATCCTGTTCCGCAAGCAAGGCAAACTGCCGGCTGACGTGCTGAGCGAGGGCTACCAGACCGAGTACGGCGAGGCCTTCCTGGAAGTGCACGCCGACAGCCTGTGCGAAGGTGATTCGGTGCTGATCTTCGATGACTTGATCGCCACGGGCGGTACCTTGCTGGCGGCGGCCAACCTGGTACGTCGTACCGGGGCGCAGGTGTTCGAGGCGGCGGCAATCATTGACCTGCCAGAGCTGGACGGGTCACGCCGGCTGCAGGCGGCGGGTGTGCCTACCTTCTGCCTGACCGAGTTTTCCCTCAGCGAATACTGAGTCGGTTTTTGGGGCTGCTTCGCAGCCCCCTGCATTTCCAAATCAGAGCGAAATCGGCCGCCGCCCTGCGAATGCATGGGCCAAGGTCCCGCCATCCACCAGCTCCAGCTCTCCGCCCAGCGGCACCCCATGGGCAATCCGCGAAGCCACCAACCCCTTCTCGCTCAACAACTGCGCAATGTAATGCGCTGTCGCCTCCCCCTCCACCGTCGGGTTGGTCGCCAGGATCACCTCGGTAAAGGTGCCCTGCTCCTCGATACGCGCCATCAGTTGCGGAATGCCAATCGCCTCCGGCCCCAGGCCATCCAGCGGCGACAGGTGGCCCTTGAGCACGAAGTAACGACCACGGTAGCCGGTCTGCTCCACTGCATACACATCGGTCGGCCCCTCGACCACGCACAGCTGGGTGTCATCACGGCGTATGTCGGCGCATTGCGGGCACAGCTCCTGCTCGGTCAGGGTACGGCACTGACGGCAATGGCCTACACCTTCCATGGCCTGGGTCAACGCTTGAGCCAGGCGCAGCCCGCCACTGCGGTCGCGCTCGAGCAGTTGCAGGGCCATGCGCTGGGCGGTTTTCTGGCCGACACCGGGCAGAATACGCAGGCCGTCGATCAGTTGGCGGATGAGGGGGCTGAAGCTCATGAGAAAGGCCTGACAATTCAATAAGAGGCGGTTTATACCCAGCGAGGGCAGTGGCGTCAAATCAGTAGACCGCGCCGTGGGTGAAATCTTTGCAAAAAAAACCGCCGCTGGATTCAGCGGCGGTTTTCGGTATGGCAATGCCCTTAGAACGGCATCTTGAAGCCCGGCGGCAGTTGCATGCCAGCCGTCATGCCGCCCATCTTTTCCTGGCTGCTCTGCTCAACCTTGCGCACCGCATCGTTCAGCGCGGCGGCGATCAGGTCTTCCAGCACTTCCTTGTCGTCCTCGTCGGTCGACATCAGGCTCTGGTCGATGCTGACACGCTTGACGTCGTGACGACCGGTCATCACCACGCTCACCAGACCACCGCCGGACTGGCCGGTGACTTCAGCGTTGGCCAGCTCTTCCTGCATCTTCTGCATCTTTTCCTGCATCTGCTGGGCCTGCTTCATCAGGCCGGCCATGCCACCTTTCATCATGGGGGTATACCTCGATTGGGTCATGTGATGCGGCCCGGCGCAGGGCCGGCCGCATGGTTATCCGTTACTGGCCCTGATTGGCCAGGGCCTCTACAGGCTCAATAGTATCCTGCCGCACCTTGGCACCGAACAACTTGATCATCTGCTGGATCAACGGATCCTGCTCGATCGAGGTGACCGCGTCCTGCTGGCGCTCGGCGCGCTTGCGCGCGGCGGCCTGAGCCGGGGTTTCCTGCTCGGGCAGGATCAACTCGATGCGCAGGTTCAGCGTGCGCCCCAGGTGCTGGTTGAGCGCTTCGTTCAGGCGCCGCTGCTGGGTGGCGTTGAACAACGCACCTTGGCCAGGGTCCAGGTGCAACAGCCAATCGTCGCCATCGGCAGCAATCAGCGTACAGTTTGCCGCGATGTTGCCTGTCATCCCGGACACAGGCAACTGCGGGAATAATTCCAGCCATTGCAGGGCAAGGCCAGTGGCCGGTTTGGCCGCAGGCAGCGGTTCGGCCAATGGCTTGGGTGTCTCTTCCTGGATGTGCTCAGCCAGCTCGTCCAGGTAGCTGAAGCCGACCGGGTCGCTTTCGCCACCGTAATAATCTTCGTCCAGCGGCGGCTCATCGTCGCGGTCCATGCCTACTGAAGCGTAGGCGGACGGATCGAAAGGCGGCTCAAGGTCATGGGCCGGCGCGGCCTGTTGGGGCGCCACCAGGGTAACAGGTGCTGCAGCAGGCTCAGCCACGACCGGCGCGACGGCCGTTGCTGGCGCCTCCCACGGTAGGTCGAGCACCTCCTCTGCCTCAGCTTCGGTTTGAGGCTCAGGTTCGGGCTCGGGCTCTGCGACCGGAACAGGTTCGGCTACCACAACGGGCTCGACCACAGGCTGGGGTGCAGCCTCGACCGTCGCAGGTTCCTGGGCCTGCGGCGCCACAGCCGGCACAACAGGGTCTGCCGCAACCGTGACAGGCGGCGCCACGGCTACCGCTGGCGCTGCCACCGGCGTTGCAGGATCAGCTGTGGCCTGGCTGATCCCCGCTGGCTTTAGCACCGGTTTCGGCGCTTCATCGGTATCGGCCGGGCGGAACGCCAGCATGCGTAGCAGCACCATTTCGAAGCCGCCACGCGGGTCCGGGGCCAACGGCAGGTCTCGGCGGCCAATCAGGCCCATCTGGTAATAGAACTGCACGTCTTCGGCCGGCAGCGCCGAGGCCAGCGCCAGTACCCGCTCGCGATCGCCCTGGCCGTTGTCCACGGCTTCGGGCAGCGCCTGGGCAATGGCCACGCGGTGCAGCACATTGAGCATCTCGGCCAACACGCCAGCCCAGTCCGGCCCTTGCTCGGCCAGGTTGCGCACGGCCTCCAGCAACGCCCGGGCATCGCCTTCCAGCAAGGCCTGCAGCACGCCATAGACCTGACCATGATCCAGGCTGCCAAGCATCGCCCGCACATCAGCGGCCAGCACTTTGCCTTCGCCAAAGGCGATGGCCTGGTCGGTCAGGCTCATGGCGTCACGCATCGAACCATCGGCCGCGCGGCCAAGCAGCCACAGGGCATCCGGTTCGAACGGCACGTTTTCGGCAGCCAGTACGTGGCTGAGGTGCTCCACTACCCGCTCCGGGCTCATGTTTTTCAGCGAGAACTGCAGGCAGCGCGACAGGATGGTGGCCGGCAGTTTCTGCGGGTCGGTGGTGGCGAGGATGAACTTGACGTAGGGCGGCGGCTCTTCCAGCGTCTTGAGCAAGGCGTTGAACGAGTGCGTCGAGAGCATGTGCACTTCGTCGATCAGGTAGACCTTGAAGCGCCCACGGCTCGGGGCGTACTGCACGTTGTCGAGCAGTTCGCGGGTGTCCTCGACCTTGGTACGGCTGGCGGCGTCGATTTCGATCAGGTCGACGAAACGGCCTTCGTCGATCTCCCGGCACACCGAACAGGTGCCGCACGGCGTGGAGGTGATGCCGGTTTCGCAGTTAAGGCACTTGGCGATGATACGGGCGATGGTCGTCTTGCCCACGCCGCGGGTACCGGTGAACAGGTAGGCGTGGTGCAGGCGCTGGTTGTCCAAGGCATTGATCAAGGCCTTGAGCACATGGGCCTGGCCGACCATTTCGCGGAACGAGCGCGGACGCCATTTACGTGCAAGAACCTGATAACTCATCGAAAAACCATCGTAGCCTGATAGAGCGGAAGAGCGCTAATGCTAGCGGAGCGGGGGCAAAATTGCACCCTGCGCGAGTCGTCTAAGCTTTGAGGCAGGCGCGTTGTTCAGGGAGGATACGCCTTTGCGAAGTTTGCTGGCCCTGCTACTGCTCTGGCCCATGCACAGCCTGGCTGAACAGCCCGTGCTGCGCTTCTCCGTTGCAGAGAGCTGGAGCATGCCGCTAGTACGCATAGAAGGCGACCAGCCGGTGGAAGGCCTGGTGTATGACCTGATACAAGCGCTGGCCAAGGAAGTGGGCGTACGCCCCCAGTATCACGTTATGGCCCGCCTTCGCCTGCAGGAGGCCATGAACAACGGCGATATCGATGTGCGCTGCTATGTCAGCACCCAGTGGTTCAATGACCGCCCCGGGGATTTTGTCTGGAGTATCCCGCTGATACGCCAGCGTGACGTGTTGGTGGGTCGTGTCGGCGACAGCACCCCAATGCCCCCGGAGCAACTGCCACCCCAGGCTATCGGCACGGTACTGGGTTACACCTACTCGACCCTGCAGCCGCTGCTGGATCAGGGCCAGTTGCGCCGTGAAGACAGCCGCAGCCAGTTGCTGGTGCTGCAGAAACTGCATGCGGGTCGGTACCGGCATGCAGTGAGCAATCAACTGTCTTTGCAGTGGTTCAACCAGGGCTTGCCGGCAGAACAGCAACTGCAGGGCTTGGCAGTGCTGGAGGAACAGGACCTGGGGTGCATGGTGCGCAATGACCCGGCGATACCGACCCAGGGAGTGCTGCGGGCGCTGGTGCGACTGAAGCAATCGGGGGAGGTCGAGCGAATAATGCAGCGGTATGGGGGGATAGACAATCCGGCCCCCATGACTGTAGCTCACCCCTGATCTGCGTCAGCAAGCAAGCAGGCAATCTGACTACAACCGCTATTGGAAGACAGCGATACCGCTCTTGCCACGGGTGGAACATAGTCAGCGACTAACCCAAGCGCATTCGCCGTCACTTGATAAGCCAGCCCGATGCCAGCAATCCCGCACTCAAGAACATCCCCACGCCAAACACAAGATGCGTGGCCAGGCTCTTAAGACAGTTTCGCACAGGCTTCGGCGTCCTGGACGCAAAGAACCCCGCCCCCATCGCCGGCTGCATTAAACACAACGGTGCCACGACCGTACCCACGCCAACAACTGCTGCAGGTAACAAAGTAGGCGACAGCAACCAGCCCTCCCCTACGATCACAACCAGCAGCATTGCGAACAGCACACCGATGGCGTAATGAATCACCCACCCCCACGCCAACTCATATCGCACGGGTTCGGCTTTGGCAATCGCCTGATGCAGTACACGACCGTTAAGCAAATGCCCCGCCCAACGCCCAATCATGGCGAAATCAAGCGTGGCAACACCCAAGCGCCGCAGCAGCAGCCCCCACACGTCCATCACCACCGTGGCACCCATGCCAATCGGCAATGCAGCTGAAAACATCGCAGTAATCGTCATAGAACAAGCCCTCGAAGATTGACGGTCATCACCATGACGCGCAGCATAGAAGTTGAAGTCAACTTCAAGTCAAGGGCCCTAAATGGACATTGCCGACGTCGCCAAACGCACAGGCGTACCCGCCTCGACACTGCGTTACTACGAGAAGAAAGGTTTGCTCAAGTCACTCGCCGGGCACGGCCAACGGCGGCAGTTTGCAGCCGATGTGGCGGACCGGCTGGCGCTGATCGCCCTGGGGCAGGCTGCGGGGTTTTCGCTGGATGAAGTGGGGGCGATGCTGGTGGACTTGCAGGTGAACCGGCAGATGCTGATGGCCAAGGCGGACGAGCTGGATGCGCGGATCAAGCGGTTACAGGCGATGAGCAAGGGCTTGCGGCACGCAGCGCAATGTCCGGAAGAAGATCATTTGGCATGCCCGAAATTCCAAAGGCTGATGAAGCTCTCTGCGGCAGGGGCACTGAACGACAAGCAGGAAAGTAAGAAGGCGTTCGCCGCAGTTTGAGGTTTTCCGACCCCGGAAATGGAGGCGGCCCCACCAGCCACACCCCGGCACTCGATGTTCCCGCTATGGCTGCTCCCTTCCGGGCCTGACCAGGTTAACGGGTAATCAATGCGGGGGGACCGATGGGGCCACCACTACATGCCTCGCTGAGCAGCGAGTGGCGCCATTGTACCGGTCTTGGGGGCAGATACAACCTCTAGCGGGAGAAAAAGTCATCATTTCTCAATGACTTGTCAGGGCTGACGTGGCAGCCCCCTCCTTTTCGCGGGTAAACCCGCCCCCACAAGAAACGCACGCCGGCCTTTAAACCGTGCCCCCCTGCCCGGCCAGGAAGGTGACAAAGGCATCTTCGTCCAGCACCTTCACCCCCAGCTCGGCAGCCTTGGCCAGCTTGGACCCCGCCCCTGGCCCGGCCACCACGCAGTGGGTCTTGCCAGACACCGAACCCGCCACCTTGGCCCCCAGGCTTTCCAGCTTGTCCTTGGCGATGTCGCGGCTCATGCGCTCCAGGGTACCGGTGAGCACCCAGGTCTGACCTACCAGCGGCAAACCTTCGGCCACCTTCTTCTCGCTGGTCCAGTGCATGCCGAACGCCAGCAACTGCGCTTCGATGTCCCGCGCCAGCTTCTGGTTCGCTTCATCCTTGAAGAACTCACGCACGGCATCCGCCTGCTTGGCCGCAAGGGCCTGGCGCAGGTCGATGCCGTCGGCGGCGATGATCTTTTCCAGGGTGTCGAGCTTGGCCACCAGCTTCTCGGCCCCGGTCGGGCCGACCGAGGCAATATCGAGCTTGGCAATCATGCCGGCGAGGGTGGTGCTGGCGGCGAATTCGGCAGCCAGTTCGCCCTCGTCCTGCAGTTGCATGCCGCTATCGAGCAGTTGCTTGATGACCTTGCGGTTGTGCTCGTCTTCAAAGAAGTTGTGGATCTCGTGGGCAACCTCCAGGCCGATGTCCGGCAGGTAGGTGAGCACCTGCGGCAATGCCTGCTGCACGCGCGCCAGGCTGCCCAGCGAGCGGGCCAGCACCTTGGCAGTCTCTTCGCCTACATCCGGAATGCCCAAAGCGTAGATGAAGCGCGCCAAGGCCGGGCGTTTACTGGCCTCGATGGCATCCAGCAGCTTCTTGCTGGACACTTCGGCGAAACCTTCCAGGCCAACGATCTGGTCAAATTCCAGCTTGTACAAGTCTGCCGGCGAGCCGATCAGGCCTTCGTCCACCAGTTGCTCGACACTCTTCTCACCAAGCCCATCGATGTCCATGGCACGGCGCGACACGTAGTGAATGATCGCCTGCTTGAGCTGGGCGCCACAGGCCAGGCGGCCAACGCAGCGGTACACCGCGCCTTCGCTGGTGGTTTCCTTGCCCTTGCTGCGTTTGACCAATTGAGTACGCTCGACCTGCGAGCCACACACCGGGCACGCGCTCGGCACCTCGACCGGGCGGGCATCTTCCGGGCGACGCTCCAGCACCACCTGCATCACCTGCGGGATAACGTCACCGGCACGGCGGATGATTACCGTGTCACCGATGCGCAGGCCCAGGCGGGCGATTTCGTCCATGTTGTGCAAGGTGGCATTGGACACGGTCACACCCGCAACCTTGACCGGCTTCAGGCGCGCTACAGGCGTTACCGCCCCCGTGCGGCCAACCTGGAATTCGACGTCCAGCACCTCGGTCAGCTCTTCCATGGCCGGGAACTTGTGGGCAATCGCCCAGCGTGGCTCACGCGCACGGAAGCCCAACTCGCGCTGGGCGGCCAGGCTGTTGACCTTGAACACGACACCATCGATTTCATACGGCAGGCTGTTACGTCGCTCGCCGATGTCGCGGTAGTAGGCCAGGCATTCTTCGATGCCTGCCGCATGCTTGAGCTCGCGACTGATCGGCATCCCCCAGGCTTTGAGCTGTTCAAGGATGCCTATATGGCTGTCGCCGATGCTTTCAGACACCTGACCAACGCCATAGCAGCAGAACTCCAGCGGGCGGCTGGCGGTGATTTTCGAATCCAGCTGGCGCAGGCTACCGGCGGCGGCGTTGCGTGGGTTGGCGAACGTCTTGCCACCGGCTTCGGCCTGGGCTGCATTGAGCCGGTCGAAACCGGCCTTGCTCATGTACACCTCGCCGCGCACCTCCAGCACCGCCGGCCAGCCCTCACCCTGTAGCTTGAGCGGGATGTTGCGCACCGTGCGCACGTTGGCGCTGATGTCTTCGCCGGTGGTGCCATCGCCACGGGTAGCGCCCTGCACCAGCTGGCCATCGCGGTACAGCAGGCTCACGGCCAGGCCGTCGAGCTTGGGTTCACAGCTGTAGTCGACCGCGCCGGGCTGATCGAGGCCTTCTACAACGCGGCGACCGAACTCACGCAGGTCGGTTTCCTCGAAAGCGTTACCCAGGCTGAGCATCGGGACTTCATGGCGCACCTGGCTAAAGGCGGCCAGGGCAGCGCCGCCGACACGCTGGGTGGGCGAGTCGGGTGTGACAAGGTGCGGGTGCTCGGCTTCAAGCGCCTTCAGCTCGTTGAACAGGCGGTCGTATTCGGCATCCGGCACGCTGGGCTCATCGAGCACGTAGTAGCGGTAGTTGTGCTGGTCGAGCTCGGCACGCAGTTCGTGGATACGGGTTTCGGCGGTCATTTTCAGGTTCTCTTGCATAGCAAAAGAGCAGCCCTTGGCTGCTCTTGCGCTTGAAACAGGGTGGACAGAGGTCTGCCCACTTGGGCACATCAGCGCTTCTGGGTCAGCGCGCGGCGCTCGAACTCGACGATACGCTGGCGGTAGTGCTCGATCGTCTGGGCGGTCAGCACGCTGCGCTGGTCGTCCTTGAGCTCACCGTTCAGTTCGTGGGCCAGCTTGCGTGCCGCAGCCACCATCACGTCGAAGGCTTGCTTCGGATGGCGCGGGCCCGGCAAGCCGAGGAAGAAGCTGACGGCACGGGTGCTGAAGTGGTCGATGTCGTCCAGGTCGAACACGCCAGGCTTGACCGCGTTGGCCATGGAGAACAGCACTTCGCCGTGGCCGGCCATGCTCTCGTGGCGGTGGAAGATGTCCATTTCGCCGAAGCGCAAGCCGCTTTCCAGAATGTTCTGCAGCAGTGCCGGGCCCTTGAAGCCGCCCTCGTCGCGGGAGATCACGCTGATAACCAGCACTTCCTCGGCCGGCGGCAGCTCCTTCACGCTGCTGCTGGCAGGGGCCGCACCGCTATTGCGGGTGTTGTCGGCGGCGAAGTCGTCGTCGCTTTCGGCAAACAGGTCCGGCTCACGCGGCTCGGCGCTGAGGTTCAGGTCGCCCTGCTGGACGTCGGCGGCCGCACGCTTGCCGCGCTTGCCGGCCCTGACCGGCTTGGGCTCGCGCTCACGATCACGCGCAGAAGCGCTGAGCGACGGCAGGTCGCTTTCGTCCAGCTCAGGCTCCTTGTGGGTATCCAGCACCCGCGACGGGCCGAGCACTTCGGCACTGCCGCCGTCTTCGTCCGGCAAGTTGGAATAACTGCGATCCAGACGGAATTTCAATTTGCCTTTGCCGCCGCGCATGCGGCGCCAGCCGTCGAAAAGAATCCCGGCAATGACAATGATGCCGATGACGATCAGCCACTCGCGCAGACCGATTTCCATGTAATCCCGTGCCTCTATAAAAATATGCTTGAAAACAAAGGGTTCAAAGCCCTTTAACACGTGGCGCCAACTCTATGTTCTGACAGGCGTTTTACCCACGCAAAAAACGAGTGACATTAAGCTAGCACGACCAAAGACAACTTTACACCGTCTGTCGCACATGGCGGGGGCATTTCGCTACAGAATGTGCCCCCATCGTCGCGCATCACGCATCGACCATGGCCATGGCTGCCTCCACATCAACTGCAACAAGGCGTGAACACCCGGGTTCATGCATGGTTACCCCCATCAATTGATCCGCCATCTCCATGGCAATCTTGTTATGGGTGATGTAGATGAACTGCACGCTTTCACTCATTTCCTTGACCAGACGGGCGTAGCGCCCGACGTTGGCATCGTCCAGCGGCGCGTCGACTTCGTCGAGCATGCAGAACGGTGCGGGGTTCAACTTGAAAATGGCAAACACCAGCGCCAAAGCGGTCAGTGCCTTCTCGCCGCCGGACAGCAGATGGATGGTGCTGTTCTTCTTACCCGGTGGCCGTGCCATGATCGTCACCCCTGTATCGAGTAGATCTTCGCCCGTCAGTTCCAGATAAGCGCTGCCGCCCCCAAAAACTTTTGGGAAAAGTGCCTGTAATCCGGCATTTATCTGATCAAAGGTATCCTTGAAGCGGTTGCGGGTTTCCTTGTCGATCTTGCGGATGACGTTTTCCAGGGTCTCCAGGGCTTCGACCAGGTCGGCGTCTTGCGCGTCCAGGTAGCGCTTGCGCTCGGACTGCTGCTCGTATTCTTCGATGGCCGCCAGGTTGATCGCACCCAAGCGCTGGATGCGTGCTTCAAGCTGCTCCAGCTCCTGCTCGGTACCCTGCTCGCTGGCGTCGGCCTCAAGGGTGGCGAGCACACCTTGCAGGTCATAGCCATCGGCCAGCAGCTGCTCCTGCAAGGTTTTGCGCCGCACATCCAAACCTTGGCATTCTAGGCGCAACTGTTCCAGTTGGCCGCGCAACACCAGCGCTTGCTGCTCGGCCTGGGTGCGGCGTTTTTCGGCATCGCGCAGTTCGCGGTCGGCTTCGTCCATGTGCAGGCGGGCCTTGCGCATTTCCTCGTCGACGCTCATGCGCCGCTCCAGCAGCTCCTCCAGCTTCAGGCGCAGCTCTTCCTGCGGGGCCTCACCCTCCTCCAGGTTCAGGCTCAGTTGTTCCTGGCGCTCGGTCAGGCGCGCGGCCTGCTGCTCCAGGCGTTCCAGAGCCTGACGAGTGGAATCGTGCTGGGCGCGCAGCGACCCCAGGCGCACGGCCAGCTGGTGGGCGTGGTCCTTGTGCTGACGGGCTTCCTGGCGCACCCGATCGAGGCCTTCACGCAGCGTGTCGCGGCGCGCCATCAACTGTTCACGTTGCTCGGTGTCCTGGGCCATCAGCTCCAGGGCTTCTTGCAGCAGCAGGCGTGATTCGCCCAGCTGCTCATGCTCCAGGGCACGCTGCTCTTCCAGCTCAGCCAATTCTTCCTGCAGGCGCCGGCGGCGCAATTCGACCTGCTCGGCGCGGGCACGGCTGGCCGACAGGCTGGCATTGAGTTCGCCATGCAGGCGGTTTTCTTCCTGGCTGCGGCGGCGCAGCTGTTCGCGCTGCTCTTCCAGGCCCAGCTGCTGCTCGCGCAGGGTTTGCAGTTGCTGTTCCAGGTGCTCCAGCGCCGCCTCCTGCTCCAGCTGCTCCTGACCTAACCGTTCGATTTCCTGACCGCGTGCCAAAACCCCGCCTTCGGCCTCACCACCACGACGAACCCGCAGGAAATGCCGGCCAACCCAATAGCCATCACGACTGACCAGGCTTTGCCCTTCAGCAAGGGCTGCGCGCCGGGCCAGCGCCTCGGCCAGGTTTTCTACCGGTTTGACCTGGCCAAGCCACGGCGCCAGGTCGATAGGGCCTTCAACTTTTTCCAGCAGGCTGCCGGGCAAGGATGCGTTGTCGGCGCTGGCCAGAAGCAAGCGCAACTCGCCCTGCTCCAGGCCAGCAAAATCGAGCTTGCCGAAGTCGTCCACCAGTACGGCTTGCAGATCGGCGCCAAGCACCGTTTCCACAGCCAGCTCCCAACCAGGCTCCACCCGCAGGCCTTCTGCAAGGCGCGGCTGCTGCGCCAGGCTTTGGCTTTGCAGCCAGTCAGCAGCACCTGCACCCGGCTCCAGCGCGGCCTGCTGCAAAGCCTCCAGCGAAGCCAACCGGCCGCCCAGGCGCTGCAGGTCACCCTGCGCCTGTTGTTGTGCCTGGGTGGCCTGTTGCAACTGCTCGCGCCCGCCTTCCAGTCGCTCGACCACCTGCTCTTCCGACAGTTGCAGTTCTTCCAGCAGTATTTCGCTGCTGGCCAACTGCTCAGCCAGTTCAAGCATGGCGGCATCCTGCGGGTCGCTACCCAGTTGCTCACGCTCCTCGCCCAGCTTGCGCTGGCGTTCGGCCAGACGCTCCAGGCTGGCTTCCAGCTGCTGCAGGCGCGCCTGCTGCACCTCGGCCTGGCGGCGCGGCTCGGCGGAGCGGCTGTTGAAGCTGTCCCACTGCTCCTGCCAACCGTGCATGCCCAGCTCGGCCTCTTCAAGAGCGGCAGCAGCCTCTTCGGCAGAGGCAAGGGTCATTTCCTGCTCGGGCTCCAGCATGGCCAGCTCTTCGCTCAAGGTGGCCAGCAAAGTGCGGTCATGGCCCAGGTGCGACTCAGTCTCCAGGCGCGTGCGCTCGGCTTCCTTGAAGTCGTCCTGCAACTGGCGCAGGCGCTGCTGGCCGTGCTGGATACTCTGCTCGACCCGGGCGATATCACCGGCCACCGAATAGAAGCGGCCCTGCACCAGGTTGAAGCACTCGGACAATTCGTGATGACCGTCGCGCAGGCGCTCGATGCTGGCATCGGCGTTGCGCTGCTCGGCCACCAGCGCCTCATGGGACACGTCCTGGTCGCCGATCACCGACTCACGCTGACGCACTCGCTCATCCAGGTCGCGCCAGCGCAAGGCCGACAGACGCGCCTTCATCTGGCGCTCCTGGGCCTTGTACTCACGGTACTTCTCAGCTGCCTGGGCCTGGCGGTGCAGGCGTTCCAGCTGGCGTTCCAGCTCTTCGCGCAGGTCGGTCAGCCGGGCCAGGTTTTCCTGGGTGCGGCGGATGCGGTTTTCGGTTTCGCGGCGGCGTTCCTTGTACTTGGAAATGCCGGCGGCTTCCTCGATGAAGTTGCGCAGCTCCTCGGGCTTGGCCTCGATCAGCTTGGAGATCATGCCCTGCTCGATGATCGAGTAGCTGCGCGGCCCCAGGCCAGTACCCAGGAAGATATCGGTAATGTCGCGCCGGCGGCACTTGGTGCCGTTGAGGTAATAGCTGTTCTGCCCGTCGCGGGTGACCTTGCGGCGGATCGAAATCTCGGCGTAGGCGGCGTACTCGCCGACCAGGGTGGTTTCGCTGTTGTCGAACACCAGTTCGATGCTGGCCTGGCTGACCGGTTTGCGGCCACTGGAGCCGTTGAAGATGACGTCGGTCATCGACTCGCCACGCAGGTTCTTCGCCGAACTCTCGCCCATCACCCAGCGCACTGCGTCGATGATGTTGGACTTGCCGCAGCCGTTGGGGCCGACGACAGCCGCCATGTTGCTGGGGAAGTTGACCGTGGTCGGGTCGACGAACGACTTGAACCCGGCCAGGCGAATGCACTTCAGGCGCATCGGTCAGCCTCGGGCCAGCGCCGCCAGCACCAGTTCGCAGCTGCGCTGGCCGTAGGCGGTGAGCACCTCGCGAATGCGCGGCAGGTCGCGGGCGACCACGGCTTCGAGCAGGCGGGCGAACAAGTCGAGGTAGTCGATCATGTTGGCCTGGCGCTGGTCCAGCGACAGGTAGTAGGCACGGCTCATGGCTGGCTGGAGGTTTTCCACGGTTTCCTGCAGGAACGGGTTGTCGGCGAATGGATAAGCCGCACGCATGACCGCAAAGCTGTCGGCGACGAAGGCCTTGATGTCGAGCTGGTCATGGGCACGCTGCAGGCGCTGCTGGATCTCCAGAAACGGGCGCAGGTCGGCTTCGGTGCGCCATTTTTGCGCAACCGCGTTGCCCAGCAGTATGTAGAACTCGCCCATCAACGAACACAGGCTGCGCACGCTGCGCTCGTCCAGCTTGGTTACATGGGCACCTCGGCGCGGCAAAATCGCCACCAGGTGGCGGCGCTCGAGGATCAGCAGTGCTTCACGCACCGAGCCACGGCTGACGTTGAGCGCCTGGGTAACCTTCTGCTCCTGGATACGCTCGCCTGGCGCCAGCTCGCCGCGGATGATGCGTTCGGCCAAGTAATCGGCAATCTGCTCGGAGAGGCTGTCCGGGGCCTTGAACGTCATGGTTTTCCTTCAAAATCATTGAACTGGGCACAAGAGGCGGATTGTAGCGTACTTGGGCGGTAATCGCGCAGAGGGGGCAGGCGGTTTATTTGACCTGCCAGACAGCCGCGCGCCCGGCGCGATCTATGCTTGTTTCATAGGCAATGTGTTCGGCCGGGCGTAGACATACGCAATTTCTTGACCTTTGAGTCAGAAAAATATTGACCTGCTAGACAGGTCTTGCTTAGAGTCCGCCCAACAACAATAAAACCATTGCGAGGCCATCCCCGTGATCCAGTTTCTCGTCAACCAGGAGTTGCGCAGCGAGCACGCCCTGGACCCGAACATGACGGTGCTGCAGTACCTGCGCGAGCACTTGGGCAAACCCGGCACCAAGGAGGGCTGCGCCAGTGGTGACTGCGGCGCCTGCACCGTGGTGGTCGGCGAACTGACCCAGGACGACCAGGGCAACGACAGCCTTCGGTATCGCAGCCTCAACTCGTGCCTGACGTTTGTCTCGTCGCTGCACGGCAAGCAATTGATCAGCGTTGAAGGCCTCAAGCATCAGGGCCAACTGCACAGCGTGCAGCAAGCCATGGCCGATTGCCATGGTTCGCAATGCGGCTTCTGCACCCCCGGTTTCGTGATGTCGCTGTTCGCCCTGCAAAAGAACAGCAGCGGCCCCGACCTGCATCAGGCCCAGGAAGCCCTGGCTGGCAACCTGTGCCGCTGCACCGGCTATCGGCCGATTCTCGACGCTGCCGAGCAGAGCTGCCGCCAGCCCTGCCGCGACCAGTTCGATGCCCAGCAGGCGCAAACCATCAGCCGCCTCAAGGCCATTGCACCCACCCAGACCGGCGAACTGAACAGCGGCGACAAACGCTGCCTGGTGCCGCTGACGGTGGCCGACCTGGCCGACCTTTACAGCTCGCACCCCGAAGCCCGCCTGCTGGCCGGCGGTACCGACCTGGCGCTTGAAGTGACCCAGTTCCACAAGACACTGCCGGTGATGATCTACGTCGGCCACGTGGCCGAGCTCAAGCGCATCGAGAAAACCGCCAGCCACCTGGAAATCGGCGCCGCCACACCCCTCACCGACTGCTACGGCGCGCTGAACGAGGAGTACCCAGACTTCGGTGCCTTGCTGCACCGGTTTGCCTCGCTGCAGATCCGCAATCAGGGCACCCTCGGAGGCAATATCGGCAACGCCTCGCCGATCGGCGACTCGCCACCCCTGCTGATCGCCCTGGATGCGCAGGTCGTCCTGCGCCAAGGCGAGCGTCAGCGGGTAATGCCACTGGAAGACTACTTCATCGACTACCGCATTACCGCCCGCCAGGACAGCGAGTTCATCGAGAAGATCATCGTGCCGCGTGCCACCTGCGACTGGGCGTTCCGCGCCTACAAGGTGTCCAAACGCCTGGACGATGACATCTCCGCCGTGTGCGGCGCGTTCAACCTGAGCATCGAAGACGGCGTGGTCAGTGGTGTGCGCATCGCCTTCGGCGGCATGGCGGCCATCCCCAAACGCGCCCGCGCCTGCGAAGCGGCGCTGCGTGGCAAACCGTGGGACCAGGCTGCCATCGAGCGCGCCTGCCAGGCCCTGGCCGAGGACTTCACCCCGCTCAGCGACTTCCGCGCCAGCAAGGAATACCGCCTGCTGACCGCGCAGAACCTGCTGCGCAAGTACTTCATCGAACAACAAACGCCGCACATCGAAACCCGGGTGACCGCTTATGTCTAACCATCACGTAGCCAAAAGCCAGGCCGAGATGGCCGAGCTGTTCAGCCAGGACCTGACCACCGGGGTCGGCCGCAGCGTCAAGCACGACAGCGCCGACAAGCATGTGTCCGGGGAGGCGCTGTACATCGACGACCGCCTGGAATTCCCCAACCAGTTGCACGTCTATGCGCGTACCGCCGACCGTGCCCATGCGCGTATCCTGCGCATCGACACAACGCCGTGCTATGCCTTCGAAGGCGTGCGTATCGCCATCACCCACGAAGACATCCCCGGCCTGAAAGACATCGGCCCTGTGGTGGCCGGCGACCCGCTGCTGGCCATCGACAAGGTCGAGTTCTTCGGCCAGCCGGTACTCGCCGTCGCAGCCCGCGACCTGGAAACCGCGCGCCGCGCAGCCATGGCCGCCATTGTAGAATATGAAGACCTGGAGCCGGTGCTGGACGTGGTCGATGCACTGCGCAAGAAGCACTTCGTGCTCGACAGCCACACCCACCAACGCGGCGATTCCGCCGCCGCGCTGGCCAGCGCCCCACACCGCATTCAGGGCACCCTGCACATCGGTGGCCAGGAACACTTCTACCTGGAAACGCAGATTTCCTCGGTGATGCCCACCGAGGATGGCGGCATGATCGTCTACTGCTCCACGCAGAACCCCACCGAAGTGCAGAAGCTGGTGGCCGAAGTGCTCGACGTGCCGATGAACAAGGTGGTGCTGGACATGCGCCGCATGGGTGGCGGTTTTGGCGGCAAGGAAACCCAGGCTGCCAGCCCGGCGTGCCTGTGCGCGGTAGTGGCCCGCCTGACCGGCCAGCCCACCAAGATGCGCCTGCCGCGTGTCGAAGACATGACCATGACCGGCAAGCGCCACCCGTTCTATGTCGAATATGACGTGGGCTTTGACGACAACGGTCGCCTGCACGGCATCAACTTCGACCTGGCCGGCAACTGCGGTTACTCGCCCGACCTGTCCGGTTCGATCGTCGACCGCGCCATGTTCCACTCCGACAACGCCTACTACCTGGGCGATGCCACCGTGCATGGTCACCGCTGCAAGACCAACACGGCCTCCAACACCGCCTACCGTGGCTTTGGCGGCCCACAGGGCATGGTTGCCATCGAACAGGTGATGGACCACATCGCCCGCCACCTGGGCCGCGACCCGCTGGCGGTGCGCAAGGCCAACTACTACGGCAAAACCGAGCGCAACGTTACCCACTACTACCAGACCGTCGAGCACAACATGCTCGATGATATGACTGCCGACCTGGAAGCCAGCAGCGACTACGCCGAGCGCCGCGAGTCGATCCGTCGCTTCAACGCCAACAGCCCGGTACTGAAGAAGGGCCTGGCGCTGACGCCGGTCAAGTTCGGCATCTCGTTCACTGCCACCTTCCTCAACCAGGCCGGGGCGCTGATCCACATCTATACCGACGGCAGCATTCACCTGAACCACGGTGGCACCGAGATGGGCCAGGGCTTGAACACCAAGGTCGCGCAGGTGGTGGCGCAGATCTTCCAGGTAGATTTCAGCCGCATCCAGATCACCGCCACCAACACCGACAAGGTGCCCAACACCTCGCCGACCGCAGCCTCCAGTGGCGCCGACCTGAACGGCAAGGCGGCGCAGAACGCTGCCGAAATACTGAAGAAGCGCCTGACAGAGTTCGCGGCGCGGCATTACAACGTGACCGAGGAGGACGTCGAGTTCCGCAATGGCCATGTGCGTGTACGCGACCAGATCGTCAGCTTCGAGCAACTGGTGCAGCAGGCGTACTTCGCCCAGGTGTCGCTGTCCAGCACCGGTTTCTACCGCACGCCGAAGATCTTCTACGACCGCAGCCAGGCGCGCGGCCGGCCGTTCTACTACTTCGCTTTCGGCGCCGCCTGCGTGGAAGTGATCGTCGATACCCTGACCGGCGAATACAAGATGCTGCGCGCCGACATCCTGCACGACGTAGGCGACTCGCTGAACCCGGCCATCGACATCGGCCAGGTGGAAGGCGGCTTCATCCAGGGCATGGGCTGGCTGACCACCGAAGAACTGGTGTGGAACGCCAAGGGCAAGCTGATGACCAATGGCCCGGCCAGCTACAAGATCCCGGCGGTGGCCGACATGCCGCTGGACTTGCGGGTGAAGCTGGTGGAGAACCGCAAGAACCCGGAAGACACCGTGTTCCATTCAAAGGCCGTGGGCGAGCCGCCGTTCATGCTTGGTATTGCTGCCTGGTGCGCCATCAAGGATGCCGTGGCCAGCCTGGCCGATTACCGCGTGCAGCCGAACATCGACGCGCCAGCCACACCGGAGCGGGTGTTGTGGGGGTGTGAGCAGATGCGCAAGGCGGTGGCGGCGGCGAAACCTGCCAAACCGGAACTGGAAACCGTCACCCACTGACAGCGAGGAACCCTGTGGGAGCGGGCACGCCCGCTCCCACAGAGCCTGCGGCGCAACATAGAGAGGTTGCATCATGCACCAATGGATCAACGCCCTCGCCGACCACCAGTCCCGTGGCGAAGCCTGCGTACTGGTGACCATCATCGAAGAACGCGGCTCCACCCCGCGTAACGCCGGCTCGAAAATGGTCGTCAGCGCCAATGGCCTGTTCGACACCATCGGTGGTGGCCACCTGGAATACAAGGCCCTGCACATCGCCCGGCAAATGCTCGAAGAACAGCGCACCGCCCCACACCTGGAGCGCTTCAGCCTCGGGGCCAGCCTGGGCCAGTGCTGCGGCGGCGCTACCGTGCTGTTGTTCGAGCCCATGGCTGCGGTGCAAGCGCACATCGCCGTGTTCGGCGCGGGCCATGTCGGCCGTGCTCTGGTACCCTTGCTCGCCGCGCTGCCCTGCCGGGTGCGCTGGATCGACTCGCGCGAACAGGAATTCCCCGAACTCATCCCCAACGGGGTGACCAAGGTCGTCAGTGAAGAACCGGTCGACGAAGTCGCAGACCTGCCACCAGGCTGCTACTGCATCGTCATGACCCACAACCATCAGCTCGACCTGGAACTGACCGCCGCCATTCTCAAGCGTAATGACTTCACCTGGTTCGGCCTGATCGGCTCGAAGACCAAACGGGTCAAGTTTGAGCATCGCCTGCGCGAGCGCGGTTACGACGATGCCGTGCTGGCGCGCATGCGCTGCCCGATGGGCCTGCCCGAGGTAAAGGGCAAGCTGCCTATCGAGATCGCTGTGTCCATCGCCGGTGAAATCATCGCCACCTACAACGCCTGCTTCGGCCAGCACGACGCTGCCGCCAATGCCGGCCCCATTGCCCAGTTGCTGCCGCCTTCCCGGCGCAGCCAAGCCATTTGACGAGTGTGTTATGACCGTTACCCGCAAAGCCTATCGCGCCGCCATCCTGCACAGCATCGCCGACCCGGCCGAGGTGGGCCTGGAGGCTTCCCATGAGTACTTCGAGGACGGCCTGCTGGTGGTCGACGATGGCCGCATCAGCGCCCTTGGCCACGCCAGCGAGCTGCTGCCGACCCTGGATGCCGGCATCCCGGTTGAACACTACCAGGACGCACTGATTACCCCAGGCTTTATCGATACCCATATCCACTTCCCGCAAACCGGCATGATCGGCTCTTACGGCGAGCAGCTGCTGGACTGGCTGAACACCTACACCTTCCCTTGCGAAAAGCAGTTCGCCAACAAGGACCACGCCGATCAGGTGGCGAAGATTTTCCTTAAGGAACTGCTGCGAAACGGCACCACCACCGCGCTGGTGTTCGGCAGCGTGCACCCGGAATCGGTCAATGCCTTGTTCGAAGAAGCCGAGCGCCTGGACCTGCGCCTGATCGCCGGCAAGGTGATGATGGACCGCAACGCCCCGGACTACCTGACCGACACGGCAGAGTCCGGCTACACCGAAAGCAAAGCACTCATCGAGCGTTGGCACGGCAAGGGCCGCCTGCACTATGCGGTCACCCCACGCTTTGCCCCGACCAGTACGCCCGAGCAATTGACCCTGGCTGGGCAACTGCTGAAGGAGCACCCAGGCGTGTATATGCACACGCACCTGTCGGAGAACCTCAAGGAAATCGATTGGGTGAAGGCGCTGTTCCCCGAGCAGAAGGGTTACCTGGACGTCTACGACCACTTCGAGCTGTTGGGCGAGCGCTCGGTGTTCGCCCACGGCGTACACCTGTGCGATGAGGAATGCCAGCGCCTGGCCGAAACCGGCTCGGCGGTGGCCTTCTGCCCCACCTCCAACCTGTTCCTGGGCAGCGGTCTGTTCAACTTGCCCCAGGCTGAGCGCTTCAAGGTCAACGTGGGCCTGGGTACCGACGTGGGCGCTGGCACCAGCTTCTCGCTGCTCAATACCCTGAACGAAGCGTACAAGGTGATGCAGCTGCAAGGCGCGCGCCTGCACCCTTACAAGTCACTGTACCTGGCCACCCTTGGCGGCGCCCGTGCGCTGCGCCTGGACGACCGCATCGGCAGCCTGCGACCGGGCAACGATGCCGACTTCGTGGTGCTGGACTACAAGGCAACGCCGCTGCTGGACTACCGCATTCAACAGTCCAACAGCATTGAAGAGACCTTGTTCGTGCTCACCACCCTGGGCGACGACCGCACTGTGCGCGAAACCTACGCAGCAGGCCGTTGCGTGCACCAGCGCTAAGGTTCTTTCGCCAGGCCCCGGTACAGCGCGCCGCCGATTGCAGCCCCGATCAGCGGCGCAACCCAGAACAGCCACAGCTGCTGCAGGGCCCAGCCACCGACGAATAAGGCCGGCCCTGTACTGCGCGCGGGGTTGACCGAGGTGTTCGTCACGGGAATGGAAATCAGGTGGATCAGGGTGAGGGCCAGGCCGATGGCAATCGGTGCGAACCCTGCCGGTGCCCGGGAGTCGGTCGCCCCCATGATCACCACCAGGAACATCGCGGTCATCACCACTTCACTGATAAAGCCCGCCCCCAGCGTGTAGCCGCCAGGCGAGTGGTCGGCGTAGCCATTGGACGCCAGCCCCGAGGACAGCTCGAAACCGGCCTTGCCGCTGGCAATGAGATAGATCACACCTGCAGCCAGGATGGCGCCGATCACTTGTGCGATGACGTAGGGCAGCAGCTCTTTGGCCGGGAAACGCCCACCCACAACCAGCCCGAACGAGACGGCAGGGTTGAGGTGACAGCCGGAGATATGACCGATGGCGAAGGCCATGGTCAGCACAGTGAGGCCGAAGGCGAAAGCAACACCGAGAACGCCGATACCGACAGGGGAACTGGCTGCGAGTACCGCACTGCCACAGCCGCCGAGGACCAGCCAGAAGGTGCCGACCAGTTCGGCCCCCATCCGTTTACCGAGGGACATGCTCATGAATCCATTCCTCAAGAAGTTGAACGCAACGAATGCGCAAGCCCAACTGCTTGATGAAGGTTTGCTCACAAGAATTTAGCAGACCTTTGGTCAATGGCCAGAAATGACTGGGGCCGCTTCGCGCCCCTCGATCAATCAGGCAAACGATCAACCCTTGGCCGAAACCTTTGGCTTTTTCAGCAGGTGCGAGAACACTGCATGCAGATCGTCCGAGGCACTCTCCTCGTCCAGGTTCAGCTTGCTGTCGATGTGGTCCATGTGGTGCATCATCAGGCTCACAGCCTGTTCGGCATCACGCGCCTCGATGGCATCGATCAGCTGCATGTGCTCGTCATACGAGCAATGCGAGCGGTTGCCGCTTTCGTACTGGGCGATGATCAGCGAAGTCTGCGACACCAGGCTGCGCTGGAAGCTTACCAGCGGTGCATTGCCCGCTGCCTCGGCCAGCTTGAGGTGGAACTCGCCGGACAGGCGAATGCCGGCCCCCCGGTCGCCACGCGAGAAGCTGTCGCGCTCTTCACGCACCATCTGCCGCAGCTCGTTGAGCTGGTCCAGGGTGGCGTGCTGCACGGCCAGTTCGGTAATGGCCCGCTCCACCATGCGCCGCGAGAAGAACACCTGGCGCGCTTCTTCCACCGTCGGGCTGGCCACCACCGCACCGCGGTTCGGCCGCAGCAGCACCACGCTTTCGTGGGCCAGGCGCGACAGGGCGCGGCGGATGATGGTGCGGCTGACGCCAAAGATTTCGCCCAGCGCTTCCTCGCTCAACTTGGTGCCCGGCGCTAGGCGCTGCTCGAGGATCGCCTCGAAAATGTGCGCGTAGACGATGTCGTCCTGGGTACCGCTGCGGCCGGCCTTGCCGACACGTGCAGGTTTTTTCAGAGGTTGCAGCTGTTCGTTCATGGGCTCTCGAGGCACGAAGAGAAAGTATGGCGCCATTGTACACAGGCTGAGGCGATTCCGCAGGTGGCGTTTTAGCTATATAGCCGTTGTACGACGCATTGCGCACACAAAACATAAAACATTATTTGCATTCTTTGTACACAAAAGCATAATCCACCGAGCAACTTCTTGACCCATGAGTCAACAAAATGGTCAGACGTCTGCCTTCCCTCGCGGAGCCTCCAAGTGCATTGCTCAGGAAAATGGCTCCATAACAACAAGAAAGACTTGAGGAGTACTCGCTGTGGAAAGCCGCAAATCCGAAGCCCCTACGCTGGATCTCGCCCCACCGCTCGAAACGAGCTGGCTGGAGCGGATTTTCAAACTCAAGCAACACGGCACCACCGTCAAAACCGAAATGATCGCCGGGGTGACCACCTTCATCACCATGGCCTACATCATCTTCGTCAACCCCAACATCATGGCCGACGCCGGCATCGACCATGGTGCCGCCTTCGTCGCCACCTGCATCGCCGCCGCGCTGGGCTGCCTGCTGATGGGCCTGTACGCCAACTGGCCGGTGGGCCTGGCCCCGGGCATGGGGCTTAACGCCTTCTTTACCTACACCGTGGTCGGCACCATGGGCTACAACTGGGAAACGGCGCTGGGGGCGGTGTTCGTCTCGGGGGTGCTCTTCATGTTCCTGACCTTGTCGAAAGTGCGCGAATGGTTGCTGAACAGCATTCCGGTCAGCCTGCGCCATGCCATGGGGGCCGGCGTCGGATTGTTTCTCGGGCTGATCGGCCTGAAGACAGCAGGCATCATCGTCGACAGCCCCGCTACCCTGATCAAGCTGGGCTCGCTGCATGAGCCAGGGCCACTGCTGGCAGCCGTGTGCTTCCTGCTGATTGCCATCCTCAGCTACAAGCGGGTGTTTGGCGCGATCCTGATCAGCATCATTGGCGTGACCCTGGCGGGCTGGGGCCTGGGGCTGGTCAAGTTTGGCGGGGTGATGTCGATGCCGCCAAGCCTGGCACCGACCTGGATGGCGATGGATGTGGCTGGCGTGTTCAACGTCAGCATGATCAGCGTGGTGCTGGCGTTTCTGTTCGTGCACATGTTCGACACCGCCGGCACGCTGATGGGCGTGGCGCAGCGCGCCAACCTGGTGGCGCCGGACGGGCGGATCGAGAACCTTTCGAAGGCGTTGAAGGCTGACAGTGCATCAAGTGTGTTCGGTGCAGTGGTGGGTGTGCCACCGGTCACCAGTTATGTGGAAAGTGCTGCGGGGGTCGCGGCGGGTGGCCGTACTGGCCTGACTGCGGTAGTCGTCGGCCTGCTGTTCATCGCCGCGATGTTCTTCGCCCCGCTGGCCGGGATGATCCCAGCCTACGCAACTGCCGGTGCGCTGATCTACGTGGCGATGCTGATGATGGGCAGCATGGCGCACATACACTGGGACGAGGCTACCGACAGCATTCCAGCGATTGTCACGGTCATCATGATGCCGCTGACTTTCTCCGTTGCCGACGGCATTGCCTTGGGCTTCATCAGCTATGTGGCATTGAAGGCGGGGACTGGCAAATACAAGGAAATCTCGGCCAGCCTGTGGGTCTTATGCGCAATCTTCATTGCGAAGTTCGTCTTCCTCTGACGCCTAGCCTGCGCAATGGGTGCTTAGGCGCCCATTGCCAAAACTCAGTTTGCACCGATTATTGCGCGGACAAGGCACTCGAAGCGCAGCCGGCTGCCTAATGAGATGTCAAGAGCCAAAGGCTCGGATGAAATTCGCATCAACACCGAGCTTTTCCAAGACATCATTCAATTCATACAGGTTCTCGAAGCGGGGCTGAAAGTGGCCAGAATGATTATTGAAAGAAATTTGACCACCGTCACCCAGGATGATGTATCCAGCGCTCTTTACGCTCTCGCCAAGACCCTTCGTGCCAAAACCCAGCCCAGAAAATTCAGCGAGGCTGCCGTGACTTGGCATTGTGAGGTCATCCTTGCTGCTGAACACGACCAACCGGCTCTCTTTGGTGAGTACAAATTTGTGGTTCCACCCCGGCTCGAGCTGCGCGAATGCGTTTTTGGTGGTTATCTCCCTGAATAAGGTCGTGCTCTGTTTTACTTGCTTAATCGCATAGTTCATCTCTTCACCCATATTCCGGTATTGATTGTTCGTGAGCCTCTCTTCCCAGGCAAGCGCTTTATAATGACTGGCTGCCTGCTCAACAAAACCGAAAATTTTTCTGGTTATATTCCTGAAAATGCCATTTTTGCCACTGGGATCCCGTCCGTTGACAGGATCATTCAGGCAGTAGGCATAGCCGTTGATTCCGCCTTTGTTAAAAGGGCTCAAGCCATCCGGGCTGATAAATCGCATCAAGCAAGGGTTGTAGACTCGGTGGCCATTTCCGAGTGCATAGCCTTCCAGCTCAGCCTGAAACAACTGACCATTGAAGCCTAATGCGCCGATCGGCGCCGATTTGGTGCTTCGGTAACCATACGGCGAATACACATTATCTATGCTCATCGGACAAACCCTCAGGTGCCACACGAGGTCCGATCATTTCAAATGAGTCCATGAGTGGCTACTGACAAAAATGTCAGCCGCACCCTTGATTCCACCTAGAAATACAAAAGCACCAGACGAAAAAAAGCCCGCCAGTGTGAGAGCGGGCCAAAGGACCTACGAAGATTCTTCTAGCGACCAACTAGCTTCCACGATAGGTCGAATAGCTGTATGGCGAGATCAGCAGCGGCACGTGGTAGTGCTCCTGTTGCTCGTCGATGCCAAAGCGCAGCACAACAACATCCAGAAACGCCTGGGCCGGCAGTTGCACACCACGGGCGCGGTAGTAATCGCCAGCGCTGAACTGCAGTTGGTAAACGCCAGAGCGGTAATCGTCACCTTGCAGCAACGGCGCGTCGACGCGGCCATCGCTGTTGGTCAGGGCGGTGTTCACCAGCTCCAGCTGCTGGCCTTCGACACGGTACAGCTCGACCTTGATCGAGCTGCCCGGGCAGCCATGCGCGGCATCCAGTACGTGTGTGGTCAAACGTCCCATTGCGTGTCGCCTCTTGTTCAATCTGTGGGCAAGAAATACTCAGCCTATGCACCCAAACAGGGCCTGCGGTAGGCGGGAATGACGCCATTAAGACATTCCACCGAAAAATTGTACACAATTTTTTGTGCCCATCCGTCGTACCCCGCGTTTCCTGCCTATAAACGACCCATCGGTCGCAAATACAGGCACTGTAACGACCCCAATGTCATTAGCTGACCGATCAGGCAGGTTTCTTGCACTGTATTTCCAGGTCGCTGCGAAGCGACAAAAGGGAAGAAATGCGGAAAAACAGGCTTACAAAAGATTTCAGAAGTTGTATACAATCAGCCCATCCGGTGGTGCGACATCCCGACGCGGCCCGCCCACCCCCCGCACAAACGCACAAGAAGGAAGACTGCAGTGAGCGCTGACTACCCTCGCGACCTGATCGGTTACGGCAACAACCCTCCTCACCCGCAATGGCCGGGCAACGCTCGCATCGCGCTGTCTTTCGTCCTCAACTACGAAGAAGGCGGCGAACGCAACATCCTGCACGGTGACAAGGAGTCCGAGGCCTTCCTGTCCGAAATGGTAGCCGCCCAGCCACTGCAGGGCGCGCGTAACATGAGCATGGAATCGCTGTACGAATACGGCAGCCGTGCCGGGGTGTGGCGCCTGCTGAAGCTGTTCAAGGACAGCGGCGTCCCGCTCACCATCTTCGCCGTGGCCATGGCCGCCCAGCGCCACCCCGACGTGATCCGCGCCATGGTCGAGGCTGGCCACGAAATCTGCAGCCACGGCTACCGCTGGATCGACTACCAGAACATGGACGAGGCCCAGGAGCGCGAGCACATGCTCGAAGCCATCCGCATCCTCACCGAACTCACCGGCGAACGCCCGCTGGGCTGGTACACCGGCCGCACCGGCCCGAACACCCGTCGCCTGGTGATGGAGGAAGGTGGCTTCCTGTATGACAGCGACACCTACGACGACGACCTGCCCTACTGGGAGCCGAACACCCCTACCGGCAAGCCGCACCTGGTGATCCCCTACACCCTGGACACCAACGACATGCGCTTCACCCAGGTACAGGGCTTCAACTGTGGCGAGCAGTTCTTCCAGTACCTGAAGGACGCCTTCGATGTGCTGTACGCCGAAGGCGCCGAAGCACCGAAGATGCTGTCCATCGGCCTTCACTGCCGCCTGGTCGGCCGCCCGGCGCGCCTGGCCGCCCTGAAGCGCTTCGTCGATTACGCCAAAAGCCATGACCAGGTCTGGTTCGCCCGTCGCGTGGACATCGCCCGCCACTGGCACACCACCCACCCGTACAAGAAAGAGAACGCCTGATGACTGCCTTCAACACCCTCAAGCCATCCGCCCTGGGCCGTGACGCCTTCGTCAACGCCTTCGCCGACATCTACGAGCATTCGCCGTGGGTGGCCGAAAAGGCCTATGACCTGGGCCAACTGGGCGAGCTGGACGAAATCGAAGCCCTGCACCAACGCATGAGCGACATCCTGCTCAGCGCCAACCACGCCGACCAGTTGGCACTGATCAACGCTCACCCGGACCTGGCCGGCAAGGCCGCCATCCAGGGCGAGCTGACCGAATCGAGCACCAACGAACAGGCCGGTGCCGGCATTCACCAATGCACCGCCGAAGAGTTCGCCCGCTTCACCGAGCTGAACGATGCCTACAAGGCCAAGTTCCAGTTCCCGTTCATCATGGCGGTGAAGGGCAGCAACCGGCACCAGATCCTCGCCGCCTTCGAGAAGCGCATCCACAACGACGCCGATGCCGAGTTCAAGGAAGCCCTGGCGCAGATCAACCTGATCGCCCTGTTCCGCCTGCTGCAGCTGTAAGCAACAGCCGAACCTTTTTCAGTACAACGAATAGATAAGAGAGACCCGCATGCGCACCCTGATGATCGAGCCCCTGACCAAAGAAGCCTTCGCCCCCTTCGGTGACGTGATCGAAACCGACGGCAGCGACCACTTCATGATCAACAACGGCTCGACCATGCGCTTTCACAAGCTCGCCACGGTCGAAACCGCCGAGCCTGAAGACAAGGCGATCATCAGCATCTTCCGCGCCGACGCGCTGGACATGCCGCTGACCGTACGCATGCTGGAACGCCATCCGCTGGGCAGCCAGGCTTTCATTCCGCTGCTCGGCAACCCCTTTCTGATCGTGGTCGCGCCCGTTGGCGATGCACCTGTATCAGGCTTGGTCCGGGCCTTCCGCAGTAATGGCAGGCAGGGCGTTAATTACCATCGCGGCGTCTGGCACCACCCGGTGCTGACGATCGAAAAGCGGGATGATTTCCTGGTGGTTGATCGCAGCGGTTCTGGCAACAACTGCGATGAGCATTACTTCACCGAGGAACAGATGCTGATCCTCAATCCCCACCAATAAGAAAAGGTCGGTCATCGTTCACGGTGATCGGCAGAGGTACATACTGTGGAAGCACACCTTCACGAATGGCTGAACCTGAGCATTCGCTGGGTTCACATGATCACCGGTGTCGCCTGGATCGGTGCATCGTTCTACTTCGTCTGGCTGGAGAACCACCTGAATCGAAGCAACCCGCGCGATGGGTTGTCGGGTGATCTCTGGGCGATTCACGGCGGTGGTATCTACCACCTGGAGAAATACAAGCTCGCACCCCCGAAAATGCCCGAGAACCTGCACTGGTTCAAATGGGAAGCCTACTTCACCTGGATGTCCGGTATCGCCCTGCTGTGCGTGGTGTTCTACTGGAACCCGACCCTGTACCTGCTGGCCCCTGGCAGCACCCTGAGCGGTGCCGAAGGCGTGGCCATCGGGATCGGCTCACTGATCGCCGGCTGGTTCATCTACGACTTCCTGTGCGACTCGCCCCTGGGCAAGAAGCCAGCGCTGCTCGGTGCTGTACTGTTCGTGCTGATCATCGCCGCGTGCTGGGGCTTCAGCCTGGTGTTCAGCGGCCGTGGTGCGTACCTGCACACCGGCGCGATCATCGGCACCATCATGGTGGGTAACGTGTTCCGCATCATCATGCCGGCCCAGCGCCAGCTGGTGGCGGCGATCGAGAACAACCAGACGCCCGACCCGGTACTGCCGGCCAAGGGCCTGCTGCGTTCGCGTCACAACAACTACTTCACCCTACCGGTGCTGTTCATCATGATCAGCAACCACTTCCCGAGCACCTACGGTAGCCAGTACAACTGGCTGATCCTGGCCGGCATTGCAGTAGCCGCGGTTCTGATCCGCCACTACTTCAACACCCGTCACGACAGCAACAAGTACGCCTGGACCCTGCCGGTCGGCGCCCTGGCAATGATCTGCCTGGCCTACGTCACCGGCCCTAAGCCGATGGCTGTTTCGCCTGAGCAAGCCGCAGCGAAAGTCGAGTACCAGCCACTGCCTGCTACTGCCGTAGGTGGCAAGACCGCCGCCGAACTGCGTGCCGAAGAAGCAGCCAAGCCTGCCGAAGCACCGGCTCAAGCACCTGCCCAGGCGACTGCCCAGGCTGGCGGCGACAGCTTCGACAAGATCCACAACGTCATCCAGGAACGCTGCACCGTGTGCCACTCGTCCAAGCCGACCAGCCCACTGTTCAGCGCCGCCCCTGCCGGTGTGATGTTCGACACCCCGCAGCAGATCCAGGCACAGGCCGCGCGCATCCAGGCGCAAGCGGTCGCCAGCCAGATCATGCCGCTGGGCAACATCACCCAGATGACCACCGAAGAGCGCAAGCTCGTCGGTGACTGGATCGCCAAAGGTGCCCCGGTCAACTGATCGAAGCCGCAAGCTTCAAGCCTCAAGCTGTAAGTCGTAGGTAACAAGCAAGCATCGAGCGTCAGGCTCCAACGCGGATCAACAAGCTTCTACGTGAAGCTTGCCGCCTGGAGCCTGCCGCTTGGATCCGAGAATAAAAACAAAACTCGAGGTGCTGCATGTCCGAGTCACGCAAGGCGTACATCCCCATTGCGCCGCCGCGCGAGCCCTTGCCCCTGTTCCAACTGATCCTGGTTGGCCTGCAACACGTTCTGCTGATGTACGGTGGCGCCATCGCCGTGCCGCTGATCATCGGCCAGGCCGCCGGGTTGTCCCGTGAAGAAGTCGCTTTCCTGATCAACGCCGACCTGCTGGTCGCTGGTGTCGCCACCATCATCCAGTCGTTCGGTATCGGCCCGGTGGGCATCCGCATGCCGGTGATGATGGGGGCCAGCTTCGCTGCCGTCGGCAGCATGGTGGCCATGGCCGGCATGCCCGGCGTGGGCCTGCAGGGGATCTTCGGCGCGACCATCGCCGCCGGGTTCTTCGGCATGCTGATCGCGCCGTTCATGTCCAAGGTGGTGCGCTTCTTCCCGCCGCTGGTCACCGGTACGGTGATTACCTCGATTGGCCTGTCGCTGTTCCCGGTGGCGGTCAACTGGGCCGGTGGCGGCCATGAAGCAGAAACCTTCGGCTCGCCGATCTACCTGCTGGTAGCCGGCCTGGTGCTGGCGGTGATCCTGCTGATCAACCGCTTCATGCGTGGGTTCTGGGTCAACGTGTCGGTACTGGTGGGCATGGGCCTTGGCTACATCCTGGCCGGTTCCATCGGCATGGTCGACCTGTCGGGCCTGAAAGACGCACCGTGGTTGCAAGTGGTCACCCCACTGCACTTCGGCATGCCGACCTTCAGCCTGGCGCCGATCCTGTCCATGTGCCTGGTGGTGGTGATCATCTTCGTCGAGTCCACGGGCATGTTCCTGGCCCTGGGCAAGGTGACCGATCGCGAAGTCACCCCAGGGATGCTGCGGCGCGGCCTGCTGTGCGATGCCGGTGCATCGTTCATCGCCGGCTTCTTCAACACCTTCACCCACTCATCGTTCGCCCAGAACATCGGCCTGGTGCAAATGACCGGGGTGCGCTGCCGCTTTGTCACCATCGTGGCCGGTGCACTGCTGATTGTGCTCAGCCTGCTGCCGAAGGCGGCCTTCCTGATTGCCTCGATCCCGCCTGCGGTGCTGGGCGGCGCCTCCATTGCCATGTTCGGCATGGTGACCGCCACCGGGATCAAGATTCTTCAGGAAGCGGACATCGGCGACCGCCGCAACCAGCTGCTGGTGGCGGTGAGCGTCGGCTTCGGGCTGATCCCCGTGGTGCGTCCGGAGTTCTTCGCCCAGATGCCACAGTGGATGGAACCCATCACCCACAGTGGTATCGCCATGGCCACGGTCAGTGCCCTGGTGTTGAACGTACTGTTCAACATCCTCGGTGGCGCCGAACGCGCGGTGCACAACGACGCTTGTCACCAGCATTGAGCCAGACGGGGCGGCGCATGGCCGCCCCGCATTCATATAAGCAGTAAACGCAACACCGTCGGCCCGCCGGAATGGGCCGCCCGGGGCGCCTGCGCGCCAAAAAAACCGCCAACAAAAACAATAAGTCCGGGAATCACAACATGAAGCGCATCACCACGTCCCTGCTGCTGGGCAGCAGCCTGCTGGCCACCGTCCCCTCGCATGCAGGCGAATGGCTGCAATGGCACGGCGAAAGCCTGACCTACCTGTACGGCAAGGACTTCAAGGTCAACCCTGATATCCAGCAGACCATCACCTTCGAGCACGCCAACAAATGGAAGTACGGCGACACCTTCATGTTCGTCGACAAAATCTTCTACAACGGCAAAGCCGACGCCAGTAAAGGCGTGACCACCTACTACGGCGAGTTCAGCCCACGCCTGTCATTCGGCAAGATCTTTGACAAGAAGCTGGCTTTCGGCCCGATCAAGGACGTTCTGCTGGCCATGACCTACGAGCGCGGCGAAGGCGACAACGAGGCCTACCTGATCGGCCCTGGTTTCGACCTGAACATCCCCGGCTTCAACTATTTCACCCTGAATTTCTACGTGCGCAACACCGAGGGCAGCCGCCCGGGTGACAACGTCTGGCAGATCACCCCCGGCTGGTCGTACACCCTCCCCGTGGGCAGGTCCGACATTCTGATCGACGGCTACATGGACTGGGTCACCGACAACGACCAGACCCGCCGTGGCACCTACCACGCCAACCTGCACTTCAACCCGCAGGTGAAGTACGACCTGGGCAAAGCGCTGAACCTGGGCGCCAAGCAGCTGTACGTGGGCTTTGAGTACAGCTACTGGAAGGACAAGTACGGCATCGACAGCCGCGGCAACCTGGACAGCAACCAGAGTGTCGCCAGTGCGCTGATCAAAGTGCACTTCTAGAAAACTGACCAAACGCACAAGTTTGTACCACCCCGCTCCAGGACGGAGCACTTGAGACGCGGCGCGCAAGCCAGTAATCTGCGCGCCCCCTCGATCAGGGCAGAACGGATTCTGCCTGCGTTTACTGACCGCTCAGTCAATGAATACGGGCGGTTGGCCAACGTGTTGCCAGCCTGAAAGACCCTTTTCATCCGTTCAGAACGAAGTCGAGCAGGAAGGTTTTGCCAACCCAGGAAAGTTGGCCCAACCCTTGCCAAACAGCTGTGGCCTATCGAAAAAAGCTGACTCAAAAGACAAAAAGCGCCAATAACGAGCGCTGACAACAGATCAATCAAGGGAGCGACACTTTCAATGCGTACCATCAACAGCCTGATCCTCGCCGGCGGCCTGCTGGCCTGTGGCACCACCTTCGGCGGCGACCTGCTGCAATGGCAGAACAACAGCCTGACCTACCTGTGGGGCAAGAACTTCAAGGTCAACCCGGCGATCCAGCAAACCGTCACCTTCGAGCATGCCGATGGTTGGAAGTACGGCGACAACTTCATCTTCGTTGACAAGATTTTCTACCAGGGCCAGAAGGACGCCGGCAACGGCCCGAATACCTATTACGGTGAGATCAGCCCACGCCTGTCGTTCAACAAGATTTTTGACCAGAAGCTGGAGTTCGGCCCGGTCAAGGACGTGCTGCTGGCCATGACCTATGAGTTTGGCGAGGGTGACACCGAGTCGTACCTGATCGGCCCGGGCTTCGACCTGGCCATCCCGGGCTTCGACTACTTCCAGCTGAACTTCTACAACCGCACCACCGACGGCAGCCGCGCCGGCGACAACGTGTGGCAGATCACCCCGGTGTGGTCGTACACCATCCCGGTCGGCGATTCCGACGTGCTGATCGACGGCTTCATGGACTGGGTGGTGGACAACGACGAGAACCGTCGCGGCACCTACCAGGCCAACCTGCACTTCAACCCGCAGATCAAGTACGACCTGGGCAAGGCCCTGCACCTGGGCGAGAAGCAGTTGTACGTGGGTGTGGAGTACGACTACTGGAAGAACAAGTACGGCATCAAGGACAGCGATGCGTTTACCACGGACCAGAACACTATGAGTTTCCTGGTCAAGGTTCACTTCTGATTTGAGTCAGGGGCCGCTCTGCGGCCCAATGCAATGTTATGTGGCAGGCCGAACCGCCCGCCACAATTTGCCGACAACCGCTACCACCGCCAGCGCCACGGCACCGGCCACCACCCCGGCTACGCCGTTGAGCAACGCCCCGGTCAGCGCCCCACCGCGCCCCTCGCTGAACGCCTCGATGGCGTGATGCAGGGGCGCAATGCCATGCACCAGAATCCCGCCGCCCACCAGAAACATCGCCGCCGTGCCAATCACCGACAGGCTCTTCATCATGTACGGCGCCGCCCGCAGAATGCCGTTACCCACCACCTGCGCAAGCCGCGAGGTCTTCCGGGTCATCCACAGCCCCAGGTCATCCAGCTTGACGATGCCGCCTACCAGCCCGTAAACGCCGATGGTCATGACAATGGCAATGCCCGACAGCACGATGATCTGCTGGGTCAGCGGCGCATCGGCCACGGTGCCCAGGGTGATGGCGATGATCTCCGCCGAGAGAATGAAGTCGGTGCGCACCGCGCCCTTGATCTTGGTTTTCTCGAACGCCACCAGGTCGACGTTGGCATCGGCCACCGCCTCCTTACGGGCTTCGTGCTCAGCCTCATCCTCCTCTTTACTGTGCAAGAACTTGTGTGCCAGCTTCTCGAAACCCTCGAAGCACAGGTAGGCACCGCCCACCATCAGCAGCGGCGTCACCGCCCAAGGGATGAACGCGCTGATCAACAGCGCCGCCGGCACCAGGATGGCCTTGTTCACCATCGACCCCTTGGCCACCGCCCACACCACCGGGATTTCGCGTTCGGCGCGCACACCGGTGACCTGCTGGGCATTCAGCGCCAGGTCGTCGCCCAGCACGCCTGCGGTTTTTTTCGCTGCCACTTTGGTCATCACCGAGACGTCATCGAGCACCGTGGCGATGTCGTCGATCAGTACCAGTAGACTGCTTCCTGCCATGTTTGCCTGTATCCAGATGTGTATGTGCCATCGATTCTAGCCCAAAGCCGCTGCCTTGAGCCCCCGTCGAGCCCGGTGCTACCATGCCCGATCCCTCTTAGAGGTGGCCAGACACGAGGAAGATCCCTGACCATGAGCACCATTCGCGAGCGCAACAAGGAACTGATCCTGCGCGCGGCCAGCGAGGAATTCGCCGACAAGGGCTTCGCCGCCACCAAGACCAGCGATATCGCGGCCAAGGCCGGCCTGCCCAAGCCGAACGTGTATTACTACTTCAAATCCAAGGACAACCTCTACCGCGAGGTCCTGGAAAGCATCATCGCGCCAATCATGCAGGCGTCGACGCCGTTCAATGCCGACGGCGATCCGAAGGAAGTGCTGAGTTCATACATTCGTTCGAAGATCCGCATTTCGCGTGACCTGCCGCACGCCTCCAAGGTGTTCGCCAGCGAGATCATGCACGGCGCCCCGCACCTGTCGCCGAACCAGGTGGAGCAGCTGAACGAACAGGCCCGGCACAACATCGAGTGCATCCAGCGCTGGATCGACCGCGGGCAGATCGCCCATGTGGATGCGCACCACCTGATGTTCAGCATCTGGGCGGCGACACAGACTTATGCGGATTTCGATTGGCAGATTTCTGCGGTGACCGGCAAGGCCAAGCTGGCCGAAAGCGATTACGACGCGGCGGCCGAGACCATTATTCGCATGGTGCTCAAGGGCTGTGAGCCCGAGGTGGCCTGAACCTCGGCGTTGGCTTGTTCGCGGGTAAACCCGCTCCCACAGGGACTCCACAAGCTGCAGGTCAGTGGTCATCCTTGTGGGAGCGGGTTTACCCGCAATAGGCCGGAATAGGCAATAGAGCTTTAGGCAGCTACCCCTGCATCTGCCCGCAACCCCACCTCCTCGATCGCACTGATCGCGCACTGCTCGTCAATGTCCGACGTATCCCCGCTGATCCCGACAGCACCCAGCACCTTGCCAGCCTGATCACGAATCAGCACCCCACCCGGCGCCGGCACTACCGGCCGTTCACCCATCCCGTTCAGCGCCGCAAAAAACGCCGGCCGCTGCTGTGCATCCAGTGCCAGCAAACGCGACCCCTTGCCCAGCGCAATCGCACCCCAGGCTTTACCCGTGGCCACCTCAGGCCGGATCAGGCTGGCGCCATCCTCGCGCTGCAGCGCCAGCAAGTGCCCGCCGGCATCCAGCACCGCCACGGTCAGTGGCGCGGAGTTGATCTTGCGGCCCGCCGCCAGTGCGGCATTCACCAGGCTGACAGCAACGTTCAGGTTCAAAGCGTTCATGGAAAGGTCCTCTTCTTGTTGTGAGAAGCCCTGAGGGCAGTTGAAAACCGATAGGACAAATAGAACACAACGGGATGTATTTTTGTATACAATATTTTGAAACGATCGTATGCGATGGTGCAAATCGCCGTTTTCACGGGCGCTCTGGCGAAAGCCAGCTTAGCCGATGAAAACCCATTGACCTGAGGCGCCAGCCGTGAATACACTCTGTCGCAACGCAAGTTGTATACAATTACAAAATCGATGAGGCACAAACCATGAGCAAAATGAGAGCAATCGATGCAGCCGTTCTGGTCATGCGCCGTGAAGGTGTAGATACCGCGTTCGGCATCCCGGGGGCTGCCATCAACCCGTTGTACTCGGCCCTGAAGAAAGTCGGTGGCATCGATCACGTCCTCGCTCGTCACGTCGAAGGTGCCTCGCACATGGCCGAGGGCTACACCCGTGCCAACCCGGGCAACATCGGCGTGTGCATCGGCACTTCCGGCCCGGCCGGCACCGACATGGTCACCGGCCTGTACAGTGCCTCGGCCGACTCCATCCCGATTCTCTGCATCACCGGCCAGGCCCCGCGTGCCCGCCTGCACAAGGAAGACTTCCAGGCGGTAGACATCACCAACATCGTCAAGCCGGTGACCAAGTGGGCGACCACTGTTCTGGAACCAGGCCAGGTGCCTTACGCCTTCCAGAAGGCCTTCTATGAAATGCGCACCGGCCGCCCAGGCCCGGTACTGATCGACCTGCCGTTCGACGTGCAGATGGCCGAAATCGAATTCGACATCGACGCCTACGAGCCGCTGGCCATCAACAAGCCGTCCGCCACCCGCGTTCAGGCCGAAAAAGCCCTGGCCCTGCTCAATGACGCCGAGCGCCCACTGCTGGTGGCCGGTGGCGGCATCATCAACGCCGACGCCAGCGACAAGCTGGTCGAGTTCGCCGAACTGACCGGCGTGCCGGTCATCCCGACCCTGATGGGCTGGGGCACCATCCCGGACGACCACGCACAAATGGTCGGCATGGTCGGCCTGCAGACTTCGCACCGCTACGGCAACGCCACCCTGCTCAAATCCGACCTGGTGTTCGGTATCGGTAACCGCTGGGCCAACCGCCACACCGGTTCGGTCGACGTTTACACCGAAGGCCGCAAGTTCGTGCACGTCGACATCGAACCCACCCAGATCGGCCGCGTGTTCACCCCGGACCTGGGCATCGTTTCCGACGCTGGCAAAGCGCTGGACGTGTTCCTGGAAGTGGCCCGCGAGTGGAAAGCCGCCGGCAAGCTGAAGTGCCGCAAGGCCTGGCTGGAAGACTGCCAGCAGCGCAAAGCCAGCCTGCAGCGCAAGACCCACTTCGACAACGTGCCGGTCAAGCCGCAGCGCGTATACGAAGAAATGAACCAGGTGTTCGGCAAGGACACCTGCTACGTCAGCACCATCGGCCTGTCGCAGATTGCCGGCGCGCAGTTCCTGCATGTGTACAAGCCACGCCACTGGATCAACTGCGGCCAGGCCGGTCCGCTGGGCTGGACCATCCCTGCCGCGCTGGGCGTGGTCAAAGCCGACCCCAAGCGCAAGGTTGTCGCGCTGTCGGGTGACTACGACTTCCAGTTCATGATCGAAGAGCTGGCCGTGGGCGCGCAGTTCAACCTGCCGTACGTGCACGTGCTGGTGAACAACGCCTACCTGGGCCTGATCCGTCAGGCGCAGCGTGGCTTCGACATGGATTACTGTGTACAACTGGCGTTCGAGAACATCAACTCCACCGACGCTGCCACCTACGGTGTCGACCACGTCGCCGTGGTCGAAGGCCTGGGTTGCAAGGCCATTCGTGTGTTCGAGCCGGCAGAAATCGCCCCTGCCCTGATCAAGGCACAGAAAATGGCCGAAGAGTTCCGCGTGCCGGTGGTGGTCGAAGTGATTCTCGAGCGTGTAACCAACATTTCCATGGGCACCGAGATCAACGCGGTCAACGAGTTCGAAGACCTGGCCCTGGTCGGCAACGACGCGCCAACCGCCATCTCGCTGCTGGACTGATCGCCTGACGCCCCCAGGCCTACCTGGGGGCCTTCAACGCAAGGAGACAACCCATGCCTCGCTTCGCTGCCAACCTGTCCATGCTGTTCACCGAACAGGACTTCCTGGCCCGCTTCAAGGCTGCCGCCGATGCTGGTTTCAGCGGTGTCGAATACCTGTTCCCGTACGACTTCAGTGCTGCCGAAATCAAGCAGCAGCTGGAGGCCAACGGCCTGACCCAGGTGCTGTTCAACCTGCCTGCTGGTGACTGGGCCAAAGGTGAGCGTGGCATCACCTGCCACCCCGACCGCATTGAAGAATTCCGTGCCGGTGTCGACAAGGCCATCGAGTACGCCAAGGTGCTGGGCAACACCCAGGTCAACGCCCTGGCCGGCATCCGCCCCCAAGGCCCGGACTGCGCCACCGTGCGCAAGACCTTCGTGGAAAACCTGCGCTACGCCGCCGACAAGCTCAAAGCCGCCGGCATTCGCCTGGTCATGGAAATGATCAACACCCGCGACATCCCGGGTTTCTACCTGAACACCACTCAACAGGCGCTGGAAATCCAGGCCGAGGTGGGCAGCGATAACCTGTTCCTGCAGTACGACATCTATCACATGCAGATCATGGAAGGTGACCTGGCGCGCACCCTGGAAGCCAACCTGCCACTGATCAACCACGTCCAGCTGGCCGACAACCCCGGCCGTCACGAGCCAGGTACCGGCGAGATCAACTATCGCTTCCTGTTCGAGCACCTGGACCGCATTGGCTACCAGGGCTGGGTGGGCGCGGAATACAAGCCCAAGACCACCACCGAAGCAGGCCTGGGCTGGCTGAAAACGCACAACGCAATCTGAACGAGCCGGGCGCACAGCGCCTGATGTGAACAAATACAAAGAGGCACATTGTCATGGCTAAAATCGGTTTCATCGGCACCGGCATCATGGGCAAGCCCATGGCCCAGAACCTGCAAAAAGCAGGTCACAGCCTGTTCGTTTCCACCCATCACGACGCCGCGCCAGCCGAGCTGATCGCCGCCGGTGCAGTGGCCCTGGCCAATCCGAAGGAAGTGGCCCAGGAAGCCGAATTCATCATCGTCATGGTCCCGGACACCCCGCAGGTCGAAAGCGTCCTGTTCGGTGAAAACGGCGTGGCCGAAGGTGTGGGCCCGAACAAGGTGGTGATCGACATGAGCTCGATCTCCCCTACCGCCACCAAAGCCTTCGCCGAAAAAATCAAGGCTACCGGCGCCGCCTACCTGGACGCTCCGGTATCCGGCGGTGAAGTCGGTGCCAAAGCCGCGACCCTGAGCATCATGGTCGGTGGCTGCCCGAAAGCCTTCGAGCGCGCTCTGCCGCTGTTCGAAGCCATGGGCAAGAACATCACCCGCGTGGGTGGTAACGGCGACGGCCAGACTGCCAAGGTGGCCAACCAGATCATCGTTGCCCTGAACATCCAGGCTGTTGCCGAAGCCCTGCTGTTCGCTGCCAAGAACGGCGCCGACCCGGCCAAGGTGCGTGAAGCCCTGATGGGCGGCTTCGCTTCGTCGAAGATCCTCGAAGTGCATGCCGAGCGCATGATCAAAGGCACCTTCGACCCGGGCTTCCGCATCAACCTGCACCAGAAAGACCTGAACCTGGCCCTGCAAGGTGCCAAGGAGCTGGGCATCAACCTGCCCAACACCTCCAATGCCCAGCAAGTGTTCAACACCTGCCAGGCGCTGGGCGGCGGCAACTGGGACCACTCGGCGCTGATCAAAGGCCTGGAGCACATGGCCAACTTCTCGATCCGCGACGACCAATAAAACCTACCGGCCTCATCGCGAGCTGCGCTCGCTCCTACAGGATCAGCGTAAGGCCCGTAGGAGCGAGCAAAGCGCGCGATTGAAGCACACGCTGACTGACCTGCGACCACGGGTCAGCCAGTGACACCGAGCAACACCCGCCCCTGGTTCGGCCTGCACGGAGGCAGTTCCAGGGGCGTTTTTGATTCTGCAGAACAACAATAATCTGGGAGCCTGCCATGTCGGTCGATCCGCAAAAAATTCTCCGCGAGCTGTTCGACACAGCCATCGCTGCCGCCCACCCTCGTCAAGTACTCGAACCCTACCTGCCCGCCGACCGTAGCGGCCGGGTGATTGTCATCGGCGCCGGCAAGGCCGCAGCCGCCATGGCCGAAGTGGTCGAGAAAAGCTGGCAGGGCGAAGTCTCTGGCCTGGTCGTCACCCGCTACGGCCACGGCGCCAATTGCCAAAAAATCGAAGTGGTCGAAGCCGCCCACCCGGTCCCCGACGCCGCCGGCCTGGCCGTGGCCAAGCGCGTGCTGGACCTGGTCAGCAACCTCAACGAAGACGACCGCGTCATCTTCCTGCTGTCTGGCGGGGGCTCCGCCCTGCTGGCGCTGCCGGCCGAGGGCCTGACCCTGGCCGACAAGCAGCAGATCAACAAGGCACTGCTCAAATCCGGCGCCACCATCGGCGAGATGAATTGCGTACGCAAGCACCTCTCGGCGATCAAAGGCGGCCGCCTGGCCAAGGCCTGCTGGCCTGCCACCGTTTACACCTATGCGATTTCCGATGTACCGGGCGACCTGGCAACCGTCATCGCCTCCGGCCCCACCGTGGCCGACCCGAGCACCTCGGCCGATGCCCTGGCCATCCTCAAACGCTACAACATCGAAGCGCCGCAAGCGGTCATCGACTGGCTGAACAACCCAGCCTCGGAAACCGTCAAAGCCGACGACCCGGCCCTGGCCCGCAGCCACTTCCAGTTGATCGCCAAGCCCCAGCAGTCGCTTGAAGCCGCTGCGGTCAAAGCCCGCCAGGCCGGGTTCAGCCCGCTGATTCTCGGCGACCTGGAAGGCGAGTCGCGCGAAGTGGCCAAGGTCCATGCCGGCATCGCCCGGCAAATCGTCCTGCACGGCCAGCCGCTCAAGGCGCCCTGCGTGATCCTGTCCGGCGGTGAAACCACCGTGACCGTGCGCGGCAATGGCCGTGGCGGGCGCAACGCCGAGTTCCTGCTCAGCCTTACCGAAAGCCTGAAAGGCCTGCCGGGTGTGTACGCCCTGGCCGGTGATACCGACGGCATCGATGGCTCGGAAGAAAACGCCGGTGCCTTCATGACCCCAGGCAGTTACGCCCGCGCCGAGGCCCTGGGCCTGTCGGCCAGCGACGAACTGGACAACAACAACGGCTACGGCTATTTCGCCGCGCTGGATGCGCTGATCGTCACCGAACCGACCCGCACCAACGTCAACGATTTCCGCGCCATCCTGATCCTTGAGACTGCCCAATCATGACGCCTGATAAAAAAGTAAAGATCCTCGCCACCCTCGGCCCTGCGATCAAAGGCAAAGACGACATCCGCCAGCTGGTCGAGGCCGGTGTGAACATCTTCCGCCTCAACTTCAGCCACGGCGAACACGCTGACCACGCCTTGCGCTACCAGTGGATCCGCGAAGTCGAGCAGCAGCTCAACTACCCGCTGGGCATCCTCATGGACCTGCAAGGGCCCAAGCTGCGTGTTGGCCGCCTGGCCGAAGGCAAGGTGCAACTGCAGCGTGGTCAGTCATTGCGCCTGGACCTGGACACGACGCCAGGCAACAGCGAGCGGGTCAACCTGCCCCATCCGGAAATCATCGCCGCGCTGGAGCCGGGCATGGACCTGCTGGTGGACGACGGCCGCCTGCGCCTGCGGGTGACCGCCAAGCACGCCGACGCCATCGACACGACCGTGCTGAACGGCGGTGAGCTGTCCGACCGCAAGGGCGTGAACGTGCCGCAAGCGGTACTCGACCTCTCCCCGCTTACCGAAAAAGACCGCCGCGACCTGGCCTTTGGCCTGGAACTGGGCGTGGACTGGGTGGCCCTGTCGTTCGTGCAGCGCCCGGAAGACATCGTCGAAGCGCGCCAGCTGATTGGCGACCGCGCCTACCTGATGGCCAAGATCGAAAAACCATCGGCCGTCGAACAGCTGCAAGCCATCGCCGAACTGGCAGACGCCATCATGGTGGCCCGTGGTGACCTGGGCGTAGAAGTGCCGGCCGAAAGCGTGCCGCAGATCCAGAAACGCATCATCGGCACCTGCCGCCAACTGGGCAAGCCAGTAGTAGTGGCCACGCAAATGCTCGAATCCATGCGCTTCTCGCCGGCACCGACCCGCGCCGAAGTCACCGACGTGGCCAATGCCGTGGCCGAAGGTGCCGATGCGGTGATGCTGTCGGCCGAGACCGCCTCGGGTGACTACCCGCTGGAAGCCGTGCAGATGATGAGCAAGATCATCCGCCAGGTGGAGAACGGCCCGGACTACCAGGCCCAGCTCGACGTTGGCAGGCCAAAAGCCGAAGCCACGGTATCGGACGCCATCAGCTGCGCCATCCGCCGTATCAGCGGCATCCTGCCGGTGGCAGTGCTGGTCAACTACAGCGAGTCGGGCGCCTCCACCCTGCGTGCTGCACGCGAGCGGCCACGGGCACCGATCCTCAACCTGACACCGAACCTGAACACCGCTCGCCGCCTGAGCGTGGCGTGGGGCGTGCATTCGGTGGTCAACGACCGCCTGCGCCAGGTGGACGAGGTTGTGTCGACTGCGCTGGAGATTGCCCAGGCGCAAGGCATGGCCAGCCGTGGCGACACGTTGTTGATCACGGCCGGTGTGCCTTTTGGCAAGCCGGGCTCGACTAACACGCTGCGGATCGAGACCTTGATCTAAGCCACTGCACATCTCCTGTGGGAGCGGGCGTGCCCGCGAAGAGGCCAGCAGGGGCAACAATGTTGCCTGTACTGACGCATTCGCGGGCACGCCCGCTCCAACAGGGTCGGTGGTGCTTTACAGAACAGCGGAAAACCCGAGGCCCAAAGAGGCCCACCGCTTCCCTTCAACCTCACTGACTGCCCCATGTACACCAAAAATTTCGTCAACCCGTGCCCCGACTGGGCCACGGCGTTACTCAACGGTTTCAGCCAGGTGCTGCTGCTGCGCAACCCCCTGTGCGGCCTGTGCTGCCTGCTGGCCATCCTGCTGACCGCTCCCGACCTGGTCGGTGGTGCCCTGCTCGGCGCCCTGGCTGGCCTGCTCACCGCCCAAGCCCGTGGTTACGACCGCGCCGACCGCCAGGCCGGGCTGTACTGCTACAACGGTGTGCTCATCGGCCTGCTGATCAGCGCCGTGCTGCCGTGGTCGGTCATGCTGCCACCGCTGATCATTGCGGCAGGCGGCCTGTCCAGCATCATCACCTACCAGTGGCGCAAGCGCGGCGGCAAGCTGCTGATCGCCTACACGGCGCCATTCGTGTTGCTGGGCTGGGCCACGCTGCTGTTCGCCAGCCCTTCGCCCAGCGGCTTCGTCGAGGCCGATCCGCTGTATGCCCTGGCGCGAGGTGTGGGCCAGATTTTCCTGCTCGACCAACCTTTGGCCGGATTGCTGATTATGGTCGGCATGTTCATCGCCAACCCTTATGCCGCGATGTGGGCAGTAATCGGCTCGGCCATCGGGGGCGGGGTGGCACTGCTGGCGGACCACGCGCAGGCTGCGTGGCTGGGCCTGTATGGCTTCAACGCCGCGTTGGCAGCATTGGCCTTTAGCAGACAGGGTGAAAAGCCGTGGGTGACATTGCTGGCAATTGCCTTGGCCCTGCTGCTGCAACCGGTGTTCACGCTGCTGCCTGTGGCAGGTCTGACCGCGCCCTTTGTCGCCGCCTGCTGGCTGATGCATGCGGGCAACCATCTGGCCCAGCCCAGACAGCGCAATGCCAGCCGCTTGCACAGCTGAAACGCAACCCCTAGGCTCAGCTCATCGTTTTTGTGGACCGAGCCAATGAACAACCCTGCGAGCCTGCGTGAACGGCTCTTCGTTATCGTCTTCCAGACCGACACCGTGGCTGGAAGACGCTTCGACAAGATCCTCCTGCTGATCATCCTCGCCAGCCTGGTCACGGTGATCCTCGACAGCATCGACGAAATACACCAAGGCTACGCCGGCCTGCTCGCCGCCATCGAATGGGGCTTTACCGCGATCTTCCTGGCCGAGTACCTCACCCGCCTGTACTGCTCACCCAAGCCCCTGCGCTATGCCTTCAGTTTCTATGGCCTTGTCGACTTGCTGGCGATCGTGCCGGGGATCATCGCGCTGTACTACAGCGACGCCCAGTACCTGCTGATCATCCGGGTGATCCGGATGCTGCGGATCTTCCGCGTGCTCAAGCTCAGCCCGTACCTCAAGCAGGCCCATTACCTGATGGAGGCACTGCGCGGCAGCAAGCAGAAGATCATCGTGTTTCTGGTCACGGTCTCGACCTTGGTAACCGTGTTCGGCACCTTGATGTATGTGATCGAAGGGCCGGAGCATGGCTTTACCAGCATCCCCAAGGGTATCTACTGGGCCATCGTCACGCTCACTACCGTGGGGTTTGGCGATATCGTGCCGAAGACGCCCCTGGGCCAGGTGCTGTCGTCGCTGGTGATGATTACTGGTTACTCGATTATTGCCGTGCCGACCGGGATCTTTACCGCCGAGCTGGCCAATGCCATGCGCGGGGAGCAGTTGCAGCATGATTGCCCGACTTGCCGCAAGAAGACCCATGAGCATGGCGCGGCGTTCTGTTCCCGGTGTGGGAATGTGCTGTTCCCGAAAACCGAATAAGCAAAGAGCCATTTCGTCTTTAAAGCCCCAGGAACCAAACGCTATAGTCGCGGGCTTACTGCCAAACATCTGAACCATAACAAGGAAGCAACGTGAAAAAACTCTTCACCGCCTCGCTGCTCGCCGCAGGCCTGGCCCTGGGCAACCTCGCCCAGGCCGCCCCTACCCTGCTGAACGTTTCCTACGACGTGATGCGCGACTTCTACAAGGACTACAACCCGGCCTTCCAGAAACACTGGGAAGCCGAGCACAAAGAAAAGGTCAACGTGCAGATGTCCTTCGGTGGCTCCAGCAAGCAGGCGCGTGCAGTGATCGATGGCCTGCCGGCCGACGTCATCACCATGAACATGGCCACCGACATCAACGCCCTGGCCGACAACGGCAAGCTGGTACCGGACAACTGGGTAACTCGCCTGCCGAACAACAGCGCGCCGTTCACCTCGGCCACCGTGTTCATCGTGCGCAAGGGCAACCCGAAAGCCCTGAAAGACTGGCCCGACCTGCTGAAAGACGGCGTGCAAGTGATCGTGCCCAACCCGAAAACGTCGGGTAACGGCCGCTACACCTACCTGTCCGCCTGGGGCTATGTGCTCAAGCAAGGCGGTGACGAGGCCAAGGCCCGTGACTTCGTTGGCAAGCTGTTCAAGCAAGCGCCGGTGCTGGACACCGGTGGCCGTGCTGCCACCACCACGTTCATGACCAACCAGATCGGCGACGTACTGGTCACCTTCGAGAACGAAGCCGAAATGATCGCCCGCGAGTTCGGTCGCGACCAGTTCGAAGTGGTTTACCCAAGCGTGTCGGCCGAAGCCGAGCCACCTGTCAGCGTGGTCGACAAGGTCGTGGCGAAGAAAGGTACCCAGGCCGTGGCCGAGGAATACCTGAAGTACCTGTGGTCCCCAGCAGCTCAGGAGATCGCCGCCAACAACTACCTGCGCCCACGTGATGCAACGGTACTGGCCAAGTACACCGACCGTTTCCCGAAAGTGGACTTCCTGTCGGTGGAGAAAACCTTTGGTGACTGGCGCACCGTGCAGAAAACCCACTTCAATGACGGTGGCGTGTTCGACCAGATCTATAGCGGTCAATAACTGGGGTAAGCCTTACCGGCCTCATCGCGATCCCTGTGGGAGCAGCTTTAGCCGCGAAGAGGCCGGCAAGAGCAACATCAAACCTGGCGGAACACCAAAGCCTTCAAGCCCCCCGCCGGGTCCACATCGGGAAACTCCGGCGGGTTCTCCAACCGCTCGACAAACGCCAACGTCGGCGCCTGCTCAGCCATCCCCTCGATCAGAAACTCCGGCCCGATCCCCGGGTCGTTCACACACGCCAGCACTGTGCCCCCCGCATTCAGCAACTCCGGCAACCGCCGCAGGATCTTCGCGTAATCCTGGGTCAGCACAAAACTGCCGCGCTGGAAGGTGGGCGGGTCGATGATGATCAGGTCATAAGGCCCGTACCTGCGCACCTTGCCCCACGATTTGAACAGCTCATGCCCCAGGTAGGCCACCCGCGATGCATCGTGGCCATTCAGGCGGTGGTTATCACGGCCACGGGACAACGCCGACTTGGCCATGTCCAGGTTCACCACCTGCTCGGCGCCACCGGCAATCGCCGCTACCGAAAAACCGCAGGTGTAGGCGAACAGGTTCAACACCCGCTTGCCCGCTGCCTGCTCGCGCACCCAGCGCCGGCCGTAGCGCATGTCGAGGAACAGGCCATTGTTCTGCCGCACGCCCAGGTCCAGCAGGTAGGTCAGGCCATCCTCGACCACCTCACGCTGCTGGCACGGCTCGCCCAGTAGCCACTGGCCCGGGCTGTCGGGCAGGTAGCGGTGCTGAATGAGGATCGCCTGGCCAGACCACTGCGGGCGTTCGGCAAAGGCACGCAACATGGCTTCCAGTTCAGCCAGCTGACCTTCGGGTGGCTCGCGGAACAAGGCCACCGACAGCACACCCTGCAACCAGTCGACCGTCACTTGCTCCAGGCCCACCCAGCAGCGGCCACGGCCGTGAAACAGTCGGCGGGTTTCCTGCGGGGCAGGGTCGAACGCGGCGAGCAGGTGTTGCTCAAGGGTGTGGATCGGCGAAGTCATGGTGGGTCGCAAACAAATGAAAAGGCCGCCATTCTACCCCTTGACCGCCACTTGTGCAGAACGGAACCACCAGCCCTGCTGCATCCCCGCCGCCGCCACCAGGATCAAACCCACACCCAGCCACTGCAGCGGCGCCAGCCGATGCCCGAACGCCACCCAGTCCACCAGAATCGCCGCAATCGGGTAGATGAACGACAGCGCCCCGGTCAACGCCGTGGGCAGACGCTGGATGGCACTGTAAAGCAGCACATACATCAGGCCGGTGTGCACCATGCCCAGTGTCAACAAGCTGGCCAACGCCGGCACGTCTCCGGGCAACCCGCCTGGCCTGACCCAGGGTGCCAGCATCAGCACACCGGTGGTTACCTGGATCAATGCAATCAGGTGAGGCGGCGTGCCACTCAGGCGCTTGATGATCAGTGCAGCGATTGCGTACAAGAGCGCCGCCCCCAGCGCCAGGGCAATTCCCAGCAGATAATCCTCACCGCCACCCTGCCCCGCACCATGGGCACTGACGATGGCCAACATGCCGAGGAAGGCGACACTCAGCCAGGTCACCTTGGCCAAGGTGATTTTCTCGCCCAGGAACAGCGCCGCCAGCCCCACCAGCAGAAACGGCTGCACGTTGTACACCGCCGTGCCAATGGCAATCGACGCCCGTGAGTACGAGGCAAACAACAGTAACCAGTTGCCGACAATCGCCACCCCACTGGCAATCGCCAACAAGAACGCCGTGCGGTTGATCACTCCCGGCCGCAGAAAGCCAAAAACGGCGCAGATCACCAGCAAGGTCACGGCGCCGAACACGCAGCGCCAGAACACCACCTCAAGCACGGGCTGGCCGGACACCAGCACGAACCAGCCGATGGTCCCGGAAATCAGCATGGCAGCGACCATTTCCAGCGAGCCACGGCGCAATGAACTGTCCATCTCACACCTCCCGTTGACGATGGCAACAGTATGCGAAGGATACCGGTGTGCCATCCAGCGGATAACGAAGGCAGATTGGCCTACATGCCTTTACTATCAAGGCAAATAACGCGAATTACCTATTGAGGCGACCATGACTGACGCTATCGACCAACTCTTGATCAATGCACTGATGGAGGATTCGCGCCGCTCGCTGAAGGCCCTGGCGCAGGTGAGCGGGCTGTCCGCACCCAGCGTCAGCGAGCGCCTGCGCCGGCTGGAAGAGCGTGGCGTGCTGCGCGGCTACACCGTGGAGGTTGACCCACGCGCGTTTGGCTATCAGTTGCAGGCCATCGTACGCATCCGCCCGCTGCCGGGGCAGTTGCAGGAGGTGGAGCGGCAGATCATTGCCATCCCCGAGTTCACCGAGTGCGACAAGGTCACCGGCGAGGACTGCTTTATTGCCCGCCTGCATGTGCGCTCCATGGAACAGCTGGACACCCTGCTCGACCGCATCAATGTGCTGGCTGACACCAACACCGCAATCATCAAGAAGAGTCCGGTGAAGCGGCGGTTGCCGCCGATGGACTGAGAGGCGGCACAGGAAAACCTGACTATTTTTTTGTACACAAGAATGTCACCTTAAGTGCCATTTTTGTGTGCAAATTCTCCGGTAACGCCCCAATACGTTACACACTACCCTGCAACTAATTTTGACCATTTGATCAACTAATTATCAGTTAAAAAATTTAAACCTGTTTATTTGGTCAACTTATAATTACTACATTTCATGAACTTATCTTTTGAAGCCATAGATTCAAAATGATAGCCCTTTAACGCTTGCTCTTTCCTTGGCATGGAACTCGCTTTTGTGTCCTCGTGTTTTGTATACAAACCAAGCAAAACATAAAGACACAAGAACCCGCGACGCCGGACCAAAACCGGCCGCCGCGCCCAGAACCCTGTGATGCCAAGCTGCACTGACGAGATGGCGAGCCCGTGCGCATGCCCGCTCATCGCAGTCCATGTGCATCAGGAGCCCGCCGGAATGAGTAGCAGCCTCGACCTTGCCCCTGAACTATCCGTCGCCAGCACCCACCCTGCTTCCACACTTGACGGCAGCCAGCCAGCGCTGACCCTGAGCCCGCGCCTGCATAACCGCGACCTTGCGCCTACCCGTATCGAAGGCCGCCGCTGGGGTGGATACAGCATCTTCGCGTTGTGGACAAACGATGTGCACAATATCGCCAACTATTCGTTCGCCATGGGCTTGTTCGCCCTCGGTCTGGGCGGCTGGCAGATTCTGCTGTCGCTGGCCATTGGCGCAGCGCTGGTGTACTTCTTCATGAACCTGTCCGGCTACATGGGGCAGAAAACCGGGGTGCCGTTCCCGGTCATCAGCCGCATTGCCTTCGGCATCCACGGTGCGCAGATCCCGGCGCTGATTCGCGCAGTCATCGCAATCGCCTGGTTCGGCATCCAGACCTACCTCGCCTCCGTGGTGCTGCGCGTGCTACTGACAGCGGTGTGGCCGCACATGGCAGCCTACGACCATGACAGCATCCTCGGCCTTTCAAGCCTGGGCTGGGTATGCTTCGTGTCGATCTGGCTGGTGCAGCTGGTGATCCTGGCCTACGGCATGGAGATGGTGCGCCGCTACGAGGGTTTCGCCGGCCCGGTGATCCTGCTGACCGTCTCGGCCCTGGCGGTGTTCATGTACTTCCAGGCCGACACGCGCATCGCCTGGTCGGTGGCTACACCGCTGACTGGCTACGAGATGTGGCGCAACATCTTTGCTGGCGGTGCGCTGTGGTTGGCGATTTACGGCACCCTGGTGCTGAACTTCTGTGACTTCGCCCGCTCCTCGCCGTGCCGCAAGACCATTCGCGTGGGCAACTTCTGGGGCCTGCCGGTGAACATCCTGGTATTCGCCATCATCACCGTGGTGCTGAGCGGCGCGCAGTTCCAGATCAACGGCCAGATCATCGACAGCCCGACGCAGATCGTCGCTGCCATCCCGAGCACGCCCTTCCTGGTACTCGGCTGCCTGGCCTTCCTGATCGTCACGGTGGCGGTGAACATCATGGCCAACTTCGTCGCCCCGGCCTTCGTGCTCAGCAACCTCGCGCCGCGTCACCTCAACTTCCGCCGCGCCGGGTTGATCAGTGCCACCGTGGCGGTGCTGATCCTGCCGTGGAACCTGTACAACAGCCCATTGGTGATCGTGTACTTCCTGTCGGGCCTGGGCGCCCTGCTCGGCCCGCTGTACGGGGTGATCATGTCCGACTACTGGTTGCTGCGCAAAGGCTGCATCAACGTGCCGCAGCTCTACAGCGAAGACCCGGCCGGTGCCTACCACTACACCAAGGGCATCAACCTGCGCGCCGTGGCAGCCTTCGTGCCGGCCGCACTGCTGGCCATCGTCCTGGCGCTGGTCCCCCACTTCCAGCATGTGGCGCCGTTCTCCTGGCTGATCGGTGCCAGCATCGCCGCCGCCCTGTACCTGCTGATCGCGCCTCGCAACCGTCACTACCACGACGTCAGCGGCGAGTGCATCGCCGTCGACCACAGCAGCCATTGATCAAGGAAGACTGCCCATGCGTATTCTGATTGCCAACGTCAACACCACCGAAGCCATCACCGAGGCCATTGCCGAACAAGCGCGCAGTGTCGCCACCCCCGGCACCGAGATCATTGGCCTCACCCCCTGGTTTGGCGCCGAGTCGGTGGAAGGCAATTTCGAGAGTTACCTGGCTGCCATCGCCGTGATGGACCGGGTGCTGGCCTATGAAGGCCCCTACGACGCCGTGATCCAGGCCGGCTATGGTGAACACGGCCGTGAAGGCTTGCAGGAGCTGCTGAACGTACCGGTAGTGGACATTACCGATGCAGCCGCCAGCACGGCGATGTACCTGGGCCATGCTTACTCGGTGGTAACCACCCTGGACCGCACCGTGCCACTGATCGAGGACCGTTTGAAGCTCTCCGGGCTGTACGAACGCTGTGCCTCGGTAAGGGCCAGCGGGCTGGCCGTGCTGGAACTGGAAGAAGACCCGCAGCGTGCGGTGGAAGCCATCGTGGAGCAGGCAGAGCGAGCCGTGCGTGATGACAAGGCCGAGGTGATCTGCCTGGGTTGCGGCGGCATGGCCGGGCTGGACGAGCAGATCCGCCAACGCACCGGCGTGCCGGTGGTGGATGGGGTTAGCGCGGCGGTGACCATTGCCGAGTCGCTGGTGCGCATGGGCTTGAGCACCTCCAAGGTACGCACCTATGCCACCCCACGGGCGAAGAAGGTGGTGGGTTGGCCGATGCGTTTCGGGCGCTGAATCTTTAGCTGCCTTTACCGGCCTGTTCGCGGGTAAACCTGCGAACAGGCCGGTAAAGGCCAACTCATCATTCGGGCCAACGCAGCACTACAACCTCATGTCGGGCAGCTCTGCGCACCGTCATTCAAACCCTGGCGCACATTGCGGCTAAGCAGGCTGGCCTTGCCGTCGTGCCAGGTCAGGGTCAGTACATAGAGGGTATCGAAGTCATCGCCATTCCAGTCATCGGTAATCACCCGCTCTTCACCCAGCGCCTTGCCGGCCACGGTATTGATCAACTCCGGGAGGTAACCATGCGACCAGGCGGCGTAGATGGTTGCATTGCGGTACTTGTCGCTCAGCAGCTCGTCAGCCAGTTCGGCGGTGTCGTTGGCGCCATAGTCGATGTTCACCGGCAGGCCCAGACGGATGGCGCTGGGGGTAATGGTCATCAACGGGCGGATATAGCTGTAGCTTTCGTCCTTGCTGCCTTCCTCGACATGCCGCGAAGGGTTGGCAGCAAACACGTAATCGGCCTTGCCAAAGCGCTCGGGCAACACAGTGGCCAGGTCCAGCGCACGGTTCAGGCCTTGGCAGTTCAACTGGCCCAGCCCCTCGCCCGGTTTCTCGGCATGGCGCAGGAACACCAGGGTCTGGGTGCCATCCACCGGTTGCGCACGGCTTTCGACAGCCTCCAGCGCCAGCGGTACGGCAACAGCCGTAAGCACCAGGCTCAGCAGCAAGTGACGGCGACGGCGGAAGAATGTTGGCAACTTCATCAAGGCAGGCTCGTGTGGCAAAGAAAATCGCGTCAACCCGCCACATCGCCCCATCAGCTGCAGGGCGCCCTTGTAGTGAATGCCATCCTTGGCAACGAGTGAGGGTCAGAGTGCCCTGAACCCGTTTGGTTCCTCCCTGGAGGTATATGCCGTTCCCTAGGCAAGGCCCAGATTAGCGGATGGGTGTTGCGCAATTGTGTAAGCTGCAAGAACCTGGGGTTGCAATGCAGCAGCTCAATCATCCCGCGTCAGCACTTCCAGCAATTCGATCTCGAAGGTCAAATCCGAATTCGGCGGAATCGCCCCCACGCTGCGTTCGCCATAACCCAGGTGCGCCGGTACCAGCAGCTTGCGCTTGCCGCCAACGCGCATGCCCATCAGGCCTTGATCCCAGCCTTTGATCACCCGGCCGGTGCCGATCACGCACTGGAACGGCTTGCCGCGTGACCAGGACGAATCGAACTCGCTGCCGTCGGCCAGCCAGCCGGTGTACTGGGTGGTGATCAGGGCGCCTTTGACGGCGGCTTTGCCATCACCCTCCACCAGGTCGATGATCTGCAATTCTTGGCTCATGGGCACGCTCCAACGCGGGAAAACAAAGCCGCCCTTTTCTCAGGAATGCACCGGTTTTGCAAGTTTGCACGGTGTTTCATGCCGCCGATTCGAACCGGGACGCGATGAGCAATCAGCTGTTCTGCTCGAACACCTCTTGGCCAGTCAATTCCTTGGTCTGGTTGGCGAACAGGGAAAGAGCCAGCCAGTATAGATGCCTGAACGGGCCTCAGAAGTAGACGGTACCGCGCAGGTACAACGCCGCCCGTCCGCTGATGATTACCCGGCCATTGCCCGGCACTTCGCACTGCAGCTGCCCTTTGCGCGCCCCGCCCTGCTCACAGCTGAGTACCCGCTTGCCCAAGCGCTCCGCCCACACCGGTGCCAGCGAAGTGTGGGCCGAACCGGTTACCGGGTCTTCATTCACGCCAACCCGCGGGCCGAACCAGCGGGTGACGAAATCAAAACCACGCCCTGCCGCTGTCACGGCAATACCACGCACGGCGAACGTGTTCAACGCAACGAAGTCCGGCTTCAGGGTGTCGAGGATCAACGCATCATCGATCACCACCACATAGTCGTCGCTTTGGTACAACGCCTGTGCCTGGTTCAAACCCAGCGCTTGCAGCAACCCTGCCGGGATATCCACTGCAACCGGCTGCTTGGCCGGGAAGTCCATCGCCAGCAGCCCGTCAGCGCCACGGCTGACGCGCAACTCGCCGCTGCGGGTGTTGAAGCGCAGCACCTGCGCCTGCTCGCCCAGTTGCTCGAACAGCACATAGGCCGAGGCAAGCGTGGCATGGCCGCACAGGTCAACTTCTACAGTCGGGGTGAACCAGCGCAGGTCGTAGGTTTCACCATTGCGCACGAAATAGGCGGTTTCCGACAGGTTGTTCTCTTCGGCGATGCGCTGCAGCACATCGTCCGGCAACCAGCTTTGCAGCGGAATCACGGCGGCCGGGTTGCCACCGAACGGTTCGGCGGAAAAGGCATCGACCTGGAAGATGTCGAGTTGCATGCACACACTCCTTGTTGCCCGGGTGTTGCCAGGCAGATGGCTGATATAGGTTTACGGGCGAACCGGGGTCAAGACGGGCTCATCTGCAAAGAACGCCTGCAGGTTACGCAGTACCAGGGTTACCGTGTCGCGTGCGGCCTCCGGCGATTGGCCGGCCACGTGGGGCGTGAGCACGGTGTTGCCAAGCGTCTTGAGGGCGTCGGGCACGGCCGGTTCGTCATCGAACACATCCAGCGCGGCACCTGCCAGCTGGCCCTGCTGCAGTGCGACCACCAAGGCGTTGGTGTCGACCACGCTGGCCCGGGCGATATTCACCAGATAGCCCTTGCCGCCCAGCGCCTCCAGTACCTGGGCATCGACCAGATGCTGGGTATTGGCGCCACCGGGGGTGGCCACGACCAGGATGTCGACGGCCGCGGCCAGGTGCAGCGGGCTGTCGTACCAGGTGTAAGGCACACCTTTGCGCGGCGTGCGGCTGTGGTAGCTGACGGGCATGTCGAAGCCCAGGTTGGCGCGCTTGGCAATGGCCTGCCCCACCGCCCCCAGGCCAAGAATGCCCAGGCGCTTGCCACTCACCGAGGGGCTGATCACCCGGTTCCACTCGCCGCGGCGGGTGCTGGCATCCGCACGGGGAATATCGCGCAGCAGTGCCAGCACCAGGGCCAGGGTGTGGTCGGCGACCGCGCTGGCATTGGCACCCGCGCCGTTGGTGACGGTGATGCCGCGAGCGGCGGCGGCAGCCAGGTCGACTTGCTCGTAGCCGGCACCGATCACGCAGATGATCTGCAGGTTGGGCAACGCGTCGATTTCGGCGGCCGTCAGGCCCAGCGGGCCGCGCGTGAGCACGGCATCGATTCCACTGGCATGGCGCTGGATGGCGTCGGCGCGCAGTTGCGGTGAGGGGGCGCGGATCAGGTGGTAACCGGCCTGCTCCAGCAGCGGCAGGTAATCATCGACGGTTTCCACCAGCACCAGGACTGTCTTGCGCATGCCACCTCCGTTTTCTTGAAGTGGCATTATGCGGAGTCACCGTACAGTACAGTCAATCGGTAATTGCGCGGGAAACTGTACTGCATCGGTGGAGTGTGAGATGAGATTGTGTAACGGCTGGGGCGTCCGCCTTTAGAGGCGTGCCGCTTGGGAGATCGAGCGCCGCCCGCGCGGCGCATCGCGAGCTGCGCTCGCTCCTACGTTTGTTTCGGGCCAGTCAATCCTGGGGGGATTCGCGCGCGAACGCTTTGGCGCATGGCACAGTATCGAGTCGTACAAACAAGGCGGTCGCGCGCGCCTGGCACAGGCATCACTGGCCTGAAACAAACGTAGGAGCGAGCGCAGCTCGCGATGCGCCGCGCGGGCGGCGCTCGATCTCGCACACCCCAAAAAACTCACGACGAACCCAAAAAACGCATTACTGAGCGAATGCGCGCCCCAAGCCACCGGGTACACCGCTACTGTCGGTTTCCTGCCAAGGCCCATTAGGGCTCAGCGACCAGCTCCAACCGTTATCAAATCGGTAATAGGTACGCTGCCGATAGAACGTATTGGGCTGCTTCTCCAACACATATACCCCCAGCTTGGGATCCCAGTGGCTGGCCCCGCCAGGCGGTGGCGCAAAGCTGGCCGAGGTACGCGGCATCGGTTTGGGAATCGCCGCCGGCTTGCTCGGTTGGGTCGATGGCTGCCCGCCCGGCAACGGCTTGACCACCGGCCCCTGTGGCGGCACGCGTTCAATCGGGGGTTCAGGCTGCTCATACGGCTGATGCACCGTACACGCAGACAAACCCAGGGCCAGGGTAATCAGGGTCAGGCGGACGGTGCTGTGCATGGCATTGCTCTCTTACTGGTCGGGGCTGTCGATGGTCAGGCGCTGGGTAGCCTGGGTGGCGCTGGGCAGTGGCGTACCCTGGCCAATCCATTCGCCGTGGGTAGGCTGGCCAGCGCGCGATACACGTGCAACCAGTTGGACTTCGGCAAATTGCGACAGTTTCATCTGCGGCATCATCGCGTCAGCATCAGACAACTCCACCTCGATCGGCAACTGCGCCACCGTCACCCGCTTGGCCGCCAGCGGCATTGGCGGGCCATTGCTGGCGCGGGCAAAGATGAACACGGTGTCGTCCGGCTTGACCTTGTCCTTCAGCGCCGCCGCCAGCTCCACCCGCACTTTCAGGCGAGCCGCCGCAGGTGCGGGTGGAGCTTCTGCCACAGCCCCCCCCAGGCGTTCGACGGCGCGGTCGATACCGCCCTGCAGGGCGTCACGCGATGCGTCACCTTCCGGCAGCTGCGCCAGCAGGCGCTTCCAGTAGTCGATGGCTTCCTGGTAACGCTCACCTTCGAAGGCAGCAATGCCGCGCAGGCCCAGGCTGGTCACTTCGTTGGGGTCGGCTTTCAAGGCTTCGTCAGTCAGCGCCTGCAACTGCGGGCTCCACTGTTTGTCAGCAGCAAAATACAGGGCCTGAGCCCATTGTCCCAGCAGCTCGGGCTGGCGGCCGGCCAGGGCCACGGCCCGCTCGAAGGTGCGCGCCGCATCAGCCGGGCGTTGCTCGGCCATGTAGGCGCGGCCCAGGAAGTACATGGCCTCGGCCGAATCCGGCTGGGCCTGCACCACGCGCTCCAGACGCGTGGTCATTTCTTCCATCGACTTGGGCGCCTCGGCGAATTCCTGGGTCAGGGCCACCTTGTCGGCCGCACCAAAATGCAGGTACAGCCCAAGCGCCATCAGCGGTACCAGCACAGCCGCCAGCAGCGGCAGGGCCTTGCCCAAGTGGCCCTGGCGCGGTGCCTCGGCGCCTTCGGTATCGGCCAGCAATTCGCGCGCGGCCTCGTCACGGCCCTTGGTCATCTGCGCCTCGTCAAGCACGCCCGCAGCCTGCTGGGCGGCCAGTTCGGCAACGCGTTCCTGGTACAGGGCCACGTTCAGGGCGGTGCGGTCTTCTTCCTGCTGACGACGACGGCCACGCAGAATAGGGATCAGCAAAAAGCTGAGGGCAGCGAGCAGCAGCAGGCCCGCGCTAAGCCAGAATTCAATCATGGGTCTGTTCTTTTTCCAGCAGTTTGGCGAGACGCTCGCGTTCTTCGGCAGTCAATTCATTGCCGCTCTGCACAGCCGTACTGCGGCGCCGGCGCACGATCACCGCCAACACCACGAAACCGCCGGCCAGCAAAATCCCCGGGCCGAACCACAGCAGCCAGGTACGCCCGCTGAGCGCCGGCTTGTAGCGCACGAAGTCGCCATAGCGGTCGACCATGAAGTCGACGATCTGCTGGTTGCTCTTACCCTCGCCGAGCATGCGGAAGATTTCCCGGCGCAGGTCGGCGGCAATCGGTGCATTGGAATCGGCGATGTCCTGGTTCTGGCACTTGGGGCAGCGCAGCTCCTTGGTCAGTTGCTGGTAGCGCTCGCGCTCGGCCTCGTCGCGGAACTGATAGGTGTCGATGGCCGCCTTGGCCACGCCGGCCAGGCTCATGCCCAGCACGACAGCCGCCAGCCAACGCCTCATGGCTTGGCCTCATCGACCAGGCCCTGGTAAAGCGGGGCCAGCTGTTCGCGCCACACCGTGGCATCGACAATGCCCACGTGTTTGTAGCGAATGATGCCTTTGGCGTCGATCAGGAAGGTTTCCGGCGCGCCGTACACGCCCAGGTCCAGACCCAGGCTGCCCTGCTCGTCGCGGATATCCAGCTGATAAGGGTTGTGGAACTCGGCCAGCCATTTTTGCGCGACGGCATTGTCGTCCTTGTAGTTGACCCCGTGAATCACCACGCCTTGCTGTGCCAGCTGGTTAAGGTACGGGTGCTCGACCTTGCACGACGGGCACCAGGTGGCCCATACGTTGACCAGCGCCGGGCGGCCCTGCAAGTCTGCTTGGGTCAGGGTGCGGTCGCCCTGAGTCGAGGCCAGCGAAAACGCCGGGAACGGTTTGCCGATCATTGCCGAAGGCAGCTCGTCGGGCTTGAGGAACAGCCCCTTGTAGAGGAACACCGCCACCAGCAGGAACACTGCCAGGGGGACTACCATGATCCAACGCTTCATGCAACTGCTCCAGACACGCCCAGGGCATCACGCACCCGGGTCTTGACCTTGACGCGGTAACGCCGGTCGAGGGCCGCCAGCAACCCACCCAGGCCAGTCAGCAGACCGCCCAGCCAGATCCAGCGAACGTAAGGCTTGATATGTACGCGCACGGCCCACGCGCCGTTCTCCAGCGGCTCGCCCAGGGCGACGTACAGGTCGCGGGTAAAGCCTGCATCGATGCCGGCTTCGGTCATCATCGACTGCTGCACGGTGTACAGCCGCTTCTCCGGGTGCAGGGTGGTGATTTCACGGCCATCACGGCTGACCACCACGGTGCCCTTGTCGGAGATGAAGTTCGGCCCTTCGAAGTGCTTGGCGCCCTGGAAAAGGAAGTGGTAACCGCCCAGCTCCACGCTTTCGCCCGGGGCCATGCGCAGGTCGCGTTCGGCGCTGTTGTTGCTCGACAGCACCACGCCCAACGCACACACCGCCAGGCCCAGGTGGGCCAGCTGCATGCCCCAGTAGCTGCGGCCCAGGCCGGGTAGGCCCTTGAGCAGGCCTTTGTGGCGGGTCTTGTCGAGGATGTCGCGCAGCCCGCCGAGCACTACCCAGGCGGCCAGGGCAAAGGCGGTCAGGGTCGGCCAGTCGAAGTCGTCGACGATAAAGCCGGCCACAGGGGCCAGGATGGCGCTGCCGATCAGCACCGGGGTCATCATGCTGGCCAGCCATTTGCCGGGGGTGTCCTTCCAGCGCACCACCACGCCCACGCTCAGCACCACCATCAACAGCGCCATCAGCGGCAGGAACAAGGCATCGAAGTACGGCGGGCCGACCGAGAGCTTGGCCCCGGTGAGGGCATCGAGCACAAGCGGGTACAAGGTGCCCAGCAGAATCATCGACGCGGCCACCACCAGCACCAGGTTGTTGGCCAGCAGCAGCGTTTCGCGCGACCACAGGGCGAAGCCGACCTGGCTCTTGACCACCGGGGCACGCAGGGCGAACAGGGTGAGCGAACCACCGACCACGAACAGCAGGAAGATCAGGATGAAAATGCCCCGCGACGGGTCGGCGGCAAAGGCGTGCACCGAAGTCAGCACACCGGAACGCACCAGGAAGGTCCCCAGCAGGCTCAGCGAGAACGCGGCAATGGCCAGCAGCACGGTCCAGCTCTTGAACACCCCGCGTTTTTCGGTCACTGCCAGCGAGTGGATCAGCGCGGTGCCTACCAGCCAGGGCATGAACGAGGCGTTTTCCACCGGGTCCCAGAACCACCAGCCACCCCAGCCCAGCTCATAGTAGGCCCACCACGAGCCCAGGGTGATGCCCACGCCAAGGAAGGCCCAGGCAACGATGGTCCACGGCCGCGACCAGCGCGCCCAGGCAGCGTCCAGGCGTCCGCCGAGCAAGGCAGCGATGGCGAAGGCGAAGGCCACCGAGAAGCCCACGTAACCCATGTACAGCATCGGCGGGTGAACGATCAGGCCAAAGTCCTGCAGCAGCGGGTTGAGGTCACGGCCATCGGTGGGCACTTGCGGCAGCAGGCGCTGGAACGGGTTGGAGGTGATGATAAGGAAGCTCAGGAAGCCCACGCTGATCATGCCCATCACCGCCAGCACGCGGGCCAGCATTACCTGCGGCAACTGGCGCGAGAACACCGACACGGCAAAGGTCCAGCCGCCGAGAATCAGCGCCCACAGCAACAACGAACCTTCGTGGGCGCCCCATACAGCGCTGAACTTGTAGTACCAGGGCAAGGCGCTGTTGGAGTTGCTGGCTACGTAGGCAACCGAGAAATTGTCGGTCATGAAGGCATGGGTCAAACACGCGAAGGCAAACGCCAGGAAGGCGAACTGCCCCCACGCCGCCGGCCGCGCCAGGCTCATCCACAGGCTGTCGCCACGCCAGGCGCCGAGCAGCGGCACACTGGCCTGTACGGCGGCAAAGCAGATGGCCAGGATCATCGCCAGCTGGCCCAGTTCGGGGATTATCAGCGCCGCGTTCATGGCTTGGCCTCCCCGCCCGTGGCGGCCTGGCCGCTTTCCTTGAGGGCCTTGGTGACCTCGGGCGGCATGTACTTCTCATCGTGCTTGGCCAGCACTTCGTCGGCCACCACCACACCGTCGGCGTTGACCTTGCCCAAGGCGACAATGCCCTGCCCTTCGCGGAACAGGTCGGGCAGGATGCCACGGTAGGTGATCGGTACCGACTTGTTGAAGTCGGTGACCACGAAGCGCACATCCAGCGAGTCGGACGAACGCTGCACCGAGCCTTTCTCGACCATGCCGCCTGCGCGGATGCGGGTGTCCAGCGGTGCTTCGCCATTGGCGATCTGGGTGGGGGTGTAGAACAGGTTGATGTTCTGCTGCAGTGCGCTCAAGGCAAAGCCGACGGCAACCCCGACGCCGACCAGCAGGCCGACGATGAGCAACAGGCGTTTCTTGCGCTGCGGATTCACTGGTTGTTCTCCCGGCGCAAACGGCGCGCCTCTTCTTGCAGATAGCGACGGCGGGCCAACAGCGGCGCAGCAACGTTCAGCGCCAGCACGGCCAGGCAGATGCCATAGGCCGACCACACGTACAGGCCATGGTGACCCATGGCGAGAAAGTCACCAAAGGTGGCAAAGCTCATTGTGCGGCCCTCCGCCCCAGGCTGTTCAACACTTCGTCCTTGACCCAACTGGCGCGCGCCTCGCGCTTGAGCACTTCAAGGCGCATGCGCAACAGCAGCACGGCACCGAAGAAGCAGTAGAAACCCAGCGCCGTGCACAGCAACGGCAGCCACATTTCGGCGGGCATCGCCGGTTTTTCGGTCAGGGTAAAGGTGGCGCCCTGGTGCAGGGTGTTCCACCACTCCACCGAATACTTGATGATCGGGATGTTAACCACGCCGACAATCGCCAGCACCGCGCAGGCCTTGGCCGCACTGTCACGATTACTGATCGCCTGGCCCAACGCAATAATGCCGAAGTACAGGAACAGCAGGATAAGCATGGACGTAAGGCGGGCATCCCACACCCACCAGCTGCCCCAGGTCGGCTTGCCCCAGATGGCGCCAGTGACCAGCGCCACGGCAGTCATCCAGGCGCCGATCGGCGCGGCGCATTGCAAGGCGACATCGGCGATTTTCATTTTCCACACCAGCCCCACCACCCCGGCCACCGCCAGCAGCACGTAGCAGGACTGGGCCAGCATTGCCGCCGGCACATGAATGTAGATGATGCGGAAGCTGTTGCCCTGCTGGTAGTCCTGTGGGGCGAAGGCCAGACCCCAGGTGATGCCGACCAGCAGCAGGAGCACGGCAGCGCCGGCCAGCCATGGCAGCATGCGGCCGCTGATGGCATAGAACCATTTGGGGGAGCCCAGCTTGTGGAACCACGTCCAGCTTATTTTCATCAGGGTACATCCAGGGTATTGGCCGGGCTTGAAAGCCCGGGACTCGTTATTCGCCAACGCTGATTTTCAGGCCGGCCGCTATCGCAAAGGGTGCCAAGGTCACGGCCAGGGCGGTGAGGCTGGCAAGCCAGAGCAGGTGGCCGGTTGCCGGCATATTTTGCAACGCCGCTTGCAACGCACCACTGCCCAGGATCAATACAGGGATATACAACGGCAGAATCAGCAACGCCAGTAACAAACCACCGCGCTTGAGGCCAACCGTCAGCGCCGCGCCCACCGCACCCAGCAGGCTCAGTACCGGCGTACCCAGCAGCAGCGAGCCAAGCAGCACCGGCAGGCAATGGCTCGGCAGCCCCAGCATCAGCGCCAGCAACGGCGCCAACAATACCAGCGCCAGCCCGGAAAAGATCCAGTGCGCCAACACCTTGGCCAACACCAGCAGCGCCAGTGGGTGCGGCGACAACACCCACTGCTCCAGCGAGCCGTCCTCGAAATCACTGCGGAACAGGCCGTCCAGCGACAACAGCACCGCGAGCAATGCCGCCACCCAGACCAGCCCAGGCGACAAGGTTTGCAACAATTGGCTTTCCGGGCCGACCGCCAACGGGAACAACGCCACGACGATGGCGAAGAACACCAACGGGTTGGCCAGCTCGGCCGGACGGCGGAACAGCAGGCGCGCTTCGCGGCGCAACAACAAGACGAATACGCTCATGCCGCCCATTGCCCCAGGTTCAGTTCACGGTAACCGGAGGGTTTGTGTTCCAGCGTGTGGTGGGTGGTCAGCACCACCGTGCCGCCCTGTTCGCAATGGGCCGCCAGGTGTGCTTCCAACTGTGCCACGCCTTGCTTGTCCAGGGCCGTGAACGGCTCGTCAAGAATCCATAGCGGCGGGCAGGCCAGGTGCAACCGGGCCAAGGCCACGCGCCGCTGCTGGCCGGCTGAAAGGGTATGGCAGGGTACGTCTTCGAAACCACGCAGGCCGACGGCCTCCAGCGCTGCCCAGATCGCCTCGCGGCTGGCCGGCTGGTGCAAGGCGCACAGCCAGGTGAGATTCTCTTCAGCGGTGAGCAGGTCCTTGATGCCGGCGGCGTGGCCGATCCACAACAGGATGCTGGCCAGGGCATGGCGCTGCTCCGCCAATGGCTTACCGCCCAGCAGGATCTGCCCGGCCGTCGGCTGCATCAGCCCGGCCAGCAGACGCAGCAAGCTGGTCTTGCCGCTGCCGTTGGGGCCGCTGATCTGCAGCATGTCGCCGGCACCCAGCTTGAAATCGAGCTGCTCGAACAGCAGGCGCCAGTCGCGCTCGCAGGCTAGGCCTGCGGCTTGGAGGTGAAGGGTCACGGTTTCGCCTTATCTTTGTAGGGCTTCAGCGCGGCGTCGCGTGAAGCCCTGTGTCTCAAGTCGACCCCAGCGCTGCCGTTATACTGGCAACCACGGGCGCTCGGCATTATTACATGCGCCGCCGCGCTGCCAAGAGGCTGGGTTCGACAGGTTGTATACAATCATGACTGAAATCAATAGTCTCGCTGCACAAACCGCAGTCAATACCCAAGCCATGAAGGCCGGTATGACCGGCGAACTGCTGCGCCTGACGCAACCGCAGCCTGGCTTGATGGCCCCTGGCGAGACCGCACAGGCCGAAGTGGTTGCGATGCGGCAGGTGGGCAGCGACTTTCAGCTGGTGCTTCGGCTGATGCAGGCCAACGGCCTTCAGACCCAACTGCAAGCCAGCACCAGCCAGCCCCTGCCCCAAGGCAGCCAGGTCACCGTCAGCCAGACCGAAAGCAATCATCTGGCGATCATGCTGCAACAGGCCAGCGCCAGCCAGGTCGCCACCCTCACCCGCCTGGACACCAGCAAGGTACCCGTCGGCACCCTGCTGCAAGGCAAGGTCATGACCAACCAGCTACTGCCCCAGGCAGCTGGCCAGCCTGCGGCCTACCGGGCACTGATCAGCCTGCTCAACAGCGCCCAGGCCGGCGCCACCCTGACGGTGGACAGCCCACGCCCACTGGCTATCGGCAGCCTGCTCAGCGCGCTGGTGCAGGGTGACCAGTCACTGCGTTTCGTGCCACTCAGCGGCAGGCAGGACCAGCTCAACATCGCACAGCAGTTGCTAACCCAGCAGAACCGCCAGGCTTCGTTGCCCGGCCTGCTCAACGCCCTGCAACAGATCAACCGAGACCCTGGCATCAATGGCGACCTGCGCGCCAGCGCCGAACGCCTGTTGGTCAGCCTGCCAGACGCCCGCCAGCTGGGCGATGCGAAAGCGGTTGCCCAGGCCTTGAACAATAGTGGCGCTTTCCTTGAAGCGAAACTGCTGGGTGGCTTTCCTGCCAGCGTCGCCACCGATCTGAAGGCGCATTTGCTGCGGCTGGTCGCACAGGCTTCGATCTCACCGGCCGGCGCTGCCAACCTTGCGCCGGCCAGCCTGGCCGTGACCATGCCGGCGCTGGCCCGCAGTGCACTGGGCATGCTCGAACGGGTCAGCCCCAGGCCGCAGCCGGGCGCGTTCCCGCTGCCTTCGCGCCTGCTCAAGGCCCTGGAAGACGAAGGCGACCTGCAACAACTGCTGCGCCTTGCCGCTGCGGCAATTTCGCGCCTGCAAAGCCATGCCATGAGCAGCCTGCAACAGACCGGAACGCTGGAAAACGGCAACCTGCAGACCACCTGGCAAACCGAAGTGCCGATCCGCCACGGCCAGGAATTCATCCCGTTGCAGGTCAAACTGCAGCGCGAAGAAACTCCGCAGCAGCAAGCCGATCGCCAGCATGAAGCACAAGACCCGCTGCAAGCCCTGTGGCGCATCGAGCTGGCCTTCGACCTGTCGCCACTCGGCCCCGTGCAGGTACAGGCGCAACTGAGCCAAGGCCGCCTGAGCGGGCAACTGTGGGCAGAGCGTGAGCAAACCGCCAGGCTGATCGACACCCAGCTCGGCGCCCTACGCGAGCGCCTGCTGGCACGTGGCCTGGACGTCGGTGACCTGGAGTGCCACCCTGGCACGCCGCCACAAGGCCCGCGCACGCGGGTAGAACAACGTTGGGTGGATGAGAACGCATGAGCCAGAAGCACACACGCCAGGCCATTGCCCTGAGCTACGACGGCCAGCAGGCTCCCACCCTCAGCGCCAAGGGTGACGATGCGCTGGCCGAAGCCATCCTGGCCCTGGCCCGTGAACACGAGGTGCCAATCTACGAGAATGCCGAGCTGGTGCGCCTGCTGGCGCGCCTGGAGCTGGGCGAGCAGATCCCGGAGGCCTTGTACCTGACCATCGCCGAAATCATCGCGTTCGCCTGGCAACTGCGCGGCAAAGTCCCGTATGGCTTCGACGATTCACCGACAGGCGAACGTGACGTAACCGAGGTGCTACCAGGCCTGCCTGGCCCGCCCGGCTGAGCCTCAGGGCCAGCACTATTTACCACTCCCCTGCCAATCAGCCGGTCGATGCTGTGGTTTTCCCACCCCACGGAGACCGACATGGCCACCACGCACATCAATGCTGCTGGCGTGCAGTTCGTACGCAACCACCTCGCCACCCTTCCCCGACCCGACCGCGAGGCCAAGCGGGCAATTGCTGCCTGGCTTGCCACCCAAGGGGTACATCAGGACCCAGACCTGATCGATGTCGTCACGCTGCATGTTCACCCTGATGGCATCGCCAGTTACCAGGCCAAAGTCGTACAGCGCGTCAGCCTCACCCAAGCGGTGCTGATGAACTGGCAAGGCGAATCCAGCAACGACTTCTTCGGCGGGCTGTTCAGGCAACCCTGGGCCGGCACGTTGCCGGGCGATGGCCCGATCACGCTGGTCGACCACTTTCCGCCACAGCCCATTTACGACAACGGCGCCTGGTACGAGGTGTTCAATGGCCTGTTCCAGCGCACCACACCCGCCCGTTACGATCATTCGACACTGCTCGACATCCGCGCCGAAGCCTTGCAAAGCCACATAGAAGCACTGGACTTTCACACCCGCTACAAGGCGACACTCGACACCTACTGGCGCGAGCAACTTGCTGACTATCGCTTGAGCTGCAAACTCAACTTCATCGCTGCCTGCAACAAGCAAATCAACGAAGGCAGCCTGAGTGATGCCGCGCGCATGCTGGCATGGCGCGCGGCCGAACTGATTCCTCAGGGCAAGGGGCTACGCCTTAGCACGCTGAGCATCTACGGCTATGCCTCCACCGACTTGCTTTACATCAACGACGCCGACAGTGGCTTGACCCTGCTCTACGCCCCCGGCAACAGTTCACCGCTACTGGAGTTCGCCACCGAAGACCTGTTGAAAGACTGGGTTGGCCAACAGTGCAAAGGTGTCGCCACGCGCCAGGCACTCAAGCAACACTTCCGCCTGGCCGACGGTCCACAGGGCATCGACTTCAGCGGCCTGGACACCGCCCTGGAAGGCCTGGGCGTTTACCCGCACAACCACCGCTTGCCACCGGAGCATGGCTTTTTCAACGACGACGGTACATGGCCGCCGCGCACCTACGTCAATTACCGTCCCGGCAAGTACAACCCACGTATTACTGGCGATCTGTTCCAAGCAATGGCCGAGCGAATGCGCCAACGCTGCTACGACGATGCCGACTTTCTGATCACCAGCGATGCGCAAGTGACCAAGGCACGCTGGCGTGGCTACCTGGTAACCTCGCTCAACCTGCTGGCGCCCCTGGCCCTGGTCGTGCCCGAGCTCATACCCCTACTGGCTATCGGCGGTGTAGCACAGTTTGGCCTGGGGCTTGATCAGGCGATCAATGGCAAAGGCGTTGAAGACAAGGACGCTGGCGTGAGCGACATCGTTTTCGGCCTGCTCAATGCCACGCCCTTGGCCACCCTGCCAGAAACCCGCCCGCGAATGCTTTTCCCAGGTAAAAGTTCGCGCTTCGTCATGCCCACGCGATTGAATGATCAATGGGGCTACCCACTGAGCCCCAACAGCCCACCCCGGTTACCTGAAGCGTCAATAGCAGACTACTTTTCACCTCCCGAACCCTCCGTGCCGACCACGCGAATCATCAGAGGCTCGTTGAATCGCGCAACGGGCACCCATCCGCTGTTGGCGATTAACGAAGGAAAAGAAGTCAAAGTACTGTATGACATTGAACACGATGCGTTCATCCTGGAGTCGGATGCCAACGAGGTGTTGCCAACCTATTATCAAGTCACTGACAACCGTCACGGCTTAACTGCAATTGACCTGACCCGCCGCCCAGTGACAAACCAGATGCGCATGGACACGTTGCGCGGATTGGGTGTAGACATAGAACTGCCCATCATTATTCCCACGGTCAACAGCGCCGAAGTACGGCCAATCCCCAAGCAAATCCTCAGCATCTGGGTCGGCGACAAAAGCATCCCCGATGAACTGCTGGACACCGTTGCCACAAACGCAAAACGCCTGGAACACACCCGTTTCTCTTACCGGCTGTACCTGTCGAAGTCTAATCCGAAAGTATTCAAGAGCAACTACGCAAGGCTGACCGGAAAAGCCCCTCGGCTGCATGTGCTCCCACTGGAAGAGCAGCCCTTCTTTGATAACTTCAGAGCCACTGAGCACTTTCAACAATATGAACAGGCGCTTGATGCACCGGGTGCAAACTTCGCGTCGGCGTGCGACATACTCCGCTACCCACTCCTTCGATCAGAGGGTGGCGTCTATATGGACATCGACGACACCTTGCGCACCTTGGGTGACAATCCACAGGCCTATGCAGTGATCGACTCAACCCCCTTGGCCACTACCCCTGACGGCCTTGTACTGGGTGGTCCGGTGAACAATGAACTGCTGGGCATGCATTGCGCGTACAACACCAACATCATCGGCAGCCATGCGGGCAACCCGACCCTGAGCCTGATTTCTGAAGCGATGCACCGGCGCTTTCTCGACAACCTGACGTTCTACGACACCCGGCCTCTACGCGGCAGTGCCGAGTTCGAGGCGTATGCCCAGGAGTTGAGCAACATGACCGGACCTGGCGTGTTCAATGATGTGGTTGACCAGCAACTGCCCAGGCTGCGTATTCTGCGACAGATCAGCAACCTGGAATCAACGCCTCTTAACGATCCTGGCTTCGTCACAGGAGACTTGACCTTTCCCCTTTTCAACGCGAGACACAGCGATCAGGCGCTGAGTTACGTCGTGGAGATCGGCAACTACCACTCGTGGAGCAAAGCCTGACACCTGCTGGGCGACTTGCGTCGCCCGCTTGACTGAGCCATAAGGCCAGCACTATCTACCGCCCCCCCGCCGATCAACCGGTCGATGCTGTGGTTTTCCCACCCCACGGAGACCGACATGCCCACCACGCACATCAATGCTGCCGGCGTGCAATTCGTACGCAACCACCTGGCCACCCTTCCCCGACCCGACCGCGAGGCCAAGCGGGCAATTGCAGCCTGGCTTGCCACCCAAGGGGTACACCAGGACCCAGACCTGATCGATGTCGTCACGCTGCATGTTCACCCTGATGGCATCGCCAGTTACCAGGCCAAAGTCGTACAGCGCGTCAGCCTCACCCAAGCGGTGCTGATGAACTGGCAAGGCGAATCCAGCAACGACTTCTTCGGCGGGCTGTTCAGGCAACCCTGGGCCGGCACGTTGCCGGGCGATGGCCCGATCACGCTGGTCGACCACTTTCCGCCACAGCCCATTTACGACAACGGCGCCTGGTACGAGGTGTTCAATGGCCTGTTCCAGCGCACCACACCCGCCCGTTACGATCACTCGACGCTGCTCGACGTCCGCGCCGAAACCTTGCAACGCCATATAGAGGCAATGGACTTCCACCTAGGTTACAAGGCATCACTCGACACTTACTGGCATCAACACCTTTCAGACTACCGACTGTGCTGCAAACTCAACTTCATCGCTGCCTGCAACAAACAGGTCGCAGAAGGCAGCTTGAGCGACGCCGCACGCAAGCTGGCCTGGCGTGCGGCCGAACTGATTCCTCAGGGCAAGGGGCTACGCCTTAGCACGCTGAGCATCTACGGCTATGCCTCCACCGACTTGCTTTACATCAACGACGCCGGCAGTGGCCTGACCCTGCTCTACGCCCCCGGCAACAGTTCACCGCTACTGGAGTTCGCCAGCGAAGAGCTGTTGAAAGACTGGGTTGGCCAACAGTGCAAAGGCGCCGCCACGCGCCAGGCACTCAAGCAACACTTCCGCCTGGCCGACGGCCCACAGGGCATCGACTTCAGCGGCCTGGACACAGCCCTGGAAGGCCTGGGCGTTTACCCGCACAACCACCGCTTGCCACCGGAGCATGGCTTTTTCAACGACGACGGTACATGGCCGCCGCGCACCTACGTCAATTACCGTCTCGGCAAGTACAACCCACGGATTACCGGCGATCTGTTCCAGGCCATGGCCGAGCGTCAGCGCCAACGCTGTTATGACGATGCCGATTTCCTCATTACCAGCAATGCGCAAATAACAAAATCCAGATGGGCCAGCTACCTGAACAGCACCCTCACGCTTGTGGCACCGCTAACATTCGTGGTGCCGGGCCTGGCCCCACTGCTTGCGCTGGGCGGTATAGCCCAGCTTGCGCTTGGCCTTGACCAGGCCATCAACGGGAAAACCTTGCGCGAAAAACAGCAAGGGCTGGGCGATATCGCTTATGGGCTTTTGAATGCAACTCCCTTGGCCGCTGAGGCCATGATCAAAAGCACTGCACTGTTTCGCTACCAGGAAGACGGCTTCGTTCTCCCGCGCAAAATCAATGATCAATGGGGATACCCCCTGAGTCCCGTAAGCCCGCCCCATTTGCCGGAGGTGGAAGTAACGCCCTATTTTCACCGCCCGGCGCGCATAGCGCCCCTGGCGGACGCTAATGCCGTCGTGGCCAACTCGGTAAAGCGCTTTCCTCGGTACAACGGCAATCTGGACCAACTGATCGGCTACTACGAAGAAGTGCCCGACTATGCAGAAGTGCTCGACCTGGTCTACGACATGGAAGCCGATCTGTTCATCACCCAGGAAGGTGCCAATGAGGTAGAACCGGTTTACTACGAAGCCGAGCCCGGAACCGGTAACTTGCGTATCGTCAACCCCGAAGGGCGCCACGTAACAGACCAGATGCGCATGTCATCCCTGCGAGCGCTGGGTATCGATGTGCAGCTTCCCGTACATTTACCAGCGTCCGTCCCGCCAGGTGCTCACCCGATCCCCAAGCTGATTTCATCGCTTTGGGTCGGCAATAAAACGCTCAGCGACGAGCTGCTTGGCACACTGGCTGCCAACGCACTAAAACTACGCGACAGTGCGTATCGATATCGGCTTTTCCTGTCAAAAGCAAACCCCGAGGCCTTTGCGCAAAACCTGCGCACGCTAGAGGCAAGAGTGCCCGGTATGCAGGTATTAATACTGGAAGACCAGCCTTTCTTCACCGCTTTCGAACAAAGCCAGTACTTTGCCCAGTATCAAGCAGCAATCGATGGCAATGGCGGTGTTGCCACCAACTTCTCCTCAGCATCGGATGTATTGCGCTACCCGATGCTGCATGCTGAAGGCGGGATATACATGGATGTTGATGACCAACTGCTGGGTGCGGCTGCCAGTGCCGCTCATAACACTGCGGCTATCGATACCGTAGAATTGGTCGCCACCAATGACGGGCTGCTGTTACACCCACCCATGCAAAACGAGAAGCTGGGAATGAACACGCAGTTCAACACCAGCATGATCGGCAGCCACGCCGGCAACCCGACACTGCTGGCCGTTTCCGAAGAGATGCATGCCCGCTATCTGGCCAATGCGGATTTCTACCAGGTACGTCCCACGCTGGCAGATGACCCCGCTGGCTTCTATCGCTACGCCAACCGGCTAAGCGAGCTGACCGGCCCGGGAATGTTCAATGCCGTGGTAGACCGGGTGCTGCCAGACCTCTATTGCCTGCGGCAGCTTCACAACCTGTACATGATACCGCGCATCAACAGCTTCCTGTACGTTGACCTGGACGCTCTCCAGGCACTTCAGCTACAGCGCCTGCCACTGTCCCGCGTGGCCAACGTGGGCGGCACGCATTCCTGGGCCACTACCTGAAGCAGCACCTGAAAGAAAGGCGACATCATGGTCGCCTTTGTGCTTTCACCCGCTGCGGTGCAGTTTGCTCATCAGCTCCGCCTCGGCCTGGGTCAGGCCACAGCTCTCGGTCAACTCCGCCACGCTTGCCCCCATGCCCACCAGCTTGGCGGCCTGAGAGAAGGTGACGTTGTTGGGGTCACGCTGTTCCAGCTGCTGAATCTTGTCGGGCAGTGGCGCCACCGCCAAGCTCAGCTCGTGCAGCGTCTCGCCCATGCGCACGGTACCGTTCTGGTAGTCGTCCAGGCGTTTGGCCAGGTCCTTGATGCGCTGGTCACGCAGCGCATCGCCTTCGGCCTGCTGCGCAGCCAGCTCGCGCTGGCGCTTGCTGTAGTTGAGGAAAAACCACAGGCTCAGCGCCCACGCCAGCGCCAGGAAGATGACAGCAACCTGTAGGATCAACTCAGATATTCTCCAGCTCGGACCACTCTTCCTCGGTCATCATCTTGTCCAGCTCGACCAGAATCAGCAATTCGCCATTCTTGTTGCAGACGCCCTGAATGAACTTGGCCGACTCTTCATTACCCACGTTTGGCGCGGTCTCGATTTCGGATTGGCGCAAGTACACCACCTCGGCCACGCTGTCGACCAGAATACCGACCACTTGCTTGTCGGCCTCGATGATGACGATGCGGGTATTGTCAGTGACTTCGGTCGGCATCAGGCCGAAACGCTGGCGGGTGTCGATCACCGTCACCACGTTGCCGCGCAGGTTGATGATACCCAGCACGTAGCTTGGCGCACCCGGTACCGGGGCGATCTCGGTGTAGCGCAACACTTCCTGTACCTGCATCACGTTGATGCCGTAGGACTCGTTGTCCAGACGGAAGGTAACCCACTGCAGGATCGGATCTTCGGAACCTTGTGCAGACGACTTTTTCATTCCCCTAGCCCTCAAAATCCGCCATTGGCGGTGTGTTCGGTGTCATTTTTGTTTAGCGTGCATCTGCTTGACAGCACCGCTGGCGATCAGCTCGGCCAACGCGGCGACGTCGAGCAGTGCACACATGTGTTCGATTACGGTGCCGGCCAGCCACGGCCGCTGGCCGCGCTGGCTGCGCCATTTGATTTCGGACGGGTCCAAACGCAACGAGCGGCTAACCTGGTGCACGGCCAACCCCCATTCGTAGCCCTGCACGGAAATCACGTAATTCAGGCCTTGGCGAAAATCATCGCGATAACGGTCGGGCATCACCCAACGCGCAGTGTCCAGCACCTTCAGGTTACCCGCCTGGCAGGTCAGGATGCCGAGAAACCAGTCGGGCTGGCCGAACAGCGGCGTCAACTCCTGGCCGGCCAGGTTGTAGATCGAGCCCAGGCACACCAACGGCACCGCCAGGGTCAGGCCCGCCACGTCGAACAGCAGGCATTCGAACGGCTCGGCGGCCCACACCGGACGGCCGTCGACGCTGGCTGGCGGCACCGGCAGGTCCGGTGCCGGCAAGTGCACATCCACCAGCGGAACCGCCAGCTCCACGGTCTGCTCTTCAACCAGTACCGGAATACTGGCCTCGGCGACTACCGCTTGTTCGACCACCGTCACCACAGGCGCTTCCACCGGCATGACGGCAGGCAGCACCGCCAGCTTTGGCTCGGCAAAAGGCCGCGGCGGGAAGCTTGCGGCAGTTTCGGCCGGCGCCGGCACGGTCGGTTGCCGGGCATCACGCGCCTGTTCCTCACGCACCGCTTCGGCGAAATCGTCCGTTACAACCGGCGGCTCGAACAGGCCTTCGGCCTCGGTAGCCTCCTGCAGCAGGCCATCGAGGTACGACTGCAGGGCCAACTGCGGGCGGGTGCCGGTTTTCTGTATCTGGGTCATCAGGCCACCTGCGCCGCAGTCTTGTAGGTCAACAGGTGTTTGAGCAGCGCCCGGTAGGCAACCAGCCCACGGCTCTTGCTGTCGAACTGCGAGGGCGTGACACCCTTGCGGCTGGCGTCACGCAGGCGCGTATCCACCGGGATGTAGCCTTGCCACACCTGCTGGCCGTAACTGTCACGCAACTGCTTGAGCGTGCCCAGCGAGGCCTGGGTACGGCGGTCGAACAGGGTTGGCACGATCTGATACGGCAGCGCCTGCTTGCGCGAGCGGTTGACCATGGCCAAGGTGCCGACCATGCGCTCCAGGCCCTTGACCGCGAGGAACTCGGTTTGCACCGGGATCACCAGTTGCTGGCTGGCGGCCAGGGCATTGACCATCAGCACGCCGAGCAAGGGTGGGCTGTCGATCAGGGCAAAGTCGAAATCCTGCCATAGCTGCGCCAGACTCTTGGCGATTACCAGACCCAGGCCGTTCTGCCCCGGCGACTGGCGCTCCAGCACGGCCAGCGCGGTGCTCGACGGCAACAGCGAGATGCGCTCGTCACTGGTGGGCAGCAGCAGTTGCCCAGGCAAGCCCTCGGGTACCGCGCCCTTGTGCAGGAACAGGTCGTAGCAGCTGTGCTCCAGGGCATCGGGGTTGTGCCCGAAATAGCTGGTCATCGAACCGTGCGGGTCGAGGTCGACGACGACCACACGCTTGCCGGCCTCTGCCAGCAGGCCGGCCAGAGCGATGGTCGTGGTGGTCTTGCCGACGCCACCTTTTTGATTGGCTACTGCCCAGACTCTCATCGTGCGTTGCTTCCTCCCGGTATGGCCGCCTGCCCTGCCGGGAACGGTGTGAAATTCAGTGACGGAGAATTGACGAGTTACTGCCCCGCCACCGTTGCTGGCGTTGCAGGTGCACTTTGTGTGCCAGCGCGCCGTAATGCAGCATCCGGCGTGGCATTGGCACTGCCCGAGCCAGTCAGGCTACGGCGCACTTCAAGGTTGCGCGATATCACCAGCACCACACGGCGGTTGCGCGCGCGGCCGTCGGCGGTGTCGTTGCTGGCCACCGGCTGGTACTCGCCATAGCCCACCGACGCCATGCGCGCCGGATTCACCCCTTCCATCGCCAGCAGGCGTACGATGCTCGCCGCCCGCGCCGACGACAGCTCCCAGTTGGTCGGGTACTGCGCGGTGCGGATTGGCAGGTTGTCGGTAAAGCCCTCAACGTGTACCGGGTTGGCGAACGGTTTGAGAATATTGGCCACCTTCTCGATGATGGCGAACGCCTTATCACTGGGCATGGCATCGCCGCTGCCGAACAGCAGCGACGAGTTCAGCTCGATCTCGATCCACAGTTCGTTGCCGCGCACGGTCATCTGATTGCTGTTGATCAGGTCGCCAAAGGCATCCCGCACATCATCGCTGATGGTTTTCAGCGGGTCGACGTTGGTTGCCGCCAGGCCCGCCTCGGTCTGCTCGCTGTCCTTCACCAGCGGCTCTGCCGGGCGCACGCTCAACGGCTGCTCATCGCCGATGGGGATCGGCTTCATGCTGCGCTCAGGGTCATTGAAGACCCCGAGCAAAGCCTGGGAAATGACCTTGTACTTGCCCTCGTTGATCGAGGAAATCGAGTACATCACCACGAAAAAGGCGAACAGCAAGGTGATGAAGTCGGCATACGACACCAGCCAGCGTTCGTGGTTTTCGTGTTCCTCGGTATGACGGCGACGACGCATGGGTTACTCCATGAAGCCTTGCAGCTTCAGCTCGATCGAGCGCGGGTTCTCACCCTCGGCAATCGATAGCAGGCCTTCGAGCAGCATTTCGCGGTAGCGTGACTGGCGCATGACAATGGCCTTGAGCTTGTTGGCGACCGGCAACAGGATCAGGTTGGCACTGGCCACGCCGTAGATCGTGGCGACAAAGGCCACGGCAATACCATTGCCCAACTGAGACGGGTCGGCCAGGTTGCCCATGACGTGGATCAGGCCCATTACCGCACCAATGATGCCGATGGTCGGCGCATAGCCACCCATGCTTTCGAACACCTTGGCGGCCTGGATATCACGGCTTTCCTGGGTCAAAAAGTCGACTTCAAGGATGCTGCGGATGGCTTCCGGCTCGGCGCCGTCCACCAGCAGTTGCAGGCCCTTGCGCGCATACGGGTCGGGCTCGCTGTCGGCCACCCCTTCCAGGCCCAGCAGGCCTTCCTTGCGTGCGGTCAGGCTCCAGTTCACCACGCGGTCGATGCCACCCGCCAGGTCGACCCGTGGCGGGAACAGGATCCAGCGCAAAATCTGCAAGGCACGCTTGAACGACGACAGCGGCGACTGCAGCAACGCTGCCGCCAGGGTACCGCCCAGCACAATCAGCCCCGCCGGCCCATTGATCAGGGCACCGACATGGCCGCCTTCGAGGAAGTTGCCACCGACGATGGCGACAAAGGCGAGGATCAGGCCGATCAGGCTGAGGACGTCCATCAGACGCAGGCCTCCACCAGGTGTTTACCGATTTCGTCCAGGCTGTAAACCGCGTCGGCCAGGTTGGCCTTGACGATGGCCATGGGCATGCCATAGATCACGCAGCTGGCTTCATCCTGGGCCCACACCGTGCTGCCGCCCTGCTTGAGCAGGCGTGCACCTTCACGGCCATCGGCGCCCATGCCGGTGAGCACCACCGACAGCACTTTGTCGCCATACGACTTGGCCGCCGAACCGAAGGTGATGTCCACGCATGGCTTGTAGTTCAGGCGCTCGTCACCAGGCAGGATCTTCACCGTGCCACGGCCATCGATCATCATCTGCTTGCCACCCGGGGCCAGCAGGGCCAGGCCCGGGCGCAGCATGTCGCCGTCCTCGGCCTCCTTGACGCTGATGCGGCACAGTTTGTCGAGGCGCTCGGCAAAGGCCTTGGTGAACGCCGCCGGCATGTGCTGGATCAGCACGATCGGCGCCGGGAAATTGGCCGGCAACTGGGTCAGCACCCGCTGCAGGGCCACCGGGCCACCCGTGGAGGTACCGATGGCGACCAGTTTGTATGGCTTGCGCTTGGGGGCAGGCGAATGCGATGCCGCCGGGCTAGGGGCCGGGGCCGCCGCTCGGGCAGGCGCCGCAGCGCGGGCTGGCGTCGAGCTGGCAAAGCTGCTTGTCGGCACAGGGCTGCTGGCTGGCGTAGGCACAGCGACCGGCGCGGTGCGGGCATAGCTGCCCAGGCGACGGTTGCTGCGCGAGATGGTGTGCACCTTCTCGCACAGCATCTGCTTGACCTTTTCGGGGTTACGCGAGATGTCTTCGAAGTTTTTCGGCAGGTAATCCACCGCCCCGGCATCCAGGGCATCGAGGGTGACGCGGGCGCCTTCGTGGGTCAGCGAGGAGAACATCAACACTGGCGTCGGGCAGCGCTGCATGATGTGCCGCACTGCGGTAATGCCATCCATCATGGGCATTTCGTAGTCCATGGTGATGACATCGGGCTTGAGCGCCAGCGCCTGGTCGATTGCTTCCTTGCCGTTGGTCGCGGTACCCACTACCTGGATCGTCGGATCCGCCGAGAGGATTTCCGAGACGCGGCGGCGGAAGAAACCGGAATCATCCACCACCAGGACCTTGACTGCCATAAACACTCCATTAGGCGGCGCAGCCCGCCAGGGTGCGCCACCGAAATCAAATACGCCGCGCGGCGTAACGCTTGAGCATGCTCGGGACGTCGAGAATCAACGCAATGCGCCCGTCACCGGTGATGGTGGCCCCGGACATGCCCGGAGTGCCCTGCAGCATCTTGCCCAGCGGCTTGATGACCACTTCTTCCTGGCCAACCAGTTGATCGACGACAAACCCGATGCGCTGGGTACCGACCGACAGGATCACCACATGGCCCTCGTGCTGCTCTTCGTGCACCTGGCCCTGGACCAGCCAGCGCTTGAGGTAGAACAGCGGCAGCGCCTTGTCACGCACGATCACCACTTCCTGGCCGTCGACCACATTGGTGCGCGACAGGTCGAGGTGGAAGATCTCGTTGACGTTGACCAGCGGGAAGGCGAACGCCTGGTTGCCCAGCATCACCATCAGGGTGGGCATGATCGCCAGGGTCAGTGGTACCTTGATGACGATCTTCGAGCCCTGGCCCTTGGCCGAGTAGATGTTGATCGAACCGTTGAGCTGGGAGATCTTGGTCTTCACCACGTCCATGCCCACGCCACGCCCGGACACGTCGGAAATCTCGGTCTTGGTCGAGAACCCTGGCGCGAAGATCAGGTTGTAGCAGTCCGACTCGCTCAAGCGCTCGGCGGCGTCCTTGTCCATCAGGCCCTTTTCCACGGCCTTGGCACGCAGGATGTTCGGGTCCATGCCCTTGCCGTCGTCAGAAATCGACAGCAGGATGTGGTCGCCTTCCTGCTCGGCAGACAGCACCACGCGGCCCGTACGCGCCTTGCCAGACGCTTCACGCTCATCAGGCATCTCGACACCATGGTCGACAGCGTTGCGCACCAGGTGCACCAACGGGTCGGCCAGCGCCTCGACCAGGTTCTTGTCCAGGTCGGTCTCTTCGCCGACCAGCTCCAGGTTGATCTCTTTTTTCAGCTGGCGGGCCAGGTCGCGCACCAGCCGAGGGAAGCGGCCGAACACTTTCTTGATCGGCTGCATGCGGGTTTTCATCACCGCTGTCTGCAGGTCGGCAGTGACCACATCGAGGTTGGACACGGCCTTGGACATGGCCTCGTCGCCGCTGTTCAGGCCCAGGCGCACCAGGCGGTTACGCACCAGCACCAGTTCGCCCACCATGTTCATGATCTCGTCCAGGCGTGCAGTGTCCACGCGCACGGTGGTTTCCGCTTCGCTGACAGCATGCTTGTCGGCGGCCGGGGCCGGCGCACGGGGTGCCGCTGCTGGCTTGCTGGCCGGCGCTGCAGCGGCAGGCTTGGCAACCGGCTGACTGTCGGCCTTGGCTGCGGCAGGTGCTTGCACCTTGGCTGCAGCAGGCGCTTCGACTGCGGCAACGTCACCGCCGAACTTGCCCTTGCCATGCAGCTGGTCCAGCAACGCCTCGAACTCATGTTCGCTGATTTCGTCGCTGGTCGCTGCGGGATTGCCCTCCACGGCGGGCGCCTTGGCGGCTGGCAATGCATCAGCCTGGAAGGTGCCCTTGCCATGCAACTGGTCGAGCAGCGATTCAAACTCGGCATCAGTGATTTCATCACTGAGCGGTTCGGCAGACGCGGCTACCGGCGCGGCTGCCACCTCGGTGCTGAACTGGCCTTTGCCGTGCAACTGATCAAGCAGCGACTCGAACTCGGCATCGGTGATTTCGTCACCCTCGCCGCTGATGGCCTCGCCCTGCATCTGCTCGTCGGCCGCCGCTTGCGCCTTAACCGCATCGAGCGAGTCGAGCAACTGTTCAAACTCGCTGTCGGTGATGTCCTGGTCCTCGACCGAGGCTGCGGCGGGCGCCTCGGCAACCGGCTCGGGCACAGCAGCAGACGGCGCAGCCACTTCGGCGCCACCGGGCTCGGCCAGGCGTGACAACGCCGCCAGCAGCTCGGGGGTGGCCGGGGTCACTTCGGCGCGCTCGCGCACCTGGCCAAACATGCTGTTGACCGTATCCAGTGCCTCGAGCACCACGTCCATCAGTTCCGCATCGACCCGGCGCTCACCCTTGCGCAGGACGTCGAACACGTTCTCGGCAATATGGCAGCACTCCACCAGCTCATTCAGCTGAAGGAAGCCGGCGCCCCCTTTAACAGTGTGGAAACCGCGAAAGATCGCATTGAGCAGGTCGGCATCGTCGGGCCGGCTTTCCAGCTCGACCAGTTGCTCGGACAGTTGCTCAAGAATTTCGCCGGCTTCTACCAGGAAATCCTGGAGGATTTCTTCATCGGCGCCGAAGCTCATCAAACGTGCTCCTTAAAAACCCAGGCTGGACAGCAGATCATCGACATCGTCCTGACCGGACACGACGTCTTCACGCTTATCGGCATGAATCTGCGGACCTTCACCCCGAGTCGGATGTTTTTCTGCATCTTTTTCTGCGCGCAGTTGATCGTGGTCATGTTTTATGCCGGCAAACCGGTCGACCTGGCTGGCCATCAGCACCAGCTTGAGCAAGTTGCTTTCGACTTCGGTCACCAATGTGGTGACGCGTTTGATCACCTGACCGGTCAGGTCCTGATAGTCCTGAGCCAGCAGAATGTCATTGAGGTGGCCGGCGACCTTGCGGTTACCTTCGGCGCTGTGCGTCAGGAAACTGTCGACGCGCTTGACCAGATCACGGAATTCCGGCGCAGCCACTTCGCGACGCATGAAGCGCTGCCAGTCGGTGCTCAGGGCCTTGGCCTCGCTGGCCAGGTCATTGAGCACCGGGGTGCTTTCCTCGACCAGGTCCATGGTGCGGTTGGCCGCGCCCTCGGTCAGCTTGACCACGTACGACAGGCGCTCGGTGGCGTCGGTAATCTGCGACACCTCCTCGGCTTGCGGCATGGTCGGGTCGATCTGGAAGCTGACGATGGCGCTGTGCAGCTCGCGGGTCAGTTTGCCGACTTCCTGGTACAGGCCACGGTCGCGGGTCTGGTTCAGCTCGTGAATCAGCTGCACCGCCTCGCCGAAGCGGCCGCGCTCCAGGCTTTCGACCAACTCCTGGGCGTGTTTCTTCAGGGTCGATTCGAACTCGCCCAAAGAGGTTTGTGATGAATCCATGGCGCGCCCCCTGACGTGACTCAGCCGTTGACGCGTTCGAAGATCTTCTCGATCTTTTCTTTGAGCACCTGGGCGGTGAACGGCTTGACCACGTAACCATTGACGCCGGCCTGGGCCGCTTCGATGATCTGGTCGCGCTTGGCTTCAGCGGTCACCATCAGTACCGGCATGCTTTTCAGCTTGTCGCTGGCACGGACTTTACGCAGCAGGTCGATGCCGGACATGCCCGGCATGTTCCAGTCGGTCACCAGGAAGTCGTAGTGGCCGTTTTCCAGCATCGGCAGCGCCGTGGTGCCATCGTCGGCTTCTTCAGTGTTGGTGAAGCCCAGGTCACGCAACAGGTTCTTGATGATCCGCCGCATCGTCGAAAAGTCGTCAACGATGAGGATTTTCATGTCTTTGTTCAAGTAGACCTCCAAGCAGTCTCAAACGCGCTCGGCCCCGAGCGCGCATTCAATCAATTCGGTGCAACATGGAAAACGCATGTGGAAAACGGCTGCAACGACAGCGGGCTCAACGTGCCCGCCATTCCCCCAGGCGGCTGCGCAGACGTGCGGCACACTGGCTGTGCAACTGGCTGACCCGCGATTCGCTGACACCCAGCACCTCACCGATTTCCTTGAGGTTCAGCTCTTCGTCGTAGTACAGCGCCAGCACCAGGCGCTCGCGCTCCGGCAGGTTGGCAATGGCTTCGGTCAGGGCAGCCTGGAAGCGCTCGTCCTCCAGGCCACGCGCAGGTTCGACGTGGCCACTGGCACCATCCTCGTGAAGCCCTTCGTGCTCGCCGTCCTGCAACAGGTCGTCAAAGCTGAACAGTCGGCTGCCCAGGGTGTCGTTCAAGATCCCGTAGTAATCATCGAGACTCAATTGGAGTTCGGCAGCAACTTCATGATCTTTAGCGTCCCGGCCCGTTCTGGCCTCTACGGCACGCATCGCGTCACTGACCATACGGGTATTGCGGTGCACCGAACGCGGTGCCCAGTCGCCTTTGCGAACCTCATCCAGCATGGCCCCGCGAATGCGGATGCCGGCGTAGGTTTCAAAGCTGGCGCCCTTGCTGGCGTCATATTTGCTGGCCACTTCCAGCAGGCCGATCATGCCGGCCTGGATCAGATCCTCGACCTGCACATTGGCTGGCAACCGCGCCAGCAAGTGGTAGGCAATGCGCTTGACCAGCGGCGCATAACGCTCAATCAGCTCGCACTGGGCGTCTTTGGCCGCCCGGCTATACATCTTGAAGCCGCTGGCGTTCATAGCACAGGTCCCGCGCTGGTGGGCTGCACCAGGCGCTCGACGAAGAACTCCAGATGGCCGCGCGGGTTGGCCGGCAACGGCCAGCTGTCGACCTTCTGGGCAATCGCCTTGAAGGCCAGCGCGCACTTGGAGCGAGGGAAGGCTTCGTAGACGGCACGCTGCTTTTGCACCGCCTTGCGCACGCACTCGTCGTACGGCACGGCGCCTACGTACTGCAGGGCAACGTCAAGGAAGCGGTCGGTGACCTTGGTCAGCTTGGCGAACAGGTTGCGCCCTTCCTGCGGGCTCTGTGCCATGTTGGCCAGCACGCGGAAACGATTCATGCCGTAATCGCGATTCAGCAGTTTGATCAGGGCGTAAGCGTCGGTGATCGAGGTGGGTTCGTCGCACACCACCAGCAGCACTTCCTGGGCCGCGCGAACGAAGCTGACCACCGAGTCACCGATACCCGCAGCCGTGTCGATCACCAGCACGTCGAGGTTGTCGCCGATTTCGCTGAACGCCTGGATCAGGCCCGCATGCTGGGCCGGGGCCAGGTGCACCATGCTCTGGGTGCCCGAGGCCGCCGGCACGATGCGCACACCGCCAGGGCCTTGCAGCATCACGTCACGCAGCTCGCAGCGCCCTTCGATGACATCGGCCAAGGTACGTTTAGGGGTAAGGCCCAGCAACACGTCGACGTTGGCCAGGCCCAGGTCAGCGTCAAGCAGCATGACCCTGCGGCCAAGTTCGGCCAGCGCCAGGGACAAGTTCACTGAAACGTTAGTCTTGCCGACGCCACCTTTGCCACCGGTCACGGCGATCACCTGTACGGGATGCATGCTACCCATGTCTGTTCTTTACCTTGTCTCGCTGGGACTCAGGCCACACGTGGGGCAATTCTGCGTACCCCTTGGCATAGCTACTTTGCACACACTTCATGGTCAACCCGCTCGCCGTGGGTTGTGGTAGAGATCAGCGAACATGTCGGCCATGGCCTCTTCGCTGGGCTCGTCCTGCTGCTGCACGTTGACTGCGCGGGAGACCAGTTGGTGGCCACGCGGCAGGTGCAGGTCGTCAGGAATGCGCGGGCCATCGGTGAGGTAGGCCACAGGCAGTTCATGACTGATGGCAAGGCTCAACACGTCGCCAAGGCTTGCCGTTTCATCGAGCTTGGTCAGGATGCAGCCGGCCAGGCCACAGCGCTTGTAGCTGTGGTAGGCGGCGGTCAGCACCTGCTTCTGGCTGGTGGTGGCCAGCACCAGGTAGTTCTTCGCAGCAATGCCACGCCCGGCCAGGGTTTCCAGCTGCATGCGCAGCGCCGGGTCGCTGGCCTGCAGGCCGGCGGTATCGATCAGCACCACGCGCTTGCGCAGCAACGGCTCCAGTGCGGCTGCCAGCGACTGCCCCGGGTCGACGTAGGTCACCGGCACGTTGAGGATGCGGCCCAAGGTCTTGAGCTGCTCCTGGGCGCCGATGCGGAAGCTGTCCATGCTCACCAGCGCCAGGTTCTGCGCGCCGTACTTGAGTACGTAGCGGGCGGCAAGCTTGGCCAGGGTGGTGGTCTTGCCCATGCCGGCCGGGCCAACCATGGCGATCACCCCGCCCTCTTCGATCGGCTCGATTTCCGGGATTTCGATCATGCGCGCCAGGTGCGCCAGCAGCATGCGCCAGGCCTGGCGAGGCTCTTCGATCTCGGTGGTCAGGTCCAGCAGCTCACGGGCGATAGGCCCGGACAGGCCAATGCGCTGCAGGCGCCGCCACAGGTTGGCCTGCTGCGGCTTGCTGCCCTGCAACTGGGTCCAGGCCAGCGACCCGAGCTGCACTTCCAGCAACTCGCGCAGGCCTGACAGCTCGGAGCGCATGGCATCGAACAGGCGCGGGTCTACTGGCGCAGCGGCCGGGGCAGCAGTCGCCGCCTCGGGGGCATCAACGTGCGGCTCGATCAATGGCTCGGCGGCGGTCAGCGACTGCCCGGCGAACAATTGGCGGTTGTTGTCACTGCTGTCCTGGCGGTGGTCCAGCTCGGCCTGAGCCGTAGCGATGCGCGTGTGCGTCTTGCGCAGCTCTTCTTCCAGCTCAGCGTTGGGCACGCGTGGGGCCAGGGCGGACAGCTTGTAGTCCAGCGCGGCCGTCAGTTCGACACCACCGGCAATGCGGCGGTTGCCAATGATCGCGGCATCGGCGCCCAGCTCGTCACGGACCAGCTTCATGGCCTGACGCATATCGGCGGCGAAAAATCGCTTAACTTGCATTATCCACTACCTCAGCCATTAGGGCCCACGGTGGCAACGATGGTGACTTGCTTGTTGTCCGGTATTTCCTGATACGCCAGAACATGCAAATTCGGTACAGCCAGGCGACCGAAACGCGACAGCATGGCGCGGATCGGGCCGGCGACCAGAAGAATGGCCGGCTGGCCCTGCATTTCCTGGCGCTGGGCCGCTTCGATCAGCGAACGTTGCAGCTTCTCGGCCATGCTAGGCTCCAGAAGAACACCCTCTTCCTGACCCTGCCCGGCCCTTTGCAGACTATTGAGCAAAATCTGTTCCAACCTTGGCTCCAGGGTAATCACTGGCAGCTCCGACTCAACGCCGACAATGCTTTGCACGATGGCGCGACACAATCCGACGCGCACTGCCGCTACCAGCGCGGCGGTATCTTGACTCTTGCCAGCGTTGTTCGCGATGGCTTCGGCAATACTGCGAATATCGCGCACCGGCACCTGTTCCGACAACAGCGCTTGCAGCACCTTCAGCAGGCCCGACAAGGAAATGACACCCGGCACCAGCTCTTCTGCAAGTTTAGGCGATGCCTTGGACAGCACCTGCAGCAGTTGCTGAACCTCTTCGTGGCCAATCAGCTCGTGGCAGTGCTTCTGCAGGATCTGGTTGAGGTGGGTGGCCACCACGGTACTGGCGTCGACTACGGTATACCCCAGCGACTGCGCTTGCGAGCGCTGGCCGACGTCGATCCACACCGCTTCAAGGCCAAACGCCGGGTCGCGCGCTGCAATACCGTTGAGGGTGCCGAAGACCTGCCCCGGGTTGATTGCCAGCTCGCGGTCCGGGTAGATCTCCGCCTCGGCCAGGATCACCCCCATCAGGGTCAGGCGATAAGCGCTGGGTTGCAGGTCGAGGTTGTCACGAATGTGCACGGTGGGCATGAGGAAGCCCAGGTCCTGCGACAGCTTCTTGCGTACACCCTTGATCCGCGCCAGCAACTGGCCGCCCTGGTTGCGGTCGACCAGCGGAATCAGCCGGTAGCCGACTTCCAGGCCGATCATGTCGATCGGCGTGACGTCATCCCAGCCCAGCTCCTTGGTCTCCAGCGCACGCTGAGGCGAGGGCAGCAGATCCTGCTGACGCTGCACCTCTTGCTGCGCCTCCAGCTTGGTCTTTTGCTGCTTCTTCCATACCAGGTAGGCGCCACCACCGGCCAGCAGGCCGAGGCTGAGGAAGGCCACGTGCGGCATGCCCGGCACCAGGCCCATGACGATCATCAGCGCGCCGGACACCGCCAGGGCCTTGGGCGAGTCGAACATCTGCCGGTTGATCAACTTGCCCATGTCCTCGGAGCCCGAGGCACGGGTGACCATGATCGCGGCGGCGGTGGACAGCAGCAGTGATGGCAATTGCGCCACCAAACCGTCACCGATGGTCAACAGGGCGTACACTTTGCCGGCGTCACCGAAGCTCATGCCGTGCTGCAGCATGCCGATGAGCATGCCGCCGATCAGGTTGATGAACAGGATCAGCAGGCCGGCGATGGCGTCACCGCGAACGAACTTGCTGGCACCGTCCATCGAACCGTAGAACTCGGCCTCTTGCGCCACCTCGGCACGGCGGTGTTTGGCCTGGGCCTGGTCGATCAGGCCGGCATTGAGGTCGGCATCGATGGCCATCTGCTTGCCGGGCATGGCGTCGAGGGTGAAACGCGCACTCACTTCCGAGATACGCCCGGCACCCTTGGTCACCACCACGAAGTTGATGATCATGAGGATGGCGAACACCACGGCACCGACCACGTAGTTGCCGCCGATTACCACCTCACCGAAGGCCTGAATCACTTTACCGGCGGCGCCATGACCCTCCTGGCCGTGCAACATGACCACACGCGTGGAGGCCACGTTCAGGGCCAGGCGCAACAGCGTTGCCACCAGCAGGATGGTCGGGAATGCGGCGAAGTCGAGCGGGCGCAGGGCGTACACGCACACCAGCAGCACGACGATCGACAACGCGATGTTGAAGGTGAAGAACACGTCGAGCAGAAACGGCGGAATCGGCAACATCATCATTGCCAACATCACCAGCAGCAACAGCGGCACACCCAGGTTGCCCCGACCGAGCCCGGCCAGGTTGTTACGGGCGTTGCTGATTAACTGAGTGCGATCCACCGCGAGTCCTCTTGATGCAAAACTTTGACGCACAGGGGGCGCCTGGGCGTGGCTTTGCAAGAAGCTTTCCAACTTTGTATGCCTTGAGGGATTTAGCGCCTGTCAGACCGAGCGCCGCCCGCGCGGCGCATCGCGAGCTGCGCTCGCTCCTACGTTTGTTTCGGGCCAATTAATCCTGTGGGATTTGCGCGCGTACGCCTTGGCGCATGGCTCGATTTCGCGTCGTTCAGACAAGGCGGTCGCGCGCGCCTGCCACAAGCGTTACTGGCCAGAAACAAACGTAGGAGCGAGCGCAGCTCGCGATGCGCCGCGCGGGCGGCGCTCGATCTAACACCACACAAACATCACCAAACGCTTCAACTGTCGCGCCGCAGGTCTGGCGGGATCGGCAGGTCGTCTTTCAGCGGCTCTGGCCGTTTGCCCTTGCCCGCACGGTACTGGCGGATCTGGAACACATAGGCCAGCACCTGCGCTACCGCCAGGTAAAGGCCTGCGGGGATTTCCTGCTCAATTTCGGTCGAGTAATAGATCGCCCGCGCCAGTGCTGGCGATTCGAGGATCTGTACCTTGTGCTCCACGCCGATCTCGCGGATTTTCAAGGCAATGAAATCGGTACCCTTGGCCAGCAACAGGGGCGCCACTGCGCCCTTCTCCGGGTCGTATTGCAGGGCCACCGCGTAGTGCGTCGGGTTGGTGATGATCACGTCCGCATCCGGCACCGCCGCCATCATGCGCCGTTGCGAAGCCTCGCGCTGCAACTGGCGAATACGCTGTTTGACCTCGGGCTTGCCTTCGGTGTCCTTGTACTCGTCGCGCACCTCCTGCTTGGTCATCTTCAGCTTGTTGTGCGCCTGCCACAACTGGAACGGCACATCCGCCGCCGCAATCAGCAACAACCCGGCCGCCATCCACAGCGCGCTCCAGCCGACCACCTGAACACTGTGAATGATCGCTTGCTCCAAAGGCTCGTTGGCAATGGAGAGCAACGCCTGGCGGTCGTTGACCAACACCACTATCGCCACCACCAGAATCACGAAAAACTTTGCAAGCGCCTTCAACAGTTCGGTCAGGGCATTCACCGAGAACATGCGCTTGATCCCCGACAACGGGTTCATGCGGCTGAACTTCGGTTGCAACAGGCTGCCGGAAAACAGAAAACCACCCAAGGCGATGGGTGCGACAAAGGCGATCACGAACAACAGGATCAGTATCGGCTGTACCGCCCAGATGGCCATCTTGCCCGAGGCCAGAAGAAAGGCGCCCATGGCGCGCTCGTCGACGATGATGTCGCGGGTCAGGCTGAAGTTCATGTGCATCATGGCCAGCAAGGTCTCAGCCAGATGCCCACCAAACGCCAGCAAGCCACCTGCGCCAGCCAAGGTCACCGCCACGGTGTTCAACTCTTTGGAGCGCGCGATCTCGCCCTTCTCGCGGGCTGTGCGCTTGCGCTTTTCAGTGGGTTCTTCTGTCTTGTCCTGACCGCTCTCGCTTTCCGCCATGCTCAGCGCGCCCTCGCCAATTCACGCAGCCATTGCAGCGCTTCGCTGGCCAATGCCTGGTAGTGGGAGAGGATATCGGCCAGGCCGACCCAGAAAATGGCCATGCCCATGACCAAGGTCAACGGAAAGCCGATCGAGAAGATATTCAACTGCGGCGCCGCGCGGGTCATCACGCCAAAGGCGATGTTCACCACCAGCAGCGCAGCGATCACCGGCAGGATCAACAACAGACCGGCACCGAACACCCAGCCCATGCGCCCGGCCAACTCCCAGAAGTGGTTGACCACCAGCGCACTCCCCACCGGCAAGGTGGTAAAGCTCTCGGTCAGCACCTCGAACACCACCAGGTGCCCGTTCATCAACAGGAACAGCACGCTCACCAACATGGTCATGAACTGGCTGATTACCGCGACGTTGACGCCGTTGGCAGGGTCGACCATCGAGGCAAAGGCCATACCCATCTGCACCGCAACAATTTGCCCGGCAATCACGAAGGCCTGGAACAGCAGTTGCAAGGCCATGCCAAACAGAGCACCAACGATGATCTGCTCGACGCACAGCAGCAAACCACGCAGGCTCAGCGGGTCGAATTCGGGCAGCGGCGGCAATGCCGGCACGATCACCACGGTAATCGCCACCGCCACGTACAGGCGCACCCGCGCCGGCAACATGCGGGTGCCGAAAATCGGCATGGTCATCAGCACCGCAGTTACTCTGAACAACGGCAGGATGAAGGTGGCGACCCAGGTGCCGATCTGCGTATCGGTCAGTTCCAGCATCGCTGCGTCAACCAATCAGCTGCGGGATGCTGGTGTAGAGACTGGTGATGTACTCCATGAACTTCTGCACCAGCCACGGCCCGGCAATGATCAGCGTGATCAGCATTACCAGCAGGCGTGGCAGAAAGCTCAGGGTCTGCTCGTTGATCTGCGTGGCGGCCTGGAACATCGCCACCATCAGGCCCACCAACAGGCTCGGCACAACCAGCACCGCGACCAGTAAAGTGGTCAGCCACAGGGCATCACGGAACAGGTCGACAGCAACTTCAGGTGTCATCGGCGGCTCTCCTTGACGGCGTCAGACGCCGCCGAAACTGCTGGCCAAAGTGCCCATGATCAGCGCCCAGCCATCCACCAGCACGAACAGCATGATCTTAAACGGCAGCGAGATGATCAGCGGCGACAGCATCATCATACCCATGGCCATCAGCACACTGGCCACCACCATGTCGATGATCAGGAACGGGATGAAGATCATGAAGCCGATCTGAAACGCGGTCTTCAACTCGGAGGTGACGAACGCCGGCACCAGAATGGTCAGTGGCACCTGATCGGGGCCGGCGATGTCGGTGCGCTTGGACAGGCGCATGAACAGGTCGAGGTCGCTTTGCCGGGTTTGCGCCAACATGAAGTCCTTGAGCGGCCCCTGGGCTTTTTCGATGGCCTGCTGGGCGGTCATCTGCTCCTTCAGGTACGGCTGCAGCGCGTCCTGGTTCACGCGTTCGAACACCGGGGCCATGATGAACAGGGTCAGGAACAGCGCCATGCCGTTGAGCAACTGGTTCGAGGGCGTCTGCTGCAGGCCCAGGGCCTGGCGCAGGATCGAGAACACGATGATGATGCGGGTGAAGCTGGTCATCAGGATGACGAACGCCGGGATGAAGCTCAGCGCAGTCATGATCAGCAGGATTTGCAGGCTGACCGAATACTCCTGCTGCCCGTCCGGGGTATTGGACAGGGTAATGGCCGGGATCGACAGCGGGTCGGCAGCCAGGGCCAGCGGCGCAGCCAGCAGCAGCGCCAGAGTCAACAACGTACGCAGCGCGCCGCTCATCACTTGTTGTCCTTAGGGTTTTTGCCCATCAACTCCATCAGCCGCTGAGCAAACTCCGGCGTTGCCTGACGAGCGCCATCCGGCACATCCACGGGTTCGGCCATAACATGCAGGGCCTCGATGCTGCCCGGGGTATGGCCGATCAGGATCTGCTCCTTCCCCACCTGCACCAGCAACAGGCGGTCACGCGGGCCAATGGCCCGGCTGCCGACAATCTCGATCACCTGCCCGCCCTTCACTGCCGTGCTCTGCAGGCGCCGCAGCATCCAGGCCAGGAAGAAGATCAGGCCCACCACCAGCAACAGGCCGAAAACCATCTGCGCCAGCTGCCCGCCGAGGCTGCCAGGCGGTGTCGCCGGGGTAGCTGCCGGCGTGGCCGCGGCCAGGCACGCGCTACTGGCCAGCAGCACCGCCAACGCCGCAAGGGCGCGCATTGTGCCCTTCACTCAGCGCAGCTTCTTGATACGTTCGCTGGGGCTGATCACGTCGGTCAGGCGGATGCCGAACTTCTCGTTGACCACCACCACTTCGCCATGGGCGATCAGCGTACCGTTCACCAGCACGTCGAGCGGCTCGCCGGCCAGGCGATCGAGTTCGATCACCGAACCCTGGTTCAACTGCAACAGGTTACGGATATTGATCTCGGTGCTGCCCACTTCCATGGAAATGTTCACCGGGATGTCCAGGATCACGTCCAGGTTCGGGCCTTCGAGGCTGACGTTTTCGTTCGGCTTCGGCGAGCTGGCGAACTCTTCCATCGGCAGGCGGCCCGGGCCGCTGGTGCTGCCAGTGTCACCGCCCAGCAGTGCATCGATATCGGCCTGGCCGGCCGCGCCGGTTTCTTCCAGGGCCGCAGCCCACTCGTCGGCCAGCGCCTGGTCCTCTGGGGAGGTGATCTCGTTTTCGTTAGCCATGGTTTCCTCGACAGGCATTCAATTCGTTATGAGCGACCGGCACGCCGTCAGCGGCGCTCGATCGGGTCGATGATCTGCAGGGCCAGGTTGCCCTTGTGCGAACCCAGCCGCGCCTTGAACGCCGGCACGCCATTGGCGCGCAACACCAGGTGCTCGGGCAGCTCCACCGGGATCACGTCGCCAGGCTGCATGTGCAGGATGTCGCGCAGCTTCAACTGGCGCCGGGCGACCGTGGCGGTCATGGGCACCGCCACGTCCAGCACGTCTTCGCGCAGGGCCTTGACCCAGCGCTCGTCCTGGTCGTCCAGGTCGGACTGGAAACCGGCGTCGAGCATTTCGCGCACCGGCTCGATCATCGAGTACGGCATGGTTACGTGCAGGTCGCCGCCGCCGCCGTCCAGCTCGATGTGGAAAGTGGACACCACCACCGCCTCGCTGGGGCCGACAATGTTGGCCATGGCCGGGTTGACCTCGGAGTTCATGTACTCGAAGGTGACCGGCATGATGGCCTGCCAGGCTTCCTTGAGGTCGACGAAGCACTGGTCCAGCACCATGCGCACCACGCGCAGCTCGGTCGGCGTGAACTCACGGCCTTCGATCTTGGCGTGGCGGCCATCGCCGCCGAAGAAGTTGTCCACCAGCTTGAACACCAGCTTGGCGTCGAGGATGAACAGCGAGGTGCCACGCAGCGGCTTGATCTTGACCAGGTTGAGGCTGGTGGGCACGTACAGCGAGTGCACGTATTCGCCGAACTTCATCACCTGCACACCGCCCACGGCCACGTCGGCAGAACGGCGCAGCAGGTTGAACATGCTGATACGGGTGTAACGGGCGAAGCGCTCGTTGATCATTTCAAGGGTCGGCATGCGACCCCGTACGATACGGTCCTGACTGGTCAGGTCGTAGCTTTTGATACTGCCAGGCTCGGATGCACTCTCGGTCTGCACCAGCCCGTCGTCGACGCCGTGCAACAGGGCATCGATTTCATCCTGGGACAGCAGGTCCTGTACGGCCATTGCGGACTCCTACTGCAATACGAAATTGGTGAACAGCAACTGGTCAATGACCGGCTTGCCGACTTCCTTCTGGGCCACTTCCTGCACCACCGCAGTGGCCTTCTGACGCAGCATCTCCTGCCCGACCGGGCTGCTGGCCAGGGTGTCGAAGCCTTGTCCGGAGAACATCATCACCAGGTTGTTGCGAATCACCGGCATGTGCACCTTCAGCGCATCCAGGTCGGCCTGGTTGCGCGCCTGCAGGGTGATGCTCAACTGCATGTAGCGCTGGCGGCCGTTCTGGTTGAAATTGACCACGAAGGCCGGGGTCAGCGCCTCGTAGATGGCCGCAGACTTGACGTTGCTGGCCGCAGGCTCGGCGGCCGGGGCCGACTCGCTCTTGTGCATGATGAACCAGGTAGCGCCCACCGAAAGGCCGATCGCCAGCAACAGGCCGACGACAGCCAGCAGGATCAGCTTGAGTTTGCCTTTAGTGGCGGGGTCTTTGACTGCTTCGCTCTTCGCCATGCCAATAATCCGTCGTCCATCGGGGGTTCAAGGGAGGATGGCTTGGCTTGAGCAAGTGTTATGCCAGTTTTGGCTTGAGAAAGAGTGGGGCCGGCATGGGTTCGTCTTGGGAGGTGTGTCGCCTGCGAGATCGAGCGCCGCCCACGCGGCGCTCGATCTCGCAGGCACCCGAAGAACCAAGGCGTGCCCCTGCATCAGGCGTAGTAATCGACCGCACTGTCACCAATAACGACCTGTTGCTCCACAGGCCGGGCGCTGTCTGCAACCTCACCCCCACCCTGCTCCCCCCGCCGCGCGGCCACGCCGGACAGGTTACTGCCCTGCGCCTGCCCCTGCTGCTGTTGCTGCCCGCGCGACTGGTCGGCGACGTTGACATCCGGTTGGGCCAGCCCCTGCTGGGCAAACAGCTCGCGCAGGCGGTGTACCTGGCTGTCGAGGGCGTCACGCACACCGGCGTGGCCACTGATGAAGGTGACCTGGGTCGACTGGTCCGCCGCAACATTGACGCGAATGTCCAAGCGGCCCAGCTCTGCGGGCTCCAGCTGGATGTCTGCAGATTTCAGGTTCTGGCTGGACAGGTACATGACCCGGTTGACCAAACCTTCCGCCCACGCACCCTGGTTCATCGGCAACGGCTGGTGCAACGGGCTGGCGCTGGCCGGAACGGCGCTGGCGGTCTTGGCCGTGGCAGCCTGGGTCAGGCTGGCCAGGCGGTTGGCGAAATCATCGACACAGGTGTCGCTGCTGGCGCTCTTGGTGTCCTTCAGGCCATCCTCAAGCAAGGCACCAAAGGCCTTGTCGCCAGACTCTCCCGCCTCACCCTCGGCACTCTCGATCAGATTCGCCAAGGTATTGACGGCTACCTGGCCCTCCTCCCCCTGCGCCTGGGAAGGGTCAAGGGCATGCGCCGACGTAGCCCCCTTGGCTTGAGCACTCTGCTCCAGCGCCAGGCGCAAGGTCGGCAGGTTGGCCAGAGGGTCTGCATCCGGGTCGAAAGCCTCTTCGGCGGAAGGCTCCTCGGGCAGCGCGCCAACCTGCGCCGTGGCGGCCTGCAGCACCGGCGCTACCGCCTCGGCCTGGGCCTGGATCAGTTGCGCACCGGGCTGGGCGTCGGTGACCTGGCCGGCCACCAGGTTGGCATCACGCACCCCGGTATCGGCCTGGGACGCATCGTCTGCTGGCAATTTGTTGCCGTCATCGGCAACAGCCGTTTTATCAGCCGGGTCTTTCTTGCCGTGCGCTGGCGCCTCAGGTTTGTCCTTGGGCTTGGCCTGAGCGACTTTGTCGTCCTGCGAGGCTGCCTTGTCACGCCCCTGCCGTGCCATCACCTGGCCAAAGCCGTCGCCCTTGTCGCCCAGCGCCTGCAGCGGTTTGTCCGCCTGTGCGGTGGCAGAGCGCGAGGCACTGGCAATGGCGTTGGCTTGCAACAAAGGGTTGGGTGCGACAGGCATCGAGCGGTCTCCGCGCCAGAAACAAAAGAATAATCCGCTCAGAGACACGCAAGACTCGCGCCAAGTTGTGTATCAGCCTGCTGAAATACGTTGCTGCTCACCACGGTAGAAGCGCTGCACCTCGACGAACTCCTGGTCGATACGGCTGATCAAGTCTTCGATACCGTACAGCGGGGGGCGCCGTGCGCGCTCTTCCAGCTGCTGACACAGGCCGGCCAGGGCAACAGCCCCCATGTTGCTGCTGCTACCCTTGAAGCTGTGGGCGGCCGCACCCAGCTCTTCGGCGCTTTTGGCCGCGTGCAACTGGCCCAGCCGCCGCTCGGAATCGTCGAGAAACGTCTGCACCAACTGCAGGTAGCCATCCTCCATGACCTCACGTAGGTCACTGAGTACCTTGTGGTCAATATGCATGTCAGTCACTTGTTCACTCCTTGATCAAGCCAGATTATGCCCGAGCCAGCCAGTGGCTCACCATACGAACGCCACATGCGCGCAACGCCCGCCTTCACTCCAGCGCGCATCGCTGGCCAACCGCCGCACCAGGTTCAGGCCACGCCCGCTCAGCCCCTGGTCCAACGAAGGCCGCGACAGTACCCGCTGCACATCGAAACCCCCACCGCTGTCGCGGACCTCGATACTCAGACGCCCGCCATCGGCAAGCGGTTCAACCTTGAAATCGATACGCACAAAGCCGTCTGTCAGCACGCCCAGGCGCCGGGCGCGCTCCTGATAGTAGTCGGCAAAACCCTGCACATCGCGCTTGAGCTGCGAGTCCAGCCCTAGCACACCATGCTCCAGGGCATTGGAATACAACTCGCTGAGGACGCTGTGCAAGCTGCCGGTACGCGCACGAAGCCCATGAATCTCCTGCAACAACTGCACCAGGTAAGGAATCGGGTTAAAGCACTTCAGGCTCTCGCCGCGCACTTCGAAGCCCAGCGACCAGTCCTGCGGGCTGAAGCGACCGCTATCAGCGTGGATCATCGGTGCCGGCACCCGCTCTTCGGCGCCGAACATGCGGATGTCACACAAACTGATATCGTCGCGCGGGTGCCCGCCAAAGCGCGCCAGGGCCTGCATCACTTCGTCGAACAACCGCACCGGGTCGCGGTTGTCGGCCAGCACCGCCAGCAGGCGCTGCACACCGAACAGGCGCTCCTGATCGTCCGCCGTGTCGAGCACGCCGTCCGACAGCAGCAACAGGCGCTCACTCGGCGCCAAGGGAAGCACCTCGGTGCTGTCATCAAAACGCTCGGCAGCCAGAATACCCAGCGGCAGATGCCGCGAGCTCAGCGCTGACAGCACCTGGCCATCCACCGACAGCCGATAGCCATCGGGCATACCGCCATTCCACACTTCCACCGAGCCGCGCTGCACACTGAGGTTGAGCAGCATCGCGCAACAGAACATGTCCACCGGCAGGATGCGTTTGAGCTTGGCGTTCATCTCGCGCAGGATCGGCGCCATGCCGTAACCCTTGGCGGTCATGCCGTAGAACACCTCGGCCAGCGGCATGGCGCCAACCGCCGCTGGCAGGCCATGGCCGGTAAAGTCGCCCAGCAGCACGCGCATGTCACCGGCCGGGGTGAACGCAGCCAGCATCAGGTCACCGTTGAACAGCGCATAAGGCGACTGCAGGTAGCGGATGTTGGGCGCAGAAAGGCAACCGGAGTGGGCCACCTTGTCGAAAACGGCCTTGGCCACCCGCTGCTCGTTGAGCAGGTGGTGATGGTGCCGGGTGATCTGGTCACGCTGCTCCAGCACAGTGGCTTGCAACCGGCCCAACCGGTCCATGGCGCGGATCTTGGCAGCGAGGATCACCGCGCTGTAGGGCTTGGCCATGAAGTCATCGCCACCCGCCTCAAGGCAGCGCACCAAGCCTTCCTCTTCGTTCAGCGACGTCAGGAAAATGATCGGCACCAGTGCCTCGCCGGCCAGGGCCTTGATCTGCCGCGCCGCCTCGAAGCCGTCCATTACCGGCATCAGCGCGTCCAGCAACACCAGCTGTGGGCTGCGCTCCTGAAACAGCGCCACTGCCTGCTCGCCGTTTTCTGCGGTGAATACCTGGTGGCCCTGGCGACGGACAATCTGCGCCAGCAGCAAGCGGTCGGTGGCACCGTCCTCGGCGACCAGCACGGTCAACGGCTGTTCGGCCGGCATGTCGGCGCTCAACTGATATCGAAGAGTTTTTCGAAATTGGAGATGGCGAGTATCTTGCGCACGTCGGAGCTGGCATGCACCACCCGCACATCCGACTCATCGCCACCCGCGTGGTCGCGCAGCAACAGCAGCATGCCGAGCGCGGAACTGTCGAGGTAGGTGGTGTCTTTCAGGTCGACGATCACCGAATCGGGGCGATCGGGCTGGCGTTCGTAGGCGTCTCGAAATTCCTGATGTTTGCCGAAATCGAAGCGCCCCTTGATCTTGATCGTCAGCTTTTTCCCGTCCTGCGAAAAGTCAGTCTCGACTGCCATGCTAGCGATTCCTTCGATGATGGCGGATGCAACTCCATTAAGGTTTAGCAGGCGATGGTCGGGCTCGCAAGCCTACAGGCGGCGCACACCGAGCTGTGGGAGCCAATACGAATTCAAATGTGGTGCTGACGCGGCAGTCGCTGGGACAGCTCATCCAGCAAGCGCTGCTCGCGCTTGTCTTCCGCCCGGCGGGCTTCATCCATGTAACGCTGCACCAGCTTGCGCAATCCCTCCACCCGCGCATAGGCCTGCTGCCAGGTACCACGGGCGTTGTTGAGGTTGTTCTGGTGCCACACCAGGCTCTGGCGCTGCTGGGTCATGGCCGTTTCCAGCTGCCCCAGAAAACGCTGGTAGTTCACCAGCCAGCTGCCATTCACGCCTTGCCCGCCACGGTTGATCCACTGCAGCTGGTAGTCCTCGCGAAAACGCTCCAGCTCGGCCAACTTGGCCTGGGCCGTGGCCACCTGCTGCTGGAAGTGCCCAAGGCGCTGAGCGGCCTTGCGCTCGGCCTCTTCGGCCATGTCCACCACCGGCGCCAAGCGCGCGGCGCGTCCGGGCAGCGCCATGGCCTATCAGCCTGCCGGGGGCGTGAAAATCGCCCCCAGCTGTTCGCGGCTCTGTGCCATGCCCACGTTTTCACTCAGCCCTTGGCGCAAGAATTCCACCAGCTTTGATTGCAAGGCAATGGCCAGGTCGGTTTCCGGATCGCCGCCGGCCACATAGGCTCCTACGCTGATCAGGTCGCGGCTTTGCGACAGGCGCGACCACAGCTGCTTGAACTTCTGCGCCTGGCGCAAGTGGTCGGCATCGACAACCTGGGGCATCACCCGGCTGATGGACGCTTCGATGTCGATGGCTGGGTAATGGCCTTCCTCGGCCAACCGGCGCGACAGCACAAAGTGACCGTCGAGCACGCCCCGGGCCGAGTCGGCGATCGGGTCCTGCTGGTCGTCGCCCTCTGACAGCACGGTATAGAACGCCGTGATCGATCCACCGCCCGGCTCGCCATTGCCCGCCCGCTCCACCAGTTTGGGCAGCTTGGCGAACACCGATGGCGGATAACCGCGAGTGGCCGGCGGTTCGCCGATGGCCAGGGCGATTTCCCGCTGGGCCTGGGCAAAACGGGTCAAGGAGTCCATCAACAACAGCACATTCTTGCCCTTGTCGCGGAAGTACTCGGCGATGCGCGTGCAGTACATGGCCGCGCGCAGACGCATCAGCGGCGCATCGTCTGCCGGCGACGCCACCACCACCGAGCGCTTGAGGCCCTCTTCACCGAGGATATGCTCGATGAACTCCTTCACTTCGCGGCCCCGCTCACCGATCAGCCCAACCACGATGATTTCGGCTTCGGTGAAGCGGGTCATCATGCCCAGCAGCACAGATTTACCCACGCCGGTACCGGCAAACAGGCCCAGCCGCTGGCCACGGCCAACGGTAAGCAGACCATTGATGCTGCGAATACCCACGTCCAGCGGCTTGCTGATGGGGTCGCGGTTGAGCGGGTTGATCACCGGGCCGTCCATCGGCACCCAATCCTCGGCCTTCATCCCGCCCTTGCCATCCAGCGCGCGACCGGCACCGTCGAGCACGCGGCCGAGCATGCTCATGCCCATGGGCAGACGTCCGCCGTCGTCCAGCGGCACCACCCGCGCCCCCGGTGCAATACCGACGATGCTGCCCACCGGCATAAGGAACACCTTAGGCCCGGCAAAGCCCATGACTTCGGCCTCGACCTGCACCGGGTGGTAACTGTCGTCGTTGATCACCAGGCAGCGGCTGCCCACCGCAGCACGCAGGCCTTCAGCCTCCAGGGTGAGCCCGACCATGCGCAGCAGGCGGCCTTCGACGACGGGCTGGGCCGGCAGCGCGATGGCCTCGGCATAACTGCCCAGGCGCTTGCCGAAGCTGGTGCGTTCAAGGCGCATCAGGGGTATCCACCGGGCCGGCCAGATCTACCGCGATATCCGGCGCTGCCGGGTGCAGTGCATGGTCGTGCAACTGGTCGAACAGTTGTGCCACGGCTTTTTCGATGCGTGTTTCCATGGTTGCATCGATACGGCTGTGAAGCGTCTCGATACGGCAACCACCTGGCAGCAGTGCACTGTCTTCCAGCAGCCGCCAGCTTTCCTCATGGCGTTCGCGCAGGGCCTTGGCCAGCTCGAAATCCTGCGGGTTGAGGTGGATACGGATATTGTCCGCCCCCATGGGCAGCAGCTTGAGCGCTTCGCGCAGCACTTGGGTGATCTGACTGGAATCGCTGCGCAGCTCGCGGCCGATCACCTGGCGAGTCATGTGGGCCACCAGATGCACCAGTGTTTTCTCGATTTGCGTGTCCTGCTCGGCGATCGGCTCCATCAGGTTGGCCATCAGCCGCTCAAGGCTGTCCAGCTTGGTCTTCAAGGCCTCTTCGGCCTCCTGGCGGACCTTGAGCTGGGTGCTGTGAAAACCTTCACGCTCACCGGTGGCAAAACCCTCGTTGTAGGCCTCTTGCCGGATCGCTTCGAGTTCTTCCAGGGTCAGCGGCTGGACTTCTTCCAGCGGCACTTCCTCGACTTCCTCGATGACCTCGGGTTCAGGCTCAGGCTCCGGTTCGGGCTCCGGTTCCGGGTCGAAGCTGGGCAGCGCCCACACGTCCACGCCCTCAAGGTCGCGGGCGCGGATCAGGTCGCTGGGGTGATGTTCTTTGGTGGACATGTTTTCAGGTACTCAAAACCCTATTCAATAGGGAGACGGGTTTGACCCCTGTGGGAGCGGGCTTGTCCCGCGAAGCAGGCGACGCGGTGTATGGCACCGGCGTTGCCGGTGTTCGCGGGGCAAGCCCGCTCCCACAGGGCCCCTCAAGGCCCGCAAGCGACTTAGATCATTTCCTCGGCGCCTTTGCCGCCGAGCACGATCTCGCCAGCCTCGGCCATACGCCGGGCAATGGTAAGGATTTCCTTCTGTGCCGTTTCCACGTCGCTGACCCGTACCGGCCCCTTGGCCTCCAGGTCGTCGCGCAGCAGCTCCGAAGCACGCTTGGACATGTTCTTGAAGATCTTGTCCTTGACCCGCTCGTCGGCGCCCTTGAGCGACACTACCAGCACGTCGGACGACACTTCACGCAACAGCGCCTGAATACCGCGATCGTCGACGTCGGCCAGGTTGTTGAAGACGAACATCAAGTCCTCGATCTGCTCCGACAGGTCGCTGTCGATTTCGCGGATCGCGTCCATCAGTGCACCTTCCACGGAGCTATCGAGGAAGTTCATGATGTCGGCAGCACGCTTGATGCCGCCCAGGGTGGTGCGTGCTGCGTTGGAGTTGCCCGAGAACTGCTTCTCGAGGATCTGGTTCAGCTCCTTCAACGCCGCAGGCTGCACGGTGTTCAGCGACGACACGCGCAGGACGATGTCCAGGCGCACCTTGTGGTCGAAGTTGCTCAGCACTTCACCGGCCTGGTCCGGATCGAGGTAGGCCACCACGATGGCCTGGATCTGCGGGTGCTCGTAGCGGATCACGTCGGCGACAGCACGCGGCTCCATCCACTTCAGGCTGTCCAGGCCGCTGGTGTTGCCACCGAGCAGAATGCGGTCGACCAGGCCATTGGCCTTGTCCTCGCCCAATGCCTGGTTGAGCATCTTGCGGATGTAGGCATCGGAACCCACGCCCAGACTGGTCTGGTCGCCGACGATGTCGACGAACTCGCTCATCACCTGTTCCACCTGGTCACGGTGCACATTGCCCATCTGCGCCATGGCCACACCCACCCGCTGCACCTCCTTGGGCCCCATGTGCCGCAGCACCTGGGCCGCATCGGTCTCGCCCAGCGAAAGCAGAAGGATCGCCGCCTTGTCGACGCGGCTCAGCTTGGCGGTAACGGCTCGGTTATCACTCATCGGCGTTGATCCACTCTTTCACGACCTGGGCAACGCGGCCCGGGTCTTCGGCCACCAGGCCTTTGATTGCGTTGAGCTGTGCCTCGTAACCCTCGCTCGGGCTAGGCAGCAGAATGCTTGTCGGGCCACCCAGGCTGACGCGATCGTTGGCCAGTTCGCCATCCAACCCCACCATGCCGCCCAGCTCCATGTCGCTATCCGAGGCAGCCTGCTTGCCACCCCCTGTGATGTTGTTCAGCACTGGCCGCAGCACACCGAACACCAGCACCAGGATGAACACAACGCCCAGCACCTGCTTGACGATGTCCCAGAACCACGGCTGCTGATAGAAGGCGATATCGGCAATTTCTTCGCCACGGTCGGCGGCGAACGGTACGTTGATCACCGTCACGCTGTCGCCACGGCTGGCATCGAAGCCGACCGCATCCTGCACCAGGCGGGTAAAGCGCGCCAGGTCCTCGGCACCCCACGGCGCACGGGTGGTGTCGCCGGTGGCCGGGTCGATCTTGACCTGGTCGTCCACCACCACCGCCACCGACAGGCGGGTCATGCGCCCCTGCTGCTGGCGGGTGTGGCTGATGGAACGGTCCAGCTCGAAGTTCTTGGTGCTTTGCTGGCGCTTGTCCGACGGGTACGGCGCGAGCATTGGCTGACCGGTGGCCGGGTCCATGATCTGCTGGCCGTTGGCATCCACCAGCGGCTGGCCAGGCTGGATGGCCGCAGCCGGGGTAGCAGCGCCACCGGTGGTTTGCGGCGCCGAGGCTGCGCCAGGTGGCTGGTTGCTCAGTGCGCCGGGCACACCTTGCGGGCCTTGGCTGCTGGCGCGTTGCTCATCGACGGATTGCTCGCTGCGCAGCGCTGGCTGGTCTGGGTTGAACTGCTCGGAGGTGGACTCCACCGCACTGAAGTCCAGGTCCGCTGACACTTCGGCCTTGTAGCGGTCGTTGCCCAGCACTGGCTGCAGGATGTTGTGCACACGCTGGGTGAGCAGGCTTTCCACCCGGCGGCTGTAGTCGAACTGCTTGCCGGCCTGGGTGAGCGCGGAGTCCTGGATCTGTTCGGACAGCAGGTTGCCCTTCTGGTCGACCACGGTGACCTGCGATTTGTCCAGCTCTGGCACGCTGGTGGCGACCAGGTTGACGATGGCCATCACCTGCCCGGCTTCCAGGGCACGGCCCGGGTACAGCTCGACCAGTACCGAGGCGCTGGGCTTTCGTTCGTCACGCACGAACACCGAGCTTTTCGGGATGGCCAGGTGCACGCGTGCGCCCTTGACATTGTTCAGGCTGGAAACGGTACGCGCCAGCTCACCTTCCAGGCTGCGGCGATAGCGGGTGGCCTCCATGAACTGGCTTGTGCCCAAGCCCTGCTCCTTGTCGAGCAGCTCGAAACCCACGTTGCCGTCGCTCGGCGCCACCCCGGCGGCGGCCAGCTTCAGGCGCGCACGGGAGAGATCGTCGGCTTTGACCAGCAGAGCACCCGAGTTGGGCTCCACGTTGTAAGGGATGTCAGCAGCGGCCAGGGTGTCCATGACCTGCTTGGTGTCCATGCCCGACAGGCTGCCGTACAACGGACGATAATCGGGTTGTTGCGACCACAGCACCACGGCAAAGCCGATCGCCACGCTGGCCGCCAGGCCGACCATGAGGCCGATCTGCCGCAGCATGGGCATCTGTGCGATATTTTCCAGGAACGACATACCGAGCAGCGGCCGCTTGGCCGCTGGTGCGCCAGTCTTGGCAGGGGGGTTGTCGACGACTGCTTCAGCCATGGTTTACTTCCGTCCTCAAACCGGCATCTGCATGATGTCCTGGTACGCCTGGACTACCTTGTTGCGCACCTGGGTCAGGGCCTGCATCGACACGCTGGCCTTTTGCGAAGCGATCATCACGTCCGTCAGGTCGACGCCGCTCTTGCCGATTTCGAAGGCATTGGCCAGCTGGGTCGAGGCCTGCTGCGTCTCATGCACCTTGCCGATGGCCTGGCCGAGCATGTCGGCAAAGGTACTTTGCCCCGGCGCCAGCTCCGGGGCAGCAGTGACCTTCGGCAACGACATGGCATCGGCCTGCATGGCCCGCATGTCCAGCATCAGACGATTGAATTCAACACCTTGGCTCATGACCCTTCTCTCTCCTGCGGCCGCATTTTTTTGACGCTCATGCGGCGAATAGCCTACGTAAAGCAACAAAGGTGCCAGCCTTGGCAACCCAGCCCTTCTGGTCTTTGACAGGGTCGCCGTGGAGGCGGCCCGTCACCCGAACAGGCTGGCCTCTACATCGAACCCGGCATCACGCATCTGTGCCAGCTTGTAGCGCAGGGTGCGCGGGCTGATCCCAAGGCGTTCGGCCGCCTCTTTGCGCCGGCCGCGCTCGGCGCGCAAGGTGTCGATGATCATCTGGTACTCGTGGCGGCGCATGTCATCACCCAGCCCGCCGGCCTCAACAACCCCTTCAGGTGAGGGCACGGTGCCGGCCGACAATGGAATGGCGCCTTCCAGACAAAAATCCGCCGCCTCGATCACCCCACCCTGCTGCAGGATCAGCGCCCGCTGCAGGGCGTTGTCCAGTTCGCGCACGTTACCTGGCCAGGCGTGCGCCTGCAGGCAGGCCCGGGCCGCGGCCGAGAGGCGCACCGGAGCATGCTTCATCTTGGCCACATGCCGCGCCAACAGGCGCTCGGCCAGCTGCAGGATGTCGCCCGGGCGTTCACGCAGCGGGCACCAGGCCAGCGGGAACACCGACAAGCGGTAATACAGGTCTTCGCGGAAGCGCCCGGCCGCCACCTCGCCTGCCAGGTCACGGTTGGTGGTGGCCAGCACACGAATGTCGAGACTGATGGGCTTGCGCCCGCCTACCCGCTCCACCTCGCGCTCCTGCAGTACACGCAGCAGCTTGGCCTGCAAGGCCATGGGCATTTCCGAGATTTCGTCGAGCAACAAGGTGCCGCCTTCGGCCTGTTCGAACTTGCCTGCCTGGGCAGCGATAGCGCCGGTGAAGGCGCCCTTCTCGTGGCCGAACAGAGTAGCCTCGAGCATATTGTCGGGAATCGCCGCGCAGTTGATCGCGACGAAGGGCTGCGCGGCACGGGGCGACTGCTGGTGAATGTAGCGCGCCAGCACTTCCTTGCCAGTACCAGACTCGCCGGAAATCAGCACGGTCGAGTCACTGCGCGCCACACGGGCGGCCAACTCCAGCAACTGGCGGCTGGCCGGCTCGCAGGCCACCGGGCCTTCTTCGCCGCTCAAGCGCCCGGCGGCATGCCGCTCGACCAGGCTGAGCAACGCCTTGGGCTCGAAGGGCTTGACCAGGTAGTCGGCAGCGCCCTGGCGCATCGCCTCGACCGCACGCTCGACGGCGGCGTGTGCAGTCATCAGCAACACCGGCAACTGCGGTTGCTGGCGGCGCAGCTGGCTGAGCAACTGGTGCCCGTCCATGCCGGGCATGTTCACGTCACTGACCACCAGGCTGAAAGCGTCTTCCAGCACAGCCTCCAGCGCTTCTTCGGCACTGCCCACCGCCTGGTAAGCGAAACCGCCGATTTCCAGGGTATCGCCCAGCGCCTGGCGCAATACGCGGTCGTCCTCGACCAGCAGCACCTTGATTGCCATCACACCCCCTCCGCCAACTGCCCGTCGATCAAGGGCAGCTCTACCCGCACGCAAGTACCACGGCCCACTTTCGAGCGCAGGCTGATCCTGCCCTGGTGTGCGCGCACCACAGCCTTGACCACGGCCAGGCCCAAACCGGTACCGGTGGCCTTGGTGGTCAGGAACGGCTCACCCAGGCGGCCGAGCAAATCGGCATCGATACCGCTGCCAGCATCGCTGACGCACAGGTGCAAGGTGCGTTCACGGCGGTACAGGTGCACCTTCAGCCGTGCCTGCCCGTCGCCGGCCTGCAGGGCATTCTCGACCAGGTTGAGCATGGCCCCCACCAGGGTGTCGCGGTTGCACAGCAGCTCACCCAGGTGGCTGTCACACTGCCAGCGCACAGCATGCCCCTGCACATGCACCTGGGCCGCCTGCTGCAGTGCCTGGAACAAGGCTTTCGGGGTTACCCGATCACCCAGCGGCAGCTCGCCACGGGCGAACACCAGCATGTCGCGCACCTGGTGCTCCAGTTCGTGCAAGCGCTCCTTCAGGGTGCCGGCAAAGCGCTGGCGGGTTTCTGCGCTCAGCTGTTGCTCGCTATCGGCCAGATGACTGGCGTACAGCATGGCTGCCGACAGCGGCGTACGGATTTGATGCGCCAGCGAAGCAACCATGCGCCCCAACGACGACAACCGCTCATGGCGCGCCAGCTGGTCTTGCAGGCGACGGGTTTCAGTCAGGTCATTGAGCAGCACCAGTTGGCCGGGCTCGGCGTCCAGCGAACGGGTCGCGATCGACAGGCGACGGCCGTCGCGCAACGAGACTTCGTGGCCATCGTCCTTGCGCGGTGCAAAGCTGCGGGCAATCACCTGGCGCCACAGCTGGCCGATCAACGGCTCACCAAGCAACTCGCAGGCAGCCGGGTTGGCTTCACGCACCAGGCCCTGGCCGTCGATCACGATCACCCCGCCGGGCAGCAGGTCCAGCAGGTTTTGCAGGCGGTTGGCCAAGCGCTCCTTCTCGCTGAGTTCGGCGATGCGCTGGGCACTGACCACCGCCAGCTCGCCCTTGAGTTCACTGACCCGGGCTTCGAGCAGGCTGTAGGACTGGCTCAGCTGGCTGGATACCTGATTGAACAAGGCGAAGGCTTGCTCGACACCCTGGCGGCTTTCCTGTTCCACCGGGGTTTGCCCCTGCTGGTAGGGGGCTAGGGGTACGTGGGCGGCCTGGGGCATCGTGCTCTCTCGCGTGGCTGACCGTCATAAAAACGGTATGGTGCCAGCGGTGTAGCAATAGCCGTGCCGGAGATGGGGATTTAACGCATGGCTTGAGATTTGTGGCGGGGCGCAAGTCGAGCGCCGCGCGGGCGGCGCTCGATCTCACAGGCGCCAAAAAGGCCAAGGCGAACACCCCCGCCCAGCCCTCAATCCTCCGCCTGGTCCTCACCACCCTGGCGGCTCATGCCGTACTTGCGCATCTTCTCGACCAGGGTGGTCCGGCGAATGCGCAAACGCTCAGCCGCGCGCGCAACGATACCGTTGGCATCGTCCAGGGCCTGCTGGATCAGGCCCTGCTCCAGGCTGCCGAGGTAGTCTTTCAGGTCGAGCCCTTCGGGCGGCAGCATGGCATGGTTGCTGAAGTTCGGTGTATGGCCATTGATCGCCACGCGCTCTTCCAGGTCGCTGCGCAGGCTGTCGACCATCTGCTCGTCTTCATCGTCGACGTAGCGGAACTTCTTCGGCAACTCGGACACGCCAATCACCCCGTACGGGTGCATGATCGCCATGCGCTCGACCAGGTTGGCCAGCTCACGCACGTTACCCGGCCAGCCGTGACGGCACAGCGACATGATCGAGGCAGAGTTGAAGCGGATGGAGCCGCGCTTCTCATGCTCCATGCGCGAGATCAGCTCGTTCATCAGCAGCGGGATATCTTCCACCCGCTCACGCAGCGGCGCCATCTCGATGGGGAACACGTTCAGGCGGTAATACAGGTCTTCACGGAAGGTGCCGTCCTCGATCATGGTCTCGAGGTTCTTGTGCGTCGCGGCGATGATGCGCACATCGATGCTCTGGGTCTTGTTGCTACCTACACGCTCGAACGTACGCTCCTGCAGCACACGCAGCAGCTTGACCTGCATCGGCAACGGCATGTCGCCAATTTCATCAAGGAACAAGGTGCCGCCGTTGGCCAGCTCGAAACGCCCGGCACGGCTGGTGATCGCACCGGTAAAGGCCCCCTTCTCGTGGCCGAACAGCTCGCTTTCCAGCAACTCGGCCGGGATCGCGCCACAGTTGACTGGCACGAAGGGCGCTTCGCGGCGCTTGGAGTGATAGTGCAGGTTACGCGCCACCACTTCCTTGCCCGTGCCCGACTCGCCCAGGATCAACACGCTGGCATCGGTGTCGGCCACTTGCTGCATCATCTGCCGCACATGCTGGATGGCACGGCTGGTGCCGACCAGGCTGCGGAACAGATTGGGCTCGCGCTGGCGACCACGCTCACGCGCCTGGTCGTACATTTCACGGTAGACCTGGGCACGGTGCAGCGAATCCAGCAGCTGGCTGTAGCTTGGCGGCATTTCCAGGTTGGAAAGCACGCGACGGCGAAGGTCTTCCGGCAACTCGGCAGAAGAAATTTCACCTAAAAGCAGAACCGGAAGGAACTCATCCCAGGCAGCCACTGTCTTAAGTAGCCCAAGGAGATTGCCCGAGGCGTTCACGGTGCCGACAAGCACACACAACACTTCGCGACTTGAAGACAACGGCTCGACGACTTGCTGCCAGTCTTGGCTTGAGCAAGCGAGGTTTTCTTCGCCGAGAAAATTGAGCACCACCGCCAGGTCGCGGCGGCGTGCGCTGTCGTCGTCGATCAGCAGAATCTTGGTTTCACGCCACATGCAATAGCAACTTCCCTAGTCATATCGGCGCCCTGCGGGCGTGCTCGACATCATTCCGACTGAATGGTCAGTGTTCGGACGTCTGAAATTCGAAAACAGCCACTAGTAAAGTCAAAAAACACCGGTCAGTCAAATTAATGGCGCTCGGCTTTTTGCAACATCGGTGGTCAGGTGAACAAATGGTATACCTTTGCCGCGTTCTTCGCCTGACGGATTTTCGTCATTTCATCGACCAAGGATTGACGCTCACCACTTGCAACCTCGATTAGTTGGCGGTACACGGCCAGCAATTGCTCGAGGCTGGCACTGACATCCGCCTCATTGCCTTTGGCTTCGGACACCATGTCGCCAATGCGCAAGCGGCATTCCAGGTCCAGCTCCCCCACCGCTTCCCAGTTGCGTTCGGCCAGCGCCGCCAGCAGCATGTCCCGGGTTTGTTCGATGCGGGCGATTACTTCGCTCATGTCATGCTCCTTTATCAGGAAGCCGACGACTGATCGCCGATTGCGTCCCAACCTTCCTTCACAGTGATCAGCAGGCGCGCGACCTCGTCGATGATGGCCGGGTCACCCTTGAGATTGGCTTCGGTCAGGCGGCGGCTCATGTAGACATACAGGCTATCCAGCTCAGCCAGGTTGTCAGCATGGTTTTCCAGGTCCAGCCCTTCACGCAACCCACCGATGATGTCGATGGCCTTGCCGAGCAGAATACCGCGCTGCGCGATGTCATTACGCGCGATGGCACCTTTGGCCTGGGCCATACGATCAAGACCGCCCTGCATGAGCATCTGTACCAGCCGGTGCGGACTGGCTTCGGACGTCTGCGCCACGCCGTTGACTTTCTGGTATTGACGAAGGGCCAACATCGGGTTCATGGATCTACCTCGTTGCAGCGAAAAGGTTGCTTGTACCTCTGTATCGCCTGAGCGTCAAAAAACTTTAGTGCCAACGCAAAAAGCCCGGAGCGACACGAGGCGCTGCCGGGCTTGTGCGTGGCAAAAGGCGAGAACGATCAGGAGTTCTTGGCCTGCGCGTTGATAGCGTCGAAAACCGATTTGATCTGGTCGGCCTGGGCATTGAGCTTGGCCACAGCGGTGTCCATTGCCACCCACTTCTTGGTCAGCGACTCGGTCAAAGCCTCGGTCCGGCGATCCAGCGCGGTCTGCTGGTCTGCCAGGTTCTTCGCCACCTTATCCAGGTTGCTTTTGCGCGTGGCCAGGCTGCCGTCCGTGGAGTTGTACGGATCGATGGCCTTGTTCATGCGCTCGATCAACCCATTGGAGCCGGTGAACAACTCCTGAACTTCGGAGCCCAGCTTCTTGTCGTTCATCGCCGCGGTGAACTTGGTCGAGTTGAATTCGAGGGTACCATCTTTCGTGGTGTTGATACCCAGCTGGCTCAGGGTCGTCAACTGGTCGCCCGCCCCCACCTCGGACAGCACCTTGCGAATATCGTTGACCAGCGAACGGGTGGTCGGGTCGTTGCTCAACGGGCCGAGCGACAGGTTGTCATCTTCGTCACGCGTGGAGGTTGTGAGCGCAGTAATGGTTTTCTGCAACGTGTTGTAGGCATCGACGAACGACTGAATCGACTTCTTCAGGCCATCATTGTCCTGCGACACCGAGACGTTGGTTGGCACGCCGTCGGTGCCCGACCTGGCGCTGACGCCCGTCAGCTCCAGCGTGATACCACTGATGGCATCGGTGATGGTGTTCTTCTTGCTGGTGACCACCAGGCCGTCGATGGTCAGCTCGGCATCCTGCGCCTTGGCGGTAATGAACCCGGCGCCGGTGTCCGACATCTGCTGAGTACCGTCGATCTCGAGCTCAGGGACACCACTGACCATCAGGTCGGTTTGGGCACCGGTGGTGGTGGAGCTGAACACCAGCCGCGCACCGTCCTTGCCGTTCACGATGTTGGCAGAGATACCCTGAACACCCAGCTCTTTGTTGATCTGGTCGCGCACGGACTGCAACGAGGCGCCATCCTCAACTTCGAGCTCATAGATGTTGCCATTCTGCTCGATGGTCAGCGTACCGCCCGTCACCGTTGCAGCCGCACCGCCGGCAATCGGGGCACTGGCCACTTTCGAGCCGGTCGCCAGCTTGTTGACCACAATGTCGTAGCTGCCTGCCACCGCCGTGTTGCCAGCCGTAACCTTGACCACTGACTCATTGGCCGACTTGGCGGCGTATGCATTGAACGCAGGACTGGTGGAGCTGTTCAGCTTCGCCATGGCGTCCTGAAACGCCGTCAGGGCACTGCGCAGCGAGCCCACACCGGAAATCATCGCGGTATTGTTGCTGGTCTGCCGAGTGATCTGCGCCTTCTTGGCTGCTGTGTCAGCATTAACCAACGCCGCGACCATTTCGGTGATGTTCAGCCCCGTACCTTGACCGATACTGGAAACCAGGGTGCCCGCCATACAGTTATCCCTCTTTGTTGACCGTCAGCACCTGCTCCTGCAAGCCCGACGTGATTCCTGCCTTAGCACATTCTCCGCCGATCAGACCTTGGCGTCGAACAAAATACTGTTTACATCGCTCAGGTTATGCGCAATCCGCAATGCCTCTTCAGAAGGCAATTGGCGGATCAACTCGCCGGTTTCACTGGCGATGACCTTGACGACGATCTTTCCGGATTCTTCGTCCGTGGAGAATTCCAGGTTGCGTCGGGTGGAGCTGAGAAACTTTTCGATTTCCGAAACAGCGTTTTTCACCTTTTCGGCATCATTGCTGTGCTCGGCAGCACTGATGGCATTGGGTACCAGCGTTTCACTGCCGCTACGCGACGCTTGCTCGGCGCGGTCAACCGGTTTTTCGCCAGCCTGTTCAGCGGGGCGGGATGCCGGATAGGACAGATTCAGCTTGACGCTCATGTCCATGTCTACCACCTCATAACGAAAAGGCGGGGAAGCGCCTTAGAATGCACTCCCCCGCCGATCACCATCAGCGATTACTGAAGCAGCTTCAGTACGGCGGATGGCAGTTGGTTGGCCTGGGCCAGAATCGAAGTGGAAGCTTGCTGCAGGGTCTGCTGCTTGGTCAGCTGGGCAGTTTCAGCGGCGAAGTCGGTGTCCTGTACACGGCCACGGGCGGCTTCGGCGTTTTCGTTGATGTTCTGCAGGTTGTTGATGGTGCTGGTCAGACGGTTCTGAACGGCACCCAGGTCGGCACGGGTGCTGTTGATCGCGTTCAGTGCGTCGTCGATGGCGCTCAGGGCGGCGGTGAAGGTGGCTTCGGCAGCGGCGCTGTCGGCACCGGTGATGCTCTGGCCACTCAGGCCGCTCAGCGCGCCAGTGGTGTTCATGGCATCGCTCAGGCTGATGGTGATCTGGTTGTCGCTACCGGTGTTGGAGCCAACCTGGAAGGTCATGTCGCTGGCGCTACCGTCCAGCAGGTTCTTGCCGTTCAGCTGGGTCGAACCGGCGATACGGTCGATCTCTTTGAGCATCGACTGGAATTCTTTATCCAGTGCATCGCGGTCTGCTTCGCTGTTGTTGTCGTTTCGCGACTGAACAGCCAGTTCACGCATACGCTGCAGGATGTTGGTCTGCTCTTGCATCGCGCCTTCAGCAGTCTGGGCGATGGAGATGGCGTCGTTGGCGTTTTTGATCGCCATGGTCTGGCCACGGATCTGCGAAGTCATGCGGGTAGCGATCTGCAGGCCGGCAGCGTCGTCTTTGGCGCTGTTGATTTTCAGGCCGGAGGACAGACGGGTCATCGAGGTGCCCAGTGCATCGGAAGCCCGGTTCAGGTTCTTCTGAACGCCCAGGGAGGTGGTGTTGGTGTTTACAGTCAAAGCCATGACGAATTCCTCGTTGGATTGGGTACTACGGCTTCCGGCCTTGGCAATTCGCCGGAGGTGGCACAGAGAACCTTCGTAATAGTTATCGTCGTCAGGGCGGCTTGCTTTAGCGGAATTTCAAAAAAAATTGCTGGCATCGTGCCAGCCCAATGAAATCAAGGAGTTGACGCCAATTTACAGGCGTCACAGTGATGCAGGATAGAAAGTAAAACGCCGTCAGATGATGACGGCGTTATTGGAGGCGACGAACGGTCAGTCACAACGTTCGATTATGGCCGAGCCCCACGACAAGCCCACCCCGAAGCCACTCAGCGCCACGCGCTTGCAGCTGGAGCCAAGTACGTGCTTTTCCAGCAGCAGCGGTATGCTGGACGACACGGTATTGCCCGTCTCGACCATATCCTTGACGAACTTCTGCTTGTGCTCGCCTTCATCGAAGCGCGACGAAACGGCATCGACGATCGCCGCACTGCCCTGGTGCAGGCAATACAGGTCGATATCCTCGGCCTGGAGTGCGCTGGCTTCAAGCAGCTGCTGCAAGTGCGCCGGCACCTTGACCAAGGCAAAGTTGTAGACCTGGCGACCATTCATGAAGAACTTGCCATCGGTGGTACGCAGATGCTCGGCCCCCGCGCCATCGCTGCCGAACAACGATTTGCCCAATTGCCAGGCAGCGTCCTCGCCCATCCAGGTGGCGGTAGCGGCGTCACCGAACAGCATGGTGGTATTGCGATCTTCCGGGTCGACAATCTTCGAGTAAGGGTCTGCAGTGATCAGCAGGCCATTCTTAAGGCCTGCGGCCTCCATGAAACCTTTCATGGCATACAAGCCATACACATAGCCCGAGCAGCCCAGGGAAATGTCAAAGGCCGCGACGGCTGTGGACAGCCCGAGCTTGTGCTGAACGATCGCCGCAGTGTGTGGCAGCCCTTCGGCATCGCCGTTCTGGGTGACCACGATCACGGCATCGATGGCAGCAGGATCCAGCGACGGGTTGGCGGCAAACAATGCTTGGGCTGCCTCGACACAAAGATCGGATGTTTCCTGGTTGGCATCCTTGCGCGGCAAGAAGGTGGAACCGATCTTGCCGAAAATGAACTCTTGATCCTTGCCGAATTTCGCACCTTGGGCGTAGTTGTCTACACCATTCACAGGTACGTAACTGGCGATGCTTTTAATGCCAATCATTGTGGCTTCCCGGTTGACATGGCGGATAGTGCGGGATCGGGCCTGAAACTGGCCTCGTCAGGCCATCGACGTGGCTGCCCGCTGACTTGATAGATTAAAGATGCACGTTTCGACTGCCAAGTCACGGTTATACGACCAAAGCTGCGAATGCCGCAATGCCGGGGCTGCTTTTGCGTGGCGCTCACGCAGCCGGACGACCTCATACCCACACACAACCCTACGGTCACGCGCCCTCGGAAGGTGCCTTTTTCACAATCGCCTGCAGCAGGTGTACTGCCGAACCCAGCTTGGCATTGCTGGTAAACGCGGTTGACTGAATATCCACGACGGTGAAACCGCCAAGCGCGAACAGATTGGTAAGCGCCGCCACCGAGAAGAAGTTGATATGCTCATGCCAGTGCCGCTTTTGCTCAGCGCAAACCTGATCGTTGCCAACCATCACTGCCTCGTGGGGTAACTCCACGTACAGCAGCGTGTCGTCGTGCATGCAGTCGCGTATCTGCGCAAGTGTGTCCGTTGGATAAGGAACATGCTCCAGCACATGCCGGCACACGATCAGGTCGTAAGTGCGTCCTCGCACTTCTTCCCTGGTCACGCTGCGGGTACCGGGCACGGTGGTTTTTTTGTCGATATCGTAGATATCGGTCGAGTAGCCCTGCCCTTTGAACGGTGTATTGGAGCCATCACCTCCGCCCCAGTCCAGGACCTGCGTGGGCGCAATATGCCGAAGAATGTAAGAACGGGTCAGGCCAAGCAGCTCGCTGGGCGCGCTCAGCGCTTTGTTGCGCTCCCTGAAGCCCGGCTCATAGTGTTCTCGCAAATCTTCATAAGCCTTGCCGTAGTAACCATCATAGAGGCGCTGCATTTCCCGGTCCGAAAACCGGATATCCAGAAACAGGAATTCACACTCCGCGCAATGCAGGGTATTGCACACGCAGTAGGCCGTGCCCTGAGGGATACTGTTCAACCCCCAGCTGGCATCGATGACTGCAGGCGCCCAACCCAGTGCCCGATGCGACACAAACGGCATCAGCACTGCCGGGGACTGAGACAACTGCGCTGATCCACAGCAAACGCATCGGGTGGCAACGCGTTCGCGTGCACAGGCGGGAAACACATCGTTGATCATGAAGTCAGACCTAGCACGTCCAGGTAAAAATGGGAGTATTGCGCCTCGGCCAGCTCAACCGGGCAGCCCTCTAAATTGCCGCATCCCTGATCGACTGCTGCAAACCATGGCGCAGTTGCAACCCGAGTTCCGAGCGCGCCTTGTCGATGCAGGGTACATACCGGTTCCGGAAACTTCCCGGGGTAGCCTGAGCAGCTGCAATGTGCACCGTTTTTTGGGGGGACAGCACGTCACGCACCTGGTGAGCGAGCTCAGCGATTGTCATCGCCTCGTCCGAGCCGACGTTGTAAGCAGTGCCCGCGCGCCCTTGGCGCAGCATCACATCCAGCCAGTGAGCCAGATCACGCTGGTCCATGTAGGACCGCACAGGCGTTCCATCCCCGCTGACGCAAATGGCGGGCGACTCAAGGGCATCGCGGATGAAGTTGCCTATCGCGAAGTGCACATCGCGCGGCAGGTCCCTGCCGACAAACGCGAAACAGCGGGCGATGATCACCTCCAGACCAAACTGGTGCTGGTACAGGATGCACAGATGCTCGGCGCAGCGTTTGGCAACGCTGTAGGCATGGGCAGGCTCCAGCGGGTCGGGCAACCCATGGTAATCCTCGGGGATCTGCTCCAGCCCCTGCGGCTGGGGGCCGTACACACCGCCGGAACTGGTCATCAACAAGCGCGGGATACGCTGCCTGACGGAATAATCCAGCACATGACGGGTACCCTCGACGATCTGGGTATACCGCTGCAATGGGCTGAGCTGAGCCCCGGCTGTCGAGTCGGCTGCCGCATGCAACACATGCGTGAAGCCGCCCGTTTCAGGAAACGACGCAGGCTGCAGAATGTCGCCCTGCTGCAGCCGCAGCCACGCCAGGCCGGAAAACTCAGGATGCCTGGCCAGAAAGGCCACTGGCGCTCGGCTCAATACCGTGACCAACGGCACCTGCAAACCTGCATTGGCGATGCCCAGCCAGTGGCGTAGCAGCGCCTTGCCAAAAAAGCCGGTACCGCCGGTCAATAGCAGGTTCATCAGTTCGGCACTGCGTACAAGACTGACTCGAACGTGTTCGGGCAGTGTTGCCGGATATGGAACCGGTAATCGGAGCAAAACTCGAACAGCAACTCCGGCAGCTCCCACAAATCCTGAGGGTTGTGGTACAGCGACACAATCAGTACCGGGCGGCAACGCCGAATGATCTGTTCAGCACCACGCAACACCTGGGCCTCAGCGCCCTCGACATCCAGCTTGATCAGGTCGACCGGCGCACTTGGCAGCATCTGGTCCAGCGCAACGGCTGCAATCGATACGCCCCCACCTTGCTGGCTGATAGAGCAAGCCTCACCTTGGCCAGCATTGAACGTAAGAATGCTGTAATGCTCAGCGGCCGCCAATGGCAAACAAATTGCGCGGGTATCTTCAGCCCCAATCCGCTGCACCAAGCGGGTGAAATTTTCAGGGTCAGGCTCAAGCAGAAACGCTCGGCTGCAGGAGATTTCGGGCCAGGCAATCAACTCTTCATAGCTGTCACCGTCATAGGCACCACAGTCCACGTAGGTGATATCGCGCCCCTGCAAGGCCGGCAACGTCAGCGCGTTGATGTAACGCTCCTCCTCCGACAGAAAGCTGGCGTACTCAAGGTCAACCCCGAGCCGGAATGCGCACATCCGATAAAGAACCTGCTTGCTTTCGTTATCAGCCAGCTTGTCTGCCACGCGCCCGATACGTTCCATGGCGTCCAGCAGGTAATTACGGCTACTCAGCCAGAACCGCCACCCCAAGGCCGCAGCGAACTGTTCGTACAACTCCCAAGGCATCAATGGCTTGGCGAAGCCTGCCTCGGCAACGATCGACAACAACTCATCGTAAGGCGCATCGCGGTTGAAAATACCGAGTGCAAGTTGCGCTTCGGGCGCCTGGCGGGCCAGCGCCTGCCAGTTCAATACGGGCAACCCCTGGGCCGTATCGATGCGTGGCGATGTCTCTACAAAGCCGGCAACCGCAATACCTTGCTGCTGTGCGGCGGTGGCCAGGCTACGACCGAAGTTCCCGGCGCCGAAGATCCACAACGGCCGCTGTGGATCAATGCGCGCCGGTACCACGTCAGCTGCCCGGTCACGCAGTGCAATGAAGTCTTGGAAGCGATCTATCTTCTCAGCCATTACATACCCCTTTTATCGGTGGTGGGGACGGCACGCAGCGCTGCAGCTTCTGCACGAATCTGCGCCATGGTTTCCGGCTCCAGGAACGGGTGCATGTCATCGAGCTCCGGGGTGACGAAAGCACCGTTGGCATCGACCCGCGACTTGATACGCGGCACGAACTCCTGCCGAGGGTCGACGTGCAGGTCGATCAGCATCGGGCCATCACTTTCCAGAAGTGCATCGAGACGCGCCAGGTCGCCCTGCGTAGCGATGCTCTCGGCGCGCAGGCCATAAGCGCTGGCCACGGCAGTGAAGTCGGGGAAATCCACGCCCGATTCGGGCGTGGCGCCGATCACCCGGCCAAAGAAGTTTTCGTGTGTTTGCCAGATCGAGAGGTAACCGCGATTGTTGAGCACGATTACGATCACATTGACGCCGATGGTCTTGAGCGTTTGCAGTTCCTGAATGTTCATCTGCAGGCTGCCGTCGCCCGCAAAGCAGATCACGCGGCGTGCACCTGCCGCTTTGGCTGCCGTCGCCGCACCAATGGCCGCAGGCAGGTCATAGCCCATCGACGCGGAGCCCGAGTTGCTGAACAGGCGCTGGCCCTTTTGCAAGGCGCCGATCTGGAATGGCAGGATGCAGGCTGACGCATTGCCACATACCACGATGTCATCCGCACGCATCTGCGCAAAAATGCGCTGCACCATCAGGTACGGGTTCAAAGGCCCATCGGCTTTTTGCGTGTGCTCCGCCGATGCCGGATAGGTACGCCCTATGTGCTGGCACCATTGCACCCACGGCGCAAAACTCTGCAGGGTGGCCTTTGCCAGCTCTTGCTCGAAAACATCGAGGAAGTCTGCCAGGTCGGCGGTAACGCCGAAGTCCGGGCGCACGGTGGGCTTGTTCAGTTCGGCGGCGTCGATATCGACCTGAGCCACCCAAGCGTGCTTGGCGAATGCCTGCCAGTTATAACTGGTTTGTCGCACATTCAGACGCGACCCCAGCACCAGCACAAAATCAGCCGCCTGCAAGCAGAAGTTGCCGGCACGGGTCCCGATAGTGCCAGGGCGGCCGGCGAACAGCGGGTGGTCGGACGCGATCAGATCATGGGTCCAGGCGGTCGCCAGGGGGATGCCGTAGCGCTCCACCAGCGCCAGTAGCCGTTGTTCGGTACGTGAAAGGCGTACGCCGGTGCCGCCAAGCACAACTGGGCGGTGCGATTGCAACAGCTTGCCGACGATATCACGGCAGGCGGCGCGCAAATCCTCAGCACGCGGCGGCTGGATCAACGATGACGCCGGGATATCGAGTGGCACTTGGGATTGCTGGATATCCAGTGGAATATCGAGCCAGACAGGCCCGGGGCGACCGCCCACGGCTTCGGCGAATGCCTTGGGCAGCATGACCTCCACATCCTGCTCCGAACGCACGATCTGCGCGTACTTGCACACCGGGCTGGCCATGGCGATGGTCGGCCCCTCCTGGTCACCCAGTTGGCGCAGGCCAGGCACATCCTGGAAAGACACACAGGTCTCGCGCTTGATCTGGCCGGACAGCACGATCATGGGAATGGAGTCGGTGAACGCCCCATGCACCCCGTTGAGCGCGTTGATAGAGCCCGGGCCGGTCGTCAACATCACCACGGCCGGCTTGCCGGTGATGCGCGCATAACCCTCGGCGGCCATGGCACAAGCCTGCTCATGGTGCATGAACGTGCAGCGCAGTTGCTCATGGCCACCCAAGGCCTGGTTGAGGAACATGGCACCGCCGCCGGTGACGGTGAAAACCTGTTCAACCCCTTGCTGAACCAGCCATTGCGCAATTTGCTGAGATACAGTCGCCATCATCACAGTCCTCGGCCCAGGATCAGTTCTTTCAGTGCCGGAGTTTCACTGTAAGGCCCGTCAATGTGGTCGATGGTCAGGCGTTCGTTTGCCTTGATCGGCTGCAGCAGCGTTTCACCGTTCATCACTTCCCGGCAGGACAGCTGCCCTTTGTGCAGCGGGATGGCAAGGTAGAAGTCCTTTTCAAACTCGTCCCGGTTCAGCACGTAGCCTGGCGACAGGTCCCGACGTGCATAGGCACCGCGCACGAGTGCGTTGAGGTATTCGGTTTCCTTGCGCGAAATGATGCGTCGAGTGCCGCTGACACCCCCGCACATTTCCTTGGCCTTGTGGAACGCCTTGTACCAGGTATCGCACTGTTCAGGGAGCGAGCAGTAGTTGGAAACCGGCACCCCTTGGTACTGGATATCAATGTGCCGTTCCCAGGTACGTACACCTTTGCCGTAGGAAATGAGCATGGAAGAGTGCCAGTCGTGGTACTCATGGGTCGACAAGCCAATGACATGCCCAGGGTAACGGTTGCGCAGGTAGTCGATCTGGTCGAGCTGCAGTTCGTCGTCCTCGCTGGGGTACAGCGAAACGCAATGGTTGATGGCCAGCGGGATATCACGCTTTTCGAAGTAGCGGACGATATCGTCCAGGTCTTTTTCCGATGCACCACCTGTGGAAATGATGGTTGGCCGGCGGGTAGACGCGATTTTCTCGATAAGCGGCCAGTCGTTCATGTCGGAACTGGCGATCTTGATGATCGGCATGTCGAATTCGACGCACAGGTCAACCGAGGCTTCGTCGAACGGCGTCGCCATGGGAATGCAGCTCAGGTTGCGGACTTCTTCCACCATGCGGGCAAACTCCGCCTTGGTCAGGCGGGTGTCCTCGGTCTTCTTCACATAGCGAAGGTCTGCAGTCCCTTTGAAGTCAGGATGGATGAACTCGTCGACATCGCGGAACTGCAGCTTGATGGCAGCCTTGACGTTGTTGTAACGCGCAATCGTGCCGTGGTCGCGGACAATTTTCAGGCCGCGCTCCAGCTTGCCCCAATGATTGTTGGCGAGCTCCAGTACGAACAGGTTTTCAAACAGATCTTTGTCACGCTGACTAATGGTTTTCACCGGATACTCCCCTGGTTGCCGTGGGCCAGGTTGATGTGGCGCCAAGGCATGCTGTGTTCTGTTTATGGCTGATGCGGGCATTGCACGCCGCCTTGGGACGTACCTGGCGGCTATTGGAATAGTTGACTCTCTATCGGTGTCTGGTCTGCCCTCAACCTGGCAGCCAGGCGTCAAGCCACTGGCGTGCATAGCCTTCATCCAGCATGTGCCGTGCCAGCACCTGCTCGCGCAACGCTTGCGCGCCCTTTGCACTGGCTGCAGGCTCGGCAAGGTGCGCCTGGATAGCACTGACCCAGTCCCCGGCCGTGTTCCTGACCCTGGTCACGGGCAACCCTTGATAGGGCAATACGTCACTGCACACCACCGGATAACCGCAGGCGGCATATTCCAGAAGCCGCACATTGCTGCGACACGCGTCGAGCCAGCCATCGCCAAGCGGGGCCAACGCCAGATCGAGCCCCAGCGACATGAGTTTCTGCGGGTAGTCATCGTAAGGCACCGGGCCATGTATCTCGCGCAGGTAGGGCCGTAGCGGGGGCGGGCATTCACCAAGGCAGACCCAATCCACATCCGCGTGCAAGGCCTGAACAATCTCCAGCATCAGGCGTTGAACGCTGGTGCCGAACTGATCACCCACCCACCCGATACGAGGGCGGCTACCCGGCTGCCGTTGAGTGGCCAACGCCCCCCAACGCGCCGGGTGCAGACGATCCGGCATGACACGAATATCGGCACAGAAGCCTTGCAGTGCTTCGGCCAATGCAGGGGTTGGCACCACCAGCCGGTCTACAACGCCGGCAGACCACCGCAGCGCACCTGCAAGATCGCCGTCAGCCAGGCCAGGCAAGTCGGCATTCACTTCGCCCACCTTGAATGCGCGGCTGAACCGGGCATTGCGACGCAACGCGTCAATCTGGGCCTCGCTGGCCGGCCGCCGCATCACCCAGCTGTCGGGCTGCAACCGCTCCAGCTCAGCGGGCAAATACGGCCGCAAAGCCAGCCGGACATCCGCCAGGCCGGCGATACTCATGGACAACGCCGGATCGACAACCCGACTGCGAGCAGTGCCGGCAAGTTCGCCCGGCATGCTCAGCAGCACAGGCAACGGGCGCCAGCTCAATGGGTTCCACGACAGGCCCGGGTCAGTCTCAAGCTCAAAACCAGCCCCCTGCAAAGACAGGTTGCGGTTGTAGGCCGGATCGCGGGCGATGACAGGCAGCCATTTGCCATACAACGCGTCCTGTTCGGCTTCGACCGCTTCGGCAGGCACGAGCTCGCCCTGCCCTTCGCACACCAGCACAGCATGCGGCGTCCACACCGTGAGATAACCGGCCTGGCGCGCCTTGAGGCAAAGATCGAGACTGGCACCGGTGCGCTGCGCCAGGCCTTCGTCCATTCCACCCACATCCAGGTAAAGCGCCCGGCGAATCAGCAGACAAGCGCCAGACACGGCACTCACGTTCTGGTCCAGCTCAAGCCGGCGCATGTACCCCTCATCGTGCGGCAACCCGGAAAACGCCGAGTTGCCAGGGCCATTCAAGCCCAGCACCTGCACAGCCTGTTCGACCATGCCATTGGGGTGCATCAACTGCGCGCCGACGATGCCTACTTCCGGGCGTTGCCCGTGATTGAGCAACGCGTCCAGCCAGTCATCGTGCATGATCACGGTATCCTCGTGCAGCAGCACCAGGTACTCGCCCTGCGCATGCCTGGCCGCCAGATTACAGGCAGTGGCATGGTCACGTACCGACGCTTCACTCAGTACGCTGACCCGGTTTTGCTCCCGCGCCACAAGGCCATCCAGCCAGGCACGGGTAGCCGGGCTACTGCTGCGATCGTTAACCAGCAGAATCTCGAAGTGGGGGTAACGGGTCTTTTCAATCAACGCATGCACGCAGCGCTGTACGTGATCGAGACGCCCATTGCATGGCACGACCAACGAAACCAATGGCTGCTCGGCGTGCCCATAATCAATGCGATGAATGCCTGGCCGATGCATGCGCACCTGCGCCTGGGAATAGCCGCGCCGCTGCAAATGGCGCAGCAGCACCGCCTGTTCCTGAGGGCTGTGGACAGGCGCTTCGCTGGGTGATATGCACACGGGTTCGCTGACATGAGCCAGCCCGTCGAGGCCATCGGCATCTTCGATCAAGTGCAACAGCAACGCGAGCTCGGCCGCCCCCGCGCAGGCCAGGTCGAAACCGCCCGCCTCGAGGAATACCTCACGTCGATAGAACCAATGCCGCGCTAGCTGGGCCGGGCTGGCCAGCAGCATGTCGAGATTGAAGTCGGGGCGCAGCAGCGCCTGCCGGGTCCCCTGTGGCGTGGTCACCAGCTCATCGGCATACACCGCACGCACCTGGTCGCCCTCGAGCAACTCCAGCGCGAGCATCAACAACCCGAACGGTGTGAACGTGGTGCCTGCACGCACAAAGCAGAGCCACTGCCCGGTGCCTTGCTGCAAGACCAGTTGGTTAAGCGTGGCAAGCTCACAATCGACCGGCACATGGACGGCGAGCTGCTGGTACATCTGCCCTTGCAGGCTTTGGCGCGTGGCCTCGACCGCAGCTGGCGGGCCGTCTGGGAGGATGACGAAATCGAACGTGGGCAAGTCCATGCGCCTGTCTTCCAGACGCTGGGCGATCAACGCCGCCTGTGCGTCAGTAGGGCGACGGGAGCGCAGCCACTGGGCAACCTGTGCTTCTGGCCCACCTGCAGCCCCCTGCATGGCGTCTGGTTGCAGGTCGGTGCAAGGCATGGCCTGGGTCTGCTCGATGAAACTGGCCAACTGGTCCCAGAACCGGCCCTGCAAGTCAGCATACTTTTGCTGGACGATGGGCAAGCCCGATCTGGCATGCTCGATAGCCTCGGGCGCGTCTTCGAAGGCCAGGCCATGTGTGCCGAATTCGCCAACCCCAAGCGGTGTGCCATCAAAGAAGGGCGACTTGAGTACCACGGCCGGGCAACCACACAACATGGCTTCCAGCGCAGTTGCAGTGGAAGAAAAGCAATAAATACCTTCACTGCGCCGGAACAGCTCGGCCATTTCCTGGGGGGTGGCTGGCCATTCGTTGGTAATGAGCGTGCACCTCGCCGCCAGCTCGGGGTGCTCCTGAAGCGCATGGGTATGGCGCCCAGGGTAGATCAGCCAACCTTTGCGATGGCTGTCATAGGCGTTGTCAAGGTTGTTGAACAGCGATGTATCGATCGGTGGCAGGAACAATATACGCTCAGCCCCAGCGCCCTTGGGCAACAGATGCTCTCCATAGGCAAAGATCATCTCCGAGTCGGCAAACTCCGTATCCCCTGCGATCAACCCCGGTACGTTGAGCAGATAACGCACGACCGACCTTGCCTTGGTCGGGTTGCCTGACACCACTTCCGGGTACACCACGATAGGCTGGCGACCCGCCTGCTCATGCTGTTGCCTCAGCTCATTGGTGAGCAGCGGGGTGTGCCACATCGGGTTGGTCGTGGAGCTGTACAGGTAGGCGTCCTGGCCGCACCGGTTAAGCAAGTGACACAACATGTGCATCACCCGGATACCGGCTGAGTTATGCCGGTAGGCGGGCGCAACGATGTAATACGGGCGCGGCGACGCAACGTGCAATGGCGGATAGTGCTGAGTGCTCACGAGCTGAATCCTGGATGTGGCAAGGACGGGCGTGCGCCGCTGGCTCGGGCGAACAACCTGTGGCCGCGCCCGGCAATTCGTTCACACGCGAAGGCGCTCATCAGCGCAGCCTCCGCACATAGGCTTCGATGCTGCCGGCCACATGCTCGAGGTGGTCTTCGCCAAGCCCGGGCCACAGGCCGACCCAGAAGGTGTCCTTCATGATCTTGTCCGTCACGGCCAGGTCACTGGCTACCCGGTATTGCTGGTCCTTCATGTAGGGCTGTCGGGTAAGGTTGCCAGCGAACAGCAGGCGAGTACCCACCTTCTGCGCATCGAGATGACGCAAAAGGTCCAGACGCTCGACACCACAACCATCACGCAGCGTCAGCGGGAAACCAAACCAGGACGGGGCACTGTTGGGCGTGGCGTGCGGCAGGATCAGTTGGTCCACACACCCGGACAAGCGCTCGCTAAGCCAGGCAAAGTTGCGTTTGCGTGCAGCGATGAAATCATCCACCCGGTCCATCTGCGCCAACGCACAGGCGGCCTGCATGTCGGTGATCTTCAGGTTGTAGCCCAGGTGGGAATAGGTGTACTTGTGGTCGTAACCTTGCGGCAGGTCGCCCAGCTGCCAGCAGAAACGCTTGCTGCAGGTGTTGTCTTCACCTGGCCCGCAATAGCAGTCACGCCCCCAGTCACGGAACGATTCGACGATACGCTTGAGCAGCGGGGAATCGGTGAAAACCGCCCCGCCCTCGCCCATGGTGATATGGTGGGCCGGATAGAAACTGAGCGTACCCAGGTCGCCGAAGCTGCCCACCTGGCGGCCATCATAGGTGGCACCCAGCGCATCGCAGCAGTCCTCGATCAGCCACAAACCGTAGCGGTCGCACAAGTCTCGCACCACGGCCAGGTTGAACGGGTTACCCAGCGTATGGGCCAACATGATCGCCTTTGTCCGCGGGCTGATCGCCGCCTCGATCAAGGCCGGGTCGACGTTATACGTACCCATCTCGATATCGACGAAGACCGGCACGGCACCAAACTGCAGGATCGGGTTGACGGTGGTAGGGAAACCCGCTGCCACGCCAATGACCTCGTCCCCCTTGCGAATGGCTCGATCTCCCAGGCGTGGCGACGTCAAGGCGGAAAACGCCAACAGGTTCGCCGAAGAGCCGGAGTTGGCGGTGAGCACGCCACGCCGCCCCAGATAACGTGCCAGGCGTTTTTCGAATGCCTGGTTGAAGCGCCCGGTGGTCAACCAGCCGTCCAGTACCGCTTCCGTCATGGCCTGTAGTTCGGGTGCACCAATGACTTTGCCAGAGGGCGGAACCGCATGCTGGCCAGGTACAAAACCGGGCGCGGCCAGTTCCAGCTCGGCGTAACGGCCAACGAGCTCGGTAATTTGCTGGCGCAACTGCTGCGCCGTTTGATCAGTCATTGAACTCACCTTCGTGTGCCGCTATTTGCGTGCGGCAGTATTGCTGCATGTCTTGGCCATCGCGCCAGGCGTGATGCCATTCAAGGGTGTGACGCAACGATTGCTTCAACCCCCACTTGGGCCGCCAGCCCATACGTTGACGCGCCCTGGAGGAGTCGAGGGTCAACAAGCCTGCTTCGTGGGGCTGCAAGTTCGGCTCGACCGTCCATCCCGCCTCGCCTGGCCACAACTGCGCCATGGCATGCACCAACTCACCAACGGTTGCCGTCCCGCTACTGTCAGGGCCGAAATTCCAGGCCTCTGCCACGTCCTGGCCACGCTCGATCAACGCCTGGGCCAACAGCAGGTAGCCTTGAAGCGGGTCGAGTACGTGTTGCCACGGGCGCACGGCATCGGGGTAGCGCAAGGTCACCGACTCCCCGGCTTCCCAGGCGCGCAGGATATCGGGCAGCAACCGGTCTGCTGACCAGTCACCGCCACCGATCACGTTGCCCGCACGCGCGGTCGCAAGCGCCACACCGCGCTCGCGCAGGAACGACTCGCGCCACGAGGCGCAAAGCAGCTCGACGCACGCCTTGCTGCTGCTGTAGGGGTCATGACCCCCCAAGGCATCCTGCTCACGGTATGGCCATTGCCACTCGCGGTTCTCGTAGCATTTGTCACTGGTGACCACCAGCACAGCACGCACCGTGTCGCACTGCCGCACGGCTTCAAGCAGGTTGAGCGTGCCGGTAACATTGGTGGCGTACGTTTGTGCCGGGCTGCGATAGGATTCACGCACCAGCGGCTGCGCAGCCAGGTGCAAGACAACCTCTGGGCGAAATGCCGCCACGCTACGCAGCAACCGGTCAGCATCACGAATATCGGCAAACTCGCCAGCCACGCACTCGGCTAGCCGGGCGCTGTCATAAAGCGAAGGCGCGGTATCGGGGGCCAGGGAGTAGCCATATACTTCGGCGCCCATCTCGCGCAGGCAAAGGGCTAGCCAGCCGCCTTTGAAGCCGCTGTGCCCTGTCAGAAAAACCCGACGCCCCGACCAGAAGCTACGGCTCATGACCAAATGCGCCATTGTGCTTCATCGGCCTTCCAGCGCTCCTCCAGGTAACTGCGATCACGCAGCGTGTCCATGGCCTGCCAGAAGCCACGGTGCACGTGGGTCATCAGCTGACCATCCTGCGCCAAGGCACGCATGGGCTCGTATTCCCATGTGGTGACGTCGCCCTCGATGTAGTCGAAGACCCCGGGTTCAAGCACGAAGAAACCGCCATTGATCCAGCCACCATCACCCAGTGGTTTTTCCTGGAAGCCATGCACCTGCTCGCCCCGCACATCCAGCGCGCCGTAACGCCCGGGGGGCTGAACGGCAGTGACCGTGGCCAGCTTGCCATGACGGTTGTGGAAATCGATCAAGGCTGGCAGGTCCACATCGGCAACGCCGTCGCCGTAAGTCAGGCAGAAGGTTTCGTCGCCAACGTAATCGCGTACCCGCTTGAGGCGCCCGCCAGTTGCCGTATTCTCGCCAGTGTCCACCAGCGTGACCCGCCAAGGCTCGGCATGCCGGTTATGGATATGCATCTGGTTTTCCGACATGTCGAAGGTGACATCAGACATGTGCAGAAAATAGTTCGCGAAGTATTCCTTGATCACATAGCCCTTGTAACCGAGGCAAATCACGAAATCGTTGATCCCGTAATGGGAGTAGATTTTCATGATGTGCCAAATGATGGGCTTGCCACCAATTTCGATCATCGGTTTCGGGCGCAGATGCGACTCTTCACTGATACGGGTACCCAGGCCTCCGGCCAGGATGACTGCTTTCATTGTCGACACACCTTGACAGGCTGACGCCCATAGCGGGCTGACAAAATACTGACCAATTCAGTAAGTTGCCGTTATCTAGCAAAAAGATTGCCAATCAGCCTGACCGGGCAAGGTAAATGCGCGTGCAGCGGGAGATACCGCTCAAGTGTGGAGCCGGCCTTGATCGGCCCGGCTCGCGGGTATTGTCGAAACAGGCAGGACAGGGCTGCGATCTCAGCTTGCAGCCCTGTCAATAATCCGCCTCGGCCTACTCGACCTGTTCCAGCCAACCTAATGGCGTCGCTGCCTGCTCGCTGAAGGCCGAGGGCCAGCGTTCGAACAGCACCTGCGCCAACGCATAATCCGCTTCAGGCTGGGCGCTGAGCAGCAGCCTGGCCTGCGGCGTCCAGACCACCAGTTGCCCGGCCTCGATAACGGCCCGGCACAGGTCGATATCGGCACCGTGGACAACCTGCAAGCCCGCGCAATGCTCGAACACCTCCTTGCTCACCATCAGGCAGTCGGCACTGACCGCCTGACAACCGCGCACTGCCAATGGCCACCGGGCTTCAGCACACGCTTGCGGCTTCAGGCCCAGCCAGGGCGAAACCACCTGCGGCCCCTGCAGCAAGGCGTAACCCGCATGCACAAGCGCAGTATCGCCCCCCTCGAGGCAGGCTCCGACCACACCCACTTCTGGACGCTGAGCCTCATTGAGCAGCGCCTCGATCCAGGCCGGGGTAATGACCTGGCTGCGCGCAGACACCAGCACCAGGTAGGCCCCTCGTGCCTGGCTAGCCGCCAGGTTCAGCCAACTGCTGCGCGACTCGCCTGGCTGGCCGACCAGCACATGCACCTTGCCGGCGAACGGCTGCAGCGCCGCAACCTCGTGCTCGGCACACACCACCAGCACTTCGTAGCGCGGGTAACGGGTACGCTGCAGCACGCTACGCAGGCAATCCTGCAGCTGCGCGGCATCGCCTTCACTTGCCACAAGCACGCTTACCAACGGCGTGGACGAATGCCGGTAGTCGATGGACAATCCATCATTCGCCTGTATCTTCACCTGTGCGCGATAACCCAGTTGCGTCAGGTGTCGGCCAACCACCTTGGCAGCTTCCTCATCCAGTGCACTGCCGCCCTGCTCACCGATTACCAGGTATTCGGCCATGTGCGCCAGGCTGCTCAAGCCTTGGGCCTCCACCAGACGCAGCAGCAGGTCGAGCTCCAGCGCCTCACGGCAGGTTTCACTGTAGCCACCCAGATCCAGCACCGCCTGGCGGCGCACCAGCCAATGCCGAGACATCAACCCAGGCTGGCTGCGCAACAGATCGAGGTCTGCACCTGGGCGTTCGACGCTGTGCAAACGCCCTTCACCGTCGCGCTGTACTTCATTGGCGGCGATGGCCTGGCAGGCAGGTGCATCGACAAGCTCCACCGACAGGCGCAACAGGCCTCCGGCAAGCAGCACATCGCCGGCACTCAGCAGCATCAGCCAGGCGCTTGGCAACTGACGCACCGCCTGGTTCAGGTGTGTCACCCAATTGCTGTCACTGACCTGTATGAAATGCAGCGTGTCGCGCGGCGTGGTGATGGCCGGTGGCTTGCCAGCCTTGAGCACCAGCAGCTTGAAGTTGCGTATGCCGCTGGCCAGCAGGCTGTCGAACGTGGCCTGAAGCGCTTGATCGTCGTTTTCCAGGTCGAGAACCACAAAGGCGATCTGCTCGGCCGGGTGCTTGCCCAGGTAGCGGAGAACGCGCTGGCGTCCAGCCTCATCCGGTGTAGCAGCCGAGATGGCCTCGATCACCTGACCCGACGGGGTGCCCTGCAAACGGCACTGTTCATCAATACCCGGGACCTGTTCGAGGCGTGCAAGCCAATCCGTCAGCTCACGGACATGCGCAGCTTCTTCTGCCCTGTCCAGCGTGGACAACAGCCGATGGCAGACTTCGCGATTGAACAGGCTCAACGCCAAGGCCTGCCAGTAGCGGTGGCTCAAGCTTTCTGCGGTATCGTTGGGGTGCTCCTGCAACAAGTCACGCTGCTGCACCCAGATCCCTTCCAGCGCACGTTGCTGCTGCGGGCTGGTCGGCCATGCGTGGCAAAGAAACTCAAGCTCGGTCAACCGCGCAAACAGTGCACCGTTGTAATAGGGCAGCTGTACGTCCTGATGCGGCTCGAACAACCGCTCGGGGTCATCGATCACACTGCGCCAGCTGGATGTGAAGATCAACGACGCCGCACCCAGATCGTAGGTGTTGCGCACAAGCCGGTTGAGGGCCGTGAAGCCTTGTTCGTCACCCCATAGCCGATACAGCCCGGCATCCCACTGGCGCAAGCCGCGTACCAGCTGCGTCAGGCGCTCTTCACGCTCCACCGGGCTGTAGCCGGCGGGCTCATGCTCACTCACCACATCGGTCTGGGCCAGGTGTGCAACCGGCCCTTGCGCCAACACGGCAAGGGACATTGCCACACGCACGGCAGGCGCATCCAGGTTGTCTGGCAACGCCGCCAGCACGGCTTGCAAAGTCGACACACGCATGACGGCACGCCAGGCCTGCTGCCCCGCCTGAGCGTACTGCAACAGCCTGGCTGTAGCGGTTTCGGCAATGGCAGATGCAAATGCCGAGCCTACGCGGTAGTACTCGACCTTGCCACTCCCCGGCCTGTAGCCCAACAACTGGCCTTGCGCAGCCACCACCCCAGGTTGCGCGTGCAGGCACGCCGCTGCAGTATCCAGAGCCGGGGCCAGCACGAAGTCGGTATCCAGCGCCAGCACCACATAAGCCGTGGCAAGCCCTTCCAGGCATTCTGCGAGGGCCTGAGCGAACCCGGCCGAGCTCGACCCAGCCGGCAAGTCAAACGCCACACAGGGTACGCAAGCCTGCTGGTAGTAGTGCTGCGCGCGGGCGCGGCTGTGCGCCTGATGCTCGCCCAGCAAAACAACGGTCACATCATTGCGCGAGCCGATTGCGGTATCGATCATATAGCACCTGTCCAATTGTCAATCAGGCGCGGGCATCGCCCCACGCCAACGTTCAGTCTGCCAACCAGGCGTTGGCCCAATGCTGCAAATGGTGCGGCATCAGCATGTAGTCACGCAGCACTTCCGCGCGCAGGGCATCGCCCTGGCGGTAGCTGGCCTGCGGGTCAGCCAGGTGCATGCGAATCGCATCCAGCCATTGCTCGGCGGTGTTGTCCTTGACCCGGGTACATGGCAGGTAGCCGGCGTAGGCCTTGGTGTCGCTACAGACCACCGGAAAACCACACGCCCCGTACTCCAGCAAGCGCAGGTTGCTCTTGCAGTCGTTGAACAGGTTCTGCTCCAACGGCGCCAGCGCCAGGTCGAGGTTGAGGCTGGCGAGCTTGCGCGGGTAATCAGCCAATTGAACCGCCTTGTGAAACTCTTTCACATAGGGGCGCAAGGGGTCCGGACACATACCGAAGAAGACCCAGTCAACCTCGTTGGCAAGCGCCTTCACAACGTCTTGCAACAGCTCCAGATCACCACGATGGCTCGTACCACCCGCCCACCCGACGCGCGGTCGGATACTGGTCTGACGCTGGCTGAAAAGGCCAGCCCAGAGCGCGGCAGACAACATGTTGGGCACGACGCGGATGTCCTTGTGCATGCTGGATAGCGCATCGGCCAGTGGCTCGGTCGAACACACCAGCCGATCACACTGCCCGATGCCTTGGGCCACCAACTCGGCAAGGTTGCTGGGCAGGTTGCGGGCATGGTCGTTTTTTTTCGGCGGATCGATGATGTAGTCGTCCAGCTCGTAGATCATCCGCGCCTTCGAAAAACGTTTGAACTGCGCCATTTCCCGGATGTTGCCCGGCATGTAACGACACTGCAGGATCATCACATCGGGCTTTTCGCGCTCGAGCTCGATAATACCCGGGGAGACGTGGTTGACCCGCCCCTGGATCCAGCCCGCCCGCTCAAGCTCGGTGAACGGCTGGATAACCCGGTAGTGCCCCACTGCCGTGGTATTGACCGGCAACGCCAGCACGGACGGCATGGCACGGGCAATGAAAGGGTCCCAGCCACTGCGCAGGCCTGGCTCCAGGTTGAAATTGGCGAACTTGAGGCTCAGGTTGTCGTTGTAGGCCGGGTCCCGCGCAATGCGGCTCAGCCAACGGTCGTAAGCAACGTCCCGGTCGGCCCTGGCAAGCTCGTCAGCCAGCTCGGCAGCTTCACCACCCGGCAGCCTCATGACACGAGCAAACGGTGTCCCGACCGACAGGAAACCTTTTTCACGCGCACGCAGGCAGAGGTCAACGTCAAACAAGGCGACCTGGAAGGCCGAGGTATCCAGCCCCTCAAGCTCCTCGAACAGCGCCCGGCGAATGAGCAGGCAGTCCAGGCTCAGTGCGCTCCAGTTCTGTACCAGTTGCTGGCGCCCCATGTAACCTTCGGCTGACAGGATTCTGCCCGGAAACGGGCTACCCGCTGTACCGCCGCCAAGGCCGAGCACCAGGCCGGAAGACACCAGCTCGCCGTTGCTGCCACACAGCGCCGGCCCCACCAGGCCGACCTCGGGACGCTGCGCCTGGCTCATCAAGGTACTGAGCCAACGCGGTTCGAACAGCGCACACTCCGGTGCGAGCAATAGCAAATACTCTCCCTGCGCATGGCGACTGGCCTGGTTGAGCATCGCCGCCCTGCCCTGCGCCTGCACATCGATGACGCGCAACTGGTCACTGCCCAGGCCACGCATCGCCGCCAACCACTCGGTGACAGCCCGCGGCTCGTCGCCATTGGCGATGACCAGCGCTTCGAACGGGCTGTATTCGGTGTACTGGAACAGCGACTCGACGCAACGCCTGAGCGCGTTCAGGTTGGCCCCTGCGGGGATCAGTACCGATACACTTGCCTGCTGCTCATGCCGATAGGTCACACGCGTGACCAAGCTGCCAGCAGTGCCCTCCACCAAGGCATCGACGCCTATACGACGCAGGTGTGCCTCGACCACACGCGCCGCCTCCGCCTGCCCTGCCGGCTCGCTCATCCAGTCCGCGTACCCCGACTGGCAATGTACCAGCATCTGCGCGACGTGCTCTATCACATGCAAGCCATGAGCCTCGACCATTCGCCACAGCAGATCCTGTGGCGCCAGGCTCTCGAACCGGGTATCGAACCCTTCCAGCGCCAGCAGTGCAGTACGCTTGAATGCCAGGGTACGGCCCACATAGGGCACGCTGCGCATCAGGTCGAGGTTGAAGTCCGGCTTGAAAACCGGGTTGCCGGGCGCCAGGGCACCAAAGGTGTCTTCGTCGGTATACAGGCACGTGCTCTCGTCGCGCAGTGCCATGCGCTCGGCCATTACCACCAGCGCATGCGGCCGCAGGCGATCACCGGCACGCAACAGCAGCACCCAGTCGGCGACGTGTGTGCCTGCCAGCCACTGATTGAGTTGAGCGTAGCCACTGCCGCTCAAGGCCAGGTATTGCACGCCTGGCGCGTCAAACCTGTCGAAGCCATCCGGCACCAGCACCAATACCTGGCTGGCGGCATAGGATTGTGCAGCCAGGCAATCCAGGGTGGCGCGCAGTGCGCTTTCATCGCCCTCGCGACAGGTTACGATCGGGACGATGGCGGGCTGTACCGGCCACTGCTCGACCCGCTTTGGCAGCAACCGCAACTGCCCGTCAGACAGGTTGCGGCAAGCCAGCCATTCGGCATAGAGCTCGGTAAAGCTGAGGGCGTTGCTGCCTACCTGCTGCGAGAAATTGGCGACCTGGCCGGCATGGAAGCGGCGGATGTCCAACTCCTCCCAGGCTGAGTCGGCCCCTGGGTCGTAAGCCTCCAGCGGCAGGTAACGCACCCAGCCATTGGCCGGCGCCGACTCGCCGGTGCGCGCCGCCAGCATCTGCTGCAGCCACTCGGTTTCATGCTTGTAGGCCTCGGTCATGCTCGAGTGATGACTGAGCCGGCCTGGGTGAATGCGCTCCACACTCAGTATGCGCTCCAGGCTCGCCAGGTGCCCGCGGCGCAGCAGGCAGGCGTACAAGGCCAGGTCCAACCGTGCGGCGAACCCTTGACCACCCTGTACCAGTTGCGGCAAGTATTCCAGCACCTGAGCACGACGGAACAGCACATGGCTGATGCCACCAAACAGGTTAGGGACGTTCTCGGCGATGCTGGCCAGCAAGTCCGTACCGACAAGCACGGCACTTTGCGGGGCGATCACACTGTTGAGCGCACGGGAAGGCAAGAGGATGTCATCAGCCGACCAGAGCAGACGCTGACCGATCACCATGCTGAGCTGAGGCCATTGCGTCAAAACCTGCGCTTGCCGGCTGATGCAACTGTCGAGCAACAGGTCGTCATCACACAGGAACTTCACCAACTCCCCGTTGGCCTGCTCCAAGCACGCTTGCAGGTTACGTGCAAACCCCAAGCGGACAGGGTTGCGCGTATAGCGCAAAGGCACCGCAGCACCGTTGCCCAGCGCCTGGCAGATAGCCTCGATCTCGCCGCCGGCGCTGTCATCGCAAATGACGACTTCCAGGTTGGGGTAGTCCTGGCCAAGCGCACTGACCAAGGTTGCTTGAAAAAAATCGGCATTGAAGGCAGGAATGGCGATACTGACGAGTGGCTGCTCTGACACGATGACGACCTTGCTGGAGAGGCGGTGCGCTTGGGAATAGGCGGGCGTTCAACCTGGGCGACACAAGGGCAAGCCGGCCGGTCGTTATCAACCCAGGCCGGCGTGCCCGTGCGTCATGACGGGCAAACGCCCGCGAGGATCAGATGTAATTGACCAGCGAGAGACCGGCAATCTTGGCGTAGGCCTGCAACGAGGCCTGCAACATGTTGGATTGCATCTGAAGGCGAATCATCACCTCAGCCGGATCGCTCTCACGAATCGAGCTCTGGGTCTTGGCGTTTTCGCCACTCAGGGCCTCATTGGTTTCCACTTGCACATCGATTGCCTGACCGCGGCCGCCGATCGACGAAATGGAGGAACTGACCTGATTGGTGGCGCTGGCGATGTTGCCAATCGCCGAGTCCAGCGATGCCAGGAAGTTCTGCCTGGCCACGGGGTCGTTGTCGACCGGGGTGGCCAGCGCCGCGCGCAACTGGCTGATGGTATCGAGGACGTTCTGGGTCTGGTGCGTGTCGACCTTGATACCAAAGCTGTCGCCTGCGCTGGGCGTGTCCGAAAGCGTGAACTCGACCCCCATGGCGGTCGCTGTGTTGCCACTGAGCGTGCCCTTGGAAATCGGTTTGCTGTCGGCACTCACGGGGGAGGCATAAAGCTCGAACTCGGTAGCACTGGTGAACTTGAGTACCGCCCCCTCAGGGAACGCAGACTTGTATTTCTCAGCATCGGTGATGGTAGCGCCGGTCACCTGGGCAGACGAGCTGTTGCCCGCACTGCGGGTGCCAGAGATTTCATCCGCCTTGGAGCTCAGGCTGAAGACATGGCCGGCAATGGCCGCGTCGGGGTCGGCGGCGTCGCCGTCCTGGAAGGTGATGTCCAGACGCAGGTCAACACCACGGAAATTGACCGTGGTGTTCTTGCCATTGGGGTCGAAGGTGCCCCCCTGGCTGGCTTCCAGCGTCACGTCCTTGCCGTCGGCATCGGTGATCTTGAACTGGGTGCTGCTGGTGAACTCGATGGTGTACGGCTCGCCGCTGCGGAAGCGGTCGTTGTACGTTGCGCTGCCGCTCACCTGGCCATTGGACAAGTTGATCCGGCCATCGTCGGTGGCCGGCGACACAAGGCTGGTTTCGCTGCGGCTGGTATTGAGCGCTTGCTCGAAGGCATCGTAGCCAGTTTCGTTGGCTGCCAGGGTGAGCATGTCACCCACTTGCAGGTTCAGTTTACCCTGGTCGCCCTGGTAGGTATAAGTGCCATCAGCGTTGCGCACATAAGGCGGTGTATCGCCTTTGGACCCCGAGAACAGGTACGCACCGCTTTCATCCTTGCTGTTCATCAACGAGAACAGCTGGTCCTCCAGCGACGCCAGCTCGGTGGCATTGGCCTTGCGGTCTGCATCGGTGAAACCGGCGTTACCCGAGCTGACGGCCAGCTCGTTGACGCGCTGCAAGATGGTGCCAATCGCATTCAGCGTGCTTTCTGCGGTGCCCAGGGCGTTGCGCACATTGGTGACGTTGCGGGTGTACTGGTCGAGCATGTTCTGTTGCTGCTGCAGTTGCAGCAGACGTGCCGCACCTACCGGATCGTCAGCCCCACGACGTACCCGAATGCCGTCAGAGGCCTCTTGCCGAGTCTTGTCGAGGTTGGAGAAGCTGCGCTGGTAATTGGCGCTGTTGCTGCTGTAGAACTGCGAAGTGGAAATGCGCATGGTCTACGCCTCCTTAAAGAGCATTGATCAAGGTGGTGAAGGTTTCCTGTGCCGCCTTGATAATCTGCGACGACGCGGTGTAGTACTGCTGGAACTTGACCAGGTTGCCGACCTCTTCATCGACCGACACGCCGGAAAGGCTGTTGCGGCTGTCCAGCGCAGAGCTGTGCAGCGCATTGGTGGCATCACTGTCCATTTCCGCCTGGCCAGCTTTTCCGCCAACGTTTGAAACCAGCTTGGCATAGGCATCGGTAAAGCTGATGCCCTTACCGTTGGCCCCGACTTCAACCGTGGATTTGGTCTGGAGGTCGATCACCGACTGGGCGTTGCGGTTGTCGGCCGAGCCAGCCCCCGTCAACGACACGGTGTAGCTGTCGCCGTTCTGTGGCGCGCCGGAAACGCTCATTTCGAAGGTGAAGCTGCTACCGGTCGCATTGCCACTGCCATCGACCATCGGCACCGACAGCTTCAGCTTGTTCTCCTGGCCCGGCACGATGGTGCCGCTGCCGATTTCCGTACCCTTGGCGTCGTACAGCTTGTAAGCCTGGGGCGAAGTGGTTTCGTCACCAAACACCAGCTTGACCGGGGTGGAATTCTTCAGGCCTGCCTGCAACTGCGAACGCTGCGTGGCATCGTAGATATCCAGCTGCGAGGTCAAGGTCGGCTGGGTGATCACCCCGGTGCCCTTGTTGCCAGCACCGTTGGTGGCGGTCAGGGGTGACGCCAGCGCCAGGCGTTTGGGGTCGGTGAGGACCGTCTCGATATTGGCGGCCGCGTTGCGAGTGGGTGTGATCTTGAAGCTGTCGCCAGCGCTCAAACCGCCGCCGTTGAGCGACAAGGTAAAGCCATCGATGACCGGCGGTGGCGTGTCGTTAAGGTCGTAGCTGCCCATTTCAGTGCCTTCCGGCAGCTTGCGCACACTGTAGCCTGTGGCGCTGGTGAAGGTCACCTGGTAGTCGCTGGTAGTCAGTTTGCCGGTGTCCTTGATGCTGACATCCAGGTTGCCGGACCCGATGCTGTTGCCGAGTTTGGCGACGCTGCGCTCACTCATGGCCTTGGCGCTGTTGATGTCACCGAACAGGGTGGCGCCAAAGTTGCCATCCTTGTCGATACCCTGGGCCAACTGGCTATTGATCTGGTCTGCCAACACCAGGGCCACGCGCCCCAGCTCGTTAAGCGCAGGGTCGAGGGTTTCACTACGGTAGCGGATCAACCCACCCAGCTCGCCTCCGGTGGCACTGCTGGTGATGTCCATCTTGGTCGAGCCGCGGTTGAGCACCAGGCTCAAACGGCCCGGGTCGCTCGCCGTAGGCTCCACACCCACCGTCTGGGTGGTGTTGCCCAGCACCAGCGCCTGGCCGTTCTTGAGATAGACATCGTAGGTGCCGTCACGCTCGACCACATCCGTGCCGATCAGCTTGTTCAACTCACGCACCGCACCATCACGCTGGTCCAGCAAGTCGTTGGGCTGACCGGAAACAGCGCCCACCCGGGCGATTTGCTCGTTCAACCCGGCGATGGTCTTGGTCAGGTTGTTGATCTGGTCGGTAATCGCCGTCATGTTGCTGTTGATATTGCTCAGTTGCTGATTCAACTGCGACGACAAGGTATTGAAACGCTTGGCCAGCGACTGGGCGCTGGTCAGCAATAGCTGACGCGACGCGTCTTCGGTTGGCTTGGACGCCGCATCCTGCATGGAGGTGAAAAAGCTCTGCAGCGCAGCCGTAATACCGGTATCGCTACTGGACAGCGAAGTATCCAGCGGCGTGATCTGATCCAGGTACGAGGACGCCTCACTGCTCAGCGAGGTGGTGGTACGCAGCTGGTTCTCGATGAACGCGTTGTACACCCGGCGCACGTCCGCCAACGTAGTGCCCGTGCCAATGAACACCTGGCCGACTTGTTGCCCGCCCTTGGTCTTTTGCACGTTCTGTTGGCGCGAGTAGCTTTCGACATCGGCGTTGGCGATGTTGTTACCGAGGGTGTACATCCCCGACTGCGCGGCACCCAGCCCCGACATACCAATGTTGATCAGACTCGCCATGGTTCCATACCCTTAAAGTTTTGTTGCGGTACCGAGCATTGCGTAGTGCTCGTACGACTTCATCTGTCTTGCGATCTGCGAGATCTTGCTGGCGTAATTCGGGTCGGTGGCATACCCGGCCTTTTGCAACTCTTGCACGAACTGTTCTGGTTTATCGGCGGCCTTCACCGCATCTTGATAGCGTGAATTGTTCTGCAGCAGGCTGACCAGGTCGTGGAAGCTGTCCTGGTAGGAATCGTACGAACGGAACGCCGCCGTCTCCTTGACGAACTGGCCATCACGGTACTCGCTGGTAATCGCCCTCGCCTCGCCGCCGTCCCAGTTGCCAGTGGCCTTGATACCGAAAAGGTTGTGGCTGCTGCTGCCGTCGGTGTTGCGCATGACCGACTTGCCCCACCCGGTTTCCAGTGCGGCCTGGGCCACCAGGTAGCGTGGGTCGATACCAATGCGCTTGGCCGCCTGTTCGGCCATCGGCAGCATGGTGGCGACGAATTCATCGCTGTCGCCAAAGGCTTTGTTCGGCGCCAGCGGCGGCTGGGCCACGGCGCGGCCGACGATGCGCAGGCCGTTGTCCGGCACAGCGAAGGCCTTGGCCACTTGCTGGCCGTCACGGGCAGGCACAGTGGCGGTGTTGGCAGTGGCCGCCGACGGCACGATGCCGGCCAGCAAGCGGTCGGTGAGTTTGCTCGGCAGTGCCAGGCGCCGTGAATTGAGTGCTGCGACGTCGTTGCGGGTCGCGGTCGACTGGGCGGCATGCACCGGCTCGGCCACCTTGTTGCCCCACAACGCAGGGGCATTGCCCTCGGTACGTGCGAACGGGCTGGTGCTGGCCGGGCTGGCCTTGTTCTTCGACAGCTGGCGCACCAGCACATCCTGCAGCCCGATACCGCCACCTTCGCGCGACATGCTCACAGCCAGTTGCTGGTCATACATGTCACGGTACTGCTTCACCGTTTCGGTGTTCATCGGGTTGTCGTCGGCCAGCACGTCGCTGGCCTTGCGCGAGGCCTTGAGCATTTCGCTGATGAACAGCGACTCGAACTCCTGGGCGACCTTGCGCACGTTGGCATCGCTGTCGCGGTCGCCATGCTTGAGCGAGCTCAGGCGATTGAGGTCGGTGTAGGCACCGCTGTCGGCGCTGCCGGAAACCAAGCTTTTGCTGTTCATCCGCGCCGTCCTCAGATCACGATCAGGTCGGCCTGCAAGGCGCCGGCCTGTTTCAGGGCTTCAAGGATCGCCATCAGGTCGCCAGGCGCTGCGCCCACCTGGTTTACCGCGCGGACGATTTCATCCAGCGTGGTGCCCGGCCCGAACTTGAACATGGGCTTGGCTTCCTGCTCGGCATTGACCCGCGAACGCGGCACCACGGCGGTCTGGCCGTTGGAGAACGGCCCGGGCTGGCTTACGATCGGGTCTTCGGTAATGGTCACGGTCAGGCTGCCGTGGGTGACCGCCGCTGGCGACACCTTGACGTTCTGGCCGATGACGATGGTGCCGGTGCGCGAGTTGATGATTACCTTGGCCACGGCCTGGCCCGGGTCGATTTCGAGGTTTTCCAGGATCGACAGGTAATCCACGCGCTGGCTTGGATCCATCGGGGCACTGACGCGCACCGAACCACCGTCCACGGCCTGTGCCACACCAGGGCCGAGCAGGTCGTTGACCTTGTCGACGATACGCTTGGCGGTGGTGAAGTCGGGGCGATTGAGGTTCAGGGTCAGGGTATTACCCTGGTTGAAGCCGCTCGGCACCGCACGCTCGACACTGGCACCACCCGGAATACGGCCGGCCGACGGAACGTTGACGGTGATCTTCGAGCCGTCACGGCCTTCTGCATCAAAGCCGCCGACGACCAGGTTGCCTTGGGCAATGGCGTAGACGTTGCCATCGATACCCTTGAGCGGGGTCATCAGCAGGCTGCCGCCGCGCAGGCTCTTCGAGTTACCGATCGAGGAAACGGTAATGTCCACCACCTGGCCAGGCTTGGCGAACGCCGGCAGGTCGGCATGCACCGACACCGCCGCGACGTTTTTCAGCTGCACGTTGCCGGAGCCGGCCGGCACCTTGATGCCGAACTGCGACAGCATGTTGTTGAAGGTTTGCAGGGTGAATGGCGTCTGGGTGGTCTGGTCACCCGTGCCGTTCAGCCCTACCACCAAGCCGTAACCGATCAACTGGTTGGAACGCACGCCAGAGATGCTGGCAATGTCCTTCAGGCGCTCGGCCTGGGCAGCGAACGCACAGGACAAGAGCAGGGTTGTGGCAATCAGCTGCCTCACGTTGAACATGGTCATCCGTACTCAGAAAGGCCAAAGCGGGCTGATGAAGAAGCGGTCCAGCCACCCGGGCTGGCTGGCATCGGCGAACGAGCCGGTACCGGAATAGGTGATGCGCGCGTCGGCCACACGGGTGGACGGCACGGTGTTGTCAGTGGCGATATCGTCAGCGCGGATCATGCCGGCAATACGCACCAGCTCTTCGCCTGTGTTCAGGGTCAGCCACTTCTCGCCACGCACGGCGATGATGCCGTTGGGCAGCACTTCGGCCACGGTGACGGTGATGGAGCCGGTCAGGGTGTTGCCCTGGGTAGCCTTGCTATCCCCCTTGGTGGTGCGCTCGCCGTTGTAGCCGGCCTCCAGTGACAGATCACCGCCGCCAAACGGGTTGTTGGTGTTTGGCGTAGTGCCGAACAGCGAAGTCAGGCCGATATTGGCGTTGCTGTTTTTCTGGATCTGCGAACCGGCGTTCTTGCTGGCGGACGTGCGCTCGTTGAGCGTGATGGTGATGATGTCACCCACCCGGAACGCCTTGCGGTCGCTGTACAGGTTCTGCTCGAAACCGGCCTGGTAGATCGAACCGTTGTTGGCCGCCGCCGGCAACGGGGTGCGCGGCAGGACCGGCGCATAGTACGGGTCGTTGGGCTTGGGCGTCGGGCCGACGCAACCTGCCAGCAACACCGCCCCCCCCAGGGCGAACACGGACAACAGACGATTCATGATGCATACCTCACGGGTGTAACGAAGCGACAGGGCTTAGAGCTGTTGGGTCACGAACGACAGCATCTGGTCGGCGGTGGAGATGACCTTGGAGTTCATCTCGTAGGCACGCTGGGTGGTGATCATGTTCACCAGCTCTTCCACCGTGCTGACGTTGGAGTTTTCCAGCGTCTGCTGCAGGGTAGTGCCGAAGCCGTTGAGGCCTGGGGTGCCGACCTGCGGCGCACCACTGGCAGCGGTTTCCAGGAACAGGTTGTTACCCATTGCCTGCAGGCCAGCCGGGTTGATGAAGTCGGCGGTCTGAATGTTGCCGATAACCTGCGCAGCCGGGTTGCCGGCGGTGGTGATCGACACGGTGCCGTCCTGGCCGACCGTGAAGGTCTGGGCGTCGTTCGGGACCACGATGGCAGGCTCCAGCGCCAGGCCATCGGCGTTGACGATCTGGCCGTCGGAGTTCAGGTGGAACGTACCGTCGCGGGTGTAGGAGACGGTGCCGTCAGGTTGCAGGATCTGGAAGAAGCCACGGCCATTGACGGCCATGTCCAACGGGTTCTCCGTGGTCTGCAAGCTGCCGGTCTGGAAGTTTTTCTGCGTGCCGACAATGCGCACACCGGTACCGACCTGCAGGCCCGACGGCAGCTCGCTGTCCTGGGTAGACTGCGCACCTGGCTGACGCTTGATCTGGTACAGCAGGTCCTGGAATTCGGCACGATCACGCTTGAAGCCGGTGGTCGAGACGTTGGCCAGGTTGTTGGAGATGACCGTCAGGTTGGTGTCCTGTGCGGACAGGCCGGTTTTAGCGACCCAGAGAGCCGGAAGCATTTAGTGTTCTCCTCGTGCGCCTGATTTACGGCACCCGTTCAAATGTGGTTAGCCGAGTTGCAAAACACGCGCCATGGCTTCATCGCCTTCCTTGGCCGCGTTCATCATCTTGACGTGCAGTTCGAACTGACGGGACAGCGCCAGTACAGAGGTCATTTCCTCGACAGCGTTGACGTTGCTGCCTTGCAGAAAGCCCGATACCACCCGCACGTTGATGTCGGCATCGGCGGGTTGGCCAGACGTGGTGTGAATCAGCCCGTCCTGGCCTTTGGTCAGGCCTTTGGTGTCGGGGTTGACCAGCTTGATGCGGTCGACTTCTGCCATCACCCGTGGGTCTTCACCCATGGAGCGGATGCTGATGGTGCCATCGGAGCCGACTTCGACCTTTTGCTCTGGCGGGATGGCAATAGGGCCGCCGTTGCCGAGCACAGGCATGCCGTTGCCAGCACGCAACACCCCGAGGGCGTCGATGTTCAGGCTACCGGTACGCACATACGCTTCACTGCCATCTGGCGCTTGCACGGCGATGAAACCATTACCGCTCACGGTCACATCCAGGTCGCGGCCGGTTTCCACCATCGGGCCTTCACTGAAATCGGTGCCCGGGCGCTCGGTCATGGCAAAGGCACGCGCCGGAAAGCTGTCACCGAACACCGGCATCGAACGCGCCTGCTCCAGGTCACGCTGAAAACCATTGGTAGAAATGTTGGCCAGGTTGTTGGCATGCGCCTTCTGCGCCAGCGCGTTCTGGCTGGCCCCGGTCATGGCCACATAAAGCATCTTGTCCACAATCATCCTCCGTTGCACTGGCGGCCGGTTGCCGTTCGCCGTTGCTCTACAGGGGCTAAAGCAAGTTCCGAACCAACTTGCCAAAAGCACGAAAAAGCCCATGAATACGGGCAATTGGGAAAGCCCGGGCGGCGACAGCCGCCGGTTATCCGGCGCTGCTTTGCCGCTGGCGGCAAAACGGGTTCATCTACAGGCAACCCCGTGCCTACGGCAGGTCACGGCAACGCGCATTGTTGTAAGGCCCGGCAAAGCGCCTCCAGCCCTCACCTGGCGACCACTGCGAACACACCAGACGCCCATCCACCAGGCTTTCCCATCGCCAGTAAGGCGCTGGCGCCGCCTGCAGCTGACCAAGACAGCAGGCAACCAGCATTGCGACAAACAGCCTTTTCATCACCCCTCCTGCAAAAACGACGAACCCCTTCACGAGAAAGGGGTTCGCCTGTACGCACTCAAACAATCACGATCAAGTCATCTGAATGATGGTCTGCATGACGGTACTTTCGGTCGAAATGGTCTTGGCGTTCGCCTGGTAGTAGCTCTGCGCCTTGATCAGATCAACCAGCTCCTGCGTCAGGTTGACGTTGGAGCCTTCCAGCGAGTTGGACTCGATCGCGCCCAAGGTACCGGTTTTCGGCGAGTCGATACCCGGAATGCCCGAGTTGTAGGTCTCGGTCCAACGGGTACTGCCGATTTGCTGCAGCCCCTGCTCGTTGGCGAAACTCGCCAGCGCTACCTGACCAATGGCGCGCGACTGGCCATTGCTGAAGGAGGCGAACAATACACCCGTCGCGTCGATGCTCAGGTTGGACAGGATGCCCGTGGCATAACCGTCTTGGGACTGAGACATACGCGCCGTTTCAGTGTTGTAGGAGGTGGTGCTGGCCATCGACATTTTCATGCCGGCAGCATCGCCCACCGCACCGTTGGCACTCCAGTTACCCGAAGCATCTTCGGCTGCCGGCACCCAGCCAATCATGCTGAAGGTATTGTTGACGACCGTGAACGAGGTGCCCGCTGGGTGCCCGGTGTTGTCGGCTGTCATCGAGTTGACCGAGCCATCGCTGTTGAATGCGATCGTGCCCACCAGCGGCTCTGTGCTGCCCGGATTGAAAGGGTTGCGCCCGTCAACGAGGGTGTACATGGTCCACTCGTTGGTACCGGTCTTGCGATAGAACTGCTCCATGGTGTGTTCGTTGCCCTGGCTGTCATACACCTTGGTCGGGAACGAGCGGGTATAGGTCGTATCGTCGGAAGGGTCGAACGGCTTGTTCGCCACCAAGGCAGGCGAGGTGACACCCAGCGACTGGTCGGTACCTGCCGCACCACTGGCAACCCAGTCACCATTGGCATCCTGAGTGGCCGGCACCCAGCCGGTCATGGCAAACGCGCCATTGCTGACCGTGAACGAAGCACCACTTGGCACGCCCGTGGTGTCAGCCACCATGGAGCCGATGGTGCCATCACTGTTGTAGTTGATGGTGCCGGCCAGCGGGGTGGTACTGGCCGGGTCGAACGGGTTGCGACCGTCGACCAGCGTGTACATGGTCCATTCGTTGGTGTCGGTCTTGCGGTAGTACTGCTGCACTTCGTGCTGAACACCGTTAGCATCCAGCACGGTACTGGTGCTGGAGCGCTGATAAGTGCTTGGGTCCGCCGGGTCGAATGCAGCCATGGACGGCGGCTTGGTGTTGTCATACACCAGGAAAGGAATCGAGGCCGCCGAGGAGTTCAGATTGATGCCCTGGTCGATCAACGAGGTCGGCTTGGGCTGCAATGCCGACGTATCGATCTTCAGGTCGGTCAGGACGCCTTTCTGGATCTTGCCGGTGGCATCCGCCATGTAACCTTGCAGGCGCAGGCCATCGGAGGTTTCGACGAAGTTGTCCTTGCTTGGCTGGAAGGAGCCCGCCCGGGTGTATACCTTCGAGCCGTTGTCAGACAGCACGAAGAAGCCCTGCCCCTGGATGCCCATGTCCAGCACGTTGCCCGTGGTGTTTACATCACCTTGGGTGAACTGCTGAGAAATGGCCGCCAGCCGCACACCATTGCCCACCTGATTCTTGCCCACACCCAGGCGGTTGGCGCCTGCATACACATCCGCGAACTCGGCGCGCGAGGACTTGAAGCCCGTGGTATTGACGTTGGCGATGTTGTTGCCGGTGACATCCAGCTGCTTGTTGGCTGCGTACAGACCGCTAAGGCCGATATTGAAAGACATGAATTCGCTCCTTTTGCCGCTCTAGCGGGCCTTAGATACCGATGGTTTGCACGTCGGAGAGGGAGACCTTGCCTACACCGGCAAGGTTGAGCACCATTTCGCCCGAGGCACTGAAGCTGACACTGGTGACCTTGGCCGGCAACAGCGTGCTCATTTGCACCGCCTTGCCATCGACTGTGGTGCTTGCAGTGAAGGTGTAAGTGCCCGGGTCCACTTTCTCGCCACTGTTGTTGGTACCGTCCCAGATGAAGTCGGCGTAACCGGCTTTCTGCTCACCCAACTCGATGGTCTTGACCGTGTTGCCGTCCTTGTCCTTGATGGTGATCTTCGCTTCACTGATGGCCTGGGGCACAACGAACTGGGCATTGAAGCTTTCAGCGGTGTCAACCACGGCCTTGTCGTTCTGAACCACCACCGACCGCCCTACCAGCGACGATGCCTGAAGCGCCTGGGACGAAGCCATGGCACTGGTGATGGCGCTGACCGAGTCGTTCAGCGAGGTAATACCTTCCAGGCTGCTGAACTGCGCCAGCTGGGCAACGAACTCGCCGTTATCCTGCGGGTCCAGCGGGTTCTGGTGCTGCATCTGGGTGACAAGCAACTGCAGGAAAGCATCTTTGCCGAGCGAATCGGTGCCAGTCTTGGATGCAGTGTCCGTGGTCTTTTTGGTGCTGGTGCCCACGCCCGACGCCGACAGCACGTCATTGAGGTTCACACCGTTAGTATCGATTGCCATGGTCCGAATTCCTTATCACTGCCCCAGGGTCAGCACTTTCTGCATCATGGTCTTGGCCGTGTTCATCAGTTCGGCATTGGTCTGGAACGCGCGGCTGGCAGAGATCATGTCAGCCATCTCCTCGACCACGTTGACGTTCGGGTAGTAGACGTAGCCGTCCTTGTTCGCCGCCGGGTGGTTCGGCTCGTAACGGGCCTCCAGGGTGCTCTGGTCTTCGACGATGCCTTTTACCTGCACGCCCTGCCCTGCCTCACCCTGGTCTTCGAACAGCGACTGGCTGCTGCCGGCCTGTGCGTCCTGGAAGGTGGTGGCGAACACCGGGTGGCGAGCGCGGTAGGTCTGGTCGATGCTCGAAGACACGGTCTCGGCGTTGGCGATGTTGGACGCCACGGTATTCAGGCGCGTGTTCTGCGCGCTCATACCGCTACCGGCAATGTTGAAAACACTGGAAAGGGACATGGTCATTCTCCCCGCAGGGCGGAAACCAGCCCTTTGAATTTACTGTTGAGCAACGTGAAGCTGGCCTGGAAGCCGATGGCGTTTTCGGTGTAGTTCGATTGCTCGATCTGCGCGTCCACGGTGTTCTGGTCGATCGACGGCTGCAGCGGCGTGCGGTACTTGAGGGTATCGTCAGCGGCGATGGCGAGGCCTTCGGCTTCGATGTGCCGGCTGTTGGTACGGTCCATGGCGAAGCGGCCGCTTTGCTGCTTGCTGGTTTCGGCGGCGAGCACCGAAGAAAAGTCCATGTCACGCGCCTTGTAGTTGGGCGTGTCGGCGTTGGCGATGTTGTTGGCCAGCACTTCAGCGCGCTGGGCGCGGAAGCCCAGTGCCTTTTCGTGAATGCCAAGCGCCTTGTCGAAGCTGATGCTCATGTCGGGGAAACCTTCAGAGGTTGACCGGAATGTCGTTGAGCAAGGTATAGCAAGGGCTGTGCCAACGCGTGAAAAGCCCGGAAACACAGGCTTTCGAGGGACGGTGGTGTCAGGGTGATGCCAGAAAAGCGGCAAAGGCCTTCCGCCTTGGGCGGTGAAAGCGGCAATTGGCGGGTGGCAAAAGCGGCAAATCAAAAAATTGACGTCAGTCTTTCCCCTGTACCGGCCTCTTCGCGGGCGCGCCCGCGAAGAGGCCGGTACAGGCAAACAAAAAGGCCGGCAACTTTCGCTGCCGGCCTTTGTGCTTACTTGGCCTGGTAGATGATCCCCGGGCTGCACTGCACCATCTGGTAATGATCCGGCAACCCGTTCAGGGCTTCCGAGGCGCCGAGGAACAGGTAGCCACCCGGCTTCAGGGTGCTGTGAATGCGCAGCAGGATGTCCTTCTTCACCTGCGCCGAGAAGTAGATCAGCACGTTGCGACAGAACACGATGTCGAACTTGCCCAGGCTGGCATAGCTGTCGAGCAGGTTGAACGAGCGGAACTCGACGCGGCTGCGAATGGCCGGCTTCACCGCCCAGCGTCCTGGCCCCTTGGGGTCGAAGTAGCGCTGCAGGCGCTCCTGCGACAGGCCGCGGGCAATCGCCAGGCTGTCGTACTCACCGGTCTTACAGTTGGTGAGCATGGTGCCTGACAGGTCGGTGGCCACAATCTGCGCCCCCATCTTCAGCTGGCCCAGATTGCTGCGCTCGAACTCGTCGATGGCCATCGAGATGGAATACGGCTCCTGCCCCGACGAACAGGCCGCCGACCACATGCGCAGGCGCTGGCCAGGGTTGTTGCGGATGAACTCGGGAATCACCTTGTTCTTCAACACTTCGAACGGGTAGGTATCGCGAAACCACAGGGTCTCGTTGGTGGTCATGGCATCCACCACCTGCTCGCGCAAACCGCCGCGCGGCTGGGCCTGGATGCGCTGTACCAGCTCGCCCAGACTCTTAATGCCCTGTTGTTCCATCAGCTTGTTGAGACGGCTGGAAACCAGGTACTGCTTATTCTCGCCCAGCAGGATGCCACAGGCTTTCTCCAGGAATACCCGGAACTGTTCGAAATCCAAATTACCCGTAGACACTACTGCCGCCTCTTTTCAATCACTGGTGCCGGGGGCCTGCCCCCGGCTGCTTCAATGCGCTGCCTTGATCCGGTCGACCACCCGCTGGGCCAGGTCGTCCGGCTTGAACTTGGCCAGGAAGTCATCGGCGCCGACCTTCTTGACCATTGCCTGGTTGAACACCCCGGAGAGCGAAGTATGCAGGCAGATGTGCAATTTTTGCATGCGCGGGTCGCTGCGGATCTCCGCCGTTAGCGTATAGCCGTCCATTTCCGGCATTTCAATGTCCGAGATCATCATCAGGAACTCTTCTTCCGGCTTTTTGCCCTCGTCCACCAGCTGACGCAGGTAGTTCAGGGCCTGACGGCCATCATTGAGCGCCACCACCTCCACCCCCACGGTCTGCAGGCAACGGCTGACCTGCTTGCGCGCTACCGACGAATCGTCGACGGTCAGCACCCTCATCAGCACGGCCTTGTCCTGCACTTCGGCGTCGATCACCCCGGCCGATACCGATTCCGACGATGGCGACACTTCGGCCAGCACCTTCTCTACATCGATGATCTCGACCATCCGGTTGTCCACCCGGGTGACCGCCGTCAGGTAGTGGTCACGGCCAGTGCCCTTGGGTGGCGGATGGATCTCTTCCCAGTTCATGTTGACGATGCGCTCCACCGAGTGCACCAGGAAGCCCTGGGTCTTGGTGTTGTACTCAGTGATGATCACGAAGCTGTTGCGCGTGTCTTCCTGCAGCGGCCGCAACCCGGTGGCCATCGACAGGTCGAGAATCGGGATGGTCGCCCCGCGAATGTTGGCAACGCCACGCACCACCGGGTGCGCCTTGGGCAGCAGGGTCAGCGCAGGGCATTGCAGCACTTCCCTGACCTTGAACACGTTGATGCCGTAAAGCTGCTCGCCATTGAGGCGAAACAGCAGCAATTCCAGGCGATTCTGCCCCACCAGCTGCGTGCGCTGGTTGACCGAATCCATAACACCCGCCATGCCAGACTCCTTAATCTTTCAGCCTTTCGTTGCAACTCAGCTAGCGAGTCGGCACGGGCTTTGCTTTTTTGAGCGTCATGCACACGAAAACGACATTTTTCCGACGATTGACGCGCCTGCTGACCGGCTTGCTGGCCACGCTGTGCCTGCTGGCGCCCGGCGTTCGTACGTTAGCGGACGCGTTCACCTTGCCTGAACAACTTATCGGTGTCACCCAAGGGTTTCTTGAATTCACCGTAGAAGATTACCTGGCCACCACCCAGACCGCAGGCCGTTACGAAATCCAGGTCAACCCGCTGGACCCGCGCCTGCGCATGCCGCTGTGCAGCCAGCCACTGGACGCCTCGCTGGAAAGCCCCGCGCAGCCACTGGGACGGGTGACGGTGCGGGTTCGCTGCGACAGCGCAGCCCCGTGGACAGTGTTTGTGCCGGCTACCGTACGGCTGTTCCGCGACGTGGTGGTGGTAACCCGCCCGCTCAAGCGCGACAACACGGTTGGCGAAGGCGACGTGGCCCTGCGCGAGCGCGATGTCGGCACCCTTGGCCAGGGCTTTCTGACTGAACTGGACCAGGCAGTGGGCATGAAGATGCTGCGCCCCACGGTGATCGACCAGGTGCTCACCCCACAACACCTGGAACAGGCCGAAGTGGTCCGCAAGGGTGACCAGGTGGTGATCATTGCCCGCAGCGGCAGCCTGAGCGTGCGCATGCCGGGCGAGGCCCTGAGCAAGGGCGGCCTGAGCGAGCAGATCCGGGTACGCAACCTCAATTCCAAGCGGGTGGTCAAGGCCAGAGTGACCGGCCCCGGCCAGGTCGAGGTCAGTATGTAAGCCAGCCGCCCGATTGCGCTGGCGGTGAGGAACCGCATTTCCTAAACTGTGTCAGAAAACGGGTTACGCGAGCCTGCCGACAGGCGGCGATGCATTTGTGCCTAAAGTTTCTATCGGGTTGGCCGAAAACAAGGCAAGCGTCCAAATACCCAGAGGTTTCTGATCATGGTCATCGACTTCAGTCGTTTGAATAACTCGCCGTCCGTCACGGGCGGTGTGCGCGGCAACTCCGCGTCGGGCAGCGCCGAAAAGCCGGCAGCCAGCCAGGAAGCGGCCAGCGCCACCAGCGCCAGCGGAGAAGCGGTGCACCTCAGCCAAGAGGCCCAGCAGTTGCAGAAGATCAGCGACAAGCTGCGCGACGAGCCCGTGGTCAACAGCGCCCGCGTGGCCCAGTTGAAACAGGCGATCGCCGACGGCAGCTACCAGGTCGATGCTGGCCGGGTCGCCAGCAAACTGCTCGATTTCGAAGCCCAGCGCTGACCGTACGGCGCGCTGACTTCACGGACGCTAGAAAAGCCAAGAGTTAGCCATGCACGACATCACCTTGCTGCAACTGATCGAAGACGACATTGCCCCGATGCAGGAACTGCTCGACCTCCTGCAAAAGGAGTCTGTAGCCCTGCATGGCCGCGATATGGCCCCGCTGGAAAATATTCTGGCCCGCAAGCAGTCATTGATCGTGTTGCTCGAGCAGCAAGGCCTGCGGCGCAACAACCTGCTTACCAGCCTTGGCCTGAGCGCAGACCGCGCCGGTGTGGAGGCGGTGGCGGCACAATCGCCCAACGGTGAGTTGATCCTGCAACAACTCGACGTGATCAGCCAGTTGATGCAAGCCTGCCAACAGCTTAACGAGACCAATGGCCGGATCATCCAGGTGCAGCAACACGTCACCAGCAACCAGATCCGGATCCTCATGGGCGGCGATTCGCCGTCGCTGTACGACAGCCGCGGCAGCACCTCGCCGCTGGCCAAGCCACGGGCCCTCAGCCAAGTGTGATTTTTCTATCAAGGCACGGAACATACTGGCAAAATGCCGTTACTTGCGTGTGTCGCTTTTGCCTGGAGAACGATAAGCCGTGTTCAATGAATCCGATGCCCCGCAACCGCCAAAGGTGCTGAGCACCCCTTTGGAGATTGCGGCCAACTTGCGGCAGCTGCAGGAAAGCCACGACCCCCTCATCATCACCTTCCACGACCGTAGCCAGCGCTTTCAGAGCTATGTGGTGCACGTGGACCGTGAAAGCAACACCCTGGCCCTGGACGAAATGATCCCCCGCGATGGTGAGAAGTTCATCGAGAACGGCGAGCACTTCCGCATCGAAGGTTTCCACGATGGCGTGCGCATCGCCTGGGAATGCAACCACGCGCTGAAGATTACCGAAGTCGACGGCCACCGCTGCTACAGCGGCCCCATGCCAGAAGAGATGACCTACCACCAGCGCCGCAATGCCTTCCGCGCCGCGCTGAAGTTGTCGCAGCTGGTCGATATCATCCTCGACGGCGCCCACCTGAAGGGCAACGGCGCCCTGCGCGGCAAACTGCTGGATATCTCGGCTACCGGCTGCAAACTGCGCTTTGAAGGCAATGTCGAAGACCGCCTGCAACTGGGCCAGGTGTACGAGCGTTTCAAGGCGGGCAACCCGCTGGGCCTGGTGGACACCATGGTCGAACTGCGCCACCTGCACTATGAAGAGCGCATCAACACCACCTTTGCCGGCGTACGCTTCCATAACCTGAGCGGGCAGGCACAGCGCAAGATCGAGAGCTTTGTGTACCAGCTGCAGCGTGAGGCGCGGCGGTTCGACAAGGACGACTACTGATCGTCGGCTAGCTGTTAAGCAAAAACGCCACCTGCTGAGGTGGCGTTTTCATTTGTGCTCTTCCTGCCCCGCGAAGAGGCCGGTACTGGCTTACACCGACTTGCTGGCCTCCTGCGGTTCAGCGGCCTGTGGCTCAGCCCCCTTCTCTTCATCCTCGGTATCTTCAGCCGCTACCGGCGCCTGCATCATGTCCTGTACGGTCTGCTCATCCACCCGTGGGTCCAGCGCTGCCGACAACGGCGAACCGGCCGCCGGCATCGCCACGTGGCCCAGCGGCGCATCCTGAACCTGGTGCAGCCCGGTAACCGCTTTCGGCCGAATGCGCCACACCAGCACCAGGGCGAAGAACACAAAGAACGCATACAGCATCTGTGCGCCCAGCACCTTCATCAGCACGCCCGCCGCCAGTGGCCCGATGCACGCACCCACACCGTAGGTCACCAGCAGCATGGCGGTCAGCGACACCCGCCGCTCGCTTTCCACGTGGTCGTTGGAAAACGCCACCGCCAGCGGGTACAGGCAGAACTGCAGCAACGAAATCAAAAAGCCGATACCGAACAGCAACTCCAGCGGCACACTGGGCAGTATCGCCAAGGGCGCAGCGGCCAACGCCAGGCCTATTGCCACGCTGCGAATCAGCACCGCCCGGTCGTAACGGTCAGACAACCAGCCCAGTGGCCACTGCACCAAAAGGCCAGCGAAAATACAGCTACCCATGAACAGACCGACCTGCTCGGTGGTCATCCCTTGGCTGGAGGCATACAAGGGCGCCAGGCCGTAGAACGAGCCGACGATCAATCCCGAGCCCAATACCGTACTGAGCGATTGCGGCACACGCTTGATGAAGAACTTCGGCTCCATCGGCGCCGGGCGCAAGGGCGCCGGGTGAATGCGCCGGGTCATCGCCACCGGCACCAGGCACAAGGCAAAGCACATCGCCACCAGCATCAGCAGCTCCGGGCCAAGCGCGGGGTGCACCACCAGGATCAGCTGGCCAAGCACCAGCCCCAGGTACGATGCGATCATGTAGCCGCTGAACACCGCGCCACGGTGCTTCACGTCAGCCTGCTCGTTGAGCCAGCTCTCGATGACCATGTATTGGCACATCATGCCCAGGCCCACGATCATGCGCAGCCCGACCCAGGCCGGCAGCCAGCTGGTCAGGCCATGGCCAAGCACTGCCGCACCGACGATGCCGGCGCAGGTGGCATAGGCGCGAATGTGCCCTACCCGGCCGATCAGCCGGTGGCCGACCTTGCCGCCCACCGCCAGGCCAAAATAGTTGGCCGCCATCAACGCGCCCACCCACAGGCTGTCGACGTGGTCGGCCGCCAGGCGCAACGCCAGGTAGGTACTGAGCAGGCCCGAGCCGATCAACATCATCAGCGCGGCGAAATACAACGACTGAAACGGCTTCCATACATTTCGCATACGTCCCGCAATGCTCCCTGGTCAGGTGGCGGTAGGTGCTAGCAGCATAAGGGCAAACGCCGGTCAGTGCAGGCCCCCGACTGCAAAATGGTGCAGCCGGGGCGTGTCCGGTGCAGGTCGTGTCGCGATCAGGCCTGTGCCGCCAGCACCCGGCGCTCCCACGGGGTGATTTCGTCGAAGAAATCGGTCAGCTCCAGGGTCTTGCTGGCGATGTAGCCTTCGATGAACTCACCGCCGAACAGTTCCCGCGCCAGCGCGCTGCGCTTGAGACGCTCCAGCGCCGCATGGAGGGTGCATGGCAAGCTCAAGTGCTCCGGCACTTCGAACTCGCCCTGAATCGCCGGCGAAGGTTGCAGGCGCTGCTCGATGCCATGCAACCCCGCGGCCAGGGAGGCGGCGATGGCCAGGTAGGGGTTGGCGTCGGCGCCGGGCAAGCGGTTTTCCACCCGCCGCGCTACCGGTGCACTGGCCGGGATGCGCAGGCCTGCTGCACGATTGTCCTCGGACCAGCAGGCGTTGTTCGGCGAAGCATAGGGGTGGCACAGCCGCTGGTACGAGTTGACGTTGGGCGCAAACAGCGCAGTGAAGTCGGCCATGCATGCCTGCAGGCCGCCAATGAAATGGTGGAAGGTTTCGGTAGGCTGGCCCTGCTCATCGCTGAACACGTTACGCCCGCTGCCGGTATCGACCAGGCTCTGGTGAATATGCATGGAACTGCCAGGCGTGCGCGCCAGCGGTTTGGCCATGCACACCACGGTCAGCCCGTGCTTGAGTGCCACTTCCTTGAGCAGGTGTTTGAACAGGAAGGTCTGGTCGGCCAGCAGCAGCGGGTCGCCGTGCAGCAGGTTGATCTCGAACTGGCTGACACCCATTTCATGCATGAAGGTGTCGCGCGGCAGGCCGAGCGCGGCCATGCACCGGTACACCTCCTTGAAGAACGGGCGCAGGCCGTTGTTGGAACTGATACTGAACGCCGAGTGGCCAAGCTCACGGCGGCCATCGATGCCTACGGGGGGCTGGAACGGTTGCTGCGGGTCGCTGTTGGGGGCAAAGACAAAGAATTCGAGCTCGGTCGCCACCACTGGGGCCAGGCCCAGCGCCGCATAGCGGGCGATCACGGCCTTGAGCTGGCCACGGGTGGACAGTGCCGAGGGACGACCATCCAGTTCATTGGCGTCGCAAATGGCCAGGGCGCGGCCGTCGTTGCTCCAGGGCAGGCGATGGACCTGGCTGGGTTCGGCGACCAGTGCCAGGTCGCCGTCGTCGCTGCCATAGAACTTCGCCGGCGGGTAACCGCCCATGATGCATTGCAGCAACACCCCGCGTGCCATCTGCAGACGGCGGCCTTCGAGGAAGCCCTCGGCGGTCATCACCTTGCCGCGCGGCACGCCGTTGAGGTCGGGGGTGACGCATTCGATTTCATCGATGCCCTGAAGCTGAGCGGTGCTCATGACGCTTGTCCTTGTTGTTGTGCGCTGACAACAACATAGGCTGGGGGTGTTTAAAATATCAAGCACCCTCTTTAACACCTGTGCTGGCCACTACTCCCGCAAGGTCATGCCATTGGCCGGCAGGGGCAAAGCGGTTTTGTACCGCACCTGCTTCAAGGCAAAACTCGAGCGTATATTCGCCACCCCCGGCAACCGCGTGAGGTAATCGAGAAACCGCTCCAGCGCCTGAATACTCGGCAGCAGTACCCGCAACAGGTAATCCGGGTCGCCCGTCATCAGGTAGCACTCCATCACCTCGGGCCGTTCGGCAATTTCTTCCTCGAAGCGGTGCAGCGACTGCTCTACCTGCTTTTCCAGGCTGACATGGATGAACACATTCACATCCAGCCCCAACGCCTCGGGCGACAACAAGGTCACCTGCTGGCGGATCACCCCCAGCTCTTCCATGGCCCGCACCCGGTTGAAACAGGGCGTGGGCGACAGGTTGACCGAGCGTGCCAGCTCGGCGTTGGTGATGCGGGCGTTTTCCTGCAGGCTGTTGAGAATGCCGATATCGGTACGATCGAGTTTGCGCATGAGACAAAATCACCGGTTTTTTGTGTTTATGCGGAATGTTTATCTGCCCCGCTCGGCAAAGGCAATCAACTTGAGAGAAAAATTCTCCTGCCGGACCACTAAGATGTAGGGGACGCTGACTTACCAGTCACAAGCCGGTACTCAGCGGCGGCCGCTTCAGAGCTCACAAAAACAAATACCCGAGCGAGCGTAAAAAGCATGAACGAGTACGCCCCCCTGCGTTTGCATGTGCCCGAGCCCACCGGCCGGCCAGGCTGCCAGACCGATTTTTCCTACCTGCGCCTGAACGATGCAGGTCAAGCCCGTAAACCCCCTATCGATGTCGACGCTGCCGACACCGCCGACCTGTCCTACAGCCTGGTCCGCGTGCTCGACGAGCAAGGCGACGCCCAAGGCCCGTGGGCCGAAGACATCGACCCACAGATCCTGCGCCAAGGCATGCGCGCCATGCTCAAGACGCGGATTTTCGACAGCCGCATGGTGGTTGCCCAGCGCCAGAAGAAGATGTCCTTCTACATGCAGAGCCTGGGCGAAGAAGCCATCGGCAGCGGCCAGGCGCTGGCGCTTAACCGCACCGACATGTGCTTCCCCACCTACCGTCAGCAAAGCATCCTGATGGCCCGCGACGTGTCGCTGGTGGAGATGATCTGCCAGTTGCTGTCCAACGAACGCGACCCCCTCAAGGGCCGCCAGCTGCCGATCATGTACTCGGTGCGCGAGGCTGGCTTCTTCACCATCAGCGGCAACCTGGCGACCCAGTTCGTGCAGGCCGTCGGCTGGGCCATGGCCTCGGCCATCAAGGGCGATACCAAGATTGCCTCGGCCTGGATCGGTGACGGCGCCACGGCCGAGTCAGACTTCCACACCGCCCTCACCTTTGCCCACGTTTACCGCGCCCCCGTGATCCTCAACGTGGTCAACAACCAGTGGGCCATCTCAACCTTCCAGGCCATCGCCGGTGGCGAGTCGACCACCTTCGCCGGCCGTGGCGTGGGCTGCGGCATCGCTTCGCTGCGGGTGGACGGCAACGACTTCGTCGCCGTTTACGCCGCTTCGCGCTGGGCTGCCGAACGTGCCCGCCGTGGTTTGGGCCCGAGCCTGATCGAGTGGGTCACCTACCGTGCCGGCCCGCACTCGACCTCGGACGACCCGTCCAAGTACCGCCCTGCCGATGACTGGAGCCACTTCCCGCTGGGTGACCCGATCGCCCGCCTGAAGCAGCACCTGATCAAGATCGGCCACTGGTCCGAAGAAGAACACCAGGCCACCACGGCCGAGTTCGAAGCGGCCGTGATTGCTGCGCAAAAAGAAGCCGAGCAGTACGGCACCCTGGCCAACGGTCACATCCCGAGCGCCGCCTCGATGTTCGAGGACGTGTACAAGGAGATGCCCGACCACCTGCGCCGCCAACGCCAGGAACTGGGGGTTTGAGATGAACGACCACAACAACAGCATCAACCCGGAAACCGCCATGGCCACCACTACCATGACCATGATCCAGGCCCTGCGCTCGGCCATGGATGTCATGCTTGAGCGCGACGACAATGTGGTGGTGTACGGCCAGGACGTCGGCTACTTCGGCGGCGTGTTCCGCTGCACCGAAGGCCTGCAGACCAAGTACGGCAAGTCCCGCGTGTTCGACGCGCCCATCTCTGAAAGCGGGATCGTCGGCACCGCCGTGGGCATGGGTGCCTACGGCCTGCGCCCGGTGGTGGAAATCCAGTTCGCTGACTACTTCTACCCGGCCTCCGACCAGATCGTTTCTGAAATGGCCCGCCTGCGCTACCGTTCGGCCGGCGAGTTCATCGCCCCGCTGACCCTGCGCATGCCCTGCGGTGGCGGTATCTATGGCGGCCAGACCCACAGCCAGAGCCCGGAAGCGATGTTCACTCAGGTGTGCGGCCTGCGCACCGTGATGCCATCTAACCCGTACGACGCCAAAGGCCTGCTGATTGCCTCGATCGAATGCGACGACCCGGTGATCTTCCTGGAGCCCAAGCGCCTGTACAACGGCCCGTTCGACGGCCACCATGACCGCCCGGTTACGCCGTGGTCGAAACACCCGCACAGCGCCGTGCCCGATGGCTACTACACCGTGCCACTGGACAAGGCCGCCATCACCCGCCCCGGCAATGACGTGACCGTGCTCACCTATGGCACCACCGTGTACGTGGCCCAGGTGGCCGCCGAAGAAAGTGGCGTGGATGCCGAAGTGATCGACCTGCGCAGCCTGTGGCCGCTAGACCTGGACACCATCGTCGAGTCGGTAAAAAAGACCGGCCGTTGCGTGGTAGTACACGAGGCCACCCGTACCTGTGGCTTTGGCGCAGAACTGGTGTCGCTGGTGCAGGAGCACTGCTTCCACCACCTGGAGGCGCCGATCGAGCGCGTCACCGGTTGGGACACCCCCTACCCTCACGCGCAGGAATGGGCTTACTTCCCAGGGCCTTCGCGGGTAGGTGCGGCATTGAAAAAGGTCATGGAGGTCTGAATGGGCACGCACGTCATCAAGATGCCGGACATTGGCGAAGGCATCGCGCAGGTCGAGTTGGTGGAATGGTTCGTCAAGGTGGGCGACATCATCGCCGAGGACCAGGTAGTAGCCGACGTCATGACCGACAAGGCCACCGTGGAAATCCCGTCGCCGGTCAGCGGCAAGGTGCTGGCCTTAGGTGGCCAGCCAGGTGAAGTGATGGCGGTCGGCAGTGAGCTGATCCGCATCGAAGTGGAAGGCAGCGGCAACCATGTGGATGTGCCGCAAGCCAAGCCGGCCGAAGTGCCTGCGGCACCGGTAGCCGCTAAACCTGAACCACAGAAAGACGTTAAACCGGCGGCGTACCAGGCGTCAGCCAGCCACGAGGCAGCGCCCATCGTGCCGCGCCAGCCGGGCGACAAGCCGCTGGCCTCGCCGGCGGTGCGCAAACGTGCCCTCGATGCCGGCATCGAATTGCGTTATGTACACGGCAGCGGCCCGGCCGGGCGCATCCTGCACGAAGACCTCGACGCGTTCATGAGCAAACCGCAAAGCGCTGCCGGGCAAACCCCCAATGGCTATGCCAGGCGCACCGACAGCGAGCAGGTGCCGGTGATCGGCCTGCGCCGCAAGATCGCCCAGCGCATGCAGGACGCCAAGCGCCGGGTCGCGCACTTCAGCTATGTGGAAGAAATCGACGTCACCGCCCTGGAAGCCCTGCGCCAGCAGCTCAACAGCAAGCATGGCGACAGCCGCGGCAAGCTGACACTGCTGCCGTTCCTGGTGCGCGCCCTGGTCGTGGCGCTGCGTGACTTCCCGCAGATCAACGCCACCTACGATGACGAAGCGCAGATCATCACCCGCCATGGCGCGGTGCATGTGGGCATCGCCACACAAGGTGACAACGGCCTGATGGTACCTGTGCTGCGCCACGCCGAAGCGGGCAGCCTGTGGGCCAATGCCGGTGAGATTTCACGCCTGGCCAACGCTGCGCGCAACAACAAGGCCAGCCGCGAAGAGCTGTCCGGTTCGACCATTACCCTGACCAGCCTCGGCGCCCTGGGCGGCATCGTCAGCACGCCGGTGGTCAACACCCCGGAAGTGGCAATCGTCGGTGTCAACCGCATGGTTGAGCGGCCCGTGGTGATCGACGGCCAGATCGTCGTGCGCAAGATGATGAACCTGTCCAGCTCGTTCGACCACCGCGTGGTCGATGGCATGGACGCCGCCCTGTTCATCCAGGCCGTGCGTGGCCTGCTCGAACAACCCGCCTGCCTGTTCGTGGAGTGAGCATGCAACAGACTATCCAGACAACCCTGTTGATCATCGGCGGCGGCCCTGGCGGCTATGTGGCGGCCATCCGCGCTGGGCAACTGGGCATCCCTACCGTGCTGGTGGAAGGCCAGGCGCTGGGCGGTACCTGCCTGAACATCGGCTGCATTCCGTCCAAGGCGCTGATCCATGTGGCCGAGCAGTTCCACCAGGCCTCGCGCTTTACCGAACCCTCGCCGCTGGGCATCAGCGTGGCTTCGCCACGCCTGGACATCGGCCAGAGCGTGGCCTGGAAAGACGGCATCGTCGACCGCCTCACCACCGGTGTCGCCGGCCTGCTGAAAAAGCACGGGGTGAAGGTGGTGCACGGCTGGGCCAAGGTGCTTGATGGCAAGCAGGTCGAGGTGGATGGCCAGCGCATCCAGTGCGAGCACCTGTTGCTGGCCACGGGCTCCAGCAGTGTCGAACTGCCGATGCTGCCCTTGGGTGGGCCGGTGATTTCCTCAACCGAGGCCCTGGCACCGAAAGCCCTGCCGCAACACCTGGTGGTGGTGGGCGGTGGCTACATCGGCCTGGAGCTGGGCATCGCCTACCGCAAGCTCGGCGCGCAGGTCAGCGTGGTGGAAGCGCGCGAGCGCATCCTGCCGACTTACGACAGCGAACTGACCGCCCCGGTGGCCGAGTCGCTGAAAAAGCTGGGTATCGCCCTGCACCTTGGCCACAGCGTCGAAGGTTACGAAAATGGCTGCCTGCTGGCCAACGATGGCAAGGGCGGACAACTGCGCCTGGAAGCCGACCAGGTGCTGGTAGCCGTGGGCCGCCGCCCACGCACCAAGGGCTTCAACCTGGAATGCCTGGACCTGAAGATGAATGGTGCCGCCATTGCCATCGACGAGCGCTGCCAGACCAGCATGCACAACGTCTGGGCCATCGGCGACGTGGCCGGCGAACCGATGCTGGCGCACCGGGCCATGGCCCAGGGCGAGATGGTGGCCGAGATCATCGCCGGCAAAGCACGCCGCTTCGAACCCGCTGCGATAGCCGCCGTGTGCTTCACCGACCCGGAAGTGGTCGTGGTCGGCAAGACGCCGGAACAGGCCAGTCAGCAAGGCCTGGACTGCATCGTCGCGCAGTTCCCGTTCGCCGCCAACGGGCGGGCCATGAGCCTGGAGTCGAAAAGCGGTTTCGTGCGCGTGGTCGCGCGGCGTGACAACCACCTGATCCTGGGCTGGCAAGCGGTTGGCGTGGCGGTTTCCGAGCTGTCCACGGCGTTTGCCCAGTCGCTGGAGATGGGTGCCTGCCTGGAGGATGTGGCCGGTACCATCCATGCCCACCCGACCCTGGGTGAAGCGGTACAGGAAGCGGCACTGCGTGCCCTGGGCCACGCCCTGCATATCTGACACTGAAGCGGCCGAGGCCGATTTGGCCCGCCGCGCCGAGAGGCGCTGCGGGTCTTTTTTCATTCATGCGGCCAGCACCGGTTACTCTGCAATGGCGTTCTTGCCAGCCCCCTTGGCCCGGTACAGCGCCTTGTCAGCCCGTGCCAGCAGTGCATGCTGGTCCTCCCCTTCCTGCCACTGCACCACGCCATAACTCATGGTCAGTCGGCATTCGCCCACCGGCTCCAGTTGCGCCATCACCTGGCGCAAGCGCCCGGCGACATCCAGCGCCTCGCCCAGCGTGCTCTGCGGCATTACGATAACGAACTCGTCCCCGCCCCAGCGCGCCAACAGGTCCAGTTCGCGCAGGCAGGTCCGCAGGCTGTCGACCATCCGCACCAGCGCTGCATCGCCCCGGGCATGCCCGTAGCGGTCGTTGATCGGTTTGAAATCATCCAGGTCCATGGCGATCAGCGACAACGGCTGGCGGAAACGCTGAGCCCGCTCGCACTCCAGCTGCAAGGCCTTTTCCAACCGATAGCGGTTGGCAATGCGGGTTAACGCATCGCGCTCGGCCAACTCACGGTTCTCGTCCAGTTGCCGCTGCAACTGCTGGTTCACCCGGGACAACTCACGGGTGCGCTCGGCCACTTGCCCTTCCAGCGACTGGTTCTTCTGCTCCAGCTGCGCCACCAGGCGTTTGCCGGCGTCGATGTTGCGGTGCGCACCGAGCATGCGCGCCACCGAACCGTCTTCGTTACGGTCGATGATGTAGCCGCTGTCTTCGATCCACAGGTAGCTGCCATCGTGGCAACGGCAGCGGTATTCGATGAGGTAGCGCTCGTTGCGCTGACTGATGTACGCCTCGAAATGCGCCATTACCCGTGGGTAGTCTTCCGGGTGAATCACGCTTTCCCAGGTCAGTACCGAGTTGGCCATGGAGTGGCTGGCGTAGCCGAGCATCGCGTACCAGCCCGGGTTGCGATAGACGTAGCCGGTGTTGGCATTCCAGTCCCAGATGCCATCGCTGATCAACTCGAACAATGTGTGCAACTGCTGTTCACTGAAGCCAGCGGGGGCCGGCCTGGTTTCCTGATTCATGGACGCTCTCCCTGATGCCCAGCAACTGCGCTCCGGTCAAGGGGCTGCCGACAATGGTGGTTATTGCCGCACGCGGCAAAATCATGCCTGTGACGGGCAAGCATATGCCCGCCAGCGTGCAACCGGAATAGCTCCAACGCCCAATTTCCAGCCGGCATAGCGCTGGCATGGCTTTTGCGCTTAACGCCTACCAACACGATTTCCAAGGAGGAAACATGATAATCGCCCACAACGGCGTCAGCTGGCAGCCCACGCTCCATCAACCACAGCGCACCAACGATGAACAGGCTGTGGCGCAGGCTACGGATTTCCGTACGGCAATCACCACCGCCAGCAAGACAGCCCAGCAGCAAAACCAAGGCAACACGGCGCAGCAGAACGCTGAGGATGCCCGGGAGGAGGCTTTCGCCAAACTCAAGGTGATGCTGCAAAACCTTGGCTCTGGCGTAACCGGGCAGGACAGCACGGAGCAACTGACCACCAGCACTGCCCGGCAAGCGTTTCAGGAGCTGATGTCCAAATCGCACGGCGAGATGATCAAGGAAAAACTGCTCAGCGAAATTGGCCTGACCGAAGCGCAGTACGAAGCCCTGCCGCCAGAGGTGAAGGCCAAGGTCGGCGAGTTGATCGCTCAGCGCTTGCAAGAGGAGATCGAGAACCAGGTCCAGGAGAAAGCACAAGAACAGCTCTCCCAGGCAGACGGCACATCAGATGGCAATGAAGACGCGATAAGCCACGTGTGAGGATTGGCGACGAGGCCTGTCGGGGGCGCCACCCGACAGGCAGCGCCAAGGCTCAAGCCAACTGCAGCAGCGCCTCCTCCACCGCAGCCACCACCTGGTTGCCCTTGGCACCCGGTAATCGCCACGCGGCAATGGTCATGCCCAAAGGCACCGCGCAGTCGATGGGCGCCACCAGTTCGCCGCTGTCCAGATAGCGTTGCACCAGGCTTCTGCGCCCGATCAGCACACCGGCAGCCAGCAACGCCTGCTGCAATGCAATCGAGTACAGGGAAAAACCCGGCCCACGGGCCACGAAATTGTGCCCCGGCATGGCTGCGCCGGCCCACACCGCCCAGTCATTCCAGCCTACGTCAGCAATGCAACGGGCATTGGCAAGGTCCGCAGGGGTGATGATGCTCTCTGCCAAGGCGGGTACGCATACGGGCAACACTTCTTCCGTGGCGATCCTGCGCTGCCAGCGTTCGGGTTTTTCGGTGTAGAACAGGCACAGGTCGAATGGGCTGCGTTTGAGGTTGGGCGGCTCATCCACCGCCGTAACCGAAATCTCGATGGGCGCCAGCAGGCGGGTCAGTTCCGGCAGGCGGGGCCCTATCCACAACTGCGCCAGGGCCGGCGACGTTACAATGTGAACACGCTGCGGCGCAGCCAGCCGCCGTAACGTGCGCGCGGCAGCTTCCACTGCATCGAACGCCTCGGTGAACTGGCTTTTCACGCTCTCACCCAGGGGCGTCAGGCGTACGCCCTTGGCATGGCGCTCGAACAACGCAGCGCCGTATTCGTTTTCCAGCGTCTTGACCAAGGCGGCGATGGCCCCTGGGGTGACCTTGAGTTCGAGGGCGGCACGCGCGAAACCGCCCAGGCGCGCAGACGCCTCGAAGGCACGCAAGGCATTGAGCTGGAGCGAGTGCCGGGTGGGGCTGTCGAGATACACGGTATGAGGCCTATATTTTTTAGGCCTACTATTTCAGAAATCTGACGTTGTGGCCAACTGTCAGGCGCATTAACGTGAGGGTGTCCATGCACCCTCCGAACAGCTTCAAGGAACTCCCATGCAGTCCCCAAGCGCGACCCAAGCATTCAAGCAGGGCGCACAAAGCGTTCTGCCGTTGACCTCCGGCATTGTGCCTTTTGGCCTGATCACTGGGGTTACGGCAATCGGCATGGGCCTGTCACCCGCCGACGCCATTGGCATGACCTTGCTGTTCTACTCCGGCTCTGCGCAAATGGTGGTGATGCAATTGATGCAAAACGCCGCCCTGCCAGTGACGATGGTGGTCACCGCACTGGTGATCAACCTGCGTTTTCTGATGTACAGCGCCAGCCTGGCCCCACACCTGGGCCACCTCCCGCGCCGTCACAAATGGCCAATGGCGTTCATGCTGTCGGATCAGTCCTTCGCCCTGTGCACACTGAAAATGGGCACAGGCGGACTAGGCCAGCATGCCTACCCCTATTACGCCGGCACGGCGATCACCATGTGGTTCGGCTGGAACCTCTCGGTACTGGCGGGCATGTACCTGGGCGCAGGCATTCCGGAAGACTGGTCACTGGGTTTTGCCATACCGTTGTCTTTTCTGGCCTTGCTGATACCCGGCATTCGCAATACCGCCATGCTCGGCGCCGCGCTGACCGGTGGCGTGCTTGCGGTGCTGGCCGTTGACCTGCCCTACAACCTTGGCCTGCTGACCGGTGCCGTCGGCGGAATCATCGCCGGGCTGGCCATCGAGAGTCGGCAAAAACAACACGCCGTACCTGAAGCCCATACAGAGCAGAAAGCATCATGAGCGAAACGACCCAGTGGATAACCTTCGTGCTGATTGGCCTGGGCACCTTCGCCATCCGGCTGTCGTTCATCGAACTGCACACGGTGTTGCGCATCCCGCCTCTGTTTCGCCGCGCATTGGCCTATGTGCCGGCCAGTGTACTGGCTGCGCTGGTGTTGCCGGCCGTGGTCTTCCCTGACCGGCATGCCGGGTTCGACTGGACGAACCCGCAGATACCCGCGGCGGTCCTGGCTGCGTTGGTAGCCTGGCGCACACGCAGCACGATGCTGACGCTGGTTGTGGGCATGGGGGTGTTGTGGGCGTTGAAGCACTGGGGGCTTTAGGAGAAAGTGTCAGCCGTGCGACATGAAGCGCAACAGTCCTTAGGAAAAATCAGCAGGATGTTGTGCATAGAAATCGTTTGAGGTCCTTGGCCTTATTGTCCATGGTGGCAGCCTGGTAGCTATTTGCCACGCGTGGACGCAGGCGCACGACAGTGCCTGCTTAGGGGAACGTTGTCGGCAAACAGGAAATGGCGTCCCAGGCAGGAATTGAACCTGCAACCTTCCCCTTAGGAGGGGGATGCTCTATCCAATTGAGCTACTGAGACGCAAGCACCGGCAGCGAGCGCTGCACAGCGGGACGGCCAGCATGTTAACCAGCATGCTGGCGTTTGTCATGCCTCTACCTGGCTTTTTCGCGTAATCCTTTTCTGGCACTGCTACACCGGCGGCAGCACACCTTCATCGCGAAGCAACCCGAACAGGGCCGCGACCGCTGCCTCCAGGCTTGTCGAGTTGTCCAGCACATGCACCGAAGGATCGGACAACACCTGCAAACGAGCACTGCGCGCCAACCGCTGTTCAACCTCCTCGACGCTTTCGCGGCCCCGGGCTAGCAAGCGCTGGCGCAGCACCTCCGGCCTGACCTCGACCAGCACTGCCAACATGTCCGGGTAACGCTGACGCGCTTCGGGCAGGTAAGCCCGCGAGCCATTCACCAGCACCGCCTTGCCCGCCGCCAACCACTCATCCACCTGCCGAGGAATGCCATACCCCAGGCCATTGGCCCACCAGCACATGGCAAATGCCCCCTGCTCACGCAGGGTTTCAAACTGTTCCGCCGTAACCCCTTGGGCAGCTTCGCCCTTGGCTTCGGCCGAGCGGGTAATGACCCGACGGGCAACCTCTACCCCGGCGGCCGCCAGCCGCTCACGCGAAGCGTCGATCAGGGAATCTTTTCCCGAACCTGACGGTCCTACCAGAAATATCAGCCGGCCTGTCCCTGATCGGCGGTCGCTTGCGTCATGTTGCATAGCCACTATGCTCTATGGAGGTAAACCGGCGCATTCTAGGGGTTTTCCTGTCCTTTTGCTGTGTTTTACCAGTTTTTGACGGCAAAAGACTGACGGTCAGGCAAGCCGGAGCATGTAAAACTTTTCAAACCAGTGCTCATTTCTGATAATTGGTACTGGCATAAAGCCTCTATCCGGCCCACTATTTGTCACAGAATTGACGCCAAGGAAACGGCGACCATGAGGCAAGATGAGCATCCATTTTTCACTGACGGTTGAACATTTTGTCGTCGCCACGGTCGTATTTCCACCCCGTGCGGCCAATTTGAGAACCGCTTCCCCTGAACCAAACTCCGGTCAATTTATATGCGCCCAATGAAACAGGCTATTTATTCGAGCCGCACCGCTGACAAGTTCGTCGTCCGCCTGCCAGACGGAATGCGTGAGCGCATTGCCGAGGTAGCGCGCAACCATCACCGCAGCATGAACTCCGAAATCATCGCGCGCCTGGAGCAGAGCCTTATCCAGGAAGGTGCGTTGGGTGACGAGCTGAGCATGCGCCTGGACAGCCCTGAGCTGTCCTTGCATGAGCGCGAGTTGCTGCAGCGCTTCCGCCAACTGTCCCACCGCCAGCAGAATGCCTTGGTCGCCCTCATCGCTCACGATGTGGAAATGGCCGCCGACGCCTCCTGAGGCCTGCAAGCGAGCACAAAAAAGCCAGCGTAAGCTGGCTTTTTTTATGGGGCTATCTGAAGCAAACGCAGCCCTTTTCAGGAGCGGCCTTTCGTGGCACAAGGCCGCTCCTGCAAAGGATTGTGTATGGGCTTAGAGAAGGAACAATGTGGCCAGGCCAAGGAAGATGAAGAAGCCGCCACTGTCGGTCACGGCAGTGATCATCACACTCGCCCCCATCGCCGGGTCGCGCCCCAAGCGGGCCAACGTCATCGGGATGAGCACACCCATCAGCGCCGCCAGTAACAGGTTCAAGGTCATCGCTGCAGTCATCACCACGCCCAGCGACCAGCTGCCGTATAACCAGAAAGCCACGGCACCAATCACTCCGCCCCACACCAGGCCGTTGATCAGCGACACCGCCAGTTCTTTTCGCATCAGGCGGCTGGTATTGCCCGGCGATACCTGGTCCAGGGCCATGGCGCGGACAATCATGGTGATGGTCTGGTTACCCGAGTTGCCACCAATACCCGCAACAATCGGCATCAACGCAGCCAACGCCACCAGCTTCTCGATCGAACCCTCGAACACCCCGATCACTCGCGAAGCGAGGAACGCGGTAATCAGATTGATCGCCAGCCACGCCCAGCGGTTGCGGAACGAGCGCCAGACCGAGGCGAAGATGTCTTCCTCTTCACGCAGACCCGCCATGTTGAGGACTTCGCTCTCGCTCTCTTCACGGATCAGGTCGACCATCTCGTCAATGGTCAAACGGCCGATCAGGCGCTCGCCCTTGTCTACGACAGGTGCCGATACCAGGTCGTAACGCTCGAAAGCCTGCGCCGCATCATAGGCATCTTCCTCGGGCTGGAAGGATACCGGGTCGGTCGCCATGACCTCCGCCACCTTCTTCTCCGGGTCGTTGACCAGCAGGCGCTTGATAGGCAACACACCCTTGAGGATGCCGTCGTAATCGACCACGAACAGTTTGTCGGTGTGGTTGGGCAGCTCTTTCAGGCGGCGCAGGTAGCGCAGCACCACTTCCAGGCTGACGTCTTCGCGGATGGTGACCATCTCGAAGTCCATCAGCGCACCGACCTGCTCCTCGTCGTAGCTCAGCGCCGAACGCACACGTTCGCGTTGCTGGGCATCGAGGGTTTCCATCAGCTCATGGATAACGTCGCGCGGTAGCTCTGGGGCCAGGTCGGCCAGCTCGTCGGCGTCCATTTCCTTGGCGGCGGCCAGCAGCTCGTGATCGTCCATGTCAGCGATCAGCGATTGACGAACCGAGTCGGATACTTCCAGCAGGATGTCGCCATCGCGGTCCGAGCGCACCAGCTGCCAGACCGTCAGGCGGTCTTCCAGGGGCAAGGCTTCGAGGATATAGGCGATGTCGGCGGGGTGCAGGTCATCGAGCTTACGCTGCAGCTCGACGAGGTTCTGGCGGTGGACGAGGTTTTCCACCAGGTCGTTGTGCGCGCCTTCCTGGCGGTGAGTCAGGTCTTCGACCACACGCTGGCGCTGCAGCAGTTCGACCACCTGAGCCAGGCGATCCTGCAGGCTCTCTTGCGCTTTTTTTACTTCTACTTCAGTCATAGGCGAGCTCCACTCCCAGCAGCGGAGCACGCCGGGGGAATCAATCGGTCAGATCTTTCTGTATGAATCGTGTTAGCGAGTAACTACTGGGTAAGTCCATGGTGGTTTTCCACAAGCCCCGGCGGGGCTGACGGGCGCAATCATACACTGCTAAAGCTGTCAGATCGCTTAAATTTTTGGCCAGAACAATCGTTTGCGTGATAAAGCTAGGACAACGCTCGAAGCTATCAGTGCGACGGTTGTTGTGGATGGGAAAGCACATTTGTTTTGGTTGCCGCACGGCGGCGCCAAGCTACACCACAATCATTACAGAAGAGCGTAGATCGACATCACCAACAATTCATTGGCGCAGAAAAACAAAAAGCCCGCTCAAATGAGCGGGCTTCTTGATGGGGTATGGCGGACTCAGCAGGATTCGAACCTGCGACCGCTCGGTTCGTAGCCGAGTACTCTATCCAGCTGAGCTATGAGTCCGTGGTGGTAGTTTTAGACCAGGTTACCACTGGTTGACTGAAACAGCTTTGCAAGCAGAGCCACTTCAAGAAAGTGGCGGACTCAGCAGGATTCGAACCTGCGACCGCTCGGTTCGTAGCCGAGTACTCTATCCAGCTGAGCTATGAGTCCGTGGTGGTAGTTTTAGACCAGGTTACCACTGGTTGACTGAAACAGCTTTGCAAGCAGAGCCACTTCAAGAAAGTGGCGGACTCAGCAGGATTCGAACCTGCGACCGCTCGGTTCGTAGCCGAGTACTCTATCCAGCTGAGCTATGAGTCCGTGGTGGTAGTTTTAGACCAGGTTACCACTGGTTGACTGAAACAGCTTTGCAAGCAGAGCCACTTCAAGAAAGTGGCGGACTCAGCAGGATTCGAACCTGCGACCGCTCGGTTCGTAGCCGAGTACTCTATCCAGCTGAGCTATGAGTCCGTGTCTTGCCGCGCATTATAGGTCGCTGAAACATTTTTGCAAGAACGTTTTCGTTTAAAATCAACGACTTAGCGTTCTTACTGTTTACAGCGCCCTACGCAAATAATGGCGGTGAAGGGGGGATTCGAACCCCCGATACCCTTATGAGGTATACTCCCTTAGCAGGGGAGCGCCTTCGGCCACTCGGCCACCTCACCGCAACACGAGGCGAATATTAAAGAACCTCTTTCACCTTTGCAACCCTTTTTTTGAAAAAAACTTCAAAAAAATTAAAGGCTTGGCTCTTCATCCTTCTCCTTCTTGATCCGCAGGTAGATTTCCTCGCGGTGAACAGCCACTTCTTTCGGGGCGCTGACGCCAATACGCACCTGGTTGCCTTTGACGCCAAGCACCGTCACGGTGATCTCGCCGTCTCCAATGATCAGGCTCTCGGCGCACCGACGAGTCAGAATCAACATAGCTTTCTCCTTACGCAAAACATTCAGGGGTAACAGTCTTGGGTATCAGGGCCAGTCGTGGACGACGACGGGACCCCGGTTACGCGCCACACAGGGCAGGACAGGGCCTGCGTGGCGAGCAGAAACGCGAAGGGCGCGGCACCAGCCGCGCCCTTCCAGGCAGCGCCTTACTCGCCCTGTCGGGCAGGAGCGTCGAGCTCGAACGCGGTGTGCAGCGCGCGTACGGCCAGCTCCAGGTACTTCTCTTCGATCACTACCGAGACCTTGATCTCGGAGGTGGAGATCATCTGGATGTTGATGCTCTCCTTGGCCAGGGCTTCAAACATGCGGCTGGCCACACCGGCGTGCGAACGCATGCCGACGCCAACGATCGAGACCTTGGCGATCTTGGTGTCGCCGATCACTTCACGGGCACCGATTTCGCGAGCAGTGTTTTCCAGCACGCTTTGCGCCTTCTCGTACTCGTTGCGGTGTACGGTGAAGGTGAAGTCGGTGGTGTTATCGTGGGCAACGTTCTGCACGATCATGTCCACTTCGATGTTCGAAGCGCTGATCGGGCCGAGGATCTTGAAGGCCACGCCCGGGGTGTCCGGCACGCCGCGAATGGTCAGCTTGGCTTCATCACGGTTGAAGGCGATACCGGAAATGATCGGCTGTTCCATGGATTCCTCTTCATCAATGGTAATGAGGGTACCCGGACCCTCCTTGAAGCTGTGCAGCACGCGCAGCGGGACGTTGTACTTGCCGGCGAACTCCACCGAACGGATCTGCAGCACCTTGGAACCGAGGCTGGCCATTTCCAGCATCTCTTCGAAGGTGATCTTCTCCAGGCGCTGGGCCTGCGGCACGACGCGTGGGTCGGTGGTGTAGACGCCATCGACGTCGGTGTAGATCTGGCACTCGTCCGCCTTCAGCGCTGCCGCCAGGGCCACGCCGGTGGTGTCGGAGCCGCCACGGCCCAGGGTGGTGATGTTGCCGTGCTCGTCCACACCCTGGAAGCCCGCCACCACGACCACGCGGCCTTCCTTGAGGTCGGCGCGAATCTTCTGGTCGTCGATCTGCAGGATGCGCGCCTTGTTGTGCGCGCTATCGGTAAGGATGCGCACCTGGTTGCCGGTGTAGGACACCGCTGGCACACCACGCTTGATCAAGGCCATGGTCAGCAGGGCGATGGTGACCTGCTCACCGGTCGACACGATCACGTCCAGTTCACGCGGAACTGGCTGATCAGTGATCTGCTTGGCCAGGTCGATCAGGCGATTGGTTTCACCGCTCATGGCCGACAATACAACCACCAGGTCGTCGCCCGCTTCACGGTGTTTCTTGACCTTTTCGGCTACCTGCTCGATCCGCTCGATGGAACCGACAGAGGTGCCGCCAAATTTCTGTACGATCAACGCCATTTCAATGGTGCCTCAGCCCATACAGGGCCCCAAAAAACAATCCAACATGAAGAGGCCGGCGACTAGACCGCCGGCGCCTTCATCTCAAAGTCCCTGCTCTGCGAATGGCACGGCCAGCGCCAGGGCCTGGTCCAGTGCAGCGACATCGACGCCACCACCCTGGGCCATGTCCGGACGGCCACCGCCCTTGCCACCCACCGCCGCAGCGGCTTGTTTCATCAGATCGCCAGCCTTGAGTTGGCTGGAGAGGTCCTTGGTTACGCCGGCCACCAGCACAACCTTGCCCTCATGCTCGCTGCCCAGCAGGATCACTGCGTGGCCGAGCTTGTTCTTCAGCTGATCGACCAGGGCCAGCAGGGCCTTGCCGTCCTGCCCATCCAGGCGGGCAGCAAGCACCTTGGCGCCCTTGACCTCAACGGCCGCGTTGGAGAGATCGTCCCCGGCGGCGCTGGCGGCCTTGGCCTGCAGCTGCTCCAGCTGCTTCTCCAGCTGGCGGTTGCGCTCAAGCACAGCCGACAGCTTGTCGATCAGGTTGTCGCGGTTACCTTTCACCAGTTGCGCGGCTTCCTTGACCTGCTCTTCGGCAGCGTTCAGGTAGGCCAGCGCTGCTGCGCCGGTAACGGCTTCGATACGGCGTACGCCAGAGGCCACGCCGCCTTCGCTGATGATCTTGAACAGACTGATGTCACCGGTGCGCTTGGCATGGATACCGCCGCACAGCTCCACCGAGAAATCACCGCCCATGCTCAGTACACGCACGGTGTCGCCGTACTTCTCACCGAACAGCGCCATGGCGCCTTTGGCCTTGGCGGTTTCGATGTCGGTCAGCTCGGTTTCTACCGGGGTGTTCTTGCGCACTTCGCGGTTGACAATGTCTTCCAGGGCCTTGATCTGCTCCGGTTTTACCGCCTCGAAGTGGCTGAAGTCGAAACGCAGGCGCTGGCTGTCGACCAGCGAGCCCTTCTGCTGTACGTGCTCGCCCAGCACCTGGCGCAGCGCTTCGTGCAGCAGGTGGGTGGCGGAGTGGTTCAGCGAGGTGGCGTGCTGCACGTCGGCATCGACCTTGGCCTCGACCGGCGAGCCGATTACCAGCGCACCGCTGGCGACCACGCCGTGGTGCAGGAAGGCACCACCAGTCTTGGTGGTGTCGCGCACGTCGAAGCGCGCAGCGCCAGCCTGCAGGAAGCCGGTGTCACCCACCTGGCCACCGGATTCGGCGTAGAACGGCGTACGGTCGAGCACAACCACGCCCTGCTCGCCTTCACCCAATTGGTCGACGGACTGGCCGTCCTTGTACAAGGCGATGATCTTGCCCTGGCCTTCAGTGGCGTCGTAGCCGAGGAACTCGGTGGCACTGTCGACCTTGACCAGGCTGTTGTAGTCCATGCCGAAGGCGCTGGCGGAACGGGCGCGCTCACGCTGGGCGTCCATTTCGCGCTCGAAGCCGGCTTCGTCGATGGTCAGCTCGCGCTCACGGGCGATGTCGGCGGTCAGGTCCATCGGGAAGCCGTAGGTGTCGTACAACTTGAACACCACGTCACCCGGTACCACGTCGCCTTTGAGCTGGGCCAGGTCTTGCTCAAGAATGCGCAAGCCCTGCTCCAGGGTCTTGGCAAACTGCTCTTCCTCGGCCTTGAGCACGCGCTCGATGTGCGCCTGCTGGCTTTTCAGCTCTGGGAAGGCCTCGCCCATTTCGGCGGCCAGTGCGGCGACGATCTGGTAGAAGAAGCTGCCCTTGGCGCCCAGCTTGTTACCGTGACGGCAGGCGCGGCGAATGATGCGGCGCAGCACATAGCCACGGCCTTCGTTGGACGGCAGCACGCCGTCGGCGATCAGGAAGCCGCACGAACGGATATGGTCGGCCACCACTTTCAGCGAGGCCTGGCCGTCGTTGCTGCAACCGATGGCCTTGGCAGCCGCCGCCAGCAGGTTCTGGAACAGGTCGATCTCGTAGTTCGAGTGCACGTGCTGCAGCACGGCGCTGACACGTTCCAGGCCCATGCCGGTGTCTACCGACGGCGCTGGCAGCGGGTGCAGGACGCCGTCGGCGGTGCGGTTGAACTGCATGAAAACGTTGTTCCAGATCTCGATGTAACGGTCGCCGTCTTCTTCTGGCGAGCCGGGTGGGCCGCCCCAGATGTCTGCGCCGTGGTCGTAGAAGATCTCGGTGCATGGGCCGCACGGGCCAGTGTCACCCATGGTCCAGAAGTTGTCGGAAGCGTACGGGGCACCTTTGTTGTCGCCGATACGCACCATGCGCTCTTCCGGCACACCGACTTCCTTGGTCCAGATGTCGTAGGCTTCGTCGTCAGTGGCGTAGACGGTGACCCAGAGCTTTTCCTTGGGCAGGTTCAGCCATTTGTCCGAGGTCAGGAAGGTCCAGGCGAAGGTGATGGCATCGCGCTTGAAATAGTCGCCGAAGCTGAAGTTGCCCAGCATTTCGAAGAAGGTGTGGTGACGCGCGGTGTAACCAACGTTTTCCAGGTCGTTGTGCTTACCACCAGCGCGCACGCACTTCTGGCTGCTGACAGCACGGGTGTAGGCGCGCTTCTCCGCACCGAGGAAGCAGTCCTTGAACTGGTTCATGCCGGCATTGGTGAACAGCAGGGTCGGGTCGTTGTTCGGAATCAGCGAACTGGAGGCGACTCGGGTATGGCCCTGCTCTTCGAAGAAGCGAAGGAAGGCTTCACGGATTTCTGCGCTTTTCATAGGTTCTTCCACGGATACGGCGGCGTCGGGGTGACGAAACGACGGCAAAGGGCGCCATTATATCCAGCCTGATGCCTGGGTGTAGTGTGTTTATACGATATAAACCGTCAATCGGAGCATGAAATGCGCTTAATGTCGATGTCATTCGCCCGACGACAACGACTAGGCGCTGATCGGCAGGTATCAGGGCGCCAGGCGCAAGAGATGAACCGTGCGTCAATTATGTACCAACTGCCTCGCAGCGCTCTCGACACACTGATCTCCCACCTCAGGAGATACATCATGACCAACCCGACTCCAAGTGTGCTCCTCAATGGCCGTAGCACAGCGTGCAGCGGTCTATGCTATGTCGAGCTGAACGAAGGCACGACGCCCTATCGGCAGGATCAGGACATTTACCCGTTGCTTGAGACCCCAGAGGTAGAGATTCAACGGCGACTCACAGACGCGAAGAATGACTTCGAACCAGTGGCCAGCCGTGATGAGATCGTCATCTGGTCCAAAACCGACAACATCCGGGTGAGCGAAGTCCGCTGCATTCGCATCGAGATTGCCGGCCAACCCTACCTGATCGAGCCAAGCTCGGACCAGCAAGAACTGGTACTGCAGTTTGCAGGCAAGCAGGCGCCAACCGGTATTGACGCGCACTTTAGCGGCTCGCTACGCCTGGACACCGAAGCGACTCAGGACAAAACCCTGATCGACACACAAATACCCAACCTTTCGATCTACGGAACGCCACAGTTCCAGTTTCGCGTGCTCGCGCAACTTGCCCTGCTGGCTGGGCAGCCCGCGCTGAGAGAGCTACTGCAATCTGCTCGCAAAGGCGACCCACAAGGTGAGCGGTTGATCCTGATGCAGCTGTATGCCGGGAATAATGCTGTGCATGGCCAGGGTTGGGACCCCAGGACAGGTGTAGAGGGGGCTACAGCCATCACCAGCATACTGTACGACCCCTATGCCCATGGAGAGGATGCCGTCACCGCACTGTTCACGGTACTGTACAGTGCTCTTGTCGATCTCAGTGTTGGTGATCCGACCGGGGAAGTGGCATTTCCAGACTGAGCAGCGTCAGGACAGGCGCGCGCCAGAATCCGGTACGATGAGAATCCCGGCCCGAAGCCCATTCTTCACCTTCGGGTTCGGGAAGATGATACGCGCCCCCTCCTCCTCTACCACCCAGCGCGTCTCGGCCAGGTCTTCGGCCAGCAGGTAACCCTTGCTCAGCTCGGAGAAATTCTCGATGTCCGCGGGCAGGTGCAGGTGGAAGCTGTCGCTGTGCTTGATGATCTCGCGAGACACGCTAAACAGTTGCAGGCCATCCAGCGAACCCTCGCCCTCTGGCTCGGTCGCCTCGATGATGCGGACCAGCCGCTCTTCCAGCTTGTCGAGGTTGACTTGCTCGTTCTGACCGAACGGGCGAGCCTTGCCAAGCTCAAGGGTGAAGGCTTCAGCATCCAGCTGTTCATAGGTGAAGGCACTGAAGGTGATGGAGGATTTGCTCTGCAACAGCACCGCCTCCATGCCCGCTGCCGCCAAGCGCGCCAACTCACGACGGGAATGCTTGCGCCCCTCTTTATAAGGGTACAAGGCGAATTGCTCGATCTTCGAACCGCGAATGGCGGTATGCAGGTCGTAATGCAGGCGGCTACGCCCCGGCTTGCTGAAGAACACCCGGGCGAACTGTTCCAGTTCGGCGGCACGCAATGCCTCGAAACCACTGGAAAGCTCATGGCGGCCGTTGAACAGCCGGTTGATGTCCTGCTCGATGAAGCGCTCGCCCTTGCGGATGGCCGCCGGGTTGCCGAACAGGAACAGTAACCGTGCCCTGGGCTTGATCTTGCCATTGGCCACGCCGTGCAGCAGCCGCTCGAGCAATTCGATCGGCGCCGTTTCGTTGCCATGGATGCCGGCGGACAACAGCAAGTCCAGCCCACAGTCCTCGTTCTCGGCAGGGCGCACTTCCAGCGCGCCCTCCCCCAGCCAGCGCAAACGCGCGCCCTTGGGTGTCACTTGGGTCTTCTCGGCCGGTTCGTGATCGGTGAGGGTCAGCTCAAGCAATTTGCCAAGGGCGAGCATAGGGGCTTCCTTAGTGGTGGTGGCCGCAGTCGGGGCCATGGACGTGATCGTCGTCTTCGCCAACCTCAGCCGGCTCCATTTCCAGCTGCAGGCTGACCAAATTGGTGGCCATCGGGCGCAGCAGCAGGTTGGCATACTCGGTGTCGTCTTCCTCGACGTCCACACCGATCAGCAGCTGGCCACGGCCGTCCTGCTGAATCCACACTTCCTTGCCTTGCCAGACCACGGCAAAACGGGTGCAGGAGGTTTCCAGCTGGGTGCCGTCTTCATCTTCGAGGATCAGGCGCAGGGCGTCGGTCATTGCAAAGTCTCTCTTCAAGGTTGTCGTTGGAACGGGTACACCGAACCCAACTTCAGGATCTGGGTCAATTCGTCCAGTGCCGTACGGCATTCCACCAGCAGTTGTGGGTCGGCCAGGTCCGCGTCGCTCAAGCGATCGCGATAATGCTTGTCGACCCACCCCACCAAGGTGTCGTACAGCGGGGCGGTCATGATAACGCCTTGGTTGACCGCTGCCAGTTCCGATTCCTTCAACGCCACACGCAAACGCAGGCAAGCCGGGCCACCACCGTTCTGCATGCTCTGCTTGAGGTCGAACACCTTGACCTCCTTCACCGGGCCGCCCTGACTGGTCAGCTGGCCCAGGTAGGCCCAGACCCGCTCGTTGTTGCGGCACTCTTCCGGCACCACCAGCAGCATGGAGCCGTCGTCGCGGCTGAGCAGCTGGCTATTGAACAGGTAGGAACGCACCGCATCCTCAACCGTCACCGCCGCCCGTGGCACACAGATAGCCTGGAAGTTGCCACCCTTGCTGGCCAGTTTAGCTCGCAGCTGGCCAAGCACCGTGTCGGTCTCCAGGAAGGCGTCCTCGTGGTAAAACAGCACCTCGCCGTTGCCCACCGAAATCACATCGTTGTGGAACACGCCCTGGTCGATCACCGCAGGGTTCTGTTGAGCGTAGACCACACCATCATCACTCAGCCCATGCAGCCGGGCCACGGCCTGCGAGGCCTCCAGGGTTTGCCGGGCCGGGTACTTCTGCGGCGCTGGGTAGCGGCTGTCGAAGGCACTGCGGCCGTAAACGAAGAACTCCACGCCCGCCTCGCCATAGGCACGGCAGAAGCGCGTGTGGTTGGCCGCGCCCTCGTCACCGAACTGTGCCACGGCAGGCAATGCTGCGTGGTGAGCAAAGTGTTTCTCGTTGTTGAACATGGCGCCCAGCACACGGCTGGTGGTCGGGTGCTCGATGCTGCGGTGGTACTTGCAGTTCAGGTTGGCAGCGGTGAAATGTACGCGGCCATCCGCGGTGTCGGCACTGGGGCTGACCGTGGCCGCGTTGGCCACCCACATGCTCGACGCCGAGCAACTGGCCACCAGCAGCGGCATCGCTTCTTTAGCCGCACGCCGGATCACTTCGGCATCGCTGCCGCTGAAGCCCAGGCGGCGCAGGGCGGCCACATCCGGGCGCTCCTGCGGCGCCAGCACGCCTTGCTTGAAGCCCAGGTCGGCCAGGGCCTTCATTTTCGCCAGGCCCTGGCGTGCGGCTTCGCGCGGGCTGGAACCCTGCTGGCTGTTGCTTTGCGAAGCCACGTTGCCGTAGGACAGGCCGCCATAGTTGTGGGTAGGCCCCACCAGGCCATCAAAATTCACTTCATAGGATTTCATCGGCTAGGCTCCGTGACCTGTTGTTATAGGGTGACGCCCGGCGTCAACGTCGCCGGCAAGGCAAGGCTGGCGGTCTCCAGCGAAGCCACGGGGTAAGCGCAATAGTCAGCCGCGTAATAGGCACTGGCGCGGTGGTTGCCACTGGCCCCCACACCACCGAACGGCGCGCTGCTGGCGGCACCGGTCAGTTGCTTGTTCCAGTTGACGATGCCGGCACGGCTGCGCAGCCAGAAGTACTGGTAGCGGGCGCGGGAGTCGGACAACAACCCGGCGGCCAGGCCGTACTGGGTGTTGTTGGCTTCATCGATGGCCGCATCGAAGTCGGCATAACGGATGACTTGCAGCAGTGGGCCGAAGAACTCTTCGTCCGGTCGCCCGGCCACGCCAGTGACATCGACGATGCCCGGGGTCAGCAGCGCGGCATCGGCCTGCGGCTGGGTCATTTCCAGCAGCTTCACGCCGCCTTTGGCAACCAGCTCGGCCTGGGCCGCCATCAGCGCCTGCGCCGCTTGCAGCGAGATCACCGAGCCCATGAACGGCGCCGGTTGCTCATCGAACGCACCTACCGTAATGGTTTTGCATACCTCGACCAGGCGCGCGATCAGCGCATCACCCCAGGCACCTTGCGGCACCAGCAGGCGCCGGGCACAGGTGCAGCGCTGGCCGGCAGAAATGAACGCCGACTGGATAATGGTGTACACCGCCGCGTCTATGTCCTTGACCTCGTCCACCACCAGCGGGTTGTTGCCCCCCATTTCCAGTGCCAGGATCTTGTCCGGGCGACCGGCGAACTGCTGGTGCAGTAGGTTGCCGGTGCGGCTGGAACCGGTGAAGAACAAACCATCGATACCCGGGTTCGCAGCCAGCGCCACACCGGTTTCGCGTGCGCCCTGCACCAGGTTCAGCACACCCGCCGGCAACCCAGCGGCGATCCAGCAATTGACGGTCAGCTCGGCCACCTTTGGGGTCAGCTCACTGGGCTTGAACACCACGCAATTGCCTGCCAACAACGCCGGCACAATGTGGCCGTTAGGCAAGTGACCGGGGAAGTTGTATGGGCCGAAGACTGCCACCACGCCGTGGGGCTTGTGCCGCAACACCGCCGTGGCATCGGCCAGCGGGCCGCTCTTTTCGCCGGTGCGCTCGCGGTAGCTTTGCACCGAAATCGCCACTTTGTTGATCATGCTGGTGACTTCGGTTGCCGATTCCCACAGCGGCTTGCCGGTTTCCTCGCCGATGCACTGAGCCATGGCTTCGGCGTGCGCTTTCAATTGCGCCGCGAACTTCTCCAGCACATCGATGCGCGCTTCCAGGCTCAATTGCGCCCAGGCCGGGAAAGCCTGGCGCGCGGCCCGCACGGCAGCGTCCACCTGGCTGGCATCGGCGCCCTGCCCTTGCCAGATCACGGCCTGGGTCACCGGGTTCAGCGACTGCAGGGTTTCGCCCTGGCCGGCCTGCCACTTGCCAGCGATGAAATGCGTGGTCATTTATTGGGCCTCCCGGCTAGCCGACAGCGGCACCGCACGCACATTGTCGCCGGCGCCCATGCGCAGGCGCTTGGCGGTCAGCGGGTCGACCACCAGGGTGCCGGCGGCCAATCGCGCAGGTGCAGCCGTGATACGGCAGTCGTCGCGCTTGCGGTTATGGATGATGTAAGGGGTGGCGTCATCGCCCGGCGTGCCGACCGCCAGCACCAGGGTCTGGCTCTCGCGCACGGCGCGGATCTTGGCGGTGTCGCATTCGATGGCCGGGCCAGCATCGAAGATATCGACGTAGCCCTGGTAGTTGAAGCCTTCCTGCTTGAGCATGGCCAGCGCCGGCTCGGTGTCCTTGTGCACACGGCCGATCACATTGCGCGCGGCCTCTGACAGGAAGCAGGTGTACAGCGGGAACTTGGGCATCAGCTCGGCGATGAACGACTTGTTGCCCACGCCAGTGAGGTAGTCAGCCTGGCTGAACTCCATCTTGAAGAAGTGCCGGCCCAGGCTTTCCCAGAACGGCGAACGCCCCTGCTCGTCCGACATGCCGCGCATCTCGGCAATGATTTTCTTGCCGAACAGCTCGGGGAACTCGGCAATGAACAGCATGCGCGCGCGCGACAGCAGGCGGCCATTCAGCCCGGAGCGGTAGTCGCTGCGCAGGAACAGCGAGCACAGCTCGGAGTTGCCGGTCAGGTCGTTGGCCAGAAACAGGGTGGGGATTTCGCGGTAGATCTTCAGCTCCTGCGAGGCACTGACGGTCAGGCCGACCCGGTAGTTGTACCAAGGCTCGCGCAGGCCGACGGCACCGGCAATGGCACTGATGCCCACCACCAGGCCTTCGTCGTTTTCCAGCACGAACAGGTAGTCGGTGTCGCCACGCTCGGCCTCGCCACGGAAGCTTTTTTCCGCCCAGCCAACGCGATGCCTCAGGCGCTCTTCGTTGGCCGGCAGCGTGGTCAGCCCGGTGGTACCGGTGCTGCGTGCCAATTCGATCAACGCAGGCAAATCGCTGCTGCGTACAGGACGAACGATCATGCTATCTCCTTGTGCGACGGCATCGGCCGGCGCGAAACTCTGCTAACGCATCAATCCCGAAACGTCTGTCACCAGACCTCAGACCGCCACCAGGCGCACGCTGGCGCCCTCACCCACACCCAGTGCATCGGCTGCCGCCACGCTCAGGCTTACCGGTTTGCCGGGTACCCAGTCCAGGTCCAGCAGCACCGCGCGGTAGTCCTGGAGCTGGCCGTTGCACACCAGGTACGGGCGCCCGCCCTTGGCTGGCGCTTCTTCGATTTTCACCGGCACTACCCGGCTCTGAGCGATCGAGCGAATGCCCGAAGTACGCGCATGCAAGGTCGGGCCGCCGTCGAAGATGTCGATGTAGTGCTCGGTCTCGAAGCCTTCGCGCATGAGGATGTCGAAGGTGATCTGCGCGCGCGGGTGCACCTGGCCCATGGCTTCCTGCGCTTCATCAGGCAGCAGCGGCACATAGATCGGGTAGTGCGGCATCAGTTCGGCGAGGAAGGTGCGGCTTTTAAGGCCACACAGGCGCTCGGCGTCGGCATAGTTGAGGTCAAAGAAATTGCGGCCGATGGCATCCCAGAAAGGCGATTCGCCCTGCTCGTCGCTGAAACCGACGATTTCGGTCACGACCGAGTCGGCGAAACGCTCCGGGTGCGAAGCCATGAACAGCAGGCGACCGCGCGAGTTGAGCTCGGCCCAGCCACTGTTCACCAGCTCTGGCAATACATAGAAGCTGGTCAGCAGGCTGTTGCCGGTCAGGTCATGACACAGCGACAGCACGTGAATCTTGTTGTGAATCTTCAGCTCGCGGGAGGCATGCACGAAAGTCTCGTTGCGAAAGCTGTAGAACGGCTCGGAGTAGCCCGCCGACGCCACAATGGCCGAGCAGCCAGCCAGCTTGCCGGTTTCGCTGTCTTCGAGCACGAAGAAGTAGCTTTCTTCACCGTTGAAGCTGACCTCGGCGGCGAAGGAAGTCTCGGAAGCGGCGATCTTGTCGCCCAGGCGAGCAGCGTCGTCCGGCAGCGAGGTGACACCAATGGGGCTGTCTGCAGCCATGCGCTGCACTTCGTTCAGATCAGCCATTTGCGCGGGGCGCATCACCAGCATGGTGTCACTCCTTTGGAATACGGGCCGCTTACGGCGGCACGGAAAAACGGCAGGTGCACAGGCACCTGCACTGGAATCGGGTATCGCCGGCCCGACTCAGCCAGGGCTGGGGCCGGCGAAGTGGCCGCAGGCGGATCAGCCTTTGGTCAGCGTGGCCACGGCGCGCTCGAAGCGCTCCAGGCCTTCATCGATGTCGGCGTCTTCAACCACCAGGCTTGGCGCAAAGCGAACCACGTCCGGGCCGGCCTGCAGCACCATCACGCCTTCTTTTTCGGCAGCGTTGAGTACGTCCTTGGCCTTGCCTTGCCAGGCTGCGGTCAGCACGCAGCCCAGCAGCAGGCCAACGCCACGTACCTGGCTGAACAGGTTGTACTTCTGGCCAATCTGCTCCAGACGGGTCTTGAAGCGCTCATGCTTGGCCTTGATGCCGGCCAGGGTTTCCGGGGTATTGACCACATCCAGCACGGCACAGGCAACGGCGCAGCCCAGCGGGTTGCCGCCATAGGTGGTGCCGTGGGTGCCGACAGCCAGGTGTTTGGCCAGCTCGGTGGTGGTCAGCATGGCGCCGATCGGGAAGCCGCCGCCCAGGCTCTTGGCGCTGGTCAGGATGTCTGGCGTCACGCCGTAGTGCTGGTAGGCATACAGCGAACCGGTACGGCCCACGCCGGTTTGCACTTCGTCGAAGATCAGCAGGGCGTTGTGCTCGTCGCACAGCTTGCGCGCGCCTTCCAGGTAGGCCTTGTCGGCCGGCACCACGCCGCTCTCGCCCTGGATCGGCTCGATCACCACGGCGCAGGTCTTGTCGGAAATCTGTGCCTTCAGCGCTTCCAGGTCGTTGTAGGGCACGTGGCTGATGCCGGTGATCTTCGGGCCGAAGCCATCGGAGTACTTCGGCTGGCCACCGACGCTGACGGTAAACAAAGTGCGGCCGTGGAAGCTGTTCACGGTGGCGATGATTTCGTGTTTTTCCGGGCCGAAGCGGTCATGTGCAACGCGACGGGCCAGCTTGAAAGCAGCCTCGTTGGATTCGGCGCCGGAGTTGCAGAAGAACGCCCGGTCGGCAAAGGTAGCATCCACCAGTTTGTGGGCCAGGCGCAGGGCCGGCTCGTTGGTGAACACGTTGGATACGTGCCAGAGGGTATTGGCCTGCTCGGTCAGGGCCTTGACCAGCGCCGGGTGGCAATGGCCCAGGGCGTTTACCGCGATGCCACCGGCAAAGTCGATCAGCTCGCGACCCGACTGGTCCCAGACGCGGGAACCCTCGCCTCGCACAGGAATGAAGGCCGCCGGAGAATAGTTGGGGACCATGACCTGGTCGAAATCGGCACGTTGCACCGGGGCTTGCTCAACGGACATCTGAGTCTCCTGAAGAGGAACGCTGGCCTGGAAGTGGCGAGCGATGGGGGGATTGTAAGGACTGATCCGCGCCTGTCCTTGCGGCCAAGCGACAACTTGTTACAGCGCAAAACCCAGTTTTGACAAGGTTTTCGGCAATGCGACAAACACTGTCGCAATCGCGCAGTGTACGGGAGAGAGGGGGCTGGGTGAACGGGTGTTCACAAGGGATTGAGTGGGTGTGGGTGTATGTCGATATTAGGGTAGTGCCTGGAAGATCGAGCGCCGCCCGCGCGGCGCTTCGCGGGGCAAGCCCGCTCCCACATTTGTTGCAACGTGGCCACGCCTGTGGAAGAGGCGTTGCCGGCCTTGGCGCAAGGTTTGAGACAAGTGGGGCTGCAGCAATGCCAACTCAGAAATCCAGCCAGCCGAACAAGGCGGACAACCATGGCCTGTCAGGTTCGGCACGTTGCAACAAATGTGGGAGCGGGCTTGCCCCGCGAAGCGCCGCGCGGGCGGCGCTCGATTTCAGCACCATCATCAAACCCAAGGCATACACCCGAACCCACCCAAATATCAGCCCTTTTCGGCCGGCGCCGAGCTCAGCTCGAACGGGCTGCTGCTACGCCGCTGGTTACGGTCTTCCCGTGGCGTCGCGCCAAAGAAGTTGCGGTAGGCGCTGGAAAAATGCGGCCCCGAGGAGAAACCACAGGACAGCCCGATCTGGATGATCGACTTGCTGGTCTGCATCAGCATCTGCCGCGCCTTGTTAAGCCGCAGCTCTAGATAATACTGGCTCGGCACGCGGTTCAGGTACTGCTTGAAGATGCGCTCCAGCTGCCGGCGCGACACACACACATGCTGGGCAATCTCATCGGTGGTCAGCGGCTCTTCGATGTTGGCTTCCATCAACAGCACCGCCTGGGTCAGCTTGGGGTGACTGGAGCCCAGGCGGTTCTGCAGCGGAATGCGCTGGCGCTCACCACCCTCGCGGATGCGCTCTACCACCAACTCTTCCGAAACAGCCCCCGCCAGCTCCGCCCCATGATCGCGGGCCAGCACGGCCAGCAGCAGGTCGGTTACAGCCATGCCGCCACAGGCCGTCAGGCGGTCGCGGTCCCAGTCGAACAGGTGACTGGTGGCAATGACCTTGGGGAAGCGCTCGGCAAAATCATCCTGCCAGCGCCAGTGCACGGCAGCACGATAACCGTCGAGCAAGCCCAGCATCGCCAAAGGATAAACACCGGCTGACAGGCCACCGATCATGCAACCGCTGCGCGCCTGCTGCTTGAGAGCAGCCGACAAGGCTGCCCCTACTGCCGCAGGCGGCTCGTCAGCAACCAGAAACAGCTTGTGGCACCCCTCCAGGCGGCCAGTCCACGGGTCGCCCGGCAGGCGCCAGCCCCCCTCTTGCGCCGGCTCCGCCTGCAGGAAGGCCATTTCGTAGACCACATCCGGGTGTACCCGCTGCGCCACCAGCAACACTTCCTCGGCCAGCGCCAGGGTCAAGGGCCTGGTGCTAGGCCAGATGAGAAAACCGATTCGCTGGGTGGTCATAGGGTACGGTCCGAAACCTGAGGTCGTTCGAGTCTGTGCGCCGGGTCAGGCTGCGCTCGCCGCGCAGCATGCCCTATTCTGGTGCAAAAATGCAGCTTTTACTTCAGGCTGCCGGAGAGGAACTGCTTCAGGCGCTCCGACTGCGGGTTGGCCAGCACTTCACGCGGGCAGCCGGTTTCTTCCACCAGGCCTTTGTGCAGGAACACCAACTGGTTGGACACCTCACGGGCAAAGCCCATTTCGTGGGTCACCACCACCATGGTGCGGCCTTCCTGGGCCAGCGCCTGCATCACCTTGAGCACATCGCCCACCAGTTCAGGGTCCAGTGCCGAGGTCGGCTCGTCGAACAGCATAACCTCCGGCTCCATGGCCAGCGCGCGGGCAATTGCCACACGCTGTTGCTCGCCACCCGACATATGCCCGGGGAAGGCGTCCTTGCGGTGGGCAACACCGACCTTGGCCAGGTAATGCTCGGCCTTCTCCAGCGCCTCCTTCTTGTTCACACCCAACACATGCACCGGCGCTTCGATGATGTTTTCCAGTGCGGTCATGTGCGACCACAGGTTGAAGTGCTGGAACACCATCGACAGGCGCGAGCGCATGCGCTGCAACTGACGCGGGTCGGCAGCCTTCAGCGCGCCATCCTTGCCGGCCACCAGCTTGAGCTCTTCGTTGTTGAGCAGGATCTTGCCCGCGTGCGGCTGCTCCAGCAGGTTGATGCAGCGCAGGAAGGTCGACTTGCCCGAACCACTGGAGCCGATGATGCTGATGACGTCGCCGGCCTTGGCCGCCAGCGACACGCCCTTGAGCACTTCGTGGCTGCCGTAGCGCTTGTGCAGGTCTTGGACTTCGAGTTTGTACATGCTGTCGATTCTCACAGAGCGGTCAGTGCTTGCGCGGCGCCAGGTAGCCGAGCCAGCGGCGTTCGGCCATCTTGAACAGGCGCACCAGGATGAAGGTCAGGCACAGGTAGAACACGCCCGCCGTGATGTAGGCCTCGAAAGGCAGGTAGTACTGGGCGTTGACCGTGCGTGCGGCACCGGTGATGTCGATCAGGGTAACGATCGACGCCAGGCTGGTGGTTTGCAGCATCATGATCACTTCGTTGCTGTATTGCGGCAGCGCCCGGCGCAGGGCCGAGGGCAGCAGGATGCGCCGGTACATTTTCATGCGCGACATGCCCATGGCCTTGGCCGCCTCGATCTCGCCATGCGGCGTGGCCTTGAGGCTGCCGGCAATGATTTCGGCGGTGTAGGCGCTGGTGTTGATGCCGAACGCCAGGCACGCGCAGAAGGTGGCGCTGGACAGCAGCGGCCAGAGGAAGCTCTCGCGCACCGCCTCGAACTGCGCCAGGCCGTAGTAGATCAGGAACAGCTGCACCAGCATGGGTGTGCCGCGGATCACGTAGGTGTACAGCCACGCAGTCAGGTTGATCGCCGGCTGTTTCGACACGCGCATCAGGCCGAGCGGGATGGCCGCCAGCAGCCCGAAGAACAGCGAAATCGCCAACAGCTTGAGGGTGGTCAGCAGGCCGCCGAAGTACATCGGCAATGCCTCCCAGACGACGTTGTAGTCGAAGATCATAGTTCAGCCACCTTGACGCCCACCGAGTAGCGGCGCTCCAGATACTTCAGGGCCAGCAGCGAGACGCTGGTCAGCACCAGGTACAGTGCCGCCACCGCCAGGAAGAAGGTGAAAGGCTCGCGGGTGGCATCGGCCGCCTGCTTGGCCTTGAACATCATGTCCTGCAGGCCGACGACCGAGATCAGTGCGGTGGCCTTGGTGAGTACCAGCCAGTTGTTGGTGAAGCCCGGGATCGCCAGGCGAATCATTTGCGGCACCTGGATGCGGAAGAACACCTGGCGCGGGCTCATGCCATACGCCACGCCCGCCTCGGCCTGGCCCTTGGGAATACCCAGGAAGGCACCGCGGAAGGTTTCCGACAGGTAGGCGCCAAAGATGAAGCCCAGGGTACCGATACCGGCAATCAGCGGGTTCAGGTCAATGTAGTCTTCGTAGCCGAGCAGCGGTGCCACCCGGTTGATGATGTCTTGCCCGCCGTAGAAGATCAGCAGGATCAGGACCAGGTCCGGAATACCACGGATCACCGTGGAATACAGGTCGCCCAGCCAGGCCAGCCAGCGCACCGGCGACAAGCGCAGCGCCACACCGATCAGGCCGAGCACGATGGCCAGGGCCATCGACGACAGGGCGAGCTGAAGCGTCAGCCACGCCCCGTCGAGGATGACTGCCCCGTAGCCTTTCAACATGATGAGGTCCTCGACCTAAAGAATGAAAAATGGTGCAAACCTCAGAGCCTCTGCTGTTTGCACCATTGCACAGGTGAAACCCGACGTCTTAGTTCGAGTCTGGACCGTAGATGTCGAAGTTGAAGTACTTCTTCTCGATTTCTTTGTACTTGCCGTTGGCACGGATGGCATCGATGGCCGCGTTGATGCGGTCGACGTTGGCCTTGTCCCCTTTGCGCACAGCAATACCGATACCGTCACCGAAGTACTTGGCGTCGGTGAAGGACGGGCCTACGAAGGCGAAGCCTTTACCCGCGTCGGTCTTGAGGAAGCCGTCTTCCAGCAGGGTGGCGTCGGCCACGGTGCCGTCCAGGCGGCCGGCGGCCACATCCAGGTAGATTTCGTTCTGAGTGCCGTAAGGCACCACGGTGGCACCTTTGGCGCCCAGCACTTCCTTGGCGAAGCGGTCATGGATCGAGCCGCGCTGCACGCCGATCTTCTTGCCTTTCAGCTCATCCAGGCTTTCGCTGACAGCGGTGCCTTCCTTCATCACCAGGCGCGCCGGGGTGAGGTAGTAGCGCTTGGTGAAGTCGACCGACTTCTTGCGGTCCTCGGTGATCGACATGGACGACAGGATGGCGTCGATCTTGCGCACTTTCAGCGCCGGGATCAGGCCGTCGAACTCCTGCTCGACCCAGGTGCACTTGGCTTTCATCTCTTCGCACAGGGCGTTGCCGATGTCGTAGTCGAAACCGGCGATGCTGCCATCGGGCTGCTTGAAGGCGAAGGGTGGGTAGGCGGCTTCAATGCCGATTTTCAGCGGTTTTTCATCGGCCTGCGACACCAGGGAAAATACGGAGAGCGCCAGGGCGCCAAGCAGTGCGAGCTTCTTCATCAGGTAACTCCATCGGTACGGGGCAATACAAGGCAGGTAACGGCTGCCCGATATGCGAATGGGTACAACGCGAGCCGCGCAGGGTTCGACCAAGGTCGCAGACCACGAGCGAGTGAGTGGCATTTTAGCGACAGCCCGGTAGTCGATATTTCTTCAAAGCGACAACTACTTACAGAAGCGCCTGAAACCGCTGCGGGCGATGTTGACGACCAGCGCAAAATATGCGAAGGCACAAGAAATAGAACCAATAGACCTAGCAATTCCTGGGCCTATTATTGGCAAAGCCTTGTACTACGGCAAGTGTAGCGTGCCGCGTTGTACAAAATGGCTGGAGGAGCGCACCGAAACAGGTCCGTGTTGTTTCCTCGCGCCCCGAACGTGTGCAAGGTGGGTGACAGAACAGTTACCGATGAATGTCGGGTAACAGTAAAGCAAAAACCCCGCCCGGTTGCCCGGGCGGGGTTTTCTGTTCACACGGCCCTGCTTCGCTATCAGGCCGAGGCCAGGTTCATGGCCTTGTGGGTATCGATCAGGTGTTGCACCACGCCCGGGTCGGCCAGGGTCGAGATATCGCCCAACGCATCGTACTCACCGGTGGCAATCTTGCGCAGGATACGGCGCATGATCTTGCCCGAACGGGTTTTCGGCAGCCCCGGTGCCCACTGGATCACATCCGGCGAGGCGATCGGGCCGATTTCCTTGCGCACCCAGTTCTTCAGCTCCAGGCGCAGCTGCTCGCTGGCCTCAATACCGGCATTGAGGGTGACATACACATAGATGCCCTGCCCTTTGATGTCGTGCGGCACGCCAACCACTGCAGCCTCGGCCACCTTCGCGTGGGCCACCATGGCACTTTCGATCTCGGCGGTACCCATGCGGTGCCCGGATACGTTGAGCACGTCATCCACACGGCCCGTGATCCAGTAATAGCCATCCTCGTCACGGCGCGCACCGTCACCGGTGAAGTACATGCCACGGAAGGTCTTGAAGTAGGTGTCGACGAAACGATCGTGGTCGCCGAACAGCGAACGCGACTGGCCCGGCCAGGAGTCGAGGATCACCAGGTTGCCCTCGGCAGCACCGTCGATCAGGTTACCCAGGTTGTCCACCAGCGCTGGCACCACGCCGAAGAACGGACGGGTAGCCGACCCCGGCTTCAGGCCGGTAGCACCCGGCAGCGGGCTGATCAGAATGCCACCGGTCTCGGTCTGCCACCAGGTATCGACGATCGGGCAACGCTCCTTGCCCACGGTCTTGTAGTACCAGTTCCAGGCTTCGGGGTTGATCGGCTCGCCCACCGAGCCGAGCAGGCGCAGACTGGAGCCGTCGGCACCTTCAACAGCTGCCTGCCCTTCGGCCATCATCGCGCGGATGGCAGTGGGCGCGGTGTAGAGGATGTTGACCTTGTGCTTGTCGACGATCTTCGACACGCGGGTGATGTCAGGATAGTTCGGCACCCCCTCGAACAGCAGGGTAGTGGCGCCGTTGGCCAGCGGGCCGTACACGATGTAGCTGTGGCCGGTGACCCAGCCCACGTCAGCAGTGCACCAGTACACTTCACCCGGGCGGTAGTCGAATACCCGCTCATGGGTCAGTGCGGCATACACCAGGTAACCGCCGGTGGTGTGCAGCACACCTTTCGGCTTGCCGGTAGAACCGGAGGTGTAGAGGATGAACAGCGCTTCCTCGGCCCCCATTTCTTTCGGCGCGCAATGGCTGGAGGCCACTTTCATCAAGTCTTCGTACCAGATGTCGCGGTGCTGGTGCCAGGCAATGTCGCCACCGGTGCGCTTGCACACGATGATTTTCTGCACGCTGTTGGTTTCAGGGTTGGTCAGCGCCAGGTCGACGTTGGCCTTGAGCGGGGTGCGGCGGCCGCCACGCAGGCCCTCGTCGGCAGTGATCACCACCTTGGACTTGCAATCGATGATACGGCCAGCCAGCGCCTCGGGCGAGAAACCACCGAACACCACCGAGTGGATCGCACCGATGCGGGCGCAGGCCAGCATGGCGACCACGGCTTCGGGGATCATCGGCATGTAGATGGTGACCACATCACCCCGGTGCACGTCCTGGCCACGCAGGGCGTTGGCGAACTTGCACACCTGCTCGTGCAGTTCGCGGTAGGTGATGTTGCGGTGTTCGGAAGGGTCGTCGCCTTCCCAGATGATGGCCAGCTGGTCGCCGCGCTCTTCAAGGTGGCGGTCCAGGCAGTTGGAGGAAACGTTCAGAGTGCCGTCGGCGAACCATTTGATATCGACGTGATGGTCGTCGAAGGAGGTCTGCTTGACCTTGGTGAACGGCTTGATCCAGTCGATCCGCTGGGCCTGCTCGCGCCAGAAGCCGTCCGGGTTGATCACCGATTGCTGGTACATGGCCTTGTAGGTGGCCTCGTCGGTCAGGGTAGTGGCCGCAACCTCGGGACGAACGGGATACAGTGGAGCCGCACTCATCTGTGTTACCTCGGTGTAATAGTTGTTTTTGTATGGAACCGTTTGTAACTGTATCAGAGCGACAAAAGCCATTCGACGTTGGTAGTAATTTGGTACGCCCGTTCCGCCAAAGTGCTCTAGCATGCGGATTACAGCCCTGACCACGAAAAAACGGGGTGCCTTACCAGAGGATTGTTACAGATTCTGTCAAAACACTTTATCAAAAGACCCACTGTTTCGGCCTTGGCCACAACCCTAAAATTCACCTCGCCAGCAACGGCAAGGCGATTAACAACTGGTAACAGCCCCCACGAAGGCAAACGTTAATCTCCCTCTAATCCCGATAGTTAAAACTAGCAGTACTCGCGGCGCCATAAGCGCCGCGTGCCCCCTCACGACCTTAGACAGGTAAATAGAAAATGAAAGCTTTACTGGTATTGGTACTTGGCAGTCTTTGCGGCGCGGCAATGGCCGGCGAAGCCAAAGATGCCGAGCAGATTCCGGTTGAACAGTACAGTTACTCGCAGCACCTGGACATTGCCCGCGTCATCTCCATGAGCGAAGTGCCCAATGTGTGCGAAGTCGTGCCAGCCCGCATGACCTACGAAGACTCCAAGGGCCAGAAGCACATTCTCGAATACCGCGTGATGGGGAACGGCTGCTCTAACGGCTGATACCTTCTGAATCAGGGGCCCTACGGGCCCCTTTCACCTTTTGCAAAGCCCAATTAATCGGCAGACTTGCCAAGCGAATAATCCCTTAACTTGTTTGCGATGGTTGTATGCGAAACGCCCAGCCTTTTCCCTAAAGCCCGGCTACTCGGAAACGCCCCCATCAAACTTTCCAGCACCGCTTTTTCAAAGCGCCCGACAATCTGCGAAAGATCGCCCTCCAGCGAAAACTCACCCAACGGTTGCCGCGCGCCATAATCCGGCAAACGTATATGCTCGCTTTTAACCACGCCGCCTTCGCATAAAGAAACCGCCTGGAACAATACGTTTTCCAACTGCCTTACATTGCCCGGCCAATGGTATTGCCCAAGTTTGTCCATCGCGGCCGGCGCCAGGCGCGGCATGGCACAGCCGATTTGTCGGCTGGCCTGGTCGAGAAAGTGCTGCACCAGCCCTTCCAGGCCATCCATGCATTCGCGCAAAGGCGGAATGTGCAGCGACAACACGTTCAGGCGGTGATAAAGGTCCTGACGAAACTCGCCGCGCGCGCACAACTCGGACAAATCCACCTGGGTCGCGCAGATCACCCGCACATCCAGGTACACCTCTTCATCGCTGCCTACCCGACGGAAACAGCCGTCCTGCAAAAAGCGCAGCAACTTCACTTGCAGGCGCGGGCTCATCTCCCCTACCCCGTCAAGGAAGAGCGTGCCGCCTGCTGTCAGTTCCAGCAGCCCCAGCTTGCCCTCTGCCCGCGCACCTTCGAATGCCCCGGGGCCGTAACCGAACAGCTCGGTTTCGGCCATCGACTCGGGCAAGCCGGCGCAATTGAGCGCCATCAGCGGCGACTGCCCACGGGGGCTGGCCAGGTGGCAGGCGCGCGCCAGCAGCTCCTTGCCGGTGCCGGTCTCACCCTCGATCAGCAGCGGCGCATCCAGCGGCGCCATGCGGCGGGCCTCGCGCACCACGGCAGCCATCACCCGCGAGCTTTGGAAGATGCTGTCGAAGCCTCGCAATTCCTGCTTGCGCACGTTGTAGATGCGTTCGCCAATGCGGTCGGCACGGTGCAGGGTGAGCACGGCGCCAGCCAACGCCTCGCTGTCGTCGTGTTCGGACTGCAGCGGTGCGATATCCGCCAGGAACACATCACCTTTGACCTTGATACGCAGGCCATTGATGCGCGACTTGTTGGCCCGCACCAACTCCGGCAGATCGAAGTCTTCCACATAGCGCGCCAGCGGCATGCCCGGCACCTCATCCACGCGCACCCCCAGCAACTGCGCTGCCGTGCGGTTGGCGGCGACGATGCTTCCGCCCATGTCGATCGACAGCACCGGGAAGTCCAGCGCCCCGAGCAAGGCATTCAGCTCCATGTGCCGGCGTTCGCTGGGCATCAGGCCCACGCGCTTGACGCCAAATACCCCGGCAATCGCCTCGAATTTCGGTCGCAAGGCCTGGAACTGCAGGTTGATCAGGTTCGGGCAGTGCAGGTAGATGGCATTGCCATGGTCACCGCCCACCTCGCCGCGAAGGACGTTGATGCCGTACTCCACCAGCAGGTTGAGGATGTCGCGCAGGATGCCAATGCGGTTCTGGCAGTGCACTTTGATACGCATGAGGGCTCTCGAAGCGCCAATGTTTTTCAACATCGCGCGGAAAAGTCGTAAAGATAAGCTGACAAAAACTGCGCAACCATCAGCCGTATGCCCCGAATTTTCCGACACCCGGGCCATTTTGTAAAATTATCGTTACGAAATCCGCTTCACCCGCTGGCGCGGCAGCGGCTTGCACCCGTGCAAAACGGCCAGTGAAGGGATATTCCTTAGGCATGTCCTGCACATAACAAGAAAAGCCCTCACCAGGAGAGCCTCATGAAACAGACGCACTACGTGGCACGTGAGCCCGATGCGCATGGTTTTATCGATTACCCGCAGCAAGAGCATGCGGTATGGAACACCCTGATCACCCGTCAGCTGAAAGTGATCGAAGGCCGCGCGTGCCAGGAATACCTGGACGGCATCGACCAGCTCAAGCTGCCCCACGACCGTATCCCGCAACTGGGCGAGATCAACAAGGTGCTGGGTGCCACCACCGGCTGGCAGGTTGCCCGGGTTCCGGCGCTGATTCCCTTCCAGACCTTCTTCGAATTACTGGCCAGCAAACGCTTCCCGGTCGCCACGTTCATCCGCACCCCGCAAGAGCTGGACTACCTGCAAGAGCCCGATATCTTCCACGAGATTTTCGGCCACTGCCCGCTGCTGACCAACCCATGGTTCGCCGAATTCACCCACACCTACGGCAAGCTCGGCCTGGCGGCAACCAAGGAACAACGCGTGTACCTGGCGCGCCTGTACTGGATGACCATCGAGTTTGGCCTGATGGAAACCGCCCAGGGCCGCAAGATCTATGGCGGCGGCATCCTCTCGTCACCGAAAGAGACCGTCTACAGTCTGTCTGGCGAGCCTGAACACCAGGCCTTCGACCCGATCGAAGCCATGCGTACCCCGTACCGTATCGACATCCTGCAGCCGCTGTATTTCGTGCTCCCCAACATGAAGTGCCTGTTCGACCTGGCCCACGAAGACATCATGGGCATGGTCCACAAGGCCATGCAGCTGGGCCTGCACGCACCGAAGTTTCCACCCAAGGTCGCTGCCTGAGCGACCCTGCCGATAACAACTCGAACCGGAAAACACCCATGAATGCCTTGAACCAAGCCCATTGCGAAGCCTGCCGCGCTGACGCTCCAAAAGTCACCGACGAAGAGCTGGCCGAGCTGATTCGCGAAATCCCGGACTGGAACATCGAAGTACGTGACGGCCACATGGAGCTGGAGCGCGTCTTCCTGTTCAAGAACTTCAAGCACGCCCTGGCGTTCACCAACGCCGTAGGCGAAATCGCCGAGGCCGAAGGCCACCACCCTGGGCTGCTGACCGAGTGGGGCAAAGTTACCGTGACCTGGTGGAGCCACTCGATCAAGGGCCTGCACCGCAACGACTTCATCATGTGCGCCCGCACCGACAAGGTGGCGGAAACGGCCGAAGGCCGGAAGTGATCGCTGAAAAACGGGGCCGCAATCGGCCCCGTTTTTTTATGAATAATGTGCGCTGTTCGCCCGCAAAACCGACAAACGAGCGGTAAAAAAACCAAACTGTCATCCAGACTTGTGTATCCTGCCCCAGCTTTGCGAAGCTTCAACCGCGCCTGGCGCAGACTTTTCACTCACACTTGCGAGGAACGACGAGATGCACGAAATCCCGAATCTTCCCTTCCCAAGCCTGAACCCAGAAGAGCCATCCGTGACCGTTCACGCCGAACCGGCAGCTGCCGTCGAGCAGGATGGTGACGATCAATCCAGCGCTGACCAGGAATAAATCGCGCAACCTCCAACAGTGTGAAAACGGCTGACCTGCGGGCTACCCCCGTCATCACGTTTTCACACTGTCCAGAACCCTCGCAGGCCCCCATGCCCGAATCACCGCGCCCCCTTGCGGTCACACTGCAAGTCGTCTCCATCGTCCTTTTCACCTTCATTGGCTACCTCAACATCGGCATCCCGCTGGCCGTGTTGCCCGGCTATGTGCACAACGACCTGGGGTTCAGCGCCGTGGTCGCGGGCCTTGTGATCAGCGTGCAGTACCTCGCCACGCTGCTCAGCCGCCCCTCCGCCAGCCGCATCATCGACAACCACGGCAGCAAGAAGGCGGTCATGTACGGCCTTGTAGGCTGCGGGCTTAGCGGGGTGTTCATGCTGGCCTGCGCCTTCCTCACCCACCAGCCCTGGCTGAGCCTGGCCTGTCTGCTGGTCGGGCGGCTAGCACTGGGCAGCGCCGAAAGCCTGGTAGGTGCGGGCGCGATTGGCTGGGGCATCGGTCGGGTGGGCGCTGAAAACACCGCCAAGGTCATCTCCTGGAACGGCATCGCCAGCTATGGCGCACTGGCCGTCGGTGCACCGCTGGGCGTGCTGATGGTCAAGAGCCTGGGGCTGTGGAGCATGGGCGTCAGCATTATCCTGCTGTGCATCCTCGGCCTGCTGCTGGCCTGGCCGAAACAGGCCGCCCCTATCGTCAGTGGCGTACGCCTGCCGTTCCTGCGCGTGCTGGGCAAGGTGTTCCCGCACGGTTCGGGACTGGCCCTGGGCTCGATCGGCTTTGGCACCATCGCCACGTTCATCACCTTGTACTACGCCAGCCGCGGCTGGGCCAATGCCGCGCTGACCTTGAGCCTGTTCGGCGCCAGCTTCATCAGTGCGCGGCTGCTGTTTGGCAACCTGATCAACCGCATTGGCGGGTTCCGGGTGGCGATTGCCTGCCTGTCGGTGGAAACACTGGGGTTGTTGATGCTATGGCTGGCGCCCAGCGCCGAGTTGGCCTTGGCAGGGGCAGCGCTTAGCGGGTTTGGCTTCTCGCTGGTGTTCCCGGCGCTGGGTGTGGAGGCGGTGAATCAGGTGTCGGCGGCCAACCGCGGGGCGGCTGTGGGGGCGTATTCGCTGTTCATTGACTTGTCGCTGGGGGTGACCGGGCCACTGGTGGGCGCGGTGGCGGCGGGGTTCGGGTTTGCTTCGATGTTTCTGTTTGCGGCGGGTGCGGCGGGTTGTGGGCTGGTGTTGAGCCTGTATCTGTACAGGCAGGTGCGGCGGCATCGAGATCATTGAAAGCCGGGGGCTGCCTGGCAGCCCCCGAAGCCCTGAACGTTAACGCTGGGCGTACTGCAACACCACTTCAAGCGGGTGGCGCATCTTGCGCTCGGTCATGCGCTTGACCTGGCTGCGGCACGAGTAACCGGTCGCCAGCGGCTCTCCTTCCTTGTCCAGCTTGGTTGCCCAGCTTTGCTCGAAGATGGTCCGCGAAGTCTCCTGGTTACGCGCCTCGTGGCCGTAGGTCCCCGACATACCGCAGCAACCCGTCGCCTCGGTCACCAGCTTCAGGCCCAGGCGGGCAAACACCTGCTCCCACTGTTTGGTACTGGCCGGCACGTTGGTCTTCTCGGTGCAGTGCGCCATCAGCCGGAAGTTGCCCGGTGCGGTCGGCGCCTGCTCGGGCAGCACGTCCATCAGCCATTCCTGCGGCAACAGCACCTTCGGGCAACCGTCCAGCCCCGGCACTTTCTGGTACTCCTGGCGGTACACCAGGGTCATCGCCGGGTCCAGCCCCACCAGAGGCACACCGCAGTCGGCCAGGGCCTTGAGCTGGGTAGCGTTACGGATCGCCGCCTTGGCGAACGCCCCCAGGAAGCCCTGTACATGCAAAGGCTTGCCGTTGGCACTGTAAGGCGCCAGGAATACCCGGTGGCCCAGGCGGTGGGCCAGGTCGATGAAGGCTGACAGCAGCGGGGTCTCGAAATAGCGGGTGAAGGCGTCCTGCACCAGCACGATGCTGCGCTCGCGCTGGGCCGGGGTCAGTTCACGCAGGGCCGGCACACTGGCCACGCCGACACGGCAACGGGTCAGCGTGGCCTGGAAGTTGAAGCGGCTGATCAACGGGCTGTCGACCATGCCAATGTTGTCGGCCAGCAGCTTGCTGACCCACTTAGAGCCCATGACCGCGTTGTACAGGCCCGGTGCGTGGGCCAGGTACGGGATGGTGAATTCCAGCGAGCCGATCAGGTAGTCACGCAGCGGGCGCTGATAGCGGCCGTGGTACAGCTCGAGGAAGCGCGAACGGAAGTCCGGCACGTTGACTTTGATCGGGCACTGCCCGGCGCACGACTTGCACGCCAGGCAGCCGGCCATGGCGTCGTACACTTCGTGGGAGAAGTCTTCCTGCCCCTGGCTGCGCGCGCGGTTGTTGCGCAGGCGTGCCGGGAGGCCCTTGAGCCACGACACCTTGTTGCGGGCTGCGGCCAACACGTCGATGTTCGCTTCGCCTTGCAGGCGCAGCCACTCGCGCATCAGCGAGGCGCGGCCCTTGGGCGAATGCTGGCGCTCACGGGTGGCCTTCCACGACGGGCACATGGCGTCGTTGGGGTCGTAGTTGTAGCAGGCGCCGTTGCCGTTGCAGTGCACGGCACTGGGGAAGTCCTGCCACACGCGCTCGTCGATGGTGCGGTCGAGGTCGCCGCGCAGGGTTACGCCATCGACCGGTGTCAGGCCCTCGGCACTGCCCAGCGGTGTGCAGATCTTGCCGGGGTTGAGCTGGTTGTGCGGGTCGAAGGCACCTTTCAGGCGCTGCAGCGCCGGATACAGCTCACCAAAGTACTCCGGCACGTATTCCGAACGCAGGCCTTTGCCGTGCTCGCCCCACAGCAGGCCGCCATAGCTTTTGGTCAGCGCGGCCACGGCGTCGGAGATCGGCTTCACCAGCGCGGCCTGGGCCGGGTCCTTCATGTCCAGCGCCGGGCGCACGTGCAGCACACCAGCATCGACGTGGCCGAACATGCCGTAGGCCAGGCCGTAACCGTCCAGCAGGGCGCGGAAGTCGGCGATGTAGTCGGCCAGTTGCTCTGGCGGTACCGCCGTGTCTTCCACGAACGGCTGCGGGCGCACCTCGCCCTCGACGTTACCCAGCAAGCCCACCGAACGCTTGCGCATCACGTAGACGCGGGTCACCGCCTCGGCGCCTTCAGCCAGCGTATGCCCCAGGCGCTCGACACTGGTATCCGCCTGCAAGTGCTCGACGAAGGCTTGCACCCGGGCGTTGACCTCAGCCGGCTCATCGCCGCAGAACTCCACCAGGTTGATACCCAGGGTCGGGCGGTCGGGGTCGGCCGGGAAGTACTCGGCAACGCTGTGCCAAACGATGTCCTTCATCGCCAGCATCAGCACCTTGGAGTCGACGGTCTCGATCGACAGCGGCTTGTGCGCCATCAGCGCATTGGCATCACGCAGGGCATCCATGAAGCTGGTGTAGCGCACGTTCACCAGTACCGCATATTTGGGTATCGGCAGCACGTTGAGCTTGGCTTCCACCACATAGCCCAGCGAGCCCTCGGCACCACACAGCACGCTGTTGAGGTTGAAGCGGCCCTGCTCATCGCGCAGGTGCGCCAGGTCATAACCGGTCAGGCAGCGGTTCAGCTTGGGAAAAGTGGTTTCGATCAGTTCAGCCTGGGTTTCCTGGATCTCCCGGGCCATGCGGTACACCTCGCCAACCCGGCCAGGTGCGGCACAGGCCTGTGCCAGCGCGGCATCGTCGATTGGCAGGCTGTGCAGGCGTTCGCCGCCGAGCAGCACGCTGTGCAGCTCCAGCACATGGTCGCGGGTTTTGCCGTAGGTGCAGCTGCCTTGGCCACTGGCGTCGGTGTTGATCATGCCGCCGACAGTGGCACGGTTGGAGGTGGACAGCTCAGGGGCGAAGAACAGCCCGTGCGGCTTGAGCGCGGCATTGAGCTGGTCCTTGACCGTACCGGCCTGCACCCGCACCCAACGTTCCTCGACGTTGATTTCGAGGATCTTGTTCATATGGCGCGATAGGTCGACGACGATGCCGTCGGTCAGCGACTGGCCATTGGTGCCGGTGCCACCGCCGCGCGGGGTCAGCTTGACGTTCTGGAAACGCGCCTCGCCCATCAGTGTGGCAACCCGCGCCACATCGTCGGCATCCAGCGGGAACACTGCGGCCTGGGGCAAGCGCTGGTAAATCGAGTTGTCGGTGGCCAACACCGTGCGGGTGCCGTAGTCGGCACTGATCTGGCCACGGAAGCCGCTGTTGCGCAGGGCTTCGAGGAATTCGGGGTAGTTGGCGCTCGGTGCAACGGTCGGCAGCTGGGCGATCATCGAAGGATGGCCTCTTGATATTGGCTAATTCACGGGATTCCTGTCGCTCCGGCATGGGTTGATGCATGCAGGGATGACGTATACGCCAATGTTCCTGTAGTTTCGCTTCAGGAGCAAACGGATAATCCTGCCGCTATCAATGACTTTTATGAATGAATTACCGCCACCTGACACCGTCCATGTCGCTGCTGCTGGCCTTCGAGGCCGCCGCCCGCCATGAAAGCTACACCCGCGCCGCCGCCGAACTGTCGCTGACGCAAAGCGCGGTCAGCCGCCAGGTGCAGGCGCTGGAACAGCAACTGGGCCTCACCTTGTTCCGCCGCGAAGGCCGCCAGGTACAGCTGACGGATGTGGGTCGCCTTTACCAACGCGAGCTCAGCGAGGCGCTGGGGCGCATCCGCAGTGCCACCTTGCAGGCGCTGGCGTACCAGTCGGGGGTCGGCACCTTGCGCCTGGCTACCCTGCCAACGTTCGGCTCGAAATGGCTGCTGCCAAGGCTGCATGCATTCTACAGCGCCCACCCGGGCATGCTGGTGCACATCCATTCACGTATCGAAGCCATCAACTTCGACACCAGCGAAATCGACGCCGCCATCGGTGTGGCCAGCCACGACCTGCCGGGGCTGATCTGCCATCGCCTGCATGCCGAGGAACTGGTGGTGATCCTGCCACCGGAGGCCGGGGCCGACAGCCAGGGCTGGAGCCCGGCACGGATCAGTGAAGAGGTGCTGTTGAATGTGGCCAACAACCCGCATGCCTGGGGCGAGTGGTTCTCGCACCATGGCCTGCCGCACCGGGCAATGCGCCTGGGGCCGAGCTTCGAGCTGACCTCGCACCTGATCCAGGCGGTGCGGGCCGGGATTGGTATCGGGCTGGTGCCGCGCATTCTGGTGGAAGAGGAATTGGCCAAGGGTGAGCTGCACAGCCCAGGCGTGGCGTTTGCCAGCCAGCGTAGTTATTACCTGATCTACCCGCCCAGGAATGAGGCCTTGCCGTCGTTGCGGGCATTCAGGGGCTGGTTGCTGGAGCAGATCTGATGTGTTGCCTGCACAGGCAACAAAAAACCCGAAGCCAGTCACCTGACTTCGGGTTTTTGCATACGGCCTTGAGTTGCTTACTTGGCCACGTGACCCACAGCCCCACCGGCATTCACCCGGCGGCGCGGCTTGACCATGTAGACCACAAACATCCCGAACAACCAAACCGGCATGACATACACCGAAACCTGAATACCTGGAATCATCAGCATGATGCCGAGGATCAGCACCACGAAGGCCAGCACCACGTAGTTACCGTAGGGGTACCACAGCGCCTTGAACAGCGGCTTCTGGCCGGTACGGTCCAGGTGCTGGCGGAACTTCAGGTGCGAATAGCTGATCATCGCCCAGTTGATCACCAGGGTAGCCACCACCAGCGACATCAGCAGCTCCAGGGCATTCTGCGGCATCAGGTAGTTAAGCAGTACGGCCACGAAGGTAACGGCAGCCGACACCAGGATCGAACGCACAGGCACGCCACGTTTGTCGACCTTGGCCAGCGACGCCGGGGCATCGCCCTGCTCGGCCATGCCCAGCAGCATGCGCGCATTGCAGTAGGTACCGCTGTTGTAAACCGACAGTGCGGCTGTCAGGACCACGAAGTTCAGCAAGTGGGCAGCAACGTCACTGCCCAGCAGCGAGAACACTTGCACGAACGGGCTGCTGCCATAGCTGCCACCCGAGGCATCGATGCTGGCGACCAGGTTGTCCCATGGCGTCAACGACAGCAATACCACCAAGGCGCCCACGTAGAAGATCAGGATGCGCCAGATGACCTGGTTGATCGCTTTGGGGATCACGGTCTTCGGCTTGTCGGCTTCGGCAGCGGTGAAACCGAGCATTTCCAGGCCACCGAAGGAGAACATGATGAACGCCAGGGCCATCACCAGCCCGCTGACACCATTCGGGAAGAAGCCGCCGTGGGACCACAGGTTGGCGATGGTCGCATCCGGCCCGCCGCTGCCGCTGGTGAGCAGGTAGGCACCCAGGCCAATCATGCTGACGATGGCCACGACCTTGATGATGGCGAACCAGAATTCGGCTTCACCGAAGAACTTCACGTTCATCAGGTTGATGGCGTTGATCAACACGAAGAACGCCGCCGCAGTGACCCAGGTCGGGATCTCCGGCCACCAGTAGTGGACATACTTGCCAACCGCCGAAAGCTCCGACATGCCCACCAGGATGTACAGCACCCAGCAGTTCCAACCCGACAGGAAGCCGGCGAAGCCGCCCCAGTAGGTGTGTGCAAAGTGGCTGAACGAGCCGGCCACCGGCTCTTCGACAATCATCTCGCCAAGCTGGCGCATGATCATGAAGGCGATGAAGCCGCAGATGGCGTAGCCAAGGATCATCGACGGGCCGGCGGATTTCATCACGCCTGCCGAGCCGAGGAACAGGCCGGTACCAATTGCACCACCCAGGGCGATCAACTGGATATGGCGGTTCTTCAGGCCCCGCTTGAGCTCGCCTGAATGCATGTTTTGTCCACTCATGAACGAAGTCACCTGCATTGTTTTTATCTGTGACGGAATCGGACCCACCGCGCTCGTGGCGCAGCGGAATGGGCAAGGTGGTTACCTTGGGTTTCTTGACCTCAGGTGCCGCCGAAGCGGGTCAACCCGGCGTGATCAAGAGTGCGCGGTACGCAAAAGGGTCACAGGTAAAACGCGGCGCACTGTATACCCCTGCAAGCGCGCAGGCGTCAACGCGTTGCGCTCTTCCATCCGGAAATAACGCAGCGATCCTGTGGTATGGGCCTTCAAAGGCGGAGTGATCGGCGTACATGGCGCCTCCATTTGTTGTTTTGTCAGCCAGGCTCTGTGGACGGGCTCTTGCACACGGCAATGGCGGCTATAACACCGTGGGGACGGGGGTTTGGGCAAGGGAGGGCAAGGTGGAGGTAGCGGGTTTGGCACATCGGTGTCGGCAAGGTTTGTTTACACGATTGGGTTAAATCTGGAATCAGGGCTGAAACCGGCCACATTTGTATAAATTTCTTTACAAGCCGGTTAAAGAACTTGCCAGTCGTCAGAAAAATTCTTTTTGTTCAATATCTTGCCGTGCCCGCAATACATCGCAGGCATAAAAAAACCAGCCCGAAGGCTGGTTTCTCATCACCACGCAGGCCGATCAGCCACGCGGTTTACCGCGACCACGGCCTGCCGGCTTGTCACCTTCAGGCTTGGCCGGACGCTTGCGCATTTCGCTCGGGCGCTCGGCCACCGTGCTGCCGCGGGTGTTTTTACGCGGAGCCTCTTCACGCGGCTGACGCGCCGGGCGTTCACCGGTAGCGGCACCTTCGTGGGCCGGGCGCAGGTTGCGCACGCGCTCGCCACGGCCCAGCGGGCGGGTCGACTTGCGCTGCAGGCGCTCCATCTTGTCCTTGGCCTTGAGCTTCATGGCGGGCAGCGCAACCGGCTGCAGGCCCACTTCGGCGGCCAGGATGTCGATTTCGCCCTGGGTCATTTCACGCCAGCGGCCCATCGGCAGGTCGGAATTGAGGAACACCGGGCCGAAACGCACGCGCTTCAGGCGGCTGACCACCATGCCCTGGGATTCCCACAGGCGACGCACCTCACGGTTACGGCCTTCCATCACCACACAGTGGTACCAGTGGTTGAAGCCTTCACCACCCGGTGCCTTCTGGATGTCGGTGAACTTGGCCGGGCCGTCTTCCAGCATCACACCGGCTTTCAGGCGCTCGATCATCTCGTCATCGACTTCACCGCGCACACGCACCGCATACTCACGGTCCATCTCGTAGGACGGGTGCATCAGACGGTTGGCCAGTTCACCGTCGGTGGTGAACAGCAGCAGGCCAGTGGTGTTGATGTCGAGGCGGCCGATGTTGATCCAGCGGCCTTCTTTTGGCCGTGGCAGGCGGTCGAACACGGTGGGGCGGCCTTCCGGGTCGTCACGGGTGCAGATTTCGCCATCGGGCTTGTTGTACATGATCACCCGGCGAGTGGCCTCGGCGGCCTCCTCACGCTTGATCAGCTTGCCGTCTACGGCAATGGCGTCGTGCAGGTCGACGCGCTGGCCAAGGGTGGCCTCGACGCCGTTCACCTTGATGCGGCCCTGGCTGATCCAGGCTTCGACGTCACGGCGCGAACCCACGCCAATGCGTGCCAGCACTTTTTGCAGCTTTTCGCCGGATGGCGGGGTGATTTCGGTATCTTGCAGGTCTTGCTCACTCATCTGGGCACCTCCCGGTGTAGGAATGAAAACAGGTTTTTTGGCGACGAGTGCGCCAAAAGGCCGCGCATCATACGCGGTTCCGGGGAGGAACGCACTGGAGGGTAGAGGGTTTTGTGGGCTTTGGCTGGGGTTTCTGCCTAACGGTGGTGTATGGGCAACAGCAGATCAGGGCTGTAACTTGCCCTCTTCTTCCACCGAAGCCTCTGGTTCTTCCTCGCGCAAATCATCAAAGTCGGTCTTCAACCCTTCTTCCATGGCATCCAGCTCCACCAGCAAGCTACGGAAGCTGGTTTCCTCCTTCGGCTCAACACCCTCTTCTTCCTCCCCAAGGCTGGCATCTGCCAACGCCTGCAGGTGCGCCGGCACTGGCGCATCGTCCGGGTCGAGCACCGGCTCCGGCTCCATCTCGCGCAGCTCGGCCAAGGCCGGCAGCTCATCCAGGCTCTTGAGGTTGAAGTGGTCAAGAAACGCCTTGGTGGTGGCAAACATCGCCGGCCGCCCCGGCACTTCGCGGTAGCCGACCACGCGAATCCACTCGCGCTCCATCATGGTCTTGATGATGTTGCTGTTCACCGCCACGCCCCGCACGTCCTCGATCTCGCCACGGGTGATGGGCTGGCGGTAGGCAATCAGCGCCAGGGTTTCGAGCAGCGCACGTGAATAGCGTTGCGGGCGCTCTTCCCACAGGCGCCCGACCCAGGGCGCATAGTCCTCGCGGATTTGCAGGCGGTAGCCGCTGGCCACTTCCTTGAGCTCGAACGCTCGGCCATTGCACGACTTGCCCAGCACGTCCAGGGCCTGCTTGAACACCTTGGGTTCTGGGCGCTCGGCCTCTTCGAACAGCTCGTACAGGCGCTCCAGAGACTGCGGTTTGCCCGACGCCAGCAAGAAAGCTTCGATCAGCGACGCCAGGTCGCGGGGGTCATTCAGGTTCATCAGGTTCTTCAACAAGCGCCGGGCGGAGCCGCACGTGAATGGCGGCGAAAGGTTCATTCTGCACCAGTTCGATCAGCGATTCCTTCACCAGCTCGAGAATCGCCATGAAGGTGACCACCACGCCCAGCTTGCCCTCTTCGGCGGCAAACAACTCGACGAACGGCACAAAAGCACCGCCCTTGAGGCGCTCCAGCACCTGGCTCATGCGCTCGCGGGTAGACAGCGTTTCACGGGTGATCTGGTGGCTTTCGAACAGGTCGTTGCGGCGCATCACCTCGGCCATGGACACCAGCAACTCTTCCAGGCTGACTTGCGGCAACAGCTTGCGCACCTTGGCCTGCGGCGCCTCCAGGCGTGGCACCACCACATCGCGGCCTACCCGTGGCAATTCATCGATGCCTTCGGCGGCGGCCTTGAAACGCTCGTACTCCTGCAGGCGGCGGATCAGTTCGGCGCGTGGGTCGCCCTCCTCTTCCTCGACATCGGCCGAACGCGGCAGCAGCATGCGCGACTTGATCTCGGCGAGCATGGCGGCCATCACCAGGTACTCGGCGGCCAGTTCAAGGCGCACGCTTTTCATCAGCTCCACGTAGCCCATGTACTGGCGGGTGATTTCCGCCACCGGGATGTCGAGAATGTCGATGTTCTGCTTGCGGATCAGGTACAGAAGCAGGTCCAACGGGCCTTCAAAGGCCTCGAGGATGACTTCCAGCGCGTCCGGCGGGATGTACAGGTCCAGCGGCAGCTCGGTCAGGGCTTCGCCGTAGACCAGGGCCAACTGCAACTGCCGAGGCGCTTCGGCCTGTTCGGCCGGTGCCTCGGGCGTTTCCACCTGGCTCACGCGTTGACCAGGAACGGCGTGGGGTCGCCGCAGCCTTCGCGGATCAGCGCAGGCTCATCGCCTGTGAGGTCAATGATGGTCGACGCCTTGAGGTCGCCATAACCGCCATCGATGATCAGGTCGACATGGTGCTCCAGGCTCTGCCGGATCTCGTAGGGGTCGGTCATCGGCTCTGTCTCGGGCGGCAAGATCAGGCTCACGCTCATCAACGGCTCGCCCAGCTCTGCTAGCAGAGCCAGCACGATCGGGTTGGATGGCACGCGCAATCCAATGGTCCGCCGCTTCTCGTGCATCAGCAGCCGCGGTACTTCGCGGGTGGCATTGAGAATGAAGGTGTAAGGCCCGGGAACGTGCGCCTTGAGCAGGCGGAACGTAGAAGTATCGATCTTGGCAAACAGCCCCATTTGCGACAGGTCGCAGCACAACAGGGTGAAGTTGTGTTGCTTGTCCAGCTTGCGCAAGGTGCGCACACGCTCAATTGCGCCCTTGTCACCCATCTGGCAACCCAGCGCATAGGCCGAGTCGGTCGGATACACCACCACGCCACCCTTGCGGATGATCTCAACGGCCTGTTTTATCAGGCGCGCCTGCGGGTTCTCCGGATGAATCTGGAAAAATTGGCTCACGTAGTCGTCCTGTTCATAGCGCCAAAGGCTGTTCATGGCTGAATCGACGCCACAGAGGTGGCAAGTCCTCGGGCAAAGGCCGATAGGCACCGATCTCGCCCCAGGTGCCGGGGCCGTGGAAGTCACTGCCAGCGCTTGCCAGCAGGCCGAACTCACGGGTAAGGATGGACAGGGTGCCCACCTGCTCGGCCGGCATCATTCCGTTGACCACCTCAAGTGCCTGCCCGCCTGCCTGAATATAGTCGGCAATCAGCCGTCTGCGCTTGCTGCGGGTCAGATCGTAATGCATGGGGTGCGCCAGGCTCACCCACGCTTTGGACTGGCGCAGGGTGGCGACAGTTTCGTCCAGGGTCGGCCAGTGCTGCTTGACGTCGCCCAGCTTGCCGGCGCCCAGCCACTTGCGAAACGCTTCGCCACGGTCCTTGACGTGCCCGGCGCGCACCAGGTACTCGGCAAAATGCGGGCGCGCCGGGGCGTTGCCGCTGTCGCCCAGCTCGTGCTGCACGGCACGGGCGCCTTCGAGGGTGCCAGGCATGCCCTTGGCGGCCAGCCGTTTGTCGATTTCTTCGGCGCGCAGCCAGCGGCCACGGTGCAACGCTTCGATTGCCGCCAGCAAAGGCGGCGCGTCGAGCGGGAAGTCATAGCCCAGCACATGGATGGTCGCACCACCCCAGGTGCACGACAGCTCGACGCCGCTCACCCAGCGCATGCCCCGCTCGGTGCAGGCCTGGCGTGCTTCGGGCAGGCCTTCGATGGTGTCATGGTCGGTCAGTGCCAGCGTTTGCACCCCGTGCTCATGGGCCCGGGCAACCAGTACCGAGGGCGACAGGGCGCCGTCGGAGGCCGTGCTGTGACAGTGCAGATCAACATTCATGGAGGAGCGCTTTCGCTGGAATCGATGTTTGTTATTATGCCGTCACATCCCGATTCTGGCTGCCATTGTGAAACAATTCATCGATTTCATCCCGCTGCTGCTGTTCTTCATCGTCTACAAGCTGGACCCGCGCCCCCTGGAAGTCGCCGGCCACAGCTTCGAATTCGGCGGCATCTACAGCGCCACGGCTATGCTGATCATCAGCTCGCTGGTGGTGTATGGCGCGCTGTTCCTGCGCCAGCGCAAGCTTGAAAAGGGCCAGTGGCTGACCCTGGTGGCCTGCCTGGTGTTCGGCGGCCTGACCCTGACGTTCCACAGCGAAACCTTCCTGAAGTGGAAGGCGCCGGTGGTGAACTGGCTGTTCGCCCTGGGCTTTGCCGGCAGCCACTTCATCGGTGACCGGGTGCTTATCAAGCGCATCATGGGCCACGCGCTGACCTTGCCCGATGCCATCTGGGCGCGCCTGAACGTGGCGTGGATTGCCTTCTTCCTGTTCTGCGGCGCGGCCAACCTGTTCGTCGCCTTCACCTTCCAGGACTTCTGGGTGGACTTCAAGGTGTTCGGCAGCCTGGGCATGACCGTGATCTTCCTGGTGGCGCAAGGCGTGTACCTGTCGCGCCACCTGCACGACGACCCTTCTACCTCCAAACCCAAGGATTGACATGCTCTACGCCATCATCGCCAGCGACGTCGCAAACTCCCTGGAAAAACGCCTGGCTGCCCGCCCGGCGCATATCGAACGCCTGCAGCAGCTCAAAGCCGAAGGCCGCGTGGTGCTGGCCGGCCCGCACCCGGCCATCGACAGCAACGACCCGGGCGAAGCGGGTTTCAGCGGTAGCCTGATCGTTGCCGAGTTCGAGTCCCTGGCTGCGGCGCAGGCTTGGGCAGATGCCGATCCTTACATTGCTGCGGGCGTTTACGACAAAGTCGTGGTCAAGCCATTCAAGCAAGTACTGCCGTGATCCAAGACCGTGTCGCCTGCTTCGCGGTCTCGCCCGCGAAGCAGGCGACGCGGTAGAGGCAGTTACACAGTTGCCATCAGTCTGCGGTATCTTTGCCACTGGCGGGCCGAATAGCCGCCGTCAATGGTTGAAATGAGTGAGTCATGAGCGAGCTGTTACTGATTGATGATGACCAGGAGCTGTGCGAGCTGCTCAGCAGCTGGCTGACCCAGGAAGGGTTCACCGTACGTGCCTGCCACGATGGCCAGAGCGCACGCCAGGCCCTGGCCGAACACGCCCCGGCGGCCGTGGTGCTGGATGTCATGCTGCCCGACGGCAGCGGCCTGGAACTGCTCAAGCAGTTGCGCAGCGAACATACCGAACTGCCGGTATTGATGCTCTCCGCCCGTGGCGAGCCGCTGGACCGCATCCTTGGCCTCGAACTGGGTGCCGACGACTACCTGGCCAAACCCTGCGACCCACGTGAACTCACCGCCCGCCTGCGCGCCGTACTGCGCCGCAGCCACCCCACCGCCACCACCAGCCAGGTGGAGCTGGGCGACCTGGTGTACAGCCCTGCCCGTGGCGTGGCCAGTATCGATGGCCGCGAAATGACCCTGACCCTGTCCGAAAGCCGCATTCTCGAAGCGCTGCTGCGCCAGCCCGGCGAGCCGCTGGACAAGCAGGAACTGGCGCAGATCGGCCTGGGCCGCAAGCTGACCCTGTACGACCGCAGCCTGGACATGCATGTCAGCAACCTGCGCAAGAAGATTGGCCCCCACGCCGATGGCCGGCCACGCATCGTGGCGTTGCGCAGCCGTGGCTATTACTACTGCCTCTGAGCATCTTTACCGAGCCTTTACCATCTCCTGACTGCGCTTGACGGTGATCTCCCTAGACTGTGCTCATCCGGTAACCACCGGCCTATGAAAGGAGAGACACCATGCGCAAGACCCTTATCGCCCTGATGTTCGCCGCCGCCCTGCCGACCGTGGCCATGGCCATGCCTGACGGCGGCCCACGTCACGACGGCCCGCATCATCGCGGTGATGCGCCTTTCCATCAGCTGGACCTGAGCCGCGAGCAGCGCCAGCAGATCGGCAAGCTGATGGGCGAGCAGATGCAACAGCGCCGCGACATCACCGAGCGCTACCTGTCCAAGCTGCCGGCCGCCGACCAGAAAGCCATGAAGGACGAGCTGAAAGCCAGCCGCGACAAGACCGACAGCGCCGTGCGCAACCTGCTCAAGCCTGAGCAGCAAAAGCAGTTCGACGAACTGCAAAAGGAACGCGCCGCCAAGAAAGCCGAGTGGCAGGAGTTCCAGGCCTGGAAAGCTGAAAAAGGCACCAAGGCTCAGTAAGCTGTCTGCCCAATGCCCGGCCCGCATCACTGCGGGCCGGGCTTTTCCCGTTTAGGAGGTGCACTTGCGTTCACTGTTCTGGCGCATCCTGGCCAGTTTCTGGCTGGCCATTACCCTGGTCGCAGGCCTGTCGATCCTGTTGGGCCACATGCTCAACCAGGACGCCTGGATCCTCAGCCGTCACCCGGGCCTGAATACCTTGGCCAGCAAGTGGGCCAAGCATTACGAGCAAGAAGGCCTGGATTCGGCACAGCACTTCCTGGAACGGCGTAAAGACCGCTACAAGATCGACGTGCAAGTGCTCGACGACAGTGGCGAAGCCGTGGTGCCCGGTACCTTCCCGCGCCGTGCAGCGGCCTTCGAAGCGCGCCAGCACAATGACCAGCGGCGCCTGCCGTGGCGCAGACTGACCGAGGAATACACCAGCCCCGACACCGGCGAAACCTACCTGCTGATCTACCGCATTCCCCACCCGGCACTGGATGCCTGGCACCGCGAAAGCCTAATGTGGCCGCTCAGTGCTCTGGGCATCGCCCTGGTTGTGCTAACGTTGTTCAGCCTGCTGGTGACCCTGTCCATTACCCGCCCGCTCAGCCGCCTGCGCAGCGCGGTGCATGACCTGGGGCAGACCACCTACCAGCAGAACAGCCTGGCGCGGCTGGCAGCGCGGCGCGACGAGTTCGGTGTGCTGGCCAAGGACTTCAACAAGATGGGCGCGCGCCTGCAAAGCACCATCGGCAGCCAGCGCCAGTTGCTGCGCGATGTGTCCCACGAGTTGCGTTCCCCATTGGCCCGACTGCGTATTGCCCTGGCGCTGGCCGAGCGCGCCGGGCCCGAGCAGCGGGAAACCCTGTGGCCACGCCTGACCCGCGAGTGCGACCGCCTGGAAGACCTGATCAGCGAAATTCTGGCCCTGGCCCGGGTGGATGCCGAGCAGGCCCATGCCGAACCGGTCGACCTCAACGCCCTGCTGGGCAGCGTGCGTAAGGATGCCCTGCTCAGCGCGCCCGACCAGGATGTGCGCCTCGAGGCGCAGCCTGGGTTGACCTTGCAAGGTTGGCCGACGCTGATCGAGCGGGCCGTGGACAACCTGCTGCGCAATGCCTTGCGCTTCAATCCGGTCGGGCAGCCGGTAGAACTGAGTGCAGTGCGTGAGCAGGACCGCATAGTGATAAGCGTGCGTGACCATGGACCGGGGGCTGCAGCGGAACACCTGGCGCAGCTGGGCGAACCCTTCTTCCGCGCGCCGGGGCAGGAAGCGCCGGGGCATGGGCTGGGGCTGGCGATTGCACGCAAGGCGGCGGAGCGCCATGGCGGCAGCCTGTTGCTGGACAATCATCCACAGGGTGGATTTGTGGCCAGGCTGGAGTTGCCTGCGGCTGAGGCTGCTGGCAGTTGAGGTGATGTAAAGGCCACCGGCCTCTTCGCGGGCACGCCCGCGAAGAGGCCGGTGGCCCTGATACGACAATCAGCCCAAAACGGCGTTACTCGCCCCAGACGCTGACGAAATCAGCCGTTTCCAGAATCGGCGCCGTACGCGGCTCGGTCAGCGGCGTGCCGACATACAGGTACCCGATCAACTCCTCGTTCTCGGCCAACCCCAACCCCTTGTGCACATGGGCATCGAACGCCATGTCCCCGGTTCGCCACACCGCGCCGATACCCTGCGCATGCGCGGCAATCAGAATGCCATGCGCCGCACAGCCCGCCGCCAGGCGCTGTTCGGACTTCGGCACCTTGAAGTGATCCTGCAGCTTGGCCACCACCACAATCAGCAGCGGCGCCCGCAACGGCATGGCGCGGGCCTTGTCCAGCGCGGCCTGGCTGGCGTCGCCCTTGCTCTGCACGGCTTCGGCAAACAGCTCGCCCAGCTTCTCACGGCCCTGGCCTTCGATGGTCAGAAAGCGCCAGGGGCGCAGCTGGCCGTGGTCCGGGGCGCGCAAGGCGGCCTGGAACAGCGCCTCGCGCTGGGCAGCGTTCGGCGCCGGGTCGGTCAGGCGTGGCACGGAAACACGGTTGAGCAATGCGTCGAGAGCCTCCATCGGCTACCCTCCTGGCAGTTGAATGTGCAGCCATTCTAGCGTTTACATCACCAGACCCATAGGTAGAATGGCGCCCTTCCGAATCGAGTCAGAGCAGATCACATGGCGTTGCCGACCTTAAGGATCATTGGTTTCATCATCGGCATCTTCCTGATTACCCTCGCCGTCAGCATGGCCGTGCCCATGGCGACCCTGGTAATTTTCGAACGCACCGGTGACATGCCGTCGTTCCTCTGGTCGAGCCTGATCACCTTCATCGCCGGGCTGGCCCTGGTGGTGCAGGGGCGCCCCGAACATGTGCACCTGCGCCCACGCGACATGTACCTGCTGACGGTCAGCAGCTGGCTGGTGGTGTGCGTGTTCGCCGCCCTGCCGTTCCTGCTGACCCAGCACATCAGCTACACCGACGCCTTCTTCGAAAGCATGTCGGGCATCACCGCTACCGGCGCCACCGTGCTCAGCGGGCTCGACACCATGTCACCCGGCATTCTCATGTGGCGCTCGATGCTGCACTGGCTTGGCGGTATCGGCTTCATCGCCATGGCGGTGGCGATCCTGCCGCTGCTGCGCATCGGTGGCATGCGCCTGTTCCAGACCGAGTCGTCCGACCGCTCGGAAAAGGTCATGCCGCGCTCGCACATGGTCGCCAAGTCGATCGTGGGGGTGTACGTCGGCTTCTCGATCCTTGGCTCGCTGGCCTTCTGGTGGGCAGGCATGAGCCCGTTCGATGCGATCAACCACGCCATGTCGGCGATCTCTACCGGCGGTTTCTCCACCTCTGACCAGTCGCTGGCGAAATGGGACATCCCGGCCGTGCATTGGGTGGCGGTTGTGGTGATGATCATGGGCAGCCTGCCGTTCACCCTGTATGTGGCCACCCTGCGCGGCAACCGCAAGGCGCTGATCCGCGACCAGCAGGTGCAGGGCTTGCTGGGCATGCTGGTGGTTACCTGGATAGTGCTGGGCACCTGGTACTGGTACAGCACCAACCTGCACTGGCTCGACGCCTTGCGCCATGTGGCGCTGAACGTGACCTCGGTGGTCACTACCACCGGCTTCGCCCTGGGCGACTACAGCCTGTGGGGCAACTTCTCGCTGATGCTGTTCTTTTACCTGGGTTTCGTGGGCGGCTGCTCCGGCTCGACGGCGGGCGGTATCAAGATTTTCCGCTTCCAGGTGGCCTACATCCTACTCAAGGCCAGCCTTAACCAACTGATCCACCCGCGCGCGGTGATCAAGCAGAAATACAACGGCCACCGCCTCGATGAAGACATCGTGCGTTCGATCCTGACGTTTTCGTTCTTCTTCGCCATCACCATCTGCGTCATGGCCCTGCTGCTGTCGTTGCTGGGCGTGGACTGGATGACCGCGTTGACCGGTGCCGCCGGTACGGTTTCGGGTGTGGGCCCCGGGCTGGGCGAAGTGATCGGCCCGTCGGGCAACTACGCCACGCTGCCGGACGCAGCCAAGTGGATTCTGGCGGCCGGCATGCTGCTCGGCCGACTCGAAATCATTACGGTGCTGGTGCTGTGTATGCCGGCGTTCTGGCGTCACTGACCGCTTCGGCCTCAGCGCCCATACGGGCACGGTACTCACTCGGCGTGGCATCGAACCAGCGGCGGAATGCCCGGTAGAAGTTGCTGGGGTCGGCAAAGCCCAGCAGGTACGCGACCTCCAGCAGGGTCATGCCCGGCTGGGCCAGGTACTGCTCGGCCAATTCGCGGCGGGTGTCGTCGAGCAAGGCCTGGAAGCTGGTGCCCTCCTCCTGCAGCCGCCGCTGCAAGGTACGTTGCGACAGGTGCAGGGCCTGCGCCAGGGTCTCGCGCTTGGGCTCGCCCTGCGGCAGGATGCGGCACAGCACCTGGCGCACGCGGTGGGTAACCCGGCTTTCGGAAAAACGGGCCAGATACTCCCCGGCAAAACGGTCATGCAACACCGCCATGGCCTCGTTGGCGGTTGGCAACGGCGCCTCCATGTCGGCCCGCTCGAACACCAGTGCATCGTGCGGCGCACCAAACACCAGCGGCGAATGAAACGCCACCTTGTACGGTTCGATATTCTTCGGCTGAGGCCCCTGCACCAGCACCCGCCTCGGCTGCACCGGGCGGCCGCTGAGCCATTTGCACAGTGCCAGCGCGCAAGCCAGCGAGGCCTCGGCGCTGTGCCGCGTGGGCGGCAGGTGGTCGCCATGTACGGTCAGGATCAGGGAATAACCTTCAGGGCCAAGCACGAAGCTCAGGTCCGAGCTTTCGGCGATGATGCGCTGGTAACGCACCAGGCGCTCGAAGCCTTCGGCCAGCGTGCGGCTGGACATCAACGCATAGCCCACCACATGGAACGACGCCGGGCGTACCACACGCGCCATGTTCAAGCCGATGGCCTCATTACCCGAAAGCTCCACCGCCAGCTGCCAGAGCCGGGTCATGGAGTCCTGCGGGAAGCGGGCGTCAGGGTCGTCGAGGGCCGCGAAGTCCAGCCCCAGCTGCTTGAACATGGCCTGGCAGTCCAGCCCTTCCAGTTCGAGTGCCTTCACAATCCCTGATGCCCAGCTGGCTGACGTGGTTCTTTCGCTCATGACAGGCTTCTTTCTACCGACCGCTCCTGCGGTGAACCCCAAGGATATTCAATTGGCGCCTATTGTCACTGGTAGGCCCCGCCAATCACTCTAGACTCGAATCAGGCTCCACGCCGTGCATCTTGTCCAGAAGTATTAATCCCGGAGCACTGCCATGAACCGCACAGCGCAGTTTCGCAGTTTTGCCGAGTTCTATCCGTACTACCTGGGGGAACACAGCAACCCCACCTGCCGCCGCCTGCACTTTGTCGGCACCAGCCTGGTGATTGCCTTGCTGGCCTATACCATTGGCAGTGGCAAGTGGTTGCTGTTGTTGGCCGTGCCACTGTTCGGCTACGGCTTTGCCTGGGTCGGGCATTTCTTTTTCGAAAAGAACCGACCGGCAACCTTTACCTATCCGCTTTACAGCCTGATAGGGGATTTCGTGATGTTCAGGGATATCCTGCTGGGCAAAATCAGCCTGTAAGCAACTGGGCTGCATAGCAGCCCTCTATGCCGGTTCTCGCATCGCCGCGGCTACCTGCGCTTCCCGTGCCTGGGCATCCGCCAGGCGGTACAGCTCGATGCTGCCATCCCAATGCTCGATCAGCGCCGTGCATGACTCCACCCAATCGCCGCAATTGAGGTACTCCACCTCTCCTACCTTGCGGATTTCAGCGTGATGAATATGCCCACACACCACACCGTGAAAACCACGTCGGGTGCATTCGTGGGCAATGGCATCCTCGAAATCGCTGATAAAGTTCACCGCGCCTTTTACCTTGTGCTTGAGGTACGCCGACAGCGACCAGTAGCCATAGCCGTACCGCGCACGCCAGTGATTGAGCCAGCGGTTAAGCACCAAGGTGAACTCGTAGGCGCGGTCACCGAGGAACGCCAGCCAGCGGTGGTAACGGGTAATCACGTCGAACTGGTCGCCATGAATCACCAGCAGCCGGCGACCATCAGCGGTCAGGTGCTCGGCCTCGTCCACCAGCTGGATATTGCCCAGTATCAGCTTGGAGTAACGGCGCAGGAATTCATCATGATTGCCGGTGACATAGATCACCTCGGTACCGCGCTTGCTCATGGTCAGCAGCCGGCGGATCACGTTGGTGTGAGCTTGTGGCCAGTAGATGCCGCCGCGCAGCTTCCAGCCATCAATGATATCGCCGACCAGGTACACCCGGTCGGCCTGGTAGCCCTTGAGGAACTGCGACAGGTGTTCGGCCTGGCAGTCACGAGTGCCCAAGTGCACGTCGGAGATCCACAGGGTGCGCACACGTTGCTTGCGCGAGGGGCGGGACAGTTCGGCATGGGTCATGGGCAGGCTCCGGCGCAGTTTGCTGGAGACTGGCAGGCGTGCGTGACAGCGCCGTGGCAAAACGGTGACGAGTGATGGTGTGCAGCGAATGAGGCACAATGGCTGAATGTGGCGAGCGTTATCGCCTCGGCATGTCGAGCGCCTGCGAGATCGAGCGCCGCCCGCGCGGCGCATCGCGAGCTGGCGCTCGCTCCTACGTTTGTTTCGGGCCGATTATTCCTGCGGGATTTACGCGCGAACGCTTTGCCGCATGGCTCGATATCGCGTCGTACAATCAAGGCGGTCGCGCGCGCCTGTCACAGGCGTTACTGGCCGGAAACGAACGTAGGAGCGAGCGCCAGCTCGCGATGCGCCGCGCGGGCGGCGCTCGATCTCGCAGGCGCTGAAATGCCGGAGCGTGCGCAGAGCAAATAAAGATCTTGAGCAAGGATCACCATGAACCACCGCACCGCCCTCGGCGCCCTGCACATTGGCGCGCTGTTCTTCGGCCTGACCGGCGTCTTCGGCAAACTGGCCGCCAGCGCCAGCCCGGCAATCATCGTGTTCGGCCGCGCCGCCTTCGCCGTGCTTGCCCTGGCCCTGTTCGCCAGCCTCGCCGGCCCGGGCTGGCAACGCCTGAGCAGTCAGGACATCCGCCGCCTGCTGCTCGGTGGTGTGCTGCTGGCCGGCCATTGGGTCAGCTTCTTCATCGCCGTCAAAGTCGGCGGCGTGGCCATCGCCACCCTCGGCTTCGCCAGTTTCCCGGCCTTTACCGTCATCCTCGAAGGCCTGCTGTTCCGCGAACGCATCCGCCGCAACGAGGCCGTGCTGGTACTGCTGGTCAGCATAGGCCTGGTCCTGGTCACACCGGCCTTCGATCTGGCCAGCGAAGCCACAGGCGGCCTGCTCTGGGCACTGCTTTCCGGGTTGCTGTTCTCGCTGCTGTCACTCACCAACCGCGCCGGCTCCGGGCGCTTGCCTGCGGTTCAGGCTGCGCTGTGGCAAAACCTGGTGGTGGGCCTGTGCCTGCTGCCCTTCGCAGCACCGGGCCTGGCAGACGTGGCAGCCATGGACTGGCTGTGGATCGCCCTGCTCGGCATCTTCTGCACCGGCGTGGCGCACAGCCTGTTCGTGGCCAGCCTGGCGGTAATCAAGGCGCGTACCGCTGCCGTGGTGTTCGGCATGGAACCGGTCTACGGCATTGCCGTGGCCTGGGTCGTGTTCGCCGAAACCCCCACGCTGCGCATGCTACTGGGCGGCGCGCTGATCATCTTCGCCATCGTGCTGTCCAGCCGCCTGGCCGCCGAGCAGCCGCCCAAGCAGCCACTGCCCGAAGGTGCGTGATCAGCGGTCGTTATGGCCAAGGTCACGCTGAGGGTCGATCTGGTCACGTACCCGCTGCTTCAGCACCTTGGCCTCGGGGAAGCCGCCGTCGGCCTTGCGCTCCCAGATCTGCACACCATTGCAGGTGATGCGGAAGATACCGCCAGTGCCTGGCTCCAGGGCTACCCGGCCAAGGTCGTCGGCGAAGGTGCTGAGCAGTTCCTGGGCCAGCCAGGCGGCACGCAGCAGCCATTGGCACTGGGTGCAATAAGTGATGACGATTTCCGGCTTGCTGTCGGCCATGGTGGCGCATCTCCAGGTAAGGGGCCGCTTATACTAGCGGTCTTTAGCCCACGGTTTGAGACTCACGATGCGCCGTTTGCTGTTCTGCTTTCTGCTCACCCTCACCAGCCTCACGGCAATTGCCGCCGAACCGGCCAGGCCCAAGGTCGGGCTGGTGTTGTCTGGTGGCGCGGCCCGTGGCCTGGCCCATATCGGCGTGCTCAAGGCCTTGGAAGAACAAGGCGTGCGCATTGACGCCATCGCCGGCACCAGCATGGGGGCTGTGGTCGGCGGGTTGTACGCCTCGGGATACAGCGTCGAAGAGCTGGAAAAGCTCGCCACCACACTGGACTGGCAACAGGCCCTGTCCGATGCCCCACCGCGCAAGGATGTGCCGTTCCGGCGCAAGCAGGATGACCGTGATTTCCTCGTCAAACAGAAGCTCAGCTTTCGCGACGACGGCAGCCTGGGCCTGCCGCTGGGGGTCATTCAGGGCCAGAACCTCGCGCTGCTGCTGGAGAGCAAGCTGGCGCACACCGCCGACACACGCGACTTCGACAAGCTGCCCATCCCCTTCCGCGCCGTGGCCACCGACATTGCCAGTGGCGAAAAAGTGGTGTTCCGTCGCGGCCACCTGCCCCAGGTAATCCGTGCCAGCATGTCGATCCCCGCCGTGTTCGCCCCGGTCGAACTGGAGGGTTGCCTGCTGGTGGACGGCGGCATGGTCGACAACATCCCGCTGGACGTGGCCCGGGAAATGGGCGTGGACCTGGCCATCGTGGTCGACATCGGCACCCCGCTGCGTGACCGCAAGCAACTGGCCACGGTGGTCGACGTGCTCAACCAGTCGATCACCCTGATGACCCGGCGCAACTCGGAAGAACAGCTGGCCAGCCTGCACCGCGACGACATCCTCATCCAGCCTTCGCTGACCGCGTTTGGTGTAACCGACTTCGGCCGCGCCCGGGACATGATCGACGCTGGCTACCGCGCCACCCGCCTGCTCGACTCGCGCCTTGCCAGCCTGCGCCAGCCCGAAGACAGCAGCCTGGCCGTGGCCCGCTCGCCGCGTCAGCGTACACCGGTGATTACCGCGATCCGGATCGAGAACGACTCCAAGGTCAGCGACGATGTGATCCGCTCGTACATTCGCCAGCCGATCGATGCCCCGCTGGAACTGGACCGCCTGCAGACCGACATGGGCACGCTGTACGGCCTGGACTACTTCGACCGGGTGCAGTACCGCGTGGTGCACAAGGGCGACGACAACACGCTGGTGATCAATGCCCGCGGCCGACGCGGCGGTACCGACTACCTGCGCCTGGGCCTGAACCTGTCGGACGACCTGCGTGGCGACAGCGCCTTCAACCTGGGTGCCAGCTACCGGGTCAACGGCATCAACAGCCTGGGTGCCGAATGGCTGACCCGTGGCCAGATCGGAGACCAGCAAGAGCTGTACAGTGAGTTCTACCAGCCGCTGGACGTGGGCTCACGCTACTTCATCGCACCGTACCTGGACTTCGGCTCGCAGAACATCGAAGCCACCCTGGACAACGACCCCATCGCCGAGTACCGCCTGGAGCGCTACGGTTTTGGCCTGAATGTTGGCCGGCAGATCGGCACCAACGGCGAAGTGCGCCTGGGCGTAGGCAAGGCGTGGGGCGAGGCCGAGGTGCGCATTGGCGACCAGGACCTGCCCAAAGTCAGCTTCAACGAAGGCTTCTACGAGCTGAAGTACTCGTTCGACACCCTCGACAACGTGTACTTCCCCCACAGCGGCGAGGACATAGGCCTGACCCTGCGCAAGTACGACAAGTCGCTGGACTCGGACCAGGATTATCGGCAGTGGTTGTTCAACCTGGACAAGGCCATCAGCAGCGGGCCGAACACCTTCGTGCTGGGCGGGCGCTACGGGCGCACGCTGGATGACGCCGAAGTGGTGACGTCAAGCTTCGTGATCGGTGGCGCACGGCAGCTGTCAGGGTTCCGCCAGGACTCGGTGTCGGGGCAGAACGTGAGCCTGATGCGCATGGTCTACTACCGTCGGCTGACGCCACGGGCCTACGTGCCGCTGGACTTCCCGCTGTACATTGGCGGGTCGCTGGAACGTGGGCGGGCGTGGAACAACGACAATGAGTTCGACAGCGGGTACATCAATGCGGCGAGTATCTTCCTGGGGCTGGAGACGCCGCTGGGGCCGCTGAACTTCAGTTATGGCACCAACAGTGCGCATGAACAGGCGGTTTACCTGAACCTTGGGCATACCTTCTGAACAATGGGGCCGCTTTGCGGCCCCAAGGGCCCTCAGGATTTCTCGAGGTTGGCCAGAATCTTCGCATGCACCCGCATGCACACCTGCAAGTCCGCCTCATCCACCCCGGTAAACAGCTCCACCCGCAGTTGATTGGCAATGGTCTCGATCTGGTCGATCAGTGGCTTGGCCGGCGGGCACAGTACAATCTTCTTCGCCCGCCGGTCCTCCAGCACCGCCTGCCGACGTACCAGCCCTTGCGCCTCCAGGCTGTCGAGCAGGCGCGCCAGGGTCGGGCCTTCAACGCCCACGCTCTGGGCCAGCTCACGCTGGGTCGGGGCCTCTTCGAAACGGGCCAGGTGCAGCAACACCAGCCAGCGCGCCTGGGACAGGTTGAGCCCGGCCAGGCGGCGATCCAGTTCGGCACGCCAACCCCGGGACATCTGGGCCAGCTGCATGCCAAAGCGGTGTTGGTTGTCGGTCAGGGGCATAAGGAACTCATTGAATAGATCTAATTATTAGGCAGCTAACCATGGCCGGCGCCACGAGGCAAGGCTCGGGTACGCGGGCGTGTACGATAATCGTCAAAAAGCATGACAAAGGTCAGCAGATGGCGCTTCTGCCTTCGATTCTGCCGCCGTTTACAGCTCGAACTCCGCCGCCAACGCTGCACGCACGCAATACAGCACGCCCTCCGGCACCCGAGCGCCGAACAACGGCGCAATGGCCGACACCGCTGGCAGCTCGCCTTCGCCATCCAGGAAGGCGTCCTGCACTTCCATCAGCAGGTCTTCCGGCAGGTCGAGGGCCTGGTCCAGGCTCAGCTCCTGGCGGCCCAGTGCCTCGGCCAGCAGGCTATACACGTTCTTCTCGCTGCAGTTGAGCTGCCCGGCGATCTGCGCCGGCGTCATGCCGGCGCGCGCCAGGCTAACCAACTCGTGGCGCAGGTCGAGCACCACTTTCGGCGCCTCGTCGGTGCCGCCACTGTTGTTCAGCACTTCGAGGAATGCCTGGCCATAGCGCTCCAGCTTGCGCGCACCCACGCCGCTGACCTGGGCCATGTCACTGAGGCTGACTGGCTGGCTGCGCAGCATTTCCAGCAACGTCGAGTCGGGGAAGATGACATAGGGTGGCACGCTGTGCTCCTCCGCCAGCTTGCGCCGCAAGGTACGCAGCGCTTCCCAGAGCTCGCGCTCTTCGGCACGCACCAGCTGGCTGGCCGGGCTGCCGCCGCTGGAGGACGAAGCCTTGGCCGTGGTCTGCGGCTTGAGGTCGCGGCGCAATTGCAGGGTGACCTCGCCACGCAGCAGCGGCCGGCAGCTGTCGGACAAGCGCAAGCCGCCATAGCCCTCCAGGTCGATATCGACCAGGCCCCGCGCCACCAGCTGGCGGAACAGCGAACGCCACTCGACCTCGGCCAGGCCCTTGCCAACGCCGAAAACCGACAGCTTCTCGTGGCCGAAATTGCGTACCTTCTCGGTGTCCTTGCCCAGCAACACATCGACCAGGTGGCCGACACCGTAGCGCTGGCCTGTGCGGAACACCGCCGACAGGGCCTGGCGGGCCGGCTCTGTGGCGTCCCAGGTCTGGATCTTGTCGACACAGTTGTCGCAATGCCCACAGGGCTGTTCGAGGGTTTCATCGAAGTAGGCCAACAGAGACTGGCGGCGGCAGCGGGTTTCCTCGCACAGCGCCAGCATGGCATCGAGCTTGTGCTGCTCGATGCGTTTGTGGCGCTCGTCACCCTCGGAGTTCTGCAGCATCTGCTTGAGCATCACCATGTCCTGCAGGCCGTAGGCCATCCAGGCATCGGAGGGCAGGCCGTCACGGCCGGCACGACCGGTTTCCTGGTAATAGGCCTCAAGCGACTTGGGCAGGTCGAGGTGGGCAACGAAGCGCACGTTGGGCTTGTCGATGCCCATGCCAAACGCAATGGTGGCGACCATGATCAGCCCCTCCTCGTTGAGGAAGCGGTGCTGGTTAGCCGCGCGCGTCTCGGCAGCCAGGCCAGCGTGGTACGGCAATGCCGGGAAGCCTTGGTCACAGAGGAAGGCGGCGGTTTCGTCGACCTTCTTGCGCGACAGGCAGTAGACGATGCCTGCGTTGCCGCGGCGCTCGCCCAGGAAGGCCATCAGCTGCTTGCGCGGCGCTTCCTTGGGCACGATGCGGTAGAAAATGTTGGGCCGGTCGAAGCTCGACAGGAAGCGTTCGGCGCCTTGCAGGTGCAGGCGCTGGACGATTTCCTCGCGGGTTCGCATGTCGGCGGTGGCGGTGAGCGCAATACGCGGCACATGCGGGAACAGCTCGGCCAACTGGCCCAGTTGCAGGTATTCGGGGCGGAAGTCGTGGCCCCATTGCGAGACGCAGTGGGCTTCGTCAATGGCAAACAGCGAAATGTCCAGGTCGCGCAGGAAGTCGAGCATGCGCGGCTGCACCAGGCGCTCCGGCGCCAGGTACAGCATCTTCACTTCGCCACGGCGCAGGCGCCCGGCCAGGTCACGCTGCTGCTCAGGTGTCAGCGTGGAGTTCAACGCAGCCGCCGACACGCCCAGCTCGTCAAGGGTGGCAACCTGGTCATCCATCAACGCTATCAGTGGCGAAACCACCACCGTCAGGCCGGGGCGCAGCAGCCCCGGTACCTGGAAGCACAACGACTTGCCGCCGCCGGTGGGCATCAGCACCAAGGCATCGCCGCCGTTGGCCACGCATTCGATGATTGCTGCCTGGCGCCCTCGGAAACTGTCGTAGCCGAAGATGTCCTTGAGAACGCGCTGAGCCTGTTCGAGCATGTGCAACTCCAAATCGCCGTACCATCCTGGAAACAGGCTGGACGAAAAACCCGCCCCGCACACGCCAAAAGCGTAAGCGGTTTTTGCCAGGCGACCGGTAAACCCTGCCCCTGGATGAAAAACCGCGGAGTATACCGCAGCACCGCACCGCGCAGGGCACCACGGTGATAGACGTTCCCTTTGCCCCGCTGCCGCTGCAAGGTGCTAGAATTCGTTATCGTTTATTCCCCAAGGTAGCCCTGTAATGTCCTTCGCCGAGCAACTGACCCGCCTGCAAGCCTTCCTCGACGCCGACGAGCTGCACGAAGAAGCGCTGGACTATGTCGCCGCACACGGCTACCTCACCGCCCTGTCGATCAACGCCGAGGATGTACCGGAGCGCGAGTGGATCGACGCCCTGTTCGCCGAAGAGCCGCACTACAGCAGCGATGCACAGCGCACTGAAATCGAGGCGACGCTGGTTGCCCTCAAGGCGCACATCGCCCGCCAGCTGGCCAGCGACGACGAATTCGAACTGCCGTGCGACCTGGACCTGACCGACGAGCCGGACGATTCCGACCTGCGCGGCTGGTGCATCGGCTTCATGGAAGGCGTGTTCCTGCGTGAAGAAGCCTGGTTCGAGAACGCCGAAGAAGAAGTGAGCGAGATGCTGCTGCCGATCATGGTCGGCTCGGGCCTGTTCGACGAACAGCCAGAGTTCGCCGACATCGCCAGCAACGCCAGCCTGCAGGACGACATGATCGTACAGATCCCCGAAGCGCTGACCGCGCTGTTCCTGCTGTTGCACGCCCCTGACGAAAAACCGGCGCTGCTCAAACCACGCCACCACTAATCTGCCTGTGCGCTACCTGCTGCTGGCCATCGGCTGGCTCAGCGTTGCGCTGGGGGTGTTGGGGATTTTCCTGCCGGTACTGCCCACCACCCCCTTCCTCCTATTGGCGGCAGCCTGCTTTGCCCGCAGCTCGCCACGCTTTCACCACTGGCTGGTCAACCACCCCAAGCTCGGGCCGTGGATTCGCGACTACCTCAGTGGTGAAGGCATTCCCCTCAAGGGCAAGGTCTACGCTATCGGCATGATGTGGGCCAGCATTGGTCTATCGTGCTATCTGGTTCCCCTCTTCTGGGCGCGCACATTCATGCTGACAAGCGCCGTGTTGGTCAGCCTGTATATCCTCAGACAGAAAACCCTGCACAAGCCAAAGTGACATTTTTTTGTCGCCAAATATCACTTTCGCCTAACGGATATTCCCTTTATCCAGAATAATTCTGGAACCTCGCGAAAGCCTTGCAGGCACTGGCTTTGAAAGCGTTACGCGCATTCGCCATCAGCACTTATTGGTATCTTTTTTAGACAATATGGGTATTATATGGCAATTTGATATGAATAAATCTTCTTACTTATTGCATTGAATGTACTTAGCTGTGTTGTTAAAAACCTGCAACACTATACGCGACAACATTATCGTCATTTTTTTGGCGAGCAGCAGGATCAATTCCAGGATCAGGGAGATGTACCATGCGCGTTTTGAACCCCATCACCAGTGCTTTACTGTTGGCCCTGGCGAGTGCCAACGTACAGGCGATGTCGATCACCGAGGCCGTCCAGAGCGCCGTGGACTACCACCCACAAGTCAGCTCCAACCGCAACAGCAAGCTGTCGGCCGATGAGGACGTGAAATTTGCGCGTGGTGGCTACTACCCTTCCGTGGATTTGGTCGCTGGCTATGGCCGCCAGCGTTCGGACAACACCACTACCCGTGCCGAGGGTAACCACAACAAGGAAACCCTCAACTACACCCAGTCCGAGCTGCGCCTGCGGCAGATGATCTTCGACGGCTTCAACACCTCGAATGAAGTGGGCCGTACCGAGGCAGTCTCCACCTCCCGTGCCTACTACACCCAGGCCGTTGCTCAGGATGTCGCCTTGCGTGCCGTGGAGGTGTACCTGGAAGTGCTCAAGCGCCGCGAGCTGGTAACCCTGGCCAAGAACAACCTGCAAGCTCACCTGCGCGTCAACGACCAGATCAGCCTGCGTAACGAGCGCGGCGTTGGCAGCACCGCCGACCTCGACCAGTCCCGCGCACGTCGCGCCCTGGCAGAAAACAATTTGGACACCGCCGAAGTCGACCTGGCCGATGCCGAGGCCAACTTCTTCAGCGTGATCGGCCGCATGCCGGACGAACTGGAAAGCCCGCAGACCATCAAGGCCGAGGTGCCTGAAACCCTCGACGGCGCGCGCGACAGCATGCGTCAGAACAACCCCTACATCAAATCTGCCCAGGCTGACGTCAACGCGGCCGAGCAGCAGTACGAAGTGGGCAAGTCGACTTTCTACCCGCGCTTCGACGCCATTCTGGCAACCGGTGCCAACAACAACACCGGCGGCGAGAAAGGCCACAACAACAACGACTGGCAGGCCGGTGTAGAGATGAACTACAACCTGTTCCGCGGTGGCAGTGACAAGGCCCGCCTGCAGTCTGACGCGCACAAGATCAACCAGGCCCTGGACATCCGCAACAACGCCCTGCGTGAGCTGACCGAAAACCTGAGCCTGGCATGGAACGCCATGAACAACGCCAGCAAGCAGCTGCCGACCGCGCGTGAATATGCCGAGACCACCAAGCGCGTGCGTGCTGCCTACCAGGACCAGTTCGGCCTGGGCCAGCGTACCCTGCTGGACGTGCTGGACAGTGAAAACGAACTGTACAACGCCGACCGCCGCTACACCGAAGTGCGTTATACCGAGGAGTTCTCGCGCTACCGCGTGCTGGCGACCATGGGTGAGTTGCTGAGCAAGCAACACATCTCGCTGCCGCCAGAGGCATTGGCTACCACTGAAGTACGCACCGAGGCGCGCCTGCCCGAGATGCGTTGATTGGATTTGAGATTCGGGGGCCGCTTTGCGGCCCCCAGCCCTCACTCGGTGCCATGGTTACGCTCAAACGTCTCCATCCCCATCGCCTTGATCTGCCCTTCGATCAACGCCTCGAACGGCGCCAGCAGTGCATCGAAGCAGGAAGGCTGCTCCAGCGTATTCAATGCCCCCACCACCGCCTCGATAGTCGACAATGCCCCCGCTTCCGGCGCCTTGCGCAGCCGGTAACGTGAAGGCGTGACGGCCCCCAAGGTGACTCTCGGCAACCCCTCCAGCAACGGATTCATGTACAAAAGCTTGCGCGCCTTGCGCCAGGTGCCGTCGGGCACGATCAGCAGCAAGGGTTTGTCTTCGGCTTCGCTATACGCCGCGAGCACCTGGGCGTCGTCACCCGGGAATAGCAGAGCCGGCCGGTAACCGGGCGTCGCCAACAGTTCACTCACGTCCTCGAACACCTCTCCAATCCGCAACTCGGCATTGTTCAAGCCAAGGGCCGCGAGGCGCGCGGTGTTCAGGGCATGGGCCGTTTCACTGGGGTGCTGCAGCAGGATGACGCGGGTGCGGCTGTCGAGCGCGGGGATCAGTGGGCAGAGGCAATGGTCGAGCGGGCGCTGGCAGCGCTCGCAGCGGGGTCTGGGCATGGGGTTCTCCTTGGCGCAGACAGTTTGCCACAGAACCGGGGCCCGCTTGGCGGGCCCCACTTCGCTTAACGATTGAACCGCTCCGCCAGGCTATGCAGGTACTCCGCCATGCGCTCCAGATCCTGGCTGATTTCAGCCCCCTGCCGTGCCTGCCCAGCACTCTGGTCGCACAGCTGGGCAATCCTCACGATCTGCTGGTTGATGTCCTCGGCCACATGGCTCTGCTGCTCCGACGCCGTCGCCATCTGCTGGCTCATGCCGGTGATACGGCTGACTGCCTGGGCTATCCCGCTCAACGCAGCCTGCACGGCCTCGACACTGTGCACGCTGTCTCGCGAGATCTGCTCGCCCCGGTTGGCGGTGCTCACCGCCCGCTCTGCACCTGCGCGCAGCGAGGCGATGATGTGGTGGATCTCATCGGTGGAAGCACGGGTGCGCTGGGCCAGCGAACGCACCTCATCGGCGACCACGGCAAAACCACGGCCTTGCTCGCCGGCGCGCGCCGCCTCGATGGCCGCATTGAGCGCCAGCAGATTGGTCTGCTCGGCAATCGAGGTAATGACATCGACCACACTGCCGATCGACTGGGTCTGCTCGGCCAAGGCATTGACTGCCAGGCCGATGTCATTGACCGCATCGCTCATGCTGCCCATGGCCTTGAGGCTCTGCAGCGCCAGTTCGCTACCCTGCTGCGCCAACTGGTCGGCATCTCCCGCCGCATGAGCCGTACTTTGCACGTTGTGGGTGACTTGCTGGATGGTCGCTGCCATCTGCGCGATGGCCGTGGCCGATTGGTCGGTTTCACTGCGCTGGCGGTCGAGCATCTGCGCCTGGGCGTCAGACAAATCGGACGACTGCGCCGCCCTCGACTTCACCCCTACCCCGGCGTCCACCAGCCGAGTGAGAGCCGTTTGCAAGCGTGCTTCCTCGCTGATGATGGCGAGGTCAAGCTGGCCTTGCAGGCCCGGGTTGTCGCTGTAGGTCAGTGCCACCAGCGGGCTGGTGAAGGCCTTGGGGTGCTCGGCCAGCGTGCGGCGGATGGCCTGGTTCTGCCGGTGCTCGACCAGGTACCAGGCCAGCAGGAGGCTGGCCATCAGCACCCCGAGCGCGGCATAGGGCGGCAACCACAGGTAACCGGCTGCCGACAACAGGCCTGCGCCAATCAACGGCCAGCCATGGCCCAGCCCATGCCCCAACCGCGCCGCCCATGGTACGGCAGCCCTGCCGCCCCGCAGGCGGGCATACAGCGCCTCGGCACGGCGGATCTGCTCGCGCGTGGGTACCGAGCGCACCGACTCGTAGCCACTGATGCGGCCCTGCTCGTAGATCGCCGTGACATAGGCGCTGACCCAGTAATAGTCCCCGTTCTTGGCCCGGTTCTTGACCACGCCCATCCACGGTTTGCCCTGCTTGATGGTCTCCCACATATGCCCGAATACCGCCGGCGGCATATCCGGGTGGCGCACCAGGTTGTGGGGTTGGCCGACCAGCTCGTCGTACGTGAAACCGCTGATCGCCACGAAGGCGTCGTTGCAGTAGGTGATGCAGCTGTTCAGGTCCGTGGTGGAAATCAGGCGTTGATCGCTGGAAAAGGTTCTTTCGTGCTCAGTGACGGGCAAATTCATGCGCATCTTGGGCGATCCTTGCAGGATGAAATGAGGAAAAATCATCAGCGCAAGTTGATATGTAGCAGAGCGCTATCAGGTTAGCGGTTTGCTTTTGCCGGAATTTAGCGCCTCCCGACGGAATGCATGAGCACCTTGCTTCTCAGCCCACATTGAGCTGGCTTTTCAGCAGGTCGCGGAAGGTCTGGATCAGGGGTTCACGGCTACGCCCGCGACGGATGATCAGCGAAAACGGGGCCTGGTAACCAAACGTCGACGGCGACAGCACACGCAAGTCGCCCTTGTCGACCCAGGCCTGGGCGTAATGTTCGGGCAAATAGCCGATATAGGCCCCGGACAGAATCAGGATCAGCTGCGCCTCCATACTCTCCACCGTCGCCGCGCTGTGCTTGAAACCATGCCGGGCCAACTCGGCCTGGCTCCAGTAGCCACGCCCGACCATGCGTTGCTGCGTCACCACCGGCTCAGGGATACGCCGCTCGGTATACAGCGGGTGACGGCTGCTGCAGTACAACCAGTGCTGCTCACGGTACAACGGCTGGTATAGCAGGCCGCTCATGCGCGAGGAGAATGCGCCAATGGCCAGGTCCAGGCGGTTGTCCTGTACACCCAGTTGCAGCTCGTAGGGGCTGGACACCGACAGGTGCAGGTGCACCGCCGGGTGCTCCTGGCTATAGGCGCCAATGGCTTCGGCCAGCGGCAAGGCCCGGTCACCGACCGTGGAGTCGATCACCCCAAGGTTGAGGGTGCCGCGCAGTTCACCCTTGAGGGCAGCGGCATACTGCTCGAAGCCGTCCAGCTCGGCCAACAGGCGCAGGGTTTCCTGGTGGAACAGTTCGCCTTTGCTGGTGAGGCTGAAGCCGCCCCGGCCACGGTGACACAGCACGATACCCAAGGCCCCCTCCAACTGGCTCATGTAAGTGCTGATGGCCGAGGTTGAAAGGTTCAGCTCGCGCTGGGCGTTGGCAAAGCCCTGGTGGCGCACCACGCTGATAAAGATGCGCAGCAGTTTCAGGTCGGGCAAGGTCGAGGCCATGGTGCAACGGTTCCGCAGGGTTATTTGCGCGCAGTCTAACCATTCTGCCCGCCTTTAGTTCAGAAATTCCTGAACTAAGTTTTTGTCGGTAGCGATTCTTCCCCGCCACTACCTTCAGCAGACTTGGCCGAAATGTCCCTGCCCGCCGGCAAAACCACACTTGAAATGGCGCGCGGCGGCACAGGTTCGAACAAACAGAACAATCGACCGACTGATGAGGCCCACCGTGGACAAGACTCTCCACCAACCACTGGGCGGCAACGAAATGCCGCGTTTCGGCGGCATCGCCACCATGCTCCGTCTTCCCCACCTGCAGAGCGCCGAAGGCCTGGATGCCGCCTTCATTGGCGTGCCGCTGGACATCGGCACCTCGCTGCGCTCCGGCACCCGCTTCGGCCCACGGCAGATTCGCGCCGAGTCGGTGATGATCCGCCCGTACAACATGGCCACCGGTGCTGCACCGTTCGACTCGCTGTCGGTGGCCGACATCGGCGACGTAGCGATCAACACCTTCAACCTGCTGGACGCCGTGCGCATCATCGAAGAAGCGTATGACGAGATCGTCGAGCACAATGTCATCCCGATGACCCTGGGTGGCGACCACACCATCACCCTGCCGATCCTGCGCGCACTGCACAAGAAGCACGGCAAGATCGGCCTGGTGCACATCGATGCCCACGCCGACGTCAACGACCACATGTTCGGCGAGAAGATCGCCCACGGCACCACCTTCCGCCGCGCTGTGGAAGAAGGCCTGCTCGATTGCGACCGCGTGGTGCAGATCGGCCTGCGCGCTCAGGGCTATACCGCTGACGACTTCAACTGGAGCCGCCGCCAGGGTTTCCGTGTGGTGCAGGCCGAAGAGTGCTGGCACAAGTCGCTGGAGCCACTGATGGCCGAAGTGCGGGAAAAAGTCGGCGGCGGCCCGGTTTACCTGTCGTTCGACATCGACGGCATCGACCCGGCCTGGGCACCTGGCACCGGCACCCCGGAAATCGGCGGCTTGACCACCATCCAGGCGATGGAGATCATTCGCGGCTGCCACGGCCTGGACCTGATCGGCTGTGACCTTGTCGAAGTCTCCCCGCCTTACGACACCACCGGCAACACCTCGCTGCTCGGTGCCAACCTGCTGTTCGAAATGCTCTGCGTGCTACCGGGCGTAGTGCGTCGCTAATACCGCTACACCCCGGCAGGAGCCATGAGGGAGGGCCACTGAGGCCCGCCAACAACACGACAAGACCGCCGGGCGCCGTGCAACCGCCCGCGTGGTCGATCTCGCCATAATAAAGATAATCGGGAGACCCCCAATGGCCTTGGACATCATTGTTGTAATGATCTATACCGCCGGCATGCTCGGGCTTGGCTGGTATGGCATGCGGCGCGCGAAAACCCACGAAGACTACCTGGTAGCCGGGCGCAACCTCGGCCCTGTCCTGTACATGGGCACCATGGCCACGACCGTGCTGGGTGGTGCTTCTACCGTTGGCACCGTACGCCTGGGCTACGTCCACGGCATTTCCGGTTTCTGGCTATGTGCAGCCTTGGGCCTGGGCATCATCGCCATCAACCTGTTCCTCGCCAAACCGTTGCTGCGCCTGCGCATCTTCACCGTGACTCAGGTGCTGGAGCAGCGCTACAACCCGACCGCTCGCCAGGCCAGCGCCGTGATCATGCTGGCTTACGCGCTGATGATCGGCGTGACCTCCACCCTGGCCATGGCCACCGTACTGCAAGTGCTGCTGGACCTGCCATTCTGGGCCTCGCTGATGCTCGGCGGCGGTGTAGTGGTGCTGTACTCCACCATTGGCGGCATGTGGTCGCTGACCCTGACCGACATCGTGCAGTTCGTGATCAAAACCGTCGGCCTGATGTTCATCCTGCTGCCAGTGTGCCTGTACAAGGCCGGTGGCTGGGACACCCTGGTGGCCAAGCTGCCGGCGGCCAGCTTCCAGCTGACCACCATTGGCTGGGACACCATCATCACCTACTTCCTGATCTACTTCTTCGGCATCCTCATCGGCCAGGACATCTGGCAGCGGGTGTTCACCGCTCGTGACGAGAAAGTCTGCCAGCGTGCCGGTACCACCGCTGGTGTGTACTGCGTGCTGTACGGCCTGGCCTGCGCCGCGATCGGCATGGCTGCACATGTGCTGATGCCCGACCTGGCCAACCCGAACAATGCGTTCGCCGAAATGATCAAGACCACCCTGCCCGATGGCATCCGTGGCCTGCTGATGGCGGCAGCGCTGGCAGCCATGATGTCCACCGCCAGTGCCGGCCTGCTGGCGGCCTCGACTACCGTGACCGAAGACCTGCTGCCCAAGCTGCGTGGCGGCAAGCAGTCGAGCCTTGGCGTCAGCCGCCTGTTCACCCTGCTCACCGGCCTGGTGGTACTGGGTATCGCGCTGATGGTGAACGACGTGATCAACGCACTGACCCTGGCCTACAACCTGCTGGTCGGCGGCATGCTGATCCCGCTGATCGGGGCGATCTTCTGGAAGCGGGCGACCACCGCCGGCGCCATTGCCAGCATGTCGCTGGGCTTTGCCACCGCGCTGCTGTTCATGTTCAAGGACGGGCTGGAGGCCAATACGCCGATCTACTACAGCCTGGCTGTTGGCCTGGTGAGCTTTGTGGTGGTTAGCCTGATGTCCCGTAAACCCGTCGGTGCAGTGAATCTGGCCTGACAGGCAATAAACAATCAGCAGACACAAAAAGGCCGCTGCACCTACTCAGGTGCAGCGGCCTTTGTTTTTGTCAGCGACGACGCGGCTGACGCTTGCGCTGCTCTTCATCAGTCGGGATCGGCACCGGCTGCAAGGGCGGTGGAATCAGCCCCAAGGCAACCGCCAGGTCGTGGAGCCAGTTGGACAGTGGTTTATTCATAATGCCCCCTTGACGGGTCAGCCTCACGGCAAATCAATCCTGCGATGTTTCATACAGATCATAGCCCGATGTCCTGTATTACGCATGCTTCTGATCTTACAGATAAGGGCCATTTTGACGCGGATCAAGCCGTAACGGCGCATTCCGACGACTGGTTAATCGTTTCGCTTTGTTGCAGGTCGATCCATGCCTGCAAATTGGCACCGCGCATACCCTGACGCCACATCAGCCAGGTGACCGCCTGATCGAACGGTGCTTGCAGACGGTGCACCCTTACCCGGTCGCGCCCAGGCAAGCTGTCGAGCATCGACTGGGCCATCATCGCCACGCCTGCGCCGGCAATCACGCAGGCCAGCATGCTCTGGTAAGACTCGATCTCCATGACCCGGCCCATAGGGGTATGCGCATGGGCATACCAGGCCTCCAGGCGCATGCGGTACGAGCAGCCCTGGCGGAACGTGAACACGGCCTTCCCTGCCACATCCTTGGCGGTATGCACTGCCGGGTGCTCCGGGCTGGTGATCAGCACCAGATGCTCGTCACACAACGGCACACCATCCAGCCCGGCCAGGTTCAGCGGCCCATCCACCAGGGCAGCATCCAGGCGGTGGCTTAGCAAGCCTTCCAGCAACTCGCCGCTAGGGGCAGCGCGCACCTGCAGGTTCACCGCCGGGTAGGCCTGGTGATAGCGCGCCAGCAACGCCGGCAAATGGGTTGCCGCCGTGCTGTACATGGTCCCCAGCACAAAATCCCCGGCCGGTTGGCCGCCCCGCACGGCAGCCAGCGCCTCATCGCGCAAGGCCGACATGCGGTGTGCGTAGTCCAGCAGCACCTTGCCCGCCGGCGATAGCTGCAGGCGCTGACGTTCACGCAGGAACAGCTCGACGCCCAATTGCTCTTCCAGTTGGCGCAGGCGCGTCGACAGGTTTGACGGCACTCGATGCAGACGCTCTGCGGCACGGGTGACCGAGCCTTCCTCGGCAACGGCCTGGAAGATACGGAGCTGGCTGAATTCCACGGCATTCTCCAAAACAGAACAACTTGATCATCATTATTCAATTTTATTGAAAAAGGAACCGCCCTAACCTGCCGGCTATCGCTTACATCCGTGCAGGAGACTTGTCATGTCGCCACTTATCCAACTGCTGGCCAGCGCCGTGGCGCTGATGATGGCCATGGGCATCGGCCGTTTCGCCCTCACGCCACAATTGCCGCAACTGATCACCGAAGGCCAGTTCGACCTGGCGGTTGCCGGGCTGGTCGCGGCAGCCAACTACCTGGGCTATTTCATTGGCGCGGTAGATGCCATGTTCACCCGCTCACCCGGCCAGGTGCGACTGCGCCTGCAGGGAGGGCTGTGGCTGTGCGTGCTGCTGACCCTGGCCTCATGGGCCGCTGATGGGTTGTGGAGCCACCTGCTGCTGCGCTTTGGTACCGGCGTGGCCAGTGCCTGGGTGCTGGTGATGATCACCAGCCTCAGCCAGCAAGTGGCCAATGCACACAACCGCCAGCGCCAAGGCGCCCTGGTGTTCGCCGGGCCAGGCCTGGGCATTGCCATGACCGGGCTGCTGGCCTTGGTGTCGCATGTGCTGGGGCTGGGCTCGGCAGCCCTGTGGCTGATCTATGCCCTGGCTGCGCTGATGATGTTGCTGGCCGTGCGGCCATGGCTGCCACGCGCCCTGCAAGTGGCGCCAGCCCCGTCGCCAGTGCGCCAAGGCCCGACCCGCAGCGTGGGCATTGGCCGCCTGGGGCTGGTGTATGCGCTGTACGGCGTGGGTTACATCCTGCCGGCCACCTTCCTGTCGCAAATGGCCAGCCAACAGTTCCGGGGGCAGTGGCAGGCCGACCTGTTCTGGCCGGCGTTTGGCCTGGCGGCGGCCTTGGGCGTGCTGCTGGTAAGCCTGCGCCGTGGCGGCCGCACCTCAACCTGGCTGACCGCCACGCTGTGGCTGCAAGGGGTCGGCGTGCTGGCCTGCCTGTTGGGCGGGGGCATCGGACTGGCGCTGGGCGTGGTGCTGTGTGGCGGGCCGTTCCTGGCCTGCATGCAACTGGTGATGCAACGCTCGCGAGAGCTGGCACCCCATGCCACGCAACGCAATGCCGGGCTATTGACCGCATGCTTTGCCCTGGGGCAGCTGAGTGGCCCGCTGCTGGCAGCACTCAGCATCCAGTACAGCGGCGGGCTGCAGCCGGCGCTGATGGCGGCGGCAGGTGGGTTGGTGGTGGCCGGGGGGCTGGTGCGGTTGGCACGCAGCGAGCGGGCCGGCGGCGCCTGCCCGGCAAACCTTTAACCTACATACCGCCGTAACTGCTTCTTCACCCAAGACTCGGCACTTACCAGAATCACCCCGAGCAGCACCATCAACGCGCCAATCACAAAGTTGACGCTCAGCGGCTCATCCAGCAGCAGTACACCAAAGGTCACCCCGAACAGCGGGGTGATGAACGAAAACACAGCGAGGTTTGATGCCAGGTACTTGCGCAGCAACCAGAACCAGGTCAGGTAGCTGACGAACGACACCACAATCCCCTGGAACAGCACACTGCCCATGGCCAATGGCGTCAGCGACACGGCCCCGATCTGCCCACTGAGCAAGGCGATCAGCAACAGCCCGGCAAAACCCACCGCCAGCTGATAGAACAGGGTCAAGGTCGCCGGCGCCTCCGACAGCCGTGAGCAGCGCACCACCACCGTGGTCGCGCCCCAGGCCAGGCCGGCGATTACACCGAAGGCATCACCCAGCAGCATGCGGCCATCCATCTCCTCGAACGACATGCCACCGGCAAACGCCATGGCAATGCCACCAAATGCCAGCAAAATCCCCAGCCACTGCAACAGCCTCAGGCGCTCGCTGGGTAACCGGAAATGCAAGCCCAACGCGGTAAACACCGGTGCGGTATAGAGGAACACCGACATGTGCGCGGCCGACGTCAGCTTCAGCCCCTCGGCAATGAACAGGAATTCAAGGCCGAACAACCCACCCGCCACCACCCCGGCGCGCCATGTACTGCCGACCTGTTCCCAGCCACCGCGCCAGCACAACATCAGGCCTACCAGAACGGCAGCGATACCATTGCGCAGGGCCGCTTGCATCACCGGGGCGATATCCACGGCGGCGGTTTTGATCAGCACCTGCTGGCAACCCCAGATCAGGCACAGCCCCAGCATCACCTGGAAAGCGAAGGCGTCAGGGTTCTTGCGGACCGCGCTCATGGGCGGGCCTCTGGGATGATCGTCGGCATGGGCAAGGGCTCGGCAGTATTCAGAAGTTACCGATTATCGGGTTTGCGTGCCCACCCTTGCCAGCCTCAAAACGACCTCAAGCAATCTGCGCCTTCGCTGACACCTGTTCGAAGGTGGCTTCATCCAGCGCATCCGCCTGCTCGTCCAGCACCTGACGCGGGTGCTCGAAGCCGGGGATGCTGCTATCGATCAGGCTCATCAGGCGCAAACCGCGCTCGGTCAACACAAAGTTTTCGCCATTGCCGCCCTCTTCTTCAGGCCGGCTTGCGATGAAGCCACGCTTGAACAGCAGCTTCTCGTACTCACAGGCCAGGGTTTTAAGCAGGTCCAGGTCTCCCACCGGCTCACCTTTGGCAGCCAGCGCTGCGGCGTGCTGCTCGGCATAGGGGCGTGGGGTAAAGCTGTGACCAGCGCCGTTCTGCACCTCGTGCAACAAGCGCTCGATCAGGTCCCAGTCGTAGGGGATGCTCATGGTGATGGGCTCCAGCTGTGGACGGAAGGGGTACACAGGTTGGGACCGGAGAGTGAGTGGTGACGTTCCGGAAAGTTAAATGAGAGCCACGATATGAGTGCCCCACCTCGCTGGATGACTAACCGTTATCGCCATCGGTCGCAATCGCTGAACTTGCCCGCGCCTTTTGCCCTCCACCGCGCATAACCACCGCTGGAGGTAAAAAGGATGAAACCGCTGCTGCCCCTTACTTGCGCCATCGCCCTGACCTGCGCCCTGCCCGCCTGGGCCTGCACACCGGAAGAAGCAACGCAAAAACGTGAAGAGTTGGCCGGGCTGGTTCCCCAGTTGACCGAGCAGAACCCGCAGAAGGCAAAGGAGATCAATGACGAGCTTCAGGGGATGGACCTGGAGACGGCGAGCAAGGACTTGCCCGACAAGTGTCAGCTGATTGACCAGCGGATCAAGGAGTTGAAAACGGCGGAGAAGAAGGCTGAGTAGTTGGCGCCTGTGCTGGCCTCTTCGCGGGCAAGCCCGCGAAGAGGCCAACACCGCTACTGAATGTTACTCAGTAGCCGGCTTGCGCTTTTTCAGTGGCGCCAGGCCATCAGCGCTGGCCAGCGGTGCATTTGGCCTCGGTTTGGCGGTCGGCTTGCGCTTGGCGGCAGCTTTCTTATCGCCGCCCTTCTTGTCTACCTTCTTCTTCTTGGCCCCAACAGCCTTGCCCGACGCCTTGACCTTCTTCGGCCCGCTGTAAGTACCCTTCACTTCCTTGATCACCCGGCGCTCGAACTGCTGCTTGAGGTAGCGCTCGATGCTCGACATCAGGTTCCAGTCATTGTGGGTGATCAGCGAGATTGCCAGGCCTTCGCCACCGGCGCGGCCGGTACGGCCCACACGGTGCACGTACTCGTCACCGCTGCGTGGCATGTCGAAGTTGATCACCAGGTCCAGGCCGTCGATGTCCAGGCCGCGGGCTGCGACGTCGGTGGCCACGAGCACCTTGGAGCTGCCTTGCTTGAAGCGCTCGATGGCCAGCTTGCGGTCCTTCTGGTCCTTTTCGCCGTGCAGCACGAATGCCTTCACGTCCTTGGCCACCAGGTGGCCGTAGATACGGTCGGCCAGGGCGCGGGTGTTGGTGAAGATGATCGCCTTGTCGAAGGTTTCGTTGGCCAGCAGCCACTGCACGATGGCTTCTTTGTGCTGGTCGTGGTCGGCGGTGATGATTTGCTGGCGGGTGCCTTCGGCCAGCTGCGACACGCTGTTGAGCATCAAGTGCTCAGGGTCTTTCAGCACCTTGCCGATGATATCGCGCAGGGCCGCGCCACCGGTGGTGGCCGAGAACAGCAGGGTTTGCTCGCGGTTCTCGCACTCCTTGCACAGGCGCTCCATGTCTTCGGCGAAGCCCATGTCGAGCATGCGGTCGGCCTCGTCGAGGATCAGCACCTGCACGTGGGACAGGTCCAGGTTACCGGCATTGAGCTGCTCCAGCAGGCGGCCCGGGGTGCCGATCAGCACGTCCGGCACCTTGCGCAGCATGGCGGCCTGTTCCTTGAAGTCTTCACCGCCGGTGACCAGGCCCGCCTTGATGTAGGTGAACTGCGAGAACAGCTGCACTTGCTTGAGGGTCTGCTGGGCCAGCTCGCGGGTCGGCAGCAGGATCAGCGAGCGGATCTCTACCCGTCCACCTTTCAGGTCGACCAGGCGGTTCAGCAGCGGCAGCACGAAGGCTGCCGTTTTACCGCTGCCGGTCTGCGCGGTCACGCGCAGGTCACGCCCTTGCAGGGCCAGGGGGATGGCCGCGGCCTGCACCGGGGTTGGCTCGACAAATTTAAGCTCGGCCACGGCTTTAAGCAGGCGTTCATGCAGGGCGAATTGGGAGAACACGGAGGTAACCTCGGGCAAGTGCGGGAAATTCAGTTGCATAGGGTAACGTTTTCTGCCGGCTTAGCCGAATTTCTTTTGGCAACTTTGCCGCCATCCGCGCTCTAATGGCACTTCGTTTCGCAACAAGACTGTACGCAAGCCCATGGATATCCAACGAATCTGGCGTGACTCCCTCGACCTGTGGGGCACCCTCGACCAACACCCTATGCTGCACGCGGCCATTGGCCTGGCGGTGCTGCTGCTGATTTCCCTGGTCATCGGCCGGCTGGCACGCTTCCTGGTACTGCACAGCGCCCGCCTGCTGGCACGCCAACCGGCGCTGAAGTGGTTGGACGACCTGCGCCACAACAAGGTGTTCCATCGCCTGGCACAAACCACACCGTCGCTGGTGCTGCAGTTTGGCCTGAAGCTGGTGCCAGAGCTGTCCGACACCGCCCAGCACTTCCTCGGCAATGTCGCCCTGGCCTTCACGCTGCTGTTCATGACCCTGGCGCTGTCGTGCCTGCTGGATGCCCTGCTCGACATCTACGCCCGCACCGAACACGCCCGCACCCGCTCGATCAAGGGCTACGTGCAGTTGGCCAAGATGATGCTGTGGATTTTCGCCGCCATCGTCATCATCGCCACCCTGATCGACCGCTCGCCGCTGTTGCTGCTGTCTGGCCTGGGTGCCATGTCGGCGGTGCTGCTGTTGGTGTACAAGGACACCCTGCTGTCGTTCGTCGCCAGCGTGCAGCTGACCAGCAACGACATGCTGCATGTGGGCGACTGGATCGAAATGCCGCAGGTGGGTGCCGATGGCGATGTGGTGGACATCACCCTTCACACCGTCAAGGTACAGAACTTCGACAAGACCATCGTCTCCATCCCCACCTGGCGCCTGATGAGCGAGTCGTTCCGCAACTACCGCGGCATGCAGCAGTCCGGTGGCCGGCGGATCAAGCGCAGCTTGTTCATTGATGCCGCTGGGGTACGCTTCCTCACCCGCGAAGAGGAACAGCGCCTGAGCCAGGTGCAGCTGCTGGGCGACTACCTGGCCGGCAAGCGCCAGGAGCTGCAAAACTGGAACGAGGCCCTGGGGCCGGTGGCGGAGCTGGCGGCCAACCGCCGCAAACTGACCAACATCGGCACCTTCCGCGCCTTTGCCCTGGCCTACCTTAAGAACCACCCCAACGTGCACCCGAACATGACCTGCATGGTGCGACAGATGCAGACCACCGCCGAGGGTGTGCCGCTGGAGATCTACTGCTTCACCACCACCACGGTATGGGCAGACTACGAACGCATCCAGGGGGATATTTTCGACTATCTGCTGGCCGTGTTGCCGGAGTTCGGCTTGGGCCTTTATCAGCAGCCAAGTGGCAATGACATGCGGGCCGGGTTGGCGGGGCGCACAACGCCGGAATCGGCGCCGCGCCGCCTGGAAGCGATGAGCGAGGCTTGAATCACAGGGGCTGCATTGCAGCCCTTTCGCTTTTCAAGGCAGCCCTAGGGCGCACATTCCAGGGTTGTCGAAAGCGGCTTGCTTTCGCGCCCGTGGACCATGCAGTACAGCGCGCCGGCCAGGATCAAGCCCATGGCCCAACTGATGTCCACACCCAGCCATTCGGCCACGAAACCCGTGTAGAACGACAGTTTCATGAACGGGATGGTGCCGATGATCGACACGGCGTACACCGCCAGGCTTCGACGATTGAAACGTCCGTAGCGCCCCTTGGCGTCATACAGCGCTCCCACATCATAGTGACCCCGGCACACCCAGTAGTAGTCCACCAGGTTGATCGCGCTCCAAGGGATAAGCAGGTACAACTGGCCGATCAGGATGTCGGCAAAGAATGTGTCGAAGTTGTACTGGGTGGCGATGGCGATCACCGTTGCCGCTGCGGTCAGGCAGGCCATTACCATGGCTTTGGCAGTTGAGGTCACGTGAGCGATCGTCTTGAACGCACCGAAGATCGTGACTGACGACATGTACGCGCTGTACAGGCACAGGACGTTGTACTGGATCACCCCCAGTGCGATCACTGCCAGCGCCAACGGCGCCAACGGGCCAAACAACGCGGCAATGGCCGTTGCAGGGTCATGCCCCAGTGCGGCGGGTAGTTCCACGGCCACCAGCGCACCCAATGCCATCATGGCGAAGGAGCCCAGCGCACAACCGCAATAGGTAGCCCAGAACGTGGCGCGAGGGTTGACGTTGGCCGGGAGGTACCGCGAGTAGTCGGCCACATAGGGGCCATAGCCCAGCGTCCAGGAGGCAGACTGGGCAACGATCAGGTTGAAGGCGGCGAACGAAAAGCCTGTGCTCACCGCCGTTGTGCTTTCGAGGCCGCCCTGGTGCAGCAGGATCAGCACCAGGGCGCCAGCAAAAACCAGGGTGGACAGCAGGCTCATCCAAGCCCCCAGGCGGTGGATGAGTTCGTAGCCGATAAAGCCAATGATAAAGGTCAGTACGCCCACCACCACAATGGCTTGGCCATCGCTCATGGGCATCAGCGCCTGCAGCGCTTCACGCATCAGCACGCCGCTTGCGGCGAGGAACAAGACGGCAGCCGTGACCATCACCAGCAACGGGATCGCCGCGCCGTGAACACCGAATTGGGCCCGGCTCTGGATCATCTGTGGCACGCCAAGGTGAGGGCCCTGGGCAGAGTGCGCCGCCATGAACACGGTGCCGATCAGGTTGCCGACCAGCAGGCCCAACAATGTCCAGCCAAAACTTAGCCCCGACGCGGCTCCGAGGGTGCCGACCATCAGTGCGGTTATCTGGAAGTTGGAGCTGAACCAGATGGTGAACAGTCGTTTAGGCGTGCCATAACGCTCAGCGTGTGGGACAAATTCGATACTTCGCGTTTCTAGCTTCACGCCGGTCTCCCGATTCATTTTCATGATTATCGGGTAGGCACCGGCGTGATTTGGGCTCAGTAACGAACGCGTCATAGCTGGTTGCGCCATGGCATGCTCGATAACGTCAGGGCCGATGAGCGGCCCCGCACCGACAGGAAAACGCATTGTTTGTAGGCGCGAGTTTACTCGCAAAGAGGCCTTCAGCTACCCGCATACCCCAGCAGATACAACAGCCCGGTCAAGGTCACCAGCGAAGCCACGGTCGATAACAGGATCGTCCGCGATATCAGCCCCGCCTCGCGGTTGTAATACTCCGCCAGCATGAACGGCCCGGTCCCTGTCGGCAGTGCCGCCAACAGCACCGCCGAAGCCGCCCACATGCTCGGCAGGCTGAACACCTTGTACGCCAGCACCCAGGTCAGCGCCGGCTGCCCTACCAGCTTCAACCCCACCAACGGCCACGGACTGGCCTGTGCGCCGGTACGCTTTTCCGCCAGGAACGCGCCCAGCGATATCAAGGCGCACGGCGTGGTAGCCAACGCCAGCATGTCGAGAAAGTGCATCACCGGCTCGGCCAGCCCCAACCCGGTCATGGCCCAGCCAGCACCCGCCAGCGGCGAAATCACCAGCGGGTTCTTCGCCAGCGCCTTGCCCACCACCACGATGGCGCGGCCAATATGCCGCTCTTCCTGCAAACCGATCTCGATCAGTGTCAGCGAAATGGCGAACACCAGGCACACAACGATCAACGACGAGATCAGGGCCGGCTGCAAGCCTGCCTGACCGAACAGCAACAGACACAAGGGGATGCCGATATAGCCGGTATTGGCATAGCCCGCACTGAGTCCGTCGATGCTCGATGCCACCAGGCCATGGCCGCTGTACAGCCGCCACGCCAGCGTGACCACGAACATGGCCAAGGCACCCGCACCAAAGGCCACGATGAACCCAGGATGCCAGATCTCACTCCAGGTGGCGGTGGCGGTGACCTTGAACAGCAACGCCGGCAGGCACAGCCAGACCACCATCTTATTGATTTCGGCGGCGGCCTTGTCGCCGAGTTTGTTGGTCTTGCGGCACAAGTAGCCAACCAGGATCAAAGCGAAGATCGGCGCAACAATGACGAAAATGGTGTGCATGTCAGGCTTTGCCGACCAGCGGAGACTGCGCGCGCGCCCCCAGACGGCTCAACCACACCGACGCCAGGATGATTCCGCCGCCGATGAACAGCCGCCCCAGCGGCTCGTGCTGGTTCCAGATCAACAGGTTCAGCAGCAGCCCTACCGGTACATGCAGGTTGTTCATCACCGCCAACGTACCGCCAGACACCAGGCACGCGCCCTTGTTCCACCAGTACAGGCCCAGCGCCGTCGGGCACAGGCCCAGGAACAGGAGCACCAGCCATTGCACATCGGTGCTCGGCAGGTGCTGGGCGTTGCCGAACAGCAGGAAGGCCGGCAACACCACCAGCAAGGCGCCCAGGTAGAAGTAGCCAAAGCGCGCATAATGTGGCAGGTCGCTGGGGTGGCGCGCGACCAGGTGGCGGTACAGCACCTGGCCAGCGGCATAGGTGAAGTTGGCCAGTTGCAGCAGCAGGAAGCCGATGAAGAACTCGCCGCTGATGCTGTCGAAGCGGATCACCGCCGCACCGCCCACGGCAACCAGCGCGGCCAGCAGCGCCCACGGGTTGAAACGCCGGTTCATGGCGTCTTCGATCAGCGTCACATGCAGTGGCGTGAGGATGGTGAACAGCAGCACTTCCGGCACGGTCAGCACGCGGAAGCTTAGGTACAGGCAGACGTAGGTGATGCCGTACTGCAGCGCGCCGATCAACAGCATCGAGCGCATGAAGCGCGGCTCGACCTGGCGCCAGCGGGTCAATGGCAGGAACACCAGGCCTGCCAGCACCACCCGTGCGAGCACAGCAAAATAGCTGTCGACGTGCCCGGCCAGGTACTCGCCGATCAGGCTGAAGGAAAACGCCTGGATCAGCGCGACGATTATCAGGTAGCCCATGGTTGTCTCTCGTGAATCAAGGCCGCGACCTTAGCGGGTTGCGGCAAATGAGTTCAACCATGAGGAATGTAAGGGCTGAACCGGCCCCCACAGAAGCCCAGGCATAAAAAAGCCCGGCCATTGGCCGGGCAGGTACACCCAAAGGAGCAACAAACAGGTGTCAGGGTTGGGAATTCGTTGAACCTCAGGCCACGGCCGCCAGTTTGGCCTTGGCCTGGTTGACGCCCTTCTCATGGAACTCGCCGCTCATGTTCAGGCCTTCGGCATGGATGAAATCGACATCGTGAATACCGATGAAGGCCATCACCTGACGCAGGTACGGTTCCTGGTGGTCGCTGCTGGCACCGGCGTGAATGCCGCCACGGGCAGTCAGTACGATGACGCGCTTGCCGGTCAGCAGGCCCTGCGGGCCGGTCGGGGTGTACTTGAAGGTGATGCCGGCGCGCAGTACATGATCCAGCCAGGCCTTGAGGGTGCTGGGGATGGTGAAGTTGTACATCGGCGCGGCCATTACCAGCACATCAGCCGCCAGCACTTCATCGGTCAATTCGTTGGAACGGGCCAGGGCCTCCAGTTCGGCGGCACTGCGCTGCTCTTCGGGCTTCATCCAGCCACCCAGCAGGTTGGCATCCAGGTGCGGCACCGGGTTCACCGCCAGGTCGCGCACCGTGATCTGATCGGCCGGGTGAGCGGCCTGCCATTGCTGGATGAAATCACGGGTCAGCTGACGGGAAACGGAATCCTGCTGGCGGGCGCTGCTTTCGATGATCAGTACGCGGGACATGGGGTGCCTCCATCGGCAAAAAGGGTTGAGATTCGATGGAGGTGAGATTAAGGCTTGACCTATCGATAAAAAAGCGTAAAAAGTGGGTTCAATCAATCGATTAATCAGTTCATTCCGCGCTACAGCTCAAGGCGATACGCAGTTTGATGATCTGCCGGTTGAACTTGGCGGTGACATCGACGCTTTTACCGGCCGGTACATTCACCCGGCGAACTCTGGGTGCTTCAGGGCCATTGCGGAAGGTCACCTTGCAGGCCGCCGGTACCTGCCCATAGTTGTTGAGGGTAATGGCGCCAATGTCGTAGGCCGTGTCATAGGCGGTGTAGTCAAGCTTTACCCCGGTCAGTTCCTTCTCCACATCGATGGGATAGGCCATGGCCCCTAGGGGCAGGCACATCAGTATTGCCGCACAACATTTCTTCATGGGCCGCTCTCCTTGAAAGAGGGCAGCTTAGGACAACAGGAGCGAAAGATGAAAGCGCCGCGCGTAACCCTTGACCAGTGGCGAACCCTGCAAGCAGTGGTCGATCACGGCGGGTTTGCCCAGGCCGCCGAGGCACTGCATCGCTCGCAGTCCTCGGTCAGCTACACCGTGGCCCGCATGCAAGAGCAACTGGGCGTGCCACTGCTGCGTATCGACGGCCGCAAGGCGGTGCTTACCGACGCTGGCAACGTGCTACTACGCCGCTCGCGCCATCTGGTGAAGCAGGCCAGCCAGCTCGAGGACCTCGCCCACCACATGGAACAAGGCTGGGAAGCCGAAGTACGCCTGGTGGTCGATGCCGCCTACCCCAGCGCCCGCCTGGTACGTGCCCTGGCAGCGTTCATGCCGCAAAGCCGTGGCTGCCGGGTGCGCCTGCGTGAAGAAGTGCTGTCTGGCGTGGAAGAAGTCATGCATGAAGGCATCGCCGACCTGGCCATCAGCAGCTACAGCATCGGTGGCTACCTGGGCGCCGAACTGAGTGCAGTGGAGTTCGTCGCCGTCGCCCACCCTGAGCACAGCCTGCACCGCCTGGGCCGCGAGCTGACCTTCCAGGACCTGGAAAGCCAGTTGCAGGTGGTAATCCGCGACTCCGGCCGCGCTCAGCCGCGCGATGTCGGCTGGCTGGGTGCAGAGCAGCGCTGGACCGTCGGCAGCCTGGGCACCGCCGCTACCTTCGTCAGCAGCGGCTTGGGCTTTGCCTGGCTGCCCCGGCACATGATCGAGCGTGAGCTGCGCGAAGGCGTGCTCAAGCCGTTGCCGCTGGATCAGGGTGGCAGCCGCCATCCACTGTTCTACCTTTATTCGAGCAAAGAGAAGACCCTGGGCCCGGCCACGCAGATTCTCATCGACCTGCTGCGCAACTTCGACACCGCGCCACTGGACGTGCCCTTCGCAGCCCCCCCACAAGCTTGAGAGGACCGCGCCCATGGCCTATTTCGAACACGAAGGATGCACACTGCATTACGAGGAATATGGCCAGGGCGAACCACTGGTACTGCTGCACGGTCTGGGCTCCAGTTGCCAGGACTGGGAGCTGCAGGTGCCGGCGCTCAGCCGCCACTACCGGGTGATCCTCATGGACATTCGCGGCCACGGCCGCTCCGACAAACCCCGCGACGGCTACCAGATCGCGACCTTCAGTGCCGACCTGCTCGCCCTGCTCGAACACCTGCACACCGGCCCCGTGCACTTCGTCGGCCTGTCCATGGGCGGCATGGTCGGCTTCCAGTTTGCCGTCGACCACCCGCAATGGCTGCGCAGCCTGTGCATTGTCAACAGCGCCCCCGAGGTCAAGCGCCGCACCCGCAGTGACTGGATATGGTGGCTAAAGCGCTGGGGCCTGGCGCGGCTGCTCAGTGTCGAAACCGTCGGCAAGGGCCTGGCTGAACGCCTGTTCCCCAAACCTCATCAAGCCGAACTGCGACAGAAGATGGCCCAACGCTGGGCGCGTAACGACAAGCGCGCCTACCTCAAGAGCTTCGACGCCATCGTCGACTGGGGCGTGCAGGAACGCATCGGGCAGGTCCACTGTCCTACCCTGATCATTGCCGCCGACCACGATTACACCCCGATACAACTGAAAGAGCGCTATGTCGCGCTGATGCCCAACGCCAGGCTGGTCGTCGTCGACGATTCCCGGCACGCTACGCCCCTCGATCAACCCGAGGTCTTCAACCAGACCCTGCTGCAGTTCCTCGCAGCCGCTTCCACCTCTCAAGGATCTTTGAGCCCATGCTGAAAAAACTCCTGCTCACCGCCTGCTCGGTCGCCTTCGCTACCAGCGTCATGGCCTCCGACAAGACCCCGCACGTTCTGCTGGACACCAGCTTCGGCCAGGTCGAAATCGAGCTGAACGCCGAGAAGGCGCCGGTCAGTACCAAGAATTTCCTGCAGTACGTTGACAGCGGCTTCTACAACAACACCATTTTCCACCGTGTGATCCCGGGGTTCATGGTCCAGGGCGGTGGTTTCACTGACCAGATGGTGCAAAAAAACACCAACGACCCAATCAAGAACGAAGCCAGCAACGGCCTGCTGAACACCCGCGGCACCCTGTCGATGGCGCGCACCTCGGACCCGAACTCGGCCACCAGCCAGTTCTTCATCAATGTGGCCGACAACGACTTCCTCAACCCGGGGCGTGACCGTGGCTATGCCGTGTTCGGCAAGGTGACCAAAGGCATGGAGGTGGTCGACCAGATCGTCAACTCGCCGACCACCATCAAGAAAGGCATGCGTGATGTACCGGCCGATCCGGTCTACATCAAGTCGGCCAAACGCATCGACTGACCGCAGGCTTCACAGGGACGTGAAACCGCCTGAGGGCAGGATGGAACAGGAGTGTCGTTACCCATGCTGTACCGCCGTTTCGAACAACTGATCGATATTTTCCGCGAAGCACCCAGTGAATCGCCGCCGACCACCGTGTGGCCGTTCTACCTGTATTACCTGCGCCAGGTATGGCCCAGTTTTCTTGCCCTGCTGGTGGTCGGCCTGTTCGCCTCGCTGATCGAGGTGGCCATGTTCAGCTACCTCAGCCGCATCATCGACCTTGCCCAGGGCACGCCCAATGCCAACTTCTTCAGCGAACACAGTGGCGAGCTGATCTGGATGCTGGTGGTGATCCTGCTGTTGCGGCCGGTGTTCTTCGGCCTGCATGACCTGCTGGTGCACCAGACCATCAACCCCGGCATGACCAGCCTGATCCGCTGGCAAAACCACACCTACGTGCTCAAGCAGAGCCTGAACTTCTTCCAGAGCGACTTTGCCGGGCGCATCGCCCAGCGCATCATGCAGACCGGCAACTCGCTGCGCGACTCCGCCGTGCAGGCGGTGGACGCGCTATGGCATGTGCTGATCTACGCCATTACCTCGCTGGTGCTGTTCGCCGAGGCCGACTGGCGCCTGATGCTGCCGCTGCTGGTATGGATCGTCGGCTACATCGCCGCGCTCTTCTACTTCGTGCCAAGGGTGAAGGAGCGTTCAGTGATCTCTTCCGACGCCCGTTCCAAGCTCATGGGGCGTATCGTCGATGGCTACACCAACATCGCCACCCTGAAGCTGTTCGCCCACACCGACTACGAGCAGCAGTACGCGCGCGAAGCGATCAGCGAACAGACAGAAAAAACCCAACTGGCAGCGCGCGTGGTCACCAGCATGGACGTGGTCATCACCAGCCTCAACGGCCTGCTGGTGGTCACCACCACGGGCCTGGCGCTGTGGCTGTGGAGCCAGTCGCTGATTACCGTCGGCGCCATTGCCCTGGCCACCGGTCTGGTGATCCGCATCGTCAACATGTCGGGCTGGATCATGTGGGTGGTCAACGGCATTTTCGAGAACATCGGCATGGTCCAGGACGGCCTGCAGACCATTGCCCAGCCGGTCACCGTCACCGACCAGCCCAATGCGCCGGCGCTGAAGGTGAGCCGTGGCGCGGTGCGGTTCGATGACGTGGACTTCCACTACGGCAAGGCTGCCAACGTGATCGAAGGGCTCGACCTGAACATCCGCCCAGGCGAAAAAATCGGTTTGATCGGCCCGTCCGGCGCGGGCAAGTCGACCCTGGTCAACCTGCTGCTGCGGCTGTACGACGTGCAGGGCGGGCGTATCCTTATCGATGGCCAGGACATTGCCGAGGTGAGCCAGGCCAGCCTGCGCGCACAAATCGGCATGATCACCCAGGACACGTCGCTGCTGCACCGCTCGATCCGCGACAACCTGCTGTATGGCCGCCCCGGCGCCAGTGAGGCGGAGTTGCTCGACGCCGTGCGCCGCGCCCGCGCCGACGAGTTTATCCCGCAGCTGTCAGACGCACAGGGGCGCACCGGCTTCGATGCCCATGTGGGTGAACGTGGGGTGAAACTGTCGGGTGGCCAGCGCCAGCGCATCGCCATTGCTCGGGTTCTATTGAAGAATGCGCCGATCCTGATCATGGACGAAGCCACTTCGGCGCTGGACTCGGAGGTGGAAGCAGCCATTCAGGAAAGCCTGGAAACGCTGATGCAGGGCAAGACGGTGATCGCGATCGCCCACCGGTTGTCCACCATTGCGCGGATGGACCGGCTGGTGGTGCTGGACAAGGGACGGATTGTCGAGAGTGGCAGCCACAGTGAGCTGCTGGAACAGCAGGGGTTGTATGCCCGATTGTGGCATCACCAGACCGGGGGGTTTGTCGGGGTGGACTGAAACCTGTGCTGGTCTCTTCGCGGGTGAACCCGCGAAGAGACCAGCACAGGCAATACAAATGGATCAGTCCCGACGATAAGGCAACATCCCCCTCGCCTCCTCGGCATACCCCCTCACCCCTTCCCGCTCCTGCACCAGAAAATCCTCCACCGCCCGCCGCAACCCGGGGTGCAGCAGGTAATGCCACGACCGCGTCAACACCGGCTCGAACCCGCGTATCAGCTTGTGCTCCCCCTGCGCCCCGGCATCGAAACGCTGGTAGCCCTCGGCAATGGCAAAGTCCATCCCCTGATAGAAACACGTTTCGAAATGCAGCCGGTCGAACTCATCCAGGCAGCCCCAGTAACGGCCAAACAGGCTGTCGCCCCCCACCAGGCTCAGCGCCATCGCCACATCGCGCCCCCCCTGACGCGCCATTACCACCCGCACAGCCTCGGGCATGCGTTCGGCCAGCAGGCTGAAAAACGCGCGAGTCAGATAAGGCGCCCGGCGGCGTACGGCATAGGTGTTGGCGTAACAGAGGAAGACGAAATCCCACTGGGCTTCATCCAGTTCATCGCCTCGGTACCAGCGAAAATCAATGCCCTGCCCCGCCACCTGCTCACGCTCCTTGCGCATCTGCTTGCGCTTGCGCGAACTCAGGCTGTCGAGAAAGTCCTGGAAATCTCGATACCCCCGATTTTGCCAATGGAACTGGCAACCCAAGCGCTCCATCCAGCCCGGCTGGGCTGCCAGTTGTTCGTCCAGCGCCGAGTCGGTGAAATTGATGTGCGCTCCGGATAGCCCACCCTTGGCCAAATACTCAGGCAGGGCCTGCAACATCATCAAACCGTCAGCCGGATCGGCCGCAAAAAGGCGTGGGCCGCTCACAGGGCTGAACGGCACGGCTCCCAACAGCTTGGGATAGTAGGCAATGCCGGCCCGCTCACAGGCATCGGCCCAGCCATGGTCGAACACATACTCGCCATAGGAGTGCCACTTGCGGTACGCCGGCATCAGCGCCCGCACCTGCCCCTCACGCTCCAGGACCAAGTGCTCGGCAGCCCAGCCAGTGTTTCGCTGGACGCTGCCACTGTCTTCCATTGCACTGAGAAAGGCATGGCGCAGGAACGGCTGACCCGCTGGCACCAGGGCATCCCAGGTGGCCGCCGGAAGATCATGCAAGTTGGCAAGGCTGTACAGGCTGGTCACGGTTTCGGCTCGCTGTGAGAAGGCCTTCAGTATCCCCAAGGAAGGCCCGGCACTCAAATGACGAACGCCGGGCTGATCCTTTTATTCTCAATTACTTAACCTCAGTGCCACTAATTAGACATTAATCTGTCATTGGCCCCCGCAATACTTGCGCCTGTTTTCCGGAACCTCAGAACCTGTCTAGTCAGGCCCTTTCCGAAGACATGCCAACGCAGGGGCAGGCGCTTGAGCCTCCCCCATTTTTTTCAGTAGGGAGAACCTTATGCGTCTTGTTTCTACACTTACCGGAGTGAGCCTCACCGGCATGATGCTGGCTCTGAGCGCCCCGGCCAGTGCTGCTGTCGACGCCAAGCTGCTCGAAATGCTCCGCGCCAACGGCTCGATCAATCAGGCGCAGTACAACGAACTGCAGGGCGACCTGGCAAAAGAAACCAAGGAAAGGGCCGACCAGAAAGCTCAGTCTGAACGGATGAGCAACTTCGAACAGAAAGTGGCATGGGCCGCCAAGACCCAGATCAAGGGTGATGTGCGCCTGCGTTACGAAGACGTCAACGTCGACAACCCGATCTCCCGCAGCGGCAACCAGGACCGTGAGCGTGTACGTGCCCGTGTCGGCTTCTACAGCGAGATCAACCCGCAGGTTGACGCCGGCGTGCGTGTGGCCACCGGCAGCAGCGCCGATGCCCGTTCGACCAACCAGAGCCTGGACAACTACTTCGAGAAGAAATCGCTGTGGGTCGACCTGGCCTACCTCGACTGGCACCCGACTGCCGTGCCCAACCTGCACCTGATTGGCGGCAAGATGATGCAGCCATGGGTGAGCATGGGCGACATCATCTGGGACAGCGACATCAACCCGGAAGGCGTGGCAGCTACCTACAAGACCAACCTCGGCCCGGCCGAAGTGTTCGGCAGCATCGGCCACTACAACCTGAAGGACAACGTCGACGGCGACGGCGTGCAGTTCAAGCACGACGCGCAGCTGTACGCGGCCCAGCTGGGTACCAAGTTCAACGCGGCTGACACCGTCAAGGTTACCGTTGGCGGCAGCGTATACGGCTACGACAACGACAAGGCCTCGGCTGCTCTGCGCTCGCTGGGCAACACCACCGACGAGTTCAACCTGGTTGAAGGCTTCGGTCAGGTCGATTTCACCGGTTTCGCCATTCCACTGTCGGCTTACGGCCAGTTCGTCAAGAACACCGAAAGCACCGATGGCAAGGACAAGGCCTGGCTGGCTGGTTTGAAGAGCAAGATCGGTGCCTGGAGCCTGGACTACAACTACCGCGACGTGCAGCGTAACGGTGTAGTGAGCCTGTTCACCGACTCCGACTTCGGTAACGGCTTTACCGGTTCCCGTGGCCACAAGTTCAAAGTGGGCTACGAAATCGACAAGAACTTCGCCCTGGGCGCGGCCTACATGATGGCCAAGACCGACTACTCCAACCTGCCGAACAGCGATGCGGATGTAGACACGCTGCAGGTGGACCTGGAAGCCAAGTTCTAAGCGACACCCTCTTCTGCTTCACCTGAAGCGGGAAATGCCGACCCCATCCGGCGTTTCCCGCTTTTTTTGCCTGTGAGAAATGCACCGGCCTCTTCGCGGGCGAGCCCGCGAAGAGGCCGGTACAGGCTGACTAAGGATCAGCGCTTGCGCAGAATCACGCTACCAATCGAATACCCCGCACCAAACGAGCTCAATACGCCCAACGAACCCTTGGCCAGGTCATCCTGATACAGGTGGAAGGCAATCACCGACCCCGCCGAACTGGTATTGGCATAGCGGTCCAGAATCACCGGTGCATCTTCCTCGGCCACCTCACGCCCCAGCAACTTCTTGACGATCAGGTGGTTCATGCTGAGGTTGGCCTGGTGCAGCCAGAAACGCTTCACATCGCTCGGTTGCAGGCCATTTCCCTGCAGGTGCTCACCGATCAGCTCGGCCACCTTCGGGCACACCTCACGGAACACCTTGCGGCCTTCCTGGATGAACAGCTTGTCTGCGGCGCCCTCGCCCTCTTCCGCTGCCCGGTTGAGGAAGCCGAAGTTGTTGCGGATGTTGTTGGAGAACTCGGTCCACAGCTTGGTGCTGACGATGTCGAACTGGTGCGCCGAGGTGGCCTTGTCGGCACGCTCGAGCAACACCGCAGTGGCGGCATCACCGAAAATGAAATGGCTGTCGCGGTCACGGAAGTTCAGGTGCCCGGTGCACACCTCGGGGTTGACCATCAGCACCGCGCGCGCCTGGCCCAGGGCCACGCTGTTGGCAGCGGTCTGGATGCCGAAGGTGGCCGACGAGCAGGCCACGTTCATGTCGAAGGCAAAGCCCTGGATGCCCAGCGCCTGTTGCACTTCGATGGCGATGGCCGGGTACGGGCGCTGCAGGTTGGAGCAGGCGACGATCACGCCATCGACATCGGCAGCCGTGCGGCCGGCGCGCTCCAGGGCCTGGCGGGCAGCGGCCACGGCCATTTCGCAGAGCACCGAGGGCTCGTCATTGGAACGCTCGGGCAGGCGTGGTTTCATGCGCTGCGGGTCGAGGATGCCGGCCTTGTCCATCACGAAGCGGCTCTTGATGCCCGAGGCCTTTTCGATAAAGGCCGCATCGGACAGCGGCGCTGCTTCAACTTCGCCGCGCTCGATGGCAGCGGCGTTGTCCTGGTTGAACTGCTGCGACCAGGCGTTGAAGGAAGCCACCAGTTCTTCGTTGGAAATGCTCTGGGCCGGGGTGTACAGGCCGGTGCCGCTGATCACGACGTTATGCACGGTCGTTCCTCTGGTCAAAGGCCATCGCCACGGGGCGCTGGCTGGGAATAGGAGAATTTAGTGGCACTTTAGTACCAAATCAGGGGCGTACGTTACCCCTGTGGGAGCGGGCTCACCCGCGAAGGGCCGCAACGCGGCCCCAAACTCCCTGAAGTTTGCCACAAATTGGGCAGGTTAGCCTTCCACCTGGCTCCACTGTTTGCTCAATCTTTTGTCGGAAATCGGCACCTTGGTGCCCAACTGCTGGGCAAACAGCGACACCCGGTATTCCTCCAGCCACCAGCGGTACAACGTCAGTTGCTCATCGCGCTTGCCTTCCTGGGCATGCTTGTCGGCACGGGCCTTGTACTGTGCCCACAAGTTGGCCAGCTCACCGCTCCATACCCGGTCCTTCTGCACCTGCGAACCCAGCTTCTCCAGGCGCAATTCCACCGCCTTGAGGTAACGCGGCAGCTCCTTGAACCAAACCCCGGGCGTTTCACGCACAAAGCCCGGGTACACAAGGTTGCCCAGCTGTTGCTTGATGTCGTTCAGCGCCACCGCCTGGCTCAGGTCGATCTTGCCCTTGAAGCGCTTCTGCAGCCCATGCCACAGTTTCAGCACCTCCAGCGTCTGGCGCGCCAACCGCTCGGCATGCTCGGCCCAGCTGCCGCGCTTGCGCTCAGCCAGCCCGGCCAAGGCCGCACCATCACGCGGCAACGGCTGTTCGCCTTCAAGGATGCAGCTGTCCAGGCTGGCCAGCAGGATGTCCTCGACCAGTGCCTCGACCCTGCCCATTTCACGGTACAGCAGGCCAAGCTCGGTCAGGCCCGGCAGCTTGCCGCGCAGGTACTTGGCCGGCTCGGCCAGTTGCTGCAACAACAGGCGCTGCAGGGCACGGCGGTGCTGGAACTCGGCTTCGGCCTGGGTCGAGAAGCGCCCTTCGCGCACGCTACCGCCCTCTTCCACCAACGCCGGGTACACGGTCATCGACAGGCCGGCAATCTTCTGTTGGGCGGTCTGCTTCACTTCGCTGAAAGCCTTCGCCTGCACCGGCTGCTCGCTCTTTTCAGTGCGCGGCACCGCCAGGGCAGCCTGGCTGGCGGCAGCAAAGCGCGCGGTCAGCTCGGCCAGGTCGCGGCCTTCGCCAAGGAACTTGCCCTGGCCGTCGACCACTTCGATGTTCATGCGCAGGTGGCCTTCGACCAGCTGGACCGACTCGTCCCAGGCTTCGTCGGACACCCGCGCACCGGTCATGCGCAGCAGCTCCTGGCCCAAGGCCTGCGGCAGTGCGCCCTGACCGAAGGTCATACGCGCCAGCGAAGCCTTGACGAAGTCCGGCACCGGCACGAAGTTCTTGCGCAAGGCCTTGGGCAGGTTGCGTATCAGCGCCACGCACTTGGCCTCCAGCAAGCCTGGCACCAGCCATTCCAGGCGCTCGCCGGGCAGGCTTGGCAGCAACGGTGCCGGCACCCGCACGGTCACGCCGTCACGCGGGTGGCCGGGTTCGAAGTGATAGCTCAGCGGCAGGCGCAGCTCGCCGACCTGCATGCTGTCAGGGTACTGCGCGGCAGTGACTTCGCTAGCCTCACGGGCCAGCACGTCTTCCTCACGCATGATCAGCAGGTTGGCATCCTTCTGGCTGCCCATGCGGTACCAGCTGTCGAAGGTCGCGGTCTGGTGGATTTCCGCCGGCAGGCGCGCTTCGTAGAAGGCGTACAGCGTTTCTTCGTCAGCCAGAATGTCGCGCCGGCGGGCCTTGGCCTCCAGCTCGTCGAGTTCTTCGAGCAGGCGTTTGTTGGCCGCCAGGCACTTGGCCCGCGACTGTATTTCGCCACCCACCAGGCCCTCGCGTATGAACAGCTCACGCGAAGTGACCGGGTCGATCGGGCCAAAGTGCACAGGGCGGCGGCCGACCAGAATAAGGCCGTACAGGGTGATCTGCTCATAGGCCACCACTTGACCGCGCTTCTTCTCCCAGTGCGGTTCGAAGTGGTTTTTCTTGACCAGGTGGCCAGCCAGCGGCTCGATCCAGTCCGGCTCGATCTTGGCGACCATGCGCGCATACAGCTTGGTGGTCTCGACCAGTTCGGCGGCCATGACCCACTGCGGTCGCTTGCGCCCCAGGCCCGAAGACGGGTGCACCCAGAAGCGCCGTTGACGCGCCCCCTGGTAGTCGCCCTCTTCGGTCTTCTGGCCGATCTGGCTGAGCAGGCCACTGAGGATGGCCTTGTGCATCTTCTGGTAGTCGGACGGTTCTTTGTTCACCGTCAACTGCAGGTCACGGCAGATCAGCGCCAGCTGGCGGTGGGCATCGCGCCACTCGCGCAGGCGCAAGTAGTTCAGGAAATGCTTGCGGCACCAGTTGCGCAGCGGGTTGGCCGTCAGCGCCTGGCGCTGCTCTTCAAAACCGCGCCACAGGTTGACCAGCGCGGCGAAGTCGGAGTCCACGTCCTTCCATTGCGCATGGGCCTGATCAGCCGCCTGCTGACGCTCTGGCGGGCGCTCGCGTGGGTCCTGCACCGACAGTGCGCTGGTAACGATCAGCACTTCCTGCAGGCTGCCCAATCGGGCGCCTTCGAGTAGCATGCGGCCCAGTCGTGGGTCGATGGGCAGGCGGGCCAGTTGGCGGCCAATCGGCGTCAACTGGTTTTCGCGGTTGACCGCCGACAGTTCCTGCAGCAGGTTGAAACCATCGCTGATGGCCTTGCCATCCGGCGGCTCGATGAACGGGAACGCATCGATCGCGCCCAGGCGCAGGTGCAACATCTGCAGGATCACCGCCGCCAGGTTGGTGCGCAGAATCTCCGGGTCGGTAAACGCCGGCCGGCTGTTGAAGTCCTCTTCGCTGTACAGACGTACGCAAATGCCCGGCTCGACCCGGCCGCAACGGCCTTTACGCTGGTTGGCGCTGGCTTGGGACACCGCTTCGATGGGCAGGCGCTGCACTTTGGCGCGGTAGCTGTAGCGGCTGATGCGTGCGGTGCCGGTGTCGATCACGTAGCGGATGCCCGGCACGGTGAGCGAGGTTTCGGCCACGTTGGTGGCCAGCACCACGCGGCGCCCGGTGTGCGGCTGGAAGATGCGCTGTTGCTCGGCCGGCGACAGGCGTGCATACAGCGGCAGGATCTCGGTGTGACGCAACTGCGCCTTGCGCAGGATTTCAGCGGCATCGCGGATTTCCCGCTCGCCGGGCAGGAAGATCAGCACATCGCCCGGGCCTTTGCCTTCGCTGCGTTCGTGGTGCGCCAGCTCATCCAGAGTGGCGAGGATGGCCTGGTCGACGGTGAGGTCGTCCTCGATCTGGTTGCCTTCTTCATCCTGCTCGCTGGTGAGCGGGCGGTACCAGGTTTCCACCGGGAATGTGCGCCCGGACACCTCGATGATCGGCGCGCCATCGAAGTGTTTGGAAAAGCGTTCCAGGTCGATGGTGGCCGACGTGATGATCAGTTTCAGGTCCGGCCGGCGATGCAGCAGTGTCTTCAGGTAGCCAAGCAGGAAGTCGATGTTCAGGCTGCGTTCGTGGGCTTCGTCGACGATGATCGTGTCGTAGCGCTCAAGAAAGCGGTCGTGCTGGGTTTCGGCCAGCAGGATGCCATCGGTCATCAGTTTGACCAGGGTATTGGCATCGCTTTGGTCTTCGAAACGTACCTGGTAGCCGACCAGCCCGCCCAGCGGCGTGCCCAGTTCTTCGGCAACCCGCGCCGCCACGCTGCGCGCGGCGATCCGGCGTGGCTGGGTGTGGGCGATCAGGCCATGGCTGCCACGGCCCAGTTCCAGGCAAATCTTCGGCAGCTGGGTGGTCTTGCCCGAACCGGTTTCACCGGCGATCACCAGCACCTGGTTTTCGGCCAGGGCCTTTTTGATTTCGTCACGCTTGGCGGCGATCGGCAGGTTGTCGTCGTAGCGCACGGTCGGCACGCTTTGCTGACGTGCAGTGACCTGGGCGCAGGAGGCCTGGACCTTTTCCACCCACTGCGAAAGCTTCGCCTCGTCGGGGCGCTTGCGCAGTTCGTGCAGTTGCCGGCGCAGACGATGGCGGTCTGCAATCATGGCGTGGTCGAGGTTTTGCAGCAGTTTGTCGATGGCGTGGTCAGTCATGGGGCTTTTTAATGATGCAGGTGGCCCTGCTTTTTCATGATCGGCATTCGAAGGATGCGCGATTGTCGCAGATTTGGGCCTACTTTGCTGTCATGGTAGGAGAGCAGCCTTGTGCCGCAGCCCTTCGCGGCACAAGGCCGCTCCTACAGGGATCGTATAGCGGCTGAAAGTTTAGCAAGGGTATATGTAAAGGTTGCCATTCACTGCTTTAATCAACCTTACGCCGCATGTGAGTATCAAAAGCATGACTCCCGTCCAGCCCATCGCCCCACCGTCGTCCCGCCCTTCGTTACCGAAGGCACGGAGCCGTGCCGGGGAAAATCCGCTGGTGCACATCATCCTCGCCTTCTGGGCCTTGTGGCACTGCCGCCACGCACGCCCACCGGACTGCTCGCTCACGCCTTTGTGACCAAACCCGGCCATCGTCTGGCCGTTTGACTCAACTGGACCGCGCGTTTTGCGCGAACGTCCTGTGCGCTTGTGAGCGAATACATCATGCACTTTGCACCTGTAGAGCAGGCTACCCGTTTCCTGGCCGACAACCCCGATATCGAGTTGTTCGAGCTGTTCATCCTCGACGCCAACGGCGTACCACGCGGCAAGCTGCTGCACCGTGATGAACTGCTGGCCGTGTACCAAACCGGCCGGCCGCTGCCCAGCACCATCCTTGGCCTGACCCTGAACGGTGACGACGTGGAAAATTCGGGCCTGGTGTGGGACGTGGGCGACATCGACTGCCGCGCCTACCCACTCGAAGGCAGCCTGGTGCGCCTGCCCTGGCGCCGGGTGCCGACCGCCGCCGTGCAGGTCAGCATGCATCCGAGCGAAGGCCTACCAGCCAGCATCGCCGACCCGCGCCATGTGCTGCTGCGCACCATCGACGCCCTGAAAGCCGACGGCTACCACCCCGTAATGGCCTGCGAGCTGGAGTTCTACCTGCTCGACCAGCAACGCGATGCACAGGGCCGCCCGCAACCGGCGCTGGACAATGACGGTGGCCGCCCACGCACCACCCAGGTCTATGGCCTGCGCGAGCTGGAACAGATCGAACCCTTCCTCGCCGACCTGTACGCCGCCTGCAAGGCGCAGGGCATTCCGGCGCGCACTGCGATTTCCGAGTACGCCCCCGGCCAGGTGGAAATCACCCTCGAACACGGCGACGCCCTGCAGGCAATGGATCAGGCCGTGCGTTACAAGCGCCTGGTAAAGGGCGTGGCCCATGCCCACGGCATGCAGGCCTGCTTCATGGCCAAGCCGTTTGCCAACCTGGCCGGCACCGGCATGCACATGCACCTGAGCCTGGCCGACAGCGCGGGCAACAACCTGTTCGCCAGCGAAGACAAGGCCGGCACCCCGCTGCTGCGCCAGGCCGTGGCGGGCATGCTGCGCCACCTGCGCGACTCGCTGCTGCTGTTTTGCCCCAATGCCAACTCGTTCCGTCGCTTCCAGGCCAACAGCTATGCGCCGCTGGCCCCGACCTGGGGCGTGGACAACCGCACCGTGAGCCTGCGCGTGCCCGGCGGCCCGGCCAACAGCCGGCATGTAGAGCATCGCATTTGCGGCGCCGACGCCAACCCTTACCTGGCTGCCGCAGCGATCCTCGCCGCCAGCCATCGCGGCATCCGCGAACAGCTGGACCCAGGCGCACCGGTGGAAGGCAACGGCTATGCCCAGGCCACCGAGCACTTGCCCACCGACTGGCTGACCGCCCTCGATGCCCTGCAGCATTCCCATTGGGCTCGCGAAGCCTTGGGCGACGACTTCCTTGGCGTGTACCTGAAGGTAAAGCGTGCCGAGTACCGCCAGTTCATGGCCGAAGTCAGCGAGCAGGACTGGCGTTGGTACCTGCACCAGGCCTGAGCCCCTACCTAACAAGGAACACCCATGAACGCAGCATTGAACAAAGGCCCGGCGCAGCGTGCGCCGTCCTATTACACCGCCTCCCTCAACGACCACACCGAGTACCCGCAACTCAAGGGCACGGTGCAGGTGGATGTGGCCATCATCGGCGGCGGCTTTACCGGCGTGGCCACTGCGGTGGAGCTGGCCGAGCGTGGCCTGAAAGTGGCCATCGTCGAAACCAACCGCATCGGCTGGGGCGCCAGCGGGCGCAATGGCGGCCAGGTCACCGGCAGCCTATCGGGTGATGAGGCCATGCGCTCGCAGATGCGCAACCACCTGGGTGCCGAAGTCGACGACTTCATCTGGCACTTGCGCTGGCGTGGTCATCAGGTGATTGAGCAGCGCGTGGCGCGCTATGGCATCGACTGCGACCTCAAGCGCGGCCACCTGCATGCGGCAATGAAACCTTCGCACATGGACGAACTGCGTGCCTTCGAGGCCGAGGCCCACCGCCGTGGCATGGGCGAGCAGGTGCAATTGCTGGACCGTGCGGCAGTGGCCGAGCACCTGCAAAGCCCGCTGTACCTGGGCGCACTGAAAAACCTGCGCAACCTGCACCTGCACCCGCTCAACCTGTGCCTGGGTGAAGCCCGTGCGGCCCACAGCCTGGGTGCACTGATCTTCGAGAACTCCGAGGTGCTGGACATCGTTCACGGCCCGCGCCCGGCAGTGGTCACTGCCCATGGCCGGGTCGAAGCGCGCCAGGTAATGCTGGCCGGCGATGTGTATCACAAGCTGGAAAAGCGCCAGCTCAAGGGCAAGATCTTCCCGGCCATGGGCGGCATCGTCACCACCGCGCCGCTGGGTGAGCTGGCCGAGCAGATCAACCCGCAGGACCTGGCGGTATACGACTGTCGCTTCGTGCTCGACTACTACCGCCTGACCGCCGACAAACGCCTGCTGTTTGGTGGCGGCGCCAATTACTCGGGCAAGGACTCACGCGACATCGAAGGCGAGCTGCGCCCGTGCATCGAACGCACCTTCCCGGCGCTCAAGGGCGTGCCGATCGAGTTCCAATGGAGCTGTGCCATGGGCATCGTGGTCAACCGCATTCCGCAGTTGGGCAAGCTGTCGGACAACGTATGGTATTGCCAGGGTTACTCGGGGCATGGCATTGCCACCAGCCACATCATGGGCGAGATCATGGCCGAGGCATTGACCGGGACGCTGGAGAAGTTCGACACCTTCGCGCAATGCAAGCATGTGCGGGTGCCGATGGGGGACTTGCTGGGGAACCCGCTGCTGGCGGCGGGGATGTGGTACTACCAGATGCTTGAAAAGCTGCGCTGATTTCACTGGCCTCTTCGCGGGTAAACCCGCGAAGAGGCCAGTAAGGCCAGCATAGATTCAGAAGGTCAGGCGATCTTCTTCAGGCCCTGCTTCTTCAGCTCTTCATCACGCAACTCGCGACGCAGGATCTTGCCCACGTTGGTAGTTGGCAACGAATCACGGAATTCGATCATGCGCGGCACCTTGTAGCCGGTAACGTTGGCACGCATGTGCTCCATCACCTGCTCCTTGGTCAGGGTCATGCCCGGCTTGACCACGATGAACACCTTGATCACCTCACCCGACTTCTCGTCCGGCACACCAATGGCCGCGCACTGCAACACACCCGGCAAGGCCGCCAGCACATCTTCCAACTCGTTGGGGTACACGTTGAAGCCCGAGACCAGGATCATGTCCTTCTTGCGGTCGACGATGCGCATGTAGCCGTCCGCCTGGATCAGGGCGATGTCACCGGTCTTCAGCCAGCCTTCGCTGTCCAGAATTTCGGCGGTGGCGTCTTCGCGCTGCCAGTAGCCCTTCATCACCTGCGGGCCCTTGACGCACAGCTCGCCCACTTCGCCCAACGGCAGCTCGTTGCCGGCGTCGTCGATGATCTTGCACAGGGTCGAAGGCACCGGAATACCGATGGTACCCACCTGGTTGGCCTCTGCCGGGTTCACTGCCGCCACCGGGCTGGTTTCGGTCATGCCGTAACCTTCGCAGATGGCGCAGCCGGTAACGGCCTTCCAGCGTTCGGCCACGCTCAGTTGCAAAGCCATGCCGCCAGACAGGGTGATTTTCAGCGCCGAAAAGTCCAGGGCGCGGAACGCCTCGTTGTTGCACAGGGCAACGAACAAGGTGTTGAGGCCGACAAAGCCGCTGAACTTCCACTTGCCCAGTTCCTTGACCATGGCCGGCAGGTCACGCGGGTTGCTGATCAGCACGTTGTGGTTGCCGATCAGCATCATCGCCATGCAATGGAAGGTAAAGGCATAGATGTGGTACAGCGGCAGCGGCGTGATAAGGATTTCGCAGCCTTCGTGCAGGTTGGAGCCCATCAGCGCCCGGCACTGCAGCATGTTGGCCACCAGGTTGCGGTGGGTGAGCATTGCCCCCTTCGCCACGCCCGTGGTGCCGCCGGTGTACTGCAGCACCGCCACGTCGTTGGCCTGCGGGTTGGCCTCGGTTACCGGCTGGCCCTTGCCCAATGCCAACGCGTCGTTGAAGCGTATGGCACGCGGCAGGTTGTAGGCCGGTACCATCTTCTTCACGTACTTGATCACGCTGTTGATCAGCAAGCGCTTGAGCGGCGGCAGCAGGTCGGCCACTTCGGTGACGATAACGTGCTTGACCTGGGTCTTGGGCACCACCTTTTCAGCCAGGTGGGCCATGTTGGCCAGACACACCAGGGCCTTGGCGCCGGAGTCGTTGAACTGGTGTTCCATCTCCCGCACGGTGTACAGCGGGTTGGTGTTGACCACGATCAGCCCGGCACGCATGGCACCGAATACCGCGACCGGGTATTGCAGGACATTGGGCAGTTGCACGGCAATGCGGTCACCCGGCTTGAGGTCGGTATGCTGCTGCAGCCAGGCCGCAAACGCCCCCGACAGCGCATACAACTCGCCATAAGTGATAGTCTTGCCCAGGTTGCTAAAGGCCGGTTTGTCGGCAAAGCGTTGGCAGGATTGCTTGAGTACTGCCTGGATATTGGGGAATTCGTCAGGATTGATTTCCGCCGTAATCCCGGCTGGGTACTTATCCTTCCAAAAATGTTCGATCATGGAAGCCCACTCCTTCAGCAACAGCGAAGTTCGATTGGCGCGTCGATGCGCTTATTATTGATATGAGACGGCGGTTCGTTGCAAACCGGATCGTCTGAAAGCGGGCCGAGAGTAACAGCTTTGCCTGGGGTCGCCTAGAGGCCAAAATAGGCCTTGCAGTCACAAAAATGACTCAATGAACAATACAAGTCATTTTTAGAGTTTTTAACCAAAATGTCGCGGATGGCTTGAGTTTTGTAAGGTTTCGCAGATCGAGCGCCGCCCGCGCGGCGCTCGATCTCAACAACACCACTAAGCCAAAGCCATACCCATCAAGCGATATCCCGCAGTTCCCGCCGCAAGATCTTGCCCACAGGCGTCATCGGCAACGACTCGCGCAGCACAATGTGCTTGGGCACCTTGTAGCCGGTAAAGTTGGCCTTGCAGTAGGCCTTGAGCTCATCCACGCTCAGCCCCCCCTCACGCGGCACTACGAACAGCTTCACCGCCTCGCCGGAACGCTCGTCCGGCACACCGATGGCTGCACAGTTGGCGACCTTGGGGTGGCCCATCACCACATCCTCGATCTCGTTGGGGTAAACATTGAAGCCCGAGACGATGATCATGTCTTTCTTGCGGTCGACGATGCGAGTGAAACCGTCCGGGTCGATCACCGCAATATCGCCGGTCTTGAACCAGCCGTCCGCATCCAGGGCCTGGGCCGTGGCCTCGGGCTGCTGCCAGTAGCCCTTCATCACCTGCGGGCCCTTGATGCACAACTCGCCCCGCTCGCCCAGCGGCATCTCGTTGCCGTCATCGTCGATCACCTTGAACGCGGTACCCGCCACCGGGATGCCCACCGTACCCAGTCGGGCAAGCTTGCCATAGGGGTTGGTGCTGGCCACCGGCGAGGTTTCGGTCAGGCCGTAGCCCTCGACGATGCGACACCCCGTAAGCGCTTCCCAGCGCTCGGCAGTGGCCTTGACCAGCGCCGTGCCGCCGGAGTTGGTGACCTTCAGCGCCGAGAAGTCCAGCTGACGGAAGCCCGGGTGATCCATCAGCGCAACAAACAGGGTATTCAGCCCCAGCAGCGCGGAGAAACGCCACTTGCCCAGCTCCTTGATGAAGCCCGGGATGTCCCGTGGGTTGGTGATCAGCACGTTGTGGTTACCGGTGACCATCATGCACATGCAGTTCGCGGTAAAGGCATAGATGTGGTAGAGCGGCAGCGGCGCGATCATCACCTCCTGCCCGTCCTTGAGCAGCTTCTGCCCGTCGGGGCCATGCTGCGAGAAGCAGGCCAGCACCTGCAGCATGTTGGCCACCAGGTTGCCGTGGGTGAGCATCGCGCCTTTGGCAAGGCCAGTGGTACCGCCGGTGTATTGCAGCACGGCGATGTCGTCCAGGCTCAGCGGCACCGGTTTGTGCGACAGCTCGCGCCCTTGGCGCAGCGCCTGTTTGAACGATACCGCCTGGGGCAAGTGATAGGCCGGCACCATCTTCTTCACTTTGTCGACCACCGTGTTGATCAGCCAGCCTTTGGCGGTGGGCAGCAGGTCGCCCATCTTCGCCTCGATCAGGTATTCGATGCCGGTATCGGGCAACACCTCCTGCACACGCTTGCCGAACATGTTCAGGTACACCAGTGCGCGCGCGCCGCTGTCCTTGAACTGGTGGCGCATTTCGCGCTCGGTGTACAGCGGGTTGGTGTTGACCACGATCAGGCCGGCGCGCATGGCGCCGAAGACGGCGATGGGGTATTGCAGCACGTTGGGCATCTGCACCGCGATGCGGTCGCCCGGTTTGAGGTCGGTGTGCTGCTGCAACCAGCCGGCGAAGGCGGCTGAATGGCGCTCCAGCTCGGCGTAGGTCAGGGTCACGCCCAGGTTGCTGAACGCCGGGCGGTCGGCAAAGCGCTTGCAGGAGCGCTCGAACACCTCGACGACCGAGGCGTAGGCATTGATGTCGATGGTGGAAGGCACGCCCGCCGGGCGCTTGTCATTCCAGAAGTCGGCTTGCATTTATTATTGTTCCTCTGCCTGGACCTGCACTGCGTCCTTTAGTCCATTACCTGATCGCCAGCCGGCGAAAAGGCGTTGATCCGACGTTAACAGGTAAGTCCAAGGTGGCATATACGCCAAGTGCCGCCATTAACATTGTGAATCTTATTTGTGCCCTTCCTGCAATCCGGCCGGTTGTGCATACACTGTTCGGGTACCTGTGCGCACAAGGACCCGCCATGCCTAACGACGCCTTCTGGCTACCCGCCAGCGAGCACTGCAGCCTGTACGTGCACCAATGGCTGCCGGCCAAACCGGTGAAAGCCGTGGTGCTGCTGGCCCATGGCATGGCCGAGCATGCCGGGCGCTACCAACGCCTTGGGCAGGCCCTGAGCGAGGCGGGCTTTGCCCTGTTCGCGGCCGACCAGCGCGGCCACGGGCGCACTGCCGAGCAGGGCAGCCTCGGCCTGTTCGCCCGCCATCATGGCTGGAATGCCGTGGTCAACGACCTCGGCCGGGTGGCCCAGCACATCGGTCAGCAATACCCGTGCACGCCGCTGTTCCTGTTCGGCCACAGCATGGGCAGCTACATCGCCCAGGCCTACCTGCTGCACCACAGTGCCAGCCTGCACGGGGCTATCCTGAGTGGCTCCAACTACCAGCCGGCAACGCTTTACCGGGTGGCCCGGCAGATTGCCCGGCTGGAAGCCTGGCGTCAGGGGCCGTTGGGCAAAAGTGCATTGATCGAGTGGTTGTCGTTCGGCTCGTTCAACAAGGCTTTCAAGCCCAACCGCACCGCATTCGACTGGCTCAGCCGCGACCCGGCCGAAGTCGACCTGTACGTCAACGACCCGTTGTGCGGCTTTCGTTGCAGCAACCAGCTGTGGCTCGACCTGTTACAAGGCTTGGCGCAGATCAGCCAGCCGAGTAACCTCGCGCAGATCGATCCGAACCTACCCATGCTGGTGATCGGTGGTGAATGTGATCCGGTCAGTGCCGGCAAGCGTCTCACCCATCTGGCCGACGCCCTGCGCGCGACCGGCAATCGACATGTACAGCTGCGCGTCTATCCTCAAGCGCGGCATGAAGTACTCAACGAAACCAACCGTGACGAGGTCACCGCCGATATCCTCGGCTGGCTTGAACAGGCGCTGGCCCTTGGCCGCCCCGTGCGCAGTGAATGATAGCCACCCTCGCCTAACGCTTAAGGAAGCACCGATGTCCCAGGTCACCAACACGCCTTACGAAGCCCTCGAAGTCGGCCAGAAGGCCGAGTACAAGAAGTCCGTTGAAGAACGCGACATCCAGCTGTTCGCCGCGATGTCCGGTGACCACAACCCGGTTCACCTGGATGCCGAGTTCGCCGCCAAGAGCATGTTCCGCGAACGTATTGCACACGGCATGTTCAGCGGCGCGCTGATCAGTGCAGCAGTGGCCTGCACCCTGCCAGGCCCTGGCACCATCTACCTGGGCCAGCAAATGAGCTTCCAGAAGCCGGTGAAAATTGGCGATACCCTGACCGTGCGCCTGGAAATCCTCGAGAAGCTGCCGAAGTTCAAGGTGCGTATCGCCACCAATGTGTACAACCAAAACGATGAGCTGGTGGTCGAGGGTGAGGCCGAGATCCTGGCACCGCGCAAGCAGCAGACCGTCGAGCTGGTGTCGCCGCCGAATTTTGTGGCTAGCTGAAGATCGATATAGCCAGTACCGGCCTCTTCGCGGGCGTGCCCACGAAGAGGCCGGCACAGAAAACATCATTCAATGGCCTGAAGCCGCCGCTCAATGTGCCTGCGCTCCGGCTCCTGCCGGGTCAGCGCCAGCGCCTGCCGCCAAGCCGCACGGGCCTCCTCGACCTGCCCCAGTTGATAGTGCAACTCCGCCCGAGCCACATGCGCCAGGTGATAGTCCAGCAGCTCCCCTCGCGCCATAATCCCCTCGACCACCTGCAAGCCAACCTCCGGTCCATCCCTCTTGGCCACTGCCACCGCCCGGTTCAGCTCCACCACGGCTGAAGGCCAATGCCGCTGCAACACGTCATAAAGCCCGACAATCTCCGCCCAGTCCGTCTCCGCTGCCGTCGATGCTTCGGCATGCACCGCGGCAATCGCCGCCTGCACCGTATAGGCGCCGAACGCCCGGCTTTGCAGCGCCTGGCGCACCAGCTCGCAGCCTTCCTCAATGCGTTGCCGGTCCCACAGGCTGCGGTCTTGCTGCTCCAACACCACCAGGTTGCCCTGGGCATCGGTTCGCGCCTGCTGCCGGGACGCCTGCAGCAGCATCAAGGCCAGCAGGCCAACCGCCTCCGGGTCGGGCAGTAACTGCACCAGCAACCGCGCCAGGCGGATCGCTTCATCGCTTAGGTCCTGCTGCAGCAGCGCCTCGCCCGATGACGCCGAATAGCCTTCGTTGAACACCAGGTAGATAACCCGCAAAACGCTCTCCAGCCGTTCGGGCAGTTCGTTCAATTCCGGTACCTGGTACGGGATGCCTGCATCGCGAATCTTGGCCTTGGCGCGGACAATGCGCTGGGCGATGGTGGCCGGGCTTTGCAGGAAGGCGTGGGCAATCTGTTCAGTGGTCAGGTCGCAGACTTCGCGCAGGGTCAGCGGTACCTGGGCATCGGCGGACAATGCCGGGTGGCAGCAGGTGAAGATCAGGCGCAGGCGGTCATCGGCCAGCAACTCTTCTTCGCTGGGGTCCTGTGCCTGGGCGTCGAGCAGCATGCTCAGGTCGGCCTGGGAGCGGTCGAAACGGGCGCGTCGGCGCAGCGCATCAATGGCCTTGAAGCGCCCGGTGGAAACCAGCCACGCCCTTGGGTTTTCGGGTATGCCGTCGCGCTGCCAACGCTCGACAGCGATGAAGAAGGCATCATGCATGGCCTCCTCGGCCAGGTCGAAATCACCCAGCAAGCGGATCAACGTTGCCAAAATGCGCCGCGACTCCCGCCGGTACACCGCCTCGACTTCGGTACGCACTTGCGCCAGTGCCGCCATCAGTCGGGCATCCGCTGGGTCACCACCTCCACCAGGCGGTCCAGGCTTTCTCCCCAGCCCTGGTGAAAGCCCATTTCCTCATGGGCCCGGCAGTCGGCGGCATTCCAGTGCCAGGCGCGGGCGGTGTAGCGGGTTTTGCCTTGCTCCTCGTCAAAGCTGATCACGGCGGTCATGAAGGCCTTGTTCGAGGGCACCCAGCCGGGGCCGAAGGCATCGGTGAACACCAGCCGCCGTGGTGCGGCAATTTCCAGAAACACACCCTGGTTCGGGTACTCGCTGCCATCCGGCGCGCGCATCAGGGTGCGGAACAGGCCGCCGGCCCACAACTGCATCTCGCACTCCGGTGTGGTCATGCCGTGCGGCCCCCACCACTGCATCAGCCACTGGGGTTCGGTCCAGGCGCGGAACACCTTGGCCGGGGGTGCGTCGATCAAGCGGCTGATGGACAACTCATGTTGGGCAGGTGCAGGTTGGGCAAGGCTCATTGTTGTTGTGCTCCTTGGCTGTCAGGGTTGCAGTTGGCGCACGGGCCTTACCTCGACGCTACCGACCCGTGCGGCAGGAATACCCTTGGCGATGTTCAGCGCCTCGTTCAAGTCGCGGGCCTCGACCAGGTAAAAACCCGCCAGTTGCTCTTTGGTTTCGGCGAACGGGCCGTCGGTCAGGCTCATGTGCCCGTTGCGCACCCGTACCGTGGTGGCGGTCTGCACAGGCTTGAGCGCCTCGGCCGCCAGCATTCGCCCGGAGCCCTGGATGGCTTCGGCATACGCCATGCATTCGGCGTCTTCCGGGCTGTCGGGCAGGCTGTGCAGCAGCCCCTCGTCACAATAGACCAGGCACAGGTATTTCATGGTCGCCTCCAGGGCATTGGCAAAGTGCGTTTGGCGATAACGGCTCAGGGCTTGAGATCGAACAGGGCTTTCTGGGTTTCCATGTCGAACGGCGCCGACCAGTGCTCATGGATCACCTGCCACTGGCCATTCTGACGACGATAGCCCACGGTGGCACGCATGAAGCCGCACTGGCTTTCGTCATCGCCCGGGCCGCAGCGGTTCAGCCAGTGGGCCAGGGCCAGGTCGCCAGCGGCGTGTACGGTGAGTTCGGCCAGTTCGAAGACCATGGGGCCGGTGCACATGCCCATGCACATTTCCCAGTGCGCGGTGTAGGCAGCCTTGCCCTTGAATTGCAGGGCCTGGATGGCATCGAAGGCGACAATGTCATCGGCATAGGGGGCGGTGATGTTGGGGATGTCGCGATCGCGCACGGCCTGCATCCAGCGCTCGATCAGTTGGCGGATCTCGGTTTCGGCTACGGTGCTCATCGGGGGTTCCTCCGACAGGTCATGGGGGCACGGTGGTGCTTTCACCTATGGTCGAATGGAGAACGGAGGAATCGACAGGCCTTGGAAATTATTCTCTCGAGCAGTGGCTTTATAGCCTGTAGGAGCGGGCTTCCCCGCGATCCATCTACCGATGGTGGATGGCACCGGCTGCGCCGGTGTTCGCGGCTAAAGCCGCTCCTACAGGGATCGCTTCAGCTTCAACCTTGCTGACAACCCTCACCCATGGCCCGGTACTGAATGGTATGCACCTGGCCTTGGTGGTCTTCATAGGTCATGGTGGCAGGTACCACTTCGCAGACATTGGGGATGGTCGACAAGTTGATCACCCGTTTGATGTCCAGGTTCATGGAATAGTCATACTGCTGGGCCACAGGCTGACTGGAGACGGGGGTGGCCTCATCGGCGAGGGCGAACGAGGACATACCGACCAATGCAAGAATCAGTAATGGTTTCATGTGGGTTTGCCTTTTAAGCATTCAAGCTGATCGATTGACTTCTATTGCCGTGAACGGCACGGAGAAGTTGCCATCTACGGTGAAGATGGCACGAAGTACCGATCCCGCTTCGTACTGCCAGGGGGGATGTGTAAAAGTTTACTCCCGCATGGCAGTAGTTGAACCCCGTAGTCGGATATTCACCCTTGCCGGATTTGCAACAATCTGCGTCAAATTAGCCTCAAAACATCCAGCCAGAGCCTCTGGCCAGCTTTCAGGGCAGGACTCGCCATTTCATTAACATATCTTCACTGCTCGACGCTTTCGGACACAGAACGCCGGCTACTGGACCATTTTTACCGTCAGCACGGCTCGCGCATGCGTGCTGCGAGCGATGCGCAGCTGTGGGTGGCGAGGGCGCCGGGCATCATTGCAGGCTTGAGCCTGAGCCCCGTAGGCGATGGTTATTGGCTGACCGGGTTGTTCGTCGACCCGCAACAGCGCAACAAGGGGGTGGCCGGACGCTTGATCGACGCGGCGCTGGAGCAGGCCAATGGCCCAACCTGGCTGTTCTGCCACCCGGACCTGGCGCCCTTCTATCAGCGCCTGGGTTTCCACATGGCCGGGCAACTGCCCGAAAGCCTGGCAAGCCGCCTGCTGCGCTACCAGCGCAGCAAACGCCTGGTAGCGCTGGAGCGGGCTTAGTCGTCGCTGACGTCGAGCCCCGGGAACAGCACCTCGGTGTAACCGAACTTGGCGAAGTCCTGAATGCGCGATGGGTACAAACGGCCGATCAGGTGATCGCACTCGTGCTGCACCACCCGTGCATGGAAGCCGTCGGCAAAGCGGTTGATCGGGTTGCCCTGGGGGTCGACCCCTTCGTAGCAGATGTGCTTGAAGCGCGGCACCACGCCACGCAGGCCAGGCACCGACAGGCAGCCTTCCCAGCCGTCCTCGACCTCGGTGGAGGTCGGTGTGATGACCGGGTTGAGCAAAATGGTCTGCGGCACCGCTTCGGCATCGGGGTAACGTTCGCTGCGCTCGAAGCCGAAGATCACCAACTGCAGGTCGACGCCAATCTGCGGCGCGGCCAGGCCGACCCCGCCCACATGGCGCATGGTTTCGAACATGTCGTCGATCAGTTGCTGCAGTTCGGCCGTGCCGAACAGGTGCTCGGGCACGGGCGGGGCGATGCGTAGCAGGCGTTCATCACCCATTTTAAGAATGTCGCGGATCATCTGGTGTTCGGCTCGACAGTATTGGACGCATTCGGGTTGGGGTGCTCGTGGCCCAGCACCGTCAAGGTTTCCTTGGGCTTTTCGCCGTTGAAATCTTTTTCGCCCGGGTTCTTGCCTTCGGCTGACATGTGCTCGATCACCGCATTCATTTCGGCGCCCAGCAGCAATACGGCAGCCGAGATATAGAAATACAGCAACAGCACGATGATTGCACCAATGCTGCCGTACATGGCGTTGTAGTCGGCAAAGGTTTTCACGTAGTAGGCAAAGCCCAGCGAGGCCACGATCCACACCACCACCGCCAGCACCGAGCCGGGTGTGATGAAGCGAAACTTCTGCTTAACGTCGGGCATCACGTAGTAGATCACCGCAACGGCCACCATCATCAGGATGATGATCGCCGGCCAGCGCAGGATGGTCCACAGCGTTACGATGAACTCCTGCATGCCTACCTGTGAGGCAATCCACTCCATCACTTGCGGCCCCAGCACCATCAGCGCCGCCGCTACCAGTAGCATGCCGGCCAAGCCTACGGTGTAGATGATGGAAAGGGGTATGCGCTTCCATACCGGTCGCCCTTCGGGCACGTCGTAGGCGGCGTTCATGGCGCTCATCATCAGGCGCACGCCCGCCGACGCGGTCCACAGGGCAATCACGATACCCACCGACAGCAGCCCGCCCTTGGACTGCTGGAGTTGGTCGATTACCGGGTTTACCTGCTCCAGTGCCTGGGGCGGCAGCACCAGCTCGGTTTGCAGGCGCAGCCAGGAGAAGAAGTCTGGCAGGTGCAGGAAACCAATCAGGGCAATCAGGAACAGCAAGAAGGGGAACAGCGAAAACAACGCCTGGTAAGCCAGCGCGGAGGCATAGGTGGACATCTCATCGTCGAGGAATTCCTTGACGGTGCGTACCAGCACGCGGTGCAGGGGCAGACCGCGCAGGTCGGGGAAAATCATAGCGTCTCCTTTCGCCGCTTGATTCATCAATACAACGGGTAAGTCTAATAGACCCTGCGGTTGCTGTGCTGCTCCCCGCCATGCTTGAAGAATTTGCTTACACAGGTCCGGCCTCTTCGGGGGCTTGCCCGCGAAGAGGCCGGGTCAGACTGCCTCGAATCAAGGCTTCTTCACCGCATCCTTCACATTGCCCTTGATCTGCTGCGCCTCGCCCTTCAGTTCCTGCGCCTTGCCCTCGGCCCGCAGCTTGTCGTTGTCGGTCACCTTGCCGACGCCCTGTTTGATGTTGCCAACCGCTTCGTTGGCCAGGCCTTTCGCTTTGTCTTTAGTACCGCTCATGGCAAAACTCCTGCAATGGGAGACACGTAAACCGTGCCGACAGTTGGTGGACCCAACGCCCTCGCCAGGAGTTTCAACGGATTTGTAACCCTTGGGCCGAGCGGTAAAACTGCGGGCGAATACCGCACCGAATCGCCCCAGCGCCCGCGCGATGCCATCAGCCCTGCCCTAGAATCCCCCGCAAACGTCCGCCCAAAGCAGGCTGGCACTTCATAAAAACAATGTTTTCCGGATACCCGCACCCATGCGTCTGATGCCTGCGCTGGTGGCCTTGCTGCCACTGCTCCCCTTGCCCCCACTGGCCGCCGCACCGGCTAACCCTGAAACCCTGCGTGTCGAGCATTACGCCGACGATGGCCAACCCGGCTCGCTGCGCTGGGCCATCGAAACCAGCAACCAGAACCCTGGCCATTACCGCATCGACATTGCGGCAGTGGGCAAGCCGCCCTACGTCATCCGCCCCAATAGCCCACTGCCAGAAATCAAAGGCCCGGTGCGCATCACTGGCCTGCCCTGGGCACGCGATGGCCAATACATCGCCATCGACGGTTCGGCTTACATCAAGGACCAAGGCGTGCGCACCTGCCCCGGCGCCCTGCCCGGCCAGTTCGGCACCAACGTGCGCACCACCACCCACCCCGGGCTGGTGCTGCGCGATACCCAAGGCGTGCATTTGAGCGGCCTGGAAGTGCGCAACTTCTGCATCGGCATCCTGGTCAACCGCGCCAGCGGCAACGTGATCGAAGACAACCGCATCGTCGCCAACAAGGGCGGCGCGGGCATCATGCTGACCGGTGATGACGGTGCCGGTAACCCTACCGCCACCACCACGAACAACAACAAGGTGCTGCGCAACCAGCTGATCGACAATGGCGACGGCCTGGAGCTGACCCGTGGCGCGGCGTTCAACCTGGTGGCCGACAACCTGTTCCGCTCCACCGCTGCCAACCCGGAGCCCTCGCAAGGCATCGAGATTCTGCTGGGCAACGACAACAGCGTGGTGCGCAACCGCTTCGAGAACTACTCCGACGGCCTGCAGATCAACTGGGGCAAGCGCAATTACCTGGCAGCCAATACCTTCAGCGGCAACTCGATCGGGGTCAGCGTGACCGGCGAGGGCAACATCCTCGACGGCAACCTGATCCACGGTAACCGCATCGGCGTGGCCCTGCGCCCGGAGCCGGACACGACCGCCACGCGCCTGAGCGCCAACCGCATCTGGGGTAACAGCCAGGATATCCGCCGCTGCGAGGCGGGCGGCTCCTGCGTGCCTGACCAACGCACGGGCGCCATCGTGTTTGGCGTCCCGGCGCAGGCGCATGCGCTGTATGTGGGTTCGCGCGGGGTGGGGGCCGATTTGCCCAAGCAGGACCAGGCGATCATCTGTGATGCCAAGGGCGAGCCCAAGCCTTGCCAGCCGCTGCCTAACCACAACCAACAGGCGCCCCGGCTGATGGAGCTGGAAGGCAATGTATTGCGCGGCGAGGTGCAGGGACCGGTGTCGAGCCTGTTGCGTGTGGAGTTCTTTGGTAATGCCCAAGCCGATGGCACCGAGGCAGAGCAGTACCTTGGGGACGCGCTGGTGAACAGTGACGAGCAGGGGCAGGCGCGGTTTGCCCAGGTGCTGGAGAACATCGGCGGGTTGCGCAGCTTTACTGCAACCGTGACCACTGCTGATGGGGCTACTTCCGAGTTGAGCGTGCCGGTTCGGCGGTAATGCTACTGGCCTCTTCGCGGGTAAACCCGCGAAGAGACCGGCACAGGCACCGCAAATCACAAACCTTGCCCCGCCCCGTGCCACCCCTCACAATGCAGGCCTTCATAGCGTCAACCCGCAGGAACCTGCATGAAACTCGACAAACCCGCCGCCATCGCCCGGCGCAACGAAGCATTGGCCCGGCCGGTGCTGACCAGCAGCAATACCCTGTTCGCCATCCTGGACAACAAACGCAACCTGTGGTGGTTCGAAGTGCCCGTGGCGCTCCTGGGCAAGGGCCAGGCCGACTGGGTCAACCTGCTGTTGCACACGCCAGAAAGCGATGAGCTGCAGCACCTGAAGGTGCCCACCAACTTCCTCAAGGCTCACCTGGAGCAGATGGAAGTGCGCAAGCCCGGCAAGCGCCGCTCGACCATCAGCCTGGCCCTCAGCGCTGACCGCGACTCGCTGCTGCGCGACACCCGTCCGGGTGGCGAGCAACTGGACTTCCGCAACTTCGTACAGGCGTAAGGGCAGTCAGACCTTTTCGATACGGTCGTCATGGATGACGATCAGGCCCTGCTTGAACAACCCGCCAATGGCCTTCTTGAAGTTGCCTTTGCTGACGTTGAACAGCTTGCTGATCAGCGCCGGGTCGCTCTTGTCGCACACGCCCAACACCCCACCTTCAGCCTCCAGGCGTGCCATGATCTGTTCTTGCAGGCTGTCGGACAGGGCCGCGCCCACTGGCTGCAGGCTGAGGGCGATCTTGCCGTCGTGGCGCACTTCCTTGATGAAGCCCTTCTCGTGCATACCCGAACGCAGGAACTTGAACACCTCGTTCTTGTGAATCAGGCCCCAGTGACGGTTGTTGATGATGGCCTTGAAGCCCATCGGCGTTTCACCGGCTACCAGCAGCTCGACCGGTTGCCCGACCTTGTAGTCAGCCGGGGTGACGTCGAGGTAGCGGTCCAGGCGTGAAGTAGCGGTGATGCGGCGGGTGCGCTTGTCGAGGTAGACGTGCACCACGCAGTAGTCGCCGATCTTCAGCGGCCGTGCCTCTTCCGAGTACGGCATCAGCAGGTCCTTGGACAGGCCCCAATCCAGGAAAATGCCGGCACCGTTGATGTCCTTGACCTTGAGGCTGGCGAATTCGCCGACCTGCACCTTGGGCTTTTCGGTGGTGGCGATCAGCTGGTCTTCGCTGTCCAGGTAGATGAACACGTTCAGCCAGTCATCCACCTCGGTTTCGGCGTTTTTCGGGATGTAGCGCCCGGGCAGCAGGATCTCGCCGTCGGCACCGCCGTCCAGGTACAGGCCGAAGTCCACGTGCTTCACGATTTGCAAACTGTTGTAACGCCCAAGCAGAGCCATTTCTGATGATCCTCAAGACAAGGGGGCTATTCTACACCTGAAGCCATCACACCGTCCGACCGCTGATGCAGTGATCCGTCCGTGCTCCTTGGCGTCTAAGGTCTGGCCCGATTCGGGAAGGAACAGCACATGCCTGCACGCCTGTCCAAAGCCCTGTTTGTCGCTATCGGCTTCGCCCTGGCCCTGGCCGCCTGCAGCCGTATCGACCTGGCTTACCGCAACCTTGATCGTCTGGTGCCGTGGTCGTTGGGCGATTACCTGGACATGAACCGCGAGCAGAAGGCCATGCTCGACGACCGCTTGCGCGAGCACCTGGCCTGGCATTGCAAGACCCAACTGCCCGGTTACCTCGACTGGCTGGACCGGGTACGCGGCATGGTCGCTGACGACCAGGTGACCGACCAGGCCCTGCAGCAACGTACCCAGGAGGCCCGCGAGGCGATTGGCCGGGTGGCAGAAGAAATCACCCCGTCGGCCACTGAACTGTTGCGTGGCATGAGCGACACCCAAGTGGCGGAAATGCGTGATGCCTTTCGCGACGACATCAGCGAACGGCAAAAGCAGTATGTGGATACACCGCTGGCCAAACAGATCGCCCGCCGTACCGAGCGCATGGAAAAACGCCTGACGCCATGGCTGGGGGAACTGACGCCAGTGCAGAAACAGCGGGTGCAAGCCTGGTCGCAGGCGCTGGGTGACCAGAACCGCGAATGGATCGCCAACCGCGCCCACTGGCAGCAGCAATTGCTGCTGGCGATGAACCAGCGCAATGACGCGAGTTTCGAGCCGCGGCTGGCGACGTTGCTGCAGCGCAAGGAGAGTTTGTGGACGCCGGCGTATCGTGCGGCGTTTCAGAATACCGAACGACAGGCCCGGAGTTTACTGGTGGACCTGGTGCAGCAAAGCACGCCGCAACAGCGGCGGTTTTTGCAGGATAGGTTGGGCAAGGTGCGAACGGATTTCAGTGACTTGAAGTGTTTGAGGGGATAATTGTGCTCAACAGGCCTGGCCTCTTCGCGGGCCTGCAAAAACAGGTTTACCGAGCCTTGCGCCGATAAGGAAACACATCAATCACCTTCCCTTCCCTGATCGCCGCCTGCAACCCCTTCCAGTAATCCGCGTCATACAACTCCCCATGCAAGCGGCTGAACAACCGCCGCTGGCCGATGTCGGCAAACAGGAACGGCGGAAACTCTTCGGGAAACACATCATGCGGGCCGATCGAGTACCACGGTTCGCCCGACATTTCGTCTTCCGGGTAACGCGGCGGCGGGATATGGCGGAAATTCACTTCGGTCAAAAAGCTGATTTCGTCATAGTCGTAGAACACCACCCGGCCATGACGCGTCACCCCAAAGTTCTTCAGCAACATGTCACCCGGGAAGATGTTCGCCGCCGCCAACTGCTTGATGGCCAAGCCATAGTCTTCCAGCGCCTCATGCACCTGGCCTTCGCTGGCATGCTCAAGGTACAGGTTCAGCGGCGTCATGCGCCGCTCGGTCCAGCAGTGGCGGATCAGCACCGTGTCACCCTCCAGCGCCACGGTCGATGGCGCCACCTCCAGCAGTTCGGCCAGGCACTCTGGCTCGAATTTGTCACGCGGGAAGCGAAAGTCTGCAAACTCCTGGGTATCGGCCAAACGCCCGACACGGTCGACACTTTTCACCAGCCGGTACTTGTCGATTACCGTGGCGCGGTCAACGGTTTTCGAGGGCGAAAAACGGTCCTTGATGATCTTGAACACCGTATTGAAGCCCGGCAGGGTAAACACGCTCATGACCATGCCACGCACACCGGGTGCCATGACGAAGCGGTCCTCGCTGCTGGCCAGGTGGTTGATCAACGCCCGGTAGAACTCCGACTTGCCGTGTTTATAGAAACCGATTGAGGTGTACAGCTCGGCAATGTGCTTGCCGGGCAAGATGCGCTTGAGGAAGTTGACGAACTCGGCCGGCACAGGCACATCGACCATGAAGTACGAGCGGGTGAAGGAAAAGATGATCGACACCTCGGCCTCGTCGGTAATCAGCGCATCGGCCTCTACGCCATGCCCTTCGCGGTGCAACAGCGGGATCACCAGTGGCCACTGCTCGTCGCTGTTGTAAAGCCGACCGACCAAGTAGGCCCCCTTGTTGCGGTACAACACCGGTGAAAACAGCTCCACCGCCAGCGTCGGGTCCTTGCAGACCCAGTCCGGCAGGCATTCGCGCAGTTGCTCCTCAAGGCGTGACAGGTCGCTTTCAAGGTCGCCATAGACGAATGCGTAGTCGGCGAAGATCGCCCGCAACAGGCCCTTGAGGCTGCCATCGGGGCAATAGGTACGGGTTTGCGCAGCGCGCTGATGGCTGCGGATCGACGGCCGGGTGGTGTGGATGAACATGCAGCCGTCGCTGATCTGGTCATGGCTGAACAGGCTGCAGAACAGCGAGTTGTACCAGGTTTCCGACAGTTCATCGTCAAGGCGCGGGTCGATCAGGCCTATGTAGGCACTTTTCACCAAGGGCCACTGGCCGACCTCCAGCAGCACCTCGTCATCGAACGCATCCCGCAACCAGCCGTTGACCTCGCCGACCTTCTGCTCATACAAGTTGATCCGTGCGGCGGCGGCGCGCTGGCACGCTTGCCAGCGCGCCTGTTCGAAACGCTCACGGGCACCGAGGGTGATGCGGCGAAAATGCTCGCGATAGTCGTCAAAGCCATCGAGGATCATCCGGGCGATCTCGCCGGCAGGCCAGTGCTGGGTCATGCGGGACACCTCGGTGCGGGGTGAGATAGACAGCTTAGCCGCACAGGATTACACCGCAAGAAAGCACAAGAATCTCCCCGCCCCCTCGCGTAAACTCGCGCCCCTGCCCTGCCTCCGGAGACCGTTGTGAGCCCCATCGCCCTAGCCCGCCTGCTAACCCTTGCCGCCGTCTGGGGAGCGAGTTTCCTGTTCATGCGCATCATCGCCCCCGAGTTGGGCACGGTGCCGACCGCGTTCTTCCGTGTGTCCATCGCTTGCCTGGGCCTGGTCGCCATCGTCGCCGCCGCCCGCGTACGCTGGGATTTCCAGGGCAAGCTCGGCGCCTGCCTGGTGCTGGGCATGATCAACTCCGGCATCCCCGCCACCTTCTATTCCGTAGCGGCCCAGGTATTGCCGGCTGGCTATTCGGCCATTTTCAACGCTACCACGCCGCTGATGGGCGTACTGATCGGCGTGCTGTTCTTCCGCGAACCCATGACCCTGCCCAAGCTCTGCGGCATTTTCCTGGGCCTGTTCGGGGTCGGCATCCTCAGCGGCGCTGGCCCGGTGGCACTGGACATGGCCTTGGTGCAAGGCGCCCTCGCCTGCCTGGCGGCCACCACCTGCTACGGCTTTGCCGGGTTCCTCGCCCGCCGCTGGGTCAGTGGTCTGGACAGCCGCCTGTCAGCACTGGGCAGCATGCTCGGTGCCACCCTCATGTTGAGCCCGCTGTTCGGCTGGAGCGCACTCACCCAACCGCCCGCCAGCTGGGGGGGCTGGCAGGTTTGGCTGTCGCTGCTGGGCCTGGGCCTGCTGTGCACTGCATTCGCCTACATCCTGTACTTCCGCCTGCTGGAAGAAATCGGCCCGGTAAAAGCCAGCACCGTAACCTTCCTGATCCCGGCATTCGGCGTATTGTGGGGGGCGTGGTTGCTGGACGAGCCGCTGTCGATGGCACACCTGTACGGCGGCTTGCTGATTGGCGTGGCACTGTGGCTGGTGCTGCGCCCGGCGCGCAGTTGAAGCGGGGTACACGATGAACAGCGCGTACAAGAAAGTCCTGTTCCGCCTGGAACAGGACGAGACCGGCTACCCACCGGCCTCGGTCGAGGGCCTGTGGGCAAAAGCCGTGGAAGGTGGCTATGCCGTCGACAATATTCCCTTCCACGTTTACGGCATCGCCCCGGGCGACGTGATCGGCACCCGTGAAGACGCCGGCGAGACCTGGTTCGCCGAACTGCGCCAGCGCAGCGGCAGCTCGGTGTTTCGGGTGGTGGTCAAACCGCCGGAAACCCTGGACCAGGTACGCGCAGCCTTGCAGGACTTCGGCTGCAACTGCGAAACCGAGCAGGCCGTGAAGATGCTGGCTGTCGAGGTGCCATCGCAGCGGTCGCTCGATACCCTGCTCTACTACCTGCTCACCCAGCGCGAAGCCGGCCTGCTGGACTTCGAGGAAGGCGTGCTGCGCCACACCATCCCCGAAGAGTTCCGCTAAGGCTTACGCCTCGGCCAACCGGGCAGCGGGTTTGCGAAACACGAACAGCAGGCCCACCACGATCAGCCCCATGCCCAGCAGGCTGAGCGGTGCCAGGCGGTTACCGAAGATCAGGAAGTCCATCACTGCGGTCACTGCCGGCACCAGGTAGAACAGGCTGGTGACATTGACCAGGTTACCCTTGGCGATCAGCCGGTACAGCAGCAGGGTCGCCAGCAACGAGACCACCAGGCCCATCCACAGCAGCGCGCCGATGAAGCCGCCGGTCCACTCGACCTGCAGCGGTTGCAAAGGCGCGAACAGCGCACACATGGCAAAACCGGCCAGGTACTGCAGCGGCAGCGTGCCCATGGGGTTGTCGGTGATGCGCTTCTGCAGGATCGAACCCAAGGTCATGCTGGCCAGCGCCAGCAGGGCGAACAGCATCCCCGCCAGCGACACGCCGCCCAGGTTGATGCCCTGGTAGACCACCATGATCAAGCCAGCCAGGCCCAGCCCCAGTCCGAACAGACGGCTCCAGGAACGTTGCCGCTCCATCAGCACCACGGTAAGGATGGGTTGAACCCCCATCACCGTGGCCATGACGCCCGGGGTGACATGGGTATTGAGCGCCAGCAAATAGAAGATCTGGTAGGCGCCGAGCAGCACACACCCGGTGCCCAGGGCACGCAGAATGGCCCCACGGCTACGCGGCCAGCGCAGCCCCAGCAACGGGCCGATCAACAGCAGGCCCGTCAGCGCCAGCGCCGAGCGCAACAGCAGGAAGGCAAACGGGCTGGCATGCGCCAGGCCCAGCTTGGAGACGATCGCCCCGCTGCTCCACAGCAGGACGAACAGGCTGGTAGTGGCCGCCGAGGCCACGGAAGTTTTGGAAAAGACAGACATGTATGCACCTGTATTCGGGCAAATAAGCCGAACGGTGGGCGTAGACTTCAGCAGGGGAAGTAGCCGACCGTGTTCAGTAGGTTGCGTGTGCGAAAGGGTTCGGCCAGAAGCCGATCAGCCCAGCACGACCACGCAAGGAGGCGGTGCTACGCCGCCTACAACGCCACTGACAGGTGGTGGGTAGTGACTGATCATGGCCGGCTGCTGGCTGCCACGCACGACCATGCCCGCGACTGGCGCGATGGCAAAGCTTGCGGTGAAAGGGCTGGCTGGCATGTTCAGGTCTTCAGGGAAGATATGTGTTTCGGAATATAACGGTGAATGCTGGATTGGGCAACAACCTGAGCCGGCCAATTCGCGGCTAAACCCGCAAAAAGGCCGGCCCTGCCGGTCAGAACAACCAACGATAAAGCAAATAGGCCACCAACACCGCCAGCACCGGCCGCAGCACGCGGTAGGCCTTGGGGTTGGCACGCTTGAACTGCTTCACATGGCCACTGATCTTGTTGCTGAAGCGCTTGCTCCAGGCATACGCCTGGTTGATCCCGCCCACCCGCTCGTCATCGGTATTCTGCGGCGCGGTGGCGCGACCGAGGAAGGCACTGACCTGGCGGTTGATGCGGGTCATCAGCGGGCTGCTCAACGGGCGTTCGATGTCGCAGAACAGAATGACGCGGGTCACGTCGGTCTCGTTCTTGACCCAGTGCACGTAGGTTTCGTCGAACATCACGTCCTCGCCATCACGCCAGGCATACGCTTGTCCATCGACGTAAATACGGCAGGCATCGGAGTTGGGCGTGGACAGGCCCAGGTGGTAGCGCAGGGACCCTGCGAACGGGTCACGGTGCGGGTTCAGGTGGCTGCCGCCAGGCAGCAGGGCAAACATCGCACCCTTGACGTTGGGGATGCTGCTGACCAGCTCGACGGTGCGCGGGCACAGCGTTTCGGCCGAAGGCAGAGGTTTGTCGTACCACTTCAGGTAAAAACGCTTCCAGCCTTTCTTGAAGAACGAGCCGAAACCGGCGTCATTGTCCTTCTCGGCAGCGCGGATGTAGCCCTCGTCGAACAGGCGCATGGCCTCTTCGCGGATTTCCTGCCAGTTGTCTTTCAACACGTCCAGTTCAGGGAAGCGCTGACGTTCCAGGTAGGGCTTGGACGGCACGCCGGAGAACAGGTACATCAAGGCGTTGTACGGGGCGAACAGCGCCGAATGGTTGACGAACTGGCGCAACACCGGCAGGCGGGCCTTGCCGCGCAGGTGCACGAACAGCACGCTGCCGAAAAACACCAGCAAGACACCCGCCTTGGCTGCAAAGGAAAAGGTCATGCTTTCACTCCTTGGGGAAGAGCCAGGGCTGCGCGTCCTGCTCTCCTGAAAATCATCCTGCCATCATAAACCGATCCCGCCGAGGTAAAAACAACCCGGGCGGGATCGCATTCATGAAGATTTTGCAATAAACCAGGCCGCCGATTGTTGCGCCGGGTCAGCGGCGAGGCCGATTACTGCTGGTTTTCCTGCTCGCTGAACATGTCGCTGAACAACATGCTCGACAGGTAACGCTCGCCCGAATCCGGCAGTATTACGACGATGGTCTTACCTTGCATTTCCGGTTTTTCGGCCAGGCGCACGGCGGCAGCCATGGCTGCGCCACAGGAAATACCGCAGAGGATGCCCTCTTCCTGCATTAGGCGGATGGCCATGGCCTTGGACTCTTCATCGGTTACCGTTTCCACCAGGTCGACGATGGACAGGTCGAGGTTTTTTGGCACGAAACCGGCGCCGATGCCCTGGATCTTGTGCGGGCTGGGCTTGAGTTCTTCGCCGGCCAGGGTTTGGGTAATCAGCGGCGACGAAGCGGGCTCAACGGCCACCGACAGAATGGCCTTGCCCTGGGTGTGCTTGATGTAGCGCGATACACCGGTAATGGTGCCACCGGTGCCCACACCCGCCACCAGTACGTCGACTGCGCCGTCGGTGTCGTTCCAGATTTCCGGGCCGGTGGTTTTTTCATGGATGGCCGGGTTGGCCGGGTTTTCGAACTGGCCCGGCAGGAAGTACTGGGCCGGGTCGGACGCGACGATTTCGTTGGCCTTCTCGATGGCGCCTTTCATGCCCTTGGCCGGGTCGGTCAGTACCAGTTCGGCGCCCAGTGCCTTGAGTACCTTGCGGCGCTCCAGGCTCATGGAAGCGGGCATGGTCAGCTTCAGTTTGTAACCACGGGCAGCGGCGACGAAGGCCAGGCCGATACCGGTGTTGCCCGAGGTGGGCTCGACGATGGTCATGCCCGGTTTGAGCTTGCCGCTGCTCTCGGCGTCCCAGACCATGTTCGCACCAATGCGGCACTTGACCGAGTAGCCCGGGTTGCGCCCTTCGATCTTGGCCAGGATGGTCACGCCGCGCGGGGCGATGCGGTTGATCTGCACCAGCGGCGTGTTACCGATGGAATGGGCGTTGTCTGCAAAGATACGGCTCATGGCAGGGGTCCTTGGCATGAAAAAGAGCAGGGAAAGACCTCAAGGGTAAGCCTGCCCCCGAGGCCCGTAAAGCCTGCAGATGTGACGGGGCATTCAGAGACTGAATACCCGGTCTGCGTTTGCAGCTGCCTGACCCCGCGTTATAGTCGGTAACAACTTACAAACAGGTGTTGCCTGTACCGGCCAAGAGGCCAATACAGGCTTACAACAGAGGACAACCCCATGAAGTTCGAAGGCACCCGCGACTACGTCGCCACAGACGACCTGAAACTGGCGGTGAACGCGGCCATCACCCTCGAACGCCCGCTGCTGGTCAAGGGCGAGCCCGGCACCGGCAAGACCATGCTCGCCGAGCAGCTGGCTGCCTCGTTCGGCGCGCGCCTGATCACCTGGCACATCAAGTCCACCACCAAGGCCCATCAGGGGTTGTACGAGTACGACGCGGTAAGCCGCCTGCGTGACTCGCAACTGGGTGTGGACAAGGTGCACGATGTGCGCAACTACCTGAAAAAGGGCAAGCTGTGGGAGGCCTTCGAGGCCGAAGAACGGGTCATCCTGCTGATCGACGAAATCGACAAGGCCGACATTGAGTTCCCCAACGACCTGCTGCAAGAGCTGGACAAGATGGAGTTCTACGTCTACGAAATCGACGAGACCATCAAGGCCAAGCAGCGCCCGATCATCATCATCACCTCCAACAACGAAAAGGAGCTGCCGGACGCCTTCCTGCGCCGCTGCTTCTTCCACTACATCGCCTTCCCTGACCGCACTACCCTGCAGCAGATCGTCGACGTGCACTATCCGAACATCAGCCAGTCGCTGGTCAGCGAGGCGCTGGATGTGTTCTTCGATGTGCGCAAGGTACCTGGCCTGAAGAAAAAGCCGTCCACCTCCGAGCTGGTCGACTGGCTGAAGCTGCTGATGGCCGACAACATCGGTGAAGCGGTGCTGCGCGAGCGCGACCCGACCAAGGCCATCCCACCCTTGGCCGGTGCACTGGTAAAGAACGAGCAGGACGTGCAACTGCTGGAGCGCCTGGCCTTCATGAGCCGGCGCGGCAACCGCTGACAGGAGCCGGGCCATGCTGCTCAACCTGTTCAATGAAATGCGCGCGGCCAAGGTGCCGGTGTCGGTACGCGAGTTGCTGGACCTGCACCAGGCCCTGGAAAAGCGCGTGGTGTTCGCCGACATGGACGAATTCTACTACCTCGCCCGCGCCATTCTGGTGAAAGACGAACGCCATTTCGACAAGTTCGACCGGGCGTTTGCCGCCTATTTCAAGGGCCTTGAAAACCTCGACCGGCACATCGAGGCACTGATCCCCGAAGACTGGCTGCGCAAGGAATTCGAGCGCTCGCTCACTGACGAAGAGCGTGCACAGATCCAGTCCCTTGGCGGCCTGGACAAGCTGATCGAAGAATTCAAGAAGCGCCTTGAGGAGCAGAAGGAGCGCCACGCCGGTGGCAACAAGTGGATCGGCACTGGCGGTACCAGCCCGTTCGGCTCAGGCGGCTTCAACCCCGAGGGTATCCGCGTGGGCGAAGCCGGCAAGCGCCAGGGCAAGGCAGTGAAAGTGTGGGACCAGCGCGAGTACAAGAACCTGGACGACCAGGTGGAACTGGGCACGCGCAACATCAAGCTGGCCCTGCGCCGGCTGCGCAAGTTCGCCCGTGAGGGGGCTGCCGAAGAGCTGGACATCGACGGCACCATCGACCACACCGCGCGTGATGCCGGGTTGCTGAACATCCAGATGCGCCCTGAGCGGCGCAACACGGTGAAGCTGCTGTTGCTGTTCGACATCGGCGGCTCGATGGACGCGCACATCAAGGTGTGCGAAGAGCTGTTTTCGGCGTGCAAGACCGAGTTCAAGCACCTGGAGTACTACTACTTCCACAATTTCGTGTACGAGTCGGTATGGAAGAACAACCTGCGCCGCACCTCGGAGCGGTATTCCACCTTCGACCTGCTGCACAAGTATGGCGACGACTACAAGGTGGTGTTCGTGGGTGACGCGGCCATGGCGCCCTACGAAATCACCCAGCCGGGGGGTAGCGTGGAGCACTGGAACGAAGAGGCCGGGTATGTGTGGATGCTGCGCTTCATGGAGAAGTTCAGGAAGATCATCTGGATCAACCCGTATCCGAAGCAGGCCTGGGACTACACCGCTTCGACCCATCTGGTGCGGGATTTGATCGAAGACAAGATGTATCCGCTGACCTTGCAGGGGTTGGAGGAAGGGATGCGGTACCTGTCCAAGTGAGTATGGGGCCGCTTTGCGGCCCCATAGATCTCAAAGCCAACGCACTCCAAAAGCCTGCTGCTCTCGCCACGCCTCATCCTGCACCACCGCCCTGAACCGCACCACTGCCCCCGGCATGCACTGCGCCAGTTGCGCCAACGCCAGCGGCGTCAACGCCCCCAGCCTCGGATAACCACCAATGGTCTGCCGGTCATTGAGCAGCACGATCGGCTGCCCATCTGGCGGCACCTGCACGGCCCCCAGCGGTATGCCTTCGGAAATCATCGGCGCGCCCTGATAGACCAGCTGCGGCCCCAGCAGGCGGATGCCCATGCGGTCGGCCCGGCTGTCCAGCGCCCAGTCACTGTTGAACGCCTCGAACAGGCTGATACCACTGAAGTCGCCGATCTGCGCGCCCATGACCAAATCGAGCACAGGCTTTTGTGCGTACTGCGGCCGCAACGCATGCGGCACCTCGCGCAGGGTTGCATCGCTACCGGTGAACGCTAATGCCTGGCCTTTAACCAGCGCAGCCCCTTGGCCATCAATGCCACCCAGCTCTTCACGTACCACCGTGGCACAACTGCCCAGCACATCTTCGCCCAGGAACCCGCCCGGTGCAGCCAGATAAGCCCGAACGCCCTGCTTAGGCTGCTTCAGGGTCAAGCGCTGCCCCTTGGCCAGGGCAAAGCAGCGCCAGGGGGCCAAAGGCTGATCATCAACCCGCGCATCCAGATCGGCACCGGCCAAGGCCAGCACACACGCCTGTTCGGCCACCACGCAGAACCCACCCAGCGCTACCTCGACCACCGGCGCCCCCAACGGGTTGCCGAGCAGCCAGTTGGCCCAGTGCATCGCCACCCAGTCCAGCGCACCGCCCTGGGTTACGCCCAAGTGGCGCACGCCAAAGCGCCCCGCGTCCTGCAACTGGCACAACGGCGTACTGGCCTCGATCTTCAACTGCTTCATCCCTGCGCCTCCACATCACCACCCAAGGCCAGGAATTCGCTGCGCGAAACCGGCACGAAGCGCACCCGGTCACCGGGTTGCAACAGGCTGTAGCCCTCGCGATCCCGGTCGAACAGGCGCACCGGAGTACGGCCAATCAGGTTCCAGCCGCCCGGCGATACCGCCGGATACGCTGCCGTCTGCCGCTCGGCAATGCCCACGCTACCCGCCGCCACGCGCTGGCGCGGGGTGCTCAGGCGCGGGCTGGCCAGGCGCCCGTCCACCAGGCCCATGAAACCGAAACCGGGAGCGAAGCCCAAAGCGAATACCGGATAGTCGCGCTCGCTGTGCAAGCGGATGACATCGGCTTCACTCAAGCCGCTGCGGGCCGCCAGAACGGGCAGTTCAGGACCGACGCTGGCGTCATACCAGACTGGAATCTCATGACGCCGACCGCCGCTGCCGGTGTCTGGCTGCAAACCGTCCAGCGCCTGGAAGATCAGCGCCCTCGCCTCACCCGGCGGCAAGTCGAACTGCACCATCAGGGTTGTATAGGACGGCACCAGGTCCAGCAAGTGCTTACCGAACGCGGCGCTCAGGCGCTGACTGGCGGCGAGCATCCAGGGCATGTTCGCCTCGTCGATACGATCGAACAGGCGCACCATCAGGCTGTCGATGGCCACCGTTTCGATGCGCGGCTTCATCGTGCCTCCATGGCATCAAGGGCCTGGCGTATCTGCCGCACCGCTGCCACCGAACTGTCGTTGTCGCCATGCACGCAGAGGGTGCTGGCGTGCAGGCGCAGGGCACTGCCATCGTCCGCCACCAGAGTGTCGCCCCGAGCCAGACGCACGGCCTGTTCAACGACCAGTGCCGGGTCGTGATGCACCGCCCCAGGCAGGCGCCGCGACACCAGGTGGCCACTGGCGGTGTAGGCGCGGTCGGCGAACGCTTCGAACCACAGCGGCACGCCGACTTCATCGCCCAGAGCCTGGGCAGCACGGTTGTCGGCAGTGGCCATGAGCATCAGCGGCAGGTTGCTGTCGTAGGCTGCCACGGCCTCCAGCACGGTGCGCAGCTTGAGCGGGTCGGCCATCATGTCGTTGTACAGCGCGCCATGGGGTTTCACATAGGCCACGCGGCCCCCCAGCACTTTGCAGATCCCCTCCAACGCACCGATCTGGTAGTGCAGCAGGTCGCGGATTTCTTCCGGGCTGCAAGCCATGGAGCGGCGGCCAAAGCCGACCAGGTCCGGGTAAGCGGGGTGCGCGCCGATGGTCACCCCATGCTCCAGCGCCAGGGCCACGGTGCGGCGCATGATGCTGGGGTCACCCGCGTGGTAGCCACAGGCGATGTTGGCGCAATCGATGTAGGGCATCACCTCGGCGTCCAGGCCCATGCGCCAGCTGCCGAAGCTCTCGCCCATGTCGCAATTGAGTAGCAGGCGTTCCACCACGCGGTCTCCCTTGTTGTTGTCCATAGCCCTACCTTACCGCGCCTTGAGCTGTTTGCCGCGGGTTTCCGGCAGGCTCAAGGCGGCCACGATGACAATCCCGTAGGACACAGCAGAGAACACACCGATACCCAAGCCCAGCGGCACATTTTGGCCAAGCATGCCGATCAGCAACGGGAACAGTGCCGCAACGACCTTGCCGATGTTGTAGCAAAAGCCCTGCCCCGAACCGCGAATGCGCGTAGGGAACAGTTCGGTGAGGAACGCCCCCATACCGCTGAAGATGCCCGAAGCGAAGAAGCCCAGCGGGAAGCCCAGCCACAGCATCACGCCATCGCTGACCGGCATCTGCGTGTACAGCAGCACGATGACGAACGAGCCCACGGCGAACAGGATGAAGTTCTTCTTGCGCCCCAGCAGGTCGGACAGGTAAGCGCTGACCACATAGCCCACGTAGGAACCGACGATCACCATGGCCAGGTAGCCACCCGTGCCCAGCACGCTCAGGCCGCGCTCGTTCTTGAGGAAGGTCGGCAGCCACGAAGTGATGGCGTAGTAGCCGCCCAGTGCGCCGGTGGTCAGCAAGGACGCACGTACAGTGGTCCAGAGCATGCCCGGGGCGAAGATTTCGTAGAAGTGCGAAGGTGCCTCGGCGTTTTCCACCGCCTTGGCCTCGCGGTACACCTCAGGGTCCTTGACCAGGCGACGGACGAAGATCACGAAGACAGCGGGTACCAGCCCCAGCAGGAACAGCGCACGCCAGGCCTGCTCTGGCGGCAGCCAGGAGAACAGCAGCGCGTAGAGAATCGCCGTAAGGCCCCAGCCGATGGCCCAGCCGGATTGCACCATGCCCACCGCCTTGCCACGGTCCTGGGCGCGGATCACCTCGCCGATCAGCACCGCGCCGGCGGTCCATTCACCGCCGAAGCCAAAGCCCATCAGGGTGCGGGCGATCAGCAGTTGTTCGTAGTTCTGGGCGAAGCCGCACAGGAAGGTGAAGAAGGCGAACCACAGCACCGTCAATTGCAGGGTGCGCACCCGGCCGATGCGGTCGGAGAGGATGCCGGCGACCCAGCCGCCTACGGCGGAAGCGATCAGCGTGCTGGTGTGGATCAACCCGGCTTCGGTGGTGGTGATACCCCACAGCATGATCAGCGTAGGGATGACGAAGCTGAGCATCTGCGTGTCCATGCCGTCCAGGCCATAGCCGATCTTGCAGCTCCAGAACGTGCGCCGCTGCTGTTTGTCGATATCGCGGTACCAGGCGAAAGGCCCGGACGAAGATGGGGAACTGACCTGCTGCTGCACGCCGGTGGGGTTCATGGATGCCTCGGCTTGTTGGTATTGTTTTATGGGCGACATAAAAGCGTCGCGGCCTGGGCACCATTGTTCAGAGGCCACGCCGCCTGCGTCCAACGAGAAAAACCGCCGGTCTGGAACAAGAAAAACTGATCATGAACCTTCGCTTCCTCGAAACCTTCGTCTGGGTCGCCCGGCTCAAAAGCTTCCGCCTGACCGCAGAAAAGCTGTTCACCACTCAAGCCTCGGTGTCCAGCCGCATTGCCGCGCTGGAAGCAGACCTTGGCGTGAAGCTGTTGCTGCGCGACTCACGCGGGGTCAGCCTGACGCCGGAAGGCGGCAAAGTGCTGGAATACGCCGAACGCATGCTGGAAACCGCCAAGGCCATGAAACAGTCGCTGGACAGCGACCGGGCCAAGGTTGGGCGCATTCGTATCGGGGTGATGGACACCGTGATCCACACCTGGATGAGCGCACTGGTAGCGGAGCTGACCGAGCGCTACCCACAGGTGGAAATCGAACTGGTGGCCGACACTGCGCTGAACCTGCGCGAGCAGCTGCAGAAGGGTTTTCTCGACGTGATCCTGCAGACCGACCTGCTGCGCGAGCAGTCGATCCGCAGCCTGGACCTGGCGCGTTACCCGATGGGCTGGGTAGTGGCCGCAGGCTCGCACCAGCACCGCGACTACGCATCGCTGGCCGAACTTGGGCGCGAGCGGATCATTACGTTTTCGAAGAATTCACGGCCACACCAAGAGGTGCTGAGCTTGCTGCAAGCTGCGGGGGCTGAGGCACCGCGGCTGAACTGCGTGAACTCGGTGGCGGCGATTACCCGGTTGTTGCGCGATGGTTTTGGTATTGGCGCGTTGCCGCCAGCGTTGGTGGATGCCGAGTTGGGCCGGGGTGAGTTGGTGTTGCTGGAAGGGCTACAGCCCCCGCCCAGCCTGGAGCTGGTGGTGGCCTGGCAGACCGGGGTGGCGCTGGTGGATGAAGTGGTCGGGGTTTGCCGGCAGGTACTGGAGCTGTATGCCCGAGATGTGGGTGGGCAGCGGATTGTGCTAGCTTCGTAGCTGTTCGCCGTTAGGTTTTCCTCGCCTGTGAGATCGAGGCGAACGTCAGCGCCAGCTCTCTTTCACCGCGCCACGCCGCCCGCCCAGGATCACCCAGCCAATCCCCAGCAACAGGCTCTCAACCACAAAGGCCAGCACAAACCCGGCCCCGACACCCCAGCCGACCGCCTCGGGGACCAACAGAATCTGGTAGCTGTAGCCATTCAGCGTTTCTTCCCGCAACTGCGGATCAGCCTGCATCAGCACATGCCAGGTACGCTGCGCCCACGGCCCTTGCAGCGCTTGCCATTCGTTTTCCAGCAGTTCGTTGCGGATCATCAGGCTTTCGATGCTGTTGGCATCACTGTTGAACACCGGGTCGTCACTGCTGCGGTAATGCTGCAGCAGCGCCTGCAAGTCGCCCTTGAAAAAACGCTCGGCCGTTTGCCGGAAGCCATCCAGCGCCTCGCGCGATTCGAACAGGTGCGCCTCGACCCGCTGGCTGTAGTCCTTGACCAGCCCCGGGACCTGAATACCGGCCAGCAGGCCGAAGGTGAACAGCAGCAACCGCAGGTAACTTCTGAACATGCAGCGTCCTTAGCTCTGGCCGTGCGCCACGCACTCGCCGTGCCGCCACAGGGCCCACTGACCCGGCTCGTAGCGCTGCCAGGTCTCATTTTCGGTCAGGGCCTCGGTCGCGATCACTGTGACCACGTCGTTGGGGGTGGTTTCGGTATGGAAATCGACGATCAGGTCGACATCCTTCAACCGCGCGGCACCAAAAGGCGCACGTCGGGTAATGTGTACCAGCTTGGTCGAGCAGAAGCAGAACAGCCAGTCGCCATCACTGAGCATGCAGTTGAACACGCCCTGGCCACGGTAGCCGGCACAGGCTTCGACCAGCACCGGCAGCAGCTGTTCCACCGGCACCGGCTCGGGGAACGCACTGCGGATGCGGTTGAGCAGGTCGCAGAAGGCCGCTTCGCTGTCGGTGTCGCCGACCGGCCGGTAGAAACTGGCCAGGCCTTTGAAGTCGCCCAGCTGGCCGTTGTGCGCGAAGCACCAGTTGCGGCCCCACATTTCCCGCACGAACGGGTGGGTGTTGGACAAGCACACCCGGCCGACGTTGGCCTGGCGGATATGGCCGATCACCACCTCGCTCTTGATCGGGTAGCGCTGCACCAGGTTGGCCACCTCCGATTCGCTGCTAGCTGCCGGGTCCTGGAACAGGCGCAGACCACGGCCTTCGTAAAAGCCGATGCCCCAGCCGTCACGGTGCGGGCCAGTACGCCCGCCGCGCTGCATCAGACCGGTGAAGCTGAAAACGATATCGGTAGGGACGTTGGCACTCATGCCCAGCAGTTCGCACATAGGCGTGTCTCCTGCGCTTACAGACGGGGCTCGACCCGGCCATTGCCGCGCGGTGCGGCAGGGCGTGGGTCGTCGCGGTAACGGTCACCGCGATCGGCAGCCAAGGGCGCTTGGGCGGAGAGCTGGTCATCTTCGGTCGCCTGGCGCTGGGCAGCAGCCTCGGCTTGCGCACGGCGCTCGCGGGCGCGCTTTTCCAGTGGCCAGCGCAGCAACACGAAGAGGAAATACAGGCCGAAGGCGATCATGCCGTACATGGCGAAGTCGGAAACCGCACGCCAGGCGTTGTTGCCGACCTTGAACGCGACATCCAGGGCCGTGATGGCGATGGCCGGGGCGAAGCTGTCCTTGACCGGGTCGACCACGGTCGGGGTCAGCAACAGCACCGCCAGCACCACCCGCAGCGGTTCGCGCAGCCAGCGCCACATCCAGCCGGTGAGCTTGAAGCCCACCAGCAGGCAGCCCAAAGCGGCCACAGCGTACAGGCCCCAGGCGAAGGTGTAGTCGTTCTCGGTCATGGTGTTCGTGCAAGCCAGGCAAAGAGACGCCTATGATAAACACTTTTCCGGGCGCAGACAGTGTTTGCCTGTCCCTAGCCAAGAGATCACCAATGCCCAACAAGCCCCAGCCGCCCATCGCCCACGCCGACAACACCAGCGACCCGTACGCCTGGCTGCAACAGCGCGACACCCCCGAGGTGCTCGCCTACCTGCAAGCCGAAAACGCCTACCAGGAAGCCTGCCTGGCTGACCAGGCCCCCTTGCGCGAGCAACTGTTCGAAGAAATCAAGGGCCGCATCCAGGAAACCGACCTGTCGCTGCCGTCTCCCTGGGGCCCTTACCTCTATTACACCCGCACCACCGCTGGCGACGAATACCCACGCCATTACCGCTGCCCTCGTCCGGCCGACGACGCCAATACGGTCGATGAAAGCCAGGAGCAACTGCTGCTCGACCCCAACGCCTTGGCCAAGGGTGGTTTCCTGTCGCTGGGCGCCTTCAACGTCAGCCCCGACCACCGCCTGCTGGCCTACAGCCTCGACACCAGCGGCGACGAAATCTACACCCTGTACGTCAAAGACCTGGCCAACGGCAACGTCACTGCCCTGCCCTTCGACGACTGCGACGGCAGCCTGACCTGGGCCAACGACAGCCAGACGCTGTTCTTCGCCGAACTGGATGACACCCACCGGCCATGGCGCCTGCGCCGCCACACCCTGGGCAACGACGGTGCCCAGACCGTGTTCGAAGAGCCCGACGGGCGCTTTTTCCTGCACTGCTACCGCACCAGCTCCGAGCGCCAGTTGGTGCTGCTGCTGAACAGCAAAACCACCAGCGAAGCCTGGGTACTGGACGCCGAAACTCCACAGGCGCCGTTTACCTGCCTGGCCCCGCGTGTCGAAGGCCACGAGTACTTCCCCGACCACGGTCAGCTCGATGGCGAATGGCGCTGGTTTATCCGCACCAACCAGGACGGCATCAACTTTGCCCTGTACCACGCACCGGCCAAACCCGTACCAAGCCGTCAGCAATGGCAGGTGCTGGTGGCACACCGCGACACGATCATGCTCGAAGGCCTCAGCCTGAACGCCAGCGCCCTGACCCTGAGCCTGCGCGAAGGCGGCCTGCCGATCATCGAAGTACGCCCGCAGGCTCTGCCGGCCTATCGCGTCGAACTCCCAGACGCGGCCTACAGCCTGTACGTGCAGGACAGCCTGGAGTTCGCCAGCACCCGCGTACGCCTGCGCTACGAGGCACTCAACCGCCCAGCCCAGGTGCGCCAGCTGGAGCTGGCCACAGGCGCCCAGGCCGTGCTCAAGCAAACCCCTGTACTGGGTGCGTTCAATGCCGATGACTATGTGAGTGAGCGCCTGTGGGCAAGCGCAGCAGACGGCACCCGGGTGCCGATCAGCCTGGTGCGTCGCCGCCAGGACCTGGGCAAGACCGTGCCACTCTACTTGTACGGTTACGGTGCCTACGGCGAAAGCCTCGACCCGTGGTTCTCCCATGCGCGTCTGAGCCTGCTGGAGCGCGGCGTGGCCTTTGCGATCGCCCATGTGCGTGGCGGCGGTGAACTGGGTGAGGCCTGGTACCGCGCCGGCAAGCAGGAGCACAAACACAACACCTTCAGCGACTTCATCGCCTGTGCGGAGCATCTGATCGCCGAGGGCGTGACCACTTCTGACCGCCTGGCCATCAGTGGCGGCAGTGCCGGTGGCCTGCTGATGGGCGCGGTGCTCAACCTGCGCCCCGAGCTGTTCCGCTGTGCAATTGCCGAAGTGCCGTTCGTCGACGTGCTCAATACCATGCTCGACCCCGAGCTGCCGCTGACCGTGACCGAGTACGACGAATGGGGCAACCCTGAAGAGCCCGAGGTGTATGAGCGGATCAAGGCGTATGCGCCGTATGAGAACGTGAAAGCCCAGGCCTACCCGGCGATGCTGGTGGTGGCGGGTTACAACGACAGCCGCGTGCAGTACTGGGAAGCGGCCAAATGGGTGGCGCGGTTGCGTACCCGCAAGACCGACAGCAACCTGCTGCTGCTCAAGACCGAGATGGGTGCTGGCCATGGGGGCATGAGCGGCCGGTACCAGGGGCTCAAGGATGTGGCGCTGGAATATGCGTTCGTGTTTGGCGAGCTGGGTATGGTGTGAGGTTTGGAGGGTTCGCCGATAGGTTTTCTGCGCCTGTGAAACCGAGCGCCGCCCGCGCGGCGCTCGATCTCACAGGCGCCAAAAAACTAAAGCCGTATAGCCCTAATCATCCTGCACCGCCGGCTTCGGCGGCTCCTGCCGTAGCCCCGGCAATGGCTGGTCCTTCGGTGGCCCCGGCACCGGCATGGGCGGCAACAGCGGCGCCCCCGGCTGGCTGTCATAGGCCTTGGGCGGCGTACTCGGGGTTATCTGCGGATATGGCGTGGGCGTCGGCGTACCCGGTGCACCAGGCACAGGCGTCGTCAACCGGGGTGGCGTGCTTGCCGCTTCGGCCAGCGGCAAGCCAGCCAACAACAACACGGTGAGGATCGCGTGAACCATCAGCAACCTCCTGTCGGGAACCTTCCTACAGGCTACGCCTAAATCAAAGCTTTCGCCTGTCCGCCCGCCCTGCAAGCGCGCTAGACTCAATGACATAACCGTCATTTGCCTGATCAGAACAAAGGAAACACCATGAGCTCCACCTCTTCCGCCGCCGCCACCGCGCGCCTCGACCGCATCCTGGCCGATGCCAAGCGTGACAAGGAAATGGGCTACCGCGACAAGGCCCTGAGAATGTACCCGCACGTGTGCGGCCGCTGCGCCCGCGAGTTCTCTGGCAAGCGCCTGAGCGAGCTGACCGTGCACCACCGCGACCACAACCACGACAACAACCCGCAGGACGGCTCCAACTGGGAACTGCTGTGCCTGTACTGCCACGACAACGAGCACTCGCGCTACACCGACCAGCAGTACTTCAGCGAAGGCTCCACCAGCACCCCGAGCATCGCCAAGGCCACCCACAACCCGTTCGCCGGGCTGGCGGGCATGTTGAAGAAAGACTGACCATCGATTCGCCCCCCGCTGCTACCGGGCAGCCCGTATAATCGCGCTTTTTTCGCGAAGGGCCCCGGTACGTGGCAAACAAACGATACAGCTGCATCGGCCTGTTCAACCCTAAGTCGCCAGAAAACGTCGGCTCGGTGATGCGCGCGGCGGGCTGCTACGGCGTCAATTCGGTGTTCTACACCGGCAAACGCTACGAACGCGCGCGTGACTTCGTCACCGACACCAAGCGCGTGCATTACGACATTCCCCTGATCGGCATCGACGACCTGCAACGCATCATCCCGCTGGGCTGCACACCGGTGGCGGTGGAGCTGGTGGAGGGTGCGCGGCCATTGCCCGAATACACCCACCCGGACCGCGCCATCTACATCTTCGGGCCAGAGGACGGCTCGTTGAGCGAGGATGTGCGGGGCTGGTGTGAAGAGACCATCTACATACCGACCGAAGGTTGCATGAACCTTGCGGCGACGGTGAATGTGGTGTTGTACGACCGCATGGCCAAGGGGCTGAATACCCGCTCGGGGCCGAAGTTCAAGTAATAAAAAGGCCGCCACTGCAATAGCAGGGCGGCCAGGTGCCGAACTCCGTCAGAACAGCACCGGTCTTGCTCTTCTGGATCGAAACCCAGCGTGGATGAGCCTTCTGCACGACACGGGATGTCGCCGGGCGCACCGACTGAACCCTGGCGAGGGTAAAAGGGTCAGCTGCTTACACTTCACAAGGAGGCATTGCCATGCTCGATATCCATAACGCGAAGCACAATGTCCATGGCCTGGAACGGGTCGGCTCGCTGGCCGGTGGCGCGTTGATGTTCAGCAAGGGGCTGCGCCATGGCGGCCTGATTGGTTTGCTGCAAATGGTGGTGGGAGGCGTTGCGGTGGCACGCGGGGTCAGCGGGCATTGCTCCACCAAGGCGTGGTGGCAGCGGCATCGCCAGGAATATCACCGGTTGCGTTCGGACATAGAACGCAGCGCGGCGGAGCTGGAAGCGTTGAAGGCCAGTGCCAAGGCGGCGACCAGAGGGGTGTCGGTGACTGGGCAGGATCCGTTGGCTGGACGTTGATTTCTGTACTGCCTGTACCCGCGAAGAGGCCGGTACAGGCGATAGAGATATCTAGCGCAACGACTTGCTCTGCAACACCTCGGACTCGCGCCCCAGCACGTTCTCGCTGATTTGCACGAAGTCTTCGGTACTCACGCTGGGCAGACGCATCAACCCGCGTACTACATCGTCCAGCGAACGCTTGGCCTGGGTATGGATACGGATTTCCTTGTCCAGTGCCTGCAACAGCATCACCCCACGTGCCACCTGGGCAGGGCTGGCGCGTTCACCCTTGAGCCGGGTTACCTTGGCGCCCTGTTTGCTCAGGCGTGCCTGCCAGGCCTGGTAACGGTCATCGCTCACCCCGCCCGAACGGCGCAGCAACTCGCTGGCGTAGTAGTCGGTCAGGCTTTCCACCAGCCAGTCACTGCCGTCACGCCCATGGATCTGCGCAAACAACTGAACCACTTCGCGCAGCAACGGGCTGCTGCCGTTCTCGCTTACCATCGGCCGGGCGCTGTGCAGGTACAGCGAACCCTGTGCCGCCATTGCACCACGCCACATGCCGTCACGGGCACCGACCAGCAGCAGCTTCGGCGGATTGCGCGGGAACACCGCCTGCAACTGCGGCCATACGAACGTCAGCAGGGTCAGGCTGTCCATACGCCGCATACCCTGCCCCACCGGTGCGGCCACGGTGACCTCGGTATCGCCCAGGCGAGCACGGCGGCTGCCCAGGTCGCCGGCCAGCATCCAGCCAGTGGGGCGGTCGAACAGGCGCGAAACGTTGTCGATGCGGAACTTGTCCTTGCCGATGCGCGGCCAGGAGGTCTCGATACTCTTCCAGCCCTCGGGCAGGTCGAACGCCAGGCGTGCCACCAGCTCGGTGCCATCCTGCTGATCAAGGCGCGCGGGCGGCACCAGCTGGTCACCGAGGAACAACGCCCAGTGCGGGGTAACACGCGAAGAATAGGCACCGCTGGCGAGCTTCTGGTCCAACTGCACGCGGTAGCTGAGACTGGTCTTGCCGGCCGCCGGCTGCCACACACCGCGCTGCCCCTGCAGTTGCCATTGGCCATCGGCCTGGAAGCCGCTGTAGGCCCCGGCCTTGCCCAGGTCGAAGTCCAGGCTGCGCACGGCGCTGCCTTCGGCCAATGTGAGGCGGACTTCAGCCTGGCCACTGGCAGGCAACAAACGCACCTGGTAGTCGAGGTCGACCTTTTTCGCCCAGGCCGGCGAACTGGCCATCAGGCCCAACAACAGCAACAGCTGGCAACGCATACAGAAACTCCTTGTTTCCCCGTGGCAGCGGGCCGCTCCGGTCAGCTGGCGCGGAAGATCAGGTGGTCTTCCCAGTCGTCTTCGTGCACATCGTGTTCACTGAGCATACGCCCCGACTGGGAAATGCGCTGTTCATGGACTTGCTGGCGGTCGCCGCAGACCAGGTGGTGCCAGGCGGGCAAGTCCTTGCCCTCGCTGACCAAGCGGTAACCGCAGGTACTTGGCAGCCACTTGAATTGGTCGGCCTTGCCCGGAGTGAGCTGGATGCAGTCCGGCACGTGGGCGAAGCGGTTGGGATAGTCGCTGCACTGGCAGGTGTGCAGGTCCAGCAGCTTGCAGGCGATGCGCGTGTAATAGACGCTGTTGTCGTCCTCGTCCTCAAGCTTTTGCAGGCAGCACAGGCCGCAGCCGTCGCACAGCGACTCCCACTCTGGCGGGCTGAGTTGTTCGAGGGTCTTGCGCCGCCAGAACGGCGCGTTTTCAGCGATCATCACACGGTTTCCTGCATTCATCGTTGGGCCACGGCGCGCGGCGGCGCCAGTCTAGAGCCTGACCTTGCGCAAAGCCAGACCGCTTGTCAGTCGCGACGGGACTCAGTAGCGTGCGGGTTTCCCGTCCTTTTGCAGGAGCTGTCATGAGCGCCAACCCTCGCATTGCCGATTACGCCATCAACGAGCAGTTCATCAACCGCTGGTCGCCGCGTGCTTTCACCGCCGAGCCGATCAGCGAAGAGACCCTGCTGAGCTTCCTGGAAGCCGCCCGTTGGGCTCCGTCGGCGTACAACTCGCAGCCTTGGCGCTTCCTGTATGCCCGCCGCGACACGCCAAACTGGGAGCGTTACCTGAACCTGCTGGTGCCGTTCAACCGCAGCTGGGCACAACAGGCCTCGGCACTGGTGCTGATCATTTCCAAGACCACCTTCGCCGCCCCGGGCGCCACGGAGGAAAAGCCGGCCCTGTGGCATACCTTCGACACCGGTTCCGCCTGGGGACACCTGGCCCTGCAGGCCAGCATCAGCGGCTGGCACACCCATGGCATGGCCGGCTTCGACCAGGACCTGGCGCGTCAGGAGCTGAAGGTTCCTGAAGGTTATGTGCTGCATGCCATGGTGGCGATCGGCAAACTGGGTGACAAGGCCAGCCTGGATGAGGCGTTGCAGGCACGTGAAGTGCCGAGCCCGCGCAAACCATTGAGCGAGCTGGCTGCCGAGGGTGATTTCAGCCTGTAAGCCCTGTGATGGCCTTACTGGCCTTTTCGCGAGCATGCCCGCGAAAAGGCCAGTACAGGCACTACAAATCAATAGCCCCGGGCAAAATCCACTTCACCCCGCAACCCCTGCCCCGCTTCATACGCCTGCATATTCTCGACAAACAGCCGCACCATCGCCGCCGGCGAGGTGGGTGCCGAGCTGTGTCCGGTCAGCAGCAAGCCCCAGGCGGTCCAGAACGGGTGCTGTTTAGGCAGTGGTTCCTGGCGGCACACATCGATCACCGCACCGGCCAGATGCCCTTCCTTCAGCGCCTCGACCAGGTCCGCATCCACCACCGCCGCGCCTCGCCCGGCATTGATGAACAGCGTGCTCGGCTGGAAGCACTTGAACAGCGCCGCGTCATACAGGTCATGGGTCGCCGGGGTATCCGGCAACAGGTTGAGCACGTAGTCGACCTGGCCAACCATGCGCGGCAAGTCGGCCAGTGCCGCCACCTCGACGAACGGTGCCTGCTCCCGGGCACTGCTGGCAACCCCATACAACACCACACCAAACGGCTGCAGGAACTCGGCTACGCGCTGGCCAATATCGCCGGTGCCCACGATCAGCACCTTGCGCCCTTCCAGCGTACGTCCTGGGCGAGCGTCCCAGCGCCGCTCCACCTGGCTGACCAGGCGCGACAGCACCTCGCGTTCGTGGCCGAGCATGTAGGTAAGCATGTACTCGGCCATCACCTGGCCGAAGATGCCTACTGCGCGGGTCAGCCGATAGTCACGCGGCAAGCCATCGGCCAGCAACGGCGTGATACCCGCCCAGGTCGACTGCATCCAGTCCGGTTTGTGGCCTTGGCGCAGCAAGCTCGCCAGCAGGTCCGGCTGGCCCAGCCACACCTTGCACTGTGGTGCCTGGCGGGCCAGTTCGGCGGAATCACCGCTGGTCAGTACTTCCACATCAGGCGCGCCTTCACGCAAAAGCGCGGCGTAACGAGCATGATCATGCTCAGCAATCAGTACGCGCATGGTCAGACCGGGTCGTTTCGGCGCAGCAGCTCTTCAGGCAGGTGCTCGATGTACTCGTCTTCCGCTGGCGGCATCTGCAGGTGGTAGCCCTGGTTGTCGAGGTTCTCCAGCACCTTGGCGATGTCCTCGCGGGCCAGCTTGCGCTCCGGGGTGAGCACCAGGTCGAAGGCATGCACAGGGGTGCCGAAGAATGGCAGCAGGCCTTCCGGCACGCGCTCCAGGCCCTCGGCCTTGAGCACATACAGGTACATTTCGTTCTTGCGGGGGCTCTTGTAGATCGAGCAAATGCGTTTCATCGGGTCTCTCCGGCACCTGCAAGGCTGTCCAGCAGGGCCTGGCCCATACGCTCACGGCGCCAGCCGCGCAGCGAATCGGGCAGTTGATAAGGGCCATTGGGGTAGCCACTCTTGAGCAGCGCTTCCAGGGCTTTTTTGCGCAGCATCAGCTCGGGGGCGATCCCCAGGCGCTCGCCTTCGGCCTGGCCGATGGCACGCAGCTGCTTGAGGATGCCGGCGGCCTCAATCGGCAGCGGCTCGGGCAAAGGCGCGGGCCACTGCTCGGCAGGCAGGCTGGCGGCGCGCTGGATCAGCTTGATCAGGCACTCACCGTCCTGACGAATGGTGCGCGGGTGCATCTCGTCGATCTTGGCCAGCGCCGACAGGTTGTTCGGCTGGCTCTTGGCCATGGGCCACAGCGAGTGCTCCTTGAGGATGCGGTTGCGCGGCACATCGCGGCTACGGGCTTCACGCTCGCGCCAGGCGCACAGCTCTCGCAACACCGCCAGTTGCTGGGGGGCCAGCTTCCAGGCGAGCTTGACGTCGCGGTACAGGGTCTCGGGCTCGACCTCACGGCGCAACGCAGCCACCAGCTCGGCGCCGTCTTCCAGCACCCAGGCGTACTTGTCGTCGCTCAGGCGCGGGCGCAAGACGGTGAACAGCTCGGCCAGGTGCACGGCATCTTCGGCGGCATAGCTGACCTGAGTGTCGGAGAGCGGGCGCTGCAGCCAGTCGGAGCGGGTTTCGCCCTTGGGCAGCTCGATACCCAGCACCTCCTGCACCAGGCGCGAATAGCCCATGGAGAAGCCCAGGTTCAGGTAGCCAGCTGCCAACTGGGTGTCGAACAGCGGCTGCGGCAGCTTGCCGGTCAGGCGCAACAGCACTTCGAGGTCTTCGCTGCAGGCGTGCAGCACCTTGACCACACCGCTGTCTTCGAGCAAATCGGCCAAGGGTTGCCAGTTACCGATCAGCAACGGGTCGATCAGGTAGGCCCGCTGGCCGTCGCCGATCTGGATCAGCCCGGCTTTCGGGTAGAAAGTGTCAACCCGCATGAATTCGGTGTCGACAGCGACAAAAGGCAGTTGGTGCCAGTCGCGGCAGTGTTCGGCCAGGCTCAGGTCGTCACGGATCCAGTGAATTTCGATGGCCACAAGGCTCTCCCACTAACATTGGCGCGCAGTATATACGGCGCGGGCACTGCTGGTGAAACCCGGGCCATCCTTGATATCGATAAGTGGTGGTATTGTGTGGGTCAGCGTTTAGCCGCCAACCACGGACGGCAGCTGGCAAACATGTCCAGCGACTGCTGATACACCTCGGTGCGCACCTGCAACAGGCCGAGCATGGAGTGGAAAAGGTTGTCCTGCGACAGCGGCGCGTCGTTGAGCTTGGCCAGGCAGTCGGTGTCGATGCCGAAATCCTCTTTGTAGCTGTCGGAGAACCAGGTCAGCAATGGCACGTGCTTCTGCTGTTCCGGGGCGATGGCGTAAGGCGTGCCGTGCAGGAACAGGTTGTACTCACCCAGCGACTCGCCATGGTCGGACAGGTAAATCATCGCGGTGTCGACCTTGTCCTGTTTGCTGCGCAGGGTGTCGATCAGCGACGCCAGTACCTTGTCGGTGTAGGCCAGGGTGTTGTCGTAACCGTTGATGATGTCCTGCTCGCTGCACTGGTTCAGCGCGTTGCTCTGGCACACCGGCGTGAAGCGCTCACTGTCACTTGGGTAGCGCTTGAAATATTCCGGGCCGTGGCTGCCCATCTGGTGCAGCACCAGCACCGTGTCCTTGTCGAGGTTGTCGATCAGCGCGTCCAGCCCTTGCAGCAGGATCTGGTCATGGCATTCGCCATTGGCGCACAGCTGCGGGTCGTTGAGGTTGCTGACATCGATGAACTGCACACGGTCGCAGGTACCTTTGCAGCCCGACTGGTTGTCGCGCCACTGCACGGCCAGGCCGGCCCGCTGGAGGATATCCAGCAGCCCTTCGCGGTTCTTGGCCACGCGGGCATCGTATTCCTTGCGGGTCATACCCGAGAACATGCACGGCACCGAGACAGCCGTTTCCGTACCGCACGAATGCACATCGGAAAACGCCACCAGGCCCTGCTCCTTGGCTAGGTTCGGGGTGGTATTGCGGTCGTAGCCCAACACGCCAAAGTGGTCGGCCCGCGCACTTTCACCCACCACCAGCACGGTCAACGACTTGCGCTCATGCTTCTGCCAGGCGACATCACGCTTGGCATCTTCGCCATAGTGCTGGAAAGGACGCGATGCCGTACCGACGCGTTCGCTGACGTAGCCAATGGAAGCACCGACGATATTGCTGGGGGTCAACATCAGGCGCAATTCGTGGTGGTTGCGAAACAGCGAGGACAACCCTTGATAGTTGACCAGCGCCACCGAGCCCAGGGCTACCACGCAGGCGCCACTGACTACCAGCTTGCCCAGCAGCTCGCGGTGCCAGGGACGGTAGGCAATGGGCGCCTTCCACAACAGCACCGAAGGCACCACGCCCAAGCCCAGAATATACAAGCCAAACTTCAGCGAAAGCAGGTCGCGTACTTCGGTTACGTTGGTTTCTGCAATGTTGCGGAACATACCCGCATCTATAAGTACGCCGTATTGATTCATGAAGTAAGCCACACCCGCGCCACTCATGAACAACACGATAAGTATCGGCTTCAATACATACCGGAAGGCAAACAACGTGAGGATGAGATTGAAAGCGAACAACATCAGCACGGCAAACGCCAGGCTCAACCACAGCCCGGACAGGCCGGCAGGCACCACCTCTTGCAGGTGCTCCCAGAGGAACATGTTCAAGCCAATCAGCAGGTAAAGGCTGGCCAGCAGCGTGACCCATTCAGTCCGCAGGGATTTGAAGTTGAGCATTAGCGTTCGCAATCAAGAGTGATTATCAACCCCCAGGCCGGCTGGCACCGTGGGAAAGTTGGGCGAACTCTAGAAAGCGCGTCATCAATTTTTTGTGAAAAAGTTGGTAACAATTTCGTGAGGGCGCGCCTTTCGGTGATTAACGGCGCTTCATTCAGCTGCCATTCAGGCAGGCCGACATCACCGGCCTGCGCAAAGGCGGCTATCCTCAAAGGTCAGGACCTTATTGACAACCCTGACAGAGGTGAAGAAATGCCAGTTCCGCATGATCTGCTCGCTGACCTGCACGTTACCGCTGATGCATTCCAGGCGCTCATTGACAAGGACCAGACGCTGCACTCACTGCACAAGGAATACAACGCCAAGGACAAGGAGGTGGTCGCCGCCGAAGGCAACGGCACCAACGACGACACCGTCAACCGCCTGCGCAAGGAACGGTTGCTGATCAAGGACAAGATCGAACGGATCATTCATCCGCCGAAATCCTGATGGAAATGTATTGAATTCACTGGCCCCTTCGCGGGTTAACCCGCGAAGAGGCCAGCAACCCTTACACAGCTGCCGAAGCTTTCAAGGCGCCATCCAGATCCTCGATCAGATCACGGTAATCCTCGATCCCCATCGAAAGCCGCAGCAGGTTTTCGCTGATCCCCATCACCCCTTTCTGCTCCGGGCTCAGCGAGCAGTGCGACATGGTCCACGAGTGGTTGATCATGCTCTCCACCCCACCCAGCGAGTCGGCCAGCACAAAGATCTGCAACGCTTCCACCAAGCGGTTGAGCGCGGCGCGGTCGCCCTTGACCTTCATGGCCACCACCGCCCCGCCACTGCGCATCTGGCGTTTGCACAATTCGTGTTGCGAGTGGCTTTCCAGCCCCGGGTAATACACCTGCTCGATCTGCGGATGGTTTTCGAGGAAGCGCGCCACCTGCAGGGCATTGCCACACTGGCGCTCCATGCGCACATCCAGGGTTTTCAGGCCACGCAGGGCCAAGTAGCAGTCGAACGGCCCCTGCACCGCGCCAATTGCCATGCTGATGCGGCGAAGGCGCGCCAGCAGTGCATCGTTGGCCGCCACCACCACACCACCGGTGAGGTCGGAGTGGCCACCGATGTACTTGCTGGCCGAGTGCATCACCAGGTCTACGCCCAAGGTGATCGGGCGCTGGTTCCACGGCGAGCAGAAGGTATTGTCGATGCAGGTGAGGATGCCCCGGGCCTTGGCCAGGTCGCACACGGCCTTGATGTCGACCAGGTGCAGCAGCGGGTTGGTCGGCGATTCGATCCAGATCAGCTGGGTTTCCGGCTTGATGGCGGCAGCCACGGCCTCCAGGTCGTTGAGGTCGACATAGGTGGTGGTCAGGCCCGAGGTGCGGCTGCGGTAGTCTTCCAGAATACGGAAAGTGCCGCCGTACACGCCGTTCATCACCACGACATGGGCATCCTTGGGTAGCAGCTCCAGCACCGTCGCTGTAGCGTTCACGCCCGAGGCACAGGCAACCGCGCCCACGCCCTCTTCCAGCGCGGCGACACAGGTTTCGTAGGCATGTCGGGTGGGGTTGCCAACGCGGCTGTAGGAGTATTCCGGTTTGTCGTCCAGGCTACGTTTGGTGAACGAGCTGGCGGTGACGATGGCTGGGAAAATGGCGTTTTCAGCGACGCTGAACTGCTCGCCGGCGTGAATGGTACGGGTGGCGAAATTGCGCGGCTTGTCGGACATGGTCAGGCCCATTGGCAGAGTTAAGGCTGCAACTATCGCACAACCCAAATGTTCTGGCCTTGGGGTAATCTGTGAAAAATTTTCTTCACGGCCCGCGCGCGATATGGACAGTTTCGACCAGCACATTCTTACCCTGCTTCAGCGCGATGCCTCGATATCGCTCAAGGACCTGGCCGAGGCCGTCAACCTGTCCACCACGCCCTGCTGGAAGCGGGTCAAGCGCCTGGAAGAAGAAGGCTACATTCTTGGCCGCGTCGCCCTGCTCGACCCCGAACGGCTTGGCCTGGGGCTGACGGTGTTCGTCCAGCTCAAGACCCAGCGCCACGACAGCGCCTGGCTTGAGCAGTTTGCCGCGACCGTGACCGGGTTCGAAGAAGTGATGGAGTTCTATCGCATGTCCGGCGACTGGGATTACATGCTGCGGGTAGTGGTGGGGGATATTGCGGCGTATGACCGGTTCTACAAAAAGCTGATTACCCGTACCGATGGGCTGTCGAACATTACGTCCAGTTTTGCCATGGAGCAGATGAAGTACACCACAGCGTACCCGGTGCATCGATCCTGAATCGGTGCTGGATTCTTCGCGGGCAAGCCCGCGAAGAGGCCGGTACAGGTAACCAATCAGTCTACAGCCAACACCGCCGCAATCCGGTTCCCCGCCTTGGCTTTCTCAACCTTGATCGCCACAAACTTCGATGTCGGCGTATAAGTCCCCACGCCATAACTCTCCAGCGGCACCAGCGGATTGGTCTCTGGGTAATACGCCGCCGCCTGCCCTTCAGGCACGTCATACGCCACCAGGCGGAACCCCGACACCCGCCGCTCGACGCCATCCTCCCACAGCGACACCAGGTCCACATGCTCACCCGGCTCGAAGCCCAGGCGGCGAATATCGGCCTCGTTCACGAACACCACTTCCCGCAGGCCGAACACGCCGCGGTAGCGGTCGTCCAGGCCATACAGCGTGGTGTTGTACTGGTCGTGCGAACGCAGGGTCTGCAGGATCAGGTCGGGCTTGTCACCCCGCGCCAGCACCTTGGCGTTGATCAACTCCTCCGGCAGCGCGTGGGGCATGAACCGTGCCTTGCCCGTGGCCGTGCGGAAGCTGCGATCGGCGGCATTGTTACCCAGGTGGAAACCGCCCGGGCTATGCAGGCGTTCGTTGAAGCCAGTGAAACCAGGGATCACGTCGGCAATCATGTCACGAATGCGGTTGTAATCAGCCACCGCATACTCCCAGTCGATCGGCTGATTGCCCAGCGTGGCCTTGGCCATGCCGGCGATGATCCACGGCTCCGAGCGCATGTGCGGTGAACGCGGGCGCAACTGGCCGTTAGAGATGTGCACCATGCTGAAGGTGTCTTCCACGGTCACGCCTTGCGGCCCTTCGGCCTGCAGGTCGATTTCGGTCCGGCCCAGGCAGGGCAGGATCAACGCATCGCGGCCAGTCACCAGGTGCGAGCGGTTGAGCTTGGTGGAAATCTGCACGGTCAACGCGCAGTTCTGCAGCGCCGCGTGGGTGCGCGGGGTGTCCGGGGTGGCTTGGGCAAAGTTGCCGCCCAGGGCGACGAACACCTTGGCCCGCCCCTCTTCCATGGCCTTGATCGCCAGCACCGCGTTGTGCCCATGGGCACGCGGCACACGGAACTGGAAGCGTTTTTCGATGGCATCGAGCAGCGCCGGTTTGGGCTTTTCGTCGATGCCCATGGTGCGGTCGCCCTGCACGTTACTGTGGCCACGTACCGGCGACAGGCCAGCGCCGGGTTTGCCGACGTTGCCGCGCAGCAACTGCAGGTTGACGATTTCCTGCACGGTAGGCACCGAATGGCGGTGCTGGGTGACGCCCATGGCCCAGCACATGATCACCCGCTCTGCCTTGCGGTACATGCGGGCCGCCAGCTCGATCTCGGCCAAGGTCAAGCCCGACTGCTTGACGATATGCGCCCAGGAGGTGGCGTCCACTGCCGCCAGGTAGTCATCGACGCCACTGGTGTGCTCGGCGATGAAGGCATGGTCGAACACCGCCGGCTCACCGTTGGCCTGGGCTTCGCGCTCCCACTGCAACAGGAATTTGGCAATGCCACGCATGGCCGCCATGTCACCGCCCAAGGCCGGGCGGAAGTAGGCGCTGGAAGTCGGTTCGGAGCCGTTGCTGAGCATTTCGAACGGGTGCTGCGGGTGCTGGAAGCGCTCCAGGCCACGCTCTTTCAGCGGGTTGAAGCACACCACCTGAGCCCCGCGCTTGACCGCCTCACGCAGCGGTTCGAGCATGCGCGGGTGGTTGGTGCCTGGGTTCTGACCGATGACGAAGATCGCATCGGCCAGCTCCAGGTCGTGAAACACGACAGTGCCTTTGCCCACCCCGAGGGTTTCCGACATGCCTGCACCGCTGGCTTCGTGGCACATGTTCGAGCAATCGGGGAAGTTGTTGGTGCCGTAGGCGCGCACGAACAGCTGGTAGAGGAACGCCGCCTCGTTGCTGGCCCGGCCCGACGTGTAGAACTCGGCCTCGTCTGGCGACTGCAGCGCACGCAGGTGTCTGGCGACCAGCTCGAAGGCCTCCTGCCAGGTGGTTTCGACATAGTGGTCGGTGGCAGCGTCGTAGCGCATCGGGTGCGTGAGGCGGCCCTGGTATTCGAGCCAGTAGTCAGTCTGGTCCTTCAGCGCGCTGACGCTGTATTTGGCGAAGAAAGCCGGGTCAACCGAGCGGCCGGTGGCTTCCCAGTTGACCGCCTTGGCGCCGTTTTCGCAGAACTTGACCATGTCGCTTTCCGGCGACTCCCCCCAGGCACAGCCGGGGCAGTCGAAGCCGCCGTTCTGGTTGGTCTTGAGCATGGCCCGCAGGTTCTTGAAGGCATTTTCGCTGCCCAGCCAGCTTTTGGTCACGCTCTTGAGCGCTCCCCAGCCGGCGGCTGCGCCTTTGTAGTCCCTGATGTGTTCGTCCTGGCTCATGCGATGAATCCTCACGCTTCGATGCTTTTATTCAGCCTATTGAGCGTGGGGGTGGGGCGTCCAATCGAAAGATCTTACGGCGTGATAAGCGGTTTCGATCATGGGGTGGAAGCTTTGAAGCATCGGGCCTGCAGCCGTGATAGAAACCATCGATCAACCAGTCGGGCAAAGCAATTTGACGGCCCTGCGGCCAGGCTATAGCTTGGTGTGAACCCACCCCATTCGAGCGCGAACGTGGAACAGAACAGCCGGGCCCTGATCGACGGCTTCAACCGGAAAATCGACTACCTGCGGATGTCGGTCACCGACCGCTGTGACTTCCGTTGCGTGTACTGCATGGCCGAAGACATGCAGTTTTTGCCGCGCCAGCAGATCCTCAGCCTCGAAGAATTGTTCCAGGTGGCCGAGCGCTTCGTCGCCCTGGGCACCCGCAAAATCCGCCTGACCGGCGGCGAGCCGCTGGTACGTCAGGGCATCGTCGAGCTGTGCGGGCGGATTGCCGCCCTGCCCGGCTTGCGCGAACTGTGCATGACCAGCAACGGCTCGCAACTCGGGCGCCTGGCACAGCCACTGTTCGACGCCGGGCTGTCGCGCCTGAACATCAGCCTTGACAGCCTGGATACCGAACGCTTCAAGCAGCTGACCCGTACCGGCGACCTGCACCAGGTCATCGCCGGTATCGACGCCGCACGCCAGGCCGGCTTCAAACGCATCAAACTCAACTGTGTAGTACTCAAAGGCCGCAACGACCACGAACTGGTCGACCTGGTACGCTTTGCCATCGATCGCGAGCTGGACATCACCTTCATCGAAGAAATGCCGCTGGGGGTAATCAGCGAACACGAGCGCGGCGAGTCGTTCTGCTCCAGCGACGAAGTACGCGAGCGCCTGGCAGAACAGTTCACCCTGGTGGAGTCCACCGAATCATCACAGGGCCCTGCCCGCTACTGGCGCCTGGCCGAAGCCGCCAACACCCGGGTCGGTTTCATCTCGCCGCACAGCCACAACTTTTGCGCCACCTGCAACCGCGTGCGCCTGACAGTCGAAGGCCGCCTGTTGTTGTGCCTGGGCAACGAACACTCGGTAGACCTGAAGCACGTGCTGCGTGCTCACCCCGGCAACCGCGAGCGCCTGGAAAAGGCCATCCGCGACTCGCTGCACCTCAAGCCCTACCGCCATCACTTCGAAGTGGGTGGCGATGTGCAGATCCTGCGCTTCATGAACATGACCGGCGGCTGAACCGCCGTCTCTGGATTTCCATGATTGTCCACCCAACCCCCGATGTACTGCGTGTGCTGTTCACCCTCAAGGGGTCGATCGTCAAGCGCATCGCCCTGCGCTGCCTGATGGTGACCCTGCTGGCCGCGCTGATCGTGCTGGTCGAGCGCCATTTCCCCGCGTTTTTCTACCCGGTCAGTGCCACGCCGTTTACGTTGCTGGGCCTGTCGCTGTCGATCTTCATGAGCTTTCGCAACAACGCCTGCTACGACCGCTGGTGGGAGGGCCGTAAGGCCTGGGGCAAGCTGATTATCGAAACCCGCTCGTTCGTGCGCGAAAGCGTGGTGATTGCTGACGAGGCACTGCGCGCAGAGCTGCTGCGCAGCCTGTGTGGCTATGCCCATGCGCTGAATGCCCGCCTGCGTAATGAGGACGACCTGGCGGCCGCCCGGCCCTGGCTGGCCCGGCCAGAGGCGATCAGCTCGCATAACGTGTGCGACGGCATCCTGCGCGACATCGGCCAGCATTGCTCGCAGCTGGCGGAACAACAGCACATCAGCGATTGGCGCTACAGCCTGCTGGAACAGCGGCTGGTAGGCCTGACCGAGGTGCAGGCCACCTGTGAGCGGATCAAGTTCACACCGTTGCCGTTCCCCTACACGCTGTTGCTGCACCGCACCATCTACATCTTCTGCCTGCTGCTGCCGTTTGCCCTGGCCGAGCCGCTGGGCTGGCTGGCACCGCTGTTCACCACCATCGTGGGATACACGTTCTTCGGGCTGGATGCGATTGGCAACGAACTGGAGGACCCGTTCGGACGGGATGAGAACGACCTGCCAACCGATGCCATGGTGCGGACGGTGGAGCGGGATGTGCTGGCGGGTTTGGGCGAGACGCAGTTGCCACCGGCGTTGTTGCCGGTGGGGCATGTGTTGAGCTGATAGCCGTCACAGGAGAAAACTCACCCCCGGCTGGCACAGGCCTCGATCGGCAGCAGGTGTTTGACGAAATTGCACGGCCGGTGCCGGGCATCCAGCTGCTCCGCCAGAATTCCTTCCCACGCCGTACGGCAGGCGCCGGTGGAACCCGGCAAGCAGCACACCAACGTGCGGTTGGACAACCCGGCCAACGCTCGGCTCTGCACGGTAGAACTGCCGATATCCAGAATCGACAGCGCCCGGAACAGCTCGCCAAAGCCATCAATGCGCTTGTCCAGCAGGCACTCGACCGCCTCCGGTGTGCTGTCACGCCCGGTAAAGCCGGTACCGCCGGTAATCAGCACCACCTGCACCTGCTCGTCGGCAATCCAGGTGGCGACCTGGGCGCGGATCTTGTACAGGTCGTCCTTGAGCAACGCTCGCGCCACCAGCCGGTGGCCGATCTCGACCGACCGGCTGGCCAGCAGCTCGCCGGAGGTATCGTTGTCGTAGGTACGGGTGTCGCTGACGGTCAGCACGGCGATGTTGAGCGGTACGAAGACCGCATCGGGTTGGACGCGCACAGTAAAAGCTCCTTGAATGGCCTTGTCGCCACGCTAGAGGCGTGGCTCGGGGGCGTCCAATCGTTATGGCTTACCGGCCGATCAATGACATCTATCGCAGACGTGGGTTATGGTCTGCACAACCATACGCCAGGCACTTTCATGGACATCAAGCAGCTCAAGTTCCTCATCGCCCTCGACCAGACCCGCCACTTCGGCCAGGCGGCGGCGCTGTGCCATATCACTCAGCCGACGCTGTCCATGCGCCTGCGCAACCTGGAGGACGAGCTGGACCTGGTGCTAGTCAAACGCGGCCAGCGCTTCGAAGGCTTCACCGAGGCCGGCGAGCGTATTCTGGCCTGGGCCCGCACCCTGCTCGCCGCCCACGACGGCCTGCAGGCCGAGGCCGCCAGTTGCCGGGGCCAGGTGGTCGGCAGCCTGCGACTGGGCACAGTGCCGCTGGCCAGCTTCAACCCCATGCACCTGCTGCTGCCGCTGCGCGAAAAATACCCCGAACTGCACTTCCAGCTCAGTTCGCTGAGCTCGGAGCAAGTCATCGACGGACTGAGCCGCAACCAGCTCGACCTGGGTATCTGCTACCTGGACCAGGTCAACACCAGCTTCTTCGAAGTACTGGAACTGGGCACCACTACCATGGGCCTGCTGCATGACACCCGGCACTTCCAGTTTGACAGCGACACCCTGCGCTGGGACGCGCTCAGCGACATACCGCTGGGCCTGTTGAGCAAGGGTATGCACTACCGACAGTCGCTGGACCTGAGCTTGCGCAGCCGTGGCCTGGAACCGCATGCGGTACTGGAAAGCGACTCGACTTTCCAGCTGATACAGGCCATCAACACCGGCATGTGCTGCGCGATCATGCCGTTGGACTGCGGCCTCGAAGACCTCAGCGAGCACCTGCGCATTCTGCCGGTGGCCGACGCTGCCATCCACAGCCCGGTCGGCCTGTTGCTGCGCCGCAGCGAGCCGCGCTCGGCGATTGCCGAGCAGTGCTTTGCCGAGGCACGTGGACTATTTGCCAACGGCTGAATATGAGGCCACGCAGTCAATCAAGAAATTCCCTACAACCAACTCGGAAGTTTCACTAGCGACATGTCAGCTTAAGCGCTTTTATTATTGCCGCCTTATCGGACGCGCTGGCCTGAAGCATAAGCACAAGGCCCGCTTAAATCGTTAAAGGAGCTGACATGACGAATTCCACCAATCTGGCCTCATCGTTCTGGAGCGTAGAAACGCTCGCCCCCCTCGGCGGGGTCGGCACGCTTATATTGATTGGGTTGCTGCTGTGGTTCATCTACAGGCGAGCCGGTTCGCTCTACTTTCTTCGCGACCTTATCTGGCGTAGTTTCGGTGGCACCACCGAATTCGACAGTCACTCGCAGTTGAATACCCTGCGCAGGGAATTACGAGAAATTGAGTTCTTCCGCTATGAATTCAATATCCCGGCCAACAACCTGCATGAGGCCTGCCTTGCCCACCGGTGGATCGTAGATAACGGCTTTGCACCCGGCGACCTGAGCCGCAACCGCGCCTATATCGACTGGAGTGATTTCGACGAGCCCAAGTTTGCTACAGCGCGATTCTCCCGAGGTCGCTTCAAAGGGTTCCTTGCCCTGTTGATTGTACTTTTCGCGCTAATTACCCCGCTGCCGGTGGCAAACCAGTCGGAGTATTTGATGGTATCGCTGAAAAATGACCCGGCGTCACCTGCCTTCTACCTGTCGCAACAGGACATCAAGTTTGAAATGTGGTTTCCGGATGAAAAGCTCACGCTGGACCAGTGCCGGTCTTCGGAAAGCCTGGCGCCTTTTACACGCTACATGCCGGAAGAAAAACTCGACACCATCTGCTCGTTCTTCATGGCCCCCGACTACGCAGCGCAAGTTGAAAAAGGTGTGAAGGGCCAGCGTGCTCTGCTGACAGGTTTAGCCGCAATACTGTTCCTCGGCCTACTGCTGACCGTACTGAAGCTGTCGCGGATGGAACGTGCACAAAAGCTCTATAAGGTCTGGCAAGCAAGAGTCGCTTCACCTGAGGCCACTACGGCTACGGCACCGTCGCCTGCCGATACTGCCTCGGCGTGAAACCCGTCAGTTGCTTGAACTGGCGGCTGAAGGCGCTGTGGTCGGTGTAGCCACAGCGCATCGCCACGTCAGTGATCGGCAGGTCCGAATGCAGCAGGCGGTGGGCGTGCTCCAGGCGCGCCTTGTGGATCATCTGTCGGGGCGTGAGGTGAAATACCCGCTTGCAGTAGCGCTCCAGCTGAGCCACGGAAATGCCAGCGATGCGGGTCAGCTCGCCCATGCTGATCGGCTGGTGAAAGTGCTGGCGGATATGCTCGTCCACCGCGGCCAGGCGCTGGTAGGCAGGGTGAGTGTCGGCGGCTGATTGCAGGTCGACCGAAATGCCCACCAAGCCGATGATCTCGCCCGCCTGGTTGTACAGCGGGCGCTTGTGGGTCAGGCACCAGCCGGGCTCGCGGCTGCCGTACAGGTGCAGCTCCAGCTGGTCGTCCAGCACCAGGCCTTCCTTGAGTACGCGGCGGTCCTGCTCGGTGTAGCCGGGGCCAAGCTGTGCCGGGAAGACTTCAGCGCTGGTCTTGCCGAGCAACGGCTGCAAGCGCTTGAGGCCGCAACGCTGGACCAGGGTGTTGTTGGCCAGCACGTAGCGGGCGGCCGGGTCTTTGATGAAGATGGCGGCGTTGGGGATGACGTCGAGGATCGGCAATAGCAGGGAAACGCTGGCCAGCAGGGCCTCAAGGCTCGCGGGGCGGTGCAAGTCGAGAGACTGGTACAGGGTTGCCAAGGGATTGTCGGTCATCTTCGGTTCTCTGCTGGCTGTGCCCGCGAAGAGGCCAGCACTACCAACACATCTCTACAGCCCTTATTCGCTAAGGCCTACAGCCTATCCAGCACCCCACCCTCGCCGCCAGCATTTTTTGCAACTGTGCCGATTTCGTCATCCCCCTTGCAGAAAACCATCAAGAACCGCCGCCCCGACCGGTTCACTCTATGCCCCACGCAAGCCGCCCAAGTCCTACAAGAGCGCGGCCCAAAAAGCCGCATCTCGTGACATCAGACCTGCCTATCCAATAACCAACAAAAAGGCGAACCCATGTCAGGCAAATTCAAGAAACAGTTATCACTGCTGGACCTCACCTTCATCGGCCTGGGGGCCATTTTCGGCTCTGGCTGGCTGTTCGCCGCCAGCCATGTCTCGGCCATCGCCGGCCCGGCTGGCATCCTGTCCTGGTTCCTCGGCGGGTTCGCCGTGCTGCTGCTGGGCATCGTCTACTGCGAACTGGGCGCCGCCCTGCCCCGCGCCGGTGGCGTGGTGCGCTACCCGGTTTACTCGCACGGCCCGCTGCTGGGCTACCTGATGGGTTTCATCACCCTGATCGCCTTTTCCAGCCTGATCGCCATCGAAGTGGTCGCCTCGCGCCAGTACGCCGCCGCCTGGTTTCCCGGGCTGACCAAAACCGGTTCAAGCGACCCGACCGTGCTTGGCTGGCTCGTGCAGTTCGCGCTGCTGGGGCTGTTCTTCTTCCTCAATTACCGCAGCGTGAAAACCTTCGCCAAGGCCAACAACCTGGTCAGCGTATTCAAGTTCATCGTGCCGCTGCTGGTGATTGGCGTACTGTTCACCTTCTTCAAGCCAGAAAACTTCGAGGTCCACGGTTTTGCCCCGTTCGGCCTGTCCGGGGTGGAAATGGCCGTGTCGGCGGGCGGCATCATCTTCGCCTACCTGGGCCTGACGCCGATCATTTCGGTAGCCAGCGAGGTGAAGAACCCGCAGCGCACTATCCCGATTGCGCTGATGCTTTCGGTGCTGCTGTCCACCGCCATCTACGCCCTGCTGCAACTGGCCTTCCTCGGCAGCGTACCGACCGAAATGCTCACCAACGGCTGGGCTGCGGTCACCAAGGAACTGGCCCTGCCCTACCGTGACATCGCCCTTGCCCTGGGTGTGGGCTGGCTGGCCTACCTGGTGGTGGCCGACGCGGTGATCTCGCCCAGCGGCTGCGGCAACATCTACATGAACGCCACCCCGCGCGTGATCTATGGCTGGGCGCAGACCGGCACCTTCTTCAAGTACTTCACCCGCATCGATGCAGAGTCCGGCATCCCGCGTCCGGCGCTATGGCTGACGTTTGCCCTGTCGGTGTTCTGGACCCTGCCGTTCCCGTCGTGGGAAGCGCTGATCAACGTGGTATCCGCTGCCCTGGTACTGAGCTACGCCGTGGCCCCGGTCACCGTCGCCGCCCTGCGCCGCAATGCGCCAGACATGCCGCGCCCGTTCCGGGTCAAGGGTATGGGCGTGCTCGGCCCGCTGTCGTTCATCATCGCCGCGCTGATCGTGTACTGGTCCGGCTGGAATACCGTGTCGTGGCTACTGGCCCTGCAAATCGTGATGTTCGCGCTGTACCTGCTGTGCGGTCGCTTCGTGCCCACCCAGCACCTGTCGCTGGCCCAGCAAGTGCGCTCGTCGGCATGGCTGATCGGCTTCTACGCAGTAACCATCCTGCTGTCGTGGCTGGGCAGCTTCGGCGGCCTGGGGGTCATCGGCCACCCGCTCGACACCGCAGTCGTGGCGGCTTGTGCCCTGGGCATCTACTACTGGGGAGCGGCCACTGGCGTGCCTGCACACCTGGTGCGCCTGGAAGGCGAGGACGAAAGCGAAACCACCGCTGACACCTATGCCGGCCGCCCTGCCGCCGTCGCCTCCTGATCTTTTACGCAAGGGACAAGCCCATGAAACAGATTCACGTCATCGACTCCCACACTGGCGGCGAACCGACCCGCCTGGTGATGAAGGGCTTCCCGCAACTGCATGGCCGCAGCATGGCCGAACAGCGCGACGAACTGCGCGAGCTGCACGACCACTGGCGCCGTGCCTGCCTGCTGGAGCCTCGCGGCAACGATGTGCTGGTGGGCGCGCTGTACTGCCCACCGGTGTCTGCCGACGCCACGTGCGGGGTGATCTTCTTCAACAATGCCGGCTACCTGAACATGTGCGGTCACGGCACCATCGGCCTGGTCGCCTCGTTGCAGCACCTGGGCCTGATCGCGCCCGGCGTGCACAAGATAGACACCCCGGTCGGCCAAGTCAGCGCCACCCTGCATGAAGATGGCGCCATCACCGTCGCCAATGTGCCCTCTTACCGCTATCGCCAGCAGGTGGCGGTGGATGTGCCCGGGCACGGCGTCGTGCATGGCGACATTGCCTGGGGCGGCAACTGGTTCTTCCTGGTTTCCGAACACGGCCAGCGCATAGAGCTGGGCAACCGGGAAGCGCTCACCGAGTACACCTGGGCCATGCTCAAGGCCCTCGAAGCCCAGGGCATCACGGGTGAAAACGGCGCCCCCATCGACCACGTTGAGTTGTTCGCCAACGACGCCAACGCCGACAGCCGCAACTTCGTGATGTGCCCTGGCAAGGCCTACGACCGCTCGCCCTGCGGCACCGGCACCAGCGCCAAGCTGGCCTGCCTGGCCGCCGACGGCAAGCTTGCCGAAGGCCAGACCTGGGTGCAGGCCAGCATCACCGGCAGCCAGTTCCACGGCCGCTACGAGCGCGACGGCGAACACATTCGCCCGTTCATCACCGGCCGCGCCTACATGACCGCCGACAGCACCCTGCTGATCGACGAACAAGACCCGTTCGCCTGGGGTATCTGACCCCGGCTTTTTCCGACTGAACAATGCGAGGAGTGACAACAATGACTGACAACATCTTCACCGGCACCATGCCCGCCTTGATGACCCCATGCACCGCAGACCGCAAGCCGGACTTCGACGCTCTGGTGCGCAAGGGCCGCGAACTGATCGAGGCCGGCATGAGCGCCGTGGTGTACTGCGGCTCGATGGGTGACTGGCCGCTGCTGACCGAAGCCGAGCGCCAGGAAGGTGTGGCGCGCCTGGTGGCCGCAGGCATTCCCACCATCGTCGGCACGGGTGCGGTGAACACCCGCGAAGCGGTTTCCCACGCGGCCCATGCTGCCAAGGTCGGTGCCGCCGGCCTTATGGTCATCCCCCGCGTGCTTAGCCGGGGTGCCTCGTTGATCGCCCAGAAGCACCACTTCTCGGCCATTCTCGCCGCCGCGCCCAAGCTGCCAGCAGTGATCTACAACAGCCCCTACTACGGCTTCGCCACCCGTGCCGACCTGTTCTTCGAACTGCGCCGCGAATTCTCCAACCTGATCGGCTTCAAGGAGTTCGGCGGTGGCGCCGACCTGCGCTACGCCGCCGAGCACATCACCTCCAAGGATGACGATGTGACCCTGATGGTCGGCGTGGATACCCAGGTGGTGCATGGTTTCGTCAACTGCAACGCCACCGGTGCCATCACCGGCATCGGCAACGCCCTGCCGCGTGAAGTGCTGCACTTGGTGAGCCTGAGCAAGCAGGCGGCCAAGGGCGATGCGAAGGCCCGTCGCCTGGCGCGTGAGCTGGAAGCGGCACTGGCGGTGCTGTCGTCGTTCGATGAGGGTTGCGACCTGGTGCTGTACTACAAGCACCTGATGGTGCTGAACGGTGACCGCGAGTACAGCCTGCACTTCAACGAGACCGACGTGCTGACCGATGCCCAGCGCAACTATGCCGAGCAGCAGTACGCGCTGTTCCGCAGCTGGTATGCCAGCTGGTCGGCTGAGCAAAACGTCGCCTGACTTTGCGACCTGCGCGGACTCTTGTAAGAGCGGCCTTGTGTCGCGAAAGGGCGCTCCTACAGGGGCTGCGGTTTCCCTTGATACCCGTATTTGACTCCAAGGAGGCTACATGCCCCTCACAGGCAACCTGCTGATCGGCCAGACGCCGGTAACTGGCAGCCGCGAAGCCATCCACGCCATCAACCCGGCTACCGGGCAAACGCTGGAACCGGCCTACCTCGGCGGCACCGGCGAACACGTGGCCCAGGCCTGCGCCCTGGCCTGGGCGGCGTTCGATGCCTACCGCGAAACCTCGCTCGAACAACGGGCACAATTTCTCGAAACCATCGCCGCGCAGATCGAAGCCCTCGGCGATGCCCTGATCGACCGCGCCGTGGCCGAAACAGGCCTGCCCAAAGCGCGCATCCAGGGGGAACGGGGCCGCACCTGCACCCAGTTGCGCACTTTTGCCCGGGTGGTGCGGGCTGGTGAATGGCTGGATGTACGGGTCGACAATGCCCAGCCCGAACGCCAGCCCCTGCCCCGCGCCGACCTGCGTCAGCGCCAGGTGGCCCTGGGGCCGGTGGCCGTGTTCGGCGCCAGCAATTTTCCGCTGGCATTTTCGGTAGCCGGTGGCGACACCGCGTCGGCATTGGCCGCTGGCTGCCCGGTGGTGGTCAAGGCCCACAGCGCCCACCCTGGCACCAGCGAACTGGTCGGCCAGGCCGTGGCGCAAGCGGTGAAGCTGTGCGGTTTGCCGGCCGGCGTGTTCTCGCTGTTGTACGGCTCTGGCCGAGAAGTGGGCATCGCCTTGGTCAGCGACCCGCGTATCAAGGCAGTAGGTTTTACCGGCTCGCGTAGCGGTGGTGTCGCACTGTGCCAAGCCGCTCAGGCACGCCCGGAGCCGATCCCGGTGTACGCCGAAATGAGCTCGATCAACCCGGTATTCCTCTTCGAGGCCGCTTTGCAGGCCCGCGCCGAAGCCCTGGCGCAAGGCTTCGTCGCCTCGTTGACCCAAGGTGCTGGCCAGTTCTGCACCAACCCCGGCCTGGTGATCGCCCGACAAGGGCCCGCGTTGCAGCGCTTCATCGCTGCCGCCAGCGAACACGTACAACAGGCCGCCGCGCAGACCATGCTCACCCCGGTCATCTTCAGTGCTTACCAGGCCGGTGTCGGTGCCCTGGCGGAAAACGCCAATGCCAAGGCGGCAGCCAGTGGTCAGGCCGGGCAAGGCCCCAACCAATGCCAGGCACAGTTGTTCGTGACCCAGGCCGAAGCCTTCCTGGCAGACCCGGCGTTACAGGCCGAAGTGTTCGGTGCTGCGTCGTTGGTCGTGGCCTGCGTGAGCGATGAACAGGTACGCCAGGTGGCCGAGCAACTGGAAGGCCAGCTGACCGCTACGTTGCAACTGGACGATGCCGACATCACCAGCGCCCGCGCCCTGCTGCCGACCCTTGAACGCAAGGCCGGGCGCATTCTGGTCAATGGCTGGCCGACCGGCGTTGAGGTGTGCGATGCGATGGTCCACGGCGGACCGTTCCCGGCCACCTCCGATGCCCGCACCACCTCGGTGGGCACGGCGGCGATCCTGCGCTTCCTGCGTCCGGTGTGCTACCAGGACTTCCCCGAGGCCTTGCTGCCGTCGGCGTTGCAGCACGGCAACCCGCTGCAACTGCGGCGCCTGCTTGACGGTAAACGGGAAGGCTGAACATGCTCGAAACCGCTGAAACTGATATCGCGGTGGTTGGCGCCGGCATTGTCGGCGTCGCTTGCGCCCTGCAACTGGCCCGTCAGGGCCGCCGAGTGCTGCTGGTCGACCGTCAGGCGCCCGGCCAGGGGGCATCCTATGGCAATGCCGGGCACCTGGCGACCGAGCAGGTGTTCCCGATCGCCGACCTGTCGATCCTCAAGCGCTTGCCGCGCATGCTGCTGGACCCGATGGGCCCGTTGCGCCTGGACTGGAAGTACCTGCCCAAGGCCATGCCGTGGTTCACTCGCCTGCTGCTCAACCTGCGCCCAGCGCCGTTCCAGCGCAGCGTGGCCGGCATCCGCACACTGAACGAAGGCAGCCTGGGTGCCTGGCGGCGATTACTGGGCTCGATCGGGCGCAGCGAGCTGTTCCAGGAAGATGGCTCACTGCTGGTGTTCGAGAAGCCTGAATCACGCCAGGCCCTGGAGGCCTTGCGCGCACGCATGCAACAGCAGGCGGTGCCGGTGGACTTCTGGTCGGCTGAGGCCGTACGCGAAGCGGCACCGCAGTTGAACCCGTCATTGCTGGGCGGTCTGTTCTTTCCCAAGACCGGCCATTTCATCGATCCGTACAGGGTGGTGTGCGAGCTGTTCGAAGCGGCCAAAGCCAGTGGCGTACGGTTTGCCCAGGCGCAGGTCGAGGGTGGCCGGTTGCACAGCGGCGGGGCCACCCTGGTCAGCGACCATGGCACGTTCAATACCCGTCAGGTGCTGATCAGCTGTGGTGCGCACTCAGCGAAACTGACCGCCGTACTGACGGGCAAGCGGGTGCCGCTGGACACGGAGCGCGGTTACCACCTGATGCTGCCGGGCGAGCATCAGCGCCTGCCGTTTGCGGTCACGTCGCTGGAACGCAAGTTCATCATGACGCCCATGGCCGACGGCTTGCGCCTGGCCGGCACGGTGGAGTTCGCCGGGCTGGAGGCACCGCCGAGCATGCAGCGCGCCTGGCAGTTGCACCATTTGAGCAAGGGGTTGTTTCGGCAAGACTTGAGTGCCGAAGGGGCAACGCCGTGGATGGGCTTCAGGCCTTCGTTGCCAGACTCGTTGCCGGTGATCGACAGGGTGTGTGATGGGCGGGTGCTGCTGGCGTTTGGGCATCAGCATTTGGGGCTGACCCAGGCAGCGGTGACGGCGGAGTGGGTGGGGCGGTTGGCTGAGCAGGCCAGTGGGCCTGAGATGGGGGCCTACCGGTTGGATCGGTTTTAGATTCGGGGGCTGCTGCGCAGCCCCCGGCATCACTCAGCGATAGCGCTCAAGCCAGTGCGCATACGGCGCCGGCAAGGTCCAGGAGGCTTTCTCCACGCCCAGCTCCTTGGCCGCAAAGTACGCCCAGTGCGGATCAGCCAAATGCGCGCGCCCTACCGACACCAGGTCCAGCTGGTTGGCCTGCAACGCGGCTTCAGCCAGTTGCGGCGTACCAAAGCCCCACGCCGAGGTCACCGGCAGCTTCGCCTCACGGCGCACGCGTTCGGCGATCGGCCCCATGAACGCCGGGCCCCACGGAATGTTGGTCTCAGGGATGGTGAAACCGACGCTCACGCTCAGCAGGTCCAGGCCACCGGCCTTGAAGCGGCGCGCCAACTCGATCGACTCTTCCAGGGTCTGCTCATCGCGGCCATCGTACTCCAGCACACCAAAACGCGCGGTCAGCGGCAGGTTCTCCGGCCACACTTCACGCACTGCAGCCAGGGTTTCCAGCAGGAAACGGCTGCGGTTGTCGAAGCTGCCGCCGTAGGCGTCGGTTCGCTTGTTGGAGTGCTCGGAGAAGAAGCTCTGGCCCAGATAGCCGTGGGCAAAGTGCAGTTCGATCCACTCGAAGCCGGCGTCACGCGCACGGCGTGCGGCATCGACGAAGTCCTGCTTGACCCGGGCGATGTCGTCCAGGGTCATTGCGCGCGGCACGTTTGGCAGGTGCGCGCCAAAGGCAATGGCGGACGGGGCGATGGTCTCCCAGCCACGCGCGTCATCAGCACCAATGTGGTCGTCACCCTCCCACGGGCGGTTGGCGCTGGCCTTGCGGCCGGCGTGCGCAATCTGGATGCCCGGCACCGAACCGGCCGCCTTGATGGCCTGCACCACCGGCACGAAAGCCTGGGCGTGGGCATCGCTCCAGATTCCGGCGCAACCAGGGGTGATGCGCCCTTCCGGTGCCACCGCCGTGGCTTCGACCACCAGCAGGCCGGCACCGCCACGGGCCATGCTGGCGTAATGCACCTGGTGCCAGTCGTTGATCAGGCCATCCTCGGCCATGTACTGGCACATGGGCGGAATGGCGATGCGGTTGCGCAGGGTGACGTCTTTGAGGGTGTAGGGTTCGAACAGTGCGGACATGGGAAACTCCGGGCTCATCTGAATACTGTTGTTCGATCATAATCGAACTATGGCAATTAATGAAACCCCCGTTATCATGTGAGCCATGCGAGCCTACAAACACCCCACCGCTGAAGACCTGATCCTCGAACGCCTGCTCTATGCGCTGAGCGACCCCGTGCGCCTGGAAATCGTCCGACACCTGGCCGGTGTCACCGAAGCCAGCTGCGGCGAGCTGGATGGCGGCCGGCCGAAGTCGAGCATGTCCCATCACTTCCGCGTCCTGCGTGATGCGGGGCTGGTGCATACCCGCAATGTGGGGACGACCCACATGAACTCGCTGCGCAGCGAAATGCTGGGTGAGCGGTTTCCTGGGTTGCTGGAGTGCATTCTTCGGCAGAGCTGATTTTCCTGTACCCGCGAAAGGGCCCGAACAGGCAATAAAAAAGCCACGAGGTTTCCCCCGTGGCTTCTTTCACAACAATGGCCGATTACAGCGCCATGTCGTTCGCAGGCTTGCTCTCAACCGGCTCGCTCGGCGCGCCGTTGAAGTCAACGCTGGCATCGATCACCGGCGGTTTCTCCAGCTGCAGCACTTCAGCGGTGTAGTTCCACTCTTTCTGGGTGGCCGCTGCCGAATCGTTCAGCTTGGTGCCGTAGCTTGGCACGATTTCCTTGATCTTGGCCTGCCACTCAGGGGTAGCGACCTTCTCCTTGAACACGGTTTCCAGCACGTTCAGCATGATCGGTGCAGCCGTCGAGGCGCCTGGCGATGCACCCAGCAGGCCAGCAATGGTGCGGTCTTGCGACGCCACCACTTCAGTGCCCAGCTTCAGCACGCCGCCTTTCTCGGCATCACGCTTGATGATTTGCACACGCTGGCCGGCCTGCCACAGGCGCCAGTCTTCCTTCTTGGCGTTCGGGAAGTAGGTGCGCAGGGCTTCGAAGCGGTCATCATCCGACAGCATCAGCTGGCCAGCGAGGTACTCGACCAGCGGGTACTGCTCGATACCCACCTTGGTCATTGGCCACACGTTGTGGGTGGTGGTGCTGCTCAGCAGGTCCAGGTACGAGCCGTTCTTCAGGAACTTGGTCGAGAAGGTGGCGAACGGGCCAAACAGGATCACGCGCTTGCCGTCCAGCACGCGGGTGTCCAGGTGCGGTACCGACATGGGTGGTGCGCCAGTCGAGGCGATGCCGTAGGCCTTGGCCATGTGCTGCATGGCAACGGTCGGGTTCTCGGTCACCAGGAACGAGCCGCCCACCGGGAAGCCTGCGTATTCCTTGGCTTCAGGAATGCCCGACTTCTGCAGCAGCTTCAGTGCGCCGCCACCAGCACCGATGAACAGGAACTTGGCGTCGGTGGCCGATTCGGTACCGTCCTTCAGGTTCTTGTACTCGACGTGCCAGGAGCCGTCCTTGTTGCGGGTGATGTCCTGCACTTCGGTGGACAGCTTCAGGTCGAAGCCTTTCTGGGTTTGCAGGTGGCCAACGAACTGGCGGGTGATCTCGCCGAAGTTCACGTCGGTGCCGATCGGCGTCCAGGTCACGGCCAGCTTCTGGTTCGGGTCGCGGCCCTCCATCATCAGCGGGACCCACTTGGCGATCTGCGCGTGGTCCTCGGAGTACTGCATCGGGCGGAACAGCGGGCTGGCCTGCAGCGCGTCGTAGCGCTTCTTCAGGAACTTGATGTTGTCATCGCCCCACACGAAGCTCATGTGCGGGGTGGTGTTGATGAACGAGTGCGGGTTCTTCAACACGCCCTGGCGTACCTGCCACGACCAGAACTGACGGGAAATCTGGAAGGCTTCGTTGATTTCGATGGCCTTGGCGATGTTGACGTTGCCGTCTTTGTCTTCCGGGGTGTAGTTCAGCTCGGCCAGCGCGGAATGGCCGGTACCGGCGTTGTTCCAGCCGTTGGAGCTTTCTTCGGCCACGCCGTCCAGGCGCTCGACCATTTCCATCGACCAGCTTGGCTCCAGCTCATGCAGCCACACGGCCAGGGTGGAGCTCATGATGCCGCCGCCGACCAGCAGCACGTCTACTTTCTTGGTTTCTGCGGCGTGCGCTTGCATGAAGCTTGCAGCGACAGCCAGACCCAGCAAGGTCTTGCCAGCTTTCTTGAACATTGATCAATTCCAGTCAGGAGAACAGAGGGCGGGCCTGTGGCTGGCCCAGGTAAAGCGTGTTCTTCAGCGCAGGCTTGTTGTTGATCATTGTTCAGCAGCTAGAGAACCAGAAAACGACTCGGCCTTTTGTCGAATTGACCGACAACGCTGAATCGTTTTTCTGATTGTATATGAAATGCCAGCACAAACAAATTGCCCGCCCCGGCGTCAAGACGACGGGTTGCCCCAGTGGCAGATTGTCACGCCAAAAACAAAAACCCCCGGCCATCTACATGACCGGGGGCCTTGGATCACGCCGCAAGCGTCGCGATCAGGGTACCGCCAAGATTACTGCTGCTGAGGCAGTTTATCGATCGGGCCGCAGCCACCGATGATCTTGGAGATGGAAACCGAAGGGTGGAACAGGTAGTCGTAGGTGCAGTTTTTCGGCTGGTTGTAAACCTGGCCAGTGCAACCCGACAGCAGGGCAACACCCGAAACTACAGCAACGGCTACGGTGGCCTTGAACAGCTTTTTCATTACAAAGTCCTTTAAATGAATCATCTTCGACCATCGTCTGATGGCGGCGGGATGATACAGAAAACAGGCATTGGATCCAAGTCGTGCTTGGCAATGATGGATTGCGAATGTGCAACAACAGGTTGTAAAGCACGCTGTTGGCGACGATAGTCATGACTCTGCCTTTGCACTGCTCTACAGGAGTTCACCATGCTCGGCGTCACCGACTACGGCGCATTCGTCATCGCCTTCATCATTCTTCTGGCCATCCCGGGCCCGGGCAATTTTGCCCTGATCACTGCCACCGGCAAGGGCGGCATCAAGGCAGGCCTGGCCGCGACCTGTGGGGTGATCGTCGGTGACCAAGTCCTGTTGTGGCTAGCGGTAGCTGGCGTCGCCACCTTGCTGGCCACCTACCCTGCGGCCTTCCACATCGTGCAATCGGCCGGCGCCGCGTACCTCGCCTACCTGGGCCTGCGCATGCTGTTGAGCAAACCGGGTGACGCGCCGCGCACCAGCCGCATGGACAACGGCCAATACCTGCGCCAGACCATGCTGATCACCCTGCTCAACCCCAAGGCGATCATGTTCTACATGGCGTTCTTCCCATTATTCATCGACCCGGTGAAGCATCAGGGGTTGGTGACGTTCGGCTTCATGGCGGCAACGGTGGCGGTGATCACGTTCCTGTACGGGTTGATCGCCGTGGTGCTGACCCACCGGCTGGCCGAACGCATGCGCGCCAACCCGCGCATTACCAATATGTTCGAGCGGCTGGCGGGGGCTTGCCTGGTAGGGTTCGGCATCAAGCTGGCGGCGATGCGCTGAAACCTCTGACTCGCAGAATTGAAAAAGCCCCCGGCAACTCATCGTTGCCGGGGGCTTTGTTTATCAGCGATCAACCGGTCAATTGGTTTCCAGCTCATACGCCTTGCTCACGAACAACGCCGCAAACAGGCTCTTGCCTTCCTTGAAGGTGTACTGCTCTTCAAACTTGCCATCCTCGACCAGCTTCTGCCCGATGGCACACTCCGAGTCGCTGTGGTTCTTGCCCTTGGCACCAAAATCACTGCTCCACGTAGACAACCCGACCTGTTCACAGAAGGCGGCGAACTTCGCCTTCGGTACATTCTGCTGGTAGTCGCTGTAAGCCTCTTTCAGCGGTTTGAAGCCGCTGTAGCTCACGCTGTAGTTCTCCACCTTGGCCTTGCGTGCAAAACCACTCACCGCCTCGGCCAGTACAGCCTGACCGGTGTACGTGCTGTAGGCCCCGATCAGCATGGCGCTCAACGCACTCTTGAGCTGGGTTTCGACATCGTCGAGCTCCGGCAGCGACTGGAACTCGGCCTTGCGCACGATCTCACCCACCTTGGAGCCATCGTTACGGTGGGTCACGACGAACGCCATCGAGCCCTCGCCGTCACTGGAGCGCTTGAGGGTGAAGTCCACGTCTACCGTGGTGCCGAATTCCCCCGTGCTACTGACCAAAAACGCGCCGGTCATTGGCTGACGCACAACCATGTTACTACCCCAGTCGAAGTTCGACTGGGTGGCCCGGCCATTGGCGGCCAGTTCGGCACGCGGCTGGATCTCGTCGCTGACATCAGACACCAGCACCACTTCAGCGCCCTTGCTGGCAACGAAAGGGTTGCCCATCTGCATCCCAAGCAGCTGGATGTGGATCGTGCCGTCCTTGCTGTCACCCTCGTGCGCCAGCTTCAGCGCATCGGCCTTCAGGTAGACGCCTGCAACATTGCCGCTGGCGTTGAGTTGGTACTTGGCCCAACCGGCCAGGCCTTCCTCCGCCGAGCTACCGCGAACCGACTCCATCAGGCCCGACAGGCCACGCATGAATTGCTGGGCACCGTTGGTCTGCGCGGCCGCCACGCGGATCTCGGGGTCGGCGACAGTCAGGTTGCCAGAGAACGCCGAGTAGGAAATATCACCTTCAGACAGCACGTCCTCAAGGAAGTAGCGCTCCTTGAAGTCGTCGTAGTAGGCCATCGCAGCCTTCTTGCCCGAGCTGGACAGCATCGCGTAGCCACCGCCGAGCACCAGCACCGCTGCGGCCACACCGCCAATCAGCAGCTGCTTCTTGTTCATCTGTTTGATCATGGTTTTTGCCTCACTGGACCATGGCGGAAGCGTTGTTCCAGTCGTTCACGTACTTTTGGGAGACCTCGGGGGTCCAGCTGAAATCGATACCGGCGTTAGGGAATTCCTTGGCCAGCACGGCGCCGAACGACACGAGATCGGCACACTTGTCCTGCTTGCACGCCTGGGGCTCGCCCGCGTTATAGGCACGGTAAGTGGGCACGGCGCGGCCATCGTCCAGCGGGTAGTACGGCGTGGCGTTGGCCACTTGGGCCACGTACCAGCCTTCGCTGTATTCCTCGTCCGCCACCAGGCGGCCCTTGCTCGGGAAGTCGATGGCGTAGAAGTCGCCCTGCTTGCCGGTGACGTGGACCATCATCGGCGCCACGCGGGCCGAGGTTGCCGGGTTTTGCTGTTCCAGCGGCGAAGCGAAACGCACTTTGATGCCGGCCATTTGTGCCAGGGCTTCGGTTTCGCGCCCTTTGAACTCGCTCATGCCGTCTTGCAACTGCTGGTAACGCTCCAGTACGCGGGTGTGGACGCTGGCCAGTTCCTGTTGACGCCGGCGCGCCTCACGCACCCGCTGCTCCTCACGCTGAACGGCCCAGTTCACGCCATCGCGCACATCGAAGAACAGGCCTTGGCGATTGATGCCGATGCGGTTGCGGGTGATTTTCTGCGCGTCGTTGCCCCACATGTTGTTCGTGATCGCCGAAATGTCTTTGACGATGAGCAGGTTGGCCACGTCGGTGGTGGTCGGCGAGGTGGTCTTGATCAGGTCAAAGATTTCCAGCGCAGCTTCCTTGTACTTGGCTGCGTCCAGGGCGAACGACTCGTCCGGGGTTACTGCCACGTAGTAAGGGTCGCTGCCGAACGGACGGAGCACGCCGTAGCTGCCACGGGTGAAGGCCAGGTACACCTTCATCTGCCGGCTAGGGATCTCGCCCACCAGGAATGCGGCCTGGCCAGCGTCTGCCGTGAGGTAGGAAACGGCCTTGTCCTTGACCGCAGGCTCGAAGACCTTGTTGAAGATCAAGCCGCTCGGGTGAACGTATACGCGGCTCCAGTTATCCCCACGGTAAGTGCCCACGGCCTTCCAGCTGATTTTTTCGAAGTTGCCTTCGCCAAAACCGGACGCCGGGCACGGCATGGCCGGGGTGGTGCCGAACGACAGGGTGTCACCGTTGCTGATGATCTCGCGGCTGAGTACCCATTTGCAGCCGGAACCGTCCGTTACCTGCATCAGGTTGCGGTTCTCCAGGACCACGGCGCGACCGAAGTCCGAGGTGGGGGCTGCGGCTACTGCGGCGGCAGGGGCTGCGACGGGCGGAGCGGCAGGCGATGCGGCCGGGGTTTCGGCTGCCGGTGCTGGTGCGGGCTCTGCGGCAACGGCTGGAGCTGGCACTGCAGCAGGGGCTGCTTCTACTTTCGCAGGTGTCGATTCGACTACCGCAGGAGCTGGCTCAGGCGCTGAGGCTGGGGTTGGGGCTGGAGCAACGGCAGCCGGGGCTTCTGCCGGTGCAGGTGCCGGGGCTGGCGCAGCCGGAGCGGGTGCCGGGGCAGCAGCGACGGCGGCAGGCGCGGCGGCCAGGGTCACCAGGCCCAGGTTGCTGGCATTGCCCGAACCGCTGGCGTAGAGGTTGCCTTTGGCGTCCACGGCTTTCCAGCTCACCTTGGCGGTCGAGCAGTCCTTGGCGAACACGAACGGCAGCTTGGTCAGCAAGCCCGATAGCAGCTCCTGGTTGTCCCAGGCCGGACGGGTGATGGTCAGCTCGACCTCGGGTTTGCACCAGGTGGTGGCGTCCCCAGGTACTTCGACCTTGATGTTTTCTTTCTTCGAGAAGGCCAGCTCATGGGCGAACGCCTGCGGTACCAGACCACAAGCGCCGATCACAGCCAGCGCGAGCGCATGCTTTTTCATGGAGTTCCTCAGATCAGTTCCCAGGTGCCGTTGGCTTGTTTGCAGAAGGTGTTCTGCTCTTGCTCGGTCTTGCCGCTTTGCGACTTCAGGTTGACCGTGACCGGGCGGCAGGCCGCTTCGGCAGCGACGGTTTCGGTCGGCAGCGACTGCACCGAGTCCAGGTCGAAGCCTTGGGTTTCCTTGCTGGCGGCTACGTCCAGTTCGTCCAGGTTCACTGCCGGCGTTACGCGCTTGGCAACTGCCTGCGCCTTCGGTTCGACGTAGTTCTTGTGCACATAGCCAACAGTCACGCCCTTGCGGCCGACCAGGATCCAGTCACCCGTGGAGCCGACGGCGGTGAACTCGGTGTGGTTCTTCAGGCTGCCAACCTTTTCACCGTTCTGGTTAGGCGCCGCGCGCACGTTCAGGTTGTCGCTGATGGTCACATAGGGTTCGTTGATCAGCTTCATCGACGGCACTGCCTGGATCTTCGGCGCGCGCTTGACCTCAACCTTCTTGGTCTGGGTGTATTCCTTGCCCGGCACGATCTGCGCGGTAGCGCCCGAGTGGTCGGATGTCCAGGTCACTGGCTGGGCGCTGGCGGTGGTCTGCTGTTGGCTCAACACTTCCTGGGTGCGCAGCGCCAGGGCCTGCTGGTCCTTCTCATCCAGCATGTGGCCGATGCGGTTGCCCACGTAGGCACCGATGCCACCTGCAATCAGGGCCGCGGCGATCTTGCCGTTGCCGCTGCCCATGGTCGAGCCGATGGCCACACCGGCCAGGCCACCGATCACGGTGCCCGCTTGCTCTTTGCTGATCCCGAGCTGTGCACAGGCCGTGGTAGAGGCGATGGCAACCGCCAAGAGGGACGCGACGAATTTCTTACGCAAGTGGAGCACTCCATTTTCGGTGGGGCGCACAGCCGCATACCACAGCCAGGGCCTGGCGGCAGCATTCGACGTTGTGCGGGGATTTCAGAGAGGGTGCAGCACTGGCTGCAGACGACAATTCAGCCGTCCAGCGAAGGGCGTAGAGGGAGACCAGTACGGCGCGAAGCATCCAACGAATCCATGTCAGAAAAAGGTCATCGCCCAGCGCGCGTAGTCATTACGGCGTTTGGTCTGGGCGTGAGTGGCGTATTAGAGGAGCGCATTGTAGCGCAAGGTGCCAATGGCAGTTCAAGACAAAATGTTGCGAAGGAACTGCTCTACAACAGGCCTACTTCGCAGGCCATCGCCGGCAAGCGGCCCCTGCCCTACAACAAAAGCTCGGAAATATCCCCTTCCTTGTAGGCCGTTTCCCAAACATACTGCCAAACCGCTTAAGCGCTTGCGACGGATTATGTCGCGCTCTAGTCTCGGCTTTGTCGTTGCAAAATCAACGACCGGCTTTGACAGGCCGACGATTTCCCGCACACGTGCGCTGTTTATGGCGGCTGTATGTGGGGCACCCTCGTGGTGCGCCGAGTTGCTCCGGGATCCTCGGTCTGTCAACCCATGTACAGCTGCCACCCTCTTGTTTGACAGCAAGCTTGCGGCAGCTCCAATGATCCTGGAGATGTATATGCGCAAGATGGTCCCCGATCCACCCTACTCCCTCGATTCCACCCAGGCATTGCAAGACACCCTGGTCCAGTCCTCAGAGTACGTACTCTGCGCCCTGTCCGTGGCCCGCCAATCCGTGCAGCTCAAGCCCACTGCCCACAGTTCGATCGTGATGCAGGCCGTGATCCATGAAATGGAGGCGGTACAGGGGCTGGTCGAGTCGGCATTGATGCAATTGCAGATGCGGCCGCATTTGCCTAGCGAGCCGTACACCTTGCACTAGCAGGCCCGGCCTCTTCGCGGGCTCGCCCGCTCCCACAGGGTATTCACTGCCCTCAAGCACTGCACAGAACCTGTGGGAGCGGGCATGCCCGCGAAGAGGCCAGCCCAGACAACCAGGATTTCAGGGAGTAAAAAACAATGCCCACCGACAACACCAAAGAACCCACCACAGTCGGCAAAACCTGCTTCTACCAAGGCGAAAACAGCACCCACCCGCTGTTCCGCATCGAACCCGGCATCCCCTGCCAGGACGCCCGCGAGCAAGCATCCGAACTGATGGGCTACGTCCGCGACCTGATCATCACCGGCCTGATGGACGGCGACCAGAAACTGATCTGGGCTTCGCATTACCTCAGCGCAATGGCCAAGGCGCTGCTGGATGATGCTGAATTGGGGATGATGAAGAAATGAGCGACGATATGCCGATTCTCGATCTGGATTTGAGCAACACGAAACGCTTCGAAGCATCTCGTTTTCTCGATAGCCCCGAGACGGTCAGTGCATTCCTGCAGGAAGCCTTGAAGACCAACGATGCTCAGGTTCTGAAGCACGCGCTGGGAGAAGCAACAAAGGCAACACGCGTGAAGTAGCAGATCATTTTCCTGCCCCAGAACGAAAAAGCCCCGCAGACCTATATCTGCGGGGCCTCTCGATGTATGGCGGAGAGATAAGGATTTGAACCATAGGTACTGTTGCCAGTACAACGGATTTCGAATCCGTTTTCGATCTCATATTTTTTTAGCGATTTTTGTAAAACCCAATAAAATCAACCACTTCAACACAGCACGACACAGCAGGACTCCACACCATTGGGGGTATCAATTCCCCCATAATTCCCCCAGAGCCAGCCAGGCAAAACGCCACTAGACGGCACCACGTATCTTGGGCATGATGCGCCACATCTCGACGCCCTCGGCATTCACCGGCGGCGCCCTTGAACCGGTTGGGTGCCGTGCCCTGTGTCTGGTAAACACAAAGATAGCGGCGCAGTCTGAGCCAGCCACCTCCCTACCAACCGCTGTAAGGGACTGGGGTGGCAGTTCTGGGAGGAAATACGATGAGTATTGCCGATCTGAACGGTTCAGAGGCTCTCGCCCAGCGCATTTATGCGTTCGGTGCAGCAGCAGCGGCACTCTGTGCTGCTGGTGTCGGTCCAGTAACCGCTACAGTACTGGTGCTCTGTGCTAGCTTCGTGCTGGCCAAAGTAAGAGCCTAAGGCTGGAGCCACACCCCCTGCTGGCGGGCAGGGGGCGGCTCATCTTACCGCGCTCCATCAACGACAGCTATCGGCTGCCGCTTCCAGCTCCCTCTCGTACCCGATCCTCTGCCTCCTCTCAGCTAGGAGCGCCCGGACCTTCACTTCCAAGCTATCACTCTTGCGCAGGCCGGCGGCGGCCCATGGCGGTACCGCAACCTCCGGCGCCAGACACGGCACCTGCACCGGCACCTCGATGCGCACGTACTGCACCTGCGGTTCAACCCGGCCGCCGCACCCAGCCAGCGCCAGCGCGCATACGATCAACGGCATCCTCATAAACCAAGCTCCTTGTCGATGATTGAGGTGGCGGCAGCACACTGGTCGCCACCGGTGCGCTCCTGCTGCAAGCGGTTCGCTGCTGCGTAGTCGAGGTCTGCACTGGCCTTGGCTTCGCCCACTGCCTTCTCAGCGCCGGCCTGTCGCTCATTGGCAGCAAGTGCCAAGTCACCCAGCGCCTTGCCCTGCTCTGCTGCCAGCCCGCTGAGGTTGTCCCGGGCAGCAACACAGGTCGCCGCCTGCTTATTGGCCTGATCCAGCAGCGGCCGGTAATGGCCGGACGTCAGCCAGGTGCCGCCGACACCGCCCGCACCTAATAGCAGCACTGCCCCCATCAGTACGGCGACCAAGCGGCCGCCCTCCACGGGTAGCGGCATCATGCCAAGGCCCGCCGGATACCCTCATCGATCACTCCGGCCTTGTAGGGGTTGCCGCCGTTCTCGTGAACGATGATGCCGACCACGGCCTCGCGCAGCACCTGCGGCTTGGAGATGTCGATGGAGTCGCGCACGCCAACCCCGAGGCGCTTGGCAATGGCCTGCGCGTAGGCCAGGGTGTTGTTCTCGCTGGACGGCGCCCAGCGGCTGATGAATTCCAGCGGGGTGTCGATGCCTGGGCGACCAACCCCGGGCATACCATCCTTGCCCCGGTAGTTCAGCAGCAGCTTGCCCAAGGCCCGGATGCCATTCTCCGCTTGGTCGAAGCGCGCAAAGCGTGGCTTGGCAACGCCCTCCTCCAGGCCGAGCTGGCCCTGCCAGGCATTACGCGGGTTGAAATCGATATTGCCGGGGTTGTTGTTGCGGATGCCGCGGGGAGTAGTCATTCAGTGACCTCCTGTACTGGTTGACCTTCAACTTCCTCCACGGACACGGTGACCTTGGCGGAGTAACGCTTGATTACCTGGGCGGTGCGCACGATCGCAGCTGGCTGCTCCTCCAGCAGTTTGCGGGCTGCGGCATCCGCCACCTGCTCGGTCGCGTACTCGTTCTGGTGGATCGGGTCAAAGTTGTTGCTGCTGTTGATGACGATGAAAGGCATGTGTTTTCCCCAGGCAAAAAAAGACCGCCGGGTGGCGGTTGAGTTTGGGTGTACCGTTGAATCAGGCCGGCAGTTCCGGCCAATCAATTTCACTTGGCCAGCCGGCCTGCTCTGGCACTCGGTTAAGCAGAACGCGGAACCGTTGCCAATCCGTGAGCTTTTCCGCCTCCGCCTCGCTGGCCATCCCCAGGGCCACAGCATCGGTCAATGGCACCACGGCCTGATCAGCCTCGCTGCGGAGCTGCGCAATGGTGGCAAGCGCCAGCGCCTCAGCCTGCCGGGCCCGCGTCTGCATTAGGCTCCAGTCAATCTGAGCGAAGCCAAGGGTCGGGAAATGTTCCTCGGCTGCCTTGCCGGGCAGAGCGACACGCCCGTCGGGAACATCCACCAGGTCGCGGGGGAAGCGCTCGGCCTCGGTCGACTCAGGACTGTTCGGCAGGAAAAGAGTCAGCACCACCTGTCCGCCAACACGCTGGATGGGCCCGGCTACCCATGCCGAGCCTATAGCGTTGGCCGGCAGCGAAGCCCCCTCCACCAGGCTGGCTAGGTCAATCGTCAAGCCGTTGATGTTCAGCTGCTCGCCGTTTTTCCAAACAGCAAGCTGCCGCGGCGGGTGCATTTCCTGAGGGGCAAGTTTGATGATCATGAGCAGTCCTATTTCCAAAAGCCGGTGGCAGTGAGCGTTACAACGTTCTGCGCGCGGGTCAGACTGGAAATGAAAAGGCCTTGGGTGGGCGTCCCCCAAAACGTTGGAGAAGAGTTGTCATAACCCGCAATAGGCGTGTTCGAAGCAGATACGCCAACGTTGGTGCCAGCCAAGAAGGCGAAGGGCCAATTCACAGTTCTCAGAACGTTTGCGCTGTACCCGGTGAACGTCGCCAGGCAGATGAGTAAGCCGCTGTTGAACTGGAAGTAGTAGCCGTTGGCATTGGAGCCGGCCCGCATCAGCGCGCCGGCTGCGGGGTCACCGATGATAGGGGCTGCTGCGGCGATACCAGCCGGAATGGCCCCGTTTGCGGGCGCACCCAACGCGGTGTAGAGCTCGTTGAAGTTGTTGATAGCCTTCAACCAGGCGCTACGGCGGTCATCCCCGCCCGCGCCGCTGGGAGCGGTGCCGAGATTGATGGTTTGTTTTGCCATAGTGATTCCTTAAAACGGCTTCATTGGCCTAGAGGCGAACAGCGTTCGTCCGTTGGCTGTGAGCGGGTTGATCCCCGATCCGTTGTCGCAATACATCTGCAACACAGATCGGTTTCCAGGCAGAAAGCCGCCAAAATTGGCGCGGAATGGTTGTGATGTTTGTCCAATGTTGGTTATAGAAAACAATGCATTCGCCAGAACATAATCTTGGTAACTACCGGTCCAAGGCATTTGATTGCTGGGCGCATACCACGAGCCCCCTGTCAGAGGGTCACCCGCCACAACAAAGGAGTTGGACGCAGGCTGGCCATTGAGCAGCGCCAGGTTAGCGGTGGTGACAAATGTCCGGTTACCTGCAGCGTCCCGGACCGAGGCTCCGTATTGCTCCGGGGCTGCATCCGGCACCATGTAACTCGCGCAGAACCAGTTGATCATCATCGGATAAAGGGCAGCCTCTCCATGCCCGCTTTGGTTGTTCCAGGCTTTCAGCCTGAATCCGGTCCAGTTACCCGGGCTACCTTTCACCGAAAAGTTACCGACCATCATGTAGTCATCGGCATTCAGAAAGATCATGGGTCTTTCATACGTGGTGATCGGCGCAGCAAAGTTCACATCTGCCCATTGAATCTGGTTCCGGCTACCAGGTCCTTGGAAGCCAATGTTGAACCTGCCGTTGTAACGAACCGTTAGCACCTGGTTGATTGAATCGATCTGCGTTCGGATGTTGTTGTTCGAAGCGCGGATGCCATAAGAACCGGGAGCAGCGAACGGCTCGCCACCCATCGACAGAATCATCACCTGCCAGGTCTGGGTGTAGGGTTGCCGCAGTTGCAGTTGCCCCGTGGAGTACCATGCTTGAGGACTGCTTGTGTTTTCTCCCCCGTCATACAGCGCATCGACCACCACAAATGACTGGGCCTGAATCTCAGGAATCGTGATGTACTGATCGAACGCGCCATTGCCAGCGACCTGCATCATTTTCAACGAGCGCACGGAGGTGATCGTTGTGTCCAGCGTAATGGCCCCGGCCGCATCCCTCGTCCGGAGCCCATACAAATCAGCCATCAGGTAAGCCTCCCCACTGCCGTACGCTCGATGCCATTGGCGTCGTAGACGTACAGGCCGCCGTTATTGAGCAGCGTCGAACCGTTGGCATCCTGCCCCCTTAGCGTGAACGTACCCGCTGCAAAGTTGATCTCCAGCAGCGGCAGGCCCTGGGCGTTCAGCGCAGCAGACCGAATGGTCATACCGGCCACAATCTGCTGGATGAACGCGGTATTAATCACCGCCTGGTTGATGAAGACCTGTCCGCCTTCGACCACGAACGGCAGGATCGTCTGGCCATTCAAGCTGTCGATAATCGCCAGCCGCTGAGCCATCAGCAGGATTTCGCCCTCCTCCCCATTACTGCCGATCGCGATGCCCGAGACGACCTTGCGCCCGCCCTGGTTGGTCTCGACCTTCAGCGTGGTTTGAGCCGACACCCTGCCATTTATGTCAGCCATGACCTCGCTGACCTGCTGGACCGACGCATTGGTCTGGCCCATCTGCGCCTGAACCGTCTCGACCTGCCGTCCGATGGCAATACCGTCCTCGATCCGGGCCGACTGTTCCGTCCACACACCCACCAGCCCACCCGTTGCACCGGCTAGGCCGGTGCTGTCCCCTTCCATTTCCGGGTTCACCTGGACATACAGCCCATCCAGGCGACTGGCCTGCGCAGCTATCGCCGTGCCCTGCTGCTTCACAACCGTGTCCATCTGGCTGATCGCTGTAGCCTGACCGCCGACTGCTCGAGCGCTGGGCCCGGCAACAAACGGCGACGGGGTGTTGCTCTCCCCGATTCGTTTTTCGATCATCACCGAATCGATAACCAACGTCAGATCGGCCACGCCTGTGCGGTTCGGATACAGCGTGATAGCCGCACGAGTGCTGTCGGTGATCGTGATCGGCAGGGTGATTCTGGTCCTGGTCGTAGTGTACGGAACATCCCCTGAAATCCGTCCTGTGCCATCAAACAGCGAAGCCCGCATAGATCCTGCCGCGCTGCCTCGTACGTACATCGATACCAAGTAAACGCCTGGCTCAATCCTTACGTTATAGCCGGCTGCATTGTTGGTCGGACTGAGCATCAGGAAATGCCCTGCAGTGGGAATGCCGCCCACCTGATAGCCAAAGCCGGAGTCAGCCTCAGGAACTGCTACGCCAGCCTTCGTCACAACGGAAGAAGAGATCAGCGCCGGCAGCGTGGTCGAGGTTAACCAACTGTATTCGTCACTCAACAGGTTGGCCCCGCTCCCGCCAATGCTGCCGACACTGCTCTGGAGCTGGGTGAGCGCCTGGCCCTGACTGGTCAGTGTGTTGCCTTGCTGGGTTACGCTCGCGCCGATCGTACTGATTGCGTCCGCGTTGGCAGTATCAGCAGCCGTGACCCGGCGCGCCACGATGTTGCACCATAGCGAGCGTCCGGTGCCGTCTGCTGGCTCCGTGCGGGTTACAAACCTGGCCGACACTGCTCCTGCCGGCGCAGTGATGCGACCTGCGTAGGATTTGAACCCTGTCGCCGAAGCTACCACCGAGAAAGCGTTGAAATAGCCCAGGTTGGTTCCTGCTTTGTCGAAGAACTGCATCTGCAACCGGGTGGTTTGACCAGACGTCATGTAGCTCGGCCAGATATCGGCCGACAGATCGAACTGCTCGCCTCCTGCGGTCAGCACGTTTGCCGCTATCCCGCAAAAGCTGTTCGTATAGAACGAAACGCCCTTGCCGGCTGAGGGATGCGCCGAGATGTTGGTGATCCGGGCATCACCGCTCCAAGGATCTACCAGGCCGTCCTCGAAACTGCCCCGCAGGATCAGGTTGTCTGGTTGCTGGCCGATGGAGGCCTTGATCTGAGTGATCGAGGTGCCTTGGGCGGTCAGCGTGTTGCCTTGGTTGGTGACGGTGGTTTGCAACGCCTGCAGGGCAGAGGCGTCAGCTTTGGAAGCAACTTGAGCGAGCGCGCTAGCGGCAGCAGCCGCGGCATCGGTGGCCACCTTGTCGGTAACCGCAACCCAGGCGGATCCGGTCCAGCGCTTCGGCGTGTTCGCCGCCCCCGTGGTATCAATCCACAGGTTCTGCGCCAGGCGCTTGTCCGTTGCCGGCTCGGTGCTACTGTAGATCACCTCCCCTTTGCCGCCGGCCTTGTCGGATGCCGCCTGGGCAGCCTGCTGCGCAGCCGTCACATTACCGTTTGTGGTCTGCAAGCTGCTGCTCAGGCCCAGGATGGCCGAGGCATTCGCCTCATCACCACTGATCCGGGCGGTACGCTCATCCACAACCGAGGCCACGGACGCCGATGGCGCGATTTGGCCCAGGGCGATCCAGTCGATCTCGAACACATCACCCGCCACCGAGCTGAGCCACAGGTAAAACCTGGTGATCGTGCTGTCCGACCAGTCGGACCCGCCGGCAGTCAGCTGCGACATGTCCCACTCCAACACCATGCTCTGACCGACCGCTAGGCCCGGGTCCGGGATGACTTTCCGGTACGACGTGCTCGAGGCATGGTTTGCTGTCACGTAAGTGATCTGCCCGTTCCAGCCGGTACCGGCTCGGCGAGTGATCCTGCAGCGAACGCGGTCATGATCGCGCCCGTTGATCGACACAACTGGGCTGTTGAGGTAGGCGCTGATGTCAGTGTTGGTGACGATCAAACGCCCGTTCTCCACAGCCAGGCTGCAGCGGGTGCCCGACCAGCCTTCTACGGTCGAAGCGAAGCTGTAGTTCAGGGCAGTATCGAACCCTCCAGACTCGGCCCGGATCGTTGCAATCTGCGAAGCCAGGGCCGCGTCCGCGTTGGTTCGCGCCGTGGTCTCGTTGCTGATTGCCGACGAGTTGGCCGCGCTGCTGGCCGCCACAGTGTCGATCCGCTGCCCCAGAGCCGTGTCCGCATTGGTGCGCGCTGTGATCTCCGACTGGATGGCAGCAGCGTTACCACCTACTGAGGCAGTGACAGTATCAATGCGCTGGCCCAGGGCGGCATCGGCCGATTGGCGAGTCTGCGCCTCGCTGGTGATGGCAGTGCCGCGCGCCTGGGCCTCGGCCAGCAGGCCTTGAGCACGCGCCGCCGCCTCTGCGTCGATCGCCTGGGTGCGCGCCGTAGCTTCGGCTGCCAATCGCTGCGCCACAGAACCGTCCAGCGTTGGCGGGCCCGAGATCAGTCCGATCTCTTGCCTCAGCGCGGGATACAGAGCGCCATTGGTGATCTTGTCCTTGAAGTACTCCTCGTATTCCGATTGGTCGCTGCTGGATTGGCCGTTCACCCCGACACCAGTTGGATACCATGGACCGACATTCCCGCTCCGATCCACCAGGCGCGCCCAGTAGAAGAAGGAAACGCCCGCGGCAAGGCCGTGGATTTCGTGTTCAGCCTGCGGATAGGTGAAATCGCCGAGTTTGGTGGCGTCGTTGCGACTGGTCGTCGCGCTCCGCCAGATCTCGGTCCGCTCGGTGTCTTCGGCGCCAGCCGGGAAGCCCCAACGCAGGCGAGTCCCGTATACCAGTGGTGTCGTGGTGAGGAATGCAACTGCAGGCGGTAGACCTTCTTTGCCCTTCAAATCGACCAGGGCGCTCATGGCGAAGACAGACGACACGTCCATCACGCTGACAGCACTCACTCTTGCCTGGTAAACCCCGGAATAGATCCCTTCGACCTCGGCGCCCAGCGTGCCTGTGCGCGGCAGGCGCAGCCAGCTGCCGTTATCCTTCCTCCACTCTACGTCGTACGCAACAGCGCCCTTCACCGCCGGCCAGGAAATCCGCATCGTGGTAACCGCAATGCCCTGCGAGACAACGCTGCGCGAGGTGATTGCGACGCTCTCTGGCGGCTCAATGACACCAGGTGGCAAGACGGTAATCGGTTGAGGGTCAACTCGCGCTCCGTGGTCAATTGCATCGAACTTGTCTGGCTCGTGTTGCACGCCGGTGATTTCCCACTGGTGCATACCTTTCGGCTCAATGGTGTTCACCCGGAAGCGCATGACGCCAAGGTCAGCGCTCTCAATCGACCAAGCGCTTTCAGGCTCTGGCAGTTCCGAGTAGTCCGCCATGACGGTGACTTGGCGCCCGGCGACCGATTTCACGATCCGTCCTTCTGCCTTCCCGCTAGGCAGGTTAACTATGAGTCGGTCCTCTGGTTGCACCTGAGCGTCGAAGTCAAGCGTGATGACCCGCGCAGTGGCGGCGGAGATACGCCCGCCGTTGGCCCGTCCAGACAGCAGCTCATCCGCGACGCCGATGATTTGGCCTGGCTCGATGTTCCGACCTTCCATGCCGGTGGTGAACCTGACGGTCCACGTCTCGTACTGTTCGGACTTCAAGGCCCATATGCCGTGCCGAATCGCTTCGCCTTCAACGGTGCAAGCGAACCGCGCCACGTCAAGCATGCGGTGACCCAGGACGCCAATCATGTCGTCGTTGGTGACGGCCGTGGGCTCGGTTTTGAACTCGTTGGCGGGGTTGTCCCAGCTGATCTTGGCTCGCGTATGACGGTCGGGAAGCGCGATTGCGCCATATTCGAACTCGCCGACAATGTTCGAACGAGTGAACACGTAGCCGTCGTCATTTCCCGGAATATCGGCGATCACGGTGACCTTCGAGCCGTTCCAGCAGCTGCTACCGCGGAAAACGCTGGCCAGGTCGGACAGCAAGGCATAGCCCTCAACTTGGTCCTGGATGTAGACGTTGGTGGTCATGCGTGGCTGCATGCCGCCCTTCCCGTCCGGCACCATTACGTCGCAGTAACGGCCGATCTCATACAGAGACCAACGGTCCACCATGTCAGCCGTGATTCGGCGGCCAAGGCCGTACCGGCGGTGCAGCAGCAGGTCGTACCAGACCCAGGCCGGATTGTTCGAATACGCCAGCTTGAACGTGCCGTCCCAGCTGCCGGTATAGGTGCGTGTGACCGGGTCGTAGTTGTTCGGCACCTTGATAATGCGGCCACGGCAAAGAAGGCTGAATTTTGGGATGTTGGAAAATTGGGAAGCATCGAATTGCAACGCAGCCAGGGCGAGATTTGGGTAGCGCAGCTTGGCGTCGATAACCTCCGTGAGCGCCTTCACCCGCATGACATCGGCGAAATTGCTGTCGTTGCGGTTTGGAGTCAGCCGGCGCACCCGCAGCACGGCGGTATTGAAGCCCTGGGGCAGATCGACGCGGTGGCTGCGCTCGTATTCGGTCGTGCCCTTGTCGTCGAGGGTGGCAGACAGTACGGTGTTGAAAGCGCCTCCGTCGACGGAAAGCTCGATGGCGTAATCGATGCGGTAGCCGACCTGGTCACCGTTGGTCTTCACCTCCCAGATCTGCGGCCACGAAAGACGCACCCGGACAGCGGACAGATCACGGTTGGTGATCGCCCGCGTCCATGCCACGTCCGATCGCAACTCAACCGGCAAGCCAGCCGATTGTTCGTATTCGGCGGCAGGAAAGCCCGCGATGTGCTCTTGATCAACCGAGCCCGAGCGAAACTCCCAGGTGGTCCCGGGAAACGCTTCGGAGCCGTCCGGAGCGATCAAGGGCGTGCCATCCAGCTTGAATGAACGCGCATCGTCGGCCGGCCCGGCAATCTCACCTTCACTGATGATGTAGAGCATCTTGGCGGTGGCGATCGACAACGCGCTATCGGGCGCCTTGTATGGCTGCCGGGGTTTGCTCTCGCCACCCTTTGCTCCGCCAATCTTCAGTGCTGAACCCATGCTTTCCTCCGAGCAATAAAAAACCGCCCGGAGGCGGTTCGTTCAAACAACTCAATCAAGTCTGGTCTTCGGCATAGATACCGGCCGAGGCCAGGGCTCCACCTACGTCGCGCTCGCCGTAAAGCAGAGGCTTGCATCGTCCTTGAGCCGTGGTAGTCACTGCGCCCCCAAATGCATAGGACGACTTGTTGCCGTCGCCCTCATCGCCCAGCAAGCCCGCTGTCGACGGAGCCATGTTCATGGCCACCCCACCCAGCATCAAGCCGGCGCCGATTGCGGCCAGCCAATACTGCTGTGTGATCGCGCCGATGACGATCAGCGCAGCGCCAGCAATTGTTGCGAACAGTCCGCCAGACTTGCTGCCGACTACGATGGGAGCGATACGGATGTCATCGGTGCGGTTCGAGCGCATCTCAAGCTCGTTTTCCGCGACGTTATGCTTACCGCGGAACACAGCGAACTCCAGGCCGCGCTCGTGCCCTAAGCGCAGAAACCGCCGGAAGCCCGGTACCATCACACACAGCGCGTGGATCGCTTCGCTGCAGGAAGCAACCGCCAGGTGGTGAATCCGACCGAAGCGGGCACCCAGCACACCATAGAGCCGGACTGATACGACGGCCGGCAAAGCCGGGGCGCCTACTTGCATGGACATCAGGTTTCCTCCGGTGCTCGTTGGTGGCGAAGAATCATCACGGTGCGCTCAGCCCACATTCCGCCATAAACGTCGCGGGAAGATTTCTTGCCGTAGCGGTGGTGCAGGAATGTCCCGGGCGCGGCATGTAGGCCGGGCACGCTCGAAAGTAAGCCATCACCCAGGTAGACGCCGGCATGGTTAGGGGCTGCCGGCATGCTGCCCCCTTGAGCGGCGATCTGCATGACGACCAGGTCGCCCTTGCGCAAATCGCCTACCCTGTAGAACCCAGCCTCCTCGCAATACCGCTCGTAGAGGCTTTCGCCATCGTTCCACCAGCCGTCGCGCCGCGGGAAGTTCGGCAGATCGATGCCCCATTCCCGGGCGTACCAGTCGCGTACCAGGGCATAGCAATCGAGGATGCCGTGGTGAAACTCACGCTCCAGTAGTGGTGCCTCATAGCCCTCAGGCTTGATAGTTGCGGTATCGCCGCCAGGCCAACCCAGGATGAACCATGGCACGCCGTGCAGCTCGCAACTGACGCGATCGGCCATGCTTGGGGTTGCCAGTGCGTTCGGGTGGCTGTGCACGATCTCGACGACTTCGCCCCGGTCCTCGGCGGCGCACTGGTCCTCTGGGTTGATGATGAAGTGCTCGCTGGGCGTCTGGGCATCATTTCGGCATGGCACATAGACGCGCCTTCCGTTCTCGCGGATAACAACACCGCAACACTCGCGCGGGAATTCGGCCTCAGCGTGTGCCTGGACCTTTTTCAGCAAAGTCTTGTTCATGGTCATACCAGGCCAGCGCCAGGGACGCCGCCAAAAGGCAGTGGATTATTTTCGCCGAAGCGCTTCTTGCAATCGCTCAACCGGCCACCGCATCGATCAAGCGCTGGATCGTCCACCGGGTTGCCGTCAGCATCGAACATCGCCGAGCCGGTGTAGTTGCAGTCGGGCCCGCGGTACTCGCCCCACAGGCACCACTCACAACGATTCATGATCAGCCCGCCCGGCAGCATCTGTCCTTTCACCGAGGTAGGCGGAGCAAGGCCAAACACAATCTCCTGCCGGCCGATACTGGTGGGCACGTTGATATAGGAAATGTTCAGACGCTCCTGATCCCCTGCGTTCGGGTTTCCTCCGGGGAAGTTGGCCGCATCCAGATACCTGGCGTAAGTCTCGCGGACAGTTACCTTGATGCCCACCAGGTGCTGAAACTGGACACACAGAGCGGTGATGACGCCGTCCAGGTTCCCAAGCTTGAGCATCGGAGTGCTGGTGTTGCCCTCGGTGCCGCGCCCGAAGCCACCGACCTCAAACGGCCGAGGCTGGTAGATCTGTCCCTTCCAAAAGATGGGGCCGTTCAATTGGTGCGCGTGGTAGCGCAGAATGCCCATGCCCCGGGCTTCGCCATCCAGTTCCAAGAGCTGGATCAGGTCGCCGGGCTCAAGCTTCTGGTCATCAGCAGTGATCATGCGCACCTCATGGACTGAATACCTGTTGGAAAGTCGTGCTCAGGGTATAACGGCCCTTGCCGTGGCTTGCCGTTTGCCACCCTCCGGTGGTGATGTACCGCCCTTGCTCCTGCATAGGCGGCTTCCACAGGAAGCTGACAGCCCCCTTGTGGCGGGAAAAAAATGCCAGGATCGGCGCCAGGTAGGCTTCGGTGCCGGTAAATGAGACCTGGTACGACCCGGCCAGGTTGTTGATGCCAACCGAAAGCCGCTGGCTGTATCCGTTGTTGTACTGAGACGTCAGCACATTGGGCTGCACGTCGCCGCTAGAACCCACGCGCGGCGACCAGGTGAAGACTTCCGGCATTACCCATTCCTCCGATTGCTTGGATCGAGCAGACCGTTTTGCCCTTTCTCCTGGATGATCACGCCTCGCGCTACCTTGGGCATTTCCTCGCGGACAGTATTGAGCAGCGCCTGGCCCATAGCCTCGTAACCATCGGGCGCAGATACCGATCCACCAGATCCATCGCCTTTGATGTGGATGTTGATTTGGGGGGCAGCGGCGCCACCCCCAATCACGCCAGATGGCGAAAAGGACGCCAGCGCCGGCGATACTGAGCTACCGACGTATCCGCCGCTGGCAAAACCAGGCTTGCCGGTTCGGTTCAAACCGATCAGGTAATCCTTCATCCCTGGCTGGTCGACGACCTCCTTTCGAATCACCACCTCGCCGCCGTGCACCACCCCCTTGGGCTCAAACTTGCCGCCCGGGCCGGTGTACCCACCCTCCGAAAACCCTGCCAGAGACATACCGGCCACCATGCCGGCGTTCGCGTAGCCCGCAGCCAGCAGCGCGGCCCCCACTGGAATACCGCCGAGCACAGTCAACTCGGCAGGCGCTTTCGCTGCAGCGATCTGCGCGTTCATGATGATGGAGGCGACAGCGAAGGCCTTCTGAGCGATGAACAGAGCCTTGTAAGCCCCAGACTGCTCGCCAGCGATCTTGCCGACCATATCCGCTGCCTGCCCCGAGAGTTCGCTGAAGGTGCTGACGACAGCGACCTTGTACGAGTCCTGAATGGCAGACAGGCGCTCGTTGTTGGTCCTAGTGATGTCGGCAACTCGGTCCAAGTATTGCTGCTCGGCCGCCAGCCGCTGCTCGTTGGTGCTTTGCTGGTCCGCAAGGATCTGGTCACGCAGTTCGGCCTGGAGTGATAGCTGTTTATCGTGCCATTTCTTCAGCGCCGCTTCGGCCTCGGCGATCTTGATCAGTTCACCAGAAGCACCGGCAACCGACGCGTCGAGCCCGCCATACTCAGGCGCCTGGGTAATCGTCGCTTTCGAAATGGCGTCGGCGCCCGCACGGTACTGGTCGGAATTGAGCGTGCCGGCGCGGTTGGCCGTCTCCAGCACCTTCATCCGCTCGCGGGTAGTCGCTAGCAGTGCCTGCTCCTGCGACTGCAAGCTGCTCATGAGCGCGTCGTATTCTTTGCGAGCATTCAACGCATCCAGCTCTATCGCCTTGCCCTCCAGGCGCAGCTTGTTCTGCTGGCTCAACTGCGACAACTCGCCGTTGGCCAGGTCGTAACGAAGGCGACCTAACTCAGTCGTCTCGCCGTAAAGCGCAACCTGTTGAGTGAGGTTGGCCAGGGTCTGCTTGTAGGCGTCGTTCAGACGCTCGGCTTGTCGCTGGATATCCTCGGAGGCTTTTTTGGCCCGCTGCTGTGCCTCCTCGGATGCTTTGGCCGCCGCCTCCGAACCTTGAATGGCAGTAGCGAGGATTCGCCAGCCCTCAGCTGTACCCGGGTCAACCCCTTCGCGCTCGATCCGCCGGTTGATTTCGCCCAGAAGATCGCCGCCGTCGCGAACAGATTGCAGGCGCTCCACCAGGTTCTTGGTGTAACTGTTCCAGCCGTCGACCGTCTTCTGATCCGGGCCGGGCATGTTCTTCAACCCAGCGTTTGCGCCAGCCGCAGCAGCGGCAACGTCATCCAGCCGACCGCGCAGCATGTTGGCCACATCACCGTAATCGCCCGAGGCCTTGATTGCCTCCCCATACGCAGCCGCGGAGGCGTTGATGGCCTTCGTCATCTCCTCGTTCGGGCGGATGGCAGCGACAAGCTGCTGGGTGGCTGAATCAATGTCCTGGCCACCGGCAATACGTCGATTGAACTGAGCGACAGCGTGGTCGCGCTGGAATGGGTTTGCCCCGTAGGTGTCGCCCCATTTGTCATTGGCCTGGGACGACGCGCGAATCTCCCGCAGCGCCTTCTGTGCCGCCACCTGGGCGTCAGCTTGCTGCTGCAGGACGCCGTCCAGCTTGTAGCGAGCCTGCTCTTTGCCGAGCTCTGCAAACTCCTTGCGGAGCTCTTCAACCGGACGCTTGAGGTCGACGGTGGCCTTCCTGGCCTTCTCGCTGTTGTCACTAAACAGCAGGTAACTCGCCGCGACGGCGCCGATGGTCAGGCCAAGCCCGGGGAGCCCCCCCAGGGCAGCGAAGAGGCCTCTGCCTGCGCGAGCAGCAAGCGAGGTTGCAGAATTGTTTGCCGCTTGGGCGGCCGTTTGCGCGGCGGCCGCTTGAGCGTCCGCTAGACGTGCGATCCTAAGCCGACTAAGTGCAGCCGCATGAGCATCGGTGAACCTGGTAGCGGCAACCTGCGCCTCCGCCGCAATCGTCTCTGCAGCAGCGCGACGTACTGCCATCGAAGCAGCGTCAAGCTGAGCCGCGGTACGCCCAATTTCTGCGGATTGAGCGCTGCGAATTGCAGTTATTTGATCCCAGAGATCCTTGGTGAAGTCGAGAATCTTCCTACCGCCGTATGCTGCTCCAAGAGTGAGCGCCGAGGCGGCTAGAACGTCCATGTTCTCAGCAACTAACGTAATAGCTGCCGCTAAAACTTTCGTACTACCGGTTGTGCCATCCAACCCGCCAGCCCACGCCTGGAAGGAGTTGTTGACTGTTGTTATGGCCCCGCCAACCGAGCCAGGAAGATCCTTGAACTCTCCCTGAAGCGCACCTAGCTGGCTGATCAGAGCAGGGACGACTTTATCAATCGTAAGCAGACCTTGATCTGCCATCGCCTTCAAATCTTTCCGAGCAACCCCCATCCCAGTTGCCAGCGCTCGTATCACTCGATCGCCGTTTTCGTTGACCGAGTTGAATTCCTCGCCTCTCAGCACTCCCTGGCCAAGTGCTTGAGAAAACTGGGTAATCACAGAGGAGGATTCTGCGGCGCCTGCTCCAGATAGCTGCAGGCCAAGCGCTAAGGCTTCTGTTACGCCGAGCACGTCGCTTGAGGAATAGCCGAACTCGCGCATGGATGCGGAAGATCTGCTGAACAGGTTTGCGTTGTCGGCAAAGGCGGTACCAGTTCTTTGGCTGACCTCAAACAAGGCTTTCTGGCTTACAGTAAAGTCTTCGGTACTTGTGGATGCCTGCTTAAGCCTTGCGTTAACCTGGTTCCAACTGTCTGCCTGGTGGATCAAATTTCCGACTGCAAGCGCCCCTGCCATCGCACTTGCATAGCCACCGACAGACGATGTCAGGGACTGCATGGCCGTACTTTGTGCGCGAACCGCAGCTTCTTGAGACCTCCAAGAACTGACTGATTCCCGATTTCCTGACGTTATGGTCCGCAGATAGCTCTGTCCCATTCGCCCGGCCTTGGCCATCTCGCGCTGATAAGCGCTGGTCTCAGCGGACACACTAACGATCAGAGAGCGAAGAGTTTGCCCTGCCATGCCTTTCTCCAGACATTAAAAAGCCCGCCGAAGCGGGCTATTTGGTTCTTTCACTTTGTACAATCTCGTTGTCCTCATCGATGTAATATCTCCATCGATTCCGACAATCTGCATACACGACGATTTTATCTGGCGCTCGGCTCAGCTTCTCCGAAAGTCCAACGTACTCCACCTGGTCGCATCGAGTTTGTTTACCGGCCTTAAACAAAGCAGATCGCTCAACGCTCTTGATTCGTTCAATGCCAGAGTCGCCCCACAGCTGATAAGTTCGTGGGTAGCTTTCTCGCGTGTAGATAGAAAGAACAGACTCGTCAACAACAACCTCAGAGTCAGGCCTCTCAGAATTTCCACAGCCGTAGATTGCCAGCGGTAAAATAAACAGTAGTCGCTTCATGCTTCCTCCTTGGAAACCGGGGAATCTACCATGATGCACCATGACGAAAAAAACTCACCGCTCTAGCTTTCTACTGCTTTCGTCATCAGGAAGGCCTTGAACAGCTCTTCCCCTTCCTCCGGGGCCTGCTCAAAAGCTGGCTTTTCCGTCTTCCATTGAGGAAGCAGGTCCATCGGAGTCACCTTGGCGCCCTGGGCCTGCAGTGTCGAAGCAGCAACGATCGCAGCCTGGATGTCACCGCGCGCGTCACTCAGCGGCGACTCCTCGTTGTAGGCCTGCCAGAGGAACAGCTCCTCGGCGCTCATGCACTGCTTGAGATCCTGCAGAGTCATGCCCAGCCGGAGGGCCAGAGTCAGCATAAAGGCCAACTCTGGCTCCTCCGTTAGCCGTTTCCCGCCGCGTCAACCGGGTCCTGGGCGCCAGCGCCTGCCTCGACACCACTCAGCTCGAACGCCTTGCCCACCAGCCGGTCGTGAACAGGGCTGAAGGCCTTGGCCACGACCGGCACATCCTCATCTCCAAAAATGCGGGAGTGGGATTCGTCCAGCAGGGTGCGCGCCAGCACGAAGGCGTACAGCGGCGAGGAATCGATATCGACCAGGCGGGCAGCCGGGTTTTCGTCGGCACTCTCATCTGGCGCCTCACTGAGTCCGGCAGCGGCACGCGCCGCAGCCACTGCTGCCGCAGCACGGCGCCGGTACTCAGCCCAGTCGCCAGCGCTCAACGCCATCACCACGACCTTCGCGCCATCCCATTCCGGTACCTCAAGCGATTCATGCTTGAAGTTCCGGATCGGGTCGAGCGCCATCGCTCGCAGGCCCTGTGCGCCTGCAGTCTTTGCGCGGGCCATTACGGGGTCACCGGCGGGACGGTGAAGGTGACTCTGCCGGTGATGCGCACGTTGAAGGTACCGTTAACGGTGCCGTTGGGCGCGGCATCCCAGGTGAACTGGGTGACCAGGCCGAGGAACGTCGAGGACGTACCATCCTTGAACACCGACTTGAATGCCCGCGGCTCGCCGTCGTCGCGCGCGGTGCGCAGCACGGTCTGAGCTTCGTCATCCGCTTTCCAGTTGCCGGACATGCTGAAGGTACCGTTGTCGGCCAGACCAACAGTGAACTCCTTGGCCTCGCTGGCCAGGGTGGTTACCTCAATTTCGTCCGACTGGCCGCCCTGGAACTGAGGCTGCTTGATCGTTACCGACAGGTCGGCGTACTCCAGGCCGTCGGCGGCCGGGTCTAGCGTGGTGGTCTTGGAAACGCTGAGCTGGGTACCCTGCGTTTTCACGAACTTGGCTTTGGTTGGGTTCTGCGCGGCCATGGGGCCTCCTATGGTTGCAGGGTGTACTCCCAGCTCACGCTGAAGAGTTTGGTGTCATCTTCGAATTCGTCCGGCAGGCGATCGGCGCCGCCAGTGGTGAAATCTTCGCCGTCTATGGTCATGGCACTGAATGCTTCACCGGCCAGTGTCAGCGCCTGCAAATAGCTTTCACCCCATGCGGCGAGCTGAATGGTTAAGTCACTGGAGCCGTCCCAACCGGCCAGGGTGAATCCGGTGGAGCCACTGACCGTTTGGATCACCAGGCGCGGCTGAGCCGCCCCCTCAGGGGCAACGCCGAAAAACACGCGGCCATCGACAAGAGGCGACAGCCTGTCGATCAGGGATTTCTCGATCATGGGATTACCGCGCGGTGGCGTTGTCGATGCCTTCGGCCAGCTTGTCACTCACGGCCGCTTCGATTTCCGGCAGGCTCCCGTCCCAGGCCGGCCGAATGAACGGATGGGCCTGCATCTTGGAGGTGCCAAATTCCAGGAACTTCCAGTAGAACGGTGCCTCCCATTCCGTCGCGGAGGTCCGGCCCTTCTTACCGCGGCGCTTGAGGGCCTTGGACTGCTTGCCGTTGGGCTTCTTCACGCGCAAGCCAGCTGTGGCGCCGCCAGGCGTCTCGGACTGCTTCAGGCGCACAGCTGTGATGTTCTTCTTGAGCTTGCCAGTACGAACCGGCGTCGTGGCACGAGCTTTGTCCCTGGCAACTCGGGCGCCAGCCATTACGGCATCACGCACGATCTTGTTGCCCGTGGCTTTAGCCAAGCGCTCGAAGTCGGCCTGTAAATCACCCAGGCCGACGACAGTCAATGATCCATTGCTCATGTTGGCTTCACCGTTTTGCACATGAGTTTGAGCATGTCCCGCTGGTTGGTGGGCAGCGGGGCAATGATCTCGTAGGTAACCTCTTGGTGAACCAGGTGCTGTCCGGCTATCACGTCCTTGCGGTACCGAATGTTTATCTCAGCACTGACCGTGACCTGCATCTGTGACGCAGCCTCGTACATGCGCCCCGATGGGATGTTGATTTCCGCCCAGATCATGCCTAAGTCGCCCCACACCTTTGAGGGCTGACCCAGGGCGTCCTTGCCATCTATGAAGCCGCGGCGCATACAGCGATGTCGCATCGGTCCGGCACGCATCAGACACCCATCCGGATGCGATACGGCATCAACAAGTGCTGCGAGGCCAGCGGCAGCTCGGCAGCGATGGTTCCTGTCACCACCTCCTCGCGATTGGCGAACAGATGGCCCAGCTTCAGCAGGCAGGCAGCCTGGATCGCAGGGTTGAGCACCATGCCGTAGGCGATGGCGTCCGCCTGGTCGTATGCGTCGGCCAGGGCCTGGCGTGCGTGCTCAAGCAGGCGGCAGCGCAGGGCGTGGTCTTGCTCCGCCTCAGCAACCTCTGTCGCCGCAGCATTCGCGCTCTTGGCCGCCTGCAGCGCGCCGTGCACACCTGTGCGGGCGGCGTCGAGCGCGACCTGATCCAGGTAAAAGCGGCGATTCAGGAACTTCATTGCCGCCTCCTCGGCCGCATCAAGCTGGGCTTGCACAAGATCCAAGTCTTCAGAGTCAGCCCGCAGATGATTCATGGCCGCATCAAGTGCGATCACCGGCATGGGTTACTCCTCGGCCTGAGCTGTCTCGCCGCCAGCGATCAGTCGCTCGGCTTCAGCGGTGGCTTCTTCCTGGTTTCCGGAGAAATCGCCAACCTGGTTGCCTTCAGCGTCCACCACAACGTACTTGCCTGCGCCCTTGTGCTTCGGCTTGAAGGCGGCGACTGGCTGAGTAATCGGCAAGGTGACGGCGCCCAAGCTGCCGGTGGTCAGCACGCCCGAGCCAACTGCGTCGTCCTGCGAGATGGTCAACACCACCTCGCTTTCCGAGTCGTCCAGTTCGGCATAGCCCTTCTGGATCAACTGGCGCCCGTGCTGCTCGATGGTCTCGAAGGGCGTGCCCTCCACCAGCGTTTGGCCACCCAGGTACAGAGGTTTCAGGGTTTTCAGCTTCATGAATGCCTCCAGGGCCGCATCTTGTGCGGCCCTCACATTGGATTACGGAGTGACCGGGGCGGCGAACTCGCCGAAAATGAACGCTTCCGGACGCTTGACCGCCAGCGCGGCGCGCTCTTCACAGCGGATCGAGATCAGGTTCTTCTCGAAGTCGTCAGCGTTTTCGGTCGAAATCACCACGTTGGCGTCTTCACGGTCGAACAGCTGAGCGCCAGTCTGGAATGCGCCGGTCAGGAACTTGCCCAGGAAGGCGGCGACCTCGGTGGCCACCACTGGCAACCCCCACAGCACGGGGCCAGCCAGACCCAGCGGGTTGGCGAGGATGTAGCGACCCAGCGTGTCCTTGGTCAGTTCGATCTTGGCCCAGTCCATGAAGTGCAGGACATGACCGGAAGCCGGCAAACGCGCCAGCTGGGCTTGCAACATCGCCAGGCGGAGATCATCGATGCCCGACCGATTCTCCACCTCGAATGCAGGGACATATTTCGAGGCCTGGGGGACGATGCCGTGCAGGTGCACGCCAGTGCCGTCACCGAACAGGATCTCCTGCTCCTCGACGTACTTGAGGCCATAGCGCATTTCGACGTCGATGGTCGAACCCAGCTGGGCAAAGTCGTCCAAGATTTGCTTGGAGGCCTTGAACATGTGGGCAATGGTTGAAACTGCGGTGAGCTTCGAAGCAAATTCGATGCCCGAGTACGGCTTGGGGGTGCCCTCGGCCACGACCTTGGCGGCGTTGGTGAAACCGGTCTGCTGCACCCAGAAGATCGCCGGGGCGGTGGTTCGGCCCGGGGCGATCAGGTCGCGGATGAACAGGCGCTGCTTCGGCGCGGCGTCGATACCGGGCAACCGCTGAGGCTCGACGATGCCGGCGGGAACATCGGTGGACAGCAGGGCGGCGCTGACCGGAATGTTGACGCGCTTGCCGCCCTCGATGCTGGCCGCGAACTGTTTGAGCGCTTCGCTCTTGATCACCACGCCCCCGAGGCTGTCCTGGGTCTGCGGGGTGCCAGCCGAAGGCAGGCGCGCGAACTCCTGTTCGAGCTCGCCCAGCTGGGCTTTCAGCTGCTTCTCGGCTTCGGTCAGGCTGTTGAACTTGGTCGCCAGCTCGTCGACGGCGTTCTTGGTTTCTTCGGAAAGGCTGCCGGCCTTCTTCGCCTCGGCCAGTGCGTTCTCGGCCTGCTTGCTGAAATCGCTGGTGGCCTGCTTCAGCTCGGCGGAAACCTGCTTCAACAGGTCAGCGGTATTGTCTGCCATGGAATCTTCTCCGGTTACTTGAGGGCTGCTGCCGAGAACCGCGACATCGCGGCTTGTAGATCGGCAAAGTGGATGGCCAGATCGGCCTGGTTGTCGGCAGCGCTGCGCGTACCGGAGGGGGCAGCGCCAGGCGTACCCCCTTTGAGTTCTTGAATCAGGGACCGCCGCTCGGAGCGGGGCATGCCCTGTTTGGCCAGGATTGTGTCGAGGCGTCGCGCCGCGACCTGCTGCGACGCAATGGCTTGCGGGTCTTCCTGGGCCGCATCCGATGGGAGCAAGCCGTCAGCGAAACCAGCATCGACCGCCGCACTGCCACCCATCCAGGTCTCAACGTCCATCAGGGCGCGCATCGCTGCGGCTTCATCGCCCGTCCTTACCGAGTAGATGTCGGCCAGGGTCGCGTCGATCTGGTCGAGGAAGTCTGCGACTTCGGTGAAGTCGTTCCGGTCCCCAGCGGCGATAGTCCAAGCGTTGTGGATCATCATGAAGCCGGCTCGGGCGATCTGGATTTCGTCACCGGCCATGGCGATGAACGACGCGGCCGAGGCAGCCAGGCCAAGCACCTGAACGGTTACCTTGCCCTTGTGCTCGCGCAGCAGGTTGTAGATCGCCAGGCCCTCGAAGACATCGCCGCCTGGGCTGTTGATCTTCACGGTGATGTCTTTGTCGCCGATGCTGCGAAGTGCGGCACTGACGCGCTTGGCGGTGACGCCTTCGCCGGTCCACCAGTCCATGCCGATCGGGTCGTACATGGTGATGGTGGTGGAGTCGTCACCAGCTGCCGCCTTGATCGCTGGATTCCAGCGCTCCATGGCCTTGGGCAGTAGGTCGGATTCGACGCGCGCGTGCGGCCGCACCGCCGGCGCCGCCGGTAGTGTCTTGAGAGTCATGGGTTACTCCAGGTCAGGCCGCTTTGAGCAGCGGCATCGATATCAGCGCGTGGGCCATCATTGGGCCGTCCGGGTTTCCTGCTTCCAGAGCTTGAGACGCCAGATCGACGGCCTTGTTGATGGCCTCTCGGTCGTCGTTGTTCCGCGCCGAGACCAGCCGAAGCATGAACGCCGAGGCCGCCGGCGAGACGCCTGCGCTCGGCTTCCCGAGCTGGTCCAATGGCACCAGTGCGGATTGCACCGTGTACGTGTCGCCGCCCGGGATCGGTGGCAGGTTCTCCAGCCGACGAACCTCGTTGCGGGACATCCAACCGTTTTGCAGCGCCGTGTTGTACCAGGCCCCGCGGCCGGCGCTGTCCGCTCGCAGCAGACCTTCCACCGCGAACTCCGCAAAGTAGTCGTCGGCATCGGCCTCGCCGATCAGGCAGCGAGTGATCTCCTGCTCGATGTTGACCAGTAGCGGCCGCAGGCTGTTGGTGAGGAAGTGCAGGTTTTGCGCCTCAACCGATGCAGCCCAGCTGGACTGCTTGTCCATGTGGCCGACCATGAAGGGTGGCACGCGGAACCAACGGCACATTTCCTCGATCCCGAAAGACCTGGATTCCAGCATCTGCGCGGCCTCAGGGTTCATTGTGATGCCCTGGTACTTGAAGCCGGCCTCCGCCACCATGATCTTGCCGGCGTTCTTCGAACCCATGAACGCCTGCATGCTGGCCCGAAGCTGCTCGCGCTGCTGCGGCGTGATCTTGGTGTCGCTGCTCAGGATGCCGGACGCCTGCATGCCCTGTGCGAACACTTTCGCCGCTGCTTCCTCGATCGCCATCGCTGAGCCGAAGATCTCGCGCCCGGTGGTGACCGGCAGCATCCCGCACACCCCGTCCAGGCCAAAGCCGCGGATGTGCATCAGGTTCTTCTCGGGAATGTCGCGGTCCACGCCATCCTCGTTGTAGGTGTACTTCAGGCGCCCGTTGTCCTGCCGCTTCACCCTCATGGACTGGGGCAGAAGCGGCACCAGGGCGATGATCCGGCTGCCGATCATCTTCTTCTCGACGAACGCATTGCCTCGCAGGCAGATGCTTGCCACCACCAGCAGCATGAAGCGCTGTGGGGTCATCTCGGCGTTCGGGATGCGGCAAAGCACACGAAACAGCGGATGGTCTTTAGCGACCTCGCGTGATCCGTCGGGAAGGCGCCGGTAAAGCTTGAGCGGCAGCGTGGAGACGGATTCGGACAGCAGTCTCACGCAAGCCCACACCGTGGACAGCTGCATGGCCTTGTCGACCGATACGTGCTTTCCAGATGCGGAGCTGCCGAACCACTCTTGCCAAAATGCCCCGTCCTTTAGGCCAATGGGAACCCCGAGCCAGTTTTGCAGCGCAGCCTTCACCCGGCCCGGTTTCTTGTCGGCCATCAAATTCCTACCATGATCGGGTTATCAAAGAAGCCCTGGAGATCACCAGAGCCTTCCGGGTTCAGCGCCATCAGCGAAACAGCATCGAATGTCGACATCAGCGGGTCGATCTTCGCCGAGCCGCTGGCCTGCTTGGTGATGGTGATGGCATTGCCTTGCGGGACGACACGGGCATTACCGACGCACCAGTTCATCAGCGCGCTGCCGCAGTGGACCAGCTCGCCCCCGGCCACTTTGCGCTCGGTCGTCTTGATCGCGCCGTTGAGCTTCCAGCCCTGCGAGATGGCCACGATCTGTTCCATGGTGATCCCGCGCTCTTGGGTGGTGAGCTCGTCGACGATGTCGCCGATACCGGCAGAGTCCACACCGATTGCCAGCTTCTCCGGCAGCAGGCCGCGGTCCCTGATGTCGCAGATGATGTCGGCTACCTGCTGGACATCATCTCCTGGTCGATCAACGACGGTCAGATCGCCCGCCTTCTCGAAGTCCCTCAGCGCGCTGGCGATATCCTTCCGCCGTTCGAACACGATGTTGTGCGCCCAGGCGTGCGCCCAGTGGAGCCATTGGCGAGTGAAGGGCTCGCGACCGAGCACGGTCAGGCCGAGCAAGTCGTCAAGGCCGCCGCCGTCGATCCCCACCGTAACCACTTCAGAGCGCTGCAGCAGACTCTCCAGAGTCAGGCCAGCCTCGGCTCCCGCTTCCCAATGATCAGCGCCCGCCCAGCGGTCCGACCGCAGGTCCAGCCCGATTTCGACGTTGAGGTGTTTTGCCAAGAAACCGCGAATTGCCCCCTCGCCCTCTGCCTGCGCCTCCTGATACTTCTGCTCGATCACCTCCTGATCGACAGAAAGCCCCCAGTTGGGGTTGGTCACATGGGCGTTTGCCAGGTCACGATGCTCGTTCCGCTCGATCATCTCTTTCGGGAACTCGTAGATCACCGGCAGGAAGCGCCGGTCCTCGATCTCCCCGTCACGCACTTTGCGCGCGTAGTCCAGCTTGGCCTTGAAGGCGCCGGCCGGCGGCTCATCAGACTGGGTGGTGCAGTAGAAAACGAACCCCTCTGGGCGTGACGCCAGGCCGCCGGTGGCCTCGACCAGCATCTTCGCCGACTTGGCCTGCTTACCGAACTCCCAGAGCTCGTCGATGAACACACCAGTCGCTTTCTTGCCAGTGACAGTGGCCGAGTCGGCCGCCACCACCTTCAGGTTTGCCTTGTTCAGGTTGTCGGTGACGATCCGGTTGTATTCCTGCACATGGAACCTGGCCTGCAGGTCTTCGTCCGCATCGATCATGTCTCGGATCGGTTTGAAGGCATTGTCAGCCGCTTCCTTCGTCGGCGCCAAGATCAGGAACTCGCCAGAGGGCCGGGTGTTCAGGATCAGGGCCGTGAGCATGATGCCCGCGGCGATCGTCGACTTGCCGTTCTTCTTGCTGACCATCAGGAAGTAGTTGGTGATCAGCCTGCGGCCGGCGTCGGCGTCATACGCGCCGAAGAGCGCGGCCACAACGTCGAGCACCCAGCTGCGGCAGGTATCCCCCATCAGGGGGCTGCCGTCGGCATCAACCATTCGAAGGTTGCAGAACACGTCGAGAGCATCTTCTGCCTGCTCGGGGAAGATGGGCTCCACCGGCACGAGTGCCTGGCCACGGACGATCCTGCTCTCCCAATCTGGGCACGCGGTTGTCCACTTCTTCATTTGACGGCCTTCAAGTGGCGCTCACGCAGCCCGAAGCGGTTGCCGCTGGCTCCCACCTTCGCCGCTTCTTCGAGCTTCTGTTCCTTTTTGCCCATGCCGGACTTCTTGCCGTGAAAGTACGGGAGCGCCGACTGGGCGGCATTGCGCCGATCAAAGATCTTGGCCTGGGGATCGTTCATCAGCGCCAGCAGCCAAACGAGCGGATCGTCGGTGTTGGGCAGGTCGACCAGGTCGCCCGACTCTTCACCCGGCGGGTCGGCCTCGAAGGCCTCTCGCTCTGGCGCAGGCTTAACATTTCGGGGCGCCTTTAACTTTTCCAGGGCTGCAACAACGTCAGGGTCTTTGGCGAGTCGAGAACCTGCTGCCGAAGCGCTGCCCGCCGCGTATCCTGCGGCCTCTGCCGCTTCGCGATTCGAGGCACCAGCAGCCTTGGACTCGACAAAACGGCGCTTTTTCGATGTTAACGCCATTAACAAAAACCTCTGAAACGGGAAAAAAATTCACGCGTGCGGGGACGGGTGGTCTGGAAGCGAAAAGCTCCGAACTCTGAGGGCACCCCTCCCTCTTGCTGCACGTCACTGGCGTGCTTCCATCGCAGAATTCAGCGGCAGGCAACTCCAGGCCCTTCCGCTGACGAGATGAGGGATGTAATCGCGGCACACCCCAAACTCACGAGCCAGGTCTGCACTTCGCTCACCAGATCCATGCCGGCGCCTGATCTCGATCACTTGCTTGTCTGTTAGCTTCCTGCGCCTTGATCGCATGCCAGGCCCAAGCGTCCCGTGCCTGATGGCGTCAGCCGTGTTCTCGAGCCTCGTGCCCCACGCCAGGTTGCCAGGGCGGTTGTCCAGTGAGTTTCCATTCAGATGCCTGGCTTCATGTGCAGCGGACGGTGGTAGCCCGCCATACGCCTTGAGTACTAGCCGGTGAACCTCAAAGCGATGGCGCTGCCTCTTGCCACCAACCTTGACGCCCAGCGTCACAACCTTGTAACCACCCCGCACCCTGGACTTGATAAGCCTTTCTTCGCCCGACCTTACAGACACAACTTCCCCGTCCTCGGTGGCGAAGTAGCCATCAAGGTCCGGTATGGGTTGCATTGTCTTTCCTGGGTTAGAAGCCCTGGGCTTCCTCTTTCTGTTTGGTCGAACTGTGGCAATGGGTGCACAGCGACACCCACTGGCTGCGGTCCCAGAAGATCTTCATGTCGCCGCGATGTGGAGTGCTGTGGTCAACGACAGTCGCCGCAGTGATACGCCCCTCACGCTGGCAGTACACACACAAGGGGTGCGCCTCGAGCCAGCTGGCCCGTGCCACTTGCCACTTGTACCCATAGCCGCGCTGGGCGGCTGTCCCCTTGGCCGTCCGCCATGAGTCGGGGTTGACCGTAGCCAGCCTTGATGGCTGGGCCTGCATGCTTGGCTTGAGAGAGGTGAGCCTGGCCATCACTGACCACCTTGAATGGGAGCGCCGCTCAGGTAGTTCAGCTGCGGCGTATCGTCATCCTGTGTTTGGTCATAAGCCAGCGCTTCGATCAGCGCCAGGTTCTGGGTTGCGATCTGCTCGAGCAGGGCGGTCTGCTTCTGCTGCTCGGCCAGCACGTCGCTGAAGCTAGGTTGCAGCTGAGCTGTGATGCCCGCTTCAAGCACAATCAGCTCACAGTTCAGTCGATCCGCCGTTCCCGCCAAGTGCTGAGTCAGTCGCTCCCGCACCTCGGCTTTGATCGGGAACGGAACGTTGATCACCAGAAGGTCGCCCTTCTTCGGGTTCAGCTTCTGGATTTGTTCGGAATAGGCTTGCTGCTCGCTCATACGCCACCTTTGTCCATTTCAGCGCCCACTCACGATGTCTCTTGCAGGTGGGGCAAGTCATTGAGAGGCCTCCGCAGAAAAAGGGTGATGGCGCCGCTTCGCTTCAAGGTAAGCGACCTCTGCCATCTCTTTATCTTTGAACCGACCTATGTTGATTCGCTTACCCTGAGCGCTCAGTTGAGCCCTCCAAGTCTGCGTCTGCTTATCCCAGGTAATCCCTCGAACGCCGCTGGCGCCAGGCCGACGCTTGCGCATGTTCTGTAGGTTTTCATGACGCCTCAGCGCACGCAGGTTAGAGAGCCGATTGTCATCCCTCTCGCCATTGATGTGATCAATGTCATGCGCAGGCCATACCCCATGAGTAAGTGCCCAGGCGACTCGATGCGCGTAAAGATTCACGCCATCCAATCGAAGCTTGAGATAGCCGTTTGGGCTCTTCGCGCCTTCGATCCTTCCCATGGCTCGCACTGAAAGACTTCTGATCACCCCTGAATCCGCGTCATACGTGAATTCTTCTCTCAGCCTGTCGATCGCAATCACTGCTCGACCTCCATCCATTCGCACCGGGCGGCGCATCCACTACGGGCCATCACATGCCACGCCGAGTCAGGCCGTAGACCTCCAGCGCGCCGGCAATCTGCTCGCCTTCCGTACGATTGATGGTACGAACCACCTCGACGCAAGCGGCAGTGTTGGCTTCCATCTTGATCGTGATGGATGTGATCTTCGATGGGTCAAGGCCTAGCACCTGGCAAACCGTTTGGCCAAGCTCCTGGCCAAGGATCAGGGGTTTCTTTTCCATGATGATTCCTCGCGCCACAAAACGGCGCACGTTGAATTTGTGGCGCGGATTACTCTGGCTTGCGACTTGGCAACCTGATGTCGGTCACTCGATCAGCAATGGCACGGACCTTCTCGACGCCAAGCAGGCCAACCCATCCACCAACGAAGGCAGCCATGCTCTGCGGTAAGCCGAAGAACTCGAAGCCGCTGATGATCGTCAGGGTCAGGCCGCCGCATATGGCGCCCTCCACCAGCATCTGCCGGCGAGTGCCGCCACCGTAAGTGATGCGCAGCACAGCCATGGCGCAGGAGAGCCCGGCCGCATACAACAGGGGCGAATGCTGGCTCAACCACGCAAGGGCAACCGCCCAGGTGTCTGGTTTGTCTGGCATGTTGGACATCCGGGTTCCTCCCTTGCGGGAAGCAGAAAAAGAAAAGGCCCGCCGTTATGGCGAGCCCTTGGAATGGGTGCGGAGGGCCGGTGCTTCCCGGCTTAACGGTCTGGATCGCTGGGTCACGTACCCCAGACTCTCATCGCGTAGCCGATCAGGGAGCGCACGGCTTTGATCGACGCCACTACCGACTTAGCCCAGCTGCCTGAGCGTGTCATCCGCATAAAAAAGCCCGCACAGGGCGGGCAAAGAGGGATCGTGCTTTTTTAAATCTGGTAGCTGTAGAACAGCGAGTACGACTCGATACCGTCGTTGGGCTGCTTAATGCCAGCGTTGGAGTAGTGAATCGCTCGGATGCCAACCTTCTGCGTCTCGCCGATCTTCAAGCCCGCACCGATGCGGTCTTCGAAGTTGAAGGCCGAACCAAAGTCCTGGTCACCTGCGGACGTACCAGAGAAGACCGCCAGGCCGATGCCAGCCTCAACGAATGGCTTCACGTTACCGCTGCCGAACTCGTAAACGAAAACTGGCGCAAAGGACAGCGAGTGAGCGCCACCGGAAGCATCTCCTGCTTCCCAATAGGTATACCCAGCATCCCAGTAACCGGTTAGACGGCCAGTACTGGATTCAAACCAGCTTTTGTCCCAGTTAAAGCCAATGCCGACGCGCGCTGTAAGACCACCTTGGCCTGTCGCGCCAAGCGCTCCGGATAGCTCAGCCGCTCCGGCGGACGCAGCGAAAAGGGAAAGCGCCACAACGGCGAGAACGTTTTTCATACGCACGGTCTTCCATGTTATTGAGTAGCAACCTATCAGAATCATAGCGCTATCAAATCGTTCCCTCATACAAGAAAAATGCTTTTTCTGGAGGGCTACCTGAATCGAAGCCCCTCAAAAACACAAAACCCCGACACGATGGCCGGGGTTTGTCTGTGTCGCGTAACGTTGCAAGCTGGACACGCTGCTATGAAAACAGGTGTTTATCCGCCCGCATAGAACTTTTTACGCAGCCTCTCGAATTTCTTCAAGGGCGCAGTCGATCCATGCAACGCCAGCCTTGATGATCTCCCGGGCCTTGCGCTCAGACATGCCCGCCTCCCGACCGACCCTCATTGCCGGATGCTTGTAGCCGTAGTATGCCCACACGAAGTCACCCATCTGCTGGTTACGCTTCACCAGCTTGGCCACGGCGCGGTCAACCACCAAGGCCAGATCGTCTGTGATCACATGCTGTCGTGCGCCGCCCACGGATGGGACGTTGTCCCGCATGAGCGCGTAGAGTGGCGAGACATAGCGCGGCACTCCCATCTCACACATACGCCAGAACCCCCACTGCTCGAGCATGTACTCTGTATCGCCCAGCGCCTTGTCCACGTAGGTTCGTTTCTTCATGCAGCCCTCCGGGGCGTTGGGTCAGTGTCCAGGCCAAACAGTTCGCGCAGCAGCTTGTCAGCGTGTTTGTTCTTGGCGTTGCCTTCGGTGATCCAGCCCTTGGCGAATTGTTCGAAGCCCACATTGGCGCGCGCGGCGTGCCAGTCAGCCACGATGTCCATCAGGGCTGCCGAAGCGATCCGGCCGTTGTTCTGCTCCAGCAGCATGCGATTGCCCACCTTGAGGAACTTGCACTCCACGGCGGTCATGCTTTTGCGCGGCAGTGCCGCAGTTACCTTACTCATTCCCGTCTCCCGGCTTGGAATCTTGATCGTGCATCCTCCCTTGGGATGGATGCTGTGAGGTGCTGCAACCCGCGCCGTTAGTGGCGTCATCAGCTACAGGCCCGGTTTTCTGTCCCGGCAATGTCTCGGTGTGAATGGCGGCGAATCCCTGCCCGTCGAGGTGCTTGTGCCAGGCCTCCAGCGCCTGACGTTTCAGCCCTTCGGCCGTGGTGTGGATGTAGGTGGCGTCGAGATCCTTCATGGCGTGGTTCAGCAGTAGCTCGCCCACCATGTAGTCCACGCCGAGGTCGGTCCACGCGGTGCGGGCCACCTTGCGCAGGTCGTGGCTCGACCACTCCCCCTTGGCCAGATCGGTGAACAAGGTGTTGGCCTTGCTCGGGCTCAGCGGAGCACCGTGGCTGCCCGGGAACAGCAGCAGGCCGGTGTAACCTTGGGCAGCCTGAAGGCGCTGGTACCGGCGCAGTAGTGCACAGGCCTGGGTGGTCAGCGGCAGCGTGTGCTCGGCCTTCGTCTTCGTGTCACCCGCCGGAATGAACCAGCGCCCCGCTTCAAGGTTGATGTTGCGCCAGCGCGCCAGCCGGGTCTCGCCCAGGCGCGAACCGTGGCACAGCATCATCAAAGCCAGCATGCAGCCCGCCGGCTCCACCTCGAAGCGCTCGGCCACTACCACCAGCAGGACCGGCACATCATCCCCACGCAGTCGCGCCGGTCGCGGCCTGATCCGGGTCCGCACGAAGTCGGTGAACTTCAATGAGGCCATGGGGTTGGCGGGCAGCATGTCCAGACGCAGGGCCTGGCGGAACGCGACAGAAAGCACGCCGTAGACCGAACGCACGAAGGACAGGGCATAGCGCTCCTGCAGCGGCCACATCAGGCGCTGGTCGATCGCCTGCTTATTGGTCTCGGCCAGCAGCAGGTCGCCCAGGCGCGGCACCAGGTGGCGATCCAGCGCCGACTTGGCACTGGCCTTGCGCTTGGCGGACAGGCCTCGATCACGGTTCATCCGGTCGCGGTACCACGCCAGCACGTCGCCCACCGTGGTCCAGCTAGTGGTGGTGGACTTGGCGTCGGCATCGGCGGCACGGCGGGCCAGGATCGCCGGCAGCGTGGCGAGCATGGTCTTGGTGTTGATCCCCGGGTAATCGCCAGCCTTGCCCCAACGCCCGCGCACTACGACGTGCCAGGCGCCACGGGAGCGATCAACCGTCGAGAACCGGAACCGCAGCTCGCGGTGACGGGTATCGCGCAGCTGGAAGACCTGGCCAGCAGCGTGCCGGCGTATCTCCGCATCACTGAGGGTGACGGTGAGGGTCTTGGTGTCGCTCATGCGTCCCTCCTCGGCCACAGGTTCAGGCCTTTCTGATCGCCAGCGTCGTAGCAGGCGCGGGCCTTCGCGTGGCGGTTGTTCCAGCTCTCCACGGCGATCCGCATTACATCCACCACCTGCAGGTCGTACAGGTGCTCGAACGTGCCCAGGGTCAGCGTGTCGATGTTCGGCCCCTGTGCGCCGCAGTCGTGGCACCAGACGTGCGCCGAAACCATCGGGAACTCGTCAGAGGGGTCGAAGGTGTGACCCTCGGAGATTTCGGTACCGGCTTCATCCTTGGCGGTGATGCAGGGCGGCCCTTCGCAGAATGGGCAGGGCGCCATCTTGATTGGCTCAGTCACAGGCCAGCCCCCTTGTAGCGCTGGGCGTAGCTGCCACGCCCAGCCTCGACCTCATCATCACTGGGCAGTGATCCGGCGTAGGTTGCGAACCGGCCATACTGCCCTTCCTGCTGAACGATGCAGCTGCCAACCCGCGCATGGCGACACTTGGTCATCAGGATCTCGGTGAGGCCGTTCTGGCCCTCCTCCGTATCCATGTCCCGGTGCACCATCAGGATGCAGCTGGCGTCGGCCTCGATCTCACCGGAGTCGCGAAGGTCGCTGGATTGGGGCTTCTTGCCGGGGCGCTTGGTCGAGTCACGGTTCAGCTGGGCTAGTTCAATGACCGGGATAGCCATTTCCTTGGCCAGCTGCAGCAGGGCCTTGCTGATCTTTCCCACCTCCTCGGAACGAGATCGGCCGCCACGCTCGCTGCGCACCAGGGTCAAGTAGTCGACCACGATGCCGGCCAGTCCGTGCTCGCGCTGGCACTGCCGAGCCGTGGCGCGAATGGTGGACGGCGTCTGCACCGGGTCGTCACAGACGAATAGCGGGGCTTCCAGGGCCAATCCTACGGCGCCGCTCATCCTGGCCCAGTCGTCTTCGCGCATCTGGGCTGGGTTGTCCAGCTTGTGCAGCGCCACCCCTCCCAGCGAGGCGATAGCGCGCAGCCCCAGCTCTTCGCCAGGCATTTCGATGGAGAACACCAGCCACGGCTTCCGCTCCTTGACGGCGTTGTGCTGGGCGATCTGCAAGGCCAAGGTGGTCTTGCCACTGCCCGGCAGGCCGGCGATTACGGTCACCTTCTTCGGGCGAAGCCCCTGGGCCAGCTCATCCAACTTTTCGAGCCCCGTCGATGGCCACTTCGGCGCCACGCCTCGGTGCTTCTCGTCCACCAGGTCGGCGGCGTCTCCCATCCATTGGTCCAGGCGCTTGTAACCCTTTGCCTCCCCATCAAGGTTGCGCAGGTCTGCCATGGCCTGCTGAGCTGCAGCAATTACTTCGCCGGTAGGTGCGCCGGCCTGCACCATTTCCTGCGCGCCGCCCGCCACGTCCAAAATTCGGCGGATCACGCCCCACTCCTTGACGTGCTTGGCATAGGCCTTCCAGTTGGCCAGCGAAGGCACCTTGCTGGCCAACTCAGCGGCATAGGCCAGAACGTTGCCGCCACCCGGGAGCAGGCGTTGAACCGCCCCCAAGGTCACCGGATCGATGGGCATGGCTTGCTCGCGGCACTCGAGCATGGCTTCGAACAGGGCCGCATTGTCGGCGTGATAGAAGTCGGCTGAGGTCATCTGGCCGAGCATGTCCTCGACCAGGCCCACATTCTGCTGCAGCGAAGCGTGAATCACCGCGCCGAGCACCCCGTGTTCAGCCTCGTCGCTGTAGAGAGCCCTCATGCCGCAGCCCTCTTCGATTCCCAAGTGAACCCGACTTGCTGGCCGCCGTTCTGGCGCAGGCGGTCAAGGGCACGATCGCCGATGTAGGATTTGAGGCCGTCAGCGCTCAAGTTGCTGATCACCACAGTCGGGAGCACCGCCTGATACCGGCGATCAATGATGCTGTGCAACAGGCCCAGCTCATACTCGCTGCCCTTTTGAGCGCCGACTTCGTCGATCACCAGCAGGTTCAAGCTGCCAAGGTGCAGCACCACGTCGCGGTCGGTATAGCCGGAGTTCGGCACCATCGAGGCACGGGCAATGCCGATGATGTCGCCCGCCGGGATGATCAGAGCCTCAGCGTGATCTGCCACCGCAGTACGGACAATCGCGCTAGCCAGATGCGTCTTCCCGCAACCGACATTGCCGGTCAGCAGCAGGGAGCGGCCAACCCGGAAGTTGGCCGGGAACTGCTCGGCATAGGCCTGGCACTTCGCCAGAGCCCTGTGCTGCGGCTCCGTCTCGGCGCGGTAGCTGTCGAAGGTGGCGCCAGCAAAGCGCGGGGTGATCCCGGCAGCGATCAGCGCTTCGCTGGCTTTCTCAGCCTTGTGCTGGGCATTTGCCAGGGCGCGCTCTGCCGAGTCGCGGGGGCTGGTATGCAGGGCCTCCCAAGCGCAGCGCTTGCAGCCACGCGCCAGCATCGAGCCGTCCAGCTGCTCGACTTCGGTCATGTCGACATCGCCGTGGGTTGGGCATTGACCGGCAAAGATGCGCTTGGCCGGGGTGCGGTGGAAAAGATCAGAAATTTGCACGGCCATCGTGGCTCTCCTGGTACATGTCGGGTGTGTGTTGCGGCAGGTCGTTGAACGACCCGGGGCGGGCTGCGCCAGCGGCGGGTTGCAGAACGTCGTGCCAGCGCTCGCCGTTCAACCAGGTGGCGGCGTTCGGGATGTACTGGCCACCTTCCTTGGCCCAGTCGCGGGAAGCGCAGTGGTTGGCCAGGGCGGCGATCATGACGGCCTGCAGCTCGGCGCCAGGGCTGAGCTTGTTCCAGGCCTTGAGGGCGTCCTTGCGGCTTTTCTTCTTCGGGTACAGCTTCCAGAACTGGTCAAATGCAGCGTCCACTTCCGCACCAGAAGCACGTAAGTCTTTAACCCTCTTTGTATTACTCATAGGTGTATTACTCCCCTGCGTGTTTTCCGAAGGGGGTTCATCGCCTTTTCCGAAGGGGTTCACAGCGTTTTCCGAAGGGGTCTTCGGTTTATCGAAGGGGTTGGTAAGGCGGATTCGGCGCTCGATGACACGCTTGCCTTCGCGGATTTGCTCAACCTTGATCAAGCCGCGCTCAGCCAGTCCGCTGATGATCTCGGAAACCCGAGATACCGACAGTCCGAAGAACGCTGCGAAGTGCGCGTTAGTGGCGTAACAGCCGCGCACGTCATCCTCGAGGCTGCTGATCTCCACCAGCATCACCTTCTCGTTTGTCGACAACGAGTGATCCAGCCAGAGAGAGGCCGGAATCCATACGCCCTGAAACTTGCGCGGGATACGCTCCTGGCTCACAGGTCAAGCTCCTTTGTGACACGGCGCACGAAGGCGTCGTAGCTCTCGGCCATCTCGAAGCCGCTGTCTTCCATCGCCTGCCGTCCAGCCTTGGCCAGTTCGTAGATCGTCCAGCGCTCGCGCTCTGGAAAGCCTTTGAACTGGGTGTAGGTTGGCCAGGGGCCGTTGATGATCGTTGCGCTACTACGCTGCGCTGGGGCCTGGCTTAGGATGGTAGTGGTCATTGCAGCGTCTCCCCGATTGCGTTGATGCGCCGAACCGGGAGCGCCGGCCGGCTGCTTGCCGGCGGCATGTCGTAGACGCTGGCATCCGGACCAAGCAGCATCCTGATCGCCGTCTCCATGCGACGCTTGGCGGCGTTCTTGGCCTGCCGCGCACGGCAGTACAGGTCGTACGAGTCGGCCGTGTAGGCGATCACCGGCGCATAAGCGGGGTTTCCCGGATCAATGCGCCGCCGCTTGGGGTCAGGTTCCCCTGTCGCCTGAAAGAACGCGGTGTACTCACCGTTCAGGCGATCACGAAGCCGCCGCATATGGGCCTGAGCCTGGTAGAAGTCCACCGCGCGCTCGGCCACCAGCTTCGTCAGCTGGGCCTTGGTCAGGTTCTTCTTCATTGGCTCACCTTCCCGGTCAGCCGGAACCGGCCGTTGAAGTAGGGGTGGCTGGCCTGGGTGGTGTTGACCATCTCGCACTCATCGACGAAGCGCTTGAACGCCGCAGTGACAAGGCTCTTCGTCCAGACCAGGTACTGCGAGCCCTTGGCGTCTTCGTGACCATTACGGACCATGCCGGCAGAGTTGGGCTGATGCGGCCACTCCTTCAGCACGTAGTCGACAACGGCGCCCGACAAGCCATGACGCGCCAGCATCGCGGCCTTGATGCCGGTGAGCGACAGGCAGTTCTGCGGGCAGTGATCCCAAACCATTGTCTGGCTGAGGTCGGCAACCTGCCGCTCAACACGATCGAGGGCGACCTGTTGCTGGGACTGACGGCGCTCCAGGTCAACCATTACCTGAGCATGCGCGAGAGCCTGCTCAGCAGGTGTCAACTGCCTCTGGTAGCTACCTGTCTTTCGGATTGACGGGATGACTTCGCCAGCCACCCAGATCTGCAGAGGAAGTGCGCCAGGCTTGTCGGATCTACCCAAGAAGAAGTAGAGGCCCTGCTCGCTCAGCACGGCCATCTGTTGGCTGCCGGAGGGGGTCACAACGGATGTGACCCCCCTCCACAGTTCGGGTACGTGCTCAATGCGACTGGTGCCGTTCCAAACGTACCCCAGCTGCTCGGCAACGTCCTTCGCTACAAACCATGGCTCGCCAAGAGCATCGGTAACTACGCGAACCGGTGCTCCTTTAAAGCTGAAGGGGACCAGGTTCATGCCGCACCTCCCACATCCTTCGCTTCATGGAAGGCAGCCGCGTTGCGGTGAGGCCACATAAAGTTTCGCGTGTCGAAAACGACGCGCTCGAACAGGCGCTCAAGTTCGCCGGCAACTGGATTGTCGAATCCGCCGAGCGAGGGCACGACATGCGCCCAGTACAAGGCTTTGATCAACTTGAATGATTCGCGGGCTTCGTTGAAACGCGCGATATCCGCTGCGGTGAGGGTCACGTCGTGGACGATCTCACCATGCAAGCCATCTGGCTGCCACACCGGGACAATATGGTTCATTGGGGGATCTCCAAGTCCGTAGCCATCTGACAAAACTCACGGTGAGCCGCCCAGGCGATTACTCGCATAGAACGGATGATGCCGTCCTCGCCACGTTCGCCGATCATTGCTGGGTGTTCGCCTGGGTCGGCGTCCTTGAAGCCGCCGTTGTGCTCAAGCACCTCGGCGAGGATCGCCAGCAGCTCAAGCCCCTCCTCTACGCGCTTGGCGGGGGAGGAAAACTTGGTCATGGGATGGCTCATTCCGACACCCCCGCGCCACGAACTGGAGATGCAAGGTTTTGTGGCGCGAAGTCTTCGGCCTGCTCGACAGATCCAACCCCGGAGTCGATCAGCGCTCTCGCTTGGCCAACCAATGCGCGGATCGCAAAAGCCAAGTTACAGCTTGCATTGACCTGGACGAGCTGGCCGAGCAGGTCTTCTGCTGCGCTCAGATTGGCACTTGCAAAGTTGAACGCCTCAGAGCAGCTGATCCCAGGCACCGTCGAGAAGAAGAACTCATCGCCGTTCTGGTTGAACTTTGTCGCTATGGTCACGAGCAGGCCCGCTTGCGTTGGCGGTGCCTCGGTGGTATTTTTCGGGTGCATCTCGTCCTCCTACAGAACGAAGATTCAAAAAGTCCCTGCCAGAGGACTGGTTAAGAAGCCCGGCCTGCGAAGCCGGGTTTTCTGCTTTCTGGGCTAAGCCAAATGCAGAAACTGGTGGTGCCGCTCGGTTAAGGCGGCTTTGCGGTGTCTGTGCTAGTCATTGAAATTCCCCCCTGCCCTCCAAGCTCTCACAGAAAAAGTCGGAATCAAGGCCTGGCGACTGACTTGGCTTGAAATCAATTTTGCCCTGCCTTTCCGCGCTATGAATTTCTTGCCCATGACAGCTTTCCCAGAGGTATCGATATGGCATGAGGGGCACTCATAGGGAGGCCAGCACGGCACTGGATGGATTAACAGCAGATTCGTTGGTCTGCGCTTGATGGCTCTTGGCTGGTACCTTTTGATCCAAGGTCGGGAGCGATTCCGCCAGCGAGGGACGAATGCTTGAAGCGGCGAAACGCCCATGAGTTTTGGCCTGAATGATCAAAGCCATATCAGCAGAACAGCCATGGACGCCGCGTACCCAGCCGCTGACTGTGCCTTGCGTCACGCCGAGCGCTTTCGCTGTTGCCACCTGGCCGCCAAAAAACTTGACCAGGTCATTGAAGATTTCATTCATGGGCTTAACGCCGAATAGAGGTATGCCTTTACTGTATTTTAGAGGCATACCTTTTTGCAAGGAAAAAGGCTAACCATTAGATTGGTGCGTTATGGAACTCAAAGATCGACTCAAACACGCCCGCCGCCTGAAAGGGCTTACCCAGACCGAGCTGGCCGAAAGGGCTGGCATCGCGCAAGCCTCAATCTCGGAAATCGAGAGAGGGCTCTCCCGATCCAGTAGCCACCTGGTGAAGATCGCCCAGATCTGCGGGGTTGATGCGCTATGGCTAGCTGAGGGAGTGGGTAGCATCCCCGCACCTACCGAGGATGGCTCCGCTCTCGTCGGAGAGGAGATACAGAAGCTCTCGGCTGCTGACATGGTCAGGCAGATGCTAGAGAAAACTGGGGCGGGCCTGTCGGAAGATGCGCGCAATCGGCTGCTCCGAGCTGCTGAAGAGACCGATTCACACCCTGGCGACGGCTCTGCAAAGGCGGGGGGCGCTCGCGGCTCCACCGGCGATATGATTCGGATTGCACACTATGACGTGCGAGGAGCAATGGGTGGCGGCCAAGTCACACACGACTACCCGGAAATGCTCAGAGACGTTCGCGTTAGCTTGAGCCACCTGCGGGAACTGGGGCTTGACTTCAAAGAGCCGCATCACCTGAAGCTCGTCACTGGATGGGGTCAATCAATGGCTCCAACCATCAAGGATCGCGATCCGTTGATTGTCGACGTGACTGTTCGCGAGTTCATCGGCGATGGAGTGTATTTCATATCCTGGTGTGGTCATGAGTACATCAAGCGCCTCCAGGTTGCTGATGAAGAACACTTTGAGATGATCTCCGACAACCCGAAACATAAGGACCGGATGATCCGTAAGGAAGAGACCTACATCCAGGCAAAGGTCCTATACGTCTGGAATGGCAACCTTCTGTAGCGCGCCGAGCCAGAGCCCAGCGCGCAAATTCGCTCTTAAAACGGGGCGGCGACCTCTTCCTCGACTTCAGCTCCCTCCATCGCCAAGGTGGAGGTCTGCTCTTCATCAGCCTCCCACTGAAGCGTCACGCTTCCATCATCGCTAAACGTCATTTCTATCCCTGGGGTTTCGGAAATCATGCTCATGACCTCCTCCCAATTCTGATCACTATCAGTATCAAGCTGGTGAATTGTGACCCACCTCTGGGTCTGAGCTATCGGGTGGTTGATCATCGAAGAAACCCTCAAGACCAAGCGCTCCATGCCTGTCATCTCCGTGCGCTGCTCTGCCACTTGTTTTTTTTGCCTGGCCACAACCTTCTCCTGATTACTGTATATCCATACAGCAAAGGGTACTCAACCGATACTATCGGAGGGAAGTGCTGCGAAAAAATAAAGGTATACCTGTTGACAGCAGAATAAAGGGAAACCATTATTTGCCTCATCAACTTACTCGCACGGAGCGAAGCACATGAACGCACTGACTTTCGGTAACTGGACTGGCAGCCTTGGGCTGGGACTGGCGGAGCGTGAGCTCCAGTGCGTAATGGCTGTGGCATGCGGACTGACCAGCAAAGAAGCCGCTCGTGAGCTAGGTGTAGCCAAGGACACCATCGACAAACGTTTGCTTGCAGCCAGCACCAAGCTCGGTGTGATCAAGCGCGCACAACTCGTGGCAGAAGCAATGCGAAGAGGCCTGATATCTCCGATGGTGATGACTATCTGCGCGGTGTTGGTTGGACATTCCGTATCCAGTACTGACGAATTCACCCGCGTGCGCCGTCAAGGCGAACGAAAAATTGAAACCCGCATAACAACCCGGCGCGCTGAGTGCGCCTTGGCGGTGGCGTGACGCTGCCAGCCTGACCTGATCCAACCCTGAATTTTGCGAAAGCCAACAAACGCGGCGGGCCTTCGCTCGCCCTGGAGAAAGTGATGAAGCACCCCTCAATCAAAACGCTGGACCTGCTGATCAACCTGACCTGCGCCTTTCTGTACCTGGTCATTTCGCTGGCCGTACTGCGCTTCATCGCACCGGCCCTGATCAGCAGCGAGTCGGACGGCCTAGTGATCATCGGTTTGACGCTGGTCGTCATCTGGCTGATCGCGTCCATCACCCTCGCCTACCACCTTTTCAACAAGCGCCGTGCTCCTGCGGCAATCACCAAAGAGGAAGACCAATGAAGCGTTTACTCGCTGCTGTATCGCTGTGTGCTCTCGCCGTCCTGGGCGGGTGCTCGAAGGTTCCGGCCGGCAATGTCGGGGTCATCGTCAACCTGTACGGCTCGGAGAAAGGCGTTGAGCTCAAGGAAGTCGGTACCGGCAAGTACTGGGTCGGCATCAACGAAGAGCTGTACCTGTTCCCGACGTTCACCCAGACCGAAACCTGGACCGGCGCCGAAACCATCACGTTCCAGACCGTCGAGGGCATGAAGGTTGGCGGTGATGTGGGCATCACCTATGCCGTCGCGCCGGACAAGGTCACCACCCTGTTCCAGAAGTACCGCGCCGGCATCGACGAGATCACCAACAAATTCCTGCGCAACATGGTCCGTGACGCCTTCAACGACGTGGCTTCGAAGCTGCCGGTGGAAAGCGTGTACGGGCAAGGCAAGGCTGACCTGCTGCTGGCTGTCGAGCAGCGCGTCCGCGCTCAGGTGGCGCCGATCGGCATCAACCTCGAGCGTATCTACTACGCCTCCGACCTCGCCCTGCCACCGCAGGTAACCGCCAGCCTGAATGCCAAGATCCAGGCTACACAGATGGCCGAACAGCGCCGCAATGAGGTTGCTCAGGCCAAGGCTGAGGCCGACAAGGAACGAGCGCGAGCCCAGGGTGAGGCAGACGCCAAGCTGCTGATCGCCCAGGCCGACGCCAAGGCAATCGAGGTCCGCGCCCAAGCCCTGCGTGCCAACCCGGATGTGGTGACCCTGAACGCGGTGGAAAAGTGGGACGGGAAGCTACCGACCTACACCGGCGGCCAGGCACCCCTCCCCTTCATCGGCGTCAAGTAAGGCCATTGGGGTGGTGATAGGCACCACCCCTAACCCACACAAGGAGTACCACATGCTGATCCTCACCCGTCGCGTAGGCGAAGCCATCAAGATCGCCGACGACATCACCGTAGTTGTGCTGGCAGTCAAAGGTAGCCAGGTTCGCCTTGGCATCGAAGCTCCGCAAGGTGTAGCCGTAGACCGCAAGGAAATTGCCGAGCGCAAAGCAGCAGGCCTACCCAAGCCACAGGCGCCAGCATCGAGTGCCGCGCTTCCCGAGCCTGAACCGCTCTATGGGAATCGCACCGAGGCCGAATGGCGCCAGCTCCTGCAGGATGAAGCCGAGGAACAAGCCGCACGCGGAACGGAGAGCGGCCATGAAGCAGCCTGAACGCATCACGCTTGTGCTGCGGGCCAGCGAAGCCGCGCCACTCTCGAGCATCCTGCCTTTCACCAAGCTGGGTGATCTGGTCTCAGCAGGTCGCGGCTTGGCAGTAATCGCCGGATTCAGCGAAGGCGACCTGCAGGCCAGGCTGGCTGAGTGCGAGGCCCAACTGCAGGTGGCTGATGTATTGCTGCGGGAGGCAATCGCATACGTCAACGACGAACTGGTCAACGTCGAGTATCGCGACATACTCCTCGCCCGGATCGACAGGCTACTTGATCGTGACCAGGCGCAGCAGGCCGAAAAGCCTCGGGAGCAGGAGCCATGAGCCAGGCCTGCCTGCTCTTACTGCTGTGGGACGCTCTGCAGCAGCGCGAAACGACCTTCGGGCAGGTCCTTGACCTGTCCGCTGCCTGCGGCCTGGACGGGCGACGAGTTCTGGCCGACCACTTCCGGGGGCACTCATGAGCAAGCGGGATATCAGCCAGGCGGCGAAGGAAATACTCGAATCGATGGGGCTCAAGCGGGGTCGCGGGCGGGCCAACTCGGTCGTATCAAGGTCAGCCGCAAAGGTCTCGACGGCTAATGTTGTAGAACCTACCCGCAAGCTCTCCTGCTCGGCGCAGCCTCCGGCCGGCCCCATCAACCGCTTCATGTACTTGGAAGCAAGGAACTGGGCGATTGACTTGGTCGCCTCACTGCGTGGCTCTCCGGTAGACCTGGTGGTTGAGCGATTGGCCGGCGCTACCGAAGGCCGGCCAGGGAGCTATGTGGCCGGAATCCAATCGGTGATCAGAGAGCTACAGACCGGAGCGGGCCATGACTAGGCGCGGGCCAGTCAAGCGTTGGACCGAGGCAGAGGATGATCTCCTTCGCCTTCTCTACCCCAACAAGACCAACAAGGAGCTTTGCCTGCTGCTGCCTGGGCGGACAAAGACAGCCATCACCTTGCGGGCAGCCCTGTTTGGGCTGGTTAAGACCGATGCCCACAGATCGGAAACGCATCGACGAATCCTGCTTGCCAGGCTGGAGGCCAAAGGGGGTCAGATTTGCCAGGATCCAAGACCGGTTGGAGCCACACACCGCAAGGGCCGGTACACGCTGATCAAGGTAGCGCAGCCCGACGTGTGGAAACCGCTTCATATCTACACCTGGGAGCAAGCCAACGGCCCTGTACCAGAGGGGATGCTCGTGGCAGCCAAAGACGGCAATGTGCAGAACACGAACCTGGCCAACCTATGCCTGCGCACGCGTGCCGAGCACCAGTTGCGCAATAACCATCACTACAAAGGCTTGCCGGAGGAGATCGTTGACATTCTCCACCTGCAAAACGAACTGAAAAAAGAGATCAAGAGGAAGACCAGGAATGAAAAATAAGCTCAGCGACCTTCGCGACCACCTGTTCGCCCAGCTCGAAGCGGTGCGTGAGGCCAATGACGACAACTTGGCCAAGGAGGTTCAGCGCGCCCAGTCGGTATCGGATATCAGCCGCGTACTGATTGAAAGCGCAAAGGTTGAGATCGACTTCTTCCGCCACATTGGCGGCGAACACTCAGCCAGCTCGTTCATTGAGTCAAAGCCTGCGCTGCCGCCAGCAAAACGGACCTGACGTGACAGATCAGCGTGACAACCAGAATCTGACGTGTCAGGTCGGGAGGAAGGAATGAGCGAAGAGACCGAGGTACTGACGGTTGAGGGCTTGGCTAAGCTGCTGGGCCGCACCGAAGCGTCGATCAGGGAGGGGATTCGCCGTGGCGTGCCTTGGTTGCCCAAGAGTTTCAAGATGGGCAACCGGCACTGCTGGCTGAAGGAGGACGTGCGCAAGTTCTTGCGCGAATTTCGGGATGGGGAGCACCAGAAGTCGAAACCTGGCAGGAAAAGGAAACAGCCTCGCTCGCTACACGCGGCGTAATCACGCTCTCAATAACGTTTTTACTGCTTGACAGCTCCACAGGTTGGGCATGGCTCGCTAGGCGGCGGCGGTCGAAGTTTCTTTTTAATGCCATCACTTAAACGGTTGAAGTCAAGATGCTTTTCTTCGATCGCACTCAAAAGAAGAGTCCGTAGCTTGCCGAGAGTATAACGGGTGGTGCCCCCCGACCTGATCTTATCAGCCAAAACATCTGCAACCAAAGCCAGTTCTTTGATTGTGAGATTGGCGAGATCTCTATGGGTATGTGCGAATTTTTCACAGGCCGTATTACCTGGTGTCTCGACGATTGTTATTTCCAATCCCTGAAAGACAGCCTCGGGAATCACCACCACATCCATTTTGTCCAGATTGTCATTAGCAGCCGCAAGCGCAAGGATCGCACTACTAATTTCGGTTTCAGAATCTACTCGCCAGAACGATAAGGTATTACCATTCGTCTTCATGCAATTGGTGATAGCATCTGCGTTAACAGCTCCATTTCCATCAACCTCCCACTTTGAGCGTGAGATCTTACGCACGAAATACGACATCCTTATCCCCCAATTACATCTTCGATAATTTCATTTTTGTACTCCTCTAGCCAAGCCGGCTGGATCGAAAAGTCCTTAAGCTTCGCAACTAGAACCGGATCTTCCCAGTACTCATACGCCCTTAAGGCGTACTCCTTAACTTCAACAGAACCATGCGAAAGGGCAGCTAACGCAATCAATTCGTTAGCTGGACTAAGAGCTTCCTTGTCCAGATGTGCAACCACAGAAAGCACGCCTACCAGACGATTTACATGAGAAGTGTTAGCGAGAAAAAACTTGCCGATAGAGGTCTGCACCAAAAATGGGTTCGTGGCTAGCCATTGCTCAACATAATATTCTGTAGAAGATTTTACCCCAGGCTCGAATCGATCTGAATCGAGTCGCTCCATAAACCCCTTCTCAAATTTAGCCCGCGCCTCTTCGTCCAACACCTGTGGTTTCGCAGAGCCGGTTTGAGGTGACTCGATTATCCTGATGTTCCGAGTAACATTAGGATCATAGAATGACGAATTGGCATGCGTGAAGCTGAAGTTAAACGCAGCCAAGCTAGTCTGAGAGGTTATCGAAAAAGGGTCCCCAATTCCGATGGCAGTTGATATATCGGTGACCGAAGGCCTGTTAGCCATAAGCGATCTCCCGAACATTCTTCAGCACTGTATGCTGAAGTTCTAAGCTATTATCAATAAAACCTGAAATAAGCGCCGCATCCATGGTGAATGATGCTTTTTCCATTGGCATATTTACATCCATTGTCACATGGATCGTAGTAAATTCCTTCTGCCCGCTCTGATCCCCCATTTGAATATCGCTCCGGGCGAAATTGGTTATCAGATTTACTGGCGAGGCAATTCCCTCCATTACCACTGGAGAAACCAAACGAATCGACCACTCTTTAGGCGTCAAATTTCCAGTCGGATTAAAGTCTGCATTCAGCATAAGTTTTTTGACTTTTTCTAAGCTAGCATCATCTAAAGGCTTGAGAAAAGTTTCCGTCACATAACCTGCGCGCCGCACATTCAAGCTAAATACAGAAATTATTTTATCAATAATTTTTTTGCTTTCATCGCCAAAATCTCGCAGCGACAAACCTGCAGCATTGCTGCCGGGAAACGGGTTACAAAAGACATCCATCCGATTGGAAAGAATATTTACTACAATCCCGTTACGTATAGACTGAAATCCAAGCCGCGCCTCTACCTTACTAGTTTGACCATTAAACTCCTGAAGAGGAGTTGGCATAAACCCTAGTGTAAAGAAGTTCTCAATGCACTTTTTTAGCGTCTCTTCATCTGGGGTCACATGAGAAAAATCACCGAAAAGCGCCACTTGATATTTCAATTTTGTCTCAGCTGACACGACCCGCTCCTTATGTGTGTGGGTGGACGATCTTACGCTAGCTTATCTGCTAAATCATAGGGATTCAGATGAGTGTAGCGTTTTAACATCGTGAGAGTCTTGTGGCCCGTGATACTCGCGACCTCCATCATGGTGAAGCCGCGCTCAAAGAAACGACTGGTCGCCTCATGGCGAAGGTCGTGAAGGCGTAGACCTTCAATCCCAGCGGCCACGCAGGCCCTGGGGAAATAGTTGCTGATCGTGTTGAGGGCCAGGTTGAAGTACCGGCCGCCACCGATCGGCGTGGGCAACCCCTCCAGCAGGGCTATCGCCCGGGAGGACAGCGGCACCGCGCGCCTATCGCCGTTCTTGGTGTCTTCCAAGTAAGCCACTTTGCCGCGCACCTGGTCGCGGCGCAGCATCAGCAACTCAGAACGGCGCATCGCGGTCTCCACCGCCAGCTCAATGAATACCGGTAACTGGGCGTTCATCTGGCCGGCCGCCTTGTACAGCGCGGCGAGCTCCGCCGGCGTCGGGCGACGATCCCTCTCCTTGCTGCCCTTGGGCATCCGGATAGCCCGGCACGGGTTGGTCAGCCCTTCAATGCCCCATTCCTTGGTGGCCACCGTATAAAGGTGGCTGATCACTGCCAGGTTGAGGCGGACTGTCGCGGTCGATTTACCTTCCTTGAGCTCAGCATCGCGGTACGTGGCCATGTCGCTCGAGCGGATCGCAGCGAGGCCCTTGCTGGCCAGCTTGTGCTCTTTCCACTTCTTGATGCGGACCTGCTCCTGCTTGGCGCCCTTCTTGGTGGAAGTGACCTCCGACAGGTAGCGGTCCAAGGCCTCAGCGAGCGTGGTGCTCTCGGCCTCGCGCATGTCGACGAAGCGCGCACGCGACATATCACCTTCGATCTCGGCGGCCCATCGCTGGGCTTCTGCCTTGGTGTCAAAGGTGGCGGAAAGGGTTGGATATCCTTTGCGGCGGATCTGGGCGCGCCAAGCGTCCCCGCGCTTCTCGTAGTAGGCCATGGGGGGAAATGATAGCGAACGCTTGGGGGAAATACACGCTCCCCCATTCCCCCAAAATTCCCCCAAATGAAAAAGGCCCCGAGGGCTATACAGCGCTCGGGGCCTTTAATATGGCGGAGAGATAGGGATTTGAACCCTAGGTACTGTTGCCAGTACAACGGATTTCGAATCCGTCCCGTTCGACCACTCCGGCATCTCTCCAATGCCGCGCATCTTACCAGCGTTTTTTGAAAACGCAAATCTTTTTTCAAAAAAATCGCGTGGTATCAGGCGCTTGCGTGAACGCGCCGCTTACAGCGGCACGCCCAGGCGCTTGGCAACTTCTTCGTAGGCTTCGATCACGTCGCCCAGGCCCTGGCGGAAGCGGTCCTTGTCCATCTTCTTGCGGGTTTCTTTGTCCCACAGGCGGCAACCGTCCGGGCTGAACTCGTCGCCCAGCACGATCTGGCCGTGGAATACGCCGAACTCCAGCTTGAAGTCGACCAGCAGCAGGCCGGCGTCATCGAACAGCTTGCTCAGCACTTCGTTGACTTTCAGCGACAGCTTTTTCATTTCCACCAGCTGCTCGGCGGTGCCCCAGCCGAACGCGACAACGTGGGATTCGTTGATGAAGGGGTCGCCCTTCTCATCGTTCTTCAGGAACAGCTCGAAGGTGGACGGCTCCAGCTTGATGCCCTCCTCCACGCCCAGGCGCTTGACCAGGCTGCCGGCGGCGTAGTTACGCACTACGCATTCGACCGGGATCATGTCCAGCTTCTTCACCAGGCACTCGTTGTCGCCCAGCAGCTTGTCGAACTGGGTCGGCACGCCGGCTTCTTCCAGCTTCTGCATGATGAAGGCGTTGAACTTGTTGTTCACCATGCCTTTGCGGTCGAGTTGTTCGATGCGCTTGCCGTCGAACGCCGAAGTGTCGTTACGGAACAGCAGGATCAAGCGGTCGGGGTCGTCGGTCTTGTAAACCGATTTGGCCTTGCCGCGGTAGAGTTCGTCGCGTTTTTCCATGATTGGGCTCCGCTTGCTTGAGGTGTTGGGCTAGGCGATTTCGCGCCAGTCGAGCCCGTGTTCCTGATTCGCCACCTGGAGCCAGTCCGGGTCACACCCAAGGGTGTCGACGAAGCACTGGCGGGCCAAGTGTGGCAGGTTGTTCTTGCTGCTGAGGTGGGCCAGCACCAGGTGTTGCAGGTTGCTCCAGCCCAACTCGTGCACCAGGCGCGCAGCCTGGTGATTGTTCAAATGCCCTTGCATGCCCCCTACCCGCTGCTTCAAGAAGGCCGGGTAGTGACCGCGTGCCAGCAGGTCACGGCAGTGGTTAGCCTCGATCAGCAATGCATCCAGGCCCTGGTAACGCTCCAGCAACAGCGCGTCATAAGAGCCCAGGTCGGTCAGCATGCCGAAGCGCCGCTGGCCATCGCTGACCACGTATTGCAACGGCTCGTAGGCATCGTGCTCGACCCGCGCGGCGGTCACTTCCAGGCTGCCGATACGCAGGCTTTGGCCACAAGCGAGAAAACCGGCCACCTCCACCGGTTTGCGCATGCCGCGCAACGTGCCTTGGCTGAGGTAGACCGGTACATTGTAGCGCCGCGACAGCAAGCCCACCCCATGCACGTGGTCGGCATGTTCGTGGGTCACCAGCACCGCACTGAGCTGAGCCGCCGATACACCGAGCAGCGCCAGGCGCCGCTCGGTTTCGCGCAGGGAAAAGCCGCAATCGACCAGGATGAACGTGTCACCACTGGCGATCAGCGTGCCGTTCCCTTGGCTGCCGCTTCCGAGTACCGCGAAGCGCACTTAGCCCAGGTGGTCCTGAATGGCGCTCAGCACGCGGCGGGCGACATCGGCCGGGGCCACGGTGTTGATGTTTTTCTCGACCGTGACCTGCACGCTATCACCCACCTTGCTCAGGCGAACCTGGTAGCGCTCGGCACGGGCTTCACGCTCTTCCTTGGTCGGCTCGCTGCCGAACATCCGGCCGAAGAAGCCAGGCTGGTTCTGCTTGTCGTCCGGTTTTTCCGACAGGTTGATGTAGTACAGGCCCAGGCTACGGTTGATGTCTTCAACACGCCACTCGCCACCCTGCTCCAGGGCACGGCCTACGCCAGACCAGGCACGGTCCAGGTCGGAACCCAGGTACAGCACCGGGTTGCCGCTGCCGTCTTCGCTCAGGCTGACGCGGCTTGGCGCGTCGAAATCGCGCGCGGCCAGCAGTGACACCGAACCGCCTTTTTCGGCGCTGCGGTTCATGCTGGCGAGCATTTCGTCGACCAGCAGGGCATCGGCCCCCGTGTTGCTGGAGGTGGACGGGAAGTCAGGCTCGGCGGTGCTGCCGGCCGGGCGCTCGACGCTGACAACGTACACCTCGGAGGTGTTGCGCTGCACGCCAGGCTCCATGCGCACACGTACACGCACTTCGCTGTCACCGCTGCTGGCGGTGCTCGCCAGGCGCTGGCCAAGCGATGCCGACAACTCGTCGAAACGCTGCCAGGTGGTGTTGAATTCACCAGTCTGCGGGCGCTCTTCAGCGATGCGGAAGCCGTTGTCCTCGAAGAACTGGCGAGCCACCGGCCACACTTCGGCTGGCGAGTGCTGGGCCAGCACCCAACGGCTGCTGCCACTGCGTTGCAGGCTGTAGTCGGTAACCTGGGCGGCACCGCCGGTCAGGGGTTGCGGGCGCGGCACTTCGAACTCGCCCGTGACGTGATCATCGGCGACGTTACGCGGAATAGGCAGCAGCGGGTCAAGGCGTTTGACGTTGCTGGCGTCCGGCGGCAGCTGCATCGGCGCAGTCGGGTGCGCCTGCAGGTAGTCGCTGCCGCGGTCGCGGAAATAGCCATCCTCGCCCCACAGCCAGCCACACCCACTGGTGCTGGAGATAATCAGGGCAAGGGCGGAAAGACCAGCCAGTCGCTTCATGCGGTGTACTTCCTCTTAAACCAGTACGCCGGACTGGCGCAAGGCAGTACGGACTTTTTCGTGGCAGCCTTCGCTCAGCCAGGTCAGTGGCAGGCGAATGCCCTTTTGCATCAGGCCCATTTCGACGAGCGCCCACTTCACCGGGATCGGGTTGGCTTCGCAGAACAGGTCTTTGTGCAGCGGCATGAGTTTTTCGTTGATCGCGCGGGCCTTCTCGGCATTGCCCTCAAGGGCGGCCTCGCACAGATCGGCCATTTCGCGCGGGGCGACGTTGGCGGTAACAGAGATGTTGCCCTTGCCGCCCATCAGGATCAGCTCGACGGCAGTCGGGTCATCGCCGGACAGGACGATGAAGTCCTTGCTGACGCCATCAAGGATGGCCTTGGCGCGGACCAGGTCGCCGGTGGCTTCCTTGATGCCGATGATGTTCGGCACGGCCGACAAGCGGATCACGGTCTCGGCCTGCATGTCGCAGGAGGTGCGGCCGGGTACGTTGTAGAGGATCTGCGGAATGTCGACGGCTTCGGCAATGTGCTTGAAGTGCTGGTACAGGCCTTCTTGCGTCGGCTTGTTGTAGTACGGCACTACCAGCAGGCAGGCATCGGCACCGGCGCTCTTGGCGTTCTGGGTCAGGTGCACGGCTTCGGCAGTGGCGTTGGCACCGGTACCGGCAATGACCGGAACGCGGCGGCTGCTGCGCTTGACGCGCTCGACCACGTGCTTGATGACCAGGATGTGTTCTTCGACATCCAGCGTGGCGGACTCACCCGTGGTGCCGACAGCGACGATCGCATGGGTGCCGTTTTCCAGGTGGAAGTCTACAAGTTTGTCGAGGCTGCCCCAGTCCACACGCCCTTGTGCATCCATGGGTGTGACCAATGCCACCATACTGCCCGCAATCATGTAACTGCTCCTGCCGGAAAAAGAGAGCCGTAATGGTACTGGGGGCATCGGCCTTGCACAAGCGAAGCAGGCAGGCGGAGCATTCCCCTCAGCGCCTTATTTCGCTACCCTTGATCCTTTGATCGGTGCAGCGCGGCCCGCCGGGCCGTCGACCTTGCTCCCCGCCAGCGTCCACGACCTCGCATGCGAGCCCCGGGCCCTGCCGACAGGAGGCTTTCGCCCGTCCTGTACCGACCGCTCATCGCTTTAGGAATGCTGCATGTCCACCCCCACCGTCCGCGAACAATTCCTTGTCATCAGTGCCTTGGGCCCGAACCCCATGGAACTGGCCAACGTCCTCAGCCGCGCCGCTTTCGAAAACCGCTGCGCGGTAGTCACCTCGCGCCTGAGCCGCCACGGCGAGACCAGCGCCCTGGTGCTGCAAGTGGGCGGCAGCTGGGACGCCCTGGCGCGCCTGGAGTCCACCCTGCCGGGCCTGGGCAAAAAACATGGCCTGACCCTGGACGTGGTGCGCAGCGCCGACCAGGAAGTGCGCCCGCAGGCCCTGCCGTACGTGGCCTACGTCAGCGCCGCCTACCGCCCGGACATCATCAACGAGCTGTGCCAGTTCTTCCTCGACCACCGCGTCGAGCTGGAAGCCATGACCTGCGACACCTACCTGGCTCCGCAAACCGGCAGCAGCATGCTCAACGCCCAGTTCACCGTGATTCTGCCGGCCGGTACGCAAATCAGCTGGTTGCGTGACCAGTTCCTGGACTTTGCCGATGCCCTGAACCTGGATGCGCTGATCGAACCTTGGCGCCCACAGAACCCCATGTAAGGAAACCACCATGGCTGTAGCACTCGACCAACCTGTTGCGGACTTTCAGGCCCAGGCCACCAGCGGGCAAACCGTCAGCCTGGCCGAACTCAAGGGCCAGCAAGTGGTGGTGTACTTCTACCCGAAGGACAGCACGCCGGGCTGCACCACCGAAGGCCAGGGGTTCCGCGACCAGCATGACGCCTTTGCCGCCGCCAACACCGTGGTGTTCGGCGTGTCGCGCGATGGCATCAAGTCGCACGAGAACTTCAAGGCCAAGCAAGGCTTCCCGTTCGAGCTGATCAGCGACAAGGACGAAGCCCTGTGCCAGCTGTTCGACGTGATCAAGCTGAAGAAGCTGTACGGCAAGGAATACATGGGCGTTGACCGCAGCACCTTCCTGATCGACAAGAAGGGTGTACTGCGCCAGGAATGGCGTGGGGTGAAGGTGCCAGGGCACGTGGATGCCGTATTGGCAGCAGCCCAAGCGCTGAACAAGGCTTGAGATCGTTTGGGGCCGCAAAGCGGCCCCAATCAGATCAAAGCATCGGTGAAACGCTAGGCTCCTGCCGCGGCCAGGCATCCAGCACGGCCTTGATCAGGGTCGCCAGCGGGATGGCGAAGAAAATCCCCCAGAACCCCCACAACCCGCCAAACAGCAGTACCGCGCAAATGATCGCCACCGGGTGCAGGCTCACCGCCTCGGAGAACAGCAACGGCACCAGCACGTTGCCATCCAGCGCCTGGATGATCGCGTACACCGTCATCAGGTAGATGAACTGGTCGCCCCAGCCCCACTGGAACAGCGCAATCAGCGTCACCGGCACCGTCACCACCACCGCCCCCACGTAGGGCACTACCACCGACAGCCCCACCAGCAGCGCCAGCAGTGCGGCGTAGTTGAGCCCCAGGCTGATGAAGGCGATGTAGGTGGCAATGCCACAAATTAGAATTTCGATGCCCTTGCCACGGATGTAGTTGGCGATCTGCCGGTTCATCTCGCTGCCCACCCGGTTCAGCAGGGTGCGCTGGCGCGGCAGATAGCCACTCACCCAGCGCCCGATCAGTTCGCGGTCCTTGAGGAAGAAGAACACCAGGATCGGCACCAGCACCAGGTAGATCATGGCATTGACCAGCAACGGCAGGCTCGACAGCGAGAAGGTCAGCGCCCACTGGCCAAACTTGCCGATTTCGCCACGTACCGACTCGATGGCATGCAGCACCTGCTCGTCCGACACCAGGTGCGGGTAGCGCTCGGGCAGCAGCAAAAGCAGCGACTGCCACTTACCGAGCATGCCCGGCAGCTCGTTGAACAGGGTAATAAGCTGGTGCCACAGCAGCGGCACCAGCACCAGCATGAACAGCGCCAGCGCACCCATGAACAGGGCGAACACCAACATTACCGCCAGCCGCGTCGGTACCCGCACACGCTCCAGGGCGTTGACCAGGCCCTGCATCAAGAACGCCAGCACCATACCCGCCAGCACGGGCGCGAGCATGCCGCCCAAGGTAAGAACGGCCGTGAAAGCCAGAAACAGAAGGACCGCCAGCACCACTGCTTCTTCATCGGAGAAGTAGCGATGCATCCAGTCGCGAAGCACTTTGAACATTGACGATCCTTGGTAAAGACTCAGGCCTTGCGCAGCCAGTAAGTGTAGGTGCCGGCCTCGGCCGTTTCACGCAGCAGGGTATGACCGGCCAACTGGGCGAAAGTGCGGAAGTCACGCTGCGACCCGGCATCCGTGGCGATCACCTTGAGTACCGCGCCACTGGCAAGGCGATTGAGCTCCATCTTGGCTTTGAGCAGCGGCAAAGGGCAATTCAGCCCGCTGGCGTCCAGTTCGGCATCGCAGGTCAGGGTGTCACTCATCGCAGGGTCTCCAAAGGCGTTGCCAGACTGCTTGCTGACAGGGTCGGCTAGGATAGCGCCACTGGTCGCCAACGTGTGAGCCCGCTACAGTAGGTATCTTTGACCGACGCGAGCTTCATGCATGAATCTACTGCGCCCTACCCTGCTGACGCTGGCCTGCCTGATGGCCCTTCCCGGCCATGCTGACGACCTGCCATCACTGGGTGACGCCAGTTCCGCGATCGTTTCGCCGCAACAGGAGCACCAGCTGGGCCGCGCCTGGCTAAGCCTGCTGCGTGGCCAGGTCAACCAGCTGAACGACCCACAGCTCAAGGACTATGTCGAAACCAGCGTGTACAAACTGGCCGAAACCAGCCAGCTGCAGGACCGGCGCCTGGAATTCATCCTGATCGACAGCCGCGAGCTGAACGCCTTTGCCGCCCCGGGTGGCATTGTCGGGGTCAACGGCGGGCTGTTCCTCAACGCCCAGACCGAAGGCGAGTACGCCTCGGTACTGGCGCACGAACTGGCGCACTTGTCGCAGCGCCACTTCGCCCGAGGCGTCGAGGCGCAGCAGCGCATGCAGCTGCCGATGATGGCGGCGTTGCTGGCCGGTATCGTGCTGGCCGCCGGTGGCGCCGGCGATGCGGGCATCGGCATGATTGCCGGTACCCAGGCGGCGGCGATCCAGGAACAGCGCCGGTTCTCACGCCAGAACGAACAGGAAGCCGACCGTATCGGTATCCAGAACCTGGAAAAGGCTGGCTACGACCCGCGCAACATGCCGACCATGTTTGAGCGCCTGGCACGCCAGTATCGCTATGACGCCAAGCCACCTGAATTCCTGCTGACCCACCCTGTGACCGAATCCCGTATCGCCGATACCCGCAACCGGGCCGACCAGGCGCCCAAGGGCGGCATTGAAGACAGCATGCGCTACCAGCTGATTCGCGCCCGGGTGGCGCTGACCTACGAAGGCACACCAGGGCTTGCCGCCAAGCGCTTCCGTGCCCAGCTGGACGAAGACCCGAAACTGGACGCCGCGCGTTACGGCCTGGCCTTGGCTCAGATCAAAGGCGGGCAGCTGAACGAAGCGCGTGAAATGCTCAAGCCGCTACTGGCCAAGGCACCCAACGACATCACCTACAACCTGGCGCAGATCGACCTGGACATCACCAACAACCGCCTGGCCGACGCCCAGCAGCGGGCCGAACGGATGCAGGGGCTGTATCCGGGCAACTACCCGCTGAAACAGGTCCGCGCCGATTTGCTGGTGAAGCAGAACAAGCCTGCCGAAGCGGAGAAGGTGCTCAACGAACTGGTCAAGAGCCGGCCGGATGACCCGGACGTGTGGTATGACATGGCTGAAGTGCGGGGCTTGTCGGGCAATACCATTGGCCTGCACCGCGCACGGGCCGAGTACTTCACCCTGGTGGGGGACTTTGACCAGGCGATCCAGCAATTGGATTACGCCAAGCGCCGGTCGGGCAGCAACTTCCCGCTGGCCTCGCAGATTGACCAGCGCCAGCGCGAGATCATGGAGCAGCAGCGCATGGTGCGGGAAATGATGGGGCGCTGAGGGCCATTCGCGGGCTCGCCCGCGAAGAAGACGACGCGGTCTGTCGTCAGGCGTTACCGGACAGTTTCAGCCTTGCAGCCTGGGTAAAGTCCAGCATCCGGTTCAGCGGCTTGATCGCCTTGGGCACCAGCGCCGGGTCGACGAAAATCTCATCACCGCCATTACGCAAGCAGTGCAGCACACGCTCCAGGGTATTCATCGCCATCCACGGGCAGTGCGCGCAGCTGCGGCATGCCGCGCCATTGCCGGCAGTAGGCGCTTCGACGAATTCCTTGTCAGGGCACAGCTGCTGCATCTTGTAGAAGATGCCGCGATCGGTGGCGACGATGAAGGTCTTGTTCGGCAGGGTCTGCGCTGCCTTGATCAGCTGGCTGGTAGAACCCACTGCGTCGGCCAGTTCGATGACCGCTTCCGGCGACTCAGGGTGTACCAGGATCGCTGCGTCCGGGTACAGTGCCTTCATGTCGGCCAGCTGGCGCGATTTGAATTCTTCGTGAACGATGCAGGCACCGTCCCACAGCAGCATGTCGGCACCGGTCTGCTTCTGAATGTAACGGCCCAGGTGCTGGTCCGGCCCCCAGATGATGGTCTCGCCGTTATCCATCAGGCTTTCGACGATTTCCAGCGCGCAGCTTGAGGTCACTACCCAGTCGGCACGGGCCTTTACAGCAGCGGACGTATTGGCGTAAACCACCACGGTGCGTTCAGGGTGCTGGTCGCAGAACGCAGAAAACTCTTCGACCGGGCAACCCAGGTCGAGCGAGCAGGTCGCCTCCAGGGTCGGCATCAGCACGCGCTTTTCCGGGGTGAGGATTTTTGCCGTTTCGCCCATGAAACGCACGCCAGCCACGATCACGGTCTCGGCCGGATGGTTCTTGCCGAAGCGGGCCATTTCCAGCGAGTCGGACACGCAGCCGCCGGTTTCTTCAGCCAGCGCCTGGATGACCGGGTCGCAGTAATAGTGGGCAACCAGCACTGCGTTCTGGGCCTTGAGCTCGGCAGCGATGGCCGCACGGTATTCGGCCTCCTGCTCGGCTGTCAGCGGGTTGGGCTGCTTGGCGTCGAGGTGGGCCTGAACCAACAGGCGTTCGGAAATCTGGGTCATGATCGCTGGACCTGCAGGCGCTCGTGCGCGTCAAATCGAGTGTATCACCCGGCCCTGACAGATCGGCTAAGGGCGCCGGACGGCATACTGCCCGCCACGGCCCTCTGCGGGCACGGATTATTATCGGAGGCCGAAGGCTACAGACAATCCAGCGATTACTAAAGTGGTTTTTGTGTTGCCTGTGCCGGCGACAGGGCCAGCACAGGCAGAACCAATCAACCCTGCGGCGACAACGCGGCCAGGTGCGCCGCCATCAGCATGGCGAACTCTTCCACGGTCATTTTCCTGCCGTTGAAGTCAACCATGCCATCGGCATAGTGCAGGCTGCTCACCACATCATTACCTTCGACAGTCGCCATGCCACTCTGCAGCGCCATCATGCCAACCATCTCCCCAGCCTGGCTGGACTGCATGGCAATCGCCTGAGCGTCAGTCTGACCATCCAGCAGCGCCTGCAAGGTCGCCAGGTCACCCATCATCGGCTTGGACAACGACAGCTTGCTCTTCACCTCGGTGATCATCTGCTTGCTCAACTGGTCCGGCGGCAGGTCGAAGCTGGACGGGGCGGCAAAGTCCATCGACAGGTTGAAGCGGCTCTCGCCATTGGCGGTCTTGAACGACAGATTTTCAATCGCCACCTTGGGCCTGGCGGCGAGCAGCTTCTGCAGATCACCCTGGAAACGGGCCTTCTCGGCGTCGTCCATCTGGATTTGCGGCACCGGCTGGCCGGCGGCGGCGGCGGCCTCGAACTCCGCCAGATGCGCTTGGTACCACTTCGACAATGCCTGCAGCGCCGGTGCATTGACCGAAGTAATGCTCACCGCCATCTGTGCCTTACCCACTGCACGGCCATCCCAGGTGATGTCGCCAACCTTGTACTCCACGCGACCGCCCACGGTATCCGGACCATCAATGGTTTGCAGGGCATTTTGCTCGAAGCCCTTGATCAGCATTACCTGCTGTTTGGGCCCCAGGGTGACCTTGGTTTCAGCCAGCGCCAGGTCGGCATTACCGACATAGATGGCGTCGTGCTCGGTGGCTGCCAGGTTACCGCCAAGCTTCAGGCCTTTGAGCTCGAACGTGGCAGGCGGCTGGTCGTCATGAACCAGTTTCATCACGAAGCGATCGGCCTGGCCTTGGAATTTGGATGCCTTGCCTTCCTTGTCGCCACTGACCTCCAGCTGCATGCCCGAGAAGTCGAGGCTATTGCCGTCCGCTTCGTCGAACTTGACCGGCGCCAGCCGAACCTGGCTGACCACATTACCGCCGTAGCCCAAGCTGGTTTGGGCGCTGACCGGCGCCTGCTCACCCGCTGCGGCAAACCACGGTGCGGTGGCTTCGTCCTTTTGCAAACTACTGTTGCTGACCGCCAGCACCGGAATCAGCTTGAACGCCTTGACCCGTGACCAGGGGAGCGGGCCGTGCTCGATCTGGTCGGTCACGCCCACGTCGAAACTCAACACCTCGCCGTCACCCACGTTGATGTCGCGTGCTTTCAGGCGGTACTGGGCGGTACTGCTGAAGAAATGCTGCTCCAGCGACACCCGCTCGATGCTCATGCTGCCACCGGTGGTCACCAGGGCTTTCTTCAGCTCGGCGTTGCTGCGGGCAAGGGCATTGTCCAGCTCGGCCGGCAGCTGCTTGCCGGTGTACCAGGCGCCAGCGGTGGTTGCGACGGCAATGGCGATAGCCAGGCCGGAAAGGATGCCAACTGATTTCTTCATGAATAGAACCGAATGCTGTCCGTAAGGGCTTGTTGGGCGACCAAAGGCCACGCAGCGAAGATTACCACTGCAACAGGTGACACAGGCGGGTGCGGATCGAGAAATGGCATTTTTGGGAAGCGTCTGACACCCAGCCCATGGACGATGCCCAATCGTTAATTTTTACGAACATTAAAATTGATCATAACCGCAAAAAACCGCGCAAAAACCGAACAAAACAGCCTCTAAATCGATAAATGTTTCAATCTAGTAACATCTTGTCATGTTTAACTTGACACCCACCTACCCATCGTTTTTTATTTTCACCACTTTGCGCGTCCCCCGCGCCTTCCGCCGCTCCAACATAAAAGGTGAACAACATGGAGCCCACCCGCTCGCCCTTGCCGCATGCGCAATACACCGTGCCCGCCGTTTACGCCCAGCAGCAGGAGCCATGCCAGCATGCAGCATGACCACAGCGCTACCGGCAACGGCCAACTTCGCAAAACCCTGCGTCTCTGGCATGTGATCATCATCGGCCTAGCCTACCTGACGCCGATGACCGTGTTCGACACCTTCGGCATTGTCAGCGGGATTACCGCCGGCCACGTACCCAGCGCCTACATCCTGGCGCTGGCCGGCATCCTGTTCACCGCCGTGAGCTACGGCACCCTGGTAAAGCGCTTCCCGCAGTCGGGCTCGGCCTACACCTACACCCAACGCGCCATCAACCCGCATGTAGGCTTTCTGGTCGGCTGGTCGTCGCTGCTGGATTACCTGCTGCTGCCGATGGTCAACGCGTTGCTGGCCAAGCTTTACCTCTCGGCCATGTTCCCGGAAGTACCCGAGTGGATGTGGGTGGCCGGCTTCGTCACCCTGATCAGCCTGATCAACATGCGCAGCGTGAACCTGGTGGCGCACTTCAACCTGTTGTTCGTGGGCGTACAGGTAGCGATCATCGCGGTGTTCATCTACCTGTGCGTGCGCGGCCTGGACCACGGAGAAGGGCTGGGTACCGCCTGGAGCCTGGTCCCCTTCGGCGACAGCCAGACCCAGTTCAGCGCTCTGGCCGCTGGCGCGACCATCCTGTGCTTCTCGTTCCTGGGCTTTGACGCGGTTACTTGCCTGTCCGAGGAAACCCGCGACCCGAGCAAGACTATCCCACGTGCCATTTTCCTCACTGCGCTGATCGGCGGCGTGGTGTTCATCACCGTGTCGTACTTCATCCAGGCTTATTTCCCGACCATGGCACGCTTCCACGACCATGAAGCGGCCCTGCCGGAAATCGCCCTGTACGTGGGTGGCAAACTGTTCCAGTCGATTTTCATCGCCTGTACCGTGATCAACACCATCGCCTCTGGCCTGGCCTCGCAAACCAGCGTGTCGCGCCTGCTGTACGTGATGGGCCGCGACAACGTGATCCCGGCCAGCGTCTTCGCCCGCCTGCATTCACGCTACAAGACACCCGTGCTGAACATTGCGGTAGTGGGGCTGATTTCGCTGTCGGCAATCTTCTTCGACCTGGTGACCGCCACCTCGATCATCAACTTCGGCGCCTTGGTCGCGTTCAGCTTCGTCAACCTGTCGGTGATCAACCACTGCTACCTGCGCGAAGGCAACCGCAAAGGCCTGACCAACCAGCTGAAATACCTGGTACTGCCGACCGTCGGCTTCTGCATCATCGTCTCGCTGTGGCTGGACCTGAATGCGCATTCGCTGATGTTTGGCGGCATCTGGGCTGCGCTCGGGCTGATCTACCTGGGCTGGCTGACCAAAGCCTTCCGGTCGGCACCGCCCAACTACGTCGCCGAATGACCCACGCTGCCAACAACGCCCGCGCTCGACCGCGGGCGTTGTACTTGCTCGAAAAGGAAAGCCCTCATGCCGCTGCGTCGCCTCTCCATCCAATGGAAGATCACCCTGCTCGCCGGCTTGTGCCTGCTGGCCATCGTCGCCTTGCTGGTGGCCACATCGCTGACCCAGGCACAACGCAGTGCCGCGCTGGTCAACCAGGCCAACACCGCCATGCTCGACAGCAGCGCCCGCCAGCGCCTGCAGGCCCATGCCGAAACCCAGGCCCTTCGTATCCAGCGCTACTTCATGGACGCTTACCAGTACGGCAATGGCTTTGCCCGCCTGGTACAAGTCCTGAAAGCCCGTGGCGGCAGTGACCTGCGCGCCGAGCTGACCCGCCAGGCGCGTGCCAGCCTGGCCGGCAACCCGGACGTGATCGGCCTGTACCTCGTGTTCCAGCCCAACGCGCTGGATCAGCAGGACAGCCAGTTCGTCGGCCAGGATGCCGCAGGCAGCAACGACAGCGGGCGCTTCTCGCTGTATTGGTCGCAGCCCAGCCCCGGCGCACTGGAACGTGAGGCCATGCCGGAATCGATGCTCGGCGATGCCAGCATCGGCAACAACGGCGCGGCGAAGAACCGCTGGCTGACCTGCCCGCAGGACACCGCCAAAACGTGCATGCTCGAGCCGTATCTGGACGACGTCAACGGCCGCCAAGTGCTGATGACCAGCATCGCCCTGCCGCTGCTGGAGCACGGCAAGGTGATCGGCGTCGTGGGCCTGGACATTGGCCTTGCCAACCTCCAGCAACTGAGCGTGGAAGGCCGCCGCGAACTGTTCGATGGCCAGGGCCAGGTGAGTATCGCCAGCGCTGCCGGCCTGCTGGCAGGCAACAGCCGCGACGACAGCGCGCTCGGCCAGCCCATGGACAAGGCGGTAGCCGACGGCCTGCTGCGCGTGGCCCACCCCTTCACGCCAATCCCTGACGCAGCCCCGTGGCAGGTTTTGCTGGAGCTGCCGGAAAGCGTGCTGCAGGCACCCGCCGTGGCCCTCAATCAACGCCTGGACGCACACAACCAAAGCGCCAACCTCACCAGCCTGCTGATCGGCCTTGGTGCGGCGGTGGTGGGTTTGCTGCTGGTATGGCTGACCGCACGCGGCGTTACCCGGCCTATCCTGGCCGTGGCTGCGCGCCTGAAAGACATCGCCAGCGGCGAAGGCGACCTGACCCGCCGCCTGGAATACGCCCGCGACGACGAACTGGGCCAGCTCACGGGGTGGTTCAACCGCTTCCTCGACAAGCTGCAGCCGATCATCGCCCAGGTCAAAGGCTCACTGCAGGAGGCCCGCAGCACCGCCGACCAGTCAGCCGCCATCGCCAGCCAGACCAGCAACGGCATGCAACAGCAGCACCGCGAAATCGAGCAGGTGGCCACGGCTGCCAACGAGATGAGCGCCACCGCCCTGGATGTCGCCCACAACGCCTCGCAGGCGGCTCAGGCCGCGCGCGCCGCCGACCAGGCCAGCCGCGAAGGCCTGCAGCTGATCGACAGCACCCGCCAGGGCATCGACCGCCTGGCTGCCGGCATGGACACCGCCATGGACGAGGCACGTGCCCTGCAAGACCGCAGCGGGCAGATCGGTACGGTGCTGGAAGTGATCCGCACCATCGCCGAGCAGACCAACCTGCTGGCGCTGAATGCCGCCATCGAAGCGGCCCGTGCTGGCGAGGCCGGGCGCGGTTTTGCCGTGGTCGCCGATGAAGTACGCGGGCTGGCCCAGCGCACGCAGGTGTCGGTGGAGGAGATTCGCCAGGTCATCGAAGGCTTGCAGCAAGGCACCCAGGATGTCGTGGGCGCCATGCACGAGGGCCAGCGCCAGGCACAGGACAGCGCAACGCGCATGGAACAGGCGCTACCGGCACTGCAGCGCATTGGCGAAGCGGTGACCGTGATCAGCGACATGAACCTGCAGATTGCCTCGGCCGCGGAAGAACAGAGCGCGGTGGCTGAGGAAGTGAACCGCAACGTAGCCGGCATTCGGGATGTGACCGAGTCGCTGGCGGGCCAGGCCGACGAATCGGCCCGCATCAGCCAGGCACTGAACCGGCTGGCCAATCAACAACAGGCGCTGATGGAGCAATTCCGCGTCTAGCCTGTAAGGGCCAATGCGCCTTCTTCGCGGGCTTGCCCGCGAAGAGGCCCCTGCAGACACCACAGCATTATCGTTTTCCAGAGCACAATTCATGCATACCGCAACCCGATCCACCTTTTTCGACATCACCAGCGAACAGGGCCTGTTACGCACCTCGATTGCCGTCACCCTGTTCATCGCCAGCATTGGTATCGCTTTCGGCGTGGCCTCCGGCTCCTACTCCATCGTCTTCGACGGCGTCTATTCGCTGGTCGACGCCAGCATGAGTGGCCTGTCGCTTGTTGTGGTCAAACTGATCACTTCGCACACCACCAGCGTGCAGATGTCACGCAAGCTGCGCGAGCGCTTCACCATGGGTTTCTGGCACCTGGAACCCATGGTGCTGGCACTGAACGGCATTCTGCTCAGCGGCGTGGCCATCTACGCGCTGATCAACGCCGTCAGCAGCCTGCTGCAAGGCGGCCGTCACCTCGAATTCGGCATTGCCATGATCTATGCGGTGCTGACCGTGATCACCTGCGTGACCATCGCCGTGGTCGAAGCCCGCGCCAACCGCAAGCTGAAATCAGACTTCGTGCGCATGGACGTCAAGGGCTGGGTGATGTCGGCCAGCATCACCGCCGCGCTGCTGATTGCGTTCTGCTTTGGTTACGCGGTGCAGGGCACGTCGCTGGAGTGGGTATCACCGTACATCGACCCGGCCGTGCTGGCGCTGGTGTGCCTGGTAATCGTGCCGTTGCCGATGTCGGTGGTGCGTCAGGCGCTGTCAGAAATATTTCTGGTCACCCCTGGCGACCTCAAGCTGCATGTGGATGAAGTGGCCAAGGCCTTCGTTGCCCGCCACGGGCTGCAGTCATACCGCGCCTATGTGGCCAAGGTCGGGCGCTCGCGGGAGATCGAGCTGTACTTCATCGTGCCAAAGGCCATGGCGGCGAAGACCATCGATGAATGGGACGCATGGCGCAACGAGATTGGTGATGCCGTCGGTGGCGAAGGGCCTGACCGCTGGCTGACGGTGGTGTTCACCGGGGATCCGGAGTGGGCTGAGTAAGCTGGGAGCGCATGACGCGCTGAGGACGAAAAAGCCCGCGACCGTTGCCGGTAGCGGGCTTTGACGTATTGAGTATGGTGGGTCGTGTAGGATTCGAACCTACGACCAATTGGTTAAAAGACAATTGGGATCTAGGCCGAAATTTCCACCTAGGGAGGGGTTTTAAGCACCATTCCAGCGCCTAGCTAAGCAGCCTCTAATGAAATCCACATTAGAGGCATGGCAATGACACATCCGAAGAAAGCAAGACGAGCAGGTAAGGTTTCCACCAAAGGCGGCACCGGTAAATCCACTGGATCCACCAATCTGGGGGCATTCACTGCAGACGCCGGGCTGCGCACCCTCCTCATCGATCTGGACCCCGTCCAGCCTTCCGCATCCTCCTATTTCCCCCTGGAGTACACCGCCCCGGGCGGCATTTTCGAGCTGCTGTCGTACAACGAGACCGACCCGGCCAAGATCATCTCCCGCACGTCGATCAAGAATCTCGACGTCATCATCTCGAACGACGCCAACAACCAGCTCAACAACCTCATACTGCAGGCGCCTGATGGCAGACTGCGACTAGCCAACCTGATGTCGGCTTTCGATGCCAATTACGACCTCATCCTCTTTGATACCCAGGGCGCCCGCTCTGCGATGTTGGAGATGGTCGTTCTTGCATCCGACATCATCCTCTCCCCCCTCCCCCCGAACATGTTGGCCGCGCGCGAATTCAGCCGTGGGACCATCCATATGATGGATGGCTTGCGCAGTTACGCACGCCTCGGCCTCACCATTCCCCACATCAACATCATCATCAACGGCCTGGATGAAACTGCTGACGCACGCGAGATCCACCGTACCGTCCGTGAAATTTTCGACGGGAACCCTGACTACACCGTCCTGCAATCGATCATCCCAGATGCCGTCATCTTCAAGAAAGCCGCGAGCCAAGGCGTGCCAGCGCATCGGCTTGAATATCGTCAACCGTCGAACCGTAAGTCGCCGTCGGCGCTGAACGTCATCCGCAACCTGGCTATCGAGGCGTTCCCAGAATGGAAAGACCGCTTCGAGGCAATGACCGAAGAGCGTGTTGCCGAGATCGCCAAGGAGGCCCGCCGCGATGAGTAAGCACGCGATAACCGAGGCTGCCGGGATCACGGCCGATGAAGTCCTCAGGATTGGGAAACTCTACAGCTCCAATGAGTTACGCGGCATCCAGAAAAAGCTGACATCCGCGTCTGGAGACCTGCACAAGCTAGCCAACGGTTGGAAGATGGGTGCCGGCTTGCTCGGATCGCTCGGTGACCTTCTGAGCATTGAACAGCGCGATCTACTGCGTAGTGCCGCACAACTCGTTGATTCGATCGGTCACAACGTGACCCATGCGAAGGAAAAGCGCGTTCGTTCCGAGAAAGAAACGAAACGCCGGCAAGATGCGCGTGATGCTCAGTCGAAACAGCTGGTAGCCCGTACGTTCCCCTTGCCTACCGAAACTCACGAAGAACTGCTGGAGACGATCAAAGCCGCACTCATTCTGAATCGTGCACGGCAGTTAAACACCTCCTACAACCCTTCTGAATTCAACGTTTACATCAGAAACGAGCTGAAGACACCTGCTCGGCTCCATGGGCATTCAGTGGAGCAACACCGAGCAGGTAATGTCAGATCACTCCGCTACTTCATGATCAGCGACCTGACCAGCCACCTTGCTTATGACGATGGTTCATCGGTTGAGGAACGCCTGCGGCTCCTGCAGGAGAAAGTGGCCGAAGCTGTAGGCTTGGCTGCCTTGACAGCAGACGAACGCGAGACCCTTCGCCTCTGGCAAGAGGCCTTGGTGCCTGCAGCGGACAGGCAGGAGGGCCAAGCATGAGCTTTGCCCTCATATCTCAATTCGCGGGCTCGCTTTGCCTGTATCTCATGAACTGCTCTGTGGCACTGGCCACTGCCTATGGCTTGGGCTCGATCTTCAAAGCCCCCCATGTCGAGCTCGCGTTGCAGGGAGCGGTCTACTCAGCCTATGCGCTCTGTGTCTTCGGCGTACTGAACTCCCTGGCCTTGATCGCATCCGCGCTGCGCAGCCGACCTCGCCGCGCCGGGGAGAGTTCATGATGGACAAGCAGAAGATCCTCGACAAGGTCACCAAGCTGATGTCCTTGGCCAATAGTCCGGGGGCAAACACGAACGAGGCCGCAACCGCATTGCGCCAGGCCCGCTCGCTCATGGCCAAGTACAACATCGAGTCCGACGAACTTCGAGCCAGCCAGGTTCTAGAAACAAGCGTCCCCACTGGCACTCGCCGCTCCCCCGCTGATTGGCTGCACTCCCTGGCCGCAACGTGCGCAGCCGCTTTCGACTGCAGCCACCTCTCCTACTACCACCCATTGAAAGGGTACTGCTTCAAGTTCCTGGGCAAGGGTATCGGCCCGGATCTGGCTGCTTATGCCTACAGCAGCCTCGTCCTGCAACTGCAGAAAGCACGTCGCGAGCATGTCTCGCAGCAGAAACGGTGTCAGCTGAAGACCAAACGACGTCGCGGCCAACTCTTTGCTGAGGGCTGGATCGGGGCAGTGGCCTACAAAGTTCGAGAATTCGCTGGTGACCTAGCCCCAGATATCCAGGCTGATATCAGTGCCTACTTGACCTTACATCACCCTGAGTTGAAGCGCTTCGACATCACGCCAAGCGAAGCCAAGGGCCACGATCGTAGCTCGCTGTACGAAGGAATTAAGCAGGGTCAGCGTGCTCAGCTCCACCGGGGAGTAGGCCGCAGTGAACAGCCAGGAATTGCCCAGGGAGGTGCCAGATGACCGATCTGATCCTTTCCCCTCCTCATTCCGTCGAGGCTGAACAAGGCGTTCTGGGCGGGCTGATGCTGGACAACGAAGCCTGGGATCTGGTCGGTGATCTACTGCAGGCCGACGACTTTTTTCTATCCCAACACAGGCTGATCTTCACTGCCATCCAGGAGCTGTCAGAGAAAAACAGCCCATTCGATATAGTGACGATTTTTGAGGCGATGGCCATCCCTGAGGAGGTTGGAGGCCTCTCCTACCTGGCAGAGCTGGCCAAGAACACTCCGTCTGTAGCGAATATCCGGTCGTATGCTGAGATCGTGCGCAACCGCGCCCATCTCCGCCGCATCATGTCCCTGTGTTTTCAGGGGACTCGGGACGCTGCTGAACTCGCCGCTGACGCGGCTGAGGTCCAGGACACGCTAGAGCAGAAGCTGTTTAAGCTGGGCGAAGGTCGTGTGGTTAGCGAATTCACCGACATGAATGAGGCATTGCTCTCTGTCGTCGACAAGATCGACGCCAATTTCAATGGCCATGTGACCGTGACCGGTGTGCCGACCGGGATCACCGATCTTGACGAGATGACCCGTGGTTTGCAGCCAGCCGATCTGATCATCGTAGGCGCGCGCCCCTCCATGGGCAAAACCTCGTTCTGCTTGAGCACCGTCGATGCTGCGCTGACCAATTCGCCTGACAAGATCGTGCTGGTTTTCAGCATGGAGATGCCTACCGAGGCCCTGATTTATCGAATGCTGGCCATTCTGGGCCACATCGATCTGAGCAGGCTACTTTCGGGTCAGCTGCAGGATGAGGACTGGCCCAAACTATCAGCCGCCGTCCATCGCATGAACGCCTATGGCAACCGACTGGTCATCGATGACAGCGCGAACCTGACCCCTGCCGCTATGCGAGCCAAGGTTCGACGTGCTAGCCGGCGTTTCGGGAAGCCTTGCTTGATCATGGCGGACTACCTGCAGCTCATGCGGAGTCCTGGTCAAGAAAACAGGGTCAACGAAATCAGCGAAATATCCCGATCACTGAAGGGGATCGCCAAGGAATTCAACTGCCCGTTCATGGCCCTCTCCCAGCTCAATCGGGACCTCGAGCGCCGTCCCAATAAGCGCCCTGTGAATGCTGATCTACGGGACAGCGGGGCTATCGAGCAGGACGCGGACCTCATCCTCTTTGTCTATCGGGACGAGGTGTACAACGAGGACACCGAACTCAAAGGCGTTGCCGAACTGATCATTGGTAAACACCGCAATGGCCCCGTCGGCTATGTCCGGGCTGCCTTCATCGCCAACCAAACCCGATTCGCAAACCTCACTGCCGATCATTGGCAAGGAGCTGCCGCATGACGTCCATGCAACCCCATCCGATTACGCATGCCTGCCATAGCTGTGGCCGGCACTTCGCACTGCATCAAGTACGGCAGGTGCATCCCGCCGAGCACACCCCTGAAGGTGAGGCAGAGGTCCTGGTATGCCCGGTCTGCGGCAGCTACGACCTCAATCCTCTTTCGGAGGTGCCCAATGCAAGTTGAGCAGATCTACCCTTCGATCCCTGCGATCGCAAACACCGACCAGTCGGCCTTGGCCTTTGCGCACCACTCTGGCGTCAACGCGGTTTGGCTGGATGCTCTCGGCCAGGTTATCTCACGGCTCACCCAGTTCGGTGAAACCACGGTGCCTGTTGAGCTGAATGAGGCTATGCAAGAGCTTGCCCGGCTGCAGTACATCGAGCTGGAAAGCCATGATGCTGGAACGCTGGCAGCGACCCTTCTTGGCCAACCAGCCCTGCTGACCAACTATTTCTGGTCCGTATGGGTACCAAGACATCTCCTGAGCTGCGGTCTGAAGGTGGCAGTAACCCCCTATCTGACCAGCTCCGATGACGAGGCTCATCATTGCACCGTGGTCTTCCGCATTCCTGGATCGCGCGAAACAGCACGTGAGTTCCTCACCGACCTGGCCACTCAATACCCCGGCTGCACTCCGGAAATCGTGGCCATCCAAGCCGGTGATGCGCTTTGCCAGAAGGAGGCCGGATCCAATGCGTAACCTCCTTCGCGGCGCGCACGACAGTGTTCGCCGGCTTGCCGAATTCGCCCTCTCCGAAGGCTGGACTCTCTCCCGCTCCAACAGCGGGCATCTGAAATTCAGCAAGTCCGGCTTTACACCGATCTTCACGTATTGCACGCCCAGCGACCGCCGTACCGAGCGCAATACTCGAGCGCTGCTCCGCCGTGCCGAGGCCCAAAACAACATGTCCCGGGGGATTCAATAATGCCAATCCGACATGCAATCGTTCACCAGCTCGATAAGCAGCCCGACGGCAACCCGGCCGTACTTCACGCTCGTGACACAGAGCTACCGGCTACGGATGCCGTCGAGAACCTCCAGGCCGACCTGAACGACAGCTACAACGCCAAGCAAGGCAAAGCGTGGGGCTTCTTCCATGGGGAGTCGGGTGCGTACCCATTCAGCGGTTGGCTGAAACAGTACCTGGAGGAGCAGCAAGACTTCACCAGCTTCAGCCGTGTGTCTGTCGAACACCTGCAGAAATTGATTGAAGAGGTCAACCTGTCTACCGGCGGCCACGTGCTCTTCAGCCATTACCAACAAGGCCTGACTGAATACCTGATGATCGCTGTCCTCCAGCAGGTCGAAACCGTCGGCCTCGACGGTGATCTTAATGTTGTCGCCTCTCGCTACCTGGACACCAGCAACTTCTCCTGCGCGGCCCGGATCAACCTGAGCGAGTGGCGCAACAACCCAAACTCGAAGCAGTACATTTCTTTCGTTAAAGGCAAAAACGGCAGGAAGAGTTCGGACTACTTCCGCGACTTCATCGGGTGCCAAGAAGGCGTCGACGGGCCAGGTGAAACCCGCACGCTTCTCAAAGCATTCACCGATTACGTCGAGAAAGAAGATCTCCCAGAAGAAAGCGCCCGGGAGAAAACCCACGCGCTGCTCGACTATGCCACCACCCAAACGAAGCTGGGGCAGCCCCTCTCTCTTCAAGAGCTGTCCCAGACCCTCGATGAAGACCGCCCTCAGGCGTTTTATGACCACATCCGCAATAGCGACTACGGCCTATCCCCGGAGATCCCGGCCGATAAGCGCACTCTCAACCAGTTCCGCCGTTTCACCGGCCGCGCCGAAGGTCTGTCGATCAGCTTTGAGGCGCACCTACTCGGTTCCAACGTCACCTACGACGCCGACACCGGCTCGCTGACGATCAAGAACCTGCCCACTCAGCTCACCGACCAACTCAAGCGCCGCCAGTAAGGAGAACACCATGAACGCAACCAATTCCCGCACCGCTGACAAATTTGTGGTTCGCCTGCCTGATGGCATGCGTGAACGTGTCGCTCAAGTCGCCCGCGACAACCATCGCTCTATGAACAGCGAGATTATTGAGCGTCTTGAGCAATCGCTGCTCAATGACCAACACAATACTGCTCAGGTCCAGGCCGGTTCAGCAGACGACAATCTCAAGTCAGAGCTGGTTCGCGCTTACAAGATCATCGATCGCCTGCTGCAAAACGCCGTTCCTACACAGGCCGACATCCAGGAGGTGTTGCACCTGGTCCGCAAGCAAACTCCACTGGGTCTGTCCCACATTGCTGCGGTAGGAGCTTGATATGGCCGCTACAGACCTCAAAGCCAAGCTCCTGGCTCCAGGCTTCAGCCCTACAGGCTCCACCGCCGCCATGAGCGACCCTATCGCTGATACCCCACTCGTGCTGAGCATCGACGAGGTCCTCCCTTGGGAGGACAACCCTCGTACCACCCGTAACCCTCGGTACGATGAACTCAAGGAGTCGATACGCAACCGCGGCCTCGACACCCCCCCGCCTGTAACTCGCCGGCCAGGGGAAGAGAAGTACCGTATTCGCAACGGTGGCAATACTCGCATCTCGATCTTGAAGGAGCTGTTCCAAGAGACCAACGACCCGCTGTACCAGCGCCTCCACGTGCTGTTCCGCCCTTGGGACCAAGCCCGCGGTGAGATCATCATGCTCACCGGCCACTTAGCTGAGGATCTCAAGGGTGAACTCAAGTTCATCGAGCGCGCCGTGGGTGTGGGGAACGCAAAAGCGCTGTATGAATCCGAGAGTGGGGAGGTGATTGGGATTCGAGAACTCTCTCGCCGTCTGACGAAGGACGGATACCCAATCTCTCCTTCTCATATCAGCAGGATGCTAGACACGGTTCAGCACCTGCTCCCTGCCGTACCTGCTCTCCTCTACAATGGTCTCGGCAAGCCACAGATCGAGAAAATACTGTCGTTAAGGAAGTCAGCACTGGCCTGCTGGGACAAGCACTACAGCAATGAAGGCGTCGACTTCGAGATGTTGTTCCAGGACGTCCTTGCCCAGTTCGAAGGCGAGGCAGAAGAGTTCCTGTTCCAGCGTTTCCAGGACGAGCTCATCGGCACGATGAAAAAATCGCTGCTGTTGGGCTATGAGGACATCTTGCTGGAGATCACTCAACAGCAGGACAAGCTTCGTCGCTCGACGCCGGTGGTTGAATTGCCGATCACCAGTTCGACGTCCACTCCACCCGCGCCTGCGCCAGGCACTGGGGCAGGCCCTACCCTTCCGCCATCGCAACAACCATCTGAAGGTACTGGTCGCTCGCAGCGGTCTCCGCATACACCACCCCAGCCAGCAGCCCCAGCGCCGGGAGCCTTGCTCACACCAGAGGAGCAGCAGGAGCGAGTTGCAGGGCACATTGCGTCCCCAGCGAATCTCAGCCAGCGAGTGATCGAGACCAAAGCGAAGGTTGCCGCCCTCAGTGGGGAAACCCTACCCGATTTCAACGCGAACTGTCTGGTCGCCATTCCCGTACAGGCCGGGGGACTGCACCCCATCACAGACCTTTGGTACATCGAGCGGCAGATTGACCAAGCTGCAGAATTGCGCAACCAGGTAGCCCAGCTGGCAGTTGAGATTCTCGAGTCCGTCAACGGCCCAGGCGATATCCAGGCAATCGATGGCGGGATCGGTTTCAAATACAAACAGCCCGACACCGATGTCGAAATCACTGCAACAGCTCAACATACCGTGACGCTGCTTCAGTCATTGAGCGGAGCCATGGCTATCGCTCTGAAAATGCTGAACGAGCAACCAGATCCTGCCAGCGCATTAGGTGAGTTTGAATTTGCAGCCGGGTTAGGACAACTGCTGCTGGGCCAGCCCTTGAGTACTGAACAGTCTCCAGGAGACGACGGCCGTTTGAGCGACGGCGCGCTGGTCAAACTGTTCCGCATCATTCGACTGGCTCGCCGGTTGATCGACTTGGAAATCGAAGAGTTCAAACGGTCCTCGGAAGCCCAGGGCATCTGAACACTCGATGAGATGAATGGGAGGGAGTCTCAATGTCCAAGTCAACACTTAACGAAGCAGTTCTGTCGCAGCTTCTTGACCTGATGCGCAATGGCCAACTCCAGCGCTGTGTGGAGATGGGGGTTGAACCCGAGGTGCTGGGCCAGATCCAGCATCCAACAGTACTCAGCCTGCTCCGCAACACACCGGTCAGTTGGGTCAACGTGTCTATCAACAGCTCGATGATCCTCAAGCTTCTGACCGGGGCTGCTCGCTCAGAAGAGGAAACCCGCCTTATTGAGCGGGCAATCCGCTTGGGTGCCACTACAAGCTTGCTCAACAAGTTCTTCGGGCTCACACCTCAGGAGATCGCCCTTCAGCGTACCGTCATTGGGGTTCGAGCCCCGCGCGGACGTTGGCCCGAGCTTTCCGAGGATCAAGATCATCATATTTGGCACCGCTGGACCAAGTTGATGGGTGAAAACCGAGTGGAGCTCGAGGACAGCCTGGCCATGCTCGACGTTGCCATGCTGGTTGCAGAAGAACTGAGCACAGATGGCTTAACGCTTGCGCAGATCTGGTCTCGTATCACTCAGTGGATCGAACAAGGCCTGTATCCCAGCAGCAAGGAAAAGTCCCGAGTATCTGAACGTCGACAACTCACTCTGCTGGACGAGGGTGGCATACGCCGTGTCGAGGACTGCTGCCCCGCCTCCGCTCACTTTGGAGAAGGCGAACATAGAAAATGAAGCTCGCACGGTTCCCGATTTCCACGCTCCTAGATTCGGCCTCGGGGCAACTCGAGGCCCATGTACAGAAGAAGAGAGCTGAGGACACCGCCCCTACTGCTGCACCTGCTACCCCCTACTCCGGGATCATATTCAGCGGTAATCCGCATGAAACGGTCCCGCGTAAGCTCCTGCTCGACAATCGGCTCACCCCCTTGGAACGTAATTGTTGGCAAGTATTCCGATTACTTGTCAACGAAGATGGCATCACTGCCTTCCCCACCTATGACCAGCTACGGCCATACTTGGGCATGAACCCAGGGAAACATGCCTCTCGAGAAACCGTGGCAAAGGCCCTCACCGTGCTCCGTCTAACTCGTTGGTTGAGCTTGGGTAGGACCGTCCGCAATGAGATCAACGGACAGGTTCAGGGGAATGTCTATCTGCTCCACGACGAGCCAGTAACACCGGCAGAGGCCCTGGAGTTCGACAAGGACTACATGACCTTGCTGATGCAATCCATGGAGCATCAGAACAAAGCGATCAAGGACATCGCAGCGATCACCTGGCGCGAATTCACCAGCGATCCCGACGTGGGCCGACGCCTTCCCTCGCGCATTGACACGATTAGCGATCGGCTGAATGCCCAGACTTGGGCTGTAGAGACCAAGCATAACGCGCTGCCCGCACCTGAGTTCGGAATCCGAACTCAGCAAGATTTAGCCCCGGAAGGACTGAGTTCGGAATCCGAACTCAGTGAGAACTCAGCGAAACAGGGAGATCTTCCCCTCAGTTCGGAATCCGAACTCAGCCTAAAACCGCTGAGTACACCCTCAGTTCGGAATCCGAACTCTGACAGTACGTATACAAATACAGACAAGTCTGTATCTAAAAGCTTTGTACAACCGCGCGAGAGTGCAGGTGTGAATTGCTTGCTTGCCCTGGATCTTCTCAAGCCAGAGGACCGTGTGAAAGCACGAGAGATTATGGGACCTGTACCGGAGCATGTCCGAGAGGCGGTGATCAACCAGTGGAAACATCGATGCACAACTGGGAGCGTGGCCAAGCCACTTGCATACCTGACGACCCTTGCTGGCAAGGCCATCCGGGGCGACTTCAACGCTGAGTGGAATCCTTCAGCGCCCGCCGCAACTCCGACGCCAACGCCTCCACCGGCACGGACGGTTGCACGCCCTGCCCAGTCCCCCGCCCAAAAGCCGGCACCGACAGCAACCTCGATGCAGACAGCGAACTCCGCCCTGACTTCGCTCCAAGCCCTGCTTGACCCACGTCGCCGCGAGGAGTCCACCGATGAGTGAGTGGATGGGGCTTGAGATCACCCTAGGGCTTGGCTCCATCGTTTTGGGCATGCTGGCCGGTCGCCTCAGTACTTGGGTTGCCTGCTGGTTGCCTGCTTTCCTCGAGCAACAATGGCAGCGGGATGCTCGGGAACTACTCGGGCTGGATCTCGATAATCCTTGCGAGCTTCAAACGACCGGATCTCCGGTGCGTGGAACCTGGGCCGCGCAAATCGGCTGCGCTGTCTTGTCGTTAGTGGTGACGGTGCATTATGGGCCAACCATGCAGGCATTCTTTGCCCTGGTGTTCACTTGGTGTCTTCTGGCTTTGAGCTTGATCGACAGTGAACACCATATGCTGCCGGATGCGCTGGTAATACCCATCCTCTGGATCGGTCTCGCACTCAACTCCTTTGGAGTTTTCACGACACTGCACGAGGCACTTTGGGGCTGTGCCATGGGCTATTTGAGCCTTTGGTCAGTTTTCCACCTGGTCAAATTCATTACCGGCATAGAAAGCCTGGGCGCTGGCGACTTCAAGATGCTGGCCCTAATTGGGGCATGGACTGGCTGGCAGGCACTTCCCTGGACAGCAGGTTGTACCCTAGTACTTGCAGCCCTGGCATGTGGATACCTCAAGCTGCAAAAAGCTCTGTCCAGCACCTCAAGAATTCCTTTGGGTCCGTTCCTGGCGATGGCTGGCTGGGCAGGCATGCTGCTGCCACATCAATGGTAGGGCGTGTTGCCACTGGCAACACCATCCACCGATGCCGCCCATCTGAGCGGTGCTCCCGCGGGAAAACAGCCCGCCACTCATCGGCCCGAACAACTTCTCCACTGTTGCCACTGGCAACACTACGCACAGCCAACCAGACACACGGTCTTCACCCGCGTCGACAGTGACCGGCTGTTGCCACTGGCAACACTATGCACAGTCCAACCAACACACGGTCTTCACCGGGGGGCGACGGTGGCCGACTGTTGCCACTGGCAACACCAAGCAGCGCCGACTGCCAGGCGGTCTTCACCGGCGCCGACGGCTTACCCACTGTTGCCACTGGCAACACTACGCACAGCCCAACCAACACACGGTCTTCTCCCGGGGGCGACGGTGACCGGCTGTTGCCACTGGCAACACCTCATAGTGGTGCAGGCCACATCTCCAAGGCACCGTTAAACCAATGACAAATCCAGCACACCGGGTTCTTCATTTATTACTGCGCCACAAACGGCCCGACAGCAGCATGGACATCGTTCACCCACCTTATATAAGGAAACCATGTCCATGGCTGACAACTATCAGCTCAACATCGGCTCCCTCAGGAGCCAGGTCCAGCTGACTCTCCACACTCACCATGCCGCCCGAATCTGGCTGGGTCGCCAGAAGACCGACGACAAACACAGCATTCTTGGGCTGGCTGGCTTCTGCCTCAAGATCAACCAGATCGATCGCGCCGCAGCGCAAGACGACCCGTACTCCGACTGGTGGATGATCAGGATCGAGGAGAAAATCCAGGAGGTAGATGATGCCCTCAAGGCCATCGACAGCCGCCTTGATGGAGTGATGGCCCAACTCCCCAAAGCACTCGAAATCGGCGAGAACCTCTCCATCCAGCCGCTGAAGCTGCCGCTCTTCATCTCCAACCCGCTGGGCTTCAAGGGCGTCCATCTACTGACTCAGTACGACGAAGTCGTCCGCCGCATCCTGCTGGCTCAGCACGTCGCCATGATCGGTCGCCGCGATGGCGAGATCTGGATCGATGAAGGTGCTCACCTGCTGCGCAGTCTTTTTGGGCTGGCCCAGCTCCATCGCTTCTCCGGCGCATCGCGTGACGACTTCGCCGCCAACAATGCCCGGGCTGAAAACGCGCGCGAAATGTACAAGCGCTACGGCGATATCCCCCAGGACATCCTGGAAGGCACCCGCCGCTCGAACTTCGCCCCGCCCATCCGCCGTGGCTCCGCAGGCCCGGTCGAGGATGTGGATGACGAATTCGAAGGCGAGGCATGACGCTCATGCGATCGGACACCCGACCAATGGAGGCACTGCAACAGAGTGCCTTCAAACCGCTGCAACAGGGTGCCTATCAGGGGCTGCAACAGAGTGCCTCACTAAAAGGCCTTTTAAAGCCCTTTAAAGGTAAGGGGGAGCTGGTCCAGTTGGCGGAGCAGTGCGCATCGCTGGAGGCGGGGCTGCGCACCCTTACCCAGGAAGTACTGGCCCAGGTTCGCCAACATCCATTCGCTCTGCTGCCCGTCAGGCTCATCGAGCAAAACACAGCAGCTGGCACAACCTTTCTTCGCTGGCAAAGCGTGCAAGAGCGGCGCATGGGTGTCGGCGTATGGGCTCAGATGGTTCACGCCCCCAAAACACCAATCCACTTGCTGCAGGACCTGTTTGCCCTGGAGCAACACCGAATCACCCTGAACATGCAGATCAGCCTCATCCACTCCATCGGCAAACAGGCCGCCGAATGCGCAGAAAAGATGGGGCAGGCCGAAGCCGAATATCAGGCTCGACTGCAGCAGGTCATGAACCCACCTCAACACTGAACGGGAGATACACCATGGGTACACCAGTAGTTTGGGAAGGCAACGTTGGTAACGCCGCTGAGCACCGGTCGTTTGCCAACGGCAACAAAGATCCGCGGCACATGCTGCGACTCAATGTGATGTTCGACAACTCGATCCCTGACGGCCAGGGTGGCTACAAGGATCGGGGTGGCTTCTGGGCCAACGTCGAATGGTGGCATCAGGATGCCGAGCGGTTTGCGGCTCTGTTTCAGAAGGGCATGCGCGTGGTGGTGATTGGTCGCGCGATCATGGATAGCTGGACGGATAAACAGAGCGGCGAGGAGGTGTCTGCACTCAAGGTCGAGGCCAGCCGGATCTCGATTCTTCCACACCGAGTCGAACACGTATCTCTGTCTGGCGGCGGTCAGCGTCCGACCAATCAACCGCAGGGTCAGCCACGCGGTCAAGCCGTCGGCGGCCAGGCTCAAAACGTTCCTCAGCCGACCCCCGAAGACATGCGCCACTACAGCGACAGCTTTGACGACGACATTCCCCTGTGAAACCCAGCTTTTTCAGAACTGTAAATACTAGAAGCGAAGCCATTGATTTGGCTTCGCTAACAAGGACTTATCTTAATTAATAACTTCGTAGGGAAGCCCTACGTAGTTTTCAGCGATCGTCTTCAGCCCTGCCTCGGACTCGACAAAGTAGTCCAGTTCGGTCTGAACCATTCGCTGCGTGAACTCGTCAGTGCCCGGAAATTTATGCAGCATCGACGTCAGCCACCAGGAGAAGCGCTCCGCTTTCCAGATACGCTTGAGGCACACCTCGGAGTAACGCTCTATCAAATCCTTGCGTCCCTCCATAACGGCCTTCACGAGGATTGAGTACAGAGTGCTCACATCGCTGGCCGCCAAGTTGAGTCCTTTCGCCCCGGTGGGTGGAACAATGTGCGCCGCGTCACCGACCAAGAAGAGGTTCCCGTACTGCATTGGCTCAACGACAAAGCTACGCAGGGGCGCGATGCTCTTTTCGATGGAGGGACCTGTGATCAGTTTGGCAGCCGTTTCGCTGGGAAGCCGGCTCTTTAGCTCATCCCAGAAGCGCTCATCGGACCAGTTTTCGACTTTCTCTTCCGAACCAACTTGAACGTAGTAGCGTGTGCGAGTGGGTGATCGCATGCTGCACAAGGCAAATCCACGTTCATGCTTGGCGTAAATCAGCTCATCGTTCACTGGAGGCGTATCTGCCAACACGCCTAGCCAACCGAACGGATAGACACGTTCGAATTCTTTGAGCACACCCTCTGGAATGGATTTACGGGAGATGCCGTGATAACCGTCACATCCAGCCACGTACGCGCAGTCAAGGCGTACGTTCTCACCGTTATAGGTAAACGTCACATAGGGTGAGTCGGATTTCAGTTCGTGAAGCTCAACGTCCGGCACGGAGTAAAGCGTGGTGGCACCGCTCTTGAGCCGAGCCGCCATGAGGTCTCTTGTTACTTCTGTTTGGCCGTAGATCGTGACGGTCTTACCGCCGGTTAACGCTTTCAGGTCGACATGGACGCGCTTGTTGTTGAATGCCAACTCGAAGCCGTCATGAACAAGGCCCTCACGCTCCATTCGCTCTGCCACGCCAGCTTCGCGGAGAAGGTCCACCATTCCTTGCTCAAGAACCCCGGCACGAATTCGGCCCAATACATAGTCAGGGCTTTGTCTTTCGATAATGACGTTGTCGATGCCAGCTTTATGAAGTAGTTGACCCAGCAAAAGCCCCGAGGGGCCCGCGCCGATGATCGCGACAGTAGTTTTCATAATGACCTCAATTTACTCTCAGGCATTTCACACGCGCAGCCGGGTGCTTGCTACGCGACTGGTAACTAAGATTTAGAACGTATGAACGGGAGGTGGCGGGCTCAGGTATTGAGCTGACCGCTACCCCTGTTGTGTTTAGAAGAAGCCCAAAGGGTTGATGTCGTAGCTGATCAGCAAGTTTTTGGTCTGCTGATAATGGTCGAGCATCATTTTGTGGGTTTCACGACCTACACCAGACTTTTTGTAGCCGCCGAATGCCGCGTGTGCGGGATAGAGGTGGTAGCAATTGGTCCATACTCGGCCAGCCTTGATAGCACGACCCATTCTGTACGCACGGTTGATGTCGCGCGTCCACAGGCCGGCGCCGAGGCCAAATTCGGTGTCATTCGCGATGGCCAACGCTTCAGCTTCATCTTTGAAGGTGGTCACCCCAACTACAGGTCCGAAGATCTCCTCCTGGAAGACTCGCATTTTATTGTGACCCTTGAGCAGCGTAGGCTGTATGTAGTACCCGCTGGAGAGATCACCATCCAAGGCTTCGGAGGCGCCACCTGCGAGTAGTTCGGCCCCTTCCTCTTGAGCAATGTCCAGGTAGCTCAGGATTTTTTCAAACTGCTGTTGCGACGCCTGAGCACCTACCATGGTTTCAGTGTCCAGAGGGTTGCCACGCTTGATGGCCTTCATCTTCCTCTGTACTGCGTCCATGAAGGGCTCGAAAATCGATTCCTGAACGAGAGCTCGTGAAGGACAGGTGCATACCTCCCCTTGGTTGAAGAAAGCCAGGACCAGCCCTTCAGCAGCTTTTTCGATGAACTCTGGCTCTGCCGCCATGATGTCTTCAAAGAAAATGTTCGGGCTTTTCCCACCCAGCTCAACAGTGCTCGGGATGATGCTCGCCGCAGCGCATTTCATGATGTGAGAGCCGACCGGCGTTGAACCGGTGAACGCGATTTTGGCTATTCGCGTGCTCGTAGCCAGTGCTTCACCAGCTTCGCGGCCAAAGCCTTGAACAATGTTAAGGACGCCCGGCGGCAACAGATCACCAATTAGCTCGATAAACACGGTGATCGAAAGAGGGGTCTGCTCCGCAGGCTTGAGGACGATGGTGTTGCCTGCAGCCAATGCCGGAGCGAGTTTCCACGCAGCCATCAGCAGCGGGAAATTCCAGGGAATGATTTGGGCAACCACACCCAGCGGTTCATGAAAATGGTAGGCCGCAGTGTGTTCATTGATCTCAGCTGCTCCGCCCTCCTGGGCACGGATGCAGCCTGCAAAGTATCGGAAGTGATCTGCAGCCAGTGGGACATCAGCATTAAGGGTTTCACGTACCGCCTTACCGTTGTCCCACGTTTCACTCACTGCGAGAATCTCAAGATTGGCCTCGATCCGATCCGCGATTTTCAACAGGATTCGCGCACGATCCTGAACTGAAGTTTTCCCCCAGACATCGGCTGCCGCGTGCGCTGCATCCAGCGCTTTTTCTACATCGTCAGCCCCCGATCGCGGAAACTCGGCAATCACTGCACCGTTAACTGGAGACGAATTGGTGAAGTATTGGCCTGCGAGAGGTGGGACAAATTCGCCGTTGATGTAGTTGCCGTAGCGCTCTTTGAACGAAACGACGGAGCCAGGTTGTCCAGGATTGACGTAAATCATGTTGAAAATCTCTTTTTGGTTAAGACGCAGCCTGCGCTGTCAGAACGGGTAAGGGCGTGGCTTCACCTGAATCGATACCCACTGGGTGGTGGTAAATTCTTCAATCGCCCAGTCACCGTTGAAGCGGCCGAGCCCTGAATTCTTTTCCCCGCCGAACGGAATATTTGGAGCGTCGGCGACTGGGATATCGTTCACATGAGCCATTCCAGAGTGAATACGGCGAGCGAATTGCGCGCCACGCTCCAGGTCTTGGCAGAACACGGCGGCCGATAGTCCGTAGCAGGTGTCGTTGGCGAGAGCGAGGGCATGTTCAGCGTCGCGGGCACGCATGATCCCTGCAATCGGCCCGAAGATTTCGTCGTATGCCAATTCCATCGAGGGCTGCACTTCAGTGAACACGTGCGGAGCGAATACCAAACCAGAAGATTCACCGGCATAAGCCAGGTGCGCACCCTCGGCTTTTGCCTGCTCCACTTTCTTTTGCAGGCCTCCAAACTGTTTGCGGTTGATCACCGGTCCTACAGCGGTCTTCGGATCAGCAGGATCACCCAGTGCCAAACCACGCACACGCTGAATGAACAGCTCGACGAAGCGGTCGTACACAGCGTCCTCGACGATGAAGCGGTTTACCGCCATGCAGATTTGACCCTGGTGAAGGAACTTGCCTACAACAGCTGCATGTGAGGCTTGTTCAAGATCGGCATCAGCCAACACAACGAAGGGGTTGTTACCACCAAGCTCAAGGGCGACGTGCTTGAGGTATTTTCCACTGCCCACCTGTTTAGCGATGTTCTGGCCTACCGGTGTAGACCCTGTGAAGGAGATCAAACCCGGGACTTTGTGCTGGACAAACGGATCACCGATTTCAGCTCCAGCGCCGACCACGACACTCAGAACGCCAGGTGGAAGTCCAGCTTCTTCAAAGATGCGGGCCAGTAGCAGACCGCCTGTTACGGGAGTGTCGCTTGCTGGTTTAATAACCACAGCGTTGCCGAGTGCCAATGCGGGCGCTACAGAGCGTTGGGTCAAATGCAGAGGGAAGTTCCAAGGGCTGATGACGCCCACCACTCCAAGCGGTCTGCGGTAGATACGGCTTTCCTTGTCAGGTATGTCCGTCTCTACAATGCGCCCGTGAACGCGGTTGGGGAATGATGCAGCCTCAAGGGTGATGGCTTTCGCCGCCATCCATTCAAACTCCGCCTTGACCACGGTACTGCCTGATTCTTTCACCAGCCAGCTGACCACCTCGTCGTGGCGCTCGTCGAGAATTTGTGCTGCGCGCAGCAGAACGGCGGAGCGTGCAGAAGGCCCCAACGATGCCCAGGCCAGCTGAGCTATTTCAGCAACCAGGTAGGCCTCATCCAGATCAGCCTTGGTGGCCATCGGGATCTCAATGAGGGGGGACTCGGTGAACGGGTTCAGTACGGTCAGCGCACGATCCGAACTACCGGCGCGGCTGACACCACCGATCGGTTGAAGGTGCAACTGGCTGTAATGCTCTGGCTTGCTCATCAGTTAGTCCTCAAGTCGGAATTGTTGGCTTCCCCGTTCGCTTTGCCAGCGTGGAAAGGGCAACCAGATGAATCGGCGGACGGTATGGAGGGTTGGCTAGTCGCTCCAGGGAAAGGACATTTCACCTCGGCTGTAGGCGGATCAATGTGTTGGCCTGGGCGTACCGGTTTCCTGCGCGCCTTTTCTGGAGTTGATAATTTCGGGTCGGGGAAGACACGCTCCTGAAGCGTTAAGCCGAACCACAGGCCCTTTCGCATCACCCACTTCATGATCGGGTTAGGTTTCCCGGACTGCATCAAGCCGTTGATGGTGGGAAGCTGGAACGAGAGATAGAGTTGACGGCCAATCCACCCTAATGGGCCTGGGAAGTAGGCATCCACGAATTGCTTGATGATGGCCTCGGTCAGCACTCGCCCGGATTCAACCTGTTCCCATGGCTGGGCTTCGTAATCCTCGATGTACTGCAGCATGGCCTCGAAGCTTTCCGGATACTCAGTGACTAAACCGTCTTCACTCCAGAATTGCCGGCAGATAGCGGCCCAGTAGCGCTGCGAAGCGATTTGCTGATTTTTGGTAAAACCCGGAAGACCGACGCTCAGGCGCAAGCGGTGCAGGTTGGCCCCGATCCAGGCTGTGGTATAGATCACATCGCGAGCCGGGAATGTACCAGGGGAACGCTTGGCAAGTGCTGCATGCCCGCGATTCACATGCGCCAATGAAGCTTGCATCCTCGGATCATCCGGCCCGTATTCGAACCAGGTCCAAAAATGCTGCAAGGTGTCGTCGGTACGCTTCTGCGGTTTTTTGATGGCTTTTTCTGTCGTTACTCCCATCACGACGCTGCCCGCCGGCGGTTGGGTAAAAGCAGGGATGCCCAGCGTGTAAACCAGGTTCATCACAAAGTCGTTCACATAGTACGTTGTGGACAGCCGCCAGATTTCGGCAAAGTCCTTTTCAGGGTCCAGCCGCTCTATTTCCCTGGCTATCCATTTGTATCCGCGGTTGTCGCTAACCGCTGCGTTGGTGCCTTGCATGATGTCCTCCATGACGCGGAAAAAGCTCCGCGTCTATAGCAGGTGACTTAGAATTTGAAGACCAAGCCCGTCTGGAAGACCAGCGGGTCGAGAGTGACTTCAGCCTTTGCGGGCGCGCCACCGAGGTTGCCCTTCGCATCGGTCTCCAAATACAGCTTCTTCACGTCCAGGAAGACGCCGTAGCCCTCGCCAAACCAGTATTCGGCACCGGCTTGGAAGTACGGACCCCAGGTATCGTCGATTTCCAGATCCTGGACAGCACCGTCCTCAGAGCTGAATATTTTCAGGTAGCTCAGGCCAGCGCCCAGATACGGGCGGAAGGCGCCTTTCTCGTTGAACTGGTACTGCAACGAAATACCGGCGGGCCCGTATTTCGCTTTACCCAACGTCCCTAGTCCGTCAGCTGTGCCCTTACCAGTCAGCTTAGTCTTCGGAGGGTTGCCCAACGTCAACGCGACAGACCAGTTCGGCGCGAAGCGGTAGCCCAACTCACCGATGAGTGCAGCGTTATTCTTCATGTCGGCACCGGCACCTGGAATGGTGTTGCCGAATGCCTTCAATGTGACGTCCTCGTCGAACTGAATGTAGCCAGGGCCGATTCGCAGCCACCAGTTAGATTCATCTGCAGCGTGTGCCATTGAACCGTAGGCAGTTAACACCGAAGCGCAGAGTGTCGCGGCCGTTCTCTTAAACGACAGGCTGTAACGGGACAGATTACTCATGTGTACCTCTTATTTTTATTTAGCACGCAAGGACGTCGGCTCCACGGCAATGCTTAGGGCATGACCGGGGAATACATCAATAAAGCTATTGGAGCTTGAGCTGGTCGATGATTCGTCGAGCGCGGTTCGCTCCAACATCAACATGAATATCGATCATGGGTTTTTCACCGAAGCGACGCATGTTCTGGTACTGCGCTTCAATGACTTCTTTGTCTTCATCGAAGGTCAGGACTGTTTGTTCAATCACTTTGGCCTTGATGAGCTCAGGATCACTCACTGGGTTAGTTGCCATCGTCCAGAAATAATGGCTTGTGGTATCCGTCTCTGGCGTTACTCCGTGGAAGCCACGCATATGGAACCCGCCACGCTCCGGATCATCCATCGAGTCAGTTCCGACATCGACCGCGCCGGTCCAGATTCGGAGATGCGATACATGAAATTCAATTTCCTGCCAACGATCGACATTGCCCTTGAAAGGGAAAGCGGCAGTGTAAGTGGGCGGTGGGACTGAGTCAGGCATGTAGCGTACAACCCGGACCATGTCACCTTCACTTTCAACCTTCATCTCGGCGTTCATGTGAATCCGCGCATTCCCGCCAATAGTTTTCAAGTGCACATAACCCAGATGGCTCAGGTCCATCAGGTTGTCGTGAATGAGCTGATACGGCGCGTCGTAGTGGTAGACGGAACCATCAAAAACATACTTTCCGCTACTGTGGACCTCGTATGCTGGTGGCTCGCAATCAGGCTCGGATGCTGCGTCAGCTCCAAACCAGATCCACACGATCTGATCACGCTCACGCACATGGTAAGCGGGTACTTTTGCCTTACTTGGGATCTTGTCCTGGCCAGGGATCTCAACGCATTTGCCGGCTTGGTTGAACAGCAAACCGTGATACCCACAGCGAACCCCGGCTTCTTCCAACGTCCCGTTAGACAGAGGCAGCGCTCGATGACAGCAGCGGTCTTCCAAGGCAGCGACTTGGCCATCGCCCATGCGGAACAGGACAACAGGCTTGTTGAGCAATGTACGCCCTACAGGTTTGTCCTTGAGCTCCCAGCTCAGCGCAGCGACATACCACTGGTTTAGTGGAAAGGCTGTGGCTTTAGGCGTTGGCGCAACCTCATAGGCGAGTTGTTCAGCAGCAGAAGTGCTCATGGCATCCTCCATCGATCAGGTTTTTATTATCGGAACTCACAAATCGAGAACCAGGCGTGGCGATTTCGAGCGGGAGCAGCAAGGTGTAAATTGGTCGTTAGCGGCATGCTCAGCTGCGGTCATGAACTGATCACGATGATCGGGGGTACCCTTCAGAACTCGTGTGATACAAGAGCCACAGACACCTTGTTCACAAGAACTGGGGATTTCGATGCCACAGTCGTCAAGCACCTCGAACACGGTGCGGTCAGCAGGGATTTGGATCACTTGCCCTGATTTCGCAAGTTCAACTTCGAATGGTTGGTCGCCCTCGTGGCTCACTGGGGCGGCGGCGAAGAACTCCCTGTGAACCTGAGACTCCGGCCAGCGGTGTTCCGCAGCGGTTTCCAAGATGTAATTCATAAAACCACCGGGACCGCACACATAGAGGTGCGAGCCGGGTTGCGGAAGCCCAAGCAAATCATGGGCGCTGATCCGCTGTTCCTCGGCACCACTGTCGTCGTGCAGATAGACACGATCCTTGAAGTCAGAGGCTTTGAGATAATCGACGAACGCCGCCCGATCGGAGGTCCTGTAGCAGTAGTGAAGCTCGAAATTAGCTCCCCGCTCATGCAGCGCATGTGCCATTGCCAGGATCGGCGTGATGCCAATACCACCAGCAAATAGCAAATGCTTGTCGCCGCCATCATCAAGCGGGAAAAGATTTCGCGGTTCACTAATTGAAATAAGCCCACCTACATCGATTTCGCTATGCATCGAAATCGACCCGCCGCGTGAAGCTGGATCTTTCAAAACACCGATGACGTAGCGGTGACGCTCAGCTGGGGAGTTGCACAGTGAGTATTGGCGAACAATGCCATTTGGCATATGGACATCGATATGAGCACCTGCGCTAAACGCAGGAAGCTCTTCAGTGCCGACCGCCCGTAATTCAAAGCTGAGAATATCGGTCGCTTCAACTTTCTTTCGGAAAACCTGAACTTTCAACATGACTTCTCCCTCCACTCAAAAAGTGGCCTACAAATTTTTTACGCGCATGCAACTATGAGTGGATAGGAACTCAGTCGCGTCGAGAGTTTGGAGAGATCATGCTAGGAGGGGACAGGCAGGCATAATTAAGGCGGGTCATGGTGGCACCTTACTCGGTTATTTTTGTATGGAGGTGGTCTGCATCGAGGCGACCATCACTTTGCACTTCGGCTGAGCTTAGAATCACTTGAATTGGTTGCGGTGTCAACCAATTCCAGTGATCATTTTCTTCTCAGCTGAGGCAGTCATATAGCTGTAACCTCTGAGCGGCCTCATCGTAAGAACATAATTTTCCATCAAAATCAGTATGTTAGGCTCATGAAGCTTTGCTGTTGGTTCCGTTCACCAGACCTTCAGGGTGTAGTCGAGGTTGATTCGGGTCTCGTTGTCACTGCGGAACGTGGCGGTTGGTTCGTGATCGTTTCGGTAGAAAGCATGCCGTAATCGAATCGCCAAGCCCGCTGCTGGGCCCGACTGCACAACGTATGCAAGCTCAAGGTCCTTGCTGGATTCCGTGAGATTGCTGCCCCCGAGCTTTGGGAGATCTATATTCGTACCGCGCATGTAGCGCGCCATGGCAGTCAGTCCAGGAATGCCCAACGCCACAAAGTTGAAGTCATAGCGAGCAACCGCCGTGCGCTCTTTCGGGTTGACGAAATCTGAGCTCATCGCACCATCGCTGAGAACAGCAGGTTCGCCACCCGCTATGTACGCCATGGCGGTGTCCCCGGTTTGGTACATATAGCCCATGCCTAGCGAGTGCCCTCCCACTTGGTAGGTAAGCATGAGGCCTGCGTTGAGGTTATCGACATTGCCCGCTTCAGCCCTGCCATTGTCACGGCTATCGAATACCCGGAAATCGCTTTTCAGCTTGCCTGGACCTAGCGGCAGGTAATGAATTGCGCCGGCAAAATCCTGCTCGTAAATGTCCTCAAGTCGAGCATGGTAGTAGCGCAGGGTCAGAGCATCCGACCATTTGTAGTCCCCACCGATGAAATCGAATCGCTCAGAGCTAGCTCCTGGGCGGAATCGACCGTTGGGTGATGCAATTGCGATGGGTTGATTGTCTGTCGAGTCGCGCAGGTTGATTCGAGTCATACGGCCAGCGTGCAGACTCAGTTGACTGATGTCCTGGGAAGTAAGGTATGCCCCCAAGAACGACTGTGGGAGAAGTCGAGCTGGGCTCGCGGTGATGACCGGAAGGCTCGGAAAATGCGTGCCCACAGCCAGTTTTGTCTCCGAGACTTTCGCCTTCAAAGCCACGCCCATCTCTGAATATTCGTCTCGCGCTTCGCGATCTTGTGGGTCGTAGGCGAGCAACTGCGTGCCTGTTCTGTCCGGCGATGAGTCAAGCTTTACGCCGATCATGCCAGTCAGATCCAGGCCAAATCCGACTGGACCCTCCGTGAAACCTGAGTTTGCTCGAAGGATGAAGCCTTGGGCCCACTCGCGAGCAGCTGATTGAGGAGATTCACCCTTGTAATCACGGTCAAGGTAAAAATTCCGAGCAGTCACTGTCACACTTGCTCCGTCAGTTAAATCGGCCATTGCCGGATTCGAGGCAATAGCTCCCGCGATGCCCAAGCTAAAGAGCCATGGGCATTTGATTTGGTCGGACATGTTCGAGCCCTTTTTTGTAGTTTTTGTTGGCGTTGATTAGGTACTTGAAAGAGCAGCTTGGGAGCGCCGCTGGGTTTTCATTAATCCAATGACGATGGCAGCCAGGACGAATGACAAGGCGAAGAACATGTACAGTTCGGAGGGTTGCCACTGTGCATCTATTAACCGCCCGGCCACCAGTGGAGACAGGATTGCGCCACTACGTCCGATCCCTATCCCCCACCCCAACCCTGTCACTCTCTGAGAGGGATCGTAGATAGAGGGAGTCAGTGAGTAGAGACCCGCGACGCAGCCGTTGACGAACACGCCAATCGCAACCACTACAGCAAAGGCAACATGTAGGTTTGCCGTTGACCTTACGAACACAGCCATCAGTAGCGCGTTGATTATCAGATAGCCCATCAACACCCGTGACAACCGAATGCGGGCAGCGAGCAGGCCGACCAGCGAGGTTCCAATGATCCCGCCGACGTTCAGCAGAACGCCACCTGTTATTCCTTGTTGATTGGACAATCCAGCAGCTACCAGCAAGCGGGGGGTCCAGCTCATCACAAAGTAAAACCCGAACATCACTAAGAAGAAGGCTGCCCACACTAGCAAGGTGGAGCGCAGTAGGCTTGGGGAGAAGAGCTCAATGAAAGAGCGTTTCATCGATGGATTGTGGGACCGCTGGAAAGCTGGGAGTTCGTGAAGCGGGGAAATATGAATTCGATCAAGCAAGGTGTTGATATGATCAAGCGCCTTTCTAGGCTGCCTCGAAATCAGAAATGCCAACGACTCCGGCAGCCACAAAGCAAGCACGGGCAGGGTCACGAGAGTTGCAATTCCGCCGTAGAAGAATACTGATCGCCATCCTGTCTCTGGGATGATTTGCGCCGCGAATATGCCACCGACGGTTGCCCCCAAAGCGTAAGCAGTGGTCTGCAAGCTGATAGCCATGCTGCGCCATTTCTTGTTCGCGTACTCGCCTGCGATCACATAGCTGCTGGCGAGGATCCCCCCAATTCCCAGGCCAGTAACCAACCGAAGTGCACCCAGCATTTCAGGTGAAGTTGCCCACGAAGACAGCAACATTCCGAAACCGGCAATCGCCACACAAACGAGGATCAGCGGGCGTCGACCATACCGGTCTGCCCACGGCGCAATGAAAAGGGAACCGACCGCCATACCGACCAGGCCGGCGCTCAAGAGGTAACCCAGCTGGGTCCCCGTTAGCCCCCAATCTGCCGAAACGGACGCTGCAGTGAACGCCATTACCAGAACGTCGAACCCGTCCAACATGTTGATGAGAAAGCAGAGCGAGATCACGCCCCACTGAAAACTGACCATGGGTTTCTCATCCATCAACTTCCCGATGGAATTATCCATGAGAGATTCCCCCGTTAGGCTGAGTCACGAGGAAGGCTGATCTTTGGGCAGCCGAAGGCGCGGGATTTTCCCGGTTTTGTACTAAGAGCATGGCGATTTACCTTCTTGTTTTCTTTATTGGTAGCAACGCAAGAGGTGAGACAGGGCGATTGCCCCGTCTCGGTAGATGTTCAGGCGCTAAACGTCTTGTGCGGATCGATTACAAACTTCTTGGGTACTCCTGCATCGAACTCGCCGTAGCCTTCAGGCGCCTGGTCCAGGCTAATTACCTGAACACCGACCACGTCGGCGATGTTGATGCGATCCCACATGATGGCCTGCATCAACTGGCGGTTGTACTTCATGGTTGGAGTCTGGCCAGTGTGGAAGCTGTGCGACTTCGCCCAGCCCAAACCGAAGCGGATGCTCAGTGCACCGATCTTGGCGGCAGCATCGACCGCGCCTGGGTCTTCAGTCACGTACAACCCTGGGATACCGATGTTGCCGGCAACGCGAGTCACCTGCATCAGCGAGTTCAGCACAGTAGCCGGCGCTTCGTGCTTGGCACCTTCGTGGCCATGTCCACGAGCCTCAAAGCCAACGGCGTCGACCGCGCAGTCCACTTCCGGCTCCCCAAGAATATCGACGATCTGCTCGTGCAGCGGGGTGTCCTTGGACAGGTCGACCACCTCGAAGCCCTGGGCTTTGGCATGGGCCAAGCGGGCCGGGTTAAGGTCGCCGACGATCACGCAGGCAGCCCCCAGCAGGCGGGCCGAGGCAGCGGCAGCAAGGCCGACCGGGCCGGCGCCCGCGACGTAGACGGTGCTGCCTGGGCCTACGCCAGCAGTCACAGCGCCGTGGTAGCCGGTAGGCAGAATGTCGGACAGGCAGGTCAGGTCACGGATCTTTTCCATGGCCTTGTCGCGTTCGGGCAGTTTCAGCAGGTTGAAGTCGGCGTATGGCACCAGCACGTACTCGGCCTGGCCACCGGTCCAGTCGCCCATGTCGACGTAGCCGTAGGCACCACCAGCGCGAGCCGGGTTGACGGTAAGGCACACACCTGTATGCATCTCTTTGCAGGAGCGGCAGCGGCCGCAGGCGACGTTGAACGGTACCGACACCAGGTCGCCGATCTGCATGCGCTCGACGTCGCTCCCTTTCTCGACGATCTCACCGGTAATTTCGTGGCCCAGGACCAGGCCGACCTGGGCAGTGGTGCGGCCCCTGACCATGTGCTGGTCAGAGCCACAGATGTTGGTGGAGACCACCTTGAGAATCACGCCGTGCTCGATCTTCTTGCCGCGTGGGTCCTGCATTTTGGGATAGTCGATTTTTTGAACCTCGACCTTTCCTGCTCCCAAGTACACAACACCTCTGTTTCCGGACATACAACCTCCTCTACATGCGCGCAGAATTGCGCGGCTTAAACGCTCCCTGTCCCTTGATATTCCGCCGACTAGGCCGAGATGAAGGCGCAGCTTGGCCGTCCGCATCGAAGCGGCTTTTTCAAGAGGAAGGGGAATCTAGGCTGCCGAGAGCTTCAAATGATGCGAAGCGTAGGCTGACTATAGGAATCGGAAAGGGCGGCAAATGTGACGTCAATCATGACTTACCCCTGGTAATTTTTTTTGTGAGGTTTCTTTCGCCATGGCATGCTGCCGAAGGCCAAGATTGAGGTTATCCTTACCGCATTTGGTTGCGGTGTCAACTAATCGCCATGAATGAAAACGTTCTCAAGGATTGCGCAGTTATGCCTGAATCGACGCATCTCAATTTGTCGCGTTACGTCCCTGGCCTGCTGACTTTCCTGGCCAATAAGCTGGCGACGGGTGCATCCCACTGTTATCGCAAGCATTTTGGGATTGGCGTGGTGGAGTGGCGCATGCTTTCCATGCTTGCGGTTGAAAATCACATCACAGCTAATCGCATCAGCCAAGTTATCGGGCTGGATAAGAGCGCGGTTAGCCGGTCGTTACAGTCGCTAGAAAAAGCAGGTTACGTCTGCTCTGAGGTCGACACTGAAGATGCACGGCGATACACCGTGAGTCTTACGGAAAGTGGCCAGGAACTCCACAATCGCGTTCTAGTCGTCGCGCTTGAGCGTGAGAGAAGGTTGCTAAGTGACCTCTCGGCGGATGAGGTGGATGTGCTGGTAAATCTGCTTGGTCGTTTGCACGCTAAGGTTAGCTACGTCAATGAATTTGACCCGGAATGCTGAATTATATCTCCAAGTCGCTACGAGCTTACCTGGTGGACAGCCAGTCCCCAGGGTGGGGCTAAGGAGCAACCTGCTGCACCAGGGAAATGTAAACAACCCTTGCCTAAAATCATGTGAAGTTAACGGATTTCTGAATGCGATCACGATCACGATTCCTAACATCCTGACCTAAAATGATTTTTTGTCATTGTTGACAGTTTTTTGTATGTACAACCGTTCTAGCCCCCCCTTAATTTGGCGCGCCACATCGCGAAGCTCCTGGTGACAAGGACGTCACTTCGAGTTTCCCCTCCCTTCGATGGGGCATCTCCACGGCATTCTAGCCACAGCCTGGCAGGCGATTTTTCAGGCGCCTCTCGTGAAGTCACTGGGGGCAAGGACGGATCGTCGCCACCTCATTCCGCTTCGAGGTATCGCCCCATGCACCACGACTACCCGGAATATCCATCCGTCAAAGCGACTGTAGACGCCTCGCGCTACATGGATGCGGTTCGAGCTCTCAATGGCGTCCGCCAGATCTTTTGCGACGGCGAATCCATCATGCTGCCGGAGGCCGAAGTGGAGGCCATCGAAATGCTTCGCCTCCGGTTCAATGCCACCTTTGAGTATGGGCAGGGCGAGGAGTATGAGTTTGCGACCAAGGCCTGGAATGCAGGAGTGAAAGCTGAGCTCCTTCGACTTGGGCAGGCAGTTTGCGACATCACAGGTCAACACGCTGAGGTGATGGTTCGTGCCGCACTGGATGACCCCAGCGCGACGCTGCTGGCATGGTCGGCACTCTACCGCTCAAGCATGATTCCCCACTAGCTGTGGTACACGGGCATTGGCGTGACAGCTATTTTCAGGCGCGCCACTCGTGAAGTTTCCGGAGACAAGGACGGATCGTCGCAGCCCCGTCCTCTGGACCTGCCGTCTGGTGCCTCGCATTTCTGGCGACAAGGACCTTCTGTTGCGGCCGCAGCTCGTGAAGCTCCTACGACGAGGACGCGAACTCGTAGCCCAAGGGGCGCTGCAAGCAGCGCTTGCCCAGGTCAGGGGCACATTTGAAATGACAGCGCTGGCAAATTACCATTTCCTGAAGGCATCTCCGCTCTACGGCTGCTAACTTGTATCGAAGTGAGGCACAGGGTCGTAAAAAACGCCCTTGTCGGGGAGTTGCTGGTGGCCAGGTCGTTTGAGGCGTGACTCGCCCGGCGTGAACAGGGCGTTGATGAGGAACAATCGATGCAGAACGAAGATGCCCAGGAGCGAAAAGCGGACAGGCGCCAGTTCAATAACCCCCATCCTGCGGTGGAGGCTGCAGGGGTTGAAGCCGCCGAGAAAGGGCTGCCCATATATGCCTGCCCCTACAAGCACCCTGCCATGCTGGCCTCCTGGCTGAAAGGGTACAAGCGCGCCCAGCAGCTCACCCTCAATTTTTGACCCTTCCTCCGTGGGCCTGAGCCGTACCGAATTCCCTCTCTTCCAGTTGACCATTTCACGTTGTGCCGTCCCCGGTCGGCGGCAAGAGTGCTCCCTGATTTATCTGTGCAGGGGCACCCTATGAAACTCATGATCATCGAGGCACCGGGCAAGCTGAAGAAGCTTGGGCCCATGATGAAAAAGATCCGCCCTGGCGAGCACTGGGTGGTGGTGGCATCTGGTGGCCATATCCGTGATCTCCCCCAATCGGGTCAGGACGACACGATGATCACAACCGGCGTCTTGAAAACCCTTCGCCCGGTCTACGAGATCCTGCCCAAGAGTGCCCGCAACGTCAGCACCATTCGCAAAGCGCTCAAGGACGCCACGGAGGTGTACATCGCCACCGACCCGGACCGGGAGGGAGAAAGTATCGCCTGGCACATACAGCAGGCGCTGGGGATCCGCGAGTACAAGCGAGTCACGTTCAATGAGATCACCCAAGCCAGAGTACGGGAGGGCCTGGCCAATGCACGGAGAATCGATGGGCAACTCGTTGCCTCACAAGAGTGCCGGCGAGTGCTGGACCGCCTGGTGGGCTACCTGGTCACGCAGGAGCTTCGCAGAGTCCTGGGCCAACCTACCTCCGCTGGTCGAGTTCAGTCACCTGCCCTCTACCTGGTGGTGTTGCGCGAGCGTGAAATCAGGAACTTCAAGGTGGTCCACCACTTCGGGGTAGAGCTGACCTTCAAGGACGAAACCACCGGTATGGACTGGACTGCCGTATGGCAACCGATCCCCGACTTCGCGAGCAAAGAAAACCCCTATATTCAGGACGGCACACTCGCGGCAAGGGTTGCCGCAACGCGCGCGGTAATTGTCGAGTCATGTGAAGACGGCAAGAAGCGGCGCCCGCCACCCCCACCGTTCATTTCATCCACCCTGCAGCAGGCGGCCAGCGTAGCGCTGAAATGGGACCCGGACAAAACCATGCAGGTCGCGCAGCGCCTGTACGAGCAGGGCGTGATCACCTATCACCGGACGGATAACCCCAACTTGGCCGATGAAGCCATGCCAGATATCCAGGCAGTGGCTCGCAGGCAAGGCCTCGACGTTGTTGACGAGCGCCGGACGTTCAAGGCTGCGGATAGCGCCCAGGAAGGTCACCCCGCAATTGCGCCAACCGCGTGGGAGGATGAAGTCGCAGGCGAGTCTGCTGAAGAGCAAGCGCTGTACAAGCTCATCCGGATCAGGGCGCTGGCCAGCCAGCTCGCAGACGCCATCTACGACGTGCGCATAGCCAAACTGCTGGCCAGGGGGCCGGATCAGAGGCCTCTGCGCTTCGCCGCGACTGGCAGCACTGTCGCCTATCTCGGCTGGATGAAGCTTTTGCAGAAGGACGAGACGGATGAAGAGTCGACCGACATCCCCAAGAATCCGGTGCCGGTGCTCGAACCCAAACAGATCCTCAGCGTGCTTCAGGGTGAGGTGCTCAACCAGAAGACGAAGGCGCCGGCACGCTTCACCAAGGCAAGCCTGATCAAGGAGCTAGAGCGACTTGGGATAGGACGCCCCAGCACGTTTGCATCGATCATCAAGAACATCACCGGAAAAGGCCTGGTCGTTGAGGAGAAGCGCAAATTGGTCCCAGGCCCGTTGGGGGTGAGCACCATCGACCAGTTGGAGGGCCGCTTCAGCTTCGTCGAACTGGCGTTCACCAGCACGCTGGAGAAGGACCTGGACCGAATCGCACGCGGGGAGGAGCAGTACGGGTCGGTGGTCGCCAAGTTCTTTCAGCATCTCCAGTCGGAGCTCGCAGCCCTCCGCCAGGCGCCCACAGTGGCGATGAAGGCGCGTTCGCCTGAAGCTTCATCAGGCACCCAGGGCGGCCATTCCTGCGGCAAGTGCGGGATGCCACTGGCGCGCCGCCAGAAGCGCGGTGATGGGGGTTACGACTTCTGGGGATGCACCGGGTACAAGGTGAACAACTGCCGTGTGAGCTACCCCTCGGTGAGCGGCAAGCCGGATATGTCCAAGCCCAGGGGCATGTAGCCGAAATGCTTCGGGGGCGGTAATCCATTTCTCCTGTAGCCGCTCTCCCCCAGCTGCCAATCTGCTCGCTCTTACGGGTGCGGGCAGGCGCACCTTGAATGATGACGTGTTGACTACTCATCCTCCCGGAGGTGCTTGTGGCTCGTTCCAAGAAAGTCATTGATCGGCTGAAGGCCGAGCAGGCGAACAATCCGAAGATCCCCCATTATGAGTCCCGGCCAGGTGAGTCATGCTGGCCGCTACAACCTGACGACATCAAGACCGCCGGGTACTGGAAGCAGGAACGCAGACGTGTGCCGAAGGGCGCAGAACCAGCTGCGTATGTAATCAGTGGCCAGGGAGGATCACTCCACGGCTCAGTGCTCTTAACCCGTTGGGTCGCGGCCTACCACCTCGACCAAACGGTGCCGATGAAGCCCAAGAGCGCGGACGCCAATTGAAACGACCACGCCTCCTCAACAGCCAGCCAGTGTTGCTCGAAGCCGCCGTGTTCGACGGCTACGACATGGGCATCCTCATGCCCTACATTGAGGGCGCAAACAAGGTCATGTTCGCACGTAGCGGGTTCTTCATTCGCCGCGGCGATCACCCGCTCTGCCGTTATTGGCGCGTGCCCAAGGCCAAGTTCATCGACGAGCTGGACCTGGTGTACCACCAGCTGATCGAGCTGGCCGGTGGCAAGGTCACTGAATCATGGCAGGCATTCCGCCAGAAGATCGAGAGCGCACTGGCCAACCCACGCCGAGACGCTTTCATCTCCGGAATGCTGCTGCGAATTGCTCCGCTAGCCGACGGCGGTGTGCTGCTGTCCGGAGATTATCATCCTGGAGTCGTTGCAGTGGCCCGCCGGATGCGGGGAGTGTTCCTGGGCAAATCCAGCTCGTGGCGAGTCAACGCCACCGCCGAGATCCTGCGCAGCAACCTGGTTCTGGAGCTCGGTCTTGTAGAGGATCAGTTCGAGATCCTGGACGTTGTACAGGAGCTCCTGGGCGATGGCTCTGTTACTCCAGCAGCAGACATTCCGCGCATCAGCCTGGGCGGTGCTCCTCAGGAACCCTCGACAGCCGCCAGCGGTGAGGAGAGCTCCAACGACATCTACCTCGCTGCCGTCTCGCCGATCGAACGCACCAAATTCTCAGATGCCATGATCGCCCAGGCCCTGGTCGGCTATTCCCTGCTCGATCACCAGCCTGCTGGCATCGCTCACCTGCTCCAGCGCACCAGCGCACTGCTGGCTGATGATATGGGCCTCGGCAAGACGCGCCAGGCCATCATCGCGGCGCATATCAGTGCAGCCGGTCGCCCGATCCTGGTGGTGACCCTTTCCTCGTTGCTGATCAACTGGCAGCGCGAAATCTTGGCGGTCTACCCCGACGCGACAGTCGCTGTGCAGAAGCACGACCCGCTGGTCCAATGGATGCTGATCAACTACGAGCGTCTCGGCGATTACGTGCTGCTGGCTGAGCATTACCACGTTCTAGTGGTCGACGAGGCGCACCAGCTGAAGGAGCCCACTGCCGAGCGTACACGCCATGGCTTCGATATCGCAGCCAAGGTGCCGAATCGCTATCTGCTGACAGGCACGCCTGTCCTCAATCGTGAGACGGAGCTGCACACCCTGCTACGTCTATCGGGGCACCCGGTCGGCCAGTTGCCCCTCAGCGATTTCTGCGAACGCTTCGCCGGCAGCCCAGAGTTCCGGCAAAACCTCCGGGCAGAACTGGGCGACTGGATGCTTCGCCGGCGCAAAGACGTTCTGCCCGGGCTCAAGGGTAAGCACCGCCAGTTGCTGCCCGTGGCGATGGGGGTGGAGGAGCGGAAGAAGTACGACAGCATTCGCCTCGAGGACAGGCCCATCTTTGCCAGGCTCGGCGCGCTTCGCCATTACCTGGAACAGGTGAAGGTCAGAGTCGCTATGGACCTGCTGGGCGAGCTGGACCCCGAAGACAAGGTCATCCTGTTCTGCGAGTTCAAACCCACCGTCGCGCGCCTCAAGGAGCTGTGCGATGCAGCCGGTATCGGGAACGTCACCCTGGTCGGCAGTGACTCACTCACCAAGCGCCAGAGGGCGATCGACAAGTTCCAGGGCGACCCCGACTGCCGGGCTTTCATCTGCACCACACAAGCCGCCGGTACCGGCAACAACCTCACGGCCGCCAACTATGTCTTCTTCCTGGGCCTGCCCTGGACACCCGGACAACAGGATCAGGCCGAGGACCGGGCGTACCGGAATGGTCAGCTCAGGACGGTGATCGTGAAGATCCCCCTCGTGGAGAACAGCATCGATCAGCAGCTCTGGCAGATGCTCTTAGCGAAGCGCCAAGTCAGCTTGGAGCTTATCGAGCCGGAAGAGCAGCAGGACGCCTTGGCCAAGGCTATGCTCGCCGCGACCATCAGCCAGTAGATCCGCGTGGGAGATCGACCAGCAAGCGTGCGATCTCCCAGGCCCATCCAAACTCAACGTAGATTGGTGAACCATATTTGTCGCCGGTCTTCCGACAGACCCAGCATTCGCCATCAAAACGCACTCCCCTGATGATCTCGGTAACGTCATAAACATCATCGGGTACGAGCACCCCTTCCCCGCCCAGAATGCCTTGGGCGATCGAATGGTTACCACCGTTGACCCAAGCTATGTTCAACGGCTGCATCAGGGTCACGCTATGGTTTGGATCCTGCACGAACGCGCCGAGCTCACGTCCCTCCCCGATCATGCCGAGGCTATTGAGTATGCTGCTTTCCGACCACAGAGTAGGGATTACCATGTCACTGGCCAACCGGATACTTGAGCTCTGATCCACTGGCCGACGGCAATTCTTCAGCAGAAATGCAGCCCAAGTGCCGTTCTCGGCGTGCCCATCCCACAGCCCACCAAGTGAGCTCATCCAGTGCAGCGACTGAGGGCCCGCATGCCGAGGTCGAAGCAGTGCGTCCCGTAAGTGGATGGCCTGAACGGGCCTGAGCACAATTTTTATGAGGTCTTCCAGGCCGCGCCGATTGTGTTCAGCGCTGAGAGTGTTCGCCCAGTCCATCAGGTGTTCGAAAGCGGCAATTCGACTGTCGAGCATTATCACCTCCGTTGATCTTTTCCAGTCCGAGGTCAGGCCAACCTCGGCGCCCCAAGCGGCTACTCACTTGCGTTCCATCAAGCGCGCCGGAAATTCTAACTCTGTGTGATATTGATTTCCTGCTGCATGAGAATCTGCTGGCTGTCACCGTGCCCTCAATGACTACAGGGGGCCTCATGATCAGGCAGTTGACCACTCTCTCGCTCGCCGCACTCGTTGCTGGTTGTGCGATTCAGAAGGCTGAGCAGCCGCCGAAGCCGGCGTTCGATAGCAGCCGTAATCCCGAATGGCTGTCTCCGGACATCTACCCGAACGGAGCAAGTCCGGAGAAGGAACCGGTCGTTCGGTATGGCCGCTACACCTTGGTGAGCACCCAACCCGACGCGAGCCAGCGCGACCTGATGGCACAGATCATCGACGTGACCATCCCATCGAGCATGAACCCCAGCGTTCGGGACGCCATGCTCTACGTGGTCGACCGGTCAGGTTACGCCCTCTGCCCGCCCAGCTCGCAGCACGTCAACATCCTGTACACCCGACCTCTGCCAGCAGCCCAGTACAAGCTCGGCCCAATGACTCTGCGAAACACCCTGCAGGTCCTCGCGGGCCCGGCCTGGCAGGTGAAAGTCGATGAGGTGAACCGTCAGGTGTGCTTCGTGCTGCGCCCCGGTTACCAATTGCCAACCCCATCGACGCCGGCAGTCCAGCTCTACGCCAACAAAACGCAGTCTCCTGCCACCAGTTCCTCCGTCACAACTTCGACGCCAGGCGTTGTCGTCGCCGCTGTACCTGCTCCTACCCCCATCACCACGATCACTCCCACTGTCGCAGTCCCAGCGCCAGTGCCCCCCGTGCTCCCCCCAGTGGCACCCGCCAAGGATGGCTCTATCACAGCTGCGACGGTAACCACCTCGGCTAAACCTTCGACGCCTGCGTCCCCTGCACCGACAGTGCCGAACAAACAGACAGCATCCAAGCCAACGGTTGCCGTCCCCAGTACGGCAGTGGCGGCCTCGGCCATCGAGGTCAAACCCGCTCCACCATCTCGGCCGCTGTCCCAGATATGGACGGCCGAAGTTGGATCAACCCTGCGCGATAGCGTTGAGGAATGGGCCAAGAAAGCCCGGTGGCGCGTGATCTGGGCCCAGGAAGACCTCAACTATCCGATCGAGGCACCGCTGCACTTTGAAGGCTCGTTCCAGGAAGCCATCAAGCAGTTGTTCCCGCTCTACGACAATGCCCCGCGATCCTTCGTCGTCGACGGTAGCGAAGGCTCCCAGAGCGTCTTGTACGTCGCTGAGAGGAAAAGGAAATGAACAAGTTTGCTTGGGCCCGCTGGGCATTGACCCCGTTCGCGTTGGCGATGTTGAGCAGCTGCGCGCTGCAGCGTGTGAACGAGTCATTTGATCGCTCGGAATACGAAGGGCGAACCGCAGGGCAATACAGCAAGTACCTCCAGAATCAGCAGCCTCAACAGGCGCGTGAAACCGTGGTGTTTAGCAACAAGCCGTGGGTGTCGACGCAGCCGCTGGTGAGCAAGCGTGGGCTGCCCTTCGCGCTCGATGCCGACATCGCGTATCGCCCGGCAGGGGCTGTCTCGATTTCGCAGCTGGCCCAGTACATCACCAAGGAAACAGGCCTGCCGGTAATCGTGGCACCTGATGCAATCAACCCGGCAATTCTGTCGTCTGGGAAGTCGGACAAAACGGCCCAGCCAAAGCCTCCTGTAGCAAACCCCGATAGCTTGGCCGGCCTCCTGCCAAGCTCAGTGATGGGTGGCTATGGTGATACGAGCACCTTCGACCTCGGCATTGGCTCCAGCAGCTTGATTTCGGGCCTCAAGTACTCAGGGAAAGTATCCGGTCTGCTCAACCAGGCGACCTCTCAGCTCGGCCTGTCCTGGCACTTTGACCAGGAACTACGAGGCGTGCGGATCACCTACTTTGACACGCGCACCTTCGATGTGTGGACCTTCGGCGATGTCCTGGAAATCGAGAGTACGGTGAAGTCCGGCCTGCTGACCTCGACAGGCAGCGGAGATACCGGCTCGTCCAGCTCTTCGGGCGCCACAGGGGAGTCTGGGAGCAACCAGAGCACCAAGTCGACCTATAAGACATCGTTGATGACCGACATCGAGAACGATGTGCGGGCAATGCTAAGCGTACAACCGCCCGGGCGCCTGTCGCTTTCCCGCTCCACCGGTTCGCTCACCGTCAGCGATCGCCCTGACGTACTGAACCGTATCGCGGCCTACCTCAAGGACACCAATCGCAGTATCACGCGGCAGGTACTTTTCAACGTCAAGGTCTATGAGGTGAACTTTACCGACAGCGATCAGACAGCCATCAACTGGAGCGCCGTCTACAAGTCGATATCAGGCAAATGGGGCTTTGGACTCAGCAACACCGTTGCCGGCATTAGCTCAGAGGCAATCTCTGCAACCGGTAGCATTCTGGACACGTCCAGCTCGCCGTGGGCTGGCTCGAAAGCCGTCCTCCAAGCTCTGTCGGAGCAAGGCCGGGTGTCGGAGGTCCGCTCGCCTTCGGTCACTACACTCAACTTGCAACCCGCGCCCATCCAGATCGGTAACGTTCAGAGCTACGTCGCCTCGAGCTCGACCACCACCACTGCCTCGGTAGGTTCAAGCACTGCCCTGACGCCGGCAACCATCACCAGTGGCTTCAACATGATGCTGCTGCCGAAGCTCCTGGACAAAGAAAACATGCTGCTGATGATCACGCTGAGCATCAGCAGCAAGCCCACCTTCAAGGACTTCGAAAGCAATGAATCGAAGATCCAGACCACAGACTATGACACCAAGAACGTTGCCCCCAAGGTACGCCTGCGGAGCGGTGAAACACTCGTCCTGACCGGGTTCGATGAGAACAGTGAAAACGCCGACAAGAGTGGTGTAGGGAGTGCAAGCTTCTTTGGCCTGGGCGGCGGTCGCAAGCGCGCTACCACCCACAGTTCCCTGGTCGTTCTGGTAACGCCGATCGTTCTACCCGACAGCCTGTCCAGCAGCTGGAGCATTCCTTACCCCCTCAGCAGCCATCAGTTCAGCTTGAACGGAACCGCTCCTGCCTCCCGCACCCACTGCAGGCCGCCACTCAGCGTCTGCCAGGTTCTTTGAGATGCCGACAATGAGCACTGAAACTCAGTCGCCACGCATCTCTCGGGTGCAGATTCTGCACCACCGAGGCCGAGCGTTCGTCACCGGATTGCGATGGCACCCGCTGGGCAGCGTGACTGGCCACATGAAGGAAGCTCGCCAGTTCGGTAAGGAGAACAAGCTCGATATCGTCACGATTCGACGTAACCCGCGAATTATCCAGGCCGGCTTCGTTGCTCGTACCGATGGTGTGACCAAAGGGATGTACTCCCTGGCCTCGACCCTGGCAGGCCAGCTCGGTGAGTCCTGGATCGCCGCGTGGCGAGTGAGCCCGGACGAGGATCGATACGCGCTTGTCGCTGTTTACAAGGGCGGCATCATCCCTGGCTGTGACGTCATTGGCTCGGAAGTCGAAATCCGCCGGCGAGTGGCGCAACAGCGCAGCCGCGGGATTGAGTTTGAAGAGTGGTATTTGCCCACCGAATTCGACATGGGGGGCAAACCACTCGATGTCGATGAGCTGCTCCAGCCGTCGAAGCTCAAGCGCGAGTATCGACTACGCCCATTGGTGTTCGGGCTATCCAGAGCAGAGCTGTCCCAGCTAGCAATCGCAGGCATCGTTGTTACAGCAGGGCTGATCGGTTGGTCGCAGTGGAGCGCCTACCAGGACCAGGTTGAGCTGGAGAAACGCTTGGCGGCCGAGCAGAAGCGGCTCGAAGAACTCGCCAGGCTGGAGCGGGAGAGTGGCAGCACTCAGCCTGCACAAGCCTTGGAGCACCCTTGGGCAAAACGTCCCTCAGTCGGAGACTTTGTGGACGGTTGCAGCAAGGTCATTTACTGGCTGCCCCCCAGCATCGATGGCTGGCTTTATGCCGACGCTGTGTGCGACGGCTCCCAGGTTCTGACCACCTACAACCGCACAGGCAACAGCACGGCAGCTGACCTCATATCCGCCACGAACGGCGTCTTTTCGGGTCCCCCTGCATTCTTCAACCAGGGTAATTCCGCGACGCTGCCTTACGCGATATCTCTGCCTGCAGCAGGTGACGAGCCACTGCTGAACGTAGCCGAAGCAACTGCCAATTTGACGTCGTCGCTTCATCGTTTTTCTCAAGAACCGACGCTCACTGAAGTGCCTGTTGCTGTTCCCCAAGAGCCCGCCCTGCCAGGACAACCCGCTCCTCCACCGCCTCCGCCCCCTGAGTGGAGGCAGTTTGAATTGAAGTACAGCACGGGTGTGCTACCGCACGACTCGCTCACGGACGCACCCGTCCAGGGGCTGAGGCTGCGCGAAATCAAGGCTGAGTATCAGGCCAACCATTTGATGTGGACTGTGACAGGTGATCTGTATGCGAAATAACGCCGTGGGCCTCTTGATCGTCGCGGCGTTCGCTACGAATGCCTTTGCGACCCCTTCGGAATTGTCTGGCATCAGCATTGGCGAACTGGGGAAGGTACAGAGCGAGACGATTCTGTTGAAGGCGAAGGCCGAACGAGCCAAGGCCGAGCGAGAAATGAAGGGCGAACCCACGCCATCGGTCCAACCGGTAAGCACTGGGATGAGTAATCCCTTCCCTGCGCCTCAGCCTATGCAGTACCTGCCCTCTGAAAGCAAAGCAGCCGCCAAGTCAGACCTCCCAGTGGTCAAGGCCGTCACGGGTTCAGCTCGCAGGATGCAGGCGACCCTGCTCTACAGCAGCGGTATCGAGGTTGATGCCCTGATTGGCCGCGAGCTGCCTGGTGGCTACCGCGTTGCTCAGATCACCCTGGACGGCGTAACGCTCGAGCGTAAGGGCAAGCGATTCCCGTTGGGGTTTTCTGACCAGGCCCCATCGGTAGCCATCCAGCCCCCTGCGCTCACCCAGCCAGCCAACGCCTTGCCCGGCATGTTCCAAACCAAGCCCTGAGGTAGCGCCCAGTGACCGTCCTTACAGCTCCAAACCCTGCCGATAGTCTGTCGGCAGATGCCGGCACAGCAGCTCTGTTCTCCCCTGCCTGTACCGTCTTGACGGCCCCAGGGGGCAGATTCGAGGTAAAGCCCGAGTTGCGTCTTTACTGCGCGCTAACCGAAGACGGCACACTTCATGTGTCGACCCAGCACCAGACTGATCCTTGGGTGATGGCTTTCATGGATCAGCTCGACCACGCAGGGTTCGACTACACGATCTCGACGTGCTCGATGACAGACATCAAGGCGCTTTACCAAACCTCCGCCCAGGCCGGCGTGGGTCTCGCGCAAGTCGATACCGACCGTCAGGCCCATGCCCTGCAGATACTGGGTGATGCCCATCGACGCGGGGCCAGTGACGTACACATCGTTGTTGGCCACGACATTTCCAAGATCTTCTACCGCCTACATGGACTGCTCTGGGAGGCACGCCAGGAGTCAAGCCTGGTCGGTCTGGAGCTGTGTTCAGCGCTCTACAACAGCATGTGTGACGTCACCAAAGATCACTACCAACCGCAGATCGCGCAAGACGCGCGCGTTGGTCGGGAATTCGTGCAACAGCTTGGGTTGTTCGGTGCCAGGGTAGCTACGCGCCCTCTCGTGGACGGTCCGCTGATGGTCATGCGGCTTCTTTACGACGATCAAAAAAAGATGACGCTCGAACACTTGGGCTTCTTGCCGGCGCAAATCGAACAGTTCGCGCGCCTTCGGAGTCTGCCGTATGGGGTGAACTTGATCACCGGTCCGACTGGCTCCGGAAAGTCAAAATCGCTGCAGGTGAACCTGAACTTACTCCACGACGAGACGCAGGGTACGAAGCACCTTCTGACTCTCGAGGATCCACCCGAGTATCCGCTAAAAGCCAATCAATCCCCATTGAGTAGCGGTGAGACTTGGAATCACGGCATCAAAAACTCAGTCCGCCTGGATCCTGACATTTTGATGTACGGAGAACTGCGGGACGTTGAGTCGGCCCAGGCCGCTTACAGCGGAGGGATGACAGGTCACCAGGTTTGGTCGACGTTGCACACGAATAACGCTGTCGCTTCCCTTCAGCGCCTGATCGACATGGGGGTACCCAAGTACCTGGTGACGGATCCTGCCCTCACCACCGGCATCATCAACCAGTCCCTGCTTCCAGTTCTCTGCCCTTCATGTCGCGTTCCATTGTCTAGGAACCTCGGGACGATCACTCCCGGCCTACTTTCTCGCCTTGAAAAACTGAGGATCGTCGACCAGGTCAATCTGCGCGGCGAAGGCTGCTCATGCTGTAGAAATCTCGGTGTCGTCGATCGAACCGTAGTAGGTGAGGTGTTGCTCACCGACATGCAGTTCATGGGTGTCTTCTCAGAGAGAGGTGCCAGCGCTGCGCGTAGGCATTGGGTTAAGGAGATGGGGGGCATTACCAAGATCGCTCATGCCATTACAAAGATCGAAATGGGAAGTATCGATCCTCGGCACGCAGAGACCATTATTGGTCCGCTCGATTTTGACCGCCAGTTAGTCGAGCTCTCCCATGTTTGATGCGCTCCAAGACTTCCGAGCTGGTTTGAAAGAGGCGTCCCGAGGTTGGGTCGAGACCTTCTATGCCAAGCAATTCGGGAAGAAGGAGCGCGTCCAATTCTACGAGAGCCTCATGGGCGTGCTCGAGGACGGGATCCCGATCGAGGTTGCTCTGGAGACGGTTGAAAAAGCCTTCAGCAACAACGGCAAGGAGCTGCATCCGGTATCGATAATCTGCGGCGAGATCGCAATGACAGTACGTGGGGGGAAGTCCCTGGCGCACTCCTGCAGGGCTCACGTTCCTTACGATGAAGCGTCACTGATCGAGACGGGAGAAGAAACCGGGAACCTGGTGCAGGCGTTTCGTGATTGCGTGCGGATCATCGAGATCCGCCAGCGCATTGGCCGGCTGGTCCGATCAGTAGTTGCGCTTCCATCGCTGACCTGGAGCCTGATGTGGGCGCTCTTGTATGTGATCGCCCTATGGATGGTCCCTTCAATGACAAGGCGATCGGACCCAGAATCCTGGACAGGTATTCCGGCGCTGCTTTACCACCTGTCCAACCTCGTCACCCATTACGGTTTGGCAATACTGATCGGCCTGCTGGCGGTGATCGCCATTGCTGTAACCACGCTACCCGTATTTTGCGGGCTCAAGATCAAACCTGACAGCCCGACCTGGCAGGTACAGGTGAGCAGGGTTCTGCAAGTCGCGCGCCTTCGCGTTGAGTCGTTCCCACCTTGGTCTCTGTACAAGGTTCTGCACGGCTCAATTTTCCTGTTGAACATGTCGGTGATGTTGCGCACCGGCATCAACCAGCTGGATGCCTTAGCCATCCTCAACAGGAGCGCTCCACCTTGGCTCAGCGAAAGGCTCGACGCGATTCACTACGGCGTGAGCTCAGGCAAAAACTTCGGCGAAGCGCTGAAGCTCGCCGGACACCAATTTCCCGATGCGATGGCCATCCACTATCTGGAGGTCCTGGCGACCCGCAAGGGATTCGCGGAGTCCATGGAGCGCTTTGCCAATCGCTGGCTAGAGCAAACCCTTCTTCGCGTTGATGCGACTTCCAAATTCCTGATCGCCATGTCCTCGGTGTGCATGGGCGTCCTGATGATCCTCGTGGTCATCGGGATCTTCCAGATGGCCGGAAGCGTAATGGACTCAACCAGCTTTTAAACAGTAACCAAGGAGTAACAAGCATGGTAACTCGTGCAAAACGTACACAAGCCGGCTTCCTGTCGATTGACGGTGTTTTCTGGCTGATGCTGATCGCGGTTGCGATCGGTTTCATCGTCTGGATGAGCTGGAGAATGATCGGCAACTCCGATGTCGCTATCGAACAAAGCAACATCAGCACCCTGATCGCGAACACCAAAAAACTTAAAGGCTCCACTGGCTACGGGACGTCCGGGCAAAGCCTGGTAACGTCCCTGATCAACATCGAAGGCACTGGCTCGATGGGGATTTCCGGCACCACGCTGGTGAACCAGTGGAATGGTGCCGTGACGGTCGTCAGTAACGGTATGACCTTCACTATCTCCGAAGCCAGCGTTCCGAAAAGCGCCTGCATCACCTTGGCAACCAAGGTGGCCAAAGACAAGCAGACCACTACCTCAATCAATGGCGGCGCGGCGACCACGGGTGAAGTACTGGCAACTGCAGCAACCACCAGTTGCTCGAACGATGCCAACACCATGACCTGGACCACCTACTGAAGGAGGTTGGTGTGAGCGCCATCTCCGAAGCCAACTTCGTCGACCTCTACCTTGGCGACGGTTTCGCGGACGTGAAGGGGCTGCCTGGGCAGCCCACTCGTGTCCCCGCCCCTCAAGAATGGGGAGTCGAAATTGATCAACTGCGTGAGCGCTGCCAAGAGCACTTCAACAAAACTCAAGAGCCCGAGTTCTCGCTGATTTTCGACGGTGCCGTTTACCGGGTTACCCAGCTCCAAGATCTCCACGCACAATCGCTCTTCGTACTGAGCAGGTCCGTGGTTCAGATTCTCCCGCTTGATGATCTCGGCCTGCCTGATGAACTCCATCGGAGCCTATTCGACCCCGGCATACGAGGGCTGATATTCATCTGCGGTGAGATGGGTTCCGGCAAGACCTCAAGTGCAGCCTCGATGGTTGCGGCACGGCTCGAGAAGCTTGGGGGAATGGGGCTGACCGTTGAGGATCCCCCCGAGCCTCTGCTGCATGGCGAGCATGGGCTTGGACGCTGCATACAGATCCCAGTCTCCCGTCGCCAGGGTGGATACGAGGAGGCGTTGATTCGAGCGCTGAGAACGCGGGCGGAGATTCTGATGGTGGGCGAAGTGCGCGACACACCAACAGCCGCCCAGGTAGTCCAGGCCTCGATCAATGGTCATTTCATCATCTGCACCGGGCATGCCGGCAGCGCCACCAAAGGCATCGAGCGATTGGCCTCGCTGGCACAGCCACTGATCCCCAATGCGAAAGACCTGCTGGCTCAAGGACTCATTGCCGTCATTCACCAGGTCCTGATCCGCGATGCATCTGGCTTCAAGCGGCTGAAACTTCAATGCCTGTCTCTGGTTGGATTGGACGCCTCTGGTATCCGCGAAAAGATCCGTGCCGGCCAGTTGCAGATGCTCGAGCAAGACATCGCCAACCAATCCTCCAGGAGCCTCTGGAATGATCAATAAACGTAAACAGGCGGGGATGCTCGGCCTCGACGCCATCATGGCATTGCTCGTGCTCTCTGTGCTCATTTCCCTGGGCTCCGTATGGATCATCAAGCAGATGGACTCTCAGGATTTCAGGATCGCTGCAGACAAGCAGAGGGCGGTCGCTGACGCGGTCAGCAAGTATCTCAAAGACAACTTCAGTACTGTTCTGGCGAGCGCAACAGCTACGAATCCGGTGCAGATCACAGTGCCGATGCTTCGGAACACGAACTTCCTACCGGCCGGGTTCACTGACACCAATGGGTTTGGCCAGACGATCGTCGGACTGGCTCGCAAGCCGAATGCCAACCAGTTGGAAGCAATCGTCCTCACTACCGGCGGCCAGGCCATATCGGAGCTAGGCATTCGAACAATTGCAGAAAACCTCGGCGGCCCGGGCGGCTTCATTTCTTCGAGCAATACCAATGTGATTCAAGGCGTCCGTGGTGGCTGGCAAGTGGCCCTGAGCAACTACGCCATCAACCCCGGCGCCGGCCATACCGCAAGCGCCCTGTTCCTGATGGACGGCCAGCTCGCTAATGACTATCTGTATCGCAACGCGGTGCCGGGCCGCCCCGAGCTGAATAGCATGAACACCGACCTCAGCATCGGGGGACACAATATCAACAACGCAGCTGCCATCAATGCGTTTGGCGATGTGACAACCAGTGCCGACGTCAATGCTCGGAACGTGACGGCGACTAATACCGTGACTGCAGCTACCGCCAACATCACCGGGGAGACCTATACAGGCGGCTGGTTCAGGTCGCGTGGTGATACTGGCTGGTACAACGAAAAATGGGGCGGAGGCATCTACCAGTCCGATCCAGACTGGGTGCGCATCTACAACAACAAAGGTCTCGCTACGGGCGGGGCCGTTGTCGCTGGACAGGTCCAGTCCTACGGCAGCATCAGCGCGTCTGGGCGACTTACGACGGGGGAGTATCTCTCGATCGGCGGCCAGGCTGCTGAGGGTGCTGCCTGCAGCGATAACAGCCTGATTGCCAAGAACGCTACCGGCCAAACACTCTCCTGCCAGTCAGGGGTATGGCGCTCTGCGTCCAGCACAGCCCCCAAGTGCGCGGCCTACACCATTCCCGGGTACGCCGCGAACGATGTCACCACATATGCCTGCCCCGCTGGCTACACCAAGATCGGATGGGACACCTACGGCCAGGGTTGGCGCTCGAGCACGACGCCCGGAATCATCATTGGCTCCAACGATTACTCGACCATTTTCTGCTGCCAGTTCTGACCCAGCCCCATCGTGCTGCGGCTTAACCCGCACGATGGCAAATAATGGCTTTATGACATCGCAACTTACAGGTATCATTAGCCACGGTCAGAAAAAGCTCCAACAAACACTTATAAGGATTTAGTGGTGACCAGAATTCACTTTGATGTAGATGCAGTTTACTGTATCTCTTTAGATAGCCGAAATGATCGCCGCCAGCTTTTCAGAGAAAGTATTGGCAAGGTGCTCGACAACAATGTAATTTTCCATGTTGTTCAAAAACACCATGACCCCAAACAGGGGTGCTACGAGTCTCATCAGCAGTTGGCTCGCCTTGCATTGGACCAAGGGCTAGAGCGGATTCTAGTGTTTGAAGATGATGTGAAACCCTATCAACTAAAAGCGTCACAAATTCGGTGGACCAATCGGTTTATGCGTGGTCACCGCTTTGAGGCCTTGCATTTAGGATACTCTATGGGGCGTACTTGGCTAACATGGTTCCCATTCATCGCTCGCGGCCGCGTCGTGGCGCTGCATGCATACGTGCTTTCGCGAGAAGGATGCCAGATCCTTGCTAGTACTCCATATGATGGAACGCCTGTCGACGTCGTTTTCAAAAAGCGTATTCGCCAACATTGCGCTTTCCCTATGATGTTTCGCCAACACGCAGCCTCCATAACCGGCAGTGACTTGGAGCAAATAGTCAAAAACGAGGATGAATGGTGGGAACGCAACTGGCAAAAACATTGGCGCTCCCCGCTCAAAAATCTGTGGAGAACTTTCTTCCGCTTGAACTTTTAGTTGCCCTCAACCATGCAAAGAACCAAACGCCAGACCACCCCTGCCTGACGCCGCCTTACATACCAGCAGTAATTAGGCCATTCCCTTCAACACCCTAAGAGGCGCGACGATGTCTTTCAACTGGATAGTTGTAACCATACTTCTGGTTGTTGTAGGGATGGTGAGTCTGCAAGAGGAACAGTCTTTGCAGCTTTCAGAGTACGCCACAGTTGACTCCGTCAGCCGAAGCTTTCTCGTATACCGTACTGCTGCAGCGAACTTTGCCATTGCGAACCCGTCTTACGCTGGTACAGCCCCTGATTCGGTCTTGTCACTGCCAAGCTGGTTTTCTAAACCACCAGGCTTAGCTGCCTATATCGTGGCGGGGCAAAGCTATACCTATTTCACCGGGAATGCGCCTATGGGGCTACCGGCAGCACTTGTCGAAAGAACCCAGTCGATTGCCATCGGAATCAACCGTACCGGACGGTTATACTCACCGATTGGCGGGGTGACGGAGCTCACGATCCCCTCGCCTGTGCCAGAGGGCGCGATAGTAGCTTTCAACTGAAGAAGTCGGCCGCAGGCGCATATCGACTTGCATCTGTACAGAGCCGACAACATAATGCCATCAGCAACGGTTCAACCCCGCTGGCTACTGACGGTCATCAGTAGCGCCCAGGTGCTGTGGTTCGCCTCAACACCAAACCGTAAGCACGCTATAGCTCCGGGAAGGGCGTGCGGATCTGGTTGAAAACTCTCCCTGTGCCTCCCTGCTCTCTCTAGTCGCGCAGCCGTCTAACTCGTGATGATCGAGTCCACAGGCACATAGAGTTTCAAGAGGTTCGGTGCTTCTTTGATCCAAGGGCCACATTGGTAATGTGGCCCCTTCTCTTTTCTTCCCTTTGGGTAGCCTGATGTACTTAGCGTAGGTTCATCAGGCTACCCAATGGGTTCCCTCCCCCTGCCGGTGGCCCGCCGGCGATAAGCCGGGCTCCTTTTGTGCGCGGATGCGTGCCTCATGTTTGCTGGCCGAAGCCACGAGAATGGCCAGGTGATGAGAATCGAGACGATCAATGCCCAGGGATCGACGATTCCGACACAGGTGGCTCCTTTAACATTTTTTCAAACACGGCTGGATCGCCTTTCGAGGACCGATTCAGCCGGCTTTCTCCCTCCCCCTCGCCTGTCCATCTCCCTTCCGCTTGACACAACCCCTCCCCCGCTCCGATTATTAAGTCGTGATCTGCTGACGTCGTCAGCAAACATGCCCCATGCAGCTCGGATCTGTAATGCTGCAGCACGTCATTCGTGTGGTCCCTCCCAAGGTCGTTCAGCTTCTGGTAGCACGACCGATCGACATTTGTCGATAGAAGCTCCTTCCGCAAACTCAGCTGGGAATCCTTCCCTGCTGGGCAAAGTGTTTATCTGCAATTCTCTAAGCAGGAAACACTCATGACCCAACTTTCTGATCTCGATTGTGACGAAGGCCCGCCTGTTTACTAGGGCAGAGCCTAAGAGGTCGACTGAAAGCGCCTCTCGATTAACCAGTGCTCCAAACGTCGTAAACCCAACGGGGAAATCACTCCCCCTGGGGTCAGTGTTTCTCCGCATTCCAAACCGCAGGAGAATCATCATGACCGCAGTTTCCGTATCATCGACCAGCTTCCGTCTTGGCTACGCGCTCGGCACCCTCTACCGAGAGTTCGTGCGCTCCATGAAACGGACAACTCCAGCTGTCCCAACCCAGGCCCAGCCTGTTGCTCATCTCGCGAGCATAACGCCCACCCGAAACGACTGGGATGAGCTCAGCCGCATTCCCACTCTCGCACGCCGCGGCGTTGATCTAAACCAGTGGTTCGACGCCAACACTAAACCAATACCCAAACCTGCCAAGCGCCGCCCCCGCCAGCGTAAACAGGCTGAGCGCAAGGCTCTAGAGCTGCGTATGGGGCCGCTCGACGAGCTCATAGCTCCAGTAGCAGCCATTTAACCCTTCTCCCTCCTCCCCCGTGCCAGGCACCCCACCTGGCAAGGTGAGGGCCTGGCGATATAAGGAACGCCATGGCATCAAAAAAACGCGCAGCTGTAGCAGACGACCTACGCAAGATCGGGACGACAGCCGTCGCCGCCGCCCTTGTAGGCATCTTCCTCAGCACTAGCCGTCTCCTGACTGCTTTCGCCCTCGTGGTAGGTGTTGTAATCTGGATCACAGGCATCTACCTCACCCCGGAGGAATGACAATGAACCAAACCACATTCGGCATCCTCATGTTCACAGCCCTTCTGATTATCTGCATCAGCGTGGCCGTGTGGGCTGACTGGCCTAACGTTAAACGCCGTTGTCAGAAAATCCTTCGAGCACATTGATCTTCGATTTCCCTCCTTCACCCTCCTCTTGGAGGGTTTTTTCTTTCAGGGCTTGACAATAGGCTCCGCCGTTTCCATCCTTGTGGTCGTGAGCTGCTGACGTTGTCAGCAACCCAAGCCCGAGCAGTCATGATCTGAAAGACTGCTACATCCATTGCGGTGTTGATCTCCCCAAAATCGCCAAGCTTCCGGAAGCGCGATTGATCAATCATTCGATTGATGGAAGCCTACCCAACTTGCTACATCCCAACCCACGCGGGGAATATTTCCCCTTATGGGTGAAGTGTTTCTCCGCTTTCGCTATTGAAACTGGAGAACCACCATGAGCAATCAATCCAACGAAGCTAAATTCTTCGATCTTCATACCACTGGCATCGGCTACCTCAACCGCATCCGTGAAGTCAGCCCCCGCAAGGGCAAACCCTTCACCTGTGTCACCGTTGCAGCATTGCACGGTGCTACTGACAAAGCCGAGTACTCTTACATCGACTGCAACGTTGTCGGCGCCGAGGCTGAATCCCTCGTCAAACGCTGCCAGCAGGCCGTTGAAGCCCAAAAAAAGGTGCTCGTATCCTTCCGGATCGGTGACATCTGGGCTGATGCATTTACCTATGAAAGAGGCGAGAAGAAGGGGCAGGCCGGCGCAAGTCTCAAGGGTCGCTTGCTCTTCATTAGCTGGATCAAGGTCGACGGCAAGCTGGTTTACGAGGCCAAACCGAAGACTACTGACACCACAGCAGACGACCATGGTCACGCTGCTGCAAAGCAACCTGTCGAACAGGAACTACCTGTAGCCGAACAGTTTGCCAATGAACAGCTGCCTGACTTCGGACCGGAGTCTCAACGACCAGCCAATGAAGCTGCATAACCTATTTCAAGGCGCCCAAAGGGCGCCTTTACTTTTGGAACCATCCATGACCCAGCACAAGCCCCTTTTCCTAACTATCGTCGCTATCGCTGTTTGCATAACGATTGTTGTACAAACATTCAGAGCTACTGAACAGCACAAAGCTGACGAGCAAGCCCTTGCTCAAGCTTGCGCAAAACCTGCTCCAGACCATTTTCGTAAGCCAGCGCACTGTTTCATTCGAACTGATGAATCAACAGTATATGGTCCACGAATTTAACATTCGAGTTTTCACACAGAAACCTACCTCTCATGTAAAGCCGCCCTTAGGTCGGCCTAGCACTTCAAACCTAATCGGGTACATCACCCGAACGGGCTGGTGACCCCTCACCGGAGAATCACCATGTCCCAAGCTACCCAAGTCTTCAACGACATCATGTTCATCACCAATCCTTTCGAGAAACATGTTGCCGGAGCCTTCATCCGTGTTGACGTACTCGAACGGCGATTCGCTGACTTAATCAAGGCGAGTTCGGACCTTGCTCTGGAACGATTTGGCCAACTCCACGTACTTTACGAGATTAGCCTGCTCAGTACGCTACGCAATGCATACGCAGCACTGACCTTTCCTCACAACAAGTTGTGGGAGCGTGAAGCAGCACGACAAGGCTTCAAGCTCAATATGGAGAACTATCTTGCAGCACAGGAAACTGCTGCTGTCCTCCGGAAAGAGATCGACGAGGGTTTATTCTGACCCATCCTGTTCCACCTGTCCTCCACCCCGAAGGGTATCCCTTCGGGTGGACCTTAAGTGCAAAAAACGGGCGACCCGTGGCCTCTGCCGACAGCCCGGCCAACGAATTCTGTTTTGGTTCACTGTCGTTGACAGTGCCTCCCGGAGCCAGGGTTTAAGGCTCCAGCGCGTTGCGCCAACCCACCCAAGATCGCCTAGCACTCGGTAGCGCGATCGCATCACACAGTGATGGAGTGCCTTCAACCATACTTACCTGCGGGGAACTCATCCTCGCGGTTGAGGCCTCGCTCATCCTGGAGACCTCTGATGTCCATACCCTCCGCCTCGTCCGAGGCGTACCTAACCCTTCCGGTTGTCCTGGACAACGCTGCGTGGATGCGTGCGGTCTATCTCGAAAACCCTGACCGGGTAGCCGAAATGAGCCAACGCCTCGCCACCGTCGTACAAACGGCGTGGCAAGAACTCAAGCAGCAACCTCAGGCCACTGCTCTGTCCTTCGGCGTATATACGAAGCGCCACACCGGGCGCGACCGTGACTGGGTCGCTCTCATGCTGCAGATCGTGACTCCCAAGGACGAGCCATCCTACATCCAGATCCAGCTGCAGCCCGCTGCAGACCCCGCCTGACACAGCCAGTTAATCACCCAGAGGGGTCACCCTCTGGGGTGGCTTCCTCTCTACCAGGAGCACGCCACATGGCACAATCACCCAACCCCTTCAACATCGCTGCCGGCGATCACCCTGTACCTCATCCCTGCTTCAGCCAAGCGTTCGAGATCGCATCTGCACACTTGCCCGAGGAGGACTGGGAGGAGCTTCAGGCACTCGTTGAAACTGCTGATACAGCTCTGCTTCAGTTCGAGTGCTTCACCCTGCCCGACAGTGACGCCATCGGCTTCAAACTTCTCAGTACGCCCTGGACCGACCAACACCTGGGACAGTACTGGGGGTACGAACTGTCGACACTTCAAGCTCTGCAAGCCACCGAGGGCTTCAGTGAGGAGACCATCCGAGTACTCACTCTTGCCGCTCAGGCTGAAGTGAGGTTCCTGGTCATCGACCCCAACAGCAACGTTCTCGACGGTCTGCCGCTGTTCGACTGCTGACCACCTTCCACCCTCGCGGGGAACGCCCGCTGGGAGTTCCCCATGCTTTACGGGGAGCGCGCATGATCTCAATCACCGGCCAGTTGGCCATCCGCACCATCTCCGGCCGACTCGGGCTATTCAACGTCGGCCGCCTCAGTACCTCGATCGGTGAGTTCACCATCAAGGATGCTCTTCTGGATCAGTACCAGGAGGGTAAATACCGAGGTGATTTCGCGATCAAGCAGATTCGCCCATCGTATTACTCACACGGCGGTCGACTCGTTGTTGAGATCAGGGCTGAACTCGAGGGCATGACCCTGGAGGATGTCACAGGTCTCAGTCGCGAAGACGAAGAACACCTGCCAACCAACGTCCCTGACCCTCTTGAAGAGGACGGGCCACCACCCACACCGATACCGCCACGTCGGACTCCAAGTACGCCGGCGCGACAGCCCCAAACTGATGCCTTCGCCTCGGATGAGCCCTTCGGGATGAGTCCATCGGAGCCACCGAGCACGAACGACATCGATGCCGAGCTATTTGGCACGGTTTGGCCATTGAGCGAAACCGTGAGGCTCGACACCACCGTAGACCGACAACGGCTGCGCGCCCAGTGCACGCGGCTGGACCAGCTCGGTTTTACCATGGACTTCAAAACTCAAACCTGGACCAGGGCTTCGCCTTAACCCCCCCCTGCCAGACCACTGCCGCAGTCAACCTGAACCACACACCCTGAGGGGCCTCCTCGGGGGCTCCATTTATCTACCTGGAGCACCACCATGAACGCCATGTTCAGCCACTTGAGCAAACAAACCCTCGCCAACATTGAGGACCAGCTGTCCAACAACGAGGTGTCGACTGACGAGGAACTCGTCGACTTCTTCATCGAAGAGTTGGACCTCACACTGGACCAGGCTGAGGCTGCTATACGTCTCCGCGACCAGTACCGGATCCAAATATTCCTCGAGGGTCACGGCCCGCTGCACCAACAAGACAGTGTGGCTTTCGATCCGCTCACCAGGACCTTCAATTAACCACCAGACCACCCCGGGGGGCGTTTCCGCCCTCTGGGACGGACGCCTCCACAATGGAGGCCATCATGCACCCATCCCCCTTGTTTCAGATCGAGGAATGCCCGGACCTGTACGTCGACGCCTGTGTGTGCGACGAACAACGCAACTTGGTGTTCATGTCGGCCTGGGGTCGTGACACCGCACTACAGGAGTTTCTGGCCAGGCTCACACTTGGCCGGGAAGAGAATGGCCTTGAGCAGTTTCACATTCTCGTCGACGGGCGGAGCATTCCCGTCTTCCCCAACCAGGACCTGCTGGAAAAGCGCACCACACGGCAATTCCGCGGGACGTTGTTCGGCAGCATGTTGCACCTCTGGCTGTTCGATCGACGCGCCTCTGTTCCCGACCAAGCCAATCACTTCGCTTTCGCCCTCCTGGAGCGAAATGAAGCTCCACACCATCGACTCTGGCCGCTGGTAATCGAGACCTGCCCACTCCCCCTTCTCTCCCACTGGCGCGAGCCCGTGATTGAGGTACTCACCCAGCACCAGATGCTGATCGCCCTCCCTGGAGCGATCGGCAATGTCTGCGCCTGGCGACTCGCCATGAAGCTCGAGGTGCTCGAGCCTACTCTCGGAGAGCTGATTCGCCAGGGCGTACTCACCACTGAAGCTCAGGCACCTGCCTGAGCTCATCCACCAACTCAAAGGACACTCTATGGCCCTCATGTTTCCGCGCCTGGCGCGCAACTTTGCCCGCAACGGCTACTACCCCACCGATGAAATCACTCTTGAACGCACGCTGCAGGCACTCACTCCCGCCACTTCGGGCAGGATGAGGATCTGCGACCCCTGTGCCGGCGAGGGTGTCGCCCTTGCTGAAGCGGCTCATCTCTTAGGCCGCGACCAGGTCCAAGCGTTCGCCGTCGAGTACGATCTCGAACGCGCGGATCACGCGCGTGGCCTGCTCGACCGGGTGCTGCACAGCGACCTCTTCGACACCTTGATCAGCCGCCAGTCGTTCGGCTTGCTCTGGCTCAACCCACCCTACGGTGACCTGGTCGCGGATCACTCCGGTGCATCCCAGTACCAAGGCAACGGCCGCCGGCGCTTGGAGAAAGCCTTTTATCAACGCTGCCTCCCGCTTCTGCAGTACGGCGGCGTCATGGTGCTCATCGTTCCTCACTACGTGCTGGACGACGAGTTCACAGGATGGCTGAGCAACCACTTCGCCGAACTGCGCGTATACGGTGCTGCAGACCCCACCTTCAAACAGGTGGTGATCTTCGGCATTCGCGTACGCCGGCAAGACCTGGCTCGGGCCACCACCAACCAGGTGAGGTCCCGCCTGCAGGCGATCGGCGCTGGGCAGCAACTGGCCGAGGAGATCCCTGCCACCTGGCCATGGGAGCCGTACCTCATTCCGTCAGTTGCCAGCGAGCTGGAGCACTTCTACCGCATTACCCTGGAGCCGGAGCAATTCGCCTCCGAGATTCTGCGGCTGCGAGGCCTCTGGCCCGACTTCAACTTGCATTTCGGTCAGGCCGGCCTTCAACCCCGAGCCCCTGTCCGCGAGCTTTCTCGCTGGCACCTCGCCCTGGCCCTGGCCGCCGGCGCAATCTCCGGTGTTGTACGTTCGAAGTCGGGGCGCGTCTTGGTCGTGAAGGGTGATACCTACAAGGACAAGGTGCGCAAGACAGAATTCACCGAGGACGAGAAAGGCAACGTCTCAGAAGTCAGGATCCTCACCGACCGGTTCATTCCGATCATCCGCGCCTGGGAAATGACACCTTCCTCGGTGAACTACGGCAAGGTGCTGATCATCAGTTCCTCACCGGCGAGCAACGACGAAGCGCCTGCAACCGATCAGTCAGTTGCAACGCCGCTGTTCAACCCGGGGCAGATCATGATGACCGCCGCTGTCAGCCATCTGGTCGAAACCGGGCAGCTCAACCCTACTCCCGCGCTGAAACGCCATCTTGCTGGCGACTGGGGTGAGCTATGCGATGACGATCGGGCCTCCAATCAGCTTGCGCTTACCCACGGAGACCGTTTGTTCTCAGGCTACGACATCGACGCGGGCGACGAGTCCAGGCTCTGGATCATCACCGAAGCCGACCGCAGCTCCACCACCCTGCTGCTTCCCAGCGACTACTGACCCACGCCGCAACGGCGACAACCCCACACCGACCCACAGGGTATGCCCATACCCGCTGGGGTTTGTGCATGCCCTGCTTTCCCTGCAGGAGATGCACATGAACGCACTGACCCAAGCAGCCGCCTCGGCCAACTCCCCACTGAATATCAACCTGACGGCTTTCATCGACGAATTTGGCGATGAGCTACTGGAGTCGCTCAACCGCTCCAACCCTCCGGTTTATACCGGCAGCATTAACGAACAGCGCCAGGCCGTGATGGCAAGTCTCAAGCGCACGCCATTCGTGGCGCAAGCTGAGGTTGTCCAAGCCATCACGGCGCTTCTGCTCGATCGCAACGAGCAAGCTGCGATCATCAACGCCGAGATGGGTACCGGGAAGACGATGATGGCCATCGCAGTCGCTGCCGTGCTCCACGCGGCAGGCTACCGTCGAACCCTCGTCATCTCACCACCCCACCTTGTCTACAAGTGGCGGCGCGAGATCCTGGAGACCACACCAGGCGCCCGCGTCTGGGTGCTCAACGGCCCGGACACGTTGGTCAAACTGCTTAAGCTGCGTGACCAGGCGGGGCAAACCTATGACGGCCGGCCGGAGTTCTTCATCCTCGGCCGCGTCAGGATGCGGATGGGTTTCCACTGGCGACTCGCCTGCTGGAAGCGGCGCACTGCAGGTGGCCAGCGGCTGGCGGCATGTCCAGATTGCGGCCAGGTCCTCGAGGACCTGGAAGGCAACCTGGTCACCGTGGAAGAGTTCGAGCGCGGTGATCGCCGTCGCAACTGCAGTGCCTGCAACGCTGCCCTCTGGACGCTTATGCGCCCAGGCAAAGCTGATGGTGGGGACCGACGCTCGACAATCCTGAAGTCGATGTGCCGGATACCAACGATCGGCCCGGTCCGGGCGGAACGGCTGCTGAACGACTTCGGCGAGGACTTCCTGGCCTCGATGCTGGTCGACAACGTCTCAGAGTTCATCAACTTGATGGACGCGAAAGGCAACTTCGTCTTCAGCGACCGTCAGGCCAAGCGCATGGAGCGGGCGATGGCCAACATCGAGTTTGGATTCGGCGAAGGCGGATACCAGCCGACAGAGTTCATCAAGCGCTACCTACCCGATGGTTTCTTCGACCTGCTGGTTGTCGACGAAGGGCATGAATACAAGAACAGCGGTTCGGCCCAGGGCCAGGCCATGGGGGTGTTGGCCGCGAAGGCGCGTAAAACCGTGCTTCTCACCGGGACCTTGATGGGCGGCTACGCCGACGACCTGTTCTACCTCCTGTTCCGCATTCTCACCCAGCGCATGATCGAGGACGGCTACCGACCCAACGCACGCGGCAGTATGGCTCCTGCAGCCATGTCGTTCATGCGCGATCACGGAGTCCTCAAGGACATCTACACCGAGCGCGATGGCGATTCGCACAAGACTGCCAAGGGCAAGAAGCTGTCGGTACGCACCGTGAAGGCCCCAGGCTTCGGCCCTAAAGGCATCCACCGGTTCGTGCTGCCATTCACCGTGTTCCTGAAGCTCAAGGATATCGGTGGCAACGTGCTGCCCAGCTACCAGGAGGAGTTCATCGACGTGCCCATGGCGCCGGAGCAGGCCTCGGCCTACCAGCGCTTGGCGGCCACGTTGACCGCTGAGCTCCGCCAGGCCCTGGCCCGGAGAGACACCACTCTTCTGGGAGTGGTGCTCAACGTGCTACTGGCCTGGCCGGACTGCTGCTTCCGATCGGAGATGGTCAAACATCCGCGCACTCGAGACACGCTGGCCTTTGTGCCGGCGCTCTTCGGCGACCATGAACTGATGCCCAAGGAGCAGGCGCTGCTGAACCTTTGCCTCGAGGAGAAAGCGAAAGGCCGCAAGGTCCTTGCATATACCGTCTACAGCGGGACGCGCGACACCACGTCCAGGCTGAAGAAGGTCCTCGAGCAGGCAGGCCTTCGCGTTGCGGTACTGCGGGCCACGGTTGAAACGGCTCGGCGCGAGGACTGGATCCTCGACCAGGTTGACCGTGGTGTCGACGTGCTGCTCACCAACCCGGAGCTGGTTAAGACCGGGCTGGACCTGCTGGACTTCCCAACCATCGCGTTCCTGCAGACCGGGTACAACGTGTACACCCTACAGCAGGCCGCGCGGCGGTCGTGGAGGATCGGGCAGAAACACCCGGTCCGCGTAGTGTTCTTCGGCTACGCCGGCAGCTCGCAGATCACCTGCCTGCAGTTGATGGCCAAGAAGATCGCAGTGGCCCAGAGCACTTCGGGCGATGTGCCGGAATCCGGACTCGACTCGTTAAACCAAGATGGAGATTCGGTAGAGATGGCTCTCGCACGACAACTGATTGCTGCATAACTTAAGGCCACCTTCAGGTGGCCTCTTTTAATCTAGTTCCCTCAAACCTTCTTGTAGCTGCTAAATGGTGGCAGCTGGACCTTCTGACCGGACGCCGGATCAATCCATACAGGCTCCATATATCCCTCAAAACCTTTAAAGAGAAGGACAATGACCTGTCCATCTGGGAGCGCGAACTGATATTTGTTACCTTCTGTGAAGCTTGCCATGAAAGACCCTTATAATAATTGGTGAAGGTTTTAGTATGAGGAAGAACACTCAGCCCCCGCTAATTAGAGGCCACGCATGCCTTTACTTCCGCTTCAAAACACTTAGATAGCATCTAATCTTCTGCGTTCGCAGCCACAAAGGCGGGCGCGATGATCATACGGTCCAGAGGCTTATCATGTCTCCACTCCTTACCCGCCCCCTCGATCCAGCCCTTCAACATGGCAGCCGTAATCGGCGCGGGCCCTCGCATCGCATGCATGATCACAGCAGCACAGTGATGGTAGCCGCGCCTGTAAGTGCCTTCCCTCTGCACTTCGGCTGGCCCAAGGTCTGCACCAGGCTGCATGCCTCCATTCAAAATGGCTTCTAATGACAAATTAAGATGTTGGGGATCTTTCAGGAGCGCGGAATGTTCTTTTTCGGCCGCTGAAGCCGTGTTCCAATCTCGATGTCCATGCATGACAGCAACCGCTTCGAGAACCTGGCTATGGCTGAGAGGAACGTTATTTGCTGCTAGGTGGGTGCGCAGGCGCTTGGCCTGTGACTTCAGCGCTTCAATCTTGGTCATGATGTGTTCTCAATATACCGGCTCGCATCGCGTGTCGGACCCTCCTTTGCGACCTGCCGGTGAGAATCACCATTAGGGGGTAAAACCTTGCTTTCACCATGCCAATTCGGCGGAGGGGGCAGGCAGCAAGTGGCCCGGTCCTAAGCCTATTTCAGCCACAATTGATTATCAAGTCTTATAACGGGCTAAGGCTTATCCCTCTACTTCGGCGGAGAGCGAGGGCTGGGCTTGGGCATTACCGCGATATCTCCTTGCTACGGCAACCGGGTGAGTTCACTGACGATCTCTTCGCGGCAACGCAACCAGTTGCCTGCGATCGCCTGATGTCGGTAATGGATGGCATAAACCAGCGGTACGGCAAAGGCACACTGAGATCTGCCAACGTTCCAAGAAGCCCTGAGTGGGGTATGCGTCGGGAACTGCTGAGTCAGTCGTTTACGACCCGGTTAGATCAGCTATGGCGGGTTTACTGCAGATGAGGGTGGCGCGCCAGGCATTGGCCATGCTCTGTCTTAATGCAAAAAGCCCCGCCCTGGCGAACCAGAACGGGGCTTCCCCATTAATTAGAACCAGTCTTCATAATGGTCCCGCAGGAACTCGTACAGCTTGAAAGCTCTGTAACCATTCCAAACGAGGTCCCACAAACGTCCAAATTTAGACATTTCGGCCTCCTAAGTAGGTAAGGCCGAACCTCCAGCGCTTTTTCCAGAACACATAGCGCCTTCGAGTTACCGTTGATGGTCCCTGTGAGGTGGCCGGTTGAGAACCCCCGGATGGTCATCTGGCGCGGGTTCCTACGCCGCGTCTGGGGGATGAAACTGTTGCGTAACTGGCCACCTGCTTCGGGCAACGTGAGTGCAGGCAGCGCCATAATAGCTGCAAATCTGGCATTGTGCGATCATGGGCGGAAGCAGTCAGCTTTCAGCCAAGCCGAAAAGCGGATCGGTTTTCAGGCCACCGAAAACGGTCGGTACGTTCGTCGCATGCCAAAACGCAATCCCAATCGGACCACCACCATTTGCAAATCGTAATTTACGAACGTAAACTGAACGCACGTTGATGGTCCCTGTGAGGACTCGCAATTCAGCCCCCTAATCTGGATTGCACAAAAACCGCCTTCCCTAAAGGCGGTTTTTTTTTGCCTGCTGGAAAGTGAATCCAGTGTAACCCCCAGATGGCTGGTTCTAAACATTCGTGGCAATCGTTCACTGGCCGTCAGCCGAGAAAACCGTTTGTCCAGCACGCTCGTCCTGAGCGACCTGGGCTGCAAAGGTGGGTTTGCAGTCGCGGCGCTCGCCAGCAGATGGCGGGCCCTTTGGCATCGATCAATAAATTCCACACGGTCGGGCTAAGTATTTTCTGCTGAAACAGCATCATGGATGCGCGAGGGTGTACTCGGCTTCGAGAGGACACCCATGAAACTGCCGATCCGAAAATATCTGCCCATCGCCGCAGGACTGCTCATCCTGGGCGGCATCATCGCGTTCCAGCAATACCAGCTGTCGACCCTGTCTCGCGCTGTGAACGGAGCAGCAGAGAAAATTTCCATCGACGCACTCCAGAGCAGGGTGAGCGCGATCGACGATCGTCTCGACACTGTGTCAGGCAAACCCCTGGTCACGATGGAAGACTTCCGTGTTAGCCAGCAAACACTCTCGAGCCGGATCGATGCTGTGCAAGCCACGGCAAAGCAGGCCCACGAAGCTGCAGTTGAAGCCACTCGCTCATCCGCGACTGCGGGCGATCTCCTGGTACTGAAAGCCGACCTTGAGTCACTTGACGGCAAAGTGCAGAAAATGAGCAGGCCACAGGCCCAGGCAACTGCACCAGCTCCTAAAGCCTCCACTTCCAAACCGAAGGCGAAGCCCGCACCGGTTAAAGCCACGCCCATCCCGCAAGAGCCTCCACCATTTCAGATGGTCGGTCTCGAATACCGGGGCGGCGAGCGCTTTCTATCTGTTGCCCCCACCGGTAGCACGCGACTGAGCCAGATCTACCTGCTTCGGCCAGGCGAAGTGGTCAGTGGCAGCACCTGGCGACTCAAGGCTGTAGATGAACGAACTGCAACCTTCGACGCCGGCGGCACAACCCGAACCCTGAGCATCCAGCCATGAGAAAAGCATCATGAATCTACCAATCGTTCGAGCCATCGCCTGCGCCTGCGCATTTACTGCTGCGGGCATTGAGGCCGCGCCGCTTCCTTCCGCTGTAGGAGGAGGCGCCCCCAGTGTTCAACAGCTCACCAGCGAAAGCATCCTGTCGCAGGACAAGCTTCATGATAAAGCAGCGCAGGAGTGGGGCCTGACCTCCAAGGAATACGAGCGATATCAAGAAGTGATGCAAGGGCCTCGGGGGGTGTATTCGCCGGGGCTTGACCCGCTCACTGCACTCGGAATCGAAGCTCGATCGGATAGTGAGCGGCGCCGGTTTGCCGAGCTCCAGGTTCAGGCAGAGCGTCAACGAGTCGACAGGGAGCTCGCCTACCAGCGAGCCTACGATGAGGCGTACCAGCGTCTGTTCCCGGGCATCAATGCCATTGAGATTTCGGCCTCCCCTTCGACCCGGGCCGGGTCCGGGAGCGGCCCAGCTCTGGAAGGTAACGGGCGAATGGCACTCTTCGTCAAAGACGACTGCCTGCCCTGCATCGACCAGGTCAAACGCCTGCAGGCGTCCCAGACACCGTTTGACCTCTATTTCGTCGGCAGCCAGAACGACGATGAACGAATTCGCCGCTGGGCAATCCTCGCGGGTGTTGACCCGTCCAGTGTTAAAAGCCGACTGATCACACTCAATCATGACCAGGGCCGTTGGATTCGCCTCGGTCTCGGCGGCTCGCTGCCAGCGGCCGTGACGCAGGTGAACGGATCATGGCGCCGTCAATGAGTTGGTGGCAGCTCTGCCTGCTGCCGGTGCTACTGTTCGCCGGCAATGCGTGGGGCGTGGAAGATCCGCCACCAGCTTACAAGGCGATCGCCATCAGGCACGGGGTTCCACCGGTCGTGCTCTATTCAGTGGCGCTGCAGGAGAGCGGCACCCGCCTTCGGGGTCAGCTTGTGCCCTGGCCGTGGACGTTGAATGTCGCGGGCACCGGCTATCGCTTCGCCACCCGCGCAGATGCTTGCCGAGCGCTGTTGGTCGCAATTGCGACCGCTGGGCCCGCTCGAGTCGACGTGGGACTGGGGCAAACCAATATTCGCTCGAACGGGCATCGCTACAGCTTTCCCTGCGAAGGCCTGGACCCCTACAAGAACTTGGCGTTGACCGCCCAGATCCTGGCTGAGCAAAAGGCCAAGGGCGGAACCTGGATCGATGCTGCCGGGCGGTATCACCGCCCGGCCGGCGGCGCGCCGGCGGCAAAGTACCGAGGCTACTTCGCGAAACATCTCAGCCGGGTCACCGGCATCAATTTCGAGGTACGGACCCCATGACATATCCCCACGCCTGGCGGTCACACGTCTTGCAAGCCCTAGCCTTCGCGATGGTGACCAGCCTGGCCCTACCCACCAATGCTGACCAGCAAGCGGTGCTCACAGTAGTAGAGGACCGCGGCGGAGCATCCGCATTGCTCTACTACCAGGACATTGAGCCCGAGCCTGCGCACGCTCCCCCAGTTGTGACTGGTGTCAGGGCTGGAGGGGCTTTCCCGGTGTTGACTCCAGAACTGAGCCCGGGCCCAGTACAGGGACGGGTCATCAATGCAGCTGGTCTGCAGCCGATGTTCATCGTCGGGGATGATCCAATGTCGCAGGCCTGGCTCAAGCAGAAACTGCCGGCACTTCAAGGCCTGCAGGCAGTGGGACTCGCCGTGAATGTTGGCAACGCGGCACGACTGCAAGAGATCCGCCGCTGGGCTCCCGGGTTGCAAGTGATGCCCGTTCCTGCCAGCGATATTGCTGGTCGCTTGGGGCTGCAGCACTACCCGGTGCTGATCACAGCCACAACCCTTCAGCAGTGAGACCCGGTATGCGCCCAACACGACCTGTATCGCCGGTGTTCACGCTGATCATCAGCCATCCCCTGCACCGACCCGGCCGCGAGCAAATGATCGAGCAGGTCCGCCACGTGAGCGAGCTCTACGGTGCGCGCTTAACCGGGATCTCCGAGTTCAACGAACACGCATTCGCCCAGCGCCTGGCCGAACGGCTGACTCCGGACCAGGTCGAGGCAGCACGCGCTGAAGCCGACGCCCTGACCTACACCTCGAGGACGTGAGATGGCGACATATACCCTTGAATCTCTGCTCCGCCCCCCGGTAGAACTATTCACCACTGCCGTCTGCTATGTAGCGGCTGCACTCTGCATTGGCGCACCCTGGGCTTTTGCCCTGACACCGCTGTTCGGGATTGTCGCCGCCCTGGGCTTTATCTACCTGGGCACCATTCGGCTCCTGCAGGCGCGGAGGGTCCTACGCTACCAGGCGAATTTACGGCGGCTTCCCCACTACACCATGACCAGCGCTGAAATGCCGATCAGCAATGAGCGCCTGTTCATCGGTCGTGGATTCCGGTGGACACAGAAGCACACGCAACGCCTGGCCGACACCTACCTTCCCCAGTTCGCGGCCTACGTCGAGCCGACGAACCTCTATATACGTGCGCGCTGGCTGGAAGAACGTCTGGAGTTCGCCCCCTTTCCACTGAAGCTCATCACCAAGGTCACTGGCTGGGACTCCAACTGGAACCCCGCCAGGCCGCTGCCACCCGTGGGTGGCCTGCCCAGGCTGCATGGAATCGAGCCTGATGAGCAGAACGTTAGCCTGCCTCTCGGTGAGCGCGTGGGCCACACATTGGTGCTGGGAACCACACGGGTAGGCAAGACTCGCCTGGCTGAGGTCTTCATCACGCAGGACATTCGCCGAACGCATCGACGCGGGCCGCGAGTCCGTATGGGGCGCCGGAGCCAAACTTCCCATCGCTGGAGCCGGCGCCGGCGTGCAGACGCACAGGCCGACCACGAGGTTGTGATCGTCTTCGACCCGAAAGGTGATGCGGATCTGCTCAAGCGCATGTACATCGAATGCAAGCGCGCCGGACGCCTCGACGAGTTTTATGTGTTCCACCTGGGCTGGCCGGACATTTCCGCGCGCTACAACGCCATCGGCCGCTTTGGTCGGATCAGCGAGGTCGCCACCCGTATCGCTGGCCAGCTCTCCGGCGAGGGCAACTCTGCTGCGTTCCGGGAGTTCGCCTGGCGATTCGTCAACATCATCGCGCAGTCGTTGGTCGCCCTCGGCCGCCGTCCTGACTACGAACAGATCCGCCGGCACGTCATCAACATCGACGAGCTATTCATCGAATACGCCCAGAAGTACTTCGCAGAACATGATCCGAAGGCCTGGCAAGCCATCGTTGAAGTTGAAGGCAAGATCGATCGGAAGAACCTGTCATTCGCCATGAAGGACCGTCCGCTGCGCGTCGTGGCGATCGACATGTACTTGACCCAGAAACGCATCAACGACTCCGTCATGGATGGCCTGCGAAGTGCCGTGCGCTACGACAAGACCTACTTCGACAAAATCGTCGCATCCCTGCTGCCGCTCCTGGAGAAACTCACCACTGGTCGTATCGCTGAGCTACTCGCGCCCGACTACCTGGATCTCGCTGACCAGCGACCGATTTTCGACTGGATGCAAGTGATTCGGAAACGCGCGGTCGTATACATCGGCCTCGATGCGCTGTCCGACACTGAGGTCGCTGCGGCGGTGGGCAACTCGATGTTCAGCGACCTGGTCTCCGTCGCCGGCCACATTTACAAGCATGGCATCGATGATGGTCTGCCGGGCCATATGGCCGGTGGCAAGGTTCGCATCAACCTCCACGCTGACGAGTTCAACGAACTGATCGGGGACGAGTTCATCCCCATGGTGAACAAAGCCGGCGGCGCGGGCATGCAGGTCACCGCCTACACCCAGACCATGAGCGACATCGAGGCGAAGATTGGCTCGAAAGCCAAGGCCGGCCAGGTGATCGGTAACTTCAACAACCTGTTCATGTTGCGCGTCCGTGAAACCGCAACCGCCGAGCTGCTGACCAACCAGCTGCCCAAGGTGCAGATTTACAACAGCACCCCGGCGAGCAGTGCGAACGACTCGGTCAACGGGAAAACAGCATTCACCTCGAGCTCACATGACCAAGTGCAACTGGCGAGCGTGCCGATGATTGAGCCCGCCCACGTGGTCGGGCTTCCCAAGGGGCAGGCCTTCGCGCTCATTGAGGGTGGAAACCTCTGGAAGGTCCGCATGCCGCTTCCCGCGAACGACCCCGACGAGGTCATGCCCGGCAATCTGCAGGACCTGGCCGCAGGCATGCGACGTTCGGCGGCGTCCTCAAGCGACTGGTGGGAAGCCCCGGGCTATCAGGAACTGAAATCTGCGTTACCCGAAGACCTGGTTGAAGATTTCCGTCAGGTGGCCACCGATGACGCAGCTTGAGGTGTAGGCCATGGCAGACGACGTTTCAAAGAAGGCCGAACAGCAGCAGGAGCGACAGGAATCGCTGTTCAGCAAGATCTTCTGGTTCCCGTTCAACTTTCTCGGAGTGATGTTCGGCTCGCTGCTCGTCGCCATCTTGGTCGACTGGGTATGCCTGTACTTCTTCTGGCCAGAAGCTGGATGGCGACACGGTCAGCAAATGCTGGTCAGCGAGGTCAGCTGGTTATCCAAAGGCTTGGTCCACAGTGCCATCGTCCAAGAGCCGGGACGCACTGCGACATGGCTGGTCACCGAAGCTTATGACTGGCTGATCGTGAAGACCGGGATGCTCAGCTGGGTCCAGGGTATGGAGTCGATAGCCCACGCCGGGCCCCGCAACGAGATGGACATGCGCTACTGGGCCGCGCAAAGCGTCACAACGGTCCAGAACTATGTGCTTGCCGCTCTCTTCACCGTTCTGGTGTTTTGCGTCCGCTTGGTCGTGCTGCTGATGACCATACCGCTGTTCGCCATGGCGGCACTGACGGGTCTGGTCGACGGCCTGGTGCGCCGAGATCTGCGCAAATTCGGCGCTGGCCGCGAATCCAGTTACCTCTATCACAAGGCCCGCGCAACGATCATGCCGTTGGCTATTTTCCCCTGGACCTTCTACTTGGCACTCCCGATCAGCATCAGTCCCATGCTGGTACTGCTCCCCTGCGCCGCCCTGCTCGGTGTGTCCGTGAGCATCACGGCCGCGAGCTTCAAGAAGTATTTGTGAGGAAGAGCACGATGCAATGGACCCACGAACAGTCGCCGATCATCCAGTCGGAGGCTCCGAAACTCCTCATCCAGGCCGGCGCCGGCAGTGGAAAGACCACCACGCTGGTGGGATACGCTCAACATCACTCCCGACTGCGGATTCTCTATCTCTGCTACAACAAGTCGGTGGAGATCGCCGCACGGGGACGCTTCCCGCGCAACGTGGTGAACAAAACCGCACACGGCCTGGCCTACGCCGTCTATGGCACACAGTTCAGCCATAAGCAGACCAACAACTTGCGACTGACCGACATCGCCCGAGCGATCGATACGCAGGACTGGGAGTTGGTTAGAGACGTGCTGACCACCCTCAACAACTACATGGCCAGCGCCGACGATCTTATCGAACGCTGCCACTTTCCGCGGTTCCGTGACCGGCCGATGCTTACGTCCGCCCAGGAGCGCTACCTGAAGCAAGCGCTCGCAGCAGCGATGGGCATCTGGAAGCGAATGACTGACCTGCAGGACACAGCGGTGCAGATCACTCATGACGGTTACCTGAAGCTGTACCAGTTGAGCAAACCCGATCTGAGCCAGCGCTTCGACTGTGTTCTGCTCGATGAGGGGCAGGACGTAAACCCCGTGATCGCAGACATTGTGCGCATTCAGAACATTCGCAAGGTGGCAGTGGGTGATCGTCATCAGCAGATCTATCGCTTTCGAGGCGCGGAAGATGCTCTCAACGCCAGCTGGATGGCCGGGGCTGAGAAGCACTACCTGACCCAGAGCTTCAGGTTTGGGCCGGCAGTCGCCCATGTCGCCAACATCATCCTGTCCTACAAGGGAGAAACCAGGAAGCTGCAGGGACTGGGCGAGAAGACATTGGTGAAGAAAGCGCTGCCGGCTGGACTGCCGCACAGGACGTACATTCATCGAACCGTCATTGGGGTGATTGAAAACGCTCTGTGCCTGGTCACCGAGAAGCCCAAGATCTACTGGGTTGGCGGCATCGACAGCTACTCAGTGCGCGACCTCGAGGACCTGTTCTATTTCAGTCGACAGCAGCGCGACCTGGTCCAGAACAAAAAACTGCTCCGTGACTACCGGGACTATGCCCAGTACGTAGAAATCGCCGAGGTGAGCCAGGACAGCGAGATGATCCGCTCGATCAAGATCATCAACATGTATCCGGATCTGCCCCAGCGAATCTTGGCTCTACGCTCATGCACGGTGGATAAGGAGCTTGACGCAACTATTACGTTGACCTCTGCCCACAAGTCGAAAGGCCTGGAGTGGGATTTTGTCGGGCTCTTCGACGACTTCACGTCAGACCCGCTCTCACCGGATATCGATCCAGGCCGACGAGATGATGAGCTGAACCTTCTGTATGTGGCCGTCACCCGAGCGATGAAGATCTTGGCGATCAACAGTCTGGTGCTGTCCATTATGGAACGCTACGTCGACGCGCTCGCCCCCGGGGCACGTCAAGCGCGCGGCTGATTAAGTAAAGGAGGAACCATGAGCAAGAAATTCGAACACCGCGCTGAGTTTGTCGCTATCCCATTCAAGAACACGACTAGCGGCGCATGGATCTTCAAGAGCACTGAGCAGACGTTGGAACCCGATGTTGTGTCTCTCTTGTCCGAAGACGAGCCGCTGCAGACGAAGATGCTCGAGCTCGGCGCCGATGGCTGGGAACTCGTCAGCACGCAGCCAGTGTGCCGAGGGGAGATCAAGATGGGCAATCAAAATGCCCAGGCCTGGTCCTACGGATTTCCCATGCCGGTCGGATATCTGCTCTTTTTCAAGCGCGAGGCCGGGAACAGCGAGTTACCAGCCTGACCCATCCGTTGCCTAGCCTTCATGATCGTAACCAGGGAGAAGGGCCAACATGGCATTGGCTCTTCTGACCATCTCGATCAACTCGGACGAGCTAACTGCCCGACTGTGCTGCAACATCTCAGCGGCCAGGACCGCTTTATCGTAGCAACCCTCATCTCGGAAATGCACACCGAGAAAGTCCGAGACCCAAGTATCAAACGCCGGCGAATAAGTTTTTTGCTGCGGCATACGACTCCCCACAGATCAGTATTCCAGTACACCAACTCCCTGGCTTGACTCCGGCTCATCGTAATCGATGCAGTGGGCTCAGGCCGAACTGGGCTGATCAACTGCCTTATCGAGACAGGTTAATTGTACGGTTTCAAACCCTGATTGGCCTCGAGAAAAAATTCTACGGCCCCCAGATAAGTATTTCTTGAGGCGCCCCCCCACCTGGTCTCGGCATTCTGACATCCACAGTCAGTCGTCCCAGAGCCCAGCCGTGAACAAGCCATCCCTCCTCCTTGTATCTCCTCGCCGAATCCTGCTTGGCGCGCTGATCAGCGTCAGCGGCGGCTTTTCACTAATACCAAGCGCTCAGGCGGCCGGTGCATCAGAACAGGCCAACATCGAGGTGATGATCCGCCAGCTGAACGCGCTGGAGGACTCAGCGCGCCGCAGCGCCACGATCGCCAGCGAACCTGGCCAGCGCTACTACTTCGACTATGAACGTCTGGCCGGCGATATCCAGCGCGTTCGCCAGGGCCTGCAAGAGTACCTGACCCCAAGTCGCGCACAGCCGCGGGATCCGGCAGAGCTGGCGGGAAAATACACCCTCACCGGCGGGCGGATGCCATGAGCATGAGCGGCACTCAAGTCGCAGCTTTCAACGCTGCCAGCGGCATCACACCGCAGGCCAGCACCGTGCTGTTCGTAGGCACCGTCATCGCACTGTCGACCCTTTGGGGTGCCTGGGCGCTGTACAGCATCTACCGGGGCTGGGCGACCCAGAACATCGACAGAAACATTGCAGCCGCGTCGACCGTCAAGGTCATCGTCCTCCTGCTGATCCTATCCACACTCGTTCTCAGCTAGCCAAGGAGCTAACCGATGTCTATCCGCACCATCACCAAGTCACTCACCGGCGCCGCCGCAATGATCATGGGTCTGCACCCAGTCATTGCCGCTGCCGCCTTACCAGGAGCACAAGCCCCCACACGCGGCGAGGGAACGAGCTGGCTGCAAACCATCCAGAACTACGGTTACGACGGTTTCATGCTTATCGGGCTGTTTCTGCTCGGAGGCATGATGGTGGGGGTCGCCTCCCATGCCTACGGCGTTTACCACGATATCCATGAGGGCAAGAAAAAGTGGCGAGACCTGGGGCTCACCGCCGTTGTCGGGATCTGTCTGATCGGCGTTGGCATCTTCATGGTCACCAAAGCTACCGGCGTCCTCTAACTGGTGATGCGACATGGCTGAGACCACTTACCTGAAGGATGGAACGCTCGACTTCCTCCCCCACAACCTGAATAGGCAGCCCATCGTCATGGGCGGCCTCACTGCTGATGAAATGTGGGGAACGGTCGGTGTTTGTGGGGGGGTCGGAGTGATTCTGGGCATCCCTGTGTCGTTCTTGTTCGGCAACCCAGCTCTTTTCATCGCTTGCGCTCTTGTAGGTGGAGCTCTGGGCTTGACCGTGGCAAGCCGAATCCTCCGGAAGATGAAGCGCGGCCGGCCGGACACATGGTTTTACCGCCAGCTCCAGTTCTATAAGGCTCAACACCTCCCCTTCCTCGGTGGCCCCCAGTTGGTCACCCGGAAGGGTGCGTGGACATGCCGTCGTACAGGAAAGTAGGGATCTTCATGAGTTTTCGAAAACGAGTGGATGCTCAGCAGGCACACATCCTTAGCTTGCGAATCGCGGTCATTGTGCTGGGCGCAGTCAGTCTTTTTGCGTTCTACGGCTGGCACAAAGCCCCCGAAGACCTGACCGTGCATGTGCCGCCGGACCTCCGCTCCGGCAGCACTCGCAAATGGTGGGAAGTGCCGCCTGAGAACGTGTACGCCTTCGGGTTCTATATCTTCCAGCAGATGCAGCGCTGGGAGAAGAATGGGGACGACGACTACCAGGACAACATCGAACGCCTGGCCTCCTACGTTACCCCTGGTTGCAAGGAATACTTGAAGAAAGACTACGAGATGCGCCGTAACGCCGGTGAGCTGCGTCGCCGTGAGCGGAACGTCTCAGAAATCCCGGGTCACGGGCTGACCGACCCTGGCGTGCTGCGCGTAGAAGAAATCGGGATCAACGATTGGACAGTCAACCTGGATCTGCTCGCTGACGAGTCGGTGAACGGGGAGCGGGTCAAGCGCGCCATGACCCGCTACCCATTGTCCATTGTCCGTGCCGACGTCAACCCAGAGAAAAATCCATTCGGGTTGATGTGGAACTGCTACGCATCCAACCCACAACGCATCGAGGTCGATCTGCAAGCCACCGGGGTGAAGCCATGAATCTGCGCGCCTGGCTTCTTGCTCTGGGCCTCTTCGCAGTTGCCGATGTGAAAGCGGTAGAGCTACTGCAGTGGGACCGTATCCCCATGGCAATCCCGCTGATTGTAGGGCAAGAGCGCATTGTGTTCGTCGACCAAAACGTGCGCGTTGGGATGCCTCCCCAGCTTGTCGGCATGCTGCGCATCCAGAGCACCGGTGGCGCGGTCTACCTCTTGGCCAGCCAAGAAATTCCACCGACTCGGCTCCAGCTGCAGAACGTGGCCACCGGCGAGATCATGCTGGTGGATATTGCCGCAACACCGGCGGCAGAGGGCCAAGCCAAGCTCGAGCCCGCCAAGATCGTCGCCGGTGCGGCCCCTTCCACCTACTACGGCGATACCACCTCAGCACGAACTTCGACAAAGCGATCCGCGACGTCGGAGGAAGAAGAGGATGTTCCACCGCCCCCCCGCCATGAGACTCCAGCGCCGGTGGCCCTGACCCGCTATGCGGCACAAATGCTGTACGCCCCACTTCGCACCGTTGAGCCTGTCGCCGGCATCAGCCAGGTGCGTGTTGACCGGGCCCTGGATCTGAGCACTTTGTTGCCGGTATTGCCCGTGGAGGCATCAATCCTGGGGGCTTGGCGCCTCGACAACAGTTACGTCACTGCGGTCAAGCTGAGGAACCTGAGCGCCCAGCAGCTGACGATGAATGCCACAGAGCTGATGGGTAACTTCACCACAGCGACATTCCAGCACCCGTACCTTGGGGCTCGCGGAAACGCCAGCGATACCACCACGCTTTACCTGGTCACCCAGAGCAAAGGGCTGAAAGAGGCTCTGCTGCCGTCCTCGGTCAGCCAAATTGATCCGAAAGCAGGAGGGCGCCGTGGGCAGTCTGAAAAGTAATCCACTCCTCAAGTACCTGCTCATTCCGGTGCTGATCGTCGTGCTCATCATCCTGTTCAAGGGCGGGAGTAAAAAAGAAGAGGTGAAGGCTCCTGAAGATGAGCCGATCATCATCGGCGGCGACACCGCGCGCAAGCTAGGGGTGGACGGGGATACCCCGGCCGACACTCTCCGCACAGTGGTCGCTGAAAGTCGGGAGGTGAAAGACCAGATCGCGAAGGTGCTGACCGACAACAAAGAACTCAAGGACCAGAACGCAGAGCTCCAGCTCCGGCTTTCGCGCATAGATCAGAATGTCGACAGCAAGCTGAATGATGCGAAGGGCGAGCTGCAGGAGCAGGTTAAAAACCAGAGCCTGGGCCTACTGGACCAGTTCCAGCGTCAGTTGGATAACCTGTCGCAGAACCCCAATGCCGCTGGGCAAGACCTGCCTATCGGGCTTGGCGTGCAACCTGGTGACGGCGCAGGCTTCGACAAGGGTACGAAGTCCAATGGCCTCGTGTGGGTCGAGCCGACCGACGCCACTGCAGTGGACGCCAGCGGTAAGCCACTTCAGCCCGGCTCCCCCCAGGCAGCCAGCGGCTTCAATTTTCCCACCAGCTTTGGCAGCACCCTGGACAAAGGCCAGACCGTTCTCAACGCAACGGCGCAGAACGTCGGTGCTGAGATGTCTCCCCAGGATGCCCGCAAGCAAGTGCGCAAAGCCTATACCCTGCCTCAGAACTCGACCCTGATGGGGTCGGTAGCCATGTCGGCGCTCATTGGCCGCGTCCCGATCGATGGAACAGTCAATGACCCCTTCCCATTTAAGGTTTTGATCGGTCCGGACAACCTAACCGCCAACGGCATTGATCTCCCTGACGTCGTCGGCGCCGTCGCCAGTGGGACCGCATCGGGCGACTGGACATTGTCCTGCGTGCGCGGACAAGTACGGAGCCTGACCTTCGTGTTCGCCGACGGCACGGTTCGATCGTTCCCTGCCCCGGCCGAGGAAGCAAATGGCAGCCAGAACAACAATCAGAACAGCAGCAACGGGAATGGGCAGCCTGCGATCCAGGGCGGGCTCGGCTGGATTAGCGATTCCTACGGCATCCCCTGCATCTCGGGCGACCGCCGATCAAACGCTAAGGAGTATTTGACCAACCAATCCCTGGTGACGGCCGCGGGCGCCGGCATCGCCAAACTGTTGAAGGCCGATGAGCAAAATAGCTCAACATCCTTCAGCAGCGGAGGAACGTCATTCGGGACCACGGGCTCCTCGGGGAACTCAGCCATGGGCGCGATTCTCACCGGCGGCGTCAGCGACATCCGCTCCTGGATGAACAAGCTCTACGGCGAAGCCTTCGCCGCCGTGTACGTCCAGCCCGGGGCGAAGGTCGCCGTCCACTTGGACCAGCAGCTCGCCATCGACTACGAGATCAAAGGCCGCAAGGTCGATTACAACTCCGGAGCCAACCATGTATCTGCAAACTTGGACTAAGCCCCACCTGCAGGCCGGGGCCTGGCTCGTGCTCACCCTCCTTCTAGGCGGATGCACGACTGACAAAGACGAGCTGCTCCCCCACGGGGAAGCCAACATGATGGACGTGTGGCAACACGGAACGTCTGGAGGAAGCTCTGGCAGCTCCAACAGCAGAATGCTGCTGGATGCTCGCCAGGAACTTCGCCGGCCGCTTGATGAGGCGCAGGTGGTTCGCCAACAGACAGGTGCTGACGCCTTCACTCGCACGCCCCAGAACGAGATTTACAGCCAGTTCAAGCGCCTGCCGAATCCTGACCTGGTGATGTACGTGTTCCCGCACCTGGCTGGTACGGATCCGGTTCCAGTCCCGGGTTACACCACGGTGTTCCCGATGTATCAACGCGTGCAGTACGCCATGCCAGGCGAGCGTACGGAGGAGTACTGATGCAGTTCATCAGCAAATTGCTGGGCAAAGGCTCTGCAATGCCCATCGAGCCCGTGCTCGGCCAGACAGCGACCGAACACGAGCCAATCGACGACCGTCCCACAACGGTTAGTACAGCCATCAACGAGGAGCACCGCCTAGCTGCGAATGACCGGTACATCGCCCGCCTGGAGTCGATGGGCATCCCTTCCCCTATCGACTGGCAAAACCCTAAACGTCGGCCGGCTACGAAAGCTGACGTGTCGCGCATGTACGAGGTCAACCCGTCGTTCGTGGACATGCTGCCATGGGCCGAATATCTGCCCGAGGAAGAAGCCATGCTCCTCGAGGATGGCATTTCCAGGGCGGCGTTTTTCGAGTTGGTCCCGATTGGGACCGAGGGGCGCTCCGACGACTGGCTTCAACAAGCTCGCGATGCGTTGCAAGGCGTCCTACAAGACAGTTTTGACGAGCTGGAGAGCTCGCACTGGGTCGTTCAGCTTTACGCCCAGGACGAGACGGACTGGGGTGACTACCTGCAGAAACTCCAGGCCTACGTTCAGCCCCGGGCTGACAACACAGACTTCACCAGGTTATATCTCGCGCTGTTCCGCCACCACCTTGAATCCATCTCCAAGCCCGGTGGGCTGTTCGTCGACACGGCCGTCAGCAACCTTCCGTGGCGTGGGCAGACCCGGAAAGTCCGCCTGGTGGTGTACCGCCGGGTAAAGAAACAGGACCTCGTGGTTCGCGGTCAGGAGCCTGCCGCATACCTCAAAGCAATCTGCGATCGCCTCAAGGGATCCCTGGCCAACGCCGGCGTTACAACCAAACGCATGGATGGCCACGCTATCAAGCGCTGGCTCGTGGGTTGGTTCAATCCACACCCAGATCATCTGGGCACGACCGATAGCGATATCCGTCGATTCTACGACACGGTCTGCCAACCACCACGCGAGCTCGACGAGGGTGAACTGCCGGTGGCCAGCGGTACCGACTTTTCGGAGAATTTGTTCTTCCGAGAACCGCGCTCGGATGTCGACAGCGGCCTTTGGTCGTTCGACGGCATGCCGCACCGAGTTGTGATCCTCGATCGCCTGAAAAATGCCCCCCTTACCGGGCACCTGACCGGTGAGACCAAGCAGTCAGACTCATTGAACTCGCTGTTCGACCGCCTGCCTGAGGATACCGTGCTGTGTATCACCATGGTGCCGACCCCGCAGGATCTGCTGGAAGGGCATCTTGAACAACTCTCCAGGAAGGCCATCGGCGACACCCAGGCATCCAGCCACACCCGGGATGACGTTCAAACGGCACGGTCCATCCTCGGGCGTAAGCACAAGCTCTACAGGGGCAGTGTTGCTTTCTTCCTGCGTGGGCAGGATAAGGACGTGCTCGGGGAGCGCACGACCAGCTTGTGCAACATCCTGCTCGGCGCCGGCATGCAGCCAGTCCAGCCACAGGACGAGGTAGCGCCCCTGAACAGCTACCTACGGTGGTTACCCTGCAATTTCGACCCGAATGAAAACCGCGCTCTGGACTGGTACACCCAGCTGATGTTCACCCAGCACATCGCGAACCTGGCGCCGGTATGGGGGCGTTCCACTGGCACAGGCAACCCAGGTTTCACGCTCTCCAACAGGGGGGGAGCGGCGCTGACCTTCGACCCGTTGAACAAGCTCGATCGCCAGATGAACGCGCACCTGTTCTTGTTTGGTCCCACCGGCGCGGGTAAGTCCGCAACAGCCAACTACCTGATCATGCAAGCCATCGCACTGTACCGCCCAAGGTTCTTCATCATCGAGGCCGGCAACAGCTTCGGCCTGCTGGGGGATTTCGCCAAGCGGCTCGGTTTGACCGTCAACCGAGTGCGGCTCGCCCCAGGCAGCGGCGTGAGCCTTGCCCCGTTCGTAGACGCGGTGCAACTCGTCAAAAACAAGGACCAGGTCAAGGTCCTGAATGCGGCGGACGTGGATGCTTCCGATCAACACCTCGCCGACGCCCTGGCGGGGCTCGAGGACGACCAGCGGGATATCTTGGGCGAACTTGAGATCACTGCCCGACTGATGATCACAGGCGGCGAGTCCAAGGAAGATGCTCGGCTCACTCGGGCTGACCGCAGTGCTATCCGCCAGTGCATCCTCAACGCGGCCGAGCTGTGTGTCAGCAAGAACCGGCCAGTGCTCACTGAAGATATCAGCGCAGCACTCCAAGCGATGGCCAGCAACGACAAGCTCCCTGAAAGCCGGCGCAACCGACTCATGGAGATGGCCGAAGCCATGGGGATGTTCACCATGGGTACGGAAGCCGAGATGTTCAACCGTCCTGGTACCGCCTGGCCGGAAGCTGACATCACGATCGTAGACTTGGCTACTTACGCGCGTGAGGGCTATCAGGCCCAGATGGCCATCGCCTATATCTCACTGCTGAACACCATCAACAACATCGCAGAGCGTGACCAGTTCAAAGGTCGACCACTGATTGCCTTCACCGACGAAGGCCACATTCCATTGAAGGTCCCACTGCTCTCCCCGTACTCGGTCAAGATCACCAAGATGTGGCGAAAACTGGGTGCCTGGTACTGGATGGCGACCCAAAACGTCGACGACATCCCCCCAGAAGCATCGGCGCTGCTGAACATGATCGAGTGGTGGATCTGCCTGAACATGCCACCAGACGAGGTGGAGAAGATCGCGCGCTTCCGTGAACTCACGCCGGCACAGAAGACGATGATGCTCTCGGCAAGGAAGGAGAACGGCAAATTCACCGAGGGCATCGTCCTGGCCAAGCGGATCGAGATGCTGTTCCGGGTAGTGCCGCCCAGCTTATGCCTCGCCTTGGCCATGACCGAGCCAGAAGAAAAGCGGCAACGTTATGAAACCATGCAAGCGCTCGGCTGCGATGAATTACATGCCGCGCTGCAGGTGGCAGCAGACCTGGACCGCAAGCGCGGTATCACCCCTTTCCCCATCACCTTTCCCGAACAAAAGAAGGCCGTGGAGCGCGTGGCATGAGAGTCATGAATACCCTGACCCAGAACATCATTGATAACCTGACCCAGCTGCTCAAAGACCCCGGGCACGACACACTCCAGTCGCTGTCGGTTTGCGCACCAGTGCTCATTGACGAGCTGCAACAGATCAAAAATAACGCCCTCGATCGTCGCGACATCATTCCCCTGGTTCAGTCCGTGTTGGATGAGTGGCTGAAGCAGCATCCTCAACCGGAGGGGGCAATCCAGGATCTCCAAGTTGCGTTGCAGAATCTCGGCCGGCCTGGAGCCAATCCTGGTGAGTTAGGGGGGAAGCATGCCTAAGCTTAGGCTCAACCTCATCTTGTTTATTGTCATGGTGATCGCAGGCGTAGGTGTCTGCTGGCAGCTCGCGACGAGTTCGAATACCAGAAGCCCCGATGAGACCTGGTACTTCGGCCCCACGAATGCCAGGTGGGTAATCACTGAGTATGCAGACCTCGAATGCCCTTATTGCAGGGCATACACCCCGCAACTGAAGCACTGGGTGAGCGGGCAAGAGAACGTGAAGCTCGCGTGGCACCATTTCCCCCTCGATATCCATGGAGTTGCCGCACAATCGGAGGCGCGACTCGTTCAATGCGCAGGGTACTTAGGGGGGGCAGCGGTATTCTGGCAGGCGATCGAACTGGTTCTGCTGCGCACACGGGGTGATGGACAAGGACTCGCAGGGGAACTGGAGGTGCCCGGTGTGTCCACCGAGGCTCTTTCCAGTTGCGCTAGAGCAAACATGGACATCCGTGGGGTTGTAGACAAACAACTGGCTGTGGCCAAGAGCCGCGGCATTGCCGCTACCCCTACGATCGAGGTCACCGACAGTTTGACGGGGCACAGCATGCGCCTGGAGGGCCCCGTGGACAGCGCCGCGCTGTTGTCGGTCATCGATGCCCTCGCCGCCCAGGCCCCACTGCGCAAGGACTAGGCCAGGTAATGACCAAACTCACGGTATTGCGCAACGACAACAATGAAGAAGAAAGCAACCTGCCAAGCAGGTTCTTTCCCAGCGCAGGCTCTGGCCATGGATGGTTTCAGCTTGAGCCGGCTGGGGAAGAGTCACCCTCACACTCTGAGCTAAGCTGGGCTCTCCAGGAGTGGAATGACGACTGCGTCCTCATGGAGTACGACGCTGCCACAGGCAAAGGACGCTTCGTGATCGTCGACTGGTATGCGCCGGCGCCGGGGACCGTGCTCGAGCTGAACCTGCAGCGCGAAATGACTTTTGAGGAGCAGGATCCAGACGACGCGGAATGATTCTACTAGTTCACATTTTAGAGATCGCCCAACATCCGGAGGGAACGGATATCCCTTCACCCAGTCACACGCAGGGATGATGTCGAGGTGAGGTGGATGATGAAACTACAAGGATTCGCAAGCCGACACAGCTACTTGAGCGTCCAACTTGAAAAGCTCTACCAGCAGCTGTCCGGCCCTCCCGATATCGTGGGCTTTTCGGCGTCAGTCACGCAACTCAACGACGACATTTGCGAATTGCAGCGGGATGTCATGGAATCAGTAATACTCCGTTCCAGATCACCGGCTCCGGGGACCAGGTCTTCACCGACCGATTGACCCCAACTCACTCAGGCTCTCGGCGATCAAGAGGATCTCGAGGAGGTGTGACGGTCAGGGTGAAACTCCCGGTGAGGCTTTGTCGCAGCTCCTGAGGCATCCAGTAGGCAAACTGCACTAGCCACGCGCCATCCTTCAGCCGATGGGTTTCCTGGCGAAACTCTTCAACAGATGCTTCATCTATGCCGAGAAGGGCCGCCACTTCTGGGTTGGTGGGTATGCGGTCCATCACTAACCTGCCTCCCTGCGCCTTACCAATGTTGCAAAATACTCCAGCGCAATTGAACTGACACCAACCGTCTATCGGTCGGAGAGCTTGCCCGTTGTCATCCAGGAATAAGCGCGCTGAAGCGCCCATGTCATTGCCGTAGTCATCGTCTGATCTTTGCAGTCCAAATAGCCCTCCTCGAGCAGCAACTCACCATCTTGGGCATAAATCCCGAGAAATAGCTGAGTCTGGTTCGCCTTTGAGACCCTTACCTGGATGTTAATGAGGGAGCCATCCGCCATCCTCTCATCGAAGTTTCTGAAGTGCAGATCTGGATCTGCCCACTCCCAGAAAATTTGACCTCTGTTGCGCATGTCCCGTCCCAGGGTAAGTGACAATCCAGGCAGTATGAGCCATATCCACAAGCCTGCCACGGCAAAAACGCTCCGTCTGCTCCACCCGACCTAACTCCCCGATAAATCCAAGCACCCTCAGATATCTATTTCCTACTGCGCCTGGTGGGCCGATCCGTTTTCCTGTATCGGTCCCCACTTCAGGTGCAGTCCCATGTTCAATCCCCTCCCGCCCTCATGGCGAGCAGTCCCCTTGCTCGTTGTCGCGTTGGCCACCGGCACCGCCCATGCCGAGATCTGGGCCATAACAGACTCAGCGCACCCACTGACTTCCGTACCAGCAGATGTGCGTGTCATCAAGCTCGATGACCAACAGCGCATCGAGGAGCAGTTGTCCCGAGAGCTGCCACCTAACCCTCACCAGGCCGCTCTCGCCGCACGACGGCTGATGAGCACTCCGGCAGGGGCCGCACTGATGCAACAGCTGGCCACCGCCCAGCAGGGAAATGCTGATGCCTGGAGTGTCGGTGTTTCGAAGGTGCCGGCGGTGGTCGTCGATCGCCGGTATGTGGTGTACGGCCAACCCGACGTGGCAACAGCCATGCAGACCATCAACCGTGCAAGGGGGCAATGATGAGGCGAATATCCAGACTGACCCTGACCGGTCTTCTTACAGCATCACTCCCGCTCTCAGCATCAGCGGCCATCAGTTCAGCGGCGATTATCGCCTCCACCAGTTCGCCTACCTGCCTTGAGTACAAAGTGGTCGGCATCTGCTACTGGCTGCTCTGCACCCCTGTTGGCTGCACGGTCAAAACCTCCACCAAAGTCCGGCATTACATCCCGGACGCGGTGGTATCTGCCTACGCCAATACCGGGGAAAACCCTTGGACAGAGGTGAGCCCGATGGGAGCGCCGAATGCGGCAGCGCAAGCCGGTAATGATGGAACAACCAACCACAACGCCGAGAACAACATCGCCAAGTTCAAGGAGGCAGACGTTATTGGCCATCCTGGGGCTGCGGTGTTCAGCCGGTTCGCCAGTTCCTTTGGCTATTCCTGCCACGGCGCGACCACGCCTTACGTTCCATACATGCTCAGCACGCTGGACACCCTTGCATGGCGGTACGGAGTACCCGAGTCCGTTTACCCGGAGGCCCTGATTCCGGGCATGCGTGAAGTCGGCGGCCTTCTATCGGCAGACATGTGGGGAAGCGTTTACCCACGCAGCGGCTTCATCCACCAGGTCGACGATTTTAAAGCCGGTGCTGTCATCGCCCAGCGCGCCGGCGACGTCACCACCCGTGTCGGTCAACCCCACGTGTACCTGCCAATGCGCGGTCTTGCAGAACCAGGCTACTGGCCTGCCGGCGAGCTGAAAGAAGGCGATGCCACCACAGGAAAGTGGCAGCAACTCACGCCAACCATGAGCCCCACCTGCGCCGTATTCCCCTCCCCCGGCCCTAATGCCGACGCTGTCGACGAAGCCTATGCGTGGGCCCTGTGGCGGCCCTACTCATGCTGCCAGCGTAAGGGCCAAACCTTCCTGGGAAGCACTGACTTCCAATGAGATATGACTGGAGAGTTCAATGAATAAATTATCCATCGCGATCATTCTCGCAGCTGGCATGACCAGCACCTGGTGCATGGCCGAGGCCGCCGACCCGATCAAGGTCGAATCCCAGGGCAGCGTGATCGGAGACGACGTGCTCTACAGCATCGGTGGTGGCAGTGCTGTCCAGATGGGCAGCGCTGGCCAGATGGAGAGCATCACCGTCGGTGCCGGCTGGCAGAACAACCTGGTCTGCGGAAACATGGACCTCAGCAACACGCTGCAGAACCAGCTGAACGGCGCAACGCAGGGTTTCCAACAGATCATGGGCAGCGTCATCCAGAACGCTACCGGCGCAGTCACGTCACTGCCGGCGATGATCCTGCAGCGGGCCAATCCCGCCCTCTATAACCTGCTGACGAACGGAATCCTGCAGGCGCGCCTCGACTACGACCGATCGAAGGGAACCTGCAGGGCGATGGCCGAACGCATGGCCGACATCGCGGGTGGTCAGATGGGGTGGGGCAAGGTTGCAGAGGGGCAAAAGATGGGGCAAGCCCTGGCATCCAGCAACGACGCCGTAGCAGTGGTCGACAAGGTCGAGGAAGCGCCTGGAACCAACGGCGTGACCTGGGTAGGCGGAAAGCAGGCCGGCGGCAACGGTCAGCAGCCTATCAAAGTGGTCGGGGACGTCGCGAAGGCAGGCTATAACCTTCTCAACAACCGCGCAGCTCAGGATACCTCGAGCATTCCGCAGGCCAGCTGCTCCAATGGACTGGTATGCGGCAGTTGGGAATCACCAGCCGAAGCCGCCCAGTTCGCAAACCGGGTCCTGGGTGAGCAGCAGATCCAAACCTGTGAAGGCTGCGCCACCACCTCGACTCCGGGAGTGGGCCTGACGCCGCTGATCCAGGAAACATACGACAAGAAGCTCGCGGCGCTGCAGGAGCTCTTGAAGCCGGGAACACAGATCACCTCCGAGAAGCTGCGTGAGGCCAGCAGCGACTCACTGCCCATCACCCGCGGCGTCGTAACCGCACTTCGTGACGAGCGTGACCAAGCTGTACTTACGTCCCGCCTTGCCTCGGAGGTGGCACTTGCAGACGTTCTGGAGAAAGCGCTTCTGATGCAACGCATGCTGATTACAGGCAGCAGGGAGCCGAATGTGAGCATGAACAAGATTGCCGTAGAAGCGACCCTCGGCCAGGTGGACAACCTCCAATTGCTAATCACGAATCTGAAGACCGAGCTCGATATGCGACAGCAGCTCGCGAACAACTCTCCGATGAAAATCATCGAACGCGGCAAGGCACGCTCCGAAAGTTCTCGCTCGATTTACAACGCGGCGCCTGAACAGGATCGCATGATTCAGCTGCAGAAGCCTGCCGGCAAGGAGTGACCATGTCCGAAGATGTCGAGAAAAAAGTCCACCCCCTGAAAGTCCTGCTCGGGGGCGTAGCTTTGAGCGTAGTGATGCTGCTGCTGAGCGTGTTGCTCGGCATCATCGCGGTCAATCACCTGGGTGTTTTCGACACTTGGCTGAAGTGGCGTGAGGGCAATTACCTGCCACTGCTGCTATGGCGACTTGCCCTCTACGGCAGCATCGTCATCGCCTGGTTGAAGCTCAAGGCGCGACTGCCCGGAACGGGGGATGGCCAACCATCTAAAGGCGCTCAGCGGGTCGAGTTCTTGGTGCTCCTGCTGTTCGTGATAATCGAAATCTCGAAGGCGCCAATCACCTGGTCGGAGGTGCTATGACGCTCTATACAAACGACTACCTGGAGTATTACCTCACCCTGGTAGGGTGGATCATCAACAACGGGATCTGGGACATGATCTCCGACACGGGGCTGTTTGCCCTGCCCTTCATCATCATCGTCGCCCGTGAGTGGATCAAGGTACGAGGAGAAGGTGCCGACGAAGGCAACAAAGGTGTGCTGTCCCTGGCTCGCATTGAAACCCAGCTGTACGTCGGATACGTGGTCGTTTCACTGTGTGCTGTGCCAGCCATCTCCGTGGGGTTTGACACTCTGCAGTTCGATCAGGCGCGAGGGAAGCAGTGCCAAGTGCTGACGCCGGCGCCCTCGGAGACAGGCTGGAACACCACCTTCAGCTCGTTGGCCGGCAAGAGCGCGAAGGTGCCGGTGTGGTGGGCGCTCGTTCACGCGCTGTCCAAGGGTTTGAATAGCGGTGCTGTTGCAGCCATCCCTTGCGGTACGGATCTCAGGCAAATGCGCATGGAGGTCGACGCGATGAGGATCGGCAACCCCCTGCTCGCGCAGGAGGTGGCAGACTTCACCCACGATTGCTTCGGTCCTTCCCGCGCGCGCCTGTTCATGCGTCAGCCCGACATTGGGTCGATCGCCAAAGACCAGAAGGCCCTGCAGGACCTGAACTGGATCGGGTCCCACTACTTGCTGAATACAGCTGGTTACTACGACACGGACTACTCCAGAACACCACGTACATCCTGGCCGTATGACACGAAACGAGATGATGGCATGCCTCAGGTGACCGGGGGCGGTGGGTACCCCACCTGCAAGCAGTGGTGGTCAGATGGGAGCATCGGCCTACGGGACCGACTGAAAGCCCAGGTCGACCCAAGTCTGCTGAACCAGTTCCTCGGATGGGCAAAGTGGCTGTCCCAGGAGGAAGTAACCGACTCGATGATTCGCCAGCTCGTGTCGCCATCCAGCCAGGTCAACGGCGACGTCTACACCGACTATGGCGGACAGATCGACGGAACCGTCTGGAATGGCCTTGCTCGTGCAGGGGGTACACTGGGGGTCGCCGTAGGCTCGCTGGCCTTCTTCCCGGCTATGGACATGGTGCGTCAAGCATTACCGATGGTAGTGGCCTTCCTCAAGATGGCCATGGTTATCTGCATTCCACTGGTACTGATAATCGGAGCGTATCAACTGAAGGTTGCCATGACCATGTCAGTAACAATGTTCGCCTTAATATTTGTAGATTTCTGGTTTCAACTGGCAAGATGGGTCGACAGCACTATCATCGACGTTTTATATGGCTCGGGCTCGCCGCACTTATCCTTTGATCCAGTGATGGGCTTGAACACCACGACTCAAGACGCGATTCTGAACTTCGTCATGGGTTCGATGTTTATCATTCTCCCAACCTTTTGGGTTCTAGCTCTTGGCTGGGCAGGAGTGCAAACAGGTACAATTCTTAGCGGACTGTCAGAAGGAACTGGAGCAGTGCAAAGGGCAGGTCAAAAAGCAGGCAATCTGGTTGAGGGCGGAGTAAAGTCGGTTGCTGGAGGAGCCTCAAAGAGCTGAGCGCATCATGGTGATACTGGCTTGATACAGCAAGTACTGAGCCAGTATCTATTTAACTGACCTACCATAAGAATCAAGCGGTCTTTCAAAAACATCCCGACCGTATGGTGCCTCTTCATCCTCAGAAAACAGCTCAACCTTTCCGAGGTCAACTTTGGAAAGTGCGTACAGACCGAGAGTCAGAGAAAAGACTGTCAGTAGCACCGACATAACCCAGCTGATCGAGTTGGCTAAAATGAGCGCAATAACCGTTGCTAGGAATACCCGTTTAACCCAACGGACTGTCGGATTGATGTCATGCATGAAGAAACGCGCCACGCTCCCCAGAGCCCGGCCCAAGCGGAAGGCAATCGATCGTTTGGCGGCTGTGGTCATGTTCCATCTCCTTGCTCTGTGAGAGCACCTTGCCATCAGATATACGACACCTTTGGCATTTCCGCAAGAGGTATGGCATAAAACGCCATCACCACTCATCAGGTTCACATCCATGGCCACCCACAATGTCGTCGTTCCAAAGCCGATGGAGCAGTCCATTGATGATTTAGTCAACACTGGTCGGTACCAGAACTTCAGCGAAGTCGTGCGTGCAGGCATCCGGATGCTGCTTGAGCATGAAGCAGCTGAGGCAGCCAGGCTCGAAGCACTGCGGAACGCAACATCAGTAGGCATCATGCAGGTCGAAGCAGGCCAGTACGATGAAATCGATCCGTCCAATCTGGCAGCCTACCTGGACAATCTTGGAAGACTAGCGGGCGATAAAGCATGAGTAGGGTCATGGTTCGCATGTCACCCCAGGCATGCATCGACATCGCCGATACGCTTCGCTTCACTGAGGTGAGGCTCGGTCAGTCCGTCAGGAATCGGTATCAAGACTTGCTGCAGGAGACGCTCCTCGCCCTAGCTGAACAGCCGACGCCGGCAGACAGCAAAATGCGTGATGAGCTTTCCCCGGGCCTTCGCAGCCTGCATCTGTCATTCAACGTGCTGCAGATGACTGACGGCCGTGTGATTAGACCTCGACATATCGTGTTTTACCGAACTGGGACAGATCAAATCGTTGAGATACTACGAGTCCTCCACGATGCTATGGAGGTCGCGCAGAATTTGAAACACCTGCATCAGCAGTAAAGGGTAAATGGCTCAGAAGCAAATGGGCTTGAATGGATAATGGAATGGATCACAAGGGTAAAAGCCCTACCCGAAAGGGCGGACGTAGTCCGACAAAAGGAAACGCTAGGAGCTTAATATGCAAGCAACTTGGTGGGAAAAAACAGTCGAGTACGGTTTCATCCTTAGACTCAACGCAGCCGGTCGATTAGATTTCGCAGCGCCGATTGCAGGCCGTCATGAGCGTTCATCAGGCGATGGAATTTTCGGAAAAGATAAAAAACTGGTACTTGTAGAGTTCAAGAGAGACAAATCAGAGATCGCAGCAGAGAAAACAATCTTCACAGACTACGACGTAGCTGCAAATCAGTTGAACCACTACAACCATCATTGGATTGTATATGGAGGCCTAACCAATGAGCAAAAATTAGGACTCGGGAACCAGAAATATTTTGACCCGAATGCTCGGTCCGCCGACCTGGCTGATATTCTTTCCATGGGCATAACTCACCCTGAGTTTATGAACTACCTTGAACAACTACAATATTACAGGAGTGCAGATGGGCGCGGCGGAGGTGGTCACGTCTCACCCGAAAGCATGTTGGGGATGTAAGCCGGAACCCCAGAAATTTCCGTCACCCTAGTTGGGTGGGCTCAACACTCGTGTCACCAGCTACCTTCTGGAGAATCGAGCTCGGCCATCCCTCCCTGGACGGGCATCGCTCGACGATGTTCAACGGCTCCCTCACGGGGCCGTCGTTTTGTGGGGGCTATTCCATCCACAAGTCGTCGAGGTTCTTGAAGTTCCAGAGCGTCGGGTCTTCGGGGCCAGTGATACTGTCCTTGCAACTCGTGGCCGCCAGGTCGATGGTCTGCATCGGGATCGGCTCTCTCGAGCGTAGCGAGAAGAACACGCGAACCTTGGGAGTCAGCAGTGATTCCATTCCCGGCTCAACGACAACGGCCAGACGCTGAGAGGACAGGCGAACCAAGGAGCCGACGGGGTAGATGCCCACGGCCTTGACGAAGGCGTGGAAGATGCGTTTGTCGAAATGGCCCTCCCACTTGGCCATCTGCCGCATCGCCGCGGACGGGTCCCACGGCTTTTTGTAGGCTCGCTCCGACGTCACGGCATCATAGACGTCGCAGATTGCGCCCATGCGGGCCAGGAGTGAAATGGCGTCACCGGCCAAGCGATCCGGGTAGCCGGTTCCGTCGATCTTCTCGTGATGGTGCAGGGCAATGTCCACCACCCCGGGCTCGGCCCCGCCTGCGCGCAGCATCTTTGCGCCCTCCACAGGGTGGCGCTTCATGATGGCGAACTCGGCATCGGTGAGCTTGCCTGGTTTGTTAAGCACTTCCAGCGGCATCGCGGCCTTGCCTAGGTCGTGCATCAGTCCGCCGATGCCAGCCAGGCGCGTTTGCTCCTCGTCTAGATCGAGATGCCGGGCCAGCGATAGCATCAGGGCGCAGACGGCAACCGAGTGCAGGTAGGTGTAATCGTCGTGCGTTTTGATGCGTGCGACGCTGATGAGGGCATGAGGTTGGCGCAGCACCGAGGCAGCGATTTCTCCGACCAGCGGCAACGTCGTGCTTGGGTCGACGGCCTTGCCAAGCCGGGCTTCCTGGAACATGTCCATGACTTGGGACTTGGCCGCAAGACAGAGTTTCCGTGCATAACACATTTCGCTCTCCATTGAGGTTGCGCCGTCACTTTTCTTGCTTAGTGGACTAGACGGCAGAGATTGCTCCTCCGACAATTCTCTGGGCTCTGGGCTCTGGGCTCTGGGCTCTGGGCTCTGGGCTCTGGGCTCTGGGCTCTGGGCTCTCTGGGCTCTCTGGGCTCTCTGGGCTCTCTGGGCTCTCTGGGCTCTCTGGGCTCTCTGGGTCGACTTGGCTTTTGGCCAAGTCGACCCAGACCTCCCCGACGCCACATTCTCGAATGGCAGAGAGATCCTGAGGCTCGGTCAGCAGGAAGCTGCCGCGCCAGAATGGGTGTCGAACCCAAGAGCCGGCGAGCTTGTGGATGTACATGCCGAGACGAAGCTCGGATACGGGAATGCGTTTTACCAACTTATTTTCCTTTCTGAGTTGGGTGGTTAGGCGTGCGCCGAGGCTGGCACCCAGCGGTAGAGCGGAGGTAAGGTCACGCCAAGATTCTTGGATCAGCCGGAACCGCCGAAATTTCCGTCAGCCGATCAACATGGCTTTGTCTCGCGCTCGGTCGATGCGTTCCTGCATCGCCTGCATGACTTCTTCGTGGGTGTACGACTTGGCGTTGGGGTCGTCGGCCTCTCGGAGAGCTTCCTCGACCTCGCGGGTCATCCGCGCATATTCTTCCGGCCACAGCGCTTGCTCCATGCGCAGCGACGCCTGCCCAAGCAGGTGCAGCAGGCCGAACAGCCGCATGTCATTGGTGGCGACGACGTGCTCTCGAATCCGCTCCTGGATCACCTCGCAGGCCCGATGCGCCTCTGGCGTCGCCGTGCCCTCGTAGCCGGCTGGGAGTTCTGCTTCTTCAGCGATTCGCGCCCAAGCGATAGCCAGCGCCTCGATGGTGGACAGGTTCATTTGCTCATCCACTTGCGCAGCAGACGCTTTTTCAGGGAGGCGCGCTCTTGCGGATTGCGTCCCTTGTGGTTGGCAATGCGATCCGCCGTGGCGGCCTGGCGCTTGATGGGCCAGTAGGAGCGGCCATCCTTACCCATCGACCAGACGTTGCTGACCTGGTTTTCCAGTAGAGGCAGATGGGCGCATAGAGCTTCCGGCGACGCGCTGGCCAGCGCGGTGCGCTCGTGGGTTCGCCAGCGCTGATGCCAGAGTTTCTTGTCCTCGCGCTCGCTACGGCAGGTCGTGTGCCCAACGATGGGCGTTTTGCGGCGGCTGCGGCTCATGATGTGGTTGTCTCCAAGAACATTCAGGACAGGCTTTCTGGGTAGAGCGCCGTCAACCGGGACAGGGTTTCTTGCACTTGTTCCAGCGAGGTCATCAGATGATCAACCTGATCCTGAAGATCCACGGCGAGATCAAATAGCTCAGCCACTCGGCTGCGTGATCCCTCGTTGAACGCGGCCATTGCCAGTTGATGCAGCTTCAACAGGTCGGTGCGCAGTTGCGGAGGTGCGCCGTCTGCGCTGTCATTCAAATCGCCGCGCAGCACGTCCACGGCATCGACTGCACGCAGCAGTGCCGTGGTATCGAAATTCTCGGGAGTCAGTTCGTCCCATTCGTCGTCGGTGATGCGGGCTGCCATCAGGAGGGCTCCGATTAAGCGGTTGCGAGCGTTAGATGCCCGATCGGCTCGGCTGCTGGCCGTACCTTGATTTCGATGTCGTAGCCGAGGCGATTCAGACAATCCATCAGCTTGCGTTCGGATAGATTGGTGAAGTCGCCGCGCATCATGCCCGACACCTTCGGTTGCGGGATGCCCATGCGTTTGGCCGCCGCTTGTTGAGTCAGCCCAAGGGCGCGCATGGCCCTCCTGATCTCGACCACCAGGCCGGTCTTGATCTTGAGCTTTTCAGCGTCAGGCAGTCCAAGGTCGGCAAAGACGTTGCCCGAGCTGCGCTGAACCTCGACGCCTTCAATGATTCGTTTTTGCATTTCGTAGCTCCTGTGCCAATACCTCGGCCACCTTCAGCCGAGCGCGGATGATGTCCATGTCGGCCTTTGGCGTGGCGATTCCGCTCTTGCTCTTCTTCTGGAAGCAGTGCAGGACGAACACCGCTTCCGCAAACTTGACCGTGTATACCGCTCGATAGGTGCCGCCGGCATCGTCTTCGACGACCTCCAGCACGCCGGCACCACCGAACCCCTTGAGCACCTTTGCTGCGTCATCCTGATCGCCTATCTGCGCCAACGAGAGCGCGTAACCGAAACGGCGACGCACGTCGGACGTGCAACGCCATCAAATCCTTGTGGCTGCTCGCGATCCATTCGAGCGGTTTTTCTTTGTTTGTCATGACGGAATTTTATACCTGTTCAGGTAATGATGTAAACGCGGCAACCTCAAGGAGGTGTCGTAAAACATTAGCGTACGATTTTTTCCGAATTCTGCGGGCACCCCTAAACCATGTTTTGTCGCGTATTCCCTCCCAGGCTGTGGATAGCCCGTCTATTAGGAACCGAGTTCCGTCTATTAGGAACCGAGTTCCGTCTATTAGGAACCGAGTTCCGTCTATTAGGAACCGGCCACATCCGTAAGACCTTGATTTCAAAAGATAAAAAGCCGTTTTTTCCTCCTAAATCTTTTAAATCTTTTAAATCTTCTTAAAACCTCTCAGCCTGTGGGCAACTCGCAGCCCTGCAAGCAACATACAAGCCGCCGTTAGCGCCCTATGGGCGCGCCTACCCTTCGGTCGCTTCGCTCCCTTCGCCCCGCCGCTTCGCGTCGGCCTGTCGCGGCCTGCGCCCGCTCAAAAATGCCTGGCCTACGGCCAGCAACGTTTACCAAGGGCGCGGCAAGCCGCGCCGGCGTCAACCCAACCACCTCGAACTGAACCAAACCTATGCGCCGCCTGAAGGCTCGCTAAGGGTTGGACAGTATGGATCGAGGCGATCCGACCGCCTGTACTCATCCTGGACGACTGCCGCCGCCTGCAAGTCCGTAAGGGTTGAACGCCAAAGAGGGGGCGGGAGCGCTGCAACCGGAGCAGCGTCAGAGCCTCCAGAATCGCCCACACAACGCGGAAGCTGTCAGTCAGGGGGCAAGCCTACCTTAGCACCAGAAACGCGCCCAGGGGGCCGCAGGGGGCCGCAGGGGGCCGATTTTGGGGACGATAGAGAAATCGGGTAGGAGGCGGGGTCGCCCCCGCCGTCCTCCCACACCACCGTACATACGGTTCCGTATACGGCGGTTCCTGCCTACTGACAGACTGCGTCAGCGAGCTTGGTTCCGTTGATGTGTCGCCTGTGGTAACTAAGCGCCCAGACCGGCCCTCGGAGTTTCCGACTCCTACCTCCTGATGGTCTCGACCGCCGCTGTTCACGACGTTTCTGCCTTACGCTCCAACAGAGAGCACACCTGACTATCCACTCATGACAGGTTCAGCCCTTCATCGCTCCGGTTCCGAGCAACTACTACGGCCTCTGCTGACTTCTGTTCGCCCATCCCGCCACCTCTCGGTGCCGGTAGCACGTGGCAGGCCAAACAGATCTCCCAGGGTAATTCGCGCGCCCTTCCTGCTTATGCCTGTCGGATTTACGTCGTAGCGTTCCGTGCAAGTATCGGGCTTTGGCAATCGTTGCTACCTCACCCCGCTACGCCGCCTCTATCCGCTTCCTATACGTCAGACCAGCATTTTGCCTCGGGCTTCCTTCAGATTCGCGGTCACCCGCGACACCCTTGCCTTCAGCTAACACTTCCCCTTGCCGGGTGTGTAGAGGACTTTCACCTCCAAATCGTCCGACTCACCACCACAGTGAGCCGAACAGCGCCAGTCACGGCACTACGCGCCATGCCTGGCGCACAACGGAAAAAATCGTACGTTAAGCGTACGGCCTGTCAGGTTGAGGCCCTAGAGGTTGCCGGCGAGGCGTCAGAAAATGCTGGAATCGGCCCTATCCTGACGCGGCCCAAGGTTCCGGCCTGACGCCTAGTTAGGGCATAGCTCAATATGACACATGGCTGCAAATCGCTAATTTTCCAACTATAAAGAGCTATGCTCTCAAGAAGCGGTTGCGCTAAGGAAACTCTGAAAAAGACTTCCAAATCTGGTGAGATACGGCTGTCCCACGAACTGAACGGTTGAGCCCCGATGAAGCAAATGTCTTTCGCTGATGCCGAGTACGCAGGCAAACGTAAGCAGACCCGCCGTGAGCGTTTCCTGATTGAGATGGATCAGGTCGTGCCCTGGAAAGGCCTGATTGCGTTGATCGAGCCGCATTATCCGAAGGGTGAAGGCGGTCGTCCGGCGTATCCGTTGATGGCCATGCTGCGGGTTCATCTGATGCAAAACTGGTTCGGCTACAGCGATCCGGCGATGGAAGAGTCCCTCTACGAAACCACGATTCTGCGCCAGTTTGCCGGGCTGCATTTGGATCGGATTCCGGATGAAACCACGATCCTCAACTTCCGCCGGCTGTTGGAAAAACATGAGCTGGCCGGTGGGATTTTGCAGGTCATCAACGGCTATTTGGGCGACCGAGGTTTGCTGCTGCGTCAGGGAACTGTGGTCGATGCGACGATCATTCATGCGCCCAGTTCGACCAAGAACAAGGACGGTAAACGCGACCCCGAAATGCACCAGACAAAGAAAGGAAATCAGTACTATTTCGGGATGAAATCGCACATCGGTGTCGATGTTGAATCCGGTCTGGTACATAGCGTGGTGGGCACGGCGGCGAATGTGGCGGACGTGACTCAGGTCGATCAGTTGCTGCATGGCGAGGAAACTTACGTCTCTGGCGATGCCGGTTACACCGGCGTGGAGAAGCGTGCGGAGCATCAACATCGCCAGATGATCTGGTCGATCGCAGCGCGCCCCAGCAGCTATAAGAAGCATGCAAAAAAGAGCCTGATCGGTCGCATGCGCCGCAAAATCGAATACGCGAAAGCTCAAGTCCGGGCCAAGGTTGAGCATCCATTCAGGGTGATCAAGCGCCAGTTTGGTTATACGAAAGTCCGCTTCCGAGGCTTGGTGAAAAACACCGCGCAGCAGACCACACTGTTTGCCTTATCGAACCTGTGGATGATGCGAAAACGACTGTTGAATGCAGGCGAGGTGCGCCTGTGATGTGGACAATGAGCCCTGAAAAGGTGCTATTCCGCAAAAAACAGTGAACTGACAGGAGGAAAGGTCTGATTTTCGATTAAGTCGGTGTTTTTTGAACCTCAGACAGCGAGGCCGTTAAAAACGGCTGCTTACTTCAGACCTTCCCTAACCGATACAGTATAAATTGGGCCCCAAGTATTATTTTATTTGCACAAAGGTAATGATTATGTTTTTCAATAAAAACAAACAACTGCTGGACACAGAAAATAAGCTCTCAGAACTACAGCGGCAGCTTGATTCAATAAGTCGAAATGTCGCGGAAATCAGATTCAGGCCAGACGGGAGCGTAATCTATGCGAGCAATATCTTTCTAGAGATGCTTGGTTACAAACTCGAAGAAATAGCAGGGCAGCACCACAGAATTTTCTGCGAAAAGAATTATGCTAACACAGCTGATTATTCGCGCTTCTGGCAGAAATTGGCTGACGGCCATCTTCAATCAGGTTTATTTAGGCGGCTGCGCAAAGACGGTAACTTAGTATTGATTGAGGCTACTTATATTCCAGTTCAAAATCAAGATGGAAAAGTTATTGAAATCATTAAGATTGGCTCAGATGTCACTCAGAGAGAAAACGAGTTACTCTCACTAAGAGCCGTCCATGCAGCCATCTCCCGCTCGATGGCGGAGATCGAGTTCACACCTAACGGTGACATCCTGCATGCAAATGAGAATTTCCTCCGTGCTATGGGTTATCGCCTCAGCGATATCAAGGGTCGACACCACCGAATGTTCTGTTTCGATAATTTTTATCAAGAAAATCCAAATTTTTGGCAGAGTTTAAAGGGAGGAACTTTTTTAAGCGGGCAATTTGAGCGCAAGACCGCATCGGGAGAGACCATCTATCTTGAGGCCACCTACAACCCCGTCATTGATGAAGCCGGCCAGGTTGTGAAAGTGTTAAAATTTGCCACCGACGTCAGCTCGCAGAAGCATAAGGCTGATGAAATCCGTCAGGCCGCAGAGCTTTCCTTCACCACCGCCGAGGAGACATCTCAAATTTCCGTGCGGGGCATGGAGTCCCTTGCTAGTTCAATTGAACTATCTCAGGGTACATTTAATTTAATAAACGGTGCGGTTATTTCGATTACACAGCTAAATGCTCAGGCTAAAGATATCGAGAAAATTGTTACCATCATCCAAGGCGTGGCAGAACAAACTAACTTACTAGCACTTAACGCCGCAATTGAAGCTGCCCGAGCGGGTGAAATGGGCCGAGGCTTTGCTGTAGTAGCCGACGAGGTTCGTCAGTTGGCAGCTCGAACTAGCAGTGCCACCGTGAAAATCCAGAATGTGGTAACTGCTAACGGAAAGCTTACTCAGCAACTGAATATAGATATGAACAGCATCGCTAGAAGCGCCGAAGAAAACAACGATCAGATCGCAACTGTAACAACTATTATGCGTGAAATCAGTGACGGTGCAGACCATGTTGCCCGTACCGTATCGACGTTGTTCAAAGACAATAGCTAGTGTCCAGTTTTAGGCAAAATCAGGATCGGAACTTCGAGCCGCAGCGCTACAGAGCCAGAAGCCCAAACTTGGTGACGGCCATCGTGCTATGGAACACGATGTATCTGGAGTGCATCACTTGGGGCTGGTCGAGGCTGGCAAGTCGGTGGGCGGCGAGCTGCTGCAATACCTATTGCCGCTGGGCTGGGAGCACATCAACCTGACTGGCGATTACGTCTGGCGGCAGAGCCGCAGGCTGGAGATCGGGAAGTTCAGGCCGCTACGATTGCCCGGAAAACCTTAGCGTACGATTTTTTCCGAATTCTGCGGGCTCCCCTATCACCAGCTACGCTCGACCATCGCCCAAGTCGGTGGGAAGAAGGAATTGACCGGCCGCACCGACATCGAAATCGAGATCAGCAACCAGTGCGCCAGGCTGATCGGCAACGCGATCATCTTCTACAACTCGGCGATCCTGTCCCTGCTGCTGACGAAGTACGAGGCAGCTGGCAATGCCAAGGCGCTGGCGTTGATCACGCAGATGTCGCCAGCGGCCTGGCGGCACATCCTGCTGAACGGGCATTACACCTTCCAGACTGACGGCAAGTTCATCGACCTGGATGCGCTCGTGGCGGGACTGGAGCTGGGCTGACGGAAATTTCTGGGATTCCGGCGTACAACCCCATGTTAACGGTTCTAGGTGTTTCGCCGTCGGGAAAACTTGTTGGTAGCCTCAGCCTTGAACAATATAAGCATGAACTGAAACCTGCTCCACCTGCTCCACGTAACCCCCCTAACTCAAGTCCATCATTGAGGCCACGCGGCATGTAGTGATGGCGCATTGCCACGAATTCTAGAACCTCTCAGATACCCTTTTCCGTTGATGCCATCTTGGCATTAGGAGAAAAGCCCGCTCCATGCACACCCATGGAGCACCCTATGCACCTCCTATCATGGTTAGGCCGCCGTTCGGCCAAACCAACGCCAGAAGCCTCACCGCATGGCTTCCATCTGCCGGCGAAGGCTACTGCTCTGCTGCAGAGCCCCCTCCGCCAGCAGCTCCTGGAGAATATCTGGCGTCGGGCTTCGCTCTCACGAGCTCAGTTCAACACCCTCTACCTCAAGCCGCTCGAGCGCTACGCAGAGCTGGTGCAGCTGCTCCCTGCTTCTGAAAACCATCACCATGCCCACCTTGGGGGCCTCCTAGACCATGGCCTGGAGATCATGGCTTACGCCCTCAAGATCCGTCAGACGCACCTTCTGCCGATCGGAGCGCCACCGGAATCGCAGTCGGCCCAAGCTGAGGCATGGACCGCAGCCGCAGCGTACGGCGCGTTGCTGCACGACTTGGGAAAGATCGCTGTTGACCTCCGCGTGGAGCTCGAGGATGGCCGAGCGTGGCACCCGTGGCATGGACCGATCAGCCGTCCCTACCGGTTCAAGTACGTCAAAGGCAGGGAGTACCAGCTACACGGTGCTGCTTCAGCCCTAGTGTATATGCAGGTCCTGGACAGCGGGATTCTCGACTGGCTCAGTGGTTTTCCTGAACTATGGAGGCAGCTGATCTACCTCCTCGCAGGTCAATACGAGCACGCCGGCATCCTCGGCGAAATTGTGGTCCAAGCAGACAAAGCTTCCGTTGCCCAGCAACTGGGAGGAAATCCAGAGCGCGCGCTGACAGCCCCCAAACAATCACTGCAGCGGCAACTCGCCGACGGCCTGCGTTTCCTGGTGCGGGAGAAACTCAAGCTCAATCACCAGGACGGACCTGCAGATGGCTGGCTGACACAGGATGCGCTTTGGCTGGTGAGTAAGCCTGCAGCAGATCAACTCCGGGCATACATGCTGACCCAGGGTATTGAGGGAGTGCCAACCTCCAATGCCCCGTTCTTCAACATGCTGCAGGACCAGGCAATCATCCAGACCAACGCGCAGGATAAAGCGATCTGGAAAGCCACCATCGATAATGGCCGCGGCTGGAAGAATAGCTTCACCTTCTTGAAGATCTCGCCGGCACTCGTATGGCCCAATCCAGACGATCGCCCTCCCCAGTACGCCGGCACCCTCACCCTGGAGCAGGAACCGGAAGTAGTCACGCAGCCGAGTACGAGTGAAGAAACAGTTTGCGCGGTACCGGAACAACCCATCGACACCAGTGACGACACACCTCAACCGCCGGCGCGGCCCCGAGCGCTGGTACAGCCAGCTCCAAGCCAAGGAATCCAATCATCTGAGCGTGAAGAACTACTGTCACTGTATAGTAATATCACTGCGCCATCAGAAGAGCTAAGTGCTAGCCAAGGCTCAGCAGCCGCCTCCCCTCCCCATCAAGGACTAGAGGAGGTAGGGCGGGCTGACGATTCTCTAGCAGCCATAGCAAGGAATGCTGCACAAAAAGATGTAACCACAATGCCTACGAGTAGTTCGTTGGGAGGGGCTTTCATCGCTTGGGTAAAAGCAGGTGCCGCCTCCCATAAATTGATCATCAATGACACCAAGGCCCTGATTCACACCGTCGACGACACAGCAATGCTCGTCACCCCAGGGATCTTCAAGCGATATGTGCTGGAGCACCCGGAGCTTGAGAAGATCGTCGGTAAACCTGGGACAGCGGCCTGGCAGCATGTTCAACGCGCCTTTGAGAAAGAGAAGAGCCACCAGAAGACCAGCAAGCAGCTGAACATTTGGACCTACGATGTAATAGGTCCAAGGAAGACCACGCAGTTGAGGGGCTACCTGCTTCTTGACCCGAAGCTGATATTCCCCGAGCAGCCCATGAATAACCCAAGCTTGAGACGGGTGACGGAAGGGGCCGCCGAATGACGCCCGAGAATCTGCTCCGGGAATACCTAGTCGATCACGACCTCCGGCCGGCCAGTGCGAAAATCTACGGCGCGGCAATGAAGAAGCTGGAAAAGAACTTCGGCAAAGCTGTCGATGTGGAGTCTATCGATCGACGTGGCGTTCTCGCGTTGAGGAACAAGCTGATTGACGGAGGTCTATCGAAGCGCAGCTGGAACACCTACTCCAATCACCTCCGAACCATATGGGGGTATGGCATCGAGTACGGGATTCTTCCCAACACCGATGTGAACCCATTCAAGAAGACGACGGTAATTGCACCGAAGCGGCCGAGCAAAATCATTGACGGCGAGGCGATCCTCCGTGCGCGGCGCTGGCTCAGAAGCCTGGCTGACCAAGAGGAATCGACTGGCAGCCGTGCCAGGATCACGCCAGGGTGGTTCTGGCTCGCTACGTTCGAAATCTTCTACTACACGGGCATCCGGTTGAACGCACTACTGTGCATTCGGCTTCGGGATGTCGACTGGGACCGCCAACTCATCCTAGTACGAGGCGAAACAGAGAAGACCCACCGGGAGTTCCGGATCCCGATTATGGATGGTCTTGCGCCTCATATGCGTCGGTTGTTGGATGAAGCCGCTCGAGCTGGCTTCGCCGCCGAAGACCAACTCTTCAACGTCAATCGCTTCTCCCGCTATTACAAGCGGCATGAAATGAACTCCGACCAAGTCGAGGCGATGTACAAGAAGCTGATCGTCAAGCTCGGGGTTCGGATGACTCCGCACCGGTTCAGGCACACGCTTGCAACCGATCTGATGAAGCAGCCAGAAAGAAACATCCACCTCACCAAGAACCTGCTGAACCATTCCAACATCGCCACCACGATGAGCTACATCGAGGCCGACTATGACCACATGCGAGACGTGTTGCACGAGCGGAGCATGCAGCAGGGAGCATTACGTCTTGTACGGCGGGTGGATGACAGTGCTGCACCAAACTCGCGACTAGGTGAAGGCGAACAACGCATAGAGCCTGGTCGACGAAGAGCGATCGAACAAGATCATCAAGGAGGTGGCGACCCTGCACCAGGACATCTGCTGATTGAGTTCAAGCAGATCTGTGCCAGTGCTTTGCTACCGCCCGAAGATCTCTTTCAACCCAGCCTTCTATTCAGCCTGATGGCATCGACGACAGGGTCTACACCCTTTGCTCGATCTCATTCGGCTGACGCAGGCACGGTCTACAACGCACGCGCCTCCCCGAAGCTATGAGTCGACGAATGGCAATCAGCCACTACATCGACAGCTGATCAAGGGCAGATAGGACAGAACTGTCCCAGGTCTCTGGTGCTAGGAAACTGGCGCCATGCCTTTGGCTGCGCGGGTTTTGGGGGCCACTCGAGGCGAGTTTTCGCAGTGCTGAGTAGCACGCGAATCCGCTAAGTCATTGAGTTTTTTGGGCCAGAGACGAAAAAGCCCGCCATAAGCGGCGGGCTATTCCATATTGACATCACGCCGAAGCGAGCCTAAGGTTCGCTCCAGACGGCTGCAAGACTAGAAACTGGCTGGCAAGCCCCCCTTCCTAGTACATCACGAACCGCTGTGAATAGTGGTGGGTCGTGTAGGATTCGAACCTACGACCAATTGGTTAAAAGCCAACTGCTCTACCAACTGAGCTAACGACCCGTTGGATGGCGCGTATAATACTGATTTCTAACGGGAAATCAACACTCCATCAAAGGATTTTTGTCAAACATACCGTGTCGGGTCTTCGACACCGGCTGCCTTGAAGCCATCTGCACGCAGGCGGCAGCTGTCACATTTACCACAGGCACGGCCTTCATCGTCGGCCTGATAGCAGGAAACAGTCAAACTGTAGTCCACACCGCGGGCGATACCAGCCTGCACGATCTGCGCCTTGCTCATGTTCTGCAGCGGCGCCTGAATGCGGAAGCCCTGCCCCTCTACGCCCGCCTTGGTCGCCAGGTTGGCCATACGCTCGAAGGCCTCGACGAACTCGGGGCGGCAATCCGGGTAGCCGGAGTAATCCACGGCATTGACGCCGATAAAGATATCCCGCGCCTCCAGCACTTCCGCCCAACCCAACGCCAGTGACAGAAACACGGTGTTGCGGGCCGGCACGTAGGTGACCGGGATACCTTCACTGGGGGCTTCCGGCACGTCAATGCTGCTGTCGGTCAACGCCGAACCACCAATACCGTCGAGGTTAAGGCCAATCACCTTGTGCTCGACCGCACCCAGGTCGCGGGCCACGCGTGCGGCTGCGTTCAGCTCGGCACGGTGGCGCTGGCCGTAGTCGAAGCTCATGGTGTAGCAGCTATAGCCTTCTGCTTTGGCCATGGCGACCACGGTGGCGGAGTCCAGGCCGCCGGACAACAGGATTACTGCGCGCTTTTCTGTCATATGTACTTGCTCCTCAATCAACGTCCGGGTTCGTCGTTCCACAGCAGCTTGTGCAACTGCAACTGGAAGCGTACAGGCAGGTTGTCCGCGACGATCCAGTCTGCCAGGTCGCTGGCATTCACCTGATGGTGGCTCGGCGAGAACAACACCTCGCCGGCACGCTCGGCCAGGTTGTACTGGATCAGCTTGGACACCGCCCAGTCGTAGTCCTCTCGGGAACAGATAACGAACTTGACTTGGTCATTGCGGGTCAGCAGCTCGATGTTCTCGTAGCGGTTACGGTGCGACTCCTCAGAACCCGGGGTCTTCAGGTCGACTACGCGGCTAACGCGCGTGTCAGTGCCAGCGATATCCAGCGCGCCGCTGGTTTCCAGCGACACCTCGTAACCGGCGTCACACAGGCGCTGCAGCAACGGCAAGGCATTCGGCTGGGCCAATGGCTCGCCGCCGGTGACACAGACATAACGTGGCTTGAAGCTGGCAACCTGCTCAAGGATTGAATCGAGGGTGCGAATGGTGCCGCCGGTGAAGGCATAGGCACTGTCGCAGTATTGGCAGCGCAGGGGGCAACCGGTGAGGCGCACGAAAACCGTGGGCAGCCCAGCCGTTCGCGTTTCACCCTGCAAAGAGTAAAAGACTTCGGTAATGCGTAGTGTGTCTTGCATGCTCGCCACGGGCGTGACAGCTAAACAGGCTGTCCGCCTCCGTCAGGCACTGTCGCGGACTCGACATAGCGTTATCCGCAGCAGCGTGTTTACGAAAAAAGGGCAATGATTCTAACGAAAAAACCCGCGACTGGCGCGGGTTTCTTTCGAAAGGTACAGCTACAGCGCTTAGAGCTTCTGCAGGTCACGCTGAGCCAGTTGCGCGGCGGAGGTGCCGGGGTACTGGGTGATGACCTGCTGCAGGATGCCCTTGACCTTGTCGGTGTGGCCCATGCGACGCTCGACATCGGCCAGCTTATAGAGCGAATCCGGCACTTTGCTGTGTTTCGGGTACTTCTGGCTGACCTGGGCAAAGGCTTGGCTGGCACCCTGCAGGTCGCCCTTGGCCAGGTTCACTTCACCCAACCAGTACTGGGCATTGCCGGCGTACTGGCTGTTGGGGTACTTGCGCAGGAAGGCATTGAACGCCTGGCTGGCCTTGTCGAAGTCTTTCTGCTTGATCAGGTCGAAAGCGGCATCGTAGTAGAGCTTTTCTTTCGCCGGATCACCGGGCTCGCTACTGGCGGCCGGTTGTTGCGCAGCAGCACCTGCTGCTGCATCGGGGGCGGCATTGGAAGCACCACCACCGGAGGAATTGTCAGGGGTTGCGGCAGGCGCAGCGCCACTGTTGATGCGACGGTCCAGGTCCTGGTATCGCTCCAGGTTTTCCTGCTTCATGCGCGACACATCGTTTTGCAGCTCTTCGATGATGCCTTGCTGGCGGGAAAGCTGATCCTGCATCTGTTGCAGCTGCATGAACAGCTGGCCCTGTGCAGAGGCAGGGGCCGAAGCCCCCGACCCGGCATAGGCGCCGCTCGTGCCATAACCCGCAGGCGGATAAGCGCCTGCGTTGTCATCTACTACAGGGACCTCAGCCCAGGCCGCGAGCGGCAGGCTGAGTGCGAGGACGGTTACTACACGGCGGCACATACGCATAAGAACTTACTTACGCAGTTCTACGCGACGGTTCTGAGCCCAGGACTGCTCGTCGTTGCCGGTGGCAACTGGACGCTCTTCGCCGTAGGAAACCAGTTCCAGCTGAGCAGGGGAAACGCCCTGCAGAACCAGGTAGCGCTGAACGGCTTTCGCACGACGCTCACCCAGAGCCATGTTGTACTCGCGGGTGCCGCGCTCGTCGGTGTTGCCTTCCAGAACAACGCGGTTGCCGTTGGCTTTCAGGTCCTTGGCGTGAACGTCCAGAGCGCGCATGGCTTCTGGCTTCAGGTCCGAGCTGTCGTATTCGAAGTAGAAGGTGGTGATTGCGCGCAGGGCAGCTTCTTCGCTCAGGGAGCCGTCAACTGCGCCAGTGTTGGCACCGTAGCCAGCGTTCGGATCTACAGCAGCGCCTTCGCCTGCGTTGTCACCGCCCTTCGAGGAGCAACCTACAGCTACGGCCATGGCCAGAGCCAGCGCAGCAAATTTACCAAACTTCAGCATTTCCATCGTGAAACTCCTAATGAAACCCCAGTGTGTTAAGCAAAACGTATTACGCCGCAATCAGTTCAGGTAAGGGGACCAGGACGGTTCTCTGACTTCGCCTTGAGCGGTAGGAAGTGGGAGCCTCACGCGGCCATTAAGCGACACGAGCATCAAGACTCCCCGGCCCTGCTGGCGGGTGGCGTAGATTAGCATGGTGCCGTTAGGCGCAACAGTGGGAGACTCATCAAGACTTGTTTCAGACAGAATCTTTACACTTCCGCGCTGCAAGTCCTGTGCCGCCACTTTAAAGTTGGTAAAGCCCTGTTGGCGATGGATCATCACCAAGGTTTTTTCGTCCGCCGAAAGTTTCGGGTTGGCGTTGTAGTTACCCACGAAGGTTACACGCTCGGCACCACCACCACCGACCGACTGTTTGTAGATCTGCGGTTTGCCGCCACGGTCGGAAGTAAAGTAAAGCGTGTTGCCATCTTTACCCCAGAATGGTTCGGTATTGATACCCGGGCCTGCGGTAACACGGCTGATCTGGCGCGATGCCACGTTCATCACGTAGATGTCCGGGTTGCCGTCTTTCGACAATACGAACGCCAGGCGCGAACCGTCCGGCGACCAGGCTGGCGCACCGTTCAGGCCTTCGAAGTTGGTCACCTGCTCGCGGCGGCCGGTATCGATGTTCTGGATGAAGATGCGCGGGCGCTTCTGCTCGAACGACACATAGGCGATACGCTTGCCATCCGGCGCAAAGCGCGGCGACAGGATCGGCTCACGCGATTGCAGCAGGGTAACTGCACGCGCACCGTCGTAGTCCGAACGCTGCAGGGTGTAGCGGGTGTTGTTAGTGGAGAAGCGCTCGGCCGTCACGTACAGCATGCGGGTGGAGAACGCACCCTTGATGCCGGTGAGTTTCTCGAACGACTGGTCCGCAATGTAGTGCGCCATGTCGCGCAACTGGTCGGTGCTACCCGCGACGCTGCCGGTCAGCACTTGCTGCTCGGTAGCGACGTTGAACAGCGCGTACTGCACCTGCAGACGACCGCCTGCCGGCACGATGCTGCCCACCATCACGTACTGTGCACCCAGCGCTTTCCAGTCGCGGAAGATCACTTCGCTGGCCTGCGACGGCTGGCTGATCATGTTCTGCCGCGGAATTGGCGAGTAGTAGCCAGAGTTGCGCAGGTCGTTGCCGATGATATCGGCAATGTCTTCTGGCAACACGCTGCCGCCCTGCAGACCGAACGGCACCACCGCGATCGGGGTTGCCCGGTCGCTGCCGCTGGTGACCAGGATGTTCTTTTCCTCTGCCACAGCCATGCCTGCCACGCAGCACAGCATGACCAGCAGTCCTCTAAGACGTTTAATCACAACGCTAGATCCTCAGGTGTAAATGTCATCTTGAACGAACGATATTGGTTGAAATCGCTCGGCTTCATACCCTGCATCTCGGTCAAACGACCAATGTTCTTCACCGCAGCCACCGCCGAACTGTCGTACGGGCCGTCACCACTGGAACGGGCCACGCTGACACTGGTGATGGTACCGTCCGGCAACATGTTGATCTGCAGGACCACCGTCATGCCCTTGCGCGCGGAAGGCGGACGCGCCCAGCCTTCGGCCGCGCGCATGCGGATCAGGTCGTCGAAGTCGCCGGCCACCTGGTCACCCTGCTCGTCGGCCAGCGCTTGCTGCCGCTCGGTGGTGTCGGACAACAGCTCGGCCAGGGCCTGCGCTTTCTTGTCTTCTGCCGCCTTGCGGGCCGCTTCCTGTGCCTTTTTCTTCTGGGCGTCTGCAGCGGCCTTTTTCTTGGCCTCTTCAGCTGCCTTCTTCTTCGCGTCCTCGGCCGCCGCTTTCTTCTTGGCGTCCTCGGCTGCTTTCTTCTTGGCCTCTTCGGCTGCCTTTTTCTTGGCGTCCTCGGCGGCTTGTTTCTTCGCCTCTTCAGCGGCCTCTTTCTTGGCCTCTTCTTCGGCTTTTTTCTTGGCTTCTTCCTCGGCCTTCTTCTTGGCGATGTCGGCCTGCTGCTTCTCGGCGGCCTTCTTCGCCTCGTCGGCCTTCTTGGCTTCGGCGGCTTTCTTGGCCTCGGCAGCCTTGGCGGCTTCAGCGGCCTTGGCAGCGTCCTCGGCTTTTTTCGCCTCGGCGGCTTCGCGGGCCTCTTCGGCCTTTTGAGCAGCGTCGGCTTTCTTTTGTTCCGCGGCCTTCACGGCCTCCTGCTCGACCTTCTTCTGCTCCAGCTGCTCGACCTCGGTCTGGCGCGAAGCCGTTTTCTTCGCTTCCCCGGCAATCTTCTGATTGGTCTGGGTAGTCGCCTGGCTCTTGGACTTGAGCTGGTACAGGGTAGCCTGAACAATCGGCTTGGATGGCGGCAGCTCAGGCGTCATGGCAAAACTGACGAACAGCAGGGCGAACACCAACACATGCAGGCCGATGGCCCAGACACTGGGCCAGAAGTAGCTTTCCGAGGCGGATGGCTCTCGCTGTTGCATCAGGGCGCCTCGGTAATCAGGCCAACGTTACCGACACCGGCCTTCTGCAACCCGCCCATGGCACCCATGACCGCGCCATAGTCGACAGCCTTGTCGCCACGAATGAACACTTGGGTCTGCTTACCCTGGTCACGGCCGGCAGCAATGATCTTGGTCACGGCGTCGGTCATGGCGGGCAAGGTCATGGCCTTGTCCATCTGCTTGTCGGTATCGACTTCGCTGCCGAGGTTCCAGTAATAGGTTTTATCGGCCTTGATGGAGATGGTGAGGATCTGGACGTTGTTGTCCTGCGGCAAGGCTTCGCTGGAAACCTTGGGCAAGTCGACCTTCACGCCCTGGTTGAGCATGGGCGCAGTCACCATGAAGATGACCAGCAGCACCAGCATCACGTCGATGTAGGGCACCACGTTCATCTCGGCGACGGGCTTGCGTTTGTGGCGAACTCGGGCCATGGGTTTCTACCTGATTACTCTTCGCTGGTGTGCACTTTGCGGTGCAGGATCGCCTGGAACTCGTCGGCGAAGGTGTAGTAACGACCGATCAGCACTTCACTACGCGCAGCGAAACGGTTGTAGGCGATGACCGCCGGGATTGCCGCGAACAGGCCGATGGCGGTGGCGATCAGCGCTTCGGCGATACCCGGGGCAACGGTGGCCAGGGTGGCCTGCTGGGCGCTGGCCAGGCCACGGAAGGAGTTCATGATGCCCCATACGGTACCGAACAGGCCAATGTACGGGCTGGTCGAACCGACGGTGGCCAGGAATGGCAGGCTCTGCTCGAGTTTTTCTTCCTCGCGCGAAATGGCCACGCGCATGGCACGGCCAACGCCTTCCATGACCGCATCCGGGTCAACGCCCGGCTGCTGGCGCAGGCGCGAGAACTCCTTGAAGCCGGCACGGAACACCTGCTCTACACCGGAGTCCGGGTCTGGGTTGCTGCCTGCCTGGCGGTACAGCTTGGACAGGTCGATGCCCGACCAGAAGCGCTCCTCGAAGGCATCCAGCGCACGACGACCGGCGCGCAGCATGGTGCTGCGCTGGAAGATCATGATCCATGAAGTGACCGAGGCGGCCACCAGGGTCAGCATTACCAGCTGTACCACCACGCTGGCATTGCTGACCAGACTCCACATGGAGGTATGGTCGACGACGTTAGCTTCCACGCTTATTCTCCTGCATTCGATTGATTACCCGAGCCGTCCGCCGCAAAGGCGTCGCGCAGCTGGGGCGGTATGGCTCGGGGTTTGAAAGTGTCGGCGCGCACGGCGGCCACCAGGAACTGCCCTTCGCAAAGCAGCGTTTCATCCTTTTCCCGCCAGACCTGCTGCACGAAACGCAGGCTGGCGCGATTGAGTTCAAGTACTTGCGCGGTTACCCGCAATTCGTCATCCAGCCGCGCCGGCGCGTGATAGCGCGCTTCGCTGGAATGGACCACGAACAGCAGGTTGTCTTCGGCCAGTTGCGACTGGGAAAAGCCCAGGTGCCGCAGGCGTTCGGTGCGCGCGCGCTCCATGAATTTCAGGTAGTTGACGTAATACACCACGCCGCCCGCATCGGTATCTTCGTAATAGACGCGACAACGGTGTGCGAACGGTTCGAGCTGATTTTGCGCGCGCATACTCTAGTGCTTACTCCTCAGCTTGCCAATCCGCTGTGGCAACTGTTTTTTCTTCATTAATGTCTTATTGCCAGCGCACCCTGGGCATGCCAGCGGTAGGACCACGAAAAGTCGCATTCGATCTGTCATTCATCACCTGGTTCTGAAAAATCACCGCCCTCCCCCAAGCGCCCTGGAATATTCAGGCCAAAGTGCAGATAGGCATGCCGGGTAACCACGCGGCCGCGCGGCGTGCGCATGATATAGCCCTGCTGGATCAGGTACGGTTCGAGCACATCCTCGATGGTATGGCGCTCTTCGCTGATCGCCGCCGCCAGGTTGTCCACGCCTACCGGGCCACCATCGAACTTCTCGATCATGGTCAACAGCAGGCGGCGGTCGGAATGGTCGAAACCGCGCTCGTCGACGTCCAGCAGGTTCAGCGCCATGTCGGCCACGGCCTTGGTGATCTGGCCCTTGCCGCGCACCTCGGCGTAGTCGCGCACGCGGCGCAACAGGCGGTTGGCGATACGAGGCGTGCCACGGGCACGGCGGGCAATCTCGTAAGCCCCCTGGTCCTCGATGACCAGGCCAAGGATGTTGGCCGAACGGCTGACGATGGTGGCCAGGTCCTTGTCGCTGTAGAACTCCAGGCGCTGGACGATGCCGAAGCGGTCCCGCAGCGGGTTGGTGAGCATGCCGGCACGGGTGGTGGCACCCACCAGGGTGAACGGTGGCAGGTCGAGCTTGATCGAACGGGCGGCCGGGCCTTCGCCGATCATGATGTCGAGCTGGAAGTCCTCCATGGCGGGGTACAGCACCTCCTCGACAACCGGTGACAACCGGTGGATCTCGTCGATGAACAGCACGTCGTGCGGTTCGAGGTTGGTCAGCATGGCCGCCAGGTCACCTGGACGCTCAAGGATCGGGCCCGAGGTGCTTTTGACCGAAACGCCCATTTCCTGGGCGATGATGTTGGCCAACGTGGTCTTGCCCAACCCGGGCGGCCCGAAGATCAGCGTGTGGTCGAGCGACTCGTTGCGCCCACGGGCGGCCTGGATGAACAGGGCCATCTGCTCGCGCACGACCGGCTGGCCGATGTAATCGTCCAGGCGCAGCGGACGAATCGCCCGGTCCTGGACTTCTTCACGGTCGCGGCCACTGGCGGCGATCAGGCGGTCGGCTTCGATCACTTGGTAATCATCCCTTTCAGGCTGCGGCGGATCAGTTCTTCACTGCTCAGGCCGGCCTTGTCCTTGATCGCGGCGATTGCCTTGCTGGCTTCCTGCGGCTTGTAGCCCAGCGAGACCAGTGCGCTGACCGCATCGGCCTCGGCAGTGGACTCGCTGGCGACCGGCAACGGCCCATCCGACACCAGGGTGAACATGGCGGGCGAGGTTTCCCAAGCCTTGAAGCGGTCTTTGAGCTCGACCAGCAAGCGTTCGGCGGTTTTTTTGCCGACACCAGGCACGCGCACCAAGGCCGAAGTATCCTGGGCTTGCACGCAACGCACCAGTTCGTCGACTTCCAGGCCGGACATCAGCGCCAATGCCAGCTTCGGGCCCACGCCGTTGAGACGGATGAGTTCCCGGAACAGCTCGCGCTCGCGCTTTTCGGCAAAGCCGTATAGCAAGTGAGCATCTTCGCGCACCACCAAATGAGTGTGCACGGTGACGCTTTCGCCCACCTTGGGCAGACGGTACAGCGTGGTCATGGGAACTTCCAGTTCGTACCCCACGCCGTTGACGTCGATAATCAGGTGCGGCGGCTGTTTTTCCGCCAAGGTGCCGCGCAAACGTCCAATCACGTTCCGATCCTTCCTCTCGGGGAGCCGGTCAAAGACCGCTCAACCCTATCAGCAAATGCAGCGGGTGAACGCATCACCCGAACAAAATGTGTATCAGCGCATGAAGCGCCTACAGACGCAAGCGCCCGCCACGTCGCCGTGCCGTGCTCAGGCCGTGCGGCACCAGGCTCGAACGGGTATGGGCATGGCACAAGGCGATGGCCAGCGCGTCGGAGGCGTCGATCTGCGGCTTTTGCGTCAATTTCAGCAGGTGCATGACCATCATCATCACCTGTTCCTTGTTGGCTCCACCGGTGCCGGCTACGGCCTGCTTGACCTGGGTGGCGCTGTACTCGGCGATTTCCAGGCCGGCTTCGGCGGCCGCGACGATCGCCGCACCGCGGGCCTGGCCGAGCTTTAGCGCCGAGTCGGCGTTACGGGCCATGAACACCCGCTCAATGCCCATGGTCACCGGGCCGTGCTGGGCAATGATTTCACTGACACCACGAAAAACGATCTGCAGCCGCTCGTGCAACTCGCCGCTGCCGGTGCGGATACAGCCCGACGCCACGTACTCGCAACCACGGGCGGTCTGGCGTACCACACCATAGCCGGTGATGCGTGAGCCGGGGTCGATACCAAGAATCAGAGTCATAGTGCCTGTTTGTTCAAAATGTACGGCCCTTTCGCGGGCAAGCCCGCTCCCACAAAGACCGCACGGCCCCTGTGGGAGCGGGCTTGCCCGCGAATAGGCCATCAAGGCCAACGAAAGAACCTTAGCCGAGGTTTTCCATGATCTCATCGGAAATCTGGGCATTGGAGTAGACGTTCTGCACGTCATCCAGGTCTTCGAGCATGTCAATCAGCTTGAGCACCTTTTCGGCACCCTCCTGGTCGAGCTCGGCGCTGGTGGTCGGCTGCATGACGATTTCTGCGTCAGCGGCCTTGAAACCCGCCTCTTCCAGGGCGTTGCGCACGGCGTAGAAGCTGTTGAACGAGGTGAACACGTCGAACGAGCCGTCGTCGTTGGCCACAACGTCGTCGGCATCAGCCTCCATCGCTGCTTCCATCAACGCGTCTTCGTCCACGCCCGGCGCAAAGCTGATCTGGCCTTTGCGCTCGAACAGGTAGGCCACCGAACCGTCGGTACCCAGGTTGCCACCACACTTGGTGAAGGCATGACGCACGGCGGCGGCAGTACGGTTGCGGTTGTCGGTCATGGCTTCGACCATGATCGCCACGCCGCCCGGACCGTAACCTTCATAGCTGAGCTCTTCGACGTTATCGCTTTCGTTGGTGCCGGCACCCCGAGCCACGGCGCGATCGATGATGTCGCGGCTCATGTTGGCGCCCAGCGCCTTGTCCAGCGCCAGACGCAGGCGCGGGTTCGATGCCGGGTCAGCACCGCCTTGCTTGGCCGCAACGGTCAGTTCGCGGATCCACTTGGTGAAGATCTTGCCTCTCTTGGCATCCTGGCGCTCTTTGCGGTGCTTGATGTTCGCCCACTTGGAATGACCAGCCATAACGACTCCGAATCCTTTGTTTCACAAACAGCCCCGCCCCTGTACGGGGCGGGACGGAAAAATACCTGCGCCGAAACGCAAAGGCGCATCCATATGGATGCGCCCGGGACTGCTTACTCGACCTTGGTCTGCTCGCGCAGTCGAATGTGCAGCTCGCGCAGGGCCTTGGCGTCGACCATGCCAGGGGCCTGGGTCATGACGCATGCAGCGCTCTGGGTTTTCGGGAAGGCGATCACTTCACGGATCGACTGGGCGCCGGTCATCAGCATGACCAAACGGTCCAGGCCGAAGGCCAGGCCACCGTGAGGCGGAGCGCCGAACTTCAGGGCGTCGAGCAGGAAGCCGAACTTCTCTTCCTGTTCTTCTGCCTCGATACCCAGCAGACGGAATACCGCCTGTTGCATCTCTTTGCGGTGAATACGGATCGAACCGCCACCCAGTTCGGTACCGTTCAGGACCATGTCGTAAGCACGGGACAGAGCTGTGGCAGGGTTGGCCTCGAGCTCTTCCGGGGTGCACTTCGGCGCGGTGAACGGGTGGTGCAGCGCGGTGAAGCTGCCGTCTTCGTTTTCTTCGAACATCGGGAAGTCGACGACCCACATCGGCGCCCACTCGCAGGTCAGCAGCTCGAAGTCGTGACCCAGGCGGATACGCAGCGCGCCCAGGGCTTCGCTGACCACCTTGAACTTGTCGGCACCGAAGAACACGATGTCGCCGTCTACGGCACCGACGCGGTCGAGGATGGTGTTGAGGTTGGCCTCAGGGATGTTCTTGACGATCGGCGACTGCAGGCCCTCGACGCCCTTGGCGCGCTCGTTGACCTTGATGTAGGCCAGGCCCTTGGCACCGTAGATGCCGACGAACTTGGTGTACTCGTCGATCTTGCTGCGCGGCATGCTGGCACCGCCAGGCAGGCGCAGGGCGGTCACACGGCACTTAGGATCGTTGGCCGGGCCGGCGAACACTTTGAAGTCGACGTCTTTCAGCTGGTCGGCAACGTCGACCAGTTCCAGCGGGTTACGCAGGTCTGGCTTGTCGGAGCCGTAGCGGCGCATGGCTTCTTCGAAGGTCATGTGCGGGAATTCGCCGAACTCCAGGTCCAGCACTTCCTTGAATAGCTTGCGGATCATGCTTTCGGTCAGGCCCATGATCTCGCTTTCATCGAGGAAGCTGGTCTCGATGTCGATCTGGGTGAATTCCGGCTGACGGTCGGCACGCAGGTCTTCGTCACGGAAGCACTTGGCGATCTGGTAGTAGCGGTCGAAGCCGGCCACCATCAGCAGCTGCTTGAACAGCTGGGGCGACTGCGGCAGGGCGAAGAAGCTACCTGCGTGGGTACGGCTTGGCACCAGGTAGTCACGCGCACCTTCCGGCGTGGCACGGGTGAGGATCGGGGTTTCGACGTCGAGGAAGCCGTTTTCGTCGAGGAAGCGGCGGATGCTGCTGGTGATGCGCGAACGCAGGCGCAGCTTGTCGGCCATTTCCGGGCGACGCAGGTCGATGAAACGGTAGCGCAGGCGGGTTTCCTCGCCAACGTCGGAGTACTCGTTCAGCGGGAACGGCGGGGTTTCCGCTTCGTTGAGCACGTTCAGCTGGTAGCCAAGGATCTCGATGGCGCCGGAGGCCATGTTGGCGTTCACCGCACCGTCTGGGCGCTTGCGCACCTTGCCGGTGATCTGCACGACGTATTCGCTGCGCACGCGGTCGGCGGCGGCGAAGGTTTCGGCGCGATCCGGGTCGAACACGACCTGGGCCATGCCTTCGCGGTCACGGATGTCGAGGAAGATCACCCCGCCGTGGTCGCGGCGACGATGGACCCAGCCGCAAAGGGTGACTTCCTGGCCGTCCAGGCTCTCGTTCAGTTGGCCGCAATAATGGCTGCGCATCATGATGGTGGTTTCGCTTCTCGTGATTCGTGTATTCGGTGGAGGCCTTGGCCGCCCGGAGGGCTAATACTGCAAGACCCGGTCACAGCATTCAACTCAGTCGGCCTTGTCGCCGCCTGCCAGATTCTTTTTTGCCCCGGTCTTGAAGTCGGTTTCGTACCAACCATTACCGCTCAGGCGGAAGCCTGGCACCGACAGCAGCTTTTTCAGCGCTGGGGCCTGACAGGCCGGGCAATCGGTCAGCGGCGCGGCGCTGATCTTCTGCAGCACTTCCATGCGGTGCTCGCAGGATGCACATTGATAGTCATAAAGGGGCATGGGTGTCTCTCGTCAACCACAACGCTGGCTGCCGGGGCAGCAAAAAGCGGGATTATATATGGTTAACAGGCACTGCGCAGCCCGCCCGGCGATCAGCGCACACTTGGCGGGTTTTGCAGCCAGGCGACGCAGATGACCCGGATCAGCCCACTGAAGTTACGCACCCCACCCTGGCGCAAGTGCACTTCGCGGTCCACGTAGGACAACACCGCACTGACCGAACAGCGGTTCGCAGCGGCAATACGCTCCAGGATGCCCCAGTAGACGGCCTCCAGACGCAAGCAGGTGGAAAACCCGTTCAACCGCACCGAACGCGACACCGGCTGGATCTGCAACATGTCGAAATCCGCCTTGAACGGATCCATGCACTGCTTTGCCGGCCAGCTCCCCTGCCCAGCCATACGCTTGCTCACTTGCATCATGCGCCACACTTCCTCGTCACAGGTACCAGGTGGCGTATGAAGCGCTGATGAGCGGGCTTAAAGCAGTGGCAAAATCTTCCTGCTCAACAGCCAGACCCCGGCCGGGCGTACCGACCAGGGTTTGTTACTGCACGATGGCCTTTACTTGCCGTCGAGCATTACCCGCAGCATCCAGGCCGTTTTTTCGTGCACCTGCATGCGCTGGGTCAGCAAGTCGGCGGTAGGTTCGTCGCTGACCTTGTCCACCACCGGGAAAATGCTGCGCGCCGTGCGCACCACGGCCTCCTGCCCCTGCACCAGCTGGCGGATCATCTCGTCCGCCGGGGGTACACCTTCCTCCTCCTTGATAGACGAGTGCCGCGCATAGAATGCATACGAGCCCGGCGCCGGGAAGCCCAAGGCCCGGATACGCTCGGCGATGGAGTCGACCGCCAGCGCCAGCTCGTTGTACTGCTCTTCGAACATCAGGTGCAGGGTACGGAACGACGGGCCGGTGACGTTCCAGTGAAAGTTATGGGTTTTCAGATACAGCACGTAAGTATCCGACAACAGGCGGGATAGCCCATCGACGATGGACTTGCGATCTTCTTCGCTGATACCGATATCGATTGCCATGAAGCTCCCCTTTCCATAAGGCTTGAGACTCAAGCGGACGTGGACCACTGTAGCAACACTTCCCCCCTGCCGCATGTGACATGGCGCAACACATTGCCCGCCGGGCGGCCTGCGGTTTGAGTAGCCTACGGCTTTACTGTTAAATAGGCACCGTGCCACCCGTGCGGACTGTCATTGCCGGGTGCATAGGCTGGCCTGCCACGTGTTCGCGCTCTACACCTCATGCGCACCGTGCTGCCCGCTCTTCCTGTGATCGGCCTTATCAACTGTGAGCCAACCCCATGTTCAAGATCGTCCATCTGGTGACGGGCGTGGCAGCCTTGCTGCTATCGCTCATACCCAGCCTGAAAACCGACGCGACACCCTTCCTGCAACAACCTGACGCGGTCTACCTGGCACTGCTCGGCCTGCTCAACCTGGTCCTGGCCCCGGTCGTGCCCCTGTACTACCGCGGTGCGCGGCAGCAGTTGCAGCACCTTGCCTGCGCCCTGCTGGTGGTGGCGGTGGTGCTGCAAACCCTGACATTGCTGGCCCGCCCGGAAATGGGCAACCTCGCGGCACTGGTCTGCGCGGCACTGGCAGTGGCCCTGCACCTGGCCGTGGGTTTTGCCCGCAGCCCGCGCAGGGCACGCAACAGCCAGCATGCCGCTCAGGATGCCGGCAACCGCGATACCGGCACCGTCAAGTGGTTCAACACGTCGAAAGGCTTTGGCTTCATTTCCCGCGATTCGGGTGATGACATCTTCGTGCACTTTCGCGCCATTCGCGGCGAAGGTCATCGCATTCTGGTCGAAGGCCAGCGCGTTGAGTTCTCGGTGATGCACCGCGACAAGGGCCTGCAGGCCGAAGATGTGGTTGCGGTAACCCGCCGCTGATTGCCGCTTCATCCATAGGCATATTTACCGGCATGCCGGTGAATATGCCTCTGCGAAGCATCAATAATGAGGCGGTGGCGCCTCCTCCCCTTCGCTGCCGTACTGGCCGACCATCTCTTCATAACGCTTGATCAGTTCGGCCATCTGCGATTGCAGCCGCTCGATCACCCGCGCCTGCTCGACCACCACGTCATTCAACGCCTGGATAGTGTCATCCTGGAACGCCTGGCGGGTTTCCAGTTCAACAATACGTAACTCCAGCGACATCTCAGGCCTCCTGATAACCAGCAAGTTGCAGCCCACGCAGGCGCTGGCGAATGGCATTCAACTGATCGTCGCTGTAGGCCACCGCCGGGCACTTGCCCCACACCGGTGCCGGCCAGGCAGCATCGTCACGCTGGCGCACAATCACGTGCATATGCAGCTGGCTGACCACGTTGCCCAGGGTGGCCACGTTCATCTTGTCGGCGCTGTAGCTGGCTTTCAGCGCCTCAGCCAACAGGGTTGTTTCCTGCCACAACTGCTGCTGGTCCGCCGCTTCCAGCTCGAACAGTTCGCTGATGCCGGCGCGCTTGGGCACCAGGATGAACCATGGGTAGTTGGCATCCTTGCTCAGCAGCAACTGGCACAGTGCAAACTCCCCCAGCACCAGGGAATCCTGCTGCAAACGCGAATCGAGGACGAACACGGCATATCTCCTTCAGGCAAAACCAACCCGCTTCAAGCGGAAATCAGGCCTGCAAGGATACCTTGCACACTCCCGGTAACACAGCGCTACTTTTCGCACCAAAATGAGGCCTTCTGTCCACGCTCTCCACACCTGTCACCCCACAAACGACTCTGGATGAACAAATTGCGGTAACACATTGACTTTAATGGCAGCTTTTTAAATTTTAATGATTCTCGACTCCAACATGTGCGCGAGCCGGCTTCACCCCGTATTTACGGGACTTTCCGACCCTCGGTAGCAGGTTTTGTGAAAATTTCATGAAGTGTTGCGAATTTTGAGCACGCTTGTTGCATTCCCTTCCCGCCAAGTCGGCACGACATCTGCAATGGCAGGTGAACGCGACAAATAACAACAGCGGCATTGGTTACCAGGGAGTTCCCCTAACCGGAACCGGTGGTTACAGGTTTGTTACGGTGACAGGAACAGCGCTGGCGTTGTACGGCCCTTAAACCGGGGCGTGATTTGCGACATGGAAATACCTAAAAGCGACGGGGTGAAAAAGTTCCGAAAAGAGTGCTTATAGCCATATCGCCAACAACAGTCAGCGTGCTATACATTTTCGCCGACATAACAAGAAAGAGCTGCTCCATATAACTAAAACACATGGATGCAGCGGTACTCTTCCTAAAAACCAAAGGAGCAAATCACGATGCGCGTGATGAAGTGGAGCATGATCGCCCTGGCCGTTGCGGCAGGGACCTCGCAGTTGGCAATGGCCTCGGCACAAGACGAGTCCAAAGGTTTCCTCGAAGACAGCAAGCTGAACGTAAAAACCCGCATGCTGTACTTCAGCCGTGACTTCCGTAACAACGACAGCGGCAAGAGCCGCGTCGAAGAAACCGGCCTGGGCTTCCTGGGTACTTTCGAGTCGGGCTTCACCCAAGGCACCGTGGGCTTCGGCGTTGACGCCATCGGCATGCTGGGCCTGAAACTGGACAGCGGCAAAGGCCGCGCCGGTACCGGCCTGTTCCCGACCGGTTCCGACGGCCGTTCGCAAGATGATTACTCCGAAGGCGGCGGTGCAGTAAAACTGCGCGTCTCCAATACCGTGCTGAAGTTCGGCGACCAGTTCACCGCCCTGCCAGTATTCGCCACCGACGACAGCCGACTGCTGCCAGAAGTTGCTGAAGGCGGCCTGATCACCAGCAACGAAATCGATGGCCTGACCCTGCACGCCGGTCACTTCACTGCCCTGAACGCGCAGGCCCAGACCTACCACGACAGCCTGCGCCTGACCGAGGCCAACGTCTTCGGTGGCACCTATGCCATCAACGAAAACCTCAGCTCCAGCGTCTACTACTCGCGCGTCGAAGATCACTTCCGCAAGTGGTACGGCAACATCAACTGGGCGCTGCCGATCAGCGACAAGCAAGGCCTGGTGTTCGACTTCAACATCTATGACACCAAGTCCATCGGCGACAACCTGACCGGCGCCTTCGTCAGCAAGGCTGACGGCAGCAACGAACTGGACAACATCGCAGCCAGCCTCTCGGCCGCCTACAACATTGGCGCCCACACCTTCACCCTGGCTTACCAGAAAGTCAGCGGCGACGGCGACTACGCCTACGGCGTCGACGGTGGCGGCACCATCTTCCTGGCCAACTCCGTTGCCCGCTCCGACTTCAACGCCGAAGACGAGAAGTCCTGGCAGGCTCGCTACGACCTGAACTTCGCCGAATACGGCGTACCCGGCCTGACCTTCATGACCCGCTATGTGCGCGGTTCCGGTGCCACGACCGAAAGCACCAACAACGGTAAGGAATGGGAACGCGACGTAGACGTCAAGTACGTGCTGCAAAGCGGCCCGGCCAAAGACCTGAGCTTGCGCGTACGTCAGGCCACCTACCGTTCCGCCGACGGCGTTTACTACGGTTCGAGCTCGATCGACGAGCTGCGCCTGATCGTGGAGTACCCGCTGAGCATCCTGTAAGCCTGGCTTGCAGTGCCCCGCACCTGAAAAAGCCCGGCGATCACGCCGGGCTTTTTCTTGGCTGACAAGCGTCACGCCCTGGGGCATCCTGTACGCCTTCGTTTCCCCCCCGTACAATGCGGGGCTATTTCAACGTCTTAGGCAATCGACACGGCTAACCATGCGCACCAGTCAATATTTGCTCGCCACCCAGAAAGAAACCCCTGCCGACGCAGTGGTCATCAGCCATCAGCTCATGCTGCGTGCCGGCATGATCCGCAAACTGGCCTCCGGCCTGTACACCTGGCTGCCGATGGGCCTGCGGGTAATGCGCAAGGTCGAAGCCGTGGTACGCGAGGAAATGAACGCCGCCGGCGCCCTGGAAGTGCTGATGCCAAGCATTCAGCCCGCCGAGCTGTGGCAGGAGTCCGGCCGTTGGGAACAGTACGGCCCAGAGCTGCTGCGCCTGAAGGATCGCCACCAGCGTGATTTCTGCGTTGGCCCGACCCACGAAGAAGTCATCACCGACCTGGCCCGTAACGAGCTGTCCAGCTATAAACAGCTGCCGCTCAACCTGTACCAGATCCAGACCAAATTCCGTGACGAGATCCGCCCGCGCTTCGGCCTGATGCGTGGCCGCGAGTTCATCATGAAGGACGCCTACTCGTTCCATGCCGACCAGGCTTCCCTGCAGGAAACCTACGACCGCATGCACCAGGCGTACAGCAACGTGTTCACCCGCCTGGGCCTGGACTTCCGCCCAGTGCAGGCCGACACCGGCTCGATCGGTGGCAGCTATTCGCACGAATTCCACGTACTGGCCGAGTCCGGCGAAGACGACGTGATCTTCAGCGACAGCTCCGACTACGCCGCCAACATCGAGAAGGCCGAGGCCATCCCGCGTGAAACCGTGCGCCCTGCCCCTACCGAGGAGCTGCGCCTGGTCGACACGCCAAACGCCAAAACCATCGCCCAGCTGGTGGAAAACTACGGCCTGGCCATCGAGAAAACCGTCAAGACCCTGATCGTGCGCGGCGCCGAAGAAGGCAAGCTGATTGCCCTGGTCGTTCGTGGCGACCACGAGCTGAACGAAATCAAGGCCACCAAGCTGGAACAGGTTGCCGACCCACTGGTCATGGCCACCGAAGCCGAACTGCGCGACGCCATCGGCGCCGGTGCCGGCTCGCTCGGCCCGCTGAACCTGCCGCTGGAATGCATCATCGACCGTTCGGTTGCCCTGATGAGCGACTTCGGCATCGGCGCCAACATCGACGACAAGCATTACTTCGGCGTGAACTGGGAGCGTGACCTGCCAGTCCCTCAGGTGGCCGACCTGCGCAATGTGGTCGAAGGCGACCCAAGCCCGGACGGCCAGGGTACCCTGGTGATCAAGCGCGGCATCGAAGTGGGCCACATCTTCCAGCTGGGCACCAAGTACAGCGAAGCGCTTAAGTGCCAGGTACTGGGCGAGAACGGCAAGCCGGTAACCCTGTCCATGGGCTGCTACGGCATCGGCGTGTCCCGCGTGGTCGCCGCTGCCATCGAGCAGAGCTATGACGACAAAGGCATCATCTGGAACGACGCCCTGGCCCCGTTCCAGATCGCCCTGGTACCGCTGCGCTACGAAACCGATGTGGTCCGCGAGGCAACCGACAAGCTGTATGCCGAACTGACCGCCGCCGGCTTTGAAGTGCTGCTGGACGACCGCGACAAGAAAACCAGCCCAGGCATCAAGTTTGCCGACATGGAGCTGATCGGCATCCCGCACCGCATCGTCGTCAGCGATCGCGGCCTGGCCGAAGGCAACCTTGAGTACAAGCACCGCACCGAGCAAGACGCCCAGGCGTTGCCGCTCAATGAAGTGCTGAGCTTCCTGCAGGCCCGCGTTCGCCGCTGATAACCAATGCACGAGTGATCATGTTCAAGCGAAGTACCTTTACCCTGGGGGGCGCCGCACTGTGCGGCGCCCTGCTCGTCAGCGGCTGCGCCAACCAGATGTCCCAGCGCAGCGACCATGAGGAGCGCGTCGAGCGCAAATTGCTCGAGCACACCCTGCAGATCGATGTCGGCGAGCCGAAGGTGATGGAGCTTCCGCAACGACGTGTGCGTGTGCATGAGCAGAAGCGCTTCGAAGTCACCGAGTTCGAAGTTACCCGTCGTTACGACCGCTACACGCCGTACCAGCCCTGGCGCGAGATCTACGAGATCCCGCTGGGTGCAGTGGCCGTGGTGGCGGGCGTCGGGGCCAACGTGGTCAACGTCTTCGCCTTGGGCAACCTGCCGGAAAGCATCACTCATGACTGGCTCAGCTACGGCGTGGATGGGCTCAACCCGTTCATGAACGTGCCGTCCAACGGCCGCGCCCAGCAGAACCTGGCCGGGATCAGCGAGGTGCAGAAAGGCAAGCGCGAGGAATCGACCAGCGTGCCCTGGAGCGAACGCCTGGTCGAGGTCAAGGCTGGCAAGATGACCCACGAACTGACTACCGACAGGAACGGCGTGCTACGCCTGAACCTGCTCGACAGCCCGTTCTCGGAGCAGAACCTCAACCACATCGGCACCCTGCACCTGCAGGTACTCGACGAGGACAACGCGGTGCGTGGCGATGCCAGCCTGCTGGTCAGCGCCACCCTGCGCAACAAGCTGCTCGAAGCCCATGAGCTGATCTTCGACGACCTCGAAGATGACGATGTCGGCCAATGGGTCCACCGGGTCAAGCGCCTGTCCGAGCTGGGCCTTGAAGAAGAAGCCAGTGAAATGGAACAAAGCCTGATCGAGCTGACCCGCAACGATCCGGAGCTGCAGCAGGAGTTTCTACAGTCGCTGACCAAGGCCACTGGCCGGTTGGTGGCTGACCCTGGACTGTAGGAGCGAGCCTGCTCGCGATGGGCCGCATATGCGGCCCTTTTTATTCAGGAACAAACAATTCCAACTGCTCATGCGCCCCGCGCAAATCGCGCAACCTCACCCCCACCCCAAGCAAGCGTACCGGTTTGCCTCCACGGGCGAACGCCTGCCCCAGCAACTGTCGATAGCTTTCCAGGTCCCTGCCCGCCCCGGCCTGCTCCAGGGTTGTCTGGCTGAAGTCGTGGAACTTGACCTTGACGAAGGGTTTGTCCGGCCGGTAACTGCTGTCCATGCGGGCGATGCGTTCATTCAGGCTTTCCAGCAGCTCAGGCAGCCGCGCCAGGCAGCTGGCCAGGTCTGGAAGGTCGGTGTCGTAGGTGTTTTCCACACTCACCGACTGTCGACGGCTGTCGTTGTGCACCCCACGTTCGTCGATCCCCCGCGCAAGCCCCCACAAGCGCTCGCCAAAACTGCCAAACTCGCGCACCAGCGCCAGGCGCGACCATTCGCGCAGTTCCAGACAGGTTTCAATACCCAGCCGTGCCAGTTTGTCTGCCGTCACCTTGCCCACCCCGTGCAACCTGGCCACCGGCAAGCCAGCCACGAACGCCTCCACTTCACCCGGGGTAATCACGAACAGGCCATTGGGCTTGCGCCAGTCGCTGGCAATCTTGGCCAGGAACTTGTTCGGCGCCACCCCCGCCGATACGGTGATATGCAAGGTACGGGCGACCCGCCGGCGAATATCCTCGGCAATACGCGTGGCGCTGCCCGAGTACCACTGGCTATCGCTCACGTCCAGATAGGCTTCGTCCAGCGACAACGGCTCGATCAACTCGGTGTAGTCGCGGAAAATGCTATGGATTTCGCGCGAGGCCTCCCGGTAAGCCTCGAAGCGCGGCTTGACGATCAGCAAGTCGGGGCACAGTTTAAGTGCATGGCGCGACGACATGGCCGAGCGCACACCATAGGCACGCGCCTCATAATTACAGGTGGCGATCACCCCACGGTGGTCGGGTGAACCTCCGACCGCCATGGGGCGCCCGGCCAGACGCGGGTCGTCACGCATCTCGATTGCAGCGTAGAAGCAATCGCAGTCGACGTGGATGATCTTGCGTAAGGACATGGATGGCCGTCAGCACTGTAAATTCATACAGATAGTATCGCATGCACCCTGCCCTGAAACAGCTACCCGCGCCAGCATTCGACAATTGGCCTGAAAGCCGCGCCGCGCCTGAGCTGCATCTTGCCGACGAGTGCTAAGGGTTTGAACAAAAAAGGTTTTTCCTGAATATTTGCTTGACAGCAGGAAGTAAATCCGTAGAATTCGATCTCACAGGCGCGGGATGGAGCAGCCTGGTAGCTCGTCGGGCTCATAACCCGAAGGTCGTCGGTTCAAATCCGGCTCCCGCAACCAGATTCAAGAAAAGGCCACTGTAAACACAGTGGCCTTTTTCTTTGCTCGCTGAAAAACACGGCGAATAAAAACCCGTCAAACCGAAGCAGAATGCTTGACATTCAATTGGCAGACTGTAGAATGCGCACCTCTGACGCGGGATGGAGCAGCCTGGTAGCTCGTCGGGCTCATAACCCGAAGGTCGTCGGTTCAAATCCGGCTCCCGCAACCAGATTCAAGAAAAGGCCACTGTAAACACAGTGGCCTTTTTCTTTGCTCGCTGAAAAACACGGCGAATAAAAACCCGTCAAACCGAAGCAGAATGCTTGACATTCAATTGGCAGACTGTAGAATGCGCACCTCTGACGCGGGATGGAGCAGCCTGGTAGCTCGTCGGGCTCATAACCCGAAGGTCGTCGGTTCAAATCCGGCTCCCGCAACCATATTCGTCAGAACAAACCCCGCCTGTTTAACAGCAGCGCGGGGTTTGTTGTTTCTACTCCCTGCATTTCATCGCTTCATTTTCCCCGCCCCTCCAGCCATATCCCGCAGGCTTGAGGCATCGTGCCCCGGATGAACTATCTTTAACCCTGCAAGGCCGCTGAAAGCGCCTGAGGCCGGAGTAATATTGGATACGTTTTCCTAAGGGACTTTCACTTGGCCGCACCTTCCCTCCACCTCGCGCAGCATGCCCGGGGCAACTCATGACTTCCCATAACCCCGAACCTCCTGTGCCGCTCGCCTCGGCACTGCCCGGTGCCGTGCAACGCCTACCCTTGCTCGAACGCCTGAGCCGCTACCGCCAGCCCATCGGCCTGGCAGTGACCTTGGTGCTGTTCACTATGGCTTTGATTGCCTGCCGCCACCTGCTGAGCGAGCTGGATATCTATGCCTTGCACGACGCCATGCTCAGTGTGCCGACCCAGTCGTTGCTGGGCGCCTTTGTGGCGACGGTGGCGGGCTTCGTGATCCTGCTGGGTTACGAGTGGTCGGCCAGCCGCTATGCCGGGGTGAAGTTGCCAGTGCACAGCCTGGTGCTGGGCGGCTTCAGCGCCTTTGCCATTGGCAATGCCATCGGGCTGTCGATGCTGTCAGGCGGATCGGTGCGCTACCGGCTCTATGCACGCCAAGGGCTGGGGGCTGGCGAAGTCGCTCGCATGACGGTGTTTGCCAGCTTGTCGCTGGGTAGCGCGCTGCCTCCCCTGGCAGCCTTGGCGACCTTGAGCGACCTGCCGGCAGCCTCGGCTGCACTCGGGTTGGCGCCGGGCCTGCTGGCAGGCATCGCCACCGCCGTGCTGGTGGCATCCGCCCTGCTGGTGTTCGGCTTGTACCGCCGGCGCCTGGCCGAGCAACCGCTGGCGAACAACCTGCTGGTACAGGTGGGCCGCCGCACGCTACGCCTGCCAGGCACACGGCTGGCCGCCCTGCAACTGCTGATCACCGCGCTGGATGTGGCAGCCGCCGCCACTGTCCTGTATCTGCTGCTGCCCGAAGCACCACCTTTCGGGGCATTCGTGCTGGTGTACCTGCTGGCGTTGGCCGCTGGCGTACTCAGCCATGTGCCGGGCGGCGTCGGGGTGTTCGAAGCGATTCTGCTGGCAGCCTTTGCCGACCAGCTCGGTGCTGCACCGCTGGCGGCCGCCCTGCTGCTGTACCGGCTGATCTACGTGGTACTGCCATTGCTGCTGGCCTGTGTACTGTTGCTGGCCAACGAAGCCCGGCGCCTGCTGTTCGCCCAGCAGGCCATCAAGGTAGCTTCCGGGCTGGCCGCACCGATTTTGTCGATTCTGGTATTCCTGTCCGGCGTGGTGCTGCTGTTCTCGGGCGCCACACCCGAAATCGACACGCGCCTGGAACACATGGGCTTCCTGGTGCCGCACCGGCTTATCGATGCCTCGCACTTCGGCGCCAGCCTGATCGGCGTGCTGTGCCTGCTGCTGGCCCAGGGCCTGCGTCGGCGCCTATCCGCCGCCTGGTTGCTGACTACCGTGCTGTTGTTGGTGGGCGCCCTGCTGTCGCTGCTCAAGGGGTTTGACTGGGAAGAGGCGTGCCTGCTGACCTTCACCGCGACCCTGCTTGCCCTGTTCCGTCGCTCGTTCTACCGCCCCAGCCGCCTGCTGGAGTTGCCCTTCTCGCCGGTGTTCCTGGTGGCCAGTGCCTGCGCAGTCGGCGCTTCGGTCTGGCTGCTGCTGTTCGCCTACCAGGATGTGCCCTACAGCCATCAGCTGTGGTGGCAGTTCACTCTCGATGCCGATGCCCCACGCGGCCTGCGTGCCACCATGGGCAGCGCCTTGCTGCTGGCCGCCGTGGCGCTGACCTGGCTGCTGCGCACCGCCCCTCCTGTGATCCACCTGCCCGATGAAGCGGAACTGCAGCGCGCCAACCGTATCTTGCTGGCTTCCGACCAACCCGACGGCGGCCTGGCCCTGACGGGCGACAAAGCGTTGCTGTTCCACCCGCGTGACAATGCCTTCCTCATGTACGCGCGGCGTGGCCGCAGCCTAGTGGCCCTGTACGACCCCATCGGCCCGGCCCAGGAGCGCGCCGAGATGATCTGGCAGTTCCGCGACCTGTGCGACCTGCACCACGCTCGCCCGGTGTTCTACCAGGTACGTGCCGAGAACCTGCCGTTCTACATGGATATTGGCCTGACAGCGCTGAAGCTGGGTGAGGAAGCCCGTGTCGACCTGCGCCGCTTCGATCTGGAAGCCAAGGGCAAGGAGATGAAAGACCTGCGCTACACCTGGAATCGCGGTGGTCGCGACGGCCTGAGCCTGGAAATCCATGAACCCGGCCACGCCCCGCTGGCAGAGCTGAAGGAAATTTCCGACGCCTGGCTCGGCGGCAAGAACGTGCGTGAGAAAGGCTTTTCGTTGGGGCGCTTCAGCTCGGACTACCTGCAACACTTCCGCATCGCGCTGATTCGCTTCCAGGGCCGCCCGGTAGCCTTCGCCAACCTGCTGGAAACCCATGGCAACGAACTGGCAAGCCTCGACCTGATGCGTGCGCACCCCGAAGCCCCCAAGCTGACCATGGAGTTCATGATGATCGGCTTGATCCTGCACTACAAAAGCCATGACTACGCCCGCTTCAGCCTTGGCATGGTGCCGCTTTCCGGCCTGCAACCGCGGCGAGGTGCGCCCTTGACCCAGCGCCTGGGTTCACTGGTGTTCCGCCGGGGCGAGCAGTTGTACAACTTCCAGGGGCTTCGCCGCTTCAAGGACAAATTCCAACCGGACTGGGAACCCCGCTACATGGCCGTGCCGGCCGGGCTCGACCCGCTGGTAGCACTGGCCGACACCGCCGCCCTGATTGCAGGCGGCCTGACTGGATTGGTGAAACGTTGATGACCCGACGCTATTGGCTGTACCTGCTGGTTCCCCTGCTGCTGGCCGCCCTGGGTGGCGCGCTGGCGTTCTGGCTGTGGACGCGCCCGGCCCCCGAGGCGCGCCTGGAGCAATTGAGCATCAATGACACCCACATCACCCGGGTGACCCCTGGCGTACACCCGAAGGCCCGGGTAGCCATTGGTGTGCCACAGGACCAAGCATTGACCGACAAGCAACTGCTGGACCTGAGCCAGGCCGGCGAAGCCCAGCTGGTGCAGGTGGTGCTGCCGCCGAACGACTGTAGCAAACAGCAACAGGCCATGGACCAAGCCCTGGCAGAACTGTCGGAAAAGCCGACGCTGGTCGCCGGTATAGGCCCTGGTGCCGCCCAGGCCTGGCGTTGGCTAGCCAACCAGAGCAATGACAAGGCGCGGGCCATTTCAGTGGACTTCAGCCTGGAGCAACCCGGCTGCCAGGCCCCGCTGCCCAAGGCGGCACCTCATGGCCACTGGAACGTCGCCTGGAACGACAACCCGGATGACGCCAGCGCCGCTTTCGTACGTGACCAGGCGAACGCCGAAACCAGCATCAGCGACTACGACATTCACCTGCCACAAGTGCTCAAGGCCCAGCTGACCCAGGCCCTGGTTGGCCGTGACGGCAACGCCCTGGCTATTCCGGTGGTCGAGGTCCCGGCCGGGCAGACCACCGACACGGTCACCCTGTTCCTCTCCGGTGATGGTGGCTGGCGCGACCTGGACCGTGATGTGGCCGGCGAAATGGCCAAGCTGGGCTACCCGGTGGTAGGCATCGACACGCTGCGCTACTACTGGCAGCACAAGACCCCGGAGCAAAGCGCCGCCGATCTGTCCGAGCTGATGCAACATTACCGGCAGAAGTGGGGCACCAAGCGCTTCGTGCTGACAGGTTATTCGTTCGGTGCCGATGTGCTGCCAGCCATCTATAACCGCCTGCCGGCAGAGGACCAACAGCGTATCGATGCCGTAATGCTGCTGGCGTTTGCCCGCAGTGGCAGCTTCGAGATCGAGGTCGAGGGCTGGTTGGGCAAAGAAGGCCAGGAAGCACCGACCGGGCCTGAAATGGCCAGGCTGCCGGCGTCCAAGGTGGTGTGCGTGTATGGTGTGGAAGAGACCGATGAGAGCGGTTGCACCGAGAAGACCGCTGTGGGTGAACGCCTGAAGCTGCCTGGCGGGCACCACTTCGACGAGAACTACCCGGCGCTGGCCAAGCGCTTGATTGGTGAGATCGAGACGCGCCAAGGCAAATCGAGCGTCGCCGAACAGAACTGACAATGACTGGGGCCGCTTTGCGGCCCCTTGGCAATCAGATCTCGACCTGGGTCCCCAGCTCGATCACCCGGTTCAGCGGCAGGTTGAAGAAGCGCAAGTTGCCGTTGGCATTCTTCAGCAGGAAGGCGAACAGGTTACCCCGCCAGCGCGACATCCCCTCCAGCCGTGAAGCAATCACCGTCTCGCGGCTGAGGAAGTAGGTGGTGCGCATCGGGGTGAAATCCAGGTCGTCCAGGTGGCACAGTTTCAATGCCGCCGGCACGTCCGGTTCGTCCATGAAGCCAAAGTGCAGCAGCACACGGAAGAACCCATCACCGTATGCCTCCACCTCGAAGCGCTCGTGCTCCGGCACACGCGGCCGGTCTTCACTGACGACCGTCAGCAGCACCACCTGGCTGTGCAGCACCTGGTTGTGCAGCATGTTGTGCAACAGCGCATGGGGCACTGCGTCGGCCCGTGCGGTGAGGAATACCGCCGTGCCTTCGACACGATGTGGCGGCTGAATACGGATACTGCTGATGAACAGCTGCAGCGGTAGCGCGCCTTCGTCGATGCGTTCGACCAGAATCTGCTTGCCGCGCTTCCAGGTGCTCATCAGCAAGTACAGCACACCACCCGCCAACACCGGGAAGGCACCGCCCTGAACAATTTTCGGCACGTTGGCGGCGAAGAACAGCCCGTCGACGAACAGGAAACCCACCAGAATCGGCACCGCCAGCACAGGGGGCCATTTCCACAGCAGCAACATGACGGCCGACACCAGAATAGTGGTCATCAGCATGGTGCCGGTCACCGCCACACCGTAGGCCGCCGCCAGGGCGCCGGACGACTCGAAACCGATCACCAGCATCACCACACCGACCATCAGCGACCAGTTCACCGCCCCAATGTAGATCTGCCCCTGCTCGTCGCTGGAGGTGTGCTGGATCTGCATGCGTGGAATGTAGCCCAGCTGGATGGCCTGGCGGGTCAGGGAGAACGCCCCCGAGATTACCGCTTGCGAGGCGATCACCGTGGCCATGGTCGCCAACCCGACCAACGGCAGCAACGCCCAGCCTGGCGCCAGCAGGTAGAACGGGTTGCGGGCTGCGTCCGGGTTTTGTAGCAATAGCGCACCCTGGCCGAAATAGTTCAGCACCAGCGCGGGCAGCACCAGGATGAACCAGGCCCGGGCGATCGGCTTGCGGCCAAAGTGGCCCATGTCAGCGTACAGCGCCTCGGCGCCGGTCAACGCCAGCACCACTGCGCCGAGAATGGCCACGCCCATGCCGGGGTGCACCACGAAGAAATTGATCGCCCAACCCGGGTTGAAGGCCTTCAGCACTTCCGGGCTCTGCGAGATGCCATGCACGCCCAGTGCGCCCAGCACCACGAACCAGGTGACCATGATCGGGCCGAACAGCTTGCCGATCTTCTCGGTACCGTGCTTCTGCACCAGGAACAATGCCACCAGCACCACCAGCGAAATCGGCACCACCCAGTGGTCAATACCGTCAAACGCCAGGCCCATGCCCTCCACCGCCGACAGCACCGACACCGCCGGAGTGATCATGCTGTCGCCATAGAACAGCGAAGCGCCGATCAGGCCGCAGATCACCATCAGTGTGCGCAACCGCGGATAGGCCGCCGTGGCACGCCGCGCCAGCGCGGTCAGCGCCATGGTGCCGCCCTCCCCCTGGTTGTCGGCGCGCAGGATGAACATCACGTACTTGAACGACACCACCCACAACAGCGACCACAGGATCAGCGACAGGATCCCCAGCACGCCATCATGGTTGACCGGCACCCCGTAACCGCCGGTGAAGACTTCCTTCAGGGTGTACAACGGGCTGGTGCCGATATCGCCATAAACCACCCCGACCGCCGCCACAAGCAGGCCTAGCGACCGCGCCGTGCCCTGCTTCCCCTCGTGCCCGCCCTCGGCGTGACTGCTTGCCTGAACCATCGACCACTCCCGCAGACGGCCATCACGGCCTTTAATATTCACTCTAGCGCCGGCCCCTGAAGGCACCTTCGCGCAACGGCGCGAAGCATAGCGCAGCGTTCGTCGTATTTCTGCTGGTCAAGCGACGTTACGCTCGCTAGAATTGCGCACTTTTTGATCAGAGGCGCCCAAAGCGCCCGTCAAGATCGCCCCCGATTCCGGCCGGGCGACCTGCATTCAATACCGAGGTTAGTCATGTCCACCACGCCCGCCACCCCCAAGGTAGGTTTCGTAAGCCTGGGTTGCCCTAAAGCCCTGGTCGATTCCGAGCGCATCCTGACCCAGCTGCGCATGGAAGGCTATGAAGTCGTGCCCACCTACGAGGACGCCGACGTGGTGGTGGTCAACACCTGCGGCTTCATCGACAGCGCCAAGGCCGAGTCGTTGGAAGTGATCGGCGAAGCGATCAAGGAAAACGGCAAGGTCATCGTCACCGGCTGCATGGGTGTTGAAGAAGGCAGCATCCGTGATGTGCACCCGAGCGTGCTGTCGGTCACCGGCCCGCAGCAGTACGAGCAGGTGGTCAACGCCGTTCACGAAGTGGTACCGCCACGCCAGGACCACAACCCGCTGATCGACCTGGTGCCACCTCAGGGCGTCAAGCTGACCCCGCGCCACTACGCGTACCTGAAAATTTCCGAAGGCTGTAACCACAGCTGCAGCTTCTGCATCATCCCGTCGATGCGCGGCAAGCTGGTCAGCCGCCCGGTGGGTGAAGTGCTGAGCGAGGCCGAGCGCCTGGTCAAGGCCGGGGTGAAGGAGATCCTGGTGATTTCCCAGGACACCAGCGCCTATGGCGTCGACGTCAAGTACAAGACCGACTTCTGGAACGGCCGCCCGGTCAAGACCCGCATGCTCGAATTGTGCGAAGCACTGAGCAGCCTGGGCGCCTGGGTACGCCTGCACTACGTGTACCCGTACCCGAACGTCGACGACGTGATCCCACTGATGGCCGCCGGCAAGATCCTGCCGTACCTGGACATCCCGTTCCAGCACGCCAGCCCGAAAGTGCTCAAGTCGATGAAGCGCCCGGCCTTCGAAGACCGCACCCTGGCGCGCATCAAGAACTGGCGCGAACAGTGCCCCGAGCTGGTGATCCGCTCCACCTTCATCGTCGGCTTCCCGGGCGAAACCGAGGAAGACTTCCAGTACCTGCTGGACTGGCTGACCGAAGCCCAGCTGGACCGCGTGGGCTGCTTCCAGTACTCGCCGGTAGAAGGCGCACCGGCCAACGACCTGGGCCTGGAAGAAGTGCCGGACGACGTCAAGCAGGACCGCTGGGACCGCTTCATGGCCCACCAGCAGGCCATCAGCGCCGCCCGCCTGCAACTGCGCATCGGCAAGGAAATCGATGTGCTGATCGACGAAGTCGAGGAGCAAGGTTCGGTTGGCCGCAGCTTCTTCGACGCCCCGGAAATCGACGGCAGCGTGTTCATCGACGGCGATCATGGCTTCAAGCCAGGCGACAAAGTGCGCTGCCGTGTGGTGGATGCCGACGAATACGACATGTGGGCCGAGCCTATCTAAAGCGGCTGAAACACTGAAAAGCCCCTGCCCCGGTAGCCCGGCGCAGGGGCTTTTTTGTCAGAACGTGTGAAACAGCATCAGCCCCCCCTCTGCATCCGGGCTGGCATCCGAAAAGCCTTTGACCGCATACAGTTGCACTTTCCATTGCGGGTTGAGCTTGTGGGTCAAGAACAGGGTCAGTTCCTTGATCTGCGACCCTGTCGAGACCACTTTCTGCCGCCAATCGTACGAAGCGCCCGCTGACGTGCCAGTAGCCACAGGTATGGCGAAGCCGAGGCTGACAAATACCGGGTCGTCGAAGTCGCTGTCGGGCGGGTCGCCGAACCTCTTCCAGCCCAATGTCGCGAAGCCGGTGACCGGGCCAAAGCCCTTGGTGATGTCGACCTGGGCGGTGTAGTCGTATTCGCCGGTACCCAGGCACTGGTCTTCATCGGCGGTGGGGAATTTGACCTTGCCGATCAGGTCCAGCATCAGGCCGCCGTCGCTGCCATCGAGCAGGGCGTACCCGGCGCTGGCAACCGTGTCACCCAGCCCGCTCTCCACATCCCGGCAACCGCCGGGCAAGGGGTCACCATTCGGGCCGACTTCCGGGTTGGTGATCCGTAACCAGGGCACGGTGACCTTGTAGGTCATGGGGCCGGTTTCATACTTGCCGACCACAGGCACGTACCAGATTTCCGACGTGGTGCCCGTGCCATAGTCGCCGCTTGAATAGTCCATGCCGACGGCCGCGCTGAAGGTGTCAGCCAAGGTTGATTCGCTGGCGCATGACAGCAGGCAGGCGAGAAGCGGGAGGGTCGGTCTCATCGGCACCTCGGAATCCCGTCGGGAAGTGTGAGCGGACATACCCAGCCTAGTTGCCTAACGCCCGGAACGCTCCGGATGCTCGACTTTTTCGGCGGTATCTATCTTCTCCGGCTTTTCGACTTTCTCGACTTTTTCAACCTTCTCGACCTTTTCAGGCTTTTCGACTTTCTCTACTTTTTCGACCCTCTCTACCTTCTCGACTTTTTCAACCTTCTCCACCTTTTCAGGCTTCTCGACTTTCTCCACCTTTTCGACTTTCTCTACTTTTTCGACCTTCTCTACTTTTTCGACCTTCTCAACCTTCTCGGCCTTTTCTACCTTTTCGACTTCGACCCGCTCTACCCGGTCAGAACGGCCGCTGTTGCTGCTTTCAGGCTGCTCCACCGTTTCGACATGTTCTGTCTTGCCAGACTTGTCCACGCTGTCTGACTTGCCATGCCCGCTGGCGTCCTCAATGCCGCTGCCACCGCTGCGATCCTCACGGCCTTCGTTGCCAACAGCGGTCGCTTCGCGTGTGCCATGACCACTGTTGCCGGAACTGCCGGAATCACTGCTGCCGTGCTCGCTGCCATGCCCCGAATGGCCTCTGTCCGGGTTGTCGACGCGGTCACCCTGGACCTCCACACGCGTTGCCCGCAGTTCGTGAGCGCCATTGAGTACACCACTCACCCGCACACGCTGATCGAGCGCCAACGCCGCCGGCTTGCCAACGTTCACGGTGCCCTGCCCCAGCGTCACATTGATGCCTGCGACCACCAGTTGCCGAGCCTGCGCGCGCTGCACCAGCCCTTCGACCACCGCCTGCTGCACACGGCCAGCAAACGGCAGGCTCGGGTCAGGGCGGGTTTGCGCCACTTCCAGCTGACGCCCGGTCCACTGGCCGCGCACCAGCACTTCCCGTGCCGGGGCTACGCGGGTACCCAGTTGCAGCCCTTGAAGGCTACCAGGGTGATCAATCGCCCCAATGGCACTGGCCTCTCGCAGCCCCGGCGCCCGTTCGATACGGGTCGCCACCACTTCGCCCTTGGCATCACGCAAGCCGCTGACCCGGACCGGCTCGCCCGGGCGCAGCCCTTGCGCCACCCGCGCGCCTGCGGCAAGACGCACCGGTTGCCCCATCACCCGCAGCGGGGCCGTGGCGCTGGGGAGCGCCGTCAGCGGCCCTTCGTAGGCGTTGAGGATCGAGATACGCCCAGCCTGCAGGCCGCGCTGGGTGGCAACGGCCTCCACCGCCACAACCTGCCCGATGGCCAGGTGAGCACTGCTGGCCGGTGCACCGTTCTGACTCACCGGTACGTCCTTGCCATAATGGACTTCCATACCATTGACGCAGATCGAGGCAAACCCGGTGATGGTGCCGACAATGCCGGTACCACCGGTACCGCCCGGGCGCAGGATTGGCGCACCGGTACCGCCAACACCACCACTGCTGTGATCGAAGTAGGTGCCGTCCACACCCTCGGCCACTGCACCCGTACCGCCTGTGCCACCGGGGCGCTGCGGATGCGGTGCGCCAGTGCCGCCAACGCCGCCGTTTTCACTGCGCACACCGGTGGCGCCCGTTCCCCCTGGAAACTTCATGCCTGCGGCACCGGCCATACCCACTTCATCACGGCTGACACACACCGGCGCTGCGGCCACCTCGGCAGGCGCCATCAGGTTCAACCCGAAAACCAGGGCGAGCGTGATGGCACTGAGGCAGCGCACAAGAGCAGTCATGGGCCGGGTGTCTTCGACAAATCGGGTTGGGTAGCTTCAGTGTAGAAATAAAGCCCTACGGTGATGCGCTGACGTTGCTCGACAGTGGGCTCATCAGCACCCTCCAGCTCTGCTGCAAGCTGGCTGAAAGCAAGCAGTGTCTGCATGCCATCCCTGGAGACCGCTTCACGCACGTGTTCGACGCTGGCCAGGCTCAAGGCATCGTAGTGAACGCTGCGCTCAAAGAACGGCTGGCCTTCGCCACTGAGGTTATGCACCGCTGCACAAGCATGGTCATGCAGGTTGTGGCCAAAGTAGGCGGCTTTTTCATCGAAACCCGTCTGCGGCACGAATGCCTGGGCCTCCAGGTGCACACAATCCTGCTCATCGAGCCGGACGATGCCAAGGCGCAACCACTCATCCAGCACAACCCGGCCACGGATATCGGTGCTGACCTTGGCCACCAGGGCATCGAATGAACAGTCGCCGCCGACACTGGCCAAACGCGGCAGCGCCAGCGCCTGGCCAGGTGCCGAGCAGAACGGCGGGCTGGTGGTCCATACATTGACCAGCTGAGCACCCAGGGTGATGTTTGCCGGCAAGGCTGCGAGCGCCGTGCCGGCTTCACTACGAATCCGCCGGACATCCTTGCGGTGCACGCCTGTGAGCAGGCTGATACGGCTGTCGGTGGGCGGGGTGCCGTCCAGGCGAAAATCGCGGTGGGCTACGTCGACGAACACGTCCTTGAGCAGGTCGGCGAACATCGTATAAGTCACCCCCTTGCGCAACATCAAGCGCACCAGCGGACGCATGACACGCCGCAGTGCGCTTAACAGCGAAGGGGGAGAAGTTGGGCTGATCAACGCCTGTCAGCTCCTGCTGTTGTCATCACCCGGTTCGCCACCCACATGGTTGCCGCGATCGTCACCAGGTTCACCCCCCACGTGATTGCCGTGATCATCGCCAGGCTCGCCGCCGACATGATTACCATGATCATCCCCGGGCTCACCGCCAACATGGTTGCCATGATCGTCACCCGCTTCAGCATGGTTGCTGCTGCGACCAGCGTTTGAATTACCGTCGTGGCCGCTGCCACTGTTGCCGGCATGGCCGCCACCGTCTCCGCCACTGCCATGGCCACCACCGCCACTTCCGCTGCCACCACCGTGGCCGCCACCACCACTTCCACCGCCGTGGCCTCCGCCTCCGCCACCACTCCCGCCGTGGCCTCCGCCGCCACCGCCACTTCCACCACCACCGTGACCGCCGCCTCCACCACCACCGTGACCACCACCACCGTGACCGCCGCCACCGTGACCGCCGCCTCCCCCGCCGCCGTGACCACCACCACCACCACCACCACCACCACCACCATCTTTGGCATAGGCGCTGGAGCCGTGAGAAATCGTGTCAGGGATCAAAACAATGGATGTCGAAAGCACGCCAGCTACGGCAACCGCCAGTAAGGCCTTCTTGAACAGCAGGTGGATTTGCATAGTCCGTCTCCAGGTCGTCGCCACGAGAACGCCAAATCAGTAAAAGTCTTGTTGTCAGCTTTAGCTCTTCTTCGCGTGGGATTTTTTCCCACGCTTAATTAATAGACCTCTACCCCCCGCCGTTCAAGCGCTACACAGACAAGCCGACCGGTGGTTGGGCTGCTATGTTTTCCCTATCGCCATGGAGGACCACCGGCATGCCTGCGCCACTGACGTTGCAAACGCCGCGCTTGAGCGACTACAGCGAGCTGGTACAGGTGTGGGAGGACTCGGTACGCGCCACCCATCACTTCCTGCCAGAGGGCTACATCCTGCTGCTGCGCGACCACGTGTTGCGCCGCTACCTGGATGCGGTGATGCTGGTCTGCTGCAAGGACCGGCAACGTATCTGTGGCTTCGCCGGGGTCGCCAACGGGCGCGTGGACATGCTCTTCGTCGCACCAGACTACCGTGGCCAAGGAGTTGGCAAGCGCCTGCTGCACTATGCGATCGACGAACTGAACGCCGAACGCCTGGACGTCAACGAACAGAACCCGCAAGCCTTGGGCTTCTACCTGCACGAAGGCTTCGAAGTGTTCGGCCGTTCGGAAACCGACGGCCTGGACCAGCCCTACCCGCTGCTGCACATGCGCCTGCGCAAAACGGCGTAAATGACACAGATTCCCAGCCCTTCAGTCGCGCAGGCAGGTACAATGCGGGTCTTTCCCTGCCTTTGCGAATTACCCTCATGTCTGAACCCGTCCGCCTGTCCAAACGCCTTATCGAGCAGCTTGGTTGCTCCCGTCGCGAGGCCGAGTTGTATATCGAAGGCGGCTGGGTGACGGTCGATGGCGCGGTCGTCGAGCAGCCGCAGTTCAAGGTTGAGCAACAGCGCGTCGAGCTGTTACCGGGCGCCCGCGCCGAAACGCTGGAACCGGTGACCCTGCTGATGAACCAACCCGCCGGTATCGACAGTGAAACTGCCCGCGCCAGCATAAACATGGGCAACCTCAGCGAGTCTCACCGCGAAGGCGTGCGCGCCCTGCACGGGCATTTTGCCCGGCAGGACTGCGTGGCGCCGCTGGAGCGCGGCGCCACCGGCCTGCAGGTATTCACCCAGGACTGGCGGGTAACGCGCAAGATCAACGCCGACCTGCGCCGCCTGGAGCAGGAGTTCATCGTCGAAGTGCGCGGCGAAACCACGCCCCAGGCGCTGGAACGCCTGGCGCGCGGGGCCACACGCAATGATCGCGAACTGCCTAAGACCAAAGCCAGCTGGCAAAACGAGACCCACCTGCGCATGGTGCTGAAAAACCCGCAGCCCGGGCAAATCGCCGAGCTGTGCGCCTACCTGCGCCTGGAGCTGGTAAGCATGCGCCGTATTCGCCTGGGTGGCGTATCGATGGGCAAACTGCCGCTAGGCCAATGGCGCTACCTGGCCACTACCGAACGTTTCTAAGCACTACGCCACGCACACGCGTGGCACCTGAACAGGATTCTGCAGCAATGAACCACAACGATGTCCTGCGCAGCCTGCGCTACATGCTCAAGGTGAACGACGCCAAGATGGCCGAGATCATCGGGCTTTCCGGTCTCGAAGTGCATCCTCTGGTGCTGGCCACCTACCTGAAGAAAGAAGAAGAGGAAGGTTTCGTACGTTGCCCTGAACGGGTGATGGCGCACTTCCTCGATGGCCTGGTGATTCACCGCCGTGGCAAGGATGACAGCCGCCCACCGCAGTCGGTCGAGCTGCCGGTGACCAACAACCTCATCCTCAAGAAGCTGCGGGTGGCCTTCGAGCTCAAGGAAGACGACCTGCACGCGATCCTCAAGTCGGTCAACTTCCCGGTCAGCAAGCCGGAGCTCAGCGCGCTGTTCCGCAAGGCCGGCCACGAAAACTACCGCCCGTGCGGTGACCAGCTGCTGCGCAACTTCCTCAAGGGCCTGACCCTGCGCGTGCGCGGCTGAGTGGCCATGCAGCACACGGTTGCCCCGGTCGGTATAGTGCGCTCCTGCTTCAAGGAGAAATTCGCCATCCCACGCCAGCCGCAGCTGGCGCCCGCGGCGCGCGGCGTGCTCGAACTGCTGCCGCCGTTCGACCAGGGTGATGCGGTCGAAGGCCTGGAGCAGGTCAGCCATGTCTGGCTGCTGTTCCTGTTCCACCAGGCCCTGGAAGACAAACCCCGCCTGAAAGTGCGGCCACCGCGCCTGGGCGGCAACAAGAGCATGGGCGTGTTCGCCACCCGCGCCACCCACAGGCCCAACGGCATCGGCCAGTCAGTGGTGCGTCTGGAGGGGGTAGAGCCTGGCCGCCTGTTGCTGTCCGGGATCGACCTGCTCGATGGCACACCGGTACTGGACATCAAACCCTATGTGCCCTACGCCGACAGCATCGCGGGCGCCAGCAACCAGATGGCCAGTGAAGCACCTGCTGCGATTGCCGTGCAGTGGGGTGAAAACGCCCTGCCCCAGGCTCGCGAGCATGCACTACGCCTGGCTGAGCCACTGGTAGAGCTGATCGAGCAATGCCTGGCCCAGGACCCGCGACCGGCCTATCAGATACCACCGGCCGAGCGGGTGTATGGGGTGAAGTTCTGGGATGTGCAAGTGAGGTGGCATTACCCGCAGCCGGAGGTGATCCGGGTGCTGGAAGTGGTGCTGGCCTGAACGCGGCACGAACATGAAAAAGGCGACCTCAAGGGTCGCCTTTTTCATTTAACCATCCCGCGATTAGCGAGCCGGGCCTTCGGCCACGCCCAGGTCATCGGTAGGACGGGTATCGATCAGCGGAGCACCACCGGAAGCCAGCTCCGAAGCGAGCTTGTCGTTGTCCATTTCCTTGACCCACTTGGCAACCACCACGGTAGCAACGGCGTTACCTACCAGGTTGGTCAGGGCGCGGGCTTCAGACATGAAGCGGTCGATGCCGAGGATCAGCGCCAGGCCGGCAACTGGCAAGTGGCCAACAGCCGACAGGGTGGCGGCCAGCACGATGAAGCCCGAACCGGTAACGCCGGCAGCACCTTTGGAGGCTACCAGCAGCACCAGCAGCAGGGTGATCTGGTGAGTGATGTCCATGGTGGTGTCGGTGGCCTGGGCGATGAACACCGCGGCCATGGTCAGGTAGATCGAGGTGCCATCCAGGTTGAACGAGTAACCGGTCGGGATCACCAGGCCGACAACCGACTTCTTGGCACCCAGGCGCTCCATCTTGGCCAGCATGCGTGGCAGTGCCGATTCCGACGAGGAAGTACCCAGCACGATCAGCAGCTCTTCACGGATGTAGCGGATCAGCTTGAGCACGCTGAAGCCGTGGGCGCGGCAGATACCGCCCAGCACCACCAGCACGAACAGCAGGCAGGTGATGTAGAAGCAGGCCATCAGGTAGCCCAGTTGCACCAGTGAGCCAACGCCGTACTGGCCAATGGTGAAGGCCATGGCGCCGAAGGCACCGATCGGGGCCAGCTTCATGATCATGTTGATGATGTTGAACATGACATGGGCAAAGCGGTCGATCATGTCCAGCACTGGCTTGCCATAGCTGCCCAGGCGGTGCAAGGCGAAGCCGAACAGCACCGAGAACATCAGCACTTGCAGGATGTCGCCGTTGGCGAAGGCGCCGACCACGGTGTTGGGGATGACGTTGAGCAGGAAGCCGACGGTGGTCTGCTGCGCGCCGGCGGCGGCGTAGGCAGCCACGCTGCTGGCGTTCAGGGTACTGACGTCGATGTGCATGCCAGCGCCTGGCTTGACCACGTTGACGACGACGAGGCCGATGATCAGGGCGATGGTGGAGACGATTTCAAAGTACAGCAGCGCGTAGCCGCCGGTCTTGCCGACCGACTTCATGCTCTGCATGCCGGCGATGCCGCTGACCACGGTGCAGAAGATGATCGGGGCGATGACCATCTTGATCAGTTTGACGAAGCCGTCACCCAAAGGTTTGAGGGCGACGCCCGTTTCCGGGTAGTAGTGGCCGAGCAGAATGCCGATGGTGATGGCGACCAACACCTGGACATACAGGGATTTGTACAGCGGCTGACGTGTCGTCATGGCTCATTTTCCTCAAGTGTGCCGGCCCACCCTTCCCAGGGTGATGGGGCACCTGAATCGCTAACCCTCCTGCACCCGGAGGGATTTGTCGTTGTGTTCGAGCTGCCTGGGCAGGCCTCTGAAGGGATCAATAGCAAGGGTGGTGCCAAAATGCCCATGAAGGGTGCAAAGGCCGTATTTGCTAGGGATAAATGCCCAACGACGGGGCGATTTGCCTGAGGAAGGCTGGCGGATTTCCGCCCAGTGGCGGGATTTGTACAGGGGGCATGGCGGGAATCCGCCCGATGCGGTTTGCCTGTGCCGGCCTCTTCGCGGGTTTACCCGCGAAAGGGCCGGCAAAGCAAGCGAATCAATCGAGGTTGAAGGTGATCCTGAACGCCGCCCCGCCCAAGGGCGAATCCCCAAGGCTCAGCTCGGCGTCATAGCTGTCGACAATGTCCTTGACCACCGCCAGCCCGATACCCTGCCCCGGGTGCTGGCTGTCCAGCCGCTCCCCCCGCTCCAGGATGCGCTCACGCTGGTCGGCCGGCACCCCCGGCCCATCGTCCTCGATACACAAGGTCAACTGCCCGGGCGCCTGCTCCAGGCTTACCCGCACTTGGCCCAGGCTCAGCCGGTAGGCGTTTTCCAGCAGGTTGCCGAGCATCTCCAGCAAGGCGCCCTGCTCCATCGGCACCTGCGCCGCATCAGGCACCTCCAGGGCCACGTTCACCTGTTTGTCCCGGTAAACCTTGGCCAGCGTGCTGCACAAACTGTCGAGCAACGGCAGCAGCCTCACGCTGTGGCGCACCAGGCCGCTCTTGCGCAGGCTGGCGCGTTGCAGCTGGTAGTCGATCTGCTGGCTCATGCGCTCGATCTGGCTTTGCAGCACCCGTGCCTGCTCACGCTCGCCGCTGCGCTGCTGCAGGCTCTCGCCCACACCTTGCAACACCGCCAGCGGCGTCTTCAGACTGTGGGCCAGGTCATCCAGCGAATCGCGATAGCGTGTGCGTTGCTCGCGCTCACTGCGTAGCAGGCGGTTGAGCGAACGGGTCAAGCGCAGCAACTCGCGAGGGTGCTCGCCGCTCAGGCCGTCGCGTGCGCCCGATTCCACCTCATCCAGCTCGTGGCTGAGCCGCCGCAACGAGCGCAGCCCCCAGGTCAAGCCTGCCCATAACAGCACCATCAATGCTAGCAAGGCAGCACCAAAACCTAGGTAGAGCTTTTCTCGCAGGCCATTGAGGGTGGCCTTGTATTCGCTCACCGGCTGCAGGGCGACAATGCTGTAAGCGGCGCTTTGGCCGCCCAGCAGCTTGATCTCGACGTCATAAACGAAGAATTCTTCGCCATCGGACTGGTGAATGCGGGCAAACTCGTTACCCCGCCCGTCGTAGCGCGGGCTGTAATTGATGTGCCGGTCGGCAGTGGCCCGCGACTGCCAGACCAGGTTGCCGTCGCGGTCGAAGATGTAGCCCAGCAGGCCGGTATACGGCAGGTTGTAACGCTCGTCCGGCAGCAGCGTCGGCATCTGCAGTTGGCCATGCTCGATGCGCGCGGCGGAAATCAGTGTGGTCACATCCGAGGCCAACCGCTGCTCGATCGACTCCTGCAGGGCCAGGCTGAAGGCTTTCTGCAAGGCCGGCAATAACGCCAGCATGAACAGCAGCGCCAGCACGGCGGCGGCCAACATCAGGCGTACCCGCAGGGAGCGGATCATCGGCAGCGCTCGGTGAACAGATAGCCCAGGCCGCGCACGGTGTCGATGGGTTTGAAGCCGTGCTCGCCCTCAAGCTTGCGGCGCAGGCGGCCGACCAGCACCTCGATGACATTGGGGTCGCGCTCCTCGTCCCCCGGGTACAGCTGCTCCATCAGGCGCTCCTTAGCCACTACCTGCTGATGATGGCGCATGAGGTATTCGAGAATGCGGTACTCGTAGGCCGTCAGCGCCAGTGGGTGTTCGTCGAGGGTGGCCTGTTTGCGGTTGAGGTCGAGCACCAGGGGGCCGGCGGCGATGGTCGACTGGGTGAAACCACTGGAGCGGCGCAGCAGGGCATTCAGGCGAGCCTCCAGCTCTTCGAACTGGAACGGCTTGACCAGGTAGTCGTCTGCACCGGCCGCCAGGCCCTCGACCTTGTCCTGCCAGTTGCCACGGGCGGTGAGGATGAGGATGGGGAAGGTCTTGTCCTGGCTGCGCAGGCGCGTGATCAGCTCCAGGCCACTGATGCCGGGCAGGCCCAGGTCGATGATGGCCAGGTCAAAGTGGTATTGCCCGGCCTGGTACAGGGCCTCTTCGGCGTCGGCGACGGCCTCGACCACATGGCCGCTTTCGCCCAGTCGGGTGTAGAGGTGATGGCGAAGCAGGGCTTCGTCCTCGACCACCAGCAGTTTCATGTGCAGCTCCTTGATTTATATTGCCTGTGCCGGCCTCTTCGCGGCTAAAGCCGCGAAGAGGCCGGCACAGGATAACGCGGCTCGCCCGTCAGAACTTGTAGCTTGCAGCCAGGTAGGTCTGCGCACTGCTGGTCAGGCGCAGGGTGCCGTCCTTCGGCCCGCCACGCTCGCCCACTTCGGTCGCGGCATTGGTGCGCAGGTAACGGTAGCCCAGTTCGACCGAGGCTTTGTCGGTGATGTCCTGGATCACACCCGCCTGCAGGCCATAGGCATAACCGTAGTCGGTATCGCGGCTGGCACCTGGCGAGTCCTGGGTCAGCTTGGTCACGCCCAGGCTGCCACCGCCAAACAGCTTAGTGGTATCACCCACCGGCAGGAACAGATCGTAGCTGCCCAGCAGGTTTTCCTGACGCAGCTTGAGGCCGCTGTGGTCGCCCGAGACATTGTCGTAGGTCATGTAGTAACGGCCTTGGTCATTGATCTTGCCCAGACGCACGCCCCAGGTGTCGTCTTTGCCGATGATGCCATCGGCGTTGAGGTGGTCGGTGTTGCGCTGCAGCAGGCCGGACTTGCGAACCTTGTCGCTGGTCTGGCCGTAGGTCAGGCTGGCGAAGTTGTCGTCGGCGGCCTGGGCGGTGGTGATGCCAGCGGCGCAGACGGCCATGGCGGCAAGCAGGGTGTTGAAGGTTTTCATGGCTGGATACTCCAGTTGGGTGCGCTGTTTCGGTCTGGAAGCTAGAGTAAACAGGGCACCCTGAACCGCGACTGAACCCTGGCTGAACACCGGCTGAACGAACTGTCTGCAAGACAAGGAGTAGTAACCATGCGTGCCCTGCTGGCCCTGACCCTGATGTGCAGCGCCGCCTTAGCCCAAGCGGCGGTACAAACCCGTGAAATCCCTTACCAGGACGCCGATGGCAACCGCCTGGTCGGCTATTACGCCTACGACGACGCCATCGAGGGCAAGCGCCCCGGCATTGTCGTGGTGCATGAATGGTGGGGGCTGAACGATTACGCCAAGCGCCGCGCCCGCGACCTGGCCGCATTGGGCTACAACGCGCTGGCCATCGACATGTATGGCGACGGTAAGCACACCGAACACCCGCAGGACGCCCAGGCGTTCATGGCTGCCGCCATGAAGGACCCGGCAGCGGCGGCAGCACGCTTCGACGCCGGCCTTGAACTGTTGAAGCTGCAACCGAATACCAACAAGCATCAACTGGGCGCTGTCGGTTACTGCTTCGGCGGCAAGGTGGTGCTCGATGCCGCGCGCCGGGGCGAGAAGCTGGACGGCGTGGTGAGCTTCCATGGCGCACTGGCCACCCAGACACCGGCAAAACCGGGCGTGGTGCGGGCCGATATCCTGGTCGAGCACGGGGCGGCAGACAGCATGGTCACCCAGCAGCAGGTGGATGCGTTCAAGGCAGAAATGGAGGCGGCCAAGGTCAACTATGAATTCGTCAGTATTGAAGGCGCCAAGCACGGGTTTACCAACCCGGATGCCGACCGGTTGAGCCATGGCGAGCATGGCGGGCCGGACATTGGCTATAACAAGGCGGCGGATGAAAGCTCTTGGGCGGATATGCAGGCGTTCTTCAAGAAAGTGTTCAAGTAAAGATTGCCGGGGGCCGCTTTGCGGCCCATTGCCGGGGCAGGCACAATATGCCCCATGAACACACTCCCCGCCTGTTGCGCCCCGCTCCAGCACCACTGGCCCTTGCCCCGCCCACTCCCCGGCGCATTGCTGGTCAGTTGCGCCTTTGACCCCGCCCTCCTGGCCGCCGATGACTTCCAGCGTGCCGGCATCGTGCCCAGTGCCAGCCTGCAACGCTCGGTGGCCAAGCGCCAGGCCGAGTACCTTGCCGGCCGCGTATGCGCCCGTGCTGCACTGCAACGCCTGGATGGCCGCAATTACGTGCCTGGCACCCACGAGGACCGCTCACCGATCTGGCCGGCAGGTATCCTCGGTTCGATCACCCATGGCAAAGGCTGGGCCGCCGCCGTGGTCGCGGCCCAGGGCAGTTGCCAAGGCCTGGGGCTGGATCAGGAATCCCTGCTGGATGACGAGCGCGCCGAACGGCTGATGGGCGAAATCCTTACCCCGTCCGAACTGGAACGCCTGGACCGTCGCCAGCTCGGCCTGACGGTCACCCTGACCTTCTCGCTGAAAGAAAGCCTGTTCAAGACCCTCTACCCGCTCACTCGCCAGCGCTTCTATTTCGAGCACGCCGAAGTGCTGGAATGGTCCGCCGATGGCCTGGCGCGCCTGCGCCTGCTCACCGACCTGTCGCCACAATGGCAGCACGGCGCAGAGCTGCAGGGCCAGTTCAGCCTGCAGGACGGCCACCTGCTCAGCCTGGTCAGCGCCTGACCTTTACAGAGGGGCCTGCTGGCGCGGCCAGTTCAGGCTGAAGCAGGCGCCGCCCAGCGCCTCGCTGCGCCCCACCGTGGCCCGGCCTGCGTGCCAGTAGATGATCCGCCGCACGATCGACAGGCCCAGGCCATGCCCACCCGAGGCCCGTGTACGGCTGTCGTCGAGGCGGGTGAACGGGGTGAAAATACGGTCCCAGAAGCCCTCTGGGATACCTGGGCCGTCATCTTCCACATCAATGCGGCAGCGTTGGTGCCCCAGCTGGTAGCTCAGGCGCACTTCGCGCTCGGCATGGCGCATGGCATTGCCGACCAGGTTCTGCAAGGCCCGGTGCAGGTAACGCGGCTCGGCCTCGACCCAGGCGCCGTCGGCATCCGCGCCCTGGCAGTCGCCACGCACCACCCGCACCTCGGCACGCAGTGGTGCCAGCTCTTCGATCACGCGGTCGAGCAAGGCGTCCAGGTCTACCCGCTGGAACTTCAAGGCCGGCGCGCCCTGCTCCAGGCGGGCATAGGTCAGCATCTCGTCAACCAGCTTGTCGAGGTCCTGGATATCCCCGTCCATGCCCGCCAGGTGCTTGGCCCGCGCCTGTTCGGTGGTGGCGCTTTCAATCATCTCCAGGCCAAAACGCAGGCGCGCAACCGGCGTGCGCAGCTCGTGGGACACCGCCCGCACCAGCTCACGCTGCATGGTCAGCGAGCGCTGCAAGTGCTCGGCCATGCCGTTGAAGGCAGCGGCCAGGCGCCCGACCGAGTCGGCGTCACCGGCGGGCACGCGGGTGTCCAGGCTGCCTTGGGCAATGCGTGTGGCGGCAACCTCCAGGCCCGACACACGGCGCTCCAGCTGGCGCACCAGCAGGTAGACCACCAGGCCGATCAGGCACAGGCCAAGGAAGGCGATCAATATCAGCAACTGCGGCGGATACGGGTTGAGCTGGTACAACGGGCCGATTTCCAGCACCCAGGGCGAGCCTGATAGCCCCGCAAATACCCGGATAGAGTCACCATCCCTGCCCAGCGCCATCACGGTGTCGCCCTCCTCGACCCGGCGCCGCTGGTCATCGTCCAGGCTTACCCGCTCGATGCGCTGCAGGGCGACACCAAAGCCGAAGCCTTTTTCCTGCTTGATCTGAGCCAGCCGCTGCTGCTGTTCGGTGATCGGGTAACGCACCAGCTCATCGGCCAGCAGGTACAGGGTGGCCCGCGCCAGCTGTTCGCTGATCTGTTTGATCTGCGCGACCAGCATCAGGTCCTCTTGGCCGACCTTGCGTAGCACTTGTGCCGCATGCGGGCCAGTCTTTTCGACCACCACCAAGCCACGGTACAGCCGCGCCCGCTGGCCTCCGTCGAGGGTGCGCGCAGTCATGGGCTGCAACGCCAGCGGCACACCCAGCAGGCGTTCCCAGATCAGCAGCGAGCGTTTGCGTTCGGTGTCATTCTGCTGTGCGAGGTTGTCGGCCATCAGGCTGAATGTGCCCTGGGCCAGGCCTTCGCGGTGCTGGGCGGCGCGCACTTCGTTGACCAGATGCAGGCTGAGTATGCCAAGCAGGGCCACCAGCACCAGCACAGCCAGCATGCCGCCGTAGATACGCAGGAAGATCGAATTGTTCATGGCGCCTCGCCGACAAACAGGTAACCCTTGCTGCGCAGGGTCTTGATCAAGCGAGGCTGGAGTGGATCATCGCCGATCTTGGGGCGAATTTTTGAAATGCGGATGTCGATGGAACGGTCCTGGCCGTCGTAGCCCACGCCGCGCAGCGCGGTGAAGATCTGCTCGCGGGTCAGCACCCGGCCGGCGTTGCTGGCCAGCAGCCAGAGCAAATCGAACTCGGCGCCGGTCAGGTCGACCAGCTGTTCACCCAGGCGCGCCTCGCGCAGGCGGTTGTCGATACGCAGCGCGCCGAAGGCCAGCGCCTGGCGCTTGTTGTCCGCGGTTTCGCTGCGACGCAGCAGGGCCTGGATTCGCGCCAGCAGCAGGCGTGGGCGCACCGGTTTGCAGACGTAGTCGTCGGCCCCCAGGTCGAGGCCCTGGACCTGGTCGAGTTCGTCGCTGCGGGCAGTGAGCATCAGGATCGGGCCCGGGTACTGGCTGCGTACACGGCGGCAGATGCTCAGGCCGTCCTCGCCGGGCAGCATCAGGTCGAGGATGACCAGGTCGGGCTGGCCGTCGACGATGCGCCGTGCTGCCCGGGCGCCATCGCCCTCGACGCTGACCTCGTAGCCATTGGCCTGCAAGTACTCGGCGGTGAGCTCGGCCAGGCGTTGGTCGTCTTCGACAATGAGGATGCGGGGGGTGGGATGGTCCATGGCTTAGGCCTTCGCTTGTTGTTTTTCTTCTGCCTGTGCCCGCGAAGAGGCCGGCACAGGCAACATACCCCTTTAACCAAAAGGCAACATCTGCCTCGGATACTACGTCCCGCCCCCGGCACTGCCAAGCCACTCACAGCCCCCTCGACTGAACCGTTTTTTGTGATAGGGTTCGCGCCCGAAAAAAACTGCCCCGGGGCACCAAGGCGCAGAAAAATACTGCAAACCACTTGGCACAAGGCCTACAGCGAATACCCACCATTCACACACAAAGTACGCACAAGTTATCCACAGGCGCTCGCCTTGCAAAGGCCCCAATACCGCATTATCTTGTATCCCGATCGCAGCGAACCACTAGATGTTGGGGTTCGTGCAAAATCACACACAAAAGTCAACCCGCAAAATCGAGCGATTTTCCGGGCTGAACTTCAAGTGATTTCAGCAGCCAAACCGCTCCTGCGGAGGCGACCGAGGCAAGCCCTTCCAGGGCCTTGTTCGGGTATGGGTGTTGCAGGCCAGGCCTGACACCCATCAGCAACAGATTTTGGGCTCAGGCCCAGAACCTTTGACTTCGGCCAGGGAGCGGCGAGCTATTGCCCTTATTCCTGAGTCTGTCCCGAAGTCGGTACGCCCGCGCGGGCGGATGCGCATGCATTGCGCATCCCCGCCGGGGCATCGAGCAAGTGGACGGAACGGTGGGCGCCCCAAAGGCGCCTGAACACTATAGAAACTGTGGAGACACCCACCCATGCAAACCGACACAACTCGCGAGAACCCGCAAGCCAAGGTGCCGCAAGCTGCCGATTCCAACCAGGATCTGGCCGCCACCGCCCCTGGCCAACTGCGCGTGATCAAGCGCAACGGCACTGTCGTCCCTTATACCGACGACAAGATCACCGTGGCCATCACCAAGGCGTTCCTCGCAGTTGAAGGCGGCACCGCTGCCGCTTCGTCGCGCATCCACGACACCGTCGCGCGCCTGACCGAGCAGGTTACCGCCACGTTCAAACGTCGCATGCCATCGGGTGGCACCATCCACATCGAAGAAATCCAGGACCAGGTCGAACTGGCCCTGATGCGCGCCGGCGAGCAGAAAGTCGCCCGTGACTACGTGATCTACCGCGACCAGCGTGCCAAAGAGCGTGCCACCCGCGCCAACACCGATGCCGTGGTCGAGCCGCACCCGTCCATCCGCATCACCCTGGCCGACGGCAGCCTGGCGCCGCTCGACATGGCCCGCCTGAACACCATCATCAGCGAAGCCTGCGAAGGCCTGGCCGAAGTCGATGGCGACCTGATCCAGCGCGAAACCCTGAAGAACCTGTACGACGGCGTGGCCATCAAGGACGTCAACACCGCCCTGGTAATGACCGCCCGTACCCTGGTAGAGCGCGAGCCGAACTACTCGTTCGTCACCGCCCGCCTGCTGATGGACACCCTGCGCGCTGAAGGCCTGGGCTTCCTGAATGTAGCCGACAGCGCCACCCACCACGAAATGGCCGACCTGTACGCCAAGGCTCTGCCGGCCTATGTCGCCAAAGGTATCGAGTTCGAGCTGCTGAACCCTGCCCTGGCTGACTTCGACCTGGAAAAACTGGGCAAGGCGATCAACCACGAGCGCGACCAGCAGTTCACCTACCTGGGCCTGCAGACCCTGTACGACCGCTACTTCATCCACAAGGATGGCGTACGCTTCGAGCTGCCGCAGGTGTTCTTCATGCGTGTGGCCATGGGCCTGGCGCTGGAAGAAAAAGACAAGGAAGCCCGCGCGATCGAGTTCTACAACCTGTTGTCGTCCTTCGACTACATGGCCTCGACCCCGACCCTGTTCAACGCCGGCACCCTGCGCCCGCAGCTGTCCAGCTGCTACCTGACCACCGTGCCGGACGACCTGTCGGGCATCTACCACGCGATCCACGACAACGCCATGCTGTCGAAATTCGCCGGTGGCCTGGGCAACGACTGGACCCCTGTTCGCGCACTGGGCTCCTACATCAAGGGCACCAACGGCAAGTCCCAGGGCGTTGTACCGTTCCTGAAAGTGGTCAACGACACCGCCGTTGCCGTGAACCAGGGTGGCAAGCGCAAGGGCGCCGTGTGTGCCTACCTGGAAACCTGGCACCTGGACATCGAAGAATTCATCGAGCTGCGTAAAAACACCGGTGATGACCGCCGTCGTACCCACGACATGAACACCGCCAACTGGATCCCTGACCTGTTCATGAAGCGCGTCTTCGATGACGGCAAGTGGACCCTGTTCTCGCCTTCGGAAGTGCCAGACCTGCACGACCTGACCGGCAAGGCCTTCGAAGAGCGCTACGAGTACTACGAAGCCCTGACCGAGTACAACAAGATCAAGGTGTTCAAGACCATTCAGGCCAAAGACCTGTGGCGCAAGATGCTGTCGATGCTGTTCGAGACCGGCCACCCGTGGCTGACCTTCAAGGACCCGTGCAACCTGCGTTCGCCGCAGCAGCACGTGGGCGTGGTCCACAGCTCGAACCTGTGCACCGAGATCACCCTGAACACCAACAAGGACGAGATCGCAGTCTGCAACCTGGGCTCGATCAACCTGCCGAACCACATCGTCGACGGCAAGCTGGACACCGCCAAGCTGCAACGCACCGTTAACACCGCCGTGCGCATGCTCGACAACGTGATCGACATCAACTACTACTCGGTGCCGCAAGCGCGTAACTCGAACCTCAAGCACCGCCCTGTCGGCCTGGGCATCATGGGCTTCCAGGACGCTCTGTACCTGCAGCACATCGCCTACGGTTCCGATGCTGCGGTCGAGTTCGCCGACAAGTCGATGGAAGCGGTCAGCTACTTCGCCATCCAGGCTTCTTGCGACCTGGCCGATGAGCGCGGTGCGTACGAGACGTTCCAGGGCTCGCTGTGGTCCAAGGGCATCCTGCCGCTGGATTCGCAACAGATCCTGATCGAGGCCCGTGGCCAGAAGTACATCGACGTCGATTTGAACGAGACCCTGGACTGGGCTCCGGTACGTGCCCGCGTACAAAAAGGTATTCGTAACTCGAACATCATGGCCATCGCGCCAACCGCGACCATCGCCAACATCACTGGCGTTTCGCAGTCGATCGAGCCGACCTACCAGAACCTGTACGTGAAATCGAACCTGTCGGGCGAGTTCACCGTGATCAACCCGTACCTGGTCCGCGACCTGAAAGCCCGTGGCCTGTGGGACTCGGTCATGATCAACGACCTGAAGTACTACGACGGTTCGGTGCAGCAGATCGAGCGTATCCCGCAAGAGCTGAAAGACCTCTACGCCACTGCGTTCGAAGTGGAAACCAAGTGGATTGTCGATGCTGCCTCGCGTCGCCAGAAGTGGATCGACCAGGCTCAGTCGCTGAACCTGTACATCGCTGGCGCTTCGGGCAAGAAGCTGGACGTGACCTACCGCATGGCCTGGTACCGTGGCCTGAAAACCACCTACTACCTCCGTGCCCTGGCCGCGACCAGCACCGAGAAGTCGACCATCAACACCGGCAAGCTCAACGCCGTTTCCAGCGGTGGCGACAGCGCCCCGGTCCAGGCAGCCGGCCCTGCACCAGTGCCGAAGGCCTGCGCGATCGACGAGCCTGACTGCGAAGCCTGCCAGTAAGGCCTGGATGCCGCGCGGGGTGCCCAAGGGTGCCCCGCGCGGCATTTTTGTATCTGCGTCACTGAGAAGCCCTGCCCTTTTCCCGCTGCGTATACGGCTCGGTAAAAGGACTGGACCTCTCTAAAAAGGACGCAAGCCCATGGCGCGGAAAAAAGTGGTAACTCGCAAGATTGGCCGTAACGCAGAAACCGGCCGCTTCACTTCGGTCGAAGCAGCACGCAAGCAGCCCAAGACGCACATTGTCGAAACGCTGCATACCCACCGCAGCTAATGTTGCCGGGCCTCATCGCCGGCAAGCCCGCGCTGAGGCCCGTTTGGCTAACACACCCTTTGACAAAAACACCATATGATGTGCCTACAAATTTAAACTGGCACAACATATAGGTTGGCGCTACACTCTCCCCCCGTAGACGAACACAGCCATCTCGTGAACGGACGCACGCAAAACCGGTCGAAAAAGTTACCCTCGCCGGCAACACACGCGCCCCGATCGAAGGTGAATTCCGGTATACTTTGCGCCCTCTGAAAAGAGCACCATTCAATTGTCCTGGCCCCTCCCCGAGGCCTGGCCAGGTACAAGCCAGAACACATTTAGATGTTAACGAGAGTCAGCCTCTCCAAGCTGTCCATTCGCCGCTACCGGCCGTGCGTCAGGCATCACACTCTTAAAATCCAACCGGTTGCCCCAGGGCGACCCTCAAGCAGGAGCCAATCACCATGCTGAGCTGGGACGAATTCGACAAGGAAGACGGCGAAGTAGCCGCCAAAGGCAACACCCCTGCGCAGGCCGCTGCCGCCGCCACCCTCGACAAGCTCGACAGCGCCGGTGGTGCCGCCGCCCTGGAAGCCCGTGTAGCCACCGCGTCTGACTCCGAAGCGGTCAAACGTGCCAAGGCCGCCCTCGACGCCCTCGACATCGCCGAAGGCCTGGCCGAGCTGGAAGGTTCCTCTGCCCGCGTTGCGGTAGACGAAAAGCGCATGATCAACTGCCGCGCCGACCTGAACCAGCTGGTACCGTTCAAGTACGACTGGGCCTGGCAGAAGTACCTGGACGGCTGCGCCAACCACTGGATGCCGCAAGAGGTCAACATGACCGCCGACATCGCCCTGTGGAAGAGCCAGGACGGCCTGACCGAAGACGAGCGCCGCATCGTCATGCGCAACCTGGGCTTCTTCTCCACCGCCGACTCGCTGGTTGCCAACAACCTGGCCCTGGCCGTGTACCGCCTGATCACCAACCCGGAGTGCCGCCAGTACATCCTGCGCCAGGCCTTCGAAGAGGCGATCCACACCCACGCCTACCAGTACTGCATCGAGTCGCTGGGCATGGATGAAGGCGAGATCTTCAACATGTACCACGAGATCCCGTCGGTCGCGAAAAAAGCCGCCTGGGGCCTGAAGTACACCCGCGCCATCTCCGACCCGGAATTCAACACCGGCACCGTCGAAACCGACAAAGAGCTGCTGCGCAACCTGATCGCCTACTACTGCGTACTGGAAGGCATCTTCTTCTACTGCGGCTTCACCCAGATCCTGTCCATGGGCCGCCGCAACAAGATGACCGGCGTTGCCGAGCAGTTCCAGTACATCCTGCGTGACGAGTCGATGCACCTGAACTTCGGTATCGACGTGATCAACCAGATCAAGATCGAGAACCCACACCTGTGGGACGCGGCGATGAAGGAAGAAGCGACCCAGATGATCCTGCAAGGGACCCAGCTGGAGATCGAATACGCCCGCGACACCATGCCACGCGGCGTACTGGGCATGAACGCGGCGATGATGGAGGACTACCTCAAGTTCATTGCTAACCGTCGTCTGACCCAGATTGGTTTGAAAGAAGAGTATCCGGGGACTACCAACCCGTTCCCATGGATGAGCGAGATCATGGACTTGAAGAAGGAGAAGAACTTCTTTGAGACGCGGGTGATTGAGTATCAGACGGGTGGGGCGTTGAGCTGGGACTGATTGTCCGGGCTGAGTATCGAGAAGGCTGCCGATTGGCAGCCTTTTTTATTGGCCAACATTTGAGCGGTGTGTGCCCTGCGATTTCAGCATAGGGAATGCCCAATCCCTGAGGTCTATTCAAGCCGCTCAGCAGCCTTTTTGTAAGCTTGGTCCCGTTCACGGCGATCAACAGCAACGACAAAAACCACGATCTCTTGGCCAATGACCTGATAGACCAGCCTGTACCCACTGCTGCGAAGCTTGATTTTGTAGCAATCTGGCAGCGAGTGAAGGCGGTTTGCCTCGACTCGAGGATTGAGCAAGACCTCTGCCAGTTTCTTCTTGAACTGCTCACGCACTGTATCGCCCAGCTTCTTCCACTCTTTCAATGCGCGGCAATCGAAGTCGAGGCTATAGGTCATCCAGCTGAACCCTCACGCGCTGCGGGGAAGCAAGCCTCTCTTGTACAGTGGCAATGAGGTCTTCATCTTCCTCGGTCATCAGGACCGGCCGGAAGGGTAGCTTGCCCCGCTCAGCTACATATTGCAGGGCTTGGCGCATGAGTTCGGAGGGGGTTACACCAAGACGCTCAAGCTCTTTGTAGGCGCGAGCTTTGAGATCGTCGTCGACGCGGATATTGATGGAAGCCATGACCTGGCCCTCACGTAAAGACATTTGTCATTACATTGCACTGATATCGTGGATTCTGCAATGGCGGTTTGTCTGTTGGCAGAAATTCACTTCTGAGCAGCTAGCGCGATTGCTGCAGGAGTGGCCCGGTGTCGCGGAAGGGCTGCGTAGGGCCTTAAACCCTACCACCTGCGCCATTGCCGGGGTCGCGCCCGCTGTTGGAATAGTGCCAGGGACTACCTTAGTCGTAGTATGTCTCTAGAGGGCTCTCGGTAGAGCTTCTGCAGCCAGAATTTTGCCACCTTACCCCTAAATTGCTCAGCCATCAGCCGTTGACAGCCCACCTCCCCTTTGCTAATAATCGCCCACAGTTGTACGACAACACATAACAAAAACAACAATCAGTGGACGAACTCATGTCGACACCCATCCCGCGACACCCACGTCTGTTGCACACCCCTCTTCCCCCGGCCTGCCTGCGTACAACCGCCAGTACCTAGCACCCGGTTACCGCGCATTCACCCCTGGCCCTGACCGGCCCGTTATTTACCCGCCCCTGCCGCAGGCCGCTTGTGCGTGCCCGGTGGACGGGCTGCCACACCCTTCGGGAGCACAACAATAATGAAAATCTGCCAAACCCTGCCCTTCGCCCTGCTTGGCGCCGGGGTCATCGCCGGCCTGCCGGGCACCAGCCTGGCTGCGGGTTTTGTCGAAGACAGCAAGGCCACCCTCGGGCTGCGCAACTTCTACATCAACCGTAACTTCACCAACCCCAGCAACCCGCAAAGCAAGGCCGAGGAATGGACGCAAAGCTTCATTCTCGATGCCCGTTCGGGGTTCACCGAAGGGCCGGTCGGGTTCGGGGTGGATGTGCTGGGGTTGTGGTCGGTCAAGCTCGACGGCGGCGGCGGCACCTATGGCACGGCGTTGCTACCGCGCCACGACGATGGCAAGCCGGCGGATGACTACGGACGTTTGGCAGTCGCCGGCAAGGCGCGTATCTCCAAGACCGAACTGAAGATTGGCGAGTGGATGCCGGTGCTGCCGATTCTGCGTTCGGACGACGGGCGCTCGCTGCCACAGACATTCCGTGGCGGGCAAATCACCTCCAACGAGATTGCCGGGCTGACCCTGTACGGCGGCCAGTTCCGCGGCAACAGCCCGCGCAACGACGCCAGCATGGAGGACATGAGCTACGGCGGTGGCGTGTCGGACCGCTTCAACTTCGTCGGTGGCGAATACAAGTTCAACCAGGACCGTACGCTGGTGGGGCTGTGGAATGCGGTGCTGAAGGATGTGTACCAGCAGCAGTACCTGCAACTAAGCCACAGCCAGCCGGTGGGCGACTGGACCCTGGGCGCCAACCTGGGCTACTTCCATGGCGATGAGGATGGCACCGAACGTGCCGGACAACTGGACAACAAGACCTATTCAGGGATGTTCTCGGCCAAGTACGGCGGCAACACCTTCTGGGTGGGTCTGCAGAAAGTCGATGGTGATACCTGGATGCGGGTCAATGGCACCAGCGGCGGGACCTTGGCCAACGACAGCTACAACTCCAGTTTTGACAATGCCAACGAGCGCTCGTGGCAGGTGAGGCATGACTTCAACTTCGTCACGGTCGGGGTGCCGGGGTTGACCTTGATGAACCGGTATATCAGCGGGCGTGATGTGCATACCGGGTCGGTCACCGATGGCAAGGAGTGGGTGCGCGAGACGGAGCTGGCGTATGTGATTCAGAGCGGGGCGTTCAAGGATTTGAGTGTGAAGTGGCGTAACTCGTCGATTCGGCGGGATTACAGCAATAACGAGTTTGATGAGAACCGGTTGATCTTCAACTATCCGCTATCGCTGCTCTGATCAAGACCTGCGGCTGGATGGCACGGGCTTCGTCCGTGTTCGCGGGTTTACCGCGAAGAGGCCGGCAAAAGAGACGCAGGCCTCATTGACAACACCCGAACCCACCGCCAATAATCACCGAAGTCATACGACAACCTACAACAATCAACAACAAGAGCCGGCCATGACCCCTACTCCCCTCAATCGCCTGCTGCTCACCGGAGCCGCAGGCGGCCTGGGCAAGGTCCTTCGCGAACGCCTGCAAGGCTACGCCGAAGTCCTGCGCCTTTCCGACATCAGCCCCATGGCACCTGCTGCAGGCCCGCATGAAGAAGTGATCACCTGCGACCTCGCCGACAAGGCGGCGGTACATGCCCTGGTCGAAGGCGTTGACGCCATCATCCACTTCGGCGGCGTGTCCACCGAGCATTCCTTCGAAGACATCCTCGGCCCCAACATCTGCGGCGTATTCCATGTCTATGAGGCGGCACGCAAGCATGGGGTGAAGCGCATCATCTTCGCCAGCTCCAACCACACCATCGGTTTCTATCGCCAGGATGAGCGCATCGACGCCCACGCCCCGCGCCGCCCCGACAGCTACTACGGGCTGTCCAAGTGCTACGGCGAAGATGTGGCCAGTTTCTACTTCGACCGCTACGGCATCGAGACCGTCAGCATCCGTATTGGCTCGTCGTTCCCGCAACCCCAAAACCCACGCATGCTCTGCACCTGGCTGAGCTATGACGACCTGATGCAACTGATCGAGCGCGGGCTGTTCACGCCAAACGTTGGCCACACCATCGTCTACGGCGTCTCCGACAACCGCACCGTGTGGTGGGACAACCGCCATGCCGAGCACCTGGGCTATGTGCCCAAGGACAGCTCCGAAGCCTTCCGCGCCGCCGTCGAAGCCCAGCCGGCGCCCGCCGCCGATGACCCGAGCATGGTCTACCAGGGCGGCGCCTTAGCCGTGGCCGGCCCGTTCAACTGACCCCACGCACGCCAGGAGGCACGGCCATGAACTGCGAACTGATCGTCGACGCCCGCAACGGCACTGGCGAAAGCCCCGTGTGGCACGCCGCTGAACAGGCCCTGTACTGGGTCGACATTCCCGCTCGCCAACTGCACCGCTGGCAGGCGGCCGATGGCAAGCACCAGGTCTGGCAGGGCGACGAGATGCTGGCCTGCATCGCCCGCAGCAGCCAAGGCTGGGTTGCCGGCATGGAAAGCGGCATCTTCCAGCTTCAGGCCAAGGCCGACGGCAGCCTGGACAGCCGGCTGCTCAGCAGCGTGGCACATGCCCAGGCAGGCATGCGTTTCAACGATGGCCGCTGTGATCGCCAGGGGCGCTTCTGGGCCGGCACCATGCTGCTGGACATGCAGCAAGGTGCCCACGTGGGCGCGCTGTACCGGCATGACGGCGAAGACCATCTGCACCTGCAGCAGGACGGCATGATCGTGCCCAACGGCCTGGCTTTCAGCCCCGACGGCACACGCATGTACCTCTCCGACTCGCACCCCAACGTGCAGAAAGTCTGGGCCTTCGACTACGACACCGACAGCGGCACGCCACATAACAAGCGGCTGTTCGTCGACATGCGCGGCTACCCCGGCCGCCCCGACGGCGCGGCTATCGACCAGGACGGCTGCTACTGGATTTGCGGCAACGATGCCGGGCAGATCCACCGTTTCACCCCCGATGGCCGCCTGGACCGCTCACTCAACGTACCGGTGAAAAAGCCGGCGATGTGCGCCTTCGGCGGCGCCAACCTGGACACCCTTTACGTCACCTCGATCCGCCCTGCGGGCATCGACCTCAGCGACCAGCCGCTGGCTGGCGGGGTGTTTGCCCTCAACCCTGGCACCAAAGGCCTGGAGGAGCCTGCCTACCGGGGCTGAAGGCCCCTTGCCGTACCCACACTTGCACGCCCGAAACCAGATAATAAAAACCACGGAGTTTCATCATGACGTTCAAACGCAAGCTGCTTCTTGCCGTACTCCCCTTCGCCTTCAGCGTGGCCATGCCCGCCTCGGCACTGGACATCAAGTTCGCCGAAATCCACCCGGCCGGCTATCCCACCGTGGTGGCCGAGCAGAACATGGGCAAAAAACTTGAAGCAGCCAGCAATGGCGATATCACCTTCAAGATGTTCGCCGGCGGCGTGCTGGGCTCGGAAAAGGAAGTGATCGAACAGGCGCAGATCGGTGCCGTACAAATGACCCGCGTCAGCCTGGGAATCGTCGGCCCGGTAGTGCCGGATGTAAACGTGTTCAACATGCCGTTCGTGTTCCGCGACCATGAGCACATGCGCAAGATCATCGACGGAGACATCGGCCAGGAGATCCTCGACAAGATCACCAACTCCGACTTCAACCTGGTGGCCCTGGCCTGGATGGATGGCGGCTCGCGCAGCATCTACACCAAGAAGCCCGTACGCAGCCTTGAAGACCTCAAGGGCATGAAGATTCGCGTTCAGGGCAACCCGCTGTTCATCGACATGATGAACGCCATGGGCGGCAACGGCATCGCCATGGACACCGGGGAAATCTTCAGCGCCCTGCAAACCGGCGTGATCGATGGCGCCGAGAACAACCCGCCGACCCTGCTCGAACACAACCACTACCAGAACGCCAAGTACTACACCCTGACCGGCCACCTGATCCTGCCGGAGCCGGTGGTGATGTCCAAGACCACCTGGAACAAGCTCACCCCCGAACAGCAGGTGCTGGTGAAGAAGGTCGCGCGTGAGGCGCAGATGGAAGAGCGCGCGCTGTGGGACGCCAAGTCCGCCGCGAGTGAAGAGAAGCTGAAGGCCGCCGGTGTCGAGTTCATCACCGTCGACAAGAAGCCGTTCTACGACGCCACCGCCTCGGTGCGTGAAAAATACGGCGCGCAGTACGCCGACCTGATGAAGCGCATCGACGCCGTCCAGTAACAGCGGCCCCTTTCTGAACGACCTCGGCAGCGCGGCGCCCGTCGCCCTGCCGCTTTGGTGATGCCCATGAAAAACCTTGTCCTGCGTGTGAACGACACGCTGTACCGCAGCTGCATCTGGGTCGCCGGCCTGTCGATCCTGGCGATGTCGCTGATCATCCCTTGGGGCATATTCGCCCGCTACGTGCTCGGCACTGGCGCCAGCTGGCCGGAGCCGGTGGCCATCCTGCTGATGGTGGTGTTCACCTTCGTCGGTGCCGCCGCCAGCTACCGCGCCGGGGCGCACATGGCGGTGGCAATGATTACCGATCGCCTGCCACCGCTGCAGCGCCAGCTGGTCGCGCTGCTGGTGCAGGTGCTGATGATTCTGGTGTGCGTATTCATGACCTACTACGGCACCAAGTTGTGCATCACCACCTGGAACCAGTTTCTGGCGTCGCTGCCGGGTGTACGGGTGGGCATGACGTATGCGCCGATCCCGGTGGGGGGCGTGCTGACCTTGGTCTTCGTGCTGGAAAAACTTCTGCTCGGCGACCAGAGCCATCGCAAGGTGGTGCGTTTCGACCACGTAGAAGAAAGCGAAGGAGTGGCGTAAATGGATGCGTTCATTCTGTTGGGCAGTTTCGTTGCGCTCATCCTGCTGGGCATGCCGGTGGCCTATGCACTGGGCCTGTCGGCGTTGATCGGTGCCTGGTGGATCGACATCCCGCTGCAGGCGATGATGATCCAGGTGGCCAGTGGGGTTAACAAGTTCTCGCTACTGGCCATTCCGTTCTTCGTGCTGGCCGGTGCGATCATGGCCGAAGGCGGTATGTCACGCCGGCTGGTGGCCTTTGCCGGGGTGCTGGTGGGCTTCGTGCGTGGCGGGCTGTCGCTGGTCAACATCATGGCTTCGACCTTCTTCGGCGCGATTTCGGGCTCGTCGGTGGCCGACACGGCCTCGGTGGGCTCGGTGCTGATCCCGGAGATGGAGCGCAAGGGCTATCCGCGCGAGTTCTCCACCGCCGTGACCGTCAGCGGCTCGGTGCAGGCGCTACTGACCCCACCCAGCCACAACTCGGTCCTGTACTCGCTGGCCGCTGGCGGCTCGGTGTCGATCGCCTCGCTGTTCATGGCCGGGGTGATGCCGGGGCTGCTGCTTAGCGCGGTCATGATGGGCCTGTGCCTGCTGTTCGCGAAAAAGCGCAACTACCCCAAGGGCGAAGTGATCCCGCTGCGCCAGGCGCTGAAAATTGCCGGTGAGGCGCTGTGGGGCCTGATGGCCATGGTGATCATCCTGGGCGGCATCCTGTCGGGCGTGTTCACCGCGACCGAATCGGCAGCCGTGGCGGTGGTGTGGTCGTTCTTCGTGACCATGTTCATCTACCGCGACTACAAGTGGCGCGACCTGCCCAAGCTGATGCACCGCACGGTTCGCACCATCTCCATCGTGATGATCCTGATCGGCTTTGCCGCCAGCTTCGGCTACGTGATGACGCTGATGCAGATCCCGTCGAAGATCACCACGGCGTTCCTGACCCTGTCGGACAACCGCTACGTGATCCTGATGTGCATCAACTTCATGTTGCTGCTGCTGGGCACGGTGATGGACATGGCGCCGCTGATCCTGATCCTCACACCGATCCTGCTGCCGGTCATCACCGGTATCGGCGTGGACCCGGTGCACTTCGGCATGATCATGCTGGTGAACTTAGGGATAGGCTTGATCACCCCGCCGGTGGGGGCGGTGCTGTTCGTGGGCTCGGCCATCGGCAAGGTGAGCATCGAGTCGACGGTGAAGGCGCTGCTGCCGTTCTACCTGGCGCTGTTCCTGGTGCTGATGGCGGTGACCTACATTCCGGCCATTTCCCTTTGGCTGCCTAGCGTGGTGCTTTAACTGAAACCGGGGCCGCCTTGCGGTCCCGGGTTCTCTCTGCAAATGGACCCTGCACATGGCTGTTCCCTCCTCTGCTGCCCCCTTGTTCCCACGCAAACTGGCCATCGCGTTGCTGGCCCTGCTGGCCTGTTCATTCGCCGGCAACCACATCGCCGCTCGCATCGCCTTCGATGACGGCACTGGCGTGCTGCTGGCGATTCTCTGTCGCTCAGGCATCACCTTGCTGGTACTCGCCTGCCTGTTGCTGTGGCAACGCCAGGCGATAGGCCTGCCTGCGGGCACCCGGCACTGGCAGTTGCTGCTAGGCCTACTGATCGCCACACAGAGCCTGTGCCTGTACTCGGCAGTGGCGCGCATCCCGGTGGCCCTGGCGCTGCTGGTGGGTAACACCTTCCCGATGTTGCTGGCATTGCTTACCTGGGCGCTAGGTGGCGCGCGACCTAGCAGCCGCACGGTGCTGTTCATGGGCCTGATTCTGTGCGGTCTGGTACTGGCGCTGGATGTGCCGGCTCGCCTGGCCGACAGTGGCGCAGCCAACCCGCACTGGGCGCTGGGCGTCAGCCTGGCCTTTGGTGCCGCCTGTGCGTTTGCCTGCGCCTTGTGGATCACCGACCACAAACTGGCTGCCGTACGCGGGCCAGTGCGCAGCCTGCTGACCTTGCTGATCGTGTTTTCCAGCATGCTGGTTGCAGGCGCAAGCGGTGTGATGCCGTCGGGCTTGTCACTGCCCGGCAGCAGCGGTGGCTGGGTCGCCTTGGGCAGCCTGGTGGTGCTGTACGGCCTGGCCTTCACCTTGCTGTTTGTGTGTGTGCCAAGGTTGAACATGGCGCAGAACGCACCGGTGATGAATGTCGAACCCATCGCGACACTGCTGCTGGGCTGGGCGTTGCTCGATCAGCACCTGAGTACCCCGCAACTGATCGGCGCCGCCGTGGTGGTGTGCGGCATCGTGCTGCTGACCTACCGTCGGGCCCGTTGATTGTTCATTTGAAAGGAGCCTTGAATGGCTGTGACCGAGCTGCACCTGCAAGACAACCTGACCCGCCTGAGCCTGGCCCCGGAACTGGGCGCCAGCCTGGTCAACTGGGAAGTGAAGGCAACCGGGCAGCCGTTGCTACGCCATTCAGACGCGGCCGCGCTGGCCACCGGTACCCCACGACGGCTGGCCTGTTACCCGCTGGCGCCGTGGTCCAATCGCATTTCCGAGGGTGGCTTTTCCCGGCCCGAAGGCTGGCAGGCACTGGCGCCCAATACCACGCACGACGCTTACCCGATTCATGGCAGCGCCTGGCAACAACCCTGGCAGGTGGAGCACCACAGCGAGCGGCGCGTACGCCTGACGCTGCACAGTGAAGTGCCGTTCGCCTACCAGGCTACGTTGGATGTGCATTTGCACGAGGGGTGCCTGAACCTGGACCTGCATGTCACGCATCTGGATGAGCAGGCTAACTGGTATGGGTTGGGGTTGCATCCCTACTTCCCGCGGTATCCCGATACCAAGCTGCATGCAGCAGCGCGCAAGGTATGGCTGGCCGAGGCGGGTCGATTGCCTTCGTATGAGGCAGAGATACCAGAGCGTTGGCGTTTTAAAACCCTGGGAGGCTTGCCTGACACGGTCGTGGATCACGCGTTCAATGGCTGGCCGGGGGACTGTGTGATTGAACAGCCCGGTGCCGGATATCGCTTGGCGTGCAGTGCCAGTGGGGCTGAGCATTTCTTGCTGTTTTGTCCGCAGGGACAAGGCTTTTTCTGCTTTGAACCGGTTACTCACCCGGTCAATGCGCATCACCTGCCGGGGCGGCCGGGGCTGAGGTTGTTGCAGCGTGGGGAGGCTATGAGCCTGGGGTTCAGGATGCAATATCAAGCGCTGTAATCGTGTCGCCTGGAATTGGGGCTGCAAAGCAGCCCCAAAATCTCAAGCCCTACGCAACTGCCTCAACGGGTGTCGCCATCGGCTTTTCAGCCGAGGTACCCCGTACCTCTCGCGCCACCTTCCACACCAACACCGCCGCCACAATATCGAACGCGGCCAGCACCACGAACAACGGGCTGTAGCCAATCTGCGTGACCAGCACGCCGAACACCAAAGTAAACGCCGCCGCCCCCAGATACCCGCACATGCCGCCCATACCGGTCGCCGTGGCCACCTGGTCCTTGCTGAACGAGTCGGAAGTGATCGCGTACAGCGCCCCCGACAGCGTCTGGTGGGCAAACCCGCCAATGCACAGCAACAGGATCGCCGTGTACGGGCTTTCCACCAGGCCAATGCAGGCCGGGCCGATCATGCAGCTGGCGCCGAACACCAGCACCATCTTGCGCGAGGTGAACAGCGACACCTTGAAGTAACGGTGGAACAGCGGGCTGAGATACCCGCCCAGCACACAGCCAATGTCCGCCGCCAGGAACGGCAGCCAGGCGAACATCGCCACTTCCTTGATGTTCATGTGCCGCTCGGTCATCAGGTACAGCGGAATCCAGGCATTGAAGGTTTGCCAGGCTGGCTCCGACAGGATCCGCGCTGACGCGATGGCGTAGAAGTTGCGGGCCTTGAAGATACGCTTCCACGCGCCCTTCTCGCGGGTGTCCTGCTTGAAGTGCGCTTCCTGCCCAGCCAGGATGTATTCGCGCTCCTCGTCACTCAGGCGTTTCTGGTCGCGCGGATGCTTGTACAGCAGCATCCACAACAGGGTCCAGACAATGCCCGAAACGCCAACGATCACGAACGCCAACTGCCAGCCACTGTGCAGGATCGCCCACACCACCAGCGGCGGCGCCAGCAAGGCGCCGAGCGACGAGCCGATGTTGAACCAGCCAATCGCCACAGATCGCTCCTTGGCCGGGAACCACTCGGTGGTGGCCTTGACCCCGGCCGGCAAGCCGGCGGCTTCGGTCATGCCCAGCAACCCACGCATGAACGCCATGCTCTGCCAGCCGGTGGCCAGGGCCGCGCCGGCACAGGCCATTGACCAGGCCATGGCGAACACGGCAAAGCCCAGCTTGGTGCCGATGAAGTCGATGAACCAGCCGGCAATGGGCTGCATGAGGGCATAGCACACCTGCCAGGCAGCGACGATCTTGGCGTATTGCTCGGTACTGATGGAGAGGTCGGTCATCAAGGTGGGGGCAGCCACCGAGAGGGTGTTGCGGGCGAGGTAGTTGACGACGAGCCCAGCCGTGACAAGGCTGACCATCCACCAACGGATGCCTTTCATCTTCATGGTTCACCTGAATTTCTTGTTTTTAGAGTGGCGAGCGTTTGGCGCAAACGCCGGCAGGGCTATTTGCGACAAATTGTTTCAGGCGAAAGAGTGCCACGTCATAGGTCATCGTACAACAATTATTATTTGGAGCAATTCCGAACGATGTTGTACGATCTCAATCAAGTTGTTGTGCTCGCAGTGCCTGCGCCAGCATGTCGATGAATGCCCTGACCTTGGCCGAGCCATATTTGCTCTCCCGGTGCAGCACATGAATTGGCCAGGGCGCCTCTTCGTACTCGGCCAGAATCACCTGCAGTTGCCCGTTGGCCAGTTCATCGGCCACTTGGTACGACAACAACCGGGCAATACCCAGCCCGCCACTGGCAGCCGCGATGGCCCCGTCGTTGCTGGTGACCGTCAGCCTCGGCTTCATGCGTACCATGGTCGGCTCTTCTGTCACCCCAAAGCGCCAGCCGGCACGGGGCGACAGGTTGGTGGTGCCGATTACCGCATGTTCGGTCAGGTCCGAGGGATGTTTCGGCACGCCATGTCGCGCCAGGTAATCGGGGGATGCGCACAACATGCGCCGCACCCTGCCGACCCGCAACGCCTTCAACCCCGAGTCGGGCAACGGGCCGATGCGCACCGCAACATCCATACCCTCCTCGACCATGTTCACCACGCGGTCCAGGAAGTAGGCAGACACATCGACCTCAGGGTACTGCTGCAGGTAGCGGACGATGCACGGCATGACGAACTTCTTGCCGAACAGGATCGGCGCGGTAACCGCCAGGTCGCCCTTGGGGGTGGCGTTGATGCCCGCAGCGGCGGCGTTGGCCTCGTTGATGCTAGCGAGGATATGCCGGGTGTCTTCCAGGTAGCGGCCTCCCGCTTCGGTCAGGCGTACGCTGCGGGTAGTGCGCAGCAGCAGTTTTACCCCAAGCTGGTCTTCCAGGGCGCTGACGGCGCGAGTGACGGCGGCCGGGGAAATATCCAGCCGCCGGGCAGCAGCGGCGAAGCTTTCCAGCTCACCTACGGCGACGAACACCTTCATCAGGTGGATCTGGTCCATGCGGGCTCCTGAGGACATGAGGTGCCGGGATTATTATTCATCTGGTCATTTTGTGCTGCCCGCGAAGAGGGCGGGACTGGTTTGTCAGATGTCCAGCACCAACGCCTGTAACCCCTCCTCCACCTGCGCCGGCACCGCACAACAGATCAACACAGACCCCGCCTCCGGCAGCTCTGCCGGTGGATTCGGATAATGCACCTGGCCACTCACAAGCTTGGTCTTGCAGGTACCACACGAGCCACCCCGACAACTGAACTCCGGCGCCAGCCCGCGCGCCTCGGCCAGCTCCAGCAAGGTACCGCTACCGGGTGCCCAGCGCGCTTCCTTGGCTGACGCCGCAAAGTACACCGGTACTGGCTCGCTGGCGGCGGGCGGCTGTTGCACGGTAGGCTGGTCGGCGTCCGTGTGCCGCCGCAACGTCGACGGCCCAAAGGCTTCTGCGTGAATCCGCGCATCCGGCACATGCACGCCCCGCAGCCCTTCATACAGGTCCTGGGTAAAGCTGCCTGGCCCACACAGGTAGAAATCGTAGTCGTCCAGCGCCAGCGTGGCCTTGACCTGCTCGATGCCCAGACGCCCGGCAAACTCGTAATCTCGTCCAAGCAGCGCATGTTCTTCCGGCTGGCTCAGGGCGCGATGGATGTGCAGCAGGCCTCCCGCCTGTTGCCGCAAGCTCCCCAGCTCCTGCCCGAACGGCAGGTCGGTCAGGCTACGCGCGCCATGGAACAAGTGGATATGCCGCGTCTGAGCCTTGCTCAACTGCTCACGCAGCATGGCCAGTAATGGCGTGATACCCACCCCCGCGCCAATCAGCACCAGCGGCCGCGTGCTCTGCACGTCCAGCGTGAAACTGCCCATGGGTGGACGCACGTTAAGCACATCGCCGGGCGCGATGCGCTCATGCAAATGCCGGGAAACCGGGCCCTGGGCTTTGACGCTAATGCGCAAATAGCCGTCGGAAGGTGCACTGGACAAGCTGTAGGTGCGAATCAGCGGCGCTTCACCGTCGCGCTGTACCTGCACCGGAACATGTTGCCCGGGTGCAAACACTACAGCGCCATCGCTGGGCGGCTGAAGGTAGAACGAACGGATATCGCGGCTCTCCTGCTCCACTCGCAGCACGCGCCAGGCTTGCCATTGGCGCTGTTGCCGACGTTGCTGCAAACGCGCATCGGCCTCGGCCCAAATGCCGGTCATCAGGCTGGTCGGTGCGTACTCCTTGAAGGCCCAGCGCAGGGACACCGCAGCCGGCCGCCACACCACCTGCTCGACCTCCAGCGTCCACAACCGCTCTGCACCTTCGAAAGCCTGGATGGCCGGGCTTTCCAGCAGCACCTCGGCACGGCCACACACCTGCAGTACGTTGCCGTTGCTGAAGTCGATGAACAGCAAACCTGCCTTCGGGTTAACCAACACGTTGCCCAAGGTGTTGAAGTGCAGGTTACCGGCGTAGTCGGGAATGGTCAGCGTGTTGCCTTCGACCTTGACGAACCCTGGCCGACCGCCACGGTGGGAAACATCCACCGAGCGCTGGCCGCCTTCATGCTCGACATAGCTGGCGACGAAGAATGTGTCAGCAGACTGGATCATGCTGACGGTCGTGGCATTCAGTGTTGTGGCATCGACGCGCCCTTGGGCCGGTTCGGTGACGCGGGTGTAGTCGCGCAGCTGGATGTACTGCGGGCAGTTGCCGAACGACTGGTCAACCGTCACCTGCAATTGCCCTGCAGCAGCCTGGCGGATCTGCCCGTTGAGGCGGTTGCGCCGGCGGGTGTGCAGTTCGATGCCCAGCAGGCCGATTGCCTGCCCGGCGACCAGCCCCGGGGTGGCTGGGTCATCTGCCGGTAACCTGGTGTCAATCGTCAATTGGCGTGGGTCGGGCGAGCTGACGAAACCTTCCGGCCCTTCCAGCAGCGTCGCCCAGGGCCGCCCCTGAGCGTCAACGCTGGCCGCCACCATGAACGGCAACTGGTGATAGAACGTGCGGTGCTGGTCGGGCATGTAGTCACGAATGACCTTTTGCCCGAACGCCTCCATGCGCTCTGCTACACCGACCTTTTCCTGCAGGGTTTTCTCGCCCGCATGCCAGGGCGAGGGGCGTTGGTCCGGCGTCTGTTGCATGGCGGCGTTCCTCCCGAGGACGCGGTGTCAGGCGCTGGTCTGCAGCCCGATCACGGTACGTGGCATGGGCACGAAGCCCGGCAATGACTCGATCCGTGCCAGCCAGCTACGCACATTGGCATAGGGCTCCAGCGACACATTGCCTTCCGGTGCGTGAGCGATATATGAGTAGTTGGCGATGTCGGCGATAGTGGCTGTGTTGCCAGCCAGGAAGGGCGACTTGGCCAGCTCGGCATCGATCACCTTGAGCAGCGTGTGGGCGCGGGTAATCACTTCGTCGGTGTTGAACGCAGCACCGAACACGGTCACCAGGCGGGCGGCGGCGGGGCCGAAGGCCAGCGGGCCTGCAGCGACCGACAGCCAGCGTTGAACGCGGGCGGCAGCGGCTGGCTCTTCGGGCAGCCAGGTGCCGTTGTCATATTTTTTGGCGAGGTAGACGAGGATGGCATTGGAGTCTGCGATCACCGTGCCGTTGTCATCGATGACCGGTACTTGGCCGAACGGGTTAAGGGCCAGGAAGTCCGGTTGCTTGTGCGCCCCTTTGGCTAGGTCGACGAACACCAGCTCGGTGGGCAGGTTGAGCAGAGACAGCATCAGTTCAATGCGATGGGCGTGGCCAGACTTCGGGAAGTTGTAAAGCTTGATCGGGTTCGACATGGGCTTGGCTCCTGGTCAGCACCGGAGTGGGCTGATGGAGCACATGCTGCACCTGATCGGCGCAGAGCAGAATCCGTGTGATGAGGAAACCATAATTTCGCTGTGCGAAATAATTCGCCAGATCGGTCGTGCCAAACACCAATTGCCACGCCAGCGCGACGCCGCATACCCGAGCAGCCTGGCTGCCACACTGTCGGGGTTCGAGATCCGCCCCAAGCACCTCTGAGCCAACTGTGTGCTGGATCTGCTGGTCTCTTCGCGGTTTACCTGCGAAGAGGCCAGCAGCCTTATTGCATACTCCGAATCAGTGCAGCTTGTTGAAATACCGGTACAGCCCCCGCGCGGCCTCGACCACCTGTGGCACGCACGCCTGGATATCGGCTTCGCTCATCTGGTCCAACAACTCGAAGTTGTCCTCCAGCCCATGCAGCGAAATAGCCTTGAGCAGTTGATCCTGCTCCGGCGGCAACGCCTCCCAACCGGCAACCTGGGTACCGCGCATGTAACCGAAGCACCACTCTTCCATGACGATCACATTGCCTTGCTCACCTTCGTTTTCTTCGAATAGCGGCTCGAAGTGGTCGACGTCATCACCCAGCTCTTCTGCCACCTGGTTGGCATAGCGCAGCATCAACGCGGTGTACGCTTCTTCGTGCGCAGGCTTCTTGAACTTCGGCACCTTGCCACCGGCTACCGCAGGCAGCCATTGCTCGGGGTAGACGGTGACCGGCGAGCTGGCGAGCGCGGTGAAAAAACCATTGAGTTCGGCCAGGTTCAGCACCGAGTAGTCGTTGCCGTAAGTGATCAGCAGGTCTTCGAGGCGGGCGAGTTCTTTTTCGCTGAGAGCGGGGAGCATGGGCGTACATCCTGAGAAGCAAAAGTGTGTGCACCCTAGCACAGCAACGCTTGAAGGGTTGCCCGTGCGTGCCACAGCACGGGCAGATTTTTCAGGAGGGCAGCCAACCCGGCAACTCATGCTGCCGGTCGGTGCCAATCAGCAGCCACAGCAAGATGCGGCACTTGCGCGGGCAGAGCTGCCCGGCCATGTGTACGCCTTTTTTCTGCAAGTCGATCTCGGAGCCGGAAAACCCGTAGGTTGCCCCGGCTGTAGGTCCCTTACCTGTGCGAGTGGCGACAATGACTGGCATGGTTGGCGTCATGTGCTCCAGAACATCAGACCAACTGCCGGAAACATGGCCAGCGCCAAAGCCGGCGATGACCAACCCGTCGTAACCCAATGTGGGCACAGCCTGCAGCAATGCCGTATCAGCGTCCAGGCACGCCTCGAGTAGGGCAACACGCTGGTCAGTACGTCCCGGTAACGGCAGCACTTCCCGCCTGTATGGTGGATGGCGATACGTAGCGACGCCCTCTACAACTTCGCCCAGAGGACCAAAGCCAGGCGACTCGAATGCCGCCATCGCCAGGCTGGCCGTCTTGCGAACCCTTGCCGCGCAATGAACCTGATCATTCATCACCACCAGTACACCACGCCCACTGCTGCCTTGTGCCAATGCAACCTGTGCCGCAGCCAGCAGGTTGGCCGGGCCATCGTTGCCCGGCTGGCTGGCCGAGCGCATGGCACCGGTCATCACCAATGGCGCATCGAATGGCCAGAGCAGGTCAAGGAAATAGGCCGTTTCCTCAAGGCTGTCGGTGCCTTGGGTCAATATCACAGCCCGGGCACCGCGCTCGACCTCGCAGCGAGCCCAGGCCAGCACATCCAGCAGCGCCCTGAAGCTGAGCGATGCACTGGGAACCAGGCACAATGACGTTACGTTTAACTGCGCCATCTCGCGCAACTGTGGGACCTGAAGCAGTTGCTGCTCACAATCCAGAGTGGGCGTTACACCACACCCAACCGCCGCAGCCTGCATACTGACCGTCCCCCCCAAACTGGCGATCGACAGCCTGGGCAGGCCCGAATGCTCAATCATGCTTCTCCCCCCACAAGTAACCCGATCAGCGGTACGATTCCCAACGTGCTGACGGCCATCGACACTACGTTACCGATGTAGCCATGCACATAGGTCGGCAACCGCTGAGTGATCGCCACTGCCAGCGGCGGAGCCACCAGCGCACCCAGCACTGCACTGGCCACGACTACTTGCCAACTGCCTCCATGCGCCAGCACTGCGGCCGGCACGATCGAGACAATCGGAATGTAGGTAGGGTACCACCCACGGGCTTGCCACTGGCCGCGCCAGAATACGACCCCGACCAAAGACGCCAAGGCCTGCCCAGCCACTATGTGCATCACCAACATTGAACCGTATGCGGGGGCCGCCGGGGCCAACAGGTAAGCCAGTAACACGCCCAGTAGTAGACCGAGGCTGGCCAGTTCATTGCCAAAGAATGGCGCTTCGCTGAAGTCGGCCAGCACACGCCGCAAGGTCCAGACCACACCGTAGTCTGGTTGGCTGGCCACAGGTTTCGCAACGTCGGGTTCGTGGCTTTGACGTACCCATGACGGGAAGCGCTTGCACAGCAGGAAAGCGACGACACTTGCCACGGCCATACCACTCACGTTGCCGATGACCACAGGCAACTGCAAGGGATAGCACAGGTAGTTGACCATCAGCAGACTCGCCGGGGTTACCAGTAGTGACCCCAGTAGCGCGCCTGCTATCGTCACTCGCCAGCCCGCACCAAACAGCAGCACCATGGCTGCCGGCAGTGACACAAAGGCCACAAACGTTGGTTGCCAGGTGCCACCGGCCAAGGTCCATCCCCATAAGGCGTGGCTAAGTAAAAGGCCCAGTAGCGAGCTGGTGAATACCCATGGCCATAGTCCGCTTCCATAGCAGATGGCAAAACCCTGCCAGCGATACCCGCGAAGATGGGCCCAATGTGCCAGGCAAGCGCCTAGCAGCAAGCCCAGCGCAGGCAACTCATGCTTGTAGAAAGTCACCTCGCTGATATCGCCCACTATCCAGCGCAAACGGCTCAGCGGTTGGTCCAGTGTCGCCGCCAGTTGCCCGTAGTCTGGCCATTGGCCTGTCGCAAGGCTGGCTACCAGCAGCATTAACAGGCAGGTAAAGATCAACACAGGGGAACGCTGCCGATTGGGCAGCAGTAATGGCTTCATCTGTGGATCCTCAGCGTGGCATAGGCGCATGCAGGCGGTAGCCAAGCGCAGCATCGTAGAGATCGGTTCGGCGATCACGCTGCAGGTCGTTGAGGCTGTTCCAGATCGGCGCTGAACGCGCGCTGCTGAGGTCGACATCGGCATACAGAATGCTTTCCTCCTCCGCACTAGCCACCTCACCAATGGGCCAGCCATTGGTTCCGGCAATCAACGAACAACCGAGAAAGCGCCCCCCTCGCTCACTGCCGATACGGTTTGCGGCGGCGATGTAGACATTGTTTACGTGCGCGGCCGTCATGGTCAGGTACGACGCCATGCAACGCCCTGCGTCATCAAACAGCGGTGGCGGTGTCCACACCCAGTTGTTCAAGCTGCATATGATGTCTGCGCCTTGCGCTGCCATCAGCCGCGGCACTTCAGGGAACCAGATGTCCCAGCAGATCAGCAGGCCGATACGCCCGATTGGCGTCTCGAATACAGGAAAACCGAGATCTCCAGGGGTGAACCAGAGCTTTTCCTGGTTCCACAGGTGGGCCTTGCGATAGTGCCCAAGCAAGCCGTCGGGGCCGAACAATGCGGCGCTGTCGTAAAGCTTCAAGCCATCACGCTCGGCAAATCCTGCTGCCAGGTACACCTGATACTCCCTGGCGAAATCAGCCCAGGCATTCAGGCTGCGGCCTGCCTGCAGCGTTTCGGCATGGGCATAGGCCTCGGCACGGGAGTGAAAGGTATAACCGGTGTTGGCCAGCTCGGGCAGCACGATCAGATTGGCACCTTCACGCGCCGCACGCCGGGCCAGTGCCAGGCCTCTGCTCAGGTTGCCATCGCAGTACTCTAGCCCGACCTGTGGGTCGTACTGGATGACAGCGATACGGACAGGGCTGACGGGGGGGCAATGTTCAGACATGGCGACTTCCTTTTTGTGGTTGTTCTGGAAGGTCGCCAGTAGAGCGGGGTTGCGCTTGGGAGGGACAGTCGGGCAGGTCCTATGGGGGCGAAGGAGAAGCGAGTAAGTGCAGTAGGACGAATCTCACAAAGTCACCCAGACGCCGCTATTTCCCAAGTTGATAATGCGGATAGTGTTCAAGGGTGAAGCCCCCATTGAACGTTGCGGATGTGTTGTTGCAAAGATTGATGACTACATCGAGCGCGGTGCGTAAACACGGCTCGGTCCAGCCGGCGTCAACAGAGAAGGACTCTCCAGCCAGGTATAACCCCGAGCTGGCACTGTAATCGCGGTTGTATTTCATCAGGCCGACCGCGTCGTAGTAGGTACCTGCGCGATACAGCTTCGCGCAGCCGAGCGCATTTTTGTCCGTCGCCCAGCGCTGTATGCGAATGTTTCGGGTATCGATGTAGGGCGATATAGGTTCAGCCACATTGCTGCAGCTCAGGAGGATCCGGTCGAGTTCCTCGACACACTTGTTGGCCAGTTCTTCATCAGTGAATGCTGCTAGCTTGGTTGCATCGTCTTCCCAGGTGTAGCTGAGCAGAATGCAGTCATCGGGGTAACGATCGTTGTACCGATAGGCGTAGACGTCGTGGACAAAGCTATCGGTGACAAGGATCTGGGGTAACGCTGACTTACGGTCCAGATAACTCTTCTTCAGTGGCGCATAGACTTTGCAGCTGGTTTCCCAATGAGCGTGCTTCCACGCGTCCACAATCGACTGCGGCAGTATCTGACGGCTGAAACCGTCGAGGCGCATGTTGGTCTCGATCAACCAGGAAGGGGTGGTCAAGATCACACTGTCGAAGTCATCGTATTGGAGGCTTTGATACGCAGGATCACTGCAGTGCCAGCAATATCCGACCCGGATACGACCCGCTTCAAGCTTTCGCAAGGAACGGACCGAGGTGTCCGTCAACAGCCCGTCATATTGTTGAAGGAGATGATCATAAAGCGAAGTGCCGTTCATCCCTGCATCGAGAAACAACAGGCTTTCATCCATCGCCGCTAGACCGATGTAGGCGGGCCCTTTGAACATCAGCCCTCTACTATCAGGAACATTACTTGCTTCCAGATACGGCGCAGCATAAGGCACTCCATCCTGATCAACACGGCCATGCACCAGTTGCAAATGACTGCTGAAGCCAAAGATTGCAGTACGCAGGGGGTACAGGCAGCAGACGTCGTAAAACGCACCCCAGCTACCATCACCAATGCCGATTGAATAGAAAATGGCCGACTCTTCACTGCTCATGCCCAACCCGCCAAAATCACCAGGGTTTGCGGGATTCCACGCAGTGAGCATGGGCAAATGCACCAGATCCCTGAATGACAACAGGTGATAGCGCTCGACTACAGCCTGCCACGTCGACGCCCAACATTGCGTGCCATATACCATGGCGATGCGCTCGGCAAACTGCCTGGCGAAGCGATGCCATTTTTCATAGACCTTTTGCAGCGTTGCTGTAGGTGGAGGAGTATTCCCTTCTGGATTACGCCAAACCAGCAACTCCGGTTTCCCCTCTTCCTCTAGTTGCCCATCACGAAGATAGATACCGGTTGTGTTCACCCAAGGTGTCCCAGGGTTCGGGAAATCGGAAAGCTTTAACTTGAACAGCTTCGCGTAGTAGGCCATAAGCGAGCACCCATCTTTAGGCGATTCGCCTGTCCTGTTGAACAAAGGCATACGCATGGCCCCCATCTCGAATGGCGTTGAAAGCTGCTTGTAATTGCCATCTTTATTCACCACTGTCAGGTGGCGACCGCCCACGCGCTGAGACTGCTCAATCAAGGTGATGCGGGTAAAACCACAGCGCAACAATTCCCGAGCAGCAGTTAGCCCTGTTACGCCAGCACCAACAATACAGATCCGATGCTCCGGGCGGGCAGCACGTGCAACACCTCCCTGTTGTTCAACCAGACGACGGTAGTCGAAGCAGAGGTCTGGAGGATTCGGAAAACGCGCGGCCCACGGCTACACGGGCAAGGCTGGCTCAATGGCCAGATCAGCAGGGTGGTTATGGCTGGAACCGATGGTCATGTAATCGTACTCTCCATGAATTGAAGAGCCTGAGCATGATCGACTTGAGATATTTGAAGTGTTGGTTATGTGCCACCAACCAACACCCACAGAATCGTGAGAGACCTGTGGGTGCCAGCGTGCAGTCCCGATGAGGGCGTTAGGCCTTACACCGCCAGCGCCCGCTCACGCAGCTCGCTGTTGAGGATTCGGTCGTTCTCGCTGTAATCGACCGGGCAGTCGATCACATGTACGCCTGGGGTCTTGATGCAGTGCTCCAGCAGCGGCAGCAGGCCTTCGGCGCTTTCCACGCGGTGGCCGTTGGCACCATAGGCTTCGGCGTACTTGACGAAGTCCGGGTTGCCGTAGTCCAGGCCGAAATCGGTGAAGCCCATGTTGGCCTGCTTCCAGCGGATCATGCCGTAGCCGTCATCACGCAGGATCACCACGGTGATGTGCATGCCCAGACGGACTGCAGTTTCCAGCTCCTGGCTGTTCATCATGAAGCCGCCGTCGCCACATACCGAAATCACCGGGCGGTCCGGGTGCACCAGGTGCGCCGCCATGGCCGATGGCAAGCCGGCGCCCATGGTCGCCAGGGCGTTGTCCAGCAGCACGGTGTTTGGCTTGTGCGCCTTGTAGTTACGGGCAAACCAGATCTTGTAGATGCCGTTGTCCAAGGCAACGATGCCTTCGGACGGCAACACGCGACGGATGTCGGCAACCAGGCGCTGCGGGTAGACCGGGAAGCGGTCGTCGTCGGCGCCTTCGGCGATTTGCGCTTCGTTGGCTTCACGGATGGCCATCAGGCGAGTGAAGTCCCAGTGCGAGGTCTCGGTGAGGGCTTCGCTGATCTGCCACACGGCGTTGGCGATATCGCCGATCACTTCGACCTGCGGGAAGTACACGGCATCGACTTCGGCGGAGCGGAAGTTGATGTGGATGACTTCGGTGCCACCACGGACCATGAAGAATGGCGGCTTCTCGATCACGTCGTGGCCGATGTTGACGATCAGGTCGGCGGCCTCGACGGCGCGGTGCACGAAGTCACCGGACGACAAGGCGGCGTTGCCCAGGAAGCGCGGGTGGCGCTCGTCGACCACACCTTTACCCAGTTGAGTGGTGATGAACGGGATGCCAGTCTTGTCGATCAGTTGCTTGAGGACCTTGGCGGTCATCTTGCGGTTGGCGCCGGCACCGATCACCAGGATCGGGTTACGGGCGTTATGCAGTTTCTGCACGGCGGCTTCGATGGCCACATGCTCGGCCAGCGGGCGGCGGTGCAGGCTGCGCGGGATCGGCAGTGCATCGGTCTGCTCGGCGGCGATGTCTTCCGGCAGCTCCAGGTGTACCGCACCCGGCTTTTCTTCTTCGGCCAGGCGGAAGGCTTCGCGCATGCGCGACGGGATGTTGTCTGCCGAGGCGAACTGGTGGGTGTACTTGGTGATGGGGTCCATCATGCCGCACACGTCGATGATCTGGAAGCGGCCCTGCTTGGACTTCTTGATCGGCTTCTGGCCGGTGATCATCATCATCGGCATGCCGCCCAGGTAGGCGTAGGCGCTGGCAGTAACCAGGTTGGTGGCGCCAGGGCCAAGGGTCGACAGGCTGACGCCGGTCTTGCCGGTCAGACGGCCATAGGTGGCAGCCATAAAGCCTGCAGACTGCTCGTGACGGGTCAGTACCAGCTTGATCTTCGACTTGCGCAGGGATTCGAGCAGGTCGAGGTTTTCTTCACCGGGAATGCCGAATACATATTCGACACCTTCGTTTTCCAGGCATTGCACTACAACATCGGCGGCCTTGGCCATCTTGCTTGCTACCTCAAGTGATGGGACGGTGGAAGTCCAGAAATGCGCAGCAAGGTACGCTGGCATCGCCAGGCTCAGGGGCAGGAGTGCCCTGAACCAAAGTCTTGACGTAGGGTGGGCGAGGGAAAGTCACGTTGATGTGACAGCAATGTTGTCGCAGCCTTGAATTTTTGCCTAGAAAGACAAAACCCCTACCTGCATGCGCAGATAGGGGTTTTGCGAAATGAATCTTGACGATGACCTACTCTCACATGGGGAAACCCCACACTACCATCGGCGATGCATCGTTTCACTACTGAGTTCGGGATGGGATCAGGTGGTTCCAATGCTCTATGGTCGTCAAGAAATTCTGTTGCCAGAATGTTCGTGAACACTCTTGGCCAATTCGGATATGCGATATTTGTGATGTTGCGAACTTTCGGGTCTTTCGTCTTCACCACCACAATTCGGCTTACGCGCAAATTGCTTGGGTGTTATATGGTCAAGCCTCACGGGCAATTAGTATTGGTTAGCTCAACGCCTCACAGCGCTTACACACCCAACCTATCAACGTCGTAGTCTTCGACGGCCCTTTAGGGGATTCAAGATCCCAGTGAGATCTCATCTTGAGGCAAGTTTCCCGCTTAGATGCTTTCAGCGGTTATCTCTTCCGAACATAGCTACCCGGCAATGCCACTGGCGTGACAACCGGAACACCAGAGGTTCGTCCACTCCGGTCCTCTCGTACTAGGAGCAGCCCCTCTCAAATCTCAAACGTCCACGGCAGATAGGGACCGAACTGTCTCACGACGTTCTAAACCCAGCTCGCGTACCACTTTAAATGGCGAACAGCCATACCCTTGGGACCGGCTTCAGCCCCAGGATGTGATGAGCCGACATCGAGGTGCCAAACACCGCCGTCGATATGAACTCTTGGGCGGTATCAGCCTGTTATCCCCGGAGTACCTTTTATCCGTTGAGCGATGGCCCTTCCATACAGAACCACCGGATCACTAAGACCTACTTTCGTACCTGCTCGACGTGTTTGTCTCGCAGTCAAGCGCGCTTTTGCCTTTATACTCTACGACCGATTTCCGACCGGTCTGAGCGCACCTTCGTACTCCTCCGTTACTCTTTGGGAGGAGACCGCCCCAGTCAAACTACCCACCATACACTGTCCTCGATCCGGATAACGGACCTGAGTTAGAACCTCAAAGTTGCCAGGGTGGTATTTCAAGGATGGCTCCATGAGAACTGGCGTCCCCACTTCAAAGCCTCCCACCTATCCTACACAAGCAAATTCAAAGTCCAGTGCAAAGCTATAGTAAAGGTTCACGGGGTCTTTCCGTCTAGCCGCGGATACACTGCATCTTCACAGCGATTTCAATTTCACTGAGTCTCGGGTGGAGACAGCGCCGCCATCGTTACGCCATTCGTGCAGGTCGGAACTTACCCGACAAGGAATTTCGCTACCTTAGGACCGTTATAGTTACGGCCGCCGTTTACCGGGGCTTCGATCAAGAGCTTCGCTTGCGCTAACCCCATCAATTAACCTTCCGGCACCGGGCAGGCGTCACACCCTATACGTCCACTTTCGTGTTTGCAGAGTGCTGTGTTTTTAATAAACAGTCGCAGCGGCCTGGTATCTTCGACCGGCATGAGCTTACGGAGCAAGTCCTTCACCCTCGCCGGCGCACCTTCTCCCGAAGTTACGGTGCCATTTTGCCTAGTTCCTTCACCCGAGTTCTCTCAAGCGCCTTGGTATTCTCTACCTAACCACCTGTGTCGGTTTGGGGTACGGTTCCCAGTTATCTGAAGCTTAGGAGCTTTTCTTGGAAGCATGGTATCAACCACTTCGTCGCCTAAAGGCAACTCGTCATCAGCTCTCGGCCTTGAAATCCCGGATTTGCCTAAGATTTCAGCCTACCACCTTAAACCTGGACAACCAACGCCAGGCTGGCCTAACCTTCTCCGTCCCTCCATCGCAATAACTGGAAGTACAGGAATATTAACCTGTTTTCCATCGACTACGCTTTTCAGCCTCGCCTTAGGGACCGACTAACCCTGCGTCGATTAACGTTGCGCAGGAAACCTTGGTCTTTCGGCGTGCGAGTTTTTCACTCGCATTGTCGTTACTCATGTCAGCATTCGCACTTCTGATACCTCCAGCAAGCTTCTCAACTCACCTTCACAGGCTTACAGAACGCTCCTCTACCGCATCATCATAAGATGATACCCGTAGCTTCGGTGCATGGTTTGAGCCCCGTTACATCTTCCGCGCAGGCCGACTCGACTAGTGAGCTATTACGCTTTCTTTAAAGGGTGGCTGCTTCTAAGCCAACCTCCTAGCTGTCTAAGCCTTCCCACATCGTTTCCCACTTAACCATGACTTTGGGACCTTAGCTGACGGTCTGGGTTGTTTCCCTTTTCACGACGGACGTTAGCACCCGCCGTGTGTCTCCCATGCTCGGCACTTGTAGGTATTCGGAGTTTGCATCGGTTTGGTAAGTCGGGATGACCCCCTAGCCGAAACAGTGCTCTACCCCCTACAGTGATACATGAGGCGCTACCTAAATAGCTTTCGAGGAGAACCAGCTATCTCCGAGCTTGATTAGCCTTTCACTCCGATCCACAGGTCATCCGCTAACTTTTCAACGGTAGTCGGTTCGGTCCTCCAGTCAGTGTTACCTAACCTTCAACCTGCCCATGGATAGATCGCCCGGTTTCGGGTCTATACCCAGCGACTAAACGCCCTATTAAGACTCGCTTTCGCTACGCCTCCCCTATTCGGTTAAGCTCGCCACTGAATATAAGTCGCTGACCCATTATACAAAAGGTACGCAGTCACCTAACAAAGTAGGCTCCCACTGCTTGTACGCATACGGTTTCAGGTTCTATTTCACTCCCCTCTCCGGGGTTCTTTTCGCCTTTCCCTCACGGTACTGGTTCACTATCGGTCAGTCAGTAGTATTTAGCCTTGGAGGATGGTCCCCCCATATTCAGACAAAGTTTCTCGTGCTCCGTCCTACTCGATTTCATTGACAAGAGATTTTCGTGTACGGGGCTATCACCCACTATGGCCGCACTTTCCAGAGCGTTCCACTAATCTCAAATCAACTTAAGGGCTGGTCCCCGTTCGCTCGCCACTACTAAGGGAATCTCGGTTGATTTCTTTTCCTCAGGGTACTTAGATGTTTCAGTTCCCCTGGTTCGCCTCTTGCACCTATGTATTCAGTACAAGATACTCAGCTTATGCTGAGTGGGTTCCCCCATTCAGAGATCTCTGGATCACAGTCTGTTTGCCGACTCCCCAAAGCTTATCGCAGGCTACCACGTCTTTCATCGCCTCTGACTGCCAAGGCATCCACCGTATGCGCTTCTTCACTTGACCATATAACCCCAAGCAATCTGGTTATACTGTGAAGACGACATTCGCCGAAAATTCGCATTTCGCTCATTGCTGAGCAGAACTCACAAATTTTACCTTAGCCTGATTTCCAGCAGTGAAACTGGTCATCAGTCTATATCTATCACATATCCGAATTTTTAAAGAACGATCTGACAAAAGTCAGAAATCAACATTCAAATTGAATGCTCATTTCTAAGTTCTGACAATGAACTGTTACTGCGTAAGTGGTGGAGCCAAGCGGGATCGAACCGCTGACCTCCTGCGTGCAAGGCAGGCGCTCTCCCAGCTGAGCTATGGCCCCGTATTCTACGGCTTAACCATGTAATGGTAGGTCTGGGCAGATTTGAACTGCCGACCTCACCCTTATCAGGGGTGCGCTCTAACCAACTGAGCTACAGACCTATAACAGGGTTGCGTTACAGCATCGTCTTTTACAATGAATCAAGCAATTCGTGTGGGAGCTCATCAGCAGGCTGATGTCGTCGATTAAGGAGGTGATCCAGCCGCAGGTTCCCCTACGGCTACCTTGTTACGACTTCACCCCAGTCATGAATCACACCGTGGTAACCGTCCTCCCGAAGGTTAGACTAGCTACTTCTGGTGCAACCCACTCCCATGGTGTGACGGGCGGTGTGTACAAGGCCCGGGAACGTATTCACCGCGACATTCTGATTCGCGATTACTAGCGATTCCGACTTCACGCAGTCGAGTTGCAGACTGCGATCCGGACTACGATCGGTTTTGTGAGATTAGCTCCACCTCGCGGCTTGGCAACCCTCTGTACCGACCATTGTAGCACGTGTGTAGCCCAGGCCGTAAGGGCCATGATGACTTGACGTCATCCCCACCTTCCTCCGGTTTGTCACCGGCAGTCTCCTTAGAGTGCCCACCATTACGTGCTGGTAACTAAGGACAAGGGTTGCGCTCGTTACGGGACTTAACCCAACATCTCACGACACGAGCTGACGACAGCCATGCAGCACCTGTGTCAGAGTTCCCGAAGGCACCAATCCATCTCTGGAAAGTTCTCTGCATGTCAAGGCCTGGTAAGGTTCTTCGCGTTGCTTCGAATTAAACCACATGCTCCACCGCTTGTGCGGGCCCCCGTCAATTCATTTGAGTTTTAACCTTGCGGCCGTACTCCCCAGGCGGTCAACTTAATGCGTTAGCTGCGCCACTAAAATCTCAAGGATTCCAACGGCTAGTTGACATCGTTTACGGCGTGGACTACCAGGGTATCTAATCCTGTTTGCTCCCCACGCTTTCGCACCTCAGTGTCAGTATCAGTCCAGGTGGTCGCCTTCGCCACTGGTGTTCCTTCCTATATCTACGCATTTCACCGCTACACAGGAAATTCCACCACCCTCTACCGTACTCTAGCTCGCCAGTTTTGGATGCAGTTCCCAGGTTGAGCCCGGGGCTTTCACATCCAACTTAACGAACCACCTACGCGCGCTTTACGCCCAGTAATTCCGATTAACGCTTGCACCCTCTGTATTACCGCGGCTGCTGGCACAGAGTTAGCCGGTGCTTATTCTGTCGGTAACGTCAAAACAGCAAGGTATTAACTTACTGCCCTTCCTCCCAACTTAAAGTGCTTTACAATCCGAAGACCTTCTTCACACACGCGGCATGGCTGGATCAGGCTTTCGCCCATTGTCCAATATTCCCCACTGCTGCCTCCCGTAGGAGTCTGGACCGTGTCTCAGTTCCAGTGTGACTGATCATCCTCTCAGACCAGTTACGGATCGTCGCCTTGGTGAGCCATTACCCCACCAACTAGCTAATCCGACCTAGGCTCATCTGATAGCGCAAGGCCCGAAGGTCCCCTGCTTTCTCCCGTAGGACGTATGCGGTATTAGCGTTCCTTTCGAAACGTTGTCCCCCACTACCAGGCAGATTCCTAGGCATTACTCACCCGTCCGCCGCTGAATCAAGGAGCAAGCTCCCGTCATCCGCTCGACTTGCATGTGTTAGGCCTGCCGCCAGCGTTCAATCTGAGCCATGATCAAACTCTTCAGTTCAATACTGCTTGGGTTTTTAAGAAACCCTAAACTTGGCTCAGCAATCTCAAATGACTATGTGATTTCTCGCATGGCCACTTGTGATGCTGATAATCTTTTTGACTATCAGTCCGTACTCACAAGCACCCACACGAATTGCTTGATTCGATTTGTTAAAGAGCGTTTGGTTAAGAGCTTTTCGTCTCAACCGAGGCGCGCATTCTACGCTTTCCTCACCTGCTGTCAAGCGTTTATTTTGAAGTTTTTTACTACCGCTTTCTTTCGAAAGCTAACAACTTCAAACACTTACCGCTTGCCCCGAAGCGTTCATCGCTGCGAGGAGGCGAATAATACGCGCTTTGAAATCAGAGTCAACACCTTGATCTGAAAAAACTTTCCGCGCGTGTTTTACCCCCCACCTGGCAACTAATGAAAGCGCCACGGATCTGTAGAGAACCCCCCCCACGGAGCGTAGCGGCCATGAGCGATGCGCAAAGCGAGAAAACCCCGGGCCTGTCTGCAGATGAAGAACAGGAGGTCAGCCACAACCAGCCGCCGCGGGCGGCAGTGCTGCACGAGATGATCCGCTACCAAGGCGATCAGGAACTGGAACGTACCCTCGCCGCGTTGTGGTGGTCGGCACTGGCCGCCGGCCTGTCCATGGGACTGTCGCTGATGGCCATGGGGCTGTTCTACGCACGCCTGCCGGAAGGAGAGAGTGCCCAGGTGGTCGCCAGCATCGGCTACAGCGCCGGCTTCCTCGCCGTGATCCTGGCACGCCAGCAACTGTTTACCGAAAACACCCTCACCGCCGTGCTGCCCGTAATGACCACCCCCACCCTGGCCAACTTCGGTCGCCTGCTGCGCCTGTGGGGCGTGGTGTTGCTCGGCAACCTAGCCGGCACCCTGCTAGTGGCTTGGGTCATGCTGGAGCTGCCGATATTCGACAGCAAGACGGACGTGGCTTTTCTGGAGGTTGGCCGCAAGGTCATGAAGAACGACCTGAGCCAGATGTTCGCCAAAGGCATCGTGTCGGGCTGGATGATCGCGACCATGGTCTGGATGATCCCGTCCATGGAGCACGCCAAGGTCTGGATCATCCTGATGATCACCTACCTGATGGCCCTCGGCGATTTCACCCATATAGTAGTGGGCTCCGTCGAGGTGTCCTATCTGGTGTGGGCCGGCGATGAAACCTGGCGCAGCTTTTGGCTGGAATTCGCCTTGCCGACCCTGACCGGCAACATTATTGGTGGCAGTTTCATTTTTGCCCTGATCAGCCATGCCCAGGTACGCAGCGACAGTGGCAAGCCACCCTCGCAACTGCTGAAAGACGACCAAGCCCCGTGCCGGCGCAGCGAGGATGACCACAACTGAATCTCAGCGTGCCGCCATCGTGCGCTCTTTGGCGTGGCCCCGCTGACGCACAGGCCGTGGCTGCCACCAGTTCTGCCCGGCATGCGGTGAGTCAAGACTGACCCGTTCGCCCATCTGCGGCGTGCTCAAGCGCACCTGGGCCTGGTTGGCCAGCGTCAGTATGCGTTCAAAAGGCTCCTGCCAGCCGTGGGTAGACAGGTCGAACGTACCGTTGTGAATTGGCAGCATCCAGCGCCCGCGCAAATCCAGGTGGGCCTGCAGGCTCTGCTCCGGCTGCATGTGTACGTTGGGCCAGGCGACGTTGTAGGCGCCGGTTTCGATCAAGGTCAGGTCGAACGGCCCGAAACGCTCGCCTATCTGCTTGAAACCGTCGAAGTACCCGGTATCGCCACTGAAGAACACCCGCACATCGTCATCGATGATCACCCAGGACGCCCACAGCGTCCGATTGCTGTCCAGCAGCCCGCGCCCGGAAAAGTGCTGTGCCGGGGTGGCGACAAAGCGCACGCCCTCCACCTCGCTTTCTTGCCACCAGTCCAGTTGGCGCACCTTCGCCGGAGCCACGCCCCAGCTCATAAGTAGGTCGCCCACGCCCAGTGGGGCCAGGAATACCCCGGTGCGTGGCGCCAAATGGCGAATCGCCTGCTCGTCGAGGTGGTCGAAATGATCGTGCGACAGTACAACCGCGGCCAGTGGCGGCAACTGGTCCAGCGCCAGCGGTGGCGCATGGAAGCGCAGCGGCCCCGCCCACTGCACCGGCGAGGCGCGCTCGGCGAACACCGGGTCGGTGATAAAGAAGCGCCCGCGCAGCTTGAGCAATACTGTGGAATGGCCCAGGCGCCACATGCTGTGATCAGGGGCGTCGAGCACCTGCTCGCGGGTCATGGGCTGGAGGCTGATCGGGGTAGCCGGCCGGGTTTGCGGGGGCTTGCGCAGGAACAGGTACTTGAGCCCGATGCGCAGCTTTTTCAGCACCCCATCCTGCGGCAACGATGCCTGGTTGTGAAAACGCCCATCCCGCTGTGGCGCCGGCTCGCCGGCAGCGTTGGCCAAAGGGACCATCAGCAACACTCCGAGCAACAGGAAAGCCTTCATGTTACCCCACAGTGATCAGATCAACCGTGAATTGGCTTGTAAGGTCATTTTTCGCCGCTGAAACACTGTTCAACAATATTCATGCGAGTTATGCGATAAACGGTACCCCGGAAGAATAGCGATGTACACGATGGACAACCGCAGCGGGAAAGGCCTTTCATTCGTCAAGCGCATCTACCTGCCGCGCGTCATTGGCCTGGGCATCGGTCTGTTCAGCGTCATGGCGGCCATTGCGCCGCTGTCTCCCCCCACCTGGGCATGGCTGCTGGTGCTGTGCAACGGGTTGCTGTGGCCGCACATGGCCTACCTGTGGGCAAGCCGCTCGGCGATGCCCTACCAGGCAGAACAGCGCAACCTGCTGCTGGACTCGCTAATGGGCGGGTTCTGGACTGCCGCCATGCATTTCAACCCGCTCCCCAGCGTGACGGTACTTTCCATGATGACCATGAACAACGTCGCAGCCGGCGGCAAGCGCATGGTCTTTCGTGGGCTGCAGGCCCAGTTGGCAGGCATGCTTGCCTCCATCCTGCTGCTCGGCCCCGGCCTGCAGCTGACCGCTACCCCTCTGCAGGTGTACGCCTGCCTGCCGATGCTGACGCTGTACCCGCTGTCCCTGGGCTGGGTGTGCTACCAGCTGGCGATCAAACTGGCTGACCACAAGCGCCGGCTGAGCGCCCTGAGCCTCACCGACAGCCTGACCGGGCTGCTCAACCATGGCGCGTGGAAAGACCTGCTAATGCTGAAATTCCAGGCCTGTAAACAACAGCAGGGGCACGCGGTCATCGCCCTGATCGACATCGACCATTTCAAGACCATCAACGATACCTTCGGCCACGTGGTCGGCGACTATGTGCTGCGCCAGCTGAGCGCCGAGCTGCGCCGTAATCTGCGCGAAGGCGACCAGGCCGGGCGTTATGGCGGCGACGAGTTTTGTGTGATGCTGCCGGACACCAGTGAAGCCCAGGCTTGCCAGGCCATGGAGCGCCTGCGCGAGCAGGTCGCCAACTACCGCAACCCTCAGTTGCCGCACCTGCGCATCAGCCTGAGCATCGGCCTGTCACCCTTCGAAGCTACCCTGGAGTCACCCGAGCACTGGCTCGACCAGGCAGACAAGGCGCTTTACACCGCCAAGCACGCCGGCCGCAACCAGGTCAATTTTGCCCGCAGCGAGGCTTCTACGCTCAAGCTGGCCTATCCTGATTGAACCTCCTTCCTGACTGCCTGGCGGGAGGCTGCTTGAAGGAGCCGCTCACGCATGGCCAGGAATGCCAAACTCCACCCCGCCAGCCCCACACCGCGCTTTCAGGTGCGCCGCCTGATTGCCGGTTTCAGTGCAGTTTTCGGCCTGGCCTGCCTGGTTACGCTGGGCGCACTGTTCAACATCGCCGCCACCCTTGATCACCAGGAGCGTCAGCGTAGCGCCTTCCATGCGAACCAGGCCCTGGAGCAGCGACTCATCGCCTCGCGCCAGTTCTTGTCCAGCTATGCCGTGTGGGATGCTGCCTTCGAACACCTGGCGGGCCAGGTAGACTGGAAATGGGCCTACGAAGACAAGAACGTGGGCGAGTCGCTGTACAGCGCCAGCGGCTACGAAGGGGTGTTCGTTGTAGAGGACAGCCGCACCACCTACGCGTTATTCAAGGGACAGCCCAGCCAGGCAGGCGCTGACACTTATATAGACGCGCCCCTGCAGCCGATCATCGACCAGGCCCGCGCCGCGGCCGTACCACGGGAACAGACCTCCCGTTACGTGCTGTTCAACGGCTGGCCGGCCGTGCTGACTGCCGCCGCTGTTCGACCGGATCGCGATGTCACCGACAGTGAGGTACGCCAGGCCCCGGTGATGCTGTTCATCGACCAACTAACCGAAGACAAGCTGACACGGCTGGGCACCGGCGCCGGCCTTACCGGCATGCATGTGGACAAGGACAACAGGGGCGAGCATGGCCACTTGCGCATCGAACTGGGCGATACCGGCTACCACCTGGCCTGGAACAGCCCGCTGCCGGGGCGCCAGCTGCTGTGGGCCGTCTTGCCGCCACTGGTAGGCGCGCTGCTGATGCTTGGCATGATCATGCTGTACCTGTTTCGCCTCACCCTGCGCAGCTCGCGGGCAATCGGCCTTACACTCACTCACCTGCAACAGAGCAACCAGGCGCTGGAAGCCAGCGAGCAGCGATTTCGCGCGGTGGCCGAATCGGCATCCGACTGGATCTGGGAAACCGACAGGCAACAACGCCTCACCTACCTGTCGCAACGCTTTGCCAACGTCACCGGCTACCCAGTGGACGACTGGCTGGGCCAACCGCTCAACCAGTTGCTTGCCTGCGATACCACCCCGCTCTCACCTTGGCTGGACGCCCTGACCAGCGTCGACCCACAACAGTTGGCCAATTTGCGCTGTACCTACCGCGACCAGAATGGCCAGAACCGCTACTGCAGGATTTCGGCCCGCGCCATCTGGTATGACGACAAGCCCAGCGGTTTTCGCGGCACCGCCAGCGACATCACCGACGAAGTCGACGCCCACGCGCGCATTCAGCACTTGTCGTTGCACGACCCACTGACCGGCCTGGCCAACCGCAACAAGCTCGCCAGGCACCTGGAGCAAGCCCTGCTGCGTGGCACCGACTCGCCACCTTTGAGCCTGCTGCTGCTGGACCTCGACAACTTCAAACCGATCAACGACTCACTCGGCCATGCTGCAGGGGATGCCGTGCTGCAAGAGGTGGCGACGCGTCTGCGCGATACCACCCGCGACGGTGACCTGGTAGCGCGTCTGGGCGGCGACGAGTTCATCCTGGTGCTAAGCGGCATGGACAACCGCAACGAAATCGACCGTTTCTGCGCGCGCCTTATCAGCCTGCTGCAACAACCCATCACCTTCGACAACCAACCTTTGCATGTCGGTGCCAGTATTGGCGTCGCCCAAACCCGCACCCAGGGTTTCGATGCGGGCGAATTGATCCGCTGCGCCGACATTGCCCTGTACCAGGCCAAAGCCGATGGCAAGAATACCTGGCGTTACTTCGCTGCCGAGATGAACCAGCAGATCCAGTACCGCCGCCAGTTGGAAAACGACCTGCGCCGGGCCCTGCGCAATCAGGAGTTCGAACTGCATTATCAGCCGCGCTACCGCCTCAGCGACCGACGCATCGTAGCGGTCGAAGCCCTGCTGCGCTGGCAGCACCCGCAGGAAGGGTTGCTGGGGCCAGACACTTTCATCCCGCTGGCCGAGCAAAGCGACATCATCGTCGCGCTGGGCCGCTGGGTGCTGCGCGAGGCTTGCCGCACAGCCCATGACTGGCCAGCCGACATTCTGGTTTCGGTGAATCTGTCGCCCGCGCAGTTCCTGCGCAGTGACGTGGTAGCCGATGTGCGTGAAATCCTGCTGGAAACCGCCTTCCCGGCCCAGCGCCTGGAGCTGGAAATTACCGAGAACGTGATGCTCAACGACATCGAAGGCGCGCTGGGCACCATGCTCTCGCTCAAGGAGCTGGGCGTGCGCCTGAACATGGATGATTTCGGCACGGGTTACTCATCGCTGGGCTACCTGCGTACCTACCCGTTCGACAGCATCAAGATAGACAAGCGCTTCATCAGTGGCCTGAACAACAACAACGGCAGCGACCGTGCGGTGGTTCAGGCCATCATCAACCTGGGCGAAGCGATGGGGTTGACGGTGACTGCCGAAGGCGTCGAAAGTGAACAGCAGCTCAAAGCATTGGAAAACGACCGTTGTCACGAAGTACAGGGCTATTTCATGAGCCGACCGCTGGACAGCGCCGGGCTGGAGGCGTTGTTGCACCAAACATCCCAAAGCAGCAAACAATCTCTGTAGGCGCGGGTTTACCCGCGAACAACGGCAACGCCGGTGCCATGCACCGCGTTGGATTCTTCGTGGGCAAGTCAGCTCCTGCAGGGGGCATCAGGGCTGTTGCAGGCTGCGCTCGGCCACGATCTCTGGCAGGTCCTGGCGGCGCAGGTAAGCACGCAGCGGCTCACCAATATTCAAGCGGTCATCCACATGCTGCTCCAGCAACAGCGCCAGCCGCTCACGGCACAACGCCATGCGCTGCCCTTGCTCAGGCCGCCAGACAAACTCGTTGCACGGGGTAATGCTGTCGTCGGCCACGTCCATGCCGAACGAATCCTCGGAAAAACGCACAATATGGACACCGCGCTTGCCATGAAAACCGACAAAGCCCTTGAGCTGGTCGGCAGCGTTGCAGATGTCCTGGGAAGTGATGGCCATGACGTAACCTCGCAATGATATCGGAAGATACGCACGCCTGGCGGGGGATGGGTCGCCTCTACCGGGCAACTCGCAAGCCGCAGCCTAACGCAGGTGCGCACGAACGCGCCATGGTTTTCAGCGCTCACCGCTCAGGGTGTAGTGCTGGAGCTACTGCCGATCCCGGTCCTCATGCACCTGCACACTGGCCGTCATCCCCGCACTCAGGGTCACCCCTTCCGGCACCTGGTCCAGGCGAATCCTTACCGGTATGCGCTGGGCCAGACGCACCCAGTTGAAGGTAGGTTCCACTTCCGGCAGCAATTGGCTGTCCGGGTTGCTGTTGCGGTCGGTAATACCGCGGCTGATGCTCTCCACATGCCCTTGCATCGGCTCACCCGCCCCCATCAGCCAGACTTTCACGGTATCCCCCACACGAATACGGGGCAGCTTGGTTTCCTCGAAGTACGCCTGGATATAAAAGGTTGAATCATCCACCAGGGCCATGACCGCTTCCCCGGTGTTCACATAATTGCCTTCGGCCAGACGCAGGTTGGTGATATGCCCGCTGCGCGGCGCCCGCACTTCACTGCGCGCAAGGTTGATCCTGGCCACCTGCAACTGCGCCTCGGCTTCGTGCAACTCGCCACGCGCGATGGCCGCATTGATCTGGGCGTTTTCACGCAACTCGGCACTGATCGCCTCGGGCCCCAAGGCCGTGCGTCGGGCGGCTTCGCGTTCGCGCAGGCGCAATTGCTGGGCGCGGGTCTCGGTCACGGCGCTGGCCTGGTCGAACGCGGCCTGGAAGCGCTCGCGGTCGATAGTCATCAACAGGTCGCCCGCCTTGACCTGCTGGTTGTCATGGACCTTAAGCCCGCGTACCCAGCCGGACACGTCAGGCGCAATCACCACCACATCGGCGCGCACACGGGCATCGCGGGTCCAGGGGGTAAGCATGTAGTACTGCCACAGCTGGTAGCCGGCCAACACGGCCAAGGCCACCACACACAGCGTCACCAAGGTACGTACGGCCGCACGCATCGAAACACTCCTTCATAAAGGCCCCAGCAGGCGTACCACCAGGAACAACACACAAACGAACAGCGCCGCGTCAAACAGCGCCTCATGCCAGATCCAGCGCCCCAGCGGCGTGGCCTGCACCACCAGGCGCAACAGGCCGGTGAGCAGCAGCGCCAGCAACACATAAAGCAGAAACGGGCTGAGCAGCACGCCGCCCACTTCCCATTCACGCAACCCCATGGGCTTCCTCCTGCCAGCGGCACCACTTGCCCCAGCTTTTTTGCAGTTGCAGCACCGCACCTTCCGCCAGCCGCAACGGGTCGCTGGCAGGCAGCCGGCGCAGGGCCGCGATGAATTGCTCACTGGCGGTGTCCAGGCGCTGCCCGCGCCCGGCGGCAGGCCCTTTGGCCAGCACCGCCTCCACCTGTTGCAGGTACTCGCGCTCGGCACGCCCCAAGGGGGCCTGGGCGACCGCCAGGCACATGCGCAGGTGTACCAGTTCATCACCAATGTCCAGCCCATGCAGGCCGTCGTCCCAGCGCTTGCGCTCGTCTTCCGGTAATTCACTGGCATGCCGCGCCAGTTGCATCAGGCGGTCAGCCATCCGCCCGCCAAACCAGCTGTCAGCCCCACGCAGGTCGCGCCGGGTCAGGCGCACCAGGTCGCTCTGGGTGGCTGCGCGCAGTCGCCGGCCCAACCAGGCCGGGTGACGAAACACCAATAAACGAAAGGCCATGACTGCTGCAGACACCCCCACCAACATGGCCAAGGCACTGTTCAGCATGGTCGCCACACCGAACTGCATGGCGTTGAGCGGCGACACCAACACAATGAAGTGCAGGCAATAGGAGGTGGCCGTGGCCCCGGTACGGGGGTGGGCCATGCCCAGCGCACCAAGAAACAGCGGCACACCCATGGCAAGGCACAGCATGGCGAAGCTGCTCCACTGCGGCAGCACAATTTGCCCGACCAGAAACGCAGCAGGTATGGCCAGGAAAATCCCGCGCAAAAAACTCAAGCCAATCTGCGCGCCGTTCTCACGGCTGGCGAACAGGCTACAGACTACGCAGGTCAGCACCAGGCCACCCGGCGCCGAAGGCCAGGCCGTGGCCAACCAGAACCCGCTCATTACCAGAAAGGCCAGCGCGCTGCGCGAACCAAACAGCAAGGCCAGTGACCAGTCGCGGTGCGCAGCCAGGCCTTGGGACACATCCTTGGGCGCCCTGCCCGCCTCCACATCCTCCAGCGCCTGGCCGGCAGCCATGGCGTAATCCAGCAGCAGGGCCATGCGCGCCAGACAGAAGTGCTCCGCCGAACTGATCTGCTCATCGTGGGCGGCATCCCAGATACGTTGGCGCAGCAGTAACAGGCCGGGCTTGTCGGGTTTGCCCAACAGTGTGCGCACTTCGTGCAACCAGGGCGCCAGGTGCTCAGCCTCCCGCTCATCCAGTTGCCGCCACTGACGGCGCACCGAACGGGAGATGCGCAACAGCACCATCAGCTTCTGGCTGAGCCCACGAATGGCGCGGGCACGCTGCCGGCCTCGGTTGCCTTCGAACCAGGCATGTTCGCGCTGGCTGTCGATGGCCACGATGCGCCCCAAGCTCTCCAGCAAGCCTTTGCGCGCCTCGTCCTCGCCACCCAGCATGGCGCTGGCAGCTTGCAGACCGTTCTGCCAGGCCTGTCGGGCCTGCCCGCCCAGTTGCTGCTCCACGCGCATGGGCCAGAGCAAGGCACTGCTGGCAGTGGCGCAGAAAATGCCTAGGCAGATCTCGGTGCAGCGCGCCACCGCCTGGTCAAACACCTGCAGCGGGTGGTCGATGGCCGGCAAGGCGATGATGGCAGCGGTGTAGCCGGCCAGCACGAAGGCATAAGCCCAGGCGCTACGCAGCTGGGTGGAGGCGGCGGTGCACAGGGCCAGCCAAAGGGCCAGGGTGAGCAGAAACAAACCTGGGGTCTGTGCAAACAGGCCAATGAACAGCACCGACATGACGGTGCCAACCAAGGTACCCGCCAGCCGCGCCAGGCCCTTCTGCACCACCATGCCGGACAGCGGCTGGGCAACAATGAAAGCGGTCATCAGTGCCCATGACGGTTGCTCCAGCCCCCAACGCATCGCCAGCCACAACGCCAGGCCGCCACCGAGCAGAGTCTTGATGGCGAACTTGAGGGCGAGGCTGCTGGGGGCGAACAGGGCCTGGAAGGTAATGGGCACGAAGCGGACCTTGCGGGGATGGTCTTGTAGAAAAGATAGACAATGGGGAGCAGGATAAAGTAGAAATGGATAATTAGCTAGCTAATCATCTTTATCGAGATGCAACCAAAACACAAATCCCAGGCAAAAAAATGGGCGACCGAAGTCGCCCTAAATGCCTTGCGTGCTCGTGTACCCGGAAGGTCAGCGCGGCTTGCGCTTGTTCGAGTCCTTCCAGATGAAAATGCCCAGACCGGCAAAGAAGGCAAACATCAACCCAACCGTTACCACACCGGCGATAACCACGTTGTCGAAGAACATGCTGGCCTCCCCATTCGTTTGCCGTTGTCCGATGGGTGCAAGATAACCAATGTGGTGGGGGGGAAAATTGATCGGGATCAATGGTGCCCGAGGCCGGGCACGCGAGGGGAGTGCAGGGTTGACCTGCGTCAAATTTCAGCGCTTCTTCGGCTTGCTCTTGGGTTTCTTTTTCTTGCTGCTGTTCAACGGCAGGGCCTGCTCGAACGCGTTGCGCATGTCGTTCAGGCGCTTTTCCTTGAGGTCGTGGACGCGCTTGGCGCGTTCGGCATCGAAATCGATGAGGTTGTCTTGGCTCATGGGTGGGCTCGACGATCTACTGAGACTTGCATGATGAGGCCAGCCGCAGGTGCTGACCAGCCCCTGTCAGACTTCGATATCCACCAGCAGCCCCTGGCGTACGTGTTCGCCCATCAACGGGGCCACCGGCACGGTGTTGTCGGCGTTGACCTCATCACCAGGCATGGCACTGTAGCGTTCCTGATCGCCCTTTTGCCTGCGTTGCTGCTGGCGACGTTGTTCATCGCGCAGCAACAGTGCTTGCTCTTGCGGGTCACGCTGGTGCTTGAGGTCGATGGCACTTTCGCCGGACGCAGGCTGCGTCGGCACCACCGGTTTGATGTCGGGGGTGGGTTTGACCGGGTCCTGTTGCGAGGTCACCGGGGCGGCACTGAGCGGAATGATCGGCGGCAGCATGGACGTTCTCCTGTGCCCCTGTATCGGCAGGTGCGGGTTTACCTTGATGTCATGGACAACATTTACTCGGTTTCGTCGTCAGGCTCGTCGTCATCTGGCGGGCTGGCTTCGCTCCAGGGCCGCTTGTAAACCTGCTGCCAGACCGCGTCCATATGGTCGCGCAAGACCTGCGGCGCGGTTTTCAGCGAAGCACTGTCCTCGCGCTCGCCACCGACCGGTTCCTCGCCCGCCGGGGTGATCAGCGACTGGCCGGTAATGGTGTAGCTGGCCTGCCCTTCGCGCATCTCGATGGCGATGTCGTGCGGGTCGATACCGCCGCCACAGAAGGCATGACTGGCTACCGTCACCTCGGCGACACCGTCCTTGTTCAAGTCGCTGGCATCACTGACGTCGGTGTAGAAGTCCACGTCCAGGTCCAGCCCTGGGCAGGTGGTTTCCTGCTCGATCTGCCAACGCGCCTTGAATGCATCACTTTCGGCTGTGCGCCCGTACAAGGTGGCCTTGAGTACCACCTTGTCCACTTCCTGTTCGCTTTCCGGGTCACTGGCCTGGCCATCGCTGCGGCTCAGTACCAGCAGGCCTTCACCGTCGCGGTCGCGGTAGTGCACGCTCTTGATCGGCGTCTGGACGCCCAGCACTTCAAGCTGTTCCATCGGAATGGGGGGCAAGGTCTCGAAATTCTTCTGTTCGCAGGCACTGAGCAGCAGCAGGCTGCCCACGGCCATGGAAGCGCTCATCCAGCGGTGCTTGGCAGACATATAGAAGCGGTGCCCTCGTCGGCTGCACAGTGCGAGGCGATGAAACAGCTAGACTGACTTACTTCCTGTTGTCGTTCAGCACCTTTTGGTGCGTTCGCACTTTGGTCTGACCGGCCGATCCGTTAACATAATCGGCTTTTTCATCGCGGGAGTTCAGGCAGTATGGCGCAGCAGTATCAACCGGGGCAACGCTGGATCAGCGACAGCGAAGCCGAGCTCGGCCTGGGTACCATCCTGGCGCAGGATGGCCGCCTGTTGACCGTGCTTTACCCGGCCACTGGCGACACCCGCCAGTATTCCCTGCGCAATGCGCCGCTGACCCGCGTGCGTTTCTCGCCCGGCGACCAGATCACCCACTTCGAGGGCTGGAAGCTGACCGTGCGCGAGGTCGAGGACATCGACGGGCTCATGGTGTACCACGGCCTGGACGCGCAGAACCAGCCGCGTACCCTGCCAGAAACCCAGCTGTCGAACTTCATCCAGTTCCGCCTGGCCAGCGACCGCCTGTTCGCCGGGCAGATCGACCCACTGTCGTGGTTCAGCCTGCGTTACAACACCCTGCAGCACACCAGCAAGCAGATGCAGTCGGCACTGTGGGGCCTGGGTGGCTGCCGCGCGCAACCGATCGCCCACCAGTTGCACATCGCCCGCGAAGTCGCCGACCGCAGCGCCCCGCGCGTATTGCTGGCCGACGAAGTGGGCCTGGGCAAAACCATCGAGGCTGGCCTGGTGATTCACCGCCAATTGCTGTCGGGCCGTGCCAGCCGCGTACTGATCCTGGTGCCGGAAAACCTCCAGCACCAGTGGCTGGTGGAAATGCGCCGCCGCTTCAACCTGCAGGTAGCCCTGTTCGACGCTGAACGCTTCATCGAGAGCGACGCCAGCAACCCGTTCGAGGACGCCCAGCTGGCGCTGGTTGCCCTGGAGTGGCTGGTCGACGACGAAAAGGCCCAGGATGCGCTGTTTGCTGCCGGCTGGGACCTGATGGTGGTCGACGAAGCTCACCACCTGGTCTGGCACGAAGATCAGGTCAGCGCCGAATATGGCCTGGTCGAGCAACTGGCCCAGGTGATCCCGGGTGTGCTGCTGCTCACCGCCACCCCAGAGCAGCTTGGCCAGGACAGCCACTTTGCCCGCTTGCGCCTGCTCGACCCCAACCGTTTCCACGACCTGGCCGCCTTCCGTGCCGAGAGCGAGCACTATCGCCCGGTCGCCGAAGCCGTACAGGAACTGCTCGACGAGGGCCGCTTGTCGCCCAAGGCGCACGCCACCATCCAGGGCTTCCTGGGTGCCGAAGGCGAAGCCCTGCTGGCCGCGGTCAACGATGGCGACACCCAGGCCAGTGCGCGCCTGATTCGCGAACTGCTTGACCGCCACGGCACCGGCCGCGTGCTGTTCCGCAACACACGTGCCGCAATTCAGGGCTTCCCTGAGCGCCAGTTGCACCCCTACCCGCTGGCCACGCCCGAGCAGTACCGCGACCTGCCGGCTGGCGAACACGCTGAGCTGTACCCGGAAGTGGCCTTCCAGGCCCAGGGTGAGGCAGCCGACGACGAACGCTGGTGGCGTTTCGATCCACGCGTCGACTGGCTGATCGATACCCTGAAGATGCTCAAGCGCACCAAAGTGCTGGTGATCTGCGCCCACGCCGAAACCGCAATGGACCTGGAAGACGCCCTGCGCGTGCGCTCCGGCATCCCGGCGTCGGTGTTCCATGAAGGCATGAGCATTCTCGAACGCGACCGTGCCGCCGCCTACTTCGCCGACGAAGAATTCGGCGCGCAGGTGCTGATCTGCTCCGAGATCGGCAGCGAAGGTCGTAACTTCCAGTTCGCCCACCATCTGGTGATGTTCGACCTGCCCGCGCACCCCGACCTGCTCGAACAGCGCATCGGCCGCCTGGACCGGATCGGCCAGAAGCACACCATCCAGCTGCACATCCCGTACCTGCAGGACAGCCCGCAAGAGCGCCTGTTCCAGTGGTACCACGAAGGCCTCAACGCCTTCCTCAACACCTGCCCGACCGGCAACGCCCTGCAACACCAGTTTGGCCCGCGCCTGTTGCCGCTGCTCGAAGGTGGCGAGAGCAAGGCCTGGGATACACTGGTGGCCGACGCCCGCAGCGAGCGCGAACGCCTGGAGGCCGAACTGCATACTGGCCGCGACCGCCTGCTGGAGCTCAACTCTGGCGGCGCTGGCGAGGGCCAGGCGCTGGTCGAGGCCATTCTTGAACAGGACGACCAGTTCGCCCTGCCGATCTACATGGAAACCCTGTTCGACGCCTTTGGCATCGACAGCGAAGACCATTCCGAGAATGCCCTGATCCTCAAGCCAAGCGAGAAGATGCTCGACGCCAGCTTCCCGCTGGGCGACGACGAAGGCGTGACCATTACCTACGACCGTGGCCAGGCGCTGTCGCGCGAGGACATGCAGTTCCTCACCTGGGAGCACCCGATGGTGCAGGGCGGCATGGACCTGGTGCTGTCCGGCTCGATGGGCAACACCGCAGTGGCGCTGATCAAGAACAAGGCGCTCAAACCGGGCACTGTGCTACTCGAACTGCTGTTCGTCAGCGAAGTAGTAGCACCACGCAGCCTGCAACTGGGCCGCTACCTGCCGCCGGCGGCACTGCGCTGCCTGCTCGACGCCAACGGCAACGACCTGGCATCGCGCGTAGCCTTCGAAACCCTCAACGACCAGCTCGAAAGCGTGCCGCGCGCCAGCGCCAACAAGTTCGTCCAGGCCCAGCGCGATGTGCTGGCCAAGCGTATCAGTGGTGGTGAAGAGAAAATCTTGCCGACCCACATCGAGCGCGTGGCCGAAGCCCAGCGCCGCCTGGCGGCAGAGGCCGACGAGGAGCTGGCCCGCCTGGTGGCACTGCAAGCGGTCAACCCGAGTGTGCGTGACAGCGAAATCAACGCCCTGCGCAAGCAGCGTGAAGATGGCCTGGCAATGCTGGAAAAGGCCGCCCTGCGCCTGGAAGCCATTCGCGTGCTGGTGGCGGGCTAAATACCGGAGCTATGGGGCCGCTTTGCGGCCCCATAGCCGGCACAGCAGCCCTGATCTCGCGAGCCTCTATTACGGTCCAAACTCTTTATTCCTGGCCACAATCACGCTGATTACCAAATCGTAGAAATCAATGTGCCATTAGTCAGGAAGGCTTAAATACTCCTTCCTATACTGCCTCTGGACAGTCTGCACAGGGTTGTAGCGCAGACGAGTGAAAACTCGATCAAGAGGCATTCCATGGAGTGGTTAGGGCTGCAACTGTTCGCCGACTTGCCGGCAACCGGGCGTATCGTCATTGATTGCCGTCATGAACCGTTTCTGGTTCTGCTCGCCTACTTCGTTGCCTGCGCGGCCTGCTTCGCCACGCTCGACATGGCCGAGCGACAATCCCACAGCCCCGAACCCACTGCCCACCGCCAATGGAACATGCTCGGCGCTTGCTGCCTGGCCGGTGGCATCTGGGCCATGCACTTCATCAGCATCCTGGCGTTCCAGGCACCGGTGGAAGTGCACTACGACGTTTCCCTGACCATTCTTTCGCTACTCATCGCCCTGGGCGTAGCCTGGCTGGCCATGTACAGCCTGGAACGCACACAAATGCGCGTGCATCATTTTGTGCAAAGCGCAGTGTTGATTGGCCTGGGCATCATCCTCATGCACTTTGTCGGCATGGCCGCCTTGGAAACCGGCGCCGTGCAGTATTACCAGACCGGCCTGCTGCTGGCCTCTGGCGCCATTGCCCTGCTCACCAGCCTGGCCGCGTTGTGCCTGGCCCGCTACTTCCGTAATGGCAGTGGCACTCTTTATCAGGCCATGAAGTACGGCGCCAGCCTGCTGATGGCTGCCGGTATCGTCGCTACCCATTTCACCGCGATGTCGGCCATGACGCTGGTCATCCCGGCCGATACCGCCCTGCGCCTGCCTTCTGGCGACAACAGCCTGCAACTTGGGCTGGGCATCGGCTTCATCACACTGCTCATCAGCGGTGCCAGTATCAGTGCCGCATTGGCCGACAAGAAGTTGCAGAGTAAAGAGCACGACCTGCGCCGGGTCAGCGTGCTACTCAGCCAGCTGGACCAGGCCCGCGCCTCGCTGCAACAAGCGGCGCATTACGACGCGCTCACCAATCTGGTCAACCGCCGTGGCTTCAACCAGGTGTTCGCCGAGCGGCTGGCCGAACACCAGGCCAGTGAAAGCCGCCTGGCGGTGATGTTCCTCGACATCGACCATTTCAAGCGCATCAACGACAGCCTCGGCCATGACGCCGGTGACGAGTTGCTCAAGGTGATCGCCAACCACATCAAGGCCGCCACCCGCAGCCAGGACCTGGTCGCGCGCTTCGGGGGCGACGAGTTCTGCATCGTGACCAGCCTCAATAACCGCGACGAAGCCCGCCATCTGGCCCAGCGCATCATGCAACGAATGAAAGAGCCGATCGACCTGGGTGGACGGCGCATGGTCATGACCACCAGCATCGGTATCAGCATCTTCCCTGACGACGGCACCAGCGTCGAAGAGCTGCTCAAACATGCCGACCTGGCCCTGTATCAGTCAAAGGACAACGGGCGCAACAGCCTGAACTTCTTCAACGACAACTTGAAGACCCAGGCCACGATGGCATTGCAACTGGAAGAAGAACTGCGCATGGCACTGCTCGAAGAACGCGGGCTCTGCGTCCATTACCAGCCCATCTTCGATATGCGCAGCGGGCAGCTGGCCAAGCTGGAAGCCTTGGTGCGCTGGCAGCATCCGCAACATGGCCTGCTCGGCCCCGAACGCTTTATCGGCATTGCCGAAGCCAACGGCCTGATCATCGACCTCGACCTGTGGGTACTGCGCCACGCCTGCAACGATCTGGCCCACCTGCAGCGCTATGGCTACGGCGACTTCAAGGTCTCGGTCAACTGCTCGGCCGTGACCCTCAACCATGACGAGCTACCCAACGAAGTGGAGAAAGCTCTGTTTCACGCCGGGCTCTGCGCCCGGCAACTCGAGCTGGAAGTGACCGAGAACGCCCTCATGGGTGATCTCCAGCACACGGTGAACCTGCTCAAGCGCGTTCGCGCCCTGGGTGTGACGCTGTCGATCGACGACTTCGGCACCGGCTACTCGTCTCTGGCCTACCTCAAACGCCTGCCGCTGGATGTACTGAAGATCGACCGCACGTTCCTGCAGGATGTGCCGGGTAGCCAAAAGGATCGGGAAATCGTCCAGGCGATCATCGTCATGGCACACACGCTGCACTTGCAGGTGGTCAGTGAGGGCGTAGAGACTACGGAACAACAGGCGTTCCTCAAAACCCACGGCTGCGACTATCTGCAGGGTTACCTGCTGGGTCGCCCGGTACCACTGGCCGAGCTGCGACCACTGCTGGAGCGGTTGCAGCGCCAGGACGGCGTGCTCAACCCTTGTTACGGTAAAGTTCTACCAGGGTCGCCGGATCTTTTTGCAGGTAACCCTGGCTACCGTGCAGGCGCATCAATTGCGCGGCGAGGCCACTGAGCGGCGTCGCCGAACCCTGCTCGCGGGAGAATTTGACCGCGCCATCAAGGTCCTTGAGTAGCGTGCGCACATGCCACTTGATCGGTTCGAAGCGGCTTTCGGCCATTTGCGGCGCCAGGATCTGCAGGGGCTTGGAGTCGGCAAAGCCACCGGCCAACGCTTCGGCGATCAACGTCGCATCCACCCCGGACTGCTCGGCCAACGCCACGACTTCGGCAATGACCAAGGCGTTGCACGCCACGATCATCTGGTTACAGGCCTTGGTCACCTGGCCTGCGCCCACCGCCCCCATATGCGTCACCCGCTGGCCAAGTACCTGCAGCACCGGCCGGGCACGCTCAAGGTCAACCGCCTCGCCACCGACCATGATCGCCAGGGTACCGGCTTCGGCACCGGGCGTGCCGCCAGACACCGGGGCATCCAGCCAGGCCATGCCACACAGCGCGGCCAGTTCGGCAGCCATTTCACGGGTGGCGGTGGGCTCCAGGCTGGAGAAATCGATCAGCAACTGGCCACTGCTTCCACCCTGGGCAATGCCGTGTTCGCCGAACACTACCTCGCGCACCACAGCCGTATCGGCCAGGCACAGCAGCACCATGTCGCTGCCCTGGCACAGTTCGGCGGGGCTGTGGGCCAGGCGCGCACCGGCGGCGACAAGTGCAGCGCACTTGTCCGGGCTACGGTTCCAAACGGTCAGCGGATACCCCGCCGCCAGCAGGCGTCGGCACATGGGCAGGCCCATCAGACCGATGCCAGCAAATCCAAGCGAAGGTAGTGCAGTGCTCATCAATGACTCCCGACTGTTCGAATTGTTTTACAGGTTGGCAGCGGGGTAGACACATTACGCATCCCGTAAACTGTTACCGCCACGCCGAATTGTTACTTCCCTCTACCCGCCTTGAATGCTTTCAAGCACCAATAAGGGGCTACTGCGCATTTTTGCGCACCAAAAACGATCACGCCACTTCGGGGCCCTTCACCTGAATCACGATGAACGGCGAAACCACTACCGCCCAGATCTCTGGATCGCGGCTTTGCAGGTCCAGCGCTTGTTCGGCCGACACCGGCCCAACAGTGCCATCACTACGCCACTTGGCGAAGATCTCGCTGCGATTCTCGGCCATCGCCTCGGCAACGGTGATCAGGTCCAGGCTGGGGTCGACCCAAATCAGGTCACCCTTGGCCCAGAAACGCTCCAGCGCTTTCCACTCGATGATTGCCGTCTCGCCAAGCAATTTGGCATAGAGGGTGCTTGTTTGATCAGTCATGGGTGGTATCCGCAAAAATCGGCCAATAAAAAAGGCCGGCATTTTTGCAGAAAAACCTGGTTTCAAATATGTAATTTGGTCGATTGACCCCGAAGTTGTGGGGTGGGGTCACAGATACAGGCAGTTTGATGGCGCCTTTCTGTATCTTTCTGTCGATCAAGCGACAACCCAGGAAACAGGCACTTTTCGACCGCTTTTCAAGCGCTCGAACAGCGCTCTACACTGTACCGGTACAGTTCCGGGACATGTTCCGGGGGAAGGTGGGCTTGCGCGTTGGCATGGCCACGCCGCAAATCCCGCCCGGTCTGTAGCCCTGGCCGCCAGGACTATAAGAATTACAACAGAATGAGTGGAGCACTATGATCAAGATTTCCAAGCTGTTCGCCGCAATGGTACTGGCCGGGGTAGCCAGCCATTCGTTTGCCGCCGATACCATCAAGATCGGGATTGCTGGCCCTAAAACCGGCCCTGTGACCCAGTACGGCGACATGCAGTTCATCGGCGCCAAGCAAGCCATCAAGGATATCAACGCCGCGGGCGGCGTCGATGGCAAGATGCTCGAAGCCAAGGAATACGACGACGCCTGCGACCCTAAACAGGCCGTGGCAGTCGCCAACAAAGTGGTCAACGACGGCGTCAAGTTCGTCATCGGCCACCTGTGCTCCAGCTCCACCCAGCCAGCGTCCGACATCTACGAAGACGAAGGCGTAATCATGATCACCCCGGCCGCCACCTCGCCGGAAATCACCGCCCGTGGCTACCAGCTGATCTTCCGCACCATCGGCCTGGACAGCGCCCAGGGCCCGGCTGCCGGCAACTACATCGCCGACCACGTCAAGCCAAAAGTGGTTGCAGTGCTGCACGACAAGCAGCAGTACGGTGAAGGTATCGCCACTGCGGTCAAGCAAACCCTCGAGAAGAAAGGCACCAAGGTTGCCGTATTCGAAGGCCTGAACGCCGGCGACAAGGACTTCTCCTCGATCATCCAGAAGCTCAAGCAGAACAACGTCGACTTCGTCTACTACGGCGGCTACCACCCCGAGCTGGGCCTGATCCTGCGCCAGGCGCAGGAAAAGGGCCTGAAAGCCAAGTTCATGGGCCCAGAGGGCGTGGGTAACGACTCGATCTCGCAAATCGCCCAGAACGCCTCCGAAGGCCTGCTGGTCACCCTGCCGAAGTCGTTCGATGCCGACCCGGAGAACAAGAAGATCGTCGACGCCATCAAGGCTGACGGCAAGGACCCAAGCGGCCCGTTCGTGTTCCCTGCCTACTCGGCTGTCGAGCTGATCGCCCAGGGCATCAAGGCCGCCAAGTCCGAAGACACCGACAAGGTGGCAGCCGCCATCCACGCCGGCTCCTTCAAGACCCCGACCGGCACCCTGTCGTACGACGAGAAGGGCGACCTGAAAGACTTCAAATTCGTGGTCTACGAATGGCACTTCGGCAAGCCGAAGACCGAAGTCTCCCCTCAGTAACTGCGTGACTAATAGCTGACCGAAGAAGCCCACTGTGCGAGCAGTGGGCTTTGTTTTACGAGGTTCATGGGCCCGATCCCCGCGATCCGGGGGCAGGCTCACCTGAAAATCTTAAAACCGTCACCCGCGGTTTCCTGGCCTACCCCCGCCAGCGAAATGCAAATCAGGTTTTTAGGAGCGCTGTAATGCCTGAGATCTACCATTTCTTCCAACAACTGGTTAATGGATTGACCATCGGCAGCACCTATGCCTTGATCGCCATCGGCTACACGATGGTGTACGGCATCATTGGCATGATCAACTTCGCCCACGGCGAGGTGTACATGATCGGTTCCTATGTGGCCTTCATCGCCCTGGCGGGCCTGGCCATGATGGGTATCCATTCGCTGCCTATCCTGATGACCGTCGCCTTCGTCGCGACGATCTTCGTCACCAGTGCCTATGGCTACAGTATCGAGCGCGTTGCCTACCGCCCCCTGCGCAACAGCAACCGTCTGATCCCGCTGATTTCCGCCATCGGCATGTCGATCTTCCTGCAGAACACCGTCTTGCTGTCGCAAGACTCCAAGGACAAGTCCATCCCCAACCTGATCCCCGGCAGCTTCTCGTTCGGGCCAGGTGGTGCTGAAGAAGTACTGATCAGCTACATGCAGGTCCTGGTGTTCGTGGTCACCCTGGTGGCCATGACCTGCCTCACCCTGTTCATCTCCCGTTCCCGCCTGGGCCGCGCCTGCCGTGCCTGCGCCGAGGACATCAAGATGGCCAACCTGCTGGGCATCAACACCAACAACATCATCGCCCTCACCTTCGTCATCGGTGCCGCCCTGGCCGCCGTGGCGGCCGTGCTGCTGAGCATGCAGTACGGGGTGATCAACCCCAACGCCGGTTTCCTGGTGGGCCTGAAAGCCTTCACCGCGGCGGTACTGGGTGGCATCGGCAGCATCCCGGGCGCCATGCTCGGCGGGCTGGTGCTGGGTGTGGCCGAAGCGTTCGGCGCCGACATCTTCGGCGACCAGTACAAGGACGTGGTGGCATTCGGCTTGTTGGTTCTTGTCCTGCTATTCCGGCCGACCGGCATCCTGGGCCGCCCGGAGGTTGAAAAAGTATGAACAGAAATCTCAAACAGGCGTTCTTCAGCGCCTTGCTGGTATGGGCCGTGGCCTTCCCGGTGCTGGGCCTGAAACTGAGCATCGACGGCATCAGCCTGGCCGTGCACAGCCAAGGGTCGTTCACCATCAGCATCATCGCCGTGTGTTCGGTGCTGATGTTCCTGCGCGTGCTGTTCGACAAGCAGTGGAGTGCGGTAATGGGCAGCCGTTCGGATCGCAAGCTGATCCCGCCGGCCGTCAGCAACTACCTGACACTGCCCAAGACCCAGCGCTACGTGATCATTGGCCTGATCGTCGCGGCACTGGTATGGCCGTTCTTCGGCTCGCGCGGTGCAGTCGACATTGCCACGCTGATCCTGATCTACGTGTTGCTGGGCCTGGGCCTGAACATCGTGGTCGGCCTGGCGGGCCTGCTCGACCTGGGTTACGTGGGCTTCTACGCCGTCGGCGCCTACAGCTACGCCATGCTCTCGCACTACCTGGGCTGGAGCTTCTGGGTGTGCCTGCCGATCGCCGGCCTGATGGCCGCCACCTTCGGCTTCCTGCTTGGCTTCCCGGTGCTGCGCCTGCGTGGGGACTACCTGGCGATCGTGACCCTCGGCTTCGGCGAGATCATCCGCCTGTTCCTGCGTAACCTCACCGACTGGACTGGCGGCCCCAACGGCATCAGCAATATCCCCAAGCCGGAGTTCTTCGGCCTCACCTTCGAACGCCGCGCCGCCGAGGGCATGCAGACCTTCCACGAGTTCTTCGGGCTGGAATACAACTCGATCAACAAGGTGATCTTCCTGTACCTGGTGGCGCTGTTGCTGGCCCTGCTGGCGCTGTTCGTCATCAACCGCCTGCTGCGCATGCCGATCGGCCGCGCCTGGGAAGCCCTGCGAGAAGACGAGATTGCCTGCCGTGCGCTGGGTTTGAACCCGACCGTGATCAAGCTCTCGGCATTCACCCTGGGTGCCTGCTTCGCCGGTTTCGCCGGCAGCTTCTTCGCTGCGCGCCAAGGCCTGGTGACGCCGGAGTCGTTCACCTTCATCGAGTCGGCGATCATCCTCGCCATCGTCGTGCTCGGCGGCATGGGCTCACAACTGGGCGTGATCCTCGCGGCCATCGTGATGATCCTGCTGCCCGAGCTGATGCGTGAGTTCAGCGAATACCGGATGCTGATGTTCGGTGCGCTGATGGTGTTGATGATGATCTGGCGTCCGCAAGGCCTGCTGCCTATGCAACGTCCACACATGGAGCTGCGTCGATGAGCCGCGAAATTCTGCAAGTCAGCGGCCTGAGCATGCGCTTCGGCGGCTTGTTGGCGGTGAACGGCGTAGGCCTGACCGTCAAGGAAAAACAGGTGGTGGCGTTGATCGGCCCGAACGGCGCCGGCAAGACCACCGTGTTCAACTGCCTGACCGGCTTCTACAAGCCCAGCGGTGGCACCATCCTGCTCGATGGCCAGCCGATCCAGGGCCTGGCCGGCCACCAGATTGCCCGCAAGGGCGTGGTGCGGACCTTCCAGAACGTGCGCCTGTTCAAGGAAATGACCGCGCTGGAAAACCTGCTGATCGCCCAGCACCGTCACCTCAATACCAACTTCTTCGCCGGCCTGTTCAAGACCCCGAGCTTCCGCCGCAGCGAGAAAGAGGCCATGGAGCGCGCGCAGTACTGGCTGGAGAAGGTCAACCTGACCGAGTTCGCCAACCGTACCGCCGGCACCCTCGCCTACGGCCAGCAGCGCCGCCTGGAAATCGCCCGCTGCATGATGACCCAGCCGCGCATCATCATGCTCGACGAACCGGCTGCGGGCCTGAACCCGAAAGAAACCGAAGACCTCAAGGCACTGATCGCCTACCTGCGTGAGTCGCACAACGTCACCGTGCTGCTGATCGAGCACGACATGAAGCTGGTGATGAGCATCTCCGACCATATCGTGGTGATCAACCAGGGCACCCCCCTGGCCCACGGCACGCCGGAAGAGATCCGCGACAACCCTGATGTGATCAAAGCCTACCTGGGGGAAGCGTAAATGCTGAAGTTCGAAAACGTTTCCACCTTCTACGGCAAGATTCAGGCGCTGCACAGCGTCAACGTGGAGATCAACCAGGGCGAGATCGTTACCCTGATCGGCGCCAACGGCGCTGGCAAGTCGACCTTGCTGATGACCCTGTGCGGCTCGCCGCAGGCGCACAGTGGCAGCATCAAGTACCTGGGTGAAGAGCTGGTCGGCCAGCCGTCCTCGCACATCATGCGCAAGAGCATCGCCGTCGTGCCGGAAGGCCGCCGCGTGTTCGCCCGCCTGACCGTAGAGGAAAACCTGGCGATGGGTGGTTTCTTCACCGACAAGGGCGACTACCAGGAGCAGCTGGACAAGGTGCTGCAGCTGTTCCCGCGCCTGAAGGAACGTTACATCCAGCGTGGCGGCACCATGTCTGGTGGCGAGCAGCAGATGCTCGCCATTGGCCGGGCACTGATGAGCAAGCCCAAGCTGCTGCTGCTCGACGAGCCTTCGCTGGGCCTGGCACCGATCATCATCCAGCAGATCTTCGACATCATCGAACAGCTGCGCCGTGATGGTGTGACGGTGTTCCTGGTGGAGCAGAACGCCAACCAGGCGCTGAAGATTGCTGACCGGGCGTATGTGCTGGAGAACGGCCGGGTGGTGATGCAGGGCACGGGTGAAGCCTTGTTGACTGACCCGAAGGTGCGCGACGCGTACCTCGGCGGTTGATAGATAAAGGGCCAACTACTGGCCCTTTTTTTTGCCTGCCAGAAATGTAATGCCTGTGCCGGCAATAGGGCCGGTACAGGCAACCATAAACTTGTGATCCCGCGCCAGCCTGAGTAACGTGGCCAGCTTTCACGGCAAAGATTCCCCGGAGCCCGCCCCATGCGCCTCACCCCCACCCTGCTGCTCACCGCCCTGCTGCCCCTGTTCGCCGGCTGCCAACTGATGGCGAGCCCGCCAACCGACCCGAACATCGGCACCACGCGCATGCAGGGCGAACTGCGTGCCGCCGGTGGCCAGTTGCTGTTCAAGCCATGCAGCGAAAACCGCACCTTCGTGATCAACGACGTCGGTGCGACGGGCATCCTGCAAGAGGCCGCCAACCTCGCCAAGGACGCCAACGACAAGCTGTTCGCCGACGTACGTGGGCGCCTTACCGGGAGCAAGCAGGCCAACAATGATGGTCAGCTGGAAGTGCGCCGCCTGTACCGCCTGGAACCTTCCACCCGCGCTTGTGACGACCCCAACTTCAAGCAGCTGACCCTGCGCGCCAATGGCCACGAACCGGAGTGGGACATCAAGGCCAGTGGCAAGGGCATGGTGCTCAACCGTGTCGGCCAGGAGCCCCTACCCCTGCCCTTCCTCGAAGAAGAAGTACCCGGCGGCGGCCTGACCCTGACCAGCGAAGCCAACAACCAGCATGTGGAACTGTGGGTCGCACCGCAGCGCTGTGTAGACAACGCCACCGGTGCCATCCACCACCTGCGTGCCGAGCTGCGCATCGACGGCAAGACCCTGCAGGGCTGCGGTTACTACGGCGGCGCACGCGACAACTGATCGCCGGGCGCTTTTATCCTGCCGTTCGGGGCGGCTAACAGCTTATACTTGGCGGTTTGTGTAAAGCCGCCGGCCGCCCATGGCCGGGATACTGGACCCTGCCATGCTACGAATCACCGAACTGAAGCTGCCCCTGGACCATCCCGACGAAGCCCTGCGTGAAGCCATCGTCCAGCGCCTGGGCATCCGCGACGAGCAACTGCTCAGCTTCAACCTGTTCAAGCGCAGCTACGATGCGCGCAAGAAGAACAGCGAACTGCTGTTCATCTACACCATCGACCTGGAAGCCAGCAACGAAGCCGAACTGCTCAGCAAGTTCGCCGACGATCGCAACATCGGCCCAGCGCCGGACGTCACCTACAAGTTCGTCGGCCAGGCCCCGGCAGGCCTGCAGGAACGCCCGATCGTGGTCGGTTTCGGCCCCTGCGGCATCTTCGCCGGCCTGCTGCTGGCACAGATGGGCTTCAAGCCGATCATCCTTGAACGCGGCAAGGAAGTACGCCAGCGCACCAAGGATACCTGGGGCCTGTGGCGCAAAAGCGTGCTCAACCCCGAGTCCAATGTGCAGTTCGGCGAAGGCGGCGCCGGCACCTTCTCTGACGGCAAGCTGTACAGCCAGATCAAGGACCCGCAGCACCACGGCCGCAAAGTGCTGGAAGAGTTCGTCAAGGCCGGTGCGCCCGACGAGATCCTGTACATCAACAAACCGCACATCGGTACCTTCCGCCTCACCGGCATGGTCGAGCAAATGCGCCAGGACATGATCGCCCTGGGTGCCGAAGTACGCTTTCAGCAGAAGGTGACCGACCTGTTGGTCGAAGACGGCCAGCTGACCGGCGTGGTACTGGAGAGCGGCGAGCAGCTGCATTCGCGCCATGTGGTCCTGGCGCTGGGCCACAGCGCCCGCGACACCTTCCGCATGCTGCACGCCAAAGGCGTGTACATGGAAGCCAAACCATTCTCGGTCGGTTTCCGTATCGAGCACCCGCAAACGCTGATCGACAAGGCGCGCCTGGGCAAGTACGCCGGCCACCCGAAACTAGGCGCTGCCGACTACAAGCTGGTGTACCACGCCAAGAACGGCCGTTCGGTGTACAGCTTCTGCATGTGCCCGGGCGGCACCGTGGTTGCGGCTACCAGCGAGCCGGGCCGTGTGGTGACCAACGGCATGAGCCAGTACTCGCGGAACGAGCGCAACGCCAACTCCGGCATCGTCGTCGGCATCGACCCGGAGCGAGATTATCCGGGCGGCCCACTGGCCGGTATCGAGCTGCAAGAGCGCCTGGAAGCCCATGCCTATGTGATGGGGGGCAGCAACTACCAGGCGCCTGCGCAATTGGTAGGCGACTTTGTAGCTGGCCGGCCCTCGACCGCGCTGGGCAGTGTCGAGCCGTCCTACAAGCCGGGCGTGACTCTAGGCGACCTGGCACCAAGCCTGCCGGACTTTGCCATCGAAGCAATTCGTGAAGCGTTGCCAGCGTTCGACCGGCAGATCAAAGGCTACAACCTGCACGATGCCGTATTGACCGGGATCGAGACGCGCACTTCGTCGCCACTGCGGATTACCCGGGGTGAGGATTACCAGAGCCTGAACCTGAAGGGGCTGTTCCCGGCGGGTGAAGGGGCCGGGTATGCGGGCGGGATTCTGTCGGCGGGTGTCGATGGCATTCGCATTGCCGAGGCGGTGGCGAGGGATATGCTCGGCCTCTGATGCTTGATTGCCTGTCAGCGCCCTTTCGCGGGTTACCCGCAAAAAGGCGCTGACAGGCATCAGAATAATCCACCCCCAACATCAGGCTTCCCCTCCCCCCTCCTGCCTCACTTCCATCTAGGCTTCCCCCAGGCCTGTCAGCAACACCATATAACAAAAACGAATATAGTTTTTGTTTTAAAGCATATAGCCACGGGCTAGGGTGTACGCCCGTTCCATTCGTAAACTGCTCATGGAGAGCCTATAGCCCGTGCGTAGCCTGTTCACCCGTTTCTTCCAGCTTGAAGCCGCCAGCGGCCTGCTGCTGATCGCCGCCGCCGTACTGGCACTGATCATCAACAACTCACCGCTATCCTACCTGTACAGCGGCCTGCTCGACGTTCCCGTCGCCGTTCAGGTCGGCGCGCTGAACATCGCCAAGCCGTTGCTGCTGTGGATCAACGATGGCCTGATGGCGCTGTTCTTCCTGCTAATCGGCCTTGAGGTCAAACGCGAGGTGGTCAACGGCCACCTGTCCAAACCTTCGCAGATCGTGCTTCCTGCCACGGCCGCTATCGGCGGCATGGTGGTACCCGCGCTAATCTACTGGTTCATCAACCGCGAAGCCCCTGCCGCCGTTGCCGGATGGGCGATCCCCACCGCTACCGACATCGCCTTCGCCCTCGGCGTACTGGCCTTGCTGGGCAAGCGCGTGCCGGTGTCGCTGAAGCTGTTCCTGATGACCCTGGCGATCATCGACGACCTGGGTGCAATCATTGTCATCGCCCTATTCTATTCCGGCACCCTGTCGAGCGTGTCGCTGCTGCTGGCTGCGGCCTGCCTGGTGGTGCTGGTGGCGTTGAACCGCCTTGGCGTGGTCAAACTTGGGCCGTACATGGTCGTTGGCCTGATCCTGTGGGTCTGTGTGCTCAAAAGTGGCGTGCATGCAACGCTGGCGGGTGTCGCCCTGGCCTTGTGCATTCCACTGCGCACACGCAACGCCGAAACTTCGCCGCTGCTGGCCCTCGAACATGCCCTGCACCCGTGGGTGGCCTATGCCATCCTGCCGCTGTTCGCCTTCGCCAACGCCGGTGTCTCGCTGGCAGGCATGACCCTAGAAAGCTTCACACACCCCGTGCCGATGGGCATCGCGGTCGGCCTGCTGCTGGGCAAGACCATGGGGGTTTTCGGCCTGACATGGGTGGCCATCAAGCTACGACTGGCCGCGCTGCCTACGGGCTCCAGCTGGGGGCAATTGCTGGGGGTCGCGATACTCTGCGGCATTGGCTTTACCATGAGCCTGTTCGTTGGCTCGCTCGCCTTTGTGCCGGGTAGCAGCGAATACGCCGGCATGGACCGCATGGGTATTCTTACCGGCTCGTTCTTCGCCGCAGTGATCGGCTATGCCGTCACCGCCATGGCCAGCCGCAAAACCCACGCGGGCTGAGTTGGCTGACGCATGAAAAACCCCGACTGGCAGGTGCCATGTCGGGGTTTTGTTTTACCGTGCGGCGGTCAGTGCGAAACGCGGCTGGTACCGTCAACGGTCATGATGCGTACACGGTCGCCCACGCGGAAGATTTCGTTCTCCTGCACGGCCTGAACGTAGGCGCGCATGCTGCCATCGTCCTCACGTACGGTGATCTCGACGCCTTGGGTGCGCGTCAGCCCTTCCTCGGCAGCGGACCCGGCCAGGCCGCCGGCAACAGCACCGATAACAGCTGCCACGATGCTGCCACGGCCACCGCCTACGGCACTACCGGCAACGCCACCCACGATGGCGCCAGCGCCGCCACCGATCGGGGTCTTGGTACCCTCGATCTTGACCGGGCGCAGGGATTCGATGGTGCCCATGCGCACGGTTTGCACGCGGCGGGCTTCGTCACGGGAGTAGCTATCACCGGTCAAGCTCGAGGCACAGCCCCCCAGCAGCAGCGACATGGTGGTAAAAGTCGCCACCAGCAAAGCGGATTTACGCATGGGTAAAGTCTCCATAAGTCAGGTGCTCATTAGACGCTGCACATTGACGGCTGTCACGGTACAAACGTAATAAAATTGTTTTCATTCAGCCGGGGTACAGCCTGCCGGGCTGTGTCGAAGGCCTTTCAAGTGAGACCAAGGATAGCCATGGATTACTTCATCGTCGTGGTCACCACCGTTGCAGGGCTGTATTTTCACGGGTGGTTGTATGTGCGCATGCGCCGCTGGATGGACCGTGACCTGGCGTTGTCATTGGCGGGGGCGGATGCGGGGAAGCGCGCGTATATGCTGCAGCGGCTGGAGCAAGCGCGGGTGGAAAAGGTGGGGCGCAAGCAGTTGGCAGGGTGGTTGGAGCGGGAGGCTGCGGGGTATGTGGGGTAGCCTCTGGTCGAGTGTTGGGGCCGCTTTGCGGCCCCAACGTTTTCAGGGTGCCAGACGCTCGCGCTGCCATTGCCCATCAACCAGCCGATAGTTCAGCCGGTCATGCAGGCGGCTCGCCCGGCCCTGCCAGAACTCGATACGCTCAGGCAGCAAACGGTACCCCCCCCAATGCTCAGGGCAATGTGGCTGGGTGTCCGAGAAGCGCGCCTCAGTCGCCTTGACCAGCCCCTCTAGCTCTTCACGCCCAGCAATCACCCGGCTCTGCGGCGAAGCCCAGGCCCCCAGGCGGCTGCCCAGCGGGCGCACCTGGTAGTAGTCGTCCGACTCCTTGGCCGTGACCTTTTCCACCCGCCCCTCAATGCGCACCTGGCGTTCCAGCGCCGGCCAGAAGAACGTCATGGCTGCAAAGGGGTTGGCTTGCAGCTGCTGGCCCTTGGCGCTGTCGTAGTTGGTGAAGAAGGTAAAACCACGCGTGTCGAGCCCCTTCAGCAGCAGCACACGGCAATGCGGGCGGCCTTCGCCGTCGACAGTGGCCAGGGTCATGGCGTTGGCTTCCACCGGTACCTGCTCGGTTTTCACCGCATCGGCAAACCACTGGTGAAACAGGGCGAACGGCTCACCCGGAGCCTGGGCTTCGGCCAGGCCATCACGGGTGTAGTCGCGGCGCATATCGGCCAGGGATTGGGTCATTGCTGCGTTCCTTGACGATCAGTTGGTCTTCGCAGGGCTGTTGGCAGCTACTTTCTTGTCAGTGGTAGCTTTCTTGGCGGCTGGCTTGGCCGGCGCGGCTTTTTTCTTGGCGGTGGTCTTGGCTGGAGCCTTGGCCTTGGCTGCTGGTTTTTTCGCCACTGGCTTCTTCGCTGCTGGCTTGCTGTCGGCGGCCTTGGCAGCTGGTGCCTTGGCATCCTGAACCGCAACCATCGAAGCCGGCGCAGGTGCCGGGCCGGCCTGCTGATATTTGGCCAGCAGTGCGACCATGGTGTTCTGCGGGGTCAGCAACATTTCAACACGGCGGTTCAGGGAACGGCCTTCGGCGCTGTCGTTGGCGGCACGCGGCATCACCGAGCCCATGCCCTTGAGGGTCAGGCGGTCACGCTGCAGGCCGCTGAGGCGGAAAATGGCCGATACCGACGCGGCGCGCTCCAGGCTGAGCTTCTGGTTGGCAGCTGCAACACCGCTGCTGTCGGCGTGGCCGAGCACCAGCACGGCAGTTTTCGGGTCACCTTCGACGGCCTTGGCCACTCGGGTGATCGGGCCGAGCGTCATGGGCAGCAGCATGTTCGGGCGGTCAGGGTTGTACGAGCTGTCTACCGGCAGGGTTACCGCCAGCACATTGTCGCGACGCTCCAGCTCCAGCTTGCTGTCCTTGATGGCTTCGCGCAGCTTGGGCTCGTACTCGTCCAGCCAGGCCTGGGTGGCCTTCTGGTCGATCTTCGGCACCACAGGCCCTTTGGCTTGCTTGTCATCACCACCGAACGGCCACCACCAACGGCTGGCGCTTTCAGACTTGGCATCGGCTTTGGCCACGTTTTCAGTGACGGCTGCCTTCACTTCCTGCTCGGCGACCTTGTCCGAACCGAAAGGCCACCAGCTGGAGCCACCTGCCTTGGAGCCTTCCGGAGAGTGGCTGGCACAGCCGGTAACGGCGGTCAGGCACAGGGCGAGTGCTAAGGTTTTATGTGAAGACATCAGCGATACACCATGAAATTAAAAGAAATTGTGCCCACACACATAAGGCGTTGGCATTGAGGATAGTCAAAGGGCTGGAGCAATACCCGCATTACCCGATCAAAGGCAACTGGCAAGGACACGCACCAGCTTCTGGGCTCGTGGGTCCATCAGCACATAAGGGCCAAGGGTATTGACCACGAAGCCGAACGCCACATCATGCTCCGGGTCGGCAAAACCGACCGAGCCACCGGCACCGGGGTGGCCAAAGGCACGTGCGCCGAGGCCGAATGTGGCATTGGCCACATCGGGCTGGTCGAGCATACAGCCGAGGCCGAAACGGGTCTGGGTGAGCAAGGTACGGTCCTGGCCCAGGCTGTGTTCACGGGTCAGTTCATCGAGCAGTTCGGACTCGAGCAGGCTGCCGTCCAGCAGCCCGGCATAGAAACCCGCCAGGCTGCGTGCATTGCCATGGCCATTGGCCGCTGGCTGCTGCATGCGCCGCCATTCCGGCTTGTTGGTGCTGGTCAGGATCGCTGGCGGGTTGGTGAAAGCACGGGTCGACAACGCCGCGGGCTCACGCATGGTCACCTGCAACAGGCGCTGCGCGGCGGCATCCCCGGGGTTGCCCTTGCCACGGGCGATATGCGCGACACGGTGGAACTCTTCATCTGCCAGGCCAACATGGAAGTCCAGCCCAAGCGGGCGGGCGGTACGGGCCACGATCGAGTCGCCAGGGCCACGGCCATCGGCTCGACGGATCAGTTCACCAATCAGCCAGCCATAGGTGATGGCGGCATAGCCGTGTTCCGTACCTGGAGCCCACCAAGGTGTCTCGGCCGCCAGGGCATCCACCATGGTCTGCCAGTCATACAGGGCTTCGGCTGGCAGCAGTTCACGGATGGCAGGCAGGCCGGCACGGTGGCTAAGCAGTTGGCGCAGGGTGATCGACTGTTTACCCGCTTGGGCAAACTCGGGCCAGTATTTGGCCACTGGCGCATCGAGGGCCAACTTGCCCTCGCCCACCAGTTGCAGGGCAGTGACGGCAGTGAAGGTCTTGGTACAGGAGAACAGGTTGGCGATGGTGTCGCTATGCCAAGCCTGCTGCCCATCCTTGTCGGCGCTGCCGGCCCACAGATCGATGACGGTTTCGCCACCAACCTGGATGCACAGCGCGGCGCCACGCTCCTGGGGATCATCGAACAGCGCGGCAAAGGCTTCGCGCACGGCTTCGAACTTCAGCTCATAGTGACCCTGGATCTGCACCCGCTGTACCCCGTACGACCATGTTCAAAAAAGGTATGCATTGTTTCAGTAGTTGGGTGTTTTGCAAACTGGCTTGGGCCAAATGGTCGCGACGAACGGTAACCTGCACTCAAGGCGTCGGCTTTTCCAGTTGGGTACGCAGTTGGCTCACGGCCTGCAGGTTGCTCTTGCGCACAGCGTCGACAAACCGTGGGTAGGGCATATCCGTAATCGCGACCAGCCCCAGGTGCCCATTCTCGCCGTCGAGCAGGCGGCCGCTAGCTGGCTGATCGAGGTACTGGAACCAGTGAGCACCCACGATCATCGGCTGCGCCAGGGCCGCCTTGAGGAAGTTGCCATAAGCCGGGCCACGGTCTTCTTCCCGCGCCACCTCCAGCGGCCCAGGCCAGAACGGCCCGCGATCGCGCGAACCGAACTGGAACTCGGACACCAGCACCGGCTTGTCCAGCTCGGCCAGGCGCGCGAAGTCGTAGCCGTCCTGCGGCTTGAGGGTATAGAAGTTGAAGCTGAGCACATCGCAGAATTCGGCACAGGCCTTTACCGCCTCCGGCGTGCTGACCGCATAGCGGCCACCCAGCAGCAGGTGATTGGGGGCATGCCATTTCAATGAGTCGGCAATGGTCTTGAAGTAAGTCTCGGCGAACACCTGCTGGAAGTGCTGGTAGTCGCGCTCGATTTCCGGGTGTTCCGGGTTGGGCAACGGTGCCTCGAAGCCCGGGTCTTCCATCAGCTCCCAGGCGGGCAGTTCGATGCCCCAGGCCTTGGACAGCCCCTCCTGGTTACGGTACTTGTCGCGCAACTGCTTGAGGAAGGCGCGCTTGGCCGGTACGTCGGTGGTCAGGCGCAAGGTGCCATAGGCCAGGCCATAGCGGGCTTTGGGGTCGTTACCGGGAGCAGCCCACGCCAACTCGTTGTCGGCAAAGTAGCCGATCAGCCAAGGGTCGTCGCGGTGATCGCGGGCGGCAATGGCCACGGCGCGCTCTGTAGCCATGGCAAAACGTGGGTCGAATGGGTCGGGCATACTGCCCCACCAGTCCATGCCGGTGCTGATGCTGGCGTAGTCGCCCACGATCGACAGCGGCAAGGTGTAGGGCATCCGCTTGGCCTGGCCCAGGGCAGGCTCGCTCCAGTTGCCGATCGTGTTGAACCCCCAGGCCTGCAACCGGTCGAGCGCATGCGCCTGCCAGCGAGCAGCATCCAGTACCAGCGGCGGGCAGTTGGCTGGCTGCCCTTCCAAGGCCGGCGGGCAGGGTTTACCGTAGGTACGCTGCAGGTTGGCAGCATAGAAGTCGAACCAGCGCCCTTGCTTGAAATTGCGCCCTTGCGACGAGGCATTGCCATCGTCGTTGTTGCCTTCGCCATAGAATGCCGCCAATGCCTCGCCCTCACCCGGCAATGCCTTGAACATGCCTTCACGGCCGGCGACGTAAGTACGCCCGCCATCTGCAGCTACCGCATTTACCCCCAGGGAGTAAAACGGGTGCCCCTCGGGCGTTACCAGGTACCAGCGGCCATCACGCTTTTCGGTACGAAAGAACCCTTTGGCCTCGAACGCCGGCCCGGCAACAAGCCCGCCGTAGCTGTCCAGTTGCTGTTTGTCACGCTCAGCCAGCCAGCCCTTGAGCTGTTGCTGCTCGCGCTTATCGGCCGCCTTGAGTTGATCGTCATTGGCGACCTTCTCTGGCCAGTTGGCGCGGGTGGACTGGCCGTAGGCATCGATCAGCTCGTGGTAGGCCGCCTGATAGGCCTGGTCGTCATCCTGGATGCCCACCCGTTCGATCAGCAGGTTCTGCGCCACCTTGGGGTTGGGGATGCTCAGGCTGACCGAGGTCACCTGCTTGAGGTCAACCGCGCCAGCGCTGCTGGTCAGTAGCAGGCGCTGGCCGCCGTGGTTCCAGGGCATGGGAGGGCCGGCGCGCATGCCCTGGCTCAACGGCGAGCTGGCCGTCAGTGGCACCATCACCGTTTGCGCAGGGCCAGCCGGCAGGTCGATGCGGCTGGTCAAGGTGCGGCCATCGCTGCCTTGCACCGTAATATCAACCGTCAGTGCCCAGTCCATGGCACTTTGCAGGCGCAAGGTGAGGAATTGCCCGGCAGACCAGTCCCACACGCCACCTTGCGGGCTCAGGCGCAAGGTCGGTCGCGGGGCCGGGTTGAACACCACACGTCGCAGCACCTCGCCCTCGGCCGTTTGCTCCGCGTTGTACTGCGGCATGCCTGCATCTTCGGTCGCCACGTTGACCACCGAGGCCGGGCGCACGAAGCTGAACAGCGTCTGCTGCCCGGCCAGCAAGGGCGAGCTGAACAACAGGGCGAAAACGGCGGGCAGGGTACGGCGGACCATAAGGCTGGGGCTCTCCTTCAGGGCCGTCATGGCCCAAGACTGAGTAATGGACAACGCGCCGGAGCAAGTGCTCCGGCAGTCAGGAAATCTCCCGCCGGAACGGCGGCAGCGCATTGAGAATAGCCTTGCCGTAGCGCTGGGTGACCAGGCGCCGGTCGAGCAAGGTGATGACGCCGCGATCCTGCTCGGTACGCAGCAGGCGCCCACAGGCCTGGATCAACTTCAACGAGGCGTCGGGCACGGCAATTTCCATGAACGGGTTGCCACCGCGAGCCTCGATCCACTCCGACAAAGCGGCTTCCACCGGGTCGTCGGGCACGGAGAAAGGTATTTTGGCGATGACCACATGCTCGCAGTACGCACCTGGCAGGTCGACACCTTCGGCAAAGCTGGCCAGGCCGAACAACACGCTGTGCTGACCATCATCGACCCGCGCCTTGTGCTTGTTCAGGGTTTCCTGCTTGGACAGGTTGCCCTGGATCAGTACCAGCTTGCGCCAGTCACGGTCCAGGCCATCGAACACATCCTGCATTTGCTTGCGTGACGAGAACAGCACCAGCGCGCCACGGGCATCCTCGACGATGTTTGGCAGTTCACGGATGATCGCCGCCGTATGCGCCGCCGCATCGCGGGGGTCGGCCTGCAGGTCGGGGACCCGCAGCAGGCCGGCATCGCCATGCACGAACGGGCTGGGCACCACGCAGGTGACGGCATCGCGCGGCAACCCCGAGCGCATGCGGAAACGGTCGAACTTGCCCAGCGCGGTCAACGTCGCCGACGTGACCAGTGCGCCGTGGGCAACACTCCACAGGCTGCGGCGAAGCATTTCGGCAGCGAGGATGGGGCTGGCGTTGACTTCGATGTCGAACAGAGCGCCACTCTCGGCCAGCGTCAGCCAGCGAGCCATGGGCGGGCTGTCTTCCGGGTCCTCGGCGGTAAAGGCCGTCCACAGTTCCCAGTTGCCTTGGGCACGGGTGACCAGGCTGCCAAACAGCGGGTACCACTCCTCGGCCTGATGGCTGGCGATGCCGATATTGACCTCGCCGTCCATGCCCTCCTTGAGCAGGTCGGCCAGGCGGGTGAACAGGTCGTTGAGGCGGGCAAAGCCCTTTTTCAGTTCGATGCCCACTTCGCGGATCTGCTCTGGCACCACACCGCCCTCGAAGCGGTAACGCGGGCGTTCGCGGCCTTCGGTATCCTCGCTGGGGCGGAAGTCTGCCACCTGCTCGCACAGGGTGAACATGAACTGCTGTTGGGTACGCACTTCCCGCGCCAGCTCCGGCACCTGCTCGATGTACTTGCCAAGGTCACCGGGCAACGGGTGCTGAGCCAACAGTTTGGTCAGGTTCTTGGCGGTCTGTTCCAGCCAGTCGGCGGTGGAACGCAGGCGCGAATAATGGGCGAAATGGCCGATGGCCTTGTCTGGCAGGTGATGGCCTTCGTCGAACACGTACAGGGTATCGCGCGGGTCGGGCAACACCGCGCCACCGCCCAGGGCCAGGTCGGCCAGCACCATGTCGTGGTTGGTGACGATCACGTCGACCTTGCCCATGCCTTCGCGGGCCTTGTAGAACACGCACTGCTGGAAGTTCGGGCAGTGGCGGCCCGTGCACTGGCTGTGGTCGGTGGTCAGCCGTGCCCAGTCCTGGTCTTCCAGGGCCTCGGGCCAGCTGTCACGGTCACCGTCCCAGCGGTTGCCAGCGAGCTTCTCGATCATGCTGTTGAACAGCTTCTGGCTGCGCTCGTCGACTTCGATGCGGAAGCCTTCTTCCTCGAACAGCTGGGCGGTGGCCGACTCGGCATGGCCTTCCTGCAGCAGGATGTCGAGCTTGGACAGGCACAGGTAACGGCCACGGCCCTTGGCCAGGGCGAAACTGAAGTTGAGCCCGCTGTTGCGCATCAGGTCGGGCAGGTCCTTGAAAACGATCTGCTCCTGCAGGGCCACGGTCGCGGTGGCGATCACCAAGCGCTTGCCGGCGGCCTTGGCGGCCGGGATGGCTGCCAGGCTGTAGGCCACGGTCTTGCCGGTACCGGTGCCCGCCTCGACTGCCACCACGGCAGGCTCCCCGGCACGGCGGCCTTCATCGTCGCAGGCGATGTCGCCAAGCACCTTGGCCACTTCGGCGATCATCAGGCGCTGGCCATAGCGCGGCTTGAGGCTCTTGGCTTCGAGAAAACGCGAATAGGCGCCCTGGATGGTGGCTTTGAGTTCGTTGCTGATCATGGTCTGCAGGCGCCCGAAGGGCTGGATATATTTTCAGTGTTTCACACGGGGCGGCTATCATACCCCGCTATTGCCCATTATGCCGCATGGAGATCCGGATGCTTGCCTTTGCCCTGCCCTACACACTGCATGTCCTGGCTGCCCTGATATGGGTCGGCGGCATGTTCTTCGCCTGGCTGGTGCTGCGCCCGGCAACGGTTGCAGCCCTTGAAGGGCCTGCGCGCCTGCGCCTGTGGGTGGAAGTTTTCCGACGCTTCTTCGGCTGGGTCTGGGTGGCTGTAGCGATTTTGGCGATAAGTGGTATCGGCATGTTGCACATGCGCTTCAGCGGCTTCGAGACTGCGCCGAAGTATGTGCAGGTGATGATCGGTGGAGGGATCGCCATGTTTGCCTTGTTCATGCGCATTCAGGCATTGCTGTTGCCCGAGCTGAAGACGGCGGTGCAAGCCGAGGACTGGCCGACGGGTGCGGCAGTGCTGGGGCGGATTCGGCGCATGGTGGGGATCAACCTCCTGCTGGGCCTGGCGGTCGTTGCAGTTGCCAGTTCGCGACTGATGCTCTGACAGCTGATTATCTAACGACCTGCGCGGCCCCTTGTAGGAGCGGTGTGGCTCAGAGGCGCTGCAGGATCAGCTCACCCGCGGCCCCCGCCAACCCAGGTTGGCCCGGCTGTCCCGGCCGGCCATTGGCCCCAGCGTCGGTGCTGTACACAAGGCAACCTTTACTCGCCCCGCCTTTACCCGCCTTGCCTGCCGCCCCGGCCTTGCCCGGTGCGCCGCCATCCAGACGCACCACAATGTGCTCCTGCGGGAACCCTTGCGGCAGGCTCAGACGAATGCGCCCACCCGGGGCGCCGTCGTGCCCGTTGCCGCCATTATCGCCATTGGCACCACGACTGGCCTGGCCCCATGTGCAACCACCTGCCTGGCCATTGGCACCATCAAGCCCCACGTACCCCGGCGCACCGGCGCCGCCACGGGCATCGATCGCCACCCGTTCGGCATCCAGTTCAGCCAGTTTCAGGTCCAGACTGCGGCCCGAGCGGGCTGCCCGCTGGTAGCTCCCGGCAGCCCCTGGAGCACTGAATTCACTGCCTTCGCCCAACCTGGCGCTGCGCGCCTCGATCAGCAACGGGCTATCGGAAGGTGCAATGGCGATACGCGCATCACGCCCCAGCTCCAGCTGGTCGACCTTCAATTCCGCAAGCGAGGCAGGCAGCAGCAGGGTTGCCGAATCAGCGACACGCAAGTGCGTGAGGTGCACGCTGGCCGACTTGTCGGGCAGGCGCAGCATGGAATTGGCGGCGACTTCCAGGCTTTCGGCCTGAGCCAGGGGAGTGGCCAACATGGCCAGCAACATCAGATTACGCATTTCGCGGCGCCTCCTGCGCACGGGGAATGGACATGACATGGAAGATGCCCGTCAACAGGATCTGCAATCGGTCGAACCAGCGATGGCTGCGCCCACGCAGGCTGCCATTGAAGAACAGCACTTCGAGCAGGTGCAGGCCGAACAGGAAGATACCCGCGGCATTGATCAGCAGATTGAAGGGCAAAGGTTGTGGCAACAACTGATTGAACAACACCACACCCCAGAAAGCGACCGTCAGGACCTTGCCCAGGCCCAGGATGAACTTCATACCCCGCCCCTATCGATTGTTGTTATGTCGAGACGGCCCGATCGAGCGGGCCGTGCGCCCCACATTAACTGCAATGCCAAGGCAGGCGCCAGCACCGCTCAGTTGAGGTGCAGCTCCACCCGTCGGTTGCGCGCGCGGCCCTCCTCGGTTTCGTTGTCGGTGACCGGCTCGCTTTCCCCACGCCCTTGGCTTGTGACCTTGCCGGGCTCCAGGCCCTGGCTGATAAGGTATTCGGCAACACTGCTGGCACGGCGCTCGGAAAGCGCCTGATTGTAGGTGTCGGAGCCCACGCTGTCGGTGTGCCCGACCACGGCGACCTTGGCTACCGTCGGGGAATTGAGCTTCGCCACCAGGCCTTGCAGCCGTTGCTGGGCCGCCGGGGTCAGGTCGGCGGAATCGAAGGCGAACATCACCGCGCCGTTGTCATCCAGGATGATGACCTCAGGTGCAGGTTCGGGTGCGGTAGCAGGGGGGGCTGCCGGATACACCTTCAACGGGCAACCCATGTGGTCGACCGCCGTGTTGGCTGGGGTGTCGGGGCAACGATCGCGGCGGTCGAAAATACCGTCGCCATCTTCGTCACCGTCCTGGGCATAGCAGATCAGCCCCCCGGTAATGGCGCCCAGGGCGCCGCCACCTGCGGCCCAGGCAGAACTTTCGATAGCGCCCAGGCCGCCACCGACCAGGCCGCCCAACAGGCTGCAGATGGGCCAGGTCCTTTGGTTGAGGGGCGCGCTGCCATCGCTATGGGTAGCGCAGCCTGCGAGCAGGCTGGCAGCCACCAACAGCGGCAGAGCCGCCTTCGACGTCACACTCATGCTGAATGCTCCTGTGTCTTTGGCCACAAACGGCTGACCGGCATCAAGACGCGCCCGTGCCACTGCTCAAGGCACGGGCGCATGCCGTGTTACCGCTGGATCTTGATCTCGGTACGACGGTTCATCGCACGCCCTTCGGCCGTGGCATTGTCAGCCACCGGTTGGGTTTCACCGGCACCGACCACCGAAACGAAGCTGCTGCGCGGTACGCCGCTCTCGACCAGGTAATCGGTCACCGAGTGGGCACGACGCTCGGACAGTTTCTGGTTGTAGCTGTCGGAACCGACACTGTCGGTGTGGCCGCTGACACTCAGGCGGGCGGATGGCGCTTCCTGCTTGAGGCGCGTGGCAATGGTGTTGAGGCGCTCTTTGTCGCGGGCGGTCAGCTTCGCAGAGTCGAATTCGAAGTGCACATCGCGAATGACGATGACCTCTTCTTTCTGCACCACCACTTCCTCGACCACGGCTGCCGGCTCAGGCGGGCACCCGTTGGCATCGACCTGCACCCCACGCGGGGTGCCAGGGCACTTGTCACGGCTGTCCGGCACGCCGTCGCCATCCTCGTCGCCATCTCCATGGGCCCAGCAGTAACCCGCCGCCAGGCCACCGCCCAGCAACGCGCCCCAGCCAGCCCAGCTGGAACTTTCAATAGCGCCCAATGCGGCGCCGCCTACACCCCCGACGGCGGCACATTTCGGCCAGTCGGTTTTTTGCAAACCTGCACAACCAGTCAACACACTGGTGAGCAGTACCAGGGGTATCGCTGTGCGTACTATGCTCATTTCATTGCTTCTCCTAGGGGGAATCGGCATAAGGCCGATCTCTGGGAGTAAAGACCGCGCATTCCAACCCTGCCAGCAATAAGCCACGACGCGGTCACATGCCTCTTTGCCCGCAGGCTGCGGCCCGCTAGTCTTGGACGACTTGAACGAGGATTGGCAATGACCGAAGGTTTCTCCCAACGTACGCCGCAGCAGGCTTTGGCAGCCCTGCTGGAGCGCTTCACCCCGCAACGCCTGCTGCTGGTGGGCACACGTTTCCCGGCGCTCGACGCCTTCGCCGAAGCACACCCGCAGGTGACCATCGCCACAGCGGCCCCTGGCCCGCTTCCGGCCGAGCTTGCGGCCCAGCGTTTTGACCTGGCGGTGCTGGTGGACTGCCTGGAGCACCTGCCCAAACGCACGGGCCTGGAGCTGCTCGGCGGCATCCGCAACCTCAATGCCAGCCGGGTTGCCGTGCTGGCCGATCTGGCCGCCTGCGGCTGGCAAGACACCGACTTTTTCGCCCTGGCCCTGTCGGCCAGCGAGAAATTCTGCCGTGACCAGCAGGTATTGAGCCTGTTCACCTATGATCTACATGACTACAAGCAGGTCCCGGACTGGCTCAACGCCAGGTTCTGGGCCAACCCTGAAAACTTCGGCAAGTACTGGTGGTGATGATGAGTGTCTCGGTCTGCCCCTGTGGCAGTGGCAACCTGCTTGATGCCTGCTGTGGGCATTACCATGCCGGCACCCCGGCACCCGATGCCCAGGCGCTGATGCGCTCACGCTACAGTGCCTACGTGCTGGGCCTGGTCGACTACCTGGTGGCCACCACTTTGCCCGCCCAACAAGCCGACCTGGACCGCGCCGCCATGGCCGCCTGGAGCGCCCAGAGCACCTGGCTGGGCCTGGAGGTAGAAAGCGCTGAAGTACTCGGCGGCCAACCGGAACACGGCTTTGTCACTTTTACCGCACGCTGGCACGACCAGGAGGGCGACCACCAGCACCGTGAACGCTCGGCGTTCGTCCAGCATGCCGGGCGCTGGTACTTCATCGACCCTACGGTCGGGTTGAAGGCCGGGCGCAACGACCCCTGCCCCTGCGCCAGCGGGCAGAAGTTCAAGAAATGCTGCGCCAGTTACGTCGGGAGCTGAACATGAACGCCCGCGCCCGTCTGCTGCTGCTGCTCGGTACACTGATGGCATGGCTGGCGGGCTGCAGCAGTTGGGGCGGTGAACACTGGCGCGAACCCGAGGTGCGCCTGGTCGAAGTCGAAACGGTCAAGGCCAGGTTGCTGGAGCAGGAATTCGTGCTGCACCTGCAAGTCGACAACCCCAATGACAGCCGCCTGTTCATCCGCAACCTGTCGTATGCCGTGCGCCTGAACGACCTGCTGCTGGTGCAGGATGAAACCAGCGTATGGCGCAGCGTGGGCGGGCATGCCCGGCGTACCTTCAAGATCACCGCGCGTACCAACCTGTGGCAGCACCTCAAGCCGCTGGCCAAGCTGCTCAGAAGCAAGCAACCGCTGCACTACACCCTGCAGGGCGAACTGGCGATCGGGCTGCTTATCCATCGGGACCTGCACTTATCGCGCAGTGGTGAGATAATCCCCGGCGATCACATCCCGGAGTAACCCTGCAATGTCCCAGCAACCCCACGTTCATGGCCCTGACTGCAACCACGACCATGATCACCACCATGACCATGGCCATGTTCACGGCCCGCACTGCAACCACGGCCACCAGGAGCCGGTACGCAACGCCCTGAAGGACGTTGGCCGTAACGACCCGTGCCCATGCGGTAGCGAGAAGAAGTTCAAGAAGTGCCACGGCGCCTGATCTGACGTTGCCTCCCTGCTGAGGGCCTTGGCCTAGGCGGCCTTGCGCCGTGTCGCCCCCAGCAGGTCCTGGTACCACAGGCCGGCGTCATAGGCGATGGTCACCACAGTGGTCCCGGCATACCGCGGGTGCTGGGCCATGCGCTGAGCAACGGCCAGGCAGGCGGCAGCGGTATTGCCCACAAAAATGCCACTTTGCATGTAGAACCAGCGCTGCGCAGCCAGCATCTCAGCGTGTTGCACCTGGGCCCGCTCGTCCACCAGCGACCAGTCCATGAAAGGCGGGCAAACCCCCACTGCCATGCCTTCGAAGCGGTGGTCGGCAAACACACCCGCCCTTGAGTCGCACCCGCTGGGGTCGACCAACACCGTCGACACCTCGAAACCGTGATCCTTCAGCCCCAGCGTAATGCCCGTGAAGCTTGCCCCCGTACCCGCACAGCCAACAAACAGGACATCCCGCCCTGCCCCGGCGTTGGTCAGTTGCACGGCCAGCTCGCTGGCCGTCTGGTAACGATGGGCTTCGATACCCATCGGGTTGTTGAACTGGTCGGTATAGAAGTATGACTTGCCCAACGCGGCCTGGTTATCCAGGTGGTGCATGACCACATCCTTGGGGGTGGCACCGGCCATCAACATTTCCTTGCCGATCAGCCGCGCACCGAAACACTCGAGCAAATCCCGCTTGGTCTGGCTGAAGCTCAGCCCGACCGCCAGCTCCACGGCGACCTGGTACTTGTGACAGGCTGCCAGCAAGCCGAAGCCAAAACTGCCACCGGTTTTCTCGATGACGGTTGTCACACCGGGAATGATGTCGCCATTGCGTACGGCATGCTCGACGATGCGCCGGGCCGCCCGGTATTTGTGGCTTCCCCCAGGGTTGTTCATTTCCAGCTTGGTATAGATGCGATCACTGACACTGATGAGCTCGCTCATTTGCGGCTACCTTCCATTGAAGTATGCAGGCAGGTCTTGTTCTGCAGCAGGCCGGCAGTGGCAACCAGAAGCCCGATGCACAGGGCCATGCAGATGGCGTTGGTGCCATCCCAGCCGACCGTGCTCAGCAACAGCGAAGGGCTGAACGCGCCGAGGGTGGCGAAGATGGCAATGGCCAGGTCGTTCTTGCCCTGCATCTGCATCGCTGCCGGGCTGTTCTGCAGCGACTGGGCCAGCAAGGCGCCGCCGCCTACATACGTCAGGTTCCAACCCAGCCCAAGGGCAATCAGTGCCAAGGTCATCATGGCGTAGCTGTGCGACCAGATATTCAGGGCCGAGCAGCCGATCAGCAGGGCCAGGCCCGCGCAAATGGTGGTCCTGATACCTAACCGCTGGATGATCGCACCGGTGAAAAACGACGGGGCAAACATGGCAATCACATGCCACTGGATCGCCAGGCGTACGTCCGAGAAGTCCTCGTGCATGTGTTTCATGTGCATCGAGGCCTGGATCATCAGCAGGTTCATGATCCCGTAGCTCAGTGCAGCAACACCCATGGCCACCACCACGCTCGGGCTTAACGGCTCGGTGCGTGGGCGGGCCGACTGGGCGGCGCTGTTGACCGTGCTGGTCACACCGCCATCGTCTGGCAGGCAAAGGGCAATCAGCAGTGACAGCAGCGCCAGGCCGACAAACGCGGCATAACACAACGAAAACAGTGGATAGCCACCAACATCACGCAGCCACTCGGTAAGCGTCGGCCCGACCACCGCGGCGATGACGCCCCCTGCCACGACCAGCGAAAGGGCTTTGGGCTTCAGGGCCTGAGACAGATTGTCGGTGGCCGCGAAGCGGTTGAAGTTGGCGAAGGCGATATACACACCCAACGCAGAATGGCTAAGTACCAGCGTTGCAAAATGCTGGTGCTCCACCGCCAGAAAGCCGCTGACACCCGACAATGCCAACGGAATTGCGCCCAGCATGAAAGCCTTCTTGCGGCCGATTCGGCTCATCAGCCTGGAGACTGGGTAGGTTGCCAGCATCAGGCTCAGAAACTGAAACCCGTACGGCACCGTGGACCACGCGGCATCAGGCGCCAGCGCCGCGCCGACAATGGCGGCCATGGTCACGGACATGACCGCTGTGGTCAGGTTGATCGACTGTGCGGTGAAATACAGGTACGTGCGCCGCGGTAACGTGCTGTTCATAGTGCGTGCCCGTGGTAGGTGGACAGGTCGATTTCGGCATCGGGGAACGCGCAGATCAGCCGTTCCTTACCTTTGCCCAGGCGTTTGCGCCTGACGCTCAGGCGCCCGATACGCCCTGGTGAATCGAGGTGTGTGCCACCGCACGGAATTTCGATGCCGTTGTAGGTCCACAAACGTGCGTCTTCCAGGCCCTCGACCGCGTAGTGCTCGATGGGTGCATCGAAGCCGATCAGTTCGTTGGCCCGCCGTTCTATTTCAACCACCTCTTCGGCCGTGAAAGCGTCCTCGACCAGGAAGTCGAAACGTGCCGAATCCTCTTTGATGTGGCAGCCGATGGTCCATTGCTGCAGCTCTTCACGCAGCCCGATCGCAGCGGCATACAGAAAGTGACTGGCACTGTGAGACAGCGTCAGCCGTTCGCGCCGTTCAATATCGATGGTGATGCGGGCCGGCATGCCTGGCGTGACGTCATCCAGCAGGTGCAGGTCATCAGGGTGCAGGCTGTGAATAATGATGCCGCCCAGTTTTCCGCCTTTGAAACCTTCGAGGCGAATCGGGCTGCCATACAGTTTTTTCACCCAGACAAAGCGCGCAGTTCCCACCGGTAATTCAATGGTGCCGAAGTCTGCTTCTTGGCCGCCGCCTTCCGGGTAAGCCACGGTACTCTGCAATTCAATGCCATCACTGTGCACGCGTGTTACTTGCGTATCAACGCCGGCCAGGTACTGGTCTTTGTAATACAGCTTTTCGGTATTGCGTAACACTTCATAGTTCAGAGCGTTCATGGTTCCAGTACCACCTGCAATGATGTTTTAACCTGTACCCGGGCAGCCGCGGGAACATCTTTGGTAATAATGCAGCCCGGACCGATAAATGCGCCGTCACCGACGTGGATAGCGCCCAGCACACTGGCGAACGCGCCGATTTGTACCCGGTTGCCCAAGGTCGGGTGCCTGGGGCTTGAAGGGTTGCCGCTGATACCGCGGGCGCCCAGTGTGACGCCGCCCAGCACGTAGCAATCGTCACCAATGGTCGAGGTTTCGCCGATGACGGTGCCCATGCCGTGATCAATGATGAAGCGTGCGCCAATACGGCTGCGGAAGTGGATTTCCGCCCCGGAGAGCATTTTGCCGCGCCTGGAGATCATGGCCGCCAGGCATTGACCGCCGGCACCATAGGCAGCAGCGGTATTGTTGTAGATCCAATGGGCGAGCCGATAATGCAGAACGGCAGAATAAGAGGTGTACGTTCTTGCAATGAATACCAGGTCGCGGCCAGCTGCCGGATCTTTCAGGGCAAAGGCCTGCAAATCGGCATGGGCTTGTTCGGTGACACACTGAATAACCGAAGTTTCTTTAAACGCTTCGAATTCATCAACTGAACAACACTCCAATAGCGCCGATGTAACAAGGTTCCTTACAACCTTGAATGTTTCCGGTTCATCAGGCACAGGTAGCCTGGCAATGACGGCTGATTGCATATCCATAGAGTGCATGGGCTCAATATCCAGTTGTCTGGTTGAACAGACGCTTAAGGTGCTGCCTTTGCGGGCAACCAACACTTCCGACCAGGGAATAGTGGCATGTACTGGCCAGTTGAAAACGAACAGTCGACAAGCATTTCCGTTAACTGTTAGGCTTTTTTTCTAACGGTTTGAGACCTGCCATGAACACCCGCAGCCTTCATCACCAGTTAAGACAACGCCTGGATGCAGGGGAGTGGCTGCCCGGGCAGCGCATGCCCTCCATCCGCAAACTGACAGCTGCAGTCGACTTCAGCTACCACGACGTTGTTTCGGCCTACGCCCAGCTGGTCAGCGAAGGTGTGTTGACCGCTTCGCCGGGCAGGGGCTACTTCGTCGCGACCCGGTCACGGCAAACCAGTGCGATCCACGAGCCCGAATGCATGGCGGGCGACCCGCTCTTCAAGCTGCTGCAAGGCGGACAGCACTACACCAAGCTGGGCAGCGGCTGGCTCCCCCCCGCCTGGCGTGACACCGAGCTGCTGGCCAAGGCCATTCGCCGCACGGCGCGGCTGGAGCAAAGCTCGCTGGCCGAATACGGCGACATCCAGGGCTACCTGCCCATGCGCAAACAGCTGTGCGTACACATGAAACGGCTGACCCGTGTCGATGTCCGCCCCAACCAGTTGCTGACCACGCTGGGCGCCACACAAGGCCTTGACCTGGTTGCGCGGCTGCTGATCAAGCCAGGCGACCACGTTTTCGTCGACGAGCCGGGTAACGGCAACCTGATCAAGCTGATCCAGCTGGCGGGCGGGCACGTTGTCGGCATACGGCGAACCCAGGACGGGCCAGACGTGGAAGAGATGAAAACCTACCTGGCCAGGCACAAGGTCAAGGCATTTTTCTGCAACAGCACCTTCCACAACCCGACCGGCAGCAACATCAGCCCGCACAACGCCTTCAGTGTCCTGCGCCTGGCGGTAGAGCACGAGTTCTTCGTGGTCGAGGACGATGTGTATGGCGACTTCAGCCCGGCCGTACGCCAGACCTTTGCCGAGCTGGACAACCTTGACCGGGTTATCTACATCGGCAGTTTCTCCAAATGCCTGTCCGCATCGCTACGCGTGGGTTTCATCGCCTGCTCACACGACCTGATCGAACCGCTGACACGCCTGAAACTGCTGACCTGTGTTGCCGTCCCGGCGTTTTGCGAACGCTTCGTCAACACCATATTGTCGGATGGCACCTATGCCCGGCACATGAATGATGTGCAGCAGCGCCTGATCAGGCAGCAGGTCCAGACCCAGCGGCTTCTGATCGAGCGAGGTTGGCAGTTTGAAATCGCACCGCAAGGGGGGATGTTCCTCTGGGTCTACCACCCGGACCTGCCAGACCTGCAACCCCTGGTGCGCAAACTGGAACAAAACAAGATCCTGCTGATGCCAGGTTCTGCGTTCGCCGTCACCCGTGACTACCGGCGCTATGCGCGCATCAATTGCACGCACTTTTCCGAGACGTTGGCAGACCACTTCAACGTTTGAGGCAGCGCTGGCAAATAAACCGACCTGGGACCTTGCATGGCGCCTGCGCGCTTACTACCTTAGCGCCTTTCGAAACCCGCCACGCCTTGCAGGAGCCCTTGTCATGGCCGCCCCCGCCTTTCCTCCCTTCCGCCCGCGGTTCGCAACCGCTGCCACGCTGCTCGGCATGCTCGGGCTGGCCGGCTGCCAGACGGGCGGCTACCAGGACAGCGTGCCACCGACCAGTGGCGTGCAGCCGCTCAAGGGCCTGGCGCAGAATGTTTCAGTACGCCGCAATGCCATGGGTGCGCCACTGATCGAAAGCAGCAGCTTCCATGATGCGCTGTTCAGCCTGGGCTATGTGCATGCCGGTGACCGCATCGAGCAGATGGTCGCCATGCGCCTGCTGGCCCAAGGCCGTCTGGCCGAACTGGCCGGCAGCGAAGCGCTGGACATCGACCGCCTGATGCGCGCGGCCAACCTCAAGCAAAGCGCCGCCCAGCAGTACGCCGACGCCTCGCCACGGCTCAAGCGCTTTTTCGAAGTGTACGCACGCGGGGTCAACGCCTACCTGTTCCGCTACCGCGACAAGCTGCCGGCCGGCCTAGCCAGCAGTGGCTATCGCCCGGAATACTGGAAGCCCGAAGACTCGGCACTGATCTTCAACCTGTATGCGTTCAGCCAATCGGTGAACCTGCAGGAAGAATTGAGTGCCCTGACCCTGGCGCAGAAAGCCGGCAGCGACAAACTGGCCTGGCTGCTGCCTGGCGCCCCGGACGAGCCATTGGCCGAAGGCGAGGTGGACAAGCTCAAGGGCCTGAACCTGGCCAGCCAGCTGCCGGGCCTGCCAGCGCTGGCGGCCGCCAGCCAGAAACTGGCCGACCTTGACCTGCTCGGCAGCCCGGGCTCGGCCAACCTGGCCCTGGCCCCGCAGCGCAGCCGCAGCGGCAAGAGCCTGCTGGCCAGCGACAGCCGCGCTACCTGGGCCCTGAGCCCGGTACAGATTCACACCGGCAAGTACCAGGTTGCCGGCCTGTCGTTGCCGGGTTTGCCGATCGTGCTGGCCGGTTACAACGGCAAACTGGCCTGGAGCAGCAGCGCCGTGATGGCCGACAACCAGGACCTGTTCCTGGAACAACTGCGTCGTCAAGGCAGCCAGCTGAGCTACCTGGCCGACGGCAAATGGCTGCCGGCCCGCGCCCGTAGCGAAACGTTCTTCGTCCGAGGCCAGCGCCCGCTGCGCGAGGTGATGTATGACACCCGCCACGGCACCCTGCTGGCCCAGCCAGACAACGCCAGCCTGGGCCTGGCGCTGAACCTGCCGCAGTTCAAGGGCGACCGCAGCCTGGATGCACTGTTCGACCTGACCCGCGCCAGGAACGTGGAACGCGCCTTCGACAGTACCCGCGAAGTGACCGCCGCGGCTCTCAACTTTGTCTTCGCCGAGCCGGAACACATCGGCTGGCAAGTCAGTGGCCACTACCCCAACCGCCGCGAAGGCCAGGGCCTGCTGCCCTCGCCGGGCTGGGACGGGCGCTACGACTGGGACGGCTATGCCGACCCGATGCTGCACCCGTATGACCAGGACCCGCCTGCTGGCTGGATCGGCCACGCCAACCAGCGCAGTCTGCCGCGTGGCTACGGCATGCAGCTGTCCAGCACCTGGTACTACCCCGAACGCGCCGAACGCCTGGCCCAGTTGGCCGGCAATGGCCGCCACGACAGCCGCAGCCTGATGGCCCTGCAGAACGACCAGGTAACCCTGCTGGCCGAAAAGCTCAAGCAGATGTTCGACGCCCCCGGCATGGCCCAGCCACTGAAGCAGGCGATCGACGCCCTGCCTGCCGCCCAACGCGACAAGGCCCGCGACACGCTGGCCCGGCTCAAGGCCTTCGATGGCCGGCTGAGCCCGGTGTCAGCGGATGCCGCGCTGTACGAGCTGTTCTTGCAGGAGGTAACGCGGCAGACCTTCCTCGACGACCTGGGCCCGGAATCCGGCCCTGCCTGGCAGGCGTTCGTCAGCAATGCCCGCTTGTCGTTCTCGGCCCAGGCCGATCACCTGCTGGGCCGCGACGACAGCCCGTTCTGGGATGACCGCAACACCCCACAAAAAGAAGACAAGCCTGCCATTCTCGCCCGCAGCCTGGCGGGAGCAATGGACGCCGGGATCGCGCAACTGGGCGCCGACCGCCGCGCCTGGCAATGGGGCAAGCTGCACCAGTACCGCTGGCCAGCACCGGCCTACCATGGCCTGGGCGAAGCCATCAGCCGCTCACCGCTGGCTGCAGGTGGCGACTTCACCACCCTCGCCCTGACGCCATACGCCTGGGGCAGCGACTTCGACACCCGCCTGCCGGCCTCAGCGCGGATGATCGTCGACTTCGGTCAGGCCGAACCGTTGCAGGTGCTGACCAGCAGCGGCCAGTCCGGTAACCCGGCAAGCGCGCACTACAGCGACGGGCTGGATGCCTGGTTCAAAGGCCGGTTCATGAGCCTGCCGCTGCAGCAGCAGAACTTCGGGCGGGCGTATGGCAACCAACGACTCACGCTGGTGCCTGGCAAATAACGGGCATCGCCTGTTTTGGGGCTGCATTGCAGCCCCAGCCATTTCCAGTCGAACTTCCTTTCTCCGGCATGGCTCCTAACTGGTAACTCCAAACCAGCGCCCGCGCCATGGACCTTGTCATCGCCCGCCCCGAAGGCCTCTACTGCCCGCCCGGTGATTTCTACATCGACCCTTGGCGGCCCGTGGACCGCGCCGTGATCACCCATGGCCACGGTGACCATGCACGGACCGGCAATGGCCATTATCTGACCGCCAGCCCCGGTGCTGGCATTCTGCGTAGCCGGTTGGGCCAGGGCATCGATTTACAGACCCTGCCCTACGGTGAGCGCCTGCTTCACCATGGGGTGACCCTGAGCCTGCACCCGGCCGGACACGTGCTGGGTTCGGCACAGGTGCGCCTGGAGTACCAGGGTGAAGTCTGGGTCGCGTCCGGTGACTACAAGGTGGAGCCCGATGGCACCTGTACGCCCTTCGAACCCGTGCCGTGCCACACCTTCATCACCGAATCGACGTTCGGCCTGCCCATTTATCGCTGGCCCAGCCAGGCTGAGGTGTTCGCCGACATCAATGCCTGGTGGCGGGCCAACAGCACACAGGGCAAGGCCAGCGTGCTGTTCTGCTATGCCTTCGGCAAGGCCCAGCGGATCTTGCATGGGCTGGACGCCAGCATCGGCCCGATCCTCGTGCACGGCGCCGTCGAGCCGCTCAACCGCGTGTACCGGGACGCCGGTATCCACCTGCCGAAAACCCTCTACGCCGGCGATATACCGCGCAACGACCCACTGCTGCGCCAAGCGCTGGTCCTGGCGCCCCCGTCAGCCAGCGGCAGTAGCTGGATGCGCCGCTTCGGCGAGTACAGCGATGCCTTCGCCAGTGGCTGGATGCTGTTGCGCGGCACCCGCCGGCGGCGCGGTGTCGACCGGGGCTTCGTCCTCTCGGACCATGCCGACTGGCCCGGCCTGCTGTGGGCAATCGGCCAGACCGGCGCCGATCGGGTGATGGTCACCCACGGCTCGGTCAACGTGCTGGTGCGCTACCTCAACGAACAAGGCCTCGATGCCCGCGCCTTCGCCACCGAATACGGCGACGAAGACGACGTCGTCACTGCCGAACCCACACCATGAAAGCCTTCGCCACGTTGTACCTGCGCCTGGATGCGACCACGTCCAGCAACGCCAAGCTTGAGGCACTGCGCGACTATTTCGCCAATGCCCCCGCCGAGGATGCCGCCTGGGCCGTGTACTTTCTGGCCGGCGGGCGCCCGCGCCAGCTGGTGCCCACTCGCGTGTTGCGCGCACAGGCAACGGCTCAGGCCGGGTTGCCAGACTGGCTCTTCGAAGAAAGCTATCAGGCAGTGGGTGACCTGGCCGAAACCATTTCGCTATTGCTACCCATACACGCCGATGGCAGCGATGAAGGCCTTGCCATCTGGGTGGAGCAGCATTTGCTGCCCCTGCGCGGGCTACCGCCTGAGCAGGTTCAGCAGCGCCTGCAGCCGCTCTGGGCGCAGCTGGATCGCCCCAGCCTGATGCTGTGCCTGAAGCTGATCACCGGCAGTTTTCGCGTGGGCGTATCGAAGTTGCTTGTCACCCGCGCCTTGGCGCAACTGGCCGGGCTGGACGCCAAGCGCGTGGCCCAACGCCTGGTCGGTTACACCGATATTGGCCATCGCCCTACCGCAGCCAGCTACCAGAAGCTGATCGCCCCGGAGTCCGCCGATGAGCATCGCCAGCGTGGCGGCCAGCCCTACCCATTCTTCCTGGCCCACCCGCTACAAGCCTCTACCGACCAGTTCGATACTTTGCTCGGGCCGCCAAGCAACTGGCAAATCGAGTGGAAGTGGGACGGCATTCGCGCCCAGGTGGTCAAGCCGAGGGCCAGCTGTGGGTGTGGTCGCGCGGCGAAGAGCTGGTGACCGAGCGCTTCCCCGAACTGCACAGCCTGGCGCAGACGCTACCCGATGGCGTGGTGCTCGACGGCGAGATTCTGGTCTGGAAACCAGGTGCTACAGAGGCTGAACTGGCCGTGCAGCCTTTTTCCCTGCTACAGCAGCGCCTGGGGCGCAAAACGCTGGGCAAGAAATTGCTGACCGACGCACCGGTGGTGTTGCAGGCCTACGACCTGCTGGAGTGGCAAGGCGAAGACTGGCGCAACCGGCCGCAGCACGAGCGCCGCAGCCAACTGGAACGCTTGGTCGATGCGTACCCGCTTGCCCCCGTGCTGCTGTCGCCGCTGCTGACAGGCCCGGACTGGGCCAACCTTGCCCACCAGCGCGAACAGTCGCGCAGCCTGGGTGTCGAGGGCCTGATGCTCAAGCAGCGCGAGGCCCTTTACGGTGTGGGGCGCACCAAAGATATGGGTACCTGGTGGAAGTGGAAGATCGACCCGTTCAGCGTCGATGCCGTGCTGATCTATGCCCAACGCGGCCACGGCCGGCGTGCAAGCCTGTACAGCGACTACACCTTCGCCGTGTGGGACGCACCGGCCGGCACCCCGGAGCGAGCATTGGTACCCTTTGCCAAGGCCTATTCGGGGCTCAGTGACGAAGAAATGCGCAAGGTCGATGCCATCATCCGCAAGACCACGGTGGAAACCTTCGGCCCGGTACGCAGCGTAACGCCTACGCTGGTGTTCGAACTGGGATTCGAAGGCATTGCCTTGTCCAGGCGCCACAAGAGCGGTATTGCCGTGCGCTTTCCGCGCATGCTGCGCTGGCGGCTGGACAAGCCGGTGGAAGAGGCGGATGACCTGGCCACCTTGCAGGCACTGCTGGCCTGAAAGGTCGCGACCCCAGTGAGGCGCAACGCTAAAAACTATGCTTCTATCAGTGTGCCGACCTGTGTCGCAGACCGTATTCGCCACGCATCCAGGACCACCATGCACCATTCAACCCACGACCTGCTCTCTCCCGTTCCGGGCATCACCCGCCAGTTGCACAGCTTCCACTTCGGCCCTCGCAGTGGCGGCAAAGTCTATATCCAGGCCTCCCTGCATGCCGACGAACTGCCCGGCATGCTGGTGGCATGGCACCTCAAGCGCCGCCTGATAGCGCTGGAAGAACAAGGCCGCCTGCAGCGCGAGATCATCCTGGTGCCGGTGGCCAACCCGGTCGGCCTGGAGCAAGTGCTGCTGGATGCGCCGCTGGGGCGCTTCGAACTGCAAAGTGGCGAGAACTTCAACCGCAACTTCGTCGACCTGTCGGACAGCATCGGCGACCAGATCGAAGAGCACCTGACCCAGAACCCGGCGCACAACGTCGAGCTGATCCGCGAATACCTGCGGCGTGGGCTGGACGCGCACCCGGCCCGCACACCGCTGCAAGCCCAGCGCCTGATCCTGCAGCGCCTGGCCTGCGATGCCGACATGGTGCTGGACCTGCACTGCGACTTCGAAGCCGTTGAACACCTGTACACCACACCCGATGCCTGGCCACATATCGAGCCGCTGGCCCGCTACCTGGGCGCCCAGGCCAGCCTGCTGGCCACCGACTCGGGCGGGCAGTCGTTCGACGAATGTTTCAGCCTGGTCTGGTGGCAGTTGCAGCAACGCTTCGGCAAGCGCTTCCCGATCCCGCTGGGCTGCTGCTCGGTCACTGTCGAACTGCGCGGCCAGGCCGATGTCAGCCATGACCTGGCCAGCAAAGACTGCCAGGCGATACTCGACTTCCTTACCCACGCAGGCGTTATCGAAGGCGCCAGCCCTGCCCTGCCGCCCTTGCCCAGCCCGGCCACGCCGCTGGCTGCTGTCGAACCGGTAGTGACGCCGCTGGGCGGCTTGCTGGTGTATCACGCCATACCCGGACAGCACCTGGAAGCTGGGCACTTGATTGCCGAAGTCATCGACCCGCTCAGTGACCGGGTAACGGCTGTGCGCAACAGCCAACCGGGCCTGCTGTATGCCCGCAGCGTAAGGCGCATGGCCACTTCTGGCATGGTCATCGCCCATGTTGCTGGCGAGCAGGTATGTCGCAGTGGCTACCTGCTGAGCAACTGATTCGGTAAAACCATTGCACCTGGCGGGCGGTCTGTAGAAGCACAGTCTTCAAAGGACCACTTGCCTCATGCCCGCCACCGACCTTGCCAATGCCTGGTTTGCCAGGCGTGGCTGGAAGCCATTCGCTTTCCAGCGCCGCGTTTGGGCGGCTGTGGCGCGCGGCGAGTCCGGCCTGCTGCACGCCAGTACCGGGGCCGGCAAGACCTACGCCGTGTGGCTCGCCGCGCTTCGTGCGTTCAAGACCCAGCCCCAAGGCAGCCAACCGGTGCCATTGCAGGTGGTGTGGGTGACGCCCATGCGTGCCTTGGCCGCCGACACCGCACGCGCCCTGCAGGTGCCCGTGGATGAACTGGCGCTGCCGTGGAGCGTTGGGGTACGCAGCGGTGACACAGGCAGCGCAGAACGAGCCCGACAAGCTCGGCGCCTGCCAAGTGTGCTGGTCACCACACCCGAGAGCCTGACGCTGCTGCTGACGCGCGCACAGGCCCGCGAAGATTTCGCCACCCTGCGGCTGGTGGTGGTGGATGAATGGCACGAACTGCTGGGTAACAAGCGCGGGGTACAACTGCAGTTGGCCCTGGCCCACCTGCGCCACTGGCATCCAGGCCTGCCGACCTGGGGCCTCTCCGCCACCCTGGGCAACCTGCAACATGCGCTGGACGTTCTGCTGCCGCAAGGCGGCCTGCTGGTACAGGGCCGACAGGACAAGGCGCTGCAAGTCGATACCCTGCTGCCAACAGCGATCGAACGCTTCCCTTGGGCCGGGCACATGGGCCTGAAGATGCTCGACCAGGTCAGCCAGGAAATCGAGGCCAGTGCCAGTTGCCTGGTGTTCACCAACACGCGCGCCCAAGCCGAGCTCTGGTACCAGGCCCTGCTTGAAGCCCGCCCTGACTGGGCCGGACTGATTGCCCTGCACCATGCCTCGCTGGCCCGCGATACCCGCGACTGGGTGGAACGTAGCCTCAAACAGGGCAGCCTGAAAGCGGTGATCTGCACGTCCAGCCTTGACCTTGGCGTGGACTTTCTACCCGTGGAACGGGTGTTGCAAATCGGCTCGGCCAAAGGCATCGCCCGCCTGATGCAACGCGCCGGGCGCTCCGGGCACGCACCGGGGCGGCGCTCGCGGATCACCCTGGTGCCTACCCACAGCCTGGAACTGGTGGAGGCAGCTGCAGCCCGACAGGCACTGATAGCCGGGCACATCGAAGTCCGCTGCTCGCCGCAACTGTGCATGGACGTGCTGGTGCAGCACTTGGTCAGCATGGCCTTGGGCAGTGGTTTTCGCCCCAAGCAGCTACTGGCCGAAGTGCGCAGCACCTGGGCCTTCCGCGCGTTGCGCGACAGCCAGTGGCAGTGGGCGCTGGACTTCGTCTGCCACGGTGGCAGTTCACTTTCCGCCTACCCGGATTACCAGCGCGTCGAGCCCCGGCCCGACGGCGTTTACCGGGTTGCCAGTGAACGCCTGGCACGGCGCCACCGCATGAGCATCGGCACCATCGTCAGCGACGCCAACCTGCAACTGAAATACTGGAGCAAGGGCGGCGGGGGCAAGACGCTGGGCAGTGTCGAAGAAGCGTTCATCGCCCGCCTGCGTCCCGGCGACACGCTAGTGTTTGCCGGGCGGGTGCTGGAACTGGTACGCGTGGAAAACATGACCGCCTATGTGCGCCGCAGCACCGCGCGCAAGGCTGCGGTGGCACGCTGGAACGGTGGGCGCATGCCGCTATCGAGCGAACTGGCCGACGCGCTGGTCGAGCAACTCGATTCTGCGGCCCATGGCCGCTTTGACGGCCCGGAGATGCGAACCGTGCGCCCGCTGCTGGCGTTGCAGGCACAGTGGTCGGCGTTGCCAACCACCGGCACGCTGCTGGCCGAGACCTTCAAGTCCCGCCAGGGCTGGCACGTGTTCTTGTACCCCTTTGCCGGGCGCCTGGCCAACCTGGGCCTGGCCAACCTGATTGCCTGGCGGGTCAGCCGCGTACAACCGCTGTCGGTATCGATTGCCGTCAACGACTACGGGTTCGAACTGCTCAGCCCTGCGCCGGTGGACTGGATAACGCACCTGCCAAAGGCGCTGGGTACCGAGCACTTGCTGGAAGATGTGCTGGCCAGCCTGAATGCAGGGGAAATGGCACTGCGGCGTTTTCGCGAAATTGCCCAGATTGCCGGGCTGGTGTTTGGCGGCTACCCGGCGGCACAGAAGAGCACTCGACAGATCCAGGCATCCAGCGGGCTGTTCTATGAAGTGTTTCGCAAGCATGACGCCGGTAACCTGCTACTCGGCCAGGCACGGGACGAAGTGCTGGGCGAGGAGCTGGAGATCGAGCGGCTGCGTCGGCAATTGCTGAAAATGGCCAGCCTGAAGCTGGACCTGCAGGTATTGAAGCGACCGGGGCCGCTGGCGTTCGCTTTACTGGTAGAGGGCATGCGCGAGACGCTGAGCACCGAGAAGCTTGCAGACCGGATTGCGCGAATGGTTGCAGAACTGGAACAAGCGGCAGGTAAGGCATGAGTGACCAGCCCATCGAACACGCAGGCCAGGTGCTCTGGCTGCTTGCCGACAAGGCCATCTATTGGCCCAGGCGCCGAGCATTGCTGGTGGCCGACGTACACATCGGCAAGGCTGCCAGCTATCGTGCCCTGCACCAACCTGTACCGCGTGGTACCACAGACGCGACGCTCGCCCGGCTGGATGCCTTGCTGGCAGTCCATGACTGCGACCAGTTGATCGTTCTCGGGGATTTCCTCCATGCACGTACTGCCCGGGCGCCTGCAACGCTGGCCAGGCTGCATGCGTGGCGGCAGCGCCACGCGCACCTGAATATTGTGCTGATACGCGGCAATCATGATCGCAACGCCGGCGATCCACCTGCATCGCTTCGCATTGAAGTCAAGGATGAGCCTTGGATACTGGAACCTTTCGCGCTACAACACGAACCAACGCCTCACCCGGCTTACCCAGTGCTGGCCGGCCATGTGCACCCGGTTTTTGTGCTGCGCGGCACGGCTCGCCAGCGCCTGCGACTGCCATGCTTCCTGATCGACGCTCACGTCAGCCTGCTGCCGGCTTTCGGAGAGTTCACCGGTGGCTGGAAGATCGCACCATCCGGCACCAGCCGGGTATACCTGGCTGGCGCAGGGCGCGTCTGGCCGCTGTAACGGCGTTCAGGCGACAGGTGCTGGCGGCGGCTCATCCGGTAAGGTCGGCTCGCCCGGCTCCATGGGTGGCCTCTCGCCAGGCTCTGGTGGCTGCGGGGTATCGGGGTCAGGCTGATGGGGCACGCCCCCCGCCTGCATGGGCAGCGGGTGCGCCAGCAATGACCAGGGCAACAACCCCACGTGGTTGGGCTGCAGGCCTGCCAGCTTGGCACTGATTGCGGGATGGAGTTTCATTGGCTGCTCCTGACGAAAGCCGATGCACATCATACGCACCGGCATTACATCGTTGGAGTGCCAAAGACGCGGGTAATTCCCCGCGCTTGTCGGCTCAGGTGCGCGGCAGGGTGACGCCGCGCTGGCCCTGGTATTTGCCGCCCCGGTCCTTGTAGGACACTTCGCACTCTTCGTCAGACTGCAAGAACAGCATCTGCGCCACGCCTTCGTTGGCGTAGATCTTCGCCGGCAGCGTGGTGGTGTTGGAGAACTCCAGCGTCACGTGGCCTTCCCACTCGGGCTCCAGCGGGGTGACGTTGACGATGATGCCGCAACGTGCGTAGGTGCTCTTGCCCAGGCAAATGGTCAGCACGTCACGCGGAATGCGGAAGTATTCGACGGTGCGGGCCAGGGCGAAAGAGTTTGGCGGGATGATACACACGTCGCTCTTGATGTCGACGAAGCTGCCGGCATCGAAGTTTTTCGGGTCGACGGTAGCCGAGTTGATGTTGGTGAACACCTTGAATTCGTCGGCGCAGCGTACGTCGTAGCCATAGCTGGAGACGCCAAAGGAGATCACCCGGCTGTCTTGTTCGCCGCGCACCTGGCGCTCGACGAACGGTTCGATCATGCCGTGTTCCTGCGCCATGCGGCGAATCCACTTGTCCGATTTGATGCTCATGGCGGGGGTGTCCTGAAGAGTTGCGTGGTGAAAATCGTGACGCGCATCTTACCGGTCCCGGCGCCCAGGTTAAAGTTCTATGCCTCATCCCGCGCCGGGCGGGGGCTTCAGCCGCCGTCGATCCGAATTTGCGTAAAGCGCCTTCTGACCATTGGCAGGTTGCGGAAAGTGGGGTAAGGTGGCGCCACTGTGCTGCACGTGACACCGAGAATCTCTAGTTTGATGCACGATCCTGATCGGCCCATCGCTGAATTTTCTGCTCTCTTTGCGCTCAGTCCCGGGCAGGGTTTTTCCTGACCGTTATCAAATTGTCCAAGGAGACAGAAAAATGTCCAACCGTCAATCCGGTGTTGTTAAGTGGTTCAACGATGAGAAAGGCTACGGCTTCATCACCCCTCAGTCGGGCGACGACCTGTTCGTGCACTTCAAAGCCATCCAAGCTGACGGCTTCAAAACCCTGAAAGAAGGCCAGGCTGTTACTTTCGTCGCTACCCGCGGCCAGAAAGGCATGCAGGCTGAAGAAGTTCAGATCGCCTAAGTCGATCTAGCTTCCTGGCTTTCAAAAAAACCCGCCTTCTGGCGGGTTTTTTTATGCCTCCCTGAAAGACCGAGTCGCCTGTTCGCGGGCAAGCCCGCGATGCAGGTGACTTGGTCTGCGGTCAGTCTTCGCTGATGGTAATGCTCGGCATCGCCGGCGCCGCCGCCTCTTGCAGCACAATCCGCGCGCCTACCTGGCGGGCCAGTTCCTGATAGACCATGGCAATCTGGCTTTCCGGCTCGGCTATCGCCGTCGGCTTGCCGCTGTCGGCCTGTTCGCGGATCAACATCGACAATGGCAACGACGCCAGCAGGTCAACGCCATACTGGCTGGCCAGCTTCTCACCACCGCCTTCACCGAACAGATGTTCGGCATGGCCGCAATTCGAACAGATATGTACGGCCATGTTCTCAACCACACCCAGCACAGGGATGTTGACCTTGCGGAACATCTCCACACCCTTCTTGGCATCCAGCAACGCCAGGTCCTGCGGCGTGGTGACGATCACCGAGCCCGCCACCGGCACTTTCTGCGCCAAGGTCAGCTGAATGTCGCCAGTACCCGGCGGCATGTCGATCACCAGGTAGTCCAGGTCATCCCAGGCGGTCTGGGTGACCAGTTGCAGCAGCGCACCGGAAACCATCGGGCCTCGCCAGACCATCGGTGTGTTGTCGTCGGTGAGGAAGGCCATGGACATGACCTCCACGCCATGGGCCTTGATCGGCACGAACCACTTTTGCTCGCGAATCTGCGGACGGGTGCCTTCGGCAATACCGAACATCACGCCTTGGCTAGGGCCGTAGATATCGGCATCGAGAATACCCACCCGCGCGCCTTCGCGGGCCAGCGCGAGTGCCAGGTTGGCCGCAGTGGTCGACTTGCCCACACCGCCCTTGCCCGAGGCCACGGCGATGATGTTCTTAACGTTGGCCATGGCCGGCACCTGGGCCTGGGCCTTGTGAGCGGCGACCACGCAGTCGATCGATACCTGGGCGCTGCTGACACCCTCAAGGTTGCCGATGGCCGTCTGCAACACCTGGGCCCAACCGTTCTTGAACAAACCGGCGGCATAGCCCAGCTGCAATTGCACGCTGACCTGCCCGCCCTGGATGTCGATGGCGCGCACGCAACCGGCGCTGACCGGATCCTGGTTCAGGTAGGGGTCGGTGTACTGGCGAAGCACGCCTTCGACGGCGGCACGGGTGACGGCACTCATGGAGACTCCCATTGGCAAACTGAATGTAAAACAGGCGCCTATCCTAACCCGTCAATCGTCAGTAGATGCGCATGCGGGGTGAAATATCTTCGCCAGCCCTTTATAGTGGCCGATCATCCTTAATTTTTACCCCGTCGCCAGATAAGTAGCCGAGCCACCATGTCCGAGCCACGTCAGATTCTCGTCACCAGCGCCCTGCCCTATGCCAATGGATCCATCCATCTAGGCCATATGCTCGAGTACATCCAGACAGACATGTGGGTCCGCTTCCAGAAAATGCGTGGCAACCAGTGCATCTATGTCTGCGCCGACGACGCCCACGGCTCGGCCATCATGCTGCGCGCCGAAAAGGAAGGCATCACCCCGGAGCAACTGATCGCCAACGTTCAGGCCGAGCACAGCAGCGACTTCGCCGACTTCCTGGTGGATTTCGACAACTTCCACTCTACCCACAGCGAAGAGAACCGCGAGCTGTCGGGCCTGATCTACACGCGCCTGCGTGAAGCCGGGCACATCGCCACCCGTTCGGTGACCCAGTACTTCGACCCGGAAAAGGGCATGTTCCTGGCCGACCGGTTCATCAAGGGCACCTGCCCCAAGTGCGCGGCGGAAGACCAGTACGGCGACAACTGCGAAAAATGCGGTGCCACCTACGCGCCTACCGAGCTGAAGAACCCCAAGTCGGCGATCTCCGGCGCTACCCCGGTGCTGCGTGACTCCCAGCACTTCTTCTTCAAGCTGCCAGACTTCCAGGCCATGCTGCAGCAGTGGACCCGCAGCGGCACCCTGCAGGACGCGGTAGCCAACAAACTGGCCGAATGGCTGGACTCCGGCTTGCAGGAGTGGGACATCTCCCGCGATGCGCCGTACTTCGGTTTCGAAATCCCGGGTGAACCGGGTAAATACTTCTACGTGTGGCTGGACGCGCCAATCGGCTACATGGCCAGCTTCAAAAACCTCTGCGCACGCCGCCCGGAACTGGACTTCGATGCGTTCTGGAACGAAGGCTCCAAGGCCGAGCTGTACCACTTCATCGGCAAGGACATCGTCAACTTCCACGCCCTGTTCTGGCCAGCCATGCTCGAAGGTGCCGGCTTCCGCAAGCCGACTGCCGTCAACGTGCATGGCTACCTGACCGTCAACGGCGCGAAGATGTCCAAATCGCGCGGCACCTTCATCAAGGCCCGCACCTACCTCGATCACCTGCAGCCGGAATACCTGCGTTACTACTACGCAGCCAAGCTGGGGCGTGGCGTCGACGACCTGGACCTGAACCTGGAAGACTTCGTGCAGAAGGTCAACTCCGACCTGGTGGGCAAGGTCGTGAACATTGCCAGCCGCTGCGCCGGCTTCATCCACAAAGGCAACGAAGGCGTGATGGTAAGCGGTGATGCCGCGCCTGAGCTGACCGAAGCCTTCCTGGCTGCCGCTCCGTCCATCGCTGAAGCCTATGAAGGCCGTGACTTTGGCCGCGCCATGCGTGAAATCATGGCACTGGCCGACCGCGCCAACGCCTGGATCGCCGACAAAGCACCGTGGTCGCTGGCCAAGCAGGAAGGCAAACAGGATGAAGTGCAGGCCATTTGCGCCCAGGGCATCAACCTGTTCCGCCAGCTGGTGATCTTCCTCAAGCCGGTACTGCCGGTGCTGGCAGCAGACGCCGAGGCTTTCCTCAACGTTGCCCCGCTGGCCTGGAACGACCACCTGTCGCGCCTGGAAAACCATAAACTGAACCCGTTCAAGGCCCTGATGAGCCGCATCGAACCGGCCAAGGTCGAAGCCATGGTCGCCGCCAGCAAGGAAGACCTGCTGGCAGCCGAAGCCAAGGCCCCGGCCGGCAACGGCGAGCTGACCAAGGATCCGCTGTCGGCAGAAATCGAGTTCGACACCTTCGCTGCCGTCGACCTGCGCGTGGCGCTGATCGTCAAAGCCGAAGCCGTACCGGGTGCCGACAAACTGCTGCAACTCACCCTGGACATCGGTGACGAGCACCGCAACGTGTTCTCCGGCATCAAGTCGGCCTACCCCGACCCGTCCAAACTGGAAGGCCGCCTGACCATGATGGTCGCCAACCTCAAGCCCCGGAAAATGCGTTTTGGCGTATCCGAGGGCATGGTCATGGCAGCCGGCCCTGGCGGTGAAGAAATCTACCTGCTGAGCCCGGACAGCGGCGCCAAGCCAGGCCAGCGTATCAAGTAACACCCCCTGCCCCGGCCCTCGTGCCGGGGCAGTTTCTTCTGCGCCTTGATTACCGGACAATCACCCGCATTCCCGGCTATCGTCATCTCATGAGCGATTACCTTCTGGTCCTGATCGGCGCCGCGCTGGTCAATCACCTGTGCCTGTTGCAGCAGCCAATCCCCCGGCTGAACCTGCATGTGCATGGCCTGACCTGCGCTGTGTGCATTGCCTTGGGCACGATCGGCGCACAATTGCTGATGCGGGGGGTACTTGCCCCGCTGCACATCCCCGACCTTGCCCTGTTCCTGTTATTGCCCTGGCTGGCACTGCTCGCCTGGGGCTTGCCTTGGCTGCTGGCCAAGTGGCGCCCGGGCTGGCCCGTAGTCGGGTTGCCAGCGCTGCTGTCGAGCAATGCCACAGTGCTGGGGCTCGCCCTGCAGCAGGCAGGCGATGACAGCACCTGGCCCTCGACGCTGCTGCAAGGTTTACTGGCGGGCGGCGGCTTCTGGCTGGCACTGGTGTTGTTCGCCGATTTGCGCCCGCGCAGTGCCCATGCCGATATCCCCGGCGCACTGCGCGGCCTGCCACTCGAGTTGATCGGCGCCGGGGTGATGGCCATGGCATTTTCCGGCTTTAACGGCATGTTCGGACAATGATCAGCCAGCCCGATCCGCGACTGCGCACCAGTATGGGCCTGGTCCTGCTGGCCTGTTTGCCTGGACTGCTGGCGTTGTTGTGGTTGCATGGCTGGGGCATGCTGCTGAACCTGTTGCTAAGTGCCACCGCCGCATTGCTGTGCGAAGCTGTGCTGCTGGCGTTGCGCGGCCAAACGCTGAGCACAGCGCTAGGCGACGGCAGCGCACTGGTAACCGCCGTGCTGCTGGCGGCCGCCCTGCCCACCCAGGCCCCGTGGTGGTTGCCGGTGGTCGCGGCAAGCGTTGCCATCGGTTTCGGTAAACAGGCTTTTGGCGGCGTCGGACGCAACCCGTTCAACCCGGCCATGGTCGGTTATGCCTTCGTGCTGCTGAGCTTCCCGTTGCAGATGAACCATTGGCCGGGGCAACCCCCAGGCCTGCTCGAGAGTTTGCAGCAGGTATTCACCGGAGGCGAACAGATCGACGCCTGGGCCCGGCCGACGTTGCTCGACGGCCTGCGCCACAACCGCAGCCTGACCATCGAGGAGCTGTTTGCCAGCCATCCAGGCTTCGGTAACATCGGCGGGCGCGGCAGCGAATGGGTCAACCTGGCATTCCTGCTCGGCGGCCTGTTCCTATTGCAGCGCAACGTGATCAGCTGGCATGCACCACTGGGCCTGCTGACAGCGCTGTTCGTTTTCAGCCTGCTGAGCTGGAACGGCTCTGGGTCGGACTCCAACGGCTCGCCCTTGCTGCACCTGTTCTCCGGCTCGACCATGCTGGCAGCCTTTTTCATCGCCACCGAGCCGGTGTCGGGGCCCAGGAACGAACGGGCCAGGCTGTACTTCGGCCTGGGTGCCGGCCTACTCATCTACCTGATTCGCACCTGGGGCAGCTACCCGGATGGCACCGCGTTCGCCGTCCTGCTGATGAACCTCATGGTACCCACGCTTGAACGCCTTACGGCACAGCCCCAACAGGCCGCCCGATGAAACGCCTGACGCATGATGTGAGCTTGCTGGTGCTGATTGGGGTATTGGCAGTGTCTGCCACGCTGGCATGGCGGCACTTGACCGGCCCAGCCATCACCGGTGCCGAGAAGCAACTGCAAAGCCGTCAACGGCTGGCCGTGCTGCCCGAGGGAAGTTATGACAACCAACCGTTGGACAGCCCGCTCGCGAAGCCCGAGGCGCAGCGGCCCAACAGCCGCATCCTCGCGGCTTACCGTGCCACGATGGCGGGCAAACCAAGCGCGATCGTCCTGGTCACTCAAACTCAAGGTTATGCCGGGCCAATCGTACTGAGCGTGGCCATCGCCACGGACGGCCGCCTGATCGGCAGCCAGGTCATGGAGCAACAGGAAAGCCCCGGTCTGGGCGCACGCCTGGGCGACCCGCAGTTGCACTGGCTGGGGCAATTCGACAACCGCCATCAGGGCGACCATTGGGCGCTGAAGCGAGACCAGGGTGACTTTGACCAACTGGCCGGCGCGACCGTGACCTCACGGGCGGTGATCACCGCGCTGCAAGAGGCGCTGAGCTATTTCGATGAGCAGCGCAGCGTACTGCTGGAGGGTGCAGCACATGAATAGGTTCTGCCTGCTGGCCGTAAGCCTGACACCCCTGCTGGGCGCTACCCGAACACTGCATGAGGGCATCGCCATTGGCCTGTGCGCAGTAGTGATGGGCAGCCTGCATCAGCTTTTGCTGACGCCGCTGCGCCAGCGCCTGGCCAGCTGGGCCTATGTGCTAGCCAGCTTGCTGATGCTGGCAGCTTTGGCCAGTTGCCTGCAAATGGCCCTGCGCGCAGGGTCGCTGCCTTTGGCACTTGCCCTGGGCCATTATCCCGCCCTGCTTTGCCTGCAGTGCCTGGCCTGCGATCATCTGCTGCCCGAACAAGGCCGCTGGCGCATGCTCGCCAGGTATTTCAGTGCGGTATTTGCCCTCTGCCTGGTGCTCGGCGCCAGCCGCCAATGGCTGGCCAACGTTGCCGAACTGCACGTGGCCAGCCTGGCCCCGGGCGCCCTGCTACTGCTCGGACTGCTGCTGGCCTTGTACAATCGCTTGCGTCCGGGCCCTGCCCACCCACGTCGTCAAGGAAAGCTCTGAATTCATGAATGCCGCCAAACGCCTGGAGATTTTTCGCAGGCTGCACGAAGACAATCCAGACCCGAAGACAGAACTGGCCTACACCACCCCGTTCGAGCTGCTGGTCGCCGTGACACTGTCCGCGCAATCCACCGACGTCGGCGTCAACAAGGCCACTGCCCGCCTGTTCCCCGTCGCCAATACGCCCGAGGCCATCTATGCCTTGGGCGTTGAAGGCCTTAGCGAGTACATCAAGACCATCGGGCTATACAACAGCAAGGCCAAGAATGTCATAGAGGCCTGCCGGCTGCTGATCGAACGTCACGGCAGCCAGGTGCCACAAACCCGCGAAGCCTTGGAGGCGCTGCCCGGCGTGGGCCGCAAGACCGCCAACGTGGTGCTCAACACAGCGTTCCGCCAGCCGACCATGGCGGTGGACACCCACATTTTCCGGGTGAGCAACCGCACGGGTATTGCGCCTGGCAAAACGGTGCTGGAAGTGGAAAAGAAACTGGTCAAGTTCGTGCCAAAAGATTACCTGCTCGATGCCCACCACTGGCTGATCCTGCACGGGCGCTACGTGTGCCAGGCGCGCAAGCCAAGGTGCGGCAGTTGCAGGATCGAAGATTTGTGCGAGTACAAGCACAAAACCTCCGACGATTGAGGCGATAGCTGGAAACCCCTCACCACGATTGAAAAAATCTTTTTTACCGGCGCCTGCTTTCTGGTTATAAGGACGGCCAATGGCACCTTGGCTTGGAGCGACTCATGAGTACCGATAAAGACGACCTGTCGATCGAAGATGATTTTGTTGCCGCAGACGATGACGCGGAGCCCCAGGTGGAACCCGCAAAGACCAACCTGAGCAAACGCCGCACCATCGATAACATGCTGGAAGAACGGCGCCTGCAAAAGCAGTTGGCCGATTTCGACTACGACCTGTAAAGCCGGACCTGTAGCCTTGGCGAAGCCTCCAGACTGGAGGCTTCAAGGCTTGGCGGTCAGTTCAGTCCTTGCCGCTGCGCCAACTCGATCAGGTCAACCAGCGACCGTGCATTGAGCTTGAGCAGCAGCCGCGACTTGTAGGTACTGACCGTCTTGTTGCTGAGGTACATGCTGTCGGCAATCTCCTTGTTCGAACGCCCTCGCGCCAGTTGTTGCAGCACCGTCATTTCACGCGCGGAGAGGCGGTTGACCATGTCCACCTCGGTTCCCGCCCCCCTGCCACGTGACGCGTGCAAGGCCTGGTTAGGGAAGTAGCTGTAACCCGACAACACCGCCTTGATGGCGCTTAACAACTCGGTAAGTTCCTGCTGCTTGCACACGTAACCCGCAGCGCCCGCCTGCATGCAACGCATCGAGAAGTTGCCAGGGGCCTGCGATGTCAGCACCAGTACCTTGCTAGCCGGGCTGAACGTCGTCATGCGGGCGATCACCTCCAGGCCATCCAGTTTCGGGATCCCGATATCCAGCACCACGATATCCGGCAGGTGTTGCCGAGTAAGCTGCAGCGCAGCCACTCCATTATCGGTCTCCGCCACGACGTCATACCCATGCCGCTCCATCAGCATGCGTACGGCCAGGCGTATGACCGGATGATCATCCACGATAAGCACTTTATTCATGCGATATCCATTCATTCATTGTTTTGCTTTGGCACGCCACGATAACCGACAGGACGCTTGATGGCGCGGCGATTTACTGACGAAACTCATGGACAGACAAAACTTACAACACTTACAGAAATTTCCTACACTTCACGACCAAGGTTGTAACAAACGCGTTCCTTAGCACCCAAACAACGGTATCACCCGCCTGCAAAAACGCACCAGTTGAAAACTGAACATCTGCTGGCGAAACGTCCAACTCAAACACGCTGAAAAAACAAAGCCGAGTGGCTTTATGTCGATTATTCCTCACCTGGAAAACAATCCAGTCTTTAGTTGAGTACCGCAGTAAGGTAATGATGGGCAAAACCGCTGGAGATGGCCCATATGACCCAAGCACAACCTGTTGCCCCGCTGACGATCATTGCCATCTTCGCGGGGATTATCGAAGCCTCCGCCCTTGCCACACTGCCCTTTCTCAGCGAGTCCAGCCAAAAGCTCTACACTTGGTTCCTGGTAGGCTTTCCGTTCTTTCTGACGGCACTGTTTTTTCTCACGCTCAACTTCAATTACAAGTCGTTCTACAGCCCGCCACCAAACAAGATGGCACACGACAAAACGCCAACTGTGAACAGTGTCATCAGTGATGCCCCTGAGGCGGCGCAAGGCGAGCCTGTCACGTTCATGTTTTCCGGCCCCGACGCTTATCGCATGATGGAACAACAACTCTTGCATGCACTTGCCCAACCGCCCGTACCGCCCCGAATATGGCGCTTTTGCAACCTGGAAAAACGTCAATGTGCGCAGCTGTCGATCAGTGCACTCGAGGGTGATTTTGTGAGCCAACACAGTTGAATGCCCTGACTTTTCTACACGCAAAAAAAACCCCGGCTTAAGCCGGGGTTTTCATTGCACAAGCGCGCAATCAGAGCATCGAACGGCCCTTGTTGGCGGCAATGCGCATGCGCAGTGCGTTCAACTTGATGAAGCCTGCAGCATCGGCCTGGTTGTAGGCGCCGCCATCTTCCTCGAAGGTCGCGATGTTGGCATCGAACAGCGAATCGTCCGACTTGCGGCCAACCACGGTAACGTTGCCCTTGTACAGCTTCAGGCGCACGACACCGTTCACGTTGACCTGGGAAGCGTCGATCATCTGCTGCAGCATCAGACGCTCCGGGCTCCACCAGTAGCCGGTGTAGATCAGGCTGGCGTACTTCGGCATCAGCTCATCTTTCAGGTGAGCGACTTCGCGGTCCAGGGTGATCGACTCGATGGCACGGTGCGCCTTGAGCATGATGGTGCCGCCAGGGGTCTCGTAGCAGCCACGCGACTTCATGCCGACGTAACGGTTTTCCACGATGTCGAGGCGGCCGATGCCGTTGGCACCACCGATACGGTTCAGGTCGGCCAGGACGGTGGCCGGGGTTTTCTCGACGCCATCAATGGCAACGATATCGCCGTTGCGGTAGGTCAGCTCGATGTAGGTCGCCTGGTCCGGGGCGTTCTCAGGCGAGACGCTCCAGCGCCACATGTCTTCTTCGTGCTCGGTCCAGGTATCTTCCAGGACACCGCCTTCGTAGGAGATGTGCAGCAGGTTGGCGTCCATCGAGTACGGCGACTTCTTCTTGCCGTGGCGCTCGATCGGGATGCCGTGCTTTTCGGCGTAGTCCATCAGCTTCTCGCGGGACAGCAAGTCCCACTCACGCCACGGGGCGATGACCTTTACGCCAGGCTTGAGGGCATAGGCCCCCAGCTCGAAACGAACCTGGTCGTTGCCTTTGCCGGTAGCGCCGTGGGAAATGGCGTCAGCACCGGTTTCGTTGGCGATTTCGATCAGGCGCTTGGCGATCAGCGGACGGGCGATGGAAGTACCCAGCAGGTACTCGCCTTCGTAGACGGTGTTGGCGCGGAACATCGGGAACACGAAATCACGCACGAACTCTTCGCGCAGGTCGTCGATGTAGATCTCTTTAACGCCCATTGCCTGAGCCTTGGCACGGGCCGGCTCGACCTCTTCGCCCTGACCCAGGTCAGCGGTGAAGGTCACCACTTCGCAGTTGTAGGTATCCTGCAGCCACTTGAGAATCACCGAAGTATCAAGGCCGCCGGAATACGCCAGTACGACCTTTTTTACGTCCGCCATGCCATCACTCCACGGGGTTGTACGGAAAGGGATCGATTCTAACGGCCTTGCAGATAAAATTACAGTGGGGCGACAGCTTCTGACGACAAAGCGACAGGAACTTTCGATGGCGCGACGAGGCTTACGCCTTGGTATATTCAGCGCCTGTGGTGAGCACCCATGGCCAATACGGTCTCAGGGCGCCTTCGCCCCCGGCGCGGCAGCAGCCGGGCTGGCTGGAGCTGGAGCTGGGGTAACAGACGCCGCTGGCTCAACCGGTTTCTCCACTGGCTTCTCAACCACCGCAACCCGATCCAGTTCGATATTCACTCGCCGGTTGCGCGCCCGGTTGGCAGGGCTGTTGTTTTTCGCCACCGGGTACTGCTCACCATGGAAACGCAGGATGATCTGCTCTTCCTTCAAGCCATGGGCCTTGAAGTAATCAGCCACCGACAATGCCCGACGGCGCGACAGGTCGCGGTTGGTCAAGCGGTTGCCGCTATTGTCCGAATGGCCGTCGAGCTCGATCTGGTTAACCGTCGGGTCGGCTTTCATGTAGTCAAGGATCAGGTCCAGACGCGCCTTGGCGGCTTCATCCAGTTCAATGCCGCCCCCCGGGAAGCCCACCTGGGTCTGACGCACCTGGTCGTAGTTCATCGCAAGCAGCTTGCCCGCGCAGGCCTGATAGTCGCTGTAAGCCTTGGCAAAGCTGACCGGCAACACCCGCACCTCCATCGGCCTGCCCGCCTCACCGGCATAGTTGCGCACCACCGTGCTGCGCCCGTCGAGCAGGCCATTGATCAGGCGGCTGGCCTGGCCTTGGGACGAGTTGAACAACACTCCGGTACGGGCCATGCGCACACTGCCCAGGTTGATGTCGCCGCGCCCGGGTTGCCATGGGGCCGCCGCCGCCAGCAGGCTGGCGGTGCCTGCACCCAGTAGGTTGCTGTCCGAGCGCAACTGGAACACCGGCTGCTCACCCGCCCGGCGTACGAACTCCCCGCTGCCGAAACCTTCGATCGGCTGGATCAGACGGCACTCGAACTGGTCACCCTCGACCTTCCAGGCAATGTTCTCCATGCGCGTCTGGAAAGTCAGTGCACCGGCCGGCAGGCTGGCGAACAGGGTCAACAGGGCTAGGTAACGCTGGCGCACGGGCGGCTCCACAAATTCTGACGGCTTACCTGCAGGCTATCGGACGCTGGCCGGAAAACTTGATAGCCGTGCTCGACCCAGGGTTTTCCGGTAGCATTAGGGCTTGAGTTCGACCCGCCTGGAATCCCCAATGTCCGATCGCCTGACCCTCCTGCGCCCCGACGACTGGCACATCCATCTGCGCGATGGTGCCGTCCTGCCCCACACCGTTGGCGACGTGGCGCGTACTTTCGCCCGTGCCATCATCATGCCAAACCTGGTTCCTCCGGTGCGCAATGCCGCCGAGGCTGGCGCCTACCGTGAGCGCATCCTTGCCGCGCGCCCGGCCGGTAGCCGCTTCGAGCCGCTGATGGTGCTGTACCTCACCGACCGTACCAGCCCCGAGGACGTCCGCGCGGCCAAGGCCAGCGGCATCGTGTACGCCGCCAAACTGTACCCGGCCGGCGCCACCACCAACTCCGACTCGGGCGTGACCAGCATCGACAACATCTTCCCGGCCATCGAAGCACTGGCGGAAGTTGGCATGCCCCTGCTGGTGCATGGCGAAGTGACCCGTAGCGAAATCGATGTGTTCGACCGCGAGAAGCGCTTCATCGACGAGCACATGCGCCGTCTGGTCGAGCGCTTCCCTACGTTGAAAGTGGTGTTCGAACACATCACCACCGGCGATGCCGCGCAGTTCGTCACCGAGGCCCCGGCCAACGTTGGCGCGACCATCACCGCTCAGCACCTGCTGTACAACCGCAACCACATGTTGGTTGGCGGCATTCGCCCGCACTTCTACTGCCTGCCGATTCTCAAGCGCAACACCCACCAGGTGGCGCTGCTGGATGCGGCCACCAGCGGCAACCCGAAGTTCTTCCTTGGCACAGATTCGGCACCTCACGCCCGTCACGCCAAGGAAGCCGCCTGCGGTTGCGCCGGTTGCTACACTGCCTATGCGGCCATCGAGATGTACGCCGAAGCGTTCGAACAACGTAACGCACTGGACAAGCTTGAAGGCTTTGCCAGCCTGCACGGCCCGGCTTTCTATGGCCTGCCGGCAAACACCGACACCATCACCCTGGTCCGCGAAGAGTGGACCGCCCCGGACAGCCTGCCGTTTGGCGAGCAGACGGTAATCCCGCTGCGCGCTGGCGAAAAACTGCGCTGGCGCCTGCTGGAGGACAACGCGTGAGCGAAGACCTCTACGAAGACGACCTCGACTCCCAGGGCAGCAGCGGCTCTCGCCACCCGATGGCCGAGCGCTTCCGTGGCTACCTGCCGGTCGTGGTGGATGTGGAAACCGGTGGTTTCAACAGCGCCACCGATGCCCTGCTGGAAATTGCCGCCGTCACCATCGGCATGGACGAGAAAGGCTTCCTGTTCCCCGAGCACACCTACTTCCACCGGGTCGAGCCGTTCGAGGGTGCCAATATCGAAGCTGCGGCGTTGGAGTTCACCGGTATCAAGCTGGACCACCCGCTGCGCATGGCCGTCAGCGAGGAAAGCGCGCTGACCGACATCTTCCGTGGCGTGCGCAAGGCGCTCAAGGCCAATGGCTGCAAGCGGGCGATCCTGGTCGGCCATAACAGCAGCTTCGACCTGGGCTTCCTCAATGCAGCGGTAGCGCGCAACGACCTGAAGCGCAACCCGTTCCACCCGTTCTCCAGCTTTGACACCGCCACCTTGGCGGGCCTGGCGTATGGCCAGACCGTGCTCGCGCGCGCCTGCCAAAGTGCGGACATCGACTTCGACGGGCGTGAAGCGCACTCGGCGCGATACGACACCGAGAAGACGGCAGAGCTGTTCTGCGGCATCGTCAACCGCTGGAAAGAAATGGGCGGCTGGCGCGACTTCAACGATTGAGTTGATGCTGGGGGCGCTTCGCGCCCCAGAAGCCAGGCACAAAAAAACCGGCCACCAGGGCCGGTTTTTTCATGCGCGCCGCAATTACAGCTTGCCGGCGTTCTCGCTCAGGTAGGCAGCAACGCCTTCTGGCGAAGCGTTCATGCCTTTGTCGCCTTTTTTCCAGTTGGCAGGGCACACTTCGCCGTGCTCTTCGTGGAACTGCAGGGCGTCAACCAGGCGCAGCAGCTCGTCCATGTTACGGCCCAGTGGCAGGTCGTTGATGATCTGCGAACGGACAACACCGTTGGTGTCGATCAGGAAGGCGCCACGGAAAGCCACGCCGCCTTCGGACTCGACGTCGTAGGCTTTGCAGATTTCGTGGGTCATGTCGGCAGCCAGGGTGTACTTCACCTGGCCGATGCCGCCGTTGTTGACCGGGGTGTTACGCCAGGCGTTGTGGGTGAAGTGCGAGTCGATCGAAACGCCGATCACTTCAACGTTGCGGGCCTGGAAGTCCGGGATGCGGTTGTCCAGGGCGATCAGCTCGGACGGGCAGACGAAGGTGAAGTCCAGCGGGTAGAAGAACACCAGGCCGTACTTGCCCTTGATGGCCGAAGCCAGGTTGAAGCTGTCGACGATCTCGCCATTGCCCAGCACGGCTGGAACGGTGAAATCGGGGGCTTTCTTACCAACGAGTACGCTCATTGTAATCTCCTGATGAGGGTGAAAAACCGTTTGCCGGGCCAGACGGGCTTGCCCGACATCCAACAAAGGCCGACCATCATACACGGCTTCTGGTGACAGGCCGAATCCATCAGGCGGGCAACCGCCGGTCGCTCAAGCACGGCCCTTTCAGAAAGTCCTTTGACAAGCATTCTCATTAACATTAAGCTCCACCCCATCGACTCAACCCGCGATGGTCAGCCCTTATGTATGTGTGTCTTTGTCTCGGCGTTACCGACGGACAGATCCGCGATGCGATCTATGAAGGATGCTGCAGTTACAAGGAAGTGCGAGCCGCGACCAATGTCGCAAGCCAGTGTGGCAAATGCGCCTGCCTGGCCAAGCAGGTGGTCCGCGAGACCCTGACCGAGCTTCAGGTCAGCCAGGCAGCCCTGCCCTACCCTGTGGAATTTACCGCAGCCTGAATGCCCAGATTTCAAAGAACCGGACCTTGTGTCCGGTTTTTTTATGCCTGTAATTCAATAAGTTAGCGCCGCAACGCGGTTCACAAACATTCTTATTCCTATTAATTTTCACTTATTATTCAATAACTTAGGTTTGACACTCCTAAGTATCGGGATCAAACTTCGCTGTATTGGCACACTTCTACAGGGCAGGAACCCGAAATGAAAGGCGACGTAAGCGTCATCCAGCATCTCAACAAGATCCTCGGAAACGAGCTGGTCGCGATCAACCAGTACTTCCTGCACGCACGCATGTACGAAGATTGGGGCCTGAACAAACTCGGCAAGCACGAGTACAAGGAATCCATCGACGAGATGAAGCACGCTGACAAACTGATCAAGCGTATTCTGTTCCTCGAAGGCATCCCGAACGTTCAGGACCTGGGCAAGCTGATGATCGGCGAGCACACCAAGGAAATGCTCGAGTGCGACCTGAAGCTCGAAAAGAAAGGCCTGGTCGACCTCAAGGCAGCCATCGCCCATTGCGAAACCGCTGGCGACTTCGGCTCGCGTGACATACTCGAAGACATCCTCGAATCCGAGGAAGAGCACATCGACTGGCTGGAAACCCAACTGGGGCTGATCGACAAGATCACTATCGAGAATTACCTGCAGTCGCAGATGGGCGAAGAGTAATTCTTCACCGCATAAAAAAACCCGCGATGCGCGGGTTTTTTTATGCTTGCCGGAAAATCAGGCTTCGGAAGCCTTGGCCTTGGCAGCCGCTTCCTTGATCAGGGTTTGCAACTCACCCTTTTCGAACATTTCCAGCATGATGTCGCTGCCGCCGACCAGCTCACCGGCTACCCACAGCTGTGGGAAGGTGGGCCAGTTGGCGTACTTTGGCAGGTTGGCGCGGATTTCCGGGTTCTGCAGGATGTCGACGTAGGCGAACTTCTCGCCACAACCCATCACAGCCTGCGATGCCTTGGCCGAGAACCCGCACTGCGGGGCATTCGGCGAGCCTTTCATGTAAAGCAGAATGGTGTTGTTGGCAATCTGCTCTTTGATCGTATCGATGATATCCATCTAGCACCTCAGCTGAACTTTCCGACGCGGTCGTCGGCACGGTGACGCATTGTAACGGAAAGCCGAGCGGCGTGCTCGGCCTTACCATTGCTCATGCGGCCTCTACCTGCACGGGCACGCCATTGAGTGCAGCGTTGCCGGAAACCGCGTCCCGAAGGCGCTCGTCGGTCAGGTCATTGGCACTCACGCCGGGTTGTGTCTGGGCGATCTGCATGTGCACGCCCTGGCGGCCATGGCCGAAGCCATGGGGCAGGCTGACCACACTCGGCATCATGTCATCGCAGGCCTGTACCTCGACTTCAAGGTCCCCCGTGCGCGAGCGGATACGTACCCGCTGGCCGTCCTGCAGGTGCCGCTGCTGCAAGTCTTGCGGGTGCATCAGCAACTGATGACGCGGCTTGCCTTTCACCAGGCGATGGAAATTGTGCATCCATGAGTTGTTGCTGCGTACATGTCGGCGGCCAATCAGCAACAGTTCGCCGGCTATCGGAGGCGCCTGTTGCGCCAGGCGCTGCACGTCGTCCAGCAACACTTGGGGGGCTGCTTCGACAGCCTTGCTGGCAGTTGCCAGGCGCCCGGCGAGGTTGCTGCGCAAAGGCCCGAGATCGAGCCCGTGCGGGTGATTGGCCAGTGTTGCCAGCGAGAGCTGCCATGGCGTTGCCTCACCGTAGCGCCCTTTGCGCAGGGCCATGTCGATCATCTGCGCCGGGGCCCAGGTCGGTTTCAACGCCAGCTCGGCACGCCTGGCAAACGCCTGCGCCAGGCCGACGAAGATTTCCCAGTCGTGCAGCGCGCCTTCCGGCTTGGCCAGGATCGCCCGATTGAAACGGGTGACGTTGCGCACGGCCAGCAGGTTGAAGGTGCTGTCGTAGTGGTCGTTTTCCAGCGCGCTGGTGGAAGGCAGAATCAGGTCGGCATGCCGGGTGGTTTCGTTGATGTAGAGGTCGATGCTGAGCATGAACTCCAGCCCCTCCAGGGCTGCATCTAGCTGGCGACCGTTAGGTGTGGATAGCACGGGGTTGCCGGCCACTGTCACCAGTGCGCGAACCTGCCCTTCGCCTGGTGTCAACATCTCTTCGGCCAGCGCCGCCACGGGCAGCTCACCACCGTACTCGGGCAAGCCCGATACCCGGCTTTGCCAGGCGTTGAAATGGCCACCCGAGGTGGTCGCCACCAGATCGACGGCAGGCTCCGTACACAACGCGCCACCTTCACGATCGAGGTTACCGGTCACCAAGTTGATCAGTTGCACCAGCCAATGACAGAGGGTACCGAAGACTTGGGTAGAGACCCCCATGCGCCCATAACATACGGCCTTGCCTGCAGCGGCGAAATCCCGTGCCAGCTGACGGATATCCGCAGCGGCAATACCACAATGCACGCTCATGGCCTCGGCGCTGAGCGGCGCAAGCGCTTCGCGCACTTGTTGCAGGCCGTTGACCGGCAAGTGCGAACCCTGCGCCAGGCCGTCCTCGAACAGGGTGTTGAGCAAGCCACACAAAAAGGCCGCATCGCCACCCGGGCGAATAAACAGATGGGTATCGGCCATGGCCGCCGTCTCGCTGCGCCGTGGGTCTACCACTACCAGGCGCCCTCCCCGCCCGCGCAAGGCTTTCAGGCGCTTTTCCACATCTGGCACGGTCATGATGCTGCCGTTGGAGGCCAGCGGATTGCCGCCGAGAATCAGCATGAAGTCCGTCTGGTCGATATCCGGGATCGGCAGCAGCAGGCCATGGCCATACATGAGGTGGCTGACCAGATGTTGTGGCAACTGGTCCACCGAAGTGGCCGAGAAACGGTTGCGCGTCTTGAGCAGGCCAAGGAAGTAGTTGCTGTGGGTCATCAGGCCATAGTTATGCACGCTCGGGTTACCCTGGTACACCGCCACGGCATTGCGCCCGTGCGCTTGCTGGATCGCCCACAGCTTGTCGGCGGCCAGGGCAAAGGCCTCGTCCCAGCCAATGGCCTCCCAGCGCTCTCCCACCCGCTTGTGCGGCTGGCGCAGGCGGTCGGGGTCGTTCTGGATGTCTTGCAGGGCCACAGCCTTGGGGCACACATGGCCGCGGCTGAACGGGTCCTCGGGGTCGCCTTTGATCGAGCTGATCAGCGCCCGCCCATCGTCTTCGTGGCTGACTTCGATGTTCAGCCCGCAGATCGCTTCGCACAGGTGACAGGCACGGTGGTGCAGGGTCTTGGTCATGGCCGCCTCTGCCTTGTTGTTGTCGAACAGTGACTATGCGCCCGGCCCCTCCCCCGGGCCAGCGCCCTTCGCCGTGTGAATCCACCGACATCAGGCGCACGATTCGCGACAGCCATTTGCCAAATTGCCAGCAAGCCGTGTACAACCCTGTGTAGTAAATAAAAAACAGCACCGGCCAGCGGGTAAAGACACCCTTTGCAACATCCTTTCGAATAGGCCGCTGTTTCCCCCTTGGCTTGAGGCGACATTTACTTATAGTATTGCGCCTTTCCCTATTTCGTCCGCCCCGTGCGGCTTACGCCGCAGGTCACTCCCGTTGTCAAAAAAAACCATACGGTCGACCTGCATACCGTTGCAGATAAGGTAGTCAATCATGAGCGCTAGGCACTTTCTCTCCCTGCTGGACTTCACCACCGACGAATTGCTCGGGGTGATCCGCCGCGGCATCGAGCTGAAGGACCTGCGCAAGCGAGGCGTGCTGTTCGAGCCCCTGAAGAATCGCGTATTGGGCATGATCTTCGAGAAGTCCTCGACCCGCACCCGGGTATCGTTCGAAGCCGGCATGATCCAACTCGGTGGCCAGGCCATCTTCCTGTCGCCGCGCGATACCCAGCTGGGCCGTGGCGAGCCGATCGGCGACAGCGCCATCGTGCTGTCGAGCATGGTCGACGTGGTGATGATACGTACCCACGCCCACAGCACCCTGACCGAATTCGCCGCCAAATCGCGCGTACCGGTTATCAACGGCCTGTCCGACGAGTCGCACCCGTGCCAGCTGCTGGCCGACATGCAGACGTTCCTGGAACACCGCGGTTCGATCCAGGGCAAGACCGTGACCTGGATCGGCGACGGCTTCAACATGTGCAACTCCTATATCGAGGCTGCCCGGCAGTTCGATTTCCAGCTGCGCATCGCCTGCCCCGAAGGCTACGAGCCGGATGAACGCTTCATGGCGCTGGGCGGTGACCGCGTGCAGATCATCCGTGACGCCAAGGAAGCCGTACGTGGCGCTCACCTTGTGGTCACCGATGTCTGGACTTCCATGGGCCAGGAGGAGGAAACTGCACGGCGCCTGGCGCATTTCGCGCCTTATCAGGTCACCCGCGAACTGCTCGACCTGGCGGCACCCGATGTCCTCTTCATGCACTGCCTGCCCGCCCACCGTGGCGAGGAAATCAGCCAGGACCTGCTCGACGACCCTCGTTCGGTCGCCTGGGACGAAGCTGAAAACCGCCTGCATGCACAGAAGGCGCTTCTCGAATTCCTTGTAGAACCGGCTTACCACCACGCATGAGTCAACCCCTATTGCTCAACTTGCGCAACCTCGCCTGCGGCTATGGCGACCAGCGCATCGTCCAGAACCTCAACCTGCACCTGAACGCAGGCGACATCGGTTGCCTGCTGGGTTCATCCGGTTGTGGCAAAACCACCACCCTGCGCGCCATTGCCGGCTTCGAGCCGGTGCATGACGGTGAAATCCAGCTGGCCGGCGAAGTCATTTCCCGCGCCGGCTTCACCCTGGCCCCGGAAAAGCGCCGCATCGGCATGGTGTTCCAGGACTACGCGCTGTTCCCGCACCTGACCGTGGCGCAGAACATTGCGTTTGGCATCGCCAAGCACCCGCGCCAGGCCGCCGTAATCGAAGAGATGCTCGAACTGGTCAAGCTGAGCGGCCTGGGCGGGCGTTACCCGCATGAGCTGTCTGGTGGCCAGCAGCAACGGGTCGCTTTGGCGCGCGCACTGGCGCCAGAGCCACAGTTGCTGCTGCTCGACGAACCGTTCTCCAACCTTGACGTGGAGCTGCGTCGGCGCCTGAGCCACGAGGTTCGCGATATTCTCAAAAGCCGCGGCACCAGCGCCATCCTGGTGACCCATGACCAAGAAGAAGCGTTTGCCGTCAGCGATCAGGTGGGCGTGTTCAAGGAAGGACGTCTGGAGCAGTGGGACACGCCCTACAACCTTTACCACGAGCCACAAACACCGTTCGTGGCCAGCTTCATCGGCCAGGGGTACTTCATCCGGGGACAGATGAGCAGCCACGAGGCCGTCAATACCGAGCTGGGTGAACTGCGCGGCAACCGTGCCTACATCATGGCGCCAGGTAGCTCGGTGGATGTGCTGCTGCGCCCGGACGATATCGTGTATGCGCCGGACAGCCCGCTGAGGGCGGCTATCGTGGGCAAAAGTTTCCTGGGGGCATCGACCTTGTATCGCCTGCAACTGCCGACTGGCAGCCAGCTGGAGGCGATTTTCCCCAGCCATGTCGACCATCAGGTGGGTGGGGATGTGGGGATCGCAGTGAAGGCCGATCACCTGGTGCTGTTCCCGGTGCCGGGCAGTGTGGCGGCGCAATTGCTTCGGCAGGAGAATGGCGTGCGTCGATACAGTTCGGCGACCTGACTTTAGATCCTTGGGGCCGCTTTGCGGCCCCAGATACTCAGCCTCGACCGATCCCGGCAAACTTGCCCTGGGTATGCTCGGCCAGCACCGCTGCGGCCAACTCCACTTCCAGCCCACGCCGGCCAGCACTGACATGGATGGTTGCAAAGTTTTGCGCTGAATCATCAATGAACGTCCGCAGACGTTTCTTCTGCCCCAACGGGCTGATCCCACCGACCAGATAACCCGTGGCACGTTGCGCCACCGCAGGGTCGGCCATTTCGCACTTCTTCACCCCGGCAGCATGGGCCAGGGCCTTCAGGTCCAAAGTGCCCACCACGGGCACCACCGCCACCAGCAACTCCCCCTTCTCGCTGCTCGCCAGCAACGTCTTGAACACCTGCTGCGGGTCGAGCCCCAGCTTTTCTGCTGCCTCCAGGCCGTAGGATGCCGACTTGGGGTCATGCTCATAACTGTGTACGCGGTGCTCGGCACGGTGCTTCTTCAACAGGTCTAGGGCGGGGGTCATGCAGGGGCTCCGGTCTTGGACGGCTCGGCGGCTACTTTAGGACAATTCCCACATCCCAGCCAGCGCACCGCAATTGGGCACCTCTAGCACGGGGATCCGAGGCTGATTTTAGCGGCCATATCGTGACTGGTAGTTCACTTTCGACCTTTGACATCAGCGTTTCTTGTCTATATTTTTTCGTTTCTGAATAAATGGTGCACTTATAAGGTGCATTTCCTACATCTGCCCGGGGTCAATGGGGATAGACACCGGGCTTTGCTGTCGAGCGCCACGCGCCTCACAACAAAAAAAACGAGGTCATACATGACGACTGCTCTACGCCAACCCATGCTGTCCAGCCAATGCCTGGCCGAGTTTCTCGGCACCGCCCTGTTGATCTTTTTCGGTACCGGCTGCGTTGCCGCCCTCAAGGTCGCCGGCGCCAGCTTCGGCCTATGGGAAATCAGTATCATCTGGGGCGTCGGCGTGAGCATGGCGATCTACCTCACCGCCGGCATTTCCGGCGCGCACCTGAACCCGGCCGTGAGCATCGCCCTCACCCTGTTTGCCGGTTTCGACAAGCGCAAGCTGCCCTTCTACATGCTGGCCCAGGTGTGCGGCGCGTTCTGTGGGGCAGCGCTGGTGTATACCCTGTACAGCAACCTGTTCTTCGATTTCGAACAGGCCCACGCCATGTTGCGCGGTAGCGAAGCCAGCCTGGAGCTGGCCTCGGTATTCTCCACCTACCCACACCCGTCGCTGTCCACCGGCCAGGCATTTCTGGTGGAAGTGGTGATCACCGCCATCCTGATGGCCGTGATCATGGCCCTGACCGACGACAACAACGGCCTCCCACGCGGAGCCATGGCACCGCTGCTGATCGGCCTGCTGATTGCCGTGATCGGCAGTGCCATGGGCCCCTTGACCGGCTTTGCGATGAACCCGGCCCGCGACTTCGGGCCAAAACTCATGACCTTCCTGGCCGGCTGGGGCGAAATCGCCTTCACTGGCGGGCGGGATATTCCTTATTTCCTGGTTCCGGTGTTCGCACCAATCCTTGGCGCCTGCGTGGGTGCTGCGACCTATCGCGGCCTTATCGCCCGCAACTTGCCAACGGCACCTGCCGCGAACCCTGAGACAAATGACATCCGCCAGGGCGATACTCAAGCCAGTTGATGCCGGCATCACGCCCAGCCCTGACCCCCTATTTTTGCAAGGCCTACGACCATGACAGACACCCAGGATAAGAACTACATCATCGCCCTGGACCAGGGCACCACCAGTTCGCGGGCAATCATTTTCGACCGCGACGCCAATGTGGTGGGTACCTCCCAGCGCGAGTTCGCCCAGCACTACCCGCAGGCGGGCTGGGTCGAGCACGACCCGATGGAGATCTTCGCCACGCAAAGCGCGACCATGGTCGAAGCCCTGGCCCAGGCCGGTATCAGCCACGCTCAGGTCGCGGCACTGGGCATTACCAACCAGCGCGAAACCACCGTGGTATGGGACAAGGAAACCGGTCGCCCGGTGTACAACGCCATCGTCTGGCAGTGCCGCCGCAGTACCGAAATTTGTGCCCAGCTCAAGCGTGACGGGCATGAAGCCTACATTCGCGAAACAACCGGCCTGGTCACCGACCCCTACTTCTCTGGCACCAAGCTGAAGTGGATTCTCGACAACGTCGAAGGCGCGCGTGAACGTGCCGAGCGTGGCGAGCTGCTGTTCGGCACCATCGATACCTGGCTGATCTGGAAGTTCTCCGGCGGCAAGGTACACGTCACCGACTACACCAATGCCTCGCGCACGCTGATGTTCAACATCCACAGCCTGCAATGGGATGACAAGCTGCTGGAGATCCTGGGCATCCCGCGCCAGATGCTGCCAGAGGTGCGCCCGTCCTCGGAGGTGTACGGCCACACCAAGAGCGGCATCGCCATCGCCGGTATCGCCGGCGACCAGCAGTCGGCACTGTTTGGCCAGATGTGCGTGGAGCCAGGCCAGGCCAAGAACACCTACGGCACCGGCTGCTTCCTGCTGATGAACACCGGCGACAAGGCGGTAACGTCGTCCCATGGCCTGCTCACCACCATCGCCTGCGGCCCGCGTGGCGAGGTGGCCTACGCGCTGGAAGGTGCGGTGTTCAACGGTGGTTCCACCGTGCAATGGCTGCGTGACGAACTGAAAATCGTCAACGATGCTTTGGATACCGAGTACTTCGCCAGCAAGGTCAAGGACAGCAACGGCGTCTACCTGGTGCCTGCCTTCACCGGCCTGGGTGCCCCGTACTGGGACCCGTATGCCCGTGGCGCGCTGTTCGGCCTGACCCGTGGCGTGAAGGTAGACCACATCATCCGCGCCGCACTGGAGTCGATCGCTTACCAGACCCGCGATGTACTCGACGCCATGCAGCAAGATTGCGGCCAGCGCCTGTCCGAGCTGCGCGTGGACGGCGGTGCGGTGGCCAACAACTTCCTCATGCAGTTCCAGGCCGACATCCTCGGCACCTGCGTAGAGCGGCCGAAGATGCGCGAAACCACAGCGCTGGGCGCCGCCTATCTGGCTGGCCTGGCCTGTGGCTTCTGGAGTGGCCTGGACGAGCTGCGCGATAAAGCCATCATCGAGCGCGAATTCAGCCCACAGCTGGATGAAGCGCAGAAAGAGAAGCTGTATGCCGGCTGGAAAAAAGCGGTCGAGCGCACCCGTGACTGGGAAGATCACGAGGCGTAATGCCTATCGGGGCCGCCACGCGGCCCCAATCGTCTACTGGCCGTCATCCGCGTCCTACGGCATCATTGCAGAATTTGTCCGGCAGCCCCAAAGGACCGCCCCATGAATCTGCCCCCCCGCCAACAACAAATCCTCGAACTGGTGCGTGAGCGCGGTTACGTCAGTATCGAAGAAATGGCGCAGCTGTTTGTCGTGACACCGCAAACCATCCGCCGTGATATCAACCAGCTGGCCGAACTCAATTTGCTACGTCGCTACCACGGTGGCGCGGCCTACGACTCGAGCGTGGAAAACACCGCTTACGCCATGCGTGCCGACCAGATGCGCGACGAAAAGCAACGCATCGCCGAAGCCGTAGCCCGGCAGATTCCCGACCATGCTTCGGTGTTCATCAACATTGGCACCACCACCGAATCCATCGCCCGGGCACTGCTCAATCACAACCACCTGAAGGTCATCACCAATAACCTGCATGTGGCTGCGATCCTCGCCGCCAAGGATGACTTCGAAGTGCTGGTGGCCGGTGGCACGGTACGCCGCGATGGCGGGGTGGTCGGCCAGGCCAGTGTCGACTTCATCAACCAGTTCAAGGTCGACTTCGCCTTGGTCGGCATCAGCGGCATCGATGAAGACGGCAGCCTGCTCGACTTCGACTATCAGGAAGTGCGGGTATCTCAGGCCATCATCGCCAATGCCCGGCAAGTGATCCTTGCCGCCGACTCCAGCAAGTTCGGGCGCAATGCCATGGTGCGTCTGGGCTCAATCAGCCTGGTCGATTGCCTGGTAACCGACCAGGCGCCAACGACCACCCTCACCCAACTGCTCAACCAGTACAAGATCCGCCTCGAGGTGGTTTGAGCCGCCTGCGGGCTGCCGAGCGGCCCGCTATTTTCGTAAATGTTCATTTTATTGTCATCTGATCAGTTTTTTCTATAAAGACTGACTGGCGACCGGCTTTCTGTTGCGCTAGTATTTTCGAAAACGAACATCAATGTTCATATTCGATGTAAACAGCACCAGGAGGCCTTTCCCGTGTCCCAGCCCGTTTCGTCCCAGCCCCCACTCGCCGACTGCTATGACCTCGCCGTGATCGGCGGTGGCATCAATGGCGTGGGCATCGCTGCCGACGCCGCTGGGCGTGGCCTGAAGGTATTTCTTTGCGAGAAGGACGACCTGGCCCAACACACCTCGTCAGCCAGCAGCAAATTGATCCACGGCGGCCTGCGCTACCTGGAGCACTACGAGTTCCGCCTGGTGCGTGAAGCGCTGGCTGAACGTGAAGTGCTGCTGGCCAAGGCACCGCACATCGTCAAACCGATGCGCTTTGTTTTGCCACACCGCCCGCACCTGCGCCCGGCGTGGATGATTCGTGCAGGCCTGTTCCTGTATGACCACCTGGGCAAGCGCAAGCGCCTGGGTGCCTCGCGCAGCCTGCGCTTCGGCCCGGGCTACCCGCTCAAGCCGGCCATCACCCGCGGTTTCGAATACGCCGATTGCGCGGTGGACGACGCCCGCCTGGTGGTGCTGAACGCCATGGCAGCTCGCGAACATGGCGCGCACGTGCGCACCCGCACCCGTTGCCTGCGCGCCGAGCGCGTCGATGGCCTGTGGGAGGTGTCGCTGCAACACGCCGATGGCAGCCTGCAGACCATTCGCGCCCGCGCCCTGGTGAACGCCGCCGGCCCATGGGTCGCCAGCTTCATCAAGGACGACCTAAAGCTTGATGCCCCCTACGGCATCCGCCTGATCCAGGGCAGCCACATCATCGTCCCGCGCCTGTATGAGGGCGAGCATGCCTATATCCTGCAGAACGAAGACCAACGCATCGTCTTCTGCATCCCCTACCTGGATCGCTTCACCCTGATCGGTACCACCGACCGCGAATACAGCGCAGACCCGGCCAAGGTGGCGATTACCGAGCAGGAAACCGACTACCTGTTGAAGGTCGTGAACGAACACTTCAACCATCAACTCAGCCGCGCCGACATCCTGCACACCTATTCCGGCGTGCGTCCGCTGTGCAACGACGAGTCTGATAACCCATCTGCGGTGACCCGCGACTACACCTTGGCATTGTCTGCCGCCGATGGCGAAGCACCGTTGTTGTCGGTGTTCGGTGGCAAGTTGACTACCTACCGCAAACTGGCCGAGTCGGCCATGGTGGAGCTCAAGCCATTCTTCACCCAGATGCGCGACAGCTGGACTGCCGAAGCTACCTTGCCAGGTGGCGAAAACATGACAACCGTCCAAGCATTGGTCGATGCCATCCTTGCCCGCAATGGCTGGTTGCCGGTAGACATTGCAAAGCGCTGGGCCGTGACCTATGGCAGCCGCGTCTGGAGCTTGCTGGACGGCGTCAGCGGGCCAGACGATTTGGGCCAGGCCATCGGTGGCGGGCTGTTCAGCCGGGAAGTCGATTATTTGCGTAAGCAAGAATGGGCAATCAGTGCCGACGATATTCTCTGGCGGCGCACCAAGCTGGGCTTGTTCACCTCGGCAAGTGAACAAGAAACGCTGAAAGACTATCTAAAGGAAACCGCCTGCAACGTGTCGGTTGGCGATCAGGCTGCATGAGTTGACTCGGCGCGATGCATGAGCAATGCACCGCGCCGATACGCCCAGTCAGCGTTGCCAGCGCATGAAGGCTTCCTGAGTCAGTTGCTCGATCAATGCACGTTCTTTCTTTTCCAGTTCCTTGGTCAGTGCCTTGCACTGTTCGAGATAAGTGTTTTCACTGAGCGTTCCGTCAGTTACAAGCGCTTCGGCATGCTCCAGCGCCAGACGCTGGTCATCCACCAATGCCCTGAATCGCAGAAAGTACGTGTTGCGCAAGTAGTCTTGCCAATAGGATTGGTCGGCGAGTGACTGCCTAAGCCGTACATCGCTCTCCGCTGACAGGATTTCAGCCCTGGCGACATTGATGTCTTCAACGGTCACCAACGACTCTGCCAGGTAGTGCATGCGCACCGGCTGAGCCGGTAATTGCAAAGGCCCGGCGAGCCCGACCCGATAGGCAAGATACGTTTCGATGTCGTCGATGCTCTCCAGGCGCGCAGGCTCGTTGGCAAAGGCCTCTCTGAGCCGATTGAGCTTTTGTGCAGCCGCTCTGTCAACTTCTTGCAACCGATACAGCGAGCGCCCCAACCTTACCAAGGCCCTCTCGCTCTGCATCTGCGAAAGGCCCGCCGTTTCACGATGAACCAGCGCACGAACCTCCAGTTGGCTAAACAACCAAAGCACACGGTCTTCACAGGTCGCCACCCCCCCTGCCTGCGCGAACATGAGCTCACGTAACTCACCGTTCTGCTCGCACGCCTCGATAATGGCCCATACCCTTGCCCGGTAGTACATCGGGTGTTTCAAGAAGTCTGGCGAACTGCCAAGGTCATGCAGGAAGTGAAAGAAGTCACTGGAGCCCGGCTCATTGCGCAAATTGAGCCATGCCTGCTCACGCGAACTCCGCAACGCACCGACTGCCCCCGTCAGCCACTGAGACAACTCCGCCTGCTGCAACAGATGCTCACGGTAGCTCGGGCTTCCCTCCACAACGGGTTGCACCGCGCTGGACGGGCCCGGCTGTGCTTGTACATAGCGTTCACTGGCTTCGTCCAACGGATTGCCACGCAGCTCCATTTGTTCCAGGCGCGCCCGCAGGCCTTGCAGATCCTGGTTAACTTGCTGGATCTGGTTTTCACGCAGGTCGACAAGGCCGCGCCATGGCAATTGCTGGAGGTTCTCCGGCAATTCGGCAAGCGCGGTTCCGCGTAGTCCCACATTCCGCAAGTTCAACAACCCCCTCACCTCTGGGGCAATCCCCAACGGGTTGAAGTTGATCTCAAGGTCTTCAAGGTTACGCAGCCTCCTCAACCGCTCGTTATCTGCCAGGGCAAAAATGATCTGGTTGTTGTCCAGACGCAGTTGTCGAAGCTCGGGCAAATGCTCCAGGCCCGCAGGGATCGACAACAACCGGTTGTCACGCAAGTCCAGCTCCCTCAGGTTTGGAAAACGCCTGAGGAAATCGGCGTCGATTTCCTCCAACGCCATATCGCGCATAACCAGTCGTGTCACGTGCTCGAACATGATGTCCTGCGGCAAGCCAGGCAGGCGGCCCACCCGTTCGGCGCAAATCTCTAGCGCGTAAGTGCCATCGCTCAACATTCCCGCTTTACGGCGCCAGCAACGGCGAATTGCCCTCACCACTCTGCTGCGCCTTAGCAGGTCGAGAATATTTACATACTCCGCTCGCCAACTCGCCAGCCCTTGACGCAGGCTCATCCACTGCTCATGTAACCGCTCATACCGTGACCACGGGTCAGCCCCCGCTGCCATGGCATCCAACACATAGCGCTGCAGCTGCTCATCGTTGAGCGTGGGAAAAATCTGCCTGATTCCGCGCCTGCTGGCTTGCGCACGGCCATTCCCTCGCCCACTCAGCGGGTAGCCAAGCCGACCATCGGCAAAGCGAACCGGCGGCCGTACAGCCCCAGGGACAGGTCCTTGCCCAATGAGCCGGGACGCAACATCGCGGTGAAGGCGCGCGTGAGCTGCCAGCACGTTTACCAATTGCGACTCACTAAGCATTGCATCCCCCAGCAGTAACTTCTGGTCTTCCCCCATCACCAGCAAGAGCGCATTCATGAGGCTGTCGGTGGTAGTCACGCCAGCTTGAGCGCCCCCCGTCAGATCATGAATGCTGTAACGGCGTTTCTCGCGCACGATGCAAATGACCTGCTGTGACACCTCGGCCCCCACCCGGCCAAGCACATCCCCTTCGGGCGAGCCCTCCCGTAACTCGACGCGAAGCGAATCGGGCCAGGCCGCGAGTTCCTGTACCAACCCCAAGGCCAATCGTTCAGTATCGGTGTTAACCGCAGATGCTTGCCTCAAGCCCGCGCAGGCTCGGTCCAGGCGGCTGTCACGGAGAAACCAGCGCGCTCTTTCTGCCATGGCCAGCGACACCCGCCCGGTGCTATTCAGTAGCTCCAGATCACCACTGTTCACTTGCTGACGTATTTCTTTTGCGCCTCGCACGCTGAGCCCTGGGAAATGCCGGCGCAGTAGAGCATCTTCCACCTCTTCAGCCTCCTGCGCCGCCGCGACCAACATGTCGAAAGCAGCGGTATCCATCGCAGGATGCGCAGCATGTAACCGGTAACGGTCCAACGCATCCTGAAGGCGCGCAGGTGTGGGCGCGTTTTCTACGTTCAAGCGCCGTAACTGCGCCTCATCGAAACCTGTGCAATCGAGCACGGCCGTAGCCTGCTCTGGGCTGATATCAGTGAACCTGGCCGCCAGCCTCTGCAATAACAAATGCTCTCCCTGCCATTCCTGAGGTTGCTCGAGCGCATGGCGCCAACCACCACTGCCATTGCGCTCCAGCAGTGGGCGGTAGGCATCTTCACGCGTAGGGTGGCGGATCAGCAGGTCCTTGCGATCCCGAGAACTCGCCAGCTGGAAATTCCCTTCTGACAAACGCAGATGCCCAGCCTGGCGATCGATAGAGACCAGCCCCGTCGACGGGCTACCCATTCTGTCGACACGGTAGGCACTCATGTCCCGGGAGCACAGTTTCAGGCGCTCGTTGCCAACCACTACCGGTATCAATTCATCAACAAAGCTCACGCGCTCTAACAGCCGTGCGCCTGCCGTTGCACCCGCCCCCAGGGCCGCACCAACGACAATCGTTTCTGCTACCGAGAACAAATGCCCCAGCGCAGCCTGCCGATCACCGATTTTCCAATCCTGATAGCCCTCATAGACTTCGTCGGCGACTTGAAGCGCTGCAATGCCCAGCATGACCTCACCCAGCACCGGGACAAAAAAACCAGCCAGGCCAAGCAACGCCAATCCGGTACTTGCATAGGATCTCAGTTCGGCGTTACGCGACTCGGCATCCTTGACGCCGGTCGGGATGGCCAGAACCTTGGCGTCATCAAGAATCTTGTCGATACGCTGGCTCCGCAGGTAGCGGAACAGCGACAGTTCAACAACCAGGTTTCGACAATCGAGGCTGAGCGGTGTGCCAGCCTTGGCTTTCTCTTTGCGCCCCTCAAGCTGGGTACTGAATGAAATCCGATCACGCTCGGCGATGAACCGGCCGAAAAAACTGGCATAGGCTGCCTCGTGCAAACGCAACCCCAATACCTCATAGAACCCGTCCCAGGACCGGAAATGCTGAATGGCCTGAACGGGATCACCCGGGATCCACACCAGCAGATTGCGCATTGCTCCCTTACTGTCTCTGACTTCAACAGTCACCACTCCGTGTACGCATTTGCCCAATACATAAAGCTGCCGAATCTTGAACATGTTCGGTGAAGCCGGGCTCGATTCAACGCCTTGCATACTGCCCGATGCCGTCTTGTCGCAGAGACTCAAAAGCTGCACGCTCGTGTGCTCATCAATCAGCCCTTTGAGCGCCGCAATACGCACAGCGGCCTCCATGGCTGAGCGGGAAGACTCTTCAAGCAGGTTCGCCACGTTTTGCCGAGCCTGCTCATCGGCGGGCAGCAAAGTCTGATGCAGTGTGTTCTGGTACAGGCCGCCAAGATCCAGTTCACGGCTTAGCTTGGCAAACTGCACGAAAGAGACAGGTAACACTGCACCAGATGGGGCCTCGAGCCGGCGACGAATCCGGGGCCGGGCCTGCACTTCATCCAGGGCGAAGTTATGCAGGGCCGCAGACAACAGGGGCACCGAAGCGGTACGCACAACGCGCACAACGGGGGGCAGTGGAAACATACTGGCGTATTCCTTTCGCACCACCGTGCACAGCGAGGCTTTGCGTACATCCACGTTGATGTTGTGCTCCGCTTGCAGTTGCTTCTCCAGCTTTGGCGCGGAGAACTCCACCAGCCCGGCAAGGCCTTTCAGCAGTTCTCTTACGCGTTCTGCACCCGCCTGCTCCGCACGCAAGGCAAGGTGCAGATCCCTGAGCGCTTCGACAGACGCCTTTCTGATCCAGTCCGGTATTTGCTTGGCGATCACGGCATCAATGGAATCCGCAGGGATGGGGTTCGAGCCAAGGTGTTCACGCGCATCGGTCATGGGTTCTGCCTCCTGAAATTCAGGTAGCAGGCCACGGCCTCACGCTACGAAAGTGGTAATTAAATATGAGTACCATCAACTCACCAGCCCCCATTCGGATTACCGAACACCAAAATGCAACGCGTTCGGAATACCGGCCGAAAAATTACGTTGCAATTGCCTGGAAAACTTCAAACCCCAGGATTTTCGCGGCGTTATGATCGGAGTCAGGGCTTGGCACGAGTCATGCTCTACACTTGGTAGCCGAATGCACTCGCTTCTTGCGGTATTCGTTGAACGAAAGAGTCCGCCAACGGCTCCATAAAAAAAACAAACACGTCGAGGAAAATTTGATGCGTATCGTTCGTCAATTGCTGGGCGCCGCCATCGCGGCTGCTGTGATCGCTTCGCCAGCCATGGCAGAAGAACTGACCGGCACCCTGAAGAAGATCAAGGAATCGGGCACCATCACCCTGGGCCACCGCGACTCCTCCATCCCGTTTTCCTACCTGGCCGGCAAGCCCGAGCCCGTGGGCTACTCGCATGACATCCAGCTGGCTGTCGTCGACGCCCTGAAGAAGCAACTGGGCACGGACATCAAGGTCCGTTACAACCTGGTCACCTCCCAGACCCGTATCCCGCTGGTACAGAACGGCACCGTCGACCTGGAGTGCGGCTCCACCACCAACAACGTCGAGCGCCAGCAGCAAGTCGGCTTCTCGGTCGGCATCTTCGAAGTCGGTACCCGCCTGCTGACCAAGGTCAAGGACGGTCAGCCGGCATACAAAGACTTCCCGGACCTGGCCGGCAAGAACGTGGTAACCACTGCGGGCACCACGTCCGAACGCATCCTTAAGGCGATGAACGCCGACAAGCAGATGAAGATGAACGTGATTTCCGCCAAGGACCACGGTGAAGCCTTCAACATGCTCGAAAGCGGCCGCGCCGTGGCCTTCATGATGGACGACGCCCTGCTCGCCGGCGAAATGGCCAAGGCCCGCAAACCGTCGGACTGGGTCATCACCGGTACCCCGCAGTCGTACGAAATCTACGGCTGCATGGTGCGCAAGGATGACGCAGCCTTCAAGAAAGCGGTCGATGACGCCATCGTCGGTTACTTCAAGTCGGGCGAAGTCAACAAGAGCTACGACAAGTGGTTCCAGCAGCCGATCCCGCCAAAGGGCCTGAACCTGCAGTTCCCGATGAGCGAAGAGCTGAAGAAACTGATCGCCGAGCCGACCGACAAGGCAGCGGACGAGAAGAAGTCCTGATCCTCAGCGTTTAGTGGCCTGATGCGCATCCGCGCACGATTGAACCCACAGGCCGCAACATTAGTGTCTACCCTTTCATCCGAGGGCGCCCAGCGCCCCCGGATGCTCGAAGGTGCCCGTGAAACAACCGTCTGAGGGGAAATCCCGATGAATTACAACTGGGACTGGGGCGTGTTCTTCAAGTCCACCGGCGTGGGCAGCGAAACTTATCTGGACTGGTACGTCACCGGTCTGGGCTGGACCATCGCCATCGCCATTTCCGCCTGGATTATCGCCTTGCTGCTGGGCTCGGTGCTCGGTGTGATGCGTACCGTGCCGAACCGCGTGGTATCCGGTATCGCGACCGCCTATGTGGAGCTGTTCCGCAACGTGCCGCTGCTGGTGCAGCTGTTCATCTGGTACTTCCTGGTACCGGACCTGTTGCCCGAAGGCCTGCAGGAATGGTTCAAGCAAGACCTCAACCCGACGACCTCGGCACTGATCAGCGTGGCGATCTGCCTGGGCCTGTTCACCGCCGCCCGCGTGTGTGAACAGGTACGTACCGGTATCCAGGCGCTGCCCCGCGGCCAGGAAGCCGCTGCCCGTGCCATGGGCTTCAGCCTGCCGCAGATCTACACCAACGTGCTGCTGCCGCAAGCCTACCGGATCATCATTCCGCCGCTCACGTCAGAATTCTTGAACGTGTTCAAGAACTCCTCGGTGGCGTCACTGATCGGCCTGATGGAGCTGCTGGCACAAACCAAGCAAACCGCCGAGTTCTCGGCCAACCTGTTCGAGGCCTTTACCCTGGCCACGCTGATCTACTTCACCCTGAACATGGGCCTGATGCTGCTGATGCGCATGGTCGAGAAGAAAGTCTCGGTGCCTGGCCTGATTTCCGTAGGGGGCAAATAAATGGACATGGATTTCAGCGAAATCATCCCGGCCCTGCCTGCCTTGTGGGAAGGCATGGTCATGACCCTGCAACTGATGGTCATGGGCGTGGTTGGCGGCATCGTGCTGGGCACCATCTTGGCCCTGATGCGCTTGTCGTCGAACAAGCTGCTGTCGAACGTGGCCGGCGCTTACGTCAACTACTTCCGTTCCATCCCTCTGCTGCTGGTGATCACCTGGTTCTACCTGGCGGTGCCATTCGTGCTGCGCTGGATCACCGGCGAGGACACCCCGGTGGGTGCCTTCACCTCCTGCGTGGTGGCGTTCATGATGTTCGAGGCCGCCTACTTCTGCGAAATCGTCCGCGCTGGCGTGCAGTCGATTTCCAAGGGCCAGATGGGCGCCGCCCAGGCCCTGGGCATGACCTACGGCCAGACCATGCGCCTTATCATCCTGCCCCAGGCCTTCCGCAAGATGACCCCGCTGCTGTTGCAGCAGAGCATCATCCTGTTCCAGGACACCTCGCTGGTGTACACCGTAGGCCTGGTGGACTTCCTCAACTCGGCACGCTCCAACGGCGACATCATCGGGCGCTCCCATGAGTTCCTGATCTTCGCCGGTGTCGTGTACTTCCTCATCAGCTTCTCCGCTTCGTGGCTGGTCAAGCGCCTGCAAAAAAGGATCACCGTATGATTTCCATCAAGAACGTCAACAAGTGGTACGGGGACTTCCAGGTACTGACCGACTGCAGCACCGAGGTCAAGAAAGGTGAAGTGGTGGTGGTGTGTGGCCCGTCGGGTTCGGGCAAGTCCACCCTGATTAAGTGCGTGAACGCCCTTGAACCCTTCCAGAAAGGTGACATCGTGGTCGATGGCACCTCGATTGCCGACCCGAAGACCAACCTGCCCAAGCTGCGCTCCCGGGTTGGCATGGTGTTCCAGCACTTCGAGCTGTTCCCGCACCTGTCCATCACCGAGAACCTGACCATTGCCCAGCGCAAGGTGCTCGGTCGCAGCGAAGCGGAAGCGACCAAGAAGGGCCTGGCCCTGCTCGACCGGGTAGGCCTTGGCGCTCACGCCAAGAAGCACCCCGGCCAGTTGTCCGGTGGCCAGCAGCAGCGCGTGGCCATCGCCCGCGCCCTGTCGATGGACCCGATCGTCATGCTGTTCGACGAACCGACCTCGGCACTGGACCCGGAAATGGTCAATGAAGTACTGGACGTCATGGTCGAGCTGGCCCACGAAGGCATGACCATGATGTGCGTGACCCACGAAATGGGCTTCGCCCGCAAAGTGGCCAACCGCGTCATCTTCATGGACAAGGGCAACATCATCGAGGACTGCCAGAAGGAAGACTTCTTCGGCAACCCGTCGGCCCGCCACGAGCGTACCCAGCACTTCCTCAGCAAGATCCTGCAGCACTGATTTTGCCTCACTGAACCGGTCGGCGCCGCTGCCCTTTCGGGCAGTTGGCGCTGGTCGTGACAAGGCCACTGTGATGAAATGCGATCCTTCGCTTCTTCTCCCTGCAAAGCCTGCCGTGAATTCCCGCCTGCTCCGCCAATTGCTGTTGCCACCCCTGATCATCCTGCTGATGGTCGGACTGGGGATGGCTGGCTACCTGATCAGCGAAAGCAACGGCATTCGCACCCTCAGCGAAAACGGTGAGCGCCAGCTGGAGCTGCACGCGCGCACCGTCGAAAGCGAAATCAGCAAGTACACCTACCTGCCGAGCCTGCTGGAGCTGGAAGACAGCGTCTCGCACCTGCTCACCGACCCGGACGGCGGCTCACGGCAAACGGTAAACGAATACCTTGAGGGCCTGAACCGGCGCAGCCGCAGCCGAGCCATCTTCGTTCTCGATACCAATGGCCGGGTACAGGCCACCAGCAACTGGCGCGACGCCGACTCGTTCCTGGGTGAAGACCTGTCGTTCCGCGCCTACTTCCAGACAGCCGTGCGCGGTGAGCCTGGGCGTTTCTATGGCATCGGCAGCACCACCGGCGAGGCTGGCTACTACCTGGCTCATGGCCTGGAGGAGCACGGCAAGATCATCGGCGTGGCCGTGATCAAGGTGCGCCTGGACACGCTTGAGGAGCGCTGGCAACGTGCCCGTCTGGAGGCGTTCGTCAGTGACGAGAACGGCATCATCATCCTTTCCAGCGACCCGGCCCGACGCCTGAAGTCGGTGCGTCCGCTGACCCCGCAAATCAAGGAGCGCCTGGCGCGCAGCCTGCAATACTACTGGTGGCCGCTGAACGAGTTGCAGCCACTGGCCCGGGAAACCCTGGCCGATGGCGTGGAAAAACTGACCTTCCCGGCCAACAGCGAAACCGCAAAAGGCAAACCCCACGAGGTTGCCTACCTGGCGCAGACCCGTCGCCTGGTGGATACACCCTGGCATTTCACCCTGCTGACCCCGCTGCAGGACCTGCGCCGCGAATCCATGGTGCAGGGTATTCTGGTGGGCGTGGCGTTCGCCTTGCTGGCGATCCTCGGCATCGCCTGGAACGAGCGACGCAAGGTCATCGCTACCCGCCTGGCAGCCCGTGAAGCCCTTGAGGAAGCGAATAGCCAGCTGGAGCGGCGGATTGCCGAGCGCACCGCCGACCTGCGTGCCAGCAACGAACGCCTGAAGGGGCAAATTCGCGAGCGCCGGCATGCAGAGCAAACCTTGCGCCACGCCCAGGATGAGTTGGTGCAGGCCGGTAAGCTGGCGGCCATCGGGCAAATGTCCACCAGTATCGCCCATGAGCTGAACCAGCCGCTGGCCGCGTTGCGCACCTTGTCTGGCAACACGGTGCGTTTCCTCGAACGTGGGGCACTGGAAACCGCCAGCACCAACCTGCGCACCATGAACGACCTTATTGACCGCATGGGCCGCATCACCGCCAGCCTGCGCTCCTTCGCCCGGCGCGGCGATGACAGCGGCCAGGCCTCGCTGGCCAAGGCGGTGGAGGCGACCTTGCAAGTATTGGCCAACCGCATCAGCGCCTGCCATTTGCAGTTGCACCACCAGTTCGACGACCAGCAGCTGGCTATCGACCAGACGCGCCTCGAACAGATTCTGGTCAACCTGATCGGCAACGCGCTTGATGCCATGGCCGCGCAACCGCTGCCCGAGCTATGGCTGGAAGGCGACCTGCAGGGCGACAAGTACCGCTTGCAGGTGCGCGACAATGGCCACGGCATCGATGCCGAGGCGCGCAAGCACCTGTTCGAACCTTTCTTCACCACCAAACCGGGCGAACATGGCCTGGGCCTGGGCCTGACCTTGTCGGCGAGCCTTGCCGCCGCCGCTAAGGGCAGCCTCAACGTCGAGCACCCCGCCACTGGCGGCACGGCCTTCGTCCTGGCCTTGCCCCTGGTTTCTCCCCCTAGCGAATCGGCAGAGCACCCATGAACCAAGCGCCTCTTACCGTCCTGATCGTCGAAGACGACCCGCATGTGCTGCTCGGCTGCCAGCAGGCGCTGGCGCTGGAAGATATCGCCTGCGAAGGCGTGGGTAGCGCCGAACAGGCGCTGGAACGCATCGGCGACGATTTCGCCGGCATTGTCGTCAGTGACATCCGCCTGCCAGGCATTGACGGCCTGGAACTGCTCAACCGCCTAAAGGCCCGTGATCGCAGCCTGCCGGTGGTGCTGATCACCGGCCATGGCGATATCGACATGGCCGTCGGCGCCATGCGTAACGGCGCCTACGACTTCATGGAAAAACCGTTCTCCCCCGAGCGCCTGGTCGATGTGGTGCGCCGCGCACTGGAGCAACGCGGGCTGTCGCGAGAAGTGGTGGCCCTACGCCGCCAACTGGCCGGACAGAGCAGCCTTGAGGGCCGCATCATTGGCCGTTCCCCCGCCATGGAGCACTTGCGCGAACTGATCGCCAACGTCGCCGATACCTCAGCCAACGTGCTGATCGAAGGCGAAACCGGTACCGGGAAAGAGCTGGTCGCACGCTGCCTGCACGATTTCAGCCGCCGCCAGAGCCAACCGTTCGTGGCGCTGAACTGTGGCGGCCTGCCGGAAAACCTGTTCGAAAGCGAGATTTTTGGCCATGAGGCCAACGCCTTCACCGGCGCCGGCAAACGCCGCATCGGCAAGATCGAGCACGCCAACGGCGGCACGCTGTTCCTCGATGAAGTCGAGAGCATGCCGATCAACCTGCAGATCAAGCTGCTGCGCGTGCTGCAGGAACGTACCCTGGAACGATTGGGCTCTAACCAGAGCATCCCGGTGGATTGCCGGGTAATTGCCGCGACCAAGGCCGACCTCGACAGCATGGGCCAGAGCGGCCAGTTCCGCAGCGACCTGTATTACCGGCTGAACGTGGTCACCCTGGAACTGCCGCCACTGCGCGAGCGCCGCGAAGACATCCTGCAACTGTTCGAACACTTCCTCCAGCAGTCGGCCCTGCGCTTCGACCGGGAAACCCCGACGCTGGACAGCCAGACCTTGTCGCGCCTGATGGCCCACGATTGGCCGGGCAATGTGCGCGAGTTGCGCAACGTGGCCGAACGCTATGCGCTTGGCCTGCCGGCGTTCAAGAAAGGCCCCAGCAGCGGCGCCAGCCAAGGTTTGGGCTTTGCCGAGGCGGTGGAGGCGTTTGAACGCAACCTGCTCAGCGACGCCCTGCAGCGCACCGGGGGCAACCTGAGCCAGGCCAGCCAGGAGCTGGGCATGGCCAAGACCACGTTGTTCGACAAAGTGAAGAAATACGGACTCGGCTGACCTCAACCCAAACTGGAATAACAACGTGGATCTGGTATTCAAAGCGGCCCTGGGCGCTGGCGTGGTAATGCTGCTGGCGGTGCTGTCAAAGACGCGTAACTACTACATCGCCGGGCTGGTGCCGCTGTTCCCCACTTTTGCCCTGATTGCCCATTACATTGTTGGCAAGGGGCGCAGCATTGCCGACCTGAAGACCACCATCCTGTTCGGCATGTGGTCGATCATTCCGTATTTCGTGTACCTGGCGACCCTGTATGTATTGGTTGACCGCCTGCGCCTGGAGGCATCGCTGGCACTGGCCACGGTGGCCTGGCTGATGGCCGCGACGGTGCTGGTGACCTTGTGGGTGCGGATGCACTGATTGATATCGGCGCGGGTTTCAGAGCCCTGCGATATGCGTGACATCCTGCCGATGCGCTTGCAGATAAGGCAACACAGCCCCCAGCAGCGGCGCTTTGAACGGCTCCTGTAAGCGGTGTGCCAGCCCTGGTATCAAGCGCAGTTGGCTGCCTTGAATATGCGCCGCCAGATGCACACCATGCATCACCGGCAGCAACGGGTCAGCCGTGCCGTGCACCACCAGGGTCGGCACCCTCAACTGGTTCAATAGCTCGACGCGGCTTGGCTCGGCCAGGATCGCCATGATCTGGCGCTTGGCCCCGTCCGGGTTGAACGCCCGGTCGTAAGCCACCGCTGCCTGGTGCAGCAACACGGCGCGGTCGTCCCGCACCCCTGGGCTGCCCAACGCCGCCAGCAGGTCGGCCTGCTGCTCGATGGCCACCTCGCGGTTTGGCGCGCTACGCCGGGCCAGCAACTGTACCAGCGCCGGGGCCGGCGCCGGCAACCCCGCCGCCCCGGAACTGGACATGATCAACGTCAGGCTGCGCACGCGCTCGGGAGCCATGGCTGCCAGGTGCTGGGCGATCATGCCGCCCATGCTCACGCCCAGTACATGAAACTGGCGCACCCCCAAGGCGTCCATCAGGCGTAAGCCATCGTCTGCCATGTCGGTCAGGGTATAAGGCGCCGCCACTGGCAAGCCCAGCTTGTAACGCAGCAGCTCCACCGTCAGGTTTGCCGACGGCGGCACCTGGTTCCAGCGTGACAGCCCGACATCGCGGTTGTCGTAGCGAATAACCCTGAAACCTTGGCGGCACAATGCCTCGACCACATCGTCCGGCCAGTGGATCAGTTGCCCGCCCAGGCCCATGACCAGCAGCAAGGCCGGATCACGCGGCGCGCCCACGCTCTGGTACACCAGGCTGACCGTGCCCAGCTCGGCGCGCTGCTCCGGTACCTGGGCGTCACAACGCTGTTCGGCGAAGCTGGCAGGTACGCTGAAAAGGAAGAAAAGAAAAAGCCAAAAAGCCCGCATGAAAGAAACACCAGAATGCAGATCCCCAGTAGAGCGCGAGTCTGATGAATTCTGTTCGGGCGCGCTGCCACAGTTCGGTGACAGTTTCATGACTCCCGCCAGGCGGTGCGGCTGAACGCCCAGTCGACAGGCACGCCAACATGAGAGAAACTCAACTCATTCCCTGTTTCTTCAATCCCACACCCCGGAGTCAGCTGTGCTGGAGATCCGTCACCTGAAAACCCTTCATGCCCTGCGCGAAGCCGACAGCCTGGTGGAAGCCGCCGAGCGCCTGCACCTGACCCAGTCGGCGCTGTCGCATCAGTTCAAGGAGCTGGAAGAGCGCCTGGGCCTGCCGCTGTTCGTGCGCAAGACCAAGCCGATCCGCTTCACCAGTGCCGGGCTGCGCCTGCTGCAACTGGCTGATGCCACCCTGCCACTGCTGCGCGGCGCCGAGCGCGACATTGCGCGCCTGGCCGGTGGCACCGCCGGGCGCCTGCACATGGCCATCGAATGCCACAGCTGCTTCCAGTGGCTGATGCCGACCATCGACCAGTTCCGCGATGCCTGGCCGGAAGTGGAGCTGGACCTAGCCTCCGGCTTTGCCTTCGCCCCGCTGCCGGCACTGGCACGCGGCGACCTGGACCTGGTGGTGACTTCCGACCCGGTGGACCTGGCAGGTATCACGTATGTGCCGCTGTTCACGTACGAAGCGATGCTGGCCGTGGCTAACCAGCACGCGCTGGCCAGCAAGCCCTACATCGTGCCGCAAGACTTGCTCGACCAGACGCTGATCACCTACCCGGTGGAGCGCGACCGCCTGGACATCTTCACCCGCTTCCTGGAGCCGGCCGACATAGAGCCGGCTGCCGTGCGCACGTCGGAGCTGACGGTGATGATGATGCAACTGGTGGCCAGTGGCCGTGGGGTCTGCGGCATGCCGCACTGGGCACTGCACGAGTACAGCTCGCGCGGCTATGTAAAGGGCAAGCGCCTGGGTGAAAAAGGCCTGTTCGCCACCCTTTATGCTGCCGTGCGCACCGACATGCTCGATGCGCCGTACATGCGCGACTTCTTGTTGACCGCCAAAGACACCTCGTTCGCCACGCTCGACGGCGTCAGCGCGGTGCGCTGACTGCCTGGCGGTACAGCGGCAGTATCAGGTCGCGGGTCAAAGGCGCCAGCGGCAGGGCTGGTGCCTGATCGGCAGCCAGCCACACCACCTCTTCGATCTCCGCAGCCGGCGTTACCGACGCGGCGCTGTCGACACGGAACAGTTCGGCTTGCACCTCGAAGCCTGGTTCGTTCGCGGCCGGGGCACTGAACCGGCCCAGATGCACGGCCTGGTCCGCGTTGATGTTCAGCCCCAGCTCTTCATGCAGTTCACGCACCAGCGCCTGCACCGGTGATTCACCGGCATCGATCTTGCCACCTGGCTGCATGAAGGCCTCGGTGCCGCGCTTGCGCACCAGCAAGGTACGGCCCTGGGGGTCGATCAGCAGGGCAGCGGCGATGCGGATGATGTTGGGCATGGGAGGGCTCGCTGGAAATAATGGCCGGGGAGGATCCCATGGGGATCATTGGCCTGACAAGGCCAGCGCCCACAAGAAGACAGCTGCTGCCACAGGGCATGTGTTCCGGCTGTGGTCATACCCTCGATTCGAGAATGGTTTTCGCTACCCCGATTTTAATTTGCAGCGCCCCGCATCTTGGCTATGGTCGGGGTTTGCCCCCAGGCCCTGAGCCTGACCGCGCCATCGCAAGGACCCCGTATGAGCCTGTCACTTCTCAGTCGCTATGCCTTCTTCGCCGCCTGTGTGCTGTTCACCCTGGCGAGCCTGCCCTTCACCCACCACGAATGGCTGTGGCCGTTCACCCTGACCACTGGCATCCTCAGCCTGATCGGCGTATTCGACCTGCTGCAGCAACGCCATGCGGTGCGCCGCAACTACCCGATTCTGGGCAACATCCGCTACCTGGTCGAAGCCATTCGCCCGGAAATCCGCCAGTACCTGCTGGAATCGGACAGCGACGCCTTGCCGTTCTCCCGCGCCCAGCGTTCGCTGGTGTATGCCCGGGCGAAAAACGAAGCCTCGGACAAGCCATTCGGCACCCTGATCGATGTATATGAGTCCGGCTTCGAGTTCATCGGCCACTCCATGCGCCCGGCGCCGCTGGCCGACCCGTCCAGCTTCCGCGTCATTGTCGGCGGGCCGCAGTGCAGCCAGCCGTACTCGGCATCGATTTTCAACATTTCGGCAATGAGCTTCGGCTCGCTCAGCGCCAACGCCATCCGCGCCCTCAACCAGGGTGCCAAGCTGGGTAATTTCCACCATGACACCGGCGAGGGCAGCATCAGCCCTTACCACCGCGAGCACGGTGGCGACCTGGTCTGGGAACTGGGCAGTGGCTACTTCGGTTGCCGCACGCCAGACGGGCGCTTCGACCCCGAACGCTTCGCCGCCCAGGCGCGCAGCCCGCAGGTTCGCATGATCGAGATCAAGATGAGCCAGGGCGCCAAACCCGGCCATGGCGGCATCCTGCCCAAACACAAGGTCACCCAGGAAATCGCCGAGACCCGTGGCGTGCTGATGGGTGAGGACTGCATCTCGCCGTCGCGCCACAGCGCTTTCTCTACGCCAATCGAGATGATGCAGTTCATCGCACAGCTGCGTGAATTGTCCGGTGGCAAACCCGTCGGTTTCAAATTCTGCCTGGGCCACCCTTGGGAGTTCATGGGCATTGCCAAAGCCATGCTGGAAACCGGCATCCTGCCCGACTTCATTGTTGTCGATGGCAAGGAAGGCGGCACCGGCGCGGCGCCGGTGGAATTCACCGACCATATCGGCGTGCCGCTACGCGAAGGGTTGTTGTTCGTGCACAACACCCTGGTGGGCCTTAACTTGCGCGACAAGATCAAGCTCGGGGCCAGCGGCAAGATTGTCAGCGCCTTCGACATCGCCAGCGTACTGGCGATTGGCGCTGACTGGGCAAACTCGGCACGCGGCTTCATGTTCGCCATCGGTTGTATTCAGTCGCAGAGCTGCCACACCAACAAGTGCCCGACCGGCGTGGCGACACAAGACCCACTACGCCAGCGTGCGCTGGTGGTGCCGGACAAGGCCCAGCGGGTATTGAACTTCCACCACAACACCCTGCGTGCCCTCGCTGAAATGCTCGCGGCGGCAGGCCTGGAGCACCCTGCGCAGCTGGAGGCCAAGCACCTGGTGCGGCGCATCTCGGCCACCGAGATCAAGCTGTTCTCGCAGATGCATGTGTTCTTGAAGCCAGGAGAGCTGCTGACGGGCGAGGTGAACGGGCAGTTCTATTCGCGCATGTGGCAACTGGCCCGGGCGGACAGTTTTGAACCGCACAGTGAAGTAGCTGCCTGAGAGAGCCCCGGGGCTGCTGCGCAGCCCCGGTTATTTCAGATCAGGACGCGGTATTTGCTACACCTTGAGCTTCTTTCGGCGCCAGGCGGAACGCGTAATACAACACCGTCAACAGCACCAGGAACGCCGGGCCGATGTACAGGGCCACACGGGTATCCTCGAAGTACGCCATCAAGCCAACCACCAGCACCAGGAACGCCAGCGCCAGGTAGGAGCTCAGCGGCCACAGCCACATACGGTACTTCAGTGCCTTGCGCTCGGCGGTGGTAAGGCCTGCGCGGAACTTGAGCTGTGCGAGCAGAATCATCACCCAGGTCCAGATCGCGCCGAAGGTAGCGATCGAGGTGACCCAGACAAAGACCTTTTCCGGCACCAGATAGTTGGCCAGTACACCCAGCAACAGCGCGCCGATCGACAGCAGCAGCGCATTGCGCGGTACCCCATTCTTCGAAGTACGGGCGAAGGCCGCCGGGGCCTGGCCGTTCTGCGCCAGGCTATAGAGCATGCGCCCGGTGCTGAAGATGCCGCCGTTGCACGACGACAGTGCCGCTGTGATGACCACGAAGTTGATGATGCCGGCCGCAGTCTTGATACCGAGGCGCTCGAAGGTCATCACGAACGGGCTGCCCTGGCTGCCGATTTCGTTCCACGGGTAGATCGACAGGATCACGAACAACGCGCCCACGTAGAACAGCAGAATGCGCCAGAACACCGAGCCGATGGCCTGCGGGATGGTCTTTTGCGGGTTGCGTGCTTCACCGGCGGTCAGGCCGATCATTTCCACGCCCAGGTAAGCGAACATCACCATCTGCAGCGACATCAGCACGCCGGTCACGCCATTGGGCATGAAGCCACCGTTGCTCCACAGGTTGGAAATGCCCATAGCCACACCGTCATTGCCAAAACCAAAGGCGATGATGCCGATACCGCCCAGGACCATGGCGATGATGGTGACGATCTTGATCAGGGCGAACCAGAACTCGAATTCACCGAAAGCCTTCACCGCTACCAGGTTGACCGCGCCCATGCTGCCCAGCGCCGCCAGGGCCCAGATCCAGCGCGGTACGTCGGGGAACCAGATGCCCATATAGATGGCCACTGCGGTAATTTCGGCAACGCAGGTCACCAGCCACAGGAACCAGTAGTTCCAACCGGTGAGGAAGCCCGCCAGAGGGCCGAGGTAGTCCTGGGCATAGCGGCTGAAGGAGCCGGCGACAGGGTTGTGCACGGCCATTTCACCAAGGGCGCGCATGATCACAAGGATGGCCAGGCCGCCGATGATATAGGACAGCATGATCGCAGGGCCGGCCATTTCGATGGCCTTGGCCGAACCCAGGAAAAGACCGACACCGATACAGGCGCCCAGCGCCATCAGACGGATGTGCCGTTCGCCCAGTTCACGCTTGAGCGGGCCGCCTTCAGTGGCAGGGCCGTGGGCAGGGTGGTTGCCGACTGGCATAGCAATACAACCTCATTTTGTTATTGGATTTGACCTTCGTGCAGCACCGGCCATGCCGATAGGCGTGGCGTTGGCTTGCCAGACTGGCCTTGTGGGCCGGCCCGTATGCCGGAATAGAGCGCCCGGCAGGTCGAAGGGGGCGAGCAGTATAGGAAGAGCGTTGTAGGGGTTTTCACTGTATATGTGCAGAAATTTGGCGAGAACCCCGGGATCGCGTCACACTTATCACGATCGCCCGAGCACCATAGCAACATCCCGGTACGAAGAAACCCACACCAAAGCCGCATAGCCCTACCTCGCCTTTCTTCCCGTCCTACAAATTTTTCACCTCACCCGCTCAACGTCTAAGCTTCAGACAAGCAAGACGAAAATACCTGGCCGGATAGAAGACTATGGGCGCACTGTGGCAATCGGAACCAACCAGAACGGAAGCACCCGAGATACCTCCGGCCGAGACGCCACAACCCAAGTCACCCCGTCAGCGTCGGCTATGGTGGCGGCTGATCATCCTTATTCTGCTGGTGGCGCTGGTTGCCATCGGCTTTGCGGCGTATGACGAATTCCGCACCTCCGAGCTGCAATCGCGAGAATTCAGCAAACTGGCCGGCACGCTGACCTATTCGCTGCAGCCAGGCCCCAGCGATGCCATCGTGTACCCGGGTGAAGGGCCGTTCGACAAACGCCTGGGCTACAGCGCGTTGGGCGAGTTCTTGCCACGCCTGCTCAAGCGCGACTACCTGATCAGCGAGCAGGTGAAGTTCTCGCCAGCGTTGATGAACTACGTCGAACACGGGCTGTTCGTGCCTTACATCGAGAAAATCCAGGCCGGTCTGTCGATCACCGACTGCCGTGGCGACACCCTGTACCAGTACAACTACCCGCAGCACCTGTACCCTGATTTTGCAGCGATCCCGCCGGTGATGGTCAACAGCCTGCTGTTCATCGAGAACCGCGACCTGCTCGACACCCAGGACCCGCGCAACAACCCGGCCGTGGACTGGCCACGCTTTGCCAAGGCAGCCTACAGCCAGGTGGCCAAGTACCTGGCCTTGCCCGGCCAGTCCGCTGGCGGCAGTACCTTGGCCACGCAGCTGGAAAAATACCGTCACTCCCCAGACGGCCTGACCGTCTCGGGGGCCGAGAAAATCCGCCAGATGATTTCCGCCAGCGTACGCGCCTACCAAGGCGGCCCTGACACGACTGAGGCTCGTCAGCGTATCGTGCGTGACTACCTCAACAGCGTGCCTCTCTCGGCTGTACCGGGGCATGGCGAAGTGCATGGCATGGCCGAAGGCTTGCGGGTGTGGTACGGCGCCGACTTCGACCAGGTCAACCAGGCCCTGACTTCCACGGCCAGCGACCCCGAGAGCATGGCCGCACGCGGCCTGGCCCTGCGCCAGGTACTGTCACTGATGATTGCCCAGCGCCGCCCTTCGCATTACCTGTCCAAGGGCCGCGTCGAGCTGGCAGAACTGACCGATTCGCACATCCGCGTGCTGGCCGCCAACAAGGTGATCGAGCAGCCCTTGGCCGACGCCGCGCTGGCCAGCAAGGCGGTGTACCGCGACTGGGTTGCGCAGCCGACCATCGTGCCGATTGTGACCAACAAGGGCATCAGCCTGGCACGCAACCGCCTGGCCGCCATGCTCAACCGCCCTTTGTACGACCTCGACCGCCTCGACCTGTCGGCCACCAGCACCTTGCAGGCGGATTTGCAGTTGCAAGTGAGCCAGTACCTGAAGAACCTTGCCGACCCCGAATTCGCGGCGCAGATCGGCCTGATCGGCGAGCGCCTGCTGACCAGCAAGACCACCGACCAGGTGAGCTACAGCTTTACCCTGTTCGAGCGCACCGGCGACGGCTCACGGGTGCGTGTGCAGACCGACAGCACCAACCAGCCTTTCGACATCAACGAAGGCAGCAAGCTGGAGCTGGGCTCGACCGCCAAGCTGCGGGTACTGACCACCTACCTGGAAATCATCGCGCAGCTGCACGACAAGTACGCGGGCAAACCCGCCGCCGAGTTGAAAAAGGTCGAAGTCGCCGAACTCGACCGCATTACCCAGTGGTCGCTGGAGTGGCTTGCACAAAACAGCAAGAACCAGAGCCTGGATGCCATGCTCGATGCGGCGCTGGAGCGCAAGTATTCCGCCAACACCGGTGAAGCCTTCTTCACCGGCGGCGGCATGCATGTGTTCAACAACTTCCGCAAGGAAGACAACAACCGCAACCCGACGCTCAAGGATGCCCTGCGCGAATCGATCAACCTGCCGTTCATCCGCCTGATGCGCGACCTGGTGCGCTACGTGACCTACCAGCAGCCGTACAACCGCGTGCCGCTGCTAAAGGACGACGCCGATCCGCGCCGCCAGGAATACCTGGCCCGCTTCGCCGACAAGGAAGGCACCAATTACCTGATGCGCTTCTGGAAGAAATACCAACGCAAGACCTCGCAGCAGCGCCTGGACACCTTCCTCGACAGTATGCGTGTGACGCCGCAGCGGCTGGCGGCGGTGCACCGCTACCTGTTCCCCGAAGCCGGCCAGGAAACCTTCAATGCCTTCGTCCGTGCCCACCTCAAGGGCGACAAGATTGCCTTGGGCAAGCTGACCGACGGTCGCCTGTCGGAAATGTACGACGCCTACGGCCCAGGCAAGTACGACCTGCCTGATCAAGGCTACATCGCCAAGGTCCACCCGCTCGACCTGTGGCTGCTCGGCTACTTGCTGAAGAACCCCAGCTCGACCCTGACCGAGATGGTCAACGCCAGCCGCTTCGAGCGCCAGGAGGTGTACGGCTGGTTGTTCAAGAGCCGCCACCAAGGCGCCCGCGATAGCCGCATCCGCACCATGGTCGAGATCGAAGCCTTCCTCGACATCCACCAGCGCTGGAAACGCGTGGGCTATCCATTCGACCACCTGGTGCCTTCGCTGGCCACTGCCATCGGCAGCTCGGGCGACCGCCCTGCTGCCCTTTCCGAACTGGTCGGCATCATCCAGAACGACGGCGTTCGCCTGCCAACCTTGCGTATCGATACCCTGCACTTTGCGGCCAACACACCTTACGAAACCAAGCTGATCACCGACCCTGACCGGGGCGTGCGGATTCTGCCGGTTGAAGTCGCGCGTGCCCTGAAAGGCGCCATGTCGCAAGTGGTAGACGCAGGTACCGCGCGGCGTATTTCCGGCAGCTTCAAGCTGCAGGACGGCACACCATTGGTGATGGGTGGCAAGACCGGTACCGGTGACAACCGCATCGAAAGCTTCGGCGCCGGCGGTCGGTTGATTGGCTCGCGCTCGCTGAACCGTACCGCCACCTTCGTGTTCTTCCTGGGCGACAACCACTTCGGCACCCTCACCGCCTTCGTCCCGGGGCGCTCGGCAGAGGCGTTCAAATTCACCTCGGCACTACCCGTGCAGGTGCTCAAGGGCATGGCCCCGATCCTCATGCCGTACCTGCAACCGGGCAATCCGAATGAATGCAAACCGCCGCAGGTTGCCCTGCACACACCACCAGCGGCAGGGAACGTATCGAACGACTAGATGATAATCATCCGCATTAAAGGGCTTGTCTTTAGATATATCTTGAGTAATATCTTAAGATATATCGCAACTGATGGAGCCCTGTCCCATGCGCGAACACACCCCCCATGATCCCTTCGAACGGCGCCCTGGCCGTGGCGAGCGTGGCCCACGCGTTTTCGCCCCCGGAGACCTCAAGCTATTGATGCTCGACCTGCTGGCCGAACAGCCCGGCCACGGTTACGACCTGATCCGCCAGATCGAGAACCTTTTCGACGGCAGCTACAGCCCAAGCCCCGGGGTGATCTACCCCACGCTGAACTTCCTTGAAGAAGCCGAGCTGATCAGCGGCCAGATACAGGGCAGCAAACGCCTCTACGCCATCACCGATGCCGGCCGCCATGCGCTGGCCGAGCAAGCTGTCGCGCTGGACGGCGTGCGTATGCGCATCGAAGTCAGCAAACGCGCCCTGTGCGGCCATGACCGCCCGCCAGAAATTCACGAAGCGGTCGGCAACCTGCGCCACGCACTGCACATGCACAGCGGCCGCTGGACACCGGAAGAAATCGAACGAGTTCGCGACCTGCTCAACCATACCGCCAAGGCCATTGCCTCCGGGCCGGCCGAACCTGTCAGGGAGACTCCCCATGAGTGACACCATCCACCGCGTCAACCACGAGATCCGCCAACGCCGACTGCAGGTACTGCGGGTCACCGACCTCACCCAACGCATGCGCCGCATCACCCTGGGTGGTACCGAGCTGCAAGGCTTCACCAGCGTGGGCAGCGACGACCATATCAAACTGCTGTTCGCCGAAACGCCAGAACAACAGCAGGCCATCGAGGCCCGTAATCTGGGGCGTGACGGTGGTGCACGGCCCACCATGCGCGAGTACACACCACGGCGTATCGACCTGGTGGCCAATGAGCTGGATATCGACTTTGTGCTGCACGGTGACGGCCCTGCCTCCACCTGGGCTGCGCAGGCCGCGCCGGGGCAAACGCTGGATATCGCCGGGCCACGGGCGTCGATGGTGGTGCCGGACATGTTCGACAGCTATTTGCTGGTTGGTGACGAAACGGCCATTCCGGCAATTGGCCGTCGGCTGGAAGAGTTGCCAGCGGGCCGCCAGGTGCTGGCGGTGATCCAGATCGAAGATGAGCAGGAGCGCCAGCCACTGCCGAGCAAGGCTCAGGTTGAAGTGATCTGGGTACGCCGCCAGCAGGAAGATTTGCTGGCACTGGTGAAGAACCTGACCTTGCCGCAAGGCCGGTTGTATGGCTGGGTGGCGCTGGAAAAAACCCTGACCCGCCAGGCCAAGGCGCTGCTGCTGGAGAAAGGGGTGCCGGAAGATGCGCTGAAGGCTGCGGCCTACTGGCGTGCCGACGGGACTGCGGACGACGAGTGATTGTTGTGCCTGTTCCGGCCCTTTCGCGGGTTTACCCGCGAAAGGGCCGGAATTGACACAACATATCTAGAGATTTTCAGCCGCCCGTCGCCCTTGCCATTTGTCCAGCCCCAGCAAAACGACTCCAATCCCCCAGAACCCCATCAACACCCCCAAGGCATTGAGCATCACCTGCCCATATCCAAGGCTCGCCACATCGATGAACGGGTAGGCATACACGCCAATCTCGCTCCCCCGCCACAGCGCATAGGCAAAGTACACCGCCGGGTATATCGCCCAGACCGCCAGGTGCCATAGCCGCAACGTGCCCTTGCGCACCTCGCACCACCAATACAAGGCATAAAGCACCGGCATCACGTCGTGCAGCAATTCATCCGCCAGCCACTGCCAGCCTTGCGGCTGCCACAAATGGCGCAACAACACGCTGTAGGCCAGTGCCACCAGCACGATACTGGCAGCGATCGCGGAACTCACCGAAGGAGACAGGAAAAAACGCTTGGCATGCCCTTCCCGCCCAAACGCCGCATAACTGAGCACCGTCGCCACCAAGGTATTGCTCAGCACGGTGAAGTACCCGTACACGTTGATCAGGCCGCCCATCAGGCTGGCCTGTTCCTGCCAACGCGCCACCAGCACCAGGTACACCTGCACAGTCAGACCGAACCAGCCCAGTACAGCCATACCGGTCAGCCAAGGACGCTGTGGCATGTCAGGCCTGTCGCTGCATTTTCACATACAGCTGCTCGACCTTTTCCCGCGCCCACGGTGTCTTGCGCAAGAAGGTCAGGCTCGACTTGATGGTCGGGTTGCTCTTGAAGCAGCGCACATCGATGCGTTCGGCCAGGCCCTGCCATTGGTAGTGCGCCACCAGCTCGGTAAGGATCTGCTCAAGGGTCTTGCCGTGTAGCGCGTTGTGTTGGGCCGTGCTCATGCTGTGCTCCGTAGGAAAGATGCGCACCTTACACGAGTGTAGTGGTGGGTGGGATCAGTCGACTCGACAGAAAAACCGCTGGCAATGGGCAAAACCTCTGTGCTGAAATAGATATGTTATGTTGTAACATTACAAAATCCTCTGCCAAGGAACGCCCCATCCCCATGCTGTACACACCGCTTCGCCTCTCACCCCTTGCCGTCGCGCTCTGGCTGGCTGCATCACCCAGCCAGGCCGTGGAACTCGAACCCCAGGTCATCACCGCCAACCCACTGGGCAATCGCCAGCTGGCCGCTCCCAGCACCGTGCTTGAAGGCGACAACCTGTTGCAGCAACAGCACGGCAGCCTCGGTGAAACCCTGAACAAACAGCCTGGTGTCGCCTCCACCTGGTTCGGACCGGGTGCCAGCCGCCCGGTGATTCGTGGCCTGGACGGCGACCGCATTCGTATCCTGCGCAATGGCGTCGGCGCGCTGGATGCCTCGTCGCTGTCCTACGACCATGCCGTACCGCTGGACCCGGTCACCGTCGACCGCGTCGAGATCGTCCGTGGCCCTGCCGCCCTGCTGTACGGCGGTAACGCCATCGGCGGTGTGGTCAACACCTTCGACAACCGCATCCCGGATGCGCCCATCGAGGGCATTCACGGTGCCGGTGAGCTGCGCTACGGCGGCGCCGACACCACCCGCAGCAGCGCCGCCAAGCTGGAGGCCGGTAACGGTGCCTTTGCCCTGCACCTGGATGCCAACAGTCGCCAGTTCAACGACCTGCGCATCCCCGGCTACGCCCGCAGTTCCAAGGTGCGTGACGCTGACGAGCCCGGCAGCAAGCACCGCCTGGAAAACAGCGACGGTCGCCAGGATGGCGGTGCGGTCGGTGGCGCGTACCATTGGGATCACGGCTATGCTGGCCTGTCCTACAGCGGCTATGACAGCAACTACGGCTCGGTGGCCGAATCTGGCGTGCGCCTGGACATGAAGCAGGACCACTACGCCTTCGCCTCCGAACTGCGCGACCTCGACGGCCCGTTCAGTTCGGTCAAGGTCGATGCCGGCTACACCGACTACGAACACAGGGAGATTGAAGAAGGCGAGGTGCACACCACCTTCAAGAACAAAGGCTACGAAGCGCGCATCGAAGCCCGCCACCAACCGCTCGGGCCGGTGGAAGGGGTGATTGGCGCCCAGGTCAGCCGCAACGAGCTCTCTGCCCTGGGCGAAGAAGCCTTTGTACCGCACACCGATACCGACAGCCTGGCGCTGTTCATGCTCGAGCAGTGGCAGGCCACCGAGCGCCTGAACCTGAGCCTGGGTGCACGCATGGAGCACACCCGGGTAGACCCCGACGCCAAAGGCAACGAAAACTTCGTCGATGCCGACAGCGCGAGCAGCTTCAACGCCTTCAGCCTGTCGTCAGGTGCGGTGTACCAGCTTGACCCGATCTGGTCGCTGGCCGCCAACCTCGGCTACACCGAGCGCGCTCCGACCTTCTACGAGCTGTATGCCAATGGCGCACATGTGGCCACTGGCGCCTTTGAAGTTGGCGATGCCAGCCTGAACAAGGAAAAGGCCATTTCCGCCGACCTGGCACTACGCTTCGACAATGGCACGCACAAGGGCAGTGTCGGGGTGTTCTACAGCCACTTCCGCAACTACATCGGATTGATCGGCACCGGCAACACCCGCGAAGGTGGGCATGACCACGACCACGACGAGGATGACCACGACCACGATCATGACCACGGTAGCTTCCCGGAGTACCAGTACCAGGGCGTGCGTGCGCGCTTCTATGGCATCGAAGCCCAGGACCGCTGGCAACTGGCCGAGAACCGTTACGGCAGCTTCGCGCTGGAACTCTCCGGCGACTACACCCGAGCCAAGAACCTCGACAGTGGCGAGCCGCTGCCACGCATCGCCCCGCTGCGCCTGAACAGCGGGCTTGTCTGGGAACTGGACCGCTGGCAGGCACGGGTCGATGTGCAACATGCGGCATCGCAACACCGCAAGCCGGCCAACGAAACCAGCACCGATGGCTACACCACGCTGGGGGCGAGCGTTGGCTACCGCTTCGAGGTTGGCCAAAGCCAGTGGCTGGCGTTTGTGCGCGGTGAAAACCTGACCGACCAGACTGTGCGTTATGCCAGCTCTATTCTGCGCGATATTGCCCCGGCGCCGGGGCGTAGTGTGGAAGTCGGCCTGCGTACTACCTTCTGAAATCGCGGGGGCGCTTTGCGCCCCCTACAGGCCATTGTTACCAGACAAACAATAATGCCCTGCGACATTTTGTCTTTTTTTCTTACAACTTCCCCTATATCCTCCTCGCCGCAAGCTGAAACGCTTCATCGAAACCCTCTTGTCGCCATATCCATTGAAGGGCCCGACCTTCGATGCGCTTGCCGTTTTTTCAACAATCAAAAGATAGCGCTATCTCATGTTTCAACTGCCCAAACCCTGTTACATCGGCCTTGCCCTCAGTGCCTTGGCGACACCCGCCAGTGCCAGCGAAATGTTCGCCAACGACTCCCCCTGGATGCTCGGCGACTGGGGCGGCACCCGCAGCGAATTGCTGGAAAAAGGCTACGATTTCACCCTCGGCTACACCGGCGAGATGGGCAGCAACCTGCACGGCGGCTACGACCACGACCGCACGGCGCGCTACAGCGACCAGTTCACCTTTGGCAGCCACCTGGACCTGGAAAAGATCTTGGGCTGGCATGACACCGAGTTCCAGCTGACCATCACCGAACGCCACGGCGACAACATCAGCAACGACCGCATCAACGACCCACGCGTCGGCGGCTTCACCTCGGCCCAGGAAGTCTGGGGCCGTGGCGAAACCTGGCGCCTGACCCAGATGTGGATCAAGCAGAAGTACTTCGACGGCGCGCTGGACGTGAAATTCGGCCGCTTCGGCGAAGGCGAGGACTTCAACAGCTTCCCCTGCGACTTCCAGAACCTGGCCTTCTGCGGCTCGCAGGTGGGCAACTGGGTGGGCGGCATCTGGTACAACTGGCCGGTCAGCCAGTGGGCCCTGCGCGTGCGCTACAACCTTACCTCCGAGCTTTACGCGCAGGTCGGCGTCTTCGAGCAGAACCCTTCCAACCTTGAATCCGGCAACGGCTTCAAGCTCAGCGGCAGCGGCACCCAGGGCGCGGTAATGCCGGTGGAACTGGTGTGGAGCCCGCGTCTGAATGGCCTGAAAGGGGAATATCGCGCCGGCTACTACTACAGTAATGCCAAGGCACAGGATGTTCTCAAGGACAGCAACGGCCAGCCGGCAGCCCTGAGCGGCGCCGCCTACCGCAGCAGTTCCAGCAAACACGGCATGTGGCTCGGCGCCCAGCAGCAGGTGACTTCGCTGGCCTCCGACCAGTCGCGTGGCCTGAGCCTGTTCGCCAACGCCACGGTGCATGACAAGAAGACCAATGCCATCGACAACTATGTGCAGGCAGGACTGGTATACAAAGGGCCTTTCGACGCCCGCGCCAAGGACGACATCGGTTTCGCCCTGGCCCGCGTGCACGTCAACCCTGCCTACCGCAAGAACGCCCGCCTGGCCAACCAGGCCGCCGGCGTCGACGACTACGACAACCCCGGCTTCCTGCCCGTGCAGGACACCGAATACAGCGCCGAGCTGTACTACGGCATTCATTTGGCCGACTGGCTCACGGTTCGCCCCAACCTGCAGTACATCCGCCACCCGGGCGGGGTATCGCAGGTTGATGGCGCCCTGGTCGGCGGCCTGAAGATCCAGAGCAGTTTCTAACCCCTTTTTGACCTGACGGAGAACCTACGATGAGCACTGAAAGTGCCAACAATGGAAGCCGCTGGCTACCGCGCCTGATGGGCGCGCTGCTGTTGCTGATGGGCCTGGCCCTGCTGGCCGGCGGCATCAAGCTGAGCCAGCTGGGTGGATCGCTTTACTACCTGATCGCCGGTATCGGTTTTGCCCTGTCGGGCATCCTGCTGCTGGCTCAGCGCCGTATCGCCCTGGGCCTGTATGGCCTGGTACTGCTGGCCAGCACCGTCTGGGCCCTGCTCGAAGTGGGCCTGGACTGGTGGCAACTGGTGCCACGCCTGGCCATCTGGTTCGCCATCGGCGTGGTGCTGCTGCTGCCTTGGGCACGTCGCCCGCTGATCGGCCCGGCCAGCAAAGCCAACACTGCGCTGCTGAGCGTTGCCGTGGTCGCATCCGGCGCTTGCGCGGTCGCCAGCCAGTTCACCCACCCCGGTGAAGTGTTCGGCGAACTGGGCCGCGAAAGCAGTGAAATGGCCAGTGCTGCCCCGGCCATGCCCGACGGCGAATGGCAGGCCTACGGCCGTACTGAACATGGCGACCGCTACTCGCCGCTGCGTCAGATCACCCCACAAAACGCCTACCGCCTGGAAGAGGCCTGGCGTATTCGTACCGGTGACTTGCCGACCGAAAACGACCCGGTGGAGCTGACCAACCAGAACACCCCGCTGAAGGTCAACGGCATGCTCTATGCCTGCACCGCGCACAGCCGCCTGCTGGCCCTGGACCCGGACACGGGTGCGGAAATCTGGCGCTACGACCCTCAGGTCAAAAGCCCGGTCGGCACCTTCAAGGGCTTTGCCCACATGACCTGCCGTGGCGTTTCGTACTATGACGAAAACCGCTACGTCAGCCGCGACGGCAGCCCGGCACCGAAAATCACTGACGCAGGCCAAGCCGTGGCCCAGGCCTGCCCGCGCCGCCTCTACCTGCCTACCGCAGATGCCCGCCTGATCGCCATCAACGCCGACAACGGCAAGGTGTGCGAAGGCTTCGCCAACCAGGGCGTGATCGACCTCACCACCGGTATCGGCCCGTTCACCGCCGGCGGCTACTACTCCACCTCGCCTGCTGCAGTCACCCGTGACCTGGTGATCATCGGCGGCCACGTGACCGACAACGAGTCGACCAACGAGCCGTCCGGCGTGATCCGTGCCTACGACGTGCACGATGGCCACCTGGTTTGGAACTGGGACAGCAACAACCCGGACGACACCAAGCCATTGGCCCCGGGCAAGCTGTACAGCCGCAACTCGGCCAACATGTGGTCGATCGCCAGCGTCGATGAAGACCTTGGCATGATCTACCTGCCGCTGGGCAACCAGACCCCGGACCAGTGGGGCGCCGACCGCACACCAGGCGCAGAGAAGTACAGCGCCGGCGTGGTCGCGCTTGACCTGGCCACCGGCAAGGCTCGCTGGAACTACCAGTTCACCCATCACGACCTGTGGGACATGGACGTCGGCAGCCAGCCGACCCTGGTGCACCTGAAGACCGACGATGGCGTGAAACCCGCGATCATCGTGCCGACCAAGCAAGGCAGCCTGTATGTGCTCGACCGCCGCGACGGCACGCCGATCGTACCGATTCGCGAAATCCCTACCCCGCAAGGCGCGGTGAAGGGCGACCACACATCGCCGACCCAGGCCCGCTCCGACCTCAACCTGCTTGGCCCTGAGCTGACCGAACAGGCCATGTGGGGCGCCACGCCGTTCGACCAGATGCTGTGCCGCATCCAGTTCCGCGAGCTGCGCTACGAAGGCCAGTACACCCCGCCGTCCGAGCAGGGCTCGCTGGTCTACCCAGGCAACGTCGGCGTTTTCAACTGGGGCAGCGTGTCGGTTGACCCGGTGCGCCAGCTGCTGTTCACCTCGCCCAACTACATGGCCTTCGTATCGAAGATGGTCCCGCGTGAGCAGGTTGCCGAAGGCAGCAAACGCGAAAGCGAGACCAGCGGCGTGCAGCCGAATACCGGCGCCCCTTATGCAGTGACCATGCACCCGTTCATGTCGCCACTGGGCGTACCGTGCCAGGCCCCGGCCTGGGGTTACGTTGCCGCCATCGACCTGTTCACCAACAAGGTGGTGTGGAAGCACAAGAACGGTACCACCCGCGACAGCACCCCGGTCCCGATCGGCCTGCCAGTTGGCGTGCCAAGCATGGGCGGCTCGATCGTGACCGCTGGTGGCGTCGGCTTCCTCAGCGGCACCCTCGACCAGTACCTGCGCGCCTATGACGTGAACAACGGCAAGGAACTGTGGAAAGCCCGCCTGCCGGCAGGTGGCCAAGCCACGCCGATGAGCTACACCGGCAAGGATGGCAAGCAGTACGTGCTGGTGACTGCCGGCGGCCATGGCTCGCTGGGTACCAAAATGGGCGACTACATCATCGCTTACAAACTCGCTGAATAACCCTCAAGTGATGCGGTGGCTGTGCTGCCGCATTCGCGGCTAAAGCCGCTCCTACAGGTTCTGTGCTGCCCCCAAGGCAGGCGCCGTACCTGTAGGAGCGGCTTTAGCCGCGAAGAGGCCGGTACAGCCGACCAAAGATGAAAGCCCTGCCTGCTGCCTTCGTCTACCATTGAAACCCATCCCACCCTGCCCCATCTAAGCACCATAGTCATTCACGCAGGTGCCCCATGAGCGACCAGCAGGATTTCCCGGAACACCCCGACGAACACAACGAAGTCGAACACACCACCACGCAGGCCGAAACCGGCCATGCCCTCGCCCTGCCCGGCCAGCGGCTGCCGGACAAGGTCTACGTGATCCCGATCCACAACCGCCCGTTCTTCCCGGCTCAGGTACTGCCGGTCATCGTCAATGAAGAACCCTGGGCCGAAACCCTCGACCTGGTGGCCAAGTCGCCGGACCACTGCCTGGCACTGTTCTTCATGGACACCCCGCCAGAAGACCACCGCCACTTCGACACCGCCGCGCTGCCGCAGTACGGCACGCTGGTCAAGGTGCACCATGCCAGCCGTGAGAACGGCAAACTGCAGTTCGTTGCCCAGGGCCTGACCCGGGTACGCATCCGCACCTGGCTCAAGCACCACCGCCCGCCCTACCTGGTTGAAGTCGAATACCCGCGCCAGCCCGCCGAGCCCACCGACGAGGTAAAGGCCTACGGCATGGCGCTGATCAACGCGATCAAAGAGCTGCTGCCGCTCAACCCGTTGTACAGCGAAGAGTTGAAGAACTACCTCAATCGCTTCAGCCCCAACGACCCGTCGCCGCTCACCGATTTCGCCGCCGCGCTCACCTCGGCCACCGGCAACCAGTTGCAGGAAGTACTCGACTGCGTACCCATGCTCAAACGCATGGAAAAGGTGCTGCCGATGCTGCGCAAAGAGGTGGAAGTCGCGCGCCTGCAGAACGAGATCTCGGCCGAGGTCAACCGGCAGATCGGCGAACATCAGCGCGAGTTCTTCCTCAAGGAACAGCTCAAGGTCATCCAGCAAGAGCTGGGCCTGACCAAGGACGACCGCAGTGCCGACCTCGAACAGTTCGAGCAGCGCCTGGAAGGCAAGACCTTGCCGTCCCAGGCGCGCAAGCGCATCGACGAAGAGATGGGCAAGCTGGCCATTCTCGAAACCGGCTCACCCGAATACGCCGTCACCCGCAACTACCTCGAATGGGCCACCGCCCTGCCGTGGGGTGTTTACGGCAAGGACAAGCTCGACCTCAAGCATGCGCGCAAGGTCCTCGACCAGCACCATGCCGGCCTCGACGACATCAAGGAACGCATCCTTGAATTTCTCGCCGTAGGTGCCTGGAAAGGCGAGATCAGCGGCTCGATCGTGCTGCTGGTCGGCCCGCCCGGGGTGGGCAAGACCAGCATCGGCAAGTCCATCGCCGAGTCGCTTGGCCGGCCGTTCTACCGTTTCAGCGTGGGCGGCATGCGTGATGAGGCCGAGATCAAGGGCCATCGCCGTACCTACATCGGTGCCCAGCCCGGCAAGCTGGTGCAAGCCCTGAAAGACGTCGAAGTGATGAACCCGGTGATCATGCTCGACGAAATCGACAAGATGGGCCAGAGCTACCAGGGCGACCCGGCTTCAGCGCTGCTGGAAACCCTCGACCCGGAGCAGAACGTCGACTTCCTCGACCACTACCTCGACCTGCGCCTGGACCTGTCCAAGGTGCTGTTCGTGTGCACTGCCAACACCCTCGACTCAATCCCTGGCCCATTGCTCGACCGCATGGAAGTGATCCGCCTGTCCGGCTATATCACCGAGGAAAAGCTGGCCATCGCCAAACGCCACCTGTGGCCCAAGCAACTGGAAAAGGCCGGCGTCTCCAAAAGCAGCCTCAGCATCAGCGACAGCGCCTTGCGCCTGGTGATCGATGGTTATGCCCGCGAAGCAGGCGTGCGTCAGCTGGAAAAGCAACTGGGCAAGCTGGTACGCAAGGCCGTGGTCAAGTTGCTGGAAGCCCCCGATGCAAAACTGAAGATCGGCACCAAGGACCTCGAAGCGGCACTCGGCATACCGGTGTTCCGCAGCGAGCAGGTACTGGCTGGCAAAGGCGTGATCACGGGCCTGGCCTGGACCAGCATGGGTGGCGCCACGCTGCCGATCGAGGCGACCCGCATTCACACCCTCAACCGTGGCTTCAAGCTGACTGGCAAGCTGGGTGACGTGATGAAGGAGTCGGCCGAAATTGCCTACAGCTATGTCAGCTCCAACCTCAAGCAGTTTGGCGGTGACCCAGGCTTCTTCAACGAAGCGTTCATCCACCTGCATGTACCTGAAGGGGCCACGCCCAAAGACGGCCCGAGCGCGGGCATCACCATGGCAAGTGCCCTGTTGTCGCTGGCCCGCGACCAGGCACCAAAAAAAGGCGTGGCCATGACCGGCGAGCTGACCCTCACCGGCCAGGTGCTACCGATTGGTGGTGTGCGCGAGAAGGTGATTGCGGCGCGGCGGCAGAAAATCTTCGAGCTGGTCTTGCCAGAGCCTAACCGAGGGGACTTCGAAGAACTGCCGGACTATTTGCGCGAAGGCCTGACGGTTCACTTCGCCAAGCGCTTTGCCGATGTGGCCAAGGTTCTGTTCTAACCTGCACCGGCCTCTTCGCGGCTTTAGCCGCGAAGAGGCCGGCACTGACAACACAAAACCCAACAGCATCGGTTATCCTCGGGCCATCGCCAGCCCCCGGAGCCAACATGACCGCCCCTCGTCTGCTCGTTCCCCTGAGCTTCGCCCTGCTTTCTGCCTGCGCCCAGCACCAAACACAGCCCGTCGAACTGGATGCCGAGAGTGAATGCCCAACCCGGCTGCAGGTTGGCCAGGCACTCACCCTGAGCTTGCCCAGCAACCCGTCCACCGGCTATCGCTGGCGTGTCGAAAACCCAGCCTCAAGCGTACTGCGTAGCCTCGGCCCGGAGATATACAGTGCCCCCGAAGAAGAAGACGTGGTCGGCAGCGCCGGTGTTTCCACCTGGCGCTTCCAGGCCAGCAGCACCGGAGACGCCCAACTGGTGCTGGTCTACCAGCAGCCGTGGGCCGCAGACGTCGCCCCGGTGCAAACCTTCGACTGCAAGATTATCGTCCGCTGAGCACGATCAACTGCGGTCATACGCCATCTGCACGACCTTTAGGTAGTCACAGAGGTCTTTCAGCGCGACCGTGGCAGCATCCAGGCCCATCGTCGCGTTGAGCTTCACGGCCTGAGCCTGCCACTCCAGTTCAACCTTGCGCAGTTCGTGCAACCACGCGTTCTTGAGTGCTTCAAGGCCAGACAACGCCGTGATCGCCTCCCGCTCACCCTGCGCACTCTGCAAGGCTCGCAGCAGCTGCCGCTGGTCGCCCAGCGCTGCCTCTATTTTTTCATCAAGCCTGGTGCGAACCTTGCTCAAGTCACTGAACGTCTTGGCCCCCTCCAGTGCATCAGCATGCTTGGCCAACTTGCCAGTCACAGCCTTCAGCAGGCTGGCATCGATCTTCGGGTCCGTGATCAACCCGATGATCTGGTCAATGTCATCATCGCTCGGGATCAAGCCCTTCAGTGCACTGGCAACGGACGGCCTTTCGAACAATTCGATAGCCTGGCCAATATCTGCCCGCTGCTGGCGCAATTGGGCCAATCGTTGATCGAAGGCTAACGCCTGGCTCTGGAGGCTGACGATTCGTTTGTCCAGTTCCGCTAACGGCTCTACCAAGGCAGACAGTGTGAAAAGTTCCAACCGCAGATTCTGCCTGGACAACAGTGAATGAAGCTGGCTTAAACGGCTTAGCACACTGGCAAGCCGGTAATGGGTATCGCCCCCCAGTTTGCTCGGAATGAAATCGCGGTCCTCCAGCAAAACGATAGCGCCTATCAGGCTCTCCTTGAAGGCGCGTTCGACACCCAGCAACAATGTACGCAGTTCACCCAGTTGCTCACGCGCCCCGGGTAACACGTTCATGTCCCAGCTTTGTATCAGGTGGAATACCTGATCTTGCACGGTTTGCATCTGCACGAAATCCGGCAGGGTCGCATTAACGTTGGTCACGTCCATGTCAAACGTCCTCATATTCTTCAATCAATTCATTAAATAACTCAGACAATGTGTGGCAGATATTGCCTATCTTGCTCCACGGTTTGATAACCTCAGAAAAATCGTGAACAAACGATTCAAGTTGAGTGAGGGTGCTCAGCTCTTTGGCTTCGTTCACGGAGTTATTGGCGTACGAGGCCAGAAACAGCCATACATCTGCCAGGCGCCGGGTAGCTGCCGACAGGTCCTTGCACCTGAACTGCAGGTCCCTGACCAATGTCGAGATACGCTCGAAGTCGTTCAGCGCGGGGGCCATCCTGCCGAGTGCATCCGCCAGTTCTTCGCGCCCTTCGATCAACGCGTTTTTTCTGGCCCGGATCTTTTCTGCCTTGTCACCGAACACCCCGCCGGTGATGACCAGGCCAATCGGCCCCAGCAAGATACCTGTGAACGCGTAGCCCACATTGGCATCGTACTCGGACTTCAACTGGTCAATCTGTTCGTCCCATTGATCCAGCTGCCGCCGTTTCATCAGAATGTCTTGATGGGAAATCTTCTCGTCGAAGTGTTTCAACAACCGTGTCATTCGCGGCTTCAGTTCGCGTTTGATCTCACTGTTGAACCAGTTGGCACGTGCGTCTACTTCATCAATTCGCCGGCGAGTGCCTTCAATTTCCCTGACCAGTTCGTTGATGCCAAGTGTCAGCACACTGGCGATCTGCGCTTGATCTTCTTCACTCAGTTCCGACGTATAAACATCATCGCCCTGCTCGGCCTGTCGCTGCTTGATTGCCATAAAGACATCACTGCTTTCAAGATGCGCAAGCAGGCTGCCGCCACGCTGTACCAAGCTTTCAGCGAACAGTTCAACTTCAGGGCCCAGTTGCTTGATGCTGCGTTCCAGTATGTCCCACTCGTACACATGCCTGTGCAGCGCCGTATACAGGTCATGAACCATCGAGGCGTCAAGGCCGAGTGCCGCATAATCGACTTCGCGCTCGATTTCGGCTCGCGTGTGTGGCAACTGATTTACAGTATTGGCGTATCGCTTGATGACCTTCAGATTATCAGCCGTCAATAAGCTGCCAACGTGCTGGCCACCCTCGAGCCGGTTCTCGATGAATGTAAAATAGCGTTCCGGCAACATCTTGACCTTGGACACCGGGTCCAGTTCATCTACGGTAACTTCTTCCCGCCCAGTATTGGCACTCATCACTTAACCCACTATCCTTTTTCAAATCCAGTCAACCTGCATTCGAAGTGTCCTTCTTCACCCGACTGAATTCATTCATCTTGATAACTTAGCACTGTGGGAAAGTTCACTGCTCCCGGTCTGAACGCTCCGACCCTGAAGCAATGCCATGGCAAGATGCGCGGCCTTTGGATAAAATGCGCCCCCGTTTCACCCTGTATCGAGCCTGCCGTGAGCAAACAACCCGACCGCCTCTTCTCCCAGCCCCTGGAGCAGGTGCCTGATTTCGTCTTCAACGAGGACGTGGTGCGTGTGTTCCCGGACATGATCAAGCGCTCGGTGCCCGGGTACCCGACCATCGTCGAGAACCTCGGTGTGCTGGCCGCGCGTTTCGCCCAGCCAAATACCGCGCTATACGACCTGGGCGCATCGCTGGGGGCAGTTACCCAGTCGCTGCGCCGCCATGTGCGCAGCGACGGCTGCCGGGTGATCGCGGTGGACAATTCCGCCGCCATGGTCGAACGTTGCCGCCAGTACCTCACCGCCCAGGACTCGATGTTCCAGGAGCTGCTGCCGGTGCATGTGCTGGAGGCCGATATCCTTACCCTGCCCTTCGAGCCCGCCTCGGTAGTGGCGATGAACTTCACCCTGCAGTTCATCGCCCCCGACCAGCGTCTGGAACTGCTCGGCCGTATCCGCCAGGCACTGCTGCCCGGTGGCGCGCTGATCCTCTCGGAAAAGCTGCGGTTCGCCGATGAGCAAGAGCAGGACCTGCTCAATGAACTGCACCTGGACTTCAAGCGGGCCAATGGCTACAGCGAACTGGAAATCGCCCAGAAGCGCAGCGCCATTGAAAACGTGATGCGCCCCGATACCCTGGAAGCCCACCAGCAGCGCCTGCGCGCCGCCGGTTTCTCGAAAGTGGTGCCTTGGTTCCAATGCCTTAACTTCGCCTCGCTGATAGCCCTGCCATGATCGATCTGTCCCCCCTCGTCCGCCGCCTCGCGGGCACGCCCCTGGCTTCCTGGTCGCAAGGCCTACAAGCGCAACTGGAAGCCAAGCTGGAGAAAGGCCACGGTGACCTCGACCGCTGGCGCGGTGCGCTCGATGCCCTGCCCGCCCTGCAACCCAGCGATATCGACCTGGTCAACGGACTGCGTCTGGACTGCGACTGCGACGACGACACCCGTGCGCAAATGCGCCAGGCACTGATGGGCCTGTCGCCTTGGCGCAAAGGCCCGTTCGACCTGTTTGGCGTGCATGTGGATACCGAGTGGCATTCGGACTGGAAATGGTCTCGCGTTGCGCCGCACCTGGACCTCAAAGGCAAGCGTGTGCTCGACGTGGGCTGCGGTAACGGCTACTACCAGTGGCGCATGCTCGGTGCCGGGGCCGACATGGTGATCGGCGTCGACCCCAACTGGCTGTTCTTCTGCCAGTTCCAGGCCGTGCAGCGATACCTGCCGGAGCTGCCGGCCTGGCATCTGCCGTTCGCCCTAGAGGACCTTCCCGCCAACCTGGAAGGTTTCGACACGGTGTTTTCCATGGGCGTGTTCTACCACCGTCGCTCCCCCATCGAACACTTGCTGGCGCTGAAAGACTGCCTGGTCAAAGGTGGCGAGCTAGTGCTGGAAACCTTGGTGATCGAAGGCGACGAGAACCAGGTACTGGTGCCTGAAGACCGTTACGCGCAGATGCGCAACGTCTGGTACTTGCCATCGGTTCCGGCCCTGGAGCGCTGGTTGCGCCGTGCCGGTTTCAGCGATGTGCGTTGCGTCGATGTTTGCGTGACCAGCGTTGAGGAGCAGCGCAGCACCGAGTGGATGCGCTATCAGTCGCTGGGCGACTTCCTCGACCCGAACGACCACAGCAAGACCATCGAAGGCCTGCCGGCCCCACGCCGCGCCACCCTGCTGGCGCGCAAATAAAAAAGGCGCCCGATCGGGCGCCTGAATACACCTGCGCCGAGGAGCTGTCGCGCGCAGGTGCTGTTACCTCAGTCCTTGGCCACCTCGCGGGCCTTCTCTTGCGCCTTGCGCTCGCGTTCGGCAACCGCTTGTTGCTTGTCGCCGTGCAGGCGCTGCTGGTCTTCGCGGAAGGCTTGCCAGAACTGCCTGGAGCGTTCCGCACCGCCCTCGGCATAGGCGCTGGCGCTGCCCAGGGCAAGGGTGGCCAACAGCAGGTATTTGGTCAGGTTCATCGTGGTTGCCTCGTGATAACCGATCAGACACGGCCATCCTAGTGAGGGGAAGCTAACAGCAAGGTGAGGCGGGGATTACAGTCCTGCAATCTGCGCAGAACAGACAGCCAGATAACCGCAGCATTACAAATCCGTTATCTGCGCCGCGATTCCTTTCTCATCCCGTAACATCCCGCCCCTTGACCCTGATGCCACTACAGGGTCGAGAATCGCCCCCTTTCATCACACCGAGCCCCTTCATGCGCCTACTGATCATCGAGGACGAACTGCGTACCGCCGATTACCTGCAACAGGGCCTACGCGAAAACGGCTACGTGGTCGACTGCGCCCACACTGGCACCGACGGCCTGCACCTGGCCCGCCAGCAGCCGTATGACCTGGTCATCCTCGACGTCAACCTGCCAGAACTCGATGGCTGGGCCGTGCTGCAGCGGCTGCGTGCCGAGTCGGCCACGCGCATCATGATGCTCACCGCTCACGGTCGTCTCGCCGACCGGGTCAAAGGCCTGGACCTGGGCGCCGATGACTACTTGCTCAAGCCCTTCGAGTTCCCTGAGTTGCTGGCCCGCATCCGCAGCCTGCTGCGCCGCAACGACCAGCAACTGCAACCCAGCACCCTACGCGTCGCCGACCTGGAACTGGACCCCGGCCGCCACCGCGCCTACCGCGCCGGGCAACGCATCGACCTGACCGCCAAGGAGTTCGCGCTGCTACACCTGCTGATGCGTCAGACCGGCGAAGTGTTGTCGCGCACACAGATCATCTCGTTGGTCTGGGACATGAATTTCGACTGCGACACCAACGTGGTCGAGGTCTCGATCCGGCGCCTGCGGGCGAAGATAGACGACCCGTTCGACAACAAGCTCATCCACACCCTGCGTGGCGTAGGCTATGTACTTGAGGCGCGCTTTTGAAAAACCCCAGCCTGTCGCTGCGACTGGGCCTGAGCGTCACACTGATGGGCGCCGCACTCGTGCTGCTGCTTGCCTGCCTGGCGGTGTTCGCGCTGGATCACGAACTGGACAACCGCGCACGCAAAGACCTGGCGCGCAAGATGCTGCAGGTCGAGCACAACCTGCGCGTTGACCTGCGCAGCGAAGACCTGGGCAGCCGCGCCCACCCCCTGCTCGACTTGGTAATGGGGCATGACAACCTCAGCCTCAGCGTAATGGCCCTGGAGGGCCGCCACCCGCACCTGCTCAGCCTCGGCCCGGCTCTGGAGTCGCGGGTGGGCGATTTGCACACCGGTGCCCGCCTGCGCTTTCACGCCTGGCGCGACAGCAGCGGCAATCAGATCCTCACCGTGACCCGGCTGATGCGCCTGCGCGACAACACGCCGGTGAAGGTGATGATGTCGCTCAACCGCACCGACGACAACGCCCTGCTGCAGGCTTACCTGCATTCCACTTTGCTCGCTCTGCCACTGCTGCTGGTCTTGATTGGCGCGGGCGCCTGGTGGCTGATGCAACGCGGCCTGAAACCCCTGCGGCACTTCCGGCGCATTGCCGGGCAGGTATCGGCCCAGGATCTGCAGCATCGTTTGCCCGCCACTGGCTTGCCACAGGAGCTGGCAGAACTGGCCAGCAGCATCAACGTCATGCTCGATCGCCTCGACCAAGGTATCAGCCAGTTGTCGCAGTTTTCCGATGATCTTGCCCATGAACTGCGTACCCCATTGAGCAACCTGATGGGCAAGGCGCAGGTGACCCTGGCCCGTGAGCGGGACAACGCCAACTACCGGGAAGTGCTGGAAGACAGCATCGAGGAACTGACGCGGCTCAACCGCATCATCAACGACATGCTGTTTCTCGCCCAGGTCAGCCAGCCTCAAGTGCAGATCGCGCTCAAGCCGATGGCATTGGCCGACGAGGCTGCAAGGGTGGTCGAGCTGTTTGCTTTCAGCGCCGAAGTGGAAGCCGTTGAATTGCGTGTTCAGGGGTGGGGTACGGCGCTGGGTGACCGGTTGATGCTCCAGCGGGCGTTATCGAACCTGCTAAGCAATGCGATACGGCATGGCCCTGAGGGTGAGCCCATCGAACTGCGTATCGAACGCTATGGCAGCGAAGTAAGGCTATCTGTGGAGAACCAGGGGCCTGGCATTGCTGCCGAGCACCAGTCGCGCTTGTTCGAGCGATTTTACCGGGTGGGATCGGGGCGCTCGCGTCTGGAGGGCGGGACCGGGTTGGGGTTGGCGATCGTGAAGTCGATCATGCAATTGCATGGTGGGCGGGTCGAAGTGAACAGCGGCCCCCTTGGGCCTACCCGCTTCACGCTGGTGTTTCCTGCCGAGTAATCGGTCGCCTGTACCGGCCCTTTCGCGGTTTACCCGCGAAAGGACCGGTACAGGCGACCAAGCTATCAGCGTGAAGCCGCCACGATCAGCGCCTTCATCTCGGCCACGGCAGCCTTGAAGCCAACAAACAGCGCATGCGCCACCAGCGCATGGCCAATGTTCAGCTCATTGATACCCTTGATCGCCGCCACCGCCTCAACGTTGTGGTAATGCAGCCCGTGACCGGCATTGACGATCAGCCCCTGCCCCACGCCAAAGGCCACGCCATCGACGATACGCTTGAGTTCCTCAGCCACTTCAGTCGGGGTCTCGGCATCGGCGTAACGCCCAGTGTGCAGCTCGACGGCCGGCGCGCCTACGCGGCGTGAAGCCTCGATCTGCCGCTCGTCAGCATCGATGAACAACGACACCTCGGCACCGGTGCGCGACAGGCGCTCCACGGCGGCCTTGATTCGCGCCTCTTGTCCCGCCACATCCAGGCCACCTTCGGTGGTCAACTCCTGACGGGTTTCGGGGACCAGGCAAATGTGCGCCGGGCGGATCTTCTCGGCAAAGGCCATCATCTCTTCGGTGACACCCATCTCGAAGTTCATGCGCGTCTGCAGCACATCCTTGAGCAGCACCACGTCACGCTCCTGGATGTGCCGGCGGTCTTCGCGCAGATGCACGGTGATGCCATCGGCGCCTGCCTCTTCGGCGTCCAGGGCAGCCTTGACCGGATCAGGGTAACGCGTGCCCCGGGCCTGGCGCAGGGTCGCCACGTGGTCGATGTTTACGCCAAGAAGCATGCGGTTGCTGTGAGTCACGAAAGGCTCTCCTGAAGATTGAGCCCCACAGCATACGTCGTGATCAGCGCTTGCGAAACAGTTCCCGGCTGACCAGCGGTTTTGCGCCCAGGTGAACGGCCAATGCCTGGCGCATCAGGCGCTTGGCGGCGAGCAAGGCGCCCGGGGCGTTCCAATCGGCTTCGGCCAGGGCCATGAGCTCGGTGCCGCGGAACAGGCCGGGTTGCACCAGCTCTACCCGCTCCAGACCGGCATCCACGCGCAAGCGGTAAAGGCCGTCGGCCACGATGACGTGGTCGTTGACGTCATGGTTCAAGGAAAACGCATAACCGAGCTCGTCCAGCAGCCGCCATTCGAACGAACGCAGCAGCGGCTCCAGCGGGCGCCCGGCGGCCAAGGCCTGCAGGGTCAATGTGTAATGCTCGAACAGGGCCGGGAACGGCGCTTCAGCCGGCAGCAGGCGCATGAGCAGCTCGTTGAGGTACAAGCCGCTGAACAGGGCATCACCGTGTAGCCAGGCCGCAATTCCGGCGCTGTCCATGCGACCGACATTCTTCAGCTCACCACGGCCACGCAGTTCCACCTCCAGCGGCACGAACGGCCGCACCAGGCTGCCGCCCTTGCCGCGCGCACGGCGCAGTACAGCACGCATGCGGCCCTGCGGGGTGAAGAAGTCTACCAGCGCACTGGTTTCCTTGTAGGCACGGCTGTGAAGCACATAGGCTGGCTGGCCGACAGCTTGTTCCATAAGTGATCTCTAAAAGCCACATGCAACTGTGGGAGCGGCTTCACCCGCGAATGCGCCAGTGAACCCACCACAGCATTCGCGGGTGAACCCGCTCCCATAGAGATACCTGAGCCGTCTGGTAGCCTTACAGGTCGCCGTAACCCAGCGAACGCAGGGCGCGCTCGTCGTCGGACCAGCCGCCTTTCACCTTGACCCACAGGTTGAGCATGACCTTGGAGTCGAACAGCACTTCCATGTCCTTGCGCGCCTCGGAGCCAATGCGCTTGATGCGCTCGCCCTTGTCGCCAATGATGATTTTCTTCTGGCCATCACGCTCGACCAGAATCAGCGCGTGAATGTGCAGCACATGACCCTGTTGCTTGAACTCCTCGATCTCCACGGTGATCTGATACGGCAGCTCCGCACCCAGCTGGCGCATGATCTTCTCGCGCACCAGTTCGGCGGCCAGGAAACGGCTGCTGCGGTCAGTGATCTGGTCTTCCGGGAAGAAGTGATCGTTTTCAGGCAAGTGCTTGGCGATCTGTGCTTCCAGCGCTTCGAGGTTGTGACCCTGCTGCGCAGAGATCGGCATCACCTCGGCGTTCGGCAGTTGCTCCTGCAGCCACTGCAGGTGCGGAATCAACTCGGCCTTCTCTTCCATGCGGTCGGTCTTGTTGACCGCGATGATCAGCGGGCCAGTCACGTACTGCACGCGCTCCAGCACCAGTTGGTCCTCGTCGGTCCACTTGGTGCGGTCGACCACGAAAATCACCACGTCGACGTCCTTCAGGGCCGCCGAGGCGTTGCGGTTCATGTAGCGGTTCAGGGCCTTGTCGTTGGCCTTGTGCATACCCGGAGTATCGACGTAGATCGCCTGCACGTCACCCTCGGTCTTGATGCCGAGCATGTTGTGGCGGGTGGTCTGCGGCTTGCGCGAAGTAATCGCCAGCTTCTGGCCGAGGATGTGGTTGAGCAGGGTCGACTTGCCGACGTTGGGGCGGCCGACAATGGCGACGTAGCCGCAGCGGGTCGGGTTGTTATCAGTCATTGCCATTCTCCACGCCCAGGGCGATCAGTGCAGACGCGGCAGCTACTTGCTCGGCAATACGCCGGCTAACGCCCTGACCACGGCTCTTGTTGTTCAGCAGCACCACTTCGCATTCGACGAAGAACGTGCGGCAGTGCGGTTCACCCTGGATATCCACCACTTCGTAGCGCGGCAGCTCACAGCTGCGCGACTGCAGAAACTCTTGCAGGCGGGTTTTCGGGTCCTTGTTGGTATCGACCAGGGTCAAGCCCTCGAACTCATCGGCAAGCCAGGCCAGGACGCGCTCCCGTGCGGTTTCCATATCGGCGTCCAGGTAGATGGCACCGATCAGTGCCTCCAGGGCGTCGGCCAGGATCGACTCGCGACGAAAACCGCCGCTCTTGAGCTCACCCGAACCCAGGCGCAAGTATTCGCCCAGGTCGAAACCACGGGCCAGCCGGGCCAGGGTTTCGCCCTTGACCAGCCGCGCACGCAGGCGCGACAGCTGGCCTTCACGGGCCTGCGGGAAACGCTCGAAAAGCGCTTCGCCGGCGACGAAGTTGAGAATGGCGTCACCGAGAAACTCCAGGCGCTCGTTGTTGCGCCCGGCATAGCTGCGATGGGTCAGCGCCAGGAGCATCTGGTCCTGGTTCTTGAAGGTATAACCGAGCTTTCGCTCCAGACGGGCAAGGGAAGCACTCATGCGGCCACCCGTTCGTTGTTCAACGCGTTGTTCAAATCAACATCCTGAAAGACTGTTTGGCTGTGGTTCGCCACGCGATGTGCGGCGAATCTCCCGATCCCTGAGAACACAGCCTATGTCAGAAATGCATTCGGCGCTGTCTGCTGGACAGCGCCGATGGGTATCAATGGATCAGGCCAACCCGCGACAGGTTGGGCAGGTGGCTGAGCTTGGGTTCTGGCCAGCTCATCCACACCGCAAAGGCCTTGCCGACGATGTTCCGGTCCGGAACCATGCCGTGCAGCTCCTTGGGAATGTTTGGGTCATCCCAGAAACGGCTGTCGTTGGAATTGTCGCGGTTGTCGCCCATCATGAAGTAATGGCCTGCCGGCACGGTCCATTGCTGGTCCGGCGGCATGCGGTAACGGCTCATTTCCTTGCGGATCAGGTGTTCGGCCTCGCCGAGTTTTTCCTTGTACAGCTCGGCGCTGCCCAAGGTACCTGGCTCGGTGCCCACCAGTTGTTCGGCAATCGGCTGGCCGTTGACGAACAGCCGCTTGTCGTTGGTGTAACGAACCACATCACCCGGCAAGCCAACCACACGCTTGATGTAGTTGACGTTCGGGTCGCTCGGGTAGCGGAACACCATTACATCACCGCGTTGCGGGTCACCGACCTCGATGACCTTCTTGTCGATCACCGGCAAACGAATGCCGTACGAGAACTTGTTCACCAGGATGAAGTCGCCCACTTCCAGGGTCGGTTTCATCGACCCCGAAGGGATCTGGAACGGCTCGACCAGGAACGAGCGCAGCACCAGCACGATGAACAGCACCGGAAAGAACGACTTGCCGTACTCGACCAGCAGCGGTTCCTTGTTCAGGCGCTCGACCACGGCCATCTCGGGCTGGCTGACGCTGCCCTGGTAGTTGGCGATTGCTGCGCGCCGGCGCGGGGCCAGGAACAGCAGGTCGATCAAGCCCAGCAGACCGCATACGAAGACGGCGATGACTAGCAACAGCGGGAAATTTAGCGACATAGGACCTAGCTATCCAACCTGAGCACGGCGAGGAAGGCTTCTTGTGGAATCTCCACGTTACCCACCTGTTTCATGCGTTTCTTACCGGCCTTCTGCTTCTCCAGCAGTTTCTTCTTACGGCTGACGTCACCACCGTAGCACTTGGCCAGTACGTTCTTTCTGAGCGCCTTGACGGTTGTCCGCGCGATGATCTGGCCGCCGATAGCTGCCTGGATCGCCACGTCGAACATCTGCCGAGGGATCAGTTCCTTCATCTTTTCGGTCAACGCACGGCCTTTGTAGGCCGCGTTGTCGCGGTGCACGATCAATGCCAGGGCATCGACCTTGTCGCCGTTGATCAGTACATCCAGCTTGACCAGGTTGGCCGACTGGTAGCGGTCGAAATGATAGTCCAGCGAAGCATAGCCGCGGCTGGTGGACTTGAGGCGGTCGAAGAAGTCCAGTACCACTTCGTTCATCGGCATGTCGTAACGCACCTGAACCTGGCTGCCGAGGAACTGCATGTCGCGCTGCACGCCACGCTTCTCGATGCACAGGGTGATGACGTTACCCAGGTGCTCTTGCGGTACCAGAATGGTCGCGGTGACGATCGGCTCACGGAAGTCGGCCACAGCCGATACGTCTGGCAGCTTCGACGGGTTGTCGACAACGATGGTTTCGCCGGTTTTCAGCTCCAGCTCGTAGATCACGCTAGGTGCGGTAGTGATCAGGTCCAGGTCGTATTCGCGCTCCAGGCGCTCCTGGATGATTTCCATGTGCAGCATGCCAAGGAAGCCGCAACGGAAGCCGAAGCCCAGGGCGTCAGAGCTTTCCGGCATGTACTGCAGCGACGAGTCGTTCAGGGTCAGCTTCTGCAGGGCATCGCGGAAGTCTTCGAAGTCGTCGGAACTGACCGGGAACAGGCCGGCGTAAACCTGCGGCTGGATCTTCTTGAAGCCTGGCAGCACTTCGACCTCAGGGGTCGAGGACAGGGTCAGGGTGTCACCCACAGGGGCACCGTGAATGTCCTTGATGCTGGCGATGATGAAGCCTACTTCGCCGGCTTTCAGGTCTGCGGTCTGGGTGTGTTTCGGGGTGAATACACCCACGCTGTCGACCAGGTGCACCTTGCCGGTGGACTTGACCAGGATCTTGTCACCCTTCTTGACGCGGCCCTGACGCACGCGCACCAGCGAGACCACGCCCAGGTAGTTGTCGAACCAGGAGTCGATGATCAGCGCTTGCAGCGGGGCATCGATCTCGCCCTCGGGTGCAGGAATGGAGTGAACCAGGCGCTCGAGCACCTCGTCCACGCCCATGCCGCTTTTGGCACTGCAGGCCACGGCGTCGGTAGCGTCGATGCCGATGATCTTCTCGATCTCGTCCTTGACGCGGTCCGGGTCGGCCTGGGGCAGGTCCATCTTGTTCAGCACCGGCATGACCTCCAGGCCCTGCTCGATGGCGGTGTAGCAGTTGGCCACGGACTGGGCCTCTACGCCCTGGCCGGCGTCGACGACCAGCAGCGCACCTTCACAGGCCGCCAGCGAGCGCGAGACTTCGTAGGTGAAGTCGACGTGGCCGGGGGTGTCAATGAAGTTCAGCTGGTAGGTCTTGCCGTCCTGCGCCTTGTAGTGCAGCGTGACGCTGTGGGCCTTGATGGTGATACCGCGTTCACGCTCCAGGTCCATGGAATCAAGCACCTGGGCTTCCATTTCGCGTGCCGACAGGCCACCGCACATCTGGATGAAACGGTCGGCCAGCGTCGACTTGCCATGGTCGATGTGGGCGATGATGGAGAAATTGCGGATATGACTCAAATCACTCACGGGTCAACACTCGAAAAGGCTGCGAGCCGGACGCCCGCCGAAAAATAGCCGGGAATTGTACCTCAAGCTGCCGGGATATGGGAGATTCCTATGTCCGACTGTACACAGCAATCCACCGTCCAATTGTGAATAATCATGAAAAAGGGCAGCCGTAGCTGCCCTTTCTCCCTTGCCAGACCGCTTATTCAGCGAGCTTGAAGGTAATGAAGCTGGCACGGCCCTGACGCAGCACGCGCATCGACACCGAACGGTTCTTCGGCAGCTCCTTGGCGATTTCGGTGAACTCTTTGGCCGAACCGATGGCCTGGTTGTTCAGGTGGCTGATGACATCACCCGGACGCAGACCGATCAGCGCTGCCGGGCCATCCTGCACTTCCTTGATGACCACACCGCCTTTGAGCTCCAGGGATTTCTTCTGCTCGGCGGTCAGGTCGGCGACCGACACACCCAGACGGTTACTGCTGCGCTCTGCACTGCCATCGGCACCGGTGCCGATGTCGGCATCATCGTCCGGCAGCGCGCCGACGCTGATGTCCAGGGTCTGGCGCTTGCCGTTGCGGATGATTTCCAGCTTGGCCTTCTCGCCATCCTTGAGGCCGCCGACCAGGTGTGGCAGGTCGGCCGACATGATGATTGGCTGACCGTTCATGCTCAGGATCACGTCGCCCACCTGCAGGCCGCCCTTGGCTGCCGGGCCGTTTTCCAGCACCTGGGCCACCAGGGCACCGGCCGGTTTGTCCAGGCCGAAGGATTCCGCCAGGTCCTTGTTGACCTCCTGGATGACCACGCCCAGCCAGCCGCGGCTGACCTTACCGTCTTTCTTCAGCTGGTTGGACACATCGATCGCCACATCGATCGGGATGGCGAACGACAGACCCATGAAGCCACCGGAGCGGGTGAAGATCTGCGAGTTGATACCCACCACTTCGCCCTTCATGTTGAACAGCGGGCCGCCGGAGTTCCCCGGGTTGATGGCCACGTCAGTCTGGATGAACGGTACATAGGTGTCGTTTGGCAAGGTACGGCCCTTGGCGCTGACGATACCTTTGGTCACCGAATGGTCGAAGCCGAACGGCGAACCGATGGCCAATACCCATTCGCCCACCTTGAGCTTCTCGGAGTCACCCAACTTGACCGTCGGCAGGTTCTTGCCTTCGACCTTGAGCAGCGCCACGTCGGTGCGCGGGTCGGTGCCGACCAGCTTGGCCTGCAGCTCGCTGCGGTCCGACAGGCGGACGATGATCTCGTCGGCATCGGCCACCACATGGTTATTGGTCAGCACGTAGCCATCGCTGGAAATGATGAAGCCCGAGCCCAGCGACTGCGCCTCGCGCTGGCGGTCACCACGCGGCGAACGCGGCTGCTGCGGCATGTTGCGCTCGAAGAACTCGCGGAACATCGGCGGCAGGCCTTCCAGGTCCGGCATCTGCCCGACGGCGACGCGGTCGGGCAGCTTCTGCTTGGTACTGATGTTGACCACGGCCGGCGAGGCCTGCTCGACCAGGGTGGTGAAGTCCGGCAGGGCTTCCTCGGCCTGGGCGGTGAGCACCTGGCCAAGCATCAGCACGGCGGCGAACATCGTTAGGTAGGATTTCAAACGTGGTATTGACATACGGCTCCCGTCACAACGAGCGGTAGTTTAGAAAGACCCCTGCACAAAGCAGTAAAGGCCAGGCTCCTGAAAGCCTGACCTATAGAAAATTTGCCGGTGGATTGCAAATGACAATGCTTTAATTTCATTTCAGCCGTATGTCCGCCTGCCTTGGCACGGCCCGCAAACGCGCGCCATCACTAGCGCGCCTTGGCATCCTGAGGGCGCATCGACAAAGCGACGCGTTCTGCCGTACCGAGCGGAATTTCGCCCACCACGGTCACCATCACCTTGCCCTTTGGCGTATTCAGGCGACGCGAAACAGCCGAAGTCGGGCCGAGCTGGGTGCGCATGTCGGTGCCGCCATCATCGTTCACCGGTTCGAGGAACACGGAAAAACGTGCGAGGCCATCGTCATACATCAGGCTGCTGACCGAACTGTTGTGTTTGGGGTCGCGGCGTACCGAGCTGTTGACCAGTTCGAACCCGGGTGGCAGCCAGTCCGAGCGCCAGCCAGCAACACTGCCATTGCTGACGGGCGCGCCATGCTGCACAGGCTTGCAGGCAGCGCTGGGGCGCAAGTCATCGTCGCCAGGCGGCTCATCGGTATCGAGGCGGGTCATCTGGAAGCGCTCCAGCAACTGCCCTTTGTCGTTGAGCATCAACGAGCGCAGTGGCAGGCCGGTATTACGGTCCAGGTGCAGTTCGAAGGCATAACGGTGCTGGTCGCGGGGCGTGAGCGTCACGATCACGGCGTCGCGCCCGGCGACCCGTGACTTGCCCGCCACGCTCAAATCGTACCAGCCCATCAGTTTCAGCGGATCAAGCACACGCGGCGCGGTGTCTGGCGGTGCCGCGACACTGCTGACCAAGGTCCCACTGACACACTCCACCCTCCCATCCACACGCACGATTTCCTGGGCGGCGCCATCGAGCTGCAGCAGCCGCTCGCTGACCTTGCCGTCCTCGACCCGGTGCCAGATATCGTGGGAAGAGAAGCTGCCGTTGCGCTCGTAGACGAAAGAGCCTTGGTAGCTCAGCTTTTGCTCGGCCTGTGCCAGCTTGTTCAGCCACTCACTCGCTTGGGGCGAGGAGTTGGCCGCCAATGCTGGCACCATCACGCAGCTGCCAATCAGCAGCGACAACAGAGGTAGCGCGCGCATGATCCTCCTTACTTAACGGTTTTCCAGGCTGGCAGCGCGGGCGTAAGGCAATGCGGTTTCAGTGCCCTTGAGCGCAGATTCCTGCGCATGCTGGCGCAGGTAGCCTGGCAGACGCTGATCCCAGCCGGCTTGGTTCTGCAGCACGCCGTTGGCCATTGGCCCGGTCGGTTGCTCACTGCTCTCACTATAGCCTGCCAAAACGGCCGGGCCTTGTGCTTGTGGCACGCTCAGGCCTTGCTGGGCAGGCTGCTGGGCTGCAAGCTCCGCACCGGTGATCTCGTCCTGGTTGTACATGCGTACACCGGCGAGCACCGCAACGGTGACCGAAGCCGCTACAGCCAGGCGGCCAATGCTGCGCCACGGGCCTTTCTTGACCTTGGCCGGCACCGCTTCGTCAGCCAGCGCAGCAGACACCGCCGAGGCGATATCCAGGTTAGGCAGCAGCAGCTCCTTGTGCATGGCTGCACGGGCCACCTGGTAACGCGACCAGGTGGCACGGGTTTCGGCATCGTCGACGGCGTTCAACACCCGACGCAATTCCAGTTCGTCCGCTTCGTTATCCATCACCGCGGACAGCGATTCCTGCAAAGCTTCACGACTCATGGCGGTTCCTCTCTTGGCTGTCGCCGCTGTCTCAGGTTTCCTGCAACAACGGCTGCAGGGCTTTGTCTATGGCCTCCCGAGCGCGGAAGATTCGAGAGCGCACGGTACCCACCGGACATTGCATGACACTGGCAATGTCTTCGTAACTCAGTCCGTCGAACTCGCGCAGGGTCAGTGCCGTACGCAAATCTTCGGGCAGTTGCTGGATGGTGCGATGGACGGTGCCTTCGATTTCATCCCGCAACAACGAGCGCTCTGGGGACTCGAGATCCTTGAGGCCATGATCGCCGTCGTAAAACTCCGCATCCTCGGAGCTCACATCACTGTCTGGCGGCCGTCTTCCACGGGACACCAGGTAATTCTTCGCCGTGTTGATGGCGATACGGTACAGCCAGGTATAAAACGCACTGTCACCGCGAAAGTTGCCAAGCGCACGGTAGGCCTTGATAAAGGCTTCCTGCGCCACATCCTGGGCCTCGTGGGTATCGTGAACGAACCGCACGATCAACCCGAGAATCTTGTGCTGATACTTCAGCACCAACAGATCGAACGCTCGCCTGTCACCGCGCTGCACGCGCTCGACAAGCTGCTGATCCTCTTCCTGGGTTAGCATGAACACTCCTCGATAAACTCGAAGGAGCGTTGCAACAGCGATCGTTCAGGCTTGCAACCATAGACTCGGGCTTTACGCAAAAGTTCTCCCCTCCAAGCAAGTTTCCTGCAGCCCTTGGTCGGCTTGCACGGAAGACGCGGCGCGGACACGGCCGGCTACGTCGATAATCAGGTTTCGAATACGCAGAGACAGCCCGGACAGGCCTGCCGCCCTGCGTCGCCGCGGCAAATTGTGGCGTGCGGGCAGCCTTCATAGGATTTCCGGCCATGTCGGAAAGTTCCCACAAAGGTTGCCGCAACCTGGCAAGTGGCATGGAAATTGGCCACCCCGGGCTGCTATAAAGGCATCCCGGCCAAGTTTAACGATAGTTTCACAATGCCATCTGCGCGTGACTATTGTGCCGCGCCCCTTCCAAAGATTACTAGTGTCCCGACATGAGCCAACAATTCCAACATGATGTCCTGGTGATCGGCAGCGGTGCCGCCGGTCTCAGCCTGGCACTTAACCTTCCCAGCCACCTGCGCGTTGCCGTGCTCAGCAAGGGCGACCTGGCCAACGGCTCGACCTTCTGGGCCCAGGGCGGGGTCGCTGCGGTGCTCGACAACACCGATACCGTGCAGTCGCATGTCGAGGACACCCTCAATGCCGGCGGCGGCCTGTGCAACGAAGAGGCGGTGCGCTTTACCGTCGAGCACAGCCGGGAAGCCATTCAATGGCTGATCGAGCAAGGCGTGCCCTTTACCCGCGACGAGCACTACAGCGTTGATGACGGCGGTTTCGAGTTTCATCTCACCCGTGAGGGCGGCCATAGCCACCGGCGCATCATCCACGCGGCCGATGCGACCGGCGCGGCCATTTTCACTACGCTGCTGCAGCAGGCTCGCCTGCGCCCAAACATACAGCTGCTGGAGCAACGTGTAGCGGTCGACCTGATCACCGAACGCCGCTTGGGCCTGCCTGGCGAACGCTGCCTGGGCGCCTATGTGTTAAACCGCAATACCGGCGAGGTAGACACCTTCGGCGCACGTTTCACCGTGCTGGCCACCGGTGGCGCGGCCAAGGTCTACCTCTATACCAGCAACCCCGATGGCGCTTGCGGTGACGGTATCGCCATGGCCTGGCGGGCGGGTTGCCGGGTGGCCAACCTTGAGTTCAACCAGTTCCACCCGACCTGCCTGTACCACCCGCAGGCCAAGAGCTTCCTGGTCACCGAAGCCCTGCGCGGCGAAGGCGCACTGCTGCGCCTGCCCAACGGCGAACGCTTCATGCCACGCTTCGACCCACGCGAAGAACTGGCCCCGCGCGACATCGTGGCCCGCGCCATCGACCATGAGATGAAGCGCCTGGGCGTGGACTGCGTCTACCTGGACATCACCCACAAGCCGGCAGACTTCATCAAGAGCCATTTCCCCACCGTGTACGAGCGCTGCCTGGCGTTTGGCATCGACATCACCCGCCAACCGATCCCGGTGGTGCCTGCCGCGCACTACACCTGCGGCGGGGTGATGGTCGACGACCGTGGCCACACCGACGTACCGGGCTTGTACGCGATTGGCGAAACCAGCTTCACCGGCCTGCACGGCGCCAACCGCATGGCCAGCAACTCATTGCTGGAATGCTTCGTCTATGGCCGGGCCGCCGCTGCCGACATCCAGGCGAACCTGGAGGCAGTGGCCATGCCCAAGGCCCTGCCGGGTTGGGACGCCAGCCAGGTCACCGACTCGGACGAGGACGTGATCATTGCGCATAACTGGGACGAACTGCGGCGTTTCATGTGGGACTATGTCGGCATCGTGCGCACCAGCAAACGCCTGCAACGCGCGCAGCATCGCATTCGCCTGCTGCTGGATGAAATTGACGAGTTCTACAGCAACTACAAGGTCAGCCGCGACCTGATCGAACTGCGCAACCTGGCGCAGGTTGCCGAGTTGATGATCCTGTCGGCCATGCAACGCAAGGAAAGCCGTGGGCTGCATTACACCCTGGACTACCCTGGGATGCTGGACGAGGCCAAGGACACCATCCTCAGCCCGCTCTGAACGTTGTAGCGCCTGCGAGATCGAGCGCCGCCCGCGCGGCGCTCGATCTCGCAGGCGCTGAAGCTGCCACGGCGAACACCTGTCAGCCCTGACTCGCCCCCACCTCTGCCCACCTGCGCCGGCTGAACTTCAACCGCACCCGCAAGCGCCGGTGCTCATCAGCCCCTAGTGCATCCCTCGGTACGCATTGGCTCTGCCCCAACCAGCGCCCTGCCCGTTCAAAGCGCAACACCACCAGCCCCGGCAACGCCACGCTGTCCCGGCACAAACGCACCGGCTGCCAGCCACGGGCACGGCTGAGCACCTGCCAGCCACGCACATCACGGCGCAAGCCAACAACGGCATGCTCATGCGTCAACAAGATACGTCGGGGAATGGCCCAGCCAGCGTGGGCAATACAGACGGCGATAACAGAGAGGGCCAGCCACCCGGGCAGCGGGCTCGCCCACACGGCAAGCCACGCCAGTACCTGGCACACCAGATAGGCCGCTAGCAGCAGGCGCGAGCCTTGCCAGCGGCACTCGAAGCACTCACTTGGGCTGGACACGGTCCAGGATAATGCGAACCATGCGCTGCAGCTCCGGGTCTTCAGACTCGGTGCGCTCCATGAACCAGCCGAACATGTCCTGATCCTCGCAACTCAACAGACGCACGTACAGTTCGCGGTCGGTCTCGTTGAGGGTGGGGTAGACTTCCTGGGTGAAAGGCACCAGCAGCACGTCCAGTTCCAGCATGCCACGGCGGCTGTGCCAGAAAAGCCGGTTGAGTTCAGTTTGTTCGACCATGGGGCCCTCCTCGAATGGCCCGCCAGTATACAGCCAGGCACGCGAAGCGACACCGGGCGTTGGTCTAGTCACCTACCTATTTTGTTACCGGCGTTCTATGATGGCCGCCAGTCTTTAGCCACCGCGATGACCCATGGCCGATTCCGCTTTCTTCTGCCCCCTGTCCCACGAGGGCATCCTCGCCGTCCGCGGCTCCGATGCAGGCAAGTTCCTGCAAGGCCAGCTGACCTGCAACATCAACTACCTCAGCCAGGAACACGCCAGCCTCGGCGCCCGCTGCATGGTCAAGGGGCGCATGCAGTCCAGCTTCCGCATCCTGCCCGAAGGCAACGGCTACCTGCTGGCCATGGCCAGTGAACTGCTCGATGCGCAACTGGCCGACCTGAAGAAGTACGCAGTGTTCTCCAAGGCCACGCTGACCGACGAAAGCGCCGCCTGGGCACGCTTTGGCCTGCAAGGTGGCGAAGCTGCGCTGCAGGCGCTGGGGCTCGACGTGCCCGCAGCTGCCGGCAGCACCGTGCGCCATGAGGGCCTGATTGCCATTGCCGTTTCTGCAGGCCGCGTAGAACTGTGGGTGCCGGCAGACAACGCCGACACCGTGCGCCAGGCCCTCGTCGGCGCCCTGCCCGAGGGCAACCTCAACGACTGGCTGCTTGGGCAGGTTCGCGCCGGTATCGGCCAGGTCATGGGGCCGACCCGTGAGCTGTTCATCCCGCAGATGATCAACCTGCAAGCCGTCGATGGTGTCAGCTTCAAGAAAGGCTGCTACACCGGCCAGGAAATCGTCGCCCGCATGCAGTACCTGGGCAAGCTCAAACGCCGCCAGTACCGCCTGGCACTGGACCAGCAGGCCATCCCGGCACCGGGTGCCGAAATTTTCTCGCCCACCCATGGTTCGTCGGTCGGTGAGGTGGTCATTGCTGCTGGCAACGGCGCAGGCTGTGAACTGCTTGCGGTGCTCAGCGCCGAGGCAGTGGAAGATGACAACCTGCACCTGGGGAGCCTCGAAGGCCCGCGCCTGCAGGTACTGACCCTGCCTTACGAACTGGACCGCGACCGGGAAATCCAGCGCTGACCAGCCTGCCCCGCCCTTGTGGCGGGGCCGCACCACCACTGCGGTAGACACGCCCATGAACAAGCTGGCCGAGATGGTTCAAGCACAGTTGCTCGATGCCATCGAAAAGGATGACCTGGTCCTGCCGACCCTGCCAGAGGTTGCCTTGAGCATCCGCGAAGCAGCGGAAGACAGCGAGATCAGCGTAGCGGCCCTGAGCAAGGTGATCGGTCGCGATGCGGCCCTTTCTGCGCGCCTGATAAAGGTAGTCAACAGCCCGCTGCTGCGTGCAGCGGTCGAGGTCACCGACCTGCACACTGCCATCACGCGGCTGGGCATCAATTACAGCTGCAACCTGGCCATTGGTCTGGTGATCGAGCAGATTTTCCATGCCCGTGCGCCGGCCGTTGAACAAAAACTGCGCGACATCTGGGCCAACAGCCTGGAAGTTGCGGGTATCAGCTACGAAATCTGCAGGCGCTACACGCACCTCAAGCCCGACCAGGCTACCTTGGGTGGGCTGGTCAACCAGATTGGCGCACTGCCGGTACTCATTTACGCCGAAGAGCACAACGAACTGCTGTCCGACCCGGTTTGCCTGCATTACGTGATCGAGCAGATCCAGCCGGTGCTGGGGGACAAGATCCTCAAGGCCTGGGAGTTTCCGGAGCAACTGGTCAACCTGCCCAGCCAGGTTCAGGACCTGGACCGGCAGACTGACAAGGTCGATTACATCGATATCGTGCAGATCGCCCGCTGCATCAGCCAGCGCGGGCGCCATCGGCCATTGGCGGCGCTGCCGGCTTATCGCCACCTGGGGTTGCCGTTTGGTACTGAGCTGGAGGTGGAAGAGCTGCTTGAAGCGCGGAGCATGTTCCGCTGAGCAGTGCCAGCCTGTTCTGGCCCTATCTGGCTTGCCGGCGATAGGGCCAGAACAGCAACACATCAATCGGCGATAAAACTCACCCGCACCCGCAGCCCGCCGTTCTCGCCATCATGCAGGCTTACCTGCGCCAGGTGCGCCCGGCAGATCTCACCGACAATCGCCAGCCCAAGCCCGCTCCCTTGCGCACTGCGCCGGTAGAACCGCTCGAACACCCGCTCACGCTCAGCCTCGGGAATACCCGGCCCGTCGTCTTCCACCTCCAGCACCGCCGGCGCCACCACCCGCAAGATCACATTGCCACCCTCTGGCGTGTGCGCCAGGGCATTGTCCACCAGGTTGCTCAACAGCTCGTTGAGCAGCGTCGGCTCACCCTTCAGCCACACAGGCGCCTCGGCCTCCAGGGCCAGCGCAACGCCGCGTTTGTGTGCCAACGGGGCCATGGCCATGCCCAACTCACGGGCCAGCTGGCTCAGGTCCAGGCGCTGCGCGCCGCCCTCGGCAATTGCCCGTGCTCCGTTCTCCACCCGTGCCAACGACAACAGCTGGTTAGCCAGGTGGGTCAGGCGGTCAGTGCCTTGCGCCGCAGATTCCAGCGTCTGCCGCCACGCTTGCGGCTCGGACGAGCGAAGGCCCAGCTCCACCCGCGCCTTCAAGGCAGCCAGCGGCGTACGCAATTCATGGGCGGCATCGGCAATGAACTGCGCCTGGCGCTCGAATTGGCCGCGCAGGCGCTCGGTAAAGTGGTTCAAGGCTCGCACCAGCGGGCCGAGCTCACGCTGCACCTGCACCACCGGCAAGGCCCGCAAGTCATCTGGCTGGCGCTCTTCCACCGCCGTGCGCAGGCGCTCCAGGGGCCGCAATGCCGCACTCACGGCAAACCACACCATCACCAACGCACCCAGCGCCAGCATACCCAGGCGCAACAGGGTGTCGGCCATCAGCCCACGGGCCATGCGCACCCGCGCCTCCTCCGTCTCGGCCACGCGGATTTCCGCCATGCCGTTCATGTTCGGCTCGGTCACTGCCTTCAGCAGGCTGACCACCCGCACATCCTGGCCCAGATAGGTGGCGTTGTAGAACCGCGCAAGCGCCGGGTAATCGTCAGTGCGCGGCGTGCCGGGCGGCGGCGGTGGCAGGTTCTCGTAGCCGGAGATCAGCCGCTGCTTGATGTCCAGTACCTGGTAGTAGATGCGCCCGGCGCTGTCGTAGGCGAACGTATCCAAAGCCACGTAAGGCACATCCGCGCTCAGCGAGCCGTCACGCTGCGACAGGCCAGCGGCGATGGTGCGCGCCGAGGCCAGCAGGGTGCGGTCGTAAGCGGTATCGGCGGCCTCACGGCCATTCCAGTAGGCGCTCAGGCCGCTGGCCAGCATCAGCACCACCAGCAGCAGGGCCAGGTTGCCCAGCAGGCGCCCGCGCAAGCTGCCGTTGTCACGCATCGCGGTGCTCTAGCAGGTAGCCCAGCCCACGGAAGGTGACAATGGCCACCGGGTGGCCGTCGAGCTTTTTGCGCAGCCGGTGGATATAGATTTCGATGGCATCCGGGCTGGCTTCTTCATCCAGGCCGAACACCTGGGCAGCCAGTTGCTCCTTGCTCATCACCCGACCAGGGCGTGCGATCAGCGCTTCCAGCACGCTTTGCTCGCGCGACGTCAGGGTCAGGTTGTCGTCGCCAAGGGCAAAGCGCCGGGTATCCAGGTCGTAGACCAGCGGCCCGCAACGCTGCTGGCGCTCGCCACCGAGCACACTGCGGCGCAGCAACGCCTTCACCCGCGCTTCCAGCTCGGTCAGCTCGAACGGTTTGGCCAGGTAGTCGTCTGCCCCCAGGTTCAGGCCATGAACCCGGTCCTTGACGTCGCTGCGCGCGGTCAGCATCAGCACCGGGACAGTCTTGCCACGGCCGCGCAGGCGCGCCAGCACCTCAAAGCCATCCATGCGCGGCAAGCCGACATCCAGCACGGCCACGGCGTATTCCTCGCTGGCCAGGGCCAGGTCGGCAGCCACGCCGTCATGCAGCACATCCACGGTAAGGCCGTGGCTTTTCAAGGCCTGGGCCACGCTTTCGGCCAGTTGCAGATGGTCTTCGACCAGCAGCACACGCATCGGATTCTCCCTGCTCGGGTGGGGCGGTTGGCGCGGAGTGTACCGCTGTCGCTAAGCCTGTGAAGCCCCTCGTAACAAACCTTTCACGCTGAAAGGTTAGCGAAAGGTTCGTTACCTAGCATCGCACCACGGTCGCCCTTCGCGCCGAAAAAAGCACCAGCAAGGTGCAACGAATAAGAACAATAAACGGAGTCATCGACGATGCTGTCATCGCAGCCGCAGGCGTTCGCGCCTACCCGTTCCTTTGCCGCACGCCCCTCCGCCATCGCCAGCGCCCTTGCGCTTGCCGGTGTCGCCCCGATGAGCCAGGCCGCCTTCTTCGAAGACAGCACGGCAACCTTCGAAACCCGCAACATGTACTTCAACCGCGACTTCCGCGACGGCACCAGCGCGCAGCAATCCAAGCGCGACGAGTGGGCCCAGGGCTTCATCCTCAACTTCGAGTCCGGCTACACCGATGGCACCGTAGGCTTTGGCCTGGATGCACTGGGCATGCTCGGCATCAAGCTCGATTCCAGCCCCGACCGCACCGACACCGGCCTGTTGCCGACCCACGATGATGGCAAAGCCGCCGATGAGTATTCCAAACTCGGCCTGACCGGCAAGGTGAAGATTTCCCAGACCGAACTGAAGATCGGCACCCTGATCCCCGAGCTGCCAACCCTGCAGCCCAACGACGGGCGCATCCTGCCGCAAACGTTCGAAGGTGGCCTGCTCACCTCGAAGGAAATCAAGGGCCTGACCTTCACTGGCGGTCGCCTGGACAAGGCCAAGGACCGCAACGACACCAACTGGGAAGACCTGGCGCTGAACAACAAGAACGGCCGCTTCGGTGGCAGCTTCAGCGCCGACAACCTGGCCCTGGGCGGGCTGGACTACCAGTTCACCGACCGCATCACCGGCAGCTATCACTTCGCCCAGCTCGACGACATCTACCGCCAGCACTTCATCGGCATGGTCGCCACCCAGCCGTGGGGCCCGGGCACCTTTGGCGCCGACCTGCGCCTGGCCGTGAGCGACGACGCCGGTGCGGCCAAGGCGGGCAACATCGACAACACCACCGTCAACGGCATGCTCAGCTACGCCCTGGGCGGGCACAAGGTCAGCGCCGCCTGGCAGCAGCTGTCAGGGGACAGCGCCTTCCCGTATGTCGATGGTGCCGACCCTTACTTGGTCAACTTCGTCCAGATCAACGACTTCGCCGGCGCCGACGAGCGTTCCTGGCAAGCGCGCTACGACTACAACTTCGCCGCACTCGGCGTGCCCGGTCTGACCTTCATGACCCGCTACATCAGTGGCGACAACGTCAGCCGCGCCGCCGGCGGCGAGGGCAAGGAGTGGGAACGCAACACCGAGCTCAAGTACGTGGTACAAAGCGGCCCGTTGAAGAACGTCGCCGTGCGCCTGCGCAACGCCACCTTCCGCTCCAACTTCGCCCGTGACGCGGACGAAGTGCGGCTGCTGGTGAGCTACAGCGTCGCCCTGTGGTAACCCAATAACAACAACGCTCACGGAGATAGACGATGACCTTTTCACTGCGCCGCCTCGTCCTCGCTACCGGCTGCCTGCTGTTGGCCGGCAATGCCCTCGCTGCCGAACCGAAACGCCCCGAATGCATCGCCCCCGCCTCGCCCGGCGGTGGCTTCGACCTGACCTGCAAACTGGTGCAAAGCGCCCTGGTGCAGGAAAAGATCCTCAGCAAGCCGATGCGCGTCACCTACATGCCCGGCGGTGTCGGCGCGGTGGCCTACAACGCCGTGGTCGCCCAGCGCCCGGCCGATGCCGGCACCCTGGTGGCCTGGTCCAGTGGTTCGCTGCTGAACCTGGCACAAGGCAAGTTCGGCCGCTTCGACGAGAACGCGGTGAAGTGGCTGGCCGCTGTCGGTACCAGCTATGGCGCCATCGCGGTGAAAAGCGACTCCCCTTACAAAACCCTCGACGACCTGGTCGCGGCGCTGAAGAAAGACCCGAGCAAAGTGGTGATCGGCTCTGGCGGCACCGTGGGCAGCCAGGACTGGATGCAGACCGCCCTGATCGCCAAGGCTGCCGGCATCAACCCGCGTGACCTGCGCTACGTGGCCCTGGAAGGCGGTGGCGAAATTGCCACGGCGTTGCTGGGTGGCCATATCCAGGTTGGCTCGACCGACATCTCCGACTCCATGCCGCATATTCAGAGCGGCAACATGCGCATCCTTGCGGTGTTCTCGGAAAACCGCCTGGACGAGCCCGAGATGAAAGACATCCCCACGGCCAAGGAACAGGGCTACGACATTGTCTGGCCGGTAGTACGCGGTTTCTACCTGGGGCCAAAGGTGAGCGACGAGGACTACGCCTGGTGGAAAGCTTCGTTCGACAAGATGCTGGCCTCGGAAGACTTCGCCAAGCTGCGTGACCAGCGCGAGCTGTTCCCGTTCGCCATGACCGGCGACGAGCTGGACGGCTATGTGAAGAAGCAAGTGGCTGACTACAAGGCATTGGCTAAGGAATTTGGGCTGATTCAGTAAGTCATCCACAACCTTTCACAGATACCTGTGGGAGCGGGCTTGCCCCGCGAAGAAGGCACCGCGGTGCATGGCACCGGCTTCGCCGGTGTTCGCGGGGCAAGCCCGCTCCCACAAACGAGGCCTTTCCCTATGATCCTGCAACGCATCTTCGCCCTGGCCCTGCTGGCGGTGTGCGCCGCTTTGGCCGTGATGGCCTTGCCCTACCAGGCGGCGTTTTCCTATGAGCCGGTCGGCCCACGCGCCTACCCGCTGCTGATGCTCGGCCTGATGAGCCTTGGCCTGCTGTACCTGGTGTTTCGCCCTACGCCCATCGTGCGCAAGGACGACGAACCGGAACTGGACCGCGAAACCCTGACCAAGATCGCCGCCTGCGTTGGCCTGTTGGTTGTTTTCGCCGCCACCTTCGAGCCTTTGGGCTTCATTCTCAGCGCCATGCTGGTCGGTATACCCATGGCCCGGCTGTACGGCGGTCGCTGGCTGCACAGTGCCATGGTGGTGGTCGGCATGAGCGTCTTTCTCTACTGGCTGTTCGACCGCGTAATGGACGTGCCCCTGCCCCTTGGCCTGCTGAGCGTACTGGAGAACTGACACATGGATACCTTGAGCTACCTGGGCCAGGGCTTCGGCGTCGCCCTGTCCCCCTACAACCTGGTCACCGCCCTCTCCGGCACCCTGATCGGCACCGTGGTCGGCCTGCTGCCAGGCCTGGGCCCGATCAACGGCGTGGCCCTGCTGATTCCCATCGCCTTCGCCCTGGGCTTGCCACCGGAGTCGGCGCTGATCCTGCTGGCGGCGGTGTACCTGGGTTGCGAGTACGGTGGGCGTATCAGCTCGATCCTGCTGAACATCCCGGGCGAGGCCTCGACCGTGATGACCACCCTCGACGGTTACCCGATGGCCCGACAGGGCTTGGCCGGCGTGGCCCTGTCGCTGTCGGCATGGAGTTCGTTCATCGGCGCCTTCATCGCCACCTGCGGCATGGTGCTGTTCGCGCCGTTGCTGGCGAAATGGGCCATTGCTTTCGGCCCGGCCGAGTACTTCGTGCTGATGGTGTTCGCCATCGTCGCCCTGGGCGGCATGGCCGGTGACAAGCCCCTGAAAACCTTCATTGCTGCCCTGATCGGCCTGTTCCTGTCAGCGGTCGGCATCGACGCCAACAGCGGCGTCTACCGCTTCACCGGTGACAGCGTGCACCTGGCCGACGGCATCCAGTTCGTGGTGCTGGTACTGGGCCTGTTCTCCATCAGCGAAATCCTCCTGCTGCTGGAAAAGACCCACCATGGCCACCAGGCAGTCAAGGCTACCGGCCGCATGCTGTTCAACTTCAAGGAAGCGGCTTCGGTGTTCGTGGTGAACATTCGTTGCGGTCTGCTTGGTTTCATCATGGGTGTTCTGCCTGGCGCCGGGGCAACGTTGGCCAGTGCCGTGGCCTACATGACCGAGAAGCGCCTGGCGGGTGAAAGCGGCAAGTTCGGCAAGGGCGATGCCCGTGGCCTGGCCGCGCCGGAAACAGCCATCGGTGCTTCGTGCTGTGGCGCCCTGGTGCCGATGCTGACCCTGGGTGTACCGGGCTCTGGCACCACCGCCGTGATGATCGGCGCCCTGACCCTGTACAACATCACCCCCGGCCCACTGCTGTTCGAACAGCAGCCAGACATCGTCTGGGGCCTGATCGCCTCGCTGTTCATCGCCAACATCATGCTGGTGATCCTCAACATTCCGATGATCCGCATTTTCACCCGCATCCTCGCCGTGCCGAACTGGGCGCTGGTGCCAGTGATCGCCATCATCACCGCCATCGGCGTGTACGCCGTGCATGCCACCACCTTCGACCTGTTCCTGATGGTCGGCATCGGCATCATGGGCTACATCCTGCGCAAGCTGGACTTCCCGCTGTCGCCGATCCTACTCGGTTTCATTCTCGGCGGGCTGATGGAGCAGAACCTGCGCCGCGCACTGTCGATTTCCAACGGTGAGCTGGGCATCCTCTGGTCGAGCCCGATCAGCATGGGCGTGTGGGCGCTGGTGGTGCTGATGCTCGCCTTGCCGCTGCTTCGCATTTGGCGCAAACGCAGCCAGCAGCGCCGGGCCCTGGCCGATGCCTGATCGCGCGTTGCCGTTGTTTGTCGCAACCGGGCTGGTCGGCCTTGCTGGCGGTTATATCGCCAGCAGAGTCGGCTGGCCTTTGCCGTGGATGGTCGGCTCGCTGCTGGCCATCATCCTGGTGCGCTGCCTGACGCCCTGGCAACTGTCAGAGATACCCAACGGCCGCAAGTGCGGGCAGTGCATCATCGGCATCGGCATTGGCCTGCACTTTACCCCGGCAGTGATCGAGCAGGTGGGCAGCCATTTTGCGCTGATTTTCTTCGGTGCCCTGTTCACGACCCTGTCCAGCGTGATCAGCGTGTGGCTGCTGCGAAAAACCGGTGAAGACCGCGCCACGGCTTTTTTCGCCAGCATGCCAGGAGGCTCGGGGGAGATGGTCAACCTCGGCGCACGTAACGGCGCGGTACTGAGCCAGGTGGCTGCGGCGCAAAGCCTGCGGGTGCTGGCGGTGGTGCTGTGCGTACCGGCGCTGTTCAAGTTCTTGCTGGGTGACGGGGTGCCACTGAACCACGCGGGCAGCGTCAGCTGGAGCTGGCTGGCCTTGATCGCGCCGTTGGGCGTTGTCGTTGCGCTGCTCTGGCAACGCTTGCGCCAGCCCAATCCGTGGCTGTTCGGGCCATTGCTGGTAGCGGCCACGGTCAGCCTGGCCGGCAACCTGCAAATCGCACTGCCCAATGGTGCCAGCCAGATCGGCCAGTGGCTGATAGGCAGCGGCCTGGCTTGCCACTTCAACCGCGCCTTCTTCCGCCGCGCACCGTCGTTCCTGGGGCGCACGCTGTTAGCCACGGCGCTATGCATGGCGATTGCCGGCAGTGCCGCGTGGGTACTAAGCGTGATGACCGCGCTGGATTTGCGTTCGCTGACGCTTGGGATGATGCCGGGCGGGATTGCCGAAATGAGCCTGACGGCAGAAACCCTGCAACTGTCGGTACCGCTGGTGACGGCGCTGCAGGTGATGCGTCTGCTGTTCGTGCTGTTTTTGGCAGAGCCGTTGTTCAGGTATTGGGTAAGGAACCAGCACTAGGGGCCGTTGCACGGCCCCGGTAATCCTCAAAGCGGCGGCAACGCCCAGTTGATCGGCGCCATGCCACGCTGCTCAAGGAAGCTGTTGGTCCGGCTGAAATGCCCGCACCCCAAGAAACCACGGTAAGCCGACAGTGGCGACGGATGCACCGACTTCAGCACCAGGTGCTTGGTTCCATCGATCAGCTTCTGTTTGCTCTGCGCATGCGAACCCCACAGCAGGAACACCACGTTCGGGCACTGCTCACTGACTACCTGGATAACCCGGTCGGTAAAGAACTCCCACCCCTTCTTGGCGTGCGATGCCGCATTGGCTCGCTCCACGGTCATGGTCGTGTTCAGCAGCAATACACCCTGCTCGGCCCAGCTTTGCAGGTAGCCATGGCTGGCAATCGGGATGTTCAGATCGCGCTGCAGTTCCTTGTAGATGTTGACCAGCGACGGCGGCGTGGCCACGCCCGGTTGCACCGAGAAACACAGACCATGCGCCTGGCCCGGCCCGTGGTAAGGGTCCTGGCCAAGGATGACCACCTTCACCTGGTCCAGCGGTGTCGAGTTGAGTGCATTGAAGATCAGCGGCCCTGGCGGGTAGATCTCCTTGCCGGCGGCATATTCGCTGCGCAGGAACTCTCGCAGCTGATGCATGTAGGGCTGGTCGAATTCGGCGCGCAGTGCAGCCTTCCAGCTGGGTTCGAGTTTGATGCGATCGTCGTCAGTCATGGGGCAATCCGTAAACAATGGCGCGACACTAGGTAAGCCCTTCCCGCTTGTCAAACGATCCAACCGACAACCGGCATGTTCGGCCAGGCAGGCCATACTTGTGCGATGACTTGAGCGAGGTAGTCCATGGCCATTCATTGCGAGGTTCTCATCGGCGCCGATGGCGCCCGCATCGGCATTGCCACCCTGGATGCACCCAAGGCACTCAATGCCCTGAACCTGCCCATGATCGAAGTATTGGGCGAACAACTGCATGCCTGGGCCCACGACCCGGGCGTTGTCTGCGTGCTGCTGCGCGGCACCGGCGCAAAAGCCTTCTGCGCCGGTGGCGATGTACGTGCACTGGTACAAGCCTGCCGCGACCACCCCGGCAGCGTGCCGCCCCTGGCTGCCGCCTTCTTCGCCGCCGAATACCGCCTGGACTTTGCCCTGCACACCTACCCCAAGCCGCTGCTGTGCTGGGGACATGGGCATGTGCTAGGTGGCGGCATGGGGCTGTTGCAGGGGGCCAACGTGCGTATCGTCACACCCAGCAGCCGGCTGGCCATGCCGGAAATCAGCATTGGCCTGTACCCGGATGTGGGCGCGAGCTGGTTTCTGGCACGGCTGCCGGGCAAGCTGGGGTTGTTCCTGGGGCTGACGGGGGCACCGATCAACGCCCGCGATGCCCTTGACCTGGGCCTGGCCGACCGCTTACTGGGCGAGTACCAGCAGGAGGCATTGATCGAAGAACTGCTGCAGTTGAACTGGCAAGAGCAGACCGCCCTGCAGCTGAACAGCCTGCTCAAGGCCGAACAGCACCGCGCCTGTGCCGAGTTGCCCGAGGCCCAGTGGTTGCCAAGGCGGCAGGTGATTGATGCGTTGCTCGACGTGGCCGATGCGGCGGCGGCCTGGCGTGCGCTGGAAGGGCTCAAGCACCATGACGACCCGCTGCTGGCCGATGCCGGCCAACGGCTGCATCAGGGTTGCCCACTGACGGCGCACCTGGTCTGGGAGCAAACCCGCAGGGCACGGTATCTGTCGCTGGCACAGGTGTTCCAGATGGAATACAGCATGAGCCTGAACTGTTGCCGTCACCCCGAGTTCAGCGAAGGCGTACGCGCCCGCCTGCTGGACAAGGACGACCAGCCGCACTGGCACTGGCCCGATGTGACGCAGGTGCCGGCGGCGGTGGTCGAGGCGCATTTTGCCAAGGTGTGGGAGGGGCGGCACCCATTGGCAGATCTGGGTTAGGCTTGCCGGCGATGGGGCGCAAAGCGCCCCCGCTTCACTTCACCTTACCGCCGCCAGTTGCCTCCTTGCCCTTGGCCACGCTGGCCATCCCAACGCCCGCCACCATTCCCCTGCCTATTGGAATGCGAATCGCCACGCTGGTAGCGCTGGCTGCCATCACGATAATCATGGCGATCCCGGTCTTGCCTGTAGTCTTGCCGTTGACGATTGCCATAGTCGTAGCGGGGGTTGCCATGCCAACGGTTCATCCCCGGCTGCGGATACGGCCGGTATTGTGGCGCGGGGGCTGGCCGGTAGTAATAGCGTGGCGCCGGCTGGTAGTAATAGCGCGGTTGCGGCGTGACGTAGTAGCGGTCATAACGGTAATAGCCTGGCGAGACGTAACGGTCGGTGGAGTAGTAGTCCGAACGGTAATAGCCCCCGCTCTCGTAGTACGGGGCGCAGGCGGAAGTCATCAGCCCCAGCAGGGCGATCAACAGGATTCGATAGGACATGGCGGCCTCCTGGACCGCTGGAGTGCCCGAACAGCGGCGCTGGCGAGCATCGATGCGTGATGCGTTCATCGACACCGAATAAGACAGCGACGCCGAGGTGCAGTGCCATTTCTGCAACAATTTGATACAGGTGCGATAGCCCCTAAAAACTTGCAGTCATTTATCGGTCATCTCACTAGAATGGGCGGCTCGGCACACATCATGGGAAGATCATGCCCTCACGTTCCGCTCTGTTCTCGCAGCGCTCGCTGATCGTTACCCTGCTGGTGCTGCTGGCCTGCGGCTTCCTTGCTACCTCGCTGCTCAGCTACTTCTCCTCGCGCAGCGCCATCCGCGACGGCATTATCAATACCGAATTGCCACTGACCTCCGACACGGTCTACTCGGAAATCCAGAAAGACCTGATTCGCCCGGTGCTGATCGCCTCGATGATGGCCCAGGATACTTTTTTGCGTGACTGGGTACTGTCGGGCGAAAAGGACACCCAGCGCATGACACGCTACCTGGGCGAGGTCATGGGCAAGCAGGACACCTTCACCTCGTTCTTCGTCTCCGACCGCACCCTCACCTACTATCAAGCCAAGGGCGTGCTCAAGCAGGTGCAAGCCGGCACATGGCGCGATGCCTGGTATTTCCGCCTGCGCAACCTCAAGGCCCCCTACGAGATCAACGTCGACCTCGACATGGCCAACCAGGACAGCCTGACCGTGTTCATCAACTACCAGGTGCACGACTACCAGCACCGCTTCATTGGCGCTGCCGGGGTGGGGCTGAGTGTGTCCTCGGTGGTCAAGCTGATCGACCAGTACCAGCGCCGCTACCAGCGGTCGGTCTTGTTTGTCGATGCCAAAGGCAAAGTGTTGCTGACCGGTTCCGAAGGTGGCCCGCACGGTTTGCGGGTCGGCCAGCCACTGAGCGACAACGCCGAATTGAGCGATGTGCTGGCCGAACAGCTTGTACCCGGCGAAGGCAGCCACGAGTACCACGACAGCGACAACCACAGCCACTTCCTCAACGTGCGTCACCTGCCCGAGCTGGACTGGTACCTGTTGGTGGACAAGCGCGAAACCGGCGCCCTCGACCGCATTCGCCATTCCCTGTACCTGAACCTGGCCATCTGCACGATGATCACCTTGGTGGTGCTGGCGCTGGTGCATGCCATGGTGCGCCGTCATCAGGCCAGCACCGAGGCCCTGGCCACGCTCGACAGCCTTACCAGCCTGCCCAACCGGCGCAGTTTCGACTTGCTCGCCGCCCAGGCGTTGCACGAAGCCAAGCGCGACAGTGGGCCGCTGGTGGCGCTGCTGATCGACCTGGACCACTTCAAGGCGCTGAATGACACCCACGGCCACCTGGCAGGCGACGAAGTGCTGCGCCAGTTCGCCAATGTGCTGCAGGGCAGCCTGCGCCAATCGGATATACTCTGCCGCTGGGGCGGCGAGGAGTTCATCGTGCTGCTGCGTGAAGCCGAGGGTCGGCAGGCCATCGAGGTTGCGGAAAAGATCCGCCGCCGCACCGAACAGCTCACGTTCAGCTACGACGAACAACCCCTGCGCCTGACCACCAGCATCGGCCTGAGCAACCTGCAACCGGGAGATACCCTGCACGCCCTGCTGACCCGCGCCGACCGAGCGCTCTATCGTGCCAAGCAGGCCGGCCGTAACCGCGTCTGCAGTGAAACCCAAGATGAATGACAGCCAACACTGCCCCGCTTGCGGTGCCCTCAACCAGTGCAGCCTGGCCGACCCACGCCGCGCCACCCAGGCCTGCTGGTGTTACAGCGTGAGTATCGACCCGGCGGTGCTCCAGGCCCTGCCCGCCGAATTACGCGACAAAGCCTGCCTGTGCCCACGCTGCGCGGCCGTTGAAGAACAACTTCGATCAACCACTTCTCACTGACCTGTTGCAATGCGCCTCGACCGCTTCCTTGCCAACCTGCCCAGCCTCAACCGCCAACAAACCCGCCTGATGCTGGTACAACGTCGTGTGCGGGTAGATGGGCAGGTGGTCAGCGACCCGCTGACCGAGGTACGCGAATTCAGCCGCGTGGAACTGGACGACCAGGTGCTGCAGGCTGGCCGACCGGCGCGCTACCTGATGCTGCACAAACCCACGGGCTGCGTCAGCGCCACCCAGGACCCGCAGCACCCTACAGTGCTCGACCTGCTGCCCGAAGCATTGCGAGGCGACCTGCACATAGCCGGGCGCCTGGACTTCAACACCACCGGGTTGATGATCCTGACCAACGATGGCCAATGGTCACGGCGCCTGACCCAACCTGCCACCAAGCTGCCCAAGCACTACCTGGTGGACACCGAGGACGAGATTGGCGAGCACTATGAGGCCAAGTTCCGTGAGGGTTTCTACTTCGCCTTTGAAGACCTCACCACCCTGCCCGCCCAGCTGGACATCCTCGGCCCGCGCCAGGCGCGGCTGGCGATCGTCGAAGGGCGCTATCACCAGGTCAAACGCATGTTCGGGTTCTTCGACAACAAGGTGGTGGGGTTGCACCGGGAAAGCATGGGCGCGATTCGCCTGGATCCTGATTTGGCTCCGGGGGCGTTTCGCGAGCTGACGGCGGATGAAATCGCCACTGTCTAGACTGCCCGTTCTGGCCCAAGGTGGTCATACGACCGCTCAGCGACAAAAGTCACAAATTCTCCCGAACGGCACTTGCAGGATCCCCGGCCCACTGCTTGAATCCAAATCGTCAGTCTGCATGTGACTAACAAGTCACGCCCGCAGTCGAAGACGCCTTTTGCCGGCCACCCAGGGCCTTGATGCCTTGGGGCACGGCAAATTGCCCGCCAAAAACAATACCGTCGACGCATGTGCCAAGGATCGACACAGGGCCCCCCGGTTACTCTTCAGGCGAATGCCTACCTGTCATAAAGAACGTGCACCCTAGGTGACGCGAATACCCTTTTTGCGCCAGGAGTCGATGACATGAGGCCAGAAATCGCTGTACTTGATATCCAAGGTCAGTATCGGGTTTACACGGAGTTCTATCGCGCGGAAGCGGCCGAGAATACGATCATCATGATCAATGGTTCGCTGGCCACCACGGCCTCGTTCGCCCAAACGGTACGTAACCTGCACCCGCAGTTCAACGTAGTGCTGTTCGACCAGCCGTATGCCGGCAAGTCCAAGCCACACAACCGCCAGGAACGGTTTATCAGCAAGGAGACCGAGGCGCATATTCTCCTTGAGCTGATCGAGCACTTCCAGGCCGACCATGTGATGTCGTTCTCATGGGGTGGCGCAAGTACCCTGCTGGCGCTGGCGCACCAGCCGCGGTGCGTGAAGAAGGCCGTCGTGAGTTCCTTCTCGCCGGTGATCAACGAACCGATGCGCGACTACCTGGACCGTGGCTGCCAGTACCTGGCCGCCTGCGATCGCTACCAGGTCGGCAACCTGGTCAACGACACCATCGGCAAGCATCTGCCATCACTGTTCAAGCGCTTCAACTACCGCCACGTCAGCAGCCTGGACAGCCACGAGTACGCGCAGATGCACTTCCACATCAACGAGGTGCTGCATCGCGACCTGGACCGGGCGCTGGAGGGTGCGCGCAATATCGACATCCCTGTGCTGTTCGTCAACGGCGACCGCGACGAGTACACCACGGTCGAAGATGCCCGGCAGTTCGGCAAGCATGTGGGCAAGAGCCATTTCAGCGTGATTCGTGACGCTGGCCACTTCCTGGACATGGAGAACAAAACGGCCTGTGAAGACACCCGCAGCGTCCTGCTCGGTTTCCTCAAGCCGACCGTGCGTGAAACGCGTCACCGCTACCAGCCTGTTCAACAAGGGCAGCAGGGGCAGCATGCATTGGCCATTTGAGCGCATCGGCGCCTTGTGGCTGATCCCGCGGGCTATAGGGTGCCGACAAGCTTTTTTATAACTTGGGCTTCTAATTCGTGGAGGGTTCTGGTAAAAAGTGCTGCGCAGACGCGGGTATAGTTTAGTGGTAAAACGAAAGCTTCCCAAGCTTTAGTTGAGGGTTCTTACTGGACAACCGCTTTTGTGAGCGAGCTTTACTAGCAAGACATGCGGGTATAGTTGAATGGTACAACTATTGCTTCCCAAGCAATCGGTGAGGGTTCGATTCCCTCTACCCGCTCCACATTCCGTGATCTAGAGCACTTCCTGGCTTTCTGCCTAGTGCTCTGAGTCCCTCGAAACTCCCTATCTCCCTCCAGAAATCCTGACACGACCTCACTCACAAACGTGATGGCTCGCACCCATGCCCATTGGGTAGCGCACACACTGCATACCAATGCCTGAGCCCCCCCCCGAAAAGCCCTACCTGCAGGTGGCGATCAGCTCATCCTTCTCCCCTACGAAAAGTCGATTTTCCAGAAAATTGGATCGTGCTAAATCGAAAAGGGCCGGCCAGATATTGCTTCAGGCCAGCCCCCAGACAATTCATTCCAACGCCATCAGGCGATACGACCGCCGCCATCCACGTGCAACACAGCCGCATTGATGAACTCGTTACCGACCAGCGAGATCATCAGCACGCCCTACCCGTCCGCCCGGCAGCCCCGAGCGCACCTGATCGAACAGGCCGGCACGATCCTGCCCTGAGGCGCTTCAGATAGCAAAGGCGGTGAACCGGCGCTTCTCAACCGCCGCGTTGTGATAGCGACGAAGCCAGAAATACTTCTCCAGAACGCGACGATTGCTCTTCCTGCAGTCCTTATCGGCGTAGTCCTTACGGTAGGCAGCGTAGAAGTCGCGGATCATCTCGACCACCAACACCTTCTGAGCTCCGAGGTAGGTCTCAATCTGCTCCCGCGCGGCCATCACAGCGATCCGCCCCTCATGCACACGAATTGCATGCGACACCGCAGGTGTTCGCAGATCGCCTGCTGCGAGCATAAAGTCGAGCGCGTTAACGTAGGTCACCCCGTCTTCTTCGACCAGGAACTCTGAGTCGCCATACATCTTGCGGAACAGCTTGCGAATCCACTCCATGAGCTCTGCGTTGCGTACGACATCATCGGCAAGGGCGAGACGAGCATAGACAGCCTTGCCTTCTGCCTCGTTGGCTGCGCTGAGCCCAGCCCCAACGGCGAAAGTCCCGTGGATGTCACAATACTGGCTGGATATGCCACCACGGAAGGTGATCTGCTTGTCCAATAGACATTTGTGCATCAACGCCCCGAGTCTCATCATGATAATCATCAGGGCGTTGGCTGAGTGCATCAGAACCCTGTCGGCATTGGTTTCCCTGGCCACTTCCCTGGGCTTGAACGTCAAAACGACAGAGTCAGAGATGAAGGCGCTTTTTGGCTGATACCATTCGTATAGGTTGAAAACCGAATCCTGCTTGTAGCGCTGCTCCACCTCGCCCTCAAGGTCTAGCAACACCTCCTGATTCCCAGTCATGAAGTCGAGCAAATCCTGCGCCTGCTCGTCAGACGTCACCGCCGAATTCAGTTTCTTGAAGCCCAACATGTCGATAAACATGAATCGCCCCTGGTTTCGTAGACACCTCCAAGCCTCATAATGAGGCCCAAATAGGAGGTGCCATGAGTCGTCAGCGTTACCCTGAAGAATTCAAGATCGAAGCGGTCATGTAGTGGTCAACTAATCCCGGACACCGGATTAAGTTTTTCCTCGGCAATCGCCGGAGGTAACCCACCGTTGAACTGATGCGGTCGCTCCCAGTTGTAGCGCTGCATCAGAAACCTGCCGATGTCCTGCTGTGCCTGCGCAGCACTCATGTAGCCCACACTTGGCACCCACTCCGTTTTCAGGCTGCGGAACAAACGCTCCATAGGCGCATTGTCCAGGCAATTACCTCTGCGGCTCATGCTTTGCTTGAAGCGGTAACGCCACAACCGCTGACGAAAAGCTCGGCTGCCATACTGGCTGCCCTGATCACTGTGAAACAGTACATTCTGCGGCCGCCCGCGGTGCTCGTACGCCATGTCCAGCGCCTTGATGACCAATTCGCTGTCCGGTTTGGGTGAAAACGCCCAACCCACCATGCGACGTGCAAAAAGGTCGATAACTGCCGCCACATAGTGCCACTGGCCTTGAGCCCACACATACGTGATGTCGCCGCACCATACTTGATTCGGTGCCGTAACATCGAATGCGCGCTCCAGCACGTTCGGGATGTCAGGGCGCTCTACTGTGGCCTTCTTGTAGGCATGTGAACCCGGTTGCTTACTGATCAGCTTCATTTCGCGCATCAACTTGCGCACCTTGAAGCGGCCGATCTGAATGCCTTCTTGGCGCATCATGCACATGATGGTTCGACTACCTGCGGCACTACGGCTCTGTGTAAATAGCTCGTTAACCCGAACGCGCAGTGCCAGTCGCGCAACGTCCGGAGATCGCCGTTTATGGCAATGCGCGTAGTAACACGAGCGAGTGACTTCAAACACCGAGCAGAGTAATTCGACAGGCTCCTCGCGGCGGAGCTGATCAATCAACGCGAGCGCTCGTGTTCCTCGGCCATCAAGAGCGCGGTAGCCTTTTTTAAAATCGATTTCTCCCGTTCCAGCCGGTTGATCCGAGCTTCCAACTCTTGGATCTTCTGCTGCTCGGGGGTCAGCGCCTTGCTCGTTGGCGTAGCACCGCCACGTTCTGACTGGAGTTGATTCACCCAGCGGCGCAGCGCCGATTCAACCAAGTCGAGCGACCGGGCGGCTTCAGTAAGGCTATAGCCCTGGTCGAGCACCAGGCCGGCTGCCTCGCGCTTGAATTCGGGGGTGAAAGTACGTCGTTGTCTGCTCATCGAACACCTCTGTGTGGCGACCATTTTCGCCTAAAAAGGTGTCCGGGGTTAGTAGACCACTACAGTACTCAAGGCCACCGCCCTCAACCTGGGAAGTCCCGAAAAGATCGATGGGCTGTTCAGCGCGCTGAGCAAGATCGAGGGCGCGGAAGGCACTCTACGTGGTTGTCTGTTCGAATATCTGTGCGCCGAGCTGGCAAATGAGTCGTACCTGAAACACTACATCTCCATTAACAAGCTGGTGCGCGGCTCTGATGGCGCCCGCGCCGAAGTTGATGTGCTTGTGGAGGCTCGAACCGGGACTGTGTTCATCGAGTGCAAAGGCCACCTGCCTACTGGCCAGGTGGATGACTCAGAGGTCGAGAAGTGGCTGAAAAAGCGGCTACCCGTGCTGCGCGATTTTGCCAAACATAATGAAGATCTTCGCCATTTGAAACAGACCTATGAGCTCTGGACGAATGCGACCATCAGTGCAGCGTCCAAAGCACTGATCGAAGCTGAGAACGCCAAGACAACTCGTTACTCAATCGCCTATCGAGAAGGCTCCGAGCTTCTCAGCATGATCAAGGAATCTGGGAACAGATCGCTGCTCAAGACCTACGAGCAGCACTTTTCAAATCATCCACTCGCCTTAGCAGCCAGGCGAAAAACCAGCCAAGCCACTGACGACGGCGAAGCTCAACGAAAGAGTGACTGAAGCGCCTTCCGCGCCTCATGCTGGCATTGTAGAATCAGCCGCGAAGGGGCGGGTTCTTCCTCTCGTACCAACGAGGGCGGTTCTGATAATTAACAGCTTCGGCTGTTGGGTTTCGGCCCACTGATCCCTACGGGATGTTCAACGGTACTCAAATCCCCCTGCCCCTTCACCAATTTCTATGGAGAGGTGTGCGTGAAAAAGGACAGCGTCTGGTTCACCTACAAGGCACGCATACAGGCTCACAAGCGCCTGGAGTGGCTGGACTTTCACTCGCAACTCTTGTTGGTATGGTACGCAATCCTCAGCACAGCGCTGGGGGTGCTGACCATAAGACACAGCACTATCCTTGGCCCCGACACTGACATCATGGCGACGATTCTTTCGGTTGCCTTGCTCGGCATTTCGCTGGCAGTTGCCAACCGCGACTTCCGGGGCCGAGCCATGCTGATGCGCACCAACTACCTGGAGCTACAAAAGCTTCATCGGGGAATACCTGACGGCCCGCCCAATACTCCCCCACCTGCACCGACCTCAGAACAAATCAACAGGTATGACGAACTGCTGGCTGAGTCAGAGAATCATCGAGAGATTGATGATCGGATCGCCCGCATTTTTGCAGGCCCAACCACTAGGCCGCCAACAGGCTTCGAGTATTTTTCCGCAGTATTTTGGCTGACGATGCGGTTTGTGATCACGGCGATGTTATATGCCTTACCGGTACTGGTAGGCCTATATGCTTTCTGGAACAAGCCATGAGTGCAGCGAAAAGCTTCAAAAAGATCTTTACCCGAAAGCGTCTCCAAGAGATCTACACCGACAGAATCAAAAACTCCGGCGCCATCGGCCTCGATCGCATGCGCCCGGCTAGCCTGGATAAACAGCTGACTGCAGAGCTCGACTACATAGTCGACAAGGTGCACCGGGGGGAGTATCGGTTCACTGCCTACAAAGAAAAACTGATCCTTAAGGGGGCATCGTCGCCGCCTCGTCAGATATCCATTCCGACGGCCAGGGACAGAATCGTCCTACGCGCACTGTGTAATTGCCTATCGGACGTTTTCCCCGATGCCAAACTCACCCTCCCCCAGACAGTCATCGACTCTCTAAAATCGGCGCTCGACTCTGGCGCGTATGCCGAATATGCAAAGATCGATCTTCAAAAATTCTATCCAACCATACCTCATGAATTAGTAGCAGCCGCGACGCGGAAGAAAATTCAGAAAACTGAGTTCAGGCAGCTGATCACCGCCGCACTCACAACGCCCACGGTGCCTGAATCAAGAGGCAGTAAGGATGCCGATCGCCCCACCGTAGGAGCGCCGCAAGGTCTCGCGATTTCAAACGTGCTCGCAGAGATTGCGCTGCAGGGCATTGATAGCCTTTTCGAGGCCCGGACAGGAATTTGGTACAAGCGCTACGTTGACGACATCCTGATCCTGGGGCCAGCAGGAGTGGCACGCTCTACCGCTCATGAGCTCATCGCCGAATTGAAAGCCCTGAAGCTCAATCCGCATGACTTCGAACCAGGGTCGAAATCCAAGGTGGAGAGCCTGACCGACCCTTTCAGCTTCCTTGGATATCAAATCGAAGGCAACCAGGTGCTCATTCGCCATGAGAGCATCCTCAGGTTCGAGTCTTCGATCGCCAAAATCTTCACGGCATACCGGCACAAACTGGTAACAGCTCGACGACCTGCCGATAAGGAGCGCGCCCTGGCCTACTGCCAGTGGAAGCTGAACCTAAGGATTACTGGCTGCATATTCAAAGGCAAGCGCCTCGGCTGGGCTGCCTATTTCTGCCAGATCACCACGACGTCCCAGTTGCGAGCCATCAATCACACGATCAGAAAGCTTACAGACCGATTCTGCCCAAGCGGTGAGATCCATCCGAAATCGCTGATCAAGACCTTCTACGAACTGCAGAGAGGCATGAAGGCCGATAATGGCTACATCCCAAACCTCGATGCTCTTACGATCAATCAGAAACGCGAGAAACTCGCCATGTGGCTAGGCGATGATGCGTTTAAGCTGAGCGACGCAGAGGTAGAACGCAGGTTTGAAATCAAAGCCAGTAAGGCTGTGCGCGAACTGGAAGAGGATATAGCGCAGACGTCCTAAACGCTGACCTCCACACCGCGTGTTCCGTTGGAGCGACATCCTTCTGCCATGATCATTTGTGTAGGAGTAGGAAAACTGGATAGTGGTTATAAAAACAGTGCTGTATTTATAGCCAGTTAAATTGATTGTCAATTCAACGATAAATCGTAGACCTACCACTGGCCATTTGATAGCGTCGCCTAACGCGGTGCCTAGCACCCTATGCGATATCCGAGGTCGACATTCGCTCCCTCGGAAATGGACTAATCGATACGCGTGATAAGGCAGGCGAGCTTTGATTATCACTCCAATGGGGCCTTTCAACGGAACGACCTGGGAGGCGACACTTCAGCTCGTCCTGAAGGCAAAATTCGGCGCTGCTGGATACCAGCACGTTCCTGCAACGCCGGGCGATTTCGGCATCGAGGGGTTTACCAAACATACCGGGCTTGCTTTCCAGTGCTATTGCCCAGACACGCACTATGAGCGCAAAGAGCTCAATAAGAAGCAGCAGGACAAGATCACAAAAGATCTCAAGAAGCTGAAGGACAACCAGACCAGCCTTCTGGGCATTCTCGGAGATACCAAAATTAAAGACTGGTATTTCATCACCCCCGAAATTGCGCACAATGCCTTGCTGACCCATGCTCAGAAAAAACAGGATGAGGTAAGAGCGTGGGGCCTTCCCCACTTGGACGATAATTTCACCGTGCTCGTCCAGGACATCGGGTTCTACACCCACGAAATAAACCAGCACCGGATAGCTGCCGGGATACCGATCTCTATCGGCCATGACAAGCAGTCCATTCCCAAGGTGAACAGCAGCACAACGGCCTACGACGAAAACTTGCAGCGAAAGACTCAACTGCGTATGTCAGACAAGGGGGAGCGCGCGACCGCCGCCCTGTTCGGCAAAACCAAGGACTCTTTCCTGGATCACGACAGCTTTTTCCAGACGCTGTACGAAAAAGCCCCACAGACATATTTTCATGTCGCGAAAACCCTCAACGGCTTTGAGCAAGATGTGGACGAATGGAGCCTGACAGCCTCGGGTCACCCCAACGATCTGGTGAAAATGGTCAAGGATCGGCTCTCTGATCGGCTGATGGGCGATGAGCAGCTGCTGATTGATGGAACACTTACGGACGACATAGTGCGCAGAACAGTCGCCCGTTGGCTCGCGGTCTGCCAACTGGACTTCTACAGCTGATGGCAACAATCAACTTCACCGTAAGGCCGATGCCGGTTCTGACCGAACTCAGACCGATGTACAAGATCAGCCAAGCGGTGCTGATCCTATCGATCTGTGGGCACGGCAGCAAATGCAGCCTGGTCAAACTGCACCTGATGCACTGGGCGATGAAAACGCCTCGACGCATGGAAACGTTGATTCTTGCTGCACAACTCGGTCAAATCACCCTTCCCGTCTGGGGATTCGACCCTGCGCTGTCCATTGCCCTGCAGCTCGCCTACAGGGACGGGTTGATTGAGCCTACAACAAATGGCTTCAAGCTTTTGTCCAAAGGGGCGTTGCTGGTGAAAGACATCATGAGCGATGACACCGTCATGCTCGAAGAGAAGGCCGCACTTTTGAAGATCGGCAGGAAGATCACTGAAACTATGGTCAAGACCATATCCAAGGAATGGGAATAGCCTTGTTTATAAAACGTATCAAAATCGCAATCGAAACCACCGGCGGCCCGTTTGGCTTTATGGCGAAGTTCGATCGTAATCTAAACATCATCCGTGGTCGGAACTCGTCGGGCAAAAGCAGCATCGTCCACAGCATACTTTACGCTCTGGGAATGGAAGAGCTGCTGGGCGCACAGAACGCCGCAGCACTGACCTATGTTCTGAAGAATCATGTCGAGTTTGAGGACACTCAGTACCCGATCCTGAGTTCCAAGGTCATGCTGGAGCTGGAATCGCTTGGCAAGACGATCACTGTCACTCGCAAAATCAAAGATGACAGCGTCAACCCCAAACTGGTCGAGATTCAGGAGTGCGCTGTTCTCAGCGAAGGGCAGTCCGGGCAAGTCATCTATCGGTTCCTCCATGACGGTGGCAGCGCCCAGATCCGGGAAGGATTCTACACTTATCTGGAAAATTTCCTTGGGCTCAGGCTGCCCATGGTGCCTCATACGAACGGCAAGCAGGTGAAGCTGTACCTACAATATATTTTCGCGGCGATGGTCATTGAGCAAAAGCGGGGCTGGACGGACTACATTGCCAACCTTCCCTACTTCGGCGTTAAGGAAGCCCGGATCAAGATCGTCGATTTCCTGGTTGGCACCAATGTGTTTGAGATGGAAGCCAATCGCGCACGGCTGGATCATGAATCGCAGGAGCTGAGCACCACTTGGCAAGATACTTACCGGGCAATTAACAACGATGCCCTAAAAAACTCAATGAAGGTTCTGGGGCTACCCAAGAACCCTGTGTTGGGGTTCCAGCCAGAGAGCGTGGCTTACCAGAAGTCCACCCTTCAAGGCTTGATAGGGCTGGATCAGTTCAAAAGTAATCAGATCCTGGCTCTTCAGAAGTTGACTCAGGATGAGGCAAAGTGGAAAGACACTCTGCCTGACGAAACCCTGAAACTCATTGAAAATGAGAATTCTGCGCTTCAAGGGCTGACTGTCGCATACGAGACCAGCACTGGGGAGTTGACTCTCCAACGGGCAGCGCGGAACGCCAACGCCATCCACCTTCGGCAAGCTGAAGAAGAACTGTCGAAGAATCAGGCAGCTCAGAAGCTGATCAAGTATGGCGCTTCACTCAAACTTGATGTGGCCAGCGACGTCTGCCCCGCATGCCACCAGAATATCGGCAACTCCCTGACCGACCTCCATGAAAGCACCCCGCACATGGATATCGACACCAACATCGATTATCTGAAGTCTCAGATTAAAATGTTGGAACGAGATACTGCCGGTATCGAGCAATCGATCAAAGAAACCACTGTGGTCGGTGAAGAACTGGCCAAGCGGATCAATATTTCCAAGTCCAAACTTCGCGCACTCAAGTCTGACCTAACCACCAATGCCGTAGTATCGAGGGCCAACCTGCGTCAGCAAATTCAGATTGAAATGAGCATAGAAGAAGTCTCGCAGTTTGTTCAGCGCAACGAAGCTCAACTTGAGATCCTTGTTCAACTGTCGGCCCAGTTCAAGCTGAACCAGGAAGCCAGGGCTGCTTTACCGAAAGAGCATTACTCCGATGTAGACCTTGCCAAGTACGAGTATTTCGCGAAGGTATTCAGGTCGTATGTGAGCTCTTTCGACTATCAAAGTGCCTCTGTGAGCGGCATCAGGTTTAACGTGGAAAACCTGCTGCCGGAGCTGGATAAAATTGAACTCAGGGAGATATACAAAAAGACTTCGCCGAAGAGAAAAGCGCCTCAGCGACCAGCACTTCGAAGAGCAGCTCCAACATCGCACGAGAGTCCAGCGCTAGTGATTTCGTTCGCCTGATATGGAGTTACATCCTGACCCTGTACGTAACGTCAGCGAATTTCACGGTGAAGGGCAATCACCCAGGCTTCATCTTGATGGATGAGCCAGGACAGCACTCCATGGCGACGAAAAGCCAGCTGGCACTGCTTCAGCAATTGTCTGCTCAAAAGGGCCTTCAGAGCATCGTTGCCGCGTCGTTCGACGATAGTGAGGCGGCATACCTTGAGGCCACCCATAACGTTGAATTCAACCTGATTCGTTTGGGCGACAAGGCTATTGTGCCGAATGGGGATACGGTGCTTCTGGGGGCTAGAGTAGTTCGGGGTGCTGGTGAGTCTTGATCTTGGTGAGTCCTCATCATGGCCAGTTCTGGCGTCGGCAGGGGTCGGCGTCGGAGAGTCGCCAAAGAGGGCTTGGAGCATATTTTCCTATGTCAGATCTGCGTCCATTGTGTAGTAGTCAACTGATCCCGGACACGACATTAAGTTTTTTCTCGGACTGAGCTGGGGCCAGCTCACCGTTGAACTGATGTGGTCGATCACCAGCGCTAGCGGGAGATCGACACATTGGTACCGTCCTCTCAGACGTCGGAAGCCTCTCGGCGTTTCCATAGCTGCTTTGTCACCAATTTGAAGAGATGCCCAGCCCTGTATTTATCCAGTTCGGCTGTCGCCCCCAAAAGCTTCGATAGCCGACCGGGCCGTGCTTCCAATCGCTCCGCGAGTGCTCTTCGCTCAATTTGCGCCAAGGCATTAAGTTTCACGGAACGAATTGTCCTCTGCCCCTTTCTAGATTTGCCCGTGAATATCCATCCTTTCTCGATCTCAATGTTATCTGAATACCGATCGAAATAAGGATGAATCCACCGATAGCTAGCAGAAGAAACGGGCATTGGAGCATTAGCGGAAATTCTCACAGCGAGTACTGGACAGTACTTGCTGGCTTTCTGCCCTTTACGTTTTGCACGCTTCTTAATCAGGCTATTGAGTGTACGGTTATATCCACTCTTCTTTATATTGCACGTCCCACAGGACAAAGATAAATTCGTAACTTCGTATGTGAAGTCCCGATGTATACCTTTCTCGATAAAATGCTCCAAGTGAGTAGCATAATCATCGTAAAGAAACCGCCGACACAGACTACATCTTCCCTGTTGTACCTTACGCAGCATGGGCTTGAGTGTGTCCTTGAATGCAGTGACAGCATTCACACCACTACTCCAGCTAAGGCCCTTCAGATTCGCGACAACAATGTCAGCGGGGAGGACAGGGATCGGATGGATTTGCTCGAATCCTATTTTAATCATTGTCCGACACTCCAAGGATCGCATCAATCACCTCAACTAAAGGATCTTCTCTCCTCAGAGCCGACTTGATTGAGAGCAGCTGATCCGTCAATGCGAGTAAATCAGGATGTGCAAAGCCGTCTTTTTCTATGATAGAAACCGCGCGCTGGACGACATCCACTACGATTCGATTTCGACTGGAAGTCAAGCCAAACTGCTCTAGCAAAATTTCATCAGATGACGCGCCATAAGATGCAACGCTAATCACGGGTTCATCATTGGAGAGATCAACGATTGTACTGCCTTCTAATGAGGCACTGACGATCAATGGAGAGTGAGTGCATACAACCAGATGTCCAGATTTCATTCCTATCCGGCAGATCCCATGCACTGCCGCCATAAAGTCTCGCTGCCATTGTGGATGGAGGCTATTATCAGGCTCATCCAAGAGCATCAGCGACCTCTCTTCGACCCCGAACCCTAGCCCCATCAGGTTTGTATACATATGATACTCGCCCGAACTCAATTCAAAAATTGAAAATTCAAGATCACTTCCGGCTCGCTTTACTGTAACATCGCGAAGCGAAAAAATGTCGAGCATAAACCCCAAGCGGACTACTTCGTTAGAGGCAGTATTGCACTGAATCCCCTCCCCCCCATACTCAAGATCAGTCGAGCCTTAGTGGAAGACATGAATTTAATAAAGTCGTTGAAGACGTCTTCACTGAATTCTTCCAGTATATGCCGGGCCACATCATCAGACACAGGGCCAGAAAGATCAGCGTCCTCCATATTCAACAATCGCTTCAGTTTGCGCACTGAGTAACCGCTTTCCTCCGCGCTCCGCCTGCTGGATCTCTTAAGCCCATCCTTACGCACCAAGACCGACACGTTTAGATCCGGCATGATGTTAGCAAACTCATGAGCCTGCTTATAGAAAGGCCATGTGAAACGTTGGCTCTTGCTTTTATCTAAAGCAAATACAATCACGGTCTCAAAAGGTCGTTTCTTGCTAAGGAGGTTCGCCCCAACCCTCTGACCGATATAAGCATACTGTTCTGTCGCAAACTCGGTACTACCACCACCTGCTTTTTCCTTAGAGGGAAATCTGTCAGCAACAGAGCCGGATGCGCAGATGACGTGGTTCATGACTGAACCATCGCTGACATCAAGCATCGTCTCAGTGGATTGGGGAGCAATCAGGCCAGCCACCAATTCTCGAAGCATTGTGCTTTTATACGAGCCGTTCTGCCCGGTGACTACAGTGCACCTAAAGCCGTGTTTTTCACAGCCTACCTCGGATGCTACGAAGGGAATGCTCCTCCAATCACCGTCCCACGCTTGAAAATTTATTGCATTAATCATCTAGCCAAACTCCTTTTTGTGATTTTCACTCACCCATGCCGATGGAAATACCCTTTGCACTTTCATTAAATAAGCTGGATTGCGGAAAATATATGGTAGCGATGGTAGGAGATCGAGAGATCTTTCAGGAACCACCAGATCTTCCGCAAGAACGACTTGAGATATGGCTTATCGATGGCTGAGTTTTGATTGGTTCGCCGATCCATGCTGGGCTCCTACGCGCCGCCCCCGCGCAGGGCAAGCTCGCTGGGCATTCGACTGCCCTTGAGTGATGGCTCAATACTATCTCTTTGACAATGCAAGGGGGAACCGGCTGGCCCATTTCTGAAGGCCATTCGGATTCAGTTGCCAAGGGGCACAAATTCACACCCTGGCTCACATGTGAGTAAAGAGAGGATCACCGGATGTTCTGGCGTCGCTTACGATGCGGCACAAAGCTATAGGCATCGTGGAGTACACACCTACACGCTTTTCAAGGATTTTCGAGAAGTGGGCACCTACACATCTACACGTTGCTGGGATTTTTTGTCCTATAAGAGTTCGATTCCCTCTACCCGCTCCACATTGCATCACCGCATGGCGTTCCAGCAACGTCATCGCTGTCAAAAGGGGCCTCGGCTCCTTTTTTCGTTTCTGCCCTCCCGGTTTGATCTGGCCCATGGCCAATTGCCTGCCGATCCGCTTCAATGCGTAGATGGTTACGTGAAGCATTTCGAAAGGACGACGCATGTTTCTCTCCCGCTGGCTACCGGGCCTTGCCAACCTGCTGCACTACCGCCGCGAATGGTTCCATGCCGATTTGCAGGCAGGCCTCTCGGTCGCGGCGATTCAGATACCCATCGCCATCGCTTACGCACAAATTGTCGGTTTGCCGCCACAGTACGGCCTGTACGCCTGCGTGCTGCCAATGATGGTCTATGCCCTGATCGGCAGCTCGCGCCAGCTGATGGTTGGCCCTGACGCCGCTACCTGCGCGATGATCGCCGGTGCCGTGGCGCCGCTGGCCATGGGCGACCCGCAGCGCATTGCCGAACTGTCGGTGATCGTCACCGTGCTGGTGGGGGTAATGCTGATCGCTGCCGGCCTGGCACGGGCCGGGTTCATCGCCAGCTTCTTCTCGCGGCCGATCCTCATCGGCTACCTCAACGGCATCGGCCTGAGCCTGATCGCCGGGCAGCTGTCCAAGGTGGTGGGGTTCAAGATCGAAGGCGACGGTTTTATCCTCAGCCTGATCAACTTTTTCCAGCGCCTGGGTGAGATCCACTGGATCACGTTGTTCATCGGCCTGGCCGCTCTGGGCCTGCTGATCTGGCTACCACGGCGTTTCCCACGCCTGCCCGCCGCACTGACCGTGGTGGCACTGTTCATGTTGCTGGTCGGCCTGTTTGGCCTCGACCGCTTCGGCGTCGCCATCCTCGGCCCGGTGCCGGCCGGCATCCCGCAGCTGGCCTGGCCGCACAGCAACCTGGCGGAAATGAAGAGCCTGCTGCGCGACGCCCTGGGTATCGCCACCGTCAGCTTCTGCAGCGCCATGCTCACCGCACGCAGCTTTGCCGCCCGCCACGGCTACGCGATCAACGCCAACCACGAATTCGTCGCCTTGGGCGTGAGCAACCTGGCGGCCGGGGTATCCCAGGGCTTTGCCATCAGCGGCGCCGACTCGCGCACCGCCGTCAATGACATGGTGGGTGGCAAGAGCCAGCTGGTGGGCATCGTCGCCGCGCTGGTCATTGCCCTGATCCTGTTGTTCTTCACCGCGCCGATGGCGTGGATCCCGCAGGCTGCATTGGGCGCCGTGCTACTGATGGCCGGCTGGGGGCTGATCGACATCAAGTCGCTGGGGCTCATCCGCCGCCTGAGCCGCTTCGAGTTCTGGCTCTGCCTGCTGACCACGGCGGGCGTGCTGGGCCTGGGCGTGCTGCCCGGCATCGTGTTTGCTGTGACTCTGGCGATCCTGCGCCTGCTCTACAGCATCTACCAACCCACCGACGCCGTGCTTGGCTGGCTGCCGGGCACCGAAGGCCAGGTCGACATCCGCAAATTCAAGGACGCCCGCACCGTGCCGGGCCTGGTGGTGTACCGCTTCGACGACGCGATCCTGTTCTTCAACGCCGACTACTTCAAGATGCGCCTGCTCGAAGCGGTGCAGAGCCAGGACCAGCCCAAGGCCGTGCTGTTCGATGCCGAAGCCGTCACCAGCATCGACGTCAGCGGTATCGCCGCCCTGCGTGAAGTGCGCGACACCCTGGCCGCGCAAGGCATCTTCTTTGCCATCGCCCGCGCCCGGGGCACCTTCCTGCGCATGCTGGTGCGCTCGGGGATGGCACGGGAAATGGAAGACAAACTGCTGTTCGGCTCGGTGCGGGCGGGGATTCGGGCGTATCGGGTGTGGCGTAACCGCAAGCGCAGCACGCTCATTACCGGAGAGGGCTGAACAGAACGCTTTCGCAACCCATTCGGCCCCTACAGAGAAAAGGACTACCCGCCCCCCGGAAAAGGATGATCGCCCAGTGAGGAGCGGATTCACCAGCCTCGCTGACCCGATCCTGAATACGGCCGGGCAATCCTTCTCCGTGGCGCTGGACAACCAGCAGCTACGCCAATGGCGTACAACCTGTTATGCTTTTTACCGAAACAGCCTTGTTCACCAAGCGAGTCAAGGAACTCCTTGATGACGATGCCTATCGCTTGCTCCAAGTCCGGCTCATGACTCCTGGTGCGTAACATCCGCAAGGCAACGGGGCTCACGCAAGCACGCTTTGCCGAGATCATCGATGTTCAGGTAGCAACATTGAGGAATTGGGAACAAGGGCGACGAGAACCTACCGGGCCTGCCAAGGCATTACTACGCGCAATACGTAATGATCCTGATCATGTATCAAAGGCCCTTGCGCACTGACAAGGGCCTGCAGGCGTCGCACACCCTGCACGACATGCTAAAGTCCCCCCGCTCCCCGCTCCACCCAACGGACTCCAGCATGCCTGCACTTGACGCCACCCTCACCCCTTGGCCAGAACTCGCCGCCCGCCACCCCTGCGAAGCCCTGCTGCTGGGCAACGGCGCCAGCCGCGCAGTGTGGAAGCCTTTCGGCTATTTCTCGCTGTTCGAGGAGGCACAACGCGCAGGCCGCAAGAAAGGCCTGGCGGTCAGTGACCAGGCCCTGTTCAAGTCGTTGGGTACGGAACTGTTCGAGCCGGTGCTCAGCGCCCTCAACACCACCGTGCGCGCCAACGCGGCGCTGGCCATCAACTCCACCGCACCGCTGAACCGCTATTACTCGATCAAGGAAGCGTTGATTCACGCCGTGCGCACGGTACACCTGCCGTGGCCGCTGATGCCGCCAGCCACCCTCGCGACCCTCAACCAGGCCCTGTGTGGCTACCGCAGCGTCTACACCAGCAACTACGACCTGCTGCTACCGTGGGCTGTACAGAGCGCCCCACACGGCTTCGCCGACCTGTTCGACGAACAAGGCTTCTTCGACGTGCGTCGCACCCGCAGCGAAGGCACGCGGGTGATGCACCTGCACGGCGGCCTCCACCTGCTGAAGCTACCCGACGGCACCACCCGCCAACGCAGTGCCGACAGCGCCGAACTGCTTGATGGCTTTGCCGTGAACATCCCAGGTGAAGTGCCACTGTTCGTCAATGAAGACCGCAGCGAGGAAAAACTGCGCGCCATCCGCCATTCGGATTACCTCAGTTGGTGCCTGGGGCAGCTGGCCCAGGAAAGCCAAGGGTTATGCCTGTTCGGTCAGCACCTGGACAGCAGTGACCAGCACCTGCTCGAAGCCATCCGCCAGGCCCGACCGAAGCAGCTCTCGATTGCTATCCGGCCGGTGAGCGAAGCTTCGGTGATCAACCAGAAGCAGCATTTTGTTGATCGGTTTGGAGATTTGTCGGGGACGCAGGTGCATTTCTATGACGCCAGTACGCATCCGCTGGGGCTACCAGATTTGGCGATCGATCGACCAGCGGCTAGACGCTAGCACGCCCGCTGCACGAGCACGCCAGCAGGCTTGCCAGTGGTTGCTTTCAAAGCAAGCCATCCGCCCGCAGCAATGTTTCCAGGCAATGCTCCTGCACCCCATAAAACGCCTTGAGCTGGGCAATCTTCTCCAGCAACTCGCCGTTAGCCACCGGCTGCCGCCGCTTCACCGCAAGAATCATCTTGTTCTTGTTGGTGTGCTCCAGCGAGATGAACTCGAACACCTTGGTTTCGTAACCGCAGGCTTCCAGGTACAACGCGCGCAGGCTGTCGGTGAGCATTTCGGCCTGCTGGCCCAGGTGCAAGCCGTATTGCAGCATGGGTTGCAGCAACCCCGGGCTGTGCAGTTGCGGGCGGATCTGCTTGTGGCAGCACGGCGAGCACATGATGATCGCGGCGTTGCAGCGGATACCGGTGTGAATGGCGTAGTCGGTGGCGATATCGCACGCATGCAGGGCGATCATCACTTCGATGGCCTCGGGAACCACGCTACGTACATCCCCGCACTGGAATTCCAGGCCCGGGTGCTCCAGGCGCGAAGCGGCGGCGTTGCACAAGTCGACCATGTCCTGGCGCAGCTCTACACCGGTGACCTGCGCCTCACGGCCCAGGCTGTTGCTCAGGTAGTCATGCATGGCAAAGGTCAGGTAGCCCTTGCCCGAGCCGAAGTCGGCCACCCGCAGTGCCTGTTTCGCAGGTACCGGCGCACTGGCCAAGGCATGGTCGAAGACCTCGATGAACTTGTTGATCTGCTTCCACTTGCGCGACATGGACGGGATCAATGCACCTTGTGCGTCGGTCACGCCAAGGTCACGCAGGAACGGCCTGGACAAATCCAGGTAGCGCTTCTTCTCGCGGTCATGGCCACTGCTCGCCGCGGCCTCGCGTGGAGCCTGCGCGCCGTGGCGTTGCAACATCGGCTTGCCCTTCTTGCTGAAGGTCAGTTGCACTTCGCCATCTGCGTCGAACAGGTGGGCATTGCGGAAGCTGTCCGGCAGCAGCTCGGCTACCAGCGCCTGCGCCTGTTCCAGCGACAAGTTGCGGGTGATGTCGCGGGTCTGGTGGCGGTAGACCAGCGACAGGCATGGCTGGCCCTTGACCTGCAGCGGCTTGGCGATGATCCGTTGCAAGGTCTGGTCGGCACCGACATGGCGCGCCAGCACCAGTTTGACCAAGGTGTTGCCGTGCAAGGCTGCATTCAGAAGGCCGAGAAACCGGGCGCGTGCATCTGACGCAGAGAGGGCGGAAGAACTGGCGGACATGGAGAAACGGTGCCTCGAATAGCGGGAAACGCATTCTACACCCTGCAGGTTCCAAGTCAGTCCAGGATCACCAACCGGTTGGGCAACTCGTTGCGCGCATGGGTAGGCGGCACATGCTCGCTAAGCAGCTCGCCGCACGCATCGATGCACTCGACAAACCCCTGCAAGGTCCGCCCCTGACGCACCTGCTCGGCAAAGCGGGCGACAATGGCCGCCCGCGCGTTGGTATCCAGATAATGCTCGATACCGCAGTCTACCAGGATCTCCACATGCCGTTCCGCCTCGCTGACGAAGATCAGCACGCCCGTGGCGCCTGCCGTGCGCTGCAAGTTCTGCTCGCGAAACTGCTGCCGAGCTAGCCGTGAGGCGCGCCAGCGACGCAAAGCACGAGGAATCAGCCAGCCGGCCAGAAGCGGGTTGCGCAGCAGCAGGCACAAACCGACGAATAGCAACACGTTGGCCACCAGCAAGCCACGCACGCTGGGCCAACCCAGCAGCCAATGCAACAGCCCCGGCACAGCCAGTGCCAGCACGGCGGCCCACAACAGCGGCCAATAGGCGTAATCGTCAGCACGGCGGGCCAGTACCGTCACCAGTTCGGCATCGGTTCGCTTTTCAGCACGGGCAATGGCTTCGGCAATCTGCCGTTGATGGTATTCGTCGAAGGGGGTCATGCCGTCGGTCTCTTGAGCGTTCTTATAGTTGTTGTCCCGGCATTCGGGGCTTCGTCCCCAGGCGACATATTCAGGCATAATCCGCCGCTGGAAAATGAGCGTGTCAATCGTACAACAATAGCCGCCTGAAAACTTCGGCCGCGCACGTATCACCGCTGGATACGGCAGAGGCCCCACAACGGAATTGATGATGAAATTGTCTTTGCTGGGCCTGGCCATGGGCCTTGCCAGTCAGGCGGCCCTCGCCGCCCCCTCCGCCCCGCCCCTGCAGGACAAGCAGGCGTTCATCGACCATCTGATCAGCCAGATGACCGAAGCCGAGAAAATCGGCCAGTTGCGCCTGATCAGCATCGGCCCGGAAATGCCTCGCGACAAGATTCGTGAGGAAATCGCCGCCGGCCGTATCGGTGGCACGTTCAACTCACGCACCGCGCCCGAAAACCGCCCGATGCAGGACGCGGCCATGCGCAGCCGCCTGAAGATCCCGATGTTCTTCGCCTACGACACCGTCCACGGCGAGCGCACCATCTTCCCGATCGGCCTGGGCATGGCTGCCACCTGGGACATGGACGCCGTGGCCAAGGTTGGCCGCACCGCCGCCATCGAAGCCTCGGCCGACGCCCTGGACATGACCTTCGCACCCATGGTCGATATTGCCCGCGACCCACGTTGGGGCCGCACCAGTGAAGGCTTTGGTGAAGACACCTACCTGACCTCGAAGATTGGCCAGGTGATGGTGCGCTCGTTCCAGGGCAGCAGCCCGGCCAACCCCGACAGCATCATGGCCATCGTCAAGCACTTCGCCCTGTACGGCGCCGTAGAAGGCGGGCGCGACTACAACACGGTCGATATGAGCCTGCCGAAGATGTACAACGACTACCTGCCGCCCTACCGCGCCGCCCTCGACGCCGGTGCCGGCGGGGTGATGGTGGCACTGAACTCGATCAACGGCGTGCCGGCCACCTCCAACACCTGGCTGATGAACGACCTGCTGCGCAAGGAGTGGGGCTTCAAGGGTGTGACCATCAGCGACCATGGCGCCATCCAGGAGCTGATCCGCCACGGTGTCGCCCGGGACGGTCGCGAAGCCGCCAAGCTGGCGATCAAGGCCGGCATCGACATGAGCATGAACGACACCCTGTACGGCGAAGAGCTGCCAGGCCTGCTGAAGTCCGGTGAAGTGACCCAGGGCGAGCTGGACCAGGCGGTGCGCGAAGTACTCGGAGCCAAGTACGACATGGGCCTGTTCAAGGACCCTTACGTGCGCATCGGCAAGGCCGAAACCGATCTGAAAGACTACTACGGCAACGACCGCCTGCACCGCGAAGCCGCGCGCGATGTGGCCCGCCGCAGCCTGGTACTGCTGGAAAACCACAACCAGACCCTGCCGCTGAAAAAAACCGGCACCATCGCCCTGGTCGGCCCGCTGGCCGATGCACCGATCGACATGATGGGCAGCTGGGCCGCCGACGGCAAACCCGTGCACTCGGTGACAGTGCGTGAAGGCTTGCGCCGCGCCGTAGAAGGCAAAGCCAAGCTGGTCTACGCCAAAGGCTCCAACGTCACCGGCGACAAGGCGATATTCGATTACCTGAACTTCCTCAACTTCGACGCACCGGAAATCGTCGACGACCCACGCCCGCCTGCGGTGCTGATCGACGAAGCCGTGAAGGCTGCCAAGCAGTCCGACGTGGTCGTAGCGGTTGTCGGCGAGTCGCGTGGCATGTCCCACGAGTCGTCCAGCCGCACCACCCTGGAAATTCCAGCCAGCCAGCGTGAGCTGATCAAGGCCCTGAAGGCGACCGGCAAGCCGCTGGTACTGGTGTTGATGAACGGCCGGCCGCTGTCGATCGGCTGGGAACGCGAGCAGGCCGACGCCATCCTCGAAACCTGGTTCGCCGGTACCGAGGGCGGCAATGCCATCGCCGACGTGCTGTTTGGCGACTACAACCCATCCGGCAAGCTGGCAATCACCTTCCCGCGTTCGGTCGGGCAGATCCCGATGTACTACAACCACACGCGCATTGGCCGGCCGTTCACGCCGGGTAAGCCGGGTAACTACACCTCGCAGTACTTCGAAGAGCCTAACGGCCCGCTGTACCCGTTCGGCTATGGCCTGAGCTACAGCAGCTTCGAGCTGTCCGGCCTGAAGCTGTCGCACAAGGACCTCAAGCGCGGTGACAACCTGGAGGCCAAGGTGACGGTGAAGAATACCGGCAAGGTGGCCGGCGAGACCGTGGTGCAGCTGTACCTGCAAGATGTGTCGGCTTCGATGAGCCGCCCGGTCAAGGAACTGAAAAACTTCCAGAAGCTGATGCTCAAGCCGGGTGAGTCGCGGACCTTGACCTTCCGCATCAACGAGGATGACCTGAGGTTCTACAATGGCCAGCTGCAGCGGGTTGCCGAGCCAGGTGAGTTCAATGTCCAGGTAGGGCTGGACTCCCAGGCGGTGCAACAGCAGAGCTTTGAACTGCTGTAACTGAAACCGGCCGCCTGTACCGGCCCTTTCGCAGGTAGACCTGCGAAAGGGCCGGCCCCGATCCCCAAATATTCCGGATCCGCCCCAATGCCCTTTTCCTTTCGCGCCCTGCGTCTGGGGCTGATCACCTTGCTCATCCTGCTGGGCACCGCCCTCAGTGCCGGCTGGGCCATGCACCAGGCCAAGCGCCAGGCCATGGAAGACGACGCCCGGCGTGCCAGTCAGCAACTGGGGCTGTACGCCAATGCCCTGCACACCCTGATCGACCGCTACCGCGCCCTGCCCGCTGTACTGGCGTTGGACCCGGAACTGATCGCGGCCCTGCGCGGCCCGGTCAATGAACAAGTGCAGGACGCCCTGAACCGCAAGCTGGAACGCATCAATGGCGCGGCCAATTCCTCCACCCTTGAGCTGCTCGACCGCACCGGCCTGGCCATTGCCGCCAGCAACTGGCGGCTGCCCAGTAGCTACGTCGGCTCCAACTACGGTTTCCGCCCCTATTTCAAGCAAACCCGCAGCCAAGGCAGTGGCCGCTTCTACGCCGTGGGCGTAACCAGTGGCGTACCGGGCTACTTCCTCGCCAGCGCGGTAAATGACGAGCATGGCCGCTTTCTCGGTGCCATGGTGGTCAAGCTGGAGTTCCCCGAGCTGGAACGCGAGTGGCGCCAGGGCAGCGATATCCTGCTGGTCAGCGACGCACGTGGCATCACCTTCATCGCCAACCAGGATGGCTGGCGCTACCGCGAGCTCCAGCCGCTGAGTGGTGCCGACCGTGCCGAGCTGGCTGAAACACGCCAGTACGACAAACAGCCGCTGGTGCCCCTGCAGCACCAGGTGCTGACCCGTTTTGCCGAGTACAGCACCCTTAGCCGCGTGCAAGGCCCGCAGGGCAGTGCCGAGTACCTGTGGGAAAGCCTGCCGCTGGAAGGTGACCACTGGACCTTGCACCTGTTGCGTAAGCCACAGGTGGCCGCTGATGGCCGCAATGCCGCCCTGGGCGCCGCAGCCGTGTGGCTGAGCCTGGTGTTCGCCGCCCTGTTCGTCAGCCAGCGCCTGCGCCTGGCCCGGCTGCGCCAGCGCAGCCGGCAAGAGCTCAAACGCCAGGTCGAAGAACGCACCCGTGAGTTGCGCACCGCCCAGGAGGGCCTGGTGCAGTCGGCCAAACTGGCCGCCCTCGGGCAAATGTCGGCCGCCATGGCCCACGAAATCAACCAGCCGCTGACCACCCAGCGTATGCAACTGGAAACCCTGCGGCTGCTGCTGGACCACGGCCGTTACGACGAAGCGCGCCAGGCTCTGGAACCGCTGGAGCAAATGCTCACACGCATGGCGGCACTGACCAGCCACCTGAAAACCTTTGCCCGCAACAGCCCGGTCGGCCTGCGCGAGCGCCTCGATCTGGCCACCGTGGTCGACCAAGCCTTGCACCTGCTGGAAACCCGCATCCGTAGTGAAGAGGTCGAGGTGGCCTTGTACCTGGCACGCCCAGCCTGGGTGCGCGGCGATGCCATTCGCCTGGAGCAAGTGCTGATCAACCTGCTGCGCAATGCCCTCGACGCAATGGCCGACAAGCGCTACAAACGCCTGGAGGTGCGCATCGAGCCAGATGGCGAGCTGTGGCGCCTGAGCGTGCTGGATTCAGGTGGCGGCATCGCCGAGGCCGATCTGGCCAAGGTGTTCGACCCGTTCTTCACCACCAAACCGGTGGGTGAAGGGCTGGGCCTGGGCCTGGCCATTTCCTACGGCATCGTCCACGAGGCCGGTGGCCAACTGCGGGCCGAAAACGTACCCGGTGGCGCACGCCTGAGCCTGACCCTGCCCCGTGACCTGGAGCCTGTATGTTGAATTCAGTGATCGTCGTCGATGATGAAGCCAGCATCCGTACTGCCGTCGAGCAATGGCTGAGCCTGTCCGGCTTCACTGTGCAGTTGTTCGCTCGCGCTGAAGAATGCCTGGCACACCTGCCACGGCACTTCCCGGGGGTGATCATCAGCGATGTGCGCATGCCAGGCATGGACGGCCTGCAATTGCTCAAGCGCCTGCAGGCGGACGACCCCGACCTGCCCGTGATCCTGCTGACCGGCCACGGTGATGTGCCCATGGCAGTAGAAGCCATGCGCAACGGGGCCTATGACTTCCTGGAAAAACCCTTCACCCCGCAGCACCTGCTGGGTAGCCTGCGCAGGGCACTGGAAAAGCGCCAGCTGGTCCTTGAAAACCGTCGGCTGCACGAACAGGCTGACCTCAAGTCACGCCTGGAAGGCACACTGCTGGGGATGTCCCAGGGCCTGCAGCAACTGCGCCGGCAGGTGCTGGACCTGGCCGGCCTGCCAGTCAACGTGCTGATTCGTGGTGAAACCGGCAGCGGCAAAGAGCGGGTCGCCCGCTGCCTGCACGATTTTGGCCCGCGCGCCGGCAAACCATTCGTTGCCCTCAACTGCGCGGCCATCCCCGAAGCGCTGTTCGAAGCCGAACTGTTCGGCCATGAAAGCGGTGCCTTCACCGGCGCCCAAGGCAAGCGCATCGGCAAACTGGAGTACGCCAACGGTGGCACTGTGTTCCTCGACGAAATCGAGAGCATGCCACTGGCGCAACAGGCCAAGCTGCTAAGGGTGATCCAGGAGCAGAAACTGGAGCGTTTGGGGGCTAACCAGAGCATCAGCATCGACTTGCGAATCATTGCCGCGACCAAGCCCGACCTGCTCGACGAGGCCCGTGCCGGGCGTTTTCGCGAAGACCTGGCCTACCGCCTGAACGTGGCCGAATTGCGCCTGGCGCCGTTGCGTGAGCGGCGTGAGGACATTCCGCTGCTGTTCGAACACTTTGCCCGTGCAGCAGGCGAAAAGCTTGGGCGCTGCGCACCGCCGCTGTCGGGGGCACAGCTGGCACAACTGCTGTCGCATGACTGGCCAGGTAATGTTCGCGAGCTGGCCAATGCGGCGGAGCGGCACGCGTTGGGGCTAGGTTCGCCGAACATCGAGGTAGCGCCTGCCGGGCAATCGCTGGGCGAGCAGATGGAGGCGTTCGAGGCGCAATGCCTGCGCGCAGCGTTGCGACAGCATGGGGGCGAGATCAAGGCGGTGATGGAGACCTTGCAGCTGCCGCGGCGCACGCTTAATGAAAAGATGCAGCGGCACGGGTTGGTGCGCGAGGATTTTGTTGAGCGAGAATGAGCGGATTTCCGCTTATGAACGACTGGAGATAGGCGGGTTTCCGCTTATTTTTGTGAGATTTTGGGGCTGCTTTGCAGCCCGTCGCGACACGTGGCCGCTCCTACAAGGGCCGTTCAAAGCCTTCTATTTCGGGGCTCAAGAAACTCGCAACGCCTTCAAATGAATCACCCTGCCCCCATTTGGCACACCTTCTGCTATTGCCTTGGCAAGCTGCGCCACGGCGCGCTCCACACAAAAACAACGAGAAGGTATCTCTGATGGATAACGCCACCTCCCTGCCCGCCGGGGCGGCCACTGCGCCCGCCGCGGAAAAAACCACCGCCAGCCGCCTGAAGTCGATCTTCAGCGGGTCCATCGGCAACATGGTCGAATGGTACGACTGGTACGTCTACGCCGCATTCTCGCTGTACTTCGCCAAGGCCTTCTTCCCGGCCGGCGACTCCACCGCACAACTGCTCAACACCGCCGCGATCTTCGCCGTGGGCTTCCTGATGCGCCCGATCGGTGGCTGGTTGATGGGCCTGTACGCCGACCGCAAGGGCCGCAAAGCTGCATTGATGGCCTCGGTACTGCTGATGTGCGCAGGCTCGCTGGTCATCGCCCTGACCCCGGGCTACGAAACCATCGGTGTCGCCGCACCGATCCTGCTGGTGATCGCGCGCCTGATGCAGGGCCTGTCGGTGGGTGGTGAATACGGCACCTCGGCCACCTACCTCAGCGAAATGGCCAGCAAGGACCGCCGTGGTTTCTTCTCCAGCTTCCAGTACGTGACCCTGATCTCCGGGCAACTCATTGCCCTGGCGGTACTGATCATCCTGCAGCAGACCCTGACCACCGAGCAGCTGTACGCCTGGGGCTGGCGCGTGCCGTTCGTGATCGGTGCGCTGTGCGCCGTGGTGGCCCTGTACCTGCGTCGCGGCATGGAAGAAACCGCCTCCTTCACCAAGAAGGAAAAGGCCAAGGAAAGCCTGATGCGCACCCTGATGCGCCACCCCAAAGAGCTGATGACCGTGGTCGGCCTGACAATGGGCGGCACCTTGGCCTTCTACACCTACACCACCTACATGCAGAAGTACCTGGTCAACACCGTGGGTATGAGCATCAGCGACTCGACCACCATCTCGGCCGCCACGCTGTTCCTGTTCATGTGCCTGCAGCCGTTGATTGGTGGGCTGTCCGACAAGATCGGCCGTCGCCCGATCCTGATCGCCTTCGGTGTGCTCGGCACCCTGTTCACCGTCCCTATCCTCAGCACCTTGCACACCATCCAGACCTGGTGGGGCGCGTTCTTCCTGATCATGGCCGCGCTGATCATCGTCAGCGGCTACACCTCGATCAACGCAGTGGTCAAGGCAGAGCTGTTCCCGACGGAAATCCGCGCTCTGGGCGTGGGCCTGCCGTACGCCCTGACCGTGTCCATCTTCGGCGGCACCGCCGAATACGTGGCCCTGTGGTTCAAGAGCGCAGGTATGGAAAGCGGCTTCTACTGGTACGTCACTGCCTGTATCGCCTGTTCGCTGCTGGTATACGCAACCATGAAAGACACCAAACAGCACTCGCGGATTACTACTGAGTGAGTTTGAACCTGCCGCAATGAAGAAGGGCGCACCGTTTCGGGCGCCCTTTTTTCATGCATTGTGAATGCATGATGTGATTCGATGAGCCAATGATTGATCCTATTCGGCTCATCATGTGAGCCGAATAGCTCAATTAATCGGCTCACCAGCGCCTGAAACCTGGCTCAGGACATCTCCAACGCCTGACGCGGCTCACGGCGCTGGTACCAGCTGGCCATCAGCACCAGCACCAGCAACACCCCGCCCAGCACAGCCGAAGAGCCGACCGTGCCAAAGTCCAGGCCCCCCTTTTCATGGGGTTTGGTCAGGACATCGCCCAGCGTGGCGCCAAACGGACGGGTAAGCACGAACGCCACCCAGAACAGCACAACGCCTGGGATACGCGTCCAGTAGCGGGCTACCACTACCAAGGCAATGGCACTGCCGATCAGCAACGCGCCGCCAGCAAAGCCGAGCCCCGAATCATCGGCCAGGTAATCGCCCAGGGCGGTGCCAAGCGTGTTGGAAAACAGGATCGCTACCCAGTAGAACAGCTCGCCCGTGCGGTTATTGATACGGGTGACATCAAGTGGGTTGCCGCTCAGGCGCCACACCAGGAAGGTCAGCAGCAGGATGCCGATGAGCAAGGCCGACCCCGTGGCATAACCCAGGCCCAGAGTGCGGTCCATGAAGTCGGACATGGTGGTGCCGGCGGTACTGGTGGAGAGGATCACCAGCCAATACAGCATTGGGTGGTAACGGCGCGAGTAGAGTTGGCCGAGCAACGTCAGCAGGAACACGCTGATCAGCAGCAGCGAGCTGACGGCATAGCCAACGTTCAGCGTCATCGACAGCAAGTCGCCCGCCGTTTCGCCAAGGGTGGTAGCGCAGATCTTCATGACCCAGAAGGCCAAGGTGATTTGCGGGAGTTTGTTCATTGTTGTACCGCTCCAGTTTGAGGTGCGGCGATGGTGCTGATCGTTGCCTAAAAAATCGGTTGGTGATGCATGAAAAAAGCGTTGATAGATCTTTGAAACAAGATATTTCGTTCTTAACGTCTCATTAATCCCCACCCTTCAAGCTGAAATAGCTGAAAGAACGACAACGCGCGGGCATGCGGCTCCTGGGTGATGCCACAGCCTGATTCACGAAAAGCGCTCCTACACACATCGAATAATTAGATTTTTAATCGCTATTTTTTGCGCTTTTTAATCAAATTAATCGGCGTAGGATTAAACCCATAGAAACAAACAACCCCTGAAGCCCTTGGAGCAACGACCATGAAAAACAAACTGATCCTTACCCTGGCCCTCTCGGTTTTCGCAGCTGGCGCTTACGCCGAAGATGGCTTCGACCGTACCAACGCCCACACATTTGCAGCGGTACAGAGCCAGTCCGCTACCTACGCTGAAGATGGTTTCGACCGCACCGGTGGCCAACGCTTCGCCGAAGACGGCTTCGACCGCACCGGTGGCCAACGCTTCGCCGAAGACGGCTTCGACCGCACTGGCGGCCAACGCTTCGCCGAAGACGGTTTCGACCGCACTGGCGGCCAACGCTTCGCCGAAGACGGCTTCGACCGCACCAACGCCCACCGCATCAGCTGATCCCTGATGCGTGCACCCAGCCCGGCTTTCGCCGGGCTTGATCATTTGCAGACGGGCACAGGCTTGGCACACTAGGCACCTCGCAACCCAGGAGGTGGGCCAGCAAGCCCAGCACAGATGTATTACTACGAACCCGCCAAAGGCCACGGCCTGCCCCACGACCCGTTCAACGCTATCGTCGGCCCCCGCCCCATCGGTTGGATCTCCTCGCAAGACCGTGAAGGCCGCCTGAACCTGGCGCCCTACAGCTTTTTCAACGCGTTCAACTACATCCCGCCGATCATCGGTTTCTGCAGCGTCGGGCGCAAAGACAGCCTGAACAACATCGAACAGACCGGCGAATTTGTCTGGAACCTGGCCACCCGCCCGCTGGCTGAGCAGATGAACCAGAGCTGCGCACCGGTTGCGGCCGAAGTAAACGAATTTGAATTGAGCGGCCTCACTGCCACGCCGTCGAGCATCGTCAACGTACCGCGCGTGGGGGAAACACCCGTGGCCTTCGAGTGCAAGGTCAGCCAGATCGTGCAGCTCAAGCGGGCAGACCAGGCGCTGGTGCCCAGCTGGCTGATCCTGGGTGAAGTGGTGGCGGTGCACATTGCCGAGCACCTGCTGAAAAACGGCATCTACGACACCGCTGCCGCCGAACCGATCCTGCGTGGCGGTGGCCCGGCGGACTACTTCGAGCTGGGCAACCTGTTCAAGATGGCCCGCCCGCCGGCCTGATCACCAGATCAGCTCGCCCTCTTCGCTTACGCCTTGCAGGCGTTGCAGCTCGGCCGTAGCCGCTTCGTCGGCGGCCACGGCCCCCTTGAACACCTGCCCGTCCAGTACCTTGTGAAAACGCGGCGCGCCGCCCATGCCCAAGGCCTTGACCGCGATAGCCGCGTTGTAGCCGCCCCCCTCGACCGGGACCATTGCCGAAACCGCTTCGAAATGCGGGAATTCCCTACGTGCCATGTTGCTATCCACTTGATTGAACAAGGCAGTCATTTTACCCCATCACTGATCAATCGAAGGTATGCAGGTCCAAGCTGCTGACCACCTGTGCCTGTACCAGCTCGCCAAACACCTCCAACGTTGGCGAAGCAAAGTAGCCACTCATCGCCTGCTGGTCCTGCCAGCTACCGCTGAGTAACCAAAGGTCGGCATCCGCCTGGGAGCGCTGCACCGTGAAACTCAGACAACCCGGCGCCCGCAGCGAGGGTTCGAGCAGGTCACGCAGTCGCGCACCCAACTCGGCTGAGCGCCCGCTGCTGGCACGGATGAAAGCAAGGTGGGTGACCGGTTGTTTTGAGGTCATTGCACAATCTCCTTGAAGCAGGCGGACGGAAAAGCCAGGCTGCCAAGGTTAGGGGCTACCTCGCGCGACGCGTTAGGCCATTACTGCATGCCGATTGCCTAATCCTGCAGCGCGACAGGATCAGGCAATCGACGTGCAGCTTTCGACTAGCGCCCGTCCTTGCCCAAACCTATGCTGCGTCGGTCAGCAGAGGAAATCCACCATGACCACACCGACACCCATCGACCCGCCCCTGGAATTGCAGCGCAAGGAGCTTGCGGAACTGATCCGCCGTCATGCCGGCGATCCTCACGGCCCGGCCTCGGCCATCGATGGCTTGTTCCTGGTGCGCTACACCGAGAACGTGCGCTCGGTGCCGACTCTCGCTCAACCCGCGCTGTGCATCCTGGCCCAGGGCAGCAAAAGCCTGTTCCTCGGTGACGAACAATATGCCTACGACCCGCTGCACTACATGGTGGTTTCGGTAACCTTGCCACTGAGCGGCGTAAAGCTCGACGCCAGCCCCGAACACCCCAGCCTTGGGTTGCGCATAGACCTGGACCCGGCAGAGATCAGCCAGCTGATTGCCGAGAGCGGGCCGATGCTGGTGCCTAACCGGCCTTCCGGCCGCGGTTTGTATGTGGACAGAACCGATGCGCCATTGCTTGATGCCCTGCTGAGGCTGATCCGACTGCTGGACACGCCGCGCGATATCGCGATGTTGGCGCCGTTGTTCCGCCGTGAAATTCTCTACCGTTTGTTGCGCGGGCCACAGGGTTATCGGCTGTACGAAATTGCCTTGGCCAACAGCCAGACGCACCGGGTTTGCCAGGCCATTACCTGGCTCAACAACAACTATCAACAGCCGCTGCGTATCGAGGACCTGGCCCGGGAGGTCAACCTCAGCACCTCGACCCTGCACCACCGCTTCAAGGCCGTGACGTCGATGAGCCCGTTGCAGTACCAGAAGCAGCTGCGCCTGCAGGAGGCGCGCAGGTTGATGCTCAATGACGGGCTGGAGGCGGCGGTGGCGGCTTATCGGGTGGGGTATGAAAGCCCATCGCAGTTCAGCCGGGAGTACAGCAGGCTGTATGGAGCGCCGCCGATTCGGGATGTCGCCAGATTGAGAGCCACTGCTGTCTAGGACTTGTTGGTGGCTGTACCGGCCTCTTCGCGGGCTCGCCCGCGAAAGGGCCGGTACAGGCAACAGCTTCACTTCAACCCAAAACTGTCCCTTGCCACTGATTCTGGTCAACCTGAATCAAGGTAGGCCCCTTGCGTTCCACCGCCTGCCCCAGCGCCGCCTGCAACTGCGCCACATTCGTCACATTCTCCGCCGCAGCCCCCAACGCCCGTGCCACGCCGATGAAGTCCGGCGTATGAATATCCACGCCAACCGGCTCGATCGCCCGGTTGACCATGTACTTCTTGATTTCCTCATACCCCTGGTTATTCCACAGCAGCACGATCAGCGGCACCTGCGCCTCCACCGCGCTGGCCAGCTCCGGCAGGGTGAATTGCATACCACCATCGCCAATCAGGCACACGGCAGGCGCACGCTGGCCGATTTGCTCCGCACTCCCGAGCCAGGCGCCCATGGCCGCAGGTAGCGCATAACCCAGGGTGCCGTAGCCGGTCGAGGCATTGAACCAGCGACGTGGCTGATCCATGTCCAGGGTCAGGTTGCCGGTGTACACCGGCTGGGTCGAGTCGCCCACCAGAATGGCATTGGGCAGGCGCTCAAGAATGGCGCTCAGCAAACGCGTCTGGCTCAATGTCGGCTGGTCCCAACCTGCCGCCAGAGCCTTGCGCAGGTTGGCCACCCGGGCCACACCCCAGGTGCTTTCACGCACGGGTTGCGGCTGAGTCTGCAAAGCACCGAGCAGCGCTTCGGCGGCCAATTTGGCATCAGCCACCAGCGCCAGCTCCGGCAGGTAATTGCGCACGGTCTGGTCCGGGTCGATATCGATGCGCAGCAGGCTTCCCGGGATCTCGAAGCCACCCTTGAAGGTCACGTCATAATCGGTTTCGGCCAATTCGGTGCCGATCGCCAGCACCACGTCGGCCTCGGCGACGAGCGCCCGCGTGGCAGGCAACGACTGGGTCGAACCGATTTGCAGCGGGTGGCTGGCCGGCAGCAAACCCTTGGCATTGATGGTCAACGCCACCGGAGCCTGAAGGTGTTCGGCCAGGCGTGCCAAGGCAGCACCGGCTGCCAACGCGCCACCGCCGGCCAGAATCAACGGCCGCTTTGCACCGGCCAGGCGCTCGGCCATCTGTGTTACGGCTTGCGGGGCAGCCCCCGCACGGCTACCGCGCACGGGCCGGCCCGGCAGCAGGAAATCGGCCGGTTCGACCAGCACGTCGAGCGGGATTTCGATATGCACCGGGCGTGGTCGGGCGCTGTCGAACACGGCAAATGCCCGGGCCAACACCTGCGGCAGGTCTGCTGCACTCATCAAGGTGTGGGAAAACGCAGCCACGCCCGACACCAGCGCCGCCTGGTTGGGCAGCTCGTGCAGCTTGCCACGGCCACCGCCCAACTGATCACGGGACTGCACGCTGGAAATCACCAGCATCGGGATCGAATCGGCGTAGGCCTGGCCCATCGCCGTGGTGATGTTGGTCATGCCTGGGCCGGTGATGATGAAGCACACTCCGGGTTTACCACGGGTGCGCGCATAGCCGTCAGCCATGAACCCGGCACCCTGCTCGTGGCGCGGAGTGATGTGTCGAATGGACGAACCCGCCAGGCCGCGATAGAGCTCCACGGTATGCACACCGGGAATGCCGAAGACATGGTCCACGCCATAGCCTTCAAGGAGTTTGACCAGTACTTCGCCGCACGTTGCCATCAGGGTTCACCATGAATCTGCTTGGGTTATGTGCTTATTGGACCCAACCCACGACTACCACCACAATGCAAAAAAACACATACTAGCCATGTCTTCTAATCATGGCTTATCGCAATGAAACGCCTACCGCCCTTACCCGCCCTGTACACCTTTCTGGTGACCGCCCAGCACTGCAACTTCACCCGTGCCGGGCAACAGTTGCACATCACGCAAGGCGCCGTCAGTCGCCAGATCGCGGCCCTTGAGGAGCACCTGGGGTATGCACTGTTCCAGCGCCAGGCCCGTGGGCTGAGCCTGACCCGTGAAGGCCAGGACTGGCTGCCACGGGTGCAGCAGGTGTTCGCACTGATCGAACAAGGCGTGAATGAGGTGGGCGGACGCAGCACGACCTTGCAGCTCAAGGCACCCACCTGCGTGATGCGTTGGTTATTGCCACGCCTGATGGAGTGGCAAGCACTGCGCCCGGATGTGCCGGTGGAGCTGACGACTACGGTGCAGCACGGGGTGGACTTTCGCCGGGAGGGCTTCGATGCGGCAGTGGTCTATGGCGACACGCCGAACCACGGGTTACAGGTGCGCAAGTTGTTCGATGAACAGCTGACGCCGGTGTGTGCGCCGTCGCTATGCGACGGGCCAATACCCTTGCGGCAGGTGGATGACCTGTCGCGGCACATGTTGCTGCACCCCTCGCGGGACGAGCATGACTGGCGGTTGTGGTTGCAGGCGGCCGGGGTGACGTTGGCCGCTCATGGGCCCAAGCAGCACTTCGAGACGCTGGACATGGCAATGGCCATGGCCTCGCAGGGGACCGGAGTGGCGATTGGCGACTGGTCGCTGATTGGTGATGACCTGCGCGGGGGGCGGCTATGCATGCCATTTGCGCTGAAGGTGATGACCGGTAAGGCGTACTACCTGGTGAGCCAGGCCAGGAGCTTGCCGCCGGGGTTGGTGGAATTGCTGGACTGGCTGGAGAGCCAGGCCAGCCTATGAAGGCCTCTTCGCGGGCGTGCCCGCGAAGGGGGCGACTCAATACCCGACGGTAAAACGCTGCCGCGTATGCGCCGGCTTTTCCAGCTCATCGATCAAGGCAATCGCAAAGTCGGCGAAGGTGATCCAGCTTTTGCCGTCTGCACCAATCAGCAGATAATCCTTGCCCAGCGTGTACCGCCCACTGCGCTCACCTTCAACGAACTCCGCCGATGGCGACAGGAAGGTCCAGTCCAGGTTCGGCTCCCGCTGCAACGCCTCCAAAAAGCGCACGCCTGCAGTCGCCTCGGCCTTGTAGGCTTCCGGGAAGTCCGGGCTGTCGATCACCCGGTGCCCCGACGGCAACAGCAGGCTGCCCGCACCGCCTACCACCAGCAAGCGCCTGACCCCGGCCCGCTTGACCGGCTCGATGATCGCGTGCGGCTCGATGGTCGAGAAATGCGCGGCGCTCAGCACGGCATCCACGCCCGCGACCGCGGCCTGCAGGGCCGCGCTGTCCTTGGCATCCAACGCCTTGACGGTCACGCCTTCCCGGCCCTCCAGTTTCGAAGGGTCACGGGCGATGGCCAATACACTGTGGCCACGGCGCAGGGCCTCTTCCAGCAACTGGCTGCCAGCACGACCAGTGGCACCAATGATTGCGATCTTGCTCATGGGATACTCTCCATCAATTGAACGGAATTACCACTTCATCTCGCCCTTGGCGACCTTGGCTCCCAGCTCCAGGGAGCTTTCATCGGCCAGGCCCGGGTAACGCTGCTTCATCGCCTCGATCAAGGCACCCGCGTCTTTTGCCTTGGCCGTTTCGGCATCGAAGTCACGAATGTAGTTCGCCGTGAAACGCACAGCCTCCAGCGAGCGGCTGCTGTCCCTCAGGTAATGACCCGGGATGACCGTACGCGGCGCCAGCGCTTCGATGTGCGCCAGGGTGCCGAGCCAGTCGGCATGCGACTGGGCCGTCTGGGTATCGGCCATCCACACATGAATGTGCTCGGACACCACCACGCCGCCGACCACCGCCTTGATCGACGGGATCCACACAAAGCTGCGGTCTGGTTGCGGACCGTCAAGGCCAACCACCTCAAGGGCCTGCCCTTCCAGCGTCAATCGGTTGCCTTCCAGTACCTGTGGCAACACCAGCCGTGCCGGTTTGTCCGCCCCCATCTGCGGGCCCCAGTACGCCAGCTTGGCGTCCATGGTCTGACGGATATGCGCGACAGTGGCGGCCGAGGCCAGCACCTTGGCGTCGGGGAAAGCGTTTGTCAGGGTGTCCAGGCCGAAGTAGTAATCCGGGTCACCGTGGCTGATATAGATGGTAGTCAGGTGCTTGCCGCCAGCTCGCAGGCGCTGCACCAGTTGCTGGGCCTGGGCCTTACCGAACTGGGCATCGACCAGCACGGCATCGTGCTCGCCACTGACAATCACCGAACTGACCGGGAAGATGGCCTCATGCCCAGGGTTGTAGACTTCCAGCTTCAAGGGTTCGGCGGCCAGCGCCGGGCCGGCCAGGGTAACGCAGGCCAGCAGCAGGCCCCGCAAGGGAGTGAACAGGGACATTGGCAACGCCTTCCAGATAACGTTGGCCAACAGCTTAGTTGCCCGATCCATGACAAAAAATGCGATGCTCGAACATAGTTTGTTTCTGAAACCGGGCAAATCATGGACCGTCTCAACGCCATGCGCGTTTTCGTCACCGTCGTCGACCTGGGCAGCCAGTCGGCAGCGGCGGATCATTTGCAGCTATCGCGGCCGGTGGTGTCGCGCTACCTGGCAGCGCTGGAAGACTGGGTGGGCGCGCGCCTGATGCAGCGCACCACACGCAAGCTCAGCCTCACCGCCGCCGGCCAGGAAACCCTGCCACGCTGTCGGCAGTTGCTGGAGTTGGCCGGTGACCTGCAGGCTGCCGTGCAACAGCCAGATGACGCGCCCAAGGGCGCATTGCGCATCAGCGTCAGTACGTCCTTTGGCCAGGCGCAACTGGTGGATGCAGTGGCTGCCTATGTGCGGCGCTACCCAGGCGTGAAGGTGGAACTGCAGATGCTCGACCGTACCGTCAACCTGGTGGATGAGCGTATCGACCTGGCCATCCGCACCAGCAACGACCTGGACCCCAACCTGATCGCCCGGCGCCTGAGCATATGCCGCTCGGTGGTGTGTGCGTCCCCCGCCTACCTGCTTGAGCATGGCACGCCGAAGCGGGTCGAAGAACTGAGCCGGCACAACTGCCTGACCCATGCCTATTTCGGCCATAGCCTGTGGCATTTCGAGGTGGGCGGCCAACAGATCGCCGTGCCGATAACAGGGAACATCAGTGCCAACGAAGCCATGACATTGCAAAAGGCCGCGATGGCTGGCGCGGGTATCGCCATGCTGCCAACCTACCAGGCCGCCGATGCCCTGCGCCGGGGCGAACTGGTGCGCCTGCTGCCCGAGGCAAAGCCCCGCGAACTGAACCTGAATGCGGTGTACACGTCACGCAAGCACATGCCGCCCACCTTGCGCAGCATGCTGGATTTTCTGGTGCAGCGGTTCAAGGACGAACCCGAGTGGGACCGGGATCTCTGATGTAACGTGAGAAATGACCTACGATTAAAGGTATCACCTGTCGCTGTAACAGGAGGTGAGTACCATGGGCATCAAATCAAGAAGAGTCGCCCTTGTCATGGCCCTGACTGCTGTCGCAGGGCTGTACGGCTCAGCCTGTTGGCGCGCCGAGCTGCTACGCAGCCAGCCCAGTGCCGCCAACAGCTGCGAGCAGGCACATTGCGTGCCTCACACCGCAACCTTGAGCGCCGTCCGTTGAGTTGACGGCGCGCCGCCGGTCACTCTTCCACGCTCATGTATTCCTTGGCCCAGCGGATGTAGTCCTCGGGCTGGGTGTAGGTGTGCGAGAGTTCGGTCGCGCTGAGGTTTTCCGACTTGTTCTGCTGGCCACGTTGCAGGCGCAGGCAGTCGTAGGTGGCCTTGATGGCAGCAAAGTAGGCCGCGTGACCATCGACCACTATACGCACGCCCAGGCGCGCCAGGCGCTCGTCATCGCGCAGGTTCGGGTTGCCATAGGTGACCAGCATCAGCGGTACGGTCAGGTGCTCGGCAATTTGCTCAAGCTGCTCGAAGTCTTTTACCCCCACCATGCAGATACCATCGGCACCGGCTTTCTGGTAGCTCTGGGTGCGCACGATGATTTCTTCGGTGGTGAGCACGCCTGCGTTGGTGCGGGCAATGATCGACAACGACGAATCGACCCGCGCCTCCAGCGCCGCACGAATCTTGCCAACGCCCTCCTCGACCGGAATAAGGTCGGTGGACTTGCGCCCGAACTGGGCGGGCAGCAGGGTGTCCTCGATGGTCAGCGCAGCCACGCCGGCGCGCTCCAGCTCGATCACCGTGCGCATCACGTTCAATGCGTTGCCATAGCCATGGTCGGCGTCAGCCAGGAACGGCAGCTGCGCTACCCGGCCAATACGGGTGGCTTGTTCGACGAACTCGCTGAGGGTAATGAGGGCAAAGTCCGGCGCGGCCAATACCTGCAACGAAGCAACGGAGCCACCGAGGATACCGACCTCGAAGCCGAGGTCTGCGGCAATGCGCGCAGACATCGGGTCGAACACCGATGCAGTGTGGTAACAAGAACCTGAAGCGAGCAGCTCGCGGAAGGCAAAACGCAGATCTTGATGGGAAGCCTTGGGCATGATCACTCCGCAATTTAAGTTGAAATTTGAACGGTAACTACCGACCCCTGTAATCGGGTCTACCTGACCTGTTCCAACCGTCGCCATCTGGGCGGTCATGCTCGACATGCAGGCAGAGGAATAAAAGGTGTGGGAGACAGCACACTGAAAAACCTGCGGCAGAATGTTGCACCAAGCTGGTGCAGGCCGCGAATTTCAGCCTCTGTGGCATACCAACGATATCACGCAGCCATGCCGCACTGGATGAATGCGCCAATGCCGATTCGGCATAGGGGATGCAGATAGTACATAGGAAGCTACCTAACTCAGGTTACAATCCGACTTGCCCAAAGAGGCCGTAACAGACAGACAAGGTATTCCCGTGACCGCCGCCCTGCCCCCCACCACCCTGCGCAACGTGCTCACCGCTCTCATGCTGGCCATTTTTCTCGGCGCACTGGACCAGACCATCGTCGCCGTCTCGCTGCCGGCAATCTCGGCCCAGTTCAACGATGTCGGCCTGCTGGCCTGGGTCATCTCCGGCTACATGGTGGCGATGACCGTGGCCGTGCCGATCTACGGCAAACTGGGCGATCTGTACGGGCGGCGGCGGATGATCCTGACCGGTATCAGCCTGTTCACCCTGGCCTCCATCGCGTGCGCCATGGCCCAGGACATGCAACAGCTGGTGCTGGCCCGTGTACTGCAAGGCATTGGCGCGGGCGGCATGGTCTCGGTCAGCCAGGCGATCATCGGCGATTTCGTGCCACCGCGTGAGCGCGGCCGCTACCAAGGTTACTTCAGCAGCATGTACGCCGTGGCCAGCGTCGCCGGGCCAGTGCTGGGCGGCTGGCTGACCGAGTACTTGTCGTGGCGCTGGGTATTCTGGATCAACCTGCCGCTGGGGCTGGTTGCCTTGTGGGCGATCCGCCGTGCCCTCGGTGGCATGCCGGCGCAACGCCGCGAGGCCCAGGTGGATTACCTCGGCGCCGTGCTGCTGATCCTCGGCCTGGGCAGCTTGTTGCTAGGCATCACCTTGGTCGGTCAGGGCCACGCCTGGATTGATCCTGCCGTACTGGCCCTGTTCGCCTGCGCTGTACTGGGCCTTGCGTTGTTCATCGCACATGAGCGGCGCTGCCCGGAGCCGCTATTGCCCTTGGGCCTGTTCAGCAATCGGGTGGCGGTGCTGTGCTGGGGGGTGATCTTTTTCGCCAGCTTCCAGTCGATTTCCCTGACGATGCTCATGCCGTTGCGCTACCAGGGCATCACGGGTGCTGGCGCCGACAGCGCCGCGCTGCACCTGTTGCCACTGGCCATGGGCCTGCCCCTTGGCGCCTTCACCGGCGGTCGCATGACCAGCCGCACGGGGCGCTACAAGCCGCAGATCCTGGCAGGTGCATTGTTGATGCCCGTGGCCATTTTCGCCATGGCGCTGACGCCGCCACAATCGGCTTTGCTCAGCGCGCTGTTCATGCTGCTGACCGGCATCGCCTGCGGGCTGCAGTTCCCGACATCGCTGGTGGGCACGCAAAGCGCGGTGGAAAGCAAAGACATTGGTGTGGCCACCAGTACCACCAACCTTTTCCGTTCGCTGGGCGGGGCCATGGGCGTGGCCTGCATGTCCAGCCTGTTGCTGGCGCTGCTGCATCAGGGCGGATTTGAAATGCTGGGTAACCCGTTGCTGGGGAGCCTGAAGGCCGGTGAAGTGGACTTGGTGACACAGGCGCGCCTGACTGAAACATTCCGTCATTTACTGATGGGGAGTGCCCTGATTGCGGTGCTCGGGCTGGCAGCAGCAGTGGCATTGCCCGACCGGCAACTGCGGGGGCGCTGAAGCGCGGGGCCACCCGCCGGCCCCGCCTTTAATCACCGCTTAATACAGAGGGGAAACACTCCCTCACAATCCTTAACAAAGTGTCATTTGCGCAGTGCCGGGCTCAAGCGCAGCATATCCAACCCGGTGTCGACCCATTTTTCGACATCACCCAACAGATCGACACTGTCAGGCAGCAACAGCCAGCGCCCGATCAGGCCATCGACAAAGGCAAACATGGCCACCGCCGCGCGCTCGACATCCAGCTCGCCAGGCAACTGGCCCCGGCGCACGGCATTGGCCAGCGCCAGGGTGATGCCCTTGTGGCAATCCAGCACCGCGCCCTGGCGCTGCTGGCGAATTTCACACATGTCATCGGTGAACTCGCACTTGTGATGCAGGATTTCATTGATACGCCGGGTTCGGGCATCGAGCACCAGCTCGTTGAACACCTGCAACAACAGCTTGCGCATGCAGCCAAGCGGGTCGACTTCGTCCTCGCTTTCGCTGGCCCGCGCCAAATGGTCATGGGTCTCGTGCAGGCTGTCGAGCAGCGCCTGCACCAGTTCGGCCTTGTTGTTGAAGTGCCAGTAGATCGCCCCGCGCGTCACACCCGCCAGTTCGGCGATGTCGGCCAGGGTGGTTCGCGCAACCCCGCGCTTGTAGAAGGCCTTTTCCGCCGCCTCGATGATCTGGGCGCGGGTTTCCTGGGCTTCCTCTTTGGTTCGACGGACCATGGCAGTACAACCTCATCTGGCCCGAACGCGCAGCGCGTACGGGGAACGCTCCGGGGGCACCTCTGCAGGGGCCTCGCGGATGAGCTAATCAAGGGCTGTGGCGGTACCTCAGTACAACTCAGCGGTATTTACAAACAACCATGAATGTAAGTATATTCCTTAGCAAGCTATTTATCCACCGGATAGCAACTTTTCCAGATCAAGACACTTCCACTACTCTTGAGCGTCTCCCTGCTCCAGCGACCCGAGGATCCTCATGCAATTCAAGCCAGCCGTTACCGCTCTGGTTTCCGCCGTCGCCCTGGCAACCCTGCTCAGTGGCTGTAAGAAAGAAGAAGCAGCGCCAGCGGCGCAGGCTCCTCAGGTCGGCGTCGTGACCATCCAGCCCCAAGCCTTCACCCTGACCTCGGAATTGCCGGGGCGTACCAGTGCCTACCGCGTCGCCGAAGTGCGCCCGCAGGTCAACGGCATTATCCTCAAGCGCCTGTTCAAGGAAGGCAGTGAGGTCAAGGAAGGCCAGCAGCTCTACCAGATCGACCCTGCCGTGTACGAAGCCACCCTGGCCAATGCCCAGGCAAACCTGCAGGCGACCCGCTCGCTGGCCGAGCGCTACAAGCAACTGATCGACGAGCAAGCCGTTTCCAAACAGGAATACGACGACGCCAATGCCAAACGATTGCAGGCCGAGGCTTCGCTGAAAAGCGCCCAGATCGACCTGCGCTACACCAAGGTGCTGGCACCGATCAGTGGCCGTATCGGCCGTTCTTCGGTCACCGAAGGTGCGCTGGTGAGCAATGGCCAGACCAACGCCATGGCCACCATCCAGCAACTCGACCCGATCTACGTCGACGTCACCCAGTCCACCGCCGAGCTGCTCAAGCTGCGCCGTGACCTGGAAAGCGGCCAGTTGCAGAAGGCCGGCGACAACACCGCCTCGGTACAGCTGGTGCTGGAAGACGGCAGCCTGTTCAAGCAGGAAGGTCGTCTGGAGTTCTCCGAAGTCGCGGTTGACGAGACCACCGGCTCGGTCACCCTGCGCGCCATCTTCCCCAACCCCGACCACACCTTGCTGCCTGGCATGTTCGTGCATGCGCGGCTGAAGGCCGGTGTCAACGCCAACGCCATCCTGGCGCCGCAACAAGGCGTGACCCGCGACCTCAAAGGCGCGCCAACCGCGCTGGTGGTCAACCAGGAGAACAAGGTCGAGCTGCGCCAGCTCAAGGCCAACCGTACCTTGGGCAGCGACTGGCTGATCGAGGAAGGCCTCAACCCGGGTGACCGCCTGATCACCGAAGGGCTGCAGTACGTACGCCCGGGCGTCGAAGTGAAGGTCAGCGAAGCCACCAACGTCAAGAAGCCGGCCAGCCCTGATCAGGCCAACGCGGCGAAAGCAGACGCCAAAGCGGAGTAAACCATGTCGAAGTTCTTTATCGATCGCCCGATCTTCGCCTGGGTGATCGCCTTGGTGATAATGCTGGTCGGCGCCTTGTCGATCCTGAAGTTGCCGATCAACCAGTACCCCAGCATCGCGCCGCCGGCCATCGCCATCGCCGTGACCTACCCGGGCGCCTCGGCGCAAACCGTGCAGGACACCGTGGTACAGGTGATCGAGCAGCAGCTCAACGGTATCGACAATCTGCGTTATGTGTCGTCGGAAAGTAACTCCGACGGCAGCATGACCATTACCGCTACCTTCGAACAAGGCACCAACGCCGACACTGCGCAGGTGCAGGTACAGAACAAGCTGAACCTGGCCACCCCGCTGCTGCCGCAAGAAGTGCAGCAGCAAGGTATTCGCGTTACCAAGGCCGTTAAAAACTTCCTGCTGGTGATCGGCCTGGTGTCCGAAGACGGCAGCATGACCAAGGACGACCTGGCCAACTACATCGTCTCCAACATGCAGGACCCGATCTCGCGTACTGCGGGGGTGGGTGACTTCCAGGTGTTCGGTGCCCAGTACGCCATGCGTATCTGGCTCGATCCGGCCAAGCTGAACAAGTTCCAGCTGACCCCGGTCGACGTCAAGACCGCCGTGGCCGCGCAGAACGTGCAGGTGTCTTCCGGTCAGCTCGGCGGCCTGCCAGCGTTGCCGGGTACCCAGCTGAACGCCACCATCATCGGCAAGACCCGTCTGCAGACTGCCGAGCAGTTCGAGAAGATCCTGCTCAAGGTCAACAGCGACGGTTCGCAGGTACGTCTGGGTGATGTCGCCCAGGTAGGCCTGGGCGGTGAAAACTACGCGGTCAGCGCCCAGTTCAACGGCAAGCCGGCTTCCGGCCTGGCGGTAAAACTGGCAACCGGCGCCAACGCCCTGGACACCGCCAAGGCGCTGCGCCAGACCATCGCCGACCTGGAACCGTTCTTCCCGCCGGGGGTGAAAGCCGTATTCCCGTATGACACCACCCCGGTGGTCACCGAATCGATCAGCGGCGTGATCCACACCCTGATCGAAGCCGTGGTCCTGGTGTTCCTGGTGATGTACCTGTTCCTGCAGAACTTCCGCGCCACCATCATCACCACCATGACCGTTCCGGTGGTGTTGCTGGGTACCTTCGGCATCCTGGCCGCTGCGGGCTTCAGCATCAACACCCTGACCATGTTCGCCATGGTCCTGGCCATCGGCTTGCTGGTGGACGACGCCATCGTCGTGGTGGAGAACGTCGAGCGGGTAATGTCCGAGGAAGGCCTGCCGCCCAAGGAAGCGACCAAGCGCTCGATGGAGCAGATCCAGGGTGCCCTGGTGGGTATTGCTCTGGTGCTGTCGGCGGTACTGCTGCCCATGGCGTTCTTCGGTGGTTCCACCGGTGTGATCTACCGGCAGTTCTCCATCACCATCGTCTCGGCCATGGGCCTGTCGGTGCTGGTGGCGCTTATCTTCACCCCGGCCCTGTGCGCCACCATGCTCAAGCCGCTGAAGAAGGGCGAGCACCATGTGGCCAAGCGTGGCTTCTTTGGCTGGTTCAACCGCAACTTCGACCGCAGCGTAACCGGCTACGAACGCAGCGTTGGTACCATCCTGCGCAACAAGGTGCCGTTCCTGCTGGCCTATGCACTGATCGTGGTTGGCATGATCTGGCTGTTCGCCCGTATTCCTACCGCCTTCCTGCCTGAGGAAGACCAAGGCGTACTGTTCGCCCAGGTACAGACCCCGGCCGGTTCGAGTGCCGAGCGTACCCAGGTGGTGGTTGACCAGATGCGTGAGTACCTGCTGAAGGAAGAAGCCGACACCGTGGCCTCCGTGTTCACCGTCAACGGCTTCAACTTCGCCGGTCGCGGCCAGAGCTCGGGTATGGCGTTCATCATGCTCAAGCCTTGGGATGAGCGTTCCAAGGAGAACAGCGTGTTCGCCCTGGCCCAACGTGCCCAGCAGCACTTCTTCACCTTCCGCGATGCAATGGTGTTCGCCTTCGCCCCGCCAGCAGTACTGGAGTTGGGTAACGCCACCGGCTTCGACGTGTTCCTGCAGGACCGCGGCGGTGTCGGCCACGAGAAGCTGATGGAAGCGCGCAATCAGTTCCTGGCCAAGGCTGCACAAAGCAAGATCCTCAGTGCCGTGCGCCCTAACGGCCTGAACGACGAGCCGCAGTACCAGCTGACCATCGATGACGAACGTGCCAGCGCCCTGGGCGTGACCATCGCCGACATCAACAACACCCTGTCGATTGCCTTGGGTGCCAGCTACGTCAACGACTTCATCGACCGCGGCCGGGTCAAGAAGGTGTACATCCAGGGCGAACCAAACGCCCGGATGAGCCCGGAAGACCTGCAGAAGTGGTACGTGCGCAATGGCGCTGGCGAGATGGTGCCGTTCTCTTCCTTTGCCAAGGGCGAGTGGACCTACGGTTCGCCGAAGCTGTCGCGCTACAACGGTGTCGAGGCAATGGAAATTCTGGGTGCACCAGCGCCGGGCTACAGTACCGGTGAAGCCATGGCCGAGGTCGAGCGCATTGCTGGCGAACTGCCAAGCGGCATTGGCTTCTCCTGGACCGGCATGTCCTACGAGGAAAAACTCTCCGGCTCGCAAATGCCGGCGCTGTTCGCCCTCTCGGTACTATTCGTGTTCCTGTGCCTGGCCGCCCTGTACGAAAGCTGGTCGATCCCGATCGCCGTAGTGCTGGTCGTACCGCTGGGTATCATCGGTGCCCTGATCGCCACCAGCCTGCGCGGCTTGTCCAACGACGTGTACTTCCTGGTCGGCCTGTTGACCACCATCGGCCTGGCGGCGAAGAACGCCATCCTGATCGTCGAGTTCGCCAAGGAACTGCACGAGCAAGGCCGCAGCCTGTACGACGCGGCGATCGAAGCGTGCCGCATGCGTCTGCGCCCGATCATCATGACCTCGCTGGCGTTCATCCTCGGCGTGGTACCGTTGACCATCGCCAGTGGCGCCGGCGCCGGCAGCCAGCACGCCATTGGTACCGGCGTGATCGGCGGCATGATCAGTGCGACCGTGCTGGCTATCTTCTGGGTACCGCTATTCTTCGTCGCAGTGTCGTCGCTGTTCGGCAGCAAAGAGCCGGAAAAAGACGTCACCCCTGAAACTCCACGTTATGAGGCTGGGCAATGACCAAGTCTTTGTTGTCCCTGGCGGTAACCGCTTTCATTCTTGGCGGCTGCTCGCTGATTCCCGACTACCAGACCCCGGAATCGCCGGTGGCAGCGCAGTGGCCGCAAGGCCCTGCGTACTCGCCGACCCAGTCGGCAGACGTTGCCGCCGCCGAACAGGGCTGGCGCCAGTTCTTCCACGACCCGGCACTGCAGCAGCTGATCCAGACCTCGCTGGTCAACAACCGCGACCTGCGCGTCGCCGCGTTGAACATCGACGCCTACCGCGCGCAATACCGCATCCAGCGTGCCGACCTGTTCCCGGCGGTTTCGGCCACCGGCAGCGGCAGCCGCCAGCGCGTGCCGGCAAACATGTCGCAAACCGGTGAATCGGGCATCACCAGCCAGTACTCGGCCACCCTGGGCGTCAGTGCCTATGAGCTGGACCTGTTCGGCCGTGTGCGCAGCCTCACCGAGCAGGCGTTGGAAACCTACCTGTCCAGCGAGCAGGCGCGCCGCTCCACGCAGATCGCCCTGGTGGCCAGCGTGGCCAACGCCTATTACACCTGGCAGGCCGATCAGGCGCTGTTCAAGCTGACCGAAGAAACGCTGAAGACCTACGAGGAAAGCTACAACCTCACCCGTCGCAGCAACGAAGTCGGCGTGGCTTCAGCACTGGATGTCAGCCAGGCGCGCACCGCCGTGGAAGGCGCCCGCGTCAAGTACTCGCAGTACCAGCGCCTGGTCGCCCAGGACGTCAACAGCCTGACCGTGTTGCTGGGCACCGGTATTCCGGCCGACCTGGCCAAGCCGCTGCAGCTCGATGCCGACCAACTGGCCGAAGTGCCAGCCGGCCTGCCGTCGGACATCCTCCAGCGTCGCCCAGACATCCAGGAAGCCGAACACCTGCTCAAGGCCGCCAACGCCAATATTGGCGCCGCCCGCGCAGCGTTCTTCCCGAGCATCAGCCTGACGGCCAACGCTGGCAGCCTGAGCCCCGACATGGGCCACCTGTTCTCGGGCGGCCAGGGCACCTGGCTGTTCCAGCCGCAGATCAACCTGCCGATCTTCAACGCCGGCAGCCTGAAGGCCAGCCTGGACTACTCGAAGATCCAGAAGGACATCAACGTCGCCAAGTACGAAAAAACCATCCAGACCGCCTTCCAGGAAGTCTCCGATGGCCTTGCGGCGCGAAAAACCTTCGAAGAGCAACTGCAGGCCCAGCGTGACCTGGTGCAGGCGAACCAGGACTACTACCGCCTGGCCGAACGCCGCTACCGCATCGGGATCGACAGCAACCTGACCTTCCTCGATGCCCAGCGCAACCTGTTCAGTGCCCAACAATCGCTGATCACCGACCGCCTGTCGCAGCTGACCAGCGAGGTCAACCTGTACAAGGCGCTTGGTGGTGGCTGGTATGAGCAGACCGGGCAGGCCAATCAGCAGGCATCGGTGGACGTACCGAAAAGCTGACTGGTCATGTAACAGCATCAGGCCCACCCTTGCGGTGGGCTTTTTATTTGCCGGAGGAAATTAATTAACCAACCGGAACATTCCGTTCGATTATCGCCCCATTCCGCTTGCGGCGAATTGCCTCAGCCCCGCACAACCCCGCACCATCCCCTCACGCAACGTTGCCCAAGTTCATCCAAAAGACCCGCACCTGCCGGTTCGATCCGGCAGTGCACCGGCTCGCCCCATAAAAACAAGAGATCCACGACAGATGAGCACTTTGCAACCCGCACGCCAGCTGCTGCCCGGCCTGTTGGCCATGTCCTGCGCCTTCCCGCTGTTCGCCGCCGAAGGCGGTTTCATGGAGGACGCCAAGGCCACCCTCAACCTGCGCAACTTCTACATCAACCGCAACTTCGTCGACCCCGCCCACCCGCAGGCCAAGGCCGAAGAATGGACACAAAGCTTCATTCTCGACGCCCGCTCCGGCTTCACCCAAGGCACCGTCGGTTTTGGCGTGGACGTACTGGGCATGTACTCGGTCAAGCTCGACGGCGGCAAAGGCACCACCAACACGCACCTGCTGCCGGTGCATGATGACGGTCGCCCGGCCGATGACTTCGGCCGCCTGGGCGTGGCACTTAAAGCCAAGCTGTCCGAGACTGAGCTGAAAGTCGGTGAATGGATGCCGGTACTGCCCATTCTGCGCTCGGACGATGGGCGCTCGCTGCCGCAGACCTTTCGCGGCGGCCAGTTGACCTCGAAGGAAATCGCCGGCCTGACCCTGTATGCCGGCCAGTTCCGCGGCAACAGCCCGCGCAACGACGCCAGCATGGAAGACATGTCGATGAACGGCAAAGGCGCGTTCACCTCCGACCGTTTCAACTTCGGCGGCGGTGAGTACACCTTCAACGACAAGCGCACCATGATTGGCCTGTGGGATGCCCAGCTCAAGGACATCTACCGCCAGCAATACCTCAACCTGACGCACAGCCAACCGCTGGGCGACTGGACCCTGGGTGCCAACCTGGGCTACTTCATCGGCAAGGAAGACGGTGCCGAACGCGCCGGCAAGCTGGACAACCGCACCGCCTCGGCCATGCTCTCGGCACGCTACCAAGGCCACACCTTCTACGTCGGCCTGCAAAAGGTCAGCGGCGACGATGCCTGGATGCGGGTCAACGGCACCAGCGGCGGCACCTTGGCTAACGACAGCTACAACTCCAGCTTCGACAATGCCAAAGAACGCTCCTGGCAGGTGCGCCATGACTTCAACTTCGCCACCGTTGGCGTGCCTGGGTTGACGTTGATGAACCGCTACATCAAGGGTGACAACGTCACCGTGGGCAGCGTGGATGATGGCAAGGAGTGGGCACGCGAGACCGAACTGGCGTACGTGGTGCAGTCGGGCGGCTTCAAGGACCTGTCGGTGAAATGGCGCAACTCCACCATGCGCCGGGACTTCAGCACCAACGCGTTCGATGAGAACCGGTTGATTGTCAGCTACCCGCTGAATTTGTTGTGATCTGAACTGGCCTCATCGCGGACAAGACCGCTCCTACAGGGCCCCACAATCCCCTGTAGGAGCGGGCTTGCCCGCGATGAGGCCAGATGCACCAAAAATAACTTTAAGGTATAAATAAATCGATAAACCTTCTTTGACGGAATAAAATGTAACCGCTTGAATAGGCCCCTGATCCCCGCCCCAGAGCCGTGACATGGACCTCCGCCAGCTGCGCTACTTCATCGCCCTTACCGAATACCGCAGTTTCGTCCGTGCCGCCGAGGCCATGGGCATTACCCAGCCCGCCTTCAGCCGTGCCATCCAAGGCCTGGAACACACCTTCGGCTGCCCGCTGGTAGACCGCGCCAGCAAAGCCCTGCCGCCTACCCCCGAAGGTCTGGTGGTGCTGCAACATGCCCGCCGATTGGTTCAAGGCGCCGCGCAGCTGAGCAACGAAGTGCTGCAGATGACCAAGCTCGACGCCGGCGAGCTTCACTTCGGCAGCGGCCCGGCCCTGGCTGTGCGCCTGGTGCCCGACGCCCTGCGCCACTTCATCGAGCGCCATCCCGGTATCCGCACTTCCCTGCTGGTGGACAACAGCGAACGCCTCGGTCAGGCCTTGCGCCGCGAACAGATCGAGTTTTTCGTCGATGATATCCGCCCGTTCGAAGCCGACCCCAATTTCCACACCGAGCCCCTGTCGCCACGCCCAGGGCTGTTCTTCTGCCGCCCGGGCCATCCGCTGCTGGCCAAGGACAGCCTGTCGACCAACGACCTGTTCAGCTACCCGCTGGCCAGCGCCCTGCTCGCCCCCGGTGTGCGCAAGCGCCTGGCTAACCTGAGCGGGCGCAACGACTTCACTCCGCACCTGCAAACCGAGCATCTGGCGGTGCTGCGCAGCGTGGTACAGGCCAGCGATGCCATTGGTACCGCCAGCGAAGAGGCCGTGGCCGAAGATTTGGCCGCAGGCACACTGGTGCGCCTGCACTGGCGCAACCTGCCGCCTGCACTGGAGGTGTTGAGCGTGCGCTGTGGCGTGGTCAGTCGCAGTGGCTATCGATTGTCGCCGGCTGCGCGGGCGATGATCGAGACGCTGGTGGGGCTGGATATGCCAGTGCGGGCTGCTGCCATTCGCTGAGCTGATGATGGTGGTGGCTGCGGGCTATCCTGTTCACTATCAGGCAAACAACGCTGAACAGGGAGGCACAACAATGAAAAACCTCGTCGACCACCTGAGCCAGTACGCCAGCTACCACCGCGATCCACGCAACATCGCCACCCACTTCGTCGGCATCCCCATGATCGTGCTGGCCGTCACCATCTTGCTATCGCGCCCAGGCTGGGAGGTGGCCGGCATGTGGCTATCCCCGGCCCTGCTGGCCGCAGCGGCCTCGGTATGGTTCTACCTGCGCCTGGACCTGCGCTTCGGGCTGGTGATGGGGCTGCTGTTGGGGTTGTGCCTGTGGGTAGGCCAGGTGCTGGCAACGCAGACCACAATGCTGTGGCTAAGCGCCGGGCTGGGGGCATTCGTGCTGGGCTGGGTCATCCAGTTCGTCGGCCATTACTACGAAGGCCGTAAACCGGCCTTTGTCGACGATGTCAGCGGCCTGATAATCGGGCCGCTGTTCGTGGTGGCAGAAGCTGCGTTCATGCTGGGCCTGTGCCCGGCCCTGAAGTCGGCCGTGGAAACCTCAGCAGGGCCGGTCAGGCTTCAGCAATAACGCTTACTGGCGCGATTCTACGCCCAGTTCGTCCCACACCGACTCGGCCAGGTGGAAGGTGGCGTTGGCCGCCGGGATGCCGCAGTAGATCGCGCTCTGCATCAGCACTTCCTTGATCTCGTCGCGGGTCACACCGTTGTTGGCCGCCGCGCGCAGGTGCAGTTTCAGCTCGTCGTTGCGGTTCATGCCGATCAGCATGGCAATGGTGATCAGGCTGCGGGTATGGCGCGGCAGGCCCGGGCGGGTCCAGATATCACCCCAGGCATGGCGGGTGATCATCTCCTGGAACTCGCCGTTGAAGTCGTTGAGCTTTTCCAGGCTGCGGTCCACATGGGCATCGCCCAGCACCGCACGGCGCACTTGCATGCCGGCGTCGTAACGTTGTTTCTCGTCCATGGCGTTGTCCTCAGTGAGCCAGCAGGAAGTCGAGCACGCGGCGGCTGAAGGCCTCACCGATTTCGACGTTCGACAGGTGTGCAGCCGGGAAGTCGACGTACTCGGCCCCGTTGATACCGGCTTGCATGAAGCGGCCATGCTCAGGGGTGGTCACCACGTCTTCGGTACCGGCAACGATCAGCGCCGGCACCTGGATGCGGCCCAATTGCTCACGGTAATCGGCATCACGCACGGCTGCGCAATTGCCGGCATAGCCTTGCGGGCTGGTTTGCGCCAGCATCTGACAGATACGCTGAGCCTGCGCGGGCTGGGCCTGGGCGAAGCCTGGAGTGAACCAACGGGCGATGGACGCATCGCGCAGGTCGACCATGGCCTGCTGGCCGCCTTTTAGCACGGTGTCGATACGGGTGTTCCACACCTCGTCATTGGCGATCTTGGCGGCGGTGTTGCACAGGGTCAGACTGTGCAGGCGATCACCGGCGTTGATGCCCAGCCACTGGCCGATCAAGCCGCCCATCGACAGGCCCACGAAGTGCGCTTTCTGGATGTCCAGGCCATCGAGCAGGGCCAGCACGTCCCGCCCCAGTTGCTCGATGCTGTAGGGGCCTTCAGTAACCAGCGAGGCACCGTGGCCACGGGTGTCGTAGCGCAGCACTCGGAAATGCTGGCTCCACAGTGGAATCTGGGTGTCCCACATGCCCAGGTCAGTGCCCAGCGAGTTGGACAGGACGAGTACCGGGGCGTTTTCCGGGCCATCGATCTGGTAGTTCAAAACGCCATCGGCCAGTTGCAAGTGCGCCACAGCGGTCTCCTTCAGGCAGTGAAATGTTGATGTTCGGTCACGGCGCGCGCCACCCAGACGCGCGCCTGGCCCAGGTAGTGGGCAGGGTCGAGCAGGCGATCAAGTTCTTCGGCAGACAGTTCGGCACTGACCTGCGGTTCGTCACCCAGCACGGCACGCAAGTGACGCTGTTCGGCCACGGCGCGCTGGCAGCATTGCTCCAGCAGGTGGTGGGCACGGTCGCGGCCCAGGCGCTGGGCCAGCACGATGCTCACCGCTTCGGCCAGCACCAGGCCTTGGGTAAGGTCGAGGTTACGGCGCATGCGCGCTGCATCCACTTCCATGCCCTCGGCGATGACCTGGGCCTGGCGCAACGCGCCGGAAACCAGGCAGCAGATATCCGGCAGGGTTTCCCACTCGGCATGCCACAAGCCCAGGCTGCGCTCGTGTTCCTGCGGCATGGCGGCGAACAGGGTAGATACCAGGCCAGGGACGCGGGTCGCGGCGCCGATCAGCACTGCAGCGCCCACCGGATTGCGCTTGTGCGGCATGGTGGAGGAACCGCCCTTGCCCGGCGCGGAAGGCTCGAACACCTCCCCCGCCTCGGTCTGCATCAGCAAGCTGACATCGCGGCCGAACTTGCCCAGGCTACCGGCCACCAGGCCCAGCACAGAGGCAAACTCCACCAGGCGGTCGCGCTGGGTGTGCCAGGGTTGCTCCGGCAACGTCAGCTTCAGCTGTTCCGCCAGGGCCTCGGCCACCGGCATCGCCTTGCTACCCAAGGCCGCCAGGCTGCCCGAAGCACCGCCGAACTGCAGCACCAGCAGGCGCGGGCGCAGTTCCTGCAGGCGCTGGCGGTGGCGGGTCAAGGCGCCCAACACGCCAGCCAGTTTCATGCCCAGGGTCACCGGGGTGGCATGCTGCAACCAAGTGCGACCTACCAGTGGGGTATCAGCATGCTTCAAGGCTTGCTGCGACAGGGTGTCGGCCAGCTTGCCAAGGTCGGCTTCGATCAGGTCGAGGGCATTGCGCAGCTGCAAGATCAGCCCGGTGTCCATCGCATCCTGGCTGGTGGCGCCCAGGTGCACATAGCGCTCGGCCTCAGGCACGCCGCTGGCAATCACCTTGCCCAACGCCTTTACCAGCGGGATTGCCGAGTTACCCGCGGTGGCGATGGCATTGGCCAGCGCGCCAACGTCATAGCGCTCGGCCTGGCAAGCTGCCTCAATGGCGGCCACGGCGCTATGCGGCACCAGCCCGGCAGCGGCTTCGGCACGGGCCAGCGCAGCTTCGAAATCGAGCATGCCCTGCAAGCGGCCACGGTCGGAGAAGATCTCGCGCATGGCCGGCGCGGTGAAATAGGCGTCGAACAGTTGGTTGGTCATGCCACGTCCTTAATCATCGTGGTGCAGGTACGCCGCCTGCTTCGGCAAGCGCAGGCTAAACAGGAAGGCAATCGCCATCATGGCCGTCACGTACCAGTAGAAAGTGTTTTCCATACCCAGGGTCTTCAGGCCCAGGGCCACGTACTCGGCAGAGCCGCCGAATGCCGCGTTGGCCACTGCATAGGCCAGGCCCACACCCAGCGCACGCACCTGCGGCGGGAACATCTCGGCCTTCACCAGGCCGCTGATCGAGGTGTAGAAACTGACGATACACAACGCCAGGCTGATCAGTACAAAGGCCATGAACGGGCTGGTCACCGTTTTCAGGGCCATCAGCAGCGGCACGGTGCACAGGGTACCGAGCGCCCCGAACAGCAGCATCGAATTACGCCGGCCGATGCGATCGGACAGCATGCCGAAGAACGGCTGCAGCACCATGAACAGGAACAACGCACCGGTCATCACGTAGCTGGCGTTTTTTGCCGTCATGCCGGCCGTGTTCACCAGGTATTTCTGCATGTAAGTGGTGAAGGTGTAGAAGATCAGCGAGCCACCTGCGGTATAGCCGAGCACGGTCACAAAGGCCGCTGCGTGATTGCGGAACAGGCCCTTGATGGTGCCGGCGTCCTTGTCCTGGCGAGTCTCGGCGCTGCTGGTTTCGTGCAGCGAACGGCGCAGCATCAGCGAGATCAGCGCGGCAATGGCGCCAACCACGAATGGAATGCGCCAGCCCCAGGCACGTAGCTCATCTTCTGTGAGCAGCTGTTGCAGGATCACCACCACCAGCACCGCCAGCAACTGGCCTCCGATCAGAGTGACGTACTGGAACGAAGCAAAAAAGCCGCGCTGACCGCGCAACGCCACTTCACTCATGTAGGTGGCAGTGGTGCCGTATTCGCCGCCTACCGACAGCCCCTGGATCAGGCGAGCCAGCAACAGCAGCGCTGGCGCCCAGGTGCCGATGCTGGCATAGGTGGGCAGGCAGGCGATCATCAGGGAGCCGAAGCACATCATCAGCACCGAGATCATCAGGGAATTCTTGCGACCATGGCGGTCAGCGAGGCGGCCGAAGATCCAGCCACCGATGGGGCGCATCAAAAAGCCTGCGGCGAAAACACCTGCCGTGTTCAACAACTGCACGGTAGGGTCGTCGGAAGGGAAGAAGGCCGGGGCAAAGTAGATCGCGCAGAACGCGTAGACGTAGAAGTCGAACCATTCCACCAGGTTGCCTGATGAGGCACCGATAATAGCGAAGATGCGCTTGCTGCGTTCTTCGCCGGTGTAATAGGTTGAGGTCATGACGGTTTTACTCCAAGAGGGTCCCAGGTAAGTCTAGACATACCTGGTAACACACTCGTTCCGCTTTCTGGCTGGCAATTGGCCTTGTGTCTAACAAGACCGGCCTCTTCGCGGGCAAGCCCGCTCCCACAGGTTTCCGTTGTGCAGTGGGCAACAATCATCCTGTGGGAGCGGGCTTGCCCGCGAAGAGGCCGGTACAGGTCACACCCGCTCGATGGCCAAAGCCAGACCCTGGCCAACCCCTACACACATGGTTGCCAGGCCCTTGCGCCCACCACTCTTCTCCAGCTGGTGCAGTGCCGTCAGCACCAGGCGCGCACCGCTCATGCCCAGCGGGTGGCCCAGGGCGATCGCGCCGCCATTAGGGTTCACCTGCGGCGCATCATCGGCCACACCCAGCTCACGCAGCACCGCCAGACCTTGGCTGGCAAAGGCTTCGTTCAGCTCGATCACATCGAAATCATTGACTGCCACACCCAAGCGCTCGGTCAGCTTGCGCACCGCCGGCACCGGGCCAATACCCATTACCCGTGGGGCAACACCGCCACTGGCCATGCCCAGAACGCGGGCGCGTGGCGTCAGGCCGTGCTTCTTCACAGCTTCAGCCGACGCCAGGATCAGCGCCGCAGCACCATCGTTCACGCCCGAGGCATTGCCGGCGGTCACTGTCTTGTCCGGGCCGTTGACTGGCTTGAGTTTGGTCAGGGCTTCCAGTGTGGTATCCGGGCGCAGGTGTTCGTCACGCTCGACGATGGTTTCGCCTTTCTTGTGCGCAATGCGCACCGGCACGATTTCTTCGGCGAAGAAACCGGCGGCCTGGGCGGCTGCCGCTTTTTGCTGGCTGCGCAGGGCGAAGGCGTCCTGGTCAGCACGCGAAACCTGATAATCGTCGGCCACGTTGTCGGCGGTTTCCGGCATGGAGTCCACGCCGTACTGGCTCTTCATCAGCGGGTTGATGAAACGCCAGCCGATGGTGGTGTCTTCCAGCTTCATGTTGCGCGAATAGCCGCTTTCGGCCTTGCCCATGACGAACGGGGCACGCGACATCGACTCGACGCCACCGGCAATCGCCAGCTCCATTTCGCCGCTGGCGATGGCGCGGAAGGCAGTGCCGATGGCATCCATGCCCGACGCGCACAGGCGGTTCAGGGTAACACCCGGGATGCTATCGGGCAGGCCGGCCAGCAGCAGCGCCATGCGCGCCACGTTACGGTTGTCTTCACCGGCCTGGTTGGCGCAGCCGAAGAACACTTCGTCGACTTGATCCCACTGTACGCTCGGGTTGCGCTCGATCAGCGCCTTCAGCGGCACGGCAGCCAGGTCGTCGGCACGCACGCCGGCCAGGGCGCCGCCGAAGCGGCCGATCGGGGTGCGGATGGCGTCACAGATAAATACGTCGCGCATTAAGCTTCTCCTGCGGTACGGGCTTCGAGGTCACGCAGGGCGGACGGCTCGACTTCAGTGGTTCGGGGGTGGTCTGCTGGAGGCTACTGGTCAGGGTGCTTCAGTGAGCTCAGATTAAGGAGACTGGCAGGTCGCTTACAATCCGATAATCGACTATTTGTGCGATTAGCGAACCATTTGTTGCAAACCTACCGATCCCCTTCTTGCGCTTTACCGACCTCAGGTCGCGTCTGCGTGGCTCACCAGCCCTTTCACGATCACGCCCACGGTCGCCAGCGCCGCCGGCACCAGCAATGCCGTCAGCACCTGCTCGAAGTTCCAGCCCAGGCCCAGCAGCATTGCGCCACTCCAGGCCCCGAGAATCGCGCCAAAGCGGCCAATGCCCAGCATCCACGATACCCCCGTGGCCCGGCCCTGGGTCGGGTAGAAGCGTGCCGCCAGCGAAGGCATTGCCGACTGCGCGCCGTTCACGCACATACCCGCAATCAGTACCAGCGTGGCCAACACGGTGATGTTGCCCAGGCTCTGCCCCACGGCGTAAGCGAACACCCCGGCCAGCAGGTAGAAAATGCCGATGACCTTGTGCGGGTTGAAACGGTCCATGGCCCAACCCACACCGACCGCACTGAGCACACCGCCAAACTGGAACAGCGCACCGATGAACGCGGCCTGCTCCATGCTCGCACCGCTGTCTCGCATCAGGGTTGGCAGCCAGCTGGTCAGCAGGTAGACGATGACCAGGCCCATGAAGTAGGTCAGCCACAGCAGCAGGGTGCCCAGGCCATAAGTGCCGGAGAAGATCACCGCAAACACGTTGCGTGCGGCCACGGCCTTTTGTTCCGGTACGGTGAAGCTGCCGGCCTCGGCCACCACCTGTGGCGCGATGGGCGACAGGGTCTTGCGCACCTTGTCGGTGCCTCGGTTGCGTACCACCAGGAACCGCGCCGACTCCGGCAGCCAGACCATCAGCACCAACGCCAGCAGCAGCGGCAGTACCCCACCGATAACCAGCAGGCTGTGCCAGCCGTAAGCCGGGATCATCTTGGCGGAAATGAAGCCACCACCCGCCATGCCCAAGTTGAAACCACAGAACATGCTGGTGACCAGCAACGACTTGAGGCGCTCAGGGGTGTATTCGGACAGCAGCGTAGTCGCGTTGGGCATACCGGCACCAAGGCCCAGGCCCGTCAGAAAGCGCAGTACCAGCAACTGGTCGACGTTGGTGGCATAGGCCGAAGCCAGGCTGAAACCGCCGAACACCAGCACCGCGCCCACCAGAACACCTTTACGGCCGAAGCGGTCAGCCAGCGGCCCGGAGCCCAAGGCGCCGAACACCATGCCGATCAATGCGGCACTCATGACCGGGCCGAGGCTGGCACGGTCGATCCCCCACTCCTGCGACAGGGCCGGGGCGATGAAGCCCATGGCGGCAGTGTCCAGGCCATCGAGGAAGACGATCAGAAAGCACAACAGCACGACCCGCCACTGATAGCGGGACAGCGGCTGCTGATTGATGAACGACTGAACGTCGAGGCTTTTACCGACGTTGTTTTGCGCTTGGTTCATTGTTGTTATCCAGAATGTAGGGCACAGCCAGACCACTGCACACGGGCAACCGGCACAGAGGGCGATGAGTAGGGAATATGGCCTGCGTCAGCCTGGATACAACGGTACTGCGCGCGGGTGCGGCCGCGGCAGCGAGGGGACAGTATTCATGTTATGTGCCTCTTATGTTTTTCTTGTTCGGTAGGCAGGGCCGACCGTTGCGAGAAACATTAATCAGCGGGCGCAGGTGAAGCAATTCACCCGGAACGACACTGTGCGTTTATCGCACAGGAAACGGTTTTGCCTGTTCTATTTTGGGGCCGCCTTGCGGCCCCGGCAATTTCAACCAAACAACTGATGACAAAGGTCGCGGCTGGCAGCGAGCAAAATCGGCAAGAAACGCTGCTCCAGTTCACTACGCGTTACTCGCCCGACATGGGTACTCACGTTCAACGCCGCCAACACCTGCCCCGAAGCGTCATACACCGGCACCGCAATCGATCGCAGCCCCTGCTCCAGTTCCTGGTCCACCACGCACCATCCCTGAGCGCGCACCTGCTGGATGCAGGCGAACAAGGATTCAGGGTCATGCAGGGTACGGCTGGTGCGCGCTTTCAGGTCGGCACGCTCCAGGTACTCGCGCAGGCTGGTGTCGTCCAGGGCTGCCAGCAGAATGCGCCCCATCGACGTGCAGTAGGCCGGCAGGCGCCCGCCCACCGACAGGTCGACCGAAATCAGCCGCTCCACCGTGGCCGAGCGGGCTATATAAAGGATGTCGTCACCCTCGAGCGTGGCCATGTTGGCCGCCTCGTGCAACTGGTCGCTGATGCGGTCCAGGTATGGCTGGGCAGAAATCGCCAGCGGTGTCGACGACAGGTATGCATGCCCCAGGGTCAGCACTTTAGGCAACAGCGAATAGGTACGCCCGTCGGTGGTGGCGTAACCCAGCTTTATCAACGTATGCAGGCAACGGCGCACCGCTGCACGAGGGATTTCCGTACGGTGGCTGATCTGGGCGATGGTCAGGTGGCGCTTGCGCTCCTGGAACGCCTGGATCACGGCCAGGCCACGTGCCAGGGAGGTCATGAAGTCCGGGTCGCCGGTAAAGGCCTGGATGCGCTTGGCCGGAGAAGCCACGATCGGCGGCGCCATGGCAGCCGAAGCAGGCCGTGCCACCTCCGGATTGCCAGAATCGTTGCCCAGGGTTTCGTCACTCATCGCACACCTCAAAAAAACGCCGGTTCGTGCGATTATCGAACAAACGGCCGATAATCGCAATTGACCGCCGACACGTTTGCTTATACCTTTCTCATGCCACTTGTGGCTTCTTTGGAGAGACTGGTCAGGTACCCACCGTAGAAGTCCCCAGGCAACGGCCTCGCCTTCTGGCGAGGCCGTTTTTCATTCGGGCATCATCCCGACGTTGCAGCGAACTTTTATCCGCCTTGCCTTTCAAACTTGTACGAAAGGTCCAAACTGTTTCCAGGCACATCCCACTACTTACGTCAGATGATGCCAGGGCCGGGTAAATAACGATGTTCGGCGAATTACCGGTTGCTATAATCGATTGCGCAGGCACCCGACGCCAGCGTGGTCAAGGAACCTTCTGTTGTATCAAGCCTTGTATCAAGCCGTTGCGGCCCGCATAGCCTGTGCATGCTGCACAGTGCATAACAACCGTCATTACTCTTAATTCAGGTACTGCATGTGACGAAAGATGAACTGCGCGCAGAACTCGAGCGCCAGGCTGAACGTTACAAGGATGTTTACGGCGGCGAAGTCACCACTTATGCCGCACAACCGGATCCGGAACGCAAACCTTGGCGCAAACGTGCCAGTGTGCGCGACCAGGCTTTCAGCCAGGAACTGGAACGCATTGAAAAGGAACTGCGCAGCGACACCCCCTGACCCCAGGACTACGCCAGCGCGTCGTCGCCCGGCCAGCCCGGGCGCGGTCAAAATTGCCTCGATCTTTACCGCCTGACCGATGATGAAATGGAATTACACAAATTTCATACGATCGTTTGAATGATGGCAAGCCAGCATTTTCTTGGCTTTTATGCCTGATTTCGCCAATATTTACGCTTGTTAGCCGATATTTCCCTGCCTGAATGCCCCACCTTGCACGGCGCACCCACGCCATGAAGATCGCCATCGGTCTGTAGCAGGTGCATCGATTGCCAAGGTTTTCTGGCATAATCCCGCCCCCCTATGACCGCCAGACAACCTTCATGATCGATTTATTCAGCGGACTGGATGCCTGGGTGTTGGTGAGCCTGCTGCTCGCCTTGACCTTCGTACTCGCCTTCGAGTTCATCAATGGCTTTCATGACACCGCCAACGCGGTAGCTACCGTCATCTATACCAAAGCCATGCCGCCGCACCTCGCCGTGTTCTTCTCCGGCGTGTTCAACTTCCTTGGCGTTCTGCTCGGCGGTGTCGGGGTGGCCTATGCCATCGTGCACCTGCTGCCGGTAGAGCTGCTGATCAACGTGAACACCGGACACGGCCTGGCCATGGTCTTCTCGCTGCTGGCTGCGGCCATCACCTGGAACCTGGGCACCTGGTACTTTGGCATCCCCGCTTCCAGCTCGCACACGCTGATCGGCTCCATTCTCGGCGTCGGCCTGGCCAACGCCCTGATCAACGACATTCCGCTGGGTGACGGCGTCAACTGGCAGAAGGCGATCGACATCGCCATGTCGCTGGTGGTCTCGCCAATGGCCGGCTTCGCCGTTGCCGCCTTGGTGCTGATCGGCCTGAAGTGGTGGCGCCCGCTGTCGAAGATGCACAAAACCCCCGACCAGCGCCGCAAACTCGACGACAAGAAGCACCCGCCATTCTGGAACCGCATGGTGCTGGTGGTTTCCGCCATGGGCGTCAGCTTCGTGCACGGTTCGAACGACGGCCAGAAAGGCATCGGCCTGATCATGCTGGTGCTCATCGGTATCGTCCCGGCCAAGTTCGTCCTCGACCTGAACAGCACCACCTACCAGATCGAGCGTACCCGCGACGCCACCCTGCACATGAGCCAGTTCTATCAGCGCAACGCCGCCACCCTGGGCGAGTTCCTGGCGCTGGGCAAAGCCAAGGCCAGCGACCTGCCGGAGCAGTTCAGCTGCAACCCGCAGCAGACCGAGCCGACCATTGCCGCGCTGCAGGCCTCGCTGCAAGGCGTGACCGACTACCACAGCCTGAGTGCCGAGAAGCGTGTCGAAGTGCGCCGCTACCTGCTGTGCCTGGATGACACGGCGAAGAAGGTTGGCAAGCTGCCAGGCCTGGAGGCCCGTGAAAAGGCCGACCTGGAGAAACTGCGCAAAGACCTCACTGCCACGACCGAATACGCCCCGTTCTGGGTGATCGTGGCCGTCGCCCTGGCCCTGGGCCTGGGCACCATGGTTGGCTGGAAGCGTGTGGTACTGACCGTCGGCGAGAAGATCGGCAAGCAGGGCATGACCTATGCACAGGGCATGTCGGCACAGATCACCGCGGCCTGCGCCATCGGCATGGCCAACGTGTTCGCCCTGCCGGTATCGACCACCCACGTGCTGTCGTCCGGCGTGGCCGGCACCATGGTCGCCAACAAAAGCGGCCTGCAAGGCGGCACCGTGAAGACGATCCTGTTGGCCTGGGTCCTCACCCTGCCGGCCTCGATGGGCCTGGCGGCCGGCCTGTTCTGGCTGGCGTCCAAAGCCATTGGCTGAGTGATACCGCAATGAATGAAGGCGCCCCCGTGGCGCCTTTTTCATGAGCGTTATTCCTGTGCCGGCCTGTTCACGGCGGTTCGGCGCGAAGAGGCCGGCACAGGCAGATCACCTCTTCTTGCCCCCCAGCAACGACCCCATCAACCCGCGCACCAGTTGCCGCCCCAGCTGATTGGCCGCCTGGCGCACCGCCGATTTGATCGCCTGCCCCGCCGCACCTTGCAAGAAGTCCCCCGCCTTGTCGGCAAAGCTTTCCTCATCCGCCTTCGGCTGCGGCGCCGGTTCCACAGCCTCGCCCTTGCGCTGGGTCAGCATTTCATAAGCCGACTCGCGGTCAACCGGTTTGTCATAACGCCCCGCCAGGGGCGAAGCGGCAATCAGTGCGCTGCGTTCAGCCGCAGACAATGGTCCGATGCGCGACTGCGGCGGCGCAACCAGCACCCGCTGCACCATGGCCGGCGTGCCCTTCTCTTCCAGCGTACCCACCAGCGCCTCGCCAATTCCCAGCTCGGTCAACACTGCCAGGGTGTCGAACGCCGGGTTGGGGCGAAAGCCATCGGCCACCGCTCGCAACGACTTCTGCTCCTTGGCGGTAAAGGCCCGTAAGCCATGCTGAATACGCAAGCCCAGCTGGGCCAACACCGCATCCGGCAGGTCGCCGGGCGACTGGGTAACGAAGTACACCCCCACACCCTTGGATCGAATGAGCCGCACCACCTGCTCCAGCCGGTCCTGCAACGCCTTGGGCGTGCCGTTGAACAGCAAGTGCGCTTCATCGAAGAACAATGCCAGCACCGGTTTGTCGGCATCCCCGCGTTCGGGCAACTGCTCGAACAACTCCGCCAACAGCCACAGCAGGAAGGTGGCGTAAACCTTGGGCGCTTCATGCACCAACCGGCTGGCATCGAGCAGGTGGATGCGCCCACGGCCATCCGGGTCCGGCCGTAGCAGGTCTTCAAGCTGTAATGCCGGCTCACCGAACAGTGCCTCGGCGCCCTGCTGCTCCAGAGTCGCCAGCCGCCGCAACAACGCCTGGGTAGAGGCAGTGGTCATCAGCGCGCTGTCTTCACCCAACAATTGCGGGTTGTCCTTCAGGTGCGCGAGCAGCGCCTTGAGGTCTTTCAGGTCCAGCAGCAACAGGCCCTCGCGGTCGGCAACCTTGAAGGCAGCGTACAGCGCGGCTTGCTGGCTGTCGGTCAGCTCCAGCAGGTTGCCCAGCAGCAGCGGCCCCATCTCGCTGAGCGTGGTGCGCAAGGGGTGGCCGGACTGCCCCGCTATATCCCACAAGCTCACGGGATAGGCCCGAGGCGTATGCCCCAGCCAGGGCATGCCGGCGATGCGCTCGGCCACCTTGCCCTGTGGCGCACCGGCAGCCCCCAGGCCACAGAGGTCACCTTTGACGTCGGCCGCGAACACGGCCACCCCTGCGTCGCTGAACACTTCCGCCAGGTGCTGCAGGGTGACGGTCTTGCCCGTGCCCGTCGCACCTGCCACCAGACCGTGACGGTTAGCCAGCCGCATCGCTTGCCCTACTGGCTGGCCATCCGGGCCAGCGCCTACAACGATGGTCGAAGATTCCGACATCTCATTAATCCTCTGCTCAAGCTTTACCTTAATTCGGCCGATACCTTTGGGTGATATTCGCCTTAATAGAGAGGAACAACCGAAAAGGGATATTTCGGGATGTTGCACTGCCTTGCGCTCCCCCGGAGCGAACGCCTGATATAACACCTTAGCGGAACCGATTACGCCATGAACAAAAGCCTTCGTTTCAGCCACAAGATCCTTTTGGCCGCATCACTGATTGTGATGCTCGCCTTCAGCCTTTTCACCCTCTACAACGATTACCTCCAGCGTAATGCGATCCGCGAGGACCTGGAAAACTATCTGGCTGAAATGGGCGCCTCCACGTCGACCAACATTCGTAACCTGTTCGAAGGCCGTATCAAACTGGTAGAGAACCTGGCGCAGAACATTGCCCAGGCCCCGACCAACGCCGAAACACTGATGGGCCAGAATGCCCTGATTTCCAGCTTCCTTACCGTTTACCTGGGCAAAACCGACGGCGGCTTCAGCGTACGGCCGGACGCCAAGATGCCCGATGGCTACGACCCGCGCACCCGCCCCTGGTACAAGGAAGGCATGAATGCGGCGGGCGCGACCCTGACCGAGCCGTACATCGACATGACCACCAACAAGATGGTCATTGGCATCCTCAGCAAGGTGTCCAGCAGTGTCGGCGTGGTGGGTGGCGACTTGGCCCTGGACGGCCTGGTGCAGATCATCAACTCGCTGAACTTCGGCGGCATGGGCTACGCCTTCCTGGTCAACGATCAGGGCAAGATCCTGGTACACCCGGACAAAGACCTGGTGATGAAGTCACTGTCGGACCTGTTCCCGCAGCACACGCCGAAACTGACCGGTGAACTGACCGAAGTGCAGAGCGATGGCCAGGCCCGCCTGCTGACCTTCACCCCGATCACCGGCCTGCCGTCGGCCAACTGGTACATCGGCCTGTCGGTGGACAAGGACAAAGCGTTCTCGATGCTCAGCACCTTCCGTACCTCGGCGGTGATCGCCACGTTGGTAGCGGTGGTGATCATCATCGGCCTACTGGGCCTGCTGATCCGCGTGTTGATGCAGCCGCTGCACACCATGACGCGCGCCATGGAAGACATTGCCGAAGGTGAAGGCGACCTGACCAAGCGCTTGCGCATTCACAACCACGACGAGTTCGGCATCCTCGGTAACGCCTTCAACCGGTTCGTAGAGCGCATTCACAGCAGCATCCGCGAAGTGTCCTCGGCCACCGAGCAGGTCAACGAAGTGGCACTGCGCGTGATCAGTGCTTCGAATTCGTCGATGACCAACTCTGACGAGCAGTCCAACCGTACCAACAGCGTGGCAGCCGCCATCAACGAACTGGGTGCCGCCGCCCAGGAAATAGCCAGCAACGCTGCCCAGGCTTCACAGCATGCAAGCTCCGCGCGCCTGCTGGCCGAGGAAGGCCAACAAGTGGTCGAGCGCAACATAGCCGCGATGAACCGCCTGTCCAACCTGATCGTCACGTCCAGCGAGCACATCGAAACGCTGAACAGCAAGACCGTGAATATCGGCCAGATCCTCGAAGTGATCACCAGCATTTCCCAGCAGACCAACCTGCTGGCGCTGAACGCCGCTATCGAGGCGGCCCGCGCCGGTGAAGCCGGGCGTGGCTTTGCCGTGGTCGCCGATGAAGTGCGCAACCTGGCGCACCGCACCCAGGAATCGGCGCAACAAGTGCAAACCATGATCGAAGAGCTGCAGGTCGGCGCCCGTGAGTCGGTCGAGACCATGGACCAGAGCCAGCGCCACAGCCAGGACAGCGTGCAGATCGCCAACCAGGCCGGTGAACGGCTGGACAGCGTGACTGTGCGCATTGGCGAGATCGATGGCATGAACCAGTCCGTAGCCACTGCTACCGAAGAGCAGACCGCCGTGGTCGAGGCCATCAACATGGACATCAACGAGATCAACATGCTCAATCAAGAAGGCGTGGAGAACCTGCAGGCCACCCTGCGCGCGTGCTCTGACCTGGAGCAGCAGGCCGGCCGTCTTAAACACCTGGTGGGCAGCTTCCGCATCTAAGCACGTACCGCGCCGCATGCTTCGCGGGTTTACCCGCTCCCACAGGAGGCAGCGCAAGCATCAAGGCCTGCGCTGTCCCTAGGGGAGCGGGTTTACCCGCGAAGAAGCCCACGCCGCTCCCCCCAACCCCGATCGAACAAACTATCCTTCTGAAAGGTCAACCTTTAGGCGCGTCATCGCCGGCCCGTTACCGCCGGATGACAGACCCGAAGACGATCCCGGAGGGATGCTGATCGTGCACATCGCCGACATCACCATGTTCTACGCCCCGGCCAGCGGTGGCGTACGTACTTATCTTGATGCCAAACACCGCCGCCTCGACGCCATCCAAGGCGTACGCCATAGCCTGTTGATTCCCGGACCAAGCGCCCGGCATGCCGATGGCATCTTTCAGGTACCCGCCCCACCCCTGCCGTTTGGCAAGGGCTACCGCTTTCCGGTACGCCTCGCCCCTTGGTGCAAGACGCTGCGCACGCTCAAACCCGACCTGATCGAAGTCGGCGACCCCTACCTGACCGCCTGGGCGGCACTGGAGGCAAGGCGCCAACTGGATGTGCCAGTGATCGGCTTCTACCATTCCGACCTGCCGTTGCTGGTCAGCAACCGCATGGGCAACTGGTTCACGCCCAATGTCGAGGCCTACGTGAGCAAGCTGTACGGCAATTTCGACCGGGTGCTGGCGCCCAGCCAGATCATGGCCGACAAACTGCGCCGCCTGGGCATACGCAACGTGCATGTGCAACGCCTGGGCGTGGACCTGGCCACGTTCAACCCCGACCAGCGCGACCCGCACTTGCGTGCGCAGCTGGGCATTGCCGACACCAGCCGCCTGTTGATTTACGCCGGCCGCGGCTCGCGGGAAAAGAACCTGCCGGTGCTGCTCGACTGCATACAGCAGCTCGGCGCCCCCTACCACCTGGTGTTGGTAGGTTCGAACATGCCCGCCAACGTGCCACACAACGTCAGCGTCATCGACCACTTCTGCCCGGCTGCAGAGGTGGCCCGGCTGATGGCCAGCGCCGACCTGCTGGTGCACGCTGGCGACCAGGAAACGTTCGGCCTGGTCATTCTCGAAGCCATGGCCAGCGCTACGCCGGTGGTGGCCGTGCGCGCGGGTGCCTTTGGTGAAATCATCAATGATCAGTGCGGCCTTCTGTGCCGCGCCAACGATGGCCGCGCCATGGCAACCGCTGTGCGCGAAGCGTTCGAGGCTGGCGTAGGCACGCTGGGTGCGCAGGCCCGTCTGCATGTAGAACAGCATTACTCGTGGGATAACGTGGTCGCGGGGCTGCTCCAGCACTACCAGGCCGTGCTCGGTTATCAGCCACAGGTGCGTGCCCATGCCTGAGCCTTCCTCCAGCCACCGCTACCTCATGCTGGTACTGCATGATGTAGCCCCGGAAACCTGGCCGGACTACCAGCCATTCGTAGAGGCCGTCGACGCGCTGGGCAACGTACCCATGACATGGCTGGTGGTCCCGGACTTCCATCGGCGCAATCCGCTGCAACTGGCGCCCTCGTTCTGCCGTCTGCTGGACAAACGCTTGGCCAACGGGGACGAACTGGCGCTGCACGGCTACGCCCATGCGGACGAAGGGCCGCCACCGCGCAGCCCCATCGACTACTTCATGCGGCGCATCTATACCCATGAAGGCGAGTTCTACAGCCTTGATGAAGCCGAAGCACTTACCCGCCTTCAGGATGGCCTGGCATTGTTCGAGGGCCAAGGTTGGCCTGTGGCAGGGTTTGTCGCACCGGCCTGGCTCATGAGCCAAGGCACTCGGCAAGCCTTGCGTCGCCTGCCGCTGAAGTACACCAGCACACCACAGCACCTGTACCGTTTGCCTGACTTCATCCCTATCGATGCGCCTGGCCTTGTCTGGAGCGCCCGCAGTGCATGGCGTCGCACGTTGTCCCGCGTGCTGTGCGACTGGCAATGCCGTCGCTGGAAAGGCGCGACCACATTACGCCTGGGGCTGCACCCGGTAGACATGCGCCATCGCTCGTCCCGCGACTATTGGCTGCGAACACTGGAACAACTGCTGAAGGATGGCCGCGAACCGCTGACCAAATCGGCCTGGCTGGAGCGCCAGGTGGCAGCATGAACCGCTGGGCCTTGCTGATGCTGGCATTGTTGGGCGCAGCACTGGTGCCAGCGCTGTTGGGAGGTAGCCAACTGCTTCCCAGACTAAGCCGGTTCGACCCGCAACTGCTGCTCATATTGCTTGGCATGATTCTGTCGTGCTGGGTCATCAACACGCTGCGCTTGCGCTTGTTGCTGGGTGAGCAGGCAAAACAGTTAAGCCATGCACGCAGCCTCGGCGTGGTCATGGCCACGGAGTTTGCCATCTGCACGACCCCAGGTGGCAGTGGCGGGCCATTGACCCTGATGGCGCTGCTGGCGCGTCACCGCATCGGCCCGGCGCGCAGCGGCGCCGTGTTCGCCATGGACCAGCTGAACGATCTGGCGTTCTTCTTCTGCGCAATGCTCGCGATAGCCGGCTACGCCTTGTTCCACAGCCTGGGCCGCAGCCAGGAAAGCATGCTGCTGGGCAGCGCACTGCTGCTATGCGCAGCACTGGCCGGAGTGATCCGGCTGTTGCGCTACCGGCGTACGGTAATGCGCATGAACGGCAGGCTGCTGCAGCACTTGGGCGTAGCTCAGCCGCGCCAGCGCCGCTGGGCACGCAAACTGCTGCACTTCATCGATGCACTGGCACAGACCTGGCGCCTGCCCAAACGCACCCTGAGCCTGGTATTCACCCTGACCTGCGTCCACTGGGGCCTGCGCTACAGCGTGCTGTACCTGGTATTGAGAGGGCTGGGTGTGGACTTGGCGTGGATCCCCAGCTTTCTGGTGCAGATGCTATCGCTCAGTGCTGGCCAGTTCAGCCTGTTGCCTGGAGGGGCGGGGGCCGCCGAGTTGACTTCAGCCAGCCTGCTGACGCCCTTGGTGGGCAGTTCGACCGCAGCGGCGGCGATCCTGATTTGGCGGGCGGTTACTTACTACTTTTATCTGCTGGCGGGTGGGCCGGTGTTCGTGTGCCTGCTTGCGCGTCCGTTGCTGGAGCGCTGGCGACGTCAGGCGGGTTGAGCTGCTGCCAGAGTTCGGCGGCGCCAGGGAAGTCGGTGCCGTCAGTGTCATCCAGGGCTTCGGGGTCGTAGCGGGCCAGGCAGCCTTCGCCGAGGGTAGGCGGGGGTGAAGCAGTGGGGGTGTTACGTTGCTTGGCCATGGGTATTCCTTTCAGGATTCCCGGGGGCGCTTTGCGCCCCAGAGTCTCAGAGCCAACCAGCCAGTGTCAGTCAAACACCACGGTCTTGTTGCCATGCACCAGCACCCGGTCTTCCAGGTGATAACGCAGGCCTCGGGCCAGCACCATCTTTTCGACATCGCGGCCAAAGCGGACCATGTCTTCGATGCTGTCGGCATGGCTGACGCGTACCACGTCCTGCTCGATGATCGGGCCGGCGTCCAGCTCTTCGGTAACGTAGTGGCAGGTCGCACCGATCAGCTTCACGCCACGCAGAGCGGCCTGATGGTAAGGCTTGGCACCGACGAACGACGGCAGGAAGCTGTGGTGAATGTTGATCACCTTCTCGGCATAGTCCTGGCACAGTTGCGGCGGCAGGATTTGCATATAGCGGGCCAGCACTACCACGTCAGCGGCATGCTCATTGACCAGGCGCGACACTTCGGCAAAGGCCGGGGCCTTGTCCTTGGGGTCGACCGGTACATGGAAGAACGGAATACCGTGCCACTCGACCATGCTGCGCAGGTCGTTGTGGTTGGAGATCACGCAGGGGATCTCGCAGTCCAGTTCGTCTGTATGCCAGCGATGCAGCAGGTCGGCCAGGCAGTGCGACTCGCGGCTGGCCATCAGCACCACGCGCTTTTTCTGCGCCGAGTCGGTAATGCGCCAGGTCATGGAGAACTCTTCGGCAATTGGCGCAAACGCCTCGCGGAAGGCTTCGATACCGAACGGCAGCGATTCGGCGCGGATTTCATGGCGCATGAAGAACCAGCCGCTGTGCTCATCAGAGTGGTGGCTGGCCTCGTTGATCCAGCCATTGTACAAGGCCAGGAAATTACTGACTTTCGCCACGATGCCTACGCGGTCGGGGCAGGCGATCACCAGACGATAGGTGCGCATGAATGAGACTCCAGAACTTCGCAAAGGCGCCTATTCTAGCGGCCCGACAGAAAAAACGCAGTATTGATCGCAGCCGCGTGGGTCAATGCTGGCCTGCAAACGCAGCAGCGCGCTTTGACTGACAGACATGACGAAATAGCGGGCCTTTATGTAAATTTTTGTTCACGTGGAGAAATGTTGTCACAGCTTAATTAACAGTTAATTGTCCAATAGCATGTTTACTTGCGACTATCGCCTGTCTATTATTGCCCCACACATTTCTGAACACGCATTAAGGAACACTCCATGTCCCTGATCAACGAGTACCGCGCCACCGAAGAAGCCATCAAGGAACTTCAGGCCCGCCTGGCCAACCTGTCGCAGGATGACAAGCTGAAGAAAGAACTGGAGTTCGAAGGCAAACTGCGTGCACTGATGGGCGAGTACTCCAAGTCGCTGCGCGACGTGATTGCCCTGCTCGACCCAGAGTCGAAACTGAGCAAGGCACCTCGTGGTGCGGTCAAGGCTGTTGCCACCAAGCGTGCACGCAAGGTCAAGCAATACAAAAACCCGCACAACGGTGAAGTGATCGAAACCAAAGGCGGCAACCACAAAACCCTGAAAGAGTGGAAAGCCACTTGGGGTGGCGATGTGGTTGAAAGCTGGGCGACCCTGCTGGACTGATTGTCCATCTACGCCTTTTGCTTATCGCAACAAAAACGCCGGCACATCGCCGGCGTTTTTGTTTGTCTGGTGATCAGCCAACTGCAAATTGTGCCTGCAATTGCCGGGCATGCACTTGCCAAGCCTCCAGCACACGCCGGCCCGCTTCGTCCGCGCCCTCCCAGGCTTGCTGGCGTGCCTGCTCAAAGTCACCCAGCGTGTTCGGTGCCCCCCATCGCGGGTCGCTCAGGCGCTGCTGGCAGAAGCCATGCCAGCGCTGGCGTTCTTCGCTGTTCAAGGTGTCGGGGAAGTTACGCGCCCGGTAACGGAACAGCAGTTCGGGTAAGCGCGGGTCATCGAACATCCAGTGCCCATGGCTCAACTGCGCCGGTTCCAGCGCACGAACTTGCTCGCATAAGCGCCGGTCACGGTCGTCAATAAAACCCTCGTACAATTGCTGTTCCGGGTCCTCACTCGGGGCAAACTCATCCTTGCCATAGATGTGCTCCAGCTTGTCTTGCCATTGCGCCTGTTGATTGGCCAACTCTTCACCGCGCAATTGTAACAACGTCAAGTCCAGGCCCAATCGCTGTTGATCGACCGGGCGCAATACCGACAACGGCGCCAGTACCGGGCAGCGATTGATCTGCACCAATTTGAGCGGTACCGGTAATTCCCCCTCGGCCAATTCATCATGCCGGGTGTACAAACGCTGGCGCAAAACTTCAGCACTTTCCCGTAGTAACGGTAGGGTTTCCTGATGCAGGTCGCACACAATCAGTGCATTGCGATTACGCGGGTGCCAGGCCAGTGGCAATACGACACCCAGGTAACTACGCGCCGCCGAAAAGCGCCCGGATATATGCACCAGCGGCTGTAACAAACGGATGTGCTCCATCACTTTATGCTTACTGCGTAACTGGAACAGCCAGTCATACAATTTTGGCTGCTTTTGCCGAATCAGGCGGGCCAGGGCAATGGTTGCCCGTACGTCGGAAAGCGCTTCGTGGGCATGCCCGTGATCAATGCCATTGGCCTTGCTCAGCAGCTCCAGGCGCAGGCTGGTACGGCCGTCCTGCTGCGGCCATTCAATACCGTCCGGGCGCAAGGCATAGGCGGTACGCACGATATCGATCAGGTCCCAGCGGCTGTTGCCGCCCTGCCACTCACGGGCATAAGGGTCGAAAAAGTTGCGGTATAGACTGTAGCGGGTCACTTCATCGTCAAAGCGCAGGGTGTTGTAGCCGGCACCACAGGTGCCCGGTTGAGCCAGCTGTGCATGCACCCGGGTCATGAACTCGGCTTCGCACAACCCCTGCTCGGCCAGCAGCTGTGGCGTGATGCCGGTCACCAGGCAAGCGGCCGGATGCGGCAGGATATCGTCAGAGGGCCGGCAATAAAGGCTGATCGGCTCGTCAATCTCGTTGAGGTCAAAGTCAGTGCGCACACCGGCCACCTGCAGTGGGCGGTCGCAGCGCGGGTTGATGCCGGTGGTTTCGTAGTCGTGCCAGAAAATGCTGGAGGTCACGGGTTCGTCCTGTATCGAGGTCGACCCGATTCTAGCGCAGCCTCAGACAGAAGCGTTGGCGGGGTGGAAACTGAAGTAATCACGCAACGAATGCACGAACTCGTCGTATTCGCGCGGTGCCTGCAGCAGCATGAAGCCCGAATCATAGTGCCCGGGCGTCTGGTCTTCGCGGCACCACAGGCAACTGGCGGTGAGGTTGACGAACTGATGCCCCCCGCCGCCCAACGGCATGCGCAGTTGCAGCTCGTAATCCGGCCCGACCAGCACGGGCAGCTGGCTGATGACCATCAAGCCATCTTCGGAGGCATTGCCTAGCTGGCCGATTTCCTGGTTGGTAAACCGGTTGAACACCTTGAGGACACAAGGCAGCTGATGGCGTTCGATGTGGCGCTTGTTGAACATGATCGCAAGTGTATTCCGTACCTGATGCCAGGAATACAAGGAACTGGCGGTTGTTGTAACAGCTGAGTTACAGATTAGCGCAGCACGCGCTGCAAATCTCGTGAAATAAACCACACCTTGGTGTTAGCGCCAAGGTACGGTAGTCACCGGCTTGGCCACCGCTGTTTCACCGCCGCGCAAATGGCCCAGTTTCTCCAGCGTCTGCAGGCGGGCCTGGGCGCGATAGGCATACTCGTTGCCTGGATACTGCTGGATCAGGTACTGATAGGTCTGCGCGGCATCCACATAAAGCGCCTGGCGCTCCAGGCATTGGCCGCGTAGCAGCGACACCTCAGGGTGGATGAATGGCCGCGCACGGCTGGTGCGGTCGACCTGCGACAGTTCCAGCATGACCCGGGCGCAATCGCCACGGTCGTAGGCACGGTAGGCATTGTTCAGGTGGTGGTCCATGGACCAGCGGGTACAGCCGACGACGCTGGCGGCCAGGGCTAAAACGATCAGGGCTCGCATGGGGATCTCCTTTGATGCCTGTTTATCGGCCAACGCCAACAAATCTTCACAGCGTTTTGCAAGCATACCCTGCCCGTTCAAATGCCACCCTGCCTTGGTCGCAGGTAGTGCAACGGAACAATGACTACAACGAGATTCAGGAGTAGCCTTTCGCTGCGCTTCACTATAGGAGTCTGTGCATGAGCATCCGCCGTACCAAAATCGTCGCCACCCTTGGCCCCGCCAGCAACTCGCCGGAAGTGATCGAACAGCTGATCCTCGCCGGCCTGGACGTGGCACGTCTGAACTTCTCCCACGGCACTCCGGACGAGCACAAGGCCCGCGCGCGCCTGATCCGTGACATCGCCGCCAAGAACGGCCGCCATGTAGCATTGCTGGGCGACCTGCAGGGTCCGAAGATCCGCATCGCCAAGTTCGCCAACAAGCGCATCGAATTGAAGATCGGTGACAAGTTCACCTTCTCTACCGCCCACCCGCTGACCGAAGGCAACCAGGACATCGTCGGTATCGACTACCCCGACCTGGTCAAGGACTGCGGCGTCGGTGACGAACTGCTGCTGGACGATGGCCGCGTGGTCATGCGCGTCGAAACCGCCACTGCAGATGCCCTGCACTGCGTGGTGATCATCGGTGGCCCACTGTCGGACCACAAAGGCATCAACCGCAAAGGTGGCGGCCTGACTGCTCCGGCCCTGACCGAAAAAGACAAGGCCGACATCAAGCTGGCGGCGGAAATGGACCTGGACTACCTGGCCGTGTCCTTCCCGCGTGACGCCAGCGACATGGAATACGCGCGCAAGCTGCGTGACGAAGCCGGTGGCAGCGCCTGGCTGGTGGCCAAGATCGAACGCGCCGAAGCGGTTGCCGACGACGAGACCCTCGACAAGCTGATCGCCGCCTCCGACGCGGTGATGGTTGCCCGTGGCGACCTGGGCGTGGAAATCGGCGATGCCGAGCTGATCGCGATCCAGAAGAAGATCATCCAGCACGCCCGCCGCAACAACAAAGCGGTGATCGTGGCGACCCAGATGATGGAGTCGATGATCCAGAACCCGATGCCGACCCGTGCCGAAGTGTCCGACGTGGCCAACGCCGTGCTGGACAATACCGACGCGGTGATGCTGTCGGCTGAAAGTGCTGCAGGTTCGTACCCGATCGAAGCCGTTCAGGCCATGGCCCGCATCTGCCTGGGCGCTGAAAAGCACCCGACGAGCCAGAAGTCCAGCCACCGCCTGCACACCACCTTCGAGCGTTGCGACGAAAGCATCGCCCTGGCGGCCATGTACACCGCCAACCACTTCCCGGGCGTGAAGGCGATCATCGCCCTGACCGAAAGCGGCTACACCCCGCTGATCATGTCGCGCCTGCGTTCGCACGTGCCGATCTTCGCCCTGTCGCCGCACCGCGCCACCCAGGCACGCGCCAACATGTTCCGTGGCGTGTACCCGATCGCCTTCGACCCGGCTTCGCTGCCGGCCGACAAGGTGAGCCAGGCCGCAGTCGACGAACTGCTCAAGCGTGGCTTGGTGGAGCAAGGTGACTGGGTGATCCTGACCAAGGGTGACAGCTACCACACCATCGGTGGCACCAACGGCATGAAGATCCTGCACGTTGGTGACCCGCTGGTCGGCTGATAGCCCTCGGGGTCCGCTTGACGGCCTCATCGCGACCTTCGGTCGCTCCTACAGGGGATCGCAATTCTCTGTAGGAGCGACCGAAGATCGCGATGAGGCCGGTACAATCAACACATGCCTCAGGCATGCTCGACAAATACATCGGCAAACACCTGCCCCCGCGGCACCCCGGCAATGAACAGCCGCCGGGCAAACCGCTCGACACTCCCCGGTGCCCCACACACCAGTACCACCGTCTGCCGTGACGTCGGCCGTAACCCCGCCAGCGCCTCCTCCATCTGCTCCGCCAATACCAACCCGACAGTCACACCTGCCATTTCCTTCAACGGCCCAGCCAGATAATGCCCGGCGCTGTCCCCCGCCACATGCAGCACCCGAATCTCGCCGCGATGCCCCTGCCGCACCGCCTCGCGCAGGATGCCCCACAACGGCGCAAGCCCGGTGCCCGCAGCCAGCAGCCATAGAGGCCGATCCTGCCAGTCCGGATCGTAATGCAACGCACCGCCTCTGAACTCACCCAGGCGCAGCACATCACCCAGCCGCAAGCCACGGGCCTTGTCGCAGAAAGCGCCAGGGCGCTGGCAATCGATGTGGAACTCCAGAAAGTCCTCTTCCCCCGGCAGACTGGCCAGCGAATACGGCCGCGCCACCGAACCATTCCATAACACCACATGCTGCCCCGCCTGGTAACGCACCGCCCGCTCAGGCCGCAGCCGCACGCGCAATACATCACCGAACCAGTCCAACGCACAGACATGGGCCGGCACGCCATCGCGCTGCGGGTCGAACAACGCTACTTGCAGGTCTTCGACCACCCGGCACTGGCAGGCCAGGCGCCAGCCCAGGGCATGCTTGTCCAGCGCCAGGGCCTCGGGCAAGGCATCCAGCGGTTGCCCGGCCAGGCAATGCACCAGGCAGGCATGGCAACTGCCGGCGCGGCAGCTGTAAGGCACGTTGAGCCCGGCATCGTTCAAGGCATCGAGCAGGTTGCTGCCGGTTGGCACCGCCCAGCGGCGCTCGCCCACGCAAAGTTCGGGCATGGTTGGTCGTTCTCCACAAATCACAGTCCACTGTAAGCCAAGCGCGCAATGGCAGCAAAAAGGATGCCCAACCACTGCCGACCATGGTCCAGACCGGCCGCAGGTGTGCCCGGCACGGATGCGCGCTATACTGCCGCGCCTTTTTCCGTCGGCCTGACCTGCCGGCGCCTTGCAAGGCGCTTCGACACGCTGGTCGGCACCGTCGAGCGCCTTAATGAATGTTCCCGTCTTTAAGAGGAGCGCGCTGCATGACCGTGATCAAGCAAGACGACCTGATTCAGAGCGTCGCCGACGCCCTGCAATTCATTTCGTACTACCACCCCGTCGATTTCATCCAGGCCATGCACGAGGCCTACCTGCGTGAAGAGTCGCCCGCTGCTCGCGATTCCATCGCCCAGATCCTGATCAACTCGCGCATGTGCGCCACCGGCCACCGCCCGATCTGCCAGGACACCGGTATCGTCACCGTGTTCGTGCGCGTGGGCATGGACGTGCGCTGGGACGGCGCTACCCTGAGCGTCGACGACATGATCAACGAAGGTGTGCGTCGCGCCTACAACCTGCCGGAAAACGTCCTGCGCGCTTCGATCCTGGCCGACCCGGCCGGTGCCCGCAAGAACACCAAGGACAACACCCCAGCGGTCATCCACTACTCGATCGTCCCTGGCGACAAAGTGGAAGTGGACGTGGCTGCCAAAGGCGGTGGTTCCGAGAACAAGTCGAAGATGGCCATGCTCAACCCGTCCGACTCGATCGTCGACTGGGTACTGAAAACCGTCCCGACCATGGGCGCTGGCTGGTGCCCGCCTGGCATGCTCGGCATCGGCATCGGCGGTACCGCCGAGAAAGCCGCCGTCATGGCCAAGGAAGTGTTGATGGAGTCCATCGACATCCATGAGCTGAAAGCCCGTGGCCCGCAGAACCGCCTCGAAGAAATCCGTCTGGAGCTGTTCGAGAAGGTCAACCAACTGGGCATCGGCGCCCAGGGCCTGGGTGGCCTGACCACCGTGCTCGACGTCAAGATCATGGATTACCCGACTCACGCCGCCTCGCTGCCGGTGTGCATGATCCCCAACTGCGCCGCTACCCGCCACGCCCATTTCGTGCTCGATGGCTCCGGCCCGGCCGAGCTGGAAGCACCGTCGCTGGACGCTTACCCGGAAATCGTCTGGGAAGCCGGCCCGAGCGCCCGTCGCGTCAACCTCGACGACATCACCCCGGAAGAAGTCGCCAGCTGGAAGCCGGGCGAGACCATCCTGCTCAACGGCAAGATGCTGACCGGCCGCGATGCTGCGCACAAGCGCATGGTCGAGATGCTCAACCGTGGCGAAGAGCTGCCAGTAGACCTGAAAGGCCGCTTCATCTACTACGTAGGCCCGGTCGACCCGGTCGGTGACGAAGTGGTAGGCCCAGCCGGCCCGACCACCGCTACCCGCATGGACAAGTTCACCCGCCAGATCCTTGAGCAAACCGGCCTGCTGGGCATGATCGGCAAGTCCGAGCGTGGCCCGACCGCCATCGAAGCGATCAAGGATAACAAAGCCGTCTACCTGATGGCCGTGGGTGGCGCTGCCTACCTGGTGGCCCAGGCCATCCGCAAGTCGAAGGTCCTGGCCTTCGCCGAGCTGGGCATGGAAGCGATCTACGAGTTCGAGGTCAAGGACATGCCGGTGACCGTTGCCGTAGACAGCAACGGTGAGTCGGTACACATCACTGGCCCTGCCCTGTGGCAGAGCAAGATTGCCCAGAGCCTGGCAGTCGAAGTGAAGTAAGCCTGATGTAACTGCGGCGGCCCCTTCGCGGGCTTGCCCACTCCCACAGGGACAGCGCAGGCCTCAGGGCTAGGCGATACCTGTGGGAGCGGGCAAGCCCGCGAAGGGGCCGTCGTTGTTTCCACAGGACTCTAGGTACAGGCCGCCACGCTGCTCAAATCGGCAGCTCCTTGAGCCAGTAGGACATCAGTTTGTCGGTGCTTTGCGTCTCATCCAGGTCTCGCCAGGCAAAGCTTGTGCGCAACGATGGGTCGTGCAGAAAACCACGGTTACGCCAGAAGCCGTGCAATGGTTTGTAGTCTGCAGGCCGTCTCGGATGCACGCCTGGCCGCTCGACTGCACAGAATGCGCAGTAATCAAATTCGGCCAGCTTGTGCGCGTAAGATTCACGTTCGATGAAGAAGCGCACCCCCAGGCCCTGACCACGGTATTCCGGCAGTACCAGCGACCCACCGAAGTAGTACACGCTGGCCGGGTCACGCCCTTGGGCCAGGAACGGCTGCTGGAACTCGGGGGCTACATCCACCAATGGCAAGCCGGTGGAGGCGCCAACCACCTTGCCGTTGTCCAGTGCCAGCACCGCCAGGCTGCGCCCGGAGCGGGCATAGGTAGCGAGGTGGTCGGCCTCGTATTCCGGAGTGCCGTCGTAAAGGTAGGGGAACTCGCGAAACACGCTAAGGCGCAGGCGAGCAAGGTCATCGATGTAAGGCGCGATAGCGGCGCCGTGCAACAGGCGTATTTCCATGCTTGGCGGTCGTTTTGTCGATGTGGATGACGCGCTCGGCTAAGCCGGGCTTGAGGGGAAACCCTATCATCCGGGGCGACGACCGGCCTTTTCCCTACACGACAGGTATTGTTCCATGACCGCTACCGAACTGGTAAATGCTTACTACGCCGCCTTCAACGCCGGTGACCTGCAGGGCTTTCTGGCACTACTGAGCGAGGATGTGATCCACGACATCAACCAGGGCGAGCGGCAGATGGGCAAGGCCCGGTTTGCCGCGTTCATGGACAAGATGAACCGCTGCTACCGCGAGCGCCTGGCCGACATCGTGGTGATGCAGAACGCCGATGGCAGCCGTGCGGCGGCAGAGTTCACGGTACACGGTGAATACCTGGCCGATGACGAAGGACTGCCAGCGGCCAACGGGCAGACCTATGTGCTGTCGGCGGGGGCTTTCTTCTATATCCACTGCGGCAAGATTGCCCGGGTGACCAACTACTACAACCTCAATGACTGGGTTGAGCAGGTTGCCTAAGCCTGTACCGGCCTCTTCGCGGGCAAGCCCGCGAAGAGGCCCGGTCAGGCAATACGAGTACCTAACACCTTGAGGAAGGCAGCCAGCCACGCAGGGTGCGCTGGCCATGCCGGTGCCGTCACCAGATTGCCATCCACATGGGCCTGGTCCACCGCTATATCAATGAACGTCCCACCCGCCAACCGCACTTCCGGCGCACACGCCGGGTACGCGCTGCATTCACGCCCTTCCAGCACACCCGCCGCCGCCAGCAATTGGGCGCCATGGCACACCGCCGCAATCGGCTTGCCGGCCTGGTCGAACGCCCGCACCAGCTCCAGCACTTTTTCATCCAGGCGCAGGTACTCTGGCGCACGGCCCCCGGGGATCAACAGCGCGTCATAACGCTCGGCCCGCACGCGCACGAAGTCATAATTCAGGGCAAAGTTGTGCCCCGGCTTTTCGCTGTAGGTCTGCTCACCCTCAAAATCATGAATAGCGGTGCGTACCGTCTGCCCCGCCAGTTTTTCCGGGCACACCGCATGCACCGTGTGGCCGACCATGCTCAAGGCCTGGAACGGCACCATCGCCTCGTAGTCCTCGACGTAATCGCCCACCAGCATCAGGATCTTCTTCGCCGTCATCGCACCCACTCCTTCGGTTAACAGATACTGCACGATAGCCCCTGTCAGTCACGGCGGTCGAGCAAGTTGACCACCAGCCGGTCGATCCATCCCCAGATCCGCTGCTTCACCCTGCGCCACAGCGGCCGGGCATGCCAGTGGTCGAGGTCGACTTCCTCGCTCAAGGCAAAGTCACGCTCGAAGCTGGCCACCACAGCCGCCGTCAGTGGCGGGTCCAGCGCCTCGATGTTGGCTTCAAGGTTGAAGCGCAGGTTCCAGTGGTCGAAGTTGCACGAACCGACGCTGACCCAGTCATCTACCACGGCCATCTTCAGGTGCAGGAAGCACGGCTGGTACTCGAAAATCCGCACCCCGGCACGCAGCAGCCGTGGGTAGTAGCGGTGCCCGGCGTAGCGTACCGACGGGTGGTCCGTACGTGGGCCGGTCAGCAACAGGCGCACATCAAGCCCTTTGCTGGCAGCACGGCGTAACGAACGGCGCACGCTCCAGGTCGGCAGAAAGTAAGGTGTGGCCAGCCATACCCGCTGCTTGCCACTGTTCAGCGCCCGCACCAACGAATGCAGAATGTCCTGGTGCTGGCGGGCGTCGGCATAGGCCACTCGCCCCATGCCTTGCCCATGCGCAGGCAGTTTGGGCAGGCGCGGCAAGCCAAAGCCCTCGGCGGGGCGCCAGGCGGTGCGGCGGTTGTTGGCGGACCACTGGCGGTCAAACAGCAGTTGCCAGTCGGTAACCACCGGCCCCTGGATCTGCACCATCACCTCATGCCATTCGCTGGTCGCATCGCCCGGCGTCCAGAACTCGTCGGTAACGCCCGTGCCGCCCACCACTGCCCAGCGTTCATCCACCAGCAGCAGTTTGCGGTGGTCGCGGTACAGGTTGCGCAGGCCGCGCTTCCAGCGCAGGCGGTTATACCAACGCAGGTACACGCCGGCCTCCAGCAGGCGCTGGCGCAAGGTGCTGTTGAACGCCAGCGAGCCATAGTCATCGAACAGGCAGCGCACCCGTACACCGCGCCGTGCGGCCTGTTCCAACGCCTCGACCACGGCTTCGGCACACGCGCCAGCCTCGACCAGATACAACTCCAGATCGACCTGGAACTCAGCACGCACGATCGCCGTGAGCATGCGCGGAAAGAACTCGGGGCCGTCGATCAGCAGTTCGAACTGGTTACCATCCCGCCAGGGGAAGACCGGCCCCGGCATGTCAGCGGGCGGTAAAGATCAGCACCGCGCTAACCGGCACCGACGGGTTGATGGACTTGAGCCCGGCGAGCTTGCGCAGGGTTTGCAGCCCAGGCAGCAGGCCGAAATCCTCGGCACATAGCACCAGGGGTTCGAGGGTTACCACCTGAAAGCGTCGCTCATCCAGACGCGTGGCCAGCAGCAGGGCGTTGTAGCTGTGCGACTGGCCATGCAGGGTAACGGTAAGCGGCAGGCGCAGTTCGATCTGGGCACCGTTGGCCAGGTCGTTGATTGGCCGCAGGTCCAGTTGCGCCTGCACCTTGGCTTCGGCAAAACGTTCGACCTCGAACAGGTCGTCACGCATACGCTCGTCACGCAGCGGGATGCCGCTGCTGACCGAATCCATCTCGATACTCAAGCCGGCCGCGCCCTTGCGGTCGACCTTGCCATGCAGCACCAGAAAGCGATGCACCTCGGCCGTGTCACCGTTCTTCCCGGTAATGAAAGACAGGCGCGACGATTCGCCATCGAGGTGCCAATTGGCGTGGGCGGGCAGGCACAAAGCCAGCAGCAGGGCGGGCAAAAGACGGGGCAGCTTGAACATGACAGATCTCGTGAAACCAGGCCGCCAACCTTACCCGCCCGCCTTCATGGCAGCAAGCGGCAGCCCTCGCGCGGGCCCAGCCAGACAGCCTGGTTGCGCCGCCCCAGGCCCTCGGCAGTGATGTGCCGCTGCGGGGTGTTTTCTTCAAGCAGGCTCAGCGGCAGCCACTGTTTTACATAGCCTTGGCAATACGCCTGCTCGAAGCCCATGACGAAGCGGCACGAGCAGTATTCCTTGGCCGAGTAGGCCGAGAGGATACCGGGGAAGTCTGCCAGGGCCTGACGCTCGTACCAGGCCCAGAACACCAGCCCTGGCACCACCAGTAGCAGTACGCGCTTCATGCCCCCTCCCCGGCCAGTGCGGCCAGCACTCGCTTGAGCAGTTCGTCATGCTGGTAAGCACCGTCCCGGTCATCGGCATAGCGCACGATCACCAGCTTTTGCGTGGGCAAGATGTACAGCGCCTGGCCCCAATGGCCCAGGGCGGCGAAGGTGTCTGCGGGCGCATTTGGCCAGGGCCGCGTAGCGCCGGCCAACGGCTGGTTGAGCCACCAGTGGCCGCCTGGGTTGGCCTCTGCGGGGACAGGTTCGGCATGGGCAAACGGTGTACGGTTGAAGGCCACCCAGGCCTTGGGTAGCAGTTGCCGACCTTGCCACCGCCCCTCCCGTTGCATCAGCAAGCCGACACGGGCCAGGTCACGGGCGCTGAGGTAGAGGTAGGAAGAGCCCACGTAGGTGCCCGCCTGGTCACGTTCCCACACCGCGCTGTCGATACCCAGCGGGGTGAATAATGCGTGCCAGGGGTATTCGGCGTACTGCCCGGCATCGAGCATGCCGCGCAGTGCGGCGGCCAGCAGGTTGCTGTCGCCACTGGAATAGAGGAACCGCTGGCCGGGGCTGGCCGTCGCACCCCGTGCTGCCGTGTAGGCCGCCATGTCTTCGTGGCCACGGGTATACAGCATGGCCACCACCGAGGACTTGAGCGGGGCATATTCGTAGTCTTCCTGCCAGTCCAGGCCACTGGCCCAGTGCAGCAGGTCGGTCATGCGCACGCCCGGGTGGGTGCGCATGGCGGGATAGAAGCGTGTAACCGGATCTTGCAGCTGGAAGCGTCTCTCTCCTTGGGCCACGCCCATCAGCGTGGCGAGCACGCTTTTGCTGACCGACCAGGTCAGGTGTGCGGTGGCGGCAGTGGTGGGGGCGGCATAGCGTTCGTGGAGGATGCGGCCGTCGCGGATGATCAGCAGGGCGTCGGTGCGGATGCCGCTGCGATCAGGGGTGCGGGCGGGGAAGGCGTAAGTGTCGACGGCTTGCCAGTTGAGGGTGTCAGGGTCGGTCTGCCACTGCGGATCAGGCCAGTCCTCGGCCTCGGCGGTTGCCATAGCCATGCAAAAAAGCAGCAGCAGACCTTTCAGCATCCGGTTCAAGGCTCGCAAATTTGGGGCTGCTGCGCAGCCCCTGGAGTCAGAAGTTCATGAAAAACTATCAGGCATTCATGACAATCCCGCAGCAGCCCAAGCTTTGTTCAGCCGCTTCTCCCGGGCCGCCGCCGCCAGCGCCATCACCCCTTGGTCCCGCTGCCAGATCTGCGCCCAATGCGCCGGCCCCGCTGCCAGTGCCGCATCAACCTCCCCCCGCAACGCCTGGAACTGCGCAAACAACCCACCCAGCAGCAAATGGCACCCCACACTGTCGGCACACTGCCGGCTGCCCTCGGTACACCCGGCCAGCAACCCAAGCAATTGCAGCCGCAACCCCTGCGGCCAGGCGCACTCCTGTCCGACGCCATATAACCAGGCCGTCAACGCCGCCAGCACATACAAGTCTTCCAGCGAGCGGAACGGTTTCACATAGGCATCCCAACCGTCACCGGCCAGCAACTCGCATGCGGCTTGCTCCAGCACCAGCCGGCCATGGCCCACTTCCGGCATCAACGGCAGGACTGGTAGCGGCTCCAGCGTTACACCCGGCTCCCCGGGATAGACCACCGCCAGGTTCAACTGTGGCGCCGCGCCAGCCTCCTCGCTACGTGCCGCCACCAGTAGCCACTCGGCATCCAGCCCGGCCGTGACGAAATCCTTGCTGCCCGTGAGCCGCAAGTTGTCGAGCCGCGTATGCATGTCCGCTGGCCGCACGCTGCGCCGCTCGGTGGCGCACAGGGCGCCGAGGCTTGGCGGGGCACTGGGCCATAGCACGCGCAAGGCTGCCTGGTAACCCACCAAGAACGCCAGGCCCGGCGTGGCCATCGCACGCCCGCCCAACACCGCCAGTTCAAAAGGGGCAACCGGGCCGAGGCGCTCAAGCAGCGCGGCGTAGGTTTCGCCCAGGGTGCCCGCCAGCGCTTGGCGAAGCGGGTCGTTCAGACGTTGCAACCAGGCCATTTGACGGCTCCTTGCTGGGGCTTTCTGGTCGAGGTTTTAGGGGTGTCACGCAAGCATCACCAAAGATTCACAGGGGTGACACCGCGCCTACCTAGGCTGACTTTGCACAACAAAGCCGACCGGCCGCAACCCTTCATGGCTGGCTTATGGAGACTCGCAATGACTCGGATCGCTCTCTCTGGCGACAACAGCACTGAACGCCGTCTGCAAGCCGAACGCCTGGTTGGCGCCACGGCGCTGCAAGAGGCCCAGGCCCTGCGCTACAAAGTGTTCAGCGCAGAATTCAAGGCCAAGCTCAAGGGTGCCGAGCAAGGTTTGGACATGGACGACTACGACGTGCATTGCCGCCATATCGGTGTTCGCGACCTGAGCACCGGCGAGCTGGTCGCCACCACCCGTCTGCTCGACCACCAGGCCGCCAGCAGCCTGGGCCGCTTCTACAGTGAAGAAGAATTTCGCCTGCACGGTCTTTTGCAGCTGCAAGGGCCTATCCTCGAACTGGGCCGAACCTGCGTCGCCCCCGACTACCGCAACGGCGGCACCATTGCCGTGCTGTGGGGCGAACTGGCCGAAGTGCTCAACGAGGGCCGCTACAGCTACCTGATGGGCTGTGCCAGCATCCCCATGCAAGACGGCGGCGTGCAGGCCCATGCCGTGATGCAGCGCCTGCGTGACCGTTACCTGTGCACCGAGCACCTGCGCGCCGAGCCGAAGAACCCGCTGCCGAACCTGGCCCTTCCGGGTAACGTCATCGCCGAAATGCCACCGTTGCTCAAGGCCTACATGCGCCTGGGCGCAAAAATTTGCGGCGAGCCGTGCTGGGACGAAGACTTCCAGGTGGCTGACGTGTTCATCCTGCTCAAGCGCGACGAACTTTGCCCGCGCTACGCTCGCCACTTCAAGGCGGCAGTCTGATGCCGAAGCTGCGGGTAATGGCCCGCCTGGCTCGACTGCTGCTGGTGCTGTTGCTGGGCATGTTGATGGCCAGCCTGATCGCCCTTGGCGAACGCTTGGGCTACAAGGCCCCCATCGAACGCCGCCAGCGCTGGACCTGCCTGTTCATGAAACGCCTGGTCGCCGCCCTGCCCTTCGACATACGTGTGGTGGGCGAACTGCCGCAGCGGCCGATGCTGTGGGTGAGTAACCATGTTTCCTGGACCGACATCCCCTTGCTGGGCATGCTGCTGCCACTCTCGTTCCTGTCCAAGGCCGAAGTGCGTCACTGGCCGGTGGCCGGCTGGCTGGCGGAAAAAGCCGGAACGCTGTTCATTCGACGTGGCGGTGGCGACAGCCAGCGCCTGCGCGAGCAGATCGCCGGGCAACTGGGCCTGCCCCGGCCGCTGCTGATCTTCCCCGAAGGCACCACCACCAGCGGTCGCACCTTGCGCACCTTCCACGGCCGGCTGCTGGCAGGCGCCATCGACCGGGGTGTGGCGGTGCAGCCGGTGGCTATCCAGTACTTGCGCGATGGCCAGATCGACCCGATTGCGCCGTTCATTGGCGATGACGATTTGGTGTCACACCTGATGCGCCTGTTCGCCCAGCCACGGGGGGAGGTTTGCATTCACCTGCTGGCGCCAATTGGCAGTGTAGGTAAAGAGCGGGCGGTGCTGGCGTTGCAGGCGCAACAGGCAATTCACCTGGCGTTGTTTGGGGTTGAGGAAGTCGAGCTGGCGCCACGGCGGCAAGCGCGGGCTGCCTGAGGATTTGCACTACCAGTGCTGGCCCTTTCGCGGGTAAACCCGCGAAGAGGCCGGCACTACCAATACAGAACTAACTGTCAGACATCCGCCCCGCCGCCGCAAACGCCTGCAACTGCGGGTAAAACTCCCGGAAGTCCGCCATCAGCGGCTCATACAAACGCTCCAGCTCCCCCATCACACCGGCCATCCCTTCCGGCCGGGACAGTCTCCGGGCAATGCCGTTGAACACCTGCTCCAGCGTGGCAAAATCGCCATACGCCCCCAGCCAGTCATCCGCCGCCATGAACGGCGCAATCCGTGCCAGCCGCCCCGGCAGCTCGGGCTCCGCCAACAACACCCGATAAAAATCACCGGTGAACTGCGCCAGCGGTTGCTCGGCATAATCCTGCCAATGCCGCGCCAGGCAGTGGTCAAAAAACACATCCAGCACAATGCCCGCAAAGCGCCGCCGCTCGCGCGCAAAGCGCGCCAGTGCAGCCAGCACCAACGGGTGCTGGTCGGTGTAGCTGTCGATATGCCGGTGCAACCGTATGGCCGCTTCCAGCGCAGGCGGGAAGCGCCCTTCCAGCGAACCTTTGACAAAGTCGCCATACAGGCTGCCAAGCAGTTGTTGCGGCGCCGGGCCGCCCAGGTGCAGGTGCGCAAGGTAGTTCATGCGCGCAGTCTAGCACCGCTCGCCCCTATATCGTCATAACGCGATATAGCGATTTGTGCTCAGCTCAGAACCTCTTCATATTTGTATATCGGGAACGGACGATTTACATTTCGCTCCATCGCGATATACCGCTACAACGAGCCTCAACCCATGCCTCTCGATCTCGACGAAATCATAAAAGCGCTGGCCCACCCGGTCAGGCGAGAAATCCTCAGCTGGCTGAAAGACCCGGCAACGCAGTTCCCCGACCAGTACCACAGCACCGAAAACGGTGTGTGTGCCGGGCAGATCGACCAACGCTGCGGCCTGTCGCAGTCGACCGTCTCTGCCCACCTGGCCACCTTGCAGCGCGCCGGGCTGATCCGCAGCCAGAAGATCGGCCAATGGCACTTCTTCAAACGCGACGAAGCCACCATCGAGGCGTTCCTCGAACAACTGCGCCAAGCACTTTGACAAAGCAGGTAACCGCTATGACCACGCTTTTCGATCCGATCACCCTGGGCGACCTGCAACTGCCCAACCGCATCATCATGGCCCCACTCACCCGCTGCCGTGCCGACGAAGGCCGCGTGCCCAATGCGCTGATGGCCGAATACTACGTGCAGCGCGCCAGCGCCGGGCTAATCCTCAGCGAGGCGACGTCAGTCAGTGCCATGGGGGTCGGCTACCCGGATACCCCCGGTATCTGGAACGATGAGCAGGTACGTGGCTGGAACAACGTCACCAAGGCTGTGCATGCCGCAGGCGGACGCATCTTCCTGCAACTGTGGCACGTTGGCCGTATCTCCCACCCCAGCTACCTGAACGGCGAGCTGCCGGTGGCCCCCAGCGCGATCCAGCCCAAGGGGCATGTAAGCCTGGTGCGCCCGTTGAGTGACTACCCCACCCCACGCGCGCTGGAAACCGAAGAAATCATCGACATCGTCGAGGCCTACCGCAGCGGTGCCGAGAATGCCAAGGCGGCTGGCTTTGATGGTGTAGAAATCCACGGCGCCAACGGTTACCTGCTCGACCAGTTCCTGCAAAGCAGCACCAACCAGCGCACCGACCGCTATGGCGGCTCACTGGAAAACCGTGCACGCCTGCTGCTGGAAGTGACCGATGCGGCCATTGAAGTGTGGGGCGCGAACCGCGTGGGCGTGCACCTGGCACCGCGTGCCGATGCGCACGACATGGGCGATGCCGACCGCGCCGAAACCTTTACCTACGTGGCCCGTGAGCTGGGCAAGCGTGGCATTGCCTTTATCTGCTCGCGGGAAAAGGAAGCCGATGACAGCATTGGTCCACTGATCAAGGAAGCGTTTGGGGGCCCGTACATCGTCAATGAGCGGTTTGACAAAGCCAGTGCCAATGCGGCGCTAGCCAGCGGCAAGGCCGATGCTGTGGCGTTTGGCGTGCCGTTCATCGCCAACCCTGATTTGCCGGCGCGGCTGGCGGCGGATGCGCCACTGAACGAGGCGCGGCCCGAGACCTTCTATGGCAGGGGGCCGGTGGGGTACATCGATTACCCTCGGTTGTAATCGAGATTGCCGGGGCCGCTTTGCGGCCTTGTGCCGCGAATGGAGGGCAACGCCCTCCCCTGCGGTGTCACTGCCGGGCGTTGATCTGCTGTTGCAGGTTCTGAATCTGACTCTGCAAGGTATTCAGGTTCCGGGTCATCTGAGCTCGGAAGGCATCGAACTCCTGCACCGAAGCACCACCGGACGCCGCCGCAGCCGGGCGGTTGTCGATCTGGCTCTTGAGCACCAGCATGTCCTGCTCCAGGCCTTGAATGGCAGCGCTTGGGTTCCCCTGCTTCTTCAGCGCCGCTATATCGCTGCCCAGGCTCTTGAGCTGCCCGTCCAGCTTGCCGCCATCCACCTGCGCGGCCTTCAGCGCGGCAACCTGCTCGTTCAACCCCTTGAGCTGGGCATCCAGCTTGCCCCCATCCACCTGGCCCGAACGCAGCGCGGCCAGTTCGCCATTCACCAGCTTCAACTGCGCCTGCAACTGGCTTTGCAGCTCGGTCACAGCCTTCTGCTGTTCACGGGTATCGGCCAGCACCTGCTCCAGGCGTTTGCCCAGGTCACCGGTCTGCCCGGCCACACCTTTCTGCAACTGACGCAGTTGAAGCTTCAATGCCTCGCTGCTGGTGGTAGCGCCAGACTCGCTGGCATCCACCTTGCCGCTGATCGCCTGCAGGCGCCCGGCCGCTTCTTCACTGATGCGGGCAAAACTTTCCTGGGTCGCCACCAGTTGCTGCTCCATCAACGAGATCTGCTGGAAGCTCCACCAACCCAGGCCTACCAAGGCGATGAACGAAGCACCGAGCAACGCCCACAACGGCGCCGTGCTTGGCCCGCGCGCGGCCTTCTGGCGGCTGCGCACGACGTGCGCCGGCATCAGTTCGTCATCATCAACGGTGCCCGCCCGCAAGGTAGGCACGTCATCGTAGTCATCGTGAGCATGGTTACGCATGGATACATTCAACCGCGGTAGTCGCAAAGAGGCACGAGTATAAACCGCCAGCGCGGCGCATTGATGACCATTGTCAGCCCTGCGGCTTCACTGCCCCGGCGGCAGGTGCTTCCACCAGCCACAGAATTCATCCAGCGCTGTCCACAGGCTGACCTTGGGCTGGTAGTCCAGATACTGCCGGGCGCGGCTGATATCCAGGGTGAAATCGCGGCTCATCACCTGCATCCCCAGGCGCGACAAGGTCGGTTGCGGACGCCCTGGCCACAGCATGCAGGCCGCCTCGTTCAGCGCGGCCAGGCTGTAGGCCAGGCCGTAGGAACGGTAGCGGGTAACCTGCGGCAGCTGCATCTGGCGCATCACGTAGTTGACTACATCCCATAGCGGCAGCGGCTGGCCGTTGCTGATGTTATAGGCCTGGCCCAGCGCCCTATCGTCGGCGAACAAGGCGCTGAGCAGCGCCTCGTTAAGGTTGTGCACACTGGTGAAGTCAACTTTGTTCAGGCCATTGCCGATGATTGCCACGCGGCCTTTGCGCTGCATCTGCATCAGCTTCGGGAAAATGCTGGCATCACCGGCGCCCGTGACGAAGCGCGGGCGCAGCGCCAGCACTTCCAGGCCAAACTCCTGCGCGCCGAATACTTTCTGCTCGGCCAGGTGCTTGGTTTGCCCGTAGTGGTCGTGGAAGCGGCGCGGTACCTGGTCTTCACGGACATCCAGGCGCGAACGGCCATTGAAATAGATCGACGGCGACGACAGGTGCACCAGGCGCCTTACATGCTCCTTTAGGCAGCCCTCGACCACGTTCTCGGTAACCACCACGTTGCCTTGATAGAAGTCCTGGTAGCGCCCCCAGTTGCCCACCGCGCCAGCGCAGTGCACCACGGCCTCGACGCCCTGGCACAAGCGACGGGCCAGCTCGGCATCGCTCAGGTCGCCAGGGATGAACTGGGCGCCGCGCTTGACCAGGTGCTCGACCCCTTCGGCGCGGCGGCCGCTGACCCGCACGTCCAGGCCCTGCTCCAGGGCAAAGCGCGCAAAGCGCCCGCCGATGAAGCCGCTCGCGCCGGTGACCAGAATTCGCATGTAAGACTCCGTCTTGCCAGATTTCAGATGCAACTGACGCCAGCCGTGGCTACAAGGGCACCAGCCATTGCCGTGCGGTGTACCGCAGGTGGTCGGTCAGTTGCGCGAGCAATTGCCCGCCATTGCGCCAATGATGCCAGTACAGCGGCACATCGATAGGGGTATCGCGGCAGATTTCCACCAACTGCCCGCTGGCCAGTTGCTCCCGGGCCTGCAATTCGGGCACCAGCCCCCAGCCCAGGCCGGCCTCGGTCATGCGCAGGAAGCCTTCGGAGGACGGGCACAGGTGATGCAGAAAACCGTCCTCGATGCCCAGCGATGCCAGGTAGCGATGCTGCAGGAAGTCGTCCGGGCCGTACACGATCGCCGGGGTACGGGCCAGGCGGCTGGCGACAAAACCCTTGGGAAAATGCCGCACCATGAACCCGGGGCTAGCCAGTGCCCGGTAGCGCATGGCGCCCAGTGGCTGGCTGCGTGCCCCCGCTACCGGGCGCTCACTGCCACACAGGCAGGCCGCCACTTCGCCGGCACGCATACGTTTGAGGCCCACTTCCTGGTCTTCTACCACCAAGTCGGTCAAAACGTTCTGCTGTGCGCAGAAATCCCCCACCGCGCCGGCCCACCAAGTGGCCAGGCTGTCGGCGTTGAGGGCGATACGCAGGCGCTCCGGCATACCCTCTTCGTCCAGCGCCGGCACCTGGCGCTGCAAGTCACGTTCAAGCAGGCGCACCTGCTGCACATGGTTGAGCAACTGGCGGCCTACCTCGGTCGGGCCAGGCGGCGTGGCACGCACCAGCACTGGCTGGCCGACCCGTGCCTCCAGCAGCTTGATGCGCTGGGAAATGGCCGACTGCGACAAGCCCAGCACTTGCGCCCCACGCTCGAACCCCCCCTGTTCGATCACCGCCGCGAGGGCGGCCAGCAGCTTGTAGTCGAACATCGATTTCTCTAATGCCTTATCAGCTTTATTTGTTTTTCTTATACAGCGCCGGTCATCACAATAGCCAGCATCTTTTATGACCTTTCTGGAGAGCCCCACCATGTGGCAAAGCTATCTCAACGGCATGCTGGTGGCCTTCGGCCTGATCATGGCCATCGGCGCACAGAACGCCTTTGTCCTCGCCCAGAGCCTGCGCCGGGAACATCACTTGCCCGTGGCGGCGCTGTGCATCGTCTGTGACGCCATACTGGTGGCTGCCGGTGTGTTTGGCCTGGCCACGGTACTGGCGCACAACCCAACCTTGCTGGCGGTCGCGCGCTGGGGCGGCGCGGTGTTCCTGATCTGGTACGGCGCCAAGGCACTGCGCAGCGCCTGCTCCAGGCAGAGCCTGCAGCACCAGGAAGGCCAAGGCATGCGCTCACGCCGCGCAGTGCTGCTAAGCGCCCTGGCAGTGACGCTGCTGAACCCACACGTGTACCTCGACACGGTGTTGCTGATCGGCTCGCTGGGCGCCCAGCAGACCGCCCCCGGTGCCTACGTGGCGGGCGCGGCCAGTGCTTCGCTGCTGTGGTTCTCCACCCTGGCCATCGGCGCAGCCTGGCTGGCACCGTGGCTGGCCCGCCCGGCAACCTGGCGCATGCTCGACCTGATGGTGGCGGTGATGATGTTCGCGGTGGCGGCGCAGTTGATCTTCAACTGACCCTGGGCTTGTCACAACATTTCTAGCGCCTGGCAGATCGAGCGCCGCCCGCGCGGCGCTTCGCGGGGCAAGCCCGCTCCCACATTTGTTGCAACGTGGCCATGCCTGTGAGGCCATGGTTGGCAGCCTTGTTGGCATGACTGGATTTCGAGATGGGCATTGATGCCGCCCCACCTGCCTCAAGACCGGCACCAAGGCAGGCAACCATTGCCTGACAGGTTCGGCACGTTGCAACAAATGTGGGAGCGGGCTTGCCCCGCGAAGCGCCGCGCGGGCGGCGCTCAATCTGCCAGGCGCCACAAGGGGTAAGCCGAACACCACCGGTCGGCACACCCCAACCGCTCTGGAACCTCTATTCCCTATGTTTGTTGCGTGGTTATGCGCCGGGGCTGGTGCTATGATCGGGCCCTTGCGTCGCAAAGAGTACAAACTCGCCGACGTACATAGGGCCGCCCGTGATCGGCCCTGCGCAAACCGCGAACTAGACCTGAATCAGGAGATCCACCATGGCTTTTGAATTGCCGCCGCTGCCGTACGCCCACGATGCCCTGCAGCCGCACATCTCCAAGGAAACCCTGGAGTTTCACCACGACAAGCACCACAACACCTATGTCGTGAACCTGAACAACCTGGTCCCAGGCACCGAATTCGAAGGCAAGACCCTGGAAGAGATCGTCAAGACCTCTTCGGGCGGCATCTTCAACAACGCCGCTCAAGTCTGGAACCACACCTTCTACTGGAACTGCCTGGCGCCTAACGCCGGTGGCCAACCGACCGGTGCCCTGGCTGACGCCATCAACGCCGCTTTCGGTTCCTTCGACAAGTTCAAGGAAGAGTTCACCAAGACTTCGGTTGGCACCTTCGGTTCCGGCTGGGGCTGGCTGGTGAAGAAAGCTGACGGTTCCCTGGCCCTGGCCAGCACCATCGGCGCCGGTTGCCCGCTGACCAGCGGCGACACCCCGCTGCTGACCTGCGACGTCTGGGAACACGCCTACTACATCGACTACCGCAACCTGCGTCCGAAGTACGTCGAGGCGTTCTGGAACCTGGTCAACTGGGCCTTCGTTGCCGAACAGTTCGAAGGCAAGACCTTCAAGGCCTGAGTCATTCAGACCTGAACATGAAGACCCGGCCCTGTGCCGGGTTTTTTTATGCCAATACCGGCCTCCCGCGCCCACGAAAGCCAACACGGTTTTGCTTGCTCAGCCCGCATAGCGCGCTAACATCAAACCTCTGGAAGATTGACACAGCGCATTCAAGTTGCGGGGTCAGGCAACCGATAAACTGCTCATGATCGGCCGATAGTGTATCGTCATCGTTGATGGCAAAATGATGCCATGCGCATGGATTAAGGAAACCCCATTGAAGCTGGAATTGCGGAACAGCTTGTCGGTCAAGTTGCTCAGGGTCGTGCTGCTGTCGGCGCTGGCAGTCGGCGTGGTGCTCAGCTGTGCGCAAATCGTCTACGACACCTACAAGACCCGCCAGGCCGTTAACAACGATGCCCAGCGCATCCTCGACATGTTCCGTGACCCTTCCACCCAGGCGGTGTACAGCCTCGACCGCGAAATGGGCATGCAGGTGATGGAAGGCCTGTTCCAGGACGAATCGGTGCGTATGGCCTCCATTGGGCACCCCAACGAAACCATGCTAGCCGAAAAGTCGCGCCCGCTGCAGGACATGTCCATGCGCTGGCTGACCGATCTTATCCTCGGCCAGGAACGCACCTACACCACACAACTGGTCGGCCGTGGCCCTTACAGCGAATACTACGGCGACCTCAGCATCACCCTCGACACGTCGTCCTACGGCGAAGATTTCCTGATCAACGCGGTAATCATCTTCATTTCCGGCGTGTTGCGGGCCTTGGCCATGGGCCTGGTGCTGTACCTGGTATACCACTGGCTGCTGACCAAGCCGCTGTCCAAGATCATCGAGCACCTCACTCAGATCAACCCCGACCGCCCCAGTCAACACCAGATACCGCTGCTCAAGGGCCACGAGAAGAACGAACTGGGCCTGTGGGTCAACACCGCCAACCAGTTGCTGGCCTCGATCGAGCGCAACACCCACCTGCGTCACGAGGCCGAAAACAGCCTGCAACGCATGGCCCAGTACGATTTCCTCACCGGCCTGCCCAACCGCCAGCAACTGCAGCAGCAACTGGACAAGATCCTCGTCGACGGCGGTCGCCTGCAGCACCGTGTGGCAGTGTTGTGCGTGGGTCTCGACGACTTCAAGGGCATCAACGAGCAATTCAGCTACCAGGTGGGCGACCAGTTGCTGCTGGCCCTGGCTGACCGCCTGCGCGCCCACAGTGGCCGGCTGGGTGCCCTGGCGCGACTGGGCGGTGACCAGTTTGCCCTGGTGCAAGCCAATATCGAGCAGCCCTACGAGGCAGCCGAACTGGCGCAAAGCATCCTCGACGACCTGGAAGTGCCGTTCGACCTCGACCACCACCAGCAGATCCGCCTGCGCGCCACCATCGGCATTACCCTGTTCCCCGAAGACGGCGACAGCACCGAGAAACTGCTGCAAAAAGCCGAACAGACCATGACCTTGGCCAAGGCCCGTTCGCGCAACCGCTACCAGTTCTATATCGCCAGCGTCGACAGCGAGATGCGCCGCCGCCGCGAGCTGGAAAAAGACCTGCGCGAAGCCCTGCAACGCAACCAGCTGTACCTGGTTTATCAGCCACAAATCAGCTACCGCGACCACCGCGTGGTCGGCGTGGAGGCGCTGCTGCGCTGGCAGCACCCGGAGCTGGGGATGGTGCCGCCAGACCAGTTCATCCCGTTGGCCGAGCAAAACGGCAGCATCATCAGCATCGGCGAATGGGTACTGGACCAAGCCTGCCGGCAACTGCGCGAATGGCACGACCAGGGCTTCAGCGAGCTGCGCATGGCGGTCAACCTGTCGACCGTACAGCTGCACCACAGCGAGCTGCCACGGGTGGTCAACAACCTGCTGCAGGCTTATCGCCTGCCGCCGCGCAGCCTGGAGCTGGAAGTCACCGAAACCGGCCTGATGGAAGACATCAGCACCGCTGCCCAGCATCTGCTGAGCCTGCGCCGTTCCGGGGCACTGATTGCCATCGACGACTTCGGCACCGGCTATTCGTCGCTCAGTTACCTGAAATCGCTGCCGCTGGACAAGATCAAGATCGACAAGAGCTTCGTCCAGGACCTGCTCGACGACGATGACGACGCCACCATCGTTCGCGCCATCATCCAGCTGGGCAAGAGCCTGGGCATGCAGGTGATCGCCGAAGGCGTGGAAACCGCCGAGCAGGAAACCTACATCGTTGCCCAGGGCTGCCACGAGGGCCAGGGCTACCACTACAGCAAGCCGCTGTCGGCCCGCGAGCTGACCAGTTTCCTGAAGCAGGCGCAGCGTCACCAAGTTTCGATGTTCTGAGCACGCCTGCCCGGTTACACGCCTTTACCGCCATTTACATGAATTGCACGCCGCCTCTTTACAGCAAATGCAAATCTTTCGCATGATGTTGCGGTTTCGCGTGCCACGGCGCACGGTCCACCCCTTGGTCCAACCACACGACGCAGGAAAACCAACAATGATTCGAATGCCTCTGGCCTCCGCCAGTCTGCTGGCCATTGCCATCGCTCTCGCCGGCTGCGGTGAAGGCAAGGGCGACAAAGCCGCCGCGCCGCAAGCCCAGGCACCTGCTGTCGCCAGCACCACCGCTGCCGCGCCCGGGGCTGTCGACGAAGCCGCCGGCAAAGCCGTGGTCAAGCATTACGCCGAAATGGTTCATGCTGTGTACAGCGACTCGCTGAGCACCGCCAAAACCCTGCAGACCGCAGTGGACGCGTTCCTGGCCAAGCCCAACGACGAAACCCTGAAGGCTGCCAAGCAAGCCTGGTTCGCCGCGCGCGTTCCGTACCTGCAGTCCGAAGCCTTCCGCTTCGGCAACACCATCATCGACGACTGGGAAGGCCAGGTGAACGCCTGGCCCCTGGACGAAGGCCTGATCGACTATGTCGACAAGAGCTACGAGCATGCCCTGGGCAACCCGGCCGCCGGCGCCAACATCATCGCCAACACCGAGATCCAGGTGGGCGAGGAGAAGGTCGACGTCAAGGACATTACCCCAGAGAAACTGGCAAGCCTGAACGAACTGGCTGGCTCCGAGGCCAACGTTGCCACGGGCTATCACGCCATCGAATTCCTGCTCTGGGGCCAGGACCTGAACGGCACCGGCCCAGGCGCTGGCAACCGCCCGGCATCCGACTACCTGGAAGGCCAGGGCGCCACCGGTGGCCACAACGAGCGCCGCCGTGCCTACCTGAAAGCCGTTACCCAGCTGCTGGTTACCGACCTTGAAGAAATGGTCGGCAACTGGGCGCCGAACGTCGCCGACAACTACCGCGCCAAGCTGGAAGCGGAGCCTGTCAACGACGGCCTGCGCAAGATGCTGTTCGGCATGGGCAGCCTGTCGCTGGGCGAACTGGCGGGCGAGCGCATGAAGGTTTCGCTGGAAGCCAACTCGCCGGAAGACGAGCAGGACTGCTTCAGCGACAACACCCACTACTCGCACTTCTACGACGCCAAGGGTATCCGCAACGTCTACCTGGGCGAGTACATCCGCCCGGACGGTACCAAGGTGACCGGCCCAAGCCTGTCGTCGCTGGTAGCCAAGGTCGACCCGGCCGCCGACGCCACCCTCAAGGCCGACCTGGAAGCCACCGAAGCCAAGATCCAGGTAATGGTCGACCACGCCCTCAAAGGCGAGCACTACGACCAGCTGATCGCGGCCGACAACGCTGCCGGCAACCAGATCGTGCGTGACGCGATCGCCGCACTGGTCAAGCAGACCGGTGCAATCGAGCAGGCGGCTGGCAAGCTGGGTATTGCCAACCTGAACCCGGACACTGCAGATCACGAATTCTGATCTTGCGGTAGCGGTTCTGAAAAGAGGCGTCCTTCGGGTCGCCTTTTTTGCTTATGGCCCTCTGACACCGATTTCATCCAGCAATTGCAAATTGCTCTTATTCAAACACCCCCACTTTGCTAAGCTTGCACGCCGGTTTTTCGTCCACGCCCAGGATTTTGCATGTCCTCGTCGCTGTCCCGACTCTCCCCGCTGATGCTGGTCCTCGCCCTCTCTGCCTGTGACGACGCCCCGCGTTTCACCCAGGCCGAACCCGGCGAAGCATTGTCGGGCGGCAAGGCAACCGTGCAGCGGACTGACCGCAACGCCTACTCCCTGCCCTCGGCCAACCTCGCAGCCGAACGTCGCGTGGACTTCGCCGTGGGCAACAGTTTCTTCCGCAACCCCTGGGTGATCGCCCCTTCCACCACCACCGCCCGCGACGGCTTGGGCCCGCTGTTCAACACCAACGCCTGCCAGAACTGCCATGTGCGCGATGGCCGCGGCCACCCGCCAGAGCCGGGCAATAGCAACGCGGTGGGCATGTTGGTGCGCCTGTCGATCCCCGACCAGCCCTATCTGGCCAAGGTCATCGAGCGCCTGGGCGTGGTGCCTGAGCCGGTGTACGGCACTCAGCTGCAGGACATGGCCATCCCCGGTGTGGCGCCGGAAGGCAAGGTACGGGTGAGTTACACCCGCGAAACCGTGTCGTTCAAGGACGGCCATCAGGTCGAACTGCGCAAGCCGACCCTGCAGATCAGCCAGCTCGGCTACGGCGTCATGCACCCCGACACGCGCTTTTCGGCGCGGGTGGCGCCACCAATGATCGGCCTGGGCCTGCTCGAAGCCATCCCCGAAACCGACTTGCTGGCCAACGAAGACCCCGATGACCGCAACCACGACGGCATCCGCGGGCGAGCCAACCGCGTGTGGGACGACGCCCTGGGCAAGACCGTGGTCGGGCGCTTCGGCTGGAAAGCCGGGCAGCCCAACGTCAACCAGCAGAACGTGCACGCCTTTGCCGGCGACATGGGCCTGACCAGCACCCTGCAGCCCAAAGACGATTGCACCCCGGCACAAACCGACTGCCTCGCCGCGCCCAATGGCGACGGTGCCAATGGCGAAAAGGAAGTCAGCGACAACATCCTGCGCCTGGTCACCTTCTACACCCGCAACCTGGCGGTGCCGGCCCGCCGCGACGTCGGCTCGCCGCAGGTGCTGGCAGGCAAGAACCTGTTCTACCAGGCCGGCTGCCAGGGTTGCCATACACCGCAGTTCACCACCGCCGCCGATGCTGCCGAGCCAGAGTTGGCAAACCAGGTCATCCGCCCCTACAGCGACCTGCTGCTACACGACATGGGCCCAGGCCTGGCCGATGAGCGCACCGAGTTCGCCGCCAACGGCCAGGACTGGCGTACCCCGCCCCTGTGGGGCATCGGCCTGAGCGAAACGGTCAGCGGCCACAGCCAGTTCCTGCACGACGGTCGCGCCCGTAACCTGCTGGAAGCCGTGCTCTGGCACGGGGGCGAAGCCGAGGCGGCACGCAACTTCGTACTCACGTTCAATGCCGAGCAACGCACTGCGCTGCTGGCGTTCCTGAATTCACTTTAAAACGCGCTAAGGAGCCGGGCATGTTCCGACCCAAACTGTTGTTCACCAGCCTCGCTGCACTCGCCCTCGGCGCCTGCTCGCCGCAGGACCCGCAAGCCGTCACCTCCGCTGCCATCGCCAAGCAGGTCATCCTGCCCACTTACAGCCGCTGGGTCGAAGCCGACCGCACGCTGGCCGCCAGCGCCCTGGCCTACTGCGAAGGCAAGGAAGACCTGGAAAAGGCCCGTGCCGACTTCCTCAAGGCGCAAAAGGCCTGGGCCGAGCTGCAACCGCTGCTGGTCGGCCCACTGGCCGAAGGCAACCGCGCCTGGCAGGTACAGTTCTGGCCCGACAAGAAGAACCTGGTCGGCCGCCAGGTCGAGCAGCTGGTCAACGGCGACAAGCCGGTAGACGTCGCTTCCCTGGGCAAGGCCAGCGTGGTGGTACGCGGCCTGTCGGCCTACGAGTACATCCTGTTCGACAGCAAGCCGGACATTGCCACTGCCGAGCAGAAAGCCCGCTACTGCCCGCTGCTGGTGGCCATTGGTGAACACCAGAAGGTACTGGCCGAGGATATCCTCAAGAGCTGGAACAGCACCGACGGCATGCTGTCGCAGATGACCAAGTTCCCCAACCAGCGCTACGCCGACTCCCACGAGGCGATCGCCGACCTGCTGCGCTCCCAGGTCACCGCCCTGGATACTCTGAAGAAGAAGCTGGGTGCGCCGATGGGCCGCCAGAGCAAGGGCATCCCGCAGCCGTTGCAGGCCGAAGCCTGGCGCAGCCACTCCTCGCTCAAGAGCCTGGAAGCCACCCTCAAGGCGGCCGAGACCGTCTGGGTCGGGGTCGACAACCAGGGCCTGCGCGGCTTGCTGTCCAGCGATCAGAAAGCGCTGGCGGACAAGATCGACGCCGCCTACGCTACCTCGCTCAAACTGCTGGCCGACAACCAGAAGTCGCTGGGCGAGCTGCTGGCGGACGACGCTGGCCAGCAAACCCTGAACCAGATCTACGACAGCCTCAACGCTGTCCATCGCCTGCACGAAGGCGACCTGGCCAAGGCGTTGAACATTCAGCTGGGCTTCAATGCCAACGACGGTGACTGATCATGCTGCGACGCCAGGCCCTCAAACTCGGTAGCGTTTTGCTCAGTGCCCTGACCTTGGGCGGCTGGAGCCTGTTCCGCAACAAAGGCAGCGAACCCCTGCTGCTTTCGGCGCGTGACGATGGCGACGGCAAGCACTATGCCGTGGGTTTCCGCCTGGACGGCACCCAGGTGTTCAGCACCCAGGTCGCCCAGCGTTGCCACGCCATCATCCACCACCCCGAGCAGCCGATCGCCCTGTTCGTCGCCCGCCGCCCCGGTACCGAAAGCTACTTGGTCGACTTGCGCGACGGGCGCCTGCTGCAAACCGTGACCTCGCAGCCGAACCGGCACTTCTACGGCCACGCCGTGGTGCACAAAGGGGGTGAATGGCTGTATGCCACCGAGAACGATACTACCGACCCTGGGCGTGGCGTGCTGGGCGTGTACCGTTTTGAGGGCGAACGCCTGGTACACACCGGCGAGATCCCGACCCATGGCATCGGACCGCACGAGGTCGCCTGGTTGCCCGACGGCGAGACGCTGATCGTGGCCAACGGCGGCATTCGTACCGAAGCCGAAAGCCGGGTGGAGATGAACCTCAATGCCATGGAACCGAGCCTTGTGCTGATGCAGCGCGACGGCACATTGCTGAGTAAGGAAACCCTGGCCCAGCAGATGAACAGCGTGCGTCACCTGGCAGTGGGCAGCGATGGCACCATCGCCGCCTGCCAGCAGTTCATGGGTGATGCCGATGAAACGGCCGAGCTGTTGGCGATCAAGCGCCCGGGCGAGCCGTTCAAGGCCTTCCCGGTGCCGGAGCGGCAGTTGCAGGCCATGGCCCAGTACACCGCCAGTGTCGCGATCCACAGCGAGCTGCGGCTGGTGGCGCTGACTGCGCCACGGGCCAACCGGTTGTTTGTCTGGGACCTGGACACGGGTGCGGTGCGGTTGGATGCACCGATGCCCGATTGCGCTGGGGTTGGCGCGGTGAAGGATGGATTTGTCGTTACCTCCGGGCAGGGCCGTTGCCGGTTCTACGATTGCCGCAAGGCCGAACTGGTCGGGCAGCCGATGAACCTGCCGTCCGGTTTCTGGGACAACCACCTGCATCTCGTCTGATTTTTCTGCGGCCTTCACTGGCCTCTTCGCGGGCAAGCCCGCTCCCACAGGGACCGTACAATCCGCTGACTACGCGGTTTCTGTGAGAGAGGGCTTGCCCGCGAAGAGGCCAGTGAAGGCATTTCACGCCCCTCCCCCCAAAAACAGTCAATACTTCCCCCATCCACACGTGGGCAGGATCGCCCGTTGTCGTGTCTAAACGAATAACAACCGAATCCAAGGAACCGGACTTATGCTACGCCGCCGCATGCTCATCATGTTGGCCGTGGTTCTGCTGATGGTGCTGGCCCTGGGGGGCTACAAGGCGTTCTCGATCTACCAGCAGATCCAGGTGTTCACTGCCCCCAAGCCGCCCATCACCGTTGCGGCAGCCTTGGCCGAACAGCGCCAGTGGCAAGCGCGCCTACCCGCCGTGGGCAGCCTCAAGGCACTGCAGGGTGTGGAGCTGAGCCTGGAGGTGGAAGGCATCGTCAAAGCCCTGCACTTCGACTCGGGGCAGCAGGTCAAAGCCGGCCAGTTACTGCTGCAACTCAACGATGACCAGGAAACCGCCCTGCTTGGCACCGCCCAGGCCGACCTGGGCCTGGCCAAGGTCGATTTCGGCCGCGGCATCCAGCTGGTCGGCGACTCGGCCATCTCGCGCGGCGAGTTCGACCGCCTTACCACTCAGTACCGCCGCAACCAGGCGGTGGTCGAGCAACTCAAGGCGCAGAAGATCAAAAAAAGCATCAACGCCCCGTTCAGCGGCACCATCGGCATCCGCCAGGTGGACATCGGCCAGTACCTGGCCGCCGGCACGGTGATTGCCACCCTGCAGGACACATCCAGCCTGTACGTCGACTTCAACGTACCGGAACAGGCCCTGCCGCAGTTGAGCCTGGGCCAGCAGGTGCTGGTGCAGGTAGCCGCCTACCCCGGCCAGACCTTCACCGCCAGCCTCAGCGCCATCAACCCCAAGGTCGAGGAAACCACGCGCAACCTACTGGTGCGCGCCACCCTGGCCAACCCCGACGGCAAACTGCTGCCGGGCATGTTCGCCAGCCTGTTGGTGCTGCTGCCTAACCCACAGCCACAAGTGGTGGTGCCGGAAAGCGCCATTACCTACACCCTGTATGGCAACTCGGTTTACGTCGCCACGCCGAAGAAGGACAAGGACGGCAAGCAGGAAAACGACGACAAGGGCCAACCCCTGCTAGTCGCTGAACAACGCACCGTACAGACCGGCGAGCGCCGCGACGGCGTGGTGGTGGTCAGCAAGGGCCTGCAAGCCGGGGAGCAGGTGGTTACCGCCGGGCAACTCAAGCTCACCCCGGGCGCCGCGATCCGCATCGGCCAGGACAAAGCCCTCAAGCCCGAACAGGGCGCGCCGGGCAAGGACTGAGGAGGCAGGCATGGCGTTCACCGACCCGTTCATCCGCCGCCCGGTGCTGGCCAGTGTGGTCAGCCTGTTGATCCTGCTGCTGGGTTTCCAGGCCTGGAACAAGCTGCAGATCCGCCAGTACCCACAAATGGAAAACGCCCTGATCACGGTGACTACCGCCTACCCCGGGGCCAACGCCGAAACCATCCAGGGCTACATCACTCAGCCGTTGCAGCAGAGCCTGGCCAGTGCCGAAGGCATCGACTACATGACCTCGGTGAGCCGGCAGAACTTCTCGATCATTTCCATCTACGCGCGCATCGGCGCCGACAGCGACCGGTTGTTCACCGAGCTGCTGGCCAAGGCCAACGAAGTGCGCAACAAACTGCCACAGGACTCCGAAGACCCGGTACTCAGCAAGGAAGCCGCCGACGCATCGGCGCTGATGTACGTCAGTTTCTACAGCAAGGAGATGAGCAACCCGCAGATCACCGACTACCTGTCGCGGGTCATCCAGCCCAAGCTGGCCACCCTGCCGGGCATGGCCGAAGCGGAGATCCTCGGCAACCAGGTGTTTGCCATGCGCCTGTGGCTGGACCCGGTGAAACTGGCCGGTTTCGGCCTGTCGGCCACCGATGTGACCAACGCCGTGCGCCGCTACAACTTCCTCTCCGCTGCCGGCGAGGTAAAGGGCGAATACGTGGTCACCAGCATCAACGCCAGCACCGAGTTGAAGTCGGCCGAGGCGTTCGCCGCCCTGCCGGTCAAGACCAACGGTGATAGCCGCGTGCTCCTGGGCGATGTGGCGCGGGTCGAGATGGGTGCGGAAAACTACGACACGGTCAGCTCGTTCGACGGCACCCCGTCGGTGTACATCGGTATCAAGGCCACCCCCGCTGCCAACCCGCTGGACGTGATCAAGGAAGTGCGACGCATCATGCCCGAGCTGGAGAGCCAGTTACCTTCGGCGTTGAAGGTATCGATTGCCTACGACGCCACGCTGTTCATCCAGGCCTCGATCGACGAAGTGATCAAGACACTTGGCGAGGCGGTGCTGATCGTCATCGTGGTGGTGTTCCTGTTCCTCGGTGCCTTGCGGTCGGTGTTGATCCCGGTGGTGACCATTCCGCTTTCGATGATCGGCGTGCTGTTCTTCATGCAGATGATGGGTTACTCGCTCAACCTGCTGACCCTGCTGGCCATGGTGCTGGCCATCGGCCTGGTGGTGGACGACGCCATTGTCGTGGTGGAAAACATCCACCGGCACATGGACGAAGGCAAATCGCCATTCGATGCGGCCCTTGAGGGCGCCCGCGAAATCGCCCTGCCGGTGGTGTCGATGACCATCACCCTGGCTGCCGTGTATGCACCGATCGGCTTCCTCACAGGGCTTACCGGGGCCTTGTTCAAGGAGTTCGCCCTGACCTTGGCCGGGGCGGTCATCATCTCTGGCATCGTCGCTCTCACCCTGTCGCCGATGATGTGCGCCCTGCTGCTTCGCCAGGAGCAGAACCCCAGTGGCCTGGCCCACCGCCTGGACGTGCTGTTCGAACGCCTGAAGGTGCGCTACCAGCGCCTGCTGCATGCCACCCTCGACAGCCGCCCGGTGGTGCTGGTGTTTGCCGTGATCATCCTGTGCCTGATCCCGGTGCTGCTCACGTTCACCCAGAACGAACTCGCCCCCAACGAGGACCAGGGGGTGATTTTCATGATGAGCAGCTCGCCGCAGCCGGCCAACCTCGATTACCTCAACGCCTACACCGACGAATTTACCCCCTTGTTCAAGGCCTTCCCCGAGTACTACTCATCGTTCCAGATCAACGGGTTCAACGGCGTGCAAACCGGCATCGGCGGCTTCCTGCTCAAACCCTGGGACGAACGCGAGCGCACGCAGATGGAGCTGTTGCCGCTGGTGCAGGCCAAACTTGAGGAAATCGGCGGCTTGCAGATCTTCGGTTTCAACCTGCCCTCCCTGCCCGGCACCGGCGAGGGCCTGCCGTTCCAGTTCGTGATCAACACCGCTGGCGACTATCCGGCACTGTTGGACGTAGCGCAGCGCATCAAGGCCCGCGCGCAGGCATCCGGCAAGTTCGCGTTCCTCGACATCGACCTGGCCTTCGACAAGCCCGAAGTGGTGGTGGACATCGACAGGGCCAAGGCCGCGCAGATGGGGGTATCGATGGACACCCTCGGCGGCACCCTGGCCACCCTGCTGGGCGAGGCGGAAATCAACCGCTTCACCCTCGAAGGCCGCAGCTACAAGGTGATTGCCCAGGTCGAACGGCCGTACCGCGACAACCCCGGCTGGCTGAACAACTACTACGTGAAGAATGACCAGGGTCAGATGCTGCCGCTGTCGACCCTGATCACCCTCACCGACCGCGCCCGCCCGCGCCAGCTCAACCAGTTCCAGCAGCTGAACTCGGCGATCATCCAGGGCGTGCCCATGGTCAGCCTGGGCGAAGCGCTGAAAACCGTGCAGGACATCGCCCGCGAAGAGGCCCCGGAAGGCTTCGCCTTCGACTATGCCGGCGTGGCACGCCAGTACGTGCAGGAAGGCAGCGCACTGTGGGTCACCTTTGGCCTGGCGCTGGCAATTATCTTCCTGGTGTTGGCTGCACAGTTCGAGAGTTTCCGCGACCCGCTGGTGATTCTGGTAACGGTGCCGTTGTCGATCTGCGGGGCGCTGCTGCCGCTGTTCCTGGGTATTTCGAGCATGAACATCTACACCCAGGTCGGGCTGGTGACCTTGATCGGGCTGATCAGCAAGCACGGCATCCTGATCGTCGAATTCGCCAACCAGTTGCGTGCGGAGCGCGGCTTGAGCGTGCGTGAGGCCATCGAGGAAGCGGCGGCCATTCGACTGCGGCCAGTGCTGATGACCACGGCGGCGATGGTGTTCGGCATGGTGCCGCTGATTCTGGCGACCGGTGCGGGGGCGGTGAGCCGTTTTGACATCGGTACGGTGATTGCCACCGGGATGTCGATTGGCACGCTGTTTACCCTGTTTGTGCTGCCTTGTATCTACACCTTGTTGGCGCACAAGGCGGTGGCAAAGCAGCCTGCGGCAGCCTGATCCGTCCTCTTCGCGGGCTCGCCCGCGAAGAGGCCGAAAAGCCAGATACAAAATCCCCAATAGAAAAGCGCAGCTCCGCAACACAATCTAAAAATTACCGCTCCCAGGCTCTCACATCATCCATTCACGCCTGATCTTGCTGGTTATCAGTGATAAGACAGAGCAATTCCTGCATCTAATTCGCATGATAACAGCCAGCATGGAGATGCTAGAGCACCCGCATTCTAGACGCCTTACAGAGAAACAAATCCGCGCCTTAAAGTGGTCATGGTAAAAACTCCTACAACTCCATCAGAATTTTCGCCACCCTCTTCGACTTGTACATCTTGGACTTACCGCTATTATCAAAAACGTCGCAATGACGCGACACCAAAATGGAGAGAACAATATGAAAACAATTAAGATGGAATGCACCAAATTGGCGAACATGGCGCACTTGGTCAAAAAAACCAAATAAGCCTTAACCCATGAATACTGAAGAGCAGTGCCGGCCTGCCCTTCAGTTGTTAAAGGAGGGAGCATGATAAGTAAAAATTGCTTCTTTATCGCCATGAATAACTCCCTGATTTGCTGGGATTTCAAAAACCACAAGCAGTACGAGTTATCCAGAGACCACGCAGACCGGTTAATCCATCTCATTTACGAGAAAGATCACAAAGAGTTAAATGACGACCTAACCGCCGACCTGAAACGCTGCAAAGTTTTCATGGACGATGCTGACGACAATTCTGACTGGGGCTGGGATGTACTCTCAAGAATATTCCATTACGGAACTAAAGACATCCCTATAGAAAATCACCCTTCAAGCGAGGAGGAGTGGGCACTGCAGTACCTTGAACACTGCAACTCCGTACTAAACAAGAATATACAGCCTGACAATACCCGCACCAGCGAAAGCGGCATTTCACTGCCTATACCAAGAAGTACATTTGCAGTTGACGAGGCATTCAAAAACCGAGCAACCGTTAGAGACTTCCAGCGAATACCGATTTCCTTAGCTGATCTTGCCGAAATTCTACACCATACCTTAGGCTTTATTGGAAGCAGAACCATTAATTACGTCAAAGAGGAAGAAAATGAATACTCAAGACGCCGCGCCACCCCCTCAGTAGGCGGGCTGAACGCTACTGAAGGCTATGTATATGTAAACAACGTAGACAGCCTGGAAGCCGGAATTTATTACTACGACCCACGGCGACATGAGCTTCATTGGCGAAGCCCACTGCCTTGTGCCCTGGGTGATTTATTATCGGGCCAGCACTTCGCCAATGGCATACCCGCTGGATTGTTCTTGAGCTCCAGATTCGACAAATTGTGGTGGAAATACGAGCATTCGCGCGCCTATCGAATGGCACTAATTGAAGTTGGTCATGCCGCACAGACCTTCCAACTCGCCGCAACCGACAGGGGCATGAATACTTGGCTCACCGGTGCATTAAACGAAACGAGCATCGAGCCTCTACTCATGTTCGACAACCCAAGTGAACACGTCCTTTTTTTCGTCGCATGTGGCTATAGCAACGGAAATGCGACACCTCGTTCCTTAAGGGCTCTGATATCGTAAAGTACTGGCGCGAGACACACGCATGGAAAAAATTACAACCCGTAGCAGTACTGTATTTAAAAGCTGGCACATCACGAGTGCTGTACGCTCGCGCCCTTATGCCTACCATTTTTCCGTAGAAGATTTTACACAGTCCGAACCCGACCTGTGGTTTCCTAGGGCGTTAAGTCCAGCGTTGGCCCATGAATCAGCCAAACAGCTTTCAAAAAAAGATTTGCTAGTACTGCACGCCTACCACCTCATCCACTTCATGGACTACACGACACGACTTGAAATGGGTCACATCAATGAAACCGTGCAATGCATCATTACTGGCGACTTAAAACATTTCTTTGATAAAGACGTGCAACTTAATGCTTTAAAACTTTATGCTGACGAGGCGTATCACGCGCTTTTTTCTAGAGAAATTGCGGACCAAGTAGCGAACCACTTTTGCCTTGAGCGAATAAATTCTGCGCGCATTAATAGCCTTGATCAATTATTACAAAATAGCCCCCAAGCGCTCAACGGGATTACCCGCTTTTGCATCGCCTTTGTTTCTGAAACAATAATAACCAACGAACTGTACAATTTAACTCGCGATTCACTTGTCACGCCTGTAGCAAACATGCTGATTGATCACCTTCATGATGAAGGGCGCCATGCCATTTTTTTCTCAGACTGTTTCGCACAACTCTGGCATCAGCTATCAATCTCTCAGAAGGATTATCTAGTTCCTACTTTACTGAAAGCGCTCCTCGCTTTTTGCCAACCCGACGAGCCATTCTTACAGTCAATTTTCAAAAAGCACCCATCCATTGCGAAAGTCATTATCAACGACATAACATCCAACTGGAAGCTTCGAATACCCGCAATTTCCAAAATAACGCTTCAGGCAATTAAACGCACCAAGCTACTTAAAGATGAGCGCTATGCGATTCAATTCAGGGCAGCAGGACTGCCAGCATGAACCAGGCCAAAACCTTAAAAAGCACCATTCTTCGCCCATTGCTACTGATTCTTTTATGCCTGCTAGGCGTTTTCCCTCTGGACGTCATTCTCCCTTCATTCCCAGCGCTTGCAGAAGCCTTTCAAGTACAACCAAAGCAAATAGCTTACTCCGTAAGTTTCTTCGCCTTTGGCGTAGCGGTGGCGCAGTTGGTGATTGGCCCCCTGTCAGATCGAATTGGTCGTAATCGGTTGCTACTCGGTGGATTGGCTGTATCCATTGCCGGGGCTACCGGCTGCCTACTTTCATCTGACTATGAGACCTTTATGGCATTCCGGTTGCTACAGGCCGCCGGTTGTGGAAGTCTGGTTCTGGGCCAGGCGCTGATACAGGACCTCTATAGCGGCAAGCAGCGCAACACCATGCGCATCGTAATAACAAGTGCAAGTGGTTTATTCATATCAATTTCACCCATCGCGGGCGCTGCGCTCCAACAATTATTCGGCTGGGAAGGCAGCTTTACGGCTTTTATTTTAATCGCTACTTTTGTCATATTTCTTACCTGGGCACTATTGCATGAAACGCCTGCGTTATACAGCAGTAATGCGGGCATTCGAAGCTATCTTCCCATGCTGCGTGACACGCTCTATATAGCCTATTCCCTGCAGGCCACTTTCGCGTTCGCCTGCCATTTTGCCTTCATCGTCATTGCACCATTGGTACTGATGGATCAACTTGGCCTCACGCCGTATCAGTTTTCCGTTGTATTCATCGCCTATGGGCTGGCGTATGTCGTCGGTGGTGCAACCGCGACCTTCTTGAACAATCGCGTCAGTGTGCAGGGTCAAATCTGCACGGGATTCCTGCTTATAGGTACCGCAGGGGTCACTTTATTGATTTGGCAGTGGGCAGCAGGGCTATCGGTAGCAGGCCTCATGATACCGATGATTTTATGCACGGCAGGAACAACGATGGTACGACCCGCCTCGACTTCGCAGGCGTTGGCCCGTTATCCGCAGCAGGCAGGGGCAGCAGCGTCCTTCAGTACTACATTGCTATTTGCCGGCGGTGGACTTGCAGGCACTTTGGTCGCGTCAGCCGAACACCTGCTTCCAATGAGCTTAGGAATTCTCTTCTTGAGCAGCGCGCTTAGCGGTTACCTGCTGCTTATGCTCAAGGCCAATAGCATGCAGCATTGCTGACTTCTGCCGGAAAGGCAGACACAAAAAAGCCGGAGGCCCCGCAATCGCGAGGCCTCTGGCTTTTCTAGCTAACGCAGGGTTCAACCAAATGGCCGCAACCCTTGACGCAGGCCGAACAGGATCAGCAACAGGTCCTGATCCGGCGCGACCTGTGCCTGCTGCGGTTTCGCTTCCCGCGGCAGTGCACACTGGTCGGCCATCTCAGCCTTGCTGAACACAGTAGGCCTCGGCTCTTCCCAGGCAGCCACCGCCACGGTGGTCACCGCCAGGCCAGCTACCAGGAACAAAGCTCGAGCTATTTCTAGTTTCATTACTCTAACCCTTTGACAGCGCTGCCAAACGCCATCTTGTAAAAGTAGAGCAGCGTTTGCCATTCGGCGTCATTGATCGACGAATGGCGGCGCAGCTGGCGCAGGTCGTTACCTGCCGCACGCTGGCAGCTGATGCGCCGCCGGCACTTTTCCAGGTCCAGCAGTGCGACTTCGACCCGCGCTTGCTCGCCTTCGCCGATCACCTTGATGAATACGTGCTTGCCATATAGGCAGCCGTGCTGCCAGTGCCCCAGGTGCATGCGCGCCAGGTTGTCCGCCAGGTCCTTGAGCATGCGCTCATGCACCACCTGCGGGTAACGCTCGCGGGCACCTTCGGCATGCCAGGTGTCGAGTTCGACAAATCCGTCCAGCGCTTCGCTCACCAGCAGCGCACGCCATTGGTGGTCGGCATCGCGTTCGGCGCCGCAAAAGACGATGCGCGGGACGCGAACGCCCAGTTGCTCGAAGCTGTTCAGTGCATCGAGCTCACGCAATACGGTTGGTCGCCCAAAAGGGTGCATCAGGCTGCGGTAGATATGCCCGACCTGGCGCTTGGCATACAGCAGCTTGCCATTGGCATCGTTGAGGCGTTGCACGCCACTCTCGCCGCCGCGGCGCTGGTTAGGCTCCTCGACCCACTCGCCCTGCTGGCGCCAGTAAAAATCGAACCGCGACTCCCCTTTCTGGGCTACAGCCATCAAACACTACCCCTTACGCAATACGTAGACCCGCCACATGGCATAGAACGGCAGGAAGTCGAGGCGTTCCTGGATTCTGAAGCCGGCGGCCCTGAATTCTTCTTCGACCGTTTCGGCTGGTAACACGAAACGGTTCTGGTAATTGTCCTGCTCGGCCTTGGCACTACGGCGTTGCTCCAGTTTTTTCCGGCGCCAGGCCTTGAAGTTGCCATCGACCCACAACGACAGAATCACACTATCACGGCTAACCCTTTGAAATTCCGAAAGTATGGTCTTTCTGTGCGCCGATTCGCCAATGTGGTGGAACAGGCGCATGCAGAAGATGCTGTCCACCGAATTATCCGGCAGGTCAATGGCGAACGCTGAAGTTTGCAAGGGGCGTACCCGCGCTACCACGTCTGGCGGTTGCGCGGCACAGGCTGTCTCGATCATCGCTTCGGAGTTGTCGGCACCGATGATCACCCGGTTGGGCTTTTCTGCCAGCAGTGGCCAGAAACGGCCGGCACCGCACGGCAGGTCCAGTACCAGGCCGGGCTCGCCGGCCAATGCCAGGGCGCGACGCGCCAGCTGCTCATCTCGCTTGTGGGAGAGGCGACGCGCCAGGCCATCCTGGTGCTTGAGAAAGTACTCACGGGCGTGGTCTTTGTCGTACTTCTCGGAAAATTCAAGCTTGATGGGGCTACGCATTGGGCATCTCCTGACTCCAGTGCCACTCACCTTAGGTAAGCAAGCGTTGGAATCAGGTCATGCCAATGTGAAAAAAATGTTGCGCGCCCTTTAACCTGTTACAACAGATTACTCGGCCATGGCGTCCGGGCCGCCTTGGGCCTTGGTGTTGCTCAGGTCCACATGGAAGCGGCAACCATGCGGCAGGGTCGATGTGAGGGTGACATGCCAGCCTTGGTCGTCGCAAATTCGTTGCACCAGCGATAGACCCAGGCCCAAGCCTTCGCCACGCCGCTCGTCACCACGAACGAACGGCTTGAACATCGCCTCACGCTGCTCTTCGGGGATGCCCACGCCACTGTCCTCCACACTGAAACCGTTGGCCTCCAGGCTCAGCCGGATGTAGCCGCTGTCGGTGTAGTGGGCAGCATTGCGCAACAGGTTACCCATCACCGACTGCAGGAAGGTAGCGTTGTACAGCACCGGGCTGGCGCTGACGCGGCCATCGAAATACAGGGTCAGGCCCTTCTGCTCGATGGTATCGCGCCACACACCGATAAGTTCGTCGGCCACTTCGCGCAAGGTCGCCCGCGACGCCACCGCGCCTTCGTCTCGTTGGGCCCGGGCCAGCATGAGGAAGGTCTTGACCAGTTCGCGCATCTCTTCCGTGGCACGCGCCACGCGCTCTACCTGGCTACGCGCGCGGGCGTCGAGGTTGGGGTTCTCCATCAGCAGCTCGCAGGAGGTGGCCAGCACCATCAACGGTGTGCGCAACTCATGGCTGACGTCACTGGTGAACAGCCGTTCACGGGTCAGCGCATCGCGTAAACGGCCCAGGGTATCGTCGAAGGCCACTGCCAGCTGGCCGACCTCGTCCGCCGCGTAGTCCGGTGCCAGTGGCGGGGCCAGGCCCAGCAGTTGATCGCGATGACGCACCTGGCGCGCCAGGCGGATCACCGGTGCCATTACCCGGCGCGCCACCAGCCAGCCGAGGATCACCGCCAGTACCAGGCTGAGTACAAAGCCCACCACCACCACCGCGAACAGCACGCGCTCGCGTTCTTCGAAGTCGCTCTGGTCCTGCAACAGCACGTAACGGCGGCCATCGACGATCTCGACCATGGCGTGGTATGACAGCTGGTCGCGGAATACTTCGTGGAAACCACGGTCAAGGTGGCGCAAGTCCTTGGGCAGTTCGAAGTCGTCACGCCCGCCACTGAAGTAGAACAGCTGGTCGGGGCGCGGCCGGTGGCTCCAGTCGCTGACGCTGTCCATGCGCAGCAGGCGCTGCAGGTCGCCACCCAGCACAGAGGAAATCAGCCGTTCTTCAACCAGGTGCACGGTGGCGACGATACCGAAGGCGAAAGCCCCGGCCACCAGCGCGCTCATCAGGGCAAAGGCGATGATGATGCGCTGGGCAAGGCTTTGCTTAAACTCCATCGCGGCCCTCGGCGAGGCGATAGCCGACGCCATGGACGGTATGCAGCAAGGGTTTTTCGAACGGCTTGTCGATCACCTGGCGCAGCTGGTGTACATGGCTGCGCAGGCTGTCGCTGTCGGGGCAATCGTCGCCCCACAGGGCTTCTTCCAGTACTTCGCGGCGCAATACGTGCGGGCTTTTCTGCATCAGCACGGCCAACAGCTTGAGGCCCACCGGGTTGAGCTTGAGCAGGCGGCCCTGGCGGGTAACTTCCAGGGTGTCGAGGTCGTAACTGAGGTCGGCCACCTGCAAGGTGCGGCGTCCTCCGCCCTGGGCACGGCGCAGCACTGCTTCGATGCGCGCCGCCAGCTCAGACAGGGCGAACGGTTTGAGCAGGTAGTCGTCGGCCCCGGAGCGGAAGCCTTGCAAGCGGTCATCCAGCTGGTCGCGGGCGGTGAGCATGATCACCGGTGTATCGCGGCGGGCGTCTTCGCGCAGGCGCTTGCACAGGGTGTAGCCATCGATGCCGGGCAGCATGATGTCGAGCACGATCAGGTCGTAGTGTTCGGTGGCGGCCAGGTGCAGGCCGGACAGGCCATCCTGGGCGCAGTCGACGGTGTAGCCCTTCATGCCCAGGTAGTCGGCCAGATTGGCCAGAATATCGCGGTTGTCTTCAACCAAAAGAATGCGCATCGGTTTCTCCTGTGCGGCGCTTCTCGCAGTGGTGCGCGGCAGGCGCAGCTTAAGGCCTATGCTTGCACGGTGCCAGCCCCGAGGAAAATTCACCCCACTTGACGGTTTTTTCACTGATCCTTCACGGACACAGGATAGCGGGCAGCCGACAATGCCCGATCTTTTTCGTGCCCTGGAGCCACCATGCAGCAACGAACCCGCCCTCGCCCGATCAATTTCTGGCTGTATCTGGGCATCCCCCTGGCGACCGCGCTGGCCTTGATTCTGCTGGAGCTGACGTCAGTCGACATGGACGTGGCCAACCTGTTTTTCGACCCCGCTGCCGGGCAGTTCATCGGCCGCCACAGCTATTGGCTGGAAAACATCCTGCACGACCGGGTCAAGCAGGTGGTGATCTTGCTGGGGGTGATCTCGCTGCTCACCTTTGCTGCCAGTTTCTTCTGGAAGCGCCTGTTCGGCTGGCGCCGCGAGCTGGGCTGCCTGGTGCTGGCACTGGGCCTGTCCACGGCGTTTGTCACGCCGTTGAAGAAGGTGACCCAGGTACAGTGCCCGTGGAGCCTGACCCAGTTTGGCGGCACGGAAACCTACAGCAAGTTGCTGGAACCGCGGCCTGCTACCGACAAGCCTGGCCTGTGCTGGCCCGGTGGGCATGCGGCGACCGGGTTCTGCCTGTTCGGCCTGTTCTTCATGCTGCGTGATCGCAAACCACGGCTGGCGCGGGCGGCATTTGTGGTGGCTTTACTGGCTGGTTCGGTACTCGGCGTAGGGAGGATGATGCAGGGGGCGCACTTTCTGTCGCATAACGTGTGGACGGCGGTGTTTTGCTGGTTGATCGGGTTGGGATCGTATTACCTGGTTCTGTATCGGCGTGGGGCGGTGGAAGCGCCAGCTGTCGAACGTAGCGTCGCCTGACATTGGGGCCGCTTTGCGGCCCCAATGGGCCCAACAGGAAAAAGAAAAGCCCCGGTTCTCGCGAACCGGGGCTTTTTCATGGTGCAGGGGGTAAGGCTGGCTTACATCATGCCGCCCATGCCACCCATGCCGCCCATGTCAGGCATGCCAGCAGCTGGCTTGTCTTCTGGCAGGTCGGCAACCATGGCTTCGGTGGTGATCATCAGACCGCCGATCGAAGCAGCAGCTTGCAGGGCCGAACGGGTGACCTTGGCTGGGTCCAGGATACCCATCTCGATCATGTCGCCGTATTCGCCGGTAGCAGCGTTGTAGCCGAAGTTGCCCGAACCTTGCTTGACCTTGTCGGCCACAACGCTTGGCTCGTCGCCGGCGTTGGCAGTGATCTGGCGCAGCGGGGATTCAACAGCACGACGCAGCAGGGCGATACCGACGTTCTGGTCTTCGTTGTCGCCTTTCAGGTCGGCAATGGCCGCCAGGGCGCGAACCAGGGCAACACCACCGCCAGGCACCACGCCTTCTTCAACGGCTGCACGGGTAGCGTGCAGGGCGTCTTCAACGCGGGCTTTCTTCTCTTTCATTTCAACTTCGGTGCCAGCACCGACCTTGATCACGGCAACACCGCCAGCCAGCTTGGCCAGACGCTCTTGCAGCTTCTCACGGTCGTAGTCCGACGAGGTTTCTTCGATCTGGGCACGGATCTGCTTGACGCGTGCTTCGATCTCGGTGTCGGCGCCAGCGCCGTCGATGATGGTGGTGTTTTCCTTGGACAGGATCACGCGCTTGGCGTTACCCAGGTGCTCCAGGGTAGCGGTTTCCAGGGACAGGCCGATTTCTTCGGAGATGACCTGGCCGCCAGTCAGGACAGCGATGTCCTGCAGCATGGCCTTGCGACGGTCGCCAAAGCCTGGGGCCTTGACCGCAGCAACCTTGACGATGCCGCGCATGTTGTTGACTACCAGGGTAGCCAGCGCTTCGCCTTCAACGTCTTCGGCAACGATCAGCAGTGGGCGGCCGGCCTTGGCAACGGCTTCCAGAACTGGCAGCAGCTCACGGATGTTGGAGATCTTCTTGTCGACCAGCAGCAGCAGCGGGCCTTCCAGCTCGGCAACCATGGTGTCCGGCTTGTTGACGAAGTATGGCGACAGGTAGCCACGGTCGAACTGCATGCCTTCTACGACGGACAGTTCGTTTTCCAGGCCCGAGCCTTCTTCAACGGTGATCACGCCTTCTTTACCGACTTTTTCCATGGCTTCGGCGATGATTTCACCGATGGAGTTGTCGGAGTTGGCGGAGATGGTACCCACCTGGGCGATGGCCTTGGAGTCGGCGCATGGCTTGGACAGGTTCTTCAGCTCGGCAACGACGGCAGCAGTGGCCTTGTCGATACCGCGCTTCAGGTCCATCGGGTTCATGCCGGCAGCGACGGCTTTCAGGCCTTCGTTGACGATGGCCTGAGCCAGAACGGTAGCGGTGGTGGTGCCGTCACCGGCAGCATCGTTGGCCTTGGAAGCAACTTCCTTGACCAGCTGGGCGCCCATGTTTTCGAAGGCGTCTTTCAGCTCGATTTCTTTGGCGACGGAAACGCCGTCCTTGGTGATGGTTGGCGCGCCGAAGCTCTTGGCCAATACCACGTTACGGCCTTTCGGGCCCAGGGTCGCTTTTACCGCGTCAGCCAGAACGTTGACACCAACCAGCATTTTCTTACGAGCGGAATCGCCGAATTTTACGTCTTTAGCAGCCATGATCGTTTAATCCTTGGAATTCTTTGGAGTAACGGGAAGTCGGGGAAATCAGCCTTCGATAACGGCGAGGATTTCGTTCTCGGCCATGACCAGCAGGTCTTCGCCATCGACTTTCACGGTGTTGCTGCCCGAGTAAGGGCCGAAAACTACTTTGTCACCCACTTTCACGGCCAGCGCGCGAACTTCGCCGTTGTCCAGGATGCGACCGGTGCCGACGGCAACGACTTCGCCGCGGTTTGGTTTTTCAGCGGCCGAACCCGGCAGGACGATACCGCCAGCGGTTTTCGATTCTTCTTCGCTGCGACGGATAACGACGCGGTCATGCAGAGGACGAAGCTTCATTGTCGATCTCTCCCAATTTGTGGTTTTCATCGGCCGGTGTCGACACCGGCGGGTTGATGCTGTCCGGCGTTGCCGGGAGGTGGCCCGCATTGGGCGAACCACCTGAGTCATGTCTGGCGTTGCCACCAGAAACCTTGCGGTGACCACATACATGAGGCCGCCATAATCAATTACAAGGCTTGATAAACAAAAAATTTCTTGAGGCTGAAAAACACCGGGGCCGCGTGTGCGGCCCCGGGGGTTTACTTGTCTCGGCGCTCGTACTCGCCTTCAATCACGTTCGGGCGGTGCCCCCCCTCACGCGGCTGCGTCTGGAACGGGTCGTCCTGAAACGCACGCTGGCGCATCGCCTGGGCTTCGGCACGCTCGCGCATCTTGCGCGCGGCCAAATGGCGGGTGAACGGCAACAGGCACAGCAGGCCCAGCACGTCGCTGATGAAGCCTGGCAACAGCAGCAGGCCGCCACCGACGGCCAGCATCAGGCCCTGGAACATGTCCTCGGCGGGCAGCTCGCCACGCTGCAGGCTTTCACGGGCACGCAGTGCGGTGGCCAGGCCGGCCACGCGCATTACCAGCACACCCAGGGCGGAGCCGGCGATGATCAGCAGCAGCGCCGGGAAGAACCCGATGGCCGCGCTGACCTTCACGAAGATGAACAGCTCCAGCACGGGAAACAGCAGAAGCAACAGTAGAAAAGCACGCATCAAAGCAATCCTCGTTGGAAGACAACCTTCCTGTAAGACCTACAAATGGATGCGTGTGCTCGGTTTTTCAACCCTCAACCTCTGTCGCAACCGGCCAGTGGTCGGCGCGCGCCAGCAAAACAAGGGCCTCGCGGACTTGTGTCGGCGTGTTGCAAATACTGGGGAAAGGCAACCAGTGCACCGCCTGGCCAATGCGCAGGTGCATGCCTTCGCTGTCTACCCCCACCATTTGCGCCGGTGTATGACGCGGCAAGTCGGTCAGCTCCACGTAGTGGGCGATGGCATTGGCGTGATCGCTGTTCATGTGCTCGACCATGCTCGCCTCGGCCTTGCCGGCGAACGGGTTGGCCAAGGTTACCTGGTCGAGCCAGTGGATCGCGCCAAAACCGCCAATGTAGCGATGGCGCACTGGCTGCAAGACCCAGAAGTCGAAATCGTGAGCCTTGTGATAGTTGGCAGCGTCCGGGAAATAGCGGTAGTAGCGTTCGGCAGCCGCCTCGACAGCCGCTGCGTCGACCAGCTTGTGCGCCTCGGCCATCACGGTCAGGCGCCCCACGGCCTGCACATCTTCGGCCTCGCGCTCCCCCACCAGTAGCGAGCACTTGGGATCTTTCTGCAGGTTGTGGGTGTGTTGGGCGATGCGGCTGATGAGGATCAATGGATGGCCGTGGGCGTCCAGGCAGTACGGCACGACCGAGCCGAAAGGGAAACCGGGCATCGACTTGGAATGGGTCGAGAGCACGCCGCGGTATTCCTTGAGCAGCAGTTCCCGGGCGGGGCGGAGGGCGTTGGTACTCACTTGGGGATGGCTCCTGGCAGCGGACTGGATAGGGACAAGATAAGCATTATCAGTTCCAGTGCCAATGGGGCCGCTTTGCGGCCCCCAAAAACCTACCAGGTCACGCCGAAGCCCGCGGTATAGCGGGTCTTGTCCAGGTCACTGTCGCGCGTGCCGGTGATGATGTCCTTCTCCGCCTTGAGGTTGAGCGAGGCCCACTCGGTAACTTTGTAGCGCAAGCCAACCTCGGCATCCAGCGAGTAATCGGCCACGCCCCCCAGCGGCTTGGCAAACTCGCCGTTGGTGAACAGTTGCACGTTCTTGCCGATCAGGTAGCGGGTGTAGTCCCACTTCACCGCCGCTGAGTAGAAGTTGTCCTTGGCGCCGTCCTGGTATTCGAAGTCGGTGCGGTTGATCAACGAACCCAGCGAGAATGCGCCCAGCTCGTCGTCCCAGAACTGGTAACCCGGGCCGGTACCGACCGTGCGCTGGCGAGCCAGGTCTTCGATACGGTCTCGCTTGTATTCCGCTCGGCCCTGCCAGAACCACTTCTCGGTCATGAAGCGGTCCAGCGCGTACTCGGCGCTCCAGTTGTCGGTGGTGGTGACATCGTCCTTGGTTTCGCGGTTGTACTCACCTTCGGCGTTGTGCCGCCAGCGGCCATGGCGGGCGGTAGTCTTGAAGCCGACATCGTAATCGTCGGTGTCGTTCTCGGCGCGCTTGTAGTCCAGGGCCACGTCCACGTTGCCTTTCCACACGAAGTCTTCGACCAGCGGCCTGGGCTTCATGATCTGCTCGATGCTGGCCAGCTCCACGGTCTTGGGCGCTTCGCCATTGGCCAAAGTGACTTTGCCAGGCTCGGCCGCTTTCAGCGACTTGGCCTTTTCCCCCGTGTAGGCGTCCTGCTTGACCAGCATCTCCTGGTCACTCTCCAGGGTCTGGACCTCTTTCCAGTCCAGCGCGATGGACCCGCCATAGGGGGTTTCCAGCAGCAGCTTGCCGCCGTCGAACACTTTGATCTTGCCGCTGAGCCGGTCACCGTTCTTCATCCACACGGTGTCGGCGAACACCGGGGCGGCGCACAAGGAAGCAGCTAGCAAGCACAACAGGGATCTAGAATACATAAGCGGACTACGGGTTCGATTTGACGAAAAAAGCCGGGCATTATCCAGATACCGACAACCAGAGCAAGGACAGACCGAGCGTATGCCGTTGAGTTCAACTCTCATTTGCCGGACCACCTGTCCGGTTTCATCTACAGCCCAAGGGGGGCGTGATGTCTGATGGATATGAGGCTGCGCTCGAATCCGCCGAGGGCCGACGAACGGCGCTATATTCAGTACTGGGCCAGGTGCCTTCCGGCAAGGTGGTGAGCTATGGCCAACTGGCCGAGCTGGCGGGCCTTGGCCGTGCCGCGCGTTGGGTCGGGCGCACCCTCGGGCAGCTGCCTGCGGACACCCGCCTGCCCTGGCACCGGGTGCTCGGCGCAGGTGGCAGGCTGAGCCTGGCATTGGGTACCCCGTCGGGTGATGAACAGCGGGCGCGTTTACGCGCGGAAGGTGTGAATGTAACCAACAATCGGGTGGATATGACGCGCCATGGCTGGCGCCCAATGGAGCACAGCGGTTAGAGTGCGCGCTTTGTTTTCGCAAACTTGAGGCAGATGTTGGCCCATGCCCCGTAAAACCTGGCGCGCTGCGCTTGCTGCCTATGCCAGCCCGTCAACCTTGGTACTTTTGCTGCTCGGCTTTGCCGCCGGTCTGCCCTACATGCTGGTGTTCTCCACCCTGTCCGTGTGGTTGCGTGAAGCCGGTGTTGCCCGCGAGACCATCGGCTACGCCAGCCTGATCGGCCTGGCCTACGCCTTCAAGTGGGTGTGGTCGCCGCTGCTCGACCAATGGCGCCTGCCCCTGTTGGGTGGCCTGGGTCGGCGTCGTTCGTGGCTGCTGTTGTCGCAAGCGCTCGTGGTCATCGGCCTGGTCGGCATGAGCCTGTGCGACCCGCAACAGCACCTGTCGTGGCTGATCGCCATGGCCGTGCTGGTGGCCTTCGCATCGGCGACCCAGGACATTGCTGTCGACGCCTACCGCCTGGAAATCGCTGACGATCAACGCCAGGCCGCGCTGGCTGCCAGTTACATGGCTGGCTACCGGGTGGCCGCCCTGCTCGCCACGGCCGGCGCCCTGTTCTTTGCCGAGTGGTTCGGCTCCACCGGTTTCAGCTACCTGCACAAGGCCTGGGCCGGCACCTATGTGATGTTCGGGGTCATGATGCTGCCCGCCCTGTTCACGACCCTGGTGATGCGCGAACCGCCGGTGCCCTTGCGCACCCAGCTGTCGGCAGCGCGCTACGGCTTGGTGCACCAGATGGCCTCGGTGTTCGTGCTGATCATCCTGCTGGTGTCGGTACCGGCCAGCTTCACCCAGATGTTCAATACCGGCTGGTCCAGCGTCATTTCCGGTGATGCCACACCGCTTGACCTGCTGCTGGAAGACCGCGCGTTCCTGCGCCTGATCCTCTACGTACTGCTGACCTGGGCGTGCTTGTCGAGCCTTGGCCGTCGCGGCCTGGCCCCGGTGCTGACGCCAGTCAACGACTTCATCACACGCTACCGCTGGCAGGCGCTGCTGCTGCTCGGCCTGATCGCCACCTATCGCATGTCGGACACGGTCATGGGTGTGATGGCCAACGTGTTCTACATCGACATGGGCTTCACCAAGGACCAGATCGCCAGCGTCAGCAAGATCTTCGGCCTGATCATGACCTTGGTCGGCGCCGGGGTTGGCGGGCTGCTGATCGTGCGCTTTGGCATCATGCCGATCCTGTTCATCGGCGGCGTAGCTTCGGCCGGCACCAACATCCTGTTCCTGATGCTGGCCGACATGGGCCCGAACCTGGAAATGCTGGTGGTGACCATCTCGCTGGACAACTTCAGCTCCGGCATGGCCACTTCGGCCTTCGTTGCCTACCTGTCGAGCCTGACCAACCTGAAGTTCTCAGCGACCCAGTACGCGCTGCTTAGCTCGATCATGCTGTTGTTGCCAAGGTTGATCGGCGGGTATTCAGGGGTGATGGTGGAGAAGTTCGGCTACCACGACTTCTTCCTGATTACCGCTTTGCTGGGTGTGCCTACGCTGATCCTGATTGCCCTGCAGTGGCGGCAGGAGGCTGGACGGGGAACGCCGGTGGCAGAGGAAGGATCAGCGGCCGAGCGGCCCTGAGAGACTGCTACAACCTGTACTGGCCTCATCGCGAGCAAGCTCGCTCCTACAAGGCCTATGGTGATCCTGTAGGAGCGAGCTTGCTCGCGAAAAGGCCAGACCAGGCACTATGGATTACTGAGCCACAGCCCCTTCCCCAGGCCGCCCGCCTACGACAAACCAAAGCGGCCACAGCGCCAGTGCCCCCGCCACACCCGCCGCCAAGGCAAAGTGCAACAAGCTGGCTCCGGCGCCAATCATCGCCAGCACTGCCCCGCCCAAGCCCAGCAAGGCAATGGTGATCATCCCCAGCATGGCCGACACCAGGCCCTTGCTCTGTTCGCTGGAGAACAGCGTCATGCGGTACAGCACTGCGTTGGCTACACCCAACCCAAGTGCGTACAGCGACATGCCCGCCACCACGCTGGTCACGCTCGGCCAGTACCAGGTCGCCAGCACCATCAGGCTCAGGCCGGCCAGGTAGGGCCACAGTGCACCACGCACCAGGGCCGGCAGCGGGTAGCGGTCAGCGATGCGGTTGATGATCAGGTTGCCCAGGATCAGCCCGCCAAATACCGGCAGCTGCCACAAGGCGTATTCCATTGTGCTCAGCCCCTCATCGTGAATCAGCAGCACCGGCGACAGGCCGATCCAGCCGATCAGTGGCAAACCAACCAGGCCCAGGGCAGCGCTGCCGGCAACGAAGCGGCGATTGCTCAGTAACTGGCCGTAGCCTGCCAGCAGTGGCAACAGATGAATTGGTGTAAACGCCAGGCGTGAACCATCACGGCGCTCCACGCCCAGCGTTTCCGGCATCAACCGGTACAACAGCACCCAAGCCAGCACCGCGCCGATGGCAAAGGCCACGAACAGCCAGCGCCAATCCAGCCACTGCAGCAGCAAGGTGCCCACCAGCGGCCCGAGCAACGGCGACAGCAAGGCGATGTTGGCCAGCAGGGCCATCATGCGCACCGCATCAGCTTCGCTGAACGCTTCATTCAAGGCCGGGTAGCTGACCGTGACCACGAAGCCCAGGCCAATGCCCTGCAACAGGCGCAGCAGGTTGAACAGGCCAATGTCGTGGACCCAGAACGTGGCCAGGCAGGCCAGGCCGAAGAACGCGCAGCCAGCCAGCAACAGCGGGCGCCGGCCATAACGGTCGGCCAGCGGGCCGATCAGCCATTGCAGCACCACGCCCCCCAGCAGGTACAGGTTAAGGGCATGGGGGATGTATTCGGGGCTGGCGTTCAGGTCGCCCACCACCACCGGCATGGCCGGCATGACCGCGTCGCTGGCCAGGTAGGTCAGCAGCTCGAACAGGGCAAGGGTGAGGCCGAACAACAAGGCGCGCAGGGGGGTGATGTAAAGCAGTGGTTTCATGATGGCGTATCGGGTGTGGCAGGAGGGGTCAGGCTATATGCCAGAAATGGCGGGATATTGCTGTGAACAAGTGTAAAAACCGGGGCCTTGCGCCCCGGTTTCAATGCGGTGTTACTGCGTTGCAGTCTCCTGCACCACGCGAATCACCCGCTGCGGGAACGGAATATCGATCCCTTCAGCCTTCAACCGGTCACGCGCATGCTCGTTGAGCATGAACATCACATCCCAGTAATCGGCGGTCTTGACCCACAGGCGCAACGACACGGTGATCGAGCTGTCGCCCAGGGTGGAAATCACCGCCTGCGGTGCCGGGTCGGACAACACGCGGGGGTCCTGCGCCAGCTCCAGCAACACGTTGCGGGCCTTTTGCAGGTCGGCCTCGTAGTCCACGCCCACATCGAACACCACCTTGCGCGTCGGCTGGCGGTTGGTGTTGGTGATGATGCCGTTGGACAGGCTGCCGTTGGGCATGATCACTGTCTTGTTGTCACCGGTGCGCAGCACGGTGTGGAAGATCTGGATGCTGTCGACCGTACCGGCCACACCCTGCGCCTCGATCCAGTCACCGATGCGGAACGGGCGGAACATCAGGATCAACACCCCACCCGCGAAGTTTGCCAGGCTACCCTGCAGTGCCAGGCCGATCGCCAGGCCTGCGGCACCGATAGCCGCGACGAACGAGGTGGTCTCGATGCCGATCATCGACGCCACGCTGACGAACAGCAGCACCTTCAGCACAATGTTCGACAAAGTGCTGATAAACCCTTGCAGGGCCGCATCGGCGCGCAACCCGGCCAGCTTGCCCAGACGCGTGCTGACCCGGTTGATCAGCCACCAGCCAATGGCCAGTGTCAGCAGCGCCAACAGCAGGCGGCTGCCGTATTGCATGATCAACGGGATCCACGTCTGGGACTGGCGGACGAGCTGATCGACTTCAGCGTTCAAATCCATATTCATCTCCTGATGCCTGAAGGCATGTACACGGTAAAACCGGCCGAAACCGCAACACGGCCATGGAACCGATGGACATCATTTGGCCATCGGGGTTCCGGGCATTACCTGCTCAGTCGCGGAAGTTGTTGAACTGCAGCGGCATGTCGAATTCCTTGGTGCGCAGCAGGGCGATGGCTTCCTGCAGGTCATCACGCTTCTTGCCGGTCACGCGCACTTGCTCGCCCTGGATGGCGGCCTGCACTTTCAGCTTGCCATCCTTGATGGTGGCGACGATCTTCTTGGCCAGGTCCTTGTCGATGCCTTCGCGGAACTTGGCTTCCTGCTTCTTTTCCTTGCCGGAGGCGTACGGGTCTTTGGTTTCCAGGCATTTCACGTCGATCTTGCGCTTGACCAGTGCCAGGCGCAGGATTTCCAGCATGGCTTCGAGCTGGAACTCTTCTTCGGCGGTGAGCATCACGGTCTGCTCTTTGTCCTTGAACTCGAAGGTGCCCTTGCCCTTGAGGTCGTAGCGGCGATCCAGGTCCTTGATGGCGTTGTCGACCGCGTTCTGCACTTCGTGCTTGTCCAGTTCCGATACCACGTCGAACGAAGGCATGGTTGTTCTCCCAAAATAAAAGCGCGCTCAGGCTGACGATGGAGCGCGCTGGGTTTGACGGTTAAAATGCGGGCTCATTATAACGGGTTGCGAAACGCATATGAGCAGCACCTGGCATATTCTCGGCGCCGGCAGCCTAGGCAGCCTGTGGGCCTGCCGCCTGGCGCGCGCAGGCAAGGCTGTGCGCCTGATCCTGCGGGACGGTCAACGGCTGCAGGCCTACCAGCAAGCCGGCGGCCTGACCTTGGTCGAACAGGACCAGCCCCACCACTACGCCATTCCTGCCGAAACCGCGCAGGCGCAAGGCCCCATCCACCGCCTGCTGGTGGCTTGCAAGGCCTACGATGCCGCCCCGGCCATTGCCGGTGTGGCACACCGGCTGGCCGAGGGTGCCGAAGTGGTGTTGCTGCAGAACGGCCTGGGCAGCCAGGACGACGTGACCGACCTGGTGCCCCATGCACGCAGCATCTTCGCGTCCAGTACCGAAGGGGCGTTCCGCGAAGGCGACTGGCAGGTACGCTTTGCCGGCCACGGTTTCAACTGGCTGGGTGACCCGCGCAACCCGACCATCCCCGCCTGGTTCGATGACCTGCATGACGCAGGCATCCCCGCTGAATGGACCGTGGACATCCTCACCCGTCTGTGGCGCAAACTGGCGCTCAACTGCGCCATCAACCCGCTGACCGTGCTATACGACTGCCAGAACGGTGGGCTGCTGGGGCACCTGGGCGAAGTTGACGCGTTGTGTACCGAACTGGCCGAATTGCTGCGCCGCTGCGGCCAACCGCAAGCAGCAGTCGAGCTGGATGAAGAAGTGCAACGGGTGATCCTCGCCACCGCAGCCAACTACTCTTCCATGTACCAGGACGTACGCGCTGGCCGACGCACCGAGGTACATTACCTGCTCGGCCATGCCTGCCGCGCAGCCGGGCGCCATGGCCTGCAATTGCCGCAGCTTGAACACTTGCGGCAGCGCCTGGTCGATAACTTGCGCACACGTGGCTTGCCCTGCGACTGATGCGGCCCTTCAACCGGATACGGACATTGCCTAGCCCATGACCTTGCGCCAACGCCTGGAAAACCTCCCGGTCGGGCAGAAGCTGCTGGCGGCCCTGCTGGTATTGCTGGTGACCATCCTGCTGGTGGCCAACCTCACCTTCATCAGTGCCGCCTACTGGATCACCCAGGAGAGCATGGCCCCGCAGGCGCTGCAGACTATCGGGCGGCTGGTGGCCAACCCGCAGCTTGCCGCCCGCGCGGGTGACAGCGCAGAAACCGCCAACGCCCTGCTCAAGGAGCTGGACAGCTACACGCCATTGCGTGCGGCCGCCGTCTACGGTGGCGATGGCCGCATGCTGGCGCAATTGCAGCATGGCGATCCGCTAACCCTGCCCAAGCGCTTTCGCAACATCGACGGCTGGCGCCTGATGGAGTTTCGCAGCACCCAGCTGATCCGCATCCCGCGCGACGCCAACCCGCCGGCGCACCTGCTGCTGGTGGCCAGCAGCGAGCTGCCCACCGCCTTCTACACCGGCACCCTCAGCGCCAGCCTGGGCATTCTGGTGTTCAGTATCCTGCTGTGGATCGTCATCGCCCGGCAGATAAAACGCCTGATCACCCAGCCGATCAACCAGCTTGAAGAGCTCAGCCGCCAGGTCACCCGCGAAGAAAGCTACGCCCTGCGCGCCCGGCGCGGCAACGACGATGAAATCGGCAGCCTGGCTGATGCCTTCAACACCATGCTGTCACGCATCGAAGCCCGCGAGCAGCAGCTCAAGCGCGCCCGCGACGAGTTCCAGGATGCCTATGACCAGGCCCAGGGCCTGGCCGAGGAAACCCGCCACACCAACCGCAAGCTGGAGCTGGAAGTACAGGTACGCAGCAAGATCGAGAAAAAGCTCACGGGTTTCCAGAACTACCTCAACAGCATCATCGACTCGATGCCCTCGGCGCTGATCGCCCTTGACGAACAGCTTTACGTGACCCAGTGGAACCACGAAGCCACGGTACTCTCCGGCACACCACTGGACGAAGCGCTGAACCAACCGGTATTCATCGCTTTCGAGCCGCTCAAGCCATTCCTTCCGCAACTGAAGGAAACGGTCGAGAAGCACCGGGTGGCAAAGATCGAGCGGGTCACCTGGCCCAAGGGCGACGACCTTCGCCACTACGCCCTGACCTTCTACCCGCTGACCGGCGGCGGCGGGCGCGGCGTGGTGATCCGCATCGACGACATCACCCAGCGGCTGTCGCTGGAGGAGATGATGGTGCAGTCGGAGAAAATGCTTTCAGTCGGTGGCCTGGCTGCCGGCATGGCCCACGAAATCAACAACCCACTGGGTGCCATCCTGCACAACGTGCAGAACATCCGCCGGCGCCTTTCACCAGAGCTGCCGCGCAACCAGGAACAGGCCGAAGAGCTGGGTATCGACCTGTCAACGGTCAACCGTTACCTGGCCAGCCGCGAAGTGCCGCAATTGCTGGACGGTATTCAGCAGGCCGGCGCGCGGGCTGCCAAGATCGTCACGCACATGCTCAGTTTCAGCCGCCGCAGCAACCGCCAGCTGGTGCCGTGCGAGCTGCCGGCCCTGATCGACCAGGCGGTGGAAATTGCCAGCAACGACTTCGACCTCACCATCGGTTTCGACTTCAAGGGCCAAGCCATCGTGCGCCAGTTCGACCCCACACTGGGCCCGGTGCCCTGCACGGCCAACGAACTGGAGCAGGTACTGCTCAACCTGCTGAAAAACGCAGCCCAGGCCATCCACCTGCGCCCTCAGCCGAGTGAACCCGGGCGTATAACCCTGCGCACGCGGCTGAACCCACCCTGGGCGGAAATTCAAGTCGAGGACAACGGCGTCGGTATGCCCGAAGCAGTGCGCAAGCGCACCTTCGAGCCGTTTTTCACCACCAAGGAAATTGGCCAGGGCACCGGGTTGGGCCTGTCGGTCTCGTACTTCATCATCACCAATAACCACAAGGGGCAGATGGAAGTGCAGTCCACGCCCGGCCAGGGCACCTGCTTTACCCTGCGCCTGCCCCTCGGCCAGCCGGCGGCGCCGGCCAATACGGAGAAGTGACATGGGCTACCGCCTGTCGAAGATCTACACCCGCACCGGCGACAAGGGCGAAACCGGCCTGGGCGACGGTCGCCGGGTACCCAAGGACCACCCGCGGATCGAGGCGATTGGCGAGGTGGACAGCCTGAACAGCCAGTTGGGCGTGCTACTGGCGGGGTTGGCCGAGCAAGGGCTGGATGAGGTGAGCACCGTGCTCGCGCCGTGTCAGCACCGCTTGTTCGACCTTGGGGGGGAGCTGGCAATGCCGAGTTACCAGGCGCTGAACCTGGCGGAGGTTGAGCGGCTGGAGGCGGCTATCGATGTGTGGAATGAAGAGCTGGGGCCGTTGAAGAACTTCATACTGCCCAGTGGTTCGGCGCTGGTGGCACAGGCGCATGTGTGCCGCTGTTTGGCGCGTAGCGCTGAACGGCGCTGTCAGCAGTTGAATGCAGTTGAGCCGTTGGAGGGGGTTGGGCTGGCGTATATCAACCGGCTTTCGGATCTGCTGTTTGTGGCGGCGCGGATCATTGGCCGGCGGCAGGGCATTGCAGAGGTGCTGTGGCAGCCTGCTGATAAGCCTCAAGGCTGATATTGCCGGGGCTGCTTTGCAGCCCCTCTCAAAGGCGACTCAGATTTCAGGCCAGAACGCTCGGATGCCGGCCACACCTTGTGCCCCGACATCCCAGGCCTGCTCGCGCTCACCCGGCCCTACCCCACCCAGCAGGTAGACCGGCTTGTTGAACCCGGCAATCAACCGCTGCGCATCATCCCACCCCAGCGGTACCGCCTCAGGGTGAGTCTGGGTCGCCTGCACCGGAGACAAGGTGACAAAGTCCACGCCCATCTGCTCCGCCAGCGCCAGTTCCTCAGCGCTGTGGCACGACGCTGCCAGCCAACGCTCCTTGGGGAACGGCCGGCCCTTGGCCGCGTACTTGCGCAACTGCGCCGCCGTCAGGTGCCAACCCGCCGAGGGGAAGTCACCCAGCCACTCCAGCGGCCCCTTGAGCATCAGCTGTGCCTTGCCCGCACACAGCCCGACCGCATCCACCGCCACATCGCGGTATTTGGGGTCGTACATGTCCGGGGCACGCAGCTGGATCAGCCGAATACCACTGGCCACCGCCTTCTGGATGCCCTTGAGCATCTGCGGCACTTCCAGGCCATCCGGGGTAATCAGGTATTGGTCCGGCAGGCGCGCAGCGGCAACGATCGGCTTGTTGGCCTCCGGGAATTCGTACTGCGGCAAGTCGCGCGGGGCCACCCATTCCAACGGCTGCCCCTCGGCGCCATGGGGTTCGCCGGTGAACGCGTCGACCTCGCGCACGTCCAGCAGCACCTGTTTGTCCGGGTAATCATGGCTGACCTTGATCAGCGCACGCGAACGGGTGACCTCGATGCCCAGTTCCTCGCGCAGCTCACGGGCCAGCGCCACTTCCACGCTTTCGCCCGCTTCTACCTTGCCACCGGGAAACTCCCACAGGCCGCCCTGGTGCTGGGTATCCGCCCGGCGTGCGATCAGAATACGGCCGTCATCGCCACGAATGACAGCAGCTACTACATGAATCCGTTTCACCCTTCACGCTCCGCCAGGCCAGCCTGCTGCCAAGCCTTGAAGGCTGGCCACTGATAAATGGTCTCGATGTAGGCGGCCGCCTCTGCTGGCACTGCCACGCGGTAGGTGCGCAGACGCACGGCCACCGGGGCGAAGAAGGCATCGGCCAGGCTCGGCTTGCCGAACAGGAACGGGCCGTTGTCCTTGGCCACCACGCGGCATTCGGACCACAGCGCGACGATACGGTCGATGTCGACTTGCACGTCCAGTGGCACTTCGTCCAAGGCACTGTCACACGACAAGTCGAACGGCATGGCGCCGCGCAGGGCAAAGAAGCCGCTGTGCATCTGCGCGCAGGCAGAACGGGCCTGGGCACGGGCAGCGACATCGGCAGGCCAAAGCTGCGCGTCAGGGTGCTGTTCGTTGAGGTATTCGCCAATCGCCAGGGAGTCGGCGATCACACCGTGCTCGGTCTTGAGCAGCGGTACCTTGCCAGTGGCGGAGAATGCGAGGATGCGCTGACGGGTGTCAGGCTGGTTGAGTTTGATCAGGGTTTCTTCGTAGGGCACGCCAGCCAACTCGAGGGCCAGGGCGCCACGCAGCGACCAGGAGGAATACAGCTTGTCGCCGATGATCAGGTGATAGCTCATGGTTCGGCTCCATTGTTATGGAATTTTGGGGCTGCTTTTCAGCCCTTTCGCGGCACGAGGCCGCTCCTACAAAAGCGCGCGCGGTCCCTGTAGGGGCGGCCTCGTGCCGCGAAAGGGCCGCAACGCGGCCCCAATTGCATCAAGTACGGTATTCGGCGTTGATCTTCACGTATTCGTGGGACAGGTCGGTGGTCCAGATGGTTTCGCTGCACGCACCACGGCCCAGCTCGATACGAATGGTGATCTCTTCCTGGGCCATCACTGCCGAACCTTGCGCTTCGGTGTAGCTTGGGCTGCGGCCGCCTTGGCTGGCGATGCACACGCTGTCCAGGTACACGTCGATCAGGCTTACATCCAGCTCCGGCACGCCCGCACGGCCAACAGCCGCGAGGATACGGCCCCAGTTCGGGTCGGAGGCGAACAGTGCAGTCTTGATCAGCGGCGAGTGGGCCACGGCGTAGCCGACGTCCAGGCATTCCTGGTGATTGCCACCGCCGTTAACCTGTACGGTCACGAACTTGGTGGCACCTTCGCCGTCACGAACGATGGCCTGGGCCACTTCCATGCACACTTCGAACACCGCTTTTTTCAGCGCTTCGAACAGCGCGCCGCTGGCTTCGGTGACTTCCGGCAGGTTGGCCTTGCCGGTGGCGATCAGCATGCAGCAATCGTTGGTCGAGGTGTCGCCGTCGATGGTGATGCGGTTGAACGACTTGTTGGCGCCGTCCAGCATCAGGTCCTTGAGCACCGCCGGGGCAACCTTGGCGTCGGTGGCGATGTAGCCGAGCATGGTGGCCATGTTCGGGCGGATCATGCCTGCGCCTTTGCTGATGCCGGTGACGGTTACGGTTACGCCGTCGTGCTGGAACTGGCGGCTGGCGCCCTTGGGCAGGGTGTCGGTGGTCATGATGCCGGTAGCGGCTTCAGCCCAGTGGTTTTCCGACAGGTTGTCGAGGGCGGCCTGCAGTGCACCTTCGATCTTCTCGACCGGCAGTGGCTCACCGATCACGCCGGTGGAGAACGGCAGTACCGACTCGGCCGGCACGCCAGCCAATTCGGCCAGCTTGGCGCATGTACGCTCGGCAGCCACCAGGCCTGGCGCGCCGGTACCGGCGTTGGCATTACCGGTATTGGTCAGCAGGTAACGCACGGTGCCCTGTACACGCTGCTTGGACAGGATCACCGGCGCTGCGCAGAAGGCGTTGAGGGTGAACACGCCGGCCACGCTGGAGCCTTCGGCACAGCGCATCACTACCACGTCCTTGCGCCCAGGGCGCTTGATGCCGGCAGAAGCGATGCCGAGTTCAAAACCCGGAACCGGGTGCAGGGTGGGCAAAGGACCAAGACCAACAGCCATTAGAGCGCTCCTAGAAAACGGTGAATATGGAAAAAGGGGGCCGCAATGCGGCCCCCAGGGTTGTCACGATACAGCAATCAGGTCAGATCACTCGATCTGGCCATGGCAATGCTTGAACTTCTTGCCCGAACCACACCAGCACGGCTCGTTGCGGCCCAGCTTTTGGTCGTTGCGCACCGGCGCCGAGGCTACCGCCACTTCGGCACCTTCTTCGCTCAGTTGTTCGCTTTCCAGGCCCGGCGCAGCGGCATGCTGGAACTGCATGCGGCTGGCCAGTTCCTCGGCCTCGCGGCGCAGACGGGCTTCTTCCTCGGCCGGGTCTTCGCGGCGAACCTGAACGTGCGACAGCACGCGGATGGTGTCGCGCTTGATCGACTCGAGCAGCTCCTGGAACAGGGTGAACGACTCGCGCTTGTATTCCTGCTTCGGGTTCTTCTGCGCATAGCCACGCAGGTGAATACCGTGACGCAGGTGGTCCATGGTCGACAGGTGGTCTTTCCACAGGTCGTCCAGCACGCGCAGCAGGATCTGCTTCTCGAAGGTACGCAGGGCGTCGATACCGGCCTGGTCTTCCTTCTCGGTGTAGGCCGTGGTGATTTCGTTAAGCAGCTTCTCGCGCAGGGTCTCTTCGTAGAGGTGATCGTCCTCGTCGAGCCACTGCTGGATCGGCAACTTCATGGCGAAATCGCTGGCCAGCGACGCTTCCAGGCCGGCCACGTCCCACTGCTCGGGCAGCGACTGCGGCGGGATGTGCTGGCTGATGGTAGCGTCCAGCACTTCCTTGCGGAATTCGACGATGGTGTCGCCGATGTTTTCGGCGGCCAGCAGGCTGTTGCGCATGTGGTAGATCACCTTGCGCTGCTCGTTGGCCACGTCATCGTATTCGAGCAATTGCTTACGGATGTCGAAGTTGCGGCCTTCGACCTTGCGCTGGGCCTTCTCGATGGCATTGGTAACCATGCGGTGCTCGATGGCCTCGCCCGACTGCATGCCCAGTGCCTTCATGAAGTTCTTCACCCGGTCAGAGGCGAAGATACGCATCAGGCTGTCTTCCAGCGACAGGTAGAAGCGGCTGGAACCCGGGTCGCCCTGACGGCCGGAACGGCCCCGCAGCTGGTTGTCGATACGGCGCGATTCGTGGCGTTCGGAGGCGATCACATGCAAGCCACCGGCTTCGATCACCTGCTGGTGACGCTTCTGCCAGTCGGCCTTGATCTGCGCGATCTGCTCAGCGGTCGGGTTTTCCAGGGCGGCCACTTCGGCTTCCCAGTTACCACCCAACAGGATGTCGGTACCACGGCCGGCCATGTTGGTGGCGATGGTCAGCGCACCCGGGGCACCGGCTTGCGCGATGATCTCGGCTTCCTTCTCGTGGTACTTGGCGTTCAGTACCTTGTGGTCGATGCCTTCTTTCTTGAGCAGGTTCGACATGTGCTCGGAGGTTTCGATGGTCGCGGTACCCACCAGGATCGGCCGGCCCTGCTTCATGCTTTCCTTGATGTCAGCGATGATCGCAGCGTATTTCTCGTCGGCGGTCAGGTACACCAGGTCGTTGAAGTCCTTACGCGCCAGTGGTTTGTTCGGCGGAATGACCATCACGTTGAGGGCGTAGATCGACTGGAACTCGAACGCTTCGGTGTCAGCGGTACCGGTCATGCCGGACAGCTTGGTGTACAGGCGGAAGTAGTTCTGGAACGTGGTCGAAGCCAGGGTCTGGCTCTCGGCCTGGATATTCAGGTTCTCTTTGGCTTCGATGGCCTGGTGCAGGCCTTCGGACAGGCGACGACCCGGCATGGTACGACCGGTGTGTTCGTCGATCAGCAGTACCTGGCCGTCCTGGACGATGTACTCGACGTTGCGGTGGAACAGCTTGTGCGCGCGCAGGCCAGCGTAGACGTGGGTCAGCAGACCCAGGTTGTGCGCGGAGTACAGGCTCTCGCCCTCGGCCAGCAGGCCGGCCTGGGTGAGCATTTCCTCGATGTACTGGTGACCGGCTTCGTTCAGCTCGACCTGACGGCTCTTCTCGTCGATGGTGAAGTGGCCTTCCTGGGTAACCTGGCCTTCCACTTCCTCGATGTGCTGGGTCAGGCGCGGGATCAGGCGGTTGATCTCGATGTACAGCTTGGAGCTGTCTTCGGCCTGGCCGGAGATGATCAACGGGGTGCGCGCTTCGTCGATGAGGATGGAGTCGACTTCGTCGATCACGGCGAAGTTCAGTTCACGCTGGAACTTCTCGTCCTGGCTGAACGCCATGTTGTCGCGCAGGTAGTCGAAACCGAATTCGTTGTTGGTGCCGTAGGTGATGTCGGACGCATAGGCCGCGCGCTTTTCTTCCGGCGGCTGGAACGCCGAGACGATTCCGACCGACAGGCCGAGGAATTCGTACAGCGGGCGCATCCAGTTGGCGTCACGGCGGGCCAAGTAGTCGTTGACGGTGACCACGTGCACGCCCTTGCCGGACAGTGCGTTGAGGTACACGGCCAGGGTACCGACCAAGGTCTTGCCTTCACCGGTGCGCATTTCTGCGATCATACCCTCGTGCAGGGTCATGCCGCCGATCAGCTGCACGTCGAAGTGGCGCATGCCCATCACGCGTTTGCCGGCCTCACGGGCTACGGCGAAGGCTTCAGGCAGCAATTGGTCCAATGTCTCGCCTTTGGCCAAACGCTCCTTGAACTCTGCGGTCTTGCCCCGCAGCTGTTCGTCGGAGAGGGCCACCATCTTCTCTTCGAAGGCATTGACGATACTCACCGTCTTGAGCATGCGTTTCACTTCACGCTCGTTCTTGCTTCCAAAAAGTTTCTTTAACAAAGGCGCAAACATATCGGCAGGATCTTCCACACGTAGGGATGGAGGGCGGCCCCATGAGTCGCCCGTGCAGCCCTGAGGCCGCATGCGAACGAGCATTCTACCCGGAAACGATGGTGAGGAAAGTGGTGGATTTCCACGATGCTATTACAGCGTTTTGGCAGGGGCTTGTCTTAGATAGGGGCATTTTCCCTGAGTTCAAGGCTTGGCAACATGAAAGGTATCGAGAATTAGTCTTATCTTCTGCTGCCCGAGAAGAGGCCGGTTAAGGCTTTAGAGGTGTTAAACTGCTGACCACGTAACCTCATGCATACCCCATGGCCTACAAACCCTCCCCCGCCCAGCCACCTTCCGCCCTGCTCCGCCAGGTGCGCCCGCTGCGCCTGCTGCTGAACCAGGCCGAGCGCCTGGAGCACCTGCAGCGCCTGCTGGAAAGCCAGCTGCAACCGGCCGCCCGAGAACACTGCCATGTCGCGTCCTGGCGCGATGGCACCTTGCTGTTGGTGGTTACCGACGGCCATTGGGCAACCCGCCTGCGCTACCAGCAGAAGCGCCTGCTGGCGGCATTGCAGGCCATGGAAGCCTTCGGCAACCTGCGGCGCATCCTGTACAAGGTGCAGCCGCCGCTGGTGCCGGCCAAGCGCGGCGGGCATGCTGCCGAACTCTCGAACAGCGCCGCCGAGAGCCTGCGCGACACAGCCGAGGGCATCACCGACCCCAAGCTACGTGCAGCACTGGAACGGTTGGCCGCCCACGCCAACGGCAAGGCATAAAAAAGGCCACCCGAAGGTGGCCTTGATTACAACACTAGAGAGAGTGTTCGAACTTACACGGCCGCAACAGGGCGCATGTACGAGATCGGTGCCGTGCTGGCATCTTCGAACGTAACCACTTCCCAGGCATCGGTTTCGGCAATCAGTTTGCGCAGCAGCTGGTTGTTCAGCGCGTGGCCGGACTTGTAGCCCTTGAACTCGCCGATCAGGCTGTTGCCCAGCAGATAGAGGTCGCCAATGGCGTCGAGGATCTTGTGCTTGACGAATTCGTCATCGGAACGAAGGCCGTCTTCGTTAAGCACACCCGTTTCGTCGACGACGATGGCGTTCTCGACACTGCCGCCCAGCGCAAGGTTGTGCTTGCGCAGGTACTCGATGTCACGCATGAAACCGAAAGTGCGGGCGCGGCTGACTTCCTTCACGAACGAGGTGCTGGAAAAGTCGACGACTGCACTCTGGGTCTGGCCCTTGAGGACCGGGTGATCGAAGTCGATCTCGAAGCTCACTTTGAACCCTTCGAAAGGCAGGAACGTGGCGCGCTTGTCGCCCTCTTCCACGGTTACCTCACGCAGGATACGGATGAACTTCTTGGCTGCGTCCTGTTCTTCCAGGCCGGCAGACTGAATCAGGAATACAAAAGGACCGGCGCTGCCATCCATGATCGGCACTTCCGAGGCGGAGAGCTCGACGTAGGCGTTATCGATGCCCAGGCCCGCCATGGCGGAGAGCAGGTGCTCGACCGTATCGACCTTGACGTCACCGTTGACCAGCGTCGTCGACATGGTTGTCTCGCCGACGTTGGCCGCACGCGCAGGGATTTCGACCACAGGGTCGAGGTCGGCGCGGCGGAAGACGATGCCGGTGTCAACAGGTGCAGGCTTGAGGGTCAGGTAAACCTTCTCCCCGGAGTGCAGACCGACACCTGTGGCACGGATGGTATTCTTCAGGGTGCGTTGTTTAATCATGGCATTGGCCGCTTCAGCGCAAATTGCGAACAGGTATCAACAAAGGCTGGGGATGATAACAGACCCAACCTTTGATGAATACCAATCACCTTTATACCCCTGATAAATTCCATTAATCAGCCTGACGACGCAGGAAAGCCGGGATATCGAGGTAGTCCAGGTCGTCCTGAGGGTTCAGTTTAGCGGCTGCGGCAGCACCTGCATGGGCCTGGTTGCGCATCACGGTCGGGCGCTCCAGGTCACGGTAGTTGACCGCTGGCTGCTCCTGACGAACCGGTGCAGGGTTGGATGCTTCGTACGCCTGCTGAGCGGTCTGCAGGGTGTTGTCCACCACTTTGACCGGCTTCTCGATGCGCGCGCCCAGGCCAGTGGCCACAACGGTCACGTGCAGTTCGTCGCGCATGTCCGGGTCGATCACGGTGCCAACCTTGACCATGGCGTGGTCAGAGGCGAAGGCTTCGATGATGCTACCCACGTCGGAGTACTCACCCAGCGACAGATCCGGGCCTGCGGTGATGTTCACCAGGATGCCGCGGGCGCCCTGCAGGTTGACGTCTTCCAGCAGCGGGTTGCGGATGGCAGCCTCGGTGGCTTCACGCGCACGGTTCGGGCCGCTGGCGCAGCCAGTACCCATCATGGCCATGCCCATTTCGCCCATCACGGTGCGCACGTCAGCGAAGTCGACGTTGATCATGCCCGGACGCTTGATGATATCGGAGATACCGCGCACGGCACCGGCCAGAACATCGTCAGCCTTGGCGAAGGCCGACAGCAGGCTGGCATCCTTGCCCAGGATGGTCAGCAGCTTCTCGTTGGGGATGGTGATCAACGAGTCGACGCTTTCGGCCAGCATGCGGATGCCTTCATCGGCGATCTGCATACGTTTGCGGCCCTCGAACGGGAACGGACGGGTCACCACGGCTACCGTGAGGATGCCCATTTCCTTGGCCACTTCGGCAATGATCGGCGCTGCACCGGTACCGGTACCGCCACCCATGCCAGTGGTGATGAACACCATGTTGGTGCCCTGCAGCACTTCAGCGATGCGCTCACGGTCTTCCAGCGCGGCCTGACGGCCGACTTCCGGATTGGCACCGGCACCCAGGCCCTTGGTCACGCCAGTGCCCAATTGCAGGATGGTACGCGCACCGATGTTTTTCAGCGCTTGAGCATCGGTGTTGGCGCAAATGAATTCCACGCCTTCGATGCTGCTCTTGACCATGTGGTTGACGGCGTTGCCGCCACCACCACCAACGCCGATCACCTTGATGACCGGGCTTTGCGGGACGTTGTCTACGAGCTCGAACATTTTCCCTCTCCTTACAGTTCTCTAGTTGTTGCGCCTACCACTACTGCTTTGAAACTTAGAAGTTGCCCTGGACCCACTTCTTGAAGCGCTCAAGTACTGGGGCCTTCGGTTCATCGCCATAGCTGTTGTTGCTGCTGTTGCTGTTACCGGTCAGGACCATGTCCTCGGACTGCTTCAGCAGACCGTAGGTGAGCAGGCCCACGCCGGTGGAATAGATCGGGTTGCGCACCACGTCGCTCAGCCCCCGAACGCTGTGCGGTACGCCCAGGCGTACCGGCATGTGGAAGATTTCCTCGGCCAGTTCCACGGCACCTTCCATCTTCGCGGTGCCGCCGGTGAGGACGATGCCGGCCGGCACCAGGTCCTCGTAGCCGCTGCGGCGCAGCTCGGCCTGAATCAGGGTGAAGAGCTCGTCGTAACGTGGCTCCACCACCTCGGCCAGGGCCTGGCGCGACAGCTCGCGCGGTGGGCGGTCGCCCACGCTCGGCACCTTGATGGTCTCGCCGGCACCGGCCAGTTTGGCCAGGGCGCAGGCGTAGCGGATCTTGATTTCTTCGGCGTACTGGGTCGGGGTACGCAGGGCCATGGCGATGTCGTTGGTCACCTGGTCACCGGCAATCGGGATGACTGCGGTGTGACGGATGGCGCCTTCGGTGAAGATGGCGATGTCGGTGGTGCCACCACCGATGTCCACCAGGCACACGCCCAGCTCTTTTTCATCGTCGGTCAGCACCGAGTACGCCGAGGCCAGCTGCTCGAGGATGATGTCGTCGATTTCCAGACCACAGCGGCGTACGCACTTCTCGATGTTCTGCGCCGCATTCACTGCGCAGGTGACCACGTGAACCTTGGCTTCCAGACGCACGCCCGACATACCCAGTGGCTCGCGCACGCCTTCCTGGTTATCGATCACGTAGTCCTGCGGCAGGGTGTGCAGCACACGCTGGTCGGCCGGAATGGCCACGGCCTGGGCGGCGTCGAGTACACGCTCCAGGTCGGCCAGACTGACCTCGCGGTCGCGGATGGCGACGATGCCGTGGGAGTTCAGGCTGCGGATGTGGTTGCCGGCCACGCCAACGAAGGCCGAGTGGATACGGCAGCCGGCCATCAGCTGCGCTTCTTCCACCGCGCGCTGGATCGACTGCACGGTGGACTCGATATTCACCACCACGCCTTTCTTCAGGCCACGGGACGGATGGGTACCGATCCCGACGATTTCCAGGGTGCCGTCTTCGCCCACTTCGCCCACCAGCGCCACCACCTTGGAGGTGCCAATGTCCAGCCCGACGATCATTTTGCCGCTATGCGCGTTTGCCATGGTCCTGCCTCTCTCTAATTCTTCGCAACGGCGGGTTGGGCCGTCGTCGGTGCAATCGGTTCCCGCCAGCCAACGGCAAGTCCGTTGGAGTAACGCAGATCAATGCGGGCGATAGTGGTGATCTGGTCTTTGAGTGTCTTGTCGTAAATGGCAATGAAACGGCGCATCTTCTCCACCAAATGGTCGCGCCCCAGCAGCAGCTCGATGCCTGGCCCCGCGCTGCTCGCGCCAGTGGTCAGGAACCAGCTGCCTCGCTCGCGCAGCTCCAGGCGAGCGATGGAAAAGCCCAGGGGGCGCAGCATCTGGCTCAATACCTGATACTGCTGCATGACTTGTTGCTGAGCACGTTGCGGCCCGGCCAGTTGCGGCAGGTGCTCGTAGTTGGCCAGTTCACGCGGGGTAAAGGCCTGGCCCTGGTTGTTGAGCAAGGCTTCGTCCCCCCAGCGTGCCACCGGCAGCTGCTCTTCCAGGCGGATCACCACCTCGTCGGGCCACACCCGGCGCACTTCGGCGTGGGCGATCCATGGCATCTGTTCGAGTTCCGCACGCATCGCCGGCAGGTCGACGCTGAAGAAACTCGCCGCCACGTAGGGCGCGATACGCTGCTGCACCGATTGCTGGCTGATGTAGCTGAGGTCACCCTGCACATCGATCTTGGTGATCGGCCGGTCGGCATAGGGCATCAGGCGAATGGCACCCTCATAAGCCCCAAAGCCGGCCGCCACCAGCAGCACCGGCCACAGCAGGCGTTTGAGGCCGCCCAGGCTTGGACGCGGCAGGCGCGCCGATACGGGCTCGTCGGCCACCAGCCGGCTGGCACCACGCGGCACCGGCTTACTACGGCCGGTAACGGGTTGCTGCTGACGTATCATCGCGCCTTGCATGGTTATTAACCTCGCGTCGCCACGCTTTCAGCCAGGATTGCCAGCACCAGTTGCTGGAAGTCCAGGCCAGCCGCGCGGGCCGCCATGGGCACCAGGCTATGATCAGTCATGCCGGGTGCGGTGTTGACTTCGAGCAGCCAGAACCGGCCCTGCTCGTCCTGCATCACGTCCAGACGCCCCCAGCCTTCGATGCCGATGGCATCGCAGGCGCGTGCGGTCAGGTCGATCAGTTCCTGTTCCTTGACACTGTCCAGGCCGCACGGGATGCGGTACTGGGTATCGTTGGCGATGTACTTGGCTTCGTAGTCGTAGAACACATGCGGCGTACCCAGGGCGATCGGCGGCAGCACCTGACCGCGCAAGACTGCGATGGTGAACTCCGGGCCGTGGATCCACTGCTCCACCAATACCTGGGAATCGTATTTGGCGGCGTCCTGCCAGGCAGCGACCAGTTCCTGGGCGCTGTTCACCTTGGCCATGCCGATGCTAGAGCCTTCATGGGCGGGTTTGACGATAAGCGGGAAGCCCAGTTCCGTACTGGCCTGCAAACAATCGCTTTCACTCGCCAACACGGCGTGGCGCGGGGTGGGAATACCCAGGCTCTGCCACACCTGCTTGGTGCGCAGTTTGTCCATGGCCAACGCAGAAGCAAGGATACCGCTGCCGGTGTAGGGAATACCCAGGCATTCCAGCAGCCCTTGCATGCTGCCGTCTTCACCGCCACGGCCGTGGAGGATGATGAAGGCGCGGTCGATCTTCTCGCTTTGCAGGCGGTCGAGCAGGTCGTCACCCACATCGATGGCGACCACGTCGACACCGGCAGTGGTCAGGGCATCGATCACCGCAGCGCCGGACTTCAGCGAGACTTCACGCTCGGCGCTCTTGCCACCGTACAGCACGGCGACACGGCCGAACGCCTTGACGTCCAGGGTCGAGTGCAGCTTTTCGTAGGCGCTGGTCATTTCGACTTCTCCTGCTTGGCGCCAGCGAACAGCGGGCTTTTCATCAATTGCGGGGCCAGGCCGCCGACATCACCGGCACCCTGGCAGATCAGGATGTCACCAGCACGCAGCAGTGGTTTCACCAACGGTGCCAGCTCGGCGCCACGTTCGATGTAGATCGGGTCCAGCTTGCCGCGCTGGCGGATGCTGTGGCACAGCTGGCGGCTGTCGGCACCAGGGATCGGCTCTTCGCCGGCCGGGTAGACCTCCATCAGCAGTAGCACGTTGGCATCGCCCAGCACCTGGACGAAATCGTCGTACAGGTCGCGGGTGCGGCTGTAGCGGTGCGGCTGGTAGACGATCACCAGGCGGCGGCTTGGCCAGCCCCCCCGCACGGCCTTGATCACCGCCGCCACTTCGGTCGGGTGGTGGCCGTAGTCGTCGACCAGCATCACGCTGCCGCCTTCGACCGGCAGTTCGCCATACACCTGGAAGCGTCGGCCGACACCCTGGAAGCCGGACAGCCCCTGGATGATGGCCTCGTCGGTGATGCCTTCGTCAGTGGCGATGGCAATGGTGGCCAGGGCATTGAGCACGTTGTGGTTGCCGGGCATGTTCACCGACACCTCAAGTGGCTCGCGGTCGCGACGCAGCACGGTGAAGTGCGTTTGCATGCCCTGCTGGCGCACGTTGATGGCGCGGATGTCGGCCTCTTCGCTGAAGCCATAGGTCACGGTCGGGCGCTTCACCTGCGGCAGGATCTCGCGCACCACCGGGTCGTCCAGGCACATCACGGCCAAGCCGTAGAACGGCAGGTTGTGCAGGAACTCGACGAAGGTTTTCTTCAGCTTGTTGAAGTCACCCTCATAGGTCGCCATGTGGTCGGCGTCGATGTTGGTGACCACGGCCACCATGGGCTGCAGGTGCAAGAAGCTGGCATCGCTTTCATCCGCTTCGGCGATCAGGTAGCGGCTGGTGCCCAACTGGGCATTGGTACCGGCAGCGGTCAGGCGGCCACCGATGACGAAGGTCGGGTCCAGGCCGCCGGCCGCGAAAACCGAGGCCAGCAGGCTGGTGGTGGTGGTCTTGCCATGGGTACCGGCCACGGCCACGCCATGGCGATAGCGCATCAGCTCGGCGAGCATCTCGGCGCGCGGCACTACCGGAATGCGGCGCTCCAGGGCAGTGGCCACTTCCGGGTTGGCCGGGTTGATGGCGCTGGACACCACCAGCACATCGGCGGTGGCAGCGTTTTCGGCGCGGTGGCCGACGAAGATCTCGGCACCGAACGATTCCAGGCGCTCAGTCACCGGCGAGGCTTTCAGGTCGGAACCGGACACTTCATAGCCCAGGTTCAGCAACACTTCGGCAATACCGCACATGCCCACGCCGCCGATACCGACGAAGTGGATACGGCGGATACGGCCCATCTTCGGCTGGGGCATGGCTTTCTGGCTCTCAACCATGGGCCACCTCCAGGCAGATATCGACCACGGTGCTGGTTGCAGCAGGTTTGGCCAGGCGCCGTGCGGTGCCTGCCATGACGTTGAGTTTTTCGGGTTGCATCAGCACCTCGTTCAGGCGTTCAGCGAGCTGCGCTGCGCCAGTTGTCGCTTGTGGCATCAGGAAGGCAGCGCCTTCTCGGGCCAGATATTGGGCGTTGTGGGTCTGGTGATCGTCGATGGCGTGGGGCAAAGGCACCAGCATCGAGGGCAGGCCTGCTGCCGCCAGCTCGCTGACGGTCAGGGCACCGGCCCGGCACACCACCATGTCGGCCCAGCCATAGGCTTGGGCCATGTCCTTGATAAAGGGCTCTACCTGAGCCTCGACGCCCGCCTCGTGATAACGCTCGGCGGTAATCGGCGCGTGTTGCTTGCCGGCCTGGTGGAACACCTCTGGCCGCAGGGTGGCGGGCACTTCGGACAGGGCCTTAGGCAACAATTTGTTCAATGGTTCCGCACCCAGGCTGCCACCGAGCACCAACAGGCGTGCACGGCGCTCGGCCAAGGGGGCGCGTTGCGCATCCATGAACAACTCCGGGCGCACCGGGTTGCCGGTGGTACGACGCTTGTCGCTGGCCTCGAAGGTATTCGGGAAAGCTTCGCAGACCCGCGCCGAGAGCGGCACCAGCAGCCGATTGGCGGTACCTGCACGCGCGTTCTGTTCGTGGATCACCAGCGGCACGCCACACAACCGCGCGGCCACACCGCCGGGGCCGGTCACGTAGCCACCAAAGCCCAGTACGCATACCGGCTTGATCTGGCGAATGATGCGCCGAGCCTGCAGCACGGCCTTGACCAGGGTGAACGGCGCCTTGAGCAGCGACAGTTTGCTTTTGCCGCGCAGGCCGCTGACCTGAATCAGGTGCAGTGGCAAGCCAGCCTGTGGCACCAGCTCGTTTTCAATGCCACGCGGGGTGCCCAGCCAGTGCACGCTGTAACCGCGCGCCTGGAACTCCCGCGCACAGGCCAGGGCCGGGAACACGTGGCCCCCGGTGCCGCCAGCCATGATCAGTACGTTCTTGCCGTCAGCGGCCATGACTGGTCTCCTCGGCAAAATCGCTTTCGCTGAATTCGTGTTCCTCGCTGCCCAGGTGCGTACGGCTTTCCCACTCGATGCGCAGCAACAAGCCCACGCAGGCGCAGCAGATCACCAGCGAGCTGCCCCCGTAACTGAGGAACGGCAGGGTCAGGCCTTTGGTCGGCAGCAGGCCGACGTTAACGCCGATGTTGATCAGGAACTGGCCAATCCACAGGAACGCCAGGCCAAAGGCCACATACGCAGCAAAGAACTGCTTGGCTTTTTCGGCCCACAGGCCGATGTACAGGGCTCGCACGGTCACGAACACGAACAGTGCGATAGTGACCAGCGAACCGACAACGCCCAGTTCCTCGGCCAATACCGAGAACACGAAGTCGGTGTGCGCTTCGGGCAGGTAAAACTGCTTCTGCACGCTGTTGCCCAGGCCAACGCCCAGCCACTCGCCACGGCCGAAGGCAATCAGCGCCTGGGTCAACTGGTAGCCCGAGCCGAACTGGTCGGACCACGGGTCGGTAAAGGTGATAAGCCGCGCCATCCGGTACGGCTGTGCCTGTACCAGTACGAACACCGCCAGCACCGCCAACACCACCATCAGACTGAAACGGAACAGCCCCACCCCGCCCAGGAACAGCATGGCCGCTGCGGCGCCCATCATTACCACGGTGGCGCCGAAGTCCGGCTCCATCAGCAGCAAGGCAGCCATGGGCAGCAGCACGATGAACGGTTTGAAGAAGCCCATCCAGGTCTCGCGTACCTCGGTTTGCCGACGTACCAGGTAACCGGCCAGGTAGACGACCACGAACACCTTGGCGATTTCCGAAGGCTGCACGTTGAAAAAGCTGAAACCGATCCAGCGCATCGAACCGTTCACCTCACGGCCGATACCCGGCACCAGCACCAGCACCAGCAGGCCGAAGGCGCCCAGCAGCATCAAAAAGCCCATGCGCTGCCAGGTGGCGATCGGCACCAGCATGGTCGCGCCACAGGCCACCAGGCCCAGGAACACGTACACCAGGTGACGGAACATGTGATAAAGCGGGTTGCCCGACTGCACCGCAGCCACTTCCGACGACGCCGAGGTGATCATCACCAGGCCCAGGCCCAGCAAGGCCAGGCAACCGGCCAGCATCGGGAAGTCCAGGTCGATGCCGCGGCCGCTGATCAGCGGTGACGGGTAGGGCTTGAAGATGCCGAAGATCATGCAAGGCCTCCCGCTGCCTGGGCGAACAGGCGCCCGCGTTCTTCGAAGTTCTTGAACATGTCGAGGCTGGCACATGCGGGCGACAGCAGCACGGCATCGCCGGCCTGAGCCAGTTCGGCACACTGTTGCACGGCGTCATCGAGGGTCTTGACCCGTACCAGTGGCACGTCATCACCCAGGGCCTCGGCCAGGCGCTCGGCATCACGGCCAAGCAGTACCACGGCCCGGCAGAAGCGCTTGACCGGCTCACGCAAGGCCGTGAACTCGGCACCTTTGCCGTCGCCACCGGCGATCAGGACCAGTTTGCCTTCGATATCGGCACCCAGGCCTTCGATGGCGGCCAAGGCTGCACCGACGTTGGTGGCCTTGGAATCGTCGTACCAGTTCACGCCATTGCGCTCACGCACCCACTGGCAGCGATGGGCCAGGCCACCGAACTCGCGCAGCGCTTCTAGCATGGGTTCGAAGGGCAGGCCTGCAGCATGCCCCAAGGCCAACGCCGCCAAGGCATTGCTTTGGTTGTGCGCACCACGAATCTTCAGTTCACGCGCTGGCATCAGCGCCTGGAACTCGAATGCCAGGTATTTCTCGCCATCCACTTCGCGCAGGCCGAAGGCCTTGAAGTCCGGCGGGTTGAGACCGAAGGTCCAGCACGGGCGGCCTTCCACCGGCAGCGGCCGGCTCAGGGCGTCCTGGCGGTTGACCACAACCTGCTTCGCGCCGCGGAAAATCCGGTGCTTGGCCAGGTGGTAGGCCGGCAGGCCGCTGTAGCGGTCCATATGGTCTTCGCTGATGTTCAGCACGGTGGCCACTTCGGCGTTGAGCTGGTCGGTGGTTTCCAACTGGAAGCTGGACAGTTCCAGCACGTACAGCTCGACGTCATCGGCCAGCAGGTCCAGCGCCGGGGTACCGAGGTTGCCACCCACCGCTACACGCTTGCCCGCCTTGGCGGCCATTTCGCCGACCAGGGTAGTGACAGTGCTCTTGGCGTTGGAGCCACTGATGGCAATGATCGGCGCTTTGGCGTTGCGGGCGAACAGTTCGATGTCACCGGACAGTTTCACACCACGCGCAGCAGCCTGCTGCAGGGCTGGCGTGGCCAGGGCCAGGCCAGGGCTTACGTACAGTTCGTTGGCGCGGCACAGGAAGTCCACGTCCAGCTCACCACAGCGCACTTCCACCTGCGGGTAATCACGGCGCAGGGTGTCCAGTTCCGGCGGTTGCTCGCGGGTGTCGGCGACCGCAAAGGCAATGCCCCGGTTCGCCAGGAAGCGAACCAGGGACATGCCGCTCTTGCCGAGGCCGACAACGATGCGGAATTGGTCGGAAGCGATCAAAGACACGCTCATCTACCTCAGCTTCAGGGTTGCAAGGCCAATCAGCACCAGAATCACGGTGATGATCCAGAAGCGGACGATCACCCGTGGCTCTGGCCAGCCCTTGAGTTCAAAGTGGTGGTGGATCGGCGCCATGCGGAACACGCGCTTGCCGGTCAGCTTGAAGGAGGCGACCTGGATCACCACCGACAAGGTTTCCATGACGAAGATGCCGCCCATGATGAACAAGACGATTTCCTGGCGAACGATGACCGCGATAGTGCCCAGCGCCGCGCCCAGTGCCAGCGCACCGACGTCACCCATGAACACTTGCGCCGGGTAGGTGTTGAACCACAGGAAGCCCAGGCCCGCACCGATCAGCGCGCCGCAGAACACGATGAGTTCACCCGAGCCCGGCACGTAAGGGATCAGCAGGTATTCGGCGAACTTCACGTTACCCGACAGGTAGCAGAAGATGCCCAGGGCGCCGCCGACCATCACCGTCGGCATGATTGCCAGGCCGTCGAGGCCGTCGGTGAGGTTGACCGCGTTGCTGGAGCCGACGATGACGAAGTAGGTCAGCACCACGAAGCCGATGCCCAGCGGGATGGTGACGTCCTTGATGAACGGCAGGATCAACGTCGTCTCGACGCTGGTCGGCGCGGTCTTGTACAGGAACACGGCCGCAGCCAGACCGAACACCGACTGCCAGAAGTACTTCCAGCGGCTTGGCAGGCCACGCGAGTTCTTTTCGATCACCTTGCGGTAGTCGTCGACCCAACCGATGGCACCGAACGCCAGGGTCACGATCAGCACCACCCACACGTAGCGGTTGGACAGATCAGCCCACAGCAGCGTGCTGATGGCGATGGCCGACAGGATCAATGCGCCACCCATGGTCGGGGTGCCGGACTTGGACAGGTGCGATTGCGGGCCGTCGTTACGCACGGCCTGGCCGATCTGACGAATTTGCAGGGTACGGATCATCCACGGCCCCAGCCACAGCGCCAGGGACAACGCGGTCAGTACACCAAGAATCCCGCGCAGGGACAGGTACTGGAAGACCGCGAAGCCTTTGTGGAACTGTTGCAGATACTCGGCCAACAGCAGCAGCATTAATGTTTCTCCCCGCTGGCACCGCACAATGCCGCCACGACGTTTTCCATCGCAGCGCTGCGCGAGCCCTTGATCAAGATAGTGGTGTCGCTGGCACTTTCGGCGCTAACGGCGTCGATCAGCTCAGCTTGAGTAGCGAAATGACGACCATTGGCGCCGAACGCCTTGACCGCATATGTCATGTTGGAACCCACTGCGTATAGGGCATCGACCTTGCCACGCGCGTAGTCCCCCACCTGACGGTGGCCTTCTTCCGCCCATTGCCCCAGTTCGCCGATATCTCCAAGCACCAGGACGGTGCGCCCGGAAAAGCCGGCGAGTATATCAATGGCCGCGCACATGGAGGTGGGATTTGCGTTGTAACTGTCGTCAATTACCCGCACACCGTTCGGCGCGATCTGCGCGACGGTGCGGCCCTTGACCGGTTGTACCGCAGCCAGGCCGGCGGCGATGCCGCTAAGGCTCAGACCAACGGCATGGGCGGCAGCCGCAGCGGCCAAGGCATTGCTGACGTTGTGGGTACCCAGCAGGTTCAGCTGCACCGGCACGCTGCCATCAGGCCCATGCAGGGTGAACGACGGGCAGCCCCGGGCATCACGACCAATATGACTGGCATGGAAGTCTGCCTGCGGGTTATCCAGTGCAAAGGTGAAAATGCGGTGCTTGCCGGCACGCTTGCGCCAGATGTCGAACGCCTTGTCAGACAGGTTGAGGATGGCAGTACCGCCCTCGCCCAGGCCTTCGAGAATCTCGCCCTTGGCTTCAACGATCTTTTCCGGCCCGCCGAACTCGCCAACGTGGGCGGTACCGGCATTGTTGATGATGACCACCTGAGGCTTCGTCAGGCCGACGGTGTAGCGGATTTCACCAATGCGCGAGGCGCCCAGCTCGATCACCGCCGCGCTGTGCTCAGGGGCGATCTCCAGCAGGGTCAGCGGCGCGCCGAGGTCGTTGTTCAGGTTGCCACGGGTGGCGTGTACAAGGCCACGGGTACGCAGGATGCTGGCGAGCATCTCCTTGACGGTGGTCTTGCCGCTGGAACCGGTAATGGCAACAACAGGCTTGTCGAAAGCGGCACGGTTCAAGGCACCGAGTTGACCGAGCGCTACCCGGCAATCCTTGACCAGCAATTGCGGCAGATCGACACCGGCCACTTCACGCTCGACCAGGGCAGCGACCGCGCCTTTGGCCTTCACATCGGCCAGGTAGTCATGACCATCGAAACGCGGACCTGCCAAGGCGACGAACAGTTGCCCGGCGCTGACGCTGCGGCTGTCGATGCTGACACCGTTGAAGGTGGCGTCGCCACCGATTTGTTGACCACTCAGTGCTGTGGTCAGCTGGCTGAGTGACAGCGGCTTAAGCATGTGGAGCCTCCCAGGCTGCAAGTGCCTTCTCGGCTTCGGTCAGGTCGGAGAAGTCATGGCGCTGGCCATTGATCTCCTGATAATCCTCGTGCCCTTTGCCGGCCAGCACGATCACGTCGTTGGCAGCAGCGGTGGCAATCAGGTGCGCGATGGCTTCACCACGGCCTGCGACGAACTCGACCTCGGCAGGCTTGGCGAAACCGGGGCGGATGTCGTCGAAAATGCGCAGCGGGTCTTCGGTACGCGGGTTGTCATCGGTGACCAGTACGCGGTCGGCCAGGCGCTCGGCCACTTCGGCCATCAGCGGGCGCTTGCCGCGATCACGGTCGCCACCGCAGCCGAACAGGCACAGCAGCTTGCCGTGGGCGTGCGGGCGCAGGGCTTCGAGCACTTTCTCGAGGGCGTCCGGGGTGTGCGCGTAGTCGACCACCACCAGCGGCTTGTCGCCGCCACCCAGGCGCTGCATGCGGCCTACCGGCCCTTGCAGTTGCGGGGTGACCTTGAGGATTTCGTCCAGCGCATAGTCCAGCGCCAACAGGGTCGCCACGGCGGCGAGCATGTTGCTCAGGTTGAAGCGGCCCAGCAACTGGCTGCGCAGGGTACGTTCGCCCTGGGCGGTGACCAGGGTGGCGCGCACGCCATCGTCATTGAACACGGCTTCGCGGCAGAACAGCGAAGCCTCCGGGTTCTCCAGGCTGTAGCTGAGCAACCGGGTCTCGATATGGTCGAGACTCGGGCGACGGGCAAAATCGGCGGCCAGGCGACGGCCGAAATTGTCATCCAGGTTGACCACCTGGCAGCGCAGGCTCGGCCAGGCGAACAGTTTGGCCTTGGCGGCCTCATAGGCCTCCATGCTGCCGTGGTAGTCCAGGTGGTCGCGGGACAGGTTGGTCATGACCGCGATGTCGAATTCCAGCGCGGCGACCCGGCCCTGCTCCAGAGCATGGGAGGAAACCTCCATGGCCACGGCCTTTGCGCCACCTTTCTTGAGGTCGTTGAGGGTCGACTGTACGGCGATCGGGTCGGGCGTGGTCAGGCGGCCGCTCTGCAGCTCACCGTAGAACCCGGTCCCCAGGGTGCCAATCAGGCCACAGCGCTGGCCGAGCAGGTCGAGCGCCTGGGCCACCAGTTGGGTAACGCTGGTCTTTCCGTTGGTGCCGGTCACCCCCACCAGGTTCAACTGGCGGCTGGGCTCGCCATAGAAGCGCCCGGCAATATCCGACAACTGAGCGATCAGGCCTTTGACCGGAATCAGCGGCACATCGGTCAGCGGCAGCACGTTGGCGCCCTGCTCTTCGTAGGCCACGGCAGCGGCGCCACGGGCCAGGGCATCGGCAATATGCTCACGACCATCTACCTTGGCGCCCGGCACGGCCAGGAACAGGTCACCCGGGCGTACATTGCGGCTGTCCAGGGTCAGCTCACGAATCAGCGGGTCACGGCTGGCGTGGGCGAAAAGTTTGCTCAATGGCATTGTCATCATCCACGCCCTCCCTTGGCGGCTGCTGCGTTGACTTGCGATTGCACGGCGGGTGCCGCTGGCGCTGGTGGCGGCAGGTTATCCGGCGGCACGTTCATCAGGCGCAGGGTGCCGGACATGACCTTGCTGAATACCGGCGCAGAAACCAGGCCACCGAAGTAGCCGCCTTTACCCGGCTCGTCGATGACTACAACGATGGCGTAGCGCGGGTCGCTCATCGGACCGAAGCCGGCGAACAGCGAGCGGTAGGCGTTTTCGGTGTAGCCCTTGGAACCCACGGTGGCCTTACGCGCGGTACCGGACTTGCCGGCCACGTGATAGAACGGCACCTGGGCGCGGAACACGCCACGCGGCGCTTCGATCACCTGCTGCAGCATGCCCTGAACGGTTTCGGCGGTTTCCTTTGGAATGGCCTGCACAGCGTCCGGCGCCTTATCGACCTTGAGGATCGACAGCGGCACCATCTTGCCGTCGTTGGCCAGCGCCGCGTAGGCATGCACCAGTTGCAGGGCGGTCACCGACACGCCATAGCCATAGGACAAGGTTGCGGTCTCGGCCTTGCGCCACTCGCGGTGGTTAGGCAGGTTACCGACGCGCTCACCCGGGAAGCCAAGGCCGGTGTACTGACCCAGGCCGACCTGGGACATGACGCGGTAGATAGCCTCACCGCCAATATCGAAGGCGATCTTGCTCATGCCGACGTTACTGGAGTTGATCAGGATGCCGGTCAGGTCGAGGATCGGGCCTTCACTGCGCGACACGTCCTTGATGGTGTAGCGGCCGATCTGCAGGCTGCCCGGGTACACCTCGACCTTGTCGGTCGGTTTCCAGCGGCCGCTCTGCAGCGCCGCACTCATGGAGATCGGCTTGACCGTGGAGCCCGGCTCGAACACGTCGATGATCGCCCGGTTACGCATGGCGGCCGGGAACATGCTGCGGCGGTTGTTGGGGTTGTAGGTCGGCTGGTTGACCATGGCCAGGACCTCACCGGTCTTGACGTCCATGATCACCAGGCTGCCGGCCTTGGCGTCCTGTTCGGCAATGGCGTTGCGCAGTTCGCGGGTGGCCAGGTACTGCAGGCGCAGGTCTATCGACAACGCCAAGGTCTTACCGGCCTTGGCGTTCTTGGTTACCTGGATGTCTTTGATCAGCCTGCCGCGCCGGTCCTTGATCACCTGGCGCTTGCCGGGCACGCCGGCCAGCCACTCGTCGTAGGCCAACTCGACACCTTCGCGACCATGGTCGTCGAGGTCGGTGAAGCCGACCATGTGCGCAGTGACATCACCGGCCGGGTAGAAGCGACGGAATTCTTCCAGGCCGTACACACCGGGCACTTTCAGGTCGAGCACATGTTGGCCCTGCTCAGGGGTCAGGCCGCGGACCAGGTAGATGAATTCCTTGTTGGCTTGCTGGGTCAGGCGCTCGGTCAACTGCTGCGGGTTTTGCCCAAGCGCTGCGGCCAACTGCGGCCAGCGGTCTTTGGACGCCTGCATTTCCTTGGGGTTTGCCCACAGGGTGGTAACCGGGGTGCTCACGGCCAGCGGTTCACCGTTGCGGTCAGTAATCAGGCCACGGTGCGCCGGAATAGGGATATGACGCAGGCTACGCGCGTCGCCCTGCCCCTTGAGGAAGTCACGGTCAACGACCTGCAAATCGATGATGCGCCAGCAAATGGCACCGACCATGATGGCCAGCAGGCCGATCACCACGCGGAAGCGCCACGGGTAGAGTGCGCCTTCGAGTTTCATCATGGCGCCACCATCCGTACTTCGTCAGCCGAAGGTACGCGCATATTCAACTGCTCGGAAGCCAGGTTCTCGATACGGCTGGCAGCAGTCCAGGTGCTCTGTTCAAGAATCAGACGCCCCCACTCGGCCTGGGCCTTGTCACGCTCGTTCAGCTCACCGTACAAGGTGTTGAGCAACTGACGGTTCCAGTGCGCGCTGTAGGACACGGCGATAGCCGAAACCAGCACGGCAACGAACAGCAGAAGCATCAGGAAGCTTCCGCCTGGCAAGGGTTTGGCAAACAGCCTGCTCACCGCAGCTTCTCCGCCACGCGCATCACGGCGCTACGCGACCGTGGGTTGGCCTTGAGCTCGGCTTCGGAGGCGAACTGGGCCTTGCCGATAAGCTTGATTTTCGGCTCGAAGGCCTTGTGCTGTACCGGCAGGTTGCGCGGCAGGTTGTCGGCCTCGCCCTTGACCAGCTTGCGCATGAACAGCTTGACGATACGGTCTTCCAGCGAGTGGAAGCTGATCACCGCCAGGCGGCCACCGACTTCGAGGGCATCGAGCGCGGCCTCAAGACCGGCTTCCAGATCACCCAGTTCGTTGTTGACGTGAATGCGAAGGCCCTGGAAGGCACGGGTAGCCGGGTTCTTGCCTTTTTCCCAGGCAGGGTTGGCCACCTTGAGTACTTCCGCCAGGTCGGCGGTACGGGTGAAAGGCTCCTTTTCACGGCGCTCGACCACGGCACGCGCCATGCGGCCGGCGAAGCGCTCTTCACCGTACTCCTTGAAGACGCGGGCAATTTCTTCCATCGGCGCGGTGGCGATGAACTCGGCGGCGCTGATGCCCTGGGCCGGGTTCATGCGCATGTCCAGCGGGCCGTCATTGAGGAAGCTGAAACCACGCTCGGGGTCATCCAGTTGCGGCGACGACACACCAAGGTCCAGCAACACGCCGCTGACCTTGCCGTGCAGGCCGCGCTCGGCCACTTCCGCGCCCAGCTCGGCAAAGCTGCGCTGCACAATGACAAAGCGGCCGTCTTCGGCCGCCAGCGCTTGCCCTGTGGCAATCGCCTGTGGATCTTTATCGAAGCCCAGCAGCCGCCCTTGCGGCCCGAGCTTGCTGAGAATCAGCCGGCTGTGTCCGCCACGGCCAAAGGTGCCGTCCAGATAGCAACCGTCGGCGCGCAGGGCCAATGCCTCGACAGCTTCGTCGAGCAGGACGGTAATGTGGTTGAAGCCGCTATCTATGGTCACAGGATCAGGTCACGCAATTCGTCGGGCATGGCGCCCGGTTGTTGAATAGCTGCAAGGTCGGCTGCCGAAACCGCGTTCCAGGCATCTTCATCCCACAGCTGGAATTTGTTCAGCTGCCCCACCAGCATCGCCTTCTTGTCGAGCTTGGCGTACTCACGCAGGCGGGGCGGCACCAGGAAACGGCCACTGCCATCGAGCTCCAGGTCAACCGCATTACCGATCAGCAAACGCTGCAGGCGACGGTTTTCCTCACGCAACGACGGCAAGGCACGCAACTTGGCTTCTATCTGTTCCCACTCATCGAGGGGATAAACACACAAGCAGGGGTCCACGGCGTCGATGGTCACGATCAGTTGACCATTGCAACGCGAATCGAGCTCGTCACGGTACCGGCTCGGCATGGCGAGACGACCCTTGGCATCGAGGCTGACGGCGTTGGCTCCGCGGAACACGGCTGCGATTCCCCACAATGTTAGCTTTTTTGTGTCAGAAAACCCACTTCATCCCACTTTCTGCCACTTGCGCACACTATAGGAATCCGCCCGCAGCACCGTCAAGGCACGTTCATAAGGAAAAGCCTTACAGGACCGAGATTTAGCGCGTTAAGAGAAGGTGGAAGCACTACCAAGGAGAAAAAAAGACGAGAAAAATCAAACCCACGCAAGCGAATGGAGTTCGAAGTTAAAGTGATTTATCAAGAGTAAGATTTTTTCGGTATTACCAGAGAGGATCTGCTATCGAATGAAGCAGAGAAGGAAAGGTGGAGAGTCGATCTGTAAGCCGGGTTTTGTCGAGGACAGTCATTCCTCTACGACGGCCATCACTGGACGCCTCTAGCAACCTACCCGGTTCCGACGCGGGCCACGCCTGATGGAACCCTATTTGGTCTTGCTCCGAGTGGGGTTTACCTAGCCACGCACTGTTGCCAGCCGTGCGGTGCGCTCTTACCGCACCTTTTCACCCTTACCGGCACCGAAGTGCTTAGGCGGTTATTTTCTGTGGCACTTTCCGTAGGCTCACGCCTCCCAGGCGTTACCTGGCACTCTGCCCTATGGAGCCCGGACTTTCCTCCCCCTGCTGCTCACACAACAAAAAGTTGCGGAACAAAAACAGGCAGCGACTGTCCGATCGACTCTCCGCCGACAAGGTTACCGGCACGCGCGATCAAGAACAAGCAATACCGGCATTTATATCAATTTGCCACTATTCAGCTTTCTGTTTTTCAAGGGCAAGTTGATACAACAGGTTCTTGCGCACCCCGGTAATTTCAGCCGCAAGTGCAGCCGCCCGCTTTAGCGGCAACTCGGCCAACAACAGGTCGAGCACCCGCTGGGCCTCGGCACTGATGGCCTGCTCGCCCTCCGGCGCACTCCAGCCACCCACCAATACCACGCACTCACCGCGCTGCTGGTTGCTGTCGCCGGCCACGAAGGCACGCAACTCAGCCAGCGGCAGGCCCTTGAGGGTCTCGAACGTCTTGGTCAGTTCGCGCGCCAGCAATGCCGGGCGGTCACCACCAAAAACCGCCTCCATGTCTTCAAGGCACTCCAGGATTCGGTGCGGGGCTTCATAGAAGATCAGCGTGCGCGGCTCTTCCTTTACCTGCTCCAGGCGTGCCCGGCGCCCCGCCTGCTTGGCTGGTAGGAACCCCTCGAAGATGAAGCGATCCGACGGCAAGCCGGCCGCCGACAGCGCAGCGATCAAAGCACAGGCACCCGGCACCGGCACCACATTCACCCCAGCGGCCCGCGCCTGGCGCACCAAGTGGTAGCCGGGGTCGGAAATCAGCGGGGTGCCGGCATCAGAGACCAATGCCACGTTCTCGCCAGCCAGCAGCTTGGTGAGGAAACGCCCGCCTTCGTCGCGCTCGTTGTGCTCATGACAGGCCGCCAGTGGCGTGTCGATGCCAAAGTGCTGCAACAGCCGGACCGAATGGCGGGTGTCCTCGGCGGCGATCAGCGCCACGTCCGCCAGCACCTTCAACGCCCGGGCGCTCATGTCATCGAGGTTGCCGATAGGGGTTGCCACCACATACAGCGTCCCCACCGTGGATTTCGAAGCCCCTGCCACATCAGTCACTGCGCACACCTGTCATTCGGATCAAAGGCGCCATTGTAGCCCGAGCGCCTGCAACAGGGCGCAAAGAACTTCACCAGCGACCGGCGGCAAGCCACCTATAGTGAAGGATCGACACGGCGACATCGCGCCCCGGCCAGTGCTTGGGTACAATTGCCGGCCAACTTGATCGAGTAACAGGACCTTTACATGATCGCTTGCCTGCGGCTGCTCACAGCCCTCTGCCTCGCTGCCCTGCTGGCAGCCTGCGCCAGCTCGCCCTCATCCAGCCTGGGCGAACTGCCACGCACCCCGGATGCCAGCATCGAGCAACTGCTCGAAAAGGCCGCTTCCAGCAAGTCTGCGGAAGACGCCGCCCTGCTGCGCCTGAGCGCAGCCGACCTGGCCTACAAGCAGAAGGATTTCCCACGCGCCGCACGCATCCTCGAGCAAGTGCCGCTGGACACGCTCAAGCCGGCCCAGCAAGTGTTCGCCAGCACCCTCGCTGCCGAACTGGCCATGAGCCGCAACCAACCCAAGGCCGCCCTGACAGCACTGGCTCACCCTAGCCTGCAGCGCGTCACCGAGCTTCCGGCAGAGCAGCAAGCACGCACCTACAGCGTGCACGCCGCCGCCCTCGAAGCCGACGGCCAGGCCCTGGCTGCTGCGCAACAGCGTGTACTGCTGACCCCGCTGCTCAGCGGCCAGGCCGCCAGTGCCAACAACGATGCCATCTGGGCACTGGTCGCCTCGCTGCCGGCAGAGCAACTGCAGCAGCCAGCCAACGACCAGACGCTGAGCGGCTGGACCAGCCTGGCCTTCGCCGTGAAAAGCGCCGGCACCCTGGAGCAGCAGCAAGCGGCTATCGAAGCCTGGGTCAAACAGCACCCGGACCACCCGGCAGCCCTGCAACTGCCGCAGGCACTGACCAAGCTCAAGGAACTGGCCAGCCAGCCGCTGACCAAAATTGCCCTACTGCTGCCGCAGGAAGGCCCGCTGGCCGGTGTTGCCCGCGCGTTGCGCGACGGCTTCATGGCCGCCCACTTCCAGGCCCAGCAGGCCGGCCAGCCAGCGCCTGCAGTGCAGGTGTTCGACAGCTCGCGCATCGGCTCGCTCGATGATTTCTATCGCCAGGCCCAGGCCGCTGGCGTGCAACTGGTCATCGGCCCGCTGGAAAAACCGCTGGTGAAGCAACTGGCCGCCAAACCTCAGCTGCCCATTACCACTCTGGCCCTGAACTACGCTGACGCCGGTCAGAAGGCGCCGCCGCAGCTGTTCCAGTTCGGCCTGGCTGCCGAAGACGAGGCCCGCGAAGTTGCCCGCCGCGCACGCGCAGACGGCATGGTTCGCGCCGTGGCCCTGGTACCGAGTGGCGAATGGGGTGACCGCGTACTGGCCGCCTTCCGCCAGGACTGGGAAGGCAATGGCGGCACCCTGCTCGCCGCCGAGCGCATCGCCCAACCCGTCGCCCTGGCCCAGCAAATTGCCGACCTGTTCCAGCTGCGCCAGAGCGAGGGCCGCGCCAAGAGCCTGCAAAGCACGGTAGGCGGTAGCATCGCAGCACAACCGTCGCGCCGTCAGGACATCGACTTCATCTTCCTCGCCTCGACCCCACAGCAGGCACAGCAGATCAAGCCGACCCTGAACTTCCAGTACGCCGGTGACGTGCCTGTCTACGCTACCTCGAACCTGTACAGCGCCAGCGGCGACGTCAACCAGTACAATGACATGAACGGCATTCGCTTCTGCGAAACGCCATGGTTGCTCGACACCAGCAACAGCCTGCGCCAGCAAGTCGTGCAACAGTGGCCGCAAGCCGCTGGCAGCCTGGGCCGCCTGTATGCCATGGGCGTTGATGCCTACAGCCTGGCGCCGCGCCTGGGCCAGCTGAAAGCACTGCCGGACAACCGCGTCATGGGCCTTTCGGGCAGCCTGAGCATCAACGCCAACCAACGCGTCGAGCGCCAGCTGCCATGGGCCGAATTTGCCGGCGGCCAGATCAAGCGCCTGCCTGACACCCCGCGCTGATGGCCGCAGCATCACCAACCCGCGCCGGGCAAGCGGCAGAAAACCAGGCCCTTGAGTACCTTCAGGGGCAAGGTCTGCAACTGCTGGCGCGCAACTGGCGGTGCAAAGGCGGTGAGCTTGATCTGGTCATGCTTGACGCCGATACAGTAGTATTCGTCGAAGTCCGCTACCGGTTGCACGCGGGCTTCGGAGGCGCCCTCGACAGTATCGACGGGCGCAAGCAGAAACGGCTGGTGCTTGCCGCCACCCTGTTCCTGCAGAAGGAGCCCCATTGGGGCAACCACCCCTGCCGCTTCGACGTAGTCGCCCTGCAGGGCAGCCACCATGCAGGCAGACCGCTTCAATGGCTGAAAAACGCCTTCGAATGCTGAACCCACTTCGTTTTTTTTGCTCTATGTATCGCGGGCCGGTCGTTGTTGCGCGTAGCAAAGGCCACCGCCCTACTTAAGGTCACCCGATGGACATGCAATCCCGAATTCGCCGGCTGTTCCAGGCCAGCATCGATACCAAGCAACAGGCAATGGACATCCTGGCACCGCACATCGAGCAGGCCAGCCTGGTCATGGTCAATGCGCTGCTCAACGAGGGCAAGATGCTCGCCTGCGGCAACGGCGGATCGGCTGGCGATGCCCAGCACTTTTCCTCCGAGCTGCTCAACCGCTTCGAACGTGAACGCCCGAGCCTGCCTGCCATCGCGCTGACCACCGACAGCTCGACCCTGACCTCGATCGCCAACGACTACAGCTACAACGAAGTCTTTTCCAAGCAGATCCGCGCCTTGGGCCAGCCCGGCGACGTTCTGCTGGCGATCTCCACCAGCGGCAACTCGGCCAACGTGATCCAGGCGATCCAGGCCGCACATGACCGCGAAATGATTGTCGTAGCATTGACTGGCCGCGACGGCGGCGGCATGGCTTCGCTGCTGCTGCCCGAGGACGTGGAAATCCGCGTACCTTCCGCCGTTACCGCGCGCATCCAGGAAGTCCACCTGCTGGCGATCCACTGCCTGTGCGACCTGATCGACAGCCAACTGTTCGGGAGTGAAGAATGACCCCAATGCGCCTCGGCCTGATGGCCCTGACCCTGTGCCTGAGCGTCACCGGTTGCAGCTCGGTACTTACCTCTACACGCAATTCGCCGATCGAGGACGATCGCGGCACGCGCACCATCGGCAGTAAGATCGACGACTCGCTGATCGAGACCAAGGCCGCCGTGAACATTTCCAAGGCCAGCCCTGACCTGGACAAAGGCTCGCACATCGTTGTCAGCAGCTACAACGGCATCGTCCTGCTGGCCGGACAAACCCCGCGCGCCGACCTCAAGAGCCTTGCCGAGCAAACCGCCGGCCAGGTGCAGCGGGTCAAGAAAGTGCACAACGAACTGCAGGTGATGCAGCCCTCCTCCATCCTGGCACGCAACAACGACGCCTGGCTGACCACCAAGATCAAGACCCAGATGCTGACTGACAATGCCGTGCCCAGCTCGCGCATCAAGGTGATTACCGAAAACGGTATCGTCTACTTGCTCGGCCTGGTAACCCAGCAGGAGGCCAACTCGGCCACTGCCGTGGTACAGGGCGTGTCGGGCGTGCAGAAGATCGTCAAGCTGTTCGAATACATCGACTGATTCACGGTTTGCCGGAGCCGGCCCGTTACCGCCGGCTCGGGCAGACACAACACTTGTCTTTTCAGATACCCAGGAAACACCGCATGAAAACGTTTCTGCTGCCTGCCCTGTTGATCGGCACCTTCGCCACCCTGGCCGGCTGCTCCACCCCAAGCCTGATTACCCTCAACGATGGCCGTGAAATCCAGGCTGTCGATGCACCGAAGTTCGACCGCGACGCCGGTTTCTACGAATTCCAGCAACTCGATGGCAAGCGCACCCGCATCAACAAGGACCAGGTACGCACCATCAGCGACCTGTAATCCCGCGTTGCAACAAAGAAAAAGGCGATCCGGTTGGATCGCCTTTTTTGTTACTTGACCACTTTCAGGCTCGGTCGGCCACTTGGGCGTGGCGGCTGCCCACCCCCCTCTGGCGGCCCGTCGTCGTCCGGCTGCACGTCATCGTCTTCCAGCTCGTCGCCATCCATTGGCGACTCCAGCTCGAAGACCATGCCCTGGCCATTTTCGCGGGCATAGATACCCAGAATGGCGCCAACCGGCACGAACAGCGAGTGGGCCACTCCACTGAAACGGCCCTCGAAGCTGACCGCTTCGTTGTCCATGTGCAGGTGGCGCACGGCACTTGGCGAGATATTCAGGACAATCTGGCCATCACTGGCGAAACCATCCGGCACCTGAACTTTCGGGAATTCGGCATTGACCAGCATATGGGGCGTGCAATCGTTGTCGACGATCCACTCGTACAGTGCTCGAACCAGATAGGGGCGACTGGAGTTCATCAACGGCTCCTTAAAGCTTGCGCATTTCACGTTCTACGGAGGACAGGCTCGCCTGGAAAGGCTCGCGGGCGAACTGACGCTCCATGTAATCCAGCAGCGGCTTGGCTTGCCGCGGCAACTCGATACCCAACACCGGCAAACGCCAGAGTATGGGCAGTAGACAGCAATCGACCAGGCTTTGCTCATCGCTCATGAAACAGGCGAATTCATTGAACAGCGGCGAAACGCCGGTCAGGCTTTCGCGCAAGGCCTTGCGCGCTTCGGTTCTGGCAGCCTCACTGCTGCGTGAATCGAGCACGGTATCGGCCAGGGCACACCAGTCGCGCTGAATGCGGTGCATCAGCAAGCGGCTGTTGCCGCGCGCAACCGGGTATACCGGCATCAGCGGCGGGTGCGGGTAACGCTCCTCCAGGTATTCCATCACCACGGTCGACTCATACAACGCCAGGTCACGGTCGACCAGGGTCGGCACGCTGCCGTAAGGGTTCACCTCGACCAGCTTGGGCGGCAGGCGGGCGGGGTCGACATCGATGACCTGTACGGTGACGCCCTTCTCGGCTAGCACCAGGCGTACCCGATGAGAATAGTGATCAGCGGGGTCGGAATAGCAGGCTAACCTGTTGGTTGCGCCCATGTAGCGGCTCCTCGCACGGGATGCTTATGCAACTGTAAATGAAAACGCGCCCGGGGCTCCCCCCGGCATTTCTGCTAGGGGCGCCCCGGGCGCGTTCAACAACCAGAAACTACTGCGTGATCAGTGCACGTCCTTCCAGTATTCACGCTTGAGCAAGTAGGCGAATACGAAGAAGAAAGCCAGGTACAGCAACACATAGGTACCGATGCGCTGGCTTTCCAGTTTGACCGGGTTGGCCGAATAGGCCAGGAAGGTCACCAGGTTCTTGACCTTCTCGTCGAACTGCTCAGTCGTCAGGGTACCGGATTTCGGCGTAATGGTCAGCTGGTCGCAGGCTTCATGGGTGATCGGGCTACCGGTCAATGGGTCGAACTGCTTCTTGCCATCGGTTACGGTCTGCACCTGCTTGCAACCAATCACCTGATTGCCTTGCAGGCCGACCAGCACGTTGGGCATGCCAACGTTCGGGAACACCTTGTTGTTCACCCCGTAAGGCCGCGACGGGTCCTCATAGAAGCTACGCAGGTAGGTGTACAGCCAGTCGGTACCGCGCACCCGAGCCACCAGCGTCAGGTCGGGCGGCGCGGCGCCAAACCAGGTCTTGGCGTCACTGGGCTTCATGCCGATCTGCATGTGGTCACCAATCTTGGCACCGGTGAACACCAGCTTCTCCAGCATCAGTTCGTGAGGGATGCCGAGGTCATCGGCCACACGCTCGTAACGCTGGAACTTGGCACTGTGGCAACCCATGCAATAGTTGGCAAAGGTGCGCGCACCGTCCTGCATGGCGGCCTTGTCGGTCAGGTCGATATCGACCTTGTCCAGCTCCAGGCCGGGTTCGGCAGCGAACGAAAAGGCAGGCATCACTGCCAGCAAAAATACTGCAATCAACTTTTTCATCAGCCAGTCACCCTTTCCGGAACCGGTTTGGTCTTCTCGAGCCTTGTGTAGAACGGCATCAGCAGGAAGTAGGCGAAGTACAACACCGTGCATACCTGCGACAGCAAGGTGCGCCCAGGTGTCGGCGCCAGTACGCCCAGCACGCCGAGAATGACGAAGGCCACGCAGAACACCAGCAGGAAGACCTTGCTGATCCAGCCCTTGTAACGCATGGAACGCACCGGGCTGCGGTCGAGCCAGGGCAGCACGAACAGCACGGCGATGGCCGCACCCATGGCGATGACGCCCATCAGCTTGTCAGGTACCGCACGCAAAATGGCGTAGAACGGTGTGAAGTACCACACAGGCGCAATGTGCTCAGGCGTCTTGAAGGCGTTGGCCTGCTCGAAGTTCGGTTTCTCCAGGAAGTAACCGCCCATTTCAGGGAAGAAGAACACCACCGCGCAGAACACGAACAGGAACACCACCACGCCAACAATGTCCTTGACGGTGTAGTACGGGTGGAACGGGATGCCGTCCAGCGGAATGCCGTTTTCGTCCTTTTTCTTCTTGATGTCGACGCCATCGGGGTTGTTCGAACCCACTTCGTGCAGGGCAAGGATGTGCAGCACCACCAGGCCGAGGATGACGATGGGCAGTGCGACCACATGCAGGGCGAAGAAGCGGTTCAGGGTGATACCCGAGATGAGGTAGTCGCCACGGATCCACTGAGTGAGGTCGTCGCCAATCACCGGAATGGCGCCAAACAGCGAGATGATCACCTGGGCACCCCAGTACGACATCTGCCCCCACGGCAGCAGGTAGCCCATGAAGGCTTCAGCCATCAGCGCCAGATAGATCAGCATACCGAACAGCCAGACCAGTTCGCGTGGCTTCTGGTAGGAGCCGTACAGCAGGCCACGGAACATGTGCAGGTAGACCACGATGAAGAACGCCGACGCACCGGTGGAGTGCAAATAGCGCAGGATCCAGCCGTATTCCACGTCACGCATGATGTACTCGACCGAGGCGAATGCCTCTTCCGCCGAGGGCGTAAAGCTCATGGTCAGCCATACGCCGGTGACGATCTGGTTGACCAGCACCAGCAGCGCCAGGGAGCCGAAGAAGTACAGGAAGTTGAAGTTCTTGGGCGCGTAATACTTGCTCAGATGGTCTTCCCACATCTTGGTGGCGGGGAAGCGAGCATCAATCCAGTCCATGAACTTGCTCATCATGCGTTCTCCTGGTCGACGCCGATGACGATGATCTCGTCCGACTCGTAAGAGTGCGGTGGCACTGGCAGGTTGAGAGGTGCCGGCTGCGACTTGTAGACGCGACCAGCGAGGTCGTAGTGAGAGCCGTGGCACGGGCAGAAGTAGCCCCCTACCCACTTTGGACCGAGATCAGCAGGCGCCACTTCCGGGCGGAAGGTGGGCGAACAACCCAGGTGCGTGCACAGGCCGACGAGAATGAGGATTTCCGGCTTGATCGAGCGAACCTCAGGGTCGACGTAGGCCGGCTGCACCGAGGCCTTGGACTCTGGATCAGAAAGGTCGCCGGTGATTTTTTTCAGGTTACCGAGGATTTCCTCCGTTCGCCGCACAATGAACACCGGCTGGCCACGCCACTCGGCCACCATCTGCTGCCCGGCCTCGACCTTGGCGATATTGACCTTCACCGGTGCACCCGCGGCTTTCGCCTTGGCACTGGGAAACCATGACCCCACGAACGGTACCGCAGCCCCCACTGCTCCCGCTGCCCCGACCACGGATGTCGCGGCTACGAGGAAGCGGCGCCGGCCTGCGTTGACGCCGTCATTGCTCATTCAGTCCTCTCCCATCAGCTTGCTTGGCCTGTTGAACCAGGCTTGTACTTAGGTTGTGTCAATGGCACTAAAAATTGGCCGCCATGGTAAGAAACAAATCCACACACTGACAAGGTGATTACCCCGCAAGAGGCGACAACCCGCGTTTTGCTTGATCTGCGTCTATGCGACAAGCGGCCACTGACATGCTGACAGGTTAGTTCAAGCCAAAAAAAAAGCCCGGTTCCAAGGAACCGGGCTTTTCTCGACTGCCGAAGCGGTATTAACGCTTGGAGTACTGAGGACGCTTACGCGCTTTACGCAGACCCACTTTCTTACGCTCGACTTCACGAGCATCGCGGGTGACGTAGCCAGCACGACGCAGAGCGCCACGCAGGGTTTCGTCGTATTCCATCAGAGCGCGGGTGATACCGTGACGGATCGCACCGGCCTGACCGCTGACACCACCACCGGAAACGGTGACGTAGATGTCGAACTTCTCAACGGTTTCGGTCAGCTCGAGTGGCTGGCGAACAACCATGCGAGCGGTTTCGCGACCGAAGAACACGTCCAGAGAACGGTTGTTGATGGAAATGTTACCAGTACCCGGACGCAGGAATACGCGAGCGGTTGCGGTCTTGCGACGGCCAGTGCCGTAGTTTTGAGTCGCCGACATAATGAACCTTCCCGTTAGATCTTCAGTTCTTGAGGCTGCTGAGCAGTGTGTGGGTGAGCAGCACCCGCGTACACTTTCAGCTTGCGGTACATGTCGCGACCCAGCGGGTTCTTAGGCAGCATGCCTTTGACCGCGGTTTCGATAACACGCTCTGGGGCCTTGGCGATCAACTTCTCGAAGTTGATTTCCTTGATACCGCCCGGGAAACCGGAGTGGGAGTAGTACATTTTGTCGGAAGACTTGGCACCAGTCACACGAACCTGCTCGGCGTTGATAACGACGATGTAGTCGCCGGTGTCAACGTGAGGGGTGTATTCTGGTTTGTGTTTGCCACGCAGACGGGTAGCGATTTCGGTAGCCAGACGACCCAGGGTCTGGCCAGCGGCGTCAACTACGAACCACTCGCGCTTTACTGTTTCCGGTTTAGCAGTAAAAGTTTTCATTCTCTAAAGCCTCAGAGGCCGCCCAGCGAAAAATAGACGGCGAATCTTACTGGATAGTGCACAGCTTGCCAAGGGCAAGCGCGCAGCCGAACGCTGACGCTTTTGGGGGCTCGGGTCGGGCACGCCAATGTTCGACGGGGTTCTTCCTGCGTGGTGGTGCATCACTTCCGCCACACGGAGAGGGGCCGAATTATCCAGATTGCGCGAAAAATTTCAACCTGCTTTGATGGGCTTCTTTGCCAAGGAGTGTCTACCTGATGGAATACCGCCAGCTCGGCCGTACCGACCTCAACGTCAGCGCCCTGTGCCTGGGCACCATGACCTGGGGCGAACAGAACGTTCAGGCCGAAGCCTTCGAACAGATCGCCCGGGCCAAGGCCGCCGGGGTCAACTTCATCGACACCGCCGAGATGTACCCGGTGCCGCCCCGCCCGGAAACCTACGCAGCCACCGAGCGCATCATCGGCAACTGGTTCCGTGAGCAAGGCGACCGTGACGACTGGGTGCTGGCCAGCAAGGTCGCAGGCCCCGGCAACGGCATCAGCCACATTCGCGACGGCCAGCTCAAACACAACCGTCAGCACATCGTCGCAGCACTGGACGAGAGCCTGAAGCGCCTGCAGACCGACCGCATCGACTTGTACCAGTTGCACTGGCCGGAGCGCAGCACCAACTTCTTCGGCAAGCTGGGCTACCAGCACCTGCCACAGGACCACTTCACCCCGCTGGAAGAAACCCTCGAAGTACTCGACGAACAGGTGCGTGCGGGCAAGATCCGCCACGTCGGCCTGTCCAACGAAACACCGTGGGGCACCATGAAGTTTCTGCAACTGGCCGAAAGCCGTGGCTGGCCACGGGCGGTATCGATCCAGAACCCTTACAACCTGCTCAACCGCAGTTTCGAGGTGGGCCTGGCGGAAGTGGCCATCCGTGAGCAGTGCGGCCTGCTGGCCTACTCGCCGCTGGCCTTCGGCATGCTCTCGGGCAAATACGAGAACGGTGCACGGCCGGAGAATGCCCGCCTGACCCTCTTCAGCCGCTTTGCCCGCTATTCCAACCCGCAGACCGTGGCGGCCTGCAGCCGCTACGTGCAACTGGCCCGCGAGCATGGCCTGGACCCGGCGCAGATGGCCCTGGCATTCGTGACCCGGCAGCCTTTCGTGACCAGCAACATCATTGGCGCGACCAGCCTCGCGCAACTGGAGAGCAACCTGGCCAGCATTGAGTTGAACCTGAGCGACGAGCTGCTGGCAGGGATCGAGGCGATTCACCAGGAGCAGCCCAACCCTGCGCCTTGAGCAATCCTGTAACGCTCTCTTCGCGGGTAACCCCGCGAAGAGGCCGCGCGCTGTACCGGGGTAGACACCATCGCCAAAAAATAAGACGATCCAGCCGGTGATTGACCACTCTACCCTATAAGAACAATGACAATGATGTTTACCCAACCCTCCGCGTCGCTGCGGCGCGTCAGCATCCTGGCCATTGACAAGGTGTTCGCTTCGACCTTGATGCAAGCCAAGGATTTCTTCCACCTCGCCAGCCTGCGCTACAGCAAGCAGCTGGGCCTGGGCCTGCAGCCCATGTTCGAAATCCGCCTGGTGAGCCCCGACGGCCAGCCTGTGGACAGTTTCAGCAATGTGCAGCTACCGGTCGACGGTGGCCTGGACGATGCCGACGTGATCATCCTCCCGGCCTACTGGGACGACTTCGACAACCTGCTGCAACGCTACCCACAGGTACTACCGTGGCTGCGCGACCAGCATGCGCGCGGCGCGGTGCTGTGCGCCGAGGCCAGTGGTGTGTTCTGGCTGGCCGAGTCCGGCCTGCTCGATGGCAAGGAGGCGACCACCTACTGGCGCTTCTTCAACAGCTTTGCCGAGCGCTTTCCGAAGATCCGGCTGAACCAGGACAAGCACCTGACCGACGCCGACAATATCTATTGCGCGGGCGGCGCTACCTCGGCCTGCGACCTGTACATCTACCTGATCGAACGCTTCTGCGGCGCCAACGTGGCCCGCGCCGTGGCCCGCGACATCCTCTACGAAGTCCAGCGCAACTACACCCCGGGGCGTATGGGCTTTGGCGGGCAGAAGCTGCACCAGGACCTGATCATCCTGCAGATCCAGCACTGGCTGGAAGAGCACTTCGCCGACAAGTTCCGCTTCGAGGATGTGGCCCGCAACCACGGCATGAGCATCCGCAACTTCATGCGCCGCTTCCAGGGTGCGACGGGCGACAAGCCGCTGCACTACCTGCAACGGCTACGGATCGAGACAGCCAAGGGGTTGTTGTCGAGTACACGCAAGAGCATCAAGACCATCAGCTATGAGGTCGGTTATGACGATGCCAGTTTCTTTGCGCGGCTGTTCCGTCAGCACACCGAGTTGTCGCCGAACCAATACCGGCAGCAGTTCATGCAAGAGGCTTGAGACCAATGGGGCCGCGTTGCGGCCCCAGCAATCTTATGGCTTGTGTGCGCGCGACAGGAATTCGTGCGACTGCATCTCCAGCAACCGGCTCAGGGTGCGCTGGAACTCGAAGCTCAGACGCCCACCGGTATACAGGTCCTTCAGCTCGACCTCGGCCGAAATGATCAGCTTGACGTTACGGTCGTAGAACTCGTCCACCATGTTGATGAAACGGCGGGCGATGTCGTCGGTGGTAACGCCCATCTGCTCCACGTTGCTCAGCAGTACGGCATGGAAAATCTTGCCCAGCTCGATGTAGTCGTTCTGGCTACGCGGCCCGTCGCACAGGGCGCGGAAGTCGAACCAGGCAACGTCATCGCAAGTACGCAGCGCATTGATCGGGCGGTTCTCGATCATCAACACGTCGTTCTCGACCGCCTGGGTGCATTCAGGGGTCAGTGCCTTGAAGCTGGCGCGCATGCTCTGGTGCGCCGCATCGTTGAGCGGGAAGTGGAACAGCTCGGCCTGCTCCAGGTGACGCAGGCGGTAGTCGACGCCGCTGTCGACGTTCACCACGTCGGTGTACTGCTTGATCATGGCGATGGCCGGCAGGAAGCGCGCACGTTGCAGGCCGTCCTTGTACAGGCCGTCCGGCACGATGTTGGAGGTAGCCACCAGCGACACGCCGTTCTTGAACAGCTCTTCCATCAAGGTGCCGAGGATCATGGCGTCGGTAATGTCCGACACGAAGAATTCGTCGAAGCAAATTACCTTGGCTTCTTCGCTGAAACGCTTGGCAATGATGGTCAGCGGGTTCTTCTCGCCCTTGAGGGTTTTCATTTCCTCGTGCACACGCTTCATGAAGCGGTGGAAGTGCGTACGCATCTTCTGCTTGAACGGCAGCGCTTCGTAGAAGGTATCGACCAGATAGGTCTTGCCTCGCCCTACCCCACCCCAGAAGTACAGGCCCTTGACCGGGGCCTGCTCCTTCTTGCCGAACAGCTTGCCGAACACGCCCGGCTTGTTGTTCTGCGCGTGCACCAGGTCGTCGTACAGGCGCTGCAGGTGACGCACCGCAGTTTCCTGCGCCGCGTCATGGAAGAAGTCGGGACGTTTCAGATCTGCTTGATAGCGTTCTAAGGGAGTCATGATTCGTTAGCGAGGCAACAAAAAACGGGCCGTCACTGTAGCGACAGGCCCGCTTAATGGCAATGAGACTTGCGTCAATATGCCTCATCCAGTACAGCTTTGCGCTGGATGGCACCGGCGTTGCCGGTGTTCGCGAGTAAACTCGCTCCTACAAGTGAAATGCCTCAGTCCTGCTGGGGGGCCAGGGCATCACGCAGGCTTTGAATGGCCGCATCACGGGCCTCGGCGCTGTCGAACTGCGGCCCGTCGGCAACTTGCTCACCGTTCAGCCACAACCCGAAGCCCAGGCCTTCGACACGCACATCGGCCTCGCCACCTTGCTGCAGTTGCTTGCTCACGGCACCAGCGCTCTTGCCATCGGCGAAGCTGCGCGACAGCAGCAGTTGCTCACCGTCGGCGGCCAGCAGGCGGAAGCGGAAGCTGCCATCTTCATCACGGAAGCTGACGAAACGCGCGCTCTTGGCGGCTTTCTTCTTCACTTCGGTATTGGCCTGCACGCCACTGCGGAACGAACGCAGGCCTACGGACTCGCGCAGTTGTTCGAGGAATGGCGTGGCGATCTTGCGGGCCTTGGCAGCGCCGGCCAGCAGGATGTCTTCCAGGTCCGCCGGGCGGGCGATCAACTGGTGATAGTACTCGCGTTTTTCGGCCAACTGGCCGTCGAGCAGCTGGAACAGGCGTTGCTTGGCCTCGCCCCAGCCCAGGCCCTGCAACAGCTCTTCGCGGAACTCGGCGCATTGCGCTGGCGTCGAGAAGGCCTGGAACAGGGTGAACAGGTGCGAATTGTCCGGGTCTTTCGCTTCGCCTGGGGCGCGCGAGTCGGTGACGATGCGCGAGATGGCGTCTTTCATATCCTTGGCGCTAGTGAACAACGGGATGGTGTTGTCATAGCTCTTGGACATCTTGCGCCCATCCAGGCCCGGCAGGGTTGCCACGCTTTCCTCGATCACCGCTTCCGGCAGGGCGAAGAAGTCCTTGCCCTGGCCGAACAGGTGGTTGAAGCGCTGGCCGATGTCACGGGCCATTTCCACGTGCTGGATCTGGTCGCGACCGACCGGCACCTTGTTGGCGTTGAACATCAGGATGTCGGCAGCCATCAGCACCGGGTAGCTGAACAGGCCCATGGTGACGCCAGCGTCCGGGTCTTCGCCGGCCTCGACGTTCTTGTCCACCGAGGCCTTGTAGGCATGGGCACGGTTCAGCAGGCCCTTGGCAGCAACGCAGGTCAACAGCCAGGTCAGCTCGGGGATTTCCGGGATGTCGGACTGGCGGTAGAAGGTCACTTTGTCCGGGTCCAGGCCACCGGCCAGCCAGGTCGCGGCGATTTCCAGGCGCGAACGCTGGATGCGCAGCGGGTCGTCGCACTTGATCAGGGCATGGTAGTCGGCCAGGAAGTAGAACGAGTCGACACCGGGCTGCTGGCTGGCACGGATCGCCGGGCGGATGGCGCCGGCGTAGTTGCCCAGGTGCGGAGTGCCGGTGGTGGTGATACCGGTAAGAATGCGCGTGGTCATGGGTGTTCGCTTATTCAGGCTTGGCTCAGTTCGAAAGGCGCGGCAGCAGCAGATCCTTCAGATCGGTCAGCTTGCCATGGAAGAAGTGTCCGCATTCTGCCACTTTCAGCAGCTCATGGGGGCGCGACAGGCTGTCGGACCATTCGTAAACCAGCTGCGGCGCAACGACTTCGTCGGCATCCGGCTGCACCACGGTGATCGGGCAGCGCTGCGGCAGCGGGAATTCGGCCGTCAGGCGCATGACTGCCGGGGCGATCATGAACAGGTGCTGCAACTCGGTGCCTGCAGCCTCCAGGCGGCCGGCCAGGCTGGTGGCGACAAAGCCGCCGAACGAGAAACCCATCAGCACCAGCGGCAGGCCCAGGTGCTTTTCGCGCAGCCAGGCCGCAGCAGCCTCGGCATCGGCCACTTCGCCTGCGCCCATGTCATGGCTGCCGGCGCTTTGGCCAACGCCACGGTAATTGAAACGCAGAGTGACGTAACCGGCATCGCGGGCGGTGCGCTGCAGGGTCGAGACCACCTTGTTGAGCATGGTGCCGCCCTGGACCGGGTTGGGGTGGCAGATCAGCACCGCGCCACGGGCATCGGCCACATCGAGGTACAAGGCTTCCAGCTGGCCGCTGGGGCCATCGATGAACAAGGGGGTTTCGCGGACAAGCAAGGCACTACTCCGTGACCTCGGGAGGGGTCGATTCGTCTAGGTGAGGAATTCTGTTCTGATTTGCGATCGCTCGCGGTATACAGCGCAGGTCTGAGCCGTTAACGTAAAGCAAAGCCGTTTATAGAGGAAGGACTCGTGGAACTCTCGCTCCTTGTTTGGTTGTTGCCAACCCTGGCCCTGGTCATCGGCGTGGTAGTCGGTTTCGTCGTCGCTCGCCTGCTGCCCAATGCCGCGCCGAGCAGCACCCAGCGTCAGCTGGATGACATCCAGAAGCGTTTCGACAGCTACCAGAACGAAGTGGTCACCCACTTCAACAGCACCGCCGTGCTGGTCAAGAAACTGACCCAAAGCTACCAGGACGTGCAGGATCACCTGGCCGAAGGCGCCAACAGCCTGGCCCTGGATGAAGTCACTCGCCAACGCCTGCTGGCTGCACTGCACTCCGAAGCGCCGCAAGGCCCACGTGACCGCCTGACCCCGCCGAAAGACACCGCCGAAGTGCCACGCGACTATGCGCCGAAAGCGCCGAACTCGCCGGGAATGCTGGATGAGAGCTACGGGCTCAAGCGTTAATCCGCTGAGCATGAAAAAGGCCTCGCAAGAGGCCTTTTTCGGTTTACCTATTTGCAAGCCTGCAATGCCTGCTCGACATCCGCCAATAGATCCTCCACATCCTCCAGACCCACCGACAACCTCACCAACCCCTCCGATATCCCGTGATGTGCCCGCTCTTGCGGCGTGTAACTGGAGTGCGTCATGCTCGCCGGGTGCTGTGCCAACGACTCGGCATCCCCCAGGCTCACCGCCCGTGCAAACAGCTGTAGCGCATTCATGAAGCGCCGCCCTGCCTCGATACCGCCCTTGAGCTCGAAAGCGATCATGCCGCCCGGCAAACGCATCTGGCGTTGCGCCAGCTCGTACTGGGCAAACGTCGGCAACCCCGGGTAGTGAATCAGCTCCACCTGCGGCTGCCGAGCCAGAAACTCCGCCACCTGCTGGGCATTGGCGCAATGTCGGTCCATGCGCAGAGCCAAGGTCTTGATCCCGCGCATCAGCAGCGCTGCGTCGTGGGGTGACAGGACCGCCCCGGTCATATCCTTCAACCCTTCCAGGCGGATACGGTCAATCAGCGCCTTGCGTCCCACCACCAGGCCGGCAGTGATATCACCGTGGCCACTGAGGTACTTGGTCGCCGAATGCACCACCAGGTCCGCTCCCAGCTCCAGCGGCCGCTGCAGGTAGGGCGTGCAGTAGGTGTTGTCGACCACCACATGTACATCATGCCCGCGCACCGCCTCGGCCACCACGGCGATATCCACCAGTTGCATGTTGGGGTTGGCCGGCGTTTCGAAGTAGATCATTCGTGTTTTGCTGTTGATCGCCGACTTCAGGGCCTTGGCATCGTTCAGGTCGACATGGCGGATTTTCACGCCGAATTCGCCAATGCCATGGTGCAGGAAGGCGAAGGTGCAGCCGTACAGCGTGCGCCCGACGATCAGCTCGTCACCAGGCCGCAGCAGGGTCCAGATCGTCGAGGTAATGGCCCCCATGCCCGACGCCAATGCCAACCCCGCCTCACCGCCCTCCAGTGAAGCCATGCGTTGTTCCAGCAGTGCCAGGGTGGGGTTGGAGATGCGGCTGTAGAAATGCCCCGCCTCCTCCCCAGCGAAGCACGCAGCGCCGTATTCGACCGTGGGGAAGGCATAGGTAGCGGTCTGGTACACCGGCGGCACCAACGCACCACCATGGGAAAGCGGGTCGTAGCCATGGTGAATGGCCCGCGTGGAAAAACCGGTGTTGTTATGGGAGTCGCGCATGGCAACATGCCTCTTGTGGTTTGCTATAAGCTTATGCCACCGAGCTGCCCGATTTTTTCCAAAGTAGCCCACGCATCTGCGTGCATGCTGGAACAAAAACAATAAATAACGGACCAGGAGGGCAAAACATGCCTTCAAGCCTCGACCGCACCGACCGCGCCCTGCTTGCCGCCCTGCAGGACAACGCCCGCCTAACCGTCGCCGAACTTGCCGACCAGGTGGCACTGACCACCTCACCCTGCTGGCGACGGGTCAAGCTGCTGGAAGACAACGGCTACATCACCGGCTACCAGGCCATCCTCTCGCCCAAGTCGCTGGGGTTTGGCGTGACTGCGTTCGTCAGCATCATGATGGACTCGCACACCAAGGACATGGCGCTGGCGTTCGAGCAGCGGCTGATGGAAATTCCCGAAATCGTGGCCTGCCACAACATCTCCGGGCGCTATGACTTTTTGCTGGAAATCCTGGCAAGGGACCTGGAGTCGTTCGGGGAATTTACTCGGGAAGTGCTGCAGCGGTTGCCGGGGGTGAAGGAGATCTATTCGAGTTTTTCCTACAAGGCGGTGAAGGAAAGACGGGTGATACCTGTGTCGGAAAAACATATCTGAGACAGATTTTTCCGAATACCGAGAAGCTTCCTGCCGATTGACAGGCCGCAGCTGACATGCAGCGAATTCGGCATACGTAAAGCTGGCCCATGTAGTGACTTGGAGAACCTACATGGCACGGGACAACACGTATTATCTCGATGAGGCGCTATATATAAGCGCACAAGCGCCCACAGCGGCAGAACTGAGGCTGATTGGTGGAGGGGGCGGCGGGCCTGGTGCAGGCGGCTGGGGGCTGAGCGATGGTCCTCCTCGCGGCACCAGCCCAACCAAACAAGATGTTGCTCGGGTTATTTCCACACGCAGGGTACTGACTGAGGAATATCAGATAGTCGAGAAAGACAGAAAGCTCGTCCCCAGGGACGACTCCATGGCCAGCCTTGAGGCTAGCGAAGAACCTTTGTGAACAGCGGTGCATGGCACCGGCTTTGCCGGTGTTCGCGGCTAAAGCCGCTCCTACACTGATTGTGAAAACTTTCAGATTGTCAGCATGGCAGTTGCTCTTACAGGCACCGCACAAACCAGGATTACGCGCATAAAAAAACCCGCCGAAGCGGGTTTTTTATTGCAGGCCAGCGCTTAGATCGCGCCACGCTGACGCAGCACGTCCAGCACCAGCTTCACGCCTTCATCCACGCTGGTGGACTGGGTGTCGATCACCAGGTCAGCATCCAGCGGCACATCGAACGGGAAGCTTTCACCCGGGATGTTGTCGCCACCGGCCGCGTACAGGCCTTGCGGGTCACGCTCGCGGCAAGCCAGCGGCGAAGCCTGAACGTAGACGGTTACCAGACGGTCTTTGCCGATCAAGGCCTTGGCCTGTTCACGGCCTTCGGCGTCCGGGGCCACGAACGCGGCCAGGGTCAATAGGCCGGCTTCGTTGAACTGGCGCGCCACATGGGCGGCGCGGCGCCAGTTCTCGGTGCGGCCGGCGCGGTCTTGCGGCAGGCCCTTGTTCAGGTCGTGGCGCAGGTTCTGGCCGTCGAGCACGTACACCGCACGGCCCATGTCGAACAGCTTGCGCTCCACGGCATAGGCCAGGGTGCTCTTGCCAGCGCCGGACAGGCCGCTGAACAGCACGGTGGCTGGCTGCTGACCGAAGCGCAGTGCACGCTCTTCAGTCGACACGTGAGCCTGCTTGCCATGCTGGCCGGTGCTGCCGTGTGGCAGTACTGGCGGGGCGATGATCATGCCGGCGCCAACGGTGCCGTTGGTCAGGCGGTCGATGACGATGAACGCACCGGTTGTGCGGTTGCTGTCGTAACCGTCCAGGGCGATCGAAGCGTCCAGGGCCACCTTGACGCGGCCGATCTCGTTCAGTTGCAGTGCGCTGGCAGCGCCCTGCTCAAGGGTATTCACATCGACCTTGTGGGTGATGCTGGCAATCGAGCCCGGCACGTAGCTGGTGGCGCGCTTGATGTCGTACTTCTTGCCCGGCAGCATTGGCTCTTCAGCCATCCACACCAGCATGGCGTCGAACTGGTCGGTCACCGGCGGTACGTTGTCGGCGTGTACCAGCAGGTCGCCACGGGAGATGTCGATCTCGTCTTCCATGGTGAGCGTAACGGCCTGGCCTGGGCCAGCGTTTTCCAGTTCACCCTCATAGGTGACGATGGACTTGACGCGGCTGCTCTTGCCCGACGGCAGCACGACGATTTCGTCGCCCTTGTGTACCACGCCGCTGGCGATGGTACCGGCGAAGCCGCGGAAGTTCAGGTTCGGGCGGTTCACGTACTGCACCGGGAAGCGCAGGTCGGTGAAGTTGCGGTCGGCCGACACTTCGACGGTTTCGAGGATTTCCATCAGCGTAGGGCCGGCGTACCACGGCGAACGCTCGCTGTGGTTGACCACGTTGTCGCCCTTGAGCGCCGACATCGGCACGAAGTGCAGGCTGCTCGGGGTCAGGTTGATGGCGTCGGCAAACTTCAGGTAATCCGCCTTGATCGACTCGAAGACGTCCTGATCGAAGCCTTTGAGGTCCATCTTGTTGACCGCGACCACGATGTGCTTGATGCCCAGCAACGAAGCAATGTAGCTGTGGCGGCGGGTCTGGGTCTGCACGCCGTAGCGGGCATCGACCAGGATGATCGCCAGGTCGCAGGTGGACGCACCGGTGGCCATGTTGCGGGTGTACTGCTCGTGGCCCGGGGTGTCGGCGATGATGAACTTGCGCTTGGCGGTGGAGAAGTAGCGGTAGGCGACATCGATGGTGATGCCCTGCTCGCGCTCGGCCTGCAGGCCGTCTACCAGCAGTGCCAGGTCGACTTCTTCGCCGGTGGTGCCGACTTTCTTCGAATCACGGGTGATGGCCTCGAGGTGGTCCTCGTAGATCATCTTCGAGTCGTGCAGCAGGCGCCCGATCAGGGTGCTCTTGCCGTCGTCAACGTTGCCGCAGGTCAGGAAGCGCAGCAGTTCCTTGCGCTCGTGCTGGGCCAGGTAGGCGAGGATGTCCTCGCTGATCAGATCAGATTGGTGCGACATGGAGTAACCCTGAAATTAGAAGTAGCCTTGGCGTTTCTTGTCTTCCATGGAACCGGCGCCATCGTGGTCGATGACACGGCCCTGGCGCTCGGACGTACGGGTCAGGAGCATTTCCTGAATGATGTCCGTCAGGGTCTCGGCTTCCGACTCGACAGCACCCGTCAACGGGTAGCAACCGAGGGTACGGAAACGCACCTTCTTCTTGACGATGCGCGCTTTCTCTTCATCGGTGAGATGCTCAAGGATGCGCTCGTCGTCGATCATGATCAGGGTGCCGTTCTTCTCGATCACTTCGCGCTCAGCGGCGAAGTACAGCGGCACGATCGGGATGCCTTCGAGGTAGATGTACTGCCAGATGTCCAGCTCGGTCCAGTTCGACAGCGGGAAGACGCGGATCGACTCGCCCTTGTTGACCTTGCCGTTGTACACGTTCCACAGCTCGGGGCGCTGGTTTTTCGGGTCCCAGCGGTGCTTGCTGTCCCGGAACGAATATACACGCTCCTTGGCCCGCGACTTCTCTTCGTCGCGGCGCGCGCCACCGAAGGCGGCGTCGAAACCATGCTTGTCCAGTGCCTGCTTCAGGCCCTGGGTTTTCATGATGTCGGTGTGCTTGGAGCTGCCATGGGTGAACGGGTTGATGCCCTGCGCCACACCTTCGGGGTTGACGTGGGTGATCAGCTCCAGGCCCATTTCCTCGACCATTTTGTCGCGGAAGCTGTACATCTCCTGGAATTTCCACTGGGTGTCGACGTGCATCACCGGGAACGGCAGCTTGCCTGGGAAGAAGGCCTTGCGCGCCAGGTGCAGCATCACGGCGGAATCCTTGCCGATCGAGTACAGCATCACCGGGTTATCGAACTCGGCGGCCACCTCGCGGATAATGTGGATGCTCTCCGCCTCCAGCTGTTTCAAGTGCGTCAGTTTGTCGACCATGGCTACTCACGAAAAACGATCTTATGGACGGCCTGCGGGCCGTGTTCGAGCGAGCCACTTTATCACAGCGGCTTCTTCTATTTAGGAGCCGGGCTAGATCGAAAAGGTCTAACGATATGACTGGGGGTTTGGGCTGAAACGGGGGCCGCCCTGCGGCCCTTCGCGGGCATGCCCGCGAAGAAGGCAACACCGATCTCAGATGGGGTTCGGGCAGTCGATGAACAGGTGCTCCACGGCAAACCGCCGCGCCAGGTAATCACCCAACGCCTGCACGCCATATCGCTCGGTGGCATGGTGCCCGGCCGCGATGAAGCTGACGCCGTTCTCGCGTGCACTGTGGTAGGTCTGCTCGGATGCCTCACCCGTCAGGTACAGGTCCACTCCGGCCGCAATCGCCGTTTCGATGTAACCCTGCCCGCCACCGGTGCACCAGCCGACCCGACGGATCATCTGCTCCCCTTCCACCAACAACGGCTCACGCCCCAGCACTTCCTGCACCCGTCGGGCAAAATCGCGCGCGGTCATCGGCTCGACCAGCGAGCCGACCAGTCCCACCACCTTGGGGTTTTCCGGGTCCAGCGGCCCTTCGACGGTGATGTCCAGTTGCCGTGCCAGCTGCACGTTGTTGCCGACGTCCGGGTGCACATCCAGCGGCAGGTGAAAGGCCAGCAGGCTGATATCGTTGTTCAGCAGGGTCTTCAGCCGACGCTGACGAATGCCTGTGATGCACGGGTTCTCACCCTTCCAGAAGTAACCATGGTGCACCAGTACCAGGTCGGCCTCGGCCTCGACTGCGGCATCCAGCAACGCCTGGCTGGCGGTAACACCGCTGACGATGCGGCTGACCTGTGGCCGGCCTTCGACCTGCAGGCCATTGGGGCAATAATCCTGGATCTTCGCGCTGCCCAAGTAGCGTTCGGCTTCCTCGACCAGGGTGTTGAGAGCGACGGCCATGAAAATCTCCTCGAAAACTGCGCTTTTCTCGGGCGCAACGCCCGTATAATGCCGGCCATTATGGGCCGTCGCCGGCACTGGGGGAACCGGTGTATGATCGCGCGCGCTCATGCCCCACTGCGCGGCCAATGGCCCCTGCTCTTTCCAGGATTCGTTCATGTTCAAGGCGTTTCGTTACTTTGGCTGGCCCCTGCTCACCGGCGTGCTGATCGCCATGCTGATCATCCAGCGCTTCCCGGAATGGGTCGGCCTGCCCAGCCAGGACGTCAACCTGCAACAGGCGCCGCAAACCACTCGCATCATGCAGGGCCCGGTGTCTTACGCCGACGCGGTGACGCTGGCCGCGCCTGCGGTGGTCAACCTGTACACCACCAAAGTGGTGAACAAAAGCGCCCACCCATTGTTCGAAGACCCACAGTTCCGCCGCTTCTTCGGCGACAACCTGCCCAAGCAGCGCCGCTGGGAGTCGAGCCTGGGCTCGGCAGTGATCATGAGCCCCGAGGGCTACCTGCTGACCAATAACCATGTCACCAGCGGGGCCGACCAGATCGTCGTGGCCTTGAAGGATGGCCGCGAAACCCTGGCCCGAGTGATCGGCAGCGACCCGGAAACCGACCTGGCAGTGCTGAAGATCGACCTGAAGAACCTGCCGGCCATCACCATCGGCCGCTCCGACACCATTCACATCGGCGATGTGTCGCTGGCCATCGGTAACCCGTTCGGCGTCGGCCAAACCGTCACCATGGGTATCATCAGTGCCACCGGCCGCAACCAGCTGGGCCTGAACAACTACGAAGACTTCATCCAGACCGACGCCGCAATCAACCCGGGTAACTCGGGGGGCGCCTTGGTCGATGCCAATGGCAACCTGATCGGCATCAATACCGCGATTTTCTCGAAGTCGGGCGGTTCGCAGGGCATCGGCTTCGCCATCCCGGTGAAACTGGCGCTGGAGGTGATGAAGTCGATCGTCGAGCATGGCCAGGTGATCCGTGGCTGGCTGGGCATCGAAGTACAGCCGCTGAGCCAGGAGCTGGCCGAGTCGTTCGGCATGAAGGACCGCCCGGGTATCGTGGTGGCGGGCATCTTCCGCGAAGGGCCGGCGGCCAAGGCCGGGCTGCAACTGGGTGATGTGATTCTGAGCATCAACGGCGAACCGGCCGGCGACGGGCGCAAGTCGATGAACCAGGTGGCGCGGATCAAGCCTAACGAGAAGATCACCATCGAGGTGATGCGCAATGGGCATCAGTTGAAGCTGATTGCCGAGGTGGGGCTGCGGCCGCCGCCGGCACCGGCTGCCACGCAAGAAGAGAAGTAAAAAATGGGGCCGCTTAGCGGCCCCATTTGCATCAGTGCAGGATCTGGCTGAGGAACAACTTGGTCCGGTCACTGCGCGGCCGGTCGAAGAAGTCATCCGGCGCCGCCTGCTCCACGATCTCCCCCTTGTCCATGAAGATCACCCGGTTCGCCACGGTGCGGGCAAAGCCCATTTCGTGGGTTACACAGAGCATGGTCATGCCATCCTCGGCCAGGCCCACCATGGTATCGAGCACTTCCTTGACCATTTCCGGGTCCAGCGCCGAGGTCGGTTCGTCGAACAGCATGATCTTCGGCTTCATGCACAGCGCACGGGCAATCGCCACACGCTGCTGCTGGCCACCGGACAACTGCCCCGGGTACTTGTGCGCCTGCTCTGGAATGCGCACGCGCTCCAGGTAGTGCATGGCAATTTCCTCAGCCTTGCGCCGGGGCATCTTGCGCACCCACATTGGCGCCAGGGTGCAGTTTTCCAGAATGCTCAGGTGCGGGAACAGGTTGAAGTGCTGGAACACCATGCCCACCTCGCGGCGGATGGCCTCGATCTGCTTGAGGTCGTTGGTCAGTTCCACGCCATCCACCACGATGCGCCCCTGCTGGTGTTCTTCCAGGCGGTTGAGGCAACGGATGGTGGTGGACTTGCCCGAGCCGGACGGCCCGCACAGTACGATACGCTCGCCCTGGCGCACGTTCAGGTTGATGTCCTTGAGCACATGGAACTGGCCATACCACTTGTTCACACCCTGCATCTGGATGATGCCTTCGGGGCCAGCAGGCTGCTTGATCGCTTCACTCATTTCGAAACTCCTAACGCTTGTGGCCAGTGTCCAGCTTGCGCTCCAGGTGCATGGAGTAGCGGGACATACCGAAACAGAAAATCCAGAACACCAGGGCGGCAAACACATAGCCCTCGGTGGCCATGCCCAGCCAGGCCGGGTCGGCGGCGGCTTGCTTGACGCTGTTCAGCAGGTCGAACAGACCGATGATGATCACCAGGCTGGTGTCCTTGAACAGGGCAATGAAGGTGTTGACGATGCCGGGAATAACCAGCTTGAGCGCCTGCGGCAGAATCACCAGGCCCATCGCGCGCCAGTAGCCCAGGCCCATGGCCGCAGCGGCTTCGTACTGGCCCTTGGGAATGGCTTGCAGGCCCCCGCGTACCACTTCGGCGATGTACGCCGACTGGAACAGGATCACGCCGATCATCGCCCGCAGCAGCTTGTCGAAGCTCATGCCTTCAGGCAGAAACAGCGGCAGCATCACCGACGACATGAACAGCACGGTGATCAACGGCACCCCGCGCCAGAACTCGATGAAGGTCACGCACACCACCTTCACGGCCGGCATCCGCGAACGCCGGCCCAGGGCCAGCAGGATGCCCAGCGGCAAGGCGCCAACGATACCCACGGTGGCGATCACCAAGGTCAGCATCAGCCCGCCCCACTGGCTTGTAGCCACGGTTTCCAGCCCAAGCACGCCGCCATGCAGCAGGGTGTAGGCCAGGATCGGGTACAGCACCAGGAACCCCAAGCCATAGAAGGCCTTGCGCGGGAAGCGCTTGATGAACAGCGGTGCAGCGCCGAGCACGGCAAGCCACACGGTCAGGTCCACGCGCCAGCGCAACTCAGCCGGGTAATAGCCGTACATGAACTGGCCGAAGCGCTGCTGCACGAACACCCAGCAGGCGCCTTCCTTGGTGCAGTCGGCGCGGGTGGTGCCGACCCAGTTGGCGTCGATCAACGCCCACTGGATAAGCGGCGGCACGATCAACCACACCAGGTAGATGGCAAACAGGGTCAGCAGCGTGTTGAGCCAGCTGGAAAACAGATTGGCACGCATCCATGCGAGCACGCCGACGGTTTTCACCGGTGGCGGCATGTCGGGTTTGAAAACATGGGCATTCACGGGCGTATCCTCACCGCTCGATCAGCGCAATGCGCTTGTTGTACCAGTTCATCAGCAGCGAAATGCTGATGCTGATGGCGAGATAGACACTCATGGTGATCGCAATCACCTCGATGGCCTGGCCGGTCTGGTTGAGCACGGTACCGGCGAACAGCGAGACCATCTCCGGGTAGCCGATACCGGCCGCCAGCGACGAGTTCTTCGCCAGGTTCAGGTATTGGCTGGTCAGCGGCGGAATGATCACCCGCAGTGCCTGGGGGATGATCACCTTGCGCAGGGTCGGCCCCTCGCGCAGGCCCAACGAGCGTGAGGCTTCGGTCTGGCCGTGGCTGACCGAACGGATGCCGGAACGCACGATTTCGGCGATGAAGGCGGCCGTATAGATCGTCAGGGCCAGGGTCAGCGCCAGCAGCTCGGGGATCAATACCCAGCCACCGACGAAGTTGAAGCCTTTCAGTTGCGGCACTTCCCAGGTCACCGGGCTGCCGAACAGCAGCACGCTCAGGCCCGGAATGGCGACGAACAACGCCAGCCCCACCCAGAACTTGTGAAACGGCACGCCGGTCTCGTCGAAGCGCTTGTTGGCGTAACGCACCATCACCACGATCGCCACCACCGCCACGGTCAAGGCAACGACGAACGGCCAGAAGCCGTCGGCCATCGAAGCGCCGGGCATGTTCAGGCCACGGTTACTGATAAAGAAGGTGTCGTCGATGTTGATGCTGCCCCGCGGTCCCGGCAGGGTCAGAAACACGGCGAAGTACCAGAACAGGATCTGCAACAACGGCGGAATGTTGCGGAAGGTTTCCACATACACGGTCGCCAGCTTGTTGATCATCCAGTTAGGCGACAACCGCGCCACACCGATGATGAAGCCCAGGATCGTCGCCAGAATGACACCGATGAAGGTCACCAGCAGGGTATTGAGCAGGCCGATGACGAACACCCGCGCATAGCTGTCGGATTCCACATAGGGAATCAGGTGCTGGGCGATGCCGAAGCCGGCACTGCGGTCGAGAAAGTCGAAGCCCGAGGTAATCCCCCGGTGTTGCAGGTTGGTTTGCGTGTTGTGGAACAGGTACCAGCCCAGGCCGACCACGAAAACGATCGTGAGGATCTGGAACAGCCACGCGCGCACACGCGGATCGTTAAGGGACAAGCCCTTGGGTGCGCCGATTTGATTTTGCATGAAATGCCCCGGACAGTAGGGATTCGAACAGCCTGCGGCGGCGGGATGCCGCCGCAGGGTGCAGCCATCAGCGCACAGGTGGCGCGTACTGGATGCCGCCGTTGTTCCACAGGGCGTTCATGCCACGGTCGATCTTCAGGTCGGTGCTCTGGCCCAGGTTCTTCTCGAACACTTCGCCGTAGTTGCCGACTTGCTTCACGATTTGCACTACCCAGTCTTTGGGCAGCTTGAGGTCCTTGCCGTACTCACCGTCCGCGCCCAGCAGGCGGGCGACGTCCGGGTTCTTGGTGGCCTTGGCTTCGGCCTCGACATTCTTCGAGGTGATGCCCGCCTCTTCGGCGTTGAGCATGGCGAACAGGGTCCACTTGACGATGCTGAACCACTCCTCGTCGCCTTTACGCACCACCGGGCCCAGCGGTTCCTTGGAGATGGTCTCCGGCAGCACCACGTACTCGGTCGGCGCGGCCAGCTTGGAGCGCTGGGCGAACAGCTGCGACTTGTCCGAGGTCAGCACGTCGCAACGGCCCGACTCCAGCGACTTGGCGCTTTCGTCCGAGGTGTCGAAGGTGATCGGCGTGTACTTGAGGTTATTGGCGCGGAAGAAGTCCGACACGTTCAGCTCGGTGGTGGTACCGGCCTGGATACAGATGGTCGCGCCATCGAGCTCCTTGGCGCTGGAAACACCCAGCTTCTTGTTGACCAAAAAGCCTACGCCGTCATAGTAGGTAACACCGGCAAACACCAGGCCCATGCCGGCATCGCGCGAGCTGGTCCAGGTGGTGTTGCGCGACAGCACGTCCACTTCGCCCGACTGCAGGGCGGTGAAGCGTTCCTTGGCGTTGAGCTGGCTGAACTTGACCTTGGTCGCATCGCCGAACACGGCGGCGGCCACGGCGCGGCACACATCGGCGTCGATACCGACGATCTTGCCCTGCGCATCAGGGACCGAGAAGCCCGGAAGACCGTCGCTCACGCCACACTGGACGAAGCCCTTCTTCTTTACCGCATCGAGGGTGGCGCCAGCCTGGGCGTTGCTCACGGCGCCCAGCGCGGCGGCAGCGGTCAGGACTGCCAGGGTGGTTTTCAACATCTTCATTCACAACCTCCAAATCGCTCTTGTTGTATCGAGCCGGAATTGCACCGCACCCTTTTGAGGCGTATCCGACCCGTATTGGCTTGTTATTGGGTCAATTGGCGCAATGGGCTGTTCTATGACAGCCTTCGCGTGCAAAGGGTGTTACCGTCACGGCCTGCCCTTTGCATCACAGGTTGAATTGCAAAGCGCGTACCAAAATTCGCGGCTGTAGCGTTTAAGCGCTCGTCAAGTAGGGAAAGTTGTATCGTTGCGACATTCTTTTTCCGACAATCATTTCTAGTGCCTTCTTTTCACGCACGCCATAACAAGACCCGCACACTTTCGGAGCAGTCATGACCAACCCGCTGATTCTCGAACCGCAGAAAACCGCTGATGCCTGTGTGATCTGGTTGCACGGTCTGGGTGCAGACCGTTACGACTTCCTACCTGTGGCCGAATTCATGCAGGAGCGCCTGCTCAGCACCCGCTTCATCATGCCCCAGGCCCCAACCCGCCCGGTGACCATCAATGGCGGCTACGCCATGCCCAGCTGGTACGACATCAAGGCCATGACCCCGGCCCGCGCCATTGACGAAGCGCAGCTGGAGGAATCGGCCGAACAGGTGATTGCCCTGATCAAGGCCGAGCGGGCCAAAGGCATCAACCTGTCGCGTATCTTCCTGGCCGGTTTCTCCCAGGGTGGCGCGGTGGTGCTGCACACTGCCTATATAAAGTGGCAAGAAGCACTGGGCGGGGTGATTGCCCTGTCCACCTATGCCCCCACCTTCAACGACCAGCACCAGTTGAGTGCGTGCCAGCAACGCACCCCTGCTCTGTGCCTGCACGGCGTGCACGACCCAGTGGTGATCCCGTCCATGGGCCGCACCGCCTTCGAGTACCTGAATACCTGGGGCGTGGCCGCCCGCTGGCACGAGTACCCGATGGAGCACGAGGTGGTGGTCGAGGAGCTGAACGACATCCACGAATGGCTGGCCAAGCAACTGCAATAAGCCAGCACCGCCTGTAGTTGTAGGGCTATTCCACTACGCCGCGCCCGGTTCTTGCTTTACACTGCCCGGCGTACATTCCTTAACCAGTTGATGAGACGATCGTGCTCAAGGCACTCAAGAAAATATTCGGCAAGGGAGACGCCGCGCCACAGGCCGCCGCTCCTGCTGCCAGTGTGACGCCGCCTGCGCCCGCCCCTGCTGCAGAGGCCCGGCCCGCGCCCAAACCGGCCGCTCCACGCGCCAAACCTGCCCCAAAGGCCGAACAGCCCACCGCCGCTACGCCAGCCGCCGACACCTCGGCCAAGGAAAAACCGCGTCGCGAGCGCAAGCCCAAGCCGCAGGCCAGCCTGTGGAAACCGGAAGACTTCGTGGTCGAGCCGCAGGAAGGCAAAACCCGCTTCCACGACTTCAAGCTGTCCAACGAGCTGATGCACGCCATCCACGACCTGGGCTTCCCGTACTGCACGCCGATCCAGGCGCAGGTGCTGGGTTACACCCTGCGTGGCCAGGACGCCATTGGCCGGGCGCAGACCGGTACCGGCAAAACCGCTGCGTTCCTGATTTCGATCATTTCCCAGCTGCAGCAGACGCCGCCGCCCAAAGAGCGTTACATGGGTGAACCGCGCGCGCTGATCATCGCGCCCACCCGCGAGCTGGTGGTGCAAATCGCCAAGGACGCCATCGCCCTGACCAAGTACACCGGTCTGAACGTGATGAGCTTCGTCGGCGGTATGGACTTCGACAAGCAGCTCAAGGCCCTGGAAGCGCGCCACTGCGACATCCTGGTCGCCACCCCGGGTCGCCTGCTGGACTTCAACCAGCGCGGCGAAGTGCACCTGGACATGGTCGAGGTGATGGTGCTGGACGAAGCCGACCGCATGCTCGACATGGGCTTCATCCCGCAGGTACGCCAGATCATTCGCCAGACGCCGCCGAAAAGCGAGCGCCAGACCCTGCTGTTCTCGGCCACCTTCACCGACGACGTGATGAACCTGGCCAAGCAGTGGACCACCAATCCGGCCATCGTCGAGATCGAGCCGGAGAACGTGGCCAGCGAAACGGTCGAGCAGCACGTGTATGCCGTGGCCGGCAGCGACAAGTACAAGCTGCTGTACAACCTGGTGACCCAGAACAAATGGGAACGGGTGATGGTGTTTGCCAACCGCAAGGACGAAGTGCGGCGCATCGAGGAAAAACTGGTGCGCGACGGCATCAATGCCGCCCAGCTGTCGGGCGACGTGCCGCAGCACAAGCGCATTCGTACCCTGGAAAACTTCCGCGAAGGGCGCATTACCGTGCTGGTGGCGACTGATGTGGCGGGGCGCGGCATTCACATCGATGGCATCAGCCACGTGATCAACTTCACCCTGCCGGAAGACCCGGATGACTACGTGCACCGCATTGGCCGCACAGGCCGCGCGGGGACCAGCGGCGTGTCTATCAGCTTTGCCGGGGAGGATGACTCCTACCAGCTGCCGGCGATCGAAGAACTGCTGGGGCGCAAGATCAAGTGTGAGATGCCGCCGGATGAGCTGCTGAAGCCGGTGCCGCGCAAGCACCATTAACCTGTGCCGGCCTCTTCGCGGGTAAACCCGCTCCCACAGGTACTGCGCTGTCCTCAGGTCATGCGCAGTCCCGGTAGGAGCGGGTTTACCCGCGAACCGGGGCAAAGCCCCGGCCATCAATATCCTATCTACCAGCGCCCCGCCGCATCCTGGTCACTCTGCTTCCCTTCCACCCACCTTGGCCCTTCCTGGGTATTCTCCTTCTTCCAGAACGGCGCCCGGGTCTTCAGGTAGTCCATGATGAAGTTGCAGGCATCGAACGCCGCCTGCCGATGGGCACTGGCCACCCCCACGAACACAATCGGCTCGCCCGGCTCCAGCGCCCCTATGCGGTGCAGCACCTCCACCTTGAGCAACGGCCAGCGCTGCTCGGCCTCCACCACGATCTTGGCCAAGGCCTTTTCGGTCATCCCGGGATAGTGCTCCAGGAACATCCCTGCCACTTCGCGACCGTCGTTGAAATCCCGCACGTAGCCGACAAACCCGACCACCGCACCCACGCCGACATTGGCCGCATGCATGGCATTGACCTCGGCCCCGGGGTCGAACGCACCGTCCTGCACTCGCACCGCCATGCTCAGCCTCCGGTCACCGGCGGGAAGAACGCCACTTCATCGCCCTCTTCCAGCGGCTCATCGAGCCTGCACAGCTCTTCGTTGCGCGCACACATCACGTTTTGCTCAGCCAGCAGCGCATACTTCCCACCCTTGGCCACCAACGCCTTACGCACATCGTCGAGCACATTGAACGCACCTTCCACGCGCTCGGCATCCACGCCCAGCTGTTCGCGGTAACGGGCGAAGTACATCACCTTGACCTTCATCATGCCTCCACCTTGTAGTGCCCGCTCTTGCCACCGAGCTTTTCCAGCAGACGCACCTGCTCGATGACCATGCCCTTGTCCACCGCCTTGCACATGTCATAGATCGTCAGCGCGGCAACGCTGGCAGCAGTCAACGCTTCCATCTCCACGCCGGTCTGCCCGGCCAGCTTGCAGCGGGCGACGATACGCACCGCGTCCTGCCCTTCGGCACTGAGTTCGACCTTGACGCTGGTCAGCATCAGCGGGTGGCACAGCGGAATGAGGTCGCTGGTCTTCTTCGCCGCCTGGATACCGGCAATACGCGCCACGGCGAACACATCACCCTTGGGGTGTTCACCATCGACGATCATCTGCAAGGTCTGCGGCAACATGCGCACCCGCGCCTCGGCGGTAGCCTCGCGCTCGGTCACGGCCTTTTCAGTGACGTCGACCATGTTGGCCCGCCCCTGGGAATCAAGATGTGTCAGCACTGCTCTGCTCCTGTGAAGGGAACAGCCAGTGTAAACCTGTGGGTCAGGTTTGAGCAGTGGGTTCAAGCGCGAAGAGGCCGGGCGGCGAACCGCCCGGCGGTGAGGGTTACAGATGCGACTCGGCGTACTCGGCCAGCACCGAACGTGGCACACCCTGCAGGGTGATGTGCACGCCATGGGGGAAGTCCTTGAAGCGCTCGGTCAGGTAGGTCAGGCCCGAGCTGGTCGCGGACAGGTAGGGGGTGTCGATCTGCGCCAGGTTGCCCAGGCAGACCACTTTGGAACCGGACCCTGCACGGGTGATGATGGTTTTCATCTGGTGCGGCGTGAGGTTCTGGCACTCATCGATCAAGATCAGGCTCTGCTGGAAACTACGGCCACGAATGTAATTCAGCGACTTGAACTGCAGCGGCACGCGTTCGAGGATGTACTCCACACTGCCATGGGTACTTTCGTCATCCATGTGCAAGGCTTCGAGGTTGTCGGTGATGGCACCCAGCCAAGGCTCCATCTTCTCGGCCTCGGTGCCCGGCAGGAAGCCGATTTCCTGGTCCAGCCCCTGCACGCTGCGGGTGGCGATGATGCGCCGATAGCGCTTGCTGACCATGGTCTGCTCGATGGCCGCGGCCAGGGCCAGAATGGTCTTGCCGGAACCGGCGGCACCGGTGAGGTTGACCAGGTGGATGTCCGGGTCAAGCAGGGCGAACAGCGCCAGGCTCTGATGGATATCGCGAGGCTTCAGGCCCCAGGCTTCCTGGTGCAGCAGCGGCTCCTGGTGCAGGTCGAGCAATAGCAGCTCGTCGTTGCGGATACCCTTGATCCAGCCGACGAAGCCCTGCTCATCGATGATGAACTCGTTGATGTGCACCGCCGGCAGGTTGTCGATCATCTGCACCCGATGCCAGGTGCGGCCGCGCTCCTGTCGGGTGTCGACTTTGCTGACGCGGTCCCAGAACGAGCCGGTAACCGAATGGTAGCCCTTGGACAGCAAGGACACGTCATCGACCAGCTGGTCCGTGCTGTAGTCCTCGGCCGCAATGCCACAAGCGCGCGCCTTCAGGCGCATGTTGATGTCTTTGGTGACCAGCACCACGTCCAGGTCGGTGCGCCGGCTGCGTACGTCGAGCAGGGTGTTGATGATGATGTTGTCGTTGAGGTTTTCCGGCAGCAACTTGCTCGGTTCGTTGCGCGGGCTCATCAGGATCGACAGGAAGCCCTTGGGCCCACTCTTGTTACGCTGGATCGGTACGCCCTGCTCGACATCGCTGGGCGAAGCGTCACCAAGGGTCTGGTCGATCAGGCGGATGGCCTGGCGGCATTCCGCGGCGATGGTCTGTTTGCCAGTCTTGAGTTTGTCGAGTTCCTCCAGCACCGTCATCGGGATGGCGACGTGGTGCTCCTCGAAGTTGAGTAACGCGTTGGGGTCGTGAATCAGGACGTTGGTATCGAGCACATAGAGGATTGGCTTGCTGGAGGAAGGGTTGCGTCCTTGGTCATCCATACTCGGTCACCTTATGTCGAAGCCATACGGCGCGGTCTGTTGCGCCGCAAAGTGACTGCCGCTCTCCCCGTATCCGCGTTGTTACGGGCGGGAAGCGAACCTGCCTAGGTGGGCCTGGATGACGCCACCTGTGCTGCAGGAATCGGCTGTCTGGTTTCTTCATACCGCAAAAACCATGACCGAAAAAAGCATTTTTACGTCTTTTTGAAGTTTATTTTTCCGATTGACGAAGAGGCCTTGGCGGCGAGGCCAGAGGGGGCTACGCTCAGAAGTCATACCCCTTGTTCGCTATATCCATATTCCCGGCAATCTTCCCAGCCAATCCCGCTTTGGGCGGTATTGCGCAGCAACCATTCCACCGCCGGCTGGGCCTTGGGCAGGCTGTCGTGGAACTGGATCACCCCTTTGCGCCACAACAGCATCAAGGTCAGCACCCGCTGCGCCGAGGCCTCGGCGCTCAAAGCGCCATCGTCCTGGGCATCGATATCCCACAGCGATACCCGCAACTGCTGGCTAGCCATGAAGGCCTCGCCATCGGCACGACGTTGACCATAAGGCGGGCGGAACAGCGGTACATACTGGCCCGGCAGGTCGGCCTGAATCCGCGCCTGGCTGCGGCGCAGCGAATCCTGCCAGCCTGTCCATTGCGCGTGTGAGCGGTATTCCCAACCCTGGAGGCCCACGCACTGCCCGCTATAGAGCTGGCGCAAGGCATTCGCCGGTCCGGCATCGCGGCGCTGTTGCAGGCGGTTTCCGAGCACGAAGAACGTGCCCTTCAGCTTTTGCCGGCGCAGATAATCCGCCAGTAAGTCGGTACTACCACCGTCAGGTCCGGGCCCACCGACAAAGGTCAGCAGGAACATGCGGTCGTTCAGCTCATCACCATTGCGCTCGCGCGAAGACAGCCGCTCGACCTCACTGCTGGTCTGCGGCAGCAATGCTGCCTTGCGCAGCTGTTCGTCCAGGTAGCGCACATGGAACTGATGGCTCGGTTCGATCCAACCGGCATAGAACGTGCCGACATCAGCAGCGAACGTTGCCGCCTGAGTACGTAAATCCGCCATGGAAGTTACCGGATAGCAAAACGATGCATCCTGCTCGCAACTGCGCTGAGCCTGTTGATAACCTTCCGATAACCGCTGCCACATGCGCGCCCGCACCTGGCGCACCTTCTGCAGATTGATCTGCCGCAACCCCAGCCGTGCCGCCAGCGCCGCATCGTCCAGCAATTCGCTCTCATGCAGCACCTGGGCGAACGAAAGAATCTCGGCCCGCGAGGCCACATCGAACAGCGCGGGGCTATCCAGCTGTTCGGGCCACAGGCTGCGGTCCAGGCTGACCTGGGGTGAAGGGGCGGCTTGCACGGCATAGCTCAACAGAGCAGCCAGCAAGGCAAAGGCGATGCGCACGGTGGAAGGCTCCGCAACGGCAAAACGCGAACTATAGCGCCTGCACCGCCCCATGGTCTGTGACTATCGTCGCCATAGTTTGGACTTGCACCGCCCACCCCGTAGAATCCACGGCCAACGATGCCAGGAGCCGACCCGATGCTGACGGTGATTTCCCCCGCCAAGACCCTCGATTACGACACCAAGCCTGTGACCGAGCGTTTCACCCTGCCCCAGTACCTGGACGACTCTCAGGAACTGATCCAGCAGCTGCGCGAACTGTCGCCAGCGCAGATCAGCGAACTGATGCACCTGTCCGACAAGCTGGCCGGCCTTAACGCCGCCCGCTTCGGCAGCTGGACCCCGGACTTCACCCCGGCCAATGCCAAGCAGGCGCTGCTGGCGTTCAAGGGTGACGTATACACCGGCCTCGACGCCGAGGGCCTGGGTGAAGACGACTTCAGCTATGCGCAAAACCACCTGCGCATGCTCTCGGGCCTCTACGGCCTGCTGCGCCCGCTCGACCTGATGCAGCCCTACCGCCTGGAAATGGGCACCAAGCTGGCCAACGCCCGCGGCAAGGACCTGTACGCCTTCTGGGGCACACGCATCAGCGAATGGCTGAACCAGGCCCTGGCCGAGCAGGGTGATGACGTGCTGCTGAACCTGGCCAGCAACGAGTACTTCAGTGCGGTGAAACGCAGCGCATTGAAGGCCCGGGTGATCAACGTCGACTTCAAGGACCTGAAGAACGGCCAGTACAAGATCATCAGCTTCTACGCCAAGAAAGCCCGCGGCATGATGAGCCGCTTTGTTATCCAGCAACGCATCAGCGACCCGGAGCAGCTCAAGCAGTTTGATGTGCAGGGGTACTACTACAGTGCCGAGCAGTCCAAGGCTGATCATCTGGTGTTTTTGCGCGATCACCCGGGCGATTGATCCGGCATTTGCGCAGCTCTTGAGATCGAGCGCCGCCCGCGCGGCGCTTCGCGGGGCAAGCCCGCTCCCACATTTGTTGCAACGTGCCGAACCTGACAGGCCATGGTTGTCCGCCTTGTTCGGCTGGCTGGATTTCTGAGTTGGCATTGCTGCAGCCCCACTTGTCTCAAACCTTGCGCCAAGGCCGGCAACGCCTCTTCCACAGGCGTGGCCACGTTGCAACAAATGTGGGAGCGGGCTTGCCCCGCGAAGCGCCGCGCGGGCGGCGCTCGATCTCATAGGCGAAGCCCCTCTCAAGACATGCCCCTGCGCTCCCCTCGAATGCTCTACCAACCACCCTCAATAAACATATTTTTGACGCCAAAAAACCACCACACCTGCCCTTATCGCAAAACGCCATAAGACCACTCATAGCTTTTTTGACGTTTTTTGAAAAAATTTTTCGATGCTGGCATAAAAACATCTAGCAACAGTTTCGTCCTTTATACACGGGGACCAAACACTTGTGTGCTATCAAATTGAAACTGTCCGCCACTGAAAAAATATTTAGAAATCTTTCATTCGGGCGAAACCCACTCCGGAACTTCTCCTGCGACCTGCCGCTCATAGTGCCGTAACGCATTTCCTGCCTCCGGGTTGTGAGAGATGACTTACAGATGAAACGGGCAGGTATCCACTACCTGCCTTGATAACTTCGACAGGTATCACGGAAACCCCGGAACCCTGTCCATGCAGGAGAGAAGCGTCCCTTAAAAATCGTCCTAGTGGTTGATTTCAAAGGATTTTTCCACTTGAAAAAACAAGCACAGCAAGGCGCCAAGTAGCGCATTGCAATAAAGACGGCTGCATTTCAGGGCACGTTTTTTAATTGATGGCTTTTTACTGCCAACTTTGAGTGCATAACTTTTTGCGCTCCGGATTTATTTTGCCTGCGCTCGGCGAAGTGTGCATTCGCCATGGATCCGTGCGCCCGAAAACTGTTGTTAATCAACCCGGCCGGCACTTCTGGTAAGCGTCGGCGTGATAAACACATGAGGTGATAGCGATGCGTATCAGCATCTTTGGTTTGGGTTATGTGGGTGCAGTCTGTGCAGGCTGCCTGACGGCGCGAGGCCATGAAGTGATCGGTGTGGACGTGTCCAGCACCAAGATCGACCTGATCAACCAGGGCAAGTCGCCCATCGTCGAACCTGGCCTGGAAGCACTGCTGCAACAGGGCATCGCCAATGGCCGCCTGCGCGGTACCACTGACTTCGCCGAAGCCATCCGTGCCAGCGACGTGTCGATGATTTGCGTGGGTACCCCCAGCAAGAAAAACGGCGACCTGGGCCTGGAGTACATCGAGTCGGTGTGCCGCGAAATCGGCTACGTGCTGCGTGACACCACCCGCCGCCATACCATCGTGGTGCGCAGCACCGTGCTGCCAGGCACCGTCAAGAATGTGGTCATTCCGATTCTCGAAGACTGCTCGGGCAAAAAGGCCGGCGTCGACTTCGGCGTGGCGGTCAACCCGGAATTCCTGCGTGAAAGCACCGCGATCAAGGACTACGACCAGCCACCAATGACCGTCATCGGCGAACTGGACAGCGCCAGCGGCGACATCCTGCAGGCCCTGTACGAAGAACTCGACGCCCCGGTGATCCGCAAGCCGATCGAAGTGGCCGAGATGATCAAGTACACCTGCAACGTGTGGCACGCCACCAAGGTCACCTTCGCCAACGAAATCGGCAACATCGCCAAGGCCGTCGGTGTGGATGGCCGTGAAGTGATGGACGTGGTCTGCCAGGACACCGTACTGAACCTCTCCCAGTACTACATGCGCCCTGGCTTCGCCTTCGGCGGCTCGTGCCTGCCCAAGGACGTGCGCGCCCTCACCTACCGTGCCGCCAGCCTCGACGTACGCGCACCGCTGCTCGACTCGCTGATGCGCAGCAACGAATCGCAGGTGCAGAACGCCTTCGAACTGATCGAAGCCCACGACAAGCGCAAGGTCGCCCTGCTGGGCCTGAGCTTCAAAGCCGGCACCGACGACCTGCGCGAAAGCCCGCTGGTAGAGCTGGCCGAGCGCCTGATCGGCAAGGGCTACCAGCTGGACATCTACGACGAGAACGTCCAGTACGCCCGCGTACACGGTGCCAACAAGGACTACATCGAGTCGAAGATCCCGCACGTGTCGTCGCTGCTCAACGCCGACTTCCAGCAGGTGATCGACAACGCCGACATCATCGTGCTCGGGAACCGTGACGAGCAGTTCCGTGCGCTGGCCCAACAAGCGCCAGCCGGCAAGCAGGTGATCGATCTGGTCGGCTTCATGAGCAAGCCGACCTGCACCACCAGCCGCACTGAAGGCATCTGCTGGTAAGTGCCTGGCCGGGCAGCGGAAGCCTCCCCACTTCCGCTGCCCACTCTCCCCCGAATTTTCGACGGATGCTGAACATGCAAAGGCTCCAGACCGTGCTGTTGCAGTGCGCCGGGTGGCTGCTCTACATGAGCCTGCTCATGCTGATCGCCCTGGCCCTGCCAGCCGATATCTTCGACTCGCAGTCGAAGCACTTCATCTTCCTGGTCGGCGCAGTCGGCATCTGGCGCTATTCCATGGGCGCCACCCATTTCATCCGCGGCATGATCTTCCTCTACGGCGTGTACCCGTACCTGCGCCGCAAAGTGCAGAAGATGGGCGATGCCACCGACCCGTCGCATGTGTACCTGATGGTGACCAGCTTTCGCATCGAAGCCCTGACCACCGCCCAGGTGTACAGCTCGGTGATCCGCGAGGCGATCAACTGCGGCTTCCCCACCACCGTGGTTTGCTCGCTGGTGGAAATGTCGGATGAACTGCTGGTGAAAAGCCTGTGGGCCAAATACAACCCGCCAGCCCATGTGAAGCTGGACATCGTGCGCATTGCCGGCACCGGCAAGCGCGATGGCCTGGCCTACGGCTTCCGCGCCATCTCGCGCATGCTGCCGGACGAAAACGCCGTGGTGGCGGTGATCGACGGCGACACCGTGCTGGCCGATGGCGTGGTCCGCAAGACCGTGCCGTGGTTCAAGCTGTTCCCCAACGTCGGCGGCCTGACCACCAACGAGTTCTGCGAAGTACGCGGCGGCTACATCATGAGCGAGTGGCACAAGCTGCGCTTCGCCCAGCGCCACATCAACATGTGCTCCATGGCGCTGAGCAAGCGCGTGCTGACCATGACCGGGCGCATGTCGATGTTCCGCGCCAGCGTGGTGACCAACCCTGAGTTCATTGCCGACGTCGAAAGCGACTCGCTGATGCACTGGCGCCTGGGCCGCTTCAAGTTCCTCACCGGTGACGACAAGTCCAGCTGGTTCAGCCTCATGCGTCTGGGCTACGACACCTTCTACGTGCCGGACGCCGCCATCAACACGGTCGAGCACCCGCCGGAGAAAAGTTTCTTCAAGGCGAGCCGCAAGCTGATGTACCGCTGGTACGGCAATAACCTGCGGCAGAACTCCCGTGCGCTGGGCCTGGGCCTTGGCCGCCTCGGGCTGTTCACCAGCATCGTGCTGTTCGACCAGCGCGTGTCGATGTGGACCAGCCTGCTGGGGCTGACCGTGGCGGTGATCGCCAGCCTCAAGTTCGGCCTGGCCTTCCTGCTGGTGTACCTGCTGTGGATCGGCATCACCCGCCTGATCCTCACCGTCATGCTGCTGTGCTCCGGCCACAACGTGGGCCCGGCCTACCCGCTGATTCTCTATTACAACCAGATCATCGGCGCGCTGATGAAGATCTACGTGTTCTTCCGCCTCGACAAGCAGTCGTGGACGCGTCAGCCCACTGCCCTCAAGCGTGACCTCGCCAGCTTTCAACAATGGTTCAACACCTGGTCCTCGCGGACCATGACCTTCTCGGCGGCCAGCATCTTCGTTGCTGTGCTGTTCATGGTCGTGTGAGCCCAACCCGGATCGGATCTAACAGGAACAAACCACCATGAATACCGCCGTGAACGTCAATGTCGTGCATGAGTCCGAAGCCCAGCGCCAACACGCCCGGGTGCGCATTCCCGCCAAGCTGCGTTTCCTGGACGCCCAGCGCCAAACCCACGAAGTGAAGGTCGACGACCTTTCTGCCGGCGGCCTGAGCTTCCACACCAAGCAGCCACTGTCGGTGGGCGATGTACTGCGCGGGCGCCTGCAGTTCGTGGTCGACAACCTGGGCCTGTCGATCGACATCGAGTTCCAGGTGCGCTCGTACAACCCGAGCAGCGGCCGTACCGGTGCCCAGTTCCAGAACCTTGAACCCCGCGACATCGCCACGCTGCGGCACATCATCACCAGCCACCTGTCCGGTGAGCTGATCAGCATCGGCGACGTGCTCAGCACCCTGCAACGTGACAACTTCACCAAGGCGCGTAAGCAAAAAGACGGCGGCTCCGGCCTGAGCGCATTCGGCCGGTTCAAGGCAGTCACCGTCACCCTCGGGGTATTCGTGGTCGGCGTCGCGGCTTTCGGCTTTGTCGCCAAGTCGTTGTACGGCATGTATTTCGTCAGCCATGCCGAAGCCGGTGTGGTCGCGGTACCGACCACCACCATCACCATGCCACGCGACGGCACCGTGAGCAGCCTGGTCGAGGGCGGTGGGCAGATCGCCAAGGGCGCGCCATTGGCCAGCTTCACCACGAGCATGCTGGACATGCTCAAGGGCAATCTGGACGACTCGCAGCTGGAGCCGGCGAAGATCGAAGAGCTGTTCGGCAAGCAGCTGTCCGGCACCCTAACCAGCCCCTGCGATTGCGTGGTCGCCCGCCAACTGGTGGACGACGGCCAGTATGCCGCCAAAGGCCAGCCGATTTTCCAGCTGATCCCGCGCACCACCACGCCCATGGTCGAAGCCCGCTTCAGCTACCGCCAGTTCGACGAGGTCAAGCCAGGCACCCGGGTCAACTTCCAGGTGGCCGGAGAAGACGAAGTGCGCACCGGCCAGATCGTCAGCAGCGCCAGCCTCAACAGCGACGACCTCGCCTCCGACATTCGCGTGCAGATCAAGCCTGACAGCGGCCTGCCCGCCGAACTGGCCGGCCGCCCGGCTGCGGTCAACAGCGACCGTGGCCCATCGCTGAACTGGCTGATCGACAAAGCCGTGGCCCGTGGGCTGTAAGAGGATCACAGCATGATTCCCTACAAGAAGAGCGCAAGCCTGGGCCTGTGTGCCCTGGCTGCCGCCATCACCTTGGCCGGCTGTGCCGGCCTGCCCGACCAGCGCCTGGCCAACGAAGCCATGAAACGCGGTGACACCGCCTTGGCCGAGCGCAACTACAAGGCCCTGGCCGACCTGGGCTACAGCGAAGCGCAAGTGGGCCTGGCCGACATCAAGGTGGCCACCCGCGACCCGTCGCAAATCAAGGAAGCCGAGGCCACCTACCGCGCCGCAGCTGCCACGTCGCCCCGTGCCCAGGCACGCCTTGGTCGCCTGCTGGTGGCCAAGCCCGACAGCACCCAGGCCGAACGCGAAGAAGCCGAAACCCTGCTCAAGCAAGCGGCCCGTCAAGGCGAAAGCAATACCCTGATCCCGCTGGCGATGCTCTACCTCAGCTACCCGCAGAGCTTCCCCAAGGTCAACGCACAACAGCAGATCGACCAATGGCGCGCCGCCGGCAACCCGGAAGCAGGCTTGGCCCAGGTGCTGCTGTACCGCACCCAGGGCACCTACGACCAGCACCTGGGCGAGGTGGAGAACATCTGCAAGGCCGCCCTGAACACCACCGACATCTGCTACGTCGAATTGGCCACCGTATACCAGAAGCGTGGCCAGGCCGACCAGCAGGCCGACCTGCTCGCGCAGCTCAAAGCCGCCTACGCCCGTGGCGCAGTGCCGGCCACCCGGGTCGACAGCGTTGCCCGTGTGCTGGCTGACCGCAGCCTGGGCCAGACCGACGAGAAAACCGCCAAGGACCTGCTTGAGCAGGTGGCCCCGACGAACCCGGCGTCCTGGGTCAGCCTGGCGCAACTGGTGTACGACTTCCCCGAACTGGGCGACACCGACCAGTTGCTGGCCTACATCGACAAGGGCCGCGAAGCCGAACAGCCTCGCGCCGAACTGCTGCTGGGCCGCCTGTACTACGAAGGCAAGACCCTGCCAGCCGACGCCAAAAAGGCCGAGCAGCACCTGCAGGCTGCCGCCGACGCAGGCGAGATCAGCGCCCATTACTACCTGGGCCAGCTGTACCGCCGTGGCTACTTGGGCAACGTCGAGCCGCAGAAAGCCGTCGACCACCTGCTGACCGCCGCCCGTGGCGGGCAGAACAGCGCCGACTATGCCCTGGCCCAGCTGTTCAGCGAAGGCCACGGCATCCGCCCGCAACCGGGCAACGCCTGGGTGTTCGCCCAGCTGTCGCAGGTCAACCCGACGCCGCAATCGAGCGAACTCTTGCAGCAACTCGACCAGCAACTCACGCCTGACCAACGTAGCCAGGCCCAGCAACTGCTGGCGCAAGAGAAGCAGGCACGCGGCAGCATGGCCCAGGGCGCGAACAGCACCCTGGCACTCGAAGCCCTGCAAGACGACGAAAAAGAAGTAGACGGTGAGGACTCGCTATGACGCTCAATCCCTTCGTGAAAGCTGGCATCGGCCTGAGCTTCGCCCTGCTGTGGTCCTGCCCGACCCTGGCGGAAATGACCGCTGAGAAAAACTTTGGCCTGGACGTGAAAATCACCGGCCAGTCGGAAGACGACCGCGACCTGGGCACCCGCCCTGGCGGCGACGTCAACGGCCTGGGCCTGGACCTGCGCCCGTGGGTATACGGCGAGCGCGGCAACTGGAGCGCCTACGCCATGGGCCAGGCTGTCGCCGCCACCGACACCATCGAAACCGACACCCTGCGCCAGAACGACGACGGCACCACCACCGACACCGGTGACGACAGCCGCCAGCCAGACAAAAGCTACCTGGCCATGCGCGAGTTCTGGGTGGGCTACAGCGGCCTCACCGCTTACCCCGGCGAGCAACTGCGCCTCGGTCGCCAGCGCCTGCGCAGCGACGATGGCATGTGGCGCGACACCAACATCGAAGCACTGAACTGGACCTTCGACACCACCCTGCTCAAGGCCGACCTGGGCGTGGCCCAGCGCTTCAGCGAATACCGCACCGACCTCACCGAGCTGGCCCCGGAAGACAAGGACCGCACCCACATCTACGGCAACGTTGCCACACAGTGGACCCCTGGCCACTGGGTAGGCGTGCGCGCCCATCACACCCACGACAGCGGCAGCCTGAAAAAACCGGGTGAAACCGTCGACGCACTGGACAAGACCCGCACCGGCGACCTGACCTGGCTGGGCCTGGAAGCCAACAGCGACGCCTACAACTGGCGCAACGACCACACCGTCAACTACTGGGGCAGCGTCACCTGGCTGACCGGTGACCGCGACACTCTCAGCAGCCAGGCCGTCGGCGACGAGCAGGTTGCCACTGGCAAGCAGAGCGGCGACGTCAACGCCTGGGCCACCGACCTCGGCATCCGCCTGCGCCTGGACCCGCAATGGCAGGTCGGTGCGGCCTATGCCCGTGGCAGCGGCGGCGGTGGCGACGACGGTTCGAACAACTTCGAGCAAACCGGCCTTGAGAGCAACCGCTCCAACTTCACCGGCACCCGCTCGCGCGTGCACCGCTTCGGTGAGGCATTCCGTGGCGAGCTGGGCAACCTGCAGGCCGCCACCCTGTTCGCCTCCTGGCAGCTGCGCGACGACTACGACGCCAGCCTGATCTACCACAAGTTCTGGCGTGTCGACGGCAACCAGAACATCGGCTCCAGCGGCATCAATGCCGCCGTCGACGACAACGGCGTCAGCCGCCAGCTGGTCGACGGTGAAAAAGACCTTGGCCAGGAAATGGACGTGGTTGTGACCAAGTACTTCAAGCAAGGCCTGCTGCCAGCCTCCATGAGCCAGGCCATCGACGAACCGTCCGCCCTGGTGCGCCTGCGCGCCGGTGTGTTCAAGCCGGGCGACGCCTATGGCAAGGAAGCGGACTCGTACATGCACCGCGCCTTCGTCGACGTGATCTGGCGATTCTGAGGCCGGGAGAAACCTGATGAACCTTCACCCGCACTTACGTCACAGCCTGTTGGCCAGCGCCTTGCTGCTGGCCAGCGGCCTGGTCGCCGCCGCAGAACCCCAGGTGATTGCCAAGGAACTGCAGCAGGCCAAGACCTATACCGTGGCCAGCGCGCCAATCGAGCCGCTGCAGATGGACCCGCCAAAGCTGCCCGACCTGACCGGCTTCACCGCCGAGGCGGTGCAGAAGAAGATCGACCGCAGCCACAAGGGCAAGGTCAGCCTGCGCCGCATGTTCCAGGAGGACACCCTCAAGGAGTTCGTCGGCGGCGACAACAAGGCGGCCGAGTGGGTGCAACGCCAGCACGGTATACCCCAGGCGATTTTCGTCGATGACGGCCATGTCGATCTGGTGGAGCTGAGCAAGAAGGTGCCCAAGCAGTACCTCAGCGAAGTCGAGCCGGGCGTGTACCTGGCGCGCCTGCCAATTGTGGTCGGGCAAAAGGGCATCCTCGAGATCGACGGCAAGGTCAAGCAGTTGCGCCTGTCCCAGGAGGGCGGTTCGTTCCTGGTCAACGACGGCAAGCTGTTCGTCACCGACACCCAGGTGACCGGCTGGCGCGAGAAGGACAACGGCCCGGCGACCTTCCGCTCGCCCAAGGAATTCCGCCCGTTCCTGCTGTCGTGGGGCGGTACCGAGACCTACATCGTCAATACGAAGATGGCCAGCTTCGGCTACGCCAAGTCCAAATCGTACGGTGTGAGCATCTCGCAGTACACGCCGAACATGGCCAAGCGCATGGGCCGACCGGAACCCACCGGCTGGATCATCGGCTCTGAGTTCAGCGACATGTGGTACGGCTTCTATTGCTACGAAACCCAGGACTTCGTGGTGAAGGACAGCACCTACCGCGACAACATCGTCTACGGCATCGACCCGCACGACCGCTCGCACCGCCTGATCATCGCCGGCAACACGGTGTACGGCACCAAGAAGAAGCACGGCATCATCGTTTCGCGTGAGGTGAACGACAGCTGGATCATCAACAACAAGAGCTACGACAACAAGCTCTCGGGTGTGGTGATCGACCGTAACAGCGTCAACAACCTGATCGCCTACAACGAGATCTACCGCAACCACACCGACGGCATCACCCTGTACGAAAGCGGCGACAACCTGATCTGGGGCAACAAGCTGATCAACAACCGCCGCCACGGCATCCGCGTGCGTAACAGCGTGAACATCCGCCTGTACGAAAACATCGCCATGGCCAACGGCCTGGTGGGCGTGTACGGCCACATCAAAGACCTGTCCGACACCGACCGCGATATCGCCCTGGACCCGTTCGACACCAAGGTGTCGCTGATCCTGGTGGGCGGTGAGCTGACGGCCAACGGCTCCGGCCCGCTGTCGATCGACTCGCCGCTGTCGGTCGAGCTGTACAAGGTTTCGATGCTCGCCCCGCGCAAGGCCAGCGGTATCAGCCTCAACGGCATCCTGGGCGAACGCCAGGACGAAATCCTCGACCTGCTGGTACGCCAGCAAAAGGCTGTGCTGATCGACCCGGTCGAACGCCAGACCGAAATGATCGATTAAGGAAGCCCAGACCATGACCCCACACCTGATGAAACTGCTGGGCCTGTCCGCCGCCCTTCTGGCGATCAGCCAGGGCGTGCGCGCCGACGACGTGAAGGCCCCCACCTTCACCGCCGAGCCGTGCTGCCAGCTGTGCCCTGAAGCGCATGACGCCAGCCGCTACACCACCCGTTACCAGCAAAACTTCACCACGCTGGTGCAGGCCAAAGGGGACTGGCTTTTCCGTACCCGCGAAGACCTGCGCACCGAGTTCAACACCACCCCGGCCGGCTACAAACGCCTGCAGCAGGTGCACGACGCGTTCAAGAAGCGCGGCGTGGAACTGGTGGTGGTCTACCAGCCGACCCGTGGCCTGGTGAACCGCAACATGCTCAACCCGGCCGAGAAAGCTGCCTTCGATTACCAGAAGGCGCTGGGCAACTACCAGGCCATGCTCAAGCGCTTTGCAAGCATGGGCTACAACGTGCCCGACCTGTCGCCGCTGACCAACGAACAGCTGGCCGCCGCCGACCAGGGCAAGGACTTCTACTTCCGTGGCGACCAGCACTGGACACCTTACGGCGCCGAGCGCGCGGCCAAGATCGTGGCCGACACCGTGCACCACATGCCGGCCTTCGAAGGCATCCCGCGCAAGGAATTCGAAACGAAAAAATCCGGGCGCATGGGCAAGACCGGCACCCTGCACAACGTCGCCGGCCAGCTCTGCGGCACCAGCTATGCAGTGCAGTACATGGACCAGTTCGCTACCGAGCCGAAAGGCTCCAGCGGCGGTGGCGACGACCTGTTCGGTGACAGTGGCAACGCGCAGATCACCCTGGTCGGCACCAGCCACAGTGGCAAGAACTACAACTTCTCGGGCTTCCTCGAACAGTACATCGGTGCCGACGTGCTCAACGTCGCCTTCCCCGGCGGAGGCCTGGAAGGTTCGATGATCCAGTACCTGGGCAGCGAGGAATTCCAGAAGAACCCGCCGAAGATCCTGATCTGGGAGTTCTCCCCGCTGTACCGCCTGGACCAGGAAACCATCTGGCGGCAAATCCTCGGCCTGCTCGACAACGGCTGCGACGACCGCCCGGCGCTAATGAGCGCCAGCACCACCCTCAAGCCCGGCAAGAACGAGCTGATGGTCAACGGCAAGGGCGGCGTGATCAAAGACCTGATCAACCGCAACCTGCAGATGGACGTGAAGTTCGAAGACCCGTCGGTGAAGGTATTGCAGGCCACCCTGTGGTACCTCAACGGCCGCCACGAAGACATCAAGCTGGAAAAACCGGAAACCTCCGACACCGACGGCCGCTTTGTCTTCCAGATGCGTGAAGACGAGGACTGGGCCAGCCAGAGCCTGCTGGCCTTCGAGGTGCAAGGCCCGGAAAGCGGCACCCAGAAAGTCGAAGCCAAGCTCTGCAAACGCAACAACTTCGCCGTGCCCGCGCAAACCGCGCAGGCCGGCCAGTGAGGCGACCCATGACCACCTTCAAGCGAATCTTCCGCCCCGCCCTGCTCGCGCTGGCCCTGTTCGGGGGGGCCGCGCACGCCGCGCTGGTACCCCCCCAGGGGTACTACGAGGGGATCGAAAAGCTCAAGACCGGCGACGGTAACTTCCGCTGCGAAGCAACGCCCAAGCCGTACACCGGTGCGCTGCAGTTCCGCAGCAAGTACGAAGGTTCGGACAGTGCCCGGGCAACCCTCAACGAGGATTCAGAGCAGGCCTTCCGCGATTCCACCAAGGACATCACCACCCTGGAGCGTGGCGTGGCCAAGATGGTCAACCAGTACATGCGCGACGGACGCCCGGCACAACTCGACTGCGCCCTGACCTGGTTGGGCACCTGGGCGCGTGCCGATGCGCTGATGTCCACCGACTACAACCACACCGGCAAATCCATGCGCAAATGGGCGTTGGGCAGCATGAGTGGTTCTTGGCTGCGCCTGAAGTTCTCCAACTCGCAGCCGCTGGCCGCGCACCAGGCCGAGGCCGAGCTGATCGAAAAATGGTTCGCCCGCCTTGCAGAGCAAACCGTGCGCGATTGGAGCAACCTGCCGCTGGCGAAGATCAACAACCACAGCTACTGGGCCGCCTGGTCAGTCATGGCCACCTCGGTGGCGACCAACCGCCGCGACCTGTTCGACTGGGCCGTGAAGGAATACAAGATCGGCGCCAACCAGGTCGACGAGCAGGGCTTCTTGCCCAACGAGATCAAGCGCAAGCAGCGCGCCCTGGCCTACCACAACTACGCCCTGCCACCGCTGGCGATGATCGCCAGCTTTGCCAAGGCCAACGGTGTGGACCTGCGCAGCGAAAACAACTTTGCCCTGCAGCGCCTGGGGGAAGGCGTGCTGTACGGCGCTCGCGATCCTAAGCACTTCGCGGAACGCGCAGGCGAAAAGCAAGACATGAAAGACCTCAAGGTCGACAGCAAGTACGCCTGGCTCGAACCGTGGTGCGCGCTGTACCAGTGCGTGGGTGACACGCTCGAACGCAAGCACGGCATGCAGCCATTCGACAGTTTCAGGCTCGGCGGCAACCTGACCCGGGTCTATGACCCGAGCGCAGACACCAAGAAGTAACGCAAAACCCTGTAGGAGCTGGCTTGCCTGCGATGGGCCGCGAAGCGGACCCGACAATGGCTGGGCAAGACTTCGCCTTGCATCGCAGGCAAGCCAGCTCCTACAGGGATCTAGGTAGCCCCCCACATTTGTGTGGGGGGTTTGGGGGGCGCTGTGCCCCGGATGCTGTGAACAAAAAGGAGAACCGGGATGGTCTTCTCGTCCAACGTGTTCCTGTTCCTGTTCTTGCCGATCTTCCTCGGCCTGTACTACTTGAGCGGGCAACGCTATCGCAACCTGCTACTGCTGGTCGCCAGCTACATCTTCTATGCCTGGTGGCGGGTGGACTTCCTGGCCCTATTCGCCGGGGTCACCCTGTGGAACTACTGGATCGGCCTTAAAGTCGGAGCCGCCGGCGTGCGCACCAAGCCGGCCCAGCGCTGGCTGCTGCTGGGCGTGGGCGTCGACCTGGCAATCCTTGGCTACTTCAAGTACGCCAACTTCGGTGTCGAAAGCCTGAACGCGATCATCAGCTCGTTCGGCCTGGAGCCGTTCATCCTCACCCACGTGCTGCTGCCGATCGGTATCTCGTTCTACATCTTCGAGTCGATCAGCTACATCATCGACGTGTACCGTGGCGACACCCCGGCTACCCGCAACCTCATCGACTTTGCAGCGTTCGTGGCGATCTTCCCGCACCTGATCGCCGGCCCCGTGTTGCGCTTCAAGGACCTGGTCGACCAGTTCAACAACCGCACCCACACCCTGGACAAGTTCTCCGAAGGTTGCACCCGCTTCATGCAGGGCTTCATCAAGAAAGTGTTCATTGCCGACACCCTGGCGGTGGTGGCCGACCACTGCTTCGCCCTGCAAAACCCGACCACGGGCGACGCCTGGCTGGGCGCGCTGGCCTACACCGCGCAGCTGTACTTCGACTTCAGCGGCTACAGCGACATGGCCATCGGCCTGGGCCTGATGATGGGCTTCCGCTTCATGGAGAACTTCAAGCAGCCCTACATCAGCCAGTCGATCACGGAGTTCTGGCGGCGCTGGCACATCAGCCTGTCGACCTGGCTGCGCGACTACCTGTACATCACCTTGGGCGGTAACCGCAAAGGCACCTTCAACACTTACCGCAACCTGTTCCTGACCATGCTGTTGGGCGGCCTGTGGCACGGCGCCAACTTCACCTACATCATCTGGGGTGCCTGGCACGGCATGTGGCTGGCCATTGAGCGTGCGCTGGGCATCGACACCAACCCGCAGCGCTTCAACCCGGTGAAATGGGCCTTCACCTTCCTGCTGGTGGTGGTCGGCTGGGTGATCTTCCGCGCCGAAAACCTGCACGTGGCCGGCCGCATGTACGGCGCCATGTTCAGCTTTGGCGACTGGCAGCTGTCGGAACTCAACCGTGCCCAACTGACCGGCCTGCAAGTGGCCACCCTGGTGATCGCCTACCTCACCCTGGCGTTCTTCGGCCTGCGCGACTTCTACCGCAATGCCAAGCCTTCGCCCAAGGCGACCCCGGTGCAGGTCAACACTGACGGCTCGATCGGCCTGGACTGGACCCGGGTGATGACCCGCGCCCTGGTGCTGCTGCTGTTCGTGGCCTCGATCCTCAAGCTCTCGGCGCAAAGCTACTCGCCGTTCCTGTACTTCCAGTTCTGAGGCCGATGACATGAACCGTACTTTACGCATCACGTATTCACTGTCGTTCCTCGGCTTGCTGGTGGGCATGGGCGTGTGGTCCACCGGTGGCCTGCAAAGCTTCCAGCGTACCGAGCAGATGACCGTGCTCAACGGCAAGCTGGCCAAGGCCGCCGAAACCCACTACGACGAGCAGTTCCCGATCAAGCGCCTTGGCACCAACCTCTGGGCCGCGCTGGACTTCAAGCTGTTCAACGAAGGCCGCCCCGGTGTGGTGCTGGGCCGCGACCAGTGGCTGTTCAGCGACGAAGAGTTCAAGCCCACCGCCGGTGCCGAGCAACTGATGCAGGAAAACCTGGCGCTGATCCGCGGCGTACGCGACACCTTGCAGCAGCACGGCAGCCAGCTGGTGCTGGCCATCGTGCCAGCCAAGGCGCGTATCTATTCGGAATACCTGGGCAAGGAGCAACCGGCCAGCCTGCACGACGACCTGTACAACCAGTTCCATGCTCAGGTGCGCCAGGCCAACGTGTTCGCCCCCGACCTGCAAGCGGCCATGGAACAAGCCAAGGCCCGTGGCCAGGTTTTCCTGCGCACCGACACCCACTGGACGCCGATGGGCGCCGAAGTGGCAGCGCAGGCGCTGGCTGAAGCCGTAAGCCGACAGAACCTGCTCAACGGCGACCCGCAAACCTTCGTGACCGAAGCCGGCAGCACTGCGCCCTACAAAGGCGACCTGACCAACTTCCTGCCGCTCGACCCGCTGTTCAGCAACCTGCTGCCAACCCCGGACAACCTGCAACAACGCACCACCCGCCCGGCAGAAGCAGCGGCTGACGGCGACGACGCGCTATTTGCCAACAACGAGATCCCGGTAGCGCTGGTGGGCACCAGCTACAGCGCCAACCCGCACTGGAACTTCCTTGGTGCGCTGCAACAAGCGCTGCGCAGCGACGTGGCCAACTACGCCGAAGACGGCCATGGCCCGCTGCTGCCAATGCTCAAGTACCTGCAAAGCGACGCCTTCAAGAACGCCGCACCCCAGGTGGTGGTGTGGGAGTTCCCCGAACGTTATCTGCCCATGAAAAACGACTTGAGCAGCTTCGACCCGCAGTGGATCGCGCAGCTGAAGAACACCCGTAAATCCGAAGAAAACCTGGCCTTGTCGTCCACCCGGACGAACCACTGAACGATAGAGAGGAAATGCACATGACTACCAAGACTTCCATTGCCAAAGCCCTCACCCTCGCGGCCGGCCTTTCCCTTGCTTCGATGCAGGCCTTCGCCGGTGCCGACGCCGCCCTGTATGGCCCAAGCGCGCCGAAAGGTTCGACCTTCGTGCGCCTGTACAACGCCGCCAGCGCACCCGCTGCCGCTTCGGTCGGCAACACCCAGATCAAACAGGTAGGCGCTCAGGCCAGCAGCGACTTCAGCTTCCTGCCAGGCGGCGACTACACCGCCCAGGTCGGCGGCAAGAGCGTGCCGGTGAAGCTGGCCTCGGACAAGTACTACACCCTGGTCAACAGCAGCAGCGGCAACCCGCAACTGATCGAAGAACCGCCGTTCAAGAACAAGCAGAAAGCCCTGGTGCGCGTGCAGAACCTGAGCGACCAGCAGCTGACCCTGAAAACCGCCGATGGCAAGACCGAAGTGGTCAAGCCGGTGGCCGCCAACGGCCGTGGCGAACGTGAAATCAACCCGGTGAAGGTCAACCTGGCGTTGTTCCAAGGCGACAAGAAAGTGGGCGACGTGAAACCCGTCGCCCTGGAGCGCGGCGAAGCCGCAGTGCTGTACGTAACGGGTTCCGGCAACGCCTTGTCGCCGGTGTGGGTAACTCGCCCCGTGGCTAGCAACTGATCCCTCTGCCTATTAACGACTATTGGAGAAACATGATGATCCCGGTAATTCTTTCTGGTGGTAGCGGTTCGCGTCTGTGGCCTCTGTCGCGCAAGCAGTTCCCTAAACAGTTCCTGGCCCTGACCGGTGAACACACCCTGTTCCAGCAAACCATCGAGCGCCTGGTGTTCGAAGGCATGGACACACCGATCGTGGTCTGCAACAAGGACCACAAGTTCATCGTCCAGGAGCAACTGGCTGCCCTGAAGCTGGAAACCCAAGGCATCCTGATGGAGCCGTTCGGCCGCAACACCGCGCCGGCCGTGGCCATGGCCGCCATGAAGCTGGTCAACGAAGGCCGTGACGAGCTGATGCTGGTACTGCCTGCCGACCATGTGATCGATGACCAGAAAGCCCTGCAACGCGCACTGGCGCTGGCCACCGTGGCCGCCGAGCGTGGCGAGATGGTGCTGTTCGGCGTGCCGGCGACCAAGCCGGAAACCGGCTACGGCTACATCCGCTCCAGCCAGGACGCCCTGCTGCCCGAAGGTGTGGCGCGGGTTGCCCAGTTTGTTGAAAAGCCCGACGAGAAACGCGCCGCCGAGTTCGTCCAGGCCGGTGGCTACTTCTGGAACAGCGGCATGTTCCTGTTCCGCGCCAGCCGCTTCCTCGAAGAGCTGAAAAAGCACGACGGCGACATCTATGACACCTGCGTGCTGGCCCTGGAGCGCAGCCAGGAGGACGGCGATGTGCTGAGCATCGACGAAGCCACCTTCGCCTGCTGCCCGGACAACTCCATCGACTACGCGGTGATGGAAAAAACCCAACGCGCCTGCGTGGTGCCGATGTCGGCCGGCTGGAGCGACGTGGGCTGCTGGTCGTCACTGTGGGAAGTGCATGAAAAGGACGAGGATGGCAACGTCACCAAAGGCGACGTGGTGGTGCAGGACAGCCGCAACTGCATGATCCATGGCAACGGCAAGCTGGTGTCGGTGATCGGCCTGGAAAACATCGTGGTGGTCGAGACCAAGGACGCCATGATGATTGCCCACAAGGACAAGGTCCAGGGCGTGAAGCAGATGGTCAAGACCCTTGACGAACAGGGCCGCACGGAAACCCAGAACCACCTGGAAGTGTATCGCCCGTGGGGCTCGTACGACTCGGTGGACATGGGCGGCCGCTTCCAGGTCAAGCACATCACCGTCAAGCCGGGCGCCAGCCTGTCGCTGCAGATGCACCACCACCGTGCCGAGCACTGGATCGTGGTGTCGGGTACTGCCGAGGTGACGTGTGACGAGAACGTGTTCCTGCTGACCGAGAACCAGTCGACGTACATTCCGATTGCCTCGATCCACCGCCTGCGCAACCCGGGCAAGATCCCGCTGGAGATCATCGAGGTGCAGTCCGGTAGCTACCTGGGCGAGGATGACATCGAGCGCTTTGAGGATGTTTATGGGCGGACATCGACGCCGGTCGAGCGTGGGGTTTCGGTGAAGACCATCGCCCAGTAAAGAAACAGGCTTGAGACAAAAGCCCCGTTACCTTTTCAGGTACGGGGCTTTTCACTGCCCATGATTACTTGGGGCGCCAATCGATTTCGAGATGCCCATCACTCACCTTGTAATCAGTCCCGTTATGCGTGAAGGAATAACTGAAATCGAAGGACAGTCGGGCATTCTCTTCAGACCTGAAATCCGTGATGATCATGTCTCGGGTCGCAATCAAGCCTTGATTGACCGCCGCGAAAGCGTACCCGTGCCCTTGACTATCGATATTCAAGTAAGTGCCTAGCGATGACAGTCCTCCCTTCAGGTCTTTTTGCTGGGTAACCAAAATACTGCGCCGCCCTGCATTACTGGCTCGCACATTGAAGTTATCGGCGACAAAACCGGCGTTATCCGAAAGCGCAGGGCTGATACATGCCGACGCAGCGACTACCGGGTGGTTATTCTGTAGCGCAACGCAGGGGCTAATGGTGAAAGCACCCTCAGTTACCTCAAACGCTTGGCCATTTTCATCCTCCCCCTTGAACGTGAACTTCGCCGAGATCGCACCAGTTGCTTGCACTTCAGTGATGACAAGCTTTCCGCTCTTTGCAGGCCCTTTACCTTGGATGCCAAGAAACGCCCTTATCTTGCCCTGACCTTCAGGCTCGATGGGGAAACTGCCCACACCGATTGCTTCAGGAAAACCGATATAGATAAAGGGTTCGTCATTCAATGCCCTGTCGTCGATCGCGAGAATGCCAAAGCCTGGTTGATAATCAATGGCGCTGGCTTCGAATGTTGTGCCCGATGACAATGTAGCCTGCATCGTTCCAGTGAAGGCCCATTGTTTGGCATCCGTGTGTATCGCGTTCATTTCCCTATCTCCAGTAAAGATTGAAGTATTGTCAAACTACCCAGGCAGTGGGCAGCTGACTGCTGCAAACAAGGCTACTGCGAGAACAGGCACGTCGGTACTGACAGAAATACCAGGTAGATAGCATGTAAAGCCCTGCAGCAACCCGGGCCATTACTGTCCTTCAAGCGCGGTCCATTTACCGCTACGATGGCTGAACCTGCATACTTGAGGTCACCGACTCATGTTGATCGGCGCTGCTCTGATCCTTACCTGGCTGGTATTGCTTCTGCGCTATCCAGCCAAGGCCCTGCCCGTCTCCATGGCCGCCGTCTGCGGCCTGGGCCTGGTGGCCCTGATGGTGTTTTGGCAGGACAGCCGCGAAGCCTTGCAGCTGGCGCGCCTGGACCTGCGCCTGAGCTATGCCCCCGAACACTGCCCCGCCGACCGTGCCCTGCAGGTGCGCATGAAGAACGGCAACGATGCCCCGCTGACCGAACTGCGGTGGCGAGTGGCAGCGTACGCGCCGGGCGATACCGTCAATCTGGCGGAGAACAGCTACAACGCTCCGCGCTATCGTGGCCCGGGTGAACTGCAGCCAGGTGCCGAGTGGAAGGACTGCTTGCCGTTGCCGCCGCTGCGCTCCGGTTACCGGCCACAGACCCTGGAGTTTCGCGCTGAACATCTGCAAGGCAACTTTGCCAATTAATCGAAGGCTATCTACATGCCCACCGTCCTGATCACTGGTTGTTCCAGCGGCATCGGCCGCGCCCTGGCCGACGCCTTCCGCGATGCCGGCCATGAAGTCTGGGCCACGGCCCGCAAGCCCGAGGATGTCGAACAGCTGGCCGCCGCCGGCTTCACTGCACGACAACTGGACGTCAACGATGGCGAAGCGCTCAAGCGCCTGGCCGATGAGCTGGAGGCGCAGCACGGGCGCCTTGACATGCTGGTCAACAACGCCGGCTACGGCGCCATGGGCCCGCTGCTCGACGGCGGCGTCGATGCCCTGAGCCAGCAGTTCGAGACCAACGTGTTCGCCGTGGTCGGCGTCACCCGCGCACTGTTCCCGCTGTTGCGTCGCGCACGCGGGCTGGTGGTGAACATCGGCAGTGTCTCGGGCGTGCTGGTCACGCCATTCGCTGGCGCGTACTGCGCGTCCAAGGCCGCCGTACATGCCCTGAGCGATGCCCTGCGCCTGGAGCTGGCCCCCTTCGGTATCCAGGTGATGGAAGTGCAACCCGGGGCGATTGCCTCGCAATTCGCCAGCAATGCCCAGCGCCAGGCCGACCAGGTGCTGGCGGCGGACTCTGCGTGGTGGCCGTTGCGTGAGCATGTACAGGCACGGGCGCGGGCTTCGCAGGACAAGCCGACTTCGGCGGCGGTGTTTGCCCAAGGCGTACTGGCGGCCGTTGGCAAGTCACCCGTACCCGCAGTGGTGCGGTTGGGGAATGGCAGTACGGCGCTGCCGTTGATGGCCCGGTTGCTGCCGCGGCGGGTGCTGGATTGGGCGTTGCGCAAGCGGTTTGGGCTGCTGCGCCCGCTTTGATTTTTCTGTTGCCAGTACCGGCCCTATCGCCGGCAAGCCAGCTCCCACAGGATCCCATCAGGCCCTAGGCCTGCGCTGTACCTGTGGGAGCTGGCTTGCCGGCGATGGGCCGCACAGAGGCCCCGCTTTTTATGCTTTCTTCACCGGCTGCTCATCAAACGCCTGCCAGCCACCCCCCAGGGCCTTGTACAATCCCACCAGCGCCTGGGACACCGCCGCCGAGCTGTCGATCCACTGCTCCTCACTGGCCAGCAATGCCCCCTGCACCGTCAGCACATTGAGAAAGTCCACCGCCCCTTCCACATACTGGCGCTGGGCGGTTTCCAGGGCGATGCGGTTCTGCCTCACAGCCTCGGCCAAGTGGTCACGGCGCAACTGGCTGGCGTTGTACAGGCGAAGCACATCGTCGATCTCATGCCAGGCACCCAGCACCACCTTGCGGTAGTTCAGCGCCGCTTCCTGCTGCTGCGCCTCGCGCAGTTCCAGGGTGCCCTTGAGCCGGCCACCCTCGAAGATCGGCAACGACAACTGTGGCCCGAAGGCAAAGCGGCGCGAATCCCAGCCGCCGAAATCAGACAACTGCATGGCCTGGAAACCGACGCTGCCCGACAAGCGGATGCTCGGATAGAAATCAGCCTTGGCCACGCCAATGCTGGCCGTAGCGGCATGCAGGCGTGATTCGGCCTGGCGGATGTCCGGGCGACGCTCGGCCAATTCGGATGGCAGGCCGATGGCAAACTTCTGCTGCGGCGCGGGTAATTCGCCGCCTTGCAGCAACTCGGCCTGCAGGCTACGCGGTGGTTCTGCGGCAAGCAGGCTGAGGGCGTTGATCAGGTCATCACGCCGGGCTTCGAGGCTTGGCAGGCGAGCCTCGATCGACGCCACCTGGGCACTGGCCTGAGCCACGTCGAGCCGAGTGGCAACCCCTTCGGCCTGACGGTCTTCGGACAATTTCAGGCTGTGTCGGGCAACCTTGAGGTTGTCCTGTGTCACATCAATCGTGTGCTGCACCGCTCGCAGCTGGATGTAGTTACCGGCGGTTTCCGACAGCAGGGCCAGCAGCACCCCGCGGCGGTCGTTCTCGGCCACTTCGACCGTGGCATCGGCAGCCTCGACCTGGCGCCGCACGCGCCCCCACAAGTCCAGCTCCCAACCGGCCACCAGGTCGCCTTGCCAAAGGTTGTACGCCTCTTTACCCGCTTTACCGGAAGGGTCGCTCAAGCCTTCGGCGCTGTTACGAGCGCGGCTGTAACCGGCGTTGGTGTCTACTGATGGCACCTCATCGGCGGCCACGGTGCGGCGCAAGGCACGGCTTTGCAGCAAGCGGGCGCTGGCCATCTGTAAGTCGAGGTTGCGCTCGGCAACGCGCTGGATCAACGCGCTGAGCTGTCCGTCATGAAAGGTTTCCCACCAGCGCAGCTCCAGCGGTTCGGCTTGCGGCTGGCTGGATGCTGCCTGGCCTTGAAGTGGCGCCCACTGTTGCGGTGCCTGGCTGTCGGGGCGCAGGAAGTCCGGGCCCATCGTGCAACCGGCCATCAACACGGCCAGCACCAAGGGGCTCAAGCGTAATGCAGGTTTCATCGTGCACTTACCTCTTTGCCATCCAGCTTGTCGCCACGGGTATCGATGGTCGCCTCCACCGACATGCCCACCCGCAAGCGGGCGAGCAACGGCTGCCCGTCATCGAACACGATCTTCACCGGGATGCGCTGCACAACCTTGGTGAAGTTGCCGGTGGCGTTGTCTGGCTTGACCGCAGCGAAGGTCAAGCCGGTAGCCGGCGCGATACTCTCTACGTGGCCTTGCAGCTTTTCACCGGAGAAGGTGTCAACGCTGATACTCACCGGCTGCCCCGGCTGCACATGGGTCAGCTGGGTTTCCTGGAAGTTGCCGACCACATAGGCCTGCTGCAACGGCACCACCGATAACAGGCGTGCGCCGGGATTGACGTAGGCGCCCACGCGCAGGGCGCGCTCGCCGACCATGCCGTCCACCGGCGCCGTGATGCGCGTGTAGGACAGGTCGAGCTGTGCCTTTTCCACGCCTGCTTCAGCGCGCTTGAGCTGGCCATCGGCGCTGGCCACCTGGGCAGTAAGGATATCCACCTGCTTGCGCGCCGCCACCAGCGCCGCCTGGGCATTGGCCAGGCGAGCGCGGGCCTGGTCGACGCCGCTGCGTGCCTGCTGGGCATTCTGCACGGTACCGGCGCCCTGCTCGGCCAGGCGGCTATAACGGTTGACTTCATGGTCGGCGAACGCTGTTTCGGCCTGGGCCGCTTTCACCGCCGCCTCGGCCTGGGCAATCAATGCTGCCTGGCGCTCGAGCGTGGCGCGGGCATCGGCACTTTGCGCCTGAGCCACCAGCAACTGGGCCTGAGCGGCATCCAGGGCGGCCTGGTAGTCACGGGCGTCGATGGTCGCCAGCAACTGGCCTGCCGTGACCTGCTGGTTATCTTCTACCAGCACGTCCTTGATGAAGCCTGCAACCTTGGGCGCAACTACGGTGTAGTCGGCAATGACGTAGGCATCGTTGGTGCTCTGGCGGTGGTCGCTGCCGAACATCCAGGGGCCGACAATGCCAGCCAGAACGGCCACGGCCAGTGCCGAGCCAATGAACAGGGTTTTGCGGTTGTTAGTCATTTCAGCGGTTCTCGAATTCATCCAGGGTTCAGGCCACCGCACGCGGCGGGTAGACCCGGGTAGGCACGAAAGGAATCAGGCAGATCAGGGCCACGGCGATGCCAGCCATGACCAGGTAGAGGTCGGCAGAGGTCAGCACCAGCGCCTGGTCGTGAATACGCCGGGCCAGGCCCGCAGCGCTGTCGTCGACCAGCGGGGCGTTGCCCAGGCTGTCCACCAGGTGATTGGAATGGAAGTGTCGGCGCAGGGTGCCAAGTGCATCCAGCAGGCCACCCGCGATGACTGCAGCCAGGCCTTTGACAGTGTTGAACCAACTGGAGGCGAACGGGCCTTCCTGTGGGGTCATCCCGTTGGTGGACAGCATCAGCAGTGGCAGCACCGCCATGGGCTGGCCAAACACCTGCAACAGGTAGAACGGGTAGAAGTCGCCACGGATCCACTCGCTGGTCAGCAGGCTGCTGCCGACGCACGACACCGCCAGCATCGCCAGGCCGATGCCCAGCACCCAGCGGCAGTCCACTGCGCGGATGTTGCACAGGGCTGCCGTCAGCGGGAGAGCGACCAGTTGCGGCATCGCCACCAGCATCATCAGCGGGCTGGTCTGTGCCGGGCGGTAGCCCTGGATCTGCGCCAGGTAGGCCGACGGGATACTGCCCACGCCCGACAGCACGATCAGCACGCCGGCCAAGGTCACCAAGGCGAAACTCAGGTTGCGCCGCTGCAGCATGCGCAACTGGAAAAACGGCAGCGGCTCGGACCACTCGTTGAACATGAACAGCACCAATAGCAGCAGGCCACCACCCAGCAGCCAGCAGATCAGCGGCGAATCGAACCAGCCCCAACGGTCACCCAGCGACAGGCCTAGCACGATGCAACTGATGGCGGGCAGGCCCAGCAACACACCGCGCCAGTCGAACTGCTTGAAACGCTCCAGACGCAGCGGGTCTTGCGGCAGGCCCCAACCCACGCAGACGATGGCCAGCGCCGACGGCAGGATGATCTGCCAGAAGGCCCATTGCCAACCGACGTACTCGGTCCACAGCCCCGCGAGCGGCGTGCCAAGGTTGGGGCCGAACGTGGCAGTCAGTGCATAGCAGGCCAGGCCATAGACCTTGATGCCCGGCGGCAGAAAGCGCAGTGCCACGCTCATCAGCATCGGCGGCAAGGCACCCGAGGCAAAGCCCTGGAGTATACGCAGCAGCATCAGGCTATGCAGGTTGGGGGCGAACGGTTGCAGCAAGCCAAGCACGGCGAACAGGCCAATGGCGCTCATGGTGAAGCGCCGCAGTGAGAAGGTGGTGGCCAGCCACGGCGCAAAGGCCATGGCCGAGACCGACGCGGCGCTGTACACCGCCAGCAGCCAGGCGCCTTCATCGGCACCTATGCCCATGGCACCGCGGATATCGGCCAGGGAAATCTTGGTGACTGACTCGTTCAGGCCCGCGCACAGCACGGCCAGCAATACACCAAACAGCCCCACCACCACCTGCACGCCGAACGCCGTCTGCGCAGGTGCAGCCGGCGCGGGGGCGGCTGCCAACGCCGCAGAGGGTGCGGTCAGGGAACTCATGAAATTACATCTCCAGCAACAATTTCGAGGCTGGAGCAAGTTTAAGAAGGTCGAATGCTGACGAAAACTGACTTGTTGGCAGCTTTATATTGCGTCAGGCGCAATCGTCAGCAGCATCACGGATCAATACTGCCGCATGCTTTCAACGTCTGTCGTAGCCAACGATGCGCGGGATCGTTGTCGAACCGCGGGTGCCATGCCTGCTTCACATTGACCTTTTCCAACGGCACCGGGATCTCGAACGAGCGCAGTGGCAACTTCAGGCGCTGCACGCTGTTGAGGATATTGGCCGGTATCGGCAGTATCAGGTCTGAATCGGGCAACGAAAACATGGCCGAGTGGAAGCTGGTGGTGATCAGCGCTACCCGCCGCTCCACCTTGTGGTTGGCCAGCGCCACATCGATTGGCCCATTGGCGCGACCACGCCGGGATACGCTGATCTGCGGGTAGGCGGCGAAGCGCTCAGGAGTGATAGGGGCGTCGAAGATCGGATGCCCTACGCGCGCCAGGCCCACGAAATAGGTGTTGAACAGGCTCTGCACCTTGATTTCCGGGCCCAGTTCGACGGCCGAGCTGATGATCAGGTCGATGTGCCCATTGCGCAGCACCGCATCATCGTCGCCACTGCCCTCCGGGACGAACCGCAACACCGTACGCGGTGCCTGGGCCAGCATCATGCGCAGCAGTTGGGCGCCGTACAGGGCGATGAACAAATCGTTGGTGCGGATATTGAAGGCACGGTCCAGGTTAACCAGATCGACACCGTCTCGGCTGCGGAACACCTGCCCGGCCTGCTCCACCAGCCCATGCACCTGCTCGCGCAGGGCCAGCGCCCGTGGCGTCGGTACCAGGCCACGGCCGGCACGCACCAGGATCGGGTCGCCCAGGGCATCACGGATACGCCCAAGGGTCCGGCTCATCGCTGCCGGGCTCAGGTTCATGCGCTGTGCTGCCCCGACCACGCTGCCCTCGTCGAGCAGGGCATCGAGGGCGACAAGCAGGTTCATGTCCGGGAGTTGCATGGCCGTTTTCCGTGGCAGCTGTGGGGATGGCGATGGTAGCAGGTTGGTGGATTGCACCAGACGCAATGCGCTCGTGCGTGGAGGGGCATTTATTCCGGAAGTGGATTGGGCCAAAAATATTGCATGGCAGGTTCGGCCCATTCGCGGGTAAACCCGCTCCCACAGAGACTGCGCGGATTTCGAAAACTGTGGTGTACCTGTGGGAGCGGGTTTACCCGCGAAAGGGCCCGGACAGGCAACCGTTCAGCCAGCCTTGTACAAGGATCCCCAATGCCCACCCCCGTCCTGATCGCCATCGACGCCTCCCCCGCTTCCAGCGCCCTGCTCACCCTCGCCCGCCGCTACTGCCGCCCCGGCGAACACGAACTGCACGTATTGCTGGCCATCGACTCCACCTTCGCCGTCCACGAACAACCCGCCCCCTATACAACCGAAGAGCTGGAGGAATACCCCGCCGCCTGCGAGGAACAGCAACATGCCGACCACGCCGTCGCCCAGGCCGTGCGCGAGTTGCAGCAAGCCGGCTTCGCCAGCCAGGGCTGCATGGTGGCCGGGCAACCGGTCGAAGTGATCGTGGCCAAGGCGCAGGAGCTGAACTGCGAGCTGATCATCATGGGCCACCGTCACCTGTCGCGGCTGGGGCGGATGCTGGATCCGTCGATCAGCGCGAAGGTGATTGACCGGGTGAAGGTTCCGGTGTTGGTGGGAGTAGCCTGACCGCCCATCAGAGGGGTAATGCACTTGCATTGACCAAGCAATGCATTCGCATTACCTTGGAATGCATAGCTTCCCCTCAAAAGGACATTGCCCATGGCAACCACTCTCGACGTCGAGTCCACACTGACCGATCGCTATCAGACCACTGTTCCCGAAACAGTACGGCGCGCCTTGGGCTTGAAAAAACGTGACAAGATCCATTACTCGATTCGCCCTGACGGTGAGGTGATACTCACCCGTGCAGAAGCAACCGAGAGCGATCCAGTACTGGGCAAATTTCTGGATTTCCTGGCACACGATATCGCCACCAACCCTCAACGGCTGCAGGTTGTCGATGCTGACCTCATCGCGCGTCTCGACAAGCTTGTCGGCGACGCAGAGGTCGACCTGGATCAATCTCTGTCGGCGGATGATGAATGAGTGATGCGAGCAGGAAGCCTCTGGTTATTCATGGATGGACTGTAATTGCCCACCCGCTGTTCCTGGCCAAACTGGAGGCACTCAGCGCTCAAGTGCAGGCTCAGATGCACAAGGACCCAACGGGTTACACGCGCAGAAATGCCTATAAAAGGCTGGCGGCCATCAAGCGACTGGCCTTCGATGTAATCCCTCAAGACCCGACCAAACCTGAGTACCGGCAGGGGGCCACACTGGGTGGTGACCACAAGCACTGGTTCAGGGCAAAGTTCTTCCAGCAGTACCGGTTGTTCTTCCGCTATCACACCCCCAGCAGGATCATTGTGCTGGCCTGGGTCAATGACGAGTCGAGCAAGCGGGCCTACGAAAGTAGCGACGATGCTTACAAGGTCTTTCAGAAGATGCTGCATACCGGCCACCCGCCGGACGATTGGGAGCAGCTACTGCGAGAAGCTGCAGCCGAATGAGCCGACTGGCTCCCATGATGCGTGAGACCGGTATGGTTCCGAGGGTCACCCCTCGCTCGGCTTCACCACCACCGTACAGGTCGTCCCCGCCGCCAGCAAAAACCCTTCCGGCACTTCATCAATGTGAATCCGCACCGGCACGCGCTGCGCCAATCGCACCCAGTTGAAGGTCGGGTTCACGTCGGCGATCAGCTCGCGGCTTTGCGGGTTGTCGCGGTCGTAGATGCCGCGGGCGATGCTCTCTACATGGCCCTTGATGCGCTCGCCGCTCATCATCTGCAGCTCGGCCTGGTCGCCCACTTTCACGTGTGGCAACTTGGTCTCCTCGAAGAACCCGTACACCCAGAACGAGTTCTCGTCGACCACCGCCATCACCGCTTCACCGATACGCGCATAGTCGCCCTTGTGGATATTCAGGTTGGTCACATAACCGTCCACCGTGGCCACGATGTGGGTGCGCTTGAGGTTCAGTTCGGCGGCAGCCAGTTCAGCCAGAGCCTGCTGGTAATCGGCCTGGGCGGAGTTGGCGATGTTGCTGGCGTCGTCGCGGTTTTCCTTGGAGATCACCAGGTTGTCCATGTCGGCCCGACGCTTGGCATTGACCTTGCGCATTTCCCAGGTCGCCTTGCGCGAGGCGACCAGAGCCTTGGCCTGGTCGACTGCCAATTGGTAGTGCTCGGGGTCGATCTGGATCAGCAGGTCGCCCTTCTTCACCCGCTGGTTGTCCTTGACCGGGACGTCCACCACGTAGCCGGGCACGTCGGCGGCGACGTTGATGATGTCGGCACGTACGCGGCCGTCGCGGGTCCAGGGCGTGGTCATGTAGTGCAGCCACAACTGGCGACCGATGGCCACGGCAGCGACCAGCACCAGCAGGGTGGCGATCAGGCTGAAGAACTTTTTCATTGAAGGATTCTCACCAGTAGACAGTAAGCGCCATGGCGCCGAACAGGCAGACGAACAGGCTCAGACGCAGCAGCGCCGGGTGCCAGAAAAAGCGGTAGCCATCATGGCTGGCGATGAACCGGTCCAGGCCCCAGGCCAGGCCCAGGGCGAACAGGAACATCAAGGTCATGGTGGGCATGTACACGCCATGGAAGGCGATTTCACGGGGCATGGTGCAGTCCTTTCGCCGGTGCCAGTGGCGATTGTGGGTCAAGCAGGGAAGAACGGATGAAATGCAGATAGCTTTGCGCACGGCGCAGCACCGAGGTATCGAAGTGCCGGGCGAATGGCTCGTCGGTGGCTTGCACGCGAGCGATGGCGTGGTCCACCGCCACCAGTGCGCGTTCGTGGTTGCTGGCGCTGGGCTGCAAGAACAGCCTTGCCAGTGCGCGGCCCATCACGCGGATGGCCTGGCGCCACGGTTGTGACTCGGCGTAGGCCGGGTGCACCGGCGCACGGGCCTGCTCTTTGCGCAGCTCGATGACGGCGTGACCGATTTCCAGCACGGTGAACATCCACCCCATCAGCTGGCTTTGCACCTGCGGCTTGCCGGCCGCCAGACCGTAGGCCTGGTGCAACAGGTCGCGGGTGCGGCTTTCAAAGGCCGACCCAAGGCCGCGCAGGCGGCCGCTGATGGCGAACAGCACTTGCTCACGCAGTTCCTGCTCCAGCCGGCTCCACAGCCAGCGGCTGTTGGGCGGCAGGATGATCGCGCCAGCAGCAGCGCAGACGAACATGCCGATGACCATGCCGATGTAGTCGTTGATGAACGTGTAAGGGTCATACACCGTCAGGTTGTTCGGCACCGAACCGATGGCGAAGAACACCAGCAGGCCCAGGCCATAACCGGCGTAAGCCGGGCGCGAGGCAAGGAACGCGCCGAGTACGAACACCGGCGCCAGCACCATGCACAGCAGCGGGAAACCGTCGATCCAGGGGAACACGAAGAAGGTTTCGAAGAAGCCGACAAACGCGCCGATAGCCGTGCCGCAAGCCATCTGGAACGACATGCGTTTGGGGTTGGGCGAAGCCGCCGAAAGGCCCACGGTGACGGTGGCGATCAAGGTCATCATGGCGCCGCTGGGCCAGTCGCTGAGCAGCCAGTAACTGCCCAGCAGCAACAGCACCGCCGAGGCACGCACACCGGCGGCCAGCGACACCAGCCAGCTGGTCTGCGCCACATAGGGCTCATCCCACTGTTCACGCTCGTGCCTGTGCGCCGCCAACGAAGCGTGGGTTTCGGCATAACTGAACATTTCGTCGACAAAGCGGTACAGCAGCTCGAACGCCGTATGGAAGTCGAGCAGGTCGGCCTCGCTGGGTTCGGTCGCCAGGTACTCGGCTCGCAGCCCGCGCACCTGGGCTTGCAGGCCTTCTTTGTAGGCGGCCAGCTCCAGGGTCAGGCGCAGTGCATCGGCATCGGTCAACGCCCGGCCCACGTAGGGCTGTAACAGCTCCACCAAGGTGTTCAGGCCCGGTTCGATGGCACTGACGATCTGCAGGGGGCCACGAGCACGCAGGCGTTCGAGCAAACGGTGCAGGGCATTGAAACGTGTGGTGATGGCCATGAATTCGCTGTTCATGCGCACCAGCCGGCCACTGCGGCGGCGCATGTGCGGGTCTTCGAAGGCAGTGACGTTGCGCAGGCTCTCAAGGCCCACGGCCTCGGCGACGAAGCGCACGTTGCTGCTTTCGAAACGGTCTTTCTGGCTGTCACCGCGCAGGGCTTCCACCACCACCCCGGCGAATACGCCAAAGCGCTGATACAGGGCGTTGCGCATGGCGGCACTGGCCGACTGCGGCAGGATCGCGGCACTGACGAAGGTCGATACCAGAATGCCCAAGGCAATTTCCAGCACCCGCCATACCGCTGCCATGAACGCCTGATCGGGGTGCTGCAGCACCGGCAGGCCGATCATCGCTGCCGTGTAGCCGGCCAGCACGAAGCCATAGGCGCGGAAGGTGCGGTAGCGCATGGCGCCGGCCGAGCACAGGCCCACCCACAAGGCCAGGCTGGGCAGGAACAGCTCGGTGTTCTGCGGGAAGATGGCGATCAGCGCCACCATCATCGCCGAGCCGGCCAGGGTGCCGAGCACTCGGTAGAAGCTCTTGGCGAACACATGCCCGCTTTGCGGCTGCATGACGATGAACACGGTGATCATGGCCGTGCGCGGTTGCGGCAGCTCCAGGCGCATGGCCAGCCACAGGGTGATGAAGGCGGCAGCCAGCACCTTGAAGATGTACACCCAGGTCACACCGTCGGTGCGCGCCCAGGCAAAGAAGCCCCGGCGCCATTCCAGGCTTTGCAGCCAGCGCACGGGCAAACTGGAAGTGCTCATTCGGCGTTATCCGGCTTCTTGTCGAAAATGGCCAGGGTAGCCGGGGTTTTCGGCGCAGCCTGGCGTTCCTCCTTCGGCACATCCTGACCGGCCTGCAGGCCACCGCCCAACGCGGTGACCAGCTCGGCATGGGCGATCAGGCGGGCGGCCTGCACCTGCTGTTGCACTTGCTGCTGGCGGAACAGCAAAGTCTGCGCATTGAGCACGTTCAGGTAATCGGTAAGACCCCGCTGGAAGGCGACCATGGCGATGTCGTAGGTTTTCTGCGCAGCAGCAACGGATTCGGCAGCGAAATGCGACTGTTCTTTCATCGACTCGCGGCGGATCAGCTGGTCGGAGATGTTCTTGAGCGCGCCAACCACGGTCTGGTTGTAACGCGCCACGGCCACGTCATACCCCGCCGAGGCCACGCCCAGTTGCGAGCGCAGGCGGCCACCGTCGAAGATCGGCAGGCTGATGGCCGGGCCGACGTTGTAGTTGAACTTGCGCCCGGTGAGGAACTCCAGCGGGCCACCGCCGGTGGCCATGAAGCCCAGGCTGCCGACCAGGTCGACGTTGGGGAAGAAGCCGGCATGAGCAACGTCGATGCCACGCGCCTGCGCGGCCACCTGCCAGCGGCTGGCAACCACGTCAGGGCGCTGGCCGACCAGTTGGGCAGGCAGGTTGGAGGGCAGTTTCAGTGGTGCAGCCAGGGCCAGGGTCGGGCGCTGCAACTGTGCGCCCTCCCCCGGCCCCTTGCCGGCCAAGGCAGCCAGCTGGTTGCGGGTCAGGGCGATTTCTTCGTTCAGGCTGTCGAGCTGGCGGTGGGTTTCCGGCAGCGGCGCTTCGGCCTGGCTGACTTCGAAATGGGTGCCGATGCCCGCGTCCAGGCGGCGCTTGGCCAAGGCCAGGATCTGCTCTTGCTGCTCCAGTTCGGCCTTGACGATGTCGCGCTGGGCAAAGTGCAGGCTCAGCTGGATATAGGCACGCACCACGTTGTTCTGCAGTTCCAGCTGCGCCTGGCGGGCTTCGGCCACGCTCATGTGCGCCTGATCCACCGCCTGCTCGCTGGCATTGCGTTCGCGGCCCCACAGGTCGAGGGCGTAGCTGAAACCGAAGGCGGCATTGTTGTCCCAGGTGTTGGCGCCAGACAGCGCGCCAGGGCCGTAGAACTGGTCTTCAGGCCAGTTGTGGCGCTTGAGCGTGGCCTGGCCATTGACCTGCAGTTTTTCTGCCGACTCGACCACACCCGCCATGGCCTTGGCTTCGCGCACCCGCGCGGCGGCCATGGCCAGGCTTGGGCTGCCGGCCACGGCCAGGGCCACCCAGCGGTCCAGCTGGGGGTCGCCATAGGCGTGCCACCACTGCTGGTCGGGCCAGTGGGCATCGGTCGCGGCTTCGCGTATGGCCGCGTCGGTGGTCAGTGTATTGGCTTGCAGCGTCTTGCTTTGCGGGGCGATGCCCCAGGTTCCGATACAGCCACTCAAGGTGAGGGCAAGGGCACAGGCACTGAACGCATTGAGCGTTCTGATGATGCGACGGGGCACAGCTGCGATTTCCCGAGGAAGAGGTGAAGGGGCCGGGCAATTCTAGGGGGCGGCAGCACTGGCGATAAGCGCAGATTCCTGCGAATCTTTGTTACCAAAACAGCGATAATCCGCCTTTGGTCGAAGGCAAATTTTCAGCTTTTCATCGTTACTTCGTGACACAATTTTGTCCTCTACATCGAGAGTGACCCATGGACACCCTGCAAAACATGCGTGCTTTCAGTTGCGTCGCCCAGCTTGGCAGCTTCACCGCTGCCGCCGCGCAACTGGATACGACCACCGCGAACGTGTCGCGGGCGGTCTCCAACCTGGAAGCCCATCTGCAAACAAGGCTGCTCAACCGTACCACCCGCCGCATTGCGTTGACCGAGGCCGGCAAGCGCTACCTGATGCGTTGCGAACAGATTCTTACCTATGTGGAAGAAGCCGAGGCCGAGGCCAGCGACGCCCATGCGCGCCCCGCAGGGCAGCTGAAGGTGCACTCGATGACCGGGGTGGGCCAGCACTTCGTGGTCGATGCCATCGCCCGCTACCGCGAATCGCACCCGGACGTGACCTTCGACCTGACCATGGCCAACCGCGTGCCCGACCTGCTGGACGAAGGCTATGACGTGTCCATCGTGCTGGCCACCGAACTGCCCGACTCGGGGTTCGTGTCCCAACGCCTGGGCATCACCTACAGCATCGTCTGCGCTTCGCCCGGCTACATCGCCCGCCACGGCAGCGCGCAAAAGCCGGCAGACCTGCTCAAGCACGCCTGCCTGCGCATGGTCAGCCCGGTGATCCCGCTGGAGAAGTGGCTGTTCGACGGGCCGGAAGGCCAGGAAATGGTCAACATCACCAGCTCGCCGTTCATGGTGAACACCGCCGATGCCATGAAGACCGCGATCCGCAGCGGCATGGGCGTGGGCGTGCTGCCCATCTACTCGGCCATCGACGGCCTGCGTGATGGCAGCCTGGTACGGGTGCTGCCCGAGTACCGCCTGCAGGAGCTGAACCTGTACGCCATCTACCCGTCGCGGCAGTACCTGGATGCCAAGATCAAGACCTGGGTCGAGTACTTGCGCAATTCCCTGCCGGAGATTCTCGCCGCCCATGAGGCGGACCTGAAAACCCATCAGGTGCTGATCGCCAACTAAAAAGCTGCTGCATGGCGGGGGTGGACAATGGTAGGTTGCTAATCAATGTCCACCACCGCCTTGCAGAGAAGTTGCCCGATGAAAAAGACCGTCCTGGCCTTCAGCCGTATCACCCCGGCCATGGCCGAGCGCCTGCAGCAAGACTTCAACGTGATTTTGCCGAACCCCAAGCTCGGTGACATCAATGCCCAGTTCAACGAAGCCCTGCCCGAGGCCCATGGCCTGATCGGGGTTGGCCGCAAGCTAGGCCGTGCCCAGCTTGAAGGCGCAGGCAAGCTGGAGGTGGTGTCCAGCGTGTCGGTCGGCTACGACAACTACGACCTGGACTACTTCAACGAACGCGGCATCGCCCTGACCAACACCCCCGACGTGCTCACCGAAAGCACCGCCGACCTGGGCTTCTCGCTGATCATGGGCTGCGCCCGCCGTACCGCCGAACTGGATGCCTGGACCAAGGCCGGCAACTGGCAGGCCACCGTGGGCCCGGCGCACTTTGGCAGCGATGTACATGGCAAGACGCTGGGTATCGTCGGCATGGGCAACATCGGCGCCGCCGTTGCCCGCCGTGGTCGCTTTGGCTTCAACATGTCGGTCATTTATTCGGGCAACAGCCGCAAGAGCGTGCTGGAGCAAGAACTGGGGGCACAGTTCCGCAGCCTGGAGCAGTTGCTGGCAGAAGCGGACTTCGTCGTGATCGTGGTGCCGTTGTCCGAGGCCACCCGCCAGTTGATCGGTGCGCGAGAGCTGAAGCTGATGAAGCCAAGCGCCTTCCTGATCAACATCGCGCGCGGGCCGGTGGTGGACGAAGCGGCGCTGATCGAAGCGCTGCAGAACGGCACTATTCGTGGCGCCGGGCTGGATGTGTACGAGAAGGAGCCACTGAGCGATTCGCCATTGTTCAAGCTGCCGAACGCCCTGACCCTGCCGCACATTGGTTCGGCCACTGCCGAAACCCGCGAGGCCATGGCCAACCGGGCGATGGACAACCTGCGCGCGGCACTGCTGGGTGAGCGGCCGCGGGATCTGGTGAATCCACAGGTGTGGAAAGGCTGATAGTCATATTTTGCCTGCACCGGCCCTTTCGCGGGCGAGCCCGCGAAAGGGCCGGTGCAGGCAGCACATTACCTATTTGACCACCACCATCCCCTCGGGCACCTTGGCCTTGGGCTTGCGAAACACCAGCACATTCCCCGCCATCACCGCCACCAGCCCCAACAAGGCCGGCGCCGTCCACTGATACCCCTCGGCCACCGCCGACACATTCAACGCCACCAACGGGAACAGCACCGTGCAATAGGCCGCCCGCTCCGGCCCCATGCGCCCGACCAGAGTCAGGTAGGCAGTAAAGGCAATCACCGACCCCGGCACCACCAGGTACAACAACGAGCCGATGTAGCGCACATTCCACTCCATGCTGAACGGCACGCCGCTGACCACACAGAACACCGCTAGCATCGCCGCCCCGTAGACCATGCCCCAGGCGTTGGTAGTCATGGGTTTGAGCCCGGCCTTCTGTTGCATGCTCGATAGCATGTTACCCGCCGAGAAGCACAGCGTGCCGAGCAAGGCCAGGCCGAGGCCGTACAAGGTCTCGCGGCTGGCGGTGTGGTGTGACAGCTCGGGCCAGAACAGCAGCCCCAGCCCGAGCAGGCCCAAGGCTCCGCCGCCAAACACATTGCTGGCGATCTTCTGGCCGAAGAAGATCCGTGCATTGAGCGCATTCCACAGGGTAGCGGTGGAAAACACCACGGCGATCAAGCCACTGGCGACCCACTGGCTGGCACTGAGGAAACAGATGAAATTGACGCAAAACAGGCACAGGCCCTGAGCCAGGCAGATCTGGTGGCCACGGCGGTTCATGGGTTGCAGGCGGCGGGTGAGCAGCAGGAAGGCGAACAGGATCAGCCCGGCCAGGGCGAAGCGGTAAACGATCGAGACCGGGATCGCGACCACACCCAGCTGGAGCTTCAGGGCGATCCAGGTGGTGCCCCAGATCAGGACGGTGAGCAGGTACAGTGACAGGTTCATGGCGGTGGTTCCTTGGGCCTTTCAAGATCGGTGCCCGGCGCTTCGCGGGCAAGCCCGCTCCCACAGGGATCGCCAGTGTTCTTCCGATCAGCGTTTGCCTGCTTGCACAAACTTGCGCTTTTCTTGCCCTGGTGGATGTCACTCGACCACAGCCGCAGTAGGATGGCTGGCAAGAGGATTCGCCCATGACCCCACTCACGCAGCTGCAAGTGTTCAACGCCATGCACGCCTCGCCCCACGCCCGGCTGGAGCTGAGCGCGCACCTGGGCGATGGGCTGGCGGCGGCGTTGTGGAGCAACCGGGACGATGCCCGCGATTATCAGGCACCGACCCATCACACCCTGTCGTGCTACATCGCCGACGGCACCGGCACCTTCCGCCGCCAGCGCCCGGCCGAAAAGGGCGCGCCGGGCAAGCTGTGCGTGATGCCAGCCGGGCAGGAATCGAACTGGGTGGTCAATGGTGCAATCCGCCTGGCACACCTGTATGTCAGCGAGGCGCAATTCGCCTTGGGTTGCGTGCGCCTACTCGACCGGGAGCCGCGTGAACTGCAATTACAGGAAGCGACCTTTCTCGACGACCCGCAACAGGCCGCGCGCTTTCGCCAACTGATCACCCTGGACTGGGACGAGTCCGGCGAGCGCCTGCTGGCCAGCAGCCTGGCGCACGAGATTGTCGACCATGCATTGCTCAGCCAGGTCGGGCTGCGCCAGGGCCTGCGCCTGAAAGGTGGGTTGGCGCCGAACCTGCGCCGGCAAATGGTCGAGTACATCGAGGCGCACCTGGACCAGCCGATTACCCTGGGTGAACTGGCCCTGCGCTGCAACCTGTCCGAATACCACTTCGCGCGCATGTTCCGCACCAGTTTCGGGCTACCGCCGCACCAGTACTTGCTGGCCCGGCGGCTGAACAGGGCCCGCCAGCTGTTGCGGCTGGGGGAAATTCCGCTGGGGGAAATTGCCTTGATGTGCGGGTTTGCCAGTGCCAGCCATTTCAGCAACCGGTTCCGCCAGGCGCTGGGCGCAACACCTGGCGAGTACCGTTCGGCCATTCGCGGCTAAAGCCGCTCCCACAGGTAAAGCGTTGCGCTTGAGGCGGGCGCGCTCCCTGTAGGAGCGGCTTTAGCCGCGAAGAGGCCGGTACAGGCTGGCTCAAAACTCGAAAGTGCTGGACAGGCTCACCTGCCGCGCATCCCCGATTGCCACAAAGTACTGGTTCACCGCCGAGCTGTAGTAGACCTTGTCGAACAGGTTCTTCACGTTCAGTTGCAAGCGCACGTTGTGCTCATCCAGCTTGGTCTCGTAGCTGGCGAACGCATCGGCCACGGTGTAGGACGGCAGGTCGAAGGTGTTGGTCGAGTTGCCCGCGCGCTCACCCACATAACGCGCACCTGCGCCCATCCGCAGCTTGTCGCCCCCGAACAGGCTGCCGAAGTCGTACACGGCCGACAACGAACCGCTGTGCTTGGCCACGTTCTGCAGGCGGTTGCCTTGCAGGTCCGGGTCCTTGGTGACCTTGGCGTCCGTGTAGGCGTAGCTGCCTATAAGGCTCCAGTGCTCGCTCAGCTGCCCCGTCAGATCGAGCTCCACGCCACGCGAGCTGACCTCGCCGGCGTTGCTGTACACCGTCTCTTTCGTGGTGGCATCAAAGTTGGAAACCAGCACATTGCGCTTGGTGATGTCGAACAGCGCCAGGGTACCGGTCAGGCGACCGGGCATGTCTAGCTTGGCGCCCAGCTCCCACGACTTGCCTTCCTCGGGTGCAACCGACGAGTCCAGCACCACGCCGCCCGTCAGCGGTGCAATGCTGGAGTTGGGCTTGAACGACTCGCTGTAGCTGCCATAGAACGACAGCTGGTCATCGACCTTGTAGACGATGCCGGCATGCGGCACCCAGGCTTGGCCGCTGTTATCGGTATTGGCCGTGAACGGACGGCCACGGCCTGCGTACTGGTCGAATTGCTGGAATCGGGCACCGGCCACCAGGATCCAGTGGTCGTCCAGGTGCAGCGCATCCTGCACGAACAGTGCATCGGTGCGCAGCTTGTCGGTCTGGTCACTGTCACTGGCTCTTACTGTGGTGCCCTCCACCTCCTGGCCGTAGACCGGGTTCACATAGCTGAACGTGGATTGCGCAGTCTGGCGGATCAGATCACCGCGAAAGATCTTGCGGTCTTCATGGTCGACGCCGAACAGCAGGTCGTGTTGCATACCGGCCAACTCCACGTTGCCCGCCAGGCTCAAGGTGGCGAACTGGTCACGGCTCATGGCGTTGTGGGTGCCGTCGATGCTGCGAGTCAGTGTGCCTTTGGCTTCGTTGACCCCGGTCACCCGCACCTGGCTGGCATCATAAGTCTCGCGGTTGAAGCTGTAGCCAAAGTGCAGCTTCCAGTCATCGGCCAGTTGGTGGTCGACTTCCAGGCGGTACAGGTCAGACCGCCCTTCCATGTCGTTGAACGGCTCGTCCAGGCGCCGCGTGGCGGGGATGTTCAGCGGATGGCCGTTGTTGCCGAACGCGGTGCCGCGGTCGAAGGGCGAGAGAAACTCGCGGTGCTCGTACGCCAGCACCACCTGGGTGTCTTCGCCCAGCCAGGCCAGCGACGGCGCTACCAATGACTCGCGGTGTACGCCGTAGTTGCGCCAGTAGTCCTCATCCTCGTGGTCGACGATCAGGCGGTAGGCGAAGTTGCTGTCGCCCAGCGCGCCGGTGCTGTCGAACCCGCCGCCACTGCCGTTCTTGCCGCTGCCGTAGGTGGAGCCACGGACGGTCAGGGCGTTGTACTGCTGCAACTGCGGGCGCTTGCTGACCACGTTGATCACCCCACCCGGGTCCTGGATGCCATACAGCAGCGAAGCCGGGCCCTTGAGCACTTCGACCCGCTCGGTACTGGCGTTGAGGTTGCGGCCCTGCACGATGGGCATGCCGTCGCGCATGATCGAGCCGTCGCGGTTGTCGCCAAAACCGCGTTTCATCACCGTGTCGGAGGTGCCGCCAAAGTTGTTGCCCTGGGTGATGCCACTGACGTTGTAAAGGGCATCGTCGAGGTTGCGCGGAGCCTGGTCGCGGATGACCTGGGCCGGTACCACGTTGATGGCCTGGGGAATGTCCTGGTTCGGGCCTTGTCCGCGCATGATCGAGGCGGTGGTCGGCGGTTGATAGCTGTACACGTCCATTTGCGAGGTCACGGTGGTGGCCTGCAGGTTGAGGGCGCCGGAGGTGTCTGCGGTTTCGAGGGTCAGCGTACGTGCGTCGACGCGGCGCCAGGCCAACCCGGTGCTGCCCAGCAGCTGTTGCAGGGCCTGTTCGGCGCTGAATCGGCCGTTCAGTGCCGGCGCCTGCACGCCCGGTAGTTCCAAGGTGTAGACCACGCTCTGGCCAGTGGTGCGGCTGAAGGCGTTGAGCGCCTGGGCCAGGGGCTGGGCCGGCTGGGCGAAGGCATAGGTCTGCTGTTGCTCGGCGGCACTGGCCAGGGGAGCAACAGCAACGGCCGGGAGCATGGCAAGGCCGAACCAGAGAGGGACGCAACGCGGAGAGAACTTCATGGACGCTGACCTGTGAGAGGGTGATGACTGCGAATGAATCGCACTTCCACTCATTACACGGATGCCACGTCCTGTTACCTCACCCGCTTTTTGAAAAATATTTTGCCTGTGCCCGCGAAGAGGCCAGTACAGGCAACTACCGAATCAGGGTCAACCGCCCCAGCACGGTCTGCCGCGAAAAGCCCATCACCTTGCCCAGCGAATCCAGCGCCAGCAACGGTTCGCCCACCGGGAAACTGCCGCTGACCTTGCGCTGTCCCAGTTCACCATCCAGCAACAGGATGCGCCCTGGGTAATAGCGCCCAATATCTTCAACCACCTGCGCCAGCGGTACCTGGTAATAATTCAGCCAACCCTGGCGCCAGGCCAGGCGGTTGTCACTGTCCACCGTCAGGGTGTCGCCTACCCTGCCTGCGCTGTAGTTCACCTGCTGGTTGGCAGTCAGTTCACGTGCCAACGTGCCCTGCGCAGGGCTAACCCCCACACGCCCGCTGCGCACCGTCACCTGGGCGCCCTCGCCCTGCTCGCGCACTTCAAACTGGGTACCCAGCACCCGTACCTCGCCACCGGCAGCTTCCACCAGGAACGGCTCGCCGGTATGCGTCACCTGGAAAAACGCTGCGCCATGCAGCAACCGCACACGGCGCTCCCCCTTGGCGAAATCGACCGCAATGGCGCTACCGGCATCCAGCGTGACCTGCGACTGGTCAGCCAAGGTCACTTGGCGAATCTGCCCGGCACTGCTGTAGTCAGCCTGCAGGTCCTGCAACCAGTACCCCGGGTGCCAGCCACCGGCAACACCCACGGCCAGCACCAGGCAGGCCGCCATCGCCATCGCCGTCACACGCCTCCACGGACCACGGGCCGGCGGCCTGGCCATGGCATCGAGGTAACGTTGCAGGGCTTGCTGTTCTTCGTTGGCCAACCGCTGCGCCGGGCCGGCGCTTTTCTGCCACAACAGCTGAGCCTGTTCATAGGCGGCGCGGTGAACAGGGTCGGCCAGTAGCCAGCGCTTGAACGCCGCCCCTTCGGCTTGCGCGGGCTGCTCGTTGATGCGGCTGAGCCACTGCAGGGCGGCCTGGGATTGCGCCTCGGTGATGGGGGGCATGCTGCTCATCGACGGGCGCTCCCTGGCCGGCGTGGAGTGGGAGCGGGCTCGGCAACACTGGCCTTGCACGCTTCAAGGGCGCGCATCATATGCTTTTCCACGGCGCTCTGGGACAGTTGCATGGCCTTGACGATTTCGCCGTACTTGCAGCCGTGAATACGGTTGAGCAAAAAAATTTGCCGGGTGCGCTCGGGCAACGCACGCAAGGCGGCTTCGATGCGTTGCAGGTCGTGGTCCACTTCCAGGGCCTGCTCTGGCGCCTGGGCCGTGGCCACTTCGTCCACCGGCAACGCGGCTTCGGCCACGCGTTCGCGGCTGCCTTCACTGCGCAGGTGGTCGATGGCGAGATTACCTGCGCATCGCAGCAAGTAGGTGTCCAGCGCCTCGACCTTCACTTCGGGGCGCCGCCAGAAGCGCAGAAATAGCTCCTGAACCAGGTCCGATGCCGTGGCGCGGCAGCCGACCCGTCGGCTGACCAGGGCTTCCATGCGTGCCCGCTGGGCCTGGAACACCTGGACGAAACGTGCACGCCCGCCGGCACTGTCGGCGTCGGGTTCGATGATGTCCCTCTGCTCGCTCACGGCTTCACACAGCAAACACGGCCAGCAACGGGCCGAGCACCACGCTGGCTGCGGCCAGGCCCAGCAGCAGGCGCGGCTGGTAAGGCAGGCCGAACACCCAGAGGGTTACCCCGGCCATCATCACCGCCATCCACTCCACCAGGCCGTAGGCCCAGCCACGCAAGTGCACGCTGAGGACCAGCGACAACAGCAGCAACAGCCATCCAGCACTGCGCAACAGCCGCAATTGCCCAGGGCGCGGCTTGCGCCCGAGCAGGTCGCTGAAGTGTTTTTCCATGGCCAGGCACAGGGCGACAAAACCTGCGAATGCGAGCAGTGCGTTACCCAGCATCAACTCACCTCCGCCGTTTCAGTGCCCGGCTTTTTTACTGCGCGTGGGCGCTTGGCAACCGGCTTGGGGCTGCGCAGCATCTTGCCGGCCAGCCAGGCCAGGAACAGCCCGGTGGCCAGGGCAGTCAGGTCGAAGCCGGCCATGGCCCAGTCACCCTCCAGCAGCGAATGGTTCAGCCCGCGGTGGGTACTCAGGCCGTTGAGCAGCGGCAGCAAGGCAAAGGCCAGCGCACCCAACGCAAGTTGCTCGCCCCAGGCCCTGCGCCCGCTGCGTAGTACCGCATGCACCAGCGACAGGCCCCAGGCGATGAAGAAGGCATTGACCTCCCAGTCGCCCCGGCCTTCGACGCCTATCGGGACCAGGCGGTTGGCCCAGAAGAAACCTGCCACCGCCAGCAGCAAGCCGCTCATGCTGGCGGTATTGAGTACCTCGACCAGGCGCAACTCACCCGGTATGCGCTCGCTCTTGGCGTGCTTGAGCTGGCGCTTGCCCAACCACATCACCAGCCCGGTGCCGATCACCGCAGTACCGGCCACACCGAAGAAGAAGTACAGCCAGCGCAACCAAGGGCCGGCGAAGTTACCCATGTGCAGCCCGGCGAAACTGAAGGCGGTCATCATTGCCCCGCTCTCTGGCTTGCCCTGGCTCAGCAGCTCGCCACTGGCGCCATCGAAGGTCCAGTTGGCGCTGCGCCGATAAGCCACATGGTCGGCAGACGATTGCGTGAAGGTGACGCGGGCATTGCTGTCGCCCGGGTTCTGCACCTGGATGTTGCCAATACGCGCGCCGGGTTGCAGTGCCTGCACCTGGGCATACAGGCTGGGCAACGGCACCAGCGGTGCAGCCACGTGGGCCGCCTTGGGCGCATCGTCGCGGCCGAACAGGTCGTTGAAGTACTTGTCGGTGTCATTGCCATAGCTGGCCATGATGCCAGCCGGCATCACCATGTACATGAACAGCACCAGGCTGCTGTAGCTGATCATCAGGTGAAATGGCAGCACCAGCACACCGATCGCGTTGTGCCCGTCCAGCCAGGAGCGTTGGCCCTTGCCGGGGCGGAAGGTGAAGAACTCCTTGAAGATCTTCTTGTGGGTGATGATGCCGGTGACCAGCCCCAACAGCATGATGAACGCGCAGAAGGTCGACAGCCATCGGCCGAACGGGTAAGGCATTTGTAGCTGGAAGTGGAAGCGGTAGAAGAACTCGCCACCGCGGCTGTCGCGCGCTTCAACCGGCTGACCGGTCTGGGTATCGAGGGTTTTACTCACGAACCCGCGTGGCCCGCCATTGGGGTCGCGGTAGCCCACGCTCAAGGCAGCCTCGCGCGCGTTGGGCATGCGAATGAACCAGGTGCCAGAATGCCCGGCATTGTCCTGCAGGTAACGTTGGGCCACACCCAGGCTGTTGAGCGGATCCAGAGCATGGCTGCGCACTTCGGGCTGCGCCCAGTGGGTGATTTCTTCCTTGAAATACGACAGCGTGCCGGTGAGGAAGATGGCGAACAACAGCCAGCCGAAGATCAGGCCGGTCCAGGTGTGCAGCCAGGCCATCGCCTGGCGAAAGCCTTCTTTCATGGGTTTTTCATCCAGTAGGCGACGCCGCTGATCATGCCCAACAACAGGCTTGGCGCCAGTACGCCCAGCCAGGCACGCCAGGCGTTGCGGCAAGCGAAGCACCAGATGAACGCCAGCAGGTAGAAGACGAACGACAGCAACAGGCCGGTGAGGGTGGCATCGACCTTGGGCAACGGCGCCACCAATGCAATACAGACGCTGGCCATCGACGCCAGCAAGTAGCCGCCCAGCAGCGCGGCCAGGCTGCGTGAGGCAACGCCCAGCCGGTAACTGAGCGGGAGACCGGCGGTTTTGCGCGTCATGGCGAAGGTCCGGGCATTTTCGGGGGTGAAATACTAATGATTTCAATTCTCATAAGCAAAGCCTGCTGCTACTTCGCCCTGTGAACGCCTCGTTTTCCCCGCAAGTGGCCGAGCAGGCCGTGCACTGGGCAGACGTCGGTGGAGTTCTGACCTGTAGCAAATGGGGGGCCGCTTTGTAGCCCCCTTTTGCAACAAGAAATTTATTTTCAGAAAGGGCTTGAATTCATCCCGCAGTTGCCTGACCTTAGAGTCAAGAGGCGCAGAAATTCCAAGGGTCTCAAGGGCCTAGGCGCGCCTCCATGCGAGCAAGCTGAATAAGGATTGAATCATGCAAATCCAGGTCAACAGCAGCAATCATTTCGAAGGCAACGCCCGGCTCGATCAGTGGGTCCGCAGCACACTGCAGAACTCGCTGGAACGTTACGAAGAAGACCTCACCCGCATCGAGGTTCACCTGCGCGACGAAAACGGCGCCAAGCCCGGACCGCATGACAAACGCTGCCAGATGGAGGCTCGCCCAAAAGGCCACCAACCGATTTCCGTGACCCACACCGCCACTTCGCTGGACCAGGCAGTCGACGGTGCCGCCACCAAGCTCACCCACGCGCTGGAACACTTCTACGGCAAGTTGCGCAGCAAGCGCGGCGCCCTGGAGCTGAGTGATCCAGACGCCTGATCGGCAATGCAAAACGCCCGGCTTGAAGCCGGGCGTTTTTGTTTGTAGCGATCAATGGCACTGAACCAACCCGCCGCGTTGCCAGTCAACCTCTGCACTCATTCACTGCAGAAGCACGACCATGAACAACCCGTTCGAAAAAATCAGTGCTGCATTCGCCCCCGAATACCGGGTCAACCTGAGCATCACAAACCTTGACGGCAGCATCATGCTGACCCTGTCCGACGACGCCGGCGTGGTCGCCAAGCGCCTCATCACCCAGGCCCAGCGCAACGACCCGGCGCGCCTGCAACGGGTGATCGACAGCATTCGCCTGGGCCTGGCCATCGAATTCAGCCAGAACCCCATGCAAGTGCTGGCCGCGCTGACCCGCGACGCCCGTCACGCGCCGCGCCACGTCGTTGCCAACTGAGGGCTACTTGCCCTCCTCCACTTCCTTGCCGTTGGCATCCAGCACCTTGGTCGAGGGGTAGCGATACGAAGCGTAGCGCACCACCAGAATCGAGAACGCCAACAACAGGATGCCGCCGCACAGGTACAGCAGCCCCTCGTCCGGCGCCTTGTGGTGCGAGACATCGCCGATCAGCAGGCGGGTCAGCGCGGTAATGGCCACGTACAGCAGGAAGCGGATCGGCATGTGGTTGGTCTTGAAGTAAATGCCGACCATGGCCCCCAGCTCCAGGTAGATGAACAGCAGCAGGATGTCATCGACACTGACCCCGCCCTTGCCGAGCATGTCCAGGAAGGTGACCACCGCCGCATAGGCGGTAATCGCGCCAATGCCGAACAGCGCCAGGTAATGGAAGGCCTCGACACACAGGTTGCCCAGCGAGTCGGCCGAACCATGCAGGCCTTTGCGTAGCTTGTCTGCCCATTTGATGTTCACGATGTTCCATTCCCCGATACGTCTTTAAGGATGATGCGTCACCGGTGTGACGCTTGTGCCATGCAGTTAAAGGGCCAGGCCCTTGGCTTGGAAGGCGTCCGATTGCCGCAAGGCACGTGTGGGCAGGCTGAAGAATCAGGTTGCGCGATGATGGCAATGCCATTACTGTATGCGCATACAGTAAACTGCAACGCAACCAGCAAAAAGGCATAGAGGTGATGAATGGCCGTCGAAGTGGTGTACCGCAGCAGCCGCGACCCGGAGCGCTTGTTCATGGATAAGGCCGAAGCAGACCGTCACGACAAGATGCTCGAACTGGCCGAGCGCCTGGCCGAAGTGCTGCACAAGGCGGTGCCGTCGCTGACTGAGCAGCAGGTTGAGGAAGCCGGTATCTACATGGCCAAGAACCGCGATGTGTTTGCCCGGGCGTTCAAGAGCCAGCCGGATGCGTTGGCCGAGTTGCTGGAAGATGGTGCTGCCGAGTGAGATCGGCGGTGCCTGCTTCGCGGGCAAGCCCGCGAAGAGGCCAGTAACGCCAGCATCAGCATTCAGCCGTAGAGCAACCGCTCCGCCAGCATCTGCGCCACCCGCGCCGGCGAGCGCTTCTCCGCCTGGGCATGGCCGAACACTTCGGTCAGCCGTGACGGTATCCGCGCCAGGTGCGCGGTGATAGTGCCCAAGTCCTCGCCACGATGAGTCAGCGCCACGTAGATCAACCCACCGGCATTGATCACGTAATCAGGCGCATACAATATCCCGCGCGACTCCAGCTGGTCGGCCACCTGCAAGGTGGTCAGCTGGTTGTTCGCCGCCCCCGCCACCGCCGCGCAACGCAACTGCATCACGCTTTGCCCGTTCAGCACCGGCCCCACGCCGCAAGGGGCGAAGATGTCGCAAGGGGTGCTGATCAACGCATCGTTGGTTACAGGCTTGGCATCGAACTGCTCCATCGCCAGCCGCACACGTCCTGGGTCCAGGTCGCTGACCAGCAACTCCGCGCCCACTGCATGCAGTTGCTCCGCCAACGCAAAACCGACATTGCCCAAGCCCTGCACCGCCACTCGCAGGCCTCTGAGGTCATCACTGCCCAGCCGGAACGAGGTGGTGGCGCGAATACCCGCGAACACCCCCATCGCCGCATGTGGCGAGGGATCACCCGATGCGGTGGTACTGGTCACATGGGGTGTGCTCTGAGCAATGCAGTCCATGTCCAGGGTCGAGGTGCCGCTGTCCACGGCGATGATGAAGCGTCCATGCAAGGTATCGATGAAGCGGCCAAAGGCCTCGAACAGTGCGGCGCGGTTTTCCACATGCGGGTTGCGCATGATCACCGCCTTGCCACCACCCAGTGGCAAGCCCGCCAACGCCGCCTTGTAGCTCATGCCCTGGGCCAGGCGAATGGCATCGGTCATGGCGCTTTCGTCATCGGCATAAGGCAGGTACCGGCACCCGCCCATGGCCGGGCCCAGTTGCTCACTGTGGATCGCCACAACCGCTTTCAGACCCGTAGGCGGGTCGTTGAACAGGTGCAAGGACTGGGTACGGGTGCTTTGCATCAGAGCGAACATCGACAGGCCCCCCATGAGGTGCTCCCTCCAGTATAGGCACCGCCCTGAAGCTGGTGCCGCCGCCGGACCACTGGACGAAACCCCGCGCCACGGCTAATACTCAAGCGTGTGTGGAGAAGCCCCATGAAGCCACGTCAAGCCTGCCTGGCCTGCCTGGAACGCGAGCCTGTCGCCCTGCTGGAAGCCGCATTGTGGATTGCCGCCGAGCACGACCGGAGTGTCGAGCCCGCAGCCAGCCTTGCCGTGCTGCAAGACCTGCAGCGCGATATCAGCACCCACCTGCCGATGCTGCCACTGTGCGAACTGGCCCAGCCGCTGCTGCGCCAGCTCAATGCGCTGGGCTTCCAGCAGGATGAGTACCACCCCCTGCGCCCGCAGGCGGCGATGATGGACAAAGTGCTGCAACGCCGCCGTGGCCAACCGCTGACCCTGGCCATACTCGCCCTGGAACTGGCCGAACGCCTGTCCATTCCGCTGGAGGGTGTGGGCTTTCCTGGCCATTTCCTGCTGCGTGTACCGGGTGCCGACCACCTGCTCGATCCCTGCGGTGGCCGGCGCCTGTACCCCAACGATTGCCGTGAGCTGCTGGCCCGCCAGTTCGGGCCGCATGTTGCGCTGACGGCCGAGCACATGCGCAGTGGCACCCCGCTGCAGATGCTGCAACGCCTGTCACGCAACCTGCGCCAGCTGCACATCAGCAACGACAACCACCTGGCGGCGTTGATCGATGCCGAACGGGTCATGCAGTTGGGGCCGGTGCAGGTCAGTGACTACATGACCCGCGCCTCGTTGTACCAGCACCTGGATTGCCCACAGGCCGAGCGCTTCGACCTGGAGCATGCGCTGCTACTGACTGAAGATCCGGCCCAGCGCCTGAAGCTGTCCGAACGCATCGGCAAGCTTCCGGCGGCGAACCGTTCGCTTCACTGAGCCGGGCTGTCCGGCTGCTGGGCGGGGTGGGCCTGGGTGAACGCCGGATGCCCGGCGGCCATTGCGGCAACCCGCAGGATACGCGGGAAGCTGCTCAGGTCGATGTTGAAGCGTTCGGCGGCATACAGCTGCGGGATCAGGTACACATCCGCCAGCCCCGGTCGATCACCGAAACAAAAGCCTTGATCACCAATCAGTTGCTCCACTGCCGCTAACCCCTGGCTGATCCAGTGGCCGATCCATTGATTGACCTGCCCCTCGTCCTGCCCGGCCTGGCGCAGCCGGTTGAGCACGCTCACGTTGTGCAGCGGGTGGATGTCGCAGCCAATGATTGCCGCTACACCACGCACCCTGGCACGCGCCTCGGCCGTGGCCGGCAGCAACGCGGGCTGTGGATAAACCTCTTCCAGGTACTCGATGATTGCCGGTGACTGCACCAGCAATTCACCGTCATCGGTGCGCAAGGCCGGTACGCGGCCCTGCGGGTTAATGGCGACATAGTCCGCCCCACGCTGCTCACCCTGCAACAGGTTGACCGGCAGGGACTGGTAAGCCAGCCCCTTCAGTGCCAGGGCAATGCGCACCCGGTAGGACGAGGTGGAACGGTAATAGGTGTACAGCTCCATGCCCGCCCCTCCTCAGTTGGCCGCGATGACCGTACCACGGCATTCGCCGAAGCCGATGCTGGCCACGCCGTCGCGCGTGCAGCGGGCACGCAGGATGATTTCGTCACCGTCTTCGAGGAACTTGCGCACCTCGCCGCTGGCCAGTTCCACCGGCAGCTTGCCGCCCTCGGTGATCTCCAGCAGGCTGCCGAACGACCCTGGCGTGGCCCCCGACAAGGTGCCCGAACCGAACAGGTCGCCTGGTTGCAGCTGGCAGCCGTTGACGCTGTGGTGCGCCACCAGCTGCGCCACGGTCCAGTACATGCTGCGGGTGTTGCTCAGGGTCAGGCGGTGTGGAGCAACGCCCTGCTCACGCATGCGCTGGGTCAGCAGCAGCACTTCAAGCTCGATATCGTAGGCACCGGCGGCCTGGTCGCGCTTGTCCAGCAGGTACGACAGTGGCTGCGGGTCGCCTTCCGGGCGCGCCGGCTGGGCGCAGCGGAACGGCTCCAGCGCCTCGGCAGTGACCACCCAGGGGGAAATGGTGGTGATGAAGCTCTTGGACAGGAACGGTCCCAGTGGCTGGTATTCCCAGGCCTGGATATCGCGCGCCGACCAGTCGTTGAGCAGGCACAAGCCGGCCACGTGCTCGGCGGCGTCGCCTACCGGGATCGCCTGGCCCATGTCATTGCCCTGGCCAATCCAGATGCCCAGCTCCAGTTCGTAGTCCAGGCGTGCGCAAGGGCCGAAGCTCGGCTCGGTGTGCCCGGCCGGCAAGGTCTGGCCTTTGGGCCGGCGCACATCGGTGCCCGATGGGCGGATGGTGGAGGCGCGGCCGTGATAACCGATCGGCACGTACTTGTAGTTGGGCAGCAGCGGATTATCGGGGCGGAACAGCTTGCCCACGTTCTTGGCGTGCTCGATGCCGACGTAGAAGTCGGTGTAGTCACCGATCTGCGCGGGCACATGCAGTTGGCAGTCGCTGGCCGGGATCAGCGCCGGCTTCAACGCCGACTGGTGTTCGCTGTGCTCGCCAAGCAGGGCCTGCAAACGCTCGCGCAGCGCCACACGGGCGCTGCGGCCCAAGGCGAAGAATGCGTTCAGCGCGCCACCGCGGGTGGCTTCGACGGCAGCCTTGGCAGCACCGTCGAACAGGCCGGCGGCCAGCACCGCTTCCAGGTCGAGGATCGCGTCACCGATAGCCACGCCACAGCGTTTGGCTTCACCCGGCCGGCTGAAAATACCCATCGGCAGGTTCTGCAGCGGAAAGTCGCTGTGCCCGTTGGCGTGCTCGACCCAGCTACGGGCATTGGCAGTGTGGTTCATGGGTTATCTCCGGTTCGGGTTGAAGGTGCTCGGCAAGGTGGCCCAGCAACTATCGTAGTCGGCCTGCAATTGCGGGCATTCAAGGGCTTGCTGGCTCGGGCGCAGCACTTGGCTGGTCTCGAACATGAAAGCCATGGTGTTGTCGATCTTGTGCGGCGCCAGGTCGGCGGCAATGGCCTTTTCGCAGGTTTCGGCGTCGGGGCCATGGGCGCTCATCACCCCGTGCAATGAGGCGCCACCCGGCAGGAAGCCTTCGGCCTTGGCATCGTAGGCACCGTTGATCAGGCCCATGAACTCGTTCATCAGGTTGCGGTGGAACCATGGCGGACGGAAGGTGTTCTCGGCCACCATCCAGCGTGGCGGGAAGATCACGAAGTCCATGTTGGCCAGGCCATGTACGCTGGTCGGCGAAGTCAGCACGGTGAAGATCGACGGGTCCGGGTGGTCGAAGCTGACGGTACCGATGGTGTTGAAGCGGCGCAGGTCGTATTTGTAAGGCACGTTGCTGCCGTGCCAGGCCACCACATCCAGCGGCGAATGTTGCAGTTCGCAAGCCCAGTGCTCGCCCAGGAACTTCTGCACCAGTTGCACTGGCCCTTCGGCCTCTTCGTAGTGCGCCACCGGAGTGAGAAAGTCACGCGGGTTGGCCAGGCCATTGCTGCCGATCGGGCCCAGGTCCGGGATGCGCAGCGGCGACCCATGGTTTTCGGCGATGTAGCCGCGGGCCTGGCCATCGAGCAGTTCGACACGGAACTTCATGCCGCGTGGAATCACCGCGATCTCCAGCGGTTCAACTTCCATCACGCCCAGTTCGGTGGCAATGCGCAGGCGGCCCATTTCCGGCACCAGCAGCAGTTCACCGTCGGCGTTGAAGAAAACACGCTCCATGGAACGGTTGACGCGGTAGATGTAGATACTCACACCGGCCGGTTTTTCCGCCGCCGCGTTGGCCACCATCGGCAGCCAGCCCTCGATGAAGTCGGTCGGTTCGGCAGGGATCGGCTGCGGGCTCCAGCGCAGGCGGTTGGGGTTGATCCCACCCAACGGCCCGCTCAACGGCTGGCGCGCCAGGCGCTCGAAACGTGGGTGCAGTGCAGACGGGCGAATACGATAAAGCCAGGTACGGCGTAGCTCACTGCGGGCCATGGTGAACGCCGTGCCCGAGAGCAATTCGGCATACAGCCCATAGGGCGCCTTCTGCGGCGAGTTCTGCCCGACCGGCAAAGCCCCTGGCAGTGCTTCGCTGGCAAATTCGTTGCCGAAGCCGCTGAGGTAGCGAAGGTCGGGTGAGGTGTCGCGATTCATCGATGCCTCCGGGCTCTGGCCGAGCCGTTGCGGGCAGCTGGCTGCTGGCCCGGTGTGGGGTGGCAGCGCGTCTGCATTGTTTTTATCGTAATCAGATTACGAATAACGTAATTTGCCCCGCGCTTGGCGTCAAGCTATAAAGGCCCGACTTGAAGAATCCGGAAGCAGATGCCCATGACCAAAGCCAGCTCCCCCGCCGACAACGGCAAGCAGAAAGTCCGCTCGGCGGAGGTCGGCACCGACATCCTGAAGGCGCTTGCAGAGCTGTCCCCTTCCACATCGCTGTCACGCCTGGCGGAACATGTGCAAATGCCGGCGAGCAAGGTGCACCGTTACCTGCAGGCGTTGATTGCCAGTGGTTTTGCGGAGCAGGACAGCGCCACCAACCACTACGGTTTGGGGCGCGAAGCATTGCGGGTGGGGTTGGCGGCGCTGGGCAGCATCGATGTGTTGAAGATTGCCGCCCTGCCGCTGTCGCAATTGCGCGATGAACTGAACGAGAGCTGCTTCATTGCCGTGTGGGGTAACCAGGGCGCGACCGTGGTCAGCATTGAACCGGCAGTGCGCGCGGTCACCGTGGTCACACAAATCGGCTCGGTGCTACCGCTGCTTACATCCTCTACCGGCCTGGTGTTCGCCGCCTATCTGCCCGAGCGCGAGACCGTGGACTTGCGCGACCGCGAGCTGGCCGCCCTGCAACACACTGCAGAGGACTACCAGGCAGTCTTGGCCGGCATTCGCGACCGTGGGTTGCACCATGTGCACGGCCTGCTGATGCCAGGTGTGGATGCGTTGTCGGCACCGGTGTTCAATGCCTTGGGGCAGGTTGTGGCCGTGATGACCGTGGTCGGGCCAACGTCGATTTTTCATGCCGACGAACATGGGCCGGCGGCGCAACGGCTGCTGGCGGCTGCGCGAGAGACCAGCTGGCGTATGGGCTATTCACCGGCCGCGTGAGCGCCTGCAGCACTATTGCCCGATACGTAAAGGTGAATGTCATAAGCAGCTATTTTTCCCACAGGATCAAGCGCTTATTCTTAACTCACTGGCCGGCATGAAGGGCTCTTCCCCCCGCCTTTCAGGCCTGCGAGGTTCACCGACGTAGATTTTGAAGCTCCTTGATCTAACGTCTCGATTGGCCGCTGTGGCTTGCAGCGGCCTTTTTTTTACCCCGAAAAACCTGCGCTCTCGCTGGCTGATGCGCTCCCACAAAGTGCCCAGCAAGCGCTCTAGAGTGGGTACTTCTGCAGGTTCGCCATCATCTGCTGCAGCGCCTGCAAGCTGTCCTGCGGGTGCACGGCCCCGTCAAAGTCGCCAATCCGTGCCCAGTTTTCCGCCACCTGCTCCGGGGTAAAGCCTTCGCGCGGATCAAAGCCTACCCCCAGGCTGCGCTCCCAGCGCACTTTGCCCACCCAGCCGCCACCCACCTCGAACAATTCGCCCGTACCCTGGCACTGCTCACTGCCCAGGTACACCACCAGCGGGCTGACCAGTTCCGGCTTGAGCCGCTCGAAGACCTGAGGCGGGATCAGCCCTTCGGTCATGCGGGTGCCGCCGGTAGGGGCGATGGCGTTCACCAGAATGCCGTGCTTGCGCCCTTCGATTGCCAAAGTGCGGGTCAGCCCATACAAGCCTAGCTTGGCCATGCCGTAGTTGGCCTGGCCGAAGTTGCCGTAGATGCCAGAGGTAGAAGCGGTGAAAATCACCCGCCCCCAGTTCTGTTCGCGCAGGTGTGGCCAGGCGGCGCGGGTGACCTTGAAGGCCCCTTCCACATGCACCTGATAAACCTGCTCCCAGTCGCTGTCGTCCATCTTGTGGAACGTCTTGTCGCGCAGGATGCCGGCATTGTTCACCAGCACATCGACCCGGCCGAAGCTGTCGAGGGCCTGCTCGACGATACGCGCGCCCTGGCTGACCGAGTCATGGTTGGCGATGGCGGTGCCACCGGCGGCGCGGATCTCCTCCACCACCCGGTCGGCAGCCGAGGCGCTGGCACCTTCACCGTGGGTAGAGCCGCCGAGGTCGTTGACCACGACTCTGGCACCCCGCGCGGCGAACAGCAGCGCATGGGCGCGGCCCAGCCCACCGCCGGCTCCAGTGACGATCACCACGCGATCTTGCAGACGGACAGGCTCGCTCATGCTCATGGCTCCAGGCAGGTTCAGGTGGGCCAAGTGTCCGCCGCCAGCGGCAGGCGGACAATCAAGCTCACGCAGGCTGAATGCCTGGCAATAACGCAGGGCGATGAAGCCCGGTCAGGACCACGCCACCTTCTGTGGGTAATAGCTCAGCGGCTGTTCACGAAAAGCCAGGTAGTGGCGCAGGACCTGCACAGGCGCCTCGGTGTGCGGGTAATGGCCGATGCCCTGCAACTGCACGGTATCCGGCTCCGGCACCAGTTGCCGATAACGCTCCAGCATGTGCCCGCCGGAAAGTGGGTCAACCACGCCATTGATGAAGCGCAGGGGTACGCCTTTGCGCTGCATCGCCCCGACCCAGCGTTCGCGATGCAACCTGCGCTCGGGGATATAGCTCACCAGCTTGTGCAGGATGCGCGTGCCCCGGTTGGCGGCGATCAGGCTCCAAAAATCATCCAGGGCACTTTCGCTGGGGTGGGTGCAGGGGCCATAGACCTGGGTCACGTTGCGCACCAGGTCGTCACGCCCGAACGAGCGCCCGACCAGCCAGCCGAACCGGCTAAGCAGCAGTTTCTGGATCAGCAGCATGCGGCAGCTTTCGGGGAACAGCCCACTGTTGAGGAACACGCAGCTGGCTATCTCGGCACGCTGTTCGTGGTGCCGCGCCAGCAGTTCCTGGGCCACGCTGCCGCCGTAGTCATGGGCCAACAGGTGTACCGGCTGGTCGACCTGCAGATGGCCGAGCAAGGCCTGCTGCAGGTCGGCTTGCTCCATCAGGCTGTACGCGTGGTCGACCGGCTTGGCCGAGTCGCCAAAACCGAGCATGTCGCAAGCGATCACCCGAAAGCGTTGGGTCAAAGGCCCCCACAAGTAGTGCCAGTCCCAGCTGGCCGTGGGGAAGCCGTGTAACAGAAGCAGGGGCTCTCCTTGCCCTGCGGTCCAGTAGCGGATGCTCTGGCCCCGGAAGTTGAAGCTTTGTCCCCGGGTACGCCAGACGCACAATGGAATTTCGGCCATAGGCATCAGAAGTAACCCGGTGAAGTGATAAGGACGGGATAGGGCAAGGCTGCGGTCATTGCATGTCACCTCGGCACATACATGTGCTCTCTATGTCGAGGCAAAGTCTAGCCAGCAGCCCACTGGCTGGAACTTGCGTTGCCAGCCAGCTTGATGACTGTGCGAGTCAGTGGCACGAACGGTCAGAGCAACAGGGCCAGCAACGGTGCCGCGAACAGGTTCAGCAAGCCGGTCAGCACCATGACCAGGCCGGCCACGGAGCCTTCCTCGCGGCCTACCTCCTGCGCCCGGCTGACCCCGGCACCATGCGCACCGACACCAAACAGCGCCCCCCGTGCCAGCGGCGTGCGCAACGGCAACCAACGCAGCAGCACGCCGCCGAACATGGCGCCGAGTACACCGGTGAACATCACGAACACCGCTGTCAGCTCTGGTACGCCCCCCAGGTCATGGGCCAACGGCATGGCAAACGGTGTGGTAATCGAACGCGGCACCAGCGACAGGCTGGTCGCGCTGTCCAGCGCCAGCAGGTGCGCCAGCCCCCAGGAACTGGCGATCGAAGCACTGCTGCCGGCGACCATGCCCACCATCAGCGCCGGCCAATGGCGCGCCAGCATCGCCCGCTGCTGCCAGATGGGCACCGCGAAGGCGACGGTCACCGGGCCAAGCACGCTCATCAACCAATGGGTATTGCGCGCATATTCGGCATACGCGGTGTGCAGCGGCACCGCCACCGCCAGCAACAGCACCGGTACCAGGATCAACGGCGACAGCAGGTAGCGCCCGCTGCGCCGGTACAGCCAGCGGCTGCCCAGGTAGGCCAGCAAGGTCAGGGCCAGCCAGAACAGCGGCATGGGTTCAAGGCTCATGGCGCAACCTCCAGCGGCACACCAGTTCTACGGTGAGCGCGGTCACCACCATCACCATCAGCGTGCTCACGGCGATCACCAGCAAGATGCGCCAGCCCTCCTCACGGATCAACGAGCCGTAGTCCAGCAGGCTCATCAACGCCGGAATGAAGAACAGCAGCATCTCGGCCATCAGCCAGCCGGCGCCGAGTTGCAGCATGGCCGGCTTGAGCACACCGGACGCGAACAGTATCAGCAGCAGTGCCAGGCCCATCACACCACCTGGGATCGGCCAACCCAACCAGGTCGCAAGCTGGCCGCCCAGCAGAAACAAGGCACAAAGAATCGCCAGCTCGACAAGCAGGCGCAGGGCTTTTTTCAACAATGCGGGTTTCATGGCAGGGGTTCCTCGACAGGCCCTCATTTTAAGATTTGGCTGCCTAGGCCAGAAGCGAATTGTTAGACTTATCGCCATTCCAGAATGGAATTCAGAGCATGGAATTCAAACAGCTGCGCAGCTTTATCGAAGTGGTCCACCGCGGTGGTTTTACCCAGGCCGCGCAAACCCTGCACATCAGTCAATCGGCCGTGAGCAAGCAGGTGGCGCAACTGGAGCAAGATGTGGGCCAGCCGCTGCTGGAACGCCAGGCCTCCCAGCTGCACCTGACAGCGGCCGGGCGCATTGTGCTGGAGCGCGGCGAAGCCCTGCTGCGCCAACGCCAGGCGCTGCTCAACGAACTGGACGACCTCAGCCAGATGGAGCGCGGCGAACTGCGCCTGGGCTTGCCGATGTTGGGCAGTGACGCCTTGTTCGCCGGGCTTTTTGCCGAATACCGGCGACGTCACCCAAACATCGCGATCCAGTTGCTGGAGGGCGGTAGCCGCAGTGTCGAACAGGCGGTCAAGAGTGGCGAGCTGGAACTGGGTGGTAGCCTGACACCCAGCGATGAAACCTTCGACTACCAGCCGTTCTGCAACGAGCCAATGGATGCCCTGCTGCCGGCGGGGCATCCCTTGGCGAGCCTGGACGGGGTGGACCTGGGGCAACTGGCCGATACACCGTTCCTGTTGTATCAACGCAGTTTCGTGCTCAACGACCGGCTGCTGAAGGCGTGCCAGCAACAGGGCTTTACCCCGAAAGAAGGCGGCCGCAGTGGCCAGGCAGACTTTTTGGCGGCGTTGGTGGCGGCAGGCCAGGGTGTGGTGTTGCTGCCCCGAGTGGTGGCAAAAGCGCTGGAGCGCCCCGGGGTGGTGCGTTTGCCGCTCCGCTCGCCGGGGGATTTGCGCTGGGACATCGCCTTTATCTGGCGGCGTGGGGCCTATCTGTCACGGGCGGCGCAGGCGTGGTTGGCATTGTTGCGCGAACCTCACGCCTGACGCGCTTTTTTATGCGGCCTTAGGGTCAGGCTCTCAGTGCGATTGCCAATTCGGCCAACCATGGCTCGGCATCCGCCTCCGGGGTCACCGTCTCGCTGGCGTCCAGGCGCAGCATCGGCTGCACCTCACGCACACCCAATTCGGCAAACAGCTCGCGCATCTGCTCGCCACCGCCGCAATAGGTATCGCCGTAGCTGGAGTCACCCAGTGCAATCACCGCCCCCGGCAGACCACGCCAGGCCGCAGGCAAGGTATCGCGAAGGGTGCTGTACAGCGGCATGAGGTTGTCCGGCAGTTCGCCCATGCCGGTGGTCGAGGTCACGGCCAGCAAGGCGTCGGGGGCAAAACCTTCAAGATCCTGCTGGGTGGCACGTGCCGCATGCCAGGCCTCCAGGCCCGCTGCTTTGAGCAGCGTTTCAGCGTGACGGGCGACTTCTTCGGCGGTGCCATAGACCGATCCGGAAATAATGGCGACTTTCATCGGGTAGAGGATTCCGAAACTGAGTGAAAACGTAGGATACTAGCATCCAGCGCTGGCAAAAGGCCGCCTCTACCAAAGTCGCCGTCCTCAGCCCCTCTTTGCCCAATGGCCCGAACATGATCAATGCGCAATTGCTGCAATCGATGGTCGATGCGTCCAATGACGGGATCGTGGTTGCCGAACAGGAAGGCGACGACACCATCCTGATCTACGTGAACGCCGCCTTCGAACGCCTGACCGGCTACAGCCGCGATGAAATCCTCTATCAGGATTGCCGCTTTCTGCAGGCTGACGACCGTGACCAGCTTGGCCGCGCACGTATCCGCAGGGCCTTGGCCGAAGGCCGCCCCTGTCGCGAAGTGCTGCGCAACTACCGCAAGGATGGCAGCGCCTTCTGGAACGAGCTGTCGATTACCCCGGTAAGGCATGCCGCTGACCAGCGCACCTACTTCATCGGTATCCAGAAAGACGTCAGCCGCCAGGTCGAACTGGAACGGCAACTGGCGGAACTGTGCGCTCGTCCGAAACCCGACGAACGCGCTTGAACCAAGTACGCCATGCACGGTCAATCCCGATGAAGAAATCGCCACCACCGAGTTCGATCATGCAAGCAGACGTGCTCCTGACCCAGGACGAGCTGGATTTCATCCAGAACATGCAACATTCGCCGCATTTGAACGTGGCCGACTCCATGTCGAGCCTGCTGGTCAATGGCGACCGCCGCATACAGAGCCTGCTTACCCGGCTGGTGGCGAACGAACAGGTTACCTTGCAGGCCCAGTTCAACAACCAACAGATCAGCTTCCCCCTGCAATTGGTAGAAGACGAGTTCCACGCCCTGCACCTGCAACTGGGTTCACCGGAAATCTACGAAGACGGCCCCATGCTGCGCCCTTGGCGCCTGTCGATGGAGCAGCCGAGCGCACTGCTCGATGCCCATGACGAGATCAGCGGTCTGTGGGTACGTGATATTTCCTTCAAAGGTGTGCTGCTGGAAGTCCGTGACCTGCCCTCGCCACCCGCATGCTTCGAACTGCGCTTCGCCCCCGGCGGCATCAGCCCGATCGAACTGCACGGCGTACTGGGCCGGCGTATTGGCCCGGACCTGGCGGCTTATGACCTCAGCCAAAGCCCGCCCGAAGAAATCGAGCGTCTGCGCGACTACATCCTCCAGGCCCACCCCGACCTGCACACTCAGGTATCTAGCTGACCTGCCAGAAACTGCCGCAACCGCTGGCGCATGACACTACCCTGCGCTCCCAGGCAGGCGATAGCACTGCCAGCCAGGCTGGCCTGTGCCACTTCCGCCGCCTCACCGGCCAGTAACAACGGGCAGTCCAATACCGCCGCCAGGCGAGCCAGGTGCCGAGTGAGCTCTGCGGTAAGCGGCTGATGGGAAAACAGCACCAGGGCATCCGGCTTCAGGCGCTCGCAAACCAGCGCCAACTCCTGCAGTGGCTGCCCGTTCGCCAACGGGGTCACACCTGTTTCGTCGCTGCCCAGGATCAAGCTGGTGACCAGCAGCTCGAGCTCATGGCACTGCCCCGGTAATGGCGCCAACAGCACGGTGCGGCTACGCGGCACATGGGCAAGCTGCAAGCGAGCGAAGACCCGACCGCGCAGGAACTGGTCAAAGAACAGCCATTCACTGGCCTGCCCATAGCCGCCCTGGCGGACTGCCATGTCGTGCCACACAGGCATGAACACTTCGCTGAAAACCTGGTCCAGGGTGCTGGCGGCAAACACCTCCTGGAAAAGCAGATCAAGGCCCGCCACGTCGAAACGCTGCACCGCCAGGCGGATCTGGTGCTGCCAGCGTAGCCAAGCGTCCGTCGCATCACCGGCCTGGCCGGCAAGAGCATGGCCACGCGCAAGAATACTGCCCACTTTGCTGATTGCCACACCGCGCTCCAGCCACCCGAGGATACGGCGGATCTCATCGATATCGGCCTGGGAATACAGGCGGTGGCCACTGTCGGTACGGATTGGCTGGATCAGGCCATAACGACGCTCCCAGGCCCGCAGGGTCACAGCGTTGACACCGGTCAGACGGGAAACTTCACGAATTGGAAACAACTCCTGCTGTTCAAAACTCGCATCGATCACTGGATTACGTCCCTGTTCGTTCATCTGCAAGGGGTACCCTGCGTGCGGAAGTTGAACAGGTATTCTACTACGACGGCGCGAGTCGCAGGGTGCAACCGTTTGCCGCCCGGGGTTTGCCGAATATTGCAGATACGCGATAATCCGTGCCCGATTCTTGCATGCACGCCTGTGTTGCCCACCACCCCGGGCCACACAGCCAAAGGGGCCAGCTACCCGCCAGCCCCGTTGCCAGGAGATACACGATGTCTACCCCACCCGTCACCCTGATGGTGTCGCGCCGCGCCGCCCATGGCCGCTACCAGGACTTGCTGGCCTGGTTGCATGAAGGCGAGCAGCTGGCCACCGACTTTCCCGGCTACCTCGGCTCGGGCATCCTTGCGCCGCCCCGCGATGGCGACGAATTCCAGATCATCTTTCGCTTCAGCGACGAGCCCACCCTGCATGCCTGGGAATACTCCGCCTCGCGCCGGGCCTGGTTGCAACGCGGCAACGGCCTGTTCGAACGCCCCAAAGAGGCGCGCGTAAGTGGTATCGACGACTGGTTTGGCACCAACACGGTGCAAAAACCACCCCGTTGGAAACAGGCTGTGGCGATCTGGCTGGCATTCTTCCCGGTCTCGTTGCTGTTCAACCTGCTGTTCGGCCACTGGTTGGCAGCGTTGGACCTGGTGCCCCGGGTACTGCTCAGCACCTTGGCGCTGACACCCGTGATGGTCTACCTGTTCATCCCCCTGTCCACCCGCCTGCTGGCCGGTTGGCTGCATGCCACCCCAACGCCCTCTGGCGCCCTGCGCAGCCGCTGAGGGCAGGCCATACAATAGGGAAACAGTTCGGGTATGCTGGGTGGCAACCAAAGGACAGACAAGTTGACCGCCCGAACATGAACAGCCCCATTCTCGTTACCGGAGCCAGCCAGCGCGTCGGGCTGGCCTTGGCCCTTGAACTGGCACAGGCCGGCCATACGGTGGTCAGTGCCAGCCGCAGTGTCCAGCCACAGACGGCCCACCCGAACATTGTGCAGTTCCAGGCCGACCTGTGCCAGGCGGCCGACCGCCAGGCCCTGATCGATCACCTGCACAGCCATTACGACGGCCTGCGGGCCATCATCCACAATGCCTCGCTGTGGCTGGATGACGGGCTCGACAACCTCGAAACCATGTTCCGCCTGCACGTCGAAGCGCCCTACCACCTCAACCTGGCCCTGGGCGACCTGCTGGCCAAGGTGGACAAGGCCGACATCATCCACATCTGCGACGAAACGTCCTCACGCGGCAGCAAGAGCCACATCGGCTATGCCGCCACCAAGGCCGCGCTGCAGAACATGGTGCTGTCGTTCGCCGAAAAATACGCGCCCAAGGTGCATGTGAACGGTATCCTGCCCGGGCTGCTGATCCTCAAGGAAGGGGGCGATGAAGCCTACCGCCAGCAAACCCTGAAAAAGGCCTTGCTGGAATTCGAACCCGGCGCCGGCCCGCTGATCGAGACCGTCAAGTACCTGCTCGCCAGCCAGTACAGTACCGGCAGCCAGGTGGTCATCAACGGTGGCCGCCACCTGAAAAACCGCATGACTTGAGATAAGCCCATGACCCCACAGCAACAGCTCGAACTCGAAGCCGCCGCGTTCCGGCGCTTGGTCGAACACCTGCAAAAGCGCACCGACGTGCAGAACATCGACCTGATGAACCTGTCCGGTTTCTGCCGCAACTGCCTGTCCAAGTGGTACAAGGCCGCAGCGGACGAGCGCCAGCTCGACTTGAGCCTGGATGACGCCCGCGAAGCGGTGTACGGCATGCCCTACGCCGAGTGGAAAGCCCAACACCAGAAAGAAGCCAGCGCCGAACAACAAGCGGCGTTCGAAAAAGGAAAACCTCGTGACTGATCTGAACACCCTGCGCGCCAGCCTGGCCAGCGGCCAGCATGTATTTGCCGATACCCTGGCGTTCATTGCCGACCACTACAGCTACCAGCCTCAGGCCTTCAACAATGGTGGCGTGGAAAATGCCGCTGGGCAGAACGAAGGTTCGTGCAAGACTTTGGGCCTGGCACTGCTGGAAGGGCTGAGCGACCAGGAAGCGCTGCTGGCCTTTGGCGAGCACTACCGGGATGTGGTTGCCACGCCTGAGGGTAGCGACCATGGCAATATCCGGGCGCTGATCCAGCATGGGCTGGCCGGGGTGAAGTTTGCCGGGCAGCCGCTTTCGCGCAAGGCTTGAGATAGCCGGGGCCGCTTTGCGGCCCTTTCGCGGCGCAAGGCCGCTCCTACAGGGGACCGTGAAACCTGCCCGGGACCTCCGCTGCCAAACGGCCCTGCTGCAACCACTGCAAGGCCACCGGCCACAGGCTTTCGCGAAAGCGGTCATGGAAGAACGCGAAGTGGCCAATTTCCTCGACCGAGATATCCACAGGCGCGATGCGCAGGTGCCGGGCACCCTGTATATAACTCAGCAAACGCTCGGTGGCCGCGACGGTGCCAAAGGGGTCATCGGTCATGCTGATGGCCAGGGTTGCCGCCCGCACCTGGGCGAACGGTAGCGTTTTCAGTTCACGGCCGCTGGGCCGGTGTTCATAACGCGGGGTTCGTGTGGTCCAGTCGTGCACCACGCCAGATGGCGTATCCTCCAGCCAACCCAGTCGCTTGCCGGGGAAGTAACCGAATACCCGAGTCAACAGCGGCATAACCACATGCCATTTTCCAAACAGCTGCCAGCGCTGCTCAGCCGCATAATCGGGCCAATAGGCGAACTGCGCGCCCACCATCACCACCCGGCGCACCCGGCTGGCAGATGGCGCCAGGCCCACTGCGCAGCCGCCGAAACTGTGCCCTACCACATCCACCGGCTGGCCAGGGAAATGCGCGGCAGCATGCGTTAGCATGGCTTCGAAATCGAGCCTGCCCCAGTCGCTCCATGAAGCCTGAAAACCGCGCAACGAAGCTGGGCGGGATTCGCCGATGCCCCGGTAATCGTAGGTCAGCACATCGCAGCCCTGGGCAAACAGGAAGTCGGCAAAACGTGAGTAATAGCGGCAGCGTACCGAAGTGGCAGCGTTGATGATCACCAGCGGGCGCTGGGGGTCTGGTTGGGCGTGGCGCCAGCAGAAACCGCCGAGGCTGTAACCGTCGGCTGCGGGGTGGCGAAAGGCTGTGGCGGGTTGGGTGAGGCTGCTCATGGCGCATTCCCTGTTGTTGTGCGCCAAAACTAGCAAAGATTTTATAGCCTGTACCGGCCCGTTCGCAGGTGAACCCACGAACAGCCCGGTACAGGCTATCGCCGATTACAGCTCGACGCAGTCGAACTTCACATCGGTAGCCACGTCTTCGTCGTAGTTGACGTCAGCACGCTCGAAGCCGAACAGGTTGAGGAACTGCTTCTTGTAACCGGCATAGTCGGTCAGCTCGAACAGGTTCTCGGTGGTCACCTGTGGCCACAGGGCCTTGCAGGCGCTCTGCACGTCGTCACGCAGTTCCCAGTCGTCCAGACGCAGGCGGCCCTTCTCGTCGACTTCGGCCGGCGCACCGTCGGCACGGTACATGCGGTCGCGGTACATGCGGTCCAGCTGGTCCTGGGTGCCTTCGTGAACGCCCTTCTCCTGCATGATCTTGAAGACCATCGACAGGTACAGCGGCATCACCGGGATGGCCGAGCTGGCCTGGGTGACCACCGACTTCAGCACCGCCACGTTGGCGCCCCCCTTGAGTTCACCGGCCAGTTTCTGGTCCAGGCGCAGGGCGGTTTCGTCCAGGTCCTGCTTGGCCTGGCCCAGCGCCCCGTGCCAGTAGATCGGCCAGGTAATGTCACTGCCGATGTAGCTGAAGGCTACGGTACGAGCACCTTCGGCCAGCACGTCGGCGCCCGCCAGGGCGTCGATCCACAGCTGCCAGTCCTGGCCGCCCATGACGGTGACGGTGTCGGCGATTTCCTGCTCGGTGGCCGGCTCGATGCTGGCCTCGATGATAGTGTCCTTGTTAGTGTCGATGGCGGTCGACTTGTACGGCTGGCCAATTGGCTTCAGTGCCGAACGCACCAGTTCACCGGTCTGCGGCAGCTTGCGCACAGGCGAAGCCAGCGAGTAGATGACCAGGTCAACCTTGCCACCCATTTCGTTCTTGATCAGTTCGATGACTTTGGCACGGGCCTCGTCAGAGAAGGCGTCACCGTTGATCGACTTGCTGTACAGGCCCTCGGCCTTGGCAAACTTGTCGAAGGCGGCGGCGTTGTACCAACCAGCAGTGCCGGCCTTGGTTTCGGTGCCTGGTTTTTCGAAGAACACGCCCAGGGTGTCGGCCTTGAAGCCGAACGCTGCGGTAATGCGGGCCGCCAGGCCATAGCCGCTGGAAGCACCGATGACCAGGACCTTCTTCGGGCCATCCTCGCGCACGCCCAACTTGCGGGTGGCTTCGATCTGGTCACGGACGTTGAGCTCGCAGCCCTTCGGGTGAGTCGTGGTGCAGATGAAACCGCGAACCTTAGGATGAATGATGGCCAATGTCTGTACCTCGTCAGGTTTATGCCGGGGAAGCGCCGTTTGAGGCGATTCCGATTGATCAGAGGGTGAGACTACCCCCGCAGGTTATCCGACACATATTACGGGGTGATCATGGGGATGCAAAACCGGGGTTCTTCTATCCCGGCCTCTTCGAGGGTAAATCCGCTCCCACAGAGACCGCGCTGCCCACAAGGTCTGTGCAATTCCTGTGGGAGCGGCTTTAGCCGCGAAGAGGCCGGCACAGGCATACTCAATCGCGGCGCCGACGGCGCCCGGTAATCATCGACCAAGGCAGGTTTTCCCGCAGGCGCACGCTCTCGTAAACGGCCGCCAGCACATGCACGCAAACCAGCAGCAGCACAGCATCGGCCAACCCGCTGTGCAGATCAGTCGGCCAGTCCTCGCCCCACAAGGCATCCACCTCCTGCGACGCCCATCCGGTCAGGACCAGGCCGACAATGCCGGTCAGCATCAGCAACATCACCAAGGCGCCAATCGGCGAATGCCCAAGGCGATGACAAGGCTCCCCCCGCAGCAGCTTGCGGGCATGCCCCGCCAGACGCGACGGGGTTGGCCAGAAGTCAGCCCAGCGCGCGCTACGTGGCCCGACAAAGCCCCACACCAGGCGCAACACCACGCAGGCCAATGCGTAGTAGCCCAGCCACTGGTGCCAGTCGTCACCTTCTTCGTTGAAAAAGTAATCAGCGAAGAACACACCGGCGATCGAGAGATGGCACAGCCGCAGGAGCGGGTCCCACAGCTGCACCGTGCCGTTGCTGTTCAATCGTGGTACTCGGACTTGACCGCCTTGCCGGTCACCGGGTCATGGTAGATCTCGACCTTGCGGCCGTCCTTGTCGAAACCGTAGATCTCGTAGCAGTTGCCCTCGGTCACCTTGAACTTGTTGATCTTGTAGCCCTGTTCCTTGAGCTGCGCCTGGAATTTTTCCTGGTCTTGCCAGGTGCTTTTGTCAGCGGTGGTGCATTGGGTGGCGGCGAATGCTGTGCTGCTGCCGATCAGGATAAACAGGGCTATCAGGATGCGCATGGGAATGAGCTCCATTCAGTTGGGTGAAAACAGCACGGGAAACAGCTTAGTTGGATAGCGCGCCTGGTGCTCATTGATTTGCTTTTCACATCAATCAGAAAGAAAAACAAACTTAACAAATAAGCCAAAGCCACCGATGCTTGGGCATTACGCCCATCGCACGGAGAACAACAACATGAACGACGTGGTCATTGTCGCCGCAACCCGTACCGCCATCGGCAGCTTCCAGGGCGCCCTGGCTACGGTGCCTGCGGTCGACCTCGGTGCCGCCGTGATCAAGCGCCTGCTGGAACAGACCGGGCTGGACCCGGCGCAGGTCGACGAAGTGATCCTTGGCCAGGTACTCACCGCAGGTGCCGGGCAGAACCCGGCGCGCCAGGCCGCGATCAAGGCCGGCCTGCCCTACAGTGTTCCGGCACTGACCCTGAACAAGGTCTGCGGCTCGGGCCTCAAGGCCCTGCACCTGGCGGCCCAGGCCATTCGCTGCGGTGACGCCGAGGTGGTGATTGCCGGCGGCCAGGAAAACATGAGCCTTGCCCCTTACGTGATGCCTTCGGCACGTACCGGCCAGCGCATGGGCCATGGCCAGCTGATCGACAGCATGATCACCGACGGCTTGTGGGATGCCTTCAACGACTACCACATGGGGATCACCGCCGAGAACCTTGTGGACACGTACAGCCTGAGCCGAGAGCAGCAGGACGCCTTTGCCGCAGAATCGCAGCGCAAGGCGGTGACGGCTATCGAGGCCGGGCGTTTCGATGACGAAATCACGCCGATTGTGATGCCGCAGAAAAAGGGTGAGCCCAAAGTGTTTGCGCGCGACGAACAGCCACGCCCGGACACCACCGCTGAATCCCTGGCCAAACTGCGCCCTGCGTTCAAGAAAGACGGCAGCGTCACTGCGGGCAACGCCTCCAGCCTGAATGACGGGGCAGCCGCCGTGCTGCTGATGAGCGCCGCCAAGGCCAAGGCCCTTGGGCTGCCGGTACTGGCGAAGATCGCAGCCTATGCCAGTGCCGGCGTAGACCCTGCAATCATGGGTATCGGGCCGGTTTCCGCGACCCAACGTTGCCTGGAAAAGGCCGGCTGGCAGTTGGCCGAACTGGACCTGATCGAAGCCAACGAAGCGTTTGCCGCACAGGCGCTGGCGGTGGGCAAGGCACTGGAATGGGATGCGGCACGGGTCAACGTGAATGGCGGGGCGATTGCGTTGGGCCACCCGATTGGTGCATCCGGCTGCCGGGTGCTGGTGACCCTGTTGCACGAGATGATCAAGCGGGATGCGAAGAAAGGCCTGGCCACCTTGTGCATTGGCGGTGGGCAAGGGGTGGCGCTGGCGATCGAACGTTGATCACAGCCTGAGTTGAACAGGCCCTTGCTGGCGCCGACCACCAGAACTCTCATCGCATCACTCCCTGTCGATTTGAATCGGAGTACATTCTAGGGGGATTGAGGATCAAGCGGCGATAGCGACCTGTTTCAGCGCGTTATTCAGGGCCCTGACCAGTACAGCCACTTCCTGGCACTTCTGCACAGCCAGGTCCACTGGGCTGTGCAGCAACGCGCAAGATGGCGCCACCCACAGCCGCTCACCCAGACGCTCGTGGGCATCGCGCAGCAGGTCCAAGGTCTTTTCCAGGTCGCACGGCGAAGCATTGCGGCCGTCGACCAGGCCCAGCGACAGCACCTTGTAGGCCGGAAGGCGGTCGAGCATGGCGGTGTACTGGTCGGGCGCCTGCACCAGGTCGATGTGCAAGCCATCGACCGGCAGGTTCGCGGCCAGGCCAAGGTTGCCTTCAAGGCCACCCGCGTAAGTGGCGATCAACTTCTTCAAAGGTGCGCGCTGAAGAATGTTGTAGCCGCGCTCGTAGGCGTTTTTCCAATCTTGCGGCAACTCAAGGGCGAGGATCGGTTCGTCGATCTGCACCCATTCAACGCCCAGGGCAGCCAGGCGGTTGAGAGCTTGGTCATACAGTGGCAGCAGGCTGTCGAGCAGCTCCAGCTTGTCGACATCACCGGCCTTGGCTTTGGCCTGCCACAGGTAGCTCAACGGGCCCAGCAACACCGGCTTGACCGCATGGCCAAGGGCTGTGGCTTGGGCTACTGCCTCGAAAAGCTGTTCCCAGTTCGGGGCAAACTGCTGGTGGTCACCGGCCAACACCTGGCCGTACCAGGCAATGTCGCCGACTGGCAGCAGTTCAATGCCGGCGTCTTTCTGCACCTGCCACAGCTCATGGTCGCAGCCGGTGTGTGGAAAGCCCAGGTTGTGTGCCAGTGCCATGTCTTGTCCCTTCAGCATGCATAAATGATTGAGGGGATTTTCCGGTTCTCGGACCGTTGAGACAAACTCATTAAATTTGAGATGAACTCAAGATTTCTTCATGATCATGTTCATGTCTCAATCAGAGCACCATCCTGCGCATCCGGACATGACCCGGTCCGCCTTGTGCCGCACAATGGCACCCTGACCACACCAGGTACCCGGCCACATGAGCCTGCTGAAAACCGCGCTGCGCGAACAGAATTTCGTCTGCGTGATGGAATTCGTCCCCAAGCCTTCCGCAGAACGCTTCGCCGCCATGGAAGCGATCATGGCCCGTGCGCACCTGTGTGGCTGGCCGATGACCGTGGCCATCGGCGACCGTGTTGGCAGCCCGCTGGACATGTCGCCGCTGGACGCCCTCGCCTCGTTCAGCAACCCGGTGCCTGCCCTGCCGCACTTTTCCGGCAAGGACCGCGAACGCCACCACCTGCTCGCCCAGTTGCAACGCATGGACGCCGACGGCCTCGACCAGCTGTTACTGCTGACCGGCGACCGCCTGCCCGGCCACGAGCCTGGCCAGCGCCCGGTGCGTTATCTGGAGTCGGTCGCCGCCCTGCAAATCGCTCGCCAGGCTTGCCCACACTGGCTGCTGGGCGCTGCACTGAACCCGTTCAAGTACCACGAGGAAGAAGGCGGCGCCCAGTATTTCAAGGCCGAGAAAAAGCTGGCCGCAGGCGCCGACTTCCTCACCCTGCAACTGGGGTTCGATGGGGATAAACACCAGGAAGCCATGCACTGGATGCGCCGCCAGGCCACGCCCAAGCCCATGCTGGCGTGCCTGATGAGCCTTACCCACGGGCGCGCTGCGATGCTCGACCACGTGGCTGGTGTTACCGTCACACCGTCCATGCGCGACATGCTCGAAGCGGAGACCGTGCAGTCCAAGGCCTTTGCCCAGGCACGCAGCGTTGACCGCCTGGCCTTGCAGATCATCGGCGTGAAGCTGATGGGTTACGCCGGCGTACACCTGTCAGGGGTTCACGAACTCAAACAACTGCTGGCCCTTGAGGCCCGCATCGAACACTGGCAAGCCCGGATCCACACCCTGGATCAATGGGCGCCGGCGTGGCGCGCCAGCTGGCAGATGCCCGGCCTGCCGGCAGTCACCTTCCATCCGCCGCAGGCGGGTTGGCGCCAGGGCGAGTCAAGGGTCGATGCTTCGCTCAAAGAAAAAGCGCGCTATCACCTGATGCACGGCATGCATTCATTGCTGTTCAGCCGTCGCAATAGCCTGAGCAAGGCATTTGGCTGGGCGGTGCGCCAGCGGCTGTGGTCCACGCCCGTTGGCGCACAGGTGTTGCACAAGGTGGAGCGCGCAGTGAAACGGCCATTGGTGGGCTGCGACACCTGTGGCCGCTGCCGCCTGGAAGACACGTTGTACATCTGCCCGGAAACATGCCCCAAGGGCCTGGCCAACGGCCCCTGCGGCGGTACCGCACTGAACCGCTGCGAGTTCGGCGACCGTGAATGCATACACAGCATCAAGTACCGCACGGCCAAAGCCGTGCGGCAAACTGCAGTGCTCACAGAGCGCCTGATCCCCTGCATCGAAGTCGAAACCCGCCACCGCAGCTCATGGCCGCAGTGGTTCGCGGCGCAAACGCCGCGCCGGCTCAGCCCGCAGCCAACGCCTCGAAGCCAGCCCGAATCGTAGCCTCGGGCAATTCATCGGCGATGAACACCATCACGCTCTCACGAGCCTCGCCTTCGGCCCACTCGGCGTCCCAGTCAAAGCCGTAGAGCTTGAGCACGCCCTGGAACACCAGCTTGCGGTCCTCGCCGGCAATGTTCAGCACGCCTTTGTAGCGCAACAGCTGCTTGCCGTGGGTTTCCAGCAGTTCGTTCATGAAGTCGCTGAGGCGGTCGATATCCAGCGCGGTTTCCGTGCGCAGCACCAGCGTGGAGATACGGTCCGATATAGCAGGCTTGAGCACCGGGCGCAGGGTGGGTTTCAGGTTCGCACCCAGGTCGGGGTTGAGGTTGAATCCACGCACATCCAGTAGCTCAGCCAGGTCGATGCGACCGTGTTCGACCACTCGGATTGCGGCACGACCATTGATGCGGGCCAGGCGTTCGCGCAGGGCTTCTACCGCAGCCGCCCCGACCAGGTCGGTCTTGCTCAACAGCAAGCGATCGGCAAAGCCGACCTGGGCCTGGGCAATGGTTTGGGTCAGGTGCAGTTCCGCATGAGCCGCGTCTACCAGGGTGATGATGCCGTCGAGGATGTAGCGCTCACGCAGTTCCTCGTCGATGAAAAAGGTTTGCGCCACCGGCGCCGGATCGGCCAGGCCTGTGCATTCGATTACCAGGCGGTCGAAGGCGATTTCGCCTGCGTCCAGGCGTTCAAGCAGCAGGTACAGCGCGCGCGTGAGGTCGCCGTGGATGCTGCAGCATACGCAGCCGTTGGCCAGGGTCATCACCTGCACCGGTTCGTCGCCCAGCAGTTGGCTGTCAATGCCAGCCTCGCTGAACTCGTTTTCGATCACGGCGAGTTTCAGGCCGTGCTCGGCCTTGAGCATGTGCTTGAGCAAGGTGGTCTTGCCGGCACCGAGGAAGCCAGTGAGCACGGTTACGGGAATAGGCGTCTGCACGCAGTAAATCTCCTGAATCTGAAATGACTGTGGGAGCCGGTTACCCAGGCTCCCACAGGTTCACACGTGTCGCAGGCTCAACAGCACTTGGGCCCGGACTTGCCACCGTAACGCGCTTCCTGACGTTCGCGGAAAAATTCCTCGTACGTCATCACCGGCTTGTCCGGGTGCGTCTTCTGCATGTGCTCGACATAGTTGTCGTAGTCGGGCATGCCGACCATCAGGCGGGCTGCCTGCCCCAGGTATTTACCCAGTCGACCCAGGTCGTTGAACATGACTGCATTCCTCTCGATTACGCGTCAGGCAGTGCCTGGAACGGGGTTTCCTTGTCGGTACGCTCCTTGCGGCCCAGGGCGGCATAGCCAACCTTGATGGCGAAGAACAGGATGCTGAACACCACCAGCAGGAACAGAATCGTCAGGCCCGCGTTGGTGTAGGCGTTGAAGATCACATGCTGCATCTGCCCGATGTCCTTGGCCGGGGCCAGTACCTGGCCGGCGTCCAGCGCGGTGCTGTATTTCTTGGCCAGGGCCAGGAAGCCAACTGCCGGGTTCGGGTCGAACAGCTTGATCAGGCCTGCAGCCGTGGTGCAGATCAGCAGCCAGACCGCCGGCACCAGGGTGACCCAGATGTAGCGCTGACGCTTCATCTTGATCAGCACCACGGTACCGAGCATCAGGGCGATACCGGCCAGCATCTGGTTGGAGATGCCGAACAGCGGCCACAGGGTGTTGATGCCGCCCAGCGGGTCGATCACACCTTGGTACAGCAGATAGCCCCAGAGTGCCACGCAACCTGCGGTAGCGAGCAGGTTGGCCCCCCACGATTCGGTGCGTTTGAGGGCCGGCACGAAGCTGCCCAGCAGGTCTTGCAGCATGAAGCGACCGGCACGGGTACCGGCGTCCACCGCGGTGAGGATGAACAGCGCCTCGAACAGGATCGCGAAGTGGTACCAGAAGGCCATGGTGTTCTCACCCGGCAACACCTGGTGCAAGATCTGCGCGATACCGACCGCCAGGGTAGGCGCACCGCCGGCACGGGCCAGGATGGTGTGCTCGCCGATGTCACGGGCGACGGCTTCAAGCTGCTCAGGCGTAATCAGGAAGCCCCAGCTGCTGACCGTCTGCGCCACCGATGCCACGTCTGCACCGACCACGGCGGCCGGGCTGTTCATGGCGAAGTACACACCCGGCTCGATCACCGAAGCGGCGACCATGGCCATGATGGCGACGAACGACTCCATCAGCATACCGCCGTAGCCGATGTAGCGGGCGTTGGTTTCGTTGTCCAGCAGCTTGGGCGTTGTTCCCGAGGAGATCAGCGCATGGAAGCCGGACACCGCACCGCAGGCGATGGTGATGAACAGGAACGGGAACAGGGTGCCCTTCCACACCGGGCCGGTGCCGTCGGTGAACTGGGTCAGCGCCGGCATTTTCAGCTCGGGCGCGATGATCAGGATACCGATGGCCAGGCCAACGATAGTGCCGATCTTGAGGAAGGTGGACAGGTAGTCACGCGGCGCCAGCACCAGCCATACCGGCAGCACGGCGGCAACGAAGCCGTAGCCCACCAGCATCCAGGTGATCTGCACGCCGGTGAAGGTGAAGGCCGGGCCCCACACCGGGTCCGCAGCGATTACACCGCCCAGCCAGATCGAGGCCAGCAGCAATACCACACCGACCACCGAGATTTCGCCGATGCGGCCCGGGCGGATGTAGCGCATGTAGATGCCCATGAACATCGCGATCGGGATGGTGGCCATCACCGTGAACATGCCCCACGGGCTTTCGGCCAGGGCCTTGACCACGATCAGCGCCAGCACCGCCAGGATGATGATCATGATCAGGAAGCAGCCAAACAGGGCAATGGTGCCCGGAATGCGGCCCATCTCCTCGCGCACCATGTCGCCCAGCGAGCGGCCGTTGCGGCGGGTAGACAGGAACAGGACCATGAAGTCCTGCACCGCACCGGCCAGCACCACACCGGCAATCAGCCACAGCGTGCCGGGCAAGTAGCCCATTTGCGCGGCAAGCACCGGGCCGACCAGGGGGCCTGCGCCAGCGATGGCGGCGAAGTGGTGACCGAACAGAATGTGTTTGTTGGTCGGGACGTAGTCCAGGCCGTCGTTGTTGAGCACCGCCGGCGTGGCCCGCCGCGGGTCGAGTTGCATCACCTTAGTGGCGATGAACAGGCTGTAGTAACGGTAGGCAACCAGGTAGATGGCCACTGCCGCGACCACGATCCACAAGGCGTTGATTGCCTCACCGCGACGCAGGGCAACCACACCCAGCGCGCAGGCCCCTATGACTGCCAGCGCCAGCCACGGAATGTGGCGTAGCAGGCTATTATTGTTGTTCATGGTTTGCTTCCAGCTGGTGGATTGGAAAGACCGCCCACCGAGTCTAGGGCCTGTCATCGCGCATTGCCACACTTGCTTTGGTCTAGAGCCTCTGCGGCCAGATTGCGGTACCTGATGCACATACCACGCTAACAATAGTCAGGATGTCACCTTAGGACCTACCCGAGGACCCATGCCATGAGCGATCACGACGAACGCCGCCGCTTCCAGCGTATCCAGTTCGACGCCCCTACCCGGCTGTGCCAGGGCGAACGCTGCTGGGAGGTGAAACTGCTCGACCTGTCCCTCAAAGGGCTGCTGGTCGAATGCCCGCAACCGTGGGATGCCGACCTGACCCAGGACTTCGAAGCGCACATCCTGCTCAACGATGAAGTGACCGAGGTGCAGATGCAGGTCGAGCTGCGCCACGAAGAACCCGATCGCCTGGGCTTCATCTGCCTCTACATCGACGTCGATTCGATGACCCATTTGCACCGTCTTGTGGAATTGAACGTGGCTGACAGCACCGAAATGATGCGTGAGCTGCGCGAACTCATCGAATAATGAAATCTCTTAGCTAGCTAATAGCTTTCCCACCTGATGTTTCCTGTCTACTCAGACAGCTTTAAGCCTGGGTAGCAGAACTTTGTACACACCCCTCTAGCACCGCTTTCAATGAGTTGGTACGCCTTCTGCATTGGGTTTTCGTACACCCTGCGGTCGCTCGTGTACGCGCTCCGATCAAAATATTGTATACAATTCTTGTGGCAATCATTTGTAGGAAATGTCTACAGTAGCGACACAACAATAAACAGAGAGCCTGCTCCATGACTACGTCCCCTAGCACGTCTCCCACCAAGCGCCCCGAGGATGAAAACCTCGGGCTTGGTGCCAACCTGGCCTATGGTCTGCAGCATGTGTTGACCATGTACGGGGGGATCGTCGCGGTACCCCTGATCCTGGGGCAGGCCGCTGGCCTGAACGGTGCCGAAATCGGCATGCTGATCGCGGCCTCGCTGTTTGCCGGTGGCCTGGCCACCCTGCTACAGACCTTGGGGCTGCCGTTTTTCGGCTGCCAGTTGCCGCTGGTGCAGGGCGTGTCGTTCGCCGGTGTGGCGACCATGGGCGCGATCCTCAGCAGCGAGGGTGGCGGTGGCTTGCCGGGCGTGCTTGGCGCGGTCATGGCTGCATCGCTGATCGGCTTTCTGATCACGCCGGTGTTCTCGCGCATCACCAAGTTCTTCCCGCCACTGGTGACCGGTATCGTCATCACCACCATCGGCCTGACCCTGATGCCGGTGGCCGCACGCTGGGTAATGGGGGGCAACAGCGCCTCGCCAGAATTCGGCAGCGTTGCCAACATCGGCCTGGCCGGGCTCACCTTTGCCATCGTGCTGCTGCTGAGCAAGCTGGGCAGCGCGGCCATCTCGCGCCTGTCGATCCTGCTGGCCATGGTGGTCGGCACGCTGATCGCCTGGGCGCTGGGCATGGCCGAATTCAGCAAGGTCACCGAAGGCCCGATGTTTGCCTTCCCTACGCCGTTCCATTTCGGCATGCCGGAATTCCACATCGCCGCGATCCTGTCGATGTGCATCGTGATCATGGTAACCCTGGTGGAAACCTCGGCCGACATCCTTGCCGTGGGTGAGATCATCGATACCAAGGTCGACTCCAAGCGGCTGGGCAATGGCCTGCGCGCCGACATGGCATCGAGCATCCTGGCGCCAATCTTCGGCTCGTTCACCCAGAGCGCGTTCGCCCAGAACGTTGGCCTGGTGGCCGTGACCGGGGTCAAGAGCCGCTATGTGGTAGCTACCGGTGGTGTGATCCTGGTGGTGCTCGGCCTGCTGCCGATCATGGGCCGGGTGATTGCCGCAGTACCTACACCGGTACTGGGCGGCGCGGGCATCGTGCTGTTCGGCACCGTGGCAGCCAGTGGTATTCGCACCCTGTCGAAGGTCAGCTACAAGAATAACGTCAACCTGATCATCGTCGCGGCCTCGCTGGGCTTCGGCATGATCCCGATTGCCGCGCCGACCTTCTACCACCACTTCCCGAACTGGTTCGAGACCATCTTCCACTCGGGCATCAGCTCGGCGGCGATCATGGCCATCTTGCTGAACCTGATCTTCAACCACTTCACCACCGGCAACTCGGAAAACCAGTCGGTGTTCGCTGCGGCCTACGAGCGCACCATCCAGTACTCGGACATTTCTGCGTTGCGTGATGGTGACTACTTCAAGGATGGCAAGCTGTTCGACGCTGAAGGCAATGAGGTACCGATGCTGGAGGTGGATGAGCATGGCAATGAAACCGTCAGGCGGGCGGCGGTTGCCGAGCATTGACTGCTGACTGAGTGGTGAAGTGGAGGGGCCGACGCGCATCGTCGGCCCCTTTTTCGTTTGCCTGTGCCCGCGAAGAGGTCGGTACAGGCTAGTAATTACTCGAACAGTGCATCCAGAGCCTGCTCCAGCCGAGTCACGGCAATCACCTGCAACCCCGCTGGCGGTTCTTTCGGCGCATTGCCCTTGGGCACGATGGCACGCTTGAAACCGTGCTTGGCCGCCTCCTTCAACCGCTCCTGACCGCTGGGCACAGGCCGCACCTCGCCCGACAAGCCAATCTCGCCAAACACCAGCAGCCCATGGGCGAGTGGCCGGTTGCGCAAGCTGGACATCACCGCCGCCAGCAGCGCCAGGTCCGAGGCAGTCTCCAGCACCTTCACCCCGCCCACCACGTTGAGGAACACGTCCTGATCGTGGGTCGGAATCCCGCCGTGGCGGTGCAACACCGCCAACAACATGGCCAGACGGTTCTGGTCCAGGCCCAGGGTCACCCGCCGAGGGTTGGCCAGGTGGCTGTCGTCGACCAGTGCCTGCACCTCGACCAGCATCGGCCGGGTGCCCTCCCAAGTCGCCATGACCACGCTGCCCGGTACTTCCTCCTGGGTGCGGTTGAGGAAAATCGCCGAAGGGTTGGAGACTTCTTTAAGACCACGGTCGGTCATGCCGAACACACCCAGTTCGTTGACCGCGCCAAAGCGGTTCTTCACCGCCCGCAGCAAGCGCAGGCGGCCATCGGACTCACCCTCGAAATACAGCACGGTGTCGACCATGTGCTCCAGTACCCGCGGGCCGGCCAGCGAGCCTTCCTTGGTCACATGGCCGACCAAGAAGATGGCCGTGCCGCTTTGCTTGGCGTAACGCACCAGCAGCGCCGTACTTTCACGCACCTGGGCCACGCCACCGGGCGCTGATTGCAACTGTTCGGTGAAGATGGTCTGGATCGAGTCGATCACCATCACCCGTGGCTTCTCGACACGTGCTGTGGCGATGATGGTCTCGATGCAGGTTTCTGTCATCACCTTGAGCTGGTCCTGGGGCAAGCCCAGGCGCCGTGAGCGCATGGCCACCTGCTGCTGCGATTCCTCACCCGTCACATACAGTGCCGGCATGCCTACGGCGATGTTGCATAACGTCTGCAGCAGAATGGTCGACTTGCCGATGCCGGGGTCGCCACCAATAAGCACCACCGAGCCATCCACCAGGCCTCCTCCCAGCACGCGGTCCAGTTCAGTGCTGCTGGTGGTAAAGCGCGGGATTTCCTCGACGCTGACTTCGGCCAAGGTCTTGATCTGTGCCTGTTGCCCGGTCCAGCCGGCGCGGCCGCTGCTGGGCGCCGCCGCGCCGCCGCTCTCGATCATGGTTTCGACCAGGGTGTTCCAGGCCCCGCATTCGCCACACTGGCCTGCCCATTTGGGGAAGGTCGCGCCGCACTCGGTGCAGCCATACAAGCGCTTGGCCTTGGCCATGGGTGGGGTCTCCTGGAAAAAACCGCCATGATAGCCGAGCCGAACGTGTCTCGAACGCTTCGGGATGCGACAAAACTATTCGTTCCAACTGCAGTCAGTAGGCCTGAACACCACGCATGAAGCGTTTTAGTGGCTTACACTGCGTTAACCTTACCTTTTGTTACAAGGAACCAAACATGGGCATGATCAGTGAGTTCAAGGCCTTCGCGGTCAAAGGCAATGTCGTCGACATGGCGGTGGGTATCATCATCGGCGCGGCCTTCGGCAAGATCGTCTCGTCCTTTGTCGGAGACGTGGTCATGCCGCCACTGGGCCTGTTGATCGGAGGTGTGGACTTCAGCGACCTGGCCATTACCCTGAAGGCTGCCGAAGGTGATATACCGGCGGTGGTGCTGGCGTATGGCAAGTTCATCCAGACCGTGATCGACTTCCTGATCGTGGCCTTTGCCATCTTTATGGGGGTGAAGGCAATCAACCGGCTCAAGCGTGAAGAAGCCGTGGCACCGACTGTTCCGCCAGTGCCAACGGCCGAAGAAACGCTGCTGACCGAGATTCGCGATTTGCTCAAGACACAGAACCAGAACCGGTTGCCTTGAGATAGCCGGGGCTGCTTGGCAGCCCCCTTGGCATTACCAGTAATTCTCTACCGCCACCTGCCCCGGGCGCTTGCTCAGGCTCAGTTGCAGGTCACGCGCCTTCAGCACCTTGCGCGTCTCGTCGATCATCTCCGGGTTGCCACACAGCATCACCCGCGAATGCTCCGGTGACAGCTCCAGCCCTGCGGCCTTCTCCAGCTCGCCATTCTCGATCAGCGTGGTAATACGCTGGTTCAACGCACCCGGGTGCTGCTCACGGGTCACCACCGGAATGAACTGCAACTTGCCAGCAAACTCGGCCAGGTAGTCGCGCTGCTCCAGCCCGGCGATTTCATCCACATAAGCCAGCTCTTTCGCTTCGCGCACCGAGTACACCAACTTAATGCTGTCGAAACGTTCCCAGGCCTCGAAGTCCTGCAGAATCGACATGAATGGCGCAATACCCGTGCCCGTGGCCAACAGCCACAAGTCACGCCCCCCGACAAAGCGGTCGAGGGTGAGGAAACCGAAGGCCTGGCGATCGATCAGCAGGGTGTCGCCTGCACCCAACCGGCTCAGCTCGCTGGTGAATTCACCGCCCGGCACAACGATGGAGAAGAAGTCGAGGTGCTCGTCATGCGGTGCGCTGACCATGGAGTAGGCGCGCCATACCACGCTGCCATCGGCCTTGGTCACGCCCAGGCGGGCAAACTGGCCGGAACGGAAGCGGAACCCCGCATCGCGCGTAACCCGCAGGCTGAAGAGGTTCGGCGTCAACGGCTGAACATCGAGCAGGGTCTGGCGGGTGAATTTTTCGGCGCTTGCGGTCATATCGGGCTCCAGGGTTGGCGAGTGCACAGTGTCGCTTAAAGTGGCCCGGATAAAAACCACCGCTTTGTAGGGCCTCATCAAGGGCGATCGTGCCGAACTCTCAGAAATTCCTGATCGCTATAACAAAAAAATCCCAACAAGGTGGTAGGACTTTTCCTACAATCATCCGGGTACTCAAACGGATTGGATCCTGGCACCCAAGGAGGAGCTTCAAATGCTTCATTGGAGACCCGAACACCTGCATGTGTTCGTCAGCGAGCGACGCCCAAGGAAGTTGTTCGACATCGCTGTGCACTTGGCTCAGGACTTGGGTATGGAATACCTTGGGCTGAACATTCGCATTCAGATCGCCACGCAGACACCCAGGGTTTACCTCTACAGCAATTATCCGGATGAATGGATCGAGCGCTATCAGCGCGACGAGTTCTACAAACAGGACCCCGCCGCAAACGTGAGCCACAGCTCGACGATGCCAGTGCTTTGGACCGAAGAACTGTACCGCGAAGCCCCTCAGTTTCGTGAAGAGGCTTGCCAACATGGCCTGCGTCATGGCTGGACGCAGTCGCTCTACGACTTACAGCACAACGAGAGCCAGATCAGCGTAGCCAGACCCGCCGGCAACATCGACATTACCGAACTCTACGGCAAAGCCGGCAGCGTGCAGTGGCTGTGCCACACCCTTCACGCCGTACTGGGCGAGCACCACCTGAACGCACTGTGCCCCCCCCAACCCAAAATGAGCGATCGGGAACTGGAAGTGCTGAAATGGTCAGCCGCCGGCAAGACCGCTGCCGACGTGGCCTGCATTCTATCGCTGTCGCAAAGCACGGTTAACTTTCATATCCGCAGCGTGATCACCAAAACCAACGCAGCAAACAAAGCCGGTGCCATCGCCATCGCAGCCATGCGTGGCTGGATCTGACCTACAAGGGCAAAGCCCTGTAGAATCGCCTGGCAAAGCCCGGAGCGAACCGCAACGGGCAGTTTCATACCCGAGCCAGACGCCATGCCCCTGTTGACCACCCCCTACGCCGAACTCGACCTGATCCGCCAGCCGGAGCAGGCCAACGACCCGCTGCAGGCTTTCGACGCCGCCGACGAGTACCTGCTTGCGCAACTGCACGAACAGGCTCCCGACGCCAGCTGCCGGGTGCTGGTGCTCAATGACAGCTTCGGTGCCTTGGCCGCCAGCCTGGCGGGCCAGCTGCAGGTAGTCAGCAGTGGCGATTCGCACCTGGCGCATCTGGCCCTGGAAAAGAACCTGGCGCGCAATGGCTTGCCGTTCGACAGCGTGCCGTTCGTACCGGCCAGTGAACACTGGCAAGGCCCGTTCGACCGGGTGCTGGTGCGCGTGCCAAAAACCCTGGCGCTGCTCGAAGAGCAACTGATTCGCCTGCAAGGCCACCTGGCGCCAGGGGCGCAGGTGATTGCCGGGGCAATGATCAAGCACTTGCCGCGCGCGGCCGGTGACCTGATGGAGAAGTACATCGGCCCGGTGCAGGCCTCGCTGGCGCAGAAAAAGGCGCGCTTGCTGACGGCAACGGTGGCCGAACTACCGACCGCCCGCTCGCCCTACCCTAGCCGCTATCGCCTTGAAGCGCCTGCGCTGGAGCTGGTGAACCACGCCAACGTGTTCTGCCGTGAAGGGCTGGATATCGGCACCCGGGCATTCCTGCCGCATCTGCCACGTGACCTGGGCAACGCGAGGGTAGCAGACCTGGGCTGCGGTAATGGCGTGCTGGCGATTGCCAGTGCATTGGCCAACCCGGATGCCCAGTACACGCTGGTCGACGAGTCGTACATGGCAGTGCAATCGGCGCGGGAGAACTGGCAGGCTGCACTGGGTGAACGCCCGGCGACCTTCGTCGCAGCCGATGGGTTGGCCGGGGTGGAGAAGCAGTCGCTGGACGTGGTGCTGTGCAACCCGCCGTTCCACCAGCAGCAGGTGGTGGGGGATTTCCTGGCCTGGCGCATGTTCCAGCAGGCGCGTGAGGCGCTGGTGGTGGGTGGGGCGCTGTACATCGTGGGTAACCGGCACTTGGGCTATCACAGCAAGCTGGCGCGGTTGTTCCGGGGGGTGGAGCAGGTGGCAGCGACGCCAAAGTTCGTCATCCTGAAAGCCCGTAAGTAAAGGCGCCGCTCCCACAGTTCTCCCCGCAACCTCAGTGGGTGGTAAGGCCCGCAGCCCCCATGAACAGCCGCATCACCCACGCCGCCACACCCAACGCCGCCACGCTCATCGCCCAGATCAGCAACAGCCAACCCAGCCGCTGCCACAGCGGTTTCTTCTCTTCCAAGCCATGTTTGCCGGTCATCATGCGGTCCTCCTAGTGATAGCCGTCTTCATGGGTCACCTTGCCGCGGAACACGTAGTAGCTCCAGAAGGTGTACATAAGGATGAACGGCAGGATGAATAACGTGCCCACCAGCATGAAGCCCTGGCTTTGCGGTGGCGCCGCAGCATCCCAGATCGAGATCGACGGCGGGATGATGTTCGGCCACAGGCTGATGCCCAGGCCGCTGTAGCCAAGGAAGATCAGCACCAGGGTGAGCAGGAACGGCGTGTAGTGCGCGTTGCGTGCCACCGCCTTGAGCAACCCGTAGAAGGTCACCAGCACCAGCAGCGGTACCGGCATGAACCAGATCAGGTTAGGCATGCTGAACCAGCGGTCGGCGATCTGTGGATAAGCGATGGGTGTCCACAGGCTGACGATACCGATCACCACCAGCAACACCAGCGCCAGCGGCCGGGCCATGTCGTGCATCTTCTGTTGCAGCGGCCCTTCGGTCTTCATGATCAGCCAGGTACAACCCAACAGCGTGTAGGCCACGATCAGCCCCAAGCCACAGAACAGGCTGAACGGGGTAAGCCAATCGAGGGTGCCACCGGCAAAATGGCGGTCGACCACCTTGAAGCCTTCGAGGAAGGCACCCAGGGCCACACCCTGGAAGAAGGTGGCAACCAGGGACCCCCAGATGAACGCCTTGTCCCAGATGTGGCGCTTGTCGGCCTTGGCCTTGAAGCGGAACTCGAAGGCCACGCCGCGGAAGATCAGCCCGATCAGCATCAGGATCAACGGCAGGTACAGGGCTTCGAGCACCACGGCATAGGCCATCGGGAACGCCCCGAACAGCCCCGCACCACCCAGGATCAACCAGGTTTCGTTGCCGTCCCACACCGGGGCGACGGTGTTCATCATTACATCGCGGTCCTGCTCGCCCTTGACGAAGGGGAAGAGCATGCCGATACCCAGGTCGAAGCCGTCCATCACCACGTACATCATGACGCCGAAGATGATGATCACCGCCCAGATCAGCGGAAGGTCGATACCCATGGCTCAGTCCTCCTTGCTCAGGCTGGCAGTCTTGGCCTCATGGCCATCATCGGCGGCAGACAGCGGCCGCGCCGGCGTACGTTTCTGGCCAGGGCCGCCCGGTGTGTGTTCGTCACCTTCGCCGGTCTGCGGTCCTTTGCGCACCAGGCGCATCATGTAGCCAAGGCCGGTACCGAACAGGGCGAAGTACACCACCACGAACGCCACCAGGGTGAAGCCGAGCTGTGCATAACTGTGGTTGGACACACCATCCGCCGTGCGCATCAGGCCATACACCACCCAGGGCTGGCGCCCAATTTCGGTGGTGAACCAGCCGGCCAGCAAGGCGATCAGCCCGGAAGGCCCCATCCATAGCGCCAGGTACAGGAACGGGCGCGAGGTGTAGAGCGTGCCGCGCTTGCGCAGCCACAGGCTCCACAGGCCGACGAAGATCATCAGCAAGCCAAGCCCGACCATGATGCGGAACGACCAGAAGACGATGGTCGAGTTGGGCCTGTCCTCAGGCGGGAATTCCTTCATCGCCGGCACCTGCTTGTCCAGGCTGTGGGTGAGGATCAGGCTGCCGAGCGCCGGGATTTCCAGTTTGAAGTGCGTCGTTTCGGCCTTCATGTCGGGGATGCCGAACAGAATCAACGGGGTCGGCTCGCCGGGCACGTTCTCCCAGTGGCCTTCGATGGCAGCGATTTTCACCGGCTGGTGCTTGAGCGTGTTCAGGCCATGGAAGTCGCCGATCACTGCCTGGATCGGGGCGACGATCAGCGCCATCCACATGGCCATCGACAGCATCTTGCGCACCGCCGGGTTGTCACGCCCGCGTAGCAGGTGCCAGGCCGCCGAGGCGCCAACGAAGAACGCCGTGGAGACGAACGCAGCAGTGGCCATGTGCATCAGGCGGTAGGGGAACGAGGGGTTGAACACCACCGCAAACCAGTCCACCGGCACCACCCGGCCATCGATGATCTCGTGGCCTTGCGGGGTTTGCATCCAGCTGTTGGAGGCGAGAATCCAGAAGGTGGATACCAGCGTGCCCAGTGCCACCATGCAGGTGGAGAAAAAGTGCAAGCCGCGGCCTACACGGTTCCAGCCGAACAGCATGACGCCGAGGAAGCCCGCTTCGAGGAAGAAGGCAGTCAGCACTTCGTAGGTCAGCAATGGCCCGGTGACGGCGCCGGCGAACTCGGAGAAGCGGCTCCAGTTGGTACCGAACTGGTAGGCCATGACCAGGCCCGAGACCACGCCCATGCCGAAGTTGACGGCGAAAATTTTCGACCAGAAGTGATAGAGGTCACGGTAGACCTGGTTGTGGGTCCGCAGCCAGAGGCCTTCGAGGACTGCCAGGTAGCTCGCCAGGCCAATGGTGATGGCCGGGAACAGGATGTGGAACGACACGGTAAAGGCAAACTGCATTCGGGCGAGCTCTAGGGCCTCTATTCCGAACATGGTGCTTCCTCTTCAGATAATCCGGCGTCCGGGCTTGTGGCCCCAGTCGCCCACTGCCCCCACTGGGTCGAGTACGGCGTGTTGGAATTGTTCTGTTCGATCGCAGGGATTCCGGCCCAAAGGGCCTATTCGTTGAATCTGGAACGATTGATCCAGATCAACGAATGCTAAGAAGCATAGTCCCGAATTGCCCGGCAAGCCGTGTGGTTGATTGCCGCGTGACCGGTTGCCCCACCCTCTTTCATTACGTGTGAAAAAGTGCCGATCCGGGCAAACAGCAACCGTTTGTTACAAACAGATGATACGCTGCGCCCCCCTCTACTGCGCCGAGGCCCCTGGTTTCCGATGTCTGATTCCGCACCGCAGTTGTTACGTCACCACCGCCCTTTCCTGGCGTTCTGGCTGGCCCGCGTGTTTACCGCCAGCGGCTTCCAGATGCTCACGGTGGCCATTGGCTGGCACCTCTATCAATTGACCGGCAACGTGCTGGACCTGGGCCTGGTCGGCCTGGTGGAATTTGCACCACGGGTGCTGTTCATGCTGCACACCGGGCATGTAGCCGACCGCTATGACCGGCGCAAAGTCGCCGCCCTGTGCCAGAGCCTGCAGGGGTTGATCGCCCTGGCGCTAGCGGTGGGCAGCGCGACTGACAACGTCACCCGAGAACTCATTTTCGCCCTCGCCTTCCTGCTGGGTGCCACACGCTCGTTCGAAATGCCGGCGACCCAGGCGCTGTTGCCCAACGTGGTGCCGCCTGGGCTGTTCCCAAGGGCGGTGGCGGCGTCAGCGTCAGCCACCCAATCAGCAACCATCGTGGCGCCAGCAGTGGGCGGCTTCCTGTATGCCTTTGGCAGCATCTGGGTGTATGGCCCCACCGTGGCCCTGTACGCCATCGCCTGCGTGCTCACCCTGAGCCTGCAGGCACGCGGCCAGGTCGTGCAGCGCGGGCGGGCCAGCATCGAATCGCTGCTGGCCGGCATTCGCTTCATCCGCAGCCGGCCTGACATCCTCGGCGCTATCTCGCTGGACCTTTTTGCCGTTCTGCTGGGTGGTGCCACCGCGCTGCTGCCGGTGTTCGCCAAGGACATCCTGCTGACCGGCCCGCTGGGCCTCGGCCTTTTGCGTTCGGCACCGGCAGTGGGCGCATTGCTGATGTCGGTATGGCTGGCGCGCTTCCCGTTCGAACGCAATGTGGGGCGCACCATGTTCACGGCAGTCGGGGTGTTCGGCGTGGCGACCATCGCCTTCGGCCTGTCGACCTCGTTCTGGTTCTCGCTGGCAGTGCTGGTAGTGCTGGGCGCGGCGGACATGATCAGCATGGTGATTCGCGGGGCTTTCGTGCAACTGGAAACGCCGGATGAAATGCGCGGACGGGTGAGCGCGGTGAACGGGTTGTTCATTGGTGCCTCGAACCAGCTCGGTGAGTTCGAATCCGGGGTGACGGCGCACTGGTTTGGCACAGTGCCAGCGGTGGTGATGGGCGGAGTGGGCACGTTGGTGGTGACCGGGGTGTGGATAAGACTGTTCCCAACACTGGCCAAGCGGGATCGGTTGCATAACAACTGAGCGCTAACCTGTGCGGCCTCTTCGCGGGTAAAACCGCGAAGAGGCCGCACAGGCTTGAGAAAATCCCATTCCCAACGGCCATAGGCCCCCGCCGAGCATGCTGGTATCATGCGCGGCTTTTTTCCTCCCCACACAAAACCACGGCAACCGGTACGGTCTGTGCTTTGCTGATGGGGTCGATACATTCATGGCGCCGGGGGCGCCTTGGGGAGCGGGCATGCTGGAAAGGCTGTTTCAACTAAAAGCACACAACACTAATGTGCGCACCGAGATTCTCGCGGGCGTCACCACCTTCCTGGCCATGGCCTACATCCTGTTCGTCAACCCGAGCATCCTCGGCGAGACCGGCATGGACAAAGGCGCGATCTTCGTCGCCACCTGCCTGGCCGCAGCCATTGGCTCGGTGACCATGGGCCTGATCGCCAATTACCCGATCGCCCTGGCGCCGGGCATGGGCCTGAACGCGTTCTTCACCTACACCGTGGTGCTGCACATGGGCCACACCTGGCAAGTGGCGCTGGGTGCGGTGTTCCTGTCGGCGGTGATGTTCTTCCTGCTGTCGATCTTCCGCATCCGCGAATGGATCGTGAACAGCATCCCGCTGCCGCTGCGCTCGGCGATTGCCGCCGGTATCGGGCTGTTCCTGGCGCTGATCGCCCTGCATAATGCTGGCATCGTCGTCGATAACCCGGCTACCCTGGTGGGCCTTGGCGACCTCAAGCAGCCAGCACCGGTCCTCGCTACCCTGGGCTTCTTCCTGATCGTGGGCCTGGAGTCGCTGAAAGTGCGGGGCGCCGTGCTGATCGGCATCCTGGCGGTGACCATCGCCTCGATCGTGATGGGCGTGACGCCGTTCGGCGGCATCGTCTCCATGCCGCCGTCGCTGGCACCGACCTTCCTGCAACTGGACATTGCCGGTGCGCTGGACGTAGGCCTGGTCAGCGTGATCTTCGCCTTCCTGTTCGTCGACCTGTTCGACAACTCCGGCACCCTCATCGGCGTGGCCAAGCGCGCCGGCTTGATGGGCAAGGACGGCCACATGCCAAAAATGGGCCGCGCCCTGATCGCCGACAGCACCGCCGCCATGGCCGGTTCGCTGCTGGGCACCTCGACCACCACCAGCTACATCGAGTCCGCTGCTGGCGTGAGCGCCGGTGGCCGCACTGGCCTAACCGCCATCGTGGTTGCCGTGCTGTTCCTGCTGGCGCTGTTCTTCGCTCCGCTGGCCGGTAGCGTGCCTGCCTTCGCCACCGCCCCGGCGTTGCTGTTCGTCGCGGTGCTGATGGCTTCGGGCCTGGCAGAAATAAACTGGGACGACGTTACCGAAGCCGCACCGGTAGTGGTGACTGCCCTGGCCATGCCGCTGACCTACTCGATCGCCAACGGCATCGCCTTCGGCTTCATTTCCTGGACTGCCGTCAAGCTGATCTCCGGCCGCCACCGCGACCTGAACCCGGCCTTGGTGATCCTTTCCATCCTGTTCGTCATCAAGCTGGGCTGGTTCAACGCATGAGTGCTGCTTTCGACCCCTCCTCCTACGCCACCCAGCTGGATGCCAAGGTGGCCCGGCTGCGCGAGCTGCTGGCGCCCTTCGGCGCGCCGGAGCCTGCTGTTTTCGACTCGCCACGCGAGCACTACCGCCTGCGCGCCGAGTTCCGCCTGTGGCGCGAGGATGGCCAGCGCCACTACGCCATGTTCGCCCCGGGCGAGAAGCACAAGGCGATTCTGATCGAGGATTTCCCCATTGCCAGCCAGCGCATCAATGCGCTGATGCCGCGCCTGAAGGCGGCCTGGCAGGCCAGTGAAGAACTGGGCAACCGCCTGTTCCAGGTAGAATTCCTGACCACCCTGGCCGGCGATGCCATGATCACCCTGTGCTACCACCGCCCGTTGGACGAGGCGTGGGAACTGGCCGCACGGCAACTGGCCGAAGCGCTCGGTGTTAGCGTGATTGGCCGCTCCAAAGGCAAACGCCTGGTGATTGGCCGCGACTACGCGGTGGAAAAACTCGACGTGGCTGGCCGCGTGTTCAGCTATCGCCAGCCGGAAGGCGCGTTCACCCAGCCTAACGGTGCTGTGAACCAGAAGATGCTGAGCTGGGCGTTCGACGCCATCGGCGAGCGTGAAGACGATTTGCTGGAGCTGTACTGCGGCAACGGCAACTTCACCCTGCCGCTGGCTACCCGCGTGCGACAGGTGCTGGCGACCGAAATCAGCAAGACCTCGGTCAATGCCGCGCTGAGCAACCTCGACGAGAACGCTGTGGATAACGTGCGTTTGGTGCGCTTGTCGGCGGAAGAGCTGACCCAGGCGCTGAATGAGGTGCGGCCGTTCCGTCGCCTGGAAGGCATCGACCTGAAGAGCTACGACTTCGGCACCGTGTTCGTCGACCCGCCGCGCGCAGGGATGGACCCGGACACCTGCGAGCTGACCCGGCGCTTCGAGCGGATTCTGTACATCTCCTGCAACCCCGAGACACTGGCGCAGAACATCGCCCAGCTGCAAGATACCCACCGTATCGAACGCTACGCGCTGTTCGACCAGTTCCCGTATACCCATCACATGGAAAGCGGGGTGTTGCTGGTCCGGCGCTGATCCGCTACCCGGAGGGGCCTGCAAGGCTCCACCGGGCGCTTCAGGAGAGCTGTGCCGATGGACCAGTTAAACGCCATGCAGGCCTTTCGCCGGGTCGTCGACCTCGGCAGCTTCAGTGCCGCCGCCAGCCAGGCAGGCCTGTCCCACACCGTGCTGTCACGCCAGGTGAAACAGCTGGAACGCCAGCTGGGCACACAACTGCTCACCCGCACCACCCGCCGCCTGCACCTGACCGAAGCCGGTACGCTCTTCTACCGCCACTGCGTGCAGATCCACGAGCAGATGCAGGCGATGACCCTGGAGTTGTCCGAGCATCAGCTGCAACCCACGGGTACCCTGCGCCTGGGCGTGGCAACGGCGTTTGGCGAGCTTGAACTAGGGCGCTGGCTGCCGGACTTCGTCGAGCGCCACCCGCGCCTGCAGGTCGAGCTCAATTGCAGCGATCGCTTCATCGACCTGCTGGAAGAGGAAATCGATGTTTGCCTTCGGATAACCGATCATCTGCCCGACTCCAGCCTGGTAGCCCGCCTGCTGGCGCACAGCGAGGTGCTGCTGGTAGCAGCGCCACGCTACCTGGAACGCCACGGCACACCGACTTGCCTGGAAACGCTTGTTGAGCATCCCCTGCTCGGCTACAGCAACCTGCCTCACCCACAGCGGCTGCATCTGACCAGCCAGGAGGGTGAACAGCGCAACATCCTGATGCCCCGGCGCCTCAGTGCCAACTCGCCGATGGCCCTGCGCGCGGCTGCCATCGGCGGGCTGGGCATTGCCAGCTTCGACCGTTTCATCGTGCATGACGCCTTGCTGGACGGGCGCCTGGTGCCGGTGCTCAAAGACTGGAAACTGCCACCACGCAACCTGTATGCGGTGTATCCGCAAAGCCGCTACCTGGCACCCAAGGTGAGGGCGCTGCTGGACTATGCACAAACCTACTACGCGCAGCCACGATGGCAGGCGTGATCTGTGCAAAACATGCACAAGTCATGCGCACCGCGAGGCGTATTTGTGCGGAAACTGTTTGGTTAGGCTTCGTTGCACTGTCACTCAACGAAGGAGCTCTACCATGAAAGCTTTGCAGGCGATTATTGCGGGCGTGGCGCTCGCCACCCTGGCCGCTGGCATCAACGCAGCAGAAGACACCGTGTCAGTACCCGATAGCGCAGCACTGAAGTGGCAGGACGTACCCAACACCAACGGCGCAGTCAGCTACGCCAACGTTGAAGGGGATATTTTCGGCAAGGGGCCTTACTCGGCCTATGTGAAATTCAAAAAAGGTACCGACAACGGTCTGCACCAGCACAGCCAGGCACTGCCGACCGTGGTGCTGAAGGGTACTTTCTACGCGGTGATCGATGGCAAACGCACGGAGTTTTCAGCCGGGTCCTACTACAAGCTGCCGGCCGACCTGGTGCATGAAAGCGGATGCACTGCGGCGGGCGATTGCCTGCTGTTCCAGTACCAGGCCGATGCGTTTGACCTGAAGCCCGTGAACAGCTGATAGCCCGGGGCCGCCTTGCGGCCCCAGGTTCCCATCAGAAGTCGAAGAACACCGTTTCGCCTTCCCCCTGAATACGGATATCAAAGCGATACGCCGTTTTCCCGTCCACTTCGCAACGCTTGGCAATCAACGTCTCACGCCGCTGCGGCTGCTCAATCAGGTTCAGCACCGGGCACTTGGCGTTGGCCAAGGCTTCGTCATCGAAGTACACGCGCGTGTGCAGATGAATGTTGATGCCCCGGGCAAACAGGCTGATGTTGATGTGCGGCGCCATCGGCACGCCAGCCGCGTTGTTCACCACGCCCGGCTTGACCGTGTGCAGCGTCCACTCGCCGGCATCGAAGGTGGTGGCGGTGCGACCAAAGCTGTTGAAGGCGTTTTCCAGGTTGTAGGCATCCTGGTATTCGCCATTGGCGTCGGCTTGCCACACTTCCAGGAACGAGTCGCGCACCAGGTGGCCGTTACCGTCATACACCTGGCCGATCAGCAGAATGTGCTCGCCCGGCGCGTCTGGCTTGGCCAGACGGTTCCAGATTTCCTGGTCGCGGGTCGGGTTGCCGGCCGCTTCCAGGGCCAGGCCGATGTGCACGTAGGGGCCGGCGGTCTGCGAAGGGGTTTCCGGCAGCAGTTCGATTGGCATGGCGGGGTCCTCAGCAGTTTTCGAAGTGGGTCTTGCGCTGGCCGCGCAGCACGATGTCGAAGCGGTAGGCCAGGCAGTCCATCGGGTTGGCGTTGCTCATGTCGAGCTTGGCGATCAACTGCTGCACGGCTTGCGGGTTGGCGATCGACTTGACGATCGGGCACATCGGGATCAGCGGGTCACCCTCGAAGTACAGCTGGGTGATCAGCTTGGTCGCAATCGACGGGCCGCTGATGGCGAAGTGGATGTGCGCCGGGCGCCAGTCGTTAGGGCCGTTGCGCCATGGGTACGGGCCTGGCTTGATGGTACGGAAGCTGTAGTAGCCATCACGGTCGGTCAGGCAACGGCCAACGCCACCGAAGTTCGGGTCCAGCGGTGCCAGGTAGCGGTCGTTCTTGTGGCGGTAGCGGCCGCCGGCGTTGGCTTGCCACATCTCCACGAGGGTATTCGGTACAGGCTTGCCGTACTGGTCGACCACACGGCCGGCAACGATGATGCGTTCGCCGATCGGCAGGCCACCGTTGTTGAAGTTCAGCAGCAGGTCATGGTCGTGGGCACCGAAGCCCAGGTGGGAAAAGTCTGGCCCCGTGGTTTCGCTGATCGACTGCGGAATGCTGACCAGTGCCTGGCGCGGCGAGCGGGCAACGGACGTCTTGTAGTCAGGCGTAAGAGCTTTGGGGTGCCAGTTGCGATCACGGATCACGAAGCGGCTGTTGTCCTGTGCGGGCATGCCGGTTTCCTCTCTTGGAATTATGTGAACGCCTGGGCGTGGCAGGCGGACTTGCAGTTTCAGGCATGTCGCGCGCGATGAATATTGAAATCAGCCCTCTCTCACATAACCATTTGGTTATGGTTTAACACCTTGGCCTGACACCTGCCGCTGTCGTGAACTAATCTTTGTCTTCTTGTTTCACGCTCGGGAGAGCACTCATGGAATGGCGAAAAGGCCGACGCAGCGACAACGTGGTCGATGCCCGAGGCGAAGGTGGCGGTGGCGGCGGCATGCGTTTCGGCGGCGGCAAGGGGCTGGGGCTTGGGGCGATCCTGCTGATCGTCGGCATCGGCTGGCTCACCGGGCAGGACCCTTTGCAGATTCTTGGCCAGCTCGCCGGCCAGATGGAACAGCAACAGACGCAGGTTGCACCGAGTGGTGCGGGCGGCAAGGCGCCACCGGCCAATGACCAACAGGCCGAGTTCGTGGCCTCGATCCTGGGCGACACCGAAGACACCTGGAAAGCCCTGTTTGCCGAAGCCGGCAAACAGTACCGCGACCCCAAGCTGGTGCTGTTCAGTGGCCAGGTCAATTCAGCCTGTGGTTTCGCCTCGGCGGCAGTGGGGCCGTTCTATTGCCCGGCAGACCAGCGGGTGTACCTGGACATGTCGTTCTTCCGCGAAATGGAAACCCGCTTTGCTGCCGCTGGCGATTTTGCCCAGGCCTACGTGATCGCTCACGAAATCGGCCACCATGTGCAGACCCTGCTGGGCGTTTCGGCCAAGGTGGATGCCGCGCGCCGCAACGGCCAGCGCATGGAAGGCGACAACGGCCTGCTGGTGCGCCAGGAACTGCAAGCCGACTGCCTGGCCGGCGTGTGGGCCTACCAGGCCCAAAAGCGCCTGAACTGGCTGGAACCGGGTGACGTCGAAGAAGCCTTGAACGCGGCCAATGCCATTGGCGATGACCGCCTGCAACAGCAAGGTCGCGGACGCGTAGTGCCTGACTCGTTCACCCATGGCACTTCGGCGCAGCGGGTGCGCTGGTTCAAGGCCGGGTTTGCCCAAGGCGAGGTGAACAGTTGCGACACCTTCAGTGCGCGTAACCTTTGATACTGATCGGGGCCGCTTTGCAGCCCCAATTTATCCAGTTACAAATCTGCTGAAAAAGCGTTTCAGCTTCCGCAATCATTGCCGATAACCCCTGCACGAATCAGCAGGCATCCAGAACAACAACGCCTGGCGATCGAAGATCAAGAGAGCGAAAACTACTTCTGGAGAGCGTGCATGAACAGCTGGTTCGCCAACATCAGCGTCAACCTCAAACTCGGCCTGGGCTTCGGCCTGGTGCTGGTCCTCACCGGCCTGCTGGCCCTCACCGGCTGGACCAGCCTGGGCAGCCTGATCGACCGCAGCAACTGGATGGGCGACATCGGCCAGCTGAACAAGGACCTCACCGACCTGCGCATTGCGCGCCTGCAGTACATGATCGCCAACGGCGACGATGCCGCCGCCGCCAACACCCAGACCAAACTGGACGCCTTCAGCAAGCAACAGGCTTACCTGGCCAGCACCTTCAAGAGCCCGGAAAACATCAAGCTGCTGAATGAACTGGGCGAAACCATCAGCGCCTACAAGCTGTCGCTGAACAAGATGCGCCAGGGCTACGACGCCACCCGCAATGCGCGTGCGGCGATGGACAGCTCGGCCACCCGCGCCGACCAGGCCATGGATGTGCTCAGCCAGGAAGTCATGGCACGCCCCGAGGCCGACAGCGTACGCCTGGCCCAGTACCAACTGATCAGCAAGGCTCGCCAGCAACTGTTGCAGGTGCGCATCGACGTGCGCGGCTACATTGCCGACAACACCGCCGCCAACGAACAAGCCGCCCTGCGCCAGCTGGACGCAGCGCTGGCCGACATCGACAACCTCAAGCGCCAGCTGCCCGCCGAAGACGCTCGTCTGCAACAGTTCGAGCGCTCGGTGCTGGCCTACCGCGACGCCGTCCGCCAATTCCGCGACGCAGTCGCCGACATCACCACCTCACGCGCCGAAATGACCGTACAGGGCGCCGACATCGTCAAGCGCAGCGATGCGCTGTACCAGATCCAGCTGGAGCGCCGCGACATCGAAAGCACCCAGGCCCGCAGCCTGCAGGCCATCGCCACGTTGCTGGCGCTGTTGGTTGGCGTGCTGGCAGCGGTGCTGATCACCCGCCAGATCACCGGACCGCTGCGTGAAACCCTGGGAGCGGTGGAAAGGATCGCCAGCGGCGACCTTACCCAGCACCTGCGCGTCACCCGCCGCGATGAGTTGGGCGTGTTGCAGCAAGGCATCGCGCGCATGGGCACCACCCTGCGCGAGCTGATCACTGGCATCCGTGATGGCGTCACCCAGATCGCCAGCGCCGCCGAAGAGCTGTCGGCAGTCACCGAACAGACCAGCGCGGGCGCCAACAGCCAGAAGGTCGAGACCGACCAGGTGGCCACCGCCATGCACGAAATGGCCGCCACCGTTCAGGAAGTGGCACGCAACGCCGAGCAGGCCTCGCATGCCGCCACCGGTGCCGACGACGAAGCCCGTGCCGGCGATCGCGTGGTGGGCGAGGCGATTGGCCAGATCGAGCGCCTGGCCGAAGACATGCACCGCTCCACCGAAGCCATGAACCTGCTGCAGCAGGAAAGCCAGAAGATCGGCAGCGTGATGGACGTGATCAAGTCGGTGGCCGAACAGACCAACCTGCTGGCGCTGAACGCAGCGATCGAAGCGGCGCGTGCTGGCGAGGCCGGGCGTGGATTTGCCGTGGTTGCCGACGAAGTGCGCGGCCTGGCGCAGCGCACGCAGAAGTCCACCGAAGAAATCGAAGAGCTGGCTGCCAGCCTGCAACATGGCACCCAGCAAGTGGCGAACGCCATGCAGGGCAGCCGTACCCTCACCGACAGCAGCGTCGAGCTGGCACGCAAGGCCGGGACTTCGCTGGAGAGCATCACCAGCACGGTGTCGAGCATCCAGTCGATGAACCAGCAGATTGCGGCGGCGGCAGAGCAACAGAGCGCGGTGGCTGAAGAGATCAGCCGCAGCATTCTGAATGTGCGTGATGTGTCGGAGCAGACGGCAGCGGCCAGTGACGAGACGGCGGCGTCCAGCGTGGAACTGGCGCGGCTGGGTGGGCAGTTGCAGACGCTGGTCAGCCAGTTCCGCGTCTGACCGACAGAAAGCATTCGCGGGAAAACTCGCTCCCACAGGTACAGCGCAAACTTCGAAGGTTGCGCTGTACCTGTGGGAGCGGGTTTCCCGCGAATGCGTCAGCACTGCCTACAAAGCACTATTTGACGATCATCCCCACCCCACGCCCACGCGGATCCGAAGCGGTCTCAAGCTTCGCCCCATTTACCCGGATCGCCTGGATATCCCCCATCTCCCAGCCCTGATCCTCCAGCACATAACCCATCTTCTTCAACTTGTCAGCCTCCGGCCCGGTCAACGGCGCATAGGCATCAAAGTAGATAGTGTCCTTGGGCAGCAACTGATGGTGCACGCGCTGCGCCGCCACCGCCTTGTCCAGCGGCATGCCGTAGTCGTACAGGTTGTTCATCACCTGGAAGATCGAGGTAAAGATCCGCGAGCCACCCGGGGTACCGATCACCAGCTCGACTTTGCCATCGCGGGTCATCAGGCTAGGGCTCATCGACGACAACATACGCTTGCCCGGTTCGATGGCATTGGCATCGCCACCCACCACACCAAAGGCATTCGCCGCCCCCGGCTTGGCGCTGAAGTCATCCATCTCGTCGTTGAGCAGGAAGCCTGCCCCCTTCACCACCACGCCACTGCCGTAGTCGAGGTTGAGAGTGTAGGTGTTGCTGACCGCGTTGCCCTGCTTGTCGACGATGGAGAAGTGCGTGGTCTGGTGCGGCTCAAGGCCCGGCTTGACCTTGTCGGTTTCGGAAATGGCGTTCGGGTTGACCTGCGCGGCACGCTTGGCCAGGTAGTCCTTGGCCACCAGTTTATCCACAGGTACCTTTGTGAACGCCGGGTCACCGAGGTAGTCGGCACGGTCGGCGAACACACGCTTCTCGATCTCGGCCAACAGGTGGATGTACTGCGCCGAGTTGTGCGCCACCCCTTTGAAGTCCGCCGCACGGTCTTCCTTGATGCCCAGCAGCTGGGCCAGGGCCACACCGCCAGAGCTTGGCGGTGGCGCGGTGTAGACCACATTGCCACGCCAGCTCACGGCCATCGGCTCACGCCATACGGCCTTGTAGTCCTTCAGGTCTTCTTTGGTGATCAGGCCTTGGTCAGCCTGCATCTGCGCCACCAACAGGTCGGCGGTCTTGCCCTGGTAGAACTCGCTCACGCCTTTGTCAGCGATACGTTCCAGTGTCTGGGCCATTTCTGGCTGCTTGAACAGTTCACCGACCTTCATGTTGCCGAAGTAGTCGTTGAAATTGGTCGCCGTCTTGAACATGCCTTGGGCATCGTTGCGGTACTGGTACTGCTTTTCCGCCACCTTGAAGCCGTTTTTCGCATAGCCGATGGCCGGGGTCAGCAGCTCGCTCCAGGGCAGCTTGCCGAACTTCTCGTGGGCCTCCCACAGGCCCATCACGGTGCCGGGCACACCTGCTGCACGCACCCCGACCAGGCTGAGGTTCTCGATGACTTCGCCCTTGTCATCGAGGTACATGTTGCGCGTGGCGGCCTTTGGCGCGACTTCGCGGTAGTCGAGGAAGTAAGGCTTGCCGTCGACGAACAGGGTCATGAACCCGCCACCACCAATGTTACCGGCTTCGGGGTACGTCACTGCCAAGGTGAAGGCAGTGGCCACCGCGGCATCCACCGCGTTACCACCCTTTTTCAGGATATCGGCAGCCACCTGTGCACCATATTGATCGGGGGCCGCCACCGCGCCACCCTCCAGCGTGGCGGCGTAAACCGAGGAACAGCTCAGGATCGCGGCTGCGAGAGCCAGGTACTGGAATGGAACAATACGCATGACACTTCCTTGGTGTTGTTTTTGTTGAGCAGTCAGTAAGGCCGAAGCGGTTCGACTGCGCAATAACACGTAGGAGGTTTCGCCGCCTGCGGACAGGATCTGTCGCGTTCAGGCAACTCAGCAGGCGTACATCGCCAGCTTGCGCTGGATGAAATCGAGGAAGCACTGGATACGCAATGCCAGCTGGGTGTTGCGGTAGTACACCGCGTGAATCGGCTGGCGGTAGCCATTGTTGGCCTCGCTCAGCAGCACCTGCAGGCGCCCGGTGCGAATGTCCTCGTGGGTCATGAAGTGCGACAGACTGACGATGCCCTCGCCGGCCAGCGCCAGCTGGCGCAGGGTCTCGCCACTGGAGGCGATCAGCGCCGGGCGAATGCTCCAACGGTCACCCTGGGCATGGCGCAGTGGCCACTGGTTGAGCGATTCGGGCTGGCTGAAACCCAGCAGACAATGGTTGGCCAGGTCCTCGACCTGCTGCGGTGTACCGTGCTGCTCAAGGTAAGCCGGGCTGGCCAGCACCTGCACCGGGCTGCAACCGAGGTTGCGTGCGTGCAGGCTGGAGTCGGCCAGCTCACCGATGCGGATCGCCACGTCGGTGCTCTGCTCCAGCAGGTCGATGATCAGGTCGTCAGTGTTCAGCTCCAGCTCGATACCCGGGTACTGGCGGCGAAACTCGCCGATCCACGGCAAGATGGCATGCAGCATGAACGGCGCGGCCGCATTGATGCGCAGGCGCCCGGTAGCGGTCTGGCGGTTCATCGACAGGCGCTCTTCCATCTCGTCCATCTGCTCCAGTACCTGCCGCGAACGCTCAAGGAAAAAGCGCCCTTCCTCGGTCAGATCCATACGCCGGGTGGTGCGGTTGACCAAGGTAGTGCCGAGCTTGCCCTCCAGGCGCGACAAGGTACGGCTGACGGCGGACGGGGTCTGGCCCATCTGCTCGGCAGCGGCAGAGATCGAGCCGCAGTCGATGACGGCGACGAACACCTGGAGTTCTTCGGATCGGGTTTTCACATTCGGGCCTGCGGCAGCTAATTGCCTGGATTAGATCGCCTTGCCGAACACCTTGTCCAGATGTGCCCCATAAGCCGCCAGTGCCGCCGGTACATCCGGGCGTTTCATCACATCTACCGCCAGGAAGGTTGGCAGGCCGGTCATGCCGAGGAACTGGTTGGCCTTGTGAAACGGGAAGTACACCGCATCCACACCCTTGCCTTCGAAGAAATCGGCAGGGTCATCGAATGCCTGCTGCGGCGCGTTCCAGGTCAGCGACAGCATGTACTGCTTGCCCTGTACCAAACCACCGCTGCCGTACTTTTGCGAGTGATCCGAACGGGTGCGGCCATCGTTGGCGTAAAGGCTGCCATGGCCAGCGGTGAAGACTTCATCGATGTACTTCTTCACGGTCCAGGGCGCGCCCATCCACCACCCCGGCATTTGATAGATGATGACATCGGCCCAGAGGAACTTCTCCACTTCGGCCTGTACGTCGTAGCCGCCGTCGATGAACGTCTGCTGCACATCGAAACCGGCGCGGTCCAGGTGAGCGATGGCCGCTTCGTGCAAGGTCGCGTTGAGGCGGCCATCGGAGTGAGCGAACTGTTTACCACCATTGAGCAGAAGGATCTTTTTCATGCTGGCCTCCCCGGCCGGGTCAAAATTCATGCCGGCAGGTTAGAGACTCATGGGGGTGGGATACAGCGGTGAAGGGGCAAAATACAATTGACCAGAAGTCACGAATGCGCAGCATATTATTGCCGTAGAATCGGTTCACCTTTAATCACCGAGTACCACCCCATGAGCGAGCAGTTCGCCTTCATCCTCAAAGCCAAGACCCGCCCAGAAATGGCTGACGCCTTCGAAAACCTGTTCCGGCCTTACGTCGAGCCAAGCCGCCAGGAGCCGGGCTGCATCGAGTACCACATGCTGCGTGACCAGCAGGACCCGAGCCTGTTCGTGTTTTTCGAAGTGTGGGCCGACCAGGCTGCGCTGGATGTGCATTCGGCCCTGCCGCACATGGCCGCGTTCTTCGAAAAGCGCATGGATTACCTGGAGCGCGATTTCGATATCCAGCGGGTCGACATGCTCAGCGCCTCAAGCGCTAGCCGTTGATCAGCAAATGGCCGCCCAGTGCAGCCAGGCCGATGAAAAAGCAACGTTTGAACACCAGCGCGCTGATGCGCTGACGCAACCACTGGCCGACCAGCATGCCGAGCAAAGCTGGCGCCAGCATCAGCAGCGAAGCCCCCAACGCCTGGCCACCCAAGGCATCCTGCCCGGCAAGGCCAACGGCCAGCGCCAGGGTCGAAACCGTGAACGACAGGCCCAGGGCCTGGATCAGTTGCTCGCGGCTCAGGCCCAGGCTCTGCAGGTAAGGCACAGCCGGTATCACGAACACCCCGGTTGCCGCCGTGACGACCCCCGTCACCAGCCCACAAACCGGCCCCAGCCAGCGCTCGTGCGCCGCCGCCACTTGCAAACCTGAGCCAATCAGCCCGTACACCGCATACACCAGCAAGGCCGCACCCAGTGCGTGGACGGCCCATGGGCCGCTGTTGATGCCCAACCAGACGCTGCCCAGCAAGGTGCCAATGAAGATGAGTGCCAGCATCGGGCCTAGCCGCACCAGCAAGGCCTGAAGGTGCCCGCCACTTGCCAATTGCCAAAGGTTGGTGAGGGTCGAAGGCACGATCAGCAGCGCAGCAGCCTGCGCCGGTGACATAGCCAGGCCCAGCAGGCCCATGGCGATGGTCGGCATACCCAGGCCGATCACCCCTTTGACGGCGCCGGCCAGCAGGAAGGTCAGCACCACCAGCAGCGAGAGCGCTGGGCCAATGTTCTGGTAGAAAGCGAGCAAGGTAGTCATGGGCCGATAATGGCGTGCGCCGGGCGCGCTGAAAACCCTGGCCTCAACCGATGTGAGCAATTTCTCAGCCACTCACTTGCAGCCAGCAAAATCCTCGGCACACAATCGGCACATCGCACCACTAAAAAGGACTTTCCAGTGGCATCGATCTACCAGCTCAAACCGCGCTTCCAGGCCCTGCTGCGCCCAACCGTCCAGCGCCTGCATGACCGGGGCGTCACCGCCAACCAGGTCACCGTCACCGCCGCCGTGGTATCGATCCTGCTGGGCCTGCTGCTGGCCGCCATGCCCCATGCCACTTGGCTGTTCATCCTGGTGCCAGTGTGGATGCTGCTGCGCATGGCGCTGAACGCCGTCGACGGCATGCTGGCCCGGGAGTTCGGCCAGCAATCCACCCTCGGCGCCTACCTCAACGAACTCTGCGACGTGATCGCCGACGCCGCCCTGTACCTGCCCTTCGCCCTGCTGGCCGGGGTGTCACCGACGTTGGTGGTACTGGTGGTGCTGTGTGCCACCTTCAGCGAGTATGCCGGGGTCATGGGCCCGCTGGCCGGTGCCTCGCGGCGTTATGACGGCCCCATGGGCAAAAGCGACCGCGCCTTTGCCTTCGGCCTGCTGGGCACCGGCGTCGCATTTGGCCTGCTGAACGACAGCTGGATCAATGGTTTGCTGCTGGTCATCCTCGCGCTCTCGCTCTATACCCTCTACAACCGGGTTCGCCAGGGGCTGGCCGAAACCCGCAGAGCCTAAAATCGTCGCAAAAGGACGTTGACCATGCGCCAAGCGCAAGCGCTGCACTTCTCCACCCATGACGGTGTCGAGCTGCACTACCGTCATTGGCCTGCCACCCGCAACGAACACCAGCCACGCAGGGCTGTGGTGATGTTTCACCGTGGCCATGAACACGGCGGGCGTATGGCCCACCTGGCCGATGAACTGGACATGCCAGGCTATGACTTCTTCGCCTGGGATGCGCGCGGCCACGGCCAGTCGCCAGGTGCACGCGGCGACAGCCCGGGATTCGCCACCAGCGTGCGCGACGTGCAAACCTTCATCGAACATATCCAGGCCCACCACGGTATCGCCGAGCAGGACATAGTGGTGCTGGCGCAAAGCGTCGGCGCCGTGCTGATTGCCACCTGGGCCCACGACTACGCGCCCAAGGTGCGCTGCCTGGTGCTGGCCTCGCCGGCATTCAAGGTCAAGCTGTACGTGCCGTTCGCCCGCCCCGGCCTGAAACTGCTCAAGGCCTTGCGCGGCAACTTCTTCGTCAACAGCTACGTCAAACCGCGCCTGCTTACCCACGACCCCGAGCGGGTGATGTCGTACGTGGCCGACCCGCTGATCAGTCGGCCAATCTCGGTGACTATGCTGCTAGGCCTGTACGAAGCCGCCGACCGGGTAGTGGCAGACGCCCAGGCCATTCAGGTACCGACCCAATTGCTGGTCTCCGGGGCCGACTTCGTGGTCGAGCGCCAGCCACAGGAGCGCTTTTTCGAACGGCTGGGCAGTGCCCGCAAGGAAATGCACATACTGCCCGGGTTCTTCCACGACACCTTGGGTGAACGTGATCGGGCCCATGCGCTGAGGCGCATCGAACGGTTTGTCGAACACTGCTTCACCCGCCCCGCCACACAGCCGTCATTGCTGGATGCCGACAAGACCGGCGCCAGCTGCGCCGAGGCCGAGAGCCTGGCCGCACCCTTGCCACGCAATTCGCCCCGCGATCTTTACTGGCGCGCCACCCGCGCGGGCCTGCAGTTGGGCAAGGGGCTGTCCGAAGGCGTGAAGCTGGGCTTCGACACCGGCTTCGACTCGGGCAGCACCCTCGACTACGTGTACCGCAACCAGCCGACCGGCAAGGGTAAACTGGGCCGCCTGATCGACCAGAATTACCTCGACGCCATCGGCTGGCGTGGTATTCGCCAGCGCAAGCTGCACGTCGAGGAATTGCTGCGCCTGGCCATCGCCCACCTGCGTGAACAACAACGGCCCGTGCACATTGTCGATATTGCCGCCGGCCATGGCCGCTACATCCTCGAAGCCCTGCAAGACCTTGAGCGGTTGCCGGATTCGATCCTGCTGCGCGACTACAGCGAACTGAACGTTCAGCAAGGCAGCGCGCTAATCAGAGAAAAGGGCCTGGCCGACATCGCCCGCTTCGTCCAGGGCGATGCTTTCGATCGCCAGAGCCTGGCCACACTTGAACAACCCCCAACGCTGGCCGTGGTTTCAGGGCTGTACGAACTCTTCCCCAGTAACCAGCTGGTGGGCAACTCGTTGGCCGGGCTGGCCGACGCCGTAGAGGATGGCGGCTACCTGGTCTACACCGGCCAGCCGTGGCACCCGCAACTGGAGATGATTGCCCGCGCCCTAACCAGCCATCGGGGTGGCGAGGCTTGGGTGATGCGCCGCCGCAGTCAGGCCGAGATGGACCAGCTGGTTGAGGCAGCGGGCTTCCGCAAGCTGGCCCAGCGTATCGATGAATGGGGCATTTTCAGCGTCAGCCTGGCACAGCGGGTACGCTGAGTGAGCCCGCCACGCGAGCCTGGGCTGATCCGCCGGGGCGTGTTCTGGCTTCTGCTGCTGGGGCCGTTGTTCTTCCTCAGCTATGGGCTGGCGAACCATTACACGGCCGGACGCAGTGATGTCGGCAGCCTGGTGTTCGGCTGGGAGCACGGCATGCCGCTGTGGCCCTGGACGATCATCCCGTACTGGTCGATCGACCTGCTTTACGGGCTGTCCTTCCTGCTGCCGCGCACACGCCAGGAAATGGACCGCCACGCGCTGGCGCTGCTCAGCGCACAGGTGATCAGCGTCTGCTGTTTCCTGCTGTGGCCGCTGCGGTTCACCTTCGAGCGACCGGTACTGGACGGGCTGTTCGGCTGGCTGTTCGATGTATTGATGGGCTTCGACAAACCCTTCAACCAGGCGCCTTCGCTGCACATCGCTTTGCTGGTGATCATCTGGACGATGTTTGCCCGGCATGTACAACGCCAGCCCTGGCGTTGGCTGATGCATGGCTGGATGGTGCTGATCGGGGTGTCGGTGCTGACCACCTGGCAGCATCATTTCATCGATCTACCCACTGGGGCGCTGGCCGGGTTTGCCTGCCTGTGGCTGTGGCCGTATCAAGGGCACCTGCCCTTCCAGGCGGCCCGCCTTGCACGGGATGCCAAGCGTTGGAAGGTCGCCGGTTGTTATGCTGTGGGCGCGCTACTGTGTGCACTCCCTGCCGCTACGCTGGGCGGGGCTTGGTTGTGGTTATGTTGGCCGGCAGTGTCATTGGGGCTGGTGGCGTTGAACTATGCCGTGTTCGGGGCGGATGGTTTTCAGAAGGGTGCCGACGGGCGCTTGTCGAATGCGAGCCGGTGGCTGTTGGCACCCTATTTGGCAGGTGCGTGGCTCAATTCGCGGCTTTGGACGAAGGGCCACCCGCAAGCGGATGAGGTATGCGATGGCGTGTACCTTGGGCGGACTCCAGGACGTGGTGAGGGGGGGCAATTTGCTGCGATTGTCGATTTGTGTGCGGAGCTGCCGTGCACCGTATTGGCAACGCAGGATTACCTGCATTTCCCCACCCTTGACCTGATAGCACCCGACAGCATCCTGCTACAACAAGCCGCCAGCGCTATCGAGCACCTACGCACTCAAGGCCCCGTGCTGGTGTGCTGCGCTTTGGGTTATTCACGCAGCGCCAGCGCCGTGGCGGCCTGGCTGGTGGTGACCGGCCGCTGCGATGACGCCCAGCAGGCAGAATCCCTTATCCGTAAAGCACGCCCCAGCATCGTCCTGCGCAACGCGCATCGCCAGGCTCTCCAGCAACTGGAAGCACAGCCATGAACCTGCGTGTAGTGGCCAGCCTGCTGGGCCGAGGCAAACAGCTGGAGCACCTGTCTGACGGCCTCACCCTGCTGGCCCTGGCCTATGGCCTCGCCCCCTTGCTGAGTCTCCCTCTGACACCGCTGGCCAGCGTGCTGTGCAGCGTGCTGCTGGCGCTCGGCGTGCTGCACAAGTACTGGGCCATCCGCGTGGCGATCGATGCCGAACTGTTTGCCCACCTTGCCAATAGCGTAGACCTGGCGGCAGACACCCAGGCCCTGGACCACGCCCTGTTCGAACTGAAACTCAAACCACAGGCCACCGACGGCCGCGCCTGGCCTGCCCGCAGCCAGGCCGCACTAGGCCTGTTGCGCCGTCAGGCCGTATGCCTAGGCCTGCAGCTCTCGCTAGCCTTGGCTACCCTGCTGACACTGCATTTGAAGGGATAACGAACGCCCCATGCTCGCCAACCTGACCGCCTATGTCATCACCTCCGCCGCCCGCCTGATCACGGGTGCCCGCGCCCTATGGCTGGGTTGTACGCCGCTGCCGGTACAGCGCCTGTACTTCGCCAACCACAGCAGCCACGGTGACTTCGTGCTGCTGTGGGCCTCACTGCCGCAACCTCTGCGCAAGCGTACCCGCCCGGTGGCGGGCGCGGACTACTGGGCCAAACCGGGCATTCGCGACTTTCTCATTCGCAAGGTGTTCAACGGCGTGCTGATTGATCGGCAACGCAGTGAAGGCCAGGGCAGCCCGCTGCAACCGATCCTCGAAGCCGTGGCCCAGGGTGACTCGCTGATCTTCTTCCCGGAGGGCACGCGCAACCTGGGTGATGAACTGCTAATGCCGTTCAGAAGCGGCTTGTACCACCTGGCGGCAGCCAACCCCGACGTCGAACTGGTACCGGTCTGGATCGCCAACCTCAACCGGGTGATGCCCAAGGGCCGCGCCCTTCCGCTGCCCCTACTTTGCACACTGAGCTTTGGCGAACCGTTGCACCTGCACGCTGATGAAAGCAAGCAGGCCTTTCTAGAGCGGGCCAGCCAAGCCCTGCTGAACCTGGCCCCGAAGGATGCCTGACATGGACGACAACACCCTTTCCCTGTTCGGCGGTATCGGCGCCCTGCTGCTGCTCGCCAGCGTGATCGGCCGCCTGCTCAAGTGGCGCGCAGGCCCAGCGCCACACGCGGTAATCGACAACCTCAACGCGCGCATCAACGCCTGGTGGGTGATGGTGCTGGTCATCGGCATCGCTTTCCTGTTCGGCAAGTACGGTGTGATCGTGCTGTTCTACGGCGTGTCGTTCTACGCCCTGCGCGAGTTCATGACCCTTACCCCGACCCGGCGCAGCGACTACCCGGCGTTGGTGGCGGCGTTCTATGTGGCGCTGCCGGTGCAGTACGTGCTCATCGCCATGGACTGGTACGGCCTGTTCAGCATCTTCATCCCGGTGTACGTGTTCCTGCTGCTGCCGATATTGGCCAGCTTTGGCGGCGATACCACACGCTTCCTTGAGCGTGCATCAAAGGTACAGTGGGGGTTGATGATCGCGGTGTACTGCGTGTCATCGGTGCCGGCCTTGATGACGCTGGACATCCCGGGCTACGAGGGGCGCAACCTGCTGCTGATCGCCTGGCTGATCCTGGTGGTGCAGATCAGCGACGTGCTGCAGTACGTATGCGGCAAGCTGTTCGGCAAACACAAGGTGGCACCCACCCTGTCGCCGTCCAAAACCGTCGAAGGCCTGGCCGGCGGCGTGGCACTGGCCACCTTGATAGGCGCCCTGCTGTGCTGGATCACCCCGTTCACCTTCTGGCAGGCTGCACTGATGGCCCTGACCGTGAACACCATGGGCTTCTTCGGCGGGCTGGTGATGTCGGCGATCAAGCGCGACCGTGGGGTGAAGGACTGGGGACACATGATCGAAGGCCATGGCGGCATGCTCGACCGTATGGACTCGGTGTGCTTTGCGGCGCCGGTGTTCTTCCACTTTGTGCGGTATTGGTGGGCGTAGCCACATACCCCTGGGGGGTATAGATCAACTGCCCAACCCAATTTCCAATCGCCTGCACCATCCATGTGGGAGCGGGTTCCGCTCCCGCGAGATTACTTGAGGTAAGACCGCAACAACGTCGCCACCTTGTCCGCCTCATCCTGCCGCTCCTCGGCGCTAAGCCCGTCCGCCACCAGATGTTCGCGGATATGCCCTTCCATCACTTCGGCCATCAGCCCGTTCACCGCGCCGCGCACGGCGGCGATCTGCTGCAGGATCGCCAGGCAGTCCTTGTCCTGCTCCAGCGCCGTCTCAAGCGCGGCCGCCTGGCCCTTGATCTTGCGCACCCGGGCCAGCAGTTGCTTTTTGCTCTTCAGGGTATGTGCCATTGGATTCCACACCATGCTAGGTATACTGGGGTATAGTATATTTCTCGATCGTCCGGGAGCATGATAAACCATGGCGACACAAACCTCAGACCGTTGGCAGCACAGCCATCAGTTCCACACCAGCAACCTGGGCGCCGAGCGCAAGACCCGCCTGGCGGTGTGGCTGACCGCCGTGATGATGGTGGCGGAGATTGCCGGTGGCTGGTTCTTCAACTCCATGGCACTGCTGGCCGACGGCTGGCACATGAGCTCTCACGCTCTGGCCCTTGGCCTGTCGCTACTGGCCTACGCCGCCGCACGGCGCTATGCCGCTGATCGACGCTTTGCCTTCGGTACCTGGAAAATCGAGATTCTCGGTGGTTATTCCAGCGCGCTGCTGTTGCTGGGCGTGGCCGGGCTGATGGTGTTCCAGTCGGTGGAGCGGCTACTGGCACCGGGCCCCATCCATTATGACGAGGCCATCTTCATCGCCGTGGTAGGCCTTGCCGTCAACCTGATTTGTGCCTGGCTACTGCGCGATGACCATCACCATCATGATCATCATGGGCACGACCATCACCATGACCACGGCCATCACCACCACGACCTGAACCTGCGCTCGGCCTACCTGCACGTGATGGCCGATGCCGCCACTTCGGTACTGGCCATCGTTGCCTTGCTGGCCGGCAAGTTCTGGGGCGCCAGCTGGCTCGATCCGGTCATGGGCCTAGTGGGTGCGCTGCTGGTGGCGCTGTGGGCCCGCGGCCTGCTGCGCGATACCGGGCGGGTGCTGCTGGATGCGGAGATGGACGCGCCGGTGGTGGAAGAAATCCGCGAAGTGGTGGCGCAGCTGCCCGTGCCGGCCAGCATCACCGACTTGCATGTATGGCGGGTGGGCAAGGCCCAATACGCCTGCATTCTTGGTTTGGCCACCTCAAGTGCCCTCAGCGCCGACAGCGTGCGCCAGGCCTTGGGTGTGCATGAAGAACTGGCGCACATCACCGTCGAGGTAAACCGCATGGCATAGCGCGACCAGACAGCTGGACGTCGAGCCCAGGCAACTGCGGCTCGGCCGATGGCCCTATGGTGACGAGTCATTCAGCCAGTCACCAGGAGTTGTGCCATGTCCGATTTCATCACCGTCCTGCGCGAAACCTGCCCGACGCCGGTCGTGGACGCCACCAAGTGGAAGCGCATCGGCGGCGATCCGCACACCGTCAACCTCAATGCCTACCTGTCGGCCGACGGCAGCAAGATCATGGGCACCTGGATCTGCACCCCGGGCAAGTTCGAGGTCAACTACGAGAAGTGGGAGTTCTGCCACTTCCTCGATGGCTACTGCATCATCACCCCGGAAGGCGAAGAGCCGAAGCACCTGAAAGCCGGTGACGTGTTCGTCATCGAACCGGGGATGAAAGGCACTTGGGAAGTGGTCGAGACTGTACGCAAGTACTTCGTTTTCGCCTGATAAAAAAATCGCGGGGCAGGTGCCCTTCCCTCTGGTGCGCAGTTACAGAGGGAAGGCCACCTGGCCCGCGATGAAGTCCACCTCGCTCGTCAATCCTTCTTGCGATACCCCTCGACGATGGCCGAGAAGTCCTTGCCCCCTTCGCCGCGCAGGCTCATGGCCTGATACAGCTGCTGGGCCACGGCCCCGAGGATCACCGGCTGGTGTGCCTGGCGTGCCGCTTCGGTGGCCAGCCCCAGGTCCTTGAGCATCAGTTCGGCGCCAAAGCCTCCGGTATAACCGCGCGACGCAGGCGCCGTTTCGATGATGCCCGGCCACGGGTTGTAGGTGTCCGAACTCCAGCAACGCCCGGTCGAGCTGTTGATGATGCCGGCCAGCACCTTGGTGTCGATGCCCAGCGCGTTACCCAAGGCCATGGCCTCGGACACGCCGATCATGGAGATGCCCAGCAGCAGGTTGTTGCAGATCTTGGCGATCTGCCCGGTGCCGACATCACCGCAGTGCACGATGTTGCGGCCCATCTGCTCCAGCACCGGCTTGAGGCTGGCGAACAGCTCGGCGCTGGCACCGACCATGAAGGTCAGGGTGCCTGCTGCCGCGCCGCCGGTGCCACCGGACACCGGCGCATCGCCCATGTCCACGCCCTTGGCCGCTGCGGCCTTGGACACATCGCGGGCGGTCTGCGGGTCGATAGTGCTGCAGTCCACGGTTGGTGTACCGGGGCGAATGCCGGCCAGCACGCCGTCGTCGTTCAGGTACACGCTGCGCACATGGGCCGCCGCCGGCAGCATGGTGATGACCAGCTCGCTGTTGGCCGCCGCGTCCTTGGGCGACGGGCTGATCTGCCCGCCCAGTTCTGCCAGCTCGGCCAGCACGGTTTTGTTCAGGTCGAACAGGTTCAGTTGGTGCCCGGCCTTGATCAGGTTGCGGGCCATGGGCGCGCCCATGTTGCCGAGGCCAATGAATGCAATACGCATGACGTCTCCTTAGCGCAGGCTGATGGTGGTGTTCACACCGTCATTGACACTGTCGTCATCGAACCAGCGGGCGGTAACGGTCTTGGTCTGAGTGTAGAACTGCACCACCTGCTTGCCGTACGGGCCGAGGTCACCGAGCTTGGAGCCACGCGAACCGGTGAAGCTGAAGAACGGTACCGGTACCGGGATCGGGATGTTGATGCCGACCTGGCCGATGTCGATTTCGCTCTGGAACTTGCGGGCTGCGGCGCCGCTTTGGGTGAACAGGCCGGTGCCGTTGCCGAACGGGTTGGCGTTGACCAGGGCGATGGCCTCATCGAGGGTATCGACCTCCAGGGTCACCAGCACCGGGCCGAAGATTTCCTGGGTGTACACCTGCATGTCGGTCTTCACGCCCGAGAACAGGGTTGGGCCGACGAAGTTGCCTTGCTCGTAGCCCGGTACCTTGACGTCACGGCCGTCGAGCTCCAGCTTGGCGCCTTCCTTGATGCCGCTTTCGATCAGGCCCAGCACACGCTCCTTGGCGCGTTTGGAAACTACCGGGCCTACATCGGTACCAGGCTCACAGCCGGCATTGACCTTGAGCTTGCTGGCCGCTTCCTTGATATCCGGCAGCCATTCACGGGCCTTGCCCACCAGCACCGCCACCGAGGTGGCCATGCAGCGCTGGCCCGCCGCGCCGAAAGCAGCACCGACCAGGGCGTTGATGGTTTGCGTGCGGTTGGCATCGGGCAGCACAACGGCGTGATTCTTGGCGCCCATCATCGACTGCACGCGCTTGCCGTGCTGGCTGCCCAGGTTGTACACGTGGGTGCCGACTTCGGTAGAGCCAACGAAGGAAATGGCTTTGATGTCTTGATGGGTGCAAATGGCATCCACCACTTGCTTGCCACCGTGCACCACGTTAAGCACACCGGCCGGTACGCCGGCTTCCAGCGCCAGCTCGACCAGCAGCATGGTCGAGAGAGGGTCCTGTTCGGACGGCTTGAGCACGAACGTGTTGCCGCAGACGATGGCCATGGGGAACATCCACAGCGGGATCATCGCCGGGAAGTTGAACGGGGTGATGCCGGCGCATACACCAATCGGCTGGCGCAGGGTGTAGGTATCGACACCGCCCGCGACGTTCTCGGCGAATTCGCCCATCTGCAGGGTGCCAATGGACGCCGCGTGCTCGACCACTTCCAGCCCGCGGAAGATATCGCCTTCGGCATCAGCCAGGGTTTTGCCCTGCTCTGCGCTGAGCACCTGGGCAATGCGTTTGGTGTGTTCGCGAATCAGCGCCTGCAGCTTTAGCATGATGCGCATGCGTGCGCCAATCGGGGTGTCGCGCCAGGTCTGGAAAGCGCGATGGGCAGCAGCCACGGCAGCGTCGACTTCTTCGACGGTGGCGAACGGCACGCGCGCCAGTACTTCCTGGGTGGCAGGGTTGACGATGTCGCGCCATTCGGTTGTTTTCGACTCGACCCATTGGCCGTCGATCAGCAGCTTGACCTGCTCGACCTTGGTCGGGTTCGGGGATTGCGGTGCGTTCATCTGCGTTCTCCTTGGAATTATTGTCGGGACGAGATCGCCAGCGCCAAGCAAACGCAAGGTGGCGTCCTGAGGCTTGTTTCGAGTATAGATGTGCAAACATCCAACAAGAACGCACAAAAAAACCGGATCAACATGCAAAAAGACCTCACATCCCTGAGTGCCCTCAACTGGGACGACCTGAAGTTTTTCCTTGAAGTGGCCCGCACCCGCAAGGCCAGCAGTGCCGCCAAACGGCTGAGCGTGGACTACACCACGGTGTCGCGGCGCATCAGCTCGCTGGAGGGGGCGCTGGGTACATTGCTGTTCGAAAAATCGCGGACCAACGGCTTTGTCCTCACCGCCGAAGGCCAGCGCCTGCTGGGCTATGCCGAGTCGATCGAAAGCACGCTGCACATGGCCTGCGAGCAGGTGTCCGGGTCGGGCGTGGCGTTGTCGGGGCATGTGCGCATGGGTTGCACGGAGGGCTTCGGCAGCTTCTTCATTACCCCGCAGCTGAGCCACTTCGTTGATGCCTACCCGGCGATTTCGGTGGATATCCTGCCGCTGCCGCACTTCATCAGCCTGTCCAAGCGCGAGGCGGACATCGTCATCGCGCTGGAGCGACCGGAGCATGGGCCTTATGTGTGCTGCAAGCTGTGTGATTACCGCTTGCGGCTATACGCGACGCAGGATTACCTGGACAGCCACGCACCGATTCGTCAGGTGGCGGACTTGGCCAAACATCCCTTTATCAGTTACGTGGATGATTTGGCGTTCAGTTCGGAGCTTTTGTACCTCGCCAACCTGATCCCCGGCGCCACTGCGCACCTGCGCAGTACCAGTGTGATTGCACAGTACACGGCGGCGTTGCAGGGGCGTGGGTTGGCGATATTGCCGTGCTTTCTGGCGGCGCAGGATCCGCGATTGGTGACGGTATTGCCGGAGGAGATCGAGGTGACGCGGCAGTTCTGGATGTATTGCCGGGAGGATTTGAGGAAGTTGAAGCGGATTACCCTGTTGTGGGATTACATCCGGGGGGTGACGGAGGCGAATGCACCGTTGCTGATGGGGGAAACGCGGGAGATGCGGTTTGCTTAGCCTAGATCGACAAGGAGTAAGGGTGCCTCATCCTACCTACCGCATGGATGCGATGGCAACGACTTGTGACAGAGGTTGTGACAGAGGTTGTGACTGAGCACCTAGCCACAGTACCGGCACGCTTACTGGCGATCCTCGCAAGGTCATTTTTAGTAATGTCGTATTGACAGCATCCTTTCTTAATGAATATGCTTCGACCCGCAGGTGTATCCACCTGTTCTGCTCTTTAAAGTCACATTTTCAAGGAAATCGATGCCTTAACTGGCGACCCTCACAAAGGGTCATGACCGGCGCGGCGGTACCCTCTGCTCGCAGGGGAGCGCGTGGTTCGCTATCTAAATGGCGGGCTGCGACCGTTGTCTGGCGTAAATGTTAAGAGTCCACTTGAGCTAATAGTAATATTCCTTGACTGCTTACTCCACTTGGTCTGGCCACAGATGCGAATTTCTCGCTTCTGCATGCTGAGAGGATAAAGCGATGTTTTACATGAAACCTGATGTACCTGTGACTGTTCCAAAAGAGAGCGTTCCCGAAGTGCCTAGAGATAGTCCTTTGTGGAAAAGAGTTGGCTCAAGTGCAGCTTTCAGAATGACCGTTAAGGCTTTCTGGTTCTGGGTTAGGCACGAGTTGTTCTCCTACTTGTCGGAGCTCGATTTGTTCTAACTGACTCTTAATTTTTGCTTTTCTACCACCGCTTGATTAGGTCTGCGACGTGGCAAAGGACAAGCCCTATTACCCCCACGGTCCCATTGGTTCCTTGGCTATCCTAGCCAAGACTTTGGGCGTGCCTCCAAAATTACTTTCTGATCTAGCAAAGAAAGCCTCTAGCTCATACACGCCGTTCGTGATCGAAACAAAAGGCGGTAAGCAGCGAGACGTTTATGAGCCTAAATATGAGCTCAAACGCCTTCAGAAAAGAATAAACTCAAGGCTCTTCGAAAAAATTGAATACCCCACCTACTTACAAGGTGGAGTAAAAGATGAAGCACAGCCGCGAGACTATATAGAAAACAGCAAAATACACGCAGGCTCTAAATTCCTTATAAGCTTGGACATAAGGAATTTTTACGACAACATTCATATTGATAGCGTGCTGTCAATTTTCAAACATCTATTCAAATTTCCAGAAGATGTTAGCACACTCCTTACCAGCTTAGTTACCCGTGAGGGCAAAGTTCCTCAGGGTGCTTGTACCTCTAGCTACATAGCCAATTTGATTTTTCATAACTCCGAATATAGTTATGTAAAGAAATTACGAGACAACGGGTTTTACTATTCCCGCTTGCTAGATGATGTGACCATCTCCGCTGATCGCTTGGTACCACAAGAAGAAGTCACTAAAACTATAAAGTATGTCGCCGGGCTATTCAGCGAGCATGGGCTTCGGCTTCGTGGGAGCAAGACCAAGATAGAGCGAGCAGATGACCTGAAATCAGCTTATGCCGTGACAGGCGTTTGGGTCGGGCATGGAATACCTAAAATCCGTCGCACTGAGCGAGACATGATCAGGCACTCGGTTTACATATGTGAGCAAGAGTATGCCAAGAACTGCTTTTCAGATGAGTATCATGCCCTCTGGAATAAGGTATCCGGGCAAGTTGCAAAACTTACACGCCTAAATCATGCTCAAGCCCCAAAGCTACGACATAGAATGCGAAGTATTTTACCTCTGTATGATAGCAAGGCAACTGCAAGCATTTGGCGAGAAACCGATAAAATGCTTAAAAGACCGAAGAAATCTCATACAAAGATCGGTGTAATTAATGCATATCGCCGCTTGATTTATCAGCTTGGGATTTTAGCAAGAACCGATAAAGGTCTGTCCAGAGCTTTACGCCGACAGTTGCAGTCCAGATTTTCCGGGGTGCCTTCCAAAGCTTTGATGTGGGAGTAAGACATGAGTGACGCTGTAATTGAGCGAGGTACAGTTAGTAGCTACGACACATTTAAAGGTTTTGGCTTCATAAGAAGAGACAAGGGACGAGATGTTTTTTTCTTTTATGATGACGTGACAGAAACCGAGGGCTTAATAGTCGGTGACGTAGTTCGCTTTGAAGTAAAGATCGCTCCGAAAGGACCGAGAGCGTACAAAGTCTCAAAGTTGACTGACGATTAAAAAATCAGCTAGCAATCAGTACGACGCGCTTGAGGGCAGCAGCAATTGTGGATTTCACCCGCTGCTCTAAGCGACAAATATCATCACTCTTATCGCAAGATTACCCACCTCTCCCAATTGATAATGAGCACAGTTCTTAGCAATTTGCTTTCTACTCAATCCCTCAATCGCTCAATCGCTGAGCCGATGGCCCCGGCGTTGGTATCCAGAACCTGCAAGGCCGTCATCACGTTGTCGTGAACGTTGGTGGAGCCGCGTTGGCGTACCCATGTACTGACTTCCTCAATGGCTGCACGAATGGCTATCTGGTTGAGATGAAGTAGTTCAAGCGCATCGGCGATAGTGGTGGCTTTGTCCATGTGTAGGCTCTGTAGGTCTGATGGTGTAAGCGTAAACCGTTTTTCCACGAAATTTAATTCCCCGCAATTTCAAGTCTCGTTTTCGAATCAAACCAGAGTGTTCTAGGGGCTGAAATCCCCGCGTGGTATCGCTTGCGTTCAGCAGCAGAGCCATAAAATGACCGGGGTACGTCTAGGAAAAGTAGAATCCAATGGATGGTTGACGAGTGGTGGCAACACAAACAAGAACGCCCCGCCAAGGCCTATGTAAGGCTCTCAGTGAGGCGTTTGGGTGCATGTCTACCCAACCCTACAGGGTGAGCATGTACGACTCTGTATGAAGCTAGTTCTTATGCCGCCTTTTCGAATGACAGCTTGAGAGCCAGCATCAAGCGACGTACTGCCGTAGGGTTGAACTCGCTACCGCGTGAAGTACGCAAGCCCTTGGCATTCAGGCAATCGGCTACTGCTTGCAACGTGGTGAGTTTGTTGTACAGGCACGACTCTAGGTGCGGACGAACAACAGCGTTCAACGCGGCTGCTTTCGCTACTGCTGCCTTGGTTGCCTTGCCATCCCTACCTGTAGCTTTACCACGCCCCTTCTCAAGTCCATGTGTGCGACGTTCCACCTTAGCCACGGCCTCAGCTTTACCGGCATCAGCATCACGCTGCAAAGCTGCCATTGCATCCTTCGTACGCTGCGCAATGAACTCACGTTCCTGCTCAGCCAGGGCGGCGAACAAGTGCAGTGCGAAGTTATCAGCGTTTGGCATGGTGGCCACCTTCACATCTACACGCTTCATCAAACCAGCAACGTGCTCAACATCTCGACCAACCCTGTCCAGCTTGGCGACCACGAAGTCGGCATTATGTTCTTTGCAGGCTGCAATGGCCTTTGAGCATTCAGGGCGGTCAGCTGGTGCGATGGTGCCGCTAACAGTCTCGACAAACTCAGCAACAACGTTCCAGCCATTCGACTTTGCAGCGGTTGCAATGTATTCACGCTGAGCCTTGATCCCCAAACCGGAGCGTTCCTGTTTACCACTGGAGACTCGAATGTATGCGATAACATTTTTCATTTGAGTTTGTTTCCTGCTTGGCTCGGCTGAGCATCTTCCTGATGGTCCTGATTTTACATTCCAGACCATGAATTGTCAAAGCTAGGTGGAACAACGAAGTATTGTTAAATGCTGAAATATAATTCCTTGACAGACTCATGCTACTCGTGCAGTGCGATCATCGTCAGGCGCTGACCATCACCTACATGGATTGAGATTCTGGAACAACCGGTGATCGAATTTCAGGTTGTTGAAAATCGAATCGACCAGTGACGACATTTGTACAGATGTTATTCAACATGGAATGTTTACCGCTTGAGCGGTGAGCAAGATAGCCTTGTGTTTGGGATGGTTTACCCCATCCTCTTCTCTTAAATGATCTAGGGATAACTATATTCACCGTAGACGGTGAGGCATGATGATCGTCTGGTAACCAGACAAGAAGGCGATCACTGATTGACAATCAGAACATCATCACTCTCATATACTCAGTGATCGCAGGTGAGCCGCAAGGCGAATGCTCTTCAGGAGGGGGACAATCAGTCCACCAAGCTCTTGATCTGCTTCCGTACTTAGTACGGGATATTAGTATCCTTGGCTCAAGCCAAGAGTAACAGTTTCTAGTTTGGGATGGTTTACCCATCCTCTCCTTTCCAATTTCTCAGAGTATCAATGCAGGGTGTACACCCTGAAGGAGGACATATCTCAGGGTGATCTCTCGAGGTCACTCAGCCGTCCCGTCCCAATACTATCTGTCCCATATAGTATAGGTCGCTCAACCTCGGACATTTTCGGACAAGGGTCAGTACGGGACATTCCAAGCGGGTGCAGGCTTCATCGGAATTCTCAAAACTGCATCACTACTGATAGCATCAAGCCATGAATCGTGGCGTGTAGGTTCTGGATAGAACGGTTCCTTATGACGACGCACCTCTATCGTCGGTGCCGGGAGGTCGCTTGTATCGTCAATATGATCAGTATGCTCCTTGGTACGCTTCAACAACATGGCGATAGGTTCACTTCCAGCATTCTTGAGAATCATCTTGGATACATAATCGAACGCTGCTCTGTACTGCTTCTTGTTTGCATGGTCGTCATCATCATGCTCAGCTACAGGAGTGACAGCATGTGCTGTCATGAATTCATTGATACCTTCGTGCAGCAGGTCTGTTACGTTGGTTGCAAGCGCCTCAAGAAATGCTCGGCTCTCGGTTGCAGAATCTAAATTAACCCAATCCATAACAAACAATGCTCGTTCATTTTTTTCTGCGGCTATTTCCAGCACCTTATTCCTAAGGCGATAAATAGTGTTTTTATCATAGTTAGATTTATAGTCGCCATTCTTGGTATCCCAAGTTGATCCGTACGCGCTGTGCAAGGCATTACGCACCTCATAATCCCGTATCCCTTGCGGGCGTACTGCCAATGCATAGACAGCTTCCACTGACTTTGCAAAAGGGGTTGAGGGTTTCTGAGTGACTTTGCTAGGCGCTTTAGAAGAGGCACGAACACGGCCCTTTACAAGCTCTCGAATACGACGCTCTCGCATCCCTGTAGAAACTTTCAATTTATCAATTGACAGTCCTTCTACTTCATAGAGGCGAACTACTTCATTCTCCAGCTCGACCTCATAAGTAGCACCAATATTTGCCATTTCTTAATTCTCCTTTTCAGTTTATTTGCATAGGCAGTTCCTCTCGGTTGTGCCGAATGTGCGTATTTGCGTGTTTATTGAGGCGTGGCACATCATAGAGATACACCAGCAAGCTGCATAGTCTTGACAGCTTATCTAAAAAACAATCAGTTGAAAATTGCTTGTCTAAATATGATTAGCCCAGATAAACCATGAAGCCACGGTTTTCAGCAAGAAATCACCAACACCCCCTGTGCTTCAAAATCAAGCGATTACAGCAACGTTGCATCGCACCCGCCACGCCTCTTTCCTATCTGAGCAGAGAAAACGCCGCAAATCGCTTGGTTGGTGCCTTCCTGCCGCATTGCCCTGGTCAATCTGTTAAAAACATGGGGGAAGTGTGTTAACCGTTGAAAATTACGAAGTTTTTGGCGAAAGCTGCAGGTGTGCTAACAACCTAGATCAATCATCATCAACGTTTATCGACTCATCGCCACTTTTCTTGAAGCACAAAAAAGCTCCACACTGCGGTTAGACAATGTGGAGCGCCTGTTACTTTCATTGTTTTGACCCTAGGTCGAACTGGTGATTACTCAGGGATATTGAGTGGTGCGAAGCAGGCTTGAACCTCAGCTTCAATTTCAGCCAGCTTCTTTGCTTCTGCTAGCTCAGCAGCCTTAGCTTCTTTCTCGTTCCTTGCTTGGATCAACTGCTGACGAAGTAGGCTTTGATAACGTTCACGCTCTGCTTGGAGGTCTGCAATGTATTTTTCCTTTTGTTCGATACGAATATTTGCAATGTCTTCTTCTTGCATCCCCAGCGGTTTGACCATGTACGTCGAATGGTGCAACTCGCCGTGATTCAGACGTTTGCTTGGTGCGATTGTGTAACCCTGATTCGCTTTGTCAATCACAGCTTGAAGGAACTCATGCCCGAGACTTGCACTGACCAGTTCCATGGATTGTTCTGTACCGCGATACACCCTAACCCAATCGGCTACCCTACGTTCATACTCAGCTTCATCATATTGCGGCGGCGTACCACTGATTTTGATTTTCTCTGTCATTTGTTCATTTCCTTTGTTTGTTGTTAATGTGTGCAATTGCTTTGGCAATCAGCTCGACCCTGTAATGTTCCAGGTCAAACGCCGAAGCATCTACAAGTACTGGCGTATGTTTAGTTAACACTGGTTCGCTGGTAACAGCTTTTGTATCTTGCTGCCTACCCTGCCTTTGCCCCCGACTAGAGTTTGCACGCTGAACTCCTTTAATGAATGCATCAACGTTCATAACGGGCACCTGCTACCAAGTATCCAGACAACATTTCGATCATGTCACTACAGCGTTGACCTTCTGCACGGTTTCCTGTGCAGGCGGCGGCTGCACGAAGCGACTTATAATGTTTGATTTGTTTGTAAACTTCGTTGTTGGTCATTGGTGAGATTCCTTCATGGGTTGCAGGCAAGGTGATTGCTCACCAGCTTGTTAATGTAAACATCTATGCTCAGATTGGCGGCATACGCTTTCAAGAACAAATTAGTATGGTTAACAACAGACATACGAAAGGGGATCAGAACTGATTGTTCTTTAAGTACTCGCCACCTTTTTACTCGACATTTGTCTGAGCACACCTTAGCGTGACTTCGTTTCTTGATGAGTGGTGTATGACAGTTTAAGCATGTACGTTCTTCAGACATAGGGTATCCTCCATGTGATTGGATAGTGATTAAATTATTGAAGACAAAAATAAAGCCTCTCGCCACAATGAAGTGAACGAGAGGGTAAGGATAAGATGCACCACCATGGGAGAGGGTCAAGGTGGTAGAAGCAACATAGCCAAGAGTAATCGCGGGACTAATTTGCTTATGGCACGTCGAGGATACGACGTTAAGGACCATTGAAAAAATCTAGGGAAATGGTCAATCTAAAAGTAGGTGATACTTACTTTCTCAATTTACATTATTATACACTTCAAAACCACAATTGTCCATACGTTGCAAGTGTTTTTTTGGACTTTACACCAATTTTTTCCACAAAAAAATATCCCATATCCCTTGAGCACAATACCACTTTCAACATCTTCTCAATCATTTTCACGGCTTTTCTTACGCTGCAAAAGAATTCTAAATGCAATATTCCTTTCTTCATCGCCCACTCCACCTGCACCTTCCTTATAGATCGCCAAAAGCTCTGAGCTAGACAACTTCATATAGTTTTCAACGATCAACTTTCTCCGCTCTGCTGTCATCTTAATACTTGTCGTCGCAGTATCGGCATACGACTGGCCGTTATTCATGACATGAACAGCGACATTAGACAATGTTTTTCCAATCAAGCTGGCAGCAGACGAAATCTTGTTTCTGTTGGTGCCATTAGCAAAGTTATCCCTCACCTCGCCCCAAGCTTTTCCAAGGTCATAATAATATCCAGATTCTTTACCACCATCCTTGCCACTCATAGAACGTCTCCATACCAAACTTTTCTTTGTCACACTTGACGCAAGAGCTACAATAGCTCAGCTGCCGTCAGCGCTGAATAGCTTCTTGAGTAGCTCGGTGATTGTTTCAACCGGCACCCCTGCCCCATAGGTGTCATAAGTAATCGTACCTGAAGCGTGCCCCATGATAGCTTGAGCGTGAATGATAGGAACCCCCTTGGCTTGCATCAACGAAGCCAGAGAATGCCGCAATGAGTGAAATACTAAGCCGCGTTCATACGTATCTCCCAAAGCGGCAGGGATAGCGTGCTGGTTGACCCACTCACCCGACGGCCTGTAACCAATCTGGGCTAGCGATTTGCTCCCACTGCGGCGGATAACATCGACGTACCTTAGGAACGCTGCTAAGTCGAAACCATAGGCACCGTCAGTAAGCGGCACCAGCCGCTCGCTCTGCTTGTTCTTGATAGACTTTCCCTCACCTGCCTCGTTGATGTGAATTGCAACAAGGCCAGACTCCGTTGTCACAACGTCGCCCGTGGTCAACTGGCATATCTCCTTTAGCCGCCCGCCAGTGATAATTCCCAGGCAGAGTAACCATCGTTTCCATGACGCTTCTGGAAGACCGTTCGCATAGTCCATTAGCTTGCGCACCTGCGGTTGGGAGAACGCCTTACGGGTCGATGTAACCCCCTTTGTCAGCTTCAGCTTCTTGTCGTAGGTCTTGCTCAGATGACCGTTCTCGACGGCCCAAGTAAAGACTGCCGAAAGCTTCACGATCAGCTTGTTCACAGTCGAAGGCATCCGACCTTCTGACAAACGCTCTCGGAAATCCACGAGGTCTGCCCTCGTGTGGTGTCTCAAATCCAACCCGTTCAAATGCTCAGAGATGACCTTGTGACAAAGAGTCGTCTCCTTCAAGGTCGTCGGTTTCTGGTCCCCAGCCCGATCAGCCATGTAAAGCTGGGAGAGCACATCGAAGGGCATAGGGGTTGCCGCTGGCTCTGTTGCCGTACTCATCACCTCACCATGCGGTGCGAATACCGGCATCGAGTCAATAGCCACGTTCCGGTAAAAGTCTCCCCAGTGACGGAGTGGATGGCCGTCGTCAGCAGGCACCAGCGTACTGCTCACCAATTGCAACAGATGCTCCCGCAACTCGTTCCATGAAGCGTCAGGACGATCCAAGTGGAACGATTGAAGCGATGCCGTGAGACTTCCAGATGCTTGCATTGCCCATCTGCGATCAGTTGTCTTCAGAGAGACAGACACCGACCTGTTCACGCTGCCGGTCACGCGAAGGCGTAGGTAGTAGATTCCGTGTCGTCGGTAGTGGTACGGACTCGCCAACCGGCACGTTGGCCTCAAGACAAGCGTGCGGTTTGTGACAGCACTTGTGACAGGGTGCTCCTCTTGGACGGTGTTCATGGTGGTTAAGCCCTTGTAATCATTGGGTTAACCCTTTCCCTCTTTGTCGTTCTGGATGTATTGCCGGGAGGATTTGAGGAAGTTGAAGCGGATTACCCTGCTGTGGGATTACATCCGGGGGGTGACCGAGGCGAACGCGCCGTTGTTGATGGGCGAAACGCGGGAGATGAGTTTTGCTCAGGAATGATCAGGGCGCTCTGCGCCCTGATATAACCAGTCAGTAAGACGCCACCACTATGGATACACGCCGGTTTTCGGTACGCCCGGCGCTGGTGCGGTTGTCTGCCACTGGCTGGGTGCTGCCCAGGCCACGGCGCTGTATGTTCTGGGCCTGCATGCCCACCCCGACCAGCGCTTTGGCCACGCTTTGGGCACGGCGCTCGGACAGTTGCTGGTTATACGCCGCCTTGCCCGACGAATCGGCATGCCCGTCCACCCGCACGCCCTGGATGCCAACACCCAGCAGCGCCTTGCCAATGCGCTCGACAATCGCCTGGCTCTGGCCGTTGAGGCTGTCCAGGTCGCTGCCGAACAGCACTCTGCCGGACAGGTCGTAGGCCCAGCCTTCATCGGTGGGGGTAAAGCCTTCGCGCTTGAGTACGGCAATCTGTTCAGGGGTAAGGCCCTTGGGGGGTGCGCTCTGGCAACCGGTCAGCGCCAGCATGGCGAGCAACAAGGCCCAAAGGGGGAAACGTAAAGCGTGCATCACGGGTTCAACTCCTGTTCTTGATTTCACTGGCGGACCGTTCCGTCTGCGCCACTTGCCAATGGCCACGGCGTTTACGCTTGGCCTCGTACATCGCCGCATCGGCGGCATTGAGAAGACTGGCGGGGTCAGCGCCGTCATCCGGGTAATAGGCAATACCGACACTCAGTGAGGTTGCAATGCTGCGGCCGCTGTCCAGCTGCACCGGCAGCTTCATGCTGGCCACGATCTTCTCGGCAATCTGCTCGGCGTCCTTGCGCGACTGCAAAGGTGTCAGCAACACCGCGAACTCGTCACCGCCCAGGCGTGCCACCAGGTCGTGCTCGCGCAGCTGGGCGCGCACGCGGTCGGCCACGCTGATCAGCACTTCGTCGCCCACGGCATGGCCAAGGGTGTCGTTGATCTGCTTGAAGTGGTCGCTGTCGAGGAACAAAAGCGCTAGGTGGTCCCGCTGCCGCGCGGCATTGCGCACACTGCGGTTCAGGCGCCCTTCGAAGAAGGCGCGGTTGGGCAGGCCGGTAAGGCTGTCGTGGCTAGCCTGGTGAGCCAAGGTCTGGTTTTCGTTCTGCAGGTGGCTGTGCCACACCTCCAGTTCGTCCAGCAGGGCATTGAAGTCGTTGCCCAGCTCGTTGAGCTCGGCAATCGGCGCCTCCGGTACGCGCCGGTCGAAGCTGCGCTCGCGGCGGGCGGCGTGGGCGACACTGGCCAGGCCGCGCAGCGGGCGGGTGATATTGCTGAGCAGGCGCCGCGACAGATACTGGGCAGCCAAAGCGCTGAGTATCGTGCAGAACAGGATTCCGGCCAGACCGCTGAGCAGGAACAGCAGCAGGCTACGGCCCTGGCCGACCAGTTCGGTGTGCCCGACTTTTTGTTGCTGGTGCAGGATCGGCAAGTTGACCGGCTCATCCAGCAAGGCCGTGGCCACCTGCACTTCGAGCTTGCCGAGCATGCCCGTATCACCGCGTTGCCAGTGCGCCAGCAGCTCGCCTTCGTTATTGAAGACCTTGGCCTCGGCCACCTCCTCGTTACTGGCGATCAGCGCCAGTGATTCGTTGGCTGCAGCACTGTCATCGAACACCACCGCCGCCTCAACGGTGTAGTTGATCGAGCGGGCGATCAGGTGCAGGTTGTGATTGGCATAGACGCGCAGGGCGAGCACACCCAGCAGCGTAAGCGAAATGCCGGCCAGGCCTACAGCGAGCAAGGCAACGCTGAGGTGGCCACGGCCCAGCACCGAGCGCAGGGTCGGGCGTACGCCCTGCTTGCGGGTCGGCTTCATGGCTGCACCGCCCGGCGCCGCGACAATTGCAGCACGCTGGGGTGGATGCGCACGCCGGAACGCGCCACCGAATCCAGGTTGACTTCAAAGGCCACTTGCTGGTCGCTGACCCGCAGGCAGAACAGGCTGCCGACCGTACAGGGGTCGTTCGCTTCGCTGATGCTCAGAACCGGGTGGCCGCTGATACGCTCGAACAGTTTGTCGCGCTCGCCCTGGTCAAGCTTGCCAATGTAGATGGCATCGCAGGCCTGGGCGACCTGGGTATCCTCTGCCAGCAGCCGCCGCACCTGCAGCGGGCGGCCGGACTCCTGTACATGGCCTTTGATCAGATCATCGGCATACTCGGTGGGGCCGACCAGGCACAGCCGTAAGGGGGAGGGTTCGACCGGCCAGCGGGCATAGCTGAAGATACCCAGTACGACCTGGGTCACGGCCTTGGCGCGTTGCTGGGCCTGGGCGGTGGTTGTGGCGGTATCTGCCCGGGCGCAGCCCATGGAAATGAACAGGGCGGCCAGCAACAGCGAAAGTGCACAGTTTGGCGCTCGCCTCCCGGCCACGTTCATGTGGGAAATCTCTTAGGGTCCTTTCCGGTATCGGCGCAACGATAGCACATAGCCGCTTCCTTGTATGGAAGAGCGGCCAGGTGCATCGGGTTGTATGCCCCTAGACCTGCTCCAGCATCAACCCGGAAATACGCCGTACCTTACGTGCCACCGCTTCTTCGAAAATGCCCTGGCGTGGCTCGACCAGGCTGAAGCAGTGCTTGGCGCGGGTAATGCCGGTGTACACCAGCTCCTTGGTCAGCACCGGGTTGAGCGCATCCGGCAGTACCAGCGCGGTGTGGCTGAACTCCGAGCCCTGGGACTTGTGCACGGTCATGGCGAATACCGTTTCCACTTCGTTAAGCCGGCTCGGCAGGACGAAGCGCACCCCGCCACTGCCATCGTTACGCGGGAAAGCCACGCGCAGCAGCGGCTCGCCTTGCTCATCCGGCAGGCGCAGGGCGATGCCGATGTCACCGTTCATCAGGCCCAGGCCGTAGTCGTTGCGGGTCACCAACACCGGGCGCCCTTCGTACCAGGGCTGCTGGCTGTCGATCAGCCCGGCATTGTGCAGCACCCGCGCCACCCGCTCGTTGAGGCCTTCGACACCCCAGGCGCCGCGACGCACCGCGCAGAGCAACTGGAAGTCCTCGAAGCTGTGCAGCACCTTGCCCGCCCACTGCTCCCATGCCGGGTCGTCAAATGCGGTTTCGAGTGCCGGCCTGTAGCGGCCAAGGGTGCGCAGGTAGCTGCGATAGCCTTGCGGGCCTTCGGCACCACGGTTCAGGCCGTCGAGCAGCAGGCGGTCAAAAGCACGGTCCTGCTCGTGCTTGAGCGCCAGGCTGTGCACATCCTCCGGTGGCGTGGCCAGCAGGTTGCGTGCCGCGTAAGCGTCCTGGCGATTGACCAGCCTGGCCAGTTGACCAATCCCGCTGCCTTCGCCGAAGCGTCGTGAAAAGCGCAGCATTACCACCTGCTGGGCCAGCGGGTTACGCTGCTCATCGCCGGCCTTGAGCCCGCTGCCGGCCAGCGACTCGCCGCTAACCTGCTCCAGCCACGCGGTGGTTGCCGGCGAGTAATAGCCTTCCTCGGCATCCCGGCACAAATCTCCCAGCACCGCGCCGGCCTCGACGGAGGCTAACTGGTCCTTGTCCCCCAGCAGCACCAGGCGTGCCCGTGGCGGCAAGGCATCAAGCAGGTTGGCCATCATTTCCAGGTCGATCATCGACGCCTCGTCGACCACCAGCACGTCCAGCGGCAACGGGTTGCCAGCATGGTGGCGGAAGTGCCGCGAGCCTGGGCGGCTGCCAAGCAGCCGGTGTACGGTGCTGACATCAGTGGGGATTTGCCTGCGGACTTCGGCGCTGACTTGCAGCCGCTCGACTTGCTGGCCAATCGATTCGGTCAGACGCGCAGCAGCCTTGCCGGTCGGTGCGGCCAGGCGTATGCGCAGCGGCCTGCCCAGCTCCACCGCCGGCCCCTGAAGCAAGGCCAGCAGGCGCACGACGGTCGTGGTTTTACCCGTGCCGGGGCCGCCCGTGATGATGCTGAAACCGGCACGGGTGGCCAGCGCACACGCAAGCTTCTGCCAGTCCACCTGTCCTGCTGGCGCCCCGCCCGCGAACAGCTGCGCCAGGCGATCTGACAGGTCGGTCAGCGGCGCTTCGGCTTGGGTCAGGCGCTGGCGCAGGGTATGGTCGATGCGCCGCTCGTAGCGCCAGTAACGGCGCAGGTACAGGCGCTCGCCGCTGAGCACCAGCGGCCGCGCTTGCTGGCCTGGGTTATCGCCGAGTGCCACCAGCGAGCTGGCGGCGATGCGCTGGCGCCAGGCATTCAAGTCGAGGTTGGCCAGCAGCTGCGAGGGTAACAGCAGAGGGCCAGTCAAGGCGTCGCCTTCCGGTGGCAGCGACAGTGCAAAGTCGGGCTCGGCCAGGGTTTGCTGCAAATCGAGGCACACATGGCCATGGCCCAGTTGGTGGCTGGCCAACGCTGCCGCCAGCAACAGCAAGGGGTCACTGCCAGGGGCGCGCTCTTCAAGGAACGACACGAATGCACGGTCCAGGGCACGCAGCCAGCCCCGCTCTACCCAGCGGTCGAGCAGTTGCAGCAGGTCACCGCTGTCATGCTGAGGTGCCAGCGCCAACAGGTGCTCGGCGTGCAGTGGGGTGGGCAAAAGGTCGAGTAGGCTTCGGCTCATGGCGCGACTCCGGCTAACAGGTCCTGCTGTGCGGGCGCGCGCTCGCCACGGAACAGCGCATCCAGGCGTTCAATCAGCTCACGCGGTGGCTTGGCGTGGTACACGCCGTGGCCGCTGCTGCTGGCGCCTCGCAGGAAGATGAACAGGGCGCCACCGACATGGCGGTCGTAATCGTAATCCGGCAGGCGTGCGCGTAGCTGGCGGTGCAAGGCCAGCAGGTACAGCACGTACTGCAGGTCGTAGCGGTGCTCGACGATGGACTTCTCCATGGCCATTGTGTCGTAGGCCTGGATGTCCGGGCCCAGCCAGTTGGACTTGTAGTCGGTCACGTAGTACCGCCCGTCCAGCTCGAACGCCAGGTCGATGAAGCCTTTGAACATGCCGTTGAGCACGGTTGGCTGCGCTGCCGGGCGTGCCAGCCCAGGATGGGTGTGGCGAGCGACCAGGCGGTCGAGTTGTTCGGCGTCGACCTGATGGCTGGCGAACCAGAACTCCATTTCGATCTGGTAATGGCGCAACTGACCGAGCGTTACACTCAGGTCGTTGCCCGGCAACGGCAGCGGCTCGTTCAACAAGCGTTGCAGCCACTGGGTGAGGGTGGGAATCCACCCGGTCCAGTCACGGCGGTTGCATCGCTGGCCAACGATTCGCTCGATCAGCTGCGAGTTGCCGGTGACCTGGCTGAAGCCCTCGCGCCCTGCCCATTCCAGCAGGCCATGGAGGAAGGTGCCCGGGTTCGGCCCCCGTGGAAAGCGGTGGATATCGCCGCTGTCGGGCGGGACCTCGCGCAACACCTGGGCATCGAGCACCTCGTCATCCAGCAATTGCTGGGCCTGCGAGCTGTCGGCGCCGAGGGTCTGGTCGCCGACGCGCAGGGCGCTGTACGACGCGATCCACCAATGCTCGGCTGCTGCGCGGCGAGGCTTGCGTGCAGGCAGCAGCTCACGCTCGGCATGGGGCATGCGATACACCTGCTCATCCGCCTGCGGCAGCCCCGGGCAGGTGATGTGCGGGCACGTCGCCGCCAGCGCCTGCAACCAGCCCGTCAACTGCGTCGATTCGGCCAGAGCAAGGCCGCCCCCCAGCAGGTAGCCAAATGCCGAGCGGTGCAGCTGCGAACGCTTCTGGTTGCCACGCTTGAGGTCGGCAACACCCAGCCAGCAAGCATACTGTGCCCGGGTCAGGGCTACGTAGAGCAGGCGCAGGTCTTCGGCCAGGCGCTCGTCATCGGCGCGCTCGATCTGCTCCTGGTTCGGCGTGAGTGTGAGGTGGGCATTACCGTCGCTGTCATGCCAGGCCAACGGCAGTCGGGTACCGTCGACGGGTTTGCTAATGCAGATGAACGGCAGATAGACCAGGGGATATTCCAGGCCCTTGGACTTGTGGATCGTTACCACCTTGACCAGCTGTTCGTCGCTCTCCAGGCGCAGGATCTGTTCTTCACCGGCCTGCCCGGAACTGGCCAGGTGCTCGGCCAAGTGGCGGATCAACGCCTGCTCACCGTCCAGCTCGCCTGCGGCCTGTTGCAACAGCTCGGCCAGGTGCAGCAGGTTGGTCAGCACCCGCTCGCCATCACTGCGGCGAATCAGCGTGCGCGGCAGATGGAAGTCATGCAGCAGGTGGCGCAACATCGGTAGCACCCCTTGGCGCTGCCAGGTGTCGCGGTAAAGGCGAAAACGCATGACCCAGCCTTCCCAGACCCGCTCGTCCTGGTTCAGCCGGTCCAGTTCGGCCAGCGACAGGCCCAGTGTGAGGCTGGCCAGTGCGGCCTTGAGCAGGCGTTCCGAGTCTGGCTCGGCGCAGGCCTTGAGCCAGGCCAGCAGGTCGTGGGCTTCCTGGGCGGCGAACACCGAGTCCTTGTCGGACAGGTACACGCTGCGCACATCACGCGCGGCCAGCTCGGCGCGGACCATCTGTGCTTCATGGCCATCACGCACCAGGATGGCGATGTCCGAAGGCAGGCAGGGGCGCAATTCGCCCTCGGCATTCTGGAAGCCCGCCGTGCCCTGCTGGCCACCGTTGAGCAAGGCGACGATATGGCTGGCGCAGCTGGCGGCCAGTTGCTGGCGGTAGACGCTGCTGGACACCGGCTCTTCGCTCTCTAGCTGCCAGCATTGCAGGGCTGCGCTGGCTTCACCGCCAATCAGCAGCTGTTCGCCACGGCCCTTGGCATGCACCTCGATGAACGGTAACGGGTTGTCATCGGCCTCGCGGAACAGGAATGCACCCCGCCCCGTTTCACGCGCCTCGGCCTGCAGGAATACCTGGTTGACCGCCGCAACCATGGCTTTGCTGGAGCGGTAGTTGGTGTCCAGGCTGTGCAAGCGGCCGCTGGTGGCGCGCCGCGCAGCAAGGTAGGTGTAAATGTCGGCACCCCGGAAGGCGTAAATCGCCTGCTTGGGGTCACCGATCATGAACAGGCCGGTTTGTGCACGGTTTTCGCTGATATGGTAAATGCGCTCGAAAATACCGTACTGCACCGGGTCGGTGTCTTGGAATTCGTCGATCAGCGCAACCGGAAACTGCTCGCGAATCAGGCTGGCCAGGCGCTCACCGGCCTCGCTGGCCAGGGCGTGCTGCAGGCGCAGGAGCATGTCGTCGAAGCCCATTTCCGCACGGCGGCGCTTCTCCACTTCGAATCGCGCCGATACCCAGCCGGCAGCATGCTCAAGCAACGGCGCATCTGGTTTGTCCAAGGCCTGCAATTGCTGTTGCAGCGTCTGCATGGCGTCGAGGGCCGGGTGGTCGGGCGGTTCGCCCTTCCAGGCTTCAGCCATGCCCGCCGGGGTGAGTCGGGTGAAGCCGGTACCCAGGTCGAGCTCCACCAGATGCTCATCGGCAGCCCAGGCGCAAAGTTTGTCGAACCAAGGTTCGAAGTAACGGGCCTGCATCTTGCGGCCGTCAACCTGCTTGGCGGCCAGTGCATCGCGGCAGATTTGGCGCAGCTCTTCGGCCCACTGCGCCCACGGCGCCTTTAGCCGAGCCAGCTGTTGGTCACGTTGCTGCAGTGACGCCTGGATCAACGCGGCGGGCTCTGGCCCGTCGTGCTGAGCGCGTATGCGGCCAAACAGCGGGCGGATGCGCGGCAGCAAGGCATCGGGGCTCCCCCAGTTGCTGCGGACCCAGGCCAGCGCATCACCGTGCATGCCGTAGCAGAAACGCCGCCAGTAATCGCGCATCACCTGGCCCAGCAGCTCGCTGTGGTCGGTTTCCAGGGTCTGGGTGAACAGGCTGCCACTGTCGAAGGCATGCTCGCGGAGCATGCGCTGGCACCAGCCATGGATGGTCGATACCGCCGCTTCGTCCATCCACTGCACAGCGATTTCCAGGCGGCCGGCACACCGCGGCCAGGCCTCTTGTGGATAATCGTCACGCAGTTGATGCAACAACGGGTCGGCGCCTTCCAGTTCACCACGGAAAAACCGTGCAGCCTCAGCCAGGCGGGCACGAATGCGCTCGCGCAGCTCTTTGGTGGCAGCGTCGGTGAAGGTCACCACGAGGATTTGCGGTGGTAGCAGCTCGCGCTCGAAGCCCTGTTCGCCACCGTGGCCGAGGATCAGGCGCAGGTACAGCGCCGAAATGGTGAAGGTCTTGCCCGTACCGGCGCTGGCCTCGATCAGCTGGCTGCCGTGCAGGGGGAAACTCAGTGCCAAGGGACGGACCTGGGTCATACGCCTTTCTCCGGATTGCCCAAGGTCTGCCAAGGGGCGGTGAATAACGGGCGGTACAAGGTTTCGCACCAGCCTTCGAAGGTTTCGTCAGCGGTGAGTGCGGCAAAGTCACGGAACTGGCGAGCCAGGGCAATGCTTTCACCACGCTCGCCAAAGCTGGTGCGCTCGTCGCCTTCGTAGGCGCGGGCTGCGGCGGCCAGGGCCTTGTCGGCCTCGTCCTGGGCCAACCATGCAAACGCGGTTTTGGCTGCAACGGGCAGAGGCGCATTCATCCCTGCCTGACGGGCCACCAGCAAATCGCCCAACAGTTGCGTGGCCAGCTCGGGCGGCAGCGGTGCAAGCAACAGGGTCAGGTCACTGGCTACCAGTGCACTGTTATAGGGGTAGCCTGCCGCACAGGCGGCCAAGTGCGTGACCCAAGGGGCAATCAGGCGGTGCCACTTGAGGTTGTTGCGCCCGGCACTGATGGTGTTGGGTACGGTGGTGATGCTGAGCAGGCTCTGGTCATCCGCCTGGAACACACGGCCCAGCCAGCCTTCGAGCCGGTGCTGGCCGTGCTCGAAATGCACCGGCAAAGCGCCCTCGACCAGCTGTGGCCAGCGTTGCAGCAACTGCTGGTGACGTTGCAGCAGGTCGGGTAGCGGTTCGATCAGCTCGTGTTGCAGTAGCTCGCCGAAGCCGGCCAGTGGCAACAAACCGCAGGCTTGCAGGCGCCGGGCCTGGGCCTGCAGGGCCTGTTCGGCATTGCCCGGCTCGGCCAGAGCGGCGCCGAGCAGGCTCTCACTGGCACCGTAGCGTTGCAGGGTATCGAGGACAAAGGGTTCTTCGTCCGGGGTCGGCGCCTCCAATGCTTCGAAGTACACCTTCAAACGCTGGCTGAAGAAGTGCCGTACCGGGTGACGCAGGAAGTCATTCAGCTGGGTCAGGCTCAGGGCTTCATCGTCGAAATAAGGTGGCAAGCCTGGGTCGCCCTGCTCTTGCTCTTCGCCTTGCTGGTGCAGCACCTGCCATTCGTGGGCAAAACTGAACAGCGGGCTACCCTTCTGGAAATAGCGGGGGCTGAACGGCTGCAGTGGGTGCTCCAGGGTCAGTGCGTGCAGCAGTTGCTCGCCCGGCTCCGCGGGTTGCCCTTGCTCGGTGCCGGTCAACTGCCAGCCCGCAGCGATGTGATCGCGCAACTGGCCGATCAGTACCGAGGCCGGGCGCTCGCTGTTGTCGCGAATACTGCGCCCGACCCAGCTGACATACAGTTGGTCACGTGCCGACAGCAGCGCTTCGAGCAGCAGGTAACGGTCGTCTTCGCGGCGTGAGCGGTCACCGGGGCGGTAATCGCTGGCCATCAGGTCGAAGTCCAGTGGTTGCTGGGCGCGCGGGTAGTCGCCATCGTTCATGCCCAGCAGGCAGACTACGCGGAACGGGATGGCGCGCATGGGCATGAGGGTGCAGAAGTTGACCGACCCGGCGAGGAAGCGTTGCGACAGCTTGCCCTGGTCGAGGCCTGACAGCCAGGCTTCACGCACCACGGTCAGCGGCAACGGGTCATTCAGCCCAACAGCCTCGCACACTTCAAGCCAGCCATCGCGCAGGTCCTGTAGCTGCATCAGCAGGAATTCGTCGTGCTCATCCTCGGCGAGGAAGAATACCTGCAGCAAGGCGTGCAGGCGCTCCCCCCACTGACTGACAGTGGCAGGCTCGGAAAACGCCTGGCAAGCGACGTCGAGTGCATCGAGCAGTGCGACCAGCGGACCGATCAGTGCTGCGTCCAGGCCTCCGATTTCATCGTAGGGCTCGATGCCATCGCAGGCCTCTCCCACACCTACGGCATAGCCCAGCAGCATGCGCCGCAGGCCGAAGCGCCAACTGTTCTGTTCAAGCCCGGCGGGCAAACCCAGGCTGGCCCGCTGCTCGGCGTTGAGGCCCCAACGAATACCGGCACCCTCGATCCAGCGGTGCAGCGTAGGCAAGTCGTTTTCGCGGATACCGAAGCGGGCACGGACTGCCGGGACGTCCAGCAGGTCGAGCACTTCGCTGACCGCGAAGCGGCTATCCGGCAGTTTGAGCAGGTGTTCAAGGGCAATCAGTAAAGGCTCACGCCCACGCTGGCCTTGGTCGGTGAGCGTGAAGGGGATGTAGCGCGGGTCATTGCGCTGCAACTGGCCGAACACGGCGCGAATATGCGGCGCGTAAGTGTCGATGGCTGGCAGCATGACGATTACGTCACGCGGGCGCAACGTAGGGTCGGCGCTAAAGCGGGCCAGCAGCTGGTCATGGAGAATCTCCACCTCGCGTTGCGGGCTGTGTGCAATGTGGAAGCGGATCGAGCGGTCTTTGCCTGGATCGACTGGTTGCCACAGCTCGCGGGTTTCGGCGAGCGGGCGTAGTTCAAGAATGTCGTCCTGCAACTGGTTGAGCAACGTGGTAGGCGAGCCGTCGCTGAACAGGTCGATGCGCCCATCGCTGAACGCACCCTGGTAGCTGCCCGGGTCGTCATAGCTGTCGAGCAGGTTGATGTAGTCACGGCCCTGTTTGCCCCAGGCGGCCAACAAAGGATGAGCATGCTGGTGCAGCGACTGGTCGTCCAGTTGCAGGGGCATGCCCTGTTTGCGTTGCTGGCGCCTGTACTGGTGGCGCAACAGGTCCTTGTCGGCAACGATGTCGGCCCAGTGGTGGCGGCAGGGGTTGTGCACGCACAGCAATACCTGGCTAAAGCGCGCCAGGCCTGCCAGTGCTTCCAGGGCCTGCGCAGGCAACGAGGAAATGCCAAACACGATCACCCGCGGTGGCAGCCCCGCAGGTGCCTGTTCCAGATTGTTGATGCGCTCGGTGAAGCGCTGATGTACCCCGGCGCGGCTTTGCGCCATGCCCTGCTCACCAACATCCTCCAACAATGCTCGCCACAACTCGGCTTGCCAGCGGTTGCCCGGCGGCAGGGCTTTGCGCTCACCACGGGCAGTATTGAGGATGTGATTGCCAGCAGCCCAGTCCTTGAGCCAGTCGGCGCGGTAAACCTGGTACTGGTCGAACAGGTCGGCCAGCCGCTCGGCAAGCTGGTAGCGCTTGCGCAGGTCGCTGTCGTCATTGAGGAAGCGCTGCAGCGGCTCGAAATGCGGGCGCTCTATCAAGGCTGGCAGCAGGCGCATCAGGCGCCAGGTCAGTGGGGCCTTGTCGAGCAGGGATACTTCGGGAATTTCGTCGTGGCCCAGCACGCTGCGGTACAGCTGCCACATGAAGCTGCCAGGCAGTTGCACATCGATTGCGGCAGCGATGCCGCAGCCACCCAGGTCATTTTCCAGCGGGTCTTCAGCCAGGGCCAGTTTGAGCCATTGGGCGATACCATTGCTTTGGACAAGGGCGATTTCGTTTTCCAAAGGTGCCAAGGGGTAACGGCGCATCCAGCTCACCACCAGGCTGCGTAGGTCATCGAGGCGGTTGCCGTGGACGATCATGAAACCTGGGTTGAGCGTGGTAATAGCCATTGAGCATTCCCTGGAAGGCAGTTGGTTCAGATGCGGAACCATATCACGGGGCGTGGCACGGACCGTGGCACGCTTGGAGACAAATCTTTTCCTGGCCGGAAAAGACAAAACCCCTACCTGCATGCGCAGATAGGGGTTTTGCGAAATTAATCTTGACGATGACCTACTCTCACATGGGGAAACCCCACACTACCATCGGCGATGCATCGTTTCACTACTGAGTTCGGGATGGGATCAGGTGGTTCCAATGCTCTATGGTCGTCAAGAAATTCTGTTGCCAGAATGTTCGTGAACACTCTTGGCCAATTCGGATATGCGATATTTGTGATGTTGCGAACTTTCGGGTCTTTCGTCTTCACCACCACAATTCGGCTTACGCGCAAATTGCTTGGGTGTTATATGGTCAAGCCTCACGGGCAATTAGTATTGGTTAGCTCAACGCCTCACAGCGCTTACACACCCAACCTATCAACGTCGTAGTCTTCGACGGCCCTTTAGGGGATTCAAGATCCCAGTGAGATCTCATCTTGAGGCAAGTTTCCCGCTTAGATGCTTTCAGCGGTTATCTCTTCCGAACATAGCTACCCGGCAATGCCACTGGCGTGACAACCGGAACACCAGAGGTTCGTCCACTCCGGTCCTCTCGTACTAGGAGCAGCCCCTCTCAAATCTCAAACGTCCACGGCAGATAGGGACCGAACTGTCTCACGACGTTCTAAACCCAGCTCGCGTACCACTTTAAATGGCGAACAGCCATACCCTTGGGACCGGCTTCAGCCCCAGGATGTGATGAGCCGACATCGAGGTGCCAAACACCGCCGTCGATATGAACTCTTGGGCGGTATCAGCCTGTTATCCCCGGAGTACCTTTTATCCGTTGAGCGATGGCCCTTCCATACAGAACCACCGGATCACTAAGACCTACTTTCGTACCTGCTCGACGTGTTTGTCTCGCAGTCAAGCGCGCTTTTGCCTTTATACTCTACGACCGATTTCCGACCGGTCTGAGCGCACCTTCGTACTCCTCCGTTACTCTTTGGGAGGAGACCGCCCCAGTCAAACTACCCACCATACACTGTCCTCGATCCGGATAACGGACCTGAGTTAGAACCTCAAAGTTGCCAGGGTGGTATTTCAAGGATGGCTCCATGAGAACTGGCGTCCCCACTTCAAAGCCTCCCACCTATCCTACACAAGCAAATTCAAAGTCCAGTGCAAAGCTATAGTAAAGGTTCACGGGGTCTTTCCGTCTAGCCGCGGATACACTGCATCTTCACAGCGATTTCAATTTCACTGAGTCTCGGGTGGAGACAGCGCCGCCATCGTTACGCCATTCGTGCAGGTCGGAACTTACCCGACAAGGAATTTCGCTACCTTAGGACCGTTATAGTTACGGCCGCCGTTTACCGGGGCTTCGATCAAGAGCTTCGCTTGCGCTAACCCCATCAATTAACCTTCCGGCACCGGGCAGGCGTCACACCCTATACGTCCACTTTCGTGTTTGCAGAGTGCTGTGTTTTTAATAAACAGTCGCAGCGGCCTGGTATCTTCGACCGGCATGAGCTTACGGAGCAAGTCCTTCACCCTCGCCGGCGCACCTTCTCCCGAAGTTACGGTGCCATTTTGCCTAGTTCCTTCACCCGAGTTCTCTCAAGCGCCTTGGTATTCTCTACCTAACCACCTGTGTCGGTTTGGGGTACGGTTCCCAGTTATCTGAAGCTTAGGAGCTTTTCTTGGAAGCATGGTATCAACCACTTCGTCGCCTAAAGGCAACTCGTCATCAGCTCTCGGCCTTGAAATCCCGGATTTGCCTAAGATTTCAGCCTACCACCTTAAACCTGGACAACCAACGCCAGGCTGGCCTAACCTTCTCCGTCCCTCCATCGCAATAACTGGAAGTACAGGAATATTAACCTGTTTTCCATCGACTACGCTTTTCAGCCTCGCCTTAGGGACCGACTAACCCTGCGTCGATTAACGTTGCGCAGGAAACCTTGGTCTTTCGGCGTGCGAGTTTTTCACTCGCATTGTCGTTACTCATGTCAGCATTCGCACTTCTGATACCTCCAGCAAGCTTCTCAACTCACCTTCACAGGCTTACAGAACGCTCCTCTACCGCATCATCATAAGATGATACCCGTAGCTTCGGTGCATGGTTTGAGCCCCGTTACATCTTCCGCGCAGGCCGACTCGACTAGTGAGCTATTACGCTTTCTTTAAAGGGTGGCTGCTTCTAAGCCAACCTCCTAGCTGTCTAAGCCTTCCCACATCGTTTCCCACTTAACCATGACTTTGGGACCTTAGCTGACGGTCTGGGTTGTTTCCCTTTTCACGACGGACGTTAGCACCCGCCGTGTGTCTCCCATGCTCGGCACTTGTAGGTATTCGGAGTTTGCATCGGTTTGGTAAGTCGGGATGACCCCCTAGCCGAAACAGTGCTCTACCCCCTACAGTGATACATGAGGCGCTACCTAAATAGCTTTCGAGGAGAACCAGCTATCTCCGAGCTTGATTAGCCTTTCACTCCGATCCACAGGTCATCCGCTAACTTTTCAACGGTAGTCGGTTCGGTCCTCCAGTCAGTGTTACCTAACCTTCAACCTGCCCATGGATAGATCGCCCGGTTTCGGGTCTATACCCAGCGACTAAACGCCCTATTAAGACTCGCTTTCGCTACGCCTCCCCTATTCGGTTAAGCTCGCCACTGAATATAAGTCGCTGACCCATTATACAAAAGGTACGCAGTCACCTAACAAAGTAGGCTCCCACTGCTTGTACGCATACGGTTTCAGGTTCTATTTCACTCCCCTCTCCGGGGTTCTTTTCGCCTTTCCCTCACGGTACTGGTTCACTATCGGTCAGTCAGTAGTATTTAGCCTTGGAGGATGGTCCCCCCATATTCAGACAAAGTTTCTCGTGCTCCGTCCTACTCGATTTCATTGACAAGAGATTTTCGTGTACGGGGCTATCACCCACTATGGCCGCACTTTCCAGAGCGTTCCACTAATCTCAAATCAACTTAAGGGCTGGTCCCCGTTCGCTCGCCACTACTAAGGGAATCTCGGTTGATTTCTTTTCCTCAGGGTACTTAGATGTTTCAGTTCCCCTGGTTCGCCTCTTGCACCTATGTATTCAGTACAAGATACTCAGCTTATGCTGAGTGGGTTCCCCCATTCAGAGATCTCTGGATCACAGTCTGTTTGCCGACTCCCCAAAGCTTATCGCAGGCTACCACGTCTTTCATCGCCTCTGACTGCCAAGGCATCCACCGTATGCGCTTCTTCACTTGACCATATAACCCCAAGCAATCTGGTTATACTGTGAAGACGACATTCGCCGAAAATTCGCATTTCGCTCATTGCTGAGCAGAACTCACAAATTTTACCTTAGCCTGATTTCCAGCAGTGAAACTGGTCATCAGTCTATATCTATCACATATCCGAATTTTTAAAGAACGATCTGACAAAAGTCAGAAATCAACATTCAAATTGAATGCTCATTTCTAAGTTCTGACAATGAACTGTTACTGCGTAAGTGGTGGAGCCAAGCGGGATCGAACCGCTGACCTCCTGCGTGCAAGGCAGGCGCTCTCCCAGCTGAGCTATGGCCCCGTATTCTACGGCTTAACCATGTAATGGTAGGTCTGGGCAGATTTGAACTGCCGACCTCACCCTTATCAGGGGTGCGCTCTAACCAACTGAGCTACAGACCTATAACAGGGTTGCGTTACAGCATCGTCTTTTACAATGAATCAAGCAATTCGTGTGGGAGCTCATCAGCAGGCTGATGTCGTCGATTAAGGAGGTGATCCAGCCGCAGGTTCCCCTA
>NZ_CP033104.1:0-1042500 GCF_003691445.1 Pseudomonas sp. LTGT-11-2Z | reverse complement strand
CCATCATGATCTTGCCGGGGTCCGGCCCCAGCAGATTCATCGCTGCCTCATACAACCACCACGCCGGGAACAGGCACCCCATAACGAAGATGGCCAGGCGAAACCAGGGATAGCGCATCAATAGTTCTTCCGCAGATCCAGCCCGCTGTACAGTGAAGCCACTTCATCAGCGTAGCCATTGAACATCTGTGTTTCGCGCACATTGGGGCTGAACAACCCGCTGGGCAACCGCCGCTCACGCGCCTGGGTCCAGCGCGGGTGGTCGACCGTCGGGTTCACGTTGGCATAGAAGCCATACTCATCCGGCGCCAACCCTTGCCAAGTGGTCCCGGGCTGTTCAGCCACTAGGCTGATGCGCACGATCGACTTGATGCTCTTGAAGCCATACTTCCAGGGCACCACCAACCGCAACGGCGCTCCATTCTGGTTGGGTAACACCCGCCCATACATGCCCACCGCCAGGATCGCCAGCGGGTGCATTGCTTCATCCAGCCGCAACCCCTCTCTATAAGGCCAGTCGATCAGGGCGAACCCGGAGCGCTGCCCCGGCAGATGCTGCGGGTCTTTCAATGTCTCGAAGCGCACGTAGCGCGCCTTCGAAGTCGGCTCGACCTGCTTGAGCACCTGCGCCAAGGGAATGCCCAACCAGGGAATGACCATCGACCAGGCTTCGACGCAACGCAACCGGTAGATGCGCTCTTCAAGCTGATAGGGTTTAACGAAGTCTTCCAGCGCATAGCGGCCTGGCTTACCTACCTCACCATCCACTACAACCGACCATGGCTCGGTCTGCAGGCTGTCGCCATAAGCCGCCGGGTCGCCCTTGTCAGGGCCGAATTCATAGAAGTTGTTGTAGTGGGTGGCATCCTTGAAAGGCGTAATCGCCTCCCCCTGCACCGTCACAGCCTGCCAGTGAGCAGAAGAAAGCTTGTCACTGAACCAGCCTGGCGCCTTGCCTGCCTCGACATCAGCATATCGACTGGGCTCTGCCGCCAGCCCCATGCGCGGCAACGCACCCAGCGCCAGGCCGGCCAACGAGCCACCCAGCAGGGTGCGACGGGAAAGGTAGATGCCTTCGGGGGTGATCTCCGACGCCTTGCACTCGGAAGACCTGGGAAGCTTGATGAGCATGGGCGGCTCCACAGCACTGGATAACGGATGTACCAGTAAGACTATGGAGCCGGAGGGTTATTCCAGCATTAAGCGATTTTTACGCTTTGCGCCGGCGCGCCTTCAACAGGAACTGGATCGGCCCCGATGCCGCATAGGCGAGGAAGATCAGCAGCAGGATGCGCGGTGGATCGCTGAATACCACGGCAAACACCAGCACCACCGCCAGGATGGCCACGAACGGTACGCGCCCTTTGAGGTCCAGCTCCTTGAAGCTGTTGTACTTGATGTTACTGACCATCAGCATGCCGGCAGCCGCTACCAACAGCGCCACCAGGAACGACAGCTTGGAGCCCTGGATGCCGTAGTCGCTGAACGCCCACACGGTACCCGCCACCACACCTGCGGCAGCCGGGCTGGCCAGGCCAATGAAGTAGCGCTTGTCGGCGGTGCCGACCTGGGTATTGAAGCGTGCCAGGCGCAGTGCTGCACCGGCCACATAGATGAAGGCGACCATCCAGCCGACCTTGCCCATGTCACCCAGCGCCCAGCCGAAGGCCAGCAAGGCTGGGGCAACGCCGAAGGCAACCATGTCCGACAGCGAGTCGTACTCGGCGCCGAAGGCACTCTGGGTATTGGTCATGCGCGCAACGCGGCCATCCAGGCCGTCGAGCACCATGGCCACGAAGATGGCGATGGCGGCAAAGGCGAAGTACTTGCTCGCCTCACGCGGGTCACCGGCACTCAGGGCGCTCTGCGCGCTCATCGAGCTGATGATGGAATAGAAACCGGCAAACAGGTTTGCGGTGGTAAACAGGTTGGGCAGCAAATAGATGCCGCGGTGACGCACCTTGCGCCCTTCGGCGTCATGCCCTTCTTCAACGTGCTCATCGACAGGTAGCAGGCTTTCGGCGTCGGAGGGCTTGTTCGGCTCTTCAGGACGTTCGCTCATGGAGGGTACCTTGCAACAGGATGGAAAATGTTCGACACGGGCCTGCGAAACAGGTTCTGACGGCAGGCCACTGGTCTGCTTTATACCAGAAGCGGACTGCCAGAACGAAAAAACGCGGCCGAAGCCGCGTTTTTAATCTTTCGATAAGACTTAGTTCTTGGTCTTGTCGACGATTTTGTTAGCCGAGATCCACGGCATCATCGAACGCAGTTGCTCGCCGATGATTTCGATGCCGTGAGCGGCGTTGTTGCGGCGCTTGGCGGTCATCGATGGGTAGTTGGTAGCACCTTCGGAGATGAACATCTTCGCGTATTCGCCGTCCTGGATGCGCTTCAGGGCGTTGCGCATGGCCTTGCGGGATTCTTCGTTGATGACTTCCGGGCCAGTGACGTACTCACCGTATTCGGCGTTGTTGGAGATCGAGTAGTTCATGTTGGCGATGCCGCCTTCGTACATGAGGTCAACGATCAGCTTCAGCTCGTGCAAGCACTCGAAGTAGGCCATTTCTGGCGCGTAGCCAGCTTCGACCAGGGTTTCGAAACCGGCTTTGACCAGCTCGACGGTACCGCCGCACAGAACGGCTTGCTCACCGAACAGGTCGGTTTCGGTCTCGTCCTTGAAGGTGGTTTCGATGATGCCGGTACGGCCACCGCCAACGCCCGAAGCGTAGGACAGGGCGACGTTCTTGGCGTTGCCCGAAGCGTCCTGGTAGATAGCGATCAGGTCGGGGATGCCGCCGCCTTTGACGAACTCGGAGCGAACGGTGTGGCCCGGGGCCTTCGGCGCGATCATGATCACGTCGAGGTCTGCACGTGGCACAACTTGGTTGTAGTGGATCGAGAAGCCGTGCGAGAAGGCCAGGGTAGCGCCCTTCTTGATGTTCGGCTCGATCTCGTTCTTGTACAGCGCGCCCTGGAACTCGTCCGGGGTCAGGATCATGACCAGGTCAGCCGCAGCGACAGCGGTAGCAACGTCAGCAACTTTCAGGCCGTGGGCTTCAGCCTTGGCAACGGTAGCCGAACCTTTACGCAGACCGACGGTAACGTCTACACCGGAGTCCTTCAGGTTGCACGCCTGAGCGTGGCCCTGGGAGCCGTAACCGATGATGGCGACTTTCTTGCCCTGGATGATGGAAAGGTCGCAGTCTTTATCGTAGAAAACTTTCATGAAAATACCCCTGGTTATATCTCGGCCCCTGCGGAGCCATCGCTAATTTTTGAATTTAGATGCTGAGCACTTTGTCGCCACGGGCAATGCCGGTAACGCCGCTGCGCACGGTTTCGAGAATCGATGCAGTGCCGATCGCCTGGATGAAGCTGTCCAGTTTGTCGCTGGTACCGCTCAGCTGTACGGTGTACACGCTGGCGGTCACATCGACGATCTGGCCACGGAAGATATCCGTGGTGCGCTTGATCTCGGCGCGCTGGGCACCGGTGGCCTTGACCTTGACCAGCATCAGTTCACGCTCGATATGAGCGCTTTCCGACAGGTCGACAAGCTTGACCACTTCGACCAGCTTGTTCAGGTTCTTGGTGATCTGCTCGATCACTTCGTCATGGCCAACGGTGGTCAGCGTCAGACGCGACAGGGTCGGGTCTTCGGTCGGCGCCACGGTCAGGCTTTCAATGTTGTAGTTGCGCTGGGAGAACAGGCCGACCACGCGGGACAGAGCACCGGGTTCGTTTTCCAGCAGCAGGGAAATGATGTGCCGCATATCAGGTACGCTCCGTCTTGCTCAGCCACATGTCACGCATCGAGCCATCCTTGATCTGCATCGGATAGACGTGCTCACTGCGGTCAACCGCGATGTCGATGAACACCAGGCGGTCCTTCATCGCAAACGCTTCTTCCAGCTTCGGCTTGAGGTCCTTCAGGCTGGTGATGCGGATACCCACATGGCCATAGGCCTCGGCCAGCTTGATGAAGTCAGGCAGCGATTCGACGTACGAGTGCGAGTGACGACCGTTGTAGGCCATGTCCTGCCACTGGCGAACCATGCCCAACACACCGTTGTTCAGGTTGACGATCTTCACCGGCAGGCCGTACTGCATGCAGGTGGACAGCTCCTGGATGTTCATCTGGATGCTGCCTTCGCCAGTCACACAGGCGACGTCCTGGTCCGGGAAGTTGAGCTTGACGCCCATCGCCGCCGGGAAGCCGAAGCCCATGGTGCCCAGGCCACCGGAGTTGATCCAGCGGTTCGGCTTGTTGAAGCGGTAGTACTGCGCCGCGAACATCTGGTGCTGGCCCACGTCGGAGGTGACGAAGGCATCGCCATGAGTCACTTCGCACAGGGTCTCGATGACTTTCTGCGGCTTGATGACGTTACCGTCGCCCTTGTCGTAAGGGAACAGCTCGCCATTGCCACGCCATTCGTCGATCTGCTTCCACCAGGCATCCAGCGCAACCTTGTCAGGCTGCTCGCCGATTTCCTTGAGGATGCCGAGCATTTCGCTGAGCACGCTGTCGACCGGCCCTACGATTGGCACGTCGGCCTTGATCATCTTGGAGATCGACGCCGGGTCGATGTCGATGTGGATGATCTTGGCGTTCGGGCAGAACTTGGCCGGGCCGTTTACCACGCGGTCGTCAAAACGCGCGCCCACGGCAAGGATCACGTCGGCGTTGTGCATGGCCATGTTGGCGGTGAAGCTGCCGTGCATGCCCAGCATGCCGAGGAACTGGCGGTCGGTACCCGGGAAGCCACCGAGGCCCATCAAGGTATTGGTGACCGGCAGGTTCAGCGACTTGGCAATTTCGGTCAGGGCTTCGGAGCCACCGCCGAGGATCACGCCACCGCCGGAGTAGACGATCGGGCGCTTGGCCGCCAGCAGCATTTCGGCAGCCTTGCGGATCTGGCCGGAGTGGCCACGGACCGCCGGGCTGTAGGAGCGCAGCTTGACCTTTTTCGGGTAGACGTATTCGAACTTCTCAGCCGGGTTGGTCATGTCTTTTGGAATGTCGACCACGACTGGACCTGGGCGACCGGATTGCGCCAGGTAGAACGCTTTTTTCAGAACTTCCGGGATCTCGGTCGGGTTCTTGATCATGAAGCTGTGCTTCACGATCGGCCGCGAGATACCGATCATGTCGGTTTCCTGGAAGGCATCGGTACCCACCATGGTGCTAGGCACCTGGCCGGACAGGATGACCATCGGAATGGAGTCCATGTAGGCGGTGGCAATGCCGGTAATGGCATTGGTCGCGCCCGGGCCGGAGGTTACCAGCACCACACCGGCCTTGCCGGTGGCGCGGGCGTAGCCATCCGCCATATGGGTTGCCGCCTGCTCGTGACGAACCAGGATGTGTTCCACTTCCGGTTCTTTGAACAGTGCGTCGTAAACATGCAGGAGAGCACCACCAGGGTACCCGTAGATGTGCTTAACGCCTTCGTCACGCAAGAAGCGGACGACCATCTCAGCGCCAGATAAAAGCTCCACGTTGTTCACCTCTAAAACGCCAGAATACCGCCCTCACTGGACGGGTCTTAATAGGTTTACTGCCAAGCAGAGCATGAGCGAACGTCAGCACTGACTGAGCAAGTATTGGGAGCACCCCAGAGTGTTGCGGGGTTTTCCCACCCAGCGCGAGGTAACGCGTTGCGGGGTGTAACAGGTCGGTGCGGGTGTGCACCTCATGATCTGCTTAGCGGGTCTGCTTCTGGCAGTCCCTCTACAGCGGAAGTTGGATTCTTGTGATTCGGCGCCAACAAGTCAAGAAAAATTATTGCCAATTTTTCCCCAAGATGAATTCCCGCCACCACTAAAAATCGCTTCAGCAGCAGAATTAATAAGATTTCGCAAAAAAAGGGCCACAATCTGCGGCCCTTGAAGGAAAAACTGAAGAAATCAGGCGGAAGGAGCGATCAATTGGTCAAAAGCTGCCAACAGGCGGCGAAGCTCACGACTTTGCTCCGGGCGGTTGGTAAACACGGTTTCGGCCATGACGAGAATGCTCGACGCGTTGGGCAGCGGGTGGCCCAGCTCGATGATGATCTTCATGCGGGGCAGAAAGATCCATTGCAGCCATTGCTCGAAACTGAGGGTATCGACGGCGAACGGCACGGTACTGGCCAATGCCTCGTCGCTTGGCGGTTCATCATCCCACCAGCCTTGCACCTGCAGCTCTCGCTCGATCAGCAACAGGTGGTCGGCAATGTCCAGAATGCGTTGCTCGATCATTACGAATTGACCCGCGCTTTTTGCCGGGCCAGTGCGGCACCCGCGCTGTCACCCTGCTTTTCACGGGCCTGGGCGATGGTGTTCCACAGCTCGGCCTGCAGGCTTGGGCGGCCGTTGGCGTAAGTGAGCGCGCGGCGCGCCAGCTGCTCGGCCTGCGCCGCATCACCCTGCGACAGGCGCACCTGGGCGAGGCGGTACAACACCTGCGGCTCGCGCGGGGCAATGCGTTGGGCACGCTCCAGGCTAGACGCGGCGCCGTTGAAGTCGCCACTGCCCTGCTGGGTCTTGGCGGTGGTCAGCAATGCCAGTACCGGGCCGTCGAGTTGCTCGTCGGCAGACAGCCCGCCGGCAGCACTGCTGCGCGGAATGCCGGTTGGCGCGCTGGAGCTCTGCGGGGTGCTGTTCATCGCGGCGATGTCGAAGGGTTCGTCGGCGATCGGGTTTGGATTGGTGGTCATTGGCGCCGAACTTACCGGGCCGGGGGTAATCGGGCCAGGCGTGATCGGCGAGGTGCTGATTGGCGCCGCACCATTGGCCGCCGGGAACGTCTGGATGCCCGAGGCGCCAGCGCCCTGCGGGATCATCACGGTGACGCCAGAATCCTCGGGTAGCGTCTGCGCCTGGGCGGTGCCCGTGTTATAGCCACCCGCCGTGCGGTTGGCTGTTACGCGTTCGCTGTTGGACACGCGGGTGCTCGAATCGACCACCGGAATATTGCCGCGCGGGACGCTGGAGCACCCCTGGAGCACTGCCAGCGCCGTCACGGCAGGAAACAGCCACTTGTTCACGTCACACCTCATCAATGCAGCCTGTGCTTAGTTCATCCAGCCCTTGACCCAGTCCATGACCGATTCGACTGGGTCCTGCTCGCCGCCACAGGTCGCGCCGGCGGGGGGCTCACTGCCGCGAATATACGGCATCTGCACCGCTCCCGGACAGCTGGCATCAGACCCATGACCTGTGTACGGGTCGATCCAGGCCTGCACCACGTTGTCCGGCTGCGGCATGTCCAGCGGCAGCGGGTCGGCCTTCTTCATGAAGCTGGTCCAGACCTGCAGGGCACCGGTGGCACCGGTAAATGGCGTTTTGCCATTATCGTCACGGCCCATCCACACCACGGCCAGCAGGTCCTGGCTGAAGCCGGAGAACCAGCTGTCGCGCGAGTCGTTACTGGTACCGGTCTTGCCCGCCAGGGTCAGCGAGCGCGGCAGGGTGTTGTACACGGAGCGCCCGGTACCTTCACGCATCACCCGCTGCATGGCGTTCTGCACCAGATAGATGGCGCCCGGGTCGAAGGTTTGCTGGATCTGGAACGGGTAGCGCTTGAGCGGTTCGCCTTCGGCAGTGAGCACGCTGCGGATACCGCGCATCGGTGTATTGAAGCCGCCGTTGGCGATGGTCTGGTACATGGTCGCAACCTGCATCGGCGACATGCCGCCGGCACCCAGCAGCATGGCCGGGAAGGCTGGCCAGTCGACATTCACCCCCAAACGGCCGATGGTCTTGATCACGTTGGGCACGCCCACTTCCAGACCGAGCTTGGCGGTCGACAAGTTGTACGAGTTGGCCAACCCCTGATACAGGTAGATGGTCCCGTGCGGGCGGCGGTCATAGTTTTGCGGGCGCCAGACCTGGCCGTCGGCACCTTTGACCGAGAATGGCTCGTCCTGCACCCAGCTGGTCAGGGTGTACTTGCTCGGCTGCTCCAGCGCCGTCAGGTACACCGACGGTTTGACCAGCGAGCCAATCGGGCGCACAGCGTCGATGGCCCGGTTGAAGCCGGCGAAGCCTGCCTGGCGGCTGCCGATCAGGGCTTGTACTTCACCGGTTTCCGGGTTGGTCACGACCATTGCCGACTCCACCTCGTCAGCGCCCTTACGCCCCGCCAGGCGCTTGAAGGTCTCGTTCATGGAGGTCTCGGCCTTCATCTGCAGGATCGGGTCGAAACTGGTGAAGATACGCAGCCCTTCTTCGGTCAAGTCTTCGTCGCGGTAGTCCTGGCGCAACTGGCGCTTGACCAGGTCGAGGAAGGCCGGGAACGAGCTGTCGGCCAGGCTGCCACGCTTGGTCACGCCCAGCGGCATCTTCTTCGCTGCATCGACTTCTGCCTGGCTGGCGACGCCTTGCTCGGCCACCAGGTCCAGCACCAGGTTACGGCGGGCCAGGGCGCGGTCAGGGTAACGCCGCGGGTTGTAGTAGGACGGGCCTTTGACCATACCTACCAGCAAGGCGATCTGGTGCAGCTTCAGCTCCGACAGCGGCTGGCTGAAGAAGAACTGGCTGGCCAAACCGAAGCCGTGAACGGCACGCTGGCCGTCCTGACCGACGAACACCTCGTTGAGGTAGGCCTCCAGGATTTCGCGCTTGTCGTAGTGCAGCTCCAGCAGCACCGCCATCATCGCCTCGGTCAGCTTGCGGCTGAGGCTGCGCTCGCTGCTGAGGTAGAAGTTTTTCACCAACTGCTGGGTCAGGGTACTGCCACCCTGGCGCATCGAGCCGGACGAGGTGTTGACCCACATGGCCCGGGCGATGGACTTGGGCGACACGCCAAAGTGGCTGTAGAAGTCGCGGTCTTCGGTGGCCACCAGCGTTTCGAGCAGGTACTTGGGCACCTGGTCGATCTTGATCAGGATGCGGTCTTCGAGGTTTTTCGGGTAGATACCGCCAATCATCAGCGGCTCCAGGCGCACCACATCCAGTGCCTTGCCGTTGGCGCCGGAAAGGCCCGCCACGTAATCGCCCGAGAAACGCACGCGCACGAACTGCGCCGGCTCCATGCCCTCGTAGAACTGGAAGCCTCGGGTATTGAGGTCGACGGTATTACCGTTGATCGCCGCAGCACCCGGGCCGTTGGCCGCACTTTCACGGCGGTAACCGAGCGCATCGAGCTCGGTGAGGAAGTCGTTCTTGCTCAGTTTCTGGCCGGTGAACAACTCCAGTGGCCGGGCATACACCTTGGCCGGGATGGTCCAGCGCTTGCCGGAGAACTTCTCCTGCACAACGGCATCGAGGTAAACCGCGAAGCCGGCAACGATCACCAGGCCTACCAGGCTGAGCTTCAAAGCCCAGCCCAGCCAGGCGCGGGAGCGGCCGGTCGGGCGTTTCGGAGGGGTACGGGGATTTCGGGTTCGGGTCATGGCGGCGGATTATACGCACTTTATAAAGGCTGGGCAGACGGCCCGGCGGTAGGCAGGGACGGCACCATTGACCATAATGGCGCATTCGAATTCCCTTGCCCCGGAAGGATTTGCCGTGAGCCAAGCTCTTATCACTGCGTTGCAGAACCCAGCCCTGTACCCTCACCCTGTGGATGGGTTCCAGCTCATCGAGACGCATATCTCCTGGGTGCTGCTCACCGGCGAGTATGCCTACAAGATCAAGAAACCGATGAACTTCGGATTCCTCGACTTCACCAGCCTGGACCAGCGCCAGCATTTCTGTAACGAAGAGTTGCGCTTGAACCAGCGCATGACCGACGGCCTTTACCTGGAAGTGTTGCCGATCACCGGTAGCGTCGATGCGCCGCAGATCGGTGGCGAAGGCGAGGCCATCGAATACGCGCTGAAGATGCGCCAGTTCCCCCAGGGGCAGATGCTCAGCACCCTGCAGGCCAACGGCGAACTGAATGCCGCGCACATCGACCAGATGGCCCGGCAAATCGCCGAGTTCCACCTGCAGACCCCCAAGGTATCTGCCGAGCAGCCCTACGGTTCGCCTGAAAGCGTCATGGCTCCGGTCGAGCAGAACTTCGAGCAGATCCGCCCATTCCTCACCGACAAGGCGGACCTGCTGCAACTGGACAACCTGCAAGCCTGGGCGCGGAGCAGTTTCGAGCGGCTGCAAGGCCTGTTTGCCTCACGCAAGGCCAATGGTTTCACCCGCGAGTGCCATGGCGACATCCATCTGGGCAACGCCACCCTGATCAACGGCCAGGTGGTGATCTTCGACTGCATCGAGTTCAACGAACCGTTCCGCAAGACCGATGTCTGGGCCGACACCGGCTTCCTCGCCATGGACCTGGAAGACCGCGGCCTCAAGTGCCTGGCACGACGCTTCATCAGCCAGTACCTGGAGCTGACGGGGGATTATGAAGGCCTGGAAGTGCTCAACTTCTACAAAGCCTATCGCGCCCTGGTACGGGCCAAGGTCGCGCTGTTCAGCATGCCGGCCAATGCCGATGGCGTACAACGGGCCACCACCCTGCGCACCTACCGCAATTACGCCAACCTGGCAGAAAGCTACAGCGCCATTCCTTCGCGTCTCCTGGCCATCACCCATGGCGTTTCGGCAGTGGGCAAGAGCCATGTGGCAATGCGCCTGGTGGAGGCCTTGGGCGCCATTCGCGTGCGCTCTGATGTCGAGCGCAAGCGTCTGTTCGGTGAACAACAGCAGGCCGACGCTGGCCAACTGCGCACCGGTATCTATGGCCAGGACGCCAATGTAGCGACCTACCAGCGCCTGCACGAAGTGGCGGCAACCGTGCTGCGTGCCGGTTTCCCGGTGGTACTGGATGCCACGTACCTCAAGCGTGAGCAGCGCCAGGCTGCGGCCGACGTTGCCAGCCAGACCGGTGTGCCATTCCTGATCCTCGACTGCCACGCCCCGGATGCGGTCATCGCCAGCTGGCTGGAGCAGCGCCAGGCGCAGAACAGCGACCCGTCGGATGCCACGCTGGAAGTGGTCAAGGCGCAACAGGCCAGCCGTGAGCCGCTGGATGGACAGGAGCTTGTGCAAAGCACCCAGGTCGATACCCAGACCGCCGGCAGCATGGACCAGGTGATCGAGCAGATTCGCCAGCGCTTGCCTGGGCTGTAAGTTCGCCGCTTTCCTGTGTCGGCCTCTCGCGGGTTTACCCGCGAAGAGGCCGGCACATGCTGCTCAAGGCATCTCGTCACCCCCGATGGCAAAAGGCCGCGCATTTCCCAACCCCCGCTACACTCCTCTCTGACCTGCTCGCGATTTATCCCCCAGACCCGTTCAGCCATCGCAAGGAGGCTCGATGAACGATGAATTGCAGCATCTGAAGAACCTTGGCAAGACCTCTGCGCAGTGGCTGCACGCAGCCGGCATTCACAGTGCATCGGATTTGCGCCGCCTGGGCGCGGTGGGTGCGTACCAGGCCGTGAAGACACGAGGGTTTCGCGCATCAAAGGTGCTGTTGTATGCCATTGAAGGCGCCCTGCTGGACATGCACTGGAACGATTTGCCGCTCGAACGCAAAGAAGCACTCAACCAACAACTCGACGCGAAGAACCCTCCGCAAAAAAATCCAAAATAATCGTGAAAAGGGGATTGACGGCTAAATGAGAATTGTTATGATTATCACAACTGGTCGCGAGACTGGTTGGATAAGCTAAGAGCCCCTGGTTCGGACTCTCAGATTATCTCCTCATCAGGCTAATCACGGTTATTGACCCGGCAATTTGCCGGGTCTTTTTTTGCCTGTAGGTTTTGTATCGCCTGGCGTGACCCTGTCACGGCTCACATTACTGACGAAACTGCGCGCAATAGTCCTGCTCCGGCATCGCCGCCGTGTACCACACGTAGTCCGCCTCGCCCGGCTCAACCTGCTCGCCCACCTCGGTAAGCAGCAGTACCTTGCTCTGCCCCGATGCGCCCAGATCAGCCAGATGCAACGGCACGCCCAAGTCCTTGCGCGCGTGAAAGGCCCCTGCGAACAGCAACGCCGGCTGCGGTGCCGCCAGCAAGCGCTCGGCCATGCGCCGGTCGCGCTGTTGCTGCACGGCCAGCATCGCTGGCAACTGGCTTTCAGGCAGCATCCCGCAATGCCCAGCGCGCACTTGCTCCAGCAACGCAGCCTTTACCGTTGGAGCATTGGACTTATCACCCTTTAACGAAGCGGGCTGCCGATAAGCCTGGCGCATCTCGCCAGGCGACAGGTTGGCCGCCAGCAGCGGCACGCGCAGCTGCAAGGCCTCACGCACGATCGGCCCGTACAACGTCCAATCCCAACCCTCTTGCCACGCCAGAGCCTTGGGCAAGTCTGCCGGCACAGCGTGCGCCTGCACCTTGTCGACCAGCGGTTGCTGCTCTGGCTGCAGCATTTCCAGCAAGAGGCTGCCTTGCGCGCGCCGAGCTTGCAAAGCGCGTAGCAGCCAAAGCTGCAGCGCATGATGATCGGGGTTGTCGTGCTTCTCGCCCACCATGACTCGGGGAGCGTCTGCCAAGCGCTGCACCAACTGCTCAGGGCTGATCAACTGTCCACTGGCAAGGTCGATGATGTGCCCCAACTCGGCATGCGTGCGCCCTTCACTGCTCTGCCAGGCGGGTAATGGCGGCAAGCTGGCCTGGCAGCCACCCAGTGACAGCATCAGGCATAGCATCAGACCAGACAGCAGCAGATGACGCATCGGCAATGCCTCCTAGCGGGTGATGATCAGCGGGTGCCCACGCTCCGGGTGTGCCTGCACCAGCACGTCAATACCGTATACCGCTTTCAACGCTGCGGGTGTCAACAACGCCTCGGGCGTGGCAAAGGCATGGCAGCGCCCCTGTTCCAGCAACAGGATACGGTCACAGTAACGCGCCGCCAGGTTCAAGTCGTGCAGGATCACCAGCACTGCGGCGCCACGGTCGGCGAAACGGCGTACAGACTCCAGCGTCGTGTGCTGGTGCAGCGGGTCGAGCATCGAGGTGGGCTCGTCGAGCAGCAGCGTGGTGCCCTCTTCGCCCGGCCACAACTGCGCCAGCACGCGGGCCAGGTGTACTCGCTGCCGCTCACCGCCCGATAACGCCAGGTAACTGCGGTCCACCAGATGCCAGGCATCTGCCGCCTGCAAGGCCGCCTCGACAATTTCTGCATCGCGCCGCTGCCCGGTGCCATGCGGCATGCGCCCCATGCTCACAACCTCCTCGACCCGGAAGGAGAAGCCCAGGCTGGACACCTGCGGCAGCACGGCCAGGCGCCTGGCACGCTCCTGCCCACCCCAGTCAGCCAGTGGCCGTCCCTGCAGCGTTACCTGCCCACGGTCCGGTGCCAGTTCGCCACACAGCACCCCCAACAGGCTGCTTTTGCCAGCACCGTTGGGGCCTAGCACACCCACAACCTGCCCCGGGCTCAGTTGCAGGTGAATGTCATGCAGCACCTCATTACTGCCCCGCCGCAGGTGCAGCCCTTCCACTTGCAACATCAGCTGCGCCCTCGTATCAGCAAGAACAGGAAGAACGGCGCACCGATAAAGGCCGTGACGATACCGATCGGCAACTCGGCAGGCGCCAGCAGCAGCCGCGCGGCCAAGTCGGCAAACAGCATCAGCACGCCACCCGCCAGCAACGAAGCCGGCAGCACCACCCGGTGATCAGGCCCGGCCAGCAAGCGCACCAGGTGTGGCACCACCAGGCCGATGAAACCGATCAGCCCAGCGGCAGCCACTGCTGCCCCCACCCCCAGCGCCGTGCAGAACACCAGCTCACGCTTGAGTCGCTCCACATCAACACCCAGGTGGCGCGCCTCAGACTCTCCAAGCAACAGGGCATTCAGTGCCTTGGCCCGGCGCGGCAGCCACACCGCTACCCCCGCCGCCACCAGCAGCAGCGGCCACAGCCGCTCGTAGCTCGCGCCGTTCAGGCTCCCGAGGTTCCAGAATGTCAGGGTGCGCAGGGTAGCGTCGTCGGCCAGGTAGGAGAACAGCCCCACGGCCGCACCGCCCAGCGCGGTCATGGCCACACCGGCCAGCAGCATCGTGGCTACGTTTGTCTGCCCATCGCGCCGCCCCAGGCGGTAAACCAGCGCGGTTACCCCAAGCCCCCCGACAAACGCGCAAAAGGACAGCAAATAGGGCGCGAAGGCCTCCGGCATGCCACCAAACCAGGCACCACCGACAATCGCGACCGCAGCCCCCATCGCAGCCCCGGCGGCCACCCCCACCAGCCCTGGGTCGGCCAGCGGGTTACGGAACAGCCCCTGCATGGCCACACCGGACAGCGCCAGCACCGCGCCCACCGCCAACCCCAACAGGGTACGCGGCAGGCGGATCTGGCCCAGGATCATCTCGGCCTGTTGCAGGCCGTCAGCCGCAATCGGCAGCCCCAGCAGGCGCAGGCCGGCGCGCAGGGTGTCGAACAGCGGCAGGCTGACCGGCCCCAAGGCCAACGACAGCCAGACCGCCAACAGGCACAACAGGCTCAGGCAAATGAACAACGTACGTGGCTGCACCCGCTGCTTCATTGTGCAAAGCTGGCCTTGGCCGCCGGGTAGAAGTTGGCAGCCAGCGACTGCAAGGTAGCCGGCAGGCGTGGCCCAAGACCGCCGACCAGCAATGTTGGGTCAAGCGATACAAGGCGCTTCTCACGCACTGCACGGGACGCCGCCAGCGCGGGGTTTTCTTTCAGCAGCGCCTGCAAGGCCTGCTCATCGGCCAACGCCCGGTCGGAGAACACGATCACATCCGGGTCCAGCGCGGCCAGTGCTTCGTTGGAGAAATTCTTGTAACCCTGATGCGCTGCCAGGTTACGCCCACCCGCCTGGCCCAACAGCCAGTCACCCGCAGTGCCCTGCCCGGCAATCAGCGGCTTGGCACCGGCATGCCCGACGAGTAGCAGCACGCCCGGCGCCTTGTGCCCTGCCTGGGCCTGCTTGACCTTGGCCTGCAAACCCTCAAGTTGCTGGTGGTAACTGGCCGCCAACGCCGACGCTTGCTGCTCGGCGCCAAGCAACTGGCCCAGGTACTTGAGGTTTTCATCCACCGCCGACAGCTCGGCCTTGCTGGAAAACAACTCCACCTGCACACCCGCCTTGCGGATTTGCGCCAGCACCGGTGGCGGGCCCATTTCTTCGGTGCCCACCAGCACATCCGGTCGCAGGCTGAGGATGCCTTCTGCCGACAGTTGCCGCTGATAACCCACGCTAGGCAGTGATTTCAACGATGCCGGGTGCTGGCTGGTGGTATCAACCCCCACCAGCCGCGCTTCACCGCCCAGCGCAGTTATCCACTCACTCAGGGCACCACCCGCGCTGACCCAGCGTTGCGGCAGCTCGGCCGCCAAGGCCTGGGTAGAGAGCACAAGGCTTGCGCACAGCGCGAGCAAGGCGACGGGACGGCGCATCATCGGGTTCCTTCTTAAGGCGGGCCGCGCGCCTTGTGGCGGGCGGCAGAACTGCGCACCATAGGTAGCCAGGCGCAGCGAATGCGGGCAATTTGATAATTATTCGCATTGGCGCGTCAAGCCATCATCTGTTTCACGAGTCGTCCTTGCCATGCACTTCCTTTGTACTTCCCACGGCCTGGCCGAAGGCCAAAGCCGCGCCTTCAGCGTAGACGGCGTCGAACTGTTCGGCGTACGCCGCCAGGGCCAGGTGTACCTGTACCGCAATCGCTGCCCGCATCGGGGGATCCCGCTGAACTGGGCAGAAGACGCGTTTCTGGATGACAGCGCCAGCCTCATCCACTGTGCCCACCACGGCGCGCTGTTCCTAATAGAAAGCGGCGAATGTGTGGCCGGCCCCTGTGAAGGAGAGCAACTTCAGCCCATGGGCTGCCACGAAGACAGCCAGGGTATCTGGTTCAAGGGTTGAGCAGCACTGGCAACCGGCGGTCGATGACGATGCCTTCAGCGTCCAGGCGGGCACCGTAAGCCAGTACCTCCACTCCGTCGGCTACCGCGGCACGCAGGGCCTGAGCGTAGGCACCGTCGATTTCCTCGGCCGGGCGCACGGCATCGATACCGGTCAGGTTCACGCAATACAGTTGTACCGCCCGTACGCCCTGCCGGGCCAGCGTGGCCAACTCGCGCAGGTGCTTTGCACCGCGCTGGGTCACCGCATCCGGGAACGCTGCGACCGTGCTGTCGGGGTAGCCCAAAGTCACGCTCTTGACCTCGACATACACGGGCGCACCGTCAAACTCCAGGCGAAAGTCGATCCGGCTGCCTTCCTCGCCGTAAGCCACTTCGCGCTTGAGCGCCGTGAAACCGGCCAGCTCGACAATCACGCCTGCCCTCAATGCCTCCTCGACCAGCGCATTGGCCCGCCCGGTATTCACACAGGCCAGCCGACCCTGCGGCGTTTCGCTGATTTCCCAGGTGCCCGGCAGCTTGCGCTTGGGGTCGTTGGAGCGGCTGAACCACACCTGCCCGCCTTCACGCATGCAGTTGAGCATGGAGCCGGTGTTCGGGCAGTGAATGGTCAACTGCTCACCGCTGGCCAGTTCGATATCGGCCAGAAAGCGCTTGTAGCGGCGCAGCAGGCGGCCCTGTTCAAGTGAAGGAGAGAAACGCATCAGCCTTGCCAGCTCCGCAGACCACGGGCAATGCGCTGCACCGCCTCCTCCAGGCGTGGCAGGCTCTGGGTGTAGGCAAAGCGCACATGGTGGCCGGCCAGGTGGCGGCCGAAGTCCAGGCCCGGCGTAAAGGCCAGGTGCTCGGTTTCCAGGAAGTGCCGACAGAAGGCGAACGCATCACCGCCAAAGGCACTGATGTCGGCATACAGGTAAAACGCGCCCTGTGGCTCGACGGCAATGCGGAAGCCCAGTTCGCGCAGGGCTGGCAACAGGTAGTCGCGACGGCGGGCGAACTCGGCGCGGCGTTCTTCGAAAATGGCCAGGGTTTCCGGCTGGAAGCATGCCAGAGCGGCATGCTGCGCCATGCTAGGTGCGCTGATGTACAGGTTCTGCGCCAGTTTTTCCAGATCGGCCACTGCGCCGGGCGGCGCCACCAGCCAGCCGAGGCGCCAACCGGTCATGCCGAAATACTTGGAAAAACTATTCAGGACGAACGCCGAGTCGTCGACTTCCAGCACGCTTGGCGCGTCCATGCCATAGGTGAGGCCATGGTAGATCTCGTCCACCACCAGGTGGCCGTGACGCTCATGGGTGGCCCTGGCAAGGCTGGCCAGCTCGTCACGCCCCAGCACGGTGCCGGTCGGGTTGGCCGGCGAAGCGACCAGAGCGCCCACCGTGTCCTTGTCCCAGTAACGGTCGACCAGGTCGGCTGTCAGTTGGTAATTCACGTCCGGCCCTACCGGCACCAACTGCGCGCCACCCTCGACCAGGCGCAGGAAGTGGCGGTTGCACGGGTAGCCCGGGTCGGCCAGCAGCCAGTGCTTGCCTGGGTCAACCAACAGGCTGGTGGCCAACAGCAATGCACCAGAGCCCCCCGGGGTGATGAGGATGCGCTCCGGGTCGATACTCAGCCCATACCGCTGGCCATAAAAGCCGGCAATGGCTTCGCGCAGTTGTGGCAGCCCACGTGCAGCGGTGTAGCGGGTGTGCCCGGCGGCCAACGCTGCCTGCCCGGCGGCGACGATCGGTGTGGCAGTGGTGAAGTCCGGTTCGCCGATTTCCAGGTGGATCACGTCGTGCCCGGCCGCCTGCAGCTCGTTGGCCCGGGCCAGCAGTGCCATGACATGGAAGGGTTCGATGGCGCGACTGCGCGCACTGTAGGGGTGGGCCATGACCTTCTCTCAATTGGGTCTAAACTAGAGATTCTACCTCTGCACGCCACCGAACGTACGGCTCGCGCCGGTGTCAACAAGCAGGATCGGGCGGGCTAGCGCACCCCCGATCTATCTGGTAAGTTCGGCGGCTCGCAGTCGCAGGGCCGGCGGTCGCCGGAGATGGAGCATCCTGCGCATTGGATCAGATGAGTGAGAGGCGGTCTATTCATGTCCACCGTAGAAAAGCAAAAAACCGGTCAAACCATGTACGGTGTCGAGCCCTATAAAGAGACCAAGGGCGAAGAGTACATGGGTGAGCCCATGAAGAAGCACTTCACCAAGCTTCTCAATGCCTGGAAAGGCGAGCTCATGCAGAGTGTGGATCGCACCGTAGACCACATGAAGGATGAAGCTGCGAACTTCCCGGACCCGGCCGACCGTGCCAGTCAGGAAGAAGAATTCGCTCTGGAGCTGCGCAACCGTGACCGCGAGCGCAAGCTGATCAAGAAAATCGACAAGACCCTGCAGAAGATCCAGGACGAAGATTACGGCTGGTGTGAATCGTGCGGTATCGAGATCGGCCTGCGCCGTCTTGAAGCCCGTCCGACCGCCGACCTGTGCTTCGACTGCAAGGAAATCGCCGAGAAAAAGGAAAAAACGGTCGGCAAAGGCTGATCTTTCTTCCACCTGAACGGGGCGCTCGATGCGCCCCGTTTCATTTATATGCCCAGCCAGACCATGACCGACTCCAGCTACATCGGGCGCTTTGCCCCTACCCCCAGCGGCTTCCTGCACTTCGGCTCGCTGGTCGCCGCCCTCGCCTCCTGGCTCGATGCCCGCGCCGTCAACGGCCGCTGGCTGCTGCGCATGGAAGACACCGACCCACCCCGGGAAATGCCCGGTGCCCGTGATGCAATCCTGCAAACCTTGGAGCGTTACGGGCTGGAATGGGATGGCGAAGTGGTGTTCCAGAGCCAGCGGCACGATGCCTACGCCGCAGTAGTCGACCGCCTGTTCAATATGGGCCTGGCCTATGCCTGTACCTGCTCGCGCAAGCAGCTGGAAGGTTACAAAGGCATCTACCCAGGCTTGTGCCGCAACGCCGGTCATGCCCGTGAAGGTGCGGCGATCCGCTTGCGCGTGCCAGAGCTGATTTACCGCTTTACTGACCGGGTACAGGGCGAGTACCAGCAACACCTGGGCCGTGAAGTGGGAGATTTCGTCATCCAGCGCCGCGACGGGCTGTATGCGTACCAGCTGGCGGTGGTGCTGGACGATGCCTGGCAGGGTGTTACCGACGTCGTGCGCGGCGCCGACCTGCTCGACAACACCCCGCGTCAGCTGTACCTGCAGGAGTTGCTGGGCTTCTCACAGCCGCGCTACCTGCATATTCCGCTGATCGTGCAGCCGGATGGGCACAAGCTGGGCAAATCGTACCGCTCGCCACCCCTGCAGGCGGAGCATGCCACGCCGCTGTTGTTGCGGGCGTTGCGGGCGCTGGGGCAGGAGACTGACCCGGAGTTGCTGCTGGCGACGCCGGCTGAAGTGTTGGCAGTGGCCCGCCAGCAGTGGCGGCCGGAGGCGATTGCACAGAGGGCCACAGTGCCAGAGGCTGATTTGCGCTGAGGCCGGCACAGGCAAACCACCTTTAAAAAACAAAAGCCCATTAAATTCAAACCGTTGGCGAACCCTATGGTTTCCCGCTAGCATCCCCCCCGCCATTTGCGCCAATAATAAGTCCAAGCCCGCAGCGCCCAACCATCGAGGCCAGCATGTACATCTATCGTTTGGTCCTGCTTCTGGTCGTGGGGATCTACCTGTTCTCCCCGGCCATCATGGACTGGTGGATCGAACCGACCGGAGCCTGGTACCGCCCTTACCTGCTCTGGCTGATCCTGATCGTCGTCACCTTCATCCTGCAGAGCCAACGAGATGCCGATGAGCTTTAGCCTGACCCAGATGATCCTGATCAGCGCCGGGTACCTCATGGTGCTGTTCGGCGTGGCCTGGATCAGCGAGCGGGGGGTCATCCCGCGTTCGATCATTCGCCACCCGCTTACCTACACCCTGTCGCTGGGCGTGTACGCCAGTGCCTGGGCCTTCTACGGCTCAGTCGGCCTGGCCTACCAGTACGGCTACGGCTTCCTCGCCTGTTACCTGGGCGTGTCCGGCGCGTTCCTGCTGGCACCGGTGCTGCTTTACCCGATCCTCAAGATCACCCGCACCTACCAGCTGTCATCACTGGCCGACCTGTTGGCATTCCGCTTCCGCAGTACCTGGGCGGGGGCGCTGACCACCATCATCATGCTGATTGGCGTGCTGCCTTTGCTGGCGCTGCAAATCCAGGCGGTGGCCGACTCGATCAGCATCCTCACCGGTGAGCCGGTCAAGGCAAGGGTGGCATTCGCCTTCTGTACGCTGATCATCCTGTTCACCATCTTCTTCGGTTCGCGGCACATCGCCACGCGCGAGAAACATGAAGGGCTGGTGTTCGCCATCGCCTTCGAATCGGTGATCAAGCTGCTGGCCCTGGGCGGCATCGGCCTCTACGCCCTTTATGGCGTATTTGGCGGCCCGCACGAACTGGAAGTCTGGCTGCTGCAGAACCAGACCGCCCTGGCCGCCCTGCACACCCCGCTGCAGGAAGGGCCATGGCGCACCCTGCTACTGGTGTTCTTCGCCTCGGCCATCGTCATGCCGCACATGTACCACATGGCCTTCACCGAAAACCTCAACCCACGCTCGCTGGTCAGCGCCAGCTGGGGCCTGCCGCTGTTCCTACTGCTGATGAGCCTGGCCGTGCCGCTGGTGCTGTGGGCCGGCCTGCGCCTAGGCGCCAGTACCAACCCCGAGTACTTCACCCTGGGCCTGGGTATTGCCGCCAACAACGAGGCACTGGCACTGTTGGCCTACATCGGCGGCTTGTCTGCCGCCAGCGGCCTGATCATCGTTACCACCCTGGCGCTGTCGGGCATGGCCCTCAACCACCTGGTATTGCCGCTGTATCAACCCCCGGCCGAGGGCAACATCTACCGCTGGCTGAAGTGGACCCGCCGCGCGCTGATCGTTGCCATCATCACTGCCGGTTTCATGTTCTACCTGACCCAGAACAACCACCAGAGCCTGGCCAACCTGGGCATCGTCGCCTTCGTCGCCACCCTGCAGTTCCTGCCCGGCGTGCTGTCGGTGCTGTACTGGCCCACAGCCAACCGCCGTGGCTTCATCGCCGGGCTGCTGGCCGGCACCCTGGTGTGGATGGTGACCATGCTGCTGCCGCTGCTGGGCAACCTGCAGGGCTTCTACATCCCGCTGCTGGACATGATCTATGTGCTGGACGACACCAGCTGGCACATGGCGGCCATTGCCTCGCTGGCGGCCAACGTGCTGCTGTTTACCCTGATCTCGCTGTTCACCAACGCCAGCAACGAAGAAGTCAGCGCCGCCGAAGCCTGCGCGGTGGACAACGTGCGCCGTCCGCAGCGCCGCGAGCTGCACGCTGCCTCGCCCCAGGAGTTCGCCACCCAGCTGGCCAAACCGCTGGGCGCCAAGGCCGCACAAAAGGAAGTGGAGCAGGCCCTGCGTGACCTCTACCTGCCGTTCGACGAGCGCCGCCCCTATGCCCTGCGTCGCCTGCGAGACCGCATCGAAGCCAACCTGTCCGGGTTGATGGGACCGAGCGTGGCCCAGGACATGGTCGAGACCTTCCTGCCGTACAAGTCCGGTAACGAAAACTACGTGACCGAAGACATCCATTTCATCGAAAGCCGCCTGGAAGACTACCACTCGCGCCTGACCGGCCTTGCCGCAGAGCTCGATGCCCTACGCCGTTACCACCGCCAGACCCTGCAGGAGCTGCCCATGGGCGTCTGCTCGCTGGCCAAGGACCAGGAAATCCTGATGTGGAACAAGGCCATGGAAGAGCTCACCGGCATCGCCGCCAAGCATGTGGTCGGCTCGCGTCTGGTCACCATCGACGAGCCTTGGCGCGGCCTGCTGCAAGGCTTCATCAACGTGCCCGACGAACACCTGCACAAGCAGCGCCTGGCGCTGGACGGCCAGCCGCGCTGGCTGAACCTGCACAAGGCCGCCATCGACGAGCCGCTGGCACCCGGAAACAGCGGCCTGGTGCTGCTGGTGGAAGACCTGACCGAAACCCAGGCACTGGAAGACAAGCTGGTGCATTCCGAGCGCCTGGCCAGCATCGGCCGCCTGGCCGCTGGCGTAGCCCACGAAATCGGCAACCCGATTACCGGCATCGCCTGCCTGGCGCAAAACCTTCGTGAGGAACGTGAAGGTGATGGCGAAATCATCGAGCTGTCCAGCCAGATCCTCGACCAGACCAAGCGCGTCTCACGCATCGTCCAGTCGCTGATGAGCTTCGCCCATGCCGGCGGCAGCCACCAGAACAGCGAAGAGCCGGTGTGCCTGGCCGAAGTGGCGCAGGACGCCATCGGTCTGCTGGCGTTGAACCGGCGTAATTTCGAAGTACAGTTCTTCAACCTCTGCGACCCGGACCACTGGGCCGAAGGGGACCCGCAGCGCCTGGCCCAGGTGCTGATCAACCTGCTCTCCAACGCCCGCGACGCATCAAAGCCCGGCAGCGCCGTGCGCGTGCGCAGCGAAGTGAGCGAGCACACCGTCGACCTGATCGTCGAGGATGAGGGCAGCGGGATACCGAAGAGCATCATGGACCGCCTGTTCGAACCCTTCTTCACCACCAAGGACCCGGGCGAAGGAACCGGACTGGGGCTCGCTCTGGTCTATTCCATCGTGGAAGAGCATTATGGGCAAATCACCATCGACAGCCCGGCCGATATCGAACGGCAACGTGGCACCCGGATCCGCGTGACCCTGCCCCGGCATGTCGTAGCGACGTCCCCTGAAATTCGAGACCGTCGAGAGAATTGAATCAATGCCGCACATTCTGATCGTCGAAGACGAAACCATCATCCGCTCGGCCTTGCGTCGCCTGCTCGAGCGGAACCAGTACCAGGTCAGCGAAGCCGGCTCGGTGCAGGAAGCCCAGGAACGCTTCAGCATTGCCACCTTCGACCTCATCGTCAGCGACCTGCGCCTGCCAGGTGCGCCTGGCACCGAGCTGATCAAGCTCGGCCAAGGTACCCCGGTGCTGATCATGACCAGCTACGCCAGCCTGCGCTCTGCGGTGGACTCGATGAAAATGGGCGCGGTGGACTACATCGCCAAGCCCTTCGACCACGACGAGATGCTGCAGGCCGTGGCGCGTATCTTGCGCGACCGGCAGAACGCTCCGGCCGCTGCACCAGCTGCCGAGCCACGCGCCACCAATGGCAAGGCCGCCCCGGCCGACAAAGCCAGCGCGGCTGCGGCCAATGGCGAAATCGGCATTATCGGTTCATGCCCGCCCATGCAGGACATGTACAGCAAGATCCGCAAGGTTGCGCCCACCGACTCCAATGTGCTGATCCAGGGTGAGTCGGGTACCGGTAAAGAGCTGGTGGCCCGCGCCCTGCACAACCTGTCACGCCGGGCCAAGGCACCGATGATCTCGGTGAACTGCGCGGCCATCCCCGAGACCTTGATCGAGTCCGAACTGTTCGGCCACGAGAAAGGCGCATTCACCGGTGCCAGCGCCGGGCGTGCGGGCCTGGTAGAGGCTGCCGACGGTGGCACGCTGTTCCTTGACGAAATCGGTGAACTGCCACTGGAAGCCCAGGCCCGTCTGCTGCGTGTACTGCAGGAAGGCGAGATTCGCCGGGTGGGTTCGGTGCAGTCGCAAAAGGTCGATGTGCGCCTGATCGCCGCGACCCACCGCGACCTGAAGAACCTGGCCAAGGCCGGCCAGTTCCGCGAAGACCTTTACTATCGCCTGCACGTCATCGCCCTGAAACTGCCTGCCCTGCGCGAGCGCGGCAGTGACGTGAACGAGATCGCCAGCGCCTTCCTCGCCCGCCAACGCGCGCGTATTGGTCGCGACGACCTGCACTTCTCGGCTGAAGCCGAGCAAGCCATTCGTCATTACAGCTGGCCGGGTAACGTGCGTGAGCTGGAAAACGCCGTGGAGCGTGCGGTGATTCTTAGCGAGAGCGCAGAAATTTCGGCCGACCTGCTGGGCATCGACATTGAACTGGGCGACCTGGAGGAGGACGAAGTCCTCAACAACGCCCTGGTTGCAGCCAGTGCTGCCAATGCCAGCCACGAGCCGACCGAAGACCTGTCGCTGGAAGACTACTTCCAGCACTTCGTGCTCGAACACCAGGATCACATGACCGAGACCGAGCTGGCACGCAAGCTTGGCGTCAGCCGCAAGTGCCTTTGGGAACGCCGTCAGCGCCTGGGCATCCCGCGGCGCAAGAGCAACGTTACCAGCGATAACTGACCTGCCTGGCGTACGCCGCAGCATATGCGGCGTCGGGGAGATCGAGCGCCGCCCGCGCGGCGCTTGATCTCACAGGCGCTGAACCTGTCACGGCGAAAACCCAGGTAACACATCAGTCCCCGCAAAAATCTGTTACCCAACCTTTGAGCCGTAACAGTTCCCGAGGCGTACGGTAACGAAATCCTGGCATTTTCAGCCTCTCGAAAATCGCTAGAACGCCTCAACCCCTTGATTTTACTAGGTTTGCAAAAGTTGGCACGGCACCTGCTATATGCTTAGTACAAAAACAATAACAAGCACTGCAACTCAGAATAAGAACAAGACGAAACGGCTCACGCACAATAAAAACAAGACGGCGGAGGCGCAGCTAACTGATTCTTTTGGAGAGGATGCGTGTTTGGGGCTTGCCCCACAACCAGGCAGAGAACAACAAAAACTGCACTAAAAAGCAGCGCCTGAACTGGTTGGATCGACAGATCAACGTGACATCAGCGGCCAAAGCAATCCGTTTGCTCTTAACCCCTGGATTGGGGGTCGTCCACAAGCTTCGAGATTTGTGGACAGGGCACTCAACAAAAACAAGAAGCCCAGCAAAAAAACAATAAGAGCACGCAACGACTTCTTGGGGAGCTTAGGCTCCCCTTGTCGTTTCCACCCTTCTGGCAGGCATCCTGCTACCCGCCTACACCATTCCCTGAGTAAATGCTAGAATCCCCGCCCATCATGCGGCCATTCTCCTATTCTTGGCCGAACATTCCTTCAAACAGTGCATCCCATGCTGAAGAAGCTGTTCCAGTCGTTCCGCCCGCCCGTACCGGGCCAACACCACAGGCGCACCACGCCTGAGGTGATCAACAAGAGCCAGCACTCGCTGCAGCGCCACCAGTTCAGCCGCCATGCGGTGAACATCGTGGAACGCCTGCAAAGCGCCGGCTACCAGGCTTACCTGGTCGGTGGCTGTGTCCGCGACCTGATGCTGGGCATCACGCCGAAAGACTTCGACGTCGCCACCAGTGCCACTCCCGAACAGGTCCGTGCCGAGTTCCGCAACGCGCGCATCATTGGTCGCCGCTTCAAGCTGGTCCACGTGCATTTCGGCCGTGAGATCATCGAAGTCGCCACCTTCCGCGCCCCTCACTCGGAAGACGATCAGGGCGACAGCCACCGTTCGTCGCACAATGCCAGTGGCCGCATCCTGCGTGACAACGTGTACGGCACCCTGGAAGAAGACGCGCAACGCCGCGACTTCACCATCAACGCCCTGTACTACGACCCGGTCAGCGAGCGCATTCTCGATTACGCCAACGGTGTGCACGACGTGCGCAACCGCCTGCTGCGGCTGATCGGTGACCCGACCCACCGCTACCAGGAAGACCCGGTGCGCATGCTGCGCGCGGTGCGTTTCGCCGCCAAACTCGACTTTGGCATCGAAAAGCACACGGTCCAGCCGATTCGCGAACTGGCCCCGCTGCTGCGCGAAATCCCGCCAGCGCGCCTGTTCGAGGAAAGCCTCAAGCTGTTCCTTTCCGGCCAAGGCGCCATCGCTTTCGAAATGCTGGTCGACCTGCAGCTGTTCGAGCCGCTGTTCCCGGCCAGTGCCCACGCCCTGGACGAGCGCCCGACCTACACCCACACGCTGATCAGCCAGGCCCTGAACAACACCGACCTGCGCGTGAAGCAAGGCAAGCCGGTCACGCCGGCGTTCCTGTTCGCTGCACTGCTGTGGCCAGCCTTGCCATCCCGCGTGCTGCACCTACAGAACCAGGGTGTACCGCCGATCCCGGCCATGAACGGTGCCGCTCACGACCTGATCGCCGAGCAATGCGCGCGCATCGCCATCCCCAAGCGCTTCACCCTGCCGATCCGCGAGATCTGGGACATGCAGGAGCGCCTGCCACGTCGCAGTGGCAAGCGTGCCGACATGCTGCTGGACAACCCCCGCTTCCGGGCTGGTTATGACTTCCTGCTGCTGCGTGAAAGCGCAGGCGAAGAAACCGACGACCTCGGCCAGTGGTGGACCGATTACCAGGATGCCAACGACAGCGAGCGCCGCGAGATGATCCGCGAGCTGGGCAGCCGTGACGAAGGCACCGGTGCCGGCCCGCGCAAACGCAAGCGCAGCGGCAGCAAGCGCAAACGCGGTGGCGACGAGGCGTTCGAGTGAAGACCCGCGCCTACGTCGGTCTGGGCAGCAACCTGGACGCACCTGCCGAGCAGCTGCGCAGCGCCTTGCAGGCGCTTGACCAGGTGGACGGAACGCGCCTGGTAGCGGCCTCAGCCCTGTACACCAGCGACTCGTTGCTGCCCGGCCAACCGCGCTACACCAACGCAGTTGCTGCCCTGGACACCGCTCTGCCGCCCCTGGCCCTGCTCGATGCGCTGCAGGCCATCGAGAACGACCAGGGCCGCGTACGCAAGGAACGCTGGGGCCCACGCACGCTGGACCTGGACATCCTGCTGTTCGGTGATCAGGTACTCGACGAACCACGCCTGAAAGTGCCGCACTACCACATGCACGCCCGCCCCTTCGTGCTGTACCCGCTGGCCGAACTGGTACCGGGCGATTTCCGCCTGGCCGATGGCCGCGCCCTCGCACAGTTACTCGACGACTGTCCGTTCGTCGGCCTGGAACGCTTGTAAACCGGGCGTTCCAGCCTGCCACGCCACCGCGGTAACGCCAGTAACACCCTGATCGTAACAATGCGGTAACAGGGTGATTGACTTCCCCCACATCGCTCACGACTATAGGCGTCCCGTGTGACACCAAAGTGCCGCATACCCGTATTTAGGCCCGGACGGACCTGTGCCCGAACATCACGCGCGATGATGTGCCGCTCCGGAAGATGACTACACGCGTTGAATGCAGTCGTTTTTTACAGCGCCTGAACGAGGAATTTCCTACATGCCTGAAGTAACCCTCACCACCCTTAATGGCCTCAAGGCCAAGGGTGAAAAAATCACCATGCTGACCTGCTACGACGCGACCTTCGCCAAGGCCGCCAGCCAGGCCGGTGTCGAAGTGTTGCTGGTGGGCGACTCGCTGGGGATGGTCCTGCAGGGCCACGACAGCACCTTGCCGGTCACCACAGCAGACATGGCCTACCACACCGCCTGTGTCAAACGCGGTAATGACGGCGCCCTGATCCTTGCCGACCTGCCATTCATGGCACATGCCACCCCGGAGCTGGCCTTCGCCAACAGCGCCACGCTGATGCAAGCCGGCGCCCACATGATCAAGATCGAAGGCGCTGCCTGGCTGGCAGAAACCATCCGCCTGCTGGCCGAGCGTGGCGTGCCGGTGTGCGCACACATGGGCCTGACCCCGCAGACCGTCAACGTGCTGGGCGGCTACAAGGTGCAGGGCCGCCAGGAGGCCCAGGCCCGGCAGATGCGTGCCGACGCCATCGCCCTGGAGCAGGCCGGTGCCGCCATGCTGCTGCTTGAATGTGTACCCAGCGAACTGGCGGCAGAAATCACCAATGCCGTGGGCATCCCGGTAATCGGCATCGGCGCAGGCAGCGCCACCGATGGCCAGGTGCTGGTGCTGCACGACATGCTCGGCCTGTCACTGAGCGGCCGGGTACCGAAGTTCGTGAAGAACTTCATGGAAGGCCAGCCAGACATTCAAGGTGCCCTTGTCGCCTATGTCGAGGCCGTCAAGCAAATCAGCTTCCCAGGTAGCGAACACGGGTTCAGTGCATGAATACAGTCAAAACCGTCCGTGAACTGCGTGCAGCCGTTGCCCGCGCCCGCGGTGAAGGCAAACGCATCGGCTTCGTGCCGACCATGGGCAACCTGCACAGCGGCCACGCAGCCTTGGTGACCAAAGCTGCACAGCGCGCCGACTTTGTGGTGGCCAGCATCTTCGTCAACCCGCTTCAGTTCGGCGCCAACGAAGACCTGGACAAATACCCGCGCACCCTGGCCGCCGACCAGGAACGCCTGCTACAAGCCGGCTGCAACCTGCTGTTCGCGCCCACCGTGGAAGAGATGTACCCCGACGGCATGAGCGTGCAAACCCGAGTCAGCGTACCGCAGCTTTCCGAAGGCCTCTGCGGCGCCAGCCGGCCTGGGCATTTCGAAGGCGTGGCCACCGTGGTCAACAAGCTGTTCAACATGGTCCAGCCGGACCTTGCCGTATTCGGTGAAAAGGACTTTCAGCAACTGGCAGTGATCCGTGCCATGGTGCGCGACCTGAACATGCCGGTCCAGATCATCGGCGAGCCCACCGTGCGTGCTGAAGATGGCCTGGCGCTGTCGTCGCGCAATGGTTACCTCACGCCCGAGCAGCGTATTGCAGCGCCCGCGCTGTACCGCACACTGCAGCACATTGCAGCGGGCATCAGCCGTGGCCAACGGGATTTTGCCGCGCTGGTCGCTGAAGGCCAGGCGCAACTGAGCACTGCCGGTTTCCGCCCGGACTACCTGGAAGTGCGTCATGCCGTGAGCCTGCGCCCGGCAATGATCGATGATCGCGACCTGGTTGTGATCGCGGCGGCTTACCTCGGTAACACCCGGTTGATCGACAACCTTTACCTGCACGTCGAAGACAAGACCGCGTAATAGCCTGGGGCTGCTTTGCAGCCCCAAAATCACCCTGCCATACCCATTCCCAGCGCGTGGCCTTTGCCTATAATGATGCCAGCCTGAACCCGGCAATGACTGCCGTGTCCAAGGCATCACCACGCACCAAGGGAACCCCGCGCAATGGCGTATTACCGTACACCCCACGATGTGACGGCCCTGCCCGCCTGGCAGGCGCTTCAGCAACACCGCGACGCCATGCAAGGTTTCAGCATGCGCGAAGCCTTTGCCGCCGATGCCAAACGCTTCGACCAGTTCTCCCTGAGCTGCTGCGGCCTGTTCCTGGACTACTCGAAAAACCTGATCACCGAACAAAGCCGCGACCTGCTGGTCAACCTGGCCAACGAAGTGGGCCTGCAAGACGCCATCAAGTCGATGTTCGGCGGCGAAATCGTCAACGCCTCCGAAGGCCGCCCCGTGCTGCACACTGCGCTGCGCCGGCCAGTGGGCGACAAGCTCAGCGTTAACGGCGTGAACGTCATGCCGGAAGTACACAAGGTGCTCAACCAGATCACCGAACTGGTGGGGCGCATCCACGACGGCCTGTGGCGCGGCTACAGCGAAAAGCCGATCACCGACGTGGTCAACATCGGCATCGGCGGCTCGTTCCTCGGCCCCGAACTGGTGTCCGAAGCACTGCTGCCGTACGCCCAACGCGGCGTGCGCTGCCACTACCTGGCGAACATCGACGGCAGTGAGTTCCACGAGCTGTCGGCCAACCTGCGTGCCGAAACCACCCTGTTCATTGTCTCGTCGAAGTCGTTCAATACCCTCGAGACCCTGAAAAACGCCATGGCCGCGCGTACCTGGTACCTGGCCCAGGGCGGCTCGGAAGCCGAGCTGTACCGCCACTTCATCGCCGTTTCCAGCAACAAGGCTGCGGCCGTGGCCTTTGGTATCCGCGAAGAGAACATCTTCCCGATGTGGGACTGGGTAGGCGGGCGTTACTCGCTGTGGTCGGCCATCGGCCTGCCAATCGCTCTGGCTATCGGCATGGCCAACTTCAAGGAGTTGCTGTCGGGTGCCTACACCATGGACCAGCACTTCCAGACCGCGCCGTTCGACAAGAACATGCCAGTGCTGCTGGCCCTGCTAGGCGTGTGGTACGGCAACTTCTGGGGCGCCAACAGCCATGCGATCCTGCCGTACGATCACTACCTGCGTAACATCACCAAACACCTGCAGCAGCTGGACATGGAGTCCAACGGCAAGAGCGTGCTGCAGGACGGCACCCCGGTGAAAGTTGATACCGGCCCGGTGATCTGGGGCGGCGTCGGCTGTAACGGCCAGCACGCCTACCACCAGTTGCTGCACCAGGGCACCCAGCTGATTCCGGCAGACTTCATCGTGCCGGTGGTGAGCTTCAACCCGGTGGCCGACCATCACCAGTGGCTGTACGCCAACTGCCTGTCGCAGAGCCAGGCGCTGATGCTCGGCAAAACCCGTGAAGAAGCCGAAGCCGAGCTGCGCAGCAAAGGCCTGAATGAAGCGGACATCGAAAAGCTGGCCCCGCACAAGGTGATCCCGGGCAACCGCCCGAGCAACACCTTGGTCGTGGAGCGCATCAGCCCGCGCCGCCTGGGTGCGCTGGTGGCGATGTACGAGCACAAGGTGTTCGTGCAGAGCGTGATCTGGGGTATCAACGCGTTCGACCAGTGGGGCGTAGAGCTGGGCAAAGAGCTGGGCAAAGGCGTATACCAGCGCTTGGTTGGCAGCCTGGAAGACAGCGCCGAAGATGGCTCCACCCAAGGCCTGATCAACTACTTCCGTGGCCGTCACCGCGGTTGATCTAAAGCCTGTAAGGGCCTCTTCGCGGGTTCACCCGCGAAGAGGCCAGCAAGGTTGAACACCTCTCCCAGCTACACTGTCCTATCGAATAGCCGTTGCAGTCCATCGCCCCTTACAAGAGCAGGACCACCCGCCATGTTCGATATCAAGCAGTATCCCAAGGCCCTGGCCGTCAGCCAGTCTGCCGCCCTCACTCCCGACGAATATCGCCGCCTCTACCGCCAGTCGGTCGATGACCCCGATACCTTCTGGGCCGAACAGGCCAAGCGCCTGGACTGGATCAAACCTTGGTCCAGCGTGCAGCAAAGCGACCTGAAAACCGGCAAGGCCCGTTGGTTCGAGGGTGCCCAACTCAATGTCAGCTACAACTGCATCGATCGCCACCTGGCTCAGCGTGGCGAGCAAACTGCCCTGTTGTGGGAAGGCGACGACCCAAAAGACTCAAAAGCCATCACCTACCGCGAGCTGCACCGCCAGGTCTGCCGCCTGGCCAACGCCCTGAAGGCTCGCGGGGTAAAGAAAGGCGACCGGGTATGCATCTACATGCCGATGATCCCCGAGGCCGCCTTCGCCATGCTTGCCTGCACCCGCATAGGCGCCATCCACTCGGTGGTGTTCGGCGGTTTCTCCCCCGATGCCCTGCGTGACCGTATTCTCGATGCCGACTGCCGCACCGTGATCACCGCCGATGAAGGTGTGCGTGGCGGCAAGTGCATCCCGCTGAAACAGAACGTCGACAAGGCCCTTGCCAATTGCCCTGCCGTCAGCAGCGTATTCGTGGTGCGCCGCACCGGTGGCGATGTTGCCTGGGTCGAGGGCCGTGACCTTTGGTACCACGAGGCAACAGAAAATGCCGGCAACGACTGCGTCCCCGAGCCGATGGATGCCGAAGACCCGCTGTTCATCCTCTACACCTCTGGCAGCACCGGCAAACCCAAGGGCGTGCTGCACACCACCGCCGGTTACCTGCTACAGGCGACGATGACCTTCAAGGTGGTGTTCGACTACCGTGACGGCGAGGTGTTCTGGTGCACCGCCGACGTCGGCTGGGTCACCGGCCACAGCTACATCGTCTACGGCCCACTGGCCAATGGCGCGATTTCGCTGATGTTCGAAGGCGTGCCCAACTACCCGGACACCTCACGCTTCTGGCAGGTGGTGGACAAGCATCAGGTGAACATCTTCTACACCGCCCCGACCGCCCTGCGCGCACTGATGCGCGAGGGCTCCGCGCCGCTGCAAAGCACTTCGCGCAAAAGCTTGCGCCTGCTGGGCAGCGTCGGCGAGCCGATCAACCCCGAAGCCTGGGAATGGTATTTCGAGGAAGTCGGGCAAAAGCGCTGCCCCATCGTCGACACCTGGTGGCAGACCGAAACCGGCGGCATCATGCTTACCCCGCTTCCCGGTTCCCAGTCACTCAAGCCCGGCTGCGCGACCCAGCCCATGTTCGGCGTGCAACCGGTACTGCTGGACGAAAAGGGCAAGCTGATCGAAGGCCCCGGCGCCGGCCTGCTGGTGATCAAGGCCAGCTGGCCTGGGCAGATTCGCAGCGTGTATGGCGACCACCAGCGCATGGTGGATACCTACTTCAAGCCCATGCCCGGCTATTACTTCACTGGCGACGGTGCCCGCCGCGATGCCGACGGCGACTACTGGATCACCGGCCGCATCGACGATGTGATCAATGTCTCGGGCCACCGCATCGGCACCGCCGAAGTGGAAAGCGCACTGGTGCTGCATGACAGCGTCGCCGAAGCGGCAGTGGTCGGATACCCCCACGACCTCAAAGGCCAAGGCGTCTACGCCTTTGTCACGCCTATGAATGGCGTGACGGCAGACGACACGCTGAAGGCCGAACTGCTGGCCCTCGTCAGCAAGGAAATCGGCAGTTTTGCCAAGCCCGAGCTGATCCAGTGGGCCCCGGCGCTGCCCAAGACACGCTCAGGCAAGATCATGCGGCGTATACTGCGCAAAATCGCCTGCAACGAGCTGGACAACCTGGGTGACACCTCTACCCTGGCCGACCCCAGCGTAGTCCAAGGCCTTATCGACAAACGCCTCAACCAGTAACCGGCGGCCGCTGCCCATGGCCGCCCTGCACCGCAGGTCGCCATGGAAGCCCTTCGTCGCCGTATCGAAACCCAGGTCATGAGCCTCACCGGGCTGGCCCTCGGCCAGCTCGACCTGGAAACGCCCAAGGGCGACCCCGGCCTGTTCGGCCCTCACAGCATCAGTTGGCAAGTGCATGGCGACTTCCCGAGCATGCTTGTCGGCGGCATCAGTGCACTCATGCTGCAGTTACTGCACCCGCTGGCCCTGGCCGGTGTGTGGGACCACTCCAATTTCCGTGAGGACCTGATCGGCCGCTTGCGCCGTACCAGCCAGTTTATTTCCGGCACCACCTTCGGTTCCACGCGCGATGCCGAATGGCTGATCGACAAAGTGCGCACCATTCACCTGCAGGTCACCGGCACTGCGCCGGATGGCCGCCCTTATGCGGCCAGCGACCCCGACCTGCTGACCTGGGTCCATGTGGCAGAGGTCAGCAGCTTCCTCGCTGCCCACTTGCGCTACCGCAACCCGCAGCTGTCGCGCGCCGAGCAAGATACCTACTACGCCGAAATCGCCCTGATTGCCGAGCGCCTTGGCGCCCGTGACGTGCCACGTTCGTGCCAGCAGATCGAAGACTACCTGCTGCGCATGCGTGCGCAGTTGCGCTGCGACAGCCGCAGCCACGAGGTAGTCGGGATTCTGCTCGATGCACCGGCCCCCAGCCGCCTGGCACAGCCGGTGGGCAAACTGATGCTGCACGCCGGTATCGACCTGTTGCCGGATTGGGCCCAGACCCTGCTCGGCCTGCAGCACGGGCCTTTGCAGCGGCGCCTGATACGCCTGGGCCTGCGACGCACCGCACCGGTATTGCGCTGGGCCATGCGTGACGGTTCGGCGCACCGGGCCAAACGGCGCATGGGCATCGAATAAGGTCAAATGCTCGCCCCTGCGGAACTGATTTAACGTGCCATACTCCAAGCACTCCTGCTTAGACAGACGAAGCGACACATGTACAAAGGATTGACTCGCGCCGCTGGCGCAATCTTGGCCCTGGTGGCCCTCTACAGCCTGCTCGGCTTTCTCATTCTTCCCGGTGTGGCACTGCGCATCGCCAACCAGCAGTTGGCCCAGTACGCGACGGTGCCGGCCCACCTCGAACGGATCGAACTCAACCCCTTCAGCCTGGAGCTGACATTGTGGGGCATGCAGATCGGCGAGCCCGGCAAGGAACAGGTCGGGTTCGAGCGGCTGTACGCCAACCTCTCGCTCGACAGCCTGTGGACCAAAGCGCTGCACCTGGAAGCCGTCGAGCTCAACAAACCGCGTAACGAGGTGCTGTTTGCCAAGGACGGTAGCCTTAACCTGACCGGCCTGTTCAAGCTGCCCGCCAGCGAAGCCAAACCTGACGAGCCACCCAGCGAGCCGTTTCCGCTGCGCATCGGTAGCATCAAGCTCATCGACGGCTACCTGCATTTCGAGGACTTGCGCCCCAGCGAGCCGATCGAGTTCCTCTACGACAACATGAACCTGGAGCTGAAAAACCTCAGCACCTTGCCCGACGACAGTGCCGACATGACCTTGGTGGCCAACGGCCCCAATGGCGGGCGCATTGATTGGAACGGGACCCTGAGCCTGTCACCGATCGCCTCTGAAGGCACGCTGAAGATCACGGAAGGCAAGATGAAGGCATTCTGGCCGTACGTGCGTGATGCCGTGCCACTGGTGCTGGAAGACGGCGTGGTCAGCCTCGACACGCACTACAAGCTCAACCTCGCCAAACAGACAGAGCTGTTGCTGGAAAACACCTCCGTGCGCATTGCACCGTTCGCCATCAAGGCGCCGGATGGCCGCCCCTTGGCACGCCTGGCCAGCCTGGAGGTGAGCGAAACCTCCGTTGACCTGGTCAAGCAACAGGTCACCGTAGGCAAAATCCGCAGCGAGAAACTCGAAACCTGGGCTGCGCTGGAAAAAGACGGCCAGCTCGATTGGCAAAAGCTGTTTGCCAGCCAGCCTGCCAAAGCCACGCCGAAGGAAAAGGCAGAGCCGGCAGCCGCCGAGCCGACACCTGAGCAGCAAGCCGCCAAAGAGCCGAGCAAGCCTTGGCAAGTGCTGCTCAAGGACGTGCAATTGCGCAACTACCTGGTGCACCTGGCAGACCGCAGCCAGAAAGAACCGGTAGCCTTGGACATTGGCCCGCTCAACGCCGACCTGCAAGGCTTCGACAGCCTCAATCAGTCGCCCTTCACGCTCAAGCTCGATACGGGCGTAGGCAAGCAAGGCAAGCTGCAGGCGGCCGGCCAGGTCAACCTGGCGCCAGTATGGGCCAAGCTGGACGTAAGCACCCGCGATATCGACCTGCGCGTAGCACAGGCCTATATCAGCCCGTTCATCCTGCTTGAACTGCGCAGTGGCATGCTCTCCAGCGACCTCAAGGTCGACCTGAAGAACACCGCACCGCTGGCCTTCAATATCACAGGCAAGGCCCAGGTGAACCAGATGCACACCCTCGACACCATCAAGAGCCGCGACTTCGTCAAATGGCAGCAGGTGAACGTCGATGGCTTGTCTTATGTACACGGCGATGCGTTGTCGATCGACAAGGTAACCCTGCTGCAACCCTATGCACGCTTCATCATCAACGAAGACCGCACCACCAACGTCAACGACCTGTTGATCCCGCAACCGGCTGGCACCCCGGCGAAAAGCCAGGCCAAGCCGGCCGCAGCCAGCAATGACAAGCCGCTGGGTATCCACATCGGCCAGATCGACATCAACGACGGCTCGGCCAACTTCGCCGACCTCTCCCTCACCCCCAACTTCGCCACGGCCATTCAGCAGCTCAATGGCCAGATCGGCACCATCGACAACCGCAAGCCGGTGCCGGCCAAGGTCGACGTGAAGGGCAAGGTCGACCGCTATGCACCGGTCACCATCAAGGGCGCACTCAACCCGTTCAACCCGCTGGCCAGCCTGGATATCGCCACCAGCTTCAAGCGCGTCGAACTGACCACCCTCACGCCCTACTCCGGCAAGTTCGCGGGCTACCGCATTCGCAAAGGCCGGCTCAACCTCGACCTGCACTACCTGATTACCAACGGCCAGCTCAAGGCCGAGAACAAGGTGGTGGTGGAGCAACTGCAACTGGGTGAAAAAGTCGACAGCCCAGACGCAGTCGACCTACCGATCCGCCTTGCGGTGGCGTTGCTGAAAGATACCGAGGGCAAGATTTCGATCGAGCTGCCCGTGTCTGGCGACCTCAACAACCCGCAATTCAGTGTGATGCCGATCGTCTGGCAAACCCTGCGCAACTTGGTACTGCGTGCGGCACAGGCGCCGTTCAAGTTCATTGGCGGGCTGATTACCGGCGGTGGCTCGGAAGACCTGGGCAACGTGGCTTTCGCCCCAGGGTCCAGCGAACTCAGTGGCGACGCCCAGTCGTCTCTGGACAAGCTGGCATCCGCGCTGAAAGAACGCCCGGAACTGCGCCTGGAAATCGAAGGCACCAGCGCCCAGGCCAGCGATGGCCCGCTGATCGCCCAGCAGCGCCTGGAGCGTGAGTACCAGGCCACTTGGTACAAGATCCTGCAGCGCCGGGGCGACAAGGTGCCTGCCAATGCCTCGATGCTGGTGGTGGACGACAGCGACAAATCGGCAATGCTCGAAGGCATTTACCGCACTCGCCTGAAGCAGCAGCCACCTGCCGAATGGGAGCAACTGGGCCGCGACGAACGCACCACCAAGCTACGCGAGGCAGTGATCAAGTCGTGAGCCGAGAGTACCGCCTTGCTGCGCACGCTGGGCCAGGAGCGGGCCAGCAGTATCAAGGATTACCTGGTGGACAAGGGCAAGCTGGAAGATGACAGGGTGTATTTCATCGACACCAGCCTTGGGCAGCCTGAGAGCGATGGGCGGGTGGTGACGCCGATGCATCTGGATGCTGAATAATCTCTAAAAGCAGGCCCGGCCTCTTCGCGGGCTCACCCGCGAAGAGGCCGGAACAGTCTTCACACCAACCGCTGCCCCGACACTGCTGGGTGATACAGCGGCTGCACCTTGTTTCCCGCCGGGTCCAGCAGATGGAAGCTGCGCGCCCCGTCACCGTGGTTGAATGGCCGGTCCAGCAGCGTCACACCGTGGGCCTTGAAGTACTGGTACCACGCCTCCAGCTCTTCCACACTGTCCACAATGAACCCGTAATGGTCCAGGGTCTGCAGCCCGTTGGCCGCCCCAGCCCCACGCCCCAGCGAAAGGTTGTCGTTGCCACAGGTGAGGTACACCAGGTCTTCGTTGGCACGGTTCAACACCTCCATACCCAGCACATCGACATAAAAGCGTTCGCACTCTTCCAGGTTGGGTACCAGCAAGGCGATATGGCGCAAGCCATTCAGGCGGCCGGGGCGTGCAGGCAATTCGGACATTAGCGAGACTCCGTTTTTGTATACAATTCATTAATGAATTTAAAACAAAAGGAGCGCCTTGTGTATAGCCTGTTTATCAAGACCCGTGTGAAGCCCGGTTGCGCCGAGGATTTCCTGACGGCGATCAAGGTCAATGCCGCGGCTTCTGTCACCCACGAGCCAGGCTGCCTGGTATTCGATGTGTCGCAGGACCGACTCGATCCGGAGGTAATCTACCTGTACGAAATCTACCGCGATGATGCAGCGTATGAAGCGCATACCCAGACCGCGCACTTTCGCGACAGCCGGCCACTGGTGGAGCCGCTGATCGTCGAGCAGGAATGCTTCGAAAGCGATGTAATCGCCCTCAACCCGGGCTACTGAGCGCAAAAGCAAAGCCCCGGCACAGGCCGGGGCTTCGGTAGAGGTGGCCAAATCCGTTTGGCCGACGGGACATCCCTTATTCGGACTTCAGGCCATCAGCCGATACAGCCTGGACGCCTTTGATCTTCTTGGCGATGGCGACTGCCATCTCTTTCTGTGCATCGGTAATGGCCACGTCGGACGACAGCGACACGACACCTTTATTGGTCTCGACTTTGATGTCACTGCCTGGCACGCCTTTCTCGGTCATCAGGTCAGCCTTGACCTTGGTGGTGATCCAGGTATCGGAGGTAGCTTCCTTGGCTTTGGTCACCTCACCGGCCGCCAGCGTCATGGGGGCCTGGGTGGACTGCTGGGCGAATGCCGCGTTAGCCATGGTCAGGGTCAGAGCGGTAGCAGTAGCGGCAGCAATGGCGAACTTCTTCATGTGGGTCACTCCTGTTTATCGAAAGGTCTGCGCCGTATGTCCTGGCGGCAGGTATGAAGGTAGTTGCATGTGTTGTGCCAGCTTTTCCGCCTCAACTTAACCCTTTTAAATCAATAAGTTAGAAAAATACATCACTTCCGGCGTCGTGCATTTTGCAACCTGCACGGTAAACCTGCATGCAAGATGCAAGTCCGCAAAAGGTTCCCGCAGCCCATAAAAAAAGGGCCCCGAAGGGCCCTTTTCCTGTTGCGTGGCAGTCGCTTAGACGCCCGAGGCCTTGGCCGCGGCAACGTCCTTGATCGACAGCTTGATACGGCCGCGGTTGTCCACGTCCAGTACCAGTACTTCAACTTCCTGGCCTTCTTTCAGGATGTCGGTGACTTTCTCGACGCGAGCATCGCTCAGCATGGAGATGTGCACCAGGCCGTCCTTGCCAGGCAGGATGTTGACGAAGGCGCCGAAGTCGACGATGCGCTCAACCTTGCCGACGTAGATCTTGCCGATTTCGGCCTCGGCGGTGATGCCCAGGATGCGCTGCTTGGCAGCATCTGCAGCTTCCTTGGTTTCGCCGAAGATCTTGATCGAGCCATCGTCTTCGATATCGATCGAAGCCTTGGTCTCTTCGCAGATGGCGCGAATGGTGGCGCCGCCTTTACCGATGACGTCACGGATTTTGTCGGTGTCAATTTTCATCGCGATCATGGTCGGGGCGTTGGCCGACAGCTCGGTACGCGACTGGCCAATGATCTGGTTCATCTGGCCGAGGATGTTCAGGCGCGCTTCCAGGGCCTGGCCCAGGGCGATTTCCATGATCTCTTCGGTGATGCCGTTGATCTTGATGTCCATCTGCAGCGCAGTAACGCCTTTGGCGGTACCGGCTACCTTGAAGTCCATGTCGCCCAGGTGGTCTTCGTCACCGAGGATGTCGGTCAGGACCGCGAACTTGTCGCCTTCCTTGACCAGGCCCATGGCGATGCCGGCAACTGGCGCCTTCATCGGCACACCAGCGTCCATCAGGGCCAGGGAAGCACCGCAGACCGAAGCCATGGAGCTGGAACCGTTGGATTCGGTGATTTCCGAAACCACGCGGATGGTGTACGGGAACACGTCGGCGGCCGGCAGCATGGCCTGGACCGAACGACGGGCCAGACGGCCGTGGCCGATTTCGCGACGGCCAGCACCGCCCATGCGGCCACACTCACCTACCGAGAACGGTGGGAAGTTGTAGTGCAGCATGAAGGGGTCTTTCTTCTCGCCTTCGAGGGTGTCCAGCAGCTGGGCGTCACGGGCAGTACCCAGGGTCGCAACGACCAGAGCCTGGGTTTCGCCACGGGTGAACAATGCCGAACCGTGAGTTTTCGGCAACACGCCTACTTCGATGTTCAGCGGGCGAACAGTCTTGGTGTCGCGGCCGTCGATACGTGGCTTGCCGTTTACGATGTTTTCGCGAACGGTGCGGTATTCGATTTCGCCGAAGATTTCTTTTACTTCGGAGGCCGAAGGCTGGCCTTCTTCACCCGAGAACTTGGCAACGGCCTGGTCACGCAGCTCGCCCAGGCGCGCGTAGCGGTCAGCCTTGACGGTGATGGTGTAGCCCTGCGAAACCGCTTCGCCGAACTCGGCGCGGATGGCGTTGAACAGCTCGGTGTTGGCAACGGCTGGTTTCCAGTCCCAGGTCGGCTTGCCAGCTTCGGCAGCCAGTTCCTTGACAGCCTGGATAACGGCCTGGAATTCGTCGTGGGCGAACAGTACGGCACCCAGCATCTGGTCTTCGGTCAGCTCTTGAGCTTCCGATTCAACCATCAGTACGGCATCGGAAGTACCGGCTACGACCATGTCCAGGCTCGAAGCAGCCAGTTGCTCGTAAGTCGGGTTCAGCAGGTAGCCGGTGCTTTCGTGGAAGGCAACGCGAGCGGCGCCGATCGGGCCTTCGAACGGAATGCCGGAGATGGCCAGGGCAGCCGAGGTACCGATCATCGCGGCGATGTCCGGATCGGTCTTCTTGCTGGTGGAAACCACGGTGCAGACGACCTGCACTTCGTTCATGAAGCCTTCCGGGAACAGCGGACGGATCGGACGGTCGATCAGGCGCGAGGTCAGGGTCTCTTTCTCGGAAGGACGGCCTTCACGCTTGAAGAAGCCACCCGGGATCTTGCCGGCGGCGTAGGTCTTTTCCTGGTAGTGAACCGACAGCGGGAAGAAGCCCTTGCCTGGATCAGCCTGTTTGGCGCCTACCACAGTCACCAGCACGGTGACGTCGTTGTCGACGGTAACCAGCACAGCGCCGGTTGCCTGACGGGCAATACGGCCCGTTTCGAGAGTAACGGTCGATTGACCGAACTGGAAAGTCTTGATTACCGGGTTCACGGTTTCCTACCTTTTTCAGTGGCTCTTGGGGGAACTGGTTTCTTGCGAATTCTTGGGCAGAACGGGGAATCGGCCCCATTGACCGTCCAGATACAACACGAGGCTGGGAGCCTGGCACCAAGCGGAAAAACCGCTCAGCATTGCCAGGCTGCCAACCTCGGAGATACGCGTGGCGTGTCCAACGGCAGCACTGCAAAACAACCCTGCCGAAGCCTGCGACACGCCATGCACACCACTGACCAGGCCGCTATTAGCGACGCAGGCCCAGGCGACCGATCAGGGCGCTGTAACGAGTGGTGTCTTTGCCCTTCAGGTAGTCCAGCAGCTTACGACGCTGGTTAACCATACGGATCAGACCACGACGGGAGTGGTGGTCTTTATCGTTGGCCTTGAAGTGGCCTTGCAGCTTGTTGATGTTGGCGGTCAGCAGAGCAACCTGCACTTCCGGGCTACCGGTATCGCCGGCGGCTTGCTGGTATTCGGCAACGATCTGAGCTTTTTCTTCAACGCTGAGGGCCATTTGGCTTCTCCTGATAACGGATCCCGCAAGCGGGGTCCAATAGGCCAGGGACAAATCCCTGTATTAATAAAAAAGGTGTGACCGTGCCTACTGACAGCCACCCTTGATGCCGTGGGGTTCGGCTACTGCCTGGCCCCCCGGTTTCGGTCATTCCGACCGAATCAGCCGACGCGGCGCAATGCGCCCGTCTTCGCTCACTTCACCGATACCGATGAAGCGCGCATTGTGATCCTGTACCCGGACCATGCCAAATTGTGGCGCGTCCGGTGCGCGTACCGCCTGCCCATGCAGCCAGTAGAACGCACTGTGTTCGGACAGGCACACCAAAGGCCAGTCCTGCAGGCCGCTGTCCGATGGCATCAGGAAGCGATCGAGCGCTTCGTTGCCACCTTCGGCGTGGGCCTGTTCGAGTTCCTCAAGGGTGACCGTCTGTGCCAGCGCGAAAGGCCCGGCCTGGGTCCTGCGCAGCTCGGCGACATAGGCGCCACAGCCAAGGGCCTCGCCAATATCCTCCACCAGGGTACGGATATAGGTGCCTTTGCTGCATCCTACGCTCAACCGTGCACGGGTGCCTTCGCACTCGAGCAACTCCAAGCGGTTAATAGTAACAGAACGCGCCTCGCGCTCCACTACCTCTCCTGCACGAGCCAGCTTATACAGTGGCTGGCCGTCACGCTTGAGCGCCGAGTACATCGGCGGTATCTGGCTGATCTGGCCACGAAAACGCGGCAACAGCGCCTCGATGTCGGCGCGACCAACGGTCACGTCGCGGGTCTGCAGTACCTCACCTTCGGCATCGCCGGTGTTGGTAGTCTGCCCCATCTGCATGACGGTTTCGTAGCCCTTGTCGGAATCGAGCAGGTACTGCGAAAACTTGGTCGCTTCACCGAAGCACAGCGGCAGCACGCCGGTTGCCAGCGGGTCGAGGCTACCGGTGTGCCCGGCCTTTTCCGCATTGAGCAGCCAGCGCACCTTTTGCAGGGCGGCATTGGAGGTGAAACCCAGCGGCTTGTCGAGCAGGATGATGCCGCTGACGTTGCGGCGGATACGTTTGACCTGGGCCACCGCTTACTCCTTGGTGTCCGGCTCGTCGGCTTCCTTGTGCATGCGGTCTTCGGCCACTGCACGTTCGATCAGCGCCGACAGATGGACACCGCGGCTGACGCTTTCATCGAAGTGGAAGTGCAGTTGCGGCACGCTGCGCAGCTGCATCGAGCGGCCCAGGTGCAAACGCAGGAAGCTGGCAGCGCTGTTCAACGCCTTCAGCGACTGCTGCACGGCATCTGGCGTTTCCTCGCCCATGACGGTGATGAACACCTTGGCATGGCCCAGGTCACGGCTGACGTCCACGGCGGTGATGGTCACCAGGCCAACACGCGGGTCTTTGACTTCGCGACGGATCAGCTCGGCCAGCTCACGCTGCATCTGATCGCCAATACGTTGGGTACGGCTATATTCTTTGGCCATTCTTGTTACCTGTAACTTAAAGCGGCAAACGCCCGGTCAGACCAATGCCTGACCGGGCGCTACCTGTAGAGGTGCTGAAAACCGCCGCGTAGAGAAGCGGTTTGCAGCCAGCTCACCCTTAGAGGGTACGAGCAACCTGGACTTTCTCGAAGACTTCGATCTTGTCGCCGACCTTGACGTCGTTGTAGCTCTTGACGCCAATACCGCACTCCATGCCGTTACGCACTTCGGAGGCATCGTCCTTGAAGCGACGCAGCGATTCCAGCTCGCCTTCGAAGATCACAACGTCTTCGCGCAGTACACGGATCGGACGGTTGCGGTACACGGTACCCTCGATGACCATACAGCCAGCGATGGCGCCGAACTTCGGCGAACGGAACACGTCACGTACTTCGGCAACGCCCAGGATGTTCTCGCGAACATCGCTGCCCAGCATACCGGTCAGGGCCTTCTTGACGTCTTCGATGATGTCGTAGATCACGTTGTAGTAACGCATATCCAGACCTTCCTGCTCGACGATCTTGCGCGCGCCGGCATCGGCACGCACGTTGAAGCCGAACAGTACTGCATTCGAAGCCAGCGCCAGGTTGGCATCGCTTTCGGTGATACCACCGACGCCGCCACCAATCACGCGCACCTGAACTTCGTCGTTGCCCAGGCTGCCGAGCGAGCCCTGCAGTGCTTCCAGGGAACCACGCACGTCGGTCTTGAGGACGATGTTGAGGGTCTTCTTCTCTTCCTGACCCATGGTCTCGAAGATGTTTTCCAGCTTGCCGGCGTGAGCACGGGCCAGCTTGACCTCGCGGTACTTGCCTTGACGGAACAGGGCAACTTCGCGGGCTTTCTTCTCGTCGGCAACCACGGACAGCTCGTCACCGGCTTCCGGAGTACCGTCCAGGCCGAGGATTTCGACCGGGATCGACGGGCCGGCTTCCTTCACAGGCTTGCCGTTCTCGTCGAGCATGGCGCGCACGCGGCCATAGTTGGAACCGCACAGGACCATGTCGCCCTGACGCAGGGTACCGTCCTGAACCAGGATGGTCGCCACCGGGCCGCGGCCCTTGTCCAGGCGCGATTCAACGACCACGCCACGACCTGGAGCGGTCGGGGTAGCGGTCAGTTCGAGAATCTCGGCCTGCAGCAGGACGGCTTCGAGCAGCTCGTCGACACCGGTACCCATCTTCGCCGAAACCTTGACGAACGGCGTGTCACCACCCCAGTCCTCGGAGGTAACGCCTTCGACGGCCAGCTCGTTGCGGATGCGATCGAGATCGGCACCCGGCTTGTCGATCTTGTTCACTGCAACCACCAGCGGAACGCCAGCTGCCTTGGCATGCTGAACCGCTTCGCGGGTTTGCGGCATCACGCCGTCGTCCGCCGCCACCACCAGGATGACGATGTCGGTGGCCTTGGCACCACGGGCACGCATGGCGGTAAACGCGGCGTGGCCAGGGGTGTCGAGGAAGGTGACCATGCCACGGTCGGTTTCCACGTGGTACGCACCGATGTGCTGGGTAATACCACCGGCTTCGCCAGCAGCCACCTTGGCACGACGGATGTAGTCGAGCAGCGAGGTCTTACCGTGGTCAACGTGACCCATGACAGTAACGACCGGTGCACGCGACTCGGTCTGGCCTTCGAACTTGAGCGATTCGGCCAGGGAGTCTTCCAGTGCGGTATCGCTGACCAGGGTGACCTTGTGGCCCAGCTCTTCTGCGATCAGCTGAGCGGTTTCCTGGTCGAGCACCTGGTTGATGGTAACCGGGGTGCCCAGCTTGAACATGAACTTGACGACTTCAGCGCCCTTGACGGACATCTGGTTGGCCAGTTCAGAGACCGTGATGGTCTCGCCGATGGTCACATCACGGATGATGGGGCCAGTCGGGTTCTGGAAGCCATGCTGATTGCGCTTCTTCAGCTTGCTCTTGCCACCGCGGCCACGGCGTACGCCATCGCTTTCTTCATCGGTGGTGCGCGGTGCGGCACGTGGAGTCGGAGCCTTTTCCTTCTCCTTGACCTTGACCTTGATCGACACGCGCGGGGCTTCGCCACGACGCTCGCCGCCACGACGGTCTTCGTCACGGGTACGGCCTTCGTTGCGACGGGCTTCGTCCTTCTTGCGCTCGGCAGCACGGGCTGCGGCGTCTTCGGACGCCGGGGCGTCGGCGACTACCGGGGCCGGAGCAGCGGCAGGCGCCGGCTCAGGCTTGGCGGCTGGCGCAGGTGCGGATACAGCAGCTTCGGCGGCCTGACGGCGAGCCTGCTCTTCGTTGCGCTGGCGAACTTCGGCCTCGACCTTGTCGCGAGCGGCATTTTCAGCCGCGCGGCGCTCATCCAGCTCACGCTTCTGCTCAGCCTGAATTTCTTCAGGGCTGCGCTGCACGAATACTTTCTTCTTGCGTACTTCTACGCTGATGCTCTTGCTACCGGCGACACGCAGCGTACTGGTGGTTTTGCGCTGCAAGGTAATCTTGCGCGGTTCTTCCGCCTTGCTTTTGTGGCTGCTCTTCAAATGAGTCAGCAGGGTCTGCTTCTCATTGTCGGTCACTACCTGACCGGCGTCGGTGTGCGGCAGACCTGCCTCACGCATCTGCTGCAGCAGGCGCTCTACCGGTGCCTCGACCTCTTGGGCCAGTTCTTTCACCGTGACTTGCGTCATGCACTTCTCTCCTCAGGCCGCGCCTAATTACTCGAACCAATGGGCTCGGGCGGCCATGATCAACTTGCCGGCACGCTCTTCGTCGATGCCGTCGATGTCGAGCAGATCGTCGATCGACTGCTCGGCCAGGTCTTCGCGGTTAACCACGCCGCGCACCGCCAGTTCAGCCGCCAGGTCCTTGTCCATGCCCTCAAGGGAGAGCAGGTCTTCGGCCGGGTGGGCGTCTGCCAGTTTTTCTTCGGTAGCGATGGCCTTGGTCAACAAACGGTCCTTGGCTCGAGCGCGGAGCTCATTGACGATATCTTCGTCAAAGCCATCGATGTTGAGCATTTCTTCCAACGGTACGTAGGCAATTTCTTCGAGGCTGGTGAAGCCTTCGTCGACCAGCACTTGGGCCAGCTCCTCGTCGACTTCCAGCTCATCGATGAAATTGCGCAGGATGTCACCGGTTTCGGCCTGCTGCTTGGCCTGGATGTCCTTCTCGGTCATCACGTTCAGGGTCCAGCCGGTCAGCTGACTGGCCAGGCGAACGTTCTGACCACCACGGCCAATGGCCTGAGCCAGGTTATCCTCGGCGACGGCGATGTCCATGGCATGGGCATCTTCATCAACGATGATCGCCGCGACTTCAGCCGGCGACATGGCGTTGATGACAAACTGCGCCGGGTTATCGTCCCACAGGACGATATCCACACGCTCACCACCCAGCTCCCCGGATACGGCCTGGACGCGCGAACCACGCATGCCGATACAGGCGCCTTGCGGGTCGATGCGTTTGTCCTTGGAGCGGACGGCGATCTTGGCTCGCGAACCCGGATCACGGGAAGCAGCCATGACTTCGATCAGGCCCTCGGCAATTTCCGGCACTTCAATGCGGAAAAGCTCGATCAGCATCTGCGGCGCGGTGCGCGACAGGATCAGCTGTGGGCCACGGTTTTCGGTGCGAATTTCCTTGAGCAGCGCACGCAGGCGCACGCCAACACGGAAGGTTTCGCGTGGAATGATGTCTTCGCGGGCCAGCAGGGCCTCGGCGTTGTTGCCCAGGTCAACGATCACGTTGTCGCGGGTAACCTTTTTGACAGTGCCGGAGATGATCTCGCCCACGCGCTCACGGTAAGCATCGACCACCTGCGCACGCTCGGCCTCGCGGACCTTCTGCACGATGACCTGCTTGGCGGTCTGGGCGGCGATACGACCGAACTCGATGGACTCGATCTTCTCCTCGATCACGTCACCGACCTTGGCTTCAGGGTGGGTGTCCTTGATCTTGTCCAGCCAGGTCTCGATTGCCGGATCATCAAGATCGGCTTCGTCGACCACGGTCCAGCGACGGAAAGTCTCGTAGCTACCGGTGTGGCGGTTGATTTCCACACGCAGGTCGACTTCGTCTTCAAAACGTTTTTTGGTTGCAGTGGCCAGGGCCACTTCCAGCGCTTCGAAAATGACGCCGGGCGGTACACCTTTTTCGTTGGATACCGATTCAACAACCAGCAGTACTTCTTTGCTCATCGTACGCCTCGCCTTGCGCAAGCCATTGGGCCCGGACAGTTCACCGGGCCCGGCACGTCTCAGTCAAAACTGGGAATAATATTGGCCTTGTCGATCGAGTCGATCGGCAACAGGAACTCCTGGTTGTCCACCTGGACCACCACGTCCTGCTCCTCCACACCGCGGAGAAGGCCCTGGAAGTTACGACGACCCTCGAAGGGTGAGCGCAGCTTGATCTTCACTTGTTCGCCGGCATGCGAGGCAAACTGTTCCAGAGTGAACAGTGGGCGATCCATGCCTGGAGAAGACACCTCGAGGGTGTACTCACTGCTGATTGGATCTTCCACATCGAGGATTGCGCTGGCCTGACGGCTGACCGCTTCGCAGTCGTCCACCAGGATGCCACCTTCCTTGTCGATGTAGATGCGCAGTACCGAATGCTTACCCTGGGAAACGAACTCGATCCCCCAGCACTGATAGCCCAGACCCTCGACAACCGGGGCCAACAAGGCCTGCAACTGTTCTAGCTTGCTCGACACCTGAACCCCCTCGTGCATGCTGTGCAAATAAAAAATGGGCAAAGCGCCCATCCCTGAAAGCGCCGTTGGACAACGACGCCGAAAACTGTTCGGTTAGCAAAAAGCCCCTGAAAAGGGGCTCCGCTGAAGCTGGTTGCGGGGGCTGGATTTGAACCAACGACCTTCGGGTTATGAGCCCGACGAGCTACCAAGCTGCTCCACCCCGCGACAAAGCTGGGGCAAAAGTATAAGACCGAACCCTGTTGAGGGTCAAATCAGAACCTTCACCTGCAAGAAAGCCCGCTAAAGCGGGCTCTCAAGCTTTAATTGGTACCGAGAAGGGGACTCGAACCCCTACACCCTATGGGCACAACCACCTCAAGGTTGCGTGTCTACCAATTCCACCACCTCGGCAATACTACTACTTGAAACCCGTTACTTCTGCTCTTGTGCCGGAGGAGGTACATCACCCGAGTTGCTGGTGGTTTCACTCTTCTGCTGCTGGAGCACCGGTACATCATCATTAACTGCCGGTTTTTGCGGCTCTTTCACTTCTAGCACTGCTGGATCTGGAAGACCTGCTTGGCTAAGCTGGTGAGCTTGTTGCTTCGCGAAGTATCCTAACCCAAGTGCTGTCAAAAAGAAAGTGGCAGCGAGTATAGCAGTTAATTTACTTAGGAACGTTGCAGAGCCCTGGCTTCCGAACACGGTGTTTGAGGCACCCGCGCCGAAAGATGCACCTGCTTCAGCACCTTTACCCTGTTGCAACAGAACCAGCACTACTAGCGACAGCGCTGCCAACAGATGAAAAACAACGATGACTGTTTCCAGCATTTGTTCAGTTTCCTGCGGCGCGACAAATTGCACCGAATTCGTCTGCGTTCAGGGAAGCCCCACCAATGAGACCCCCATCGATATCCGGCATGCCGAACAGTTCGGCCGCATTGGCCGCCTTCACGCTGCCGCCGTAGAGCAACTGCACCTTCGCAGCCACTTCAGCATCTTCTGCCGCCAGCTGGCCGCGGATGGCGGCATGCACATCCTGGGCCTGCTGAGGCGTGGCCGTCAGGCCAGTGCCGATGGCCCATACAGGCTCATAGGCAATTACTGCATTGGCAAAAGCCTTAACACCGAATGCTTCGATGATACTGCTTAGTTGACGCCCGACAACTTCAAGCGTCTTGCCAGCCTCGCGCTCTTCAAGGGTTTCCCCGATGCAAAGCACTGGCTTCAAACCTTTGGCCTGCGCTGCTGCAAACTTGCGATTGAGCACTTCGTCGGTTTCACCAATGATCTGGCGACGCTCCGAATGACCAATCAACACCAACTTGCAACCCGCTTCAACCAGCTGCTCGGGAGCAACTTCCCCGGTCAGCGCACCCTGTTCGGGTTGTACAGCAGAATTCTGTGCGCCAACAGTAATTTCTTTACCTGCCAGGCCATCAATCACTTGATTGATGAACAAGGCCGGCGGAAATACCGCGACTTCCACTCCGCTCGGCAAGGCGAGATTACTCAAGCCTTTGGTCAGCTCAGCGACGCTAGCGCGGGTACCGTGCATCTTCCAGTTACCAGCTACCATAGGGCGACGCATGCTTTACCTCGTCGGTCAAAGTGGGCGCAGATCTTACCCAACCAGATCTGCGCTGGCAAGCGCCTTCAGACACAAACTTCGCCGACCAGTTTGGCCAGCGCTTCAGCGTGCATCCGCACCTGGTTTTCGTCCTCGCCCTCGACCATGACCCGAACCAGCGGCTCGGTACCGGATTTGCGCAACAGCACACGGCCACGACCCGCCAACGCCTCGGTCACCTTGGCACTGGCTTCCTTGACAGCCGGGTGCTCCAGCGGGTCGACCTTGCTGGCGCCGAAGCGCACGTTGATCAGCACCTGTGGGCACTTGCGCAGGGCCTGGCGGGCCTGGGCAAGGGTTTCGCCACGGCGCTTGAGCGCCATCAGCACCTGCAGCGCGGCGATGATCGCATCACCGGTAGTGGTGTGGTTGCAGCACACGACGTGGCCGGAGTTTTCACCGCCGACCAGCCACTCACGCTCAAGCAGCTCGGCCATGACGTAACGGTCACCGACCTTGGCCCGCACGAACGGGATATCCAGGTCCTTCAGCGCCAGCTCCAGGCCCAGGTTGCTCATCAGCGTGCCCACTACCCCGCCCTGCAGCTTGCCGCGGTCGCGCAGATCCCGGGCGATGATGAACAGCAACTCGTCACCATCGACGATGGCGCCGGTGTGGTCGACCATCAACACGCGATCGCCGTCTCCGTCGAAGGCGATACCGAGGTCGGCATGCCCCACCAGCACGGCGGCCTGCAGCGATTCGATGTGCGTCGAGCCGCAACCTTCGTTGATGTTAAGGCCATCCGGCTGCGCATGCAGCACGGTCACGTCGGCACCCAACTCACGGAACACGCTCGGCGCAACCTTGTAGGTGGCACCGTGGGCGCAATCGACCACCAGCTTGAGGCCTTCAAAGCCAGTACCCGTGGGTACGCTGCTCTTGCAGAACTCGATATAACGGCCGGCAGCGTCGTTGATGCGCGAAACCTTGCCCAACTTGCCCGAGTCGACCACGGTCATCGGCTGGTCGAGCAGCTCTTCGATCATCAGCTCGACTTCGTCTGGCAGCTTGGTGCCCTGGCCCGAGAAGAACTTGATGCCGTTGTCTTCGTGCGGGTTGTGCGAGGCACTGATGACAATGCCAGCCTGGGCATGGAACGTGCGCGTCAGATAGGCGATGGCCGGCGTAGGCATTGGCCCCAGCAGCATGACGTCGGCACCTGCCGCGGCCAGACCGGCTTCGAGTGCAGACTCGAACATGTAGCCGGAGATACGCGTGTCCTTGCCCACCAGCACCCGGCAATGGCCTTGCTTGCGGAAGGCCATGCCGGCCGCCCAACCCAGCTTCAGCATGAAGTCAGGCGTGATCGGGTATTCGCCGACGCGGCCACGAATGCCGTCGGTACCAAAGTATTTTCTGCTCATAGGGACTCCAATGTTCTTATTCGGCGTGTTGTACCGCAGCAATCATGCGCACCACATCGACAGTTTCAGCCACGTCATGGACACGAAGGATGCTAGCCCCCTTGGTCATGGCCAACGCCGCCAGCGCAAGGCTGCCGTACAACCGCTCGCCGACCGGACGTTCCAGCGTCAGGCCGATCATGCTCTTTCGTGAAACGCCCACCAGCAGCGGGCGCCCAAGGCGATAGAGCGCTTCCATGTGCTTGAACAGGCTCAGGTTGTGCGCCAGTGTCTTGGCGAAACCAAAGCCCGGGTCAAGGATGATTCTGTTTGCGTCGATGCCCACCGCCGCACAGGCGGCCATCCGCTGCTCAAGATAACGCGTAACGTCAGCGGTCACATCATCGTAATGCGGGTCGTCCTGCATGTTACCCGGCTCGCCACGCATGTGCATGAGGCACACCGGCAGGCCGGTATCCGCCACAGCGTCCAGAGCCCCATCGCGCTCCAGGGCGCGCACGTCATTGATGAGCCCGGCACCGAGACGGGCCGATTCACGGATGACGGCAGGTGTAGAAGTGTCGACCGAGATGACCACATCGAGGCGGCTATTGATTGCCTCGACCATCGGCGCGACACGCTCCAACTCCTCAGTGACCGATACCGCCCGCGCACCAGGGCGCGTGGACTCGCCACCGATGTCGATCAGCGTGGCGCCGGCGGCGACCATTGCCTCGGCATGGCGCAGAGCCTCGTCACGCTGACTGAAGCGTCCGCCATCGGAAAAGGAATCGGGGGTGATATTGAGAATACCCATGACATGGGTACGCGACAAATCAAGAACCCGGTTGCCGCAAGGCAACCGGGTCGGGTACTGCACTGAGCTCATAGATGCCCTTAGTGTTGAGCTGCTGGGCCGCCGATTGGCGATTCCGGACGGTCATTCTGGGCCGCAGGCGTACCCGAATCCTTGTCATCGTCCCAGTCACGCGGTTCGCGCGGCGTACGCCCAGCCATGATGTCGTCGATCTGATCGGCATCGATGGTCTCATACTTCATCAGCGCTTCGGTCATCGCTTCGAGCTTGTCGCGGTTGTCGACCAGCAGCTGCTTGGCTGTGGCGTAGCACTGATCGATGATGCTGCGCACCTCGGAGTCGATCAGCTTGGCAGTCTCGCCAGAAACACTGGCGTGCTGGCTGCCGGCGCTACGACCGAGGAACACCTCACCCTCTTCTTCTGCGTACATCAGCGGCCCGAGCTTCTCGGACAGGCCCCATTTGGTGACCATGTTACGCGCGATCTGGCTGGCACGCATGATGTCGTTGGACGCGCCGGTCGTGACGCCATCGAAGCCCAGCGTCATCTCTTCGGCGATACGGCCACCGTACAGCGAGCAGATCTGGCTGATCAGCGCACGCTTGGACAGGCTGTAGCGGTCTTCTTCCGGCAGGAACATGGTCACACCCAGGGCGCGACCGCGCGGAATGATGGAAACCTTGTAGACCGGGTCGTGCTCAGGCACCAGGCGACCAACAATGGCGTGGCCAGCCTCGTGGTAGGCCGTGTTGCGCTTTTCTTTCTCGGACATGACCATGGTCTTGCGCTCGGCGCCCATCATGATCTTGTCCTTGGCCAGTTCGAACTCTTTCATCTCGACCAGGCGCTTGTTGGAGCGTGCGGCAAACAGCGAGGCTTCGTTGACCAGGTTGGCCAGGTCGGCGCCGGAGAAGCCAGGGGTACCACGGGCAATGACCGCCGGGTTGACGTTTTCGCCGACCGGCACTTTGCGCATATGTACCTTGAGGATCTGTTCGCGACCGCGGATGTCTGGCAGGCCTACCACCACCTGGCGGTCGAAACGGCCAGGACGAAGCAGCGCCGGGTCGAGTACGTCCGGTCGGTTGGTAGCAGCGATGACGATGATGCCATCGTTCATCTCGAAGCCGTCCATCTCTACCAGCAACTGGTTGAGGGTTTGTTCACGCTCGTCGTGACCGCCACCCATGCCGGCGCCACGGTGGCGACCCACAGCGTCGATCTCGTCGATGAAGATGATGCACGGGGCATGCTTCTTGGCTTGCTCGAACATGTCGCGCACACGGCTGGCACCGACACCTACGAACATTTCCACGAAGTCCGAACCGGAAATGGTGAAGAACGGTACTTTCGCTTCGCCGGCAATTGCCTTGGCCAGCAGGGTCTTACCGGTACCTGGCGGACCAACCATCAGCACACCGCGCGGGATGCGGCCACCCAGACGCTGGAATTTCCCCGGATCACGCAGGAACTCGACCAGCTCGCCAACCTCTTCCTTGGCCTCGTCGCAGCCGGCAACATCGGCCAGCGTGGTCTTGACCTGGTCTTCGGACAGCAGGCGCGCCTTGCTCTTGCCAAAGCTCATCGGCCCACCCTTGCCGCCCGCACCGCCTTGCATCTGGCGCATGAAGAACATGAACACGGCAATGATGACCAGGATCGGGAAGCTCGCCACCAGCAATTGCGTCCAGATGCTCTGCTGCTCAGGCTGCTTGCCTTCGATGATGACGTGGTTATCGACCAGGTCACCGATCAGACCATTGTCGGTAATGGCCGGGCGCACGGTCTTGAAGTTGTCGCCGTCGGCGCGCTTGCCGGTAATGATGTAGCCGTCGACGGTCACACGCTCGACCTTGCCATCCTTGACCTGCTGGATGAAGTCGGAGTAGTTGAGGGTCTGCGGCTCGTTAGGGCTGGAGAAGTTGTTCATCACTGTCACCAGGACAGCTGCGATGATCAACCACAGGATCAGATTCTTTGCCATGTCGTTCAATTCGCTACCCTCTGAGGCCGGCGCACGACGCAGCCGTGCCTCGCATGATATTCATCGCCCTAACTTACTACATTACCCACGCAGCCGCAGGCACCGTCTGTAACCCTTTGTGAAAGCTAGACTACACGAAGTTCGGACAATCCTGACGCAGTGGCCGATTGGAATTAACTATCGGCCACCCCGCTTCACACCTTTCACGCCCCTTTGAAGCCCCTGCCCAACAGGTACTGCTCACGGGAACGATCCCGCGACGACGACGGCTTGCGCATCTGCACCTTGTCGAACTTGCTGCGCACGTCCTTCAGGTACACGTCAAAACCTTCACCCTGGAAAATCTTGATCAGGAAGTCGCCGCCGGGCTTGAGCACGCGGGTCGCCAGATCGAGGGCCAGCTCGCAGAGGAACATGGCGCGCGGTATGTCCACCGCAGGCGTACCACTCATATTGGGGGCCATGTCGGAAATCACAAGGTCTACGTGCGAATCACCGACCGCTTCGAGAATGCGCTGTAGGACTTCGTCGTGGGTGAAATCGCCCTGGATGAAGGTCACATCGGCAATCGAGTCCATTTCCAGGATGTCGGACGCGATCAGCCGGCCCTGACCACCAATCAGACGACTGGTCACCTGCGACCAGCCTCCCGGGGCCGCACCGAGGTCGATTACGCTCATGCCTGGACGGATCAGGCGGTCCTTTTCCTGGATCTCAAGCAGTTTGTAGCTCGCACGCGAGCGGTAGCCATCCTTCTGCGCCTGCTTCACAAAAGGATCGTTGAAATGCTCTCGCAGCCAGTTTGCGCTGCTTTTGGAACGTTGTACCACGGGGCACCTCGATGATATGCGTCGTGATTGACTGGGCGGAGCCGGTGGCCCTCGGGTAAAATGCCCGTCAATTTTACAGAATCAGACGGAAAGGGTCAGATTATGCCGCTCAATAACGAGCAGAAGAAGCAATACAAGTCCATTGGTCATGACCTGAAGCCGGTCCTGATCGTTGCTGGCAACGGTTTGAATGAAGGCGTCATCGCCGAACTGGAACGCGCGCTGGTCGACCATGAACTGATCAAGGTCGAGATTCGCTCGGAAGACCGCGAAGAACGCGCCGAAACCATTGCCGAGCTGTGCAAGGCTGGCCGTGCCGAGCTGGTGCAGACCATTGGCAAGAAAGCCCTGATCTACCGCAAGAATCCACAGCCGAACAAGCAGCTGTCCAACATCCACCGCTACAAGTAACGGTGGCTCCGGTCAGTGGCGCGGCGAACGCGCCCTGACCGGCACCGGCTGGGCCACCAGCACGATGCCGGAAAAGCCCAGTACCAAGAAGCAGAACATCTGCCAGCGCTCGCCCACGGAAATACCGTAGCGCAAGGTGTAGTACCCCACGCAGGCGCCGAAGCCGAGCAACAGCATCTGGCCACGGAACTGCCGCCACCAGGCCGCCAGGCCGTCCACCCTTGCCAGCACTGCCAGCTGGGTCAACAAGCCAAGTAACGCCACACCGATCAACCAGCGGTCGATCTGCCCGGCGATATCCTGCACCAGCAGCGGCGCCAGGCCACTGACCTTGAGCGCAGGCACCAGCCCCACGTGAAACACCCAAAGGCCACCGACCCAGAAAACCTGGGCCAGCTGCCAGAGGATCCCCTCGAGGGATGGCGCCCGCAGGCGCCGGTCAGATGTGCTTGACTTCGACAATCTCGTACTCGACCGTGCCACTAGGCGTCTTGACGACGACAATATCACCTTCTTCCTTGCCGATGATGGCGCGGGCAATCGGCGCACCGGCCGAGAGCTTGCCCTTCTTGATGTCGGCTTCGTCCTCGCCAACGATCTGGTAGGTCACCTGGTCACCGGTCTCGGTGTTTTCCAGGTCTACGGTGGTACCGAAGATGACCTTGCCGGTGTGGGGGATGGTGGTCACGTCGATCACCACCGAGTTCTGTAGGCGGCCTTCGATATCGCGGATACGCGCTTCGACCATGCCCTGCTCTTCGCGGGCGGCATGGTATTCGGCGTTTTCCTTGAGGTCACCCAGTTCGCGCGCTTCGCCGATTGCCTGGCTCAGGCGCGGGCGCTCGGTCTTGCTCAGGAACAGGTGCTCCTCTTCCAGGGCGCGAGCGCCCTGGACGGTCATCGGGTACTTGGTAATGCTCATGCTTTCAGTCCTGCATGCAGATCTTGCAAGCGACGAACGGTCTTTTCCGGACCAAACTTCAGCGCTTCGCAGATGGCTTCACCGGCCGCAATGGTAGTGGTGCAGTAAATCTTGTGCTGCAGCGCATTGCGACGAATCGAGTAGGAATCGGCGATCGACTGACGGCCTTCGGTGGTGTTGATGATCAGCGACACTTCGTCGTTCTTGATCATGTCGACCACGTGCGGGCGACCTTCGGTCACCTTGTTCACACGGCGCACTTTCAGGCCAGCCGCTTCGATAACCTTGGCGGTGCCAGCAGTTGCAACCACTTCGAAGCCCAGGGCGATCAGGTCGCGAGCAACGCCAGCCACTTGTGGCTTGTCGTCGTCACGCACGCTGATGAACGCGGTACCGCCGGTCGGCAGCACTTCGCTGGCACCCATCTGGGCCTTGGCGAAGGCTTCACCGAAGCTGTCACCCACGCCCATGACTTCACCGGTCGATTTCATCTCAGGGCCGAGGATCGGGTCAACCCCTGGGAACTTGGCGAACGGGAAGACGGCTTCCTTGACGCTGTAGAAGTTCGGGATGATTTCCTGGGTGAAGCCCAGCTCTTTCAGGGTTTTGCCAGCCATCACGCGGGCGGCGATCATGGCCAGGGAAGTGCCGATGCACTTGGACACGAACGGCACGGTACGCGAGGCGCGCGGGTTGACTTCGATCACATAGATCTTGTCGCCTTGCAGGGCCAACTGCACGTTCATCAGGCCGACGACGCCCAGCTCCAGGGCCATTTTCTTGACCTGTACGCGAACTTCGTCCTGCACTTCCTTGCTCAGCGAGTAAGGTGGCAGCGAGCACGCCGAGTCACCGGAGTGAACGCCGGCCTGCTCGATGTGCTGCATGATTGCGCCGATCACCACATCGGTACCGTCGCACACGGCGTCCACGTCCATCTCGATGGCGCAGTTGAGGAAGTGGTCGAGCAGTACCGGGCTGTCGTTGGACACCTGTACGGCTTCACGCAGGTAGCGCTTGAGCTCGTCCAGTTCGTAGACGATTTCCATGGCGCGGCCACCCAGGACGTACGACGGGCGCACCACCAGCGGGTAACCGATGCTGCCAGCAGCGCTGATGGCTTCTTCTTCGCTGCGTACGGTGGCGTTTGGCGGCTGCAGCAGGTTCAGGCGCTGAACCATCTGCTGGAAGCGCTCACGGTCTTCGGCGCGGTCGATAGCGTCCGGGCTGGTACCAATGATCGGTACGCCGGCTTCTTCCAGGGCGCGGGCCAGTTTCAGCGGCGTCTGGCCGCCATAGTGCACGATCACGCCTTTCGGCTTCTCGACGCGGCAAACTTCCAGCACGTCTTCCAGGGTCAGCGGCTCGAAGTACAGGCGGTCGGAGGTGTCGTAGTCGGTGGAGACGGTTTCCGGGTTGCAGTTGACCATGATGGTCTCGTAACCGTCTTCACGCAGCGCCAGTGCGGCGTGTACGCAGCAGTAGTCGAACTCGATACCTTGACCGATACGGTTCGGGCCACCGCCCAGGATCATGATCTTGTCGCGGGTCGACGGGTTGGCCTCGCACTCTTCCTCGTAGGTGGAGTACAGGTAGGCGGTGTCGGTGGCGAACTCGGCGGCGCAGGTGTCGACGCGTTTGTAGACCGGGAACACTTCCAGCTTGTGGCGGTGACGGCGCAGGTTCTTGTCGGTGATGCCCAGCAGCTTGGCCAGACGCTGGTCCGAGAAGCCCTTGCGCTTGAGGCGCAGCATGTAGTCCTTGTCGATCGCCGACAGGGCCAGGGTCTTGACCTTCTCTTCTTCCTTGATCAGGTCTTCCATCTGCACCAGGAACCACAGGTCGATGCCGGTCAGCTCGAAGATTTCCTCGATGGTCATGCCGGAACGCATGGCGTCAGCCACGTACCAGATACGCTCGGCACCCGGCACAGTCAGCTCGCGCTTGAGGATGCCGGCAGCTTCCGGGCTGGCCAGGTCGACTTTCGGGTCGAGGCCGCAGGCACCGACTTCCAGGCCGCGCAGGGCTTTCTGCAGGGATTCCTGGAAGGTACGGCCGATGGCCATGACTTCACCCACAGACTTCATCTGGGTGGTCAGGCGGGCGTCGGCTTTCGGGAATTTCTCGAAGGCGAAGCGTGGCAGCTTGGTGACGACGTAGTCGATCGACGGCTCGAAGGACGCCGGGGTGCGGCCGCCGGTGATGTCGTTCTGCAGTTCGTCGAGGGTGTAACCAATGGCCAGCTTGGCAGCGATTTTGGCGATCGGGAAGCCGGTAGCCTTGGAGGCCAGTGCCGAGGAACGCGACACACGCGGGTTCATCTCGATCACGACCATGCGGCCGGTGTTCGGGCAGATACCGAACTGAACGTTGGAACCGCCGGTTTCAACACCGATTTCACGCAGCACCGCCAGCGAGGCGTTGCGCATGATCTGGTATTCCTTGTCGGTCAGGGTCTGTGCCGGAGCAACGGTGATCGAGTCACCGGTGTGCACGCCCATCGGGTCGAAGTTCTCGATCGAGCATACGATGATGCAGTTGTCCTTTTTGTCACGGACCACTTCCATCTCGTACTCTTTCCAGCCGATCAGCGATTCGTCGATCAGCAGCTCTTTGGTCGGCGACAGGTCCAGACCACGGGTGCAGATTTCTTCGAACTCTTCACGGTTGTAGGCGATACCACCACCCGTACCGCCCATGGTGAACGATGGGCGGATGATGCATGGGAAGCCCAGCTTCTCGAGGACCGCATTGGCCTCTTCCATGCTGTGGGCGATACCGGAGCGCGGGCACTCCAGGCCGATGTCCTTCATGGCCTTGTCGAAGCGCGAACGGTCTTCGGCCTTGTCGATGGTGTCGGCGTTGGCACCGATCATCTCTACGCCGAACTTCTCCAGAACGCCGTGGCGCTCCAGGTCCAGGGCGCAGTTCAGTGCGGTCTGGCCACCCATGGTCGGCAGGACGGCGTCCGGGCGCTCTTTCTCGATGATCTTGGCCACCGACTGCCATTTGATCGGCTCGATGTAGGTGGCGTCGGCCATGGCCGGGTCGGTCATGATGGTGGCTGGGTTGGAGTTCACCAGGATGACGCGGAAACCTTCCTCGCGCAGGGCTTTACAAGCCTGGGCGCCGGAGTAGTCGAATTCGCAGGCCTGGCCGATCACGATCGGGCCAGCGCCGAGAATCAGGATGCTTTTGATGTCTGTACGTTTTGGCATGGTTGTCACTCAAATCCGGGGTCAGTCGGCAAGCCGCTTTGAACAATCTGGGTCAGGCGCTTCCGGGCGCGGCGCGAGCCGGCCCGGGGCCTTGAAGCAGGATGCTCAGCGGCGCTTGGCCATGGCATCGGTGAAACGATCGAACAGTGGCGCGACGTCGGTCGGGCCTGGGCTCGCTTCAGGGTGGCCCTGGAAGCTGAACGCGCTCTTGTCAGTGCGCTCGATACCCTGCAGGGTGCCGTCGAACAGCGACTTGTGAATGGCGCGGACGTTGCCCGGCAGGGTGGCCTCGTCAACGGCAAAGCCGTGGTTCTGGCTGGTGATCATGACCACGCCGGTGTCCAGGTCCTGGACCGGGTGGTTGGCACCGTGGTGGCCGTGGCCCATTTTCACGGTCTTGGCGCCGGAAGCCAGGGCCAGCAACTGGTGGCCGAGGCAGATGCCGAATACCGGGATCTCGGTTTCGAGGATTTCCTTGATCGCCTGGATCGCGTAGTCGCAAGGCTCAGGGTCACCAGGGCCGTTGGACAGGAACACGCCATCCGGGTTGAGTGCCAGCACTTCGCTGGCCGGAGTCTGGGCCGGTACCACGGTCACGCGGCAGCCACGGGCCACCAGCATGCGCAGGATGTTCAGCTTGACGCCGTAGTCGAAGGCAACCACGTGGTACGGCAGGTCGGCCGCATCGATCGTCGGGTGGCTGTCGGTCTTCAGCTCCCACACGCTGGAGCGCCACTCGTAGCGTTCCTTGGTGGAAACGACCTTGGCCAGGTCCATGCCCTTCAGGCCCGGGAAGCCGCGGGCGGCGGCAATGGCGGCTTCTTCGCTGATGTTGTCACCGGCGAGGATGCAACCGTTCTGGGCGCCCTTTTCACGCAGGATTCGGGTCAGGCGACGGGTGTCGATGCCAGCGATGGCAACAACGTTGTTGGCCTTGAGGTACTCAGGCAGCGACTGGGTGTTACGCCAGTTGCTGGCCAGCAGCGGCAGGTCACGGATGACCAGGCCAGCGGACCAGACGCGGTTCGACTCGGCATCTTCCGGCGTGGTACCGGTGTTGCCGATGTGCGGGTAGGTCAGGGTAACGATTTGCTGCGCGTAGGAAGGGTCTGTAAGGATTTCCTGGTAGCCGGTCATAGCGGTGTTGAATACCACCTCACCAACGGTCTGACCGTCGGCACCGATAGCTTCACCGCGGAAAATACTGCCGTCGGCAAGGGCGAGTATGGCTGGCTTTGTCAAGAAGACCTCCCGTAAATCAAGCATGAAAGGGCGATCGCAGGTTGCAAAAAAGCGGAGTGACGTATGGACACGTCACCCCGCTTTCATGTGCTGAATTCAATTCGCTGCGCGCTTTTAGTGGACACACTAAAGCTGTAGCTTACAGAAAAGTGCGTTTTGGGTCTACCGCGGATGTGTCTCTAAAACACAAGATTGCGACAAAGGGGTGCATCGCACCCCAATCGTGGGCCAGGCCCTTGCAAGGCTCAATGCAGTTCGAGCACATCCTGCATATCGTACAGGCCAGGCTCACGCCCATCCAGCCACAGCGCCGCACGCACGGCACCCTTGGCAAACGTCATGCGGCTGGAGGCCTTGTGGGTAATTTCCAGGCGCTCGCCTTCAGCTGCGAACAGAACGGTGTGATCACCCACCACATCGCCGGCGCGTACAGTGGCAAAGCCGATCGTCTTGCGATCACGCGCGCCAGTCTGCCCTTCACGGCCATACACGGCCACTTCCTGCAGATCGCGGCCCAGCGCATTGGCAACCACTTCACCCATGCGCAGCGCAGTACCCGACGGTGCATCGACCTTGTGCCGGTGATGCGCCTCGATGATCTCGATATCGACATCATCGCCCAACACCCGGGCAGCCAGATCAAGCAGCTTCAGGCTAAGGTTCACACCCACGCTGAAGTTGGCAGCGAACACAATTGGAATGTCCTTGCCAGCCTCAGCCAGCAGCTGCTTTTCTTCAACCGTAAAACCGGTGGTGCCGATGATCATCGCCTTACCGTGCTTGCGGCAGAATGCGAGGTTTTTCAGGGTCACCGATGGGTGGGTGAAGTCGATCAGCACGTCGAATTCGTCGGCGACCTTGGCCAGATCGTCAGACAACAACACACCAATCCGGCCAAGAGCCGCCAGCTCGCCGGCATCAGCCCCGACGAGCGAGCTGTCAGGGCGATCGATCGCCGCCGTCAGCCCTGCACCCGGCGTTTGTTGCACGGCCTCGATAAGGGTCTTGCCCATCCGCCCCGCCGCACCCATCACTGCAATACGTCGCATAGCCTTTTCCTTGTCAGAGATCGCCGAAGAAGCGCTTCACGCCATCGAACCAGCCACTGGCCTTGGGCGAGTGGGAGCTGTCGCCTTCCAGCGAGTCACGCAGTTCTTCCAGCAGCTCGCGCTGGCGACGGCTGAGGTTGACCGGGGTTTCCACCGCCACACGGCACAGCAGGTCGCCCGCACCACCGCCACGCACCGGCGCCACACCCTTGCCACGCAGGCGGAACTGCTTGCCGGTCTGGGTACCTTCCGGAATTTTCAGCTTCACGCGGCCATCCAGGGTCGGCACTTCCAGCTCGCCACCCAAGGCAGCGTCGGTGTAGCTGATCGGTACTTCGCAATACAGGTGCTTGCCATCACGCTGGAAGATCTCGTGCTCACGCACGCTGATCACCACATACAGGTCGCCAGTCGGGCCACCATGGGTACCCGCCTCGCCCTCGCCAGACAGGCGGATGCGGTCGCCCGTATCGACGCCCGCCGGCACCTTGACCGACAGCGTCTTGTATTCCTCGACCCGGCCTTCGCCGTGGCACGAGGTGCATGGGTCGGTGATGATCTTGCCCTGGCCATGGCAGCGCGGGCAGGTCTGTTGTACCGAGAAGAAACCTTGCTGCATGCGCACCTGGCCAATGCCACCGCAAGTCGGGCAAGTCGATGGAGTCGAGCCCTTCTTGGCGCCGGAACCATCGCAAGGCTGGCAGTTGACCAGGGTAGGTACGCGGATGCTGACCGTGGTGCCACGCACCGCTTCTTCCAGGTTCAGCTCCAGGGTGTAACGCAGGTCGCTGCCACGCTGGGCACCGCCACGACCACCACCACGGCCGCCACCGAAGAAGTCACTGAATACATCGCCGAAAATGTCGGAGAAGTTGGCGCCGCCGAAGCCAGCACCGCCGCCACCCATGCTTGGGTCTACGCCTGCATGGCCGTACTGGTCGAACGCCGCACGCTTGCTGGCATCAGACAGTACTTCGTAGGCCTCGTTGGCCTCTTTGAACTTGTCTTCCGACTCTTTATCGCCCGGGTTGCGGTCCGGGTGGTACTTCATCGCCAGTCGGCGGTAAGCCTTTTTGAGGTCAGCTTCACTGGCGCCGCGCTCGACACCCAGAACCTCATAGTAATCACGCTTGGACATAGGTCATTTGCACCTTGTTGGGCGTCTGGCATCTGCGCCGCGCCATCAGCACCTGCCGCCCCCTCCAGGAGCGCTGACAGATACTGTAAAAATTCTCGAATTCCAGATACGCCAACGCGGGAGCAAGCCCCCGCGCGGCGACATCCTACCAGCTCACCGCCAAACGGCGGTGAACTGGCCGACAACATGCAGGGATTACTGCTTGTTGTTGTCTTTCACTTCTTCGAACTCGGCGTCAACCACGTCATCGTGCTTGGCTTCCGGCTCGGCCTGCTGCGCGCCACCCTGAGGCTGTTCAGCCGACTGCTCGGCGTACATCTTCTGGGCAACCGGGGCAGAGACCTTGGACAGCTCTTCAACCTTGGCATCGATTGCGGCCTTGTCGTCGCCTTTGACAGCGGCTTCCAGGGCAACAACGGCGGCCTCGATGGCGGTTTTCTCTTCAGCGGTAACCTTGTCACCTGCGTCAGCGACCATCTTGCGGGTCGAGTGAACCAGCGCATCACCCTGGTTACGGGCAGCGGCCAGCTCTTCGAACTTGCGGTCTTCCTCGGCGTTGGCCTCGGCGTCACGCACCATGCGCTCGATTTCTTCGTCCGACAGGCCGGAGTTGGCCTTGATCACGATCGACTGCGACTTGCCGGTGGCCTTGTCTTTGGCGCTGACATGCAGGATGCCGTTGGCGTCGATGTCGAAGGTGACTTCGATTTGCGGCACGCCACGCGGAGCTGGCGGAATGTCAGCCAGGTCGAACTTGCCCAGCGACTTGTTCTGCGCAGCCTGCTTACGCTCGCCTTGCAGCACGTGAATGGTCACGGCGCCCTGGTTGTCGTCGGCAGTCGAGAACACCTGCGACTTCTTGGTCGGGATGGTGGTGTTCTTCTCGATCAGCGAAGTCATCACGCCACCCATGGTTTCGATACCCAGGGTCAGCGGGCTGACGTCCAGCAGCAGTACGTCTTTCACGTCACCGGCCAGAACGGCGCCCTGGATGGCAGCACCCATGGCAACGGCTTCGTCCGGGTTGACGTCCTTGCGAGCTTCTTTACCGAAGAAGTCAGCAACGGCTTTCTGCACCAGCGGCATACGGGTCTGGCCACCGACCAGGATCACGTCGTCGATCTTGCTGGCATCGATGCCAGCGTCTTTCAGGGCGATGCGGCAAGGCTCGATGGTACGGTTGACCAGGTCTTCGACCAGCGACTCCAGCTTGGCGCGGGAGATCTTCACGTTCAGGTGCTTCGGACCGGTGGCGTCTGCAGTGATGTACGGCAGGTTGACGTCGGTCGACTGGGCGGACGACAGCTCGATCTTGGCCTTTTCAGCAGCTTCTTTCAGGCGCTGCAGAGCCAGCGGATCGTTCTTCAGGTCCATGCCGGACTCTTTCTTGAACTCGTCGACGAGGTAGTCGATCAGGCGCATGTCGAAGTCTTCACCACCCAGGAAGGTGTCACCGTTGGTGGCCAGTACTTCGAACTGGTGCTCACCGTCGACTTCGGCGATCTCGATGACCGACACGTCGAAGGTACCGCCACCCAGGTCATAAACGATGACAGTGTGGTCGCCCTTGGCCTTGTCCATGCCGTAGGCCAGCGCAGCGGCGGTCGGCTCGTTGATGATACGTTTTACGTCCAGACCAGCGATACGGCCGGCGTCTTTGGTGGCCTGACGCTGGCTGTCGTTGAAGTAGGCCGGAACGGTGATGACCGCTTCGGTGACCGGCTCGCCGAGGTAGTCTTCGGCGGTTTTCTTCATTTTTTTCAGGACTTCGGCGCTGATCTGCGGCGGTGCCATGTCCTTGCCGCTGGCCTGCACCCAAGCGTCGCCGTTATTGGCCTTGACGATCTTGTACGGCACCAGCTTGATGTCTTTCTGCACGACGTCTTCTTCGAAGCGGCGGCCGATCAGGCGCTTCACTGCGAACAGGGTGTTGTGCGGGTTGGTGACGGCCTGGCGCTTGGCCGACTGGCCAACCAGGATTTCGCCGTCGTTGGCGTAGGCCACGATCGAAGGGGTGGTACGCGCACCCTCAGCGTTTTCGATGACCTTGACGTTACCGTTTTCCAGAACGGAGACGCACGAGTTGGTGGTCCCCAGGTCGATACCGATGATTTTGCCCATGTTAACTCTCCCGAAACTTGAATTTGGTAGCAGCGACTACTTTGGCCAACTGCGGTAATACTTGAAGGCTTGACACCTAAATGGGGATGCCCCGATGGATTTCAAGCCTTTTCATTGATAGAGGGTTGCGCCGCGCTCGGCGCCTTGCTGACCACCACCATGGCGGGGCGCAGCAGGCGGCCGTTCAGCAGGTAACCCTTCTGGAACACGTTCAGCACACTGTTCGGCTCGACCTCAGCGCTTTCCTGCATAGCCATGGCCTGGTGGTGCTCCGGGTTGAACGGCTCACCGTGCGGGTCGACGGCTTCGAGGTTGTAGCGCTTGAGGGTGTCCTGGAACATCTTGAGGGTCAGCTTGACGCCTTCGCGAATGGCTTTGACTTGCTCGTCTTCGTCATTGGAGTGCGCCAGGGCCAGTTCCAGGCTGTCAATTACCGGCAACAGGTCGTTGGAGAACTTCTCCAGGGCAAACTTGTGGGCTTTTTCCACATCCTGCTCGGCGCGACGGCGCACGTTCTGCAAGTCGGCTACAGCGCGCAGCGACTGATCCTTGGCGGCGGCCAGCTGCTCCTCGAGTTCCAGAACACGGGCGTCCGCAGTGGTTTCTGCACCGGTGTCTTCAACGTTAAGGTCTTTTTCATTCAGCTGTTCGTCAGCCATGGGGTCTCTCCTGCGCAATTTTGTGGACTGCGAGCCAGGCTCGCCTTGGATGTCGGCTATATGGGGTCGGAAAAACCAGCTTCAAGGGGCAAGGTGGTTTTCCGGGCAGCAACAGAATCTGCCAAGGAGCATTGGCAGGCCTGAAAAAAGTACTGTATAAATAACCAGACCTGACTTTCGGGAGCCGCCCCCATGCTGGTGCACCTGTCCATTCACAACTACGCCATCGTCGAGCACCTCGACCTCGAAATTGCCCGCGGCATGTCCGTCATCACCGGCGAGACCGGTGCCGGCAAATCGATCATGCTCGACGCCCTCGGCCTTGCCCTGGGCGACCGGGCCGACAGCGGCGTGGTGCGCCCCGGCACCGACAAGGCAGATATCCTTGCCACCTTCGACCTGGTGGACATTCCCGAGGCCCATGCCTGGCTGGCCGAACGCGACCTGGACAACGAAGGCCTGTGCATCCTGCGCCGGGTCATCACCGCCGAAGGCCGCAGCCGCGGCTACATCAACGGCACACCCTGCCCGCTCGGCGACCTCAAGGCGCTGGGCGAACTGCTGATCGATATCCACAGCCAGCACGAACACCAGTCGCTGCTCAAGACCGATACTCACCGCCGCCTGCTCGACGAGTACGCTGGTGCCGTCGACCTGGCCCGCCAGGTGCAACTGGCGGCCAAGCGCTGGAACCAGACGCGCCTGGAGCTGGAACGGCTGTCCAACTCCGGCGATGAGCAGCGCGCCCGCCACCAGTTGCTGAGCTATCAACTGGAAGAGCTGGACAACCTTGGCCTGGGTGAACACGAACTGGAGCACCTGGAGCAGGAGCACAAGAACCTGACCAGCGCCGAAGCGCTATTCGGCATCTGCCGCCAGGTTATCGATCAGTGCAGCGAAAGCGATTCGGGCAACGTGCTGAGCGCCCTCACCTCCAGCCTCAACCGGCTGGGTGCAGCCACCCACTCACCCAAAGCCCTGGTTGAAGCGGCCAACCTGATTGCCAGCGCGCAGATCCAGGTAGAAGAAGCCGTGGGCGAGCTCAACCGCTTCCTCGACAACTTCGACGCCGACCCTATGCGCCTGCAAGCCTTGGAAGAGCGCCTCGACACCATCTATACGCTGGCGCGCAAACATCGCGTGCACCCCACCGAGCTGCCTCACCTGCAGCAGCAGTTGATGGAAGAGATCGAGGGCCTGAACGCCAGCGACGAGTCAATCGAGCGATTGGGCGAAGAGCTTGCCGCCTTCGCCCAGCACTATAAAGAGAAGGCTCGTGAACTCAGCAGCCTGCGCCAGCAAGCGGCGCAGCAGCTGGCAGGCGCGGTGGAGCAGGAAATCCAACGCCTGGGCATGCCTGGTGGGCGCTTCTGCATCGAACTGACGCCCAACGAAGGCGCAGATTTGTCGCCTCACGGTTTGGAGCAGATCGAGCTGCTGGTCAGCGCCAACCCCGGTCAACCGCTCAAAGGGCTGGCAAAGGTAGCCTCAGGCGGCGAACTGTCGCGTATCAGCCTGGCGATCCAGGTGATTACCGCGCAGACCTCGCGGATCCCCACCTTGGTGTTCGACGAAGTCGACGTGGGCATCGGCGGCCCCACTGCAGAAATCGTCGGGCAACTGCTGCGCCGCCTGGGCGAGCGCGGGCAAGTACTGACCGTGACCCACCTGCCTCAGGTGGCCGCGCAAGGGCATCACCACCTGTTCGTGCACAAGGTGCGCAACAGCGATACCACCCACACGGCCGTGGCCAGCCTGGGCAAGCGTGAGCGGGTCGAGGAAGTAGCGCGAATGCTAGGCGGCATCGACCTGACCAAAGAATCCCTGGCGCATGCGCGCAAGATGGTCGTGAGCGGCAAAGCCTGACCCCTTCTTGTTCGGACCCTCCAAAAGCACAAAGGCGACCCTAGGGTCGCCTTTGCCATTCATAACGATAAAAAATCGTTACTTCTTCTTACGCACATACAGGACCAGATTGTGGTCCACCAGCTCGTAGCCATGCTCGGCCACGATTTCGCGCTGGCGCTTCTCGATTTCGGCGTCCATGAACTCGATGACTTCACTGGTATCCACGTTCACCATATGGTCGTGGTGACCGCCATCGGCCAACTCGAACACGGCGTGGCCGCCATCGAAGTTGTGGCGAACCACCAGGCCAGCCGCTTCGAACTGGGTCAGTACGCGATAGACGGTGGCCAGGCCTACGTCCTCGCCTGCCTCCATCAGCGCCTTGTAGACATCTTCGGCGCTCATGTGACGCTGCTCGGTGGAATCGAGCATCTGAAGGATCTTGACTCGAGGCAGGGTCACCTTGAGACCGGCTTTGCGCAATTCGCTATTTTCAACCATGGTCAGCTTTCTCGCCGATGCTGCTTCGCAGCTTCTCTTAATACGGGTATGATCGGGGTTTACGTTGTCCAGCCAAGATAGTGGAAGTCGCCCACCGATGCAAAACACCAAGCTCTTGCTAAACAGCCTCGCCCTCGCGGGACTGCTCGCACTCGCCGGTTGCTCGTTTCCCGGGGTTTACAAAATCGACATCCAGCAGGGCAATGTCGTCACGCAAGACATGATAGACCAATTGCGCCCCGGAATGACCCGACGGCAAGTAAGGTTTATCATGGGCAACCCGCTGATTCAGGACACCTTCAACACCAACCGTTGGGACTACCTGTACAGCCTGCAGCCAGGTGGCGGTAAACGTCAGCAAGAACGCATGAGCGTGTTCTTCAACGAAAGCGACCAACTGGTCAGCCTGTCTGGCGACTTCATGCCAGGCGTCAGCCGCGACCAGGAAATCCTCGGCGGCAGCAGCGACACCACGGTCAGCCCGGCCACCGAGCCAGGCCAAGCCGAACAGCCAACCGCGCAGCCTGTGGAAAAACCAGCCAAGCCTGGCTCGACCGAAGAGGCCATCCAGCGCGAAATCGACACCATCGAGACTACCCCGGTCCCGACCCCTGCACCGCTGGAAACCCGCTAATAGGGCCAGCAGGCACAAAAAAGCCCGGACGTGTTCCGGGCTTTTTATTTTCGCTCGTTTCAATCAGGCATTCAGTTGCTTGGCGCGCTGGCAGAAAGCATCAACCAACGTGTTGGCCGCCTGGTTGAACAGTGGGCCCAACGTGGCGCGCACAATCGGACCGGCATAGTCGAAGGACAGGTCGAGGCTGATCTTGCAGGCCTTTTCACCGAGCGGCTTGAACACCCACACACCATGCAGCTGGGTGAACGGCCCTTCTTCGAGGTTCATCTCGATGGACTGCCCCGGTACCAGCACGTTACGCGTGACGAAGTGCTGGCTCATGCCCCCCTTGGCCACTTCGAGCTTGGCGCGCATATGCGTTTCGCTGGCTTCCATTACCGTCGAGGCCGAGCACCACGGCAGAAACTCAGGGTAGCTGGCCACATCGTTGACCAGATCGTAAAGCGCCTGGGCGGGGTATGGCAGCAGGGCAGAGCGTTGAATATGGGTAGTCATCCAGGCGTCACTTCCAAGGCTGGGTGGCGACGCTTCGCAGCGTGCCGAAAACAGGTTCTGTGCGTATGACAGGGTTTGTATTGTCCGGTATTCATTCCAGTGGCTCAAGCACACCGAAATCCCATAGCGGACGACGCGCGGACTTGCCTATAATGCCGCCCCTATGGCTAAGCAAAAAAAACATCCGACCGGGACCATCGCGCAAAACAAGAAAGCGCGACACGATTACTTCATCGAACACAAGTTCGAGGCCGGGCTGGTCCTGTCCGGCTGGGAAGTAAAAAGCCTGCGCGCCGGCAAGGCACACCTGACAGACAGCTATGTGCTGCTCAAGGACGGTGAAGCCTGGCTGTTCGGCAGCCACATCACCCCGCTGACCACCGCCAGCACCCACGTCATCGCCGACCCCATCCGCACCCGCAAGCTGCTGCTGAACAAGCGCGAGCTGGAGCGCCTGGAGGCCGCCGTGGCGCAAAAAGGCTACACCTGCGTAGCCTTGGCGCTGTACTGGAGCAAGCACCTGATCAAGTGCGAAATCGCACTGGGCAAGGGTAAGAAGGAATTCGACAAGCGCGACACCATGCGCGAACGCGATTCCAACCGCGAGCTGCAGCGGGCTGTACGGAACAAGGGCAAGGAAGACTAGCTCTTCTTCAGCCTGTTCCGGCCTCTTCGCGGGTTTACCCGCGAAGAGGCCAGCACTGCCCATACAAATCTCAACGCCCGCTGCGCCGCTCCGCCCGCGCCACGCGCTGCGCTTCTTCGTGCGCCTCTTCCAGCACCTCCTGCACATACAAAATGTGCCGACTGGACACCTCCCGCGCATCCTCCGCCCTGCCCTCGACAATCGCCAGGTACAGCTCCCGGTGCTGGCTGATCAGCATGTCCCGGGTCTCGGTGCGTTGCTGGTACATGCCACCAATGTTGGTCACCACGTTGCGCTTGAGCAGGTCGAACAGCCCTCGGATGGTATGCAGCAACACCGCGTTGTGGCTGGCCTCGGCAATCGCCAGGTGGAAGCTTGCATCGGCTGCGCCCTCTTCCGCACGGGTCACTTCATCGACCCGGGCATAGCAGTCCTGCAGTGCATCGAAGGCCGCCTTCAACCGCGCCCGATCCGGCTCGGTGGCACGCTGGGCAGCGTAATAGGCGCAGGACGCCTCCAACGTGTGGCGGAACTCAAGCAAATCACGCTGGGCCTCGGCACTGTGCTCTAGCAACTGCAGCAACGGGTCGCTGAAAGTGGACCCCAACGACTCGGCAACAAAATTGCCCCCGCCCTGCCGGCTGACCAGCAGCCCCTTGGCCACCAGTTTCTGGATCGCCTCACGCAGTGACGGGCGGGACACGCCGAACTGTTCGGCAAGGACGCGCTCGGCCGGCAGCCGCTGCCCCGAGGTCAGCGTACCTTCCAGAATCATCCCTTCCAGACGATCGACAATGTCGTCGGACAGGCGCCGTTGGCGGACCTGATCAAAAACCATCACATGCTCTCCACAAACCCCCGGCAAATTTCAGGGGGCGCCTATTCTCGCCGATCCAGGCCGCGCAAACACCCATCAAGTCGCGATTTTCCCAGCACATCAGGTGCCCGCTCATCGGCACGCGACCAAAGTTTTGCACGGGACAAATTGACACACCCATGACAGCGCTTTTAACCTAGCGCCCAGTCATTGTAAATTGGTCTTACCAATTATCCAATGCCAGTGCTGACCAACAACAATTAGGGGCCACCCCATATGCAAACCTGGCAACAACTCTATAGCCCGCTTGGTAGTCTTGGCCTGTCCGCATTGGCGGCGGTCATTCCCATCGTGTTCTTCTTCCTTGCCCTCGCCGTGTTCCGCCTTAAAGGCCACGTAGCCGGCAGCATCACCCTCGCGTTGTCGATCCTGGTGGCCATCTTCGCCTTCCAGATGCCTGTCGACATGGCTTTCGCCGCCGCGGGTTATGGCTTCCTCTATGGCCTCTGGCCAATTGCCTGGATCATCGTTGCGGCGGTGTTCCTGTACAAACTCACGGTCAAGAGCGGCCAGTTCGAAGTGATCCGCAGCTCGGTGCTGTCGATTACCGACGACCAGCGCCTGCAAGTGCTGCTGATCGGCTTCTGCTTCGGTGCCTTCCTGGAAGGTGCGGCAGGCTTTGGTGCACCGGTGGCAATCACTGCCGCGCTGCTGGTGGGCCTGGGCTTCAATCCGCTGTACGCCGCCGGCCTGTGCCTGATCGCCAACACCGCACCGGTAGCCTTTGGCGCCCTGGGCATCCCGATCATCGTGGCCGGCCAGGTGACGGGCATCGACGCCTTCCACATCGGCGCCATGACCGGCCGCCAGCTGCCGCTGCTGTCGCTGTTCGTGCCGTTCTGGCTGGTGTTCATGATGGACGGCCTGCGTGGCGTGAAAGAAACCTGGCCTGCCGCCCTGGTCGCCGGCCTGAGCTTCGCCGTCACCCAGTACTTCACGTCGAACTTCATTGGCCCGGAACTGCCCGACATCACCTCGGCGCTGGCCAGCCTGATCGCCCTGACCCTGTTCCTGAAAGTCTGGCAACCCCAGCGTTCGTTCAGCGAAGCCAAAGGCAGCGTCGGCGCAGCGGTTGTGCAGCCAAGCGGCAGCCAGCCTAGCCCGTACAGCTTTGGCGAGATTTTCAAGGCCTGGTCGCCGTTCCTGATCCTCACCGTGCTGGTCACCATCTGGACCCTGAAGCCGTTCAAGGCAGCGTTCGCCCCGGGCGGGGCGATGTACAACTTCGTGTTCAACTTCGCCATCCCGCACCTCGACCAACTGGTGATCAAGACCGCACCGATCGTTGCCGCGCCAACCGCCATGCCAGCGGTATTCAAGCTCGACCCGATCTCCGCCACCGGCACCGCGATCTTCCTCTCGGCGCTGATTTCCATGGCAGTGCTGAAGATCAACTTCAAAACTGGTCTGACCACTTTCAAAGAGACCTTCTGGGAGCTGCGCTGGCCTATTCTGTCGATCGGCATGGTGCTGGCCTTCGCCTTTGTCACCAACTACTCGGGCATGTCTTCGACCATGGCCCTGGTACTGGCCGGCACCGGCGCCGCGTTCCCGTTCTTCTCGCCGTTCCTCGGCTGGCTGGGCGTGTTCCTGACCGGTTCCGACACGTCGTCCAACGCGCTGTTCAGCTCGCTGCAGGCCACCACCGCGCACCAGATCGGGGTGAACGACACCCTGCTGGTAGCCGCCAACACCAGCGGCGGCGTGACCGGCAAGATGATCTCGCCGCAATCGATCGCCGTGGCCTGCGCCGCCACCGGCCTGGTGGGCAAGGAGTCCGACCTGTTCCGCTTCACCGTCAAGCACAGCCTGTTCTTCGCCACCATCGTCGGCCTGATCACCCTGATCCAGGCTTACTGGCTGACCGGCATGCTGGTTCATCACTAAAGTGAAAGGGGCCGGGCGCCATCGCGCGCCCGGCACTCCCCACAAGCAACGCTGCGAGAATCCATGATCATTTCTGCCTCTACCGACTATCGCGCCGCGGCCCAACGCAAGCTGCCTCCTTTCCTGTTCCACTATGCCGACGGCGGCGCCTACGCCGAGCACACCCTGCGCCACAACGTGTCGGACCTGGCCAGCATTGCCCTGCGCCAGCGCGTGCTGAACAACATGTCCGAGCTCAGCCTTGAGACCAAGCTGTTCGACGAAACCCTGAGCATGCCCGTGGCCCTGGCCCCCGTCGGCCTTACCGGCATGTACGCCCGCCGTGGCGAGGTGCAGGCAGCCCGCGCGGCTGCGGCCCACGGCATCCCGTTCACCATGTCTACGGTGTCGGTGTGCCCTATCGAAGAAGTGGCCCCAGCCATCGACCGGCCGATGTGGTTCCAGCTGTACGTGCTGAAAGACCGCGGCTTCATGCGCAACGCGCTGGAGCGAGCCAAGGCTGCCGGGGTCAAGACCTTGGTGTTCACCGTCGACATGCCCGTACCCGGTGCCCGCTACCGCGACGCGCATTCCGGCATGAGCGGCAAGAACGGCCCGCTGCGCCGCGTGCTGCAGGCCATGACCCACCCTGAATGGGCGTGGGACGTCGGCGTGATGGGCCGCCCGCATGACCTGGGCAACATCTCCAAGTACCGTGGCAACCCCACCGGCCTTGCCGACTACATCGGCTGGCTGGGCAACAACTTCGACCCGTCCATCTCCTGGAAAGACCTGGAGTGGATCCGCGAGTACTGGGACGGCCCGATGATCATCAAAGGCATCCTCGATGCCGATGACGCCCGCGATGCGGTCAAGTTCGGCGCCGACGGTATCGTGGTGTCCAACCACGGCGGCCGCCAGCTCGATGGCGTGCTGTCCAGTGCCCGCGCCCTGCCGGCGATTGCCGACGCGGTCAAAGGCGACCTGAAGATTCTCGCCGACTCCGGCATCCGCAGCGGCCTCGACGTGGTGCGCATGATCGCCCTGGGCGCCGACACCGTGCTGATCGGCCGCGCCTTCCTCTACGCCTTGGCCGTGCATGGCCAGGCCGGGGTGAAAAACCTGCTGGAGCTGTTCGAGAAGGAAATGCGCGTGGCCATGGTGCTGACCGGCGCCAAGTCGATCAGCGAGATCACCCGCGACTCGCTGGTACGCGAACTGGGCGCCTGACCGCCTGCAAGAACGACCGCCTGATTGACCCGGGGCATGTGGCGCACAGACGCCACGGCCCCGCGAGGAGACTGCATGAGCTTGCCCGCTGCGTTCCTGCGTGATGCCGAGCGCCTGATACCCGCCGAACGCCGCTTCGACGACCCCACTTCCACCCTGGCCTTTGGCACCGACGCCAGCTTCTACCGGCTGATTCCCAAGCTGGTGGTGCGTGTCGAGTCCGAAGACGAAGTGGTCGGCCTGATCAAACTGGCCCAGCGCGAGCGGGTGCCGGTCACCTTCCGCGCCGCCGGCACCAGCCTGTCTGGCCAGGCCATCACCGACTCGGTGCTGATCGTGCTTGGCGATAGCTGGGGGGGTAAAGAAATTCGCGGCCAGGGCGAGCAGATCCGCCTGCAACCCGGCGTCATCGGCGCCCAGGCCAACGCCTGGCTGGCCCCCTTCGGGCGAAAGATCGGCCCGGACCCTGCCTCGATCAACGCCTGCAAGATCGGCGGCATCGTCGCCAACAACGCCAGTGGCATGTGCTGCGGCACCGCGCAAAACACCTATCACACCCTGGCCGGCCTGCGCCTGGTGCTGGCCGACGGCACCCGCCTGGACAGCGAAGACCCGGCCAGCGTGGCCGCCTTTGAACACAGCCATGCCGACCTGCTAGAGGCGCTGGCCCGCCTGGGCCGCGAAACCCGCGCCAACACGGCGCTGGCTGAGCGCATTCGGCACAAATACCGGCTGAAAAACACCACCGGCCTGTCGCTGAACGCACTGGTGGACTTCGACCAGCCGCTGGACATCCTGCAACACCTGCTGGTGGGTTCCGAAGGCACTCTGGGCTTTATCAGCGCCGTCACCTACAACACCGTGCCCGACCACCCGCACAAGGCCAGTGCCCTGCTGGTGTTCCCCAGTGTCGAAAGCTGCTGCCGCGCGGTCACCGTGCTCAAGCGCCAGCCGGTTTCCGCTGTGGAACTGCTCGACCGCCGCAGCCTGCGCTCGGTGCAGAACATGCCCGGCATGCCGCTATGGGTAAAAGGCCTGTCGGACAACGCCTGCGCCCTGCTGATCGAGTCCCGCGCCGCCAGCCAGAGCCTGCTACATGAGCAACTGCAACAGGTGATGGCCTCCATCGCCGATTTCCCGCTGGAACAACAGGTGGACTTCAGCGAAGACCCGGCCGTGTACAACCAGCTGTGGAAAATCCGCAAGGACACCTTCCCCGCTGTTGGCGCCGTGCGCCAGACCGGCACCACGGTCATCATCGAAGACGTGACCTTCCCCGTCGAGCAGCTGGCCGAAGGCGTCAACCGACTGATCCAGCTGTTCGACAAACACCGCTATGACGAAGCGATCATTTTCGGCCACGCGCTGGAAGGCAACCTGCACTTCGTCTTCACCCAGGGCTTCAACAGCGCCGAGGAAGTCGCCCGTTACCAGGCGTTCATGGACGACGTGGCGCAACTGGTGGCCGTGGAGTTCGGCGGCTCGCTGAAGGCCGAACACGGCACCGGGCGCAACATGGCGCCGTTCGTAGAGCTGGAATGGGGCCATGACGCCTACCAGCTGATGTGGACGCTCAAGCGCCTGCTCGACCCCAATGGCATCCTCAACCCCGACGTGGTGCTGAGTGAAGACCCGGACATCCACCTGAAAAACCTCAAGCCGCTGCCTGCCGCCGACGAAATCGTCGACAAGTGCATCGAGTGCGGCTTCTGCGAACCGGTGTGCCCGTCCAAGGGGCTGACCCTCAGCCCGCGCCAGCGCATCGTCATGTGGCGTGACATTCAGGCCAAGCAGCGCGCCGGCATCGACACCCGCGAACTGATGCGAACCTACCAGTACCAAGGCATCGACACCTGCGCCGCCACCGGCCTGTGCGCCCAGCGCTGCCCGGTGGGCATCAATACCGGCGAACTGGTGAAAAAACTGCGCAGCCAAGCTGCCGACCACGGCAAGACCGCCGACTGGCTGGCCGATCACTTCCACACCGCACTGGGCGGCGCCCGCCTGACCCTGACCGCCGCCAACACCGCACGCAAGCTGCTCGGCGCCCCCCGCCTGAGCCGCCTGACCGCCTCGTTGAGCAAAGCCAGCAAAGGCCGCCTGCCCCAGTGGACGCCCGCGATGCCACAGCCGCTGCGCCCGCTGGACTTCGGCCCGGCCAGCAACGACGCCCGCCCCCGCGTGGTGTACCTGGCCGCCTGTGTTTCACGGGTGATGGGCCCGGCCTATGCCGACCGCGAGCAAAGTTCGCTGCTGGACAAAACCCGCGCCCTGCTGGAAAAGGCCGGCTACCAGGCGGTGTTCCCCGACAACGCCGACAGCCTGTGCTGCGGCCAGCCCTTCGCCTCCAAGGGCTACCCCGAACAGGCCGAACACAAACGCCAGGAACTGATCACCGCCCTGCTGCACGCCAGCCGCGGCGGCCTTGACCCGATCTACTGCGACACCAGCCCCTGCACCCTGCGCCTGGTGCAAGACCTGGGCGAAACACGGCTGGACCTGTACGACCCCGTACGCTTCATCCGCACCCACCTGCTCGACCGCCTGGAGTTCACCCCCCAGGACGAGCCGGTGGCTGTACACGTGACGTGCAGCACGCAGCACCTGGGTGAGAGCCAGGCCTTGATCGACCTTGCGCGACGTTGCAGCAAACAGGTGGTGATCCCGGAAGGCATTCATTGCTGCGGCTTTGCCGGCGACAAAGGCTTCACCACCCCCGAGCTCAATGCCCACTCGCTGCGCAGCCTGAAGGATGCGGTGCAGTATTGCAGCGAAGGCATCTCCACCAGCCGCACCTGCGAGATTGGCCTGTCGAGCCACAGCGGCATCGACTATCACGGCCTGGTCTACCTGGTAGACCGCGTTACCCGGCCGCGCAGCATTTAGGCTGGAGGGGTCGCCGTTAGGTTTGCGGCGCCGGTGAGACCGAGCGCCGCCCGCGCGGCGCATCGCGAGCTGCGCTCGCTCCTACGTTTGTTTAGGGCCAATCCTGCCTGTGGCATTTGCACGCGAACGCCTTGGCGCATGGCTGGATATCGCGCCGTACAAACAAGGCGGTCGCGCGAGCCTGTCGCAGGCATAACTGGCCCGAAACAAACGTAGGAGCGAGCGCAGCTCGCGATGCGCCGCACGGGCGGCGCTCGGTCTGCCAGGCGCTATAGAAACAAAGGCGAGCACCAGCAGCCCCGATCCCGATTGAACCCCCGCCAATCCCCCACAGTCCACCTTACAGGCCCACCTTCCAGAGGCCCCAGAGGAGACACCCATGAAAGGTACCGCGCTTTCGGCCCTGTTCGCGGCCGCCACCCTACTGGCTTCGCCTGTGTTTGCCGCCGAAGACCTCTGCACCACCAACCTGCAAAAGATCGACGACAGCATGGCCACCGCCGGCGCCACCTCCGAAGGCCTGGACAAGGCCATCACCGAGCACGTCGACAAAGCCAAGGCCGCCCAGGCCTCCGGCGACACCAAGGAATGCATCGCCATCACCAGCAAAGTGCTGGAGCGCCTGGAGAAAACCGAGAAAGGCAGCGGCACCGGCAGCGGCGGTGCGTAACCCCGAACGCGGGCGACAGGACCGGCTGTCGACGTCGCCCGCGCAATGGCGTATACTCCACTTCACGTGCCGTAAGGTGCGTTAGCGTAACGCTAGTGTGGGGCCGATTAGGATTCGACGCCGGTAGCGAAACTCTAGGTGCATGCCGAGTTGGTAACAGAACTCGTAAATCCACTGTTGCAACTTTTATAGTTGCCAATGACGAAAACTACGGCGCGGAGTACAAGCTGGCTGCGTAAGCGGCCCTCTTGACCCGTTGCTTCTGGTAGCTTCGGCTCCAGCAATCACTAGGGGATGCCTGTAAACCCGAACTGATTGTCATACAGAACAGGATCGTCGCGTAGCACGTTGTGGGCGAAGTGACTAAAACTTACACAACTCATCCAAAGCACCCTGCCCGTCGGGCGGCTGCGGATTAAATCAGTAGACACGGCTAAGCATGTAGTACCGACAGCGGAGTACTGGCGGACGGGGGTTCAAATCCCCCCGGCTCCACCAAATCCAAAGAAGAAGACGCCCTCGGGCGTCTTTTTTTGTTTCTGAAATTTACGATCTGCGGGCTGAAAAATCGGATTTAGCCCCTTCCGTGTAGGGCGTTTCCCAAAGATACTCCCTGCGCCTGTTTTCCGTTGCGGTGATTATTTCAGGGTTTTAGTCTCGGTGGGTCGTTGCTCATCAACGGCATGACTTTGACAGGTCGCGACGGTAAACAACAAAACGGCTCGTCGTTATGGCGGCTGTACGTGCGGGCACGCTTGCGTGCGCCGGAACTTGTTGTTTCCGCCGGTCTGTCAACCCGCGTACAGCTGCCACCCTCTGTTTGACAGCAGATGGTGATAGCCCTGAAATGGAAGCAATCATGTTGAAGATAGTCCCCGATTCACCCCATCACATCCACTCCCTGGAAGACACGATCATGATGGCCTCGGACTACGCACTCTGTGCAGAAGCCGTAGCCCAGCAGGCGATGCTGATACAGCCCAGGTCGCCCGCATCGGTTTTGATCATGGCCTCGATGCACGAGCTTGAAGCCCTGCGGCGATTACTCGAATCAGCGCTGGCACAAATACAGACGCCCGCGAACCCGCAACCGATGCATTGATTCGCATACCGAGCGAGAAACCTGTGGGAGCCCGGCTTGCCGGCGATAGGGCCAGCCCAGGCAATTACAAGACCAGGGAGATTGATCAATGACCACCGAAGACACCCAATGCACTGTTGGTAAAACCATCTTCTTTCAAGGTGAAAACCAGACCCATCCACTGTTCCGCATCGAAGCCGGCATTCCATGCCAGAATGCGCGCGAGCAGGCATCGGAACTGATGGGTTATGCACGGGACCTAACTATCGACGGGTTGATGGAAGATAAACCGAAGCTCATTTGGGCTGCGCACTACCTCTGCGCTTTGGGCAAAGCGCTGCTGGATGATGCAGAGCTCGGGATGATGCGCTGAATTTCGAAGTGCAATGCTTCAAGGGGCCAGCGTCCACCGTTCGGCCCCTAAAGCCTAAAGCGCTCATCGCCGAGGGATGCAATCTTCCTCTGCGACCGTCGCATTGATACGCCGCAACATCGCCATCAAACCACCATGCAGCCCGGTACGCGTCGGTTTACGACTCGCCAGTTGCTGCTGGATGAGAAAGCCCGGCCCGTTGTAGACCTCTTCGAACGTACCGTCGCGGTTCATACGAATACCCAAGTAGTAATCGGGAACATGATGCACCGGGAACGTCAGGCTCGTGCCGAACGTGGTCTTTATCTGAACATTACGCCCCTCGTCACAGACTGCATCATGGTGGTTCGTCAGCCCCTCGTTCAGCGTCAACTTGTAAGCCAAGCTAGCAACCTCTCCGATATCACCGACTAAACGGCCATCCAGGGTAAACGGTTTGCCAGGGTGTGCTGCCTGCAACTGAGAGACGGCTGTGAACAAGCCCTCCAATGCCGCTTGGATTTTCGCTTCGATCGTTGCGTCCATGTAATGCCCTTATGCTCTCAGCCACGCATACGATATCAAATTGACACCAGTGGACCAATTTGCGACCTTTGAGCTCCTAGATTGCGAGAGCTTGATGCGTGCCCAGAACACCTCAGCAATAGAAAGCCACAACAAACGAAGCGATGGGACACGGTAGCCGGTCCCATCCTTTCTAGAGAGCTACAAACCTACTTATCACATCGGTACAGTTGGCCAAGGGTCGCAAACTCGTTCAGCGACTCGCCAAACCCCGGATGCAGGATCTGCATCATTCGGCTCATGGACATTACCGAGGGCAGTTGATGTCGACACTCAATCCCCCATACAACCTCACGCCCCATCACGCTAAGTATTTCGCTTGGGAGCTGACGCGCCGCCGTGCAGCCAGCGAAGAAGACCGCCTTTCTCAGTCGCTGTTCGACGCCAGTGTCGATCTCAACCCACATCAGATTGATGCCTCACTTTTTGCCCTGCAAAACCCTCTGAGTAAAGGTGTGATGCTGGCTGACGAAGTTGGCTTGGGCAAAACAATTGAAGCGGCCTTGGTTTTGGGGCAGATCTGGGCCGAGCGCCGCCGTCGCCTCTTGATCATCTGCCCTGCGGCACTGCGTAAGCAATGGGCGCAGGAACTTTCCGAAAAATTCAATTTGCCCACCCAGGTGTTGGATGCCCGCACTTGGAAACAGCTTCGCCAGACGGGGATCTACGATCCATTTGCTCGCGACATTATCAGTATCATGTCGTTCCACTTTGCCGCGCGTATGGAAGAGCACCTGAGCAATATTCCCTGGGATTTAGTCGTTATCGATGAAGCCCACAAGCTGCGTAATGCCCACCGAAAAAGCAACGAGACAGGGCAATCTCTCAAACGCTCACTGGCCGGGCGACGCAAGCTTTTGCTAACGGCCACTCCGCTGCAGAACTCACTCATGGAGCTGTACGGTCTCAGTTCTCTGATTGACGAGGAAATCTTCGGTGATGAGCGCAGCTTTCGCGCCCAGTACAACAACACGGATGGCGACCTCGCAGCTTTGCGCCGCCGTTTGCAGGCGTTTATCAAGCGCACCCTGCGTAGAGATGTTCTGGAGTACGTGCCTTATACCCAGCGCCATGCGCTGACCACGCCATTTACCCCGAGCGACGACGAGCAGCGGCTTTACGACCTCATCTCCACGTATCTGCACCGCGACTTCAGCTACGGCTTCCCACAGCGTCAGAAGCATCTAGTATCTCTTATCCTACGCAAGCTGCTGGCCTCATCAACGGAAGCTGTCGTCGCCACACTGCAAGCCATCAAAGCACGCCTGCAGAAACTGTTGGACCGCCAAAGCATCGATGAGGAATGGTTCGAGCACCTGATTGAAGAGGAAGACCTGGAGGAGGACCTTCTTGAGGAAACGGAAGGCTCAGCCGATTACGATGTTCATGACTCAGCCAATAAGCTCGATTTCGAACTGCTGAGCAAGGAGATCGCCGAGCTCGACCTTTATATCGAAATCGCTCATAGCATTCGTGAAGATCAAAAATCCGTCGCCCTGCTGAACGCCTTGGAGCAAGGCTTCGTACGCATGTCCGCTATGGGCGCACCGCGTAAAGCTGTGATCTTCACCGAATCCCGCCGCACCCAGGAATACCTGGCTCGCTTTCTTGAAGCTCATGGGCACGCTGGCAAGGTTGTTACCTTCAGCGGTGGAAATCAGGGTGAAGCCGCGACCGGCATCTATCAGCGCTGGCTGGCTCGTTACCATGGCAGCGACCGTATCACTGGCTCCCCCGCCATCGACCGTCGTACAGCGCTGATTGACCACTTCCGCGATAACGCTGAAATTCTGATTGCCACCGAGGCTGCTGCTGAAGGTGTGAACCTGCAGTTCTGCTCCCTGGTGGTGAACTACGACCTGCCCTGGAACCCCCAGCGCGTAGAGCAACGCATTGGTCGCTGCCATCGCTACGGGCAGCGTTTCGACGTAGTGGTGATCAACTTCCTCAACCAACGCAATGCCGCAGACCAGCGTGTACTGGAGCTACTGCAAGACAAGTTTCATCTTTTCGATGGTGTTTTCGGTGCGTCTGACCAAGTGCTTGGCAGGATCGAAGCCGGTATCGACTTTGAGAAACGCATTGCCGAAATTTACGACTGCTGCCGCACACCCCAAGAGATCAATTCCGCTTTTGCCACTCTGCGCGCCGAACTGGATGCTGATATTCAGGCACGCATGCTAGAAACCGAAAAGCTCCTGCTGGAAAATTTCGATGCCGATATCCACAACTTGCTCAAAACCCACAAAGAGCGCGCTGAAAGCCAGCTAGACCGAATCACGCGTCTGTTTTGGCAACTGACCAAGTACATCCTCGCAGAGCAAGCCAGGTTCGACAGCAACCTACTGACCTTCGACCTCAGCCTACCGCCCCTCTCCCAGATCCCAACCGGGCACTACCAGCTCATTCGCAAGGGCGAGCTGGCAAAACAAGTCCAGATTGAAAACACTCGAATCTACCGCCTGACGCATCCACTGGGTGAATACGTACTCGATCAGGGACGTAATGCTCCTGCCCCCACAGCCACTCTGCGCTTCAGTTATGCGCAATGGCTGGAAGGCCGAAACCCGCGCATAAGCGTCATCGAGCAGTTGGTCGGTCAGCAGGGCTGGCTGCAGCTTAATTTGCTGGAGCTCGACAGCTTTCAGCGTGAGGAACATCTGGTATTTACCGCCATGGCCGATAGCGGCGAGTTGCTCGATCAGGAAACCTGCGAGAAACTCTTCCAACTGTTCGCTAGCGCCGAGCCAACGAACAGCACCCCGCCGGATGATCTGCATGGCAACGCCCGTCGCCAGATCGATGCAGCGCTGAGCCAAGCGCTAGAGCAGAACGACAAGTTTTTCCAGCAAGAACGCGAAAAACTGGACGCCTGGGCCGAAGACCGCATCCTCGCCGCCGAGCAAGCCCTGCAAGACACCAAGCTCAAGCTCAAAGGTCTAAAGCGGCAAGCTCGTTCCGCCCAGAGCATGGACGAGGCACGCCGCTTACAGGACGACATCCGCAAGGTGGAAGGCGAGCAACGCCGGCAACGCCAGGAGATCTTTGCAGTGGAGGACGAGATAGAAGCTCGCCGCGATGCCCTTATCGAGGCCTTGGAAAAGCGCCTGCATCGTGCCAGCCGCACCCAAACACTGTTCACTGTGCGCTGGGCCGTGAGCTAACACGTCGCTTAAAAGCCATCTCAAGAACACGTTGTGCGTACATGTCGCCGCCAGCGACACGAGAGTAAAACATGTCGCTGAAACTAAAAAAATGCGACACGTGATCCGCACATGTTTACACTGTCGCCACGAAAAGGGCGCTCATCAGAGCGCCCTTGCTTTAGATGGATACCTCAAGGATCAGGATCGCATCCATGACCGCATCCCCCCTCACCTGGCAGGCCGACAGGCCCTATAACCAGCTGCCGCCTCTGCCACCTGAAGCCGAATTAGAAACCCGTGCAGTGCTCAAGCGTTGTATCGAGGCCCGCGCAGCCTTGGCCGAATTGAAACAGGCGGCCGAGCTGATCCCCAATCAAACGGTGCTGATCAACACCATCCCGTTGCTGGAAGCCAAGGACAGCTCGGAAATCGAAAGTATCGTCACCACCACGGATTTGCTCTTTCAGCACGCCCAGGATGGCGACAACCATGCCGATCCCGCGACCAAGGAAGCCCTGCGCTACCGCAAGGCCCTCCATCATGGCTACCAGTCCCTGGCCGAGCGCCCACTTTCCACCGGCACGGCAGTCGAGATCTGCCGCACGCTCAAGGGCGTAAACATGGATATACGCCGGGTGCCGGGCACACAGCTGGCCAACGACCGCACCGGAGAAATCATCTACACCCCACCGGAGGGTGAAGACCGTTTGCGCGATCTGCTCGCCAACTGGGAGCGCTTTCTGCACAACGAAACGGAGCTAGACCCACTGGTACGTATGGCTGTGGGTCACTACCAGTTCGAGGCCATCCACCCGTTCACCGATGGGAATGGCCGCACCGGGCGCGTGCTCAACACACTGTATCTGATCCACGAAGGTCTGCTGAATCTGCCGATTCTCTACCTCAGCCGCTACATCATCGCCCACCGAGCCGACTACTACCGCCTGCTGCTGGATGTCACCCGCGAACACGCCTGGGAGCCCTGGCTGCTGTACATGCTCAGTGGTGTGGAAGAAACCGCTCGCTGGACCACTGCCAAAATTGCCGCCATCCGCAGCCTGTCCGAGCACACCACCCAGTTTGTTCGCGAACAGCTGCCGAAAACCTATTCCCGCGAGCTGGTAGACGTGATTTTCGAGCAGCCCTACTGCCGCATCAGCAACGTCGTCGATAAACAGATTGCCCAGCGTCAAGCCGCCTCCCGCTACCTCAAAGAGCTAGTCGCCATCGGCGTCCTACAAGAGGTGCAGGTCGGCAAGGAAAAACTCTTTATCCATCCCAAGCTGATGCAACTACTGATTCGTGACAGCAACGACTTCAAGCCCTACGCCTGACCTTTTTTGAGAAGTACCTATGAGCAAGCAAAAAGACCAATTTATCGCCCTGCTGGGCGAGCTCTTCCAGCTAAACCAGCCTGAGCTCGACTTCGGCCTGTATCGCATCCTTCACGCCCGTAGTGCACAGATCAAAACCTTTATCGATACCGAGCTGGGTAGCGAGATCGATGCCCACTTTGCCGGCCAATCGCAAAGCAACGCTCATGACGCGTTAGAAGCCGCCCGCGTAAAAGTCGCCGAGACCCTCGGGGAGGACGCCTTCCTGCCCACGGGTGAACTGAAACCTGAATATCGCGGCACCAAGGTTGGCAAGGAGTTCGAGCTGGCCCAGCAGCACGCCCGGGATGGCGGCGGTGTACTGGCTGACGATGCCCAGGTGTACGAACACCTTTACCGCTTCTTCAGCCGCTACTATGACAAAGGCGACTTCATGTCGAAGCGCTACTTCGTAGCCGAAAACGACAGCCGCGCAGCGCCCTATGCCGTGCCCTACGATGGTCGGGAAGTCATGTTGCACTGGGCCAACAAGGACCAGTACTACATCAAGTCCAGTGAAGCCCTCAGCAACTTCACCTTCGACCTCACCGCAGCCCAGGCCAAGGAGCAGGGCCCGCAAAGCGGATTTGATTTCCAGCCAGCGGCCAAAGAGCCGCTGAAGGTACATTTCCGCCTGGCCGCAGCAGCAGAAGGCGAACACAACAACGTCAAGGAAGGCCAAGAGCGCTTCTTCATTATCCACGCGGCACAACCGCTGAAGCTGGAGACCAACGATAAAGGGCTACCAGAACTCATCGTCCAGTTCGATTATCGCCCCGATAGCATGAAGACTGGCCAAGCCGGTACCTGGCAGCAGAAGCGTCTGGTGGAGGCCGAACAAGTTGTAGCCGAGCAACTGGCTAACCTGGTATTCCCTCACCCAGAGCTGCGCGCCTTCGAGCAGCCGCTGTTTGCTCCAGCTCCCACTGACAAGCAGCCGAACCGTACACTGCTGGGCAAATACCTGGGGCAGTTCACGGCGCGCAATACCATGGACTACTTCATCCATAAGAACCTCGGAGGTTTCCTTCGGCGCGAGCTGGACTTTTATATCAAGAACGAGATCATCCGCCTCGACGATATTGAAGCAGCCGATGCCCCCCGCGTGGATGAATACCTGAAAAAACTGCGCGTTTTGCGCAAAATTGCACGGCGTATTATCGATTTTCTCGCCCAGCTTGAAGACTTTCAGAAAAAGCTATGGCTCAAGAAAAAATTTGTTGTCGAGACTCAATATTGCATCACCCTGGATCGGATCCCCGAAAGCTTCTATCCAGAAATTGCAGCTAATGAGCAGCAGCGGGAAGAGTGGGTAAAATTATTTGCCATTGATGGTATCAAGGCAGATATGGCACAGCCAGGTTACAGCACGCCTCTAACTGTAGATTTTTTGCGTGCCAACCCGTTCCTGACCCTGGACACTCGTTTTCTACACGAGGATACAAAAGAGAAGCTGCTTGCGAGCTTGGTTGACCTTGATGAAAACTGTAGCGGCATTCTGTTAAACGGCGACAACTTCCAAGCATTGAGCCTTGCACAAACCCGCTTAAACAAGCAGATAAAATCCGTATATATCGACCCACCCTACAATACAGACGCTGGGCCTATTGCATACAAGAATGGTTACCGCAGTTCATCTTGGTGCTCACTTATGGCAGACCGGCTTGCGATTACTCCGCCCCTGATGAGCGTCGACGGTGTTTTATGTGCCACAATTGATGATTACCAACAACGTGAGCTTAGCTATCTCATTGAACAGCAGTTTGGACAAGATAATCTGCTTGGTACCATTGCGGTTCGCATCAACCCGTCTGGCCGCCCAGTGCCAAGCGGTCTAGCGCAAGCACATGAATATGCCATTTTCGCCAGAAATACCTCAGCGGGCGAACTAGAAAAACTTCCACGTAGCGAGAAACAATCCGCACGCTACAAACAGGAAGATGAAAGTGGTAATTTTATGTGGGAACTCTTTAGGAAAAGAGGCTCAAACTCAGAGCGAAAGGATCGTCCATCACTCTTCTATCCACTATACGTACTGGGTGAGTCTATACGTGCGCCCAAGATGAGCTGGAACGAAGACAAAAGAGCATGGGTAGATATAGACCCCCAAAACAAGGCGAAGTAGTTGTCTACCCGCTTGACGACTCCGGCAGTGAAAGAACTTGGAGAGGAAAGCCCAGCAACGTAGAGGGCGCACCCGAAAACTACAAAGCAAAAACTAACAATGATGGCAGTATCATTGTCTACTATAAATTTCGCCCAGGCTCAGATGGTGTACTTCCTCCGACCAACTGGACTGATGCTAAGTACTCGGCAACTGAGCATGGCACAGGTGTATTAAAACACTTCTTTACTGGCGTAAGTCCATTTACCTACCCAAAGTCAATCTATGCAGTAGAAGACTGCCTCCGTGTTTCAGGACTAGGAGGATCACAATATGCGCTTGATTATTTTGGCGGTTCAGGAACAACTGGACATGCCGTAATAAACCTCAATAGAGAAGATCGCGGAAGCCGAAAATACGTCTTAGTTGAAATGGGTGCTCATTTCGATACAGTTCTTAAGCCTCGCATTCAAAAAGCGGCCTATTCCAAAGACTGGAGCGAAGGAAAACCCGTATCTCGGGAAGGCATTAGCCATTGCCTGAAATATATTCGACTGGAATCTTTCGAAGACACCTTGAATAATCTGCAACTACCCGAAACACCTCATCTGAACACCAGCACTTCAGAGTCCGTTGAGATGAATCGGGACTACCTCCTGAAATACTGGCTTGAGTTCGAAACCGCAGGCAGTCCGAGCCTACTCAATGTTCGAGAATTCACTGACCCCACCTCCTACAAACTCAAGGTCAAGCAGCCTGGCAGCGATGCCCAAGTGGAGAAGACCATCGATCTGATGGAAACCTTCAACTGGCTGATCGGACTGCATGTCGCTCACCTCGACCAGCCGCGTCGCTATGCCATTGAGCTGGTACGTGAGGCCGACCCAGAACTACCCAAAGACCAAGACACGCGCTGGCTCTCCACCGCCATCAAGGAGCGTGACGATGGCGAGTTCTGGTTCCGTGCCGTGGAAGGTCACATCCTCAGCGTACCTGGGGACGATCTTTCACGCGAACGTGTACTGGTGATCTGGCGCAAGCTGACCGGCGATTCCGGTCGCGATCAGGCCGCCCTCGAGGCCTGGTTGAACAAGCGCGGCATTAACCCGCGTGAAAGCGAGTATGCGTTCATCTACATCAACGGTAACCATGCCCTGCCCAGCGATGGCGATGCTGCCAAACGCGTGCGTCTGATCGAAGAGACCTTCGCCCAGCGTATGTGGGAGGACGCTTAAGATGGCTCGCGCCCCGCGTAAAAGCAAAGTCCAGCCACCGCTGGTAGCCAGTCACTTTCAGGATGCGTTGGTACTCAATCAATACATCATTGGCCTGTTTGGCATCGATCCGCTGGTTACTCATAAAGATGGGGGCCGCCAGGTGCGGCCGCTGGAGATCATCGCAAAATCTCTGCGCGACGCCGAGCCAGGCATCGGACCGGACGGCAAGCACCGCTTTCTGGCCAAGCTGATCTCGCACTTGCCAACCAATGCGACATTGACCCCGGTTGAACTGGAGCGTTACGACGCCAACCTTGTCACGTATACACGCACCATCAATGCCCGGCGCAAGCACAAGACAGAAATCACCTGGAAGTACTTTCAGTGGCTGACACTGCTGTTCGTTGAAGTCTACCTGGACCGCTACTTCAACGACCGTCAGGGGCTGTGTGCGGCGCTCAATGAATCCATCGAGCGCTTCAACCAGCACCATCAAGGCCAAGGTCGCGAAACCGGCATAGGCCCTTACGCTGTTGAAGACCTCAACAAGATCTGCCTGCAAAACGCTACAGGCAGCGGCAAAACGTTGCTTATGCATATGAATTTGCTGCAATTTGCCCAGCACGCGCGCGCAACCGGGCAGGCCGATGCATTCAGCCGGGTCATCGTGCTGTCGCCGAACGAACGTTTGTCTGAACAGCACGAGCGAGAGCTGCGCGAAAACGGCTTCTACCCAGAACCACTGCGCCAGGAAAGCGACCTGATCTCTCGCGGTCAAAATGCCCTTGATGTGCCATTGCTAACCGAAATCACCAAGCTGGCGGACGAACAGAAGGTCAAGCAAATGGCTGTCGACAGCTTTGGCGATGGCAACCTGCTGCTAGTCGACGAAGGCCACCGAGGCATGAGCGGCCGTGACTGGAAAAACAAGCGTGACAAGCTGGCAGCCAAAGGCTTCACCTTCGAGTACTCCGCCACCTTCAAACAGGCCGTCAAAGCAGCAAACGACCGCGTGCTGGCCGAGAGCTATGCCAAGGCCGTGCTGTTCGATTACAGCTACCGCTATTTTTATGCCGATGGCTATGGCAAGGACTACCGCATCTTCAACCTGCCTCGGGATGAGGTGGCCCACAAGGACACCTACCTGACCGCTGCCCTGCTGGGGTTTTATCAGCAACTACGCATGTTCACCGAGGCGGGTAATCGCTTCGCCGGATACAACCTGGATAAACCGTTGTGGGTCTTTGTCGGTGCCAGCGTAACCAGCCGCAAGGTCGATGAGGAAAGCGTATCGCCATCTGATGTGGCTCAGATTCTCGACTTCATTGCACGCTTTCTTATACACCGCGAAGCCTTTACCACGCTCATCCATGGCGTGCTCACCGGCAATAGCCAGCACACCGGCTTGGTCGATGCACAAGGCCACGATATCTTCGTGCAGTCCTTCCCCTACCTGAAGGGGCTGAAGCAAAGCGCAGCGCAGTTCTATTCCGACATCTGCCAGCGTCTGTTCCATGCCCCTGGCGGCGGTCATTTGGTGGTTGAGCGCGTGAAAGGTGACAGCGGCGAGTTGCTGCTGAAGGTTGGCGAATCCGACGAACCCTTCGGCGTCATCAACGTCGGCGATGCAGCGGCGCTAGCCAAGCATGTGCAGGATGAGCTGGAAGCCAAGCACTCCCTTGCAGAGGTACGCCCTAGCGAGTTTGGCGAGCCGGTATTTGGTGATGTGCATAAACCGACCTCTCCCATTCACATGCTGATCGGCTCAAAGAAATTCATCGAGGGCTGGGACTGTTGGCGGGTATCCAGCTTGGGCCTGATGCGCATGGGACAGAGCGAGGGCGCACAGATCATTCAGCTTTTCGGGCGCGGCGTGCGCCTGAAAGGTAAAGATATAAGCCTCATGCGTACAAGCCGCTATCAACCTGTGAATCCACCGCGGGATATTCACTTCCTGGAGACGCTGAACGTGTTCGGTGTGCAGGCTGACTTTATGGCGACTTTCCGCGATTTTCTAGAAAGCGAAGGCCTACCGCCGAACGATGCGCCACATGTTGAGGAAATCACCCTCAACGTCACCCACGACTTTGGCCAGAAGCTGAAGATCCTCCGCTCCAAATTCCGCAAAGACACCCAGGAGCAGTACGACTTCCGCAAACACGGACCCATCGTGGACCTCAGTATCAGAGCCCTCCCGCCCGGTTTGACCAAGGGGGGAATGCCATTGGTGGTTGATCGCTTCCCACGACTGCAAATGATCCAGGCCAAAGAGGTTATGGGCCAGGCTCCTGAGGCAGCCGATAACCCACCACGTCACTTCGATGCCTTGCGCCTGTCGATGCTCGACTGGGACAAGTTATGGTTCGATCTGGAGCGCTTCCGTCGCCAGCGACACCTGGATAACGTCATCGTAAAAGAAGAAGCGCTACGTCCACTGCTGGAGACTCCAGACTGGTATCGCGTCATGGTGCCCGCGCACTGGTGGGCACCTTCGATGGCCAATCTGCGTCACTGGCAATCGATAGCCTTCGAACTGCTCTGCGGTGCTCTGGAGCGCTGCTTCAATCACCAAAAGCGCAAATACCTCGATCCGCGCATGGAACTGGTTCTGCTCACCCGCGAGAACGAAAACCTGCCGAGTGACGACATCAACTACCAGTTAATCGTCGAGGCTACCGAGCAATACCTGATCGACGACATCAAAGCGCTGAAGGCTGAGCTCGCTCAGGTTGGCTGGCGTGATCACGGCCACGTCCAAGGCCTAAGGCTAGACGCTCACCTCTATGAGCCGCTGCTTTCCAGCGAGAAGGTGAAGATCCAGCCCGTCGGTCTCAACAAGTCCGAGTTTCAATTCGTCGAAGACTTGCGCCTCTGGCTGCTGGCCAACGAAACGAATCTTGCTGAACGTGGAGAGCGCATCTTCCTGCTGCGCAACCTGGCCAAGCAGGGCGTCGGTTTCTTTGAGGCTGGCAATTTCTACCCAGACTTCATCCTCTGGTGCCTGAAGTCGGATGGCAGTCAGCGCATCTGCTTTATCGACCCGCACGGACTGGAACACGAAGGCCCCGGTAGCGACAAGATTCAGCTCTCGCAAAACATCAAGGATTTGCAGGCGCGCCTGAATGACCCTGGGGTCACGCTGGAATCGGTCATCCTTTCACCGAGTACGAATCGCATGCGCATCCAGCACCTGTGGAGCCAGCAAGGTCTGCCCACGCCAGATCTGAATGCGCTGCATGTTTTCTTTATCGGAGAACCGGACTACATCGGCAAGGTGATGGAGATCGTTCTACTGTAATCACCTACAAAACCCAAGATGACTTCGAGCGGTTTACCCCGCGCCGAGGGATTTTCCGATCAAGTCGGAACGGGTCGTCTGACCTGTGCTGACTTGATCGGGAAAAGCATATCCGTGGGCTCAAATCCCTTCGGCACTTACTGGGCGTCCCCCCCCCCAACCATTCTGGCCGCCATCAACGTGAAGCCCACGCAACAGCATCACTTCCCCTCTGCATTCCCCCTGCCCCAGCCTTACACCCCCACAACCATGGCAAACCGCCATCAAAACAAGGTAAATTCGCCACATAAATGGCGTCAACAATCGCCACCCCGTTCAAAAAGACAAGGACGTAGCGATGCCCACCCCCAGGTACTCCCTCCTCAGGCACCTGTCCTTAAAGCACGCGCACCACTTCTCCCACAGGCGCTACTCGCAAAGCCGCATGACCGTGGATAAGGAGTAGCATCCATGCCCCAGCCTTTCCACTTCCAAAGCGCACGCTCTGCCGGCTCCAGCACCACAGAAGCCAACATCTTCATCCACGGCTACAGCGCCGGGCATACCGATGAAGACAAGCAGCTCCTGCTCGACAGAATTCCCGAGCAGCTAACGCACTACACCAACATCTTCGCGTTCTGGCCCTCGAATCATATTTTCCGGTTCGACAAATCCTCAGCCTGGAAGCTTGCAGCAGCGGGCCTGAACGCCGGCGCGGCTTTCACCGGCGGCGCCATGGGCTCTCTCGGTCTTGTGGGAACGCTCGCCAAGGACCGGATGGGCAACTTCACCCAGGCCCGCGCACGCGCGGAAAGCATGGGCGCGGCGTTGCTGGACCAGCTCCAGGAGTACCTGAACAGCCACCATCCCCACATCAAGACCATCAACCTGATCGGCCACTCGCTCGGTGGCCGGCTGGTCATCAGTACCCTGAAGAATTTCTCCAACCGGCAGCAGTTGGCCATCAACGATGTGTTGCTGATGGCAGCTGCCGTCGAGGTCACGGCCATCGAAGCACGCAAGATGCGTGGCCTGCTCCAGGGCCGATTGATCAATGCCTATTCGAAGGCAGACAAGACCCTGCTGCTGAACGTGGGTGAAACCTGCTTGGGGCGTAACGAGGTCGAGCACTTCGAAAGCATCGAGATGGACGACTTCGGCCACACCGATTACTGGGAGCGGCTGCCCGAGGTGTTGAGCAAAGCGCGCTTCAAAGCAGGCCGGCCACCTTCACCGGCGCCCGCTCAACCATCCGCTCACGCCAATAAGCCAACCCGCGTGCCTACACAACCCGCCAAAGCAAACACGATGAAACTTGAACTGAACAGCCCACGTGACGTTTACCAGCAAATCAACGATGAACTGTCACTCATCATCGCTGAGCTGAAAAATGCCTCGGACGACGAAGCCTTGAACCAGGCACGCGAAGAGGCGCTCCAACGTCTTGGCCAGCATCGCACCGCGCTGTATGAACGACTCGCCGAGCTGGAAAAGAACGCAGAGTGGAACACGTTCACCATCGCCTTCTACGGCGAAACCGGCGCGGGCAAATCCACCCTTATCGAGACCTTGCGCATCCTGCTCCAGGAGCCTGGCAAGCGGACCAGCCAGCAGGCATTCCGCAAGCTACGCGAGCAATATGGAGTCACGGAAGAAAACCTGAAGCGGCTGCAACAGGATATCGAGCAAGCCGAAGCGCGCCTTGGTGAGCTGACGCAACAGCTGAACGCCACGATGCAGCAGTTCGAACTGCCGTTCAGCGAGGCCCAAAGCGCCCTCGACCAAGCCAATGCACAAGCCAACGAGCTGACTCAACGGCTTGGCGCTGCACTTGAACAACACGAGCAAGCGCACAAGGACGCCTTAACGGCCGTAACCCGACTGCATACGCTGCTCGCCACACGCAAAAGTACCGCCTCGCTCTGGCAAACGCTCTTGGGCATGTTCAGAAAAATGCCGGAAGAGCTCGAGCTGAATGCAGCCACCGCGTCGCTGACCGAAACCACCCAAGCACGCGATAGTGCTGCCGCGACCTTTAACGCCGAACAGCAGAAGACAAGCCATGAGCGCCTTACGCTGGAACGGCAGTTGGTAGAGGTAACGACAGCACGTGACCAAGCCTGTGCGGCGCTTGCCACTCAACAGACGCAGGCAACGCAGCAACAGCAGGCGCTCGTACAACAGCGCCTTGAAAATGAAAGCCAATTAGCGGACCTGGTGGCGCAACTGCAGCTCCATGCCGATGGTGAAATCATCGGTGACGGCCAAGCCGACTACACCCGAACGACACAGCGCTATGAGTTCGAGCTGGACGGCCAGCCATTCGCGTTGCTGGACGTACCGGGTATCGAGGGTAAGGAAGGCTTGGTACTCGACCAGATTGAACGCGCCGTGCAAACCGCTCACGCCGTTTTCTATGTCACCAACCAGCCCGCCCCCCCTCAAACAGGCGATGGGCAGCATCAAGGCACACTGGAGAAAATCAAGCATCACCTGGGGGCGCAAACCGAGGTCTGGACCATTTTCAACAAGAAAATCACCAGCCCCAAGCACTCCCTGGGTAACCGACCGTTGATCTCCGACGATGAACGCATCAGCCTTGCCGGGCTTGACGAGAAGATGGGCGAACAGCTTGGCAAACACTATCAGGAGGTGTTCCCGCTAAGCGCGCTGCCAGCATTTCTCGCTTCAACCGATCACCTCGCGCCGGGGTCACAGAATGCCAAACGGCGCAGCAAAGCGCTTGAAGACTTCGGCGCTGACGAGTTGCTGGAAAAGTCACGGCTGCGCGCCTTCCTGCAACTGCTCGGCGACCGGTTAATCCATAACGGCAAAGCCAAGATCGTCCGGGCCAACTTCAACAAAGCCAATGATGTGCTTAACCAGACCACCACGACGCTTTCAGGCGTGCAGCAAACCTTGGGCGCGCTGTCGAGAAAGCTCTCTCAAGAAGAGCAAAGTGCCAAAAGCCAGCTGAGCAGTAGCTTCCAAGCGCTGAAAAAACGCTTGGAATCCAGTGGCGAAACCTTGATCGACAAGTTCGCCAGCAACGTGCGTAACAGTGTGTATGCGCAGATCGAAGAAAATATCAGCAACGACACTTTCAAAAGCGCCCTGACCGAAGCACTCGAAGACCAGAAGCATCAGCTGAGCGAAAAACTGCCCGACGCCGTGAACGCTGAGGTTGGCAAGTTCCAAAAGGCGGCCGAAGATATTCTCAAGCGCTTCGAAAAACATGCTCAGGAGCTGACCACAAGCTACGCAAAGCTCGGTAGCTTGCGCTTCAACGAGCATTTCAACCTCAACATAAAAATCGATAACGGCATCAAGGTCATGGGATTGCTGGCCAGCCTTGTGGGGATCGCAGCAGCACCGTTCACTGCCGGTGCCAGCCTGTGGGTCGCTGGTGGGGCAGCACTTACCTTCCTGATCGCGGTCGGCAAAGCGCTTTGGAGCGCAATCGACAAGGACTACAAGAAGTCCCAGCAGCGCCAGGCCACTGATAAAAACCTGCGCAGCGCCACCGAGCAACTGAGCGAGACGTTACGCGAGAGCCTAAATAGCGCCCTGGAGGATATGCAAAGCACGATCAAGCAACTCGACCTTGCGCTGGAAGCACCCGCCAAACAGGCTGCCAACCAGGTGAACACACTGTCTCGCTCGACCAACCGCCTGAAAATCCTCTCTCGCCAAATTGAAATCGCAGGAAATCTGTAATGGAAAACACCCTCAAGACATTCAAGGCCCAACAGACAAGTGCGCTGACGCTGCTCGACAGGCTGCAAGATTTTCTCGCACAGGGCGCACAGGCGGGTATACCGATTGACCCTGCGTTGATCGGCAAGCTGCAGAATGTCATCAACAGCATGTCCGGTGAGAAACTCAAGGTCGCGCTGATTGGCGGCTTCTCGGAAGGCAAGACCTCCATTGCGGCGGCCTGGATGGAAAAACTGGACAGGTCGAGCATGAAGATCAGCCACCAGGAGTCTTCCAATGAGGTGAAAGTCTACGAGGTCGGCGAAGACTTCGTGCTGATCGACACCCCCGGACTGTTTGGTTTCAAACAACAGGAGAATGCCGAAACGCACACCGTTGAAAAGTACAAAGACATCACCAAAAAGTACGTGAGCGAATCGCACCTGGTGCTTTACGTGATGAACTCGACCAACCCCATCAAGGAAAGCCACAAGGATGACCTGACCTGGTTGTTCCGCACCTTGGACCTTCTGCCCCGTACCGTTTTCGTCCTCAGTCGTTTCGATGAAGTTGCCGATGTAGAGGACGAGCAGGACTACCAGTCCAACCTGCAGGTAAAACGCAACAACGTGGCAGGTCGCCTTCGCGAACAGATCGGACTGACCGATCAGGAAGCAGCCGAACTGTCCATCGTCGCAGTCGCCGCGAACCCCTTCGACATGGGCGTGGAGCACTGGCTGGCCAACCTTGAGCAGTTCAAGGAGCTGTCGCATATCGCTACCTTGCAGACGGCCACCACTGGCAAGATCCAGCAGAACGGTGGCAGCGCCGCACTGGCCAACGAGATGCGCGCCAGCGTAATCCGAGACGTGCTCAACAACCAACTGCCTGTTGCCATCGAGAACGACGAGAAGGTTGCCCAGGAAGTTGGCCGGCTTGACGAACTCAACACGCGCCTGGTCAATCAACTGGCCGTGACCGGGCAGCAGATCGAAGAGGCGCGCATCAGCCTGCGCAACTTCGCCACGCGCTACTTCTCTGACTTGATCCTTCAAGCCAAAGGTTCCAGCCTGGAAACCTTCGGCGACTTTTTCGAGCGTGAGATCGGTGCTGAAGGCATCATCGTGTCGACCCGCCTGCAAAACGAATTCAGCCGCCAGACCCAGTCGATCACACTCGAAGTTGAAAAGATGCAAGTTGGCTTCGACAGCGAGGTCAACCACTTCAATACCACGGTCAAGGCGCTGGGCAAACAAGGCATCAACCATGTGCTCAAAGGCAACCTGATCAGCAACACCACGGTATTGGCCGCGCGCGATGGCATCACGACAATCGCCAAGACGGTAGGCATGGATATCGGCAAATACCTGAAGTTCAAGCCATGGGGTGCTGTGAAATTCGCCAAAGGTGCCAACGGGGCCCTGGCCTTCATAGGCGTAGCGCTCGAAGCCTGGGATAGCTGGGAGCAATACAAGCGCGAAGAGGCATTCAAGAAGTCTGTTGCGGACATCGTCAGCAACTTCGAACAACAGCGTCAGGACTTCCTTGACCTGGTGAACTCCGAAAGCTTCAAAGAAAAGTTCTTCCCCGACTACCTGCAGCTCAATTCACGCCGCCAGGAACTTCAGGCCAACGTAGATGAAAGCCGTGTCCGTCAGCAGCGGTTCCTGGCATGGCGCAATGAGGCAGAAGCCATCGACGCCGAATTCAAAAGGTTGAGCTAACCCGCCTCAGGTGCCCGCTGCATGCAGCGGGCACACTACAAGCACGGCTAGTCACCAAGCGGACGCACATCGCCGTTCACAACGTCTTCCTTGCCCGCTGTTCAGCTAGCCCCTCGCCGCGCCAAAAACTCCGCTACAGCAGCCTCCAGCCACCCCGCCGCTCGCATCTTCAAATCGGTGCTACCACACCGCGGGCACACCATAAACCATTCACTCGGCCTCAATGCATCGCTACGCGGGGCGATAGTCTTCTTCCAGTTGCAGTCCTCACACACCAGCGTGAAGGGCTTTGGCTTTATGGGCATGAATGCCTACTCCTGTAGAACGTTACCAAGCATCACTGCCCAACCGGCATCATCCCCTGCAACAACTCCACCTTGCGCCGCAACTGCCCCACATGCTCCCGCTCCGCCCGCACCGCCGCCCTCAGCTCCCGGTTCTCCATCTCCCAAATCTGCAACCAGCGCAAATCCTTCTGGCAGTGCTCCACCTTCTTCCCAAGCTCACCCAGCCTCAACCCCTGCTGAATCAGCACCAACAGAATGATCCCCATCGCCACCAGGGCCCCCGTCGCAACCACTTCCGGCATTGTCATGCTCATATCCTTTGCAGCCCCCGATGTATTCCGAAGACGAGGCAAAGATATGTAATGCATAATTACACGTCTAGAATGTAGACTTATACAGGTAAAGTAATCGCGCACATGGAGAGGGTATGAAACGCAGGCAATCCATCGAGCAGGTACGCTGGGACCTGGCACTTCGCTATCGCCTGATCGAAACCGTTGCCTGGTGGGAAGGCCGGCTGACCACGGGCCACCTGATGCAGAGCTTTGGCATCAGCCGCCAGCAAGCGTCGAAGGACATCAATACCTACATCACCGAGCATGCGCCCGAAAACTTGACGTATGACAAGCAGATCAAGGGCTATGTGCCGAGCGAACAGTTCGAGCCGCTGTTCATCGACAACAGCGCCAGCGCCTATCTGCACCTGCTGTATCAGAACAATGAACGCGCCCCGCACATCGACGGGCTGGCGCTGGCTTATGCGCATACCCGGGTGCTGGAAGTGCCTGATCGCCCCATTCGGCCCGAGGTGCTGCGCCCCTTGCTCAAGGCCTGCCGTGAAGGCCGGCGGCTGGAAACCGAATACGTGTCCTTCAACACCCCCAACGTCGAGGTGCGCCTGATCGCCCCGCACACGCTGGTGTACACCGGCATGCGCTGGCACGTACGGGCCTACTGTGAAAAGAATGGCCAGTATCGCGACTTCGTCCTCAGCCGCCTGCGCGGGCAGCCGGACTTGCTCGACGCCTCGCCGAACACACGCGAGCAGGATGAAGACTGGAATGTCGAAGTGCCGATCATCTTCGAGCCTGATTGGCGCTTGAACGCGGCGCAGAAGGCAATCATCGAAACCGACTACGGCATGACGAATGGGCAACTGGTGGTGCCCAGCCGCAGGGCATTGGTGAAGTATGTGTTGCAGCGGTATCAGATCGACCACCGCAACATGGCGATACTGCCCGAGGCCCAGCAACTGGTGGTCAGCAACCTCCAGGCGCTGGACCCGTGGTTGATGAAGTACTAGCGCCCGGATGTCGGGAGCAGGGGCAATGCCCGCCACGCTGCGGGCGCTACAGCATTGCCCCTCGCCTTACCAGCTATAACTCAACTTGGCCGTAACCTCCCGCCCCGGGTTGTAGTAGTTAGCCGTCCCCGCCCCCACCACATGCTGCTCGTCAAACAGGTTGCTCACATTCAGCGCAAGGTCTGTCCCCTTGGCAATCTTGTAGTTCAGCGCCGCGTCAAACAGTGTGGTGCCGTCGCTTTTCTTGGTGTTGGCAGCATCCATGTAATAGCCACCTACGTACCGAGCCCCCAGACCAACGCTCACATCCGTGTTGGCAATGTCGTAGTAGCTCCACAGCGAGGCCGTATGCTTCGGCGCCACGGTGAATTCCTTGCCCTTGAGCGAAGTGCCGTCATACAGCGCGCCGCGCAGCACCTCCGTTTCCATGTAGGAATAGGCACCGATCAGGCTGAGGTTTTGCGTGACTTGCGCCTTGGCTTCCAGGTCCAGGCCACGTGCCCGTGACTCACCCACCGTCTGCTGCTCGATGATGCCGCTCGGCAGCACGACGGCGATAGTGACGTTTTCCTGGGTCAGGTCATAAACGGCAGCAGAGAACAACGCATCCATGCCCAGTGGCGAGTACTTCACGCCCACTTCGTACTGCCTGCCGGTCTGCGGCGTTACGCCAACCTGCGGAGGCGAAACCGACTCCACCATGCTCACGTAAGTGGAAACTTCATCGTTGACGATGTACGTCAGCGCGCCACGGTAGGACGTTTCAGAGAAGTTGTCGCTTTGCTTGTTCACCCCGCCAACGTACTCCGTGCTGGACAGGTCCATGGAGTCATTACGCACACCCGCTGTTGCGATCAGGCGGTCGTAGAAGGACAGGTTCTGCTGCAGGAACACGGCCTTGGTGGTGGCGTCGTTTTTCTTGCGGGTATAGGGCGTAACACCGCCCGGCACGCCGGTGAATACCGGGTTGGCGATATCGATGGAGGGGGCCAGGCTGTAGACGGAGCTCTGTTTGGTGGTCGAGTCGAGGTATTCCACACCCACCAGGGTGCTGCTGTCGATGTGCTCGAACTGGGCATCGTATTGCAGCATCAGGTTACCGTTGAGCTGGTCGGCATCGCTGTCAGTCCCGAATACATAGCGCGGTATGGTGGTACCCACCCGCGAAGCGCTGTCGCTCAGGTAGACATAGCCAAAGTCATCGCTCAACTCGCTGTAGCGCAGGTTACTGCGCAGCGTAAAGCCGTTGTCGAAGTCGTGGGTGATGTTGCCGCTGAGGCTGGTGCGCTCGACATCGTGGAAGTTGTAGCCGGGCTCGCCGTAGAAATCGCTGCGGTCGTATTCCTTGTCCAGTGGGTAGCCACCGCTGTTTGGCGAGCTGTTGGTCTTCAGGTAGTCGAGGATCACCGTGGCCGAGGTGAAGTCGGTAGGTGCCCAGGTCAGCCCACCCATCACGAAGCGGTTGTCGTCCTGCGAATGGTCGTACTCGCGGTCGCTGTTCTGCATCTTGGCTGTGAAGCGGCCGGCCAAAGTCTGTTCGTCATTCAGGGCGTCACCCACATCGATGCCGGTCTCGGCATGGTCATAGGAGCCATAGGTCACGTAACCCTGGCCAAACTTTTCGAAGCGCGGCTGCTTGGTCACGAAGTTCAACGAGCCACCCGGGTCTGCCGGGCCGAACAGGGTGGAGTTGGCGCCTCGCAGAATTTCGATGCGCTCGTATGCGTAAGGGTCTTCGCGCACACCCCGCATCGAGCTCAAGGTCAGGCCGTCACGGTACGTGGTGGCCTGAAAGCCGCGAATCTGGAAGTAGTCGTTGCGGTCGTCCGAGCCGTAGAAGTCGCTGACCACGCCAGGGGTGTATTGCAGCGCCTCTTCCGTGGTGCTGACACTGCGCTGCTGCATTTCCTTGTTGGTGACCACAGACACCGAAGCTGGCGTGTTGAGGATGCTGGTCGCCACCTTGCCACCTACCCACAGTTCCTTGGCAACCACCGAGTTAATGTCGTCATCGGCACTGGCCTTGACCTTGGAGTTGATGATGATGGGCGCAAGGCGATAGTCCTCAGTCGCACCCAGCTCCAGCGGGCCGGCAGGTTTTGGCTGCGGCACCACCAGGTAGGCAGCAGGGCCTTGCTGTTCAAGCTGCAACTCGGTCCCTTGCAGCAACGACGACAATGCCGACTGGGTATCCAGCGCGCCCTGCACCCCTTGGGTGTTGCGGTTGGCCACGTTCTGCGCTTCGAAAGAAAGGCTGATCCCCGCCTCCCGCGCAAAGCGGTCAAGTGCCGGTGCCAGCGGGCCGGCGGGAATGTTCCACTGCTTGAGCGGGCTGCTGTGTTCAGCGCTCGAAGGCTGCGCCAACGACGGTAGCGCGTAAGTGCTGACAACCAGACCAAAGAGTGCCGCGTGTAGGGCACGATTCAATGGGGTGCGCTGTGAAACCGGGGTAAAACTCATTCTCTCGCTCCGTGTCGGGGGTCGGCTGACTGGCCTGTAATCCGGCCTTATCTACACAAGCCGAACGAGAATGAGAAATTACCTCATTTATTTTTACTGGAGTTCACGCTCCGCCACTACACCCCGACTGCAGCACGGAAATGCGGCCGGATTTCGACATTGAATGAGCCGCAGACGACATCTGGAACATGAACCCCTAGCCAGAAATGCAGGCACAAAAAAACCGGACATTGATCCGGTTTTTTGTGCCTGCCAACACCGACAAAAGCCGGTGAACTCACGCGCTATCGCCAGGGCAATTGCCTTACTGCCAGGTGAACTCAATCACCCCATCGAACGCGCCCCCACCGGTTGCGCATGGCCCCGCGAAGTCACGATCCCCAGGAAGGAAATCACGATCGCCAGGCCCAAGGTCGAACTCACTTCCGCCCGGTGCTCAGGCGTGTACATCATCACCGCCAGTGCCCCGGCGATGAAGATGATCACCGCCCAGGTCATGTACGGGAACAGCCACATACGGAACTTCAGCTCGGTGTTCTCCCGCTCCAGGCGGCGGCGCATGCGCAGCTGCGAGATGGCGATGACCATGTACACCAGCAGGGCGATGGCGCCAGAGCTGGCCAGCAGGAACTCGAACACGCCCTTCGGCGCGAAGTAATTGAGGATGGCGATGGCCGCGCCGATCAGGGTGCTGCCAAACACTGCAGCCCGTGGCACGCCAACCTTGGAGGTCTTGTTGAGGAAGGCCGGGGCGTCACCGCGCTTGGCCAGCGAGTACATCATGCGCGAAGCAATGTAGATCGACGAGTTCATGCAGCTGGTCACGGCCACCAGCACCACCAGGTCGACCATGAACGCCGCATTGGGGATGTTCATGATTTCCAGCGCACGCTGGTACGAGCCCACCACGGCCAATTGCGGGTCGTTCCATGGCACCACCGAGATGATCACGAAGATCGACAGGATATAGAAGGTGCTGATACGCCAGATCACCGAGCGGGTGGCCTTGGCAATGTTGCGCGACGGGTCGCTGGACTCGGACGCAGCGATGGTCACCGCCTCGGTGCCGATGAAGCTGAACATCACGGTAATGAACGCGCCCACCACTGCCGACCAACCCTTCGGCGTAAAGCCGCCGTGCTCGGCCATCAGGCTGCTCAGGCCGCTGACCTCGCGGTTAGGCAGCCGGCCCATCAGCGCGGCAAAGCCCAGGCCGATGAAACCCAGAATCGCCGTTACCTTGAGAATGGCGAACCAGAACTCGAACTCACCGTACTTGGCCACGCTGAACAGGTTGGTGCCAGCGAGCAGCAGTACCGAGGCCAGGGCGAAGATCCAGCTGTCCACCTGCGGGAACCAGGCGTTCAACACATGCCCGGCGGCCAGCGCTTCGATAGGGATCACCAACACCCAGAACCACCAGTACAACCAGCCGATGGTGTAGCCGGCCCAACGGCCGATGGCCTGGTCGGCATAGGTGGAAAACGACCCGGTGTCAGGGTGCGCCACGGCCATTTCGCCGAGCATGCGCATAACCAGAACCACCAGGGTCCCGGCCACGAAATAGGAAATTATGGTAGCTGGCCCGGCCGCCGCGATGGCATGGCCAGAGCCTACGAAAAGTCCGGCGCCGATGATGCCGGCGATGGACAGCATCGTTACATGACGTGGCTTGAAACCTTGTGCAAGGTTGCCATCAGATCCCACGGTGTTCATTGATGTTGTTCTCTTTTTGCTGACACAAGGATGGACGGGCAGGCGTAGGCGAAAATATCTCCTTTCAAATCAATAAGTCGACAGGTTGCTCGCGCGCTGTTGTTGATCTTTGGCACGCATCACAGAGCAAGGTGTCATTGCGGTTCGGGCTTCATTTAAGCCCCGCAAGGCTGTGGGAAATTACACGAGAACGCCCCGGAACTGTTCGATCACGACAGGGCAATTCCATTAACGCCAGATGTCGCGAACGGCATGCCCGATCGCGCCATCGGGCCGTCTGAAGCTTTTGTTTTTCATTTGAATGTGCCAACGGGTCTGGCCACGTTTGAGCGCCCACAAAAAAGCCCCGGTCTCCCGGGGCCTCTGTTGCCAAGGCGTCTGCCTACGCCTGCCCGGTGCGCTCGAAGCGTCGGGCCAGCAACAGGTAAGCGAAGATCCCCAGCACGCCATGGGCGGCCACGAACCAGAGTGCGTTATGGAACGAGCCGGTGCTGGCCACCACATAACCGATCACCAGCGGGGTGACGATACCGGCAACGTTGCCGATGCCATTGAACACACCGCCGCACAGGCCAACCATCTTTTTCGGCGCCACATCCGACAGCACCGCCCAACCCACCGCTGCCAGGCCCTTACCGAAGAAGGCCAGGGTCATCATGGCAATCACCGCCGCGTTGCTATCCATGTAGTTGGCCAACACCAGGCTGGTGGACAGCGCCATGCCAACGATGAACGGGGTCTTGCGCGCTCTGGACGGATGCACGCCACGGCGGATCAGCCAATCGGAAATGAACCCGCCAAGGATGCCGCCCGTGAAACCACAGATGGCCGGCAACGCAGCCACCCAGCCTGCCTCCATGATGGTCATGCCACGGCCCTTGATCAGGTAGATCGGGAACCAGGTGATGAAGAAGTAGGTCAGCGCCGTGATGCAGTACTGGCCCAGGTACACCGCCCACAGGTTGCGACTGGTGAACAGTTGCATCACTTCGGCACGGGTCGGTTTGCTTTGGGTCGCCTTGCGTTCCTTTTCCAGGTCGACCAGCGCGCCGCCTTCACGCATGTAATCCAGCTCTTCGCGGCTCAAGCCTGGCGCGCTGTGCGGTTCGTGGTACAGGCGGAACCACACCACGCTCAGTACCAGCCCCAACACCCCCATCCAGATGAACACCTGCTCCCAACTCAGCGTATGGGTCATCCACGCCATCAGCGGGGCAAATACCACCACAGCCATGTACTGCGCCGAGTTGAACAGCGCCGAGGCGGTTCCACGCTCACGGGTGGGGAACCAGCAACTGACGATGCGCGAGTTGGCCGGGAACGCAGGCGACTCCACCAGGCCCAGCATGAAGCGCATGGAAAACAGCGCGACCGCAGCAGACACACCGGCCAAACCCATCCAGCCGACAGTCCCTTGCAGCAGCGTGAACAGCGACCAGAGGATCAGGCTGATGCCATACACGCGGCGGGCACCGAAGCGGTCGAGCAACCAGCCCCCGGGCACCTGGCCCAGGGCGTAGGCCCAGGCGAACGCAGAAAAGATCATGCCCAGCATGACCGGGTCCAGGCCGAGGTCCTTGAGCACCTCGGTGCCGGTGATCGACAAGGTGGCGCGGTCGGCGTAGTTGATGACGGTGATGACGAAGATCAGCGCCAGGACCAGGAAGCGATGGCGACCGATCCCGGCCACGGCCTGCGGTGCGGCGACGGCGGATTTGCTGTTCATGTGGACCCTCTTGCTTCTCGATGGAAGCGATTGTTCTTGTGAAGAGAAGGTGTGGCCCTTGGGCCTTTGAGCTGCTTGTACTGGCCTCTTCGCGGGCACGCCCGCGAAGAGGCCCTAGCGGTAAACCACCCGATTCGGCGGCATCTCACTCCGGAAGCAAGCCTCCAGATTGCTTAAGACCATGCCCCCCATCTCCAGCCGAGTCTGCAACGTGGCACTACCCCGATGCGGCTGAAGGCTGACCTGGTTGAGGTCACGCAAGGCCGGCGGCACCTGCGGCTCATCGACGAACACGTCCAGCCCGGCGCCGGCGATACGCTGCTCGCGCAATGCCTCGACCAGCGCGTCTTCATCCACCAACTTGCCGCGCGCCACGTTGATCAGGTAACCATTCGGCCCCAGTGCCTCCAGCACCTCGGCCGTTACCAACACCTGCCCGCCATCGGCGGAGGCAGCGACCACCAGCACGTCCACCGACCGCGCCAGCTCGACCAGGCCAGCCTCATAGCGGTAGCCCGTTTCCGGCTGTTCACGCCGCCCGTTGTAGGCAATGCGCATGTCGAATGCCGCCGCACGCCGGGCAATCGCCTTGCCCACCTGGCCAAGCCCGACAATGCCCAGGTCGATACCACTGACCCGCCGCGCCAGCGGCAGGTCGACCTTGCCCCACAAACCATCGCGCACCAGCCGTTCGCCCTCGCCCAAACGGCGCAAGGTGTTGATGATCAGGCCCATCGCCAGGTCAGCCACGTCGGCGGTGAGTACACCCGGTGTTGTGGTGACATGGATGCCGCGGCTGGCTGCATGGCGCAGGTCCACGGCGTCGGTACCGATGCCGCTGATGGCGATGATCTCCAGCGCGGGCAGCTGATCCATCAGCGAATTGGACAGCCCTTTGGCACCGCCAGTGACCACACCGCGAATGCGTGGGCCAACGTCGTTGATCAGCTGTTGCGGGTCGCGCTGTTGATACAGGCGATGCACCTGATAAGCGCTGACCAGCTGGGCATCGATGGCCTCGGGGACTGGCTGGGTCAGCAGCACTTCGATGGCATTTTCCTTCATGTTGAGCATCCGGCAGTTCGAAGACATGACTCGATGCTAGGCCTGCAATTGATACAGGTCTAATATAGATACTGGATCGAATAATTCAGGAATTGAATCATGGAGCTGCACCAGTTGCGCTGCTTCGTGGCCGTTGCCGAAGAGCTGCATTTCGGCCGTGCCGCCACCCGCCTGCACATGACTCAACCGCCGTTGAGCCGGCAGATACAACTGCTGGAACATTCCCTGGGTGTACTGCTGCTTGAGCGTAACAACCGCCAGGCGCGGCTGACCCTGGCGGGCCAGAGCTTTCTTGAAGACGCCCGGCGCATCCTGCAAATCGCCGACTCGGCCAGCCACTCGGCACGGCGCATCGCCCATGGCGAGGCAGGCCGGCTGACTCTGGGCTTCACTGCGGTGGGGGCCTACAGCATGATCCCGCGCTTGCTGGTGCATGCCGGGCAGACGCTGCCGGATATCGAACTGGTGCTCAGCGAACGGGTTTCCAGTACCCAGGTGCATGACCTGGAAGCCGGGCTGATCGATGTCGGCCTGGTGCGCCAGGTGCTGCCCAGTGCGCGCGTGGAGTACCTGCCGATTCACCGCGAACCCTTCGTCGCCGCCCTGCCCGCCGGGCATGCGCTGGCACCGCGCGAGCGGATCAGGCCAAGCGATTTCGATAAGCAGCCTTTCGTGATGTACAGCGCCAACGAAGGGCGCTACTTCCATGACCGCATCGCCAACCTGTTTGCGCGGCATGAAGTGCAGCCGAAGTACCTGCACCAGCTGGGGCAGACGCATTCTATTCTGGGCCTGGTCAATGTGGGGTTGGGGTGTGCGGTGGTACCGGCCTCGGCGCAGGCGCTGCGCCTGGAACAGGTGGTGTTCAGGCCGCTGGTGGGGATGGAGCAGCAGGCGGAGATATTTTTGGCGTACTGCCGGGATAACCCCAACCCGGTACTGGGGGCATTCGTAGAGATGGCGCGGGCCTTCTTTGAAGCAGGATAAAAGGTGATGGCCTCTTCGCGGGCAAGCCCGCGAAGAGGCCGGCAGCTTTAACGCACCAGGCAAGGCCGCTTGTTATCGAAGCTCCACCCCGGAATCAGGAACTGCATCGCCACGCTGTCATCCCGCGCGCCCAGGCCCATGTTGCGGTAGCACTCATGCGCCTTGGCCAGCTGATCCTCATCCAGCTCCACCCCCAGCCCCGGCCGTGCCGGTACCCGTACATGCCCGTCGACAATGCGCAGCGGCTCGCGGGTCAGGCGCTGGCCATCCTGCCAGATCCAGTGGGTGTCGATCGCAGTGATCTCGCCCGGCGCCGCAGCCGCCACCTGGGTGAACATCGCCAGCGAAATGTCGAAGTGGTTGTTCGAATGCGAACCCCAGGTCAGCCCCCAGTCATTGCACATCTGCGCGACACGTACCGAACCCTGCAAGGTCCAGAAGTGCGGGTCGGCCAGCGGGATGTCTACCGACTGCAACTGGATCGCATGGCCCATCTGCCGCCAGTCGGTGGCGATCATGTTGGTGGCGGTGGGCAGGCCGGTGGCACGGCGGAACTCAGCCATCACCTCACGGCCCGAGTAACCGTTCTCGGCACCGCACGGGTCTTCGGCGTAGGCCAGCACGTCGTGCTTGTCGCGGCACAGGGCAATGGCTTCCTTCAACGACCACGCACCGTTCGGGTCGAGGGTAATACGGGCTTCGGGGAAGCGCTCGGCCAGGGCCGTTACCGCCTCCATCTCTTCTTCTCCCCGCAGTACACCGCCCTTGAGCTTGAAGTCACTGAAGCCATAACGCGCCTTGGCGGCCTCGGCCAGGCGCACCACTGCTTCCGGGGTCAGGGCCTTTTCGTGGCGCACGCGGAACCAGTCATCCTCGGCATCGGCTTCGTTGCGGTAGGCCAGGTCGGTCTGCTGGCGGTCGCCGATGTAGAACAGGTAACCCAGCATCTTCACGGCATCGCGTTGCTGCCCTTCACCCAGCAATGCCGCCATCGGCACGTTGAGGTGTTGGCCGAGCAGGTCGAGCAGCGCCGATTCGATGGCGGTTACCGCATGCACGGTAATGCGCAGGTCGAAGGTTTGCAGCCCGCGCCCCGCCGAGTCGCGGTTGGCGAAGGTCTGGCGCATGGCATTGAGCACGCGCTGGTAATGGCCGATCGGCTGGCCGACCACCAGGCTGCGGGCGTCTTCCAGGGTTTGCCGAATTTTTTCCCCACCCGGCACTTCACCCAGCCCGGTGTTGCCAGCGCTGTCGCGCAGCACCACTACGTTGCGGGTAAAGAACGGGCCATGGGCGCCACTGAGGTTGAGCAGCATGCTGTCATGGCCAGCCACAGGGATCACGCGCAGGTCGGTGACCACTGGGGTGCTGGTGTGAACGGCGGGATTGGTCTGCATATTCATGGTTGTTGTCTCGCAGTCATCAGTGGGTCTGGCCTAGGGCCGAACGGGCCTTGAGGTCGTCAGAAGGGGCGCCCTTCGGGCGAGTGCGTACAAAGAAGATGGCTATGGCCGCCAGCACCGAGGTCACCGCCAGGCCATACAGGCCGCCTTGGATCGAGCCGGTCTGCTGCTCCAGAAAACCGAAGGTGGTAGGGGCGACGAAGCCACCAAGGTTGCCGACCGAGTTGATCAGGGCGATCACGGCCGCCGCGATGCGGGCGTCCAGGTAACCCTGTGGAATCGGCCAGAACAGAGACGACGCCGACTTGAAACCGATGGCGGCGAAGCACACGGCCACGAAGGCAAACACCGGCCCGCCGGTGGTGGACACGAACATGCCGATGGCAGCGACCACCAGCGCCCCGGCCACCCACGCCTGCTGGAACTTCCAGCGCGCAGAACCGGCAGCGAAGGCATACATGGCCAGGATCGAGATCAGCCACGGGATCGAGTTGAAGAAGCCTACCTGCAAGTCGCTGAGGTCACCCATGCGCTTGATGATGCTCGGCAACCAGAAGGTGGCAGCGTAGATAGTCAGCTGGATGCAGAAGTAGATGAGGCAGAACAGGACAATCTGGCGGTCCTTCAGCAGGCTCCAGGCCGATGGTTTGACCGCCCCCACCGCTTCGCGCTCTCGCTGCTCGCGGTCGATGGTAGCCACGAGCGCGTCTTGCTCGGCCTGGCTCAACCACTTGGCATCCTGTGGTTTGGAATCCAGCCAGAAGAACACGAAAAAGCACAGCACCACCGAGGCCATGCCTTCGATGAACAGCATCCACTGCCAGCCATGCATACCCAGGCCCTGAATCTGCATCAGCGCACCGGCCAGCGGCCCGGAAATCAGCGAGGCCAGCGCCGAGCCGCTGAGGAAGATGGCAATCGCCTTGCCACGCTCCGCACCTGGCAGCCAGCGGGTGAAGTAGTAGATCACACCGGGGAAAAAGCCCGCTTCGGCAACACCCAGCAAAAAGCGCAGCACGTAGAACTGAGTTTCGTTCTGCACAAAGGCCATGGCCGTGGCCACCAGCCCCCAGGTGAACATGATGCGCGTCAGCCAAAGCCGCGCGCCCACCTTCTGCAGCAACATGTTCGAAGGCACTTCGAACAAGGCGTAGCCAATGAAGAACAAGCCGGCACCAAAACCATAAGCCGCGGCACTGATGCCCAGGTCGCTTTCCAGGTGCGGGCGGATGAAACCGATATTGACGCGGTCGAGGTAGTTGACGATGAACATGATGACGAACAGCGGCAGGACGTGGCGCTTGACCTTGGCCACGGCACTAGCCAACGCGTCGCCTTCAGTCCGGGCAGACGGAGCGAGGGTGTCGTTCACTTGTGAATCTCCCACTAATTGTTTTTGTGCGGGTCTGGGTTGTCTGACATGGCAGTGGGATGAGCATATGCCCAGCGAAGTTGTACGACAAGATCAACAACGTCGACAAATAGGCAAAATACAAGCTGTCACAATGCCAAATTGCTGCGATCGTGCAAAATCAAAGTGGCTACGCGTGGGATTGGCGACAGGAAAAAACGGCAAAAAATATTTTTATGGTTTAACTTGTCGTACAAGCACAACAAGAAGTGGCGCACACCATGGACCCCGAACACACGCACAAACGCGGCCATAGCCGCGCCCATGACCTGGTCTCCAGCCTGACCCAACAGATTTTGTTGGGCACCTTCAGGCCTGGGGACAAATTGCCCTCGGAGAACACCCTGGTGCGCGAGCATGGCGTCAGCCGCACGGTGGTGCGTGAAGCCTTGTCGAAATTGCAGGCCTCGGGGCTGGTGGAGCCGCGCCACGGTATCGGTACCTTCGTGATGGAGCGCCAGCCGCAGGCGGGGCTGCGCATCGGCGCGGAGAGCGCAGCCAATGTGCGCGACCTGCTGGAGCTGCGCATTGGCCTGGAAGGCCAGGCCGCGGCTCTGGCCGCGCTGCGCCGTGACGAGGGGCACCTGGCTCGCATGCGCCAGGCACTGGATGACTACCAGGACCTGGCGGCAGCCGGTGACAGCTGCATCGAGGCGGACCGGCGCTTCCACCTGTTGATTGCCGAGGCCACCGGTAACCTGTACTTCACCGAGATGCTACTGCAACTGGGCAACAGCCTGATCCCCCGCAACCGCATGGCGCTGGCCGAACGCGGTGGGGCGAAGCTGGCGCGGCAGGCTTACCTGGCGAACCTGGAGCATGAGGCCGTGCTCAATGCCATCCGCCGGCAAGACCCGGATGCAGCGCGGGCGGCGATCTGCCTGCACCTGTCCAACAGCCGTGACCGGTTGCTGCCGGATTAGATGTTGTGCCCACCCGGCCGTTACATCCGGCCGGCTCACCTCACCAGGTCAGGCAAATCTTGCCGAAATGCCGGTTGCTTTCCTGGTAACGGAACGCCTCGACGATCTGCTCCAGCTCGAAGTGCTTGTCCACCACTGGCCGCAGACCGTTGGCATCGATTGCCCGCACCATCGCCTGTTGCTGCGCGCGGCTGCCCACCAGCACACCTTGCAGGCGAATTTGTCGCACCAGCGCCTGTACCAGCGGCAACTGCCCCGCCACACCGGTGAGGATGCCGATCAGCGACACATGCCCACCAATGCGCGCGGCAATCATCGACTGCTCCAACGTCGCCGGGCCGCCCACTTCAATCACATGATCGACGCCGCGATTACCGGTCAGCTCGCGCACTTTTTCCCCCCAGGCCGGGGTGCTCTTGTAATTGATAAGGTGATCGGCACCCAGGGCCTTGAGGCGCTCCAACTTGGCATCGCTGGACGAGGTGGCGATTACCGTCGCGCCGGCCAGCTTGGCGAACTGCAGGGCGAAGATCGACACGCCACCCGTGCCCTGTACCAGCACCGTGTCGCCCGGCTTGAGGTGGTCATCGCTCATCAACGCACGCCAGGCGGTAAGGCCGGCTGTAGTCAGCGTAGCCGCCTCGGCGTGGCTGAAGCCCTTGGGTGCCAGGGTAAACGCGGTAGCGCGGGCAGTGACCTGTTCACGGGCATAACCATCGATGCCGTCGCCGGGCACTCTGGCAAAGCCTTCGACATTGGCCTGGCCGTCGAGCCAGTCGGGGAAAAAGGTGCTGACCACGTGGTCGCCAACCTGGAACTCGGTGACACCAGCCCCCACCGCGACCACTTCGCCGGCGCCATCGGCCATGGGGATGCGCCGCTCGCTCGGGCCCCACATGCCGCTGACCACGGCGAAGTCGTGGTAGTTGAGGGAGCTGGCGTGCAAGCGCACGGTGATCTCGCCGGCCTCGGGCGCGGCAGCCTCGCGGGTGCCGACCTCGACCTTGTCGTAGCCGCCGCCGGGTTGTACGTAGATGGCTTTGCTGGTCATGGGTGGGTCTCCGTATCAGGGGAAAGAGTGGAGTTCAGCATAGACAGGTCAGGCCCTTTCGCGGGCATGCCCGCCAAAGGGCCCGTACAGGCGACACAACGGTCAACCCAGCATCACCTTCAATTTCCGGCAATCGGCAGCATGCCAATCCACCAGCTCCGGCCATGGGTTATCCGGCAAGTTCACCAGCACCGTCCGCGCACCCGCCGCGCGCCCGCAGTCCAGGTCGAACCGGTAATCCCCCACCATCACCAGCTCGCTCGGCGCCACGCCCCAGGCACTGGCAATCTTCAGCAACCCATCCGGGCTCGGCTTAGGTGCGGCCTCGTCACGTCCCAGAATGTGCTCCACCGGGAAGCAGTCCGCCAGGCCGATGGCCTCCAGCGTCACATGCGCCAGCTCACGTGCATTGCGGGTGAGAATACCCAGCCGGCAACCACGCTCGGCCAACTCACGCACCAGCTCCACCGCCCCGGAGGCCGCCGTGGAGGCGAGCGCCAGGTCGCGTTCGTGCTCCAGCAGCCAGGCATGCTTGGCCGCCGCTTCGTCTGCCGGCAAGGCCGCCAGGTGGGTGAGGATGTCGTGCTCGGCCGGGATGTCCAGCGCCACGCGTATGGCGGCGAAATCGTGCACGGCCACGGTCAGGGTGCCGTCCATGTCGAACACCCAGTTGCGTACCTCGCCCAGGCTCATGCCCAGTCCTTACGGTGGCGAATCAGGCCTTCCTGGCTCGACGATGCCACCAGTTGCCCGGCCTGGTTGAAGATGCTGCCACGGCAGAAACCACGGGAATTACCGGCCCACGGGCTGTCGGTGGCGTACAGCAGCCACTCGTCGGCACGCAGGTTGCCATGGAACCACAGCGAATGGTCGAGGCTGGCGATCTGCATGTCGCGCTGCCACACCGATTTGCCATGCGGCAACAATGACGTGGTCAGCAGGCCGAAGTCCGAGGCGTAGGCCAGCATGTACTTGTGCAGGGCAGGTACGTCGGGCAGGTTGCCGTCGGCGCGGAACCAGGCGTACTTCACCGGGTCGCCAGGCTTGGGGTTGAACGGGTCGCGCTCGGTGACCGGGCGAATTTCGATCGGCTTGGCGCACAGCACCTTGTCGCGAATGCGCTCTGGCAGCTGGTCGGCCATGGCGCGGGCCAGCTCCACCTCGGTGGGCAGGTTTTCCGGGCCGACCACGTCTGGCATCTGCGCCTGGTGCTCGAAACCTTCCTCGTCGTACTGGAACGACGCGCTGCAGGTGAAGATGGTCTGGCCCTTCTGAATCGCCGTCACCCGCCGGGTGCTGAAGCTGCCGCCATCGCGCACGCGGTCAACCGAGTACACCACCGGCAGGCTGGCATCGCCCGGGCGCAGGAAGTAGCCGTGCAACGAATGCACATGGCGAGCGTCCTCGACCGTCTGGCTGGCCGCCGACAAGGACTGGCCCAGCACTTGCCCACCGTACAGCTGGCGGAAGCCCAGGTCCTGGCTACGTCCACGGAACAGGTTCTCCTCGATGGCTTCGAGGCTCAACAGGTCGACCAGGTCGTCCAACACATGACTCATTGGGGGTTCTCCTCGCAAGGCAACACGTCTCTACAGCGCTCTTTGATAAGGGCAAATGATACAGGGTTTGTCATTCGCGCCGGGCATGGCCGTGCATTCAGGCACGCAGGGTCTTTTCCCAGTGTGCGCGGTCGATGCGGTACAGCACATGCGGGCGCAGCGGGTGGCCCTCGGGCAGGCGGGGGTGTTCGAAGCTGCCGTTCAGGTCCTGCTGCATGCCAATGGCCTGCATCACCTTCTGCGACGGCAGGTTGCTCTCGCTAGTGAACGACACCACCTCTTCCAGGCGCAATTGGGCGAAAGCACAACGCAGGCAGGTCCACGCCGCCTCGCTGGCGAAACCCAGGCCCCAGTGCCGCCGTGCCAGGCGCCAGCCAATCTCCACAGCCGGCGCAAAATCGGCATCGAAGCCGACATGCAACAACCCGGTCATGCCGATGAACGCACCGCTGTCCTTGCGCTCCAGCGCCCATAAACCAAAACCGTACTCGTTGAAGTGCCCACGCACGCGGCCAATCAGTGCAGCCGCTTCAAGGCACGTCAGCGGCGCCGGGAAGTAGCGCATTACCTGGGGGTCTGCACACAGCGCGGCGAACTCGCGCAGGTCGTCGTCATGCCATTGGCGCAGCACCAGCCGTGCGCTTTCCAGTTCAAGAATGGGGGTCATCGGGCCTGCTCCGGTTTTGCCGTGTTGCAGTTTACAGCGTAGGCGCGGGCGCAGGTTTCACCCAGCCGTCATCAGCCGAATGCAATTTTCACATGCCCTTCACTGCCTCCCGACAGGGCGCTTGCCAGGATGCCGCCATCACTGCCGCGCAAGGCGCGGCCATGCCAAATGGAGCAACGCATGCAATCGAGCAATACCCTGGGGCACCCTGCCATCCACGCCCGGCGCAAGCGACGCCTGTCCCGCAAAGCCCTCGGTGCCGCTCTTGGCCTGTGCATGGTCGTGGCGGCATTGACCACCTGGCTGGCGACGAGGACGCACATCGTGGACCTTGGCAACGAGCAACAACTGAGTGACAGCGGCCTGCTGCAGGATTGGGCCGATGGCGCAGTGATCGTGATGATCCGCCACGCCGAACGCTGCGACAGCGCGCCCGGCCCCTGCCTGGACGACCCCACCGGCATCACCGTGGCTGGCAGCCAGGCCGCTGGCCGCGTTGGCCAGGGGCTGCACCAGTTGGGCCTGGACAATGCCGACCTGCTCAGCAGCCCGAAACTGCGTACCCGGCAAACCGCGCACTTCATCCTCGGCCAGGCGGTAGCCAGCGAGGACTGGCTGGAAGGTTGCGACAAGCAATTCGCCAGTGAGGCATTGGCCCATAAACGGCCCGGGCATAACCTGGTGCTGGTAACCCACAACGGCTGCATCGACCATTTCGCTCGCCAGCAGAACGTTGTGGGTGGCGAGCGTGAAAGCGGCTATGCCAGCGCCCTGTTCGTGTCGGTGGATGGCAACGGCAAGGCGCGTATCCTCGGGCGCCTGAACGAGCCAGACTGGCAACGCGTATTGGCCAGCGCCGGGCGATAACTGGCAAGATCAGCACTGGCCCCGATTGCGAACACCCCATGCCGCTGCCGCTGATCTACCACGAAGACTACAGCCCGGAGTTCCCCGCCGAACACCGCTTCCCGATGGACAAGTTCCGCCTGCTGCACGACCACCTGGTCGACAGCGGGCTGACCACTGATCAGGCCCTGCTGCGCCCGGACATCTGCCCCAACGACATCCTCGCCCTGGCCCATGACCGCAGCTACATCGAACGCTACATGAACGGCGAACTGTCCCGCGAGGACCAGCGCCGCCTCGGGCTGCCCTGGAGCGAAGCCCTTGCCCGGCGCACCGTACGCGCCGTAGGTGGCTCGCTGCTGACCGCCGAAATGGCGCTGCAGCACGGCATCGCCTGCCACCTCGCTGGCGGCACCCACCACGCCCATTACGACCACCCCGCCGGCTTCTGCATTTTCAACGACCTGGCCGTGATCAGCCGCTACCTGCTGGAGGCTGGCCGGGTACACCGGGTGCTGATCTTCGACTGCGATGTGCACCAGGGCGACGGCACAGCACGCATTCTGCACGACACACCCGAGGCCATCACCGTGTCGCTGCATTGCGAACAAAACTTCCCGGCGCGCAAGGCACAAAGCGATTGGGACATCCCCCTGCCACGCGGCATGGGCGACGCAGCCTACCTGAAGGTGGTGGACGACGCCCTCAACTACCTGCTGCCCCTCTACCAACCCGACCTGGTGCTGTATGACGCGGGCGTCGATGTGCACAAGGACGACGCGCTGGGTTACCTGCAACTGACCGACGCTGGCGTTGCTGCCCGTGACGAAGCAGTGCTGCGCCATTGCCTGGGCCGCGATATCCCGGTGGTGGGTGTGATCGGCGGCGGCTACAGCAAGGACCGCGAGGCCTTGGCCAGGCGCCACGGCATTCTTCACCACAGCGCTGCACGGGTCATCGGTTGTTCACAATGACTGTGGAACCGCTTGTGGATAACCTGCGGGAAAGGCGCTGTAGCCCTTTGCGGGCAAGGCCTGCAGGATACTGATTGTTTTTTGACCAGTGCTTCCATGGGCAGCGCTGCGCTAGAATGCGCCTCTTTTCCACAGCCTGCTGCCCACCATGCCCGATCTCAACCCCGCCCCCTCTCCCCTCGCTGTCGTCATCGGTGGCGGCCCTGCCGGCCTGATGGCCGCAGAAGCACTGGCCCACGCGGGCCTGGCGGTCGAGGTGTTCGATGCCATGCCTTCCGTGGGCCGCAAGTTCCTGCTGGCGGGTGTTGGCGGCATGAACATCACCCACTCCGAGCCCTACCCGGCCTTCGTTGCCCGCTATGCCGGGCGTCAGGGCGAAATCGATGCGCTGCTGCGCGACTTCGATGCCGACGCCTTGCGCCAGTGGATTCACGGTTTGGGCATCGAGACCTTCGTCGGCACCTCGGGCCGGGTGTTCCCCACCGACATGAAAGCCGCGCCACTGCTGCGTGCCTGGCTCAAGCGCCTGCGCGACGCCGGGGTAGTTATCCACACCCGACACCGCTGGCTGGGCTGGGACGCGGATGGCGCCTTGCGGATTGCTTATCCACAGGGCGAGCGTGCGGTGAAGGCTGCGGTCGTAGTGCTGGCGCTGGGCGGTGGCAGCTGGGCGCGATTGGGCTCCGACGGCAGCTGGCAAGCGCTGCTGGCCGAACGGGCTGTGGATATCTCGCCTTTGCAGCCGAGTAACTGCGGTTTTGAAGTTGAGGGCTGGAGCGCACTGCTCAAGGACAAGTTCGCGGGCGCACCGCTGAAGAACATTGCCCTCAGCGTTCCGGGCAACGCACCGCGCAAGGGCGAGTTCATCCTCACCGTGCAAGGGGTGGAGGGCAGCCTGGTATATGCCTGGTCGGCATTGGTGCGCGAGGCCATCAATCGCGAAGGCCGTGGGCTGCTGTTGCTCGACCTGCTGCCGGACAAGCCTGTGGACAAGATTGCCCAGGCACTGGCCAAGCCACGCGGCTCGCGCTCCATGGCCAAACACTTGCACAGCCAGTTGGGGATTGACGGAGTGAAGGCTGCGTTGCTGCGCGAGCTGACCGATCAGGCGACCTTTGCCGACCCGCAGGCGCTGGCTCAGGCGATCAAGGCATTGCCGATCACACTGGTGCGTACGCGGCCGCTGGATGAAGCGATCAGCAGTGCTGGCGGGGTGCGCTTCGAGGGGCTGGATGAAGGGTTGATGGTCAAGGGCATGCCGGGGGTGTTCTGTGCCGGCGAGATGCTGGACTGGGAGGCGCCGACCGGGGGGTATTTGCTGACGGCGTGCTTTGCCAGCGGCTTGCGCGCCGGGCGGGCGGCGGCGGATTGGCTGGCGCGGGATTCCTGATAGATTGCCGGGGCCGCAAAGCGGCCCCAAAAATCTCAAGGCTTACGCTTACGCGGCCCACCATTGAAGCTTGGCACCTTGCGCACCGCCTTGACCGCCGGCTCTGCATTACCCGCTTCAGTGCTATCCATCCAGCGCCCCAGCCCACGCTTGGCGCTGTTCTCTTTCGGCTTCTTGGGCTTCTTCGGCTTCTTGATCACCTGGCCCGTGGCATCGGTCATCGGCACCCGGTGATCGGGGATGAAGTCCGGCTCTTCATGGCGCGGCAGTGTCTGGCGAGTCAGCACTTCGATGGCCGCCAGCAATTGCACTTCATCCGCGCACACCAGCGAAATCGCCTCGCCCTTGTTGCCGGCTCGCCCGGTACGGCCGATGCGGTGCACGTAGTCCTCGGCCACGATCGGCAAGTCGAGGTTGACCACCAACGGAAGATCATCGATGTCCAGGCCACGGGCCGCCACGTCGGTCGCCACCAGTACCTGCACCTCGCGGGCCTTGAAGCTGTCCAGCGCGCGCTGGCGGGTGGCTTGCGGCCTGTCACCGTGGATACCATCGGCATTCACACCCTCAGCCAGCAAGCGCTCAACCAGCTGGTCAACGCCATTGCGGGTCTTGGCAAATACCAGCACCTGCTTCCAGCGCTGTTTGCGCAGCAGGTGGCAGAACAGGTCGACCTTGCGCTTTTTATCCACAGGCACCAGCCACTGCTTGACGCTGGCGGCCGTGGCATTGCGCGGGCTCACTTCGATGCTGAGCGGGTCATTCAGCGCCAGCCCCGCCAGCATGCGGATCTGGTCAGAGAAGGTCGCGGAAAACAGCAAGGTCTGGCGCTTGCGTGGCAGCGCGGCGTACACCGATTGCAGTTCTTCGGCAAAGCCCAGGTCGAGCATGCGGTCGGCTTCATCCAGCACCAGCGTTTGCACCTGGTTGAACTTCACCGCGTTTTGCCGGAACAGGTCGAGCAAGCGGCCCGGGGTGGCCACCAGCAGGTCGACGCCACGGCGCAGGCGCATCATCTGCGGGTTGATGCTGACCCCGCCGTACACCGCGTAAGTGCTCAGCGGCAGGTTCTCGGCGTACTCGCGCACGTTGTTGTGTACCTGCTCGGCCAGCTCGCGGGTGGGCACCAGCACCAGCGCACGGATCGAGTTGCTGGCCACTTTCTCACCCTCCAGCGCCAGGCGCTGCAGCACAGGCAAGGCAAAGCCCGCAGTCTTGCCGGTGCCGGTCTGGGCTGCGGCCATCAGGTCGCGGCCAGCCAGCACGGCAGGGATAGCCTTGGCCTGCACCGGGGTCGGGGTGGTGTAGTCCAGCTGCTGCAGCGTGCGCAGCAGCGGTTCGATCAGGCCGAGTTTGGCGAAATTCATGGCAATACCGTCAGGGGGTTCAGCGAAGGCGGCAAGTTTACCGCATCGCCCCTGCCTACTTGCAGATTTCGCCTTTCAACGGCTGAGGGGGCTGGGGCGCCTTGCGCCACTGTGGCAGGCCGATCAGCACCACCGCACCGATGATCACTGCCATGGCCACGCACTCTTCGGCACCAATCTGTTCACCGGCAAAGACAATGCCCAGCAACACCGCCACTGCCGGGTTGACGTAGGCATAGCTGGTGGCGGCAGCCGGGCGCACATGCTTGAGCAGGTACATGTAGGCACTGAACGCCAGGATCGAGCCGAAGAACACCAGGTAGGCCAACGCCCCCCAACCTGCTGCGGTCGGCATCTGCGTCATGCGCTCGCCCGACAGCACGCTGCCCAGCAACAGCACCGCACCACCCACCAGCATTTCCGCAGCACTGGCCATCGGCCCCTGGGGCAACGGCAAGGTCTTGCTCCACACCGAGCCGAATGCCCACGACGCCGCCGCGAAAATGATCAGCGCCGCACCAATCGGGCTCGCCTGCAGGTTGGACCCCATGTTCAGCATGCCGATGCCCACCAGCCCCAAAGCGATGCCCGCCCACTCCAGCTTCGAATTACGGTGCCCGAACAACAGGCCAAACAGCAAAGTGAACAACGGCACTGTCGCCACTGCCAGCGCCGCCACACCCGACGCCACCCCAGCGTGTTCGGCCACGGTCACACCGCCGTTGCCACAACTGAGCAGCAGAAAGCCGATCGCCCCCGCTGCCCGCCATTGCGGCCAGGTCGGTGCCGGCACGCCACGCCAGCGCAAAAAACCGTACAGCAGGCCCCCGGCAATCAGGAAGCGCACGCCGGCCATGAGCATCGGTGGCCAGCTCTCCACGCCGATGCGAATGAACAGGTAGGTAGACCCCCAGACCAGATACAAGGCCAGGAAAGCACCAATGAGCAACAGCGGGAAACGACGGGCGGCAGGCATGGGAAAAACTCGAAATCCGTTTACGGGTGACTCAGTTTAACGGCCTGCCTGGGTGAAGATACGTTACAGAACCGGCGCAAATGAGCGGCACACTTTTGGTGCGTTCGGTTTGGGTGGTGGGGAGCCTTAACGGTATTTGGCCAAGGTTTCGCGAATCTTCGCGGCGGGCACTTTCTGCAAGCGGCACAGGAAGTCGTGTGAAAGTTGCTGGATACCATGGGCCTGACGCAGTTCACCGGCCAGGTGTTGCAACAGGTTGGCCGCCATCTCGGCATCGGCCATGGCCCGGTGCGCGGTACCGGTGTCCGGCAGCCCGGCCCAGCGGGTCAGGGTGCCCAGCTTGTGGTTCGGCGCCATTGGCAGCAAGCGCCGCGACAGCAGCAGGGAGCAGGCGAACGACTGCCTGCGGCTGCGGCCAATGCGGCTCAGTTCGTAATCCCAGAACTTTTGGTCGAACGCCGCATTGTGTGCCAGCAGCGGGGTGTCGCCGACAAACTCGGCCACTTCGTTCATTACCTTGTCCACCGGCGGCGCGCTGCGCAGCATGGCGGTGGTGATCCCGGTCAACCCGGCAACGAAGGCCGGTACCGGCACGCCCGCGTTCATCAGGCTCTGGTAGCGCTCGACGATGCGCCCGCCCTCCAGTATCACCACCGCCACTTCGGTGGCACGGCAACCTGCACTGGGGGTGATACCGGTGGTTTCAAAGTCGATGACAGCAATACGTTCCATGCAAGGGCCTCAATGTTTGAGCAATAGCTTACCCTCGATGGGCACATAACGGGTGGCGGCACGGATCAGCGACAAGGCGGTGAGCCCCGGCACGCCATATACCACGGCCTCGGTGCCATGGCGCTGGATCACCCGCTCCAGCAGCAAGTCGAAATCGCCATCACCAGAGGCCAGCACCACCTGGTCGACCCGGCTGGCGGCATCGATTACATCCAGGGTGATACCCACATCCCAGTCACCTTTGGCCGAGCCGTCGCTGCGCTGGATGAAGGGTTTGAGGCGCACATCGAAACCGAGGTTGCGCAAGATCTGCTGGAACTGCTGTTGCTTGCTGTCGCCACGGTCGATGGCATAGGCCACGGCTTCGACGATCTGGCCTTCACGGCTGACGTCGGCCCACAATTCGGTGTAGTTGAAATGGCAGCCATGGGCCTGGCGCACGGTGTAGTAGAGGTTCTGCACATCGGCGAACAGCGCGATCTTTTTCACCTTGAACCTCATGGTCGGCCTGGAATACAGAGGGCTGCAAAGCAGCCCCCAGAAATGCCAGCAGTATGCCAGACCTGTCAGACGTACGAATCGTCGTCCGAGAAGAACCCGCCATCATCGCTGCCGTAATCGGTGTCGGCATAACCGCCTTGGTCATTGCCCCAACCACCGTTGTCAGCCACTTGCTGCTGCCCGCCCTGGTCGTTCCAGCCGCCGCTGTCACTGGCCGGTGTCGGCTCTTCCTTGATCACCTCGACCACCTCTTGCGGCTGCGAGTTGTGGTTGAACAGGCTGCTGATGCCCTGCGCCAGCAACACACCACCGGCTACACCTGCTGCTGTCTGCATGGCGCCGCCCAAGAAGCTGCTGGCACCACTGCGCGCTGGCCCCGCGCCAAAGCCGGGCTGTTGCGCTTGCGGCTGGGAGAAGCCAGGTGCCGACGGCTCGCGCCAGCCACCACCGGACGCTACAGGCGGCGCCGAAGGGCGCTGAGGCTGCACAGCCGGGGCCGCGTTACGCCCACCCGAACCAAAGATGCTGGACAGGAAACCACCACCGCCATTGCTTGGCGCACTGGTGGCGGCTTGTGCGGCCTGGGCCTGAGCCCGGGCCTGCTGCAACTCGGCCTCCAGTTGCTTGTTCTGCTCGTCGAGGCGCTTGATTGCCGCCTCCTGCACCAGGATGGCCTGGGCCATGTAGTAAGGCGCCGCCGGCTGCTGGCGCAGGTGTTGCTCGATACACGCCTGGGCCTGCGCGTCACGCGGCTGGCTCGGGTCTTCGGCTTGCTTGATGCGGCTGAACAGGCCGTCGATCAGGGTTTGTTCTTCAGTGTTCATGGGGCGACCTCGTGGGGTAGCGGGACAACGGACAGCGTCAAAGATGGGGCGTACCGGCGCGGGATTCAATCACCGCTGCGGTGAAACTTTTTTCAGCAAGTGACAGCCGCAAGCCCGCTTTGGGCTAAAGTTAGGCCCCTGTTTTAACTGCCATGCGATGTTGACTGATGAATCCGCTGAGCGTTCTGCGCGACTCCCTGTACTTCTTCCGCCGCCACCTGCCGAACATCCTCCAGCTGTGCCTGCCGCTGGTGGTGCTGGAAGCCCTGCTCACCCAACTGCTGTACCGGCAGCTGGGCGACCAGGCATCACCGGCCTACGGCATGCTGGTCAGCCTGCTGTTCTACCCACTGTACAGCGCCGCGCTGATCCTTTACCTGCACACCCGCAGCAACGGCCAGGACATCGCCAAGCGCGATCTGTTCGCCCGCGCCCTGCAACTGTGGCCGCAGTTGGCCCTGCTGATCCTCATCAGCTCACTGCTGATCATGGCGGGCCTGGCGCTGTTCATCTTCCCGGGCGTGTGGATCATGATCAACCTGGTGTTCGCCGAGTACCTGCTGGTACTTCGCGGCCGCCCCGTGGTACAGGCGATGCGCGAAAGCGCAGCCATGACCACCGGGCACTTCATGCGCATCATGATCTGCGTGGTGGCCGTGCTGGCACCGATCTGGCTGATCGACGGGCTGCTGCTGATGGCCTTCCCCGAGCCATCGCCCGGCATGGAGCTGGCCATGGACAGCCTCAGTGGCTTCCTGCAGCTGTTCAGCACTGTGGTGTTGTACCGCCTGTTCATGCTGCTGGAGAGCGAAGCCAGCACTTGAACCAACAAGGGAAGGCTTTCGATCTGCTGTGGTCTGCGCACTTGACATTAGGGTGCCCCCTCAATGCCAATCGAGGAGCACACCATGAACGAAGCCATTCAAACCGGGTTTGCCAGATCGTTTCGCGGCAAGCTGTACGTGCGCGGCGCCAAAGGCAACATCCCGCTGCGCCTGAGCCGCAGCACCGACAAGTTCAGTTGGGGCGTCACCCCTGAGGATGACTGGTTGCAGGCCGGCGGCAACCACGACTCGCCGACGATGGACTTTCATTACCAGTCAGGCAGCGAAAACCGCCTGCACTACCACATCAGCATTCCAGGGCGCCCAGAGACCAAAAAGCTGGGTGTAAGCCTCAATGGCTACCTGGGTTTCTACTGGTTTGCCCAAGTCACCGACGACTGGAAAATCGAACCGCTGCAATTGACCGAGGAAGGCCTGGTTTGCCATCTGCGCGACCATCGAGGCTACCGGGTGGGGGGCATCATGGATGAACCCCACATCAACGGAGACCTTGTGGCGCTGCTGAACGTAGAGCAAGGTGTGGTACTTACGTTCCTTCTCAAACCGATTGGCTGACCGCAGTCAACCAGGCCTTCAGGTTCCGCGAGGCTTGGCCCGCGCGGTGGCCTCGGCCACCAGCGGGTCATCTGGCCAATAATGCTTTGGATAGCGCCCTTTCAGGTCCTTCTTCACCTCGGCATAAGTCGTACGCCAGAAATTGGCCAAGTCCTGGGTCACCTGCACCGGGCGGCGGGCCGGTGACAGCAGGTGCAGCTTGACCTGCTGGCGGCCATTGGCAATGCGTGGGGTATCGGCAAGGCCGAACAGCTCTTGCAGGCGCACGGCGAGAATCGGCGGGTTTTCACTGTAGTCCAGCCGAATGTGGGAGCCGGAAGGCACGGCCAGGTGCGCAGGTGCCTGTTCTTCCAGCCGCTGTGGCAGCGGCCAGGGCAACAGGTTACGCAGCATCGACGGCAGGTCCAGTGCGGCGAAGTGGCTAAGGCGCGATACCTTGCCCAGATAAGGCTGCAGCCAGTCTTCCAGGCTGGCGAGCAACGCCTCGTCCCCCAGGTCGGGCCACTCGCTGTTGCCCGTCTTTTCCACGTCGAGCTGACGCAGCAGTGCCACCCGTGCCTGCCACTGGCGCAACTCCGGGGTCCAGGTCAGCAGATTCAGGCCTTTACGCCGGACCAGGCCAAGCAGGGCCCTTGCCCTGGCGTCATCATCCAGCCCCGGCAGCGGCTCACGGCTGAGCACCAGTTCACCAACCTTGACCTGACGCTCTGCGCGCAACACCTGCTCGCGCTCGTCCCAATCCAGGATGTCGACCCGCTCGACCTGCTCGGCCAGCACACCCTCAAGCAAGGCTGGATCGAACTCGGCAGCCAGGTAAATCCGCTCTTCGCGCTGCCCTTGGCGGCTCCCCAGGTCGGCGATCACCAACCATGGGCATTTCATCAATGCATCGACCTCCGCGAACAGCGCTGCACGGCCATTGGCCAGCCGGTACTCCGCACCGCCCTCGCGGCGCTGCTGGGCGACACGGTCGGGGTAGGCCAGCGCCAGCAGCGCGCCCAGCCAACGCGGGTGTTCGGGGTCGGCGACCGCAGCCCCAGGCTTGCCACGCAGCAGGCCGCGGTACTGGCGAGCCAGCTGGCGGGCACGCTGCACGCCGCCCTGGCCACTACGCGCAGCCTTGCTCTCGCCGCTCACCAGCGCCAGCCGGCTGTGCAAGTCGGCGCCACCGCCCCGCTGGATATCCCGCTCCCCCAGCAACGCAGCCACATCGCACGCCATCTGTGCCAGGCCCAGGTTCTGGCCCCGTAGCAACAAATGCGCGATGCGTGGATGAGCTGGCAGTTCGGCCATGGCCTGGCCATGTTCGCTGAGGCTGTCGCGGCTGCCGGGCTTGAAAGCATTGAGCCGCGCCAGCAGGTCCTGGGCCTGGGCGAATGCAGCAGGCGGCGGCTGGTCGAGCCAGCACAGTTGCTCGGGGGTAACGCCCCAGCGCGCCAGTTGCAGGGCCAGGCCGGCCAGGTCGGCCTGAAGGATCTCGGCACTGCCGTAGGCGGCCAGCTGGTCATGCTGGGCCTCGGACCACAGGCGGTAGCAGACACCAGGCTCCAGGCGGCCGGCACGCCCGGCGCGCTGGGTGGCACTGGCGCGGGAAATGCGCTGGGTGTCCAGGCGGGTCATGCCGCTGCCGGGGTCGAAGCGCGGCACGCGGGCCAGGCCTGCGTCGATCACCACACGCACGCCGTCGATGGTCAGGCTGGTCTCGGCGATGTTAGTCGCCAGCACCACCTTGCGCAGGCCCTTGGGCGCCGGGTCGATGGCGGCGCGCTGGGCATTGAGGTCGAGTTCGCCGTGCAGCGGGCACAACAGGATCTCGGGGCGCTCACCCAGCGCCTCCTGAAGGCTTTGGTGCACCCGGCGGATCTCCGCCTGGCCGGGCAGGAATACCAGCACGCTGCCAGCCTGGTCGGCCAGCGCCTGCAACACGCTGTCCACCACCCGTGGCTCGATGAATTCGCCCGGCTGAAACGGCCGCCCCCAGCGGATGTCCACCGGGTGCATGCGCCCTTCACTGCGGACCACCGGGGCATCGCCCAGCAACCGCGACAGCCGCTCGCCCTCCAGGGTGGCAGACATCAGCAGCATTTTCAGCGGCGGGTCATCACGCAGCAGTTCGCGGCCATTAAGGCTCAGCGCCAGGGCCAGGTCGGCGTCCAGGCTGCGCTCATGAAACTCATCGAAGATCAGCAAGCCTACGCCTTCCAGCGCCGGGTCGGCCTGAAGGCGGCGAGTGAGGATACCTTCGGTTACCACTTCGATGCGGGTGTTCGGCCCGACCTTGCTGTCCAGGCGAATGCGATAACCGACGGTCTGGCCCACCTGCTCGCCCAGTTCGCTGGCCAGCCTTTCGGCGGCCGCTCGCGCCGCCAGACGCCGGGGTTCAAGCATGAGAATGGTCTGCCCGGCCAGCCACGGCTCGTTCAGCAGCGCCAGCGGCACGCGGGTGGTCTTGCCGGCGCCTGGTGGTGCTTCAAGCACCGCTTCGTCACGTTTTTCCAGGGCTTGGCGCAAGGCGGGCAAGACGGCATCGATCGGTAATGAAATCATGGTGGTCCTCGAACAGTCTCGCGAGTATAACGGCGAACCCAGCCTGCTCTATCATGGTCTTAAGCTTCAGGCGCAGGCGCTTCGCTTGCCCTGCTGAATACCTTCTCGGAGATTTACATGCGCATCTCGACCCGCGTCATCGGTGGCGCCCTCATCGCCACCCTGCTGACCCAACTGACGGCCTGCGGCACCATTTTCTATCCAGACCGGCGCGGCCAGATCGGCGGCAAGATCGACCCTGTGGTTGCCGCAATGGACGCCATTGGCATCCTGTTCTACGTGATCCCGGGCCTGATCGCCTTCGGCATCGACTTCGCCACGGGCGCCATCTACTACCCGGGTGGCCGCACCGCCCAGGTCGACCCGGCCAAACTGCAAGAAGCCGTCAGCCCCGACGGCAAGGTCGACAACCTGAAGTTGCAGGCCATTCTTGAAAGCGAGCTGGGCCAACGCCTGCCGCTGAACGACCCGAGGCTGATCCAGCACCGCGGCAGCGTCGAGCAACTGGCCAGCCTTGGCCTGGTGCCGGCAGCCTGAAACCCACACGGACATTGACCACGGATGATCACCCCAGCTGAACACCAGCGCCTGCTACGCCTGGCCACCCGCGCATCACTGGCGGTGGCCAGTATCCTTGTACTGAGCAAGGCCCTGGCCTGGTGGCTGAGCGGCTCGGTGAGCCTGCTGGCCGGGCTGACCGACTCGGCACTGGATGCCGTTGCCTCGTTTCTCAACTTGCTGGCCGTGCATTACGCCCTGCGACCGGCCGACGACGACCACCGCTTTGGCCACGGCAAAGCCGAAGCGCTGGCAGGCATGGCGCAGGCGCTGTTCATCGCCGTCAGTGCGGTGCTGATAGGCGTGCAGGCAGCCGAACGCCTTCACACCCCGCAACCCTTGGGCGATACCGGTATCGGCATTGCCGTGATGCTGCTGTCACTGGTGCTGACCCTTGCCCTGCTGGCATTGCAGCGCAAGGTCATTCGCCTGACCGGCTCCACCGCCGTGCGGGCCGACTCCCTGCACTACCGCTCGGACCTGCTGCTGAACGGCAGCATCCTGTTGGCCCTGTTGCTGGCGCGTTTTGGCTGGCCGCAACTGGATGCGCTGTTCGGCCTTGGCATAGCCTGCTACATCCTCTGGAGCGCGCTGCAGATTGCCCGCGAAAGTACGGCGACCCTGATGGACAAGGAACTGCCCGGCGATGTTGGTGAAGGCATGGCCGCACTGGTACTGGCCATTCCCGGCGTGAAAGGCGTGCACGACTTGCGCACGCGGGTATCGGGCAACCAGTGGTTTGTGCAATTGCACCTGGAGCTGCCGGGGCAGTTGCCGCTACATGAAGCGCACGGGTTGTGCGTTGAGGCATCAAAGGTAATCCGCCAGCGTTACCCACAGGCGGATGTGATGGTGCACGCAGACCCGGTATAGCGATCAGTTGATGCTGTAGCCTCGCCCACTGAAGCAAGCCCCCAGCGCCCGCCGGTAGTTGTCCAGCACATTGGCAGGTGGCGCATACGTCGCCGTCGCGGGGTCGAAGCCAGACTGGCTCACCGCCCAACGATGGCACTGGTAGCGGTCCTGGTCCTGCTGCTGTTGCCCCTGCCCATACATCGGGTAAGCCACCACGTCATAGCCGCCGTTTGCCGGTGCCACCGGCACGGGCGCCGGTACGCCGACCGGCGGGTTGACCACCACGTACTCCTGGCTGTCCGCCAGGTACTGGTAATAGGTATCGGCCACCAGGAAGAACAGCGCCCCTCCCAGCCAGACCTCACGCGCATAGGAAGGCAGGTAACTGACCCGTACGCCGTAGGGCGGAGCCACTACGATGTAACTGCCACCGTGTGGGCGGTACCAGTAGCCACCGGAATAGAAGTAATCCGCGCCACGATAGGGCACCTTCCAGTAACGGTCGGGCAAATGATCAATGGTGTGGCCCGGGCGATACTGCGGCCCAGGCCCCCAGCCATTGCCATGGCCATCCGGGCGCCCCTGCCAGTCACCGCCGGGCCGTGGGCCACCGGCTTGCCAGTGGTGGTCGTCGCCATGGCGATGGGGAATGTCCTGGTAATAACCCTGGCGCGGCGGCTGGGTCTGGCGCACTTCATCGCGCGAGTTGAGCGAGCGGCCTGGCCCGCCCTCGCCTTGCATCTGCTGGCCGCGTTCGCCATGCCCTTCGCCCGGCCCTTCGGCCAGTGCCCCGAGGCTGATGCTCAAACCCAGCAAACCAACACCTGCCAACTGCCAGATGCGCGACTTCATGGTATTCCTCTCGGTAGAAAATACTGCAACCACAGCCAGTCTACCGCGCCCGTCACACAGGCCAATTAAATTTCCAGACATGAAAAAAGGGAGGCCGCAGGGCCTCCCTTCAGGAATTGTCGTCCGTGCTCGGCACTTGTGGCGCCGGCTCACCTCACACCTTCTTCTGGAGGGTGTGTAGCCCGGGGGCCTGCAGATCCTGTTGGATGGCTGGCCGCGACCGCCCGCCTAGGGCGCGTCGCCGTGGACTGATGTCCGGGCAGTGATTCTGGTGATAAAGATACCGGACAGGTTGCGGCAGAGGATTGCGAAGATTGCTTGGATAAATAGCACTTGCGCAATTTTTCACCCTGGATTGATAATTCGCCGCAATACGAACAGAAAAGGGCAAATGCCATGAGCAAACTTGACCGCTACGACCTGAGCATCCTCGCCGAATTGCAGCGCGATGCGCGCATTTCCAACCAGGAGCTGGCCGAACGCATCGGCCTGTCACCTTCGCCATGCTCGCGTCGGGTCAAGCAACTGGAGGACGACGGCTACATCTCGCGCCAGGTGGCCCTGCTCGACCGCAAAAAGCTGGGCCTGAGCCTGACCGCCTACGTGCTGATCGGCATGGACCGCCACACCCCGGAGCGCTTCGAAACCTTCGAGGCGGCCATCCGCAACCTGCCACAGGTGCTCGAATGCAGCCTGGTCACCGGCATGGATGCCGACTATCAGCTTAAAGTGGTGGTACCCGACATGGACCACTACCAGAAACTGCTTCTAGGCAGCCTGACCCGTATCGAAGGTGTTACCAGCGTGCGTTCGAGTTTCGTGCTCAACCAGGTGCTGGCCAGTACCGAGATGCCATTGACCCACCTGCGTTAATTGCCCATGGCAGCCGGCGTATGATCGGCTGCTCAGACTGCCTGGAGAACACCGATGGATCCCGCCGTATTAGAAGAATGGATGATGATCATCCTGGTCACCGTGCTGATCGGTTTCATGGGTTTCATCGTCTGGGACCTTGCGAAAAAGTCCAAGGCAGGCAAGTTCGGTACGTTGATCCTGTTCTTCGTGTTGGGGCTAGGGGTGTTGGCCTTTATCATCAAGAGCGTGGTGGTGGGGTTTCTGGAAGGGGTCTAAGGCTCAGGAATGCCGGGAGCGCTTTGCGCTCCTGCTAGCGCTGCAATTTCGCCGGGACCTCGCGCCAGCAGCCTTGCTCCAGCCCATCCAGCGCCCAATCCCCGATCCGTACCCGCACCAGGCGCAAGGTCGGCAGCCCCACCGCCGCCGTCATCCGCCGCACCTGACGGTTACGCCCTTCGCGTATCACCAGCTCTAGCCAGCTGGTCGGCACGCTCTTGCGAAACCGTACCGGCGGGTTGCGCGGCCACAGTTCGGGTTCGTCCAGCCGCCGTGCCTCGGCGGGCAAGGTAGGCCCATCGTTCAGCTCCACGCCATCACGCAAGCGCTGCAACTGCTCGTCGCTCGGTTCACCCTCCACTTGCACCCAGTACGTTTTGGCCAGCTTGTGCTTGGGGTCGGCAATGCGCGCCTGCAGCCCGCCATCGTTGGTGAGCAACAGCAAGCCTTCACTGTCGCGGTCCAGCCGCCCGGCCGGGTACACGCCCGGGATGTCGATGAAGTCCTTGAGCGTCGCCCGCCCGTCGCCGTCACTGAACTGGGTCAGCACGTCGAACGGTTTGTTGAACAGGATCAGGCGCGGCTCGGCGGGTGGCGCCTTGGGCTGGCGGCGTGGGCCGGTGGCAGGCCGCGCCTCGGGACGGCGCGGCTTGTTACGGGGTGGCAGTGACATGGATCCTCAGCGGAACGGCGGCTCATCGAAGCTGCGCAGTTTACGCGAGTGCAGCGAGTTGAGCTCGGTGCGCAGCAAGTCGAGGGCGGCGATACCGATCTTCAGGTGTTGGCTGACCGCCCGGTTATAGAAGGCGTTGGCAGAACCCGGCAGCTTGATCTCGCTGTGCAGCGGCTTGTCGGACACACACAGCAAGGTGCCGTACGGCACGCGCAAGCGATACCCTTGGGCGGCAATGGTGCCACTTTCCATGTCTACCGCCACGGCACGCGACAGGTTGATGAGCGGGCGTTCCTGAGCCCAGCGCAACTCCCAGTTGCGGTCGTCGTAGGTCAGCACGGTGCCGGTGCGCAGGCGCTTCTTCAACTGCTCGCCACGCTCACCGGTGACCTGGGCTGCGGCTTCCTGCAAGGCCAGTTGCACTTCGGCCAGGGCCGGGATCGGGATGTTCGGCGGTACCACCCGGTCGAGAATGCCGTCACGGCGCATGTAGGCGTGCGCCAGCACATAGTCGCCGATGGTTTGCGACTGCCGCAGGCCGCCGCAGTGGCCGATCATCAGCCAGCAGTGTGGGCGCAGCACGGCCAGATGGTCGGTGATGTTCTTGGCGTTGGACGGGCCGACACCGATGTTGACCAAGGTAACGCCGTCGCCATCGGCGGCGATCAGGTGGTAGGCCGGCATCTGGTAGCGGTGCCAGATCACGCTGGCTACCAGCGCCTGGGTTTCACCGTGGTCCATGCCCTTTTCGATCACCACATTGCCCGGCAGCACCATGCGCACGAAACGCGGGTCGTCACGCAGCTGCTCCAGGCCATGGCTGATGAACTGATCAACATAACGGTGGTAGTTGGTCAGCAGGATCCATGGCTGCACATGGCGCCAGTCGCTGCCGGTGTAGTGCACCAGGCGGCGCAGCGAGAAGTCGACGCGGGCGGCGTCGAACAGCGCCAGCGGAAAAATTTCGGCACGGTCCCAGTCGTACAGGCCATCGGCGATGTTGTCGGTGGCGGCCGAAAGGTCGGTGCTGGGGAACACCCGCGCCAGTTGCGCGGCGGTAATACCGCTACCGGCCAGCTCGTCGCCCTGGTCGACCACGTAGGGGTAAGGAATGTTCTGTTCGCTGACGCCGACCTCTACCGTGACGGTGTAGTCGTGCATCAATGGGCGCAGTTGCTCCAGCAGGTAGCTACGGAACGCGGCTGGCTGGGTGACGGTAACGCTGTAGGTGCCGGCCACCTGGACCTTGGCATAGGCCCGCGTGGTGGCGGCCACTTCGCCGTGGCTGTGGTAGGTCAGGCGCAGTGCCGGGTAGCGGAACAGGTCCCGCTCATCGGCGCCCGGCTCGGTACGGTCCTTCAAGTAACGCTTGAGGGCCTGGCTCAGGGCCCCGGTGGCCTGTTCATGCAAGGCCGCCAGACGGTCGACGGCCTGTTCGGGAGTATCAACGACTACAAAAGCGTGGCTCACACTGTGCTTCCTGTCTGGACATGCATGTGAACCATCTTGCCTGCCTTCTTGGGTAAAAACATCCCCATTGATCGGTGTTGCATGCATTCGCGGGCACGTCCGCTCCTACAGCGGCCAGGTGGGCGTAGCCCTTGTAACCAGAGCCTCGACATCTACACCCCGTGGTAACGCTCCGTACACCCGGCCGCTCCCCGCCAGCCGGCTACCGATAAAGGCATCACTCACCACCGCATTCCCTGCCTCCAGCAACAGCTTGGCCTGCAACGCCAGGGCAATGTCCTCAGTCAACTGCCGCGCCCGGTACTGCAGGTCGCCCGTGTCGGCAAACGCCCCCTTGAGGCTACCGATGTGCGCGGCCAACCGTGGGTCACCATGCCCATCACCCAACTCGGCAAACAACGCGTCCAGCACGCCCGGCTCCTTGGACAACGCCCGCAACACATCCAGGCATTGCACATTGCCCGAGCCTTCCCAGGTCGAGTTGACCGGTGCTTCGCGGTACAGCCGCGGCAGGATGCTGTCCTCCACATAACCCGCACCGCCCAGGCATTCGGCTGCCTCGTTGATCATGGCCGGCGCTCGCTTGCAGATCCAGTACTTGCCTACGGCCGTGACCAGCCGGGCGAAATGCGCCTGCTGCGGGTCGTCGAGCTGCTCCAGCGCCTGCCCCATGCGCAGGCTCAGGGCCAGCGCGGCCTCGCTTTCCAGCGCCAGGTCGGCCAGCACGTTCTGCATCAGCGGTTGTTCGTTCAATACCCGGCCACCGACCTTGCGGTGCGCGCAGTGGTGAGCCGCCTGAGTCAGCGCCTGGCGCATCAAGGCGCTGGAGCCGACCATGCAGTCGAACCGGGTCATGGCCACCATCTCGATGATGGTCGGCACGCCCCGCCCTTCCTCGCCAATCATCCACGCCAGTGCCCCCCGGAACTCCACTTCGCTGGAGGCGTTGGAGCTGTTGCCCAGCTTGTTCTTCAGCCGCTGGATATAGAACTGGTTGCGGTTGTCGTCCGGCCGATGGCGCGGCAGCAGGAAGCAGCTCAGGCCCTTTTCGGTCTGGGCCAAAGTCAGGAAGGCATCACACATGGGCGCCGAGCAGAACCACTTGTGCCCCACCAGCTCGTAGGCCTGACCCGGGCCGGCTGCGCCCACCGGATAGGCCCGCGTGGTATTGGCGCGCACATCGGTGCCGCCCTGCTTCTCGGTCATGGCCATGCCCAGGGTAACCCCGGCCTTGTGCCGGTCGCCGATGTTGCGAGGGTCATATTCGCAAGCCAGGATTTTCGGCAGCCAGTACTCGGCCAGCTCGGGTTGCAGGCGCAACGCCGGCACGGCGGCGAAGGTCATGGTCAGCGGGCAGCCGGTCCCGGCCTCGGCCTGGCTGTGCAGGTAGGTCATGGAAGCCCGTGCCACATGGGCGCCAGCACGGGGCTCGGCCCAGGGCAAAGAAGGCAGGCCGTGTTCGACGGCGGTGCGCATCAGCTCGTGGTAGGCGGGGTGGAACTCGACCAGGTCGATGCGATGACCATAGCGGTCGTGGCTGACGAATTCGGGTTTGTGTGCGTTGGCCAGGAAACCGGCCTGCATCAGCGGGCCGCCAGCCAGGGCACCGTAGGCGTCGATCCGCAACTCGGCCCAGCCTGCGCCGAAACGCCGGGACCATTCCTGCAGCGGCAGGTCGAGGCGGTAGAGGTTGACGCCGTCGAGGGGCGGAGGCTGGTTGGTGACTTCGTGGGTTTCAGCGTACTGGTGCAGGTTCATCGGGGGCTCCTGGATCCGGGTAGGCTTGAGAGACCCAGTGAAGCACTGGTTGCGGGGGAGTCAAAGGGGCATTAATGACGAAACGTGGGGTGGGGGCATGATTTGAGGATGTGTCAGGGCTGACAGGTGTCCGCCCTGCCCCAATCCCACACCTTCAAAGCGAACGCCGCGCCTGCAGGATGCTCGGGCTCATCTGCACCTGCGAAATCGCCATGTTCAAGCTCAACTCGAACCGGCTCCCCAACCCACGCGTCGACTCATGCGCCAACCGCGCGCCCAGCAATTCCCCCATCTGCCGGCAGATCGACAAGCCAATCCCCAACCCGCCATAGCGCCGGGTCATCGACCCATCCACCTGGAAGAACCGCTGGTACAGGGTCGACTGCTCAAGGTCATCAAAACCAATCCCGCTGTCACTGACCGTAAAGGTCAACGCCAGATCCCCCGGCCCTACCCGGCGCCCGCGCACCTGGATCATCACCCCGCCCTGGTGGGTGAACTTCAACCCGTTCTCCACCAGACAGCCAAGGCAGCGGGCCAATTTCTCTCCATCGCCCTCCAGCGCATCCGGCAGGTCAGCCGGGATATCCAGGCTCAGGTACAAGCCCTTGCCCAAGGCCTGCCCGGCATAACCGGCGCGCAAACCCTGCAACAGCGTGCGCAGGCTGAACGGCGCCGGCTGCGCACGTAGGCGGCCGGCCTGCAATTCAGACAAGGTGAGAATGGCATCGACCATGTCCATCATCCCCTGCGCAGACCCCACCGCCGTGCGGTGATACTGGGCCATCTCGGCCTCCATCGGCAGGGTGTGCATCAGTTCCAGCGAGCCGATCACGCCATTCATCGGGGTGCGCAGTTCGTGGGTCACACTGGCCAGAAACTCATCCTTCAACCGGTTGCTTCTGGCCAGTTGCAGGTTCAACTGCTCCAGCGTACGTCCGGATTCGCGCAAGGTTTGCGCCTGCTGCTCGCGCAGGCTGTTGATGCGGTCGGCCAGCGCCAGCGACAGCAGTGCCACCTCCAGCGCCGAACCCAGCTGGCTGGCATACATGGTGATGAACAGGTTCGGCAGGTAGCCCAGCACCATCAGGGTGTTGACCAGGCCGCCGAGCAGGAAGGCCGTCCAGGCGATGATGAACCAGCGCGCCACGCGCAAGCCCCGCCACCAGGCGTACAGCCCCGCACTGAAGATGCTCACGGTAAACAGCAAGGCCAGCAGCGTGGCCATGCGCAGGGCAATGCCATAGGGCACGCTCACCGCCATTACCATGACCAGCGCGCCAGCCAGCATCAGCACTTGCAGCAAACGGTCAAAGCCGCGGCTGATGTTGCCCAATTGCAGGAAATGCCGGGCAAACTGGCAACCGAACAAGCCTGCCGCACCGATGAACAGTGGTGTCGAGGCATTCGCCCACCAGGGGCTGTCCGGCCAGAAATAAGCGACACCCGCACCGTTCACCGACACCTGATAGAAACCGAACGAGGCGATGTACAGGATGTAATAGAGGTAGCTGACGTCCCGCACACTGAGGTAGATGAACAGGTTGTACACCAGCATCACCAACAACACGCCGTAGATCATCCCCAGCACATACAGGCGCGTGGGCTGCTCTTCCATGTAGGCTTCAGGGGACCACAGCGCCAGCGGTGCCTGCACCGAGCCCTGGCTGTGCAGGCGCAGGTAGGCAGTAGTCACCTCGCCTGGCGGCAACTGCAGTTCGAACAGGTAGTTGTTCTGCCGGATCTGCCGGCTGTTGTAGGGCAAGGCATCGCCGGTGCGCTGCGCCAGGCGGTAGACACCGCCGCTATCAGGCAAATACAGCTCCAGGTGGTCCAGCGGCGGGTAAGCCAGCTCCAGTAGCCACTGCCGTGGGGCAGCGCCGGGCGCGGCAACCGGGCGCAGCTCGACCTTGAGCCAGAACACCGAGGTGGAGTAACCGGCATTCAGCACGTCTTTATCGTGGGGGCGGAAATGTTTGGCAAACCCGGGGGCACTGACCTGGGCGATGCTGGCGCTGCCATCGAGGTCTTCATACACCTGCATGGCCTTGCCCAATGGAAGGTGCTGCGTAGCGCTGTCGAAATCGACCGCTCCAGCCAGCACGGGCAGCAAGCCCAGAAGCACAATCAGCAAATAGCGCATACAGCCCCAGCATGGCCTGCTCGGTCGCGTCGCGGTTGCCTCCCATCCGTTTGAGACGACGTGATCCTGCAGAACCCGTTTGTCGAGTTATCCGAGCACTCTAGCATAGCTTCGCAACCTGGCAATCGGCCATATCAAAAATCAAAGAGAAGGCTCTAAATCAATGCTTTCAAAAGATCTAAACAAATAATTCTGACCGTTCGATCAACAAAACTCGTTTGTCGGACGATCCGCCCAAACAGGTTTGGTGGTAAGCTCGCCGACCATGAATACCTACAGCTCCCGCCCCGTTGTCCTCTGTCTCTCCGGCCACGACCCAAGTGGCGGCGCCGGCTTGCAGGCAGATATCGAAGCCCTGATCGCCCAAGGCTGTCACGCTGCGCCCGCCGTGACCGCCCTGACCGTGCAGGATACCGTCAACGTTTCCGACTTCCGCGTGCTCGACCGCGAGTGGGTACTGGCCCAGGCCAATGCCGTGCTGGCCGACTCCACGGTGGCCGCCGTCAAGCTGGGCATGCTCGGCTCGATCGAGATGGTCGACACCGTGGCCGAGCTGCTGGCTGCCCATCCACACCTGCCGCTGGTGTGCGACCCGGTGCTGCGTGCCGGCGGCGGTGGCCGCCTGGGCAAGGACGAAGTGGGCTACGCCCTGCGCGAGCGCCTGCTGCCACTGGCGACCATCGCCACGCCAAACCTGCCTGAGGCACGCATCCTCGCCGAACTGCCCGAAGGCACCGCCGACGAGTGTGCCGAGAAACTCTTGCCGTTCTGTAGACACCTGCTGATTACCGGCGGTCACGGCGACGAAGACGAAATCCACAACCGCCTGTACACCCAGGACGGCAAGCACCACACCTGGACCTGCCAGCGCCTGCCGGGCAGCTATCACGGCTCGGGCTGTACCCTGGCCAGCGCGCTGGCCGGCCGCCTGGCCCTTGGCGAGCAACTGGAAAGCGCCGTACGCAGCGCACTGGACTACACCTGGCGCACCCTGCGTGACGCCGAACAGCTGGGCAAAGGCCAGTACGTGCCGCGCCGCCTGCCCCTGGACTTCTGCTCCTGATACGAGGCCTTCCATGAAGCTACGCGGTCTGTACGCCATCACCGACAGCCAGCTGCTCGCCGGCCGTTTCCTGTCCCATGTCGAGGCGGCACTGGAAGGCGGCGTGTGCCTGCTGCAGTACCGCGACAAAAGCGACGATGCAGCGCGCCGCCTGCGCGAAGCCGAAGGGCTGATGAAGCTCTGCGAGCGCTACGGCACTCAACTGCTCATCAACGACGACGCCGAACTGGCCGCACGCCTGGGCGTCGGCGTACACCTGGGGCAGACCGATGGCCCGCTGACCCCGGCCCGTGCCCTGCTCGGCCGCCAGGCGATCATCGGCTCAACCTGCCACGCCAGCCTCGACCTCGCCGCCCAGGCCGCCAGCGAAGGGGCCAGCTACGTGGCCTTCGGCCGCTTCTTCAATTCCGTCACCAAGCCGGGTGCGCCCGCTGCCAACGTCCAACTGCTGGAGCAGGCACGCGCCCAGGTGAAACTGCCGATCGCGGTGATCGGCGGCATCACCCTCGACAACGCCGCCCCGCTGGTCGCGCACGGCGCCGACCTGCTGGCGGTGATCCACGGCCTGTTCGGTGCCGACAGCGCGCAGGAAGTTACCCGCCGCGCCCGCGCCTTCAACGCCTTGTTCGCATCCTGATTTCGAGAGAACTTTCATGTCCCGTTCCGAAGACCTGTTCGCCAAAGCCCAGAAGCACATCCCCGGTGGCGTCAACTCGCCAGTGCGCGCTTTCAAAAGCGTGGGCGGCACGCCGCTGTTCTTCAAGCATGCCGAAGGCGCCTACGTTGTTGACGAGGACGACAAGCGCTACGTCGACTATGTCGGTTCCTGGGGCCCGATGATCCTCGGCCACGGCCACCCGGACGTGCTGAACTCGGTGCGCAAGCAGCTGGAGCACGGCCTGTCCTATGGCGCACCGACCGCCATGGAAACCGACATGGCCGACCTGGTCTGCTCGCTGGTGCCGTCCATGGAAATGGTGCGCATGGTCAGCTCGGGCACCGAAGCCACCATGAGCGCCATCCGCCTGGCCCGTGGCTACACCGGCCGTGATGCCATCATCAAGTTCGAAGGCTGCTACCACGGCCACTCCGACAGCCTGCTGGTAAAAGCCGGTTCCGGCCTGCTGACCCAGGGCGTGCCAAGCTCGGCGGGCGTACCGGCTGACTTCGCCAAGCACACCCTGACCCTGCCGTTCAACGACATCGCCGCCGTCGAGAAGACCCTGGCCGACGTCGGCCAGACCGTGGCCTGCATCATCGTCGAGCCGGTGGCCGGCAACATGAACTGCGTACCGCCGGCACCGGGCTTCCTCGAAGGCCTGCGCGAGCAGTGCGACAAGCACGGCGTGGTACTGATCTTCGACGAAGTGATGACCGGCTTCCGCGTTTCCCTGGGCGGCGCCCAGGGCCACTACGGCATCAAGCCGGACCTGTCCACCTTCGGCAAGATCGTCGGTGGCGGCATGCCGGTCGGCTGCTTCGGTGGCAAGCGTGAAATCATGGGCTGCATCGCCCCGCTCGGCCCGGTCTACCAGGCCGGCACCCTGTCGGGCAACCCGCTGGCCATGGCCGCCGGCCTGACCACGCTGAAGCTGATCAGCCGTCCGGGCTTCCACGCCGAGCTGACCGACTACACCAGCCGCATGCTCGACGGCCTGCAACAGCGCGCCGATGCCGCGGGCATACCGTTCGTCACCACCCAGGCCGGCGCCATGTTCGGCCTGTACTTCAGCGGTGCCGACGACATCGTCACCTTCGAAGACGTGATGGCCAGCGATGCCGAGCGCTTTAAGCGCTTCTTCCATTTGATGCTGGACGGTGGCGTGTACCTGGCACCAAGCGCATTCGAGGCAGGCTTCACCTCCATCGCCCATGGCGACAAAGAGTTGCAGATCACCCTGGATGCGGCTGAAAAGGCCTTCGCAGCCCTGAAATAATGGTTAGCCTGCACCGGCCTCGGTGGGAGCGGCGGTTCGGCGCCCCGACTTGCCCGCAAAGAGGCCGGCACAGGAAATAATTACCCCCGCACAATCAGCTGACTTCCCCAACCAAGCAGAAATTCGAGTAAAACTTTGTAAGGTTGGCGCTGCTTATCCCATAATGTGCCACCAGAGACATTGGCCGCAGCTTTGCAGAGGTAAGTCGATCCCCATGAACCGCACCGGCCGCGCCCTGACCCTGGGCTGCCTGTTGCTTCTTCAGCCCCTGCTGGCCCTGGCGGAGGGCGGTAACTCGTTGCTCATTCCGGCGACGGGCCGCTGCACCTTGAACGTTCAGCCTGAAGACCTGGCAAACGCCCTCAAGGCCTGCGAGCAGACGGCAACCGCAGGGGATGCCCAGGCGCAATTCGAACTGGGCGAGTACTTCTACACGCAAACGCCGAAAAACCTCGACAAAGCCCTGGACTGGTTTCAGAAGGCCTCGCTGCAAGGCCACGCCGACGCGCAGTACCGCCTGGGGGCCATGTTCTTCCATGGCGAAGGGGTCAAGGCCAACAACGTGCAGGCCTACATCCTGCTGAAGATGGCCGCCGTCAACGGCGCAGAAGATGCGCTGGACATGGCCGACGAAGTGACCGAGCAAATGCCCCGCGACGAGCTTGAGCACGCCACTCAGGTGCTCGGCCAGATCTTCCGCAAGTACCTGCTGGAACTGCAGAACGCCGAAGGGCGCACGCCGTTCTCGCCGCTCCCCTGAGGCTTACCTTTCCGGCATCGGCATCGGGAACGGCATGACATTGCCGCCGCCCTTGGCTTCGCTGATCTTGGCCGTGCCCAGGCGCTCCACCTCATCGATGCGCACGATCGAGTGCATCGGCACAAAACTGCGGACTACCCCTTCGAACTGGCTCTTGAGCTTTTCCTCACTCGGGTCCACCACCAGTTGCGAGCGCTCGCCGAACACGAACTCCTCGATTTCCAGAAAGCCCCACAGGTCGCTCTGGTAGATCTGCTTGGCATACATCTCGAAGACCTGCCCCTGGTTGAGGAAGATCACTTTATAGATGGCAGGTTCGCGTTTGCTCATGTTCGGCGGGATAACACATGCGTAAGAAAAGGCGGGCATCATAGCAGACAGGTTTGCTGATCTGTGTCGGCTGTAACGGCCCTACATACCGTTGAACGTTTCAGTGCTTTCGCCACTGCCATTCAAGGGTTATTCTTGAGTTCACATCCATTGCCGTCGAGCGGCTAAAAACGACCTTGAACGCACCCATAGAACCCCATCGTTTCATCCTCGAACCCTTCGAGGCCCACCGTTTCGCCAACCTGTGCGGCCAGTTCGACGAGCACCTGCGCCTGATCGAACAGCGCCTGGCCATCGAAATCCGCAACCGCGGCAATCAGTTCGAACTGATCGGCGAACCCAAGACCACTTCCGCTGCCGAACAGCTGCTGCGCCGTCTCTACCGCGAGACCAAGGCCACCGACCTGTCGCCGGAAACCGTACACCTGTACCTGCAGGAGTCGGCCGTCGAGAACATCGACAACCCGGCCGTCAACGAGGTCAGCGTGTCGCTGCGTACGCGCAAGGGCAACATTCGCCCGCGCGGGCTCAACCAGCAGCGCTACGTGAAGGAAATCCTGGCCAACGACATCAACTTCGGCATCGGCCCGGCCGGTACCGGCAAGACCTACCTGGCCGTGGCCTGCGCCGTGGACGCGCTTGAGCGTGAACAGGTACGCCGTATCCTGCTGGTACGCCCGGCGGTCGAGGCGGGCGAAAAACTCGGCTTCCTGCCCGGCGACCTGGCGCAGAAGATCGACCCGTACCTGCGCCCGCTGTACGACGCCCTGTACGAAATGCTCGGCTTCGAACACGTGGCCAAGCTGATCGAGCGCCAGGTGATCGAGATCGCCCCGCTGGCCTACATGCGTGGCCGCACCCTGAACAACAGCTTCATCATCCTCGACGAAAGCCAGAACACCACGCTGGAACAGATGAAGATGTTCCTCACCCGCATCGGCTTCGGCTCCACGGCGGTGATCACCGGCGACATCACCCAGGTCGACCTGCCGCGTGGCACCAAGTCGGGCCTGGCGCACGTCATCGAGGTGCTGAAAGACGTTCCGGGTATCAGCTTTACCCACTTCCAACCCAAAGATGTGGTTCGTCACCCACTGGTGCAGCGCATTGTCGAAGCCTACGACCGCTTCGAAGCCCGCCAGGCCAAGCCCGAGGCGCCCGGCAAAGATGCTTGAACTTGATATTCAACGGGCCACGGACGCTGCCGCCCCGGATGACGCCGCCTTCCGCCGCTGGTGCGAACTGGCCCTGCGCCAGCGCAGTGCCGACTCGGAAATGACCATTCGCCTGGTCGACGAAGCCGAAGGCCGCGAGCTGAACCACACCTACCGGCACAAGGACTACGCGACCAACGTGCTGTCGTTCCCGGCCGACGTGCCTGACGACCTGCTCGATATCCCGCTGCTGGGCGACCTGGTCATCTGCGTGGCGGTGGTCGAGCGTGAAGCGGCCGAACAGGGCAAGTCGCTCGAAGCGCACTGGGCACACCTGGTCATCCATGGTTGCCTGCACCTGCTCGGTTACGACCACATCGAGGATGAGGAAGCCGAGGAAATGGAAGGCCTGGAACGGGAATTGCTGGCAGAACTGGGTCACCCCGACCCGTATGCCGAAGATGAAACCGACTCAATCACACACTGATACACGAAGGATCACGAGAACCGCCATGAGCGAAGATCGATCGAGCAACGGGCAGAAGTCCTGGCTGGGTAAACTGACCCAGGCTTTTGCCCATGAGCCGAAAAACCGCCAGGAGCTGCTTGAGCTGCTGCGCGAAGCCCACCAGAACAAGCTGCTGGACAGCGAAGCACTGACCATCGTCGAAGGCGCCATCCAGGTCGCCGACCTGCAGGTTCGCGACATCATGGTCCCGCGTTCGCAGATGATCAGCATCAAGGCCAGCCAGTCGCCGCGCGAATTCCTGCCGGCGGTGATCGACGCCGCGCACTCGCGCTACCCGGTAATCGGCGAAAGCCATGACGACGTACTCGGGATCCTGCTCGCCAAAGACCTGCTGCCGCTGATCCTCAAGGAAAACGGCGACAGCTTCAACATCAAGGATCTGCTGCGTCCGGCCACCTTCGTGCCCGAGTCCAAGCGCCTGAACGTGTTGCTGCGCGAGTTCCGTGCCAACCATAACCACATGGCCATCGTCATCGACGAATATGGCGGTGTGGCGGGCCTGGTGACCATCGAGGACGTGCTGGAGCAGATCGTTGGCGACATCGAGGACGAGCACGACGTCGAGGAAGACAGCTACATCAAACCGCTGCCCAGCGGTGACTTCCTGGTGAAGGCGCTTACCCCGATCGACAACTTCAACGAGTTCTTCGACAGCGAGTTCTCCGATGACGAGTTCGACACGGTCGGCGGCCTGGTGATGAGCGCCTTCGGCCACCTGCCCAAGCGCAACGAAACTACCGAGATCGGGTCTTACAAGTTCCGTATTCTCAACGCCGACAGCCGGCGGATACACTTGCTGCGCCTGACCCCGATCACCCGTTAAGGACAAACATGCGTTGGATCACCCGCCCCGGCTGGCCCGGTAACCTGCTGGCCCTGGCGGCCGGTGCCTCCACACTCCTGGCCCTGGCGCCATTCGACATCTGGCCGCTGGCCGTGTTGTCCATCGCCATGCTCTACCTTGGCCTGCGCGAGCTCAGCCCGCGCCAGGCCATGTGGCGTGGCTGGTGGTTCGGTTTTGGCCTGTATGGCGCCGGCACCTGGTGGATTTACGTCAGCATGAACACCTACGGCGGCGCCTCGCCGCTGCTGGCGATTCTGCTGCTGCTGGCGTTCTTCGCCGCGCTGGCCTGGTTCTTTGCCTTGCCCACCTGGCTGTGGGCACGCTGGCTACGGCGCAACGAAGCGCCGCTGGCCGATGCCCTGTGCTTCGCGGCGCTGTGGCTGCTGCAAGAGGCCTTTCGCGGCTGGTTCCTGACCGGTTTCCCCTGGCTTTACGCCGGCTACAGCCAGCTGGACGGCCCGTTGGCCGGCCTGGCGCCGCTGGGCGGCGTGTGGCTGATTTCCTTCACGCTGGCGCTCACTGCTGCCCTGCTGTGCAACCTGCACCGCCTGCGTGCCCGCCCCTCGTTCCTGGCCGTGGGCTGCCTGCTGTTGTTGGCCCCATGGGCACTGGGCCTGGCGCTCAAGGGCCACGCCTGGACCAAACCGGTAGGTGACCCGTTGAAAGTGGCGGCCATTCAGGGCAACGTCGAGCAAGACCTGAAATGGGACCCTGCGCACATCGACGCGCAACTGGCCCTGTACCGTGACTTGAGTTTCAGCTCAAAGCCCGTGGATTTGCTGGTGTGGCCAGAAACGGCGGTGCCGGTGCTCAAGGACCAGGCCCAAGGCTACATCGACGTGATGGGCCGTTTTGCTGCCGAGCGGCATTCGGCGCTGATCACCGGCGTGCCCGTGCGGGAAGTGGTGCACCATCAGCGCCGCTACTACAACGGCATCACCGTGACCGGTGAAGGTGACGGCACCTACCTCAAGCAGAAGCTGGTGCCGTTTGGCGAGTACGTACCGTTGCAGGACATGCTGCGTGGCGCCATCGAGTTCTTCAACCTGCCCATGTCGGACTTCGCCCGCGGGCCGGAAGACCAGCCACTGCTGCAGGCCAAGGGTTATCAGATTGCGCCTTACATCTGCTACGAAGTGGTCTACCCCGAGTTTGCTGCTGGCCTGGCGGCACGCAGCGACCTGCTGCTGACCATCAGCAATGACACCTGGTTCGGCACCTCGATCGGCCCGTTGCAGCACCTGCAGATGGCGCAGATGCGCGCGCTTGAAGCCGGACGCTGGATGATCCGCGCCACCAACAACGGCGTGACCGCGCTGATCGACCCGTTTGGCCGTATTATCACGCAGATTCCGCAGTTCCAGCAGGCGGTGCTGTATGGCGAGGTGGTGCCGATGCAGCAACTGACGCCTTACCTGCAATGGCGTTCGTGGCCGTTGGCGATTGTCTGTGCATTGCTGCTGGGCTGGGCATTGCTGGCAGGCCGCATCGCCAAAACCGTCTGAGTTATCCTGTACCGGCCTCTTCGCGGGCAAGCCCGCAAAGAGGCCGGTACAGGCAGTGCAAGGCTCAATAGAAAATCCGATACCCCACCAACCCCACCACCTCATTAAACAACTGCCCGCTCTGCCACATCGCCCGGCTCTCCGGCAGCAACCCGCCAAACGGCCGCGCATGATCCTGCCCCAGGAACCCCACCGGCGCCGGCACCACCTCGAACCCCGCCTGCTCAAAGCTCCAGCGCGAGCGCTGCATGTGCCAGGCCTGGGTCACCACCACCACACGACGAATCCCCAACGGCTGCAGCACCTTGGCCGTGAACTGGGCATTTTCCCAGGTCGTGCGGCTGGCCTCTTCACGCCACTTCACGTCAACAGCAAAGTCTTCGTGAAGGCGATCCGCCATCAACCGCGCTTCGCTCGGCGGCGTGCCATAGTGCAACCCACCACTGGTCAGCACCGGAAGGCCTGACGCCTTGGCCAACTGCGCAGCAAAACGCATGCGCTCCAAAGCCGTGGCCGTGGGCTGGTCGCTACCGCCCCAGGCCGGATCGCCGCGCTCACGCCCTGCGCCCAGCACCACAATGGCATCCGCCCGCCGCGCAAGCGCGGTCCAGTCGTTTACGGCCAAGGGAGGCTCGCTTTCCAGCCTATGCGCGGTTTCCTGCACCACCAGCGGCAAACTCATCAGCCACAGGCCACCAAGCCCCATGGCAAAGCACAACGCCGCCAACCGTGGCCGTCGAGCACGCAGCCACCACGCTGCAAGCAGCAGCAGAAACAGGATGCCCGGCGGCATCAGCCATTGTTTGATGAAGAATCGGATCGGCATCGGCCACACCTCCTTGGCAGGCGTGCAGCCTAGAAGGATCGGCGCCGGTCAACAAGGGTGCGGCCGGCGCCGATCGTGAGTTGTGTGATAGTGAAGAACCGGCGCGCGATAGCCCGCGCCTGGCGTCCTGAACGGCTAGCGATGTGGCAGCGTCCTGGATCTCGCCGGATTGGCGGGGCGTTTCTTGTCCTTGAGCCAGAGGATCTTGGCCGATGTCGGCTCCGCTTGCGGGTAACTGCCGACAGAGGCATTGTGGCGCTCCGGGAGGGATTCCAGGTAAGCCTTGATCACTTCGAACTCTGCGTGGCTCAGGCCACGCAACTCCAGCTCGGCTGGCATCTCGTCGCGCAATCGTACCGAGGTCCTTGCCACTTCCAGTGCCAGGCCAAGCCGGTCGATCAGGCGCTCGTAAAGCTCCGGTTTCATTGCGGGTAGCTGCGTCTCTCCCATCCGTTCACCTCAATTGAAGATAAAGAATATCTCCCCCCACATCTGAGCTTAGCGGCGCCATGAAAAGCAGCCGGGTGCTGCGACCAGCGGCCATTCGCAACGAAGGTTTCCCACGATGCGCAGCGCTGCTGTATGCTACGGCGTTCACTCTAAACGACACCGGAGTGCCGGACGCAGCGAGGTTCCGCTGCCTGGAACAAGGTCTCTTCTCTCTCAGCCAAAAGTAGCCATGCACGAACAATACACGCCCCGTGATATCGAAGCCGCCGCCCAGAAGTTCTGGGACGAGCAACAATCGTTCGCTGTTACCGAACAGCCAGGCAAAGACACCTACTATTGCCTATCGATGTTCCCGTACCCGAGCGGCAAGCTACACATGGGCCACGTTCGCAACTACACCATCGGCGACGTGATTGCCCGTTACCAGCGCATGCTGGGCAAGAACGTCCTGCAGCCGATGGGCTGGGACGCATTCGGCATGCCCGCGGAAAACGCGGCGATGAAAAACAACGTCGCCCCGGCCAAGTGGACATACGAAAACATCGACTACATGAAGACCCAGCTCAAGAGCCTGGGTCTGGCCATCGACTGGGCACGTGAAGTCACCACCTGCAAACCCGACTACTACCGTTGGGAGCAGTGGCTGTTCACCCGCCTGTTCGAGAAAGGCATCATCTACCGCAAGAACGGTACCGTGAACTGGGACCCGGCAGACCAGACCGTACTGGCCAACGAGCAGGTCATCGACGGCCGTGGCTGGCGTTCGGGCGCGCTGATCGAAAAGCGCGAAATCCCGATGTACTACTTCCGCATCACCGACTACGCCGACGAGCTGCTGGAAAGCCTCGACGAGCTGCCGGGCTGGCCTGAGCAGGTCAAGACCATGCAGCGCAACTGGATCGGCAAGTCGCGCGGCATGGAAGTACAGTTCCCGTACGACCAGGCCACCATCGGCCACGAAGGCACCCTGAAGGTCTTCACCACCCGTCCCGACACGCTAATGGGCGCCACCTACGTCGCCGTCGCCGCCGAGCACCCGCTGGCCACCCAGGCGGCCCAGGGCAACCCGGCGCTGCAGGCGTTCATCGACGAGTGCAAGAGCGGCAGCGTTGCCGAGGCCGACATGGCCACCCAGGAGAAGAAAGGCATGGCCACTTCCCTGCTGGTAGAGCACCCGCTGACCGGCGAGAAGCTGCCGGTATGGGTCGCCAACTACGTGCTGATGCACTACGGCGATGGCGCCGTGATGGCCGTGCCGGCCCACGACGAGCGCGACTTCGAGTTCGCCCACAAGTACAACCTGCCGATCAAGGCCGTGGTGCGCACCAGCGCGGGCGATGAAGTGGGCAGCGAGTGGCAGGCCGCCTATGGCGAGCACGGCCAGCTGATCAACTCCGCCGAGTTCGACGGCCTGGACTTCGCCGGCGCCTTCGATGCCATCGAAGCCGCTCTGATCCGCAAGGAACTGGGCAAGTCGCGTACCCAGTTCCGCCTGCGTGACTGGGGTATCAGCCGCCAGCGCTACTGGGGCTGCCCGATCCCGATCATCCACTGCCCGTCCTGCGGCGACGTGCCGGTGCCGGAAGACCAGCTGCCGGTCACCCTGCCCGAGAACGTGGTGCCGGATGGCGCCGGCTCGCCGCTGGCGCGCATGCCGGAATTCTATGAGTGCACCTGCCCGAAATGCGGCACTGCGGCCAAGCGCGAAACCGACACCATGGACACCTTCGTCGAGTCGTCCTGGTACTTCGCCCGCTACGCTTCGCCGAACTACGACAAGGGCCTGGTAGACCCGAAAGCCGCCAACCACTGGCTGCCGGTCGACCAGTACATCGGCGGTATCGAGCACGCGATCCTGCACCTGCTGTACGCGCGCTTCTTCCACAAGCTGATGCGTGACGAAGGCCTGGTTACTTCGAACGAGCCGTTCAAGAACCTGCTGACCCAGGGCATGGTCGTCGCCGAAACCTACTACCGCGTGGCCAGCAACGGCGGCAAGGACTGGTTCAACCCGGCCGATGTCGAAATCGAGCGCGATGCCAAGGCCAAGATTATTGGTGCTCGCCTGAAGACCGACGGCCTGCCGGTGGAAATCGGCGGCACCGAGAAGATGTCGAAATCGAAGAACAACGGCGTCGACCCGCAGTCGATGATCGAAGCCTACGGTGCCGACACCTGCCGCCTGTTCATGATGTTCGCCTCGCCGCCCGACATGAGCCTGGAATGGTCCGACTCCGGCGTCGAAGGTGCCAGCCGCTTCCTGCGCCGCGTCTGGCGCCTGGCTCAGGCTCACGTCAGCCAGGGCCTGCCGGGCAAACTGGATGTCACAGCACTGGACGACGCGCAGAAGGTCATCCGCCGCGCCATCCACGCAGCCATCAAGCAGGCCAGCAACGACGTGGGCCAGTTCCACAAGTTCAACACCGCCATCGCCCAGGTGATGACCGTGATGAACGTGCTGGAAAAGGCCCCGCAGGCCAGCGAACAGGACCGCGCCCTGCTGCAGGAAGGCCTTGAAGCCGTCACCCTGTTGCTGGCACCGATCACCCCGCACATTTCCCACGAGCTGTGGCAGCAACTGGGCCACCAGCAGGCCTTGATCGACGCTGGCTGGCCAGCTGTCGACGAAGCAGCCCTGGTGCAGGACACCATCACCCTGGTGGTGCAGGTCAACGGCAAGCTGCGTGGCCAGGTCGAAATGCCGGCTGCTGCCAGCCGCGAAGAAGTCGAAGCCGCTGCCCGCAGCAACGAGAACGTCCTGCGCTTCATCGATGGCCTGACCATCCGCAAGGTCATCGTGGTACCGGGCAAGCTGGTCAACATCGTCGCCAACTGATGGCAGCGCTCGCTCGCAGTCACTGCGGGCGGGCGTAACTGGCCCACAAGGGAGCAACAACATGATCAAACGCAATTTGCTGGTAATCGGCCTGGCGGTCATGCTCAGCGCCTGCGGTTTCCAGCTGCGCGGCACCGGCTCTACCGAGCTGAGCGTGAAGGAAATGGACGTCAGCGCGCGCAACGCCTATGGCCCGACCGTGGTCCAGCTGCGTGAAGTACTGGAGCGTAGCGGCGTCAACGTACATGCTGGCGCACCGTATCGCCTGGTACTGACCAACGAACAGGAGCGCGAGCGCGCGGCCACCTACAACAGTGGTAACCGTACCGCCGAGTACGAGCTGACCACGGTGTTGAACTACAGCATTCAGGGCCTGAACAACCTGGAGCTGATGAGCGACAAGCTGGAAGTGCGCAAAATCTACCTGCGTGACGGCTCGAACATCACCGGTTCCGAGCAGGAAGCCAACCGCGCCCGTGAAGAAATGCGCCGCGATCTGGTCAACGCCATGGTCGTGCGCCTGCAGATGCTGAGCCCGTCCCAACTGGACGAGCTGCAGCGCAAAGCCGACGAACGCGCCCAGGCCGAAGCCGCCGCGCTGGAAGCTGCCCGCCGTCAGCAGGCCGAAACGCCTCAGCAGTCGCCGCTGGAAGTACCGGGCAACTAAGCCCGTGTGGGGCACCTTCGGGTGCCCCCCTGTTTCCCATGAAACTCGCCCCCGCCCAACTCAACAAGCACCTGCAAGGTACCTTGGCACCGGTCTACGTGGTCAGCGGTGACGACCCGTTGCTATGCCAGGAAGCCGCAGACGCCATTCGTAATGCCGCGCGTCAACAAGGTTTCGACGAGCGCCAGGTGTTCAGTGCCGACGCCAACTTCGACTGGGGCACCCTGCTCCAGGCTGGCGCCAGCCTTTCCCTGTTCGCACAACGCCGCCTGCTGGAACTGCGCCTGCCTTCGGGCAAACCTGGTGACAAAGGCGCCGCGGCGCTGATGGAATACTGCGCCAACCCCGCCGAAGACACCCTGCTGCTGGTCAGCCTGCCCAAGCTCGACGGTAGTGCGCAAAAGACCAAGTGGGGCAAGGCGTTGATCGAAGGCGCGCATTGCCAGTTCATCCAGATCTGGCCGGTGGACGTGCACCAGCTGCCGCAGTGGATCAACCAGCGCCTGCAACAGGCCGGCTTGTCGGCACAGCGTGACGCTGTCGACCTGATTGCCGCGCGCGTGGAAGGCAACTTGCTGGCAGCGGCGCAGGAAATCGAAAAGCTCAAGCTGCTGGCCGACGGCAACCAGATCACCGTGGAAACCGTGCAGGCCGCTGTTGCTGATAGCGCCCGCTTCGATGTCTTCGGCCTGGTGGACGCCATTCTCAATGGCGAAGCCGCGCATGCCCTGCGCATGCTCGAAGGATTGCGTGGTGAGGGTGTAGAACCACCGGTCATCCTCTGGGCCCTGGCCCGTGAGCTGCGCCAGCTGGCTGGGCTAGCCCAACAGTTCAGCCAGGGTGTACCGCTGGACAAGGCCTTCAGCCAGGCCCGCCCGCCGATCTGGGACAAACGCCGACCGTTGGTCAGCAAAGCCCTGCAGCGCTTGTCGGCGCAACGCTGGGCGCAGTTGCTGCAGGATGCCCAGCGTATCGACGCGCAGATCAAGGGGCAGGCCGAGGGCTCTCCTTGGACGGGCTTGGCGCGGCTGTCGCTGCTGATGGCTGGCCAGCGTCTGGCGCTACCTCCGGAATAACTGGGGTCGCTGTGGGAGCGGGCATGCCCGCTCCCACAGGACTGCGATCGACCATAAACACAATCAATTGGCCCGCCCCCGCCCCAAGCCCTACAGTGCGTCCCAAAACCACCCACCGGGAACCTGCACTATGAGCAAAAAGCCGAAAAAGCACGGCCCCAACAAGGCCAAGTCCATCATCGCCCAACCGCTGTTCCGCTGCCGCCAGGAACAACCGGCCAAGGGCAAAGGCAGCTACCGCCGCGAAGCCTTCCAATCGAGAGATTGGGAGGCTTCCTACTTTTTGGCTGCATGAAAGCATCGCAAGCGCAGGCATGGTATGGTCGTCACCTGACCTGCAATTCTGGATCTGTGCATGCTCTTCCGTCTTCTCCCCCGTTGGGAAACCCGCCAGCTGATCGCGGCCTCCAGCTTCATCCTGCTTGTGGCCTGCGCGGAAAAACCCACCGCCGCCGACGCACTGCCGCTGGCCCCTGCGCAACCCGCTCCCGTGGTAACCGTGCCCGGCGCGACGCCTGACGTCAGCACTGAAATCCAGCCTCTGCAAACCTTCGCCCAGTGGCAGGCCGGCTTCCGCCAACAGGCCTTGCAAGCCGGGATTTCACCCAGCACCTTCGACCGCGCGTTCCTCGGCGTCACCCCTGACATGGACGTGATCAAGGCCGACCGCAGCCAGCCGGAGTTCACCCGCCCGGTGTGGGAATACCTCGAAGGCGCCCTGTCGCCCCTGCGCGTGCGCAATGGCAAGAAGCTGCTGGAGCAGAATGCCGAGCTGCTGACACGTATCGAACAACGCTATGGCGTGGACCGCCAGGTGCTGGTCGCGGTGTGGGGCATGGAAAGCAACTTCGGTCAATTCCAGGGCAACAAGTCGGTGATCCGCTCACTGGCCACCCTGGCCTACGAAGGCCGCCGCCCACAGTTCGCCCAGGACCAGCTGATCGCTGCGCTGCAAATCATCCAGCATGGTGATATCCAGCCTGAAGCCATGCGCGGCTCGTGGGCCGGCGCCATGGGCCAGACCCAGTTCATCCCGACCACCTACAACACCCATGCCGTGGACTTCGACGGCGATGGCCGCCGCGACATCTGGAACAGCACACCGGATGCCCTGGCTTCGACCGCGCACTACCTGCAGAGCTCGGGCTGGAAACGTGGCCAACCGTGGGGCTTCGAGGTACAGGTGCCGGCTGGTTTCGATTTCTGGCAAGCCGATGGCGTGCTGCGCAAACCGGTGAGCGAATGGCTGGCGATGGGCGTGAAACTGCCTGCAGGCACGCAACTGCCGGCCAACAGCAACCAGTTGCCTGCCGCCCTGCTGCTGCCGGCGGGTGCGCGTGGGCCGGCGTTCCTGGTGCTGGACAACTTCCGCGCCATCCTCAAGTACAACAACTCGTCGTCCTACGCGCTGGCGGTGAGCTTGCTGGGGGATCGCTTCAGCGGCTGGGGCTTCATTGCCGGCAGCTGGCCGAAGGAAGACCTGCCGCTGAGCCGCAGCGAGCGTATGGAATTGCAGAACCTGCTGAACAGCAACGGGCATGAGGCCGGGAATGCTGATGGCATTATCGGCGCCAATACCCGCAAGGCCATTCGCAATGCCCAGCAGGGGCTGGGGTGGCCGGCGGATGGGTATCCGACCCACAAGCTGCTTGAGAGCCTGCGTGGCCAATGAAATTTCTGGGGCTGCTTTGCAGCCCCGGCAATCTCAAGCCTTGAACAGATCCTGCTCCAACACCAGACGCTGCCGATCACTGTCCAGCCTCACCCGCGCCCCCAACGGCAAGCACACATTCGGGTCACAATGCCCACTGCGCCACCCCGCCAGCACCGGTATCCCCAGAGGCGCAAAGGTTTCCTCCAGCAACGGTGCAAGCGCCGCCGTGGTAATCCCGGCAAAATCCCCAACCAGCACGCCCTTAACCCCTTCCAGCTTGCCCGCCAGACGCAACTGGGTCAGCAGCCGGTCCACCCGGTACAACGGCTCGTTGACGTCCTCGATAAACAGAATGCACCCCTGCGTATCCAGTTCGGCCAGCGTCCCCATGGTCGCACCCAGCATCGACAGGTTGCCGCCCAGCAGCGGACCACTGGCCACACCCGCCAATACACTGCTCAAGGGATAGTCCGTCGGGTGCACGATCTGCTCGCCTGCCCGCACATGCCCTGCCAGCTGCGCCAGCAACGACGACTCAGTTGGAGGCAACTTCGCCCCCAAAAGGTCGGCATTGAGCATCCCACCATGGAAGGTAACCAGCCCGCTATGCCGATAGATCGCCGTGTGCAGTGCGGTAATGTCGCTGTAGCCGATCAACGGCTTGGGGTTGCGCCGAATCAGGTCAAAATCCAGCCGGTCGAGCAGGCGCATACTGCCGTAACCACCGCGCATGCACAGGATGGCGTCGATGGCCGGATCGGCAAAGGCATCGTGCAAGTCTTGCAAGCGCTGCTGGTCGGAGCCTGCCAGGTAGCCCTGGGCCTGGTTAACAGCGGGGTACAGGCGGCAGCTGTAGCCACGGTCGGCAAACCACTGGCTGACCTTGTGCGTATCCAGCCGCGCCGCGCCTGCCGGGGCGACAATGGCAAAGCAGGCGTTAGCCGGCAACGCGGCTGGCAGGCTCGGTAGTAAGGTTTCGGCGCAGTTCATTGCGGCTCCTTGCAGCGCTTGGTACACAAACAAAAATGCCGATGCCGCCCTTCGGCGTGCATCGGCATGCGTGCCTCAGACCAGGCTCAGAGCTTGATCTTGGCTTCGTGGGCCTGCTGGTCAGCGTGGTACGAAGAACGCACCAGCGGGCCGGAGGCGACGTTCTTGAAGCCCATCTTGTAACCTTCCTCGGCGAACCAGGCAAAGGTGTCCGGGTGCACGAAACGCTGCACCGGCAGGTGGCTGCGCGACGGCTGCAGGTACTGGCCGAGGGTGAGCATGTCGATGTCATGCTCGCGCATGCGGTGCATCACTTCGATCACTTCCTCGTCGGTCTCGCCCAGGCCGAGCATCAGGCCCGACTTGGTAGGTACATGCGGGACCATCTGCTTGAACTTCTGCAGCAGGTCCAGCGACCAGTCGTAGTCCGAGCCCGGGCGCGCGGCCTTGTACAGGCGCGGTACGGTTTCGAGGTTGTGGTTAAACACATCTGGCGGCTCTTGCGCGGTGATTTCCAGCGCGACGTCCATACGGCCACGGTAGTCCGGCACCAGGGTTTCCAACTGCACGCCCGGCGACAGCGCGCGGATCTCGCGGATGCAGTCGGCAAAGTGCTGGGCACCACCGTCACGCAGGTCGTCGCGGTCCACCGAGGTGATCACCACGTACTTCAGGCGCAGGTCGGCAATGGCGACCGCCAGGTTTTTCGGCTCGTCCAGGTCCAGCGGCTTCGGCCGGCCGTGGCCCACGTCACAGAACGGGCAACGACGGGTGCAGATGTCACCCATGATCATGAAGGTGGCGGTACCACCCGAGAAGCACTCGCCCAGGTTCGGGCAGGAAGCCTCTTCACACACGCTGTGCAGCTTGTGCTTGCGCAGCAGTTGCTTGATGCGGTCTACCTCGGGCGATACCGGAATACGCACGCGAATCCAGTCAGGCTTTTTAGGCAGCTCTTCGGTGGGGATGATCTTCACCGGGATGCGCGCCACCTTTTCGGCGCCACGCAGTTTTACCCCAGCTTCCACCTTCTTCGGCGCTGGGCGCGGGGTGACATCCTGGGTGGGTATCAGGTTCGGCACGGCTTCTTGCACAGTTGTCATATTCAGTCGATTCCGCCCGTGAGGGTCGTCTGCTCAGCGTAGTCGAGGTGCTTGACCAGCTGTCCGCGCAGCCTTGTCCTGACCTCGTCGAGTTCGATCGGACCTGCCAGGTCGCGCAGCTGGGTCATCGCCAGCCCCGCATAGCCGCAGGGGTTGATTCGGCGGAATGGCGCAAGGTCCATGTCCACGTTCAGGGCAAGGCCGTGGAACGAACGGCCGTTGCGAATTCGCAGGCCGAGGGAGGCGATTTTCGCTCCATCGACATAGACGCCCGGGGCGTCGGGCTTGGCAGAAGCCTGCACGTCATAACTGGCGAGCAGCTCGACCAGCGTCTGCTCGATACGGCTGACCAGCTCGCGCACCCCAAAGCCCAGCCGGCGCACATCCAGCAGTAGGTAGGCCACCAACTGCCCGGGGCCATGGTAGGTCACCTGGCCGCCGCGGTCGGTCTGCACCACCGGGATGTCGCCCGGCACCAGCAGGTGCTCGGCCTTGCCAGCCTGGCCCTGGGTGAAGACCGCAGGATGCTCGACCAGCCAGATTTCATCCTGGCTGTCCGGGGTGCGCTGCTCGGTGAAGCGACGCATGGCCTCCAGCACCGGTTCGTAGGGCTGCAGACCAAGCTCGCGAAAACCGAGGCAGGCGGACATCAAAGCACCATTTTCACGATGCCAGTAGCGCGCAGGGCGCTGTTGATATCGTGCAGCTGGTTCTCGCTTTCGGCAACGATGTGCAATTGCACGGTGGTGTACTTGCCTTCCTTGCTCTGGCGCTCGGCCAGGGTGGAAAGGTCGACTTTGGCGTGCTTGCTGAGGATTTCGATCACGGTGTCCTTGAAGCCGACAACGGTATCGCCGATTACCTTGATCGGGTAATCGTCGCAAGGGAATTCGATTTTATGCGACTTGACGTCTGGTTCGCTCATGGCGGAAACGGCCTCGTAAGCCGTGGCAACAACAACGCCCCCGCGAGATACGCGGGGGCATGCAGGTCACGTATCAGTTGAACAACCCGTAGAAGAATAGACGGATGCTATCCCACATACGGCGGAAGAAACCACCTTCCTCGACGCCATCGAGGGCGATCAGGTCGGCACTGTGAACCACTTTCTCGTCCAGTTTGACTTCCACTTTGCCGATCACGTCACCTTTGGCGATGGGTGCGGTGAGCTGCGGGTTCATGGTCATCGAAGCCTGCAGGCGCTTCAATTGGCCTTTAGGCATAGTCATGGTCAGGTCGTCGGCCAGGCCAGCCTTGATCTGGCCGGTGGCGCCCTTCCAGACAGGAGCCTGGGTCAGCTCGGTGCCCTTCTGGTAGAAGGTCTGGGTTTCGAAGAAGCGGAAGCCATAGGTCAGCAGCTTCTGGGTTTCGGCAGCACGCGATTGCTCGCTGTTGGTACCGAACACCACGGCGATCAGGCGCTGGCCGTCGCGAACGGCCGAAGCCACCATGCAGTAGCCAGCTTCGTCGGTGTGGCCGGTTTTCAGGCCATCGACGGTCTTGTCACGCCACAACAGCAGGTTGCGGTTCGGCTGCTTGATGTTGTTCCAGAAGAATTCCTTCTGCGAATAGATGGCGTAGTGGGCCGGGTCGACGGTGATGATCGCACGGGCCAGGGTGGCCATGTCGTGCGCCGACGAATAGTGGTCCGGGTGCGGCAGGCCGGTCGGGTTCATGAAGTGGCTGTTGGTCATGCCCAGGTCGGCAGCCGTCTTGTTCATCATGTCGGCGAAGGCATCTTCGCTGCCGGCGATGTGCTCGGCCAGGGCGACCGAAGCGTCGTTGCCGGACTGGATGATGATGCCGTGCAGCAGATCGCTGACGGTCACCTGGCTGCCCACCTTGATGAACATGCGCGAACCGCCAGTACGCCAGGCGTTTTCGCTGACGGTGACCGGGTCGTTTTCACCGATCTGGCCACGGCGGATGTCCAGGGTGGCGATGTAGGCGGTCATCAGCTTGGTCAGGCTGGCCGGCGGCAGGCGCTCGTCACCGTTGTTCTCGACCAGCACGTTGCCGCTGGACGCGTCCATGAGTACGTAGGACTTGGCTGCCAATTGAGGTGGTGCCGGCGTCATCTGCTCAGCCGCGAAGGCGGCAGGCGTGATCATCAGCAGTACAGGCAGGCAAAGTCGTTTGGCAAGGTTGGTGATGTTCATCCGTCTCTCGAAAATCGCTAATGGTCTGAGATGTTCCCTGGGCAAGATCGTGTGCCCAGCGCCAGTCAGTCTAGTTTTGTGGCCGTCGGCCTGGCCCACGAACGTGCGGCTTTATGTCGCTGCGGGCAAAAGCCGTCATTGTACATGGGCGCGCCCGGCAATTCATGACAAAACCGACAGTTTGGTTGCGGCCACGCTGATGGCCGCCCCATATAAACGGTCAGTCTGCTGTGACCAGCTTGGCCTGCCCCAAGTTCGCCAGGCGGATGCTGTCTTGTGCCTGCTGGATCTCGCCCTGGCTGCCGATCGGCCCCAGGCGTACGCGGTGCAGGGTCTGCTGGTTACGCACGATCGAGCTGATGAACACCGGCGCATTGACCATGGTGCTGAGCTTGGAGCGCAGCAGCTCGGCTGCGTCCGGGTTGGCAAAGGCGCCTACCTGCAGGAAGCTGCCGCCGTTGCCCGCCGGCACGTTGTTGCCTCCCACCTGCACCGGCACCACCGGCGCTGCGTGCTGCTGCGGCGGCGGGGTCCATTGCTCGACACGCCCGGTGTTGGCCGGGATCGCCTGGGTCTGGGCTACCTGCGGTTCTTTGAGCACCATCGGCGGCGTCTGGCCACGCTGGGCCCACCACTGCTGCGGGTCGATACCCTCGACGCGCACATGCGCGGTGCCGATCTCGGCGTAACCCAGCTTTTTCGCCGCCGCATAGGACAGGTCGATGATACGGTCGGAATAGAACGGACCACGGTCGTTCACCCGCAGGATCACGCTGCGACCGTTGGCCAGGTTGGTCACCCGCACATAGGCCGGCAGCGGCAGCGTCTTGTGCGCTGCACTCATGCCGTACAGGTCATACAGCTCGCCGTTGGCGGTGTTCTGCCCATGGAACTTGGTGCCATACCACGACGCGGTGCCCTCGGCGCGGTAGTTGCGCGAGTCCTGCATCGGGTAGTAGGTCTTGCCCAGCACCGTGTACGGGTTGGCCTTGTAGTTGCCCGTATGCACGGTCGGCGTGGCATCGGGGATCTTGTTCACATCCACGTCCCACCACGGTGCGCCGTCCTTGTGTGCCCGGTTGATGTCCAGGCCTGGCTGGCTGCGAACGACGTTGCCACTGCTTTGCTGGGCCGGGCGATTGGAGGAGCAACTGGCCAGCACCACGCCAACGGCGAGGCAGGTGAGCAGCTTGAAAGAGTTGGCAGAGATGATTGCGCGCATTACTTGACGCCCCGTACTTGAACCAGCTGTTCCGCAAGCTGATGCACCGCCATGGCATACATCACGCTGCGGTTGTAACGCGTGATCGCGTAGAAGTTCTTCAGGCCCACCCAGTACTCGGGGCCATTGTCACCCTCAAGGCGGAAAGCGGTAACCGGCAGATCATCGCGCAGCGAATCATGAACCGACCAGCCGAGCGCGCGCAACTCCCCGACGGTTTTCACAGGCTCGATGCCTGTGGTCAGGCCTTCGTCGGCGCGTGCGCCATCCACCCAGGCGCGGCTGACCACGCCCCCACCGGCCACCCAGCCATGACGCTTGAAGTAGCTGGCGACGCTGCCGATGGCATCGTCCGGGTTGTTCCAGATGTTGATGTGACCGTCGCCGTCGAAGTCCACCGCAAAGTTACGGAAGCTACTCGGCATGAACTGCGGCAGGCCCATGGCGCCGGCGTAGGAGCCTTTGAGCGTGAGCGGGTCGAGCTGTTCATCGCGGGCCAGCAACAGGAATTCGCGCAGTTCCTTGCGGAAGAATTCAGCCCGAGGCGGGTAGTCGAAGCCCAGGGTCGACAGGGCATCGATCACCCGGTAGTTGCCAGTGTTGCGGCCAAAGAACGTTTCCACACCGATGATGGCGACGATGTACTGTGCCGGCACGCCGTATTCCTGCTCGGCACGGGCCAATACCGCCTCGTGCTGGCGCCAGAAGTCCACACCACGGGCGATACGCGCGTCGGTGAGGAACATCGGCCGGTAGTCCTTCCAAGGTTTGACCCGTTCGGCCGGGCGCGAGATAGCGTCGAGGATCGACTGCTTTCGCTGCACGTCAGCGAAAACGCCCATCAGCTGCTCAGGGGCAAAGCCATAGTCGCGGCTCATTTCGCCGACAAACTGGGCCACCTGCGGCGAGCCTTGGTAATCGCCGGCATGGGCCAGCTGTACAGCGCCGAACAGGCCCACCGCGCCGATCCACGGCGCACAACGGGCAGCCCAGTTACGCACTGCTTGCATGAAATTCTTCACCTTATTCAAACCTGTGCGATCCATTTGCGGTGCGTGTGGATCGACATCAGAACGCCAAACGCTGACAGCAGCGTCACCAACGATGTTCCGCCATAGCTGATAAACGGCAGCGGCACGCCCACCACGGGGAGAAGGCCGCTGACCATTCCGATATTGACGAACACGTATACAAAAAAGGTCATGGTCAGGCTGCCCGCGAGCAGCTTGCCGAACAGGGTCTGCGCCTGGGCCGTGATCATCAGGCCACGGCCGATCAGCAACAGATAGACAATCAGCAACAGGCAGATGCCGACCAGGCCGAATTCCTCGCCCAGTACGGCGATGATGAAGTCGGTGTGGCTTTCGGGCAAAAAGTCCAGGTGCGACTGGGTACCGAGCAGCCAGCCCTTGCCGAACACTCCGCCCGAACCGATTGCAGCCTTCGACTGGATGATGTTCCAGCCCGTGCCCAACGGGTCGCTCTCCGGGTCGAGGAAGGTCAGTACCCGCTGCTTCTGGTAGTCGTGCATCACGAAGAACCACATCGCCACCGCCACCGGCACTGCCGCTGCCAGCACGCTGAGGATCCAGCGCCAGCGCAGGCCACCCATGAACAGCACGAAAGCACCGGAGGCAAGGATGAGCAGCGCGGTGCCCAGGTCAGGCTGGCGTACGATCAATATGAACGGCACGCCAATCAGCACAAGGCTGATGGCCACGTGCTTCAAATGCGGTGGCAAGGTGCGTTTGGACAGGTACCAGGCGATGGTCGCCGGCATGATGATTTTCATGAATTCCGAGGGCTGGAAGCGGATCACCCCGGGGATGTTGATCCAGCGCGTGGCCCCCATGGCGTTGTGGCCCATCACGTCCACCACCACCAGCAACAGCACACCGGTCAGGTAGGCCAGCGGCACCCAACGGGCCATGAAGCGTGGCTCGAGCTGGGCGATGACGAACATCGACACCAGCCCGATGCCGAACGAGGTGGCCTGCTTGAGCAGCAAGTCCCAGTTCTTGCCACTGGCCGAATACAGTACGAACAGGCTGCCGGCCGCAAGGGTGAGCAGAATGACCAGCAAGGGGCCGTCGACATGAATGCGCTGCAGAAAGCTGGCGCGCCGACGCATCACATCCTCGCTGGAGAGCATGCGATCGAAATTGTTCATCACAGGGCCGATTCCTGGGTCACGGTGGCAGGCGCGAACTCGGGCTTGAGCCGGCCGTTTTCGTCGAGCAGCCAGGCGTCCATGATCTGGCGTACCACGGGGGCAGCAACACCAGAGCCGGACTCACCGTTCTCGACCATCACCGAGACCACGATCTTCGGGTCATCGGCCGGGGCAAAGGCGACGAACAGGGCGTGGTCGCGGTGGCGCTCCTGAAGTTTGTTGCGGTCGTACTTCTCACCCTGCTTGATCGCCACCACCTGGGCGGTACCGCTCTTGCCGGCAATGCGGTACTGGGCGCCAGCGGCCGCCTTGCGTGCAGTACCACGGGCGTTGTGCATCACCTGCTCCATGCCGTGGGTGACCTTGGCCCAGTCGGACTTGTCACGCAGCACGATGTTGTCCATGGGGTTTTCGTCCACCGGCGGCTGGCCTTCGATGGTCTTGGCCAGGTGCGGGCGGTTCCACACGCCCTTGTTGGCGATCAATGCGGTGGCCTGGGCCAATTGCAGTGGCGTGGCCTGCATGTAGCCTTGGCCGATGCCGAGAATCAGGGTTTCACCCGGGAACCAGGCTTGGCGGCGCGTGGCACGCTTCCATTCACGCGATGGCATCAACCCGGCGGACTCCTCGAACATGTCGAGGGAAACCCGCTGGCCGATGCCGAACTTGTTCATGTAGCTGGACAACCGATCAATGCCCATCTTGTGCGCAAGGTCATAGAAGTAGGTGTCGTTGGAACGCATGATCGCGGTGTCCAGATCGACCCAGCCATCGCCGGAGCGGTTCCAGTTACGGTATTTGTGGTCATAGTTGGGCAACTGGTAGTAGCCCGGGTCGAACACTCGGCTGCTGGCGTTGACCACGCCACTGTCCAGGCCGGCAATCGCCACGGCCGGCTTGATGGTCGAACCCGGCGGGTACAGGCCACGCAGCACGCGGTTGAACAGCGGCCGGTCTATCGAGTCGCGCAGTTCGGCATAAGCCTTGAAGCTGATGCCCGTCACGAACAGGTTGGGGTCGAAACTTGGCTGGCTGACCATCGCCAGCACCTCGCCAGTACGCGGATCGAGCGCCACCACCGCGCCACGCCGACCGCCCAGCGCGGCTTCGGCGGCTTCCTGCAGCTTGATGTCCAGGCTCAGCACGATGTCCTTGCCAGGTTTCGGGTCGGTGCGTTTGAGCACTCGCAGCACACGGCCACGGGCGTTGGTCTCGACTTCCTCGTAGCCGACCTGGCCGTGCAAGGCGTCTTCGTAGAAGCGCTCGATGCCGGTCTTGCCGATATGGTGGGTGCCGCTGTAGTTCACCGGGTCGAGGGTTTTCAGCTCTTTCTCGTTGATGCGCCCCACATAACCCACCGAATGGGCGAAATGCGCCCCCTGCGGATAATGCCGCACCAGCTGCGCAACCACTTCCACACCTGGCAGGCGGAACTGGTTTACTGCCACCCGGGCGATCTGCTCTTCATTCAGCTCGAACAGGATCGGCACGGGCTCGAAGGGCCTACGGCCCTGACGCATGCGCTTCTCGAACAGCGCCCGGTCATCGGCAGTCAACTCCAGCACTTCGACGATGGTATCCAGCACTTCTTGCCAGTTACCTGCACGTTCGCGGGTCATCGACAGGCTGAAGCTGGGCCGGTTGTCGGCAACGATCACCCCGTTGCGGTCGAAAATCAGCCCACGAGTCGGGGGAATCGGCTGCACGTGCACCCGGTTGTTCTCCGACAGCGTCGAGTGGTAGTCGTACTGGATGATCTGCAGGTAATACAGCCGTGCGATAAGCACACAAATAAGCAGCATGATCGCCACCGCGCCGACCACGACGCGGTTGCGCACCAAGCGGGCGTCTTTCTCGTGGTCCTTGAGACGGATCGGCTGCGACATCGGACTGCTTACAGGCTCATTTGTGGTAAGGGTGCCCGGACAACACGGTCCAGGCGCGGTAGATCTGCTCGCCGATGAGTATCCTTACCAACGGGTGCGGCAGGGTCAGCGGCGACAGCGACCAGCGTTGCTCGGCGCGCGCACAGACCTCAGGCGCAAGGCCTTCCGGGCCCCCCACCATCAAATTCACCGTGCGCGCATCCAGGCGCCAGCGATCCAGCTCGGTCGCCAACTGCTCGGTACTCCAGGGCTTGCCATGGACCTCGAGGGTGACAATGCGTTCCCCAGGCTGCACCTTGCTCAGCATGGCTTCGCCCTCCTGACGGATCAGGCGGGCGACGTCGGCATTCTTGCCACGGGTATTCAGCGGGATTTCCACCAGCTCCAGCGACAGCTCGGCAGGCAGGCGCTTGGCATATTCATGCCAGCCTTCCTCGACCCACTTCGGCATGCGCGAGCCGACCGCAATCAGGCGCAAACGCACAGCGCTGCCCTTATTCGCGGTCTTTGAGCTTGTCGGAGTACTCGTGAGCGTGGTCCGGGCTGTGGTGCTTGCCATCGGCAGCACGGCTTTGCTCGGCACCCTGCCACAGGCGCTCCAGGTCATAGAACTGGCGGGCAGCGGCAGTCATCATGTGCACGATGACGTCGTTCAGGTCCAGCAGCACCCAGTCGCTGTCGCCCTTGCCTTCTTCACCCAGTGGTTGGGCGCCCTTGGCCTTCACGGCTTCGCGGACCTTTTCCAGCATCGCGTTGATCTGGCGGTTGGAGGTACCGGTGGCAATGATCATGTAGTCGGTCAGGCTGTGCTTTTCGCGCACGTCGATGACCTGGATGTCCTGGGCCTTGACGTCTTCCAGCGCTGCCTTGGTCAGGGCGACCAGTTCTTCGCCGTAAATTTTCTGCTTGGTCATATAAAACTCGTTCAACTCGTTAGATGAGGCGCCAGAGGCACCGTCAGTTGGGCGCACGATACAGTTCGTGCGCCTCGATGTAGGCCAGTACGGCGTCCGGCACCAGGAACCTCACCGATTTGCCGCTGGCCAGCAGCTGTCGGATCTGTGTAGCCGACACCGCAAGCGGCGTCTGCCAGACGAACGAAATATTTCCCGCCGGGCCGGACATGGCGGCAGGATCGCTCTCCGAGCGCGCAGCCAGCAGGTTGCGCAGCTCGTCAGGGGGTTCTACGTCGGCATCCGGGCGTTGCAGCACCAGGATGTGACAGTGTTGCAGCAGTTCTTCCCAGCGATGCCAGGTAGGGAGGCCACAGAAGGCATCCCAGCCCAGCACCAGGAACAGCTGGTCGTTTTCGGCCAGTTCGGCGCGGATCGACTCCAGCGTATCGATGGTGTACGACGGTTTGTCACGTTCCAGCTCGCGGGCATCGACGCTCAGGCAGGCAACGCCTTGCACCGCTTCACGAACCATCGCCAGGCGATCCTCGGCGGCCACCTGCGGGGTGTCGCGGTGCGGCGGCCGGGCGTTGGGCAGCAGGCGCAACTCGTCCAGCCCCATGAACTCGGCCACTTCCAGCGCGCTGCGCAGGTGGCCGATGTGCACGGGGTCGAAGGTGCCGCCTAGAATGCCGATGCGCCGGACTGCCTGGGCCTTGCTCAACTCAGCACGACCCCTGGCCGCGCAGCTGGCCATCGCCGATGACCACGTACTTCTCGCAGGTCAGGCCTTCCAGGCCGACCGGGCCACGGGCATGCAGCTTGTCGGTGGAAATGCCGATTTCCGCACCCAGGCCGTACTCGAAGCCGTCAGCAAAGCACGTCGGGGTGTTGAGCATGACCGACGCCGAGTCGACTTCAGCCATGAACTGGCGGGCTTCGCCCTGGTGTTCGCTGATGATCGAGTCGGTGTGGTGCGAGCCATAGTGGTTGATGTGCTCGATGGCCTGGTCCAGGCCGTCCACCACGCGGATCGACAGGATCGCGTCCAGGTACTCGGTGTGCCAGTCGTCTTCGCTGGCCGGCTTGGCCTCGATCAGCGCGCGGGTACGCTCGCAGCCACGCAGCTCCACACCCTTCTCCCGGAAGCGGCGGGCCATTTCCGGCAGGAAGCGCTCGGCCACCTGCTGGTCGACCAGCAGGGTTTCCATGGCGCCACAGATGCCATAGCGGTAGGTCTTGGCGTTGAAGGCCACGTTCCAGGCCTTGTCCAGGTCGGCATGCTGGCTGACGTAGACGTGGCAGATACCGTCCAGGTGCTTGATGACCGGCACCCGGGCATCGCGGCTGATGCGTTCGATCAGGCCACGGCCGCCGCGCGGCACGATGACGTCGACGAACTGCGGCATGCTGATCAGCGCGCCCACGGCTTCGCGGTCAGTGGTCTCGACCACCTGAACCACGGCTGCCGGCAGGCCGGCTTCAGCCAGGCCACGCTGGATGCAGGTGGCGATGGCGCGGTTGGAATGGATGGCTTCGGAGCCGCCGCGCAGGATGGTCGCGTTACCCGACTTCAGGCACAGGCTGGCGGCATCGATGGTCACGTTCGGGCGCGATTCGTAGATGATCCCGATCACCCCCAGCGGTGTGCGCATCTTGCCGACCTGAATGCCCGATGGGCGGTAGCTCATGTCGCGAATCGCACCGACCGGGTCCGGCAGGCTGGCCACCTGGCGCAGGCCGGTGATCATGCCGTCGATGCGTGCCGGGGTCAGCGCCAGGCGGTCGAGCAGCGCCGGCTCCAGGCCATTGGCGCGGCCGGCGGCCAGGTCCAGTTCGTTGGCGGCAGTCAGCTCGGCACGGGCAGCATCCAGCGCATCGGCGGCGGCTTGCAGGGCGCGGTTCTTCTGCGCGGTGCTGGCACGGCCGATCACCCGGGAAGCCTCACGGGCAGCGCGACCCAGGCGGGTCATATAGTCAAGAACGGACTCAGTCATGGGTTCGGTGTCTTGGCGAAGGGGAAATCGGCTGATTATAACTGCCGCGCAGGTGTACGCCCAGCGGCGGGTGGCGGATGGTAGAAAATGGTAGTTCGTCTCACGATTATCTGCGCCTGTGAAATCGAGCGCCGCGCGGGCGGCGCTCAATTTCAACGACAACGAATACACCACGGCGAGCACACCGAAGCCCCACAAGCGAAACATACAGATACCATTCAATCGCGCCCCTGGTTCAGCCTCGATTAAGCCAATCATTGCTATCATCCCGCCTCCCCAGCCACGAACCGCCCGCATGCCAGCCCTGCCCGACAGCTTTTTCGACCGCGATGCCCAGACCCTGGCCAAAGCCCTGCTCGGCAAGGTTATCCGCCATCGCCACGGCGACCTGTGGCTTGCCGCGCGCATCATCGAGACCGAGGCTTACTACCTCGCCGACAAAGGCAGCCACGCCTCGCTCGGCTACACCGAAAAGCGCAAAGCGCTATTCCTGGATGGTGGTCACATCTACATGTACTACGCCCGCGGCGGCGACTCGCTGAACTTCAGCGCCCACGGGCCGGGCAACGCGGTGCTGATCAAGTCCGCCTATCCTTGGCAGGATGCCCTTTCAGGCCCCAACAGCCTGGCGCAGATGCAACTGAACAACCCCGATGCCAGTGGCAAGCTGCGCCCGGATGAGCGCCTGTGCGCGGGCCAGACCCTGCTATGCCGGGCCCTGGGCCTGAAAGTGCCGCACTGGGATGCCCAGCGCTTCGACGCCGAGCGACTGTACGTGGACGATTGCGGCAACGCCGTACCACGGGTTATCCAGGCCGCGCGCCTGGGCATCCCGCACGGACGTGACGAACACCTGCCCTACCGTTTCGTCGATGCCGAATACGCCCGCTTCTGCACGCGGAACCCGTTACGTCGCGGCCAAGTCGAAGGCCGTGACTTCTTCATTCTCGAACAAGGAAGCTGAACATGGGCCAATGGCTCGACAGCCTGACCGGCTGGCTCAGCGCCAACCCACAGTGGCTTGGCCTGGCGATTTTCCTGGTGGCCTGCATCGAATGCCTGGCCATCGCCGGCATCATCGTGCCGGGCACCGTGCTGCTGTTCGCCGTCGCGGTACTGGCCGGCAGTGGCGCCTTCAGCCTAGGTGAAACCTTGCTGCTGGGCTTCCTTGGCGGCCTTTTGGGTGATGTGCTGTCGTATACGGTGGGCAAGCACTTCCACCAGAACATCCGCCGCCTACCCTTACTGCGCCATCACCCGGAATGGATTGGCAGCGCCGAGACCTACTTCCAGCGTTATGGCATTGCCAGCCTGCTGGTAGGCCGCTTCATCGGCCCTCTGCGGCCGATGCTGCCGATGGTGGCCGGCATGTTCGACATGCCTCTGCCGCGCTTCATCGCCGTCAGCCTGGTGGCCGGCGCTGGCTGGTCGGTCGCCTATCTGCTGCCCGGCTGGGCCACTGGCGCAGCCATGCGCCTGCCGCTGCCGGAAGGCTTCTGGCTGGATGCGGGCATCATCGCCGGCACCCTGGCCGTGGTGATTGGCCTTAGCCTTAACTGCAGCCTGCGTGACCAGCGTCACGGCACCCGGCTGGTTGCAGGCCTCAGTTTCATCGCCCTGGCCGGGATATTTATCGGTTGGCCTTACCTGCATGAGTTCGATCAAGGCGTGATGACACTGGTCCAGGAACACCGCAGCCAGGCCATCGATGGCACCGTGGTCCTTGTGACGAGGCTGGGCGACTTCCGTACTCAGTTCTTCCTTGGCGGGCTGCTGACAGGCCTGTTGCTGCTTGCCCGGCAGTGGCGACACGCCATGTTCGCTGTCGGCGCCCTGATGGGCACGGCGATTGCCAACGGCACACTCAAATGGCTGTTCGCCCGGGCACGACCGGAAGTGCTGACCGACCCGCTGACCAGCTACAGCATGCCCAGCGGGCACAGTTCGGCGTCGTTTGCGTTCTTTCTGGTGATGGCCGTGCTGGCGGGGCGTGGGCAGCCACCGCGGATGCGCCTGACCTGGGTGATGCTGGGTTGCATTCCGGCCCTGGCGATTGCCCTGTCGCGGGTTTACCTGGGGGCTCACTGGCCGACAGACATTCTGGCCGGAGCACTGCTGGCGTGCTGCGTGTGTGCGCTTAGCCTGACCCTGGTGCAACGGCGCCAGACACTGCCAGCCTTGCCGCAGCGGGCGTGGTGGCTGGTGTTACCGGCCTGCGTGGCGCTGCTGGCGTTCTTTGCCATGCATGCGCTGCCGCAGGCTTTACTTCGATACCAATATTGATGTAGCCAGTACCCTCAGGCAAACAGTTCGCCCTGAATCCGCTCCAGCAGCTTCTGGATCTCCCCCAGCCGCTGCTGCGGTGAATCCAGGGTCAACAAGTCCAGCTTGTCCTCTTCCATGAACGGCAGCAGGTACGCCAGCTGATTGGACAGCGCCTGACGCCCATCCACTGGCCTCGGCATGTCCAGCGCTTCGACCATCGGGTGCTCACCCAGCGCCACCAGCAGCGCCAACAGGTCATCGTCGGCTTCAAGCAACGGGCTGTCCGCCTGTTCCGGCAACCACTGTACCTGCCCTACCAGCAACTGGTCTTTCTGCACTTCGGTGCTGTCGAGGTTAAAGCGCCGAACGCCTTCAACACGGATACCCAGCAACCCGTTGTCCTGCTGCACGAAGTCGCGGATGACCGCCTCACAGCCAATCGAGGCGACCATCGGCGGCGCTTTGCCAACCTGCTCGCCCTCAAGGATGCACACCACACCAAAACCTTCGCCCTGCTTCATGCAGCGGCTTATCATGTCCAGGTAGCGCGCCTCGAAAATCTGCAAATCGAGAAAGCAGCCAGGAAACAGCACGGTATTGAGCGGAAACAGCGGTAGCGTCATCACAAGTCCTCAAGCCACCAGGCTGACCGCCAGCGGCAGGAACACCGCCGTGGCCACGCCCATCAGGCTCATCGCCAGCGCGGCAAAGGCGCCGCATTCATCACTTTCCTGCAGGGCCACCGAAGTGCCCACCGCGTGCGCGGTCACCCCAAGCGACATGCCTCGCGCCTCAGGGCTGTGTACCCCGAAGCGGTTCAGCAGTGCCGGGCCGAAGATGGCCCCGATCACCCCGGTAATCAATACGAACACCGCAGCCAAGGCCGCCACGCCACCAATCTGTTCGGCCACCAGCATGGCGATCGGCGAGGTCACGGACTTCGGCGCCATGGTCATCAGGATCATGTGTTCGGCACCGAACCACCAGCCCAGCAACAGGCAGAACAGGGTGGCGAACAGACCCCCGACTACCAGCGTAGTAAATGTGGGCCAGAACAGCTGGCGGATACGCCGCAGGTTGAGATAGAGCGGCACAGCCAGGGCGACAGTGGCAGGCCCCAGCAGGATGTTCATGATTTCGGTGCTTTTGCGGTACTCGCTGTAGTCGATACCGCACAGCAGCAATACACCGATTACCAGCAACATCGACACCAGCACCGGCTGCAGAAAGATCCAGCGGGTCTTTTCGTAGGCCGCCAGCACAACCTGGTAGGCCCCGAGCGTAATGCCGATACCGAACAACGGGTGATGGACGACTGCGTCAAGCGCGCCTTGCCAGTCGAGCATCATGGCTGCTCCTCACGCTTGCCCTGGCGCTGGATGAGCTTTTGCATCAGCACCCCGACAAACACCAGCGTCACCAGACAGGAAATCAGCAAGGCACCGACAATGGCCCAGAAATCAGCGGCAATGTCCTTGGCATACACCATCACCCCTACCGCCGGCGGCACCAGCAACAGCGGCAGGTAGCGCAACAGGCTACTGGCGGCCTCGTTCAACGGCTTGCCCACTTCACCGCGAGCCATGAGAAAGAACAACAGCAGCAACAGGCCAATAATCGGCCCCGGCAAAACCGGCACCAACAGGTGATTGATCGCCGTTCCCAGCAGCTGGAACAGCACCAGCCAGCTCAAACCACGCAACAGCATAAGCATCTCCCTCGGGCATGGTGGCCATTATAAGCACGCCCGGCTATAGACCGATATTCGCCGAAAAGCGGGCAACTTGACTGAAACGGTTCGCCGTGCTGATCTTGCACTTTCGTACCAACTGACAACCCGGAGAGTCCGCGATGCCCTATGTACCGGTTACAGAGCTTTCGCAGTACGTTGGTAAGGAACTGGGCCGCTCTGCCTGGCTCAAGATCGACCAGCAGCGCATCAACCTGTTCGCCGAGGCAACCGGCGATTTTCAGTTCATTCATGTCGACCCTGAGAAGGCGGCAAAAACACCGTTTGGCGGCACGATTGCCCACGGTTTCCTGACATTGTCGCTGATTCCCAAGCTGATCGAGGACATCCTGGTCCTGCCGCAAGGGCTTAAGATGGTGGTGAACTATGGGCTGGACAGCGTCAGGTTCATTCAGCCGGTCAAGGTCGACAGCCAGGTGCGGTTGAAAGTGGACCTGGCCGAGGTGACAGAGAAAAAGCCGGGGCAGTGGTTGCTGAAGGCGATTGCCACCTTGGAAATTGAGGGTGAAGAGAAGCCTGCTTATATAGCTGAATCGCTTTCCCTGTGTTTTGTCTGATGCATTCCGGGGGCGCCGCGTGCGCCCCGATCCACAAATCCCCCGCACTCGCGTAAACTGCCAGCCTTCGCGCAGCCTAGGGCTGCCCCTGTCGATTTACCAAAGGTGCCCGCCATGCCCTGGCTGCAAGTACGCCTGGCCATCAGCCCGGAACAAGCCGAAACCTACGAAGACGCCCTGCTTGAAGTAGGCGCCGTCTCGGTCACGTTCATGGACGCCGAAGATCAACCGATCTTCGAGCCAGACCTCAACACCACCCCGCTGTGGTCGCACACCCACCTGCTGGCCCTGTTCGAGGCCGATGCAGAGCCTGAGCAGGTGTTTTCCCACCTGCGCCTGCTGACCGGCGCCGAGCTGCCCGAGCACCAGGCCGAAGTGATCGAGGACCAGGACTGGGAACGCAGCTGGATGGACAATTTCCAGCCGATGCGTTTCGGCCAACGTCTGTGGATCGTGCCGAGCTGGCACGATGCCCCGGAAAAGGACGCCGTCAACCTGCTGCTCGACCCGGGCTTGGCCTTCGGCACTGGCACCCACCCCACCACTGCCTTGTGCCTGGAGTGGCTGGATGCCCAGCAAATGCAAGGCACCCAGGTGCTGGACTTTGGCTGTGGCTCGGGCATCCTGGCCATTGCCGCGTTGCTGCTGGGCGCCCGTGAAGCAGTCGGTACCGACATCGACGTGCAGGCCATCGAGGCTTCGCGCGACAATGCCCAGCGCAACGGCATTGCCGATGAAAAGCTGGCGCTGTACCTGCCCGAGCACATGCCGGCCATGCAGGCCGACGTGCTGGTCGCCAACATTCTGGCCGGCCCGCTGGTATCGCTGGCGCCGCAGTTGTCCGGCCTGGTCCGCCCAGGTGGCCTGCTGGCTCTGTCGGGCATCCTCGCCGAGCAGGGCGAAGAAGTGGCTGCCGCCTACGCCGCCGACTTCGAGCTGGACCCGATCGTCGTACGCGACGGCTGGGTGCGCATCAGTGGTCGCCGCCGTTAAGCGGGCCTAGAATAGTCTTCTGCACAGCTCCCGGATTGCCGCATGACCGACAGTTTCGTCACCCAGTGCCCGCATTGCCAGACCAGCTTTCGCGTCACCCACCACCAGTTGAGCGTGGCTCGCGGTGTGGTGCGCTGCGGTCACTGCTTGCAGGTGTTCAATGCCGCCAAGCAGTTGCTGGAGCAGAACCGCGCCAATGCCCCCGTGGCGCCTGCGCCAGTACCCGCTGTGCCGGCCGAACCGCTGATCGAACAGGCGGTCACCCCTGAGCCCGCCATCGAAGTGCGCAACGATAGCGCTGACGATGCCTGGGCGCTTACCGCCCAGGCACTGGATGAGCTCGACCTCGACAAGGAACTGGAGCGCCTGGAACGTCGTGGCCAACCGGCACCCACACGCCCGGCCAACCTGGATGGCGGGCTGCAGGCACGGCGCGACGAGCTGCACCCGGACGAGCACGCAGACGACCTGTTCGGCACAGCCACCGATGAGCCCTTCGAACCCCAACAGCCGACAGAAGCCGCCCCGGCGCTGTTGGAGCCAGAGCCCCTGGCGCTGGACCTGGAACCGGCACCCGGCGAGCGCACCGAACCGACCCTGGGCAGCAACCACGACCTGGATATCGATGACGAGCCGCCCGTACACCGCGCGCCCGAAATCGATAAGCAGCCTGCCTTCAGCGAGCCACTGCGCGCCAGCGATGACGAAATACCGGAAAAAGGCCTGAGCGCCCGCGACGATGAGCCGCTGGCGCTGCATCTGTCGGCCCGCGACGATGAACCTGACGAGCCACTACCCGGCGACCGCCTTGAACCAGGCCTTGCCAGTAAACCTGAGCGCCCGGCCCGCAAGGAACCGCTGGTCGACGTGGTCGACGACCCGCTGCAGCTGGGCTGGGAAAAACCCGCCCCCAACTGGGGCAAGCGTTTGCTGTGGGGTTTTCTGACCTTGTTGGCTGCTGGCCTGCTGGCCTTCCAGTACGTGTGGTTCCATTTCGACGAGATGGCCCGCCAGGACCAGTACCGGCCAATTTTCCAGCAGGTCTGCCCGATGGTCGGTTGCCAGGTGCCCACCCGCGTCGATATTGCACGCATCAAGAGCAGCAACCTGGTGGTGCGCAGCCACCCCGACTTCAAGGGTGCACTGATCGTCGATGCGATCATCTACAACCGCGCCCCCTTCTCCCAGCCGTTCCCGCTGCTGGAACTGCGCTTTGCCGACCTCAATGGCCAGCTGATCGCCAGTCGTCGCTTCAAGCCCAGCGAGTACCTCTCAGGCGAATTGGCCGGGCGTGGCGACATGCCCAGCCAGACGCCGATCCATATCGCTCTGGACATCCTCGACCCGGGGCCGAAGGCCGTCAACTACAGCCTGAGCTTCCGTTCGCCGGAATAGGCAGTGCGCCAGCGGGGCTGCCAGGCAGCCCCGCTGTCCATATGTGGCACCAAAAGTCATAAGCCGACAACTGTTCAGATTTTATCCAAATCCATCTTTATCCGGTCACCGAGAGCGGGTATCATGCCAACCCTTTTTCGAACTCCAAGATTCGGCCCCACAACAGGGATCACCTATGTCGGCGGTACGCATCGGCCAATACACACTGCGTAACAACCTGATCCTCGCGCCCATGGCCGGGGTCACGGACCAGCCTTTCCGTACACTTTGCCAGCGCCTGGGCGCGGGCATGGTGGTGTCGGAAATGGTCAGCAGCGACATGAGCCTGTGGAACAGCCGCAAGTCGAGCCTGCGCCGCATCCATGAAGGTGATCCCGAGCCACGCTCGGTGCAGATCGCCGGCGGTGATGCGCAGATGATGGCAGCGGCGGCGAAGGCCAACGTCGAAGCGGGCGCCCAGATCATCGATATCAACATGGGCTGCCCGGCAAAAAAAGTCTGCAACAAAGCTGCAGGCTCTGCTTTATTGAGAGATGAAGCCTTGGTCCACGAAATCCTCCACGCCGTTGTAGGCGCCGTGGATGTTCCGGTGACCCTGAAGATCCGCACCGGTTGGGACCGGGCGAACAAGAACGGCCTGAACGTGGCGAAGATCGCCGAACAGGCCGGCATCCAGGCGCTGGCGGTGCATGGCCGTACACGCGCCGACCTGTACACCGGCGAGGCCGAATACGACACCATCGCTGCCATCAAACAGGCGGTGTCGATCCCGGTTTTTGCCAACGGCGATATCACTTCGCCAGAAAAGGCCCGGGCGGTGCTGGATGCCACCGGGGTCGACGGCCTGTTGATCGGCCGCGCCGCCCAGGGGCGGCCGTGGATCTTTCGCGAGATCGAGCATTACCTGCGCACTGGCGAACACCTGCCAGCGCCGCAGCTGGACGAAGTGGAACGCATCCTGCTGGAGCACCTGGCCGCGCTGCATGCCTTCTATGGCGATGTGATGGGCGTACGTATCGCCCGCAAGCACGTTGGCTGGTACCTGGCAACACGACCCGGCGGCAAGGAGTTTCGCTCCCGGTTCAACGCTTTGGAAGATACACAAGCGCAGTGCGCCAACGTTCGCGCGTTTTTCAGTGAACGTCGACAGAGCCTTGAGACAGAGGACGGACAAGGGGTGGCCGCATGACGATGATGACCGAGACATTTGTGAGTGGAACAACGCCCGTGAGCGAAAACGCCAACCTGAAACAGCACCTCAACACGCCGAGCGAAGAGGGCCAGACCCTTCGCGACAGCGTCGAGAAGGCGCTGCACAACTACTTCGCCCACCTGGAAGGCGCGACCGTGACGGACGTGTACAACCTGGTGCTCTCCGAAGTCGAGGCGCCCCTGCTCGAATGCGTGATGAACTACGTGAAGGGCAACCAGACCAAGGCCAGCGAGATGCTCGGGCTGAACCGAGGCACCCTGCGCAAGAAGCTCAAGCAGTACGACTTGCTGTAAGCCAGAATCCCAACCAGAAAAGGCGGCTCCCTGAACAGAGGCGCCTTTTTTGCTGACTCCACCGCGTTATTGGAACCCGAAATGACCGACCAGACTACCCGCCTGCCAGTCCGCCGCGCCCTGATCAGCGTCTCCGACAAGACCGGTATCCTCGAATTCGCCCGTGAGCTGCAACAGCTCGGTGTCGAGATCCTGTCCACCGGCGGCACCTACAAGCTGCTCAAGGACAACGGCGTGAACGCGGTGGAAGTGGCCGACTACACCGGCTTCGCCGAAATGATGGATGGCCGGGTCAAGACCCTGCACCCGAAGATCCACGGCGGCATCCTCGGCCGTCGCGGCACCGACGACGCCATCATGAACGAGCACGGCATCAAGCCGATCGACCTGGTCGCGGTCAACCTGTACCCGTTCGAAGCCACCATTTCCAAGCCTGGCTGTGACCTGCCGACCGCTATCGAGAACATCGACATCGGCGGCCCGACCATGGTCCGTTCGGCTGCCAAAAACCACAAAGACGTGGCCATCGTGGTCAACGCCAGCGACTACGCCGGCATCGTCGAAGGCCTTAAAGCCGGTGGCCTGACCTACGCCCAGCGCTTCGACCTGATGCTCAAGGCGTTCGAGCACACTGCCGCCTACGACGGCATGATCGCCAACTACATGGGCACCATCGACCAGGCCAAGGACACCCTTTCGACTGCCGATCGCAGCGAATTCCCGCGCACCTTCAACAGCCAGTTCGTCAAGGCCCAGGAAATGCGTTATGGCGAGAACCCGCACCAGAGCGCGGCGTTCTACGTAGAGGCCAAGAAAGGCGAAGCCAGCATTTCCACTGCCGTCCAGCTGCAAGGCAAGGAACTGTCGTTCAACAACGTGGCCGACACCGACGCCGCGCTGGAGTGCGTGAAGAGCTTCGTCAAGCCAGCCTGCGTTATCGTCAAGCACGCCAACCCGTGCGGCGTGGCCGTTGTGCCTGAAGACGAAGGCGGCATCCGCAAGGCCTACGACCTGGCCTATGCCACTGACACCGAGTCGGCATTCGGCGGCATCATTGCCTTCAACCGCGAGCTGGACGGCGAAACCGCCAAGGCCATCGTCGACCGCCAGTTCGTCGAAGTGATCATCGCGCCGAAAATTTCCCAGGCTGCCCGTGAAGTGGTTGCCGCCAAGCAGAACGTACGCCTGCTTGAGTGCGGCGAATGGCCTGCCGAGCGCGCTGCCGGTTGGGACTTCAAGCGCGTCAACGGTGGCCTGCTGGTGCAGAGCCGCGATATCGGCATGATCACCGCTGATGACCTGAAAATCGTCACCAAGCGCGCCCCGACCGAACAGGAAATCCACGACCTGGTGTTCGCCTGGAAAGTGGCCAAGTTCGTCAAGTCGAACGCCATTGTCTACGCCAAGCAGCGCCAGACCATCGGCGTAGGCGCTGGCCAGATGAGCCGCGTCAACTCCGCGCGCATTGCTGCAATCAAGGCCGAGCATGCTGGCCTGCAGGTGCAGGGTGCGGTCATGGCCTCGGACGCGTTCTTCCCGTTCCGTGATGGCATCGACAATGCGGCTAAAGTGGGTATCAGCGCCGTGATCCAGCCGGGTGGTTCGATGCGTGATGCCGAGGTGATTGCAGCCGCTGATGAAGCCGGTATCGCCATGGTGTTCACCGGTATGCGCCACTTCCGCCACTAATTACGTGGATCCCGAGGCGAGTCGAGATCCTGTGGGAGCGGGCTTGCCCCGCGAATACGATGGTGCCTTCACCACCGCATTCGCGGGTCAAGCCCGCTCCCACAGAGATCGCCGGCAGCCTCAGGATCACCTGAATCGAGGTTTTGACATGAAAGTTTTGATCATCGGCAGCGGCGGCCGTGAGCACGCCCTGGCCTGGAAAGTCGCCCAGGACCCACGCGTCGAGAAAGTCTTCGTTGCCCCAGGCAACGCCGGCACCGCTATTGAAGCCAAGTGCGAAAACGTCGCCATCGACGTCTGCGCGCTGGAGCAACTGGCCGACTTCGCCGAGAAGAACGTCGACCTGACCATCGTCGGCCCGGAAGCACCGCTGGTCATCGGCGTGGTGGACTTGTTCCGCAGCCGTGGCCTGGACTGCTTCGGCCCAACCAAGGGCGCGGCCCAGCTGGAAGGCTCCAAGGCCTTCACCAAGGACTTCCTGGCACGCCACAAGATCCCGACCGCCGACTACCAGAACTTCACCGAAATCGAACCTGCACTTGCCTACCTGCAAGAGAAAGGCGCACCGATCGTGATCAAGGCCGACGGCCTGGCTGCGGGCAAAGGCGTGATCGTCGCCATGACCCTCGAAGAGGCCGAAGCCGCCGTGCGTGACATGCTGGCCGGTAACGCCTTTGGTGAAGCCGGTTCGCGTGTGGTGATCGAAGAGTTCCTCGACGGCGAGGAAGCCAGCTTCATCGTCATGGTCGACGGCCACAACGTATTGCCCATGGCCACCAGCCAGGACCACAAGCGCGTCGGCGACCAGGACACCGGCCCGAACACCGGCGGCATGGGTGCCTACTCCCCTGCCCCGGTGGTGACCGCAGACGTGCACCAGCGCGTGATGGACCAGGTCATCTGGCCGACCGTGCGCGGCATGGCCGAGGAAGGCAACGTCTACACCGGCTTCCTCTACGCAGGCCTGATGATCGACAAGGCGGGCAACCCCAAAGTCATCGAGTTCAACTGCCGCTTCGGCGACCCAGAGACCCAGCCGGTCATGCTGCGCCTGGAGTCGAGCCTGGTGCTGCTGATCGAAGCCGCTTTCGCCAAAGCGCTGGACAAGGTCGAAGCTCAGTGGGACCCGCGTCCAAGCCTGGGCGTGGTGCTGGCAGCTGGCGGTTACCCAGGCGACTACGCCAAGGGCGACGCCATCAGTGGCCTGGACGCTGCGGCCAAGATCGAAGGCAAGGTGTTCCATGCCGGTACTTCGCTCAAGGATGGCCAAGTGGTCACCAACGGCGGCCGCGTTTTGTGTGCCACCGCCATGGGCAGCACCGTTGCTGACGCGCAGCAGCAAGCTTACCGTCTGGCCAAGGAAGTGAGCTGGAACGGCAGCTTCTACCGTACCGACATCGGTTATCGGGCCATCGCCCGCGAGCGCGGTGAGCACCAGCAGTAAGTACTACCGGAGCGCCGTAGCGCTTTCAGCGCACGGCATCCGGCTCGTCGACAAGGCCCGCCACGGGCCTTGCCTTCGACTTGGCGCGCCGCGCATAGTGAGTACCCGGCACATCGACCAAGAAGGGATTTCGTAGTGCGTCGGCTTCGGATTGCCTCAGCTCTGATCGTCAGCTTGCTGACCTTGCTCTGCATGTTCCCGGCAGCTGCCGAACATGACGGAGGCTGGACCGTTCTGCTCGACGAACAGGCCAACCTGCAACTGAGCGATGTGCGCTCCGAGCGCTACCGCAACCAGTTCAGCCCTCTGATTCTTGCCGAGCTGGATGCAGCGCCTGCGGAACAGGCCTTGTGGCTGCACTACCGCCTGCAACCCGGCGACCAGGAACAACTGCTGCGGGTATTTGCCCCAGACCTTTCTGGCCTGGACCTCTATGCCCTCGATGGCAACCAGCTTCTGCGTCAGCTGCACCACGGGCGCCTGGCCGGCAACGCCAGCCCCACCCTGCGTGGCAGCGACCATATATTACCCCTGCCCAACAGCAAACAACCGCTGGACATCTACCTGCGCCTGGTTTCCGAACACCAGCTACGCCCGGCCATCAGCCTGGAACCGGCAGCCGTAGCGGCTTCAGACCAAAGCCAGCCCCTGCTGTTCGGCATGCTGTTCGGTGGCCTGGTGATGCTGATCATGCACAACCTGATCCGCTTCCTCTACAGCCGTTCCACCACCACCCTGATCCTGGCGCTGTACCACGGCCTGATGCTGCTCAGCGGCCTGATCCTGCTGAACCTCAGCGGCCCTTGGTGGCATGTGTGGCACAACGCGCAAACACCCGCCGCCTACTTGACACTGGTGCTGGCAGGCCTGGCCGGGCTGTATTTCACCCAACATTTCTTCACGCCGTGCAATTCGCCACGGCTTAACCGCCTGCTGCAAGGTGAGATGCTGGTGGTCGGGGTCAGCGGCCTGGTGCTCTTGTTCGTCGACACCCTGCCCCTCAACCTGATGACCTACGCCCTGCTGGCCTTGGGCAGCGTGAGCATGCTGCTGGTCAGCAGCTACCACTGGTACCGTGGCTATGCACCCGGGCGCCTGTTCAGCCTGGCCATGGTGGTGTTCAACCTGGGTGGCCTGGTACTGCTGCCGGCCTTGCTGGGCCTGACCCGCACCTCGACGCCCTGGTTGCTGTGCATCCTGTTGGGCCTGACCGTGGTCAGCGGCCTGCTGCTGAACCTGGCCGTCAGCGAACGCCTGCGCCGCATGAGCGAGGAGCGATTCAGTGCTAGCCGTGCACTGGCCGCCAGCGATGCCGAAATCAATGCCAAGGCCGAGTTCCTGGCCAAGATCAGCCACGAAATCCGTACCCCCATGAATGGTGTGCTGGGCATGACCGAGCTGCTGCTGGGTACGCCGCTGTCAGTCAAGCAACGCGACTATGTGCAGACCATCCACAGCGCCGGTAACGAGCTGCTCACGCTGATCAACGAAATTCTCGACATTTCCAAGCTGGAATCCCGGCAGATCGAACTGGATGATGTGCAATTCGACCTTAACGCGCTGATCGAGGATTGCCTGAACATCTTCCGCGCTAAGGCCGAGCAACAAAACATCGAGCTGATCAGCTTCACCCAGCCACAGGTGCCGCGCGTGATCAGCGGCGACCCGACACGACTGCGCCAGGCCCTGTCGAGCTTGCTGGAGAATGCACTGAAAAATACCGACCAGGGCGAGATCCTGCTGGTGGTGGCGCTGGACCAGCGCGGCGAGGTGCCACGCCTGCGTATTGCCGTGCAGGACAGCGGCGAACCGCTGCCCGCCGCCGACCGCGAAGCCTTGCTGCAGGCCGAGTTGCACAGCCACCACTTCCTGTCCAGCAATAAGCTGGGCGGCCACCTTGGCCTGGTCATTGCCAAGCAGCTGATCGGCCTGATGCAGGGCGAGTTCGGCATCAAGAGCAGCACCGGTATGGGCAACACCCTGTGGCTGACCTTGCCGCTGGACCCTTCACGCCTGGAGCAACCACCGGCCGACCTCGAAGGGCCGCTGCGCGATGCCCGTGTGCTGGTGGTGGACGACAACGACACCTGCCGCAAGGTGTTGGTACAGCAGTGCAGCGCCTGGGGCATGAACGTCAGCGCGGTGCCATCGGGCAAGGAGGCCCTGGCGCTGCTGCGTACCAAGGCGCACCTGCGGGACTACTTCGACGCCGTGCTGCTGGACCAGAACATGCCCGGCATGACCGGTATGCAGCTGGCCGCCAAAATCAAGGAAGACCCGAGCCTGAACCACGACATCCTGGTGGTGATGCTCACCGGCATCAGCAATGCGCCGAGCAAGGTCATTGCGCGTAACGCCGGGGTCAAGCGGATACTGGCCAAGCCGGTGGCCGGCTACACGCTGAAAACCACCCTGGCCGAAGAGCTGGCACAGCGCGGCCGCGAGCAGGCGGTGCCTGCAAGCCTCCCAGGCATACCGCAGGCGCTGGACCTGCCTGGCAACTTCCGCGTGCTGGTCGCCGAGGACAACAGCATTTCGACCAAGGTCATCCGCGGCATGCTCGGCAAGCTCAACCTCGAGCCCGACACGGCCTGCAATGGCGAAGAAGCCCTGCAGGCGATGAAAGCGCATCGCTATGACCTGGTGTTGATGGACTGCGAAATGCCGATACTGGACGGCTTCTCGGCCACCCAGCAGCTGCGTGCCTGGGAAGCAGCCAACCAGCGCCAGCGCACACCAGTGGTGGCGCTGACGGCGCACATTCTGGCCGAACACAAGGAGCGCGCACGGCTGGCGGGCATGGACGGGCACATGGCCAAGCCGGTGGAATTGTCACAGTTGCGCGAGCTGATCCAGTACTGGGCCAACCAGCGGAAAACCCAGGTAGATCCAGCGCATACTTCCTAGCTGACACAAGCATCCGCATTGCTGAGGACTACGCCCCATGCTCCATGAGTTGTTCAGCGTCTACCTGAAAATGCTCGTGCTCTACAGCCCGTTCTTCGTGCTGTCGTGCTTCATCAGCCTGACCCGCGGCCACTCCAGCAAGGAGCGTAAGCAACTGGCCTGGAAGGTGGCCTTCGCAGCGCTGGTCGCCAGCGTGCTGCTGTACCTGTTCGGGCGGGTGATTTTCGGTATTTTTGGCATCACCGCCGACGCCTTCCGCATCGGAGCCGGCAGCGTGCTGTTCATCTCGGCCCTGGGCATGGCCCAAGGCAAACCGGCCGTGCAGGCCGATAACGTGCAGCAAGATGTGACCATCGTACCGCTGACCATCCCACTGACCGTCGGCCCCGGTACCATTGGTGCCCTGCTGGTGATGGGCGTCGGCCAGCCGCACTGGGATGACAAGTTGCTGGCCATCATCAGCATTGCCCTGGCCAGCTTCACCGTGGGCCTGGTGCTGTACCTGTCACACGGTATCGAACGCATTCTTGGCGAGCAGGGCCTGCAGATCGTCAGCCGCTTGATGGGCCTGTTTGTCTGCGCATTGGCAGCGCAGATCATCTTTACCGGTATCAAGGGATACCTGATGCCCTAAACCTCCATTTCATGGATTTCCTTCAAGGCAATCTTCACCAGTGCCCGCTCGACACCGCTGCGACGTTCCTGATTGAACAGGCGTGTATTGAAACGCACCAGCTCTGCGGCCACCTGCATGTTGCGGCGCTCGCGAAACAGAAAGCCATTGGTGAATACCGCCGTGTTGCCAGCCTCGTGGTACACCACAATATCCACGTAGTTGCCACTGACTGGCGCACAGGACAACAGTTGAAACTGCGCTCGGTCCCTGCTGCGAGACTCGAAATGCAGCAAGGGTTTGCCGTTTCTCTTTAGTGCCTCGAACGCCAGCGCCATGCTGCTGGAATGCTGAGCCCCTGCGACGGCGTCGATCTTGCTCAACGCCTGATCGACAATTCTGGGCCGTTGCGGGTCCGGCCAATGGACTTCTTCAGCAGACTTCGCGTCCCACCCCAGGTACATCAACTTCTTGCGGTAGTAATCGTATTGTTCCTGCTGCGTTGCTTTGGCCATGTCTTGCAACGTCACGGCCTCGGCCCATAACGAAGCAAGCTTCACGGCCTGACGCTGCTCAAGGCTGACGCCGGAAATGAACGAAACCAGGCTTGCGCCTACGACTACGGCTTCATGCTGTTGCATCGCCACCCTCCGGCTTCAACACGCCTAGATCAATGATTTTTCCAACATGCTGTGTTCGCTCAAGCAGATCGTGCAGGCCTTGGCGATGAGCGACAGTCAGGTATTCGCTCAATGTTCCGGCACTGGCCCGCAGGTCTATCCCCTCGGCAGGTATAGGCTGCAAACGGGTATCGGGACGAATCTGTGATGCAGGCAAGGCACTCTTGAACGCCAACCCACACATATCCAGAGACGCATCAGGCAGCATCACGCCCAGCTCGTAGGCGTAGTGTGTGGTCTTGTCCTGCTCCGCCAGCGTGAAGGGTTGCAGGTGCTTCTGCACCACCACCTGCGAGAGCAGGGTAAGGGCAGCCCGCAAATGACCCGCCAGGCTGGGATGACGGGCCTGCAAATCGTCGCTGAGCCGCTGAACCGGCACCAGTGATTGCCCAGCCTGCGCCTGCTGGTGATCACTGCGGCTGCGCACGACCACCCAGCCTCGCTCCTCCAGTGCCGTGCGGTACCCGCTGTACCAGCGCCCGTAGTGGGTAAACCGTGAGCCGTTCAATTTGTCCGAGCGCAGCTGGGCAAACAGAATCGAGTCCAGCGCATACTGCCTCAAGGGCTGCGCCGCGTCCGCGACCAGCAGCGCGGTGCCACCAACGAGCCACAAGGAGTAGCCTTCCTTACTCATTGCAATACCTCGAATTTCAAACGTGCAGAATGAAGAACGGGGCCCGCAGGCCCCGTTTGCTCTCAAATCTCGTATTCGTCGGCGGCCTTGACGGCCTTGTCAGCGAGTTTCTGCTCGATGGTTGCGCGCACCTGGTCGGTGTACACCACTTCATTCAGGGCAAGTACTGCCGAACCGCAGTAGCGGTCTTTGCTCGAACTCTTCCATTCGAACACCGTGGTATTCAGGTCGTTTTCACTTGGCGAAGCACTGAATGCGTTCACCAGCATGAACAGTTCGCCCTCAGGCGTTTCAATGCACGTTCCCAACCCTGTGGTCGAGACCGGGTTGCCTTTGACGTTCTGTTTGTAAACCTTCTGCGCTTCTTCGATGTTGCCGAACGCAGTGATGGCATCACCGGCCAACTTGGCCATGGCCTCGCCTACTGGCCCGCCGAGCAAGGCTTTACCTGCGGCACTGGCGACCTTGAACGCGATCGGGCCCAGGGTCAGCGATTTGCTCTTGTCATAGTCGCGCTCGTAAGAACGCCGGCCCGCCACCCAGCCCAGAGTGCGCATGACTTCCAGAAACTTGTTGAACCAGGCTTCGGACTCTCCGTCGCGGTCATGCAGTTTGGACGCCACGCGAGAAGCGAACTGGAAGGTGGTCTTGGCATCGCGCCGGCTTTGCGCCGACATGCCTGCGCTCAGCGCCAGAAGGGATTGTTCGACAACAGCAATGCTATCGCCACTGGATGCTTTGGTATCGGTCATGGAAAGGGTCCTTGAATGCCCTCGACGGGAATCATCGAGGGGCATTCACCCTATGCCGAAAACGACGAGGGAGCAGGCATGAACCGGTTCCCTCGGTACCTCACTCGTCTGCCGGGTACCAGCGCGGGGTATACACCCACTGCTTGCCATCGGCGCTTGGGAATTGGCAGGTCGTGGACGAGCCGACCAGAACCATGGTGCGCATGTCGACCATTTCTGGCAGCAACTCGGCCAATGTGACTACCTTCAGCGTCTGCCCCGGCCTACCGATGTCACGGCCAAGGACTACAGGGGTGTTGCCATCGCGATGCCGGCGCACAACCTCCAGCGCCACCCCAAGCTGGTGCGGTCGGGACTTGGAAATCGGGTTGTAGAAGGCCATTACCAGGTCAGCCTGGGCCGCCAGATCCAGCCGCTTCTCGATGATGGACCAGGGCTTCAGATTGTCCGAGAGCGACATCACGCAGAAGTCATGCCCCAGTGGTGCACCTGCCTGGGCGGCCGTCGCGAGCGAGGCTGATACGCCAGGCAGTATCTCGAGGTCGACGCGGTGCCACGCCGGGTCACTGGACTCATGCAACGCTTCAAGCACAGCAGCAGCCATGGCGAACACGCCCGGATCACCCGACGACACCACCACCACCGAACGGCCCTGGGCCGCCAGCTCGAAGGCATGCCGGGCGCGCTGCATCTCTTCACGGTTGTCGGTGCAGTGCAGCACCTGGTCGTCACGGAACGGCCCGGCCATGCGCACATAGGTTTCATAGCCAAGTACGTCTTCGGCACGCGCCAGCTCTGCCTTCACCGCCGGCACCATCAGTTCGGCAGCGCCCGGCCCCAGGCCGATAACGGCCAGACGACCACGACGGCGGCCAACCTGCGCCACCTCGACCGGGGCAGGCGCCACAGCAATGGCCGCCCCCTCAAGCTCGGTCAGCCGGGCATCGGGCAACGCCGCCGCAAGCATGCTGGCTACCCCGTCTGGATTGGCAGCGAAGCGCAAGGCCACACCCAACGCCTGCGCGGCCTCATGCAAGCCGCTGTCGGCCATGGCCTGCTCGTCCGCCAGCAGACAGGCTACCGATGGCTCGGCGATGCCGGCCTGCTGCAGTGCGGCACGAATACCGTGCAGGTTACCGCCTGCAACAGCCACAACCACCGAACGCGGGTGAATCAGCAGTTCGTCGCGGTTGGCCGGGCGCGCCTGATGCCCCACATGAATGGTGCGCCTAGCCGCCTCGCTGGCGGGTAACTGCGTCTGCTGCAGCCAGGGGGCATCACCTTCGATGCGCACCGAGTCGCCGGCCAGCAGGTCGGAGACAAAGCGCTTGCCTTGCTCGATATCCGCCAGGGCATAGCCCTGTGGCGGGTTCAGCAAGCAGGTACCAAAACGCAGCTCGCCACTGGTGGTAATGGCAGCGGCAACCCCCAGTGCTTCAGCCAGTTCACGCGCCATCACGTTCACGCCGCTCAGGCCACCGAGTAACGGCACTACCGCGCTGCCATCTTCGGCCACGGCCAGCACCGGCGGCTCGACGCCCTTCTCGCTGAGCAGGCTGGCCAGGCTACGGATGACGATACCTGCAGCGCACAGGGCGATGATCGGCGTGTCCTGCTGGTACAGCCGGCGCAGGGTGTCGCCGAACGCGGTGTAATGAAGGTCGACACCTTCGACCCGGCCTTCCAGGCCATGGATCGACGCCTGCGGGTAACGCTTCTGGATTCGCTGCGCGGTGGCCAGGCTGCCTGGGCCAAGGATGACAATGGCGGGTGCCTTGTGCATGTTCAACCCTGCCATTTTTCACCCGGCACAATGATCAGCGAGAAGTACGGCGACGACTGCGGGTCGACCTGGTCCAGCGGCACGATCTTCTGGTTGGCCATGGTGGCCCGCTCCACATACAGCGCACGCCCGTCCAGGCCCAGTTCGGCCAGCACCTCGCGTACCTTGGGGAAGTTGCGGCCAAGCTTCATGATCACCGCAGCATCGGCGTCGGCCAGGCGGCGCTTGAGCTCTTCGGCCGGCAATACACCCGACAACACCGACAGGCTCTGGTTGCGGTAGACCAACGGCGCGCCCAGCACCGAAGCACCACCGAGCATCGAGCAGACGCCCGGGATCACTTCGGCCTCATACCGCTGCGCCAGGCGATCGTGCAGGTACATGTAGGAGCCGTAGAAGAACGGGTCGCCTTCGCAGATCACCGCCACGTCGCGGCCGGCATCCAGGTGCTCGGCCACCTGCACGCTGGCTTCGTCGTAGAAGTCGCTGATTACCTGTTCATAGGACAGCGGCGCTGGCAGGGCTTCGGTGGTAACCGGGTAGACCAGTGGCAGCAGGGTCTGCTCGGGCTGCAGATGTGCCTCGATGATACCGAAGGCGTTGCCACGCTTGCCCTTGGCCACGAAGTAGCCGACCACAGGCGCTTCGCGCAACAGGCGCAGGGCCTTGAGTGTGATCAGTTCAGGGTCGCCAGGGCCCACGCCCAGGCCCAGCAGTCGTCCACGCGGCGCCATCATTCCACCTCCGTGGCCAGGGCGTTGACCGCAGCGGCGGCCATCGCGCTGCCGCCCAGGCGGCCCTGCATGATCACGAACGGCACGCCACGGCTGTCGGCGGCGAGCATGGCCTTGGACTCGGCGGCGCCGACGAAACCGACCGGGAAGCCAAGGATCAGTGCCGGCTTGGGAGCGCCCGCGTCAATCATCTCCAGCAGGTAGAACAGCGCGGTAGGCGCGTTGCCGATCACCACTACGCTGCCTTCCAGGTATGGGCGCCACAGCTCGAGGGCTACGGCGGAGCGGGTATTGCCAGCATCCTTCGCCAGGCCTGGCACGCTCGGGTCGCGCAGGGTGCAGATAACCTTGTTGTCTGCGGGCAGGCGTGCCCGGGTAATGCCTTCAGCCACCATGTGCGCATCGCACAAGATCGGCGCGCCGTTAAGCAGCGCTTCGCGCCCGGCCCGGCCGGCACCTTCGGAGAACTGCAGGCCGTCGATGGCATCGACCATGCCGCAGGCGTGGATCACGCGCACGGCGAGCTTTTCGAGGTCTGCGGGAATCCGCTCGAGCCGGGCTTCCTCACGGATGATACGGAAGGAATTGCGATAGATCTCCTGACCATCGCGGATGTAGTCAATCATCAAGGTGCTCCGTCGGCAGGTCGAGCATGGCGCCTGCTTCATTCAAGGTAAGGTCGGTGGCGCGCAGGGCTCCGAAGCCCGGATGGCGCGCATCACGCAGGTACAGGTCATAACGGCCCGGTGAACGGGCCAGCAAAGTGGCCGGGGCTACATGAGCCACGGCGCAGGAACGGGGGCAACCGGACAGGTGCACGCTGGCGGGTACACCTGGGCCCAGCAGCGCGGCCAAGGCAACGGCGTCGGCCTTGGTCTCGCCAAGGGCCTTGGCGCAGCCGCTGGCGCCGGTGCAGGCGCTGATACGTGCCAAGGGTTCATGGTCGTGGCACAGCAAGCCCAGCGCAGACAGTTCGGCCTGGGCCTGATCGATGTGTCGTTCTTGCAGATTGGTCAGCACCAGGCTTTGCCAGGGGCTAAAGCGCAGGCTGCCATCGCCCCATTCACGGGCAATACATGCAGCACCGCGCAACATGGCTGGGGTCAGGCGGCCTTGGGGTGGGGCAACGCCAAGGGCAAGGCCTTGAACCTGGGGTAGCACCCCCAGCCAAGAAGCACGGTGTGGTTCGCGTCGCCATGTGAGCACGGCGTCGTCGCGGCAGATGTCCAGCCCGAGCCCATCGACGAAATCGCTTGCCGGGTATACCTCAAGCAACTGGCGCATGCGCGCCTGCGCAGGGGTTGCCAGGTCGAGAAAGCGTTCCAGCACGGCACGCACCAGCGCCAGGCCTTGCTCCAGCGGCACCGCACCGAGCGCCTGGCCATCTGCCGGGCAACCCGCCAGGCCGAACGCCAGCCAGGTCTGCTGCTCCAGGCGCAGGGCCGACAGCCACAGGTCGTGAGGGTGTTCGAGCATGGCCAGGCGTTCGCCGGCATCCAGCTGCACGGCGAACTTGGCCGACAGTTGATGGAAGCGCGGGGTAATTTCCAGCATAAGGAGGATCTGCTCGGCCAACGGCCGCGCATCCAGCAGCATGGCTGGGTCATGCCCGGCCAGCGGGCTTAGCATCAGGTTGCGCACATCATCACCGGCCGCTTCGCGCGGGCCCAGGCCGGCAACGAGCAACGTGTCGATCAGCGCACGGTGCTCGCTACCGATGCCACGAATCTGCAGGTTGCCACGGTTGGTGGCCTCAATCACACCGCCGGCGAAGCGCTCGGCCGCCACCGCCACCGCTTCGGCCTGGCTGGCCAGCAGCAGGCCGCCCGGCAGCTTGATGCGGCAGATGCCGCCGTCACGGGCACTGACGATGCGCCACAACCCCGGGCAGGCCGAGGGGCGGGGCGAAACGTTGGGAGCATGGGCCTGCGTCAAAGGGGCGTCCGGCAATCTGTGAAAATGCGCTTGAGTGTAGAAGGCGCGGTATTATGCCTGCTTTGTCCGGCGGCATGAAAAGCCGGTGGTCGAGCATCATTCGAGTTTGAGCAGATTTTTGGGTGCGCAGCGGCCCCAAAATCTTGAAGAGGTATACATGGCACCCTGGCTGACAGTAGTAGGCATCGGCGAAGACGGCTTCAGTGGCCTGGGCAAACAGGCCCGGCGCGCGCTGCTGGGTGCTGCGCGGATCTTCGGCAGCCCGCGCCAGCTGGCCTTGCTGCCACGCTGCGTGCCCGGCGAACGGCTGGGCTGGCCAAGCCCGTTCTCGCTGGCCCCGGTGCTGGCCTTGCGCGGCGAGCCAGTGTGCGTGCTGGCCAGCGGTGACCCGATGTTCTACGGCGTCGGCGCCAGCCTGGCGCGCCAGGTGCCTGCCGATGAAATGCGCGTGCTGTCGATGCCCTCCTCTTGCGCCCTGGCCGCTGCGCGCCTGGGCTGGCCGCTGCAGGACGTGCAAGTGGTGTCGCTGGTCGCCCGCCCCTTGGCGGCGCTCAATGCCCACCTGCACAGCGGTGTGCGCTTGCTGGTGCTGAGCAACGATGGCGACAGCCCGGCGGCCGTTGCAGCATTGCTTCGCGAACGTGGCTTCGGGCCAAGCCGCCTGCGGGTTTTCGAACACCTGGGTGGCCAGGATGAACGCGCATTGGAGGGCACCGCCCAAAACTGGCCGCACGCCGAAACCGCAGCGCTCAACCTGGTGGCCATCGAATGCCTGGCCTCACCCGAAGCGCCACGCCTGCATCGCCTGGCCGGGCTGCCGGACAGTGCCTTCCGGCACGACGGCCAGCTGACCAAGCGCGATGTCCGCGCTATCACACTGGCGCGCCTGGCGCCCCAGCCCGGCGAACTGCTGTGGGACGTGGGCGCCGGCTGCGGCTCGATCGGCATCGAATGGATGCGTGCCCACCCGGCCTGCCGCGCACTGGCCATCGAGGCCGACGAAGGCCGCCAGGGCTTCATCGAACATAACCGCGATGCGCTGGGTGTACCTGGCCTGCAACTGGTTCGCGGCAAGGCGCCAATGGCACTGCAAGGCCTGGAACAGCCCGATGCCATCTTCATCGGCGGCGGCGTCACCCGTGAAGGCGTGCTGGACTTTTGCTGGGCGAACCTGCGCCCCGGCGGCCGGCTGGTGGCCAACGCAGTGACCTTGCAAAGCGAACTGGCCCTGGCGCACTTTCGCGAACAGCACGGGGGTGAACTGACCCGCCTGCATGTCGCCCATGCCCAACCCTTGGGCACGTTCGATACCTGGCGCCAGGCGCTGCCGATCACCCTGCTGGAAGTGATGAAGCCCGCCGATGCGTGAAGAAACCCGCGAACAGCCGGCGCCCCTGCGCAGCGGCCTGACCACCGGCAGCTGCGCTACCGCCACCAGCCTGGCAGCGGCCAAGCTGCTGCTCACCGGCCAGCAAGACGATGCAGTGGATATCACCCTGCCCAAGGGCAAGGTGGTGCAGATGCGCCTGGAGTTCTGCCGCCTGATCGGCGAAGGCGCCGAAGCCGGCACCCTCAAGGATGCGGGCGACGACCCGGATGTGACACACGGCGCCTTGCTCTACAGCCAGGTGCGTCTGTTGGCCGAGACGGGCATCCGCTTTGTCGCGGGGATCGGCGTCGGCACCGTGACCCGGCCGGGGCTGGTGCTTGCGGTTGGCGAACCGGCCATCAACCCGGTACCTCGGCGCATGATCACTGAACACCTGCAGCGCCTGGCCGATGAGTGTGGCTATCCCGGCGGTTTCGAGGTCACGGTCAATGTGCAGGGCGGTGAGCAACTGGCCCTGAAGACCATGAACCCGCGCCTGGGCATACTGGGCGGGCTGTCGATCCTCGGCACCAGCGGCATCGTGCGGCCGTTTTCCTGTGCAGCCTATATCGCCTCGATTCATCAAGGCATCGACGTGGCCCACACCAACGGCTACACGCATATCGCCGCCTGCACCGGCAACGCCAGCGAAGACACCATGCGCCGCGTCTACGGCCTGCCAGAAATCGCCCTGATCGAAATGGGTGATTTCGTCGGCGCAGTGCTCAAGCACCTGCGCAAGGTGCCGGTACCACGCCTGAGCCTGTGCGGTGGCTTCGGCAAGATCAGCAAACTGGCGGCCGGGCACATGGACCTGCACAGCCGCCATTCCAGCATCGACCTGCCGCAACTGGCTGGCTGGGCTGCAGACATTGGCGCTGACGAAGCGTTGCAGGCCGCCATCATCGGCGCCAACACCAGCCAGCAAGCACTCGCTCTGGCTCATGCGGCCGGCGTTGCCCTCGGTGATGCCGTGTGTGCCCACGCCCTGGCCTTCGCCCGCAGCGTGGTGCCGGCACAGGTGCAAGTGGAAGTGTTCGCCATCGACCGCCAAGGCGGCATCGTTGGCCGGGCGGGCGTGCAATGACTGCGCGCATTCTGCTGTTGGGCGGCGTCACCGAGGCCCTGGCCATCGCCCGTCGCCTCGGCCCGCAGCACGTTTACAGCCTGGCGGGTATCGGCCGCGTGCCGCAGGACCTGCAATGCCAGGTGCGGGTCGGTGGCTTTGGCGGCGCTGAAGGCCTGGCCAGCTACCTGCGCGAGGCCGGTATCACGCTGTTGATCGATGCCACCCACCCTTACGCCGCGCAGATCAGCCGCAACGCCGCCAGTGCTGCGCGTATTGCCGGCATCCCGTGCTGGGCCTTGCGACGCCCGGCCTGGCAGGCGCAAGCGGGGGACGACTGGCGCGAGGTCGAGGACTGGGCGGCGTTGATCGAGGCGCTCAAGCCGTTTCGCAGGCCGCTGTTCACGCTGGGGCGAGAGCCGCTGCAACATCTGGACGAAATACCGCCGGAACAGTTCTGGACCTTGCGGGCGTTGGAGGCATGCCCTGGCAACGAGCGTTGCGAAGTGATTGGTGCCCGCGGGCCATTCCATATCGAGGATGAACGGGCGTTGTTCCGGCGCCGCAGGATCGATGTGCTGATCAGCAAGAACAGCGGCAGTGTGGCGACCGAACCGAAGCTCGAAGTGGCGCGGGAGTTGGATGTGCCGGTACTGATCCTGAAGCGCCCGGTGCTGCCGGAAGTTGACCGACAATTCGGCTCACTGACTGATCTGGCAACAGCGCTCCTACACTGATTTCAGATTTTTCTTCCAGCCTGCCAAGTGGCCCGTTACCGCCCTACTGCCTTAAACTCAATTCCCCCACCCCGGAAGGTTTCACCCATATGGAAATGCAATGGTGGATCTGGCTGGTCTTCGGCATCGCGCTGATCCTGCTCGAACTGGTCCTGCCGACGTTCTTCATCCTCTGGTTCGGCATCGGTGCCGTGCTGGTCTCGCTCACCTCGCTGGCCGCCCCCAGTCTGCAACTGGACATGCAGGTATTGCTGTGGGTGTTGCTGTCGTCGGTCACCACCGCGTGTTGGTTCAAGCTGTTCCGGCGCAAGCAGCCGGATGTGCGCTGGACCGCCGACAGCGTGATCGGTGAAGTGGGCTTGCTGACCGCTGGCGTTTCAGAGTTCCAGAAAGGCCGCGTGCGCTTCCAGAAGCCGATTCTGGGTAACGAAGAATGGACCTGCATCGCCGACAGCGAGATCCCTGCTGGCGAACGGGTGCGCCTTACCGCCATCGAGGGGAACACCGCCCGCGTCATTCGGGCCTGAACCTGCACTAAAAGGAATTTCGCATCATGACCAGCCTTATCGTCGTCGCGGCCATCGCCCTGTTCGTCCTGATCACCGTGTTCAAGGGGGTGCGTATCGTGCCCCAGGGCGAGGAATGGATCGTCGAGCGCCTGGGCCGCTACCACAGCACGCTCAAGCCCGGCCTGAACATCCTCATCCCGTACATGGATGTGGTCGCCTACCGCCTGCCGACCAAAGACATCATCCTCGATGTGCAGCAACAGGAAATCATCACCAAGGACAACGCAGTCATCGTGGCCAACGCGCTGTGCTTCGCCAAGGTGGTCGACCCGCAGAAGGCCTCCTACGGCGTGCAGAACTTCTCGTTCGCCGTCACCAGCCTGACCATGACCTCGCTGCGTGCCATCGTCGGTGCCATGGACCTGGACGAAGCCTTGTCCAGCCGCGAGCAGATCAAGGCACGTTTGCGCGATGCGATGTCGGAGCAAACCGAAGACTGGGGCGTGACCGTGCGCTCGGTGGAAATCCAGGACATCAAGCCCTCCGAGAACATGCAGCTCGCCATGGAGCGTCAGGCGGCAGCCGAGCGTGAGCGCAAGGCCGATGTAACCCGTGCCGAAGGGGCCAAGCAGGCGGCGATCCTTGAAGCGGAAGCACGCCTGCAGGCCGCCAGGCTGGATGCCGAAGCGCAGATCAGCCTGGCCGAAGCTTCAGCGCGGGCGATTTCGTTGGTCAAGGAAGCGGTGGGCAACGAGACCGTACCGGCCATGTACCTGCTGGGCGAGCGCTATGTCGGGGCCATGGAGAACCTGGCGGGCAGCAGCAATGCCAAGGTGGTGGTGCTGCCGGCTGACCTGCAGGAGACCGTGCGCGGGTTGATGGGCCGTAACAAGGCTTGAGATTGTCAGGGGCGCTTTGCGCCCCCATTAACCGGCAACCTGCGTCACTTCACCGCACCCCGCCATTTTTACCTATACTCCGCCTTACAATACCCACCACGATTCCTGACCGGATCTCTCCATGCCCCCACGTCGGCACATTGCATGGATAGCCTGCCTTGCAGTGCTGTTCAACCTGCTGGCCATGCCGCTGTCTTCTGCTGCGCCCAAGGGCCCGGCCGAGCAGTTGCTGTGGGGGGCTTTCTGTTCCAGCATGGCCAACAAGGCCAAAGTCGACGTCCAGGCCCTGGCCAAGATCGACCTCGGCACGCAAAACGACGAAAGCGCCAGCATGATGAACTGCTGGTGCTGCTCGGGCGCCGCACCGCTGCTGGCCCTGCCCGGCTACCCGCCACAGTTGCACAACCCGCCGACACTGCTCGCCGGGCTATTGTCGCCACCGGCTGACTACCAACCCTCGCCGCGCCAACTTTGGCCTGCGCTCAACCCCCGTGCCTCTCCGCTGGCCTGAGTTCATCACGCTGTCTGCCTGAACCTGAACAGAACGGAGATTTACCATGCTCAAGCACGCCCTCGTCATGGCCGCCCTGCTGCTGCCTGGCGCCTTTGCCAATGCCCACGAATACAGCGTGGGCGACCTGCACATCGCCCACCCCTGGTCACTGCAGTTACCACCCAACGCGCCGAACGTCGCGGCGTATTTCGTGGTGCACAACTATGGCAAGACCGATGACCGCCTGCTCAGCGTCAACAGCCCCATCAGCGATGACGCGCAACTGCACGAGCATGCCATGAGCGCCAGCGGCGCCATGAAGATGCAGCAGGTGCCCAGCGTAGTGGTACCTGCCGGCAAGGACCTGACCTTCGCCCCCAGCGCCTACCACGTGATGCTGATGCAGCCCAAGGACCGCAGCCTGCTCACCGACGGCAAGCGCTTCCCGTTGACCCTGCACTTCGAAAAGGCCGGCAACATCACTGTTGAGGTGGCCGTGCAGAAGCAGGCGCCAGCGGACCAGCCGCAAGCCCACGAACACGCGCACTGACACCTGCTGACAGGCACTCGCCATGAGCCTGCCGCGCAACAGCATCAGCCGTACCACCCGCCCTGACCGCAGGCGCGCCGGTGGTGGATGGCTGAGCCTGTTCGCCATGTGGATGATCTTCATCGGCCCACTGATTTCCCAGTCGATGCCGATGGACCACCATGCCGGCATGAGCATGCCGATGGACATGCCGATGACGGCTGCCCATCAGCATGGCGGCGACACCCATCACGGCCACGGCAACGATGGCCAGCTGCATGTGATGTGGGAAAAGTGCGGTTACTGCAGCCTGTTGTTCAACTGCCCGGCCCTGCCCCAGGCCCTCAGCCCGCTCAGTGCCGGCAGTGTCGTCCCCACCCCCCACCTGCTTGCGCCAACGCACCAGGGCCATGCCCGGCAGGCTGTATTCCCCGGTGCGCGCAGCCGCGCCCCACCTTCCGCGATCAGCGTCTGAACCCACATTTTGCGCACGGAGCCAGGAGGCTTCGCGCTAACTCATGACTGATCGACTGGAATCATTATGTCCGGCTGCACCCCTGTTTTTGCCTTGTCCCTGCGTGGGACCATCGCCGCCCTGTGCGGCTCGCTGCTCGCGCCCGTGGCCCTGGCCGCCGACCCTGGCCATGAGGGCCATGTGCACGAAGCCCCCGAGCTGAGCCCGACGGTGATCACCGCCGTGGCCCCGAGTTCGCCGCTGACCGTGGTCACCAACCCGAAAGACCCGCGCCAGCCCGTACCGGCCAGCGACGGCGCCGACTACCTGAAGACCATCCCCGGCTTCTCGGCAATACGTGCCGGTGGCACCAACGGCGACCCGGTACTGCGCGGCATGTTCGGCTCGCGCCTGAACATCCTCACCAACGGTGGCCTGATGCTGGGCGCCTGCCCCAACCGCATGGACGCGCCCACGTCCTACATCTCGCCGGAAACCTACGACCGCCTCACCGTGATCAAAGGCCCGCAAAGCGTGATCTGGGGCCCGGGCGGCTCGGCAGGCACCATCCTTTTCGAACGCGAACCAGAGAAATTCGGCACCCTCGGCAGCCGGGTGAACGCCAGCCTGCTGGCCGGCTCCAACGGCCGCTTCGACAAGGTGCTGGATGCCGCCGCCGGCAACAGGCAGGCCTATGCCCGCTTCGTCGGTAACCAGTCTCGCTCGGACGACTACCACGACGGCAACAACGACACCGTGCCGTCGCGCTGGGAAAAATGGAACGGCGATGTCGCCCTCGGCTGGACGCCCGACCAGGACACCCTGCTGGAACTGACTGCCGGCAAGGGCGATGGCGAGGCCCGCTATGCCGGGCGTGGTATGGACGGCTCGCAGTTCAAGCGCGAAAGCCTGGGCCTGCGCTTTGAAAAGTCCAACCTCGGCGAGGTGCTCGACAAGGTCGAGGCGCAGGTCTACTACAACTACGCCGACCATGTGATGGACAACTACAGCCTGCGCACCCCATCGGGCAGCGGCATGATGGGCATGCCGATGGTCAGCAACGTCGACCGCCGCACCATGGGCGCACGCATCAAGGCCACCTGGCGCTGGGCCGACGTGCAACTGATCGGCGGCATCGACGCGCAGACCAACGAACACCGCAAGCGCGGTGGCATGGGCGTGGACGCGCACAAGGGCCAGGCCTGGACCAAGGACGCCGACTTCCACAACTACGGCGCTTTCAGCGAACTGACCTGGTACGTCAGCGGTGAAGACCGGCTGATTACCGGTGCCCGGCTGGACCGCGCCTCGGCCCGTGACTTGCGCAAAGGCAGCGCCACCGAAGGCGACACTCGCGCCGACACCTTGCCCAGCGGCTTCGTCCGTTATGAGCACGACCTGGCAGCCATCCCGGCCACCACCTACATCGGCCTCGGCCACGCCCAGCGCTTCCCCGACTATTGGGAGCTGTTCTCGCCCAAGCTGGCACCACCGGGGGCGGCCAACGCCTTTGACGGTATCAAGCCGGAGAAAACCACCCAGCTCGACTTCGGCATCCAGTACCGCACCGAGCGCCTAGAAGCCTGGGCTTCGGGCTATGTCGGGCAGATCCGCGACTACATCCTGTTCGACTACCGCACCGGCATGATGGGCATGAGCACCTCCCAGGCACAGAACATCGACGCCCGCATCATGGGCGGCGAACTGGGCGCGGCCTACCAGCTGACCGAAAACTGGAAGGCCGACGGCACGCTGGCCTACGCTTGGGGCAAGAACAGCAGTGATGGCAAAGCGCTACCGCAAATGCCACCCCTGGAGAGCCGCCTGGGCCTGACCTACAGCCGTGATGTGTGGAGCGTCGGCGCACTGTGGCGGTTGGTGGCGGCGCAAAACCGCATTGCCGAGAACCAGGGCAACGTGGTCGGCAAGGACTACGACAAGAGCGCCGGCTTCGGCGTGTTCTCGCTCAATGGCGCCTACAAGGTGAACAACAACCTCAAGCTCAGCGCGGGGGTCGACAACCTGTTCGACAAAACCTACGCCGAGCACTTGAACCTGGCCGGGAACGCCGGGTTCGGCTACCCGGCTACAGATCCACAGCCGGTCAATGAGCCAGGCAGGACCTTCTGGACCAAGGTCGATTTCAGCTTCTGACAACAACAACGGGCGCAACTTCGGTTGCGCCCATCAGCTGGTCACACAGGAGGTTCCCATGAAAGGAACACGCATCAATTTCTATAACCTGGCCTGGCGTTGGCATTTCTATGCGGGGCTGTTCGTGGCCCCGTTCATGATCCTGCTGGCGATCACCGGGATCATCTACCTGTTCAAGCCGCAGCTCGACCCGCTGCTGTACCGCGACCTGATGGTGGTCGAAGCCGGCCACCACCGACAGGGCGCCGATGCAATGCTGGCCGAAGTGCGCCAGGCCTACCCCAAGGCTCACGTCGGCCAGTACCTGCCGCCGCTGAACGCGGAGCGCAGTGCGCAGTTCGTGGTGCATGACGGCGGGCGTGAACTGAATGTGTTTGTCGACCCGTACAGCGGCAAGGTCCTCGGCGAGCAGGACGGCAAGCAAAACCTGCAAGCCATCGCCCGCGCCCTGCATGGCGAACTGATGGTCGGCACGGTTGGTGACCGCCTGGTGGAGCTGGCGGCCGGCTGGGGCATCGTGCTGGTGGTGTCGGGCCTGTATTTGTGGTGGCCGCGCGGACGCAACGGTGCCGGCGTGCTATGGCCACGGCTGTCGTCACGCGGCAGGCTGTTGTGGCGCGACCTGCATGCGGTAACCGGCTTCTGGGGCTCGGCCTTGCTGTTGCTGATGCTGGTCAGCGGCATGACCTGGACCGGCTTGTGGGGCAAGCAGTACGCCGATGTGTGGAACCGCTTCCCGGCGGCCATGTGGAACGACGTGCCCAAGTCGGACCAGCAGGCGGGTGAATTGAACAGTGCGCACCGCCAGACCGTGCCCTGGGCGATGGAGAACACGCCGATGCCGCAGTCCGGCGCGCACGCCGAACACGCCGGGCACCACATGATGTCGGACATGCCCGCAGCCCCCCAGGTGAGCGTGCAGCAGGTCGAAGACATCGCTACTGCCCGCCAGGTCGAGCCGGGTTACAGCATCACCCTGCCGACCACGGCAGACGGCGTGTTCACCATTGCCGTGTTTGCCGACGACCCGCGCAACGACGCCACCCTGCATGTCGACCAATATACCGGCAAGGTCTTGGCTGATGTGCGCTGGCAGGACTACAGCCCGGTCGCCCGCGCCACCGAGCTGGGGGTAATGCTGCACGAAGGCAAGATGTTCGGCGCCCTCAACCAGATCATCATCCTGCTGGTGTGCCTGATGATCCTGCTGGGCTCGATGAGCGGGCTGGTGATGTGGTGGAAGCGCCGGCCAACGGGTGGGCTGGGCGTACCGCCGCTGCGCCATGACCTGCCGCGGTGGAAGACGGCGGTGGGGGTGATGCTGGTGCTGGGGGTGATGTTCCCGCTGGTGGGGGTGTCGATGGTGGTGATGTGGGTGGTGGATAGCCTGGTGGTACGCCGTCGTCGGGTGCTGGCCAGCGCCTGAGTTTTAGCCTGCGCCGGTTTACCCGCGAAGAGGCCGGCACAGGCAGAACACTGCTACCCAAATGTAGAGTCGATCTGTCGCGCCCCGAACTGGAACGCGCGTGTTAGCCTAACCGGCTACCTCAGACAAGAAGACCGACCTTACAAGGGAATGCAGCCTATGACGCAAACCTCATCCACACCACCCGAAGAGCAACACCTGCAACGCAACCTGACCAACCGCCACATCCAGCTGATCGCCATCGGTGGCGCCATCGGTACAGGCCTGTTCATGGGCTCGGGCAAAACCATCAGCCTGGCCGGGCCATCGATCATCTTCGTCTACATGATCATCGGCTTCATGCTGTTCTTCGTCATGCGTGCCATGGGCGAACTGCTGCTGTCGAACCTCAACTACAAGTCGTTCATCGACTTCTCGGCCGACCTGCTCGGCCCCTGGGCAGGTTACTTCACCGGCTGGACCTACTGGTTCTGCTGGGTGGTCACTGGTATTGCCGACGTGGTGGCCATCGCGGCCTATACGCAGTTCTGGTTCCCGGACCTTCCACAGTGGATACCCGCGCTGACCTGTGTAGGGCTGCTGCTGTCGCTGAACCTGGTCACCGTGAAGATGTTCGGCGAGATGGAATTCTGGTTCGCGCTGATCAAGATCGTCGCCATTCTCGGCCTGGTCGCCACCGGGCTGTACATGGTCATCACCGGCTTCACTTCGCCCAGCGGGCGCACGGCGCAACTGGCCAACCTGTGGAATGACGGCGGCATGTTCCCTAATGGCCTGATGGGCTTCTTCGCCGGTTTCCAGATTGCCGTGTTCGCGTTCGTCGGTATCGAACTGGTGGGCACCACCGCAGCCGAAGCGAAGAACCCGGAGCGCACCCTGCCGCGGGCTATCAACTCGATCCCGGTACGGATCATCGTTTTCTATGTGCTGGCGCTGATTGCAATCATGGCCGTGACCCCGTGGCGCGACGTGGTGCCGGGCAAGAGCCCGTTCGTGGAACTGTTCGTACTGGCCGGCCTGCCGGCGGCAGCCAGCATCATCAACTTCGTGGTACTGACCTCGGCGGCCTCTTCGGCCAACAGTGGCGTGTTCTCCACCAGCCGCATGCTCTATGGCCTGAGCCAGGAAGGTGACGCACCCAAGGCGTTCGAAAAACTGTCGAGCCGCTCGGTGCCAGCCAACGGCCTGTACTTCTCCTGCACCTGCCTGTTGCTGGGTGCGGTGCTGATCTACCTGGTACCGAACGTGGTCGAGGCGTTCACCCTGGTGACCACCGTTTCGGCGGTGCTGTTCATGTTCGTGTGGACGCTGATCCTGCTGTCGTACCTGAAGTACCGCAAGCATCGTGCAGCGCTGCACCAGGCGTCGAAGTACAAGATGCCGGGCGGGCGCTTCATGTGCTACGTGTGCCTGGTGTTCTTTGCTTTCATCCTGGTGTTGCTGAGCCTGGAGGCAGATACGCGTTCGGCGCTGCTGGTGACGCCGATCTGGTTCGTGCTGCTGGCAGTGACTTATCAGGGTGTGCGCAGCAGACGTCATCCACGCTCGGCAGTGCGTAACGGCTGATAGCCCTGGGGCTGCTTTGCAGCCCCAATCCTGTGCACACAAATATCCCAGGCACCAATCTGGATCCAACCAACGCCCCAACACCTCGCACAACCCCTCTATTACGCACCTTCCGCCACTAGGCACACCCCTTGCAACCCCCTCCCCGCTTGCCCAACACATAAAAACTCAGCGGAGAGAGCACATGAAGCGTCGCAGTCTGATCAAGGCCTTTACCCTCAGCGCATCGATTGCGGCGATGGGCCTGAGCTGGAGTATCCAGGCCGCCGAGACCATCAAGGTCGGCATCCTGCATTCGCTGTCCGGGACCATGGCCATTTCCGAGACCTCGCTCAAGGACATGGCGCTGATGACCATCGACGAGATCAACGCCAAGGGTGGTGTGAACGGCAAGATGCTGGAGCCGGTAGTGGTCGACCCGGCTTCCAACTGGCCGCTGTTCGCCGAAAAGAGCCGCCAGCTGCTGACTCAGGACAAGGTGGCGGTGGTGTTCGGCTGCTGGACGTCGGTGTCGCGCAAGTCGGTGTTGCCTGTGTTCGAGGAGCTCAACGGCCTGCTGTTCTACCCGGTGCAGTACGAGGGCGAAGAAATGTCGCCGAACGTGTTCTACACCGGCGCCGCGCCCAACCAGCAAGCGATCCCGGCCGTGGAATACCTGATGAGCGAAGACGGCGGCAGTGCCAAGCGCTTCTTCCTGCTGGGCACCGACTACGTCTACCCGCGCACCACCAACAAGATCCTGCGCGCCTTCCTGCACAGCAAAGGCGTGGCCGACAAGGACATCGAAGAGGTGTACACGCCGTTCGGCCACGCCGATTACCAGACCATCGTCGCCAACATCAAGAAGTTCTCCGCAGGCGGCAAGACGGCGGTCATCTCAACGGTCAACGGCGACTCCAACGTACCGTTCTACAAGGAACTGGCCAACCAGGGCCTGAAGGCTACCGACGTGCCGGTGGTGGCGTTCTCGGTAGGCGAAGAAGAGCTGCGCGGCATCGACACCAAGCCGCTGGTGGGCCACCTGGCCGCCTGGAACTACTTCGAGTCGGTGGATAACCCGGTGAACCAGAAGTTCGTTGCCGACTGGAAGGCCTACGCCAAGGCCAAGGGCCTGCCGGGCGCCGACAAGGCCGTGACCAACGACCCGATGGAGGCCACCTACGTAGGTATCCACATGTGGGCGCAAGCCGTGGAAAAAGCCAAGTCCACCGATGTGGACAAGGTGCGCGAAGCGCTGGCCGGGCAAACCTTCAAGGCGCCATCGGGCTTCACCCTGACCATGGACAAGACCAACCACCACCTGCACAAGCCGGTGATGATCGGCGAGATTCAGGATGACGGGCAGTTCAGCGTGGTGTGGGAAACCGAACAGCCGCTGCGGGCGCAGCCGTGGAGCCCGTTCATTCCGGGGAATGACAAGCGCCCGGACTATGCAGTGAAAGGTAACTGAGTGCATTGGGGCTGCTTTGCAGCCCTTTCGCGGATAAATCCGCGCCTACAGGTTCAGCGCCGACCGTGTAGGAGCGGATTTATCCGCGATGAATCCACCGCCGATTTCCAGGATTACCCGCATGCTCAGACTCCTGCTCACCCTTCTCCTGCTATTGCCCTTGGCAACCCAGGCCAGCGAGGGCGAATTCTTCCTCACCGCCAAGCCCGCCGAGCAAGCCCAACTGCTCGAAAGCTGGGCGGCGCAACCCGATGCCACTCGCCTGCCGCTGCTCGAAAACCTGCGCCAAGGCCGCATCGCCGCTGACGACACCCGCAAAGTACGCCTGAACAACCGCCTGCGCGGCCTGATTGACAACGCCCTGGCCAGCCACCGGTTGCTCAGCGACAACAGCGATACCCGCCTGGCCGCCGCCCAGCAACTGCAAAAAAGCGCACAACCTGCGCAAATGGCCTTCCTCGACCGGCGCTTCGCCAGCGAACCCGACACCGCCGTGCACGCCGCCCTCGGCCTGGCCTTGGCCAACCTGCAACTGGGCGCCAGCGAGCCGGCAGTACGCCTGGCCGCCGTGCGCCTGCTGGGCGAAACCGGCGACCCGCTGGCCCGCACCCGCCTCGAAGCCCTGCTACAACCCGATGCAGAAAGCGACCCAGGGGTGCGCACCGCTGCCGAAACCAGCCTGGCCCAGGTCAAGCGCAAGCTGCTGGTCGGCGAGCTGCTCGGCCAGGCCTTCAGTGGCCTGTCGCTGGGCTCGATCCTGCTCCTGGCAGCACTCGGCCTGGCCATCACCTTCGGCCTGCTGGGGGTGATCAACATGGCCCACGGCGAAATGCTGATGCTGGGCGCCTACAGCACCTACATGGTCCAGGTGCTGGTGCAGCGCTACGCCCCGGACGCCATCGAGTTTTACCCTCTGATCGCCCTGCCGGTGGCCTTCGCCATCAGCGCCGGGGTCGGCATGGCGCTGGAGCGCACGGTCATCCGTCACCTCTACGGCCGCCCATTGGAAACGCTGCTGGCCACCTGGGGCATCAGCCTGATCCTGATCCAGGCCATCCGCCTGCTGTTCGGGGCGCAGAACGTCGAGGTGAGCAACCCGGCCTGGCTGTCGGGCGGCATCCAGCTGCTGCCCAACCTGGTGCTGCCGTACAACCGCCTGGTCATCATCGGCTTTGCCCTGGCCGTGGTGCTGCTCACCTGGCTGCTGCTCAACCGCACGCGGTTGGGCCTGAACGTGCGCGCCGTCACCCAGAACCGCAACATGGCTGCCTGCTGCGGCGTGTCCACCGGGCGTGTCGACATGCTCGCCTTCGGCCTGGGCTCTGGCATTGCCGGGCTCGGCGGCGTGGCCCTGAGCCAGGTCGGCAACGTCGGCCCGGACCTGGGCCAGAGCTACATCATCGATTCGTTCCTGGTGGTGGTGCTGGGCGGCGTCGGCCAACTGGCCGGCAGCCTCTGGGCCGCCTTCGGCCTTGGCATCGCCAACAAGCTGCTGGAGCCGCAGATCGGTGCCGTGCTTGGCAAGATCCTCATCCTTGCGTTGATCATTCTGTTCATCCAGAAACGCCCGCAAGGCCTGTTCGCCCTCAAGGGACGGGTAATCGACTGATGAACCAGCCACTGCTTGTCACCGCTACGCAAAAGGCCGGGCCGCGCCTGACGCTGGCCATCGGCGCCCTCGTCGTCCTGCTGCTGGTCGCCCTGCCGCTGTTGTCACTGCTGCCGGCGGACCATGCCTTGCAAGTGTCGGCCTACACCCTGACCCTGGTCGGCAAGATCCTCTGCTACGCCATCGTCGCCCTGGCCCTGGACCTGGTCTGGGGCTACGCCGGCTTGCTGTCGCTGGGCCACGGCCTGTTCTTCGCCCTGGGCGGCTACGCCATGGGCATGTACCTGATGCGCCAGGCGGCCGGTGACGGCCTGCCGGGGTTCATGACCTTTCTGTCGTGGACCGAGCTGCCGTGGTACTGGGCCGGCACCCAGCATTTCGCCTGGGCTCTGTGCCTGGTGGTGCTGGCGCCGGGGCTGCTGGCACTGGTGTTCGGCTGGTTTGCCTTCCGTTCGCGAATCAAGGGCGTGTACTTCTCGATCATGACCCAGGCCCTGACGTTCGCCGGCATGCTGTTGTTCTTCCGCAACGAAACCGGCTTTGGTGGCAACAACGGCTTCACCAACTTCCGCACCATTCTCGGTTTCGACATTACCGCGCAAGGCACCCGGGCAGTGCTGTTCCTGCTTACCGTCGGTTTGCTGCTGACCAGCCTGTACCTGTGCTGGCGCCTGACCCGTAGCAAATTCGGCCGCCTGCTCACCGCCGTGCGCGATGCCGAAAACCGCCTCATGTTCTGTGGCTACGACCCGCGTGGTTTCAAGCTGCTGGTGTGGGTGCTGAGCGCTGTGCTGTGCGGCCTGGCGGGTGCGCTGTACGTGCCACAGGTGGGCATCATCAACCCCAGCGAGATGTCGCCGACCAACTCCATCGAAGCCGCCGTGTGGGTGGCCCTGGGCGGGCGTGGCACGCTGATCGGCCCGTTGCTCGGTGCCGGCCTGGTCAATGGCATGAAAAGCTGGTTCACCGTGGCCTTCCCGGAGTTCTGGCTGTTCTTCCTTGGCGCACTGTTCATCCTTGTCACCCTGTACCTGCCCAAGGGCGTGGTCGGCCTGTTGAAGAAAAGGAGCCAGTCATGAGAGGCGTGCCCCCGGTCCACCCGGAATTCATGCTGGAACCTGTGTTCGACAACCTGGGCGCCGGCCGTGATGCCATCGGCCTGGGCCAGAGCCGCAAGGCCGGCCTGGATACCCGCCACGGCACGGTGCTGAGCCTGGAGGACATCAGCGTCAGCTTCGATGGCTTCAAGGCACTCAACGCGCTGAACCTGTACATCGGCGTGGGCGAACTGCGTTGCATCATCGGCCCCAACGGCGCCGGCAAGACCACGATGATGGACGTGATCACCGGCAAGACCCGCCCCGACACCGGCAGCGCCTATTTTGGCGACACCCTCGACCTGACCCGCATGAGCGAATACCAGATCGCCCAGGCCGGCATTGGCCGCAAGTTCCAGAAGCCCACGGTGTTCGAGGCGCTGACCGTGTTCGAGAACCTGGAGCTGGCGCTGAAGACCGACAAGTCGGTGTGGGCCAGCCTGGCGGCGCGCTTGGGCGGTGAGCAGCGCCAGCGCATCGAAGAGGTGCTGACCACCTTGCGTCTGCTGCCCCTGGCTCAACGTCAGGCTGGCTTGCTGTCCCATGGGCAGAAGCAGTTCCTGGAGATTGGCATGTTGCTGGTGCAAGAGCCGCAATTGCTGCTGCTGGACGAACCGGTGGCCGGCATGACCGATGCCGAGACCGAGTTCACCGCCGAGTTGTTCAAAGGCCTGGCCGGCAAGCACTCGCTGATGGTGGTGGAGCATGACATGGGGTTTGTGGGGAGCATTGCCGACCATGTGACCGTGTTGCACCAGGGCAGTGTGCTGGCAGAAGGTTCGCTGGAGCAGGTGCAGGCGGATGAGCGGGTGGTTGAGGTGTATTTGGGCCGATGATCTATTCCAAGGACATGACATGCTGAAAATCGACACGCTGCACCAATACTACGGCGGCAGCCACATCCTCCGGGGCCTGTCCTTCGAAGCCAAGGTTGGCGAAGTCACCTGCCTGCTGGGCCGCAATGGTGTGGGCAAGACCACGCTGCTGCGCTGCCTGATGGGCCTGGTACCTGCCCGCGATGGCAGCATCGAATGGGAAGGCAAGCCCATCACCAGCCTCAAGCCCCAGCAACGGGTACATGCCGGTATCGCCTATGTACCCCAGGGCCGCGAGATCTTCCCGCGCCTCACCGTCGAGGAAAACCTGCTGATGGGCCTGTCCCGCTTCCCGGCCCGTGAAGCCCGCGAAGTCCCCGCTTTCATCTACGAGCTGTTCCCGGTACTGGAGCAGATGAAGCAACGCCGTGGCGGTGACCTGTCGGGCGGCCAGCAACAACAGCTGGCCATCGGCCGCGCCCTGGCCAGCCGTCCGCGCCTGCTGATCCTCGACGAGCCGACCGAAGGCATCCAGCCTTCGGTCATCAAGGAAATCGGTGCTGTCATCCGCCGGCTGGCCGAGCGTGGTGACATGGCGATTCTGCTGGTGGAGCAGTTCTACGACTTTGCCGAAGAACTGGCCGACCAGTACCTGGTCATGGCTCGCGGTGAGATCGTCCAACGCGGGCGTGGCGAAAACATGCAGGCCGAAGGTGTGCGTGGGCTGGTAACCATTTAATCTGCAAGCAACGACCCTGCGAGACGCTGTCATGAGTTACGAAATACGCGATGCCCTGTCTCCCGACGTGCCAGGCATCCTCGACATCTACAACGACGCTGTGCGTAACACCACGGCGATCTGGAATGAAACACCAGTGGACCTTGCCAACCGCCAGGCCTGGTTCGATGCACGCGCGCAGCAGGGGTATCCGATTCTGGTGGCAGTGGATGAGACGGGTGTACTGGGGTATGCCTCGTTTGGCGACTGGCGGCCGTTCGAAGGTTTTCGCCTGACCGTGGAGCACTCGGTATATGTCCGGGGTGACCAGCGTGGCAAGGGGTTGGGGCCGGTGTTGATGGCGGCGTTGGTCGAGCGGGCACGCGGTTGCGGCAAGCATGTGATGGTCGCGGCCATCGAAAGTGGCAATGCGGCGTCGGTGCGCCTGCATGAGCGGTTGGGGTTTGTGGTGACCGGGCAGATGCCGCAGGTGGGGGTGAAGTTTGGCCGGTGGCTGGACTTGACCTTCATGCAGCTGGTGCTGAACCCAGGTGCAGAGCCATCCTGAGATTGATGTTGCCTAAACTGGCCTCTTCGCGGGCACGCCCGCGAAGAGGCCAGTTTAGGCAAACACACTCACATCTGAGTAAACCTGCCCAGCCGCTGGCGCAACATGTTGTTCTCACTGCGCAATTGCTGCACCTCCTGCAGCAACTCCAGCGCCAGCGCTACCCCTTCCCATTCCAGTTCCAGCTCCTGGTGCAGCTTGGCCGCACGCCGGGTCAGCAGCGGCGCCTGATCGTCGAACAACCAGTCCTCAGGCGTTCGCCCGGAGGGTTCGACAATGCCGTGCTCGACGATTTCGATCACGCAGTCCGCCGTGACATCGGCTTCCTGACACAGGGTACGCATGTCCAGTTGAACGATCAGGGTGCTGCTCATGATCACTTACTCCATTGTGCCCTCGGGTTGAACGCGGCCTTTTCGGAAAGCTTGGCCCACAGTTCACGGGTAGATTCGTCAGAAGTCGTCGGCATGACCACCTTGAGCTGCGCGTAAAGGTTGCCGCGCTCGCCCTGCTTGTTCGCCAGGCCTTTGCCCGGTACGCGCAGGCGCTGGCCGCTCTGGCTGTCGGGGCGGATGGTCAGGTTGATCTTGCCGTCCAGGGTCGGCACCGCCACCTTGGTGCCCAGGGCCGCCTCCCACGGTGCCAGTGGCACAGTGATGATCAGGTCATGGCCTTCGACATCGAACAGCGGGTGCGGTGCCATGCGGATGGTCAGGAACAGGTCGCCATTGGCCCCGCCACCGCTGCCCGGTGCGCCCTGGCCTTTAAGGCGGATACGCTCGCCGTCGGTCACCCCGGCCGGGATCTTCACGTTCAGCGTCTTGGTGGTGAAACCGGTGCGCTGGCCCATGGCATTGGTTTGCGGCACCTGGAAGGCGATCTGCTTGGACTCCTTGCTCAGGGTCTCTTCAAGGAATACCGCCAGTTCAAGCTCCACGTCCTGCCCTCGCCTGCCGGCACTGCGTTGTTGCTGACGGGCGCCACCGAAAGGGTTGCCACCCCCTCGCCCACCGAAGATCGAGCTGAAGAAGTCGGAGAAGTCGCCGCCCTCGAAGCCGCCGCCACCGCCACGGCTTTCCCAGCCCGGTGGTGCCTGGAACGGCCGGCCATGCTGGCCGCCGTACTTGCGGATTTCGTCGAACTCGGCACGTTTCTGCGCGTCGCCCAGGACTTCGTAGGCCTCGTTGGCCTCTTTGAATTTGTCCTCGGCGTCGCGCTCCTTGCTGACATCGGGGTGATACTTGCGGGCCAGCTTGCGGTACGCGGCCTTGATCGCCTTGTCGTCCGCCGTGGGCTCTACGCCGAGTATCTTGTAATAGTCTTTGAAGTCCATTTATGGATCACCAATGTAAATGTGCGTGTTGCCACTGAAGATAGGGGTCAAGCATAGCCTTTCAAGGCCGCTTTGGGTTTGCCCTATGGCAGACGACTGGTCTTGATTCTGTAGCCAACTGGCATACACTGCGCGGCCGTTTTGCCTCCGGAAGCTCATTCCCTATGTCTGACGTATCCCCGGCCCGCGCCCTGGGCATCGACTTTGGCACCTCCAACTCCACGGTCGGCTGGCACCGCCCTGGCGTGGAATCGCTGATCGCCCTGGAAGACGGCAAGATCACCTTGCCTTCGGTGGTGTTCTTCAACATCGAGGAACGTCGCCCGGTTTATGGCCGCCTGGCACTGCACGAGTACCTGGAAGGCTACGAAGGCCGCCTGATGCGCTCGCTGAAGAGCCTGCTGGGCTCCAAGCTGATCAAACACGACACCAGCGTGCTGGGCAGCGCCCTGCCGTTCAAGGACCTGCTGGGCATGTTCATCGGCGAGCTGAAAAAGCGCGCCGAGGCTGCCGCGGGTCGCGAGTTCGACCAGGTGGTGCTGGGCCGCCCGGTGTTCTTCGTCGACGAAGACCCGGCTGCCGACCAGGAAGCCGAAGACACCCTGGCCGATGTCGCGCGCAAGATCGGTTTCAAGGATGTGTCGTTCCAGTACGAGCCGATTGCCGCAGCCTTCGACTATGAGTCGAGCATCAGCCGCGAAGAACTGGTGCTGATCGTCGACATCGGCGGTGGTACGTCCGACTTCACCCTGATCCGCCTGTCGCCCGAGCGCCACTTGGTCGCCGAACGCCAGAGTGACATCCTCGCCACCGGCGGTGTGCACATTGGCGGTACCGACTTCGACAAGCAGTTGAGCCTGCAGGGCGTGATGCCGCTGTTCGGCTACGGCAGCCGCATGAAGAGCGGCGCGCTGATGCCCACCAGCTATCACCTCAACCTGGCCACCTGGCACACCATCAACGCCCTGTATTCACAGAAGTCGCAACTGGCGTTGGGCAGCATGCGCTACGACATCGAAGACAGCTTCGGCATCGACCGCCTGTTCAAGCTGATCGAACAGCGCGCCGGGCACTGGTTGGCGATGGAGGTCGAGGCCAGCAAAATCGAGCTGACCCACAGTGAAAGCCGCCACATCGACCTGCGCCGTGTCGAGCCTGAGCTGACGGCAGAGCTGACTCGCGTGCTGTTCGAAGAAGCGATCGAAGGGCTGCTGGAGCGAGTGCGGGGTAGCGTGACCGAATTGCTGGCCAAGGCTGGCGTGAGCGAAGGCCAGGTGGACACGGTGTTCTTCACTGGCGGTTCCAGCGGTATTCCGGCGCTGCGTAACAGCGTTGCGGCGATGCTGCCGAATGCGCGGCATGTGGAAGGCAATATCTTTGGCAGCATTGGTAGCGGGCTGGCCATCGAGGCGCGCAAGCGGTACGGGGCGGCCTGAAGCATCTTGGGGCTGCTTTGCAGCCCCGGCAATCTGTCAGACCAGTTCAGCCCGCTTGAGCTCACTCTTCAGATAGGCATAGTAAATCGGCCCCGCCACCACACCAGGCAGCCCGAACGCCGCTTCGAACACCAGCATCGCCAGCAGCAACTCCCACGCCTTGGCACTGATCTGCCCCCCCACGATCCGCGCGTTGAGGAAGTACTCGACCTTGTGGATGACAATCAGGTAGCCCAGCGCTGCCGCCGCCACCCAGATCGACAGCGACAAGCCGACAATGGTGATCAGGGTGTTGGACATCAAGTTGCCGATTACCGGCAGCAAGCCCAGCAGGAAGGTCAGCACGATCAGCGTCTTGGTCAGTGGCAGGTGCACGCCGAACAGCGGCATCACCACCGCCAGGAAGATGCCGGTGAAAAACGTGTTGAGCAGCGAGATCTTGATCTGCGCGAAGACGATGTTGCGAAACGCCTTCACCAGTAGATTGAGGCGCTCGAACAGCGCCGCGGCCAGGGGCTTGCGCCGGGAAACATCGGGAATGCGCTGCAAAGCGATGATGGCACCCAGGATCATGCCGATCAGCAGTGTCACGAACATGTGCGCCATGCCCTTGCCCACCAGTTGCAGATCGCTCAGGTGGCTCTTGATCCAGTCACCGATGGCCACCTTGAACTCGGCGGCGCTGGCGGGCAGGTAGCCCTCGATGAACGGCGGCAGTTGGCCACGGGCGCGCTCGACCAACGCCATGAACTTGTCCAGCGAGGCGCCGGGGTTTTCCGCCTCGTGCAGCAGGAAGCTGAAGGCACCGGCAATCAGCAGCGTCAGGGTACTGACCACCAGCGTACCGAGCAGCGCCACGGCCAGCCAGCGGGCGCGTTGGCCGGCCAGCAGCGGTTGCAGACGCGGGGTAAGCATGTTGACCAGTTCGAACACCAGCAGGCCGGCAAGCAGGCTGGGCAGCAACTTCAGGGGCAAGGCCAGCAGCAGCCCGGCCATGACGATGATCAGGCTGGCCAGGGTGATCTGACGGGGGGTAAAGGTCATACAGCCTCGACGGCAGACAGCGGGAATGCCCGCAGTCTGCCAGCCTTGCGCCTGCAGGCATAGGCGCAGGTCATTTCTTCTTCAGGCACTCGCTCATGAAGGCTTTGCGTTCGTCACCCTTCAGGGCCTTGGTGGTGGCGTCGGCGTTGCAGGTTTTCATCTTCTCTTGCTGGGTTTGCGGCACGTCCTTTTTCAGGCAAGTGCTCATGAAGGCTTTGCGCTCATCGCCCTTGAGGGCCTTGGCGGTGGCGTCGGCGTTGCAGGTTTTCATCTTTTCCTGCTGCGCGGTGTTGGCCGCGAAGCCTTGGGCGCTGAACAGCACGGCCAGCACCAGTAATGGAATGTGCAGCACTTTCATGGAGTGGTCTCCTTCGCTCCGCGCCCGATGCACGGGGGTCGAGCTGAGTGTAGCCAAGAGATGCCTGACTTGAGTTTTTCGGTGGTGCATAGATCGAGCGCCGCCCGTGCGGCGCATCGCGAGCTGCGCTCGCTCCTACGTTTGTTTCGGGCCAGTAACGCCTGTGCCAGGCGCGCGCGACCGCCTACTTCGTGCAACGCGATATTCAGCCATGCGCCAAAGCGTACGCACGCACATCCCACAGGCATAATTGGCCCGAAACAAACGTAGGAGCGAGCGCAGCTCGCGATGCGCCGCGCGGGCGGCGCTCGATCTGACAGGCGCCGCTGTTATCAAAGGCGAACGCCTCCAAAATCTGCTTTTCCGAGTACCTGTTCCATGAACTACCTGTTCCCCCTCACCGCCATCCTCATCTGGGCCGGCAACACCGTGGTCACCAAGATGTCCGCCGGTGCCATCCACCCCGCCGAAATCGGCTTCTACCGCTGGCTGCTGGCCGCCCTGCTGTTCACTCCGTTCCTGCTGCCCGCCGTGTGGCGCAACCGCGCAGCGATCCGCCCGTACCTGGGCAAGGTGTTCGTGTTGGGCGTGCTGGGCATGGCGCTGTACCAGAGCCTGGCCTACTTCGCCGCCGGCATTACCAGCGCCACCAACATGGGCATCATCCTCTCGCTGATGCCGCTGATGTCACTGGCACTTTCCATCGCCTGGCTGGGCCAGCGCCTGAGCTACGGTGCCCTGCTGGGCGCAGTGGTGTCGTTCTTTGGCGTACTGGAAGTGGTCAGCACCGGCCATCCCGCCAGCCTGCTGGCGCACGGCCTGAACAGTGGCGACCTGCTGATGCTGGTGGCCACCCTGGCTTACGCGCTGTACAGCTTCCTGCTGAAGAAATGGCAGCTGCGCCTGCCGCCTCTGCAGTTGCTGTACCTTCAGGTGCTGGTGGCCATCGTCGTGCTGCTGCCGTTGTTCCTGCTGTCGGACAAGACCGGCCTGAACAGCCACAACATCGGCCTGGTGCTGTACGCCTGCGTGCTGGCCTCGATGATCGCGCCGCTGGTGTGGATGCAAGCTGTGCATCGTCTGGGGCCAAGTCGCACCACGCTGTTCTTCAACCTGCTGCCGGTTGTCACCGCAGTGATCGCCGCCGTGGTGCTCGACGAGCAACTGGCCCGCTATCACCTGGTCGGCGGCTTGCTGACCTTGGCCGGGGTGGTGCTGGCCGAGCGCTGGACCACGCCCATTCGCCGCTAAAGCCCTTCAGCCTTGAGCCGGGCGGCATGTTCAGTGAACAGCCGCACCGGCTCTGCACCTTTGCCCACGGCGCCGAGCGACTGGTTGACGATATCCAGATGGTCCAACGGGTAGTCGTCACCAATCACCTGACCCAGGTGCGAACTGAAACGCCCGACCATGCCGTCACATTGGCCCTTTTCCTTGACGAAGCTGCGCGCGAACAGGCGGCAGAAGCGGTTGCTGCCGTCAAAGCGGTTGCGCCCCTGGTCGGTCAGGCCGGGCTGCAAGGTGCCGGACCACGAGTAATAGCGCACGCCATCGACTTCATACGCCCCTTCCCCGCCCCAGGTCTGCGGCAGGCCCTGTGGGTAAGCCTGGTTGAACAGCCCCACCCCGGCGCGGGTCAGCGACTGGTGCGAGGCGTGCACATCCACCGGCAGCGGGTCGCGGCGCCAGCCGGTTTCCAGCCACACCAGCAACACGGCAAAACCATGCAATACGGCCTTGAGAATACGGCCCTGGGGGGAATCGCCCGGTGCCGTGCGCTCCAGGTGGTCAGCCAGCTCGGAGCCATGGTTGGGGCCAGCCACCGAGGTGACCGAAGCCACGCGATCCGGCCGCTTGGCCGCAGCGTAGCGCGCACTCAGGGCACCCTGGCTATGGCCGATCAGGTTGACCTTGGCGGCGCCGGTGCGCTGGCAAATGTCTTCGATGATCGCCAGCAACTGCTCGCCACGCACCTCGCTTGAGTGCAGCGGCGAAACCTGCACCGGAAACACCCGTGCCCCGCCCTTGCGCAGGGCCGGCACGATGCCGAACCAATACGGATAGAGCACCAACCGGACAAACCCGAGCATGCCCGGCACCAGCACCAACGGGTATCGCGTGGCCAATTCCTGCTGCATTGCCCCAGCCCCTTTCCGTGGACGACCGGCCAACACTACAGCGGCCATCATGACCATCGCAATCGAACTCCTGGCGCGCGCTGTGGTTCCAAACCACACAGACCCTTTGCAAGGAGCGGGACCATGTACAAGCAGACCCTGGCAATCCTTCTGGCAAGCGCCACCCTGGCCGCCTGCGGCAGCCGCCCGGAAAACCCGGTGGACTACGTCACCTACCGCGACGAACCACTGGTCAAGCAAGTGGAACACGGCATGACCATGCAGAAGGTCATCGCCATCGGCGGCAGCCCGTCGAACGTGATCGACCTGCCGCACGGGGGCACCTGCAACGACTACATCCTCAACCGCGACGGCAAACAGCAGCCCTACTACGTGCGCTTCGACGCCACCGGCCATGTCGACGCCAAGGGCTTCAAAACCTGCAAACAACGCCAAGAGGACAGCGACGCCTTGCATGGCGCCTGAGTCCCACCCTGATCTACCGTCCTGACCCGTCTGGAGATAACCATGAGCAACGTTGAACTGACCGATGTGCAAACCCTGCGCGAGCGTGCCCGCCAGCATGTCGAGCAAGGCGCGGTGACCGAGGGCTACAACGCCGACCGCACGGAGATCCTGCGCCTGCTGAACGAGTCACTGGCCACCGAACTGGTCTGCGTGCTGCGCTACAAGCGCCACTACTTCATGGCCAGCGGCATCAAGGCCAGTGTGGCGGCCAGCGAGTTTCTGGAGCATGCCAACCAGGAAGCCGAGCATGCCGACAAACTGGCGGAGCGCATCGTGCAACTGGGCGGGGAGCCGGATTTCAACCCGGATAACCTGAGCAAGAATTCCCATGCCCAATATGTGGCGGGTAATTCATTGAAAGAGATGGTGCTGGAGGATCTGGTGGCGGAGCGGATTGCCATTGATAGCTACCGCGAGATCATTCAGTACATCGGCGATAAAGACCCGACTACGCGGCGCATCTTCGAGGACATCCTGGCGCAGGAAGAAGAGCACGCGGACGACATGTCCGATCTGCTACAAGGGCTGTAATCGCAAGGGGCTGCTCTGCAGCCCATCGCCGGCTTGCCGGCGCTTGGGCCGCAACGCGGCCCCCTATCATTTCTTGCCTTTCACCGCAGCCGGCGCCTTGCCCGCCTTCATCTGCTGCAACAGCGGCGTGCACTGGTTGGGATCATCCCCACTGCTGGGCGCAATCAGCGCCAGCAACCCCGCCGCCGGCCCGGCCACGACACCGAGCGCCACCATTCCCGCACCGCGCAGCGCCAGCGGCAACGCCTGCACCCCGGCACTGGGCTTGGCAAACGGCCCGCGCACATACAGCGGCGAGCGCAGCGAGAACAGCCGCAGCCCTTTCGATTCCGGCGTGATCTTCAAGTCCAACTGCTCGCTGGCGAAATTGGCCGTGCCGTTGATGTAGATGATGGCGTTCTCGGTATCGAAGATGAACAGGCGCGTTGTGGCCAGGCCATCCTTGATCCCCACATCTGCCGCCGCGCAATTGATCTTCACATCCTCGTCACCAAACAGTTTGCCGACCACGTAGTTGCCCACGTTCAAACCGGCAATCTCCATCAAGCTACGACTGATGGCGCCATCGTTGATCAGCATGCGCAGGTCACCATTGGCCGTGCCCAGCAAAGCCGCTACCGAGTTGCCACGGCCGCTGATGTCGGCATCACCGTTCAGCTCGCCAAAGCTGGTCTGCATCGGTGCAAAGGAAGGGAACAGTTGCTTGAGCTTGAAACCACGTGCAGTCAGCTGGGCACGCCCCTGCAATGGCACGTTGCGCCCGTCCAGGCGAATCTTCGAGGCCAGGTTGCCGCCCGCCACGCCAAACCGCAGGGGCTCCAGGCGCAGCAGGCCGTCTTCCAGAATCACGTGGGCCGACAAGTCATTGAACGGCAGTTGCGCGCTGTGCACGATGCGCTTGCCGGCAAAGGTGACATCCGCGTCCATGGCGCGCCAACGCTCGGTGCGGAACTCTTCCACCGGCAGCACCTTGCCCGTCGGCTGCTTGCTGGCACCGCCACGGGCCTTCTGTTCGGCGTTGGAGTCGGCGCCGATCAGCGGTGCCAGGTCCTTGAACAGCAACTGGTTCGAAACCAGGTTGCCGGACAACTTGGGCCGTGGCTGGCTGGCGACGAAGGCCAAGTCACCGTGAATATCGCTGTCACCGATCTTGCCATTGAAGCCCTGATAGTTGAATGTCGCCCCTTGCGCCGCGTGCAGGTTGGCGTTGAGGCGGCCGTCAGTGGAGTAGGCCGGGGTGTCTGGCAGAGTCACGCCGGTCAATGGATAGAGGTTACCCAGGCTGGCGCCGGACAAGCGCAGGCGCAGGTCGAGGGCGCCGAGGTTGCGTGGATCGGTCAGGGTGCCGGCGAGCACCACATGGGTATCGGCAATCCGCACGTCGGCCTGCAGCGGGAACGGCTGGCTGGCGTCCTGTAATGCCAACAGGCCGCCGATTTTGCCGGTGCCGGACACCGGCTGGCCCTTGTAGCGGCCCTGGGCCTTGAGCCCGAAGGCGTAGTCCTGGGCACCACCGGCTTTTTCGGCGCTGGCCTTGCCGACGATGTCGCTGAACGGGATCGGTTTGCCCAGCGGGTCGATCTGCACCTTCATGTTGGTTTGCAGGGTCTGGTCGTCGAAGCTGACATTACCTTGGTCGAAACCGATGGCGCCGATGTCCAGCTGCCATTTTGAAGGTTCTGCGTTTTCGTCTTTTGGCCCGAGGTCAAAGGTCCAGTTGGCCCGGCCATCGGCCAGGCGGGTGAGGCTGGCCGTCGGTTTGGTCAGGTTGATGCGCGGGATGCTGATCTGCTGGAACAGCAACGGCAGCGGCGCCAGGCGGAACTCGACACGCTCCAGGCCGACCATCTTCGGCTCCTTGAGCCAGTCGGGGTTGCCCAACGTCAGGTCTTCGGCGATGAAGTGCGGCCATGGCACCCAGGCACGCCAGCCACCTTCTTCGGGCTCGGTATGCCACTGCACGGCAAGGTTGCCATTGATCGCAAAAGGCCGCTGCAGGGCCTCGGACACCTTCTCGTTCAGCAGCGGCTTGACGCGGTTCCAATCAAAGGTGGCAATCACAACCACCAGGATCGCCAGCAGTGTCAGCAGGCTGGTGAGGGTCCAGACGAGAATTCTGGCGGGACGCGTCATTGCGGGGTTCTCCTTGCGGCATGGCACAAAACGGGCGCAGCGGTGGCACTTGATATCTGGGACTGATGAAAACCCGCAGGGTTTTATCGATGGCGCCATGATAGCGAAGTTTTTCCTGGCCTTTTGCTCAGCAATTTGTCGCGCCAGGCCCTACCTGTTACCCGCCCGCAGCAGGGGAAACTCGCCGCGCCTATCCCTGCAAGGTACGGAATAGAGCCGTTTCCAACCTCTATCAATGCGGTCGATTGTTACCATTACCCGTATGAACTTCTCTCTGGCGTTACGCGGCGTAGCATTGGCTCCGTACCCACTTTCCAGCCCCCGAGAGGAGCACCGAAATCATGAAACGTCATCTGCTGACCCTGACCCTGTCCATCCTGGCTGCCAACGCGTTTGCCCTGCCAGCCGCCGAACAACACCTGACCGCTGAATCGCGCTCCAGCGCTGCCGAAATCGCCCAACCGCTGAAAACCGTAGCCGAAGGTGGTTCTGACCGCCTGATCGAACGCAGTGGCCGTGTCGCCGAAGGTGGCTCTGATCGCCTGATCGAACGCAGTGGCCGCGTCGCCGAAGGTGGCTCTGATCGCCTGATCGAACGCAGTGGCCGCGTCGCCGAAGGTGGCTCTGATCGCCTGATCGAACGCAGTGGTCGCGTCGCCGAAGGTGGTTCGGATCGCCTGATCGAACGCAGTGGCCGCGTCGCCGAAGGTGGTTCTGATCGCCTGATCGAACGCAGTGGCCGCGTCGCTGAAGGTGGTTCGGATCGCCTGGTTGAACTCAGCCGTGTGAGCTGATCGCCATGGTCGAAAAGAACAACTCATGTCACAACGCTTGCTCCCCTCCAGGCCCGGTCATTGACCGGGCTTTGTTTTTTTAACTAGAGTGCCCAGCCTTACCGTCACAGAAGCCCGCACCATGCTGCCGCGCGCCGAACAGAAGCTACAGACCCGCCAGGCCCTGCTCGATGCCGCCTGCCTGCTGATGGAGAGCGGCCGGGGGTTCGGCAGTATCAGCCTGCGTGAAGTGGCCAAGACGGCAGGCATCGTGCCCACCGGGTTCTACCGGCATTTTTCCGACATGGACGCCTTGGGCCTGGCCCTGGTGGCCGAAATCGACACAACCTTCCGTCAGACCATCCGCCTGGTACGGCAAAACGAATTCGAACTGGGCGGCATCACCGACGCCTCGGTGCGCATCTTCCTCGACGTGGTGGCCGCCCACCGCGCGCAGTTCCTGTTCCTGGCCCGCGAGCAGTACGGAGGTTCACAAGCCGTGCGCCAAGCCATTGCCCGCCTGCGCCAGGACATCAGCGACGACCTGGCCACCGACCTTGCGCGCATGAAACGCTGGCAGCACCTGGACAGCGCCGCGCTGGCGGTGATGGCCGACTTGGTGGTGAAAACGGTGTTTGCCACCCTGCCAGAGCTTATCGACAGCCCGGAAGCGGGTTATCCACAAGCGCTGACACCGCAGGAAAAGATCACCCAGCAATTGCGCTTCATCTTTGTCGGGGCGCGGCATTGGCAAGGGCTAGGCAACCCACAACCCTAGTTCTGCTACCATGGCGCCCTGCCCGACAGCGACGAGCGCCGACATGTCCAACCCCCGCCACACCCTGCCCGAACTGGCCCGTTTCAACCAGCACTTCGCCGAGCGCATCGTACCGCTGTGGCAAGGCCCGGGCTGGAATGCCGACATGGCCCTGCCCTACGAGGCGCTGGACAATCAGCATCAGCCATTGCCAGTGCAGCGCTACCGGGCCATGGCCTGCGCACGCCAGCTGTACCTGTTCAGCAGCCGCATCGGGCAACCGGGCGCAGCCGAGCGCGCAGCCGCCTTGTTCCGCTCGTTGCAAAAGCACTTTCACGACGCCGAGCACGGTGGCTGGTTCTACAGCATCGATGCCCAGGGCAAACCGCTGGACCGCCGCAAGGACCTGTATACCCACGCGTTCATCGTCTTCGCCTGCGCGCACTACTGGGGCAAGGTACGCGAAAACCTGGTCGAGTCCACCTTGAACGCTGCGCTGGACATCATCGACCAGCAGTTCGCCCGTGACGACGGCCTGTACGAAGCCAGCCTGGGCGAAGACTGGGCCGACCTGGGCAGCGGCCCGCTGCAGAACCCGCAGATGCACCTGGCCGAAGCGTTCCTGCAAGTGCTGACGGTGCGTGATGACGGGCATACCCAACAGTCGCTGCTGCAACTGTGCGAGGCACTGCAAACACACTTCATCGAACCGGCCCACGGCCTGATGCTTGAAAAGCCACGCGGGGCTGTGGATAACTGGTTTGAGCCGGGGCACCAGTTCGAGTGGTTCTACCTGCTGCATACCTCACCGCTGCTGCGTGATACGCCGCTGCATGCGTCCATCGACCGGGCATTCGGCTTTGCCGAGCAGTACGGGGTGAAAGATGCGGCAGTGCTGGCGATGCTGGATGTGGAGGGCAAGGTGATCGACGCCACCCAGCGGATCTGGGCGCAGGCGGAGTACCTGCGGGCGCTGGTGCTACGTGAGGCGGGTGAGGCGAAATTGGCTACCCAGATGCAGGCGCTGGAAGCGCGGTTCCTGCGGGAAGCGGGCTGGTATGAATGCCGGGATGGGGAAGGCAATGTCAGCCGGCATGATATGCCTTCGACTACGCCCTACCACTTGGCAACCTGCCTGGAAGGCTTGCAGCGCCTGAGCTGATGCGTTCGCGGGTAAACCCGCTCCCACAGGTATTGCACAAGCCCTGTGGGAGCGGGTTTACCCGCGAATAGGCCATCAAATCTAGCCCTTGACCGTACGGTCGATGGAGAACCCTGCCCAATCCTGGCTCACCGGCATCAGCTCCAGGCTGTTGATGTTGATGTGCGCCGGCTGGTTGAGGATCCAGAAGATGGTCTCGGCAATGTCCTGCGGCTGGATCGGCTCCGCACCGGCATAGGTAGCGTCGTACTTGGCCTGGTCACCGCCGAAGCGCACCAGCGAGAACTCGCTCTCGCACAGGCCCGGCTCGATGTTGCTCACCCGCACGCCAGTCCCGCGCAGGTCGCAGCGCAGGCTCAGCGAGAACTGGCCAACGAAGGCCTTGGTGCCGCCATACACGTTGCTGCCTGGGTACGGGTAGTTGCCCGCCACAGAACCCACGTTGAGGATCGATGCACCACGGCCGTGGGCGATCAGGCGTGGCAGCAGCAGGCGGGTGGTGTACATCAGGCCCTTGATGTTGGTGTCGACCATGGTTTCCCAGTCGTCCAGGCTGCAGTTCTGCGCTGCGTCCACGCCCAGCGCCAGGCCAGCGTTGTTCACCAGGCCGCGCAGCTTGTCGAATCCGGCCGGCAGAGTGGCGATGGCCTGTTCCATGGCCTTGCGGTCACGTACGTCCAGCACCAGGCCATGCACTTCGGTCTTGGCCGACAGTTCCGCGCACAGGGCGTCCAGGCGCTCCTTGCGACGGCCAGTGAGCACCAGTTTCCAGCCGGCCTCGGCAAAGCGGCGGGCGGTGGCCTCGCCGAAACCGGACGTGGCGCCAGTGATGAATACGGTGGACGTCATGCTCTGTTCCTCACGGTAGGTTGTCATGGCAGCTTTGCAGCATGCCCGCGCCGGGCGCTGGCAGCAAGCCAGTCAGGCGGCTGTTCATTTTTTGTTCATCTGCGGCAAACCCTTGCCGCAGAGGGCCCGGCGCCAGCTATGCGCATGTTATCCACAAGGCTTTCCCCACGGATTGGGGGCAACTTGTCCACGGTGCGGAACCCTTTCAGCGCTGCGTGGTCGGTGGATATCTTTTCGATGATGGCGCAGGGCTTTCAAGCATGCCGCCTGCAGCAGTCTGTCCAACGTTTCTTCACAGAGTTATCCACAGGTTTTTCAGCGGCATCCAAGTGTTTGCAGGGCTTTGAAAAACCTTGAAAAATCATCCACAAAGAGCGCCTGATCAAAAAACGATCAAACCTCTGCAGAGCACGGTATCAAAGGGCTTGAGCGAGATGCCACCATGTTTTCCACAGGCGGTTCCACATTATCCGTGGAAAAGATCCGGCCTGTGGAAAGATGGGCTTGGGAAGGAAAACCGGGGTATGTGGAGACAGGCCCATGGCAAGTTGTCCACATTGCGAATGGGGCCGCTCAGCGGCCCCGAATGAAACTCAGTGCCCGCCAAGGTAGGCGTTACGCACCTCTTCGTTGACCAGCAACTCCTGCCCGGTCCCGGTCATGCGGATCTGCCCGTTGACCATCACATACGCACGGTCCGACAGCTTCAGCGCATGGTTGGCGTTCTGCTCCACCAGAAAGATGGTCATCCCGCTCTTGGCCAGCTCGCGCAAGGTCGAGAAGATCTGCTTGACCACAATCGGCGCCAGCCCCAGCGACGGCTCATCCAGTAGCAGCAGCTTCGGCCGGCTCATCAACGCCCGGGCAATGGCCAACATCTGCTGCTCACCCCCGGACATGGTCATGGCCCGCTGGTTACGCCGCTCCTTCAAGCGCGGGAACAGCTCGTACATGCGCTGCATGTCTTCGTCGGCATGCTTGTCGCCGATGGGGATGGTGCCCATCATCAGGTTCTCCTCGACGGTCATGTCGGGGAATACCCGGCGCCCTTCCGGCGACTGAGCGATGCCGTTGGAGGCGATGTAGTGCGACGACTTGCGGGTGATGTCGGTGCCGCGATAAACGATGTGCCCCGACGCTGCCCGAGGCTGGCCGAAAATAGACATCAACAGGGTCGACTTGCCCGCACCGTTGGCACCAATCAGGCTGACCGTCTCACCTTCGTTGATGTGCATCGACACCTTTTTCAGCGCCTGGATCGGCCCATAGAAAACGTCCAGGTCCTTCAGTTCGAGAATGGGCGCACTCATACCAGTTCCTCTTCGTCTGCACCCAGGTAGGCGGCGATCACCGTCGGGTTGTGGCGGATGTCTTGCGGGGCGCCTTCGGCAATCACGTTGCCGTGGTCCAGCACCACGATATGGTCGGAAATGCTCATGACCATGCCCATGTCGTGCTCAATCAGCACCACGGTGATGTCGTGCTCGTCACGCAGCACGCGGATCATGCGGCTGAGTGCCTCGGTTTCCTGCGGGTTCAGGCCTGCTGCCGGTTCATCCAGGCAGATGACTTTGGGCCGCGTACACATGGCCCGGGCAATCTCCAGGCGACGCTGCTGACCGTACGACAGCTCGCCGGCCAGGCGGTTGGCGCAGTCGACCAGGTCGACCACTTCCAGCCAGTAGAAGGCGTGGTCCAGCGCATCGCTCTCGGCCTTGCGGTAGGCCTTGGTGTTGAGCACCCCGGCCAGCAGGTTGCGGTTGACCCACATGTGCTGGGCCACCAGCAGGTTTTCCACCACCGACATTTCCTTGAACAGGCGAATGTTCTGGAAGGTACGGGCCAGGCCTGCACGGTTGACCAGGTGAGTGCCGCCGAACATCTTGTAGTACATGCGGTTGGCAAAGCGCGCCGGCGACACGAAGTCCGCCGCCTGGAAGCGCTCGCCCAGCAGCTGGATGACGTTGGTGTGGCTGCCGCGAACGTTCAGCTCGATGCGCCCGCCGCTGGCCTTGTAGAAGCCGGTCAGGCAGTTGAACACCGTGGTCTTGCCCGCGCCATTGGGGCCGATCAGGGCGAAGATCTGGTTGCGCTTGACCTTGAGGCTGACGTCGCTGAGCGCCTTGATGCCACCGAACTGCATCATCAGGTTGTCGACCGAGAGAATGATATCGTCGCTCATGGCGCCACTCCTTTACGCGGGGTCACACCGGTACGGCTGATGCGGATCAGCCCACGCGGTCGCCAGATCATCATCAGCACCATCAGTACGCCAAACAGCAGCACCCGGTATTCGGAAAAGCTGCGCAGCAGCTCGGGCGCCACGGTCAGCACGAACGCTGCGATCACCACGCCCACGGTCGAGCCCATGCCACCCAGCACGACGATGGCGAGGATCAGCGCCGACTCGAAGAAGGTGAACGACGACGGGTTGACGAAGCCCTGGTAAGTGGCAAAGAACACCCCGGCCAGGCCGGCAGTGGAAGCACCCAGGGTAAAGGCCGACAGCTTGACCAGTACGTGGTTCAGGCCCATCGAACGGCAGGCGATCTCGTCTTCACGCAGTGCTTCCCAGGCCCGGCCGACCGGCATGCGGGTCAGGCGGTGCTTGATGTACAGCACGGCCAGCACGACGATGAACAGCACCGCGTAGATGAACACGAACTTGAGGTTGGCGTTGTAATCGAAGCCGAAGAACTCGTGGATCGGCACGCCGCCGTCCTTGGCCCGACGGCCGAACTCCAGGCCGAAGAAGGTTGGCGACGGCGCCGGCATGCCGTTGGGGCCACCGGTGAACGACAGCCAGTTGTTCAGCACCAGGCGGATGATTTCGCCAAAGCCCAAGGTCACGATCGCCAGGTAGTCACCGTGCATCCTCAGCACCGGGAAGCCGAGAATGCACCCCGCCAGTGCTGCGGCAATCGCCGCCAGCGGCAGCACGCTCCAGAAGCCCAGGCCCAAATACTGGTAGCCCAGCGCCAACCCGTAGGCACCAATGGCATAGAACGCCACGTAGCCCAGGTCGAGCAGGCCGGCCAGGCCGACCACGATGTTAAGGCCAAGGCCCAGCAACACGTAGATCAGCCCAAGGATGACCACGGTCAGCAGGTACTTGTTGGCAAACACCGGGAACACAATGGCAATCACGATCAGCGCGGGGATGATGTAACGCAAGCGCGACTTGTAGTCCGGTGCGTTCACATGCACGCCCGAGCCACCGCTTTCAAAGCCCTGGAGCATGCGCGTGCCAGCGGCGGTCTGCAGGTACAGGCTGAGCAGGAAGCGCCCCAGCATCACCCCGCCCACCAGCCAGGCCACGCGCCGCGGCTCGGCATTGAAGCTGTAGCCGTCGAGCACCACGCCGACGACCGGGCCAAACACAATGAGTGCCAGCAGGCCGGCGACGATGGTCTCCAGCAGGCTGCGTTTAAGGTCGAAACCCTTGGTTTCGGTAACAGCGGCAGTTTTGGCAACGGACATGTTCACACCTTAGCCACGAGCGGGTGACCCAGCAGGCCTTGTGGGCGGAAGATAAGGATCATCACCAGCAGCGAGAAGCTGAACACGTCCTTGTAGTCGGAGTTGATCAGGCCAGAGAACAGCGACTCGGAAATACCCAGGATGATCCCGCCGAGCATGGCGCCAGGCAGCGAGCCTATACCACCGAGCACAGCGGCGGTGAACGCCTTGATGCCGATGATGAAGCCGGCGTAGAAGTCGAAGGTGCCGTAGTTCATGGTGATCAGCACGCCGGCCAGCGCGGCCATGACTGCGCCGATGACGAACACGTAGGAGATCACCCGGTCGGTATTGATGCCCAGGATCGAGGCCATCTTGCGGTCTTGCTGGGTGGCGCGGCACATGCGGCCGAGTTTGGTGTACTTGATCACGTAGGTGAGCAGGCCCATGCCGACGAAGGCGGCCACCAGAATGAAGATCTTGGTGTAGGTCAGTTGCACGAAGCCGGTGCCGACTTCGACACGCATGGCACCTTCAAGCAAGGTTGGAACACCTTGCTGGCGGGCACCCTGGCTGATCTGTGCATAGTTTTGCAGGATCAGCGAAATGCCGATGGCGCTGATGAGCGGTGCCAGGCGGGTAGAGTTACGCAGGGGTTTGTAAGCGATGCGCTCGATGGTGAAGCCGTATACGCCCGTAACGACGATGGTGAACAACAGCGTGCCCAGCATCAGCAGGGGGAACGACTCGATACCGAAGTAAGCCAGCAATGCCAGGCTGATCGCCGCCAGGTACGCGGAGATCATGTACACCTCGCCGTGCGCGAAGTTGATCATGCCGATAATGCCATAGACCATTGTGTAGCCGATGGCGATCAGGCCATAGACCGACCCGAGGGTCAGGCCGTTGACCAGTTGCTGCAGGAAAATACCATCCATAACGCAATCTCACCTGATTGAGATTGCACGAGCGCCGACCACGGCGCGGGCCACCGGTGCGGGGCCCTCGCAGCGCAGAACTGTGCAGATCTACGAATAAAGACAGGTACCGCGGGGCTTGGGCCCGAGCATCAGCCCGGGCCGTGGGCCGTTGTTATTTTTGTTTTTCCAGCTGGTGGTATTTACCGTCTTTATCCCACTGGTAGACCACATAGTCGGACACGGTCAGGTCACCCTTGCTGTCCCACTTCTTCTCGCCCATCACCGTCTTGACCGGGTTGGCCTTGAGCCACTTGGCGGCGTCTTCGCCCTTGTTCGATTTGGCGCCATTGAAACCGGCGGCCAGGGCTTCCAGGGAGGCGTAGGCATACAGGGTGTAGCCTTCTGGTTCGGTACCGTTCTTGCGGAACTCCTCCACCACCGCCTTGCTGTCTGGCAGCAGGCGCGGGTCGGCGCCGAAGGTCATGTACACGCCATCGACGTACTGCGCGCCGCCAGCTGTGGCCACCAGTTCGTCGGTGACGATGCCGTCATCGGACATGAACTTGACGTCCTTCAGGCCCTGCTCGCGCAGCTGGCGCACCAGCGGGCCAGCCTCTGGGTGCAGGCCGCCGAAGTAGACCACGTCGGCACCCGTGGAGCGGATCTTGGTGACCACGGCGCTGAAGTCTTTCTCGCCACGGGTCAGGCCTTCGTACAGCACAGGCTTCACGCCGCGTTTTTCCAGTTGCGCCTTGGTCGCGTCGGCCAGGCCCTGGCCATAGGTGTCCTTGTCGTGCAGCACCGCGACTTTCTTGCCCTTGAGCACGTCAACGATGTAGTCGCCGGCGACGATACCCTGCTGGTCGTCACGGCCGCACATGCGGAACATGGCACTGAGGCCGCGCTCGGTCACTTGTGGGTTGGTCGAGCCCGGGGTAATGGCAATGATGCCCGCTTCGTCATACACCTCAGAGGCTGGAATGGTGTTGGAAGAACAGAAGTGCCCCACCACGCCGATCACTTTGTCCTGATCGGCCAGGCGGTTGGCCACGGCCACGGCCTGCTTCGGTTCGCAGGCGTCATCGCCTTTGACCAGGACAATTTTCTCGCCGTTGACGCCACCGGCGGCGTTGATCTTGTCGGCCGCTGCCTGCGCACCTTTCATGTACTGATCGCCAAACGCGGCGTTAGCCCCGGTCATTGGGCCCGCTACACCGATCTTGACGTCGGCCTGAACATACGAAGAAACACCCAGTGCTGTAGCCACGGCCAGAGCCAGGAAACCTTTCTTGTAAAACGTCTGCGACATGAGGTGGTGCTCCTAGAGTTTTTTTTGGTTGGCACTACAACTTCTCAACCCTGTGCTCAGAGCAAGGGCCGTGCCATAGGGTTTGTCTTCCGGGAAAACACACTGTGCTAGGCGCCAGCAGGCGACCGGCGGCCTTTTCTTTATTGAGCGTGCAACCGTCTGCCACGCGGCAGGCGCCACCACACGTACAGACAAGGAGCTACCGCCTGGTGCCATCATTGCAACCCCGCCAAGTGTTAACGTGCAACCAGCCTGTAACAGCGGACGTCACCGAACTGCACACCGCTGGTGCGCGACTGCTACAGGCGGCACCGTTTCAAGGCTAGCCGGTGCACGGAAAAACACCTCTGTTTTGGCTGTTCCGGCCTCTTCGCGGGCAAGCCCGGACACAACAAGCCCCAAAAGGCTGGCACAATGTCCGCCATTCGCCGCTTCCGGAGCCCCACTTGATGAGCGAGAGCGCATTCGCCGAGCGCATCGTGCACAACCTGCTCGACACCGACTTCTATAAACTCACCATGATGCAGGGTGTGCTGCACAACTACCCGGACGCCGACGTCGAATGGGAATTCCGCTGCCGCAACGGTGAGGACCTGCGCCCTTATCTTGGCGAGATCCGTCACCAGCTCGAACTGCTCAGCGACCTCACGCTGGATGATGGCCAGCTGGCCTTCCTCGAACGCATCAGCTTCCTCAAGCCCGATTTCCTGCGCTTTCTGCGGCTGTTTCGCTTCAACCTGCGCTACGTACGCATCGGTATCGAAAACGACCAGCTGTTCCTGCGCCTGAAAGGCCCGTGGCTGCATGTGATTCTGTTCGAAGTACCGTTGCTGGCCATCATCAGCGAAGTGCGCAACCGCCACCTGCACCCACGCATGCGCCTGGCTGAGGCCCGCGACCAGCTTCACCGCAAGTTCGACTGGCTGCGCGCGCATGCCAGTGACGATGAACTGGCCGAACTGCAGGTAGCCGACTTCGGCACCCGGCGGCGCTTTTCCAGCCGTGTGCAGGAAGACGTGGTGCGGGTACTGCGCGACGACTTCCCGGGCCGCTTCGTCGGCACCAGCAACGTCGACCTGGCATGGAAACTGGATATCAAGCCACTGGGTACCATGGCCCACGAATGGATCATGGCCCACCAGCAACTCGGCCCGCGCCTGATCGACAGCCAGATCGCCGCGCTGGACTGCTGGGTACGCGAATACCGCGGGCTGCTCGGCATCGCCCTGACCGACTGCATCACCATGGATGCCTTCCTTGGCGATTTCGACCTGTACTTTGCCAAGCTCTTCGACGGCCTGCGCCACGACTCCGGTGAACCGGTGGCCTGGGCCGAGAAAGCCATTGCCCACTACCAGAAACTGGGTATCGACCCGATGACCAAGACCCTGGTGTTTTCCGATGGCCTCAACCTCACCCGTTCGCTGGAAATCTTCCGTGCCCTGCGCGGTCGCATCAACGTCAGTTTTGGCATCGGCACCAACCTGACCTGCGACATCCCGGGTGTGGCCCCGATGAGCATCGTGCTTAAAATGACCGACTGCAACGGCGCGCCAGTGGCCAAGATCTCGGACGAAGCCGCCAAGACCCAATGCCGCGACGAGAACTTCGTCGCCTACCTGCGCCACGTATTCAAAGTCCCCAGCAAGGAGTAACCCATGCAAGCGGTTCAGCAAGAGATTGCACAGGCACTGAAGGTACAGCCGCCGTTCGCCGACACTGCCGCGCTTGAGGCCGAAGTCGCCCGGCGCGTGGCGTTCATCAAGGACTGCCTGGCCAACGCCCGGCTCAAGACCTTGGTGCTGGGCATCAGCGGTGGCGTCGACTCGCTGACCGCCGCCCTGCTCGCCCAGCGCGCCATCAACGAGTTGCGCGCCGAGACCGGCGACAAGGCCTACACCTTCATTGCCGTGCGCCTGCCGTACCAGGTGCAGCATGACGAGCATGACGCCCAGGCCTGCCTGGACGTGATCAAGGCCGATGAAGTGCACACCGTCGACATTGCCCCGGCAGTGAGGGCGCTGGCCGCCGAGGTTGTAGAACTGAAGAATGGCTCGCCAACCCTGGTGGACTTCGTGGTGGGCAACGTCAAGGCGCGTACGCGCATGGTCGCCCAGTACACCATTGCCGGCGCACGTGCGGGCCTGGTGATCGGTACCGACCACGCCGCTGAGGCGGTGATTTCTACCCCCCTTCACTAAAGTGCACACCCCCCTTCGTATCGCCTACCCCCCCCCCTTTCCCCCGCCACATTTCCCCACCCATAATTCACATGATTAGTACACCAACAAATTTGTCTGGATGGCTAAGGTGCGAAGATGAAGGTGATCACTGTCAAAGCGAAGCCCTTAGACCTTAGTGACTCAGTCCTCGCCCGAGGACCGTACCGGGAACAGTTCCTTGCTCAGCCCGAAGCCCGGAATACTCAAGTGGTGGTCACGGGGTGCGTGTTGATAGGGAATGACGAGCAGGTTCAGCCTCTGACCTCTGACTACCTGTGCCGCAATTACCGCAAGACCCTGCTGGCTGATGCCACGACCACCTGCTACGCAAGCCGCATCTCTTACCTCTTGGATTACCTAAGAACCCAGGTTGAGTTTGAAGGAAGTGATCGAGATGAAGCGCTGCTTAGCGTTACGGTCGGTAGGCTCGAGCAGTACCTAGCCGGCCTTAATAAAGCAGGACTTGCGCCGAAGACAGTGCAAGGCAGGGATGCAGCGCACCATCATCTCTTTAATACGTACCTGTGCAAGCGCTTCGACGAGCGCGCAGCGTTTAGGGAGGACAACCCGTATTCGGATGGTCTGATCTGGAGCGGTAAGGCCAACGCCTTAGGCATTGTTCAGCCCTGCAACATGGATGAGCTGGAGCAGCTGATTCTGCATGCAGAGTGTGAACGTGAGCGCTGCCTGATCCAAGCCATCTACGACACGGGAGTCCGAAAGTCGGAGGTTCCTCGAATCACATTGCAGGCTGTGCGGGATGCGCTCAACTTCCAGCGGCTTTTGTTCATCACCACAGGCGACATGCCTCCTCTAAAGGCTCCGTATTGCCCGCTACATATCCTAGGGAGCAAGGGATTCAAGAACCAGATCAACCCTCGAACCACGTTGGTGAGCAGGACGACGCTGGAGCGGATTGAGGACTACCACAAGACCCCGCTTTATCGGAGGTTTGCAAAGAACTATGCGTCTCCGGAAGAAACCCCTGCGTTCTTCAATGCATTGGGTCAGCCCTACACCAAAAAAAATGTCGAGAAGCTCTTTGAGCGAGTCTGTAAACGCGCCATTAAGAAAGGAAAGATCAGGCGTCTAATTTCGCCTCATAAGCTGAGGCATGGTGGCGCATACGCCATTCTTCACAGCCCTGATTTGGGTAAGGACTATATGGATCGCCTGGCTACGCTTATGAAGTCTTGGGGGCATAAGAGCCCGGAAACATCTGAAGGTTACACGCTTATCCCTTTTGACATTTACCTAATGCTAGCCGAGCCTAATTCAGTGATGAGAACGAAATCCAGCGAGATGGAACTTCTGCGAAATCGAACTACTAAGCGCATCCGAATGGGAGATAGTAAATGACATACAAAACTCCCAAAAGCGTGCGTCACGACGAGATAGGGCTAGCCAAGCGCAAGCGTTTGGAGCGCGATATCACAAAGGAGTTTGAGGCTTGGGCTATTGAGGTCAAGTCCAGCAGGAATAATCTGCTGAGCGTTCCGCTCCAAAAAAAGGGCGAGCCAGCTATAGCTTGCAAGTATTTACAAGCAAAGTTTAAGTGTGATTACAGTGTTTGCAGTTCACGAACCGAAATCCTTAATTCGGTTATCGATGCAATGATTAAAGAAAAAATCATCATCACAGGCCACAACTCTTCTTCGAATGAATGGCGACGCAAACTACTGGCATGGTACGAAAGCCTCAGCGACAATGAAAAACAATCCATCCCCATTATCGCCAACACTATTTCAGCACATAGATACCTCAAGCATATTCCTGGAATGGAAAACCTTAAATGGGCTCGTTCAAATCTTCCATTGGTCGAGAAAACGTTCAATGAAATAATTACCGACCTGGAAAAGCGCGGGGTTATCAACTCTAACTACAAGACAACCGCAGAACGCCAACTGGAGATCAAAAAAAAGAGAGAGCTATCACCTCGAGGTGATAGCTGGGAGAAGCAGCTGAAGGATCTGCAAGCCGTTCCTCTTTCCCATATCGATGATCTAGTTCCAACAGATCCTGCCAGGCCGTTCGTACAAATCTTTCATATGTTCGCAGCTACATCTCTGAGGAGGAAAAGCGAGGAAAGCCAACGGAACTTTGTAGAAAGCTTCAGGTATGTAAGCAAGCATTTGAAGAGTGTTGGCTATTCAGGGATCGAACATGCCTTTGATTGTATAGGGCCAAACTATTTACCGAGATTTCGCAATTTCCTAATGGAGGAACGTTCCAGCGGAGCAATCAGTTCGCATACAGCCAACTCAATCATGGCGAATACGCGACAGATGATGAGGCGGGCCCTAAATATAAAAGGAATTGGCTTTGCAGCTTTCATCTATGCAGAGGGCTTTTATGCAAAACGCGACTCTGGGGAGTACTGCCCTTATCCCGCCAAAGCTCGGCAAGAAATTAAGGAAGCATGCGAGCGGGAGATAAAAATAACAAATGAGCTGGCTACTGATTACATAAATTTCAACGGCGGATGTGATCCTATTGATGAGCAAGGCAATCTCCGACGAGGAAAAGCGACGCTTGACAATGCTCGCTGGATTTTCGAAAAGAAGCTCAACTGCCAGAGGATAAGCGCAGCGTTCGCCGACATGAGCAATGTTTATGAAAAAGGGTTTTGTCAGATTTTCCGCTACGCGCCTCAGAGCATTGTTCAAATCTACGAAAGCTGGGGCATAATTTATGCGCACACCTCACGCTTGCTTGCCCCCTATGTAATTCGTCTAGCACAAATTACCGGCCTTAATGCCGACCCGCTTAAAGCTCTCGATATTGATGACTTCATCAAAAGTCACGCGATCACCAAACGTCCATATTTGCGTTACTGGAAAGAACGCTCCGACGGTGAAAAACTGTTACATCTGGACCTAATGAAGGCGGATTATAATTGGTTAAGTGTTGCCCAGAGCATTGAGGTTGAAAAGATTTTCAGGGATGTAATTTTCTTGACTCGTAACATTCGAAAAAACGCGGCCCCTTCAATAAAGAATAGGCTTTTCCTTTACGAGTCCGGAGACTCTAAAAATTTCCGAGAGATCAAATCTCTCGAGCGCTCCGCTGTCATCAATGCCATCATGAATAGATTCGCTAAAGATCACGGATTGAAGGATGAAAAAGGTAATGATTTAGCGATATCCGCGTCTCGGCTCAGGCCAAGCCTCGTAGCTGAACTGGTCGACCAAGGTGCATCTATCCGTGAAATCCAGGTGATCCTCGGACACAAGCACATCACGACTACTTTGGGATATCTGGACAAGCTTGAGTTCAGCAAAATCGCGCGAAAGGTGGTTGATGAAGGTTTGCAGAAAATTCACAAAGAATATGTACTCGCGGAGCCGAGCATTGCGGACGCATCCAATCGCACCATCGACACCCATAACGATTCTCACTCCACCGCGGTCTTCATCAGAACAGGGTTAGTAGAGTGCCGTGACGCATACGATCCGCCCCCTGAGATCAAAGAGCTCTCTGACTACAAAGAGGGCAACCCTTGCTCGCTTTTGAATAAGTGCCTGTCGTGCCGCAACTGCATCATCACGGCCTCCAATTTGCCTGACCTTTTCGCTATGCAACGCGATTATCGTGCGATGCTAGAAACTAGCAACGTCGCACAGACACCGTACGGTCACATCATCCGGGAAAATCTTTTAACTTTGGGCAGCATTCTCACTCCTTCTCCACAGGGTTTCGATGCAGAGCAGTTAGAACTAGCTGAGCGACTGTCTGAAAATATCCTAACGAGCACCTTGGTAGAAGGAATGACACTCTAATGGCAATGTTTGAGACCCTGATCTACCAAATCAAACCATTAAGAGAAGAGTTCGCACACCTGCTTAGCGCGCAGCATGATCCTGAGGCAGATCTTGCGTGCGCCAATTTGCGAGATTTAGGAAAAATCGCTAATGCGCTCACAATCTTCAACGCCCTTATGAATCTTCCCGTAAGCAAAATTAGCGTCATGAAGGATATGATATGGGACTTCAATGATGAAGCACATTTGATCGCGAGAAACATAGAAGGTGCTAAATCCAGAATTGATTTCGGAATCTATACAAACCTCAACTCGACCATTTTGTTTGAGCTCCGTATCGCTTTCATGTGCATCCTCCAGATGCCTGGCGCCGTTCGCGCAGGAAGAAAAAACAAGTCCGCTCCCAAGCCACATACAGTTATCGACATCTTCAAAACGGTTATCCCTTTCGTAGATAAGCTTTGCGAGCACAAGCGTCGTGATCTGGGTGGCGAATTTTTCGAGTTATCATATTATAGTCTCGCTGATTTTTGCGAAAGCGACTATGTCGACCAGGCAAAAAAATTTGATCGAGCGTACACCAAATCAATCCACCAGGGTTTCAAGTTTCTTCGCTCTCATTTTTTGGCAGAAAATCTTTTCGAGAAGCCATTACCACACGTTGAAATGTCATCTCTGGAGTGGATCAAAAATAGGGTCGCAAGCCCTAAACATCGTGAAAGGCAAAAATATTTTGATAATGATATTTTCGAAAAATGCTCACGCCAGGCGACCTTCGCGGTGGTCGATTTCCTCAAAGCATTAGCAGAACCAGTCCATGACAAAGATGGACTGGATCGCGCCAAACTGAGCAATTATGACCGAGCATCACAGGTCAAACTAACCCGCAGAAATTATGATATCTATGTAGCAATTCGACTCTCTTCAAAAAACTATCCTGGAAAAGATATCGTTCCACTTCTCTACGAACCTAATGAGGAGTTTTGGTCACCGCAGCAGCAGGGATTATTCAGAGATCAGGAAGGGTTACGGAAGCTGACGAACGCAAAAATTGATAAAAACTTCTATCGTTACCTTACTCACATCAACAATAGTGCCTATTACATAATTGGCCAGTACACTGGCATGAGACCATCTGAGCTTTCAGGCATCCTGGCTGAAGGGTGCCTGACGACCGATGACTTTGGACACCACCTAATACTAAGTACCGTTATAAAAAATAGACAGGCCACCACCAAAATTTTTGGAGATACATGGGCTGCAATCCCGGTCGTCCTAGATGCTGTTAGAGTGCTACAGCTATTAAACAGATTCAAACTAAACCCTTGGCTCCTGACTAACATGAACACTGTAAGCCCAGGACAGCAAGATAAAGCCAAACCAATAGTGAAATTCAATTACCTGCTACAAGCATTCTTAGCAGAAACACTTGAGCCCAAAAAGGTCGGCGAGCTGGATGTCTCTCCGTACACGCTTCGGCATTCCCTGGCCCACCAGATGTTCCGTGCCGCTGTAGGATTGCCATTTATTTCATATCAGCTCAAGCATTTCGGCAACTTGGTCAGTAGCATCGGGCAGAACCGCCTGAGCGCTGTTACCATTGATTACGGCAACATCGGGTCTGCACTCACGTCCGATGCCGGTCGAGAAGCGATTAACGCTATACGACATGACGCTGAAAAAGAGTTTGTCATGAACGCGTGTAACCCAGACGGCGGCTTTGTAGGTGACAATGCTGAGGCTCACCGTCAACGGCTGAGGAATTACTTTCAGGGCTACCTTGAAGGCGGTTACTCCAAGGACGAGATCTTTGATCGGATGGTTGAGGTTGGCTTCGCGATCATCAACGTGGGTCAGGGTTACTGTTATGGGGATGCCACGGAAGAATTCGACTCATCTCTTCCCTGTATTGGCTCACTTCGTTGCAACCCGTATCGCTGCAAGAACGCGGTGGTCACCAGAGCCAACGCACCTAAATGGCGAGAGGTCTATGTACAGAACACGATCGCTCTTCGCCAGTTGGAGTCGCAGGCTGGAGCCAACGGGCAGATGATTCATGCTGGCTTTGCGAAATCGATCATGCAGATGAAAGCAGCCATTGCGGAAGCGGAAGCAGTTCTATTGGGTCTCGGAGAAGAGTTAACGGTATGAGCTCGGCACACTACGACGATAAGAACGCTGAACTGGCTGCTGCCATTACGCAGCAGTTGAACGAAACCCTGCACAGACTAGAGAAAGACTCCTCCCTTCCTGCCTCAGCTTCCTCATTGGCCAAGCTATCTGGTGTCCATCGAAACACCATATACAACCGCAAATGGCCATTGGTGAAGCTTAAAGAGATCAGGGCCAAGCGAGCCCTTCAGAAAGCAGAAGAAGCTTCCTCAAAGGCTGTTCAGAAGTCACCCGAGGAGCTGCTTGAGCTGAGTCGGCTAGAAGTCGTCTACTGGTTCACCCAACTACAGGATGCGCGAAGCTCAGTGGCATCGTTAACTAAGAAAGTCAAGGAAACCGAATCAAGTCGGAATTTTTATATGAACATAGCTTTAGAGCGGCTAACCAAAATCAACGAACAGGCATCCGAAATCATCAAGCTTCAGGATGCGCTCGCACTGCAGGAGGAAGAGATTTCACAGCTAAAGCTCAGCTTGAACCCCGAATAGTGTGATCCTAGCCTCCCGTCTCGCTACAAATTTCAGCCGAGTAAGCCTGGCGCATTGCATCATCGGTAATGTAGGAATCAGCTTTCCCTGAAAACAGCTATTTGAATACGAACCTGTGCATGGCTTCGGGGCTTGTTAGTTTATTTCACTAACCTTTGAGCTTATGGAGCTGTATCACCTTGCTCCAGAGAGATGTCGCTATGTGGCAGACTTGCAGTCCGCTTGCAGGACACGATTGCCGCTCATTCCCTAAACCATTTTCCTCGGCAAGATACCTAGGGAAAAATAATCGCCTAAATCTAACCCTGCAACACCGGATAATGCTAAAGCCTGAATATTAATCACAATGGCTGAGCTCCAGAGCGCAGGGTCATCACTAGCCAATAGGCTATGCCAGCTTAGCGCCCCTTATGATCATAAGAATGATCGCAAAATACAGGGCGCACGGTGGCAAAGCGTGTGGACTGTTCGAACATGTAGGCAATGCGTAGCAGATCCAGATCTCGCCTGTAGCGCCCGACAATCTGAACCCCAACAGGTAGACCTGTCTGCGAGAATCCACACGGCACGGAGATAGCAGGATGGCCAGTGACAGATATGTAGTAGGAAGCGCTCATCCAATCGATGTAGCTTCCCATGGGAACAGCATTAATTTCGGTGACGTACTCCTGTTCGACGGGGAATGGCAGAACCTGGCTCACTGGGGTTACCAGAAAATCATACTGGGTCAAAAACTGGGAAAGCTTCGCAAAGCATTGACTTTGCAATCTCTGCGCTTGTGCAATTTTCAGTGCAGTCAGATTTCTACCAAGCTCCAGGTTCCACCTCACCGTATCCTTGAGCGCGTCTTTGTGATCCGGGTATAGGTGGCCGTAGGTCGTTTCGAAAATCATTCCCCGCAAGGTATGAAATGCTTCATGCGCACCGGTCAAGTCCGGCGTTGCCTCCTCGACTTCACAGCCAAAACTGGAAAACACATCCAACTGTTTTTGAATTACCTGAATGACTTCAGGTGCAACGGGTAGGCAGCCCAAATTGGGTGACCAAGCTATGCGAGCACCAGAGAAATCATGCTCTAGCCGACCGGAGAAGCTCGCTGAGTCTTGTCTGAATGAACAAGGGTCGCGCGGATCCTCACCACAGATCGCATTGAGCAGTAAACCGACATCCTCAACACTTCGGGCCATGGGCCCTGATGCACATAGGACATCGAAGCCATTCACGACTGGGTACTGCGGGACAACACCAATCGATGGCCTCAGCCCAACAATATTGCAGAAGCTTGCAGGGTTTCTTAGAGATCCGCCCATGTCGCTCCCATCGGCAAGTGGGACGAAACCACAGGCTAATGCCGCCGCAGCCCCACCACTACTGCCACCACAGGTGAGATCAAGGTTGTAGGGATTGCGCGTTGGGCCAAATACCTGATTAAATGTCTGCGAGCCTGCCGCAAATTCAGGTACATTCGTCTTCCCCACTGAAATAGCGCCCGCCTATTGGGACTTTTCGACAACAGCATTATTTTCGGTTGGAACAAAGTCTTTGAACAACGGGGATCCAAATGTAGTGCGCATTCCGGCCGTGAGGAAAGTATCTTTATGAGCAATAGGTAGTCCATGCAAAATACCTAATTTGTGTCCTTTGACCTGTGCTTCATCGGCATCAAGTGCACGCTTCAGAGTTCCTTCCACATCCAACGTTACAATCGCCTTCACACGACCGTTGAAATCTTCGATCTGACTCAAATGCGCCTGCGCGACATCTCTCGAACTAATATGCCCCGCCCGAATTTCTGAAGCCAACTCAGTAGCGCTTTTAAAACACAATTCATTAGACGCAGACATGCAGCCTCCGCACACGCAACGGGTGGACACTAAACTTTGGCAAGTGAAATATTACGCGTCTCGGGCATCTGCCAGGCCGCGATAAATGAGCCTAGGCAAAGAACCATTAGGGAGAGGGTGAATAAATACTGCCTATCCATATTGGTCAGCAGTGTATTTAAGTAAGGAGCAGTTCCTCCGAACAAGGCCACGGAGAGTGAGCTAATTAAACCGATGCCCATGGCCCGCGATCGGGTAGGGAGTTGCTCAGCCATTAATGCAGGGTAGATCGAGGTGAGCATCGCCCAAAAAATCAACGCAACAGACTGCGCCCAGAACAATGTCCATGCGCTGGAAGAAACCAGCCAGTTAAGCGGGAAGGCGAGCAAGAACATGCCACTGGCGAAGGCTAGACACATGGGCCGGCGGCCAACTCGATCGGAGAGCGCTCCGAAAACAGGTAATGCTACGAGGCCCACCAGCTGAGCACAAAGACTTGCCACATAGGCGTCGCTGGCAGATATGCCTTTGACAGTGATCGCATAGGTCGAGGCAAATACACACCACGTGTAGTACGTGATGGTCGAACCGCCTGTCAAAATCACCAACCTCAAGCCTTTATAAAAATTCGATGTCGAATTTTCAGTCTGGGCGCCGGTGTCGCTCCCCTGCTCTTTTTCAAAGATCTCGCTTTCGACCATCCCACGTCGCATAAAGCAGGCATAGAGTCCTAGCAGCGAGCCTACGAGGAACGGAACCCGCCAACCCCAGTCCAGCATCTGCTCGGCAGTAAGGGTGCTCGTGAGCAACGTGCCGAGTGCTGTAGCACTGAGGGTGCCGATTGAAACCGCCACATATACTGCGCTCGACCAAAAGCCGCGGGAATGATCGGGAGCAATTTCGCTTATTTAGACGTAAGAGGCTGCGCTCTCTCCGCCATGCGCTAAGCCCTGCCCAATTCGAGCTACGACCAAGATAGCGGAGCTGATCACTCCCACCTGTTCATATGTGGGAGCCAGGCCAATCACCAAGCTGCCTATAGCCATAAATGAAGTGGTAGCAATCATAGCGAATCGACGGCCTTTGACATCGGCGATCCTGCCGAAGAAAACCCCACCTATCGGTCGAGCGACAAAGCCCACTGCGAAGATAGCCAACGTGGCTAGAAGCGCCGATAGACCTTGGGATTTGTCGAACATGTTCTGAGCGAGAAACGACGAGAAAATGGCGTAACACTTCCAGTCGAATCACTCCATTGCATTCCCAACGCTGCTCGCCCATAACCCTTTAAGCCGAGTGCTTCGAGCCTTAGCGATTGAAGGGCCTGAGGGGGCATCCCCCGGATCCGAGATTGAGCTAAGCCCTACAGAGGTGACATTCATGTAGCCTCCTGGTGAGTTTCTTATTTTAGTGACCGGGGGCCTCAAGCCTGCGCGCTCAAGGCAGACTGGATGCTAAGTTCCTGTAATTTAAATTACAAACAAATCAACTTTACGGTTTCTGTAATGAATACTACTTTAACGGAGCAATTCAGGCCTCACGGGGCTAACAGGAGCGCCGGACAGAACATCGTCTGCGCTAAACCGCTGTACAGCCGGGGATCGGCCGATCGGTGGCGTGCTGCGCGTCAGCGACGATTTCGAATACGAAATGGTCGGCGTTAGCACCGCGAAAATCGCCAACGAGAGAACCCCGTTTAGGGGCGACAAGCAACCAAGCATTGAGGCAGGTGCGGCCCCCCCAATGACCTCACGTCCGCTATTTTCAGTAACGCCGACGCGCTCGTCAGGGCAACATGCACCTCATTCCTCGTCCACGAAAGTGGATACTGAGGGCGCGTCTACTTTCACCAGCGTATAGCGCGATCTAGTGCATTTAACCCCCCCTAACAAATCAACCAATGTCCATAACAATGCCGCAGGCCGATAACGCAGTGACTTTAAAAATCAGCGCTGCGCAAAAACACCGAATTAACAATCGAAGACACTGATCTGTTAGCGCCGCGCTCAACGAATTCATTGCAGGTCCAGGTAGAAACTTCATAAGACGTAGTAAAAGGGTAATGCAATCATTTGACTCGCCCACTCTTTTGCAGCTAGAGGTGGCGGTTCGTCAGTAACCAAGCTTACCGGCTATGCCTTCCAACCTTTCGCGCTAAACCTCCGCCGCTCGTCGTCTGCCCCCTCACAAGCCGCTTCGCGCTACGGGAAATACTGGACAAATAGCCACCACAGGCGATACTCTTGGCTATGTAAGTGTAAGAGTTTTTAACTAAGCTCGACACAAACACAAACTGGAAAGGAGTCCTTTACATGTTAGCTCTCAGTGATTCAGCCTATTAGTTGCACTGCTTAGGGCAAGAATTGGTTTCGTGAGTTGATGGCTCTGAGAAACGACCTTGATGCAGGGCATTTTTAAATGGCTAATGGTAAGATACTTAGGCAGCTTTTCAAGGCAGGTGCTCTCGGAGACCCTGCAGCATTTCGACGAGCGTCTGAAGCTATAATTGAAGAAGAGCGCCAAAAACAACATCATTTATTAGCAAATGATCTTGAGCAGATCCTCTACGGCGGGGATATGCACGTGCAGTCCACGCGAAAGCCCCAAGTCTTGACCGATATTCCGGTCGATAAAGAGCGTGGGCTACCGCTTCTCGACATAAGACCGCCGAAGCGCTCCCTTGAAGAGATCATCCTGCCAGACAGCAGTACAGCAATGATCGACGAAATGCTTGAGGAGCATCGCCGCGCAGACGTTTTGAGAAGCTATGGCATGAAGCCCTCAGGCAAGGTCATTTTCTTCGGCCCACCTGGATGCGGTAAGACGCTGGCCGCCGAAGTCATAGCGTTCGAGCTCGACCGATCTTTGGCAATTGTTCGGCTTGATGCGCTTGTGTCCTCCTTCCTAGGAGAGACTGCCGCTAACCTGCGTAAAGTCTTTGAGTTCATTGCCAAACACCAGCTGGTCGTTTTATTTGACGAATTTGATGCGATTGGTAAAGAGCGTGCAGATAGCTCCGAGCACGGCGAGCTTCGACGTGTAGTGAACGCCGTTCTACAGATGATGGATGCCTATGATGGGCAAAGCCTTATCTTGGCTGCGACGAATCATGAAAATATCCTAGACTCAGCAATTTGGCGCCGGTTTGATGACGCCATCGAGTTTCCATTACCCGATCACAAACAGCTAAGTGCATTGTTACAACTCAAATTACGGGGAATTCGACGCCAGTTCGATGTTGATGATGGTGAGTTGCTTGCAGAGTTTGAAGGCAAAAGCGGTGCGGATGTTGAGCGTGTTGTAAGGCGCGCGGTTAAGCGTATGATACTTAGGAATCAAGAGTTCCTCACCGTGAAAGAGTTGCGTAGCGCACTGGTACGAGAGGGCCTCCGAAAACACTAACCCGCTGCTATCAAGGATGATGAATTGGCTACCTATAAGCACCTGAGCTTTGAGCGCGAGAACCTTGACAACACGAGACGCTCAAAACAACCCCCCAAGTTCACTACCCGTGGTGATCTTCGAGGGCATGGTCAGAAGCTAAATGGTTACTTTGCTACCGCAGCGGGAGCTGCGCGTCTACAGCAGCGGTCTTCAGAAAACTCTCCCTTTGTTCTCAAGCTCCAGTACGACGGCGCCATGAGCTTCGACAAGCTCGAGAAGCATGGCCTGGAATTCATCAGCCAAGAAGGTAAGCAGATATGCGTCGTGTTTGCCGATGAGGCGGGCTTGGCCGTCTTTCAGGAACACCTGAACAAGCTGGGTGTGCTTGGCGAAAACGTCACCTATAAACAGGTATTGGAGGCTATCGAGGGCATTGATGCCTGGTCTGCCGAGGATCGAAAAAGTTGGGCGTTAAGGCACATTGGACTGCCCGACACGAACACCTTCAAGCTGGATGTCGAACTTTGGCCTCACCATGTAGCGAATCATCCTACACGTCTGCGTCTACGCGTCTCGTTTGAGAAATGGCTTGCTGAGGCTGACATCACCACCATCCACAAGCTCAATTACGACAGCTTGGTCATGTACCGCGTGGAAGTGAGCAAGGCTCAAGCCGACGCCCTACTGGACCACAGCGACGTGCGCTTTGTCGATCTGATTCCTCAGACCGGTATTTCCTATCCCCAGTTAAATCGAGACATCGCCGACCTGCCGCTGGATATCCCTCAGCCGCCTCAAGACGCGGCGCGGATATGCATTCTCGACAGTGGTATTAACACGAACCATCCCCTACTCAGAATGGCTATCGGCGAGAGCGAGTCGTTTGTCGACGGTCAGGATCCGTTCGACGAGGCAGGGCACGGCACCGCTGTGGCAGGTATCGCATTGTATGGTGATGTAGAGGCCTGTAATGAAGGCAATTTCTGGAGGCCGCAGTTCTGGCTGTACAACGGCAAGGTCATGCGCAAATGCCAGCAAACTCACAATGCGGTGTACGACGAGCATACAGTCGAAGCGACGCTCACTGAAGCTGTGGATCACTTTGTCGGTTTGGGCTGCAGGATTTTCAACCTCTCACTCGGCAATAGCAACGCCCCATACGATGGTACCCATGTTCGAGGTCTTGCTTACATCCTCGATGTGCTCGCCCGCAGACATAATGTCCTTTTCATCGTGTCGACCGGAAACTTTGCGGGCTCGGATGATCCTGCAGTGCCCGTCAACAGCTGGCGTGAGGAATACCCAGAGTATTTGCTTCACGAGCGGAGTGTCATTATCGATCCCGCCCCAGCAATGAATGTTCTGACTGTGGGCAGCATTGCTCGACATGACGCTACGTACGATAGCCAGCGTTACCCTGAGATACATCAGCTGGCACCCGCCTGTGAAAATCAGCCGTCACCATTCACCCGCCATGGGCCTTCGGTGAAAGGGGCTTTTAAGCCGGAACTGGTCGCTCCTGGTGGCAATCTAGCGTGCCCTATGAATACGCCAAACAATCAGTGGCGAATTGACATGCGCGGGCTGGGGGTTCTGACCATGAACCATGAGTGGCAAGGTCGTACGCTATTCAAAGAAATCAGTGGCACCAGTTTTTCGGCACCCTATATCACTCATCTCGCTGGCCGGCTCCTGAACGAGTACCCGAACGCCTCGGCCAATCTCCTACGTGCCATGCTTGTCAACCATGCGTCACTTGCCCAGCAAGTGCACAGCACCTTTTCTGACGAGATGCGAGCGGGATACAAGGCCAACAAAGCCACATACAATCGGGAAATCTCCCGTGACGTGGGTGGATATGGCCAAGTCAACGAAGCAGATCTGTTCCGATCGTCTGACCAATGCGTAGTGTTGATGTGTGAGGAGGCAATCGAGAAAGACTCCTGCCAATTCTTTGAGTTGCCCCTTCCAGCATCGTACCTGCGGTCGACCAGAGCGGTAAGGGAGCTCACCGTGACCCTGGCATACTCGCCAGTGGTTAAAACAACACGACTGGACTATCTAGCCACCCAAATTAGCTATCGTTTGGTGAAAGGCAGCTCGCTCGATGAGGTGCAGTCATTTTTCAATAAAGACACGCAAGGCGAAGCAGATACACGGAACGATGACGCATCGACAAATCGCGAAGTCTCAGCCCAGCAGCGAAGCCGTGGAACAGTCCAGTCATCCAAATGGACGTTCAAACAACGCAATCCCAATGAAAAATGGTTTGTCGTCGTGATCCGACAGGATAGGGAATGGAACCATCCAGACGTACTGGACAAAGAGCCTTACTCGCTGGTGGTAACTGTTGCTGACCGAGATAACGAACACGCTCAGCTCTATACTGAAATCCAAGCAGCTCTGCAGCTCCAGGCACAGGCACGCGAACTGGCGAGGCAGAGAGCAACAGTTTAATCGCGAATCTGCTTAGTCCGTGTCCTGCGGATCCCCCAGGCACGAACACCTTCTGGCAGTTAGCGTGAATACGCTGCTGCAGTACTGATGATGGATGCCTAGCAGAGCGAAGCAGTCGTGCCCGCCACCTTGTAAACCACTTTTTTGATCTGTAAACCACAATGGTTTACAGGTCAAAAAAGTGGTTTACAACAGACTGATACGCCTAACTCATGACATGACCTCCGAAATCTAATCGGAGGTTTTGGGACTTTAACCAAGCTGGAAACTCAATGCAGAGCAGTAATTACCAGCCAGAAAAATCCTGACAACCATTAAGCTCTACCTCGCCCTCAACAACATCAGACAATGCTTTCTCAAGGATCGCCAACCCTTGCGCCGCTATACTTTTTGTTATATTGAGTGCTGGCGTTAGTTCAATTACGTTACTATGGATGCCCACATAATATACGACGAGACCTAATTGGAACGCCCGAAAAACAACGCGAGCAGCAAGATCCTTTCCACTTACTCCCGGAAGAATATCGTCTCTGAGTTCAATACCTAACGCCAGCCCAATACCACGCACCTCGTGAATCGCAGGTTGTTGTGTTGCTAGGACATTTAAGCGGTCATGGATGTAAGCACCAACGTCGTTGGCATTGCGCAGCAATTTTTCCCCATCAATTGTCTGAAGAACTGAAATTGCAGCTGCGGCGCAAACAGGGTTGCCATGAAGTGTCTGGAGAGAAAAGCCGGTACTGAAGTTCATCAGCCATTCTGGCCCTATCACGGCCGAGATTGGCAATCCACCTCCTAAGCCCTTCCCCATGATCACGACGTCTGGTTCAATATTGAAATTCTCAAATGCGTGGAATACTCCTATTCTGCCAACGCCAACTTTCACCTCATCGGAAACAAGCAAAACTGCGTTATCACGGCATCGCTGCTGCACAGCCTCAAAAAATCCAGCAGGCGGAACCAGTAATCCACCGTCGGCTTGGATAGGCTCAATGAAAAATGCGCCGTAATATCCCGGTCTCGCAGAAATCGCCTCATCAATACAGGCTAGGGCCTCGCACGCTTGCGAACGACTGGCCGGGTACGGTATTAAAGTCAGGTGTTCTGACCTAGTGGCTCGCTGAAAAGGGTGCCCCGAGAAGGCCATTGATCCGCTCGTACCACCGTGATAAGCCCCCTCGAATGCCAAAATGCCAGGCCGGCCAGTGGCAGCACTGATGACCCGGTTTGCTGTCTCGTTGGCATCTGACCCCGAATGGCCGAACCATACCCGTCCTGCTGCTCGAGCAGGTGTGCGGGCGAGCAACATCTCTGCCAACTCGACAGTGGGCAGATTAGCACTGGAAAGATAACTAGCACCCGCCTGATCGGAGAGCGCGCTGTTTACTGCCGAACAGATGGCTGCATGGGAATGACCTAGAGAAGCAGCTCCCCAAGAGGCAGAAAAATCGATTAGAGTGCGCCCATCGTCTCCACGTAGTGTTGCGCCTTTGCCTCCGGTTACCGCGAGAGGGAAAAACCGGAGATGGGCTAGCTTGGAAATCGAGCATAAATCTCGCTCATATAGGCCAGAAATCGAACTCCCAGACTTTGTACCCTGCGAATCTGAACGATTATCCATTACACCCTCCAGCGTAGCTATTCTTATGCAATTCTGCGACTAGCCGCACTCTCACACGAAGTTAATTTAGCTGATCGAAAACCAGCGCGGGATAAACTATCTCGCTAATTCTCTCCGCCATTAACCAGGCAGTTTCACACAAACCAAGAATTAAGCCATTTACTTTTCGGCGGTATCATCAGGCGGCCATTTGATTAGTAAGTGCAAGTTAGTTATATGCGCGGCGAAAGGTGGATCCCTGCGATCATACAGCGCACAGATCCCCCTGCCAGTTCGACGGTTGGCACCTGCAGAGGCACCAGACGCGCGGTATGCAATCGGGTCGGCACGATTCGAACGCGCAGTAAAGGCTATACGCGACAAATGGTCGAACACCATGGTCCCCGTTCCCTCCAGAAACAAACCATCGGCCTCAAGTCCTGAGTAGTCTATGACGCCCTGGACGCGATATTCCTTTTTGAGCATCTCGATGACATCGTTTCTACGCTCCCACCGGCGATTGGGCGAATACATTGGATAGATCGCGATGTGTCCGCCGGTGTGGGTAGAAAACCAGTTATTGGGAAAAACAGAGTCAGGCGTGTCATTATTGCCGAGATCTTCGAACAGATAAACACGTACGCCTTCGGTCTCAAGCCGTACGACGGCTTGGGTCACTTCATTGTAAGCCGCTTGTGCGATCGCACTGTCCGCCAGGTGGCTTGCTTTACTTTGGAACTTATTATCGACAGCTGTCTCTGGATTCGGCATGAATAAACGGGGCCGAATCATTACTACAGAAGAAGGTGCCTGAATGGAGCGTCTAGATACCTGCATTTTTTGAATTTCCTAGTTTGTTTATCTAGGACACATGTGCTGAAAAAAAATTGGGGATTTAGGAGTAGTCCGGCAACCTTTTTAAGCAACTCTGGTAGACACCGGGTACAAGTGCCTAGGTTTGATATCGGCGATAGTCAAAAAGCAGTACCAAATCCTGGCGCTGAATGGCGCACATCCGATCTGGAAACTGAGCGTTGTCTTCGAGCGTATGACACCAGGCGCGCAACAGGCGCAAATGACTGACCAGATATCCCGCCAGGAAACTCCTGAGTCGACTGCCAAAGCAGGAAATCTGGTGGCGACTGTCGAGAATCCAGTTAATAAAGACTCGTACGTCTTTAGGCTGAGTCAAATCTAGAGCTTCATGGGGAGTGCGTTCGCTGTCCTGCAGATACAGAGTCCACGCATCGTCTTGGCTGTGGGGAGCCCGGGGTTGAAGCAGAGTCCTAGGCGATCGAAGCCTTTGATCCATTTCACTGGGCAAGACCTCCTGAAAATCAGGGTAGCCGGCAAATCCAAGCTTCTTCACCAAACGAATGATTGTCGGATCGCTGACTCCGGCTTGCTCCGCCAAGCGTGTCATCGAGCCCAGCCCACTATGGGGATATCGGTCGAGCAACACACGGATTACCTTGCGTTCTGAAGGGCTTGGCTTGAGAAATGCTTCGCTAATTTTGTCACGTAAATTCGTCATTGGATCGCCTTCAAAAAGCGCTGTTGTTTTTACTACAGAGTCCAATGAATCAATCCTATTAGAAGCAAACACTACACGTCCAGCACATTTCTCACCACTTGGCGAATTCACTACCCAGGGAAGACGATCGGCTGCCTTGGTCGCGTCGAGCCAGTATGACTGTCGATGGCCGCAGGTATTGGGAGAGGCATGACTAGCCTAGAGAGGCCACGTCGGACACTTAATCGAGCGCGCTCCGAGCATTCAAGGCACCCGGCTCCGTTTCTGCAGCTCTGGAAATCCGAACGAAATTCAGTGTGATTGACGTGAAGGTAGACGCTCCATCACGTCAAAAATTGATATTCAGTGCTGAAGGCAGCACGCAATTAAATACTCCCTCGTTCAAAGATCCGCATCCTGGCGGGCCACCAAACCGACGGATATGCGCGCCGGTACGGAAACAGCATTGGCCCGGGTGATGGAGGTGTTCGGTTGCGGCTAACCCCCACTGTGCTTACGTCTTCGCCATTCGCCGGGCTAACCGGATGAAAGCGCTGGTCCAGCTTCAACCAGTCGAAGAACCCTCGAATCTCTCTAGAGCTTTGGAGCTACCAGCGTAAGCATCCGAGGAACTCACCCACGTCGGCCACGTTCGCTGTGGAGCAATGAATGTGATGGGCCAGATCTGCCAACCACACATGTATAGAAGGCTCCTTCAGCACGTATCCCATCTAACGGTCGCGTGAACAGATGGCTTGAGCCACAAGCACATTTCTCGGCTGACATGACGCCCTTAATTGACAGTTCCCTCAGCAAAGCTCAATCTGTCCACAGTCTTCAGTGGGCTATTTTCACACATCTCAAGCGACAGCCCCCCCCTGCCGCTGGCAATACCAACTCTAAACCACCTCTATAGGAGATATCCGATGCCATCGTTTCCTAATGCTGTGTTTAGCCCATCAGAGTGGGCTCTGAGGTGCGAGCTTGCTGCGTTGTATCGTCTGCTTGCTCACTTCAAGATGACGGATCTCATCGATACCCACATTTCTGTCAGATTGCCCGACAGTGGTGAAGCCTTTCTGATCAATCGGTACGGTGTGCTCTTCCATGAAATCAAGGCCACCGACCTGGTCAAGGTCGACCTCCATGGCGACGTGATCGATCAGCGTGATGGCACCTACCCAGTCAATAAAGCGGGCTTCAACATCCATTCAGCCATTCATAGCGCCCGACCTGATGCTGCCTGTGTCATCCATACCCATACCGCTGCTGGTATAGCCGTCTCGGCTCAGGAGGATGGCCTCCTCCCGCTTACGCAGCATGCACTGAAGTTCTACGGGTGCTTGAGCTACCACGACTACGAAGGCATTGCCCTAAATCCTGAGGAATGCCCGCGTCTTGTCAAAGATCTCGGATCGAACAAGGCCATGATCCTGAGGAACCATGGGCTGCTTACTCTGGGCAGCTCGATGGCAGAAGCCTGGAACCAAATCTACTTCTTGGAAAGAGCTTGCCAAGCTCAAATCCAAGCGCTTGCGGGTGGAGTCAAGCTTCGGTTTCCGTCTGAAGATGTCTGCCGACTAACCGCCATCCAGTCAGCCGATGAGATTAGGGACAATCTGCATCTCCTGGCCTGGGACGCGGCACTGCGATTAGTCGCTGACCAAAAAGCTGAGTACTGCTCCTAGAGAATGAAATCCTGGCATCCCGTCTTGCCAATGTCTTGGCTCTTAGGGATTCCAGACCAGGCCAAGCCGCCACTGCTTTCCCAACCCCCAGGCCTTCGGAGATCAGCAAGTGGCTCAAGCTATCCAAGCGAGCGGTTCGGTTTCCGTGAGAAATCCCTTTCAGTGAAAGCAAAGGTGATGAATAGGGCGGGGGTAAAGGCCTTCACTCTGCATCGGCTACCGCTGATCTGGGCTTCGGGATCATCTGCATGGAGAGTTGACAGCAAAACGCAACGATAGCAAACTGTCCACAGTCTACAGTCCTCAGGACCTTTCAGGCCCAATTCGACGGAAGACAACGCGCTGATCGAAGATGGAATGCGATCAGGAGCAGGACTAGGAAGAAGGTATAACTACAAGAATCAGCTGTATCGACAGTATGCCAAGGCGAATCGATAACTCACGGCTGTTCCAAGCATGATGTAAAACTGCCCCCAACAATTTGTCATAAAAAAGTGGAGCGCCTTATGCGTGAGGACAACATTGTAGGCATTGACATCGGTGGCACGTTCACTGATTTCGTGTCTTATGACGCTACGACCGGCCAAATCGAAAACTGGAAAAATTTGACGACCCCAGAGAACCCCATTGAGGGTGTATTGGAAGGTCTATCGAAAATTGAGTCGATGGAGACCGTCAACAAAGTCCGTTTGGGTACTACAATTGCGACCAATGCCCTTTTAACGCGCAAAGGTGCAAAGGTTGCCTATGTAACTACCTGCGGATTCAAAGATGTGCCTTTCATTCAGCGCGGTGATCGTCGTAGCCATTACGATATCAGCTGGATCAAAACTAAGCCTTTCGTAAGTCGAGCTGATTGCTTCGAAGTGGTAGAGCGGGTAAGCGCACTCGGCGAAGAAATTATCGCTCTTGATGAAAGCGGTGTTCGTGAGATCGCTAAGCAGATTCGTGAAGATGGTACCATCGAAGCAATTGCTGTCTGCACACTTTTCTCTTATGTGAACCCGAAGCACGAAGATCGAATTGCTGAAATCTTGGCAGAAGAACTTCCAACCATTCCGGTTTCGTCGTCTTTCAATGTTCTTCCTAAATGGAAAGAATATGATCGTGCCTCTACAACCATTGCCGACGCTTTCCTCAAGCCAATTGTCCAGGAAAGTTTCGCACGCATCAAGTCGTGCCTTGATGATCTGGGTGTAGGCGACAAGGTTGGAGTCATTAAGTCGAACGGCGGTGAATCCAGCATCTGGGGTGCTGCCGCAACTCCAGTACAAATGGCTCTCTCCGGCCCCACTGGTGCCGTGGTTGCTACCCGCACAGTGGCCGAATTGACCGGCATCAAAAATCTCGTCATTTTTGACATGGGAGGCACGTCTACTGACTGCGCCACCGTCGTGAATGGCCAAGAGAATATCACCACCGATTTCGAAATCGAGTGGGGTATCCCAATTCAAGTGCCGATGATCGACGTACACACCATCGGTGCCGGCGGCGGCTCCCTCGCCTGGATTGATAAAGGGGGCTTGCTACGTATGGGCCCTCAATCCGCGACTTCCGTGCCTGGGCCTGCCTGCTATGGGCGCGGCGGGTTGGAAGCCACCGTCACTGACGCCAACGTGGTTTTGGGTCGGATAAACCCTGACTATTTCTTAGGTGGCCGAATGAAGCTGGATGCGAAGGCAGCGCATCAAGCTGTAGCGCGAATTGCAGACAAACTGCAGATGGCAGTGGATGAAGCGGCAATGGCCATGCTGCAAATTGCCAACAACAACATGTTGGGTGCTCTGCGAACCGTACTGCTTCAGCGTGGCTTGGATCCTCGCGATTTCACTCTTCTGTCTTCGGGTGGGGCTGGCCCCGTGCATGTCTGTGATCTGCTGAATATCAGCGGTATCCCTCAAGGACTTGTCCCGAATTATCCTGGCCAGTTCTCGGCGTTCGGTTTCATCATGACCAACGCCCGCGTAGATAAGCACAGAACTATCCAGCAAGTATCGACCCGCTTCGACGCTGCTTCTGTTGATCAAACGATGATAGGTTTGGTTGAAGCTGCGGTCAAAGAGTTGGTTGATCAAGGCTACGAACAGAACATCCAAGTTCAGCGCTCCATCGAGGCTCGCTATCTTGGCCAAAACCATGGGCTGGAACTCCAAGTGGCTATGGAGACGATCACGGATGAGTCTGCATCGCAGCTTTGGGCAAGCTTCCACGAAATCCACAAGGCTCGCTTCGGTTTCGCCATTCCTGGTGAGACGATTGAACTTGTTACCGTGAAGGTGGTTGCTGTTGCCTCGGCTGAAAAGCCAAATATTCCAAAGCTCCCTGCAGCTACCACTCCTGCTGCATGGATATCCAGCCGTAAGGTTCGGTACGAGCAAGGATGGATCGACACGCCTATTTATGATCGTACCAATCTACTGTGTGGTCATACTATTTATGGACCTGCCGTGATCGAAGAAAGCGCATCTGTAACTATCCTGCGCCCCGATCAGCAGATCGTGGTGAATGAATACGGCTACATGCTTGTTTCGGCAAAAGTTGTGGGGGGTGAATGATGGACATGGTGGCAATGAGTGTTCTCGACTCGACAATGGTGTCCATCTGCCGGGAAATGGGTATCACCCTGCAGAAAACTTCATACTCTACGATTTTCAACGAAGCTCTGGACTTCACTTGTGGGCTTGCAGACATCAAAGGCAATCTGATTGCCGTAGCGGATTTCTGCCCTGCAATGATCGGCGGCATCCCACTACTTGTGCAGTCGTGCCTGAAGGAGATCGATGTGGAAGACCTCCAAGAAGGCGACATCATTCTTCACAACGACCCCTACCGTGGCGGTTTACACACTCCAGAGCATACCTTCTTCAAGCCGATCTTCTTTGAGGGCAAGCTGCAGGGATGGGCGATTGCTATCGGCCACATTGCAGAGGTTGGCGGCATGGCGCCTGGTGGCTTTGCAGGCGAAGCTACTGAAATCTTCCAAGAAGGCGTCCGTATTCCTCCGGTAAAGATCAAGAAAGCCGGTGTAGATAACAACGATATCTGGCGCATGATCCTCGCCAACGTTCGTACCCCTCGCACTAACTACGGCGACCTCCGAGCTTTGATCGCTGCGGTTGATTTGGGTGAGCGGCAGATGATCGAAGTTCTGAAGAAGTACGGGACCGTAGAAGTCCAGCAGATTGTCGGCGATCTGCTCGATTACGCTGAGCGGCGCATGAAGGCAGAGATCGAAGCGATCCCTGACGGTGTCTATGCCTTCGAAGATGTAGTCGAAAGTGACGGTGTTACGCCTGATACAACTTACCGTATCGCTGTGGAAGTTCATGTGCGTGGAAGCCAGATCATCATCGACTACGCCGGCTCTGCTCCACAGGCAAGAGGCCCTATCAACGCAACCTTGGGCGTCTCGACCTCGGCCGCTTACAACGCAGTGTTACACATGACGGATCCTTCAATTCCTCGTAACAGCGGGTGCTTCCGTCCGATCAAGGTGTTGTCGCCCCCCGGCACCATCATGAACGTGGACTTCCCAGCGCCGTCGGTGGGTGGCAACACAGAAACCCATCCTCGCATTACGGGCGCTATTTTGGGGGCGATGGCATCGGCGGTACCCAATCGGGTAATGGCCGCAGAAGGTGCCACTCACTGTAATTTCGTCTTCGGTGGGGTTGATGCGGTCAGCGGCGAATACTTCGCTTGCTATGACCTTGAGACTGTGGGCTGGGGGGGACGTGCCTTCGCGGACGGTAACGATGCCGTTGACTCGATTAACGGTAACTGCCGCACAACGCCTGTCGAGGTCTTTGAGACTCGTTTCCCATGGCGCGTCGAGAAGTTGGCCTTCGACACCGACTCCGGTGGTGCCGGGGAATTCCGCGGCGGCCTGGGCTACTCCAAGGAGATGGTGTGCCTGAACGCGTTGATCACCGTCTCTCAGATGACCGACCGCCATGAGACGAAGCCCTGGGGCCTCAATGGTGGCCTGGATGGCCAATGTGGTGCCACTTTGGTTAAGAAGAAGGGCACTGACATCTGGGAAACCATGTGCGAGGCCTATGGCAAAGTTTCAAGCAGCCGGTACTCGAACGTTTCGATTCTTGAAGGCGACCGAATCAAGCTAAAAACGCCTGGTGGCGGCGGCTTCGGCAACCCTGCGAAACGTAGTCGAGAGTCTGTTGAGCGCGACCTGCAAAATGGATACATCTCGCTTGAGTCGGCTAAGGCTAACTACGGATATCTGGAGAAATAATCATGAAGTTCTCTGAAAACGGCCTCTACATTGAACGATATGTGAAGTGCGCCAATTGTGGGGTGTTGATCTATCCGCAGGACGCCGACAAAAAAGTCAAGATTGACCACAAAGAGCTTTGCTCCGACTGGTGCGTTACCTGGGCTGCTGAACGTGAAAAGCGGGCCGCTAAACAGTAGTTGTTTTAGGGGGCAGAAATGCCCCCATGCAACTCTTAGGAGACAGGATGAAAAAGGTTAGCTTCAAACGTATTGATCAGATGACGCCCAGCGAGTGGAAACTCATTGAGTCTTTCGAAACTGAAGAGCACAGGAGCATGCCCTCGCTGGTAATCGACAGCCTAAAAATGCTCGCTCATGGTGAGCAGCCCTATCAGATTGATCGTCTGCAGCACTCCCTTCAGTCCGCTACGCGGGCCTTTCGGGATGGAGCAGATGAAGAGATGGTCGTAGCAGCGTTGGTACACGACATTGGTGATAGCTTAGCACTCTACAACCATGCTGAAATGGCAGGCGCTTTGATCAAACCCTATGTTTCGGAGAAAACTCACTGGATCGTCCTGAATCATGATGTCTTCCAAGGCTTCTACTATTGGGAGAACCTGGGCTGGAATAAGGATGCTCGCGAGAAGTTCCGAGGTCATCCGTGGTTCGATGAGTGTGATAAATTCTGCCGCGACTGGGACTGCCTATCTTTTGATCCAGAATATGACACTCTGAGCCTTGATTTCTTTGCACCAATGATTGAGCGTGTATTTTCGCGCAAACCGTACTCTCACCGATAATAAAAATAGCAGCGCGCTCTGGTTTTTCCGGAACCATTAAAGACAACTGCCTCGAATAAGATAGTTTCCAGACACTTCAGTTAAGTTCGGAGATATAAAAATGGCGGCCCCTACTAAAAGCGGCGGCGCGGAGCATTCTGTCGCCGTCATACCACTTGATGAACGAGTTAATAAAGTTTCGCTGTCCATGGCATGGTGGGCGGTGTGCAGTGCTATGTTCTACATTATTGTCGGAGGGGCACTGGCTCTAGATTTTGGAACATTCAATGCCATTGTCGGCATGTTGTTGTCCGTGGTGGTATACAGCGTCATTACTTGCGTCATGACCAAGCATGCGATAATGACTGGCCATTCGGTCACCTCGTTCTCTGTAGAGCTTTTCGGATCCAAAGGCTCCGTTTTGGCCGCTATGATTTTGGGCGCAACAGCAATTTACTACGCAGTATTTGAAGGCTCTGTAATCGCGTTCGCTCTCAGCCATTTTTTCTCGAGCATTAGCTACTCTGTGGCTGCACTCCTAGTGGTGATCTATAGTGTCCCCTTGGTTCTTGGCAAAATCCAGGTGTGGCTTGATAAGCTGAACGGATTTCTTCTGCCAATCTATTTAATCGGACTAGCCGCAGCAGTATTTATTTCGGTTTACGAATACGGCTATAAAACCGACTGGATGACCTTTGGCCCCGAAAATCCTTCGCCGTACGGATGGTGGAACTGCTTCGTGTACTATATGGGTGTATGGGTACTGATGCTATTTGCCTATGAATATGCGAAGTTCGGAAAGCCTTCCGACACCCGCTTCCACAGCAAATTCAATTTTGGCTACCCATTCTATTTTGTCACAATTGTGGTAAACGGAGCCTGTGGCATTTATTTGGTTAGCTCGGTTCCTAGCATCGAGAAAATTTCCGAGACCTCCGTTGTTCTCGCCATTCTCAATCTCCTCGGCATCTGGGGGCTTCTATTTGTCTGGGCCACTCAAACAAGGATCAATACCGCGAACTACTTTGTGGCTACGACCAATCTTCGAAATATAGGTCAGATATTCGGCCTGCGACTGAGTTGGGCTGTATGGGCGGCAGTTGTCGGTTGCTTCGTGTACCTGCTTATGCTAGCTGATGTGTTCAAGTATCTTATGGAAGCGCTAGCCTATCAGGGCATTATTGTTGTTGCCTGGGTGGGAGTAGCCCTATGCAAAATTATTGAAGCCAGCGAGGCCAAATTCTCAGCGCCCCCAACCCCAACGAAATCCATCAACATAGGTGGAATTGGCGCCTGGACTGTTGCCTCGCTTATTGGAGTCGCGTTGATGAGTAGCCCCGGACTGTTGGCAACATTTTCAGCACCAGCAACAGCTGTGGTGGCGTATGCCGCAATGCGGTGGGCGTCCAAAGTCAAGGTTAAGCCTGAGGTGCCAGCTGATGCAGGTGAATCAGTGTAAATGACTCGGCAGGCCGTTGTCCGCAGCGGCCTACCCTTAGCTCATTGACACCCATTTCGGAAGGGCGCAGAATTCTGTCCACAGCCGACAGTGCGCAATCAAATATAAGAGTTTACCTGAATCTTGGTTGCGCTTGAATTTCCAAGCCGGGTTATATTCATGAGCCAAGTTTTAACCAGCGTCGTTTCGACACAAGATCTCACTAAATCGACATTGAGCGTTCCTGTGTTAGAGAGCAAGCCCTTGTCGGAACAGGTTACGGAATACCTTTATAAACTGCTGGTCACGGGTGAGCTCAAGGGCGGACAGCGGGTCAATGAAGCTGAGCTGGCTCGGACCCTGAAAATTAGCCGCAATCCAGTGAGGGAGGCGATTCGAAAACTTGAAGAGCGTGGACTGTTGATTTCCAGTCCCCGGCGTGGCACGTTTGTTCGCTCTTTCTCAGCCTCCGATATCCAAGATATATTCACGTTTCGTATTGCCCTCGAGGAATTCGCAATTCGTCAGGCTTTCTCTCTTCTCACGGATGAAGATGTAGAAAGCCTTACGCTGATTGTCCGCCAAATGGAAGCGGCCGCTCGCGCCGGCCATGAAATGGAACTAGTCGAGAGAGATATCGCGTTTCATCAGCGCATCTGTGAGCTTTCGAGAAATACCCAAACGATTCGGGCGTTCTCTAATATTTATGCTGAAATCCAAATATCGATCAGCCTGGTTGAGCACAAGTTTGACAACCTGGTAGAGGCTGCAATTGATCACTGGCCAATCATTGATGCGTTTCGAGCGCGAGATGAGGAAAAGATCATCGAGTCTGTTCGGTATCACATCCGTGATTCGTGGAAGCGAATCAATGAGGCCTACAACTATTAAAGCGGTTTAGGCTTTATTCCATACAGAAGCTTCGACCAAGCCAGCGCAGGCTACTCGGCCTGCACTGAACTGACCAAGTGGTTTGGAAGCTGTGGATAATCCGACAGCCTTTGAGCGATGTGGGTGAAGTACGCCTTTAAGGATTCTCCGATCAAGTCAGCACAGGCCGTCTGACCTGTGCTGAAATAGCCTTCCGTCCAACTGCCCTCTACAAGCCCGCCATTCCATGAGTCAGATGAGCTTTTCCGATTTCGAGTACGCCGGTGAGCGCAAGTAAACCCGCCGCGAGCGTTTCCTGGCCGAGATGGAGCAGGTGGTTCCGTGGAGCGGTTTGGTGGCTTTAATTGAGCCGCACTACCCAAAGGCCGGCGGTGGTCGCAAGCCGTATCCACTGGAAACCATGCTGCGCATTCACCTGCTGCAGAACTGGTTCTCGTTGAGCGACCCAGCCATGGAAGAGGCGCTGTACGAGATCACTTCGATGCGCCAGTTTGCGCGGCTGACGCTCAGCGCTCCGATCCCCGAAGACACGACCATCATGAATTTCCGACACCTGCTGGAGAAGCACGAACTGGCGGCGGGCATTCTGGAAACCATCAACCATTACCTGCGAGACAAGGGCCTGTCGTTGCGCCAGGGCACCATTGTCGATGCCACCATCATTCACGCGCCCAGTTCGACCAAGAACAGGGACGGCAAGCGCGATCCCGAGATGCACCAGACGAAGAAAGGCAACCAGTACTTCTTTGGCATGAAGGCGCATATCGGTGCCGATGCTGAATCGGGCCTGGTGCACCACGTCCACGGCACAGCTGCGAATGTGGCTGATGTAACGGAGGTCGCTCACCTGCTGCATGGCGACGAAAATGTTATCTGTGCCGATGCGGGCTATACCGGCGTAGAGAAGCGACCGGAGCATGAAGGGCGGTGGTGGTCTGGCAGGTCGCAGCCCGCCGCAGTACCTACAAGCACTTGAGCAAACGCAGCGTGCTCTACAAAGCCAGACGCAAGATCGAGAACGTCAAAGCGCAGACGCGAGCGAAAGTCGAACATCCATTTCGTGTGATCAAGCGTCAGTTCGGCTATGTGAAAACCCGCTTCCGTGGCTTGGCCAAGAACACGGCGCAACTGACCACGCTGTTTGCCCTGTCGAATTTGTGGATGGTGCGCCGGCAATTATTGCCTGCTGCGGGAGAGGTGCGCCCGTGAGGGCAGAAAACCAAGGCTTTGACTTGGTTATCCAATAATCAGCGGCTGAAAATCGGGCTTTTCGGCATCCCTCAACCGCCCACTTCCGGCTGATGAGAAACTTGCTCGGAGTTTCCTTAGCGGATCTGAATCATGGCGAAGCCCTGATTTTGGTCCGATTGACGGCTGGAAAAAGGTGTCTGGTGCGATCGAGATGTTGCTCATGGTTCGCTCGCGCAAACTTGTTCGCAGTTTCCAAGGAGCGATGCTTCAATGGTCTACAATCCGGACGACTGTTTGTCGCAAACGCTCGTAGAGCATTGGGGCGTCCGCTAGCTTTGGACGTGACTGGAATACGGCTACGATCTGGATACCATCATGATTTTTCCCACTGAACAGTGCGCTTCCCACCTCGAGCCACTCACGCGCACGGCAGACAATGCCGCCATGTATGCGGCTCTGATGGCAGCGGGATGTACGCATGAGATCTGTGAGCAGTTCGGTAGTACTGTGCCTGGTTACCGTTTGATCCGAGTTGACGATCGGCTGAAAGCTGTTGCCGGCAACGACTTTGAGATTGCGTTGGTCGACGATAGCTCAAAATCGATCGCCTATTATGCCAAAGTCACGTCGGTAGATTTCCCGTGCATCGGTGACCGAACGGTTGTGCGCCATCAGATCTGGCGATCGGCAGACATACGCCATACTCAAGCGCTTCTAGATATATCGCAGGGAGTGCTTTTCAGCTACCTCGTGAAGCACTATGACATCCTCTTGGACGAGGCTGGTATAACTGGTGGTGGAAGATTTTACTGGTCCCGTCAGATCTCACGTGCCATCGACGATGGCTTAGATGTGTATCTGTATGAGCCAGCGACGCGAGCGCTTCGGCCAATTCCAACGCAGAGTGTGCTGAATGGCATAGAGAATCAGAATTCTGCGGGCTCCAGTCAGGATCCCTTGCTAGCTCTCATTTCGAGCTGTACCCGGCAAACCCGCCGGGGCAAAAAGCCCCAGTGTGAAGCGCGTGGTATCAATGTCTAGCTGATGTCGTTGCGGCCGATGCGAATTGCGGCTCGGCCGCAACGGATTTTTTCGATATGTCAAACGCCGTGCAGTACTGCCGAGAAGGTGTATAGCTGATAAATATCTGGGCTTACATATTCAACCTAGGGGGCAGCTGGCGAACGGATGCAATTCTCGCAGGCCACACAATGAAGTATCCGTCCGGCCAACACACCTTCCTGACGCCACCGCCGAAGGCCATGGTGTCCACCTAATTTAAGTGGACACCATTTCTGGCCCTTCAAGTGGATTTCCCATGCACCGTCAGCACCGCATCTACAGCAAATCTTTCAAAGCCCAAGTCATCCAGGCGTGTTCCGAGCCCGGTGCCTCCATCGCCAACGTCGCCTTGGGTTACAGCCTTAATGCCAACCTCGTCCATAAATGGATTCGGCTGCACAATTTGAAAACCACGGCTGTCCAGCCAGCGTTCATCCCGCTGCACCCTCAAATGCTCAGCGCCGGATCGCATGCCCAGCCCTCCAGCATTTGCCTTGAAATCCAACACTCACGCACGCCCATCAAAATGAATTGGCCAGTGGACAGCGCAGCCGCCTGCGCCAGCTTTCTTCGAGAGTTGCTGCGGTGATTCGCATCGACACCATCTGGCTCGCCACTGAACCGATGGACATGCGCGCCGGCACCGACACTGCCATGGCCCGCGTGATTTCGGTGTTCGGTGCGGCGCAGCCGCACTGTGCTTATCTGTTCGCCCACCGCCGCGCCACGCGCATGAAAGTCCTGGTGCACGACGGGCTCGGTATTTGGCTGGCAGCACGCCGACTGCATCAAGGTAAGTTCACCTGGCCAGGTACCCGCCAGATCGTGTCCCGAGAAGTGGTGTAACTGAACCAACCGAGGGCGCCCTGTGGGCGAAAGAGAGTGGTCATCGTGGTTCTTGGCTAACGTTGAGTTTGCGAAGACCTAACACTCACCAGGGAAACCACGATGACCAAGCCCACTATCGCACTGACCGAGTTGGTTGAGAAAGGGGCAGACGCTGATCTGCTCAAGCAAATGATCCAGTTCGTTGCCCAGCGCATGATGGAATTCGATGTCGAAAGCCTGTGCGGCGCCGGCTTCGACGTTAAAAGCCCTGACCGGATCAACAGCCGCAACGGCTACCGGGATCGCCTCTGGCAAACCCGCGCTGGCGATGTCGATCTCAAGATCCCGAAACTGCGTCAGGGCAGCTATTTCCCCGGCTTTCTTGAGCCTCGTCGTACTGCCGAGAAGGCCATGGCGGCGGTGATCCAGGAAGCGTATATCCAAGGCGTTTCAACGCGTTCGGTGGACGAGCTGGTCAAAGCCATGGGCATGACCGGCATCTCGAAGAGCCAGGTGTCACGGCTGGCCGGCGAGATCGATGAACGCGTCCACGCCTTCCTTGATCGCCCTCTGGAGGGCGACTGGCCTTACCTGTGGATCGACGCTACGTCCGTCAAGGTGCGGGAGGCCGGACGCATCGTCTCGGTCGCCGTAATAATCGCCGTGGCCGTGAACACTGATGGTGGCCGCGAAGTCCTGGGCATGCGGGTCGGCCCGTCAGAGGCCGAGCCGTTCTGGACGGACTTCCTGCGAAGCCTGATGCGGCGCGGCCTGCGTGGCGTGAAATTGGTCATCTCCGATGCCCACGAAGGTCTGAAGGCTGCGGTTTCCAAGGTCTTCAACGCGACCTGGCAGCGCTGTCGCGTGCATTTCATGCGCAACGCCATGGCCCATGTCGGCAAAGGCCAGCGCACCATGGTGGCAGCGCTTCTGCGCACGGTTTTCGCTCAGGATAGCCGCGCTGAATGCCATCAACAGTGGCGCCTGGTTGCAGACCAACTGCGCGAAAAGTACCCCAAGATCGCGACACTCATGGACGGCTGCGAGGACGAAGTGCTGGCGCACATGGCGTTTCCCAAAGCGCATCGACAGCAACTGCATAGCACCAATCCACTGGAGCGGCTCAACGCAGAGATCAAGCGCCGCACCGACGTCGTGGGCATCTTCCCCAACGATCCTGCGATCACAAGGCTGGTAGGGGCGATGCTGCTGGAGCAGAACGACGACTGGTGCCTGCAACGGCGATATATGCAGTTGGAGGCCTTTGAATCCGTCAGCGATAATCCACAGGCCAAGCTGTCGGCCGTGATCAACTAAACGGCAAACTCAGTGGCCAGAACCATGATGAGTTACACCACTTACTGGAACACGATCGGAGCACGATAAAATAGACTCGGACTTTGCAGAATTATCCAAACGATGCGCTGGCTTGAAGCAGCTCAAAACCAATGCGCAAGGAAGTGATTGGAACGCCGTCGAGCTGATTTTGTACCCATTGCTGCTCACATTCGCGCTGGCACTTCGCCTGTGACGGACTCCTGCGGACTACCTAAGATAAGCCAAACAGGCTCAGGCACAAGCCCTCTCTACTTGCGGCCTATCTGGCACAACGGAAGTCAATGCCCAGCAACGGTGATACGCGGCTGGATTTAGAAGCAACCGAAAAACCTTAGTTTCTATCTGAAATTCCGAGAAACTGAACTTTCGCCGCTCGGAAGCTGAAATTTTGTGGAGTTTTCAGCCATCTACGGAAAGGAATTCTGTGATGGCGAAGCGCTACGAACTTTCAGATGAGGCATGGGATGTGATCGCTGATCTCTTTACCCCGACTCATAACAGAGGCAGGCCGCGATCCAGTGATCGCCTGATGCTCGACGGCGTGCTGTGGCTTTTGTGCTCAGGTGCTGCGTGGCGGGACATGCCGGAGCGCTTCGGACCTTGGCGAACGGTCTACCACCGCTTTCGGGATTGGCGGATCCGGGGAATCTTCGATCAGATGCTCAAGCGATTACACCTCAAGCTCAACGATCAAGGCCTCATCGACTTGCAGACCTGGATGATCGACTCAACCGCAATTCGAGCAACCCGCGCCTCATCAGGTGCAGGTAAAAAAGGGGGCCTGATGAACCTGCCTATCACCCTTTAGGCCGCAGTCGCGGCGGCCTCACGACTAAAATTCACACGCTTTTCGAAGCCCACGGCGTGCCGGTTCGGTTTCTTCTGTCCGGCGGTCAAGCCAGTGACATCAGCTACGCCAAGCCGCTGCTAGATGACGTCATCATTCCAACGAGCCTGCGCGGTCGGCCTCGCAAGCGCTGCCGCTGGCTCCTGGCCGACAAGGGCTACGACGCTGATGCTCTGCGGCGGTACTGTGATCGGTACCGGGTGCAACCGGTCATACCGCTACGTTGGATGTAGCGCAAACCCAAGCGCGGATGTTTGGCTGGCTGAAAGAAAACCGACGTATCGTGACACGCTTCGACAAGCTCGCGAAAAGTTACGCGGCGATGGTCTCGCTGGCTTGCGTCATGCGATGTTTGCGACACCTCTTTTCAGACAGAACCTAGGCTCCTCACCCCCACCTGGAGAGGGTGGGGATGAGGATTAAGCGGAGGGCCCTACTTTCTTGGAGAGAGGTGGATGCCCGCAATCATGCAACGCACGGAGCCTCCAGCCATCTCGACAGTGGGAACATCGAGCGGTACGAGCCTGGCCGAGCGCTCAATACGACCGCGTTGCTCTGCGGTGAGGCTGTTATAAGCCCTGCGCGAAAGAGCCAAGATGCGCCCGTCCCGCCCGGAGAGCTCAATGGCATTGCCGGCAAACTCATTGATTTGCTGGTTAGTCAGATCAATGACATCACGTCCCGACTCCATCAATCGCATGCGCACTTCCTCAGCGCGAGCCTTGTTTGTGAACGTACCGAAGCCCACCAGAGCGAACTCGGTCGCCACGCACATCAGCACGTTAGTGTGGTAGATCGGCGCCCCCTTTTCGTCTGCTGTATCAAACAACATCGGCTCGAAGTTGAAGTGGGTACTGAAACGCTCCAAGGCAATCGGATTAGCCCGATTTGAACGTGCTGTGTAAGCGACTCTGGACATGTGATCGAAGACCATTGCCCCGGTTCCCTCAAGGAACAGTTCATCCTGCTCAAGCCCCGAGTAGTCGATCACATCTTGAACCCGGTACTCCCGCTTGAGCATCTCAATGACATCCACTCGTCTTTCCCTTCGACGATTTGGAGAATACATCGAGTAAATCGCCACATGCCCGCCTGGGTGGGTCGAGAACCAATTATTGGGGAAGACGGAGTCGGGGGTGTTGTTCTCACCAAAGTCATCAAACAGGTGAACCCGCACACCCTCAGCTTCAAGCCGGCCCGCGGCCTGCGTGACCTCGCCCCGGGCAATCTCGGAGAGCGCTTGAGCAGCGATCTCAGAATTGGTGCTCTGGAATGAGTTATCTGCTGCCGTTTCCGGGTTGGGGGTGAAAGTATGTGGCCTGACCATCACCACTGCCGCAGGTGCCTGAATCGATCGCGTAGGAAATGCCATCTCGAAATTCCGATGTGTGCCTGATCTTGGAGTTATGCTACGCGTCGGATGCGTTTCTTGGCAGCCCGACCACGGGTATGGCTGAACAGATCCTTGGGATCATCCTCAACCCATGGCACCAGATCGATCTTCGTCCCCGCACCACGTTTCTCAGCTTGCTGCAGCACGTAGCGCAGTACCGAGTAGTCCTCAAGAGCAAAGCCCACGGAGTCAAACACCGTAACTTGCTCAGCGCTTTGGCGCCCTTCCTGTTCGCCCGTCAGCACTCGCCAGAGGTCAACGACAGGCGAGTCTGCTTCAAGCTGCTGGATGTCGCCTTCGATACGGGTTTGAGGCTCGTATTCCACGAAAACCCTGGCCTTGCGCAACACATCAGCGTGAAGCTCGGTCTTACCGGGGCAGTCACCACCAACAGCGTTCAGGTGCATGCCCGGCTCAAGCATCTCCGGTGTGATAATGGTTGCGTAGGCCTTGTCGGCAGTCACGGTGGTGACGATGTCCGCACCCCCTACTGCATCGGCAACACTCTGGGCACGCGTGATTTTGAGCTCTGAATATTCCTGCAGGTTTCGGATCAGTTTCGCGGTGGCAAGAGGATCGGTGTCGAAGGCCGCGATCTCCTGGATGCCGAGATGCTTATGGAAAGCCAGGGCCTGGAACTCACTCTGGGCGCCATTCCCGATCAATGCCATCTTGCGAGAGTTCGGACGGGCGAGTGCTTTCGCCGCCATCAACGAGGTCGCGGCAGTACGCAGAGCCGTCGCGATTGTCAGCTCGGACAGCAGGACGGGATAGCCAGTGTCGACATCGGCCAAAACCCCGAATGCCATGACTGTATGCAGATCTTTGAAAGTATTGGATGGATGGCCGTTCACATACTTGAACGCGTACTTACTGTTGTCAGCCACTGGCATTAACTCAATCACCCCAACATCTGAATGACTCGCGACACGGGCGGATTTATCGAATTCCGGCCAACGCTTGAAGTCCTCTCGGATGACCTCAGAAAGCTCTCCCAGGAACTGGACTACTCCAATGTCATGAACCAGATCAGACATAGTTGGAACATCGATGAAATGCGTCATTGTTTTGCACCTTATAAGTGCGCCCGCTCCCAGTCAGTGCACAGCGAGCGCCAGATATATTTTTGCCAACCCCAAAATTATGATGAAATATTGGTACAAATTGAAGCATACAGGTTGCCAGATTTATCAGATTTCTGGACAATTTGCTTACCCAACCTAGCAGTATGGCCAGCGCAGAATTATGGACAGCATTGATCGAGAACTCATCGCCCTCCTCCGAGACAACGCTCGACTCCCCATCATGACACTAGCCAAAAAGCTCAAGGTCGCTCGGGCTACCGTTCAAAACCGCCTCACCAAGCTGGAAGACAGCGGCATCATCATGGGCTACACGATCCGCCTACAATCAGACGCCATCGAGCGGGGAGTAAGGGCAATCACCAGTATCGGTATCAGTGGACATCACGCTGCAGAGGTCAAACACGCGCTGCGCGGGCATCCCAACGTGGTTGCCATTCATACAACCAATGGCCGCTGGGACCTCATGGCAGAGCTCCGCGCCGAAACACTCGAAGCCTTTGACAAGGCGCTGAACACCATCCGATCCATCCCCCACATCGAAAACACTGAAACCAGCATCCTGCTGTCGACGTTCAAAATGTAGGGAGATAGTAGGCTTTAGCACCAAAGCTGTGCAGCTGAGCAGAATGCTCAGCGAGCTACGCAGAATGCTGAATGAGCCCTCTAGGGCTGACGTTTTGTAGCGTTCCTGTTGACAACAGTGGCTGGCAGAATGGGCACTTCCCAGCCATTAGGGCGAAAGCCGGCAACAAAACAACAATAACCTTACACCGCTACTGAGATCTAATTATCTGACAATTTAGTCAGGTTATTCCTTCGGGATTACTGTTTTCGTCAGCGTAATCACGAGCACCTCCACTTCATGAGGTGCCCACGCGCATATAATCACCTTCCGTAAGGTATGGTGTATTAGGTTTCTATAAAAAAAGAATAAGAGGTCAATTATGCATCAATCGTGCAATTCGCAAGACGCGATACATGGCGACCGTCGAACACTTAAGCGACGATTGGAAAACAGACACATCCAGCTAATTGCCATCAGCGGCGCCATTGGCACAGGTCTATTCATGGGTTCCGGGAAGATGATCGCCCTTTCCGGATCATCAATCATCTTAGTCTACGCAATTATTGGATTCTTCGTCTTCTGCATCATGCGAGCAATGGGCGAGATGCTCCTCGCCAACCTTGAAATGGGCTCGTTCGCAGAGCTCGTCCATCATCACCTGGGCCCACGCGCCGGGTTCATTCTCGCCTGGTCTTATTGGCTTAGCTGGGTGGTCACCGCAGTGGGTGACGTAGTAGTAGTCGCCGGATTTCTTCAATACTGGTATCCAGATCTTCCTACCTGGATTCCGGCATTCGGCGCGATGTTCCTGCTCGTAGCGCTCAACATGCTCGCCGTCAAAGCCTTCGGCGAGGTGGAGTTCTGGTTCGGTCTGATCAAGATCATCGCCATCGTAGCCCTCGTGCTCACCGGCCTTTACATGGTGGCCACCTCCTACACCTCCCCTGGTGATGTGACTGCGTCGTTCAGCCACCTGGTCGAGCCGGGCGTGATGATGCCGCACGGCGTGTTGGGCTTCCTGGCCGGCTTCCAGATCGCCATCTTCTCGTTCGTAGGCACCGAACTCATCGGCACCGCTGCAGCTGAGGCCCACAACCCCGAGAAAACGCTCCCCAAGGCCATTAACACCATCCCGCTACGGATCTTACTGTTCTACATCGCTGCGCTCGCCTGCATCATCAGCGTGATCTCCTGGGCCCACGTGCCTGCGAACCGAAGCCCCTTCGTCGAGCTGTTCCTGCTGGGCGGCTTGCCAGCGGCTGCCGGGATGATCAACTTCGTGGTGATGACGTCTGCGGCCTCCTCGGCCAACAGCGGCGTGTACTCTGGCTCTCGCATGCTCTACGGCCTATCGCACAACAAGCAGGCTCCTCAGACCTTCGGACGTCTGTCAGATTCAGGCACTCCCATCCGGGCACTGATGTTCTCCGGCCTGTGCATGACCATCGCGCTGACGTTGCTGTTTGTGATCCCAGACGTCATGGCGGTCTTCACCCTAGTCTCTACCATCTCGGCGGTCATGGTGATCGTGACCTGGTCATTGATCTTGCTGTCGTACCTCGCCTACCGCCGCAGCAGCCCTGAAGCCCATCAGCGATCAACCTTCAAGCTCCCCGGCGGCAAGCTCACTGCGGTGACGTCACTGGTGTTCCTGATGTTCGTCCTGTGTCTGCTTGCACTTGAAGCAGATACCCGCACCGCCCTGTATGTGATGCCTGTCTGGTACATCGGCTTGCTGCTGGCCTATCAGCGCAGCGCGAAGGCATCCGGCCATGTAGCCGTATCGGCGTTATGAGGGGATGCCCGTGAGCTCGACCACAGGCATCAAACTTGACGCTCTGACCAAAGAGCGCATCAGGGAAGCAGCAGGCTCGCTTGACCGAACGCCTCACTGGTTCATGAAGAAGGCCGTGATGTACTGGCTGGAGCGAGTTGAGGCGGGTGCCAGCGTTGCTGACATGCTGAACGAGGTCGAGCTCAAGGACGATGATCGGCTGAACAGCGTGCTGACCCGGCAGCGACTGCTGAACGCCGACTAGCGAAAGGTAACGACCGCAGCCAGTGCTGCGGTCGTGTCACTTGGGCCCCTCAAACGAGCGAGGCCTGAGCGAGACAGTGCTGAAAGCTCTCCAAGAACACCGTCTCCGCCATGGTCATCCTCTGCTCCCTGTTCCAGAGCAGGTGCAAGTCCACATCGACAATCCCTTCGTAGGGCGGCAGCCGCCAGAGCAAGCCTTTCTCCAGATCCTCATGGAGAAGGTGCTCAGGCATGCAACCCACTCCGTAGCCGGCACACACCAGCCTCTGGACTTCCTCGACGCTCGGCGAGGAAGCAACGATGCGCCCGGTGAAACCATGCTGATCGCGGAACATCGCAAGCGGCGAAAGGTTGCCGCCCAACTGGTCGCTCACGAAGCTCACAAAGTTCTCCCCACGCAGGGACTCGAGGCTGACATCGGTGCGCCCGAACAGCCGATGTCGCACACCACAGAAGAACGCATAGCGCTGATTGAGAAGCAGGCGCTGCTCCAGCTTGGGCTGAGGTATACGACACAGACCAACACCTGCCGTGGCGGTCTTCTGCAGCAGAGAACTGATGATGTCGGCACTGCGCATGACATCAATCTCCAGCTCGACTCGCGGGTGAGCCTCGTGGAAGTCACCCAGAAAATCGTCATAGACCCGCGACTGCACGCGACTGACGCTCAGGATCCGCACCTTCCCCACGACCTCATCGCTCCCTTTCTCAACAGCCGCACTGATACGTGACACGTCGCCATAGATATCGATGGCGATACGCAGCACTTCCTCCCCGGCAGCCGTCAGGTCGAAGCGCGGGCCACCTCGAAGAATGAGGGCACAGCCAAGCTGCTCTTCAAAACGCCTAAGCGCCTGGCTAACCGCTGACTGGGTCACATGCAACCTTGCTGCAGCCCTACTGATGCTGCCCTCCTGGCCAATCGCAAGGTAGGTACGCAGCAGGTTCCAGTCCAGGCGGTCGTTCAGAAATCGACGCCCTTCCCATTTGTTGACCAAAGCATCAGATCTTGAAGTTGGCGGATTCATTTACGGGCCCATTAGTAGAGCTGCTAATACGACGGATAAGAATTAGCAAATTGACTAATCATAGCCCCAAGGCGATAAATCCCGAAAGCGCCGAACAGAGCGCAACCGGTACAGCCAAACCTGCCCACCTGCCTATAACTCTAAGAAGGGCCTTGCATGCATACGTCAAACCAGCCGCGTCGTGCGGCGGCTGCCGCATTTGTCGGCACCACCATCGAGTTCTACGACTTCTACATCTACGCCACGGCGGCTGCACTGGTACTGGGTCAGGTGTTCTTCCCGAGCAGCAACCCTTTGCTCAGCACCTTGGCGGCATTCGGCACCTTCGCCGTAGGCTTCATTGCCCGACCGATGGCAGGCATGGTCTTCGGCCATCTGGGCGACCGTCTGGGCCGCAAGAAAATGCTGCTGGTCACCATGGTGCTGATGGGCCTGGCCACCACAGGCATTGGCCTGCTGCCCAGCTACGCCTTTGCTGGCATCTGGGCCCCCATCGGACTGATTGCCCTTCGAATTGTCCAGGGGATCTCTGTCGGTGGTGAGTGGGGTGGTGCCGTCCTGATGGCCAGCGAGCATGCGCCGGCCAAACGCAAAGTGTTCTACGCCTCGTTCGCTCAGCTCGGCAGCCCGGCTGGCCTGCTGCTCGCGCTGATCGCATTCCGCCTGGTGTCTTCCTTGGAGCCCGAAGAGTTCCTGAGCTGGGGTTGGCGTCTGCCGTTCCTGGCCAGTGGCGTCCTGATGCTGGTGGGTCTGGCTATCCGCTTCGGCGTCGAGGAAAGCCCTGAATTCCAAGCCGCCAAGGCCAAGCAAGAGGTCGTCAAATACCCGGTGCTGGAAGTGGTACGTGACTGCTGGAGGCAGATCCTGTTTGCCGCTCTCGCGGTGACCATCGGCTCTGCCGGCTTCTTCTTCACGAACACCTTCATGATCACCTACGTCACCACCTACCAGGGTATCCCTCGAGCAACCATCCTCGACTGCCTGTTCCTGGTGACCATCCTGCAGTTCCTGACTCAGCCACTGGCCGCGCTGCTGGCTGAACGCATTGGCGAAGGCCGCTTCCTCAAGCTGGTAGCCCTGCTGTGCATGGCTGTGCCCTACCCCATGTTCATGCTGGTCGGCACCCAAAACCTGGTGTTGATGACAGCCGGCATCGCCATGGCAGTGGTCACGCTCTCGGCACTGTATGCAGTGATCGCCGGCTACATGACCCAGGCCTTCCCTGCTCACCTGCGCTACTCCGGGATCTCTCTGGCCTACCAGTTGATTTGCGCTATCGCCGGGGGCAGCACGCCGATCATCGGCACGTTGCTGGCCGACCGCTTCGCCGGCCAGTGGCTGCCACTCGCCGTGTTCTTCACCGCGCTCTCCACGCTTTCTTTGATCGGCGTCTGTGGCCTCTCTCGCCTGCGTGGCGAGCAGCAGCAACCCACCCCCGCCATCGCTCGTTAAATCAGGAGTTTTCATGAGCAAGCCGCACAACATTAGCGATGTCGAATGGCAGGCACGCTGCGAACTGGCCGCGCTGTACCGGATGGTTGCGCACTTCCGCATGACCGATTTGATCGACACCCACATCACCCTGCGTATTCCTGGGCCTGAGCATCACTTCCTGATCAACCAATACGGCGTGATCTTCGACCGGATGCGCGCCAGTGATCTGGTACGCATCGACCAACATGGCAATGTGGTCGACCAGGCCAATGGCGAGCGCCGGGTGAACGCGGCTGGCTTCGTGATCCACTCGGCGATCCACATGGCACGACCGGACATGCACTGCGTGATCCACACCCACACCGCAGCCGGCATCGCCGTCTCGGCTCAGGAGCACGGGTTGCTCCCGATCAGCCAGCACGCGCTGAAATTCTACGGCAAGCTGGCCTACCACCAGTACGAAGGCATTGCCCTGTCTCTGGATGAACGCGAGCGCCTCATCGCCGACCTCGGCACGCACAAGGCAATGATCCTGCGAAACCACGGCCTGCTGGCCGGCGGCTCCAGTGTTGCCGAGGCCTTCCACGAGATTCACTTCCTAGAGCGCGCCTGCCAGGCGCAAGTACAGGCATTGGCCGGCGGCAGCAAACTCATCTACCCCAGCGAAGAAGTCTGCCGCCACACCGCCGCGCAGTTCCAACGCGACGAGTCAGCGCAAATCATCAGCCTGAGCTGGAACGCCGCCCTGACCTTGATCGAACACCAACGCGAGTCGTACTGCTCATGAAACCGCTGGTACTGCTTTCAACCGACCAGGCACTTCTGGGCCAACTGCAGTCTGCCTTCGCTCGCAGTGCTCCCCAGCTACGCGTAGTGCTGGCCAACGATCCCGCAGCCCAGGAGGCACAGGTAGCCGCATGCTGGTTCCCTCCCGTAGGTAGCCTCAGCGCATTACCCAACCTGAAGCTGATCCACTCGGTGGCTGCAGGTGTTGATCACCTGGCCAACGACCCGAGCCAGCCAGCCTTGCCAGTGTGCAGAGTCGTAGACCCAGCTCACCGCCAAGGCATGGCGGAGTATGTTCGCTGGGCGGTCATCCACTACCACCGGGACTTCGACCGAGCACTTGCCCAACAGCAGCAACAGGTATGGCAACGTCATCCTCAACGCCTCGCTGGTGAATACCGCATCGGCGTCATGGGGCTCGGCTCCCTTGGAGGGGCTATTGCCGGCGAGTTGGCCGAGGCTGGGTATGCTGTCCGAGGTTGGTCGAGGAGTGCCAGACAGCTGAGCGGCGTGCGCACATTCTCGGGCCCAGCGGAGTTCGACCAGTTCCTGGATGGTCTCGACCTGTTGATCAACCTGCTGCCATTGACCGATGCCACTCGCCGCATCCTCTGCCAGAAGACCTTTGAAGCCTTGGCGCCAAACGCGGCAGTGATCAACTGCGGACGAGGGCAGCACCTGCAGGTAGATGACCTGATCAACGCCGTCAACAGTGGCCGACTGCGCGGTGCGCTTCTCGATGTGTTCGAGAAAGAGCCGCTGCCTTTGGACAGCCGCCTCTGGAACACGCCGGGAATCGTCGTCACACCCCACATGGCCTCATGCGCTTCCCACGACTGTATTGCCCAGCAAGTTGCCGAGAACGCTCGGCGTCTGGCCTGTGCTGAACCACTCCTGAACCAAGTAGACCCCGCGCTCGGATACTGATCCCACCGCCTGTTTGAGGATTCACATCATGCATACATGCAATGGCACACGGCTGTGGGACAGCCTCATGGACATGGCCAAGGTCGGCCCAACCGCCAAAGGCGGCAACTGCCGCTTGGCACTGTCGAAAGAAGACCGAGACGGACGCGAGCTGTTCGCAAGCTGGTGCCGCGAGGCCGGAATGAGCATCCATGTTGATGCCATCGGCAACCTATTCGCCCGCCTGCCAAGCCGCAATGACGCCCTGCCCCCTGTGGTCATGGGCAGCCATTTGGACACCCAACCGAAGGGCGGTCGCTTCGATGGCATCTACGGCGTACTTGCCGGCCTGGAAGTGATACGTAGCCTTCAGGACAAAGGCCTGCAGCTCGAGCGCCCATTGGAAATCGCGGTCTGGACGAACGAAGAAGGCGCTCGTTTCACTCCTGCCATGCTCGGATCGGCGGTGTTCACGGGCGAGCTGCCCCTCGAGCAAGCGCTGTCCAGCCGCGATGCTGAAGGCGTCAGCGTTGCCGAAGCGTTGGAGCAAACCGGCTACGCAGGTGAGCTACCTCTGGGCCGTGAGTTCGACGCGTACTTCGAAGCACACATCGAGCAAGGCCCAATCCTGGAGGACGCCGGCCTGCCCGTAGGGTTGGTCACGGGTGGGCAAGCGATCTGCTGGCTGGACATCGAGATCAGTGGCCAGGCCGCTCACGCAGGCACCACGCCAATGCCTCTGCGCCGCGACTCCTTATTCGGCGTAGGGGAAATGATCACCGCACTGGAACAACTGTCACGCGACTTTGCGCCCAAAGGCCTTGTTACCGTTGGCCAATTGCAGATCGCTCGCTCTTCCCGCAACACCATCCCTGGCCACGTGGCGTTTACCCTCGATCTTCGCAACCACGAAGATGCCGCCATCGCTGACATGGAAGCCAGCGCCCGTGCACTCATCGACCAAATCGCCACCAAGCGTGGCTTGGAAGTCCAGATCAACCGTCACTGGCTGAGCCCGGCCACGCCTTTCGACCCGGCCTGCATCGATGCAGTACGCAAAGCCATCGAAGGCCTGGGCTACCCGTACCAGCCAATCGTCAGCGGCGCCGGCCATGACGCCATCCACCTGGCCCGTCACTGCCCAACCACCATGGTGTTCATCCCCTGCGTCGGCGGCCTGAGCCATAACGAAGCCGAAGACGCCTTGCCCAACGACGTGACCATGGGCTGCGACGTACTGCTCAACGCCGTGCTGACCCGCGCCGACAGACGCTGACTTAACCAGATCCACCCAGACGCCCAGCCAATTCAAGAAAGCTGGGCCCACGGGAACGCTTTGCCCAAAAACAAGAAGTAGCCGCTCCGCCTTCAGCTGCCAATAACAACCAGAACCCATCTTTCGGGAGAAAATGGCAATGACCAGCCCTGCGTACACCGAGGTTGCCAGCGCGCAACCACAACGCACCGCCGACATGAAAAAAGTCGCGGTCGCCAGTGTGATCGGCACCACCGTTGAGTGGTATGACCTGTTCCTCTTCGCCACGGCCTCGGCCCTGGTATTCAACAAGATCTTCTTCCCAGGCTTTGATCCCCTGGTAGGCACCCTCCTCGCTTTCGGCACCTTTGCTTCAGCCTACGGCGCCCGGATGATCGGCGCCGCGCTGTTCGGTCACTTCGGTGATCGCCTGGGCCGAAAGTCGATGCTGCTCATCTCGCTGCTGACCATGGGTGCGGCCACCTTCGCCATCGGCCTGTTGCCGAGCTATGAATCGGTGGGCATCTGGGCGCCGATCATGTTGCTTACACTGCGCATCATCCAGGGCCTGGCTCTGGGCGGAGAATGGGGCGGCGCCGTGCTGATGGCGGTGGAACATGCGCCAAAGCATCAACGCGGACTCTACGGCTCGTGGGTTCAGATCGGCGTACCGGCGGGGACGATGCTGGCCAACCTCGTGTTCCTGATGTTCGCCACCACGCTGACCAACGAGCAGCTGCTGGATTGGGGCTGGCGTGTGCCGTTCCTGCTCAGCGTTCTGCTGATCGGATTGGGCTTGTACATTCGCCTCAACATCCATGAGACACCGTCGTTCAAAGCGGTGGAGAACAAAGGCAGCCAAGTCAAAGTGCCGCTGTTCGAGGTGTTCCGCAAATACTGGAAGCAGGTAGTCCTGGGTGGTGTGGCAACTATGTCCACTGGCACCTCCTACAACCTCATCGTGGCCTTCGGCCTGACCTACGGCACCCAGACCTTGGGCTTCACACGTGGAGAAATGCTCACGGTAGTGCTGGTTTCCTGCGCTGCCTGTATCGCTATGCTGCCGTTCTTCGGCGCCCTCTCCGACAAGGTTGGACGCAAGCCGATCATCATCGGCGGGATCATCGCCGAGGCACTCGTGGCCTTCCCGATGTTCTGGCTGATGGATTCCAAAGTTCTCGGCCTGGCGTTCGCCGGTTACATGCTGATGATGACGGCATTCGCGGCCAACTACGGCCCCATTGCCACATTCCTCGCGGAGTTGTTCGGCACTCGAGTTCGTTACTCGGGCCTGTCGATCAGCTACATGCTTTCCGGCCTGCTCGGAAGCGCCGCAACCCCTCTGGTTACCACCGCATTGCTGTCGTGGACTGGCAAAGGCTCATCGATTGCCTGGTACATGATCGGCTCAGCCGTTGTTTCTCTGATCGCGCTGCTGCTACTCACTGAGACCTTCAAACGGGATATCGACCAAGCACGGCAGTAATTCCGTGCTGTACCCCCGAGTTTCTCTCGCCAACCAGGCGAGTGTTTCCTACTTCCGTTTGAAGAGATTCCAGATGAAAAAATACCTGATGAGTGCAGGCGTTTTCGCCTTGTCCCCTTTCGCTCAAGCCGATCTGGTGGGCGACAGCCATGCGAACCTTGGCCTGCGCAATTTTTACTTCAACAACGACTTCCGCGATCAGGCCGGCAGTCTCGGCCAGAGCAAAACCGAAGAATGGGCCCAGGCCTTCGTCCTCGACTTCAAATCCGGCTACACCGAAGGGCCAATTGGGGTCGGCGTGGATGCCCTGGGATTGATGGGCGTGACGCTTGATAGCGGCGATGGTCGCCACCGGGGCAGCAGCATGATCCCCGACGACGGCAGTGGCGCGGCCCAACAGTGGAGCCGCCTGGGCCTGACACCCAAGCTGAAAGTCGCCAACACCGAACTGCGATACGGCACGCTGATGCCCAAGCTGCCGGTGCTGACCTACAACGATGGTCGCCTGCTGCCCCAAACGTTCGAGGGGGCCCAGATCACCTCAACCGACCTAGATGGCCTGACCCTTACCGGCGGGCGCCTCAACCGTGCTACGGGCCGTGCCTCCAGTGACCGTACTGGATTGGCCGTAGCCGGCGGCACCCGTGAGAGCGACCAGTTCCTCTTCGCGGGTGGCGACTACCGGATCGGCAAACAACTCACGGCGCAATACTACGTTGCCAACCTCGAGGACTATTACACCCAGCACTTCGTCGGTCTCACCCACACGCTCCCACTCTCCGAAGGCCAATCGCTGCGCACTGACCTGCGCTACTTCCGCACCTTCTCCGATGGAGCCAACGACTCCGCTGCGGGTCGCGCAAGTGGATACCGAGTGGGCGGCTACACCGAGGACGGTGACGGCAAGATCGATAACCACACCTGGAGCGCAGCGCTGACCTATTCCGTCCAGGGCCACGCGCTCATGGCCGGCTATCAGGAGGTGTCGGATGGAAGCAACTTCGTCCAACCGAACCAGGGCTCCCTCAGCGGCAAGGGCGCAGGTGGTGCCAGTGTCTACCTCTACACCGACCGGATGCTCGCGAGCTTCAACCGAGCGGGCGAGCGTACCGCGTTTGCCCAGTACAGCTATGACTTCGCCGCTGCCGGCGTACCTGGCCTGAAATTCTTCCTGATGTACCTGAAGGGTGAAGACATCCGCACCACCAGCGGCAATGACGCGTCCGAGTGGGAACGGGATGTGGGCCTGGACTATGTCATCCAGGACGGTGCGCTAAAAGGCCTCGGCCTGGCCTGGCGCCATGGATTGCTGCACTCCGAAATCGACCCCAACCAAGAGCAGAACCGACTCATCGTCAGCTACACCCTGGCGCTTTTCTGATCCCTGACCATGTGCTGTCGGCGAGCCGGCGGCACATCTTCGCTTCAAGGAGCTCTCAATGAACCGCATCCACAGCGCCCCTGGAACCATCAGCCCAGTGGGCCCCTACTCCCAAGCCGTGGTCAGCGGCCACTTGGTGTTCACCGCTGGCCAAATCCCATCGCTAGGCAGCCTGGAAGAACAGCCCGACAATTTCAAAGATCAGGTCAGGCAGACCTTCGCCAACCTTGCCGCGATCCTCGAAGCGGCGGGCTCCAGCCTTTCCAACATCGTCAAGGTGAACGCCTACCTGACAGCCCCAGATCAACTGGTGCCCTTCAACGAGGTGTACAAGGAAATCCTTGGCCATGCACCACCCGCACGTACAACCGTCTGCGTGCAGCTGTGGGGCGTGAGCTTGGAAATCGACTGTGTGGCCGAGCTGGTCGACATGGAGCGCGGGCAATGAACGACGACCTGATCGCAAAACTACGAGAAGTGAGCTTCGCCACGCTTGGCCACTTCCTCGAGCGCGGGTTCGTCAGCCATGAAGTCCGCGCAATGGTGCCGGGCGGTCGCATTGTTGGGCGCGCCGTGACGCTTCGCCTGGCCGAACCCGATGCCATTGCCGTCAACCGCGCCCTTATCGCCCTTCGGCCAGGCGATGCCCTGGTGATTGACACCATGGGGGACCATGCCCACGCGTGCGTGGGTGCAGTCACGCAGTTTGCAGCTCGTTGCTCGGGTGCCGCTGGCATCATCGTCGATGGCTTGGTCACCGATATCAACGAACTGCGAAGCTGCCAGTTGCCGGTGTTCGCTCGCGGTACTACCCAGCTCACGACCAAACTCATCGGCGGCCAGGCTAGCCAGATAGATGTGCCCGTGACCTGCACTGGTGTTGAAGTTCATCCAGGGGATTACGTGCTGGGTGATGACAATGGCGTACTGATCCTACCGCCAGAAGAACTTGCGACAGTGATCGACAAAGCGCTGCAGTCCGAACTCAGTGAACCCGACATCCTGGCGCGCCTGCGCAATTGTGAACCGCTTCAGGATGTGCTAGCCACGACTACAGGAAACAGCTAACCCAGGCCGGTGAGCCTGATCTCGGGTGAGTGAGTGCTAAATCTGCCACTCACCCATAATTGGAGGGCAAAAAAGCCCGCGATGGAGGAGCGGGCCGGATGAACCGTAGAGATGTAGGATAGCCAAACCCGCCCTTTGTGAAATTTACGTGAGGCACTCTGCGTGCAACGAGCCGGTGTGCTTGATCAGCAATCGAAAGCTCTGAAACCCGTGGGCATCAATGTAATCAATGTGATCGTGTTAGATGCACGATATGTAGTAGACATGCTCACTCTACGTGAGACATGTCTCGCTCTATCCGTTTCAAATGCCCCTCGACGTAGAACGCTGCTGCGTCCTCATCGCCAGTCACGATCGCTTCATAGATTAGTTGGCGTTCAGCCAGATACAGCCGAGTGCGCTCAAGGCCCGAAATTTTGCCTGGATTTGGCCTCGTCCATTGCGCTTGAGCCATGACGCCATTGATCTCTTCGGCAATTTTCGTAATCAGTGGATTACCAGTCATCTGCGCGAGCTGGCGATGGAATAGCCGGGCGGATTTGTTCCAGCTCGCTTGGTACAGCGGGTCGGTGATGTCTTTCACGTCGCTCATCTCATCGAGATACTGCTCTGCGATCGGATCGCGTTGAGCACGGCGCGCAGCCAACCGGGCAATCGCTGGCTCAATCAGCATACGCACTTCGAGAGCGCTTATAAGGCTTAGCTCTAGATCGGCCATCTGATCCCGCGGGGGGAGCGGTGGAACGTTGCTGCGACACTCCAGAGTATCGGCGACATAGGTACCTGAGCCCTGTCGAGTGACTACAAGACCTTCATCCTGAAGAGCGCCGATAGCTTCCCTCACCGCTGGCCGGCTTACGCCAAGCAGTTGCGCCAAATCGCGCTCGGAGGGTAGGCGCGAGCCTTGAGCGTATCGTCCATCGAGAATGCCTGCCCGGATCCGATCTGCGACCTGTTCATAGATCTGCTTAGGGCGAAAGTCTGCTTGCATTGGGTGGCTCTCTTCACGGGTGCTCGTGGATTCAAGGAGAAAATTTTACCACTAGTCAGCTAACTGGTAATGAAGCTGACCAGATTAGGCAAGTGCAACCCGATTAAATCATTGATTTTTAACAATTTATTTGAATTTTAGCGCTGCGGACTGGGCCGAAATGACCCGCAGAGGTTGCACCAGTCATTGCAACCTGGAACAAGCGGGCCTAGAATGACCGAATATTGGTCTGCGAAATTACCAATAAGTAGAATTTTCCCTTTTCAGGATGTGCATTCTGAAGAATTTCTTCTTGATCTGGTCCGTTTTAGAACCGAAATGAACCAGGCAAGCTACCCACAAGATCACTACTCTCGGTGAAGGCAATGCCAATCGTAGGTGTAAATAAGCTGATCGGTTACATGCAAGCACTGCTCCGGAAGGTGACCCGACTGAGGTCGAAAATCTTTAGCCGCATGGTCGAGACATTGGACGCCATCGTTAGCGAAATTCGCCGTCAAAACTGGGTAAACGAGAACCCGTTGTAAACAGCACTCGCCTACTGCCAGCGCTAACTCGAAGCGCATCGCACCGCAATTTCACTGTTCGCCGAACCCAGGAAATCAAGACATGAGCACAACAACAACTGTCGGCGTCAAACTGACTGCCGAACTTCGTGATCGCCTGAAAACCGCCGCACAATCGATCGAGCGCACGCCCCACTGGGTAATCAAGCAACTGGTGGTCGGTTTCGTCGAGCGTACCGAGCAGGGCTCGGCTGTGGGCCATCTGGTTAACCTTTTCGATGAAGCTGTCAACGAGCAACAGATCCTTGATGCGATTCCGGAGGGGGGCGAACACGTCTTCTTGGAGTTTGCAGAGAGTATCTTGCCGCAGACGGTGATGCGCGCGGCCATCACATCGGCTTACCGCCGGCCAGAGAATGAAGCGGTACCGATGCTGCTCGAAATGGCCCGTCTGGGTGAAGACCAAGCCGAGGCGGCCAACAAGATGGCATTGGGTATCGCCCAAAAACTGCGAAACCAGAAGAATGCCAGCGGTCGCCAGGGGTTAGTGCAGGGCTTACTACAGGAGTTCTCACTTTCCTCCCAAGAAGGTGTTGCGCTGATGTGTCTGGCCGAAGCCTTGCTGCGCATCCCGGATAAAGCCACTCGGGATGCATTGATCCGGGACAAAATCAGCAATGGCAACTGGGGGCAACACCTGGGTAATAGCCCATCAATGTTCGTTAATGCCGCATCCTGGGGGCTGCTGATCACCGGCAAACTAGTAAGTACCCACAATGAATCGGGTATGACTTCAACCCTTAATCGGATCGTCGGTAGAAGCGGTGAGCCGCTGATTCGCAAAGCCGTAGATATGGCGATGCGCTTGATGGGCGAGCAGTTTGTTACCGGTGAAACGATCGGCCAAGCGTTGGCCAATGCCACCAAAATGCAGAATCAGGGTTTCCGCTATTCCTACGACATGCTGGGTGAAGCTGCTCTGACCGATGAAGACGCCCGTCGTTATCTGGCTTCTTATGAGCAAGCCATTCATGCCATCGGCAAAGCCTCGCAAGGTCGCGGTATCTACGAAGGCCCAGGGATTTCCATCAAGCTATCGGCGCTTCATCCACGCTACAGCCGTGCCCAGTACGATCGAGTAATGAGCGAGCTGTTTCCTACCCTGCTGGGCTTGACTCGATTGGCGAAGCAGTACGACATCGGGATCAACATCGATGCCGAAGAAGCTGACCGCTTGGAAATTTCCTTGGACTTGCTCGAGCGACTGTGCTTCGACCCGTCGCTAGCTGGCTGGAACGGCATTGGCTTCGTAATTCAGGCCTACCAGAAGCGCTGTCCGTACGTGATCGACTACGTTATCGATCTGGCCAAACGTAGCCGCCACCGTCTTATGATTCGTCTGGTAAAAGGTGCCTACTGGGATAGTGAGATCAAGGTTGCGCAGGTCAATGGACTTGAAGGCTACCCCGTTTATACCCGTAAGCCTTACACCGACTTGTCATACGTCGCCTGTGCCCGAAAGTTGCTGGCGGCGCCACAGCACATCTACCCACAGTTCGCTACTCATAACGCCCATTCGTTGTCAGCCATCTATCAGCTTGCCGGTCAAAATTATTACACCGGACAATACGAGTTCCAGTGCTTGCATGGCATGGGCGAGCCTCTGTATGAACAAGTCGTCGGTAACCTGGCTGACGGCAAATTCAACCGGCCCTGCCGAATCTATGCGCCAGTCGGTAGCCATGAGACTCTTTTGGCCTACCTGGTGCGTCGCCTGCTGGAGAATGGTGCCAACACTTCTTTTGTGAACCGCATTGCCGACCACAGCATTGCCTTGAAGGATTTGGTCGAAGATCCGGTACATCAGGTGGAAAAGTTTGCTGCTCAAGAAGGCGAAGTCGGAAAGCCGCACCCGCGCATCCCATTGCCCCGTGACCTGTACGGCGATGCCCGGCTTAACTCTGCCGGCCTCGATCTATCCAATGAGCAGCGTCTTGCATCGCTGTCTTCGACTTTGCTGGCGAGCTCGCATCAAGCCTATGAAGCCAGACCGGTAATCGGGAACTATGCGCCTCAGTGCCTGGAACCAACGCCTATTCTCAATCCAGCTGACCATCGTGATGTGGTAGGCCAGGTTAGTGAGGCCAGTCTGTCAGATGTGCACATGGCTTTGGACATCGCTGAGTCTAGTGCACAGATTTGGCAATCGACTCCACCGGAGGAGCGCGCCGCGATTTTAGATCGTGCAGCCGACATAATGGAGGGCGATATGCAGCCGCTGATGGGGCTGCTGGCTCGTGAAGCAGGCAAGACATTCAACAATTCGATCGCTGAAGTTCGAGAAGCAGTGGACTTCCTGCGCTACTACGCAGATCAGGCGCGCAGCTTTGCAAACGATAGCCATCGCCCACTAGGGGCTGTGGTGTGCATTAGCCCATGGAACTTCCCTTTGGCGATTTTTACGGGGCAGATTGCGGCAGCACTGGCTGCAGGCAATACGGTGTTGGCGAAGCCGGCAGAGCAGACTCCGCTCATCGCTGCTGAAGGCGTACGTATTCTTCTTAAAGCTGGCATCCCAGAAGGTGTGTTGCAGCTATTGCCGGGCCGCGGCGAAACCGTTGGGGCAACCTTAGTTGGTGACGGTCGAGTACGTGGTGTCATGTTCACCGGTTCCACCGAGGTCGCTGGCATCCTGCAGCGTAACATTGCAGGTCGCCTGGACTCTCGGGGCCGTAACGTACCCTTGATCGCAGAGACCGGCGGTATGAACGCAATGATTGTCGACTCGTCGGCACTTGTTGAGCAGGTGGTAGTGGACGTTATCAGTTCCGCCTTCGACAGCGCCGGCCAGCGCTGCTCTGCACTTCGCGTACTGTGTGTGCAGGACGATGTAGCTGACCGAGTAGTGCAAATGCTTAAAGGTGCCATGGCAGAGTACCGGTTAGGCTCCCCGGAGCATCTTGAAGTCGATATCGGTCCGGTCATCGACCAAGAGGCAAAGGACGTGATCGATCGGCATATTCAGGCCATGCGTCAGAAAGGGCGCGGCGTCTTTCAAGCCGCACGCTTTCAGAGCGAAGACGTTCGCAAAGGCACGTTTGTGGTGCCGACACTTATCGAGCTGGAAAGCTTTGGCGAGTTAGTAAAGGAGATCTTCGGTCCGGTACTTCACCTCGTGCGCTATAAGCGCAGCGAGCTGCCTAATCTTTTGGAGCAAATCAATGCTTCAGGTTATGGACTGACATTAGGTGTGCACACCCGTATCGACGAGACCATCGCTCAAGTGGTCGACTCTGCGAATGTTGGCAATCTCTATGTCAACCGCAACATCGTCGGAGCCGTTGTCGGTGTGCAGCCGTTCGGGGGCGAAGGTTTGTCCGGTACCGGTCCAAAAGCTGGTGGCCCGCTGTACATGTATCGCCTACTGTCCAGTCGACCGGAAAACGCAGTGATTGAGCAGTTGGCCAAAGGAAACTCCGAGGCAGTCGCAGTGCCTGCCGCAACGGCTGAAGGGTTGGCCGCTCTGATGCACTGGGCCAAAGAACATGACCCGGCGTTGGCTGGTGTGCTGGACGATTTTGTCACCCGTTCACCGAGCTTCCGCTGCCATACCTTAGTAGGCCCGACCGGCGAACGTAACACCTATACATTGCTTCCTCGCGAACGGGTGCTCTGCTTAGCTCAGAACAAGCAGGACCTGCTGGTGGAAATTGGTGCAGCTTTGGTTGTGGGTAGTCTGGCGGTCGTACAGGAGCACCAGTTTGCGTTGATTGCCGCTCTGCCAAAGGCCGTCACTCGGCGAGTGGCCACCGTTGCGGATTGGACGGCCGTAGGGTGCCAGTTCGACGCCATTCTGCATCACGGCGATTGTGATCAACTGGCAGAAATAAGCCGACATGCCGCTTCGCGCAAAGGCGCGATTATTGGTGTGCATGGCTTGAGCGCCGGTGAGACTGACGTGCCACTGGAACGCCTGCTTATCGAGCATGCCCTTAGCGTCAATACCGCTGCTGCGGGTGGTAACGCCAACCTTATGACAATCGGTTGAGTAGTCTCCGCCGGGGAAAGAAAACTCGGCGGTTTCTTGTGTTTTTTCCTCAGCGACTTGGCGCTCCAGTGTGCTGGAGCCCGTCGCTTTTTTTGACACTGCGATTTGCCCCGCGATGGCAATTTCAATCAAATCCACTTGAGGTAGAGCAACATGGCCAAGGCCGCCGATGTCGTTGTGCAATGCCTGGAAAACGAAGGTGTCGAGTATGTGTTCGGCATTCCTGGTGAGGAAAACCTCGACCTGCTCGAATCCCTGCGCAAGTCGAAGATCAAGCTGGTACTGACCCGTCACGAGCAGTCTGCAGGCTTTATGGCTGCCACCTATGGCCGTCTGACCGGCAAGACCGGCGTCAGCCTGTCGACCCTTGGCCCTGGCGCCACCAACCTGGTTACTGCCAGCGCCTACGCCTACCTGGGCGGCATGCCGATGATGATGATCACCGGCCAGAAGCCGATCAAGAAGTCCAAGCAGGGCCGTTTCCAGATCATCGACGTGTGCGGCATGATGGACCCCATCACCAAGTACACCCACCAGTTCGCCTCGGCTGACAACATCCCGGCGCGCATGCGTGAAGCCTTCCGCCTGGCAGAAGAAGAAAAGCCCGGTGCCGTGCACCTGGAGTTGCCGGAAGACATCGCCGCCGAGCAGACCGACAGCCTGCCGATACCCCCCAGCCTGCACCGTCGCCCGCTGGCTGAGCACAAGGCCATCGAGGCAGCCGTGCAGAAGCTGCAGAACGCCCGCAACCCGATCCTGGTGATCGGCGCCGGCGCCAACCGCAAGATGACCGCCAAGGTCTTGAAGCAGTTGATCGACAAGACCGGTATCCCGTTCATCACCACGCAGATGGGCAAAGGTGTGGTGGACGAGCGTCACCCACGCTTTTTGGGCAACGCCGCGTTGTCGTCGGGTGATTTCGTGCACCGCGCCGTCGAAGCCGCCGACCTGATCGTCAACATCGGGCACGACGTAATCGAGAAGCCGCCGTTCTTCATGGTGCGCGGCGGCACCGAGGTTATTCACATCAACTTCCGTTCGGCTGAAGTGGATGCGGTGTACTTCCCGCAGGTGGAAGTGATCGGCGATATCGCCAACGCCGTGTGGCAGATTGGCGAGGCCCTGACCGATACCAGCCACTGGGACTTCACGCGCCTGATGGCCATTCGCGAGGCCAACGAAGCGCAGACTGCCGAAGGCGCCGACGACGACCGCTTCCCGGTCTACCCGCAGCGCCTGGTGGCCGACATCCGTCGCGTGCTGCCGTCCGAAGGCATCGTGGCCTTGGACAACGGCATCTACAAGATCTGGTTCGCCCGCAACTACAAGGCCCACAAGCCTAACACCGTGCTGCTGGACAACGCCCTGGCGACCATGGGCGCCGGCTTGCCTTCGGCCATGGCGGCGCACCTGGTGTACCCGGACCGCCCGGTGATTTCGGTGTGCGGCGACGGTGGCTTCATGATGAACAGCCAGGAGCTGGAAACTGCCGTACGCCTGGGCATGCACGTGACCGTGGTGATTCTGCGCGATGACGGCTACGGCATGATCCGCTGGAAGCAGGCGAACATGGGCTTCACCGATTTCGGCCTGGACTACGGCAACCCGGACTTCGTGAAGTATGCCGAGGCCTACGGTGCCAATGGCCACCGTGTGGAAAGCGCTGAAGGTTTGCTGCCGTTGCTGGAGCACTGCATCAAGACCCCAGGCGTGCATGTGATCGACTGCCCGGTCGACTACAGCGAAAACGACCGGATCCTTAACAGCGAGATCCGGGAGCGCGCACTCGCTCTGTGAGGACCTTGAGTTTTCCTACAATTTCCTCATAAGCCACTGATGTGGCGAGCGCGTCTGACTACCTTCCCTCCAAGGGCAATGCCCAAAATCCCGATATGGGGACTCATCGCATACCTGTTGAGTCCGCCCCGAGTGGCGAGCAGAAGCCGCCCATCCGCATCGAAAACCTCGATGCTGGGCGGCCCTTGGCTCCAATCACAGTGACGCTCTCTGTTAGCCCCATTCTAGAGGCGTTTCGAGCGTGGCTAACCTCCAGACCGGCTACCAGCATATCGCCAAAAGTCACCATCAAGGTGTGAAATAGAAATTTCAGGCATGAGCAAAAACTGTAGACTGTAGTGAAACCTACAGATATAATTTGGGCATAGAATGTGAAGCAAAACATACATCCCATAAAAATGTGCGCACATGACTAATCTACGAGAACGCCTAACCTCCGCCGACCTGAGTCCGACTCCATCAGAGCGGAAGGTTATTCGAGCCCTACTGGATAACTATCCACGCAGTGGGCTGGGGCCGATGGCCAGACTGGCTGAGCATGCTGGCGTTAGCGATCCGACAATCGTTCGCTTGGTTAAGAAGCTCGGTTTCAGCGGATACGCTGAGCTCCAAGATGTGCTGCTGAGCGAGATGGATCACCGTCTGCGCTCACCTGTCACCTTGCTACAGCCGAAATCTCACTCTTCCCAGGACGATACTTGGAATAGCTATCTGAGTGAGAGCTGCCGGACCCTAAGTGAGGCTCAGGCCCTCACCCAGCCCGAGGATGTCCGGGTATTAGTCGAGCTTATTCTTGAGCCCCGTCATTCGTTGTATTGCTACGGAGGGAGGCTGAGCAGCTTTTTGGCGCAATACCTTGTGAGCCACTTACGACTGCTTCGTCCAAGCTGCTACACCCTTGAAGATAATGCTCAATTACCAGACAGGTTGTACGACATTGAGCGTCAGGACGTAGTTCTGTTGTTCGACTACCGCCGATATCAAACTCAAGCATTACGCGCTGCCACTGCCGCCAAATCTCGCGGAGCACGCTTGGTGCTATTCACCGATATTTATGCTTCGCCTCTACGTGAGTTAGCTGACCTTGTCATTAGCGCCCCGGTTGAATCCTTCTCCGCGTTTGACACTCTGGTTCCCGCTCTAGCTCAAGTGGAGGCGCTGATAGCCGTTCTCACGCTGCGCAGCAAAGACCTTGAAGGTCGTCTGGAAGGCATAGACACGCTGCGGGCAAGTTTCGCCGCTCACCTGCTCGAGGAAAAACAATAATGTTGACGTTGCCCCACCAATCACCTCGCGACTTGCCCTATGTGCATGGTCACACCGCACTTTTGTTGGTCGACATGCAGCGTGCGTGGTTAGATCCGCAGTTCGACCCCCATTTGCAGAATGCGGACGCTGAGTATTTCCTGACTCGAACTCAGGCTCAAGTCATACCTAACCAGCAACGCCTTCTCAAGGCGATGCGTGATGCCCAACAAAACGTGCTTCACACCATCATCGAAAGTCTTACCGCGGATGGGCGTGATCGTTCGCTGGACCACAAACTGTCGGACATGCATTTGCCGAAGGGGTCCTACGAATCAGGAATTATTGATGAGTTGGCTGCCACAGAAAATGAAGTGGTCCTGCCCAAGACATCTTCTGGCGTATTCAACTCCACCAACATCGACTATGTCCTACGCAACCTGGAAACCCGGCATTTGATCATTGCCGGCATCGTTACCGACCAGTGTGTGGACATGGCCGTGCGCGACGCCGCTGATCGCGGGTTTTTGGTGACGTTGGTAGAAGATGCCTGTGCTACTTATAGCTCGACCCGCCATCAGGCCTGCTTGGAAGCTATCAAGGGATATTGCTGGATTACGGATACAGAAACCGTCATCAAGCGCCTGCAGGAGATGTCGGTATGAACCGTTCCAGCTTGAATAACGCACTGATCGCAGCCACGCCGATGACTACTGTTGTCACCACAGATTTGGTAGGAATCACCCGAGGTCGGTCATTCCCTACGGACGAGCTCGAAAGCTATCGGGTAGCGGGTGTTGGTTGGGTACCAGCAAACAGTGCTATCACCCCCCAGTCAACTGTAGCCGAAGATAATCCTTGGGGGGCATACGGTGACCTACGTCTGATTCCTGATATGGCATCACGGGTTCGCGTTCCTAATGGTCCCGATGCCGGTGCACCCGCTCTAGACTTTGTCCACGCTGACATTTGCGAGACAGATGGGCGCCCATGGGCAGCCTGTCCGCGCACGTTGCTGCGAAACGAAGTACAGCGTTATCAAGATGAGCTGGGACTGACTATCACTGCCGCTTTCGAGCATGAATTCAATCTCGGTATTCCTCAGTCAGGATCGGCACATCATGCCTTTTCTTTGGGTGCACAGCACGCCGCAGCGAGCTTCGGTGGCTGGCTGCTCAGTGCTTTGAGGGCTGGAGGTGTGGAACCGGAAATGTTCCTGCCTGAATACGGCAAGGCTCAGTACGAAATCACCTGCCGGCCGACTCAGGGTGTGGCCGCAGCTGACCGAGCAGTGAACGTACGAGAAATAACACGAGAAATTGCTCGGCAGATGGCCTTGGACATCAGCTTCTCGCCGAAGGTCGAGGAACAGGCCGTTAGTAACGGGGTACATCTGCACATCAGCCTTCAGGATCAAGACGGCGAAGCAATGATGTACGATCCCAATCAAGAGAATGGGCTGTCAGAGCTCGGACAGCAATGGGCTGCAGGTGTGCTGAAATACCTGCCGGCGTTGTGTGCTTTCAGTGCACCAACACCGATTTCCTACCTGCGATTGAAGCCTCATCACTGGAGCGCTTCCTACGCATGCCTGGGCCAGCGTAACCGTGAAGCATCTCTGCGTATCTGTCCGACCATCACGCTTGGTGGTAAGTCTCCCGCCAAACAGTACAACTTGGAGTTCCGGCCACTTGATGCCACCGCGTCGCCACATCTAAGCATGGCTACCGTGCTTATTGCTGGACGCCTTGGTATCGAGCAGAAATTGTCTCTGAGCGCGACAACGGACGAAGAGCCAGACACTCTCAGTGACGAGCAGCGCCGGGCGCGCAACATTGTTGCTTTACCAGGAAATTTGGGTGAGGCGCTGGCTTGCTTGAAAGACCATGCAGATATCGTCGAAGCGCTGCCAGAAGTTCTGACACGTGCGTACTTTACAATGAAAGCACAAGAGCTGGCCGCAACAGAAAAGCTCGCCCCCAATGAATTGTGTGACCACTATGCGCTCCTTTACTGAGTTTAATGAAAGTCGGGAGCTGGGCTTTTACCAGCAGCCTGCTTACACGGTTGAGCGGGGGGACTCAAAGCACCCAGTAATTTTGGTGTGCGAGCATGCTAGTGCTTACATTCCGGAACAGCTCGGCAGCTTGGGGTTGAGTGAAGAAGCAGCTCGGGAACATATTGCTTGGGACATTGGTGCTTTGGCGCTTGCTAAAGAGCTCTCAGAAAATCTCGGTGCCACACTGATAGCGGCAAACTATTCGCGCCTGCTAATAGACCTGAACCGCCCGCTTGAGGCCCCAGACAGTATTCCTGAGCGTAGCGAAATTTACGAAATCCCAGGCAATCAAGATCTCGATGAAATTACACTGAAGTATCGGAGAGAAACTTTATTCACCCCTTTTCACCAGCGATTGAGTGAGTTAATCAATGCGCGGCTCGCTAAGGGACAGCCGGTGCGTGTTATCGGCGTGCACAGTTTTACTCCTCTATATTTTGGCAAGCCGCGGAGTCTTGAGGTAGGCGTGCTGTATGCGCACGCTCATGACTATGCTGGGCGGATGCTGGAAGGTCTGGCGTCTCGGGGTGTGAAAAGTGCGGCCAATCAGCCATATGAAATTAACGCTCTTGAAGACATGACTGTTCCCGTTCATGGGGATAATCGCGGCATTGACGCTGTGCTAATTGAAGTCAGAAACGACCTATTGCGGACACCGGACGCCGTGAGGGCTTGGTCGGAGGTGCTAGCGCCACTGTTATAAAGCCTTTTGCTGGGTAGCTCGGTAATACAACTACAAAAACACCGTTTGGGCGCTTTATTAAATCTGCCGGTTTAAAGAAGTTCGCGCCGCTGTTGACCCATGTCCAGCGGCCGGACATCGCCCTTCCTTGCTTACGGAGTACGCTGTCATGGCATTAGAAGATTTTGGTTATAAACAGGAGCTGAAACGAAGCCTGTCGCTAGCCGACCTTGTAATTTACGGCATGATTTTCATGATTCCTATTGCGCCGTTTGGCGTGTATGGGTACGTCAACCAAGAAGCTCCTGGAATGGTGCCGTTGGCTTACATCATTGGAATGGTGGCCATGTTGTTCACCGCCTTGAGCTACGGCAGCATGGCCCGTGCTTTCCCCATAGCAGGATCGGTTTATTCGTACGCACTCAGAGGGCTGCATCCTAATGTCGGATTCCTCGCTGGCTGGCTGCTTCTGCTGGATTACTTACTGATTCCACCACTGCTGTACATCTATGCAGCCATGGCGCTGAATCATCTCTATCCTGAGATTCCGAAGTTTGCCTTCATCCTGATGTTCATGGTTAGCGCCACACTGGTAAACCTTCGCGGGATAACTTTTACAGCGCGTATGAATATCTTGTTCCTCGTCGCGCAATTGATTGTCCTGGGGATTTTTCTCGCGTGTGCATGGAAAGCATTGCACAGTGGGGCGGGCAATGGGCAGTTGACGCTTTCGCCTCTTTACAATGCAACAAATTTCAACTTCTCGCTGCTGATGCAGGCTGTATCAATTGCCGTCCTGTCATTTTTAGGTTTTGACGCTATTTCCACCTTGGCTGAAGAAACTAAAGGTGATGCAGGAAAGAGCATAGGTCGAGCTGCACTGATCAGTCTCCTCATTATGGGAGGGATCTTTGTAGCACAAACATGGTTGGCTACCGACCTCGCTGCTGGCATGGGCTTTACCTCCGCAGACACAGCGTTCTATGAAATCGCAGCCGTTGCTAGTGGAGATTGGCTCGCTTCACTAACCGCAATAGCCACTGCGCTGGCTTGGGGCGTAGCTGTATCGATCACTTCTCAGGCGGCCGTATCACGCCTGCTGTTCGGTATGGCGCGCGATCGCAAATTGCCTCAGTTTCTTGCCAAGGTTCATCCGAAATATAGTACACCTCATCTGAGCATCTATTTGGTAGCCGTTCTCTCTGCGCTGATTTGCTATCTGTTTATCGACGCGGTCGACACCCTTACATCGCTTGTCAACTTCGGAGCCCTCAGCGGATTTTTAATCCTGCATTTGACTGTGATTAACTACCACTGGCGCCGACAGAAATCAGGAAAATTCCTGGCTCATTTGGTATTTCCTCTTCTCGGCTTCGCGATTACCGCAGCCATTATGATGAATATGGGACTTGAGGCTCAAGAGTTGGGCTGTGCTTGGGTCGTGATAGGTCTCGCGTACTTGTATTTCTTGAATCGCCGAGGTGACAACTTGGTCCTCTCGAAAGACATTTGAAGATTATAGGTGGCTAATGTCCGCCAGCTTTTCACTGGTATTGATGTTTTAAATGGATGAGGGCCCATAGCTCTCATCCATAGATACCTACTAAACTTAAAGCCGGAGAAATGAACGATGACTCGTTATCTTGATGTAAATGACCTAAGCCAACTGGTGGCCAGCAAGGGCCTCGCTGTGTGTCTTGCCGAAATGGCTGAGTGCATCCGCGAAGACTATGCCCGCTGGAGCGACTTCGATAAGTGTGCCCGTCTAGCTAACCACTCTGAGAACGGCGTTATTGAGTTGATGCCTGTCTCGGATGCTTCGCTGTATGCCTTCAAATATGTGAACGGGCATCCAAAAAACACCTTCAACAACATGCTGACCGTAATGGCATTCGGTGCATTAGGCGATGTAGATACTGGTAAGCCAGTCCTGCTGAGCGAAATGACCCTTATTACGGCGATTCGGACCGCAGCGACCTCTGCCTTGGTCGCCCGTTATATGGCCCGCCCTAGATCCCGTGTTATGGCATTGATCGGTAATGGCTCGCAAAGCGAGTTCCAGGCGATTGCATTCCATACAATGGTGGGGATTGACGAGGTGCGTCTATTTGACATAGACGCTAACGCTAGCAAAAAACTGGCGAAAAACTTGAAAAGCTACCCAGCACTGAAAGTGGTGATCTCTCCTTCTGCTGCCGAAGCTGTGCGAGGTGCGGATATCATCACCACAGTCACTGCCGATAAAGCATACGCCACGATCCTAACTCCTGAAATGATCGAACCTGGTGTACACCTGAATGCAGTAGGTGGAGATTGCCCAGGCAAGACTGAACTGCACCGGGACATTGTCGAGCGTAGTCGCGTAGTAGTCGAGTACGAACCACAGAGTCGTATTGAAGGTGAAATTCAGCAGATGCCTGCCGACTCGCCAGTGATTGAGTTCTGGCAAGTAGTGAATGGCCAGGCGTCGGGCCGTGAGCATGAAGAGGAAGTGACGCTGTTTGACTCTGTAGGGTTCGCGCTCGAAGACTACTCTGCACTCCGTTATATCCTGAATATCGCGAAACAAGGGAACTTTGGTAGCGAGATCGAGTTGGTGCCAGAACTAGATAATTGTAAAGACCTGTACGCTCGCCTACTCAATGTGAAATCCCCGGCCGAGCGCAAGCGCGCGTAACTTAATAGGGCAAGGTATGCTGCGCACAGCTTACCTTGCCCAGTCCCACTTAAATAGTGAAACACTCTTAGCCAGAGATTCTTCCTAGCAATTAATTGTCTCGCAAAATCAACTTAAAGAGTGATCTGTCTTTAGTGACCCTGGGCATTACATTCACTCTAGCAATCATTTGATAAAAGCTTAGATGCGCTCTGATGCCGTCTTCAAAATTGTAGCGCCCCGCTAAGACAATTAATTGATACGAGTGCTAGCGCTTAGTTATATTTTCAGACTGATTGACTTCTCGCACGATCCTTAATAATCAGCTCGGGCAGCGAAATAGTTTTGCACTGATTAGCATAAACTGCACTGACTTTGAGATCTTTGTGTTGTGCTAACACCCGGTCTCGCTCGTAACGGCTCAACATCAGTTTGGTTCAACAGGATCTAGTCCCATGAGTGTTAACCGAATTTCCATTCAATGGAAGATCACCTTGCTGGCCGGACTGTGTCTACTGGCCATTGTCGCCACACTTATAAGTATCTCGCTGTACCGCATGCACGCAGGGACCACGCTGGTCAAAGCTAACAACGCGCAAATGCTTGAAGCCTCAGCACGGGAGCGCCTGAAGGGAGAGGGTAAAATCCAGGCCCTGACGATACAAAGTTATTTGATGGCGTCTTACCAAAACGGTCTAAACTTCTCCCGTTATGTACTTCTACAACGTCTTCAAGCGCAAAAGCTGCGAATCGAAAGTAAGGTGCTTCGTGACGAGCTTAACCAACAAGTGAAGGCGGTACTTCAGGCCAATCCGCAATTGCTCAGCCTCTACCTGGTGTTCGAGCCTGATGCGCTGGCGGGCGATGATGCCATTTTTGCAGGCCGTAGCGGTGTTGGCAGTAATGAAAACGGCCGCTTCGCCACCTACTGGGCGCAGCGCGGCGGGCAACTCAGTAGCCTTGCAGTGACCGAGGACATGATCCGCGATGTCACGCCCATGCTTGACGGCAGCCCCTCCAATACTTGGTTCAACTGTTCTAGGCAGTCTCTGCAACCCTGCTTGCTAGAACCATATTTTGATGACACGTCGGGTCAGAAGACTCTCATAACGACCCTGACATTCCCAGTTCTCGAAAACGGCAGAATGTTAGCGGTAGTTGGCATGGACATAAGTCTAAGCAACTTGCAGCAACTGGCCTCCGACGGCAGCATGGGTCTTTATCAAGGCAAGGGCGCCATCAGCATCATCAGCCCAGCAGGCCTCTTGGCGGGCCACAGCAGTGATTCCAGCCTTCTCGGCCTGACACTGGCCAAGGCCTATCCGGAGGAAGCGAAAGGACTACTGGACCTGCAACGCCAAGGCCAACCGCACGAGCAACAGACCGGCGGCCACTTACAGGTACTGTCGCTGCTGCAACCGATACCGGGTGCGCGGCCGTGGGCCGTGCTGCTGGACGTGCCGATGGGCACCTTGCTTGCGCCGGCGTTGGCTCTGCAAAAAGACCTAGACCAACGCAACGCACACGGGACTTGGCTGGAACTGGTGTTCGGGTTGGCCGCAGCTATCGTCGGCTTGTTGCTTGTGTGGTTAACAGCGCGGGGGGTTACCCGGCCGATCCTCGGTGTGGCGTATATGCTCCAGGATATCGCCAGCGGCGAGGGCGACCTGACCCGACGCTTAGACTATGCGCGCAAAGATGAACTCGGCGAGCTGGCCGGCTGGTTCAATCGCTTCCTCGACAAACTGCAACCGGTGATCGCTGACGTTAAGCGTTCGGTGCATGACGCTCGCAACACTGCCGACCAGTCCGCCGCCATTGCAAGCCAGACCAGCGCTGGCATGCAGCAGCAGTACCGCGAAGTGGACCAGGTAGCCACAGCATCTAACGAGATGAGCGCCACTGCCCAGGATGTCGCGCGCAGCGCGGCGCTGGCCGCGGATGCTGCCCGCGGCGCTGACCAGGCTACCCGTGAAGGCCTGAGCGCGATCGGCCGTACCACCACTGCCATCGAAGCTCTCGCCCGCGACATGAGTAGCGTCATGAGCCAAGTCGAGGGTCTGGCGGGCAATAGCGACCAGATTGGTCTGGTGCTGGAAGTGATCCGTAGTATTGCGGAACAGACTAACCTACTTGCACTAAATGCCGCCATTGAGGCGGCCCGGGCCGGAGAAGCCGGGCGTGGCTTCGCGGTAGTGGCCGACGAGGTGCGCAACCTTGCCAAGCGGACTCAGGACTCGGTGGAGGAAATCCGTCAGGTCATCGAGGGACTGCAGGCCGGCACCCGCGATGTCGTCGAGTCCATAAACAGCAGTTACCAGCAGGCCCAGGGCAGCGTCGAGCAGGTCGAGCAGGCGGTGACCGTCTTGCGCCGGATCGGCGACTCTGTGTCGATCATCACTGACATGAACCTTCAGATTGCCAGTGCCGCCGAGGAACAGAGCGCGGTGGCTGAGGAGATCAACCACAATGTGGCGGCGATCCGCGACGTTACAGAATCACTTTCAGGCCAAGCGGCGGAATCGGCACAGGTCAGTCAGTCGCTGAACCGCTTGGCCAGCCATCAGCAGGGACTGATGGAACAGTTCAAGGTCGTTTGAGTTAATCGGTCCGCTCCTGCAAGTGACTGAGCAAGCGTCGTAGTTGAAGAGTGGATTGGTATACAATCAACTGACAACGGATAAGCTCTGTAGGCTGAACGACGATAAACTGCTATGACATTCCAGGTAAAACAGTGATGAACATGCGGTTTTCTCAGCAGCAATCAGCGGTTGGCTTGAAGGTCGCGCTGAGAATTATCAGGGCTTGGGACGCGACACCTCAGCAGGCATGCCGCATCCTCCGGATCTCCCTCTCTACGTATCGACGGGTTATGAAGGATGGGGATGGCTTGCGACGACTGGATCGAGACCAAGAGCAGCGGATCGGTTTTGTGCTTGGCATACACGCCACACTGAGAAGCGTCTTTAGTAATCAGGCCAACGTCCAGAGCTTTCCTCGACTTAAAAACGGGAATGAGTTTTTTGATGGGCGCTCTCCTCTTGAGGTCATGGCGCATGGAGGCATGATCTCCTTGTACGAAACCTACAAGCGATTGCTAGAGCTTCGACAAGCGCTGTAGCTCGGCCGTTGCCCAAGTGAATATTTTCAATACATACAACGGGTCCCTGAATGCTTCGGGACTCGGCCCTGGTGGCTTGCGAAATGTCACTCGCAGTAGGAATGGTGACTGTAGCAGGTGGACGTTTTCTCGAAAGCTTTTATGACCGTTGCATGGACTTGTATTTCGACCTGGCTTGCAAGCTTCAGAGTTAAACACAGGACCAAATCCGCGAAGTGTTAGAAACCCGCTTGTGGGAAATCGAAAATCCTTTGATCGTATTCGTCGATGACATTGACAGATAGAGACAGATTCGCGTTGTCCTGACACAAGCAAAAGCTAATGCTAACCTACCTAGTACCATTCTTTCAGCCTAGCATTGTAGAAAAGGCTCTTATTCCAAAACTAATGGAGATGCTTGAGCACTCCTGAGAAATATTGTTTAAGCAAACTGTGGTCTACCAACGACTCCAACTGCTCTAACACATGCTCTTTTGGGGGGAGAGGGGTTATCCCAATACCTAGACTCTATGCGAGCGAGGCTAAAGGCTTTCCACGCCCTTCCCGTTTCCTCCCAGGATATTTGGGGCCCAAATCAGCAGTTGGTGAGAATTCGGTGGCATACTTCCCTATGTTCCTAGGTGCAACGGAGACCGAAGACACTTCAAATGCGATGATATAAGTGACTGACGCAGCGCAATAATTGGACATCAAAACCTCCACTACTGAAGCCTCCGCAACACCCCGCGACTGGTGCATGGATAGCGCTGCAGCACTATTTTCTTGAAAATTAAAGCTATATTTTGCTCGTCATCATCATCTCCCTCAAGAAGGAATACTTGACTCATTAATTAATTCATCCAAAATCTTTGCAATCCATGCTTGAAAAGCACTGAGCTCCGCGTCACTTTGAGATCCTGCGTTAGATGCTTGATAGATACTCCGCACACTCATTATTTTTTCTACTTTAACCTCTTGGTTGTCTGCGAAATATTTCCCAGATGCGATGCGATATGCATAGGTATCTATATGATCCTTGCCAGTGTCCATCGTAACTCTCGTAAAGTCCAGCACGGGGTGCACCACCCATTTGGCCGCTTTGTTCATTCTCGGGGGTAAGGCCAACTGGACTCCTACTATGGCCTGGTGAGCATTCGGTCTGTCCAAGCTATTGAGAAGATCAAGAGCCTCCTGACCGGTTTCACAAATCACAACGTCAATTACATCATCCGGCGTCCGAAGATCCAAAACACAAGCCAGAAGGAATGTCGACTGGCCTTTTGTGAGAAGCGTTTCAGCAAAGGTTTCCATGCTCACTCGTAGCTTAGGCATAACGCGTCGCTCCCAGAAAATGAACACTATAGGGTGTAGCACTATAGGATTCAAAGAGGCTTGATCATACCTTTTGTGGATTAAGCGCAAATGGAGCTCAGGCAGGCCTTCGCCCAAGCATTACGGAAGACCCGCAACAGTCGCGGCCTCACGCAAGAAGCCTTTAGCGATGTCAGCGGTCGTACTTATCTCAGCGCCTTGGAGCGCGGCCTTAGAAGCCCTACCCTAGACAAGGTTGTTGAGTTGTCAGAGCGAATGGGCGTCCATCCGCTCAGTCTACTAACCGAGGTTTTTTTGCTAGCTGACGAAGAAAGCGATATCGAAGCGCTTCTTGCCAAGGTCAGAAGCGATCTCTTGTAACAGGTGCTTTTTAGGGGGGGGTCTACGATGCTCAAGACGTCGAGGATCGGCCGCGCTACTCTAGAACGCGTGAAGAGCCTCGGCGGAATGAGTCGAACGAGCTTGCAGTTCCGGTCAGAAACGAAGGCGCCCTCATTTTCGCGGGTTCGGACGCGCCTCTTTCGGAAGATGTGCAGGCAAAGCCGAGAACGACCCTCGCACCATAACCGCGTAGAAATGCTCCCCCCCCCCTCTTAGCACCGAGGGCAGGTAACCACCTGGGCTGCGATCGTTTGGCTAGAGGCCTAGGTGTGGCTATCTAAAACCGCGTAGGGCTCGTGGCGAGCGGGATGGGTAGGCTGGATGAGAATGCTTAATGTCGCTTCGACCCTGTGAGGTCATCGCTGCCTTCTGGAGGCTGGTTCGGAGGTATTGAGGGAACTGGATGTCTCTCCGCCAGGCCCCATCGCGGATGGGGCTGGCTTACCTTTCTTAATGACTCACATTCTTGCGATCTTACCGAGCCCTTTCTGACCTCTTGCTTCAGTGCAGCCAGTAATTACTCACCTATACTCCACTTAGAAGTAATTGGATAACGACGGTCTCTCCCGAACCCCCTCTCAGTTACTCGAGGGCCAACCGCAGCTTGGCGTCGCTTATACTCATTCAAGTCAACAAGCCTAATAACCCTGTACACAATCTCTCTGTCGAAGCCTTCATCAATGATGGCATCTGCGGAATAGTCATGTTCAACATACAACCGCAAGATCTCATCCAGAACAGGATACGGCGGAAGTGAATCTTCGTCCTTTTGATCAGGTGCAAGCTCTGCTGACGGTGGACGGTCAATCACACGTTGCGGGATGACATACCCAAGCGTATTCCTGTATTCACTCAGCTTGAATACAAGCGTCTTAGGGACATCTTTCAATACATCGAACCCACCGGCCATGTCACCATAGAGCGTCGCATACCCAACAGCCATCTCACTCTTGTTACCAGTGGTCAGCACCAAGTATCGTTTCTTATTGGAGATGGCCATGAGAATCACACCACGACAACGAGCCTGTAGATTCTCTTCCGTGGTATCTTTCGCCAATCCAGCAAACTCAGATGCCAAAGTATTGAGGAAAGCCTCAACCATCGGCTGAATAGGCATGACGCTGTATTTAACCCCCAGCAAATCCGCTTCTTCTTGGGCATCGTCCTGACTTATTTGTGCAGTATAGTGATACGGCATCATTACCGCTTCAACATTCTCTGCACCCAACGCATCAACAGCTACAGCCAAACTCAATGCCGAATCAATACCACCTGACAGGCCAAGTACTACTCCCTTAAAGCCGTTGCGCTGTACGTAGTCCCTCACGCCAGTTACAAGCGCTTGGTAAACGCTAGCTTCGACGCTCAGCAGCTCTGACTTTTCACCTGAAATCGGTGTAACTTTTTTGCCGTCGTTCTTAAAGTCAACCGAGTGTAGACCTTCTACGAATGCCGGAGCACGCTGGATAACTTGGCCATTACCGTCGACAACAAAGCTATTACCGTCGAAGACGAGCTCATCCTGGCCGCCGACTTGGTTGACGTAAACCATTGGAATCAAGCACTCATTTGCTCTCTGAGCCAAGAGCTCTTCACGCTCAGCTTGTTTACCTCGATGGAACGGCGAGGCGTTCAGCGTCAGCATAAGTTGTGCGCCAGCATTACATGCTAGACGCAGTGGCTCAGGGAACCAAATGTCCTCGCAGATACCAAGCGCTATCTTCACCCCGAATAAATCAACGACGCAGGGCTCGTGTCCAGGTACAAAGTAACGCTTCTCGTCGAACACACGATAGTTTGGAAGCTGCTGTTTGTAATAGCGCGCTACCTCTTGCCCATCTGCGAAAATCCCGCAGCTGTTGTAGCGATGACTTTGAAGTTCTTCGTGGCCGGAGCCTTCCTCTACCCACGGAAAGCCGACCACGATCGCAATACCTTGAGCAGCGCTTTTAATTTTCGCTAGAGCTTTTTCAATTCGATGCTGCATGCTAGTTCGCAGCAGCAAATCTTCCGGCGGATAGCCGCAGAGAGTTAGTTCGGGGAAAACGATGATTTGGGCATTGAGCTCATCACGGGCCTTCCTCGCCGCTTCGATGACCTTTTCGACGTTACCTTGAATATCCCCTACCCGGATATTCAACTGAGCCATTACCACTCTCAAACTCTGCATGGTTCCTCCTACGCCTTGAGCGGGATTGCAAGATGCAGCGCTTGTCCGGACGGGAGGGGTGGCGACCAGGTGGGGATCTGGGCTTCGGAAGGGAAGCTCTATGGTGGCCATTTACTCGGAGCCGGGAGCGGCATCTTGCTGTAAATCTCACCATTATGCCCTAACCTTCCAACCAGTTTTGAAACCGTTGCACAACTGCCTCGAAAAAATTTACACTTTTTTTGGAGTTGTGCACTCGTGATTTTTGCACAACCTCTCACCTTATATACAAGCCTTTCTGAGACGTGTGTTGTGCACTTTCAAGGGGGGTAGAACCTACTGGGCTTCTTTACCAAGTTTGGTGATGGTGCCTGCGACCTGGCGCCGCTGAGCGGGCTGGTGAAAAACCAGGTACGGGCCATTGCGCGCAGCTTTGGTGCGCCGGAGTCACTGGTGGAGAAGGTGCCGACTGCAGACCTTGAAGACCTGGCGCCGGGCAAGCCGGACGAAGCGTCCCATGGCGTGACCTACCAGCAGATCGATGCCTTCCTGCATGGTCAGCCGGTTGATCAGGCGGCGTTCGACATCATCGTTGCCACCTACCGCAAGACCCAGCACAAGCGCGAACTGCCGTTCGCCCCTTGAAGCTAAGGGGCCGCCTTGCGGCCCCTTACCCGCTTACTTGACGACGACCTTGCCCTTCATCATCGAGATGTGGCCCGGGAAGGTGCAGAAGAAGCTGTAGTCACCACCGGCTTCCAGCTTGGTAGCGTCGAACTTCACTTCGGTTTCTTTCTCAGGCGCACCGATCATCTTGGTGTGAGCGATGATCGCGGCGTTGTCAGCCTTGATGTAGTCCTTGTCCAGGCCCTGGCTCATGCCTTCGGTAGCAATGCCCTGCATGTCGGCAGTCTTGCTGATCACCAGATTGTGGCCCATCACGTTCTTCGGCAGGTTGCCCGAGTGGGTCAGTTTGACGGTGAATTCCTTGCAGCTCTTGTCGACGGTGATTTCCTTGGTGTTGAAGGACATCTGGTCGGTCGAGTCGACAGTTACCGAGCACTCGGCGGCGAAGACAGAGGCGCTGGCGAGGGTCAGCAGGGATACCGCTACAGCTTTCGCAAACATCATGAATCTCCTTGGCAGGGTTTTATCAATTGCGAGACTGCCTGAAACCGTTCAGCCCCTTGCTGATATGGGTCAAGGGGGTGTCAAGAGGCCAGCCAGTAGAATTGTTCAATGGATTGTATACAACCAATCTAAGGGCACATCATGCCCTTTTATTAGACGATGGGACAACCTCTCATTTAGGAGCAATACCAAATGCCCATCTCTGCCTTCATCAATAGCCTGCTCGCCGCCTATGCCCACGGGGCTACCGGCGCCATCTGCGAATTCTCCCGCCCGGAATGAACGCGGCCTTGGAAGCAACGGGCATGCGCCGTACCCTGTGCACCTGAGTGACAGGAGATGAGCAATGCCCGTACGTTCCGTTTGTGTGTTCTGTGGTGCCAGCATTGGCGCCAACCCTGCTTACCGTGAAGCTGCCGTCGCGCTCGGCCAGGCCATTGCCCGCCGTGGGCTGACCCTGGTGTATGGCGGCGGCGCCGTGGGCCTGATGGGCGTGGTGGCCGACGCGGCCATGGCGGCAGGTGGCGAGGTGGTCGGCATCATCCCGCAAAGCCTGCTGGACGCTGAAGTCGGCCACAAAGGCCTGACGCGCCTGGAAGTGGTCGATGGCATGCACGCGCGCAAGGCACGCATGGCCGAGCTGAGCGATGCCTTCATCGCCTTGCCGGGTGGGCTGGGTACGCTGGAAGAATTGTTCGAGGTATGGACCTGGGGGCAACTGGGCTATCACGCCAAGCCGCTGGGGCTGCTCGATGTGAACGGCTTCTACGACAAGCTGGGCGGGTTCCTCGACCATATCGTCGAAGAAGGCTTTGTGCGGCAGCAACATCGGGCGATGTTGCTGCTGGCGCAGCAGCCGGATGAACTGCTGGATGGCATGGACAGCTTCATTGCGCCGGTGGCGCCGAAGTGGGTCGACAAGAAGCCTGATTGACCTTGAGATTTCGGGGCTGCCTTGCAGCCCCGAAATTCATCAATCAGCGCGGGATCACTGGCTGACGCGGCTTCTTGTTGCCCTTGCCACCCTTGGCTGCTTCCTTGCGCTCTTTGGCCGCCTTCTCGTTACGCGCAAACGCCTCGGCCTTGGCCTTCTCGCGTTTGTCCCACGGCTTGCTGCCATCGCTGGCACGCGGCGGCAGGCCGGTGTGCTGGGTAAGGATCTTCTGATCCTTGCCCACCTTGTGGCTGCCCGCCGGCGTCGAGTTTTTGCGGCGTGCGCTCTGGTAGGTATCGGTCTGCGGCTGGTGCAGCGGGATCAGTTGGTGCTTGCCCGGCCCGATCAGGTCGGCACGGCCCATGCGCTGCAGCGCCTCACGCAGCATCGGCCAGCCTTTCGGGTCGTGGTAGCGCAAGAACGCCTTGTGCAGGCGGCGCTGCTCGTCGCTCTTGACGATCTCAACCCCTTCGCTCTTGTAGGTCACCTTGCGCAGCGGGTTCTTGCCCGAGTGATACATGGCCGTGGCCGAAGCCATCGGCGACGGGTAAAACGCCTGCACCTGGTCGGCGCGGAAGCCGTTACCCTTCAGCCACAGGGCCAGGTTCATCATGTCTTCGTCAGTGGTGCCCGGGTGCGCGGCGATGAAGTACGGGATCAGGTACTGTTCCTTGCCCGCCTCTTTCGAGAACTTCTCGAACATGCGCTTGAAGCGGTCGTAGGTGCCGATGCCCGGTTTCATCATCTTGTCCAGCGGGCCACGCTCGGTGTGCTCCGGGGCAATCTTCAGGTAACCGCCCACATGGTGGGTAACCAGCTCCTTCACGTACTCCGGCGACTCGACGGCCAGGTCGTAACGCAGGCCCGAGGCGATCAGGATCTTCTTCACACCCGGCAAGGCACGGGCCTTGCGGTACAGCTCGATCAACGAGCTGTGGTCGGTGTTGAGGTTTTCGCAGATGCCGGGGAACACGCACGACGGCTTGCGGCAGTGCTTCTCGATATCGTGGCTCTTGCAGGCGATGCGGTACATGTTGGCAGTCGGGCCACCAAGGTCGGAGACCACGCCGGTGAAGCCCGGCACCTTGTCGCGCATCTCTTCGATCTCATTCAGGATCGACTCGTGCGAGCGGTTCTGGATGATGCGGCCTTCGTGCTCGGTGATCGAGCAGAAGGTGCAGCCACCGAAGCAGCCACGCATGATGTTCACCGAGAAACGGATCATCTCGTAGGCCGGGATGCGCTCCTTGCCATAGGCCGGGTGCGGCACACGGGCGTACGGCATGCCGAACACATAGTCCATTTCTTCGGTGCTCATGGGGATGGGCGGCGGGTTGAACCACACATCCACTTCGCCGTGCTTCTGCACGAGGGCGCGGGCGTTGCCCGGGTTAGTCTCCAGGTGCAGCACGCGGTTGGCGTGGGCGTAGAGAACCGGGTCGTTACGCACCTTTTCGAACGACGGCAGGCGGATCACCGATTTTTCACGGGTCACGCTCGGGCTGTCGAGAATCTGCACCACTTTGGCTTCGTTCGGGTCTTCCTGGTCGCCCTTGGCCTGCTCGATCGCGCAGGCCTGGGTGTCCTGGGTGTTCACGTACGGGTTGATGATCTTGTCCACGCGGCCTGGACGGTCGATACGTGTGGAGTCGATCTCGTACCAGCCTTGCGGTGTATCACGGCGCACGAAGGCAGTGCCGCGCACGTCGGTGATGCTTTCGATTTTCTCGCCGTTGGACAGGCGCTGGGCCACTTCGACCACCGCGCGCTCGGCGTTGCCGAACAGCAGGATGTCGGCGCTGGCGTCGATCAGGATCGAGTGGCGGACCTTGTCCTGCCAGTAGTCGTAATGGGCGATCCGGCGCAGCGAAGCTTCAATACCGCCGAGTACGATCGGCACGTGCTTGTAGGCTTCCTTGCAGCGCTGGCTGTACACCAGGCTGGCGCGGTCCGGACGGCTGCCGGCCAGGCCACCAGGGGTGTAGGCATCGTCCGAACGCATCTTCTTGTCTGCGGTGTAGCGGTTGATCATCGAGTCCATGTTGCCCGCGGCCACACCGAAGAACAGGTTCGGCTCGCCGAGCTTCATGAAGTCGTCTTTCGACTGCCAGTTCGGCTGGGCAATGATGCCCACGCGGAAACCCTGGGCCTCCAGCAGGCGGCCGATGATGGCCATGCCGAACGACGGATGGTCGACGTAGGCATCACCGGTCACGATGATGATGTCGCAGGAATCCCAGCCGAGCAGATCCATCTCCTCCCTGCTCATTGGCAGGAAAGGTGCTGGCCCGAAGCATTCGGCCCAGTACTTGGGATAGTCGTAGAGTGGTTTGGCTGCTTGCATGTCAGTGACCGGTTCTGGTGTGCAGGGAAATCGCGGGCGCGGAATATAGCACAAATTTTGACCAAATCCGACGGTGGTTGTCGGATTCATTGGGAGCATGGCGACCCCTATGGGAGCGGGTCTGCCCGCCCCCACAGGTTGCTGAGTTCGCCTTTATTCGTCGTCGTCGAAGTTGTACATACCCGGCGCGAGGTTCTCGAAGCGGGTGTACTTGCCGATGAACGCCAGGCGTACGAAGCCGATGGGGCCGTTACGCTGCTTACCGATGATGATTTCGGCCACGCCCTTGTGCTCAGTCTCGGGGTGGTACACCTCGTCGCGGTACACGAACATGATCACGTCGGCGTCCTGCTCGATTGCACCAGATTCACGCAAGTCGGAGTTCACCGGGCGTTTGTTCGGGCGCTGTTCCAGGGAGCGGTTCAGCTGCGAGAGGGCGATGACCGGGCAGTTGAATTCCTTGGCCAGGGCCTTGAGCGAGCGGGAGATCTCGGAAATTTCGTTGGTCCGGTTGTCGCCGGCCGACCCCGGAATCTGCATCAACTGCAGGTAGTCGACCATGATCATGGCAATTTCGCCATGCTCACGGGCCAGCCGACGGGTACGGGCGCGCATTTCCGAGGGGCTAATACCGGCGGTATCGTCGATGAACAGCTTGCGGTCGTTGAGCAGGTTCACCGCCGAGGTCAGGCGCGGCCAGTCATCGTCGTCCAGCTGGCCGGAACGCACCTTGGTCTGGTCGATACGGCCCAGCGACGAAAGCATACGCATGATCAGCGATTCGCCTGGCATCTCGAGGGAGAACACCAGCACCGCCTTGTCGGTACGCAGCACGGCATTTTCCACCAGGTTCATGGCGAAGGTGGTTTTACCCATCGACGGACGGCCCGCGACGATGATCAGGTCGGCAGCCTGCAGGCCACTGGTTTTTTCATCCAGGTCGGTAAAGCCGGTGGACACGCCGGTGATATCGCTGTCGGAGTTGAACAGCGTATCGATACGGTCGATGGCCATGGTCAACAGTTCGTTGACGCCGACCGGGCCGCCGGTTTTCGGCCGCGCCTCGGCGATCTGGAAGATCTGCCGTTCGGCATCGTCGAGGATTTCTTCGGCGTTACGCCCCTGCGGGTTGAAGGCGTTGTCGGCGATGTCGGTACTGATGCTGATCAGTTGGCGCAACGTGGCCCGCTCGCGAATGATCGCGGCATAGGCCTTGATGTTGGCCACCGACGGGGTGTTCTTGGCCAGCTCGGCCAGGTACGCCAGGCCGCCGATTTGCGATGAGAGGCCTTCTTTATCCAGTTGCTCGTGCAGGGTCACCACGTCGAATGGCTGGTTGGCGTCGGCCAACTTGTGCACGGCACGGAAAATCAGGCGGTGGTCATGCCGGTAGAAGTCGCCATCCGACACCTGATCCAGCACACGCTCCCAGGCGTTGTTGTCCAGCATCAGGCCACCGAGCACGGCCTGTTCGGCCTCGATGGAATGCGGCGGCACCTTCAGGGCTGCGGTTTGCAGGTCTAGCTGTTCGGAGGTGGTGATCTCGTTCATGGCCACGAAAGAATTCTGGAGGATGAAAAAGACAAAGGGCACGGCCTGTCGAAAACAGGACCGTGCCCGATGTTAACCGCCTGGCTCGCAAGGAGCCAGCCAGTCAGCGCAGCTTAGGCAGCTACGACAACCACGCGTACGGTGGCTTCAACGTCGCTGTGCAGGTGCACGGCTACGTCGTATTCGCCAACCTGACGGATGGTGCCGTTCGGCAGACGAACTTCAGCTTTGGCCACTTCAACGCCGGAGGCGGTCAGGGCGTCAGCGATGTCGTGGGTGCCGATCGAACCGAACAGCTTGCCTTCGTCGCCAGCGGTGGCAGTGATGGTCACTTCCAGCTCGGCCAGTTGGGCAGCGCGGCTTTCAGCCGAAGCTTTCTTGTCAGCGGCTGCTTTTTCCAGCTCGGCGCGACGCTCTTCGAACGCAGCCAGGTTGGCGGCGTTGGCAACGGTGGCCTTGCCGAATGGCAGCAGGAAGTTACGGCCGTAACCAGCCTTAACTTTTACTTTGTCGCCCAGGTTGCCCAGGTTAGCGACTTTTTCCAGCAGGATCAGTTCCATTTGGTAAAACCTCTTAACTTTTAACCTTCACCGTTCGCGGAGTCATTCCCCTTGGGGGACTTGCGACCGCGAAAATCAATCAGGCTGTCGACAATGGCCAAAACCACCAGCAACGGATAAATCAGCTGCATGATCAGCGGCAGCGTCACGTACATACCCACCAGCCAGAAACCGGCCAGTCGGCCCTGTGCCACCAGCCCGTGCATCAAGGCGATGCCGGCCAGCACCAGAACCAGGCTGGAAGCCGATGCCAGTATGATGAACTGCGGGCCGATAAACGGCGCCACCACCATCACTGCCACCAAGACCGCCATGGTCTGTTTCGGCAACTTCAGTTCGCGAAACTCGCGACCGAAGCCTCCAGGGTTGTACAACGCTGCCTGCCAGTAGCGCGCCAGCATTAACGCCAACACACTGAACAATTGCACCGTCACTGCTGTGGAAGCGACCAGCACAGGGCGGATCAGCTCACCGGAGAGCACCGGTTGCCCTTCGATTTTCGGCATGGCCTCGGCAAACGCCTTGGCCAGCACATCGAAGGTTTGCGCCAGCGCCAGATCAAGCACGAGGCTAAACGCCACGGCGAACACGGCACTGGCCAGCAACACCCGGCTCCAGGGATGCTCGGCACGCAGCATGGCGGCCAGGGCCAGGGCACCCGCAATCACCAGAAAGGTGATGGGATCGCCCATGACCCACACGGCCAGCCCGGCCAGCAGGCCGCCGACGATGACCGTTGTAGCATCCTTGAACCCACGCCGCAGCAGCACAAGGCTGCTGGCAGCGGCACTCAACCAGAACAGCAGCGGCAGTACCGCGCTGATGACCACCACCAGGGTGGCCTGCACACGACCGCGCATGATGAAACTTGCTAACGCTCGCATGCTAATCCCTTACTGCTTGTCGACGACCCGGTCTCAGCGGCCGTGGCTGTCGGTGTAGGGCAGCAGGGCCAGGAAGCGGGCGCGCTTGATAGCGGTAGCCAGCTGACGCTGATAACGAGCTTTGGTACCGGTGATACGGCTTGGAACGATCTTGCCGGTTTCGGATACGTAAGCTTTCAGGGTGTTGAGATCTTTGAAGTCGATCTCTTTCACGTCTTCAGCAGTGAAGCGGCAGAATTTACGACGACGGAAGAAACGTGCCATTTAATAGGCTCCTCTAAAGGTCCGTGGATTACTCGTCAGCGTTATCGCTGGAGTCGCTGTCATTGCTGTCGTCGCCTTCGGCGGAGTCAGCATGCTCAGGACGCTCGCGACGCTCACGGCGCTCGCTGCGGTTCTCTTCAGCCTTCAGCATCTCGGACTGGCCGGTAACGGCTTCGTCGCGACGGATGACCAGGTTACGGATAACGGCATCGTTGTAGCGGAAGTTGTCTTCCAGCTCGGCCAGGGCCTTGCCGGTGCACTCAACGTTCAGCATCACGTAGTGAGCCTTGTGAACATTGTTGATTGCGTAGGCCAGTTGACGACGGCCCCAGTCTTCCAGGCGGTGGATTTTGCCACCATCTTCTTCGATCAGCTTGGTGTAACGCTCAACCATGCCGCCGACTTGTTCGCTCTGGTCCGGGTGAACCAGGAAGATGATTTCGTAATGACGCATGAATGCTCCTTACGGGTTAGTAGTCTGCCAGGAAATCTGGTCAGACAAGGAGTGAATGACACTGTATGTCTTGCACGGAGGGGAGGCACATGAGCGCCTGCCAGCTCGGCAAGGGGCGCAATTGTAGAGAAGGCGGGGCGTACAAGCAAGGAGATTGGTGAATATTTGAACAGCCTGAAACATATTCTCAGGCTACCGGCCCTTTCGCGGGTAAACCCGCTCCAGCAGGGATCCCACAGCCTTGAAGACAGTGAAAATCCTGTGGGAGCGGGTTTACCCGCGAAGAGGCCGGAACAGGCTTACGCGATCAGCGCTTGGCTTGCCGCTGGCGCACCGCTTCGAACAGGCAAACCCCGGTCGCTACCGAAACGTTCAGGCTGCTGACGCTGCCGCCCATCGGCAACTTCACCAGGAAGTCGCAATGTTCACGGGTCAACCGGCGCATGCCCTTGCCTTCCGCGCCCATGATCATCACCAGTGGCCCGGTCAGGTCCTGCTGGTAGATCTCCTGCTCGGCCTCGCCGGCAGTGCCCACCACCCACAGGCCACGCTGCTGCAGCTTCTCCAGCGTACGCGCCAGGTTGGTCACGGCCACCAGCGGGATCACCTCTGCCGCACCGCAGGCCACCTTGCGCACAACCGGCGTCAGGGTGGCCGACTTGTCCTTGGGCACGATCACAGCCGTGGCACCCGCCGCATCGGCCGTGCGCAGGCACGCGCCGAGGTTATGCGGGTCGGTCACACCGTCCAGCACCAGGATCAGCGGCGGCGTTTCGGTGCGCTCAAGCAACTCTTCGAGCATCAACTCGCCCCATACCTGGCTTGGGCTGACCTCGGCGACCACGCCCTGATGCACACCTTCTACCCAGGCATCCAGCTCACGGCGCTCGGCCTGACCGACCGGCACGCGGTTTTCCGCCGCCAGCGCCAGCAAGGTTTCCAGGCGTGGCTCGCTGCGCCCTTCCGACAGCCAGATCTGCTTGACGCGCTTCGGATGGTGCTTCAGCAATGCCTGCACGGCGTGCACGCCGTAGATCTTTTCCAGCTGACTCATGACTTGCTCTTGCTCTTGCGTGGCGCACCGGACTTCGGCGGGCCTTTACGGTGCTTGGTCGGCTTGCCGGAACCGGAGGCCTTGCCACCTTTGTCCGACTTGCTGCTGGCATGGCCGCCACTGCGTGCCTCGCTCATCAGCGCCTTCTTCATTTCGCGGCTCTTGCGCACTTCGGCGTTACGCTGCACGGCGTCTTTCGGGAAGTACGCCTCGGCGGTTTCGCTCTTGCGGCTACGCGGTTTAGGCGTGGCTTTCGCTTCGGTTACCGGCTGCTGTTCAACCTTGTCGGCTGCTGGCGCGGCGCCGCGCTGCTTGCGGCCGATCGGTGCGGCGAGGGTTTTTTCCGACACCTCGAAGTCGATCTTGCGCTCGTCCAGGTCAACACGCATGACCTTGACTTCGATGGTGTCGCCCAGGCGGAAGCTGCGCCCGGTGCGCTCGCCCGACAGACGGTGGTGCACAGGGTCGAAGTGGTAGTAGTCGCCCGGCAGCGCACTGACGTGCACCAGGCCCTCTACGTAAATGTCGGTCAGCTCGACGAACAGGCCGAAACCGGTCACGGCGGTGATCACACCCGGGAAGGTCTCGCCCACGCGATCCTTCATGAACTCGCACTTGAGCCAGTTCACCACGTCACGGGTGGCTTCGTCGGCCCGGCGCTCGGTCATCGAGCACTGCTCGCCGAGTTGCTCCAGGGTGTTCTCGTCGTACGGGTAGATACGCGCCTTGGGAATGCTCATGGCGCCAGCACGCTTGACGTGCGGGGTATCCACCTTGGAACGGATGATGCTGCGGATGGCGCGGTGTACCAGCAGGTCCGGGTAACGGCGGATCGGCGAGGTGAAGTGGGTGTACGCCTCGTAGTTCAGGCCGAAGTGACCATTGTTCTCGGTGCTGTACACGGCCTGGCTCAGCGAACGCAGCATCACGGTCTGGATCAGGTGGAAGTCCGGGCGCCCGGCGATGCTTGCCAGCAGGGCCTGGTAATCCTTCGGCGAAGGGTCCTTGCCTTTGTGCAGGCTCAGGCCCAGCTCACCGAGGAACGCGCGCAGCTTTTCCAGGCGCTCCGGCGGCGGGCCGTCGTGAACGCGATACAGGGCTGGCACGCCGTGCTTTTGCAGGAACTCGGCGGTGGCCACGTTGGCCGCCAGCATGCATTCCTCGATCAGCTTGTGGGCATCGTTGCGCACGGTCGGGCGGATTTCCGCGATCTTGCGCTGGTCGCCGAAGATGATGCGGGTTTCCTGGGTTTCGAAGTCGATGGCGCCACGGGTGTGACGGGCATCCACCAGCACCTTGTACAGGTTGTACAGGTTCTTCAGGTCCGGTACGACTTCCTTGTATTCCTCGCGCAGCGCCTTGCCTTCGCGGGTGCGGGCGTGCTCGAGCATGCTGCTGACCTTGTTGTAGGTCAGGCGGGCATGGGAGTGGATGACACCTTCATAGAACTGGTAGTCGACCATCTGGCCGGCTTTGTTCATGGTCATTTCACAGACCATGGCCAGGCGGTCGACGTGCGGGTTCAGCGAGCACAGGCCGTTGGACAGCTCTTCGGGAAGCATCGGCACTACACGCTCGGGGAAGTACACCGAGTTGCCGCGCTGCTGAGCCTCGACGTCCAGGGCCGAGCCCAGGCGAACGTAGCTGGACACGTCGGCAATCGCCACATACAGGCGCCAGCCACCGGAGAACAGGCGCAGCTTGCCCAGCGGTTCGCAGTAGACGGCGTCGTCGAAGTCCCGAGCATCCTCACCGTCGATGGTGACGAACGGCAGGTGGCGCAGGTCGACGCGCTTCTCTTTGTCCTTCTCTTCGACTTCGGAGCGGAACTTGCGCGCTTCCTTGACGACAGCATCAGGCCAGACGTGCGGAATATCGTAGCTGCGCAAGGCAACGTCGATTTCCATGCCCGGCGCCATGTAGTTGCCGATGACCTCGACCACGTCGCCTTGCGGCTGGAAGCGCGGGGTTGGCCAGTGGGTGATCTTGATCTCGACGAACTGGCCGATCTTCGCGCCGCCGTTACGCCCGGCGGTCACCAGCACTTCCTGCTGGATCTTCGGGTTGTCCGGGGTTACGTAGCCAATGCCACCTTCTTCGAAGTAACGGCCGACCACGCTTTCGTGGGCACGGGAGATGACCTCGACCAGCACACCTTCGCGGCGGCCACGGCGGTCGACGCCAGAGACACGGGCCAGGCCGCGGTCACCGTCGAACACCAGGCGCATCTGCGACGGGCTGAGGAACAGGTCTTCGCTGCCGTCATCGGGAATAAGGAAGCCGAAGCCATCGCGGTGGCCGGAGACGCGACCACAGATCAGGTCCAGCTTGTCTACCGGGGCATAAGTGCCACGCCGGGTATAGATAAGCTGGCCGTCACGTTCCATGGCACGCAGGCGGCGGCGCAGGGCTTCGATCTGGTCTTCTTCGTACAGACCGAACTCGGCCGCCAGCTCCTCACGCGCGGCCGGTTCGCCACGGTCGGCGAGGCGCTGCAGGATCAGCTCACGGCTGGGGATAGGGTTGTCGTATTTTTCCGCTTCGCGAGCGGCCTCGGGATCGAGGGATTGCCAATCGGCCATCAGAAGGGGTTCACCTTGGGGTATATAGATAGGAATTCTGGCATAGGCGTATTGAAACCGGAAATGTCAGCCTTGGACAGCCCCACCGGCGCTTCCGGCGAACAGGAATAGGCCTGCGGAATCAACAAGTTGAATTTTTTGAATTTTTTTTCGCTTGGGGGGTTTACAGCCCCCCGGACCGTCCGTATAGTGCGCACCACAACGACGGACAACCCCGAAGTTGTAGTAGAGATGAACGACGCTGTAAAGCATCAAGTAACCTCGAATGTGTGCCCAGGTGGCGGAATTGGTAGACGCGCTGGTTTCAGGTATCAGTGGCTTAACGGCCGTGGAAGTTCGAGTCTTCTCCTGGGCACCAAATATTTTCAAGTAATAGATGACCAAGGATCTGTTACTACTGTGTGAAGCTGACAATAGTCGCCTTCTGCAGATGATGTAAAGCTTTGCCCAGGTGGCGGAATTGGTAGACGCGCTGGTTTCAGGTATCAGTGACTTAACGGTCGTGGAAGTTCGAGTCTTCTCCTGGGCACCATACAAAAACCCACTAGCTTGCTAGTGGGTTTTTTCTTGCCTGCGTTTTTTGTATCCCTCGTCTTTCGGTCATAGGTGCAAACCTGTGCCGGCCTCTTGGCGGGCACGCCCGCCCCCACAGAATCATCACAGGCCTTCCGGGTAGTGAAATACCTGACACCTTCAGACTCTTACACCTTGGTCTGACCATGAATTTCTCGTCACCCGGCCACTTGAGAAACGATTTCGTTTACCATTGTTTCCAAATATGTAGCCGTAAGCGAGGAAGTACCCGCATGACGATCCGCCCGCAACCGCTGATGCGTACCTTGGCCGCCGCCGTGCTGAGCCTGGTCATCGGCGCTCCGGCCGCCATGGCAGACGCACCGGTCACCCTGACCATGTACAACGGTCAGCACAAGGAAATCGGCGAAGCCATCGCCAAGGCCTACGAGGCCAAGACCGGCATCCACATCGATATCCGCAAGGGCAGCAGCAACCAGCTGGCCAGCCAGATCATCGAGGAGGGCGACCGTTCGCCAGCCGACCTCATCTACACCGAAGAGTCCCCGCCCCTGAACAACCTGGGCGAACTGGGCCTGCTGGCGAAGATCGACGACGCCACCGCGAACATGGTGCCCAAGGAGTATGTGGGCGCGAACGGCACCTGGATGGGCATCACCGCGCGCACGCGCATCGTGGTGTACAACCCGAAGAAGGTCGATGAAAAAGACCTGCCGACCACAGTGATGGACTTCGCCAACCCTGAGTGGGAAGGCCGCGTCGGCTACGTACCCACCAGCGGTGCATTCCAGGAGCAGGCCGTGGCCATCCTGAAGATGCATGGTCGTGAAGCCACCGAAGAATGGCTGACCGGCCTGAAAGCCTTCGGCAAAACCTACACCAACAACATGGTTGCCCTCAAAGCCGTGGAAAAAGGTGAAGTGGCTGCGGTACTGGTGAACAACTACTACTGGTACGCACTTGAACGCGAACGCGGCAAGCTCGACACCAAGCTCTACTACCTGGCAGATGGCGATGCCGGCAACCTGGTGACCATCTCTGGCGCCGCTGTGGTCAAGGCCAGCAAGCACCCGAAAGAAGCCCAGGCACTGCTCAACTGGATGGCCAGCGAAGAAGGCCAACGTGTGATTACCCAGACCACCGCCGAGTACCCGCTGCACAAGGGCATGGTTTCCGACCGGGGCCTGAAGCCGTTCGAAGACCTGCGCCCGCCGAAAATCTCGCCGGCCGACCTGGGCAATGCCGAGGAAGCCATCGAGCTTGAACGCGAGGTCGGCCTGCTCTGATGACCGCCGCCCTGTCCGAGCCGGCGCCGGTACGCTTCGTACCGCGCCGCAAGCGCCCCTCCATCTGGGTGGTGCTGCCTGTGCTGTTCCTAGTGGCGATGAGCTTGCTGCCGCTGCTGTATGTCGCCATCAAAGCCTGGGAAGCCGGCTGGCGTGAAGCCTTGCACCTGCTGTGGCGCCCCTTTGTCTGGGGGCTGATGCGCAATACCCTGATGCTGATGGTCGGGGTGACACTGGCCTGCATGGTGGTCGGGCTGGCCCTGGCCTGGCTGCTGGAGCGCAGCAACCTGGCTGGCCGCCGGCTGTGGGGCGTGGTGCTTTGCCTGCCCTTCGCTGTGCCGTCGTTCGTCAGCAGTTTCACCTGGGTGTCGCTGAGCTCGGACTTCGAAGGGCTGGGCGGGGCCATCCTGGTCATGGCCCTGTCCAAGTACCCATTGGTGTTCCTGCCGGTGGCCGCCACCCTGCGCAACCTCGACACCTCGCTGGAGGAGTCGGCGCGCACCCTGGGTTGTAGCCGCTGGGGCGTGTTCATCAAGGTCACCTTGCCGCTGCTGTGGCCCTCGATGCTCGGCGGAGCGCTGCTGATCGCCCTGCACATGCTGGTGGAGTTCGGTGCGTTGTCGATCCTCGGCCTGCAGACCTTCACCACGGCGATCTACCAGCAGTTCGAACTGGAATTCAGCAATGCCAACGCGGCCATGCTGTCTGCCGTGCTGTTGGCGATGTGCCTGGTGATGCTGTGGCTGGAATTGCGCGTACGTGGCAAAGCCCGCCATGTGCGCATCGGCCAGGGCGTGGCACGCCGCGCGCAACCCGTGCGACTGCGTGGCTGGGCCGTACCGGCGCAGCTACTCTGCGTGGCCCTGGCAGTGCTGGGCAGCGGTATCCCACTGGCCATGCTCGGCTACTGGCTGAGCGTGGGTTCGTCGGCGGCCTTCCCGGTGGGGGCCATCTCCAAGGCGCTGTTCACCTCGCTGTCGGTGTCGCTTGGCGGTGCCGGTTTCTGTGTGCTGCTGGCGCTACCGATCAGCTTCCTGGTGGTGCGCTACAAAGGCCGTCTTGCGATCTGGGCCGAGCGCTTGCCGTACCTGCTGCACGCCCTGCCCGGCCTGGTGATTGCACTGACCTTGGTGTTCTTCGCCCTGCACTACGTGCCGGCGCTGTACCAGACCACGGCGTTGCTGCTCTTGGCGTATGCGCTGCTGTTCCTGCCATTGGCGCAGTCACCGGTGCGCACCGCGCTGAACAAGGCCTCGCCAACACTGGAGGAAGCCGCGCGCACCCTGGGTGCCAGCAGCTTCACGGCATTCTGCCGGGTGACCCTGCCGATCATCTTCCCGGCCATGGCGGCAGCGTTTGCGCTGGTGTTTCTGGATGCCATGAAAGAACTGACAGCTACCCTGCTGCTCAGCCCGACCGGTATGACCACCCTGGCTACCGAGGTGTGGGCGCATACGGCCAACGTCGAGTTCGCGGCGGCGGCGCCCTATGCAGCCTTGCTGATCGTGGTGTCAGGCCTGCCGGTTTATCTGTTGACCACGCGGATGTACCTGAACAAGGCATAAGCTTCTTCGCGGGTAAACCCGCCCCCACAGGAATTGCGACGGGCTTGCAAATGATTACGCCCTGAACTGGCCCAGGCTGGCCCGTAGCTGCGCCGCCAGATCATCCAGCACCTTGCTACTGGCCGTGGTCTGCATCACCACCTCGGCCGAGCGCTCAGCCTGGGCATGGATAGTCTCCACCCGCCCACGCACCGCCTGCGCCCCGCTCGCCTGCTGCTCGGCCGCGCGGGTAGCCAGGCCGATGGCTGCGTGCACCTGCTCCACCGCCGCCTGCACAGACTGCTGACGGCGCTCGTTGTCACGCAGCACCAGCAGCCCTTCGCTGGCCTTCAGCCCGGCCTGGCTGATCGTCGCCACAGCCTCCTTGGCGCCCTTCTGCAGCGCAGCAATATGCGCCTGGATATCCCCCGTGGAGCTTTGCGTCTTGCTCGCCAACGCCCGCACCTCATCAGCCACCACGGCAAAGCCGCGCCCGGTCTCACCGGCACGGGCCGCTTCGATGGCCGCATTCAACGCCAGCAGGTTGGTCTGCTCGGCGATGCCGTGGATCACCGTCAGCACTACTTCGATCTGCTCACTCTGCTTGGCCAGGCGCTCGATCACCTGAGAGCCCGTCTCTACCTGGCCAGCCAGGTTTTCGATCAACCCTGCAAGCTGGGTCGAGGTACGGCTGTTTTCATCGGTGGCCTGGCGGATATCCACCACCTGTTTCAATGCCGCCTGCATCGCATGGCTTTCGGCCTGGGCTTCATCGGCCATGCTCGAAAGGTCGCGCAGGCTGGCCGCCACTTCATCACGCTGCAGCGCAGCAGCAGCATCGGCACCGGCATTACGCTGGGCCATCGCGCCAATTTCCACACCGGTACGCTGGGCCACCTCGCCCGCCTCGCGCACAATCGGTTGCAACTTGTCGACAAAGCGGTTCACGGCCGAAGCCATGTCGCCGATCTCGTCTCGGCTGTCGAGTGGCACACGCTTGGTCAAGTCGCCCTCGCCTGCCGCCAGGTCGTCAAGCGCAGCAATCAGCAGGCGCAGCTTGCTCAGCACACGACGACCAAGCACCACGGCCACCACCAGCAACACGCCCAGGCCAACCAGCACCAGGCCCAGACCAATGCGCCAGCGCAGCTCGCCGGCAGCATCGCGAACGGTTTGCGCGGTGTTGGCCTGCATGGCAGCAGCACTGCCCTGTGCTTTTTCCAGCCGTTCACGCAGGGTTTGGCCACTGTCAGCAGCAGCACCGACCAGGCTGTCGCCTACCAGTTGCTCGCCACTGGCGATCAGGGCCGCGAAGCGCTGATCGAGCGCCTTCAGTTCCTGCTCGATACCCGCTGTGGAAACCCCCATCACTACCTTGCCGATTTCTGCGCCATTGGGGCTGATCGAAGCCTCGACGAAATAAACGGCAGGATCGCGCCGGGCTGCATCGATCACTTTGTCCAGCGCTCGCTCGCCCTGGCCTTTTTCCATCAACGCCTGGTTGATCGGGTTTTGCCGGTTCAGATAGCGGGTGAGGTGCTGGCCCTGGGCGTCGTCGTACACCACGAACAGCACGTTGGGATTGCGCTGGGCACGCCGTGCAAAGTCTGAGAGCACCGGCACATCGTTGTCCCAGATGGCACGCGGGGCAACCGAGGCCAGCAGCTCTGCCATATCGTTGGCGGAGTCCTTCAGGTTCTTTTCCAGGGTGCTGCGCAATTGCTGCTGTTCGCTTTGCAGGCGTGCCGACAACCCTGCGCTCAGGCGCTGACGGGTACTGCTGGACAGACTGTCCAGGCCCGAGCGCACATCTTGCCCGGCTTGCTCCAGTTCGCCGGCCAACTGACGGCTGTCATTGCCCAGGCGTTCGCCAAGGTCGGCCTCCAGGGCAGTGACCGTGCTTCGGGTAAGCGCAACGGCAACCAGCACCTGCACCAAAAGAGCGATACCAAGGGCAACAAACACAGGCCGCAAAAGGCGGCTTCGTAACAGTGAGAGGATGGCAGACACGGTGTAACCCTCGTGTTTTCTGGCGCCACTATTTTGATGGCATCTACAGAAACTTCTTACAGCAAGGGTTGTGCCGGAGACAGCAGGCATAAACGCCAAGATTCAGCCAGGTGGTGAGCTGCTTTCGCTCGGCGCAGAAATGAAAACGCCGCAGCCCCTTTCAGGGCCACGGCGTCAGATCAGCCTGGAGGGCAGATCAGGCGAACGGATGGCGCAGCACGATGGTCTCGTTGCGGTCCGGGCCGGTAGAAATGATGTCGATCGGCGCGCCGATCAGGTCTTCGATGCGCTTGATGTAGGCGCGAGCGTTGGCCGGCAGCTCTTCCAGGGTTTTAACGCCCACGGTCGACTCGCTCCAGCCTGGCATCTCTTCGTACACCGGCTCCAGGCCGATGTAGCTGTCGGCATCGGACGGCGCGTCGATGACAGCACCGTTCTCGTTCTTGTAGCCAACGCAGATGTTGATGGTTTCCAGGCCGTCCAGTACGTCCAGCTTGGTCAGGCAGATGCCCGAGATGCTGTTGACGTCGATGGCGCGACGCAGGATCACGGCATCGAACCAGCCGCAACGACGGGCACGGCCAGTGGTGGAACCGAACTCGTGGCCACGCTTGGCCAGGGTAGCGCCGGTTTCGTCGAACAGTTCGGTCGGGAACGGACCGGAACCAACGCGAGTGGTGTAGGCCTTGGTAATACCCAGGATGTAGTCCAGGTACATCGGGCCAACACCGGAGCCGGTGGAGATACCGCCAGCGGTGGTGTTGGAGCTGGTGACGTACGGGTAGGTACCGTGGTCGATGTCCAGCAGCGAGCCCTGGGCACCTTCGAACATGATGTCCTTGCCAGCGCGGCGCAGGTTGTGCAGCTCGGCGGTGACGTCCAGCATCATCGGCTTGAGCTGTTCAGCGTAGGCCATGCACTCGTCCAGGGTTTGCTGGAAGTCGATGGCCGGCTCTTTGTAGTAGTTCACCAGCTGGAAGTTGTGGTAGTCCAGCAGCTCACCCAGCTTGGCCGCGAAACGCTCGCGGTGGAACAGGTCGCCTACGCGCAGGCCGCGGCGCGCAACCTTGTCTTCGTAGGCAGGGCCGATGCCACGGCCGGTGGTGCCGATCTTGGCTTCGCCACGGGCTTTTTCGCGGGCCTGGTCCAGGGCCACGTGGTACGACAGGATCAGCGGCGCAGCCGGGGAGATGCGCAGGCGCTCGCGCACCGGTACGCCCTTCTCTTCCAGCTTGGTGATTTCACGCATCAGGGCATCCGGGGCAACGACCACGCCGTTGCCGATCAGGCACTGTACGCCTTCACGCAGGATGCCGGACGGAATCAGGTGCAGAACGGTCTTTTCACCGTTGATCACCAGGGTGTGACCCGCGTTGTGGCCACCCTGGTAGCGCACTACGGCGGCAGCATGTTCGGTCAGCAGATCGACGATCTTGCCTTTGCCCTCATCACCCCACTGGGTGCCCAGGACGACGACATTCTTACCCATTACATTGGTCCTCATTCACGCAAACTTGGTTGCCGGCCTGTTGCCGACGCAGAAACTCACTGGGCCAGCGGCAGAACCTGCCAGCGCCCGTCTTGCTGAATCAATTGCCGATCACAATCCGCCTCGAGAGCAGCACTCAACGGCTGGCCAGGCAGGGCCTGGACCACACGCTGGCCCTCGCTGCGCAACTGGCAGACTTGCTGCCAGAGGGCCGCATCACCAGTGTCCGGCATCCAGATGCCGCCCGTTGGCAATACGACCTCCGCTCGCCCCAGTGTGACCAGGGTCTTCAAATCCGTGGAGAAACCGGTGGCCGGGCGCGCCCGGCCAAAATCGGCGCCGATGTCGTCGTAACGCCCGCCTTGGGCGATCGACTGACCTTCGCCCGGTACGAACACGGCGAACACCACGCCCGTGTGATAGTGGTAACCGCGCAATTCGCCGAGGTCGAAGTACAGCGGCAGGTCCGGGTAGCGCGACGCCAGGCGGTCAGCGATCGCCAGCAGATCGTCCAGCGCTGCCAGCACGCTGGCCGGGGCACGGCCCAGGCGCACGCGGGCTTCGGCCAGCACTTCACGGCCACCGCATAGCTCGACCAGAGCGCGCAGCATGTTGCCCAGGTCTTTCGGCAGATCGGCGGTCAGCGCCTGCACTTCATCGACAGCCTTGCGTTGCATGGCGTCGAACAGTTGCTGCTCCACCGCACCGGACAGGCCGGCGGCACGGGCCAGGCCACGGTAGATACCAACGTGGCCCAGGTCCATGTGCACATCCGGCACATCGGCCAGCTGCAGCGTGGCGAGCATCAGGCTGATGACTTCGACATCACTGGTAGGGCTGGCATCGCCATACAGCTCGGCGCCCAGCTGGATCGGGCTGCGCGAGGTCGACAGTGCACGCGGCTGGGCGTGCAGCACGCTACCGGCATAGCACAGGCGGCTCGGGCCTTCACGGCGCAGGGTGTGGGCGTCGATGCGCGCCACCTGCGGGGTGAAGTCGGCGCGGAAGCCCATCAGGCGGCCGGACTGCGGGTCCACCACCTTGAAGGTGCGCTGATCCAGGTCCTGGCCGGCGCCGGTGAGCAGCGACTCCAGGTACTCGATATGCGGGGTGACGACCAGTTCGTAGCCCCAACTCTGGAACAGGTCCAACACCTGGCGGCGCGCGATCTCGATGCGCGCAGCTTCAGGTGGCAGTACTTCCTCGATGCCATCTGGCAGCAGCCAGCGGTCTACCGTTGCCATTACGCCATTTCCCCTCTGGTCCGGGCGGCTTGCCAGCAGGCGAGCCGTCAGTAAAGCCGGTATCGCGCACAGCAGCGGGCAGCACTGATCCCAGCGCAGCCACCGTACCCGATACCCTCGAATTGCCTTGCGAGCTGACCAAACCGTCAACTGGCGCGTTGCCAATCAACCTTGCAGACGCAAAAAAGCCGGGAAATTTCCCGGCTGCCTCATCATACACCCCTTTTCATTCAGGATGCACCCCGCCTGGTGTTTTAGCTGCCAGGCGGGGCGCCGCTGCATGAAAATCAGGGCCTGAGCATCACGGCTTGCTCTTGTCCAGGTAACGGAAGAACTCGTTCTTCGGGTCCAGGACCAGCACGTCGCTCTTGCTCGAGAAGCTCTCGCGGTATGCCTGCAGGCTACGGTGGAACGCATAGAAATCAGCGTCCTGGCTGTAGGCCTTGGCATAGATGGCGGCCGCCTGAGCGTCGCCGTCACCACGGGTTTCTTCTGCTTCGCGGTAGGCCTCGGCCAGCAGCACACGGCGCTGGCGGTCGGCGTCGGCACGAATACCTTCAGCCAGCTCGTTACCCTTGGCACGGTGCTCGCGCGCTTCACGCTCACGCTCTGTGCTCATGCGGTCGAACACGCTGCGGTTGACTTCCTTCGGCAGGTCGATGGCCTTGACGCGCACGTCGACCACTTCAATGCCCAGCTCCTTATTGGCCATGCGGTTCAATGATGCAGTGATGTCAGCCATCAGTGCGTCACGCTCACCGGAAACCACCTCGTGCAGGGTACGTTTACCGAACTGGTCGCGCAGGCCGCTTTCCAGACGACGCGACAGACGCTCGTCGGCGATCTGCTTCATGCCGGACGTGGCGGTGTAGAAGCGCTCGGCATCCTTGACGCGCCACTTGGCGTAGGCGTCGACCATCACCGCTTTCTTCTCCAGGGTCAGGAACCGCTGGGTCGGGGCGTCGAGCGTCATGAGGCGGGCGTCGAACTTGCGCACCTGGTTCACGTACGGGATCTTCACGTGCAGGCCCGGCTGAACATCTGCCTGGACCACCTTACCGAAGCGCAGCAGTACCGCACGCTCGGTCTGGGACACGATGTAGAAGCTGTTCCAGGCCACGATGGCCAGAACCACGGCGGCGATCAGGGCGATCAGCGATCTATTGCTCATCAGCGGCTCTCCCTAGTACGCAGCGGCTGCTGTTGCTGTTGCAGGTCCTGCGCCGCACGGGCGGCCGCATCGTTGACCGATGGCGACACGCTGGTGGTTGGCGCGGACGGGTTGCGGCTGCCTTCGACCATCTTGTCCAGTGGCAGGTAGAGCAGGTTGTTCTGCCCGTCCTTGGTCGCCACCATGACCTTGCTCGAATTGCTGTAGACCTCTTGCATGGTCTCCAGGTACAGACGCTGACGGGTCACGTCAGGTGCCTTGTGGTACTCGGCGACCAGCTTGGTGAAGCGGTCGGCCTCACCCTTGGCCCGGGCGATGACTTCGTCGCGGTAACCGTTGGCGTCCTCGATGATGCGCTGGGCCTGACCTCGGGCTTCCGGCACCACGCCATTGGCGTAGGACTCGGCCTGGTTGCGGGCACGCTGCTCGTCTTCGCGGGCACGGATCACGTCGTCGAAGGCTTCCTGCACTTCACGCGGGGCTGCCGCGCTCTGTACGTTGACCTGGGTAACGGTGATACCGGTACGGTAGTTGTCGAGGAAGCGCTGCAGGCGTTCGCGGATATCCACGGCCATCTGCTCACGGCCTTCGGTGAGCACCTGGTCCATCGAGGTGGAACCCACCACGTGGCGCAGGGCACTGTCGGTCGCGTGCTGCAGGCTTACCTCAGGCTGGTCGACGTTGAGCACGAAGTCCTGCAGGTTGCTGATCTTGTACTGGACGGTCAGCGGCACCTCGACGATGTTCTCGTCTTCGGTCAGCATCTGGCCCTGCTTGGTGTAGGCACGCTCACGCGTGACGTTTTCCATGTACTTGCGATCGATCGGCGGGAAGTAAATGTTCAGGCCGGGACCGACCGTCTCATAGTACTTGCCGAAGCGCAGCACCACGGCCTGCTCCTGCTCGTCGACCACGTACACGGCGCTGTACAGCCAGATGGCAGCCAGCACCGCCAGGCCAATGCCCAGCAGGCCAAGGCCACCGCCCTTGCCGACATTGCGGTCACCGCCGCCACGTTTCTTGCCACTGCCGAACATGCCATTCAGGCTGTCCTGCAATTTGCGGAAGGCCTCGTCCAGATCCGGCGGACCTTTCTTGTCACCACCACCGCCACCGCCACCACGGCGGCCGCCCCAGGGATCCTGATTGTTCGAGTTGCCACCCGGCTCGTTCCAAGCCATAGCGCTCTCCATCTGATAAAGCAAAGACGCGCCCACGGCGCGCCGTCCAATGCTACAGAATGCCTGTCACTGCTGCCCGGCGACCTCGACGAGCATTTATTGCAAAGTGTGTTGCTCGACAAACACTTGCGGCTCCATGCCTTCGCGGCTGACCAGGCGATTCAGTTCTACCATGGGCAGTCGCACGCTCAGCAGGCTGCGCCCTTCTTCATCATGCTCTTCACTCTGCACGGCACCCAAGGCAAAGAATTGCGCGCGCAAACGGGCAAAACGCTGCTCCAGACACAGGGTACCGACAAACAGATCATCCCCCAGCAACTCGGCAATTGCCTGGCCGACCAGCTCCAGGCCACGCCCATCGCGTGCCGATACCCAGACCCGTTCCGGCTTGCCATCGGCATTGCGCTGGATCTGCGGCTCGACATCTTCGAGCAAGTCGAGTTTGTTATACACCTCGAGGATCGGCAAGCCTTCGGCACCAATCTCGCCCAACACGGCCAGTACCTGCTCGATCTGTTCCATGCGCTCAGGCTCATGGGCGTCGATCACATGCAGCAACAGGTCGGAGTTGCTCGACTCTTCGAGCGTAGCCCGAAATGCCTCGACCAGCTTGTGCGGCAGGTGGCGAATGAAGCCCACGGTGTCGGCCAGCACGATCGGCCCCAGGTCGTTCAGCTCAAGCCGGCGCAAGGTCGGGTCGAGCGTGGCGAACAACTGGTCTGCAGCGTACACCTCGGATTCGGTCAGGGCGTTGAACAGCGTGGACTTGCCGGCGTTGGTGTAACCCACCAGCGACACCGACGGGATGTCTGCGCGCTTGCGCCCACGGCGCGCCTGCTCGCGCTGGCTGCGTACCTTTTCCAGGCGTGACTTAATCTGGCGTATGCGCACCCGCAACAGGCGGCGGTCGGTTTCCAGCTGGGTTTCACCCGGGCCGCGCAGGCCGATACCACCCTTTTGTCGCTCAAGGTGGGTCCAGCCGCGCACCAGCCGCGTGCTCATGTGCTCCAGCTGGGCCAGTTCGACCTGCAGCTTGCCTTCATGGGTACGCGCCCGTTGGGCGAAGATATCGAGGATCAGCCCGGTACGGTCGAGCACACGACACTCGAACACACGTTCAAGGTTGCGCTCCTGACTGGGCGTGAGGGTGTGATTGAAAATCACCAGGTCTACCTGCTCGGCATGGACCAGGTCGTGCAATTCCTCGACCTTGCCACTGCCAATCAGGTATTTGGCGGAAGGCTGATGCCTTGACACCGTGACCAACGAGACGATGTCGGCACCGGCCGACAATGCCAGCTCCTGAAACTCCTGCGGGTCTTCGCGCGCCTCAGGGTTCTGACCTTCCAAGTGAACGAGCAACGCCCGCTCACCACCACCGTGGCGCTCAAAGAACAATGCAGGCTCCTATCAGGCGTTGCCTGGCTCGCTGTCGCCGTGTTCGGAATCGGACGGGCTTGGCAGGCGAACCGGACGGGCAGGCACGACAGTCGAAATGGCGTGCTTGTAGACCATCTGGCTGACGGTGTTTTTCAGCAGTACCACGAACTGGTCGAAGGATTCGATCGAGCCCTGCAGCTTGATGCCGTTGACCAGGTAGATGGATACCGGGACCTTTTCTTTTCTCAAGGTGTTCAAGTAAGGGTCTTGTAGCGAATGCCCTTTTGACATATGCCGCACTCCTGTAAGGATAAATAATAGAAAATCAATAAAATCGATAAATTAGGCCGCCCCTTCGCAAGAATAGACGGCAATCAGCAGGGACTCAGCTCAATATGGAGATGGCCCCAAGGTATTTCAAGGTGCGGGACAGATTGTCGCAGGCCAGGCTGTCAAGCCAGTGTACGTCAGGCCAGCCACGCAACCAGGTGAACTGCCGCTTGGCCAGCTGCCTGGTTGCAATGATACCGCGTTCACGCATCTCATTCTCAGTCAGCTTGCCATCCAGGTAATCCCAGACCTGCCGATACCCCACTGCCCGTATAGACGGCAGCCCGGCGTGCAAGTCACTTCTGGCTCGCAGCGATCGGACCTCGTCAACGAAGCCCTGTTCCAGCATCTGCGAAAATCGTAACGCAATTCGCTGATGCAAAATGTGACGATCTGTAGGAGCAATCGCCAAACTGGCGACAGTATAGGGCAAATGTCCGTCAGCGCCTGCGTCTGCGCCGCGACTTTCCGCGAATTGACGTTGGCGATGAGCCGTCATGCTCTCGCCACTCACCCGGTACACTTCCAGCGCTCGGATCAGCCGCTGCGGGTCATTGGGGTGAATGCGCGCCGCTGACACCGGGTCAACCTCGGCCAGCTGGCGGTGCAGCTCGGCCAGGCCCAGCGCTTCGGCCTGAGCCTCCAGCTCGGCGCGCACGGCAGCGTCTGCTGCCGGCATGTCTGCCAGGCCATCGATCAACGCCTTGTAGTAGAGCATGGTGCCACCCACCAGCAGCGGTATCTTGCCGCGTGCAGTGATCTCGGCCATGGCCTCCAGGGCGTCAGCACGGAACTGCGCGGCCGAATAGCTCTCGGCCGGGTCGCGGATGTCGATCAGCCGGTGCGGGTGGGCAGCGAGGATTTCTTTCGACGGTTTGGCCGAACCGATGTCCATGCCACGATAGACCAGCGCCGAATCGACGCTGATCAGCTCGCAGGGCAGTACTTGGGTCAGCTCGATAGCCAGATCGGTCTTGCCGGCCGCCGTCGGGCCCATCAGGAATATTGCAGGGGGCTTGCCGCTCATTTCATCGACCGCGCAGGAAGAGTTTGTCCAGGTCGTCCAGGCCCATCTGGGTCCATGTGGGACGGCCATGGTTGCACTGGCCGCTGCGCTCGGTGTTTTCCATGTCGCGCAGCAGGGCGTTCATCTCGGGAATGGCCAGGCGCCGGTTAGCGCGCACCGCGCCGTGGCAGGCCATGGTGCCGAGCAGCTCGTTGAGGTGCGCCTGGATACGGTCGCTGGTGCCGTATTCCATCAGGTCGGCGAGCACATCCTGCACCAGTCGGTTGGCCTGCGCCTGCTTGAGCAAGGCCGGGATCTGGCGGATCGCCAGGGTCTCCGGGCCCAGGCGCTGAAGCTCGAAGCCCAGGCGCTGGAACCACTGCGCGTGTTCTTCGGCGCAGTCCGCTTCGCGCTGGCTCAGGGCCAGGGTTTCAGGCACCAGCAGCGGTTGCCCGCTCAGGCCTTCGCTGGCCATGGCCACCTTCAGGCGCTCGTACATGATGCGCTCGTGGGCGGCGTGCATGTCCACCAGCACCAGGCCAACGGCGTTCTCAGCGAGGATGTAGATGCCCTTGAGCTGCGCCAGCGCGTAGCCCAGCGGGGGAATGTCACCCTGGCTTTCGGGAAGGGCCGTTGCCGGCGCCGCACCGTTTTCCAACGGCTTGTAAAATTCGCGATACACCGCCTGCGCTTCGGCAGCCGGCACCGGCTGTGACGGGCGTGGGGTGTACTGATACTGATAGCCCGCACCACTGCCGCCATTGGAGAACGACTGCTGCGGGGCACGAGGCTGCTCAAGCACCGGCGAAGCCAGGCGCATTTCGCCCTGCGGGCCGAACTCACCGGCCTGTTGGCCAGTGGGGCGGATCACCTCAGGCACGGCGGCAGGCGCGGCCAGCTGGTCTTCCGGGCGCACATCGGCCAGGGCACGGTGCAGGGTGCCATACAGGAAATCGTGCACCGAACGCCCTTCGCGGAAGCGCACTTCGTGCTTGGTCGGGTGCACGTTGACGTCGACGCCGTTGGGCTCCAGCTCCAGGAACAGCACGAAGGTCGGGTGCCGGCCATTGAACAGCACGTCGCGGTAGGCCTGGCGCACGGCGTGGGCGACCAGCTTGTCACGCACTGCGCGGCCATTGACGAAGAAGTATTGCAAGTCTGCCTGGCTGCGCGAGAAGGTCGGCAGGCCGACCCAGCCCCACAGGCGCAGGCCGTTGCGCTCGACGTCGATCGGCAGCGCCTGCTCCATGAAGCCCGGGCCGCAGATGGCACCTACCCGCCGGGCACGCGCTGTTTCGTCGTGAGCCTCATGCAGGCTGAGGATGCTCTTGCCGTTATGCCGCAGGTGGAAGCCGACATCGAAACGTGCCAGCGCCAGCCTGCGGATCACTTCCTGCAAGTGATCGAATTCGGTTTTCTCGGCCTTGAGGAACTTGCGCCGCGCCGGGGTATTGAAGAACAGGTCGCGCACTTCTACCGAAGTTCCCACCGGATGCGCCGCCGGCTGTACGCGCGGGAGCATGTCACGGCCTTCGGTTTCCACCTGCCAGGCCTCGGTAGCGCTGGCGGTACGCGACGTCAGGGTCAGCCGCGCCACGGAGCTGATCGAAGCCAGCGCCTCGCCACGGAAACCCAGGCTCAACACCCCTTCGAGGTCTTCCAGCTCGCGGATCTTGCTGGTGGCATGGCGGGCCAGGGCCAGCGGCAGGTCATCGGCAGAAATGCCGCTGCCATCGTCGCGCACCTTCAGCAGCTTGACGCCGCCCTGCTCCACTTCCACGTCAATGCGTCGGGCACCGGAGTCCAGGCTGTTTTCCAGCAGTTCCTTGGCGACCGAGGCCGGCCGCTCGACAACCTCGCCAGCGGCAATCTGGTTGGCCAGCCGCGGGCTGAGCAGCTGAATGCGCGAACCGCCACTCATTGCGAGGCCAGTGTAGTAGCAGGGATGTCGAGGCGCTGGCCGACCTTCAGCTCATCGGTCTTGAGGCTGTTGGTGCTGCGCAGGCTGGCCACGCTCACCTGGTAGCGCACGGCGAGCATCGCCAGGGTTTCGCCAGGGCGTACCGTGTGCTCACGCGGGCCGGCGGCAATCTTGCCGGTGTCACGCAGCCAGGCGATATACGTGCCAGGCGGCGGGTTTTGCTGGAAGTACTGGCGCACACCGGTGTGGATCGAGCGGGCCAACGCCTGCTGGTGGCTGGCGGTGGCCAGCTTGGCGGCTTCGTTGTTGTTCGAGATAAACCCGGTTTCAACGAGAATCGATGGAATGTCCGGCGATTTCAGCACCATGAAGCCGGCCTGTTCCACACGCTGCTTGTGCAGCGAGGTGACGCGTCCCATGTTACCCAGCACCTTCTGCCCCACATTGAGGCTGGAGCTGAGGGTGGCGGTCATCGACAGGTCCAGCAGCACGCCAGCGAGCATGCGGTCCTTATCATCCAGACTGACGTTGCCGGCACCCCCGATCAGGTCGGAACGGTTTTCCGTGTCGGCCAGCCAGCGCGCGGTCTCGGAGGTAGCGCCACGGTCAGACAGGGCGAACACCGAGGCACCAAAGGCGGCGCGCGACGGTGCCGCGTCGGCATGGATCGAGATGAACAGGTCGGCGCCCTTCTTGCGGGCGATTTCCGTGCGTTTGCGCAGCGGGATGAAGTAGTCGCCAGTACGGGTCAGCTCGGCACGGAAGCCTTTTTCGCTGTTGATCTGGCGCTGCAGCTCTTTGGCGATCTGCAGCACGATGTCTTTTTCGTGCTGGCCGCGCGAGCCGGAGGCCCCCGGGTCTTCGCCGCCGTGACCGGCGTCGATGGCCACCACGATGTCACGCTTGCCGCTCGGTACCGGTGGCAGCTTGATGGCGGGCTGGGCCGGGCTTACCGGCACGGCAGGCGTGGTCGCAGGCGTCTGCACCGGCGCCGGGGCCGGAGGCGGCGCGCTGGCCGCAATGGCGTCGGCCTCCTGGTCGTACAGGTCGACCACCAGGCGGTTGCCGTACTGGGCATTCGGCGCCAGGGTGAAGCTTTTCGGGGTGACCGACTTTTTCAGGTCGACCACCACGCGCAGGTCGGTCGGGGTACGCTGGGCCGAACGCACGCTGCTGATCGGCGTGTTGGAGGTGGCCACGTTCAACGGCGCGGCCAGCGTCGCACCATTGATGTCGATAACCAGGCGGTCCGGCGCGCTCAGGGTGAAGACGCTGTGCTGCACGGGGCCAGACAGGTCGAAGACCAGCCGCGTGTTGTCTGGCGCGCGCCACAGGCGCACGCTCTTGACTTGAGTGACGGCCAGAGCGTCAACGGTCACCGTTGTCAGCAGCAGACCAACGATGGCGACCAGTGCGCGTATGCGCATACCTACCCCACTTACTGTTTATAGTGTTTGGCCAGTGCCACGCACCAGGCCTCGCCGCGAGCCCCCTGCGGCGAAAGGATCAGCGAGCGTCCGCCCGCTTGGGGGCTTATGGTAATGGTCAGGTCAGGCTTTGGCAAAACGCCCGCACCCTTTTGTGGCCACTCGAACAGGCACAGCGGGTCGCCCTCGAAATAGTCACGAATCCCCATGAACTCCAGTTCCTCCGGATCGACCAGGCGATACAGGTCGAAGTGGAATGCTCGGACCTCACCGATCTCGTAGGGTTCGACCACGGTGAAGGTCGGGCTTTTCACTGCACCCGTATGGCCCAGGCCGCGGATCAGCCCTCGGGAAAGCGTAGTCTTGCCAGCGCCCAGGTCGCCTTCAAGAAAGATCACGCCGCGACCGCCGGTCACCTCGGCCAGTGCTGCGCCAAATTTGACCGTGGCGTCTTCATCGGCCAGAAACAGGGTTATGCCAGACACGCAGAATGCTCCTCCAACAACGTTCGAATGACCGGCGCCAGATCACTGGCCGCCAGGCCTCTACCTTTTACACCCAGCCGCTCGCCCGCACAGGCGTGCAGCCACACCCCCAGCCCGGCGGCCTGCCAGGCATCCAGGCCCTGGGCCAGCAACGCCGACAGCACACCGGTCAGCACATCGCCAAAGCCGGCACCGGCCATGGCCGGATGGCCACGCTCGCACAGCATCAACTGCCCGGCAGGGTCGGCCACCAGGGTACCGGCCCCTTTCAGCACGCAGACGCTGTTATACCGTCGCGCCAGCTTGCGCGCAGCACCCGGGCGGTCGGCCTGCACCGCCTCGATGGAAATGCCCAGCAACCGCGCCGCCTCGCCCGGGTGCGGAGTGAGGATGCTGCCACTGGGCAGGGCCAGTGGGGTACGTGCCAGCAAATTCAGGGCATCGGCGTCCCACACCTGCGGCCGCTCGGCATTGGCCACCGCCGACAGCAAGCTGCGGCCCCATGCCGCCTGCCCCAACCCCGGGCCGACCACCAGCACCGAGGCTCGCTCCAGCACACCCATCAACTGATTGGCCGAACTGACGCCCAGGCACATTACCTCGGGCAAACGCGCCAGGCTGGCCGAGACATGTTCGGGCCGGGTTGCCACGCTGACCAGCCCGGCACCGCACCGCAGCGCGGCTTCGGCGCTGAGCAGCACGGCGCCGCCGGTGCCAAGGTCACCGCCGACCACCAGGACATGGCCAAAGTCGCCTTTATGGGCATGCGCATGCCGGGCCGGCAGGTGCGCGACGGTCACGCTGCTGAGCAGTTGAGGGGCATGGCTGGGGTGTTTGGTCTGCGGCATGGGGTCAAAGGCTCCAATGTCTGGCAGAATTATACGCACCTGAACCCGTATTGCCTTGCCCATCCATGTCCGTCTGTACGCCTGACCTCGCCCAACTGGCCCAATCGATCAAGATTTGGGGCCAAGAACTCGGTTTTGCCCACGTTGGCATCGCCGGGGTCGACCTTGGCGAACACGAACATCACCTGCAACGCTGGCTCGATGCTGGCTACCAGGGCGAGATGGAGTATCTGGGCGCACATGGCAGCAAGCGCTCGCACCCCGATCAGCTGATCCCCGGTACTGTGCGCGTGGTGTCGCTACGCATGGACTACCTGTCCGGCGACACACAGATGGCACAGCGCCTGGCACAGCCTGAAAAAGCCTACATCTCGCGCTATGCGCTGGGCCGGGACTATCACAAACTGGTGCGCAAGCGCGTGCAGTTCCTGGCCGACCGCATCCAGGAGGCCATCGGCCCGTTCGGTTACCGCGCTTTCGTCGACAGCGCCCCGGTGCTGGAAAAGGCCCTGGCCGAACAGGCCGGCCTGGGCTGGATCGGCAAGAATACCCTGCTGCTCAACCGCAAGGCAGGCAGCTACTTCTTCCTCGCCGAGCTGTTTGTCGACCTGCCAATACCGGTGGACGAAGCCACCACCAGCGAACACTGCGGCCGCTGCCAGGCCTGCCTGGACATCTGCCCGACCCAGGCCTTCGTCGGGCCCTATGTGCTGGATGCGCGGCGCTGCATTTCATACCTGACCATCGAACTGAGGGGCGCGATCCCTGTCGAGCTGCGCGCGAAGATGGGCAACCGGGTGTTCGGTTGCGACGATTGCCAGATCGTCTGCCCATGGAACCGCTTTGCCAAACACAGCCAGGAGCAGGACTTCCAGCCACGGCATGGGCTGGAAAATGCCGAGCTGGCGGAAATGTTCCTGTGGGATGAGCGCACCTTCCTGCGCAAGACCGAGGGCGGGCCGTTGCGGCGGGCGGGGTATGAGCGGTTCTTGCGCAACCTGGCGGTGGGGTTGGGCAATGCGCCATCCACCATTCCAGTGATCGAGGCGCTGAAAGCACGGCGTGACGATGAATCGGAGCTGGTGCGCGAGCATGTGGAGTGGGCGCTGGCCCGGCACGGTATTCAATAGCTGGGGCCGCTGTGCGGCCCACGAATTCACTGCTGGTCGTTATAGTGAAACTTGGGCATTTCCCAGTGGAAACGAATCGCCAGCAAGCGCACCAGGAACCCGCCAAACAACGTCAGCAGCATCGCCTGCTCTGCCGGCACCTTGAAATACACACACCCCAGGTAGAACCAGGCCGCCGCGAACGACACGCTGGCATAGAGCTCGCGCCGGAACACCAGCGGAATGTCGTTACAGAAGATATCCCGCAAGATGCCGCCAAACACCCCGGTGATCACCCCGCTTATCGACGCCACCAGCATGCCCTGCCCCATCTCCAGCGCGGTCATGCAGCCAATCAGGGTAAAGGCCACCAGCCCCAGTGCATCGAGCACCAGAAACAGCGAGCGCAGGCGGCGCATCATCGGCGCAATGAAGATGGTCAGCAGCGCCGCGAAGCTGGTCAGCACCAGGTATTCCGGGTGCTTCACCCAGGTCAGCGGGTAATGCCCGAGCAGCACGTCGCGCACCGAGCCGCCACCCAGGGCGGTGACGCAGGCGATCAGCACCACGCCGAACCAGTCCATGCCGCGGCGCCCGGCAGACAGCGCGCCAGTCATGGCTTCGGCAGTGATGGCGATGAGGTAGAGCATCAACAACATGGTGCGTGTCCGTGCGAGAAAGGCGCGCAGTCTAACCAGTTGCTCGAAGCACCAAAAGGGGGCGCAGATACAATATCTGCGCCGTTTCAGCTCACACCTTGATGAAGTGTTCGCGGTAGTGGCGCAGCTCGGCGATCGATTCGCGAATGTCGTCGAGCGCGAGGTGGGTGTTGCCCTTCTTGAAGCTGTCACGCACATTCGGCGCCCAGCGCGCGGCCAGCTCCTTCAGGGTGGAGACATCCAGGTTGCGGTAGTGGAAGTAGTTTTCCAGGTTGCGCATGTGGCGATAGAGGAAGCGGCGGTCCTGGCAGATGCTGTTGCCGCAGATGGGCGACTTGCCCTTGGGCACCCACTGTTCGAGGAAAGCGATGGTCTGCGCCTCGGCTTCAGCCATGCTGACCTTGCTCTCGCGCACGCGCTGGGTCAGGCCCGAAGCACCGTGGGTGCGGGTGTTCCATTCGTCCATGCGCGCCAGCACTTCGTCACTGTGATGGATAGCGATCACCGGCCCTTCGGCCAGGGTGTTCAGCTCACTGTCGGTGACGATGGTCGCCATCTCGATGATGACGTCGCTGTCCGGATCCAGGCCGGTCATTTCCAGGTCGATCCAGATCAGGTTCTGTGGGTTTTGCATGTAGGGGCTCCTCGTATAGGCCGTCATAGTAGCCTAGTGGCCAAGGCACGCCCATTCACTGCACAAAGGTAAGCGGAAAAGTCCAACGCCTGGCGTGCTAAACTGCCTGCCGTTTTCAATGCCCCTCGCCGGGCCTCTCTCACGGTACTTTCATGGCCAAACGCCAGCTCAATCGCCGCCAGAACTGGCGGATCGAAAAAATCCAGGGCGAGCGCGCCGCTCGCGCCGCCAAACGCGAGCAGCACGTGCTGCAGGAACTGGAAGGCGGCGATCTGGGGCCTGAGCAACTGGGCCTGGTGATCGCGCACTTCGGTGTGCAGGTAGAGGTGGAAGCCCAGGACGGCGAATCCGCAGGCCAGGTGTTCCGCTGCCACCTGCGCGCCAACCTGCCAGCACTGGTCACCGGTGACCGCGTGGTATGGCGTGCGGGCAACCAGGGCATTGGCGTGATCGTGGCGCAGATGCCGCGCAGCACCGAGCTGTGCCGGCCGAACAATCACGGGCAGCTGAAGCCTGTGGCAGCCAACGTCGACCTGATCGTGATCGTGTTTGCCCCGGCCCCGGAGCCCCACCCGAACCTGATTGACCGCTACCTGGTCGCTGCCGAGCACGCGGGGCTGCGCCCGCTACTGCTGCTGAACAAGGCCGACCTGATCAACGACGAGAACGGCCCTGGCCTGCATGCGTTGCTGGAGGTTTACCGCGAACTGGGCTACCCACTGCTGGAGGTATCGGCACACCACGGTGATGGCATGCAGCGCCTGCAACAGCAGCTCGACGGCCACATCAGCGTATTCGTCGGCCAGTCGGGCGTGGGCAAGTCGTCGCTGGTCAACAGCCTGCTCCCAGACGCCGACACCCGTGTCGGCGACCTGTCGGAATGGTCTGGCCAGGGCACCCACACCACTACCACGGCACGGCTGTACCACTTCCCTAACGGCGGCGACCTGATCGACTCGCCGGGCATCCGCGAATTCGGCCTTGGCCATGTCAGCCGCGACGATGTGGAAGATGGCTTCATCGAGTTCCGCGACCTGTTCGGCACCTGCCGCTTCCGCGACTGCAAACATGACCGCGAACCGGGCTGTGCGCTGCTCAAGGCACTGGACGAAGGGCGCATCAAGCCGCAGCGCATGAACAGCTACCGCTCGATCATCGCCAGCCTGTCACAAGACAGCCATTGAGTTGCAGGCGCGGCCTTGCGCCGCGCCTGCAAGGGCCGAGCAGGCTTACTGCTCTTTGGCCTCATCCATCTTCAGCGTGCCATCTTCAAAGATGTTCAGCTTTTGGCGCAGCTCACGCGGCTGCATTGGCGCTTGTTCAGTTGCCCCTGGTGCAGCCGGCGCCGCAGCCCCTGGCGCAGCACCGCTGGCCGGTGGCGCAGGCTCGGCAGCCGGCGCTTCCGGCGCACCCTGCTCACCCTCGATATTGCGCTGTGCCTTCTTGGTCAGCACGATGATGTCGATGCGGCGGTTGACCGGGTTGAACGGGTCCTTGCGGTCGAACAGCGACGACGAAGCGTAGCCCACCACCCGCGCCACCTGCCCGTCCGGGTAACCACCGGCCACCAGCGCACGGCGTGCGGCATTGGCACGGTTGGCCGACAGCTCCCAGTTGCCGAATTCGCCAGTGCCGGCATACGGCTTGGCATCGGTGTGGCCGCTGATGCTGATCTTGTTCGGCACCGTCTTGATGGTGTCGGCCATGGCCAGCAGGATATCTTCGAAGTACGGCTGCAGGCGCGCGCTGCCGATGTCGAACATCGGCCGGTTCTCGGCATCCATGATCTGGATGCGCAGGCCATCCTGGGTGATCTCAAACAGGATCTGGTCCTTGAACTTCTGCAGTTGCGGGTTCTCTTCCACCTTGTTCTGCAGCTCTTGCAGCAGCAACTCCAGACGCTCACGCTCGACCTGCTCGGCCATGGTCTCGACCTGGTCTTTGTTCAGCTGGGTCGTGGTTTCGGGCATCGGCTCGGATTTGGCTTCCGGATTGATGGTTTTTTCCGGTGCCAGCTCAGGCGAACCACCCAGGTCGATGACATAAGGCGTGCCGCTTTCCGAAAAGCCGATCGGGTCCTTGAAGTAGCCGGCGATGGCGATCTTCTGCTCCGGCGTGGCCGTGGACATCAACCACAGCACAAGGAAGAACGCCATCATTGCCGTAGCAAAGTCGGCAAAAGCGATTTTCCAGGCACCACCGTGGTGGCCGCCGCCAAAGCGCTTGACGCGCTTGACGATGATGGGCTGATTGTTCTCCATGACTCAGCGACCGCGAACCGCTTGTTCCAGCTCGGAGAAGCTTGGGCGGTGCTTGGGGTACAGCACCTTGCGCCCGAACTCGACCGCCAGCGAAGGTGGCATGCCCGAGGCCGAGGCAACCAGCGAAGCCTTGATCGATTCGTAAAGGTTCAGCTCTTCCTTGGCATCGTGCTCCAGGCACTTGGCCAACGGGCCAAAGAAGCCGTACGCCGCCAGAATACCGAAGAAGGTACCGACCAGTGCCGCACCTACGTGCATGCCGATAGCCGCCTGGTCACCCTCGCCCAGCGAGGCCATGGTCACCACGATCCCTAGCACTGCAGCGACGATACCGAAGCCAGGCATGCCGTCGGCGATACCGGTCACCGCATGGGACGGGTGCTCCAGCTCTTCCTTCATGCTCAGCAGCTCCATGTCGAACAGGCCTTCGAGCTCGTGCGGGGCCATGTTGCCGGTGGACATGATGCGCAGGTAGTCGCAGACGAACGCGGTCATGCGCTCGTCGGCCAGCACCGTCGGGTACTTGGCGAAGATCGGGCTGGCTGCTGCGTCCTCGATGTCGGCCTCGATGGCCATCATGCCTTCGCGACGGCTCTTGTTGAGGATCTCGTACACCAGGCCCAGCACCTCCAGGTAGTAGGCGTGGGTGAAGCGCGAGCCGAACATCTTCATCGACTTCTTGATGACGTGCATGGTCATGTGGCCAGGGTTGGCCTGCAGGAATGCACCAAAGGCCGCACCGCCAATGATCAGTACTTCGAACGGCTGGATCAGCGCCGCGATCTTGCCGTGGGAGAGCACGTACCCGCCGAGCACGCTCGCGAATACGACGATGATGCCGATAATTTTAGCCATAGGTTCAAAGCACTTGCTGTCGTGGTCAGGGGAAGAGACGGGAGCTTTAAAACTCTTCTTCTACTTATCGGCAGAACTGCGCCAGACTATAGCCACTCAATGCGAAAAGCCAGTTCGGACTGATGTCAAAATGCCAATTGAAACCAAGGTGCCCGCTCAGGCCCCACGTACGCTAGAGGCCTGGGTAAAGCTGCTAGAGAGTGTTCGCATCCCCGTGCCGAAGCACAGCTACGACCGGGTCATGGCTGCCATCCACGATAGCCGCCGCTCGCTGCGCGATATCGCCGAACTGATGCAGGATAGCCCGGCACTGGTGCTGTCGGTGATGCGCGAAGCCAATCACCCCACCAATGCCAGCCAGGCAGAGCCTGCCGAAAGCCTGGAAGTCGCCCTTAATCGCCTGGGCCTGGAGCGCAGTGAGCAACTGCTCAAGCGCCTGCCCTCGGTGCCCGTCGAAGAAATCCCACCCGTACTCAGCCAGTTCCAGCTGATCAGCCAGCACGCCTCGCAACAGGCCAGCGGCCTGTTCGCCAGCCGCCTGGCACGGCTGTGGCAGGAGATTCACTGGGGCAGCCTGCTGTTCCTGTCGCCACTCTGGCCGCTGGCGTTGGCCTACCCCAAACTGCTCGACACCTGGGAGCTACGGGTTATCCACAAGGGCGAAGACGCCGCCCATGTCGAGGAAGAACTGTTTGGCGTGCGGATCCTGGCGCTGTGCCAGACCATGGCCGAGTACTGGCGCCTGCCGCAGTGGGTAACCCAGGGTTACCGCCTGCTGCTGGAAGAGCGCGAGCAACTGGCTCAGGTGCTGAGTATCGCCCGCGACGAAGACCTGCTCAGCCAGCAACACCGCCTGGACGCCGAGCCCGGCCTGCGCCGCTGGTTCAACCAACCGGCCAACACCGTGCTGCTGGCCAACAACCTGGCCCTGGCAGCACAAGTTGGCTGGGACAACCCGCACCTGCTGCGCTGGCAGCTGCTGACTGCGCTGTACCTGCAAACCTCGCTGGAAGATGTGCAGCAGCAAGTGCACCAACAGGCCGCCGCCAGTGCCCGCCGCCACGCCCGGCACGCGTTGTTCCACCCGGCAGAGGCGTTGATCTGGCCCTGGCACCAGCGCCGCCCGCACCCGGACATGCTCGCCCCGCCGCCGCCCAGCAGCGACGACCTGGCACGCTGGCGCAAGCTGTGCCAGCACCTGCTGGCCCAGCCTAGCCCGTTCACCAACACCGTACACTTGGCCACCCAGGCCCTCGAAGCCCTGCAGGCCTGCGGCATGCAACGCATCCTGCTGCTGAGCCTGGACAAAGCCAGCGACTACCTGCGCGTGCAGCAACTTGCCGGCCTGCCCAAGGAGGCTGGCGCCATGGCCCTCCAAGTGTCGCAGAACAAACTGCTGCAAAAGCTGCTGGCCCAGGCAGGGCAATTGCGCATCACCCCGGAAAACCACACCCAGTTCTCGGCACTGTTACCCGCGCCCCTGCGTGCACTGTTCCGCAGCGAGCATGTGCTGCTACGCTCGCTGGCGGTGAACGACCAGGTGCTGATGCTGATGGTGGCCGACCAAGGCTGCCGGCCTTTGGCCGACATCAGCGTGCAGGCCTTCGGCAAGACCGCGCAATGTACCGAGCGGGCGCTGTCGGTGTTTGCCAACCGCAAGGGCTGAGCCTTGCGCTACAATCGCCCCTCTTTCCACACTGGAGACCGTGGATGACTGACTTTTCCGGCTTGCCCCTGGTGATCGAAGCCGCGGACCTGCTGCCACGCCTGGATTCGCCCCAGCTGATCCTGGTCGACCTGAGCAGCGCCAACCGCTATGTCAGCGGGCATATCCCCGGCGCACGCTTTGTCGAAGGCAAGCGTACCCAGCTTGGCCAGCCTCCTGCGCCCGGCCTGCTGCCTGCGCTGGGTGACCTGGAAAAACTGTTCAGCGAACTCGGCCACCGCAACGACGCCGTGTATGTGGTGTATGACGATGAAGGCGGCGGCTGGGCCGGGCGTTTCATCTGGCTGCTCGACGTGATCGGCCATAAGCATTACCACTACCTCAATGGCGGCATCCAGGCCTGGCCAGCAGACAAGCTGACCACCGAAGTGCCCGCCAACGGCAACACTCCGGTGCACCTGCGTATCGACAACGCGCCCACCGCCACCCGCGAGTACCTGCAAAGCCGCCTGGGCGCCGATGACCTGGTCATCTGGGACGCGCGCGGCCCGCAGGAATTCAACGGCGAGAAAGTGCTGGCAGCCAAGGGTGGCCATATCCCCGGTGCGATCAACTTCGAGTGGACCGCCGGCATGGATCTCAACGACCACCTGCGCATTCGCAAGGACATCAAAGAAGTCCTCGAGCACCTGGGCATCACCCCTGACAAGGAAGTGATCACCCACTGCCAGACCCATCGCCGCTCCGGTTTCACTTATCTGGTGGCCAAGGCCCTCGGCTACCCACGCGTCAAGGCCTATGCCGGCTCGTGGAGCGAATGGGGCAACCACCCGGACACGCCTGTAGACGTTTAAGGAACCTGCATGAAATCCCGTCTGTTCATCATCAGCCAGTACCTGCTGCCGCACCACCTGCTGTCGCGGTTGGCCGGCTGCGTTGCCGAGTGCCGCGCGCGCTGGTTCAAGAACGCCTTCACCGCCTGGTTCGCCAAGCGCTACCAGGTCAACATGTCCGAAGCCCTGGTCGAGGACTTGAGCGCCTACGAGCACTTCAATGCGTTCTTCACCCGCGCCCTGAAACCGGGTGCGCGCCCGCTGGACGAAACACCAGGTGCCATCCTGTGCCCGGCCGACGGTGCTGTCAGCCAGCTCGGCCCGATCGAGCATGGCCGCATCTTCCAGGCCAAGGGCCACGGTTTCAGCGCGCAAGAGCTGCTGGGCGGTGATCCGGCCATGGCCGCGCCGTTCATGGGCGGCGAGTTCGCCACCATCTACCTGTCGCCCAAGGATTACCACCGCGTGCACATGCCGCTGGCCGGCACCCTGCGCGAAATGGTCTACGTGCCGGGCCGTCTGTTCTCGGTCAACCAGACCACCGCAGAGAACGTTCCCGAGCTGTTCGCCCGCAACGAGCGCGTGGTCTGCCTGTTCGACACCGAACGCGGGCCGATGGCCGTGGTGTTGGTGGGTGCAATGATCGTGGCCTCGATCGAGACCGTGTGGGCCGGGCTGGTAACGCCACCCAAGCGTGAACTGAAGACTTTCCGTTACGACGAAGCCAGTCGTGCGCCGATCCACCTGGAGAAAGGTGCCGAGCTGGGCCGCTTCAAGCTGGGCTCGACCGCCATCGTGCTGTTCGGACCAGAGCAGGTGAAATGGGCTGAAAACCTGGGCGCTGGTTCCGCAGTGCGCATGGGGCAACTGTTGGCAGAGCCTGCACAGGCTTGACTCAAGCCGCATGAAAAAGGCCCTGCATGAGCAGGGCCTTTTTATTGGGGCTTTGCAGCCCCAGACTCCCAGGTCAACCGCGGGCGTCGCGGTCGCGCAGGCCCAGCAGGTACAGCACACCATCCAGCCCCAAGGTGGAGATGGCCTGCTTGGCCGACTGGCGCACCAGGGGCTTGGCGCGGAACGCCACGCCCAACCCGGCCAACGACAGCATTGGCAGGTCGTTGGCACCGTCACCCACGGCAATGGTCTGCTCCAGCTGCAAACCTTCTTCACTGGCCAGCTTCTGCAACAGCTCGGCCTTACGCTGGGCATCGACGATCGGCTCGACCGCCACGCCGGTCACCTTGCCGTCGACCACTTCCAGTTCGTTCGCGAATACGTAGTCGATACCCAGACGCGCCTGCACCTGGCGGGCAAAGTAGGTAAAGCCACCCGACAGGATCGCAGTCTTGTAACCCAGGCGCTTGAGTTCTGCGAACAGGTTTTCGGCGCCCTCGGTCAGGCGCAGCGAAGCCCCGATTTCGTCCAGCACGCCCACATCCAGGCCCTTGAGCAGCGCCATGCGCTCCTTGAAACTGGCGCGGAAGTCCAGCTCGCCGCGCATGGCACGCTCGGTGATGGCCGCCACCTGCTCACCCACGCCGGCCGCCTTGGCCAACTCATCGATGACTTCGGCCTCGATCAGCGTGGAGTCCATGTCGAACACCGCCAGACGGCGGTTGCGACGGAACAGGTCGTCCTTCTGGAAGGCGATGTCGACGCTCAGCGCTTCAGCCAGGGCGAAGAAGTCAGCCCGCAGGGCCTGGGCGTCACTCGGCACGCCACGCACGGAAATCTCGATGGCCGCCTTGCCCTTTTCGGTTTCGGCGTCCAGCGCTACCCGGGCCGACAGGCGTTCGATGCGCTCGATGGTCAGGCCGTACTCGCTGATCACCGCACTCACACGCTGCAATTGCTCTGGGGTGATCTTGCGGCTGAGCAGGGTCACGATGTGGCGCGCTTCACCCTGGCCGTCGGCCCAGTGCTGGTAGTCTGCCTCGGAAATCGGCGTGTAGCGGGCCTGCAAATTCAGCTCGTGAGCCTTGGCCTGCACGCTTTGCAGCAGCGCGGTAGCCACTTCGTTGTCCGGGATATCGACCAGAATGCCGAACGACAAGGTGCCGTGCATGACCGCCAGGCCGATGTCGAGGATGCTCACACCGCCCTGCAGCAGGACGCCGGTGATAGCCGCAGTGAGACCGGGACGGTCCTCACCGGTGATGTTGATCAGGACGATTTCGCGCACAACCTGGCTCCGACTTCGATGAAAAATGCGCATTCTACCGATTTTCCGTGACCATCGGGCGCCAACGATACTTTGCCGACAAAACCCGGGTCGCTATACTCCCCCCACTTTCATGCCATTAAGAGCCGAGCTCAGTGAACCGGCCCACGCCCGTCAAACCAGACAACTTCTTCCTGATGATCTATCGTGCCCTGAGTCAACGTCGCGTGCCGCTGGCACTGCGCATCGCCTGCACCAACATCTTCCTGGTGGCGCTGGCGCTGGTGATCTACGCCTGCGTCATGGGCCTGCAGTTCAAGCAGGCCATGCATGAGCAGGCCGATGCCTTGGGCCAGAGCCTGACCACCCAGACGGCCACGTCGGCAACCGAGCTGCTGGTGTCAAACGACATCCTCAGCCTCAACGTGCTGCTGGGTAATCTGGTGAAAAACCCGCTGGTGGCCCATGCGGCGATCTACAGTGTGGACAACCGTATCCTCGCCGAAGCCGGCCAGCGCCCGCGCAACAGCCTGCTGGGTGAGGCCGAGGGCTTGTACCAGACCAAGATCACCTTCCAGGACGTCACTGCCGGGCAACTGCGCATAAGCCTGGACATGAGCCAGTTCCAGCAGCCGATGCTGATCAGCCTGCAGAGCATGGGCATCCTGGCCGCTATCCTGCTGGTGCTCGCCTTGACCCTGAGCCTGCGCCAGGGCCGTTTCATTACCCTGCCGCTGCTGCAGTTGCGGGTATGGCTGCGCGACCCGCAACCCTACACCCCGGCCACCGACCGTCAGGACGAGATCGGCGATATCGCCCGCCAGCTGCATGCGCGCCTGGCCCCGCCGCCACCGCCAGAGCCCGAGCTGGAGGAAGAGGACGACGCGCAATACGACGACCTGCACGAGGCTTCACCGCCCCCCAAGGCCGCACCACGCGCCAAGGTTGCCGCGGTGGAAGACGAGGATGACGACGATGCCTTCGCCGGCCTGCTGGACGACGACAGTGCGCCCAAGGCCGCTGCAGTGGTTGAGTCTGACGAACCGCAGTACAGCGCCGTCCTTGCCGTGCAACTGGGCTCGCAGGAGCAGTTGCGCCGCTTGCCACGCACACGCCTCACCGAGCTGACCGAACGCTACCGCGATTGCCTGGAGCACGCGGCTTCGCTCTACGACGGTGAAACCCACACGCTGAACGATGGCAGCACCCTGGTGCTGTTCCACAGCCGCGAGTGCGGCGAAGACTACCTGACCAATGCCATCTGCTGCGGCGAGCTGTTGCGCGCCCTGGGCCACGCCCTGCAGATTGAAGTGGCCGACAGCGGCATCACACTGCAGCTACAGCTGGGCCTGGCTCTGGGCAACGACCTGCAAGGGCTGGAGATGGTGGACCTGCTCATGGCCGAAAAGGCCCAGGATGCCCTGGCGCTGTCGCAGCACAGCCGCAACCTGTTGCTGGTGGAGCGGCAAATCAGCGATGACGCGCTGATTCGCCAGCGTGCGCGTATTCGCCCGATTGCCAGCCCTGAGGGTGCCTGCTGCGTGGAGCGCTTGATGGAGCCTTACCCGTCGATGCTGGAGCGGCAGTTGGCGCGGATGCACGAACGCAGGGCCTGATACCGAGGTGGCCTCTTCGCGGGTAAACCCGCGAAGAGGTCAGCACTGATAGCGAAAAACAGCAGATATGAAAAAGCCCGCAAATATGCGGGCTTTTTTGTAGCTGGCGGCTTGATCAGAACCGATAAACTTCCATATCGGTACGAATCGGCGAAGCCATCGGGATCTTGGACTTCTCCGGCGTCTTCTTCACTTGCACCGGCGCTGCAGGCTTTTTAGGCGATTCTTCGGCAATTGCCGGCTGGTTGGCCAGTGGCTTCACCGCCGCGCTCAGCTGCTCAGCCAGCTTTTGCAGCAGTTGGCCCTGGGCCTGCACCTGCGACGACTCGCTACCCTCGTGCGGCTGCTCAAGGTGAATGATGCGGTTGTCACGCACATGGCCACGGCGGTCCAGCAGACGCCATTGGGCATCGAGAATGGCCGGCTGGTTTTTGCCCGAGTCCAGGCGGGTGATCGACAACAGCACTTGTACATCCGGGCTGAAACCAGCGGTTGCCGGAGCCAACACCACGCGCTGGCTGTCCAGGCGCCAGGCAAGCTGACGCACCAGCAGTTGGTCGATATCCGACGAAAGGCTGCCCGCCCAGCGACCGTCGGTCGCTGCGCTCAGGCTGCCATCGGCCTGACGTTGCAGGAACGTCTCGCGCTGCAGGTAATCGGCAACCGATACCGGGCCGAGTACCACGGCCATGCCTGCACTTTGCGAAGGCTGGCCAGGATCACCACTGTCGAGCTGGTACAGGGCAACCGGCTGATGCATGGTGCACCCGCCAAGGCCCAGCAGGCCAGTCATCAACAGCGCAAATGGAAGGCGCAGAAATTTCATCATCCCATCCAGGCGGTCGCCTTCAGGCACACCGCAGTGATACATATAGATTCAAACGGGCACACGACTACGTCGGCACCGCAAGGGCCATATCATCCGCGAAATAACCGTCCGACTCCAGCATTTCTGCCCGGAACGGCGCTGAAATTGCCGTTCCAGACATTTCTACCGGTTAAGCCGGTACTTCCACCTGCAACCCATCGACGCGCTGGAAGCCGCGTGGCAGCTTGCTGCCCCGCCGTCCGCGCTCGCCCTTGTAATGCTCCAGGTCGTCCGCTTTCAGAGATAGGGTACGCTTGCCGGCTTGCAATACAAGGGTTGCACCTTCGGGAATCACGGCCAGATCGGTGACAAATTCTTCACGGCTGGCCACCCGGTCGCCCGGCACGCCAATGATCTTGTTGCCCTTGCCTTTACCCAGCTGCGGCAAGTCGCTGACCTTGAATACCAACAAGCGGCCCTCGGTGGTGACTGCCGCCAGCCAGTCCTGCTCGCGGTCGGCCACCGGGCGCGGGGTCATGACCTTGGCGCCGTTGGGCAGGCTGAGCAAGCCCTTGCCGGCCTTGTTCTTGGCCTGCAAGTCTTCGCCCTTGACCACAAAGCCGTAACCGGCATCCGATGCCACCACATAAAGTGCATCGTCATCAGGCAGCAGCACGCATTCGAAAGTCGCCCCCGGTGGCGGCGTCAGGCGACCCGTCAACGGCTCGCCCTGGCCACGCGCCGAGGGCAGGCTGTGAGCGGCCAGCGAGTAGCTGCGGCCGGTGGAGTCGATCAGCACGGCAAACTGGTTGGAACGCCCGGCCGCAGCGGCCTTGAAGCCGTCGCCGGCCTTGTAGGAAAGGCCGGTAGCGTCGATATCGTGGCCTTTGGCACAACGCACCCAGCCCTTCTCCGACAGCACCACGGTAACCGGCTCGGTCGGCATCAGTTCGTTTTCCGACAGTGCCTTGGCTTCGGCGCGCTCGACAATCGGCGAGCGGCGGTCGTCGCCGTAGGTTTCGGCATCCTTGATCAGTTCGCTACGCACCAGCTTGCGCAGTTTGGCCTCGCTACCCAGCAAGGCCTGCAGCTTGGCTTGCTCCTTCAGCAGCTCGTCCTGCTCGCCGCGGATCTTCATCTCTTCAAGGCGTGCCAGCTGCCGCAGGCGGGTCTCGAGGATGTAGTCAGCCTGAATCTCGGTCAGCTCGAAGCGCTCGATCAGCGCCTGCTTGGGGTGCTCTTCGGTACGGATGATATGGATCACTTCATCCAGGTTGAGGAACGCGGTGAGCAAACCGTCCAACAGGTGCAGACGCTTCTCGACCTTGTCCAGGCGGTGCTGCAAGCGGCGGCGAACCGTGTTGGTACGGAACTCCAGCCACTCCACCAGGATGGCACGCAGGTTCTTCAACTGCGGCCGACCGTCGAGGCCGATGATGTTCACGTTCACCCGGTAGCTGCTTTCCAGGTCGGTGGTGGCGAACAGGTGCTGCATCAGCTCGTCGGCATCCACGCGGTTGGACCGTGGGATGATGACGATACGGCACGGGTTCTCGTGGTCCGACTCGTCACGCAGGTCGGCGACCATCGGCAGCTTCTTGGCCTGCATCTGCGCGGCGATCTGCTCCAGCACCTTGGCCCCGGAAACCTGATGCGGCAGCGCGGTGACGACGATATCGCCATCTTCGACGCGGTACACGGCACGCATGCGGATCGAGCCACGGCCGCTCTCGTACATTTTGAGGATTTCCGCCCGAGGCGTGACAATCTCGGCCTCTGTCGGGTAGTCCGGCCCCTGAATGTGCTCGCACAGCTGCTCGATGGTGGCCTTTGGCTCGTCGAGCAGGCGCACACAGGCGCTGGCCACTTCACGCAGGTTGTGCGGCGGTACGTCGGTGGCCATCCCCACGGCGATACCGGTGGTGCCGTTGAGCAGGATGTTGGGCAGGCGCGCGGGCAGCACGGCCGGCTCCTGCAGAGTGCCGTCAAAGTTCGGCACCCAGTCGACGGTGCCCTGGCCGACTTCACTCAGCAGCACTTCGGCGTAGCGCGACAAGCGCGCCTCGGTGTAACGCATGGCGGCGAACGACTTCGGATCGTCCGGCGCCCCCCAGTTGCCCTGGCCGTCGACCAGGGTGTAGCGGTAGCTGAACGGCTGCGCCATCAGCACCATGGCCTCGTAGCAGGCCGAGTCGCCGTGGGGGTGGAACTTACCGAGCACGTCACCGACGGTACGCGCCGACTTCTTGTGCTTGGCATCGGCATCAAGCCCCAACTCGCTCATGGCGTAGACGATGCGTCGCTGCACCGGCTTCAAGCCGTCGCCGATATGCGGCAAGGCGCGGTCCATGATCACGTACATGGAATAGTTGAGGTAGGCCTGTTCGGTGAAGTCAGCCAGCGAGCGGCGTTCTACGCCGTCCAGGCTGAGTTCCAGTGAGTCGCTCATGCGGGCCTCGTCATTTCAGGTTCTGGCGCAGTAGCATGGTGCCGCCGCGCTGGGTAAATTCAAGTTGTTTCAGGGCACTCATGCCCAGCAATACAGTTGGCCCGTCCAGGCCTCGCACCACGATTGCGCGTACGCCCTGCAGGCGGATGTCGCCCAGTTGCAGGCTGGCCAGGCGTGTGCGGTAGCCCTCGGTGCGCCCGTTGGCGGTGCTGAGCAGGACCGGGCTGCCCCGCTCCAGGTTCAGGTCCCGGGCCAATGCCTCGGGGATGGCCACGTCGGTAGCGCCGGTGTCGAGCATGAAATGCACGACCTGGCCATTGATGGCACCATCCACCACGAAATGGCCCTGGCCATTGCTCAACAGCCGCACCTCGATAAAGCCTTCGCCATGCTCGGACTGCACCTGGGTATTGGGGTTACGCTGGCTGTCTTCCCACTGGCCGAAAAAACGCGTAGCAAGAAACAGTGCCGCCGCCCAGGCGACAACCATCAGCACCCTGCCCGCGCGCTTGCCCGGCGTCTGGCTCATGGCTTGGCGCTCCAGCCGCCTTCCGGCGCATCGAAGCGCCAGACGATCGGGCGGGTTTCGCCATCGGCACGGGCACCGTTGTTGTTGTCCAGGCCAATCCAAGCGCCCTTGGCATCGATTACCAGCGCTTCAGCCAGTCCGAACGGTTGTGCGTAGCGGCGCGACTCCACCAGGGCATCTGCTGCAAACGACCAGCAGCGCTCGACCTTGCCGCTATCGACATCACGCCGGCACACCCGGTAGGCGTTGCGTTCGAGCGTAAACAGCTTGCCCTCGAACCAGGCCAGGTCGGAAAAATCACGCGAAAGCGCTCGGGCATCGGGCATTTGCGCCGGCTGCATCTCGACCCCGGCCTCGCTCAACAGCACACAGCTGCGCCCGCAAGTCCATACCGATTGCTGGCGTTCGATGGCTACCAGGCCACGCCGTTCGCGCTCGGCGGCCAGCCACAGGCGGTCGCCCGCCGGGTTGATAGCCAAGCCTTCGAACAGTGCATTGAAGTTCAACAGCATGCCGCTGGCGCGGGCCTGGCGAACCATGGCCGGGTCGATTTTCAACCAGTCCGGTTCGCCGTCCACGGGCAACTGCAAAACGGCGGCATGGGCTTCACTGGCCAGGTAGAGGTTACCCGCCTGATCACAGGTGATGCCCTCGAAGTCCAGCTCGCCTCCGCGAATGTACGACGCCGCCCAGTTGCGCGACTTCAGACCCCACGGCAGCCCGCTTTCCGGTGGCGATGGCGGGGTAAAGGTCAGCGGTTGTGCGCGCCAGGTCGGGTTTTGCTGGTCAAAGCGGTAGATACGGTCGTCGTCGCGATCGGACACGCCCCACAGCCCGCCCCGGCATTCCACCAGGCCCGAAAGGTTGCCACCGCGCATGCCTTCGACCGGGTGTTCGGCACTGAGCTTCAGCTCCGGCCAGTTGCCCGCCAGGCTTGGCAGGGCAACCAGCGCAAGGCAAACGGCAAGAAACTGCCGAATCAAACCATGACCTCAGCCAGGTTGCCTTTGGTTTCCAGCCAGCTCTTGCGGTCGCCGGCGCGCTTCTTGGCCAGCAGCTTGTCCATCAGCTCGCAGGTGGCCTGCACGTCATCCAGGGTCAACTGCACCAGGCGCCGGGTGTTCGGGTCCATGGTGGTTTCGCGCAGCTGTGGCGGGTTCATCTCGCCCAGGCCCTTGAAGCGGGTGACCTGCGGCTTGCCGCGCTTCTTCTCGGCCACCAGGCGATCGAGGATGCCGTCACGCTCGGCTTCGTCGAGGGCGTAGTAGATTTCCTTGCCCAGGTCGATGCGGTACAGCGGCGGCATGGCCACATACACGTGCCCGGCCTCGACCAGCGCCCGGAAGTGCTGAACGAACAGCGCGCACAGCAACGTGGCAATGTGCAGGCCGTCAGAGTCGGCGTCGGCGAGGATGCAGATTTTGCCGTAGCGCAGCTGCGCAAGGTCGGTGGCACCGGGGTCAACGCCAATGGCCACGGCAATATTATGCACCTCCTGGCTGGCCAGGACTTCGCCACCGTCCACTTCCCAGGTGTTGAGGATCTTGCCGCGCAGCGGCAGGATCGCCTGGAACTCCTTGTCCCGCGCCTGCTTGGCCGAGCCACCGGCCGAGTCACCCTCGACCAGGAACAGCTCTGCACGCATCGGGTCCTGGCCGGCACAATCGGCCAGCTTGCCGGGCAATGCCGGGCCCTGAGTGATGCGCTTGCGCTCGACCTTCTTGCTGGCCTTGAGGCGACGTCCGGCATTGCTGATGGCCAGCTCGGCCAGCTGCATGCCCAGCTCGGGGTGGGCGTTGAGCCACAGGCTGAAGGCGTCCTTGACCACGCCGGAAACGAACGCTGCCGCTTCACGCGAAGACAGACGCTCTTTGGTCTGCCCGGAGAACTGCGGGTCCTGCATCTTCATCGACAGCACGAAGGTGATGCGTTCCCAGACGTCTTCCGGTGCCAGCTTCACCCCACGCGGCAGCAGGTTGCGGAACTCGCAGAACTCGCGCATGGCATCCAGCAGCCCCTGGCGCAGGCCGTTGACGTGGGTACCGCCCTGGGCGGTCGGAATCAGGTTGACATAGCTTTCCTGGATGCTGTCGCCGCCCTCTGGCAACCACAACAAGGCCCAGTCAACGGCTTCCTTGTTACCGGCCAAGCTGCCGCAGAACGGCTCGTCGGGCAGGCGCTGGAACTCGTTGACCGAATCGACCAGGTAAGAGCGCAAGCCGTCCTCATAGTGCCACTCGACCTTTTCGCCGCTGGCCTTGTCCTCGAAGCTGACCAGCAGGCCCGGGCACAGCACGGCCTTGGCCTTGAGCACATGCTTGAGGCGGCTGATGGAGAACTTGGGCGAATCGAAGTACTTCGGGTCAGGGCTGAAGTAGACGCTGGTGCCGGTGTTGCGCTTGCCGACCGAACCGACCACCTCCAGCTCGCTGGCCTTGAAGCCATCGGCAAAGGTCATCTGGTATTCGTTGCCGTCGCGCTTGACGCGCACACGCACCTGGGTCGACAGGGCGTTGACCACCGAAATACCCACACCGTGCAAACCACCGGAGAACTGGTAGTTCTTGTTGGAGAACTTGCCGCCGGCGTGCAGCTTGGTGAGGATCAGCTCGACCCCGGACACCCCCTCTTCCGGGTGGATGTCCACGGGCATGCCGCGGCCATCGTCGCTGACTTCCAGCGAGTGGTCGGCATGCAGGATGACCTGCACCGAACGGGCGTGGCCAGCCAGGGCTTCGTCGACGCTGTTGTCGATGACTTCCTGGGCCAGGTGATTGGGGCGGCTGGTATCGGTGTACATGCCCGGCCGCTTGCGGACCGGGTCAAGGCCCGAGAGGACTTCGATGGCGTCTGCGTTATAGGCGCTAGCGCTGGGATTGGCCATAGGGTCTCTTCGTCAGTCTGGTGAATGCAAAAAAGTCAAAATACAGAAAAGTCGAGCGCCGCATACTGCCCGCGGGCAATGCCGGCGAAGGCCAGCAGTGCCGGCAGGTGCTGGGCGAAGCCCTGGAAGCTGTGGTCGCCACCGGCCTGGATGCGCAGGGCACAGGCACGGTAATAGTGCTCGGCGTGGCGATAGTCCAGGGTTTCATCGGCGGTCTGCAGCCACACTTGATAGCGGCTGGCATCGACCGGGGCCGGTACTTCCAGCTCGGCCAGGGCCTTCACGTGATCGTGGGTCAGCTCCCAGGTTTCACCACTGTAATGATTGCGCTGGGTGCCCAGGTAACCGTCGAAATGCTTGTGCGGGGTTACCGCCGGGTTGACCAGCAGCGCTTTCAGGCCATAGCGCTCGGCCAGATGGGTGGCATAGTAGCCGCCGAGCGAGCTGCCCACCAGTAATGGCGCACCGAGTTCTGCGATAGCCGCTTCGAGCTGGGCGATGGCCTGGCGCGGGTGGTGGTGCAAGGCTGGCACGCGTAGCTGGGCCGACAGCCCCAGTTGCTGCATCACAGCCTCGAGCTGGCGCGCCTTGGTGGAAAGCGGCGAGCTGTTGAAGCCATGGATATAGAGGATGGAACCCGACATGCTGCCCCCGGAAACTGTGGCGTTGCGCCTGATGATGCGGGCGCAGGGACGCGCAGTGTAGCGCGTTCGCCGGGTTTTGACGCAGTGTCACGGGTTTCGCAACAATTTCTTCAAGAGAGCCGGGGCCGCTCCGCGCCCCAAGTTCTTCAATATCCTGGACTATCGAAATCGAGAGCAACCTTGAAATCCAGCGCCCGCTCCACCCCGGTCTCCAGCCGCCCATCAGCATGCAGGCGCAACCAGCGGTAACCAGGCGGCTCTTCGCTCACCTGGAAATCCTCACTGCGCGCCGCGAACTGAATGCAGGTCGACGGCGTAGCCAGCAGGCGCCGGCCATCACGTACTTCATCCCATTCCTGATGCACATGCCCCCACAGCAACGCCCGCACCTGTGGATAAGCCTCGACGATATCGAACAGTGCCTGGGCGTTGCGCAAGCCGATCGGCGCGATCCAGGCGCAGCCGATGTCTACCGGCTGATGGTGGAAACACACCAGGCAATGGCGCTCGCCCGCCCCTTTCAGCGCGGCTTGCAGCACGGCCAGCTGGTCATCCTCCAGCAGGCCATGTGTCGCGCCATGCACTGCCGTGTTGAGCATGACAATACGCCAGGCGCCGATATCGGTTACCGCCTGCAGCAGCTCCGGGGCCACTTCGGCCATGACCCGGGCTTCGTCATGGTTGCCCGGCAACCAGCGGGTGGGCACGGCAAATGGCGCGGTCAGCTCACGAAACGCTTCATAAGAGGCAACACTGGCATCCTGGGACAGGTCGCCCGTACACAGCAGCAAGTCGACAAGCGGTTGCTCACGCTGCACCTGGGCCACCACATGGCCCAGGCTGTCACGGGTTTTAAGGCCCAACATGCTGCCGGCCGGATCGGCGAAAAGGTGAGCGTCGGTCAGTTGCACCACATGCACAGGGCGCGTCAGGTCTGGCTGCATGTCAGCGAACACTTGCCAGTTCGTGACCGCAAGCCAGGCAATGGCTCAACCATTCACCGAGGAACAGGTTGAGCTGGGCCTTTTCGTCCGGCTGATGCATGGCCTCGTTAGGGTACGGATAGATGCTGCGCAGGCGCCGCGTGTGTTCGGCACTGACCACTTCGGCCATGCGCGCATCGTGGTACACCTGCACTTCCAGGTGCGGCACAGGCAGCCACGGCAGGCTGTGCTCTTGGCGTACATGCAGGGTGGTGGTGTACGGGCAGGCCAGCACCACGTCGAGCACCAGCACACCGAGCATCTGGTCACCCTGGGTCATGCCGATACGGCGCGAGCTCTGGGTGGTGCGCATGTCGGGCAACAGGCGCATCAGCCGGGCGTAGTTGGCCTCGCAGGCTGCCTGCAGCCCGACCAGATCGACTCGATAGCGCTCGCGCAGCAAATTCACTTCCACATACCTCGTACTTCGTCGCGGTTCAGCGCCAGCCATTGCAGGCCGATGATGGTCGCCGCGTTGCAGATACGCCCGTCGCGCACGGCCTGCAAGGCGTCCTCGAACGACCACACGCGCACGCGAATGTCTTCGCCCTCTTCTTCCAGGCCATGAAGGCCGCCCGCCCCCTCGCTGCTGCACCGGCCAAGGAACAGATGAACGTATTCGTCACTGCCGCCGGGCGACGGGAAGTAGCGGGTCATCGGCCACAGTGCAGTGAACGTCAGGCCAGCTTCTTCTTCGGCTTCGCGGTGAGCGACTTCTTCGGGTTGTTCGTCCTTGTCGATCAGCCCGGCGACCATCTCGATCAGCCAGGGGTTATCGATCTTGCCCATGGCGCCAACGCGAAACTGCTCGATCAGCACCACTTCATCACGCAACGGGTCGTAAGGCAGTACACACACTGCATCGTGGCGCACGAACAGTTCGCGGCTGATCTCGCGGCCCATGCCTCCGGCAAACAGCTCGTGGCGCAGGTGCACCTTGTCGAGCTTGTAGAAGCCCTGGAAACAGTTGGCCCGCTTGACGATCTCGACCGCCTTGGGCACCGAATTCAATGTGTCTGACATGGAAATCCTCGTTGCTACATCAACCGCCTGGTTACTGCATCGCGCCATCCTACTCTGCACGCCTGCCGGTTTCATCCCTTTCCGCCAACCGCTGGCGCACTCGGGACAGCAGGTCTTCACTCTGTTAGCTTAGTGGCGAACTGAAGGCCGCGCAGACGGTCAAAGGCCGACTTTTCCCTGTTCTGCAAGGATCATCATGACACTTGTCAAACTGACTTCCGTGGCTGTGCTGGCACTCGCTCTGGGCGCCTGCCAGAGCCTGTTCACGCCCAACTACCGGGCCCCGCTCGAGGTCAAGCGCGACGCCTGGGAGCACGTGAAACCCGGCTGCAGCGAAAGCGACTGCCCGTTGGTGAACATCGACATGGTCCACTTCCCGGCCTTGCCAAAGCTGGACGCCATCGTCGAAAAACGCCTGCTGCAACTGACCGAAGACAATCAGCATGGCACCGCGCCGAGCACCCTGCAGGCCTACGAGCAGCAATACCTGGCCAGTGCCGACAAACGTAACAGCAGCTACCTGCAAGCCAAAGTACGCGAGCAGCATGACGGGCTGGTGATCATCGAATTGTCCAGCTACCTGGACAGCGGTGGCGCCCACGGCATGCCGGGGCGTGGCTTCATCAACTATTCGCGAAAGCTGGACAAGGTGCTGACCCTGCAGGACATGCTGGTGCCCGGCCAGGAAGACACCTTCTGGAAAACCGTCGAGGAGTCGCACCGGGCCTGGCTGATGAGCGTGGGCATGGACAAGGACGCCGAGTTCGTCAAAACCTGGCCGTTCAAGAAATCGCCGCACATCGCCCTGACGTACGGCGCAGTCGTGGTCAAGTATGAGGTCTACGCCATCGCGCCCTATTCCATGGGCCACGTGGAGCTGAAGATCCCCTACCCACGCCTGAATGGCGTGCTCAAGCCTGAACTGTTTCCCGGCCGCGGCTGAGGCTCAGCAGCCCGTGCAGTAGCCCTGCCAGCACCAGTGCCGGCAGGGTCGCCCCGAAGTCCGGCGCCTGTGTAGCGATGACATGGTAAGCCGCCACCCCCACCACCCAGGCCAGCAGCGCCTGCCAGTGCAAACCACCCACCTGGGCCGGCAGGCGACGGCGACGCACCACGTAGTGGTCCATCAGCACCACGCCGAACAGCGGCGCGAACACCGAGCCGATCAGTAGCAGGAAGTTCTCGTACTGGGCCAGCGGCGCCAGCAAAGCGATCAGGGTGCACAGCACGCCAATGGCCAAGGCCAGGTGCTCGACCTTCACCGGCACCAGCACACCGGTGGACACGGCCGCCGAATGGATGTCGGCAAAGGCCTTTTCCGACTCGTCCAGCAAAATCAGCAACAGCGGAATACCCATGCCGGCGGCCGCCAGGGCCAGCAGCAGGGCATTGACCTCGCCATTGGCAGCGAAGGCCAGGGTGTAAGCCACGCCCAGGCTCATCAGCCAGGTGTTGCCGATAAAGTAGCCCACCACCGTACCGCCAAATACATGCTTGCCGTTGCGGGCGAAGCGCGAGTAGTCGGCGATCAGCGGGAGCCACGACAGGGGCATGGCAATGACGATGTCGAAGCCCACCGCCAGCGACATCGAGCCGTCCCCGGCGCGGTTCCACAGATCAGCCAGGTCAGCTTTGGCGAACAGGTTCCAGGTCAGCCAGACGCAAGCACCCAGCAGCAACCAGATACCCCAGGCGCGCAGTACCTTGCGCACGAAGGCCAGTGGCCCGCTCACTGCCAGCAAGGTGGCCAGGGCACCGAAGCACAGGGTCCAAAGCATCGGGCTGTTCCAGGCACTGCCTTCGCCGAAGGCGCGCGCGCCCAGCAGGCTGGCAGCATCGCGCATGACAATGATCTCGAACGCGCCCCAGCCGACCAGTTGCAGCAGGTTGAGCAGCGCCGACAGGCGCGCGCCGTGGCCGCCCAGGCTGAGTTTCAGGGTGCCCATGGCCGACAGGCCGGTGTCGCTACCGATCACACCGGCAGCCCCCAGCAACAGCACGCCCACGCCGGTGCCCAGTGCGATGGCCAGCACTGCGCCCGCCAGGCCCAGACCGGGGGCCAGCATGGCGCCGACCTGCAGCACCATCAGGCCGATGCCGAGGGAGAACCACAGCGAGAACAGGTCGCGGGCACCGAAGATGCGCTGGTGGGGGGGGATCGGGTGGTCGGGGGAAAATTGGCTGGGGGTGGTCATTGTTATGTTCGCCAGAAGGATTGATAGGGTTTCGCCGACCCACTGAGGGAGCGGGCTTGCCCCGCGAAGGCGTCAGGCCTGCCAAACGCGTTGGCGCAGCTGACGCGTTCGCGGGACAAGCCCGCTCCCACAGTGGAGAAACGGCGCTTTTACACTTTGTGGTACAGCTGGCTGCCTTCCTGGCGGAACCGCTCGGCCTGCTCGCGCATGCCTTCTTCGACCGACACGTCCACGGTCTCGATCCTGGCGGCGTATTCACGCACTTCCTGGGTGATCTTCATCGAGCAGAACTTCGGCCCGCACATCGAGCAGAAGTGCGCGACCTTGGCCGATTCCTTCGGCAGGGTCTCGTCGTGGAAGGCACGGGCAGTGTCCGGGTCCAGGCCCAGGTTGAACTGGTCTTCCCAACGGAACTCGAAACGCGCCTTGGACAAGGCGTTGTCACGAATCTGCGCGCCGGGGTGGCCCTTGGCAAGGTCGGCGGCGTGCGCGGCGATCTTGTAGGTGATGATGCCGGTTTTCACGTCGTCCTTGTTCGGCAGGCCCAGGTGCTCCTTGGGCGTGACGTAGCAAAGCATGGCGCAACCGAACCAGCCGATCATCGCCGCACCAATGCCCGACGTGATGTGGTCGTAACCCGGTGCAATGTCGGTGGTCAGCGGGCCGAGGGTGTAGAACGGCGCCTCGTCGCAGCACTCCAGCTGCTTGTCCATGTTCTCCTTGATCAACTGCATCGGTACATGGCCAGGGCCTTCGATCATGCACTGCACGTCGTGCTTCCAGGCGATCTTGGTCAGCTCGCCGAGGGTTTCCAGCTCACCGAACTGCGCGGCGTCGTTGGCGTCGGCAATCGAGCCAGGGCGCAGGCCGTCACCCAGCGAGAAGCTGACGTCGTAGGCCTTCATGATTTCGCAGATTTCGTCGAAGTGGGTGTACAGGAAGTTTTCCTTGTGGTGCGCCAGGCACCACTTGGCCATGATCGAGCCACCACGGCTGACGATGCCGGTAACACGTTTGGCGGTCAGCGGCACATAGCGCAGCAGCACGCCGGCGTGGATGGTGAAGTAGTCCACGCCCTGTTCAGCCTGCTCGATCAGGGTGTCGCGGAACAGCTCCCAGGTCAGGTCTTCGGCCACGCCGTTGACCTTTTCCAGCGCCTGGTAGATTGGCACGGTACCGATCGGCACCGGCGAGTTGCGGATGATCCACTCGCGGGTTTCGTGGATGTGCTTGCCGGTGGACAGGTCCATGACCGTGTCCGAACCCCAGCGGATGCCCCAGGTCAGCTTGGCCACTTCTTCCTCGATCGAGGAACCCAGGGCGCTGTTGCCGATGTTGCCGTTGATCTTCACCAGGAAGTTGCGGCCGATGATCATCGGTTCCACTTCCGGGTGGTTGATGTTGGCCGGGATGATCGCGCGGCCACGGGCGATTTCCTGGCGGACGAATTCGGGGGTGATTTCTTTCGGGATGTTGGCGCCGAAGCTGTGGCCGGCGTGCTGCTCTTTCAGCAGGCCGGCGGCGCGGGCCTCTTGCAGCTTCATGTTTTCGCGGATGGCCACGTATTCCATCTCGGCGGTGATGATGCCCTGGCGGGCATAGTGCATCTGCGAGACGTTGGCGCCGGCCTTGGCGCGGCGCGGGTTGCGCACGTGGGCAAAGCGCAGCTTGGCCAGTTCGGCATCGTTCAGGCGCTGCTGGCCGAAATCGGAGCTCAGGCCGTCCAGGCGCTCGGTGTCACCACGGGCGTCGATCCACGCCGAACGCACGTCGGCCAGGCCCTTGCGCACGTCGATGATCACGTTTGGGTCGGTGTACGGGCCAGAGGTGTCGTAGACCAGCACCGGGGCATTGGTTTCGCCACCGAAATCGGTCGGGGTATCGTCCAGGCTGATTTCACGCATGGGCACGCGGATGTCCGGGCGCGAGCCTTCGACATACACCTTGCGCGAACGCGGGAACGGTTGCACGGACTGCTGATCGACTTGTGCCGATTCGCTGAGGTTGATCGCTTTTTCTTGTTTGGTCATCACAGGCTCTCCAGACGGCTTCCTAGCAGTGGAATGTCGGGGTGAACCTGAATGGCGCGGACACACCCATGATGGGTGCAGTGCCGGATATGGGGGTGCCTGAAGCTGCATGCAGCTGCGACATTCCCGGACCTGGCACAAGAGGCTCCCCGGGAAGGCGAGCAATCTTGTTCCCTACGCAGGCGCTAACCTGATCAGGTTCAACGGGATCCGCACCTCTGCGATCTCAGCCTTTGCTTCAAGGCACCCCGACAAGAACATGCGCAGTCTAGACTGGAGTGGTCGGCAAAGCCAAGCGGGTAAATGCGCACTTGATGAAAGGCACACCAGGCGATTGTTGCCGGGGGCGCATGGCACTACACTGGCCCGTCATCCGATACTCAACAGTTCAGTAATTAAATTTCGTACAAGGATTGCCTCTATGCTGCGCAAACTCTCACTGGCGATAGCCGTGTCTTGTGCGTCCAACGGAGTGGTCTGGGCAGCGGACGTGCCCCCGACAGTGAAGACCGACCTGGTCAGCGTCTACCAGGAAGCGGTGGACAACAACGCCGACCTGGCCGCCGCCCGCGCCGATTACGGCGCCCGCCGCGAAGTGGTGCCACAGGCCCGCGCCGGGTTGCTGCCCAACCTGTCGGCTGGCGCCGAGATGATGAACACCCGCACCAAGCTGGACGAGCCCTCTGCCACCACCAACCGCAGCGGCAATACCTGGAGCGCCACCCTGGCGCAGCCGATCTTCCGCGCGGACCGCTGGTTCCAGCTGCAGGCTGCCGAAGCGGTCAACGAACAGGCGGCACTGGAGCTGTCGGCCACTGAACAGAACCTGATCCTGCAATCCGCGCAGAGCTACTTCGCCGTGCTGCGCGCTCAGGACAACCTGGCCGCTACCAAAGCCGAAGAAGCTGCCTTCAAGCGCCAGCTCGACCAGTCCAACGAACGTTTCGATGTGGGCCTTTCGGACAAGACCGACGTGCTGCAGTCCCAGGCCAGTTACGACACCGCCCGGGCCAACCGTATCATCGCCGAGCGCCAGGTGCAGGATGCATTCGAAGCGCTGGTCACCCTGACCAACCGCGAATACACCTCGATCCAGGGCGTAGTGCATACCCTGCCGGTACAGGTGCCAACCCCGAACGACGCCAAAGCCTGGGTCGAAACCGCCGGGCGCCAGAACCTCAACCTGCTGGCTACCAACTATGCGGTTTCCGCCGCTGAGGAAACGCTGCGTCAGCGCAAGGCAGGCCATGCACCGACGCTCGATGCGGTGGCCAAATACCAGAAAGGCGACAACGACAGCTTCGGCTTCACCAACCCTGCACCGGCCCCTGTTTCACGCTATAGCGGTGACGTCGAGCAAACCAGCATCGGCCTGCAGCTGAACATCCCGATCTACAGCGGTGGCCTGACCAGCTCGCAAGTACGCGAGGCCTACCAGCGCCTGAGCCAGAGCGAGCAGCAGCGCGAAAGCCTACGCCGCCAGGTGGTGGAAAACACCCGCAACCTGCACCGCGCGGTGAACACCGACGTGGAACAGGTGCAGGCGCGCAAGCAGTCGATTATCTCCAACCAGAGCGCGCTGGAAGCCACTGAAATCGGTTACCAGGTGGGTACCCGCAACATCGTCGACGTGCTCGATGCCCAGCGCCAGCTGTACACCTCGGTGCGGGATTACAACAACAGCCGCTATGACTACATCCTCGACAACCTGAGCCTGAAGCAGGCGGCCGGCACCCTCAGCCCGCAAGACCTGCAGGACCTCAAGCGCTACCTGAAGCCGGACTACAACCCGGACAAGGACTTCCTGCCGCCGGACTTGGCTGCGGCGGCTGCCAAGAACTTTGAGCGCAGGCCTTGATATAGATGCTGGATTCTTCGCGGGTTTACCCGCGAAGAAGGCCACACAAAAATCAGTGGAGGAGCGCGCCCAGCCCATCAAGCAACCGCTGCAATGCCCCCTGATTGGCCCGCATCACCGCCCTGCCCGCCTCGCCCATGCGCTGTGCATCCTGCGGCAACTCGACCAGCCGCCGCACTGCCCCGGCCAGCCCCTCGGCATCGTCCACCTGCTGCAACGCCCCCGCCTCACGCAGCATCGCGCTGATTTCAAGGAAGTTGAACACATGCGGCCCCATCAGCACCGGCAACGCCAATGCTGCCGGCTCCAGCGGGTTGTGCCCACCCGTCGCCACCAGGCTACCACCGACAAAGGCAATGTCGGCCAGCGCATACAGGAACAACAACTCACCCATCGTATCGCCAAGCAATACCTGGGTTTGCGCATCGACGGGCGTGCCAGCAGAGCGCCGCACGGTAGCGAATTGCTCGCTGCACAGCACATGTACCGCATTGAATCGCTCGGGATGGCGCGGCACCAGGATCAGCAACGCATCACCATGCACCTGTAGCAACTGCCGGTGCGCCTGCAAAATCAGCGCATCCTCGCCTTCATGAGTACTGGCCGCAATCCACACCGGGCGCTGCTCAGCCCCCCATTGCGCGCGCAGTGCCTTGGCACGCGGGAGCAGTTGCTCATCAATCTTCAGGTCGAACTTGATCGAACCGGTGACCTGCACGCACTCAGGGCGCGCGCCCAAATCACGGAAGCGCTGGGCCTCGGTTTCGGTCTGCACCGCAATCAGGCTCATCTCCGCCAGCATTGGCCGTGTCAGCTTGGCAAAGCGCCCATAGCCACGGGCCGAGCGCTCGGACAACCGCGCATTGGCCAGCGCCACCGGGATGCCGCGTTTGGCGCACTGGTGAATGTGATTGGGCCACAGCTCGGTTTCCATGATGATGCCCAGCTTCGGCTGCACATGGTCGAGAAAGCGCCCGGCCGCCCAGGGCAGGTCGTAGGGCAGGTAGCAATGCTGCACGCGTGGTTCGTCTGCGAACATGGCGCGAATGCGCTCGGAACCGGTCGGCGTCATGCAGGTAAGCGTGATCGGCAGGCCCGGGTAGGCCTTGAGCAAGGCACGCACCATCGGCGCTGCTGCGATGCTTTCGCCCACCGACACTGCGTGCACCCAAATGCCACCCTGGCGCATGGCCGGCAGCTTGAAGGCAAAGCGCTCGCCGATGCGTTGGCCATAGGCCGACGCCTTGCGTGCGCGCAGGTACAGGCGCAGCGCAACCAACGGCAGGCCCAGGTGAAACAGCAAGGTATAGAGTGTTCTGTTCATGGCGGCGGAGTTTACCCGATCGCACGCAAGTGCACTGCAAAGCGCTCGGCCAGCCACTGCGCCGCAGGCCCCAGCGGCTCATCACGGCGCCAGGCCAGTTCTGCCACGAGTGCCGGCGGGCGCCACTCGCTGTCCAGTTCGACCATGTGCGCCTGGTAAGTCGGGTACTGCACCACATGCCGCGGCAACCAGGCCCAGCCCAGGCCGCGCATCAGCAGTTCGGCCATGGCGTAGAAGCTGTCGGCACGCCACACCTGCGGGCTGACTGCCTCGCCGCCGGGGTAACCGCTTTGCTGTGGCGTGATGAGGAGTTGCCGGTGGCGGGCCAGTTGCTGGCGGGTGACCCGGCCCTCACCTGCAAGCGGATGGCCGACAGCGCACACCGTGACCATCTCCACACTGCCCAGGGCGCGCCGCTCCAGTGATGCCGGCATGCTTTCGTGGTGGAAGAACAGGCCCAGGTCGGCGCGGCGCTCCACCAGCTTGCGCGCCACATCACCTTGCGCACCACTGGCCAATTGCACTTCTAGAAATGGATAGCGGCTGGCCAGTTCGTCGAGGCTGTCGATCACCGGCTGATAAGGCATGGCTTCGTCCTGCGCCACCCGCAACAAAGCCTCCTGCCCGCGCATCAACGCAAGGGCGCGGCCATCCAGGCGCTCGCACTGGCGCAACAGTTCGCGGGCATCTTCCAGCAATGCACTGCCGTTTTCGGTCAGCTTCGGCTGCCGGCCACTGCTGCGCTCGAACAGGGTGACCCCCAGGTCGGTTTCAAGCAGGGCAATCGCGCTGCTGATGGCCGACTGCGCCTTGCGCTGCTCACGGGCCACGGCAGAAAACGAGCGCAGTTCAGCGACGCGCAGGAAGGTGCGCAGTTGCTCAAGGTTCCATTGCTCAGCCATCAACCTATCTCCCCTACTGATAGGTAATGACTTTACCCCATCCAGGTAGCGTCTAGAATGCCCGACCAGTTACCGGAGGATCCTGCCATGAATGCCTACACCTACCTCGCCATCGCCATCTGCGCCGAAGTCATTGCCACCGCTTCGATGAAAGCAGTGAAGGGCCTGAGCACGCCATTGCCGTTGCTGCTGATGGTGGTTGGCTATGGCATCGCGTTCTGGATGCTGACCCTGGTAGTGCGCAGCATTCCGGTGGGCATTGCCTATGCCATCTGGTCCGGGCTGGGGATCGTGCTGATCAGTGTGGCGGCGCTGGTGATCTACGGGCAGAAGCTGGATATACCGGCGATGCTGGGCATGGCGATGATCGTGGGTGGGGTGGTGGTGATTCAGCTGTTTTCCAAGACTGCCGGGCACTGAAGCTGCCTGTATACTTGTCAGCTGTCCCAGTCTTCGAGGTACCGCCATGCCATCTGCCATTTCCACTGACGTACTGATCGTCGGCGCCGGGGTCGCAGGCCTCTGGCTCAATGCCCGCCTGCGCCGCCTGGGGTATTCGACAGTGCTGGTGGAACGCGCCAGCCTTGGCGGCGAGCAGACCATCAAGTCTCAAGGCATCATTCACGGCGGTACCAAGTACGCCCTGCAAGGTGCCCTCACCGGTGCTTCGGAAGCCATCGCCGACATGCCGCGCCGCTGGCGCGAAGCCTTGAGCGGTAGCGGCGAGCTGAACCTGAGCAACACCCGCCTGCTGTCCGAGGCCCACTACCTGTGGTCGCCAGGCACCCTGGCCGGCAACCTCACCAGCTTCTTCGCGAGCAAGGCCGTGCGCGGCCGGGTCGACCAGGTAAAAGGCGAGCAACTGCCGCCCGCCCTGCAAGACCGCGCTTTCAAGGGCAAGGTCTATCGCCTGGCCGAACTGGTCATCGACGTACCAAGCCTGCTGGCCAACCTGGCCGACCTGGCGGGCGACAGCCTGCTGGCCGGGGAACGCATCGAGCCGCTGCGCGAAAGCGACGAACTGGTCGGCCTGCGCGTCGATGGCCGCGACATCCGTGCCCAGCGTATCGTGCTCAGCGCCGGTGCCGGCACCGAGGACCTGCTGCATGCCTTGGGCCTGAAGCTGCCTGCGATGCAAATTCGCCCGCTGCACATGGTCATGGCCAAGGGCCCTAACCTCAAGCCGCTGTATGCACACTGCCTGGGCGGCGGCCCCAAGCCACGGGTAACAGTGACGACTCACCCGGCTGCTGATGGCCAATGGGTCTGGTACCTGGGCGGGGATCTGGCCGAAGCCGATGGCGTGGCACGTGAGCCGGCGGCACAGATTGCGGCGGCGCAGAAGGAAATAGCCAACCTGTTGCCATGGATGGACCAAAGCCAGGTCCGTTGGGCCACCTTGCGCGTCGACCGCGCCGAACCTGCGCAGTCCGGCCTGGTGCGCCCGGACAACGCCTTCCTCGCCGACCAGCAACGCCTGTTGGTGGGCTGGCCGACCAAGCTGGCCCTGGCGCCGGACTTCAGCGACCGGGTCATCAGCCACCTGGAGCGCGACGGTATCCGCCCGCAGGCACAAGCCGAACTGGCCGGCCTGCCACGCCCACCGCTGGGTGTGCCGGCCTGGGAGCAACTGCTGCCATGACCCTGCCAACCCTGCACGACTTCCACCGCCCGCTGGGCAGCACCGGTTTCAAGGTTTCACCGCTGGGCCTGGGCACGGTCAAGCTGGGCCGCGACCAAGGCGTGAAGTACCCCGCCGGCTTCACCATCCCCGGCGATGACGAAGCCCGCCTGCTGCTGGCCCAGGCCCGCGAGCTGGGCATCAACCTGATCGACACCGCCCCGGCGTATGGCCGCAGCGAAGAACGCCTGGGCCCCCTGCTGCGCGGCCAACGCGATGAGTGGGTGATCGTGAGCAAGGTCGGTGAAGAATTCGACAACGGCCAGTCGCACTTCGACTTCAGCGCCGCCCACACCCGCTGCTCAGTGGAGCGCAGCCTGCGCCGCCTGGAAACCGACCGCATCGAACTGGTACTGGTGCATTCCGACGGCAACGACCTGGCGATCCTCGAACAGCAGGAGGTCTACCAGACCCTGGCGGAACTTAAGCAGGAGGGCAAGATCCTCGGCTTCGGCCTGTCTGGCAAGACCGTGGCCGGCGGCCTGAAAGCACTGGAACAGGGCGACTGCGCCATGGTCACCTACAACCTCAACGAGCAGGCAGAACGCCCGGTACTGGACTACGCTGCCGAGCACGGCAAGGCCATCCTGATAAAGAAGGCCCTGGCCAGTGGACATGTCTGCCTGGCCCCTGGCGTTGACCCGGTGCAGGCCAGCTTCGAACTGCTGTTCGCCCACCCGGGCGTCAGCAGTGCTATCGTCGGCACCATCAACCCGCTGCACCTGGCCCACAATGTGGCCACCGTTGCCCGTATCCTGGGCCAGCATTGAGTTTCCCCAGGCCCAAGGGCCTGGCGACTGACCCGACGCAAGGAGGAGCCTCGTGGCGCGAACGCTGATCCGCAAGAACCCGAGCAACTTCAAGACACTGCCGCTGCATGTCGAGGCCACGCCCGAAGGGCTGATTTATCAAAGTATCGGCATGCCGCTCAACTTTGCCCAGACCCAGCAGCGGCGCAAGGCCATCCAGCTACCCGACACGCAGCACTTCGTGGCCGAACTGGCCAACCTGGGCGTATCGGTGCGCCTCACCCTGCATTGGCAAAACCGCGATTACTGGGTGCTGGTGCGCCAGCGCCGCCAAGACCGGGGCGATGTGGTGCTGAAACTGATTTCTGGCTATGTACCGGCACAGGAGCTGAACCTGCCGTTGCACACGGCGGTGCAGGAAGTGGCTGAGGAATGCCTGCTGGAAACCCCGGAAGGCTGGCTGGGCGGGCGCTTCAACGATACCTGGCTGCCCGTACCGTACGCCGCCGCCCTGCACTATCGCGAAACACCGCACTTCCTGCTGACCCCGCAGTCCGGCGCCGCCCGCCCCGTGCACTGCGGCAACCTGATGCTGCTGGAGCGGCCACGGGCCTATGTGCACTTGCCCACCGCCTCGCTGCAACTGATATACGACATGCGCCTGCAGGTGCCTCGTGAAGCCAAGAAACTGAGCCTGTTCCACGTCGATGAGCGACTGGAGAGCGGCCAGCTGGTGGCGCGACTCAACCGCAAACGGCCAGACCTGTACCTGATGCCGTTGAAGGACGGCCAACCGCTGGCGGAGCTGTATACGCTGAAGAAGGATGAGCTGGTGCCGGCGAGTACGCGTGGGCTGTACCTGGCAGAGAGTTTTGCCCGGCAGGAAGGCTGGGTGGTGAAGGACGAGCGAGTGCGCTGGAAGGACTGGGTGAAGCAACAGGGGCTGGTGGAGCCCAAGCCGTTGCGGGCATCGCACTTGCAGCGGTTTGGTGACAAAGCGCGGGCGCTGCTGGAGCGGGCGCGTACCTCACTTCACAAGTGAAAGCCTGGGGCTGCTTTGCAGCCCCAGCGATATCAGTTCTTGCGAATCTTCTCGACAATCGCCGTGGTCGAGCTGTTCTCGACCAGCCCCAGCACCTTCACGGTACCGCCATAGGCCTTGACGATATCGGCGCCCACCACCTGGTCGATGCCATAGTCGCCACCCTTGACCAGCACATCCGGCTTGACCTGGCTCAGCAGGTTTTCCGGCGTGCCTTCTGGGAAACTGATCACCCAGTCCACCGCCCCCAGCCCGGCCAGTACCGCCATGCGCCGGTCTACGCTGTTGATCGGTCGACCCGGCCCCTTTAAACGGCTGACCGAGGCGTCGTCGTTGACCGCAACAATCAGTCGATCGCCCTGGGCCCGCGCCTGTTCCAGGTAGGTAACATGCCCAGCATGCAGGATGTCGAAGCAGCCGTTGGTGAAGACGATTTTCTCTTTGTGCGCCCGCGCATCATCGATGGCCAGCAGCAGCTGCTCAAGGCCCAGCACACCGCGCTCGGAGCCTTCTTCGCGCTGGATGGCCCGGCGCAGTTCGGGGGCGCTGATCGCAGCCGTACCCAGCTTGCCAACCACGATGCCTGCCGCCAGGTTGGCCAGCGCCACCGCGTGGGGCAGGTCCTCGCCAGCCGCAATAGCCGCCGCAAGGGTGGAGATGACAGTATCACCGGCACCGGTCACATCGAACACTTCGCGCGCCCGCGCCGGCAGGTGCAGCGCTGGCTGCCCCGTGCGCAGCAGGGTCATGCCGTGCTCACCACGGGTGACCAACAAGGCCCCTAGGTCCAGGTCCTGCAGCAGTTGCACGCCTTTGGCAACCAGCTCGGCCTCATCGGCACAACGGCCAACGATGGTCTCGAACTCGCTGAGGTTCGGGGTGATCAGGCTGGCACCGCGGTAGATGGAAAAATCCTTGCCCTTGGGGTCGGCCAGCACCGGAATACCTTTGGCTCGCGCCGCCTGGATAAGGCTCTGGTGGTTTTTCAGTGCGCCCTTGCCGTAGTCGGAAAGGACCAGCACCTTGACGCCTTCGAGCAAGCTTTCGACTTCCGCGCCCAGCGACAGCGGATCGGTGGCGAACGGCTCTTCGAAATCGATACGCAGCAATTGCTGGTGACGGCTCATGACCCGCAGCTTGACGATGGTCGGCTGGTGCGCGATGCGCTGGAACACCGAACGCACACCGGCAGCCTGCAGGCTGTTGGCCAGACTATCGGCAGCTTCATCCTGGCCGGTGACGCCGATCAGCGAAGCCGGCGCGCCCAGCGCAGCGATGTTCAAGGCAACGTTGGCCGCACCGCCTGGGCGATCTTCGATCTGATCGACCTTGACCACCGGAACTGGCGCCTCAGGCGAGATACGCGAAGTACCGCCATGCCAGTAGCGGTCGAGCATGACATCGCCGACCACCAGTACCGGGGCTTGATCGAAACGCGGCATGGACAACTTCATGGGCAACCCATATGGAAATAATGAACAGGGGCAGGATATTAGCACAGGGTAGTCAACGGCTTTATGGCCAGATCGTCCCCGGAAAATTCCCGTGACAATCGGGGCCATGATGGCCCCGATCAAGGAGGGTTCAGGTGATATCAGCCTTGGCCGGCTCATCCAGCCCCATGGCGTGCAGGCGGGCATAATGGCCATTAGCCGCAAGCAGCTCGGTATGGGTGCCGCGCTCCACCAGGCGGCCCTGATCCATGACCAGGATCTGATCGGCCTTCTCGATGGTCGACAGGCGGTGGGCGATCACCAGCGTGGTGCGACCTTGCATCACATGGTCCAGGGCAGCCTGGATGTGCCGCTCGGACTCGGTATCCAGCGCCGAGGTGGCCTCGTCGAGAATCAGCAGCGGTGCGTTTTTCAGCAGCGCGCGGGCAATCGCCAGGCGCTGGCGTTGGCCGCCGGAAAGCAGCACACCGTTCTCACCCACTTCGGTATCGAAGCCCTTGGGCAACCGGTCGACGAACTCCTTGGCGTAGGCGTCGGCCGCAGCAGCTTCGATATCTGCGCGCGGGGCGCCAGCCAGGTCGCCGTAGGCGATGTTATTGGCCACGGTGTCGTTGAACAAGGTGACGTGCTGAGTCACCTGCGAAACATGGCGGCGCAGGTTACGCAGGCGATAGTTCTCGATTTCCACGCCATCGAGCAGAATCTGCCCTTGGTCGTGGTGATAGAAGCGCGGGATCAGCGCGGCCAAAGTCGACTTGCCGCTGCCGGAGCGGCCCACCAGGGCGATCATTTGCCCTGGCTCGGCGACAAAGCTGATGTCGCTTAGCACTTCGCGCTCGGTACCCGGGTAGGTGAAGCTCAGGTTGCGCACTTCCAGGCGCCCTTCCACGCGCTCCTTCTCGACAGTACCGGTGTCCAGCTCAGGTTCTTCGTCCAGTTGCTCGAAGATGCTTTCTGCACCGGCCAGGCCCTTCTGGATGGTCGAGCTGACTTCCGAAAGCTGGCGGATCGGTTTGGGCAGCAGGCCGGCGGCGGTGATATAGGCAACCAGGTCGCCAGCCGTGGACTCGCCGCGCAGGAACAGCACCAGGAACATGAGCGCGGCCATGGCGCTGTAGATCACCAGCTGCAGCATCGGCGTGTAGAGCGAGCCGGTCTTGGTCATACGCAATTGCTTGTCGGTGTTGCTCTGGCTGGCCTTGGCGAAGCGCTGTTCCTCATAGGCCTCGCCACCAAAGCTGCGCACCACGCGGTAGCCCTGGATGGTTTCCGAGGCAACGTGGGTGACATCACCCATGGCCACCTGGATCTTCTTGCTCTGTTTGCGGAATTTCTTGCTGGCAACGCTGACCATTACCGCAATTACCGGCAGGATGGCGACCATCACCAAGGTCAGGTGCCAGTTCATCCACAACAGGTAGGCGAACAGGAACACCACGGTCAGGCCTTCGCGGATCACCACCTTGATGGCGTCGGTCGCCGCGCCGGTGACCATGGTCACGTTGAAGGTGATGCGCGAAATCAGGTGCCCGGAGTTATGGTTGTCGAAATAGCGGTTGGGCAACACCAGCAGCTTGTTGAACAACTCCACCCGCAGGTCATGCACCAGGCACAGGGACACCTTGGCCAAGAAGTAGTTGCCGAGGAACGAACCCAGGCCCTGCCACGCGGCGATCAGGATGATCAGCAGCGGCACTGCCTGCAACAATTGTAGGTCGCGCAGGTAGGGCACGTTGGGGAACAACACCGCTTCGGGGTTGCTCAGCCCATCGACGAAGTATTTGAGGATGCCCGCCAGCATTGGCTGGGTTGAGGCAAAGATCACGAAACCGACAATGCTCAGCAGGAAAATGCCGACATAGGGTTTCACATAGCTCAGCAGCCGGAAGTAGATCTTCAGGCTGGAGGTTTGCTCCGCCGGTCGCGGTGTTTCGGCCATTATCGAGCTCGCTGTTCAGGTTGAACCCGAAATTTTACCACAGGCGCCATTTTCGGCACGCCCCCATGGCAGCATCATGGCAAGGCCGACAGGCAGCCAGCTGATGAACCACTCGGCACGCGGCGTCCCGGTGAGGCTGGCGGCATCGAACTGCATGGCCAGGGTCGAGTACACCCAGAACCCCAGAAGGATCTTGCCAAACAGTGTGCCGCGCGCACGGATGATTTCGCCCAGGGTGAACAACCACACGATGACCCAGAGCAACATGCCAGGGATCCCCATTTCCACGGCAACATGGGTGAACATGTTGTGGGTGTGGTCAAAGTGTTTACCCACGGCACTTACGTCGTAGGCAGCCCCCAGCCCCAGGCCGGTCCAGGGGTGTGCGGCAATCATATCGATGACGGCATTGAAGATTTCCGGCCGATAGGACGAACCGCGCTTGGCGATCAGGTCGTATACGACGAAGAACGCCAGGCCGGTGGCAACCAGCGCAAGGATGGAAAACACCTGGCTGTGGCGATCGCGGAACCACAGCGGCGCGATCACCACGGTGATCACCAGGGCCAGAACCGCCCCGCGGCTCTGGCTGAGCATGGCAAACGCGCCCAGACAGACCAGCGCCGCCAGCCATAACAGCTGCATGCCACGCTGGCGCGGCGGCTCGTACAGCAAGAAGAGCACCGCCGAGCCGATGACATAAGCCCCCAGAATCGGGTGCGAGATCTCGCCAATGCCTGCCAGACGGGCTAGCAACGATTTGCCCTGCAAACCGTAGAAATTGATGATCGAGACCAGCGCGGCGAGGGCCAACAGGCCGCTGCCAAGCAGCAACAGCTGACGAATGCGGGCCCTGCCTTGCTGCGCCAGCAGCGGGAATGCCAGCAGGAATACCAGAATGTAGACAAGCCGCTTGATCTCGCGCCCTGGGTCTTCTGCGGGCGACCAGGCCAGGCTCAGCCCGCACCACGCCAACAACAGCAGCACACTCACCCACAGCGCCGGCTGGCGCCTCCAGGCTTGCACCAGCACTTCACGGGCAGACCACGCCAGTACCAGCGTTGGCAGCCACAAAAACAACACCAGCCCCTGCTGGTAAACCTTGTTGCTCGGTGCCAGGGCAATTGCTGCCAGGAACCAGACCAGACCCAAACCTAACCAGGCCCGTGCCCAGTTTTTTTGATACAACATCCTTTCCCCCGATGAATCAAAGACACCATCCATGGTGCAACAGCATTATTTTCGGCATTATTGCCGGTCATTTTGCTCGCCAGACGACAAGGCTCTATTCATGCAATGCTCCCGGCTCACCCAGGTCGACTTCGATCAGCTGACACAAGGCGCACAGGTGCTTGAGGCAGACAGCCATGGCGCCAAAGTCTACCTGCTCAAGGATGGAAATTTCCTCAAGGTTTTTCGTAGGAAGCGGCTGATTTCATCTGCACTGTTGCGCCCCTACTCGCAGCGCTTCGTCGATAACGCTGCGCGCCTGGCACAACTGGGCATCCCTACGCTCGAGGTGATCAGCCAGCACAAGCTCGACCTGCCAGGCCGTACCGCCGTGCTGTATCGCCCGCTGCCCGGGCGTACCCTGCTGCAAATGTCGCGCGATGAAGGGTTCAGCTGGGATACCTACCTGCCGCAGCTGATTCAGCTGGTTCGCCAGCTGCACCACAGCGGCGTGTACTTCCGCTCGCTGCACCTGGGCAACGTGGTGGTTACCCCCGACCAGCGCCTGGGCCTGATCGACGTGGCCGACATGCGTTTCCTGCGCCCGCCGTTGTCGGCACGCATGATTCGTCGCAATGTGCAGCACATGGTGCGCTATATCGAGCGGGAGAACCTGGGTGACCGGTTCCCCCTCGCTGCGTTCGAGGCTGCCCTGCTGGCACGCTGAACGTCAGTTGCGCAGCAAGCTCTGCGAGCCATTGCAGAAGGCCTGCCAGGCTTGCTCCGGCGCCAGCGCCTGACGCTGCCGGGCGGCTACCGTCCGGGCGCTGAGGGACGTGCATCGTTCGATTGCCTCGGCCCATGCCCCCTCATCGGCTACCGGCAGGTAACCCCCGGTATCCTGCAACTGTTCGCGAAACACTTGCAGGTCGCTGCACACCACCGGCACGTCGGCCATGACCGCCTCCTGCACCACCAGCCCCAGGCCTTCAGAGCGAGAAGGCACCAGTAGCCAATCGAACGCCCGATACAACTGCTGCAGGTCTTCACGGTGACCGCACAGGTGAACGCGCGCGGCCAGGCCCAGTGCATCGATACGCGCTTGCAGCACGGCGTGCAGAGGGCCTTCGCCAATAATGGCCAACTGCAGGTCCGGCTGATGTGTGCTGGCCCGGGCAAACGCCTCGATCAGCATCTCGAAGCCTTTGCTTTCCACCAACCGCCCTACCGCGCCGAGCATCACCCCAGTCGCAACAGGCAACTGCAGCGCCTGCCTGGCGCTGTCACGGCTCAACAACGGCTCGACGAACGCTAACGGGTCAAGCGCCATGCGCAGGGTCTGCACCGGCCTGCCCAAGTCGTGCTCCAGTGATTCGGCCAGCGTATGCGACACCGCTGCGATGCTCAGGCGCTCGGCGGGGAACATACGCAACAAGCGTACATCGCTACTGTTCAGGCGCGTCTTGCCATGGAACAGCACCTTTGCCCGTACCTGGGGAATGTTCTGCAACAGCGGCAGCACCAGCCGCGCGACACCAATACCGTCGAGCAGCACGACCTCAGCCTTGGCCTCGGCCAGCGCCTTGCGCAAACGCAAGCGCAACCAGGGCCGCAACAGGCGCCACAGGTGCCGCCCTTTCAGCGCACGCAGTGGCATGTGCCACTCCCGGGTCGAGCCAAGCCCGCAACACAACCCGCTTCCCAGCAGCAACCAGTTACTGATCCGGGCATCAGTACCTGCGTGCGACAGCACTTGGCGATGCACCTTGTGGATGGACATGTACGGCGTTCCACCCGCCCACATCATATTGACGATGTTCATGGGCCCTCTCCCGCTCATGTCAGGTGGGACAGCGACTTCATTGAACAAAAATGGTGATACCCATGCCGATCAAGGCACCCGTCACCAGCGTCAATGCCAGTTTGATCCGATCACGTTGACGGCGTTTGGCCTTGCGCTCCACTTCGATGGGCAAGGTCACGTGATTACCGAATCCAGTGTGCAATACTGCATCACCCTCCAAGGTGACCGCTGTCAGATTTAACTCAGCGTAGCGTCGGGAAAGCGCCTTCTCTCCAGCATAGGCGGCAAATGGCGCGCAGCGCTGGTAATCACTCAAACGCCGCAGACCGGGGTTGAGCGAAAACGCCTGCCATTCAGCCTTGTCGGACAGCAGCGGGTAGCAAGGCACACCCGCGATCACCTGCCGATCGCCCAAGTGGATGTAAGGGCTATGGATGGCCAGGTCGTGAGCATGACTGCGCAGCCACACCTGCAACAGGTTGGGGCTCACATCCAGAATGGCCCGCGAGTCTTCGACAAAGCCTTGGCGATAGAAATGCCAGTCGTCCTCGCAGTGGAAGATGTACGGCGTCTTGACGTGGCTGTAAGCCAGGTCGATAGACGGCAACTGGCCAAGCTTGGGCCGGTTAACGAACACCTTGCAGTGCGGTTTCCAGTGCTCTGGCACAGCGGCATGCACAGCATCGTCACCGGAATCTTCGGTGATGAATACCTCGCGAATGGGCGCGGTGTTGCAGCGGTCGAAACTCTCAAGGGTATCTTTGAGCAGATCGAACCGCCCACAACTGGTCACGACGAGTGTGACGTCACTCTCATTTGAAAAGCGCACCGGACTCCCTCCGCATTGCGACAAACGGCCTTCAACAACCCGCTCCTGGGCGTGAAAGCTCTTATTTAGATGCCCAGCTTCAGGCGCAACCGCTGCCATGCAGACAAGGGCGGGTGGGGCCTGAGCGCCGGGCGCATGTGGTCGACGATGCTACGTCCAACTGCGGCGAAACTGAAACGGGAAACCGCCAGATGGCGGCCATTTTCTGCAATCTGCCGGGCCAGTTCAGGGTCTGCCCGCAAACGGCGGAGCTTTTCCTGAAGGGTCGGGATGTTGTCATAGAACACCACGTTGTGCATGTCCTGCAGGCCCAGCGCGCGGTTCTCTTCCTCGCCCTGGTCGTATGCCAGCAATACGCAGCCACAGGCCATGGCTTCGAAATTCTTGATCATGTATTCGCCCATGCCAACGTCGGCACTGACGAAGAACCGGATACGGTTGAGCGTGTTGCAGTAGTCTTCGCCCGACTTGGTACGGGTAACCAGCAGGTTCTCGACCTGCCCCAATTCGTCCAGCAGCGCCTTGCGGCCGCTGTAGGCCACGCTGTTGACACTGCCGACGAAGGCCAGTTCGATATCGCGCTCACGCCCTTGGTCGGCCAGCAGTTGCTCGTCATAGCCCTTGGGCACGAATACCGCATCGAAGCCTTCCTGGCGCAGGCGTTCGCTGACCATGTAGCCCGAGCTGATGACCCGCGCCCATGGCAGCTGCCGGTAATGGGCGCTGAACTTGCCGGTGTACTTGCACGGGATGTAGTTCTGGTAGGCATCGTGCTCCAGGATGACCAGGTTCGGCACGGTGCGGATGAAAGCCACCTGGCGAATCTCCTGCTTGAAGCGCAGGAAGAACACGATGCGGTCATAGCGCTCGACCTGCACTTCACGCTTGAAGTAGCGGCGCAGGTTGCGCTGGTCATCGCTGGTCAGCCAGCGCAGGTCGCACTCGCAGTTGGCCGCGACGCCGTCGTACAGGCGGTCGAGAATAGCCCGCTGTTCCTTCTGTACCAGAAATAGGACTTTCATAACGTTCCTTGGGCGCTCTGCGCCATCGCGGTCAACCATGGGGCGTGCTTACAGTTCACGCCGCCAGAACAGTTCGTGCCGGCGCACGGCCTTGCGGAAGAACTCGTTCTCCCCGTAAGGCGAGGGCTGCCGCCCGGCCAGCCAGCGCTGCAGCAGGCGGCGCAAGCGGCGCTTTAAGGGCGCCGGCGGCTGCAAGTCGTGCATCATGCCCAGGGCCATGGCCTTGTCGCGCTGCGTGGCCAGGTCCAGCACCAGGCTGCAGGGTGCCCAGGCCTGGGCTGCGCTCAACTGCGGCGGCAAGGCCACGCCGTCGCCACTGTCGCCCATCGGCCAGCGGTCGTTGTCGTGCAGGTGATTGGCGTAGCACAACAAGGTCTGCGGCTGCCAGGCCAGGCCTTGCAGGGCCTCCAGCACGGCCGCCTGGGCGCAGATGTGATCGGGGTGCGGGTCGAGTTGTGGGTGCGGCATCACCAACACTTCCGGCTTGGCCATTTCCAGCAAGGCCCGCAGGTCGGCCAGCAGGTTGTGCCAGGTTGGCGCGCCATCGCGGTCGGCCGGTAGCGGGAACGGGTTGAACTGGCGGAACACGCGGATATCGGCCAGGTCAGCTTCACGGGAAGCAGCCGGCTGATCGGGCGCGGCCTGCATGGCAGGCAGTTGCAGGCAGAAGTAACCCAACTGCACGCAACGTGACTCCGGCACACCAGCCCAGCGGGGCACAGCGATGCTGTCCCAGGCACGCAAGCGGCCCTTCAGGCGGGCGGCCTCGGCTTTTGCCAGGCCCATCTGCTGGTAGTGTTCGGCTTCGATCTCGCCAGCTGTCAGGGTGACCACCCAGGTTTCGTCGGCTTGGCTGTAGAGGCCATATGCAGCCAGCTCGGCGTCATCGGCGTGCGGCGCGATCACCATCACTCGGCGACGTTGCAGCTCGACAGCGGGGGTTATCCACAGGCGCGGCTGGCCTTGCAGCCGGCAATGACGACCGCGCAGGCGCAAGGTACCCGCTTGCAAGGGCACGGCCAGGCCGGTCAGGTTGAGAAACCGTACGCCATCGACACCACGCTCGAACGTTTGCCGGTCAGCCTGCTCAGCAGCGCCCAGCTCTACCCGAGGGTCGAGAAACCGCCCCAGCCAGGAGCTTTTTACCTGCAGCTCAAGCATGAGGGTTTCGTCACCCTGCAGCACGCAATCGGCCTGGAGCTGGCCATCGCGCAGGCTGGCAGGCACTTCCCGCGCCTGTTCACCGAAGTCGTAGGCGTAATCCTCGCCCGGGGCGTAGAACAGATGGTCGGCAAACCAAGCTTCGTGAGCCGCCCAGACCAGCGGCAACAGCAGCAGTGGCAGCCACCACCAGCTGAAACCCCCCAAGGCGACCAACGCAACCAGGCCCGTCAGCAAGCCCAGGCGCTTGTTGCGCCGGTGGCGCTTGAGCAACTGCTGCTTGCGGCTCACGCCTGGTACACCGGCACAGGGTTGCACCAGCGGTCCTTGTACTCGCGGTCGGCACGGCCGAACGAGAACCGCAGTGGCTTGTTGCGCGCACGGGCGTCTTCCCAGGCGGCCTGGGTATTGAGGAAGCTCAGCACGCTACCCGGGCTGAAAGCCTTGGTTTCAGGGTCTACGCCGCCATTGATGTACTCGACGCTGATCCATTCCGGCGCTTCGACGCGGTACACCAGCTGAATGGCAATCGGCTTGCCATCCAGCAGCAGTACCGAGCCGATCAGCAGCGCTTGCAGGCGCTCCAGCACCTGGGCCATGTGCTCGGCACCGGTGGCCGGGAAGCCCCAGCGGCGCTGGAACAGGTCGCAGTACATGCTGGCGATTTCCTGCGCACTGAAGTCGCTGATCGGGCGTACCACGCCACCTGCTTCTTCCAGCAGGCGCAGTTCGCGGCGCTGGTTGTAGCGGAATTTTTTCGACAGGTCTTCAGGGGCGCGGGCCATGGCCAGCTGTTCCTTCTGCGCCTTGAGGCCGCTGAAGCGGCCCTGGTTCAGGTCGGACAGGTAGCGTGCGGCATGGCGCAGCGGTGCAGCGGCATCGGCTGCCGCCGGCAGGATGATTTCGGCATTGCCCAGATCGAACAGGGCTTTCTTGCCAGCACGCTTGAGCACATCCTTGGACAGCGCCAGGTGACGCCCCCAGGTTGGGATGGCGGCCTTCAGCTCACCCGCCTGATGCCAGCCCAGGTATCGCACCGGGATCTGTGCCAGGTCTGCCAGCTGTTCGACCACCAGCGGATGAGTGGCAACACTGCCACCAAAGCGCGCCCATGCCTCGGCATAGGCCTTGGCGTCTATAACTTGCCAACCGCGTTCGCGGAAGGCCTGGATTCGATTGAGCATCAGGCCTGCTCCACCAGCGCACGCACTTGCGGCAGCTGCCAGAAGGCTTCACGCACCGCATGGTCAGAGAAGCGTTCACGCAGACGCTGCAACATGTGCTCGGCACAGACCTGGCGCTGCTCGCCGTCCAGCACGGCCAGATGCTTCAGCCCCTGCGCCAACTGTGCAGCATCGCCCAGCGGGAACAGCACACCCACACCCTCGACCACTTCGCGGGCCCCGCCGCATGCCGTGGCGAGCACCGGCACACCGGCGACCATGGCTTCGAGCAGGACCATGCCGAACGGCTCATGGTCAGAGCTCAGGGCAAACACGTCGAACGCCTGGAAATAGCGCCGTGCATCCGGCACTTGGCCCAGGAAGTCCACTTGCCCGGCAATACCCAGCTCGGCGGCCTGAGCCTTGAGCTTGGCCTCCAGCCGGCCCTTGCCGAGAATCGCCAGACGGGCGCCCGCTGGCAGCCCTGGCAACGCCTGAGCAAAACCACGCAACAGGGTTGCCTGGTCTTTGTCGGGGTGCAGGCGCCCGACATTACCGACGATCCATGCCTGTGCATCCAGGCCCAAGGCCTGGCGTGCTTCGGCGCGCGGCACCAGTGCCGCTTGCAGGGCGTCGATATCGATGCGGTTGTACAGGGTCTGGATGCGTTCGGCCGGCCAGTGCGGCAGGCAGCGGCGCATATCGTCACGCACGGCGTCCGACACGCCCAGCAAGCTCAGGCGCTTGCTGAACAGGTTGGCGAACAACCGGCGGCCTTTGCGCTCGTAGTCGCCAAAGGCATGATGCACGCCAATCACCGGCAGGCCGGTGCCCAGCAGGGCCACGTAGATCGGCTTGAAGCGGTGAGCAATGCAGAACGCGAAATTGCGCTCGGCCGCGATCCGCCGCAAGGCACGGATGGCGCCGAGCTTCAGGCCACGCACGGCCTTGGAGCTGAACGCCAGGAACAGCACCTCGTCCGACGCGCAGCCCGCCGCTACCTGCGGGTCGGCAGCGCCGGTGAGGAACACCGTGGTGACCTGGTAGCCACGGCCCTGGAACAGGCTGGCGTACTGACGGGCGCAATCCAGGAAAGGCCCGTCATAGCCATGGCAGAACTGCAGGATGCGCGGTTCAGAGCGGCTGGTCATAGGCGGCAGCGCCGTCCTTCACGACCAGGATGTCTTCCATGATCAGGTACTGCAGGTCCGAGCCGAAGAACATGTTCAGGGCATCGGTCGGCGAGCAGATCATCGGCTCACCACGGCGGTTCAGCGAGGTGTTCAGCGACACGCCGTTGCCGGTCAGGTCTTCCAGCGCCTTCATCATGTCGTAGTAGCGTGGGTTGTACTCACGCTTGAGCACCTGGGCACGCGAAGTACCGTCCTCGTGGACCACTTCCGGCACACGGGTTTTCCACTCTTCAGCCACTTCGAAGGTGAAGGTCATGAACGGCGCCGGGTGGTCGACCTTGATCATCTGCGGGGCGACGGTGTCGAGCATCGACGGGCAGAAAGGTCTCCAGCGTTCGCGGAACTTGATCTGGTGGTTGATGCGGTCAGCCACACCTTCAACGCTCGGGCAGCCGATGATAGAGCGGCCACCGAGGGCACGCGGACCAAACTCCATGCGGCCCTGGAACCAGGCTACCGGGTTGCCGTCGACCATGATCTGGGCGATCTGCTGCGGCATGTTCTCCAGCTTGCGCCACTTCGGCTGGTTCGGGTGACGGGCGCAGGCCGCGATCACGTCTTCGTTGGAGTAAGACGGGCCGAGGTAGACGTGTTCCATCTTCTCGACCGGTACGCCACGGGCATGGGAAACATAGGCCGCGGCGCCAACGGCAGTGCCTGCGTCGCCAGAGGCCGGCTGGACGAACAGCTCTTTCACGTCCGGGCGGGCGATGATCTTCTGGTTCAGTTTCACGTTCAGCGCGCAGCCGCCGGCGAAGGCCAGCTTGCCGGTTTCACGCAGGGTGTCGCCCAGGTAGTGGTCGATCATCTGCAGCGCCAGTTTCTCGAACAGCGCCTGCATGCTGGCCGCGTAATGAATGTACGGCTCGTCGGCGATGTCGCCTTCGCGCTTGGGGCCCAGCCATTCGATCAGCTTCGGCGAGAAGTAGAAGCCCTTGCCCTTCTCTTTATAGCGGCGCAGGCCGATAACGTTGGCATACTCGGTGTTGATCACCAGTTCGCCGTTTTCGAAGCTGGCCAGGCGCGAGAAGTCATACTTGCTGGCGTCGCCATACGGCGCCATGCCCATGACCTTGAACTCGCCGTCGAGCATTTCGAAGCCGAGGAACTCGGTGATCGCGCCGTACAGGCCACCCAGGGAGTCCGGGTCGAAGAACTCCTTGATCTTGTGGATCTTGCCGTTTTCGCCGTAGCCAAAGAAGGTGGTGGCGTATTCGCCTTTACCGTCGATGCCGAGGATGGCGGTTTTTTCCTTGAAGCCCGAGCAGTGGTAGGCACTGGAGGCGTGAGCCAGGTGGTGCTCGACCGGCTCGATCTTGACCTTTTTCGGGTCGAAGCCCAGCTGCTCCAGGCACCAGACGATCTTCTTGCGGTAGCGCTTGTAGCGACGGTTGCCCATCAGGATGGCGTCGAGGGCACGATCCGGGGCGTACCAGTAGCGCTTGGCATAGTGCCAGCGCGCCTTGCCGAACAGGCTGATCGGGGCGAACGGGATGGCTACCACGTCGACGTCGGACGGCTTGATGCCTGCCTGTTCCAGGCAGAACTTCGCCGACTCGTAGGGCATGCGGTTCTTCGCATGCTTGTCACGCACGAAGCGCTCTTCTTCGGCGGCGGCAATCAGCTTGCCGTCAATGTACAGGGCCGCGGAAGGGTCATGGCTAAGGGCGCCGGACAGGCCAAGGATCGTCAATGCCAAGGGATTAGCCTCTTCATTCGGTAAAAATGCGCCAGCGGCCTCTTGGGCGGGTGGCGGCTAAAGGGCGGGATTATAACGCAAAGATCAGGAACTGCGCGGTCGTTGTGGGAGCGGGCTTGCCCCGCGAACACCGGCAAAGCCGGTGCCATACACCGCGTCGCCTGCTTCGCGGGACAAGCCCGCTCCCACAAGGGATAGGAGACAGCTGCTTACTCGGCGATCAACCAGTCCATACGGTAGCTGCCATCGGTCTGCGCCAACTCCTTGGCCAGCCAAGGCAGCAGCTCCTTGAGCTCTTCTTCCAGCCCCCACGGTGGATTGGCAATGGCCAGGCCAGAGCCATTGAGCCCCTGCGGGCTGTCCTGATGATGCACATACAGCTCGACCCGCAGCAGTTTCGGCGCACCGGTGCTGGTCAGGTCCTGGTAGTAGCGAGTCAGCGAGCGCTGGTCCTTGATCGGGTACCAGATGGCCGCAACAGTCTGGCGCATGCGGCCAATCGCCTCTTTCATGGCATTGGTGCAGCGCTTGAGCTCATCGGCCTGCTCGAACGGCGGGTCGATCAGCATGATCGCGCGCTTTTCCTGCACGGGCAGCAAGGCCCGCGGCACATGCCAGCCTTCGCCCAGGTGCACGACCACGCGCGGGTCTTTTTTCATGTTCTCTTTAAGCAGCGGCCCGTCTTCGGGGTGCTTCTCGTTGAGCAGGGCACGGTCTTGCTGGCGCATCAGGCGGCGGGCCAGCTCGGGCGAACCGGGGTAGTAGCGCAGCTCGCCGTCGGCGTTCAGGCGCTTGATGACGCGCAGGTAATCGGCAGCCATGGCTGGCAGATCCTCACGATTCCACAAGCGGGCAACGCCTTCCAGATACTCGCCGGTACGGGTTGCCTGGTCGCCTTGCAGGTCGTAAAGACCAAGCCCTGCGTGGGTATCGATGTAGGCGAACGGCTGCTCCTTGCGCGACATCAGGGCGATGAGGCGGGTCAGCACGATGTGTTTGAGGACGTCGGCGTGGTTGCCGGCGTGGAAGGCGTGACGATAGTTCATGGCAACTCCTGCGGGGGTGGCAAGTTTACCTTGCCTTGCAGGCGGAGTCAGGCCTTGCTGCTGATCGGTGGCGCCCGCGAAGCAGGCGCCCCCAATTCAACGGGTATTACTTGTCAGCGTGATAAGCCGCATCAGCGGTTTCGAAACGCTTGACCATCGACTGCGACGGGCTGCCCAGCTTGCTCACCAGCACAATGGCAATGCTGGCAAACAGGAAGCCCGGGATGATTTCGTACAGCCCGAGGGTGTCGAAGTTCTTCCACAGGATCACGGTCAGCGCACCCACCACGATACCGGCCAGCGCGCCGTTACGGGTCATGCCTTTCCACAGTACCGAAATCAGCACCACCGGGCCGAAGGCCGCACCGAAGCCAGCCCAGGCGTAAGCCACCAGGCCCAGCACGCGGTTTTCCGGGTTGGCGGCCATGGCGATGGCGATCAGCGCAACGGCCAGCACCATCAGGCGGCCGACCCACACCAGCTCACCCTGCGAAGCGTTCTTGCGCAGGAAGGCTTTGTAGAAGTCTTCGGTCAGGGCACTGGAGCACACCAGCAACTGGCAGCTCAGGGTGCTCATTACTGCCGCCAGAATGGCCGACAGCAGCACACCGGCAATCCATGGGTTGAACAGGATCTTGGCCAGCTCGATGAACACACGCTCGTGGTTTTCAGTTACCGGGCCCGCCAGGTCAGGGTGCGCCGAGAAGTAGGCAATGCCGAAGAAGCCCACGGCACAGGTACCGGCCAGGCACAGGATCATCCAGGTCATGGAGATACGGCGAGCGTTGGCAATCGACTTCACCGAGTCGGCAGCCATGAAGCGCGCCAGGATGTGCGGCTGGCCGAAATAGCCCAGCCCCCAGCCCATCAACGAGATGATACCGACGAAGGTCGCGCCCTTGAGCATGTCGAAGTTGGCCGGGTTCACCGCGTCGATGGCGGCGAAGGTGGTGTCGAAGCCACCGGTCGAGATCAGCACGATCACCGGGGTGAGGATGAGCGCGAAGATCATCAGCGACGCTTGCACGGTGTCGGTCCAGCTCACTGCCAGGAAGCCACCCACGAAGGTGTAGGCAATCGTCGCCGCAGCCCCCGCCCACAGGGCAGTTTCATACGACATGCCGAAGGTGCTTTCGAACAGGCGGGCACCGGCAACGATGCCAGAGGCGCAATAGATGGTGAAGAACACCAGGATGACGATGGCCGAGATGATCCGCAGCAGGCCGCTGTTGTCTTCGAAGCGGCTGGAGAAGTAATCCGGCAGGGTGAGTGCATCACCGTTGTGCTCGGTCTGCACGCGCAGGCGGCCGGCGACGAACAGCCAGTTCAGGTAGGCGCCGACGGTAAGACCGATGGCGATCCAGGCCTCGGAAAGACCAGAGAAGTAGATGGCGCCCGGCAGGCCCATGAGCAGCCAGCCGCTCATGTCGGAAGCGCCAGCGGAAAGCGCGGTCACCACGCTGCCCAGGCTACGACCGCCGAGGATATAGTCGGAAAGGTTGTTGGTGGAGCGATAGGCAGCGAAGCCGATCAGCACCATTGCCGCGATGTAGATCACGAAGGTGATCGTTAGTGGGTTGCCCATACGTGTGCCCTGGCGTTTGTTTTTATCTCATGCGCAACCGCAGCCATGGCGGTTGCACCCAGGCGGCGAATGCTATGCAACAACGCAAAGCGGGTGCAACCCTTTTTCATTTGCAAGTTGCACCTGCCGGTGCATTTTCCGATAAAGCTGCTTTTTTGCTCCTTTTTGGCGCATCAAGCCGTTTTTTCAGAATAAAAAGCACCGAAAACGACCCTTTCCATCGTGTGGAAATGACTGTCAGACGAGTTGCACCTTTTACACAAAAAATTCGGGTTGCACCTGGTTGCACCCGAATTGTCCTACAGATACTCTTGACGCCAGCTTAGGCCACAACCGTGGCAATAACGAGGATAAGAAATGGCGACTACCACCCTTGGGGTCAAACTCGACGACCCGACCCGTGAGCGACTCAAAGCAGCTGCGCAGTCCATTGACCGCACGCCGCACTGGTTGATCAAGCAAGCGATCTTCAATTACCTGGAGAAGCTCGAGGGTGGTGCCACCCTGACCGAACTCAACGGTCATGTCAGCAACCTGGCCGACGACGCCGGCGAAGTCCAGGCTGACCACAGCCACCAGTGCTTCCTCGAATTCGCCGAGAGCATCCTGCCGCAGTCGGTGCTGCGTTCGGCAATCACTGCCGCCTACCGCCGCCCCGAGCAGGAAGTGGTGCCAATGCTGCTGGAGCAGGCGCGCCTGAGCGCCCCGCTGGCAGAGGCCACCAACAAGCTGGCCGCCGGCATCGCTGAAAAACTGCGCAACCAGAAGAGCGCTGGTGGCCGTGCCGGCATCGTCCAGGGCCTGCTGCAGGAATTCTCGCTGTCGTCCCAGGAAGGCGTGGCGCTGATGTGCCTGGCCGAAGCCTTGCTGCGCATCCCCGACAAGGGCACCCGCGACGCGCTGATCCGCGACAAGATCAGCACCGGCAACTGGCAGCCGCACCTGGGCAACAGCCCATCGCTGTTCGTCAACGCCGCCACCTGGGGCCTGCTGCTGACCGGCAAGCTGGTCAGCACCCACAACGAATCCGGCCTGACCTCCTCGCTCACCCGCATTATTGGTAAAAGCGGCGAGCCGATGATCCGCAAGGGCGTCGACATGGCCATGCGCCTGATGGGCGAGCAGTTCGTGACCGGTGAAACCATTGCCGAAGCCCTGGCCAACGCCAGCCGCTTCGAAGCCAAAGGTTTCCGCTATTCCTACGACATGCTCGGCGAAGCGGCACTGACCGAGCACGACGCACAGAAGTACCTGGCGTCCTACGAGCAGGCCATCCACTCGATCGGCAAGGCCTCCCATGGCCGCGGCATCTATGAAGGCCCGGGCATCTCCATCAAGCTGTCGGCGCTGCACCCGCGCTACAGCCGCGCCCAGTACGAGCGCGTGATGGAAGAGCTGTACCCGCGCCTGCTGTCGCTGACCCAGCTGGCCAAGCAGTACGACATCGGCCTGAACATCGACGCCGAAGAGGCCGACCGCCTGGAGCTATCGCTCGACCTGCTCGAGCGCCTGTGCTTCGAACCGTCACTGGCCGGCTGGAACGGTATCGGCTTTGTTATCCAGGCCTACCAGAAGCGTTGCCCGTACGTGATCGACTACGTCATCGACCTGGCCAAGCGCAGCCGCCACCGCCTGATGATCCGCCTGGTAAAAGGCGCCTACTGGGACAGCGAGATCAAGCGCGCCCAGGTCGAAGGCCTGGAAGGCTACCCGGTCTACACCCGCAAGGTGTACACCGACGTGTCCTACGTGGCCTGCGCCCGCAAGCTGCTGGCCGTGCCAGAAGCCATCTACCCGCAGTTCGCCACCCACAACGCCCACACCCTGTCGGCCATTTACCACAATGCCGGGCAGAACTATTACCCGGGCCAGTACGAGTTCCAGTGCCTGCACGGCATGGGCGAGCCACTGTACGAGCAAGTGGTCGGCAAGGTTGCCGACGGCAAGCTGAACCGCCCGTGCCGCGTGTATGCACCGGTCGGCACCCACGAAACACTGCTGGCCTACCTGGTACGCCGCCTGCTGGAAAACGGCGCCAACACCTCGTTCGTCAACCGCATCGCCGACCACTCGATTTCCATTCAGGAACTGGTTGCCGACCCGGTCGCCAGCATCGAGCGCATGGGCACCCAGGAAGGCAGCATCGGCCTGCCGCACCCGCGTATCCCGCTGCCGCGTGAACTGTATGGCAGCGAGCGCGCCAACTCGGCCGGTATCGACATGGCCAACGAACACCGCCTGGCGTCGCTGTCCTGCGCCATGCTGGCCACCGCCCACAACGACTGGAAAGCCGCCCCGCTGCTGGCCTGCGCGGCCAGCCAAGGTGCCGCCGCACCGGTACTGAACCCGGCAGACCACCGCGACGTGGTGGGCCATGTACAGGAAGCTACCGTCGCCGATGTCGACAACGCCATCCAGTGCGCGCTGAATGCTGCACCGATCTGGCAGGCCACCCCGCCCGCCGAGCGCGCCGCCATTCTGGAGCGCACCGCCGACCTGATGGAGGCCGAAATCCAGCCGCTGATGGGCCTGCTCATCCGCGAAGCGGGCAAAACCTTCGCCAACGCCATCGCCGAAGTGCGTGAAGCCGTGGACTTCCTGCGTTACTACGCGGTACAAGCCCGCAACGACTTCAGCAACGACGCCCACCGCCCTCTGGGCCCAGTGGTATGCATCAGCCCGTGGAACTTCCCGCTGGCGATCTTCACGGGCCAGGTGGCCGCTGCCCTGGCGGCCGGTAACCCGGTGCTGGCCAAACCAGCCGAGCAAACCCCGCTGATCGCAGCCCAGGCCGTGCGCCTGCTGCTGGAAGCCGGCATCCCTGAAGGCGTGCTGCAACTGCTGCCAGGCCGCGGCGAAACCGTTGGTGCCGGCTTGGTAGGTGATGAGCGCGTCAAAGGTGTGATGTTCACGGGCTCCACCGAAGTGGCCCGCCTGCTGCAACGTAACGTCGCCGGCCGCCTGGACAACCAGGGCCGACCGATCCCGCTGATCGCCGAAACCGGTGGCCAGAACGCCATGATCGTCGACTCCTCGGCACTGACCGAGCAGGTGGTGATCGACGTGGTGTCCTCGGCCTTCGACAGTGCCGGCCAGCGTTGCTCGGCCCTGCGCGTGCTGTGCCTGCAGGAAGACTCCGCCGACCGCGTGATCGAAATGCTCAAGGGCGCCATGGCCGAAAGCCGCCTGGGCTGCCCGGACCGCCTGGCCGTGGACATTGGCCCGGTGATCGACGCCGAAGCCAAGGCCGGCATCGAGAAGCACATCCAGGGCATGCGCGAGAAAGGCCGCTCGGTCTATCAAGTGGCAATCGCCGATGCCGCCGAGATCAAGCGCGGCACCTTCGTGATGCCAACCCTGATCGAACTGGAAAGCTTCGACGAGCTGAAGCGCGAAATCTTCGGCCCGGTGCTGCACGTGGTGCGCTACAACCGTCGCAACCTGGACCAACTGATCGAGCAGATCAACAATTCCGGATACGGCCTGACCCTCGGCGTGCACACCCGCATCGACGAGACCATCGCCAAAGTCGTGGAAACCGCCAACGCCGGCAACATGTACGTCAACCGCAACATCGTCGGTGCGGTGGTAGGTGTTCAGCCATTCGGTGGTGAAGGCCTGTCTGGTACCGGCCCGAAAGCCGGCGGCCCGCTGTACTTGTACCGCCTGCTGTCGACCCGCCCGGCCGACGCGATTGGCCGCCACTTCCAGCATCAAGATGGCGAAGGCAAGCCGGACCGCACCCTGCACGATCAGCTGATCAAGCCGCTGCACAGCCTGAAGGCCTGGGCAGAAAACAACCAGCTGGCCGACCTGGCCGCGCTGTGCAGCCAGTTCGCCAGCCAGTCGCAGAGCGGTATCGCCCGCCTGCTGCCAGGCCCGACCGGCGAGCGCAACAGCTATACCATCCTGCCGCGCGAGCACGTGCTGTGCCTGGCCGACAACGAGGCCGACCTGCTGGCCCAGTTCGCGGCCGTGCTGGCGGTGGGCAGCTCGGCGGTATGGGCTGACGGCGAACCTGGCAAGGCGCTGCGCCAGCGCCTGCCACGCGAGCTGCAGGCCAAGGTGAAGCTGGTTTCGGACTGGAACAAGGATGAAGTGGCGTTCGACGCTGTGATCCACCATGGCGACTCTGACCAACTGCGCGGCGTTTGCCAGCAGGTGGCCAAACGCGCCGGGGCGATCGTGGGTGTGCACGGGCTGTCCAGCGGGGATCACCAGATTGCGCTGGAGCGCTTGGTGATCGAGCGGGCGGTGAGTGTAAACACTGCTGCTGCGGGCGGTAATGCCAGCTTGATGACCATTGGCTGAGGCTGAGGGTTGTTGATAAAGGAGAGCTTCGGCTCTCCTTTTTTATGGGCGCATGGTTTGAGATGTTCAGCGCCTATGATACCGAGCGCCGCCCGCGCGGCGCATCGCGAGCTGCGCTCGCTCCTACGTTTGTTTCAGGCCAATTATTCCTGCGGGATTTGCGCGCGAACGCTTTGGTGCATGACACGATATCGCATCGCACAAACCAGGCGGTCGCGCGCCTCTGGCACAGGCATGACTGGCCCGAAACAAACGTAGGAGCGAGCGCAGCTCGCGATGCGCCGCGCGGGCGGCGCTCGATCGCGCAGGCGCCAAAAAACAAAAGACAAGCGCCTAAATGCCCCAACCCCTTTCTAAACCCATATCACCCAAACCTATTAACCTGTCCCCACCCCGACCTCGCCCCTACACTCGCAGCATCCCGCCTCAGGACCGCCACCATGCCCGAGACCCTGCTCAGCCGCCGCAACCTCGCCTTCGAACTCTATGAAGTCCTCGACGCCGAAGCCCTCACTCAGCGCCCGCGCTTCGCCGAGCACAACCGCGAAACCTTCGACGCCGCGCTAACCACCGCCCGCACCATCGCCGAAAAGTACTTCGCCCCGCACAACCGCAAGGCCGACGAGAACGAGCCGCGCTATGTGGACGGCCGGGCCGAACTGATCCCGGAGGTGAAGCCCGCGGTCGATGCCTTCCTCGAAGCCGGCTTCCTCAACGCTAACCGCGATTTCGAAGCCGGCGGCATGCAGCTGCCCAGCCTGGTCTCACAAGCCTGCTTCGCCCACTTCCAGGCCGCCAACGCCGGCACCACGGCCTACCCGTTCCTGACCATGGGCGCAGCCAACCTGATCGAGAGTTTCGGTAACGACGAGCAAAAGCGCCTGTTCCTGCAGCCGATGATCGAGGGCCGCTATTTCGGCACCATGGCGCTGACCGAGCCCCACGCCGGCTCATCGCTGGCCGACATCCGCACCCGCGCCGAACCTGCCGGCGACGGCAGCTACCGGCTCAAGGGCAACAAGATCTTCATCTCCGGCGGCGATCACGAACTGTCCGACAACATCGTGCACATGGTGCTGGCCAAACTGCCGGACGCCCCGCCTGGGGTGAAAGGCATCTCGCTGTTCATCGTGCCGAAATACCTGGTGAACCAGAACGGCAGCCGTGGCCCACGCAATGATGTGCTGCTGGCCGGGTTGTTCCACAAGATGGGCTGGCGCGGCACCACCTCTACCGCGCTGAACTTCGGTGACAACGGCGAGTGCGTCGGCTACCTGGTCGGCCAACCGCACCAAGGCCTGGCCTGCATGTTCCAGATGATGAACGAGGCACGCATCGGCGTCGGCATGGGCGCGGTGATGCTCGGTTACGCCGGTTACTTGTACTCGCTGGAATACGCCCGCCAGCGGCCGCAGGGTCGACTGCCGGATAACAAAGACCCGCACAGCCCGGCGGTGCCGATCATCGAACACAGTGATGTGAAACGCATGCTGCTGGCGCAGAAGGCCTACGTCGAAGGCGCCTTCGACCTGGGCCTGTACGCCGCTCGCCTGTTCGACGACACCCAGACCGCCAGCGAAGAAAGCACTCGCAAGCAGGCTCAGGAGCTGCTCGACCTGCTGACCCCTATCGTCAAATCCTGGCCCTCGGCCTTCTGCCTCAAGGCCAACGAACTGGCCATCCAGATTCTCGGCGGCCACGGCTATACCCGCGAATACCCGGTAGAACAGTACTACCGCGACAACCGCCTGAACCCGATCCACGAAGGCACCGAAGGCATCCAGTCGCTCGACCTGCTCGGCCGCAAGCTGGCGCAGAACAATGGCGCCGGCCTCAAGCAACTGATCCGCCTGATCGCCGGTACGGCCGAGCGCGCCAGCCATCACCCGAACCTCGACCCGCTACGCCAGCCGCTGGAGCAATTGGTCAACCGACTGCAAAGCGTGACCCTTGCCCTGCTCAGCGACCTGGCTCAGGGCAAAGTTTCTGGTGCCTTGGCCAACTCGGCCCTGTACCTCAAGGCGTTCGGCCACTGCGTGATCGGCTGGCGTTGGCTGGAACAGGCCATTCACGCCGAGCTTGGCCTGCTCAAGGGCAACGCCAGCGACCGCGACTTCTACCTCGGCAAGCTGCAAGCGGCCCGTTATTTCCTGACCTGGGAAGTACCGGGCTGCCATCATGAGCTGGCATTGCTAGAGGCACGCGACGACACCTGCCTCGCGATGCAAGACGCCTGGTTCTAGGAGCGCATTGCGCGCCTTCATGCACGGTGCCTATCTCTCCACTGCATGTGCAGGCGAAGTCACCCTGCGCGGGCTACGCGCAATGGCGATTCCCGCAGCGACCACTGCGACGCCTGCATAGGTTGTCCAGTGGATCGCGTCCCCGAACATCAGTGCTGCCCATAGCAAGGTCACTGGCGGCTCCAGATAGACCAGTGCCGAAACGCGAGTCGCCGACAGTTTTGTGAGCAGTATCCACAGGCTCAAGTAGGCGATGAACGTCGAGAATAAGGTCAGCCATGCAACAGCCGCCCAGACTTGCGTGCTGGCAGGAACCTCGATCAGGCCCAGCGGCAAGCCTGTGGCTGCCAGCAGTACCAACGTCGTGGTTGACTGCAAAAATAGCGGCATCAACAAGCCGTCCTTGCTGTGGTCGGTCGCCAGTACCGATTGCCGCCGCTGATAAAGTGTGGCAATGGACAACGTGACGGCGGCGATCAGCGGCAGAGCGTATAGCCAAAGCTCAAGCCGGGTCGTGGACAGGCTGTACTCTCCCAGCACGACCACACTTACGCCCGCGAACCCGACCCCAAGCCCCAGCCACTCCTGCCGACCGCTGCGCTCATGCTGGTCCTTGCGGCTCATCGATGCCGTTATCAGTGGCTGCAGGGCGCAAATAATGGCAGCGATCCCGGCCGGTAGCCCACCTCGAATAGCGATGTAAACACTCACCAGGTAGGCGAACTGGGCCAAAAAGCCGATCACGGCGTTGTAGCGTATTTGTGCCCACGACAATGCCCCCAGTCGATGCGCGACAATGGGCAACAGGCAGATGCTGACCAGCAGAAAGCGCCAGAAGAGCAGGCTGATCGCACCCGCGTCCTCTGTACCCAGCCGGGCGCCAATGAAGCCCGAACTCCAGGACAGGACAAAAATGGCTTGCAGCAGGATCAGGTAGAGCACACTGCTTGGCATACTCACGCCCCTATGGGATGCAATTCCTCGAACGTAATCGGCTCAATGCCGATACGCGCATAGTGCCGGGCAGCCGGCCGGTGCAGTGCCCAGCGTAACCCCAGCCAATTCGGCAGGGTCGCGGGAATGCCGTCGTCAGAAGCCAGGTGCCAGAAACGGTTGGAGTCGTCACTGAACCAGGGACAATGGAACGACAACACCAGTGACATGCGTCGCCCGCTGAGTACCGGGCGAACACCGTGAAATAATCGGCTGCCGTAGATGAACAAGGCATCACCAGGCGCGTCCAGGCGTGCAGTTTCGAAGGTGCGGTAATCCAGGGCATCAAAGGTATCGACTGTACCGTTGTGGAACAGGAACTCGCCGCCGCTGTAATCGGAAGGCCCCGACAGCACGATGTTGAGCACATAATTGGTGCCGTCCGTGTGCCACATGCCCAGTTGCTGCTGTTGCTCCGCTGGCTTGGGATAGAAATAGTTGATCTGCGAGCGGGCGTTGAGCATGGGGTAAGGCACCAGCGGCACGCCCGCAATGCGCGACACGGCCAACAGGAATGCGCGACTGCACATCATGTCGTTGATGAACGACGACAGCGCGGTAACCCCTCGCGTGCGCCGGGAAATGATCCATTCACTGTCGCCAGCGGCTTCCTCCAGGCGTGTGCAGATGCCTTGCAAGGCCGCAACACCTTCAGGTGTGAACAGCCGATGGACAACCGCTACCCCAGTGATGGTATCGACCGAAATTTTGGCGTGCGGGCTGCGGGTATAGCCCAGCTCTCCCAGTGTTCGGGTATCGGCGATGGTGGCGCCTTGGGGCCAGAGCAGATCGTCCCGCCAGGCAACCTCCTCGCCGAGGCATATCGACGAAGGTCGCGGCGCGCGCTTCAGCGTTGACTTGAGCGCCAGCTTCACACGGCCAACGCCGCGCTCGAACAAAGGTAAGGTGTCTGAGTGGTTCATGATGAGTCTGTCCCTGTAAGCCGCTACTGGAGGTACTTCGCGATTTGATAGCGCACCGAGCCGTCGCCACTGGCAAATTCGTCCATCACGCTGCAGTTGCAGTGCTGTGCCCTGATGCGACGGAACTGTTCGGGCGTGTACTTGAGGCAGATATTGGTCAGCAGATACCCATGTTGATGTAGGCGCTGAACAGGCTGCAGGGTCACAGCCACATGGATCGACTCACCCAGAATTCGCAACGGCACGAGCATGGCTTCATGCGGCCCCGACGGTGTGAAGCCTTGTTGAAGCGCAACCATTCGGGAGAACTGCAGCATGTTGGGGTTGGCGTAGAACCCAAGGATGGGCTGTTCCAACCCTTCCTCGTACACCTGCATTTCCGAAAGAATGTAGGTCGTTTCACCTGCAAGACTACGGATCAGCCTTCCCGTGCTCACCGGCAACTCGTTACCCTCCTGAAAGCCCAGCAGGGTGATCAGGGTAAGCTCCTGGTCGTGACGTAAATCGTCATGGGTGACCGTGCGGTAGTCGGCGGCGATGTAGTTGAAGCTCCCGTCGCCCTGCACTATCGGCCGCACCGCATCACTCATCGCGGGCTCCGAAGTCTGGTTGATATCGATGGCGGTGTAGCGAATGGAGCTGGAAGTCTCGGCCATTCGCTTCAGCAGGCAAGCGCTCTTGATCGGCTCAGGGCCCAACTCGACATAGTGCACCCTGCGCCCATTGCCAAGTGCTGCCAGGCGGTCGGCAACATTGCTAATGACGCTTTTGAGCGCCCCCTGTCCTTGTGCGTCGGCACACAGCCCCTCCTGCCCCACACCCTGTTCATTCAAGGCCCGCATCAGCAGAAATATCTCGTGGTTAAAACGATGATCGCTTTGCGGCCCAAGCTCAGGCTGAGACAGGGTCGAGTACTTCTCGTGGTTCTCGACCGTCCATAGCCGAGCGTTCTGGTACGAAGGGGTATGCACAAGTGCATCTACAACGAAGTCGTTCAGGCTCATCCGTATCATTCCATTGCATTTTCGGGAGGTAGGCGTGCTTTGACCTCACAGTAAGAGGGGGTATAAAGCCTGTACAGTTGAATAAATCGAAGCGCTGGTTCGATCCGGCTAAATCAGGTGGCGCAATGGGCAAAGGCCTCGACATCAACGTACTGAGAACCTTCCAGGCAGTAGCGCGGCTGGGCCGCTTCAAGGATGCAGCCGACTACGTCCACCGCAGCCCTTCGGCGGTAACCACACAAATCCAGAAGCTGGAAGAAAAGGTCGGGCAACAACTGTTTGCCCGCAGCAACCAATCGGTGGAGCTGACCCCGGCAGGCCGGCACTTGCTGGGCGAGGCAACACGTTTTCTGATGGCGCATGACAGGTTGCTGGCTACGCTGTCACCGCAGCAGATCACCGGAAAAGTGCGCCTGGGTGTGCCCGACGGCTATGCCGCCAACCTCATGAGCGACTTCTTGCCGGTGTTTGTTGCCAGTAACCCGAAACTGGAACTGGAGGCCGTGGCACGGTCCAGTGCCGAGCTCATCGACCTGTTTGCCCGACAGCGGCTGGACCTGGCAGTGGCGGTCAGCAGTGAAGACTGGCAGCAAGGTGAATGGATACGATCGACTCAGCCTCGCTGGGCCGCCGCCCCGGGGTTCAATCATGATGCCAGCCGCCCCTTGCCACTGGCTCTGCAGTTGAAAGGCTGCCCGTACAGAGAGGCGGCCTTGCAGGCACTGAAAGCCCAAGGCATCGCGTACCGCATCCTGCTGGAAAGCGCCAACTGGCATGCCGTGCTGGCCTGCATGAGGAGTGGCCTGGCCGTTGGCATCGTCGAAGGGCTGGATAACGCCGACCCATCGCTCACTTACGTGGAGGGCATGGGCTTGCCCGACCTCGCCGAGCATCACGTCTACCTGCTGACGGACACCTCTCACCATGTCGCGCTGCATTTGAACGGAATGTTGAAAGCCGCCATCCAGAAAGAAGGGGTGGCAACGCCCGACCATTTCCCGCCGCGCGTTATTTCCTGACCTGGAAAGTACCGGGCTGCCATAATGAGCTGGCATTGCTAGAGGGGTGGTTCTAAGGGGGAGCCACCGTGTACACGGAGGCTTGTGCATGTTTGATTCCAGCGCCCTGCTGCGCCAGCGCTTTGCCGCGCTGCGCAGTACGGCCGAATTGTTTTCCCTGCGCCATGTGAAACAGTCGCACCAGGCGCTGTCGGTTCGCCGCAACGTTGCCGAACCTCCGTTCTTCAGCCAGGACGAAGGCGCCATGCTCACTGTGCGAGTCAACGGCGTGGAGGCTTACGCGGCCACCGCCGACCTGTCCCAGGCGGGTCTGCAACACGCGCTGGAACAGGCCGAGGCCCTGGCCCGACAGATCGCCCGGCACAGCTTGCTCGATCTGTGCGACCAGCCCGTGACCAGCGCGCGGCACGACCACATCTCACCCAACTTCGACCAGCCCGTGCCGTCCCTCGCCGACTGCCTTGGCTTGCTCGCCGCCGAATCGGCCAGCGTGCCCAAGGACAGCCGCCTGGTGGACTGGCAGGCGAGCCTGGGCCTGACCCTGGTCGAGCAAACCTACCTGAACTCGGCCGGTGCCGAACTGCGCCACGCCCAGCGCTTCCTGTTCCCGGGCCTGGGTGTCACCGCCAGCGATGGCCAGGACAGCCAGAGCCGCAGCCTGGGCCGCGACAACTTCGGCCAGCAGGGCGGGTTCGAAATCATCGAGCGTTGCGGGCTGGTGGGCGCCGCCCGGCAAGTTGCCGACGAGGCACTGCAGTTGCTGCTGGCACCCAACACCCCCAGCGGCCCACGCGACCTGCTGCTGATGCCAGACCAGATGATGCTGCAGATTCACGAGTCCATCGGCCACCCGCTGGAAATGGACCGCATCCTCGGTGACGAGCGTAATTACGCTGGCACCAGCTTCGTCAAAGCCAGCGATTTCGGCCACCTGCAGTACGGCTCCAACCTGCTGAACGTGACCTTCGACCCCACCATCGGCGAAGAGCTGGCCAGCTACAGCTTCGATGACGACGGCACCCCGGCCAGCAAGCAGTTCCTGATCCGCGACGGCCTGCTGTTGCGCCCGCTGGGCGGCGCATTGTCGCAATTCCGCTCTGGCCTGGACGGCGTGGCCAACAGCCGCGCCTGCGGGTGGAACCGTGCACCGATCGACCGCATGGCCAACCTGAACATCGAGCCGGGCGACCAAAGCCTGGAGCAACTGGTGAAGGGTATCGAGCACGGCATCCTGATGCGCACCAACCGCTCCTGGTCCATCGACGATGCACGCAACAAGTTCCAGTTCGGCTGCGAATGGGGCCAGCTGATCGAAAACGGCGAGCTCAAGGGCATCGTCAAGAACCCCAACTACCGCGGCATCTCCGCACAGTTCTGGCGCAACCTGGCGGCGGTTGGCGACCGCAGCACCTTCCAGGTACTCGGCACGCCCAACTGCGGCAAGGGCGAACCCAACCAGGTGGTGCGGGTCGGCCATGCATCGCCCGCCTGCGTATTCCGCCAGATTGATGTATTCGGAGGAGACGCCTGATGAAACATGCTTTCGAAACCTTGGTCGGGGATGTGCGCGCCGCCCTGCAAGCAGGCGAGCAGTTCACCCTCGGCTACAGCGCCGAACAGTCGCAATTCGTGCGTTTCAACCACGCCAAGGTGCGCCAGGCCGGCACTGTCAGCCAGGCCAGCGCGCAACTGCGGCTGGTCCGTGATGGCCGCCAGGCGGAACAGCAGGTGACCTTGAGTGGCGACGCGCAACTGGACCGCCAGCGCCTTGGCGATGCGCTGGAGCAACTGCGCCAGACCTTGCCACTGTTGGCCGTTGACCCTTATCTGCGGCTAGACGAAAGTGCCTGGCAAAGCCACAGCCTGCAGGCGCAGCCCCTGCCCGAACTGGACGAAGTACTGGCCCTGCTCGACCGCGAAGCAGGCGAGCTGGACCTGGTCGGTATCTACGCTGCCGGCCCGATCTGCCGGGGCTTTGCCAGTTCGTTCGGTGCCTTTGGCTGGCACCAGGCCAACAGCTTCAACTTCGACTGGAGCCTGTTCCACAAAAACGGCCAGGCGGTGAAGGCCAACTATGCCGGCCAGGTGTGGAGCACGGATGACTTCATCGCACGTCTGCGCCAGGCGCGAGAACAGTTGGGCTTCCTCGGCCGCCCGGCAGTCACCCTCAAGCCCGGCAGCTACCGCGCCTACCTGGCCCCGGCGGCCATGGACGAAATCGCCGGCATGCTGTGCTGGGGTGGCTTTTCCGCGCAGGCGCTGGCCACCGGCAACAGCGCCTTGCAGCGTTTGTACAACGCAGATGCCCGGCTGAGCCCGCTGGTGAGTTTCTCCGAGCAGGTTAGCGGTTCGCTGAGCCCGGCGTTTTCCGATGAGGGGGCTCCACGCCTGGATGTGCCATTGATCCAGCAAGGTGAGGCTCGGCAGCGGTTGATCAGCGCGCGCAGTGCGGCCGAATTCGAGTTGCTGGCCAATGGTGCCGACAGCTACGAGTCGCCGTGCGCACTGAGCCTGGCACCGGGTAACTTGGCGAGCGAGCACATTCTCGAGCGCCTGGGCACCGGGCTGTATATCAGCAACCTGTGGTACCTGAACTACTCTGACCTGCCGGCAGCGCGCATGACCGGGCTGACCCGGTTCGCGACCTTCTGGGTAGAAAACGGGCAGATCCAGGGGCCCGTGAGCACCATGCGTTTCGATGACAGCCTCTACAGCTTGCTCGGCAGCCAGCTGGAGGACCTGACCCGCGAGCGCGAGATGATCTTGTCGACCAGCACCTATGGACAGCGCAGTACCGGGTCGAGTCATTTGCCGGGGGCGCTGGTCAAAGGTCTCACACTGACATTGTGACTGGATTTGCTGGCCCTTTAGCCGCGAAGGGGCCGGCACTGACAAACGAGGAAGTCATGCCCGAACGCCCACCGCTAGACCCCGTCACCGCCCGCTGGATCCCCTGGGTGGTGGCCATCGCCTTCTTCATGCAGTCCCTGGACGGCACCATCCTCAACACTGCGCTGCCGGCCATGGCCCGCTCGCTGGCCGAAGACCCGCTGCGCATGCAGGGTGTGATCATCGCCTACATGCTCACCGTGGCCCTGCTGATCCCCGCCTCGGGCTGGATCGCCGACCGTTTCGGCACCAAACGCATCTTCTTCAGCGCCATCCTGCTGTTCAGTTTCGGCTCGCTGCTGTGCGCCGCCGCCAACAGCCTGGGCTTTTTGATCTTCGCCCGGGTCGTGCAGGGCCTGGGCGGTGCGCTGATGCTGCCGGTCGGGCGGCTGGTGGTGTTGCGCGCCTACCCACGCAGCGAGCTGGTGCGAATCATGAGTTTCATCACCATCCCCGGCCTGCTCGGCCCATTGCTGGGCCCGACGGTCGGTGGCTGGCTGGTGGAAATCCTCAGCTGGCACTGGATCTTCCTGCTCAATCTGCCCGTCGGCCTGATCGGTTGCTTTGCGGTATGGAAGTTCATACCAGACCTGCGCGGCGCCGAGCGCACCACGTTCGACGGCCCCGGTTTCCTGCTGTTCGGCGCCGCGATGGTACTGATCACCATCGCCATGGAAGGCCTGGGCGAGCTGCACCTGCCGCACTTGCGGGTGATGTTGCTGCTGTTCGCCGGCATGGCGTGCCTGGCCGCCTACTGGCTGCGGGCCGGGCGCGACCCGGAGCCTTTGTTCTCGCCCAGCCTGTTCCGCGTGCGCACCTTCGCCATCGGCATCCTCGGCAACCTGTTCGCCCGCTTGGGCAGTGGCGCCCTGCCGTTCCTGGTGCCGTTGCTGCTGCAGGTCGCGCTGGGCTACTCACCGGCCCAGGCCGGCATGAGCATGATCCCGCTGGCGGCAGCGGCCATGCTGGCCAAGTCCGTTGCCCGCCCGCTGATCGAGCGCTTCGGTTACCGCATCATCCTCACCGGCAACACCCTGCTGCTGGGCCTGCTGCTGGCCAGCCTGGGGCTGGTCGACGAGCAGACGCCCTACGCCGTGCTGCTGATTCAGTTGGGCTTGCTGGGGGCGGTCAACTCGATGCAGTTCACCGCGATGAACACCGTGACCCTGATCGACCTGGACGACGCCAGCGCCAGCAGCGGTAACAGCCTGCTATCGGTGGTCGCGCAACTGGCCCTGAGCCTGGGCGTGGCCTGTGCCGGTGCCTTGCTGGGCGGCTTTACCGCAGCGGGCAGCGCCGAAGGCGTGGAGTCCACCTTGGGCGCCTTCCAGCTGACCTTCGTCACCATCGGCGTGATGGCCATGCTGGCGGCAGCGATCTTCCTGCAACTGGCGCCCACGGACGGAAGGCGTGCCCGTCGTCCGGAAGAACACATGGAGTCGTAGGGCGAATGACCATGAGGCTGGTAGACTGTGCGGCATTTTTCGCTTCGCACCGCAGGCCAGCCTCGTGACCACCGAATCCACCGCCTTTGCCACACTGCCGTTGTCCGCCGCCATGCTGGCGAATCTGGACGCCCTCGGCTATGCCTCGATGACACCGATCCAGGCCCAGAGCCTGCCAGTCATCCTCAAGGGTCAGGACCTGATCGCCCAGGCCAAGACCGGCAGCGGCAAGACCGCCGCCTTCGGCATCGGCCTGCTGAACCCGATCAACCCGCGCTACTTCGGCTGCCAGGCGCTGGTGCTGTGCCCTACCCGCGAACTCGCCGACCAGGTGGCCAAGGAGCTGCGCCGCCTGGCCCGCGCCGAGGACAACATCAAGATCCTCACCCTGTGCGGCGGCGTTTCGCTGGGCCCGCAAATCGCTTCGCTGGAGCACGGTGCGCACATCATCGTCGGCACCCCGGGGCGTATCCAGCAACACCTGGACAAGGGCACCCTGGTACTCGATGGTCTGAACACGCTGGTATTGGACGAAGCCGACCGCATGCTCGACATGGGCTTCTTCGACGCCATCGCCGGCATCATCGGCAAGACCCCGTCGCGCCGCCAGACCCTGCTGTTCTCAGCCACCTACCCGGCCGGTATCAAGCAACTGGCCGCCGACTTCATGCGCAACCCGCAGCAGGTGAAGGTCGAAAGCCTGCACACCGACAACCAGATCGAACAGCGCTTCATCGAGATCGACCCGCAGCAGCGCCTGGAGGCCGTCACCCGCGTGCTCGGCCACTACCGCCCGCAGTCCTGCGTGGCGTTCTGCTTCACCAAGCAGCAGTGCGAGGACGTGGTTGCCCACCTGACCGCCAAGGGTATCGTTGCCCAGGCGCTGCATGGCGACCTGGAGCAGCGCGACCGCGACCAGGTGCTGACCATGTTCGCCAACCGCAGCAGCTCGGTGCTGGTGGCTACCGACGTGGCCGCGCGCGGCCTGGATATCGATGGCCTGGACATGGTCATCAACGTGGAGCTGGCGCGTGATGCGGAAATCCACGTACACCGTGTGGGCCGTACTGGCCGTGCGGGTGAGAAAGGTGTTGCAGTCAGCCTGGTGGCACCGGCCGAAGGCCACCGCGCACAGGCCATCGAGGCGCTACAGAAGAGCCCGCTGCGCTGGGACCAGCTGGACAGCCTGAAGAACAAAGGCGGCGAGCCGCTGCTGCCGGTGATGAGCACCCTGTGCATTGCAGCCGGGCGCAAGGACAAGCTGCGCCCGGGCGATATTCTCGGGGCACTGACCGGTGATGCCGGCATTCCGGGCAAGCAGGTGGGCAAGATTGCCATCTTCGACTTCCAGGCGTTCGTTGCCGTGGAGCGGGCGCTGGCCAAGCAGGCCATGCAGCGGCTGAACAGCGGCAAGATCAAGGGCCGCGCCCTGAAAGTCCGTATCGTCTAAACCCGCTCCCACCGGTTCAGCGTTCCCATTACGAATCCAGATAGGTTTACACCGTGCATTCCACCGACGTCATCATCCTCGGCGCCGGCGCCGCCGGCCTGATGTGCGCCCAGCTCAGCGCCCGCCGTGGCCGCCGGGTGCTGCTGCTCGACCACGCCAACAAGCCCGGCAAGAAGATCCTCATGTCAGGCGGCGGGCGCTGCAACTTCACCAACATGTACACCGAGCCGGCCAACTTCCTGTCGCAGAACGCGCATTTCTGCAAGTCGGCCCTGGCCCGCTACACCCAATGGGACTTCATCGAACTGGTGTGCAAGCACGGCGTGGCGTACCACGAGAAGAAGCTCGGCCAGCTGTTCTGCGACAACAAGGCCAGCGACATCCTCGACATGCTGCTGGCCGAGTGCGACGAGGCTGGCGCCGAAATCCGCATGCATACCAGCATCGAACAGATCGAAAAGACCGAAACCGGCTACCTGCTGCAGACCAGCGGTGGCCAGTTCGCCTGCCAGTCTCTGGTGATTGCCACCGGCGGCCTGTCGATCCCGACCCTGGGTGCCACCGGTTTCGGCTACCAGGTGGCGCGCCAGTTTGGCCACACCCTGCTGCCGACCCGCGCCGGGCTGGTGCCGTTCACCATCACCGAGCCCCAACTCAAGGCACTGTGCACCGAGTTGTCCGGCACCTCGCTGGACTGCACCGCCAGCTGCAATGGCACCAGCTTCCGCGAGAACCTGCTGTTTACCCACCGTGGCCTGAGCGGCCCGGCGATCTTGCAGATTTCTTCGTTCTGGGAAGCCGGTGACACGGTGGAGATCAACCTGCTGCCCGACCGCGATGCGCTCACCTGGCTGCAACAGATGCAAACCGAGCGCGCCAACGCCGAACTGAAGACCGTGCTAGGCGAGGTGTTCACCCGCAAGCTGGCCAACCTGCTGGCCGAGCAGTGGTTCGAGTCCAGGCCGATGAAGCAGTACACCCCGGCAGAGCTGGCACAGATCGCCGAAAAGCTGGCGAACTGGCAAGTGGTACCGGCCGGCACCGAAGGCTATCGCACCGCCGAAGTCACCCTGGGCGGCGTGGATACGCGCGAAGTGTCGTCCAAGACCATGGAATCGCTCAAAAGCCCGGGGCTGTACTTCATTGGCGAAGTGCTCGACGTCACCGGCCACCTGGGCGGTTTCAACTTCCAGTGGGCCTGGGCATCAGCCAACGCCGCAGCGCAGTTCGTGTAGAGTAGAATCCATTCAGCAGCACGGAACGCTTCTTGCTGGCCCGTGCTGCAATGCATTCTTCGCTTACTGCCTAGCAGGCCATCATGTCATCGAGCTCGTTCCGTCAGTCACTGCGTCGCCTGTGGGGCCAAGACAAGTTCAGCTACAGCATCCGGGTCACCATCGCCCTCACCGGCAGCCTGGCCCTGTGCTGGTACCAGAACGAGATGGCCCTGCTGATCCCCCTGTTCCTCGGCATCATCGCCAGTGCCCTGGCCGAAACCGACGACAGCTGGCAGGGCCGTCTCAGTGCCCTTGCCGTTACCCTCGTGTGTTTTGCCATCGCCGCGTTGGCGGTGGAGCTGCTGTTCCCCTACCCCTGGGTTTTCGTTGTTGCCTTGGCCTTGGCCGCATTCGGCCTGACCATGCTTGGCGCACTGGGCGAGCGCTATGGTGCGATTGCCTCAGCGACACTGATCACGGCGGTGTACACCATGATCGGCGTAGACCAGCGCGGTGGCCAAGTGACGGACTTCTGGCACGAACCGTTGCTGTTGGTGGCGGGTGCGGCCTGGTACGGGCTGCTGTCAGTGCTGTGGCAGGCGCTGTTTTCCAACCAGCCAGTGCAGCAAAGCCTGGCCAAGCTGTTCTTCGAGCTGGGCAGCTACCTCAAGCTCAAGGCCAGCCTGTTCGAGCCGGTACGCACCCTCGACGTCGAGGCCCGGCGCCTTGAACTGGCGCAGCAAAACGGCAAGGTCGTGGCGGCGCTCAACGCAGCCAAGGAAATCATCCTGCACCGGGTGGGTAACAGCCAGCCGAACTCCAAGGTCAGCCGTTACCTCAAGCTGTACTTCCTGGCCCAGGACATCCACGAGCGCGTCAGTGCCTCGCACTACCCCTACAACGCCCTGACCGAGGCGTTTTTCCACAGCGACGTGATGTTTCGCTGTCAGCGCCTGCTGCGTAAGCAGGGTTCGTCCTGCCAGGAACTGGCGCGCTCGATTCGCCTGCGCCAGCCGTTCGTGCTGGCCAGCGGTTATCCCGAGGCGCTCGAGGACCTCAATGCCTCACTGGAGCACCTGCGCATCCAGAGCAACCCGGCCTGGCGTGGCCTGTTACGTTCGCTGCGGGCACTGGCCGCCAACCTGGCAACACTGGATCGCCTGCTAAGCGCCGCCAGCAACCCGGACAGCCTGGCCGACGCCAGCGACAGCAGCCTGCTCGACCGCTCCCCACGCTCGCTTAAAGACGTGTGGACACGCCTGCGTACCCAGCTGACGCCGACCTCGCTGTTGTTCCGTCATGCCCTGCGCCTACCGCTGGCGCTGTCGATAGGCTACGGCATGGTGCACCTGATCCACCCCACCCAAGGCTACTGGATCATCCTGACCACGTTGTTCGTGTGCCAGCCCAACTACGGCGCAACCCGGCGCAAGCTGGTACAGCGAATCTTCGGCACCGCCATCGGCCTGACAGTGGGCTGGGCGTTGTTCGACCTGCTCCCCAACCCGGTCATCCAGTCGCTGTTCGCCGTGGTCGCCGGGGTGGTGTTCTTCGTCAACCGCACCACTCGCTACACCCTGGCCACGGCGGCGATCACCCTGATGGTACTGTTCTGCTTCAACCAGATCGGCGATGGCTATGGGCTGTTCCTACCGCGCCTGTTCGATACCCTTGTGGGCAGCCTGATCGCCATCCTGGCGGTGTTCCTGTTCCTGCCTGACTGGCAAGGGCGGCGGCTGAACAAGGCACTGGCCAATACCCTGGCCTGCGCCAGCGTATACCTGCGCCAGATCATGCAGCAGTATGCCCACGGCAAGCGCGACGACCTGGCCTACCGCCTGGCCCGGCGCAATGCCCACAACGCCGACGCGGCGCTGTCCACCACCTTGGCCAACATGCTGATGGAGCCTGGGCATTTCCGTAAGGAAGCGGATGTGGGCTTCCGTTTCCTGGTGCTGTCGCACACCCTGCTCAGCTACCTCTCCGGGCTGGGTGCACACCGCGACACGGCATTGCCGGCGGAGGTCCAGGAACAGCTGATCGAAGGCGCCGGGCAAAGCCTGGCCAGCAGCCTGGACGAAATAGCCAATGGGCTGGCGGCGCGGTTACCGGTGGCGATTCACAGTGATGAAGAAGAGGCACTGGCCAATGCCCTGGAGCAGATGCCGGAAGAGCTGGATGAGCATCAGCGGCTGGTGCAGACACAGTTGGCGCTGATTTGCCGGCAGCTGGGGCCATTGCGGACCTTGGCGGCACATTTGATCAAGGAGGGTGCGCCTGCCTGAGAGCAGGCACAACCTTCAGAAACCATACTGGCGCAGCAACCGCGCGTAACTGCCATCCGCCTTCATGGCCGCAATCGCCTGCTCGAACCCCTGGACAATCCGCGCATGCCCCGGGTGCTTCAGGCTAACCAGGATATGCAGGGTGTTCTCCCCCAACGGCGGCTCCACCAGCATTACCCCATCGCGCACTTCCTGCGGCTCACGCTGCAAGTTGTAACGCGCCACATACTCATCCTCCACCGCCAGGTTCACCCGCCCCGCCGCTAGCATGCGCACGGCCGACGAAAAGTTGCGCACCGGCACCTTGTTCAACCGGGTATCGCCGTCGAACTCAGGTGAGTAGGCGTAATCACGCACCACAGCAATGCTGTAGGGGTACAAGTCCGACTGGTGCTGATAGCGCAATGGCTCGCCCTTGCGATGCAGCAGGCGAATACGGTTAGTCAGGTAAGCGCTGGAGAACTGCCCGATACGGGCACGCGAGTCGTTCTGCCAGGCATTGATCAGCACGTCGTAACGCCCTTCACTCACTCCCAGCAACGCCCGTGCCCAAGGCGCTTCTTCAAACGTTGTGGCATAGCCCGCGCGGGCCAGCGCTGTGGTAACAATGCTGGTGGCCAAGCCCCCGCCCGGCATGCTGGTATCGGTGAACGGCGGCCAGCTGTCGGCCACCAGGCGCAGCTTGTCGTCAGCTGCGACGGGTGTTGCCAGCATCATTGCCAGTAATCCCAGAACACAAAGCAGTGGCCGCATGCTCACGTCCTTTCGCGATGGGGGGCACACACTGCCGATGAGATTACACAAAGCGGTCGCCGAGGGCAGCGGCCAATAGTGTCATTTAGCCTCTATTTTGGCCGAAGGGCACAGGCCATGCGATGATCGATGGCTCACTCAAGGAGTTCGCGCCTATGTCCATCGACTGGCTCTGCAAGCACCACACCGACCTCGGCAAGGACCAGCTCTACGCCATTCTGCAATTGCGCACGGAAGTGTTCGTGGTAGAGCAGCGCTGCGCCTACCAGGAAGTGGACGGCCAGGACCTGACGGGCGATACCCTGCACCTGATGGCCTGGCAGGATGACAAGCTGGTCGCCTACCTGCGCCTGCTCGATCCGCAGTCCCAGGGCGGGGATGTGGTGATCGGGCGAGTGGTGACTTCGCCGTCAGCGCGCGGGCTGAAGCTGGGGCATCCGTTGCTGCTCAAGGGGCTGGAGGCGGCTGAGCATTGCTGGCCAGGCGTGCCGGTTTACCTGTCGGCGCAAGCGCATTTGCAAGGGTTCTATGCCCGGCACGGGTTTGTGGTGGTGGGAGAGGAATACCTTGAGGACGATATTCCGCATATCGGGATGCGCAAAGGTTGAGGTTGCCGGGGCCAGTCTGCGGCCCCGGAACTTCACGGGTAGCCCAAGACTTCGCGGATCTGCCGCAGGTGCTGGATGATCCACTGCTTGTCGATCGCGCCCCAGTCATGAATGCGGTAATGCCCGGCATGATTGCGCGCGCCTTCCTGCTGCTCGAACTCACAGACGATGTCCAGGTCGGCCAGGGCGGCGATGGTGTCCTGGGCCGTGCGCCGTGGCATCCCGGTGGCCTCCATCAACGCGGGTACGCTGGTCGCGGTCCGGCTGTCGATCAGCCAGGCCACGTACAAACGGCGGTAGAAGCTGCTCTTGGTCTTGCTCACTTCCATGCTGCGTGGTCCTTAAACGTTGCCCGGCAGCTCCCGATAAGTCAGGTAGACGCGCAGGTCGAATTCCAGTTGGTGGTAGTCCGGCTCCATGTGCTGGCAGAGCTGGTAGAACGCCTTGCTGTGATCGCGCTCGCGCAGGTGCGCCAGTTCGTGCACCACGATCATGCGCAAGAACTGTGGCGCGGCCTCCTTGAACAACGAGGCAATGCGGATTTCCTTTTTTGCCTTGAGCTTGCCGCCCTGCACCCGCGACACCGCCGTATTCAGGCCCAAGGCCCGATGGGTCAGGTCAAGGCGGTTGTCGAACAATACCTTGTCCAGGCCCGGCGCGGTGCGCAGGTACTGCTGGCGCAGGTCCTGGGCATAGCCATAAAGCGCCTTGTCGCTTTGCACGTCATGGCGGTCGGGGTAGCGTCGCTGCAGGTACTCGCCCAGGCGGCCGCTGTCGATCATCTGCCGCACCTGCGCTTGCAGGTGCGGGGGGTAGGCTTGCAAGTAACGTAATACGGTCATGGCGCTGCATTCGGCGTAACGAATGCCGATTCTAGCCAATCATGGCCCTGGCCACGAGAAAATTGCCGGAAAGCCGCTGGCGTCCGCTGCGATCATCGGGTGAGCCACCAGGAAGCCCTGCACATATTCACAGCCATTGGCCTTGAGCCAGGCCGCCTGAGGCGGGGTCTCCACCCCTTCGGCAATCACCGTGATACGGTAGTCGGCACACAGGCCAATCACCCTGCGGACCAAAGCCGCATCCACCGCCGAGTCGGGCAGGCGTGCCACCAGGTGGCGGTCAAGCTTGAGGGTGTCGATTGGCAAGTCGCGCAGCATGCGCAATGAGCAGTCACCCGCCCCAAAGTCATCCAGCGCCACCCGAACTCCCAACTCGCGCAGGCGGTGTATCTGCTTGACGGCCGCATCGATGTTGTACATCAACGAGGTCTCCGCCACTTCCACCTCCAGCTGCGCCGGGTCCAGTTGGTAAAGCTGGATGACTCGCTGCAACTCTTCAACCAGGCTGGGCATGACGAACTGCGCACGGCTCAAACTGATGCCAAGTACCAGGTCTGCGGGGAAGCGTTCGTACCAGGCCTGGCGCTGAGCGGCCCCCTGCCGATAAATCCAGCTGGCCAGGCGGTTGATCAGCCGTGCTTCCTCCAGCAACGGAATGAACAGCCCCGGCGGTACGTCGCCGACGCTGGGGTGCTGCCAGCGCAACAATGCTTCGAATCCACGCAGACGGCCATCGATGAACGACACCTGAGGCTGATAGACCAAGGTGAAGTCCTGCTGCTCGATGGCGGCGCGCACGCCGTCTTCAAGCATCAGGCGCGAACGTGCGCGGCCGTTGAGTTCCTGGTCATAGAAGCGGTACTGCTGGCGCCCGGCCTGCTTCGCGGCATACATCGCCGCATCGGCTGCACGCAACAGGCCCTCCACATTGGCGCCGCAGTCCGGGTAGGTGGCGATGCCGATACTGACCCCAAGGCTCACATCAAGCCCTTCGATCTGGTGACTGATCGAAATACGCTCAAGCAGTTTCTCGGCATAACGGCCCGCCTGCTCGGGGTAAGGCAGGCTGTCGAACAGTGCAGTGAATTCATCACCGCCCATCCGCGCCAGCAACGCCTCGCTACCCAGGCAGTCCTTGAGTTGCTCGCCTACCCAGCGCAGCACGCGGTCACCGGTTTCATGGCCCAGCGAGTCGTTGATGCGCTTGAAGCCATCCAGGTCCATGTACATCAGCGCCTGCGCCTTGTCCGAGCGCTCGTTACGCAGCAGCGCACCTTCGGCGGCCTGGTAGAAACCCCGCCGGTTGAACAACCCGGTGAGCGGGTCGGTAACCGCCTGGTACTCCAATTGCTGGTGCAGGTTGCGCACCACCGACATGTCCAGCACCGTCACCACCATGGCCTGCTGGTCGGCCGGCAGCGGTGCACAGGACAGCGCCACCGGCACCAGCTCGCCCTCCAAAGTGCGCAACTGGGCATCGTGTACGCGGAAAATGCGCCGCCCCAGGTAGGCCTGGTAGAAGTCGGACTCCCCCCACAGCCTGGCATTGGCCAGTTGCACCAGGTCAAGCAGGTGAGCGCCCTGCAATTGCTGCACCGGTGCCGCCAGCAAGCGCGAAATGGCCGGGTTGGCAAAACTGATGACACCTTGTGCATCTACCACCAGGATACCCTCGGCAGCATTCTCCAGGATCGATGCATTGAATGCCCTGGCGGCCTCCAGCTCTCGGCTCAGACGTTGCAGCATGCGCCGGTTGCGCTGCTGCTCGAGCAAGGCCTGAACCTTGGGCTTGAGGATTTGCGGGTCGAACGGCTTGAACATGTAGTCCACGGCGCCGCTGGCGTAGCCTTTGAGCACGGCGGCTTCGGACTGTTCGTTGGCGGTGAGGAAGATAATCGGGGTCAGCCGGGTGCGTTGGCTGCCACGCATTAGCCGGGCGACTTCGAAACCGTCCATTTCCGGCATTTGCACATCCAGCAGGACCAGGTCGACATCGTGCTCGAGCAACGCGCTCAAGGCTTCCATCCCTGAGCTTGCCGTCAACACTTGCCAATCCTGCCGGGCCAACAAGGCCCGCATGCTGATGAGGTTCTCGGGGTAGTCGTCTACCACCAGAAGAACCGAGCAGCCATCCAGTGGCTGTGGTTGAGCTTGAGCGCCATCCATGCTGCTTCTCTGTTATGTGACCGACTTCAAAATACGGTTGGATCCATTAATACTCTAGACCCGAGGCCGTAACGCGCAATGCAATCAGAACGCTATCAGTGGCTCAACTGTACGGTAGCCGACTAACGGTCAGTCTGCCGGGTTTATGTGCAGGTTCTCTCGCCCATAAAAAAACCCGCATCGCTGCGGGTTTTTCATGCTGCCGGTCGATCAGTTGACCTTGGCGGCCAGCTCACCTTTCAGGTAGCGCTGGTACATGCCTTCCAGGGAGATCGGCTTGATCTTCGAGGCATTGCCGGCGGTGCCGAAGGCTTCGTAACGGGCGATGCACACGTCGCGCATGGCCTTGACGGTTTCGCCGAAGAACTTGCGTGGGTCGAACTCGCTCGGGTTCTGTGCCATCAGGCGGCGCATGGCACCGGTAGAGGCCAGACGCAGGTCGGTGTCGATGTTGACCTTACGTACGCCGTACTTGATACCTTCGACGATCTCTTCAACCGGTACACCGTAGGTTTCCTTGATGTCGCCGCCGTACTGGTTGATGATCGCCAGCCACTCTTGCGGTACCGAGGAAGAACCGTGCATCACCAGGTGGGTGTTGGGGATGCGCTTGTGGATTTCCTTGATGCGGTCGATGGCCAGCACGTCGCCGGTAGGCGGCTTGGTGAACTTGTAGGCACCGTGGCTGGTACCGATGGCGATCGCCAGGGCGTCGACCTGAGTCTTCTTGACGAAGTCGGCAGCCTCTTCCGGGTCGGTCAGCATCTGGCTGTGGTCCAGAACGCCTTCGGCGCCGATGCCGTCTTCTTCACCGGCCATGCCGGTTTCCAGCGAACCCAGGCAGCCCAGCTCGCCTTCTACCGAAACACCGCAGGCGTGTGCCATGGCAACGGTCTGCTGGGTAACGCGGACGTTGTACTCGTAGTCGGTCGGGGTCTTGCCGTCTTCACCCAGCGAGCCGTCCATCATGACCGAGCTGAAGCCCAGCTGGATCGAGCGCTGGCAGACGTCAGGGCTGGTGCCGTGGTCCTGGTGCATGCACACCGGGATGTGCGGGAATTCTTCGATGGCCGCCAGAATCAGGTGGCGCAGGAACGGGGCGCCAGCGTATTTGCGGGCACCGGCCGAAGCCTGGACGATCACCGGGGAGTCGGTCTTGTCGGCCGCTTCCATGATGGCGCGCATCTGCTCGAGGTTGTTGACGTTGAAAGCTGGTACGCCGTAACCGAACTCGGCGGCGTGGTCCAGCATCTGGCGCATGCTAATGAGTGCCATTGTGTATCTCTCTCCCGACAAGCGTCGTTTGTTTCGTGCAAGCCTGCCGCAGGGGCGGTTGCTGTTCAAGTAGTGTGGGCCACCGTTGCGGCCCGGCCAGTCACGGTGCCTTGCAGCCCCGCCCAATCAGATCGTTGGTTGCCACCCAGTACACCAGGCCTTCTTCGCCCTTGGTGTGGAAGGCCAGCATGCCATCGCTGTACAGCGCACCCGAGGCACCCGGCTCGGACTTGAGCCGGTAGACCTGGTCGCCGCCACCCAGGCGCACGTCGACCTGGTCGCGTTGTGCATCGGCGAAGCGCCACAGCACTTCGGCCTGGGTGTCGCAGACCCAACGGGTCCAGTTGTCTGCCGGGGCGGGTTGCGCCGGCTGCAGCAGTGAGCATCCTGCCAGTGTCGCCAGGGCCGTAGCGGCCAAAAGCGCTTTCATTACATATCCTCTAGATGACCACACAGCGGTCGCTTGGTTGCCTGAGCCGACGAAACGCCGAGCTCAAGGGCAACCCGGCGCCTTGCGCTGGTGGTCTTCGTCGTACTTTTCCAGGCCTTCCGGGCCCACGCGCTTGCTGATGACCGGCACGGTTTCGGCCTGCCATTCGGACTGATAGCAGCCGCCCCTGGGCGAATGCGCCGGATCGGCATCGGAAGCCGGGCTGCCAGAGCAGGCGCTCAGCAGGCCGGCCAGCATCATCACAGGCAATTGCTTGACCATCAGGCCACTCCCTTTGCCAAGCGCCGACGTCATCAGGCCTTGGCCCGCTCTTCCAGGATTGCCACGGCGGGCAGGACCTTGCCCTCGACGAACTCGAGGAAGGCACCACCACCGGTAGAAATGTAGGAGATATCCTTGCTGACGCCATATTTGTCGATAGCGGCCAGGGTGTCACCGCCACCGGCGATGGAGAATGCAGCGCTGTCGGCGATGGCCTTGGCCAGTACCTGGGTGCCGTTGCCGAACTGGTCGAACTCGAACACGCCGACCGGGCCGTTCCACAGGATGGTCTTCGACGACTTCAGCAGCTCGGCGAAGTTGGCCGCGGTTTGCGGGCCGATGTCCAGGATCATGTCATCGGCTGCCACGTCGGCGATGGCCTTGACCGTAGCTTCGGCCGTTTCGGCGAATTCCTTGGCAACCACCACGTCTACTGGCAGTGGCACGCTGACCTTGGCGGCGATGGCCTTGGCGGTGTCGACCAGGTCAGGCTCGTACAGCGACTTGCCCACCGGGTGGCCAGCAGCGGCCAGGAAGGTGTTGGCGATGCCGCCACCGACGATCAGCTGGTCGCACACGGCGCTCAGGCTGTTCAGCACGTCCAGCTTGGTGGACACCTTGGAACCGGCAACGATGGCCGCCATCGGCTTGGCAGGCGCCTTCAGGGCTTTGCCCAGCGCATCCAGCTCGGCAGCCAGCAGCGGGCCGGCAGCAGCGACCTTGGCGAACTTGGCCACACCATGGGTCGAACCTTCGGCGCGGTGAGCGGTGCCGAACGCGTCCATGACGAACACGTCGCACAGGGCAGCGTACTTCTGCGCCAGTTCGTCAGCGTTCTTTTTCTCGCCCTTGTTGAAGCGCACGTTCTCGAACAGCACCAGGTCACCGGCCTGTACCGCGACACCGTCCAGGTAGTCGGCAACCAGCGGCACGTCGCGGCCCAGGGCCTTGCTCAGGTAGTCGGCAACCGGCTTGAGGCTGTTCTCGGCAGAGAACTCGCCTTCGGTCGGGCGGCCCAGGTGCGAGCAGACCATTACCGCCGCGCCCTTCTCCAGGGCCAGCTTGATGGTCGGCAGCGCTGCCAGGATACGCGCATCGCTGGCTACCACACCGTCCTTGACAGGCACGTTGAGGTCTTCACGGATCAGTACGCGTTTACCTTGCAGGTCGAGGTCGGTCATCTTCAACACGGTCATGAATGCAGTCCTTCAGGGCTGTTTGTTGCGGGTTGGGTGAACGACGTGCAGAAAGTGTTCGGCAACGTCGAGCATTCGGTTGGCAAAACCCCATTCGTTGTCGAACCAGGCCAGCAAGTTCACCAGGCGGGGGCCGGAAACACGGGTCTGGCTGGCATCGACGATCGCCGAATGCGGGTCATGGTTGAAATCACAGCTGGCGTGCGGCAGTTCGGTGTAGGCCAGCAAGCCTTTGAGCGGGCCTTCCAGTGCCGCCTCGCGCAATACCCGGTTGACCTCGGCCGCGCTGGTGTCGCGGGCGGTCTGCAGGGTGATGTCCAGGCACGAGACGTTGACGGTGGGCACGCGTACCGCTTTGGCCTGGATTCGCCCAGCAAGTTCCGGCAGCAGGCGCTCGATGCCACGCGCCAGACCAGTGGACACCGGGATCACCGACTGGAAGGCCGAACGCGTGCGGCGCAGGTCTTCGTGGTGGTAGGCGTCGATCACCGGCTGGTCGTTCATCGCCGAGTGAATGGTGGTGATCTGCACGTATTCGATGCCGAACGCCTGGTCCAGCACACGCAACAGCGGCACACCGCAGTTGGTGGTACACGAGGCGTTGGACACCAGGCGTTCGCTGCCGGTCAGGCAGGCCTGGTTGATGCCGTAGACCACCGTGGCGTCAACGTCGGCTTCGCTGGCCATGGGCTGCGAGAACAGTACCCGGGGCGCACCGGCGTCGAGGAAACGCTGGCCATCAGCGCGGGTGTTATAGGCGCCGGAGCATTCCAGCACCAGGTCGATGCCGAGCGCTGCCCAGTCGATGCCTTCAGGGGTAGCACTGCGCATTACCTTCACGCAGTCGCCATTGATATGCAGACAATCGCCATCGACCTTCACCTCACCGGGGAAACGCCCGTGGGTGGAGTCGAAGCGAGTCAGGTATTCCAGGCTGGCCTGATCGGCCAGGTCGTTCAGCGCGACGATCTCGAAACCGGCCTTCGCCCCCCGCTCGAACAGCGCGCGCAGGACACAGCGGCCGATACGGCCATAACCGTTGAGTGCAACTTTGTAGGGACGCAGGTGGCGCATAGGTAGCTCTTGAACTCCGGCAGTTGAACGGGGCCGCTGCGCAGCCCATTCGCGGCACAAGGCCGCTCCTACAGGGGACGGCATACGCAATACCCTGTAGGAGCGGCCTTGTGCCGCGAACGAGGGCCAAAGGCCCTCGCCTTCCTTGTATCAGTCTTCCAGCAGCTCTTCGGCAGTACCGAGGATGTTCTCCAGGGTGAAGCCGAACTCTTCGAACAGTGCCGAAGCCGGCGCCGACTCACCGTAGGTGGTCATGCCAATGATACGGCCTTCCAGGCCGACGTACTTGTACCAGAAGTCGGCGTGGGCCGCTTCGATGGCGATACGCGCACCCACTTCCAGCGGCAGCACCGACTGCTTGTAGGCAGCGTCCTGGGCATCGAACACGCTGGTGCACGGCATGGAAACCACGCGCACCTTGCGGCCTTGCTCGGTCAGCTTGTCGAACGCCTGAACGGCCAGGCCCACTTCGGAACCGGTGGCGATCAGGATCAGCTCCGGCTCGCCGGCGCAGTCCTTGAGCACGTAGCCACCACGGCTGATGTCGGCGATCTGCTGGGCATCGCGGTCCTGGTGCTGCAGGTTCTGGCGCGAGAAGATCAGTGCCGAAGGGCCGTCCTTGCGCTCCAGGGCGCTTTTCCAGGACACGGCGGATTCCACCGCGTCGGCCGGGCGCCAGGTGTCCAGGTTCGGCGTGCTGCGCAGGCTGGTCAGTTGCTCGATTGGCTGGTGAGTCGGGCCGTCTTCACCCAGGCCGATGGAGTCGTGGGTATAGACGTGGATCACACGCTGCTTCATCAGTGCCGACATGCGCACGGCGTTGCGGGCGTATTCCATGAACATCAGGAAAGTCGCGCCGTAAGGCACCAGGCCACCGTGCAGGGCGACACCGTTCATAATGGCGGTCATGCCGAACTCGCGCACGCCGTAGAACACGTAGTTGCCGCTGGCGTCATTGGCTTCGACGCCCTTGCAGCCCTTCCACAGGGTCAGGTTGGAGCCTGCCAGGTCAGCCGAGCCACCCAGGAACTCGGGCAGCAGTGGGCCAAAGGCGTTCAGGGCGTTCTGGCTGGCCTTGCGGCTGGCAATGGTTTCGCCCTTGGCGGCCACTTCGTTGATGTAGGCCTGGGCCTTCTCGCTGAAGTCGGCCGGCAGCTCGCCGCTGTCACGGCGTTTGAATTCGGCAGCCAGTTCCGGGAAGGCCTTGGCGTAGGCGTCGAAACGCTGGTTCCAGTCAGCTTCAGCCTTGGCACCAGCGGCCTTGGCGTCCCACTCGGCATAGATGTCGGCCGGGATTTCGAACGGACCGTGGTTCCAGTTCAGTTCCTTGCGGGCCAGGGCGATTTCGTCGTTGCCCAGCGGGGCACCGTGGCAGTCTTCCTTGCCCTGCTTGTTCGGCGAACCGAAGCCGATGATGGTCTTGCAGCAGATCAGGGTCGGGCGGTCGCTCTTGCGCGCCGTCTCGATGGCCATCTTGATTTCTTCGGCATCGTGGCCGTCGACGTTGCGAATCACCTGCCAGTTGTACGCTTCGAAGCGCGCCGGGGTGTTGTCGGTGAACCAGCCGTGTACTTCACCGTCAATGGAGATGCCGTTGTCGTCGTAGAAGGCGATCAGCTTGTTCAGGCCCAGGGTGCCGGCCAGCGAGGCGACTTCATGGGAGATACCTTCCATCATGCAGCCATCGCCCAGGAACACGTAAGTGTTGTGGTCGACGATGGTGTGGCCTTCACGGTTGAACTGGGCAGCCAGTACTTTTTCGGCCAGGGCGAAGCCCACGGCGTTGGCGATACCCTGGCCCAGTGGGCCGGTGGTGGTCTCGACGCCTGGGGTGTAGCCGTATTCCGGATGGCCCGGGGTGCGGCTGTGCAGCTGACGGAAGCCTTTGATGTCATCGATGGTGACGTCGTAGCCGGTCAGGTGCAGCAGCGAGTAGATCAGCATCGAGCCGTGGCCGTTGGACAGCACGAAGCGGTCACGGTCAGCGAAGCTCGGGTTGCTCGGGTTGTGCTTCAGATAGTCGCGCCAAAGCACTTCGGCGATATCCGCCATGCCCATAGGGGCACCTGGGTGGCCGCTGTTGGCCTTTTGCACGGCATCCATGCTGAGGGCACGAATGGCGTTGGCACGTTCACGACGGCTGGGCATCGCTGATCTCCTGGGGGGCTTGAATAGGTGGTGTCACGAAAAAAGGCGGCCATTTTCGCCCACTGGGGGGGCTTGGGGCAATGACGTATGGTCGCAGTCGGGGGATTTTCCTGTGATTGGCCTTCAATTCGGGGCAAAACCGGGATAACCGCCCCGCCCATCACTCAATATCAAAACTTTTTGATATTGGCCTTGCTAGGGCATTGATGCCTGTCTAGACTGCCGCCCCATGAACCTCCGTGCGCAATCGATCCCCGAGCAACGCGAAGCATTGGCCGCCCTGTGCAAGGCCAGTGGCGACGCGCTGCGCCTGAACGTATTGCGCGCCCTGGCCAACGACTCGTTCGGTGTGCTGGAACTGGCGCAGATCTTCGACATCGGCCAGTCGGGCATGAGCCACCACCTGAAGGTGCTGGCCCAGGCCGAGCTGGTGGCAACCCGTCGCGAAGGCAACGCCATCTTTTACCGCCGCGCCCTGCCCGATGGCCTGCGCCTGGGTGGCCGGCTGCACGCGGCATTGCTTGAAGAAGTGGATGACATGGCCCTGCCGCCTGACGTGCAAGCGCGGATCGCCCAGGTGCAACAACGCCGCGCGGCCACCAGCCAGGACTTCTTCCTGCGTGTGGAAGAGAAATTCCGCGCCCAGCAAGACCTGATCGCCGGCCTGCCGCAATACCGCGAAAGCCTGCTGACACTGCTCGACAAACTCAATTTCGACCGGGCCGCCAGCGCCTTGGAGGTTGGCCCCGGCGACGGCGGCTTCCTGCCAGACCTGGCCCGGCGCTTTGCCCACGTCACCGCCCTGGACAACAGCCCGACCATGCTTGAGCTGGCGCGCCAGGTGTGCCAACGCGAAGGGCTTCACAACGTCAACCTGCAGTTGGCCGATGCACTGGATGCAACGGATGTGGCCGCCGACTGCGTTGTGCTGAACATGGTGCTGCACCATTTCAGCGACCCGGCCCTGGCCTTGCGCCAGCTGGCCAAACGGGTAAAGGCAGGCGGCAGCCTGCTGGTCACCGAACTGTGCAGCCATGACCAGGGGTGGGCGCGCGAAGCCTGCGGCGACCTGTGGCTTGGCTTCGAGCAGGACGACCTGGCCCGCTGGGCCAACGCTGCCGGGCTCGCCCACGGGGACAGCCTGTACGTAGGCTTGCGTAACGGTTTCCAGATCCAGGTCCGCCATTTCCAGCGGACGGCTGGCGACATACACCATCGGTAAATTTCAGGAACCTTCGAGATGAGCGAATACTCCCTTTTCACCTCCGAGTCCGTGTCCGAAGGGCATCCGGACAAGATCGCCGACCAGATTTCGGACGCTGTCCTCGATGCCATCATCGCCCAGGACAAATACGCCCGCGTGGCCTGCGAAACCCTGGTCAAGACCGGTGTCGCCATCATCGCCGGCGAAGTCACCACTTCGGCCTGGGTCGACCTGGAAGACCTGGTGCGTAAAGTCATCATCGACATCGGCTACAACAGCTCCGACGTCGGCTTCGACGGCGCCACCTGCGCCGTGATGAACATCATCGGCAAGCAGTCGGTGGACATCGCCCAGGGCGTGGACCGCTCCAAGCCTGAAGACCAGGGCGCTGGCGACCAGGGCCTGATGTTCGGCTATGCCAGCAACGAAACCGAAGTGCTGATGCCGGCACCGATCTGCTTCTCGCACCGCCTGGTCGAGCGCCAGGCCGAAGCGCGCAAATCCGGCCTGCTGCCATGGCTGCGCCCGGACGCCAAGTCGCAAGTCACCTGCCGCTATGAAAACGGCAAGGTGGTCGGTATCGACGCCGTGGTGCTGTCGACCCAGCACAACCCTGAGGTTTCGCAGAAAGACCTGCAAGAAGCCGTGATGGAGCTGATCGTCAAGCACACCCTGCCTGCCGAGCTGCTGCACAAGGGCACCCAGTACCACATCAACCCGACCGGCAACTTCATCATCGGCGGCCCGGTGGGTGACTGTGGCCTGACCGGCCGCAAGATCATCGTCGACTCCTACGGCGGCATGGCCCGCCACGGTGGTGGCGCGTTCTCCGGCAAGGACCCGTCCAAGGTCGACCGTTCCGCCGCCTACGCCGGCCGCTACGTGGCCAAGAACATCGTTGCCGCCGGCCTGGCAGAGCGTTGCGAGATCCAGGTGTCGTACGCCATTGGCGTGGCCCAGCCGACCTCCATCTCGATCAACACCTTCGGCACCGGCAAGGTTTCCGACGACAAGATCATCCAGCTGGTGCGCGAGTGCTTCGACCTGCGTCCGTACGCGATCACCACCATGCTCGACCTGCTGCACCCGATGTACCAGGAAACCGCTGCCTACGGCCACTTCGGTCGCACCCCGCAGCAGAAGACTGTCGGCGACGACACCTTCACCACCTTCACCTGGGAGCGCACCGACCGCGCCCAGTCGCTGCGTGACGCTGCCGGCCTGTAAGCTTCCTACAGCGCCTGGCGAAAGCCCCTGCCGAGTGATCGGCAGGGGCTTTTTTGTGACATATCGGCTGACAATCTCGCTGCGGCAAGCACCAGCAAACCTGCCTAGGCTGGGGGCTCCTACACGCCACGCAAGGATGCTGGCCATGCTTCACCCTTTGTTGCTTACCCTGCTGCTGTTGCTGCAGGCCCCAATGGCCCGGGCCGAGCAGTGCCCCGACTGGTCTGCACAACACGTCGACGCCGAAGTAGCGCAACTGCGGGCCACACTTGCCCGCTGGGACGATCACTACCACCGACAAGGTGTTGCGCTGGTGGCCGACGCGCTTTACGACCAGAGCCGCCTACGCCTGGAGCATTTGCAGCAATGCTTTGGCCTGGCCACCGCTCCATCCCCCTTGGCCAGCGCGCGAGGCCCGATCCCTCACGCGGTACCGCATACCGGCATCGACAAGCTGGCTGATCGCCAGGCCGTCGCACGTTGGCTGGTCGGCAAGACCGGTGTATGGGTGCAGCCCAAGATCGACGGTGTTGCCGTCTCGCTCACCTATCGGCAAGGCCAGCTGGTGCAGTTGGTCAGTCGCGGAGACGGCGTGCAAGGGCACGACTGGAGCCGGCACATTCCCCAGCTAGGCACCCTCACCCGGCAGTTGCCTCAGGCAATCGACCTGCAATTGCAGGGTGAGTTGTATCTGCGCCTGGACCAGCATGTGCAAGCCTGGGCAGGCAGCGCCAACGCCCGCGGCACCGTGGCCGGGCTGCTCGCACGCAAACAGCTGACAACTGAACAAGGCGCCGGCATCGGCCTGTTCGTCTGGGACTGGCCGCACGGCCCCAGCCAGCAGGCTGAGCGCCTCAAGCAACTGGCGCAACTGGGCTTTCCGGAAAGCCTGCGCTACAGCATCGCCATAGGCACCACGGACGAGGCCGCCCATTGGCGCGACCACTGGTACCGCTCTGCCCTGCCTTTCGCCACCGATGGTGTGGTGCTGCGCCAGGGCAGTCGGCCGCCGGCAGAGCGCTGGCAAGCCAAGGCGCCTTACTGGATCGCGGCCTGGAAGTACCCCTATGCACAGGCCTTGGCCGAAGTGCGTGACGTACGCTTCCGGGTCGGTCGCACCGGCAAGGTCACGCCAGTTTTGCAATTGCTGCCGGTCACCCTGGACGACCGACGCATTACCCAGGTGAGCCTGGGCTCGCTGGCGCGCTGGCACAGCCTCGACATCCGCCCCGGTGACCAGGTAGCCATCAGCCTGGCCGGGTTGACCATCCCACGCCTGGAGCAGGTGGTGCATCGCGCAGTCGAACGCCAGGCGGTCAGCGCGCCGGCGCCCGACCGTTACCACGCCCACACTTGCTGGCAGGCCAGCGAGGGCTGCGAGGAGCAGTTCATTGCCCGCCTGACGTGGCTCAGCGGTAAACACGGGCTGGCCTTGCCACGCACCGGGCCTGGCACCTGGCGCCGGCTGGTGGACGCCGGGCTAGTGACATCGATGGCCGACTGGTTGCATCTGGATGCCGAGCGCCTGGGCCAGGTGGCAGGCATCAGTGATGCGACATCTGTGCAGTTGGCGAGCAGCTTCGATGTGGCTCGCACACGGCCTTTTGCCCAATGGTTGCGCGGGCTGGGCACCCCCCTACCGTCGAGCCTGCAACTGACAGGCGACTGGCCAGGATTGGAAAAACGCAGCAGCCGTGAATGGCAAGCCTTGGCCGGGATTGGCGAAAAACGTGGGCAGCAACTGGCGGGGTTTTTTGCTGCCGATGAGGTCAAAGCCCTTGCCGCAGAGCTGGCCCTGGCAGGGATCAACGGGTTCCAGAGCAGCAGCGAACCCATCAAGCAATGATTTTTTACCAATTTACTTGTAGGGAAACCCTGAGATAGCCCCAGAAAAAGCCGACAAGGGTTCCTAAATGGGCAAAACCAAGGCAGGATTTCCACCAACTTTTGCTGCCCCGCCCCGTCCAGGAGGCTTTTCATGAAACGTATTTCGACCCTTTTGCTGCTCGCGACACTTGGCCTGGCCGCAGGCACCGCACAGGCTGCCCAGCCGGATGCCGGCCTGACCGGCTGCGCCGCTAAGCGCAGTGCCATCGAAAACCAGCTGAAGATTGCCCGTGACCATGGCAACAGCGACCAGGTTGCAGGGTTGGAAGAAGCCCTGCGCGGGGTGGACAATTGCACCGACGCCAGCCTGCGCAAGGAACGTGAGCAGAAGGTGCTCGACGCCCGCCATGAAGTGGCGCAGCGGGAAAAAGACTTGAAGAAGGCCGAGAAGAAAGGCGACGCCGAGAAGATCAACAAGCGCAAAGACAAGCTGGCCGAGTCGCGTAAAGAATTGCAGGAAGCAGTCGACGACCTGGACCGCTGAGACCAGCAGCAAACGCGGTCAATGTAGAAGCGGCCCATGCCATCAGTGATTGCGGAATTCGGTATGACAGGCCTTGCACGCCGCTTCGACCTTGTCCATCGGCGCCTTCAACTGCGCGGCATCCAGCGGCTGGCTGCGGGTTACACCGACCAGTTCGCCGGTAACGCCCTCCAGTTGCCGGGCCAGGTCATGAAAACGCGTTTGGCGCTCCCATACCTCGGCACGGGCGGCGCTGTCGCCGCCATCGCGTACCTGAGGAAAGTGCTGCCAGGGTTGATGGGCAAGGCCGTCCAGCTTCAGCGCACCGTCGGCAAACTTCACCCCGTCGAACGGCAACCGGCCACGCAGCATGCCACCCAGGTCTTCGCTGGTCTTGAGCATGTCCTTGAATATCACCTTGCGCTTGCCCAGCGGCGAGTTCGGGTCAACCCGGTCACAACCGCCCAGGGCCAGTGCTGCCAGCAGAACAACGGTCAATCGCTTCAACATCACGCTCACTTCGGCCTACGCAAATGGGCGGCCAGTATCGCTGCCCAAGGGCCAAAGACCAATAGCCACATAAATTACAGGGGTGAATCTTCATTTTCGCCCATGACAGGAATGCACTCATGAAATCTGCCCTGCGCCACCTGGCCTGGACACTCCCTGTACTGGCGTTGCTGGCCGGCTGCAATGGCGGCGAGAACGCCAAGCCCGAGCCCCACGCCATCGCCACCTATGCCCCGGCCACCTGGAAAGACCTGCCGGCGGTCAGCGATGAAGACCTGTTGGCCGGCTTTTACGCCTGGCGCAGCGGCTGCGAGAAGCTCAAGCGCGACCCCGTGTGGGCTGCCACCTGTGAAGCGGCCGGAAGCGCCACGGCAAGCGCCGCGCAAGTGCGCACCTTTCTGGAGCAGAACCTGGAGGTGTACGGCCTGCGCTCTGCCGAGAACAACGCCAACGGCCTGATCACCGGTTACTACGAGCCGGTCTACCCCGGCAGCCTGAAGCAGTCGTCGACCAACCATGTGGCGGTTTATGGCATTCCTGAGGACATGATCGTGGTCGACCTGGCCAGCGTGTACCCCGAGCTGAAGGGCAAACGCCTGCGCGGTCGCCTCGATGGCCGGGTGCTCAAGCCTTACGACACTGCCGAGGTGATCAACCGTGACGGCGTCAAGGCGCCGGTGCTGGCCTGGCTGACCGACCCGATGGACCTGCAGTTCCTGCAGATCCAGGGCTCCGGCCGCGTCCAACTGGAGGACGGCCGGCAACTGCGCCTGGGCTACGCCGACCAGAACGGCCACCCCTACCGGCCAATCGGCCGCTGGCTGGTGGAACAGGGCCAGCTGAAAAAAGAAGAGGTGAGCATGGGCGCGATTCACGCCTGGGCCCAGGCCAACCCGCAGCGCGTGCCGGAACTGCTGGCCAGCAACCCCAGCTACGTGTTCTTCAGCACCCGCCCGGACAGCAACGAAGGCCCGCGCGGGTCGCTGAATGTGCCACTGACTGCCGGCTACAGCGTGGCCATCGACCGCAAGGTGATACCGCTGGGCAGCCTGTTGTGGCTGTCCACGACTCGCCCGGATGGCTCGCCGGTGGTGCGCCCGGTTGGGGCGCAGGACACAGGCGGGGCGATTGCTGGCGAGGTGCGTGCGGACCTGTTCTGGGGTACCGGGCCGCAAGCCGGCGAGCTGGCCGGGAACATGAAGCAGCAGGGGCAGATCTGGATGCTGTGGCCCAAGGGCCAGCCACTGCCTGAAGTGCCCAAAGTGCCTTGATCGGCGGTGGATTCTTCGCGGGCTTGCCCGCGAAGAACACAACGCGGTCTCACATGGAAACCACAAAGAACGACACGATCAGCGCCAACCCGGCAAACCACACCAGCGACCTCAAGGCAGCCCAGTCCGCCAGGTAGCAGATGATGTAAAGCAGCCGGCTGGTGATGTACATCACCCCCAGCACATCCTGCGTCACCTGCTCGGCATTGCCGACGATGTCCGCTACCAGCACCGCTGCGGCAAACGCCGGAAACGCCTCGTAGCCATTCTGCTGCGCAGCATGGGCACGCCGCGGCAAGCCCGACAAGGTATCGAGGAAGGCACGCGGGTCATGGTTATCCTTGAGACCAAAGCGGCCACTGCTCACCTTGGCGATCAAGGCACACAGCGGATTCAACAGCAGCGCGATCAAAATGCACCACAGGGCAACGGTCATGCTCGGGACTCCTTGTTCGAAAATGGGTTAGAGCTTCATCACCAGCATGCCTGCCAGGACCAGCCCGCAAGCTAGGAGTCTTGGCCCGCCAAAAGGTTCTTTGAGGTAGCGCATGCCCAGCAGCACCACCAGGATTACGCTCAACTCGCGCAACGCAGCTGCCTCGGCCACCGACCCCAGATGCATGGCCCAGAGCACCAGGGCGTAGCTGAACAATACGCAAAAGCCCACCGCCAGCCCCAGGCGCCATTGTGTTCGCCAGAACAGCATGAACGGTGCGCGCCGAGCCACGCTGGCCAGCAGCGGAAATTGCCAGGCGCTGAGCAGGGTCAACCACACCAGGTAGTCCCAAGGCTTGCCCCACAAGCGCACGGCCTGGCCATCGAACCAGGTGTAGCAGCCGATGCACAGGCCAATCAGGGCAACCACCGGCAGCATCGACCAAGGCAGCCGGTCACCACCACCGCCCTGCCACAACAGGCAGGCCATGCCACACGGGATCAGCAGGATGCCGATGATCTGCTGCTGGCTCAGCGACTCCCCGGCGAAGGCCAGGGTCAGCCCCAGCACCACCAATGGTGACAGCCCGCGCATCAGAGGATAGACCAGCCCCAGGTCGCCCACGCGATAGGCCTGGATCAGCAAATAGCGGTACAACTGCTCGGCGAGTGCCGAAGCGATCAACCAAGGCCAGATTTCAGCGGGCGGCACATCGACGAACGCCACGGCCAGCACCGCGAAAGCGAGTGCAACCGTGTCCATGCTGGCGATTACCAGCAGGCGCTCGCCGCTGAATTTGATCAGGGTATTCCAGGTCGCATGCAGCAGGGCGGCGACCAGCACCAGGGATGTTGCCAACACGCCTTCTTATCCTTGCAGGGTTGTAAGGGGTCGAATATAGGGCATTCCGGGGGGCCGCCGCGCCCCCGGCATGGGAACGATTTCAGGGGATTCGGTCAAACCCTGTGTCCCGAACCCCGCGCCAGGTCATCAAAGAACTGCCCGAGCCCTTCGGGTAACGACTTGGAAGCCACTGTTACAGGATTCGGGATGCTTGAATTAGTTGCCGCGTTTATCTGCCTCACCACCCTTCTTACCTACGTCAATTACCGCTTCATCGGCCTACCCCCCGCCATCGGCGTGATGGTCACGGCATTGCTGTTCTCCCTGATGCTGCAGGGCCTGAGCCTGATCGGCTTCCCGGGCCTGGAAGAACGCGTCGAAGGCTTGATGAACCAGATCGATTTCAACGACCTGCTGATGCACTGGATGCTGGCCTTCCTGCTGTTTGCCGGCGCACTGCACGTCAATCTCAGCGACCTGCGCAGCTACCGTTGGCCCATTGGCCTGCTGGCGACATTGGGCGTGCTAATCGCCACCGTGGTTATCGGCTATTTGTCGCACTGGGTATTCGCCCTGTTCGGCTGGCAGGTGCCGTTGATTTACTGCCTGCTGTTCGGTGCGCTGATTTCGCCCACCGACCCGATTGCCGTGCTGGGCGCGCTGCGCACCGCCAACGCCTCCAAACCGCTCAAAACCACTATCGTTGGCGAGTCGCTGTTCAACGATGGCACGGCGGTAGTGGTGTTCACCGTGCTGCTGGGCATCATCCAGCTGGGTGAAACACCGAGCATGACCGACACCGCCATCCTGTTCGCCCGGGAGGCCATCGGTGGCGTGGTGTTCGGCGGCCTGATCGGCTACGCCACCTACCGCATGATCAAAAGTGTCGAGCAGTACCAGGTCGAGGTCATGCTGACCCTGGCACTGGTCATTGGTGGCTCGGCCATGTGCTACGAGCTGCATGTCTCGGCGCCGATCGCCATGGTGGTGGCCGGCCTGATCATCGGTAACCTTGGGCGCAACCTGGCGATGAATGACATGACCCGTCGCTACATGGACGGTTTCTGGGAGTTGATCGATGACATGCTCAACGCCTTGTTGTTCGCGTTGATCGGCCTGGAGCTGTTGCTGCTGCCGTTCAACTGGATGCACCTGGCGGCCGGCGGCGTGCTGGCGCTGGCGGTGCTGCTGTCGCGGTTGCTGACCGTGGCCCCGGCCATTGTGCTGCTGCGGCGCTGGCGCCCGGTGCCGAAAGGCACGGTGCGGGTGCTGACCTGGGGTGGCTTGCGGGGTGGGGTGTCGGTGGCCCTGGCGCTGTCGTTGCCGCTGGGCGAGGAGCGTGACCTGCTGCTGTCGATCACCTACATCGTGGTGCTGTCGTCGATTCTGGTGCAGGGGTTGAGCATCGGGCGGGTGGTGCGCAAGGTCAGCGCCCAGCCTTGAGATTCTGGGGCCGCTTTGCGGCCCCCAAAATCGTCATTCCACCGCAGAATCCGGGAACTGGTCCTGGATGTACTTGATCTCGGTACGCCCATGCGGCGCCGGCAGGCCGTCTTCACCCAGGTTGACGAAGACCATCTTGTCGACCGTGAGGATGGCCTTGCGGCTGATCTTGTTGCGCACTTCGCACTTGAGCGTGATCGAGGTACGACCAAACTCGGTGGCGGTGATGCCCAGCTCGATGATGTCGCCCTGGCGCGAAGCGCTGACGAAGTTGATTTCGGAAATGTACTTGGTTACCACGCGCTGGTTGCCCAGCTGGACGATGGCGTAGATCGCCGCCTCTTCGTCGATCCAGCGCAACAGACTGCCACCGAACAGGGTGCCATTGGGGTTGAGGTCTTCGGGTTTAACCCACTTGCGGGTGTGAAAGTTCATCTGTACTCCTGACCTGCTTGGCTAACGTAGAGCAATGATGGCAGAGCGGCCGCCATCGCTCCATTGAACATCGACTATCGTCGCGATTAATCGACAGAAAACCTTGGGCAAGCGGGCGGGGGCGGCTATAATCTGCGCCGCTTCACATGGTTGCCCACAGCGGCGCCATGCCCGCCACCTGTCCGAGGGGCGCTGCAGCAGGCTAGGCCTGTCAGGCTCGGATGGGGCGTTGCTCGCTCTTGCGGGCGCTTAACGCACAACGGCGCCCATTCGCACACTACGAATGGAGGCTCTCATGAGCGCTGCAAACATGCCTGCTGGTTTTACCGATTACAAAGTCGCCGACATCTCCTTGGCCGCCTGGGGCCGTCGCGAAACCATCATTGCCGAATCGGAAATGCCTGCGCTGATGGGCCTGCGTCGCAAGTACCTGGCCGAGCAGCCGCTCAAGGGTGCGAAGATCCTGGGCTGCATCCACATGACCATCCAGACCGCCGTGCTGATCGAAACCCTGGTAGCCCTGGGTGCCGAAGTGCGCTGGTCGTCCTGCAACATCTTCTCCACTCAAGACCAGGCCGCCGCGTCCATCGCCGCTGCTGGCATTCCGGTATTCGCCTGGAAAGGTGAAACCGAAGAAGAGTACGAGTGGTGCCTGGAGCAGACCATCCTGAAAGATGGCAAGCCATGGGACGCCAACATGGTCCTCGACGACGGTGGTGACCTGACCGAGCTGCTGCACAAGAAGTACCCACAGGTACTGGACCGCGTACACGGCGTGACCGAAGAGACCACCACCGGCGTACACCGCCTGCTGGACATGCTGGCCAAGGGCGAGCTGAAAGTGCCGGCCATCAACGTCAACGACTCGGTCACCAAGAGCAAGAACGACAACAAGTACGGCTGCCGTCACAGCCTGAACGACGCCATCAAGCGCGGCACCGACCACCTGCTGTCGGGCAAGCAGGCCCTGGTGATCGGCTACGGTGACGTGGGCAAGGGCTCGGCCCAGTCCCTGCGCCAGGAAGGCATGATCGTGAAGGTCACCGAAGTTGACCCGATCTGCGCCATGCAGGCCTGCATGGACGGCTTCGAGCTGGTCTCGCCGTTCATCGATGGCATCAACAACGGCACCGAAGCCAGCATCGACAAGGCCCTGCTGGGCAAGATCGACCTGATCGTCACCACCACCGGTAACGTCAACGTCTGCGACGCCAACATGCTCAAGGCCCTGAAGAAGCGTGCCGTGGTCTGCAACATCGGCCACTTCGATAACGAAATCGACACCGCCTTCATGCGCAAGAACTGGGCCTGGGAAGAGGTCAAGCCGCAGGTACACAAGATCCACCGTACCGGCGCTGGCAGCTTCGACCCACAGAACGACGACTACCTGATCCTGCTGGCCGAAGGCCGCCTGGTCAACCTGGGTAACGCCACTGGCCACCCAAGCCGCATCATGGACGGTTCGTTCGCCAACCAGGTGCTGGCCCAGATCTTCCTGTTCAAGCAGAAGTTCGCCGACCTGTCGGCCGAGAAGAAGGCCGAGCGCCTGACCGTAGAAGTGCTGCCGAAGAAACTCGACGAAGAAGTAGCCCTGGAAATGGTCCGCGGCTTCGGCGGTGTGGTCACCAAGCTGACTCAGCAACAAGCCGACTACATCGGTGTGACCGTCGAAGGCCCGTTCAAGCCGCACGCCTACCGCTACTAAGCGTTCGTAGGCAACGCTTCGCAACGATGCCCAAGCCAGGCCGGCCCACACCGCCCTGGCTTTTACTTGCAGCCTGCCGCGTGAAGCAGGCTGCTTGAGGAACGAGTGATGTCACAAGAACGCCGCTACAGTTTCGAGTTCTTCCCCACCAAGACCGACGCCGGTCACGAAAAGCTGATGGGCGTCGCCCGCCAGCTGGCCAGCTACAACCCGGACTTCTTCTCCTGCACCTACGGCGCCGGCGGCTCCACCCGCGACCGCACGCTGAACACCGTGCTGCAGCTGGAAAGCGAAGTGAAGGTACCTGCCGCGCCGCACCTGTCGTGCGTGGGCGACTCCAAGGACGACCTGCGCGCCCTGCTGGCCGAATACAAGGCCGCCGGCATCAAGCGCATCGTCGCCCTGCGTGGCGACCTGCCGTCGGGCATGGGCATGGCCAGTGGCGAACTGCGCTACGCCAGCGACCTGGTCGAGTTCATCCGCCAGGAAACCGCTGATCACTTCCACCTGGAAGTGGCCGCCTACCCTGAGATGCACCCGCAGGCGCGCAACTTCGAGGCCGACCTGGCCAACTTCGTGCATAAGGTCAAGGCCGGTGCCGACAGCGCCATCACCCAGTACTTCTTCAACGCCGACAGCTACTTCTACTTCGTCGAGCGCGCACAGAAGCTGGGCGTGGACATCCCGGTGGTGCCTGGCATCATGCCAATCACCAACTACAGCAAGCTGGCCCGTTTCTCCGACGCCTGTGGCGCCGAGATCCCGCGCTGGATCCGCAAGCAGCTGGAAGCCTATGCCGACGACACCGCCAGCATCCAGGCCTTCGGCGAAGAAGTGATCACCCGCATGTGCGAACAGCTGCTGCAAGGTGGCGCACCGGGCCTGCACTTCTACACCTTGAACCAGGCCGAACCGAGCCTGGCGATCTGGAACAACCTCAAGCTGCCGCGCTGAAATCTTTTGGCAAAATCTGCTTAAGAAATGATTAAGGCTTTGGTCATAGACTAAAGCCTTATTCATTTTCGGGTTACATAGGTCTTGCCTGCCATGCAGCATTCCCAGCCACCGCGTCCACAGCTTGTCTACCTGGCTTTTGGCCCGGCAACCTATCACCAGGAAGCCTGCTTCAGCATCGTCAGCGCCCTTGCCCACCTGGGTACGGCACGTGAAGCCATGGACATCCAGGTGTACACCGACAACCCGCAGCCCTATGCCAAACTGCCTGTCAGCATCCACCTGCTGGACGAAGCCACGCGCCAGGCATGGAACGCCCCCCACGGTTATCACTTTCGCAGCAAGCACGTGCTGTTGCGCCAGGTGCTGGAGCAACACCCGCTGGCGGTGCTGATCGACACCGACACCTTTTTCCGCACGTCGCCACTGCAACTGTTCGCCCGCGTGGCCTCAGGCAAGCTGCTGTGCAATGCCATCGGCCCGCGCTACGGCGCGAACCAGAAGTGCCTGCTGTACAAGAACCTGCTGACCATTTTGCAAAGCCGGGGCCTGGCCGACTGCCAGATGCCACTGATCAACTCCGGCGTGATCGGCCTCACGGCCGAGGACGCCAGCACACTGGACAGTTCCATCGCCATGATGGACGAGTTCTACCCCCTCGCCCGCGAGGCTTATACCCTCGAAGAGTTCTGCCTGGCGGTGGCGGCCTATCGCCAACTGGAGCTGGCAGAGTGCACCGATGTCATCCACCACTACTGGAGCCGCAAGGCGCAATTTCGCGCCAAGATCCAGGCCTGGCTGCGCAAGCACGACCACGACCCGCTGGGCCAGGCGGCGCTGGCTGACGTCAAGCTGGTCAACGACCAGCTACCCCGGCCACCCGCGCTGCACCGCCTGGGCTACAAGGCGTTGAGCATGACCCTGCCTAGACACGAGCGCCAGTTCGCCCGCGAGTTGCTCTATGGCTGCTACCCCTACCCCAATGAGTTCGACCGCGCCTGCGCGCCGGCCTGGTGGGACAAGGCCCTGGAAAACCTCAACGCCCGCTGCGGCCAGCTGCAACCCGAGCAACTGCGCCAGTGCTTGCGCCACCCGGGGCTGCGGCTGTCGCTGGGTGAGCGGCGCAAGGAAATCGAGACGCATTTGCTGAGGTCCTCCCACATTTGAGTGGGCCGGCACAGGAGAACATCACACCCTCTGGCCTAGAACAGGCCGAGCGCGTAATCTCCGGCCATGCCACTCGTCGCCCGCCTGTTCTGCACCCTGCTGCTCGCCTGCCTGAGCCCGTCGGCCTTGGGCGAGCGTCTGCGCTTGGTGTCCGATGACTGGGCACCCTACATCTACCAGCAGAATGGCCAACCCCACGGCATCGACTACGAAGTCACCACCGAGGTGTTCAAACGCCTCGGCGTCGAGGTGGAATGGCAGTTCCTTCCATGGAAGCGCTGCCTGGCAATGATCGAGCAAGGCCTGGCCGACGGGATTCTGGACATCTTCCAGACCGAAGCCCGGCGCCCCTACCTGGTCTATGCCCCCGAGCCCTTGTCGCAAGTCGAATTCGTGTTGTTCCAGGCGCGCGCACGCCGCCACCCTGTAACCGGCCCAGACGACCTCGCAGGCCTCACCATCGGCACCTCGCCCGGCTATGCCTACGGCGCCGCGTTCAACGAGGCCACGCATTTCCGTCGGGAAGCCGCACCCACCCAGGAAGCCAACTTCGGCAAGCTGCTGTTGGGCCGTATCGACCTGGCAATCACCGATCGCAAGGTTGGTCATTACCTGCTCCGGCAACTGGGCCTGGAACAGCAAGTAGAGGCGCTGCCGCTGGTGATCAACCGCCAGGCCCAGTACCTGGGGCTGGTACGTAAACCCGGGCGTGAGGCATTGGCCCTGGCCTTTGCCGAAGCACTGCAGCGTTTCAAACAGGAACCGGCCTTTGCCGCCATCAGCCAGCGCTACACAGACGACATCGGAAACATTCTCAACGCCGTTGAGCAGCAGGAAAGCAGCACAGCGCGATAGCTCTGTTATACTCGGGCCTTCCCGCCCGGCTCACGCCCGGACGCTCGGCCTCGCAACAGGCATCCCGATCGGCACCGACGCCCCTTCGCGTCCACCCTCCGTTTCCCGGATGTGCAGTGAAAGCCCAGCTGGACCGGACGCGATCGCATCCCACCGATGCCCGTCGCGCCAGGCAGAACATCCCAACGGGCCCAGCCCACACGAGAACAGGATCGCCCATGTCCTTTGCTTCCCTCGGTCTCTCCGAGGCTCTTGTCCGCGCTATCGAGGCTGCGGGCTATACCCAGCCGACCCCCGTGCAACAGCGGGCCATTCCCGCCGTGTTGCAAGGCCGTGACCTGATGGTTGCCGCACAGACAGGTACTGGTAAAACCGGCGGTTTCGCCCTGCCGATTCTCGAGCGTCTGTTCCCGGCCGGCCACCCCGACAAGTCGCAACGTCACGGCCCGCGCCAGCCGCGCGTTCTGGTCCTGACCCCGACCCGCGAACTGGCAGCCCAGGTGCACGACAGCTTCAAGGTGTATGCCCGCGACCTGCCACTGGTCAGCGCCTGCATCTTCGGCGGCGTTGGCATGAACCCGCAGATCCAGGCCATCGCCAAAGGCGTTGACGTGCTCGTCGCCTGCCCGGGCCGCCTGCTCGACCTGGCCGGCCAAGGCAAGGTCGACCTGGCCCACGTAGAAATCCTGGTCCTCGATGAAGCCGACCGCATGCTCGACATGGGCTTCATCCACGACGTCAAGAAAGTACTGGCCCGCCTGCCGGCCAAGCGCCAGAACCTGCTGTTCTCGGCCACCTTCTCCAAGGACATCACCGACCTCGCCGACAAGCTTCTGCATAACCCGGAGCGTATCGAGGTCACCCCGCCGAACACCACGGTCGAACGTATCGAGCAACGCGTCTACCGCCTGCCTGCCAGCCACAAGCGCGCGCTGCTGGCACACCTGATTACCCTGGGTGCCTGGGAACAGGTGCTGGTGTTCACCCGTACCAAGCACGGCGCCAACCGCCTGGCCGAGTACCTGGAAAAGCACGGCCTGACCGCCGCTGCGATCCACGGCAACAAGAGCCAGAACGCCCGCACCAAGGCGCTGGCCGACTTCAAGGCCAACAGTGTGCGCGTGCTGGTTGCCACCGACATCGCCGCCCGCGGCCTGGACATCGACCAACTGCCTCATGTGGTCAACTTCGAGCTGCCCAATGTCGAGGAAGATTACGTTCACCGCATTGGCCGTACCGGCCGTGCCGGTCGTTCGGGCGAGGCGATTTCCATGGTCGCGCCGGATGAAGAGAAGCTGCTCAAGAGCATCGAGCGGGTTACCAGGCAGAAGATCCCTGACGGCGACCTGATGGGCTTCGACGCCAGCCAGGTAGAAGCCGAAAAACCCGAAGTGCGTGAGCGCCCGCAGAACAATGGCCGTGGCGGCCGTAATCAGCCACGCGGCGAAGGCAGCAAGGACGCCAACGGCGGCCGCAAGGACAAAGGCAAGGATAAAGGCAAGGCCAAGCAGCAGGCTGCGGACAAGCCAGCCGACAAGGAAAAGAGCGGCGACAAGCAACAACTGCCGCGCAAGCCGCGTGACAAGAAGCCGCGCCAGCAACAGCAACAGGCCAGCAACAGCAGCGTACCGAAAGCGCCAGCTGACCGTGACCCGGAAGAGTTCCTGGACGACGATATCGACAACTTCGGTAACCGCGCTGACTACGTCAGCCCCTACCAGGGCAAGAACCAGGGCCGCAACCGCCGCCCAGGTGGTGGTGCCAGCCAAGGTCAGGGCCAGGGCAATGGCCAGCGCAGCAATGCCGGTGGCCAGGGCCAGGCTCGCAGTGGTGGCCAGCAGCGCAGCGGTAGCGGTGCCCGTCGCGATGGCGGCGGCGCAGGCCGTGGCCGCCCTGCCCGTGACGATGCCGCCCGGCAAGAGCCGGCCGTGCGCAACCCGCGCCAGCCGGAAAAACAGCCGGTCATCATCCGCAAGGAATCCAAGCTCGACCGTTACCCAACGCCTGAGCAGCTGGATGACCTGCCAAGCCGCCCGCGCGGTGAGCGCCCAGCCTTGTTGACCCGAAAAGGCTAAGAAACGAAAACGCCGCCCAATGGGCGGCGTTTTTTATTGCCGAAGCATCACTTACTTCTGCTTCACACCTTCAACACTGATATCAAGGTCCAGGGTCTGCGAAGTAGCACCCGGGCCTTTGATACCGAAGTCGTTCAGGTTCAGGGTGGTGGTGGCGTTAAAGCCAGCACGCTCGCCGCCCCATGGGTCCTTGCCTTCACCGTTGAAGGTAGCCTTGAAGGTGACCGGCTTGGTCACGCCGTGCAGGGTCAGGTCGCCGGTCACGTCAGCCGTCTTGTCGCCAGTCGACTTGACGCTGGTGGAGACAAACTTGGCTTCCGGGTACTTCTTCACGTCGAGGAAATCGGCACTGGCGATGTGCTTGTCACGCTCGGCGTGGTTCGACCACAGGCTGGCGGTTTTCAGGTCGACGTTGATCTTGCTGGCTTCAGGCTTGGCGCTGTCCCAAGTGAAATTACCGTCGAAGTCCTTGAAGGTACCGTGGATGAAGCTGTAGCCCAGGTGGCTGATTTTCCAGTCAACGAACGCGTGCTGGCCTTCCTTGTCGATCTTGTACTCGGCAGCCATGGCCTGGCCAGCGCAGAGCAGTGCGGTACCGAGCGCCAGAGCGGCAAAAGTCTTTTTCAACATCCTGTTCCTTCCTATGCAATTGAGGTTGAGGGTCAAGCTTTGCGGCCCAGCATGCGGGTCAGGGTCGCGTCACGGTCGATGAAATGGTGCTTGAGCGCTGCCAGGGCATGCAGCACGGCAAAAATGACCAGGCCCCAGGCCAGCCACAGGTGAATCACACCCGCCACGTCTGCCTGATCGGGCAAGTCGCTGATCAATGCCGGCACTTCGAACAGGCCGAACACCGGAATGCCGACGCCGTCGGCGGTGGAAATCAGGTAACCGGCCGCCATCACCGCAAACAGCCCAAGGTACAGGGCCAGATGCCCCAGCTTGGCCGCCAGGCGGGTGAAGGCGCCATGGTTGGCCGGCGCCGGAGGTGGCGGGCTGACGAAACGCCAGACTACGCGCAGCAACATCACCGCCAACAGCACCAGGCCGATGCTCTTGTGCAGGTCCGGGCCGGCTTTGCGCCAAGGGCTGTAATAGTCGAGGCCGACCATCCACAAGCCCAGGCCAAACAGGCCGAAGACTGCCAGCGCCACACCCCAGTGCAGGAGTATGCTGACCACGCCGTAGCGAGAAGATGAATTGCGCAGTTGCATGTTGGCGTGTTTCCCCGTGAAAGCTGTGCACAGACTAACGCGAAATGTATCGAAGAAAAGCGGAAAAAATTGCTTCGGATTATCGATAAATCCGATAGTTATTCTGTAACCTTCCCATTAAGGAAACATTAACGATAGCCGGGGTGTTCAAGGTTGCCAGTGCCGGCCTGTTCGCGGGTTTACCCGCGAAAGGGGCGGCACTGGCAATAAATCAACCCGCCTTGGCCTGGGTATTGGCCACAGGTTTCTTGGTCGGTTCGGACTTGGCCGTTGCCTTCTTGGTCTCGGCAGGCTTGTGCGCGGGCTTGTGCGCCGGCGCATGCTTGGCCGGGGCCGCCTTGGTCGCTGCTGGCTTGGCAGCCGCCTCCTTGACCACAGGTGCAGGCGCAACCGGTGCCGGCGCGGCTTGTGGAGCTGGCGCGGGTGCCGGCGCCACTTCCTCAGCCTTGGCGATCGGCTCTGCCTTCGCTTGCGGCTTGTCCGCCCCGCCAAACAGGCGCTTGAAGAAGCCCGGCTTGTCCTGCTTGGCCTCTTCGACCTTTTTCGGCTCCTCTTTCACTGGCGCCTTGTCAGCCTTGTCGGACGAACCACCGAACAGATTGGAGAAGAAACCACCCTTGCTTTGCTTGGCGGCCACCGCACCAGCTGCCGCTGCCGCCGCAACCGGCGCCGCTTTGGCCGGGTCGAACGACTTGCCGGCCAACAGGTCCTGCACCTGGCTGGCCGCACGCTGGCCGCTGCGCAGGGCGCCTTCCAGGGTGCCAGGGTACAGGGCATCGGTATGCTCACCGGCAAAGGTGATGCGTTGCACCGGGCGCTCCCACAAGCGCCAGTACTTGCTGATCTGCCCTGGGCCATAAGCCAGGTAGGCGCCGCCGGTGCCGGCGTCGGTGCTGTAGCGCTTGAGCTCGTAACCGGTAAACGCACCACGGGCCTGTGGGTAGAACGCATGCAGGCGGATCAGCACCTGGTCGACCATCTGCTTGTCGCCAAATGCCTGCAGCAGGCGGGCGTTGTCGCCGGACAGGTTGATCACCACGTTGGCGCCGCCCTTGAGTGCAGGCTCGATCCACAGCATGCCGAGGCCGGCGTTACTGAAGATTTCGCCCGACATGCGTGCGCGGCTTTCCCACACGGGCTTCTTGAACTTGAGCATCAGCTGGTCGCGCCAGCCATAGTTGGTGCCCTTCAACGCTGCCAGGTGCTGGTTGTCCAGGCCCGGGGTCATCTGGATCTTGGCCAGGGCGCGCAGCGGCACGGCCATGACCAGGTAATCGGCCTGGTAGCCCACGCTGCCGACTTTTACCGTTACCCCGTCCTTGTCCTGGACAATGGCGGTGACCGGCGAGCTGGTCTTGATGGTTTTCAGCTGTTTGACGAAAGCCTGGGCCAGCACCGGGCTGCCACCCGGCAGGCGTGCGGCACGCAGGTCGCGGTCGCTGACGCCACGGTACACGCGGTTCTGCTGGGCGAAGTACAGCAGCGAGAGGCGTGACGGCTCATCGTAGCGGGTACGGATCTGCTGGTTGACCAACTGACGGGCCGTGGCCGGCAACTGCAACTTGTCGAGCCAGGTGGAGACGTTGATCTGGTCGAGGGCAAACAATGTGCTGGTTGCCTGCGGGTTCAGCGGGTCGTCGATGGAGCGGGCCAGGTCGTCGAGGGTTTTCTCGTAGCGCTTGAGTGCTTCGGCGGTAGCAGGCTGCTTGGTGGCCAGGTCGGTGGCGCTGAAATACTCGCCGTCGATCAGGTAACCGGGGGTACGCACGAACTCCGGCGCCGGCAGTGTTTCAAGCTTGAAACGGTCCAGGTACTGGTTAAGCACCGGCTGCGCCTTGGCGTTGCCGATCCATTCGCTGGTGGCCAGGCCCGAACGCCCGCCCATGCCCGACTTGGCTTCCAGCAGAGTCACCTGCCAGCCTTTGTTCTGCAGCTCGTAGGCTGCCGTCAGGCCTGCCAGGCCGCCGCCCACCACAATTGCCGTGGGCGTCTTGTCCTTTGCCAGCGCGGCGCCGCTGGACACACCAATCAATACCAACGCGCACAGGCGCACCCAAGCAGCAGCCATGTCGGCGAACTCCGAGTCAGAGGTTACAGATACGGGAAGAGGCAGGAATGCCCCGAGAGAGATGCGTTAAGAATACGTCACCTCCGCCAACCCTGCCAGCGCAGTGACATCAAGTGCTTTTGGCAACTGACATTTTTGCCAGTAGCCCGGTCACACAGCGGCAAGTGAAACTGACGAAGGTGGCCAGAGCCCCGCCAGGAGGGCACGAACATGATCTTCGAGGAGCACTTTCAACACGTCGAACGGCAGTTTTTGTGGCACAAGCAAACGCTTCGAACAGCCTCTGGCCTGAGTATCCGCTCCAACAGCACCTCATGGACCGGCTTTCATGAAGCGTTCAAGGGCGAAGACGGCACCGAACTGGTCATTGGTGAGCACAGCGATGTGGAGATCACCTTCGCTCAGGAAGTCGCATGCCTGCGGCTGGAGTACTATGTGGTCAGCGATTTCCTCTGTGACGACCTGAACATGCTGTTCGATGCCGACAATAATGACTACGACCTGATTGCTCCGGCGCCGCGCCACTTCTACTGGCTCACCCTGGAAGGCTACGGCGTCCGTGACCTGCGCCCCGGGCCTATTGCGACGTCTCCCTATCACCAGGTGATCGATGGGCCTTTCCGGCGGCTGACCATCTCCACCTCGCAGGCAGGGACCGTACACATCCGCAAGCTTGAATGGACCGGCACCCACCGCCATTGAACGCAAGCGGTTGTCGTGCCCTGCGGCATTGCTTAGGCTTACGCGGTCGAACCACGCCGCAAAGCCAGGAGAAGTGCCCATGGGCCTCAATGATCAGTGGATGCAACGCGACCTCAAGGTCCTGTGGCACCCCTGCACCCAGATGAAAGACCACGAGCAGCTGCCGCTGATCCCGATCAAGCGCGGCGAAGGCGTGTGGCTGGAGGACTTCGAAGGCAAGCGCTACCTGGACGCGGTGAGCAGCTGGTGGGTCAACGTGTTCGGCCATGCCAACCCGCGCATAAACCAGCGCATCAAGGACCAGGTCGACCAGCTGGAACATGTGATTCTGGCCGGTTTCAGCCACCAGCCTGTGATCGAGCTGTCCGAGCGCCTGGTGGCCATGACCCCAGCCGGGCTCGACCGGGTGTTCTACGCCGACAATGGCTCGTCGTGCATCGAAGTGGCGCTGAAGATGAGCTTCCACTACTGGCAGAACGTCGGCAAGCCAGGCAAGAAGCGCTTCGTGACCCTGACCAACAGCTACCACGGCGAAACCATTGCCGCCATGTCGGTGGGCGATGTGCCGTTGTTCACCGAAACCTACAAGGCGCTGCTGCTGGACACTCTCAAGGTGCCCAGCCCCGACTGCTACCTGCGCCCCGAGGGCATGGGCTGGGAAGAGCACTCGCGCAACATGTTCCAGGCCATGGAACAGACCCTGGCCGAGCATCACGCCTCCATCAGCGCCGTGATCGTCGAGCCACTGATCCAGGGCGCTGGCGGCATGCGCATGTACCACCCGGTGTACCTCAAGCTGCTGCGTGAGGCCTGCGACCGCTACGACGTGCACCTGATCCACGACGAGATCGCCGTGGGCTTTGGCCGCACCGGCACGATGTTCGCCTGTGAACAGGCGGGCATCCGCCCGGACTTCCTGTGCCTGTCCAAGGCGCTGACCGGTGGTTACCTGCCGTTGGCCGCCTGCCTGACCACCGACAAGGTGTACCAGGCGTTCTACGACGACTACCCGACCCTGCGCGCGTTCCTGCACTCGCACAGCTACACCGGCAACCCGCTGGCATGTGCTGCAGCGCTGGCGACCCTGGACATCTTTGAACAGGACAACGTGATCGAGGCCAACAAGGCCTTGGCTACGCGCATGGCAACGGCGACTGCACACCTGGCCGATCATGCTCACGTTGCCGAAATTCGCCAGACCGGCATGGCCCTGGCCATCGAGATGGTCAAGGACAAGGCTGGCAAGGTTGCCTACCCGTGGCAGGAGCGGCGCGGCCTGAAGGTGTTCGAGCATGCCCTGACCCGCGGCGCCCTGCTGCGCCCGCTGGGCAGCGTGGTCTACTTCCTGCCGCCTTACGTGATCACACCCGAGCAGATCGACTTCCTGGCGGAAGTGGCCAGTGAAGGCATCGACATCGCTACCCGGGAAAGCGTCAGCGTTGCGGTGCCGGCCAACTTCCACCCCGACTTCCGCGACCCGGGCTAGGCCCGGCAGTTCGCCACATCACTTTTCCTGTGGGAGCGAGCGCGCTGCCTGCTTCGCGGGCATGCCCGCTCCCACAGGGGATCTGCGTCTCTCTTCTACCGAGCAAATCCATGAGACTGTCCCGCTTCTTCATCGACGCCCCCCTGAGCCTTGGCGAGCACGACCTGCCCGAAGCCCAGGCCCACTACATCGGCCGCGTACTGCGCATGGCCCCCGGCGACGCCGTGCAGCTGTTCGACGGCAGCGGCCAGGAATACCTCGGCCAGTTGCTCGAAGTGGGCAAGAAAACCGTACGCGTCAACCTCGACCAGGTACTGCCTGGCCAGGCCGATTCGCCACTGCATGTACACCTCGGCCAGGGCCTGTCCCGTGGCGAGCGCATGGACTGGGCGATCCAGAAAGCCACCGAACTGGGCGCCAACGAAATCACCCCGATCGTCAGCGAGCGCTGCGAAGTGCGGCTGAAGGACGAACGCGCCGACAAACGCCTGGCCCACTGGCGCCAAGTGGCAATCAGCGCTTGTGAACAATGCGGTCGCTCGACCTTGCCCGTCATTCACCCGCCGATCACGCTGGCCGAGTGGCTGAACAGCACCAAGGCCGACCTGAAACTGGTACTGCACCCGGTGGCCGAGCCGCTCACCAGCCACGACAAGCCTGCCAACCTGGCCTTCCTGATCGGCCCCGAAGGCGGCCTGAGCGAAGGCGAAGTCGAGCACGCCAAAGCATCCGGCTTTCATGCCGCACGCCTCGGCCCACGGGTGCTACGCACCGAGACCGCGCCAGTGGTGGCGCTGTCGGTGGCACAACAGCTTTGGGGCGATTTTTAACTAGCGTACGTAGAACGACACCGCCACGAAGTGCATGAGGCTGCCGGCGATCACGAACAGGTGCCAGATGCCGTGCCCATGGCGCAAGCGGCTATCCAAGGCGAAGAAGATGATGCCGACGGTGTAGAACACCCCGCCGGCAGCCAGCCAGGCAAAACCGGCAGTGCCCAGCGAGTGGAGCAATGGCTTGACCGCCACCAGCACGATCCAGCCCATCACCGCATAGATGATGATCGACAGAACCCGCGCCTCGGAGCGCGGTTTGATCTCTTGCAGCATGCCGATTACCGCCAGCCCCCAGACCACGCCAAACAGGCTCCAGCCCCAGGGGCCGCGCAGGCTGACCAGGCAGAAGGGTGTGTAGCTGCCAGCGATCAGCAGGTAGATCGACAGGTGATCGAGCTTGCGCATGATCACCTTCGCCCGCCCGCGGGTGCTGTGGTACAGGGTGGAGATGCTGTACAGCAACAGCAGCGTGCTGCCGTAGATGGAGAAACTGACAATCTTCCACGGGTCGCCTTGCAGGCCCGCGACCACGATCAGCCAGATTGCACCGATACAGGCCAGGACAGCACCGACCAGGTGGGTCCAGGCGTTGAAGCGTTCACCGTAATACATGCAAACACAGACCTCCTGAGGTGGGCTGGGTTCCTCATTCCGTCAGTGACGGCCCTGAATCTTACCCAAACTGAGGTTGCAGTTCCGCGTCACGCACCAGCCTTTCCAGCCCGGCCAGGTCAGGCACCCGCGCCACCTGCTCGCCCACCTGCACCGCCGCCAGCTCCAGGCGCCCCAGCGCCACATCCACATAATTCAGCTGGCTGTCGAGCTTGCACGAACGCGGAATGTCCTGCAGCAACAGCGCCAAATAGCGCAGGCCGGTGTCGCCCAAAGCATTGAGCACCACAACCCGCGCCCGCTCGCCGCACGGCGTCTCGCCACCACACGCCGCTTCGAACCCGATCAGCGGCAGGCGCTGCTTTCTCCAGTCGATCCAGCCCAGGTGCCAGGCCGGCTCACCGCGTTGGCACACCAAATTGCGCTGGCCGCTCAACTCGGCCACCGCCACGTTGGGCAATACCAGGGTGCGGTCGCCCAAGGGCAGCAACAGCCCGGTCAGGCTGCTGCGCTGGCCGGCAATCAGTTCAAGCATGAGGCTGGCTCCAGTGTGCAATGCTCTGCAGCAACAACGACTCCTGATACGGCTTGCCCAGGTATTCGTTGACGCCGATGGCCATGGCGCGGTCGCGGTGCTTCTGCCCGGTACGCGAGGTAATCATGATGATCGGCAGGTCTTTCAGCCGCGCGTCACGGCGAATGCGGGTGGCCACCTCGAACCCGTCCATGCGCGGCATCTCGATATCCAGCAGCAACACGTCCGGACGGTGCTCTTCCAGCAAGGCCATGGCATCGACCCCGTCCTTGGCCGTCAGCACGCTCATGCCGTGGCGTTCCAGCAAGCGACTGGTAACCTTGCGCACAGTCACCGAGTCGTCCACCACCATCACCAACAATGCGCGGCGCGGCACCGGGCCGAGCAACTGGCGTGGGGTGCCGCCACCGGGCAAACGAGCCAGGCGCCGCTGCTGGCCGCGCAGCTGGCCAAGCAGGTCGAGAATCAGCACGACCCGGCCATCGCCCAGCAGCGTCGCCCCCGACAGCCCGGCAACGGCAGCAAACTGCGGCCCCAGGCTCTTCACCACGATTTCGCGGCTGGGCGACAGGCTATCGGCTTGAATGGCGAACGATTGCTCCTTGGCATGCACCAGCAGCACTGGCAACGGCACACTCTGCCCCAGCAAGGCCGGGCGCGGCAGGCCTTGCAGCAACTCGCCCAGGTAACGCAGCTCGTATTCATGGCCGGCATAAACATAGCGGGGCGGGTCCAGTTGATAGCACGCCGCCAGCTCTGCCGGCGGCACACGGACGATGCCCTCGATGGTATTGAGCGGGATGGCGTACTGCTCCTCACCCAGGTGCACCATCAGTGCCCGGTTGATCGACACGGTGAACGGCAAGCGTATCAGGAAGCGCGCGCCCTTGCCCTGAGCCGACTCGATGCTCATCGAGCCCCCCAGTTGCTTGACCTCCTCGTGCACCACGTCCATGCCCAGGCCGCGCCCGGAGATCTGGGTGATCTTCTCGGCGGTGGAAAAACCCGGGCGCAGGATGAACTGCAGGATCTCGTGATCGCTCAACTGCGCCTGCGGGTCCAGCAAGCCGCGCTTGATGGCCTTGCGCCGCACCGCTTCAAGCGGAACGCCAGCACCGTCGTCGGTCATTTCGATCACGATATCGGCGCCTTCGTGCAGCAAATTCAGGTGGATGGTGCCCTGCTCCGGTTTGCCGGCGGCCAGGCGTGCTTCGCGGCTTTCCAGGCCATGGTCGACGGCGTTGCGCAGCATGTGCTCAAGCGGTGCCACCATGCGCTCAAGCACACTGCGGTCCAGTTCACCTTCGGCGTTGCCGACCACCAGTTCGACCTGCTTGCCCAGCTCGCTGGCCACCTGCCGCACCACGCGCTGCAAGCGCGGCACAAGGCGCTCGAACGGCACCATCAAGGTTGCGGTCAAGCCTTCCTGCAACTGGCTGTTCACCCGCGCCTGCTGCTGCAGCAGGCTGTAGGCCTCCTGGGCACGCTGAGCCAGGGTTTCCTTCAGGTCGAGCAAGTCCGAGGCGGACTCGAACAAGGCCCGCGACAACTGCTGCAACTGTGAATGGCGGTCCATTTCCAGCGGGTCGAAATCATCATAGGCATCGCCTTCGAACTGCTGGCGGCTGGAGATCCGCCCTTGGGTCTCGATGTCCAGGCGCAACAGCTGGTCGCGCATGCGCTCAAGGGTGGTTTCCATCTCGTTGAGGGTGAACTGTGCATCGTTGACTTGCTGCTCGATGCGCCCACGAATGATCGAATGCTCACCCGCCAGGTTACCCAGGTCGTCGAGCAACTCGGCATCGACCTTGACCATGTCGCCTGGCGCCCGCTCTGGCGCTGCTGTCGGCACCTCACTAGCGGCGGCTTCGACCGGCCCCTGGCCGGCAGCACTGTCGGTCAGGGCCGCGCTGCTGAAGTTGCGGATATAGTCGATCAGCGCCGTGGCGGCATGCAGTGGCTGCCCCAGGCGCACGGCATCGAGCATGTGCGCCAATCGGTCGTGGCAGTTCTGCAACAGCGCGAACAAAGGCGCGCTCGGCGGCAAGCGGCCGGCAGCCAGCAGTTCGTACAGGAACTCCAGTTCGTGAGCCAGGTCACCAATGGGGGCAATTTCGACCATGCGCGCCACACCCTTGAGGGTGTGCAGGTCGCGCATCAGGTTGTCTACCTCGACGCTGCTGCGCGGGTCGGCCTGCCAGCGCGCCAAGGCTGCGGCGGCGCTTTCGACGATGTCCGAGCTTTCTTCGAGGAACACTTCCAGCAGCTCTTCGCCTGGGCTTTCCGGTTCCTCAACCAAAGGCTCGGTCACGTCAGGCAGCTGCGGCTGATGGGGCAGCCCCAGGCCCAGGGTATCGGCCACGTCCATGTCCGGGTGCAACGGCGTGACCGTGTCGATGCCCACCAGGCCAGTGGCCTCTGGCGCCAAGGCTTGGTCCAGCAAGTTGCGTAGACCGTCGACCGTTTCTGACCGTGGCGCGACGTCCTGCCCGGCCGCCACTTCATCGAGCATGTCCAGCAGGGCTTCATGGGCGCGCCGGGCGTGGGCGAAGAAGCGTGCATTGGCAGGCAGGCTGCCCTCTTCAACGGCGCCATACAGGTCCAGCAAGGCCTCGCACACATCATCCATCTGCCACATGTCGGCCAGGTGCGCGGCGTGGCCCAGGGTGGTCAGCTGGTCGAGCAGGGTGTCCAGCGCATCACGCTGCCCAGGCTGTTGCTGCCAGCGCGACAGCAACGCCTCGGCATCGAGCAGGATATCCATGGCCTGGGCCAGGAAACTGGCGACCAACTGCGGGTCGCGCTTGCCGCGCCGGACATGCTGCGGGTCGTCATGCAAGCTGGCCAGGCGTGCGTCTACGGCCTGGCCAACCTGTTCGATCAGCTCCGCAGCACCAGCGATGGCGGCCAACGGAGTGCTGTCGAGTTGCGCCAGGCCCAGGTGGAACAGCGAGCGTGCGGCTTCCAGCCATTCGATCTCGGCCATTTGCAGGGGGAGTTGGTGGCCCTTGTACTCACGGGCCAGGCGGTCGAAGGCAGTGGCCAGCTCGGCGACCGGCATCAACCCGGCCATGGCAGCACTGCCCTTGAGCGTATGCAAGGCGCGCTGCAGGCCATCGCTGACCGGCGTATCGTGGCCGTCTGCGCCCTGCAGAAATACATCGAGGCTGGCGAGGTGGCCTTGCGCCTCCGTGCGGAAAATATCCAGCAGCTGCGGGTCGAGGCCATCGATATCGGCAGCACCCGGTGCGTCGTTTTCTGCCAGGGCATGCAGGTGCCCAGCCAACTGTTCGATTTCGGTCAGTTGCGGCAATTGGCCAGCCGCAAAGTCGGCCAGCAAATCGGGTAGGTGGACGAACACTTGCTGCAGGGCCACCACGCCTTCCGGGCTCAGCACGCTACGGCCCTCCAGCACCCGGTTCAGCAGGTGCTCGGCGCCCCAGGCCAGCTCGGCCACCGCTTCGGCATGCACCATGCGGCCGCTGCCCTTGAGCGTATGCAGCGCACGGCGCACTTCCCCCAGCGCCTCGCGCTGCTGGTTGTCGGCACGCCAGCGCAGCCAGTGCCGCTCGATCTCCGGCAGCAACTCGCCGGCTTCATCGAGAAACACCTCGCGCAACTCGTCATCGATGCCGTCGCCATTGGCATCCAGGCCTGCACGGGTGTCGGCCTGCGCACAATACACGCCCAGCGCTGCCAGGCTTGCACGGGCCATGTCGATGAACGGCTGAGCATCCGCCAGCGGGTCGGCCACCCGCCATTGCAGGTAGCATTCAGCGGCACTCATGGCCTCACCCAAGTGGGCCAGCTCATCGGCGGGCGGCTCTACATCCAGGTGCTGCAACCAGCGCTGCACATAGCTGGCGCAGCCGGCGAACAGCTCGGCTACGGCGGGCAGCATCAACATGGCCAGCGCGCCGCGAATCTGCTGCAACAGCCCCGGCAACGGTTGCAGGCGTTGGCGCGGCCAGTCGGACTCCAGGTAGTCGCCGATCAGGTCCTTGGCCTGCTGCAGTACGTTCAGCGATTCGTTCAGCACCAGTTGGCGTATCTCGGCCAGGTCCGAGCCTGGCAGCCCGCCCTGCCCGTTTTCTTCCAGCGGACCGACCATGCCGTTCAGCGAAGCCTCCACGTACAGCAAGGCGCCCGCCACATCCATCAGTACCGCGTCGTCCACCACGCGCTCGCCCTGGGCCAGGGCCTGCAGCGCCAGCACCTGGTCGATGATGACCCGCCGTGGTTGCTGGAAGCCCAGCACAGCCAGGGTATCGGCCACATGGCGCAGCGGCGCCAGCAGGGCATCGAGCTGCTCGCTGTGCTGGCGGTCGCTGCGCACGAACTGGTCCAGGCGCTCCTTGATGCGCATCAGGTCGTCGCACAGCGCGGTCACCACCGAGCGCAGGGCATCGCGGCCCGGCCCGGCCTGCAATTGTTCACGCCAATTGCCCAACGACAGGTCAAGGTTGGCCAGGTCGTCGGCGCCGGCAAAACGCTGTGCTGCACCGCTGATCAGGCTGGCTTGGGCCAAGGGCTCGATACCTCGGCAGGCACGTAACTGATTGAGCAGCGGCAGCATCACCAAGGGCAGATCGTGGCGGGCACCGCGCAAGCGCTCAAGGTACGAGGGCAATTGCTCCAGGCCACGGAACAACGCCCCCAGGCAATCGCCCCGTGGGCTGACCTGGCCGTCGGCCAGCGCCTTGGCGAACAGTTCCAGCTCTTCGGCCAGGCGCGTCGCTCCGCGCAGTTCAAGCATGCGCAGGCAACCATGTACCTGATGCAGGTTGTCGACCACGAAGGCCAGCATCGACAGGTCGCCCGGTTCGCCGGCAAAACGCTCCAGCGCCTGGCGCGCCTGGCCCAGGCAGTCGAGGATGGCAGCCTTGGTCCAGGCCAGCGCTACCGTGTCGTGGCGCTCGGGACTTACAGCAGCAGAAGCCATGGGCACTCCTCAGCGCGGCGCATCGGTGGGGCTTTGTGCAGGTGGCGGCAGGGTGAAACCGGACACCGAACGGCGCATCTCGCTGGCCATGCGGGCCAAGTGGCGGATGCTGTCGGCGGTGGCACCGGAGCCGGCGGAGGTTTGTGCGGTAATCTGCTGGATCACCGCCATGGTGTGGGAAATCTGCCCGGCCGACGAGGTCTGCAACTGGGCAGCGTCAGAAATGCTGTGGATAAGATCGGCCAGGTTCTGCGATACCCCTTCGATCTCGGCCAGCGCCACCCCGGCATCCTGCGCCAGGCGAGCGCCACGCACCACTTCGGCGGTGGTCTGCTCCATGGAGATGACTGCCTCGTTGGTGTCGGCCTGAATGGTACGCACCAGCGCCTCGATCTGCCGGGTGGCCGACGACGAGCGCTCTGCCAGGCGCTGCACTTCGTCGGCCACCACGGCAAAACCACGGCCAGCCTCGCCGGCCAGCGAGGCCTGGATCGCCGCGTTGAGGGCAAGGATGTTGGTCTGGTCGGCAATGTCGTCGATCAGGCTGACGATGTCGCCGATTTCCTGAGAGGACTCGCCCAGGCGTTTGATCCGCTTGGCGGTGTCCTGGATCTGCTCGCGAATGTTGTCCATGCCGTTGATGGTGTTATGCACCACCTCGTTGCCCTTGTTGGCAATGGCTACCGAGCGCTCGGCCACCTTGGCCGATTCGTAGGCATGCGCCGAAACCCGGTCGATCGACTCGACCATGTCGCCGACCGCCTCAGAGGCCTCGCTGATCTGCTCGGCCTGGTGTTCGGAAGCCTTCGCCAGCTGGCGGGCGGTGTTCTGGGTGTCCTGTACGGCAGCGGCAACCTGCACGGCGCTATGGTTGATGGTAGCGACCAGGTCGCGCAGCTGGTCCACGGAATAGTTGATCGAGTCAGCAATGGCGCCAGTGAAGTCTTCGGTCACCGATACGGTCACGGTCAGGTCGCCGTCGGCCAGCTCTTCGATTTCATCCAGCAGACGCATGATTGCCTGCTGGTTGCGTTCGTTCTTTTCCGCGGTTTCGCGCAACTGGCGGTTGGTGGTGCGCACCATGACCAGGCCGATGAGGATGATCGAAGCCAGCGCCAGCAGGCCCAAGGCATAGCCGCCAACGGTATCGAGGGTGCGCCCACCGGCCAGGTTCTCGAAACCATTGGCCAGGTGGGATGCCTCGTCCAGCAGGGTTTGCGACAGGCTGAAAATGTTGCCCGCAGCCTCACGCACGCGGAACAGTTCGGGCGAGGTTTCGAGAATTTCGTCGACCGAACCCGCGACGAACTGGAACAGTTCGGCGATTTCGGCCAGCCGCGCACGGGCGTCGGCGTCCTCGACACGGGTTACCTGGATGGCCGCGTTACCACTGAGCATCCCCTCCAGCACCTGACCAAAGCGCCCGGCATCGCGGCCAAAGGCATCAGCCGCCTGAGCGGCGGTATCATCACCCGCCAGCACGGTGTTGACCGAACCGAGGATGCGCTCGGCCAGCAACAGCTGGCGCTGCGCCACCGCCACCTGGTTGGCCGGAGCGCCGCTTTGCAGCAGAATCTCGACCACTTTTTCATATTCCACCTGCAACTGCGGCACGGTTTCGGCCAGCGTCGCCGCCACCTGGTGCAGCGACAGCACGGTCTGTTCACTGGCCAGGATGGTGTCGGTGTTCTTGCGCAGGTTTTCCCAGTCGCGGCGTACCGCCTCCATCTCGTCTCGCACCGTAGGCGGCGCAGCCGGCAACCCGGTGGACTTGTCACCCTGGCGCAGGTAGCCCCAGCGCCGCTCGAAGTCGTTGCGTGCATCCGACAGCAGCTTGAAGGCCAGGGCCTTACCGGCGGCGGCTTCGGTGGCGTTCTTGGCAATGCGCTGTGACAGCACCCGCAGCTCGCCGGCATGGCCGATGTACTGCTTGTCGTAGTTGGACTGGGTGTTCAGGTAGGCAAAGTTGGCGAACAGCAGGATGATCGACAGGATCAGGATCAGAAACAGCACGGTGATCTGCGCGATGCTGCGGGTACGTGGGGTCACGGTGGTGGCTGTGACGGGGGCGGCAGGCTTGTTCACGTTCGCAGGTCCTATAACGCCACATCAAGAAAGCCCGGCGCCTGGGCCAGGGCGAAGGGGCTGAAGATTGCCCAGTTGCGTTCACGCGGGAAATGCCCCTGCACGAAGCGTGCAGCGGCGCGGATCAATGGCTGCGGCGGCGACAGCTGCAGGCTGTCGAGGGCGAAGTGTTGCAGGCCAAGTACCTCGTCCACCAGCAAACCGACGAACAGGTCGTCGTGGTCCAGTACCAGCACCCGCCGCTGCTTGCCCGGAGCGGCGTGGCCCAGGCCGAAGAAACTGCTCAGGTCCATCACCGGCAACAGCCGGCCACGCAGATTGGCAACCCCGCATACCCACGGTTGCACACCCGGGACGCGGCTGCTGCGCGGTTCGCGCAGTACCTCGGCCACCTCACCCATGGGCGCGACGAACCACTGCCCGGCGATGCGAAAGCCTATACCGCTCCACTGTTGCAGGCGGTTGTCCTGCGGGGGCTGGTCGGCGACCAGCAGGCGGCAGCGCCGGTCGATGTCCAGCAACAACTCGAAGGCGGTCAGCGACGCGCCTTGTGGGCGGGTGGTCAAGCCCCCAGCACTTCTTTGAGCTTGGCGATCAGCGCGTCTTCTTCCACCGGTTTGGTCAGGAAGTCACGGGCGCCCTGGCGCGTGGCCCAGATGCGGTCGGTTTCCTGGTCCTTGGTGGTGACCACGATCACGGGGATGGCGGCGGTTTCCGGGTCCTTGCTGAGCTGGCGGGTGGCCTGAAAGCCGTTCATGCCGGGCATGACGATGTCCATCAGCACCGCGTCCGGCTTGTCCTGCCGGGCCAGGGCCACGCCATCGGCACCGTTGCTGGCCTTGAGCACCTGGTAGCCGTGCTTTTCCAGCCACTCGGTCAAGCGGTACATCTCTGTCGGCGAGTCGTCGACAATCAGAACTCGGGCCATGCTGTTTCCCCATCAGGAAAGTAAGACCGTGCCATGGCGGGGCACGGTCAGGGTGCGGGTTGTTGGGTTGCGACAAAACCGGGCACGTGGGCGCGGATCGCATCGAGCAGTTCTTCTTTGCTGAACGGCTTGGTCAGAAACTGATCAGAACCGACCACCCGGCCGCGGGCTTTGTCGAACAGGCCGTCGCGCGACGACAGCAGGATGACCGGCGTGTCCTTGAAAGCACTGTTGTGCTTGATCACGGCGCAGGTCTGGTAGCCGTCCAGGCGCGGCATCAGCACATCGACGAAGATGATACCGGGCTGGTGGTCGACGATCTTGGCCAGGGCATCGAAGCCATCGCTGGCAGTGATCACCTCGCAGCCCGCTTCACCGAGCAACATCTGTGCGGTGCGGCGGATCGTGCGGGAATCGTCGATCACCATCACCTTCAGGGGTTGTTCCATAGACGCCTACCAATGGAAATTAGCTGCATTTTTAGCACACTCCGGGTGGCCATTCCATCTGCGCCGCCCCTTGACCGGCGGCGTTCGCGGCGCCACCCTGAGCCACTTTTCTTTCGAGCCATCGCGGCACCTGCCGCCAAGAGGAACCACCCCATGAGCGTACGCCTCGGCATTGTCATGGACCCCATCGCGTCCATCTCCTACAAGAAGGACAGCTCGCTGGCCATGCTGCTGGCCGCCCAGGCACGCGGCTGGAGCCTGTTCTACATGGAACAGCAAGACCTGTACCAGGGCGAAAGCAAGGCACGCGCCCGCATGCGCCCGCTGAAGGTGTTTGCCGACCCGGCGCACTGGTTCGAACTGGGCGAAGAGCAGGACAGCCCCCTGGCCGAGCTGGACGTGATCCTGATGCGCAAGGACCCGCCGTTCGACATGGAATTCGTCTACAGCACCTACCTGCTGGAACAGGCCGAGAATGATGGCGTGCTGGTGGTCAACCGCCCGCAAAGCCTGCGCGACTGCAACGAGAAGATGTTCGCCACGCTGTTCCCGCAATGCACCACGCCGACCTTGGTCAGCCGCCGCCCGGACATCATTCGTGAGTTCGCGGCCAAGCATGTTGACGTGATCCTCAAGCCGCTGGATGGCATGGGCGGTACGTCGATCTTCCGTCACCGGGCTGGCGACCCCAACCTGTCGGTGATCCTGGAAACCCTGACCGCGCTGGGCACCCAGCAGATCATGGCCCAGGCCTACCTGCCGGCCATCAAGGACGGTGACAAACGCATCCTGATGATCGATGGCGAGCCGGTGGACTACTGCCTGGCGCGCATCCCGGCCAGTGGCGAAACCCGTGGCAACCTGGCCGCCGGCGGCCGTGGCGAGGCCCGCCCATTGACCGACCGCGACCGCTGGATTGCCGCCCAGGTCGGCCCGACCCTGCGCGAAAAGGGCCTGCTGTTCGTGGGCCTGGACGTGATCGGCGATTACCTCACCGAAATCAACGTCACCAGCCCTACCTGCATCCGCGAAATCGATGCTGCCTACAACACCGACATCGGTGGCAAGCTGATGGATGCCATTGATCGCAAGCTGAAGGCGCGCTGACAGCCAACGCGAAGCAAACGCGTAGAGTGGGGTATGATGCCGGTCCTATTCGACTGAGCTGCTGCCCCGCCCTGCGGTTGCTGGATACCTGATGACGCTGCCCGCTGACATCCCCGCCACCCTGCTGCCTCCCCGTGTTCGCCCGGTGGACCGGCTTGGCTTTACCCTGTTCCTGGCTGCCCTGGTGCACCTGGCGCTGATCCTTGGCGTCGGCTTCAGCGTGGTCAAGCCTGCCGAAATCCGCCACACCATGGACATCACCCTGGCCACCTTCAAGAGCGAGAAACCGCCCGAGAAGGCCGATTTCCAGGCCCAGGACAACCAGCAGGGCAGCGGCACCCTGGACAAGAAAGCGGTGCCTACAACCACTGAATTGGCGCCGTTCCAGGACAGCAAGATCAACAAGATCACCCCACCGCCTGCCGCCAAGCCCGAGGTGGTGCCGCCCCCTACCCCACAAAAGTCGGCGGTGGTGACCACGGCGCCCAAGCCGCAGAAGGTTGAGCCCAAACCCAAGGAAAGCAAGCCACAGCCCAAGCCGGCGGCGCCAGCGCCAGACTTCGACAGCTCGCAGCTGTCCAGCCAGATCGCCAGCCTGGAGGCGGAGCTGTCCAACGAACAGCAGATGTACGCCAAGCGGCCGAAGATTCACCGCCTGAATGCTGCATCGACCATGCGCGACAAGGGTGCCTGGTACAAGGAAGAGTGGCGCAAGAAGGTCGAGCGGGTGGGCAACCTGAACTACCCCGACGAAGCGCGCCGGCAACAGATTTACGGCAATTTGCGGATGATGGTGTCGATCAACCGCGATGGTTCGTTGTATGAGGTGCTGGTGCTGGAATCGTCCGGGCAGCCGGTGCTGGACCAGGCGGCACAACGTATTGTGCGACTGGCGGCGCCTTTTGCGCCGTTTACCGGGGATCTGGCCGAGTTTGACCGACTGGAGATTATTCGTACCTGGCGTTTTGCGCGTGGGGACCGTTTGTCCAGTAACTGATCTCGGGCCTCGGTATAGGGCTTGCTATATGCGGTGGCGCTCGATCTCACAGGCACCAAACCCCTCAAGACAGGCGCCAACCAAACGACACAAATCCGCACCTTGTCAGCCCCGCCACCTGGCGCCACACTATCCCTCATGAAAACCCTCGCCCCGAGCTACCTCAAGCATCAGTTCCTGATCGCCATGCCACACATGGCCGATCCGAACTTCGCCCAGACCCTCACCTACATCGTCGAGCACAACGAGCATGGCGCCATGGGCCTGGTGGTCAACCGGCCGCAGGAGCTGAGCCTGGCCGACATCCTCGAGCAGCTGCGCCCGGATGAAACACCACCGGCCAGCACCTTGCAGGTGCCGATCTACCAGGGTGGGCCGGTGCAGACCGACCGCGGCTTCGTGTTGCACAGCAGCGAGTGCAGCTTCCAGGCCACCGTGGCACTGGAAGGGCTGGCGCTGACCACGTCGCAGGACATCTTGCTGGCCATCGCTGCCGGGGTAGGCCCGAAACAAAGCCTGATCACCCTGGGTTATGCCGGCTGGGAAGCCGGACAGCTGGAAGCCGAACTGGCCGACAACGCCTGGCTAAACTGCCCGTTCGACCCGGAAATCATCTTTGGCCTGGCCAGCGACCTGCGCCTGGACGCGGCCGCCGCCAGCCTGGGGATCAACCTGAACCTGTTGACCAGCCAGGCGGGCCACGCCTGATGGCCGAACTACGCCTGCTGCTGGGCTTCGACTACGGCAGCAAACAGATCGGTGTGGCCGTTGGCCAGGTGGTCACCGGCCAGGCCCGCGAACTGTGCACCCTTAAGGCACAAAACGGCGTACCGGACTGGGCTCAGGTGGAAAAGCTCATCAATGAGTGGAAACCCGACGCCATCGTCGTCGGCCTGCCGCTGAACATGGACGGCACGCCTAGCGAAATGAGCGCCCGCGCCGAAAAGTTCGCCCGCCGCCTGAACGGCCGCTTCAACCTGCCCGTGCATACCCACGACGAGCGCCTGACCACCTTCGAGGCCAAGGGCGAGCGCATGGCCCGTGGCGGCCAGCGCGGCAGCTACCGCGACAACCCGGTCGATGCCATCGCCGCCGCCCTGTTGCTACAAGGCTGGCTGGAGGCCAATACCTGATCATCTTTGCCGCCGGACCCGCCCGGCGCACCCTTCCGAGGAGCCCGCAATGAGCCTACCCAATCCCGCCGAGCTGATCCGGCAGATGGCTGTCGACCTTCGCGCCCACCTGGCCCGCCGCAACATCAGCGAGCCACGTTACATCGGCATCCGCACCGGCGGTGTCTGGGTTGCCCAGGCCCTGCAGGAAGCCATGGGTGATACCAGCCCCATGGGCACCCTGGACGTTTCGTTCTACCGCGACGACTTCAGCCAGAACGGCCTGCACCCGCAAGTGCGCCCGTCCGAGCTGCCATTCGAAGTGGAAGGCCAGCACCTGGTGCTGGTAGATGACGTGCTGATGAGCGGTCGCACCGTACGCGCTGCACTCAACGAACTGTTCGATTATGGCCGCCCGGCCAGCGTCACCCTGGTCTGCCTGCTGGACCTGGATGCCGGCGAACTGCCGATCCGCCCGAATGTGCTGGGTGCCACCCTGTCGCTGGCCGCCCATGAACGGGTAAAATTGACCGGACCCGCACCGCTCGCCCTCGAGCGCCAGGACCTCGCCTCCGCTTCCGCCCTTTAAGAGTCCCCCGCGATGACGCCATTCGACGCCAAGCGCCCGCTGCAGCTCAATGATCAGGGCCAGCTGCGCCACTTCCTCTCGCTGGACGGTTTGCCCCGCGAACTGCTCACCGAAATCCTCGACACCGCCGACTCCTTCCTGGAAGTCGGTGCCCGGGCCGTGAAAAAAGTCCCGTTGCTGCGCGGCAAGACCGTGTGCAACGTGTTCTTCGAGAACTCCACCCGTACCCGCACCACTTTCGAGCTGGCGGCCCAGCGCCTGTCGGCCGACGTGATCAGCCTGAACGTGTCGACCTCCTCGACCAGCAAGGGCGAGACCCTGTTCGACACCCTGCGCAACCTCGAAGCCATGGCCGCCGACATGTTCGTCGTGCGCCACTCCGACTCCGGCGCCGCACACTTCATCGCTGAGCACGTGTGCCCAGATGTTGCCGTGATCAACGGCGGTGACGGCCGCCATGCGCACCCGACACAGGGCATGCTCGACATGCTCACCATCCGCCGCCACAAGGGCAGCTTCGAGAACCTGTCGGTGGCTATCGTCGGCGACATCCTGCACTCGCGCGTGGCCCGCTCCGACATGCTGGCGCTCAAGGCGCTAGGTTGTCCGGACATCCGTGTGATCGGCCCGAAAACCCTGATCCCGATCGGCATCGAGCAGTACGGCGTGAAGGTGTACACCGACCTCGCCGAAGGCCTGAAAGACGTCGATGTGGTGATCATGCTGCGCCTGCAGCGCGAGCGCATGGCCGGCGGCCTGCTGCCCAGCGAGGGCGAGTTCTACCGCCTGTTCGGCCTGACCACCGCACGCCTGGCCGGGGCCAAGCCCGACGCCATCGTCATGCACCCGGGCCCGATCAACCGGGGCGTGGAAATCGAGTCGGCGGTGGCCGACGGCAAGCACTCGGTGATCCTCAACCAGGTCACCTACGGCATCGCCGTGCGCATGGCCGTGCTGTCCATGGCCATGAGCGGGCAGAACGCGCAACGTCAATTCGACCAGGAGAACGCCCAGTGACCCTCAGTATTCTCGGCGCCCGGGTCATCGACCCCAAGACAGGCCTGGACAAGGTTACCGACCTGCACCTGGACGGCGGCCGCATTGCCGCCGTTGGCACCGCCCCGGCCGGCTTCAGCGCCAGCCGCACGATCCAGGCCGATGGCCTGGTTGCCGCGCCTGGCCTGGTCGACCTTGGCGTGTCCCTGCGCGAGCCGGGCTACAGCCGTAAAGGCAACATCGCCAGTGAAACCCGCGCGGCCGTGGCGGGTGGTGTCACCAGCCTGTGCTGCCCGCCGCAAACCAAGCCGGTACTGGACACCTCGGCCGTGGCCGAGCTGATCCTCGACCGCGCCCGCGAAGCCGCCAACAGCAAGGTCTACCCGATCGGCGCCCTGACCAAGGGCCTGGAAGGCGAACAACTGGCGGAGCTGGTAGCCCTGCGCGACACCGGTTGCGTGGCCTTCGGCAACGGCCTGAAGGAAATCCCCAACAACCGTACCCTGGCCCGTGCCCTGGAATACGCCGCCACCTTCGACCTGACCGTGGTGTTCCACTCCCAGGACCGCGACCTGGCCCAAGGCGGCTTGGCCCATGAAGGGGCCATGGCCAGCTTCCTCGGCCTGCCGGGCATCCCGGAAACCGCCGAAACCGTGGCCCTGGCGCGCAACCTGCTGCTGGTGGAACAGACCGGCGTGCGTGCGCACTTCACCCAGATCACCAGCGCCCGTGGCGCACGGTTGATCGCCCAGGCCCAGGCCCTAGGCCTGCCGGTAACCGCCGATGTGGCGCTGTACCAACTGATCCTCACCGATGAGTCGCTGCGCGAGTTTTCCAGCCTGTACCACGTGCAGCCGCCACTGCGCACCGCTGCTGACCGCGATGGCCTGCGGGAGGCGGTGAAGTCGGGCGTGATCCAGGCGATTTCCAGCCACCACCAGCCGCACGAACGCGACGCCAAGCTGGCCCCGTTCGGCGCCACCGAGCCGGGCATCAGCAGCGTTGAATTGCTGCTGCCACTGGCCATGACGCTGGTGCAGGACGGCCTGCTCGACCTGCCGACCCTGCTGGCCCGCCTGAGCAGCGGCCCGGCGGCTGCCCTGCGCCTGCCGGCTGGTGAGCTGAAGGTGGGTGGCGCGGCCGACCTGGTGCTGTTCGACCCGCAAGCCTCCACCGTTGCCGGCGAGCAATGGTTCTCGCGCGGCGAGAACTGCCCGTTCATCGGCCACTGCCTGCCGGGTGCAGTGCGTTATACCTTGGTCGATGGGCACGTTTGCCACGAGGCCTGAGTAACGCTTTTCGCGGGCACGCCCGCTCCCACAGGATCACCACTATCCCAAGGCACGTGGTGATCCTGTGGGGGCGGACGTGCCCGCGAATGCCCCAACGCTGTTCATCCTGCCAAGCGCGACCATTCATCCCCCACGGTTGAAATCCTTCCCCCCACCCCCATATGAGTCTGCATCAGGCACTTTCGCCCCGCTGCGTGGAGACTCTCCCCTTGACCACCATCGTTTCTGTCCGCCGTAACGGCAAAGTCGTCATGGGTGGCGACGGCCAGGTATCCCTCGGCAACACCGTGATGAAAGGCAACGCCAAGAAGGTGCGCCGCCTGTACCACGGCCAGGTCATTGCGGGCTTCGCCGGTGCCACCGCCGACGCCTTCACCCTGTTCGAACGCTTTGAAGGCCAGCTGGAAAAACACCAGGGCCACCTGGTACGTGCCGCCGTCGAGCTGGCCAAGGAATGGCGTACCGACCGTTCCCTGAGCCGCCTGGAAGCCATGCTGGCCGTGGCCAACAAGGACGCTTCCCTGATCATCACCGGCAACGGCGACGTGGTCGAACCCGAAGACGGCCTGATCGCCATGGGTTCCGGTGGCGCCTACGCCCAGGCCGCAGCCCGCGCCCTGCTGAACAAGACCGACCTCTCGGCCCGTGAAATCGCCGAAACCGCCCTGAACATCGCCGGTGACATCTGCGTGTTCACCAACCACAACCTGACCATCGAGGAGCAGGACCTGGCCGACTGAATCAGCTGTTCTGGCGCCCCTTCCCGGTGACGGGGCTTTTCCACGCTGATTCATCTGCCCAAGGACCGTATTGACCATGTCCATGACCCCCCGCGAGATCGTCCACGAACTCAACCGCCACATCATCGGCCAGGACGACGCCAAACGCGCCGTGGCCATTGCCCTGCGCAACCGCTGGCGCCGGATGCAGCTGCCTGCCGAGCTGCGTGCCGAAGTGACCCCGAAGAACATCCTGATGATCGGCCCTACCGGCGTCGGTAAAACCGAAATCGCCCGTCGCCTGGCCAAGCTGGCCAACGCGCCCTTCCTCAAGGTGGAAGCGACCAAGTTCACCGAAGTGGGCTACGTGGGCCGTGACGTCGAGTCGATCATCCGTGACCTGGCCGATGCCGCGCTGAAGATGCTGCGCGAGCAGGAGATCATCCGCGTGCGCCACCGCGCCGAAGATGCCGCCGAAGACCGCATCCTCGATGCCCTGCTGCCGCAGGCACGGGTGAGCAGCTTCGCCGAGGAAGCCGCACAGACCAGCACCGACTCCAACACCCGCCAGCTGTTCCGCAAGCGCCTGCGTGAAGGCCAGCTGGACGACAAGGAAATCGAAATCGAAGTGGCCGATGCCGTGGGCGTCGAAATTGCCGCGCCACCCGGCATGGAAGAAATGACCAACCAGCTGCAAAGCCTGTTTGCCAACATGGGCAAAGGCAAGCGCAAGGCGCGCAAGCTGAAGGTGAAAGAAGCGCTGAAGATGGTGCGCGATGAAGAAGCGAGCCGCCTGGTCAACGAGGAAGAGCTCAAGGCCAAGGCCCTGGAAGCGGTCGAGCAGCATGGCATCGTGTTCATCGACGAAATCGACAAGGTTGCCAAGCGCGGCAACGTGGGCGGCGCTGACGTGTCCCGTGAAGGCGTGCAGCGCGACCTGCTGCCGCTGATCGAAGGCTGCACCGTCAACACCAAGCTGGGCATGGTCAAGACCGACCACATTCTGTTCATTGCCTCGGGTGCATTCCACCTGAGCAAGCCAAGCGACCTGGTGCCCGAGCTGCAAGGCCGTCTGCCGATTCGCGTGGAACTGAAGGCACTGACCCCGGAAGACTTCGAACGCATCCTGCAAGAGCCGCATGCCTCGCTGACCGAGCAGTACCAGGCCCTGTTGAAAACCGAAGGCCTGAACATCGCGTTCCAGGCTGACGGCATCAAGCGCCTGGCCGAGATTGCCTACCAGGTGAACGAGAAGACCGAGAACATCGGTGCCCGCCGCCTGCACACCCTGCTTGAACGCCTGCTCGAAGAGGTGTCGTTCAGTGCTGGCGATCTGGCGAGCGCCCACGACGAAACGCCGATCCAGATCGACGCTGCGTATGTGAACAGCCACCTGGGTGAGCTGGCGCAGAACGAAGACCTGTCGCGTTACATCCTGTAAGTCCGCACGGGGCCGCTTTGCGGCCCCTTGCACATTCCTCCAAATCTCCAGAAGCTGTACTTCATCAGCTCCCGAGAGATTCCCCCATGGCCCGTCTACCTACCGCCATCAACCTGCACAAAGCCTCGAAAACCCTCACCCTCACCTACGCCCCCGGCGAGGCCTACAACCTGCCTGCCGAATTTCTGCGCGTGCATTCCCCCTCTGCCGAGGTCCAGGGCCACGGCAACCCCATCCTGCAATTTGGCAAGATCAACGTCGGCCTCGTCGGCCTGGAACCTGCCGGCCAATATGCACTGAAACTGACCTTCGACGACGGCCATGACAGCGGCCTGTTCACCTGGGAGTACCTCGAACAGCTGTGCCTGCGCCAGGAACAGTTGTGGGCCGAGTACCTCGACGAACTGCACAAGGCCGGGAAATCCCGCGACCCGGCCGAATCGGTGGTGAAACTCATGCTCTAGCGCAAGGGCTGCAGGGTTTAGAGCGCATTTTCTAAATTCATCTGTTTGAATGACTTGCAGACAGCCCAGTGAAGGGCTGTCTTGCGCATTACATGAAAGTCGGGTAACCAATGGGCATGGCAAGTTCCCTGCATCATTTTGCAGGCAGTCAGAACCCCCGCAGCACCGCTGTTCCTTATCACTGGTCACCCGAGTAGCAGTACCGGGCTCAGGGCTGTGCTCCTGCCACAGCAACCGGTACTCGTCTCAGGACAACGGAGCGTCGTAGATGAGTAACAAGAACAACGATGAGCTGCAGCGGCAGGCCTCGGACAATACCCTGGGGCTGAACCCGGTCATCGGCATTCGCCGCAAGGACCTGTTGAGCTCGGCACGTACCGTGCTGCGCCAGGCCGTGCGCCAACCGCTGCACAGCGCCAAGCATGTGGCCCACTTTGGCCTGGAGCTGAAGAACGTGCTGCTGGGTAAATCCAGCCTGGCCCCGGAAAGCGACGACCGTCGCTTCAATGACCCGGCCTGGAGCAACAACCCGCTGTACCGCCGCTACCTGCAAACCTACCTGGCCTGGCGCAAGGAGCTGCAGGACTGGATTGGCAGCAGCGACCTGTCACCGCAAGACATCAGCCGCGGCCAGTTCGTCATCAACCTGATGACCGAAGCCATGGCACCGACCAACACCCTGTCCAACCCGGCAGCGGTCAAACGCTTCTTCGAAACCGGAGGCAAGAGCCTGCTCGACGGCCTGTCCAACCTGGCCAAGGACATGGTCAACAACGGCGGCATGCCCAGCCAGGTGAACATGGACGCCTTCGAAGTGGGCAAGAACCTGGGCACCAGTGAAGGTGCCGTGGTGTACCGCAACGATGTACTGGAGCTGATCCAGTACAGCCCCATCACCGAACAGGTGCATGCCCGCCCGCTGCTGGTGGTACCACCGCAGATCAACAAGTTCTACGTGTTCGACCTGAGCCCGGAGAAGAGCCTGGCGCGCTACTGCCTGCGCTCGCAGCAGCAAACCTTCATCATCAGCTGGCGCAACCCGACCAAGGCCCAGCGCGAGTGGGGCCTGTCCACTTACATCGATGCGCTCAAGGAAGCGGTCGATGCCGTGCTGGCCATTACCGGCAGCAAGGACCTGAACATGCTCGGTGCCTGCTCCGGCGGCATCACCTGCACCGCACTGGTAGGCCACTATGCCGCCCTCGGTGAGAACAAGGTCAACGCCCTGACCCTGCTGGTCAGCGTGCTGGACACCACCATGGATACCCAGGTTGCACTGTTCGTCGACGAGCAGACCCTGGAGTCTGCCAAGCGCCACGCCTATCAGGCCGGCGTACTGGAAGGCAGCGACATGGCCAAGGTGTTCGCCTGGATGCGCCCCAACGACCTGATCTGGAACTACTGGGTCAACAACTACCTGCTCGGCAACGAGCCGCCCGTGTTCGACATCCTGTTCTGGAACAACGACACCACGCGCCTGCCGGCCGCCTTCCACGGCGACCTGATCGAAATGTTCAAGAGCAACCCGCTGACCCGCCCGGACGCCCTTGAAGTGTGCGGCACCCCGATCGACCTGAAGAAAGTGCAGTGCGACATCTTCAGCGTTGCCGGCACCGCCGACCACATCACCCCGTGGCAGTCGTGCTACCGCTCGGCGCACCTGTTCGGCGGCAAGATCGAGTTCGTGCTGTCCAACAGTGGCCATATCCAGAGCATCCTCAACCCGCCAGGCAACCCCAAGGCACGCTTCATGACCGGTGCCGATCGCCCGGGTGACCCGGTGGCCTGGCAGGAAAACGCCACCAAGCATGCCGACTCCTGGTGGCTGCACTGGCAAAGCTGGCTGAGCGAACGTGCCGGGGAGCTCAAAAAGGCGCCGACCCGCCTGGGCAACCGCGCCTATGCCGCTGGCGAAGCCTCACCGGGTACCTACGTTCACGAGCGTTGAGTGGCCTTGCCGTGGCCGCCAAGGCGCGCCACGGTGTTTTTTTTCACCGAAGAGTCGAACGCATGCCGGAACCCTACATCTTCAGGACCGTCGAACTGGACGACCAATCCATTCGCACTGCCGTCCGCCCGGGCAAGCCGCACCTGACACCGTTGCTGATTTTCAACGGCATCGGCGCCAACCTGGAGCTGGTGTTCCCGTTCATCGAAGCACTGGACCCGGACCTTGAGGTCATCGCCTTCGATGTGCCCGGGGTGGGCGGTTCGTCCACACCGCGTCATCCCTATCGCTTTCCGGGGCTGGCCAAGCTGACCGCGCGCATGCTCGATTACCTGAACTACGGCCAGGTCAGCGCCATCGGCGTGTCCTGGGGCGGCGCCTTGGCCCAGCAGTTCGCCCATGACTACCCGGAGCGCTGCAAGAAGCTGGTGCTGGCCGCCACTGCCGCCGGCTCAGTCATGGTGCCGGGCAAGCCCAAAGTGTTGTGGATGATGGCCAGCCCCAGGCGCTACGTGCAGCCCTCCCATGTCATCCGCATCGCGCCGATGATCTATGGCGGCGCTTTCCGTCGCGACCCGGACCTGGCCATGCACCATGCGTCCAAGGTCCGCTCTGGCGGCAAGATGGGTTACTACTGGCAACTGTTCGCTGGCCTGGGCTGGACCAGCATCCACTGGCTGCACAAGATCCACCAGCCGACCTTGGTGCTGGCCGGTGATGACGACCCGCTTATTCCGCTGATCAACATGCGCCTGCTGGCCTGGCGGATTCCCAACGCCCAGCTACACATAATCGACGATGGTCACCTGTTCCTGATTACCCGGGCCGAGGCCGTCGCACCGATCATCATGAAGTTTCTCCAGGAAGAACGTCAGCGCGCGGTCATGCACCCGCGCCCCGCCTCCGGCGGTTGATTGTCGCTGCCCGGAAAACGGGTAAGACGAGGGAGTGTTGCCATGACAGACAAACCGGCCAAAGGAACGAAAACGCTCCCCGCCACCAGCATGAACGTACAGAACGCCATACTCGGCCTGCGCGGGCGCGACCTGGTATCGACCCTGCGCAGGGTGGGTCGCCACGGCTTGACCAACCCGCTGCATACGGCGCGGCACCTGCTGGCACTCGGCGGCCAGCTGGGCCGCGTGATGCTGGGCGACTCGCCCTACCAGCCCAACCCCCGCGACGCCCGCTTCAGCGATCCGACCTGGAGCCAGAACCCGTTTTACCGCCGTGGCCTGCAGGCCTACCTGGCCTGGCAGAAGCAGACCCGCCAATGGATCGACGAAAGCCACCTGGACGACGATGACCGGGCCCGCGCGCACTTTCTGTTTGGCTTGATCAATGACGCCCTGGCGCCTAGCAACTCGCTGCTCAACCCGCTGGCGGTAAAGGAACTGCTCAATACCGGCGGGCAAAGCCTGGTGCGTGGCGTGGCCCACCTGCTCGACGACCTGCGCCATAACGACGGCCTGCCGCGCCAGGTGGACGAACGCGCTTTCGAGGTCGGTGGCAACGTCGCTGCTACGCCCGGCGCAGTGGTGTTTCGCAACGAGCTGCTGGAACTGATCCAGTACAAGCCGATGAGTGAAAAACAGCACGCCCGGCCCTTGCTGGTGGTGCCGCCGCAGATCAACAAGTTCTATATCTTCGACTTGCAGGCACACAACAGCTTCGTCCAGTACATGCTCAAGAACGGCCTGCAGGTGTTCATGGTCAGTTGGCGCAACCCCGACCCTCGTCACCGCGAGTGGGGGTTGTCCTCGTATGTGCAGGCCTTGGAAGAAGCGCTCAACGCCTGCCGCAGCATCAGTGGCAACCGCGACCCCAACCTGATGGGCGCCTGCGCCGGCGGGCTGACCATGGCCGCGCTGCAGGGGCATCTGCAGGCCAAGCGCCAACTGCGCAGGGTGCGTAGCGCCACGTACCTTGTCAGCCTGCTGGACAGCAAGTTCGACAGCCCGGCCAGCCTGTTCGCCGACGAGCAGACCGTCGAGGCCGCCAAGCGTCGCTCGTATCAACGGGGGGTGCTGGACGGCGGCGAGGTGGCCAGGATTTTCGCCTGGATGCGCCCCAACGACCTGATCTGGAATTACTGGGTCAACAACTACCTGCTGGGCAAGACGCCGCCAGCGTTCGACATCCTTTACTGGAACGCCGACAACACACGCCTGCCGGCAGCCCTGCACGGCGACTTGCTGGACTTCTTCAAGCACAACCCGCTGACCCACCCCGCAGGCCTTGAAGTGTGCGGCACGCCCATCGACCTCAAGCAGGTCGATCTGGACAGTTTCACCGTAGCCGGCAGCAACGATCACATCACCCCGTGGGATGCCGTGTATCGCTCGGCCTTGCTGCTCGGTGGTGACCGGCGCTTCGTGCTGGCCAATAGCGGGCACATCCAGAGCATCATCAACCCGCCGGGCAACCCCAAGGCTTACTACCTGGAAAACCCCAAGCTTACGGGCGACCCGCGCGCCTGGTTCTATGAAGCCAAACGCAGCGACGGCAGCTGGTGGCCGTTGTGGCTGGAATGGATCACGCCACGTTCCGGCCCGCTCAAGGCGCCCCGTACCGAACTGGGCAACAGCACGTATCCACCGCTCGGCCCGGCGCCAGGCACCTATGTCCTGACCCGATGAGCCTGACGACTGGATGAAGACCCGCGACCGTATCCTCGAATGCGCCCTGCAGCTGTTCAACCAGCAGGGCGAACCGAACGTTTCCACCTTGGAGATTGCCAACGAACTGGGCATCAGCCCCGGCAACCTGTATTACCACTTCCACGGCAAGGAGCCCTTGGTGCTGGGCCTGTTCGAGCGCTTTGAGGAAGCGCTGATGCCCCTGCTCGACCCGCCGCTGGAGGTGCGCCTGGATGCCGAGGATTACTGGCTGTTCCTGCACCTGATCGTCGAGCACATGGCCCAGTACCGCTTCCTGTTCCAGGACCTGTCCAACCTGACCGGGCGCCTGCCCAAGCTGGCGCGCGGCATGCGCAGCCTGATCAACGCGCTCAAGCGTACGCTGGCGGCGTTGCTGGCCAGCCTCAAGGGCCAGGGGCTGGTGGAGAGTGAGACCCAGGCGCTGGGACAGTTGGTGGAGCAGATCACCCTGACGCTGATGTTCTCGCTGGATTACCAACGAGTACTGGGGCGCGAGGGGGATGTGGGGATTGTGGTGTATCAGGTCATGATGCTGGTTGCGCCGCATTTACAGGCACAGGCGCGAGCGGCAGCGGAGCAGTTGGCGGTGCGGTATCTGGAGGGGTAACAATGATGCCAGCCAACTGAGTCCTCCAGTTTGACTGGGGCTGCTTTACAGCCCTTCGCGGGCTCGCCCGCTCCCACAGGGATCGCACAAACCAAGGGTTCTGCGATAAACCTGTGGGAGCGGGCAAGCCCGCGAAGCAGGCGACGCGGTATCAGATCAGGGTACCGGTGCCCGTTGGTGCCGACGGCGTGCTGCTGGCCGGGGCTGCAACAGGTGCCGGTGCGGCGGTCGCGGCCGGGGCGGCGCTGGCCGTTGGGGCTGCTGGCTTGGCGGCTGCCGGTTTGGCCGGGGCCTTTTTCACCGCAGGTTTCTTCGCCGCAGCAGGCTTGGCCGGTGCCGGTTTGGCGGCTGGCTTGGCCGCAGCAACCTTGGCTGCAGGCTTGGCAGCCGGTTTTGCCGCTGTGGTTTTAGCTGCCGGCTTGGCCGCTGCGGTTTTTGCCGCAGGTTTAGCTGCCGCTTTGGCCAGTGGCTTGGCCGCCGCCTTGCTCGCAGCCGGCTTGGCAGCAGCGGTGCGCGACGAAATCGGCGTAACCGAAGCACCGGTCAGCTTCTCGATCTGCTTGGTCAGGCTGTCCACCTGCTGGTGCAGGGCCTTGATCTCGTTGCGGCTCGGCACACCCAGGCGCGAGATGGCGCTGTTCAGGCGCTTGTCAAAAGCCTCTTCGAGTTCGCTCCATTTGCCCAATGCACGGTCCTTCACGCCAGACACGCGCGAAGTGGTGGAGGACTTGGCGGTTTCGGCCACATCTTCAGCGGTTTTCTTCGCCTGCTTCTCGGCCTTCTCGCCATCCTTCACCAGCGAGTCGAACAGCTTCGGGCCGTCCTGGTCGATCTTCGAATAGATACCCAGCCCCGCCAGCCAGATCTTGCGGGAGTATTTCTCGATCCCGCCGACCCAGGAGCTGCCTTCTTTTTCGGTGTTCTTCTTGCCAGCCATCCTGCTCTCCTTATGGTTTGTGCGCGACGCGCTCAAGCAGCTCGTGCAACTGTTCAAGCTTGATCGACAGCGCCTCAACGTCATGTTTAGACGGAATGCCCAGGCGATTCAAGGCGCGCCCTACCCGTGCGTCGAAAGCTTTTTCGATCTTGTCGAGTTGAATTTCTACCTTGCCGCGTACGCGACTGACTTCCTCAGCCGCTTCGTCGATCTGGTTGTTGGCAGCATCGAGCTCTTTGTCGATGCGTTTCTTGCCACGCTTCTCGACGCCTTCGCCGGCCTTGACCAGTTCCTGAAAGTAGTCGGAGCCTTCCTGGCCCACCCGCGCATAAGCGCCGATGCCAGCCAGCCAGATCTTGCGCGCGTAACCGCGCACCTCGCCCAGCGTGCCCGGGGCATCGTCCTTTTTCTTCACAGTCGCTTTGGCCATGCTCTGTACCTCATGCTCATGAGTGGAGGAGGAACCGCCCATGGAGGTTGGGCTTGAGCATAAGGTAGGGTTTGGAATTAGAATCTTCACCCTAAGATGGCCGCGCTGACTTATCTACCGCAGCGGCTTCAGGTTAACGCTTCAGCATTCGGCTCCCCTTTGACCGGAGCCTGATGCCATGCCCCAATCACTGCCCTCGCCATCTGTGTCCTTCAAGCATCTGGTAGCGACGCAGTTCGCCAGCCGCCCCGGCCTGCGCGAAGTCGTGGCCAGCGCTGGTTTCGACGCACTCGCAGCACGCTACCCCTGGACCCGCAAGAACCACCCGCAGCTGCAATCCCTGACCGGTTTCAGCATCCTGCATGATCTGGATGAAGGACCACTGACACCGCCAGGCAACCTGGTGGATACATTGCTCGAACATTTCCTCAGCGGCCAACCCATGGCGCTCAAGCCCACGGACCAACTCAGCCTGAACCCACCCGCCATCTTTCGTCCCCAGCATGTTGCGCCAGTCATCGATATCCGCATGGCCGACCTGAACACTGACTACGACGATGTGCTTGCAACCCTTTCCGAGACCTTTCAACAGGCGCAGGTCAGTTTCTGGAACAGCCGCGACGGTGATTCAGATGTAACCCGCCTGCGTTGGATGCAGGAGGTTCTCAAGGCCGCACTGCTCGGCACCCTTGAACGCCAGGGCCTGGACAGCGATCAGAAGGCCCTGGTGTACGCCATTCTCGCTCAAGCCGGCACAGAGGCAAACGTGCAGGGGTTGCAGGTTTCACTCGCCAGCCCAGGCTGCACGGTTCACGAGGTAATACCGGACCTGCTCATCACTGGCAATCAAAATGCGCGCGATCTGGTCTTGTGGTGCAAGCCCTCTGGCACCGTGCGCGGCTTCAACGGGATCACTGCGTTCGCCACCGCCCTGCGCGACGAGCTTTAAGAGCATCATACGTTCGACACGATGTCCTGGGCCTGCACGGCATTGACCGAAGACCCGTTCAGCTATCAGGCTCGGCAATTGCTCAACGGCCTGCTGCAAAAAATTGACCGGGTGCAGCTTGGCGCCATCGAACACGTTGCAGATCTGGAAGCGCTCTTCAACACGCTGAGCGACCCCTCATCGATATTCCCGGCGTGCTTCCACCTCGTGCAATCGACACCCGCGATCCCGCTGCCTGACTGGCTCGAGAGCGCCACCGTGACTGACCGTTTCCAGTACCACACGGCACTGCTGAAGCTGTCGGCAGGGCAAATGCTGGCGCAAGGTGAAACCTCCCTGGACGGGATCGAAACCCTGCAGCAATACACGGTTCGTCGCCTGCGTGAGCAAATGCGCGATGACCACCCGAACCAGCAACCGTGCAACCCAGACCAGGTGCTGATCACAATTTCACAAGTTGTACAGGTGTCCTCCGTGGGGCCCGCAAAGCTTGAGTATCTGAAAACCATCAGCCTGACCGAGCTGGCCATCTCACGCCTGCAATTGGGTAGCGACCAGGTGGCCTCGGCTATTCAATTGGCCGGGCAACAGCCGACAAGTCGCTGGATGGACCTTGACTATGTCAACGCACTGATCGTTGCCGTGGATGTCGGTGGCCAGTATCCGCAGTTTGTCCACGACCAGTTGCAGACGAGCACTGACACCGACAAGCGGCGCCAGCGCTTTGCCGAAGAATGGCGCAATGCCTTACTGCTGAGCGCATTACACGCCAAGATCGCGGGGCAGCTGAGCGAACGCAACTGGCAGGTCGTCGCAGATTTTTGCCACCGTGACGCCCACTCGAGCACATCGCTGAAGATGGGGCCACTGTCGTTCAGCAGCGTGCCGGGTGGTCCAAAGGCAAACCGGGTGCATGCCATGTTCGTCATCGAGGTATCCGCCACCGGGGCCTGGATACTCTACCGGCCCATGTACGCAACGCAGGCCATCAGACAGTTCAGCAGCCGCACTCAATTGATGAACACCATCCGGACCGAACAAGCCCTGCAGCAGGACATCCTCACCTGGCTGGATGACGACGCCCGCCCTATTTATGCCAACCATGGTTTTACCCATCCGCATCTGCATGAGGGCCTCACTGAACTGGCGCATCTGGTGGGGCCAGGATCGGCAATGACCGCTGACGCGATTGAGCGCTTGAGGGCGCCTGTCACCTTGGCCTTCACTCCATGGTCGGGCAACCTGGACAATTCGATGTATCAAGCCAGGGCTGACATGCTCGTGTTGCTGGCCTCATGGCAGAGCATCTCCAACGCCCAGCAACGCTGGGCCCTGGTCAAGCAGTTCGCATGGCTGGCGTTCAATACGGCCACGCCATTGCTGCGAGGGCCTGCAGGTTTGCTGGCCTGGCTGGTCACAGCCTTGCTCAGTATCAAGGACGACCTGGTCGCATTGACCCAAGGCAGCAACGACGAAAAGTGGCTCGCCGGTGCCGACATCCTGCTGAACCTGGCCATGTTGCTAGCCCATGGGCCCGCTACCGCCAGCCCCGAGCCGGAACTGCCCGTTCAGCCCGGACCGCGCCGAGTTTCCAGCCGAACTGCACCACAGCCACCCGAGGAATCAGCCTGGGCCCCTGCAACCGAGCAACCCGGGCCTGCTGCGCTCAACGTCAGCCAATGGGGCCGCGACCAGCGGCTCGGCAACCTGCCGCGTGAAGCCCGTGCGGCACTCAACACCTTACGCGCCAAGGTCAACCTCAACGGGCAAAATGCAGTGGCCAACGGCCGAATGCGAGGCCTGTACAAGGTTGACGACCGCTACTATGTGAAACTGCAGGATGTTGCCTATGAGGTTGAAGAGACCTATAGCGGCATGCGCATCATCGGACCGGAAGTCAGCCAGAGTGAATGGTCACAGACGTGGGGCGCAGAACCTGACGGTTACTACATTGTCGGCCGCGAACGCAGCCGTGGGCCTTGGCTGACGCGCTGGAACGGCGAATGGATGCTCGACCTACACCTGCCGGGTGGGATGCCGAAAGCGACCAAGGTGCTGATTGATGAGAAGAAACAAGCTTTCACGAAAATGCTGGAAAGCCGCGCGGCAAATGACAAAAAACTCACCAGCATGGAAACGTTCCTCAATGGCTATCTGGAACGGGTAAAACCGTATGACGAGGCACACCTGGCATTCCAGCAATCCCTGGATGCCAACCCCGGCGTAGACCTTGGCGACCTGCCAGAGGAACTGCAGGTACAACGACAGGCACTACAGGCCCTGCGCAACGAGGCGCGTGCGAACTTTGATGTGTTGGCCCTTACCTACGAAAAACAGGCCGCCCTGATAAGGGATCAAGCGCAGCTCTTCGCCAGCATGAGTGACCCGAAATATGCCAGGTTCGACCCAAAGGCAACAGCCTCCTATGCCCGTGGGCAGTGGTGGGAGCAGTTGCTCACCGCCGACGTGCAGCAGTTCCGCCGCCTGCTCGAAATGAATGACTATGGGGCACTCAAAGACCAATCGCGCCGGCTCGTACAGCTGCCTTTTGGCCACGAGCAGGCCCAGCTGTACCTGGATTACAGCAAGAACGTCGAGGCAGCACTGGCAACACATAGACGCCTCTTCAACGTCAGCCAACGCCTCGACCAAAACCTCAGCGAAGCGCTGACAGATGGGCAGATCCAGTTCTCTGGCAAGCGCAAGAAACTTGATGCCATTATCAACAACCGGCGCTATTCGACGCTGATTATCCGAGCCCAGATCCTCAGCGACCTGTATCAGCTGGTCGTGAACAGAGACCGGCTGACCGCTGAGAGCTTTGAAAGCACCCTGCTGTCACAGAAAACGCTGCGCAGCAAACATCTGCATGAAGCGCTGCTGAGCCATGACAGCCTGGCTGCAGCCGGCCTAAAGCCCGATGAGCAGAAAGAGCCGCTGGAAAGCGCGTTGAGCGAATACAAACTGTCACTGGGCAATGCCGAGTATCTGCTTTCGCGCAACTTGCCGGCAGTGGACAGCGGCAAGCTCAATGAATACATCGCTGAACTGCATGCACTGATAGACCTGACCGAGAATGACCTGGGCTTGATCTCTGCTAGCGCCGACACGCAGGATGCAGTGCCCGAACAGCCTGTGACACATAGGGTACGCCCCGTCAGACGCAAGGTGATCCGCACCAACCGGGGCAGATCCCTGGTTGTCGAGCAGGCTGATGAAAACAGCGAAGCCGTGCAGATCGACCCGCTGACCGAACAGACCGTTGCGCGCTATCAGCAACAAGCCGATCACTGGGAGGCCGTGGCGCAAGTTGCGCCGGTAACGGACTACGCTCGCCTTCGCCGCACCGGTAACGACCTGCTGGCCCAGAAAACCGCCAGGGTCGCTTACGCTGCCCGCCATCTGGAAGGTCCCAACAGCCTGGCGGACCAACTCGACTTCTATATTCAGGACATGGCGGACATCGCTGCTACTTTGCGTGCCGGCCCGGATCAAGAGCATTCACTGGCCGCCAGGCTGGAACAGGCAATAACCGAGGTACAAGCAGAAAAAAAGCGCCTGTTGACCACGGCTTACCTGGACACCCAGCACCCGGACAGCAAAGCGTTGCGTTTCCTGATAGAAGCCGGCGAAGTCGAGGTCAGGCTGACCAGAAGCCGCAAGAGGCTCAAGGCCAACGATTTTCTGGATGTGTATGACATTCATCGGCTGCAGCCCAGAGCCAAGCTCTGGGAAGCGCATTTCCATTACACCAGCGCCACTGCCAATGCCCGGCGGTTTGCCAAAGGGCATTTGAAGTTCCCGGACGCCATGAGCCGCGACGAGCGGTTACAACGGGTTCTGGCGCCCTCGGAGCGCTATCAGATCTATCGGGGTGACCTGCGCCTGGAGCAGATCGAGGACCTTGTCCCGTTCCCCGACAACTGAGCTCAGCGGGCGTCAGGCCAGTGCCTTGTCCAGCGCCCGCTCTATTTCACCTTTGATGGTGCCGCTCATCATCGACAGCATCATGCCCAGCTTCAGCTCCACACGGATGCTGTCCTCGCCAATGTGCACGCTACCGTTGGCGCCGCTGCGCGCCACATCGACCCGGTCACCGTTCCAAGTGGCCTTGAGGTCGTATTCGCGGCTGAGCTTGTCGACCAGGGCTTCGGCCTTGGCGCGGGCGGCATCGCGGCCGAGGGAGTGTTTGCGTTCGACGCTGATCTGGGTCATGCGGGTGTTCCTGAAGATGTAGACATAATCGGCATTATGCCCGCCCCTGCCCACTGGCACACCCCGCCAAGACAAATCCGCCCGTTCGCCCTAGAATGGCGGTAATTTTTTCCGGTGAAGCGATATGAACGACCAGCGCAAAGGCGAACACGCCGAACCCACCACCCATTTCGGCTACCAGGACGTCCCTGAAAGCCAGAAGGCTAAGAAAGTCGCCGAAGTGTTCCATTCGGTGGCCGCCAAGTACGACCTGATGAACGACGTGCTGTCCGGCGGCATGCACCGCCTGTGGAAGCGCTTTACCATCGAGCTGTCGGGCGTGCGCAGCGGCAACCGCGTGCTGGATATCGCCGGTGGTACCGGCGACCTGGCCGCCAAGTTCTCGCGCCTTGTAGGCCCGACCGGCCAGGTGGTGCTGGCCGACATCAACGATTCGATGCTCAAGGTCGGCCGTGACCGCCTGCTCGACCGTGGCGTGGCCGGCAACATTGAGTTCGTCCAGGCCGACGCTGAAAAGCTGCCGTTCCCGGACAACCACTTCGATTGCGTGACCATCGCCTTCGGCCTGCGCAATGTCACCCACAAGGACGAAGCCATCCGTTCGATGCTGCGCGTGCTCAAGCCCGGCGGCCGCCTGTTGATCCTGGAGTTCTCCAAACCGACCAACAAGCTGATGTCCAAGGCCTACGACGCTTACTCGTTCGCCTTCATGCCGCTGGCCGGCAAGCTGATCACCAACGACTCGGAAAGCTACCGTTACCTGGCCGAATCGATCCGCATGCATCCGGACCAGGAAACCCTGAAGAGCATGATGGTCGAGGCCGGTTTCGACCGCGTCACCTACCACAACATGACCAGCGGCATCGTTGCCGTACACCGGGGGATCAAGCCCTGATGCTGCTGGCCGGGCTGCTCGCCAGCGTCGAACATGGCCTGAACCGCATCCTGCGCATGGACAGCACGGCCCTGCCGCGCCTGGCCGCGCTGGAAGGCAAGGTCATCGAAATCGACTGCCGCCAACCGGCCCTGCAGGTGTTCATCCTGCCCGATGAAGAGGGCCTGATGCTCGCCGCCCATTGGCAGGGCGAGGTCGACTGCAGCCTGCGCGCCCCGGCTGGCAGCCTGGCGCAACTGGCCCTGGCCAAAGACAAGACCACCGTGCTGCACAGCCCGCAGGTGGAGCTGCATGGCGACAGCGCCGTACTGCTAGACCTGTTCGGCGTGCTGCAAGACCTTGAGCTGGACTGGGAGCACGAGCTGCAACGCTGGCTTGGCCCGGTCGCCACGGCCATGCTGGCCGGCCATATCCGCCTGCGTGCACGCTGGACCCGCCAGGGCCTGGCGCGCTTCAGCCAGAACCTGTCCGAGTACCTGGCCGAAGAGTCCCGCACCCTGGTGGGCAAACGCGAAGCCGAAGCCGCCTTCAGCGAACTCGATGCCCTGAAGCTCGACACAGAACGCCTCGAGGCGCGCCTCAAGCGCCTCTCCCGATCCCTTGATACCAGCGAAAACGCATGAAGCTGCTCGCCGTCCGCCGTCTTTTTCGCATCCAGCGTGTGGTGATCCGCTACCGTCTCGATGACCTGCTGTTCGACCTGCCGCTGCCCTGGTGGCTGATGAGCCTGCGCCTGCTGATGCCGTGGCGCTGGCTGCCACGCAAGCCGTCCGAGCTGAGCCGTGGCGCGCGCCTGCGCCTGGCACTGCAGGACCTGGGGCCGATCTTCATCAAGTTCGGCCAGTTGCTGTCCACCCGACGCGACCTGCTGCCCAACGACATCGCCGATGAGCTGATGCTGTTGCAGGACCGTGTGCCGCCGTTCGACCCCAAGCAGGCCGTGGCCTTGATCGAGGCACAGCTGGGCGCCCCGGTGGCGCAGCTGTTCAGCCGCTTCGACGTGGAGCCACTGGCCTCGGCCTCGGTGGCCCAGGTACATGCCGCACGTCTCAAGACCGGCGAAGAAGTGGTGGTCAAGGTCGTGCGCCCGGGCCTGAAGCCGGTCATCGCCCAGGACCTGGCCTGGCTGTTCCTGATCGCCAAGGCCGCCGAACGCGCCTCTGCCGATGCCCGCCGCCTGCACCCGGTGGAAATCGTTGGCGACTACGAAAAAACCATTTACGACGAGCTCGACCTGCTGCGCGAAGCGGCCAACGCCAGCCAGCTGCGGCGCAACTTCGAAGGCTCCGATCTGATGTACGTGCCCCAGGTGTACTGGGACCTGTGCCGCCCCAAGGTGCTGGTGATGGAGCGCATCTACGGCGTGCCGGTGACCGACATGGCCACCCTGGCCGACCAGCGCACCGACATGAAGCTGCTGGCCGAGCGTGGGGTGGAAGTGTTCTTCACCCAGGTGTTCCGCGACAGCTTCTTCCATGCCGACATGCATCCCGGCAACATCTTCGTCAGCACGGTCAAGCCGTGGAGCCCGCAGTACATCGCTATCGACTGCGGCATTGTCGGCAGCCTCACCGCCGAGGACCAGGACTACCTGGCGCGCAACCTGATTGCCTTCTTCAAACGTGACTATCGCCGTGTCGCCCAGCTGCACATCGACTCGGGCTGGGTACCGGCCCACACCAAGGTCAACGAGTTCGAAGCGGCGATCCGCACCGTGTGCGAGCCGATCTTCGAAAAACCGTTAAAGGATATTTCCTTCGGTCAGGTGCTGATGCGCCTGTTCCAGACCGCGCGGCGCTTCAACATGGAAGTGCAGCCGCAGTTGGTGCTGCTGCAAAAGACCCTGCTCAACATCGAAGGCCTGGGCCGTCAGCTGTACCCCGACCTGGACCTGTGGAGCACCGCCAAGCCGTATCTGGAACGCTGGATGCGCGACCGCTACAGCCCCAAGGCGATGTTCGGCAACATCCACAGCCAGGTCGAGCAACTGCCACACCTGGCCGACATGGCCCGCGACCTGCTAGAACGCCTGTCACAGCCGCACCTGCACGACCCGCAACTGCCGGAACGGCGCCGCCAGGGCGACCGCTGGGCACTGCGCCTGCTGGGCGCTGGCCTGCTCGGTGGTGGTGCGGTACTGGCCGCTGGCGCCGCCGAAGCTGCCAGCCTGGCCGCCCCGGCTGCGTGGCCGGCCTGGCTGATGCTGGCCGCAGGCCTTTACCTGATCGTACGCCAATAGCCAGCCGCGCCCGTGGCTGGCACACTAGCGCAAAGGGCCCGGTACAGGAGCGGGCCCGTTTTGGAGTCGACGATGAAAGACTGGCTGGACGAGATCAAGTGGAACAGCGATGGCCTAGTACCGGCAATCGCCCAGGACCACAAGACCGGACGCGTGCTGATGATGGCCTGGATGAACCGCGAATCGCTGGCACTTACCGCCGCCGAGCAACGCGCCATCTACTGGTCGCGTTCGCGTGGCAAGCTGTGGCGCAAGGGTGAGGAATCCGGGCATGTGCAAAAGCTGCATGAGCTGCGCCTGGACTGCGACGCCGACGTGATCATCCTGATGGTCGAGCAACTGGGTCATATCGCCTGCCATACCGGCCGTGAAAGCTGCTTCTACCGTGTGTACGAAGACGGCCAGTGGAAAATCGTCGACCCGGTCCTGAAGGACCCGGATGCCATCTACAGCGCAGGACACTGACATGAGCGACACCCTCAACCGCCTGGCCGAAGTGCTTGAAGAACGCAAGCAAGCGGCGCCTGACAGCTCCTACGTGGCCAGCCTGTACCACAAGGGCCTGAACAAGATCCTCGAAAAGCTCGGCGAAGAGTCGGTCGAGACCATCATTGCAGCCAAAGATGCTGCCGTGAGCAAGGATTACAGCGATGTCATCTACGAAACCGCCGACCTGTGGTTTCATAGCCTGGTGATGCTCAGCGCGCTGGGACAGCATCCTCAAGCCGTGCTCGATGAGCTGGAGCGCCGTTTCGGGCTGTCCGGGCACGATGAAAAGGCCGCGCGACAGCCTTCGGCTTGAGCACAACGCATTCTAGGAGAGCACCATGGGTATTTTTGACTGGAAACACTGGATCGTCCTGCTGGTCGTCGTGGTCCTGGTGTTCGGCACCAAAAAGCTGAAAAACTTCGGCAGCGACCTGGGCGAGTCGATCAAGGGCTTCCGCAAAGCCATGAACGACGAAGAGAACAAGCCGGCCGAGCAAACCCCGCCGCCTGCCCAACCGGTGCCACCAGTGCAGGCGCCTCACCAGCAGAGCACCGCGCAGCCGCAGCAAGGCCACACCATCGAAGGCCAGGCCCAGCCGGTCCAAGAGCCACAGCGGAAAGACTGACCCATGTTCGGCATCAGTTTCAGCGAGCTGCTGCTCGTCGGCCTGGTCGCTCTGCTGGTGCTCGGCCCCGAGCGCCTGCCGGGTGCCGCGCGCACGGCAGGCCTCTGGATCGGCCGGCTCAAGCGCAGCTTCAACAGCATCAAGATGGAAGTGGAGCGCGAAATCGGCGCCGACGACATCCGCCGCCAGCTGCACAACGAGCACATCCTGCAGATGGAAGAGGAAGCCAAGCGCATCCTCAACCCGCTGACGCCACCTGCACAGCCGCCGGTGACCACGGCCAGCGTGCAGCCACCTGCCGGGCTGGAAGCCAGGCCGGTCGAGCCGCCTGCCGCCCCGGCCACGCCTTCTGAACCGCCTCAACCGCCGCGAGCCCCATGAGCGAGATCCCGGAACACGACCAGCCGATGCCGCTGGTTTCGCACCTGACCGAACTGCGCACCCGCCTGCTGCGGTGCGTTGCCGTCATTTTCCTGATCTTTGCCGGGCTGTTCTCCTTCGCCCAGCAGATCTACACACTGGTCTCGGCGCCGCTGCGCGAGCACTTGCCGGCCAATGCGACGATGATCGCCACCGATGTGGCCTCGCCGTTCCTCACGCCGTTCAAGCTGACCATGATCGTGTCGCTGTTCCTGGCGATTCCGTTCATCCTGCAGCAGATCTGGGGCTTTATCGCACCCGGGCTGTACCGCCATGAAAAGCGCATCGCCATTCCGTTGCTAGTGTCGAGCATCTTTCTGTTCTACGCCGGCATGGCGTTCGCCTATTTCCTGGTGTTCCCGCTGATCTTCGGCTTCTTCGCCAGCGCCACGCCGGAAGGTGTGTCGATGATGACCGACATCGCCAGCTACCTCGACTTCGTGATGACGCTGTTCTTCGCCTTTGGCGTGGCCTTCGAAATCCCGGTAGCGGTGGTGCTGCTGGTGTGGATCGGCGTGGTCGACGTGAAGTACCTGAAGAAGATCCGCCCCTACGTGATCATCGGCTGCTTCGTGGTCGGCATGGTGCTCACCCCGCCGGATATCTTCTCCCAGACCCTGCTGGCCGTGCCCATGTGGCTGCTGTTCGAGGTGGGTGTGCTGTGCGGCAGCATGATCCGCAAACGCAGCGCCCATGACGAAACTGCCGACGACCATAACGACCAGCCGCCTGCGACCCAACCGTGAACCTGTTGCTTCTTGAAGAGGCCGACTTCGTTTCGGCCGACCGCGTCGTTCTCGCTGACCGGCGCTTCACCCACATGCAGGACATCCACCGCGTGGCGGTGGGCGACAACCTGCGCGTGGGCCGTATCAACGGCCTGATGGGCAAGGCCACGGTGCTGCGCCTGGAAAAGCACGAAGCCGAGCTGGAAGTTGCGTTTGACCAGCCCCCGCCGGCCAAGCTGCCGCTGACCCTGGTGCTGGCGGTGCCGCGGCCGAAAATGCTACGTCGGCTGTTCCAGACCGTGGCCACCCTGGGCGTGCCACGCCTGATCCTGGTGAACAGCTACAAGGTCGAGAAAAGCTTCTGGCAAACGCCCTTCCTGCAGCCAGAAAGCATTCGCGAAAACCTGATCCTTGGCCTGGAGCAGGCGCGCGACACCGTGCTACCCGAAGTCATCATCGAAAAGCGCTTCAAGCCCTTCGTCGAAGACCGCCTGCCCGCCATCGCGGCTGGCACCCTGGGCCTGGTCGGCCACCCTGGCCCCTACCCCGCCTGCCCCCGTGCCGTGGAGCAAGCCGTTACCCTGGCCATCGGCCCCGAAGGCGGCTGGATCCCCTACGAGGTCGACCTGCTGGGCAAGGCCGGGCTGGCGCCGGTGCAGCTGGGTGAGCGCATCTTGCGGGTCGAGACTGCGGTAACAGCGCTGCTTTCGCGTATTTTCTGACGCAAACGCCGTTTTTTAGCCCATCAAGTTTCCCTCTCCCAGGCCGATGCCTTGGCAATACAGCAACTATTTGTACTGCCAAGTCGCCAGGGAGTCGTACATGTATCAATGGTTAGCCCAATCGCTGGGCAATGTGAGCGTCAATCGCAAACTAGGGCTGGGCTTCGGCCTGGTGCTGCTGTTGACCCTGGCTATTACCCTGACCGGCTGGCACGGCATGGACAGCATCATCGACCGTGGCGACAAGCTGGGGAACATCTCGGTCATCCAGCAGTACACCCAGGAACTGCGCATTGCTCGCCAGCACTACGAGCGCCGGCGTGACGATGCCTCAGTGGCCGAGCTTGAAAAGGCCTTGGCCAACCTCGACCGCCAGGTACAGCTGATGCTCGGGCTGATCGAGCACCCCGCCGATCGCCAACGCCTGGAGCAGCAGCGCGAAGCCGTGCGCACCTACCAGCAGGCATTCAACGAGCTGAAGCAGGCCGGCCAGCGCCGCGAAGCCAGCCGTGACGTGCTCGGCGACAGCGCCGACAAGGCAGCGGAACTGATCGGCCGCGTGCAGCGAGGGCTGCAGCAAGGTGGCGATATCAACCAGTACCAGCATGCGGTGGATGTGAGCGCCCTGCTGCAGCAGGCACGTTTTCAGGTGCGCGGCTACACCTACAGCGGCAACGCCGACTTCCAGCAAACGGCGTTGAAGGCCATCGACCAGGCACTGGTCGAGCTGCGTGCGCTGCCGTCCAAGGTGCCTGCCGAACATGCCGCCAGCCTGGACGATGCCGCCACAGCCATGGCTGGCTACCGTGATGCGGTCATCCAGTTCGGCAATGCCCAGACCGCCAGCGAGCAAGCCCTGCAACGCATGGCCGAACAAGGCACGGTACTGCTGCAGACCAGCCAGGCGATGACCACGTCTCAAACCGAGGTGCGCGACGCCGCTGCAGCCCAGGCCAAAACCCTGCTCGCGCTTGCCACCGTGCTGGCCCTCGCCTTCGGCCTGGTGGCCGCCTGGGCCATTACCCGGCAGATCATCATCCCGCTGCGCCAGACCCTGCGCGCCGCCGAACGTGTGGCCAATGGCGACCTGACCCAGAGCCTGCCCGTACAGCGCCGCGACGAACTGGGCCAGTTGCAGGCCAGCATGCAGCGCATGACCCAAGGCCTGCGCGAGTTGATCGGCGGCATTGGCGACGGCGTAACGCAGATCGCCAGCGCCGCCGAACAGCTCTCTGCCGTCACCGAGCAAACCAGCGCCGGGGTCAACAACCAGAAGGTCGAGACGGATCAAGTGGCGACCGCCATGAACCAGATGACCGCCACTGTGCATGAAGTGGCGCGCAACGCCGAGCAGGCCTCGGAAGCCGCCCTGATGGCCGACCAGCAAGCCCGCGAAGGTGACCGGGTGGTGGGCGAGGCCGTGGCGCAGATCGAGCGCCTGGCGGGCGAAGTGGTCAACTCCAGCGAAGCGATGAACCAGCTCAAGGCCGAGAGTGACAAGATCGGCAGTGTGCTCGACGTAATCAAGTCGGTGGCCCAGCAAACCAACCTGTTGGCCCTGAACGCGGCAATCGAAGCCGCCCGTGCCGGCGAGGCCGGGCGTGGCTTTGCCGTGGTGGCCGACGAAGTGCGCAGCCTGGCCCAGCGCACACAGCAGTCGACCGAAGAGATCGAAGAACTGATTGCCGGCCTGCAAAGTGGCACCCAACGGGTGGCCACTGTGATGGACAACAGCCGCCAGCTGACCGACAGCAGCGTCGAGCTGACCCGCCGCGCCGGCAGTTCGCTGGAAACCATCACCCGTACCGTGTCGTCGATCCAGGCGATGAACCAGCAGATTGCCACGGCTGCAGAAGAACAGACGGCCGTGGCCGAAGAGATCAACCGCAGCGTGATGAATGTGCGGGACATTTCCGACCAGACCTCAGCAGCCAGTGAAGAGACGGCCAGCTCCAGCGTGGAGCTGGCGCGGCTGGGCACCCACCTGCAGGGGTTGGTGGGGCGGTTCAGGCTCTAAACCGAGGACCGGAAGAGCCTTCCTACATACCGCGGCGAAATTTCCTACCTGATTATCAGGTCAAGTCCTACAGCTCCGCAGCCGATTGGCAGAGGTGTATGCCGGCAATACGCCTGCATGCCCTCCCCCAATCGCACGGAGACTTCCCATGCTCGGCTACCTCAACCGCAAGCTCGGCAACCTCAATGTCGCCGCCAAGCTGGCCCTCGGCTTCGCCGTGGTCCTGCTGCTCACCCTGGCCACCACCATCAGCGGCTGGCGTGCACTTGATGGCGCCATCAACCGCTCGCAACAGCTCAGTGAAATTGGCCAGATCAACGATCTGGTCAAAGACCTGCGTGCCGAGCGCATCAACTACCGCGTACTCAGCGACGACACCAGCAAGGCACGTATCCAGCAGGCCATCGAGCAACTGGAGCGCATGCTGAGCACGTTGCAGCAACGCAGCAACGTTGACGAATCCCGTCAGTTGCTCACACAAAAACTGCAATTGCTGCAACAGCTGCGCGAAGACTTCACCGAGCTGCAAAGCACCGTCGCCAGCCGCACGACACTGCGCCAGGCCATGCAAGCGCAAGCGCTCAAACTGGACGATGTCATCGACGACTTGCAGACCCAGGCCTTGCTGACGATGTCTGAGAGTCAACAAGGCAGCGCGCTGGGCCTGATGGAAAGCCTCAGTCACTATGTCGAAGGCGCCAACCAGCAAAGCCTTGTACCGGCCTACACCTTCTCGCCCGTCGAGGCGTTCGCCAAGGTCGGCGACGATGCACTGGACGCCGCCGACAAGAGCCTTGAGCAACTGCTAAAGGCCTTGGCCCCGCTGAGCTTGCCACGATCACTGACCGAGCAGCCCGGCGTCGAGTTGGCCAAGTACCGGGCCAGCCTGGATCAGTACCGCCGCGCAGCGGTGCGCGCCGAGCAGCTGCAGGGCAACATGGAAAAAATGAGCGACGAGCTGGGCGTGGCGAGTGTCGAACTGGCCGGGCGCAAAGTTGAACAACGGGACAGCGAAGCCCTGGCTGCCCGCTCGCTGCTGACCAGCGTGGCATTGCTGGCCATGGTGCTTGGGGTGATAGCCGCCTGGCTGATTACCCTGCAGATCACCCAGCCACTACGTCAGACACTGGCCGTGGCCGCGCGCATCGCCAAGGGTGACCTGAGCCAGGTTGACACCGTGCAACGCCGCGACGAAATGGGCCAGCTGCAAACCAGCATGCGCGAAATGACCTTGAGCCTGCGCGAGCTGATCGGGGGCATCGACCAAGGTGTCGGCCAGCTGTCACAGGCCGCCACACAGCTGGCGACCAGCAGCGAGGACACCAAGCTGCGCATCAACCAGCAGCGTGAGGAAACCGACCAGGTAGCCACTGCCATGAACCAGATGAGTGCCACCGTGCAGGAAGTGGCACAGAACGCCGAGCAGGCCTCGCTCGCCGCGACCAACGCCGACCAGCAGGCGCAACTGGGCGACCAGGTGGTAGCCGAAGCCATCGGCCGTATTGAGCAACTGGCCATGCAAATGGACCATTGCCTGACGGCCATGCAGCACCTGGCGGGCGAAAGCCAGCGGATTGGCAGCATCCTCGATGTGATCAAGTCGGTGTCCGAACAGACCAACCTGCTGGCCCTGAACGCGGCGATCGAAGCGGCACGGGCCGGTGAAGCCGGGCGTGGCTTTGCCGTGGTGGCCGACGAGGTACGCGGCCTGGCCCAACGCACCTCGACAGCGACCGAAGAGATTGGCCAACTGATCGACAGCCTGCACAACGGCACCGACGAAGTGACCCGCTTGCTGGACAGCAGCAAGAACCTGACCGAGCAGAGCGTGGAACTGAGCCGCCGCGCCGGGGATGCACTGAGCCAGATCACCGACACGGTGTCGAGCATTCAGGGCATGAACCAGCAGATCGCCACGGCCAGCGAGGAACAGAGCGTGGTGGCCGAGCAGATCAACCGAAGCGTCATCAGTGTGCGGGATGCATCAGATCAGACCAGTGCCGCCAGTGAGCAGACGGCGGCTTCGAGTGGGGAGTTGGAACAGTTGGGGCAGCAGTTGCGGGGGATGGTGGGGCGGTTCAGCATTTGAGATGGACGGGGCTGCTTTGCAGCCCCTCGACCCTCACGTCAGCCTAGCATTTTTGCCAGTTGCGGGGGCTACCTTGCGGCCAGCATCCTTGGGGTCAAGTTCCAATAGGAAGTTATCTCATGGGTAATCGTCAGCTACGCTTTTATGAGCATGATCGGCTCGCAGTTATTGGTGTGCCTGGTAGCTTAGTACGAATGCTTAACGCGGCCAGCACTCCGGTGTGCCAGCTAGGGAGCTCACCTTCTGCCGAACCCCATCTCATTGCTATCGACAGAGCAAACTCCGTGCTGGCTTCACGCAATAGTTCAGCCATCAACAGCGTGACGTATTGTGCTTATGGAAATACCCCCATTGGATCGTTACCGATAGAACTAGGCTTCAATGGTGAGCACCCTGAAGCTTTCGGCGTGTACTTGTTAGGCCGCGGCGAGCGTGGGTACAGCCCCCATCTTAGGCGATTTATCTCAGCCGATCGTGCCAGCATATTCGTGGCCGGCAACCTTAATGCATACGTTTACACTGCGGGTGACCCGATTAACTATAATGATCCTTCAGGAAATTTCCGTGGACTTATAGCTCGCTACAAGGATTGGAAAGCTGGAAAAGCGCTAGTCAAGGCTTCAGAAAACTTGAAATATCACATAGACAGCACTGAAAACTTAGAATTCAACATCAGCAACGAAAAACGAAAAGATGTTCAAAGAGCCAGGGAAATTGAAACGGTTAATACCAATATTAATACAACACGCGATGAAATGTTAATACTCATGGACTCCATGAGCAAAATGGACGGCACAGTCACCTACGAGCACAGCAAACACGGCTTAAAGGCAAATTATTTGTACGCAGGCTACGCCGATAATACGTCCAAATTAAGAAAGCTGGAGTCCACTCTTGAAGAGCTGACGGTCACGCGTTTAAAACTAGAGCAAACAACGTCTCAAGTTTCGAATGCAAAGTGGAAGCTTGAACAGAATAAAATAGCAATCCAGGCAGCCCGCAACCGCCTAGACTATTTAACAAATAAATATCCTCATGTAGCTTCAAAAGCAATTAGAAAAATCACTTAAGCCACAGAGTGCACAATTATTCATTTAGCCGCTGCATTGCAAACAACGAGTAAGCAAGATAGCCAACCCGCAGGAAGCGAGTTTCGGGGTTGGCTACACTCTACCGCTCACTAAGTTTCACAACACCTGGCGCAGGAACGCCTGCGCACGCGGGTCTTTCGGCGCAGCAAAGAAGGCGGCCGGGGCCGAGTCTTCCAGCAGCTTGCCATGGTCGAAGAACAGCACCCGGTCCGCCACTTCGCGGGCGAAGCCCATTTCGTGGGTGACGCAGACCATGGTCATGCCTTCTTGGGCCAGGGTCTTCATTACGTCCAGCACTTCGCCGACCATTTCCGGGTCGAGCGCCGAGGTGGGCTCGTCGAACAGCATCACTTTCGGGTCCATCGCCAAGGCGCGGGCAATCGCTACCCGCTGCTGCTGGCCACCGGACAGGCGCGACGGGAATTCGTTGGCCTTCTGCGCAATACCCACTTTTTCCAGCAGCGCACGGGCCTTGGCTTCACGCTCGGCCTTGCTGCGCTTGCGCACCACCTTCTGCGCCAGGCACAGGTTTTCCAACACGGTCATGTGCGGGAACAGGTTGAAGTGCTGGAACACCATGCCCACTTCGCGACGGTAGGCGTTGATGTCGGTCTTGGGGTCGGCCAGTTGCAGGCCGTCGATGGCCACATGGCCTTCGTCGAAATGCTCCAGGCCATTCAGGCAGCGCAGGAAGGTCGACTTGCCCGAGCCCGATGGGCCGAGCACCACCACCACTTCGCCCTTGGCGACCTGGGTGGTGACGTTATCCACAGCCCGTACCACCTGGCCACGGGTGTCGAAGACTTTCAGCAGGTCACGGACTTCAATCACTTTGCGCAAGCCTCCGCTCGAGCCGGCTGGCAATGTGCGACAGCGGCAGGTTGATCAGCAGGTACAGGCCTGCCACGCAGAACCAGATCTCAAACGTCGAGAACGAGGTGGTGATGGCCTCACGTCCGCTCTTGGTCAGTTCGGTAATGGCAATTACCGACACCAGCGAGGTGTCTTTGACCAGGCTGATGAACTGGCCGGCCAGCGGCGGCAGCACGCGTTTGAACGCCTGCGGCAAGATGACATGACGCATCGACTGGCCGGCGTTCAGGCCCAGCGAGCGGGCCGCTTCGTTCTGGCCCTTGGCAATGGACTGCACACCGGCACGGACGATTTCGGCCACATAGGCGCCAGTGAACAGCGCCAGCGCTGCCACCCCGGCAAACTCGCGGGAGAGGTTGAGCACGGTGCCGATGAAGAAGTAGAAGATGAAGATCTGTACCAACAGCGGCGTGCCGCGCACCAGTTCGACATAAACGGTCGACAGGTCGCGCAGGGTCGGGTTGTTCGACAACCGGCACAGGCCGGCGAACAGGCCGATCACCAGCCCCAGTGCCCCGGACACCACCGAAATCCACAAGGTGGTCCACAGGCCCCAGGCCAGCGGGCCCGCTGCCCAATGGCGGGTTACGCCTATCGCGTCGCCTTCGGCAACATCGTCGCCACGGCTCAGTTGCAGGCTGTCCTTGGCGACATCGAGTACTTGTTCCGCGCCGCTTTCATCCTTCAGCGTGACGCGCGCGTTATCGCCAGAGACGACGATGTCCTGCACGGTACCGTAATTGGCTGCGCGCTGCGTTTCCTCGGCCTTGTAGGCGAAGTACTGCGGTACGCGGTTCCAGCGCCACTCGTAGGAAATCATCGAGGTGGCCATGTACAGGCTGAACGCCAGGCCCACCAGAACCAGGGCCGTCAGCCCATGCCAGGGCCACTGGGCTTTCTTGTGTTTGATCACGTGGGGTACTTCCGTAAATGCGAACGCGCAGGGTTTGCCTGCGCGTCGGGGTCATAAAGCCGGGCTTGTGGCCTGGGCCTTATTCCATTTCCTTCAGCCAGTCCTTGTTCTTGAACCACTTGTCGTGAATACGATCGTAGGTCCCGTCATGCTTGATCTGGTGCAGGAAGTTGTTGATGAAGTTGATGCTGTCGTAGTCGCCTTTCTTCAGGCCGAAGGCCAGCGGCTCGTAGGTGAAGGGTTCTTCGAGGAACAGCAGCTTGCCAGCGCCGGCTTTTTCTACGGCCACCACGTTATACGGCGCATCATAGACAAAGGCGTCAGCCTTGCCGTTGACGACGTCCATCACCGCTTCCTGCTCGTTGTCGTAGCCGTGGTACTTGGCTTTGCCGATCAGCTTCTTGGAAACCATCTCGCCGGTGGTGCCGAGCTTGGAGGTAAGGCGGTACTTCTCGTTGTTCAGGTCCTTGTACGACTTGATCTCGCCAGCCAGTTCCTTGCGGATCAGCAGGGTCTGACCAACCACGATGAAGGGTTCGCTGAAGTTCAGACGCAGGTTGCGTTCCTGGGTCAGGGTCATGCCGCTGCCGATCATGTCGAACTTGTCGGTCAGCAGGGCCGGGATGATGCCGTCGTAGGCGGTGGATACGGCCTCGAACTTGACGCCCATGGACTTGGCCATGGCTTTGAGGATATCGACTTCGAAGCCGATGATTTCGCCACGCTTGTTGGTCATCTGGAACGGCATGTAGGTCGGGTCCATGCCCACCCGCAGGGTGCCGCGCTTGACTGCATCATCGATGGCGCCGGCCTGGGCCGCTGTCACGGCGACCAGGGCGGTAACACCGACCAGCAGTCGCGAAAGGTATTTCTTGATCATCACCAAGTCCCCTAGCAAGAAAAGTAGCGAATCTTATTGTATTGGCACGGCCGTACTGGCCGAGGCGTCGTATCGGAATGGGATGCTAACGCATGGCGGCTCGGGGACCTAGAGCCGGGGGGGACTTTGTTGGCCAAAATCGGATTGTGGCCGAAGAATCGAGCGCCGCTTGCGCGGCGCATCGCGAGCTACGCTCGCTCCTACGGGTGTTCATCGTAGAAGCGAGCGTAGCTCGCGATTGCAATCGATCAGGCGCCGACGAGTGCCGGTTGGCCTTCATTCTCCGGGTGCAGCGGCAACAGCGGCGAATGCGGGTCGTTCATGATCGACGCACGCCACACATCGATCCACGCCGTATTGTGCTCGGCCCACACCTGCTCGTGCAGGCGGGTGAGCGCCACCGGGTCGCTGAGCAGGGCCAGGCGGGTATTGAGGTCCAGCCCTTTCGGCCCGACTTCCATCGCCTTGGCCACGCGCTCGGCACGCAGCGCTTCGATCGGCGCCGCCTGGCCATGACGGGCAGTGGCCATGGCGCACGCCAGGGCGTTCTGCCGAGGGTCGACCACAGCACGCACGAAGCCGTCGTGCAGGGCATGCCAGCGGTTCTCGTGGGTGTACCGGTCGGTGGCCAGCAACTCTTGCGGGGTAGCGTATTCCTCGGGAATGAGGAACAGCTTCTCGTCTTTGGCTGCCAGGCCCAGGCGGGTACGGCTGGAAATCACCGAAACCGGAATCGACAGCACCAGTGAGCCAACGATAGGCGCCAGCCACCACAGGAAGCTCGGGTTCAACCACGCCACCAGCCCAGCCCAGGCGATACCCAGCAGGGTTTGCGGACCATGGCGGCGCACAGCCTCGCCCCACGGGGTGGAGTCGTCGTCACGCTGCGGCGAATTCCAGGTCGCGGCCCAGCCGAGGAACGCGGCCAGCACGAAGCGGGTGTGGAAGATCATGCGTACCGGTGCCAGCAGCATGGAGAACAGCATCTCCATCAGCATCGACAAGGTGACCTTGAGCCGCCCGCCGAACTCGACGGCACCTTTGGCCCAGATCAGGATGACACTGAGCAGCTTGGGCAGGAACAGCAGCACGATGGTGGTGGAGAACAGCGCCACGGCCTTCTCCGGGTGCCACTGCGGCCACAGCGGGTACAGCTGATACGGCTCGATGAAGTACTGAGGCTCCATCAGGGTGTTGGTCGCCAGCAGCGCGGTCGACAACACCAGGAACAGGAACCACAGCGGCGCCGACAGGTACGACATCACCCCGGTGAGGAACACCGCACGGTGCACCGGGTGCATGCCCTTGACCAGGAACAGGCGGAAGTTCATCAAGTTGCCGTGGCACCAGCGGCGGTCGCGCTTGAGCTCGTCCAGCAGGTTTGGCGGCAGCTCTTCATAGCTGCCCGGGAGGTCGTAGGCGATCCACACGCCCCAGCCGGCACGGCGCATCAGCGCGGCTTCGACGAAGTCGTGAGAAAGGATTGCACCGGCGAACGCGCCCTTGCCCGGCAACGGCGCCAGGGCGCAGTGCTCGATGAACGGCTTCATGCGGATGATCGCGTTATGGCCCCAGTAGTGCGACTCGCCCAGCTGCCAGAAGTGCAGACCGGCGGTGAACAGCGGGCCGTATACGCGGGTGGCGAACTGCTGCATGCGCGCATACAGAGTATCCATGCCCGAGGCTTTCGGCCCGGTCTGGATGATGCCGGCGTCCGGGTTGGCCTCCATCAGGCGCACCAGGCTGCTCAGGCATTCGCCGCTCATGACGCTGTCGGCGTCGAGCACGACCATATACTTGTATTCGCCACCCCAGCGACGGCAGAAGTCGTCGAGGTTGCCGCTCTTGCGCTTCACCCGGCGCCGACGGCGGCGGTAGAAGATGCGGCCAAAGCCTTTGGTTTCGCGGCACACGTCCAGCCAGGCCTGTTGCTCGGCCACGGCGATGTCGGTGTCGTTGGTGTCGCTGAGCACGAAGAAGTCGAAACGGTCGAGGTTGCCGCTGGCAGCCACCGACTCGAACGTTGCACGCAGGCCGGCGAACACGCGCGGCACGTCTTCGTTGCAGATCGGCATCACCAGCGCGGTACGCGCCTCGGGGGCAATCGGCTCGTTGCCGGCGCTGCTGCCCGAAATCTTGTACTTGTCACGCCCGGTGAGCAGCTCAAGGAAGCCCATCAGCGCAGTCCAGAAGCCCGCCGACACCCAGCAGAACAGGATGCCGAAGAGGATCAGGATGGAGGTTTGCAAGGCATACGGCCAAACCTGCACCACCGTATCCCACAGCGACTGGTTGAGGATTTCGTCGAGGTCGACGAACGACCAGCCCTGGTACGGCAGGATGCCCTTCATGTACCAGCCGGCGACGATGGTCTGGCCGATCATCAGGGCCAGCAGGATGTAGCGGCGGATCGAGCCGACCGTGCGCCAACGCGCCGGCGGCAGCTCGCGCTTGGGTGGCTGCGGCGCATTGGTGCGGCCGGTCATGCGCCGCCATATGCGGATCAGCACGTTGGTGCGCCAAGGCTCTGGCACCACTTTGGTGCGCTTGATCGGCGGGGCGATTTTCAGACACAGGCGACCGCTGCCGTCGACGCCGAGCATTTCGGCGTCCTCCAGCTCGGCGGCGCTGCCCACGGTCAGGCGCGGGCCCACCGAGGCCTGCACGGCCTCGGCAGCGTCGGCGGCCGGTTTGGCCGCCAAACGTTGGTGCAGCTCACTGAAAGACGTGCAATTGGCGAGTTCCGCCCGTTGCTCGTCACTCAGAGGTAGGTGGGCCAGGTACTCGCCAAGCGATACTGGCCTTGCGCTTGAGTTACTCATCGGCAGGCAACTGATAGCTCCAGGTCTCGGTCAACACCTTCTCGGTGGTGGCCGGGGCCCCGTTGGTGGGCGCCGCATCGGCGGCAGGTTGTTCGGCCTTGGCCGTTTGCTCAGCCTTGACGGCTTTCTCGGCCTTGGCATGCTTGGCTGCGGCCTTGTCCTGCTTGGCGTCCTGCGCAGGCTTGGCGGGTTCGACCGGCACATCGCGCACCAGCGCGGCACGCATTTCGGTCGATTTGTTGGCTTCCTTGACCTTCAAACGCAGGGTCAGGCGCCAGCCCTTGGTCTCAGGGTTATAGCGCAGATTGTTCTCGACCACCTCGGCGTTGTCGCCCACGCTGATCTGGCTGCGCACGGCGGTGTCTTCCGGCAGTGCGGCCAGGGTCGGGCCGGCGAAGTCGACCAGGAAGGCCACGCTGCCGTCTGGCTGGCGAATCAGGTTGGACTGCTTCACGTCACCGGTGGAGCGTAGGGTCTGCTTGACCGAGCCCAACTCAGGCGCCTGGAACTTCGCCTCGTTGATGGTCCAGTGCAGGCGGTAGGCGTACTCGAACGGCTTGCCCGGCTCCGGCAGCTTTTCCGGGCTCCAGAAGGCAACGATGTTGTCGTTGGTCTCGTCGGCAGTCGGGATTTCGACCAGGTCGACGGTACCTTTACCCCAGTCACCTTTCGGCTCGATCCAGGCGCTTGGGCGTTTCTGGTAGTTGTCGTCGAGGTCTTCGTAGTCGCTGAAGGCGCGCTGACGCTGCATCAGGCCGAAACCACGCGGGTTCTCGACACTGAAGTTGCTCACGGCCAGGTGTTTCGGGTTGTTCAGCGGGCGCCAGATCCACTCGCCGTTACCGGCATGGATCGACAGGCCTTCAGAGTCGTGCAGGGCCGGGCGGTAGTTGAGCACCTTGGACGGCTGATTAGGGCCGAACAAGTACATGCTGGTCAGCGGGGCAATACCCAGGCGGCTGACCTGGTCACGCAGGAAGACCTGGGACTGTACGTCGACCACGGTATCGTTGCCCGGGCGCAGGGTCAGCTTGTAGGCACCGGTGGAGCGTGGCGAATCCAGCAGGGCGTAGATCACCAGGTGCTTGTCGGCCGGCTTGGGTTTTTCGACCCAGAACTCGGTGAATCGCGGGAATTCCTCGCCCGATGGCAGCGCGGTGTCGATGGCCAGGCCACGGGCCGACAGGCCGTACACGTGGCCCTTGCCGACCACGCGGAAATAACTGGCGCCAAGCAGGGTCATGATCTCGTCCTGCTTGTCGGACTTGTTGATCGGGTACAGCACGCGGAAACCGGCGTAACCCAGGTTTTTGGTGGTTTCCGGGTCGTGTGGCACGTCACCGAACTCGAAGCGGCTCGGGTCGTACTTGATTTCCTCGACCTTGGTGGCGGTGACCTCGTTGATTTTCACCGGGGTATCGAAGTGCATGCCCTGGTGATAGAACGACAGCTTGAACGGGGTCTTGTCCTTGGCCCACTCGGCCTTTTCCTGCAGGAAATGAATTTTCTGATAGTCCGCAAACTTCATGTCGCGGAATACGGCCGGCAGGTTGCTTTTGGGTGCTTCGTACTTCTGGCCGGCCAGATCCTTTGCCTTGGCTGCAACATCGTCAAGATTGAATGCCCACAGCTGGCCCGCGCTCATCAGGCCTACCAGTGCCACACTGGCCATCAAAGCCTTGCGCAGCCCGGTTCCGGGGATTCTTGATGCTTTTTGGGGACTAACAATCACGAGCAACCCTCGCCGAAAACAGATCATGAAACCAACGGCCAGCGACAAATGCCGGGTTGGCGAGCACTGTTCGGACCCCGTGAGGGCGTAATGATTCCCCAAACGGATCCAGACAATGCTCGAGTCAGAGTGAAACGAACCTGCGAACGCAGGTCCATGCAGCGCGCGATTATCCAGCAGGTCGCGTGACAACGCATCAGGCTGGAACAACTATTTATCGTACAAAACCCCTTGTTTTCCTATAAACAAAGGGTTTTTTGAGCTCACATTTGTAACATAAATGTTACGGGGCCATCATTGACCAGGTGCACCTGCATATCCGCACCGAAACGGCCACTGGCCACGTCGGTGTGCTGCGCGCTTGCCTGCTGCAAAAGATAGTCGAACAACTCGGCGCCGAGGGCCGGTGGCGCTGCCGTCGAGAAGCTCGGGCGCATGCCGTTGCGGGTGTCCGCCGCCAAGGTGAACTGCGACACCAGCAACAAACCGCCACCGACATCCTTGAGCGACAGGTTCATCTTGCCCTGCTCGTCGCTGAACACACGGTAGTTCAACAGCTTGTGCAACAGCTTATCGGCCTGTTCACGGGAATCTTCAGGCTCGACGGCCACCAGCACCAGCAAACCCTGGTCGATGGCGCCGACCACCTCGCCCGCGACTTCAACCCGCGCACCACGCACGCGCTGGAGCAGGCCCCTCATGCTTCTTCCAGAGGCAGGTCGAGCAGGCGCCGGGCCATCTGGTCGGCCGCACGCACCAAGGCATCGGTAATACCCGGCTCGGAAGCCGCGTGGCCAGCGTCGCGGATGACTTTCAGCTCGCTGTTCGGCCAGGCCTGGTGCAGTGCCCAGGCGTTGTCCAGCGGGCAGATCACGTCATAGCGGCCGTGCACGATAACCGCCGGTAGGTGGGCGATTTTCGGCAGGTCGCGGATCAGCTGGTCCGGCTCGAGGAACGCATTGTTCATGAAGTAGTGGCATTCGATGCGGGCGATCGACAGCGCACGTTGCGGCTCGGAGAAGCGATCGACCACCAGCGGGTTGGGGCGCAGGGTGGCAGTGCGGCCTTCCCAGGTGGACCAGGCCTTGGCGGCGTGCATCTGGGCAATCTGGTCATTGCCGGTCAGGCGCTTGTGGAAGGCCTTGACCAGGTCGCCGCGCTCATCCGGCGGAATTGGCGCGATGTAGTCCTGCCAGTAGTCCGGGAACATTCGGCTGGCGCCTTCCTGGTAGAACCACTCGATCTCCTGCGGCCGGCACAGGAAGATGCCGCGCAGGATCAAGCCATGCACGCGCTCGGGGTGGGTCTGGGCATAGGCCAGGGCCAGGGTGGAGCCCCAGGAACCGCCGAACAGCACCCACTTGTCGATACCCAGGTGCTCACGAATGCGCTCCAGGTCCTCGACCAGGTGCCAGGTGGTGTTGTTCTCCAGGCTGGCGTGTGGCGTGGAGCGGCCACAGCCGCGCTGGTCGAAGGTGATGATGCGGTACAGCGTGGGGTCGAAGTAGCAACGGCTCTGGGCGTCGCAACCGGCGCCCGGGCCACCGTGGATGAACACCACCGGCAGACCTTCTGGCGAGCCGCTTTCGTCGACATACAGCACATGCGGCGCTTCCACGGCCAGATCGTGCCGGGCGTAGGGTTTGATCTGCGGGTACAGGGTCTGCATTGCGCACTCCGTGTGAGGATTATTCGGCCGTGGGCCATCATAAACCTGAATTGCACTTTCAGCACCGTCCTCGCTGATACGGCCAACCTTGCGGACACATATATCTACCCCCAGCCGCCCAAGCGGCCCAGCGATAGTCCCTTGCCTCCTATCCTGCAAGGGCTCCGTCCATGCCAACACCACTCACTGCACCGCCCAGCATTCATTACACCACCATCGAACGCAGGCTCCCTGCCTGGCTCAGGCAAGCCCCTGCTGAAACCCATCGTGCGATGCGCAACTGGCAGCAGGCACCCGCCTGGCTGGCAACAGCCATCGCGCAACACCCGGAAATTGCCCGTGCATGGCAGGCGGAACATGCCCGCCACCGTGAACACCAGGCCCAGGTGCAGAAACTGTTCGAGCAACTCCCCGACCTGGAAACCTACGCTGCCCAAGCCTTGACCGACGCCATCAGGCAGCGATTCGGGCTGGACCTTGATGTTCGCAACACATACCTGGTCGATGCCCGCCTGATCGACACTGCCCACGCAAGCGACGCTCGCCAGGCGATCAACCAGGCCACCCGCTCGCTGCTGCACAGTGCCTTGCAGAACTTCGACCCGGCCGCCTGTGCAGAGCACGGCATGGATGCGCCCAAGGCCCTGCTGAAGAAATCCGTCATTCTCGACCACCGGCGCTTCATGGGCACCGTCCCGATCACCAATGCGGTAGGGCTAGGCGCCGAAGACTTCGCCGACCTGTGCCGTACCCTGAACATCGGCGGTAAATACCATGCGCTGGTGCATGCCATCTATTACCCTGCGGCCACAGCACTGCTCAGCGCCGATGAAGCTGCCCTGGCCGTTTATGAGACCCTGGGGCGGGCCGAAGTCTCGGCCTACAAGCAGTCCCTGCATTTCGCCCGTTTGAAAGGCGACATCAGCGAGGCGCTTTACACCGCGGCCCTTGCCACGCCGCTCGATCAAGCCCCACAGGCCCGCTCGCCCGTGACGTTCAGCCTGCTTAACCTGTGGGAGGCCGAGCTGACTGGCGTTGCGCTCATCAGCCTGCAAACTGCAGGGCACTCGGCCATGGCCCTGTACATCCCCGAGGACAGCACGACACCGCTAAAAGAGTTCGCCACCTGGGAAGCCTTGCAGGACGCGTTGCGCGACAGGCTCCACGCCAACCTCCATTACCTGGACAAGCACCTCGCCGACCGCGACAAAGCGCCGATACTTGCCCGCCTAAAGGAACGGCTCACACCGCTCGGCTGGAGCACGCGCGGCTTGCATGAGCCGGTCCCGGACCCACATGCCACCCTGCGCCCGGTCCCACAGCCCTTCACCCATGCCTTCCAGGGCGTGATGGCGTTCCAGAAAGCCCAACGCCACGAGAAGGATGTGCTGTACCACGCCATACCGACCGAAATCGTCGACCGGCGTACTGCCCAGGCGCACCGGGACCTGATCGCCGGCCGCGTGCTGACGGCGCTGAACATCGCCGGGTTCTTCGTGCCTGGGCTGGGTGAGCTGATGCTCGCCGTGTGTGTGGTCCAACTGGCCCATGAGGTGTATGAGGGCATCGAAGCGTGGGAAAACGATGAGCGCGATACCGCTTACGGGTACATGATCGATGTGATTGAAAACGTGGCGGTAATGGCCGCCCTTAGCGCAGCGGCCAAGGTGCTGAAAGGTGCCAGAAGCGGCGAAGCGGGCGGTGCCGAGGCAGGGCCAGGGGTGAAGGAGCCCGAAATCGAAGCGCCCGAGGTAGAGCGGATTCCGGTGGAAACCCCCTCCTTCATTGAGGAGCTGGACGACATCGAGACACCGGATGGCCAACGGCGCCTGTGGAAGCCAGACCTTACGCCGTACCACAACCCCCAAGTGCTACCCGACGACCTGATGCCGGACGAACACGGCCTGCTGCACCACCAGGGCAAACGCTGGCTGGTGCTGAACGGCAACCGGTACCTCGTCGAGCAGGCGCCAGCGACAGGTGAGTACCGCCTGCAACACCCGGAAAACCCTCGCCGCTACCGGCCACCCGTACGGCACAACGGTGCCGGGGCCTGGGTGCAGATTACGGACAAGCCACTGAGCTGGTCGGGAATGGCACTGTTGCGCCGCATCGGTCACTTGAATGCGCATTTCGACGACCCGACGCTGCAGCGCATTGTCGCCGTCAGCGACACCCACGAAGACGTGCTGCGCAGGGCATTGGCGGAAAACCAGCGGCTACCGGCCTTGTTGGAAGACACGATGCAACGCTTCAAGCTGGACGAAACGGTCAGCCAACTGCCCGATGCCAGTACCTGGCAAGCCGAGTTTGCCAGGGCCTATGCCCGCCTTCCTGTCAGCCCGGCGCCGGGTGCCGCCGCCCTCCAGCGGGCGTACCCTGCCCTACCGGCCGCGGTCATCGATGAACTGGCACGCAGCGCCAGCACCCACGAACTGCACATGCTCGACACCGGCAAGGTGCCCTTGCGCCTTGGCGAGGAGATCCGCATTTACCAGCAACACATCCGCCTGGCCCGCGCGTATGAAGGGTTGTACCTGTCCTGTGTGCCAAGCTGGGACAGCGACCGCCTGATCATGCATACGCTCCAGCACCTCCCCGGCTGGCCCGCCGAGACAAAACTGCAAGTGTTCCAACGCATGTCCTGGCCGGCCCAGGAGCATGCCATCGGCCCGCCGGACGCGCGCCCGTACACAACCATCACCCATGCCAGGGCTGGGTATATCGTCCACGATGAGCGCCAGCTGAGCACGGTAGTGACTGCCTACCCAAACCTTTTTGCCGCGCTGCATGAGGCGCTGCCAGCAGCCATGGCACAGCTGGGTGCCACCGATCAGCAGGCGTTGCAGCGCCTGGTACAAGCAAGCCCCCTGCTGCCCCGCCCGGCCTTGAGGGTGGTGCTGGGTATGCAACCCGTACGTCCTGGCTACCGTTCGCCCATGCGCCTGGCCGATGGCCGCCTGGGTTACCCACTCAGTGGTGGAAGCGAAGCTGCGCAAGGCGTAACCCACCAACAGTTGAAGGACGCAGTAGAAGCAACAGGTCTGCCAGCGCGTACGGGACGGTCGACGGATCAGGTACTCCTGGCACTCGCCAGCCCCGGGCGCACCCGCTTGCAGATTTTCGAACATTTGCAAATGTTGCTGGAACAGCGCAATGAGCTGCAAAGCAGACTGGCGGACTGGAGCGAAGCCATCACGCCAGCGACAGAGCAGGCTGCACTCGACTATGAAGGCTTGGGCGACGCAATATTGCAGCATTGGTATGACACCGCTCTGGAAGATACTCAGCACTCGGCGGAGCTACAGATAACGCGCGTCCCCCTGGCCGACGTTCCGATGAATCTGCCTGATTTTTTCGGTTCGCGCGTTCGCTCCCTGAGATTGCTCGACTTACCCTCTCAAGCCCTTGCAGGCTGGGCCCAGAACGAGCGCTTGCTGCAACGCCTGCTCAGGCAGGTACCGCAGCTGGAATCGCTGGAGGTCAGCAGGCCTTATGACCCCAGAGCAACACCTTCGCCCTTCCTTTTCAGCGTCCCCACCATCACTGAGAACGCGCCCGAACTGCAAAGGCTGGTGCTGACCAACCAGAACATCGCACTCTCCGAAAACGACCTGAACCTGTTGGCCAGCCTTCGCCGACTGAGGCACCTGGACCTGAGTGGCAACCGGCTGGCACAACACAACAGCCCAAGTTTCCACGAACTGACTCTGGACTACCTTGGGCTGGACCGCATGCAGCTGGCTCAATGGCCTATCGGGATTGGCAGCGATGCCTTGGGCCGTATAGCCCGCCTGTCGTTGCGCAACAATAACCTCAGGTCGCTACCCACGTTCTTGCTCAATGACACAGACGGATTGCCCAACACAGCGGAGATCTCGCTCCAAGGCAACAGCCTCAATGAAAACCACCTGCAACGCTTGCTGTTGAGGGCGCATAGCGAGCGGGCCAACATTGCTGTTGATGTGCCAACAGAGCTCGCTGCAAGACTTACGCGTATTCGCAGCGAACGGCAGCAAATGCGTGATGCGATCGATGGCTGGTCCCAGGCCTCAAGCTCAAGCAACCCACTGACCCAGGCGGCGTTGGCCGATCGACACAGCATCGAAACCGCCATCAGCGAATTCTGGGAGCAGCAGGAACAGGGCCAGCAGTACCTGCGCCTGCAACTCGAAGATGTAGCCATCGAGCATTTCCCCAGGCGGCTTCCATCCTTCTTTGCCGAGCGCGTGCAAGCCATGAGCCTGACACGGTTGCGTGGTACCGCCTCACAGCTTGATGACCTGCTCAGCCGCTTCCCCAACATCACCCGACTGAGCATCGATGCCCACCAGGCAGCCACCTCTTCTCTGACATCTGCGTTGCTACGCCTCCCGCAACTCTCGCACCTGGAATTTCACAACATGGGCCTGGAAGTCGATCAGGCCATGCTGGAAACCCTGGCAAGGCTTGAGCACCTGACATCGCTGGACTTGTCGGGCAATCGCATGGGCACTATCAACCAGGTACCTGCACGCTTGGCCAGCAATCTGCAGTCTCTCGCGCTGACCAACATGAACCTGCAAGCCTGGCCCGACTGGTGCGACAGCCTGCTGCCTCTTGAGCTGCTGGATCTAAGCGCCAACAGCATCACCCAATTACCCGAGCACATCCTCACGAACCTGAACAATCCCATGCCGATTTCGTCGATCGCCTTGTTCGACAACCCTTTACCGCTTGAAACGATTTTGCGCGTGCGCACATTCTCGGACAGCCAGCACAGTTACTCATTTGCCTTGGATATCCCGGGCGACCTCATGCTTGTCGAAACGTCCAGCGAAGGATCACTCGACTTCGACCACCCGCACTTCCCACTGTTGGGCGATGATCGCCCAAGGTTGGAAGACTGGATGCTTGGTAATCAGTTGCAGAACGAAGCACTGCAGGACTGCTGGAAAACGCTGGAAGGCAGCGACCTGTTGCGCCTGGTCGGCCGGCTGCACAATGCCGCGCCGTATGTGGACCCAAACACACGCACCAGCTTCTGCGAACGGGTACGCATGATGCTGGTAGTGGCGGCGAGTAACGATACCGAGCGCCCGGTGATGGAAAGTATCGCCGCAGCCGCATTGCCAGACCCGGAAACCGGCTCGCAAACCTGCCACGATGGTGCCTTGCAGGAGTTCAACAATATCGAGCTGTACCTGATGGGGCAGCGATTGCTGGTCGATGCGGGAGATACGTTGCAAACGCTGCGTCAGCGCTTGTTGCAGCTATTTCGGATCGACCAGCTGGAGTTTCTGGCCAACAAGCGCTCAGGCTCGGGTGACCTAGTGTCGGTCCGCCTGGCCTACCGCCGCGAACTGGCCAAGGAACTGGACCTGCCGATCGCCGACAGCATGCGTTTTCGTGGCGCTGCGAACCTGGCGCGCAATGAGCTTTCCAGCGTGCTGGAAAAGGTTCGGAAAATTGAACGCAGTGATGCCCTTGTCGACTACATGCTGGCAAATACAGATTGGACGGCACGCCTGCGAGCCGAGTATGCGGACCGTTTCGACGAAATAGAGGCACGCTTGCGCCTGCGTGTACTCGAACTGGCCGGCGCGGACTATCCGCTTGCGCAAGAGCTGGAGTTGCAAAAGGGCTTGCAACGCGACAAGGAACAGGAGGAAGCGGAGCTGCTGCGCGAACTGACCATTGCGCAGGTAGCCAACGACTGAGCCCCCATGAAGCAAGGCGACGCCAATGGCGTCGCCCCCTCCCACTCAACGCTTGTAACGCTCCGCGCCCCAATCCAGCAGCGCCTGCAGAAGCTGCTTCAGTACGTCTTGCGTCGGTCTGGCCAAGTCTTCCCGGTAGGCAAACGGCTCGGTTTCGTCCATGTACGTGCTTTGTGCCAGCTCCAGTTGCACAGCATGAATATGGTTGGCCGGGTCACCGTAATGCCGGGTGATGTGCCCGCCTTTGAAGCGGCCATTAAGCACATGGCTGTAACCTTGTACCTTGGCGCACACGCCTTGCAGCCGCTCAGCCAATGCCGGGTCACAACTGGCGCCGTTGAAAGTGCCCAGGTTGAAGTCCGGCAGCTTGCCGTCGAACAAGTGCGGGATCAGCGAGCGAATGGAATGGGCATCCCACAGCAGGGCGTAACCAAACTGCTCGCGCAACCGGTCCAGCTCGCTGCGGATCGTGCCGTGGTAGGGACGCCAGATCTGCTCCAGATAACCTTTGCGTTCTTCACCTGAGGGCGCCAGCCCATCCTTGAACAGCGGCTCGCCATCGAACAACGTGGCCGGATACAGGCCAGTGGTAGCGCCGGCATACAACGGCTTGTCGTCATCCGGGCGGTTGAGGTCGATGACGAAGCGCGAGTACTCCGCCGCGACCACGCTGGCCCCCATGTCACGGGCAAAGGCGTACAACCGGGGGATGTGCCAGTCGGTGTCCGGCAAGCTGCGCGCCTCATCGACCAGGCCGTCGCGCACCGCGTTGCTCAAGCCCAGGCCGGCGTGCGGCATGCTGATCAGCAGCGGCAGGTGGCCTTGGTGAAAACTCAGTACCTTGTCCATCGTGCCTCGCTCAATTGGAGATTTCGTTGCCCTTGCGCACCACGCGCTTGGGCAGGTCGCCGCCCAGCCAGTAGGCCAGGTCGGCAGGGCGTTCGATTTGCCAGGCGACGAAGTCGGCCACCTTGCCCACTTCCAGCGAGCCGTGGCTGTCGCCCAGGCCCAGTGCCGTGGCGGCATGTACCGTAACGCCAGCCAACGCTTCTTCCGGGGTCATGCGGAAACAGGTGCAGCCCATGTTCAGCATCAGCCGCAGCGACAACCCTGGTGACGTGCCGGGGTTGAGGTCGCTGGCCAAGGCAATTTTCACCCCGTGGCGCCGCAGTGCATCCATGGGCGGCAACTGGGTTTCACGCAGGAAGTAGAAGGCGCCCGGCAGCAGCACAGCAACAGTGCCGGCTGCGGCCATGGCGATGGCGTCTTCCTCGGTCATGAACTCCAGATGATCCGCCGACAGCGCCTGGTAACGCGCTGCCAGGCTGGAGCCGTGCAGCGACGACAACTGTTCGGCGTGCAGCTTGACCGGCAGGCCCAGCTCACACGCCTTGATGAAGAGCCGCTCGACCTGGGCCGGGGAAAACGCCAGGTGTTCGCAGAAGGCATCCACTGCGTCCACCAGGCCCTCGGCAGCCAAGGCTGGCAGCATCTCGTCGCAGATATGCGCGATATAGTCGTCGGGCCGGCCGGCGTACTCCGGTGGCAGGGCGTGCGCGGCCAGGCAGGTGGCCCGCACCGCCAGCGGCAGTTCGTCCGCCAGGCGCCGGGCCACGCGCAGCATCTTGCGTTCGTTGGCCAGGTCCAGGCCGTAGCCAGACTTGACCTCGATCGTGGTCACGCCATCGCGCATCAGCGCCTGAACCCGCTGACGAGCACTGGCGAACAGTTCGTCCTCGCTGGCCGCGCGGGTGGCCCGCACGGTGCTGGCGATACCACCGCCCTGGGCAGCAATTTCGGCATAGCTCACGCCCTGCAGGCGCTGCTCGAACTCACCGCTACGGTTGCCACCGAACACCGCGTGGGTGTGGCAGTCGATCAGCCCCGGGGTGACCCAGGCGCCGCCCAGGTCCACCGTGCGGTCAGCGTCGACCGGCGCCAGCTCGGCGCGTGGGCCGATCCACTCGATCAGCCCGGCACGGGTGACGATGGCCGCGTCCTCGATGGCCGAATAACGGCCCTCGGCCATGGTAGCCACATGGCAATGCTGCCAGAGGGTTCTCATGCACAATCTCCTTTACTAACGGTGCAGCTCTACGGGTTCTGCTGCCGGCTTGCCCTGCCCTGCACGCGGCTTGCACCACAGCAGGTAGGACGCCACCAGGAACACCACCCAGACCACGCCGACGATCAGTGCTGCCTGGGTGTCCGGGAAGTAGCCGAGCACACCAAAGATGAACACCATGAACGCAATGGCCATGGCCGGGCCGTAGGGCCAGAACGGTACCGGGAACTTGAGTTGGGCCACTTCCTCACGGCTCATGCTGCGGCGCATGGCCACCTGGGTGAGCAGGATCATCAGCCACACCCATACAGTGGCGAAGGTGGCAATGGAAGCGATGAGCAGGAACACGTTCTCCGGGATCAGGTAGTTGAGCAGCACGCCAATCAGCAGTGCAGCGCCCATCACCACCACGGTCATCCACGGCACGCCATGCTTCGACAGTTTGCCGAAGCTGCGTGGCGCGTGGCCTTGGTGGGCCAGGCCGTACATCATGCGGCCGGCGCCGAAGATGTCGCTGTTGATGGCCGAGATGGCGGCAGAAATCACAACGATGTTCAGCACGGCGGCGGCAGAGCCAATGCCCAGGTTGCTGAAGATCTGCACGAACGGGCTGCCCTGGCTGCCGATCTGCGGCCATGGGTACAGGCACATCAGCACGAACAGGGTGAGTACGTAGAACAGCAGGATGCGCAGCGGCACGGCGTTGATCGCCTTGGGGATGACGCGCTGCGGATCTTTGGCCTCACCGGCGGTGACGCCAATGATCTCGATGCCGCCGAAGGCGAACATCACCACGGCAAAGGACGCGATCAGGCCACCCACGCCGTTAGGCATGAAGCCGCCGTGGTCGAACAGGTTGCTGACGCCGACGGCATGCCCGGTACCCACCTGGCTGAAGCCGAAGGCCATGATGCCGAGGCCGGCCAGGATCATCGCCACGATAGCGCCGACCTTGAGCAGCGACAGCCAGAACTCCATTTCGCCGAACACCTTGACGTTGCACAGGTTGAGGCCGCCGATCAGGAAGACGATGCCCAGCACCCAGATCCAGCGGGCCACTTCCGGGAACCAGAAGCCCATGTAGATACCGAAGGCGGTGACGTCGGCGATGGCGACGATGACCATTTCGAAGGCGTAGGTCCAGCCGAGGATGAAGCCGGCCATGGGGCCGAGGTAGGTGCTGGCGTAGTGGCCGAAGGAGCCGGCCACCGGGTTATGCACGGCCATTTCGCCGAGGGCGCGCATGACCATGAACACGGCAGCGCCGCCGATCAGGTAGGCCAGCAGCACGGCCGGGCCGGCCATCTGGATGGCCGAGGCAGAGCCGTAGAACAGCCCGGTGCCGATGGCGGAACCGAGGGCCATGAAACGGATGTGGCGGGCACTTAGCCCGCGCTTGAGACCTGGAGCTTGTTGCATGTCACGTCCTTAAATTGTTTTTGTGGTCGTGAGATCAGGGGGCCGCCATGCAACCCAATCGCGAGCAAGCTCGCTCCTACAAGGGAACGCGTTGCCTTTATAGGAGCGAGCTTGCTCGCGATGGGCCGCAACGCGGCCCTAGGGGCATTACAGGCTTGGCAGCACACCCGCCGGCAGCAAACCGGTCAGGCCACCCTTGGCCAACAGTTCCACGGCCTTTTCGATGTCTGGCGCGAAGAAACGGTCACGGTCGTAGTGCGGCACTTCGCTGCGCAGCGCCTTGCGCGCCTGCTCCAGCTTGGCGGAAGTCTTCAGGCCTTTGCGCAGGTCCAGGCCCTGGCAGGCGCCCAGCCATTCGATGGCCAGTACGCCACGGGTGTTTTCAGCCATTTCCCACAGGCGCTTGCCGGCAGCCGGGGCCATCGACACGTGGTCTTCCTGGTTGGCCGAAGTCGGCAGGCTGTCGACGCTGTGTGGGTGCGACAGGGCCTTGTTTTCGCTGGCCAGGGCAGCAGCGGTCACCTGGGCGATCATGAAGCCGGAGTTGACCCCACCGTTTTCCACCAGGAATGGCGGCAGCTGGGACATGTGCTTGTCCATCATCAGCGAGATGCGGCGCTCGCTGAGCGAGCCGATTTCGGCGATGGCCAGGGCAATGTTGTCGGCAGCCATGGCCACCGGCTCGGCGTGGAAGTTACCACCGGAAATCACATCACCTTCGGCGGCGAACACCAACGGGTTGTCGGACACGGCGTTAGCTTCGATGCCCAGCACTTCGGCAGCCTGGCGCAGCTGGGTGAGGCAGGCGCCCATGACCTGCGGCTGGCAGCGCAGGGAGTACGGGTCCTGGACCTTGTCGCAGTTCTTGTGCGACAGCGACACTTCACTGGAATCGCCCAGCAGGTCGCGGAAGCAGGCGGCGGTGTCGATCTGGCCGCGCTGGCCACGCACTTCGTGGATACGCGCATCGAACGGCGAACGCGAGCCCAATGCCGCTTCGACGCTCAGGCCACCGCAGGCGATGGCAGCAGCGTACAGGTCTTCACCCTGGAACAGACCGCGCAGGGCGTAGGCGGTGGAAGCCTGGGTACCGTTGAGCAGGGCCAGGCCCTCTTTGGCAGCCAGGGTCAGCGGTTCGAGGCCGGCAACTGCCAGGGCTTCGGTGGCCGACAGCCACTGGCCTTTGTAGCGGGCCTTGCCTTCGCCCAGCAGCACCAGCGACATGTGCGCCAGCGGCGCCAGGTCACCGGACGCGCCCACCGAGCCTTTCAGCGGGATGTGCGGGTAGACTTCGGCGTTGACCAGGGCGATCAGCGCGTCGATGACCTTGCGGCGAATGCCGGAGAAGCCACGGCTGAGGCTGTTGATTTTCAGCACCATGATCAGGCGCACCAGGTCGTCATCCAGCGGCGCGCCGACACCGGCGGCGTGGGACAGCACCAGCGAGCGCTGCAGGTTTTCCAGGTCGTGGCTGGCGATGCGGGTCGAGGCCAGCAGGCCGAAACCGGTGTTGATGCCGTAGGCGGTGCGGTCTTCGGCAATGATCTGCTCGACACAGGCAACGCTGGCGTCGATGGCCGGCGCGGCGCTGGCATCCAGTTGCAGGCGCACGGGCGCGGCGTGGATCGCACGCAGCTGGGCCAGGGTCAGGGTGCCGGGCTTGAGGGTGAATTCGGTCACGTTGCTACTCCAAATCGCGTGGAGCCGCAGGCCCGTTTTTCGGTGCCTGCGCGCTCCTTCTTGTTGTTCAGTATCACCCCTTGCGGGGTGCGATCCAAAGCGCGGCGATCAGCCAGTGATCATCGGCAGGTCCAGGCCCTGCTCCTTGGCGCAGTCGATGGCGATGGCGTAACCGGCATCGGCGTGGCGCATCACGCCAGTCCCCGGGTCGTTGGTCAGCACGCGGGCGATACGCTCGGCGGCTTCGTCGGTACCGTCGCAGACAATCACCATTCCCGAGTGCTGCGAGAAGCCCATGCCCACGCCGCCGCCGTGGTGCAGCGACACCCAGGTGGCGCCGCCTGCGGTGTTCAGCAGGGCGTTGAGCAGCGGCCAGTCGGAGACAGCGTCCGAGCCATCACGCATGGCTTCGGTTTCGCGGTTAGGGCTGGAGACCGAACCCGAGTCCAAGTGGTCACGGCCGATCACCACCGGTGCCGACAGCTCGCCGCTGCGGACCATTTCGTTGAACGCCAGGCCCAGCTTGGCGCGCAGGCCCAGGCCAACCCAGCAGATACGTGCCGGCAGGCCCTGGAAGCTGATGCGCTCGCGGGCCATGTCCAGCCAGCGGTGCAGGTGGGCGTCGTCGGGGATCAGTTCCTTGACCTTGGCGTCGGTCTTGTAGATGTCCTCGGCATCGCCAGACAGCGCCGCCCAGCGGAACGGGCCGATGCCACGGCAGAACAGCGGGCGGATATAGGCCGGCACGAAGCCCGGGAAGTCGAAGGCATTGGCCACGCCCTCTTCCTTGGCCATCTGACGGATGTTGTTGCCGTAGTCGAAGGTCGGGATGCCTTGCTTCTGGAAGTCCAGCATGGCTTGTACGTGCACGGCCATCGACTGCTTGGCGGCCTTGACCACGGCAGCCGGTTCGGTCTGCGCACGGTCGCGGTACTGTTCCCAGGTCCAGCCGGCTGGCAGGTAGCCGTTCAGTGGGTCGTGGGCGCTGGTCTGGTCGGTGACCATGTCCGGACGCACGCCACGCTTGACCAGCTCTGGCAGAATTTCGGCAGCGTTGCCGTGCAGGGCGATGGAGATGGCCTTGCCTTCGGCAGTGTACTTGGCGATGCGCGCCAGGGCGTCGTCGAGGTCGGTGGCCTGCTCGTCGACGTAGCGGGTTTCCAGGCGGAAGTCGATGCGGCTCTGCTGGCATTCGATGTTCAGCGAGCAGGCGCCGGCCAGGGTAGCGGCCAGTGGCTGAGCGCCGCCCATGCCGCCCAGGCCTGCGGTGAGTACCCACTTGCCTTTCAGGCTGCCGCCGTAGTGCTGGCGACCGGCTTCGACGAAGGTTTCATAGGTGCCCTGGACGATGCCCTGGCTGCCGATGTAGATCCAGCTGCCGGCGGTCATCTGGCCGTACATGGCCAGGCCTTTGGCGTCCAGTTCGTTGAAGTGTTCCCAGTTGGCCCAGTGTGGCACCAGGTTGGAGTTGGCGATCAGCACGCGCGGGGCGTTGCTGTGGGTCTTGAACACGCCGACCGGCTTGCCCGACTGTACCAGCAGGGTTTCGTCGTCTTCCAGGCGGGTGAGGGTTTCGACGATCTTGTCGTAGCATTCCCAGTTACGGGCGGCGCGGCCGATACCGCCGTACACCACCAGTTCTTTCGGGTTTTCCGCAACCTGTGGGTCGAGGTTGTTCATCAGCATACGCAGTGGCGCTTCGGTCAGCCAGCTTTTGGCGGTCAGCTTGTTGCCACGTGGGGCACGGATTTCAACGTCACGGTATTTGTTGTTGTCGGTCACGGGAAAGGTCCTCTGCGGTCGTCCGCGGGCGGGTATGTCGTGGTCAATATACAAACACACCTTTACTTGTATGTACAAGCATGGACAACCAAAATATTTGGACTGATCCGCTGAACGGCTGAAAAAGCTGGGGCCGCTTTGCGGCCCCGGATATCTCAACGTGAAATGAGTTCGATCAGGCAGAACCGCCCCTGAACCTCCAGCCCAAGCAATTCGTCATTGCCTTCGAGCCGCAGGCAGTCATGCAACCCCAACCGCTGCGTTTCGCGCCCTGCCATGGTCACCTCAACCTGGCTACTGGCCGCAAACAACAACACCGTCGACGCCGAGCTGTACAACCGGCTGGTGCCATCGAACCACTGCAACCGCGCCCGATACCGCTGCGGTGCATAGATCAGGTTGAAATCGCGAATCGGCCCGCCCAGCAGCTTGCAGCTGACCTGGCTTTCGCCACTGAAGGCAAAGGCATCCAACGGCAACAACGGTCGACTGGCCTGGCCATTGACCAGCAGTCGCATGCCATCGCCCTGCAGCACAGTGATGATCCGCTGGTAGCCGGCGAACGTGGAAAACCCGCCCGACTCCTCGATATCGGCAATCGACAGGCGCCAGCCAAAACCGTCCAGCCCTTCACCGCTGTCGCGAGTAATTTCTTCGGTGAAACCGCCACCGTTCTTCCACGGCATGCGCGGGTAATCCTGCGCACGCAACAACTGCAGTTGGCTCATTTACTGAAACGTCCTTCCAGGCGATGACGGGAACCGGGGTGTATCAACCGTGCAGCGGTCACCGGCTGGCGGCCGGACCAGGTGCGGCGGCGAATCAGCAGACAAGGCTCGCCCCGCTCGATCTGCAACAGGGTGCATTCGTCCGGCTCGGCCAGGATGGCCTCGACCACGTGCTCGCCCTCGGTCAGCGGCGCCACCTGGGACAGGTAGGCGTAAGGCGTCTGCCGGGTGAAGTCCTGCTTGAGGTAGTCAGGGGCAATGGCCGCGTTGACGTAGCGGTCCTCGATCTGCACCGGCACGCCGTTTTCAAAATGCACGATCAGCGAGTGGAACACCCGCTGGCCTTCACGCATGTCCAGGGCCAGGGCCCGTTCGGAGCCGGCGGCTTCTTCGGCAAGGGTAATGACCTGGCAGCTATGCTGATGGCCGCGCGCGGCGATTTCGTCGGCAATGTTGTTGACCTCGAACAACGCCGATCGGCCCTTGGGCTCAGCCACGAAGGTACCCACGCCTTGCATGCGCACCAGCAGGCCTTCAGCCGTAAGCTCGCGCAGGGCGCGGTTGATGGTCATGCGGCTGAAACCCAGCTCGCTGACCAGTTCGCTCTCGGAGGGAACCCGGTGGTGGGGCGGCCAGCTGCCGTTGTCGATCTGCTGGACGATCATGTGTTTGACCCGGGCATACAGCGGCGCCGGGCCCTCGCCCATCTGGGCAACCAGCGCGGAGACAGGAGGTGTCGGCACGGCGTTGAGTCCTTTGCAATGGAATGAGCGGTAGCTTGCCGCAGTTTACCCGGCAGGCAAACGCCTGTATATGTATATACAAGTTAACAATAACAGGATTTTACCGATGTCCGTCTACTTCGCCGAACGCGCCCTGCTGCCAACGGGCTGGGCCAACCATGTCCGTATCGAGGTCGCCAGCGATGGCCATGTAGTCAGCATCGAGCCGGGCGCTTCGGCCGAAGGTGCTGAACGCCTGGCCGGCCCGTTGCTGCCCGGCATGCCCAACCTGCACTCGCATGCCTTCCAGCGCGCCATGGCAGGCCTGGCGGAAGTCGCTGGCAACCCCAACGACAGTTTCTGGACATGGCGCGACCTGATGTACCGCCTGGTCGGGCAGATCACCCCGGACCAGCTGCAGGTCATCGCCCGCCAGCTGTACATCGAGATGCTCAAGGCCGGCTACACCTCGGTAGCCGAGTTTCATTACGTGCATCATGACAATGCCGGCAAGGCCTACGCCGACCCGGCGGAGCTTTCCCGCCGCATCAGCGCGGCTGCGGCCGACAGCGGCATTGGCCTGACCTTGCTGCCGGTGCTGTACAGCCACGCCGGCTTCGGCGGCCAGGCACCGAACGACGGGCAGCGGCGCTTCATCAATTCCACCGAAGGGTACCTGCAACTGCAGGCACAACTGTCCCCGATCCTGGCCGCGCAACCTGCACAGCAGTTGGGCCTGTGCTTCCACTCGCTGCGAGCGGTAACGCCTGGGCAGATCGCCGACGTGCTGACGGCCAGCGACAAGCAATGCCCGGTGCATATCCATATCGCCGAGCAGCAGAAGGAAGTGGACGACTGCCTGGCCTGGAGCGGCCTGCGCCCGCTGCAATGGCTGTACGAACATGTGGATGTCGACCATCGCTGGTGCCTGGTGCATGCCACCCATGCCGAGCCGGATGAAGTCACCGCCATGGCCCGCAGCGGTGCCGTGGCCGGGCTGTGCCTGACCACCGAGGCCAACCTGGGTGACGGGATTTTCCCGGCGGTGGACTACCTGGCGCAGGGCGGGCGCATGGGCATTGGTTCAGACAGCCATGTGTCGCTGAGCGTGGTGGAAGAACTGCGCTGGCTGGAATATGGCCAGCGCCTGCGTGACCAGCGGCGTAACCGCCTGTACCGCGCCGACCAGCCGATGGTCGGGCGCACGCTGTATGACGCAGCACTGGCAGGTGGTGCGCAGGCACTGGGGCAAGGGATTGGAGAGCTGGCCGTGGGCAAGCGTGCCGACTGGCTGGTGCTCGACGGGCAGGACCCTTACATCGCCCTGGCGGATGGCGATGCCATTCTTAACCGCTGGCTGTTTGCAGGTGGCGATCGCCAGGTGCGGGATGTGATGGTGAATGGGCAGTGGGTAGTGCGCCAAGGGCGGCATGCACAGCAAGAGGAAAGCGCGCGGGCGTTTGCTCAGGTATTGCGGCAGCTTTTGGGTTGAGTGTACTGGGGCTGTTTTGCAGCCCCAAAAATCAGTGCATTTTTACAATCTGTTGATCAGACGCCCGCCAGATCAAGCGGCTGGTGTCATACCCCTGCTGCCGAGCCTTGGACAACAGGTTCTCACGCTCCCACGCCGGCAATGTCGCCGTACGCGACAGAATCCACAGGTGCTTGCGATCCGGGCTGCCGACCACCGCCGTGCGGTAACGGTCATCCACGTACAGAATCCAGTACTCGCCCCGAGCCACGCCCGGCACCAGCTTGGTAAACCAGTTGTCGAACTCTACCCACAGCTTGTCGGTATGCCCCGGTTCCTGAATGCTGGCGTGCCCCTCGGCACGCAGCCATTCATCACCCATGGTGCGGCAGCGGTTGAGCACGCCAAAGCTGCCATCCGGCTTGAGGTTGTAGTGCGCCTCGGACTGCTCGCAGCCGGTCTGGTAGCGCATAGGCAGGCGTGCCAGCTCGAACCATTTGCCCTGATAGCGCTTGAGGTCGACATTGCCGGCGGTTTTCGGCGCCAGCGGGTCGTGCACGGAGCCTGCACAACCGCCCAGCAGCAACGCCAGGCACACCCCCATCAGCAGGTACGCACGCCTCATTTGAGACCCTGCCCTGAATACATCAGCACCTTGTCAGCGGCGTACTGCACGCTGATGAAGCTCTTCTCGTCCCCCCAGGTGCAGCTGCTCATGCCCAACGCGCCAGAGCACTCGGTCGGCGTGCCGAGCAACTGCTCGACCTCGGCCTTGTTCATACCGGCCTTGATCTTGGAATAGTTTTCCTGGTTGATCTTGCTGCAGGCAGTCAGGACGACGCACAGCGACAACAGGGCGAGGGAACGCAACGACATGAAGGACACTCCTGGAGAGGGGATACAGGCGAGTGGCCTGCAGTGACCTTCGACGGAAAAAACCCTCCCAGGTTCCCTACTCCACCCCATTTACCCCTACACCATTGGTCGGGTGGCCACTACCGTGCGATTAATCACAAAGTAATAGTCATCGCCCAATAAAAAAGGCCGCCCCTTTTAGGAGCGGCCTTGCGTCACGACAGCCTGCGCAGCAGGCCCAATGCCTCAGAACCTGGACCCGGGCTCCAGCAAAAAGTCCATCTCTTCACTGGTACTCGGCCGCTCCAGCACCAGATTGCGGTGCGGGAAGCGCCCGAACCGGGCAATCACGCGCTGATGCTGCTCGGCATAGTCGAGGAAGCCTTCGAACAGCCGGCGATGGGCCTCTGGCTGCTCGTTGAGCAATACCTGATAACGCTCGACACACAGGTTCTGCCAGTCCAGCACCTCGGCATGCTCCAACACCAGCAGCACGAACACCCGCTGGATGGGCAGCAACTGGTAGTCCCAGCCCTTCTGCAGGCCCTGCATGGCCACCACCTGGGCACGCCGGTCGCCCTCGAAAGCGCGCGGCGTGTCGCGGTAGATCATGCGCGGCAGCTGGTCCAGCAGAATCAGCAGGCCCAGCCAGCCCTGCGGGCTTTGCTGCCACTCGTCGAGCCCGCCGGCCAAGGCCTGCTCGGTCAGGTCGCCAAACAGCGCATGGGCATCGGCATCGTGATGCTTGCCGAACCACAGCGTGCTCTTCTCGTCAGCCACGGCCTGGGGACTGGTGCCCCAACCGAACCACCATTCCAGCAACGGCTGCCAAGGTGCGAGCATGACTTACTCCTTGTGGTAGGCGGTAACGCGCTCGACCTCTTCCTTCGAGCCGAGGATCACCGACACGCGCTGGTGCAGGCTTTCTGGCTTGATGTCGAGGATGCGATCGTAACCGTTGGTGGAGGCGCCGCCGGCCTGCTCGATGATGAAGGACATCGGGTTGGCTTCGTACATCAGGCGCAGCTTGCCCGGCTTGCTTGGTTCACGGGCGTCACGTGGGTACATGAACAGGCCGCCACGGGTCAGGATGCGGTGCACGTCGGCCACCATCGAGGCGATCCAGCGCATGTTGTAGTTCTTCTTCAGCGGGCCGGTCTCGCCTGCCAGCAGCTCGCCCACGTAGCGTTGTACCGGGGCTTCCCAGTGGCGCTGGTTGGACATGTTGATGGCGAATTCGGCGGTGCTTTCCGGCACACGGATGTTTTCGTGAGTCAGAACGAAGCTGCCCAGCTCGCGGTCCAGGGTGAAGCCCTTCACGCCATTGCCCAGGGTGAGGATCAGCATGGTCTGCGGGCCGTAGATGGCGTAACCGGCGGCGACCTGCTGGGTGCCTGGCTGCAGGAAGGCGTTTTCGTTCAGGGTTTCGTTCTGGCTCAGGTATTCGTTAGGGCAACGCAGTACCGAGAAGATGGTACCGACCGACACGTTGACGTCGATGTTCGACGAACCGTCCAGCGGGTCGAAGACCAGCAGGTAGGCGCCTTTCGGGTATTTGCCCGGGATCTGGTAGGCGTTGTCCATTTCTTCGGACGCCATGCCGGCCAGGTGGCCGCCCCACTCGTTGGCTTCCAGCAGGATATCGTTGGAAATCACGTCCAGTTTCTTCTGGACTTCGCCCTGCACGTTTTCAGTGCCCATGCTGCCCAGCACACCACCCAGGGCGCCTTTGGACACGTGATGGCTGATTTCCTTGCACGCACGCGCCACCACTTCGATCAGGAAGCGCAGATCGGCAGGGGTATTGTTGCTGCGGGTCTGCTCAATCAGATAGCGACTCAGGGTAACGCGGGACATGTATGGCTCCGAACGGATTGGGGGGGATGAAAAACCCCCGCAGTTTACAGGGAGAGTTGCAGGCTAGCGAGTGATGAGACTCGCCACGGCTCTCTGACGGCACAATAGGTCGGTAGTTCAGCCTTCACCAGGCCGGTGGTCTGGTTGTGGGCCCATTCGCGGGCGCGCCCGCGAATGGCCTCACATCAATCCAAAGCCTTCCAGATCTCGGTGGCATATTCCCGAATGGTCCGGTCCGACGAGAACCACCCCATCCGCGCCGTGTTCAGCACCGCCATGCGCCACCACTCCTGCGGCGTGTGCCACAGTTCCTCGACCCGCCGCTGGGCATCCCAGTAGGCATCGAAGTCGGCGCACACCAGGAAGCGGTCATACGCCACCAGCCCGTCGATCAAGCCGGCGTAGCGCGAAGGGTCGTCCGACGAGAACACACCGCTGCGAATCGCCTGCAGCACGTCATTCAGGCGGTTGGACGCAGCAATCGCCGCACTGGCACCAAAATCACCCGCCTTCTTGCGCGCCTCGACCTGCTGGGCGGTCAGGCCAAAGATGAACATGTTGTCGGCGCCCACCTGTTCGCACATCTCCACGTTGGCGCCATCCAGCGTGCCGATGGTCAACGCGCCGTTCAGCCCGAACTTCATGTTGCTGGTACCGGAGGCTTCATAACCGGCCGTGGAAATCTGCTCGGAAAGGTCTGCCGCCGGGATGATGCTTTCAGCCAGACTGACGTTGTAGTTGGGCAGGAACACCACCTTCAGCAGGCCACGGACGGTCGGGTCGTTGTTCACCACCCGAGCGATGTCGTTGGCCAGTTTGATGATCAACTTGGCCTGGTGATAACTGGCTGCCGCCTTGCCGGCGAAAATCTTCACCCGCGGCACCCAGTTGGTACCGGGGTCGTTGCGTATGGCCTGGTACAGCGCCACGGTGTGCAGCAGGTTGAGCAACTGGCGCTTGTACTCGTGGATGCGCTTGACCTGCACGTCGAACAACGCCTCGGGGTTTACCGTAACGCCTATGCGGTCCTGGATGATGCTGGCCAGGGCGCGCTTGCTGTGCAGGCGCTGGGCGGCGAACTGCTTGCGAAAACCAGGCTTGTCGGCAAACGGCACCAGGCCAGCCAGCCGCCCTTCAGGGTCGTCCTTGAGCTCTGGCCCGAGCGCCTCGACCAGCATGTCGGTCAACTGAGGATTGGACTGGTACAACCAGCGGCGGAAGGTAATGCCGTTGGTCTTGTTGTTGATACGCTGCGGGTAAAGCTTGTGCAACTCGGAGAACACGGTGCTCTTCATCAACTTGCTGTGCAGCGCCGACACGCCGTTGACGCTGTGCGAGCCAAGAAACGCCAGGTTGCCCATGCGCACGCGGCGGCCGTTGTCTTCCTCGATCAGCGACACGGCGCGCAGCACGTCGAAATCGTGCAGGCCTTTGGCGCGCAGCGAGTCGATATGGTAGGCATTGATGAGGTAGATGATCTGCATGTGCCGGGGCAGCATGCGTTCCATCAGCGCGACCGGCCAGGTTTCCAGGGCTTCGGGCAGCAGCGTGTGGTTGGTGTAGGCGAGCGTGCCGACAGTCAGCTCCCAGGCCTTTTCCCACGGTATTTCATGCTGATCCACCAACAGCCGCATCAACTCCGCCACCGCAATCGATGGGTGGGTGTCGTTGAGCTGGATGGCTGCCGCATCGGGCAGGTTGAGCAGGTCTTTGTGCATGTTCAGGTGACGGCGGAGCAAATCCTGCAACGAAGCCGACACGAAGAAGTACTCCTGACGCAGGCGCAGTTCCTGCCCCGCCTCGGTGCTGTCCGCCGGGTACAGCACGCGAGAAATGCTCTCGGCCCGCGCCACTTCGGCCACGGCCCCCAGGTGGTCGCCTGCATTGAAGCGTTCAAGGTGCAGCTCTTCCAGCGCCCGCGCACGCCACAAGCGCAAGGTGTTGACGCTGGACCCGCGCCAGCCGACAACGGGCGTGTCGTAGGCGACCGCCCGCACCGTTTCACCCGGCGACCAGACCTGGCGCTGGGCACCGCTATCATCGCTCAAGGTTTCAACGCTGCCGCCGAAGCTGATCGGGTAGATCACCTCGGCACGCTCGAACTCCCACGGGTTGCCGAAATCCAGCCAGTTTTCGGTCTGCTCCTGCTGCCAGCCATCGACCACGGCCTGACGGAACAGCCCATGCTCGTAACGGATGCCATAACCATGGGCGGCAATGCCCAAGGTGGACATACTTTCCATGAAGCATGCTGCCAGCCGGCCAAGGCCTCCGTTACCCAGCGCGGCATCGGGTTCGAGCAGGCGGATGCGCTCCAAGTCCACATCCAGCCCTTCCAGTGCATCGCGGGCGATGTCCAGCAGCCCCAGATTGCTCAGGCTGTCGTAAAGCAGGCGCCCGATAAGGAATTCCAGGGAGAGGTAGTAGACCCGCTTCTGGCTGCGTCGATAAGCCTGGCGGGTATGGTCCATCCAGTGGTCGACCATGTGATCGCGCGCAGCCAGGGCAATGGCTTCGAACCAGTCATGGTCGAAGGCGTGCTCCGGGTCCTTGCCAACCGCATAGGTCAGCTTGTTCAGTACGGCGGCGCGAAAATCCGCGACTTCGGCGTCACGTGCTTTGGGTTCCTGGGACATGCGACATCCTCGGGCAAGTTGACGAAAGCGGAGGGAGATTGTTGAGACTAGACCCTTCGACCGGGAGTGACAGTTACGGTTCGCAGTTTTCATGCCCACTCTGCGATTCCGGCAAAAGGTTGTTCATAAATTGAACAATTCCGGTATCATCGCGCGCCCCAAGACCGTGATCCACCCTATAACGATGAAAACGACCCTGATCGCCGCCGCCGAAGTCGACCGCCTGGAGACTTGGCAGCGCTATGCCAGCCACATGTGCGGTGGCTGCCACTCGACCTGTTGCACCCTGCCGGTGGAGGTGAAGATCAAGGATCTGATCCGTATCGGCGTGGTAGACGAGTTCGAAAAAGACGAGCCGCCGAAAAACGTGGCCAAACGCCTGCAGAAGGAAGGCATCATCGAGCGCTTCAACCAGAAGTCGGGCATCTTCACCCTGACCCGGATGAGCAACGATGACTGCATGTACCTGGATCGCAAGAGCCGGCTGTGCACCATTTATGACAAGCGCCCGGATACCTGTCGCAACCACCCCAAGGTTGGGCCGCGACCGGGGTATTGTGCGTACAAGCCCAAGGTGGTTGGGCGCTGATCGTTAGCCTTCAAGTGCCGCTTCGTGGGCTTGCCCGCGAAGAGGGCAGCACAATTCCTGAAGGCATAAAAAAACGCCCCCGGCCTTTCGACCGGGGGCGTTTTCATTCAGCCTGAGCTAACTCAGTTCTTGGCTTTCTTGGCAGCGCGGGTACGCTCGCCTTCGTCCAGGATCTTCTTGCGCAGACGGATCGACTTAGGCGTCACTTCGCACAGCTCGTCGTCCTGGATGAATTCCAGGGCCTGTTCCAGGGTGTGGCGAACTGGCGGTACCAGGGCGATGACTTCGTCTTTGCCCGAAGCACGCATGTTGTCGAGCTTCTTGCCTTTGGTCGGGTTCACGCCCAGGTCGTTGTCACGGCTGTTCAGGCCGATGATCTGACCGTTGTAGATCTCCTGACCGTGCTCGACGAACAGCTTGCCGCGCGCCTGCAGGGTTTCCAGCGAGTAGGTCAGCGCCTTGCCGGTTTCGACCGAAACCAGAACGCCGTTCAGGCGGCCGGACATCTGGCCCGACTTCATGGTGTCGTAACGATCGAAGATCGAGGTCAGGATGCCTGCACCGTTGGTCAGGGTCAGGAACTGGTTACGGAAGCCGATCAGACCACGGGCTGGAATGTTGTACTCCAGGCGCACACGACCCTTGCCATCCGGAACCATGTTGGTCAGGTCGCCTTTACGCAGACCCATCTCTTCCATCACCTTGCCCTGGGATTCTTCAGGGATGTCGATGGTGACGTTCTCGAACGGTTCCTGCTTCACGCCGTCAACTTCGCGGATGATTACTTCAGGACGGCCTACGGCCATCTCGAAACCTTCACGGCGCATGGTTTCGATCAGAACCGACAGGTGCAGCTCACCACGGCCCGATACCTTGAACTTGTCAGGGGAATCGGTTTCCTGAACGCGCAGAGCAACGTTGTACAGCAGCTCTTTGTCCAGACGGTCCTTGATGTTACGGCTGGTGACGAACTTGCCTTCTTTACCGCAGAACGGCGAGTCGTTGACCTGGAAGGTCATGGAAACGGTCGGCTCGTCAACGGTCAGCGGCTTCATCGCTTCTACCGCATCCGGGGCGCACAGGGTGTCGGAGATGAACAGCTCGTCGAAACCGCTGATGCAGACGATGTCGCCAGCCTGGGCTTCTTCAACGTCTACACGGTGCAGGCCGTGGTGGCCCATCAGCTTCAGGATACGGCCGTTACGCTTCTTGCCGTTGGTGTCGATGGCAACAACCGGGGTGTTCGGCTTAACGCGACCACGGGCAATACGGCCAACGCCGATAACGCCGAGGAAGCTGTTGTAGTCCAGTGCGGAGATCTGCATCTGGAACGGGCCGTCACGGTCAACAGACGGTGCAGGTACGTTGTCGACGATCGACTGGTACAGGGCGGTCATGTCTTCGCCCATTTCGGTGTGGTCCAGGCCGGCAATGCCGTTCAGGGCCGAGGCGTAGACGACTTTGAAGTCCAGCTGTTCGTCGGTAGCACCGAGGTTGTCGAACAGGTCGAAGATCTGGTCCAGAACCCAGTCAGGACGTGCGCCCGGGCGGTCAACCTTGTTGATCACGACGATTGGCTTCAGGCCGGCTTCGAAGGCTTTCTTGGTCACGAAGCGGGTTTGCGGCATCGGGCCGTCCTGGGCGTCGACCAGCAGCAGCACGGAGTCGACCATCGACATTACACGCTCAACCTCACCACCGAAGTCGGCGTGGCCGGGGGTGTCGACGATGTTGATGTGGTAGCCGTTCCAGTTGATGGCGGTGTTTTTCGCCAGAATGGTAATACCGCGCTCTTTTTCCTGGTCGTTGGAGTCCATGACGCGCTCGTCGTTGAGCTCGTTACGCTCCAGAGTGCCGGACTGACGCAGGAGTTTGTCGACCAGGGTGGTTTTACCATGGTCAACGTGGGCGATGATGGCGATGTTACGCAGATTTTCGATCACAAGTGTATCTCGATCAGAGGATTTGGTTGCCGCCCAGTGTAGGCGGCCAATATGTACTGTTTAAGGCTCAGCGGGCCCGGCGGTCGGGAGGGCGATGGCGGATACTGCCGCCATACAGCCCCGGCGTCTTATGTCGGACGATAAACACGCACATTGGCATGTCCCTCACTGAGCAGGTGGTGTGCGTGCAAACGGCTCATCACACCCTTGTCGCAATACAGCAAGTACTGGCGCGTGGGGTCCAGGTGCTTGAACTTGCTGTTGATCGCGTAGAACGGCATGGCCTGGACTTCGATACCTTCCAGCGCCAGGGGTTCGTCTTCCTGGGCATCGGGGTGACGAATGTCGATGACGATCTGGCCTGGCAACGCTTCGGCCACTTCCTCGATTTCGATGTCCTTGCCCAGCTCATCGATCACATGGTCGATGGAAATGAATTTGGCGCGCTCCAGGGCGCGCTCCAGCACGGCCATGTCGAACTGTTTTTCTTCATGCTCCATGCGGTGGCGCTTGGCGTGGGTGGTCGGGTTTACCGAGATCACGCCGCAGTATTCTGGCATGTGCTTGGCGAAATCGGCGGTGCCGATTTCGGTGGCCTGGTCGATGATGTCCTGCTTGTGGCTGGCCAGCAACGGGCGCAGCACCAGCTTGTCGGTGGCCGAGTCGATGATCGACAGGTTCGGCAGCGTCTGGCTGGACACCTGGGAAATCGCCTCGCCGGTGACCAGCGCGTCGATCTGCAGGCGGTCGGCCATGTGCGCGGCACCGCGCAGCATCATGCGCTTGAGGGTGACGCCCATGTAGCTGTTGTCGACCTTGTTGAGGATTTCGCCGACCACTTCTTCGAACGGCACGCTGATGAACAGCACACGCTGGCTGCTTCCGTACTTTTTCCACAGGAAATGGGCCACTTCCATCACGCCCAGCTCGTGGGCACGGCCGCCGAGGTTGAAGAAGCAGAAGTGGGTCATCAGGCCACGGCGCATCATCTGGTAGGCCGCCACGGTGGAGTCGAAACCACCGGACATCAGCACCAGGGTCTGCTCCAGGGCGCCCAGCGGGTAACCGCCGATGCCGTTGTGCTGGTTGTGGATCACGTACAGGCGCTGGTCGCGGATTTCGATGCGCACCAGCACTTCAGGGTTCTTCAGCTCGATGCCGGCGGCGCCGCATTGCTGGCGCAGCTGGCTGCCGACGTAGCGGTCGACGTCCATCGAGGTGAAGTCATGGTGGCCACCGCGCTTGCAGCGCACGGCGAAGTGCTTGCCGGCCAGCAAGTGGCCGAAGTGGTGCTTGCACTTGGCGACGATGTCGTCGAAGTCACCCAGCGGGTATTCCTCTACCTGCAGGAAGTGGGTGATACCCGGCGTGCAGGTGAGGCGCTCGATCATCTCGCGCTGGACTTTCTCGTCTTCGACGCGGGTGACCACTTCGAGATTGTCCCAGACACCATCGACCGCGAGCTCAGGGTCGAGGTCCTTGAGCACGTTGCGGATGTTCTTGCCGAGCTGGCGGATGAAGCGCTTGCGCACCGGCCGGCTCTTGATGGTGATTTCTGGGAAGACTTTGACGATAAGTTTCATTGGTTAACAGCGCGCGCAGGGCCTGCCGAAAATGAGGGGCGCGAATTATAGCGGAAATTGCTCAGGATTTGACCAACTTTTGATCAGAAGCTTTCAGATAAATGCAAGGCGGGGGTTTTGCGGTGCCCGTGAGATCGATCGCCCAGGCGCCACACAAATCAAGCAATGCACTTCTTTGGTGCATTGATACCAAAGCCCGCATCTTAAGGGTGCATTTTTCGCCATCACCCGCGCGCCAAATGCCCGCAAACGCCCCCTTTTATCCCGCCCTCGCCATTTTCGGGCACTGGCATGCAATTTGCTCCCTTGTGAGGCAGGTAAGCTTGGCCGACTATCCGCGCCCGGCAACACCCTTTTTCCAGGGCAGCGGCCCACCGCGCTCTAGACCATCCGGAGGACAACATGTCGAAGTCGGTTCAACTCATCAAAGATCATGACGTCAAGTGGATTGATCTGCGTTTCACGGACACCAAAGGCATTCAGCACCACGTGACCATGCCGTCGCGTGATGCGCTGGACGAGGACTTCTTCGAAGTCGGCAAGATGTTCGACGGTTCCTCCATCGCTGGCTGGAAAGGCATCGAAGCTTCCGACATGATCCTGATGCCGGTTGACGAAACCGCCGTGCTGGACCCGTTCACCGAAGAACCAACCCTGATCATCACCTGCGACATCGTCGACCCGTCGAGCATGCAGGGCTACGATCGTGACCCACGCGCAATCGCCAAGCGCGCCGAAGAGTACCTGAAGAGCACCGGCATCGGTGACACCGTATTCGCAGGCCCCGAGCCAGAATTCTTCATCTTCGACGAAGTGAAGTTCCAGTCGGACATCTCCGGCTCGATGTTCAAGATCTTCTCCGAGCAAGGCTCGTGGATGACCGGTGCTGACGTGGAAGGCGGCAACAAAGGCCACCGCCCAGGCGTGAAAGGCGGCTACTTCCCGGTTCCGCCGTTCGACCACGACCACGAAATCCGTACTGCCATGTGCAACGCACTGGAAGAAATGGGTCAGACCGTTGAAGTTCACCACCACGAAGTGGCGACTGCCGGCCAGAACGAAATCGGCGTCAAGTTCAACACCCTGGTGAAGAAGGCTGACGAAGTACAAGCCCTGAAATACGTCGTGCATAACGTTGCCGACGCTTACGGCCGTACCGCCACCTTCATGCCGAAGCCACTGTACGGCGACAACGGTTCGGGCATGCACGTACACATGTCGATCTGGAAAGACGGCAAGAACACCTTCTCGGGTGAAGGCTATGCCGGCCTGTCCGACACCGCCCTGTACTTCATCGGCGGTATCATCAAGCACGGCAAGGCCCTGAACGGCTTCACCAACCCGTCGACCAACTCGTACAAGCGTCTGGTACCAGGCTTCGAAGCCCCGGTAATGCTGGCCTACTCGGCGCGTAACCGTTCCGCCTCGATCCGTATTCCTTACGTCGGCAGCCCGAAAGCCCGCCGTATCGAAGCACGCTTCCCGGACCCATCGGCCAACCCGTACCTGGCCTTCGCGGCCCTGCTGATGGCCGGCCTGGACGGCATCCAGAACAAGATCCACCCAGGCGATGCTGCCGACAAGAACCTGTACGACCTGCCACCAGAAGAGGCCAAGGACATTCCGCAAGTGTGCGGCAGCCTGAAAGAAGCCCTGGAAGAGCTGGACAAAGGCCGTGCGTTCCTGACCAAGGGCGGCGTGTTCTCCGACGACTTCATCGATGCCTTCATCGAGCTGAAATCGGAAGAAGAGATCAAGGTCCGTACCTTCGTGCACCCGCTGGAATACGAGCTGTACTACAGCTGCTGATCTGATCGGCGCCTCGCGCCGATGACATGATCAGGAACGGCCTCCCTCGGGAGGCCGTTTTCGTTTCTGCGCCACACAGAAATCACCTCACCCACGCTATGCTCTATCTTGGTGCATAACAAAGCGCCATGCCCCTATTTGCTCCCCAATCTGGTTCAGATGAAACGTTTCATCCAGAGTTTCTGATCCGAATTTGCGCAGATACAGGCCATTATCGGCAAATCCCGCTTCTTTTCGGAGCTTTGGTTTGTTTCTTGCATTTCTTGCAGGTAGAGAGCCTCGCATCGGCGGGGCCACCGCACCTGGCCCTGGCCAAAGCAGTGCCAGGCAAGCGCCAAAAGAGGTCAACGACGCCTTATGACCATCAGCGATGCACAGCACCGTCTGCTTCTGGACAACCTGACCACCGCCACGTTGCTGCTCAATGCCGAGCTGCGCCTGGAGTACATGAACCCGGCTGCGGAAATGCTGCTGGCTGTCAGCGGGCAACGTAGCCATGGGCAGTTCATCAGCGAGCTGTTCACCGAGTCGACCGAAGCGCTCAGCTCGTTGCGCCAGGCGGTCGAACAGGCGCACCCGTTCACCAAGCGCGAAGCGCAGCTCACCTCGCTGACCGGACAGACCATCACAGTCGACTACGCGGTAACCCCCATCCTCAACCAGGGCCAGACCCTGCTGTTGCTGGAGGTTCACCCGCGCGACCGGCTGCTGCGTATCACCAAGGAAGAGGCCCAGCTGAGCAAACAGGAAACCACCAAGATGCTGGTGCGCGGCCTGGCTCACGAAATCAAGAACCCCCTCGGCGGCATCCGTGGCGCGGCGCAGTTGCTGTCACGCGAATTGCCCGAGGAAGGCCTGCGCGACTACACCAACGTAATCATCGAAGAAGCCGACCGCCTGCGTAACCTGGTAGACCGCATGCTCGGCTCGAACAAGCTGCCGTCGCTGGCCATGACCAACATCCACGAAGTGCTGGAGCGGGTCTGCAGCCTGGTCGAGGCCGAAAGCCAGGGTTGCATCACTTTGGTGCGCGATTACGACCCGAGCCTGCCGGACGTCTTGATCGACCGCGAACAGATGATCCAGGCCGTCCTCAACATCGTGCGTAACGCCATGCAGGCAATCAGTTCGCAGAACGAGCTGCGCCTGGGCCGCATCACCCTGCGCAGCCGCGCCTTGCGCCAGTTCACCATCGGCCATGTGCGCCATCGTCTGGTGGCGCGGGTGGAAATCATCGACAACGGCCCGGGCATCCCGCCGGAACTGCAAGACACCCTCTTCTATCCCATGGTCAGTGGCCGCCCCGACGGTACCGGGCTGGGCCTGGCCATTACCCAGAACATCATCAGCCAGCACCAGGGCCTGATCGAGTGTGAAAGCCACGCAGGCCACACCGCCTTTTCGATCTACCTGCCTCTGGAACAAGGAGCCACCGCCTCATGAGCCGAAGTGAAACCGTATGGATCGTCGACGATGATCGCTCCATCCGCTGGGTACTGGAAAAAGCCCTGCAACAGGAAGGCATGACCACCCAGAGCTTCGACAGCGCAGATGGTGTGATGGGCCGCCTTGCGCGCCAGCAACCGGACGTGATCATTTCCGACATCCGCATGCCGGGTGCCAGCGGCCTCGACCTGCTGGCACAGATTCGCGAGCAGCACCCACGCCTACCGGTCATCATCATGACCGCTCATTCCGACCTGGACAGCGCCGTGGCGTCTTACCAGGGGGGTGCCTTCGAATACCTGCCCAAGCCGTTCGACGTGGACGAGGCTGTCTCGCTGGTCAAACGTGCCAACCAGCATGCCCAGGAACAACAAGGGCTGGATGTGCCACAGAACCTGGCGCGCACACCCGAAATCATCGGCGAAGCACCGGCCATGCAGGAGGTGTTCCGCGCCATCGGCCGCCTCAGCCACTCCAACATCACCGTATTGATCAACGGTGAGTCGGGTACCGGTAAAGAGCTGGTCGCCCATGCGCTGCACCGCCACAGCCCGCGTGCGGCGTCGCCGTTCATTGCCCTGAACATGGCCGCCATCCCCAAGGACTTGATGGAGTCCGAACTGTTCGGCCATGAGAAAGGCGCCTTCACGGGTGCCGCCAACCTGCGCCGGGGCCGCTTCGAGCAGGCGGATGGCGGCACGCTGTTCCTCGACGAAATCGGTGACATGCCTGCCGACACCCAGACCCGCCTGCTGCGGGTGCTGGCCGATGGCGAGTTTTATCGCGTTGGCGGCCACGTGCCGGTCAAGGTCGATGTGCGCATCATTGCCGCGACCCACCAGAACCTGGAGTCGCTGGTGCAGGCCGGCAAGTTCCGCGAAGACTTGTTCCACCGCCTGAACGTGATTCGCATCCATATTCCTCGGCTGGCCGACCGCCGTGAGGACATCCCCGCCCTCGCCCGCCATTTCCTCGCCCGCGCCGCCCAGGAGCTGGCGGTGGAGCCGAAAATTCTCAAGCCGGAGACCGAAGAGTTCATCCGCAACCTGCCGTGGCCGGGCAACGTGCGGCAGATGGAGAACACTTGCCGCTGGATCACCGTGATGGCCTCCAGCCGAGAGGTGCTGATCGGCGACCTGCCGCCTGAACTGCTAAACCTGCCGCAGGACGCCGCACCGGTCACCAACTGGGAGCAGGCCTTACGCCAGTGGGCCGACCAGGCGTTGGCGCGCGGGCAGTCGAACCTGCTGGACAGCGCGGTGCCGAGCTTTGAGCGGATCATGATCGAGACGGCGCTCAAGCATACCGCCGGTCGGCGCCGGGATGCGGCGCTTTTACTGGGTTGGGGGCGTAATACCTTGACCCGCAAGATCAAGGAGCTGGGGATGAATGTGGCGGGCGGTGATGACGAGGAAGGTGACGACCACTAACTCTCGGTAATCCTGCAAGATCCCTGGGGCCGCTTTGCGGCCCCAGCCATTTCAGCCTACCGATGCACCGATCCTGTGCCCAATGCACCTCTGGAAGGCACAAATCCCCTCAAAAACCGGCCAAATACCCCTCAAAGCCCAATATTTACGGGCTTTGCAAAATTGGCACGCCCCCTGCAATACCTAATACATACCCAGTTTCGGGGGCCCTGGTACAGGCAGGCCGGGTGAACCCCTCTTTTATTCGCAACACCGCCCGTTTTGGGGACCTCGGTACAGGCAGGCCGGGACATCCCCCCTTTACACGCAACACGCAGTACCCCTTTTGGGGACCCTGGTACAGGCAGGCCGGGATATCCCCTCTTTTATTCGTGCAGCTTCACCTGCACACGCCAACGCCCAGCGTCCTCTGTACCGGCCCACTCGCCGTGCAGGGGACGCGCGGCCACCACTGTCAGCAACAAGCCTTCCTTGCTCTTCTGCACCCGCCAGCTAACTGGCTTCCCCGCCAGGCTCAATTGCCCTTGCTGGGCCTTGCCCTGGGCCTGGAACAGCAACGCAACCGTCCCTTCCACGTTCTCGCCGTGCAGCTGCGGTTCTTCATTGAACCAAAGGTCCAGGCCGTCCTGCACCACCTCCACCTGCTGCAACACCCGCTCTTCGGGCGTTGTCAGGCGGCCAATCATCAACCCGACCATGACGCCAACGATCGCCAGCGACAGCATCATCCGTGGGAAGGCCTTCGAACGCACGTCCGGTTCAGGGGTAGAATGCCCGTCATCTTCACGCTTGGAGCCGTGCATGTTTCACGTCATCCTTTTTCAACCAGAAATTCCGCCAAATACCGGCAACATCATTCGCCTGTGCGCCAACAGCGGCTGCCACCTGCACCTGATCGAACCCATCAGTTTCGAACTGGACGACAAGCGCCTGCGCCGTGCGGGGCTGGACTACCACGAGTATGCCACGCTCAAGCGCCATGAGAGCCTGGCCGGATGCCTGGAAAGCCTGGGCAATCCACGGCTGTTCGCCTTTACCACCAAGGGCTCGCACCCGTTCCATGAAGTGGCCTATCAACCGGGTGATGCCTTCCTGTTCGGGCCAGAGAGCCGCGGGTTGCCAGCCGAGGTGCTGGACAGCTTGCCGGCTGAGCAGCGCCTGCGCCTGCCAATGCGGCCTGGGTGCCGTAGCTTGAACCTGTCGAACACTGTGGCGGTGACCGTGTATGAGGCGTGGCGGCAGAATGCGTTTGCCGGCAGTTGATGCATGGGCAGGAACGGCCTCTTCGCGGGGCAAGCCCGCTCCCACATTTAAATGTGTACGCCAAACCATTGTGGAAGCGGGCTTGCCCCGCGAAGAGGCCCGCACAGGCAATAAAAAAGCGCCCCGAGAGGCGCTTTCTTGATACCGGCAGTGATTACTGCACAGTCGGCGCAGCGCCCGCTTCCTGCATGCGTTGCAGTTCTTGCGCATACAGTGCGTCGAAGTTGACCGGCGACAGCATCAGGGCCGGGAACGAACCGCGGGTCACCAGGCTGTCCAGGGTCTCACGGGCGTACGGGAACAGGATGTTCGGGCAGAACGCACCCAGGGTGTGGCTCATCGAAGCTGCATCCAGGTTGGCGATCAGGAAGATACCGGCCTGCTGTACTTCAGCGATGAACGCTACTTCGTCACCGTTCTTGACGGTAACCGACAGGGTCAGCACCACCTCGTGGAAGTCGCCTTCCAGGGCTTTCTGCTTGGTGTTCAGGTCCAGCGCAACGCTCGGCTCCCAGCTCTGGCGGAAGATCTGCGGGCTTTTCGGGGCTTCGAACGACAGATCGCGCACGTAGATGCGCTGCAGGGAAAACTGTGGGCTGTTGTCTTCTGCAGCAGCGCCGTTGGTCTGTTGGTCAGTCATGGCAGATCCTTATCCTAATGTTTTTGAATGCAGTGCAAATCAGGCCGCCAGCAGCGCGTCGAGCTTGCCGGCGCGCTCCAGGGCATAGAGGTCATCGCATCCACCGACATGGGTGCTGCCGATCCAGATCTGCGGCACCGACGTACGGCCGGCCCTCTGGCTCATCTCGGCGCGCACCTGCGGTTTGCCGTCGACCTTGATTTCCTCGAACGCCACGCCTTTGCTCTCAAGCAAGTACTTGGCGCGCATGCAGTAGGGGCAGTAGTCGCTGGAATAGACGATGACGGGCTTCATATCACTTCACCAGGGGCAGGTTATCGGCTTTCCAGCTGGAAACGCCACCGCTCAGTTTGGCAGCGGTGTAGCCAGCCTTGAGCAGTTCGCGGCAGTGGGTGCCGGACTGCTGGCCCATTGCGTCGACGACGATTAGGGTCTTCTCTTTGTGCTTGTCCAGCTCGCTCATGCGGGTGGCCAGCTTGTCCTGCGGAATGTTGATCGCACCGACGATGTGGCCGGCGGCATATTCCTTGGAAGTACGGATGTCGACGACCAGACCCTTGTCGGCATTGACCAGGGCGGTCAGCTGGCCGTTGCTCAGGCTCTGGCCGCCACGGCGGATTTCATTGAGCAGCAGCAGGACCAGCAGAACAACGAAGATCGCAACCAGGATGTAGTGATCTGTCGCGAATTGAATCAGGTGAGCAACCATCAGCGGTGTTCCAGGCGATTGAAAATGCCGGCCAGTATACACAGCCCCCCAGTGCCACCAAAGCCCGACAGGCCGGCCGGAAAGGTACCTTCATGTTGCTACATCGGGCGCGCTGGTCAGGCAACAGGACGAATATTCGCCGCTGGTGGCGGATTTGCCCTAAAATGCGTGTCTTTATCATCTTTGAACAACCGTGAGTTTGATTGATGACGAGTACGCCCAAACCCCTGGTCCTGATCATCCTGGATGGCTTCGGCCACAGCGAAAGCCCCGAATACAACGCCATCTACGCCGCCAACACACCGGTCTATGACCGCCTGCGCGCCAGCCAGCCGCACGGCCTCATTTCCGGTTCGGGCATGGATGTCGGCCTGCCGGACGGGCAGATGGGCAACTCCGAAGTCGGTCACATGAACCTCGGCGCCGGCCGCGTCGTGTACCAGGACTTCACCCGGGTGACCAAGGCCATCCGTGACGGCGAATTCTTCGAAAACCCCGTGCTCACCGGCGCCGTGGACAAGGCCGCCAGTGCCGGCAAGGCCGTGCACATCCTCGGCCTGCTGTCCGATGGCGGCGTACACAGCCACCAGGACCATCTGGTGGCCATGGCCGAACTGGCCGCGCAGCGCGGTGCAGAAAAAATCTACCTGCACGCCTTCCTCGATGGCCGCGACACCCCGCCGCGCAGCGCGCAGTCGTCCATCGAACTGCTCGACGCCACCTTCGCCAAACTGGGCAAGGGCCGCATCGCGAGCCTGATCGGCCGCTACTTCGCCATGGACCGCGACAACCGCTGGGACCGCGTCAGCGCCGCCTACAACCTGATCGTCGACAGCGCCGCCGAATATACCGCCGACACCGCGCTGGCTGGGCTGGAAGCGGCCTACGCACGCGACGAGAGCGACGAGTTCGTCAAGGCCACCCGCGTTGGCGAAGCGGTCAAGGTCGAAGACGGCGATGCCGTGATCTTCATGAACTTCCGCGCCGACCGTGCCCGCGAGCTGTCGCGCGTGTTCGTCGAAGCCGACTTCAACGAATTCCCGCGTGCCCGCCTGCCAAAACTGGCGGCCTACATCGGCCTGACCCAGTACTCGGCCAAGATTCCGGCCCCTGCGGCCTTCGCCCCGGCCAGCCTGCACAACGTGCTGGGCGAGTACCTGGCGAAAAACGGCAAGACCCAGCTGCGCATCGCCGAAACCGAGAAATACGCTCACGTCACCTTCTTCTTCTCCGGCGGCCGCGAAGAGCCGTTCGAAGGCGAGGAACGCATCCTCATTCCATCGCCGAAGGTTGCTACCTACGACCTGCAGCCGGAGATGAGCGCACCGGAAGTGACCGACCGCATCGTCGAAGCCATCGAGCAGCAACGCTATGACGTGATCGTGGTCAACTACGCCAACGGCGACATGGTCGGCCACACGGGCGTGTTCGAGGCGGCCGTGAAAGCCGTCGAGGCCCTGGACGGCTGCGTCGGCCGCATCGTTGAAGCGCTGGACAAGGTGGGCGGCGAAGCGCTGATCACCGCCGACCACGGCAACGTCGAGCAAATGGAAGACGAATGCACCGGCCAGGCGCACACCGCGCACACCACCGAGCCGGTGCCGTTCATCTATGTGGGCAAGCGCAACGTGAAAGTGCGTGATGGCGGCGTGCTGGCCGACGTGGCACCGACCATGCTGAAGCTACTGGGGCTTGAGAAGCCGGTGGAAATGACCGGCACCTCGATCCTGGTTGACGCCTGATTCGGTGGGTTGGGGCTGCAAAGCAGCCCCTTTGCACATGAATTCCGGACAAACGCCCCTCTGCACCCGCAGCGAGGCGTTTTTTTTGCCCGCCCGGGCGGGCATACTAGGCCAGTCTCCATCCTTGGTACGCCAAACCCCATGCTTCGCGCCCTGATTCTCCTAGCCCTGTCTTGCCTGCTCAGCCCGGCCTTCGCCGATGAGCGTGCGCAGACCCAGCAGCAACTGGACGCCACCCGCCAGGACATTGCCGAGCTCAAGAAGACGCTGGGCAAGCTCCAGGAAGAAAAGGCCGGTGTGCAAAAGGACCTCAAAGCCACCGAGACCGACATCGGCAACCTCGAAAAACAGGTGGAGGCGCTGCAGCAAGAGCTAAAAAAGACCGAGGGCGATCTGGAGCGCCTTGATACCGAGAAAAAAAAACTCCAGAGCGCCCGCGTTGAACAACAACGGCTGATCGCCATCCAGGCCCGCTCGGCCTACCAGAACAACGGCCGCGAGGAATACCTCAAGCTGCTGCTCAACCAGCAGAACCCTGAGAAGTTCGCCCGCACCCTCACCTACTACGACTACATCAGCAAGGCGCGCCTGGAACAACTGCGCACCTTCAACGAGACCCTGCGCCAGCTGGGCAACGTCGAGCAGGAAATTGCCACCCAGCAGGAGCAGTTGCTGGCCCAGCGCGCCGACCTCGACAGCCGCCGCCAGGCCTTGGAAGCCGAGCGCGGCAAGCGCCAGCAGGTGCTGGCCAAGCTCAATGGCGACATGAAGGACCGCGACCAGAAGTTGCAGGCCCGCGAGCAGGACCAGGCCGACCTGTCCAAAGTCCTCAAGACCATCGAGGAAACCCTGGCCCGTCAGGCCCGCGAAGCCGAGGAAGCGCGCAAGAAAGCCTTGCTGGCCCAGCAGGAAGCGGAAAAGCGCCGCCAGCAGGAAGCCCTGGCCGCCGCCGCCGCCCGCGAACAAGCCAAGGAACCCGTGGAGCCACCGAAAAAGGCCCGTACCACGCTCGGCCCGATGGTTTCCACCGACGGCGCAAGCTATGGCGGTGCATTTTCTTCCGCACGGGGAAAACTTCCTTGGCCAGTCAACGGTCGATTGCTGGCACGCTTCGGGGATGCCCGCGGCAGCGATGCCCGTGCCAAATGGGACGGGGTGATGATCAGCGCCAACCCAGGCACCCAGGTACGTGCGGTGCACGGCGGGCGTGTAGTGTTCGCCGACTGGTTGCGCGGTGCAGGGCTTCTGGTCATTCTCGACCATGGCAACGGTTACCTGAGCCTGTACGGCCACAACCAGAGCCTGCTCAAGAGCGCCGGTGATATCGTCAAGGCCGGTGAAGCCATTTCCACCGTTGGCGACAGCGGCGGCCAGGACGCGGCAGGCTTGTACTTCGCCATCCGCCAGCAGGGCCGGCCGACCGACCCTTCGCAATGGTGCCGGGGCTAGTCAAATTTCTACGGCGTAGCCTGAGTGCTGCGCCGATGCTCCCCAGGGAGCGCTTACAGGATCAGGAGTTCGTTCGACATGCTGCACTCGCCTCGTCTCACCCAGCTGGCCCTGTCCATCGCCCTGGCGGTCGGTGCGCCCCTGGCCATCGCTGCCGAGCCGGCCAAGGCCGCCGCAGTGCCTGCCACCGAGGTCACGGCCAAGGCGCCACTGCCGCTGGAAGAGCTGCGTACCTTCGCCGAGGTCATGGACCGCATCAAGGCGGCCTATGTAGAGCCAGTGGACGACAAGACCCTGCTGGAAAACGCCATCAAAGGCATGCTCAGCAACCTTGACCCGCACTCGGCCTACCTCGGCCCCGAGGACTTCCAGGAGCTGCAGGAAAGCACCAGCGGCGAGTTCGGCGGGCTGGGCATCGAAGTGGGCCAGGAAGACGGCTTCATCAAGGTGGTCTCGCCTATCGATGACACCCCGGCCTCCCGGGCTGGCGTGCAGGCCGGCGACCTGATCGTCAAGATCAACGGCGCCCCCACCCGCGGCCAGACCATGACCGAAGCGGTCGACAAGATGCGCGGCAAGGTTGGCGAAAAAATCACCCTGACCCTGGTGCGCGACGGCGGCAACCCGTTTGACGTGACCCTGGCCCGCGCGGTCATTCAGGTCAAGAGCGTGAAGAGCCAGCTGCTGGAAAACGACTACGGCTACATCCGTATCACCCAGTTCCAGGTCAAGACCGGCGACGAAGTGGGCAAGGCCCTGGCCAAGCTGCGCAAGGACAACGGCAAGAAGCTGCGCGGCGTCGTGCTGGACCTGCGCAACAACCCGGGCGGCGTACTGCAATCGGCGGTGGAAGTGGCCGACCACTTCCTGACCAAGGGCTTGATCGTCTACACCAAAGGCCGCATCGCCAACTCCGAACTGCGCTTCTCCGCCGACCCGGCCGACGCCAGCGAAGGCGTGCCACTGGTAGTGCTGATCAACGGCGGCAGTGCCTCGGCCTCCGAGATTGTCGCCGGCGCCCTGCAGGACCAGAAACGCGCCGTGCTGATGGGTACCGACAGCTTCGGCAAAGGCTCGGTGCAGACCGTGTTGCCGCTGGCCAACGACCGTGCCCTGAAACTCACCACCGCGCTGTACTTCACCCCCAATGGCCGCTCGATCCAGGCCCAGGGCATCGTTCCCGATATCGAAGTGCGTCCGGCCAAGCTCACCGCTGAAGTCGACACCGACAATTTCAAGGAAGCCGACCTGCAGGGCCACCTGGGCAACGGCAACGGCGGCGCCGACCGCCCGACCGGCAGCAGCAAGCGCAAAGAGCGCCCACAGGATGACGACTTCCAGTTGAGCCAGGCGCTGAGCCTGCTCAAAGGGCTGAACATCACCTCAGGCAAGTGATTCACCCTATGCGGTATCTGCTGTGTCTGTTGTTCTGCCTGTTGGCCGGGGTCGCGCAAGCGGCACCGGCCAACAAGGCCTACATGAGCATCATCATCGACGACCTGGGCCAGAGCACCGAGCGGGACAGCCGCACCCTCGCCCTGCCCGGCCCGGTGACCATGGCAATCATGCCCGACACCCCGCATGCCAGCGATTTCGCTCGTCAGGCACACAAAGCTGGCAAGACGGTGATCCTGCACATGCCGATGGACCCTGCGACCGGTCCCTATGCCTGGCACCCCGAGTTGCCGCTGCCGGTCCTGGCCAGCAGGTTGGACGCAGCCTTGGCCAAGGTGCCATTCGCCGCCGGCATCAACAACCACATGGGCAGCCGGATGACCGCCCAGCGTGAGCCCATGGCCTGGTTGATGGGTGAGTTGCAACAACGTCACCTGTTCTTCGTCGACAGCCGCACCAGCGCGGCCACCGTAGCGGCTGCCGAAGCCCAGCGCATCGGCCTGGCCCACGTTTCGCGTGATGTGTTCCTCGACGATGTGCGCACTACCGAGGCCATCAGCGGGCAGTTACAGCAAGGCATCGCCCTGGCGCGCAAGCAGGGTTCGGCTGTGTTGATCGGGCATCCTTATCCTCAGACTCTCGATGTGCTGGAGCGGGCACTGCCACAGCTCAGAGGCCAAGGCATCGAACTGATCAAGCTCAGCCAAATGATTGCCCTGCGAAGCAACCAAGCGATGCCTGGGCATGGCAAGAATGGCCGCTACACCAATCGCTGAGAAACAGGGGCTACAACGCGGCCCAATAAAAAACCCGCTCAGGTGAGCGGGTTTTCTTTTACCTAAACAGCAATCAGCTATACACACGCCCCAACAGCTGGCGGTGGCTTTCGAACTGGTCCAGCACATCACGCACGATCTGCTCCGGCGCAAAGCCCATCAGGTCGTACTCCTGGCTGCCGTCGTGCAAGTACACCTCGGCACGGTAGAAGCGCTGGCGCACTTCCGGCTCGCCTTCCACCGGCGCCTCGCTCGGCGCGGCCATGTAGCCGTCCAGGCTGACTTCGTAAACGAACGGGTTACCCTCGTCCATCATCACCCGCAGGCCCATCATGTTGCGCGACTGGCCAACACGGGTTTCCACTTCGAAGCCCAGGGTTTGCAGTTGCGCGGCCGCTTCTTTCAGCGCCGGGCTAACCTGCTTGTCCATGAAGCGCTGCACCACGGCCTGGGTCGGCTGCAGCTCCAGCTGGGTGAGGCGCTCGCTGAAGCCGCGACGGCCACGGGCGGCCAGCTCGGCGCGCTCGCTTTCCACCGCCACGTCCTGCTTCATGGCCTTGTACAGGCCGAACATGAACAGCACCAGCACCACCGAGAACGGCAGGCCCGCCAGCACCACCATGGTCTGCATGGCTTCGAAGTTACCGGCAAACAGCAGGCCGATGGTGACCAGGGTGATAACCACCGACCAGAACACCACCATCCAGTGCGGGGCGTCTTCGTCGACCTTGCCGCCTTTGCACGACAAGTTGGCCATCATCACCGCGCCTGAGTCGGCCGGGGTGAGGAACAGCACAAAGCCCACAAACACCGCTACACCGATCACGATCTTGGCCGCCGGGAAGTATTCCAGCAGCTGGTAGATCGACATCGACGGTTGTTCCAGCGCAGTCTTGCCCAGCTCCACGGCGCCCTGGTTGATCACCAGGTCCAGCGCGGTGTTGCCGAAGATCGACAGCCAGGCCAGGGTAAAGCCCAGCGGGATCAGCAGCACGCCCATCACCAGTTGGCGCACGGTGCGGCCCTTGGAGATACGGGCAATGAACATGCCGACGAACGGCCCCCAGGAAATCCACCAGGCCCAGTAGAACACGGTCCACAGGCCCAGCCAGCGCTCGGACTTGCCCGCCTCGCCTTCATACACATACAGGTCGAAGGTTTTCAGCACGATGCCGTTCAGGTAGTCACCGATGTTCTGCACGAAGCCGTTGAGCAGGTGCAGGGTTTCACCACCCAGCAGTACGAAGATCAGCAGGCCGCTGAACAGCATGATGTTCAGGTTGGACAGGCGGCGAATGCCGTTTTCCACACCCGAAACCGCCGCCACGGTGGCCACACCGGCCATGACCAGGATCACCACCAGCAGGTTGGTCTTGCTGTGGTCCATGCCAAACAGGTATTCCAGGCCGGAAGACACCTGCATCGAGCCGATCCCCAGGTTGGTCACCAGGCCCAGCAGGGTCACGAACATGCCGAAGATGTCCACGGCGTTGCCGGCAGCGCCCTTGACCCAACGCTCACCCACCAGCGGGTACAGCGCCGAGCGCAGTGCCAGCGGCTGGTTGTGGCGGTAGGCGAAGTAACCCACGGCCAGGCCGACCAGGGCATAGATTGCCCAGCCGTGCAGGCCCCAGTGCAGGAAGGTCAGTTGCAGGCCCTGGCGCGCAGCTTCGAGGCTGGCCGGGGTGCCTTCCGGTGGGTTGAAGTAGTGGTCCAGCGGTTCGGACGCGCCGAAGTACAGCAGCGAAATACCGATACCGGACGAGAACAGCATGCCGGCCCAGGCGCCGTAGCTGAAGTCCGGCTGGTCGTCCTTGCCGCCCAGCTTGAGGCTGCCGTAGTCGGAGAAGGCCAGGTAGACGACAAACAGCAGGTAACCGCAAATCACCAGCATGTAGTACCAGCCAAAGGTGCGCGTCAGCCATTTCTGGGCCACGCCCAGCACCTGGCCGGCGGTTTCGGGTACAGCGATCAGCAAGGCAGTCAGAACAAGGATCATCAGCGCGGAGGTGAAGAACACCACGCGGTTGACCCGTACCCTCTCGGCGGGGGGCTTGGTAAGTGAGGCAGAACTCATTGCACGAATGCTCCGGGCAGTGCGGCTGTGGAGGCTAATCAGTCTTTCCCGAGCAATTGGTGGAATATCCCCACTGCATCAGGTGTTATAAAAGCACCCTGGAAACCGTGATCCCGAATCGATACGTTGCAAAAAAACAGACAGGTGGCCTGCTGAAAAAGCCACACCTCGGCAGAGGTGCGCGCATTCGTCACAGATCACCCCGCCCGCTCCAAGGGCCTGTCGCAGGGCCAGTGACCGTACGGCGAAATCTGCATTTCGCATCGCTCATGCCCGTCAACGCCTTGTATTCCGGGGGTTACGCGATTTCCTGGGGTGTCAACTCGTGCCTTCTCGACCGCCTGAAAAACTGTCAATGGCACAAATTGTCGCAGAGCTTATTCTTTATTGATTGAACGTTCAATCAAAACAAAATAGACTGGCCTTCGCCGAGTCAGCCGCCCGTCGTCTGCTCGCAGGCCTGAGGAGATAGCAAGATGCCCAAGGTCGGTATGCAACCCATCCGCCGCCAGCAGTTGATCGAAGCCACGTTACAGGCGGTCGATCAGGTCGGTCTGGGGGACGCCAGCATTGCGCTGATTGCCCGTTTGGCCGGTGTGTCGAACGGCATCATCAGTCACTACTTTCGGGACAAGAACGGCCTGATTGCAGCGACGATGGGCTACATCATGAACATGCTCAACGAAGGTGTTCGAGCACGTCGCCAGGCCCTGAAGGACGACAGCCCGCGCGCCCACCTGAAAGTGATCATCGAGGGCAACTTCGATGCCAGCCAGGTGAACGGCCCGGCAATGAAAACCTGGTTGGCCTTCTGGGCTTCCAGCATGCACCAGCCCGATTTGCACAGGTTGCAGCGGATCAACGACCACCGCTTGTATTCCAACCTGTGCTGCCAGTTCCGCCGCGCCTTGCCGCTCTACCATGCGCGCAAGGCAGCCCGCGGCCTGGCAGCTTTGATCGATGGCCTGTGGCTGCGTGGTGCCCTGTCGGGTGATGCATTCGACACCGACCAGGCGATACGGATTGCTTACGAATACATGGATCTACAACTGGCTAAACAGCACACCCTGGGTACAAACGACCAGGCCGCTGAACAACCGCGCACGGCCCTTGCCAACCCGGCTGGAGCGTGACGCGCAAGCCAAACCACACACTGCACTTGCGAGGACACTATGGCCCGTTTCGGAACGCAAAAACTCTACATTGATGGCGCTTACGTCGACGCTGGCAGCGATGCCACCTTCGAAGCCATCAACCCGGCCACCGGCGAAGTCCTCGCCCACGTACAGCGTGCCACCCAGGCTGACGTCGAGAAGGCTGTGGAAAGCGCCGAGCGCGGCCAGAAAGTCTGGGCAGCGATGACTGCCATGCAGCGTTCGCGCATCCTGCGCCGCGCCGTCGACATCCTGCGCGAGCGCAACGACGAGCTGGCCATGCTGGAAACCCTGGACACCGGCAAGTCGTACTCCGAAACACGCTATGTCGACATCGTCACCGGCGCCGACGTGCTGGAATACTACGCAGGCCTGGTACCGGCCATCGAAGGCGAGCAGATCCCGCTGCGCGAATCGTCCTTCGTCTACACCCGTCGCGAGCCGCTGGGCGTCACCGTAGGTATCGGTGCCTGGAACTACCCGATCCAGATCGCCCTGTGGAAGTCCGCCCCGGCCCTGGCCGCTGGCAACGCGATGATCTTCAAGCCGTCGGAAGTCACCTCGCTGACCACCCTGAAACTGGCCGAGATCTACACCGAGGCCGGCCTGCCAAACGGCGTGTTCAACGTCCTGACCGGCAGCGGCCGCGAAGTCGGCACCTGGCTGACCGAGCACCCACGCATTGAAAAAGTGTCCTTCACCGGCGGCACCACCACCGGCAAGAAGGTCATGGCCAGCGCGTCCAGCTCGTCGCTGAAGGAAGTGACCATGGAACTGGGCGGCAAGTCGCCCCTGATCATCTGCGCCGACGCCGACCTGGACAAGGCCGCCGACATCGCCATGATGGCCAACTTCTACAGCTCGGGCCAGGTGTGCACCAACGGCACCCGCGTGTTCATCCCTGCGCAGATGAAAGCGGCTTTCGAAGCCAAGATCGCCGAGCGCGTTGCCCGCATTCGCGTTGGCAACCCAGAAGACGAAAACACCAACTTCGGCCCGCTGGTCAGCTTCCCGCACATGGAAAACGTGCTGGGCTACATCGCCAAGGGCAAAGAAGAAGGTGCCCGCGTGCTGTGCGGCGGCGAGCGTCTGACTGCCGGTGACTTCGCCAAGGGCGCCTTCGTGGCCCCGACCGTGTTCACCGACTGCACCGACGACATGACCATCGTCAAGGAAGAAATCTTCGGCCCGGTGATGAGCATCCTCACCTACGAAACCGAAGAAGAAGTGATCCGTCGTGCCAACGACACCGAGTACGGCCTGGCCGCCGGTGTGTGCACCAACGACATCACCCGCGCCCACCGCATCATCCACAAGCTGGAAGCCGGTATCTGCTGGATCAACGCCTGGGGCGAATCGCCGGCCGAAATGCCGGTCGGTGGCTACAAGCAGTCGGGCGTCGGCCGTGAGAACGGCGTCAGCTCGCTGGCTCAATACACCCGCATCAAGTCGGTCCAGGTCGAGTTGGGCGGCTACAACTCGGTCTTCTAAGGCCCAGTCCAGCCACGCCCGTGCCGCCGTGCGCGGGCGTTCCCGCTCCCTGATCACCGCCAACACGAGGGTACTTTCATGTCCCAAGAATTCGATTACATCATCGTCGGCGCAGGCTCCGCCGGTAACACCCTGGCGACCCGCCTGACCGAAGACGCCGGCGTTACCGTACTGCTGCTGGAAGCCGGTGGCCCCGACTACCGCTTCGACTTCCGCACCCAGATGCCAGCCGCACTGGCTTTCCCGCTGCAGGGCCGCCGCTACAACTGGGCCTACGAGACCGACCCGGAGCCGTACATGGACGGCCGCCGCATGGAATGTGGCCGCGGCAAGGGCCTGGGCGGCTCGTCGCTGATCAACGGCATGTGCTACATCCGCGGTAACGCCATGGACTTCGACGGCTGGGCAGAACTGCCAGGTCTGGAAGACTGGACCTACCTGGACTGCCTGCCGTACTTCCGTAAAGCCGAAACCCGCGACATCGGCCCGAACGACTATCACGGCGGCGAAGGCCCGGTCAGCGTGACCACGCCAAAAGCGGGCAACAACCCCCTGTTCCACGCCATGATCGAAGCCGGCGTGCAGGCCGGTTACCCGCGCACCGAAGACCTCAACGGCTACCAGCAGGAAGGCTTCGGTCCCATGGACCGTACCGTGACCAAGAACGGCCGCCGTTCCAGCACCGCCCGTGGCTACCTGGACCAGGCCAAGAAGCGCCCGAACCTGACCATCGTCACCCACGCCCTGAGTGACCGCGTGCTGTTCGACGGCAAGCGCGCCGTTGGCGTGACCTACCTGGTCGGCGACAGCGAAGAGCGCGTTGAAGCCCGTGCGCGCAAGGAAGTGATCGTCAGCTCCGGCGCCATCGCTTCGCCGCAACTGCTGCAACGTTCCGGCGTCGGCCCGCGTGCCCTGCTGGAAAGCCTCGACATCCCGGTGGTGCACGACCTGCCGGGCGTTGGCGAAAACCTGCAGGACCACCTGGAGCTATACCTGCAGTACGCCTGCACCCAGCCGGTGTCGCTGTACCCCTCGCTGCTGTGGTGGAATCAGCCGGCCATCGGTGCCGAGTGGATGTTCAACGGCACCGGCATCGGCGCCAGCAACCAGTTCGAGGCTGGCGGTTTCATCCGTACCCGCCCTGAATTCAAATGGCCGAACATTCAGTACCACTTCCTGCCAGTGGCCATTAACTACAACGGCTCCAATGGCGTGAAGGAACACGGTTTCCAGGCGCACATGGGTTCCATGCGCTCCCCTGCCCGCGGCCGCATCCAGGTCAAATCGAAGGACCCGCGCCAACACCCGAGCATCCTGTTCAATTACATGTCCACCGAGCAGGACTGGCAGGAATTCCGTGACGGCATCCGCCTGACCCGTGAAATCATGGCCCAGCCGGCGCTGGACCCGTACCGTGGCCGCGAAATCAGCCCGGGCGCCCACGTGCAAACCGACGAAGAACTGGACAAGTTCATCCGCGAGCACGCCGAAACTGCCTTCCACCCGTCCTGCTCGTGCAAGATGGGCACCGATGACATGGCAGTGGTCGACGGCGAAGGCCGTGTGCACGGCATGAAGGGCCTGCGTGTGGTCGATGCGTCGATCATGCCGCTGATCATCACCGGCAACCTCAACGCCACCACGATCATGATCGCCGAGAAAATCTCGGACAAGATCCGTGGACGCAAGCCGCTGCCGCGCAGCACCGCCAAGTACTACGTGGCGGGCGATGCACCGGTGAAGGGCAAGCCGATGCGTGAAGTGAAGCAAGGCTGACAGCAGTACTAATGGGGCTGCTTTGCAGCCCCAAATCACTTGATTGGCTGACATCAAAGATGTGTCACGTCGGTACCGCAAAAAACGTACGCATCAACCCGTCATCCTCCACACCCAATCGTTCAGCCATCACCTGACGGTCGAACAAGGCCCCCGTGCGCATCTCACGCACCCTCGCCCCCTCCGGCGCCCGCGCCAGTGCCTTCAGGCACACTTCCATGAAGCGATGATTGCCTCCCTTCACCGGCGTCAGCTTTTCAACCTGCAAATAACGCCCCGGCATCATCAGCGACTCCGCCTCGTCCGGACGCCTTGAGAACGGCCCGATCGGCATTGCCTGCACGTTCTCACCCGGCTCCAGCACATACACCAACGCATTGTCGCCAAAAGCCCCCTTTCCGCTCGCCTGGGTCTGCGGGTCGTTGAACACCTCCCACAGGGCATAAGGGTTTTCTGTGAACGACGTGAAATCGCTGGTCACCAACACGTCGCCCACTGCAAGGGCACCCTCGCCCGTCGTCGGTATGCCAGAACCACGCAGGCCGGACGCCGCACGGTACAGCCGCACTTGATTGTTCAAGCCTAATTGCCCAAGCGCATGTGCAAGGTCGTGGCTGCGCTGGATGCTCTCTGCACGCGAGCCTTCCAAAGGCAAACCTTGCCACAAGTTGTTGTAGCGCTCCGGCGAGCTGGTGTATTCGGCAATGGCGGCCGAGCCAAAGCCATGCTCATCGCGGTAAACCGGGTAGGGCTCACTGAAAGCATCGAGATAAGCACCGCCGGCACCTACGCTGTCGAGATCGGCCCAAGGCACCGCTCCAAGCAAAGCGGCCTGGCGAGCCAAGGCCTGATCCGACATGGCCAGCAACTCGTCTGCAGCCGGTGCCATGTAGCGCGCCCAGTCCACCTTGGCAACGACGGTTTGCGCCTGGCCTGCCACGCGTGGCGGCAGGCGGGCATCGGTGAACAGCTCACTGGCACGCAGCATTGCCGCATCGAGCAGAATGAACAGCACATCCACAACCACCGCCCACCAGGCAGCCGTGCGCCAGGCCGCCTTGCCATTGAGCGCACGGTCCAGGTGCAGGGCCAGGCTCGCAGTGCCAAGCCCGAGCGACGTCAGGATCACTGGCCAACCCAGTGGCGCCATCGGCGCAATCAACATGCTTGCAGCCTGCAACCCAGCCAGCCATTCGGCCTTGCGCAGCTGTGCATTGGTGGTCAGCCGTTCGTGGGCCTCATGGACCAGCGCATCCATGAACATCTCACGAACACGAATGAACAGGTCACCCACAACAGCTTGCCGCTGCGTGTCATTCGAAAAAGCATGCGCTGCAATCCAAGCCTGTAACGCCTGGCGGCCGCCAAATACCAGCAGCACATCCTGCGCAGCGGGTAGAAAAGCGCACGCTCTACCGGTCTTGAGCGTGTACAGGAACAGTGGCTTGGCATCAGGGGCATGGCCGGACAGCGCACACCAGCCACCCCGGGCATTTGCAGGGTAATCCTCGCGCAAGGCTTTCAGGCTACTCGGCAGCTTCGTCACACGGAGTGTTGCCGCCAGCAGTTCACGCCGCTCAGGTTCGCTCAGCACGGATTGACCGACAGCGGCAAGAAAGCGAGCGCGGGCCAGTACGCAGTAATCTTCGCCACGCTGCTCGCGAAAACGGCTCAGTGCCTCGCTGTAGCGCCCCGCAAAATCCATTTGCCAGAACGCCTTCAGCATCGCCTGCGGGTCGAGCCGCACTTCGTTACGCTCGTCATAATCGCTATGGCTGGCATCCACCCGGTAGAAACCGCCGTAGACACTCAACTCATCGGCAGCAGTCTGCTGCTGAGGGCTGAAGCGTTGGATAACCAGCTCGGTCAGGCTCAGCGACCGCCGCGGCGGCCCACGGTGGCGCCAGCCGGTGTAGCTGCGGGGGCTGTTGGCCGTTGACTTGAATTCATGCCAGTAGAGCGTGTCCGGGTCCAGCCAGTATCCCAGCTGGTGGCGCAGCACATGGCCCGCCGCCTCGCGCGCCATGCCGTGCAGATCTGGAAATTGCCCGAGCAGGCGCTGGGCCACCTGGGCAAGAGGGAGGCGTTGTTTATCGTTCATGTTACTCGGCTGCCTGACTGTGGGGGGCACCACTACATCCGCAAGCCGTAACTACAGTGCGGTATCGCTTTACAGCCCGCATCAGCCTCAGGTTAGAATCGATTGGCACGCGACCTGCTAGCTTTTGCTGAAAAATCCGCTACCACGTCCCTTCCCCCGCTGTTTCGGAGTACCTGCCTTTGGATGCAAGCACCATCAATAGCCTGTTCCTGATCGGCGCATTGCTGGTGGGTGCAAGTATCCTGGTCAGCTCGCTGTCGTCGCGCCTGGGCATCCCTATCCTGGTCATCATCCTCGCCGTCGGCATGGTCGCCGGTGTGGATGGTGGCGGCATCATCTTCAACAACTACCCCACCGCCTACCTGGTGGGCAACCTGGCACTGGCCGTGATCCTGCTCGACGGTGGCCTGCGCACACGGGTGGCAAGCTTTCGCGTGGCACTGTGGCCGGCGCTGTCGCTGGCCACGGTCGGGGTAATGATCACCACCGCCCTCACCGGCTTGGTCGCCGCCTGGCTGTTCAACCTCAGCCTGATCCAGGGCCTGCTGATCGGCGCCATCGTCGGCTCTACCGACGCTGCGGCGGTGTTCTCGCTGCTGGGCGGCAAAGGCCTGAACGAGCGGGTTACCGCTACGCTGGAAATCGAGTCGGGCAGCAACGACCCGATGGCGGTGTTCCTCACTGTCACCCTGATCGACATGATCGCCAGCGGCCAGACTGGCCTGCACTGGAGCCTGCTGGGCCATCTACTGCGCGAATTCGGCATTGGCGGCCTGTTGGGGCTGGGCGGTGGCTGGCTGATGCTACAACTGGTCAACCGCATCAACCTGGCCGGCGGCCTGTACCCCATCCTGGTGGTGGCCGGTGGCCTGGTGGTGTTCTCGCTGACCAACGCCCTGCACGGCAGTGGCTTCCTCGCCGTTTACCTGTGCGGCCTGGTGCTGGGCAACAAGCCGATCCGCAGCCGCCACGGCATCCTGCACATGCTCGACGGCATGGCCTGGCTGGCCCAGATCGGCATGTTCCTGGTGCTGGGGCTGCTGGTCACCCCGCACGACCTGCTGCCCATCGCCCTGCCGGCGCTGGGCCTGGCGCTGTGGATGATCCTGGTGGCGCGGCCGCTGTCGGTGGTCGCTGCCTTGCTGCCCTTCAAGGCCTTCCATGGCCGCGAGAAAGGCTTCATTTCCTGGGTCGGCCTGCGCGGCGCGGTACCGATCATTCTGGCGGTGTTCCCGCTGATGGCCGGCCTGCCGGACGCCCAGCTGTTCTTCAACCTGGCGTTCTTCATCGTGCTGGTGTCGCTGCTGGTGCAAGGCACCAGCCTGCCGTGGATGGCCAAGCTGCTGAAAGTGACCGTACCGCCAGACCCGGCACCGATTTCCCGCTCTGCCCTGGAAGTGCACATCACCAGCGAGTGGGAGCTGTTCGTGTACCGCCTGGGTGCCGAAAAATGGTGCATCGGCGCCGCCCTGCGCGAGCTGAAAATGCCCGAAGGCACGCGGATCGCCGCCCTGTTCCGTAACGAGCAACTGCTGCACCCGTCGGGCAGTACCGTGCTGGAAGTAGGCGACATGCTCTGCGTGATCGGCCACGAGCACAACCTGCCGGCCCTGGGCAAACTGTTCAGCCAGGCGCCACAGCGTGGCCTGGACCTGCGTTTCTTCGGCGATTTCGTGCTCGAAGGCGATGCCGAACTGGGCGCAGTGGCAGCGTTGTACGGCCTGAAACTCGATGGCCTGGACGCGAAAATGCCGTTGGCGCAGTTCATCCGACAAAAGGTCGGAGGCGCTCCAGTAGTAGGTGACCAGGTCGAATGGCATGGCACGATCTGGACCGTGGCGACCATGGACGGGAACAAGATCCAGAAAGTGGGCGTCAGATTCCCCGAAGGAACGCGACCCGGACCAGGATTGTTCCTCTAAACTTCGTTTCTGCCGGATCCACAAGTAGTCTGCCTATGTCCCTGCGCGTGTACCTTCGCACAGCCCTGCTCGGGCTGTGCCTGTCCCTTTCCTTTGCGGCCACTGCCGCAGAGGCGCCGACCACCGCCAGCATCCAGAACAGCCTCGACAAGATCGCTGAGCGCAAGCTGCCTGAGGCCGACCAGAAGGCCCTGCAGCAGGTGCTCGAACAGACCTTGAGCCAGCTCGCCAGCAAGGAAGACAGCGAGAAGAAACTTGCCGCGCTGAAGCAGCAGCTGGCCGGGGCCCCGAAAGAAACCAGCGACAGCCAGAAAGAGCTCGCCAGGCTCAAGGAAAGCAAGCCCCAGCCTGTCGCCCAGCGTTATGCCACGCTGAGCGTGCCGCAGCTTGAGCAAATGCTCAACGAACGCAACACCCAGCAGGGCGAGCTGCAAAAGGCGCTGTCCGAAGCCAACAGCCTGATCATCAATTCACAAACCCGCCCGGAACGCGCCCAGGCCGAAATCAGCAACAGCCAGGCCCGTACCCAGCAGATCAACAACATCCTGAAAACCGGCAAGGACGGCGGCAAATCCATCAACGCCGACCAGCGCAACCAGCTCAATGCCGAGCTGGCCTCGCTCAATGCGCTGACCCTGCTGCGCCGCCAGGAGCTGGCCGGCAACAGCCTGCTGCAAGACCTGGGCAACGCCCGCCACGACCTGCTGATCGAACGCGCTACGCGCCTGGAGCAGGAAATCCAGGACCTGCAGACCCTGATCAACGACAAGCGCCTGGCCCAGTCTCAGGAGGCGGTTACCCAGCAGTCCATCGAAGCCCAGAAGGCCGGCGGCAGCAGCCTGCTGGCCACCGAAAGCGCGCTTAACCTCAAGCTTTCCGACTACCTGCTGAAAAGTACCGACCGCCTGAACGAACTGACCCAGCAGAACCTGCGCACCAAACAGCAACTGGACAGCCTGACCCAGGCCGACCAGGCACTGGACGAGCAGATCAACGTGCTCAAGGGCAGCCTGTTGCTGTCCAAGATCCTCTACAAGCAGAAGCAGACCCTGCCGCACCTGAAGGTCGACCGCGACCTGGCCGACCAGATCGCCGACACCCGCCTGTACCAGTTCGAGGTCAACCAGCAGCGCGAGCAAATGAGCAGCCCGGTCACTTACGTCGACAAGCTGCTGGCTGCCCAACCGCAGGAAGAGGTGACGCCTCAACTGCGCAAGGCCCTGCTGGAAGTGGCCATCAACCGTAGCGACCTGCTGGAGCGGTTGAACCGCGAGCTGTCGGCGCTGCTGAACGAATCGATCACCCTGCAGCTCAATCAGAAGCAGTTGCTGGGCACCGCGCAGAGCCTGCGCACCACCCTCGACGAGCAGATGTTCTGGATCCCCAGCAACAAGCCGCTGGACTGGGACTGGCTGAGCTATGTGCCAGAGCGCCTGGCCGACCAGGTCGCCAACCTGCCGTGGGGCTCGGGCCTGAAAGAACTGGCCGACGGCCTCAGCCAGCGCCCGCTGCTGTTCCTGCCATTGCTGCTGGTGATTGGCGCCTTGCTATGGCGGCGCAAGTACCTGTACCAACGGCTGGGCAAGGTACACCAGGACATCGGCCACTTCCGCCGTGACAGCCAGTGGCACACGCCCCAGGCAATCTTCATCAATATCCTGCTGGCAATGCCGGTCAGCCTTGGCCTGGCGCTGTGCAGCTACGCCCTGCAGATCGACGCCCGCGGGCAGAACGCCAACCTGGGCGCCGCCCTCTGGCAACTGGCCCAGGCCTGGCTGGTGTTCTACACCGCCTACCGCATCCTCGCCCCCGGTGGCGTGGCCGAAATCCACTTCCGCTGGCACAAGCCGCAGGTCGAGTTCCTGCGCGGCTGGGTGCGCCGCCTGGGCACCGTGGTGCTGGCGCTGGTCGGTGTGGTGGCGGTGGCCGAGCACCAGCCCTCGGCGCTGGCCGACGACGTGCTGGGGATCGGCGTGGTGCTGACGTGCTACGCACTGATGGCCTGGCTGCTCAGCCGCCTGCTGCTCAGCAGCCCGGCACACCGCGACACTTCACTGTTCCGCAAGGCAGTGGGCGTGGCCTTCACCGCCCTGCCCATCGCCCTGTTCGTCGCCGTGTGCTTCGGCTACTACTACACCGCACTGAAACTCACCGACCGGCTGATCTACACCCTGTACCTGCTGCTGTTCTGGCTGGTGATCGAGGCTGCATTCGTGCGTGGCCTGTCGGTCGCGGCACGGCGCCTGGCCTACCAGCGGGCGCTGAGCAAGCGGGCGGCGGCCAAGGAAGGGCTGGATGGCGAAGTCATCACCGAAGAGCCGACGCTGGACATCGAGCAGGTCAACCAGCAATCGCTGCGCCTGATTCGCCTGGCCCTGCTCGGCGGCTTCATCGCCGGCCTGTACTGGGTGTGGGCAGACCTGATTTCAGTGTTCGCCTACCTCAACAACTTCGTCCTCTACGAATACACCAGCGGCACCGGCGCCGCCGCCAGCATGGTACCGATCAGCCTTGGCGACCTGCTGGGTGCGCTGGTGATCGTCGGTATCACCTTCGCCCTGGCCGGCAACTTGCCGGGCCTGCTGGAAGTGCTGGTGCTGTCACGCCTGAACCTGGCCCAGGGCAGCGCCTACGCCACCACCACGCTGTTGTCGTACACCATCGTCGGCGTCGGTATCGTCAGCACCCTGTCCACCCTGGGGGTGAGCTGGGACAAGCTGCAATGGCTGGTGGCTGCACTGTCGGTGGGCCTGGGCTTCGGCATGCAGGAAATCTTCGCCAACTTCATCTCTGGCATCATGATCCTGTTCGAGCGCCCGGTGCGCATTGGCGACACCATCACCATCGGCAACCTGTCCGGCACGGTCAGCAAGATCCGCATCCGCGCCACCACCATCACCGACTTCGACCGCAAGGACATCATTGTCCCCAACAAGACCTTCATCACCGGCCAGCTGATCAACTGGTCGCTGACCGACACGGTTACCCGGGTGACGCTGAAACTGGGCATCGACTACGGCTCCGACCTGGACCTGGTACGTGACCTGCTGCTCAAAGGTGCGCATGAGAACCCACGGGTGCTCAAGGACCCTGAACCGATCGTGTACTTCCTCAACTTCGGCGAAAGCTCGCTGGACCACGAACTGCGCATGCACGTACGCGACCTGGGCGACCGCAACCCGACGCTGGACGAGATCAACCGCTACATCAGCCGCGAGTTCAAGGCGCACAACATCAAGATCTCGGTGCGCCAGGTCGAGGTATTCCTGATGGACCCCAACGGCGGCAAACAGCAGTTGATTCCGATGGAGCAGCCCAAACCGGATGGCACTGCACCGGCCTGAGTGGGCTCGAATGCTTTATTCTGTGCTGAATCTCAGGAGCAGCCCGTGAAAGCCCTCGACCAACTCACCTTCGACAACCGCTTCGCCCGCCTGGGCGATGCGTTCTCTACCCAGGTCCTGCCAGAACCCATCGCAGACCCGCGCCTGGTCGTTGCGAGCGAGTCGGCCATGGCGCTGCTCGACCTCGACCCCGCCCAGGCCGACCTACCGGTGTTCGCCGAGCTGTTCAGCGGCCACAAACTGTGGGAAGAAGCCGACCCACGCGCGATGGTGTATTCCGGCCACCAGTTCGGCTCCTACAACCCGCGCCTGGGCGATGGCCGTGGCCTGCTGCTGGCCGAAGTGCTCAACGACAAAGGCGAACACTGGGACCTGCACCTGAAGGGGGCCGGCCAGACCCCGTATTCGCGCATGGGCGACGGCCGCGCTGTGCTGCGCTCGTCGATCCGCGAGTTTCTGGCCTCCGAAGCCCTGCACGCCCTTGGCATCGCCACCAGCCGTGCGCTGTGCGTGGTCGGCTCCAGCACCCCGGTATGGCGCGAAACCCGCGAAAGCGCTGCCATGCTCACCCGCCTGGCGCAGAGCCATGTGCGCTTCGGCCATTTCGAATACTTCTACTACACCAAACAGCCCGAGCAGCAGCGCGTGCTGATCGATCATGTACTGCAGCAGCACTACCCTGAATGCCAGGATGCCGAGCAACCGTACCTGGCCATGTTCCGCACCATCGTCGAGCGCAATGCCGAACTGATCGCCCGCTGGCAGGCCTATGGTTTCTGCCACGGGGTGATGAACACCGACAACATGTCGATCCTGGGCATCACCTTCGACTTCGGCCCCTACGCCTTCCTCGATGACTTCGACGCCAACTTCATCTGCAACCACTCCGACGACCGTGGCCGCTACAGCTACGCCAACCAGGTGCCCATCGCCCACTGGAACCTCAGCGCGCTGGCACAGGCCCTGACCACGGTGATCGAGGTGGAGCCCCTGAAGGAGGCACTGGGGCTTTTCTTGCCCCTGTACCAGGCCCATTATCTGGACCTCATGCGCCGCCGCCTGGGCCTGACCACTGCCGAGGATGACGACATGGCGCTGGTCGAGCGCCTGCTGCAGTGCATGCAGCGGGGTGGTGTGGACTACAGCCTGTTCTTCCGAAAGCTGGGCGAACAGCCGGTTGCCGAGGCGCTGAACCTAGTGCGCGATGATTTTATCGACCTGGCCGCTTTCGATGCCTGGGGCGCAGATTATCTGGCCCGCTGTGAGCGTGAACCCGGTAATGCCGAAGGGCGCCGTGAACGGATGCATGCGGTGAACCCGCTGTATGTGCTGCGTAATTATCTGGCCCAGAGAGCCATCGAAGCGGCCGAAGCGGGGGATTACAGTGAAGTGCGGCGGTTGCATCAGGTGCTGACCAGGCCGTTCGAGGAACAAGCCGGCATGCAAGCCTACGCTGAGCGACCGCCGGAATGGGGCAAGCATCTGGAAATCAGCTGCTCTTCTTGATTGATGATTGCTCAGCCGGCGATAGGGCCGGCAAAAACAACACAAGGAATTGATATGTCCGACCCACTGGTAATCCCCTGCCCCCACTGCAACGGCCTCAACCGCCTGCCCGCCGAGCGCCTGGGTGACGCCCCGAAATGCGGGCGCTGCAAACAAGACGTGCTGCTGAGCACTCCTTTCGAGCTCACCGAAGCCAGCTACGCCAGCCAGATCAAAGGCGACCTGCCGCTGCTGGTCGACATCTGGGCCGACTGGTGCGGCCCGTGCAAATCCTTCGCCCCCACCTTCGAACAGGCTGCCCGCCAGCTGGCTGGCCGTTGCCGACTGGCCAAGCTCGACAGCGAAGCCAACCGCAACCTCGCCGGGCAACTGGGCATCCGCTCGATCCCCAGCCTGCTGCTGTTCAAGAACGGCCGCGAAGTCAGCCGCCAGGCCGGGGCGTTTCCACTTCAGTCGTTGCTGGAGTGGGTGCGTAGCCAAGGGGTTTAGGTGTGTTTTCTGGTGCATGCCTTTAGCAGGATGGCGGCTGTGGCATCGAGCGCCGCCCGCGCGGCGCTTCGCGGGACAAGCCCGCTCCCACATTTGTTTCTGGCCAATTACTCCTGTGCTATAGGCGCGCGCACCCTTGGTATATGGCGGGAGATGGGTGAAGGGTAGCTGCGTAACGTTCGATATCGAATGGAACAAACAAGGCGGACAGCGGTGAACTCACAGGAGGGACTGGCCGGAAACAGATGTGGGAGCGGGCTTGTCCCGCGAAGCGCCGCGCGGGCGGCGCTCGATTTCACAGGCGCCGAAAATGCTGCGCCAGGCACCTGGCAGCCTTGATACCTAACAGACGTCTAACCTCTCTCCTCCAGCAAATCATGCAACTCGACAAACTGCTGGGTCAGCTTGTGCTTCGGCTCCAGGTGAATCAGGGGCAGGCTGGCGTGGTGCGATTCACGCATCTTCACCGAGCTGCCCAGGTACACCGGTAACACCGGCATGCCTTCGGCCAGCAGTTCGTCGAGCATCTGCTGCGGCAGGCTGGCGCGGGACTGGAACTGGTTGACCACGATACCTTCAACCTGAAGGCCCTCGTTGTGGTCGTCCTTGAGCTCTTCGATTTCCGCCAGCAGGCCATACAGCGCCTGACGCGAGAAACTGTCGCAGTCGAAGGGAATCAGCACGCGATCGGCGGCAATAAGTGCAGAAACCGCATAAAAATTAAGCGCCGGCGGTGTATCGATGTAGATCCGCTCGTAGTCCTCGTCCAGCTCGTCCAGCAGCTTTCTCAGCTTGTTGATCTTGTGCTTGGCCTCAAGCTTGGGTTGCAAGTCGGCCAGTTCTGCCGTGGCAGTGACCACATGCAGGTTGTCGAACGGGGTTTCGTAGATATCGACCTTGTTCTTCTTGCTGAACGGCCCGCTGGACAGGCTTTGCTTGAAGAAGTCGGCAATCCCCATGGGGATGTCCTCGCCGGTGAGGCCGGTAAGGTACTGGGTCGAGTTGGCCTGGGCATCCAGGTCGATCAACAGGGTCCGATAGCCTTCATTGGCACTGACCGCCGCCAGGTTGCAGGCAATGCTCGACTTGCCCACGCCACCTTTCTGATTGAACACCACGCGCCGCATGATTGACCTCCGTGTTTCAACGAATGCCCGAGTATGTGGCGGCACTGCGGCAATGGCCAGTGCCATTTGACCGGCATCAGCCCTGGCCGACCACCTGCCCCGTCAACAGCTCGGCAAACGCCTTGGCCATCACCGAATTGCCGCGCTCGCGCTGCACCAGCCAAACCGCCGACATCGCCCCTTCATCCAGCAAGGTGCGGTACACCACCCCCTCGATGCGCATGCGCTGGAATGACGCCGGCAACACCGACACCCCCAACCCCGCCGACACCAGCCCGATGATGGTCATCGCCTCCCCCGCCTCCTGGGCAAAGTGCGGGCTGAAACCTGCCTGACGCGCCAGGCTCAGCAACTGCGCATGTAAGCCGCTGCCATAACTGCGTGGGAAGAACACGAATGGCTCATGGGCCAGCGCCGCCATGTGCACACCCTGTTCAGTGCCCTCGGCAAGCGGATGCGAAGCATTGATGACTGCCACCAGCGGCTCACGAAACAACTCGGTGACCTGCAAACCTTCAGGCAGCGGCATCGGCCGCATCAACCCGACTTCGATGGACTCGTCGAACACCCCTTCGGCGACATCGCGGCTGCTCATTTCCTTGAGGTTCAGATGCACCGCCGGGAAACGCTGGCGAAAGGCATGGATGGCCTTGGGGATCTTCGAGGTGAAGGGCGCAGACGAGGTAAAGCCGATCTTCATTTCACCCAGTTCTCCCAGCTGAGCACGCCGGGCCACATCGGCCGCCTTCTCCACCTGCGCCAGCACCTGACGCGCTTCCTCAAGGAATAACCGCCCCGCCTCGCTCAGCTCCACCCGACGGTTGGTACGCTCGAACAGGCGAGCCCCCAGCTCCTGCTCCAGGGCCTGGATTTGTTGGCTCAGCGGCGGCTGCGAAATGCCCAGTTGCTGGGCGGCACGGCCAAAGTGCAGCTCTTCGGCCACGGCGATGAAGTAACGCAGATGGCGCAGTTCCATGATCAGCTCCGAATGAGTCGAAAAACATCTTAAATAGGTCGAACAATATATTGGATCTAATCATTAGCCAGCTATATGCTTTTTTCATTGCGCCAGAGGTACCCGCCCGTGAAAACTGCTGTAGCCCCCCTTCCAGCCGAACCAGAACCTGCCCCCCTGAACGAAATGTGGATCGAGAAAGGCACCCCCGCCTTCATGAAGACTGTGCTGGCGCTATTCAGCGGCGGCTTCGCCACCTTCGCCCTGCTGTACTGCGTGCAGCCGATGATGCCGTTGCTGTCGAAGGAGTTTGCCATCAATGCGGCGCAGAGCAGCCTGGTGCTGTCGGTGTCCACCGCCATGCTGGCGTTCGGCCTATTGATCACCGGCCCCATTTCTGACCGCATTGGGCGCAAGCCGGTAATGGTCTTTGCCCTGGTTTGCGCCGCCCTCTCCACCTTGGCCAGCGCAGTGATGCCGAGCTGGGAGCTGGTACTGGTCACCCGCGCATTGGTCGGCCTGTCGTTGAGTGGCCTGGCGGCAGTGGCAATGACTTATCTCAGCGAAGAGATCCACCCGCAACACATCGGCCTGGCCATGGGCCTGTACATCGGGGGCAACGCGATTGGCGGTATGAGTGGGCGGCTCATCACGGGCGTATTGATCGACTTCGTCAGCTGGCACACAGCGATGCTGACCATCGGCGGCCTGGCGCTGGTAGCCGCGCTGGTGTTCTGGAAGGTCTTGCCCGAATCGCGCAACTTCCGCCCACAGTTGATGAACCCGCGCAGCCTGCTGGACGGCTTTGTCATGCACTTCAAGGATGCCGGCCTGCCTTGGTTGTTCCTTGAAGCCTTCCTGCTGATGGGGGCCTTCGTCACCCTGTTCAACTACATCGGCTACCGCCTGTTGGCTGAGCCCTACCATATGAACCAGGCGCTGGTCGGCCTGCTGTCGGTGGTGTACCTGTCTGGCATCTACAGCTCGGCACAGGTCGGCGCACTGGCGGACAAGCTGGGCCGGCGCAAGGTGTTCTGGGCCAGTATCGTGGTGATGGCAGGTGGCTTGCTGATGACCCTGGCCAGCCCGCTGGCCATGGTGATCGTCGGCATGCTGGTGTTCACCTTCGGCTTCTTTGGCGCGCACTCGGTTGCCAGCAGCTGGATCGGCCGCCGGGCGCTGAAGGCCAAGGGGCAGGCCTCGTCGCTGTACCTGTTCAGCTATTACGCCGGGTCGAGCGTGGCGGGTACTGCGGGCGGGGTGTTCTGGCACCAGGGGGGCTGGAATGGCATCGGGCTGTTCATTGGCAGCTTGCTGGCGGTGGCGTTGCTGGTGGCGTTGCACCTGAGCAAGCTTCCACCGAAAACGGCTTGAGGGCCATTCGCGGGTTTACCCGCGAATAGGCCCTCGGTTCAGTTGATGATCTCGACAATATCCACATCCACTTCCCGGCTCATCAGGTGCTTCTCCACCTCACCGGTCAACTTGACCTTGGTCTTGTCGTTGAACGGCGTCGGCGGCAGGTCTTCGTCATCGATCTCGACGGTGATGGTGCCGGTGTTGTCCTTGAATTCGTACTTGTCGTCGTTGTTGATCTTCTTGGTCACAAACCCTTGCAGCACAACAGGGGTGTCATCGGCAGCATCGTTGGCAGCGGCAACAGTAGTGACCGACTGAGCGCCGGGGCCGGTATAGGTCGCAGCCAGTGCGCCGGTGCTAAACAGAGGGGCGAGGATCAGGGCGAGGTAACGTGCTTTCATGAGAATCGGGTCCTGTTTGGGTTTCGATGGGACCAGATTAGCGACGATCGCTGAATTAAAACTTAATGCGACAAAAAGCCCGGCACAGGGCCGGGCTCGGGTTTTCAGCCTTCAGATCACTGATGATACTGCGCCGACAGCTCATGCACGGCGTTGATGAATACACCCGCGTGCTCCGGGTCGACTTCCGGTGTAATGCCGTGGCCCAGGTTGAACACATGGCCAGTACCCTTGCCATAGCTGGCCAGAATGCGCGCCACTTCCTGGCGAATGGCCTCGGGCTTGGCGTACAGCACGGTCGGGTCCATGTTGCCTTGCAGGGCCACCTTGTCACCCACGCGGCGGCGGGCGTCGCCGATCTCGCAGGTCCAGTCCAGGCCCAATGCGTCGGCACCGGCGTCGGCAATGCTTTCCAGCCACAGGCCACCGTTCTTGGTGAACAGGATCACCGGCACCTTGCGCCCTTCGTGCTCGCGGATCAGGCCGCTGACGATCTTGCGCATGTAGGCCAGGGAGAATTCCTGGTAGGCCGCCGCCGACAGGTTGCCACCCCAGGTGTCGAAAATCTGCACAGCCTGGGCACCGGCCAGAATCTGGCCATTCAGGTAGCTGGTCACAGACTGGGCGAGCTTGTCCAGCAGCAGGTGCAGGGCTTGCGGGTTGTCGTAGGCCATGGCCTTGGTCTTGCGGAAGTCTTTCGACGAGCCGCCTTCGACCATGTAGGTGGCCAGGGTCCACGGGCTGCCCGAGAAGCCGATCAGCGGCACACGGCCGTTGAGCTCGCGGCGAATGGTGCTGACCGCGTCCATCACATAACCCAGGTCTTTCTGTGGGTCGGGGATTGGCAGCGCTTCGATGTCGGCCGGGGTGCTGATTACCTTCTTGAAACGCGGGCCTTCGCCGGTTTCGAAGTACAGGCCCAGGCCCATGGCGTCAGGGATGGTGAGGATGTCCGAGAACAGGATCGCCGCGTCCAGCGGGTAGCGGTCCAGCGGCTGCAAGGTGACCTCGCAGGCGAACTGCGGGTTCATGCACAGGCTCATGAAGTCACCGGCCTTGGCGCGGCTGGCGCGGTACTCCGGTAGGTAGCGGCCGGCTTGGCGCATCATCCACACCGGGGTGACATCTACGGGTTGCTTGAGCAGTGCACGCAGGAAACGATCGTTCTTCAGGGCAGTCATGTCGGCATCCGGAAAAATAGTGCGGGCATTTTCTCAGACACACAAAGAAAAGGCACGGCTCATTGCCGTGCCTTTTCTCTATGGGTATGTCCTGGATCAATAGATTTTGTATACAAAATCTAAATGATTTCAGACTTCGAGGTAGTCCAGGATGCCTTCAGCAGCGGTACGCCCTTCGAAGATGGCCGTTACCACAAGGTCCGAACCGCGCACCATGTCGCCACCGGCAAACACTTTCGGGTTGCTGGTCTGGTGCTTGAACTTGCCTTTCTCCGGCGCCACTACGCGGCCTTGGCTGTCCAGCTGGATACCATGCTGCTCGAACCACGGCGCCGGGCTTGGGCGGAAGCCGAAGGCGATTACCACGGCATCGGCCGGCAGGATCTCTTCAGAACCCGGGATCGGCTCGGGGCTACGGCGGCCACGGGCATCCGGCTCACCAAGGCGGGTTTCGACCACTTTCACGCCTTCCACCTTGTCCTCGCCAACGATGGCGATAGGCTGACGGTTGTAGAGGAACTTCACGCCCTCTTCCTTGGCGTTCTTCACCTCTTTGCGCGAACCCGGCATGTTGGCCTCGTCACGGCGATAGGCGCAGGTCACCGACTTGGCGCCCTGACGGATCGACGTGCGGTTGCAGTCCATCGCGGTGTCACCACCGCCCAGCACCACGACCTTCTTGCCCTGCATGTCGACGAAGTCTTCAGGCGACTTCTCGAAGCCCAGGTTACGGTTGACGTTGGCGATCAGGAAGTCCAGCGCGTCGTGCACGCCTGGCAGGTCCTCGCCCGGGAAGCCACCCTTCATGTAGGTGTAGGTACCCATGCCCATGAATACGGCGTCGTACTCGGCGAGCAGCTGTTCCATGGTGACGTCCTTGCCCACCTCGGTGTTCAGGCGGAATTCGATGCCCATGCCGGTGAAGACTTCGCGGCGGTTGCTGAGCACGGTTTTTTCCAGCTTGAACTCGGGGATGCCGAAGGTCAGCAGGCCACCGATTTCCGGATTCTTGTCGAACACCACCGGGGTCACGCCGGCACGCACCAATACGTCGGCGCAGCCCAGGCCAGCAGGGCCGGCGCCGATAATGGCAACGCGCTTGCCGGTTGGCTTGACCTTGGACATGTCCGGACGCCAGCCCATGGCGAAGGCGGTGTCGGTGATGTACTTCTCCACCGAACCGATGGTCACCGCACCAAAGCCGTCGTTCAGGGTGCAGGCACCCTCGCAAAGGCGGTCTTGCGGGCACACGCGGCCGCACACTTCCGGCAGGGTGTTGGTCTGGTGCGACAGCTCGGCGGCGGCCAGGATGTTGCCTTCGGAAACCAGCTTCAACCAGTTGGGGATGAAGTTGTGTACCGGGCACTTCCATTCGCAATACGGGTTACCGCAGCCCAGGCAGCGGTGCGCCTGGTCCACGGACTGCTGCGGCTTGAACGGCTCGTAGATTTCCACGAACTCTTTCTTGCGCTGGCGCAGCAGCTTTTTCTTCGGGTCCTTGCGGCCCACTTCGATGAACTGGAAGTCGTTGTTCAGACGTTCAGCCATTTTTCAAAACCTCTTTACAGCAGCTGCAAGCTACAAGCTGCAAGCCGCAAGACGATCACTTAAGCCGGGCAAACCTCGTACTGCCTTTACGTGCAGCTTGAGGCTTGCCACTTGCAGCTGTTTTTACTGCGGGTTGGCACGGGTGCTGGACAGCAGTTGCTTCAGGTTGGCTGCCTTCGGCTTCACCAGCCAGAAGCGCCGCACGTAGTCGTCCAGGTTCTCCGAGAGCTCACGCCCCCACTCGCTGCCAGTTTCTTCCACATACTCGGCAAGGACGCGCGCCAGGTGGCTGCGGTAGGCCTCCATCGCTTCACCACTGATACGCTGGATTTCCACCAGTTCGTGGTTGAGTTTGTCGACGAAGCTATTGTCCATGTCGAGCACGTAGGCGAAGCCGCCAGTCATGCCAGAACCGAAGTTGTAACCGGTCTTGCCCAACACGCAGACAAAGCCGCCGGTCATGTATTCACAGCAGTGATCGCCAGTGCCCTCGACAACAGCGTGGGCGCCGGAGTTACGTACAGCGAAGCGCTCGCCAGCAGTACCGGCGGCGAACAGCTTGCCGCCGGTGGCACCGTACAGGCAGGTGTTGCCGACGATGGCGCTGTGCTGGGTTTCGAACGGGCTGCCGGCTGGCGGCACGATGGTGAGCTTGCCACCGGTCATGCCCTTGCCGACGTAGTCGTTGGCGTCGCCTTCCAGGTGCAGGTTCAGGCCACCGGCGTTCCACACACCGAAGCTTTGGCCCGCAGTACCCTTGAAGCGGAAGGTGATCGGCGCCGCTGCCATGCCCTGGTTGCCGTGCAGGCGGGCGATTTCACCCGACACGCGCGCACCGATGGAACGGTCGCAGTTGCAGATGTCGAGGTTGAACTCGCCACCAGCCTGGTCACGGATGGCCGGCATGGCCATTTCCACCATCTTCTCGGCCAGCTCGCCCTGGTCGAACGGCGGGTTCTTGTCCACTTCGCAGAACTGTGGCTTGTCAGCCGGAATGTGCGAGCTACCCAGCAGCGGCGACAGGTCCAGGTACTGCTGGCGCTCGGTGTCGCCTGGCAATACGTCGAGCAGGTCGGTACGGCCGATCAGTTCGCCCAGGCTGCGCACGCCCAGTTTGGCCAGCCATTCACGGGTCTCGAGGGCGACGAAGGTGAAGAAGTTGATCACCATGTCGACGGTGCCGATGTAGTGATCCTTGCGCAGCTTGTCGTTCTGGGTGGCTACGCCGGTGGCGCAGTTGTTCAGGTGGCAGATGCGCAGGTACTTGCAGCCCAGGGCGATCATTGGCGCGGTACCGAAGCCGAAGCTTTCGGCGCCAAGGATGGCCGCCTTGATCACATCCAGGCCGGTTTTCAGGCCGCCGTCGGTCTGTACCCGCACCTTGCCGCGCAGGTCGTTGCCACGCAGGGTCTGGTGGGTTTCGGCCAGGCCCAGTTCCCACGGGGCGCCGGCGTACTTGATCGACGTCAGCGGCGAAGCACCGGTACCCCCGTCGTAACCCGAGATGGTGATCAGGTCGGCATAGGCCTTGGCCACACCAGCGGCGATGGTGCCCACGCCGGCTTCCGCCACCAGCTTGACCGACACCAGCGCCTGCGGGTTGACCTGCTTGAGGTCGTAGATCAGCTGGGCCAGGTCTTCGATCGAGTAGATGTCGTGGTGCGGTGGTGGCGAAATCAGGGTCACGCCCGGTACCGCATAGCGCAGCTTGGCGATCAGGCCGTTGACCTTGCCGCCTGGCAGCTGGCCGCCCTCACCGGGCTTGGCGCCCTGGGCTACCTTGATCTGCAGCACTTCGGCGTTGACCAGGTATTCCGGGGTCACGCCAAAGCGACCGGTGGCCACCTGCTTGATCTTGGAGCTGCGCAGGGTGCCGTAGCGCGCCGGGTCTTCACCGCCCTCACCGGAGTTGGAGCGCGCGCCCAGGCGGTTCATGGCCTCGGCCAGCGCCTCGTGGGCTTCCGGCGACAGGGCACCTAGCGAGATACCGGCGGAGTCGAACCGCTTGAGGATGGCCTCCAGCGGTTCGATCTGCTCCAGCGGCAGCGGCTGGTCGGCCACTTTCACTTTCAGCAGGTCGCGAATCATCGACACCGGGCGGGTGTCGACCAGCGTGGTGTATTCCTTGAACTTGGCGTAGTCGCCCTGCTGCACGGCGGCTTGCAGGGTGTTGACCACATCCGGGTTGTAAGCGTGGTACTCGCCACCGTGAACGAACTTCAGCAGGCCGCCTTGCTGGATCGGCTTGCGCGCGCTCCAGGCTTCGGCCGCCAGCAGCTTCTGGTCGCTTTCCAGGTCTTCGAAGCGCGCACCCTTGATACGGCTGGACACGCCCTTGAAGCTCAGGCCGACCACTTCCTCGGCCAGGCCGATGGCTTCGAACAGCTGCGCACCACGGTACGAGGCGATGGTGGAGATACCCATCTTCGACAGGATCTTCAGCAGGCCCTTGGAGATGCCCTTGCGGTAGTACTTGAAGACTTCGTCAAGGTCGCCCAGTACTTCGCCGGTGCGGATCAGGTCGGCCAGCACTTCATAAGCCAGGTACGGGTAAACAGCCGAGGCACCGAAGCCCAGCAGCACGGCAAAGTGGTGCGGGTCGCGGGCGGTGGCGGTTTCCACCAGGATGTTGCTGTCGCAACGCAGGCCTTGTTCGGTCAGGCGGTGGTGCACTGCACCCACGGCCAGCGAAGCGTGCACCGGCAGTTTGCCCGGGGCGATGTAGCGGTCGCTCAGCACCAGCTGGGTCTTGCCAGCGCGCACGGCTTCTTCAGCCTGGTCAGCGATATTGCGGATGGCCGCTTCCAGGCCGACACCCTCTTCATAGTTGAGGTCGATCAGCTGGCGGTCGAAACCTTCGCGCTCCAGGCTCATCAGCGAACGCCACTTGGCGGGCGAAATGACCGGCGAGCTGAGGATCACCCGCGAAGCGTGCTCCGGGGACTCCTGAAAAATGTTGCGCTCGGCGCCCAGGCAGATTTCCAGCGACATCACGATCGCTTCGCGCAGCGGGTCGATCGGCGGGTTGGTCACTTGGGCGAACTGCTGGCGGAAGAAGTCGTACGGCGAACGCACACGCTGCGACAGCACGGCCATCGGCGTGTCGTCACCCATCGAGCCGACAGCTTCCTGGCCCTGCTCACCCAGCGGGCGCAGCACCTGATCACGCTCTTCGAAGGTGACCTGGAACATCTTCATGTATTGCTTGAGCTGGTCAGCGTCATAGCTGGCCACGCCCTGGTCGTCGGTCAGCGTCGCCTGGATACGGGTGGCGTGCTGACGCAGCCAGCGCTTGTAGGGGTGACGCGACTTCAGGCGGTTGTCGATGGCGTCGGTGTCGAGGATCTGGCCGGTTTCGGTGTCCACGGCCAGGATCTGACCCGGGCCGACACGGCCTTTGGCCAGCACTTCCTCAGGCTGGTAGCCCCATACGCCGATTTCCGAGGCGATGGTGATGTAGCCATTGGTGGTGGTCACCCAGCGTGCCGGGCGCAGGCCGTTCCGGTCCAACAGGCACACCGCGTGGCGGCCTTCGGTCATGACGATACCGGCCGGGCCGTCCCACGGCTCCATGTGCATGGAGTTGTATTCGTAGAAGGCGCGCAGGTCGGCGTCCATGGTCTCGACGTTCTGCCAGGCTGGCGGTACCAGCATGCGCACACCACGGAACAGGTCGATGCCACCGGTCACCATCAGTTCCAGCATGTTGTCCATGCTCGACGAGTCGGAACCCACGCGGTTGACCAGCGGGCCGAGCTCTTCGAGGTCGGGGATCAGGTCGTTGGCGAACTTGGTGCGACGGGCCATGGCCCAGTTGCGGTTGCCGGTGATGGTGTTGATCTCGCCATTGTGGGCGAGGAAGCGGAACGGCTGCGCCAGCGGCCATTTCGGCAGGGTGTTGGTGGAGAAGCGCTGGTGGAACACGCAGATCGCGGTTTGCAAGCGCTCGTCACCCAGGTCTGGGTAGAACGCCGCGAGATCGCGCGGCATCATCAGGCCTTTGTAGATGATGGTCTTGTGCGAGAAGCTGCAGATGTAGTGGTCGGCGTCGTGGGCGTTGGCCACCGACGAACGGCGACGGGCACTGAACAGCTTGATCGCGAATTCCTGATCGCTCAGGCCTTCACCGCCGATGAACACCTGCTCGATCTGTGGCAGGCGCTCCAGGGCCAGGCGGCCGAGCACGCTGGTGTCGATCGGCACCTTGCGCCAGCCGACCAGTTTCAGGCCGGCTGCGAGGATTTCGCGGTCCATGTTGGCGCGGGCGGCTTCAGCTTTGACCGGGTCCTGGTTGAAGAACACCATACCGACGGCGTACTGCTTCGGCAGCTCGACGGCGAAGTGCTCCTGGGCCACGGCACGCAGGAATTGATCGGGCTTCTGCATGAGCAGACCGCAACCGTCACCGGTCTTGCCGTCGGCGTTGATGCCGCCGCGGTGGGTCATGCAGGTCAGCGCCTGCATGGCGGTTTGCAGAAGGTGGTGGCTCGGTTCGCCCGTCATGTGGGCGATCAGGCCAAAACCACAGTTGTCCTTGAATTCTTCGGGATGGTACAGACCTGTTTTCATAGACACATTCTCACCAGGTTCACCTCTCAACGGAGGCAAATCTCTTTTTTAACAACCACTTACCATCCACGCCGATCAAACGCCAGCTTTTTTGCGGTGGCCATGGAAAACCATTGTTGCACAGCGACAGCGATGCCCACAAATTTTCATGTCTCACCATTGAAAATTTATGTCGCAATTTTGAATGCTTTTGCGCCATGCGCCGTGATAGCAGCTTGGCTCGAGTCTGAAGCGTTTCAGCCATGACTGCAAGTAAGGCTTGTGGCCGGCAGTCTGGGACAGAAAAGCCTGCCGCGTTAAAACGCAGCAGGCTAGTCGAAAGCTAGAATTCGCTTAGCTACTGGGCGGCGGGGTGATGCCGCCCGGAAGGTATCAGCGGGCCGAGGCCAGCTCTTGTTGGACGCTGGCGACGGTACGTGGCCAAGGTTTACCAGCCTGGACCTTCGCTGGCAAGTTCTTGATTGCCGCAACCGCTGCATCGCGGCTGGCGAAGCTGCCATAAGTCACGACGTACAACGGCTTGCCCTGCAGGTTTTTCTTGAAGTAGCGATAGTCGCCACCCTGGGCCTTGACGTACGCCTGAGCCGAAGCCTCGGAGCTGGTGCCGAGGATCTGCACCACATAGTTACCCGGCTTTTGCCCGGCGTACCAGCCACCGCTGCCACCACCGGATGCCGCTGGTTTTTCAGCCGGTTTGGCGGCTGGCTTGGCCACGGCAACCTGGGTCGGTGCTGGCGTAGGCTTGGCAGGTGCAACCGGTTTGGCCGGTTGGGTTGCGACGGGCTTCGGCGCAGGTGCCACCGGCTGCACAGGCTGGGCAGGCACGCTGGCGACGGGCTGGGCAGGCGCAGGTGCCGGGCCGGCGGGCACGCCTTGCGGCGGAGCAATGGTGGTCACGGTTGGCGGTGGGTTGCCAGGCTGCAGCGCGGTATCACCTGCCGGGCTGCCTTCTTCACCTTCACCCATGCCTGCGGCTTGGGCCAGCGGTTCGCGCATCACCGGCTGGGACTGGCCCACCAAAGGCAGTGGCATCGGCTGGGACGAGCCAGAGAACTCGATGGCAGCACCTTGCTTGCCTTCGCCAAGCGGCAACTGGGCTTGGGCGGCTGGCGCATCGGCCGGCGCCTTGTCGCCTTTCTTGGGCATCAACACCGCGGCGCCAACGGCGACCACGACCACAGCGGACAGCGCGAGCACATGTTTTTTAGGCATCTTGAACCCCATGGATGGTCGCTTGGCCGTTGAGCGGCTGGCGATCATGGCTTCGATCAAAGTGTCACGGGCGACCTGGTTGATGTTGCCAGGCCAACCGTCGGAGTTTTCATGGATATCGACGATCTGTTCACGGCTGAACACCTCGATGCCCCGGCCCGCGCCTTCCAGACGCTGCTCCAGGTACTCGCGGGTTTCCTCTTCACTGTAGGGGGCGAGCTCGATGATGTGGAAGCGTTCTTCCTCGATATTGAGCTCATCCAGCCCGGCAATCAGTGACGGTTCACCGAACAGGAACACATGCGGGCGTCCTTCCGGTACACCGGCCGCCAATTCCAGCAACGCTTGGAGTGCCGACTCGTCGAGTTGTTCCGCATCGTCTACCAGCAAATACACTTCCTGCCCGGTGAGTGCCAGCTGCACCACCTTGGACAGAATCGCCTGCACTTCAGCTTGGTCCACACCCAGATCCTGGGCGACCTGGGCCAGCATGCCGGAAGCATCGCTGGCACTACGGGCAGACACCACAACGCTCTGCACCGCCTGTTTGTTGGTGCTGGCCACCAGGGCCTGGCGCAGCAGCGACTTGCCGCTGCCCAGCGGGCCGCTGACTACCAGCATCAACTGGCTATAGCGTGCCAGATGGTGCAATTGGCCAAGCACGGGCTTGCGCTGGGCCGGGAAGAACTTGAAGCCGGGCACGCGGGGCGCGAACGGATCGTGGCTCAACTGGTAATGGTCGAGAAAGGCCTCATCGGCATGCAAACTGGTCATTGCGCTGTCACAACCTCAAAGCTGGGCCACGATCGCGCGGTAATCCGCCGACAGCGTGGCCTGTAGAATCTCTTTCGGATAGTCGTCGGTCACCACGGCCTCGCCCATCTGGCGCAGCAGCACCAGACGCAGACGACCGTCGAGCACCTTCTTGTCGACCGCCATGTGCTCCATGAAATGCGCCGGGGTCATTTCCTGTGGTGGCACCACCGGCAAACCTGCGTCCTGCAACAGGCGGATTCCGCGATCGCGCTCGGCCTGGTCGATCCAGCCAAGGCGCATGGACATTTCCAGGGCCATCACCGTGCCCGCTGCCACGGCTTCGCCGTGCAGCCACACGCCGTAGCCCATGTGGGTCTCGATGGCATGCCCGAAGGTATGCCCCAGGTTCAGCGTGGCCCGTACGCCAGACTCGCGCTCATCGGCCCCGACTACCGCAGCCTTTGCCGCGCAGGAACGACGAATGGCTTCGGTCAGGGCCACAGGGTCCAGGCCGCGCAGGGCCTGCATATTGTCTTCGAGCCAGGCAAGGAACGGCTTGTCGCAGATCAGGCCGTACTTGATCACCTCGGCCAGGCCAGCCGAAAGCTCGCGTGCAGGCAGCGTCTTCAGGCTGGTGGTGTCGATCAGCACTGCATTGGGCTGATAGAAGGCACCGACCATGTTCTTGCCCAGCGGGTGGTTGATACCGGTCTTGCCGCCCACCGAGGAGTCGACCTGGGACAGCAGGGTGGTCGGCACCTGGATGAAGTCGACACCACGCTGGTAGCAGGCGGCCGCGAAGCCGGCCATGTCACCGATCACACCCCCGCCCAGAGCAACCACGGTGGTGCGGCGATCATGGCGGGCGGTCAGCAGGCCATCGAAAATCAGCTGCAGGGTTTCCCAGTTCTTGTAGGCTTCGCCATCGGGCAGCACCACTGGCAGCACCGAATAGGCGCCGAGGGTCTTGGTCAGGCGTTCGAGATACAGGGGCGCGACGGTCTCGTTGGAAACGATGGCGACTTGCCGGCCGGCAATGTGCGGCGCCAGCAACTCGGGCTGGTCCAGCAAGCCTTCGCCTATGTAGATCGGGTAGCTACGCTCGCCCAGGTCGACCTTAAGTGTCTGCATGTATCCCCACAATGTACTTAGGCGCGGCGCCGTACGGGCAACCTGCGCGGTAACGTTGAACCTCGCCTCGGCGCTGGTGGCCGAGAATAGTCCCGGGTTAACGGGGCGGCAACTGCTGCAAGCGCTCGAGAATGTCGATCACCACCATGCGCGGCGGCCGCTCGTCGGTTTCCACCACCAGGTCGGCGATCTCGCGGTAGAGCGGGTCGCGCGCTTCCAGCAGGGCGCGCAAGGTCGCCTCGGGGTTGGCGGTGCGCAGCAGCGGGCGATTGCGGTCGCGTGCGGTACGGCCAACCTGCTGCTCCACCGAGGCGTGCAGGTAGATCACCCGACCACCCTGGTGCAATGCCTGGCGGTTGGCTTCGCGCATCACCGCGCCGCCGCCGGTGGCCAGGACCACGCCATCAAGCGCGCACAGTTCGGCGATCATCGCTTGCTCGCGATCACGAAAACCCGGCTCGCCTTCCTTGTCGAAAATCCACGGGATATTGGCGCCGCATCGCAGTTCGATTTCCTTGTCGGAATCCTTGAACAGCAGGCGCAGCTCTTTGGCCAAAAGGCGTCCAATGGTGCTTTTACCAGCGCCCATGGGCCCCACAAGTATCAAATTTCGCACAGAATCAACGACTCACAGCAATCGCCTGGTCACTCATGATACGCGGAGTCAGGAAGACCAGCAGCTCGGATTTTTTCTCTTGTAATGCATCGCGTCGAAACAGCCGCCCAACATACGGCAGATCGCCGAAAAATGGCACCTTGTCGACCACATTGTTTTGCGAAGTGGAGTACACGCCACCAATCACGATGGTTTCACCGTCCGCCACGCGAACCTTGGCATTGACCTCGTTCTTGCGAATCGGCGGTACGTTGTTCAAGGCATTGACGTAATCCGGCTCGTCCTTGGTCACCCTGACGGTCATGATCACCTTGTTGTCCGGGGTGATTTGCGGTGTCACCTCCAGCGACAGCGAGGCTTCACGAAACGACACCGAGGTGGCGCCACTTTGACTGGTTTCCTGGTAGGGCACCTCGGTGCCTTTGAGGATCCTGGCCGTTTCCTTGTCGGCCGTTACCACTTTGGGCTGCGAAATGATCTCGCCGTTGCCGCTTTTTTCCATGGCGCTGAGCTCCAGGTCGAGCAACAGGTCGCCACGCAGCAGGCCCAGGCCGAGACTACTGCCCGCACGCTCCACACCAAGATCGACAAACAGCTCCTGGCCCGGCCGCAGGTTTTCGCTATACAACGGCCCGCCCCAGCGCACCCCCAGGCTTTTCTCGTAATCGACGTTGGCTTCGACGATACGCGCCTCGATCGCCACCTGGCGCACCGGCACGTCCAGTTGCGCAACCAGCTGCCGCAGTTCCGCCAGGCGGTCGGCGGGCTGGTACGCCACCAGTGTATTGGTGCGCTCGTCGACAGTCAGGCTGCCCCTGGCAGTGAGGGTGCCGTCATCCGCCAGGCTGGTCAGCAATAGATCAACCAGCTCGGCGGCCTTGGCATGATGGATTGGTATCAGCTCACGGCGTAGCGGCTGCACCTGAGCATTCGGCTCCAGCCCCAAGGGGGCATCGAACGGCTGCGCGGCAAACGCTGCCGCAGGTGCCACCAGCAGTACATTACCCTCCTGCCGCCGGGCCAGGCCCTTGCTTCGCAACACCAGGTCGAGTGCCTGATCCCAAGGTACATCCTGTAAACGCAACGTGACGTTACCTTGTACGTCGTCACCCGCAACCAGGTTGACGCCCGCATAATCAGCCAGCACCTGCAGCACCGAGCGCACTTCCACATCCTGGAAGTTCAACGACAGGGGCTCACCCTGGTAAGGCATCGCCGACGCCAGCGGGATCGGCAGCAGGGCTGCCAACACCCATTTCATCAACATTTTCATTCCGGTCCGGGGCCTCCTTGCCCAGGCGCTTTGCAAGGGTGATGAACGCTGTGCGCTCGTGCCACACCCCCGCCATGAATAGCCGTTCGCGGACCTCGACCTGGTCTTGGTCGACCCGCTCCACCACACCGTGGTTACGCCCTAAACGCTCGCCTGCCCGAACCCTATAGAGCCTGCCAGCCGCCATCAGCAGCGCCTCGTGCGACATCCCGCGCGACAGGCTGCCGACCATTTCCAGTTGTGCCAACGGCACACTGCCCAGCCCAAAGCTTGCCATTCGTCTTGCTGCTGGTGTGAAAGGGTCGACCACGGGTTCTGGTGTGGCGGCCCTGGCCGAGGTGCGTGCAAACGCCTCGGGTGCCGGCACCGGCGCGACAGCCTCGAAGGCCTCTACACGCAGTTGCAGGCGCAAAAGCCTTGGCTGCCCCTCGACAATAGAAAGGTTGATGTCGCCACTGCGCAGCAGACGCGCCTGGCCCAGCCAGTCGTGCAGCCATTGACGCAAAGCCGTGTAAGGCCCCATCACCTGCACCTCCAGGGGTGTTTTGCGGTAGCCTGCCTGCGGCTCGCTTTCATGCACATCGAACCGCTCGACCAGTAGGCCGTGCGCATGCCCCGACGAAGCCAGGCTGCCGAGCACGTCGCTCATGCCCTCCCCGCTGGCCAGGTGCCAGTGAGCCTCCAGCAACGCCTGCTCGGTAACAATCAGAGCTGCCCGCAGTTGCTCCAGCTCGACCAGCTTCGCCGTGCTGGCTGACTGCTGTTCATCTAATGAGGCTTGCCTGGACGCCTCTTGTGCCTGTTGCTGGAGCGCTGCCGGCAGGCGCAACGCGCAACCCAGACCGAACACCAGCACAGCGGCCATGGCTGGCGCCAGGCACCTGATACGCCTGGAGTGCTCGGCGACCGCCAGCCAGGCAAAGATCGGCGCCACATTCACGACCAGAACGCCGAAACGCGCGCGACCAACAGAAACTCATCGCCACCCGGCACGCTCCTGATGCGCTTGAGCTCCAGGTCGAGCAGAACACGCGAATGTTCCAGGTCGCGCATGAACTGCGCAACCACGGCGCCGGAGGTAGCCAGCCCGGCCAGCTGCAAGTGGCCGTTTTCCAGGCTGAGGTCAAGGAGCTGCACGCCCATCGGCAGCGCCCCTTCGAGGTCAGTGAACACATCACCCAGAATGCCCTGCTGAGCGCGCAAACGCTCAAGCGCAGCCAAACGCTCCAGCAGCGCCTGATGCTGTGCACGCACATCATCCAACGGCCGCAATTGCTCGGCCAAGCGTTCAAGCGCGGCCTGTTGCCGGGTGTTGGACAGCGCCTGCTGCTGCCCGCGCTGGCGGGCCAGCTGGTCGACCAGCATCACCGCGCACAGCGCCAGAATGGCGCCAGCGACCAACCGGGAGCGAAAACGCCGAAGCGTGGCCTGGCGCTGCCGCTCACGCCAAGGCAGCAGGTTCAGTCGCATCATGGCCGCAATCCTCCATAAGCAAGGGCGCAAGCCAGCAGCATCGACCCGTCGACATGCTCAAGCCCGGCCCGGCCAGGCAAATACCGGCACGTCGTTTTCAGTTGACGGCCCAGGCTTTGCAGCCAGTCAGGATCCAGCGAACAACTGCTGGTTATCCACAGGCCCGCAGGCAGATGCTCATCGGCAAGCAGCGCATGCAGCGCCTCCGACAGCGGCCCCATCCCCTTCTGCCCCTGCGTTTGCAATTCACGACGCTGGCTGGGCCGACCGGGATGCCAGTCATAAAGAACTGCACCATGTGCCTCTACACGCAGTAATGCCGAGCCTTCGAAGCACCCCTGAGGCAACATGCGGCACAGGGCGATGTTATCGACCTCGACGGCTTCCAGCTGCAACCCTGCCTCATCGACGATGGCCTCCAGAGACGCCAACGCACTTTGCCGGCATGCGGCCACCATCACCTCGGCGCATCCCGGTTGCACGCGAGACGCCCCTAGCACCTGAAAATCCAGGGCCAGGTCCTCCAGCGGAAACGGAAACAGTCGCTCGGCATCGGCCAGCAAGTGCGCCTCCAGCTCTGCACCAGTCTGCTCCATCGGCAGATGACACAGCTTGCAGATCACCTGGTTGGCGGGTAATGCCAACGCTACCCGCCGCTGCCTGAGACCACTGCGCCGGTAGGCACGACGCAAGGCTGCCACCACCGCAGCGGGCTCCGCTGCCCAATCCTTGCCGGCCGCTGACTCGAACGGTTCCTGAGCCGAGGCAAGCACCCGACAACGCCGGCTGCGCCGCTGAAGCTGCACAACCCGAACAGCGTCCGGGGCAATTTCTACCCCCACCAGTGAACCGGCATCCTTGCCGAAGCGTCCTAACATCGCGGCTTCCTTGCTGCGTGTCGCAGCGATCTGTCGCAACCCCGCGGCAACACTGGGCCGGGGCTGCTCATCGGGGCGACGGGCAGCCTGGCCGGTAACCCGGAGAGGCGAAAAATGCTTATAATGCCCAGCGTTTTCTGGTCCGCCGGACCTGCGTGCAATCCACTCTCAACCTGGACACCGAAAAACCTTGATACGTCTGCTGAAGTTCTTCTGGTGGTCTTCCGTCGCAGTCATCTGCGCGCTCGTACTCGGTGTGAGCGGTGCGTTTCTGTATCTTAGCCCCAGCCTGCCCTCGGTCGAGTCGCTCAGAAGCATCCAGTTGCAGATCCCCCTCAGGGTGTACAGCAGCGATGGCAAGCTGATTGCCGAGTTTGGCGAGATGCGCCGCTCGCCGATCCGCTTCGCGGAAATTCCACCACAGTTCATTCAGGCACTTCTGTCAGCCGAGGACGACAATTTCCTCAACCACTACGGTGTCGACCCCAGCAGCCTGATGCGCGCAGCGACCCAGCTGGTAAAAACCGGGCATATCCAGACCGGCGGCAGCACCATCACCATGCAGGTGGCGAAAAACTTCTTCCTCACCAGCGAACGCAGCTTCTCGCGCAAGACCAACGAGATCCTGCTGGCCCTGCAGATCGAGCGCGAGCTGACCAAGGACGAGATCCTCGAGCTGTACGTGAACAAGATCTACCTGGGCAACCGCGCCTACGGCATCGACGCAGCCGCGCAGGTGTATTACGGCAAGTCGATCCGCGACGTGAGCCTGGCGCAGATGGCCATGATCGCCGGCCTGCCCAAAGCACCGTCACGCTTCAACCCGCTGGCCAACCCGGTGCGCGCCAAGGAGCGCCGCGACTGGATCCTTGGCCGCATGTACAAGCTGGGCAAGATCGACGAAGCCAGCTACCAGGCTGCCCTGGCCGAGCCCCTCAATGCCAGCTACCACGTGCCGACGCCTGAGGTGAATGCCCCCTACATCGCTGAAATGGCCCGCGCGGAAATGGTCGGCCGCTACGGCAGCGACGCCTACACCGAAGGCTTCCGCGTCACCACCACAGTGCCCAGCGACATGCAGGAAATGGCCAACAAGGCCATCCTGAACGGCCTCTCCGACTACGACGAGCGCCACGGCTATCGCGGCCCCGAAGCCCGCTTCCCGGGCCGTACCCAGGCAGCCTGGCTGGAGGAACTGGGCAAGCAGCGCATCCTTGGGGGACTGGAGCCGGCCATTGTCACCCATGTCGAAAAAACCGGCCTGAAGGTGCTGACCCGCGACGGCCAGCAAGCCGAGGTTGCCTGGGACACCATGAAGTGGGCGCGCCCGTTCATCAACAGCAACGCCCAGGGCCGTACACCGCAGTCGCCGGCCGACGTGGCCCAGGTCGGTGACCTGGTGCGCCTGCAGCGTCTGGACGACGGCAAGCTCAAGTTCAGCCAGGTGCCTGGCGCACAAAGCGCCCTGGTCACCCTCGACCCGTACAACGGCGCCATTCGTGCACTGGTTGGCGGCTTCTCGTTTGAGCAGAGCAACTACAACCGCGCCATGCAGGCCAAGCGCCAACCGGGTTCGAGCTTCAAGCCGTTCATCTACAGTGCCGCACTGGACAGCGGCTACACGGCAGCCACCCTGGTCAACGATGCGCCGATCGTGTTCGTCGACGAGTCGGTGGATAAAGTGTGGCGGCCGAAGAACGATACCAACACCTTCCTTGGCCCGATCCGCATGCGCGAAGCGCTGTACAAGTCGCGTAACCTGGTGTCGATCCGCTTGCTGCAGGCCATGGGTGTAGACCGCACCATCGACTACATTGCCAAGTTCGGTTTCAACAAGCAGGACCTGCCACGCAACTTGTCGCTGGCCCTGGGCACCGCCACCCTGACCCCGATGGAAATCGCCACCGGCTGGAGCACATTCGCCAACGGCGGCTACAAGATCACCCCGTACCTGATCGACCGCATCGAAAGCCGCAGCGGCGAGACCCTGTTCACCGCCAACCCGGCCCGCGTACCGCAGGGTGCCGAAGACCAGGCGGGCCTGGCCGCACCTGAACAACCCATCAGCACCGCCGCCATGCCAGGTGAGGCGCCGCCGGCCTTCAGCCAGGTTGCGACTGCACCACAAGCACCTGCGGTGGCCGAACAGATCATCGACGGGCGCACCACCTACATCCTCACCAGCATGCTGCAGGACGTGATCAAGCGCGGCACCGGCCGCCGGGCGCTGGCACTGGGCCGCACCGACTTGGCAGGTAAGACAGGCACCACCAACGAATCCAAGGACGCCTGGTTCTCCGGCTACAACGCCGATTACGTGACCACCGTGTGGGTCGGCTTCGACCAGCCGGAAACCCTTGGCCGTCGCGAGTACGGCGGTACGGCGGCCTTGCCGATCTGGATGAGCTTCATGGGTGCGGCGCTGAAGGACAAACCGAATCACGCACCGGCAGAACCGGAAGGCATCCTTAGCCTGCGGGTCGACCCGGTCAGTGGCCGCGCTGCCTCGCCGAGCACGCCGAATGCCTACTTCGAGCTGTTCAAGGCCGAAGACTCGCCGCCGTCGGTGGATGAGCTGGGCAATGGTGCAGCGCCTGGCAGCCCGCTGCCAGCGGATGAAGCGGCGCCGATGGATCTGTTCTGAGGCTGGGTGTTTGACTGGGGTTATGTGAGGCTGCTGACATCGAGCGCCGCGCGGGCGGCGCTCGATCTCATAGGCGACAACTTTGCCATGGCAAACACCCTGCAGCCCTGACACATCCTTCACAATGCCAAACAAAAAGCCCCGGCTCATACGAGCCGGGGCTTTTTCATGTCGCTACAGCGGCAATCAGCCGTTGAACACGTCATCCACGCTGGTCAGCGGGTAGTGCTTCGGATACGGCAGGGTAGCCACGCCGGATTCGATGGCGGCCTTGGCCACAGCGTCGGAAACGACGGTGATCAGGCGTGCGTCCAGCGGCTTCGGAATGATGTACTCACGGCCGAACTCCAGGCCTTCGACGCCGTAGGCTTCGCACACTTCCTTCGGCACTGGCAGCTTGGCCAGGTCCTTCAGGGCGATAGCGGCAGCGATCTTCATATCTTCGTTGATGCGCTTGGCGCGAACGTCCAGAGCACCACGGAAGATGAACGGGAAGCCCAGTACGTTGTTGACCTGGTTCGGGTAGTCGGAACGACCGGTCGCCATGATCACGTCGCTGCGGGTGGCGTGCGCCAGCTCTGGCGAGATTTCCGGGTCCGGGTTCGAGCAGGCGAACACGATCGGGTTGGCCGCCATCGACTTCAGGCCTTCCGGGCTCAGCAGGTTCGGGCCGGACAGGCCCACGAACACGTCTGCACCGTTCAGGGCATCAGCCAGGGTACGTTTGTCGGTAGCGTGGGCGAACTGCGCCTTGTACTGGTTCAGGTCGTCGCGGCCAGCGTGAATCACGCCGCTGCGGTCGATCATGTAGATGTTCTCGACCTTGGCACCCATGCTCACCAGCAGCTTCATGCAGGAGATGGCGGCTGCACCAGCACCCAGGCAGACGATCTTGGCGTCTTCCAGCTTCTTGCCGGCGATTTCCAGGGCGTTGATCATGCCGGCAGCGGTCACGATGGCGGTACCGTGCTGGTCATCGTGGAATACCGGAATGTCGCACTGTTCGATCAGGGTGCGCTCGATCTCGAAGCACTCAGGCGCCTTGATGTCTTCGAGGTTGATGCCACCGAAGGTGATCGAAATACGGCGAACGGTATCGATGAACGCTTGTGGGCTTTCCGATTCGACTTCGATGTCGAACACGTCGATACCGGCGAAACGCTTGAACAGAACACCCTTGCCTTCCATGACCGGCTTGGAAGCCAGTGGGCCGAGGTCGCCCAGACCGAGGATGGCGGTGCCATCGGAAATCACCGCAACCAGGTTGCCTTTGCCGGTGTACTTGTAAGCCAGCTCTGGATCACGGCCGATTTCACGCACGGGTTCTGCAACACCTGGGCTGTAGGCCAGGGCGAGGTCACGGGCGGTGGCAGTGGGCTTGGAGAGCTCGACGCTCAGTTTCCCCGGACGAGGTTGAGCGTGGTATTCGAGAGCGGCGGTTTTCAGGTCTGACATGGTGGGCATTCCGCTATTTACTGTTCTGACGGACCGCCGAGGATACGCAAAGAGCCGGGGAGTCACAAGACTGGTCGGTCACTTGTGTCAAGGCCTTTAGCCTACGACTTTACGCTATAACCCACGGGGGCATACGGCTCACAGTGTGTACAATCTAATAGCGAAATGTCTACATCTTTTAGCCTGAAATACGCTCCAACATGCTCGGATCGGTCAATGGCAGCACCCAGCGTCGCTGCCCGGGCTTCAAGCCGCCCTTGCGGGAACGGTCCAGCACCCAGCCACGCGCCTCGACCTGGCGTCCCTTGAGGTTATCGAAGAAGCTAGCGGGGAAGTTGCGTTGCAGACGAGCGGGAACCTGCAGCACCACGGCGTCGTCGAGGGTCAGCCAGACACCGCCACGGTTGCGTTCGATACCCTTGATGCGGCCACCAACCACAGCGAAACCCGGCTGCCTGACTTCCCCTGCCGGGACCACGGGCGAGCGGCGCCACAAGCCGCTGCCTGCCTTGCGCGCCGCTTGCTCGGCAAGTTGCTGGCAACCGCTGAGACGCACATTCGGAGCCACTGCCACGCGGTAGCCCAAACCCTCGCTGAGTAACTGTGCTTCCAGATTGTCGCCATTACGGCCGTAGATATGCGCCAGCGTGCGGCCGTATTTGTCTTTGGCCTCAACGCCTGGCACCAGCCCGATACGCCCATCACTGGCCTTGACCAGCGCCTGCAAGCGCCGCTTCGCGGCCTCGGCATAAGGCTCGCTGGTGCGCCCGTTGCGGCCAATTTCCGGGGCGTTGATGCCAATCAGGCGTACGCTGCGGCCATCGGCCAGGCGCACGGTATCGCCATCCACCACCTGGCGCACCAGCACCTGCTGTGGCTGCTGCGGTAGCGGGCAGAATGCCATGGCGGGAAAGGCCCAGATGACACCCATAAAAAAAGCGCCCACAAGGGGCGCCTTTTTTTGCAGCACTGCGAAACCCGAGGGGTTCGCCATGCGCATGATTACTTCTTGGTACCGAACATACCGAAGCGATCGGCGAACTTCTGTACGCGGCCGCCGGTGTCCAGGACTTTCTGCTTACCGGTGTAGAACGGGTGGCACAGGTTGCAAACGTCGATCGACAGGACATTGCCCAGGGTCGAACGGGTTTCGAACTTGTTGCCGCAGCTGCAGGTGACTGCAACTACTTCGTAGTTCGGGTGGATACCTTCTTTCATGGTCACTTCCTCGAGCTGCGTGCCGCCACCCAACACCAATTGTTGAATACCGCACGTAATTAGGCGGCGAATAATACCAGAGCACAGCGTCAGTGCAAGATGTCGCTTGCACCGACCGTCGTCTGCTAGGCTCGCCAGTTCTTGTAACGCCCTCCGAGACTTTTTGCGTGTCCGACGTCATCCTGCGCCTTGCCCTGCCCTCCCCATTGCGCCGCCTGTTCGACTACAAGGCGCCGGCGAGCATGGCGCGCCAGGCCTTGACCCCGGGCATGCGCATCCGCGTGCCCTTTGGCCGCCGCGAAATGATCGGTGTGCTGGTGGAGGTATGCGCACAGAGCGAAGTGCCTGCCGACAAGCTGAAACCGGCCAGCGCCCTGCTCGACCCGGTGTCCCCCATCCCGGCGTCGCTGTTCAAGCTGTGCCTGTGGACCGCCCAGTACTACCAGCATAGCCTGGGCGATACCCTGAGCTGGGCCTTGCCCACGCTGCTTCGCCAGGGCGAACCCGCCGAAATGCGCCAGGAGCGCTTCTGGCACATTGCCCCCGGCGCCCGCCTGGAAGACCCTCGCATTGCCCGCGCGCCGCGCCAGCGCGACGCCCTCAAGACCTTGGCCCAGCACCCGCATGGCGTGGCCCACACCCTGCTGGCCAAGCTCAACCTGAACAAGGACAGCCTTGACCTGCTACTGGCCAAGGAACTGGTACAGGTCGAGGTCCGTCGCCACTTGCCGGCACTGCGCCACGAACACTGGCTGGCACAACCGGAACTGCCGCTCAACGAAGAACAACGCGATGCCTTCGACGCGGTACGCGAGGGCTTTGGCGGCTTCGGCGCGTTCCTGCTGGCCGGCGTCACCGGCAGCGGCAAGACCGAGGTCTACCTGCAACTGATCCGCGAAACCCTGGAAGCCGGCAAGCAGGCGCTGGTGCTGATCCCCGAAATCAACCTCGGCCCGCAAACCCTGGCGCGCTTCGAACAACGCTTCAACGCCCGCATCGCCCTGCTGCATTCGGCGGTGAACGACCGCGAACGCCTGGACGCCTGGCTGGCGGCGCGTGACGGCGAGGCCGACATCATCATCGGCACTCGCTCGGCGCTGTTCACGCCAATGAAAAACCCCGGCCTGATCATCATCGACGAGGAGCACGACGGCTCCTATAAACAGCAGGAGGGCCTGCGCTACCACGCCCGCGACCTGGCACTGGTGCGTGCCCACCAGGAAAACATCCCGATCCTGCTCGGCTCTGCCACGCCGTCGCTGGAAACCCTGCACAACGCCCTGACCGGCCGCTACCGCCTGCTGCGCATGAACCAGCGCGCCGGCGGCGCCCGCCCGCCACGCATGCTGCGTCTGGACGTGAAAAGCCTGCCTCTGGACAGCGGTATCAGCGGCCCGTTGCAGCAGGCCATCCGCCAAACCCTGGAAGCCGGCCAGCAAGTGCTGGTGTTCCTCAACCGCCGCGGCTTCGCCCCGACCCTGCTGTGCCACGATTGCGGCTGGCTGTCCGAATGCCCGCGTTGCGACGCGCGCATGACCGTGCATCAGCGCTCCGGCGTACTGCGCTGCCACCACTGCGGCTATGACGAGCGCCTGCCGCACCAGTGCCCAACCTGCAACCACGTCGACCTGCGTCCGGTCGGTGCCGGCACCGAGCGCGCCGAAGAACGCCTGAAGGTGCTGTTCCCGGACTACCCGATCCTGCGGGTGGACCGCGACAGCACGGCGCGCAAGGACGCCATGCACAACCTGTTCAGCACCATCCAGCGGGGCCAGCCGAGCATCCTTGTCGGCACGCAGATGCTTGCCAAGGGTCACCATTTCCCACGGGTTACCCTGGTGGCCATCCTCGACGCCGATGGCGGGCTTTTCTCGGGTGATTTCCGCGCCAGCGAACGCATGGCGCAGTTGATCGTGCAGGTGGCCGGGCGTGCCGGGCGTGCCGAAGAGCCCGGCAAGGTCATCATCCAGACCCACCTGGCCGACCACCCGCTGCTGGTGCAGCTTACCGAGCAGGGCTACTTCGCCTTTGCAGAACAGGCCCTGGACGAACGCCGCGCCGCCGGTTTGCCACCTTATTCTCATTTGGCGCTGTTGCGCGCCGAAGCGCACAAGCCGGGGCAGGCCGAAGGTTTCCTTGACGAAGCCTGCGCCGCCGCCGAGCGCCTGGTGGCCGAACAGCGCCTGCCGGGTATCGAACTGCTAGGCCCAGTACCGGCGCCCATGGAGCGCCGCGCCGGGCGCTTCCGGGCGCAACTGTTGATACAGGCCAATACCCGGGCGCCTTTGCATCGACTGATCAGCGCCTGGTTGCTAGTGTTGGAGCAGATGCCGAGCGGGCGCCAGGTGCGTTGGTCACTGGATGTCGACCCGGTCGACCTGTACTGACGTCCGGGCTGCTTTGCAGCCCCAAAGGTTGGCAACCCGCTCCCAGCCACGGATAATGCCCAGTTTTTCCACCTGCGCATCCAGGCGCTCACCGCGCTTGCGGTCGAAAAGAGATCCCCATGAAAGACACCATTCGCCAGCTGATCCAGCAAGCCCTCACCCAACTCGTCACCGACGGTGTGCTGCCTGAAGGGCTGTCGCCGGCGATCCAGGTGGAAAACGCCCGGGACAAGACCCACGGCGATTTCGCCAGCAACATCGCCATGATGCTGGCCAAGCAGGCGGGCATGAAGCCGCGTGACCTGGCCGAAAAACTGATCAATGCCCTGCCGGCCAGCGCCGACATCAGCAAGGTCGAGATTGCCGGCCCTGGCTTCCTCAACTTCTTCCAGAACACCGACGCCCTGGCCAACCGCCTGGACGCTGCCCTGGCCGATGCCCACCTGGGCGTGCGCAAGGCCGGCCCGAGCGAGAAAGTCGTCATCGACATGTCGGCGCCGAACCTGGCCAAAGAGATGCACGTCGGCCACCTGCGTTCGACCATCATCGGTGACAGCGTGGCTCGCGTACTGGAATTCCTGGGTGACAACGTCATTCGCCAGAACCATGTGGGCGACTGGGGTACCCAGTTCGGCATGCTGATGGCCTACCTGCAGGAAAACCCGATCACCAGCGACGAGCTGTCGGACCTGGAAAACTTCTACCGCGCCGCCAAGAAGCGCTTTGACGAGTCGGAAGAGTTCGCCACCCGCGCCCGCGGCCTGGTGGTCAAGCTGCAAGCCGGCGACCCGGACTGCCTGGCCCTGTGGACGCGCTTCAAGGACATCTCGCTGTCGCACTGTCAGAAGACCTACGAACTGCTCAACGTCAAGCTGACCATGGCCGACGTGATGGGCGAAAGCGCCTACAACGACGACCTGGCCAACGTGGTGGCCGACCTCAAGGCCAAAGGCCTGCTGGTCGAAGACCAGGGCGCCCAGTGCGTGTTCCTCGAAGAATTCAAAAACAGCGAAGGCGAGCCACTGCCGGTCATCGTGCAGAAGGCCGACGGCGGCTACCTGTACGCCACCACCGACCTGGCCGCCGTGCGCTACCGCAGCAACGTGCTCAAGGCTGACCGCGCCCTGTACTTCGTCGACCAGCGCCAGGCCCTGCACTTCAACCAGGTGTTCGAAGTGGCACGCCGTGCAGGCTTTGTCGGCCACCCGATGCAGATGGAACACATGGGCTTCGGCACCATGAACGGCGCCGACGGCCGCCCGTTCAAGACCCGTGACGGCGGCACCGTGAAGCTGATCGACCTGCTTACCGAGGCCAAGGAACGCGCCTATGCGCTGGTCAAGGAAAAGAACCCGAGCCTGGCCGACGAAGACCTGCGCCACATCGGTGAAGTGGTAGGCATCGGCGCGGTGAAATACGCCGACCTGTCCAAGCACCGCACCAGCGACTACAGCTTCAACTTCGAGCTGATGCTCAACTTCGAAGGCAACACCGCCCCTTACCTGCTGTACGCCTACACCCGCGTGGCTGGCGTGTTCCGCAAGCTGGGCAAGGGCTTTGACGAAGTCGACGGCAACATCGTGCTGCAGGCTGCCCACGAGCAGGACCTGGCCGCACGCCTGGCGCAGTTTGGCGAAATCCTCAACAACGTCGCTGACAAGGGCACGCCGCACGTACTGTGCAGCTACCTGTACGACCTGGCCGGCCTGTTCTCCAGCTTCTACGAGAACTGCCCGATCCTCGCTGCGGACACCCCCGAGCAGCAGCAAAGCCGCCTGCGCCTGGCTGCCCTGACCGGCCGCACCCTCAAACAAGGTCTGGAACTGCTCGGCCTGGAAACCCTGGAGCGCATGTAAGTTGGCTGCCAAGAAAAAACCCGCACCCAAGCGCGGTGCCAGCCGCCAGACGGCGCCGGCCAAGCAGCCGATCCCCGGCTGGGTATGGCTGGCCGTCGGCCTGACCGTAGGCGCATTCATCGTGTTCCTGATGAAGCTCGAACCTGGTAGCGAAGACATCAAGCGCGCCAAGCCCGAGCAGCAAAAGCCTGAGAAAGTGGCCGAAGCGAGCAAGGCAGCGCAGCCCTCCCCGCAGCAGCCAGTGAAGCCGAAATACGACTTCTACACCCTGCTGCCGGAGTCCGAGGTGATCGTGCCACCAGAGGCCGTGCCGGAGAAAACACCACCGGTGCCGGCCCAGCCGGTAACCCCGGTGACGCCAGCAGAAGCGGCGAAAATCGACACCGCACGGGCCCAAGCGGCCTTGCTCGGCCAAACCCCGCCACCGGCACCACCGGTGATCAAGCCCGCAGCCACCACCCAGTACTTCCTGCAGGCCGGCTCGTTCCGCAAGCAGGCCGATGCCGACAAAGTGCGCGCGCAGATCATCCTGCTGGGCCAGTCGGTGAAGGTAGAGTCGGGTACGGTCAAGGACGAAACCTGGTACCGCGTGCTGGTGGGCCCGTTCAGCAACCGCGAGCAGCTGACCGGGGCGCAAAAGCAATTGTCCGGGGCAGGGTTCAGCAACCTGTTGCTGCAGCAGCGACAGACCCGCCAGTAACAAAAAAAGGCCTTGCCGCTTCTACGCGACAAGGCCTTTTTTTGTGGGCGCTTCCGGCCTCTTCGCAGGCTCACCCGCGAAGCCTCTCAACGCAAAGCATTCCTCTCGGAGACCTGGCTGTTCAACGTCCAGAAGTCATACAGCACTCCCACCAGGAACAGCCCGCCGGTAAAGAAGTAGATGATCGCGGTGATCCACTTGCCCTGATACAGCCGGTGCAGGCCAAACACTCCGAGGAAGGTCAGCAGGATCCAGGCGATGTTGTAGTCGATACGCCCGGACTGGAACCTCAGATCGGCTTCACGGTCCATGGACGGGATCAAAAACAGGTCGATCAACCAGCCAATGCCTAGCAGCCCGAAGGTGAAGAACCAGATCGTCCCGGTAATCGGCTTGCCGTAGTAGAAGCGATGTGAGCCGGTGAAGCCGAAAATCCACAGCAGGTAGCCGATGGTCTTGCTGTGAGTGTCGTGATAGGGCACACCCTGTTGATAACTGTTCATTCATAGCCCTCGTGGGTTATCTGAAAAATTTTCTAAAAAAAAATGTGACTTTCTTGCCGCAGGCCGACGTACGGCAGCCGGGCAATCGACCAACGGATCAAAGATTGATCAAAAAGCTGTTATAAAGTTGCGCGCCCAACACATAACTATTCATAAGAGCTTCATCTATGCCGCCTTTACTCAAGACATGGCTGACCCTCTGTCTATTATTGCCCCTGGCCGCCCACGCCACCAATCGTGAGCAACGTCTTCCCAATGGTTTCACCGGCTACACCACCAATGCCTCGGTGAGACACGCGCCAACCAAGCAGGCCACCCTGCGCGCGCGCCCGAGCAACGCTGCCAGCAGCCGTGGTGCGCCTGTTGCTGCCATGTCGCCGAAGCAGAGCAGCGATGTGCTCAGCCGTGCGGTGAATGTGCTCGGCACCCCTTACGTTTGGGGTGGCAGCAGCCCGAAAAAAGGCTTCGACTGCAGTGGCCTGGTCAAATACGCCTTCAACGATGTTGCCGACGTCGACCTACCGCGTACCTCCAATGCCATGGCCCAAGGCCACGGCGTGAAGGTGGCCAAGGGTGACCTGAAGCCTGGTGACCTGATCTTCTTCAACATCAAGAGCCGCCGGGTGAACCATGTTGCCATCTACCTGGGCAACGACCGCTTCATCCATGCGCCACGGCGTGGCAAGCGGGTGAGCATCGACACCCTGAGCAAGCCTTACTGGCAGAAGCACTATGTCGTGGCCAAGCGGGTGCTGCCGAAAGAACAGCAGCAGCTGAGCCTGGCCAAGCGCTGACCCCGGCTCTGTCAGTACTGGCCTTATCGTCGGCAAGCCAGCGATAAGGCCGGAACAGGCACTATAAATCGCTGATCAATCGCTTTTCCTTCAGCTCCCGCATTGCCCCCTCCATCGTCCGCATCCCTTCTGCAGCACCCGCCTGCATCACCGAACACAACTGCGCCATCCGCCCCTCACGCACCAGGTTACGCACCGCCGTCGTCGCCACCAGCACTTCCCGCGCTGCAACCCGCCCGCCACCTACGCGCCTGACCAGCACCTGCGCCACCACCAGGCGCAGCGACTCGGCCAGCATCGCGCGCACCAACGGCTTTTCCTCGGCAGCAAACACCTCCACCAACCGATCGATGCTGTTTACGGCCGAACGCGTATGCACCGTCGCCAGCACCAGGTGCCCAGTCTCTGCCGCGCGCAAGGCCAGACGAACGGTCTCCAGGTCGCGCAATTCGCCAATCATGATCACATCCGGGTCCTGTCGCAGGGCACTGCGCAGCCCCTGGGCAAAGCCGCCGCTGTGGCGGCCAATCTCACGCTGATTGACCAGGCTGCGTTGGCTGCTGTGGATAACTTCGACCGGGTCTTCCAGGGTAATGATGTGCAGCGCACGCTCCCGGTTCAGCTGGTCAAGCAGCGACGCCAGGGTGCTGGACTTGCCACTGCCGGTCGGCCCACCCACCAGGACCAAGCCATCATGGCATTGCGCAACAGCTTGATACACATCCCCCAGGTCCAGTTCATCCAGCGTGGCGATCCGCCCGGGGATCAGCCGAAAGGTTGCTCCAGGGCCATTCAGCTGGCGAAACAGGTTCAGCCGAAAACGGCCGAGCGTGGGCAATGCCAGCGCCAAGTCCAGTTCATCGCCCTCGGCCCATTGCCGCCTTTGCTGCTCTGTCATCAAGAGCGCCATACCCTCGGCCAGGTCTGCCGCCACCAGCGGCGGCAAGTACATGCGCTGCAATTCACCGTCCAGGCGCAGCATCGGTATCTGGCCCGCCGCCAGGTGCAGGTCCGAAGCCCCCGCCTCCACGGCTCGGGCCAACAGGTCGGTCACATCCATGAGACTCCCCAAAGGCCTTCAAGTAGGTAGAATGCCGCAAACCCTACAGCTGCCGGCATCCATCCATGTCCACCCTAGCAGACAACCTTTCCGCGATTTCCGCCCGTATCGCCAGTGCTGCCCAGGCAGCCGGGCGTGATCCGGCCAGCGTCCAGCTGCTGGCTGTGAGCAAGACCAAGCCCGCCAGCGCTATCCGCGAGGTCCACGCTGCCGGCGTGCGTGACTTCGGGGAAAACTACCTACAGGAAGCGCTGACAAAGCAGCAGGCGCTCAGCGACTTGCCCTTGATCTGGCACTTCATCGGCCCCATTCAGTCGAACAAGACCAAAGCCATTGCCGAGCATTTCGACTGGGTGCATTCCGTGGACCGCCTGAAAATCGCCCAACGCCTGTCCGAGCAGCGCCCTGCCGGGCTGGCGCCACTGAACATCTGCCTGCAGGTGAACGTCAGTGGCGAAGACAGCAAGTCCGGCTGCGCCCCCGCCGACCTGCCGGCCCTGGCCAAGGCCGTGGCCGCATTGCCCAACCTGCGCCTGCGCGGGCTGATGGCAATCCCCGAACCCACCGATGATCGCGCTGCCCAGGAGGCTGCTTTCGCCAGCCTGCGCGCGTTGCAGGAAGGGCTGGACCTTGGCCTGGACACCCTGTCCATGGGCATGAGCCACGACCTGGAAGCGGCGATTGCTCAGGGTGCGACCTGGGTGCGTATCGGTACCGCCCTGTTCGGGGCACGCGACTACGGCAACACCTGATTCCATGCTTCACTCACTCTTTTCCACAAGGACCTGACATGAGCAAGACTCGCATTGCCTTTATCGGCGCCGGCAACATGGCCGCCAGCCTGATCGGTGGTCTGCGTGCCCAGGGCCTGGACGCCTCGCAGATCCGCGCCAGCGACCCGGGCGCCGAGACCCGCAGCCGCATCCAGGCGGAGCACGGCATCGAAACCTTCGAGCACAACGCCCAGGCCATCGACGGCGCCGATGTCATCGTGCTGGCAGTCAAGCCGCAGGTCATGAAAGCCGTGTGCCAGGCCCTGCAACCCAACCTGCAGGATGGCCAGCTGATCGTTTCCATCGCCGCCGGCATCACCTGCGCCAGCCTGCAAAGCTGGGTGGGCGCTCGCCCGGTCGTGCGTTGCATGCCCAACACCCCGGCGCTGCTGCGTCAGGGCGTGAGCGGCCTGTACGCCACCGCCGAAGTGTCCGGCGAACAGCGCCAGCAGGCCGAGCAACTGCTGTCGGCCGTGGGCACTGCCCTGTGGCTGGAGCAGGAGCAGCAACTGGACGCTGTGACCGCCGTGTCCGGCAGTGGCCCGGCGTACTTCTTCCTGCTGATCGAGGCCATGACAGCGGCAGGCGAAAAACTCGGCCTGCCACGCGAAACCGCCTCGCAGCTGACCTTGCAGACGGCCTTGGGCGCGGCGCGCATGGCGGTTGCCAGCGATGTCGATGCCGCCGAACTGCGCCGCCGCGTCACCTCGCCCGCCGGCACCACGGAAGCGGCGATCAAGTCGTTCCAGGCCAGCGGCTTCGAAGCCATCGTCGAGCAGGCACTGCAGGCTGCGGCCACGCGCTCTGCCGAGCTGGCCGAACAACTGGGCAAATAAGGAGCTTTAGATGAATGCACTGTCCGGTGCCGCGATCTTCGTGGTGCAAACCTTGGTCAGCCTGTACCTGGTGATCGTACTGCTGCGCTTCGTGCTGCAGCTGGTCAAAGCCAACTTCTACAACCCGCTTTGCCAGTTCGCGGTGCGCGCCACCCAGCCGCTGCTCAAGCCGATCCGCCGGGTCATCCCCAGTGTGGGCGGGCTCGACACCTCGTCGCTGCTGCTGGCAATCGTTATCCAGGCCCTGCTGATGGGCTTCGTGCTGATGGTCACCTACGGCACGTTCGGCGACATCCTGCACCTGCTGATGTGGGCGATCATTGGTATCACCTCGCTGTTCCTGAAGATTTTCTGGGTGGCGATGATCGTGATGGTGATCGTTTCGTGGGTCGCGCCCAACAGCCATAACCCGGCCGCCGAGCTGGCCTACCAGATCAGCGAGCCAGTGCTGGCACCGTTCCGCCGTATCGTGCCTAACCTGGGCGGCATGGATATCTCGCCGATCTTCGCCTTCCTGGCGATCCAGGTGATCCAGTCGTTCGTCATGCCCCCGCTGGCCGCCTACGCCGGCATGCCACAGGAACTGTTCCGCATGATCTGACCCTGGTTACCCCCAGCGGCAAGCCTTTGCTTGCCGCTGGGGGTAGCGCTCTTTAGACTTACGCCTCCGTCAAGCGTGAGCAGGGTCGATGTCCACTGTCTTTCCCGAAGATTCCGTCGGTCTGGTAGTACCGCAAACCGCCCGGTTCGATGAACCGCTGGCCCTGGCCTGTGGCCGTTCCCTGGCCAGTTACGAGCTGGTCTACGAGACCTATGGCACCCTGAACGCCAGCGCGAGCAACGCCGTGCTGATCTGCCATGCCCTTTCCGGCCACCACCATGCCGCTGGCTACCATGGCGACACCGACCGCAAGCCGGGTTGGTGGGACAGCTGCATCGGCCCTGGCAAGCCCATCGACACCAACCGCTTCTTCGTGGTCAGCCTGAACAACCTCGGCGGCTGCAACGGCAGCACCGGCCCCAGCAGCATCAACCCGGCCACCGGCAAGCCTTATGGCGCCGATTTCCCGGTGCTGACTGTCGAAGACTGGGTACACAGCCAGGCACGCCTGGCAGACCGCCTGGGCATTGCGCAATGGGCGGCAATCGTCGGCGGCAGCCTGGGTGGCATGCAGGCACTGCAATGGACCATGACCTACCCCGAGCGTGTGCGCCATTGTGTCGACATCGCCTCGGCGCCCAAGCTGTCAGCACAGAACATTGCCTTCAACGAAGTGGCACGCCAGGCCATCCTTACCGACCCCGAATTCCACGGCGGCTCGTTCCAGGACCAGGGCGTGATCCCCAAGCGCGGTCTGATGCTGGCGCGCATGGTCGGCCACATCACCTACCTGTCGGACGACTCGATGGGTGAAAAATTCGGCCGTGAGCTCAAGAGCGACAAGCTCAACTACGACTTCCACAGTGTCGAGTTCCAGGTCGAAAGCTACCTGCGCTACCAGGGCGAAGAGTTTTCTGGCCGTTTCGACGCCAATACCTATCTGCTGATGACCAAGGCGCTGGACTATTTCGACCCGGCCGCCGCCCAGGGCGGTGACCTGGCTGCCACTCTGGCCCACGTCAAGGCGGACTACTGCATCATGTCGTTCACGACCGACTGGCGCTTCTCGCCGGCCCGTTCGCGCGAAATCGTCGACGCCCTGATGGCGGCCCGCAAGAACGTGTGTTACCTGGAGATCGACTCGCCTTACGGGCACGATGCCTTCCTGATCCCCACACCTCGCTACATGCAGGGTTTCTCGAACTACATGAACCGCATTGCCATCTGAGGACAGCATGAGAGCCGATCTGGAAATCATCCACGACTGGATCCCCGCCGGCAGCCGGGTACTTGACCTGGGCTGCGGCAGCGGCGAACTGCTGGCCTCGCTGCGTGACCGCAAGCAAGTCACCGGCTATGGCCTGGAGATCGACGCCGACAACATTGCCGCATGCGTGGCCAAGGGCGTCAACGTCATCGAGCAGGACCTGGACAAAGGCCTGGGCAACTTCGCCAGCAACAGTTTCGACGTAGTGATCATGACCCAGGCCCTGCAGGCCGTGGAATACCCCGACCGCATCCTCGACGAGATGCTGCGCGTGGGCCGCCAGTGCATCATCACCTTCCCGAACTTCGGCCACTGGCGCTGCCGCTGGTACCTGGCCACCAAGGGACGCATGCCGGTATCGGACTTCATGCCGTATACCTGGTACAACACGCCGAACATCCACTTCTGCACCTTCGCCGACTTCGAAGAGCTGGTGCACGAGCGCAGGGCCAAGGTGCTCGACCGCCTGGCCGTCGACCATTTGCACCGTAACGGGTGGGGTGGCCGGCTTTGGCCTAATCTTCTAGGTGAGATCGGCATCTATCGCGTCAGCAGCCCGGGCCTGCAAGAGCACCAGCTCGCGGTCTGACGCCCACCGGAGGAATCGCCCCATGCGTCGCCTAGCCCTGTTCCTGATCAGCCTGTGCCTGGCCTTGCCGGTACTGGCTGCCGATGCCGCCCGGCCCGAGCGCAAGGAAGTGTTTGGCGACGTGACGGTGCACTACAGCGCGTTCACGTCGAGCATGCTCACGCCCGAGGTGGCCGCAGCCACCGGCCTGGTGCGCAGCAAGAACCAGGGCGTGCTCAACATTGCCGTACTCAAGGCCAACAAACCTGCCACAGCGGTAGTCAGCGGCACGGTCAAGGACCTGACCGGGCGTAGCAGCCCGCTGTCGTTCAAACAGATTACCGAACAGGGCGCGGTGTACTACATCGCCCAGTTCAAGATCGAACAGCCAGAAACCGTTACCTTCGACCTGACTATCGAAACCGGCGGTATCAGCAATTCCCTTAGCTTCAACCAGGAAGTGTTCCCAGGCGAATGATGAATTTCCAGCAACTCGTATTGGCCAGCCACAACGCCGGCAAACTCAAGGAACTGCAGGCCATGCTCGGCCAGTCCGTGCAACTGCGTTCGATTGGCGAATTCAGCCAAGTAGAGCCAGATGAAACCGGCCTGTCGTTCGTTGAAAACGCCATTCTCAAGGCGCGTAACGCCGCACGTATCTCCGGCCTGCCGGCCTTGGCTGACGATTCCGGCCTAGCGGTGGACTTCCTTGGTGGTGCGCCGGGCATCTACTCGGCGCGCTACGCCGATGGCAAGGGTGACGCGGCCAACAATGCCAAGCTGCTCGAAGCCTTGAAGGACGTGCCCGAAGCCGAGCGCGGTGCGCAGTTCGTCTGCGTACTGGCTTTGGTGCGGCACGCCGACGACCCGCTGCCGATCCTGTGCGAAGGCCTGTGGCACGGCAGCATCCTGTTCGAGGCCAGCGGCGAGCATGGCTTTGGCTACGACCCGCTGTTCTGGGTGCCGGAGCGCAACTGCTCTAGTGCCGACCTGGCCCCGGTGGACAAGAACCAGCTCAGCCACCGCGCCCGTGCCATGGCCCTGCTGCGCCAACGTCTGGGCCTGGCATGATCGCAACGTTGTCCCCCCCCGGCGCAGCGGGTTTCACCAGCCTGCCGCCACTGGCGCTGTACATCCACATTCCGTGGTGCGTACGCAAGTGCCCTTACTGTGATTTCAATTCCCACGCTGCCGGGCCTGAACTGCCGGAAGACGCCTACGTCACAGCACTACTGGACGACCTCGATCAGGAGCTGGCCGCCGTACAGGGCCGCCCGATCAGTTCGATCTTCTTCGGTGGCGGTACGCCCAGCCTGTTCAGCGCCAACGCCCTGGGCCGGCTGCTGCGCGGCGTGGAACAACGCATCCCGTTCGCACCAGACATCGAAATCACCCTGGAAGCTAACCCGGGCACCTTCGAGCAGGACAAGTTCAAGGCCTACCGGCAAACTGGCATCAACCGCCTGTCCATCGGTGTGCAAAGTTTCCAGCCCGCCAAGTTGGAGGCGCTGGGGCGCATCCACAATGGCGATGAAGCGGTCCGTGCTGCCGGCATGGCGCGTGCGGCCGGCTTCGACAACTTCAACATGGACCTGATGCACGGCCTGCCCGACCAATCGCTGGATGATGCGCTGGGCGACCTGCGCCAGGCCATCGACCTGGGGCCGACGCACCTGTCGTGGTACCAGCTGACCGTGGAGCCAAACACGGTGTTCTGGAACCAGCCGCCTGAGTTGCCCGAGGACGACATCCTCTGGGATATTCAGGAAGCCGGCCAGGCACTGATGGCCGAGCACGGTTTCCGCCAGTACGAGGTATCGGCCTACGCCCAGGCGGGCCGCGCTGCCCGGCACAACCTGAACTACTGGCGCTTCGGCGACTTCATCGGCATCGGCGCCGGCGCCCACGGCAAGCTGACTTTCGCCGACGGGCGCATCCTGCGTACCTGGAAGACCCGCCTGCCCAAGGATTACCTGAACCTGGCCAAGCCATTCAAGGCCGGAGAGAAGCTGCTGCCGGTCGACGAGCTGCCGTTCGAGTTCCTGATGAACGCCCTGCGCCTGACCGACGGAGTGGAAGCCGAGCTGTTCACCCTGCGCACCGGTTTGCCACTGGAGCAACTGCGCGAGGCACGCCGCGCCGCCGAACAAAAGGGCCTTTTGCAGGTCGAACCGGATCGACTGGTGGCCACGCCGAGGGGCCAATTGTTCCTCAATGACCTGCTGCAGTATTTCTTGACCTAAGGATGACCCATGGATCTGGTACTTGATCTGCTCGCGACGGTTTCCCGCTGGAGCCGCGGTAACCTGTCGGAGATTTCACTGGCCTTGGTAGGCTGCCTGCTGGTGCTGTTTGGTAGCGATGTCAAAGCCTGGGCCGAGCAGCGGCTAGGTGGCTTGGCAGGCGCCCTGCGCGTGCCGTTCATGGCGCTGATGGTGATGATCGGCAGCGGTGCGGCGCTGATCTATGCCACGCCGTGGGTGGTGAAGGGGTTGAGCCAGTTCAACAACTACGCGCTCGCGCCGGTGCTGTTGGTAGTGCTGGTGTTGATTGGTGTGGTGGCGGATCGCCGCGGGTAAGCATTGCTAAAAGCTGCCCCGGGATACCAGGGCAGCCCTACCTCCTGACTAGCCCTTAACGGGCATCATCGAAGTGGTCGCGCATGAAATCCCGAACGGTCTTGATCACTATCAAGATCCGGACAAGCTTCCAGACGCGGCTCAGCGCATCAAGCAAACGCTTCATATGCCTTGGCCTCCATGTTGGCGGGCCAATCTTCCAGCATCTAACCGGCACTTCGATGCCTTCGAAAACCACGTGAATGTTTTCGGTGAAGTGGCCAGGTTAATGGCCCTTCGAAGTCAGTTGCCGGCACGGTTCTCAGGCCATGTCGAAGGGGCCGGAAAGCAGAATTCTTCTCTTACCCGGCCCATCACCGAACACATCCACACAGGAGCAGAGCAATGATACTTGGGATCTTCGCACAAGACAGTTAACCGCGCCGACACACGTGATGCCGGATATTTCGGAGCATTGACGCACGGTATCACCCTGCTTATGATCCTCTTACCACGTGAATGTTTTCAGTGAAGTCCCAGACCAAAGGATACTCAGTCCTGTCGCTCACAAAAAAAACCGCCTTTCTCAAGGCGGTTTTTTTGTCTGCATTTCTGCAAGCACCAACACATCGAAAGGCCAGATCAGCCGATCAATCCACCCTCTCGAACTTCAAGTCCCACACCCCATGTCCCAGCCGCTCGCCGCGGCGTTCGAACTTGGTGATCGGGCGCTCTTCCGGGCGTGGCACGTAGGTGCCGTCGGCCGCACGGTTGCGATAGCCAGGCGCAGCACTCATCACTTCCAGCATATACTCGGCATACGGCTCCCAGTCGGTCGCCATGTGGAACACGCCACCGGGCTTGAGCTTGCGACGTACCAGCTCGGCAAACTCCAGCTGCACGATGCGGCGCTTGTGGTGACGGGCCTTGTGCCACGGGTCGGGGAAGAACAGCATCAAGCGGTCGAGGCTGTTGTCCGCCACGCAGCGGTTCAGCACTTCGATGGCATCGCAGTCATACACCCGCAGGTTCTTCAGGCCCTGGGTCAGCACGCCGTTGAGCAGCGCGCCCACACCGGGGCGGTGCACTTCCACGCCGATAAAGTCCTGCTCAGGCGCGGCAGCAGCCATTTCCAGCAGGGAATGGCCCATGCCGAAGCCGATCTCCAGGGTGCGCGGCGCCGAGCGGCCAAACACCTGGTCGTAGTCCACCGGGCTGTCGGCCAGCGGCAGGATGTACAGTGGGCCGCCCTGGTCCAGGCCGCGTTGCTGGCCTTCGGTCATGCGCCCGGCGCGCATCACGAAGCTCTTGATGCGGCGGTGTGGGCGGGCGTCGCCGTCGGGGGTGATCGGCGTATCGTGCGATTCAGTCATCAGGAGCTCTTACTTGATCAGACCATCCAGCGGCGAAGAGGCGCTGGCATAGAGTTTCTTCGGCATGCGGCCGGCCAGGTAGGCCAGGCGACCGGCGACGATGGCGTGCTTCATGGCTTCGGCCATCAGCACTGGCTGCTGGGCGTGGGCAATGGCCGAGTTCATCAGCACGGCCTCGCAACCCATTTCCATGGCGATGGTGGCGTCGGAAGCCGTGCCTACTCCCGCATCGACCAGTACCGGCACCTTGGACTCCTCCAGGATGATCTGCAGGTTGTAGGGGTTGCAGATACCCAGGCCGGTACCAATCAGGCCAGCCAGGGGCATGACCGCGATGCAGCCGGCTTCGGCCAGTTGGCGGGCGATGATCGGATCATCGCTGGTGTACACCATCACGTCGAAACCGTCCTTGACCAGCACTTCGGCGGCCTTGAGGGTTTCGATCACGTTAGGGAACAGGGTTTTCTGGTCGGCCAGCACTTCCAGCTTCACTAATGTGCGGAATTCGTGCGATTTGCGCCCATCCAGCAGTTCGCGGGCCAGGCGGCAAGTACGCACCGCTTCCACCGCGTCAAAGCAGCCTGCCGTGTTCGGCAGGATGGTGTACTTGTCGGGCGCCAGTACGTCGAGCAGGTTCGGCTCGCCCGCATTCTGACCAAGGTTGGTGCGGCGCACGGCGACGGTGACGATTTCAGCACCCGAGGCCTCGGTAGCCAGGCGGGTTTCTTCCATGTCACGGTACTTGCCGGTGCCCACCAGCAGGCGCGACTGGAAAGTACGCCCGGCCAGGGTGAAGGGCTTGTCGCTACGAACGTTGCTCATCGTTGTTCCTCGGGAAAAGGTTGCAGGGCTAGCTTGTGAACCGCCGGGCTGCTGTCAGCCGCCACCAATGGCGTGGACCACTTCGACCTGGTCGCCGTCGTTCAGCAGCGTGCTGTCGTGCTGGCTGCGCGGCACGATGTCCAGGTTCAGTTCCACTGCGACACGGCGCCCGGCAAGCTCCAGGCGCGTCAGCAGGGCTGCAACGCTTTCGCCAGCAGGCAGTTCGTAAGGTTCACCGTTCAGTTGAATGCGCATGCGCACGGCCACCATTGTTCTTTGGGGCCCGCATTCTAGCGCCGAACCGCCCTGCAACCCAAGGGCGGTGCGCGCCATTAGTCGCGATTGTGGACCACCCAGTCAGCCCAGCCTCCAGGCTGCCAAGCCCAGGCACAACCAGCCGGCCAGGAAGCATAGGCCGCCAATTGGGGTGATGATGCCCAGTTTGCCCAGGCCGCTGAGGGTCAGCAGGTAAAGGCTGCCGGAGAACAGCACGATCCCCAAGGCAAACAGGCCACCAGCCCAGCCCACCAGGCGCCCGGGCAGGTGCGCCGAGAGCACGGCAACGCCGAAGATCGCCAGGGCATGCACCAGCTGGTAGGTCACACCGGTATGGAAAATGGTCAGGTAGTCAGCCGTCAGACGGTTTTTCAGGCCGTGGGCGGCGAAGGCACCCAGGGCGACCCCAGTAAAGCCGAAAAAGGCGGCAAGCATCAGGAAGCTGCGAAGCATGGGACGACTCCTTGGATCGGGTCTGTATAATGGCCCCTTCCACCCGTACGGCCAAGCCATCGCCATGCTGCCAACCCTTCTTCGCCGCCTTTCCCGTGCCCTGCTCTGGTTCGCAGCCGGCAGCACCGTGCTGGTGCTGGTGTTCCGCTGGGTGCCACCGCCCGGTACTGCACTGATGGCCGAGCGCAAGGTGCAATCGTGGGTCAGTGGCGAGCCGATCGACCTGCAACGCGACTGGGAGCCGTGGGAGAACATCTCCGATGAGCTGAAGGTTGCCGTCATTGCGGGTGAGGACCAGAAGTTCGCCAACCATTGGGGGTTCGACATCCCGGCCATCCAGGCGGCACTGGCCTATAACGAGCGCGGCGGCAGCGTTCGCGGTGCCAGCACCCTGACCCAGCAAGTGGCCAAGAACCTGTTTTTGTGGTCCGGGCGCAGTTGGTTCCGCAAAGGGCTGGAGGCGTGGTTCACGGCCTTGATCGAGCTGTTCTGGTCGAAGGAGCGAATTCTCGAGGTCTACTTGAACAGCGCCGAATGGGGCAAGGGCGTGTTCGGCGCTCAGGCAGCGGCGCGCTATCACTTTGGCGTGGATGCCAGCCGGCTTAGCCGCCAGCAGGCGGCGCAACTGGCGGCCGTGCTGCCTAGCCCAATCAAGTGGAGTGCCAGCCGGCCAAGTGCCTATGTGGCCAGCCGGGCCGGGTGGATTCGCCGGCAGATGAGCCAGTTGGGTGGGCCTGGCTACCTGATGCAACTCGACACTTCGCGCAAACTTTGAGCCTTTTGGGGCTGCCGCGAAAGGGCCGCACAGCGGCCCCAAAACCTCACAGGCATAAAAAAGCCGCTGCCCCTCACGGCCAGCGGCTTTTCAATACAGCCAGGCTAGATCAGACCGCGATCAACGCCTTGACCTTGTTCATCGCATTCTTCTCCAGCTGGCGAATCCGCTCAGCCGACACGTTGTACTTGTCTGCCAGCTCATGCAGCGTAGCCTTCTCTTCCGCCAACCAGCGCTGGTAGAGAATATCGCGGCTACGCTCGTCCAGCCCTTGCAGTGCTTCGTGCAGGTTACTGGTCGAGTTGTCGCTCCAGTCAGCATCCTCAAGTTGCACCGCCGGGTCGTACCGGTGGTCTTCCAGGTAATGTGCAGGCGACTGGAAGGCGCTGTCGTCGTCAGCTTCCGCTGCCGGGTCGAACGCCATGTCCTGGCCACTCAAGCGGCTTTCCATCTCACGCACTTCACGCGGCTCTACACCAAGGCTTTCTGCCACGCGATGCACTTCGTCGTTGTTCAGCCAGGCCAGACGCTTTTTCTGGCTGCGCAGGTTGAAGAACAGTTTGCGCTGGGCCTTGGTGGTCGCCACCTTGACGATACGCCAGTTGCGCAGGATGAATTCGTGGATTTCTGCCTTGATCCAGTGCACGGCGAACGACACCAGACGCACACCCATTTCCGGGTTGAAGCGCTTGACGGCTTTCATCAGGCCGACGTTGCCTTCCTGGATAAGGTCAGCCTGGGCCAGCCCGTAACCCGCATAGCTACGGGCAATGTGTACGACGAAACGCAGGTGGGCCATCACCATTTGACGAGCGGCCTCGACATCCTGCTCATAATAGAGACGCTCGCCCAGATCACGCTCCTGCTCGACCGTCAGCAGCGGGATGCTGTTGACCGTGTGCACATAGGCTTCCAGGTTTGCACCGGGTACCAAGGCATAGGCAGGTTGCAACGATGTGGTCATTCAAGAACCTCCGACTTACAAAACTCGCGCCTTGTGGGCGCTGCCAACATTGACCTGGAACGACGGTACAAGTTCCACAGTGAAGAAAATGTCAATGCTGGCACGTAAAAACTATCGCGGCGCCAGCTCGTTCAGGTGACGAGCGACTGCGATCCATGCACCGATATACCCCAACAACACTGCTCCGATCAAGAGGGACAGACCATCGGACGCCGGCACCCCCCCCAGGGCGAAATCACTGCCATACAGCCCGGAAAGCCCTACAACCGCCTCGTTCAGCCAGTTCAGGCCAAACGCCAGGATGCCCCACGCCAACAGGCCCGCACCCAGGCCATAGAGGGCCCCCATGTACAGGAAAGGCCGGCGTACGTAGGCGTCGGTGCCGCCGACCAGCTTGATCACTTCGATCTCGATCCGGCGGTTTTCAATGTGTAGACGAATTGTGTTACCGATTACTAACAGCAGGGCAGAAATCAGCATCACGGCCAAGCCGAAGACGAAACGGTCACCCAGCTTGAGGATGGCCGCCAGGCGCTCGACCCACACCAGATCCAGTTGCGCCACTTCAACCCGTGGCAGCTCCGACAGACGCTGACGCAACGCTTCCAGGGCCGGTTTGTCGACCTCGGTCGGGGTCACAACCACCACGCCAGGCAACGGGTTGTCGGGCAGTTCACGCAGGGCCTCGCCCAGGCCGGACTGCTGCTGGAATTCCTCCAGCGCCTGCTCGCGGCTGACATATTGCGCGTCTGCCACGCCGGGCATGCCCTTGATCTCATCCCGCAACGCCTCACCATCACGGCTGCCGGCATCCAGCTTGAGGAACAGCGAAATCTGCGCGGCGCGCTGCCACGAGCCGCCAAGCTGCTCGATGTTCTTCAGCAGCAACGACAAGCCCATGGGCATGCTCAGCGCCACCGCCATCACCAGGCAGGTGAAAAAGCTGCCGATCGGCTGCTTGCCCAAGCGGCGCAGGCTGTCGGCCATGCTGGCACGGTGGCTTTCCAGCCAGGCATGCAGCAGCGTGCGAAAATCCGGGCCATCATCGTCTTCGCCGCGCTTTTTCTTCGCCGGTTGCGGGTCAGCGGGCTTTGGTGCAACCCGCTCGGAAACCTTCGGCGTACGTGTAGTGCTCATTGCCCGGCCTCCCCATCGCCGATCAAGCGGCCGCGTTGCAAGGTCAGCATGCGGTGGCGCATGCGCGCAATCAGTGCCAGGTCGTGGCTGGCGATCAATACCGTGGTACCCAGGCGGTTGATGTCCTCGAAGACACCCATGATCTCTGCGGCCAAGCGCGGGTCGAGGTTACCGGTGGGTTCGTCGGCCAGCAGCAGGGCCGGCTGGTGGACGATGGCGCGGGCAATGCCTACCCGCTGCTGCTGCCCGGTGGACAGGTCGGCCGGGAACAGCTCGCCCTTGTCGGACAGTGATACACGCTCCAGGGCCGAATCCACGCGCTTGGCGATCTCCGCCTTGGACAGGCCGAGAATCTGCAGGGGCAAGGCGATGTTGTTGAACACCGTGCGGTCGAACAACAGCTGGTGGTTCTGAAACACCACGCCGATCTGCCGGCGCAGGAACGGGATTTGCGCATTGCTGATCTGGCCCAGGTCCTGCCCGGCCAGCATGAGCTTGCCGCTGGTCGGGCGCTCCATGGCCAGCAACAGGCGCAGCAAGGTGCTCTTGCCGGCGCCCGAGTGCCCCGTGACGAACAGGAACTCGCCCCGGCGCGCCCGGAAACTCAGCTCATGCAAACCCACATGACCATTGGGGTAGCGCTTGGCAACCTGTTCGAATCGGATCATGGTCAGTCTCGCTCGGCGAACAGAGCCTTGACGAACGGCTCGGCTTCAAAGGTACGCAGGTCGTCGATGCCTTCACCCACACCGATGAAGCGGATCGGAATGTTGAACTGCTTGGCCAGGGCGAAGATCACCCCGCCCTTGGCAGTGCCATCCAGCTTGGTCAGGGCCAGGCCGGTCAGCTCGACGCTTTGGTTGAAGTACTTGGCCTGGCTGATGGCGTTCTGGCCAGTACCGGCGTCGAGCACCAGCAGCACCTCGTGCGGCGCATCGGCGTCGAGCTTGCCGATAACCCGGCGGACCTTCTTCAGTTCTTCCATCAAGTTGTCTTTGGTGTGCAGGCGGCCGGCGGTGTCAGCGATCAGCACATCGGCGCCACGCGCCTTGGCGGCTTGAACTGCGTCGAAGATCACCGACGCGGAATCGGCGCCAGTATGCTGGGCGATTACCGGAATCTGGTTACGCTCGCCCCACACTTGCAACTGCTCGACCGCTGCGGCACGGAAGGTATCGCCAGCGGCCAGCATCACCTTCTTGCCTTCCAGCTGCAGCTTCTTGGCCAGCTTGCCGATGGTGGTGGTCTTGCCGGCGCCGTTCACGCCAACCACGAGGATGACGTAAGGCTTGTTTTGCGCCTGCACTTTCAACGGCTGCTCGACCGGGCGCAGCAGTGCGGCCAGCTCTTCCTGCAGCGACTTGTACAGGGCATCGGCGTCGGCCAGCTGCTTGCGCGCGACCTTCTGGGTCAGGTTCTGGACGATAGCCGAGGTTGCTTCCACGCCGACGTCAGCGGTCAGCAAACGGGTCTCGATCTCGTCGAGCAGGTCGTCGTCGATGACTTTCTTGCCCAGGAACAGGCTGGCCATGCCCTCGCCGATGCTGGCGCTGGTCTTCGACAGGCCCTGCTTCAGGCGGGCGAAGAAGCCGGGTTTGGCTTGCTCGACAACGGCTGGGGCAGCGACAGGGGCCGGTTCTGGCTCGACAGGTGCTGCTACCAGACGCTCGGGGATCGCTGGCGGGGCCTTTGGTTCCAGGTCGGGAACCAGAGCAACAGGCTCTTCGGCAACGGGCAGGACCAAGTTGCTGACAGGGGGCTCGACGGCTTGAATGACCGGTGCTGCTACGGGTGCAGGGGTTTCGACCTGCGGGGCGGCAGGCTCTGCAGTCGCGGGCACGCCCGCTCCCACAGGGGCCGGGGTTGGCTCAGGGGCCTGGGCCACCACAGGGGCAGGTGCCGGCTCGAATACCGGAGTCGCCACTGGCGCCGTTGCAGGCTCAGAGGCCAAGGCTGGCTCGGCAACCCGAGGGGCCTTCGCTACAGCTGCGGGGGTTGCTGCAACCACCGGCTCGACCGGAGCAGCTTCAGGGCGCTCGACGGCGGGCTGCGGCGCTACGGGTTCTGCAGCCTGGGGTTCGGGGGCTTGTGGCTGTTCGGCGACAGGTTGCTGCGGCTTCTTTCGAAACCAGCTGAACAGGCCTTTCTTTTCGCCAGCCTCGGCCGGCGCTTTTTTGTCGTCGTTGGAACCAAACATGGAGGACGGCTATCTCAGGGTAGCGATGAGCCAGCAATGGCACATCGGGAATTCTCTCTACGCAGAACAGACTATCTTGAAGCCCGCTGGTTCATGCGCAACGTTTTGTCTTAGTGTCCTGTGGGCCAGAACGGCGACAGGCATGGTCGCCAGGCAACCGGATCAGTATCCTAGCACCTCCTGGCCCGTCGACGCTAAACCCAGCGGGCCGCCGAACAGGTTAAACACTGTATGAATGCTCTAGCCCGCCGCGCCGCTGGCCTGTTGTTCGGCACGCTCTGCCTGCCGCTCGCGGCCCTCGCCGCCGATGTGCAACCCACCCACGAATTCATCCTCGACAATGGCCTGAAAGTGGTCGTGCGCGAAGACCACCGCGCCCCGGTGGTGGTCTCGCAGATCTGGTACAAGGTGGGTTCCAGCTACGAGACCCCGGGCCAGACCGGCTTGTCCCACGCGCTGGAACACATGATGTTCAAGGGCAGCGCAAAGGTCGGCCCCGGCGAAGCTTCGCGCATCCTGCGTGACCTGGGCGCCGACGAAAACGCCTTCACCAGCGACGACTACACCGCTTACTACCAGGTGCTGGCCCGCGACCGCCTGCCGGTAGCCCTGGAGCTGGAGGCTGACCGCCTGGCCAGCCTGCGCCTGCCCGCCGACGAGTTCAGCCGCGAAATCGAGGTCATCAAGGAAGAGCGCCGCCTGCGTACGGACGACCAGCCCAATCAAAAGGCGTTTGAGCTGTTCCGCGCCATGGCCTACCCAGCCAGCGGCTACCACACCCCGACCATCGGCTGGATGGCCGACCTTGAACGTATGAAGGTCGAGGAGCTGCGTCACTGGTACGAGTCCTGGTACGCGCCCAACAACGCGACGCTGGTGGTGGTCGGCGATGTTACCGCCGACGAGGTCAAGGGCCTGGCGCAGAAGTATTTCGGCAGCATTCCCAAGCGCGCCGTGCCACCGGCCAAACTGCCCCTGGAGCTGGCCGAACCTGGCCACCGCCAGTTGACCCTGCATGTACGCACCCAACTGCCCAGCCTGATCTACGGCTTCAACGTACCCGGCCTGCCCACCGCCAAAGACCCGCGCACCGTGCACGCCCTGCGCCTGATCTCGGCCCTGCTCGATGGCGGCTACAGTGCCCGCATGCCGGCACGCCTGGAGCGTGGTCAGGAGCTGGTGGCCGGCGCTTCTTCCAGCTATAACGCCTTCACCCGCGGCGACAGCCTGTTCCTGATTTCGGCTACGCCGAACGTCCAAAAGCAGAAAACCCTCGCCGATGTCGAAAAAGGCATCTGGCAGTTGCTTGAAGAACTCAAGACCACCCCGCCCAGCGCCGAAGAGCTCGAACGCGTTCGCGCCCAGGTCATCGCCGGCCTGGTCTACGACCGCGACTCCATCAGCAGCCAGGCCACCACCATCGGCCAGCTGGAAACCGTCGGCCTGTCCTGGAAGCTGATCGACAGCGAGCTGGACGAGCTCAAGCGTGTCACCCCGCAGGACATCCAGAACGCCGCGCGCACCTATTTCACCCGCGAACGCCTGAGCGTTGCCCATGTACTGCCCGAGGAGTCCGCTCATGAGTGATTGCCGCGCACCACGCCCAACCCTGCTGGCCACGGGCATCCGCGCCCTGGCGCTGGCGACCGTGCTGGCCGCCCCGGCCATGGCCGACAACGCCGCCAAGGCCGACAACAGCGCCGCTCGCCCAGCCAACACCTTGCAGTCCTTGGCCGAGCTGGATGGCAAGGCACCCAGCCGGCGCCAGTTGAACATTCAGCACTGGAACACCGCCGAAGGCGCCCGTGTGCTGTTCGTAGAAGCCCGCGAACTGCCCATGTTCGACCTGCGCGTCACCTTCGCCGCTGGCAGCAGCCAGGACGGCGTTACGCCAGGCGTGGCCGCACTGACCAACGCCATGCTCAACGAGGGCGTGGCCGGCAAGGACGTGACCGCCATCGCCGAAGGCTTCGAAGGCCTGGGCGCGGACTTTGGCAACGGCTCCTACCGCGACATGGCCGTGGCCTCGCTGCGCAGCCTCAGCGCCAAGGACAAACGCGAACCGGCCCTCAAGCTGTTTACCGAGGTGGCTGGCAAGCCGACCTTCCCCGAGGACGCCCTCAAGCGCATCAAGAACCAGATGCTGGCCGGCTTCGAATACGAAAAGCAAAACCCCGGCAAGATCGCGGGCAAGGCGCTATTCGGCAAGCTTTACGGCGATCACCCTTACGCCCACCCCAGCGACGGTACCGCCGAAAGCATCGACGGCATCACCCTGGCACAGCTGCGCGCCTTCCATGCCAAAGCCTATACCGGTGGCAACGCGGTCATCGCGCTGGTCGGCGACCTGAGCCGCGCGGAAGCCGAAGCCATTGCGGCCCAGGTATCTGCCGGCCTGCCGAAGGGCCCGGCACTGGCCGCGCCAGCCCAGCCCACTGACGCCAAAGCTGGCCTGACTCACATCGACTTCCCGTCCAAGCAAACCCACCTGATGCTGGCCGAACTGGGTATCGACCGCCAGGACCCGGACTGGCCAGCCCTGTCGCTGGGCAACCAGATCCTCGGCGGCGGTGCGTTCGGCACCCGCCTGATGAGCGAGGTACGTGAAAAGCGCGGCCTGACCTACGGTGTGTACTCGGTGTTCAGCCCGATGCAGGTCCGCGGCCCGTTCATGATCAACCTGCAAACCCGTGCCGAGCTGAGCGAAGGCACGCTGAAGCTGGTGCAGGACATTCTTGCCGACTACCTCAAACATGGCCCTACCCAGCAAGAGCTGGACGACGCCAAGCGTGAACTGGCCGGCAGCTTCCCGCTGTCCAATGCCAGCAACGCCAGCATCGTCGGGCAACTGGGTGCAATCGGCTTCTACAACCTGCCACTGACCTGGCTGGAGGACTTCATGCAGCAGTCCCAGGCCCTCACCGTCGAGCAGGTCAAGGCGGCCATGAACAAACACCTGTCAGCCGATAAACTGGTGATCGTCACCGTTGGCCCGAAAGTGCCACAAAAACCGCTGCCAGCCCCCACTGACAAGCCCTCCGAGCAGCCGCTCGGAGTACCGGAGCACTAATGCCAAGATCCACCCCTCCCGCCCGCCCGCAATCGGGCCAAAGCAAGGGCCAGGGCCACCTGCGCATCATCGCCGGCGAGTGGCGCAGCCGTCGCCTGGCGGTACCGGAAGGCGAAGGCCTGCGGCCAACGCCCGACCGCGTGCGGGAAACCGTATTCAACTGGCTGGCGCCTTACATCGAAGGCGCCCGCGTGCTGGACGCCTTCACCGGTAGCGGTGCCCTGGTGCTCGAAGCCCTGTCGCGCGGAGCCGAAGACGCCGTGGCGCTGGACAGCAACCCGGCGGCCATCGCCAACCTGAAGAACAACCTCGAAATCCTGCGCTGCCCGCGTGGGCAGATCCTGCAAACCGATGCCCTGCGCTACCTGCAAGGCCCGGCCAAGCAGCAGTTCGATGTGGTGTTCCTCGACCCGCCGTTCCACCAAGACCTGCTGGCCAACACCTGCAACCTGCTGGAGCAGAACCAGTGGCTGCGCGAACAGGCGTGGGTCTACACCGAAAGCGAAGCCGCGCCTTCAACCTTGCAACTGCCAGGCAACTGGCGCCTGCACCGCGAGAAGAAAACCGGTCAAGTGCACTACGCGCTCTGGCAGCGGGACTAACCGTTTAACCCAAGGTTGGCTACTTAGTTACCCCCAGCCCGCCGACCACATGGCTGAAGCTGCTCCTTCGTTCTTGCAGGAGCACTTCAACCATGACCGAACACCCTTCCCCGCCCATACCGACCGGCGCGGTAAGTTCTTTCACACTAACCAACGGCCTGCGCGTCTATCTGCGTACAGACCAGCGTGCGCCATTGGTCAGCGTGCAACTGTGGTATCACGTTGGCTCCAGTTACGAGCCCAAAGGCCACACCGGCCTGTCGCATGCCCTGGAGCATCTTTTGTTCGAGGGCAGCAGCAAGCTGGCTGCGGGCCAATATTCCGCCCTCATGGCCCGCTTGGGCGGCGAGCCAAATGCGTTCACTCACTCCGATGCCACTGTCTTTCCTCTGACACTACCAGCCAACCGCCTGGAAATCGCCCTGGAGGCAATGGCAGACGTCATGGCCAGCGCGACCCTCGGCGATGCCCCTTTCGCTCGTGAGCTCGCGGTGGTCATGGCCGAGCGACGAGAGGATATCGATAACAGCCCTTGGGCTTTGGCACTGGAGCATCACCTGCTGCTTGCCTACGGCGACAGCGGCTATGGCACCCCCGTGATCGGCCATAACACCGACCTTACCCACGCAACCCTGGCGGCTGCACGCACTTGGTATCAGACCTGGTATCACCCCAACAACGCCACACTTGCAGTGGCTGGCGACATTACCCTGCCTCAGTTGCAGACGCTGGTCACACGGCATTTTGCAGCGATCCCCGCCCATCGCCTACCCGCGCAGCAAATCCCCACAGCGCCAGCAGGGCTGGTTCGGCGCTTTCAAACCCTGCGACTGCAAGGCCTGTACAACGGAGCGATCACCAGTTTCAATCTCCCAAGCCAATGTACTGCCACCTCTGACACGCAGGCATATGCCCTGCGGTTGCTGCCCGACATCCTTGCCGAGGGCCATGCCAGCACCCTGCAGCGCCGCATGGTGCTGGACGACCCCTTACTGTCGGGCCTCAGGGCTAGCTACGAGCCTTGGCAGCGAGGTGACAGTCTATTGACCCTCTATGCACTTTGTAGCCCACAAGTCAGCCCTGAAACCGCAGCAGAAAGGCTTACGCTCGAAATCGAAGCGTTCTGTCAGTCGGTGCCGGCCGCAGCAGACCTGCAACGCGCCAAAGCGCGCTGGATAGCACGGCAGGTGTACGAAAAGGATGACATCGCAAAACAGGCACATTCCATTGGCAAGCAGGCCGCCTGTGGCCTAGACCCGGTTGCACTGGGGGATGAGTGCCAAACCATCGAAGCCGTGACAGCCGAGGAGATCGGCGAAGTCGCCCATGAATTCCTGACCAAGGCCCGCACAGCAATCACCTTCATGCATCACAAGGAAAGTGCAGATGAATAACTTAGACTCAGCTGCACAGCAGCCCGACGCAGCCGACGGCATTCCTGGCGGTTTGGTCTCAGCCCGAGGGCTTGACCTGGAACAATTCGAAACCCTTCAAACGCCGGTGCATACCTGGACAACTGAAGGCGGCACAGGGGTGAAGTTCGTCGAAGCCCGCGGGCTACCGATCGTGGATTTGATATTGCGGTTCAAGGCCGGCACAACCCAGGACACCTCTCAACGCGGACTGGCTGCCCTGACGTTGTACATGCTCGATGAGGGCAGCCAGCATTTCACCGCGATCGAGCAGGCAGATCAGCTGGAACGCCTGGGCGCGATCATGGAAAAGCATATTCGCCTGGAGCACGCGACTCTGAGCCTGCGCAGCCTCAGCACGAAAACACTGCTTGATCCTGCATTGGGGCTCTTCATCGACCTTGTCGCACACCCTGCGTTCACGCCTTCGGCGTTGGAAAAAACCAAGCGCCAGCTGATGCAGCACAACGCATCTCGCGAACGACACCCCTATCTCAGGGCGCGATGCGAAGCCTATCGACATCTGTTCCAAGGCCACCCCTATGGCAATCCACTCGGGAGCACCGATCAAGGCATCGAAGGCATTTCCTCTGCAGATTTGAGGCGTTTCCATCAGCGTGCTTACTGTGCCAGCAACCTCGAAATGGTGCTGATTGGAGACCTTTCGCCCGAGGCCGCCCAAGCCATTTCACAGCGCGTTAGCCAGGCATTGCCCCAAGGCTGGTCCGCAGCTGAACTGCCCGTCATACCACCGGCGACCAGCGCAACGATCAACATTGAGCAGGCTGGTGCCAGCACCGCCGTCCTGCTTGCGCTTCCCATGAATGTGCCAGCCAATGATCCTGAATACCCTGCCCTGGCACTGGCCAGCACCGTGCTGGGGGCGGGTATAGAGTCCCGCCTGATGCTGGAACTGCGCCAACGTCGCGGCTTGACCTATGGCATTCATGCCAAAGTGACGCCCATGAGTGCTGGCGGGCTGTTCACCATCGATTGGGAAATTGCACCGAAGCATGCGCAAAGCTCAGCTCAACTGGTTGATGCCTTGCTGCGTGACTTCATCGAGCAAGGGCCAACCCAGGCCGAGCTGCAACTGGCACGGATACAGCTGGCAGGGCAACTATTACGGGCCGTGGCGCAGAACAAGAACCTGGCGGACTTGCTGGCCGAGGTCACCTATCAACGCCAACCTGCGGACCATCTCGACACCTACGTCGAGCGCATCCGCGCGCTGACACCGGCCGATATCAGCGCCGTCATGCGGCGCAGGCTCGATCTGACGAAAAGAGTATTGGTCAGCGTCGGTCCATCGGCCAAGCAGCAACCTCTGCCAGATCTCGACCAATAGCGCAGGTACTGTGGCGCTTTTTCATGGCACTCTAGGCAGGCACATCACGAGTCGCCCAGTATGCCCAGCCAAAGCGCCACATTTCGCCCGGCCACCGGCCTTTCCAACCCCCACCTGCAAACCCTGTGGGGGCCCCTGTGGCGCAAGCTGCCTGAACTGCAGCGCAACCGCGAGCGCCTGTGGCTGGCCGACGGCGACTTCATCGACCTCGACTGGCATGGCCCCCATGAACCCCATGCGCCACTGGTGCTTGTGCTGCATGGGCTGACCGGCTCGTCACATTCGCCCTATGTGAAAGGCTTGCAGCAAGCGATGCAAGGGCGCGGTTGGGCCAGCGTGGCAGCGAACTGGCGCGGCTGCTCGGGCGAACCCAACCTGTTACCACGCAGCTACCATTCCGGCGCCAGTGAAGACCTGGCGGAAATTGTCAGCCACCTGCGCGCCCAACGCCCCTTGGCGCCACTGTATGCAGTGGGCTACTCGCTGGGTGGCAATGTACTGTTGAAATACCTGGGCGAAAGCGGGGTTGCCAGCCAACTGGAAGCAGCGGTTGCAGTGTCGGTGCCCTTTCGTCTGGACCACTGTGCCGACCGTATCGGCCAAGGGTTCTCCAAGGTGTATCAGGCGCACTTCATGCGCGAAATGCTGGCTTATGTGCAGCTCAAACAGCGGCACTTCCACGAGCAGGGTCAGCATGATCGGCTGGCGGCGCTGGAGCGCCTGGGGCAACTGACCAACTTGCGCACATTTTGGGACTTCGACGGCAAAGTCACCGCACCGCTCAACGGCTTTCGCGATGCGCACGACTACTATCGCCGCTCATCGAGCCACTTCTTCCTCGGCCAGAACCGCACGCCAACGCTGATCATCCATTCCAGCGATGACCCGTTCGTATCCGGCCATAGCCTGCCAACGGCCCGTGAGCTGGCGCCACAAACCTGCTTCGAACTGCACAGCCGCGGTGGTCATGTGGGCTTTGTCGATGGCAGCCTGCGAAATCCGGGGTACTACCTGGAACGGCGGATTCCGCAGTGGCTGGTGGAGGGCCAATAGGGCGCTTACCGATTACTCGCCAGTGGCTACGCCATGCTCCGGATCATTGATCCACTCGCTCCAGGACCCGGCATACAGCTTGCCCAACGGGTACCCCGCCAGCGCCAGCGCAAACAGGTTGTGGCAAGCCGTCACCCCAGACCCACAATAAGACACGAGTTGCTCCGGCGCGCGTCCGGCCAGCTTTTCGGCAAAGCGCTGCTTGAGCTGCTCCGCCGGCAAAAAGCGCCCATCAGCCCCCAGGTTGTCGGTAAACGCTGCGCACTGGGCCCCGGGAATATGCCCCGCCACTGGATCGATCGGCTCCACTTCACCGCGAAAACGCGGCAAGGTACGCGCATCGATCAAGGTCAGGTCACTGCTACCCAGGCGCTTGCCCAGGTGGTCGGCATCGATCAGCAGCCTGGCGTCCGGCTCACCCTTGAAGTTGCCTTCGCGTTTAGGCGGCGGGTCCAGGCTCAGCGGCAGGTTCGCGGCATGCCAGGCCTTCAGGCCACCGTCGAGAATCGCCACACCGCTGCGCTTGCCCAGCCAGGCCAACAGCCACCAGGCACGGGCGGCAAAGGCTCCGGGGCCGTCGTCGTACAGCACCACCTCACTGTCGTTGTCCAGGCCCCACTCACGCAGGCGCGCGACCAGCCGCTGCGCATCGGGCAATGGGTGGCGCCCGGTGCGCCCCTTGCTCACCGGCCCGCTGAGGTCGCGGTCAAGGTCGGCAAAATGCGCCCCAGCGATATGCCCTTGGGCATAGCTGCGTTGGCCGTAGTCCACATCCTCAAGGGCAAAGCGGCAGTCGAGAATCACCAGCTTGGGCGCGTCCAGGCGCTCGGCCAACTGCTGCGGGGTGATCAATTGCGCAAGGGGCATGACAATCTCCTGATCGATGGCACTTGGGCCCTGGGCTAAAACTCCAGGGCCTGGTTGAACGGTACATGGAATTCCTGGCACAAGGCGTCCACGGCAGCGCGGGCGTTGTCGGTCACATAGCCGAGCTCCAGCACCAGCACCTGATAGACGCCGCGTTTGAAAGCTTCTTCACCCAAATGCGCGGAATGTTCACGCGTGGTGCTGAGAAAACGCACCCACGATGTCAGCACGATCCAGGCATTGATGGTCAGCGACTCGATCTGTGCCGGCGCCATGGTCAGAATGCCCGCCTCGACAAAGCCACGGTAGATCGCCTGGCCCTGGCGCAGGCAGCGCTCAGAAAAGCGCCGGTAACGGGCGGCCAGTTCGGCATCGCTGTCCAGCAGGTGCTCCAGGTCGCGGTGCAGGAAGCGGTAGTTCCACATGGCGGCCAGCAAGGCCTTGAGGTAGAAGCGTTTGTCCTCCACGGTGGCCGCGCGGCCTTGTGGCGGGCGCAGGAAGCTGTCCACCAACTCTTCATACTGGCTGAACAACAGGGCGATGATCGCCTGCTTGTTGGGGAAGTGGTAATACAGGTTGCCGGGCGAGATTTCCATGTGCGCGGCAATGTGGTTGGTACTGACGCTGCGTTCGCCCTGCTGGTTGAACAGCTCCAGGCTGTTCTGCACGATGCGCTCTCGGGTCTTCATGCGCGGGGCCATGCTCAGCTCCCAGTCTGCGGGCCTTCTTCAAAGGGTCATCTTACGGCGTATTGCAGGTGGAATGCACCGTTCGAACACGTGGAAAAACTCGCACCATCGTGCAAATTAGAGTATAGGCTCTAGAGATTCCCTGCCCGGACTCGACACCGCCATGAACTCGCCCAGTGCCTTGCCCCCTGTGCAATCCGACCTCGACCTTGCAGCGTTGTTCGCAGCCCAGCGCCAGGCCTTTGCAGGTACCCCTCTGCCACCGGCCGCCCAGCGTCGGCGATGGCTGAAAAGCCTGCGTGAAGCCCTGTTGGCCAGCCAGGATGAACTGATCGAGGCCATCAGCGAGGACTTTACCGGACGCAGCGCCGACGAGACCTTGCTGGCCGAGTTGCTGCCCTCGATACAGGGCCTGCGCCACGCCGAAAAACACCTGCAACGCTGGATGCGCGCCAGCCGGCGACGCGTTGGTCTGGCCTTCCAGCCAGCCAGCGCGCAGGTGCGATACCAACCGCTGGGGGTGGTCGGCATCATCGTGCCGTGGAACTACCCGCTGTTCCTCGCCATCGGCCCGCTGACTTGCGCGCTGGCTGCCGGTAACCGGGTCATGCTCAAGCTCAGTGAAGCCACACCCGCCAGTGGCCAGGTATTGAAGCGGCTGTTAGAGCAAGTGTTTCCCGCCGACCTGGTCAGCGTGGTACTCGGCGAGGTCGAGGTGGGCCAGGCCTTCGCCCGCCTGCCCTTCGACCACCTGCTGTTTACCGGCGCCACCAGCGTGGGCCGCCAGGTGATGCTGGCTGCGGCGCAGAACCTGACGCCGGTCACCCTGGAACTGGGCGGCAAGTCGCCCGCCATCGTGTCGGACGACGTGCCCCTGGACACTGCCGCCGAGCGCATCGCCTTCGGCAAAACCCTCAACGCCGGCCAGACCTGCGTCGCCCCCGACTATGTGCTGGTGCCGCGTGATCGGCTGGCGGCCTTCAGCGACGCCTACCAGCGCGCCGTTCAGCGCCTGTACCCGCGCATCGCCGACAACCCTGACTACACCGCCATCATCAACCCACGCCAGCTGCAGCGTTTACAGTACCTGCTGGATGATGCCCGCGAAAAAGGTGCGCAAGTGCTCGACCTGTACCCTGGCGAGCCCCGCCAAGGCCGACGCCTGCCGCCACACCTGCTGCTGGCCGTGAGTGACGACATGCAGGTGATGCAGGACGAAATCTTCGGCCCGCTGCTGCCGCTGGTGCCCTACGACAGCCTCGACCAAGCGCTGGCCTACATCAACCAACGCCCGCGCCCGCTGGCGCTTTACTACTTCGGGTATGACCGGGCCGGGCAGGAACACGTGCTGCGCCACACCCACTCTGGCGGCGTGTGCCTGAACGACACCCTGCTGCATGTGGCCCAGGACGACCTGCCCTTCGGCGGCATCGGCCCCTCGGGCATGGGCCACTACCATGGCCACGACGGTTTCCTGACCTTCAGCAAGGCCAAGGCCGTGCTGGCCAAGCAACGTTTCAACGCCGCGCGGCTGATCTACCCGCCTTATGGCAAAGCCTTGCAGCGCCTGGTCTACAAGCTGTTCATCCACTGAGGGGCAGCCTATGCACCGTCGTGATCTGCTGCGTTTCAGCCTTGGCGCCAGCATCTTTCTGAGTGCAACCGGCCTGGTCGGCTGCACCGCGCAAACCAGCGCACAGGGTTACCAACTACTGCGCGACGACGACCTGCCACTGCTACGTGCGCTGATCCCGGTGGTGCTGGCCGGCACACAGGCCGCCGAGACGTGGGTACTGCACAGCCTCGACCACAAATTGGCGGCCTTGTCGCCGGAAATGCTCAAGCTCACCCGGCAACTGTTCGACGTGCTCAGCCTGCCGCTTACCCGTGGCCCGTTGACCGGTGTCTGGGGCGCCTGGGAACAGGCCAGCGCCACCCAAGTCACAGCCTTCCTGCAACGTTGGCAGGACAGCTCACTGAACCTGCTACGCATGGGCCACGCTTCATTGCTGCAACTGCTGCAAATGGCCTGGTACGAACGCCCCGAGTCCTGGGCCGCCTGCGGTTACCCGGGCCCACCGAAAATCTGAAAATAACAAGAGCATCGCCAATGCCTGTAGCCGACCCGTTTCGCCAAGGCCTCGAACGCGGCTGGATCACCCATGACGCGTCACGCCTGGAGCACGACCTTTTGCTGGAGGCCGATATTGCCGTGATTGGCAGCGGTGCCGGCGGCGCCACCAGCGCACAAATGCTCAGCGCCGCCGGTTTCAAGGTGCTGTTGATCGAAGAAGGCCCGCTCAAGACCAGCAGCGACTTCCACCTGTTGGAAAACGAAGCCTATGCAACCCTGTATCAGGAGGGCCTGGGGCGCATGAGCAAGGATGGCGCCATCACCATCCTGCAAGGCCGCGCCGTAGGCGGCACCACGTTGGTGAACTGGACGTCGAGCTTTCGTACCCCGCCCCAGACGCTGGCGCACTGGGCCTCGGCCCACGGCGTGACGGGCCTGGGCGAAGATGACCTGCGCCCCTGGTTCGAGCGCATGGAGCAGGACCTGGGCATTACGCCATGGGCCATGCCACCCAATGCCAACAACGACGTACTGCGCCAAGGCTGCGAACAGTTGGGTTACCGCTGGGCGATTATCCCGCGCAACGTACGCGGCTGCTGGAACCTGGGCTACTGCGGCATGGGCTGCCCGGTGAATGCCAAGCAATCGATGTTGGTAACCCGTATTCCCGCCACCCTCGACCATGGCGGCGAACTGCTGTACCTGGCCCGGGCCGAGCGCTTCACCCACAACGGCGAGCGCATCCAGGGCCTCACATGCTTGGCCCTGGATGCCCAAGGCGTACGCCCCACCGGCAGGCAGGTCAGCATCCGCGCGCGCCATTACCTGCTCGCCGGCGGCGGCATCAACAGCCCGGCCCTGCTACTACGTTCCGACGCACCGGACCCTCATGGCCGCCTGGGCAAACGCACCTTCCTGCACCTGGTGAACTTCAGCGCCGCGCGCTTCAAAAACCGTATCGACCCCTACCATGGCGCCCCGCAGTCCATCTACAGCGACCACTTCCAGTGGCAAGGCGGCACGGATGGCCCGGTCGGCTACAAACTGGAAGTGCCGCCGTTGCACCCGGCCCTGGCCAGCACCCTGCTGGGTGGGCACGGACAAGAAAACGCCCAACGTATGGCCGAGTTGCCGCACACCCATGTGATGTTGGCGCTGCTGCGAGATGGCTTCCACCCCGAGAGCCAGGGCGGTGCCGTGGAGCTGCGTGGCGATGGCTCACCGGTGCTCGATTACCCGGTCACCGACTACCTGCGCGACGGCTTGCGTCGCGCCTACCGCAGCATGGCGCAGATCCAGTTTGCCGCCGGCGCTACCCAGGTCACCCCCGTGCACAGCGATGCCAGCGCCACGTCCAGCCTGGAACAGGCCTTGGCCATGATCGACACGTTGCGCCTGGAACCCTTCCGCACACGCCTGGGCAGCGCCCATGTGATGGGGGGCTGTGCGCTGGGCGAAGACCCGCGCCAAGCGGTGTGTGACAGCCAGGGCCGTCATCACCAGCTGGAAAACCTGTCCGTCCACGACGGTTCGCTGTTCCCCACCAGCATCGGCGCCAACCCACAACTCTCGGTGTATGCCATCAGTGCCAGGCTCACCGAAGCACTGGTCGCCCGCCTGGCACGCAACGCATGACAACGAATACGCCCCCTGTCTATAGTGCCATCAGCCGGCCGCATGACTTGGCCGGGGCGCCGTCGCTGCGCTACCATCCGACTCCCCAACGCACTCCAGCCAGGATGACGCGATGAACCGAGTGTTGTACCCGGGTACTTTCGACCCCATTACCAAAGGCCATGGCGACCTGGTCGAACGCGCTTCGCGGCTGTTCGACCATGTGATCATCGCAGTGGCGGCCAGCCCGAAGAAAAACCCCCTGTTCCCGCTGGAACAACGGGTGGAGCTCGCCCGTGAGGTCACCAAGCACCTGCCCAATGTCGAAGTCATCGGCTTCTCTTCCCTGTTGGCGCATTTCGCCAAGGAACAGGGCGCCAACGTCTTCCTGCGTGGCCTGCGTGCCGTGTCCGACTTCGAATACGAGTTCCAGTTGGCGAACATGAACCGGCAACTGGCCCCCGATGTCGAGAGCCTGTTCCTCACGCCTTCTGAGCGTTATTCGTTCATTTCCTCGACGTTGGTCCGGGAAATTGCCGCACTGGGTGGAGATATCAGCAAGTTCGTCCACCCGGTGGTGGCCGACGCGCTGACCGAACGCTTCAAGAAGTAACCCTGATCGCCTGATTGTCGCGCCCGCGTGCACTGCGGGCGCGAATGCGGCACAATTGTGCCCATTGCGTTGAACATGCCCGGGCGGTGAGCCCCGGCCGGAGTCCCCATGTCCCTGATCATCACCGACGATTGCATCAACTGCGACGTCTGCGAACCCGAGTGCCCGAACGAGGCCATCTCCCAAGGCGAAGAGATCTACGTGATCGACCCTAACCTGTGCACCCAGTGCGTGGGCCACTACGACGAGCCGCAGTGCCAGCAGGTCTGCCCGGTCGACTGCATCCCGCTGGATGAAGCCCACCCGGAAACCGAAGAGCAGCTGATGGCCAAGTACCGCCGCATTACCGGCAAGGACTGATCGCCACCAGGCAAGGGCCTCGCCCTTGCCTCAGCGCTGGCAACGCGGGCAGTACACGCTCGCCCGCTGCCCCAGCTTCACCTCGCGCAACTCCGTGCCACACACCTTGCACGGCTGCCCGCCGCGACCATAAACGAACAATTCCTGCTGGAAGTACCCCGGCTGCCCATCGCCCCCGATAAAGTCGCGCAGGGTGGTGCCCCCTTGCTCGATTGCCGCCGCCAGCACACGCTTGATCTCGATCGCCAGCTTCAGGTAGCGCGCCCGGGAAATCCCGCCCGCCTCCCGGCGTGGGTCAATCCCTGCAGCAAACAGCGCCTCGGTGGCGTAGATGTTGCCCACCCCCACCACCACGGCGTTGTCCATGATGAAGGGCTTGACCGCCATCGACCGGCCGCGCGACAGCTGGAACAGCCGCTCGCCGTCGAACAGGTCGGTCAACGGCTCTGGCCCCAGGCGCAGCAGCAATTCGTGGTTCAGCGGATCCAGGCTCCACAGCATGGCCCCAAAGCGGCGCGGGTCGGTGTAGCGCAGCATCAGCCCCGATTCCAGCTCGATATCGACATGTTCATGCTTGGCCGCCGGCAAACCCAGCTCAACCAGCCGCAGATTGCCTGACATGCCAAGGTGGCTTATCAACGTGCCGACTTCAGCATTGATCAACAGGTACTTGGCACGCCGCTCGACGCTGACAATGCGCTGCCCCGACAGGCGTACATCCAGGTCTTCCGGAACGGGCCAGCGCAGGCGCCGGTCGCGTACCACCACACGGCTGACGCGTTGGCCTTCCAGGTGCGGCGCAATACCGCGCCGGGTGGTTTCTACTTCTGGCAATTCCGGCATGTGTCAGTGCCCGCCTAGCTCGCGAATGTTCTGCTTGAGGTTTTCGAAATCGTATTCCGACAACCCAATGTAATCGAGCACCAGCGGGCCCACCACATTCCATTCATGGTCCACCGCCTGGTTGCCCAGTACCCGGTAGGACGCGCAAATGTGCTCGGCCATCTTCAACACCGCCAGCAGGTTTTTCAGCTGGCTCTGGGTATTGCGCGAACTCTCGTCGCGGAACACCGCCAAGGCGTTATGGTGGTTGGCAATGGCCGCGCTAAGATGCTCGGGCAGACGCCAGGACTTGGCGGTGAAATAGCCGACCACCGAATGGTTGGTGTTGAACGTATGGTTTTCAGTATCGACCACGCGCGTTTCTTCACCGGCCTTGGCGTAGGCCTCCTCCAGCACCTCCATGTAATTGGGGAAGCGCTTGAGCATCAACGGTATGCCGCAGTCATGGAACAGGCCCAGTGTGTACGCCTCGTCCGCTGCCTGGATACCGGTGCGCTTGGCCAGGGTCAGGCAGGTGTTCGCCACGTCCTGAGCGGTATCCCAGAAGCGGTTGAGGGTAACGATGGTCTCATCGCTCATCTCGCCCTTGATCGACTGGGCGTTGATCAGGTTGATGATCGAACGGCTGCCCAGCAGGTTCACCGCGCGCTGGATCGAACCGATCTTGTTGGACAGGCCGAAGTGCGGCGAGTTAACCAGTTTGAGCAAGGCACCGGAGAGGCCCGGGTCCTGGGAAATCAGCTTGGCGATGGTTTCCAGGTCCGGGTCAGGCATGTACTGCTCGAACTGAAGATCGACCATGATCTGCGGTTGCGGCGGGATGGTGATGCCTTGCAAGGCTTGCTGGATCTGTTCGGCGCTGAGTTCTTGGGACATACGTGCACACTCGTTTAGGACGGGGGATTCTAACCCAGTTGAGTGCGCAAGCGCTTTGTCGCGCCTCGAACAGAAGTGCGGCCCAACAGGTTATACTCCCGCTCTTTTTTCCCGGAGCGACGTCATGTCCCTGCCCAGCCTTCGCCTCAAAGCCAATGCCGACCGCCGTCTGCGCGCCGGCCACCTGTGGGTCTACAGCAACGAAGTCGACGTCAGCGCGACCCCGCTGCAAGGCTTCCAGGCCGGTCAGCAGGCTGTTCTCGAGGCAGCCAACGGCAAGCCTCTGGGCATCGTTGCACTCAGCCCGAACAACCTGATCTGCGCCCGCTTGCTGTCGCGCGACATCAAGCTGCCGCTGGACAAGTCGCTGCTGGTTCACCGCCTGAACGTCGCCCTGTCGCTGCGTGAACGCCTGTTCGACCAGCCGTGCTACCGCCTGGTCTATGGCGACTCCGACCTGCTGCCGGGCCTGGTGGTCGACCGCTTCTTCGACATCCTCGTGGTGCAGTTGGCCTCGGCCACCATGGAAGCGCACAAGGACGACGTGATCGCCGCCCTGGTTCAGGTGCTCAAGCCAAGCGGCATCCTGTTCAAGAACGACTCCGCCGCACGTGACGCCGAAGGCTTGCAGCGCTATGTCGAAACCGTCTACGGCGAAGTACCGGACTGGGTGCCGCTGGAAGAGAATGGCGTCAAGTTCGAAGCCCCGGTGCGTGAAGGCCAGAAGACCGGCTGGTTCTACGACCACCGCATGAACCGTGCGCGCCTGGCCCCCTATGTAAAAGGCAAGCGTGTACTTGACCTGTTCAGCTACATCGGTGGCTGGGGCGTGCAAGCGGGTGCCTTCGGCGCCAGCGAAGTGTTCTGTGTCGATGCTTCGGGCTTTGCCCTGGATGGCGTGGAGCGCAACGCGGCACTCAACGGCATCAGCGAGAAAATGACCTGCATCGAAGGCGACGTGTTCGAGGCCTTGCGCGAACTGAAGGCCGCCGAAGAGCGCTTCGACGTGATCATTGCCGACCCACCCGCCTTCATCAAGCGCAAGAAAGACCTGAAGAACGGTGAAGCGGCCTACCGCCGCCTGAACGAGCAGGCCATGCGCATGCTGAGCAAGGACGGCATCCTGGTCAGCGCCTCGTGCTCGATGCACCTGCCCGAGGACGACCTGCACAGCATCCTGCTGACCAGCGCCCGCCACCTGGACCGCAACCTGCAGCTGCTTGAGCGCGGCGGCCAAGGCCCGGACCACCCGGTGCACCCGGCCATCGCCGAGACCCGCTACATCAAGAGCATCACCTGCCGCTTGCTGCCAAACAGCTGATTGCTGTCGGTCGGGGGCCTTGCGCCCCCGGCCCGCTTCAAATATCCAGAACGTGCGTCGCAATCCCGAAGTACACCAATACCCCCGCTGCATCGGCAATCGATGTAATCAGTGGCCCGCTGGCTGTCGCTGGGTCCAGCCGCAAGCGGCTCAGCAGAAATGGCAGGCTCATGCCGATCAGGCTTCCAACCAGTACGATGATCACCATGCTGCTGGCTACGATCAGGGCAATTTGCGGCCCGCCGCGCAGTACCCCCAAGGACGCCACGGCAACAGCCATGGTGCATCCCAGAGCCAATGCAACCCCGAACTCCCGACCCAACATGCGCCACCAGTCACGCATGGCCACTTCACCCGTCGCCAGGCCTCGTACCATCAGCGTTGCAGACTGAGCACCAGCATTACCGCCGCTGTCCACCAGCAATGGCAGGAAGAATACCAAGGCGATATGGGCGGCGATGGTTTCCTCGAAAGCGGCGATACCCGCCCCAGAAAACAGGTTGCCAAACACCAGCAAAACCAGCCATAGCACGCGCTTTCGGTAGAGCAAACCAAGGGTCGCATCGCGCAAGTTACCGACATGGTTGGTGATTGAAGCGCCCTTGTGAAAGTCCTCTGTCGCTTCGCGCCGTTGGGCCTCCAGGGCTGCATGGGCGTTCGACTGAAGGGTGTTTTTATCGATTTGATGTTGCATGAAGTTCTCCAGGCGCCGACGCAGGCGCCTGCAGACTTCAGCCTCGCGGACTCAAGCCTTCGGCAGCCCTGGCGGCGGCGCGCTCAGTGCCAGATAGCAGGTTCATGTGGAACCGGTAACTGGGAAGGTCCATTGAGGGTTATCTCGTTAAACCGCACATGCGGCGGCCGGATGATAGTTATTCGAGGTGCGCAAGTCAGCCCGTTGGGGGATGTTTCGGAAGCGTCCTACAGGTACCGGCTGTACGGGCAAATTCACCGACCAGGCACATCTTCATTCCCTCGCCGCGCCAGCGGTGTAGAATCGGCCTATTCATCGCCAGTCATCCCCGGCGGGTTTATGAGCTCTGGCCAAGCACGCGGCGATCCCGCGCGGTCTTCGGCCTCATCCGTGCCAGTGGCAACCGGCCTGCGGCGCAAAGGACAAGAGAAGCTCACTCCCCTTTTTGTGACCTGATTAAGCCGCCAGGAGTGTTTCATGCCTGATTATCGTTCCAAGACGTCCACCCAAGGCCGCAACATGGCCGGCGCCCGTGCCCTGTGGCGCGCCACCGGGATGAAGGACGAAGACTTCAAGAAACCGATCATCGCCATCGCCAACTCGTTCACCCAGTTCGTCCCGGGCCACGTGCACCTGAAGGACCTGGGCCAACTGGTTGCCCGCGAGATCGAGCGCGCCGGTGGCGTGGCCAAGGAATTCAACACCATCGCGGTCGATGACGGCATCGCCATGGGCCACGACGGCATGCTGTACTCGCTGCCAAGCCGCGAGATCATCGCCGACGCCGTGGAATACATGGTCAACGCCCACTGCGCCGACGCCATTGTGTGCATTTCCAACTGCGACAAGATCACCCCCGGCATGCTGATGGCCGCCCTGCGCCTGAACATCCCGGTGATCTTCGTTTCCGGCGGCCCGATGGAAGCCGGCAAGACCAAACTGGCCAGCCACGGCCTGGACCTGGTCGACGCCATGGTCATCGCCGCCGACTCCACGGCTTCGGACGAAAAAGTCGCCGAATACGAGCGCAGCGCCTGCCCGACCTGCGGTTCGTGCTCCGGCATGTTCACCGCCAACTCGATGAACTGCCTGACCGAAGCCTTGGGCCTCGCCCTGCCGGGCAACGGCTCGACTCTGGCCACTCACTCCGACCGCGAGCAGCTGTTCCTCACCGCCGGCCGCACCATCGTGGAGCTGTGCAAGCGCTACTACGGCGAGAACGACGAGTCGGTACTGCCGCGCAGCATCGCCAACTTCAAGGCGTTCGAAAACGCGATGATGCTCGACATCGCCATGGGTGGCTCGACCAACACCATCCTGCACCTGCTGGCTGCCGCCCAGGAAGGCGAGGTGGCGTTCGACCTGCGCGACATCGACCGCCTGTCGCGCAAAGTGCCGCAGCTGTGCAAAGTGGCGCCGAACATCCAGAAGTACCACATGGAAGACGTGCACCGCGCCGGCGGCATCTTCAGCATCCTCGGTTCGCTGGCCCGTGGCGGCCTGCTGCACACCGACCTGCCGACCGTGCACAGCCGCAGCATGGAAGAAGCCATCGCCAAATGGGACATCACCCAGACCGATGACGAAGCCGTTCACACCTTCTTCAAGGCAGGCCCTGCCGGCATCCCGACCCAGACCGCGTTCAGCCAGTCGACCCGTTGGGAAACCCTGGATGACGACCGCGAAAACGGCTGCATCCGCAGCTTCGAGCACGCTTATTCGCAAGAAGGCGGCCTGGCCGTGCTGTACGGCAACATCGCACTCGACGGTTGCGTGGTGAAAACCGCCGGTGTCGACGAGTCGATCCACGTGTTCGAAGGCACCGCGAAAATCTTCGAAAGCCAGGACAGCGCCGTACGCGGCATCCTCGCTGACGAAGTGAAGGCCGGCGACATCGTGATCATCCGCTACGAAGGCCCGAAAGGCGGCCCGGGCATGCAGGAAATGCTGTACCCGACCTCGTACCTGAAGTCCAAAGGCCTGGGCAAGGCTTGCGCCCTGCTCACCGACGGCCGCTTCTCGGGCGGCACTTCGGGCCTGTCGATCGGCCACGCCTCGCCTGAGGCTGCTGCTGGTGGCGCCATCGGCCTGGTGCGCGATGGCGACAAGGTATTGATCGACATCCCTAACCGTTCGATCAACCTGCTGGTCAGCGATGAAGAGCTGGCTGAGCGTCGTGTAGAGCAGGACAAGAAGGGCTGGAAGCCTGCCGAAGTACGCCCACGCAAGGTGACCACTGCGCTGAAGGCCTACGCCCTGCTGGCGACCAGTGCCGACAAGGGTGCTGTGCGCAACAAGGCTATGTTGGAAGGCCTGTAAGAAGCGTCTGAAAACACCAACCGGCGCCCCGTGCGCCGGTTTTTTTTGCTTTTCCGCTCCCATACTGCCTAAAAAGCAGCCTTAGGGGGCAATGGCAGCCATGAGTTGGAAAAGCCTGCTGTACAGCGTGACCATAGGGTACGCATGCCTGGTACCCACCTCTACCCAAGGTCAGGAGCGTGCAATGACCGGAGCCATCAGTTTCAGGGGCTCGGTACATGTACCTGGTTGTCGCCATGCCTGGGATGCCGAACAAGGGCGCTTGGTGCTTACCGATTGCCCCAGCGCCTTTCTTCCATCAGACGCACCCCCTGTCCATTTGCAAGCCGAGAACATTTTCTCTGGCGAGTACACCACGGTCATTCATCAAGAGACCCTGGCCGGTCACACGTTCGCCATTCACGACCGCTACGGCAAACGTGTTTCCAGCGGCAGTTATCGAATCACGGTACACGTACCATGAGCCTACTGGATCTGCTCCGGCGTCACGATCACCCAGTTCTTGTCCGCCGTCACCAAGAGCCCTTCCTTGGCCTGCGCCGCCGCATTCTTGGCAATCATCCCGTTAAGCTGGTCCATGTACTTGGCCTTGCGGTTTATCCACAGGTGAATACCGCCCTTGCCTACATCCACCCCATGAAACTGCATGTAACCGTCACTGGTCGGCGTGTCGCCCCCCACCAGCACCGGCTTCTTCCACTCATCGATATAGGTCAGGATCGCCGCCTGCTTGCCCGCCATCCAGGTGGCGGGGGTCCACAGGTACGGGGTCAGTTCCAGCCCTTCGTTGGCCTTGGCGTCATAGTGCCCGGCGCTGATCTGCTTGCGTGCCGTGGTCAGCTGGCCATTGACGCGGTCTTTCAGCAGCAGGCTCACACCAATCACGTTCTGCGGCTTCACGTTGTACCCGTACTTGGGGTCTGACGCGACCATGCGCACCAGCTCTTCCGAAGCCGCCGAAATCACGTACACCTCGATGCCGTTCTCCATCAGCTTGTTGTACAGCTCGGCCTGGCCTTTGAAGACCTTGGGCGGCTGTACCTCGATGGCCTTGACCTGGTCCCCGTCGTAATAGGTGCTGGGGATCGGCTTGGTGGAGGCCATCAGCTCATCCACCTGCACTTTCAGCTCCTTCAGGGTAAAGCCCGAGAACACCTGGGCCACCCACGGATAGCAGACCATGTCGTCAACTTCGCACAACCGGTAGTAGTAGCTGAACAGGCTTTCCTTGTGCTCGGCGGTGTCCTTGAACGGCATCAGCTTCAACGACGGGTCGAGCTTGTCGCGGCTCAGCAGCCCCTTGTTTTCCATGAATGGCAGCAGGGCCTCTTCAAGGTCATAGCGGTAACTGGTGTTGTCCATGTCGAACACCGCGTAATTACCTTTGTTGGCATTTGCGGCAATCATGCTGTCGAGCTGTTTGGCTGCTTCTGCAGGCCAATGCTTGAGCTCGGTGGCGAAGGTTTCGATACTGAACAGCAGGGACAGGCCGAGGGCCACGGCTTTAGGGGCGCGCTTCATGTACGAATCTCCTGAAATGACCCGGAAACGCTAGTGCAACATTCCCCGTCAACGGCCCTCGATAACGACCTTCATGCAGCTGCAAACGCCGTGTTCATTGCAATCTGCGACACGCCGTTATTCCATAAACGACTATGCACATTCCATTTGGATATAAATTCGTTTGTTTTCAGCCTGTTAGCATTTCCGTTCGCAATCGCTCACAGAGGCGATGCTTCCTTTGCTTTTTTTCGCTGGAGCTTCAATGAACCTGCCGCTGTCCCTTAACCTGCTGGCGTTCCTGGCCCTGTTGCTGGGCCTGGCACAAACCCGCCGTACCGACTGGAGCCTGGCCAAGAAGGTGCTGCTGGGCCTGGTGCTGGGTGTGCTCTTCGGCCTGGCCCTGCACACGATCTACGGCGCGGGCCACCCGGTGCTCAAGGCCACCATCGCCTGGCTCGACCTGGTCGGCAACGGCTATGTCGGCCTGTTGCAGATGATCGTCATGCCGCTGATCTTCGCCTCGATTCTCAGCGCCGTGGCACGCCTGCACAATGCCTCTTCGCTGGGCCGCATCAGCGTGCTGAGCATCGGCACCCTGCTGCTGACCACCGCCATTGCCGCGCTGATCGGCATCGTGCTGACCAACCTGTTCGGCCTCAGCGCCGAAGGCCTGGTGGCCGGCGCCCAGGAAAGCGCACGCATGCAGGTTATCCACAGCGACTATGCCGGCAAGGTCGCCGACCTCAACATCCCGCAGCTGCTGCTCTCGTTCATCCCCAGCAACCCGGTGGGTGACCTGGCGCGGGCCAAGCCGACTTCGATCATCAGCGTGGTGATCTTTGCCGTGTTCATCGGCTTGGCGGCCTTGCAGCTGATCAAGGACGATGCCGAGAAAGGCGAACGTGCCCTGTCGGCCATCGACACCCTGCAAGCCTGGGTGATGCGCCTGGTGCGCGTGGTGATGAAACTGACCCCGTATGGCGTGCTGGCGTTGATGACCAAGGTAGTGGCCAGCTCGAACATGGAAGACATCCTCAAGCTGGGCAGCTTCGTGGTGGTGTCGTACCTGGGCCTGGCGCTGATGTTCGTGGTGCACGGTATCATCCTCGCCGCCACTGGCGTGAGCCCGCTGCGCTTCTTCCGCAAGGTGTGGCCGGTGCTGACCTTCGCCTTCACCAGCCGCTCCAGCGCCGCCAGCATTCCGCTGAACATCGAGGCGCAAACCCGTCGCCTGGGCGTTCCGCAATCCATCGCCAGCTTCAGCGCCTCGTTCGGCACCACCATTGGCCAGAACGGTTGCGCCGGCCTCTACCCAGCCATGCTGGCGGTGATGGTGGCGCCGGCGGTAGGCATCGATACCTTCGACCCGCTGTGGATCGCCACCCTGGTGGCCATCGTCACCCTGAGTTCGGCAGGGGTTGCCGGCGTGGGCGGCGGGGCCACCTTTGCCGCGCTGATCGTGCTGCCGGCCATGGGCTTGCCGGTGGAGCTGGTGGCGTTGCTGATTTCGGTGGAGCCGTTGATCGACATGGGGCGTACGGCGTTGAACGTGAACGGTTCGATGACGGCGGGCGTGGTCACCAGCCAACTGCTGAAAGAGACTGACAAAGCTGTGCTGGCGGGCGATGAGCATGCCGAATTGAGCCATACCTGACGCGTCACCCGGGGCTGCTATGCAGCCCCAATATCCCGTAACGCAATGGCGTGGGGAGTGAACAACAGGCGGCTGGCAGCATCGCTATACTGCTAGCTCGCCTTAGCGAACACTCCTAGGGAAAAAGCCACACCATGCCCCAGTACGACATGACGCAGGCCGAAGCCGAAAAACTCCGTATTTGGGACCAGCTGTCTTGCTGTGCCTGCGATGGGGTTGCAAAGCAGCCCCGGCAATCTCAAACCCTGTTCCAGACCTCGAAGTGATAGGCAGGCTTACCTTCTTCAGCCTGCGCCTCACTCGACGCCAGCTTCCACTGCCCCTCATCAAACGCCGGGAACCACGCGTCCCCTTCCGGTGCCATTTCCACCCGCGTCAGGTACATCCGGCTGACCAGCCCTTTCTCCAGCGCCTGCCCATACAGCTGCGCCCCGCCAATCAGCATCAGCTCATCAACGCCTTGCTCACGCGCCCACTGCTCGGCCCGCACCAGCGCCTCCTCAAGGGAAGCGAACACCTCGGCGCCTGCCAGCTCAAGCCCCGGCTGGCGGCTGACGACGATGTTCAACCGCCCGGGCAGTGGCCGCCCCAGCGAGTCCCAGGTCTTGCGCCCCATGATGATCGGCTTGCCCAGGGTGGTGGCCTTGAAGTATTTGAAATCACCCGGCAAATGCCAGGGCATGGAGTTGTCGATGCCGATCACGCGGTTTTCAGCGTATGCCGCGATCAGGCTGAGGGGGAGTGATGTATTCATGCCAGCGAGGATAGCACCGGGCGTGTGGGTTATGCTTCTGCCCTGACCTGTGCAATGGAAGACCTTGTGACTGCACCCACTTCACTGGACAAGCGCTGGCTCACCGAAGCGGTACGCCTGCGTGAAGAACATGCCGGCCCTCTGGAAGACCAGGAGGCCAACCGCCGCGCCCGCCAACTGGGCGGCGACCTGGCGGCCCGCATCGAAACCCGTGCGCTGTGCCTGGCCGAACGCGACGGCATGACTGTCGCCTTGCACCACTGGAAGCAGGGGGCGCGCCTGGCGCTGCTGGCCTTGTTGCTGCTGGCCGTGCTCAGCGGCGCCGGCATGGCACTGGCCGCCCTGGGCGATGGGCAACGGCCGGTCAACGTATTCTGGGCCTTGGGCAGCCTGCTCGGGCTGAACCTGCTGATGCTGCTGGGCTGGGCCGTTGGCCTTGCCATCAGTGGCGAGCACGGCGCGGGGCTGGGCCGCCTGTGGCTATGGCTTAGCGAACGCTTTGCCCGCGATGCCAAAGCCGCGCACTTGGCACCTGCGCTGCTAGTGCTGCTGCAACGCCAGCGGCTCAACCGCTGGTTGCTCGGCCTGCTGGTACACGGCCTGTGGCTGCTGGCGATGCTCACCGCGCTGGGCATGCTGCTGGCCTTGCTGGCGACCCGGCGCTATGGCTTCGTCTGGGAAACCACGCTGCTTGCCGCCGACCCGTTCATCCACCTGACCCAGGCCCTGGGCGCCCTGCCCTCGTTGCTGGGCTTTGCCATACCCGACGAGGCCATGATCCGCGCCAGCGGCGACACCTTGCCCGCGCTGGACCTGGCCCGCCAGGCCTGGGCCAGCTGGCTGCTCGGCGTAGTGCTGGTGTATGGCCTGCTGCCGCGCTTGCTGCTGGCCGCGTTATGCCTGTGGCGCTGGCGCCAGGGCCGCGAGCGCCTGACGCTGGACCTTAGCCTGCCCGGCTACGCGCACCTGCGAGATGCGCTGATGCCCCGCAGCGAGCGCATCGGCGTACAGGACCCCGCCCCCGATGCCTTGCCGCAGTTTGCCGTAGGCCAGCTGGAAAGCGGCAGCAGCGGTGCCCTGCTGGTCGGCCTGGAACTGGACGACCAGCGCCCTTGGCCGCCCGCCCTGCCCAAAAACGTGACCGATGCCGGTGTGCTCGACAGCCGCGAATCGCGCAACCGCCTGCTTGAACAACTTAGCCGCTTCCCGCCCGCACGCCTGGCCATCGCCTGCGACCCACGGCGTTCACCCGACCGCGGCAGCCTGGCACTGCTCGCCGAACTGGCGCGCAATGCCGGTGCGACCCGAATCTGGCTACTACAGGCCGCGCCTGGTCAGGCCCTCGATGCCCAGCGCCTGGGTGACTGGCACGAAGCCCTCGACCGCCTTGGCCTCGCGCACGCCGACACCTCGCCATTGACCTGGCTGGAGCATGGCCATGACTGAGCCGCTGAAACTGGCCGTGGTCGGCCACACCAACGTCGGCAAGACCTCGCTGCTGCGCACCCTCACCCGTGACGTCGGCTTTGGCGAAGTCTCCCACCGCCCCAGCACCACCCGCCATGTGGAAGGTGCGCGCTTGTCGGTGGACGGCGAACCCATGCTGGAGCTGTACGACACACCGGGCCTGGAAGATGCCATCGCTTTGCTCGACTACCTCGAACGCCTGGAGCGCCCAGGCGAGCGCCTGGACGGCCCGGCCCGCCTGGAGCGCTTTCTTCAGGGCAGCGAAGCACGTCAGCGCTTCGAGCAGGAGGCCAAGGTGCTGCGCCAGCTGCTGGCCAGCAATGCCGGCCTGTACGTGATCGATGCGCGTGAGCCGGTGTTGGCCAAATACCGCGACGAGCTGGAAGTGCTGGCCAGCTGCGGCAAGCCGTTGCTGCCGGTGCTCAACTTCGTCGCCAGCCACCAGCACCGCGAGCCGCAATGGCGTGAAGCCCTTGCGCGGCTTGGGCTTCACGCGTTGGTGCGGTTCGACAGCGTGGCCCCGCCCGAGGATGGCGAGCGGCGTTTGTACGAGAGCCTGGCCCTGTTGCTGGAAGACGCTCGCCCTGCCCTGCAGCGGCTGATCGACGACCAGCAGGCGCAGCGCCTGGCGCGCCAGCACAGTGGCAAGCGCCTGATCGCCGAGCTGCTGCTGGACTGCGCCGCCTGCCGGCGCAGTGTCGAGGCTGAGCCGGCAGCCGAAGCCCGGGCCATCGAAGCGCTACGCCGGGACATACGTCAGCGGGAGCAGCGCTGCGTCGAGGCACTGCTCAAACTGTATGCCTTCCGCCGCGAAGACGCCCATGCCAGCGACCTGCCATTGCTGGATGGCCGGTGGGGTGACGACCTGTTCAACCCCGAAACCCTGAAGCTACTGGGCGTACGCCTGGGCAGCGGTGTGGCAGCCGGGGCGGCCGCCGGTGCCGGGGTTGATTTGCTGGTTGGCGGCCTTACCCTCGGTGCAGCGGCCTTGGCAGGTGCAATTGCCGGTGGTGCGCTGCAGACGGCACGCAACTATGGTTCGCGGTTGATGAGCAAGCTAAAGGGCAAACGCGAGTTGACCGTGGACGACACGGTATTGCGCTTGCTGGCCTTGCGTCAGCAGCAGTTGATGGTTGCGCTGGACAACCGCGGGCATGCGGCGCAGGACAGCATCAGGCTGGGTGAGCTGGATGAAAAGGCCTGGCGTGAAGGCAAGTTGCCAGAGGCGCTGGTCAAGGCGCGAGCACATCCGCAGTGGTCGACGCTCAATCCAGGGTCGAAGCTGAATCAGGCTGAGCGGCAGGAACAGCTAGAGGCGTTGGTTTCTCAGTTTTGAGTAAACAGGTCTGGCCTCTTCGCGGGTAACCCGCGAAGAGGCCAGAGCTGCAAAGCGAAAGGTTACTGCTGGGCCACCTTCTCCGACTTACCGTCATAGCGCTTGCGCCATTCAGCCAGAATCTGGTCGCGATTCTTCGAGGCCCAGGCAAAGTCGTTCTTGATCAGGCGCTGCTCATAATCCGCTGGCAACTCGGTCTGCGGTTTGGCAATGCCCGGCGCCGCCAGCACGGCGAAGTTCTCCTTGTACAACTCCATGGCTGCGGGGCTTGCCGAAAAATCGGCCAGCCGCTTGGCCGCATCCGCCTTGGGCGAGCCCTTGATCACCGCAGTCGCCTCGATCTCCCAACCCAGGCCCTCTTTCGGCAGCACGATGTCCAGCGGCGCGCCCTGGCGCTTGAGCTGCACGGCCGGGTATTCGAACGAGATACCGATTGGGAACTCGCCCGCCGCCGCCAGCTTGCATGGCTTGGAGCCGGAGTGAACGTACTGCCCGATGTTCTGGTGCAGCGCATCCATGTAGGCCCAGCCCTGCGGCTCACCGAAGGTCTGCAACCAGGCGCTGACATCAAGGAAACCCGTGCCAGACGAGGCCGGGTTAGGCATGACGATCTTGCCCTTGTACTCCGGCTTGGTCAGGTCTTGCCAGCTCACCGGTTTGCTCAGGCCCTGCTTCTCGGCCTCAATGGTGTTGAAGCAGATGGTCGCGGCCCACACGTCCATGCCCACCCAGGCCGGTGGGTTTGCGGCATCGCGGTAGTTGGCGGCGATCTTGCCCAGGTCTTTCGGCGCGTAGGCTTCCAGCATGCCGTTCTGGTCGAGAATGGCCAGGCTGGACGCCGCCAGGCCCCACACGGCGTCAGCTTGCGGGCGGTCCTTCTCGGCCAGCAGCTTGGCGGTGATGATGCCGGTGGAGTCGCGTACCCACTTGATCTCGATGTCTGGGTTGGCCTTTTCGAAGGCCTGCTTGTAGCTCTTCAGCTGTTCGGCTTCCAGGGCGGTGTAGACCGTCAGCTGGGTACCGGCGGCCAAGGCCTGCAGGCTGAACACGGCAGAAGCGGCAGCGGCAAGTGCAAGGTGCTTGTACATGGGTAGGTTCCTTACAGGTCAGACGGTCGCGGCGCGTTGGCGCCAGGCTTGGGAGCGGCGCAGCAGGCCGCGTGAGGCTGCGGCCAGCAACAGTGAAGCGCCGGCACTGGTCAGCAGAATCAGGGTGGACATGGCAGCAGCACCGCCCACGTTGCCGGCATCGTCCATGTTCAGCACGGCAACGGCTGCCAGGATGGTGCCGGGGCTGTACAGGAAGATCGCCGCCGAAACCGTGGTCATGGCCGAGACGAACAGGTAGCGGATGATGTCCAGCAGCGCCGGCAGGCAAATCGGCACGGTCACCCACAGGAAGTGCTTGTACAGCGGTGCCTTCAGCGACAGCGCGGCGGCCTCGAACTCGCCGTCGAGCTGGCGCAGCGCAGTGGTTGCGGTCATCTGTGCGGTGGTCAGGTAGTGAGCAATGGTGCACACCACCAGCAGCCCCATGCCGCCATACAACACATGCAGCGGGTTGCCGTTCAGGTTGAAGAAGAAGACGTAGCCCAGGCCCAGTACCAGGCCTGGCACGGCCATGGGGATGAAACTGAGCAGGCGCAGCATCTGGTTGAGCAGGCGCTGGCCCTGGGTTTTCTCCATCAGGTAAGCACCGGTGAAGATCACGATGCTGCCGATCAGCGCGGTGCCGATGGCCATGGTCACGCTATTGCGGTAGGCCAGCCAGCCACCACCGGCGGTGTCTTCGAACATGTAATGACGCAGCGACAACGACAGGTTGTACGGCCAGAAGGTGACCAGCGAGGAATACACCGCCATGCCGATCACCAGCAGCAACGCCGCGCACACCAGCAACACGATGGCCAGGAAGCAGGCATCTCGGCTGCGCGATGGCTTGGGCTCGAACACCTGGGCACGACCGCTCATGGCTTCGCCCTGGCGCCGACGCAGCCAGGCATCGACCGTGAAGCTGAACAGCGCCGGCAGCAGCAGGACCATGCCGATCAACGCGCCACGGCCGAACTGTTGCTGGCCCACCACCGCCTTGTAGGCCTCCAGTGCCAGTACCTGATAGTCACCACCGACCACGACCGGTACACCGAAGTCGGTGATGGTCAGGGTGAACACCAGGCAGAACGCCGCGAATACCGCTTGCCGCGTGGCTGGCCAGGTGATGCTGGTAAATGCCCGGCACGGGCCGGCGCCCATGCTGGAGGCCGCATCGAACAGCCGGGCATCGGCCAACGACAGCGCCGACAACAGAATCATCAGCGCATGCGGGAAGGTGTAGATCGCCTCGCCCAGCACGATGCCCCAGAAGCCGTAGATGTTGTCGCTGAGCAACCCGCGCAGCAGCCCCTGGTTACCAAACAGATAGACCAGCGCGATGGCCGGCAGCATCGACGGCGCCAGCAGCGGCAGCAGGGAAATCCCCCGCCATACGCCCTTGGCCGGGATCCGCGTGCGTTGCAGCGCATAGGCGAACAGGTACGCCAGCGGCACCACGATGGCCGCCACGGTGAAAGCCACCGACAGGCTGTTGCCCAGCAACCAATGGAAATTGTCGCTGGCGAACAGGTCGCGGGCTGCCAGCAGGCCGCCACCCTGGCCCGCGTCAGCGCTGAAGCCACGCCAGAAGATCGCCAGCAGTGGCATCAGCACGGCCAGCACCAGAAGGATCAGCAGCAGGCTCTTGCCGCCGACGACGAACAACCGGTCACCCAGGGCGATACCAGCTCGCGGCATGGGGTTGGCCTGGGTCAACGGCAGGGACATTGGCGCGGCCATCTCAGGCAAACACCTGCAGGCTCTGCGGCGGCAGGGCCACCCAGATGTCCTGCGAACCCAGGCGCGGCATGGCTTCGGGGGCCAGTTCAGCCAGCAGGGCATGGCCAGGCAGGGCTTTGAGTTCGAAGCTCATGCGGCAGCGGTTACCCAGGAACGTAATCTCGCGGACCATGGCCGGGAACAGGTTTTCCTCGTGCACCACCGGGTTGACCGTGATTGCCTCCGGGCGGCAGAACAACCGGCCGCTGCTGGCCTGGGCCGAGCCCGGCGCCAGACGCATGCTCATGGCGCCGACCTGGGCATGGCTGTCACCGTTGCGCTGGAAAGGCAGCCAGTTGCCCTGGCCAACGAACTCGGCGACGAACGGTGTGGCCGGCTGGTCGTAGATTTCCTGTGGGGTGGCGTACTGCTCAACCTGGCCGTTGTTCATCACCGCAATACGGTCCGCCATCAGCATGGCCTCGTCCTGATTGTGAGTGACCATCAAGGTGGTAATGCCCAGCTGGCGTTGCAGTTGGCGCAGTTCGGTGCACAGGTGCTCGCGCACCCGTGCGTCAAGCGCCGACATGGGCTCATCGAGCAGCAATAGGGAGGGTGACGGCGCCAGCGCACGGGCCAGGGCCACACGTTGCTGCTGGCCACCGGAGAGCTGGCCGGGGTACTTCTTCTCGCTGCCAGAAAGGCCTACCAGTTCAAGCATTTCAGCCACCCGCTGGCGGGCCTGCTCGCGGCCACTGCCGGCCAGGCCGTAGGCAATGTTGGCCTCGACGGTGAGGTTGGGGAACAGCGCGTAGGACTGGAACAGGATGCCGTAGTCACGGGCCTGGGGTGGCAGCTCGGAGATATCGCGTTCACCGATGTACAACGTGCCACGGTCCTGGCGCTCCAGGCCGGCAATGCAGCGCAGCAGCGTGGTCTTGCCACAGCCGGACGGGCCGAGCAGGCACACCAGCTCGCCGGCGGCGATGTCCAGCGAGACATCGTTGAGCGCCGTAAAGGCACCGAAGCGCTTGTGAATGTTGCGCACTTTCATCTGTGCGCCGGGGGTGGCGTGGTTCATGGCAGGGCCTCATCGAAGAGATGGGGGCCATGCTAGGCAGGCTGTGCGAAGGTTCTGTGGCTTTAAGGCAAAAGCAAGTGATAGTGGTATTGGCAGATTTTGTATTGCCCAAACAAATCTAGAAGTGTGAGCCCGCCACTTCCTGCGCCACCCCAAGGAAGGCAGCCGGCAACCGCGCCTGGCGCCGCTCCTTCAGGCAATACAAATACTCATGCATCACCGGCGCATCTTCCAGCGCCAGCACCCGCAATTCAGGGTTATGCGGCACCTCATGCCGGGCAATCACGCTGATACCGATATTGCGCAGCACCGCTTCGCGGATCGACTCGCGGCTGCCGATTTCCAGCAAAGCCCCGGCTTTCACCCCGGCCTCCTGCAGCATCTGCTCGGTCAGCTTGCGCGTGGTCGAGCCCTTCTCGCGCATCAACAGGCAGTGCCCGGCCACAACGTCGATCGACACCGCCTGCCGCTGGGCCAACGGGTGGTTGCGATGCACCGCCACCACCAGCGGATCAGTCCCCAGCACCCGCCGCACCAGCCGGGCATCTTCCACCAGCTGTGACGAAGCGGCGATGTCCACCCGGTAGTCTTCAAGCATTTCCAGCACCTGCTGCGAGTTGCCGATTTCCACCGCCACTTCCACCTGCGGCAAGCGCTCGCGATAGATCTTCACCAGGTCGAGAATGTAGTAAGGCGCCGTGGCGGCAATACGCAGGCTGCCCTGGGCCTGGCCACTGTTGCGCAGCTCGAACTCGATATCGGCCTCTTGCTGCAGCAGCGCCTTGACCATCGGCAGCAGGCGGACGCCCTCTTCACTCAACACCAGGCGCCGCCCGCCACGGTAGAACAGCTCGACCGCGTACTGGCTTTCCAGATTGCGGATCTGCGTGGTCACCGTGGGCTGGCTGAGCCCGAGCTTTTTCGCCGCCAAAGTGATGCTGCCCAAGCGGGCCACCATGTAGAAGGCTTTCAGCTCCGAACTCAGCATGCACGTCCTCTATTTGCGCAGCAGGCGCAAGCCGTTGAACACCACCAGCAGGCTCACGCCCATGTCGGCGAACACCGCCATCCACATGGTGGCCATGCCGGCAAAGGTGATCGCCAGGAATATTGCCTTGATGCCCAACGCCAGAACGATGTTCTGCATGAGGATCGCCGCACTTTGGCGCGACAGCCTGACGAAGGCCGGGATTTTGCGCAAGTCGTCGTCCATCAACGCTACATCGGCAGTCTCGATGGCGGTGTCGGTGCCAGCCGCCGCCATGGCAAAGCCGATTTCGGCGCGGGCCAGGGCCGGGGCGTCGTTGATGCCGTCACCGACCATGCCCACCCGATGGCCCTTGGCGTAGAGGGTTTCGATGCACTTGAGCTTGTCGGCAGGCAGCAGGTTGCCTTCGGCACGGTCGATGCCCACCACGGTGGCGATGGCCTGGGCGGTATGCGGATTGTCGCCGGTCAGCATGACAGTCTTGATACCCAGCTCATGCAGTTCCGCGATGGCCTGGCGGCTGCTGTCCTTGACCGTATCGGCCACCGCGAACAGCGCCAGCGGGCCAGAGCGGTCGAGCAGTAAAACCACTGTCTTGCCCTGGCGCTCCAGCGCATCCAGCTGGGTTTCCAGCGCGGGCGAGCACAGCCCCAGTTCCTCGACCAGGCGGTGGTTGCCCAAGTGGTAAACCTCACCCGCGATAGTACCGCGCACGCCGCGCCCGGCCAGGGCGGCGAAGTCATCGACCTCGCTCAAGGCCAGGCCTTGCTCCTTGCCGAACTGGGCTATGGCACGGGAAACCGGGTGGTCCGAACGCTCGCCCAGGCTGGCGGCCAGGGCTTGCGCGCGGCCTTCGAACAGCGGCTCCAGCACCTTGGCGTCGGTTTGCACCGGTTTGCCGTGGGTAATGGTGCCGGTCTTGTCCAGGGCCAGGAAGTCCAGGTGGCGACCGCCCTCCAGGTAAACACCGCCCTTGATCAGGATGCCTTTGCGCGCCGCAGCGGCCAGGCCGCTGACGATGGTCACCGGGGTCGAGATCACCAGGGCGCACGGGCACGCGACCACCAGCAGCACCAGGGCGCGGTAGATCCAGTCGAACCACGCACCGGCCATGAGCAGCGGCGGAATCACCGCCACGGCCAAGGCGATGGCAAACACCACCGGGGTGTAGATGCGCGAGAAGCGGTCGACGAAGCGCTGGGTCGGCGCCCGCGCGCCTTGCGCTTCCTCGACGGCCTTGATGATCCGCGCCAGGGTCGATTGCCCGGCAACAGCGGTAACACGAAACTCCAGCGCCCCTGCCTGGTTGATGGTGCCGGCGAACAGCTTGTCGCCCACTGCCTTCTCTACAGGCAGGCTTTCGCCGGTGATCGGCGCCTGATCGACGCTGGATTGGCCGCTGATCACTTCACCATCCAGGCCAATACGTTCGCCGGGGCGCACCCGCACCAAGGCGCCGATGGCCACTTCACGCACCTCTACCTCGCGCCACTGGCCGTCGACCTGCTGCACCGTGGCCATGTCCGGGGTCAGCTGCATTAGCCCGCCGATGGCATTGCGTGCGCGGTCCAGCGAGCGCGCTTCGATCAGCTCGGCGACGGTGAACAGCACCATCACCATGGCCGCTTCCGGCCACTGGCCGATCAGCACCGCGCCAGTCACAGCAATGCTCATCAGCGCGTTGATGTTGAGGTTGCGGTTTTTCAGGGCGATCCAGCCCTTCTTGTAAGTACCCAGGCCACAGCCGAGGATCGCTGCCAGCGCCAGCGCCGCCACCACCCACTCCGGGGCCAGCGCGGCAAAGTGCACGATTTCGGCGGCGATCGCGGCAATACCGGACAGCGCTAGCGGCCACCAGCGGGTCTTGGCCACTTGTGGTGCACTGGCGGTGCCATCGTCTTCGGCGCCAAGCGGCTCGGCTTTCATGCCCAAGCTGTCGATGGCCTGCTCGATTTCAGCAGTGCCACCCAGGGTGTGGCGCACGCCAAGCACACGGTTAATCAGGTTGAATTCGAGCTGCTCGATACCGGCCAGCTTGCCCAGCTTGTCCTGGATCAGGGTCTGCTCGGTAGGGCAGTCCATGGCCTCGATGCGGAAACGGCTGAACTGGGCGTGGCTGCTGGCCTTTTCGCTCAGCTGGACCAAGGCTGGCGCAGCAGCGCTGCCACAGCAGCTGTGGGCGTGGTGATCGTGTTTGTGTTCGTGGCTGACAGGCTGGTTCATGGGGTCATCCTTAATTTGAGCCTGTTGCCAATGGAACACCCTGTAGCCACTATAGGGTCAAGCCATTTGCTGGAGATTTCGTGATGAAGATCGGAGAGCTGGCCAAAGCCACCGACTGCGCCGTGGAAACCATCCGCTACTACGAGCGTGAACAGCTGCTGCCGGAGCCGGCGCGCAGCGACGGCAACTACCGGCTGTACACCCAGGCCCACGTCGAGCGGCTCACCTTCATCCGCAACTGCCGCACCCTGGACATGACCCTGGATGAAATCCGCAGCCTGCTACGCCTGCGCGACAGCCCCGATGATTCGTGCGGCAGCGTCAATGCGCTGATCGACGAGCATATCGAGCATGTGCAGGCACGGATCGATGGTCTGGTGGCGTTGCAGGAACAGCTGGTGGAGCTGCGGCGGCGCTGCAATGCGCAAGGGGCGGAATGCGCGATCTTGCAGCAACTGGAGACGAACGGGGCAGTATCGGTGCCGGATACCGAGCATTCGCATGTGGGGCGAAGTCACGGGCATTAAGCCGAAAGCATTCGCGGGCACGCCCGCGAATAGGCCAGTTCAGGTAATGGAGATCTGTCAGACCGCCATCGGCGCCGTCATCGGCGCATGGTGCTCATACCCTTCCAGCCAGAAGTCACTCGGCTCGATCTTCTCCAGCCACTCCGGCTCATACTTGCCGGTCTCGGCAAACGCCGGCACGCGATCACTGATCACCAGCTTCGGCGCCTCCAGCGGCTCGCGCTTGAGCTGCTCATTCAGCATGTCCAAGTGGTTTTCATACACATGGGCATCACCAATGAAGTAGGTGAACCAGCGCGGGGTATACCCGGTCAGGCGGCCGAACAGCGACAGCAGCGCCGCGCCTTCGGTGAGGTTGAACGGCGTGCCCAGGCCCAGGTCGTTGGAGCGGATGTAAAGGGTCAGGGAGATTTCCTTGGTCTCTACATTCGGGTGGAACTGGTACAGCAGGTGGCACGGCGGCAGGGCCATTTCGTCCAGCTGCGCGCAGTTCCAGCCGTGGAACAGAATACGGCGGCTGCCCGGGTCGTTGGCGATGGTGTCCAGGCACTGGCGCACCTGGTCGATGGCCTTGTACAGGATGACGAACGCGACGCCGCCCTCTTCGTCCTGAGCGATGCGACGGAAGCCTGCCTTTTCGGCCATTTCGATGGCCGCCGGGTTGCTCAGCGGGATGCGCTTGTAGCCCGGCCACTGGCGCCATTGCACGCCGTAGATTTCGCCCAGGTCGTCATGGCCCTGGCGGAACGGGTTCGCCAGCCACTGGGCGTTCTCGTTGGCGTTCTGGTCCCAGACCTTGCAGCCCAGCTCACGGAATTCACCGGCGTTCTTTACGCCACGCAGAAAGCCGACCATTTCGCCGATCGCCGACTTGAACGCCAGCTTGCGCGTGGTGATGGCCGGGAAGCCCTTCTGCAGGTCGAAGCGCAGCATGGCGCCCGGCAGGCTGATGGTACGGATGCCGGTGCGATTGCCTTGCAACGTACCGTTCTCGATGACTTCACGGACCAGATCTAGATACTGTTTCATGACTTTCCTGTAACAAGAACGGCAGGGGGATCACCCCTGCCGTGAAAATCATACGGCTGGTTTTGCCGTAGGTTTGCGGTTGTAGGCCAGCCAGATCAAGAAGATGCCGCCGACAATCATCGGCACGCAAAGCAACTGACCCATGGTCAACCAGCCGAAGGCAATGTAGCCAAGCTGGGCATCAGGCACTCGCACAAACTCCACGATAAAGCGGAAAATGCCGTAGAACAGCGCGAACATGCCGGAAACGGCCATGGTCGGGCGCGGCTTGCGAGAGTACAACCAGAGAATCACGAATAATGCCACACCTTCCAGGGCAAACTGGTACAGCTGCGACGGATGACGGGGCAACTGGGCCGGGTCGCTGAACGGCGGGAAAACCATCGCCCACGGCACGTCGGTCGCCTTGCCCCACAGCTCGGCGTTGATGAAGTTGCCAATACGCCCGGCGCCCAGGCCGATCGGCACCAGTGGGGCGACGAAATCCATCAGTTCGAAGAACGACTTGTTGTTGCGCTTGCCGAACCACAAGGCCGCCAGCATCACGCCAATGAAGCCGCCGTGGAACGACATGCCGCCCTTCCACACCTCGAAGATCAGCGTCGGGTTGGCCAGGTACTGGTGCAGGTCATAGAACAGCACATAGCCCAACCGCCCACCGACGATCACCCCCATCGAAAGCCAGAACACCAGGTCGGACAGTTTCTCCCGCGACCAGGTAGAGTCGAAGCGGTTCAGCCGACGCGAGGCCAACAGCCAGGCGCCGCCGATGCCGATCAGGTACATCAGGCCGTACCAGTGGATTTTCAGCGGCCCGAGGGCCACGGCCACGGGGTCTATCTGCGGGTAAGGCAGCATGGAACTTCCTCTCGATTCAAATCAAAAAGCTGAGGCCGACACAGAACAGCAGTGCTGCGAACAGGCGTTTCAACAAACGGGGCGACAGCTTGTGCGCCAGGCGCGCGCCGAAGCGGGCGAAAAACATGCTGGTCACGGCAATGCCGACCAGCGCCGGCAGGTACACGTAGCCCAGGCTATGGGGTGGCAGGTGCTCTTCGTGCCAGCCCAGCAGCATGAAACTCAGGGCACTTGCCACGGCAATCGGCAGGCCACAGGCCGAGGACGTGGCCACTGCCTGCTGCATGGGCAGGCTGCGCCAGGTCAGGAACGGCACGGTCAGCGAACCGCCGCCAATGCCGAAAATGGCCGAGGCCCAGCCAATCACCCCGCCCGCGCCGATCAACGCGGGTTTGCCGGGGATGCCACGGCTGGCCCTGGGCTTGAGGTCCAGGGCCATCTGCGCGGCGATGACCAGGGCGAACACGCCGATGATCTTCTGCAGCAGCGGGCCCTGGATCAGCGAGGCCGTCTTGGCACCGATGCCGGCACCAATGAGGATGCCGAGGGTCATCCAGGCGAAGATCGGCCATTGCACGGCCCCTTTGCGCTGGTGTTCGAGCACGGCGTTGATCGAGGTAAAGATGATGGTGGCCAGCGACGTGCCGACGGCCAGGTGGGTCAGCACCGAGGCATCGAAGCCCTGCAAGGTGAAGCTGAACACCAGCACCGGCACGATGATGATGCCGCCGCCCACGCCAAACAGCCCGGCCAGCACACCGGCACAGGCGCCCAACAGCAGATAGAGCACGAATTCCATTCGGCTTCCCCAGCAAAACAATCCGGCATGGTAACGGAAGCCGGGCTCAGGGCTCTAGTGAACTCTGTGACAGGATGGATCCGCCCCGCCGCTGTGGGTACAGTGGCATAAAACACAGAGGCCCAACCGATGTGCCTGATCGTATTCGCCTGGCGGCCGGGGCATGCCCTGCCGCTGATCGTCGCGGCCAACCGCGACGAGTTCTATGCCCGCCCCACCCAGGCCCTGGCGGCCTGGGAGAACGCCCCCGGCGTGCATGCCGGCCGCGACCTGGAGGCCGGTGGCACTTGGCTGGGCGTGGGGCCGCAGGGGCGCTTTGCCGCGTTGACCAATATCCGTGACCCAGGTCAGGCGGTGGGGCCGCGCTCACGGGGCGAGCTGGTGGCGGCATATCTGAAAGGTGAGTTGGGGGTCGAGGCTTACCTGGACCAGGTGGCCAGTCACAGTGGGCAGTATTCGGGGTTCAACCTGCTGGTGGGTGATGGGCAGCATCTGGGTTACCTGCATGCGCGAGATGCCACGCCGCGCCTGCTGGCGGCGGGGGTTTACGGGCTTTCCAACGCCGGGCTGGACACACCTTGGCCGAAGTTGGTGAAGGCGCGCAGTGGGCTGGAAGGGTTGCTGGAAACGCCGGAACCGCAGCGGTTGCTGGCGTTGCTGGCAGATAACGAGCCTGCGGCGGATGGTGATCTACCTGAGACTGGCGTTGGGGTGGCGACCGAGAAACTACTGTCGAGTGTGTTTATTGCCAGCCAGAACTACGGGACGCGGGCGAGTACGGTGCTGATTGTGGATGATCAGGGCAGAAGGCAGCTGATTGAGCGCAGTTTCGGCCCCTTTGGTGGACACCTCGGGGAAGTTGAGTTCGCGGTTTGAGGGCCATGGGGCTGCTGCGCCGCGAAAGGGCCGCAAAGCGGCCCCAACAAATCAAAGGGTTTTATTGGCCCCAGGCCCAATCATCCGCGCCAACCCAAGGTTCTTCAGCGCCAACTGCAGCGAGCTGTGGATAACCTGCGGGTTGTCATGGCTCAAGGCTTCAGCCAACAGCTCCTTGGCCTTGCCCAGGTTCACCTGGCGCAGCATCCACTTCACTTTCGGCAAGTTGGTGGCGTTCATCGACAAACTGTCGAAACCCATGGCCATCAACAGGATCGCCGCCGCCGGGTCACCAGCCATCTCACCGCAGATGCTCACCGGCTTGCCTTCGCCATGGGCGTCGCGCACTACCGTGTTCAACGCTTGTAGCACCGCCGGGTGCAGGTAGTCGTAAAGGTCGGCAACCCGTGGGTTGTTGCGGTCCACCGCCAGCAGGTACTGGGTCAGGTCGTTGGAACCCACCGACAGGAAGTCCACCTGCCGCGCCAGTTCCTTGGTCTGATACACCGCCGCTGGAATTTCCACCATCACGCCCACTGGCGGCATTGGCACGTCGGTACCTTCGTCACGCACCTCACCCCAGGCGCGGTGTATCAGGTGCAGGGCTTCTTCCAACTCGTGGATGCCGGAAATCATCGGCAGCAGGATGCGCAGGTTGTTCAGGCCCTCGCTGGCCTTGAGCATGGCGCGGGTCTGCACCAGGAAGATTTCCGGGTGGTCGAGGGTGACGCGGATGCCACGCCACCCGAGGAAGGGGTTTTCTTCCTTGATCGGGAAGTACGAGAGCGCCTTGTCACCGCCAATGTCCAGGGTGCGCATGGTCACTGGCAGCGGGTGGAACGCCGCCAGCTGCTCGCGGTAGATGGCCAGCTGCTCCTTCTCGCTGGGGAAGCGCTGGTTGATCATGAACGGCACTTCGGTGCGGTACAAACCAACCCCTTCGGCGCCACGCTGCTGGGCGCGGGCCACGTCGGCCAGCAAGCCGGTGTTGACCCACAGCGGCATGCGGTGGCCGTCCGGGGTGACGCAGGGCAGTTCGCGCAGGGCGTCCAGGCCCTGTGCCAGCTGGCGTTCCTCCTCGACCACGTCGCTGTACTGCTTACGCAGCACTTCGCTCGGGTTGGTAAAGACTTCACCCTTGTAGCCATCGACGATCAGCTCGATGCCGTCGACCTTGGAATACGGCAGGTCGACCAGGCCCATCACCGTGGGGATGCCCATGGCGCGAGCCAGGATAGCAACGTGGGAGTTGCCCGAGCCCAGCACCGAGACCAGGCCAGCCAGCTTGCCTTCCGGCACTTCGCCAAGCATGGCCGGGGTCAGCTCTTCACTGACCAGGATGGTGTTGTCGGCGTACACCAGCGACTGCGAACGGGCTTCCTGCAGGTAGGCCAGCAGGCGCCGGCCAAGGTCCTTGACGTCGGAGGCGCGCTCGCGCAGGTAGTCATCGTCCATCAGCTCGAAGCGGTTGACGTGCTCACCCACCACCTGGCGCAGGGCACCCTGGGCCCACTGGCCGGTCTTGATGACTTCGGTCACCTCACCGCCCAAGGCCGCGTCTTCGAGCATCATCAGGTACACATCGAACAACGCGCGCTCTTCCGGGCGCAGCTGGGTGGCCAGCTTGGCCGACAGCTTGCGCATGTCGTCGCGCACGCCTTCAAGGGCGTTCTGGAACAGCTTGAGTTCGGCGTCGATGTCATCGACGGTCTTGTCCGGCACCACTTCCAGGTCGGCGGGTGGCAGCATCACCACCGCGCGGCCCACGGCGGCGCCAGGCGAGCCTGGCACACCGACGAAGCGGGCTTCCTGGATGCCCTTGCCCTGGCGGCCCAGGCCACGGATCGAACCGGTGGCCTCGGCGTGGGCGATAACCCCGGCAAGCTGGGCACTCATGGTGACCAGGAAGGCTTCTTCGCCCTCGTCGAACTGGCGCCGCTCCTTCTGCTGGATGACCAACACCCCGACCACGCGGCGGTGGTGGATGATCGGCGCACCGAGGAAGGAGGCGAATTTTTCTTCACCGGTTTCGGCAAAGTAGCGGTAACGCGGGTGGTCGGCGGCGTTTTCCAGGTTCAGCGGCTCTTCCCGGGTACCGACCAGGCCGACCAGGCCTTCGTTGGGGGCCATGCTGACCTTGCCGATGGAGCGCTTGTTCAGGCCTTCGGTAGCCATCAGCACGAAGCGGTTGGTTTCCGGGTCGAGCAGGTAGACCGAGCAGACCTGGCTGCCCATGGCTTCCTTGACGCGCAAGACAATGATCCCCAACGCCGACTTGAGATCTTTGGCGGAGTTTACTTCCTGGACGATCTTGCGCAGCGTATTGAGCATGGCTCGGGGTCGAACTCCGTCGTCAGTCGCGCGTCAGCAGACGCGGTGCTAGCTCTTTCAGGGCGCGCCGGTACACCTCGCGCTTGAATGTCACAACCTGGCCCAGCGGGTACCAATAGCTCACCCAGCGCCAGCCGTCGAATTCCGGCTTGCCGGTCAGGTCCATCCGCACCCGCTGTTCGTTGCTGACCAGGCGCAGCAGGAACCACTTCTGCTTCTGGCCGATGCACAGCGGCTGGCTGTGGGTACGGACCAATCGCTGGGGTAAACGATAACGCAACCAGCCGCGGGTGCAGGCAAGAATTTCCACATCATCGCGTTCAAGGCCAACTTCTTCGTTCAGCTCGCGGTACAGGGCATCTTCCGGCGTCTCGTCAGGGTTTATACCACCCTGGGGGAACTGCCAGGCATCCTGGTTGATCCGTCGAGCCCATAGCACCTGCCCGGCATCATTCGTGAGAATGATCCCGACATTGGGGCGAAAACCATCCGGGTCGATCACGGCAGCAACCTCGCAAACGCATGTCACCGCATTGTTCCACAAAGCTTGCGAGCGCAGCAACGCGCCCGCCAAGCTTATGTGCAGCAGCGTGAAAACTCCGTATTCTGCGGGCCTACCCTGAGGCTGATACGAGTGACCGCGATGCGCCTGGCTTTATTCGACCTGGACAATACCCTCCTCGGTGGCGACAGCGACCATGCCTGGGGTGACTACCTGTGCCAGCGCGGCATCCTTGACCCGGTTGCCTACAAGCAGCGCAACGATGGCTTCTACCAGGACTACCTCAACGGCACCCTGGACCTGCAGGCCTACCTGGCCTTCTCCATGGAAATCCTGGCGGCAACGCCCGCAGCCCAGCTGGACGAATGGCACCGCGACTTCATGCGCGACTGCATCGAGCCGATCATCCTGCCCAAGGCCCTGGCCTTGCTGCAGCAACACCGTGAGGCGGGCGACCAGCTGGTGATCATTACCGCCACCAACCGCTTCGTCACCGCACCGATTGCCCGGCGCCTTGGGGTGAAGGTGTTGTTGGCGACTGAATGCGAAAGGCATGAAGGCCGCTATACCGGGCGCAGTACCGATATACCGTGTTTCCGTGAAGGAAAGGTGACGCGGCTGCAGCGCTGGATGCTGGAGAACGGCTTTGATCTTGAGGACAGCTATTTCTACAGCGACTCGATGAATGATTTGCCGCTGTTGCAGCGGGTGACGCATGCGGTGGCGGTGGACCCGGACCCGAATCTTCGGGCCGAGGCTGAAAAGCGTGGGTGGCCGGTGGTTTCGCTCAGGGCTTGAGATTGCCGGCGATGGGCTGCAAAGCAGCCCCAAATTCAATCAGACTGGCTTGGCGCCCATCAGCCCGGCAATGGACAGGAAGCAAACCCCACTGAACACCGCCAGCGCCAGGGTAAACCGCAACCCCACCACCTCGGCCTTGCGCAGCCGGTTCAGCCGCACCAGCAGCCACCACACGGCAAACGCGCCAACGGTATAGATGACGCTGGACGCCAGCAGCCAGGTCTGCCCAAGCGGCCAGCCCACGAGGTGCACCAGCCACCAGCCGGTAAATGGCATGCTCACCAGGCAAAGGCCCATGACCAGCCAGACGAACACCAGCGGTCGACGCAACAGCTTGGCATAGGCCTCGGCATCGCCTCGCCTGCGGGCACGCACGGTCCAGATCGCCAGGCCCAGAGCCCCCAGAAGCAACAGGGCGGTAGCGATCATGTGCAGGGTCTTGAGGGTGGTCAGGTGTTCCATGTCTTCACATCCTTGAGCAATAAGCCAAGCTTAGCCGCTCAACCCAGGAACAGCTTGTACGCCGGGTTCTCGGTCTCGTCCCAGTAGGGGTAACCGATCTTGGCCAAGGCCGCCGGCACCAGGTGGCGCTCGTCCTCCGGCACCTGCAACCCCGCCACCACACGCCCGTCAGCCGCGCCATGGTTGCGGTAATGGAACATCGAGATGTTCCAGCGCCCGCCCAGCTTATTGAGGAAGTTGAACAGCGCCCCCGGTCGCTCGGGGAACTCGAAGCGCAGCACCATCTCATCGCTGGCACCGGCCGAATGGCCGCCGACCATGTGGCGGATATGCAGCTTGGCCAGTTCGTTGTCGGTCAAGTCGGTAACCGGGAAGCCCTGCTCGGTCAGGTGCTGCACCAGCGCCGCTCGCGGGTCATTTTCCGGGTGGGTCTGCACGCCGACGAAGATGTGCGCCTCGTCAGAGGTGTGCTTGCGGTAGTTGAACTCGGTGATCTGGCGCTTGCCGATGGCCTCACAGAACGCCTTGAAGCTGCCCGGGCGCTCGGGGATGGTCACGGCGATGATCGCCTCGCGCTTTTCACCCAACTCGGCACGCTCGGCCACATGGCGCAGGCGGTCGAAGTTTACGTTGGCGCCGGAATCGATAGCCACCAGGGTCTGCCCGGTCACGCCGTACAGCTCGACATACTTCTTGATGCCCGCCACGCCCAGAGCGCCGGCAGGTTCGGTGATCGAGCGGGTATCGTCGTAGATATCCTTGATTGCTGCACAAATTTCGTCGGTGCTGACCGTCACCACCTCATCCACATGGTGACGGCAGATATCGAAGGTGTGCTGGCCGATCTGGGCCACCGCCACGCCGTCGGCGAACAGCCCGACCTGTGGCAACACCACGCGCTCGCCGGCCGCCATCGCCGCCTGCAGGCAGTTGGAGTCGTCCGGCTCCACGCCGATCACCTTGATTTCGGGGCGCAGGTACTTCACGTAGGCAGCAATGCCGGCGATCAAGCCGCCGCCCCCCACAGGCACGAAGATCGCGTCCAGCTGGCCAGGGTGCTGGCGCAGGATTTCCATAGCCACGGTGCCCTGCCCAGCGATGGTGTGCGGGTCATCGTAGGGGTGGACGTAGACAAAGCCCTTTTCATCCACCAGCTTCAACGAATAGGCCAGCGCCTCGGGGAACGAGTCGCCATGCAGCACCACCTTGCCACCGCGCGAACGCACGCCTTCGACCTTGATCTCAGGAGTAGTCTTGGGCATTACGATGGTGGCTTTGATGCCCATCTCGCGCGCAGCCAGGGCCAGGCCTTGGGCGTGGTTGCCAGCCGAGGCGGTAACCACGCCACGGGCCAGCTCTTCCGGGCTCAGCTGGGCCAGCTTGTTGTACGCCCCACGGATCTTGAACGAGAACACCGGCTGCAGGTCTTCACGCTTGAGCAGAATCTGGTTACCCAGGCGCTTGCTCAGCTGCCCGGCGCTCTGCAACGGGGTTTCGACGGCAACGTCATAGACGCGCGAGGTGAGGATCTTCTTGACGTACTGTTCGAGCATCGGGAAAGCATCACTGGGCCGCGGGACAAGGGCTGGGAGTCTACCCCAGCGCTACGTCGGGCGACCACAGCAAAGCCGCCCAAGCCGTTATACTAAGCAACTTTGAAAACCGCCCTGCCCCTTTTCGGAGCCCGCATGACCCAGGACCAACTCAAACAGGCCGTCGCCCAGGCCGCTGTCGACTTCATTCTGCCCAAGCTGGATGAAAAGAGCGTTGTCGGCGTCGGCACCGGTTCGACCGCCAACTTCTTCATCGACGCCCTGGCTCAGCACAAGACCGCCTTCGACGGCGCAGTCGCCAGCTCCGAAGCCACCGCCCAGCGTCTGAAGGGCCATGGCATCCCGGTCTACGAGCTGAACAGCGTCAGCGAGCTGGAGTTCTACGTGGACGGCGCCGACGAAAGCGACGCGCACCTGAACTTGATCAAAGGCGGTGGCGCGGCCCTGACCCGTGAGAAAATCGTCGCAGCCGTGGCCAAGACCTTCATCTGCATCGCCGACGGCAGCAAGCTGGTGCCGGTGCTGGGCGCCTTCCCGCTGCCGGTCGAAGTGATCCCAATGGCCCGCAGCCACGTGGCGCGCCAGCTGGTGAAGCTGGGCGGCGACCCGGTGTATCGCGAAGGCGTTGTGACCGACAACGGCAACGTGATCCTCGACGTGCATAACCTGCAGATCACCAACCCGGCGGAGCTGGAAGCGCAGATCAACGCCATCGTAGGTGTGGTGACCAACGGCCTGTTCGCGGCGCGGCCAGCGGATTTGCTGCTGCTGGGTACCGCTGAAGGCGTGAAAACCCTGAAGGCCGAGTAATCGTCGGCGAGGGCTTTGCCCTCGATTCGCGGCACAAGGCCGCTCCTACAAGAGACTGCAGCGCCTGAACCTGATGCGCTCCCCTGTAGGAGCGGCCTTGTGCCGCGAAAGGGCTGCAAAGCAGCCCCTCCTGCTCACTCCGCTGGCTGCTTGAACACATAAAACAGGTTCGGCTCACTGACCAGATAAATGGTCCCCGCCTCATCCATCGCAATCCCCTCGGCCTGCGGCACCGTCGCCTGCAACCCCTGGAAGCCCTTGCGCAGCGACAAGGTGCTCAGCGGCCTGCCTTCTACATCCAGCTCCAGCACCAGGCGCGATTCGTCCGAAAGCGCCAGCAAATGCCCGCTGCGCTCATCGAACTGCAAACTCGACAAATCCCGCACAAACAGCCGCGCATCGCGCTTGCGGTCTTGCACCACATGCACGGCGTAAGGCTTTTCCGGGTTGTCATGCGGGAAGCCGTGCACCTCGTAGATCAGCATCGGGTCACGCTCCTTGGCCACGAACAGGCGCTTACCCGCCGAATCGTAGGCCAGCCCCTCAAAACCCTTGTTGCCGTTCAGCCCAATGCCCAAGCTGAGCTGCTCGGCGTCACCGGCATCGAGGAACAGCGTGTCGTCTTCCAGCCGTACGCGAATCAGCCGCTGCTGGCGCTCGTCGGTGATCACATAGCTGTTGGGCCCCACGTACTCCACGGCTTCCGGGTCGCCAAACCCGGTCAATGGCACCCGGCGCAGAATACGGCCGTCCAGCGACAGCTCAATCAGCTCCGAACGGGCGTTGGTGACGGTGAACAGGGTCTTGCGGTCGGGGTCGTAGGTCAGCGCCGAGATGTCGTCATCCAGCCCTTCGACCGGCTTGGCCTCCACCACCACCCGGTAGCGGTCCAGGCCAATGCTCTGCTCGGCGGGCTGCCACCAGGTCTTCAGGTTGAACCAGCCGCGCTCGAACAGGCGAAACTCCTGCCCGGCCCAGCCAAACAGGAGTAAGCCGAGGGCGGCGAAAACAAGGATAAGGCGAACATAACGGCGCATAAGGGCAGGCTCGACACAGGGGTGGCGAATCTAACCATGAACAACTGAAGTAAAGCTTAATGCCAGCATCCGAAATGCCCGATTTCGGGCTCAGTTTTTTCTGAAGCGATAGAACAAGGCCGGCTCACTGACCATATACAGGTTGCCCTTGTCGTCCATCGCCACCCCTTCGGCCCTCGGGATGGTGTCTTCAAGCCCGTTGAAGCCGCCAAGCAAGGTCATGAAACTGACCTGCTGGCCCTGTTCGTCCAGCTCCAGGAGCATGTTGGAGTCGGCCGAGAGCACCAGCAAGTGGCCGGTACGCGGGTCGACACCCAGCGCCGAGAGGTTGCGCAGGTCGAGCTCATCGCTCGGCAAAGGCTGCTTCTCACCCTTGAGCGGGCTGCGGCCATCGGTGTTCCAGGTGTACAGCTTGGGCGGGCGCTCTTCGCCGATGATCAGGCGCTGGCGCATCGGGTCCCAGGCCACGGCCTCGAAGCCCTTGTTGCTTTTCACCGACGGGCCCAGGTCGTGGCTCTGGAAGTCGTCATGGTTCAACGCCGTGGTCTGTGCATCCACCTTGACCACGGTCAAGTCATGCAGGCGCTCGTCGGTGATGGCCAGGTAGCCGTCTTCCAGCACGGCAACGCCTTCCGGGTTGTTCCAGCCATTGAGCGGGATCTTGCGCAGTACATCACCCTCCAGGCTCAGCTCGACCAGGATCGGGTTCTTGCCCATGACCGCGAACAAGGTGCGGGTATGTGGGTTGAAGGCCAAGTCCGAGGCTTCGTCATCGTCCATGCCTGGCAGCGGCTTGGCATCGATGTCTACCTGGTAGTCCGGCAACCACACGCTTTCGCTGCGCTCGGCGGTGCTTTCGAAGCTCTCTTTTACCCACAACGCACCGCGGTCATCCCAGTGCATGGCCACGGCCACGCCATAACCGATCACCGCTGCCACGGCCAAGCCGAAGGGCCAGCGCAGGTAGAAGCGACGCTTGGAGGTTGCCGGGGCGGAGGAGGATGGCATGCGCGGGTCCAGGGGGAATGGGCGAAGATCCGCGCATTATCCGGATCGAGTGTGAAAAATCGGTAAACAGGGCCTACCTCTTCGCGGTTCGGACTCAGAGCACCCGGCTTTCGAAGCGGCTTACACCCGGCAGCTCCAGCACCAGCTCATCACCCACATTGAACGGCCCCACGCCCGCCGGGGTGCCGGTGAGAATCACATCCCCCGCCTGCAACGAAAAATGCGCCGCCATGTACTGGATCATCGGCACGATCGGGTTGAGCATCATCGCGCTGTTGCCATCCTGGCGCACTTCGCCGTTGACAGTCAGGCGTACCGGAATGTCGGTCACGTCCTCAAAGCTGCCAGCCGAGACGAACGGCGGCAGCACACAGGCGCCGTCGAAGCACTTGGCCAGCTCCCACGGCAGGCCCTTCTCTTTCAGCTTGGCCTGTACATCGCGCAGGGTCAGGTCCAGCGCCGGGGCATAGCCGGAAATGGCGTCCAGCACCTCTTCCTCGCTCGGATGGGTCGACAGCGGCTTGCCCAGCAGCACGGCAATTTCGGCCTCATAGTGCACCGAACCACGTTCGGCCGGGATCTTGAAGCCGCCTTCGGCCGGCACCACGCAGCTACCCGGCTTGATGAACAGCAGCGGCTCGGTAGGGATCGGGTTGTCCAGTTCCTTGGCATGCTCGGCATAGTTGCGGCCGATGCACACCACCTTGCCCAACGGGAAGTGAATGCGCGTGCCGTCTACGTACTGGTGCTGGTAACTCATGGCCGACTCCTCTGGATACTGCTTTTTATTCAGGTGCGAAGATCTTACCCGGATTCATGATGCCGTTAGGGTCGAATACGGCCTTGATCGCCTTCATGCAGGCGATTTCTTCGGGCGAGCGGCTGTAGCCCAGATAGTCGCGCTTGGTCATGCCCACGCCATGCTCGGCCGAGATCGAGCCGTTGTAGCGTTTAACGATGTCGAACACCCACTTGTTGACCTTGGTACACGAGGCAAAGAAATCATCCTTGCTCATGTGCTCGGGCTTGAGGATGTTCAGGTGCAGGTTGCCATCGCCGATGTGGCCGTACCACACCACCTCATAGTCGGGGTAATGCTCTGCGACGATAGCGTCGATATCGCGCAGGAACGCCGGCACTTTCGACACAGTGACGGAAATGTCGTTTTTGTACGGAGTCCAGTGCGAGATGGTTTCCGACAGGTACTCGCGCAGCTTCCACAGGTTTTTAAGCTGGGTTTCACTCTGGCTCATCACCCCGTCCAGCACCCAGCCCTGCTCCACGCAGTGCTCAAAGGTGGCCAGGGCCTCGTTGGCCACTTCCTCGGTGCTGGCCTCGAACTCCAGCAACGCATAGAACGGGCAGTCGGTCTCGAACGGCGCCGGTACGTCACCGCGCGCCAGAATCTTTGCCAGGCCCTTGTCGGAGAAAAACTCGAAGGCCGTGAGGTCCAGCTTGCCCTGGAAGGCATGTAGCACCGGCATGATCGAGTCGAAGTCCGGCGTACCGAGCACCATCGCGGTCAGGTTGCGCGGGGCCCGGTCCAGGCGCATGGTGGCCTCGACCACGAAGCCCAGCGTGCCTTCGGCACCAATGAACAACTGGCGTAGATCGTAGCCGGTGGCGTTCTTGATAAGGTCCTTGTTCAGTTCCAGCAGTTCGCCCTTGCCGGTGACCACTTTCAACCCGGCCACCCAGTTGCGGGTCATGCCGTAGCGAATCACCTTGATTCCGCCGGCATTGGTGCCGATGTTGCCGCCAATCTGGCTAGAACCGCTGGAAGCGAAGTCCACTGGGTAATAAAGGCCCTGTTCTTCGGCGTAGGCCTGCAACTGACGCGTGATCACGCCCGGCTGGCAGACCACGGTGCGGTCGAAGGCATTGAAGTCGAGAATCTGGTTCATGTAGTCGAAAGAAACGACAACCTCGCCATTGGCCGCCACGGCGCCGGCCGAAAGCCCGGTACGCCCGCCAGAGGGCACCAGGGCTACCTTGTGCGCATTGGCCCAGCGCACAATCGCCTGCACCTGTTCTACCGTCTTGGGGAAGACGATGGCGCTGGGCGCCGGCGGGTAATGCTTGGTCCAGTCCTTGCCATAGGCTTCGAGGGAAGCCGCGTCGGTCAGGACCTTGCCAGGGTCGACAAGGGTCATCAGTTCTTCAATTACAGCGGGGTGGGTCATCGCTGGAACTCTCGACTTATTCATAGTCACCCTGAGCACTCTTCACCTGTCGGGATAAGCTCAGATTGTGTCGCGTATGCTAGCATAGCCCTCCCGCTGTTCATGCTAAGGCTGCCCTCGCGCCTGGCATCACCCCTCGCCATTTTTTCTCCGGGATACAGGTTTACGCAGATGAGCAAGACTTCTCTCGACAAGAGCAAGATCCGGTTCCTTCTTCTTGAAGGTGTGCACCAGAACGCAGTCGATACCCTCAAGGCTGCCGGCTACACCAACATCGAATACCTCACTGGTTCGTTGCCGGAAGCCGAGCTGAAGGAAAAGATCGCCGACGCCCACTTCATCGGTATCCGTTCGCGCACCCAGCTCACCGAAGAGATCTTCGACTGCGCCAAGAAACTGGTCGCTGTTGGCTGCTTCTGCATCGGCACCAACCAGGTAGACCTGGAAGCGGCCCGCGAGCGCGGTATCGCCGTGTTCAACGCGCCGTACTCCAACACCCGCTCGGTGGCCGAGCTGGTGCTGGCCGAAGCCATCCTGCTGCTGCGCGGCATCCCTGAGAAAAACGCCTCCTGCCACCGTGGCGGCTGGATCAAGAGCGCGGCCAACTCGTTCGAAATCCGTGGCAAGAAGCTGGGCATCGTCGGCTACGGTTCTATCGGTACCCAGCTGTCGGTCCTGGCCGAGAACCTGGGTATGCAGGTGTACTTCTTCGACCCGCTGACCAAGCTGCCACTGGGCAACGCCGTGCAGGTCACCAGCCTGAACGAGCTGCTGGGCCTGGCCGACATCGTTTCGCTGCACGTGCCTGAGCTGCCGTCCACCCAGTGGATGATCGGCGAGAAGGAAATCCGCTCGATGAAGAAGGGCGCGATCCTGATCAACGCCGCCCGTGGCACCGTGGTTGAACTGGACCATCTGGCCGCCGCCATCAAGGACAAGCACCTGATCGGCGCCGCCATCGACGTGTTCCCGGTTGAGCCACGCTCCAACGACGAAGAGTTCGAAAGCCCGCTGCGCGGCCTGGACAACGTGATCCTGACCCCGCACATCGGTGGTTCCACCGCCGAAGCCCAGGCCAACATCGGCCTGGAAGTGGCCGAGAAGCTGGTCAAGTACAGCGACAACGGTACCTCGGTGTCCTCGGTCAACTTCCCGGAAGTGGCCCTGCCGGCGCACCCAGGCAAGCACCGCCTGCTGCACATCCACGAAAACATCCCGGGCGTGCTCAGCGAGATCAACAAGGTGTTCGCCGAGAACGGTATCAACATCTCCGGTCAGTTCCTGCAGACCAACGAGAAAGTCGGTTACGTGGTAATCGACGTTGACGCCGAGTACTCCGACCTGGCGCAAGAGAAACTGCAACAGGTCAAGGGCACCATCCGCTCCCGCGTCCTGTTCTAAGTTCGCTTGCTGCATGAAAAAGGGAGGCCCTGGTGGCCTCCCTTTTTTATTTCACTTCAACCGTGATCTTCTTCGACTCGACGCTCGGCTTGAACGGCACGTGATACTGGTCACCCAGAATCAATTGCAGGGTGTGCTTGCCCGGCGTCAGGGTAATGCTGGTCTCGGTCTGCGCCTTGCCGAAGTGCAGCACCTGCGGGCCCGCCGGCAGCGCGGTGCCGGCTTCCGGCATCAGGCTGGTTGGCAGCGGCATGTCAGCCACGGGTTCTTTATCCACATCCACCAGCAAGTGGTGGTGCCCGGTGTGCGGGGTCTGGTCACCCGCTGGCTTGAGTGCCATGCCCTCAATGCCGAACTTGACGGTGAAGGTCTTGTCGACCGTGGCGCCATCGGCGGGGGAAACGATGAAGACCTTGGCCTCCTTGGGCGGCTCCTGGCTCTTCAGGGCATCTGCGGCACTGGCGAATACCGACGCTCCCATCAGCAGACCGGCAACGGCAGCACGCGAAAATAGGCTGTTCATTCACTTCTCCTGTGATTCACTTATTGACCGCAGCCTGGGATCCAACGGCAGCGGTAGTTCACCTTAGTTGAAATATTCGCCAAGGTGTTCACATTGCCTGACAGAAATATTTCCGTCAGGGTTAAACAATGCCGAGGCTTCAAGGTCATAGGCTGCGCTCGATCACGGCGAGGAAGAAAGCCGTGGCGAAAGTTATTCATCTGCTAAAAGAAAAGGGGCATTCATGCGTTCGACCATAGGGGTACTGCTGGCAGTGCTGATCAGTCCATTGGCCCAGGCGGAGCTGATAGACGAAGTCGCCGACCGGGGCGAACTGCGCATTGCGGTGCAGGCTGACAACTCACCGTACGCCTTCAAGCAAGACGACCACCTGACGGGGTTCGACATCGAATTTGGCCAGGACCTGGCCCGGGAACTGGACTTGCGCGCCGAGTTCGTCGAGGCCCCGGCCGCCGAAGTGCTGAGCGGTGTCGAGAGTGGCAAATATGACATTGCACTCACCCCATCGACCGATGCACCAAAGGGCGACGGCCCACTCGATGTGAGCCTGCCGATTGGCGAAAAGAAGCGGGTGATTCCGTTCCAGAAGGACAACCCGGCGTTCGAGAGCGCGGTGAATAATGCGCTGCAACGGCTGAAAGACAGTGGCCGCACTGCCGAGCTTGAGCAGAAGTGGTTCAAGGGTGTGCAGGAGACTGCGGCCGGGCAGTAAGGTTTTTACAGCCTGTACCGGCCTCTTCGCGGGTTTACCCGCGACGAGGCCGGTACAGGCTTAAACTGAAAGCCCAGCCAGCGCCTGCTGCGCCTGTTCCAGCTCCAGCTCGCTGAACACCCGCACCCCCGCCCGCCGCAGCAACGCCGTGGTCACCCCTTCCCCCGCCACTTTCACACCCGTGAACGTGCCGTCATAGGTCAACCGGTTACCACACGATGGGCTACCCGACTTCAGCACTGCCACACGAATGCCATGCCGCTGCACCAGTACCAGCGCCAACTGCGCCCCGGCCAGAAACGCGGCACTGACATCCTCACCCGTCACCGTCAGCACCTGCGCCTCGCCATCAAGCACCTCGCCACCCTGTCCACCCGGAATCTCCGCAGGCGGACGCGGCGTCGGCAATCCACCTGCCACCTCCGGGCACAACGGCACTACGCGCCCTTCTGCCTGCCATCGCTGCAACAAGTCAGGATGGCCACTGGCCCGGCCGTCATAGCGCACCGGTTGCCCCAGCAGGCAAGCGCTGACCAGTACCTTGGGCAAATCAGAACGGGTCATTGCCACGGCGCCGGAACCAGCCCGTCAACGACAGCCGTTCTCGCCCGGCCGGCAGCACTTCGTGGGGCACCTCGCCCGACAGGAACACCACCAGGCAACCCGCCACAGGCTCAACGTCGTGCTCGACGCCATCGGCCAGGAACATGCGCAACTGGCCGCCGTCCTCAGGTTGCCAGCCTTCATTCAGGTACAGCACGGCCGACACCATGCGCCGGTCATCGTCGCGGAAGCGGTCCAGGTGCCGGCGATAGAACGCCCCCGGTGGGTACAAGGCAAAATGGCACTCGAAATCCTCCAGGCCCAGGAACAGGCCCTGGTTGATGACCAGGCGCAACTGGTCCATGGCCGCCAGGTACTGGTCGCAGGCCTCGGCCTGCCCGGGGTCGATCCACTGGATCTGGTCGCCGCGGATGGCCTCGCGCACCTCCTGGGCAACCCCGCGCCCAACCGCTGCCGGGTTAAGCTCGCCTTCGGCATCACGGCGTCGGCATTCGGCCGCCAGCGCACGCACCAGGTCGGCAGGCAAAAACAGCGCCTGCTGGGACCAGCCATGGGTGTCCAGATCGTCGACGACGGCCGCAAGCATCGGGTGTTCGGGGGAGTTGTGCATGGCGCGCATCATATCCATTCGCCATGGCGGCGCACAGCGCCACTTGGCCGAGAAATACGCGGATATCTCGACAAACCGGCGCCGGGCCAAGGACAATAGCCACCTGCCGACAGGAGTCCTGAATGCGCCGTCTGTTTTCCCTGATTCTGCTGATGATCTGCACCATGCCTGTCTGGGCAGACAACCTGGATCAACTGTACAAGGCCGCCGGCTGGCCCGACCAGCGCGCCCACTTCAACGATGCTCTCACCGCCGCCCAGGCGCGCTACCGCAACAGTTTGCCCCCCGCCGTGTACCAGGCGCTGGTCAACAACAGCAACCAGCGCTTCGAGGCCCAGGCGGTGGACCGTCGCGCCCAGGCGCAGCTGCGGGCCACCCTGGCCAATCCGGCACCTGCCTTGGCCTTCTTCCAGTCGCCGCTGGGGCGCAAGGTGGTGGCAGCCGAGCTGAAGGCCACCCGCAAGGACGAACTGGCCAAGAATGCCAAAGGCCTGCCCAAGATCCAGGCCAGCGACGACCGCCTGCTGGTCATCGGCCACTTGGCGCAAGCCCTGCCAGCGCGTGAGGCCGGTGCCGAAGTCAGCCTGGCCATTGCTGGCGTGGCGGCCGACAGCCTCAGCTCGATGATCCCCGGCCTGTTCGGCGGCGGCCAGGCACAGGGCCTGCTCGACGGCCAGCGCCAGCGCCTGATGAACCAGATCGGCGAAGACCTCAACAACACCTTGCTGTATGTCTACCGCGACCTGTCCGATGCCGAGCTGGAAGCGTTCGCCACCTTTGCCGAATCACCCGACGGCAAAGCCTACTACCAGGCAGCGCTGGCGGCTGTGCGTGCGGGCCTGGCGGTTGGCCAGAGCAGCAACGACCTGAAGTGATCAGCCCAGGCGCTGGTCGATGAAGTCGAAGTAGCGTTGGCGAATGCCTGGCAGCTCGTTGGCCAGGTGGTGACGGGCCTCGGGCAGCATCAATATCTGTGGGTCGGCAAACTTGGCTTTGAGCACTTCGAGGTTGTAGGGCCAATCCACCGTGCCGTCGGCCTCCCCCTGTACGATCAACGGCCGCCGCGGACTGTGCGGCGCGGCTTCGATGCGTTTGACCCAGGCGATCAGTGCGCCCACCCAGGCGGTTGGCAGGCGACGCGGTTGTAGCGGGTCGGCTTCGAGGAACGGCAGGAAGGCCGGGTCATTGGTGTTTTCGCTGAAGCGCCGTTCGATGCCGTTCACGAAGTGACGCAGCACGCGATAGCTCAACTTCGACCAGCGCCAGGAACAAGGCCGCACCAGCGGTGCCAACAGGATCACCTGGCCATCGATGGGGCTGCGCGCCCCCTGATGCAGCAGGTGGTCAACGGCGATGGCGCCACCGGTGCTTTGCCCGCAAAGGTGCCAGGGGCGCGGCAGCTGCAGCGTGCGCGCCTGTTCGAACAACGCCTCCAGCACCTGCTGATACACCGAAAAATCACTGATGCTGGCCCGCTCGCCACTGGACAGGCCGTGGCCGGGCAGGTCACAGCTGATCACGGCAAAACCCTGCGTGAGCGCCCAGTCGATCACATGCCGATACAGGCCCATGTGATCGTAGTAGCCGTGCAGCAGGAACAACGTCGCGGTCGGCTGCTCAGGTAGCCACACCTGCCCGACCAGGTCGAACCCCGCCGCCTGAAAGCCGCCCAGCCAGCTCTGGACTGACAAGTTCAGGCCATAGAAGCGCTGGTAGTCCTGCGCCTCGGCCGTTAACGGCTGGCGAGCGGTCAACGGCGCCAGGCGGGTGCGCAGGTGGTCAGGGTTGAAAGCAGCGGGCATCGAGCACATCCACATTGATGCAATGTATTGATCTGGAATCTTCAGCTCTAGGCGGCGCCATGGCAAGCTTGCTCACCTCGAACAACCAGCACCGCTCCTACAGGGGATGGCGGAAATTTCATGAAGACTCGAGCCATCAAACCACTGTGCACGGCAATCGCCTTGTTGGTTGGCATTACCATCCTCTGGCAGGCCTACACCACCTTCCAGGCCCGCTACCTGCGCCCATTCGACAACCAGACCACGCTATTCGACGGCAGCCAACTGCAACTGCCACCCGAGCTGGCCGGCCCTGGCCCGATCCGCGTGGTGCACTTCTGGGACCCGGCCTGCCCCTGCAACGTCGGCAACCAGCAACACCTGGGCGACCTGGTCAGCCAGTTCGCAGCCCAGGGCGTGACCTTCCATGTGCTGCAAAAGCCCGGTAGCCATGGCCAGCTGCCCGCCAACCTCACCGCCCTCAAGCCCATCGCCAGCCTGCCCGGTAGCGAGCACCTGCCCGCCTCCCCGGCCGTGGCCATCTGGGATCGGCAAGGTCGCCTCGCTTACTTCGGCCCTTACAGCGAAGGCGCGGTGTGCAACGCCAGCAACAGCTTCGTCGAGCCCATCCTCAAGGCACTGCTCGACGGCCGCCGGGTGACCGCATCCAACACACTGGCGGTGGGCTGCTACTGCCCTTGGGCTGGCTGACGTACCCGCGCCGGGTTGCCCACCACCGTCGCCCCGGCTGGCACATTTCGGGTCACCACGCTACCCGCGCCGACCACGGCGTTATCGCCAATCGTCACCCCTGGCAGGATGATCGCCGCACCGCCGATCCACACGTTGTTGCCGATGGTCACCGCCCGCCCACTCTCCAGCCCGCTGCGCCGTACTGCTGGGTCGAGCGGGTGGTCGGCGGTGTAGATCTGCACGTTGGGGCCGATCTGGCAGTCGTCGCCGATGCGCACCGGCATCACGTCGAGGATCACGCAGTTGAAGTTCATGAAGGTGTTGCGGCCAACGCTGATGTTGTAGCCGTAGTCGCAATAGAACGGCGGGCGAATCACCGCGCCTTCGCCCACCTGGCCGAAATGCTCCAGCAACAGCCCATGGCGTGCGTCGTTGAGCAGTTCGACGCTGCTGTTGTAGCGGTGCATCCAGTGCTTGTTGGCAATCTGCTCGGCCTGCAGTTCGGGGCAGCCAGCGTGGTAGAGCTGACCTGTAAGCATCTTCTGTTTTTCGCTGAGTGACATGGAATCTCCTTCCCGGGGCTATGCTCTGTTCGCGAATCCGCCGATCATCGGACCACATTTTCTGCTTTGACGCACAAGGAGCTTGCATGAAGCGCAGCCTGACCCTGTTGGCCGTGGTGGTTGCCGTGGCCGCCGGCGCCGGTTACTGGTACGTGCAGGGCAAGCTGCCGCAGCGCGAGGGCGAGGTGGCCTTGGCTGGCTTACAGGCGCCGGTCAGCGTGCGCTACGACGCTCGCGGCGTGCCGCACCTGCAGGCGCAAAACGAGGCAGACATGTACCGCGCCCTGGGCTACGTGCATGCCCAGGACCGGCTGTTCCAGATGGAAATCCTGCGCCGCCTGGCCCGAGGCGAACTGGCCGAGGTGCTGGGCGACAAGCTGCTGCCCACAGATACCTTGTTCCGCAGCCTGCGCATTCGCGAACAGGCCGCACTGATGGCCAAGCGTCAGGACCGCCAGTCACCTGCCTGGCAGGCCCTGCAAGCTTACCTCGACGGGGTCAACGGCTGGCAAGCCAGCCATCCCAAGCCCGTGGAGTTCGACCTGCTGGGTATCACCCCTCGCCCGTTTTCCGCCGAAGATACCCTGAGCATTGCCGGTTACCTCGCTTACAGCTTCGCTGCTGCGTTTCGCACCGAGCCCGCACTGACCTACATCCGAGACCAGCTTGGCGCCGATTACCTGAGCATCTTCGACCTTGGCTGGAAACCCGAGGGGGCGGTGGGCACGCCACTGGCCGCTGCGGACTGGCAAAGCCTGGAAGCCCTCGCACGCCTCAGCCACCAGGCGCTGGGTGAGGCGGGCATCCCGCAGTTTGAAGGCAGCAACGCCTGGGCGGTGGCTGGCAACCATACCCGCAGCGGCAAGCCGCTGCTGGCAGGCGACCCGCACATCGGTTTCGCAGTGCCGGCGGTGTGGTACGAGGCCGAGCTCTCGGCACCCGATTTCAACCTGTATGGCTACTTCCAGGCGCTCAACCCCTTTGCCCTGCTTGGTCACAACCGCGACTTCGGCTGGAGCCTGACCATGTTCCAGAACGATGACGTCGACCTGATCGCCGAGCGCACCAACCCGGCCGACGCCAACCAGGTGATGGTCGAAGGCAAATGGCAGGCGCTGGAAAAGACCGAGCAGCAGATCGCGGTCAAAGGCGAAGCACCGGTCACACTCAGCCTGCGCCGCTCGCCACATGGCCCGATCGTCAACGACGTGCTGGGCGCTACTGCCGGGCCTACGCCCATCGCCATGTGGTGGGCGTTCCTGGAAACCGAAAACCCGATCCTCGAAGGTTTCTACCAGCTCAACCGTGCCGACACGCTGGGCAAGATGCGCGAGGCTGCCGCCAAGGTCCATGCACCAGGCCTTAACTTTGTCTGGGCCAATGCCCGAGGTGACATCGGCTGGTGGGCGGCGGCAAAGCTACCGATACGCCCCGACGGCGTCGACCCGGCGTTCATCCTCGACGGCGCCAGCGCGCAGGCCGACAAGCTCGGGTTCTACCCCTTCAACGTCAACCCGCAGCAAGAGAACCCAGCGCGCGGCTATATCGTCTCGGCCAACTACCAGCCGCCAGCAGGGGTGCCGATACCGGGTTACTACAACCTGCCCGACCGAGGCCGCCAGCTCGACCGCCACCTGGCCAACCCCGAGGTGAAATGGGATACCCAGAACAGCCAGGCCCTGCAACTGAACACCGCCAGCGACCACGGCCCGCGCACCCTTGCACCGCTGCTGGCAACCCTGCGCGCAGTGGCGGAAGGAGACGAAGAGAAGGAACTGGTCGAACAGCTCGCCGCCTGGCGCGGCGACTACCCGCTGGATTCGACCAGCGCCACGCTGTTCAACCAGTTCCTCTACGAACTGGCCTTCGCGGCCCTACACGACGAACTGAGCGACACCTGGTTCCCGGTACTGATCAGCACCCGCGCCATCGACGCTGCCTTGCCACGCCTGGCGGCGGACGCCGACTCCCCTTGGTGGAACACCCGAGGTGGCAACCAGCGTACCGACCGTACCGCCATCGTACGCCTGGCCTGGCAGCGCAGCCTGAAGCACCTGCGCGATACCTTGGGTAGCGACCCGGCCAGCTGGCAATGGGGCAAGGCCCATACCCTGACCCACAACCACCCTCTTGGGGTGAAAAAGCCGCTGAACCTGCTGTTCAACGTTGGGCCGTTCGCCGCGCCCGGTACCCATGAGGTGCCGAACAACCTTTCTGCGAAGATCGGCCCGGCGCCATGGCCGGTGACCTACGGGCCTTCAACGCGGCGGCTGATCGATTTTGCGGATGCCGGGCAGGCATTGACCAGCAACCCAGTCGGGCAAAGTGGCGTGCCGTTTGACCGGCATTACTCGGATCAGGCTGAAGGGTATGTGCAGGGGCAGTACCAGAAGGCGCAGATGGGGATGATTCCGGCACAGAGTACATTGCGGTTGGTGCCAGGGCCGTAAGGGCTGCTAGCAGCCCCAAAAAAAGCCGACGCAAAGGCGTCGGCGTTGGTCATACCAGGTACTTCGACCGCATCAGAACGCCGGCAGCACAGCACCTTGATACTTCTTGGCGATGAATGCCTTCACCTCGGGGCTGGTCAAGGCCTTGGCCAGTTTCTGGATGGCCTCGCTGTCCTTGTTGTCCGGGCGGGCAACCAGGAAGTTCACGTACGGCGAGTCGGCGCCTTCGATCACCAGCGCATCCTTGGCCGGGTTCAGGCCAGCTTCCAGGGCGTAGTTGGTGTTGATCATGTCCAAGTCGACCTGGTCCAGCACACGCGGCAGCATGGCCGATTCAAGCTCGCGGAACTTCAGCTTCTTCGGGTTCTCGGCAATGTCCTTGGGGGTGGCCAGCGCGTTTTTCGGGTCTTTCAGGGTAATCAGGCCAGCCTTCTGCAGCAGGATCAGGGCGCGGCCGCTGTTGCTGCCTTCGTTAGGGATGGCAACGGTGGCGCCTTCCTTCAGCTCGGACAGGTTCTTGATCTTCTTCGAGTAGCCACCGAACGGCTCGACGTGCACGCCGATCACGGTTTCCAGGTGGGTGCCTTTACCTTCGTTGAAGCTCTTCAGGTACGGCAGGGTCTGGAAGTAGTTGGCGTCCAGGCGCTTCTGGTCAACCTGCACGTTCGGCTGCACATAGTCGGTGAAGACCTTGATCTGCAGGTCCACACCTTCTTTTGCCAGGGTCGGCTTGATCAGCTCAAGGATTTCGGCGTGCGGTACCGGCGTAGCGGCAACCACCAGTTTCTCGGCGGCGGCGGCCAGGCCGGAGAACGACAGGGCAGCGGCCAGGGCAGTGGTCAGCAGGGTCTTCTTCATGGTGGTCCTTGTTCTGAATCTGGGCCATCAGCGATGGCGAATCGGGTGCCCAACCGGTTCACCAGCGGGCGTAGGCGGACAATACCTAGATTTTTTATACCGGAACAATATCTTTTACTTAGCTTCTTATTCCAAAAACAAATCGCCATTAGCCACTTTGCTTATGAGCGATGTCTAGCGCGAGGGGTTGGGCAGGTCCAGGTCCCCTGGCTGCAGCTCTTCGCCGTCATTCACCAGCAAGGCGAAGTGGATAACATTCTCCAGTTCACGGGTATTTCCGGGCCATGGATGGGCTTCCAGCACCTGCTGCGCCGCCTCACTCACCAGCGGTACAGGGCGCTGCAGGCGTACGCTGTAGATGCCCACGAAATACTCGGCCAATGGCAGGATATCGCCCGGCCGTTCGCGCAGCGGCGGCAGCTCCAGCGCCCCCTCGCGCAGGTACTGGTACAGGCGCTCGTTGAAGCGCCCCGCACGCACCACCCGCGCCAGATCGATGCTGGTCGCGGCCACCAGCCGCACATCCACCGGCTGCGGCTGCTGCGCGCCCACTCGGGTGACTTCGCGGTTTTCCAGGGCTGCCAGCAACTTGCCCTGGATGGCCAGCGGCAAGTCGGCGATCTCGTCCAGGTACAACGTGCCGCCATTGGCCGAGCCGAACCAGCCGGCGCGGCTGCTGGCCGTGCCACCCTGGCTGCCGGCGCTGTAGCCGAACAGTTCGGCATCAGCATAGGTGGGGCTGATGGCCGCGCAGTTGACCGACACGAACAAACCACTGCGGTCACTGGCTCGATGGATCTGCCGTGCCAGCAACTCCTTGCCGGTGCCGGTTTCGCCACGGATCAGTACGGGCAAGGGTTGCGGCGCCAGGCGCTCAAGGTCTTCGCGCAGTTGCTGCGAACGCGGGTCAATGAACACCAGCGCCTTGGCGCGGATGCTCAGCGGGCTCTTGTCCAGCTCGGGAAAGGTCAGCAGCGGCTGGCCAAACGGGTTTTGAAAAGTCATGACAAACTCCCGCCCCAGGCCATCATTGGCCGGGCATCAGGTAAGCGGTAAAGGCGATCAGGCGCGGCGCAGTGCGCGCTGCTCAACCCGGCTTTGCAAGCGGTACAAGTAGGCGAAGCCTTGCTCCCAGCGCTCATGGCCGGACTTGACGTTGATGTGCCCGCCGTTGCTCAGCAACCCCGCCTCGGCGCCCCAGGACTGGGCCAGGTACAGCGCCCGCGGCACGTTCACGGCCGGGTCGTTGTCCGAGCTGACCACCTGGCTGGGGAACGGCAGTGCCTCGGTCGGGATCGGGGCAAAGTTGCGCAAGGCTGGCGCGCAGGTGGGCCGCTCGACGTCCGCTGGTGCCACCAACAGCGCGCCTCGCACACGTCGCAGCAAGGCCGGGCTGGCCTGCGCAGCCCAATGGGCGACGGTGATGCAGCCCAGGCTGTGGGCAATCAGGATCACCGGCGACTCTTCGGCAACAATCGCTTGCTCCAGTGCCTGCACCCAGTCCTGGCGCTGCGGGGTCAGCCAGTCGTGCTGCTCCACCCGGGCACTGTTGGGCAGGGTGCGCTGCCAGTGACTTTGCCAATGGTTGTCTGGCGATCCTTGCCAGCCCGGCACAATCAGGTAGCGAATCGACTCATTGCGCATGGGGACGCCTCCAGTAAGTTTGCGTGCTTGGAGACAAGTATAGGGAGGGAGTTATATTCGTAAAGGAATAAGAAGCTATTTATTAATAACCAAAACATATTGTTGCTGCCAATAAAAAAAAGGGCCAACCCCTGCCAAGAGATGTGGCCCATAAGCACTTGCCTGAAGAGGTTTGGCGGGTATCAGCGTGCGGTAATCACCGCCAGCTTGCTGATACCTGCACGTTCGATGGCTGCCATGGCCCGCGCCACTTCGCCGTAGTTAACGCCGTCATCGGCCTGCAGCTGCACGCGCACGTCTGCGTCCTTGTCCTTGGCGGCCTTGAGGCTGGTTTCCAGCAGGTCGGGCTGGATCTGGTCCTTGTTGATGAACAGCTTGCCTTCACCGTCGATGCTGACCACCAGCGGGTCCTTCTGCTCTACCGGGGCCACGGCCTCGGTCTTGGGCAGGTTGATGGGGATGGCGTTGGTCAACAGCGGCGCGGTGACGATGAACACCACCAGCAGCACCAGCATGACGTCCACCAGCGGCGTGACGTTGATTTCACTGAGAACTTCGTCGCTGTCCTGGGTCGAAAAAGCCATATCAGGACGCCTCCTTCACGGGCTGGGTGAAACCGGCCTGTGGCTTATGCACGGCGGGGTGCACCAGCACGCGGAAGGCACTCTTCTGCGCCAGGCTGTAGAAGTCGTGGGCGAAGTCATCGAGGTCGGCCGCAGTCAGCTTGAGGCGGCGCAGGAAGTAGTTGTAGACCAGCACCGCCGGAACGGCGACGGCAATACCCACACCGGTTGCCACCAAGGCCGCACCGATTGGCCCAGCCACGGTTTCCAGGCTAGCGGAGCCGGCCGCACTGATGCCCTTGAGTGCTTCCATGATGCCCCACACAGTACCGAACAGGCCGATGAAGGGAGAGGTGCTGCCGATACTGGCGACCACTGCCAGGCCGGTTTCCAGCGAGCGGCGCTCACGCACGATCTGCTGGCGCAGGGCACGCTCCAGGCGGTCCTGGTGGTTGATGGCGTGGCTCAGGTCGTTGGCCTGGGTGTCGCCGACGGCAATTGCGGCATAGCCAGACTGGGCAACGCGGGCAGCCGGGCCGGGCAGCTCGTGGCTGAGCTCGGCGGCCGAGTCCAGGCTGGAGGCCGCCCAGAACTGCTGGTGGAAGCGTTTGTCCTGGTTCTTCAACCGCACGAACTGCGCGACCTTGACCAGGGCCAGGCCCCACGTGACGACAGAGAAACCAACCAGCAGCCAGATGACTGCGCTTTCAACGGATTCGAGGGGGGATGCCAGCAGGCTCATGATGGTGTCTTCCTGTGTTCTGCGAAAAAGTTAGCGAAGCTTGAAATCGATCGGCACGCTGACCCAGCCGGTCTGGGCCACGTCGCCCTGCTTGGCGGGCACGAAGCTCCAGCGTTTCACCGCAGCCAGCGCGGCGGCGTCGAGGGCATCACGGCCGCTGCTCTTCTGGACCTGGATCTGCCCGGGTTTACCGCTGGGCAGCACCTCTACCCGCAGCAGTACGGTGCCTTCCCAACCGCGCCGCTGGGCCATCTGCGGATACTCCGGCGCCGGGTTTTTCAGGTACGCGGCGTTGGCCGAAGCGGGCGTAACCGGGGCCGGCGCGGGTGGTGCGGGCGCAGGTGGTGCCGGAGCGGCCACTGGGGCTGGCGGTGGTGCTTCGACCGGTTTGGGCTGTGGTTTGGGTGCTTGCTTGACCACCGGCTTGGGCACGGGCTTTGGCTTGGGTTTGGGCTTGGCGGCCAGTTCGTCGATCACGGGAGGTGGCGGCGGCGGCTCGACGACAGGTGGTGCAGGCGCAGGCGGTGGCGGTTCGATCACAGGCGGCGCTGGCGCTGCGAACTCGATGGTCATCGGCGGCACTTGCGGTGGCACCACGGGCAGCTCTGGCGTGGGTGCCTGGCTTACCCAGTACGCCGCAGCGCCGTGCAGGGCCAGCACCAGCAGGCCCAACACCAGCTTGTCACGGCGCTTGAGCCCGCTGACGGGCGTGCGTTGCAGGCGCAGCTGGCCCAGCGGAAGGCGAAGCGTGCGTCCAAGCTCGACCAGGTCGCCCGGGGCCGGGCGCCATGGCTGGTCGTAGGCCCTGACGGCCGACTGGACATTACCCATTGATCAAACTCCTGGGGTCTCGATTCAGGTATGGCTGAATCATCGGGGCCAGAGACTTATCTCTTAAAGTAATGTTTAAAATTATGGTTAGAACTTAAGTGAATATTGTTTTTGAAGGGTAGCGTGAAAGCCACGAACTGCACGGGCTGTGGCTGACCAAGCAAAACTCGATGCTTTGTGGGCATGCAAAATATTCAGGAAAGGCATGGAATTGCAGAGATAAAAAACCCGGGACCATGCCCGGGTTCTCATTACCTGAAGAGGCTCAGATATCCGCCACCTTCTGCCAAACCTTCGGCCGGAAGAATAATGTCTCCCCCCGCGCCAACCCGATCAGGCTGTCATGGTCTTTCACCACCTCCGCCTCGATCAGCTCGCTCTGCCCCTCGACTTTCAAGGTCACCCGGGTAGTCGCGCCCAACGGGCGAATATCCCGCACTTCGGCCGCATGGTGCCCTTCGGTCTCATGCCGCGACAGCGACACTTCGTGCGGGCGGAACAGCACATGGTGCCCTTCACTCAAGGCCAGGCGGTTGGAGTCGCCCAGGAAGTGGTAGACGAAGTCGTTGGCCGGCTGCTCGTACACCTCGCCCGGCGAGCCGATCTGCTCGATCACGCCCTTGTTCATCACCACGATACGGTCGGCCACTTCCATGGCTTCTTCCTGGTCGTGGGTCACGAATACCGAGGTCAGGTTGATGTCTTCGTGCAGCCTCGCCAGCCAGCGGCGCAGCTCTTTGCGCACCTTGGCATCCAGTGCACCGAACGGCTCGTCCAGCAGCAGCACCTTGGGCTCCACCGCCAGCGCGCGGGCCAGGGCGATACGCTGACGCTGGCCACCGGACAGCTGTTCGGGGTAGCGGTCGGACAACCAGTCCAGCTGCACCATGTTCAGCAGCTCATGCACCTTCTCGGCGATCTTGCTTTCGCTCGGGCGCTCGCCCTTGGGCTTCATGCGCAGGCCGAAAGCGACGTTGTCGAACACACTCATGTGACGGAACAGCGCGTAGTGCTGGAACACGAAACCGACGTTGCGGTCACGCACGTCATGGCCGGACACGTCTTCGCCGTGGAACACGATATTGCCCTGGTCCGGGGTTTCCAGGCCGGCGATGATGCGCAGCAGCGTGGTCTTGCCGCAGCCGGACGGGCCGAGCAAAGCCACCAGCTCGCCGCTGTTGATGTCCAGGTTGATGTTGTCCAGGGCCTGGAAGCTGTTGAAGCGCTTGCTGACGTTACGAACTTCGATCGACATGAATCATTCCTCCGCGGCGCTGTGGCGCAGGCGGTTAATACGGTTCTCGCTCCACTGCTTGAGCAGCAGGATGAAGAGCGCCAGGATCAGCAACAGGCTGGCCACGCTGAAGGCCGCGACGTGGTTGTACTCGTTGTAGAGGATCTCCACGTGCAGCGGCAAGGTGTTGGTCACACCACGAATGTGGCCCGACACCACCGACACCGCGCCAAACTCGCCCATGGCCCGTGCGGTACACAGCACCACGCCATAGATCAGGCCCCATTTGATGTTGGGCAAGGTCACGTGCCAGAACATCTGCCAGCCGTTGGCGCCGAGCAGTCGCGCGGCCTCCTCTTCTTGCGTGCCCTGCTCCTGCATCAGCGGGATCAGTTCACGGGCCACGAACGGCACGGTGACGAAAATGGTCGCCAGGACGATGCCCGGCAGCGCGAACACGATCTGGATGTCGTGGTCCTGCAGCCATGGCCCGAACAGGCCTTGCGCGCCGAACATCAGCACGTAGACCAGGCCGGCGATCACCGGCGACACCGAGAACGGCAGGTCGATCAGGGTGACCAGGATACTCTTGCCACGGAAGGTGTACTTGCTGACGCACCAGGCGGCGCTGACACCGAACACCAGGTTAAGCGGCACCGAAATGACCACGGCGAGCAGGGTGAGCTTCAATGCCGACAGCGCGTCGGGCTCGAAAATCGCCTCGAAGAAGGTGCCAAAACCGTTCTTCAGCGCCTGTGATACCACGATCACCAGCGGCAGCAGCAGAAACAGCGCGAACACCAGCCAGCCAAGGCCGATCAGGATGCGCCGCGAAGTGGCGCTGCCACGGCGGGCGGCGTTGGCGGCCGCGCTTGCACTCAGGGATGAACTGGACATGCCGGCCTCCTTCAAGGGGTTTCGATGCGGCGCTGCAGCAGGTTGATCAGCAGCAGCAGGATGAAGGAAACCACCAGCATCAGCACGCCGATGGCGGTCGCGCCGGTGTAGTCGTACTGGTCGAGCTTGACCATGATCAGCAGCGGCAGGATTTCGGTCTTCATCGGCATGTTGCCGGCAATGAAGATCACCGAACCATACTCACCCACGCCGCGGGCGAAGGCCAGGGCAAAACCGGTGAGCCAGGCCGGTAGCAGGGCCGGCGCCAGAATATGACGGAACACCTGCAGCGGCTTGGCGCCCAGGCAGGCGGCGGCCTCCTCCACTTCACGCGGGATGTCGGCCAGTACCGGCTGCACCGTACGCACCACGAACGGCAGGGTGACGAAGGTCAGCGCCAGGGTGATGCCCAGCGGGGTGTAGGCGATCTTGAAACCCAGGTCGGTGGCGAACTGGCCGACCCAGCCCGAGGGCGCGTACAGGGCGGTCAGGGCGATACCGGCAACGGCGGTAGGCAGGGCGAACGGCAGGTCGATCATCGCGTCGATGATCTTGCGCCCAGGGAAGGTGTAGCGCACCAGCACCCACGCGAGCAGGGTGCCGATCACCCCGTTGATGATGGCGGCGAACAGGGCGGTACCGAAACTCAGCTTGAGCGCGGCGATTACCCGCGGCGCGCTGATGATGTTCCAGAACTGCTCCCAGGTCAGCTGCGAGGCATGAATGAACATGGCTGCCAGCGGTATCAGCACGATCAGGCTGAGGTACACCAAGGTGTAGCCCAGTGTCAGCCCGAAGCCGGGTATGACGGGAGAAATGCGGCGTGACATAAATATCCCTGGTTAAACGCACGAAGCCCGGAATCAATCCCGGGCTGGTGCAAGACTCTGAATCCCGGGGTTGCTGCGCAGCCCCGCTTTTCCTTGGCGATTACTGTGCCTGATAGATCTGGTCGAACACACCGCCATCATTGAAGAATTTCGGTTGTGCAGTTTTCCAGCCACCGAAGTCCTTGTCGATGGTTACCAGGTCAAGTTTCGGGAATTGCTTGCCGAATTCGGCAGCGACTTTCTCGTCACGCGGGCGGTAGAAGTTCTCTGCAGCAATCTTCTGCCCGGCTGGGCTGTACAGGTGCTTCAGGTATTCGGTGGCAATCTCGGTATTGCCCTTCTTCTCGGCGTTCTTGTCCACCACCGCCACTGGCGGTTCGGCCAGGATCGACAGCGACGGCACGACGATGTCGAACTTGTCGGCACCACCGTCTTCCTTCAGCGCCAGAAAGGCTTCGTTTTCCCAGGCCAGCAACACGTCGCCCTGGCCGTTGTTGACGAAGGTGATGGTCGAGCCGCGGGCACCGGTATCCAGCACCGGTACGTGCTTGAACAGCTCCTGCACGTAGGCCTTGGCCTTCTCTTCACTACCGCCGGCCTTCAGGCCGTAGGCCCAGGCGGCCAGGAAGTTCCAGCGGGCGCCGCCGGAGGTTTTCGGGTTGGGGGTGATGACCGACACGTCTTTCTTGATCAGGTCGCCCCAGTCCTTGATGCCTTTCGGGTTACCCTTGCGCACCAGGAACACGATGGTCGAGGTGTACGGGGTGCTGGCGTCCGGCAGGCGGGTCTGCCAGTTGTCCGGCAGGGTCTTGCCGAGCTTGGCGACTTCGTCGATGTCACCGGCCAGTGCCAAGGTCACCACGTCGGCGCGCAGGCCGTCGATCACCGCACGGGCCTGCTTGCCCGAGCCGCCGTGGGACTGCTGGATCTTCACCTTGTCGCCCGGATGGGCCTGCTGCCAGTGCTTGATGAACTCGGCGTTGTACTGCTGGTACAGCTCACGAGTCGGGTCGTAGGACACGTTCAGCAGTTCGTAGTCCTTGGCGATGGCGGAACCGGCAAAAACAGCACTGGCCAAAGCGGCGAGCGCATAACGGCGGATGGACATGGTGAAGCTCCCGATTGGCATTTTTCTAGTTTTGAGTGTGAGGCGCGATCAGCCGGCCTTGTTGCCGGGCTGTTGCAGGCGGAACTTCTCCTTGCGCTCGATCTGTACGACCTGAGCGTTGTGCACTGTGATCTCCACCGCACCGAAACGCAGGTCGCGCAAGGCGCTCTGGATTTCACGCAGAATGGTGGCTTCGTCCTGACCGTCGATGCTACGCAGAGATGCACTCATGCTCGTTCTCCTTGGAGTGAGGTGCCGGGCAGAGGTTTGAAGGGGATTTGCGCCTGGCTTGAGGGCAATAGTAGTGAGGCGGAGTTATTCTTAAAAATACTGTTTAAGAATGTTTATATAACCAAATTCAATTCGCGATCTTACAGGCGCTCAAATGCCTCCGTGGGAGCGGGCGTGCCCGCTCCCACAGGGTTCAATGTTGGGTTTCAGTGCTGTTTTCAGGCTCGCGGATCTTGTACCAGGCCACATACAACGCCGGCAAGAACAGCAGCGTCAGCAGGGTGGCCACGATGATCCCGCCAATCATGGCGTAGGCCATCGGCCCCCAGAACACTTCGCGGGCAATCGGGATCATGCCCAGGCTCGCCGCCGCCGCCGTCAGCAGAATCGGCCGGCGCCGGTGGTTGGTAGCCTCCACCACTGCGTCCCACGGCGAGAAGCCCTGGGCCTCGAACTCGTCGATCTGGGTCACCAGAATCACCGAGTTGCGAATGATGATGCCCGCCAGCGCGAGGATGCCGAGAATCGCCACAAAGCCCATGGGCGTGCCCGTTGGCACCAGCGCAATGATCACGCCAATAAGCCCCAGCGGCGCCACGCTCACCACCAGGAACAGCTTCTGCACGCTGTGCAGCTGGATCATCAGGAACGTGGCCATGAGGAACAGCATCAGCGGGATTACCTTGCGGATCGGCCCTTGCGCCTTGGCGCTCTCCTCCACCGTACCGCCCGTGGCCACTTCGAAGCCCACCGGCAGCTTGCTGGCGAATTCGTCGATCTTCGGCTTCAGCTGGGCGACCAGGTCGGTGGGCTGGATGTCGCCATTGACCGAAGCCTTGATGGTGATGGTCGGTTTGCGGTCCCGGCGCCACACCAGCGGCTGCTCCAGCTCATAACGCACCGTGGCGAACGACAGCAACGGGATCGAGGTGCCGTTGGGCGTGAGAATCTGCAGGTTTTGCAGGGTATCCGGCGAGCCGCGCTCGCTGTCTTCGGCACGGGCCACCACGTTGACTAGGTAGATGTTGTCGTTGACCTGGGTGATCTGCACGCCGCTGACGATACTGTTCATCACATTGGCCACATCTTCCGACGACAACCCCAGTTGGCGTGCCTTGTCCTGGGCGATTTCCACGCGCAGCACCTTACCCGGCTCGTTCCAGTCGTAGATCATCTCGCCGATGTGCTCGTTCTGGTCGAGCAAGGTGGCCAGTTCGATGGCGTGCTTGCGCACCTCATCGATGTTTGCGCCACTGACCCGATACTGGATCGGCCGCCCTACCGGCGGGCCCATTTCCAGCGACTGTACGTTGGTACCGATGCCGACGAACTCTTCATGCAGGATCTTCTGCAAGCGATCCATCATGGCCTGACGCTCTTCGAAGCCTTTGCTGACGATCACCAACTGCGCGTAGTACGGGTTCTGCAATTGTTGATCGAGGGGCAGGTAGAAACGAATGGCACCCTGGCCGATGTAGGTGCTCCAGTGCACCAGGTCCGGGTCATCCTTGATCCGCGCCTCGAAGCGGTCGACCACCTTGCGCGTCTCCTCGATCGAGGCGTTTTGCGGCAGGTTGAGGTCGACCAGGATTTCCGGGCGGTCCGAGGACGGGAAGAACTGGTTCTGCACAAAACGCTCACAGAAAATGGCCAGCACGAACAACAGCACGGTGCCGATGATGGTCAACCAGCGGTTGCGCATGCACCACAGCAGGCCATGTTCGAAGGCCTTGCCCAGGCGGCCAGGCTCGGCTTCATGGGCTTTGACCTTGCTGCTAAGGATGTGTACGCCCAGCACGGGCGCGAAGAACACCGCCACCACCCAAGACACGATCAGCGACACGGCAATCACGGCAAACAGGGTGTAGGTATACTCACCGGCCGAACTGGCGTTCAGGCCGATCGGCACGAAACCGGCCACAGTCACCAGGGTGCCGGTCAGCATGGGGAAGGCTGTAGAGGTGTAGGCAAAGGTTGCCGCCTGCTCCTTGCTTTCGCCCATCTCCAGCCGCGTGACCATCACCTCCACGGTGATCATCGCATCGTCCACCAGCAGGCCAAGCGCAATGATCAGGGCGCCCAGCGAAATCCGCTGCATGGTGATGCCGCTGTACTCCATGAACACGAACACCATGGCCAGCACCAGCGGGATCGAGCAGGCCACCACCAGGCCTGCGCGCACGCCCAGGCTGATGAAGCTCACCCCCAGTACGATCACCACCGCCTCGAACAGCGCGCTGGTGAAGCCGCCGACGGCCTGCTTCACCACCACCGCCTGGTCCGACACGGTGTGTACCCCAACCCCTACCGGCAAGTCCTCGACCACTTTGTCCATGCGCTTTTTCAGCGCCGCACCGAACACCTGGATGTTGCCACCGGCCTTCATGCCGATGGCCAGCCCAAGCGCAGTCTGGCCGTTGTAGCGGAACATGGGTGACGGCGGGTCGACATACCCGCGTTCGATATCCGCAATATCCGCCAGGCGGAAGAAGCGGTCATTGATACGCAGGTTGACCGTTTCCAGGTCTTTTTCCGAGGAGAACTGCCCGGTGGTGCGCACCGAAATGCGCTCGGGGCCCGCCTCGATCACGCCAGCCGGGGTCACGGCGTTCTGCGATTGCAAGGCCTGCATGACCTGGCGCTGGTCAATGCCCAACGCGGCCAGCTTGCGGGTGGAGAAGTTCAGGTACAGCACTTCATCCTGTGTACCGACCAACTCGATCTTGCCGATGTTGGGCACATCGCGGACCTCAGCCCTGGCTTGCTCCACGTAGTCGCGCAACTGGCGCAGGGTAAGGCCATCGGAGGTAAAGGCGTAGATCGAGCCGAATACATCACCGAATTCGTCGTTGAACGCAGGCCCCTGGATGCCCTGAGGGAACTGACCGCGAATGTCCTGGATCTTTTTGCGCACCTGGTACCAGATGTCCGGGATGTCCTTGGCCTTGGTGGTGTCGCGCAGGTACACGTAGACCGTGGATTCACCGGGGCGGGTGTAGCTTTTGGTGTAGTCGAGGGAGTCGAGTTCCTCGAGCTTCTTCTCGATACGGTCGGTGACTTGGTACAGGGTTTCGTCCTGGGTCGCGCCGGGCCAGCGGGTCTGGATGACCATGGTCTTGATCGTGAACGACGGATCTTCCTCACGGCCCAGGTTGAAGTAGGAGAAGATCCCCATCAGCAGGCCAACGAACATCAGGTACCAGACGAACGATTGATGCTTGAGTGCCCAGTCGGACAGGTTGAAGCTTCCTTTCATTGCGCATCCTCGTCGAAGGTGACCTTCTGGCCGGGCTTGAGGCTGTTCACGCCCGCAGTCACCACTCGCTCGCCGGGCTGTACGCCCGAGCTCAGGACGACGCTGTCGGCGGTGCGGCCGATCAGGGCCACGTCACGAGTGGCCACGGTCTTCTGCTGCGTATCGATCACCCATACCTGGGTCTTGCCGTCGCGCTCGAGCAAGGCACTCAAGGGCAGTTCGCTGCGCGGCGACACCTCCGAACTCAGGGTCACGCTGATGGCGGTGCCCAGGTGGAAGGCCGCCGGGGTGCTCGCCAGGGTCAGGCGCGCACGGCGGGTGCGCGTGGTGGCGTCGGCCTGGGGTTCCAGTTCCCGCAGGCTGGCGGTGGTGTTGATGGTCGGGTCCAGCTGCGAAGCAACGGTGAAGGTCAGGCCTTTGCTCAACTGCTCGGCCAGGCCGATCGGCAGGTCGATCACGGCTTCCTTCACATCCGGTCTGGCCAGGGTTACCACGGCCTGGCCGGCGGTGACGGTTTGCCCGGCTTCGGCCTGCCAGGCAGTGATTACCGCAGCGTGGTCGGTGCGCAGGGTGCTGTAGTCGAGCTGGTCACGCGCCTGGCTGAGCGCAGAGCGCGCCTGCTCCAACGCCGCGCTGGTGGTTTTCAGGTTGGTCTGGGCGATATCCAGCTGGGCCTGGGCGCCTACCCCGCGGTCGTACAGTTGCTGCTGGCGGCGGGCGTCGGCCTGAGCGTTGATCCATTGGGCCTGGACCTTGGCCAGGTCGCCTTCGGCAGCACGCAGCTGGTTTTGCTGGTCGGTCGGGTCGAGGGTTGCCAAGGTGTCGCCCGGTTTTACCTGGGCGCCCACATCCAGCCAGCGACGGGCGATACGCCCGGAAACCCGAAAGCCCAGGGTACTTTCAAAGCGTGCCTGAATACTGCCGGCAAAGCGGCCCAACTGCGACCGCACCTGGGGTTCGACTTTCACCGACAGCACGGGCCGAATCGGCTCTGGCACCTCGTCCTCGCTGCTGCACCCCACCAGCAGCACGCCAGCCGACAGCATCAGCAGCAGGCGCTTCATAGCTCACCCCCTTGGGCCTTGGCGTCGATCTTCTGCACCTGCATGCCGGGGTGCAGCAATTGGCCGCCATTGACCACCACGGTCTCGCCGCCTTTAAGGCCGCTGGCGACCACGATCTTGCCGGTGAGGTAACGGCTGACCTCGACCTTGCGCAGTTCAACCTTGTCGCCCTCGCCCACCACCCATACGGCGGGCTCATGCAGGGCTTTGGTCAGTGCCGACCACGGCAGCTCGACGCTGGGCCGGCCTTGGGCATTGGTGGTGGCGGTGACCGGTGCGCCCAACTGCATGCCCGGTGGCACGTCTTTGAGGCCTACCTTGACCTGCACCGTGCCGCTTTGCGCCGACACCGTGGGAGTGATTTCACGCACGAAGCCATGTGCCTGGACGTTGGGGTTATCCAGCAGTCTGACGATCACCCCGGCATCGCTGGGCGGTGCGACCAGCAGCGATTCGTACACGTTGAACACCGCATCGCGGTCGCCATCGGTGGCCAGGCTGAAGATGGGCATGGTGGCCTGCACCACCTGGCCCACTTCGGCTTGGCGCTCGGTGATTACCCCGGCGGCCTCGGAGACCAGTGCGGTGTAGCTGAGCTGTTCGTTGGCGTTGGCCAGTTGCGCCTGGGCGGCCTTGAGCGCGCTCTGGTTGCTGCGCAGCGCGGCTTCGGCAGAGTCGTATTCACTCTGGCTGGTGTAGCCCTTGGGCAGCAGTTTTTGCTGGCGTACAAAGGCGGCGCTGGTCTGGGTGACCCGCGCCTGCGCGGCGAACACCTCGGCCTTGGCCGAGTCGACGTTGTTCTGCAGGTCTTTCGGGTCCAGCCGGGCCAGCACCTGGTTAGCCTTGACATGGTCGCCCACATCCACGCTGCGCGAAATGATCTTGCCGCCCACGCGGAACGACAAGTCGGTCTGCACCCGCGCCTGCACATCACCGGTCAGGGTGACCCTGGCTGCGAAATCAGTGGGCTGGACTTGCTGCACACCAACCCGAGGCAACGTCTCGGGGACCTCTTCCTTGCTACAGCCGGTGAGCATGTACAGCAGCCCCAGGCAAACGACCGACAGCGGACGCACCAACGCCATGCTGGCTCCTTGCTTGCGCACAAATGATTTGTGAGATGCGACTGTCAGCGTAGTTCAGGGTTCGATAAACATCACTGATGGATAGAGGACGTACGCGCATCAGGGCATCAAGGTGCATGCCTCGATTTTTTCGGTGCTTATCAGATCGAGCGCCGCCCGCGCGGCGCATCGCGAGCTGCGCTCGCTCCTACGTTTGTTTCGGGCCAATTATTCCTGGGGGATTTGCGCGCGTACGCCTGGGCGCATGGCGTTAAATTGTGTCGTACCAACAAAGCGGTCGCGCGCGCCTGCCACAGGATAGACTGGCCCGAAAAAAACGTAGGAGCGAGCACAGCTCGCGATGCGCCGCGCGGGCGGCGCTCGATCTGATAGGCGCTAACAATGGCCAGCCATGCACCTGGCTGCCCTGACACCCCACAGAGCCGAAACCCTGCGGGGATGTCTACACAGTCAGGCCGAAGCCGCAACCTGCGCCGGGCGCTTGACCTGTGGCTGCGAGGCATTGGCCGCCGCACCCTCTTCGATCGCCTGCTGAATCGCCTTGCGACGACGCTCTTCGGCCTGGCGGCTGAAGTACCAGACAAAGAAGGTCACCAGCGACACCGACAGTAGAATCAAGCTGGCCACGGCGTTGATCTCGGGCTTCACGCCCAGGCGCACCGCCGAGAACACTTCCATCGGCAAGGTGGTCGAACCCGGGCCGGACACGAAGCTGGCCAGCACCAGGTCATCCAGCGACAGCGCGAACGACATCATGCCGCCCGCCGCCAGCGATGGCGCGATCATCGGGATGGTGATCAGGAAGAACACCTTCCACGGCTTGGCACCCAGGTCCATTGCCGCTTCTTCGATCGACAGGTCCAGCTCACGCAGGCGTGCCGACACCACCACCGCCACGTACGCCGCACAGAACGTGGTGTGGGCGATCCAGATGGTGACGATGCCACGCTCCTGGGGCCAGCCGATCATCTGCGCCATGGCCACGAACAGCAGCAACAGCGACAGACCCGTGATCACCTCGGGCATTACCAGCGGCGCGGTGACCAGGCCACCGAACAGCGTGCGACCCTTGAAGCGGGTGACGCGGGTCAGCACGAAGGCCGCCAGGGTACCCAGTGCCACCGCGGCCACCGCCGTGTAGCAGGCGATTTCCAGCGAGCGCATCACCGAACCCATCAGCTGGGTGTTGTCGAGCAAGCCGACGTACCACTTGATCGACCAGCCACCCCACACCGTCACCAGCTTGGAGGCGTTGAACGAGTAGATTACCAGGATCAGCATCGGCAGGTAGATGAACAGCAAGCCCAGCACCAGCATCAGCTTGGAGAAACTGAAGCGTTTCATGCGCGGCCCTCCATTTCTTTAGCCTGGCTGCGGTTGAACAGCAGGATCGGCACGATCAGGATCGCCAGCATCACTACCGCCAGGGCAGAGGCCACCGGCCAGTCACGGTTGTTGAAGAACTCTTGCCACAGCACCTTACCGATCATCAGGGTTTCCGGGCCGCCGAGCAGTTCAGGGATCACGAACTCACCCACCACCGGGATGAACACCAGCATGCAGCCGGCGATGATGCCGTTTTTCGACAGCGGTACGGTGATTTTCCAGAAGCTGTTGAAGGTGCTCGAACCCAGGTCCGAAGCGGCCTCCAGCAACGAAGGGTCATGCTTCACCAGGTTGGCGAACAGCGGCAGGATCATGAACGGCAGGTACGAATAGACCACGCCGATGTACACCGCCAGGTTGGTGTTGAGGATTTGCAGCGGCTGGTCGATCAACCCGGTCCACAGCAAGAAGCCGTTGAGCAGGCCGTTGTTGCTGAGAATGCCCATCCAGGCATAGACGCGGATCAGGATCGCGGTCCAGGTCGGCATCATGATCAGCAGCAGCAATACGGTCTGCGTCTCCTTCTTGGCGTTGGCAATGGCGTAGGCCATTGGGAAGCCGATCAGCAGGCACAGCAGGGTGCTGAAGAACGCCATCTTCAGCGAGCCCAGGTAGGCCGAGAGGTACAGCTCATCCTCGGTCAGCAGGCCGTAGTTGGCCAGGTTCAGCACCAACTGGATCTTGTCTTCGACGTAGCTATAGATCTCGGTATACGGCGGGATCGCCACGTCGGCTTCGGCAAAGCTGATCTTCAACACGATGAAGAACGGCAGCATGAAGAACAGGAACAGCCAGATGAACGGCACGCCGATCACCACATGCCGCCCCTGCGGGGTCAGGCGCTGGAAGGCTCGCTTGAGCTTGCGCAGTTTCATGACCGCAGTACCACGCCGCTGTCATCTTCCCACCATACGTACACTTCATCGCCCCAGGTCGGGCGGGTGCCCTGGCGCTCGGCGTTAGCGACGAACGACTGGACGATCTTGCCGCTCGGCAGCTCCACGTAGAACACCGAATGGCCACCCAGGTAGGCGATGTCGTGTACCTTGCCGCGCGACCAGTTGTGCTCGCAGGTCGGCTGCTGGGTAGTAACCAGCATCTTTTCCGGGCGCAAGGCGTAGGTGATGTGCTTGTCTTCCACCGAGGTGGTGATGCCGTGGCCCACGTAGATCTTGCGCTCAAGCTCCGGGCTGGCAATGATCGCGTGGCCTTCGGCGTCGTCGACCACTTCGCCTTCGAACAGGTTGACGTTACCGATGAACTCGCACACCAGGCGGCTGGTCGGGGTCTCGTAGATGTCCACCGGCGAGCCGATCTGGGCGATCCAGCCCAGGTGCATGATGGCAATGCGCTGGGCCATGGTCATGGCCTCTTCCTGGTCGTGGGTCACCATCACGCAGGTCACACCCACGCGCTCGATGATCTCTACCAGTTCCAGCTGCATCTGCGAACGCAGTTTCTTGTCCAGCGCGCCCATCGGCTCGTCGAGCAGCAGCAGCTTGGGGCGCTTGGCCAGCGAGCGTGCCAGGGCCACACGTTGACGCTGGCCACCCGACAGCTGGTGCGGCTTGCGCTTGGCGTACTGGGTCATGTGTACCAGCTTGAGCATCTCGGCCACGCGGGCGTCGATCTCGGCCTTGGGCATCTTGTCCTGCTGCAGGCCGAAGGCGATATTCTGCGCCACGGTCATGTGTGGGAACAGCGCATAGGACTGGAACATCATGTTGATTGGCCGCTCGTAAGGCGGCATGTCGGTGATGTCGACGCCATCGAGGAAAATCCGCCCTTCAGTCGGGCGCTCGAAGCCGGCCAGCATGCGCAGCAAGGTGGACTTGCCCGAGCCGGAGCCACCCAGCAGGGCGAAGATCTCGCCCTTGCGGATTTCCAGGGACACATCGTCCACGGCTACGGTTTCGTCGAATTTTTTCGTAACCCGGTCGATCTTGACCAGCACCTGCTTGGGTTGCTGGCCACCCTCGAGGGCTTTTTTATAGGCACCGGAGGCAACTGCCATGAGTGAAACTCCCAACAAGATTTTTGTGCCCGCGCGGCCTGGTCTGCAGGTGCGCTGCGGGTCTGGATAATTACTTGCCCGACTTGACCTTGGTCCAGCTACGGGTCATCAGCCGTTGCACCTTGGGTGGCAACTCTGAGTTCACGAACATCTTGTCCAGCACTTCCTGCGGTGGGTAAACCGCGGCGTCAGTCCTCACGGCCTGGTCCATCAGGTCGCCAGCCTTGGGGTTCGGGTTGGCGTAACCGACGTAATCACTGACCTGGGCGATAACCTCAGGTTTCAGCAAATAGTTGATGAAGGCATGCGCCTCTTTGACGTTCTTGGCGTCCTTGGGGATCGCCAGCACATCGAACCAGAGGTTGCCGCCTTCCTTGGGAATGGCGTAGGCCAGGTTCACGCCCTTCTTCGCTTCTTCAGCGCGGGCCTTGGCCTGGAACACATCACCCGAGAAGCCTGCCGCGACGCAGATGTCGCCGTTGGCCAGGTCGGTGATGTACTTGGACGAGTGGAAGTAGGTCACGTACGGGCGTACGGCCAGCAGCTTCTGCTCGGCTTTTGCGTAATCCTTGGGGTCGGTGCTGTTGGGGTTGAGCCCCATGTAGTTGAGCACCGCCGGGAGCATTTCATCCGCCGAGTCGAGGAAAGCAACACCGCACTTGGAGAGTTTCTTCATGTTCTCGGGCTCGAACAAGACGGCCCAAGAGTCGATGGTGTCCACGCCCAACGCGGCCTTCACCTTGTCGACGTTGTAACCAATGCCGTTGGTGCCCCAGAGGTAGGGAACGGCGTACTGGTTGCCCGGGTCGTTCTTTTCCAGGCGCTTCATCAACGCCGGGTCGAGGTTGGAATAATTGGGCAGCAGTTTCTTGTCGAGCTTCTGGAACGCGCCCGCCTTGATCTGCTTGCCAAGGAAATGGTTGGACGGCACCACCACGTCATAGCCGGTATTGCCGGCCAGCAGCTTGCCTTCCAGGGTTTCGTTGGAGTCGAACACGTCCTGCACTGGCTTGATGCCCGTGGCTTTCTCGAAGTCCGCGAGTGTGGTCGGGCCGATGTAGTCGGACCAGTTGTAGAAGTGCACCGTAGGCGCCGCTTGGACGCTGCATGCCAGCGTCAGGCCCGCACCAGCCATCAAGGCCTTGCGGATTACAGAAATAGACAAGTGGGTGCTCCTCACAATCAGTGCCTGGGTAGCGACAATGCTGCCGCACACGCAAAACCGGCGCGCAACTTACCTTCGCAGCTTCGATGCCGCAATCATCAATTGCCTTTCACTGGCTCTGGGCCGGGAAACCCCGACCCAGAGGTGCCGCATCGGGGTTATTTGCCCGACTTGATCTTGGTCCAGCTGCGGGTGATCACACGCTGGGCAGAAGCTTCAGGCGCAGCGATTGCGTACAGCTGCTTCTTCACTTCGGCTGGCGGGTAGATGCTCGGGTCGCTGGTGATGTCTTTGTCCACGAACGGGGTAGCGGCAGCGTTGCCATTCGGGAAGCGCACGGCGTTGGTGATTTCAGCCATGATTTCCGGCTGCATCAGGAAGTCCATGAACTGGTAGGCAGCGTCTTTATGCTCGGCATCTTTCGGGATGGCGACCATGTCGTAGAAGGTGCCGGCACCTTCTTTCGGAATCACGTAGTCCACTTTGACCTTGTCGCCAGCTTCGTGTGCGCGGGCCTTGGACTGCTCCAGGTCACCCGAGTAACCGACGGCCACGCAGATGTTGCCGTTGGCCATGTCGCCGATGTACTTGGACGAGTGGAAGTAGGTGATCGAAGGACGGATCTTGAGGAACAGGTCCTCGGCGGCCTTCAGGTCTTCTTTCTTGGTGCTGTCGGTCGGCAGGCCCAGGTAGTGCAGCGCGGCTGGCAGCATTTCGGTCGGGGCGTCGAGGAAGCTCACGCCGCAGCTCTTGAGCTTGGCGATGTTCTCAGGCTTGAACACCACGTCCCACGAGTCGATCTTGTCCACGCCCAGCGCGGCCTTGACCTTCTCCGGGTTGTAGCCGATGCCGATCGAACCCCACATGTACGGGAAGGCGTGCTTGTTGTCCTTGTCGCTGGCGTCGCCAACGGCTTTGAGCAGGTCGGTGTCGAGGTTCTTCCAGTTCGGCAGCTTGGAGCGGTCCAGTTCTTCGTACACACCGGCCTTGATCTGCTTGGCCAGGAAGTTGTTGGACGGCACCACGATGTCGTAGCCCGACTTGCCGGCCAGCAGCTTGGCTTCGAGGGTTTCGTTGCTGTCGAAGACGTCGTACTTGACCTTGATACCGGTCTGCTTCTCGAACTTGGCGATGGTGTCTGGTGCGATGTAGTCCGACCAGTTGTAGACGTTCAACACCTTGTCTTCAGCCTGAACAGCGGTAGCCATGGCACCCATCAGGGCGGCGGCCAGCAACGTCTTGCCCATTTTATTCATGCGTAATGCTCCAGAATTTTTTATTTAGCCATCTGTTCAGCAGCCAGGACCTACGGTGCAGAGCGCGCGGCGACTGAAACAGCCGCTAGTCTGGCAAGTTACAAGGCTCTGTATCAAGGAAAGCAGGGCCTTGTAACGACTTAATGTCACATCGCTAGCCTAGCAAACTGTCAACGAATCGCTTCGAGCGTCAGGTCCAGGCATTTGCGTGCCTTTTCCACCAGTTCGTCGATCTCTGCATGGCTGATCACCAGCGGCGGCGCAATGATCATGGTGTCACCCACCGCGCGCATGATCAGGCCGTTTTCGAAGCAGAAGGTGCGGCAGATCATGCCCACGCCCTTGCCTTCGTAACGGCTGCGGGTGGCCTTGTCCTTGACCAGCTCAATCGCGCCGAGCAGGCCCAGGCCGCGTACCTCGCCCACCAGAGGGTGGTCCTGCAGTTCACGCAAACGCTTTTGCAAATACGGTGCCGTTTCGCTGCGCGCCTTCTCGACGATTTTCTCGTCACGCAGGATGCGCAGGTTTTCCAGGCCCACGGCGGCCGCTACCGGGTGGCCGGAGTAGGTGAAGCCGTGGTTGAAGTCGCCGCCTTCGCTGAGTACCTGGGCCACGGTGTCACGCACGATCACACCGCCCATTGGGATGTAACCGGAAGTCAGGCCCTTGGCGATTGTCATCAGGTCAGGCTTGAGGTCGTAGTAGTCGGAGCCGAACCACTCGCCGGTACGGCCGAAACCGCAGATCACTTCGTCGGCGACGAACAGGATGTCGTACTTGGCGAGGATCTCCTTCACCTTCGGCCAGTAGGTTTCCGGCGGGATGATCACGCCGCCGGCGCCCTGGATCGGCTCGGCGATGAAGGCGGCGACATTGTCTACGCCGACTTCGAGGATTTTCTGCTCCAGCTGCTCGGCCGCCCACACCCCGAACTCATCCGGGGTCATGTCGCCGCCTTCGCCAAACCAGTAAGGCTGCGGGATATGCACGATGCCCGGGATCGGCAGGCCGCCCTGCTCGTGCATGCCGCTCATGCCGCCCAGGCTGGCACCAGCCACGGTGGAGCCGTGGTAGCCGTTGATGCGGCCGATGATGGTCTGCTTCTGTGGCTTACCTTTCAGCGCCCAGTAATGGCGGACCATGCGCAGCACGGTGTCGTTGCCTTCGGAGCCGGAGCCGGTGAAGAACACATGGGTCATGCCTTGCGGCGCCACGTCGGAGATTGCCTTGGCCAGTTCCAGCGCAGGCGGATGGGCAGTCTGGAAGAACAGGTTGTAGTACGGCAGCTCGCGCATCTGCTTTTCTGCCGCCTGCACCAGTTCTTCACGGCCATAACCCACTGCCACGCACCACAGGCCAGCCATGCCGTCGAGGATCTTGTGCCCCTCGCTATCCCACAAATGCACACCCTGGGCCTTGGTGATGATGCGCGGCCCCTTCTCCTTCAGCTGCTTGTAGTCGCTGAAGGGCGCGAGGTGATGCTCCCCGCTCAGGGTTTGCCATTCACGGGTTTGCGGGTTGTTGACGCTCATGTGCTTCTCCGTTGTTCGACAGCCGCATCCTGCGGCACCAAGTTGATCAGACAGCAAACAGCAGGAACTCACGCTCCCAGGAACTGATGACTCGCTTGAAGTTCTCGTGCTCGGCGCGCTTGGTGGCGACGTAGCCGGTGATGAACTTCTTGCCCAGGTACTGCACCAGCGCGCGGCTGTTTTCCATGCGTTCCAGGGCGTCTTCGATGGTCAGCGGCAGGCGCAGGTTGCGGCGTTCGTAGCCACGGCCCTGTACCGGCGCACTGGCCTCGATGCCTTCGACCATGCCGATGTAGCCACACAGCAGGCTCGCGGCGATGGCCAGGTACGGGTTGGCGTCGGCGCCCGGCAGGCGGTTCTCGACGCGGCGGCTTTGCGGGCCGGCATCCGGTACGCGCAGGCCGACGGTGCGGTTTTCTTCGCCCCACTCCACGTTTACCGGCGCCGAGGTATCAGGCAGGAAGCGGCGGAACGAGTTGACGTTAGGGGCGAACAGCGGCAGCGCCTCGGGGATGAACTTCTGCAGGCCACCAATGTGGTTGAGGAACAGCGCGCTCATGCTGCCATCTTCGTTGCTGAAGATGTTCTTGCCGGTGGCCACGTCGACCACGCTCTGGTGCAGGTGCATGGCACTGCCCGGCTCGCCGGTCATCGGCTTGGCCATGAAAGTAGCGGCCACGTTGTGCTTGAGCGCCGCTTCGCGCATGGTGCGCTTGAACACCAGGATCTGGTCGGCCAGATGCAGCGCGTCGCCGTGACGGAAGTTGATTTCCATCTGCGCCGTGCCGTCTTCGTGAATCAGCGTATCCAGGTCCAGCTGTTGCAGTTCGCACCAGTCGTAGACGTCTTCGAACAGCGGGTCGAATTCGTTGGCGGCTTCGATCGAGAACGACTGACGTCCGGTTTCCGGGCGGCCCGAACGGCCAACCGGTGGCTGCAGCGGGAAGTCCGGGTCTTCGCTGCGCTTGGTCAGGTAGAACTCCATCTCGGGCGCGACGATCGGCTGCCAGCCCTTGTCGGCGTAGAGCTTGAGCACTTTTTTCAGCACGTTGCGCGGCGACAGTTCGACCGGGTTGCCCTTCTTGTCGTAGGTGTCGTGGATCACCTGCGCGGTCGGCTCGATGGCCCACGGCACCAGAAACACGGCCTTCTCGTCAGGGCGGCAGATCATGTCGATATCTGCCGGATCGAGCAGTTCGTAATAGATGTCGTCGTCGACGTAGTCGCCGGTCACGGTCTGCAGCAGCACGCTCTCGGGCAGGCGCATGCCTTTTTCGGCGATGAATTTGTTGGTAGGCGAAATCTTGCCGCGCGTGATGCCGGTCAGGTCACTGATCATGCATTCGACTTCGGTAATCTTGTGCTCTTTCAACCAATCGGTGAGCTGGTCGAGGTTGTTACTCATAAATACCTCAGGAGGTAAGGTGGTCCACGCTCTGATTCTGGATGGAGTACATTGCTAAAGCAAAAACCCCCGCGCAGAGCCACAGTGGATACACTGAAAACAGCTGTGTCCGTAATGAGTTCGAAAGGCAGGAAGACGAAGCGAAGAGCGGCAAGCCGCTACGAGGGCGGGCCCGGGAGCGCCAAACGTCAATTATTGCGGCCAGGGCGGCCACGCCATTGACGAAGCTTGCAAAAACGGCGGATGTACCCGACGGCACTGCGCAGGCAGTGCTTTCAGGTCGCGGCAAGCGGACCATGTGACCCTCGTATTATTGTGTTTTGGGTTGAGACCGAGCTTAGCCTTGTTCATTTTTTTACACAACACCTCCGTAAAAAATAAAACACGGCGTGTCGGAGATAGCCCTTTACGCGGGAAATAGCGGATAATGGCTTGCCCCGATATGCAGCAAATCTGCCGTAGATGTGCCATTTCAGGGCATCATGGGGTTGGCTTGACATCAGTATGGCTTTTCGATTGACTGGTCCTGCAAGCCCCCCTTGATTGATATTTTTAACAACAAAGGTGTTGCATCATGTCGGTACCCCCGCGTGCCGTTCAGCTTAACGAAGCGAACGCGTTCCTTAAGGAACATCCTGAGGTTCTCTACGTTGACCTTCTGATTGCAGATATGAATGGTGTGGTGCGTGGCAAGCGCATAGAGCGCACCAGCCTCCACAAGGTTTACGAGAAAGGCATCAACCTGCCTGCCTCCCTCTTCGCCCTGGACATCAACGGTTCCACCGTCGAAAGCACCGGGCTGGGCCTGGACATCGGCGATGCTGACCGCATCTGCTACCCGATCCCTGGCACCCTCTCCAACGAACCCTGGCAAAAACGCCCGACTGCCCAGCTGCTGATGACCATGCACGAGCTGGAAGGCGAGCCGTTCTTCGCCGACCCGCGTGAAGTGCTGCGCCAGGTGGTGAGCAAGTTCACCGAAATGGGCCTGACCATCTGTGCCGCGTTCGAGCTGGAGTTCTACCTGATCGACCAGGAGAACGTGAACGGCCGCCCGCAGCCGCCGCGCTCGCCAATTTCGGGAAAACGCCCGCAGTCGACCCAGGTGTACCTGATCGACGACCTCGACGAATATGCCGACTGCCTGCAGGACATCCTCGAAGGCGCGAAAGAGCAAGGCATCCCGGCCGACGCCATCGTCAAGGAAAGCGCCCCGGCGCAGTTCGAAGTCAACCTGCACCACGTGGCCGACCCGCTCAAGGCCTGCGACTACGCGGTACTGCTCAAGCGGTTGATCAAGAACATCGCCTACGACCATGAAATGGACACCACCTTCATGGCCAAGCCCTACCCGGGCCAGGCAGGCAACGGCCTGCATGTACACATTTCCGTGCTGGACAAAGATGGCAACAACATCTTCACCAGCGAGGATCCCGAGCAGAACGCCGCGCTACGTCACGCTGTCGGCGGTGTGCTCGAGACCCTGCCCGCGTCCATGGCGTTCCTCTGCCCGAACGTGAACTCGTACCGCCGCTTTGGCGCACAGTTCTACGTACCGAACGCGCCGAGCTGGGGCCTGGACAACCGCACCGTGGCCTTGCGCGTGCCGACCGGCTCGCCGGACGCCGTGCGCATCGAGCACCGCGTGGCCGGTGCCGACGCCAACCCGTACCTGATGATGGCTGCCGTGCTGGCCGGTGTGCACCATGGCCTGACCAACAAGATCGAGCCGGGTGAGCCGATTGAAGGCAACTCGTACGAACAACTGGAGCAGAGCCTGCCGAACAACCTGCGCGATGCCCTGCGCGAGCTGGACGACAGCGAGATCCTGAACAAGTACATCGATCCGAAGTACATCGACATCTTTGTCGCGTGCAAGGAGAGCGAGCTGGAGGAGTTCGAGCACTCCATCTCCGACCTTGAGTACAACTGGTACCTGCACACCGTGTAAACCAAAACGCCGCCCACAAGGGCGGCGTTTTTCATTCCGGACCGCGTCGCCTGCTTCGCGGGTATACCCGCGAAGAGGCCGGCACAGGCTTACAGAGCCTTCTCGAAAATCTTCGAATTACGCTGGTAGTTGTACAACGAAGCCCGCGCCGCCGGCAGCCGCTCAACCCCACTAGGCGCAAACCCGCGCTCACGGAACCAGTGCGCCGTGCGCGTCGTCAGCACGAACAAGGTATTCAACCCCATCTGCCGCGCCCGACTCTCGATACGCTCCAGCAATTCATCCCCACGCCCGCCATGGCGGTACTCCGGGTTCACCGCCAGGCACGCCAGCTCCCCTGCCTCGGAGTCAGCAATCGGGTACAGCGCCGCACAGGCGATAATCATGCCCTCGCGCTCCACCACACTGAACTGCTCGATTTCCCGTTCCAGCACTTCACGCGACCGGCGCACCAGAATGCCCTGCTCTTCCAGCGGGCTGATCAGCTCCAACAAGCCACCCACGTCCTCGATGGTCGCCTCGCGCACCACCTCGAACTGCTCCTGCGACACCAACGTACCGCCACCGCCACGGGTGAACAGCTCGGTCAGCAACGCGCCGTCTTCGGCATAACTGACAATATGGCTACGCGCCACACCGCCCTTGCAGGCCTCGGCGGCGGCATCCAGCAGCTCGCCCTGGTAATCACTGCCCAAACGCTGAAGATGTGGCGCAACCTGCTGTGGGCGCAGCTCGCGCACCAGCTTGCCATCTGCATCCAGCAGCCCCGGCTCTGCGCCGAACAGCAGCAGCTTGTCGGCGCCCAGCTCGATGGCAGCGCGGGTGGCCACGTCTTCGCAGGCCAGGTTGAAGATTTCGCCGGTGGGCGAGTAACCCAGCGGCGACAGCAGCACGATGGAGCGCTCGTCGAGCAGGCGGCTGATGCCCTTGCGGTCGACCCGGCGCACTTCGCCGGTGTGGTGGTAGTCCACGCCTTCGAGCACGCCTATCGGCCGCGCCGTGACCAGGTTGCCGGACGCCACGCGCAAGCGCGAGCCCTGCATGGGCGAAGCGGCGATGTCCATCGACAAGCGTGCCTCGATGGCCAGGCGCAGGGCGCCGACGGCATCGATCACGCAATCCAGGGTGGCGGCATCGGTGATGCGCAGGCCACGGTGGTAGTGCGGGGTCAGGCCGCGATCAGCCAGGCGGCTTTCGATCTGCGGGCGCGAGCCATGCACCAGCACCAGGCGCACGCCAAGACTGTGCAGCAGCACCAGGTCGTGGACGATGTTGCCAAAATTAGGGTGTTCCACCCCATCGCCTGGGAGCATGACCACGAAGGTGCAGTCGCGATGGGCATTGATGTACGGGGAGGCATGACGCAGCCAGTTGACGTAGTCGGGCATGACAGGGCCTGTGGATAAGTGGACGGAGAACGGCGGTACAGGGGCGTTCAGGATCATCGTCGGAACAGGCTTGCGGTCACGCGCGGTCTCCTCTAGGCAGGAACGAATCAGGTCAATGGACGTTTAGTTCAGGCAATAGTGCCGGATCAGGTCACGCAATAGACGCACGGTAGGCTCGATTCGTGACATTTCAAGGTATTCGCCGGGCTGGTGGGCACAGGCGATGTCGCCAGGGCCCAGCACGAGAGTCTGGCAGCCCAGCTGCTGAAGATAAGGCGCTTCGGTGCCGAACGCCACCGCTTCGGCGCGGTGGCCGGTCAGGCGCTCCGCCACTTGCACCAGCTCGGCATCGGCGGCCTGCTCGAACGGCGGTACCTCCGGGAACAGCGGCGCGTAGTCGATGCGCACATCATGGCGCTCGGCCACCGGCACCAGCTTCTCGCGAATGGCGGCGCGCAGTTGCTCCACGTCCATGCCCGGCAACGGCCGCAGGTCGAATTCCAGGGCGCACTGGCCACAGATGCGATTGGGGTTGTCACCCCCGTGGATACAGCCGAAGTTCAGGGTCGGCGTCGGCACGGTGAACTGCGGGTTGCGGTAGGTTTGCTGCCATTGCTGGCGCAGGCCCATCAGTTCGCCCATTACCGCGTGCATGGCCTCCATGGCGCTGCGGCCCAGGCTTGGGTCCGACGAATGGCCGCTGCGTCCGAGGATGTCGATACGGTCCATGAGGATGCCCTTGTGCATGCGGATCGGCCGTAGCCCGGTCGGCTCGCCGATTACCGCCGCGCGGCCCAGCGGCCGGCCGGCCTCGGCCAGGGCGCGGGCACCGGACATGGAGCTTTCTTCGTCGCAAGTGGCCAGAATCAGCAATGGCTGCTTGAAGTCGTGCTCCAGCAGCGGGATGACGGCTTCGATGACCAGGGCAAAGAAGCCCTTCATGTCGCAGCTGCCCAGGCCGACCCAACGGCCATCGACCTCGGTCAGCTTCAGCGGGTCACTGGCCCACAGTTGTTCCTCGTAAGGTACGGTGTCGCTGTGCCCGGCCAGCACCAGGCCGCCCGGGCCGTTGCCACGACTGGCCAGCAGGTTGAACTTGCCGGGGCTGACCTGCTGGATGTCGCACGTGAAACCCAGGTCGCCAAGCCAGCCGGCCAACAGGTCGATGACCTGGCGGTTGGACTGGTCCAGCGCGGGCTGGGTGCAACTGACCGAAGGCGCGGCGATCAAGGCGGCAAACTGGTCTTTCAGCGTCGGCAACGGCATGCGCATACTCCTCGGAAGCGTTACCCATCATAGGACTATCCGCTGTCTGGAATAAACCGTTGGCGGCGGACTGCTGTAGACTCTGCGTCAACCACGCCCCCCTTCGAGTCTGTGATGCACAAAGAAACCGAACTGAAGCTCCGCGCCAGCCGCGAGACCCTTGCCGCCCTGCGCGAGCACCCTCTGCTGAAAAAGCGCAACAAGTCCGGCTGGCAGACCCGCGAACTGCTCAACCAGTACTTCGACACCCCCGAGCGTGAGCTGTCCGCCGCCCGTGTTGCCCTGCGCCTGCGCCGCGACGGCGACGCCGTCATCCAGACCCTCAAGTGCCGCGGCACCAGCGTGGCAGGCCTGTCCGAGCGCAACGAGTACGAGTGGAACCTGGACAAGGTCAAGCTCGACCTGAAAAAGCTGGACGCCACCTGCTGGCCCGAGCAACTGGCCAACCTGGACAAGAAAACCATCAAGCCACTGTTCACCACCGACTTCAGCCGTGAATACGCTGAAATCGCCTGGGGCCGTGGCAAGAGCAAAGTCGTGATCGAGGCTGCGTTGGACCAAGGCTTCGTGATCGCCGGCAAGCGCAAGGAAGAAATCTGCGAGCTGGAGCTGGAACTGCGCGAAGGCGAACCACAAGCCCTGCTGGAGCTGGCCGCCGAGCTGGCCGCCAGCCTGCCCCTGATGCCTTGCGACATCAGCAAGGCCGAGCGTGGCTACCGCCTGCTTGAGCCGGACAGTTACGAGCTGAGCCTGCCGCACACCGAGCTGGACGCCGAAATGGCCGTGGACGATGCCTACGCCGCCCTGGCCTGGCAACTGCTGGGCAGCAGCCAGCGTCTGGCCGAGCAATACCGCCACAACGGCCACTGGCGCCTGCTGCAGGACTGGGTCGAGTGCCTGAGCGAGCTGCGCGCCATCACCGCCAGCCTGGGCCAGGCCGCGCCGCGCGCCACTACCCGCGACCTGCGCAGTAGCCTGGACGCCCTGCTGGAAGACTGGCGCCCGCTGGTGCAGGCCGGCAACGATGACGAAGACATTCGCCGCGCCGCGCCCGAGCAGTTCGCCGAAGAGTTGGAAGACGTGCGCTGGGGCCAGTTCTCGCTGGAAACTTCGCGCTGGCTGCTGGCCCGCGCCTGGACCGCCGAGCGCAAGGGCCGTGGCGAGCGTCAGGGCAAGGCGCAGCTGGCCAGCTGGCTGGGGCACCTGCTGGGCGAAGAAGGCCGCGCGTTGAAGCTGCCGCTGTACACCCAGCGCCCGGAAGACCTGGCCGAGCAATTGCCACGAATCGAACAGCTGCTGGCCTGGCTGCACCATGCCCGCCAGGTGCTCGAAGCGCCGCAGATGGACCGCCTGTATGGCGACCTGAAGAAGCTGCATGAGCTGGCGGTACAACCAATCAGCGATGAACAGGCGGAGCAATCGATCACCGCTGAGTTGCTGGAAGCACGTATCGAGCAAGCTCGGGCGGTGGATCAGAGCCGCGGCTGGAAGCATCTGCTCAAGGCGTGATACCGCGTCGCCTTCTTCGCGGGCTCGCCCGCTCCCACAGGTACAGCGCAGGCCTCAGGCTTGGCGCAATACCTGTGGGAGCGGGCATGCTCGTGAATGCTTCAACGCGACAGTGGCAGGCTGGTGGTGGATTTGATCTCAGACAACGCCACAATCGAATTCACTTCCTGAATACCCGGCACGTTCGACAGTTTTTCGAAGAAGAAGCGCTCGTAAGCCTCGATGTCCGATGTGACGATCCGCAGCAGAAAGTCCACCGACCCCATCAGCACATAACACTCCAGCACCTCCGCAAACCCGCGAATCGCCTCGGTGAATTCGGTGAAGTTGGAGCGCCCGTGCGCATTGAGCTTCACCTCGGCGAAAATCTGCGTGTTCAGGCCGACCTTCTTGCGGTCCAGCAAGGTCACCTGCCCACGAATCACCCCCTCCTCCTTCAACCGCTGAATGCGCCGCCAGCACGGCGATTGCGACAGCCCCACACGCTCGGCGATCTGCGCGCTGGACAGCGAAGCGTCTTCCTGTAGCAACTCAAGAATACGACGGTCGTAGGCATCCAGCTCACTGTGCATCGATGATTCTCCAAATAAGCAATTTTCGAATAGATCTATTCGACTAGTCCCAAAAACAGCCAAATCATAGCGAAAAAATACCGCCCTCAACGTGCAAGAATTTCTCCAACATTCGCGGAGACCAGCATGAACGCACAGCCCCGTACCGACACCTGGGCCGCCAGCAACGCCCACAGCACCGTGCACTACCGCCTGCAAGCGGAAGCCGAGCCCGACAGCCTGTGCCGGGTGCTCAACCTGTTTGCCCTGCAGTTCCTGACGCCGCACAGCGTGCAGGTCAGCCAGCAGGACGACTGGTTGAATATCGAAGTCGGCATTGGCGGGCTGAGCTGGCACCGGGCCGAGGTGATTGCGCAGAAACTGCGTAACCTGGTGTGTGTGGGTGAAGTGAGCCTGACCAACCAGCAACGGGTGGAGCTGGCGGTGGTCTGATAGCCACAGCAAAATCCCGAAACCCTTCAGCTTCGGTGCACCTCCCCCATCCGTCTAGCCTTGGTCAGGACTCCCTCATCAGGCACGGACGCCAACATGCACACTCCCGACAACCCGGCACTCGACCTCAAGCGCGTGCTCGAAGCCCTGCTCGCCGACCAGCACCTGCACGCCAACGACACCCTGCAAGTCCTCGAACACGCCGCCGCCCACCCTGCAAGCCACCCGCTGGAACTGATCGCCGCCTGCGGACGGCAAGACCGCCAACACCCCGGCCAGCTTTTGGACCTGGACCGCCTCTGCCAATGGCTGGCCGGCAAGGTCGGCCAGCCCTACCTGCGCATTGACCCCATGCAGCTCGACCTGCCCCAGGTCGCCGGCCTGATCTCCCCAGCCTTCGCCCAGCGCCACGGCATCCTCATTGTCGCCGCCGACGCGTCCAGCATCACCGTCGCCAGCGCCCAGCCCTACCAGGATGACTGGCAGGCAGACCTGGCCCGCAGCCTAGGCCGGCCAATCCGCCGCGTGCTGGCCAGCCCGGCGCAGATCCGCCAGTCAGGGCAGTCGTTCCAGCGCTTGGCCCAGTCGGTGAAAGGCGCGCAACACCAGCAGTCGGCCAGCCTGGGCGAGCTCGAACAGCTACTGGAGCTGGGCAAGCGTCAATCCGAGGCCAGCGCGGACGACGCGCACATCGTGCATATCGTCGACTGGCTGCTGCAGTACGCCATCGAGCAACGCGCCAGCGATATCCACCTGGAACCTCGCCGCGAACAGGGCCAACTGCGGTACCGCATCGATGGCCTGCTGCATACCGTTTATACCTTTCCCGCCAACGTGACCCTGGCGATGGTCAGCCGCCTGAAACACCTGGGCCGCATGGATGTTGCAGAAAAGCGCCGGCCACAGGACGGTCGCCTGCAAAGCCGGCTGCCGGGTGGCGGCGAGGTGGAGCTGCGGCTGTCTACCCTGCCGACCCCGTTCGGCGAAAAACTGGTACTGCGCCTGTTCGACCCGCACCAGGTGCACGAGGGCTTCGACCGCCTCGGCCTAGAAGGGCCGCAACTGGCCCGCTGGCAAAGCCTGCTGCGCCAGCGCCAGGGCATCATTCTGGTCACCGGCCCCACGGGTTCCGGCAAGACCAGCACGCTGTACGCCAGCCTCAAGCTGCTGGCCACGCCACAAGTCAACCTGTGCACCATCGAAGACCCAATCGAACGCCTGGAACCCGCCTTCAACCAGCTGCAGGTGCAGCCTGCACTGGACCTGGGTTTTGCCAACGGGGTGCGGGCCATGCTGCGCCAGGACCCGGACATCATCATGATCGGCGAAATCCGCGACCGCGAAACCGCGCTGGTGGCAGTGCAGGCAGCGCTGACCGGGCACTTGGTGTTGTCGACCCTGCATACCAACGATGCCTGTTCGGCCATCACCCGCCTGCAAGAGCTGGGTGTAGCCGACTACCTGATCAAGGCGACCCTGGTCGGGGTCATGGCTCAGCGCTTGGTGCGTACGGTGTGCACAGACTGCCAGGCCCATGCATCAGCAACCTGCCGAACTTGCCGTGGCACTGGCTTCCACGGGCGCACAGGGTTGTTCGAACTGCTGCAACCCAGCGAGAAGCTGCGCGCCCTGATTGGACCGAACGCCGACCTGACCCATCTGCGGCGCCAGGCGCTGGCCGATGGACTCATTGACCTGCGCCGTTGCGGGGAGGCCAAAGTGGCTAGCGGGCAAACCCGCCCAGAGGAAGTGCTACTCGTCTGCAACTGACGAAAAGTCCTTTGTATTCAAGGAACTTGCCTCACCGGAAAAGATCCAACGGCGCATCTTCAACCCTCACCCTTCGAGGTGTTTCAACATGCGTCTCAAAACCGCCATCGCCGCCGCTGCCTTGCTTTCTCTGCCTATTGGCTCGGCCATGGCCGATACCTTTTGGCGTAACGTGATGACTTCCGGTGCGACCACGGCATCGAGCTACCTGACCTCGCACGATCACAAGCTGGTAGTAGCGGCACAGGATGATGCCGGCAGCTTCGTGGCCAGCGAAGGCGCCATTCGCGGGCCGTTTCTGGAGGCGGCGTTGAAGCAGGTGCGGGCGGAGAACCCGGGGATGCAGGCTTCTGACATGGAGCTGGCGAATGCCATCCTGGCCAAGAATGCGGTAGCCGAATAACCGCGTCGCTCGCCCCCACAAGGATCGCGCGAGGTTTGAGCCCTGTGCAATTCCTGTGGGAGCGGGCATGCCCGCGAAGAATCCAACACCGAGTTTAGCGATACGCCTCCACCGGCACACACGCACAAAACAGATTCCTGTCCCCATACACGTTGTCGACCCGGTTCACCGCTGGCCAGTACTTGTGCTGGCGCACATGCGCACTGGGCGCCACCGCCTGCGCCAGGGTATAGGGCCGATCCCACACCCCCAACACATCTTCCAATGTATGCGGCGCATGCTTGAGCGGGTTGTTTTCCGCCGGCCAGTTGCCCTCCTGCACCTCGGCAATCTCTGCACGAATCGCCAGCATCGCCTCGACAAACCGGTCCAGCTCGGCCTTCGACTCACTCTCGGTCGGCTCCACCATCAGCGTGCCCGGCACCGGGAATGACATGGTCGGGGCATGGAAGCCATAGTCCATCAGGCGCTTGGCCACATCCTCTTCACTGATGCCGGTCTGCGCTTTCAGCGGCCGCAGGTCGAGGATGCACTCGTGCGCCACGCGCTGGTTGCGCCCGCGATAGAGCACCGGGAAGGCACCGCCCAGCTGGCTGGCCAGGTAATTGGCCGAGAGAATGGCCACCTCGCTGGCATCAGCCAACTGCGGCCCCATCATGGCGATGTACATCCAGCTGATTGGCAGGATGCTCGCGCTGCCCCAAGGGGCGGCGCTGACCGCGCTGTTGTTCGGGTCCAGGCCAGGCACCGGCACCACCGGGTGGCTGGCGACAAACGGCTTGAGGTGCGCGCGAATGCCGATCGGCCCCATGCCCGGGCCACCACCGCCGTGGGGGATGCAGAAGGTTTTGTGCAGGTTCATGTGCGAAACATCGGCCCCAATATCCGCCGGGCGCGCCAAGCCTACCTGGGCATTGAGGTTGGCGCCGTCCATGTACACCTGGCCGCCGTGCTGATGCACCACCTCGCAGATTTCCCGAATGCCTTCTTCGTACACGCCGTGAGTCGATGGGTAAGTGATCATCAGGCACGACAAGCGCTCGCCAGCTGCGTGGGCCTTGGCTTTGAGGTCGGCCAGGTCGACGTTGCCATGGTCGTCGCAATCGACGATCACCACCTCCATGCCGGCCATCTGCGCCGAAGCCGGGTTGGTGCCGTGGGCTGACGAGGGAATCAGGCACAGTGTGCGCTGTGGCTGATGGCGGCTGCGGTGATAGCGGGTAATGGCCATCAGCCCGGCGTATTCACCCTGGGCTCCGGAGTTAGGCTGCATGCAGATGGCATCGAAACCGGTAATCGCGCACAACCAGCTTTCCAGCTCGTCGATCATCGCCTTGTAGCCCGTGGCCTGCCCTGCCGGGGCAAACGGGTGCAACTGCGCAAAACCGGGCCAGGTGATAGGGATCATCTCGCTGGTGGCATTGAGCTTCATGGTGCAGGAACCCAGCGGGATCATCGACTGGTTCAGCGCAAGGTCCTTGTTCTCCAGCTGTTTGAGGTAGCGCAGCATTTCGGTTTCGCTGTGGTGCTGATTGAACACCGGGTGCGCGAGGAAAGGTGTGCGTCGCACCAGGTTGGCAGGGATGCCTTCAGGCAGGGCCAACTGGTCGAGGGCGGCAATTTCCAGGCCGTGATCCACCCCCGCGAAAATGTCGAGCAAGCGCAGCACCGTCTGTTCGTTGCAGGTTTCGTCCAGGCTCACGCCCAAGTGCCCACGGCCGAGGATCCGCAGGTTGATCTGCGCAGCTTCGGCGCTTTCGATGATGGCCGCCTGGGCCCCGCCAACATCCAGGGTAAGGGTATCGAAAAAGTGCTGGTTGAGGCGCTTGATGCCTTTGACCTCAAGCCCTGCCGCCAGGATAAAGGTCAGCCGATGCACACGCTGGGCGATGCGTTGAAGACCTTCCGGGCCGTGGTACACCGCATAGAAGCTGGCAATGTTGGCCAGCAGCACCTGGGCAGTGCAAATGTTGGAATTGGCCTTCTCGCGGCGGATATGTTGCTCGCGGGTTTGCAGGGCCATGCGTAGCGCGGTGTTGCCACGGGCATCGCGCGACACGCCAATGATGCGCCCCGGCATGGCCCGCTTGTAGTCGTCGCGGCAGGCGAAGTAGGCCGCGTGGGGGCCGCCGTAGCCCATCGGCACGCCAAAGCGCTGGGTCGAGCCCAACACCACATCGGCACCCAGCTCGCCGGGCGGTGCCAGCACTACCAGGCTGAGCAGGTCGGCGGCCACGCAGGCCAAGGCCTGCTGGCTGTGCAACTGGTCGATCAACGGGCGCAGGTCGCGCACTTCGCCGTGGGTGTCGGGGTACTGCAACAAAGCACCGAACACCGCGTGTTTGCCAAGGTTATCCACAGCGTCGACGATCAGCTCGAAGCCAAAGCCTTCGGCGCGGGTCTTCAACACTGACAAGGTTTGCGGGTGGCAGTGCTCGTCGGCAAAGAAGGCGTTGCTCTTGTTGCGCGCCACCCGCTTGGCCAGGGCCATGGCTTCGGCGGCGGCGGTCGCTTCGTCAAGCAGCGAGGCATTGGCCAACGCCAACCCGGTGAGGTCGATGACCATTTGCTGGAAGTTCAGCAGCGCCTCCAGGCGGCCTTGGGCGATTTCGGGTTGGTACGGCGTGTAGGCGGTGTACCAGCCGGGGTTTTCCAGCACGTTGCGCAGGATGACCGTAGGGGTGATGGTGCCGTGGTAGCCCATGCCGATCAGGCTGGTCCACACCTGGTTCTGTTCGGCGTAGGCGGCGAGCTTGGCCAAAGCGGCCTGTTCGTCCAACGCTGGCGGCAGGTCGAGGGGGCGGTTGAGGCGGATGTCGGGGGGGACGGTCTGCTCGATCAGCTCACTGCGGGTGGCAATACCCAGGGCGTTGAGCATGGCCTGCTGCTCTGCGGCATCGGGGCCCAAGTGGCGACGCAGGAAAGGGTTGAGCTCTTGCAGTTGATGCAGGGATGGCGACTGTGACATGACGACGCTCTCTTCCTAGACCGGGTCTCATGGAGACTTATAAGTCTAGGAAGGGATCGGGGATGCTGCGGGAAAACTTGTTTGCAGGCCCGGCCTCTTCGCGGCTAAAGCCGCTCCTACAGGGATCGCACCGGCCTTGGCTGCGGCGCAGTTCCTGGGAGCGGCTTTAGCCGCGAAGCAGGCGACGTGGTCCTACTCGCCGATAGCAGCGGCGTAACCAGCAGCATCCAGTAGCTTGTCCAGCTCGGCCGGGTTGCTTGGCTTCAGCTTGAAGATCCACGCACCGTAAGGCTCTTCGTTGAGCAGCTCCGGGCTGTCGGCCAGTTCTTCGTTGACCGCAATCACTTCGCCACCGATCGGGGCGTAGATGTCCGAAGCGGCTTTTACCGACTCGACCACACCAGCAGCGTCGCCTGCAGCGAACACCTTGCCAACTTCGGCCAGCTCGACGAACACCACGTCACCCAGGGCTTGCTGGGCGTGGTCGCTGATGCCCACGGTCACAGTGCCGTCGGCTTCCAGGCGAGCCCACTCGTGGCTTTCGGCAAAACGCAGGTCAGCGGGGATATTGCTCATGTCTTGAATTCCTCGATTGGCTCAGCGGTACGCCCGCCGGTTAAAAATGGTTCAGATCAGGATCTTGCCGTGGCGCACGAAGGTCGGTTTGACGACCCGCACCGGGTACCACTTGCCGCGAATTTCCACCTCGGCCCGGTCGCCGGTGGCCATGGGCACGCGCGCCAAGGCAATGGACTTGCTCAGCGTAGGCGAGAAACTACCACTGGTGATCTCCCCTTCGCCAATCCCGGCTACGCGCACCACCTGGTGGGCACGCAGCACGCCACGCTCTTCCAGCACGAGGCCGACCAGTTTTTCCTGCACGCCGTGCTCGATTTCCGCCAGCAGGCCGCTGCGGCCGATGAAGTCGCGCTCGGCCGGCTCCCAGGCGATGCTCCAACCCAGGTTGGACGTCAGCGGTGTGTGGGTTTCATCGATATCCTGGCCGTACAGGTTCATGCCGGCCTCCAGGCGCAGGGTGTCGCGGGCGCCAAGGCCACTGGGCGCGATGCCAGCGCCGACCAGGTCGTTGAAGAAGGCTACGGCCTGCTCACCCGGGAAGATGATCTCCAGGCCGTCCTCACCGGTATAGCCGGTGCGGGCAATGAACCAGTCGCCTTCGCTGACGCCCTCGAACGGACGCAACTCGCGGATGAGTGCAGCGCGCGCAGGGCTGAGCAGCGCTGCGACTTTTTCGCGGGCATGTGGCCCCTGAATGGCGAGGATGGCCAAGTCGGGCCGGGCCTGGAAGTCCACGGCAAAACCGGCCCGCTGCTGCTGCAACCAGTCGAGCACCTTGGCACGGGTGGCGGCATTGGTGACCAGACGGTAGCCGTTTTCCGTGCGGTAGACGAGCAAGTCGTCGATTACCCCACCCTGCGCGTTCAGCAGCGGGCTGTACAGTGCCTTGCCGACGTCGTCGAGGCGGGCCACGTCGTTGGCCAGCAAGCGCTGCAACCAGGCGGTGGCGTCGCTGCCGTCGACATCGATCACAGTCATGTGGGAAACATCGAAAACGCCGCAGTCACTGCGCACCTGGTGGTGCTCCTCGACCTGCGAGCCATAGTGCAGGGGCATGTCCCAGCCACCGAAATCGACCGTTTTGGCGCCTAGCGCCAGGTGCAGGTCATACAAAAGCGTGCGCTGTCCCATGGGTTTCTCCTTCCGGGCGTGGCGAAGCGGCGGCGGTCGATGACGTTGGTCGTCAGCTCTTGTTGTAAGGACCCGCCGCGCGAATGCCGCGCATTGTAGCCGCAAGGTCGCAAGCTGGCACCCTCAGTGACTGTGACCGGGTCGACGCGCCGAACGGCGGATCAGGCCGATGACCGGCAGCAGACCCACCAGCACCAGCGTCAATGCTGGCAGCGAGGCACGCGCCCACTCGCCCTCGCTGGTCATCTCGAACACCCGAACGGCAAGGGTGTCCCAGCCGAACGGTCGCATCAGCAAGGTGGCCGGCATTTCCTTGAGCACATCGACGAACACCAGCAGCGCGGCACTGAGCGCGCCCGGTACCAGCAACGGTAGATAAACCCTGAAAAACAATCTCGCGCCACCGACGCCCAGGCTGCGGGAGGCCTCGGGCAGCGACGGGCGAATACGTTCCAGGCTGCTCTCCAGCGGCCCGTAGGCCACCGCGATGAAACGCACCAGGTAGGCCAGCAGCAGCGCCGAGAGGCTGCCCAGCAACAGCGGCTTACCGGCCCCGCCCAACCAACTGGACAGCGGGATCACCAGGTGGTTATCGAGGTAACTGAAGGCCAGCATGATCGACACGGCCAGCACCGAGCCTGGCAAGGCATAGCCCAGGTTGGCCAGGCCGACCCCGGCGCGAATGCCACCGGTCGGTGCCTGACGGCGGGCAAAGGCCAGCAGCAGCGCCACGCACACCGTGACCAGCGCCGCCATGCCACCCAGGTACAGGGTGTGCAGCACCAGGCCGACATAACGCTCGTCCAGATCGTGTCGGCCACGCTGCCAGAACCACGCCAGCAGCTGCAGCAGCGGGATGACGAAGGCGCAGGCGAACACCAGCAGGCACCAGCCGCTGGCCAGCAGCGCCTTGACCCCGCGCAGGTGGTACAACGCCTGCCCCCGTGGCCGTTCGTTGCCGCTGCGGCTGGCCCCCCGGGCACGCCGCTCGCCGTACAGCACCAGCATAACGGCCAGCAACAGCAGGCTCGCCAACTGGGCAGCGCTGGACAGGCTGAAGAAGCCGTACCAGGTCTTATAGATGGCGGTGGTGAAGGTGTCGAAGTTGAACACCGCCACCGCGCCGAAGTCGGCCAACGTTTCCATCAGGGCCAGGGCGATGCCGGCACCGATGGCTGGCCGCGCCATGGGCAGGGCCACGCGCCAGAACGCTTGCACCGGTGACAGCCCCAATACCCGTGCCGCTTCCATCAGGCCCTTGCCCTGGGCCAGGAAGGCCGTGCGCGCCAGCAGGTAGACGTAGGGGTAGAACACCAGCACCAGGACGATGATCACCCCGCCAGTGGAGCGCACCCGTGGCAGGCGCATGGGCCCGAATACCTCGCGCAGGGCGCTTTGCACCGGGCCGGCGAAATCCAGCAGGCCGACGAAGACGAACGCCAGCACATAGGCAGGGATGGCGAATGGCAGCATCAACGCCCAGTCCAGCCAGCGCCGGCCGGGGAACTCGCAGAGGCTGGTGAGCCAGGCCAGGCTGACGCCCAGCACGGTGACGCCGATGCCGACGCCCACCACCAGCGTCAGCGTGTTGCTGAGCAGGCGGGCCATCTGGGTGTCGAGCAGGTGCGACCAGATTTGCGTATCGATCGACTGCCAGGACAGCAGCAGCACGCTCAGGGGCAACAGCACCAGGGCGGCGATCAGGGAGACCGGGAGGTACCAGCGGCGTTGGGGGGTGTGGGGCAAGGCTGAAATCTCGGTTGCGATGGCGACCGCTGCGCGGTCGTTCGCGGGACAAGCCCGCTCCCACAGGAGCCGCACAAGGTATCGATCCTGTGAAGTTCCTGTGGGAGCGGGCTTGTCCCGCGAAAGGGCCTCTGAAGGCCCCGGAAGCATAAGGCCTGGCGCTTAGTTGTAGCCAGCGCGATCCATCAAACGAATGGCTTCAGCCTGGCGCTTGCCGGCGATTTCCACCGGAATGGTATCGGCCTTGAAGCTGCCCCAGGCGGCCACTTCCTCCGATGGCTTCACCTTCGGGTTGGCCGGGAATTCCTGGTTGATGTCGGCGAACAGTTTCTGCGCCTCTTCGCCGGTCATCCATTCCACCAGCTTTTTCGCGGCCTCCGGGTGCGGCGCGTGCTTGGTCAGGCCGATACCCGACAGGTTCACATGCACGCCACGGTCTCCCTGGTTGGGCCAGAAGATCTTCACCGGCAGCTTCGGGTTCTGCTTGTGCAGGCGGCCGTAGTAGTAGGTGTTGACCACCCCCACGTCGCACTGGCCGGCCTCGATGGCCTGGATCACCGCGTTGTCGTCGGAGAACACGTCGGTGGACAGGTTGTTGACCCAGCCTTTGACGATTTGCTCGGTCTTAGCCTCGCCATGGGTTTCGATCAGGGTGGCGGTGAGCGACTGGTTGTACACCTTCTTCGCCGTGCGCAGGCACAGACGGCCTTCCCACTGTTTGTCGGCCAGGGCTTCGTAGGTGCTCAGCTCTTCGGGTTTGACCCGCTCGGTGGAGTAGATGATGGTGCGCGCGCGCAGGCTCAGGCCGGTCCAGTCATGAGACGAGGCGCGGTACTGCGACGGGATGTTCTGGTCGATGATGTCGGATTTGATCGGCTGCAGGATGCCCATCTGCTCGGCCTGCCACAGGTTGCCGGCGTCGACGGTCAGCAGCAGGTCGGCCACGCCGTTGTCGCCCTCGGCCTTGATGCGCTGCATCAGCGGGGCTTCCTTGTCGGTGATGAACTTGATCTTGACCCCGGTCTTGGCGGTGTAGGCATCGAACACCGGCTTGATCAGCTCGTCGATGCGCGAGGAGTACACCACCACTTCGTCCGCCGCTTGGGCGGTGCCGCCGAACAGGGTCAGGGCCAGGGCGGCCAGTAGGGGCTTGCGTGGCAACATGTGAAGCACTCCTCGGATCGTTTGAGAGGTGCAAATGGTAGTGAATCCCATTTTCTGGCTCATCTACCTAGCCGTTACCGGATGTTGCAGAGGGGCCGCTTTGCGGCCCCAACAATCTCAAGCCTTGGCCAAATCCGGCAGGTCTCCACTCAAACCCAACGCCTGGCGCACAAACACCGCCTTGGCCTCCGGCATCTTCTCCACCAGCTTCAATCCACTGTTACGCAACCAACGCAACGGCAGCGGATCAGCCTGGAACAACCGCTCGAACCCTTCCATGGCCGCCATCAACGCCAGGTTGTGCGGCATGCGCCGCCGCTCGTAGCGGCTCAACACCTTCACATCTGCCAGCCGTTCACCACGCTCGCAGGCATTGACCAGCACCTCGGCCAGCACCGCAGCATCCAGGAAGCCTAGGTTCACACCCTGCCCGGCCAGCGGGTGAATGGTGTGCGCGGCATCGCCGATCAATGCCAGGCCTTCATCCACATAGCGCTTGGCGTGGCGCTGGCGCAGCGGCACGCACACCCGAGGGTCGGCCTGCAGTACATCACCCAGGCGCCCCTCGAAGGCCCGCTCAAGGGCCTGCAAGAAGGCCGCTTCATCCAGCGCCATCAACTGCTCGGCATGCTCTGGCGTGGTCGACCACACAATCGAGCACCAGTCCTGCTGGCTGTCGCGGGTCAACGGCAGGAACGCCAATGGCCCTTCATCAGTGAAGCGCTGCCAGGCCGTGGCCTGGTGCCCGGCGCTGCAACGCACGCTTGTCACGATGGCATGGTGCAGGTAATCCCACTCGCGGGTTTCGCAGCCGGCCAGGCGCCGCACGGCCGAATTGGCGCCGTCGGCCGCGATCACCAGCGGCGCACGCAGCTGACGGCCATCAGCCAGGGTCAGCAGCCATTCGTCACCCGAGCGTCGAAGTTGCTCCAGACGCGCGTTGGGCAACAGGCCTATGTCACTGTCGTGCAGGCGCTCCAGCAGGCCGTCCTGCACCACCCGGTTCTCGACGATATGGCCGAGCACCTGTGCATGCACACTGGCGGCCGAGAAGTGGATCTGCCCAGTGCCACTGCCGTCCCACACATGCATGTCGGAATACGGTGTGGCACGCCGTTGGGCAATGCCGTCCCAGGCGCCAAGGCGTTCGAGAATACGCTGGCTGGCCGCCGAAAGCGCACTGACACGCGGCTCGAACGGGGCTTGCGCATCGAATGGCTTGACCGTGAGCGGCCCGCCATCGAGCAAGAGAATTTGCAGGCCACTGTGGCGCAATGCCAGGGCCAGGGCGCTGCCGACCATACCGGCACCGACAATCAACAGATCTGCGCGCATTTCCATGCCTTACGCCAGCCTCGCTTGCGGCTTGAGCCGCACGTATAGGGTTTTATCGACCCGCGCCACCAGTTCACCGGCACCATCGCGGATATCGACCTGCAAACGCGGCAGGCACTTCTTGCCAGTGGCGGTCTGCTGGCGAATGTCGTCCAGCAGCGCGTCATCGACGTTGAATTCGGCATACACCGGGCCTTTGCCCGGCGAGATGAAATCGATGCTGGCGGCTTTGTCCCAGACGATGTAGTCGCGGCCCAGCTGCTCGATCAGCAGCAACATGTAGAACGGGTCGACCATCGAATACAGGCTGCCACCGAACTGCGTACCGACATAATTGCGGTTCCAGCGGGTCAGCTTCATCGCCACCTTGACGCTGCGCATGTCCGGGCTGATGTGCTGCACACGGATCCCGGCGCCCAGGTAAGGTGGGTAGAGGTTCAGCAGCCAGCGCAGCATGCGCGCCCGGCGCGCCAGTTTACGCGGGTTGCTCATGCCTGGCCCCGCGGGTCGGGGCGGGTACCCAGGCCCATGGCCTGGCGGGCGAACCAGCTTTTGGCCGGCGGCAGCAGGTCGAGCCCAAGCAGGCCGAGGTTACGCCCGGCGGCCAGCAACGGCTGGTTGCTGCCGAACAGGCGCGTGACCTGGTCGGAAAAGCCGATGGTCATGGCCTGGTCCAGACGCTGGCGCTGGTGATAGGCCTGCAGCGTGGTCAGGTCGCCAGGCTGCTGCGGCCCGGCCAGCAGCGCGTCGGCCAGCGATTGCACATCGCGCAGCGACAGGTTGAAACCCTGGCCGGCAATGGGGTGCAGGCTGTGCGCGGCATTGCCCAGTACCACCAAGTGCGGCCGCACCTGCTCCTGGGCCTCGATCAGCGACAGCGGGTACAGGTGGCGCGCGCCAACCTGGCGCAACGCGCCCAGGCGATAGCCAAACACGCCCTGCAGCTCACGCAGGAAGCTGCGTTCGTCGATGTCGGCCAGGCGCCGTGCATCCATGCCTTGGCGTGTCCACACCAGCGCGCAGCGGTTTTCCGGCAGCGGCAGCAGCGCCATGGGGCCTTCTTCTGTGAAACGCTCGAACGCCTGGCCGCCGTGGGCTTCACCCGGGGTGATGTTGGCGATCAAGGCACTCTGTTGGTAAGGCGTGTGGCGTACGTGAATTCCCAGTTGCTCGCGCAGGCCGGAACGGCCGCCGTCGGCCAGTACCGCCAGGTCGCATTCAAGCTGGGTATCGTCATTCAAGCGCAGGCGGTAACCACCTTCGATCGCCTGCATGGAGGTGACTTCCGCCGGGCAGCGCCAGCTCACCACCTCACTGTCCAGCCCCTGCCACAGGCATTGGCCCAGCCAGGCGTTTTCCACCACGTAGCCCAACGCTGGTACGCCCTCTTCCAGGGCATCCAGGCGAGTGGCGCCAAAGCGGCCACGGTCGGACACGTGAATCTGACGGATCGGCTCTGCACGGTGACCAATGGCCTGCCACAGGCCCAACTGCTGGTAGATCTGCTGGGTGCCGAACGACAACGCCGAAGAACGCGCATCGTAGCTGGGCTGGAAGCTGTCGCCGGGGGCGAACGGTTCGATCAGCAAGATCTTCCAGCCACGCGCCTTGGCCCCGGCTTGCAGGGCCAGAGCCAGGCTTGCACCAACCAGACCACCACCGATGATCGCCAGGTTCACCCGGTTCATGCCGCGTCCTTGCGGGCGGCCTGCATCAGCGCCTCGATCTCGGCAACCGTGCGCGGCACGCCCGAAGTCAGGATTTCACAACCTTGCCTGGTCACCACCACGTCGTCCTCGATCCTTACACCAATGCCGCGCCATTTCCTGGCCACGGCCTGATTGTCGGCGCCAATGTAGATGCCCGGTTCGACGGTCAGCGCCATGCCGGGCTCCAGCACTCGCCACTCGCCCCCCACCTTGTACTCGCCCACATCGTGCACATCCATGCCCAGCCAGTGCCCGGCACGGTGCATGTAGAAGGCGCGGTAGGCCTCACTGTCGATCAGCGCCTGTACCTCACCGGTGAGCAGGCCCAATTCCACCAGGCCTTCGGTAATCACCCGCACGGTCGCCTCATGCGCGTGGTTCCAGTGCTTGCCGGGGGCAATTTCGGCAAAGGCCGCCGCCTGGGCCTTGAGCACCAGCTCGTAGATGGCCTTCTGCTCGGGCGAAAAACGCCCGCTAACCGGGAAGGTACGGGTGATGTCGCTGGCGTAGCAGTCGATTTCGCAGCCAGCATCGATCAGCACCAGGTCGCCATCCTTGAGCGGGGCGTCGTTCTGCTGATAGTGCAGGATGCAGCCATTGCGCCCGGCTGCGACGATCGAGCCATAGGCCGGCATCTTCGCCCCGCCCTTGCGGAATTCGTAATCCAGTTCGGCTTCCAGGCTGTATTCGTGCAGCCCGGCCCGGCAGGCCTGCATGGCCCGCACATGGGCCCGTGCAGAAATGTCTGCCGCCGCGCGCATCACCTTTACTTCCGCCGCCGATTTATACAGACGCATGTCGTGCAGCAGATGATCCAGCGCAACGAACTCGTTCGGCGGCTGCGCGCCCAGGCGGGCCTTGGAGCGGATCACGTTAATCCAGTCCATCAGCCGGCGGTCGAACTCGGCATTGCTGCCCATGGCGCTGTACACCCGCTCGCGGCCTTCGATCAGGCCCGGCAGAATCTCGTCGATGTCGGTGATGGGGAAGGCATCGTCGGCGCCAAAATCGCGCACAGCGCCTTCCTGGCCGGCCCGCAGGCCGTCCCATAGTTCGCGCTCGGGGTTGCGTTCACGGCAAAACAGCACGTACTCGCCGTGCTCACGCCCGGGGATCAACGCAATCACTGCCTCCGGCTCCGGGAAGCCGCTGAGGTACTGGAAATCGCTGTCCTGGCGGTACACGTGCTCGACGTCGCGGTTGCGGATGGCAACTGCGGCGGCGGGCAGGATGGCGATGCTGTTGGGGACCATCTGCGCCATCAGCGCCTTGCGCCGACGGGCATACTCGGCCTTGGGAATGTGGCTCATGGGCAGACTACCCCCGGTTGATCAGTGCAGCGATGGCTTGGGCGCGGGTGCGGCCGGCTTGGCCAGCTCGGAGAACAGCAACAGCGGTGCCACGCGCAGGTATTCCATGACTTCCATGTAGTCGCTCTCGCCGTCTTCGGACTCTTCGAGCGCTTCCTGCACCTGGGAAATAGCCACCAGGTCCTGCAGCACGTCCTTGGCTTCGTCGGACAGGTCCTTGCCACCGGCATTCAGGCCAAAACCGGTGATGAAGCCCTGGCACCACTGGCCCAGCGCGGTGGCGCGGTCGCTCAGTGCGGCGTCGTCGGAAGGCAACAGCAGGACAATGGCCATGTCGTCGCTGGTGAGCTCGCCCTTGACCATTTCCTGCAGGCCGACCAGGGCATTGCGCACGGTATCACCGGGCTCGGTTTCCAGCAGCTGGGCGGCATCTGCCAGCCAGCCGTCGGCGTCAAAGCCGGCACCGGCGCAGCTACGGCCGATCAGCAGGCCGTGCAGCTCGGCCGGGGTAACAGGGTGGCCATTGCTCGAAAGCAGCATGGCGAAGGCGATGTAGGGCGATTGGGTATTGGGCATGGGCAGCTAGGCGCCAGACGGCGCAATGACTAGAATGGAGACCTTGTATCCTAGCACCGGCAGGCGCGCCAAGACCATCGGCACTGGCCGTCGCCGCCCAGGGAGAGGCATCATCGCCAGGTGACTCAACGACGGAGCGAATCGAGTGCAACCCACGCAAGAGAACGACCTGCAGGCACTGATGAGCCGATTCGAGTTGCTGATCGAACGCGTCGAGCAACTAAAACGGCAAAATGCACTCCTAGTAGCGCAGGAAAAATCCTGGCGCGAAGAGCGCGCCCACCTCATCGAAAAGAACGAGATCGCCAAGCGCAAAGTCGAGTCGATGATTTTACGCCTCAAGGCTCTGGAGCAAGACTCATGAGTTCAAGCAATAGCGTCACCGTGCAGATCCTCGACAAAGAATACTCGATCATCTGCCCACCGGAAGAGCGCAACAACCTGGTCAGCGCCGCGCGCTACCTGGACGGCAAAATGCGCGAGATCCGCAGCAGCGGCAAGGTGATTGGCGCCGACCGTATCGCGGTGATGGCAGCCTTGAACATTACCCACGAGATGCTTCACCGCCAGGAAGACCGTAATGAAGCGCCGGCCAGCGGCACCACCCGTGAACAGGTGCGCGACCTGCTGGAGCGGGTCGATCAGGCGCTGTCCGACGACACGGGTACCAAAATCGGCTGACATTGGTATACTGGCGCCACTCCCTGGGGGATGCGCCAGTCGGTTATGTCCCTGAGCCGATACGCACAACCACGGGGGTTGCACGCTGGGGCCGGTGTGCATGTCCGCCCGACGGAAAGCCTTAACGCCCCCTGCAATCTCCACCTTGAACTTTCGGGTTCAAGGGCTACACCGATAGCGGTCTTATCGGGGAGCCTGAATTTTCTTGCCCGCCCCTTCTGGCGGGCAATTCGTTTTGGCCGACAATGTAGGCCATCACTTCTGGGATCGCCCGTGCCATGACCGACACCGCGCCGCTCACCCGCCCCCAGCTCCGTCGCCTGCTTCGCAACGCCCGCCGCGCCCTTACCCCTGCCCAGCAACGCCAGGCCACCCTCGGCCTGTACCGCCAACTGGCGCAACACCCGCTGTTCCGCCGCGCCCGGCACATTGCCTTGTATTTGCCGAACGACGGCGAAATCGACCCCGGCCTGCTGCTGCGCGAAGCTCAGCGCCGCGGCAAGCGCACCTACCTGCCGGTGCTGCATGCCTGGCCACGTACGCGCATGGTGTTCCAGCGTTTCGAGCAGGGCGAAAAGCTCAAGCCCAACCGCTTTCGTATTCCCGAACCCGTCACCGACCGCAAGCGCCAACGGCCGATCTGGGCGCTGGACCTGATCCTGCTGCCGCTGGTCGGTTTCGATGAGGTGGGCGGGCGCTTGGGCATGGGCGGCGGCTTTTATGATCGCAGCCTGGCCTACCAAGGGCGTCGCAAAACCTGGAAGAAGCCTTTGCTGCTGGGGCTGGCGCATGAATGCCAGAAGGTCGAGCGGCTGGCGCAGGCCAGTTGGGATGTACCGCTGCAGGGGACGGTCTCGGACCGTGGCTGGTACCTGGCGCCGCGTTGAGCGGCGCCAGCAAGGGCATCAACGTTGTTGTGGCTGGATGGCGTCGACCGGCATCTGGTAGGCGTTGTCCAGCTTGCGCTCCCAGAACCCTTGCGCATAACCGGTAGTGACCACACCCAGGCCAAAAATGAACACCAGGATCCACAGCAGATCCGGCTTTTTACGTTGATTCATCGAAGAATGCCCCCCAGGCAAACTGTTCAGTGCGCGGCGATTTTCTGGGAATCGCCAGCGCATAGCGCTTTAAACGGGGCGCATTTTCCGACAACCTGCGTCCGCACGCAAACCTTGACGCCAACCGGCTGTCGGTTTCGTGCAACAGGTTATTTCAAACCTTTTCAGGAGCGACATCCATGGCCTATTGGCTGATGAAATCCGAGCCCGACGAGCTCTCCATCGAAGCCCTCGGCCGCTTGGGCGAAGCGCGCTGGGACGGCGTGCGCAACTATCAGGCGCGTAATTTCCTGCGGGCCATGAGCGTGGGTGACGAATTTTTCTTCTACCACTCCAGCTGCCCGCAACCGGGCATCGCCGGCATTGCCAGGATCGTTCGCGCAGCCTACCCCGACCCGACCGCGCTGGACCCGCAAAGCCACTATTACGATGCCAAGGCCACGCCCGAGAAAAACCCGTGGAGCGCGGTGGATGTGGCCCATGTGCAAACCCTGCCTCGGGTGCTGGAGTTGGGCTGGCTGAAACAACAAGCCGGCCTGGCCGAGTTGCCGCTGGTGCAAAAAGGCAGCCGCCTGTCGGTGATGCCGGTAACACCCGAACAATGGGCGGTGATTGTCGCGTTGCGTTGAATGTGCAGCTAAGGTCAAGGGTTTGACCGATATCAACACGCCATACAGGGCCGCGCGCCATGATGTGCTGTGCATGACCGCAAGGATGCAGAACGATGAACCGATATGCCCCCAGAATCTTCGCCACCGCACTGATCGCCCTGCTGGCAACAGCCGGTGGTCTGGGGTACTGGAAATCGCTCCACGACCAGTTGCCCGAAGGCCTGAGCATGGGAAATGGCCGCCTGGAGGCCACAGAAGTGCAAATCGCCAGCAAAATCCCCGGTCGCCTGGCCGAAGTGCTGGTCGACGAAGGCGACAAGGTCACCCGCGGCCAGTTGCTGGCACGTATCGACACCCGCACCATGGAAGCCCAGCGCAGCCAGGCCGAAGCCGAAGTGCTGCGCGCCCGGGAAAACTACGCAGCGGCCCAAGCGTCCGTACAGTTGCGCCAGAGCGAATTGCTGCTGGCCAGCCAGGAACTCAAGCGCGTGCGCGAAATTTTCCAGCGCAAGTACGCCAGCCAGCAGTTGCTCGACCAACAGCAGGCGCGCTTCGACACGGCCAACTCGGCCGTGGTCGCGGCCCGCGCCCAGCTGGCAGCAATCAAGGCCGCCATCGGCGCCGCCGAAGCCCAGGTGGCCCAGCTCACCAGTGAAATCGACGACAGCAGCCTGCGTGCGCCCATCGACGGCATTATCCAGTTGCGCCTGGCCGAACCCGGTGAAGTGCTGGGTGCTGGCGGCCGCGTGCTGATGCTGATCGACCCCAGCGACCAGTACATGAACCTGTACCTCCCAGCTTCCACCAGCGGCCGGCTGACGGTAGGCGACCAGGCGCGGATCGTGCTCGACGCCCTGCCCGAACGCGCCCTTGCGGCGAAAGTGGCTTTCGTTGCGGCCAAGGCCCAGTTCACCCCCAAACAGGTGGAAACCCGCGACGAGCGGCAGAAGCTGGTGTTCCGGGTAAAACTGCGCCTGACCGATCCGGGCACCGTGCCGCAGGCCAAACCGGGCATGCCTGGCGCCGGCTACGTGCGCACGGCTGAGGTGGACTGGCCGGCCAACCTGCAATGAACGCCCCGGCACTGCTGGCCGAGGGTATCAGCCACCGCTATGGCGACCTGACGGCGCTGCATACACTGGGTTTCAGCCTGCCTGCCGGTACCCGCTGCGCACTGATCGGCCCTGACGGCGCGGGCAAATCGACCCTCCTTGGGCTGATCGCCGGCGTGAAGCGCCTGCAACAGGGCGAGTTGCAGGTGCTGGGCGGCTCGATCCGCCAGCGCCGTCATCGGGCGGCGCTGTACCCGAAGGTGGCGTTCATGCCGCAGGGGCTGGGCAACAACCTGTACCCGGAACTGTCGATCAGCGAGAACATCCGCTTTTTCGCCACCCTGTTCGGGCTGGGCCGGCGCGAGTGCGAGCAGCGTATGGCCAACCTGCTGCAAGCCACCGACCTGCAGCGCTTTGCCGAGCGGCCGGCCGGCAAGCTGTCAGGCGGCATGAAGCAGAAGCTGGGCCTGTGCTGCGCGTTGATCCACGAGCCGGACCTGCTGATCCTCGACGAGCCGACCACTGGCGTAGACCCGTTGTCGCGGCGGCGCTTCTGGGAGCTGGTCGAACAGGTACGCGCACAACGCCCCCAATTGACCCTGTTGGTGGCCACCGCCTACATGGAAGAAGCCGAACAATTCGAGCATTGCCTGATGCTCGATGGCGGCCGCCTGCTGGCCGCAGGCCCTAGTCATGAGCTGGCCGCAGCCACCCCCAGTGGCAAGCTGGACGACGCCTTTACCCACTACCAGGGCGCAGGCAAGGCGCAGCATCAACCCCTGACCATCCCGCCGCGTGAGGCCAAGGACGGCCAGATCGCCATTGAGGCCCACGACCTGACCCTGCGCTTTGGCGACTTTACAGCCGTGAACAAGGTCAGCTTCGCCATCGGTCGTGGGGAGATCTTCGGCTTCCTCGGCTCCAACGGCTGCGGCAAGACAACCACCATGAAAGTGCTCACCGGCCTGATGCCGGCCAGCGAGGGCAGCGCCAGCCTGCTGGGGCGCCCGGTGGACGCCAGCGACCTGGCCACGCGCAAGCGGGTCGGTTTCATGTCGCAGAGCTTCTCGCTGTATGGTGAGCTCAGCACCCGGCAAAACCTGGCCTTGCATGCCCGCCTGTTCGACCTGCCCAAAGCCGAAAGCGCCCAGCGCATCGACGAATTGATAGGGCGCTTCGACCTCGCCGCTATCGCCGACCAGCCGTCCGGCGCCCTGCCCCTTGGCCTGCGTCAGCGCCTGTCGTTGGCGGTGGCGGTGCTGCACCGCCCGGAAGTGTTGATCCTCGACGAACCGACCTCTGGCGTCGACCCGGCCGCCCGCGACGACTTCTGGCGCCTGCTGGTAGAACTATCCCGCGAGCAAGGCGTGACCATTTTCCTTTCCACTCACTTCATGAACGAAGCCCAGCGCTGCGACCGCATCTCGCTGATGCATGCCGGGCGGGTACTGGCCTGCGACACACCGGAGGCGTTGCAGCGCCAGTACCACGGCCACACCCTGGAGGACGCATTCGTGCGCTGCCTGGAGCAAGCCCAGGCGCTGGCACCACAAGCCACGGACAACGCTGTGCTGGAGCAGGCCGCCACGGCCGCGCCGCCGCTGCGCCGGGGCTTCAGCCTGCGCCGCCTGCTGGCGGTGGCCAGCCGCGAGGGCAAGGAGCTGCTGCGCGACAAGGTACGCCTGGCCTTCGCCCTGCTGGGTGCGCTGTTCATGATGGTGATCTTCGGCTACGGCATTTCGCTGGATGTGGAAAACCTTGCCTTTGCTGTACACGACCAGGACCAGAGCCCGCAAAGCCGGGCCTACCTTGAGGCCTTCCGTGGCTCACGGTATTTCGCCGAGCAGGCGCCGATCCGCGACAGCCGCGAAATGCACCAGCGCCTGCAACGCTCGGAAATCAAACTGGCGCTGGAGATTCCTCCCGGTTTTGGGCGTGACCTGTATGCCGGACGCCAGCCGGTGGTGGCAGCCTGGCTCGACGGCGGCATGCCGTTCCGTGCAGAAACCAGCCGCAACTACGTGGAAGCCGTGCACCAGGCCAACCTGGAGCAATTGGCAAGGGCCAGCCCACAGCCGCAGGCGCGGCAGGACCTGGTGCGCCTGGAAACGCGTTTTCGCTACAACCAGGACGTGGTCAGCGTGAATGCCATCGGCCCGGGCGTGATGGCACTGATCCTGGCCTTCATCCCGGCCATGCTTACTGCGCTGGGCATCGTCCGCGAGAAAGAGCTGGGCTCCATCACCAACTTCTATGCCACCCCCCTCACGCGCCTGGAGTTCCTGCTGGGCAAGCAGATGCCCTACCTTGCCGTGAGCCTGGTCAACCTGGCGCTGCTGGTGGCGATGAACCGCTGGCTGTTCGCCGTGCCGCTAAAGGGCAGCGTGCTGGCCCTGGCCTGCGGGGGTGTGGCCTACCTGCTGGCCACCACCAGCCTGGGCCTGCTGATCTCGGCGTTCACCCGCACCCAGATCGCGGCCATCCTGGGCACCATGATCATCACCAGCCTGCCAACCATCCAGTTTTCCGGGCTGATCGTGCCACGCTCGTCGCTGGACGGCGCAGCGGCGGTGATGGGCCAGCTGTTCCCGGCGGGCTATTTCCTCGATATCGCGGTCGGCACCTTCACCAAGGCACTGGGCCTGCGCGAACTGTGGCCGCAGTGCCTGATCCTGCTGGGCTTCTTTGCCGCGTTCACCGGCCTGAGCCTGGCCATGCTGAAGAAGCAGGAGGCCTGACATGTCGCGCCTGAACCACACCCTGCGCCTGGGCCTGAAAGAACTGACCAGCCTGCGCCACGACAGCGTCCTGCTGCTGTTCCTGCTGTATGCCTTCAGCGTGGCGATCTACATGCCGGCAGCCGGCTCGGTGATTGGCGTGCACAACGCCAGCGTCGCGGTGGTGGACGAAGACCACAGCCTGCTCTCACGCAAGCTTAGCGAAGCCTTGCAACCGCCCGAGTTCCAGCCCGCCGTGCCGCTGGCACCGGAGCACCTGGACCAGGCCATGGACAGCGGCCAGTACACCTTCGTGATCAATGTGCCGGTGAATTTCCAGAGCGACCTGTTGGCCGGGCGCTCGCCGGAATTGCAGATCAATGTCGATGCCACGGCCATGAGCCAGGCGTTCATGGGCGCGGGCTATATCGGCCGCATCTTCGAGCGTGAACTGCTCGACTACAGCCAACGCGCCAATGTGCAAAGCCCAGTGCTGATCAACCCCAAAGCGCTGTTCAACCCCAACCTGGAGGGCGGTTGGTTTCTGGCGGTGATCCAGATCGTCAACAACATCACCATTCTGGCGATCATCCTGACCGGCACCGCGCTGCTGCGTGAGCGTGAGCACGGCACCCTCGACCACCTGCTGGTGCTGCCGCTGACGGCACTGGAAATCATGCTGGCGAAGATTGGCAGCAACGCGCTGGTAGTGGTGATCTGCACGTGGATTTCGCTGGTGGTGGTGGTGAAAGGTGCGCTGGGCGTGCCGTTGTCCGGCTCGATGGGGCTGTTCCTGGCCGTGACGGCGCTGTACCTGTTCGCCAGTACCGCGCTGGGCATCTTCCTCGCCACCCTGGCGCGCTCGACACCGCAGTTCGGCCTGCTGGCGATCCCGGTGATCATCCCGATGCTGTTGCTGTCAGGCGGCAGCACACCGCTGGACAGCATGCCGCAGTGGTTACAGTGGGTGATGCAGGGCTCGCCGTCGACGCACTTCGTCAGCCTGGGGGCTGCGATCCTGTTCCGGGATGCAGGCTGGGCGGTGGTATGGCCGGATATCCTGGCGCTGGGCCTGATCGGCCTGGTGTTCTTCAGCGTGGCGCTGGCGCGGTTTCGTCGGAGCCTGGCGTCCTGATAACGCAGGCACCGTGGAGGCATCTGTGGGAGCGGACACGCCCGCTCCCACAATTGATCACTGCACGATCAGGTTGTTGAACAGCAAGTCTTCAACAATCGGCTTGCCCTCTTCTGCTTCCAGCACCTGCTGCACCTGCTTCAGCGCCTCCTGACGCAGGTGTTCCTTGGCTTCGACGTTGCTCATGCTGTCCACCGTCTGCTGGGTGAACAGTGCCACCAGCTGGTTGCGGATCAGCGGTTCATGGTGCTGCACCGCCTTGGCGGCTTCATCGCCCGTCACGCGTAGGGCCACATCGGCCTTGTACACACGCAGCCGTGGGCCGCCGTCGAGGGCATAGTTGCCAACAAAGGGCGGGCTCAGGCTGATGTAGGCGACCTTGGGCGCCCCTTCCTTGGCTTCTTCGGCCATGGCCGCAGCCGGCAGCAGCAGCGCCAATACCATCAAGATCCACGCTTTCACGAATTCGCTCCTCAATACAGTTGGCGCCAGCTTACCCAGCACACCGCTCAAACCCAAGCCCGGGCTTATGCCGGCACTTATGCCTGCACATCAGGGCGGGCCATGCTCGTTGACCCGGCAGGTGGCCCTCCTACACTTATCGGCCACTACCCGCAAAGGAATAGCCCCGATGAAAGCTGTGTTGTGCAAAACCCTGGGCCCGGCGCGCAACCTGGTGCTGGAAGACGTGGCCAGCCCGCTGCCGAAGAAGAACGAGATCCTGCTGGATGTGCAGGCCGCCGGGGTCAACTTCCCCGACACCCTGATCATCGAAGGCAAGTACCAGTTCCAGCCGCCGCTGCCATTCTCGCCGGGTGGCGAAGCAGCGGGCGTGGTGGCTGCGGTCGGAGAAAAGGCCGGTGCGTTCAAGGTGGGTGACCGGGTCATGGCGCTGACCGGCTGGGGCGCGTTCGCCGAACAGGTGGCGGTGCCGTTCTACAACGTACTGCCGATCCCGGCGAGCATGGACTTCACCACCGCTGCGGCATTCGGCATGACCTACGGCACCTCCATGCACGCCCTGCGCCAGCGTGGCCAACTGCAAGCAGGTGAAACCCTGCTGGTGTTGGGCGCTTCCGGCGGTGTTGGGCTGGCGGCAGTGGAAATCGGCAAGGCCATGGGTGCACGGGTGATCGCGGCGGCCAGCAGTGCCGAGAAACTGGCCGTGGCCAAGGCGGCCGGGGCGGATGAGCTGATCGACTATAGCCAGGCCAGCCTGCGCGACGAGATCAAGCGGCTGACCGGTGGCCAGGGTGTGGATGTCATCTACGACCCGGTCGGTGGTGAGCTGTTCGAGCAGGCCGTGCGCGGGCTAGCCTGGAATGGCCGGCTGCTGGTGGTGGGCTTTGCCAGCGGGACCATCCCGCAGTTGGCGGCCAACCTGGTGTTGCTCAAGGGCGCGGCAGTGCTGGGGGTGTTCTGGGGGGCGTTTGCACAGCGCCAGCCGGAAGACAATACGGCTAACTTCAAGCAGCTGTTTGCCTGGCATGCCGAGGGCAAGTTGAAACCGCTGGTGTCGCAGACTTATCCACTGGCTGAGGCTGGGGCTGCCATCGAGAAGTTGGGGCAGCGGCAGGCAGTGGGTAAGTTGGTGGTGCAGATGCACTGATTATTCTGGGGCCGCACAGCGGCCCCAAAAGCTCAGACTTCCCGCAGGTTATGACAGCGTCGAAACCGCGCCTCCAGGTTACGATCGGGCATCTGGTGGCTGCGCAAGGCATTCAACGTCTGCTCCACGTAGTCCCGCGTGGTGCCATAACGCCCCTTGGCACTGGCCAGAATCTGGCTGAGCAAGGTATCTGGCAAGTTCCCCGCATAGCACGGCAAATGCCGCTCCAGCACAAAGCCTAAAGCCTGCACCTTGCTACCATCGCCCAGCCGGCAGGTGAGCCAGTGCGGTCGGTATGCCGGGTACGGCATCTCGCGCTGCCACAGGGCCATCAGCGAGTCGTCCAGGTTGCTTTCATCCAGCCGGTAGGCAAAGCCGCTGCAGGAACCGCCACGGTCCAGGCCAAACACCAGCCCGGGAGTTTCCGGGGTACCACGATGTTCGTGCGACCACAGGTACAAGCCCCGGTGATAGCCATGCACCCGCGCGCGCTGGCGTTCTACCGAATTGCATTCCGGCCGCCAGATCAATGAACCATAGGCAAACAACCACACTGGCCCACCCTGATGGCGCGACATGGTCGTCTTCATCGAGTTGAACAACTGGTCGTGAGTATGTTGCTGACCAAAGTCGAGTGCCGGAGGATATGAAACTTCCCAGGACATACTTTCAAGTGCCGACATAAGCTGCCGCCATTATCCCCGTGAACTACGGATGTAGCGAGATTCGATTACGCAGCGGCCCAAGGCCTCTATACCAAGGGCGCTTGCAGTAACCATAGGCCAGAACGGCAGGAATACTCAAGCCCTCGCGTCAGTGTTTCATGCGCGGTTCCGACGACTGGGGAGTACTGTTTCAACAGCGGTGAAAGTTATTAGCCAAGGCGGTAACAATTACCGCCTTATACCCACACTTTCAAACTTCGGTTATTAACCGCGCGGTGCGTAGGCAAACACATCCGCACGCATGCGGTGTGCATCCATGCCGGCTTCGACCAGGGCATCGAGGGTGGCGTAGATCATGTTTGGGGAACCACTGGCATACACATACACGGTGTTGAGGTCGGCAATGTCCTCGCAAACCGCCTCGTGCAACATGCCGCAACGGCCTTCCCAGCCGCACAGGTCGCTGACAACCTGATGCAGGAACAGGTTGGGCAGACGCTGCCATTCATCCCAGTGCTCGATCTGGTAGAAGTCTTCGGGCCTGCGCACGCCCCAGTAAAGGTGCACTGGGTGCTTGAAGCCCTTGGCCCGGCAATGCTCGACCAGGCTGTGCATCTGGCCCATGCCGGTACCCGCGGCGATCAGCACCAGCGGCCCATCCGGCAGCTCGGCCAGATGAGTGTCGCCGAACGGCATTTCGATGCGCGCCAAACCGTCACGCTTGAGTTGCTCGATCAGTTGCAGCGCACTGGGCTCACGCGCCAGCACATGCAGCTCCAGCTCACGACCAGCGTGAGGCGCGGAGGCCAGCGAGAAGGCCGCCTGCTTGCCGCCCTCGCGCTCGATCATCAGGTACTGCCCGGCGTGGTAACGCGGCGGCTTGCCGGCTGGCGCGCGCAAACGCACCCGCCACACGTCGCCACCGACGTCGACGCACTCACTGACGCTGCACGCCAGTTTGCGCACTGGCAGCTCGCCCAGGGCGAGCACACCGTCCCAGAGCAACACACAGTCCTCCAGCGGTTCGGCAATGCAGGTGAACAACTCGCCATGGTCGCGGACTTCGCCGTCCTGCCGTACCCGGCCTTCGACCAACAACGCGGCGCAGACATGGCAATTGCCATTGCGGCAGCTGTTCGGGCAGTCATAGCCCAGCCGCCGCGCTCCATCCAGGATCCGTTCCCCGGGTTCGAGCGCCAGCACCGCCCCGGACGGCTGCAACGTTACCTGCATCAATCTATTCCCAACTGATCCCACAGCTCATCGATACGGCGGGTGACGGCTTCGTCCTTGACGATGACCCGTCCCCATTCGCGTGTAGTCTCGCCCGGCCACTTGTGCGTGGCGTCCAGGCCCATCTTCGACCCCAGCCCCGATACCGGCGACGCGAAGTCCAGGTAGTCGATCGGCGTGTTGTCGATCATCACCGTATCACGCTTGGGGTCCATGCGCGTGGTAATGGCCCAGATCACATCGTTCCAGTCACGGGCGTTGATATCGTCATCGGTCACAATAACGAACTTGGTGTACATGAACTGTCGCAGGAACGACCACACACCCAGCATCACGCGCTTGGCGTGGCCTGGGTACTGCTTCTTCATGGTCACCACCGCCATACGGTACGAGCAGCCTTCCGGCGGCAGGTAGAAGTCGGTGATTTCCGGGAACTGCTTCTGCAGGATCGGCACGAACACTTCGTTCAACGCCACACCGAGGATTGCCGGCTCATCTGGCGGCCGGCCGGTGTAGGTGCTGTGGTAGATCGGTTTCTGCCGGTGAGTGATGCGCTCGACGGTGAACACCGGGAAGCTGTCCACTTCGTTGTAGTAGCCGGTGTGGTCGCCGTACGGGCCTTCCGGGGCCATTTCGCCCGGGTGAATCACACCTTCCAGGATGATTTCGGCGGTGGCCGGCACCTGAAGGTTGCTGCCACGGCATTTGACCAGCTCGGTGCGGTTACCGCGCAGCAGGCCAGCGAAGGCGTACTCGGAGAGGGTGTCCGGTACCGGGGTCACGGCACCAAGGATGGTCGCCGGGTCAGCGCCCAGCGCCACGGCAACCGGGAACGGCTGGCCGGGGTTTTTCTCGCACCACTCGCGGTAGTCCAGGGCGCCACCACGGTGGCTGAGCCAGCGCATGATGACCTTGTTGCGGCCGATGACCTGCTGGCGGTAGATGCCTAGGTTCTGGCGGTCCTTGTTCGGGCCACGGGTAACGGTAAGGCCCCAGGTGATCAGCGGCGCCACGTCGCCGGGCCAGCAGTGCTGGATCGGCAGCGCGCCGAGGTCGACATCGTCACCTTCGACCACCACTTCCTGGCACACCGCGTCCTTGACCACCTTCGGCGCCATGGAGACGACCTTCTTGAAGATCGGCAGCTTGGACCAGGCATCCTTCAGGCCCTTCGGCGGCTCGGGTTCCTTGAGGAACGCCAGCAGCTTGCCGATCTCGCGCAGTTCGTCGACCGACTCGGCGCCCATGCCCATGGCCACGCGCTCTGGCGTACCGAACAGGTTACCGAGTACCGGGATGTCGAAGCCGGTGGGCTTTTCGAACAGCAACGCCGGGCCCTTGGCACGCAAGGTGCGGTCGCAGACCTCGGTCATTTCCAGAACGGGGGAAATCGGAACCTGGATGCGCTTGAGTTCGCCGCGCTGCTCCAGGCCACGGATGAAGTCGCGCAAGTCGCGATACTGCATGCATGAGCCTCGTGTTGGCCGTATCGGTCGGGGGTGCAGAGTGTAGCGCCGATAGGGCCGCAATAGCCAAAGTACAGATAGCAAAAAGCCGGGTTTCCCCGGCTTTTGCGTGGTACGACGATGTTACTTGCGCTTCATCGACAAGAAGAACTCGTCGTTGGTCTTGGTCTGCTTGAGCTTGTCGACCAGGAACTCGATGGCGGCGATTTCGTCCATCGGATGCAGCAGCTTGCGCAGAATCCACATGCGCTGCAGTTCGTCGTCGGCGGTCAGCAACTCTTCGCGGCGGGTACCGGAACGGTTGATGTTGATGGCCGGGAACACGCGCTTCTCGGCGATGCGGCGGTCCAGTGGCAGCTCCATGTTACCGGTGCCCTTGAACTCTTCGTAGATCACTTCGTCCATCTTCGAGCCGGTTTCGACCAGCGCGGTGGCGATAATGGTCAGCGAGCCGCCTTCCTCGATGTTACGCGCAGCACCAAAGAAGCGCTTCGGCTTCTCCAGGGCGTGGGCGTCGACACCACCGGTCAGCACCTTGCCGGAGCTCGGGATCACGGTGTTGTAGGCACGCGCCAGACGGGTGATGGAGTCCAGCAGGATGACCACGTCCTTCTTGTGCTCGACCAGGCGCTTGGCCTTTTCGATCACCATTTCGGCAACCTGCACGTGGCGGGTTGGCGGCTCGTCGAAGGTGGAGGCAACCACTTCGCCGCGCACGGTGCGCTGCATTTCGGTCACTTCTTCCGGGCGCTCGTCGATCAGCAGGACGATCAGGTGGCACTCGGGGTTGTTACGGGTGATGTTGGCCGCGATGTTCTGCAGCATGATCGTCTTGCCCGCTTTTGGCGGAGCAACGATCAGGCCACGCTGGCCTTTGCCGATCGGGGCGCACAGGTCGATGACGCGACCGGTCAGGTCTTCGGTGGAGCCGTTACCGGCCTCCATCTTCAGGCGCTTGTTCGGGAACAGCGGCGTCAGGTTTTCGAACAGGATCTTGTTCTTCGCGTTTTCCGGGCGGTCGAAGTTGATGGTGTCGACCTTCAGCAGGGCGAAGTAACGCTCCCCTTCCTTAGGTGGGCGGATCTTGCCGACGATGGTGTCGCCGGTACGCAGGTTGAAACGGCGGATCTGGCTAGGCGAGACGTAGATATCGTCTGGGCCGGCCAGGTAGGACGCATCAGCCGAACGCAGGAAACCGAAACCATCCTGGAGAATCTCCAGCACGCCGTCACCCGAGATCTCTTCGCCGCTTTTCGCGTGCTTCTTCAGCAGGGCGAAAATCACGTCCTGTTTGCGCGAACGGGCCATGTTTTCGATGCCCATCTGTTCGGCCATTTCCAAAAGATCGGTAATCGGCTTTTGCTTGAGTTCAGTCAGGTTCATAAGGGGAGTGACGTAATCATGTAAGAAGGGAGAATTAAGCTTCTGGCTTAATGAGGCCGCGCCGCTAGATGGCGACAGGATCGCGTACTGATTCGAATTAGGGATGCTTCGGCGACGGCGTGTAGAGGGCACTGGAAAAGCAGTGCGAGGCCGAATGTAACACTTGCTTTTTTCTGCGTCTAGTGCTCTGAAAAAGAAAAGCCCCGCATTTGCGGGGCCTTTTCACATCACAGGTGGGCGTCAAGGAACGCCGCCAGCTGCGATTTGGACAGAGCGCCAACCTTGGTGGCTTCGACGTTGCCGTTCTTGAACAGCATCAGCGTCGGGATACCACGCACGCCGTGCTTGGCCGGGGTTTCCTGGTTCTCGTCGATGTTCAGCTTGGCGACGGTCAGTTTGCCCTCGTAGGTGGCAGCGATGTCGTCCAGAACCGGAGCGATCATCTTGCATGGGCCGCACCATTCAGCCCAGTAGTCGACCAGCACCGGGCCTTGAGCCTGCAGTACGTCGGCGTCGAAGCTGGCGTCGGTGACGTGTTTGATTTTGTCGCTCATGGAAATCTCCAAGGTCGTAAGCAATAAAAAACGTTGCCCATCATAGCCGCCCCTGCCGTCTACAGGAAGCTGCGGACGATTGAGTGTAACTATAGTTGTGCAAGACGCCGCGAATCGAAACTGTCATACAGCCGTCATAGAATCGAATGGCACATTGCCTTGCATCAAGGCCAGCACACCGGCTGCGTGTCACGCGTTGGCGACAGCCTGCTATCGTGGCACGATTGCCGGGTTAACGACCGAGAACAACCAGATCATGCCGCATACCATCGCGAAGAACCTGTCCCTGATCGCTGCCATCGACCTTGGCTCCAACAGTTTCCATATGGTCGTGGCCAAGGCCCACCATACCGAAATCCGCATTCTCGAGCGGCTGGGCGAGAAGGTTCAGCTGGCCGCCGGCATCGGCGAGGACCGCCTGCTTAGCGAAGAAGCCATGGAACGGGGCCTCGAATGCCTCAAGCGCTTCGCACAGCTGATCAACGGCATGCCGGCCGGCGCCGTGCGTATCGTCGGTACCAACGCCCTGCGCGAAGCGCGCAACCGTAATGCATTCATCCAGCGCGCCGAGGCCATTCTCGGCCACCCGGTGGAGGTCATCTCCGGCCGTGAAGAGGCGCGCCTGATCTACCTGGGCGTATCGCACACCCTGGCCGACACCCCTGGCAAACGCCTGGTGGCCGACATTGGCGGCGGCAGTACCGAATTCATCATCGGCCAGCGCTTCGAACCGCTGCTGCGCGAAAGCCTGCAGATGGGCTGCGTCAGCTTCACCCAGCGCTACTTCCGCGACGGCAAGATCACCCCGGCGCGTTATGCACAGGCCTACACCGCTGCACGCCTGGAGCTGATGAGCATCGAACACGCCCTGCACCGCCTGACCTGGGACGAGGCCATCGGCTCGTCCGGCACCATCCGTGCCATCGGCGCCGCCATCAAGGCCGGCGGCCTGGGCAATGGCGAGGTCAACGCTGAAGGCCTGGCCTGGGTCAAACGCAAGCTGTTCAAACTGGGCGAGGTCGACAAGATCGACTTCGACGGCGTCAAACCGGACCGCCGCACCATCTTCCCGGCGGGCCTGGCGATTCTGGAGGCGATCTTCGACGCCCTGGAGCTGCAGCGCATGGACCACTGCGACGGCGCACTGCGCGAAGGTGTGCTGTTCGACCTGCTCGGCCGCCACCACCATGAAGACGTGCGCGAACGTACGTTGAACTCGCTGATGGAGCGCTACCATGTGGACCAAGGCCAGGCCGCGCGCGTCGAGCGCAAGGCGTTGCACGCCTTCGACCAAGTGGCCGACGCCTGGGACCTGAAAGACGGAAACTGGCGCGATCTGCTTGGCTGGGCGGCGAAAGTGCATGAAATAGGCCTGGATATCGCCCACTACCACTACCACAAGCACGGCGCCTACCTGATCGAGCACTCCGACCTGTCGGGCTTTTCCCGCGAGGACCAGCAGATGATGGCCCTGCTGGTGCGCGGCCACCGCCGCAACATCCCCAAGGACAAATTCGCCGAACTGGGTGAAGAAGGCGTCAAGCTGCTACGCCTGTGCGTGCTGCTGCGCTTCGCCATCCTGTTCCACCACATCCGTGGCAACCAGCAGATGCCGAAAGTTCAGCTCAAGGCTGCCGATGACAGCCTCGATGTCGCCTTCCCGGAAGGCTGGCTGGAACAGAACCAGCTGACCCAGGCCGACTTCGCCAACGAGGCAGAGTGGCTGACCCGGGTCGGCTTCGTCCTCAGCGTACGTTGAGGACCGGGTTGCTCAGGCGCTCCAGCAGGGTCGCCTGGGCACTGCGCGGGTTCTGATTGCCGGTTGGCGTGCTGCGCACGTAGCGCCCGTCTGGCTGCAAGGTCCAGGCGTGGGTGTTGTCGGTCAGGTAGCCTTCCAGCTCCTTCTTCACCCGCAGCAACAGCTTCTTGCCTTCCACCGGGAAGCAGGTCTCCACACGCTTGTCGAGGTTGCGCTCCATCCAGTCGGCGCTGGACAGGTAGATCTGCTCTTCGCCGCCATTGAGGAAGTAGAACACCCGTGTGTGCTCCAGGAAGCGGCCGATGATCGAGCGCACCTGGATGTTGTGCGAAACCCCCGGAATGCCTGGGCGCAAGCAGCACATGCCACGCACCACCAGGTCGATCTTCACGCCCGACTGGCTGGCCTTGTACAGTGCCTTGATGACCTTGGCATCGGTCAGCGAGTTGAACTTGGCAATGATGTGCGCCGGCTTGCCTTCGAGGGCAAACTGGGTTTCCCGCGCGATCATGTCGAGCATGCCCTTCTTCAGGGTGAACGGCGCGTGCAGCAGCTTTTTCATGCGCAGGGTCTTGCCCATACCGATCAACTGGCTGAACAGCTTGCCGACGTCTTCGGTGAGGGCGTCGTCAGAGGTCAGCAGGCTGTAGTCGGTGTACAGGCGGGCGTTGCCGGCGTGGTAGTTGCCGGTACCGAGGTGCGCATAACGCACGATCTCGCCCTGCTCGCGGCGCAGGATCAGCATCATCTTGGCGTGGGTCTTGAAGCCGACCACGCCGTAGATCACCACCGCACCGGCCGCTTGCAGGCGGCTGGCCATCTGCAGGTTGGACTCTTCGTCGAAGCGCGCGCGCAATTCGATCACTGCGGTGACCTCCTTGCCGTTACGCGCCGCGTCCACCAGCGCATCGACGATTTCCGAGTTGGCCCCGGAGCGGTACAGGGTCTGGCGCACGGCAAGCACATGCGGGTCCTTGGCGGCTTGGCGCAGCAGGTCGATCACCGGGGTGAAGGACTCGAACGGGTGCATCAGCAGGATGTCCTGCTTGCCGATCACGCTGAAGATGTTGTCGGCGTTCTGCAGCAGTTTGGGAATCGCCGGGGTGAACGGCGTGTATTGCAGCTCCGGGTGGCTGTCCAGACCGGTGATGCTGAACAGGCGGGTGAGGTTGACCGGGCCATTGACCTGGTACAGCTCGCTTTCGCTGAGGCTGAACTGCTTGAGCAGGTAGTCCGACAGGTGTTTCGGGCAGGTGTCTGCCACCTCCAGGCGCACGGCGTCGCCGTAACGGCGCGAGAACAGCTCGCCGCGCAGGGCGCGGGCCAGGTCGTCGACTTCTTCGGAGTCCAGCGCCAGGTCGGCGTTACGGGTCAGGCGGAACTGGTAGCAGCCCTTCACCTTCATGCCCTGGAACAGGTCGTCGGCATGCGCATGGATCATCGACGACAGGAACACGTAGTTGGCGCCTGGGCCACCCACCTCCTCCGGCACGCGGATCACCCGCGGCAGCAGGCGTGGGGCCGGGATGATCGCCAGGCCTGAATCGCGACCGAAGGCGTCAACACCTTCGAGCTCGACGATGAAGTTGAGGCTCTTGTTCACCAGCAGCGGGAACGGGTGAGTCGGATCGAGGCCGATCGGGGTGATGATCGGGGCGATTTCGTCGCGGAAGTAGCGGCGCACCCAGGTCTTGAGCTTGGGCGTCCAGTAACGGCGGCGAATGAAGCGGATCTGGTGTTTTTCCAGCTCTGGCAACAGCACGTCGTTGAGGATCGCGTACTGGCGCTCTACCTCGATATGCACCAGCTCGCTGATGCGCGCCAGCGCCTGGTGCGGCTGCAGGCCGTCGGCGCCAGCCTGCTCACGGGCGAAGTTGATCTGCTTCTTCAGGCCGGCGACGCGGATCTCGAAGAACTCGTCGAGGTTACTGGAGAAGATCAACAGGAACTTGAGGCGTTCGAGCAGCGGGTAGCTCTCGTCCAGCGCCTGTTCCAGCACGCGGATGTTGAACTGCAGCTGCGAGAGTTCGCGATGAATGTACAGGCTGCTGTCGTCCAGGCCAGGGACGGCGATCGCCGGGGCGGGCGCGGGGGCAGGCACCGGGGCCACAGGCTCGGCCACCTGCTCCGCTACCGGCTCGGGCGCAGGCGGCAGGTCTGGCGGGGTCTGCACCATCTCTTCTGGGAGCTCCTGGGCATCCTTGATCGCGACAGGGGTGAGCACTTCGTTATTCATCTGGCGTTCCTGAGGACGTTAACGCCCTATCATCAATTGAGCGGCAAGATAAGCGCCCATTATGACGCCTGTGTTACACACCAGGGCAAGCCATGGCGCGTGGCTTCTGGCATTGTCTGAGTAGGAATTGTTCATGTCGAGACACATTTGGACACTTTCACGAACGCGCGCGAAGGGGTAGGCTGCGCGTTCATTTCGCCAGCACCTCAGAAAATGCTTCAACAATTCCTGCAGGATTTCGGCTACTTCGCCCTTTTTCTAGGCACCTTCTTCGAAGGCGAGACCATCCTGGTGCTTGCGGGATTCCTTGCGTTCCGCGGTTACATGGACATCAACCTGGTGTGCCTGGTGGCCTTCTTCGGCAGCTACGCCGGCGACCAGCTGTGGTATTTCATGGGCCGCCGCCACGGGCGCAGGATCCTGGCGCGCAAGCCGCGTTGGCAGGCCATGGGTGACCGGGCGCTGGACCACATTCGCCGACACCCCGATATCTGGGTGCTGAGCTTCCGCTTCGTTTATGGCCTGCGCACCGTCATGCCGGTGGCCATTGGCCTGTCGGGCTACCCGCCGCGCCGCTACTTGCTGCTGAACGGCATTGGTGCGGCCATCTGGGCAATAGCCTTGGGCGCCGCTGCCTACCACTTCGGCGCCATTCTCGAAGGCCTGCTGGGCAACGTGAAGCGTTACGAGCTATGGGTGCTCGGTGGCCTCCTGGCGCTGGGTGGCCTGCTGTGGCTGCGTCGGCGCTTCCGCACCCTGCGTGCGGAGCGCAAGGCGGCGGGCCAGGCCCAGGCCCAAGAGGCTGAGCAGGCTGTAAACCACGAGCAGGAACCAGGCCAGCGGCGCGACCACCGTTAAGCCCAAAGCGCCGGCCAGGTACAATGCCGGCGCATTCAACAGCAGCCGCGCCAGCTCCAGGCGCGCAGCCCAGCGCCGGTTTTCCAGCAACGCTCCCAATACGAACAGACCAAACGCCATCAGCGACCAGCCGAGCACCAGCGCGGCGGCCGGCACGCGTTCGGCCACGTCCATCAAGTAGCTGCCCAAGGCCACATAAACCACAAACTGCGCCGCCACGTAGGCTTGTTGCGCACGGCCCAAGGCAATCTCGAACTTGCGAAACAACGCCAGGTCCTGCTTGGCCTGCGGGTAGCGCACGGCCACATCGGCCGGGCGCCAGCCGGTGGGCATGAACCAGATGCGCAGCTTGTCCCACAGGCTTGTGGTGCGCCTGGCGTCATGCCAGAGCTGGGCATAGAACTGCAGGTTGGCCCACAGCGGGTTCCAGCTGGCCAGCGGCGTGGTCACCCCGAATACCACCGGCTCAGCCGGGTCTTCCTCCTTGAAGGTGCCGAACAGACGATCCCAGAGAATGAACACGCCGCCGTAGTTGCGATCCAAGTAAACAGGGTTTTGCGCATGGTGGACACGATGGTTGGATGGCGTGATCAGCACCCACTCGAGCCAACCGAGCTTGGGAATGTGCCGGGTATGTACCCAGAACTGGTACAGCAGGTTAAGCGAGGCCACAGTGACGAACACCAGCGGTGGCACACCCAGCAGCGCCAGCGGCAGGTAGAAGATCCACGAGAAAATGAACCCGCTACTGGTCTGGCGCAGTGCGGTGGTCAGGTTGTACTCCTCGCTCTGATGATGCACCGAGTGCGCCGCCCACAGCACATTGCGTTCGTGACCCAGGCGATGCAGCCAGTAGTAGCAGAAGTCGTACAGGACGAAGGCCAGCAACCACACCCACCAGGCATCGGGCGGCAAGCGCAGCAGTGCCAAGTGTTCGAAGGCCAGGGCATAGGTCACCAACCCCACGCCCTTGGTCAGCAACCCGGTGCTGGTCGACAGCGCGCCGGTGCTCAGGCTGTTGATCGAATCGGCCAGGGTGAAGTTGCGCTGGCCGCGCACACGGTCGGCCACCAGCTCCACGGCGATCAGCACGAAGAAGAACGGCACGGCCAGCAGTATCAGGTCCATGGGCGCGGTCTCAAGCGTTATCCCACAAGATTAGGCCGCGCCCGCAGGAAACCCTATGGCGACATCTGCCAAACTAGAGGACATTTAGCGCCTCGACTCAGGAGTAGTGAACATGACAAAAAAAGTAGCGGTGATTCTTTCCGGCTGTGGCGTGTATGACGGCGCCGAGATCCACGAAAGCGTGATCACCCTGCTGCGCCTCGACCAGCGCGGCGCTCAGGTGCAGTGCTTCGCGCCGAACATTGCGCAGATGCATGTGATCAACCACCTGACCGGCGAAGAAATGCCAGAATCACGCAATGTGCTGGTGGAATCGGCGCGCATTGCCCGCGGAGAGGTCAAGGACATCCGGGAAGCCAAGGCCGAAGACTTCGATGCGCTGATCGTGCCTGGCGGTTTTGGTGCAGCGAAAAACCTGTCCAACTTTGCCGTGGAAGGCGCCAACTGCAGCGTCAACCCGGACGTACTGGCCTTGGCCGAAGCCTTTGCCGACGCCTGCAAACCGGTCGGCCTGATCTGCATCTCGCCGGCACTGGCGGCGAAAATCTACGGGCCGGGTGTGGTCTGCACCATCGGTACCGACGCAGGCACGGCGGCGGCCGTGACGAAAATGGGCGGCACTCACGAAGAGTGCGATGTGCACGATATTGTCGAAGATACCCAGCGCAAGCTGGTGACGACACCGGCGTACATGGAGGCCAAATCGATCAGCGAAGCGGCTGGCGGGATCTACAAGCTGGTGGACCGGGTGCTGGAGCTGACGCACGAGGGTGACCAGTAAACCCTTGGGGCTGCAAAGCAGCCCCGCATCAAGTTTTACTCAGCCGGGCAATGATCCGGTCCAGCGCATTGGCAAACGCCTGCTTGTCGCGCTCGCCATAGGCCGCCTGCCCTCCCCCCACCTGGCCTTGCTCACGCAGCTCGGTAAACAGGTTGCGCGCCGCCAGGCGGTCGCCCATGTTGCGCTCGTCGAATTCGCGCCCGCGCGGGTCCAGCGCCGCTACGCCCTTTTTCACCAGACGGTCAGCCAAGGGCACATCACTGCAGATCACCAGCTCGCCCGGCACAGCGTGCTCGACCAGGTAATCGTCGGCTGCGTCCATGCCGCTTGGCACCACGATCAACCGCACGATCGAGAACGCCGGCTTGGCGACGGCCTGGCCCGCCACCATCACCACTTCGAACTTGCGCTTGAGGGCGAACTTGACGATCAGATCCTTGGCCGCCTTGGGACAGGCGTCGGCATCGATCCATACACGCATCGGACTACTCTTCATGAATTCAAGGCCCCCATCATGCCTCAAGCTCAGTGAAAACTGCAGCCGCCCGGCAAGCGCTGTAAAAATGGCGCCAATATTTCAATTGACGCTTATCCGACCCCGCCACTCAGGCTAAACTCGCCACAGCTCCACTGGCCTGCCCGAGTGCGCAATGAACCACCCTCACGAAATCCGCCCAGACCTGGACGAAGGCATCGACCGCAAGGTCCTGGCGACGTTGCGTACGCGCTTCCTGCGGCTGAACCAAGGGCGGCTGCAGCGGGCCATGGAAGGCCTGTCGACGCGCCAGCAACAGGTACTGACGCTGCTGCCGCTGCTGTTCCATGTGAACCACCCGCTGTTGCCGGGTTACGTCTCGGGCAGCACTCCAGCCGGCGTATCGGGCTACGAGCCAGGCGCCGACCTGGTGGTCGAGGCCCAGCGCCTGGCCCGCTCGTTCACCTACAAGGCCCGCCATGGCAACCCGCCACGCCCGATCCACGGCCTGTTCCTGATGGGCAGCCTGGGCTCGCTGGCCCAGGCCGAGCAAAGCGACATGGACCTGTGGGTGTGCCACGCGCCCGGTTTACCCGAGCCGTTGCTGGAAGAGCTGCGCCGCAAATGCCAATTGCTGGAGGACTGGGCCGCAAGCCTGGGCGCCGAGGCGCACTTCTTCCTGATCGACACGCAAGGCTTTGCCCAGGGCCAGCGCGAGGGCCAGCTAGGCTCCGACGACTGCGGCACCACCCAGCACTACCTGCTGCTGGACGAGTTCTACCGCACCACCCTCTGGCTGGCCGGGCGCACACCGCTGTGGTGGCTGGTACCCGTCTACCAGGAACACAACTACCACGCCTACACCCAAACCCTGCTGACCAAGCGTTTCATCCGCAGCCAGGACGCACTCGACCTCGGCAACCTGGCACACATACCGCCAGGCGAGTTCGTCGGCGCCGGCCTGTGGCAGTTGTTCAAGGGTATCGACTCACCCTACAAGTCGCTGCTCAAGCTGCTGCTGACCGAAACCTACGCCAGCGAACACCCCGCTGTGCGCTGCCTGAGCCTGGACTACAAACAAGCCGTATTCGCCAACCAGCTCGACCTCGACGAGCTGGACCCATATGTGATGGTCTACCGCCGCATCGAGCGCTACCTGCTGCAACGTGGCGAGCCTGCGCGCCTGGAACTGGTACGGCGCAGCCTGTATCTGAAGGTGAACAAGAAACTCAGCGACCAAGGCCGCAATCAGGGCTGGCAGCGCCGCCTGTTACAGCGCCTGGCCGACGAGTGGGGCTGGGACGAACATCAGTTGGCCCTGCTGGACAGCCGCAGCCAATGGAAAGTGCAGCAGGTGGCAGCCGAACGCCGCGAACTGGTGGCCGAGCTGAACCATAGCTATCGCTTCCTCAGCGAGTTTGCGCGCACCCAGAACGCAAGCAGCCGCGCCGATCAGCGCGACCTCAATGTGCTGGGCCGGCGTTTGTATGCGGCCTTCGAGCGCCGTGCGGGCAAGGTCGAAGTGATCAACCCCGGTATTGCACCGGACCTTGCCGAAGGCACCCTGACCCTGGTCCAGGCACCCAACCGCAGGGAGCCCGGCAGCTACCACTGGGAGCTGTACACCGGCAACCTGAATACCCATGAAGTTGAACACTTCAACCCGATCAAACGCTGCCGCGAGCTGCTTGAACTGCTGGCCTGGGCACACCGCAACGGCGTGATCGACAGCAGCACGCGCCTGGCACTGCACCCGGGCGTCAGCGACCTCACCGAGTACGAGCTGTTCAACCTGGTGGGCTGCCTGCAGCAGAGTATCCCTCTGCCCTTATCGATCGTCAGCGAAGTGCGCCTGCTGCAACCCAGCGTTGCCGACGAGGTGCTATTGCTGGTCAACGTCGCCGTCGACCCGCTGCGCCACCACCGCGACCTGAACATCCTGATGACCACCGAGCGTACCGACGCCTTGAGCTATGCCGGCGTGCGCGAGAACCTGGTTCTGACCCTGGACCAGGTCACCCTGAACAGCTGGAACGAAGTGCTGGTGCAGCGCTACGAAGGCGAACACGCGCTGGTACGCTGCCTGCGCGACTTCCTCAACAGCCCGGTGCTGCGCGGCCACCGGCCACGGGTGCGGGTGCGTTGCTTCTGTCAGAGCCGCGCCCAGGCCATCGGCCACCGCGTGGAGGAAATATTCGACACCGTGCAGCTATTGCTGGACCAAGGCCTGAACCACCGCTATCTGCTTCAGGTTGCCCAGCACACCCATGTACTGGAGCTGTTACCCGGGCATATCAGCCTGACCACCCTGGCCGAGCACGATGCACTGCTCGGCCACCTGGGCGAAGAGCGCAGTGCCTACAGCCCGCTGTACCTGGATGCCAACGCCCTGCTGGACCATGATCTGCGCCTGGTGCTGGAGCAAGGCCGGCCGGCGTGCATCCAGGTGTTCTACCGCCTGCAAGATGGCTGGGCCGATCTGTACGTGCTGGATGAATACAATGCCCTGTGGCAGCAACGCCTGCCCTTGCACGACGAAGCGCACCTGCTGCTGCCGCTGCAGCGCTTCCTGCGTTCGGTGGTGATGCGCCGCGATGCCCGCTTGCCGCTGGACAGCCAGCGCGCGGCCTCGCTGGACATCCACTACGCACAACTGCTGCCTGCCGGCCCTGGCAAGGCGCGCAGCATCGAGCCATGCCCGGCCCCGGTCGAGGGTAGCGCTCAGCCTTACTACGAGGTGCAGGCCATCATCCAGGCCGGTGTGGCGGGTACGGCACATGTGACGCTGTACTGCGACCAGCAAGAGTTTTCCGAGCTGGAGCATGGCGACCAGCTGTATGCGGTGGTGGCCCGGCAGATCATCGGGCAGCGGCGTGGCGCGGGGCGGTACCGGTGCTACATCACCGACCTGGATTTGTCCGAGCTGCTGGATGACCGGCTGGGGGCGACGCAGGTGTACCTGAGCTACAAGCGGGTGCTGGAGCAGGCGTTGAATGAGGGTTTGGAGCAGGTGTTGGCGGAAGGCGCCTGAAATGCCGGGGCCGCTTTGCGGCCCCTTGACCCTTACAGGTCGAAATCGCCCGCCGCTTCCGGCTGGTATTCCACTTCCAGCAGCTTCAGCTTGAGGGTTTTGCCGCCCGGTGCCGGCCAGTCGATCTGCTCGCCCACCGACAGCCCCAGCAGCGCGCAACCGATCGGCGCCAGGATCGAAACCTTGCCTTCCGGCCCTGCATCCTTCGGGTACACCAGGGTCAGGTGGTAGTCCTTGCCACTGGCTTCCTCACGGCAGTGCACGCGGGAATTCATGGTCACCACGCCTGCCGGCACTTCCTCGTGACCGACCACCTGCTCGGCGCGGTCCAGCTCGTCCTGCAGGGCGAGCACACCCGGCGTACTCTCGTCGAGGCTGTCGATCAGACGCTCCAGACGCTGTACGTCCAATCGGGTGAGGATGAGGGAAGGTTTGGTGCTCATGATCCAGTCAGACTCCTTTGAACAGGCAGTTTTCAATGTGCAGATAAAGCAAAACCCCGCCCAAGGGCGGGGTTTGAGAAGGCTTTGGCGTCACCGACGCAGAACCCGACACTACCACAGCCGGGTAAATACTCAAGCCCCTGCGTTCAGTGTGCCTTAGCCTGCTCGCGCAAGACCTGGGCTTCGCGGCAGATCTGCCGGCGCCGTTCATCATCGGCCGAGCGCCATTCGCGGATGTGCTCGACATGCCGGTGGCAACCGGTGCACACCCGTTGTTCATCCAGCCGACATACGCTGATGCACGGCGATGGCACCGCCGGGCTGACGTTACTATAGAGCGGCTTGGGCGGCCGGGCCTGGGCACCGCTCATGTCAGATCTCGTCGAAGTCCAGCTTCTCGCCGGCCCGCTCCCAGACAATGCGCTCGAGCATTTCGCCCAGCAGTTCTTCGCTCTTCTCGCACACCCACTTCTTGCTCTCTTCGTCGTAGTCGAAGTGGAAGCCACCGGAACGGTCGGCCAGCCACAGCTGACGCAGTGGCTCCTGGCGGCTGAAGATCAGCTGGGCGCCGCCTTCGAACTTGACGGTGAGGACACCGGCGGAGTTCTCCATGTCCAGGTCCAGGCCGCTCTCGTCGAACAGGTCTTCCAGGGCCTGTTGGGTCGCGTCGACCAGATCATGGAAACGCGCTTCACTCAAACTCATTGCAGGAACCTCGAAATTGGCTGCGTTACAGGCAAGCCGGGCAAGATACGGGCGCTTGGCGCCGAATGCAAAGTTTAGCCATTGAAGGCGCCAAGAATAGCCCGCCCGGCGGACCGGCCCTTGCATAGGCAAGCCGCCGGTCGCTCGGTATACTCGGGCGCAATACTGCATTTTTCTAAGGATTTCACCCATGAAGCGCCTGATTTCCTCCTTCGCGGCGCTGGTCGCTGTTGCCTGCCTCGTTTCTGCCTGCGGCCAGAAGGGCCCGCTGTATCTGCCTGAAGACGGCGATAACGGCAAAGCGCACAAAGCACATCAGCACCAGCCAAAAGCCAAGCCGGCCCCGGTACAAGAACAGCAGCCCGAGCTGCAGTCCGAGCCCGAGCAGTCGCCTGCGCAGTAAGGAAACCAGATGAACGCTTTCAACTACCGCGACGGTGAGCTGTTCGCGGAGGGGGTGGCCCTGTCGGCCATCGCCGAACAGTTCGGCACCCCGACCTACGTGTACTCGCGCGCCCACATCGAGGCCCAGTACCGCAGCTACACCGACGCCCTGCAAGGCGCTGAGCACCTGGTGTGCTTCGCGGTCAAGGCCAACTCCAACCTGGGCGTGCTGAACGTACTGGCGCGCCTGGGCGCAGGCTTCGACATCGTCTCCGGCGGTGAGCTGGAGCGCGTGCTGGCCGCTGGCGGGCGCGCTGACCGCGTGGTGTTCTCCGGCGTTGGCAAAACCCGAGAAGACATGCGCCGCGCCCTGGAAGTGGGCGTGCACTGCTTCAACGTCGAATCCACCGACGAGCTGGAGCGCCTGCAAGTGGTGGCCGCCGAGATGGGCAAGGTGGCCCCGGTGTCGCTGCGGGTCAACCCGGACGTCGACGCCGGCACCCACCCGTACATTTCCACCGGCCTTAAAGAAAACAAGTTCGGCATCGCCATTGCCGACGCCGAGGCCATCTATGTGCGCGCCGCGCAGTTGCCGAACCTGGAAGTGGTCGGTGTCGACTGCCACATCGGCTCGCAGCTGACCACCGTAGAGCCGTTCATCGACGCCCTCGACCGCCTGCTGGTGCTGGTCGACCGCCTGGCCGAATGCGGCATCCACCTGCGCCACCTGGACCTGGGCGGCGGTGTGGGCGTGCGCTACCGCGATGAACAACCGCCGCTGGTGGCCGACTACATCAAGGCCATCCGCGAACGCGTAGGCACGCGCGACCTGGCCCTGGTGTTCGAGCCGGGCCGCTACATCGTGGCCAATGCTGGCGTGCTGCTGACCCGCGTGGAATACCTCAAGCACACCGAGCACAAAGATTTCGCCATCATCGATGCAGCCATGAACGACCTGATCCGCCCGGCCCTTTACCAGGCCTGGATGGGTGTCAGCGCGGTCAAGCCACGCGCCGGTGAAGGCCGTGCCTACGACCTGGTCGGCCCGATCTGCGAGACCGGCGACTTCCTGGGCAAGGACCGAGTACTGAACCTGGCCGAAGGTGACCTGCTGGCCGTACAGTCCGCGGGCGCCTATGGTTTTGTCATGAGCTCCAACTACAACACCCGTGGCCGTTGCGCTGAAATCCTGGTCGACGGCGACCAGGCGTTCGAAGTACGCCGCCGCGAGACCATCGCCGAACTGTACGCTGGCGAAAGCCTGCTGCCGGAGTAAGCCCATGCTGCTGCGTTTTACCAAGATGCATGGTCTGGGCAACGACTTCATGGTCCTCGACCTGGTCAGCCAGCACGCGCACATCCAGCCCAAGCACGCCAAGCAATGGGGTGACCGCCACACCGGCATCGGCTTCGATCAGTTGCTGATCGTCGAGGCGCCGAACAACCCGGAAGTGGACTTCCGCTACCGCATCTTCAACGCCGACGGCTCCGAGGTCGAGCAGTGCGGCAATGGTGCCCGTTGCTTCGCCCGCTTCGTGCTGGACAAGCGCCTGACCGCGAAAAAGCGCATTCGGGTGGAAACCAAGAGCGGCATTATCGTGCTGGACGTGCAGAACGACGGCCAGGTGAGTGTCGACATGGGCCCACCGCGCTTCGTCCCTGCCGAAATCCCCTTCATCGCTGACGAGCAGGCGCTGAACTACCCACTGGAAGTCGACGGCCAGCTGCATTCGATTGCTGCCGTGTCCATGGGTAACCCGCATGCGGTGCTGCGCGTCGACGACGTGCATACTGCCCCCGTGCATGAGCTGGGCCCGAAGATCGAAAACCACCCACGCTTCCCGCAGCGGGTGAATGCCGGCTTCATCCAGGTCATCGACCGCCACCGCGCCAACCTGCGCGTGTGGGAGCGCGGCGCGGGCGAAACCCAGGCCTGCGGCACCGGCGCCTGCGCCGCAGCCGTGGCGGCGATCAGCCAAGGCTGGATGGACTCCCCGGTGTCCCTCGACCTGCCCGGCGGCCGCCTGCACATCGAATGGGCCGGCCCCGGCAAGCCCGTGCTGATGACCGGCCCGGCCGTACGCGTCTACGAAGGACAGGTTCGTCTCTAAGCGAGTAAACGCCATGACCGATCAGCCCAAGGTTGTACCCACGCAGTCCGTCGAGCTCGATGCCGAGGCGGTGGTCGCCTACCTGCGCGCCCACCCCACCTTCTTCGCCGAGCACGACGAGCTGCTGATCGAGCAGCGCATCCCGCACCAGCGTGGCGACAGCGTTTCGCTGGTGGAGCGCCAGCTGAAGCTGCTGCGTGACCGCAACATCGAGATGCGCCATCGCCTGTCACAACTGATGGACGTGGCCCGCGACAACGACCGGCTGTTCGACAAGACCCGCCGGCTGATCCTTGACCTGCTCGATGCTGGCAGCCTGGAAGAAGTGGTGATGGCCGTCGAGGACAGCCTGCGCCAGGAGTTCCAGGTGCCCTTCGTCAGCCTGATCCTGTTCGGCGACAACGTCGCGCCGGTCGGGCGCTGGGTCAGCAACACCGAGGCGCAACAAGCCATCGGTGCCCTGCTGGGCGGTGGCAAGACGGTCAGTGGCAACCTGCGCGAGCACGAGCTGGCCTTTCTTTTCGGTGAGGAACAGCGCCGAGAAGTGGGCTCCAGCGCCGTCGCTACCCTTGAGTACCAAGGGCTGCATGGGGTGCTGGCAATCGGCAGCCGCGACCCGCAACACTACAAGAGCAGTGTCGGCACCCTGTTCCTCGGCTACATTGCCGAGGTGCTGGGCCGCGTTGTGCCACGGGTAACCCAAACCCTGCGCCCGGTACGCTGATGAAGCGCCAACTGGAGGCTTATTGCGCACACCTGCGCAACGAGCGCCAGGTGTCGGAGCACACCCTGCTGGGGTACCGTCGCGACCTGAACAAGGTCATGGCCTACTGCGAGGAGCACGGCATTACCGAGTGGCAAACGCTGCAAATCCAGCCGTTGCGCCAGCTGATCGCCCGCCTGCACCACCACGGCCAGTCTTCGCGCAGCCTGGCACGGCTACTTTCGGCAGTACGCGGCCTTTACCGCTACCTCATCCGCGAAGGCCTGTGCCAGCACGATCCGGCTTCCGGCCTGAGCGCGCCCAAAGGTGAGCGACGGCTGCCCAAGGTGCTGGACACCGACCGTGCCCAGCAGCTGCTTGATGGCGGCGTCGACGACGACTTCTTCGCCCGCCGTGACCACGCCATCCTGGAACTGCTCTACTCGTCGGGCCTGCGCCTGTCCGAGCTGACCAACCTCGACCTCGATCACCTCGACATGGCCGCCGGCCTGGTACAGGTGCTGGGAAAAGGCGGCAAGGCACGCGTGCTGCCGGTGGGCCGCAAGGCCCGTGAGGCGTTGCAGGCCTGGTATCGCCTGCGCGGCATCGGTAACCCGCGCGATCGCGCGGTGTTCATCACCCGCCAGGGCAACCGCATCAGCCCCCGTGACGTTCGGCGAAGGGTGAAGGCAGCCGGCGAACGCGAGCTGGGCCAGCACCTGCACCCTCACATGCTTCGCCATTCCTTCGCCAGCCATATACTGGAGTCGTCTCAGGACCTGCGCGCGGTGCAAGAGCTGCTCGGCCATGCCGACATCAGCACCACCCAGATCTACACCCACCTGGACTTCCAGCACTTGGCCGCGGTGTACGACAGCGCCCACCCTCGGGCCAAACGCAGCAAAGGCACAGACTCATGAGCATCAAGCTGATCACCTTCGACCTTGACGACACCCTGTGGGACACCGCGCCGGTCATCGCCAGTGCAGAAGTCATGCTGCGCGACTGGCTGGAAGCCAACGCCCCGATCCTGGGTGGTGTGCCGGTAGAGCACCTGTTTGCCATCCGCGAGCGCCTGGTGCAGGCCGAGCCCGGCCTCAAGCACCGCATCAGCGCCCTACGCCGGCGCGTGCTGTTCCATGCCCTGGAAGAAGTCGGCTACAGCGAAAAACACGCGCAGGAGCTGGCCAATGAAGGTTTTGAAGTGTTCCTGCATGCCCGCCACCAGGTAGAGATCTTCCCCGAGGTGCAGCCGGTGCTGGAGATGCTGCGCCATCAGTACACCCTGGGTGTGGTTACCAACGGCAACGCCGACGTAAGCCGGCTGGGGCTGGCGGACTACTTCCGCTTTGCCCTGTGCGCCGAGGACCTTGGCATCGGCAAGCCAGACCCGGCCCCGTTCCTGGAAGCCCTTCGCCGTGGCGAAGTGGACGCCAGCGCGGCTGTGCACATCGGCGACCACCCTGGCGATGACATTGCCGGCGCCCAACGCGCCGGGCTGCGGGCGGTGTGGTTCAACCCACAGGGCAAGGCCTGGGCGGGCGAGCAGGCGCCGGATGCCGAGATCCAGCGGCTGTCGCAGCTGCCCGACGTGCTTGCGCGCTGGCGCTGACAGGGGCCGCTACGCGGCCCATTCGCGGGCACGCCCGCTCCCACAGGGACATCGCAAGGCTTAGGCCTACGGTAATCTTGTGGGAGCTGGCTTGCCGGCGATAGGGCCAGTACAGGCAACCCGAATCTTGCAGACACAAAAAAGCCCGCAGCGACGGCGGGCTTTTTTGCGATCAGCCACTCAAATAGGGCGGCTGCCGTACTTGTTGTCCGGCTTCTTGGGCGGGTCGGCGACCACGTTGGCCTCGACTTCCTGCACCTTGCCACCGCGAGAAAGGAATTCTTCCATCGCCTTGGCCAATGCATCACGCTCTTTCTGCTTGGCTTCCATGCTCGGCATCTCGTCTACCGAGACCGCCGCCTTGGATTTGCCCTTGGCAGTGGGTGCCGGGCTGCTGTCGTCATCGCCAGCGTCTTCGGCGCCGTCGTCAGCTGCCACTTCGAGGCCTTCATCACCCTCGTCTTCGTCGCCTACTTCGAGGTCGTCGTTTTCCAGATCGTCGTCGCTCATGTTCTACCTCATGACTTGCGAAAAGCAGGTTAGTTATAGACCAGTGCAGCCGTAGACCGGCAGCCACCAGTGAAAATTCAACTGGCCGTGGGTTAGGCCACTGCCCTTGGGTCGGCGCTCCTGATGGGAGGCGGCACCCAGCAGGCCCTGCTCCTGGCAGGACCTGACAAAATCCATAAGCCCCTGCTGGCCACACGCTATTGGCAAGCCTAGCAAAGGCTGGAGAAGTGTGTGGACTACTCGTAAAACACCCTTCGGCGCGCATTCTAGCGCGCCCGTGGAAAAAGCAAAGCACCATAAATACCCTACGACTTGTAAGTTTTCTACCTACGTCGCGAACGTGATGGATAAACCGTTTGCCATGCGGGAAATGCTAAAAATCTGGCAAAAAAATGCCCGGCAAGCCGGGCAAATTTTTACCGCGTCGCAGTTACAGGTTGTAGCCGCGTTCGTTGTGTTGAGCCAGGTCGAGGCCGACCGACTCTTCTTCTTCGTTGACCCGCAGGCCCATCACCACATCCAGCACCTTGAGGATCACGTAGGTGACGATGGCGGTGTAGACCACGGTGAAGATCACGCCCTTGGCCTGGATCCAGACCTGCATGCCGATGTCGGTGACAGTACCGAAGCCGCCCAGCGCCGGGGCTGCGAACACGCCGGTGAGAATGGCACCGATGATGCCGCCGATACCGTGCACGCCGAAGGCGTCCAGCGAGTCGTCATAACCCAGCTTGCGCTTGAGGGTAGTCGCGCAGAAGTAGCAGATCACACCCGAAGCCAGGCCGATCACCAGGGCGCCCATCGGGCCCACGGTGCCTGCAGCCGGGGTGATGGCGACCAGGCCGGCAACCACACCCGAGGCAATGCCCAGGGCACTTGGCTTACCGTGGCCGATCCACTCGGCGAACATCCAGCCCAGTGCAGCAGCGGCAGTGGCGATCTGGGTGACCAGCATGGCCATGCCGGCGGTGCCGTTGGCGGCAGCAGCGGAGCCTGCGTTGAAGCCGAACCAGCCGATCCACAGCATGGCCGCGCCCATCAGGGTGTAACCCAGGTTGTGCGGGGCCATCGGGGTGGTCGGGTAGCCCTTGCGCTTACCCAGCACCAGGCAGCAGACCAGGCCTGCGATACCGGCGTTGATGTGCACCACGGTGCCGCCCGCGAAGTCCAGTACGCCCCAGTCCCACATCAGTGCACCGTCACCACTCCACACCATGTGCGCGATCGGCGCGTACACCAGGGTGAACCAGATGCCCATGAACACCAGCATCGCGGAGAACTTCATGCGCTCGGCGAAGGCACCCACGATCAGCGCCGGGGTGATGATGGCGAAGGTCATCTGGAAGGTGATGAACACCGCCTCAGGGAACAGCGCGGTGGCCGACGTCAGGTTCTCGGGCGTGACGCCACTGAGGAAGGCCTTGGAGAAGCCGCCGACGAAGGAGTTGAAGTTGAGCACGCCCTTTTCCATACCGGTGGTATCGAAGGCCATGCTGTAGCCGTAGACGACCCAGAGAATGCTCATCAGGCCGGTGATTGCGAAGCACTGCATCATCACCGACAGCACGTTCTTGGAACGCACCATACCGCCATAGAACAGGGCCAGGCCCGGAATGGTCATGAACAGCACCAGCGCCGTTGCGGTCAGCATCCAGGCGGTGTCGCCGGAGTTCAGCGCTGGGGCAGCTTCCTCTGCCAGGGCAAGCCCGGGCATGACGAGGGACAATAGGGCTCCTAGCCCTGCGATCTTACGCAGAGTCATGTTGTTTTCTCCTGGGGCTTTGGGTTTGGTGAGGCTTTGTTGCTGCTTAGATCGCGTCGGTATCGGTTTCGCCGGTACGGATACGGATCGCCTGCTCCAGATTCACCACGAAAATCTTGCCGTCACCAATCTTGCCGGTGTTGGCTGCCTTGGTGATGGCTTCGATTACCCGATCAAGGTCCTTGTCATCGATGGCGACATCGATCTTCACCTTGGGCAGGAAATCGACCACATATTCAGCACCGCGATACAGCTCGGTGTGGCCCTTCTGGCGACCGAAACCTTTGACTTCGGTGACGGTGATGCCCTGCACGCCGATTTCCGACAGCGACTCGCGCACGTCGTCCAGCTTGAACGGCTTGATGATGGCTGTGACTAGCTTCATGAAACTCTCTCCCGATTTGGTGGACTTGCCCCAGGAAAACAAACCCGTCTCAAGTCTAAGCGCAGCGGTTGGCTTTGTAACGCGTCGTCGGCATCCGGCTCCGCGTGCGCACTGCCTGGTCACAAGGAACTGCATCAGTGCATGGCTCGTACAGGTCTTTGCAGAAACCTTGCCAGTTCCGGCAAAGCACCGAAAAACAGTGAGTTATGCAAATCAGTCGGGATTGGCCAGTCGCCAGCATGGAAAACATGCACATTTTCGGTGCGCGCCAGCAGGGCGCGCTGCGCGAAAAACGTGCAGGCGTGTGGCCCAAGCCGCGTAATGGCCCGTGCTACACTGCCGGCCATTCTCAGTTTCAGTGGACAGCCCCATGCTCGCGCCAAAAGCCCTTCTCGATGCCCTGAGCGACCAGGCCTCCCGCCTGTTCAGCGGCGATACCGCCCAGCCCCGCGCAGAGCTGGAAAGCCAGTTCAAGGTGCTGATGCAAGGTGCCTTCAGCAAGCTGGACTTGGTCAGCCGCGATGAATTCGACAGCCAGATGGTTGTGCTGGCGCGTACCCGCGCACGCCTCGAGGCCCTGGAAAAACAAGTAGCCGAGCTGGAAGCACGGCTGAACCCGACCCCACAGGATGAGTGAATGCAGCCCTCCAGCGCCCACCCGGTATTGCTGTTTTCCTACGGCACCTTGCAGGACAAGGCCGTGCAACTGGCCAACTTCGGCCGTGAGCTGAACGGCCAGGCCGACCGCATGCCGGGCTACCGCCAGGACTGGGTCGAAATCACCGACCCGGCCGTACTGGCGGCCAGCGGCAAGTCCCATCACCCCATCGTGTCACCCAGCAGCCAGGCCGATGACAGCGTGGCCGGCATGGTCTTCCAGATCAGCGAGGAAGAGCTGGCGGCGGCAGACCGCTATGAAGTCGCCGACTACAAGCGTGTCGCCGTCACCCTTGCCTCGGGCCTGACTGCCTGGGTTTATGTGCGCGCCTGAATCAGGCCGAGGCCCGTAGTCGAGGTAGCCGGGACGCCGCTTGTTTCGGCGGTAGCTCACTGGCATGCAGGGTGCCGCGAAACAGGGCCGCACCGCACTGAGTGAACAGGGTTTTCACCCGGTTGTGTGAGTTGAGTATCTCGGCCTGGATATCCTCGATGACCGAGTCCCCTGGCTGCAAAGCGGCCGCACGGTTGGCCCATTCGATGGCGGCAAAACGGCTCTGCTTGCGGGTGCCGCGCCCCTGCATCCAGGCCAACCCCAGTTCGGCGCTGGCACGCCCGGCAATCCACGGGTCCGGGTGCTCGACCAGGCTCGACAGGTAGGCGACCGCTTCGGCCCGTTCCTGTGTTTCGCCAAACTGGCGCAACAGAATCCCCAGGTGCAAGCGCGCGCGTGCATTGGTTTGTGCATTGCCCAGCGCGTCGACCAGCAGGCGCCTGACGGCCAGCATGGCACCGCGCTCGTTGAGGTCCTCATCACCCTCCATGCGCAAGCAGGCCAGGTTGTACTTGGCTTGCCGGCTGCCTGTTTCCACCGCACGCAGCAGCCAGTGCTCTGCCGCCTCGTCATCCAGATAGTGCGCCGGGGTGTTGCCAAGGCCGCCGCTGTGCAGCTCGTACAGTCCCAGGGCAGCCCCCGGCAGGTTCAGCTCGGCACAGCGCTCATACAGGTAACAGGCCAGCTCATGCCGGTTGGCTGCCCACAGCAGCCGCGCCGCCCCAAGCACCTCGAGGCCCGATACCTGGCCCGCGCGCTGGAGTTTCACCGCCACCTGCGACCATACCCTTGCCTGCTCGGCCGAGCGCAGCATCCCCCAGAGGCCGAAACGATGCCCGACAGCACGCAGTGCACAGGCGCCAGCATGCGAGCGACCTTCACACAGGCGCTCGATGGCGGTGCGCAACAGCTGTTGTTCGTCTGGCATGCCATCGCGCAGTATCAGCTCGACCAGACAGCGAAACGGCACGCCCATGGCGCGGATTGCGCCGTGATCGGCGTTGCACGCAAAGCTCGCGGTAAAGTCGCGCATACCACCGACAGGGTCCTGCAAGGCACTGCTGCGCAGCGCGGCTCGCCAAGCCAGCACGACAGCGCGCTCCCTGGGCCTTAGCAGGCGTTGCAACCAGGCGTCGAACAGCTGCTGCCAATCCGCGACGGCCTGCACCTGGTCGCCATGGGGCAGTTTCAGCCGGTCTTCGACGGCCATCCAGCGCAACGCATTACGCAACGCGTCGTCCCACGCCTCGCACAAGGGTCCATTGGCCAATAGCTCCAGCGCATCGAAGCTGGCGCCCCAACGGGGCAGCAAGTATTCGGCGAGGGCCTGGATCGCTTCGAAGCAACCCGGGCGGGCGACCAGCGCATGGCGCAGCCAGTAATAGCGGGGGGCGTCGTTCTCGTGATCGACCCGCCTGCTCAGGCATGCCGGCAATGCCCGTGGCAATTCGGCCAGGGGCAGCAGCCCATGCTTCACCAGCAATGGGGCCGCAGCCTCCTGCACTTCCACATCGGTATGGGCACTGGGCCTGTAGCGGGCGGGCTGCCCCTGGAACAGCTCGACCAACCAGCCGGGCTCGCGCAATTGCGCACTGATGCGCAGCATACCAATGGCCGCTGCCACAGGCTGGGCAGAACGGTCCATGGCGCGGAGCAAGTGCGCCGTCGCGCGTTCACAAATCTGCTCCACGGCCAGCACGCGCGCCGCGTTGCTTTGGCCGCCGCCCTGCACCTGACAGGCGCGGTGGAAGCAATGCAGGCCCATTACCACCTGCGGGTGGTAGGCCTTGGGGCAGGCATCGATCCAGGCTTTGAGCACCTGGCTCAGCGCCCTGTCGCCTTGGCTACCCTGGTCGACCAGCATGTGCCCCTCGAGGGCCGCCATGTAGGCGGGAAACTCGCCGGGCGGGGCTTGGTGCCATTGCGCCTCCAGGCTGTCGAAAAAGCGGGTGAGTTCTATGAATGAATTGGCCTGCACCAGTTCGCGGATAACCTGGCGCGTGCGGGCGAGCGTTTGCACGGCGCAATACCTCAAGTCCATTTGAAAGAAACCGCAGTACCATCCCATGGCAACGGCAGTTGCCCAACAACACTAAGTCATAGCAGGCGCCTGCGCAAAGGCAATTGGATCCATTCTTGCCAATCTGCCTGAAAATACAGGGAAAGTCCCTGCCCTGAAAAACCATGACGCACACTTCTTGCGCCACCCAGGCACGGCGCTGGCTATCCTTGCCCCAGCCGCAGGAAGCGGCCCTTTCCAGCGACAACGGAGCGTCCATGTCCCTAGCCCTCGTCCATAGCCGCGCCCAGGTGGGTGTGCAGGCACCGGCAGTCAGCGTCGAAACCCACCTGGCCAATGGCTTGCCCCATCTCACCCTGGTCGGCTTGCCGGAAACCACCGTCAAGGAAAGCAAGGACCGGGTGCGCAGCGCCATCGTCAACTCCGGGCTGAACTACCCGCAGCGGCGCATTACCCAGAACCTCGCCCCTGCCGACCTGCCCAAGGATGGCGGGCGTTACGACCTGGCCATTGCCTTGGGCATCCTGGCTGCCGACGGCCAGGTGCCGGTTGCCACCCTCGCCGAGGTCGAATGCCTGGGCGAACTGGCGCTGTCAGGCAAACTGCGCCCGGTGCAGGGCGTGCTACCCGCGGCACTGGCAGCGCGAGAGGCAGGCCGGGCGCTGGTGGTACCACGGGAAAATGCCGAGGAAGCCAGCCTGGCGGGTGGACTGGTGGTGTATGCAGTGGGGCACCTGCTGGAGCTGGTCGCCCACCTGAATGGCCAGGTGCCGCTGCCACCGTACGCTGCCAATGGCCTGGTCCTGCATCAACGCCCCTACCCGGACCTGAGCGAAGTGCAGGGCCAACTGGCAGCCAAACGGGCTTTGCTACTGGCAGCGGCCGGGGCACATAACCTGTTGTTCACAGGCCCCCCGGGCACCGGCAAGACCTTGCTCGCCAGCCGCCTGCCCGGTCTGCTGCCGCCGCTGGACGAGCACGAGGCGCTGGAAGTAGCGGCCATTCAGTCGGTCAGCGGGCATGCACCGCTGAACAGCTGGCCACAACGGCCTTTTCGCCATCCTCACCATTCCGCCTCCGGCCCGGCACTGGTCGGAGGCAGCAGCCGGCCGCAACCGGGCGAAATCACCCTGGCCCACCACGGTGTGCTGTTTCTGGATGAGCTACCAGAGTTCGAACGGCGCGTGCTGGAAGTGCTGCGCGAACCGCTTGAGTCGGGCGAAATCGTGATTGCCCGGGCCCGCGACAAGGTGCGCTTCCCGGCACGCTTTCAGCTGGTAGCCGCCATGAACCCCTGCCCTTGCACGGTCGACATGGACGACGTGGACAGACATAGTCTACATTGTGCGCCCCATGGACATTTAGACCCTCACACCTAAATGGCAACCCTAGAAAGAATTCGCTACACCCCCACCCAAATTAAGCTGCTAGACGGTGAGTTGCACAGAACACCAGCGTCAGCTAAGAACATCATCGAGTCACTCCCGCAAATCGTTTGGGCTGACCAGACCCCGTGGAGAGAGGCGAACCTTTGGGCATTCGAGCAGGCGAGCAAAAGTACCGACTCGAAAACTACTTTATCTTCGATCACCCACCTTCATGCTTATGCCAAATGGCTAGAGCGACAAAATGTTCAGTGGTGGCATTTTCCGGCGCGTGAGGCAGATCGATGCTTAGTGAGGTTCCGAGGCGACCTGATCGCGGCTAGAGATTGCGGAGAGCTGGCACCGTCTACGGCGTCTCAACGCATGGCGGCAGTTGTCAGATTCTATAAGTGGTTGGCAGCGTCCCGGTTGCTGTCTACAGAATGGCCCATGTGGACTGACGAGCAAGTCGGCGTCCGGCTGGTGGATGAGTTCGGTTTTGCTAGAACGATGATGGTCGCGACCACAAATTTAGCGATCCCAAATCGCAAGTCTCAGGGAGAAAAGCTTGAAGATGGGCTCATCCCACTTACCGCAGAGGCTGCCAGTCAGGTGGTCAGCTTCGCTTTGATACATGGGAATTATGAGCTCTACCTTATATTGAGACTCGGCTTCGGCACAGGGATGCGGATAGGCACACTATGTGATCTGAGGATCGCCACAATTAAGCGGGCCGTGCCTGATCCCATGTTCCCAGGTTTCAACAAGCTTGCAGTTGGCCCAGGAGCGCACCCGCCAGTACACACTAAGTTTGGTGTTACAGGTCAGATCTGGATCAGCGACGAAGATCTGAAGCTTTTGAATGAATACATTTACTCGACACGAAGGTTAGCCCGCCAGAGCCAGGCTGCCCCTGATAGCCGCGATGTGATCTTCCTGAGTCGTTACGGGAAAGCTTTCGGCCACGGAGATGGCAATGCTAGTCGCGGTATCAGTGTACAACTGGGCAGGCTGCGAAAAGACGGAATTTCAAATGGGATCAGTGCCTTTCGGAACTTCCGATTTCATCAAAGTAGGTGCACTTTCGCAACTGAACTCGCTCGAATTGCATTAAAACACGGCACAGTTAGCACGGCTATTCAACTGGTTAGACAAGCACTGCTACATAAAAGCGAAAAAACCTCCCTCACCTATATTCGCTTCATCGAGAAGATGGAAGTTATGTCAGAAATAGCGGACGCTTTCACACGTGACTTCTTAGGAATAGCCGGCTCGGATGCATTCGGCAATGAGTAAAATTCTAGACCTAACCTTTCCAGCGCTCCCCTATGGCACGCATGAAGCTAAGTTTGACCTCGCTTCTTTGCTCTACATCGGGGCCTCTAAAGCCCCCGCTGACAAGGTTATGAAATTGATTGAGGCTGGCCATTTCGGCCTACCTGACGCTAAGCGATTCCCGCTGGTTCAGGCATTGCATGACGAATTAAGCGCACAGATAGTCCGTGGCGTTCAGCAAGTTACTGTCAAAACCAGAATCCGAACTTTGCGCACATTTTTCTCATGGTGTGACCAGAACACTTCCCAGGCGACTATAGAGCAAGTCGCTGCGTCCTACCAATCTTGGGTAGAACACTTGATCCAGAGAGTGCGGGTCAATCGAGACTTAAAAAATATGACCGCCTACAGGCAGGCAAAAACGATTGACAACCTACTAAAGCCTTGCCTCCGGCTCACTGTCGGCCTTCTAACCACAACTAGGCTTAGGGTGAGCTCAAAAAAAAATAGAGCCTTGGGCACAGAGGCTGACAAACAAAACTTAGAGGAGCTCTTTAGGTTCGGCAGCTTATTAATGGATCTATCAAATAACTTAACGGTAGAAGCGATGACTGGACCTCTGCCGTTATTAATAAAATTAAAATCCGGCGATGTACTTACTGAACAACCGGGGCTGCTAAACAGAAAAATCGAAGATTCCTGCCAAGCCACCTCAGAAAAAAATAGATTTTTAGAGCGCAGAGCGGCAATTCCACCTCATCTGGTTTTTGAAAAGCGGAAATCCCTGGTAAACCTCCGGATAGAGGTCGAGATTTTAATTTTCATATCCCAGACCGGAATGAATCTTTCCCAAGCCGCAAGACTGAAAGTTGGAAGTTTTAGATATAAGACTGATGGGGATGACGTGGTAGTTTACAGAGTCTACAAGGGGCGTCTGGGCGGAGAAGCTGAGTTTGTAATATTCAAAGAATATGTACCACTGTTCAAGAGATACCTAGAATGGGTTAAAATTTTAGGGGTCGCTGACGACGACCGATTGTTCCCCTTTGTGTACTCAAACAAGATACCCGTCGAGGGTAGCTTTCCAACATTTCAGGGTATTATTTCTCGGTGCAGAACACTAGGAATAAAACATTTCCGCCCTATGGCCTTGCGCAAGTCTAGAATCAATTGGTTACTTCGGAAAAGTCGCAGTCCTGACCTCGTGGCTGAAATGGCCCAGCATACAAAAGAAACCTTGCTACATATATATGAGGAGCCACATCACCAAGCAGCGGCTGTAGAGATATCTCGATTCTATCGAATGACCGATCCAGCTGTCGCGTCAGTGGGGCCCGGAATGTGTATAGCACCAGTTCATCCCATCATGTCGGGCACGTTATTGGATGGAGCCTATAAGCCTGATTGCTCAACACCTGCAGGTTGCCTTTTCTGCGAATACCAACGCGATGTAGATAGCGAAGATTACGTGTGGTCCTTAGCTACCTATAAATACCTAAAAGCGTTGGAACTAGATCGTTCTGTTCCTTCCAAAGAAACAAAAAAAGATCACCCCATAACTACACTGATAAACCGCATAGATACAAAGCTTAACCATTTTTCCAAAAGTGGTGAGCCTCGCACATCTTGGGTGCTAGAATCTGAGAACAGAATGAGAGAAGGCCGCTTTCATCGCAACTATGAGGGACTGATACAACTTATGGAGCTAGGGCGGTGATGCCGAGTATGGTTTTTGCTGGCTTGAATATAGTTACAGCCACGGCATCGCCAAGCGACGTGAATTTTATGCCGAGCGCGTGGCCGCCCGCACCTGACTTTCCAATCTGCATATCTACCGAGGGTGAAATAACAGCGAGGTATGGCGATAACGAGTGGGACCTAACACCATGGGCAGGCTTTGTACTAAAGCTAAACTTTGGAGAATCTAAGAGAAAAAGATCCGGAGATATCAGCCCGGAGAACTCTGAAATCTTCAAACGCATTGTAGCATTTTGGATTTACGGCCCTAATCCGTGTAGAGAAATCCGGACTTTAGTGAGTCAATATGAAAATTTTAGACAGATCTTCACATACTGCACAAAGAACAATATTCTAGCGACTGACTTGTATCGATTCCCAAAAGTTATTGAAAGCTTCTCTAAGGTCGTCTGGCCGTCTCAGGCTCGTCGACTTATCGTACTGCTTCATACCTTATGGGAGCAACGCGAGCATTCTGGCGTATACATTCTTGACGCCAAAGGAATAGCCGAATTACAGTCAAAAATCCCTGCACATGAAAAATCACAGACAGCCTATATCCCGCCCCGGATATGGCTGTATCAATTAAGTCGACTCCGTGATTTCCTTGAAGACTTCAGGAATAACTTAGGTGCTTTGGAGGCATGTGCGGAATACTGCCTTCAAGCATATGCTCTAAACGCCGGAAGCTTGGAAGCTTCATGCTCACAACAATTGACAAAATATAACCTCCCCTTTGTATCACTAAACAATCCAGCTTTAAAGTCGAAGTTATTTAGCGGTCATAAATTTGGCCCTTTTTATATCACCGCCGAAAATTTTGGGATATTGGATCTGCTAGAGAAATGGTGTGGAGATGTCCGACATAATGGCGCCACCATCTTGTCGCAGTATTTTTCAATGGCTAGCAATATCGGTAAAGCATACTTACTAAATTTTACGCTAATGCGTATCGATGAAACATCCTCGCTCAGATCCGATTGCTTGGTGATTGAAAAAGACAAGGTTACAAAAGAAGACATTTACCTCCTTAGAGGCTCGACTAACAAAACAGTCGAGGACGATGAAGCATACTGGATCACCTCCCCATCTTCGAACTTGGCCATTGAGGTAATGAACTCAGTTAGCAAATTTAGGACCAGGTGTGCCTCCTTCAACTCAAATATTTCATTGACTGAGGAAGACAAACAAAATCCTTTTCTTGCACTTAGAGCTTACGAGCCATGGCGTAGAAGTACCAGATTTGATACCACCCCCGATATCCGCTGCCATGAACTCCATTACAGTATGTTTCTAAGCAGATATCCAAGATTATTTGATACTAACGAGCTTAAGATCCAGGAAGGCGATTTAGTAGGGGCTCTTTTGATCACTCCAACATTATCCCCTGCAAAATATGCTGTGGGTAAAATCTGGCCGCTTGCATGGCATCAGCTTCGGCGCACGGGGGCGGTTAACATGAGCGCCTCAGGGATTGTGAGCGACCCCTCAGTTCAGTATCAACTGAAGCATGCGAGTCGTGCCATGACTAGGTATTATGGAAATGGGTATTACCATCTCAATGCTAACTTAAATCAAGAAGCGCAGGCTGAGTATATCCGCGCCATGTATGAATCAGTGGCTAGAAGCTTCTCTGCACTCAACACCTCTACCTTCGTAAGCCCACATGGCGAAAAGAGAAAAGACCAAATTTTAAATCTAGTCAGCGTGAAAGATCACAACAAGCTTGTAAAGGCTGCGAAAGATGGCGCGATTGGTTACCGCGAAATTCTTCTAGGAGCATGCGCCAACCCAATGCCCTGCCCCTATGGGGGGATAGATTATGTTGGCAGATGTGGTGGTGGCGATGGCAAACCCCCGTGTCTTGATCTGCTGATTGATAAGGGTAAAAAACAACAAATCCTAAAATTGCGGGACGTCCTTCAAAAGCGTTCGAGAGATGCCGAAGATGGATCTCCATTCCATATATCAATCAACTATCAGCTGCAGGCTGTAGAGAGCGTCTTGGATGTCATCAAAAATTCCTAATTCACCTCGCGGCGGGCGTGCCGAGACAGCATTCCGTGAGGCTTTTGACAGGCTCAAGCGGGGTAAACCGAACCTATTACCTAAAGGAACGCGGGTTACTCAAAATAACGTGGCCAGGGAGGCGGGTTTAGATCCATCGGCTTTGAAAAAAGCCAGGTTTCCCACACTTGTTGAGGAGATCCAGTATTGGATCAACCAGTACGGTGATGAGCAACCCCGCTCTCCATCACAATCAATTTACGCTCAGCGCAATCGCAATAGGACGCTACGGGAGCAAATTGAGGCACTCAAAAGCCAACGGGATAATGCCCTGGCTCTGCTAGTGGAGGCTGACTCAAAAATCCTTGAACTCACGATGGAAAATCAACGGCTCCAAGCAACAAAGCCAAAAAGCAACATTTCCAAGTTAGGCAGGTAAGCCGAGACTTTCTCACCCATTTGCATTTCGGCATGACCAGATATTTCCGACGGATTTGATCATCTGACGTGCTCGCATCTCCACACACATTATTGTCAGCGGGTGAAAGTTCGCCGGGGTTGAAATCGGAAAGGGAATGGAAGCTCGAAGGGTGAGAGGTTTTCAAATCTTGTTTTCTTCGAGCTTCGATGGGATCGCTCTGAGCAGTCACCGTTTCAGATGGTGCTCGGTGCTCAGTCCCTATGAGTTCTAACACCTTGTTTACTAACGTGAGCAATAGGCCGATAACGAATGGCATCCGTGGATGAATCATAGAACGATTGGTAAAATGTGAATTCTTCGCGACCTCTTATCTTACACATCCTTTCTACCATTTCTAAAAGCTTATACTTATCTGAATCCGCTGTTTTTATCCCAAATATAATTCCGTCCAGGTCATCAAAGCTATAACGAAGCTTCCTATCTTCTTCGTTAAGATAGGAGTTAAACTGAGACTTTAGAATAAGCCTGTACTCCTGTTCATTCGACCAGTGCCTTGTTTTCACTGTAAGGCTTTTAAAATTGTCCCTGTGGTAATTATCACGCCATTGTGAATGATTCTCGAAGACATCTGATTTTCTCGAGCTTACATTTCCATTTTTATCGGTATACCATTTATCTATAACTTCCTGTGCACCATATGCAGCTAGGCTACAAAAAAAATCAAGATTAGGGCTCTTTTCTGTATAAGATACTTTAGTGAAATGAAATTTGGTTTGAGTCCACCACTTTATGCCCTGTTTTAATCCGGGTTTCATAAGCGAGATCCCTGGCTGCCCTTCCTCATTGTTTACTTTAAATTTTAGACAAACGCCTTGGTGGTTATTGCCATATGTACCCCAGATTGCCGAGTTCTCACAATTCTCCATAAAACAGCTTACGAACCATTCAGAGGTTGTGAGCCTGATCCTGGATGTCAAAAACTCTTCTGGAAAATCTATGCAAAGCCGTGTCCAATTTTTGGATTCGCCTATTTTAGATCTAGCATAACCTTTTACCAAGTCATCACTTCTTAAAAATGCCAGCGCAGAACTATCGAATTCAACGTTTAACAGCTCGTCACCTAGCCCTTCTAGATAATCTAGAAGGTTGGTTGAAACTGCTAGCAACTCTTCATGCGAAGCGCCATTTATACCGAAGCCTTTTTCAACAAGCTTGTAGGAAACTAACACTTCAGAAATAATATGCATTGCGAAGTATTGAATCGATCGCAGGTGCAGTATTAGCTCGTGTTGATTTACTTCCCGCCCCTTAAAAGCCAAAACTGCGATATGTCTTTTTACATTTGGCGAGTCAAAAAATCTCGATACAAGACCGGCGATCTCTTTGTAATTTTCAGGTGGTACTGCTTGAATGTCATAATTTGGAAATATCGGAAAATCTAAATTTTCAAACTCCCCAGTAAAATATTGAGTATTTCGAATGAGTAAGCAGTCCATGAAGTGCTGGAAGAAATTCTCCCATACGACCGAATCCCCTTTCCATACGATCTCCCGATGTCCTTCCAGTGGGTCGTTGAGCTTTTCCGGTGGCGAGAAGTAGATATAGCACCCTTCCAGCTCGCTTTCTCTGGTACCGCCAAGCAGGCTACTGACAGGGCGAAACCTATAAAGATGATTGAGCACTGCCGTCCCTCCGTGTCTGTTTGAGCTTCTATTTTCACCATGATGGGCATCTGCGCTTAGATCTTCCCGTGAATGCAAGTCACACTGGCAAGATTACGTCAGTTAACGATCGCTTCGGTCCGTTTTTTGCTGATCATGGTCAAAATGTGTGCATGGCAAATCCGGTGGTATCGATGGTGAGCACGAATGCAGAAGACAGGTCCGGTCAGGGCGGCTCAACGGCTTACTCCTGCGCATGGCATCTACCCTGTTGTCGAGCGTCTTAACGGGCTGCTTCAGTTCTGCCAACGCTTTCAGCTACCGTAACGGCTTGAGCCTTGAACTCATCAGTGTAGTTACGGCGAGTGCTCGGGTACATGGCAGTCTCCAACATAGCGATCTAAGTATCGCTTCTTGGCGTTCGTTGTCATGGGACAGGTCCTTTTTCACTCCCATAACAACTGGCCTGTAAACTACTTTTTTTACTTGTAAACCACTATGGTTTACAGTGAAAAAAAGTAGTTTACACGAAGCCAGGACATGCCTGATTTACAAGACGAAGCTAAGACCTACATCGAGTCCGCTCTAGGTGTAAAAGCGCACCTAACGCCGATGCCCCTTCGCGTCCCCTACTCCATCCGGGATAGCTACAAGACCTACGAATTGAGAATGCGGATGGGTAAAAACTCGGCGTTCAATATGATGCTGCTGGTCTCGCGTGATGAGGTTGCTTATCCAGGCATCGTGAGCCTGCAGAAGCACATCGAGCTCGTGCACAAGGTCACCAACCAGGTAGTAGTCTACGTCTGCAGATCATTGACGATTCAAGACCGCCGTAGCCTCATCACGCATCAAGTCAACTTCATCCAACCCAGCTTCCAGATGTTCATACCGGAAATGGCTCTGGACCTGCGCGAACGCTTCCGCCTGCGCCGAGAGCAAAGCGAGGTGGCCTCCCTGCTCCCTGCGGCCCAAGCCATGCTGCTCTCATGCCTGTATGCCGGCAAAACCGACGAAGCCTATTTCACGACAAACGCCCTCCTGGGCGACCTCAATTACAGCCGGGTAACACTCTCGAAGGCTGTGGAACAGCTGACCTCCCGTGAGGTGATTACCCCTGCAAAGAGCGAGCTTCACTGGAAGACCTATGCCTTCAACGGGACACCAGTTGAGGTGTTCCGAAAGGCCAAGCAATACCTACGGTCCCCCGTCAGACAGAAAATTGGCATAACCCGCAACACTCTCCCCATGGCGGCCGGTGTGTGTCTCGCAGGGGAAACTGCCCTGGCCAAATACACGATGTTGGCGGAGCCTAAGCAGGCCGTGTGGGGAATGACCAAGAAAGTGTTCAACGACATGCTGGCGCTTGATGCGTTCGAAGTCATAGATTCGTTGGACAGGATCGAGGAATGGGTAGAGATCTGGGCCTATCCGTCCCTCACCGAAAGACAATACATAGCAGATGCGGCATCGCTGTATCTGAGCCTGGAAGAAAACCCTGACGAACGCATTCAGATTGCATTAGATGAACTCAAGGAGCAAGTCAATTGGCTAGCGTGAAAGGCTTAAAGCGTACACTCGATAGTGTATTGTCTAAGATTAAAAACTTGAAAATTTGTTGCTACTAGACACAGGGGAACTGTCTTGCCTCCAATAATTCAAAACTTAGATCTAGCGAAGCGTATTTTTTTTGAGGAGCACGCTCGCTATCCGAAGTATAGAATTCAGTATTACGTACCCCATTTTAGGGCTGATTGCGAGTCAGCTTCATTTTTTATGGCGTATTGGCCAGGGATACTTTTCTCGGCTGAGTTGTTGGAGCTCTCTTTGATGTTGCCGTGCGACATTCGAGAGATCAAGTGTCAACGTAGACCTGTCGTGGTTTCAAGAGCTGCCGGAATAACATCATTCACAATCATACCTATAACGATCGAGTCTCTGGTGCGCGGCGCAGAAGTAATGAGTGCTGTTACGTATAAGTGTTTATTGTCGAATGATAGGACCTTCGAAGCTGCGCAAGAATTCATGAATGCGAAGGGGGATGGATGGCTGCATGTGTCATTGTCAGGTAAGGTTGATGCGGATATTAGGGATTTCAGCAACGATCGCTTTCTTAAATACATACTACATCGGACCGCTCAACTAAAAGAACGTGGGCAGGCTGATGAGATTTTTACTGATTCAATACATGATTTGCTTAGTCCTAAACGCCCACCCTGGAGCAGGCTGCAGTTTCCAGGGTATGCGCATGGTATAACCCGCCCTAACGAAATTATCGCTGCATCAATAGATTCAAAGATAAGCCTGGAAAAGAGGCTCGCAGTAAACCGAGTTGAGGAGTACGTGCCAGCAGTTGTGAAATCCTGTCGGGCAGTGCTAAGTCTGCGTAGAAAATTGGCAGCAGATGTGCCAGTTGAAAATGAGATTTGTTTGACGGTTGAGCCGATCCTTTGGCATCTGCACAGAGCTGATGTAGATAGAGAGTTATTTGATAAAGCTGATGAATGCAAAGAGGTTATAAGTGCACTTCGCAGGATGGTAAAATCAATAAAGAAACCTGGAGGCTACACAAAACTAAGCATTGCAGATAACGAAAAAGACCTGGTTGGCTTACTCAAAAACAAAACAATATCAGCTTTTTTGAAAGCTTATCAGATGGAGTTGCGAGCATTTGGAACCAGTCTGGCTTTGCTCAACGCCTCCGAACTCACTCCTGTACTTAGACTGGAATCTAGAATAAATAGTATTAAAGGTGACCTTGTAAATTTATCGGCTTGCGCTAGGGGCGGAAATCCCCATGTTAAATTCAAGTCAAGCAAGCTTGCGCAAAAAATTCAAACTACTATGAAGTCGTTAGTGTCATTGGAGCACCATAAATTAATCAACGATACCTTGCCGGAGTTCACAGGCGTGGTGCTCCTTGGAGATATTCCTCTTGAATGGCTGCCCCTCCGAGACTTACCGCTTACATTGAGGTGTGACGTGAGTCGGATCTCAGCCACCCCAGGCAACCTAAGTTTGCAGCAATGCCTAAGAAGTCAATATATCAATGTGGCTCAAGCAGATTTTGAGGAGGTTTTGATAGTTAGGTCTTTTCACGAGGGAGACAGAATTCGCACTGTGTTAGAGGATGCGATAAGCAAGTTGTCAAGCATGCACAAGGCTTTTCCGAAGTGTAAAATAGTAGATGTTGAGAGTGTTGAAGAATTTGTTTTGGCGGTTAACAGCTTTAGCGGCGCCATGATGATATTCGATGGCCACGGAACTATTGCTGACAATACTGGAGTTGGGTCCATAGTTGTTGGTGGCGAAGCGATAGATGTGTGGAAGCTGCGAAACTCTATACGGATGCCACCCATAGTTCTGTTGAGCGCGTGTGATACCCTCCCTTTAGATGGAGGGCATGGCGCATCAGCGAACGGAATGCTGGCGCTGGGTGCGGTTACAGTATTAGGTACAGTTTTGCCAATTGACTCAGGTCGCGCAGCAGGATTTATCGGACGTCTATTATTAAGAGTTCAAGAGTACTTGCCAATAGTACTAAAGCGTTCCAGTTACTTGCCATGGCGCTCATTCATGAGCGGGATGCTTCGCATGACATATTGCACAGAGCTCATAATCTCACTTATTGAAGAAGCAAAAATAATTTCCCCCAAGGATTGGGCTGGAATCCAGGCCAAGGCTAATTTTGCCATTAACTCTCTGAATCCGGATTGGTTTGAGGTGATTGTAGATGAGGTGGCTGCGTGTTCTGGGCTTGAAAGAGGTGTCGTACGTGAAAAGTGTTTGTTCTGGGGCTCATTGGTTGATTCGTTGAAGTATATTCAACTAGGCCGTCCCGAGAAAATTCGACTTCGACCTCACAGCCTTGGAGATGTGATTTCCGCTATGCTGGCTGAAAAGTCTATCCCACAAAGCGTAGTTCCGATGATGGATTTTTACCCTGGCTTGTTCTTACACTCGGAACAATTTATTCCTCAGGACTTTAAATAAAGGTTAATTTTGACTCGAAGCGTAATATTTTTACAACTAGATGCTCCGCGCGGTCAAGTGGAGTGCAATTGCCCAGCCAATGACTAAATCCCATTGCCTATGGACATTTTCGAGTCTGATGTCCACGTTCATTCAAGATATCCATGGACACTTTATGTTCAGTCCAAACCGTTGGTTTAGGCCGCCTTCAGCGCTTGTCCATAGATATTATGTCGACCGTGCATGTGCGGCTACCTGGGCGACCCCACGGGCCGCTGCCGGTGCAGCACCGAGCAGATCGCACGGTACCGCAACAAGCTGTCCGGGCCGCTGCTGGACCGTATCGACCTGCACCTGACCGTGGCCCGCGAAAGCACCACGCTGAACAACCAGCCCTGCGGCGAGACCAGTGCCGATGTGGCCGTCAGGGTGGCTGAAGCACGAGAACTGCAGCACCGGAGACAAGGGTGCGCAAATGCGTTTCTCAACCTCGAGGGATTGCGCCGCCACTGTGAGTTGACTCCAGCAGACCAGGCCTGGCTGGAGGGTGCCTGTGAGCGATTGACCTTATCGTTGCGTGCGGCACACCGCTTGTTGAAGGTGGCACGAACGTTGGCAGACCTGGAGGGTTGCGAGGCGATTGGCCGGGCTCATCTAGCCGAGGCCCTGCAGTACCGGCCGGGGAGCAGTTAGATTGCCGGGGCTGCTTTGCCCCGCCAGAAATACCCGGAAACCGAATACGCCCCAGGCCCAGTCAACGCCAACCCGCCGTAAAGTGCCACCAGCAACCAGGCAAACTGCCCCTGCTCTAGCGTCCAGTCCGGGTGCACCACCACCAGCGCCACCAGCAACACTGCCAGCACCGGCAGGCAAGCCAGGCGCGCGGCAACACCCAAAAGCAGCAACAGTGGGCAAACCACCTCGGCAAAAACCGCCAGCCCCAAGGTCAGCGGTGCGCCCAACCCGAATGGGTCTTCTATGCGCTGCAATTCACCGCTCCAGTCCAGCAGCTTGGGGAGCCCATGGATAAACAGTAATAGCAAGGCGGCCATTACCCGCATGAAGAGCAGGCCGGTGGCGCTCAAGCTTGGGGATTGGGGGTCGAGGAAGGTTTTCAGGCGGGGCATGGCAAGGGGCTCGCTAAACGATTACCACGGGAGCATTGCCCGAATCCCCGGTGATTGATTGCGCAAGTGTGCTGAGATGGATGTTAAGGCTACTGGCCTCTTCGCGGGCGAGCCCGCGAAAGGGCCGGCAAAGGCAGCACATCACTGCCCGCCCGCCAATGCCTCTTCAACCACTCTTAGCAGCACCTCTTCAGAAAAAGGCTTGCCCAGGCAGGCCAATGCCCCAAGGCTCATCGCCGCATGCACCGCGTCATCATCCCAGTGTGCCGACATGCAGATCACCGGCAACCGCCACTGCTGCCAGGCCAGCTCACGCTGCACCGCCAACCCGCTCATCCCAGGCATTTTCAGGTCGAGCAGCACACAGCCCGCCTGCCGCGCCAGCTCCGAACCCAGGAATACATCCCCCGCAGCGAACGACAACGTCTCGAACCCGGCCGAACGCAGCAGGTTGGCCAGGCTTTTGCGCACCGAAGCATCGTCGTCGACGATGCACACCCATCTGCTCATGCGCTGGCCAGGCCCTCTACCCGCGCCTCGATGACGTTGTGCATGGCCACCAGTTCCACCAGCGAGCGGGACTGCATCTTGTTCATGATGTTTTTCTTGTGCACCTTGGTCGTCACTTCGCTGGTGCCGATCTGCCTGGCGATCTGCTTGTGCGACAGGCCATCGACCACCAGCGAGAACACTTGGCGCTCACGCTGGGTCAGGCGTTGGTACTTTGCCTCGACCTGCCGCGCATGGTGCCATTTGCGCCCATCGACCACAGCCCGGGTACGCACGGCCTGCAGCAGCGTCAGCAACTGGTCTTCATCAAATGGCTTGGTCAGGAACTCCACTGCCCCCGCACGCATGGCCTGCACCGTCATCGGGATGGTGCCGAAACCGGTCATGAACACGATCGGCCAAGGCAGCCCCAGCTGGCGGAGGGCGTGCTGCACCTCAAGGCCAGTGGTATCGGGCAGGTGCATGTCGAGCAGCAGGCAGGCGCAGGGGGTTTCCAAGTGGGCTTCGAACAACGCCTCGGCACTGGCGAACAAGTGATGCGGGATATCCTGCGAGCGCAGCAGGCGGCCCAGCGCCGTACGCACCGAGGGGTCATCGTCCACCACCAGCACCGGTACGTTCGCACTGTCTTTCAAGGGTTCAAACATGTCAGCACCGGCACCCAGCGTCGGGTGGCCCGGCGCCAGGCAAGGCACATCAAGGCTTATCTCGGCAGCCAGGCGGTAGCCCCGGCGGGGTACGGTCTGAATCAGCCCACGGTCGCCAAAGGCCTTGCGCAGCAAAGACACCTGCACCTGCAGGTTGTTGTCCTCGACCACCGTGCCGGCCCACACCTGGCTGAGCAGTTCGTCCTTGCCGACCACCCGGCCCTTGGCCTTGATCAACGTGGCCAACACCTCGAATGCGCGGCCACCCAACAGGATCGGCTTGCCGTCTAGAAACACTTCTCGCCGCTCCAGCGACACTTGGGCATTGCCTATTCGGATCATGGCTTCCTCACGCGGGCACGGGCGTTTACGCAGCCCCGGGCAGGCTAGGCCAGCGTACGCGTTCACACAATTATCCCGAGGGATAGGTTGCCCTCAGGACTATACAAAAGCCCGTCTGCCCGCAGGGTGCGATAACGGACAACAGCGTGCCCGTTCCTGCCAGGCAGGCTACAAGCCGCATCCTTACTGGGCCCGCTGCGTATACTCGCGCCTCAGGATGTCGCTAGCAGGGGGTGTTTTATGCTCGATGAACGCCTTGCCCACAGGCCCATCGAATACGACCAGTCGGTCGACGAGGGCTGGCTGAACCGGTGCGACATCAGCGCGCTGGGCCAGGAAGGCGAGCTCAGCTACTTTCGCCTGCGCGACCCGACCACCCATCAGGCCTGGATCGCCGTTCGCGCCCCGCTCGAGGCCCCCGCCGCCTGTCAGCGCCTGGAAAGAGACTACCGCCTGCAACTGGACCCGCAGTGGGCGGTGATCCCGTCTGCGTTCGTGCGTTCGGCCGAAGGCCCGCTGCTGGTGTACCCGGCTGGCCACTCAATCGCCGACCTGATCGCCGAAGGCCCTGCAGCCCTGACGCCATTTCTCGACATCGCGGTAAATGCGGCCAATGCCTTGGCACAGGCTCACGCACGCAATGTGCTGCATGGCGCGCTACAGCCCGAGTACGTGTGCCTGTACGCCAACCAGCGGGTGCGGCTAGGTTGTTTTCGCGCCGACCTCGCGCAACTGATTGGCGAACACGGCGCTCCGCTCGGCAACTGGTCGTACCTGGCACCGGAACAGGTCTGCCCGCACGGCAGCAGCAGCGACCAGCGCAGTGACATCTATGCCCTGGGTGCGATCCTGTACCAGTTGCTGCTGGGTGAACTGCCGCTGGCGGGGCGCGACACTCAGCACTGGCGCCAGCTGCATGCCGGCGTGCAGCCAAGGGCGGCCTGCGAAGTGGACAGCAACGTGCCACAGCCGCTCAGCCGGGTGCTGGCCAAGGCGCTGGCCAAGGAGCCCGACGCCCGCTATCAGAGTGCTCGCGCCCTGGCGGTAGACCTGGCCCACTGCCAGCGGCAATGGGTCGCCAGCAAGACCATTCAGGACTTCGAGCCAGGCTGCGCCGACCCCGTCACGCCTGGCCACGAACGCCTGTATGGCCGCTGCGCCGAACAGAAGGCCATCGCCCTGCTGCTCAAGGCCCCGCGCCGCGACAGCAAGCCGCAAGCCCTGTTCATCAACGGCGCTACCGGCATGGGCAAGTCGACCCTGGTCGAGGCAGCACTCAAAGCCAACGCCCAAGGTTACTGGGCCATCGGCAAGTGCAACGGCGTTGCCCAAACCGTCCCCTACGCACCCTGGGTCGACATTCTCGGTGCGCTGACCACCCAGTTGCTGGCCAAGAACAGCCAGGCCCTCGACAGCCTGCGCCGCGAGATCCTGCGCCGCATCAAAGGCCATGGCCGGCTGCTCGGCAAGCTGGCACCAGACCTGCAACTGATCCTTGGCCCCTTGCCCGAGTTGCCGGCCAAGCCCACGCGCCTGGCACTGCAGAAGGAGCTACGGGCGATCATCGAGTTCTTGCAGGTGTTCAGCCGCCCCGGCCAGCCGCTGGTGCTGTTCTTCGATGACCTGCAGTGGGTCGACCAAGCCAGCCAGCAACTGTTGACGCAACTGCTGACTCACGCACCTGGCAACCTGCTGTTGATCTTCGCCCGGCGCAATGATGCGCCAGCCAGCAGTGCCCCCCTTACCCTACCCACAACGGTGCGCAGCACCACGCTGAACCTGCGGCCTCTGGCTGTGGGCGCCGTGTCCGAGCTGATCGGCGAGCGCTACCACATCGGCCCCGAGGAGGCATTGCCGGTGGCCGTGCTGGTGCACGACAAGACGGCGGGCAACCCGTTCTTCATCCATCAGATCCTCCGGGCCATGGTCGAGGACCAGCTGTTCACCTTCGACACCCAGGCCATGCGCTGGTCATGGTGCCTGCAGGCCGTGGCCCGCCACCGCTATTCCGACAACGTCGCCGACCTGATGATCCACCGCCTGGCTCGCCTGCCGATGCCCCAGCGCGACCTGCTACGGGTGGCCAGCGCGGCGGGCAGCCGCTGCGATGAACGCTTGCTTCAGCAGGTCCTTGCCCAGGCCCCTGGCGAACCGTTGAAAGCCTTGATTGGCGCGGGTTTCCTGCAACAGGGCCAGAACGGCCTGGGCTTTGCCCATGAGCGGGTGATGGAAGCCGCGTACGCGCTAACGCCCATACGCGCGCGTACCCAACTGCATGCACGTATTGCCCTGGCCATGCGACAGGCCTGGCCAAGCCACCTGCACGAAGCACTGTTCGAGCTCGCCAACCAGCTGCAACGCGCCAGCCCCTGCGGGTTTGCAGCGGATGACTGCGAAGCGTTCCTGCAGCTTTTGCGCGAAGCAGCAGCACGCGCACGCGACGGTGGCGCCTTCGAGCAGACCGCAGGCTACCTGCACACCGCCGAGCAGCTTCTGCAGCACGGCGCCACGCTGGAAAGCCGCGCCACACATGGCTTTGCCATCGCCTGCATGGCGGCGGAGTGCGACATGCAACTGTCGCGAATGATCGCAGCCGAAGCCCGGATCACCGAATGCCACCAGCGCGCACGTTCGACGCTGGACCAGGCGCGGGTGTGCCGCCTGCAGGCACTGCTGCATACCTTGCGCGGCGACTATCAGGCGGCCATCGACAGCGCCATATCCGGCCTGGACTTGCTGGGTATAAGCCCGGTACGGGGCATCGACTGGCAACAGGTCGAGGCAAGTCATGCCCATGTGCAGGCCTTGATCGAACAGAAAGGGCGGCACTGCCTGGAGTCGCTGCAGCGCACCGATTCTGAAGAGGTGACGGTTGCCGTCAGCTTGCTGGCCACCCTGTCGTCGTCGTTTTTTGTCAAGGACGACATCTGCTTCCTGCACCTGGCCAAGCTCATGGAGCTGTCGCTGCTGCACGGTGCTGCCCCGGGCAGCACTTATGGCATGGCCTGGTACGGGGTGATGATTGCCGAGCGTTTCGGCGCTTACCATGATGGCCACGCCTGCTGCCTGGCCGCACTCAAGCTGATCGAACGGCACGGCTTCGACGCTGACTTGACCAGCGCGCTGCTGGCCCTGGACCAGGTCAGCGCCTGGACCTCGCCCATGGAGTTCGCCCGCCGTACCGCGCTGGATGCGGTCGATTCAGGGCGCCTGAGCGGCGACCTGGCGATGAGCTGCTACGCCTGCAACCACCTGGTTTCCGACTCGCTGTTCATGGGCCGTTACCTGCCAGACGTAGTCGAGGAATTGGCGCAAGGCCTGGCCACCGTACGTCGCTACGGTTACCGCGACGTCGAGCTGATCCTGCTAGCCCAGCAAGCGTTCGTCACCCGCTTGAGCGGCACGCTCTGCCCAGCCTCGGCCACAGCCTCGAAGTCGCCCACGACGCGGTTCTTCCAGTACCTGTTCGCCGGCATGTGCGACTTCTACCTGGGCAATATCCCACAGGCGATGGGCAACCTGGCACTGGCCGCAGACAACACCTGGGCAGTGCCGGCGCACATCAACCTGGCCGACTTTCACCTGTTCCGCGGCCTGGCCCTGGGCAGCCCCGAGGCCGCTGGCAGCGTTGCCGACAAGCTGCGCGAGCTGCAGGCGCTGCGGGAGCGCTTCGGCCGCTGGGCCGGTTTCAACCCGGCCACCTTCCGCAACAAGCTGTTGCTGATCGAAGGCGTGATCGCCAAGCTCGAAGGCGACGGCCTGACCGCCATCCGCTGCTTTGACCAGGCGCAGATCGCTGCCGCCGCTGCCGGCTTCATCCACGAACAGGCCCTGGCCCATGAACAGCTGGCCGAGGTGTGTATCCCCAGCGGCCTGATTTCCGGTGCCAACCTGCACCTGCGCATTGCCCGCGACTGTTTCCATATCTGGGGGGCGACCGGCAAGGTGCATCAGCTGGAGGCGTTGCACCCCTTCTTGCGCACCCAGCCGATCCAGGAAGCCTGCCACACCGACCACCAGGCCAAGCTGGACCTGGAAGCGGGCATAGAAGCGGCGCGCGCGTTGTCCGAAGAAGTACTGCTCGAAGGCCTGATCGAAACCCTGATGGGCCACCTGACCCAGCATTCAGGTGCCGACCATGGCGCGCTGCTGATCGTCAGCGGTGCCGAATTCCAGATGGCTGCCCTCGCCTACATCGACGATGCCGGGCTGCACGTGAGCATGGACAACTGCCAGAAGTTCATGACCCAGGCACCACTGTCGGTCATCAACGCCACCATGCGCACCCGCAAGCCACTGGTGCTCAACGATGCCCAAAGCGACTGTCCCGAAGCCTTTCGCCATGAGCTGCAGGCGCGCAATGCCCGCTCGGTGCTGTGCCTGCCGCTGGTGATCCAGGGCGTGCTGATCGGCCTGGTGTACCTGGAAAACCGCCTGGTGCCCAACCTGTTCGGCAACCAGCGCCTGGCCATGCTGGAGATCCTCGCCTCGCAGGCGGCGGTGTCGCTGCAAACCGCCAAGTTCTATACGCGCCTGGCCGAAGACAACCAGAGCCGCGCGCAGATGGAGGCCGAGCTGCGCCGCTCTCGTGCGGAGTTGGCCCGCAGTGCCCACCTGCAGGTGATGAACGAGCTGTCGGCGTCGATCGCCCACGAGATCAGCCAGCCGTTACTGGGGATTGCCTCCAACGCCGCCGCCAGCCTGCGCTGGCTCAAACGCGCCAAGCCCGATCTGGAAGAGGCGATTGCCGGCCTGGAGGACATCCGCAACGACAGCGAGCGTGCGGCCAACATCGTGCGCGCGCTGCGTTCGCTGGCCAAGCAATCGCCGGTGCAGCTCAAGGCGGTGAAGCTGGATGAGCTGATCCGTGAGGTCGTGCGCCTGACCTCGGCCGATGCCGCCAAGGGCACGGTGGACGTGCAGACACGGTTGCAGGCAGGGGTGAGTGTGATGGCCGACCCGGTGCAGTTGCAGCAATTGGTGTACAACCTGATCAACAACGGGCTGGAGGCGCTGGCGGGGTATCGCGGTGACGGGGTGCTGCAGATTGCTTCGGCTGTCGTCGGGGATGCGGTGGAGATTTGCGTGGACGACAACGGGCCGGGGATTGCGCCCGAGGAGCGGGAGCAGGTGTTCGGGGCATTCTACACCACCAAGAGCGATGGTATGGGGATGGGGCTGGCGATCTGCAGTTCGGTGGTGCAGGCCCATGGTGGGCAGTTGCAGGCACTGGCATCCGAGCTGGGTGGTTGCCGGATTCGCTTCACTCTGCCGGTGAATCCTTAATAGCCTGTACCGGCCCTTTCGCGGGTAAAACCGCGAAGAGGCCGGTACAGGGTTACATTAACGCGAAGTCAACGCCGCATAGCTGTTCATCAAATTGCGGTAGTTGGGAATACGCTGCGACAGCAGGTTACCCAGCCCTTCGATATCGTTGCGCCAGTCACGGTGCAGCTCACACGCCACCGAGAACCAGTTCATCATCTGCGCGCCTGCCTGGGTCATGCGTACCCACGCCGCTTGCTGCACGGTTTCGTTGAAAGTGCCCGAAGCATCGGTCACCACAAACACCTCAAAGCCTTCAGCCAGCGCCGACAGGGTCGGGAACGCCACGCATACATCGGTCACCACGCCGGCGATGATCAGCTGCTTGCGGCCAGTGGCCTTGATCGCCTTGACGAAGTCTTCGTTGTCCCAAGCGTTGATCTGGCCGGGGCGGGCAATGTACGGCGCGTCCGGGAACATTGCTTTCAGCTCGGGCACCAGCGGGCCGTTCGGGCCTTGCTCGAAGCTGGTGGTGAGGATGGTCGGCAAGCCGAAGAACTTGGCCAGATCACCCAGAGCCAGCACGTTGTTCTTGAACTCATTGGGCGAGAAGTCCTGCACCAGCGAGATCAGGCCGGTCTGGTGGTCTACCAGCAGGACCACGGCGTCGTCTTTGTTCAAGCGCTTGTAATCAGGTTGGCTCATGGGGTGACTCCTTGGGTTGGGATGACGGTCCGGCACTGTCCGCAAGGGGCTATACCGGTGGATAGATACGGCTTAAGAAATGGCCTGCGCCTGTCGCCAGGCCTTGGGCGGCTGGCCAACCAGGCGGCTGAAGGCGCGGGTGAAATGGGCCTGGTCGCAAAAGCCGCATTCCAGGCTCACATGGGTAATCGGTGCTTCGGTGGCGAGCAGGCGCTTGGCCTTTTCCATGCGTGCCAGCAGGCGCCAGGCCTGGGGTGAAAGGCCGGTATTGACCTTGAAGGCACGGGAGAAATGGCTGCGGGTGAGGTTGCACACGCTGGCGATCTCGATGATCGACAGCGAACTGCGCAGCATCAGTTCCTTGGCCTGGCGTAACCGCGCGGGCGTCAGTGCGCCCGGGGGGTGCAGCGGCTCTTGGGGGGTGCCGGGGTGCATGGCGACTCTCCTGTTGAATGCAGAAAGTCTCGCCCCCGGCACATGACAAAGTCCTGAGCCAAACCTGAATTGTTCTTAATTGTGCGCGGGGGTATACCGTAAGATGCACGTTGTATTCAGCTAACGAGCGAAGAAGCATGCAAGTAAACGCTCACCGCACCGTGGCCATGGTGCTTTTCAACGATGTGCTCTTGCTGGATGTGACCGGACCCATGGATGCGTTCGCCATCGCCAACCGTTTTTTGCCGGCAGAGCGGCAATACCGGCTGCTCACCCTGGCCGAAGGGCAAGCAGCGGTGCGCGGCTCCTGTGGGCTGAAAGTGGTGGCCGACCTGCGCCTGGAAGACTTGCCGGACGCCGTCGACCTGTTGCTGGTGCCCGGCGGCCCTGGCGCGTATGACATTGCCGTGCCAGCGCTGGAGCGCTGGTTGCCGCAGGCGGTGCGCAGCGCCAAGCGCTTTGGTGCCATTTGTACCGGGGTGTTCCTGCTGGGCCGGGCGGGGTTGCTGGATGGCTACCGCTGCACCACCCACTGGAATTACGTGGAGCGCCTGGCGCGGGCGTTTCCTCAGGCCAAGGTTGAGACCGAGCAGATCTATGTGATCGACCGCTGCCTGATTACTTCGGGCGGGATCACTGCGGGTATCGACCTGGCGCTGGCGGTGGTGGCCGAGGACCACGGCAAGGCGCTGGCCCTGGAAGTGGCCAAGGTGCTGCTGGTCGCCCGTCATCGCCAAGGCGGGCAGACCCCGTACGGGCCGTTGCTGGCGGCGGTGCCGCGTGATGATTCGCCGATTGCCCGGGTACAGGCGCACATCGTCGACCATATCGAACAGACGTTTACCGTGCAGAAGATGGCCGACCTGGTGGCCATGAGCAGCCGTAATTTCGCCCGCACGTTCCAGCGCGAGGTGGGGATAACGCCGTTGCAGTACCTGCAAAATGCGCGGATCGACCGAGCGCGCAAGCTGCTGGAGGGCAGCGACCTGCCGTTGAAGGTGGTGGCGGCGCAGTGCGGGTTTGGCAGTGACCGGCATATGCGCAAGGTGTTCTGCGAGCGGATTGGCATGACGCCGGCACAGTATCGGGCGCAGTTTGGTGGGGCTTGAGTCAGCCGACTCCCGCCAAGAGGCCAGCACAGGTTGTCTCAGTTTTCAGGACAATCTTTCTCCCTGAAAGCAGATTGTCTACCACCCTCTCATTCCCCAGAATTGTCGGCCAAACTGTTCAAATGCTGCCCCGGCAGCTCATGGAGTACGAGCCAAATGCCACACGAAGGCAGCCTGCTGCAAACCGCCGTCATCTTCCTGCTCGCCGCCGTCCTTGCCGTCCCCCTGGCCAAACGCCTGCAGCTAGGCGCCGTACTTGGCTACCTACTCGCCGGCGTTGTCATTGGCCCGCAGGCACTGGGCCTGATCCGCGACACCGAAAGCGTGGCGCACATTTCCGAACTGGGTGTGGTGCTGCTGCTGTTCATCATCGGCCTTGAACTGTCGCCCAAGCGCCTGTGGCTGATGCGCAAATCGGTGTTCGGCGTCGGCAGCGCCCAGGTACTGCTGACCGGTGCGCTGATCGGTGCCATCGCCCTGTTCGGCTTCAGCCAGACGCTGCCGGCGGCCATCGTGCTCGGCCTGGGCCTGGCGTTGTCGTCCACCGCCCTCGGCCTGCAAAGCCTGGCCGAGAGCAAGCAATTGAACGCCCCGCACGGCCGCCTGGCCTTCGCCATCCTGCTGTTCCAGGACATCGCCGCCATCCCGCTGATTGCCCTGGTTCCGTTGCTGGCCGCCAGTGGCCCAGACACCAGCCACGGCGATAGCCTGCAACATGGCCTGAAGGTATTCGCCAGTATCGCCGTGGTCATCATCGGCGGCCGCTACCTCCTGCGCCCGGTCTTCCGCACCGTAGCCCGCACCGGCCTGCCCGAAGTGTCCACCGCCACCGCGTTGCTGGTGGTGATCGGCACCGCCTGGCTGATGGAAGAAGCCGGTGTGTCCATGGCCTTGGGCGCCTTCCTCGCCGGCCTGCTGCTGGCCGACTCGGAATACCGCCACGAGCTGGAATCGCAGATCGAACCGTTCAAGGGCCTGCTGCTGGGGCTGTTCTTCATCAGCGTCGGCATGGGCGCCAACCTGCGCCTGTTGCTGGAAATGCCGCTGGTGCTGCTGGGTTTGACCCTGCTGCTGGTGGCAGTGAAGCTGGTGTTGCTGATTGGCGTCGGCCGCCTGGTCGGTGGTCTGAACAGTGCCAGCGCCCTGCGCCTGGGCATGGTGCTGGCCGCTGGGGGCGAGTTCGCCTTCGTGGTGTTCAAGCTGGGCAAGGACCAGGGCTTATTCGACACCCAGACCTACGATTTGCTGTTGATGACCATCACCCTGTCCATGGCCATCACCCCACTGATGATGCTGGGCTGCGCCCGCGCCCTCAAGCGCCCGCAGCCTGTGCGGGAAGTGCCTGAGCAGTACAAGCAGATCCAGACTGATACGCCGCGGGTGGTGATCGTCGGCATGGGCCGCATGGGCCAGATCGTCGCGCGTATCCTGCGGGCACAGAAAATCCCGTTCATCGCCCTGGAAACCTCGGTGGACACCATCGAGATGACCCGCATGTTCGAACAGGTGCCGGTGTTCTACGGCGACCCGCTGCGCCCCGAGGTGCTGCATGCGGCCAAGGTGGGTGAGGCGGAGTACTTCATCATCACCATCGATGACCCGGAAGCCGCCATTCATACCGCTGAACGGGTGAAACGCCTGTACCCGCACTTGAAGGTGCTGGCCCGCGCACGTAACCGCCAGCATGTACACAAGTTGGTGGATGTGGGCGCCGAGCCGATTCGCGAGACGTTCTACTCCAGCCTGGAGATGACCCGCCGGGCATTGGTGGGGTTGGGCTTGAGTGATGAACAGGCGGCGGACCGGATTGCGCGGTTTACCCAGCATGACGAAGAGGTGCTGGTGGCCCAGGGGCAGGTGCGTGATGACCGGGCCAAGGTGATGCAGACGGCGAAGGAGGCGCGGGTGGAGTTGGAGCGGTTGTTTGATTCGGATGCGGATTGAGGGTTGCGAGCGCATGACTGTAGAGATGCAGCGCCCTTGAGATCGAGCGCCGCCCGCGCGGCGCTCGGTCTCATAGGCGTCAGAAATCTATCGCCAGGCACCTGGAGGCCATTCTGCAACCTCCCGACGGTCACCTCCCTGACTGTGGCTATAAAGCCCTGGAGCATCTGGATGACACAGGCAAAAGCCTGTTCTGGAGCAACCTGAATGCACTCGAAATGGCAGAAGGGTTGGTTGAGGCATTGCTGGATGGGATTGAGTCACAGCCCATGAATTGATGTTGCCTGTGCCGGCCTCTTCGCGGGTTTACCCGCGAAGGGCCGGTACAGCAAACAAAAAAGGCCGGCTCCCTACAGAGGAAGCCGGCCTTATGCGTACTGCTACTGATTAATCACTTACCCGCAGTCAACGCGTTGTAGCTGGTCATCAGGTTCCGATAATCCGGAATGTGGTTGGAGCACAGCGCCGCCAGCCCTTCGATATCGTTGCGCCAGTCGCGGTGCAGCTCGCACGCCACGCCGAACCAGGTCATCAGCTGGGCACCTGCCCGGCTCATGCGGTCATGGGCAGCATCACGGGTCACTTCGTTGAAAGTGCCGGAAGCATCGGTCACCACGAACACATCGAACTCTTCTTCCAAGGCCGCCAGCGCCGGGAAGGCCACACAAACCTCAGTCACCACACCGGCAATGATCAGTTGCTTCTTGCCAGTGGCCTTCACCGCCTTCACAAAGTCCTCGTTATCCCAGGCATTGATCTGGCCAGGGCGAGCGATGTACGGCGCATCCGGGAACAGGGCTTTCAGCTCTGGCACCAGCGGGCCGTTGGGGCCTTGCTCGAAGCTGGTGGTGAGGATGGTCGGCAGGTTGAAGAACTTGGCCAGGTCAGCCAGGGCCAGCACGTTGTTCTTGAACTTGTCCGGTTCGATGTCACGCACCAGCGACAGCAGACCAGCCTGGTGGTCGACCAGCAGGACGGCGGCGTCGTCTTTGTTCAGGCGGTTGTAGGTGAATTTGCTCATGGTCTGTGCTCCTAAGGTTTATGAATTCTTCAGCTATTTGGGGTGTTTCGCGTTGATGGGCACAGATTAAAATCATCACCTTTGCTGCACTAGACTGCGAAAATCGCCCTTAGCGTTCCGTTTGGAGAACGATCATTGGAAGACCTCAATTCCCTCTATTACTTCACCCAAGTTGTAGAGCACGGGGGTTTCGCCCCGGCAGGCCGAGCGCTGGACATGCCCAAGTCGAAGCTCAGCCGGCGCATCGCCGACCTTGAGGACCGCCTGGGCGTGCGCCTGCTGCACCGCACCAGCCGGCACTGCTCGCTCACCGAAATCGGCCAGGCCTATTACAACCGCTGCCTGGCCATGCGCGTGGAGGCGGAGGGTGCGGCGGAGATCATCGAGCGCAACCGTAGCGAGCCGCGCGGGCTGGTGCGTATCAGTTGCCCTACCACCCTGCTCAACTCGTGGGTCGGGCCGATGCTGACTCGCTACATGCTCAAGTACCCGCAGGTGGAGTTGTTCATTGAAAGTACCAACCGCCGCGTCGACCTGCTGCACGAAGGCTTCGACATTGCGCTGCGGGTGCGCTTTCCACCATTGGAGAACACCGACATGGTGATGAAGGTGCTGAGCAACAGCACCCAGTGCCTGGTGGGCCAGCCGCAGTACCTGGAGCAACTGCCCAAGGGCTTCGATCCGCTGCTGCTCGGCACGCTGCCGAGCCTGCATTGGGGCAGCGCACAGCGTGAGTACCAGTGGGAGCTGTTCCAGGGTGAAGACAGCAGCCGCAGCATTGTCATCCCGCATACGCCGCGCATGGTGACTGACGATTTGTTTGCCCTGCGCCATTTCGTGGTGGCTGGGGTGGGGATTGCGCATTTGCCGCGAGTGGCAGTACGCGAGGACCTGGCGGCGGGGCGGCTGGTGGAGCTGATTCCAGACTGGCACCCGCGCTGTGGCATCGTGCATGCGATTTTCCCTTCGCGGCGGGGGTTGCTGCCTTCGGTGCGGGCGTTGATCGATCATCTGGCTGAGGAATTCGCCATTAGCGACATGGCTTGAGTGTTGAACAGGTAAAACAGATTCCAGCACACCCTTACAAGACCCCTGGCCTATCCTTGCTCCACAGTCCCGGATCATCCCCCGGAGCTCTCCATGATCCGCGCCACACACGGACCAGGCCGCGCCCTGCTCGCCACGCTCGCCCTCTGCCCGGCGCTCAGCCAGGCGGATGAGTCCGGCTGGTCGTTGCTCAGCCGCAACTACTTCCTGCACAGCGACTTTCGCTCGCCCTCTGCCAGCGGCCAGAACTACCGCCAGGAATGGGCACAGGGTTTCATCGGCGAGGTCCGCTCGGGCTTCACGCAAGGCACGGTTGGCGTGGGCATCGATGCCCACGGTTTTCTTGGCCTGAAGCTCGACGGCGGCCGTGGCCATGCCGGCACCGGTTTGCTGCCACGCGACAGCAATGGCCGCGCCGAATCCGACTACTCCAGCGCCGGCGCCGCGCTCAAGCTGCGCCTGGGCAACACCCAGTTGCGCTACGGCGAAATGAACGTGGAAACCCCGGTGTTCGACACTGGCGACAAACGCCTGCACCCGGAATACGCCACCGGCTGGTTCGTGGAAAACACCGACCTGCCCGACTGGCGCCTGCAGGCCGGGCGTTTCACCGCCTTCAACAACCAGGACAACAGCGCCACCCGCGATGATTTCAGCGGCTACGGCGTCACCACCCACAACCGCGCCATCAGCCTGGCCGGCGCCACCTTCGCGCCCACTGGCCCGTTTGGTGGCGCGCTGTATGCCGGGCAACTGCAAGACACCTGGCGCCAGGCCTACCTCAACCTGAACCTGGCCGAAGGTAACTGGCGCGTGGACGGCAATCTCTACAAAACCCGCGACACCGGCAACGCCAGTGGCGGGGCAATCGATACCCTCGCCTACAGCCTGCTGGCCAAGTACAGCTTCGGCGCCCAGGCGCTGAGCCTGGCCTATCAGAAGGTCGAGGGCGACACCCCGTTCGACTTCGTCGGCGGCGATTCCATCTACCTGGCCAACTCGATCAAGTACGCCGACTTCAACGGCCCGGGCGAGCGTTCGTGGCAACTGCGCTACGACCTCAACTTCGCCACCCTCGGCCTTCCCGGCCTGAGCGTGATGGGCCGCTACGTCAGCGGCCGGGGCATCGACGGCAGCCATGCACCAGCCAGCGGCGCCTACGTTGGCCAGTACGGCGACGGCGGCAAGCACTGGGAGCGCGACATCGACCTGAAATACGTGGTGCAGTCAGGCGCCGCCAAGGACCTGAGCCTGTCGTTCTCCCACGTAAGCCATCGCGCCAACCAGGCCCAGGCCGGCGATGACATCGACCGTATCTACCTGATCATCGAATACCCACTCAAAGGCAGCTTCTGACATGAGCACATCCCCTTCAGGCGCCTGGAGCCCGTTGCGCAACACAACCTTCCGCATGCTATGGATCGCCACCATCGCCTCCAATATCGGCACCTGGATGCACGAGGTGGGCGCCGGCTGGTTGATGACCACACTGTCGGCCAGCCCGCTGCACGTGGCGCTGATCCAGGTGGCCGGCTCGCTGCCGATGTTCTTCCTGGCCCTGCCAGCGGGCGCAGCGGCGGATATCGTCGACAAGCGCCGCTACCTGTTGCTGGTGCAGCTGTGGATGTCTGCCGTGGCCGTGGTGCTGGCAGCCCTGACCCTGCTTGGGCTGATGAACGTGACCTTGCTGCTGGTGCTGACCCTGGCACTGGGTATCGGGACGGCGTTGATGATGCCGGCCTGGAGCGCACTGACACCGGAGTTGGTGGGCAAGGAAGACCTGGCCAACGCGGTGGCCATTTCCAGTGTGGGCATCAACGTGTCTCGCGCCATTGGCCCGGCCTTGGCCGGCGTGGTGGTGAGCATGGTCGGCCCATGGCTGACCTTTGCCTTGAACGCGATTTCGTTTGCCGGGGTGATCCTGGTGTTGTTCCTGTGGAAACGCGAGGTGAAGGAGCCACTGCTGCCAGCCGAGCGCTTCGTGGGCGCCATGCGCACCGGCCTGCGCTTCGCGCGCAGTGCCAAACCCTTGCAGGCCGTGCTGCTGCGGGCCGTGGCGTTCTTCTTCTGTGCCAGCGCCGGCACCTCGCTGCTGCCGCTGATCGTGCGCGGCGAAATGCACGGCACTGCTGCCGACTTCGGCTTGCTGCTGGCGGCCATCGGCATTGGCGCGGTGGCCGGCGCCACCCTGCTGCCGCGCCTGCGCGAACGCATCAGCCGCGACCGCCTGGTGCTGTTCGCCAGCCTGCTGTATGCGCTGTTCCTGCTGGCGCTGGCGCTCGTGCGCAACTTCTATGTGCTGCTGCCGGCGATGCTGCTCAGCGGGGCGGCGTGGATCGCGGTGCTGTCCAACCTGCAGGTGGCGGCGCAAACCTCGGTGCCGGCCTGGGTGCGGGCGCGGGCGTTGTCGGTGTACATCCTGATCTTCTTTGGTGCCATGGCGTGTGGCGGGTTGCTGTGGGGCACGCTGGCCAGCCATGCGTCGATCACCTTGAGCCTGCTGCTGGCGTCGGGTGGTCTGGCCCTGGGCACGTTGCTGACCTGCAAGGTAACCCTGCCGGAAACCGAAGCCGAAGAACTGACACCGTCGTTGCACTGGCCTGTTCCGGTGCTGGGCGATGACATGGACAAGGAAAGCGGGCCGGTAATGGTGACGGTGGAGTATCACATCGACCCGACCAAGGCCGAGGCGTTTCAGCTGGCGACGCGGGAGCTGGAAGCCATGCGCAAGCGCAATGGGGCACTGTCCTGGGGATTGATGCGCGACAGTGCAGACCGGGCGTTGTGGCTGGAGTTTTTCTTCGAAGAGTCGTGGCTGGAGCATTTGCGGCATCACCATCGGGTGACCCGAGGGGAGCTGAAGATCGAGGCGCGGGTGCGGATGCTGCAGACGGAGGGGGTGGAGGTGAAGATTCGGCATTTGTTGGCGGGTGGTGAGCACAAGGCTCACCCTTGATGCCGGCGATAGGGCCAGGACAAGCAACACAAAAAAGGGGCCAAAAAACTGGCCCCTTATTCACATCAGCTCAGAAAGCAAAGCACGAACAACCCAACGCGCCCCAGAAGCCCTGGAAGTCGTTGACTGGCACACTCGACTGCCGGGCCTTTTCATGGCTGTGCGCATGCACCCCGCAAGGCCCGACGCACTGGTGCGCCATTGCCGCCAGCGACGGCGTACCCACGCGCCAGTGCCCCGGCACCTTGGCCACCGGCGACCATTCCGGCAGTACCGGCACCTGTGGTGGACCAAGGCGATCAAATTCGCCGGCAGCGTACACAATTTTGCCATCGACAATCGTCAGCACCGACTCGATACCCTTGATCGCCTCTTCATCAACACTGAAGAAGTCCAGCGACAGTGCAGCCAGGTCGGCCAGCTGGCCCACCTTGATCTGGCCTTTCTTGCCCTGCTCGCTGGAGAACCAGGCGCTGCCTTGGGTGAACAGTTGCAGCGCGGTGTCGCGGCTGAGGCCTTCGGGGTACAGCTCCAGGCCGCCAACGGTCTTGCCGCTGACCAGCCAGTACAGCGAGGTCCATGGGTTGTAGCTGGACACGCGGGTGGCGTCGGTACCGGCACCTACCGGCACGCCCATGTCGAGCATGCGCTTGATCGGCGGCGTCTGTTCTGCCGCCTTGGCGCCGTAACGGTCGACGAAGTATTCACCTTGGAAGGCCATGCGGTCCTGAATGGCGATACCACCGCCCAGGGCACGCACGCGCTCGATGTTCTGTGGGGTGATGGTTTCGGCGTGGTCGAAGAACCACGGCAGGCCGTTGAACGGGATGTCGCGGTTGACCTTCTCGAACACGTCGAGCATGCGCGTGATCGATTCGTTGTAGGTGGCGTGCAGGCGGAACGGCCAGCGCTGCTCGACCAGGTGGCGCACCACCGGTTCCAGTTCTTCTTCCATGGTTTGCGGCAGGTCCGGGCGCGGTTCGAGGAAGTCCTCGAAGTCGGCAGCGGAGAACACCAGCATTTCACCCGCGCCGTTGTGGCGCAGGAAGTCGGTGCCGCTGTGCAGCTTGACGCTGGAGGTCCACTTCTTGAAGTCGTCCAGCTCTTCTTTGGGCTTCTGGGTGAACAGGTTGTAGGCGATGCGCACGGTCAGCTGGTTATTGTCGGCCAGCTCCTGGATCACCGAGTAGTCGTCGGGGAAATTCTGGTAGCCGCCGCCAGCGTCGATGGCGCTGGTCAGGCCCAGGCGGTTGAGTTCACGCATGAACTGGCGGGTGGAGTTGACCTGGTATTCCAGCGGCAGCTTCGGCCCTTTGGCCAGGGTGGCGTAGAGGATCATCGCGTTGGGGCGGGCGATGAGCATGCCGGTCGGGTTGCCGAACTTGTCGCGCTGGATCTCGCCACCCGGCGGGTTCGGCGTTTCCTTGGTGTAGCCGACGGCCTTGAGCGCGGCGCGGTTGAGCAGCGCGCGGTCATACAGGTGCAGTAGAAACACCGGGGTATCGGGCGCGGCCTGGTTGATTTCTTCCAGGGTGGGCATGCGCTTTTCGGCGAACTGGAATTCGTTCCAGCCACCCACCACACGCACCCACTGCGGGGTCGGCGTGCGCGCGGCCTGGTCCTTGAGCATGCGCAGGGCATCGGCCACCGATGGCACGCCTTCCCAGCGCAGTTCCAGGTTGTAGTTCAGGCCACCGCGGATCAGGTGCAGGTGCGAGTCGTTCAGGCCGGGGATGACCGTGCGCTGCTTGAGGTCGACGATTTGCGTGGTGGCGCCCTTGTGGGCCATGGCCTCGGCGTCGTTGCCCACGGCGATGAAGCGGCCATCCTTGATGGCGACGGCGGTCGCAGTAGGCTTTTCGCGGTCAACGGTGTGCAGTTTGCCGTTGAACAGAATCAGGTCGGCGGTCATGGAACCTCCTTGGGTGGATGCGTGAGCGGAACCGGCTTGGCCGGTGAAGGGCAATGCGGACCAGAGCGCGCCTGCTGCACCGAGCACGGTGCTGGTGGCGAGGAACTGGCGACGGGTCTTGTCGTTGCGGTCCTGGGACATGAGCTTCTCCGACTGGGGCCGGCAGGGGCGACTGCGAAGCATGCCGGTTGATGCAAGGTCAGGGCTTGGATGGATGTGCGGTGGGTTGAAGAAGGTTAGCCCTGATCAACATTTGTGCTGCCTGGGCTGGCCAGTTCGCGGGCAAGCCCGCGAATGCCTCCCACAGTTACTGCTGGAGGAACGCCAGCAAATCCTCATTCAGCTGCTGCGCATGGGTCACCGCAAACCCGTGCGGCGCACCGGCATACACCTTCAGCTCAGCCCCGCGAATCAGCTCTGCCGCCCGCTTGCCAGTGGTTTCGAACGGCACGATCTGGTCGTCGTCGCCATGAATCACCAGCGTCGGCACATCGACCTTGGCCATGTCCGGGCGGAAGTCGGTTTCGGAGAACGCCGTCACGCAATCCAGGGTGCCCTTGATCGAGGCCATCAGCGCGATGTTCAGGGTTTGCGTCTGCACGCCCTGGGACACCTGCTGCCCATGGTTCAGGCCATAGAACGGCGTGGCAAAGTCGGCGATGAACTGGGCGCGGTCGGCACGCAGGCCGGCACGGATACCCTCGAACACTGACAGGTCGACACCCTCAGGGTTGTCGTCACGCTTGCCGAATACTGGCGTCACAGCCCCCAGCAACACCAGCCCGGCCACACGCTCGCTGCCGTGGCGGGCGATGTAGCGGCTGACATCACCGCCACCCATCGAGAAGCCCACCAGGGTGACGTCGCGCAGGTCGAGGTGTTCGATCAGCTGGGCAATGTCATCGGCAAAGGTGTCGTAGTCGTAACCGTTCCACGGCTGGCTCGAACGGCCGAAGCCCCGGCGGTCGAAGGCGATGGTGCGGTAGCCGCGGCTGGCCAGGAACTCCATCTGCGAATCCCACATGTCGGCATCCAGCGGCCAGCCGTGGCTGAACAGCACGGGCTTGCCGCTGCCCCAGTCCTTGAAATAGATCGAAGTGCCATCGCGGGTAACGAAGGTGCTCATAACGGTATCTCCTTGAAAGTGTCGAGGTGAAGGCGTGGCTCAGCCGCGCAGCCAGTTGGCGCAGCAGCGGGTTACCCAAGGCATGATGTAGAACACCACGGGCAGGATGACGAACAGGTTGACGATGAGGTTGCCGGTGATCGGGCCGCCCAGCTGCGGGAAGCGTGCGAACAGCGGCGCCAGCAGTTGCGGAATGACCATGGTCATCGGGCAGATCACCAGGTAGGTCAGCAGCGCCTGCTTCCAGCGCGGGGGTTGTGCAACCGGGGTGCTCGAAGCGGTGTCGATCACCTGGTGTTGCAGGCATACGGTCACCACGTCGCGGTTGTCTTGGGTTGCGGTGTTCATCGGCGTTCCTTGGGATGAGCTTGCCCGCATCCACTGTGCAACGGCGGACGGGCGGAGGATTGGATGGGTGTGCTGCCCTGCGCGGGCACCGACTTGCGGTGCCCGGGGCGGCGGTTTGGCTTACTTGCCGGCGTTGAAGGCGTTGTAGCTGGTCATCAGGTTGCGGTAGTCCGGGATGTGGTTGGAGCACAGCGCCGCCAGCCCTTCGATATCGTTGCGCCAGTCGCGGTGCAGCTCACAGGCCACGCCGAACCAGGTCATCAACTGCGCGCCTGCCTGGCTCATGCGGTCGTGGGCAGCGTCACGGGTCATGGCGTTGAAGGTGCCGGAGGCATCGGTGACCACGAATACGTCGAACTCTTCTTCCAGGGCGGCCAGGGCCGGGAAGGCTACGCACACCTCAGTCACGACGCCGGCGATGATCAGTTGCTTCTTGCCGGTGGCCTTCACGGCCTTGACGAAATCTTCGTTGTCCCAGGCGTTGATCTGGCCTGGGCGGGCGATGTACGGGGCATCCGGGAACAGCGCTTTCAGTTCGGGCACCAGTGGACCGTTGGGGCCTTGTTCGAAGCTGGTGGTGAGAATGGTCGGCAGGTTGAAGAACTTGGCCAGGTCGGCCAGGGCCAGCACGTTGTTCTTGAATGCGTCCGGCTCGATGTCGCGGACCAGAGACAGCAGGCCGGCCTGGTGGTCGACCAGCAGGACAGCGGCGTCGTCTTTGTTCAGGCGGTTGTATTTGAAGTTGGTCATGGTCGTTGCTCCTAAGGGTTTTGATGTTCAGTAAGTGGGGTGTTTCGCGTTGATGGGAGAAGATTAAAACCATCACCTTTGGAGCGGTAGATAGCTGATTTTGGCTTTAGCGTTCTATTTAAGGAACGACAAATTGGCAGTGGATTTGCTGGGCTACCTGCTCTATTACTACCCACAGCCCTTCCCCCACCCCGAGACCACCATGCTGGCGTTCATCCAGTCGTCCCCGTTGTTGCTCGGTACTGCCCTGCTCCTGCTGGATCTCGTGCTCTGGCAACTCATCCCCATCCAGCGCCGCGCCTGGCGCATCGGCACGCGCTTGGTGATATTCCTGCTGTTCAGCTCGGTGCTGGTGGCCGCTGGCATGAGCCCGCTGCAACCGCCGCCCTGGCCCGACGATGTATCGCGCAACCTCATGGCCACGGTATTGGCGATCGGCTGGTGGCTGTTTGGCGCCCGCACGGTCACGGTGGTGTTTGGCCTGCTGTTGGTGGCCCGTGGCAGCCATGGCGGGCGGTTGCTGCAGGATGTGCTGGGGGCGTTGATCTTCCTCGCCGCTGTGGTGGCTGCCGCCGGCTATGTGATGCAGCTGCCGGTCAAAGGCCTGCTGGCTACCTCCGGGGTGATGGCCATCGTCATCGGCCTGGCGTTGCAAAGCACCCTGGCCGACGTATTCAGCGGCATCGTGCTGAACACCACGCGGCCCTACCAGATTGGTGACTCCATCTCCATCGACGGCACAGAAGGCAAGGTGCTGGACATCGACTGGCGCGCCACACGCCTGCTGACCGGCACTGGCAGCCTGGCGGTGATCCCCAATTCGGTGGCGGCCAAGGCCCGGCTGCTCAACCACAGCCGCCCGGCCGATGTGCATGGGGTGTCGATCAGCGTGGTGGTGCCGGCCAAGGTGCGGCCCAAACGGGTGTTCGATGCACTGGAAAAGGCCCTGCAGGGCGTCAGTGCCATTCTTGAGACCCCAAAGCCGAAAGTGACGGTGAAGGCCTCGACACTGGAATCCGTGGAGTACGAGGCCAGCGGCTTTGTGGCCGACGCAGGCGCGAAGGGCGACGCGCGCAACCAGCTGTTCGACCTTGCGCACCGCCACCTGGAGGCCAGCGGGGTGATGTGGAACGTGGACCTGGCCCTGCCGCCGCGCAGCCGCCAGCGCGAAGTACTGGACGAAGTGCGGGTGTTCCGCTCGCTAAGCGATGAAGAGCGTGATGCGCTGAGCCAGCGCATGACAGCGGTGGAGTACCTGGCGGATCAGGTGATCCTGGGCGTTGGCGAGCATTCCGATCACCTGTTGGTGATTGGCAGCGGGGTCATCTCGGCATCGGTGCGCGATGGCGACAAGTTGGTCGAAGCCGGGCGCATGGGGCCGGGTGAGGTGCTGGGGATCGAGGGCATCATCGATGAAGAGGATTCGCTGGCCGAGTTCCGCACGCTGACCAGTTGCGTGCTGTACCGGATCGACAAGGAACAGGTGAAGAGCTGCTTGCAGCAGCGTGGCGAGGTGCAGACGGCGCTGAGCAAGTTGCAGCGGTTCCGGCGCCAGAGCCGGGAGTCGTTGTTGCTGCAGAAGCCGGCCCTGATCAAGAAAGGCGGCTTCCTTAGCTGGTTGCACAAGTAAGCCTGACCGGCCTCTTCGCGGGCTCGCCCGCGAAGAGGCCAGAACTTACAACACAACTCTCAAGCACTGCCCCGCGTGGTACAGCGAGAAGCCAGACTCATAGAACGCGGTGCGCAGCGATGGCGCGCTCACACCGGTCATCGGCGAGAACGGAATCGGCAGGCTATCCGCCTCCCCCTTCAGCAGGAACTCGGCAAACGCCCGGCCAATCACGGTGCCGGTGGTGTTACCCCGCCCGTTATAACCGGTCACCGCCACCAGCCCCGGCGCCGGCTCAAACAGGCGCATCAGGTGATCGGGGGTGAAGTCGATGCAGCCCGTCCAGTGCATTTCCCACTCGACCTTGCCCAGCTCCGGGTAGTAGTGGCTCTGGATCCGGTCTGCCCAACTGCGCACAAACCACGCCGGCTTGTTGTCGACCCGGCCCAGGCTGCCGAGCAACAGGCGGCCTTGGTCGTCACGGCGGATGCTGCTAAGCACGGTGCGGGTGTCCCACGAGCCTTGGCCGTGCGGCAGCACCTTGTCGGCTGCTGCGCCCTGCAACGGCTTGGACGCCACTTGGTAGTAGTATCCACGGAAGAACTGCTTCTGCAGGTTGCTCCAGTCGCCTTCGGTATAGGCACCGGTGGAAATCACCACCTTGTCGGCGCGCACCGAGCCGCGTGCGGTCTTCACCCGCCAGGCATCGCCGTCACGCTCCAGGCCTTCGACCGAAGACTGCTGGAACAGTTTGCCGCCCAGGCGCGCCACGGCAGCCGCCAGGCCCTGGGTGTAACCCATGGGGTTGATGGTGCCGGCGCGGCGGTCGAGCAGCGCGGCAGAAATCTTGTTGGTACCGCAGTATTCCTGGCACTGGGCGCCGGTCAACAGCTCTACGTCGGCACCGCGGCGGCGCCATTGTTCGTGACGGGCCTCAAGGTCGGCGATGCCGGTGGCGTTGTGCGCCATGTGCAGCGTGCCTTTGTGCTGGGCCTGGCAGTCGATGCCCAGGCGCTCGATCATGGCGAACACTTCAGCCGGGGCTTCGCCGAGCACTTTGTTCAGGCGGCTGCCTTGCTTCTGGCCGAGGGTGGCCTCGACGTCGTCAGGGCGGATCCAGGTGCCGGCGTTGACCAAGCCCACGTTGCGCCCGGAGCCGCCGTGACCGACCTTCCAGGCCTCCAGCAGAATCACCGACTTGCCCTGTTCGAGCAGGTGGATGGCTGTAGACAGGCCGGTAATGCCGCCACCGATCACGCAGACATCGGCCTTGTGCTCACCGGCCAGGGCCTGGGCGGCAACGGTCGGTTTGCTGACGAATTCCCACAAGCATTCTTGACGCAGTTCGGACATGGCCCGGCTCCAGCAGTGTTGTTCTTATTGCAGGTGCATCTGACTATTTGGGGCCGCTTTGCGGCCCATTCGCGGGACTAGCCCGCTCCCACAGGGACCACACAAGCCTGAAAGGCAGCGGGGATCCTGTGGGAGCGGGCTTGCCCCGCGAACCGGGGGCAACGCCCCCGGCCATGCAGCATCAGTCGAACACAATACCCTGCGCCAGCGGCAGCTCACGCGAGTAGTTCACGGTGTTGGTCTGACGACGCATGTAGCCTTTCCAGGCATCCGAACCCGACTCACGACCACCGCCGGTTTCCTTCTCGCCACCAAACGCACCGCCGATCTCGGCGCCGCTGGTGCCGATGTTGACGTTGGCGATGCCGCAGTCGCTGCCCGAAGCACTCTGGAAGCGCTCGGCCTCACGAATATCGGTGGTGAAGATGCACGACGACAGGCCTTGTGGCACTTCGTTGTTCAGGCGCAGGGCCTCTTCAAAGTCGTCGTAGGCCAGCACGTACAGGATCGGGGCGAAGGTTTCGTGGCGCACCACGTCGCTCTGCGCCGGCATTTCGGCAATGGCAGGCGACACGTAGTAGGCGTTCGGGTACTGGTCGGCCAACTGACGCTCGCCACCAAACACCTGACCACCTTCGTCGCGGGCCTTGGCCAGCGCGCCCTGCATGGCATCGAACGACAGCTTGTCGATCAGCGGGCCGACCAGGTTGTCCTTGCGTGGGTCGCCGATGCGCACTTTGCCGTAGGCGGCTTTGACACGGGCAACCACTTCGTCCTTGATCGAGCGGTGCACGATCAGGCGGCGCAGGGTAGTGCAACGCTGGCCGGCGGTGCCGACAGCCGAGAACAGGATGCCGCGCACGGCCAGGTCCAGGTCGGCGCTCGGGGCCAGGATCATGGCGTTGTTGCCACCCAGCTCGAGGATGCTGCGGCCAAAGCGGGCAGCAACACGTGGGCCCACTTCGCGGCCCATGCGGGTGCTGCCGGTGGCGCTGACCAGCGGTACGCGCGGGTCGTCGACCATGGCTTCGCCAGCTTCGCGGCCACCGATGACCAGTTGCGCCAGGCCAGCCGGGGCATCGCCGAAGGCTTTCAGGGCTTTTTCGAACAGCGCCTGGCAAGCCAGGGCGGTGAGCGGGGTCTTCTCAGACGGTTTCCACACCACCGAGTTACCGGCCACCAGGGCCAGGGCGGTGTTCCAGGCCCACACGGCGACCGGGAAGTTGAAGGCGCTGATCACGCCGACCACACCCAGCGGGTGCCAGGTTTCACGCATATGGTGGCCCGGGCGCTCGGAGGCAATGGTCAGGCCGTACAGCTGACGCGACAGGCCAACGGCGAAGTCGCAGATGTCGATCATTTCCTGTACTTCGCCCAGGCCTTCCTGGGTGATCTTGCCGGCTTCGATCGATACCAGCTCGCCCAGGTCGGCCTTGTGCTCACGCAGCACTTCGCCAAACAGGCGCACCAGTTCGCCACGGCGCGGGGCCGGCACAGTGCGCCAGGCTTCGAAGGCGCTTTGGGCCTGGTCGATGCGGGCGATGGTCTCGGCCTTGCCGAGCAGTTTCACCGAGGCGATCTGGCTGCCGTCGATCGGCGTGTGAACAGGGTAGTCGCCCTGGGTGTAAGCCTCGGCAGCAACGCCAAGGCGCTCGAGCAATCCAGCAACCATTTGTGCTTCTCCTACATCGGGTGATGGGGTGGAAAAATGATGTGGATCAGTATTAATCCGATCACATAGGTACAACAAACGACCTTTATTCCGCATATCATTCCGTCAGGTAATGATTTGAGCCGCAGAGAACGCTATGTCCAAACGCCTGGTGCCCTCCATGACCGCCCTGCAGTGCTTTGAAGCTGCAGCCCGCCATTTGAGCTTTACCCGTGCCGCCGAAGAGCTGCACCTGACCCAGAGCGCGGTCAGCAAGCAGGTGGCGCAGCTTGAAGACATGCTGCGCCACCACCTGTTTCTGCGCATTCGCAGGCGCCTGCAATTGACCCCGGCCGGCAGCCTGTACCTGGCCGAGGTCAACAAGATCCTCACCCAGGTGGACATGTCCAGCCGCTACGTACTCACCTACGGCGAGCAGACCGAGATATTGAAGGTAGCCACTCAACCGAGTTTTGGCGTGCGCTGGCTGATCCCGCACCTGAAGGGTTTTGGTAAGCGGCACAGCAATATTCACCTCGATATCCGCAACGAGATGGAGCCGTTTGCCCTGTTGCAGGGCTCGGCGGACGTGGTGTTTTTCTACGGCCAGGGCACCTGGCCGGGGGCCACCTGCGTGGAGCTGTTCCGCGAAGAGGTGGTGCCGGTGTGCGCGCCGGAGCTACTGGCCGGGCGCACACTGGGCGATGCCGCAGAGCTTGCCGACCTGGTGCTGTTGCAGAGCACGTCGCGGCCGGAGGCGTGGCATGAGTGGTTCCTGGAGCAGGACCTGCAGAGCGTCAGCGCTTACCACGGGCCACGCTTCGATACGTTCTATATGGCCTTGAGCGCGGCGCAGGCCGGGTGCGGGGTGGCGCTGGTGCCACGTTACCTGGCAGCGAAGGAGCTGGCCGAGGGGAGTCTGGTGGTGCCTTGGAACCATGCGATGCGCAGTGCCGGAGCGCATTATCTAGCGTATGCCGAGCATGCGGCGGAGGTGCCCAAGGTCAGGGCATTGGTGGAGTGGATTCGCGAGCAGCTTCAGGCTTGAGGGCCTCTTCGCGGGTTAACCCGCGAAAGGGCCCTGAAGGTCGATCAAAAAAGGAATGACACACTCACTTTTTTTCGCTTGTGAGCCAAGTGCATTCCCAGCTTTCATGTAAGCGTCCGAACCCAACCAGGAAGCTAGCGATGCCCGCCCACGATTTCGTCAGCCCAGACAGCATTCGCGCGCAGTTCTCTGCCGCCATGTCGCTCATGTACAAACAGGAAGTGCCCCTGTACGGCACGCTGCTGGAGCTGGTGAGCGAAATCAACCAGCAGGTCATGGCCCAGCAGCCCAAGGTTGCCGAGGCCCTGCGCTGGACCGGGGAAATCGAGCGACTGGACCAGGAGCGCCATGGCGCCATCCGCGTTGGCACCGCCGAAGAGCTGGCCACCATCGCCCGCCTGTTTGCCGTCATGGGCATGGAGCCGGTCGGCTACTACGACCTGAGCTCCGCTGGCGTGCCGGTGCACTCCACCGCCTTCCGTGCCGTGCATGAACAGTCGCTGCATGTCAGCCCGTTCCGTGTGTTCACCTCGCTGCTACGCCTGGAGCTGATCGACAACCCGCAACTGCGCGAGCTGGCACAGGACATCCTGGCCAAGCGCCAGATCTTCACCAACCGCGCCCTCGAACTGATCGCCCAAAGCGAGCGCGATGGCGGGCTGAACGCCGCAGATGCCGCGGCGTTCGTGCAGGAAGCGTTGCACACCTTCCGCTGGCACCATGACGCCACCGTCACCGCCGAGCAGTACCAGCAGTTGCACGACCAGCACCGCCTGATCGCCGATGTGGTGGCCTTCAAGGGCCCGCACATCAACCACCTGACCCCACGTACCCTGGACATCGATGCGATCCAGGTCGGCATGCCGGCCAAAGGCATCCCGCCGAAGGCCGTGGTCGAAGGCCCGCCTACCCGTCGCCACCCGATCCTGCTGCGCCAGACCAGCTTCAAGGCTTTGCAGGAAAAGGTCGCGTTCAGCGACCAGCAGGGTAGCGAAGGCAGCCACACCGCCCGTTTCGGCGAGATCGAACAACGCGGTGCGGCGCTGACGCCGAAGGGTCGCCAGCTGTACGACAAGCTGCTCGATGCCACCCGCGCTGCCCTGGGTGGCGCACCGGCCGAGGCGAACGCCGAGCGCTACATGTCGCTGCTGAAAGAAACCTTTGCAGCATTCCCGGACGACCTGGCGCAGATGCGGGAACAGGGCCTGGCATACTTCCGCTACTTCGCCACCGAGAAAGGCCTGGCTGCGCGTGACCAGGAAGGCCGCCCGACCACCCTGCAAGGGCTGATCGACGCAGGCCATGTGCACTTCGAGGCGCTGGTGTACGAGGACTTCCTGCCGGTGAGCGCGGCGGGCATCTTCCAGTCCAACCTGGGCGACGATGCGCAGGCCGAATATGGCAGCAACGCCAACCGCGATGCCTTTGAAGCGGCGTTGGGGTTGCAGGTGCAGGATGAGCTGGCGCTGTATGCGCAAAGTGAACGCCGGTCGCTGCAAGCCTGTGCGCAGGCGTTGAACCTGGGTTCGATGTAAGGCATTGCGGCCTCTCCCCGGGTTTACCCGCGAAGAGGCCGGTACAGGCGATCAAAGGGGCGGCAGGATTTCCACATTCGGCAAGTCCATCGCCGCCACCTCGTCTTCCAGAAAAGCACTCAGCCGCCGCAACCGCTCCCCCCCTGGCCGGGTACGCGGCCACACCAGGTAATAATCCATCCCACTGGGCACCGCCGTCGGCCAAGGCAGGCTCAAGCGCCCCTGCGCCACATCCTCGGCCACCATCAGCAAATCGCCCATGGAAATCCCATAGCCACGCGCCGCCGCAATCATGCCCAGCTCCAGGGTATCGAACACCTGCCCGCCCTTGAGCGAAACCTTGTCGCTCAACCCCATGCGCTCCAGCCACTCCCGCCAGTCGCGCTTGTCCACCGTGGGGTGCAGCAGCTCGATAGAGGCCAGCCGGCGCTCGTCCCACGGCCCTTTTTCCAGCAGGTCTGGCGCCCCCACGGGTATCAACAACTCCGGGAACAGCTTGCGCACTTCCCAGTCCGGCGGGAACACCCCGTCGCTGAGCAACACCGCGCAATCGAACGGTTCCTGGTTGAAGTCCACATGGTCAACGTCCATCCAGGCGCTGGTCAGCTGTACTTCATTGCCTGGCTGCAGGTGACGGAAACGGCTCAAGCACGCCAGCAACCAGCGCATGGTCAGGGTCGAGGGGGCCTTCATGCGCAGGATGTCGTCTTCACCGCGTAAGGTATCGCAAGCCCGCTCCAGCGCCGCGAAGCCTTCGCGAACGCCTGGCAGCAATACCCGTGCGGCCTCGGTCAGTTGCAGGTTGCGGCCACTGCGCACGAACAGGCGGCAGGCGAAGTGATCCTCCAGCGTGCGGATATGCCGGCTGACCGCGCTCTGAGTGATCGACAGTTCCTCACCGGCACGGGTGAAGGAACTTAGCCGTGCGGCGGCTTCGAATGCGCGAAGGGCATACAACGGAGGAAGCTGACGGGACATGAGGCACCTGCCATACGGGGCTGTGGAGCGGATCACCAAGAAGCATATATACATGAGTCAGACTCATGCCAATGATCGCTTTTATCCTTTTGTGCAAAGTTGACCAAAGCCTCAGAATCGCCCTTCGTTCATCACCTCAGGAAGAAGGACAGCCCTCATGCACGTCGCGCCCACCACAGAACTCAAGGCTTTGCTGCGCCTGGCCGGGCCGCTGATTGCCTCGCAGTTGGCGCACATGCTGATGGTGCTGACCGACACCCTGATGATGGCCCGCATCAGCCCGCAGGCCCTGGCCGGTGGCGGTCTAGGTGCAGCCAGCTACTCGTTCGTGTCGATCTTCTGCCTGGGTGTGATCGCCGCAGTCGGCACCCTGGTGGCGATTCGCAAGGGTGCCAACGATATCGAAGGCGCGACCCGACTGGCGCAGAGCGGCCTGTGGCTGGCCTGGGGCCTGGCACTGTTCGCCGCGCTGGTGCTGTGGAACCTGGAGCCGGTGCTGCTACTGTTCGGGCAAAAGCCCGAGAACGTGGCCTCGGCGGCCGAATTCCTCACGCTGCTGCCACTGGCACTGCCCGGCTACCTGACGTTCATGGCGTTGCGCGGTTTCACCAGTGCGCTGGGGCGCTCGACCCCGGTGATGGTCATCAGCCTGGCCGGCACGGTGCTCAACTACCTGTTCAACGTGGCGCTGATCGAGGGCATGTTCGGCCTGCCCAAGCTGGGCCTGATGGGCATCGGCCTGGTCACCGCAGTGGTGTCGATGGGCATGGCTATCGCGCTGGCGCTGTATATCCGCTGGCACTCGGCCTATGCCGCCTACCCGCTGCGCAAGGGCCTGTCGCGCCCGTCGCTACCAGCACTGCGCGAGCTGTGGCGTCTGGGGCTGCCAATTGGCGGTACCTACATGGTGGAAGTGGGCCTGTTCGCCTTCGCCGCGCTGTGCATGGGCGTGCTGGGCAGTACCGAACTGGCCGCGCACCAGATCGCCCTGCAGATCGTGTCCACGGCATTCATGGTGCCGACGGGGCTGTCGTATGCAGTGACCATGCGGGTGGGTTTGTATTACGGCGCTGGCAACCTGCTGGCGGCGCGCAGCGCCGGGCGCGTGGGCATTGGCTTCGGGGCGATGATCATGTTTGCCTTCGCCGCGCTGTTCCTGCTGCTGCCCGAGGCGCTGGTGGGACTGTTTATCGACCGTAACGACCCGGCCTTTGCCGCGATCTTCCAGGTGGCCGTGCAGTTGCTGATGGTGGCAGCGTGGTTCGAGCTGTTCGATGGCATGCAGACGATTGCCATGGGCTCGATCCGCGGGCTGAAGGATGCCAAGACCACCTTCCTGATCGGGCTGGTGTGCTACTGGCTGGTGGGGGCGCCGAGTGCGTGGCTGTTCGCGTTCAACCTGGGCGCCGGCGCGGTTGGGATCTGGTGGGGCTTGGCGCTGGGGCTGGCGTGTGCGGCGGTGGCGCTGACGTTTGGCTTTGAGTGGCGGATGAAGCGGCTGCTGGGGAAGGCCGGTTCACCTGACAGGTCTGTGGTGTCTGTTTGATTGTTGGGCCGCGAAAGGAGGGCGAAGCCCTCCCCTGCTATCTCAAACGCTAACCAGCTTCGGCCTGCTGCAATCCAGCAAAAATTCGATCAATTCCCCCACCGGCAGCGGCTTGCTGACCAGAAAGCCCTGCACCTGATCGCACCCAAACCCTCGCAACAAGGCCAGTTGCGCTTCACTCTCCACCCCCTCGGCCACCACCTCCAGGTTGAGGTTGTGCGCCAGGTTGATCATGGCATGCACCAGCTTGCGGTTTTCCTCGCGCATTTCCATTTCGGCCACAAAGCTGCGGTCTACCTTGAGCAAGGTGATCGGCAGGCTGTTGAGGTGCACGAACGAAGAGAACCCGGTGCCAAAATCGTCGAGCGAGAAGCGCACACCCAGGCGGCCAAGGGCGTCCATGGTCTGGCGCACCAGTTCGTTGCGGCGCATCACTGCCGTTTCGGTCAGCTCGAACTCCAGCCAACGGGCATCCACACCATGCTCGATGATCAGGCGGCTCAGAGTGGCCAGCAGCTGGCTGTCCTGGAACTGGCGGAAGCTGAGGTTAACCGCCATGTGCAGCGGTTCCAGGCCGCGCTCGCACAGCGCCTGCATGTCGCGCAGCGCCCGGGAAATCACCCAGTAACCCAGCGGCACGATCAGGCCACTTTGCTCGGCCAACGGCACGAACTCGCTGGGCGGCAGCAGCCCGCGCTCGGCATGGCGCCAGCGCACCAGCGCCTCCAGGCCAACGATGCGCCCGTCCGCCAGGTCAAGCCGTGGCTGATAGTGCAGCTCCAGCTCATCACGGCGCAGGGCGCGGCGTAGCTCGCTTTCCAGGTCGGCCAGGCTACGGGCGTTGCGGTTGATGCGCTCGTTGAACACATGGAAGGTGCAGCCTTGGCTACCCTTGGCCTGGCGCATGGCGATGTGGGCGTGCCACATCAAAGGGTCGGCCCCCGCTTGGGCGCGGGCATGGGCCAGGCCCAGGCTGCAGCCCAGCAGCAGGCTTTCGCCGTCGATGAAGTAGGGTTCGGCCAAGGCTTCGACGATACGCTCGGCAATCCATTCGGCGCGGTTGGCGTCGCGGCGGGTGTCGATCAGCAGGGCAAACTCGTCGCTGCCCAGGCGGGCCAGCTGGTCACCCGCCTCCAGCTGGTTTTGCAGCCGCGCCACCACCTGCAAAATCAGCCGGTCGCCGCTCTGGTGGCCGAGGGCATCGTTGACGTGGCGGAAGTTGTCTAGGTCCAGGTGGCCCAAGGCAACGCCACGGCCTTCGTTTTCGGCCAGGCGCGCAGTCAGCAAGGCCTGGAAACCTTGGCGGTTGGCGATGCCGGTCAGGGGGTCCTGCTCAGCCAGGCGCTGCAAGGTGGCCACCAGCACACCACGCTCACGTACATGACGCAGCGAGCGGCGCAAGGTATCGGCATTGAGCTGGCCGCGTACCAGCCAGTCGCTGACGGCCGTAGGCGCCACCTCGGGCTCGTGGTCGAGCAGCAGGATGGTCGGCAGGTCGCAGCGCCCGGGCACGGGCTGCAGGGCCGGCGTTGCCAGCACCACAGCCTGGCGATCATTGCTGAACAGGCTGTCGACGGATTCCCAGTTCGGGGCGGTGAGCAGCACGGCGCTGCCGCTCAGGGCAGGCATGCAAGCGTGCAACAAGGCGGCCCATTCCGGCTCATCAGCCAACAGCAGCAAACGCAAAGGTTCGACAGGCGTGGACAAGCGGACTCCTTAGGGCTTCACGGTGCAACGATAACTGGCGGGTATGCTACTGCATTTAATGAAAATGATTTTCACTTTTATACATGTTTTTACGGGCGTAGCATCCCGACGTATTTTGTCGTGCATCCTGCTCGAAACGAGCCGAACCGGCAAATATGATTTTTTCAGGTGCTAGGATTAGTCCCGCTAATAGTAGGCCGGATAAAAGTCTGACTCAGACGTCAGACGGTCGCGCCATAACGGCCCCATGCCTGTTAGAATGCGCGGCTATTTTCTGGCGACCCCCGGTTTCTAGCATGTCCCGACTCAATCCCCGGCAGCAGGAAGCCCGTGACTACGTCGGCGGCCCTCTTTTGGTGCTCGCCGGTGCAGGTTCGGGCAAGACCAGCGTGATCACGCGCAAGATTGCCCACCTGATCCAGAACTGCGGCATCCGTGCCCAGTACATCGTGGCGATGACCTTTACCAACAAGGCCGCGCGCGAGATGAAGGAACGTGTCGGCACCTTGCTGCGCCCGGGGGAAGGCCGCGGCCTTACGGTGTGTACCTTCCACAACTTGGGCCTGAACATCATCCGCAAGGAGCACGAGCGCCTGGGGTACAAGCCGGGCTTCTCGATCTTCGACGAGTCCGACATCAAGGCGTTGCTGTCGGACATCATGCAGAAGGAATACTCCGGCGACGACGGCATCGACGAGATCAAGAACATGATCGGTGCCTGGAAGAACGACCTGATCCTGCCGCCCGAAGCCCTGGAAAAGGCGCGCAACCCGCGCGAGCAGACCGCCGCCATCGTCTACACCCACTACCAGCGCACGCTCAAAGCGTTCAACGCGGTGGACTTCGACGACCTGATCCTGCAGCCGGTCAAGCTGTTCCAGGAGCATCCCGAGGTGCTGGAACGCTGGCAGAACCGCGTGCGCTACCTGCTGGTGGACGAATACCAGGACACCAACGCCAGCCAGTACCTGCTGGTGAAGATGCTGATCGGCATGCGCAACCAGTTCACCGTGGTAGGCGACGACGACCAGTCGATCTATGCCTGGCGCGGTGCCCGCCCCGAGAACCTGATGCTGCTCAAGGAGGACTACCCCTCCCTGAAGATCGTCATGCTGGAGCAGAACTACCGCTCCACCAGCCGCATCCTGCGCTGTGCCAACGTGCTGATCGCCAACAACCCGCACGCGTTCGAGAAGCAACTGTGGAGCGAGATGGGCGTGGGCGACGAGATCCGCGTGATCCGTTGCAAGAACGAGGAAGCCGAGGCCGAGCGCGTGGCCATGGAAATCCTCACCTTGCACCTGCGCACCAACCGCCCGTACAGCGACTTCGCCATCCTTTACCGTGGCAACTACCAGGCCAAGCTGATCGAGCTGAAGCTGCAGCACCACCAGGTGCCGTATCGCCTGTCGGGCGGCAACAGCTTCTTCGGTCGCCAGGAGGTCAAGGACCTGATGGCGTACCTGCGCCTGCTGGTGAACCCGGACGATGACAACGCCTACCTGCGCGTCATCAACGTACCGCGCCGGGAAATCGGCTCCACCACCCTGGAAAAGCTCGGCAACTATTCCACCGAGCGCGGCATCTCGATGTACGCTGCCAGCGAGGAGCTGGGCCTGGGCGAGCACCTGGATGCCCGCTACACCGAGCGTTTGCAGCGCTTCAAGCACTGGCTGGACGGGGTACGCCAAAAGGTTGCCCTGGAAGACCCGATTGCCGCGCTGCACGAGATGATCCGCGACATCGACTACGAGAACTGGATTCGCCAGCAGACCGCCAGTGACAAAGCTGCCGATTTCCGCATCAGCAACGTCTGGTTCCTGGTCGAAGCGCTGAAGAACACCCTCGAGAAGGATGAAGAGGGTGACATGACCATCGAGGACGCCATCGGCAAGCTGGTGCTGCGCGACATGCTCGAGCGCCAGCAGGAAGAGGAAGAGAACGCCGAAGGCGTGCAGATGATGACCCTGCACGCCTCCAAGGGCCTGGAGTTCCCCTACGTGTTCATCATGGGCATGGAAGAGGAAATCCTCCCGCACCGCTCCAGCATCGAGGCCGACACCATCGAAGAGGAACGCCGCCTGGCCTACGTGGGCATCACCCGCGCACGCCAGACGCTGGCCTTCACCTTCGCTGCCAAGCGCAAGCAGTACGGTGAAATCATCGACTGCACGCCCAGCCGGTTCCTCGACGAACTGCCACCGGACGACCTGGCCTGGGAGGGCCTGGACGATGCACCGGTCGAGGTGAAGGCCGCTCGCGGCAACAACGCCTTGGCCGATATCCGGGCAATGCTCAAACGCTGATCAACCATTACTCTTAAACTTTGCCGCTATTTGCGGCCACCTTTGCTACATCGAGGAAAACAAAGTGGAAGCACTGCATCAGAAGATTCGCGAAGAAGGCATCGTGCTTTCCGACCAGGTTCTTAAAGTCGACGCGTTTCTCAACCACCAGATCGATCCGGCGCTGATGCAGCTGATCGGTGACGAGTTCGCCCGCCTGTTCGCTGATGCGGGCGTGACCAAGATCGTCACCATCGAGGCCTCGGGCATTGCCCCGGCGGTGATGACTGGCCTGAAGCTGGGCGTGCCGGTGATTTTTGCCCGCAAGCACCAGTCGCTGACCCTGACCGAGAACCTGCTGACCGCCTCGGTGTATTCCTTCACCAAGCAGACCGAAAACACCGTGGCCATCTCGCCGCGCCACCTCAACAGCAGCGACCGTGTGCTGGTGATCGACGACTTCCTGGCCAACGGCAAGGCGTCGCAGGCGCTGATCTCGATCATCAAGCAGGCCGGCGCCACCGTGGCGGGGCTGGGTATCGTGATCGAGAAGTCGTTCCAGGGCGGCCGTGCCGAGCTGGACAGCCAGGGCTACCGCGTTGAATCGCTGGCCCGGGTGAAGTCGCTGGAAGGTGGTGTGGTGTCCTTCATCGAATAAGGCCGCTACGCGACCCCTGTGGGAGCGGGTTTACCCACGAATGCGATGGCGCATCCGAAATCGCATTCGCGGGTGAACCCGCTCCCACAGAGTGCCAGTGTTTCCCAGCGTTTATTTGGCAGCCTGCAAGCCCGCCAGCAGCAGCCGCTGATAGAGCTCTTCCTTCAGTCCTTGTGGTTGATCCAGTTGCATCCGTTTCAGGTGCCCCTCATACCCCTCCGGCCCCGGCGCATCCAGCGCTGCCTTGCCCAACTCCAGCACCTCGCTCAGCTTGAACTTGCTCTTCAACCAGGTCAGCGCCCGCAACAGCTCCCGCTCTTCGGCCGTAAAATCCGTCCCCATCGGATACTCCGGAAACAACCGCGCATGGCGCGCCCGGATTGCCTCCAGACGCTGTGGCGTATTATCGGTAAAGCGCGCATCCAGCTGAAAATCCCTGGGCAGCTTGCCGGCCTCTTTCGCCTGCTCGGTCAGCCCCTGCTGGAACCGCGAATCGCACACTGCCAGTAACCGCGCAATCACCTCGCTGTCGGTCTGCCCGCGAAGGTCGGCAATGCCGTACTCGGTCACCACGATATCGCGCAGGTGCCGGGGGATGGTGCAGTGGCCATAGGTCCAGAACAGGTTCGAGGTCACCTCCCCGCCCGATTCACGCCAGCTGCGCAGCAGCAACATCGAGCGCCCCCCCTCCAGTGCATGAGCCTGGGCGACGAAGTTGTACTGCCCACCCACGCCGCTGAGCACACGGCCATCTTCCAGCTGATCGGCCACCCCGGCACCGAGCAGCGTCATGCCGAACGCCGTGTTGATGAAGCGCGCATCGCGCCGCTGGTGCCGCTTGAGTTCTTCCTGCCCGTACAGCTCGTTGATGAAGCTGATACGGGTCATGGCAAACCGTGCGCGCTGCTCAAGCGGCATCTCCCTCAGCCGCTGGTAGAACGCTTGAGGCCCGAGGAAAAAGCCACCATGCAACACCGGCCCCTGCTCATCGGCCGAGCGCCGTAGCAAGCCCGCTTCGGCCAGCACCAACAGGCCGTTAACGAACATTTCGCTGCAGCCGTACAGGCCTTCGGCAAAAGTCTCCAGCCCCCCTTCCCGCTCAATCAGCGCCTGCCACGGGCCGATATCCAGCTCGTCGAGCAGGGCCCGGTAGCCCGCGTTGTCGCCCTGGCGCGCCAGCAACGCTGCAGCGACTGCATCGCCCATGGCACCGATACCGATCTGCAAGGTGCCGCCGTCACGCACCAGCGTGCTGGCGTGCAAACCAATACAGTGGTCCTGGGTGTTGACCGGCATGTTCGGCGTGGAGAACAACCGGCGCTGCTCGGCTTCATCGATCAGCAGGTCGAACGCATCAATGGGCAATTCCGCATCGCCGGGCATGTACGGCAGTTCGGTATGTACCTGGCCAAGCATCAAGATGGTTTCGCCGGCCGCACGGCGCTTGGCGATCATCGGCAGCAGGTCGAGGGTGATGTCGGGGTTACAGGCCAGGCTGAGGTGGACGGGCTTCTCGGGAGTGGCAGCGACCAGTTGCGCGATCAGGTTCAGGCCCTTGGCGTTGATGTCACGGGCGGCGTGGCTGTAGTTGCTGCTGATGTAGTCCTGCTGGGCCGATTCGCTGTGCAGCAGGCTGCCGGGCTGCATGAAAAACTGCTCTACGCGGATGTTTGGCGGCAGGCTGTCGTTGCGCAGGTCAGCGAGGTAGGTGAGGTCTTCGTAGTCAGCGAAGACGCGCTCGACGAAGGGTTCGAGAAAACGCCGTTGCAAGCCATCTCCAAGCGGCGGACGGCCCAGGGACAGCGCCGTGTAGATAGTCAGCTGCCGTTCAGGCAGCTCGCTTACCCGGGCGTAGAGGGCGTTTACAAAGGCATTGGGCTTCCCCAGGCCCAAGGGCAGGCCCATGTGGATATGGGCTGGCAGGCGCGAAAGGACTTGTTCGACAGCCTGGTCGATGGAGCAGAGGTGCATCGGGGCCTCCTGAGACATCCATGGGTTCAGGGGTTGGACATGGCTCTAGCGAGTTGGTTGCCTGAGCCGGCCTGTTCGCGGTAAGCCTCTACAGAGAGTACAGCATCCCGAAATGCCTTTACCTTTTGGGACGACTACATGTTGGAGGAAGACCATAAACGCCAGTTTTCGTCCGGCGGAGACTTCATAAACTCTTCAAATGCATCGCTGAGCACTATTGGAAATTTCACTTCGCGCCGCACAATGACATTTTTATAGGCTGACGTATCAATCACCATCTCCTCCCTGTTCGGCAGTGTAAAGTGCTTCCCGTAAATCCATTTATCAAAATTCTTTGCGTAAACTCCGTATATCCTGCCATATTTTCCAGTCATGGGATTCTTACCAGCATAAGTGCTTGCGACCTTTGCATACGGCGAAACATAAAAGCCACGACCATACCACATCACCGTCCCATGACGTGAATCAAGCCCGGAAAGCAGTGTTGCGCTGGCATTAGGACGGTTACTACCGTGATATCCGATCAAGACATAGTCTGCGGGAATTATCGCTGACTGATCAATTGATATTTTGTTGACCGCTGGAGAAAAATTTTCCTCGATTTTGGTGTGAACAGTAGTTTCCGTTATGTAGCCTGCACCATATGATTTTACTTGCTCCGGGCCCTTTTTCTTACGCTGGAAAATCCTTCTTGATAACCTTGAAGCTGAGCCTTTAATGGAGAAACTTCCAAGCGGATCTTGACGATTTATAGGGTCGCACAAACAATAAGCGTATGAGTTCAATCCACCTGCTGCGAACGGGCTCATGGTGTCCGAGCTAATAAAACGCATCAATGACGGGTTGAATGCTCGACGGCCATTACCTAGTAGATAATTTCCCTTAACAGGATCCAGCAGGCCACCATTAAAACCAAGAATGGATTGGAGAGACGGGTGATAGCCATAGGGCGAATACCCCAGACGCCCACCGGCACTGCCGAGGTTTGGCAATGGCGGTTGCATCCGGTTCGCTGGATGCTTCGGATGCTTATGACCCACTGTTCCAGAATCCATTGCTACCTACCCAGCACCTAAATCAGTAGCTTGAGTGTTCTCTCTACACTCGAAAAATAAAACTGGTAAAAATGCTAGTAGCCCCAGGAAAGTCTCCTGAGTCGTCCACGGGTTCAGGGATTAGTTTGGGGGAGATGAATGCCTGTGCCGGCCTCTTCGCGGCTAAAGCCGCTCCCACAGGAATCTCACAGCCCTTGAATCCAGTGCAGTACCTGTGGGAGCGGCTTTAGCCGCGAAAGGGCCGGCACAGGCAATACAAAAACAAAGCCCGCCATCAACGGCGGGCCTCGTGCAATTCAGCTGTGGCTCAAAGCCCAGACATTTTCTTGATCGCCCCTTTCAGGTCGTCATCCGAGCAGTCCGCGCAGGTGCCTTTCGGCGGCATGGCGTTGATGCCGGTAATGGCCTTGGCCAGGATGCCATCCAGCCCGCCCTGGTGGTCGGCGCGTTCTTTCCACGCGGCGGTGTCGCCAATTTTCGGCGCGCCGAGCAGGCCGGTGCCATGGCAGGCATTGCAGTGCTTGGCGATGATGTCATCCGGCGTTTTGGCGCCCCCGCCCCCCGCCGCTGCAGCCACTTCCATGCCTTTGCATTCCTGGCCCTGGACACACACCTGGCCGACCGGCTCCAGGCGCTTGGCAATGTCGTCGTTGGTCGCAGCGGTTGCGCTCATTGCCCAGAGGGCGAATACGGCTGCTGGTACGGCCAGCATCTTCTTGATTTGGTTCACGCGAACACCCTCATGGTGGCTAATCACGCTCGCGGCCACGAAACGGCGAGCGTTGAAAAGTATAGCGGGAACCCAGAGGCCGTGAAACGACCCTACACGGGAAAGGGGTATTGCCGAATCAATGCACTGCGCTGGATCAAAAGTTTGAAGGCGTCGCTGCGCTGATCAACCGCGCGGGCTGGTCGAAGGGGTTGCGAAAACGGTGCGGGCGGGTGCTTTCGAAGTAATAGCTGTCGCCTTCTTCGAGGATGAAGATCTCGTTGCCGACCACCAGTTCCAGGCGGCCCTCCAGCAAGATACCGGTTTCCTCGCCGTCATGGGTGAGCATCTCGGCACCGGTGTCGGCACCCGGCGGGTACACCTCGGTGAGAAAGGCGATGGCGCGGTTGGGGTGCGACTTGCCGACCAGCTTCATGGTCACCGCACCGTCCGAGATGTCGATCAGCTCGTGGGCCTTGTAAACAATCTGCGTGGGGCTTTCAGGTTCCAGCTCGACCGAAAAGAACTCGACCATGGACATGGGGATGCCACTCAGCACCTTGCGCAGCGAGCTGATCGAGGGGCTCACACTGTTCTTCTCGATCATCGAGATGGTGCTGTTGGTCACGCCGGCACGCTTGGCGAGTTCACGCTGGGACAGGCCCTTGAGCTTGCGGATGGCTTGCAGTCGTTCGCCGACGTCCAAAGCTGGAGCCTCCTGAAACGGTGGAAAAGGGGGTGGATGTGAACGATATCATGGCAATGCCGTTCAGTATTTACAACACACCGCCCTTCAACCTGTCCGCTTCAGCATGTCATTCGCCGATGTAGTCCCGCGGTACGCGCTTCAGGTTGCAGAAGATCTGGTAAGGAATGGTGCCCGCGTGTGCGGCCACTTCACTGGCCAGCACCTGCTTGCCCCACAGCTCGACCGGGCTGCCGACAGTGGCTTGTGGCACGTCGGTCAGGTCGACGCTGAGCATGTCCATCGATACACGGCCAATCAGCTGGGTGCGCTGGCCGGCAACCAATACCGGGGTGCCGTTGGGCGCCTGGCGCGGGTAGCCGTCGGCATAGCCCATGGCAACCACGCCAACGCGGGTTGGCCGGGGGCTGACGAACTTGGCGCCATAGCCCACCGGCTCGCCGGCAGGCAGCTCGCGCACGCTGATGACCCGCGATTGCAAGGTCATGACCGGTTGCAGGCGTTGGGCCTGGGCCTGGGCCACTTCGAACGGGGTGGCGCCATACAGCATCAGGCCTGGGCGTACCCAATCGCTGGGGGCTTGTGGCCAGCCCAGCACGCCGGGGGAGTTGCGCAGGCTGCATTCGGCGGCCAGGCCCTGGCGGGCAGCCTCGAACACGGCAATCTGCTGGGCAGTGGCGTCGGCATCCAGCTCGTCGGCGCGAGCGAAGTGGCTCATCAGCACGATGCGAGAAACCTTGCCACTGGCCAGCAGGCGCCGGTAAGCCTCGTGGTAATCCTTGGGGTGCAGACCGACACGATGCATGCCACTGTCGAGCTTCAACCAGACAGTGAGCGGCTTGTGGACCTGGGTCTGCTCGATGGCTTCGAGCTGCCACAACGAATGCACCACACACCACAGGTCGTGCTCGGCGATCAGCGCCAGCTCGCTGACTTCGAAAAAGCCTTCCAGCAGCAGCACCGGGGCCTTGATACCGGCGGCGCGCAGTTCCAGCGCCTCCTCAATGCAGGCCACGGCAAAACCGTCGGCTTCGGCCTCCAGGGCCAGGGCGCAACGCACGGCGCCATGGCCATAGGCGTCGGCCTTGATCACGGCGAGGGCTTTGGCACCGGTCAGTTCACGGGCCAGACGGTAGTTGTGGCGCAGGGCCTGGAGGTCGATCAGGGCGCGGGCGGGACGCATGGCGGCTGCCTTATGGTGGTTCACAGGTTGAAAACGGTGTTGGGTTCTTCGCGGCTAAAGCCGCTCCCACAGGCGACCGCACAATGTCGATGCACATGCGATCTCTGTGGGAGCGGTCTTAGCCGCGAAAGGGCCGGTACTGGCGAACTTACTGCTGGTGAGCCGGCGCAGTCTGCCCGTGCTTGGCCACTTCCGGGCTGTTGCCATAACGGGAAATGTCCAGGCCTTCGGCACTGATCTGCGGCTTCTTGCGCGCAATCAGGTCGGCCAGCAGACGACCGGAGCCGCACGCCATGGTCCAGCCCAAAGTACCGTGACCGGTGTTCAGGAACAGGTTGCGGAACGCGGTCGCACCCACAATCGGCGTACCGTCCGGGGTCGCCGGGCGCAGGCCGGTCCAGAAGCTGGCCTGGCTCAGATCACCGCCGCGAGGATAAAGGTCGTTGACGATCATCTCCAGCGTTTCGCGCCGACGCGGGTTCAGCGACAGGTCAAAACCGGCGATTTCAGCCATGCCACCAACGCGGATGCGGTTGTCGAAACGGGTGATCGCAACCTTGTAGGTTTCATCAAGAATGGTCGACGTCGGGGCCATGTCGCCGTTGGTGATCGGCACGGTCAGCGAGTAGCCTTTAAGCGGATAAACCGGGGCCTTGATGCCCAGCGGCTTGAGCATCTGCGGCGAATAGCTGCCCAGCGCCAGCACGTAGCGGTCGGCAGTTTCCAGCTTGCCGTCGATCCACACGCCATTGATGCGGTCGCCAGCGAAGTCCAGGCGCTGGATGTCCTGGCCGAAGCGGAACTCCACGCCCAGCTTCAGCGCCATGTCGGCAAGCTTGGTGGTGAACAGCTGGCAGTCGCCAGTTTGGTCGTTAGGCAAGCGCAGGGCGCCGGCCAGGATGTCTTTCACCCCCGCCAGGGCAGGCTCCACGCGGGCAATGCCGTCGCGGTCGAGCAATTCGTAAGGCACGCCGGACTGTTCGAGCACGGCAATGTCCTTGGCCGCAGCATCTACCTGAGCCTGGGTACGGAACAGCTGGGTAGTGCCCAGGCTACGGTTTTCGTAATTGATGCCGGTTTCAGCGCGCAACTCGTCGAGGCAGTCACGGCTGTACTCGGACAGACGCACCATGCGCTCTTTGTTCACCGCGTAACGGCTGGCGGTGCAGTTGCGCAGCATCTGTGCCATCCACAGGTACTGGTCGACGTCGCCGGTGAGCTTGATGGCCAGGGGGGCGTGGCGCTCCAGCAGCCACTTGATGGCCTTCAGCGGCACGCCAGGTGCGGCCCAGGGCGAGGCATAGCCGGGCGAGATCTGACCGGCGTTGGCAAAACTGGTTTCCATGGCCACCGCCGGCTGGCGGTCGACCACCGTCACTTCGAAACCTTGCCGGGCCAGGTAGTAGGCACTGGCGGTTCCGATTACGCCGCTACCAAGTACCAGAACTCGCATCGTTATATCCCTCACACGCGGCACGCCGCAGACTTTTATTGAAATGGCATGAATGGGCGCAGTATAGGAATTTGAGACCAGTGCAATTCACTATATAAAAGCCTATTATTGGCGAGAATTCTCGGCAAAATCGCCTTTCACGGAGGGGCATCCCCTATGAGAACCCAGCACCAGAGCAAGCGTGAACTGGACAAGATCGACCGTAACATCCTGCGCATCCTGCAGAATGACGGGCGTATTTCCTTCACCGAACTGGGCGAGAAAGTTGGGCTGTCCACCACCCCTTGCACCGAGCGGGTTCGCCGCCTGGAGCGCGAGGGCATCATCATGGGCTACAACGCCCGCCTGAACCCGCAGCACCTAAAGGGCAGCCTGCTGGTGTTCGTGGAAATCAGCCTGGACTACAAGTCGGGCGACACCTTCGAGGAGTTCCGCCGCGCGGTGTTGAAGCTGCCCCATGTGTTGGAGTGCCACCTGGTGTCGGGCGACTTCGACTACCTGGTGAAAGCGCGTATTTCGGAGATGGCGTCGTACCGCAAGCTGCTTGGCGACATCCTGCTGAAGCTGCCGCACGTGCGTGAGTCGAAGAGCTACATCGTGATGGAAGAGGTGAAGGAGAGCCTCTGCCTGCCGATTCCGGACTGAGGCTAGACCAGCACCTGGCGGGTGGTGGCAATGAACTGATGGACCAACTGCTCGGCGGCAGGGTCGATCATCGGTTCAGGGCCACGACCACGCGGGCAGGCCATGCGCGGCGTGGTGCCGAACAGGCGGCAAATCATGGGCCGTTCTTCATACACCGTGCAGCCGTTGGGGCCGAGGTGCACACAGTCCAGGCGCTCCAGAGCGGCGTCCTGCTCGGCCTGGGACTTGCGCGGGAGGCGGGCCATTTCTTCTGCCGAGGTGGTGACCGGGCCGCAGCAGTCGTGGCAGCCGGGTTCGCACTCGAATGAGGGGATGAGTTCGCGCAGGAAGTGGATCTTGTGGCGGTTGCAGGACATGGCGATGTACAAAATTGAAGACTGAAGCTGGATTATAGGGCCAATCGCCGGCAAGCCAGCTCCCACAGGTACACCACTGGTCTCAGCTATCGCACAATCCTGTGGGAGCTGGCTTGCCGGCGATGAGGCCGGTTGCCCACCCCAAAGGCCCGGCTTATCCTCCTCCCCTAGCCTTCCAGCCTCAGGACCGAACCAATGATCCACAGCGCGCAGCATGCCGCCTCCTACTACGCCGCCAGCAGCGCACCACACCCTGACCACTCCTTCCTGCAAGGCGACCATAGCGCCGATGTGTGCATCGTCGGCGGGGGCTATTCGGGCCTGAACACTGCCATCGAACTGGCCGAACGCGGCTTCTCAGTCATCTTGCTGGAAGCACGCAAACTGGGCTGGGGCGCCAGTGGGCGCAATGGCGGGCAGCTAATCCGTGGCGTTGGTCATGGCCTGGAACAGTTCCTGCCGGTAATTGGCGAGGACGGCGTGCGCAGCATGAAGCTGATGGGCCTGGAGGCCGTGCAGATCGTGCGCGAGCGGGTGGAAAAGCATGCCATCGCCTGTGACCTGACCTGGGGTTACTGCGACCTGGCCAACAAACCCGCCGAATTGCTGGGCTTTGCCGAGGACGCCGAAGAACTGCGCAGCCTGGGCTACGCGCATGAACTTCGGCTAGTCGGCAAGGACGATATCCACAGCGTGGTCGGTGCCGACTGCTATGTGGGCGGGCTGGTCGACATGGGTTCCGGCCATCTGCACCCGCTGAACCTGGCCCTGGGCGAAGCGGACGTGGCCAGCCGCCTGGGCGTCAAGCTGTTCGAACAGTCCGAGGTTACCCGCATCGACTACGGGCCTGAAGTGCAGGTGCATACTGCCCAAGGGCGAGTGCGCGCCAAGACCTTGGTGCTGTGCTGCAATGCCTATCACAACGACCTCAACCGCGAGCTAGGCGGCAAGGTACTGCCTGCGGGCAGCTACATCATCGCTACCGAGCCGCTGGGCGAAGAACGCGCACGCACGCTGCTGCCACAAAACATGGCGGTGTGCGACCAGCGCGTGGCCCTGGACTACTACCGCCTGTCTGCCGACAACCGCCTGCTGTTCGGTGGGGCCTGCCATTACTCGGGCCGCGACCCGAAGGACATTGCCGCCTACATGCAGCCGAAGATGCTCAAGGTGTTCCCTGAGTTGGCCGACGTGCGCATCGACTACCAGTGGGGCGGCATGATCGGCATCGGCGCCAACCGCCTGCCACAGGTTGGCCGCTTGGTCAGCCAGCCGAACGTGTATTACGCCCAAGCCTATTCAGGCCATGGGCTCAACGCCACCCACCTGGCCGCGCGCCTGCTGGGCGAAGCCATCAGCGGCCAGGAAAGCGGGCGTTTCGACCTGTTCGCCAAGGTGCCACACATCACCTTCCCTGGCGGCAAGCACCTGCGCTCGCCGCTGCTGGCATTGGGGATGCTGTGGCACCGGCTTAAAGAACTGGTCTAGGGCCTCAATCTTTCCAGAAGGGCTTACGCCCTTCTGTCCGGGCCTGCTCCCAGCTCAGCCCCACATCGCGCAGCTCGTCATCCGTCAACTGCAGCAGCGCCCTGCGGGTGTGCCAGCGATGCAGCATCAGCCCCCAACGCCCCAAACCCTCCGGCGCGTTGAAGACCTTGGCCTGCTGCCCGACTTCCAGCTCCCTGGCCAACAGTTGCAAGCGCACATCGCTCATGCCACCCATCGCTGCATTCTCCCATTCGATTGATACCGTGGAGAAAGCATGCGCGTCGGCAGCACCGGCAATACAGATCCAATACAGCCTTATTATTCCCATACAGAATTGGCTGAAGATCGACTGAATGCTGTATTGTCAACCCAACTGTACCGGTCGCTATGCCAATGCACCGCAGGAGTATGCCGTGACCCTCTACCTGAACCTCGCCGAACTGCTCGGCGCCCGCATCGAACAGGGCCTGTACCGCCCCGGCCAGCGCCTGCCATCGGTGCGCGCCCTGAGCGTGGAGCATGGCGTCAGCCTGAGCACCGTGCAGCAGGCCTACCGCACGCTCGAAGACAGCGGCATGGTCTCGCCACGGCCCAAGTCCGGCTATTTCGTCAGTGACCACCGCCTGCTGCCGGCCCTACCCGCCGTCAGCCGCCCGGCCCAACGCCCGGTGGACATCTCGCAGTGGGAACAGGTGCTGGAACTGGTGCGCAGCACCCCACGCAAGGATGTGGTCCAGCTCGGCCGCGGCATGCCCGACATCGACAGCCCCACCCTTAAGCCGCTGCTGCGCAGCCTGGCGCAGTTGAGCCGGCGGCAGGACATGCCAGGCCTGTACTACGACAACATTCACGGCAACCTGGCCCTGCGTGAACAGGTTGCCCGGCTGGTGCTCGATTCCGGTTGCCGCCTTGGCCCGGCCGACCTGGTGATCACCACCGGCTGCCACGAGGCGCTGTCGTGCAGCATCCGCGCCGTGTGCGAGCCGGGCGACATCGTTGCCGTCGACTCCCCCAGCTTCCACGGCGCCATGCAAACCCTGAAGGGCCTGGGTATGAAGGCGCTGGAAATCCCCACCGACCCGGTCACCGGCATCAGCCTGGAGGCGCTGGAGCTGGCCCTGGAGCAGTGGCCGATCAAGCTCATCCAGATCACCCCCAGCTGCAACAACCCGCTTGGCTACATCATGCCCGAGGCACGCAAGAAGGCATTGCTGAGCCTGGCCCAGCGCTACGACGTGGCAATTCTGGAGGATGATGTATACGGCGACCTGGCCTACAGCTACCCGCGCCCGCGCACCCTCAAGTCGTTCGACGACGATGGCCGCGTGCTGCTGTGCAGTTCATTCTCCAAAACCCTCGCCCCTGGCCTGCGAGTAGGTTGGGTGGCCCCTGGGCGCTATCTGGAACGCGTGCTGCACATGAAGTACATCAGCACCGGCAGCACCGCCTGCCAGCCCCAACTGGCCATCGCCGACTTCATCGCCGCCGGGCACTATCAACCCCACGTCCGGCGTATGCGTAGCCAGTACCAACGCGGCCGCGACCTGATGAGCGACTGGGTGACCCGCTACTTCCCGGCAGGCACCCGGGTGAGCCGGCCCCAAGGCGGCTTCATGCTCTGGGTAGAATTGCCCGAACATTTCGATACGCTGCGCCTGAACCGGGCTTTACTGGAGCAGGGCGTGCAGGTTGCCGTCGGCAGTATCTTCTCGGCCTCGGGCAAGTTCCGCCACTGCCTGCGCATGAACTTCGCCGCGCGGCCAACGCCGCAGATCGAAGCCGCCGTGCGCAAGGTTGGTGAAACCGCCCTTCGTCTACTGGATGAAGAAAGCGCCGACGCGTAACTTTGCGCCGCCCGCCACGGTCCAACCCCCTAAAGCCCTTGCTGCACAGGACGATCCACCCTTGAGACTCCAGCGAGCCTTGCCTCTGCTGCTGGTACTGTCGCTCGGCCTTACCGGCTGCGCCAGTGTCGGTGTGCCCCGCGAAACCAGCCAGGCGTTACCCGCCAACGACTCGGCCTTCGGCCGCTCGGTGCTGCGCCAGGCCGCGCCCTACGGGGGGCGCTCGGGCTTTCGCCTGCTGCCCAACAGCAACGAGGCATTCCGCGCCCGTGCCGAACTGATCCGCAACGCCCAGGCAAGCATCGACCTGCAGTATTACATCGTCCACGACGGCCTCAGCACCCGCGCACTGGTGCATGAACTGCTACGCGCCGCCGACCGTGGCGTGCGTGTGCGCATCCTGCTGGACGACACCACCAGCGATGGCCTGGATACCATCATGGGCACCCTGGATGCCCACCCGAACATCCAGATTCGCGTGTTCAACCCGCTGCACCTGGGCCGTAGCACAGGCGTGACGCGCGCCGTGGGCCGGCTGTTCAACCTGTCGCGCCAGCACCGGCGCATGCACAACAAACTGTTCCTGGTGGACAACAGCATGGCCATCGTGGGTGGCCGCAACCTGGGTGACGAATATTTCGATGCCGAACCCAACCTCAACTTCACCGACATAGACCTGCTGGGTGTAGGCCCGGTGGCTGAACAGCTTGGCCACAGTTTCGACCAATACTGGAACAGCGCCCTGAGCCGGCCGATTACCGACTTCCTCTGGCGTGCTCCGGATGCCAATGACCTGCACGCCAGCCGCCATCGCCTGGAGGTGTCGCTGGCCGAAGCCAGAACCCGGCGCAAGGCCCTGTACGACCGCCTGATGGCCTACCAGTCGCAGCCGCGCCTGGATGTATGGCGCAACGAGCTGATCTGGGCTCATGCCCAGGCGTTGTGGGATGCACCGAACAAGGTGCTGGCCGATGACGAACCCGACCCACAGCTGTTGCTGAGCCAGCAACTGGCCCCGGACCTGGCCAACGTGCGCAGCGAGCTGATGCTGACATCGGCGTACTTCGTGCCGGGTGAACCGGGGTTGCTGTACCTGACCGGCCGCGCCGACGCCGGTGTTTCGGTGAAGCTGCTGACCAACTCGCTGGAAGCCACCGATGTACCGGCGGTGCACGGAGGCTACGCGCCCTATCGCCGGGCCTTGCTTGAGCACGGAGTGCAGCTGTACGAGCTGCGCCGCCAGCCCGGCGACCCCAGGGCGGGGCACCTGAGTTTCCGTGGCAGTTCGGATTCGAGCCTGCACACCAAGGCGATCGTGTTCGACCGGCGCAAGACCTTCATCGGCTCATTCAACTTCGACCCGCGTTCAGTGCTGTGGAACACCGAGGTAGGCGTGCTGGTGGACAGCCCGGAGCTGGCCGAATACACCCGCGAACTGGCCCAGCAGGGTATGGCGCCTGCGTTGAGTTACCAGGTGAAACTGGTGGGTGACAAATTGGTATGGGCGACCGAGGACAATGGTCAGCGGCACATGCTGACATCAGAGCCAGGTGGGATGTGGCGGCGGTTCAATGCCTGGATCAGCAAGGCCGTTGGCTTGGAGAAGATGTTGTAGCGGCAATTTCTGGGGCTGCTTTGCAGCCCCCAAATCCCATCAGGCAGACACTGCCTCGAAAGCCCCACGCCGCTGGGTCAACACCACCAGCCCGGCAGCCCCGGCTGCCATCAGGAACAGCAATGCATGTCCGCTGATCCACTGGCTGCCGGCCCCCGCCAGCAACGGCCCGAGCAGGCAGCCAATACCCCAGAGCTGCGCCACATGGGCATTGGCCCTTACCAGCTCATCATCGCGGTAGCGCTCACCGATCAGCACCAGCGACAGGGTGAACAAGCCACCAGCACTGGCCCCGAACAGCACCCACAACGGCCACACAACCGGGGTATGCAGCAGCAGGGGAATCGCCAGGCTGGACACCAGCAGCGTTACCGCACACCCCGTGAACAATGCACGTCGCGACATATGGTCGGCCAGCGCGCCGATAGGCAGCTGCAGCACTGCATCACCCACCACCACGGTACTGACCATGAACAGGGCGATTTCAGTGGTAAAGCCTTGCTGCAGGCAATACACCGGCAGCAAGGTAAGGATCATCGCCTCGAACGAGGCGAACAGGGCGATGGCCCAGGCAATCACAGGCAAGCGCCGGCAGAAGGCGAACAAGTCGCGGAAGGTAACGCTGCAGGCCTCTGTGCTCGGCGCTCCGCCACGCCCCAACAGCACCAGCGGTGCCGCCAGCAGCAGGCCGGTCGCGGCCCAGAAGCCGAAGTCGTCATCCGAGCCGAGAAAACCCAACACCAACGGCCCGGCCAGCTGGCTCAGGGCATAGCTGCTGCCGTACAAAGCCACCAGCCGGCCACGCCACTGCTCGACTACCAGCTGGTTGATCCAGCTTTCGCCGAGGATGAACACCACAGTGAGGGACATACCGATCATCAGCCGCAGCAACAGCCACAGCGGGTAGCTGGGCAGCAGCGCGACCAACCCGATCGACAGTGCCCCGCCCCACAGGCACAAGCGCATGGCCGAAGGCACGCCGACCCAGCCGGCCAGTCGGCTGGCGATACTAGCGCCAGCCAGAACACCCAGCGCTGGCATCGCAGCCATTACGCCGATGGCGAAGCTGCCGTAGCCCCAAGCCTCCAGGCGCAGGGAGACCAGCGGCATGCTTACGCCAAGGGCCAGCCCGACACTGAGTACGGATGCCAGCACGGCGAAATAGGTACCCCAACGCATTGCAGCCTCCCAGGCAGAATTCTTGAACAGCAAAAACGACAAAGCCGGGGCAGCGTGAGCCGACCCGGCTATTGTTGGGGCTGCTCTGCAGCCCCGGCGATTACAGCTTGATCCAGGTCGCCTTCAGCTCGGTGTATTTCTCCAGTGCATGCAGCGACTTGTCACGGCCGTTGCCCGACTGCTTGAAGCCACCGAACGGTGCGGTCATGTCGCCGCCGTCGTACTGGTTGACCCACACGCTACCTGCGCGCACGGCACGGGCAGTCTTGTGGGCCTTGGAAATGTCCGACGTCCAGATGCCCGCCGCCAGGCCATACGGCGTGTCGTTGGCAATGGCGATGGCTTCTTCGGCGGTGTCGAAGGCAATCACCGACAGCACTGGGCCGAAGATTTCTTCCTGGGCAATGCGCATGGCGTTGGTCACACCGTCGAAGATGGTCGGCTCCACGTAGGTGCCACCCGTCTCCTCCAGGGTACGCTTGCCGCCAGCCAGCAGCTTGGCGCCGTCCTGGTGGCCGGCCTCGATGTACGACAGCACGGTGTTCATCTGCTGGGTGTCGACCAGGGCACCGACCGTGGTCGCCGGGTCCAGCGGGTTGCCTGGCTTCCAGCCTTTCAGGGCCTCGACCACCATTGGCAGGAACTTGTCCTTGATCGAACGCTCGACCAGCAGGCGCGAACCTGCGGTGCACACTTCGCCCTGGTTGAAGGCGATAGCGCTGGCAGCCGCTTCGGCAGCTGCTTGCAGGTCTGGCGCGTCGGCGAAGACGATATTCGGGCTCTTGCCGCCGGCTTCCAGCCAGATGCGCTTCATGTTCGACTCGCCCGCGTACACCATCAGCTGCTTGGCGATCTTGGTCGAACCGGTGAACACCAGGGTGTCGACGTCCATGTGCAGGGCCAAGGCCTTGCCCACGGTGTGGCCGTAGCCTGGCAGCACGTTCAGCACACCCGCCGGGATACCGGCTTCGATCGCCAGCTGGGCGATACGGATGGCGGTCAGCGGCGACTTTTCGGACGGCTTGAGCACCACCGAGTTACCGGTGGCCAGCGCCGGGCCGAGCTTCCAGCAGGCCATCAGCAGCGGGAAGTTCCACGGTACGATGGCACCGACCACACCCACTGGCTCACGGGTCACCAGGCCAAGCTGGTCGTGCGGGGTCGGGGCGACTTCGTCGTAGACCTTGTCGATGGCTTCGGCAGTCCAGTGAATGGCTTGCGCAGCCCCCGGGATGTCGATGCTGGAGGAGTCGCCGATCGGCTTGCCCATGTCCAGGGTTTCCAGCAGCGCCAACTCTTCAACGTTCTTGCGCAGCAGGTCGGCGAAGCGGATCAGCTTGGCCTTGCGCTTGGCCGGGGCCAGCTGCGACCACACGCCCGAATTGAAGGTAGCGCGGGCGTTTTCCACTGCGCGGTTGGCGTCGGCCAGGTCGCAACTGGCAACCTTGGCCAGGAAGCGTCCGTCGACCGGGCTCAGGCACTCGAAGGTTTCACCGGATGCGGCATCGGTGTATTCGCCGTTGATGAAGGCGCGGCCTTCGATCTTCAGTTGCTGGGCACGTTGTTCCCAGTCCGCACGGGTCAGGGTGGTCATACGAAACTCCTCCTCTTGTTTAGGTGCAACGCCGCACTGAGGACTCACAGGCGTTGTCAGAATTCTGGCCGGGCGACACGCGCACACGGGCAAGCGATACCCTAAACCAGCCGGTGTAAACTATCAATATATTTGACACGCAGGGCTCAAAAGCCTACTGATGTTCATTTTATTAAACAACAACAGGAGCCGCACCATGAGAATAGACAGCATCATCGACTTCGCGCAGGTCATCACCGAGGCCGAACGCTACCGCCCGGCGGCGGAAAAAATCCTCAAGGGCGAGCCTGACCAGGCTGTCTACAACCATTATTCCAGCCCGTGCGGCCAGTTTGCCGCAGGCGTGTGGGAAGGTGAGGTGGGCCAGTGGACGGTGAACTACACCGAACACGAATACTGCGAAATCGTCCAGGGCGTTTCGGTACTGCGCGACCAGGACGGCGGGGCGAAAACCCTGCGTGCCGGCGATCGGTTCGTGATTCCGGCCGGCTTCAAAGGCACCTGGGAGGTGCTGGAACCGTGCCGCAAGATCTATGTGATGTTCGAACAGAAGTAACTATGTAGTGCAGGCAGCCTGCTGGCGTGCGTGAGGATGGCCCTGCCCATGTCGGGCCATCCAACTTCAACAGGAAGATCACCATGACCAACGAAGACGTTCTGAAAACCCTCGCCCACTTGGTCGGCACCCCCTACTCGCCGGCAATCAAGGACACCATCTGCACCCTCACCGGCCGCACCCGGGTAGTCGGCCCCGACGAGATGTGCACCCGCGAGTACGACATCGAGCGCATCCAGATCAAGGCCGGCACCGACCTTTTGATCCAGGGCTTCGACTTCAACTGACCGTAATGCAGGCATAAAAAAACCCGCGTCCTTTCGGATGCGGGTTTTTTTCAGGTCGCCGATCAATTACTTGATCTTGGCTTCCTTGTACACCACGTGCTTGCGAACAACCGGATCATATTTCTTGATCTCGATTTTGTCCGGGGTGGTGCGCTTGTTCTTGTCGGTGGTGTAGAAGTGGCCGGTACCGGCACTCGAAACCAGACGGATCAATTCACGCATGATGCTCTCCCTTAAACCTTGGCGCCAGCTTTACGGATGTCAACCAGAACGGCGTCGATGCCGCGCTTGTCGATGATACGCATGCCTTTGGCGGAAACGCGCAGACGCACGAAACGCTTCTCGGATTCAACCCAGAAACGGTGGTGCTGCAGGTTCGGCAGGAAACGACGACGGGTTTTGTTGTTTGCGTGGGAAATGTTGTTCCCGGTTACTGGACCCTTACCAGTAACTTGACAGACTCTCGACATGACTCAGCCCTCTAAAACCTCATGCCCAACCCGGCATGGGTTGGCCGCTTAATCTCTCAGTCTTTGGCGCCTGGGCGCCGTGATTCTGGAGGTCTTATCGACCGGATCCGCTTATGCGACAGGCCGAGCCCCTAGAAAAGAGCGCTGCTTTATACCAGAAAGACTTGGCTGCAACAACAGTAGATGCACATTGCCGCAAGCTAGAACACGCCGGGCCAGCATAGCGGCAGGCCCCGCCAGCCGTCGACCGCTCGTCGCCAGATTTGTAAAAAAGGGTGTGGTCATTTGCCGGCGGGCGCACTAGGGTAAGCCTTTTCCAGACTGCACAGGCAGATGGGCCACTGACTGCCAAGGAGCCACCATGCGTGTAGCCGCCCTTTCCTTATTGTTCAACTCTCTGTTCGCCGCCGGCGCTCTGTTCGCTACCGCCGTTGCCCAGGCCGCCCCGCTGAGCGTTTGCAGCGAGGCCAGCCCCGAAGGCTTCGACGTGGTGCAGTACAACTCGCTGACCACCACCAACGCCACGGCTGACGTGCTGATGAACCGTCTGGTGGAGTTCGACGCGGCGCAAGGCAAGGTGGTGCCGAGCCTGGCGGCCAGCTGGACGGTATCGGCCGACGGCCTGGTGTATGACTTCACCCTGCGCGATGACGTGAAGTTCCACAGCACGGCCTACTTCAAGCCAAGTCGCGAACTGAATGCCGACGACGTGCTGTTCAGCTTCCAACGCATGCTCTACCCGGCCCATGCCTGGCACAAGACTGCACCGGGCGGCTACCCGCATGCCCAATCGCTGCAGCTGGGCAGCCTGATCAAGGCGATCGAGGCACCGACGCCGAATACCGTGCGCTTCACCCTCAGCCACCCGGACGCCACCTTCCTGGCCACCCTGAGCATGGGCTTCGCCTCGATCTATTCCGCCGAATATGCCGACAAGCTGCTGAAGGCGGGCACGCCAGAGAAGCTCAACAGCCAGCCGATCGGCACCGGGCCTTTCGTGTTCCAGCGTTTCCAGAAGGACGCCGTGGTGCGCTACCGCGCCAACCCGGACTACTTCGCTGGCAAGCCGGCGGTCGACCCGTTGATCTTCGCCATCACCACCGACGCCAACGTGCGCCTGCAGAAGCTCAAGCGCGGCGAATGCCAGGTCGCCCTGTCACCCAAGCCACTGGACATTGCCGAAGCGGGCAAGGACGGCACCCTCAAGGTGGCCAGCACCCCGGCGTTCATGACCGCCTTCGTCGCCATCAACAGCCAGCACCCGCCGCTGGACAAACCGGAAGTGCGCCAGGCCATCAACCTGGCTTTCGACAAGCAGGCCTATCTCAAGGCCGTGTTCGAAGATTCCGCGGTGGCCGCCAACGGACCCTACCCGCCCAATACCTGGAGCTACGCCAAGGACCTGCCCGGCTACCCGCTGGACCTGAAGAAAGCCAAGGCGTTGCTGACCAAGGCTGGCTTGGGTGAAGGCTTCAGCACCACGATCTGGACCCGCCCGTCGGGCAGCCTGCTCAACCCCAACCCCAGCCTCGGCGCGCAAATGCTGCAGGCCGACCTGGCCAAGATCGGCATCAAGGCTGAAATCCGCGTGATCGAGTGGGGCGAGCTGATCCGCCGCGCCAAGGCCGGCGAGCATGACCTGCTGTTCATGGGTTGGGCAGGCGACAACGGCGACCCGGACAACTTCCTCAGCCCGCAGTTTTCCTGTGCGGCGGTCGAGTCGGGGACCAACTTCGCGCGCTTCTGCGACAACCGCCTGGACCAGTTGATCAGCGCCGGGCGTACCACCAACGACCAGAGCGTGCGCAGCCGGCTGTACCAGCAGGCGCAGACGCTGATCCAGCAGCAGGCGTTGTGGGTGCCACTGGCGCACCCGACGGCGGCTACCCTGCTGCGCCAAGGGGTTGAGGGGTACCAGGTGAGCCCGTTCGGGCGGCTGGATTTCAGCAAGGTGTCGGTGACCAAGTAAGCCTGCACCGGCCCTTTCGCGGGACAAGCCCGCTCCCACAAGGTCTCCATTGCCCTCAAACATGGCGGGTAACCTGTGGGAGCGGGCTTGTCCCGCGAAGAGGCCGGCACATGTACACCACTAAGCAACAATCCACCCCTGCTCCACCATCGATAACGGCTCTCCATCTCCCACGATGATGTGATCCAGCACCCGCACATCGATCAACGCCAGCCCCCGCTTCAGCGACAGAGTCAAATGCACGTCATCCTGGCTCGGCTCAATGCTCCCCGAAGGATGGTTATGACACTTATGGTATATGTTCGGAAACGTTGCAGATCTGGAGCTACCGATGCCAGACGTCCCTTTCTGCGAGATCCGAATGATTCGTACTGCCTCCAGCGGCCTCAGGCCATACCTGCTGGTGCAGGGGGTTCCAGTGATCCTAGCAAACCTCTGGGCGGAGGATTTGCTCCACAGATCGCGTCTCAATACCGTCGAAAATTACCTACGTGACATCGCTATCGCGTACGAGTGGGCTCTCAGCCGAGGTTCTCCACTGGAAGCGAAGCTTGAGCGCCTAGCGGTGTTCAGCTCAGCGGAACTGACATCGCTGGCCGAACGCCTCTGCTCCACCAAACGCGGTGCGGGTGCGAGCCAATCGACATGCACCCGACGACTCGAAGCTGTCAAATCATTCATAGATTTCTCCTTCGAGCACTACGTTGAGCTCAATCGACTAGGTCTACTTGAGCAAAGCCAAGCGGAAAAAAACAAAGCCAAGAATCTGCGAAATCTTCAAAAAAAAATCACCAAGATTGCATATCAATCAGAACCGCCGCTACCAGCAACGCCACTTGACTCCGGCGGACAAGCCTTATTCAAAGGGGTGCTCAGTCCTGATGACTTTAGGAACCCATTCCAAAGTAAACAGATACAGGCACGCAATTACTGTCTGTTCTTAGTAATGCTTGAAACACTTGCCAGGCGTGGCGAAGTGGTTCTCATAGAACTCGACGACGTTGACCTTGGTCCCTCACCTACAATACGCATCAAGCGCCCAAGCGATATCAACAGGGAGCGGAGACTGGACGGGGCTAGTCTCAAGACGCGCGGTCGGATAGTCCCCATAACCGCATCGGTAGCCGCGGTTCTGAACGAATACATTTCCGATCATCGCCCTAAACTGATCAAACCAAAAAGACCTTGTACAGCCCTATTCGTGAGTTCCCGTGACGGGAGACGGCTATCTGCGCGAACCGTAAACACCATTCTTCGTACCGTTGCAGCCAGCCTCGGCTTGCCAAACTTTTCAACACGAATTCATCCGCACGGCTTGAGGGCGACAGGGGCAAATATAGCTCGCAAAAAGTTTGAAAAAAGTGGCGCCAACAGCATTAATGTAAAAGATGCTCTGGCGTATCTGGGCGGATGGAGCCCCAGCAGCGAAAGTGTTCAGCGCTACTCTCGACAGGCCATATCTGATCGGCTCGGCGAAATAATCAGAAGCTCAGACAGCTCAAATTTTCGAGGCAATGAAGATGATTAAAATTTCGCCTGCCGAACTCGTAGCCGAGATTGAATGTCGCTTCGGCATCGAGGCCGATGCCTTTCCTTCCACAGTCAAATCCACCTTCGGTCAGGCTATAACAATTCACAACAATGATGCGTGGGTTGAGAGAATAACGGTAGAGATTGTCGGGTGTGCTCCGATGAATATTGCGTGGAGCAAGCCCCTACATTCTAACTTGTTAGTTGAGTGGCTACTCAGAGGGTGGTTCATCGACAGACTCCAAACCCACATCGACCTTAGGCCTCTGATTGTCGTCCAGCGGCTTCTGGCCCAGCATAAATTTTCGGGAAATGACGCGGATACTATTGGCAATAGGTTATCGACATTTGCTGTACGTGAATGCACTCGATTAAAAGCATCAAGCTGGTATGAGGAGCTAGTTGCTCTTCGAGTATTTTATCGATGGTGCTTGGATGAAGAAGTCCCAGGCTTCAACGAACATGACAGCCTTGAACTATCACAGCTTACAGTAAAGGCGCATGATAACAGGCATTTAGTCACGATGCGAGATGATGACTTTGGCCCTTTCACTCGCGTACAACTCGCGAACATTGAGATGAAGCTTGCCAACAATCCGCTCATCACTCATGCCCAACGCACGCTTTTTTTGCTCTGTCGCGACTGGGCTCTTCGCCCTATACAGTTGGCCCTAATGCAGGTTACTGACTTCGGGATCGATGAGGGCGGCCCCTTTGTAAAGGTGCCGAGTGTTAAAGGAATTAGACGTTCAAGGCTCAGGAGGCATCCGAGCAACCTGGTAAAACGTTACATCGCTAACGATACTGCAGAGGCAGTAGAACTTCAGTGCACTTTAGCTGAGACCCAATGCAATGCCGCATCGAAGGAAATCAACGCGATATGTGCCAGGCATGGAATAAGCACTCCAGTACTTCCTACGCCGTTGTTTCCCTCGGCGTACACAACCGAAAACCGCCTTTTACGCTTCCTCACCAACCCCAAGCTGACACCATTCACATTACATCTCGACAACCATAGAATAAGTTATGCGCTAACATCTCTCACTTGGATACTCCAGTTACCAGACCCTCATCGACCCATACAAAAAACAGAGCCCTTCATGCGGATCACCGCGTACCGACTGCGCAGGACCAAGGCTACTTCAATGGTTCTTTCCGGTGCATCCCCTGAAGAGGTCGCTGAAGCTTTAGATCATTCAAATCTGAACTCTATAAAGCACTACTTCCATTACAACCTTGAGCTGCAAGAGTTCATAAATACGACCCACATGGCAAGCCCGGAGATCAATGCAGCCGTGCAGATGTGGTGCGGCAAATTCATGGAAGAAATCCCTGACAGATCCGCGCTAAGGCCAATAAGTGGCTTAGGATCATGCAATTCTGAAGAGCCATGTCCTTACCACCCGACGGTCACTTGCTATGCATGCCCTAAATTCAGACCTAGCCGTCATGCTAATCATGAAGGGGCTTTAGCAGACATCACTAAATTCCAGCAGATGCTCGGGAGCAATTCCACTGGCGCTATGGCCCAATAGGTCGAAGCAGCAATTCACGGCGCTAAGTCAGTAATCATTGCTGTGAAGGAGTTGAAAGAATGAGCATATCAATGATGGTCTTAGACGACCGATACAAACATGCAGAGCAACAATTTAATGACCTCAAGGCCAACGGATTAGTAGCAGGAGATTTCGAGGGCAAGGTATGGCAGTATCGATCGAGTAATATTCCCTTCACATCACTCGATCCTCTCAACAGGCGAAATCAAGACCAACCCCCTCTCCCGCTAGTGATTGGCAAGCTTGCGCGCTGCTTTATAGTTAAAGAAATTCTGGCACATCCGTCAGCAGAGCTGATTATCGGCAGAATGGCCTCGATTAGGCATCTATCCGCAGTAATGGATAGCGAAAACATTGAGTGGAGCGACATAACGCGCAAAGTCTTCGACCGCACCGTAGACTCGATCAGGCATGGACGTTCAGACTCTACCATTTACCATAGAGCAAATGCCCTCAAGGCATTTGTTGATTTCCTCAACCAACTTAGCGTAATGGTCGATGGAGTACTGCTGCGATTCGTCGATAGGTTTATCAAATGGCAAACTGGGATACCCAACCCGACTCATAGTGCGCTTGAACTCACATCACGAGAGTTTCAGCAAAGAGAAGAAAATCTATACTCTTCTGACTTGCACAAAGGGATTGCACAAGCCAGGTGGTTGATCAAGCAGAACCCACATTTGGAGCCAACTGCGGGCTTCGATAGAATTCGACTTGAGGCGACCTGCTTTGGAATGGCGCTCGGTTTGAGAGTTGGTGAGATCGCGAATCTTCCAAAGAGTTGCCTTTTCCAAGATCCCAACACTCACACGACGTTCGTACGAGTGCCTGTAGAAAAAAACTGCATCCCCAACGCCGTACCCGTCGCAGACCTATGGAGCGCACCACTCACCGAAGCGTACGAGTACTTGCTGGCTGTCACTCAGGATGCTAGAGAGCGTGCTCTTGACATTGAAACCAATGGTTTCTCATTTATAGATAAAGCACTCGCAGCCTATCGCGCTAACCATCCGTTAGATCCCGGCGCGGTGGATCAACTCTCATCGTTGGATCTGCCCGTAGAACATCACTACTTTGTTGAGGAGATATGTAAGTGCTTCCCCGTATCTCCAAAAGAGCTCTACAGTGGTGGGCGATTTTACAGCAGCAGCGTTGAACTCCCTAGAATAACGGCCGCTCGAATCGCAATTTGGATAGATGAACGAATGCATAATTGGGATTGGTCTAATTTTCTCAATGAGTACAAAAAGAACTGTTATAGCGTATCCGTCATTGACATTGCAAAACACACAAAATCCTCCGAGGCGTCAGTAAAAAAGAGCAAATGGTTTGTAGATCACCTGCGCACCTTTCTCAAGGGAATGGTTCACGACGGGCTTTTCAAGCCTGGAAACAATCCTTCACATGCGCAACTCTTCGACATCCGGAATGAGTGGGCAAGCATCAGAGAACTTATGTTATCTCAAAGAGGATTCGGGGCGGGAGTACCATCCCTGGTCATAGATATCAGACTGCTCAAGCGCCTTTTAGAAGATAAATACAGATTTCACCTGCGACGCCATTTTGAAGAACAATTTTCAATGCCTGGTGATGGAAGTGAAGCACCTTATCATGCGAAGCACACTGCCAAAGGTTATCCTAGCAAGCTGAGTGACAACTTACTTGTAATCTGGGAAAACCAGTTTGACTCGATATCTGAGCTAGGGATCATCCCCCGCCCCCTATTTAGAGCCGATCTCTACAACTATCTCTCTTCGAACTCCTCAAAAAAAACAATCTTTCAGCGCCTTGACCTACGAGGGCAAGACGGTGAAATCTTTTCCATCACTCCTCATCAAATCCGTCGTTGGGTTACCACGGCAATTCTTCGTTCTGGTCCCTCTGAAACAGCTGTGGACCTATGGATGGGGCGAACCCCACGCCAAAGCCGTCAATATGACTACCGTACTGCCAAAGAGCGAGCAGAATATGTGAGATCTTTATACTTGGCCGTTGACCCTCCCCCAGACTTTTTGGGCAGGCTAGTAATCCGATGGCGGGAGGAGTCAATCGCTGACGAACAAATCGAAGAGATGATCATCGAGAAACTCAGCATTCTCAACCTAACGCCTTGGGGCGGGTGTACACGTGAGCTCTATATCAGTCCGTGCGACAGGGGCCTCATGTGTATCAGAGGCTTCGGTACAGATTCTGGATGTAAATCCTTTCACCTGAACCCTGATGATCTGGAAGCAAAGGCCGCTATCGAGAGCTTACTCAGCGAGTACGAGAAAATTTTGAGGGCAATTTTTGACAACCAAACTGACATCACGTCTAGTATTGAGGCTGAGCTCGATAATACTCACGCTTTCGATCAGCACGTTCTGTTTGTGATGGATATGGTTACGAGCTGCAAAACGGCCTTAGAAGCTTACTCAAAACCTAAGAAGGCTTCATCATGAAGCAGGAAAAAAAATGGAAGGACCACGTGCGGTCCATTCTCGCCGAATATGAGGCCGGACGGGTTCAGGAACCGCTCACCCAAAGTGGCCTTGCCCAGCAGGCGGGTGTTAGTCGTCAAACGCTCTGGAGAGATGAGGAAATACGATCTTTATATACGGCCACTCAGACCCATCTTAAAGACTTCAAAAAGGTCGGGCGTAAAAATAGTGATGCGAGAATTTATGCTCTCGAAGCACAGCTACAAAAAGCACGCATGGAGAACAATCGATTAATTCAGACAATCGTCAAAGCCGCTCAGCTAATGACCGAGGATGCAATTGACCCAAGACGATACTTCGAAGATACCACGAGCTGACTCACCAGCTATCCTCGTCTGTAAAGTTCCTTGAAGAAGCCATACTCACGGCACTCGGAGCTGTTAGGCTGGTAATACCGACGACCGCCTTGAACGGTGTAACACCTGTACAAACGATCCTCGCTTTCATGAATGACCTCCAGATGCTCCATCGCCCACCCGCTACTACCGTTCATCCACCCGGGAGTAACAATCTGAAGGGATAACTCAACGGCACCATTCAGGGTTAAACGCGTGAACTGCTCCAGCCCACGCATGTCCTCCAGAAAGAAGACCTCCACACACGTGTCCTCTCCCCGCTCCCTCGTCACCGTGATGTGAATCCATGGCGATGACAGCCGTTGCTCCACGAAATGCCAAGCCTGCTGATCCTCAGCCAGCCAGGCGAAGGAGCGATCCACCTCTGCCCATCGGTTGGTGATAAACATCATGACCCCCTCTCAAATGAACAGCATACATTGTAGTCATATACTGTTCACGGGTGCCTCATCTTTCCTTTTGCGGAAGATGCAAAGTGGAATTGAGACAGGCATTCGGTCGGGTTCTGAAGTGGATGCGAGTCCAGCAAAAGCTGACCCAAGAAGACTTCGCGACGGTGAGCAGTCGTACCTACATCAGCACGCTGGAAAGGGGACGATACGTCCCGACCATCGAGAAACTGGACACCATCGCACCAGTGCTGGGAGTTCATCCGATCACATTACTGGTTGGGAGCTATGCCCTCAAAGAGAACCGAGCAGTGGCAGAGTTACTCGCTCAAATCACTCAAGAAGCTGAACGCATGGACCTTGCAACGGCCTTCCCGGACTCAAGCAAAACCTCACACCAGAGCTGATCACCACCTGCTAATGCCGCGAAGCGATTGCCCAAGCGCCAATGGGGGGACTGGATTTTGCTCTATTGCAGGGCTGTTTAGGCCACAAGATACTTAGCACGCTTTCTGTCTAGCCTGATAAAATCTCAGGCCACTTCTTGGAGAATCTCATGTCCCGTCTCGCTGAATTTCGCCTTCTCGAACAACAGCTCGCCGCGCAGCTCGCCGAACTGGAAGCACTGAAGAATGATTCCGCCCTGAAGCAGGAAATGGAATTCGAAACGAAGCTCCGCAACCTGCTCAACGATTACGGCTACAGCCTGCGTCACGTGATCCAGATCATTGATCCGCAGCCCGTAGATTCCGGATCTATTGCACAAAAACCTGCACGGAAACCACGAGTAGTGAAAACCTACAAGAACCCGCATAGCGGAGAAGTCGTTGAGACGAAGGGGGGCAATCAGCGCACTCTGAAGGCCTGGAAGGCAGAGTACGGTGCCGAGGTGGTTGAGTCCTGGTTAGCCAACTGACTGTGCTGTAGTCGACCTGTGGCAGGAGCATAAACGTGAATCGTCGCCAAATGCGAATTCCCATTCTGGGGCGCGACGATTTTTTTGGTAGGTGGTAATGACACACCATTTATGCGCATTAAATAGAGGTCCACTTCAGAAACGGACGCTCCAAAATGCGCAATGCTCTCGTCACAATCTCAGTAAACACCCTCGCAAGCATCCTGGCTGGTCTCATGCTCCACTGGATCACCCCCCCTCCTACTGCCGAAGCCATTCGATCCGGGATCGCGACGCCTGTCTCACCGTCTAAGTCGGTTACCGAGCCTTGACATCTGCACCTCCGAATCATGTGGCCGGCTTACCCAGTGGATGCCTCAAAAAAGCAGAACTTGGGGACCAGTTCGCGCCCCGCCCGAAGCGCATGAAGTGATGTTCCGTTTTTAGACCAAGCGAGAGCACGCCAGGCTTACAAGTCAGTTGCATGATCAGCTGAACGAATTGCTGGAGCATTTCGTAAACCTCAACGAGGGGCTGTACTTCGGGGGCGGATGTCACGGTATTGCAGAATTTCACTATGCTCGATGCGGAGGATGAAGACTTCGTGCATTACAGCCTGCACGACTGGTTCAGTTTTGGAGACGCCATAGAAGACGACGATTTGCTGATTGAGCGGCCTTGATCGACGGTGCTGGGCCATAGCTGACGGCTGGTCTGCCTACCAACTGATCCGTTCCGTGGCAGGTGTTATTTTCTCTACAAGAATAGCCTCCACGCCTCGGGCGGGTCCCAGACCTGCACTGCGCACCAGGGGGTTAGTTGTTTCTGGGGCTCACAGACTCCTTACGGGGTAATCCCATGCTTCTGGCAAGGCCTGCCACCGGAGGGTGACCACCTAAGGGGCAGATAGGCCTTCCTGCTACCGAACTTCGCTGGGTACGATCAATAAACCCTCTATTGATACGGTTTTGGCAAAGATGGATGTGTACAAGCTCCGCATTGAAGACACTGAAAGCAAAACCATAGACAAGGATCGGTTCGAGTCTGAGACCTTCCGCAGGGAGCCGTGGTATCAGCCCGGAAGCGCGGGCAAGCTGGCTCAGTTCGCGGTGTGCCCGGCATGCGACAACCCTGTCCAGCTGGTAGGGCTGTATGAGTTACCCCCAAACGTAAAAAATCCCTTCGGAAAGCACGCGACGAAGAGCATTCGCGGTATCGCTCCATTTGATGGAGAGGCCCGTAACGATTGCCCATACTTCCAGCCCCGTCAGCACAAGAAGACCGACCGAAAAACCGGTTTTGACGGCGTACCGCGGAAGATTCTCAGGCTTTTGATAGAACAGTTTGACCGCGTGGTTTACATCCTGGAGAAGGAAACCCAGGTGGTGCTCTCGGAGAAAGCCTTGCGAGGCATGCTGCAGCGTTACAAAGGGGAGCGCGGCTACCTCTATACCGGTGCGACGCTACGCAACGTGCCATGGATCTTCGCCTATATGTCGGACGCCACTCGGCTCTTTGGCCAGAAGATAGGTGGGAATGCTGAGCTTGTGAAAGCGATAGAGTCTCAAGTGCCAGGGGCGGAAATCAGCACCAAAGGCCGGCTGGAGGCGAAGAGCCTTCCTGGGATGAAAGGCCCCTACTTCGATCTCAAGATGAGTTTCATCCGCCACCGGATCTCTAAGGATAACGAGGAATCCGGCCTGGTTGAGAGCATGGAGTTTGTAGTGTCCCAGCTTCGCAAAGGTGAGCTTGAGCACATTCACAAGCAGGTGCTCAAATTCGATCCGGCTTGGTTCGAGAGCCTCATCCGAATGCCTGTTGATCATCCCTATCGCAGGATGGACCGAGTGGATATGGCCCGTGAAGAGCTAGGCGATTTGCTGGTGTCGAACGGGTAGAGGTGAGCATCGTGTAAACCTATTTTTTTACCTGTTAACTACAGTGGTTAACAGGTAAAAAAACTGGTTTACAGGGACAGCGCTCGGCAGCTGTCCAGAACTGCTGCCAAGCGATAGCTCTATACCGCTATCAGCTACCAGCTGGTGCTTGGACGACCGTTAGCTGAATCCTGGAGGGCCGCTTAGCCCCCATATGTACGGTATTTCGAGCAGTCCTTTTTTTGTTCGCGCAGCCTTCCGGCTCACCGCTGTTGGGGTTTACGTCGAACCGTGGGAAATTGCTGCCGGCAATCTCAAGGCGCAAGCTGTGACCGCGCTTGAACAGGTTGCAGGTTGCAAACGGTTCGATCTGCACCTTGAAACATTCCCCAGGTACCGTCGGCTTCGGATCGTTCCAGCTGTCCCGGTATCGGCAACGAATGATGCCGTCTGTAATGTTCATGGCATACCCCTCTGGGAAGTCATCGCTTGGCGGATAGACGTCGACCACCTTAGCGGTAAAGTCAGTGTCTAAGCCGTCGGTCTCGACCCACAGCTGGATCGTTACCGGACCGGCGACAGCAAGGTCAGCTTCAAGCGGCTCAGTTTCGAAACACAGCACATCGCTGCGCTGGCAGATGGCACTGCCATCTCCGCGCGCGCCGAAGAAGCGTGGTGTTTCTCGCTGATCAAACGCTCCGCCTTCGAAGACAGGAGCGCCGGAAGTCAGCGCGCCGCCGATGGTCGGTACTGGATTAGATGGATCGGCGAGGAAGTGGCAAGCAGCATCGGTTGCCGCTGGCCCCCCTTTGCTCAACTGACCGTCAGGATGAAGATAAAGATCCAACCGCTGGCTGCCAGGTAATGGCCACTGCTGTGCATCAAGCCACTGACCACCATGATCTATTCGCGTGTCCTGAAGCTTGCGACCACTACCACCGCCCATCATGAATACCTGCACCTGTTGGGCTGGTGCAGTGATCTGTAGCTGCAGATGGTTTACAAACCACTCAATACGACAGGACAGCCAATCCTGCGCCACTTGCCCATCGAAAGCGGCGGCTGGGCCAAACTCGGCATCGCCGCTGTGGCTAATGTTGCGGTCGCCATGCAGCCAAGGGCCCATCACGAGTCGTTGTGGTGCCTTACCGTTCGCGACGAAGGCAGCAAAGTTATCCAGGGTTGAGCTGACATAGGCGTCATACCAGCTCGACATGTGCAGCACCGGAATATCGGGAATGTTGCTGCGATAGTGATCGGCGCAAATGCCCAACTGTTGCCAATAGGCATCGAAACAGCCGCGGCCCCATTGGTCGAACAGGTAGTCCTCATACGCTGGCGCATGACGCAGCGGTGAAAATCCTGGACGCCACGGCATATGGGCGAACCAATGCCGGATGTCTTCCTGCTCCAATGCTTCGCGCAATAGTGGATCGGCTTTGGCTGCCGGACTTTCCTTGGCCTGCTTGTATGCCCATGTGGCCTGTTTGAGCTCGAATGCGCCTCCTTGGCGGATGCCACATTGATAAGCGTTGGCGAAGCCTCCAGAGTCCAGCACCATCGTCTTCAGCCCTGGAGGATTTAAGCAGGCCATAGCGAGCTGAGTATGGGCTGCATAAGAAAGACCCATGCTTCCGACCTTCCCATTGCACCAAGGCTGCTCGACCAACCAGGCCAAAGTGTCGTAGCCGTCTTCTGCTTCGTTGACGTACTTGATGAATTCGCCTTCGGAGGCGTAGCGACCGCGGCAGTCCTGAAACACAGTGACGAAGCCATGTTCGGCAAAGGCTTGGGCCATCTCTTCACGCCCTAAGTGATGACCATTCAGGCATTTCTCCGAGCGTGAGGGCTTGCTCTTGTCGTATGGAGTGCGTTCGATCACCACTGGCCACACGCCGGTACTTTCATCAGGCAGGTAGACATCGGTGGCCAACCGAACGCCATCGCGCATCGGGACCATCAGGTTTCTGAGGATTTGCATGTTTGACACTCAAAGCAGTAGGGCCGCATACGCGGCCCGAGATTTCAGTAGCCGGTCAGAACGGCAATGGAGAGGAGGCACATGGCGATGGCCGCGAATACCAGGCACAACGGCCAGATGAATCGCGCCCATTGACCCCATCCGACTTGAGCGGTCGCAAGCAGCACTAGTAGGCCACTTGAGGTAGGAGTGATCAGGTTTGTTAGACCATTGCCCAGCAAAAAGGCATACACAGTGGTCTGAGCGCTCACACCTGACAATTGCCCCAACGGTCCGAAGATTGGCATGGTCACTGCTGCTTGCCCCGACGTGGACGGGATCAGGACATCCAGCCCGAGTTGTGCGAAGAACATGCCGTACGCCGAAACTAGAGGGCCGTGATCGCTGACCAGGTTGGAAAGGTTGTTGACGATAGTGTCGAGCACCTGGCCAGTGCTGAGGATGATCTCCACCGCAGTGGCGAGACCGATCAGCACGCCGGCCATTAGCACCTTCTTCATTCCGTCGACGAATGCGCCGGCAGCCTCGCTGGCACCGATGCCAGCCACCACACTGAACACCATGCTCATCGCCAAGTAGTACGCAGACAACTCTGGGTACTTCCAGTGCCAGCGATTGGAGGCATAAACCAGGAAGGCGACGCCCGCTCCCAGCAGTAGAAGGTTGAGACTGTGGCGTGGCGCTAGCGGTGTGCGCTTAAAAGTAAACTCAGCACTGGCGTCGTAACCCAGTCGGCGTACAGTCATTAACACGAAGCCAATGCCGACCAGCAGAAACACCAAGTAGGCTGCCACACGCATATTCAGCCCGCTGAACATTGGAACGCCCACTAGCGGCTGGGCAACCGCCAATGCCACGGGGTTGGTAATCGAACCCAGATAGCCGATTTTCACCGAGATCACCACGATCGCCAGACCAACAATGTTGGGCAGCCCCAGGCGATTGGCCATCGCTACCATTAGCGGGACGATCAGGATGAACTCTTTGGCCAGTCCCATGAACGTGCTACCGGCCGAGAACACCAGCATCAAGCAGGGTACCAGCACGTAGATGTTGCCCCGGGTAAGGCCAAGTATCCGCTCAAGACCAGCATCGATTGCCCCGGCCTTGTTCAGCACGCCAAACATTCCGCCGATGAACAAAACCATGAAGATCAGGCCGGCTCGCTTCTCGATGCCCTGTGGAATGGCCATGAAAGCCTCAACCAAGGAGACCGGACGTGCAGCAGAATCGGTTGTGGCACGCGGCTCTGTGGAAAATAGCTGGCTTAGAGAGGCGTCCTTTTCCAAGGTCTGGTACGAACCGGGGACAACAGCGATGTCTTTGCGCTGGAACTGGCCTGAATCGACGAAGTAGGTGAAGGCCAGAGCCATGAAAACAATGCTCAACAGGATCAACGCAGGATTGAGCTGCTTGGCCGGGCGAGGGATGTCTGCTTTTCCAGCAGGCGCGGCTTGCGCCGCCGGTGCATGAGGTAGGTTCATGGTGCGCGATCTCGATTATTGTTTTGTAGGGGCCCAGGGCTACAGGGCGCACACTAGTTCAATCGGATGCAGTCACTCAACGTTATGAGTAAATCGGGTTGGGCTATGCAATTTATTGCGTTGGCGTAGAACCATTCACCTCTGTGAGCCTGTTACGCATGTGCTCCGCGAAACTCTCAACCAGCAAAGAGCGTGGCTGGTCTTTGCGGAAAATCAGGCCAAAACGATAGCAAAGCGCAGGTCTCAGCGGCTTGGCGATCAAAGGAAGGCCACCAAACTCTTTGGCCAAAAGACCATTGATAATTGAGACCCCCATACCCTCTGCAACGAATGCGCAAGCAGCACTGACCGAGTGGACCTCTACGCGAACTTGAGGGGTAATTTCAGCCTCTCGGAAACGCAGGTCGAGTTCAGATCGAAGGCTCCTTTGCCGCCCCAGAAGCACGAGGGGTTCATACCGCAATGCTTCGAGACTGACCTCCGATAGCTCCGCCAGTGGATGGCTTTGGTGCATGACGCACATCCCTTCGGTCTCCAGTACCGGTAGCACTTCAAAATGCTGAAGTTCCGTAGGCAAACGCACGAAAGCGAAGTCAGCGCTTTTGTCGAGTACGGCCCTTTCCAGCGCATCGTATCCGCCGGTGATGACCTCTACGACGACGTCCTCACGGCCCTGCATGAATTCGGCAACGATCCTCGGTAGCAAGTGTTGAGACATGCTGGTCGGTACTGCAACCTTGAGCAGACTCCGGCGCGAATGACCCAGTCTCAGCTCATCTGCCATGCGTTGTACGCGCTGGAGGTTGTCTACGAGCTCCGCCACCTGTCCAAGGAGTTCTTCCGCCTCAGGAGTCGCCATCAATCTGCCCTTACGTCGAAGGAAGAGCGCGAGGCCTAAGTGATCTTCGAGCTGAGTTAACAAGCGGCTGACGGCCGATTGGGACAAGCCCATACGGGTAGCAGCTCCGATGGTAGAGCCCGTTGTCATGATGGCTTGAAAAGCTTCGAGTTGTTTGAGGTTCACAAGATACTCCGAGGTTTCTTACCAACTAAACGCATAGCCTCATGCGTATTACTCATAACGTTGTTGCCGATTCCACGACGGGTTAGTGTCCGCCGCATGAGTGAATCCCGTCCAGCATGACGCTGCGTAATCTGCGATGGATAGTACTGGGTCGCTCCATTTTGATGCTGCCAAAAATCACAATACACAGCAGAGATTTCCGATGAACACCCTCACAACATCGCGCACACTCGCGTGTGCAAGCGTCATTGCTAGCTTGTTCCCCAATTTTGCTGAAGCAGACTTCTTCAAAGACTCCGAGGGCCGGCTGGCTCTGCGAAATTACTATTTCAATGATGGATTTCGTGATGGGGGCGAAGATCGCAAAGAGTGGGCGCAGGGTTTTCTGCTCAAGCTACAGTCAGGTTACACCGAAGGACCTGTAGGCTTTGGTTTGGAGGCACTGGGACTTTCAGGAATCCGGCTCGACTCAAGCGCTAAGCATGCGGGGACAGGCCTTCTGCCGGTCCACGACGATGGTCGGGCAGCTAGCGAATATTCGAGTCTTGGCATTACCGCTAAGGCCAAATGGAATGACCTTTTGGTCAGTGGTGGCACTCTCCTCCCCAAAATCCCCGTCCTGGTTTACAACGATGGTCGACTACTACCTCAAACGTTCCGAGGTACCCAAGCGGAGTACACCGGTGTTGATCGGTTGTACCTTCAAGCTGGGCATCTAGACAAATTCAAAGCCCGAAACTCTACCGATAGCGTCGATATATTTCCTCAGGGATATTCCGGAGGTGGCGGTACGGACTTTGATTTTGCGGGGATGCGCTACGACCTCACCAAACAGCTCAGTTTTAGCAGCTACTACGGGGAACTTCGGGATTTCTACCGCCAACAATTTTTCGGGTTGGTTTACACACTGCCGCTTGGCCCAGGCAAGCTAACTAGCGATCTACGTTACTTTATCAGTGATGATGCTGGCGCAGCCCGTAATGGTGTAGTTGATAGCGATATGTTTAGCGGTTTACTCAGTTATCGTCTGGGTGGCCACACGTTCAGTGCTGGATATCAAAAGGTTGATGGCAGCACCGCACTTCCGTACGTGAGCGTAAGCACGGTCTACTCGTTCAGCAATGCTAGCGTTGGCAAATTCATTCAGCCCGGAGAGCGGACCTGGATGGCGAGGTACGACTACGATTTTACTAGCATGGGAATTCCTGGACTGAGCTTCATGACCCGCTACTACAAGGGCGAGGATGGGGTCTATCGTGGTCAGGAAGCCCGGGAGCACGAGTCCAATACGAACCTGAAATATGTGATCCAGGACGGGCTCTTCAAAGGTGTGGGGGCTGAGTTTCGATATGCAGTGGCCAGGAGCACGTACAGCAGCGACCGGGATAACTACCGCTTGTATCTGACGTACGACATTGCATTGTGGTGATAGCTTCAAGTTCCCCTTGAAGCCGTCATCTAAAGGCAGCTCCCGCAGTCGGGAGCTGCCTTGTTAACCTACTCCCCCTTTTTGTGCTTGTGGGGTTTCAGGTCCGGATGGTCCTTCTGCTTCTCAGGCGTGACTCGCTGCCTTTTATCCGGAGTGCCATCTTCGTTAGTTCGTTTAGGGCCTGGCTTGATGCTCATGCGAGATTTCCTTTATCGCTTGGGTTGGTGGGTGCTGCTATGTAGTTAGTCCAGCTTCTTATAGCTGTCAAAGCGGACGGGAGCAGAAGCACTTGGCATCCCAGAGGGGCCATCCTACTTCGTGTCTTAGAGGCCTGAGTAAGAGCCTCCTGGCAAGGGCTTGCACGGGGCAGTGAAATCCAAGGCTGAGCGGTACGAGGACGTCTGGACATTCATCATCCCGAGCACTGTGTGAAACAGGTTGTCGTGGCTAAGAGGTGAGCTTGCTTGAGCTTTCAAACAGCCGACGTTGAGCCTTTCACTCTTCGCAAGAGAATCGGACATCCAAAGCACCAATGGCACCTTGGTTTGCTCTTCAGGAGCCATCGCATAAGGCAGCCCATGCAGGTAGAGCCCACCCTCACCCAGTGATTCTCCGTGGTCAGAAACGTACAGGAGCCCAGTGTCGAATTTGGTGTTCGCTGCCAGGATGTCGATCAGCCCGGCTGTAACGTAGTCGGTGTAAAGGATCGAGTTATCGTAGGCATTGAGCACTTCCTGCTGCTTACATTTGTCGAGCTCGTTGGTCTCGCACACCGGCGCGAATTTCTTGAATTGCGCGGGGTAGCGCTTGTAGTAGGCCGGGCCATGGCTACCTTTGTAGTGGAGCACCAGGACAGCATCGCCTTCTTGACGCTTGATGAAGTCTTGCATCTCCGAGAGCAGCACCCCGTCCTTACACTCCTCGCTGGTGCAAAGTTGGGGATCCGCGTGAGAGGCAGCCTTGTGGTTGGGAACCCTGTCGCAGGCCCCTTTGCACCCCGAGTTGTTGTCAGTCCACATGACACTAATGCCTGCGCGTTGAAGCACGTCGAGCAGCCCTTCTCGGCTCTTGGCCAAGCCATCTTTGTACTCGGCCTTACCCACATCCAGGAACATGCATGGCAACGAAACTGCGGTGGCGGTGCCGCAGGAGCTGACGTTGGAGAAGCTGATGACGTTGCGTTTTTCCAGCTCCGGGTTCGTTTCACGGGTGTAGCCATTGAGGGAGAAGTTGGCGGAGCGGGCGGTCTCTCCTACAGCCAGTACCAGCAGCCTAGGTTTACGGGCCGCCCCCTGTCGATTAACTACCGCATCAGTTCCAATGGCCGTCAGCGTTTTAGGTGTGGCCAGCTGGCGCTTCAGGTAACCATGGCCAGCCGCAAACAAGTTGGTGGGTACCAGGATCAGTCGGATCTCCCGATTGTTGCGCAGCAAGGAGGCATATGACTGGTATTGACTCAGCACGATGCCAGACAAGGTCAACAGAGCGAGCGACAGAGCAATGACCCTGCTGACCAAAGCTCTGGCCCAAGGCTTGCGCCGGAGGGGAACCCGGGAGATCAGGTAGACGGGCAACACCCCAACCATTGCGACCCACAGACCGAGCTTCCAATTCAGCAGCTCGGTTGCCTCAGCGACGTCTGTCTCCACAACGTTGGTGAACATTGTGTAATCGATCACGATGCCATAGGCATTCATGAAGTAACTCGCAAAAGCCGCGCTGATCAGTACGAGACATAGAAAAGGTTTGGTCAGCCGCGCCCATGACAGCAAGCTCAGAACCGTAAACACCCATGCGAATACTATGACTGGGAGGCTAGCTGCTAGCAGCCAGTTCACTTCATCGGTTTTGAATACCAGCTTCCAGAGCACGCTCCAGAGCTCAGCATTCGCGAATAGCAGCAACCAAAGAGTTACCAGCCCAATGAGCAGATTAGTGCTGATGCCTTCCTGTCGGGCAGTGCGAATAGCAAAGATCCATTTACTTAACAGGGTGTGAACAATGGATTTTGAAGGTGTCATTATCAAACTCTGAGAGGCTGCTTATCCATGCGTTAGCTGTGGAGTTAGCGGGAGCTGCTTGGCAAACCATCGACAGATGCTGAGCGATTGCGCAATGTGCGGAGCGCCAGAGGCCTTAGGGCCTAGGCGTTGGAGACGCTTAGAATGTGTGAGGCATAGGGACAAAAGAGAAATAAATCTCGCTGAGCGCATTATTTCCGGCGCCTGATAACGACACGATGACCTCGTGATTACAATGCTGACAGAAATGCAATAACTGCTGTTTTAATTGCCATCGACCAGGCTATGATAAAAATTAGGGCGACACCATCTATTAAACGCAGAGCACCGCTCAGCTAGATAAATTTAATTTCACAAACAAAACGGCTTCGTTTTGACGTAGGCTAATTTTGAACTTTCACTTTAACTTACAAGTCTTTCTCGCGAGCAGAACATTCTTTTCAACTTTTGCTCGTTAATATGTCACCCATCAATGAGGGGCGAATACCATGAGCTTTTTCAAAAATATCCTGGGCGGGCACCATGGCCGTGGAAACCACGGTGGAGGCAAGCACCACAGCGGGGGACATGGGGCCGAGCAATACGATCGCCATGGCCGGCAGCAGGGCTGCGACGGCGGCAACCAGGTGTATGACGGCGGGCGCCATGCCACTCCAGCCCCCATTAAAGATCTGCAGGGCTGCAGGCAGTGCCGGACGGCCAACGATCCGTCAGCACGCTTTTGTCTAAACTGCGGAACACCACTATCGAGTGGTTGCACCGCCTGTGGCTCGTTGCTGAGCGCAGGAGCAAAATTCTGCAGTCAGTGTGGCCAAGCGACGCTCTAACGATAGGCAGACAGGAAGGCCAACGAGACCACAACCCTGCGCAAGGAGAAATACGTGGGTTCAAATCATGACCATGGCAGCGCTGCAGTACGCGAGGGGCATCAGAAGAAGCTAATCATGGCGCTCGCCTTGACTGGCAGCTTCATGATTGCAGAAGTGATCGGTGCGTGGATTACCGGCAGCCTGGCGCTGCTGTCTGACGCATCCCACATGTTCACAGATACTGCCGCCTTGGCGATCTCACTGATTGCACTTCAGATAGCCAAGCGCCCGGCGGATCAGAAAAGAACCTTCGGCTATGCGCGCCTGGAGATTCTGGCTTCGACGTTCAACGCCGTGCTGCTCTTCCTGGTGGCGATGTACATCTTGTACGAGGCCTACCAGCGCTTTTTCATGCCGGCGGAGATCGCTACCGGGGCGATGATGTGGATCGCAATCGCCGGCCTGATCATCAACCTAATCTCGATGCGCCTTCTGGCATCTGCGAGCAACGAGAGCCTTAACGTCAAAGGCGCCTACCTCGAAGTTTGGAGCGACATGCTCGGCTCGCTAGGCGTAATCATTGCAGCACTCATCATCCGCTTCACGGGCTGGACCTGGGTCGACACGATTGTCGCTGTGGCAATCGGACTTTGGGTACTGCCGCGGACGTGGCAGTTGCTTCGCGAAAGCCTGGGGATTCTCATGGAGGGTGTGCCGAGGGGGCTCGACGTTACGGCAATCGAGGCCACCATCCGCGGCGTAGATGGGGTCACGGACGTTCATGACTTGCACGTCTGGGCCGTCAGCAGTGGCAGCAACGTGATGACGTCGCACGTAGTGGTACGGGATTCTGCAGATGGGGATGCTGTGTTGGCGGCCGTCGTGGATGCTGTCAGCGATGGATTTGAAATCCATCACTGCACCATCCAGATCGAGCGGGCAGCTTTCCACGAGAGCGTTCCCTCGCCCTCGCACTGATCGATCGGTAAACACCATGCAGACACATCCCCTTCCTGGCTGAGGGGGATGTTGTAGAAGAAATGCGATGAGGGATGGCGTAAACGGCAGGAGCACTTCGAGAGGGGTTGGAGAATGGCTTCACCTCCCCCGTCCACAATCCCCAGAAGGTTCAGCGATGGCTTGGATCATCACGAAGTACCTACTCACTGCCGGAATAGTGATTCTCGTATCAGAGCTGGCGAAACGCAGTGACAAGCTGGGCGGCCTGGTCGCCGCCCTACCCCTGGTCACTGTCTTGACGCTGGTCTGGCTCTATTTGGAGAACCAGAGCATGGAGAAGATCTCCAATCATGCTTGGTACACGTTCTGGTACGTGCTTCCTACACTGCCGATGTTTATCGCGTTCCCGTTGCTGCTACCTAAGCTCGGCTTCTGGCCGACCCTTATCAGCAGCATCCTCATCACAATGGCCAGTTTCGGATGTTTCGCCGTACTGCTGCGCCGGTTCGGCATTGAGCTTCTATGATCCGGCGACCGCAGACATCATCTTGATGAGCCTTAACGGCTGTTAATACACTCGCCCTTCACCAGGTAGCGAACCATGTGCAGCTCGCCTTTCGAGTCTTCGTAGGTCATCATACTTCTTACATTACCGCAGTACCGCACGCTGGGTGATACATACACCAACTTACCAACGTCAAGGTCCATACCGTAGGCATAGTCTTCAAGTTGAGGCATGGGCTTTTTTACGCGCTGAGCATAATCCGCAGTAGCCTCTCTAGCAGAACGCTCAATGCGTTGGTTTATTTCCATACCGCTTTGTGCATTGGCTGTTAGTGATGTGAAGAGCATAAACACGGCGATCGCTGATACAGTAGTGTTCATAAGAAGTCCCTTAATAAAAAAGCGCCCGTAGGGGGGCGCTAAAATTCACCTACCAAAGGAGCGTATGGTTTACAGGTGAATGCATTGACGAGAACAACTGCCCGCTGCTCTTGCCAAGCTGCTTTGAAATGAGACAATTTCCAAAGCAGCGATGCCTCTTCCGCTGCCCTTAAACTAGCAAAGGAGGCTAACACCAAGATGATCGCGCAATTACAATTTGGACATGTAATAGATTGTAAGGTAATTATTCGGGAGACTACTGAGCCACCAAGTGAACTAATTCGCAGAAAGGCGTAGCAGTTCGCGGCCGTGCATGGGGACTGCCTGCGTGGCGCACTCGATGCAAGGCCAGCGCCAGTCTCTGCAAGCTGGCGACCGAAATACTGCCTGTCATGGCCGATTCCGCCTGTCAGGCGAAGCTGTCATACACCGTCGCAGACCCCAGAATCCGCTAAGCTCAGAGCTGGAGCCTGCATGACTGTCAGAAATCTTGCGGCTACATTACAAATTTGTAGGATTTCGCCGCGGCCAGCTTCTTCGCGTTAAGATTCAAGCGTCCTCAGGTGACCCGGCGTATGGACAGAGGTAGCGACTACCACATGCCATACCCTCAGCCTATCTTTCGAACAGCCTGCAACCATAATCTTGGCGGATTAGGCCAACTCCTTCCTCACACCTTGAGATAAGTTATGCGCGTTCTAGTTGTGGAAGACGAAATTAAAACTGCCGAATATCTTCAGCAGGGCCTATCCGAAAGCGGGTATGTCGTAGATATCGTGCACAACGGTGTAGATGCCCTGCACTTGTTCAACACTAATGTCTATTCGTTGGTCCTTCTGGACGTGAACCTCCCCGGTATCGACGGCTGGGACCTGCTGGAAACCATCCGTAAGACCAGCCGGGTCCGCATCATCATGCTGACCGCCCGCGGACGCATCAATGACAAGCTCAAGGGCTTGGACGGCGGCGCGGATGACTACCTTGTGAAGCCATTCGAATTCCCTGAACTGCTTGCTCGCATCCGTTCGCTGCAACGCCGTGGTGATGAGTTGGTCGAGAAGAGCTCGCTGAAAATTGCGGATCTGGAACTCGACTCCGTCCGCCATCGCGTCTTCCGCGGTGGCACACGCATCGATCTCACCACCAAGGAATTTGCGCTTCTGCACCTGCTCATGAGCCGAACGGGCGAAGCGCTGACTCGTTCCCAGATCATCTCGTTGGTCTGGGATATGAATTTCGATTGCGACACCAATGTCATCGATGTAGCCATCCGGCGCTTGCGCTCGAAGATCGATGACCCGTTTGAAACCAAGCTCATTCACACGCTTCGTGGCGTTGGGTACGTTTTTGAGGAACGCGCATGAGGCCATTCAGCCTGGCTGCAAAGCTGGGGTTAAAAGTTGGGTTGATGAGCGCAGCGTTGCTGCTTCTGTTCGCCACCTTTGGCTATCTGATGGTAGGTAAGGCTCTGGAAAGAAATGCCCGAGCGGACCTGGAAGTAAAGATGGCGGGGATGGCTCACAACCTGTCCACCATCCCGGATATCTCCGGCGTCAACGCAGATGCACATCAGCTTGTCGATTTGGTCATGGGCCACAACAACCTGTATGTGAGCATATTCGATACCTCACAGAATCAGACTCCTCTGCTCTCGATTGGCTCGAAACAGGTCAATCTGGAGGTGCACAAGTTTCAGCCGGCGGCCCAGCCTAAAGAGCATGAATGGCGTGATACGCAGGACCGTCCTCTGCTGAGTGCTTCTCGGATCATGCGCTTGGGCGATGGAACAGAGGTCAGCGTCTATATGACCATGGACCAGTCATCCAGTGAGGCACTGCTTGATGCGTTGCTGACTTGGGCCTTGATGATGTCCCCCGTCATCCTCGCACTGATCTTGGCCATTGGCTGGTGGACCGTGCGCAGAGGCCTGCTGCCGCTGACCAAATTCCTCAAGGTGGCGTCAAAGATCTCAACGGAGAGCCTCGACCATCGTCTTCCGACTGATGGGATGCCGGCAGAACTCAAGAAGCTCGCCGACGGCATCAACATCATGCTGGCTCGCCTGGATGATGGCGTTCAGCAGCTCTCGCAGTTCTCTGACGACCTTGCCCACGAACTTCGAGCACCGCTTTCCAACCTGATGGGCAAGGCCCAGGTTGCCTTGACCAGAGAAAGATCGCTTTCCGAGTACCGGGAGGTTCTAGAGTCGTGCACAGAAGAGTTGGACCGCATGAGCCGCATGGTTTCCGACATGCTGTTCTTGGCCCAGGTCAGTCACCCTGCGTCCATGGTGGAGTTCGAACCGGTGTCCCTGGTCGACGAGGTTCAGCGCGTATGCGACCTCTTCAGCATTTCGGCAGAGGAAGGCGAGATCCAGCTGCAGATTTCTGGGAGTGATGATGTGGTACGCGGGAACCGCCTGATGGTTCAACGGGCCGTCTCAAACCTCGTGTCGAACGCGATCCGCTACTGCCCTCGCGGCCGCACGGTCTACGTGAAGGTGCAGCATAGTGCGAGCGGTACGACCTTGAGTGTCGGCAACCCCGGCCGCGGTATTGCCAAGGAACACCATGCGCACTTATTTGAGCGGTTCTACCGTGTGGACAAGAGCCGAGCACGGAGCGAAGGCGGTACCGGTCTTGGCTTGGCCATTGTGCAGTCGATCATGAGCCTGCACCAAGGGTCGGCGAGCGTGGAGGTGACCGAAGAAAACTTCACCTGGTTCCACCTTCACTTTCCCGCAGCCCAGCAACTGCAGCCAGCAATGACCGCCGCTTAAACCGCGCAGACATGATTAGGCCCGTCCATCGACGGGCCTTTTTGTTTGCTCAATGCATCAGTGCCGGAGGACCACAGGGTCCATAGGCGACCGCAGAATCACCGACTTGATGATCTTCTGCTCGTCAGGATTGGCGTTCTTCCACAGGTGTGAGAAGTACTGAGCATTCACTTTCTCTTGAGCACTTACGCTGCCGGCGGCATCGATCAGGCGCATGGTCGAGTAGACACAGATCAGCGCCAGAATGAAGAACGACGTGGCGACCACCATCACATAACGCTTGGCCAGCACCGGTGCCCGCTTGAGCTCCTGGATAGAGGCGTCCGCCGCCTTTGTCGCTGCTGTAAGCTCCGAGATCAGTGGCTGGATGGCGGTGTCGACTCCGCGGCATGCAGCTGAATACGCTGATGCAGCGGCGCGCAAGGCAACCTCCTCCGCGTTCGACCAAGCCTTCTCCGCCTTTCGCACCTCCTCCTGAATCTGCCGGCCGACAGCGTCCACCTGCTCCACCAGTTCGTTCGACCTCTCCAGAACAGCGCTGGAGGTCCGCGTCTGCGAGGTCAGCTCATCGAGCTGGACAGTGAGTTTTTCAGTGCAGCGGCGAAAGTCACCGATAGCAACTGCCCAGGGCTCTATGTCATTCATGGCTATCTCCTAGGGCGGCCAACAACGCCGCGCTGAATTAACGCGCTAGATATCAAAATTGTAATTTAAGAGAAAATTCTTAGTCGCCCTCGACAGTGCCGAGATAGACATGATCCTTCCAGATTTGAGGATTTAACGCATCCTGCCTGCCGCCAAAATTACGGAATTGTAATTATTGACTCACCTTGTCGTTAGCTTCGCGTTCCTAAACTACAAACCAACAAAGGCCGCTAATCAGGCAGGCCTAGTATGAACCGAGGTTCACAATGAAATTTGTCAAATCTATCGCTATTGGCAGCCTGCTGCTGGGTCTCATGGGTACCGCTTACGCTGAAGGTGGCTTCGAGCGAGCGAAACAGTTCAATGAAAACTTCCGAACCGAACAGGCTCGCCTATGGAGCGATGACTCTTCGGACCAGAACAAACAACAAGTCGCTCAAGAGCAAAAGAAAGAAAGCAAGGATGGTAAGGAACAAGCCGACAATTAATCGGCGGTTAAATAGGACTTCAAATGACGAAAGAAATCGACAAAAAAGCCAGGATAAAACCTGGCTTTTTTGTGCTTGGAATTTAGCCTTCGTTCTTGCGAGGCGTTTCCGCATTGCTTTCTCCAGCCAGACCCTCGGCACCTTGTACGGTACGTTTCCAATGGCACAGCATGAGCTGGCTGGCGTTCGCTTCGGTGATCGCTGTACATGCTAGATCAGCGGGCAGACCATCCTTGCTGTCTCGCAAGCGCCTGGACAGATAGAACGAGCCATCCTGCGGCCACTTGGCAGGATCCTTGATGTTCTCGGACTTTCCGCTGCTGTAAAACTCCGACGAGTATGAGCGGCGGCCAGGATAGATCAGGGGAGCGGAATGAGCAGACTGCACATTGAGCCAGGCTTGAACCACATCTCGCTGATTCTGAGGTCGCTCCTCAAGTACCCCGGCGTAGATGATGCCCGCACCGATGATTGGTAACACCAATGCACTCGCCGCGGCAGCCCATGTAGTCTTCGGGCCAACATCGCTGATCCGTCCGGATAGCAGCAATGCCCAGGCTGGCAGCGCAGGTAGCAGGTAGGTCCACAGAATGTTGCCTGCAAATGTGAAGAAGACCGGTGTCGCCAAGGCCCACAGCCAGAGGTAAGCCTCGAAGCGCTGCATTGATTCACGCTTGCGGATCAGTAATGGTAAGAAAAAGGCCCACGGCAGTAGCGACAGTCCGAGCTGGATCCAGATGGTGCCATATGGCTTGGCATGAGCACTGCCGTATAGGTCGCCCGCCCAGTTACTGACGACGTAGCGGCTCCAGTGCTCACCAACGAAGAAGTACTCCATGAAGCCGGGCGTTTTCATCTCGGCCGCGACATACCAAGGCACGGATATACCGAACATGAGTACAAGGCCGCTGATCCAGGGAAGCCTCAGTACCCGTCCCCATTCCTTGTAGATAACGAACCAGGCGAATGCCGGCGCCCCCATAAGCACTAGGGTCAGAGGGCCTTTGGCAAGCAAGCCCAGCCCGAGACCTGCGAACATCAGGTAGGCATCCGCCTTGCTGGCGCACTTCATCCAACGCCAGAAACCGTAGCTGGCCAGCAGAATCGAGAACGACAAAACAGGGTCGGTCAGCACGACACCGCTGGAGACTAGGCCAAGGGTGGTGCTGGAAAAGATAATGGCGGCCCAGATGCCGGCGTTACGGGAAATCTGCTGCGTGCCGAGTTTGATGATGATGAAACAGCTTGCCAGGTGCAGCAGCCACGCCGGGAAACGCGCAGCGAACTCGTTAACGCCGAAGACCGTCATGCTTGCGGCCTGGGTCCAGAAGGACAACGGTGGCTTGCCCCAGAACGGTACCCCGTAGTCGAACATGGGCGTGATCCAGTCATTCAACTCGACCATCTTGCGAGCCATTTCAGCGTAGCGAGCCTCCGATGTGTCCATCAGTGGATAGATGCCCAGCCCCACCAAACGCAAGAGCAAAATCGAACCCAGGATCCACCACAGCGTCCGCTCGTTTTTCAGGCTCAGCATTTCTTACCCTCGATCGAGGCCATCGAAGGGTGGAGTGACACGGGATCCGCCTTGCTGCTGTGCTTCAGGAAATAGAGAGGCCGGCGCTTCACTTCCGCGAGTGTCACGCCCAGGTACTCCCCCACCATGGCGACACCGACGCACATGAATGAAGCCATTCCGACGATCAGGTGATGGATGTCGAAACTTCCTGCCACAAGCGACGCAAGCATGTAGCAGATGCTGGAGACGAAAAGACCGAAACTGATGAGGCTGAAAATGCGCAGCGGTTTGCGAGAGAAGCTGACGATGCTTTCGATGGCCAGATTGAACAGGCCAGCTGCATTCCACTTGGTGCTGCCGGCATGGCGAACGGTGCGATTGTAGGGCAGCTCGATGGTACGGAAGCCTACCCAGCCGATCATGCCTTTGAGAATCCTGGAGCGTTCGTCCAGCGCCCGCAGTGCTGCCAGCGGCGCAGGCCCAATCAATCGGAAATCGCTGACATCGGCCGGCATGTCCACCTTCTCCACCAGGCGCTGCATGACCCAGTAGTAAGCCCGGGCACTCATGCGCTTAAACCACGAATCACCGACTCTCAGGTTGCGTTGCATGTTCACCACGTCGTAACCGCGTTGCCAGTGGTCCACCATGGCCGAGATGAGCTCTGGTGGGTCCTGCAGGTCGACATCGATGAAGATCAGCGCACTGCCACGGGCATGGTCTATCCCGGCGCTGAGTGCAGCCTCTTTGCCGAAGTTGCGACTCAGGGACAGACAACGTACAGATGACCCATCCTGATAGTGGCGAAGAATGTCGGCCGTTCGGTCGTTACTGCCATCGTCGATATAGAGGATTTCGCAGGAGACGGGTAAGCGCTTCACGACGCGGGTGATCCGCTGGTGGAACTCGGGGATGGTTTCCTCTTCCTGGAAGCAAGGGACGACGATGGTTAACAAGGGATCAGGGCGCTCGGGAAAGCGATGTAATGTCTGCATGATTGAATGTCCAAAAACGATGTGCAATGAATCCAAGTGCAGTGAGGCTTAAGGTCACTACAAGTTGGGAGATGAGCGGTGACAGATTCGACTTGATGAGGAACCACATACCCACGCCATTGCCGAAGTTTGTGGCTAACGCGACCAGTGCAAACCTGACAGGCTGAAACTTACGAGAGCCATCTGACACAAAGCAGAGCGCCCTATTTCCAATAAAGCTTGCGATAGCGCCAACCATGCCTCCACAGATACTGGCTAGCAATGGAGTAGATAATTCTGTCGTAACCAGCACTAGGAACACCGCATAATGGATTCCCGTTGCTATGAAGCCGATCCCCAGATAACGAATCAGTAAGGTAGTAAGAGGTAGGGTTTGATTTTCCATGCCCAAAGCCTATGGAGGCAAAGGTGAAAAAAAAGTGAACCAAATGTAAATGCGTAATTGGCTAAATTTAGATCTGCCAAGTAATGAAATTGGCGCGCTAGGCTAGCACGCTACAATATCAGCAAGATTGCTCGAAAATTACGCTTTCGAAATAAAACCTTCCGATAACGCATGCATGACCTGCGGATTACAATGCTGACAAGATAAGGAAATGCTGGGTGGCATTGAGATAGATTCCCCGAATTAAGGGGGACCCAATGGTTACACAAAATGAAACATTTACAAGCAGCGTTGTTCCTTACAGTCCTGACATATTGGATGATCTGCCAATTGATGATCAGCTGGCCGTAGAGTTTTTCGCAACAGCACGTTGTGCCAGTTTCAAACAGGCTGCCCGGGGGCTCAATGTGCCAGTGGTAGGCCTTCGGAAACGCTTGGAGAAACTGGAAGAGCACATTGGTGCTCCCGTGTTTGTATACAAACACAACAAGCTTGCCCTGACCCGCACTGGCGAGAGGGTCAGCCATTACCTGTGCCAGCTCTTCGGCCCAGACGGCCTTGGCAAGTCCGGTGAAAAGGAAGTCCCCAGGCTTACCATCGCGATCACGGAGCCAGTGTTGAGCGACATCGTAAACCGCGATCTAGTCGCCTACGTGCGCGATCATGCCGAAATGCAGCTTGAAATCCATTCAGAGTGCACAACGCAGATGCTCTCTGAGTGTGAAGTCGATGTGGGTATCGCTTTCGTGAGCCCAGATGATGAGGGCGCGTTTGATCGCCATCCTACGTATAGGTTTGAACGGCTTGGCCGGATTGGGCACTCGCTGTTCATTTCCAGCCGCTACTCAAGAAGCGTCACCCTTCCAGTGCAGAGCCTGGATTTGCACAACTTCATGCTCGTTATCCCTTGGGATGAAGAGATTTTGGCGGGCTCACGAAAGTGGGCATCGATAATGGCTGAGCATCAGGGCGGTACCACTCGGGTAAAGAACTATAACTTATCCCGTGGCCTTGTCGTAGGAGGCGCGTGTATCGGTGTGCTGCCCGACTATAGTCGAAAGATGGAGAGGAATATTCTGCCGATGCCGGGTTTTTTGGACGATCTGGAGGAGAAAGATGTCTATCTTGTTATCAAAACCAAGCTTGCCCGCAACCCGCACGTTCTGGAAATCCGTAGATTGATCAAGAAGAGCTTCTTTGATAAGAAGGACTGGCTTGTTCGGTAACAGTTTTGTTAGGTTTCAAACTCTCCTGTTAACACTACAGAAACACAACTGTCATATTCGCTTGCAATCTAGTCAGAGTGCTTAGAACAAAGGCATCTTGTTACAGCAGGTGACAACCGTGGCCTGCTCCCATCTGCAAGATAAATTTAGGCCGACGAAGGGCGAAATACAACGTCGGTAGCTAAGCACTTAACATACGAGAGGCAAGCAATGATCCGTTCTTCGAACATGCGGGAAAAGCTGTTGGCTGCCGCAATAATAGGCACATTTTCCTCGCAAGCATTCTCCGGAACAGTAACCACTGACGGAGCTGACATCGTTCTGAAGACCAAGGGCGGTCTTGAAGTATCGACTTCTGACAAGGAATTCAGTTTCAAACTGGGCGGTCGCGTTCAGGCCGACTACGGCCGTTTCGATGGTGTCTTCACCAAGAATGGCGATACCGCTGACGCCGGCTACTTCCGTCGCGCCTACCTTGAGCTCGGCGGCGTTCTGTACCGCGACTGGAAGTATCAGCTCAACTACGACCTTTCCCGCAACACGGGCAACGACTCCGACGGTTACTTCGACGAGGCCAGCCTGACCTACACCGGTTTCAAGCCCGTCCAACTGCGATTCGGTCGTTTCTACACCGACTTCGGTCTTGAGAAAGCCACCAGTTCGAAGTGGACCACTGCCATGGAGCGGAACCTCTCGTACGACCTGGCGGACTGGATCAACGACAACGCCGGCATGGGTGTTCAAGCCACCAGCACCATCGCTGACATGGCTTATGTCTCCGGTAGCGTTTTCAGCGAAACCAACAACAACTCGGATGGCGACAGCACCAAGCGCTACAACGCACGTGCCGTGTTCGCACCGCTGCACAGTGATGGCAACGTCCTGCACGTCGGTGCTCAGTACGCTTACCGCGACCTCAAAAACAGTGCGGTCGATACCCGGATTCGTTCGCGTCTTGGCGTTCGCGGTGTAGATACCAATGGCGGCGGCGATGCCGGCACCAACGGCAACCGCATGCTGTTTGGCGGTGCCGCCGCACAAGATGGCCTGTGGAAGGACGATTCGGTCTGGGGTCTCGAAGGTGCCTGGGCCACCGGCCCGTTCTCGGTGCAAGCGGAATACCTTCGCCGCAAGCTGAAAGCTGACCAGGCCAACAGCGACATGAAGGCCTCTGGTTACTACGCCCAGATGGCTTACACCCTGACCGGCGAGCCGCGTATCTACAAGCTCGACGGTGCCAAGTTCGACACTATCAAACCAGAGAACAAGGAACTGGGGGCCTGGGAAGTTTTCTACCGCTTTGACGATATCAAGGTCGAAGACGGCAACCTGGTCACCGCAGCGGATCAATCGAACGAGCGCAAGGCCAAGAGCCACACTGTGGGTGTGAACTGGTATGTCAACGAGGCAGTGAAACTCAGTGCCAACTACATCAACGTGCGTACTGACAATAACGAGAACACCGTGGGCGACGACAGCGGCAATGCAATCGTGACCCGCCTGCAATACGTCTTCTGATCCCTCTCATCAGTCTGACGTGAGAAAGCCGGAAGCGCTCAATGTGCTTCCGGCTTCCCTGTTTCTGACGTGATCGAGCTTGGAGCGTCCTCCTCCTACCTGCTCTCGCTCACCTGATGACCTCTCTTGCCAAAACTCGGCGAATCTGGTGTGATCGCCGCGTCGGGTTTTGCATGGTGGCCGTGCAAGCAAACCAAACCTGACTCCTACTCATGATTGAACCTGATTCGACGTCCAGCTTCGCGTCTAACGGCCCTACAAGCGCAGCTACCCCAACGTCGCTCATTAGGGGATAGTCATGTCTGCCAAAAAGCTGCTTCAACCTCTCGCTGCTCAGCTGCACGCCTCATTCTCGGCTTCCGGTCGCCCGTACGCTCACCAGCACATTCACCAGTTGCTCCACGCTGCCATTGGCTCCGTCTCCCCAGAAGTTGACTCCCAAGACAATCTGCCAATCCAGGTATGCCGTGACAGCGACAGGCAGTACAACCTCTACGAGACGATTGAGCGGGCGAAAAAGTGCTTGGGATTGACCGATCTTCAAGCAGTCGGCGTGGCTGAAGAAGTCATCGAAGTACTACGAGCTGCAGGGATAGGCGTGAACCAGGTTCGCCTGCTCCTCGACCCCTCCTTCACCTCGAAGACTCGTAAAAAGGCATTCAAAGCCCTTTGCAAGAATCTGGATCTGAACGAGCTCGGCGATCGATTCGTCCCGAAAACGGCGACGCTGGCCATTGCGGCGGGTATGGCACCGCCTCCGAAAATCACGTGGAAAGATCGCTTCGCACTGGCTGCAGATTTCCCTATACGGGGACAGAGCCAGCTCGTCGAAATGGTGACTCGAAGCGAGTGCTATCTGTGGGTATTTCCGCCGACTGATCATCAAGCTACGGCTTCGGCGAGTCACGACCGCTATTTCGGTGAACAGACCCATCCGAGCGCTGAGATGGGCATGGGGTTCACTATCATCGATTCCGGATCGACCCGCCCTAAATTTCCGATGCTCTCCAAACAGCCGGAAGAGACCTTCATCCAGTATTCACTTTCGGCGCCGATGTGGTTCTGGCGCGCACAAAGTAACACCTGGCGGCTGGGAAACATCCTGCGCTCCAAGATCCTTGACGGGGCTCCTTGGCATAACGAGCCCTTGAGCGATGTGCTGCCAGGTGGTCTGAAGTCTCTGCCGCGGATTTATGGGTGCACCACCTGCCAAACGCTGTTCGTCGAGAAACACAGCGGCTATCCGGATGTACCCACTCAGTGCCAATGCGGTGAGGCGAGCAGCACGCGTGACCAAAACGAGTCACCTGCTCTCAATAGCTGATTTTCCTTACGGTGGCGGGCTATGCCCCCCGTTAGGGATTGGCTATGGGAGCGGGATTCGCTCACCCCAAACCTGAAGGCGCCGCCATCTAACCGAGCGATATGAGCTGAATGCTCGCGGAGTAGATATGCAGAACAGTACCAACAAACAAGACACCCTGGCGGCGATCAATGCACTTGTGGAGATTGCGTATGATCAGGGATTTGCGAACGGACAAGGGGTCGGCAATCAAGTCGGTTTCGTAGCCGGTGTCATGAGTCTCAAAGCTGCGTTGGCCTGCGGCTTAAGGCACGGCTCACCTGAGTGTGGGAAGGCCCTTGAAAGCCTCAAGCGCATCGGGATCGACGAGTGAGAAAAGTACGGGTCGTGCGCTGATCGCGCACGACCCGTACTTCTACTTCAAGTCATTTCCCTGCTTAGCTTCATGATTGAAGCTCAGGGATCAGGAGCTTCTGCGGTAGGCCAACAACCGCAAGGCGTTGAAGACGACCAGCAGTGTGGAGCCCTCATGGATCGCAACGGCGGCACCAATGCTCAAGCCCATGATGGTAGACGGAACCAAGATGGCCACAATCCCCAAGCTGACGAACAGGTTCTGGCGGATGATCGATCGCGTGTGACGGCTCAGCCCCACCGCAAATGGGAGTTGCCTGATGTCGTCAGCCATAAGCGCGATATCAGCCGTTTCCAGGGCGACATCAGATCCGGCAGCCCCCATTGCGATGCCAACGCTCGAATTGGCCATGGCAGGGGCATCATTCACGCCGTCACCCACCATGGCCACCCTGGCGCTGAGGCGCAGGTTCTTGATGGCCTTGACCTTGTCTTCCGGCATTAGGTCTCCCCACGCCTCATCTAAGCCAACTTGTTTGGCTACCGCCTCTGCAACGCGGTTGTGGTCCCCAGAAATCATGACCATGCGGTCGATGCCCATCTCTCTGAGTTTCTGGAGTGCCTCTTTGGCACCCTCTCGGGGTGTGTCCAATAGCCCGATAGCGCCCAGATCCTTGTCAGCGCGACGTACCACCATGGTTGTGCGGCCCGACTGACGCAGACGCTCCGCAGCCTCCAAGGCTGCCTTGCTCAGTGCGGGAATACCATTGGTACCGAACATCTCGACCTTGCCAATCCAGACGAACTGCCCATCAAGCTCGGCACGTACGCCGCGGCCAATCATGTTGCTCATGTTCTTGGCTTGCAATCGGCGCCGTGTGCCAATCATCTCTTCACCGTCACGCACAATTGCCGCAGCCAGCGGATGGTCGCTCATCGACTCCACAGCGATGGCGACGTTTAGTAGATCCTCGATCTGCGTGCCGCCTACCGGTATTACATCGGTGATGCGTGGGCGCCCTTCGGTCAGGGTACCGGTCTTGTCGAATGCCATGGCATTCAAGGAGCCGAGCTCTTCAAGCGGTGCACCGCCCTTGATCAGCACGCCACCTCGGGCTGCCCTGGCGATGCCAGATAGAATGGCGCTTGGTGTTGCGATCGCCAGCGCGCAGGGGCTGGCTGCAACCAGTACGGCCATCGCCCGGTAGAACGAGTCACGGAACGGCTCATCAAGGAAAATGCCGGCAAATAGCAGCCCGACTACCAGCAGCAAAACCAACGGGACGAATATGCGTTGGAAGCGGTCCGTGAATCGCTGGGTCGGTGACTTCCTGACTTCGGCTTCACTGACCATCTTGATGACCCGCGCCAGGGTACTTTCCGTAGAGCGCCGTGTTACCTCAACCTCGATGAGCGTTTCGCCATTGATGGTACCGGCGAAGACTTTCGAGGCTGCATCCACTGCATCTGGCTTGCTGCGTGCGAGTTCGGCATCAGGGACAGGTTGCTTGTCCACGGGGACGCTCTCACCGGTTACTGGCGCCTGGTTGATACTTGAGGAGCCCACTACAACAAAACCATCGGCCGGTAGGCGGTCATTGGGGCGCACGATGACAACGTCACCGGGAACCAGCAGCTCCACAGGCATTTCCAACGTGCCATTTGCTCTGCGTACGATCGCGGTGGCTGGTGCGAGCTTGGACAGTGCCTCAATCGCTTTCTTGGCCCGCCCCATCGCGTAGCTTTCAAGGGAATGCCCCAGACTGAACAGGAACAGCAGCAGAGCCCCCTCCGCCCAGGCGCCAATGCTCGCGGCACCGGCTGCGGCGAGAAGCATCAGCGAATCGATCTCGAAGCGTTTCTGGCGGATGTTGCTGATCGCTTCCTTGGTGGTGAACCATCCACCGAACACATAGGCCGACACGTACAGAATCAGGGGCAGTCGATCAATCAGGTCAAGTTGTCCTGCGAGAGCTCCGGCACCCAGGAGGGCACCACAGATCAGCGCGAAAATCAGCTCCGTGTTCATGCCAAAAATGCCGCCATGCTCATGGCTATGACCTTCATGCCCAGCTTGGTCATCAGGGCGTTCAAGCAAACTCTTCATAACTCGTCCCTTCTGGGGTCAAGGCTTCCAATTGCCCTCTGCAGTTGGGAGCCGTCGCGGTTGGTTAGCTAAGACCTATTGCACGGTTTGCCCCGGCCCAGGCGTTAACATGTCAAAACCATGGGGCATCGGGCGTAATAAAAAATGCCAGGCACTGCCTGGCATTTATGAATTCTCTAATTGTTCTGTTCAAATCGTTTACTACTTGTTGTTGATGCATTGCGAATACATCGAGTAACGAACAGTCTTGAGCGTGCCCTGGGAGTCCTCGAAGGTCATCAACCGTGGGTAGACCTGGCAGGTACGTGGGTCCTGCGACTGACGTACGAACTTAGCAACGTCTATCTTCATGCCATATTTGTAATCCTGAATCTCTGGCATTGGCTTGCCATTTTTCTCCGCGTACTTGGCCACTGCGGTCTGGTGCTCCTTGGTGTATTGCAGCTGCTTGCTCTCGGAAAAAGTGTTGGCCTGCGAAGCCACCGAGAAAACAACAAGTGCAGCAGCGATAATTAGCTTTTTCATAAAACCCTCTCAATTTCAAAACTTCTCGGGCGTAACCTTAGCAATGCATAGGCATCACCGGCATGACGAGAAACTTACAATTTTGAAAGGTAAGTGCATCTACTTCACTTTAAACAAAAAAGCCCACAACACGTGTTGTGGGCTTCTCTTTAGCGGAGCCTGTTAGCTAACCACTTCGGCCTCGTCGCCGTCTTCATCCTTGCGGTGTGCCCAGTAATACAGGGCAGGCAGTACCAACAAGGTCAATGCGGTGGAGGACAGGATCCCGCCAATCACCACAGTCGCCAGTGGCCGCTGAACTTCTGCACCGGTACCGGTGGCCAAAGCCATCGGGATGAAGCCCAGGGAAGCTACCAAGGCAGTCATCAGAACAGGTCGCAGACGGGTTAATGCACCTTCATCGACTGCCTGCCTGAGCGTTCGCCCTTCCTCCCTTAGCCCGCGGATGAAGGCAATCATCACCAGGCCGTTCAGTACTGCAACGCCGGACAGTGCAATGAAGCCGACACCTGCCGAGATCGACAGTGGGATGTCCCGCAACCACAACGCCACAACACCACCGGTGAGTGCGAATGGAATACCGGTGAAGACCAGCATGCCGTCCTTCAGGTTGTTGAACATCAGGAACAACAAGGTCATGACCAGCAGCAAGGCGACTGGAACAACGATCTGCAGCCGTTTGGCAGCCGACTGCAGCTGCTCGAACTGGCCACCCCAAGTCGTCCAGTAGCCCGCAGGGATTTGCACCTTCTGATCCAGCGAAGCGGTCGCCTCCTCAACGAAGGATCCCAGGTCACGGCCTCGAACGTTGGCACTGACGATTACCAGACGCTTGCCGTTCTCGCGGCTGATTTGGTTCGGGCCCAGTTGCAGGTCCAGATTAGCGACCTGCGACAGCGGGATGAAACCGATCTGGTTGGCACCCTGAGCCGCATTGGCAGGCACCGGAATCAGCAAACTGGACATCCCCGCTACGTCGGTGCGAACGGTCTCAGGCAGGCGCACTACCATGTCGAACCGACGGTCGCCCTCATACAGCGTGCCGGCCTGGCGACCACCCACGGCGATAGCGATCGAGTTCTGAACATCCGCGATGTTCAGGCCGTAGCGTGCTGCTTTCTCGCGGTCGATGTTGATTGTCAGCACCGGCAGGCCGGATGTCTGCTCAACTTTCACTTCCGACGAGCCCGGTACCGCTTTGAGCGCTGCCGCGATCTTGTTGGCGGTGTTGTTGAGCACGTCCATGTCATCGCCGAAGACCTTCACAGCGACATCACTACGCACGCCCGAAATCAGCTCGTTGAAACGCAGTTGGATTGGCTGCGACAACTCGTAGTTGCTTCCTGGAACACCCGCTGCGGCCTTCTGCACCTCAGCAATCAGCTCATCGCGAGGCTTCTTGGGGTTAGGCCACTGATCCTGAGGCTTGAGCATGATGTAGGCGTCGGAGGCGTTCGGTGGCATCGGGTCAGATGCAATTTCCGCGGTACCCGAGCGTGCGAACATCCGCTCGACTTCAGGCACCTGCGCTATTACCGCTTTCTCCAGACGCTGCTGCATCTCGACGGACTGAGTGAGGCTCGTTCCAGGCACACGCATGGCCTGCATCGCAAAGTCACCCTCACTGAGGCTTGGGATGAACTCGCTACCCATACGACTTGCCAGCACACCACTGAGCACGACCAAGGCTACTGCGGCCGAGAAAGCGATGTTCCGATGTCCCAGCACCCATTGCAGAACCGGCTCATAGCGCAGTCGAGCTGTGCGCATGACCACGCCTTCCTCTTCCTTCACCTTGCCAGTGACGAACATGGCAATAGCTGCAGGAACAAAGGTAACGGACAGGATCATTGCGCCCAGCAGAGCCATCACAACGGTGAACGCCATAGGGTGGAACATTTTGCCTTCGACGCCGGTGAGGGCGAAGATCGGCAGGTACACCACCATGATGATCAGCTGACCGAAGATCAGCGGCCGGCGAGCTTCTCGCGCCGCGGCAAAGACCTCGTGGAAGCGTTCGGTTTTGGTGAGCATGCGGCCATGCTTATGCTGCGCATGAGCCAGTCGACGGATCGCGTTTTCTACAATAACCACGGCACCGTCGACGATGATGCCGAAGTCGAGTGCCCCCAAACTCATTAAGTTGGCACTGACCTTGTTGTTGAACATGCCTGTGAAGGTGAAAAGCATGGACAGCGGAATCACCATCGCGGTGATCAGGGCTGCACGGATGTTGCCGAGGAACAGGAACAGAATCGCGATTACCAAGATCGCGCCTTCTACCAGGTTCTTCTTCACCGTCGCGATGGCTTTTTCAACCAGGTTGGTACGGTCGTAAACGGTCACAGCCACCACGCCCTTTGGCAGGGTGCGGTTGATGTCCGCCAGTTTGGCGGCGACAGCTTGAGACACAGTACGGCTGTTTTCACCAATCAGCATGAACACGGTACCGAGCACGACTTCGCGGCCGTTCTCAGTAGCAGCACCTGTGCGGAGTTCTTTACCGATGCTGACGTCAGCAACGCTGCTGATGCGAATCGGTGCACCATCCACGCTGGTGATCACGATGTTGGCGATGTCTTCGATGTTGCCTACCTGGCCGGGCGCACGGATGAGCAACTGCTCACCATTACGTTCGATGTAGCCGGCGCCGACGTTGGCATTGTTACTTTCCAACGCTGCGACCAGGTCATTGAGGGTAAGCTTGTAGGTAGCCAGGCGCTTAGGATCTGGCGCAACCAGGAACTGCTTGGCATAGCCGCCGATGGTATTGATCTCGGCTACACCCGGGACGTTGCGCAGCTGAGGCTTGATGATCCAGTCTTGGATCACGCGCAGGTCGGTCGGGGTGTAAGGCGTACCGTCCTCTTTGACCGCGCCATCTTCGGCTTCAACGGTCCACAGGAAGATCTCGCCGAGGCCGGTAGATACCGGGCCCATAACGGCCTCTACGCCTTCTGGCAGCTGTTCCTTCGCAACCTGCAGCCGCTCGTTGATCAACTGGCGGGCAAAGAAGATGTCAGTGCCATCCTTGAAGATCACGGTGACCTGAGACAAGCCAGAGCGAGACAGGGAACGGGTCTGCTGAAGGCCCGGGAGACCGGCCATGGCCGTTTCAACTGGAAACGTGATCCGTTGTTCGGTTTCCAAAGGCGAATAACCAGGCGCTGCAGTGTTGATCTGCACCTGGACGTTGGTGATATCGGGTACCGCATCGATGGGCAGCTTTTGATAGCTGTAGATACCGATACCCGCCATGATCAGAACAGCGATCATTACTACGATGCGCTGCTCGATGGCGAATCTGATGATACGTTCAAACATGAGAAATCATCCTGTCAGTTCGCATCAGTGACCGTGTTCGGCAGAAGCTTTGCCGAGCTCGGACTTGAGTGTGAAGCTGCCACTGGTTGCTACCTGGGCGCCGGCTTCAATACCGTCGATGACTTCCACGTACCCATTGTCGCGACGACCCAGTTTTACCGGGCGGGTGTCAAACCCATCTGGGGTGCGTACGAATACCGAGGGTTTGTCTTCAACGGTCTGGACTGCGTGCTCAGGGACCGCTACGGCAACTCGATCAGTCTGGGAAGTGACCGCAATGTTCACGAACAGGCCTGGACGCCAGGCACCGTTGGGGTTGGTCAAGGTGACGCGGACAGTGGCTGCGCGGTTTTGCTCGCCCAGCAGGCTCCCGACATAACCCACCTTCCCTTCGACCTCGACATTCATGTCAGGCGAAGAGACTTTCACCGCACGACCAGTCGTGACCTTGCCCAGATCTGTAGGCGGGACGGCGAAGGTTGCCCAGACCTGATTCAGGTCAGAAAGGATGAAGGCGTTGGTCGCCTCGCTGACGACTTCGCCAACGGTCAGGTGTTTCTCCACCACCACGGCGTCGAAAGGAGCTCGGAGTTCGTAACGATTACCGCCAACGGAGTTAACCGAAGCACCGATCGCACCGACCTTCTGCTTGGCGTTGGCCAAGGAGATCTCCGCTTCTTGCAGCGCTTGGCGTGCTTGGAGGTAGTCTTGCTCCGCGGAAATCTTGTCCTGCCACAGCTGCTTCTCACGCTCGAAGGTCACTCGCGCCAGTTCGACGCGACGCTGTGCGGCCTGTTGTTCGCTGCGCAGGTCAGAGATCTGCTGGCTCGCGATTACAGCGAGGACCTGACCCTTTTTGACCGTCTCACCCAGGTCGGCTTGGACAGTCTCTACAACGCCAGGAACACGAGGAACCACGTGGGCGGTCCGGTCTTCATCGAAGCGAATTTCGCCCGGGAAGCTCACGACTGTACCCAAGTCACGCGGCGCTGCAGCTTCCAGGGCAACGCCGGCAGCCTTGATCTGCTCAGCGCTAAGCGTCAGCTTGCCCTCTTCTTCACCGCCCTCTTCGCTGTGGCCTTCTTCACCATGGCCCTCATCACCCTCCTCTTTGGCGGCAGATGCGGCTTTCTTTTCGTCGCCATGGCCATCGTTAGCGCCATGCTCGGCGGTACTAGCGGCCTGCTGTCCAGAACTGTTGTTCCAGGCAAGGCTGCCAAATCCGAGGGCTGCCACAGCGGCTACCGCGAGGGCGATCTTGCGTTTGTTATCCATTGCTACTCCTGCTGATCGTAGGCACCGGCTTGTTCAAGGCTGTGTGCCGAAGAAAATGTTTGGCCCGTTCAGCGAGCGCCGGCAGTTGAGCCGACTTCGCCATAAACCCTTTCCACCTGCGCACGCGCATTGGTCGCCGCTGCCAACGATTCGAGATATTGGCCACGAGCGACGATCAAGGTGCGCTGGGCATCCAGCACTTCGATGAAGCCGAATTTGCCCATCTCGAAGCCGCGGGTTGCGGTATCTACGGCTTGTTGGGCTGACGGCAGAATGGTCTTGTCGTAGGACTCGACCTCCTGCATGGCGGTGGACCACTGGTTCAACGCGGTTTGGGTTTCGGTGCGCAGCCGCAGCTCCACAGCATTGCGCTGGTCTCGGGCCTGATCTGCACGACGAGAAGCGGAAAGAATGTTGCCCTGGTTGCGATCAAACAGCGGCAAAGGCATAGAGACGCCCACAGTGTTGACACGCTCGCGCACAGAGCGGTCGTACTGGCTACCTACGCTGACGGTAAGGTTCGGGATACGCTGAGCTTTCTCTGAACCGAGCGAGGCATCGCTCTTGTCGATCTGTACCACGGCCTGGCGCATTTCTGCGGTCTGATCGAGCTTCGCCAGCAGCTCTTCAGTCCGCGGTGGCAGTCCCGGGGAGAGGGTTGGCGATTCGAGTCGATCAAAGACGGTGACCGAGCTCCCGGTAATTTGAGCGAGTTGCTGGTAAGCGGTCGTCTTTTCGGTTTCGGCACGTCGAACTTGCAGCTTTGCTTCGGCCAGTTGTACTTGGGCGCGGGTGGCCTCTACTGGAGACGATTTACCTGCGCGAACACGACCATCGACGATGCGGAGACCGCGCTCAGTCAGTTCGAGAGATTGCTTGGCCAGGTCAAGGCCTGTCTGGGCCCGCAATGCGGCGTAGAAGGCCTGTACGACGTCTGCCCGCAGACCGTTCACGCGACGGTCCAACTCCAGCTGTGCGGCGGTCTGCCCGTAAGTGGCGACGTCAACACGAGCTCCCCGCTTACCACCCAGCTCCAGGGTTTGGCTAAGCGACACGGTCGTCGTGCTGGTGTTACGACGGGTGTCTTCCACGTCGTACGAAATAGTGGGGTTGGGGATAAGCCCGGCCTGCTTGCGAGCACCATCAGCGATGCCAATCTCTTGCCGGGCCGCGGCCAGGTCAGGGTTGGCATCCATGGCCGTCGAAAGCGCCTGGGGCAAGCTGATGCTTTGAGCAAGAGCTGCAGGTGCCATCAATCCAGAGATGACTGCACAGAGTGCAGCGATCTTCCAGGGCGAGACGGAGGTCTTGGATAAGACATTGCGGTTATACCGGGGCACTTTGATGGTCCTCGTGCACAAACTTCGATAAAGCTTGGCGAGAACGCCGAAACAGCTGCCAAGCCCCACTTGATTAGGTGATGGCACTCTAATGAGCGGTAGCTATCAGAGGGGTGGCTAGAAAATTACAATTTCGTAAGAAAGTCCTGTAATGCCCGAAAATACTGGGAAACCAAACCCGGCACTAGGATTTCGTTACAAGCAACGGAGATGGCAAACACGCGGTGCGAAGGCGCCGAATAACAGGCAGATGACGAAATTGTAATTGTCCTATCACCCTCCCGTTATCTTCGGCCTGCAAATATGAGCTCGCGCTACGCTAGGCGCGCCGCCGGGTCAGAACAATTAACGACACCCGCGCCGGTAAACATAATAAAAACTGCCGTGAATCAAAGGAGCATCGGATGAAAATCAAAGTACCACTGTATTTGGCGGCAGTTTCTGCGCTGTCTGGAAGCTACGCTATTTCGGCACAAGCTGAAGACAAGCCAGAAGGCTTCATTGAAGGCAGCAGCCTTACAGTGTTGAACCGTAACTTCTACTTCAACCGTGATAATCGCGACAGCACCGCCCCCACTTACAACAGTGGCAAGGGCAATACCAACGGCTACTCCGAAGCCTGGGCGCACGCGATCATCAGTAAATTCAACTCTGGGTTTACCCAGGGTACCGTTGGCTTCGGCGTTGATGCCTTCGCCATGATCGGCCTCAAGCTCGACACCGGTGATGGGCGCAACGGCGGCCGTAGCTCCTTCGACGTGCTACCCGTTGATAACAAGGGCGAAGCTCGCGACGAATACACCAAGGTCGGCGGTGCAGCCAAAGTCCGCTTGTTCGATACCATCGTGAAAGTAGGTGATGTTTTCCCATCGACTCCGGTCGTTGCATCCGGTGACTCTCGCCTGCTGCCAGAAAGCTTCCGCGGCGTGACCGTTGAGAACACCAGCATCCAAGGCCTCACCCTTCAGGGTGGTCGACTGCACGCCATGAGCCAGCCAGTCTCCAGCAACCTGAACGACAACTTCGTGACCTTCTACGGCGGCCCGGTCAACTCGCCATGGATCGGTTACGGTGGTGGTGACTACTCGATCAACGACAACTGGACTGTGAGCGTCTACGCCAGCCAGCTGAAAGACGTCTGGAATCAGTACTACGCCGGCACCAGCGTTGTTTACCCGCTGAGCGACGATCTGGCGCTGATCGGTGGCTTCAACTACTACAAAGCCGTAGATGAAGGTAAGAAGCGCCTGGGTGAATTCGACAACAACATCTGGAGTGCCAAGGTCGGCGTGCGTTACGGCGCCCACACCCTGGCCCTGTCGCACCAGCGCAACAACGGCGACGACGATTTCGACTATCTGCGTCAGTCGGACTCGATTTTCGTCGACAACTCCATCCAGTACAGCGACTTCAACTCGCCGAAAGAGCGTTCCTGGATGCTGCGCTATGACCTGAACTTCACCAGCTACGGCATCCCAGGCCTGACGTTCATGACCCGCTACGCCAGAGGCTCGGGCGCGGATTACTCGAACGCTAACCAGTTCTACATGCGCACCGACGACAACGGCAACCCGCTCGACAATCAGAAGCGTTGGGAGCGTGACGTCGAAGTCAAATACGTTGTGCAAACCGGTCCGGCAAAAGACTTGTCCTTCCGGTTGCGCCAGGCAACCACGCGTGCCACTGCTTTCGAATCGGATCTGGATGAAACTCGTGTAATCATCGAGTACCCGCTTTCGATTCTGTAATTCGCTGAGCGGGCCAGTCTTTCGACGGCTGGTCCGATTAGTAAAACGAGCATTACGAATTCACCTTGAGTGGCTTAATTGCTCCTTTGGTAAAAGGTGGATATTTGGCGCCCATTGGGCGCCTTTTTTTTGCCTAAAATTCAAGTAAGCGTTCGATTGTACGCATTGCATGCCGGTGAAGTTCATGACTACACCAATGACCAGTCTCCTCAACATGAGCGACCTCGCCGTCATCCGAACGGAACGAAGCTAGCACAAAGAAGAAAATAACCCAGTATTTCATATGGTCAAATCATCCGCTGGAGAGAGGGCCCGCAACTGTCAAACCCAAGCCGCGACAAGATATACCTCCAGACTATCAACTGTATTACCTAGAAATTACAAATCCGTCATTTGAACCCCAACACGCTCATTTTGATTTACCATCCATTTCAATAATGCCGGCGCGCGTGCGCGGTTAATTGCTCAGTGATATCGAGACATAATCCCATGCGAATTCTGGTAATTGAGGATGAAGTAAAAACTGCGGAGTATGTGCGTCAAGGCCTTACAGAGTGTGGCTATGTCGTAGATTGCGTCCACACCGGATCAGATGGATTATTCTTGGCCAAGCAGCATGAGTACGAGCTGATTATCCTCGATATAAACCTACCAGAGATGGACGGTTGGCAGGTCCTTGAGTTGTTGCGCCGTAAAAACTGCCCGTCCCGCATCATGATGCTGACGGCGAGAAGCCGATTGGCGGATAAGGTCCGGGGGCTGGAGAACGGCGCAGATGACTATCTGATCAAACCATTTGAGTTCCCAGAGCTGCTAGCCCGGGTTCGCGCCTTGATGCGCAGGTCAGATCACCCCGCATCTGTGGAGGTCATTCGCGTGGCCGATCTGGAACTTGATCAAAGCCGGCACAGGGCATTCAGGGACGGTCAGCGTATTGATTTGACCACCAAAGAATTCGCGTTGCTGCACTACTTGATGCGTAACACCGGGGTGGTACTGAGCCGTACGCAGATTATCTCTCAGGTTTGGGATATGAATTTTGATTGCGACACGAACGTTGTAGAGGTGTCGATTCGAAGACTCAGAGCCAAGATAGATGACCCCTTCGAAACCAAGCTGATACACACACTTAGAGGCGTAGGGTATGTACTTGAAAAGCGTTAATTGCCAAACTATATAGTATCGAGATCGGCTAACTAATTCCGTCGCAAACGTGCCTACTGAACTGGATTTTACTATTTACGACCCGCGGCGCTGATTCCTTACCCCGCAAATGAGGTAGGCTGTGCATGAGGTATAGCATTGATTATCAGCAGGTCTCGGAGGATCAAGAGTTTGTCAGGCCTGATGACCGCTCAGCTGATATTGTCTTTAACAGTGAGCATGGCTTAGCTCTTATCCCATGTGTTGGCGATGTAGTCAACCTACCCTCTACGGCCGTCAAAGCGGGGGTTTGTGGCGTCGTCAGATCAAGAATTTTCAATTATCTCAGGGGTCCTGAAGAGTTTTACTGCCACGTCAATATTTTTGTTGAAGAGGCCGACATCAATTTCGGCAATCTAATATCCGAATATATGCGTAACCAGGCACGCTCACGATCACCCTCCTCATAGTGGTTTGAATAGTCAATACGGATTCCGTCCTTTTATTGAGTGCTCAGTAGAACCCACGTTGCAGAGCTCTACTGAGCCCAAAAACCTTATTTCCGCTGCTGTGCAAAAACCACTAACTGCCACTCAATCTTGCCCGCGCCAGGTGCATGCTGGTGATGGTTCTGTGGAGGAAGAACATGCCCTTTGGCAATACCGATCTCATCCCCGCAGGAGACGCATCGGTAAATGCCTGGATTTGGCGCTTCGGTACCAGGCGAATACTTTTTATCGTACTCCGAATGATCACTTTTGTGCAGAAAATTGCCGTGCTTATACTGAGCCATATCTATTCCCTTGAACTGTTGCTCTATATTTTTGTGCCACTTTACCGGGGCACAGAATAATTTTTATCACGTAATGACGAATAGATTCCAGCGAAGTTTTCCATAATCGCTCAGTACGCAGCCTACTTTCGTAGCATTTATTATTCTGATTGTGTCAGGCAGGAGATTTTTATGCCGGCGGAATTTTGGCGCCATGCTATGGCACCAGGATAGAGATCAAATCACGCCATCAAGTGACTCTTGCTATTCGAACCTGCCCCTACAAGAACAGGTAGTCACGGCACCCTGCTAGAGCGCGGGAGAGGCGGAGCACACAGAGCAGGCGTCATTGTTTTTTGAATAGCGCACTGAAAAATATAGAAGTACAAGAAGCCCGCAAAGAGAACAGTAGGCGCCATCAGAGCCAATTGAGGATCCATAAACCCTGAAATTACATACTGCTTAAGTGTAAGAGAAGCCAGGATAAAGGCCGAACAATACAAAGCACCTGTAAATTGATTCCCTAGAAAGCTTAGCACCCCACTAAAGGCATTATTGGCGCTCAATAACACTGCCTTCAATATGGTCCAACCGAAAAGCGGAAGGAAAATCTTCACCATAAAGGCAAATAAAGTTGTTGAGGCGAACAGTTTCAGTGGTATCTCTGCCCATGGCTTGATGGTACCGTCGTTTTCTACACCAAAGAATAGGATGGCATTCAGGATAATTGCTATAGAGCAGCATATGATGAGGCGTATCACCTCCCGTTTAAGCGGGGCCATCATTAAAACTGAGTTAATGCTTTTCGCGATATATTGCTTTAGAGCCTGGGTCATTGACCTATTGCGTCCTATGCTAGCCGAGGTGATAATATTGTATTGATGCAGCAGTAATAGACTGACGCTTTATTTATTTCTCAGTCAAGGAGAATCCTGATGATTTACGAGTCTGATGATTGGAGGAAGTCACTTCTTCGTTCAGCTCGTTGGCTTGAGAAGGCTCGTGTAAAAGAGTGTTCTGAAGGGCGCATTTATGCGAAAGCAGAACGTGAAATTTTTGTCAGTTTTTATACGGTACGCAAGCTAATCGAGACCTACAAAATCTCTGAATCAACGAAGAAAATTAAGCTCCATCTACCGTACTACCCGATCACCAGTGGCAAGACAGTAGACTACTTCAATCGGCACAACATAATGGAAAACTACGAAACTACTAAAGTTTACAAAGAACTGCGGGATATGACTTTTGTCGCGAACCAGGTAATCCACTCGTACGTATTCGAATTCGCGACTAGTGAGGATGGACGGATTGACGGGGTGTTTGTGGCCTCAGACAAGGGACGACACCAGCGACTCTATTACTATTCTATGACGCTAATGCTCAGTATTTTTAGGTCCGTAGGCTTGGATGTCGTCTCAGAGCAGCATTTGGTAAGGGACCCTGAAACAGAGCAGTGGAAGATCAGGTGAGTAGCCACCAAGCCAAACCCGCTACGGCAGCTGTAATTAACCCAACGGTTGCATAGAAGGCAGGTCTGCCGATCCAAGGGTGACAAGCCAGCATGATTCCCAGATGGGTCTTCGGCTTTATGCTATCCCACTCAGACTCGACGATGGTCCCATCTAGAATATAAGGCTTCCAATATTTGACGATATGGTCCTTGTCGGGCTCAAAAAAATCGCTATGGCCGTAATCAAAGTAACGGTCAGCTACACGTGTATTTTTAAATCCGTTTCGACCAGTCCCGCCGTAGCCTATAGTCGAAAAGGTAGCTAGGACGGGGTAAAAATCTCGCGTCCCGACATCGTTGACGATGTTGCCTGCAGCCATGTGCCGAGCATGCTTCTCCCAGGCATAATTGCCTTTTATTATGGAGCCGCAGAGAACAATTCTCTCAATGTTGATGTCAGTGTATTTGGCGAGGATCCGACTAATGATATAGGTGCCGAAGCTGTGGGCAATGACCATAATGCGAGCAGTCGGTTCCATAAGCCGTGCGTCTCGGAAGTCATTTGCGATCTTATTGATTGGCGTAGATCGAAACGGACACGCAAGCTGCAGCGCGGTCACACAATGGTAGCCAAGACCTTTGACTCTGACATGAGCAACATCTCGGAAGGCTGCTTTTACCAGCTCGTGCCAGGAACCATCAGTTTGAATACCATGGACAAGCATGAGCGTGATGGCCTGAGCATCATCTTTGACATTAGAAATCTGCATATCGACTAACGAGTCAAACAGCTCCAGATGCTCGGCATCCAGAGTTGCCCTAATTGCCTGCAGCTGGGCCAGTCGTTTGGTCTCAATCGTATTTTCCCAAGTCGATCGAACAAGGGTAACAATATCAACAGGCTTCAATCGAGCACCAATCTATAGGTTGGTTCCACGTTGGCGGCAAGTACTTCAAATTCGGTATCCATCCCAGGATCACGAACAATCTCTGGGATATCGCCGTAAGATTGGAATGAGAGACCTTCGCCGCTGGGGCACCTAACAATAAGGAATCTCTTGATAATCCGGCCCGTTACCAAGATATTAATCAAGATTGCAAGGTGCGCGGAAGTACCGGCTTGCATAATATCGAACATGCGATTCGGGTTTAGCCGAATTCTAGGCAAAGCTTCGCCACCCTGGGATTCATAGCCCTGGATAAAACTAGCCAATCTTCGGAGGCCTTCAGCCTCGTCTGGATGGTTAAGTATTAAAGGCGATAACTTTTCCGCGAACATATTCGTATTCTCCGGCGGAGCACGCTACGGTCACCGCAAACTCGTTTCTCTCACCCGAAATCAAAAGCCTCAGTTCACGGGGAGGATCACTGTCTGGTAGTTTAACGTAAATATTGGCTCCCGTCACTTCGCCATCACGCTCCAAGAAGCGATCCAACGCAGACATCGAACCCTCATCCGATGAAAGGTTTTCATCAACCGATGCGGAGGTAATCTGCATTTGGGCCCCGAATTCATTTCGAGCCGTTGAATTGCTATATCTGATTTCTTGGGAGAGGTTATCGCGCTCGCGCAGAATCTTATTCTTAGCGGGGCTAAGCGAAACTTCAGCGAACCCATCGTCCGGTAGAAATTTCCTTACTTTGTTTTTCAACACCCACAAGAGCTCGGAATATTTCTTTGCCTGATTATCTTGAGAGGCAATACGAAACTCCAATAAACCAGTGTGGTCCAGGTGAACAATATTCACCGCACGTTTTTTTGTGGTCGCATAGCGTCGAATCAGTTCGCCAGTTGCTGGATCCGTCTCCACAGCGCTGAGACGATTGATGTCACGGCTTTCGACGACTTTGATCGTAAGCGAAACCGGTGTCTTCTGCGGGTCCGGACGGTACAGGCGGATGTCGACGATTGTGGCCTCGTCGGGCATCTCAAGATCCAGCGGGTGAGTAAACAGCCCCGAAAGGCCCTCAGCTGCTGCGATTGAAGCGATGCGCGTAGGAGACAGCAGGCCGATTGCCCGCTCTTCAGTGCACTGGAAAAGGAACGAGTGCTGCTTGCCAAACTCCTCCACCTGCTGCAGTAGATCACGGAGGTCTTTCAGGGCAAGTTTTTTATCCTTGAGGGCAGGCTCGATCCGCTTCTCATAGAGATCGTCCCAGTTTTGCGCAGAAACGGGGATGCCCTTCGTCCGGAGGAATTCCTTGACGACGGCTTGGCTAGTCGCATTTTTCAGAAGGCCAAAAAGGATCTTGGCTAGCTTTTGGTCGTCGTCACTCAGCACATCACTCTCCACAAATTGGCATTAAGCTTAAAGGCTCGTGCGAGCCTTGGCTGTGGAGGCATGAAGCCGGTGACATCCTGCCACGAGAGCGCCGACCTGCGCGCATCATGCCTTCCATTGCGCGCGCATTCTCGCCTTTTTATCCAGCGGTACACAATGAGTGGAGAAGGTCAAAATGCCATCAGCGATGTAGGATCCCTTGGCCACGTGGAGTAGGTTCCATCAGATTTTGCCGTAATGTTCAGCTTTTTCGGGAAGATGGGTAGGAATTCCCAGCTTTTCTGTGAACCGCAAGCAACAGCCTGAGCCCCAGTCATCCGGGACCTAGCATCACAATTGTTGGTGAAGCTGACTGCTGTGGTGGCCCGCCTGGGCCTAAAATCAAATTTGCTCTGCAACACTGAATATGGAACATCAAAATCTGAATAAGCATCAAGGAATGCTTCTATCTCGGGCACTTCAGCCGAGTGAAACACTAGAGTTGACACCATAACCCGTCAGGATCAAAGCCGCCGCGTTATGCAGCAACGCCCGCCGCACCACCTCCCGCGGGTAAACACTCGCCCGGTCTATCGTGCCCCTGAACAGGGTCTCGAACGCCAACGGCCGGTGCTTGGTGTCCAGAAACAGGCACCCGAACACTTCACTGGCCTCATGCCGCAGCATGGCCTTGAGATAACGCCGCACCGCCGCTGGCCCATCCAGAGCCTCTGCGCGCTTGATGTTCTCACCCAGATAACGCCGGCCGATCTCCAGCAGCGCCTGCAACTGTGCATACTTCACGGCCCCAATACCCGGCTCGCGCAGCACCGTTTCGCGATCGGCCTCCAGAAACTGCCTCAGCCCGCCAAAACGCATCAGCAGCCCCCGCGCAAGGTCCAGTACATTGCGCCCGGCCACCCCTGAGCCCAGCAGCACGGCAAGCAATTCGGCATCCGTGAGTACCGCCGCACCACGCTGCAACAACTTCTCCCTCGGCCGCTCTTCAGCCGGCCACTCCCTGATATTCATCCCCGCCCCCTGCCCTTGCTGCGGCCCATTTCGACCCTGTGTTAATCTATTTCGCCTCGTACATGCGACGTTCTGCCGCAGGCATTTCGAACGTCGCCGCCCGCTCTCACTGGAAAAAGGCAAGCCTATGCAGCGGCTGTATCGCAAGCGCATCGTTCTCGGCGTGGGTGGCGGCATTGCCGCCTACAAAAGCGCCGAGCTGATTCGCCGACTCCTCGAGCACGGCGCGCAGGTGCGCGTCGTCATGACCCGTGGTGGTGCCGAGTTCATCACCCCGCTGACCCTGCAGGCGCTGTCGGGCCACCCGGTGCACATGGACCTGCTCGACCCTGCCGCCGAAGCAGCCATGGGCCATATCGAACTGGCCAAGTGGGCCGACCTGGTGCTGATCGCCCCGGCCACCGCCGACCTCATGGCGCGCATGGCCCAGGGCATGGCCGACGACCTGCTGACCACCCTGGTACTGGCCACCGACGCCACCGTCGCCGTGGCCCCGGCCATGAACCAGGCCATGTGGCGCGACCCGGCCACCCAGGCCAACCTTGAGCTGCTCAAGAGCCGTGGCATTCAGGTATTCGGCCCGGCCTCCGGTAGCCAGGCCTGTGGCGACGTGGGCCTGGGCCGCATGCTCGAAGCCACCGACCTGGCCTGGTGCGCCGCAGAAAGCTTCAAGCGCCAGGCACTCACCGGCAAACACGTATTGATCACCGCCGGGCCGACCCAGGAAAACATCGACCCGGTGCGCTACATCACCAATCATAGCTCCGGCAAGATGGGCTTCGCCCTGGCCGAAGCGGCTGCCGAAGCCGGGGCTCGGGTGACCCTCGTCACGGGCCCGGTGCACCTGCCAACCCCCGACCGGGTCAGCCGCATCGACGTGGTCAGCGCGCGGGACATGCTCGCGGCCTGTGAAGCAGCCATGCCATGCGACCTGTTCATCGCCTCGGCAGCGGTCGCGGACTACCGTCCGGAAGTGGTTGCCACACAAAAACTGAAGAAAGATCCTACGACCGGCGACGGCATGCTGCTGCAGATGGTGCGCAATCCCGATATCCTTGCCACCATTGCTGGCCGCAGCGACCGCCCGTTCAGCGTCGGCTTCGCCGCCGAAACCGAACACCTGCTCGATTACGCCACGCGCAAGCTCAAGGACAAGAACCTCGACCTGATCGTCGCCAATGATGTGGCCAACCCCAGCATCGGCTTCAACAGCGAAGAAAACGCCTTGACCGTGATCGACCGCCAGCAGCACCAGACCCTCTTCGCGCAGACCAGTAAGGGCAAGATCGCCCGGCAACTGGTCGCCTTCATCGCCGAACGGCTCAACCAGGTTCAATAAGTTACATGCACGCTCTTCAAGCCAAGATCCTCGACCCACGCCTGGGTTCCGAATTCCCCCTGCCGACCTACGCCACCCCTGGCTCCGCGGGCCTGGACCTGCGCGCCCTGCTCAAGGAGGACACTGTCCTTGAGCCAGGCCAGACCCTGCTGATCCCTACCGGCCTGTCGATCTACATCGGCGACCCGGGCCTGGCGGCGGTGATCCTGCCGCGCTCGGGCCTGGGCCATAAGCACGGCATCGTGCTGGGCAACCTGGTCGGCCTGATCGACTCGGATTACCAGGGCGAGCTGATGGTGTCGTGCTGGAACCGCGGCAACACGCCATTCACCATCGCCGTTGGCGAGCGTATCGCCCAGCTGGTGCTGGTGCCGGTGGTACAGGCCCATTTCGACATCGTCGAAGCCTTCGATGAAAGCCAGCGTGGCGCTGGCGGCTTCGGTCACTCCGGCAGCCACTGAGCCGGTAGATGACCGTTCAGGCCAAGGATGGCGAACTCTCTGGCGAAAGCACCGTCCAAGCGTTCAGTTTGCGCCTGCCCAGAATGCCTTTGACTAATGGAGCTTCCAGAGATGAACGACATGGCCCACCTGGTCCCCGCCGCATTGCCCGACAGCATTTTCCGCGCGTATGACATCCGCGGCGTGGTCGGCAAAACCCTTCACGCCGATACCGCCTACTGGATCGGCCGCGCCATCGGTGCGCAAAGCCTGGCTCAGGGCGAACCGCAGGTTTCGGTCGGCCGTGATGGCCGCCTGTCCGGCCCGATGCTGGTCGAACAGCTGATCAAGGGCCTGGTCGATGCCGGCTGCCACGTCAGCGACGTCGGCCTGGTGCCCACCCCGGCCCTGTACTACGCGGCCAACGTGTTGGCAGGCAAGTCGGGCGTGATGCTGACTGGCAGCCACAACCCGTCGGACTACAACGGCTTCAAGATCGTCATCGCTGGCGACACGCTGGCCAACGAACAGATCCAGGCCCTGCTCACCCGCCTGAAAACCAACGACCTGACCTTGGCAGAAGGCCGCGTGGAAAAGGTCGAGATCCTTGACCGCTACTTCCAGCAGATCGTCGATGACGTGAAGCTGGCGAAAAAGCTCAAGGTGGTGGTGGACTGCGGCAACGGTGCCGCTGGCGTGATCGCACCGCAACTGATCGAAGCCCTGGGCTGTGAAGTGATCCCGCTGTTCTGCGAAGTAGACGGCAACTTCCCCAACCACCACCCGGACCCGGGCAAGCCGGAAAACCTTGAAGACCTGATCGCCAAGGTCAAGGAAACCGGCGCCGATATCGGCCTGGCCTTCGACGGCGATGGCGACCGCGTCGGTGTGGTGACCAATACCGGCAGCATCGTCTACCCCGACCGCCTGGTGATGCTGTTTGCCCAGGACGTGCTGGCGCGCAACCCGGGCGCCGAAATCATCTTCGACGTCAAATGCACCCGTCGCCTGACCCCGCTGATCGAACAGCATGGCGGCCGCGCACTGATGTGGAAGACCGGTCATTCGTTGATCAAGAAGAAGATGAAACAGACAGGCTCGCTGCTGGCCGGCGAGATGAGCGGTCACATCTTCATCAAGGAACGCTGGTACGGTTTCGACGACGGCATCTACAGTGCCGCACGCCTGCTGGAGATCCTCAGCAAGGCCGGGCAAAGCGCCGAAAACCTGTTTGCCGCCTTCCCGAACGATATTTCCACGCCGGAAATCAATATTGATGTGACCGACGAGGGTAAATTCAGCATCATTGATGCACTGCAACGCGACGCCGACTGGGGCGAAGCCAACCTGACCACCATCGACGGTGTGCGGGTCGACTACGCCCACGGCTGGGGCCTGGTTCGCGCCTCCAACACCACCCCGGTGCTGGTATTGCGCTTCGAGGCCGACAGCGACGCCGAATTGCAACGTATCAAGGATGTTTTCCGTACCCAGTTGCTGCAGGTTGACCCTGAGCTGCAACTGCCGTTCTGACCGACTATCTGTTCCTTACAGGAGCCCTGCATGACCCTCGATCGCGATGCCGCTTCCCATGTAGCCGAGGTTTTGTCCGAAGCACTGCCTTACATCCGCCGCTTTGTCGGCAAGACCCTGGTGATCAAGTACGGCGGCAACGCGATGGAGAGCGAGGAGCTCAAAACCGGCTTCGCCCGTGACATCGTGCTGATGAAGGCTGTGGGCATCAACCCGGTGGTGGTCCACGGTGGTGGCCCGCAGATCGGCGACCTGCTCAAGCGTCTGTCGATCGAAAGCCACTTCATCGACGGCATGCGCGTCACCGACTCGGCGACCATGGACGTGGTGGAGATGGTGCTGGGTGGCCAGGTCAACAAGGACATCGTCAACCTGATCAACCGCCACGGCGGCAGCGCGATCGGCCTGACCGGCAAGGACGCGGAACTGATCCGCGCCCGCAAGCTGACCGTCAGCCGCCAGACGCCCGAGATGACCACCCCGGAAATCATCGACATCGGCCACGTGGGCGAAGTGGTGAGCGTGAACACCGACCTGCTGAACATGCTGGTGAAGGGCGACTTCATCCCGGTCATCGCGCCGATCGGCGTGGGTGCCAACGGTGAGTCGTACAACATCAACGCCGACCTGGTAGCAGGCAAGGTCGCGGAAGCGCTGAAAGCCGAGAAGCTGATGCTGCTGACCAACATCGCCGGTTTGATGGACAAGCAAGGTCAGGTTCTGACCGGCCTGACCACCGAACAGGTCAACGAACTGATCGCTGACGGCACCATCTACGGCGGCATGCTGCCGAAGATCAAGTGTGCATTGGATGCGGTGCAGGGCGGCGTGAACAGCTCGCACATCATCGACGGCCGCGTGCCGAATGCTGTGCTGCTGGAAATTTTCACCGACAGCGGCGTGGGTACCCTGATTACCAACCGCAAGCCGCGCTGATCGGCCGAAACGGGCGACAAAAAAAGGCGACCTTCACAAGAAGGTCGCCTTTTTCATTTCCAGGCCAGGATCAGATCCCGTACTGCGCGCGGTAAGCCTCGACAGCCGGCAGATGCTGCTTCAGCTGAGGGTCATCTGCCAGGAACTCCAGCACCTGGGTCAGCGAAACGATGCTGACCACCGGGATACCGAAGTCGCGTTCCACTTCCTGGATCGCCGACAGCTCGCCATTGCCACGCTCTTCGCGGTTCAGCGCGATCAGCACGCCGGCGGCCTTGGCCTGCTGGGCGTTGATGATCTGCATGACCTCACGGATGGCAGTACCGGCGGTGATCACGTCGTCGATGATCAGCACGTCACCGGCCAGTGGCGCACCCACCAGGCTGCCGCCTTCGCCGTGGTCCTTGGCTTCTTTGCGGTTGAAGCACCAAGGCACGTCGAGCTTATGCTGGTCTGCCAGGGCCACGGCAGTGGTCGCCGCCAACGGAATACCCTTGTAGGCCGGGCCGAACAGCACGTCGAACGGGATCTTGCTGTCGACAATGGCTGCGGCATAGCACCGCCCCAGTTCGGCCAATGCAGAACCGGTGTTGAACAGGCCGGCATTGAAGAAATACGGGCTGGTACGCCCCGATTTCAGGGTGAATTCACCGAAACGCAGTACCCCGCGATCGATGGCAAAACGGATAAAGTCGCGCTGATACGGCTGCATGAATAGTCCCGGACACCACGGATTTAGCTAAATGGGTTGAGCTCGGGTATCATACACGCACGAGATTTTTGGGGCCATTTATGCGGATCATCAGTGTGAACGTAAATGGCATTCAGGCTGCGGCCGAGCGTGGTTTGCTCAGCTGGCTGCAAGCCCAGAATGCCGACGTCATCTGCCTTCAGGATACCCGCGCCTCGGCCTTTGAACTCGATGACCCAGCTTTCCAGCTCGATGGCTATTTCCTTTATGCCTGCGACGCGGAGGTGCCTGCCCAAGGTGGTGTGGCCCTTTATTCGCGCATGCAGCCCAAGGCAGTCATCACCGGCCTGGGTTTCGAGACAGCCGACCGCTACGGGCGTTACCTGCAAGCAGATTTCGACAAAGTCAGTATTGCCAGCCTACTGCTGCCTTCGGGCATGAACGGCGACGAAGACTTGAACCAGAAGTTCAAGTTGATGGACGACTTCGCCAAGTATCTGGACAAGCAGCGTCGCAAGCGTCGCGAGTACATCTATTGCGGCTCGTTCTACGTGGCGCAGCAGAAGCTCGACATCAAGAACTGGCGTGACAGCCAGCAATCGCCGGGCTTCCTGGCGCCGGAGCGCGCCTGGATGGATGCGATCACTGGCGAGATGGGTTACGTCGATGCCCTGCGCGAAGTCAGCCGTGAAGGCGACCAGTACAGCTGGTGGCCAGACAACGAGCAGGCCGAGATGCTCAACCTGGGCTACCGGTTCGACTACCAGATCCTCACGCCAGGCCTGCGCCGTTTCGTGCGCAACGCCCGCCTGCCGCGTCAGCCGCGCTTCTCCCAGCATGCGCCGCTGATCGTGGACTATGACTGGACGTTGACCATCTAAGCGCTTTGCTCAGATACAAAAAAGCCGACAATGATGTCGGCTTTTTTGTATCTACGGAATCAGTCAGTCCGCCAGTGCAGCCTGCTGCAGCTCGAAGATTTCGGTCATGCCCTTGTGCGCCAGCGCCAGCATGGCGTTGAAGTCTTCAGGCTGGAACGGCGCACCTTCGGCAGTGCCCTGCACCTCGATAAAGCCACCTGCGCTGGTCATGACCACGTTCAGGTCGGTTTCGGCGGCGGAGTCTTCCAGGTAGTCCAGGTCGAGCACGGCTTCGCCCTGGTACATGCCCACCGACACGGCAGCGATCATGTGCTTGAGCGGGCTGCCGGCCTTCAGGCCACCACGCTTCTTGATCACCGCCAGCGCATCGCACAGGGCGACCATGGCACCGGTGATGGACGCGGTACGGGTACCGCCATCGGCCTGGATCACGTCGCAGTCGACGTACAGGGTGATGTCGCCCAGCTTGCTCATGTCCAGCGCGGCGCGCAGCGAACGGCCGATCAGGCGCTGGATTTCCAGGGTGCGGCCACCCTGCTTGCCACGGCTGGCTTCGCGCTGGTTACGCTCACCAGTAGAACGCGGCAGCATGCCGTATTCGGCGGTCAGCCAGCCTTGGCCTTGGCCTTTCAGGAAGCGCGGTACACCGTTTTCAACGCTGACCGTGCAGATGACCTTGGTGTCACCGAACTCGACCAGTACCGACCCTTCGGCGTGCTTGGTGTAGTTGCGGGTGATGCGGATCGAGCGGAGCTGATCGGCGGCGCGACCACTTGGACGTTTCATCTGGGATACCTGTACTGGGACTTTGAATCTGCCGAGCATTATAGAGCCCGCAGCCCAGGGAAGACATGCCTATTGTCGTACCCGCCACAGCCCGTCGCCTTTTCCTACTGGCGCGCCCGCCCGTCGGTAACATAGGTGGATTGGGCGCCAAGGCCCCACTGCGCTACAATCCTGCGCCTTGCAGCCGAGAGGCTCCCACCGTTCATTCATCTAAGCGAGGTACTCCCCATGGTGCACAGCATGACCGCTTTTGCTCGTGTCGAGCGCGCCGGCAGCCAAGGCACCCTGATCTGGGAGCTGCGTTCGGTCAACCACCGCTACCTGGAACCGCACCTGCGCCTGCCGGAGGCCCTGCGCGACCTCGAAGGCGCCGTGCGTGAAGGCCTGCGCCAGGGCTTGTCGCGGGGCAAGGTGGAATGCACCTTGCGCCTCAACGAAGACAGCAACGGCAAGCCCCTGAAGGTAGACCGCGAGCGCGCAGCGCAACTGGTTGCCGCCGCCGAGGAAGTGGCCGGCCTGATCAAGCAGCCAGCACCCCTGAACCCGCTGGAAGTGCTGTCGTGGCCAGGTGTGCTGGTGGCCGACACCAGCGACCCGCAGGCACTGAACGCCGAAGCCATGGCGCTGTTCGACGAAGCCCTGGCCGAACTCAAGGCCGGTCGCCTGCGCGAAGGCCAGGAACTGGCCCGGCTGATCAACGAGCGCCTGGACAACATGTCCAGCGAAGTCACCACCTTGCGCGCCTTGGTGCCGCAGATGCTGGCGGCGCAGCGGCAGAAGATTCTCGACCGTTTCGGCGACATGCAAGCCGAGCTCGACCCACAGCGCCTGGAACAAGAGATGGTGCTGCTGGCGCAGAAGAGCGACGTGGCCGAGGAGCTCGACCGCCTCAGCACCCACGTCACTGAAGTGCGCCGGGTCCTCAAGGGTGGCGGCGCCGCAGGGCGTCGCCTGGACTTCCTGATGCAGGAACTCAACCGCGAAGCCAACACCCTCGGCTCCAAGGCCTTCGACCCACGCAGCACGCAAGCGGCGGTCAACCTGAAGGTATTGATCGAACAGATGCGTGAACAAGTACAGAACATCGAGTAAGGCCACCCCGACCATGAACCACAGCAGCGGCACCCTCTACATCGTTTCGGCCCCTTCGGGCGCCGGCAAGACCAGCCTGGTAACGGCCCTGACCAAGGACGACCGGCAGATCCGCGTTTCGGTCTCGCACACCACCCGCGCCATGCGCCCGGGCGAGGAACACGGGGTGAACTACCACTTCGTCGTCCACGAAGAATTCAAGGCGCTGATCGCGCAGGGCGACTTCCTGGAGCATGCCGAAGTGTTCGGCAACTTCTACGGCACCTCGCGCAGCGCGCTGCAGCAGACGCTGGATCAGGGCTACGACCTGATCCTGGAAATCGACTGGCAAGGCGCCCAGCAGGTGCGCAAGCTGATGCCACAGGCACTGTCGGTGTTCATCCTGCCACCGAGCCAGGAAGCGCTACGCCACCGCCTGGACGGCCGCGGGCAGGACAGTGAAGAAATCATTGCCGGGCGCATGAAAGAAGCGGTCAGCGAGATGGTGCACTACGACGAGTATGACTACGTGATCATCAATGATGACTTCGACGTGGCGCTGGAGGATTTGAAGGCGGTGTTCCGCTCGAATCGCTTGCTGTTGAAGAAACAGCAACAACGTCATGCGACGCTTCTGAAGCAAATGATCGGCTGAAAAACGAGTTGGGGCCGCAGAGCGGCCCCAACTATTTATTCCTGCAGTGGCAAGGTAGCCTGCTGACGCAGAGTAGCCCCCAGGAAGTAAGCCGGCGCGCGCATGCGCGACAGCATCATCAGCCCGATGCCCAGCACCGAGATGATCGCGGCAATCACGAACACCAGCCCCAACCCGCCCACATGCGAGCCACTGCCGAAGTCCGGCGACGCGCTGTCGATGGCAGTCCGTACGAAGATCACCGACAGGATCACCCCACCCACCAGCGGGCACAGGCCGCGCATGATGAAGTGGCGCAGGCTGTCGAACAGGCTGCCACGGAAATACCAGACGCAGGCAAATGCGGTCAGCGAATAATAGAAGCAGATCATCATGCCCAGCGCGGTGATGGTATCTGCCAACACGTTCTCGCTCAGGCTACGCATGGTCACGTAGAACAGACCTGCTGCCAGGCCTGCGCAAATAGTGGCGTAGCGCGGGGTTTGCGAACGTGGGCAGACGCTGGCGAACTTCGGCGGCACTGCACCGTAGTACCCCATCGCCAAGAGGGTCCGCGCCGGCGCCACGAAGGTCGACTGCAACGACGCCGCCGTACTGGCCAGCACGGCAATGGACATCAGGATCGCCAGCGGCCCCATGACCGGGCCGGCCAGGTGGGCAAAGACGTTTTCCTGGATGCGCGGGTTGTTCAGGCCCAGGCCCGTTTCGCTGATACCGGCAAACTGCAGGGTGGCGATGGCGGTGAACAGGTACAGGCCGAGGATCAGCATCACGGTCCAGGTGGCGGCCTTGCCCGGCACCTCTTCGCTGCCCACCGACTCTTCGCTGACGGTGAGGCATGTGTCCCAGCCCCAGAAGATGAAGATCGAAAGCGACAGCCCGGCGGCAAAGGCCGAGAACGACTCGACACCGAACGGGTTGAACCAGGCGAAATCAAACGCCAGCGGTGGCGGCGCGGTGGTACCGCCGAAGGCGGCGACGGCAAAGCCGATCAACACCACCAACTGCAAGGCCACCAGGCCGTACTGCACGGTCATGGTGGTGGCGATGCCGCGACAGCAGATCCACACCGCCAGGGCGATGAACACGCAACAGGTAACGATGTTGATCAACAGGTTATCGGCCAACGCCGCCAGCTCATGCTTGCCAGTGATCTGCCCCAGGAACAGGTAGAAGAAGTCGACTGCCACTCCCGCCAGGTTCGACAGCACGATGGTGGTGGCAACCACCAACCCCCAGCCGCCAATCCAGCCGATCATCGGGCCGAAGGCACGTGCCGACCAGGTGAACGATGTACCGCTGTCCGGTTCTGCCGAGTTCAGCTCGCGGTAGCCCAGGGCCACCAGCAACATCGGCAGGAAGCCGACGATGAACACGGCTGGCAGGTGGGCACCGACCTCGCGCACGGTCGGGCCAAGGGCGCCGGTCAGGGTGTAGACCGGGGCGATGGTAGAAATGCCCAGCACCACGCTGGCCAGCAAGCCCAAACGGCCCTTGGCCAGACCTTTGCTGCGCTGAGTGTTGCCCGCGTCGGCTGCCACGTCGGGTGGGCGGCCAGCTTCTGTGTAATTGCTCATGAGTATTTGCCGTAAATTTTGGAATTGTTTTCACAGGCCTTGCGTACAAGACCCGCTTTCACTCATTGAAAGCTTGCTGTCGGGGACAAGTCATCCGAGACCTTCGGCTGACGTCAGAATCATTCCTGCCGTGCGCCCTCCCGTGCTGCAAAGGCAATGCAGGCCTCGCGAAACGCCTGAAACAGGCGCAGCGAGACCGGGTTTTCGTTGAAGCGCCACTCCGGGTGCCACTGAACACCGAGCACAAAGCCCGGCGCATCGGGCATGGACACTGCTTCGATCAGGCCATCCGGGGCCCGTGCCTCGACGCGCAAGCCTGGGGCCAGGCGGTCGATGCCCTGGCTGTGCAGCGAGTTGACCTCGAACTGCGCCGCCAGGCCCAGGCGCTCGAACAACCCGCCAGGCTCGATGCCGACCGGGTGACGAGGGCCGTATTGCACCTCCAGGGGTGCGTCCTCAGGTTCGCGATGATCAAGGTAGCCAGGCAGCTCCTGCACGCGTTGGTGCAAGCTGCCGCCAAGGGCCACGTTCAGTTCCTGATAGCCACGGCAAATGCAGAACACCGGCACACCGGCAGCAATCGCCGCCTGCAGCAGTGGCAAGGTCAGCCGATCACGCGCCTGGTCGTGCCGGGTACCCGCCACGCTGGGGGCGCCATTGTAATGATGCGGTTCGATATTTGAAGGCGAGCCTGTAAAAACAATGCCGTGCAGCCGGGCCAGCAGCGCCTGTGGGTCGCTGCCCCCGTCGCGGGCCGGCAAGATCAGCGGCATGCCGGCAAAGCCGGCCGCCTCGACATACTTGTCGCCTACCGTGTGCGACGAGTTCTTCCCCACCTGCTGGCGGCAGGCGCTGACACCGATCAAGGGGACCGCAGTTGCGCTCATGGGCTTACACCGTGTGCAGGTACCAGTTGTACTCAAGGTCGGAAATCGACACTTCGAACTCGGCCAGTTCGCTTTCCTTGCAGGCCACGAAGATATCGATGTAGTCCGGGCTGATGTATTGGTTGAGGACTTCGCTGTCGTCCAGCGCGCGCAGGGCATCGCGCAGGTTGTTCGGCAGGCTTTGCTCCAGCTGTTCGTAGGAGTTGCCTTCGATCGGCGCATCCGGCTCGACCTTGTTGGTCAGGCCGTGATGCACGCCGGCCAGGATGGCCGCCAGCATCAGGTACGGGTTGGCGTCGGCGCCAGCCACACGGTGCTCCAGGCGCACGTTGTCGCTGCTGTCGGTGGGCACGCGTACGGCAACGGTGCGGTTATCCAGGCCCCAGCTTGGCGCATTGGGCACGTAGAACTGCGCGCCGAAGCGGCGATAGGAGTTGATGTTCGGGCACAGGAACGCCATCGACGCCGGCATGGTTTCCAGCACACCACCGATGGCGTGGCGCAGCGTGTCGCTTTGCAACGGGTCATCGCTGGCAAAGATGTTCTTGCCGGTTTTCTTGTCCAGCAACGAAATGTGTACGTGCAGGCCGTTACCTGCCTGGCCCGGGTAGGGCTTGGCCATGAACGTGGTGTCCATTTCGTGGTCGTAGGCCACGTTCTTGATCAGGCGCTTGAGCAGGATCGCGTAATCACAGGCCTTCAGCGGATCGGCCACGTGGTGCAGGTTGACTTCGAACTGCGCCGGGGCGCTTTCCTTGACGATGGCGTCGGCGGGCAGGCCTTGTTCCTTGGCGGCTTCAAGCATGTCCTGCAGGCAGTCGGCGTATTCATCGAGGTCGTCGATCAGGTACACCTGGGTAGACTGCGGGCGTTTGCCGGAAATGGGCGAACGCGGCGGCTGCGGGCGACCGTTGAGGTTGTCCTGGTCGATCAGGTAGAACTCCAGCTCGAACGCCGCGCAGATATCCAGGCCCAAGTCGTCGAACTTGCTCACCACCTGGCGCAACACTTCGCGCGGGTCGGCGAAGAACGGCTGGCCATCGAGCTCGTGCATGGTCATCAGCAACTGGGCCGTGGGGCGCTTCTGCCACGGCTCATCCGACAACGTGCCCGGGATCGGGAAGCAGATGCGGTCGGCATCGCCGATGTCCAGGCCAAGGCCGGTGCTCTCGACGGTGGAGCCATTGATGTCCAGGGCGAACAGCGATGCGGGCAGGTTGATGCCCTTCTCGTACACCTTGTGCAGGCTGGCCCGCTCGATGCGCTTGCCACGTACCACGCCATTCATGTCGGAGATCAGCAGGTCGACGTACTGCGTGTCCGGATGGGCCTGGAGGAAGTCATTCATCTCGCTGGAAGAACTGGCGCACGGGGTTACCGACGTCATGGTGTACATCCTTTGATGTGCTGCGGCGATGTGGGATACGGCTGGCGCCTCACGGGCGACGATGGTTGCAGCTGTTGTTCTTTTCACTTTCCCATCGTGGGGACTGGTTACCCGACCGGGCGCATTGATTCCGGGGGGCCGTTTCACTATAAAATGGCCCTGACGCAACAGACATTGGCAATTCGGCAAGCAGAGCGTGCACCAATGCAATATCAGATCACCCACGCCGACCTCTCCCTGGTCCTGGCACTGGAGCGGGGCCGCTCGCTGGCCAAGGCCGCCGAGCTGCTGAAAGTCGATGTTTCGACAGTATTCCGCTCGATCCGCCGGCTGGAGTCGGCGCTGGGCACCGCCTTGTTCGTCAAGAGCCGCAAGGGCTACCTGCCGACCGACACCGCTCAGGCGCTGGCCGAGCAGGCCGAACGCGCAGAACAGGCACTGGAGGCGGCGCGCATTGCCATGACCAGTGGCGAGCAGGTGGTAAGCGGCACGGTGCGCCTGACCTGTACCGAGGCGGTGATGCACAGCCTGTTGCTGCCGGCGCTGGCCGAGTTCATGCCCAACTACCCGGCGCTATCGCTGGAGATGGGCACCTCCAACACGTTTGCCAACCTCAGCCGGCGCGATGCCGACATCGCCCTGCGCCTGACCAACACGCCACCGGAGCACCTGGTGGGCCGCAACCTGGGTTCTACCTCCTATGTCGTCTGCGGCCAGCCACAGTGGCGCGAGCGTCTGGCCGAGTCGCCCGCCAACGTGCCGTGGATCGCCCCCGATGACTCGATGGTGGACCACCCTACGGTGGTCTGGCGCAACCAGCAGCACCCTGGGGTAAGCCCGCGCTACCAGTGCAGCAGCATGTCGACCATCGCCCAGCTGGTCACCGCCGGCCTGGGCGTGGCGGCGTTGCCGGACTATATGGTGCATGCCTTGCCCGGCGTGGATGCGTTGAGTGGGCCGCTGCCGGGTTGTGACACCCAGCTGTGGCTGCTGACCCGGCCGGATTGCCGGGCATTGCGCTCGGTACAGACCTTGTTCGAAGAGCTGACCCCGCGGTTGCGAGACGCGATGCTCTGAGGTTATCGTCAGGATCAAGCATCGAGGGTCTCTGTTCCGGCCCTTTCGCGGGTAAACCCGCTCCTACAGGCACCGCGTACCTTGTAGGAGCGGGTTTACCCGCGAAGAAGCAAACACGGGGCTTGAAGGTATCACCCGACAAAACAGCGCTTCCCTATTGGCTGGTGAATTTTTATACTATCGAGTCCGCCTGCCCACTATTGGGCTGCACGCCCACCGCATTTGCTACTGAGGAAGACCATGGCCCGCGTAACTGTTGAAGACTGCCTGGAACACGTGGATAACCGCTTTGAGCTGGTCATGCTCTCGACCAAGCGCGCTCGCCAGCTGGCGACCGGCGGCAAAGAACCACGCGTTGCGTGGGAAAACGACAAGCCAACCGTTGTTGCCCTGCGTGAAATCGCCGAAGGCATCGTCACCAACGAGTTCATCGCCGCTGAAGAGATCGTCACCGAGGATCCGGTGTTCGCCGCGTTCGAGGACGAGAACAACGAGGCTGTCTGATTGATGCCAGGTCGACGTCGCACGGCGCAAGGCCCTCTTCCTCCGCAGGAGGTGAACCCATGCCGGGTATAGAAGCCTTGGCCGAACGGCTGTCGACCTATCTTGGCCCCGAACAGGTCAACCTGGTCCGCCGCGCCTATTTCTACGCCGAACAGGCCCACGACGGGCAGCGCCGCCGCAGCGGCGAGCCCTACGTGACCCACCCACTGGCCGTGGCCAGCATCCTCGCCGACATGCACATGGACCATCAGAGCCTGATGGCGGCCATGCTGCACGATGTGATCGAAGACACCGGCATCGCCAAGGAAGCCCTCAGCCAGCAATTTGGCGAGACCGTGGCCGAACTGGTCGATGGGGTCAGCAAACTGACCCAGATGAACTTCGAGACCAAGGCCGAGGCGCAGGCCGAAAACTTCCAGAAGATGGCCATGGCCATGGCTCGCGATATCCGCGTGATCCTGGTCAAGCTGGCCGACCGCCTGCACAACATGCGCACCCTGGAAGTGCTGTCTGGCGAAAAGCGCCGACGCATCGCCAAGGAAACCCTCGAAATCTACGCCCCCATCGCCAACCGCCTGGGCATGCACACCGTGCGCGTGGAGTTCGAGGACCTGGGCTTCAAGGCCATGCACCCGATGCGCTCGTCGCTGATTCACCGGGCGGTGAAAAGCGCACGCGGCAACCGTAAAGAGATCGTCGCCAAGATCGAGCACTCGCTGGCCAACTGCCTGGCCGCCGACGGCATCGAGGGCGAGGTCAGCGGCCGGCAGAAACACCTCTATGGCATCTACAAGAAGATGCGCGGCAAGCGCCGTGCCTTCAACGAGATCATGGACGTGTACGCCTTCCGCATCATCGTCGACAAGGTCGACACCTGCTACCGCGTGCTCGGCGCCGTGCATAACCTGTACAAACCGCTGCCCGGTCGCTTCAAGGACTACATCGCGATCCCCAAGGCCAACGGCTACCAGTCGTTGCACACCACGCTGTTCGGCATGCACGGCGTGCCCATCGAAATCCAGATCCGCACCCGCGAAATGGAAGAGATGGCCAACAACGGCATCGCCGCGCACTGGCTGTACAAGTCCAACGACGACGAGCAGCCCAAGGGTAGCCACGCCCGTGCCCGTCAGTGGGTCAAGGGCATCCTTGAACTGCAGCAACGTGCCGGCAACTCGCTGGAATTCATCGAAAGCGTGAAGATCGACCTGTTCCCGGACGAGGTCTACGTGTTCACGCCCAAAGGCCGCATCATGGAGCTGCCCAAAGGCTCCACGGCTGTCGACTTCGCCTACGCGGTGCACACCGACGTGGGCAACAGCTGCATCGCCTGCCGCATCAACCGCCGCCTGGCGCCGCTGTCCGAGCCGCTGCAAAGCGGCTCGACGGTGGAAATCGTCAGCGCACCGGGCGCACGGCCGAACCCGGCCTGGCTCAACTTCGTGGTCACCGGCAAGGCGCGCACGCACATCCGCCACGCCCTCAAGCAGCAGCGTCGGTCCGAGTCCATCAGCCTGGGCGAACGCCTGCTGAACAAGGTGCTCACCGGCTTCGACAGCAGCCTGGAGAAAATCCCCCAGGAACGCATCCAGTCGATTCTCGCCGAGTACCGCCTGGAACTCATCGAAGACCTGCTCGAAGACATCGGCCTGGGCAACCGCATGGCCTACGTGGTTGCACGTCGCCTGCTGTCGGCCGAAGGCGAGCAGTTGCCAGCGCCGGAAGGCCCGCTGGCGATCCGTGGTACCGAAGGCCTGGTGCTGAGCTACGCCAAGTGCTGTACGCCGATCCCGGGTGACCCGATCGTCGGCCACCTGTCGGCTGGCAAAGGCATGGTCGTGCACCTTGAGAACTGCCGCAACATCAGTGAAATCCGCCACAACCCGGAGAAGTGCGTGCAGCTCTCCTGGGCCAAGGACATCACGGGCGAGTTCAATGTCGAACTGCGTGTCGAACTGGAGCACCAGCGCGGCCTGATCGCCCTACTGGCCAGCAGCGTCAACGCCGCCGACGGCAACATCGAGAAGATCAGCATGGACGAACGCGACGGCCGTATCAGCGTGGTCCAACTGGTGGTCAGCGTGCACGACCGCGTGCACCTGGCGCGTGTGATCAAGAAGCTGCGTACCCTGACCGGTGTGGTCCGCATCACCCGCATGCGTACGTAGTCCGCCAACCGCAAGGAGTCATCATGAGCAAGACCGTCATCAACAGCGACAAGGCCCCAGCTGCCATCGGCACCTACTCGCAGGCGATCAAGGCCGGCAATACCGTGTACATGTCGGGCCAGATCCCGCTGGACCCGAAGACCATGGAGCTGGTCGAAGGCTTCGAAGCTCAGACCGTGCAAGTGTTCGAGAACCTCAAAGCCGTGGCTGAAGCCGCTGGTGGTTCGTTCAAGGACATCGTCAAGCTGAACATCTTCCTCACCGACCTGAGCCACTTCGCCAAGGTCAACGAGGTGATGGGCCGCTACTTCGAGCAACCATACCCGGCCCGCGCCGCCATCGGCGTTGCCGCGCTGCCGAAAGGCTCCCAGGTCGAAATGGACGCCATCCTGGTCATCGAATGATGCCCTTGGTGACGGGCACCCTGCCCGTCACCCCTCCCTCTTCTGCAAGGTTATTCCCTCATGCGTCAAGCACTGCCCCTCGCACTGGCAGCCCTGCTTCTGGGCGGCTGCGCCAGCCACAAACCCGAAGACTTCAACGGCACCTGGATCAACCAGGACGCCATCACTGCGGCCGTCAAAGGCGGCAGCCTGCGCCAGGCGCTGAACGAGCACGGCCCGGTGTTCGAGTGGAAGGTCGACGTCGCCAACCAGCAGGCCAGCTACAGCAATGGCTTCGAGGCCGCTGACGGCCAGCTGAGCGCCAATGAAAAGCAATGGCAGGCCAACTTCGAAGGCGGCCAGACCGAGCAGTTGTCGCTTGATGGTGACGAGCTGCTAACCGTCGACCAACGCGGTACCAAGCAGGCCTTCGTACGCGCCAAAACGCCTGCGGCTGCCAATGCCCCGCTGGGCAGCAACTTCGAGAAGGCGCTGTACCAGGCCTACCTGGGCGGCAACTGGAAGATCACCGAAGGCCAGGGCAAAGGTGCCAGCGTGCGCTTCAGCGACACCGGCAACGTCACCGGCCTGCCAGGGCCGGACCGTTTCGCCCTGTGCCTGGCAGGCGACTGCGCGACCATGGGCGGCAGCAATGACAGCCTGTGGCTGGAGCGTAACCAGCGTGGCGCGCCGTTCATCATCAAGCGTGATGGCGACAAGCTGGAGATTTTCCAGGCGGTGAACCGGGCACAACCGGATGAAATGCCGCAGCTGGCGGCGGGTAAGCGCCAGTGGGTGCTGGAGCAGAACTGAATGCTGCTGCATTTGCACTGAATTTACCGGCCTCTTCGCGGGTTTACCCGCGAAGAGGCCGGTACATTCAACGGCCTCCTTTCAGGATGGCTGCATACCCTTCCTTGTAACTCGGATACACCGGTACCCACCCCAACGCCCGCGCCCGGGCATTGCTGCAGCGCTTGCTGCCAGTACGCCGCACCCGCTGCTCATCAGACCACTCGGTAACCCCCATGTACGCCCGCAGCCAAGCCACCACATCGGCCAGCGGTGCCGGATCGTCATCGACGCCAATGTAATAGTCGTCCAACGCCTTGCCGTCGGCATCGGCCTGCAGCAGGTGAGCCAACAGGCTGGCAGCATCCTCGGCATGAATACGGTTGCCATACAGCGGCGGCTCCTCGGCGACGCGGTAACCCTGGCGCACCTGGCTCAACAGCCACTCGCGGCCTGGGCCATAGATGCCGGTCAGACGCACCACGCTTGCCGGAATGCCGCTGGCCAGCGCCAGCTGCTCGGCCTCCAGCATCACCCGCCCGGAATAACCTTCAGGCTCGGTGGCCGCACCTTCTTCGATCCATTCACCGTCTTTTTGGGCATACACGCTGCTGCTCGATACAAACAGCAGGCGACGCGGGCGCTGGCCTCGCTCGGCCAGCCACGCCAGCACATGGCGCAAGCCGTCGACGTAGGCCGCCTGGTAACCCGCCTCGTCGTGCTGGCTGGCCGCCACGCAGTACACCAGGTAGTCCAGCGAGCCCTGCGGCCAGGCTTGCGGAATTGCAGGTTTCGCCAGGTCGGCGGCAACCGGTGCAATACCCGCAGGCAGTTGCCCGACAGAACGGCGCAGGCCGCTTACCCGCCAGCCTTTGGCCAGCATCTGCTTGGCAAAACGCCCGCCTACATCACCACATCCCACCACCATCACGGATAGGTCTGACATCACAAAACTCCCTAGACCAATTGATCAGCCAGGCCACGCTACACGATGGGCGGCTAGACCATAGGCGAAAAAAGCAACAAGATTACTTTTGTTAACAAGAATTACTTGCAATAATGACGACCAATTTGTTCTCGGCCTATCTCGAGGCCTTGGAGAACGTCCACTTTTTCTTCATCAGGTCCGGCCAGCATGACACGTACTCAACCTTCCGCTTCGCCAACCCCGTCGCGCGCCTGGCGCGCCATCGCCGCGCTGACACTCAGCCTGGTGCTGGCCCCGGTGGCCATGGCCGATGAGCCAACCGCCAATGCCGCTACACCAGCCGCTGCTTCCGCTCCGGCTGCTCAAGCTGCCCCGGCGGCACCGGCTGTGGAAGGCCAGGCTCCCGCTGGCGAAGTACAAGCTGCCGCCCCGGCAGATTCGCAGGTTGTGGTTGATCCCGCTACCGATGCACTGGTTGAAGACACGTCCCTGGGCATGGCCCACGACCTGTCCCCGTGGGGCATGTACAAAAACGCCGACATCGTGGTGAAGATCGTCATGATCGGCCTGGCTATCGCCTCCATCATCACCTGGACAATCTGGATTGCCAAAGGCTTCGAGCTGATGGGCGCCAAACGTCGCCTGCGTGGTGAAATCGCCCAGCTGAAGAAGTCCACCACCCTGAAAGAAGCCAGCGAAGTCTCCAAAAAGGAGGGCACCCTGGCCCACACGTTGGTTCACGACGCCCTCGAAGAGATGCGCCTGTCGGCCAACGCCCGTGAAAAAGAAGGCATCAAGGAGCGCGTCAGCTTCCGTCTGGAGCGCCTGGTGCACGCCAGCGGCCGTACCATGAGCAGCGGCACCGGCGTACTGGCAACCATCGGTTCCACCGCGCCGTTCGTAGGTCTGTTCGGTACTGTATGGGGCATCATGAACAGCTTCATCGGCATCGCCAAGACCCAGACCACCAACCTGGCCGTGGTCGCCCCCGGCATCGCCGAAGCCCTGCTGGCCACCGCCCTGGGCCTGGTCGCAGCAATCCCGGCCGTGGTCATCTACAACGTCTTCGCCCGCTCCATCGCCGGCTACAAGGCCCAGGTGTCCGACGCCTCCGCCCAGGTACTGCTGCTGGTCAGCCGTGACCTGGACCACCAGGGCAGCGAGCGCGCCGCCCCGCACATGGTGAAAGTGGGGTAAGCCATGGGCCTGCATCTCAACGAAGGTGGCGACGACCTCGCCGAAAACCACGAAATCAACGTTACGCCGTTCATCGACGTGATGCTGGTGCTGCTGATCATCTTCATGGTCGCAGCCCCCTTGGCCACGGTCGACATCAAGGTCGACCTGCCGGCCTCAACCGCCAAACCGGCGCCGAGGCCCGAGAAACCGGTGTTCGTCAGCGTCAAGGCCGACCAGAAGCTGTACGTCGGCGACGATCAGGTTGCTGCACCCGACCAGCTTGGCCCGATGCTCGATGCCAAGACCAAGGGTGACAAGGAAACCACCATCTTCTTCCAGGCTGACAAAGGCGTGGATTACGGTGACTTGATGGAAGTGATGAACAACATGCGCGCGGCCGGCTACCTCAAGGTCGGTCTGGTAGGTCTCGAGACGGCAGCCAAGAAATGACAAAAACGCGCTCTAACATGGCGCGCTACGGTGGCAGCCTGGCGATCGTGCTGGGCGTGCACGTGGTCGCCGTGCTGCTGACGCTCAACTGGTCGGTGCCCCAGGCCATCGAACTGCCACCGGCAGCCATGATGGTCGAGCTGGCGCCATTGCCGGAGCCTGCGCCACCACCGCCCCCGAAAGCGGCGCCGCAGCCACCGGCACCGGTCGAGGAACCGCCGCTGCCGAAGCTGGCCGAGGCACCCAAGCCCAAGATCGCCATTCCCAAGCCGCCCAAGCCGAAGGCCAAGCCACAGCCGCCCAAGCCCGAGAAAAAGCCTGAGCCGCCGAAGGAAGCACCACCGACCGAACAAACGGTAGACGCACCGCCCAGCAACACGCCGCCGCAGAAGTCCGCGGCACCGGCGCCGAGCATTGCGTCCAACAGCAACGCCCTGCCGACCTGGCAGAGCGACCTGCTGCGTCACCTGGCCAAGTACAAGCGTTACCCGGAAGACGCGCGCCGTCGCGGTCTGCAGGGCATCAACCGCCTGCGCTTCGTGGTCGACGCCGAAGGCAAGGTGGTGTCGTACTCCATGGCTGGTGGCTCGGGTAGCGCCGCACTGGACCGGGCGACGCTGGAAATGATCCGTCGGGCCGGCACTGTACCCAAGCCGCCACCCGAGTTGCTGAACAATGGCACGATCGAAGTCGTGGCACCGTTCGTCTACTCGCTGGACCGCCGCTGAGACTTTTGTTTCTGTCACAAATCGGCAAGTCTGATAACGTGCGTCTATCGATTGCAGCCGCTATGCTGGGCCCGCAACTTCATGGACGCACGTTATGACCCTCACAGAATTACGCTACATCGTCACACTCGCCCAGGAACAGCACTTCGGCCATGCCGCCGAACGCTGCCACGTGAGCCAGCCGACCCTGTCGGTCGGTGTGAAGAAGCTCGAGGATGAGCTTGGCGTTCTGATCTTCGAACGCAGCAAGAGCGCGGTGCGCCTGACCCCGGTCGGCGAAAGCATTGTCGCCCAGGCGCAGAAGGTACTGGAGCAGGCCCAAGGCATTCGCGAGCTGGCCCAAGCCGGCAAGAACCAGCTAACCGCCCCGCTCAAGGTCGGTGCCATCTACACCGTCGGCCCCTACCTGTTCCCGCACCTGATTCCGCAACTGCACCGCGTAGCGCCGCAGATGCCGCTGTACATCGAAGAAAACTTCACCCACGTGCTGCGCGAAAAGCTGCGCAATGGCGAACTGGACGCGGTGATCATCGCCCTGCCGTTCAACGAAGCCGACGTGCTGACCCTGCCGCTGTACGATGAGCCGTTCTGCGCCCTGATGCCGGCCGACCACCCGTGGACGGCGAAAAAGACCATCGACACCGCCATGCTCAACGACAAGAGCCTGTTGCTGCTGGGTGAGGGCCACTGCTTCCGCGATCAGGTACTGGAAGCCTGCCCGACCCTGAACAAGGGCGGTGAAGGTTCCAAGCACACCACGGTCGAGTCCAGCTCGCTGGAAACCATCCGCCATATGGTGGCATCAGGCCTTGGCGTTTCGATCCTGCCGCTGTCGGCGGTGCACAGCCACCACTACGCCCCTGGCATCATCGAGGTCCGCCCGCTGACGGCGCCAGCGCCGTTCCGCACCGTGGCCATCGCATGGCGTGCCAGCTTCCCGCGGCCGAAGGCCATCGAGATCCTCGCAGATTCGATCCGCCTGTGTTCGGTTGCCAAAGCCCCTGCGGAACAACCGGCCTGAGTCATGAGTGAGCTGTCGAAGGTCCCGGTCACGGTACTCAAGGGCGTTGGCGAGGCCATGGCGGAAAAACTCGCCAAGGTCGGCCTGGAGAACCTGCAGGATGTGCTGTTCCACCTGCCCCTGCGCTACCAGGACCGCACCCGCGTGGTGCCGATTGGCCAATTGCGCCCCGGCCAGGATGCCGTGATCGAGGGCGTGGTCAGCGGCGCCGACGTGACCATGGGCAAGCGACGTAGCCTGGTGGTGCGACTGGGAGATGGCAGTGGCGTGCTGAGCCTGCGCTTCTACCACTTCAGCAACGCGCAGAAAGAAGGCCTGAAACGCGGCACCCACTTGCGCTGCTACGGCGAAGCCCGCCCCGGCGCTTCGGGCCTGGAAATCTACCACCCGGAGTACCGCGCACTGAATGGCGACGAACCACCGCCCCCGGTCGAGCAGACGCTGACACCGATCTACCCGTCCACCGAAGGCCTCACCCAGCAACGCCTGCGCCTGTTGTGCCAGCAGAGCCTGGGCCTGCTTGGCCCGCGCAGCCTGCCTGACTGGCTGCCTGACGAGCTGGCCCGGGACTACCAACTGGCGCCGCTGGACGATGCCATCCGCTACCTGCACAACCCGCCGGCCGACGCCGACCTCGACGAGCTCGCCGAAGGCCAGCACTGGGCCCAGCACCGCCTGGCCTTCGAAGAACTGCTGACCCACCAGCTGTCGCAGCAACGCCTGCGCGAAAGCCTGCGTAGCCTGCGCGCACCGGTACTGCCCAAGGCCAAGCGTCTGCAAGCGCAGTACCTGGCCAACCTGGGCTTCCAGCCGACCGGCGCGCAGCAGCGGGTGGCCAACGAAATTGCCTATGACCTCAGCCAGCACGAGCCGATGATGCGCCTGGTGCAGGGCGATGTGGGGGCAGGCAAGACCGTGGTCGCCGCCCTGGCCGCGCTACAGGCGTTGGAAGCCGGCTATCAGGTGGCCTTGATGGCACCCACCGAGATCCTCGCCGAACAGCACTACATCACCTTCAAGCGCTGGCTCGAACCACTGGGCATCGAAGTGGCCTGGCTGGCCGGCAAGCTCAAGGGCAAGGCCCGGGCAGCTTCCCTGGAACAGATCGCCAACGGCGCACCGATGGTGGTCGGCACCCACGCGCTGTTCCAGGAAGAGGTGAAGTTCAAGCACCTGGCCCTGGCGATCATCGACGAACAGCATCGATTTGGGGTGCAGCAACGCCTGGCCCTGCGCAAGAAGGGCGTGGCCGGCGAGCTGTGCCCGCACCAGTTGATCATGACCGCCACGCCTATTCCGCGCACCTTGGCGATGAGCGCCTACGCCGACCTGGACACCTCGGTACTGGACGAACTGCCACCCGGGCGTACGCCGGTAAACACGGTGCTGGTGGCCGACAGCCGTCGCTTCGAGGTAGTCGAGCGGGTGCGCGCCGCCTGCGCCGAGGGCCGTCAAGCTTACTGGGTATGCACGCTGATCGAAGAGTCCGAAGAACTCACCTGCCAGGCGGCCGAAAGCACGTATGAAGAACTTGGCAGCGCCTTGGGCGAACTGCGTGTGGGCCTGATCCACGGTCGCATGAAGCCTGCGGAGAAAGCCGAGATCATGGCGCTGTTCAAGGCCGGTGAATTGCAGTTGCTGGTTGCGACCACGGTCATCGAGGTAGGCGTGGACGTGCCCAACGCCAGCCTGATGATCATCGAGAACCCCGAGCGCCTTGGCTTGGCCCAGTTGCACCAGCTGCGCGGCCGGGTTGGCCGGGGCAGTGCCGTGAGCCATTGCGTGCTGCTGTACCACCCGCCACTGTCGCAGATCGGCCGCGAGCGCCTGGGGATCATGCGCGAGACCAACGACGGCTTCATCATCGCCGAAAAGGACCTGGAGCTGCGCGGCCCGGGCGAGATGCTGGGGACCCGCCAGACCGGCCTGCTACAGTTCAAGGTCGCCGACCTGATGCGTGACGCCGACCTGTTGCCAGCGGTGCGCGACGCCGCCCAGGCCCTGATCGCGCGCTGGCCGGAACACGTCAGCCCGTTGCTCGACCGCTGGCTGCGTCATGGCCAGCAATATGGCCAAGTGTGACGCTAGTCCCAGAATGGATCCAGATTTGCTCGCAGGCTGGTTATACTTCGCGTTTAAAAGAATCAGTGGATACGGACCATGACTGAAGTTGCCCTGGACACCGCAACCCCACACGCACCCTCTGTTATCAGGCTGCTGCTCGACAAAGTCGGCGTCGCCTACCGCGAGGTGGCCGAGCACCCGAACCTTCCTGCGGCTTCGCGGGTGCAGGCAGTGCTTCTCGACGACGAAGTCGGCGCCCTCATGGTGCTGTTCCCGCAGAGCCAACTGCTGGACCTCAACCGCCTGACCGAGCTGACCGGGCGCAAGCTGACCGCCGTGTCGGTGCCGCGCTTGAAGCAGATGCTCGACAAACACCAGCTCAAGGCCCTGCCAGGCATTCCGGCGCTGACCAGCTCACCGTGCCAGTACGAGAAGAGCCTGCTCGACGCCGAAACCGTCTATATCCAGTCGGGCGAAACCGGCCTGCTGCTGGAAATCGAAAGCGCGCACTTCAAGCGCATGCTGGCCAAAGCCAGCGCCAGCAGCTTCGGTCAGGAAATCGAGGCCATCAGCCCCAACCTCGACCGCCCCGATGACGACACCCGGGAAATCACCAATGCCGTGCAGGCCTTCACGGCCCGACGCATCCAGAAGCGCCTGGAAGAAACCATCGAGATCCCGCCGCTGGCCGATACCGCGCAAAAGATCATCAAGCTGCGGGTAGACCCCAACGCCAGCATCGATGACATCACCGGCGTGGTTGAAACCGACCCGGCGCTGGCGGCCCAGGTGGTGAGCTGGGCGGCTTCGCCGTACTACGCCTCACCCGGCAAGATCCGCTCGGTGGAAGATGCCATCGTGCGCGTGCTGGGCTTCGATCTGGTGATCAACCTGGCCTTGGGCCTGGCGCTGGGCAAGACGTTGAGCCTGCCTAAAGACCACCCGCAGCAGGCCACACCGTACTGGCAGCAGTCGATCTACACCGCCGCAATCATCGAAGGACTGACCCGTGCCATGCCGAGGGCAGAACGCCCCGAGGCAGGGCTAACCTACCTGGCCGGGCTGCTGCACAACTTCGGCTACCTGCTACTGGCGCACGTGTTCCCACCGCACTTCTCGCTGATTTGCCGCCATCTGGAGGTGAACCCGCACCTGAACCACACCTACGTGGAACAGCACCTGTTGGGCATCAGCCGCGAACAGATCGGCGCCTGGCTGATGAAGCTGTGGGACATGCCGGAAGAGCTGTCGACCGCGCTGCGTTTCCAGCACGACCCGGCCTATGACGGCGAGTACTCGGCATTCCCCAACCTGGTGTGCCTGGCCACCCGGCTGCTGCGCTCGCGAGGCATTGGTTCGGGGCCGGTGGAGGAGATCCCGGACGAGTTGCTGGAGCGCCTGGGGATTACCCGGGACAAGGCGGAAGATGTGGTGAACAAGGTGCTCGAGGCCGAGAACCTGTTGCGCGAACTGGCTTCGCAGTTTCACGCACCGCATTGATTTTTCTGGGGCTGCTTTGCAGCCCCGGCAATTTCAGCCTTTCTTCTTCGGCTTCAGGTACTTCATCAACCCCTGGAACCACATCACCAACGCCGGATTGCCCTTGATCTGGATGTGCTTGTCCTGAATCCCCTGCATGAACGCCAATTGCTTGTTACCCGCCTGCATCGTGGCAAAGCCATAGGCCGCGTCCTTGAAGGCAATGGCGAAGGCCGGCTGCGGGTGTGCGCCGCCCTTGCTGCTGATGCGTTCGTTATTGACGATGAAGTGCCGGGCGACCTTGCCGTCCAGGGTCTGCATCTGGAACACCAGGTCCTTGCCCTTGAGCTGCTGCTGGAATGCCGGGTTGTTACGGCTGGCCCTGGCCATCAACAGCCCCATGGCCCAGAGAAGAAAGCGGAACTTCATCAACGCGCCTCGAATGAAAAGTGACTAAGGCGCGCAGTTTATCCCTTTCCCGAACTATTTATGCAAGTTCGAAACATTTTGCCTGCAGAAAGCACAACGGGCGCCCTGGGGCGCCCGCTTGGCTGACACGGGGGTTGTCAGGGAGCGATCACTTGCCTTTCTTGGCTGGCTTGACGGGGGCGTTGACGCTGTCGCGCAGGTTCTTGCCAGGCTTGAAGGCCACGGTGTTGCTGGCTTTGATCTTGACCGGCTCACCGGTTTGCGGGTTCTTGCCGGTACGCGCGCCGCGATGACGTTTTTCAAAAGTGCCGAAACCGACCAGGGTCACGGTGTCCTTGTCCAGGGCGCCGGTGATGCTGTCGAGAATCGCGTTCAAAACCTGATTGGCCTTTTCCTTGGTCAGATCGGCCTTATCGGCGATGACGGCGGCGAGTTCTGGTTTGCGCATAGTGAAGCCTCTTTGACGGAATTCTTGTTGTTATGCCGTGCTGCCTTTGGGAGCAGCGCTCAAGGCACCGCAGGCTCTAATCTGCGGCAGACGGAAGTGAGAATGGCACGAGCTCCGGGGACGCGCCAGTATCTGGGCGGCCATTGTGTGGGCAACAACAGGATAAAACCGACAGAACACCCTCTATTTACGCCATTACGGCTGGCAACTGACGATTCAGCGCCAGCTTCTCCATCACGGCTTTCCCGGTCAGGGCGTAGCCCAGCAAATTGCCGTCTGCGCCGTGGCAGAGCACCTTGAGGTCACTGCCCTGACCGTCCACCTGCCAAGTGCCTTCGTGGCCCATGGGCGGCGGCGAAACCACCAGCGGGCAGGCCGGGGTTTTTACCGTGACCGGCATCGGCCCATACGCGACCGCCGTCGGCTTGCCGGCCAGGGTTTGCGCCAGCGCCCGGGCACAGCTCATCAGTGGCATCACGTAGAGCAGGTTGATGCCATCGACCTCGGCACAGTCGCCGAGGGCGAAGATGTTGGCGTGGGATGTACGTAACTCGCGGTCTACGCTGACGCCACGGTTGGTCTGCAAGCCGGCTGCGGCAGCCAGGTCGGTGCGCGGGCGAAGGCCGATGGCCGAAACCACCAGGTCGCAGGCGATCACGCTGCCATCCGACAGGTGCGCCTCCAGGCCTTGGGGCACCTGCTGCAAGCGGGTCAACACCGGGCCCAGGTGGAAGCGCACGCCCAAGCCCTCCAGCCCGGCTTGCACAGCCGCCGCAGCGGCCGGGTGCAGCAGGGTTGGCATCACTTGCTCACATGGCGCCACTACCTCCACCTGGAAGCCACCCAGGCTCATGTCGTTGGCGAACTCGCAGCCGATCAGGCCGGCACCGAGAATCAGCACGCGCTGCTTGCCGACAGCGGCAGCACGGAAGCGCGCGTAGTCTTCGAGGTCGTTGATCGGGAACACCAGATGGCTGCCGTCGCCTTCGATCGGCACCTGCACGGTCTGCGCCCCCCAGGCCAGCACCAGGTCGCGGTACTCCACGGCCTCTTCGCCGATCCACAGGCGCTTGTGGCCTGGGTCGATGCCGCTGATGCGGGTATGGGTGCGGATCTCGGCATTCAGCTGTTCGGCCATTGCGCCTGGCTCGGCCATGACCAGGCCGTCGGCGTCTTTCTGCTTGGCAAAGCCCATGGAGAGCATGGGCTTGGAGTAGGAACGACCATCGTCGGCGGTGATCAGCAGCAACGGCGTCTGCGTATCGAGCTTGCGAAATTCACGCGCCAGGTTGTAACCCGCAAGGCCGGTACCGATGATTACCACAGGGGACGTCATGTCGTGCTTTCCTCGATTAGCCGATGGAGATCATTTCAAAGTCGCTTTTGCCAACCCCGCAGTCAGGGCACAGCCAGTCTTCAGGCACATCTTCCCAACGGGTGCCGGGGGCGATGCCGTCGTCGGGCCAGCCTTCGGCTTCGTCGTAGATCAGGCCACAGACAATACATTGCCACTTTTTCATCAGGTCTTTTTCCTTGGTGGAACTCAGGCTTTATCGGGCCGGTCTCTGGCCCTGTTTCATGCATTATGCAAGCAGTCAGGGCAATCATGCTAAGCTCGCCGCCTCTCTGGTTGTAACAAGCAGACCGACGTGTCGTACGAATCCCCGCAAGCAGCCGCTGTCGCGTGGCTGCCGTATTCACAGCTGGCGACCGGCATCGACCAGCCCACCCTTGACTGGCTGTTCGACGAGGGCTCGCTGACCCGCCGCCTGACCCGCCTCTCCAACGATCACTTCTCCGTCACCCCGCTGTTCGAGGGCTGGCAGCCACTGCGCGATGACGAATGCCAGGCGCTGGGCATTGCCGCTGGCGCCGAAGGCTGGGTGCGCGAGGTTTACCTGCGTGGCCATGGCCGACCTTGGGTGTTCGCCCGCAGCGTCGCCAGCCGCAGCGCCCTGGAGCGCGGCGGGCTGGACCTGGAAACCCTGGGCAGCCGCTCGCTAGGCGAATTGCTGTTCTGCGACCAGGCGTTCATCCGCCACCCGATTGAAGTGTGCAGTTATCCACAGGCCTGGCTGCCGACCGAAGCCACCCGCGCAGCACTGTGGGGCCGCCGCTCGCGCTTCGAACGGGGCGGCCTGGAACTGCTGGTGGCAGAAGTGTTCCTGCCGGCATTGTGGCAAGCGGCCAAGGAGGACAACCGCTGATGTACCTGCAACTGCTCAAGTCGCTCAACCGCCTGCACCCGCGGGCCTGGGACTTCGTCCAGCTCAGCCGCATGGACCGGCCGATCGGTATCTACCTGCTGCTGTGGCCAACCCTGTCGGCGGTATGGATTGCCGGCAACGGTTCACCTACCGTGGCCAATGTGCTGATCTTCGGCCTTGGCGTGGTGCTGATGCGCGCTGCGGGCTGCTGCATCAACGATTTCGCCGACCGTAAGGTGGATGGCCACGTCAAGCGCACTGCCGACCGGCCTCTGGCCAGTGGTCGAGTACGGCCACGCGAAGCGCTGGCGCTGTTCGCCATCCTGGTCGGGGTGAGCTTCCTGCTGGTGCTGTGCACCAACAGCCGCACGGTATGGCTGTCGTTCGGCGCGGTGGCGCTGGCGTTCTGTTACCCGTTCATGAAGCGCTACACCTATTACCCGCAGGTGGTGCTGGGGGCGGCGTACTCCTGGGGTATTCCCATGGCGTTCACGGCAGCGGGTGGCGAACTGCCGGCCAGCGCGTGGCTGCTGTATATCGCCAACCTGCTGTGGACGGTGGGTTATGACACCTACTACGCCATGGTCGACCGCGATGACGACCTGAAGATCGGTGTGAAGTCGACCGCGATCCTGTTTGGCGACGCCGACCGCACCATTATCCTGACCTTGCAGCTGCTGTCGCTGGGCTGCCTGTTGCTGGCAGGCAGCCGCTTCGACCTGGGGGGCTGGTTCCACCTGGGACTGCTGGGTGCGGCAGCGTGCTTTGCGTGGGAGTACTGGTCGACGCGCAAGCTGGACCGGGAGTCGTGCTTCAAGGCGTTTCTGCACAACCACTGGGCGGGGATGCTGGTGTTCATTGGCGTAGTGTTGGATTACGCGTTGCGCTGAATATGTAGGGGCCGCGAAGCGGCCCCTACAATCTCAAGGCTTGGCGACGTGCCAGACGTCCTTCACGCCATCACCGGTCATGTCACCGGCCTTCTTGTCCTTGACGAAGGTGTACAGCGGCTTGCCGTCGTAGGCCCACTGCATCGAACCGTCGTCACGCTTGATCTGCGTCCACTTGCCCTCGGCCTTTTCGCCATCCATCACCTTCAACGGCGGCCAGTTGGTGGCGCAATCGCCATTGCACATCGACTTGCCTCCCGCATCCTTGTCAAAGGTGTACAGGGTCATGCCGGCATGATCGACCCACATGCCGTCCTTCTCCATGGCATGTTGGGCCGACGCCACCCCCGGGAGCGCCAGCGCAGCGAAAAGGGCCATCCAGCTCAGCGTTTGTCGTGTCATTGGATTCACCATTATTTCGGGGGGATTGAGTTCGAGTCGCCGCAACTGCGGCCCTCTCAAGCCTAGTTCAGTCACGGAATGTCGCCAGAACGGCCAACACCCTGTCACACAGCTGCAATAATTCCGTTATCTAATGCGGGCCAAGACACCGTATCCAGGAGAGGTTTGAGCATGGTTGGCAGGAACATTCTGATCGTCGACGACGAAGCGCCCATTCGCGAGATGATCGCCGTTGCCCTGGAAATGGCCGGCTATGACTGCCTGGAAGCGGAAAACTCCCAACAGGCCCATGCAATCATCGTCGACCGCAAGCCGGACCTGATCCTGCTCGACTGGATGCTGCCAGGCACCTCCGGCATCGAGCTGGCCCGCCGCCTCAAGCGCGACGAGCTGACCGGCGACATCCCGATCATCATGCTTACCGCCAAGGGTGAAGAGGACAACAAGATCCAGGGCCTGGAAGTGGGTGCCGACGACTACATCACCAAGCCGTTCTCGCCGCGGGAGCTGGTCGCGCGCCTGAAAGCCGTGTTGCGCCGTACCGGCCCGAGCGACAGCGAGGCGCCGATCGAAGTTGGCGGCCTGCTGCTGGACCCGATCAGCCACCGCGTCACCATCGACGGCAAGCCGGCCGAGATGGGCCCGACCGAATACCGCCTGCTGCAGTTCTTCATGACCCACCAGGAGCGTGCCTACACACGTGGCCAGCTGCTGGACCAGGTATGGGGCGGCAACGTCTATGTCGAGGAACGCACGGTCGACGTGCACATCCGCCGCCTGCGCAAGGCGCTGGGTGAAGCCTATGAAAATCTGGTACAAACCGTCCGGGGCACTGGCTACCGCTTCTCGACCAAGAGCTGATCGAGTTCAAAAGCGCCACGCTGCACGTTGTTGTACAAGGACCGTCAATTGAACCAGAACTGGCACGCGACTCTTATTCGCCATTTGCTGTTGCTGATTACCGTCTGCCTGATCGGCGGGCTGGTCAGCGGCTACTATGGCTGGAGCCTGGCCATTGGCCTGGCGCTCTACCTGGGCTGGACCCTCAAGCAACTGCTGCGCCTGCACGACTGGCTGCGCAACCACCAACCCGATGAGGCACCGCCCGATGGCTACGGCCTTTGGGGCGAGGTGTTCGACAGCATCTACCACCTGCAACGCCGCGACCAGCGCGTGCGTGGCCGCCTGCAGGCCGTGATCGACCGGGTGCAGGAGTCCACCGCCGCACTACGTGACGCCGTGATCATGCTCGACAGCGACGGCAACCTGGAGTGGTGGAACCGCGCCGCCGAGACCCTGCTGGGCTTCAAAACCCCACAGGACGGCGGCCAGCAGGTAACCAACCTGGTGCGTCACCCGCGCTTCAAGGAATACTTCGAAGCGGAGAACTACCTCGAACCGCTGGAAATCCCCTCGCCCATCAACGACCGCATGCGCGTGCAACTGCACATCACCCGCTACGGCAACAACGAACACCTGATGCTGGTGCGCGATGTCACCCGCATTCACCAGCTGGAGCAGATGCGCAAGGACTTCGTCGCCAACGTGTCGCACGAGCTGCGCACGCCGCTGACGGTCATCACCGGCTACCTGGAAACCTTGCTGGACAACGTCGAGGACGTGAACCCGCGCTGGAGCCGCGCCCTGCAGCAGATGAGCCAGCAAGGCTCACGCATGCAAACGCTGCTCAACGACCTGCTGCTGCTGGCCAAGCTGGAAGCCACCGATTACCCGTCGGATAACCAGCCGGTGGCCGTCGATGCCCTGCTCGCCGCCATCAAGAATGACGCCCAGGCCCTGTCCGGGCCACGCAACCAGCGCATCAGCCTGGAAGCTGCGCCCGGCGTGAAACTGAAGGGCAGCGAGTCGGAGCTGCGCAGCGCCTTTTCCAACCTGGTATTCAACGCCGTCAAGTACACCCAGGACGAAGGCAACATCCGCATCCGCTGGTGGGTCGATGCCCAAGGTGCGCATTTGTCGGTGCAAGACTCGGGGGTGGGCATTGACGCGAAGCACTTGCCCCGCCTGACCGAACGCTTCTATCGGGTGGACTCCAGCCGCGCGTCGAATACCGGTGGCACCGGGCTGGGGCTGGCGATTGTGAAGCATGTGCTGATGCGCCATCGCGGCAAGCTGGAAATCAGCAGTGTGCCGGGGCATGGCAGCACCTTTACCTGTCACTTTGCGCCGGCACAATTGGCCAACGGCGAGGTTTGATATTGGGGCTGCGGTGCAGCCCTTCGCGGGCGCGCCCGCTCCCACAGCGACCGCAATAAATCCGCCACCCTTTGCTTTTACGGCTCCAGCCGCTACATTGGATCCCCTGTGCCAGCAAAAGCTGGCACTTTTTTTCTCTCTATCTCTAAGACGGACCCCGTAAAAACTCCATCATGGACCCTTCCCCTGGTATCAGCCTCACCTCGTTATTCGCCGATTTCGGCATGATCATCTTTGCCTTCCTGCTGGTGCTGCTCAACGGCTTCTTCGTTGCCGCCGAGTTCGCCATGGTCAAGCTGCGCGCCACCCGCGTTGAGGCCATCGCCGAGCAGCACGGCTGGCGCGGTAACATCCTGCGCAAGGTTCACAATCAGCTCGACGCCTACCTGTCAGCCTGCCAGTTGGGCATTACCCTCGCCTCGCTGGGCCTGGGCTGGGTCGGTGAACCGGCGTTTGCCCACCTGCTCGAGCCGCTGCTGGCGTACTTCGGGGTCGACTCGCCCGAGCTGATCAAAGGTGTCTCGTTCTTCGTCGCCTTCTTCGTCATCTCGTACCTGCACATCGTGGTCGGCGAGCTGGCGCCCAAGTCCTGGGCCATCCGCAAGCCAGAGCTGCTGTCGCTATGGACCGCCGTGCCGCTGTACCTGTTCTACTGGGCAATGTACCCAGCCATCTACCTGCTCAATGCCAGCGCCAACACCATTTTGCGTATTGCCGGCCAAGGCGAGCCTGGCCCGCACCACGAGCACCACTACAGCCGTGAAGAGCTGAAGCTGATCCTGCACTCCAGCCGTGGTCAGGACCCAAGCGACCAGGGTATGCGCGTACTGGCGTCGGCCGTGGAAATGGGCGAGCTGGAGGTGGTCGACTGGGCCAACTCGCGTGAGGACATGGTCAGCATCGACGCCCATGCGCCGTTGAAGCAGATCCTGGCCCTGGTGCGCCGCCACAAGTTCAGCCGCTATCCGGTGTATGACGCCGAGCGCGAAGAGTTCACCGGCCTGCTGCACATCAAGGACCTGCTGCTGGAGCTGGCCGAGCTGGAGCACTTGCCCGAAACCATCGACCTGGAAGACCTTGCCCGCCCCCTGGAGCGCGTATCGCGGCACATGCCGCTGGCCCAGTTGCTGGAGCAGTTCCGCAAGGGCGGCGCGCACTTCGTGCTAGTGGAGGAAGCCGACGGCAAGGTTATCGGCTACCTGACCATGGAAGACGTGCTGGAAGTGCTGGTAGGCGATATCCAGGACGAGCACCGCAAGACCGAACGCGGCATCCTCGCTTACCAGCCAGGCAAACTGCTGGTGCGCGGCGACACACCGCTGTTCAAGGTCGAGCGCCTGCTGGGGGTCGACCTCGACCACATTGAGGCAGAGACCCTGGCCGGGCTGGTCTACGAAACGCTCAAGCGCGTGCCTGAAGAAGAGGAAGTGCTTGAGGTCGAGGGGCTGCGCATCATCATCAAGAAGATGAAAGGGCCCAAGATCGTGCTGGCCAAGGTGCTGAAGCTGGACTGATGGCTATATCGGTCAGGGGTTGCCGGCAGTGAAATCTGGTAACCCGCTGATCGGCCTGTCGAACCGGTAAGGTATCGACTCCAGCGCCAGCCCCACATTGCGCTGCACCACGAAATGCAGGTGGGGCCCGGTGCTGTTGCCAGTATTGCCCGACTTGGCCAGTACCTGCCCCTGCCGTACCCGCTGCCCCTGCGCCACCACCACTGAACCGCGCATCAGGTGCAAGTACACGCCCATGGTGCCGTCCGGGTGCAGGATCCTGACGAAATTCCCTGAAGGGTTGGTTCCCCGCCCGCTCTGGGTGTTTTCCGTCTTCACCACCACGCCTTCGCGCGCCGCAATGATGGTGGTACCTTCAGGCATCGCGATGTCCATGGCGTAGCGCCCCTTTGGCCCAAAGTGGCTGACACGCCCGTTAGGACCCTGAGTGACGCGGAACGGCCCGCCAATCCAAGGGAATGCGTAACGGAAGCCCTGTGGCCGCATGCCCGGGTCCCCCATGGCCTGCAGCAGGGTCGAGCGGTAGTTCAGCAGCAGCCCGGGGCGCCCCCGGAGCACACTGAGCATTTGCGTGGTACGCGGCGGCAGCAAGCGGCGCACGATGCGCGGAGCATCGCCGCCTTGCGCGTTCACCAGATTGTCCAGTCGCAACTCGACCTCCACGGGTACATGCAGTTCGTTGCGCGCCGAAAAGCTCACGCCACCGTCGAAGGTCCTGGCGTTCAACAGCACCTGGCCCTCCAGCGTTTCGACCATGGGCTCGCGCAGCACCAAGGGCTTGGCGCCCGGGCCTGGCCGGTCGGAATAGGAGACCACACCGGAATCGTCGGTGATCTTGTAGAGGGTCACACCCAGGCTCGACGCCGAGACCATGAGCAATGCACAGAACAGCAGCAGGCGCGTGGGCATGATGGTGGCTTTTTGACAGTCTTGATGTCTCGAAGCCTAGCAGCGGGTTTTGCGGCGGGTATTGCAGTTGGTCGGATGGCGCAGGAGCAGCACTGTGCTGCCCCTGCTTTGGCGTCAAGCGCCGGGGGTGAAATGCTTCTGTGCAGTGCCACGGGCAATCAAGCGCGACAGGTAATCGAGCTTCTGGGCGTCCTGATCGACGAACTTGAAGGTCAACTGCAGCCAGTCGCTGTCGGGCTTGGGCTCCAATGCCGCGACAGCATGCAGGTAGCCGTTCAACCGCGCAACTTCAGCGCTCTCACCCTGCTCCAGGTCCAGCACCGCACCTTCCAGCACCTGCGGGAGCGCTTCGCTGCGGCGTACCACCAGCAAGGCCTCCTTCAAGCTCAGTGCCTTGATCACACAGGGCTGCATGCCGCTGGCCAGTCGCAACTGGCCCTGGCCACGCCCGGTCGGTGCGGGGGCAGGTGGTGTGGAGGCTGCGGCCAAGGGCTTGATGGCAGCCGGTGCCGGTGCGGGGGCCGACACCTTGGCCGCTTCTGGTTTGCCCCCTGTCAGGGCACTCAGCGAATCATTGGCAAACGCCGAATTCACCCGCGCCGGGCCGCTGGCCATCAGGCTGTCGAGCTTGCCGATCTTGGTCAGGGCCTTTTTTACCTTGGTCAGCAGTTGCTCGTTGGTGAACGGCTTGCCGACAAAATCGGAAACGCCCGCCTGGATCGCCTGAATGACGTTTTCCTTGTCGCCACGGCTGGTCACCATGATGAACTGCAGGTTTTTCAGCGCAGGCTGCTGGCGGCACCAGGTAAGCAGTTCCAGGCCCGACATTTCCGGCATTTCCCAGTCGCACAGGACCAGGTCGAACGCTTCCTTGTCCAGCATGGCCATGGCCTTGCGACCGTTGACCGCGTCGTCGATGGCCATGCCCGGGAAGGCACTGCGCAGGCATTTGCGGACCAGGTCACGGATAAACGGCGCGTCATCCACGACCAGCACATTCACTTTACTCATCGATACTCCTTCTGAACCCCGACTAGCCTACTGCCAAATAATGGCCATTTGCTACAACCTGGTCACGCCGGGACTTCTTCAACATCGTTCGCGGGTGCCTGCAGGCGCTCGACCGCAAACGAAAACGCCCGGCCAAGGCCGGGCGTCGATGCTCGGGAGCAACCTTACTTATCGTCAGATTCGCCCGAAACATTAGCCTTTTCGCCATCAGCGACAGCTGTGCCCTGCACTTCTGCTGTCATGCGCTTGAGGCCCATGTGACGTACGTCGGTGCCGCGCACCAGGTAGATCACCAGCTCGGAGATGTTTCGCGCATGGTCGCCAATTCGCTCCAGCGAGCGCAGAACCCAGATCACGCTCAGCACCCGCGAAATAGAGCGCGGGTCCTCCATCATGTAGGTCACAAGCTCGCGCAGCGCGGTCTTGTATTCAAGATCGATGGTTTTGTCGTACTGGGCCACCGACAACGCCAGGTCGGCGTCGAAGCGGGCAAAGGCGTCCAGTGCATCACGGACCATGTTGCGCACCTGGTCACCGATATGACGAACCTCGACGTAGCCACGCGGCGATTCACCTTCTTCGCACAGCTGGATGGCGCGACGGGCGATCTTGGTCGACTCGTCACCAATGCGCTCCAGGTCGATCACCGACTTGGAGATGCTGATGATCAGGCGCAGGTCCGAGGCGGCCGGCTGGCGGCGGGCAAGGATACGCAGGCACTCCTCGTCGATGTTGCGCTCCATCTGGTTGATCTGCTCGTCAACCTCGCGCACTTGCTGGGCCAGGCCCGAATCGGCTTCGATCAGCGCGGTGACCGCGTCGTTGACCTGCTTTTCAACCAGCCCGCCCATGGCCAGCAGGTGGCTGCGCACCTCTTCGAGCTCGGCGTTGAACTGCTGGGAAATGTGGTGCGTAAGGCTTTCTTTGTTGATCATCGTTTTGTCCTTTGGTAACGCGGCCCTGTAGGAGGCCAGGTGCTCATCACGAGCGCCGCTTAACCGTAGCGACCGGTGATGTAGTCTTCGGTCTGCTTCTTCGCCGGGTTGGTGAACAGGGTGTCGGTATCCCCGAATTCGACCAGTTTGCCCATGTACATGAACGCGGTGTAGTCCGAAACACGGGCCGCCTGCTGCATGTTGTGGGTCACGATGACGATGGTGTACTTGGATTTCAATTCGTAGATCAGCTCTTCGACCTTCAGGGTCGAAATCGGGTCCAGCGCCGAGCACGGTTCGTCGAGCAGCAGCACTTCCGGCTCCACGGCGATGGTGCGGGCGATGACCAGACGCTGTTGCTGGCCACCAGACAGGCCCAACGCCGACTCATGCAGGCGGTCCTTGACCTCGTCCCACAGGGCTGCGCCCTTCAGCGCCCACTCGACGGCTTCGTCGAGCACACGCTTCTTGTTGATGCCCTGGATACGCAGGCCGTAGACCACGTTCTCGTAGATGGTCTTGGGGAACGGGTTGGGCTTCTGGAACACCATGCCCACACGGCGGCGCAGCTCGGCCACATCCTCGCCCTTGCGGTAGATGTTGTTGCCGTACAGGTTGATGGCGCCTTCCACGCGGCAGCCGTCAACCAGGTCGTTCATGCGGTTGAAGGTGCGCAGCAGGGTCGACTTGCCGCAGCCGGACGGGCCGATGAAGGCGGTCACGCGTTGCTTGGGGATGTTCATGCTGACGTCGAACAACGCCTGCTTGTCGCCGTAGAATAGGCTCAGGCCCGGTACTTCGATGGCCACGGTTTCTTCGGCCAGGCGCAGGCTCTGCTTGTTGCGGCCCAGGGCAGACATGTCGATGCCGTGGGTATGGGAATCTTGCTGCATGGTCTACTCCATACGCTATCAATTCGTTTCAAAGGGCCGCCCGGCTGATGGGAGGCACGCTTGCAATCAGGGTCAGCTGTCGAGGGCCTTGTACTTCTCGCGCAGGTGGTTACGGATCCACACGGCCGAGAGGTTGAGGGTCGCGATCACCAGCACCAGCAACAGCGCAGTGGCATACACCAGCGGCCGCGCGGCCTCGACGTTCGGGCTCTGGAAGCCGACGTCATAGATGTGGAAGCCCAGGTGCATGATCTTCTGGTCCAGGTGCAGGTACGGGTAGTTACCGTCCACCGGCAGCGACGGCGCCAGCTTCACCACACCCACCAGCATCAGCGGCGCAACTTCACCAGCGGCGCGGGCCACGGCGAGGATCATGCCGGTCATCATGGCCGGGCTGGCCATGGGCAAGACGATCTTCCACAGCGTTTCGGCCTTGGTCGCGCCCAAGGCCAGCGAGCCTTCGCGCACGGTACGCGGAATACGCGCCAGGCCTTCTTCGGTGGCCACGATCACCACCGGCACGGCCAGCAGTGCCAGGGTCAGCGATGCCCACAGCAGGCCCGGGGTACCCAGGGTCGGTGCCGGCAGCGCTTCAGGGAAGAACAGGCGGTCGATCGAGCCACCCAGCACGTAGACGAAGAAGCCCAGGCCAAACACGCCGTAGACGATCGCCGGCACGCCGGCCAGGTTGTTCACGGCAATGCGGATCAGCCGTGTCACCGGCCCCTGCCTGGCGTACTCACGCAGGTAGACCGCAGCCAGCACGCCGAACGGGGTGACGATCACGGCCATGATCAGGGTCATCATCACGGTGCCGAAAATGGCCGGGAAGATACCGCCCTCGGTGTTGGCTTCACGCGGGTCGTCGCTGAGGAACTCCCAGACCTTGGCGAAGTAGGTACCGAGCTTGGTGAAGCCGGACATGCCGTTCGGCTGGATGGCATGCACCACCTTGCTCAGGTTGATTTCCACTTCACGGCCGTTGCCATCGCGGGCCACCAGGCTGTCGCGGGCAAAGGCCTGGTGCAGGCCGGTCAGGCGGTCTTCGATGGCCTTGTAGCGGCTGTTCAGCTCGGCGCGGTCGGCATCCAGGTCGGCCTGGGCAGCGGCGTCCAGCTTGCCGTCCAGCTCCAGCTTGCGGGCCTGCAGGCGCAGGCGCTCGAGGCCATGGTTGATGGCGCCGATGTCCTTCTTCTCCAGCTGCTGCAACTCGCCGTTGAGCTGGTTGGCGCGCTTGAGGCGGGCCTGCAGTTCGTGCCAGGCGGCAGGGCCTTCGGCCACCACGCGGCCTTCTTCCTTGACGCTGACCAAGTAGCCGTAGAAGTTGCCCCACTCGCGGCGTTCCAGGGCGATCAGGTCGGCCGGGCGTTTTTCGTCAACCAGCCAGTCACCGACCACCCAGGTAAAGTCGCTGCCGTTGAGGTCGCGGTTACCAACCTTGATCAGTTCACGGGTCATGAACTCCGGGCCCTGGTCTGGTACCGGCAGGCCGGCACCCTTCAGGCGGGCGCGTGGCACTTCTTCCTTTTGTACCACTTCGCCGATGACGACGTGGTCAGCCTGGCCCGGCACCTTGTAGGTGGCCTGTACAAGATCGGCCGGCCAGAAGTGGCCCAGGCCGCGCACGGCAATCACCGCCAGCAGGCCGACGGTCATGATCACCGCCATGGCCACCGCGCCGCCGCTCATCCAGACGCCGGGGGCGCCGCTCTTGAACCAGCCTTTGAGGGAATCCTTTTTCACGGATCGCTACCTTTCTATCAAAGCGACGAGTATTTCTTGCGCAGACGCTGGCGAATCAGCTCGGCCAAGGTGTTCATCACGAACGTGAACATCAGCAGCACCAGAGCGGCCAGGAACAGCACGCGATAGTGGCTGCCGCCGACTTCCGATTCCGGCATTTCCACGGCCACGTTGGCGGCCAGGGTGCGCATGCCCTCGAACAGGTTCATCTCCATCACCGGGGTGTTGCCGGTGGCCATCAGCACGATCATGGTCTCGCCCACCGCACGGCCCATGCCGATCATCAGCGCCGAGAAGATACCCGGGCTGGCGGTGAGGATGACCACGCGGGTCAGGGTCTGCCAGGGCGTCGCGCCCAGGGCCAGCGAGCCCAGGGTCAAGCTGCGCGGCACGCTGAACACGGCGTCTTCGGCAATGGAATAGATATTCGGGATGACTGCAAAGCCCATGGCGATACCCACGACCAGGGCGTTGCGCTGGTCATAGGTGATGCCCAGATCGTTGGTGATCCACAGCCGCATGTCGCCGCCGAAGAACCAGCTTTCCAGGTGCGGGCTCATGGTCAGGGCGAACCAGCCGGTGAACAGGATGACCGGGATCAGGATCGCCGCCTCCCAGCCATCCGGTACGCGCAGGCGGATCGACTCTGGCAGGCGGGTCCAGGCGAAGCCGGCCAGCAGGATGCCAACCGGCATCAGCAGGAACAGGCTGAACACGCCCGGCAGGTGGCCTTCCAGGTACGGGGCCAGGAACAGGCCGGCGAAGAAGCCGAGGATTACCGTGGGCATCGCTTCCATCAGTTCGATCACCGGCTTGACCTTGCGGCGCATGCCCGGGGCCATGAAGTAGGCGGTGTAGATGGCGGCGGCGATGGCCAGCGGGGCGGCCAGGATCATCGCGTAGAACGCGGCCTTCAAGGTACCGAAGGTGAGCGGCGAGAGGCTCAGCTTGGGCTCGAAGTCAGTGTTCGAGGCGGTCGACTGCCAGACGTATTTCGGCTCGTCGTAGTTCTCGTACCACACCTTGCCCCACAGCGCGCTGAAGGAAATTTCCGGGTGCGGGTTGCGCAGGCTCAGGGGCAGCAGTTTGCCGCCTTCTTCGATGATGATGCGGTTGGCGCGTGGCGACAGGGCCAGGATACCTGGGCCTTCGGCAGCCGGCTCGACCAGCAGGGTGCGGTGCGCGGTGCTGTGGAACACGCCCAGCTTGCCGTCTGCGTCCAGCGCGATGAAGCCTTTGCGGCGCTCTTCCGCGTCGATCTGCACGATAGGCGCCTTGCCCATCTGGAAGGTACGAATTTGCTTGAAGCGCGACTCGCCATCCGGGTCGCGGGCCATGAACCACTGGGCCAGGCCGCCTTTGGAATCACCGATGATCAGCGAAATGCCGCCAACCAGCTGGGCCGTGGCGGTGATTTCGGTATCGCCGCTTTCAGACAGCTTGTAACGGCCGTTGAGGCTCTTGTCGCGCAGGCTGAACACGTCGGCAGTGGCGCGGCCGTTGATCACGTAAAGCCACTGCTGGCGCGGATCGATGAAGATGTTCTTCACCGCTTCGGTCATTTGCGGCAGTTCGATGCGGTTCTGCTCGGTGGTGACCTCTTCGGTCATCATGTTTTCCGTGCGGGTCAGCTCCAGCACCTGCAGATGCGCGCCGGTGGAGCCGGCCAGCAGCAAGGTGTCGCCATTGACGTTGACGCTGACGTGCTCCAGCGCACGGCCCTGTTCGTCGAGCACGAACGGCTGCTCGCCGTACGGGTAGTCGATGCCTGGGCTAATGGTTTTCTTGTTGTCCGGGTAGGTGATCTTGTAGGTGTGGTGGAACACCAGCGCCTGGCCATTGGACAAGCCCAGCACCACCAGCGGGCTACCCGGCTGGTCGGCACTGATCGACGTAACCTGGGTGCCTGCCGGCACAGGCAGGTCGACACGTTTGAGCTCGTTACCGGTCTTGGTATCGAAGAACAATGCCTGGCCCTTGTCCGAAACTCGCATCCCCACCAGGTTCTGCTCTTCTAGCGCGATCATCAGCGGCTTGCCGGCATCCTGCTGCAGCCAGGTTGGCGCCAGGGCTTTCTTGCTGGTCAGCTCGGCGCCCTGGAACAGTGGCAGCACCACATAGGCCAGGTAGAAGAAGATCAGGGTGATGGCCGCCAGAACGGCAAGCCCGCCCACCAGTACATACCAGCGGGTCAGGCGGTCCTTGAGCGCACGCATGCGGCGCTTGCGTTGCAACTCGGGCGTATTGAAATCAATGCGCACGGGCTGGGAGTTTTGGGTCATGTTGGAATTGGCCAGATCATTCATGCGCACACCCTAGCGGTCCCGTGTGACAAAAACATTACAAAGTGGTGACGCGCGAAAGCCCGCCGCACAGGAAACCTGGCTTCGGACTGGAATTTCGTGGAAGAGGCCGGGCATCGGCACCGGCCTCTTCTTCAGTTACTTACTTCTTTGCAACGTTACCGGCGTGCGACAGGCCCAGGTCAGCCAGGGTCTTGTCGACGACTTTGGCCGGCAGCGGGATGTAGCCATCCTTCACCACGACCTGCTGGCCAGCTTGCGACAGCACCAGCTTGACGAACTCGGCTTCCAGCGGGGCCAGAGGCTTGTTCGGGGCCTTGTTGACGTACACGTACAGGAAGCGCGACAGCGGGTAGGTGCCGTTCAGGGCGTTGGTTTCGTTGTCTTCAACGAACTCGCCGCCTTCTTTCTTGGCCAGGCCTACGGTTTTGACGCTGGCAGTCTTGTAACCGATACCCGAGTAGCCAATGCCGTTCAGCGAAGAGCTGATCGACTGCACCACCGAAGCCGAGCCAGGCTGTTCGTTGACGTTAGGCTTGAAGTCGCCTTTGCACAGGGCTTCTTCCTTGAAGTAGCCGTAGGTGCCCGATACCGAGTTGCGGCCGAACAGCTGGATTGGCTTGTTGGCCAGGTCGCCGGTCACACCCACGTCGCCCCAGGTCTTGATTTCGGCTTTGCCACCGCACAGGCGAGTGGAAGAGAAGATGGCGTCGACCTGAGCCATGGTCAGGCCCTTGATCGGGTTGTCCTTGTGCACGAACACGGCCAGGGCGTCGACAGCAACCGGGATGGCAGTCGGCTTGTAACCGTACTTCTGCTCGAAGGCCTGCAGCTCGACGTCCTTCATCTTGCGGCTCATCGGGCCGAGGTTGGCGGTGCCTTCGGTCAGCGCGGGTGGCGCGGTGGAGGAGCCGGCCGCCTGGATCTGGATGTTTACGTTCGGATATTCCTTCTTGTAGGCCTCGGCCCACAGCGTCATCAGGTTCGCCAGGGTGTCGGAGCCAACGCTGGAGAGGTTGCCCGAAACACCGGTGGTCTTGGTGTAGGTCGGGATCGCAGGATCGACAGCGGCTACCGCGTTGGCGGTTGCAACGCCAGCGGCGGCAAAGGTGAGGGCCGCCATCAAACGCTTCAGTTTCATGCCTTGCTCCTAGCAGGAATATTGGGGTGTTGGATGGAACGGGCCCAAGTATCGGCAGGCCGCATGAACACGATATGACTTCATTGTGACAATTGGATGAAAGGCCATCACTGTAAGCAGGTCTGGCCTTTTCGCGGGTAGCCTCGAAGCAGATCAGCGCTTATTGGCGAGCAAGTACAGGCCCACGGCCAGACCAACGGCACACAGCCCCGCCACGTAGTAGGCCGGCGCCATCGGGCTCACCTTCAGCAGCGCCGTCACCACCATCGGTGTCAGCCCGCCGAAAATCGCGTAGGCCACGTTGTACGAGAACGACAGCCCGCTGAAGCGCACCGCCGCCGGGAACGCCTTGACCATCACATAGGGCACAGCGCCAATCACGCCCACGCACAGGCCAGTCACCGCGTACAGCGGGAACAACAGCTCAGGCCGGGTCGGCAGGCTGTGGTAGAAGGCCCAGGAACTGGCCAGCAGCAACAGGCTGCCAATCACGAACACGCGGCCCGCACCAAAGCGGTCGGCCAGGCTGCCGGCGCCGATGCAGCCAAGGCTGAGCAGCACGATCGCCAGGCTGTTGGCCTTGAGCGAGTCGGTCGGGCTGATGTGGTAGAAGCTCTGCAACAGCGCCGGGGTCATCAGGATGACCACCACGATGCCGGCCGACAGCATCCAGGTCAGCAGCATCGACAGGATGATCGGGCCACGGTGGTCACGCAGCACGGCCCGCAGCGGCAATTCCTCGGCCAGCGCCTTGCGCTGCTGCATTTCGGCGAACACTGGCGTTTCGTGCAGCCAGCGGCGCAGGTACACCGAGAACAGGCCGAACACACCGCCGAGCAGGAACGGAATCCGCCAGGCGTAATCGGCCACTTCTTCGGCGCTGTACACGCTGTTGATCAGGGTCGCCACCAGCGAACCCAGCAGAATGCCCGCCGTCAGGCCTGCAGTCAGGGTGCCGCAGGCGTAGCCGGTATTGCGCGCAGGCACGTGTTCGGACACGAACACCCAGGCGCCCGGCACCTCGCCACCGATGGCCGCGCCCTGGATCACGCGCATCATCAGCAGCAGGATCGGCGCCCACATGCCTATTTGTGCATAGGTTGGCAGCAGGCCCATGATCAGGGTCGGCAGGGCCATCATGAAGATGCTCAGGGTGAACATCTTCTTGCGCCCCAACAAATCACCGAAGTGGGCCATGATGATGCCGCCCAGCGGCCGCGCCAGATAGCCGGCGGCGAAGATGCCGAAGGTTTGCATCAGGCGCAGCCACTCGGGCATGTCGGCCGGGAAGAACAGCTTGCCGACCACTGTGGCGAAGAACACGAAGATGATGAAGTCGTAGAACTCCAGCGCACCGCCCAGGGCGGACAGTGAAAGGGTCTTGTAGTCACTGCGGGTCAGCGGCCGCGCGGGCTGCTCGATACTGCTGGGCACGGAAGTCATCGCTCGTTGTTCTCTTTGTAGGGCATGCAGGCCGCTTGGCACGCGGCTTCTGGATTAGGGGACACGCGAAGATAGCAAATAGCCGAGCTGCGCTGAAAGCGATACAAAATCCCTACACATATTCATGAATGCGCGGTCGTCGCTGGCCGTTATGCTCTATATACTGGCAGTTCGTAGGAAAAGGTTGCCCCTAACGTGGGATGTTGTGCGAAAACGCCGGTCAGTATTGTCAGACGGTTTCGCAGAGTTTCCCTACGGCCGCCCAGTGAAACGAAATCGGCGTAGTATGTTTCAAGCTGAATCGTTTACCCGGCCTTTGCGCCACACCAACGAAAAGCGTCACGGGTCAGAGGCCCCATCGCATGATTGAGCTCGAACAAGAAGATCCAATCCCACAAGGCGACCTGGCCTTGCAGATCACCGCATTGCCGCGCGAGACCAACGGCTTCGGCGACATCTTCGGCGGCTGGCTGGTTGCCCAGATGGACCTGGCCGGCACCGCCATGGCCAGCCGCGTCGCCGGTGGCCGCGTGGCTACCGTGGCCATCGACCGCATGGCCTTCCTGGTACCGGTCGCGGTCGGCGCGCAGCTGTCGTTCTATACCCAGACCCTGGAGATCGGCCGCAGCTCGATCCGGATGATGGTCGAAGTGTGGAGCGACGACCCGCTGTCCAGCGAATGGCGCAAGGTTACCGAAGCGGTATTCGTCTTCGTCGCCATCGACGGCAGTGGCCGTACCCGGTCTGTGCCTCGTCGCTAAGCCTCGCCGGCGGTAAACTCATTGCATGTGCCCGGGTCCAAGGCCCACTGGCAACCAATGAGATGAATGCAATGGCTACCTACCAGGTCGTAACCGAGCAACATGGCGAACTGAACTGCTGGCGTATCAGCAGCGACCGCGCCGAACTCCTGATCGCCCAGCAAGGCGCACAGATCCTCAGCTACCAGCGGGTCGGCGAGCCGCCGCTGCTGTGGCTGAGCGACCAGGCCATCTTCCGCCAGGGCAAGTCGGTTCGCGCCGGGGTGCCGGTGTGCTGGCCGTGGTTTGGCAACTTGCAGCGCAACCCCCAGGCCGTTCAGGCCATGTACCACGGCGAGCAGGCACCAGCTCACGGTCTGGCGCGCTCACGTGACTGGCAGTTGCTGGGTATAGAGGAAGCGGGCGACGGCCTGCGTATCGAGTTCGAGCTGCCTGAGGCGCAGGGCGACCTGCCCGGGTGGCCCCATGACGTCGAGCTGAAGCTGGTGGTGGAGCTGGGTGACGAGCTGAAGCTGAGCCTGACCAGCCGCAACATGGGCAATACCCCGGTTACCATCAGCCAGGCGCTGCATAGTTACTTTGCAGTTAGCGATGTGCGTCAGGCGCGGGTCGAAGGGGTCGAGGGGCTGGGCTATATCGAGACCCTGGCTGACTGGGAACAGCGCCAGCAGCAAGGGCCGCTGGCGTTTGCCGGGGAGACGGACCGGATCTACCTCGATACCCCGCAGACGCTGAGCATTGTCGACCCGCATTGGAGCCGGCGGATTACCTTGACCAGCAGCGGGTCGCGCTCGGCGGTGATCTGGAACCCATGGACCGAGCGGGCCAAGGAGCTGGCAGACATGGCTGATGACGGCTGGCAGCGGATGCTGTGCATCGAGACGGCGAATGTGTGGGATGACCTGGTGGAGCTGAGGCCAGGGGCGAGTCACTCGCTAGGCGTCGTGATCGGCTGTGAAATGATCTGAGTTTTACAGTGGTTTTGCCGGCCTCCTTACGGGCTTGCCCGCGAAGAGGCCGGTGCAGGCAATCAGAGGTCTGCATCCTCCACCACCCTCACCTTCCCCGCATCCAGCGCATAGGCCGCGTCGGCCAGGTCATTGCTGACCTTTTCCACCTTAAGCGTGCCGCTGACCCACAGCGGTGTGTAGATGTCATCGATCTTCAGTCCTTTCGGGTAGCGCACCAGCACCAGCTGGTTCGGCGGCGGTGGCGGCACATGGATGCACGCCCCAGGGTACGGCACCAGGAAGAACAGCGTGCTGTTGCCCTTGGCGTCGCTTTCCAACGGCACGGGGTAGCCGCCCAGGCGAATGTCCTTGCCGTTCATGGCTGCCACGGTCTTGGTCGAGTACATCACCGCCGGCAGGCCCTTGCTCTGTTTCAGGCCACCCTTGTCGGTAAAAGTGCCCATGGCTTCCGGTGAGTTGTGGTCGATTTCGGGCATTTGCTCGAGCGCCTTCTGGTCCGACTTGGGCATCAACTCCAGCCAGTCGGTTTCAGGCAGTTCGGCATGGGCCAGGGCGCTGGCCAACAGCAGGGGGACAAGGAAAAAGGCACGCATGGAAATGCTCGGCAACTCGGATGAATTGCCGGGCATTCTAACCAGTATTCAGCGTTTCTTGATGAATCCGTAGATCACCAGAAGGACCACGGCACCGACCAGCGCGCCAAAGAAGCCCGCTGCCTGTCCGGCCTGATAGATGCCCAACGCCTGGCCGCCATAGGTGGCCAACAGGGAGCCGGCAATACCCAGCAGGATGGTCATGATCCAGCCCATGCTGTCGTCGCCCGGCTTGATGAAGCGGGCCAGCAGGCCGACGATGAGGCCGATGAAGATGGTTCCAATGATGCCCATGGCAATCCCTCTGCAGTTCGAAGATGGAACAAGCCAAAGCCTAGGCAGCGCTTTGGCTTGTTGCCATCTTCAGAGGGCAAGCCGGTGGTAGAAGTTCGATCAGTTGCTGATCAGGGCTTCTACTTCGGCAATCTTGCGCTCGAGGGTAGCCATGTCGTGGCAGCGCAGGGTGGCGTGGCCAACTTTGCGGCCGACCTTGAAGGCCTTGCCGTAGTGATGCAGGTGGCAGTCACCGATGGCGACCACTTTATCTACAGCTGGCACTTCACCGATGAAGTTGAGCATCGCACTCTCGCCCACCTTGGCAGTCGAGCCCAGCGGCAGGCCGGCAACGGCGCGCAGGTGGTTCTCGAACTGGCTGCATTCGGCGCCTTCGATGGTCCAGTGGCCGGAGTTGTGCACGCGCGGGGCGATTTCGTTGGCCTTGAGGCCACCGTCGACTTCGAAGAACTCAAAGGCCATCACACCTACATAGTCCAGTTTTTGCAGCACGCGGCCCACGTAGTCTTCGGCCAGGGCCTGCAGCGGGTGCGCCTGGCTGGCCACCGAAAGGCGCAGGATGCCGCTTTCGTGGGTGTTGTGCACCAGCGGGTAGAAGCGGGTTTCGCCATCGCGGGCACGCACGGCCACCAGCGACACTTCGCCGGTGAACGGCACGAAGCCTTCCAGCAGGCACGGCACGCTGCCCAGCTCGGCGAAGGTGCCTACCACGTCTTCAGGCGTACGCAGTAACTTCTGGCCCTTGCCGTCGTAACCCAGGGTGCGGGTTTTCAGCACGGCCGGCAGGCCGATGCTGGCCACTGCGGCGTCCAGGTCTGCCTGCGAGAGAATGTCGGCGAAGGCCGGGGTCGGGATACCCAGGTCGCGGAACATGCTTTTTTCGAACAGGCGGTCGCGGGCGATGCGCAGCGCTTCGGCGCTGGGGTAGACCGGCACGAACTGCGAGAGGAAGGCCACGGTCTCGGCCGGGACACTTTCGAACTCGAAGGTGACCAGGTCGACTTCGTCGGCCAGCTGGCGCAGGTGATCCTGGTCGCCATAGTCGGCACGCAGGTGCTCGCCCAGGGGCGCGGCGCAAGCGTCCGGCGCCGGGTCGAGGAAGGCGAAGTTCATGCCCAGCGGGGTGCCCGCCAGAGCCAGCATGCGGCCCAGCTGGCCGCCACCGATTACACCGATCTTCATGGGTTGAGCCTCAAGCCTGGCGCGGGTCTGGGTTGTCCAGCACGGTGTCGGTCTGCTCCGTGCGGAACTGCTTCAACGCCGCGTGGAACTGTGGGTACTTGGCGCCCAGGATGCTGGCCGACAGCAGCGCAGCGTTGACGGCACCGGCACGGCCGATGGCCAGGGTGGCAACCGGCACGCCGGCTGGCATCTGCACGATCGACAGCAGCGAATCGACGCCCGACAGCATCGACGACTGGACGGGTACGCCCAGCACTGGCAGGTGGGTCTTGGCGGCGCACATGCCTGGCAGGTGGGCTGCGCCACCGGCACCGGCGATGATCACCTCGATGCCACGGCCTTCGGCCTCCTCGGCATACTGGAACAGCAGATCCGGGGTGCGGTGGGCGGATACCACCTTCACTTCGTAGGGAATGCCGAGTTTTTCCAGCATATCGGCGGTGTGGCTAAGGGTGGACCAATCGGACTTGGAGCCCATGATCACGCCAACCAGTGCACTCATCGTCGAGCCTCTTCGCTTGTGCGCCCTTGGGCGCGTCAAAAAACAACAAGCCACGCGGGACGACCGGCGTGGCTTGTTTGCTGATCAGGACCGGACGCATCCGGTCGAAAGGCCGCGCAGTATACCGTAAGGTGTTGCGTTTAAGGCACCCCGGCGACCAACTGTCGCCCCTTATTTTTCGGGGCTTTGGCTGACTTTTGGGTCAACCGCCGCCGCACCTTCCAGCTTGCGCCACAACAGCCGTACGTTGGCCTTGCGTACCAGGGCGCAGCGGTACAGGCGGATCTCCAGCGGCACATGCCACTGACTGCCGCCGCAGATGGCCAGTTCGCCCCGCTCCAGCTCGCCGCGCATCGACAGGCGCGGCACCCAGGCGATGCCCATGCCTTCCAGCGCCATGCTCTTGAGACTGTCGGCCATGGCGGTTTCGTAGACGGTGGTATAGCGCAGGTTACGCTGGCGCAGCAGCAAATTGACCGAACGCCCCAGGAACGCGCCTGCGGTATAGGCAAGCAGCGGCACGCTGCCCTCGCCTTCCAGATCGAACAACGGTTTGCCTTCGGCGTCCACGGCGCACACCGGCAACATTTCGGTGGTGCCCATGTGCAGCGACGGGAAGATCTCGGCATCCATCTGCAAGGCCGCGTCCGGGTCATAGAACGCCAGCATCAGGTCGCAGCCACCTTCGCGTAATGCATGCACGGCATCCCCGACGTTAGTCGCAACCAGGCGGGTGGCGATGTTCAAACCGTCGTTGCGCAACTGGGCCACCCAGCGGGGGAAAAAGCCCGATGCAAGGGAGTGCGCCGCCGCCACCTGAACGACCTCGCCCTGCCCACCTTCAAGGTGATGCAAATGGCGGAGAATCTCGCTCAACTGGTCGACAACCGTACGCGCCGTGACAAGAAAAAGCTGCCCGGCCTCAGTCAGTTCGATCGGTGTGCGGGAACGATTCACCAACTGCAGGCCCAACGCCGCCTCCAGGCTGCGAATGCGCCGGCTGAAGGCCGGTTGGGTGACGAAACGCCGCTCTGCAGCCTGGGAAAAACTGCGGGTGGCAGCCAGCGCGCTGAAATCTTCCAGCCATTTGCTTTCAAGGTTCACGAAGCACATCTCCCGGCATGCACCAAAATGGAACACGCTCGAATGTCAATTGGCGTCACATGAAACACTATGCCGTTTGTGCATAGGTTAGCGTGCAACAGCATTGGCCGCAAAATCACCTTCGGGCCTAGGATTGGCGCCATTCCGGCATGTGCCGGGTCAAAATCGAGATGATATACATCATGTCCTCTGCTGCATCGTTCCGCGTCGAAAAAGATCTGTTGGGTACCCTTGAAGTTCCTGCTGATGCCTACTACGGCATCCAGACCCTGCGCGCTGCCAACAACTTCCACCTCTCCGGCGTTCCGCTGTCGCACTACCCGAAACTGGTAGTCGGCCTGGCGATGGTCAAGCAGGCAGCTGCTGACGCCAACCGTGAGCTGGGGCACCTGAGCGATGCCAAGCACGCCGCGATCAGCGCAGCCTGCGCACGACTGATCAAGGGCGACTACCACGAGCAGTTCGTGGTGGACATGATTCAAGGCGGTGCTGGTACTTCCACCAACATGAACGCCAACGAAGTCATCGCCAACATCGCGCTGGAGGCCATGGGCCATCAGAAGGGTGAGTACCAGTACCTGCACCCGAACAACGATGTGAACATGGCGCAGTCGACCAACGACGCCTACCCGACCGCTATCCGTCTGGGCCTGCTGCTGGGTCACGACGCGCTGCTGGCCAGCCTCGACAGCCTGATCCAGGCCTTCGCTGCCAAGGGTAAGGAATTCGACCACGTACTGAAGATGGGCCGTACCCAGCTGCAGGACGCCGTGCCGATGACCCTGGGCCAGGAATTCCGCGCCTTTGCCACCACCATGACCGAAGACCTGCAGCGCCTGCGCTCGCTGGCTCCGGAGCTGCTGACCGAAATCAACCTGGGTGGTACTGCCATCGGTACCGGCATCAACGCCGACCCTGGCTATCAGGCCCTGGCCGTGCAGCGCCTGGCAATCATCAGCGGCCAGCCGCTGGTACCGGCTGCCGACCTGATCGAAGCCACTTCCGACATGGGCGCCTTCGTGCTGTTCTCCGGCATGCTCAAGCGTACCGCCGTCAAGCTGTCGAAGATCTGCAACGACCTGCGCCTGCTGTCCAGCGGCCCGCGCACCGGCATCAACGAGATCAACCTGCCAGCACGTCAGCCAGGCAGCTCGATCATGCCAGGCAAGGTCAACCCGGTTATCCCGGAAGCCGTCAACCAGGTGGCCTTCGCCATCATGGGCAACGACCTGGCCCTGACCGTCGCCGCCGAAGGTGGCCAGCTGCAGCTGAACGTAATGGAGCCGCTGATCGCCTACAAGATCTTCGACTCGATCCGCCTGCTGCAACGCGCCATGGACATGCTGCGCGAACACTGCATCGTCGGCATCACCGCCAACGAACAGCGCTGCCGTGAACTGGTCGAGCACTCGATCGGCCTGGTCACCGCCCTGAACCCGTACATCGGCTACGAAAACGCCACCCGTATCGCCCGCGTTGCCCTGGAAACAGGCCGTGGCGTACTGGAACTGGTGCGCGAAGAGAAGCTGCTGGACGAAGAGATGCTCAACGACATCCTGCGTCCGGAAAACATGATCGCTCCCCGTCTGGTTCCGCTGAAGGCGTAACCCGGCTGCTGCAAACAGTCTCACCAGGTTAAGGGACTAGACACCTCTCAACCTTTCAAGGCCCGAGCCTATGCTTCGGGCCTTTTTTTTGCCCGCAAAACAAGCGGCGCGAAGACCGCTTGCCGATATCGGCATACTACTTGCTCGATAATGCGTCCCAGCCCAACGGGATTACCCAGCATGCTGCACAGCCACCTCACCACCCTCAACGCGGTTTCGCTGATCCTCAACGTCTTTCAGGCAGACGGTTGCGAGGCATCAGCGCTGCTGGCCGGCAGCGGCATTGGCCCGTCAGACCTGGGGCACGCCGATGCGCGCATCACCACCCAGCAGGAACTGCAGGTGTGCGCCAACGCTGTGGCCCGGCGCGCGGACATCGGCCTTGAACTGGGCCGGCGCATGCACGTGTCGTGCTACGGCATGCTAGGTTACGCATTGCTCTCCAGTGCCACTTTGGGTGACGCCTTGCGCCTGGCGCTGGCATATCCGGCACTGCTGGGAACAGTGTTCAAGCTACGTTTGATCGAGGACGGCCAGCGGGTCTGGCTAAGTGCCAGCGACTGCCACGACAGCCCGGCGCTGAGCGCATTCAACGCGGAGTTCTGCCTGGTGTCGCTGAAAGTCATCTGCGACGACTTGCTTGGGCGCCCACTGCCTCTGCTAGGCGCCCGTTTCGAACACTCGCGGCCCGGTTACCACGCGCTCTATGCCGGTGCATTCCAGTGCCCGGTGGGTTTCGACGCTCAGGACAATGCCTTGGCGTTTGAACGGCGCTGGCTGGACAGGCCACTGCCGCTGGCCGATTCGATTACCCACAAGGCCATGAGCGAACGCTGCCGGCGCCTGAACCTTGAGTTCACGGGCCGGCAGGCCTGGCTGGGGCGGATTCGCCAACTGCTGGCACAGCAACTGGACGCCGCGCCTGGGCTGGAAGGGTTGGCGCGGCAGATGAATTGCTCGTCGCGCACCCTGCGCCGGCATTTGCAGGCGCTGGGCAGCAGTTATCAACAGCTGCTAGACGAGTTGAGGTTCGAGCGGGCCAAGCAGTTGTTGGCTGATGAACAGATGCCGATCTATCGCATTGCTGAGACCTTGGGGTTCAGCGAGACCGCCAGTTTTCGCCATGCGTTCCAGCGTTGGAGTGGTGTAGCGCCCAGCCACTTCCGTGGTTGACCAGCTACGGCCAAAGAGCTTGGCCACATCGATCCCCTTTTGGCCGTTTGCGTCGTTCTCCGCTACTGACCTGCCCATGACAATGGACCCACGCCAGTATCCAACGGAGAACAACAATGCTGACGATCTATTCCGATGATCACCGCCTGCACCACGGCCGCTGCGAGCTGATCGACGGCAAGCTGATGCCCTGCTTCGAAATGCCTTCGCGCGCTGACCATGTGCTCGACCAGGTAAAAAAACGCAACCTTGGCGACATCCAGGGGCCTACCGACTTCGGCCGCGCGCCGTTGCTGCGCATCCACAGCGCCGACTATCTCGACTTCTTCGAAGGCGCCTGGGCGCGCTGGGCCGCACTGGGCCAGGAAGGCGACCTGCTGCCGTTCACCTGGCCTGCTCGCACCTTGCGCCAGGTAAAACCCACCGGCCTGCATGGCGAGTTGGGCTATTACAGCTTCGATGCCGGCGCCCCGATCACCGCCGGTACCTGGCAGGCCGCCTACAGCGCCGCCCAGGTCGCCCTCACGGCCCAGGCGGCAATCCAGCAGGGCGCCCATTCGGCCTTTGCCCTGTGCCGCCCACCGGGGCACCACGCCGCCGGCGAAGTCATGGGCGGTTATTGCTACCTGAACAACGCCGCCATCGCCGCCCAGGCCTTCCTGGACCAAGGCAAGCGCAAGGTCGCCATCCTCGACGTCGACTACCACCACGGCAACGGCACCCAGGACATCTTCTACAGCCGCGACGACGTATTCTTCGCTTCGATCCATGGCGACCCGCAGGACGAATTCCCGTTCTTCCTGGGCTATGCCGACGAAACCGGCGAAGGTGCCGGTGAGGGCTGCAACATCAACTACCCGCTTCCGGCTGGCAGCGACTGGGCGGCCTGGAGCGCAGCCCTGGAGGATGCCTGCCAGCGCATTGCCCGCTATGACGCCGACGTACTGGTGATCTCGCTGGGTGTGGACACCTTCAAGGACGACCCAATCTCGCAGTTCAAGCTGGACAGCCCGGACTACCTGGAAATGGGCAAACGTATCGGCCAGCTCGGCAAGCCGACCCTGTTCGTGATGGAGGGCGGCTACGCTGTGGAAGAAATCGGTATCAACGCGGTCAATGTGCTGGAAGGCTTCCAGCACGCCCAGCCAGGAGCCCGGTAATGGTCCGACTCAAGCGTCTACTCGCCCCGTTCATCGCTGCCACCTTGTTCACCGGTGCCCTGCATGCTCAAGCCGAGCAGCGCACACTGCGTGTGTATAACTGGTTCGACTACATCACCCCGCAGACCTTGACCGATTTCAAGCAGGACAGCGGGGTCAAGCTGATCTACGACATCTTCGACACCAACGAGGCGCTGGAGGCCAAGCTGCTCACCGGCAACTCCGGCTATGACGTGGTGGTGCCGTCCAACGTGTTCCTCGCCAAGCAGATCGAAGCCGGGGTGTTTCAGCCGCTCGACCGCAGCAAACTGCCGAACTGGCAACACCTGGACCCGGCGCTGATGAAGCTGATCGAGGCCAACGACCCGGGTAACAAGTACGCGGTGCCCTACATGTACGGCACCGTGCTGATCGGCTTCAACCCGGCCAAGGTCAAGGCAGCGCTCGGCGACAACGCCCCGGTAGACAGCTGGGACCTGATCTTCAAGGAGGAGAACATCGCCAAGCTCAAGCAGTGCGGCGTGGCGCTGCTCGACTCGCCTTCGGAGATTCTGCCGCTGGCCCTGCAGTACTTGGGTTTACCGCCGAACAGCGACAAACCGGCCGACTACAAGAAGGCCGAAGCGTTGATGCTGAAGATCCGCCCACACATCACCTACTTCCATTCTTCGAAGTACATGGCAGACATCGCCAATGGCGATATCTGTGTGGCGGTGGGTTACAGCGGCAGTTTCTCGCAGGCCGCCAACCGCGCGCGCGATGCCAAGAACGGCGTGGTGGTGGACATGCGCCTGCCCAAGGAGGGTGCGCCGATCTGGTTCGACATGCTGGCGATTCCAAAGAATGCGGCCAACCCGGAAGATGCCCACACGTTCATCAATTACTTGCTACGGCCTGAGGTGATTGCGCCGATCAGCGACTTTGTCGGTTATCCGAACCCGAACAAGGATGCGACTGAAAAGGTCAGTCCGGCGATTCGCAACAATCCCAACCTGTACCCGACGGCGGAAGCGATGGCCAAGCTTTATACCCTCAAGCCCTTGGCGCGGGACGCAGAGCGGGCCAGAACCCGGGCCTGGACACGGATCAAATCCGGCACCTGATAGAGTCGGGGGCTGCTTTGCAGCCCCAATTCACTTTCTCCAGACCTTGCGCAATTTCATCAAGGCTTCGGCGATCTCCCCCTCCGGCACCGCCGCAAACCCCAACACCAGCCCTGCCCGCTTATCCACAGGCACGTCGCTGTCCGACAGCCAGAAATTGCTCAGCGGCGTCACCTCTACCCCCGCAGCTTCAGCCTTGGCCACCAGCTCCTGCTCTCGCGCAAAGTTATCCACATCCACCTTCACATGCAGCCCGGCCGCCACTTCCGGCATCTCGCCCAACCCGGGAATATCCACAGGCCAGCCAGCCTTGAGTACGTTACGTCGACTCAAAGCGGCCTTGCGCATACGGCGGATATGCCGCTGGAAATGCCCGCGTGCCATGAATTCGGCCATCACGCACTGGCTGCTGACTTCCGAATGCCGCACGGCCAACGCCTTGCCCTGACTGAATCCCTGCACCAGTTGCGGCGGCAGCACCAGGTAACCCAGGCGCAACGCGGGGAACGCAATCTTGCCGAAGGTACCGACGTACAGCACCCGACCGTGCCGGTCGAGCGCCGCCAACGGGGCCAAGGGCGCACCGCTGTAGCGGTACTCGCCGTCATAGTCGTCCTCGATGATCCAGCCATCGTTGCGTTCGGCCCACGCCAGCAGCGCCAGGCGCCGTGCCAGGCTCATGGTGACCCCGGTCGGGTATTGATGCGCCGGTGTGACATACGCCAGCCGGCAGTCCGCCTGCTGACCGAGCAAGCGGCAGTCCATGCCCTCTTCGTCCACAGGCACGCCATGCAACGTGGCGCCAGCCAGCGCAAAGGCATGCCCGGCCGCGCGGTAGCCGGGGTTTTCCACAGCCACACCGTCACCCGGCTGCAACAACAGCTGTGCACAAAGGCTGATGGCTTGCTGTGCACCACTGGTGATCACAATTTGTTCAGCCATACAACTTAGCCCACGCGAACGGCGCAGGTAGGCCGCGATCAACTCACGCAAAGCCGGCTCGCCTGCCGGGTCACCGTAACCCAGCTGCGCAGGGGATGGTTTACGCCAAAAACCCGCCTGCAGCTTGGCCCAGACGTCAAATGGGAACAAGTCGAATGCCGGAATGCCGACCCGAAAGGCACGGGGCGCACCACTTCTTGGGGAAGGTAAGTGGTTACTTTTTAGGCGCAATAAAGGCGCTGATAAACGCCGTTCGCTGGATAAATCCTCAGTATTTTCTTCGGAAAATGTGGATAACCCTGTTGATAAACCCCGGGATAACCCTGTGGATATTTGTGTGGATATTTTTGGCAGCCGACTTACGTAAGTACCATCTCCAACTCGGCTTTCGATGTAGCCCTCGGCATACAGTTGGTCATAGGCGCGCACCACACTGTTGCGTGACAGCGCCAGCATGACGGCCAGGTCGCGAGTGGCTGGTAGCCGTGTACCACTGCTCAGGCGCCCATCCAGCACCCGCGCACGCAAGGCCTGGTACAGCTGCTGACTCAGCCCACGGCGTCGATCAAGGGCGATCCCGGCAGGGTCGAATGGCAGTGTGAAGGGGCGCTCGCTCATGGTATTGGACCTATCAAATCAGGCAGTAATGGCTCTTACCCAGAACCAATAGCCTGCCTAGGATGGAACCATTCGACAAGGACCAAGCCCTATGTACAACAGCAAGCCGCATCAGGAGCACGACCTCGGCCGCCTGCACCAGCACATGCTCGACACCCGCCTGGCTGTCCTGGTCAGCCACGGCGATCAGGGGCTGCTGGCCACGCACCTGCCAGTGCTGGTCGATACCACCGAAGGCGAATTCGGTACGGTCTATGCCCACCTGGCCCGGGCCAACCGCCAATGGCAGGACCTGGCACAGGGTGTCGAAGCCTTGCTGGTATTCCCCGGCGCCGATGCCTATGTCAGTCCCGGCTACTACCCGAGCAAGGCTGATAACCCCAAAGTCGTACCTACCTGGAACTATCTGGCCGTGCACGCCTATGGCACAGCCGAGGTGATCCACGATACCGAGCCGCTGCTGGCGATCGTCAGCCGCCTGACCGACCGCCATGAACAGGGCCGCAGCGAACCGTGGAAAGTCACTGACGCCCCTGCCGACTACCTCGATGGCATGCTCCGCGCCATCGTCGGCATCCGCCTGCCCGTCGCCCGTCTGCAAGGGGCACGCAAGCTCAGCCAGAACCGTTCCGATCAAGACATCGCGGGCGTGCGCGAAGGCCTGAGCGCCAGCGCCGATCAGCTGGACAACCAACTCGCGGCGCACATGCGCCAACTCTGAAGGAATAGCCCATGTCTAGCGTTACCCTACGCCCTGTCACTGCCCAAGATCACGCGGCCTGGCTCGCCCTGTGGCAGGCCTACCTGCACTTCTACGAAAGCGAACTGGCCGATGAAGTCAGCCTGAGCACCTGGCAACGCCTGCTCGATCCGAAGGAGCCCACCCATTCGACCCTGGCCTGGGTCGATGGCAAGGCGGTGGGCATGGTCAACTTCATCTACCATCGTTCCAACTGGAGCATCGAGAATTCCTGCTACCTGCAGGACCTGTACGTGGACAGTACGCAGCGGGGCCTGGGCATTGGCCGCCAGCTGATCGAGCACGTCTACGCCACAGCCAAGGCCGACGGCTGCATCAAGGTGCACTGGCTGACCCACGAAACCAATGCCACCGCCATCAGCCTGTATCAGCAGGTTGCCGAGCGCTCGGGCTTCATCCAATTCCGCAAAGGTTTGTAGGCCGAACATGACAGACGTATTGAACTGGAAACCCGCCGCAACGCCCCAGGCCGACCCCATTGAAGGCCGCTTCATCCGCCTGGAAAAGCTCGACCCGGCGCGCCATGGCGACGATCTTTGGAACGTGCTGCAAGGCCCGGCATCCGACCCGGTGCTATGGGACTACCTGCCTTATGGGCCGTTCACCGAGCGTGCCGCCTTCGACCGTTGGCTGGAGAGCAACGCCGCAGGCCGCGATCCGCTGTTCTACACCGTCATCGACCGCCCCAGCGGCCAGGCACAGGGCATTCTGAGCCTGATGTCCATCGTACCCGACCACGGGCGTATCGAAATCGGCCATATCGCCTTCGGCGCCGCCATGCAGCGCACGCCCAAAGGAACCGAGGCGGTGTACCTGCTGGGCAAACTGGGCTTCGAACTGGGCAACCGCCGTCTGGAGTGGAAGTGCAACAACGCCAACGCCCGCTCCAAGCGGGCGGCGGAGCGGTTTGGCTTCACTTATGAAGGCGTGTTCCGCAAGCACTTGGTGGTGAAGGACCATAACCGCGATACAGCCTGGTATTCGATTACCGATGAAGAGTGGCCGGCGGTGGCTGCCGGGTTCGAGCGGTGGCTGGGAGAGGAAAACCAGCAGCCGAGTGGACAGCTGCAGACACTTGAGGCATGCCGCAAAGGCTGAATCTTGCATGGGCCATCAGGTTCAGCACAAAAAAAGGGGAGCATTCGCTCCCCAGAGGTAAACCGCTTGTAGATGAGGGCTTAAATCAGCCCTCGATCTCGATCAGGATTTCACCCGGCGTTACACGGTCGCCCTTGGCCACATGAATGGCGACGACCTTGCCGGCGATGGCCGCCTGCACTTCGGTTTCCATCTTCATGGCTTCGGTGATCAGCACGGCCTGGCCGGCCTTGACCAAGTCGCCTTCCTTGACCAGCACATCGACGATGTTGCCTGGCATGGTGGTGCTGACGTGGCCTGGGTCGGTGGCTTGCTTGCGCTTGCTGCCGCCGCCGCCAACGAACTCGTTGAGTGGCTCGAACACCACTTCTTCCGGCATGCCGTCGATCGACAGGTAGAAGTGACGCTTGCCTTCGGCCTTAACGCCCACGCCGGTGATATCGACGCGGTAGGTTTCGCCGTGCACGTCGATGACGAACTCGGTCGGCACGCCTTCACCGCCCGGAGCGGCTACGGCGCCGGCTTCCGGAATCGGCAGCAGGGCTTCTGGCGTCAAGGTGCCGGCTTCGCGCTCTTCGAGGAACTTGCGGCCAATATCAGGGAACATGGCGAACGTCAGCACGTCTTCTTCACAACGAGCCAGGGCGCCGATATCGGCACGCAGCTTGGCCATTTCCGGCTTGAGCAGGTCGGCCGGGCGTACGTCGATCACTTCTTCGCTGCCGATTGCCTGGCGGCGCAGCTGCTCGTTGACCACGCCCGGCGCCTTGCCGTAACCGCCTTGCAGGTACAGTTTCACCTCGTTGGTGATGGTCTTGTAGCGCTCGCCAGCCAACACGTTGAAGAATGCCTGGGTGCCAACGATCTGCGAGGTCGGGGTTACCAGCGGCGGGAAGCCAAGGTCTTCACGTACACGCGGGATCTCGGCCAGCACTTCGTTCATGCGGTTAAGCGCGCCCTGCTCTTTCAGCTGGTTGGCCAGGTTGGAGATCATGCCACCCGGCACCTGGTTGACCTGCACACGGGTGTCCACGGCGGTGAACTCGCTTTCGAACTGGTGGTACTTCTTGCGCACGGCGTAGAAGTACAGGCCGATTTCCTGCAGCAGCTCCAGGTCCAGGCCGGTGTCGAATTCGCTGCCCTTGAGCGCAGCCACCATCGACTCGGTGCCTGGGTGGCTGGTGCCCCAGGCGAAGCTGGAGATGGCGGTGTCGATGTGGTCGGCGCCGTTCTCAACCGCTTTCAGCTGGCACATGGCAGCCAGGCCGGCGGTGTCGTGGGAGTGGATGAACACCGGCAGGGATTGTTCGGCCTTCAGCGCCCTGACCAGCTCGCCAGTGGCGAACGGCGTCAGCAGACCGGCCATGTCCTTGATCGCGATCGAATCGCAACCCATGGCTTCCATCTGTTTGGCCTGGGCTACAAAGGCGTCGATGGTGTGCACGGGGCTGACGGTGTAGGCGATGGTGCCCTGGGCGTGCTTGCCAGCGGCCTTGACCGCTTCAATGGCCACGCGCAGGTTACGCACGTCGTTCATGGCGTCGAAGATGCGGAACACGTCGATGCCGTTGACCGCTGCCTTGGCGACGAAGGCCTTGACCACGTCGTCGCTGTAATGGCGGTAGCCCAGCAGGTTCTGGCCGCGCAGCAGCATTTGCAGGCGGGTGTTGGGCAGGGCTGCGCGCAGCTTGCGCAGGCGCTCCCACGGGTCTTCTTTCAGGAAGCGCACGCAGGCGTCGAAGGTGGCGCCGCCCCAGACTTCCAGCGACCAGTAGCCGACTTTGTCGAGCTTGTCGCAGATCGGCAGCATGTCTTCGGTGCGCATGCGGGTGGCCAGCAAGGACTGGTGGGCGTCGCGCAGGATCGTGTCGGTAACGTGGATTTTCTTGGACATTATGGGGTTCCTCACAGGCCTGCGTGGGCGGCGATGGCGGCGGCGATGGCCAGGGCCAGCTCTTCGGGTTTGCGCTTGATCGAGTAGTTGGTCAGTTCAGGGTGGCTTTCGACGAAGCTGGTATTGAACTGGCCGCTACGGAATTCCGGGTTGCGCAGGATTTCCTGGTAGTACGCGGCAGTGGTCTTCACCCCTTGCACGCGCATGTCGTCCAGGGCCCGCAGGCCGCGGTCCATGGCTTCTTCCCAGGTCAACGCCCACACCACCAGCTTCAGGCACATGGAGTCGTAGAACGGCGGAATGGTGTAGCCGGTATAGATTGCCGTGTCGGTACGCACGCCCGGGCCGCCGGGGGCGTAGTAACGGGTGATCTTGCCGAAGCTGGGCAGGAAGTTGTTTTTCGGGTCTTCGGCGTTGATGCGGAACTGCAGCGCGTATCCGCGGTGCTGGATATCTTCCTGCTTGACCGACAGCGGCAGGCCCGAAGCAATGCGGATCTGCTCACGGACGATGTCGATACCGGTGATCTCCTCGGTGATGGTGTGCTCCACCTGCACCCGGGTGTTCATTTCCATGAAATACACCTCGCCATCGGCGAGCAGGAACTCCACGGTACCGGCGTTCTCGTAGTTCACGGCCTTGGCCGCACGCACCGCCAGGTCGCCGATGTAGGCGCGCTGCTCGGGGGTGAGCTGCGGGCTTGGGGCAATTTCGATGAGCTTCTGGTTACGGCGCTGGATCGAGCAGTCGCGCTCGAACAGGTGCACCACGTTGCCAAAGCTGTCACCGAGGATCTGCGCCTCGATGTGCTTGGGGTTGACGATGCACTTTTCCAGGAACACCTCGGCCGAACCAAAGGCCTTGGTGGCCTCGGAAATGACCCGTGGGAAGTTCTGTTCCAGTTCTTCACGGCTGTTGCAACGGCGGATACCACGGCCGCCACCACCGGAAGTGGCCTTGAGCATCACCGGGTAACCGATGCGGTCACCTTCGCTCAGGGCTTCATGAATATCGGCAACGTTGCCTTCGGTACCCGGGGTTACCGGCACACCGGCGGCGATCATGGTGCGGCGCGCTTCGGTCTTGTCGCCCATGCGGCGAATCACGTCGGCAGCCGGGCCGATGAACTTGATCCCGCGCTCTGCGCAGATCTCCGCCAGTTCGGCGTTTTCCGACAGGAAACCATAGCCTGGGTGCAGGGCATCGCAGCCGGTTTCCACAGCCAGGTTCACCAGCTTGCGCGGGTTCAGGTAGCCAGCCAGCGGCTCGGCACCAATGCTGTGTGCCTCATCGGCGCGCTTGACGTGCAAGGCGTGACGGTCGGCGTCGGAATAGATCGCTACCGAGCGAATGCCCATCTCGGCGCAGGCACGCACGATCCGAACTGCGATTTCACCTCGGTTGGCGATCAGGATTTTTTTTATCACTGGAGTCTTCCCAAAGCCGTAGGAACAGTCGAGCCGGTTCTACCGGTCGGCGCGTGACCAGACGATGCTGGCCAGTCGCGTATTCACCCTAGCGCTGTAGGTCGATAAACAAAAATCAATATTTGTTAGGGGCTGTATTAGCAAAAGCTTATAGTGCGGTTACAAGGTGTTGCCAACGAGCCGATAAAAATGCGTAAGTCCTTGATGCGTATGACTTTGCGTCAATTGCAGATCTTCAACGAGGTGTGCGATTTGCGCTCGTACAGCCGCGCGGCGGAGGAGATGGCACTGACGCAACCCGCCGTTAGTCTACAGATCCGCCAGCTCGAAGAGCTGATTGGCCAGCCACTGTTCGAGTACGTAGGCAAGAAGCTGTACCTGACCGAGGCGGCCGAAGCCTTGCAACGCGCCAGCCGCGACATCTTCGGGCGGCTGGAGAGCCTGGACATGCAGCTGTCGGACATGCAGGGCTCACTGCAGGGGCAGCTGAAACTGGCGATCGAGTCCAGTGCCAAGTACTTCGTGCCACACCTGTTCGCCGCCTTCAAGCAGCGTCACCCGGAGGTCAACCTGACCCTGACGGTGGTCAACCGCGCCCAGGCCATTCGCCGCCTTTCGGATAACCGCGACGACCTGATCATCATGTCGATGGTGCCGCAGGACATGGGCCTGGAATTTCTGCCATTCCTCAACAACCCAATCGTGGCGGTGGCACCGCCCGAACATCCGCTGTGCAAACTGGAGCAGTTGCGCCTGCAGGACCTGGAGCCTCATACCCTGCTGGTCCGCGAGCAAGGTTCGGGCACACGCAAGGCGTGCGAGGAGTACTTCAAGGACAAGCGCGTACACTTTACGCAGACGCTGGAAGTGGCCTCTGCCGATGCCCAGCGCGAATGCGTGATCGCCGGCCTGGGTGTCGCCTTGCTGACCCGCCATGCAGTCAACCTGGAGCTGGCCACCGGTGTGTTGAGGGAGCTACCCGTAGAAGAACTGCCGCTATACCGCAGCTGGTGCGTGGTGCAGGCCAAGGCCAAGCGGCAGTCGCCAGTGGCCTTGGCGTTTTTGGCGTTCATCCGCAGCGAACGTGCGTTGATCAGCGCGCTTGTTGAACGTTTTTCGGGGAAGCTGCCGACGACGTCTGCCATACCGTGAGCGCTTGCAGCTCGGGGTAGTCTGCCAGGTCGCGGAGCAATTGGCGTTGGTCGCAATAGACCTCGATCGCGCGGCGGTACTCCATGCGGCGCTGATCCTTTTCCTGCTGTTTGCGAGCCTTGGCGTTGGGTTGGTAAGTACCTTCGTGGTCGCGTGCCATTGCCTGTCTCCCAGATAGGATGCGGGAGTTTCAGACTGGCCTGGATGGTTTACGGTTTGGCGGTGGAATGGTGACAAAACAATGAATTTTTACTGCCTGTGCCGGCGATAGGGCCAGTACAGGCAATGCAGATCAGTCGTCTGTAGCCTTGATCGACTTGGGCGACAAACGCAGGCTGCGCAAGCTGCGTTTAACGCTTTTCAGGTGGTTGACCAGGCTCGGCCCACGCGCCATCGCCACCCCCATGGCCAACACGTCGATCACCACCAGGTGAGCGATACGCGAGGTCAGCGGCGTGTAGATTTCGGTGTCTTCATGCACGTCGATCGCCAGGTTGACCGTCGACAGCTCGGCAAGAGGTGTCTGGCTGGGGCACAGGGTAATCAGGTTGGCACCGCTCTCACGCACCAGGTTGGCGGTGATCAGCAAGTCCTTGGAGCGGCCCGACTGGGAAATGCACACCGCCACATCACCCGGCTTCAGGGTAACCGCCGACATCGCCTGCATGTGCGGGTCGGAATACGCGGCGGCGCTGAGCAACAGGCGGAAGAACTTGTGCTGGGCATCGGCCGCCACCGCACCGGACGCGCCAAAGCCATAGAACTCCACGCGTTGCGCCTGGGCCATGGCACTCACCGCCTGCTGCAGCGCCTGCGGGTCGAGGTGCTCACGCACTTCCATCAGGGTATGCAGGGTGGTGTCGAAGATCTTCAGGCTGTAGTCGGCAACCGAGTCGTCCTCATGAATGGCGAACTGCCCGAAACTGGCCCCCGCTGCCAGGCTCTGGGCCAGCTTCAGCTTGAGGTCCTGAAAGCCCGAGCAACCGATAGCCCGGCAGAACCGCACGATGGTAGGTTCGCTGATACCCACGCTGTGTGCCAGGTCGGCCATGGAACTGTGCATGACGGCAGCCGGGTCGAGCAGCACGTGGTCGGCCACTTTGAGTTCCGATTTGCGCAGCAGGTGGCGCGATTGGGCGATATGTTGCAACAGATTCACAGGCTGGACTCGGTTATGATCGGCTGGCCGGGTTGTAGCTTTCTTGTAGTTATACTACATGGACGCCAACCCGCCCAGTTAAACGAACGTGGAGAGTGGCGGTTTGACTATTCCTTGCGACATTCTGGTCTTCGGCGGCACCGGCGATCTGGCCCTGCACAAGTTGCTTCCGGCGCTCTACCACCTGTTTCGCGAGGCCCGTCTTGACCCTGCCGTACGGATCATCGCGCTGGCGCGCCGCAACTTGCCACGCAACGATTATCTCAAGCTCGCCGAACGCCATTGCCGGGCACAGATCGCCCGCAACGACTTCGAAGAAGAGGTCTGGCAGCGGTTTTCCGCGCGGATCGACTATTTCGCCATGGATGCTTCGCAAAGCGCCGACTTCGGCCGCCTGGCGCGCTACCTGGGCGAACCTGGCGGCTTGACGCGTATCTTCTACCTGGCCACCGCCCCCAACCTGTTCGTACCGATTGCCAAGCACCTGCATAACGCCGGCCTGGCCGACGCCGAAGCGCGCATCGTGCTGGAAAAGCCGATCGGCCATTCGCTGGAATCGGCTACCGCCATCAACGAAGCGATTGGCGCAGTGCTGGAGGAAAACCAGGTATTCCGCATCGACCACTACCTGGGCAAGGAAACCGTGCAGAACCTGATGGCCCTGCGCTTCGCCAATGCCCTGCTGGAGCCGGTGTGGCGCAACAATCAGGTCGACCACGTACAGATCAGTGTTTGCGAGACGCTGGGTGTAGAGAACCGCGGCGCCTACTACGACCGCGCCGGGGCAATCCGCGACATGCTGCAGAACCACCTGCTGCAGCTGCTGTGCCTGGTGGCCATGGAGCCCCCCGCCCAGTTCGAAGCCGAAGCGGTACGCGACGAAAAAGTGAAGATCCTGCGCGCCCTCAAGCCGATCACCGGCCAGGATGTGCAGGACAAGACCGTGCGCGGCCAGTATGGCGCCGGGCACATTGGCGGCCAGGAAGTGCCGGCCTACTACTTCGAAAAGGATGTCGACAACGACAGCGATACCGAAACCTTCATCGCCATCGAAGCGCACATCGACAATTGGCGCTGGGCGGGCGTGCCATTCTATCTGCGCACCGGCAAGCGCATGGCACGGCGCTCGTCGCAGATCGTCATTCAGTTCAAACCGGTACCCCACGAGCTATTCAACGGCGGCCAGGTCAATCAGTTGCTGATCCAGCTGCAACCGGAGGAACGCATCAGCCTGCGCATGATGACCAAAAGCCCGGGCAAGGGCATGCGCCTGGAACCGGTGGACCTGGACCTGAACCTGGCCCAGGTGTTCAGCCAGACCCGCCGCTGGGAAGCCTACGAACGCCTGCTGCTGGATGTACTGGAGGGCGACTCGACGCTGTTCATGCGCCGCGATGAAGTGGAAGCAGCCTGGGCCTGGACCGACCCGATCATCAAGGGTTGCGAGGAGCACTTTCAGGCGCCACGCCCTTACCCGGCGGGTAGTAGCGGGCCAGAGCAAGCCAACAGCCTGCTGGCGCGTCATGGCAGGCACTGGCATGGCTGACCCACTGTCATCGGGTCGAGGAACGGCCATGCGCCAAGGTGAATATTTATACAGTGGAGGTTTGCCCCATTTCCTGCCGCGCCCTAGAATGGCCCGATGCACACAGACGACCTCTCCCTCCTGCTGAATTCCCTCAACGATGCCCAACGCCAGGCCGTAGCGGCCACGCTTGGGCGTCAACTGGTGCTTGCCGGCGCCGGTTCCGGTAAAACCCGCGTGCTGGTGCACCGCATCGCCTGGCTGATCCAGGTGGAGCAGGCATCGCCGCACTCGATCCTGTCGGTGACGTTCACCAACAAGGCTGCAGCCGAAATGCGCCAGCGGATCGAGCAACTGCTGGGGATCAACCCGGCAGGCATGTGGGTCGGCACCTTCCACGGCCTGGCCCATCGCTTGCTGCGGGCCCACTGGCAGGAAGCGCGGCTGGTGCAGAACTTCCAGATTCTCGACAGCGACGACCAGCAGCGCCTGATCAAGCGGGTGATGCGCGAGCTGGGCCTGGACGAACAGAAATGGCCGGCACGCCAGGCACAGTGGTTCATCAACGGGCAGAAGGACGAAGGCCTGCGCCCGCAGCATATCCAGGCCGGTGGCGACCTGTTCCTGGCGACCATGCGTGACGTCTATACCGCCTACGAGCAGGCGTGTGAGCGTGCTGGGGTCATCGATTTCTCCGAACTGTTACTGCGTGCTCTGGACCTGTGGCGCGACCACCCGGGCCTGCTTGAGCACTACCAGCGGCGCTTCCAGCATGTGCTGGTAGACGAGTTCCAGGACACCAACGCCGTGCAGTACGCCTGGCTGCGCCTGCTGGCGCGCGGGGGTGCAAGCCTGATGGCGGTGGGTGATGACGACCAGTCGATCTACGGCTGGCGCGGTGCCAAGATCGAAAACATTCACCAGTACACCGCCGACTTCCCCGACGCCGAAATGATCCGCCTGGAGCAGAACTACCGCTCTACCGGCGGCATCCTCAAGGCCGCCAACGCCCTGATCGCCAACAACAGCGGGCGCCTGGGTAAGGAGCTGTGGACCGACATGGGCGAAGGCGAACCGCTGACCCTGTACGCGGCCTACAACGAGCACGACGAAGCGCGCTACGTGGTGGAAACCATCGAGAGCCTGGTCAAACAGGGCAATGCGCGCAACGAAATCGCCATCCTGTACCGCTCCAACGCCCAGTCGCGCGTGCTGGAAGAAGCCCTGCTGCGCGAGCGCATTCCCTACCGTATCTATGGCGGCCAGCGCTTCTTCGAACGCGCTGAAATCAAGAACGCCATGGCTTACCTGCGGCTGATCGAAGGACGCGGCAACGATGCTGCCCTGGAGCGGGTAATCAACGTACCGCCACGCGGCATTGGCGAAAAAACCGTCGAAGCCATCCGCGAGCATGCCCGCCACAGCCAGGCATCGATGTGGGACGCCATGTGCCAGCTGCTCGCCGCCAAGGCCCTCAAAGGCCGCGCCGCCAGTGCGCTGGGGGCTTTCATCGAGCTAATCGAGGGGTTGGCCGCCAAGGTCGTGGACATGCCGCTGCATACCATGACCCAGACCACCATCGAGCAATCCGGGCTGATCATCTATCACCAGGAAGAAAAAGGTGAAAAGGGCCAGGCACGGGTAGAAAACCTTGAGGAACTGGTCAGCGCGGCGCGCAACTTCGAATCCACCGACGAAGACGCCGACCTTTCGCCCTTATCGGCCTTCCTCGGCCATGCCTCGCTCGAAGCCGGCGATGCCCAGGCTGACGAGCACGAAGACAGCATCCAGCTGATGACCCTGCACAGCGCCAAGGGCCTGGAGTTCCCCTACGTGTTCCTGGTGGGCATGGAAGAAGGCCTGTTCCCGCACAAGATGAGCCTGGAAGAACCCGGCCGTCTCGAAGAGGAACGCCGCCTGGCCTATGTGGGAATTACCCGCGCCATGCGCCAGCTGGTCATGACCTACGCTGAAACACGTCGCCTGTATGGCAGCGAGACCTACAACAAGGTGTCGCGTTTCGTACGTGAAATTCCGGCGGGCCTGGTCCAGGAGGTGCGGCTGTCCAACAGCGTCAGCCGGCCGTTCGGTGGGGTCAAGACGGCCACCAACAGCAACTTGTTCGCCAATGCCAGCATTCCGCAGACCGCGTTCAACCTGGGCCAGCGTGTGCAACATGCGGTTTTCGGGGAAGGCGTGATCCTCAACTTCGAGGGATCCGGCGCGCAGGCGCGGGTACAGGTGAACTTTGCCGAAGGCAGTAAGTGGCTGATGCTGGGGTATGCCAAGCTCGAAGCCCTGTAGCAGCCTTGTAACATTCAGGCAAAAGCTCGAAACACTCTGTCGCTGGTCATGTGCACGGGAACCTGTGCAACATGACGCGCGTGCAATCCACAACAGGGGATATCCCACTTATGCAACGTTTTCTTAGCATCGCTCTGGCGCTCTGCGTCGGCCTGACGCTGAGCCTGGACGCCAACGCCAAGCGTTTCGGCGGCGGCAAGAGCTCGGGCTCCGCGCCTATCCACCAGACCCGTCAGGCTACGCCAACCACGCCTGCCGCCGCGCCGGCCGCCGCACCTGGTCGTGCGGCCCCGGCCGCCAGCGGTGCTTCGCGCTGGTTGGGCCCACTGGCAGGCCTGGCCGCCGGTGGTCTGCTGGCATCCATGTTCATGGGTGACGGTTTCGAAGGCTTCCAGATCATGGACTTCCTGATCGTGGCGCTTATCGCCTTCCTGGTGTTCCGTTTCATCGCCGCTCGCCGCCGCCAGCAGCAGCCGCAAATGGCCATGCCAGGCCATGCGCCAATGCAGCGTGAGGCTCACGCTCAGCCTGCCCAGCCTTCGATCTTCGGTGGTTCGGCCGCACCTGCTGCCGCTGCCGCCCCGGTGATCAATGCCCCGGCCTGGTTCAACGAACAAAGCTTCCTGGCTGCTGCCCGTAACCACTTCCAGTCGCTGCAGCAGCACTGGGATGCCAACGAGATGGACAAGATCGCCGAATTCGTCACCCCGCAAATGCTCGAGTTCCTCAAGCGTGAACGCGCTGAACTGGGTGATGGCTTCCAGTCCACCTACATCGATAACCTCGAAGTGCAGCTGGACGGTGTAGACGATCGCAGCGATCGCACCGATGCCACCCTGACCTTCCGTGGCGTGTCGAAGAACTCGCGCTTCGACCAGGGCGAAGTGTTCAGCGAAAGCTGGCACATGGTTCGCGCCCAGGGCGAAAACCAGCCTTGGCTGGTTGCCGGTATCCGTCAAAACGGCTAACCGCTGCATGCTGCACAAAAAACCCCAGGCGCTGTCCTGGGGTTTTTGCTTTTGCCAGAGTGGCCTACTAGGGTATAACGCGCAGCGTTGTCATCTAGGTCAGAGGAAGTGAACCGTGGAAGAAGTGATCGAACAACTCCGTGAAGCCAATGAGCCGGTACCGGTGCCCTTGGAGCTTCCAGACGAGGACCAGCTGGTAGAGATCGAAGAGCAGCTGTTCATCAACATTCCGTTCGTGTTCAAAGAGTTCCTGCTGACCGTCAGTGACGTGGTGTATGGCTCACTGGAGCCGGTGACCGTAACCGACCCACAGTCTCATACCTACCTGCCCGACGTCGCCGCCAATGCCTGGGACGCCGGCGTGCCGCGTGATCTGATTCCGCTGTGCCAGGACGGTGACAACTACTACTGCGTCGAAGAAGACGGCACCGTGGTGCTGTGGGATGCCGATGAGGAAATCGTCGGCGAAGACAGCTGGGAATCGGTGTGGCACTGGGCGCGGGATGTCTGGCTGGAGAGCTGATTCCAGCCGTTGCTTGAATACCACCTGCACAGGAAAAATAATGGCCTAGCGCCATCAATGCAGCTAAAATCGCCAGGCTTTCTGCGCCTGGCGACATCGCTACCGCTCCATCCCCTCGGACGACGGTGAAATCTTGCGCAGGGAGCATTGCCCCCTCAGTGTGAATTCTCGCGGCTGTTCTCCAGTGTCTCCAGCAAGGCAATCTGCATGCGCGTGTGCACGCGGATGAACCAGCGCCACAGCAAGGCCACCACCACCGCAGCCACCACGGCAATCACCAGCAGCAACTCGCTGGTTGGCAGAATGCTTGCCGAAAGCGCCGACAGCAGCAGGAAAATCACCAACAGCGACAATAGCGGGATCACCTCGGCGATCACTCGCCGCACCCGCTGGGTATGCCGCCCGGCCATTTCCGGCTTAACGCCCATCTCTGCCAGCAGCATCGACAGTGCCTTGAGCTTGCGATAGGCCGCGATCAGGAAGGGCAGCGACAGCAACAACGCCGCCCCCCAGATAAGCGCCTTCTGTTGGCTGGCATCGCTGACCCACTCACTGAGCCAGTTGCCAATACGCCCTGCAAAGTAACCACCGCTGAAGAAAATGGCGATCACCAGCGCCAGGTTCACCCCCACCTGCAACAGGATGCGCCGAATCATCGCCGCCAGCATGGCACCCTCGCCCTGCGGCTGAATGTTGCGTAACCACTCGCCATACAAGGAAAGTACCCGCGCCAGGCGGCCAGGCACCACATTGCCCAGCTTCTGCGACAAGGGGTCGGCCGCGCGAATCAGGTACGGTGTCAGCAGCGTGGTGATTGCCGATACCGCAACCGCTACCGGGTACAGGAAATCGCTGGTCACCTGCAGGGTCATGCCCAGCGCGGCGATGATGAACGAGAACTCGCCAATCTGCGAAAGCCCCATGCCCACCCGCAATGACGTGCGCCCGTCATTGCCGGCAATGAACGCCCCCATGCCACAGGACAGCATCTTGCCCAATACCACCGCCAAGGTAATGACCACGATCGGCCAGGCGTAGTCGATCAGCACCTGCGGGTCGATCATCAGGCCAATCGCTACGAAGAAGATGGCGCTGAACAGGTCGCGTACCGGCTCGATCAAGCGTTCGATCTTCAGCAACTGGCGCGATTCAGCCATGATCGCGCCAATCAGGAAGGCACCCAGCACCATGCTGTATTCCAGCTTTACCACCAGCAGGCAGAAGCCAAAGCACAGGCCCAGCACGGTAATCAGCAACATCTCGTTGCTTTCGAACTTGGCCACATAGGCCAGCAGCCGTGGCACCAGCAGGATGCCGATGACCAAGGCAACGATCATGAACAGCGACAGCTTGCCGACGGTGGAGAACACTTCACCGGAGCTGACCGTGCCACTGACAGCGATGCCCGACAGCAGGGCGATGATGCCGATACCGAGGATGTCTTCCACAATCAGCACACCGAAGATCAGCTGGGCGAAACGCTCGTTCTTCATCTTCAGGTCGTTGAGCGCCTTGACGATGATGGTGGTCGACGAAATGGCCAGGATAGCGCCAAGGAATAGCGAATCCATGGTGCTCCAGCCGAACCAGCGGCCGATTTCGAAGCCGATCCAGATCATCAGCACGATTTCCAGAAACGCCGCAATAAACGCCGTCGCGCCCACCTTGAACAGCTTGCGCAGGCTGAACTCAAGGCCCAGGCAGAACATCAGGAAGATCACCCCCAGCTCGGCGAGGGTCTTGATGGTGTCTTCATCATGGATCAGGCCGAACGGCGGGGTGTGGGGGCCAATGATGAAGCCGGCGACGATGTAGCCCAGCACCACCGGCTGCTTGAGACGATGAAAAAGAATGGTGACCACGCCAGCGACCAGCATGATGACTGCCAGGTCCTGGATGAAGCTGATGGCATGCATGGCGTGATACTCCTTTTCTCGTCGTTTTCTGGATGCCTGGGCAGACCGCTCCTCTGCCAAGGCAAACCTGAGCGAGCAGCAAGTACATACTGTATTGAATGCAGGAACGCCCATATTGCATGGGCGTACTCAGGTTAACATCGCACCCCGCCGCAAAAAGCCGGTGCAATATGCAGAAACAGATCGGCTGGAAAAGCGCCGCTGATGGCATGATCAGCGTGACGGCGGGGCGTCAGCCAACGTCCCGTATCAGCAAGGCAAATTCAAAAGAGGGGAACAGAAGTGTCAGCAGATAACGCCCCGCATTCGCCCGATTCAGCGCAACCTCACCGTGAGCACACTATGGAACCTGGAAACGCCCAGCTGAGCATGACCGTCCTGATGACCCCGGACATGGCCAACTTTTCTGGCAACGTACATGGCGGCACCCTGCTCAAGTACCTCGACGAAGTGGCCTATGCGTGCGCCAGCCGCTATGCCGGCAGCTATGTGGTGACGCTGTCGGTCGACCAGGTAATCTTCCGTGAACCCGTACACGTGGGTGAACTGGTGACCTTCCTGGCATCGGTCAACTACACCGGTAACACGTCGATGGAAGTTGGCATCAAAGTGGTGACCGAGAACATCCGTGAGCGCTCGGTACGCCATTCCAACAGTTGCTTCTTCACCATGGTCGCGGTCGACGACAACCGTCGCCCGGTGGCGGTGCCGCCGCGCCAGCCGCAAAGCAGTGAAGAAAAGCGCCGCTTCCTGCAGGGCCAGCAGCGCCGGCAGATCCGCCAGGAGCTGGAAAAGCGCTACCAGGACCTGAAGACCGACGCCATTTAAAGCGCCAGCAATTGCGCCTCGAAGCGCACACGCGGGTGGGCAATGCGGTCCTGGGCCCGCACCAGCTGCAGTTCGTAGCTGGCGCAGGCCTGGGTTTCCAGCAGCACTTCATGCACCGCCGCCGCGGTGAACTCGAATGCCTGTACCCAGCTGTCGCCGAGCAGCACGCGGGCCAGGAACAAGCCCGAGGTCAGGTCGCCCACCCCCACCGGCTGACGTGGAAACGCCAGCAGCGGGCGGCGCAGGAGCCAGCTGTGCTCGGCAGTCACCAGCAGCATCTCGAACTGGTCCTCGGCACGCCCGGGATAAGCCAAGTGCTTGACCACCACCACCTGCGGCCCCCGCTGCAGCAGGCTGCGCGCCATATTCACGCAGTCTTCCAGCGACTGCGCACGGCGCCCACAGAAGCTGTCCAGCTCCAGCTGGTTCGGGCACAGGATATCCGCGCGGGCGGCCGCCTCCTCAAGCAGGAACTCGCTGACTTCCGGCGGCACGATGCAGCCCTTCTCCGGGTGCCCCATGACCGGGTCGCACACGTACAACGCTTTCGGATTTACTGCCTTGATCCGCTCGACGCCGGCCAGTATCGCTCGCCCTTGTTCGGCACTGCCCAAGTAGCCGGAAAGCACCGCATCGCAGTGACCCAGTTCGCCGATGTTGGAAATGCCTTCCACCAGCGCAGGAATTTGCGCCGGAGCAAGCACTTCGCCGGCCCACTGGCCATACTGAGTGTGATTGGAGAACTGCACGGTATTGAGCGGCCAGACATTGACCCCGATACGCTGCATGGGAAATACCGCGGCACTGTTGCCGGCGTGGCCGAACACCACATGGGACTGAATGGCGAGCAGGTGCGGGGTACGTTTCATGCGGGAGGTTTCCAAAGCTGTTTCAAGGATTGTGCGCAGCGCAGTATGAACTCGATTGCCACCTGTACGACAGGCCAGGGACGCAGTTAAGCTGGATCTACCTGTTTGGAGCATATGCAAATGTTGACCCTGGAGAACCTCTTCGTCCTGATGCTGGTAGCCACGGCAGGCGCCTGGTTGTGGCACAACCATGGGTTGCGCGAAAAAGCCCTGGAACGGGTGAAACAGCATTGCGCCAAGCTTGACCTCGAATTGCTCGACGACGCCGTCGCGCTCAAGCGTATCGCCTTTGTGCGCGATGCCAACGGCCGCAAGCGCCTGGCGCGCATCTACGCCTTCGAGTTCACCGTTACCGGCGAGCAGCGCCATCCCGGCACGGTGACCCAGTTCGGCGCCCACAGTGTGCAGATCGAACTCGCACCCTATCCGTTCGAAATCAAGACACCACCGCGCACCGACAACGTCATCGAAATGCAGCAGTGGCGCCAGGAGCACAACCGCTGGCGCAATTGATCAACTGACGCGGCACTCGCTCAACCCGGCTTGCAGTGCGGGTTGCGATTGCGGCTGGTCGAAAATCAGCTCGATACGGGAGTCCCTGCGCCAGTCGCTAGGCTGCCAGGCGGGCATGTCTCCCCTCAGCCCATTGAATGATTGCCAGCCATCCACGCTGTGGATAACACCCTTGGCGCGACGCCAGGGCCATGCGCGCAAGAACGCCTGCACCCGCTGTGGATAAAACTGTTGGCCCGGGTGCCAGCGCCAGCCAATACTCCAACCTCCCTCCCCCTGCTGGGCAAGACAGATAGGCTGACCTGGGTCTGTCCACAATATTCCTGGGCTACTCTCAAGATTGTCGACAATCCGGTCTTCCTCAAATGGGCTGTCGACAATCTGCTCAGGGCTGCCGGGAAGGCTTGAGAATGGCACCTGCCCCTGCACGGCCCAGATGATTTTCTTGTCTTTAAACTTATTAGTTATCAACAGCTTACATACTTCATCCACAGCTTCTGATTTGTTGAAAACCACGCTTCCAGACACATCGAAAGCCTGCTGTTGAGCCTCTGGAAGCGGCTCGTCACGCGCCATGGACTGCGCATCCACCACCATCAGGAAGGGCTTGATTGTCAGCACTCCGGCCCAAGGAGCCTGTTGCAGCTGAGCAAGCAACTGCAATGGGTGACCCAGCCCGGAAGGTTCGATAAACAGCCGATCAGGCCGGGATTTGCGCAGTAACCGACCCAAGCCCACCTGGAACGGCATGCCATTGACACAGCACAGGCAGCCGCCAGCGACTTCCCCGATGGCAATGCCATCTTCGTCACGGCTGAGCAAGGCGGCATCCAGCCCTACCAGGCCAAACTCATTGATTAATACAGCCCAACGCTCATGGGGTGGGCGCTGAGCCAGCAGATGACGGATTAGGGTGGTTTTGCCGGCCCCCAGCGGGCCGGCTATCACGTGGGTGGGTATGTTCTGCAGCATGGCATGGCTTCAAGCGGTGGCGATGCCTCACTATGCGCTGTCAGGCAAGCCAGTCAAGGCTGAGCAACAGACGCCCCTGCTGGCCCGAAGGCGAACGATGCACCAGCCCTGCGCCTTCGTTACCTTGCCACTTCTCCCCTTTAAGTATGGCCACTTCGCCAGCGTGCAGATGCTGAATGTTATCCACAGGAACTTGAGCTGTGTGTAACTCCCCACGCGGGCTTTCCTGCTCTCGCAACCACTCGCTGCCTGGGCCTACGTAAGTGGTGAGTAACCGCAACGGAACGTTATCCACATGGAAACGCGGGCACATGGGGCCAGCCAGTACCCGCAGACGCAAGCCAACCCGTCGAGCGCCAACCAGGCAGGTGTAAGCCGCCACCAGCCAGGTCACATCAGCAACGAACGCCTCATAGCCGTGTAAATCTGCCGCTTCACGCATCAGATGGGGCAATACCGGTGTTTGCTGCTCATCCACATCGATTACCCGTTGATCAGCCAAGGGCTGACCAAGACTTATCAACAGGTGCGCAAAGTCTTCCAGCTGCGCCGGCAACCGTCGGCGCCAAACGGCCAGGTTCACACCATCCTGCAGTACTTCAGTCAGCACTTGCGGGGTTTCGCCGAACACCTGAAAGATATCCACAGGCCGGTGTGCCAAGTTCATGCTGCCACCTCTTCGTGCCATGGGCCGAACGGGTCGGGCAAACGCAACCAGCCCATGTGGCCCAAATCCATTTCCTGGTCCGTCAACAGGCAGGCATCAAGGGCTGTGGTTAATTTTTCGAAGTCGATGTTCTGCCCGATGAACACCAACTCTTGGCGGCAATCACCGGTCTCAGCCGTCCAGTGTTTCAAGATCGCGCCAGTGTTATCCACATCCTGCGGCCATTGCTCGCGAGGCACGAAACGCCACCAGCGACCAGCCAGGCCGTGGCGCATCATTCCGCCCGCCTGCGACCAGCTACCGGCTTCCTGGTACTTGCTGGCCAGCCAGAAAAAACCTTTGGAACGCAAAAGCCGCCCATTGCTCCATTGCGTGTGGATAAAGTCGAAAAAGCGCTGTGGATGAAGCGGACGTCGGGCCTGCCAGGTCATGGCCGCGATTCCATACTCTTCGGTTTCCGGCACATGCTCACCACGCAGCTCCTGCAGCCAGCCCGGCGCTTGGGCTGCCTGGTCAAAGTCGAACAGGCCAGTGTCGAGGATACGCGCCAGCGGTACCTGACCCATGACCATGGGCACGATCTGCGCCCGTGCATTGAGGCTGCGCAAGATGGCGATGAGTTCTTCACGCTCATGCTGGCTGATCAAGTCGATCTTGCTCAGCAACAGCACATCGGCGAACTCGACCTGTTCGATCAGCAGGTCACTGATCGACCGCTCGTCTTCTTCACCCAACGTTTCGCCACGGCTGGCCAGGCTGTCTGCTGCCTGGTAATCGCGCAAGAAGTTCAAGCCATCGACCACCGTAACCATGGTGTCCAGGCGCGCCATATCGGACAGGCTACGGCCCTGTTCGTCACGGAAGGTGAATGTCTCTGCCACCGGCAGTGGCTCCGAGATGCCAGTAGACTCGATCAGCAAATAATCGAAACGCCCTTCTTCGGCCAGCCGCGCCACCTCCTCAAGCAAGTCTTCACGCAATGTGCAGCAGATGCAGCCGTTGCTCATTTCGACCAGTTTCTCCTCAGCGCGGTTGAGGCTCACATTGCGCTGCACCTCGCTGGCATCAATGTTGATTTCACTCATGTCGTTGACGATAACCGCGACCCGCAGGTTCTCGCGGTTACGCAATACATGGTTGAGCAAAGTGCTCTTGCCGGCGCCAAGAAAGCCGGACAGCACGGTGACGGGGAGACGATTGGGCATGGCGAACCTCTTCAGGCGGGCGCATTCGAAACGATGCATTGCACAATGTTATAAAGTAACAATACAATTTCGCCAAGCCGTTCTCGACGGACGAGTGCTTACCGGGGATAAAACATGTATCTGCCACGCGCCATGGCGTTGCTGCTGCTCGCTGTGCCCAACGTGCTGTTGGCCATGCCACACGCCAGTACGCTGGCGCTTTGTACGCGAAGCGCCACACTGCTCGCCTGCCAGGACAGCAAAGGTAGTTACTACAGCGTGCGCACCGACGGCAGTACGTTCTACCTGCGCGGCTACGACCACGCCACCCGGCGACTATGGGCACAAACCAACAGCCGCTACGGCACGTTGACCTTTTTCACCGGCCTGGCCAGCGATGGTGAGGCCTGGGTGGGCTACAGCCGCCGTGTTGGCTGGACCACTTTGAACCGCGTATCCAGCTCCAGCGGGCAGCGCTTCAACCTGCATTGCAGCTTGATTGGCGGTTGCCGTTGATGCCTCTTTTTATCTGGAAAGCCAAATGACCCAGCTCAAGCTCCCCGATATCGCCGCACAAACCCAGAAGTACACCTTGCCGTTGAGCTGGGTTGGCATGTGCGGAATTGCCCTGCCTGTGCAATTCGAAGGGCGTACCGCAGCTGCCAAAGTCGATGCAGGGGTAAGCCTGGTGGATGGCAGTTCACGCGGCATCCATATGTCGCGGCTTTACCTTGCACTGGAGTCCTTGGAACACCAGCCACTCACACCGCTGGCAATGAGGCAGCTCCTGGCAGATTTTCTGTCCAGCCATGACGGCCTGTCTTCCGCTGCCTACTTGCGAATCAGCTTCGAGCATCTGCTGAAAAGACCTGCGTTGGTCAGCCCCTTGGCAGGCTGGAAAAGCTATGCCGTAACCGTCGATGCGCGAATCGAAAATGAAATGTTCCACGTGGAACTATCGGTTTCCGTGCCTTACTCCTCGACCTGCCCTTGCTCGGCAGCACTTGCAAGGCAGCTGATTCAACAACAGTTTCAGGCGAGCTTCAGCGAGCAGCAGGTTGATAAATCTGCCGTTCTGCAATGGCTTGGCAGTGCCGAAGGAGTTGTGGCTACACCTCATAGCCAGCGAAGCAATGCTCAGATTCAGGTGCGCCTGCACAGCAGTCAGCAGGTGCTGCCAATTACCGAACTGATCGATCGTATAGAGTCGAGCTTGGGTACAGCGGTGCAGACAGCAGTGAAGCGCGCAGATGAACAAGCCTTCGCCTTGGCCAACGGGCAAAACTTGATGTTCTGTGAGGATGCCGCCCGACGCCTGCACAAGGCACTACGGCAAGTTGAATGGAGTACCGCTTTCAAGCTGCGTGTGGAACATGCAGAAAGCCTGCATGCCCACGACGCGGTTGCCACCAGCCAGTGGCAATGGAATATCAGCTGCGCGGTTTAACCGCGCCGCAGTCATTGCCTAACCACACCGCACGGGTGTTCATGCTGCCTTGCTGCTGCACCCCTGAAGCGTTGAACGTACCACTGACCTGGGTGGTGAATTCACGATCACTGAGGAAAGTAGCCTGGCCACTGCCCTGAGCCTTCGGGCAGCTGAACTGGAACTTCCACACATTACCGGTTCGGTCGGTGATCTTCTGAGTGCAGCCGGATTTCGGGTCTTGCAGCGGGATGTCATTGGTTGCCACCTGCTCTGGCGTCAGGCACGAACGCACGCCATTTCCTCCAACGGTCACCCCCTGTTTGGCCAGCACCCCTTCCATCATGGCACGCTGCTCGGGCGGCAGGTTTTTCAGCTGGCCGAGCATGAACGCCATGTCAGGTAACGGCTTGCCATCGACCTGCATGTTGCTGGTGGTCAGCTCCCACAAACCGGGCTGCAGCATCTGTGCATGCACCAGCGGGCTGCTCATACCTAGGGCCAACGCCAACAGTGGCAGACGAATCTTCATGGACGAACGCTCCTGAGAAAAGCCGGCCAAGCGGGCCGGGCTGAGCCTTAGACGCCAAATCCACCTGCGGGTTGCAAGGGGGGCCGGGAACGTGTTCTGTTACCCCAAGTGTACTCGGCAAGCAGGATGCATATGGATTACCACAGCCCCTACTTTTTTGGTTACCTACTCGGCCTTATCCACCTGTTGGGTATCGTCGCCGCGCTCCACGCACTGTTCACTGTACGCACCGCTCAAGGCGCAATTGCCTGGGCCATGCCCCTGTTCTTCATCCCTTACCTCACCTTGATCCCCTACCTGATCTTCGGCGCCCGCTCGTTCTATGCCTACATCAAGGCCCGGCGCCAGGCCAACCAGGAAATGCACGTGGCCATGGCCAACCTCAACTGGCGGCCTTGGGTGGAAGAAGCCCTCACCGCCCGCGAGTCGGAAAGCTACGCAGCCTTGCGCGCCATGCCCAAGCTGGGGCGTATGCCTTGCCTTGCGAACAACCAGGTGAAGCTACTGGTCAATGGCAAAGCCACATTCGATGCCATCTTCGCTGCTATCGAAAAGGCACGCGATGTGGTGTTGGTGCAGTTCTTCATCATTCATGACGACACCCTCGGCAAGGCACTGCAGCAATTGCTGTTGCGCAAAGCTGCCGAGGGGGTGCAGGTGTTCGTACTGTATGACCGCGTCGGCAGCCATGCCTTGCCGGCCAGCTACAGCCAGCAACTGCGCGACGGTGGAGTGCAGATCCATGCCTTCGCCACCCGCCGCGGCTGGTTCAACCGCTTCCAGGTGAACTTCCGTAACCATCGCAAGATTGTGGTGGTGGATGGTCTGCTCGGTTTTATCGGCGGCCACAACGTGGGGGACGAATACCTCGGAGAGCATCCTCAGCTGTCGCCCTGGCGCGACACCCATGTGCAGATCAGCGGGCCGGTGCTGGCCTGCCTGCAGGAGTCGTTCGCCGAGGATTGGTATTGGGCCACGCGCCAGCTACCGCCGCTGATCCTGCCGGATGCCTACCCGGATAACGGCGTGCTGTGCCAGGCGTTGGCCAGCGGCCCCGCCGACCCGCAGGAAACCTGCTCGTTGTTCTTCCTCGAGGCGATCCATTCCGCTACCCGGCGGGTATGGATCACCAGCCCTTACTTCATCCCGGACGAAGCGGTCTTTGCTGCACTGCGCCTGGCGGTACTACGGGGTGTCGATGTACGGGTACTGATCCCGTCACGGCCAGACCACCGCATCGTCTATGCCGCCTCCAGCCTGTTCGCCTTCGAAGCCGTGCGCGCGGGTGTGCGCATGTTCCGCTACCAGCCGGGCTTCCTGCATCAGAAGGTGGTGCTGGTAGATGATGAGGTAAGCGCAATCGGCAGTGCCAACCTGGACAACCGTTCGTTCCGGCTGAACTTCGAGATCACCCTGCTAACGGTCGACCGCAACTTCGCCGACCAGGTTGAACACATGCTGATCAATGACTTTGAACAGGCGCGGGAGATTACTGCGGAGGACAGCAGCGATACACATCGGCTACAGCAATTGGGGATGCGGATTGCGCGGCTGATTTCACCCATTCTGTGAGAAAGGCCGCCTCCCTTGCAGAGGCGGCAATGGGGTTCAGCGATACATGTCCTCACGCGTCCATGGCAAATCGTGGTGGCCATCCGCATAAGGCTTCACTGCCAAAATCTGGTGCAGGTTGATCCAGCCTTTCTCAAACGCATAGGCACAGCCTGCAAGGTAGAGGCGCCAGATACGCAGGGTTTTTTCTGGCACCAGCGCCGCGGCTTTGTGCAACTGGTTCTCCAGGTTTTCGCTCCAGTGGTGCAAGGTCTTGGCGTAGTGCAGACGCAGGCTTTCCACGTCTACCACCTCCAGCCCCGCTTCACAGATACTGGCGCTAATCATCGACAAATGAGGGAGCTCACCGTGGGGGAATACATAACGGTCGATGAACTCACCTGCACCCCGCCCTACCGGACGGCCATCGACGTGTTTGGCGGTGATACCGTGGTTCATCACCAGCCCGCCTTCCCTGACAGCACCGAACAGTTTCTGGCAATACAGCGCCAGGTTGGCATGCCCGACATGCTCGAACATGCCCACGCTGACCACTTTGTCGAAGCGACCATCTTGGGGCAAATCGCGATAATCGAGAATCTGCAGCTCCACTTTGTCGGCCAAGCCCTCGGCTTTGACACGCTGCCGGCCGAGCTTGAGCTGCTCCTTGCTCAGGGTAATACCGAACACCTTGGCGTCATATTCGCGTGCTGCAAAACGCGCAAGCCCACCCCAACCACACCCAACGTCTAGCAGGTAGTCACCAGCATTCAGCCGCAGCTTGCGGCACAGGTGATCGAATTTATCCTGCTGCGCCTGGTCGAGCGTGTTGTCCGGTTCACGGAAGTAGGCACAGGAATAGGCCATATCCTGATCCAGCCACAACTGGTAGAAGGCGTTGGATACGTCATAGTGGTAAGAGATGGCTTCGGCGTCAGTGCGCTTGTCATGAGACCGGCGTTCCGGCCGCTGTTCATCTTCGTCCGTGAACAGCGCTTCGCTCAGCTCATCGCACACACGAATGGCTTCACCGATATCGCCTTCCAGTTCCAGCTTGCCTTCAACGAATGCTGTGCCCAGCTGTTCCATGCTTGGGTGGGTCAACTGGCCAATAAGCTGAGGCTCCTTGACCAGGATCGTGACCTGCGGGCTCGGCCCCAGATCGAACTGGTTTCCGTCCCACAGTTTCAGCCGCAGCGGCAGATGCAAACTCTGCAGTGCCGGTGGAAGTTGAGCAAGCATGAACGACCCTCCTGTCCGTATATGGCCACGACGCCTGATATTTCGAACGTCGCCGGTTCAGAGTAGTTCATTCGTGGAAGGTTTCCCCTATACGAGACCATGGTCTAGAACCAACTGATCTTATCCACATAGAGGATTGTATACAATTCTAACATCTCAGCTTAACCTTATGCCCCTCTCGCGCTTCTTCATCCTGGAGTTGAACCCATGAAATCCTATGACGTGGTGATCATCGGCGGTGGCCCTGGTGGCTACAACGCCGCCATCCGCGCCGGCCAGCTGGGCCTGACCGTTGCCTGTGTGGAAGGCCGCTCGACCTTGGGCGGCACCTGCCTGAACGTGGGCTGCATGCCGTCCAAGGCGTTGCTGCACGCTTCCGAACTGTACGAGGCTGCCAGTGGCGACGAGTTCGCCCACCTGGGTATCGAAGTAAAACCCACCCTCAACCTCGCCCAGATGATGAAACAGAAGGACGAGAGCGTAACCGGGCTGACCAAAGGCATTGAGTATCTGTTCCGCAAAAACAAAGTGGACTGGATCAAGGGCTGGGGCCGCCTGGATGGCGTTGGCAAGGTTGTGGTCAAGGCCGAAGACGGCAGCGAAACTGCGCTGCAGGCCAAGGACATTGTCATTGCCACCGGCTCCGAACCCACCCCGCTGCCGGGCGTGACCATCGACAACCAGCGCATCATCGACTCGACCGGTGCGCTGTCGCTGCCGCAAGTGCCGAAGCACCTGGTCGTCATCGGTGCCGGTGTGATCGGCCTTGAGCTGGGTTCGGTCTGGCGCCGCCTGGGAAGCCAGGTCACGGTCATCGAATACCTCGACCGTATTTGCCCGGGCACCGACACGGAAACCGCCAAGACCCTGCAAAAGGCACTGGCCAAGCAAGGCATGGTGTTCAAATTGGGTAGCAAAGTGACCCAGGCCACCGCCAGTGCCGACGGCGTGAGCCTGGTGCTGGAACCTGCCGCCGGTGGCACGGCAGAATCACTGCAGGCCGACTATGTGCTGGTGGCTATCGGCCGCCGCCCTTATACCAAAGGGCTGAACCTGGAAAGCGTAGGCCTGGAAACCGACAAGCGCGGCATGCTCGCCAACGAACACCACCGCACATCCGTGCCGGGTGTCTGGGTGATTGGCGACGTCACCTCCGGCCCGATGCTGGCACATAAAGCCGAAGACGAAGCGGTGGCCTGTATCGAGCGCATCGCCGGCAAGCCACACGAGGTCAACTACAACCTCATCCCGGGCGTGATCTACACCCGCCCGGAGCTGGCCACCGTGGGCAAGACCGAAGAGCAGCTCAAGGCTGAAGGCCGTGCCTACAAGGTCGGCAAGTTCCCCTTCACCGCCAACAGCCGCGCCAAGATCAACCACGAAACCGAAGGCTTCGCCAAGGTTATCGCCGATGCCGAAACCGATGAGGTGCTGGGTGTGCACCTGGTAGGCCCAAGTGTCAGCGAAATGATCGGCGAATTCTGCGTGGCCATGGAGTTCTCGGCCTCGGCGGAAGATATCGCCCTCACCTGCCACCCGCACCCGACCCGCTCCGAGGCATTGCGCCAGGCGGCGATGAATGTGGACGGTATGGCAATGCAGATCTGACAGGAACAAAAAGCCCTCCGTGTGGAGGGCTCTTGAACAGCGACTGTCCGCTACTTACTCAACCGTAACCGACTTGGCCAGGTTACGCGGCTGGTCAACGTCGGTACCCTTGAGTACGGCGACATAGTAAGACAGCAGCTGCAGCGGAATGGTGTACAGGATTGGCGCCAAGGCATCGGCAATGTGCGGCACCTTGATCACATGGGTGCCTTCCCCATTGGTCATGCCAGCCTGCTCGTCGGCGAACACGACCAGCTCGCCACCACGGGCACGCACTTCCTGCAGGTTGGACTTCAACTTCTCCAGCAGCTCGTTGTTCGGCGCAACGGTAACCACCGGCATGTCGTTGTCCACCAGCGCCAGCGGGCCGTGCTTCAGCTCGCCTGCCGGGTAGGCTTCAGCGTGGATGTACGAGATTTCCTTGAGCTTGAGTGCACCTTCCATCGCCACCGGGTATTGCGCACCACGGCCAAGGAACAGGGTGTGGTGTTTATCGGCGAACAGCTCGGCGATCTTCTCGACAGTGGCGTCCATCGCCAGTGCTTCGCCCAGGCGGGTCGGCAGGCGACGCAGTTCTTCAACCAGTTCGGCTTCGACACCGGCTTCCAGGGTACCGCGCACCTGGCCCAGGGCCAAGGTCAGCAACATCAGCGACACCAGCTGGGTGGTGAAGGCTTTGGTCGAGGCCACACCGATTTCCGGGCCAGCCAAGGTCAACAGGGTCAGGTCCGACTCGCGTACCAGCGAGCTGATGCCCACGTTGCAGATCGCCAGGCTGCCGAGGAAGCCCAGCTCCTTGGCGTTGCGCAGCGCGGCCAGGGTATCGGCGGTTTCGCCGGACTGCGAGATCGAAACGAACAGGGTATCCGGTTGCACCACCACCTTGCGGTAACGGAACTCGCTGGCCACTTCCACCTGGCACGGGATGCCGGCCAGGCTTTCCAGCCAGTAACGGGCGACCATGCCTGCGTGGTAGCTGGTGCCGCAGGCAACGATCTGCACATTGCGCACCTTGGCGAACAGTTCGGCAGCCTTCGGGCCGAAGGCCTGGACCATCACGTTGTCCTTGCCCAGGCGGCCTTCCAGGGTGCGCTGAACGACGCTTGGCTGCTCGTGGATTTCCTTGAGCATGAAGTGGCGATAGTTGCCCTTGTCAGCAGCCTCGGCACCTTCATGGTACTGCACGGTTTCGCGCTGGACCTTGTGGCCGTTCTCGTCCCAGATGGTGACCTGATCACGGCGAATTTCAGCGATGTCGCCTTCTTCCAGGTACATGAAGCGGTCAGTGACCTGGCGCAGGGCCAACTGGTCGGACGCCAGGAAGTTTTCGCCAAGGCCCAGGCCAATGACCAGAGGGCTGCCGCTGCGTGCAGCTACCAGTCGGTCGGGTTGCTTGGCGCTGACCAGTGCCAGGCCATAAGCGCCATGCAGGCGCTTGACGGCGGCTTTCAGCGCATCGGCCAGGTCTGGAGTGCTCTTCAGGGTGTTGTGGATAAGGTGGACGATCACTTCGGTGTCGGTCTGCGAGGTGAAGGTGTAGCCCAGGCCTTTCAGCTCTTCACGCAGCTCTTCGTGGTTCTCGATGATACCGTTGTGCACCACCGCCACTTCATTGCCCGAGAAGTGCGGGTGGGCGTTGCCTTCGGTCGGCGCACCGTGGGTAGCCCAACGGGTATGGGCGATACCCAGCTGGCCAGCCAGTGGGTCAGCCGCTACAGCGGCTTGCAGCTCACTGACCTTGCCGATACGGCGACGGCGCTGCAATTCACCGCCTTGGGTAAGAACAGCCAGGCCTGCGCTGTCGTACCCGCGGTACTCCAGACGCTTGAGGCCTTCGATCAGGATGGCTGTGATATTGCGCTCGGCGATGGCACCAACGATTCCACACATGTTTTATTGCTCCTGGCTGATCGCGGCGCAGATCAGGTTGATGCCGCGGGCTTGAATTTGTTCACGTGCCGCTGCGGGCAGTCGTTCGTCTGTAATAAGGGTGTGCACGCTGCTCCAGGGCAGCTCGAGGTTAGGGATCTTGCGCCCCACCTTGTCCGACTCGACCATCACGATCACTTCGCGGGCAACTTCAGCCATGACCCGGCTAAGCCCCAGCAGTTCGTTGAAGGTGGTGGTACCCCGGCCGAGGTCGATGCCATCGGCACCGATGAACAGCTGGTCGAAATCGTAAGAGCGCAAAACCTGCTCGGCCACCTGGCCCTGGAACGACTCGGAATGCGGGTCCCAGGTACCGCCGGTCATCAGCAGCACCGGCTCGTGTTCAAGGTCGCTGATGGCACGGGCCACATTCAGCGAATTGGTCATCACCACCAGGCCTGGCTGACGCCCCAGCTCGGGGATCATGGCTGCCGTGGTGCTGCCGCTGTCGATGATGATGCGCGCATGTTCGCGGATTCGACCAACCGCGGCACGGGCGATGGCCTTCTTGTAGGAAGACACAGGCTGGGCCGGCTCACCGAGCAGTTCTTGCGGCACGGGTACTGCACCACCGTAGCGGCGTAGCAGCAGGCCGTTGGTTTCGAGGGCGGCAAGATCTTTGCGAATGGTTACTTCCGAAGTCTCGAAACGTTTGGCCAAAGCGTCCACGCTCACCTCGCCCTGCTCACTGAGCAACGCCAGGATGTTATGCCGCCGCTGCGGGGTATTTCGTTTCGACATGAGTGCTTAAGTTTCGTTTCGAAAGATAATGGTTGCAATCAAAACCTAAGATGAACGATTCGTCAAGCTGTCGCTGCCCTGTGGATAGTTTTTACCCGATTCGCTGCAGCCCTACAGGCACCGCAAAAAACCAATAAAAAAAGCCGACTTACTCACATAAGTCGGCTTTCGATCGAAACAGCTGTGAACAAATCAGCTCTTCTTGATCTTCTCCGGACGCTTCCAGCCCGAGATGTTGCGCTGGCGCGCACGGGCCACCGCCAGGTCACCGGCTTCGACGGCCTGAGTGATGGTCGAACCGGCTGCGGTGGTCGCACCAGCCTGAATTTCCACAGGCGCTACCAGCGAGTTGTTCGAACCGATGAACACGTCCTCACCCATCACGGTCTTGAACTTGTTCGCGCCATCGTAGTTGCAGGTGATAGTACCGGCGCCAATATTGGTGCGCGCACCGATTTCAGCATCGCCCAGGTAGGTCAGGTGACCGGCCTTGGCGCCTTCGCCCAAGTGGGCGTTTTTCAGTTCCACGAAGTTACCCACATGGGCTTTGGCATCCAGCACGCTGCCTGGGCGCAGGCGGGCGAACGGGCCAGCATCGCTACCCTCGCCCATCACGGCGCCTTCAAGGTGGCTGTTAGCCTTGACCACCGCGCCTTTGCGCAGGGTGGTGTTCTTGATCACGCAGTTAGGGCCGATCTGCACATCGTCCTCGATGACCACCTTGCCTTCGAGAACCACGTTGATGTCGATCAGCACGTCACGGCCGACGGTCACTTCGCCCCGTACATCGAAGCGTGCCGGGTCGCGCAGGGTTACACCCTGGGCCATCAGGCGGCGGCCTTCACGCAGCTGGTAGTGACGCTCCAGCTCGGACAGCTGGCGGCGGTCGTTGGCGCCCTGCACTTCCATCGGGTCGTGCGGCTGCTCGGTAGCCACTACCAGGCCATCGGCCACTGCCATGGCGATGACGTCGGTCAGGTAATACTCGCCTTGGGCGTTGTTGTTCGACAGACGGCCCATCCAGTCAGCCAGACGCGCAGCTGGCAATGCCAAGATACCGGTGTTGCCTTCCTTGATCGCTTTCTGCACGTCGTTGGCGTCCTTGTGCTCAACGATGGCAGTTACCTTGCTCTGCTCGTCACGGACGATACGGCCATAACCTGTCGGGTCGTCCAGGGTAACGGTGAGCAGGCCCAACTGCTGGTCGTTGGCCTTGGACAACAGGCGCTGCAGGGTCTCCACTTCGATCAACGGCACATCACCGTACAACACCAGCACGGTGTCGGCAGTCAGCGCCGGCAGAGCCTGGGCAACAGCATGGCCGGTACCCAGCTGTTTATCCTGCATGACGAAGTTCAGGTCGTCAGCGGCCAGGCGCTCGCGAACCAGCTCGGCACCATGGCCAATCACAACATGAATACCTTGCGGCTGCAGTTGGCGCGCACTGTGGATAACATGGCCGAGCATGGAGTTGCCGGCTACCGGGTGCAGCACCTTGGGCAGCGCCGAGCGCATGCGGGTGCCTTGGCCGGCGGCGAGAATAACGATATCGAGTGACATTACTGGCTACCAATCCTGGGCGGTCAGTGGAATGACCGGGGGGAGAAATCAGAAAAAGAAAAAGGGTAGCCGAGGCTACCCTTTTACTCAATCGCAACAGAAGTTATCAGCCAAAGGCCGATTACTTGCCTTTGCGCATTTGCTGGACGGTACGCAGCTGGGCTGCGGCCTCGGCCAGACGTGCGGCGGCGGCACCGTAGTCGAAGTCCGCGCCTTTCAGATTCAGGGCGTTCTCAGCAGCCTTGAGGGCTTCCTGAGCCTGAGCTTCATCCAGGTCTGCAGCACGTTGCACGGTATCGGCAAGCACCTTGACCATGTTTGGCTGAACCTCGAGGAAGCCACCAGAGATGTAGAACACCTCATGGGCGCCACCCTGCTTGGTCAGCGTGATCGGACCAGGCTTGAGATTGGTGATCAGCGGCGCGTGGCCTGGAGCGATACCGAGATCACCCAGGTTACCGTGCGCAACTACCATCTCGACCAGGCCGGAGAAAATCTCTCCTTCCGCGCTGACGATATCGCAATGGACTGTCATAGCCATCTGCTTGCCTCAACCTGATAGCGCCCCTTGCGGGGCGCAAGAATTACAGTTTCTTGGCTTTCTCGATCGCTTCGTCGATGCTGCCGACCATGTAGAACGCTTGTTCTGGCAGGTGGTCGTAGTCACCTTTGAGGATGCCGCTGAAGCCAGCGATGGTGTCTTTCAGGGAAACGTACTTGCCTGGCGAACCGGTGAAGACTTCGGCCACGAAGAACGGCTGCGACAGGAAGCGCTGGATCTTACGAGCGCGGGCTACCAGTTGCTTGTCGGTCTCGGACAGTTCGTCCATACCCAGGATCGCGATGATGTCCTTCAGCTCTTTGTAGCGCTGCAGAACATACTGAACGCCACGAGCGGTGTCGTAGTGCTCGTTGCCGATCACGTTCGGGTCCAGCTGGCGCGAAGTCGAGTCCAGTGGGTCGACCGCTGGGTAGATACCCAGGGAGGCGATGTCACGGGACAGAACGACGGTGGCGTCCAAGTGGGCGAAGGTGGTCGCTGGCGACGGGTCGGTCAAGTCGTCCGCAGGTACGTAAACGGCCTGAACGGAGGTGATCGAACCTTCCTTGGTGGAGGTGATGCGCTCTTGCAGAACGCCCATCTCTTCAGCCAGGGTCGGCTGGTAACCTACTGCCGAAGGCATACGGCCCAGCAGTGCGGATACTTCGGTACCGGCCAGGGTGTAACGATAGATGTTGTCGACGAACAGCAGAACGTCGTTACCTTCGTCACGGAACTTCTCAGCCATGGTCAGGCCAGTCAGCGCTACGCGCAGACGGTTTCCTGGTGGCTCGTTCATCTGACCGTAGACCAGCGCTACCTTGTCGAGAACGTTGGAGTCCTTCATCTCGTGGTAGAAGTCGTTACCCTCACGAGTACGCTCACCCACACCCGCGAACACGGAGTAACCGCTGTGTTCCATGGCGATGTTACGGATCAGTTCCATCATGTTTACGGTCTTGCCAACACCGGCACCACCGAACAGACCAACCTTACCACCCTTGGCGAACGGGCAAACCAGGTCGATAACCTTGATGCCGGTCTCCAGCAGGTCGTTGCCGCCTGCCTGGTCAGCGAACGAAGGCGCTGGCTGGTGGATACCGCGACGCTCTTCTTCGCCGATCGGGCCGGCTTCGTCGATCGGGTTGCCCAGTACGTCCATGATACGGCCCAGGGTGGCCTTACCAACAGGAACGGAAATGGCAGCGCCGGAGTCAACGACTTCCAGACCGCGCTTCAGGCCTTCGGTCGAGCCCATCGCAATGGTACGAACCACGCCGTCGCCCAGCTGCTGCTGAACTTCCAGGGTGGTTTCCGCGCCTTGTACTTTCAGCGCGTTGTAAACACTCGGCACGACGTCACGTGGGAATTCCACGTCGATGACGGCGCCGATGATTTGAACGATACGTCCGCTACTCATAGCTGGATCCTCTGAATATGTGAACCGTTAAACCGCGGCAGCGCCGCCGACGATTTCCGAGATCTCCTGGGTGATCGCAGCCTGACGCGCCTTGTTGTAGATCAACTGAAGCTCTTTGATCAAATCACCGGCGTTGTCTGTGGCGTTCTTCATGGCGATCATCCGGGCCGCTTGTTCAGCAGCGTTGTTCTCGACCACCGCCTGGTACACCTGCGACTCCACGTAACGCACCATCAAGCCGTCCAGCAGCTCTTTTGCGTCGGGTTCGTACAGGTAATCCCAGTGATGCTTGAGATCCTGATCCGGGGTTGCCACCAACGGTACCAATTGCTCGACCGTTGGCTTCTGGGTCATGGTATTGATGAACTTGTTCGAAACCACCGAGAGGCGATCGATACGGCCGTCCAGGTAGGCGTCCAGCATCACTTTGACGGAGCCGATCAGATCGTTGATCGATGGCTCTTCGCCCAAGTGGCTGATCGCGGCTACGACGTTGCCGCCAAAGATGCGGAAGAAAGTCGCACCCTTGCTGCCGATCACGCACAGGTCGATTTCCACGCCCTGTTCGCGGTTTGCGCTCATGTCCTTGACCAGGGCCTTGAACAGGTTGGTGTTCAAGCCACCGCACAGACCACGGTCACTGCTCACCACGATATAACCGGCGCGCTTTACAGGGCGCTCGATCATGAACGGGTGGCGGTATTCCGGGTTGGCGTTGGCCAGATGACCGATCACCTGGCGGATACGCTCCGCGTAAGGACGGCTAGCAGCCATGCGCATTTGTGCCTTGCGCATTTTGCTGACCGCCACTTTCTCCATGGCGCTGGTAATTTTTTGCGTGCTTTTGATGCTCGCAATCTTACTGCGAATCTCTTTTGCGCCTGCCATGTATCACCTATCAGGTTAGCAAGCGGGGGCCACGGCCCCCGCTGCGGCTTACCAGGTCTGGGTGGCCTTGAACTTCTCGATACCGGCTTTCAGGCCTGCGTCGATTTCGTCGTTGAAGTCACCCTTCACGTTGATCTTCGCCATCAGTTCGGCGTGATCACGGTTGAAGAAGGCGATCAGTGCTTGCTCGAAGCTGCCGATCTTGGAGACTTCTACGTCAGTCAGGAAGCCACGCTCAGCGGCGTACAGCGACAGGGCCATGTCTGCGATGGACATTGGCGCGTACTGCTTCTGCTTCATCAGCTCGGTAACGCGCTGACCATGCTCCAGCTGCTTGCGGGTCGCTTCGTCCAGATCGGACGCGAACTGGGCGAATGCAGCCAGTTCACGGTACTGAGCCAGCGCGGTACGAATACCACCGGACAGCTTCTTGATGATCTTGGTCTGAGCGGCACCACCTACGCGGGATACCGAAACACCGGCGTTCACTGCAGGGCGGATGCCCGAGTTGAACATGGCCGATTCCAGGAAGATCTGACCGTCGGTGATGGAAATCACGTTGGTCGGAACGAACGCGGAAACGTCGCCAGCCTGGGTTTCGATGATCGGCAGAGCGGTCAGGGAACCGGTTTTGCCAGTGACTGCGCCGTTGGTGAACTTCTCGACGTACTCTTCCGAAACGCGCGAAGCACGCTCCAGCAGACGGGAGTGGAGATAGAACACGTCGCCTGGGTACGCTTCACGTCCTGGTGGACGGCGCAGCAGCAGGGAGATCTGACGGTAAGCAACGGCCTGCTTGGACAGGTCATCGTAAACGATCAGGGCGTCTTCACCGCGGTCACGGAAGAACTCGCCCATGGTGCAGCCGGCGTATGGCGCCAGGAACTGCAGTGCGGCGGATTCCGAAGCACTGGCAACGACCACGATGGTGTTGGCCAGGGCGCCGGCTTCTTCCAGCTTGCGAACGATGTTGGCAACGGTGGAACGCTTCTGGCCGACAGCAACATAAACACAGAAAATACCGGAGTCTTTCTGGTTGATGATGGCGTCGATGGCCATGGCGGTCTTGCCGATCTGACGGTCACCGATGATCAGCTCGCGCTGGCCACGGCCGACAGGGATCATGGCGTCGACGGACTTGTAGCCAGTCTGTACAGGCTGGTCTACCGACTTACGCCAGATGACGCCTGGAGCCACTTTCTCGACTGCGTCGGTCTGGGTGTTGCCCAGAGGACCTTTGCCGTCGATCGGGTTGCCCAGTGCGTCAACGACGCGACCCAGCAGTTCCTTACCAACAGGAACTTCCAGGATGCGGCCGGTGCACTTGGCGCTCATGCCTTCGGCGAGGGTGTCGTATGCACCCAGGATCACTGCACCTACGGAGTCTTGCTCCAGGTTCAGGGCCATGCCGAATACGCTGCCAGGGAACTCGATCATTTCGCCGTACATGACGTCGGCCAGACCGTGGATCCGCACGATACCGTCGGATACCGAAACAACGGTACCTTCGTTACGGGCTTGGGAGCTCACATCGAGGTTGTCGATGCGGCCCTTGATGATTTCACTAATTTCGGAAGGATTGAGTTGCTGCATTGCTCTGCTGCCCCTTCAAACTCAAGATTTCAATGCTTCGGCCAGTTTCGCGATTTTGCCGCGAACAGAGCCATCGATTACCAGGTCACCAGCGCGGATGACGACGCCGCCAATCAGGCTGGCATCCTCCGACGCGTGCAGGCGCACTTCCTGGCCTAACCGTGCACTGAGAACCTTGGCGAGTTTGTCTTGCTGTTCTTGGTTCAACGCGAAGGCACTGGTGACTTCCACGTCCACGGATTTCTCTTGCTCGGCCTTGTACAGGTCGAACAGGGCGGCAATCTCCGGCAGAAGCAGGAGACGGTCGTTTTCCGCGGCAACATGAATGAAATTCTGTGCCTGTGCATTGAACTTGTCACCGCACACGTCAATGAACGTGGCGGCCTTTTCTGCGCTCGTCAGTCGCGGGGCCTTGAGCAGGCGCTGCATGGTGTCGTCTTGCGACACCGCAGCAGCCAGGCCGAGCATGGCTGACCAATTGGCCAGTTGCTGATGGGCCTGGGCATGCTCAAAGGCAGCCTTAGCGTAAGGTCGGGCCAACGTGGTCAGTTCTGCCATGATCGCCCTCGCTTAAATTTCAGCGGCCAGTTTGTTAACCAGCTCCGCATGCGCGTTTTGATCGATTGTGGCGCCAAGGATCTTTTCGGCACCGCCAACGGCCAGGGCACCCACTTGGGCACGCAGGGCGTCTTTAGCGCTGTTCAGTTCCTGTTCGATCTCGGCCAGAGCCTGAGCCTTCACACGGTCAGCTTCGACGCGGGCCTGTTCACGGGCTTCCTCGACAAGCTGAGCAGCGCGTTTCTTGCTTTGCTCAATGATTTCGGCTGCCTGTGCTTTAGCTTCACGCAGTTGCTGACCCGCTTTTTCTTGGGCCAGCTCCAGGTCGCGAGCTGCGCGGTTGGCAGCGTCCAAGCCGTCGGCAATCTTCTTTTGGCGCTCTTGCAGAGCAGTGATGACCGGAGGCCATACATACTTCATGCAGAAGAGTACAAAAATCAGAAAAGCAACGGATTGGCCAATCAGGGTTGCATTAATGTTCACGCCAACACCTCGCTCGGTCTTAATTCATACAGCCATCAACTCGTGGTGACGAGTGATTAGCCGGCGATCTGACCAACGAACGGATTCGCGAAGGTGAAGAACAGAGCGATACCAACACCGATCATGGTTACGGCGTCGAGCAGACCGGCAACGATGAACATTTTGACCTGCAGCATCGGAACCATTTCTGGTTGACGAGCAGCGCCTTCCAGGAATTTGCCGCCCAGCAGGCCGAAACCAATGGCGGTACCCAGAGCACCCAGGCCGATCAGCAGAGCAACAGCGATAGCGGTCAGACCAACTACAGTTTCCATCTTTCCTCCCGACTTTTACGTCGTATTGGTTAGGTTTTTAGTTTGAAGCGGTAAAACAAATCGTGAGTACAGCTGCCCTTGCGGACTTTTTAAGCCCTCCCCCCGAACAGGCGAGGAAGGCTATCAGACACGCCAGGCGGTCTTAATGGTTATCTTCGTGCGCCATCGACAGGTAGACGATGGTCAGCATCATGAAGATGAAAGCTTGCAGGGTGATGATCAGGATGTGGAACACAGCCCACGCCCATTGCAGCACCACACCCAGGCCGCTCAGCCACAGCAGGCCGGAGCCGAACATGACTGCGATCAGGATGAACACCAGTTCGCCGGCATACATGTTGCCGAACAGACGCAGTGCCAGCGAGATCGGCTTGGCGATCAGGGTGACGAATTCCAGCAGGAAGTTGACCGGAATCAGCAGGATCTGAACGAAGATGTTCTTGCTGCCGAACGGGTGCAGGGTCAGCTCACCGATGAAGCCGCCCAGACCCTTGACCTTGATGCTGTAGAAGATGATCAGGGCGAACACACAGAAGGCCATGGCCAGGGTCGCGTTCGGGTCGGTGGTCGACACGGCGCGGAACGGAATGTGCGGGTCACCGGAAATCAGGATGGCCAGCTGAGGAATCCAGTCGACCGGTACCAGGTCGACGGCGTTCATCAGGAATACCCAGACGAAAATGGTCAGCGCCAGCGGAGCGATTACCGGGCTACGGCCGTGGAAGGAGTCCTTCACGCTGCCGTTGACGAAGTCGACCATCACTTCAACGAAGTTCTGCAGACCGCCAGGTTGGCCCGAAGTCGCCTTCTTGGCCGCCATGCGGAAGATGAACAGGAAGATCAGACCCAGCGCGACGGACCAACCCAGGGTGTCCAGGTGGAACGCCCAGAAGCCCATTGCCTTGGCTTCTGCAGCCGAATGGGCGAAGCCCCAGCTGCCGTCTGGTAGTTGACCGTAGGTCAGGTTCTGCAAGTGGTGCTGGATATAGCCCGAAGCGGTTTCTGCTGCCATGGTTGCCTCAAACGCCCTAAGGTCTCGAAAGTCTTTTATTCATCAGCAGGGGCGCGAACCAGCTGACCAAAAGGGTCAGCACGAAGACGCCGAATACTGCTAACGGCGCCAATGGCTTCACTCCTGCAAAGGTCAGTGCAAAAAGCACTGCCGTCAAAATCATCTTGCCTGCCTCGCCAGCGTAAAACGACTTGACGATGGCTTGTGCCGCCCGAGCTCCGCTGAAGCGAAAAGCCTTCCAGGCGAAGTACACATTGGGCAGCCAGGCAATCAAACCTCCGCAAAGGCCTGAATATCCACTGACCACCCCTTTCCACTGCCACAACACCAAGGTTGCCAGCAGTAGTACGACGAATTGAGCCAGCAGTACCGGAAAAACCGCCCAGCGATGGAAAGGCAGGCGGTTTGGCGTGCGGATTTCCATCACAACTGCTCCTCGGAAGTCGACCAACAAGTCAGTTATGACTTGGCATAATTTGTGCCGACAAAATGCGCGCAGAGTATAGGGGTGGATTAACCCCTATTCAACTCTTCGGTAGTGATTTCCGACTGCGCGCTACAACAGGAATTGTTTCAGCGGATGTGAGCAAGCACGCCCTGCAACTCGTCAAGGGAGTTGTAACGAATAACCAACTGGCCTTTGCCCTTGTTGCCATGACGGATCTGGACAGCCGAGCCCAGGCGCTCTGCGAGCCGCTGTTCAAGGCGTGCGATATCCGGATCAGGTTTGCTCGGTTCGACCGGATCAGGCTTGTCACTGAGCCACTGACGCACCAGTGCCTCAGTTTGGCGCACGGTGAGGCCACGTGCGACAACATGACGCGCCCCCTCCTCCTGACGGTTTTCTTCCAGACCGAGCAATGCACGGGCGTGGCCCATCTCCAGGTCACCGTGGGCGAGCATGGTCTTGATCGCCTCAGGCAGCGTAATCAGACGCAGCAGGTTGGCCACGGTCACCCGCGACTTGCCTACGGCGTCGGCCACCTGCTGCTGGGTGAGCTCGAATTCCTGCTGCAGGCGCTGCAGGGCCAGGGCCTCTTCCAGCGGGTTGAGGTCTTCGCGCTGGATGTTCTCGATCAGCGCCATGGCAATGGCCGCTTCATCGGCCACTTCGCGGACCATGGCCGGGATCGTGTCCAGGCCGGCCTGCTGCGTGGCGCGCCAGCGGCGCTCACCGGCGATGATCTCGTAGCGGTTGTCGCCAATCGGGCGCACCACGATCGGCTGCATCACGCCATGGTTGCGGATCGAGTGCGCAAGCTCTTCCAGCGTCTCCGGGTCCATGTCCCGGCGCGGCTGGTACTTGCCACGCTGGATCAGCTCGACCGGCAGGTGTTGCAGTTCTTTCTGGTCGATCTTCACAGCCTGCTCTTCGAGCGCGCTGACGGAAGGACCACTGAGCAGTGCATCCAACCCACGTCCGAGACCCCGTTTCTTGACGGCCATACGGATTCCTTAAGTTGTTTGTGCAGTGCGTGATTGACGGCGTTGACGGCGTACCAGTTCCCCGGCCAGGGCCAGATAAGCCAGCGCGCCTCGCGATTGCTTGTCGTAAGCCAGTGCCGGCATGCCGAAGCTCGGGGCCTCGGCCAGGCGAATGTTGCGCGGAATGACCGTGTCGTACAGCTGCGGGCCAAAGTGCTCCTTCAGCTGCGCCGAAACATCGTTGTTCAGGCTCAGGCGCGGATCGTACATGGTCCGCAACAGGCCCTCGATCTTCAGCTCCGGGTTCAACCGGGCAGCGATGCGCTTGATGTTATCCACAAGGTCGCTGAGACCTTCCAGTGCGTAGTACTCGCACTGCATGGGGATGATGACGCCATCGGAAGCAACCAGGGCGTTCAGCGTCAGCATCGACAGCGACGGTGGGCAGTCGATGAGGATGTAGTCGTAGTTCTCGCGGATGGGCGCCAGCGCGTTGCGCAGACGGCTTTCCTTGACCTGCATTTCCAGCAGCACCACCTCGGCGGCGGTCAGGTCGCGGTTGGCCGGCAGCAACTGGAAACCGCCGTGCTCGGAGTAATGCATGGCCTGGGCCAAATCGCATTCCCCGATCAGCAGGTCGTAGACCGAGTGCTCGAGCTCGTGTTTGTCCACACCGCTGCCCATGGTGGCGTTGCCCTGCGGATCGAGGTCGATCAGCAGCACACGACGCTTGGTCGCCGCCAGCGAGGCGGCGAGATTGATACAGGTGGTTGTCTTGCCCACACCACCTTTCTGGTTCGCGATTGCGAATACCTTAGCCATTGTTGCGTGTGTTCCCAGTCATGCCTTGCGGCGCAGTATCAGCAGATGGCGCTGGCCCTGGCAACCCGGAACGGTCAGGGCCTGTTCGCTTTCCACTGTGAAGTCTGCGGGCAATGCTACCAGTTCATCGGCAGGATGCAGCCCCTTCATTGCAAGCCATTGCGTCCCGGTGTCGCCCAGGTGGCGGGTCCAGTTGGTGAAGTTCTCCATGCTGCTGAAGGCACGGGAGATGATGCCGTCGAACGGCTGCGCTGGCTGGAAGGCCTCGACCCGGCTGTGGATAACCGTGAGGTTGTCCAGCTTGAGCTCCATTTTCACCTGGGTCAGGAAGCGGGTCTTCTTGCCATTGGCGTCCAGCACCGTCACGCGCTTGTCCGGATGCAGGATAGCCAAGGGAATGCCGGGCATGCCACCGCCACTGCCCACATCCAGCCAGTTGACACGCTCGCTGTGGATAAACGGCATGACGCTGAGGCTATCCAGCAGGTGTCGCGACACCATCTCGTCGGGGTCGCGCACGGCGGTGAGGTTGTAGGCTTTGTTCCATTTGATCAACAGGGCCAGGTAGCCGAGCAGCTTATCGTGATGCTCGGTGCTCAGCTCGACACCGAGCTGGCGGGCACCTGTGGACAACTCTTCTGCGTGTTGCGGGGTGACCAGGGAACTCAAGCGCTTTGCTCCAATTCGCGGCCAGCGCCGCGTTTTTTCAAGTGAATCAGCAACAGAGAAATCGCCGCCGGGGTCACGCCCGGGATGCGCGAAGCCTGGCCCAACGTTTCCGGACGGGTCTGGCCAAGCTTGCTCTGGATCTCCTTGGACAGGCCGGAAATGGTCGAGTAGTCGATATCCACAGGCAGGCGAGTATCTTCGCTGGCACGCAGGCGGGCGATTTCGTCTTGCTGGCGATCGATGTAACCGGCGTATTTGGTGCGAATCTCGACCTGCTCGGCAACGTGTGGATCGATCGCATCACCGCCGGTCGCCTCGATCAGGCCGGCGTAGTCGATTTCCGGGCGCGCCAGCAGGTTGAGCAAGCTGTACTCGTGGCTAAGCGGGGTGCCGAACTTATCCACAATGGCTTGGCCTTGCTCGGTGTTCGGGCGCACCCAGGTCGACTTCAGGCGCTGCTCTTCGCGCTCGATACCCTCGCGCTTGGCGCAGAAGGCGGCCCAGCGTTGGTCATCGATCAGGCCCAGTTCGCGGCCTTTCTCGGTCAAACGCAGATCGGCGTTATCTTCGCGCAGGATCAGGCGGTACTCGGCACGCGAGGTGAACATGCGGTACGGCTCCTGCGTGCCCAAAGTAATCAGGTCGTCAACCAACACCCCGATGTACGCCTCGTCGCGACGCGGGCACCAGCTGTCACGGCCCTGCGCGCGCAGGGCCGCGTTGGTCCCGGCCAACAAGCCCTGGGCGCCGGCTTCTTCGTAGCCGGTGGTGCCATTGATCTGCCCGGCGAAGAACAAGCCTCCGATGACTTTGGTTTCGAGGCTGTACTTGAGGTCGCGCGGGTCGAAGTAGTCGTATTCGATGGCATAGCCCGGGCGCACGATGTGGGCGTTTTCCATGCCACGGATCGAACGCACCAGTTCCAGCTGCACGTCGAACGGCAGCGAAGTGGAAATACCGTTGGGATACAGCTCATGGGTGGTCAGGCCTTCCGGCTCGATGAACACCTGGTGGCTTTCCTTGTCGGCAAAGCGGTGGATCTTGTCTTCGATCGACGGGCAGTAGCGCGGACCGACACCTTCGATCACGCCCGAGTACATCGGCGAACGGTCGAGGTTCGAGGCGATGATCTCGTGGGTGCGCGCATTGGTGTGGGTAATCCAGCAGCTCACCTGACGTGGGTGCATTTCGGCATTGCCCATGAACGACATGACCGGGATCGGCGTATCGCCTGGCTGCTCGGTCATCACCGAGAAGTCCACCGAGCGGCCATCGATGCGTGGTGGCGTACCGGTTTTCAGGCGGCCGACGCGCAGCGGCAGTTCACGCATGCGGTGGGCCAGGGCGATCGAAGGCGGATCACCGGCGCGGCCGCCGGAATGGTTTTGCAAACCAATGTGGATAAGGCCGCCAAGGAAGGTACCTGTGGTCAGTACCACCGATTCGGCGAAGAAACGCAGGCCCATCTGGGTCACCACGCCTTTGACCTGGTCCTGCTCGACGATCAGGTCGTCGCAGGACTGCTGGAATATCCACAGGTTTGGCTGGTTTTCCAGGATTTCACGCACCACTGCCTTGTAGATGGCGCGGTCGGCCTGTGCTCGGGTGGCGCGTACGGCCGGGCCCTTGCGGTTGTTCAGAACGCGGAACTGGATGCCGCTCTTGTCGGTGGCCAGCGCCATGGCGCCACCGAGGGCATCGATCTCTTTGACCAGATGGCTTTTGCCAATACCGCCGATGGCGGGGTTGCAGCTCATGTGACCGAGGGTTTCCACGTTATGGGTCAGCAGCAGGGTTTTCACACCCATGCGTGCAGACGCAAGCGCAGCCTCGGTACCGGCATGGCCGCCGCCGATGACGATCACTTCAAAACGGGAAGGGAAATCCACCACGCACCTCGTGCCTGTTTTTGCGAATAGAGAAGGTAAGCGGACAAGTATAGGGACTTCACCCCCTTTAAAGAAACCGTCTGAGCAAATTTTGACCAGTCTGTGGATGAGTGGCAAACAACAGAAAACAAAGAGGAAAAATTTAAAAAAGCTTTGTTTTTATGTTTATTCTTATGCACAGCCTTGTCTGTGGATAAGGTTCTGTAGCCCTTTGTTCATGCATTGTAGAGAGAAATTAAACCCTGTGGTTGGAGTGCCATGAGGGTTATGGATAACACGGTTTAGCCTGTGGATTAAATGGCTCCTTACCCACAGGCCAGATTATCCTCAGCAAAAAAGCCTGCTTATCAACGGAGCTGAAGGCGAGTTTTCCACAGGGCTCCTGAGCACAGATTGCCTTCTGTGGATGAGTGATGTGTGAATTTCGAGGGCCTCGTCACGGGTAAACCCGCTCCCACAGCGATCTGCTCGAGGCTTGAGATGAGAAATTGCAGGCAAAAAAAAGCCGCTCCCGAAGGAGCGGCTCTTGATCTTGCCTGTTGTGGATTATTTGCCGATGCAGAAGCTGGAGAAAATCCGCCCCAACAAATCATCCGAGCTGAATGCCCCGGTAATTTCGCCCAAGGCATGTTGTGCCTGGCGCAAGTCCTCAGCCAGCAGCTCTCCTGCGCCCGCCAGAGTCAACTGAGCACGGCCGTGCTCAAGGTGTTCGCTGGCTTGGCGCAAGGCATCCAGATGGCGCCTACGGGCACTGAAACCACTCTCTGCAGTCTGTTCGTAACCCATGCAGGCCTTCAGATGGTCGCGCAGCAGTTGCAGCCCTGCATCGTCCCCTTTGGCGCTGAGGGTGATCGTCACATGGCCGTCATCACACTGCTCCAGCGCTACCCGCTCACCACTCAGGTCGGCCTTGTTGCGAATCAGCGTGACCTTGGCCGGGTCTGGCCGCTGGTCGAGAAATTCCGGCCACAAAGCGAACGGGTCGCTGGCCTCGGGCGCGGTGGAGTCGACCACCAGCAACACACGGTCAGCCTCGCCAATGGCCTTCAGGGCGCGTTCCACGCCGATCTTTTCCACATGGTCGTCGGTATCGCGCAAACCGGCCGTATCGACGACGTGCAGTGGCATGCCGTCGATGTGGATATGTTCCCGCAGGATGTCCCGGGTGGTACCGGCAATGTCGGTGACAATGGCCGCTTCCCGGCCAGCAAGCTGGTTCAGCAGGCTCGACTTGCCCGCATTCGGCCGGCCGGCGATGACCACCGTCATGCCGTCACGCAGCAAGGCGCCCTGCCCGGCCTCGCGCTGCACAGTGGATAACTCGCTGCGTACGGCATCGAGCATCGACAGCACGTGGCCATCGGCAAGGAAGTCGATTTCTTCTTCCGGGAAGTCGATAGCCGCCTCGACGTAGATGCGCAGGGCAATCAACGCTTCGGTAAGGCTGTGCACACGTTTCGAGAACTCCCCCTGCAGCGAACGCAGGGCGTTACGCGCCGCCTGGCTGGAACTGGCCTCGATCAGGTCGGCAATAGCTTCGGCCTGGGCGAGGTCAAGTTTGTCATTGAGGAACGCACGCTCGCTGAATTCGCCCGGGCGGGCCAGGCGGCAGCCGACTTGTACACAGCGCTGCAGCAACATGTCCAGGACCACAGGTCCGCCGTGGCCCTGCAGTTCGAGCACATCCTCGCCTGTGAACGAATTCGGCCCCGGGAAGAACAGCGCGATGCCCTCATCCAGTACAAGCCCTTCATCGTCGCGGAACGGGCCGTAATGGGCATGCCGAGGGGTGAGTGTACGGCCGGTGATCAACTGGCCGGCCTTGGCAGCCAGAGGCCCGGACAACCTGACAATACCCACCCCGCCGCGGCCTTGGGCGGTAGCGATGGCGGCGATGGTTTCACGCACAGTGTTCATGCTCGAAAGCCTCTACGACAAAAACGACAGATAGCAAAAACGCCCCACTAGGGGGCGTTTTTTATTCACAGGCTAGCGCAGTAGCCTGTCAAGCAGCAGCTTTTTTGCTGGCTGCCTCGATGCTGCGGGTGATGTACCACTGCTGAGTGATCGACAGGCAGTTGTTCACAACCCAGTACAGCACCAGGCCAGCCGGGAACCACAGGAAGAAGAAGGTGAAGATGATCGGCATCATTTTCATCACCTTGGCCTGCATCGGATCCGGTGGGGTCGGGTTCAGGCGCTGCTGGATGAACATGGTGGCGCCCATGATGATCGGCAGGATGAAGAACGGATCCTTGATCGACAGGTCGGTAATCCACAGCATCCATGGGGCCTGGCGCATTTCAACGCTTTCCAGCAGTACCCAGTACAGGGCCAGGAATACCGGCATTTGTACCAGGATCGGCAGGCAGCCGCCCAGCGGGTTGATCTTCTCTTTCTTGTACAGCTCCATCATCGCCTGGGACATCTTCTGGCGATCGTCACCGAAGCGTTCCTTCAGCGCGGCGAGCTTCGGCGCAACAGCACGCATACGTGCCATCGAACGGTAGCTTGCAGCCGACAACGGGAAGAACAGGCCTTTGATCAGCATGGTCAGTACGATGATCGACCAGCCCCAGTTACCCAGCAAGCTGTGGATATGTTGCAGCAGCCAGAAGATCGGCTGGGCAATGAACCACAGGAAGCCGTAGTCGACGGTCAGTTCCAAGCCTGGGGACAACTCTTTCAGCTTGGACTGGATTTTCGGACCGGCGTACAGCATGGCGCTGGTTTCGACCTTGCCGCCAGCAGGCACGCTGATGACTGGGCCGGTGTAGCCGATGATGTAGTTGCCCTGGCTGTCCTTGCGGGTCTGGACAACGTTGTTGTCCGACTTGGCCGGAATCCAGGCGGTCACGAAGTAGTGCTGCAGCCAGGCAACCCAGCCGCCGGACACATTTTCTTTCAAACTACCTTTGTCGATGTCCTTCATCGAGACCTTTTTGTAAGGCTCGGAAGCTGTCCACAGGGCGGCGCCCAGGTAGGTTGCGGTGCCGGTAGCGGTGCTCGACGACGGATCGGAGCTGGCGTCACGCTTGAGCTGGGCAAACATGTTGCCGCTCCAGGCCTGACCGCTCTGGTTGTCGATCAGGTAGCTGACATTCAGGTCGTACTCACCACGCTTGAAGCTGAAGCGCTTGATGTAGTTGACGCCGTTGTCGCTGAACTTCAGGTCGACCACCAGTTGATCCTGGCCATCAGCCAGCTGGTAACCCTTCTGGTCGGCTGCGTAAAGCGGGCGACCGGCAGGGCGGGCATCCGGGCCATTGGCACCGGTCAGGCCGCTTTGTGCCAGGTAGACACGCTCACCACCGTTGTCGAACAGCTGGAACGGAATGTCCGGGTGGTCCTGGCGACGTGGGAACTTCGGCAGGTTCAGCTGGACGATGTCACCACCGACCGGATCGATAGCCAGGTCCAGAACATCGGTCTTGACCCGGATCAGGTCCTTGCTGACTGCAACGGGTGCCAGTTCGGCTGTGCTGGTTTCGGCGTTGGCGCTCGGTACATCGGCGCTGGCGCCGGCATTACCGGCCGGTACGCCATCCGGCAAGCCCGGGGCAACAGTGCTGGCAGCAGTATTCTGAGTCGGCAGGGCAGCCTGGCCGTAGTCCTGGTTCCACTTGAGGACCATGACGTAGGACACGATTGCCAGGGCGACGATCAGGATCGTGCGTTTAATATCCATGATTACTCGGCTATCGAAGAAGTTCGGGAGGAAGGAGCAGGTGGAACGGGATCGAAACCGCCGTCGTTCCACGGATGACAACGCCCCAGGCGACGAACGGCTAGCCACCCACCACGCCAGAGGCCGTGGTTTTCGATGGCTTCATAAGCGTAACAGGAGCAGCTGGGGAAGAAACGACAGTGGTTGGCCATCAGGGGGCTGATGGCATAACGGTAAAACTGGATCGGAACGAGCGCCAGTTTACGCATCTTGGCTGTCTACCCCTGCGGAATTGGCGGTGACTGCTGGTGTTGGCCGGCTGCGCGCCAGGCGTTTCCAGAGTTTGCCAAAGTGTTGGTGCAATTCCGGGTTTTCTACTTCACCCAATCCCTTGCGCGCGACGATCACGATGTCCAACCCGGCGAGCATTTGCTGGTTCAGACGAAAGGAATCGCGCATCAAGCGCTTGAGGCGGTTGCGTTGAACGGCGAGCTTGACGCTCTTCTTGCCAATCACCAGGCCGAGCCTTGGGTGATCAAGGCCGTTCTCGCGAGCAAGGATCAGCAGGTTTTTCCCTGGAACCTTGCCGGTTGGGGAGTCGAAGACCGCTTTGAAGTGTCGGGGTGTAAGCAGTCGCTTTTCCCGACTGAAGTCCTGACTCACCACCTGTGCCGAAAAATCAAATGGCCAGACGCTTACGGCCTTTGGCACGACGACGCGACAGAACAGCGCGGCCGTTCTTGGTAGCCATACGGGCACGGAAACCGTGGGTGCGGGCGCGCTTGATGGTGCTTGGTTGGAAAGTACGTTTCATGGCGTGTTACCTGGTTTGTCGACGACGGGCCGGGATGGCCCCCTTTTTAAGAGACCGGCGATTCTAGAGAAAGCAAGCCCATAGGTCAATTTCCAACCAGTCTTTCCATATAGAGCACAGGATGGACGGTGCCTTCCGGTTCATCCCCAAGGGGTGCTTGATCGGACACACGAATCGGGGACAACATGAAAAAAAAGAAGAGACATATAAAAAGCTTTTCTGAAGAACTTATAAATCTTATGTGGGTAACCTTCTGTGGATAACCTGCTCTAGCCCACAAATAACGCCATGTACAGAGTTTTACAACCGTGTTCTCAACCGGTGCTGCACCTGTTTCATTCGTGCGGGCAAGCTGTGGATTAAAATGTCACTTACCCACAGGTGAGTTATCAACAGGTCTGACCTCAGGGTTGTGCATAGCCCTCATGGCCGGTTATCCACAGACCTTATTCACAACGCGGCAAGGCCGTTTTGGTCGATAAATGGCTGTTTTGTCATGGCTCCTAACGTGTCCACATGTGGATAACTGGCCGCCCGACCGGTACAATGGCGGTTTGTTTTTGCCTCATCCGGCTTTCAAACTCAGGGGATATCCGTGTCAGTGGAACTTTGGCAGCAGTGCGTGGAGCTTCTGCGCGATGAACTGCCTGCCCAGCAATTCAACACCTGGATCCGTCCGCTACAGGTCGAAGCCGAAGGCGACGAGTTGCGCGTCTATGCGCCCAACCGTTTCGTTCTCGATTGGGTCAATGAAAAGTACCTGGGTCGCTTGCTCGAGCTGCTAGGTGAAAACGGCAGCGGTATTGCGCCTGCCCTTTCCTTGTTGATAGGTAGCCGTCGCAGCTCGGCTCCGCGTGCCGCGCCCAACGCACCGGTCAGTGCTGCCGTGGCGGCCTCGCTCGCTCAAGGCCAGGCGCACAAGCCTGTACCGGTAGCTGCGGTCGAACCTGTTGCAGTGCCGGTGGCCGAGACGGTATTGGTCGAGGATATTGCCGAACCGTCCGCACGCGACAGCTTCGATGCCATGGCCGAAACGGCTGCGGCACCCGTCGTTGGTGGTCGGGCCGAGCAGCGCACGGTGCAGGTTGAAGGTGCGCTCAAGCACACCAGCTACCTGAACCGTACCTTCACCTTCGAAACCTTCGTCGAAGGTAAGTCGAACCAGTTGGCGCGTGCGGCTGCCTGGCAGGTCGCGGACAACCCCAAGCATGGTTACAACCCGCTTTTCCTCTATGGCGGTGTGGGCCTGGGTAAAACCCACCTTATGCATGCTGTGGGTAACCACCTGCTGAAGAAGAACCCGAACGCCAAGGTCGTGTACCTGCATTCGGAGCGCTTCGTCGCGGACATGGTCAAGGCTCTGCAATTGAACGCTATCAACGAATTCAAACGCTTCTACCGTTCGGTGGATGCGTTGCTGATCGACGATATCCAGTTCTTTGCCCGTAAAGAGCGCTCGCAGGAAGAGTTTTTCCACACCTTCAACGCTCTGCTTGAGGGCGGCCAGCAGGTAATCCTGACCTCTGACCGTTACCCCAAGGAGATCGAAGGCCTGGAAGAGCGCTTGAAGTCGCGCTTTGGCTGGGGCCTGACGGTGGCCGTCGAGCCACCCGAGCTGGAAACCCGCGTGGCCATCCTGATGAAGAAGGCCGACCAGGCCAAGGTCGAGCTGCCGCATGATGCGGCCTTCTTCATTGCCCAGCGTATCCGCTCCAACGTGCGTGAGCTGGAAGGTGCCTTGAAGCGGGTGATCGCCCACTCGCACTTCATGGGCCGCGATATCACCATCGAACTGATCCGCGAGTCGCTGAAAGACCTGCTGGCGCTGCAGGACAAACTGGTCAGTGTGGATAACATTCAGCGAACCGTCGCCGAGTACTACAAGATCAAGATCTCTGATCTGTTGTCCAAGCGGCGTTCACGTTCTGTCGCACGTCCACGCCAGGTGGCCATGGCCCTGTCGAAGGAGCTGACCAACCACAGTCTGCCGGAAATCGGCGACATGTTTGGTGGTCGCGACCACACGACTGTGCTGCACGCCTGCCGCAAGATCAACGAACTGAAGGAATCCGACGCGGACATCCGCGAGGACTACAAGAACCTGCTGCGGACGCTGACGACCTGATGGCCGTCTGCGCAGCTAATTGAAGGCAAGGGACTAGACCATGCATTTCACCATTCAACGCGAAGCCCTGTTGAAACCCCTGCAACTGGTCGCCGGTGTCGTCGAGCGCCGTCAGACCTTGCCGGTCCTGTCCAACGTATTGCTGGTTGTGCAAGGCCAGCAACTGTCGTTGACCGGTACCGACCTGGAAGTCGAACTGGTAGGCCGCGTGCAACTGGAAGAGCCGGCTGAGCCCGGCGAAATCACTGTCCCGGCACGCAAGCTGATGGACATCTGCAAAAGCCTGCCGAACGACGCCCTGATCGATATCAAGGTCGACGAGCAGAAACTGTTGGTCAAGGCCGGCCGTAGCCGCTTCACCCTGTCCACCCTGCCAGCCAATGACTTCCCGACGGTGGAAGAAGGCCCGGGCTCGCTGACCTGCAATCTGGAACAGAGCAAGCTGCGCCGGCTTATCGAGCGCACCAGCTTCGCCATGGCCCAGCAGGATGTGCGCTACTACCTGAACGGCATGCTGCTGGAGGTGTCCCGCAACACCCTGCGCGCAGTGTCCACCGATGGTCACCGCCTGGCGTTGTGCTCCATGACCGCGCCGATCGAGCAAGATGATCGCCATCAGGTCATCGTGCCACGTAAAGGTATCCTGGAGCTCGCGCGTTTGCTCACGGACCCGGAAGGCATGGTCAGCATCGTGCTTGGCCAGCATCACATCCGTGCCACCACCGGTGAATTCACTTTCACCTCCAAGCTGGTGGACGGCAAGTTCCCGGACTACGAGCGCGTACTGCCCAAGGGCGGCGACAAGCTGGTGGTCGGTGACCGCCAGGCTTTGCGTGAAGCTTTCAGCCGTACTGCGATTCTTTCCAACGAAAAATACCGTGGCATTCGTCTGCAACTGGCTGCTGGCCAACTGAAAATCCAGGCCAACAACCCCGAGCAGGAAGAAGCAGAGGAAGAAATCAGCGTGGACTACGAAGGTAGCTCGCTGGAAATCGGCTTCAACGTCAGCTACCTGCTCGACGTGCTGGGCGTAATGACTACTGAGCAAGTTCGTCTGATCCTCTCGGATTCCAACAGCAGTGCCCTGCTGCAGGAAGCGGGCAATGACGATTCTTCCTATGTTGTCATGCCGATGCGTCTGTAACCCATAGCAGGCGACATGTCCCTTCGACGTATCATGGTCACCGCGGTGCGCAATTTGCACCCGGTGACACTCTTACCCTCCCCCCGTATCAACATACTTTATGGCGCCAACGGCAGCGGCAAGACCAGCGTGCTTGAGGCCGTGCATTTGTTGGGGCTGGCGCGCTCTTTCCGCAGCACACGCCTGAACCCGGTGATCCAGTACGAACAGGCTGCCTGTACCGTGTTTGGTGAAGTGCAGTTGACCGAGGGTGGCACCAGCAACCTGGGCGTCTCCCGGGAGCGCCAGGGGGAGTTCACTATTCGCATTGATGGGCAGAATGCGCGCAGCGCGGCGCAACTGGCGGAGTTGTTACCGCTTCAGCTCATCAACCCAGACAGTTTCCGCCTGTTGGAAGGTGCCCCGAAAATTCGTCGCCAGTTTCTGGATTGGGGGGTGTTCCACGTGGAACCTCGCTTCTTGCCAGCCTGGCAGCGGCTGCAGAAGGCGCTGCGACAGCGGAACTCATGGTTGCGTCATGGTACACTTGACCCAGCTTCGCAAGCCGCTTGGGACCGGGAACTGTGCCTGGCCAGCGCGGAAATAGATGAATACCGTCGCAACTACATCAAGGCCTTGAAGCCCGTCTTCGAGCGAACCCTGAGCGAACTGGTCGAGCTGGACGGGTTGACCCTGAGCTACTACCGAGGCTGGGACAAGGACCGGGAACTGCAAGAAGTACTCGCCTCCTCTCTCCTTCGCGATCAGCAGATGGGCCATACCCAGGCCGGTCCGCAGCGTGCTGATCTGCGTCTTCGTCTGGCTGCCAACAATGCAGCCGACATCCTGTCGCGTGGTCAGCAAAAGCTGGTGGTGTGTGCATTGCGCATTGCCCAGGGCCACCTCGTTAGTCAGGCTCGCCGCGGTCATTGTATTTATCTCGTGGATGACTTGCCGTCCGAACTGGACGACCAGCATCGCCGCGCGCTGTGCCGCTTGCTTGAAGAATTACGCTGCCAGGTGTTCATCACCTGTGTAGATCACGAATTACTGAGGGAAGGCTGGCAGACGGAAACGCCAGTTGCTTTGTTCCACGTGGAACAAGGCCGTATCACCCAGACCCACGACCATCGGGAGTGAAGGCATGAGCGAAAATCAAACGTACGACTCCTCCAGCATCAAGGTGCTGAAAGGTTTGGATGCCGTACGCAAGCGTCCCGGCATGTACATTGGCGACACCGATGATGGTAGCGGCCTGCACCACATGGTCTTCGAGGTGGTCGACAACTCCATCGACGAAGCCCTCGCCGGCCACTGCGATGACATCACTGTCATTATCCATCCGGACGAATCCATCAGTGTGCGCGACAACGGTCGCGGCATTCCGGTCGACGTGCATAAAGAAGAAGGCGTTTCCGCAGCCGAGGTCATCATGACCGTGCTGCACGCCGGCGGTAAGTTCGACGACAACTCCTACAAGGTATCCGGCGGCCTGCACGGCGTAGGTGTTTCGGTCGTGAACGCCCTGTCCGAGAAGCTGGTGCTGACCGTTCGGCGTAGCGGCAAAATCTGGGAACAGACTTACGTTCACGGTGTTCCTCAAGCGCCTATGGCGGTTGTCGGTGACAGTGAAACCACCGGTACCCACATCCACTTCAAACCTTCGGCTGAAACCTTCAAGAACATTCACTTCAGCTGGGACATCCTGGCCAAGCGTATTCGCGAGTTGTCGTTCCTCAACTCGGGCGTTGGCATTCTGCTGAAGGATGAGCGCAGCGGTAAGGAAGAGTTCTTCAAGTACGAAGGCGGCCTGCGCGCATTCGTCGAGTACCTGAACACCAACAAGACGCCGGTCAACTCCCAGGTGTTCCACTTCAACGTCCAGCGTGACGATGGCGTGGGTGTTGAAGTTGCTCTGCAATGGAACGACAGCTTCAACGAAAACCTGCTGTGCTTCACCAACAACATTCCGCAGCGTGACGGCGGTACTCACCTGGTGGGCTTCCGCTCCTCGCTGACCCGTAGCCTGAACAGCTACATCGAGCAGGAAGGCCTGGCCAAGAAGAACAAGGTGGCAACCACTGGCGATGATGCCCGTGAAGGCCTGACCGCGATCATCTCGGTGAAGGTGCCGGACCCCAAGTTCAGCTCGCAGACCAAAGACAAACTGGTCTCCTCGGAGGTGAAAACCGCCGTGGAACAGGAGATGAACAAGTACTTCGCCGACTTCCTGCTGGAGAATCCGAACGAGGCGAAGGCTGTCGTTGGCAAGATGATCGACGCTGCCCGTGCCCGTGAAGCCGCACGTAAAGCCCGTGAGATGACTCGCCGCAAAGGTGCGCTCGATATCGCCGGCCTGCCAGGTAAACTGGCGGACTGCCAGGAGAAGGACCCTGCCCTTTCCGAACTGTACCTGGTGGAGGGTGACTCCGCCGGTGGTTCGGCCAAGCAAGGCCGTAACCGTCGTACCCAGGCAATCTTGCCGCTGAAGGGTAAAATCCTCAACGTTGAGAAAGCACGTTTCGACAAGATGATCTCGTCCCAGGAAGTGGGCACGCTGATCACCGCGCTGGGCTGTGGTATCGGCCGCGAAGAGTACAACATCGACAAGCTGCGTTATCACAACATCATCATCATGACCGATGCTGACGTTGACGGTTCGCACATCCGTACCCTGCTGCTGACCTTCTTCTTCCGTCAGCTGCCGGAGCTGGTCGAGCGCGGCTACATCTATATTGCCCAGCCACCGCTGTACAAGGTGAAGAAAGGCAAGCAGGAGCAGTACATCAAGGACGACGAGGCCATGGAAGAGTACATGACCCAGTCGGCCCTGGAAGATGCCAGCCTGCACTTGGACGAGTCGGCGCCGGCGGTTTCCGGTGTGCAGCTGGAAAGCCTGGTGAATGAGTTCCGCAGCGTGATGAAAACCCTCAAGCGCCTGTCGCGCTTGTATCCGGAAGACATCACCGAGCACTTCATCTACCTGCCGGAAGTGACTGTGGAGCAGTTGGGTGACCACGCTGTGATGCAAGCCTGGCTGGTCAAGTTCCAAGAGCGCCTGAGCAACAGCCAGAAGTCCGGCCTGGTTTACAAAGCCAGCCTGCGCGAAGACAAAGAGCGCAACGTATGGTTGCCAGAAGTGGAAGTTACCTCCCACGGCCTGGCTAGCTATGTCACCTTCAACCGGGACTTCTTCGGCAGCAATGACTACCGTACCGTAGTCAACGTTGGTGCCAAGCTGTCCAGCTTGTTGGGCGAAGGTGCTTACGTTCAGCGCGGTGAGCGCCGTAAGGCAATCGTCGAGTTCAAGGAAGGCCTGGACTGGCTAATGAACGAAACCACCAAGCGCCACACCATCCAGCGCTACAAAGGGCTGGGTGAGATGAACCCTGAGCAGCTGTGGGAAACCACCATGGACCCGACCGTGCGCCGCATGCTCAAGGTCACCATCGAGGATGCGATCGCAGCCGACCAGATCTTCAACACCCTGATGGGTGATGCGGTCGAGCCGCGCCGTGACTTCATCGAAAGCAACGCGCTGTCGGTATCGAACCTGGACTTCTGATCAGGTGTGATCCGCCATGCACTAAAAAGCCCGCTGATGCGGGCTTTTTAGTGCGTGAAAATCAGTAACCGCTGAGAATGTTAACGATCACACCACTGGCAATAGCCACCAGCACGTAGTCGCCATTCACATACAACCAGCGATGGTCACGTGGTGGCGCATACAAGTGGCGTGCTTTCCAGTCAGTCACCCAGTAGCGGTCGCCACGGTAGTGTGGGTCAACCACATGCCCTCGTTGCCACTGCTGGTGAGGCACAGGCATGCCCTGCTGCGGGCGGAAGTTCGGGTTGCGGTACTCAGGTGCACGGCCGTTGTCATGGCGGCCTTGCTGCTTTGGCTGGCCATGCGGCGGGTTGCCTTGGTGCGATGGGCCATCATCATGCCGGTCGGGTGGGCCCGGTTGTGCGAAGCTGGCCAACGGTGCGCTGAGCATGAGCGCGGCGCAGATCACGGTTAGGGTTTTCTTCATTTGAGAGGGGCCTCTGCCTGTTAACGCCTGGCGTTCACTGACTGCCAGATTCGGATAACTGATCAGACCACGATTTTTGCCCTTTTATGTCAGGGCGCAGGTAAAGGTCCGGTAAAGTCTGACGCACGCTTAGTTCAGCCCGAGCGACTTCAAGCGGCGATACAGCGTGCGCTCACTCATGCCAAGCTGACTGGCCAGCTCACTGCGTGAGCCCTTGAACTGCTCCAGCGCCTGCGCCAGTTCACCCAGGTCAGTGCGACGGCCGCGTCCCTTGACCACCTCCGTAGGCCCGATATCTTCCGGCAAATGCTCTGGCCGAATCAGCCCGTCATCGGCAAACAAACGGGCGCGCTCCAGAATGTTACGCAACTCGCGGATGTTGCCCGGAAATGGATGTAACCTAAGTTGCTGCAAGGCATCCTCACTCAGGCTGGGCGTAGGCTTGCCAGCCATTCGCTGTAACAGGCTTTGCGCGAGCAGCGGCAGATCTTCTACACGTTCGCGCAGCGCAGGCAGGCGAATGGGGAAACCGCTGATGCGGTAATACAGGTCTTCACGGAAGGTGCCCTGCGCAACCATTTGCTTGAGCGGTTTGTGTGTGGCCGAAACCAGGCGGAAGTCCGAGTGCACCGTGCGCAGGCTGCCCACCGGGCGGAAGCTGCCGGACTCGATAAGGCGTAACAGTTTCACCTGCATCGCTAACGGTACTTCGCCAATTTCATCGAGGAACAGGGTACCGCCATGCGCGGCCTCAGCCAGGCCGATCTTGCGCTGATTGGCGCCGGTGAATGCGCCCTTCTCATAGCCGAACAACTCACTCTCGAACAACGACTCGGTCAAGCCGGTGCAATCGACGACCACCAATGGGCCGTTGGCCCTGGGGCTGCCCATGTGCAGCGCGCGCGCGAACAGCTCTTTACCGGTACCTGACTCACCCTGCAATAAAACCGGGATCTGCGCCGGGGCTGCGCGCTGCAGGCTGGACAAGGCAACCTTGAATGAGGGGGCCCGGCCGACCAGGCCTTGTTCTTGGGGCTGAGCCGATGCGAGGGCGATGGTAGTCAGGCGCTCAACAAAGGCCACCACCCTTCCCTGCTCATCCAGGATCGGGCGCAGTTCGACATCGACATGCTCAGGGCCACGTGGCGTGTGATGAATGTGCAATACCCGCTCCGGCACCTTGCTGTCCCAGGCTTTGCGCATCGGGCAATGCTCGCCGGCCTGGTCGCAGGGCACGGCGTAGTGATGCGAGACCTTGTGGCATTTTTCGCCCAGCGGGGCTTGCTCGTGGTGGCCGAACTGGCGGCGATAGGCGGCGTTGGCGGCCAGGATGTTGTAGTCGGTGTCCAGCACAATGGTCGGCAGGGCATCGTGCTCAAGGTAGGAAACCAGCGCTAGGATGAGGGGATGGGTTTGAGGCATGACGGCACCGTATGGAGTACCGGCGCAGGGTAACAAGGACTGCCAAACACTGCCATTGGCTGTCAGTCGACTGTCAAAAGGGGTGTCAGTATTGCTGTCAGTTATCGGCACCTGGCCGATTTCATTGGTCCATACGCAGTAAAAAGCCTGGCATGCATCTTGATAAACCTCCTGTCACTGCCTACGCCTGTAAAAGGTGCGGTGGATAATCTGGAGAACGTGATGATCATCGGCAACAACCTTCACGTGGAAGCCTTCTTCGACAAGGCGACCTCAACCATTAGTTACCTGGTCATGGATGGCGAAACGCGCAAGTGTGCATTGATCGACAGCGTCCTCGACTATGATCCCAAATCAGGGCGTACCTGCACCGTCTCGGCGGACCAGTTGATCGACCGGGTGAAGGCGCTGGGCGCTGACGTTCAGTGGGTGCTGGAAACCCATGTGCATGCCGACCACCTCTCGGCGGCTGCCTACCTGAAGCAAAAGCTGGGCGGCCACACCGCTATCGGTGCTCACATCACTCAGGTGCAGAAAGTATTCGGTGCGTTATTCAACGCTGAGCCCGGCTTTGCCCGGGATGGCAGCCAGTTCGATGTACTGTTCGTAGACGAGGAAGGTTTCCGCATTGGCAACCTGCATGCCCGTGCCCTGCACACTCCGGGGCACACGCCCGCGTGCATGAGCTTCATGATCGAAGACGCTGGCGAAATTGCGGTGTTTGTCGGCGATACCCTGTTCATGCCCGACTACGGTACTGCCCGCTGTGACTTTCCGGGTGCCGATGCCCGCACCCTGTACCGCTCGATCCGTCGATTGCTGGCTTTCCCCGACCAGACACGGCTGTTCATGTGTCACGACTACCTACCGGGTGGCCGCGACATGCAGTACGTCACTACCGTGGCTGAGCAGCGCGCCAGCAACATCCACATTCATCAGGGCATCGACGAAGACAGTTTTGTCGCCATGCGTGAAGCGCGCGACAAGACCCTCGATATGCCGGTGCTGATCCTGCCTTCGGTGCAGGTGAACATGCGCAGCGGCCAGTTCCCCACGCCGGAAGAGAATGGCGTGAGCTACCTGAAGATTCCGCTGAACAAGCTGTAACTGCCCTACCCCATAATCAGATTTCCAGGATTTACCGCCATGCCTGCCTTGTTGTCCCCTGCCAATACCGACCATCACAAGGTGGTCATCGTCGGTGCCGGTGCCGCCGGTATCGCTACCGCTTCCAGCCTTATCAGCCGTGACCCGTCGCTGGACGTTGCCTTGATCGACCCCGCCGAAGTGCATTACTACCAACCCGGCTGGACCATGGTCGGTGCCGGTGTGTTCAAGGCACCGAGCACTGCCCGCACCATGGCCTCGACCATTCCGCGCGGGGTACGCTGGGTCAAGGCGCGGGTGCAGGCTTTCGATCCGTTGGGCCAGTTGGTCGTCCTCGAGGACGGTCGCGCCATCAGCTATGAGCAGCTGGTAGTCTGCCCCGGCCTTACACTGGACTGGGCGGCCATTGACGGGCTCAGCGAAACCCTGGGCCGCAACGGTGTCACCTCCAACTACCGCTACGACCTGGCGCCCTATACCTGGGAGCTGGTGCAGAAGCTCAAGCGAGGCCGTGCCATCTTCAGCCAGCCGCCCATGCCGATCAAATGTGCGGGCGCGCCGCAGAAGGCGTTGTACTTGTCTTGCGACCACTGGTTACGCCACGGCCATCTGGGGGCGGTGAAAGCCAGTTTCTTCAATGCTGGTGCTGTGTTGTTCGGTGTGGCGGACTATGTGCCCGCGCTGATGAAGTACATAGACAAATACGCCGTGGACCTCCATTTCTCCCACCGACTGGTGGCCGTGGATGGCCCGAACAAGCGCGCCACCTTCGTGTGCACCCTGCCCGACGGCAGCAGCGAAACGCACATCGAGGCCTTTGACATGCTCCATGTGGTCCCTCCCCAGGTGGCGCCGGCCTTCATTCGTGAAAGCCCGTTGGCCGATAACGCTGGCTGGGTCGATGTCGACCCGCATACCCTGCGCCACCGCAAGTACATCAACATCCATGCCCTGGGTGATGTGGCCAACACCAGCAATGCCAAGACTGCTGCGGCTGCCCGTAAGCAAGCGCCGGTCGTGGCCAACAACGTGTTGGTGGCATTGGGCAGGTTGCCTACCCTCGCCCAGTACGACGGCTATGGCTCGTGCCCGCTGACTGTAGAGCGCGGCAAAATCGTCCTGGCCGAGTTTACCTATGGCGGCAAGCTGGCGCCGAGCTTCCCCAGCTGGTTGCTGGATGGCCGCAAACCAACGCGCCTGGCCTGGTTGCTGAAGGCGCAAGCGCTGCCACCGTTGTACTGGCAAGGCATGCTGAAGGGCCGCGAGTGGCTGGCTCGGCCGCAGCCGTTGGGTGCAGAGGGTGGGAAGTGATCGAACATCAATTGTTGGGGGCGGGCATGGGCGCGATCATCGGCGCGGTCCTGGCATTGACCGGCGCAGGCGGAGGCATTCTCGCAGTGCCTTTGTTGGTGTTCGGGCTGGGGCTGTCGATGGTCGAGGCCGCTCCGGTTGGCCTGCTGGCCGTAGGTCTGGCTGCAGCGGTTGGCGCGGTGCTGGGCTTACGACAGGGGCTGGTGCGTTATCGTGCGGCGCTGTTCATTGCGATGGTGGGTGTGGTTGCCGCGCCGTTCGGGCTGATGCTGGCGCACCGCTTGCCGAATACACCCTTGCAGTTGGTGTTCGCGGGTGTGTTGGTGTACGCCTGCCTGCGTATCTGGCGCAAGGCTGCCAAGGAGCTGCGCGGTGAGGCCAATGACGCCCATCGCTATATCGAACCCTGTGTGTTGAACCCGTTGCAGGGCCGCTTGCGCTGGACCCTTCCCTGTGCGCGTGCCCTGGCATTCACCGGGGCGTTGTCCGGGTTACTGTCCGGCCTGTTGGGTGTGGGTGGAGGGTTCGTCATCATCCCTGCGCTGAACCGCTATACCAACTTACGCATGGCCAGCATCGTTTCCACTTCGCTGGCAGTAATCGCCCTGGTATCCACCGGCAGTGTGGTCAGCGCCAGCCTGGCGGGGGTCATGCATTGGCAGGTAGGCGCCCCATTCGCCGCCGGCGCGGTGCTGGGTTTGCTGCTGGCACGGCCATTGACGGCCAGGCTGGCCGGGCCGCGTTTGCAGCAGATGTTTGCAGTGGCTGGTTGGGTGGCTGCCTTGCTGCTGGCCGGTAAGGCACTACTGGGCTAGCAATTCGTGCTGTTCTGCCGCACATAGCGCCAGCAGGTAGTCCCACACCACCCGCAGGCGCACCGATTTGTGCAGCTCGCGGCGGGTGCAGATCCAGTAGCTGCGCTGGATGGTCTCGCCAGGCAGCACGCGCAGCAGCGTCGGGTCGTGGCGAGCCATGTAGTTGGGCAAAACGGCGATGCCCAGGCCGGCACGGGCAGCGGCCTGTTGGGCGATGACGCTGGTGCTGCGAAACACCACGTTCGGGGCTCGGCAGAAACTGTTGAGAAACAGCAGCTCCTGGCTGAACAGCAGGTCGTCGACGTAGCCGATCCAGTTGTGCCGGGCCAGGTCTTCGCGGTTGCGCAGTGGTGGTGCGCGGTCAAGATAGTCTTCGCTGGCGTACAGCGCCAAGCGATAGTCGGTGAGCTTGCGGGTGATCAGCAGATCGGCATTAGGCCGTTCCAGGTGGATGCTGATTTCTGCTTCGCGATTGAGGATGCTGACGAAACGCGGTACGGCGACCAGCTCCACTTCCAGGCCGGGGTAGCGCTCGAACAGCGCATTCATGCGCGGGGTGAAGAACATGATGCCGATGCCTTCGGTCACCCCCAGGCGAATCTTGCCCAACGGCGTGATGGCCTGGGTGATTTCTTCCTGCGCCAACAGCGCGACGTTTTCCATGGCTTCGGCGTGTTTGAGCAAGGCCTGGCCCGAGGGGGTCAGCTCGTAGCCTTGGGCATGCTGCACGAACAGCGCGGTGCCCAGGCTTTGCTCGATGCTCTCGATGTGCCGAGCCACGGTGCTGTGGGTGGTGTTGAGGCGCTTGGCGGCAGTGAGTAAGCGGCCGCTGCGCTGCAACTCGAGGAAAAACCGCAGATCGTTCCAGTCGAACATGCTTGTCCCTATGCATCCAGACGGCGAGAACCTTTGCAGGCGCACGCCGTTGCAGTGATGGTCGCTGTGCTAAAACGCACAGCGGCTGCGCGAAATCTCGTGTTTCCTCCGCGAAATTACTCACTAAGATGGATCGGGACAAGAATAAAAAAACAGGCCCGAGGTTGCACATGCCATCAGCCGATTCTGTCTTCGACTACGTGGTCGTAGGGGCCGGTCCCGCCGGTTGCCTGCTGGCCAATCGTTTGTCCGCCGACCCTTCCTGCCGCGTTCTGCTGCTGGAAGCGGGTGGTCGCGACAATTATCCCTGGATTCACATTCCCGTCGGCTATCTCTATTGCATCGGCAACCCGCGCACCGACTGGTGCTTCAAGACCGAGGCCCAGCCTGGCCTTGGCGGTCGCGCCCTGGGCTACCCGCGTGGCAAGGTTCTCGGTGGTTGTTCTTCGATCAACGGCATGATCTACATGCGTGGCCAGGCCGCTGACTATGACCGCTGGGCCGAGCAAGGCAATGACGGCTGGGCCTGGAAGGATGTGCTGCCGCTGTTCAAGGCCAGCGAAAACCACTTTGCCGGCGCCAGCGAGCACCATGGCGGTGGAGGTGAGTGGCGGGTCGAACGCCAGCGCTACAGCTGGCCGATCCTCGATGCCTTCCGTGATGCTGCCGAGCAAAGTGGCATCGGTAAAGTCGACGACTTCAACACCGGCGACAACCAAGGCTGTGGATACTTTCAGGTCAACCAGCGCAGCGGCGTGCGCTGGAACGCCTCCAAAGCCTTCCTGCGACCGATCAGGGACCGCGCCAACCTTACCGTGCTGACGGGCGTACAGGTTGACCAGGTACTGCTCAACAATACCCGGGCGCGCGCCGTGAAAGCGTTTTGGCGAGGCGCCTGGCACGAGTTTGCGGCGCGTCGCGAGATCATCCTGTGTGCTGGCGCCGTCGGTTCACCTGGCATTTTGCAGCGCTCAGGCATCGGCCCGCGTCAGCTGCTGGAAGGCCTGGGTATCGGTGTACGCCACGATATGCCGGGGGTGGGCGGCAACCTTCAGGACCACCTGCAACTGCGTCTGATCTACCAGATCCGCAACACCCGCACCTTGAACCAGATGGCCAACAGCCTGTGGGGCAAGATGGGTATGGGCCTGCGCTACCTCTATGACCGCAGTGGCCCGCTGGCCATGGCGCCGAGTCAACTGGGTGCATTTGTACGTTCAAGCCCGGATCAGGCCACTGCCAACCTGCAGTACCATGTGCAACCGCTGTCACTGGAGCGCTTCGGTGAGCCGTTGCATCAGTTTCCGGCTTTCACCGCTTCGGTGTGCAACCTGCGCCCGGCCAGCCGCGGGCGTATCGACATCCGCAGCACCGACATGAACAGCACGCCGCTGATCGACCCCAATTACCTCAGCGACCCACAGGACCTGCGCGTCGCTGCCGATGCCATTCGCCTTACCCGGCGTATCGTCCAGTCCCCTGCCCTCGCGGCGTTCGAACCCAAGGAATACCTGCCGGGCCCGGGCCTGCAAACCGAGGAAGAACTGTTCGAGGCCGCTGGCAAAATCGGCACCACCATCTTCCACCCGGTCGGTACCTGCCGCATGGGCTCCGGCGCACTGGATGTTGTGGATAACCAGCTGCGCGTACACGGCATTCCCGGCCTGCGCGTAGCGGATGCTTCCATCATGCCGCAGATCACTTCCGGCAATACCTGCTCACCCACCCTCATGATCGCCGAAAAGGCGGCGCAACTGATTCTCAAAGGAGCTGCGACCCAAACCTATCTGAATGAAGACGCGTTACCGACGCCCTGACCGGGTGCGTGCAGTACCGGCGGCTTGCGGTCAGAGGCTGCCGACAGTGGAACAACAAGAATAATCACTGTGGCCTGCGGGCCGAGGACAGCAACGATGTCGGATTACATCCAAGAGCAGGGTGCGGCGGCCAGCAGCTCCAGCCGCCGTGAAGAACGCAAGATCATTTTCGCGTCATCCCTCGGGACGGTTTTCGAGTGGTATGACTTTTTTCTCTATGGCGCGTTGGCAGCGGTCATCAGCAAGCAGTTCTTCGCTGGGGTGAACGACACCACCGCCTTTATCTTCGCCCTCATGGCCTTTGCTGCCGGCTTCCTGGTGCGGCCATTCGGGGCGCTGGTGTTCGGCCGCCTGGGCGATATGATCGGGCGCAAGTACACCTTCCTGGTCACCATCGTGCTGATGGGCCTGTCCACCTTCGCGGTGGGGCTGTTGCCCACCTATGCCAGCATCGGCATCGCAGCACCGATCATCCTGGTGATTCTGCGGATGTTGCAGGGGCTGGCGCTGGGCGGTGAGTACGGCGGTGCTGCCACTTATGTGGCGGAGCACGCACCGCCCGGCAAGCGTGGCTTCCACACCGGTTTCATCCAGTCCACCGCCACCCTTGGGCTGCTGCTTTCGCTTCTGGTGGTACTGGGCAGCCGCTACATCAGCGGCGACCAGTTCGAAACCTGGGGCTGGCGCCTGCCGTTCCTGCTGTCGATCGTGCTGCTGGCCATCTCGACCTGGATTCGTATGAGCATGCACGAATCGCCGGCGTTCGTGAAAATGAAGGCCCAAGGCAAGATCAGCAAATCGCCGATCCGTGAGTCGTTCACCTCCTGGCCAAACCTGAAGGTGGTACTTACCGCCCTGTTCAGCATCAACGCCGGGCAAGCCGTGACCTTCTACACGGCACAGTTCTACGTGCTGTTCTTCATGACCCAGATGCTGAAGATGGATCCGGCCCAGGCCAACACCCTGCTGATCATCAGTGTGGTGATCGGTGCGCCGTTCTTCGTGTTCTTTGGCTGGTTGTCCGACCGTATCGGCCGCAAGCCGATCCTGATGCTCGGCCTGTTGCTGGCCACCGTGCTGTACTTCCCGCTGTTCAAGGCGCTGAGCCACTACGCCAACCCGCAGATTGATGCTGCCAGCCGTCAGGCGCCGATCGTGGTAACCGCCGACCCGCAAGGCTGCACCTTCCAGTTCGACCCGGTGGGCAAGGCGCGTTTCGACAGCCCGTGCGACAAGGTCAAGACGTTCCTGGTCAAGCAGGGCTTGCCGTACAAATCGGTGAGCGTGGCGGGCAGTGATGTAGTGGTGAATATTGGCGACAAGGCCATCAATGGCTTCGACGAAACCGCCATGCGCGCGGCAATCGAGCAGGCGGGCTACCCAGCCAAGGCCGACCCTGCGCAGGTCAACCAGGTGATGGTGGTGGTGCTGATCGTGGCGATGATTCTGATCGCGACCATGACCTACGGCCCCTTGGCGGCGGTAATGGTCGAACTGTTCCCGACCCGTATCCGCTACACCTCGATGTCACTGCCCTACCACATTGGCAACGGCTGGTTCGGCGGCTTCCTACCGACGGTTTCGTTCGCGCTGGTGGTGTACACCGGGGATATCTTCTACGGGTTGTGGTACCCGATTCTGGTGACCGGGGTGAGCCTGGTGGTGGGGATCTTCTGCCTCAAAGAAACCAAGGATGTGGATATCGACAAGGTCTGATGCTGTCCACAGGGCATAAAAAAACCGGCTGTAAAAGCCGGTTTTTTTATGCCCCGAAAAAACTTATGCACGATTTTAAGAAAAATGTCATACGTAGAAATAAACAGATAATTCAATTACTTAGAGATCACTTTAAGCATTTTATCGAAAAACTGCTCACAAGTTATCCACAGAAAATCAAGCTGTCTGTTCCTGGGGTTTTTCCTCTGCTGGCGGCAGCGAACCCATGGCCCGCTGAGTCGCCTCGTTCCACGCTGCGGCGCGGTCGTTGAGCTCTGCAATGGCACGTGGCCCGCTGCCATTGGCGTACATGGGTTCGCCAATGACCACCTCGATGGTGCCAGAGCGTTTGCCCCAACCCGTCTTTGGCCAGAACTTGCCCGCGTTGTGGGCAATCGGCAGTACCGGCAGCCCGGCATTTACCGCCAGAGCGGTACCGCCACGGGAAAACTTGCCCACAGTGCCGAAGGGCACGCGGGTGCCTTCCGGGAAAATCAGCACCCAGGTCTTCTGCTTGAGCAGTTCGTCACCCTTGCTCGCCACCTGGCGCAGGGCTTCCTTGGGGTTGTCGCGGTTGATCGCGATCGGTCGCAGCATGGCCATGGCCCAGCCGAAGAACGGCACATACAGCAGCTCGCGCTTGAGCACTTGGCTCAACGGCGAGAAGTACTGGGACAGGAAAAAGGTTTCCCAAGTGCTCTGGTGGTTCGACAGGATCACGCAAGGCTCATTGGGCACGTTCTCGGCGCCGGTGATCTTGTAGTCGATGCCGAGGATGGTGCGCACCAGGAACAGCGCGCAGCGGCACCAATATACGTTGATGAACTTGTAGCGCTTGGGGAACGACAGGAACGGCGCGACGAAAAAGCTCAGCGAGCACCACAGCAGCGAACTGGTGCCCAGCAGCAGGTAAAAAAGAAAGATTCTGATCGCCTGCAGGATCGACATAGTGGCTTGTACCATTGCGGGCATGCCCGCCTGAGAAAAGTGCGCCCGAAGGCGCACTGATTAAATTAGTTCTCTGGCGATAGCTGCCAGATCGTCGAAAATCAGTGTAGTTTCAGGGACACCTTTTTCCAGGGTCCGCTCGCCCTTGCCGGTTTTCACCAACACGGGTTGTGCACCGACGGCCAGGGCGGCCTCCAGGTCACCTTTGCTGTCGCCAACAAACCAGATGCCCTCAAGGCCGACCTGATAATGCTCGGCGATGGCCCGCAGCATGCCAGGCTTGGGCTTGCGGCAATCGCAGCCCTCGTCCGGCCCGTGCGGGCAATACACGATATGGCCCACTTCGCCGCCCTGCTCGGCCACCAGCGCGCGCAGGCGCGCGTGCATCGCTTCGAGGGTTGCCAGTGTGTAATAGCCACGGGCAATACCGGACTGGTTGGTGGCCACTGCCACCGTCCAGCCCGCCTTGCTCAACTGCGCGATCGCTTCGACCGAACCTGGGATCGGTACCCACTCTTCCAGCGTCTTGATATAGGCGTCGGAGTCATGGTTGATCACCCCGTCACGGTCGAGAATCAGCAGTTTCAAGGCTTACCCCAGCAGCGAAATGTCGGCCACACCCAGGAACAGACCGCGCAGGCGGCTGAGCAGGGCATAACGGTTGGCGCGTACCTTGGCGTCTTCGGCGTTGACCATCACCGCCTCGAAGAAGGCGTCGACCGGGTCACGCAGGGCCGCCAGGCGGGCCAGCGATTCGCTGTACTGGCGTGCAGCAGCCATCGGTTGCACGGCCTGGTCGGCCTGCTGAATGGCCGAGTACAGGGAGAACTCGTTGGCATTGTCGAAGTACTTCGGCTCGACCTGTTCGGCGATGGCGCCTTCGGCCTTGCTCAGCAGGTTCGACACACGCTTGTTCACCGCAGCCAGGGCTTCGGCTTCCGGCAGCTTGCGGAAGGCCTGCACGGCCTGTACGCGCTGGTCGAAGTCCAGGGCAGAACCTGGTTGCAGGGCACGCACCGACAGGTAGGTGGCCACATCGATACCTTCGTCTTCGTAACGGGCACGCAGGCGGTCGAAGATGAATTCCAGCACCTGCTCCGACAAGCCGGCAGCCTTGACCTTGGCACCGAACTGCTTGACCGCGAACTCGACCGCACCGGTCAGGTTCAGGTCCAGCTGCTTCTCGATCAGGATACGCAGCACACCCAAGGCAGCACGGCGCAGGGCGTACGGGTCTTTGCTGCCGGTTGGCAGCATGCCGATACCGAAGATACCCACCAGGGTATCGAGCTTGTCGGCGATGGCCACGGCAGCCCCGGTAAGGGTCTGCGGCAGCTCGGCGCCAGCCCCGCGCGGCATGTACTGCTCGTTCAGGGCCAGGGCCACATCTTCCGGCTCACCGTCGTTGAGCGCGTAGTAGTAACCGGCAACACCCTGCATTTCAGGGAACTCGCCAACCATCTCGGTGGCCAGGTCGCACTTGGACAGCAGGCCGGCACGGCCAGCACGCTGGGCGTCGCCGCCGATCAGCGGGGCGATGAAGGCAGCCAGTTTGGAAACGCGCTCGGCCTTGTCGTACACAGTGCCCAGCTGGGCCTGGAACACCACGTTCTTCAGGCGCTCGTTGAAGGTTTCCAGCGGCTGCTTCTTGTCTTGCTTGAAGAAGAACTCGGCGTCGGTCAAGCGTGGGCGCACGACCTTCTCGTTGCCTTGCACGATCTGCTTCGGGTCGCGGCTTTCAACGTTGGCCACGGTGATGAAGCGCGGCAGCAGCTTGCCTTCGCTGTCCAGCAGGCAGAAGTACTTCTGGTTGTCCTGCATGGTGGTGATCAGGGCTTCCTGCGGCACTTCGAGGAAGCGCTCCTCGAACGAGCACACCAGCGGCACTGGCCACTCGACCAAGGCAGTCACTTCGTCCAGCAGCGCCGGTGGCACGATGGCAGTGCCTTCCTGCTGCATGGCCAGCTCGGCGGTACGCTTGCTGATCAGCTCGCGACGCTCGGCGAAGTCGGCCAGCACGTAGGCTTTGCGCAGGTCTTCGACGTAGTTGGCCGGGGTGGTGATGACCACGTTCTCCGGGTGGTGGAAGCGGTGACCACGGGATTCACGGCCGGCCTTCTGCGACAGGATGGTGCAGTCGACCACCTGGTCGCCCAGCAACATTACCAGCCATTGGGTCGGGCGCACGAACTCTTCACGGCTGGCCGCCCAGCGCATGCGCTTGGGAATGGGCAGGTCGTTGAGCGAATCTTCGACGATGGTCGGCAGCAGGCCGGCAGTGGCCTTGCCTGGTATGTGCTGGGAGAAGCGCAGCTTGGGGCCGCTCTGGTCGATTTCGGCCAGCTCCACGCCACACTTCTTGGCGAAGCCCAGGGCAGCCTGGGTCGGCTCGCCGTCTTTGAAAGCAGCCTGCAGGGGTGGGCCGTCGATATTGATGCTGCGGTCAGGCTGCTGCACGTCCAGTTGGCGAATCAGCACGGCCAGGCGACGCGGTGCGGCATAAACCTGCTTGCCGGTGTAGTTCAGGCCAGCAGCTTGCAGGCCCTTCTCGATACCGGCCAGGAAGGCTTCGCCGAGGCTGGCGAGGGCTTTCGGTGGCAGCTCTTCGGTGCCCAGTTCTACCAGGAAATCTTGAGCACTCATTGTGCAGCCTCCAGCTTAGCCAACACTTCGTCACGCAGTTCAGGGGTGGCCATCGGGAAGCCCAGGCGTGCGCGGGCTTGCAGATAGCTTTGCGCCACGTCCCGGGCCAGGGTACGTACACGCAGGATGTAACGCTGGCGCTCGGTTACCGAGATGGCGCGGCGGGCGTCCAGCAGGTTGAAGGTGTGCGAGGCCTTCAGGACCATTTCGTAGGTCGGCAGCGGCAGCTCCAGCTTGATCAGGCGGTTGGCTTCGCTTTCGTAGAAGTCGAACAGTTCGAACAGCTTGTCGACGTTGGCGTGTTCGAAGTTGTAGGTCGACTGCTCCACTTCGTTCTGGTGGAACACGTCGCCATAGGTGACCTTTCCGAACGGGCCATCGGCCCACACCAGGTCGTACACCGAGTCGACGCCCTGGATGTACATGGCCAGGCGCTCCAGGCCATAGGTGATTTCACCGGTGACCGGGTAGCACTCGATGCCGCCTACCTGCTGGAAGTAGGTGAACTGGGTGACTTCCATGCCATTCAGCCAGATTTCCCAGCCCAGGCCCCAGGCGCCGAGGGTTGGCGATTCCCAGTTGTCTTCGACGAAGCGGATGTCGTGCACCAGCGGGTCCAGGCCGATGGCTTTCAGCGAGCCGAGGTACAGCTCCTGGAAGTTGGCCGGGTTTGGCTTGAGCACCACCTGGAACTGGTAGTAGTGCTGCAGGCGGTTGGGGTTCTCGCCATACCGCCCGTCGGCAGGGCGACGGCTGGGCTGCACGTAGGCGGCGTTCCAGGTTTCTGGACCCACGGCGCGCAGGAATGTTGCGGTGTGGAAAGTGCCGGCGCCTACTTCCATATCGTAGGGCTGAAGCACCACACAACCTTGAGCTGCCCAGTAGTTTTGCAGGGCGAGGATCAGGTCTTGGAAGGTACGCACGGCTGGCGTAGGCTGGCTCACGAAATTCACCTGTATCTGGGGATGCGGATGTAAAGAGCGGGAGTATAACCTGATTCGCCTCGCCCTCTACTCATTGGAGCCTTATGCCACGCTGCTTTTGGTGTACCGACGATCCGTTGTACCAGGCCTACCATGACCAGGAATGGGGAACGCCACAGCGCGACCCGGCGTTGCTCTTCGAGATGCTTTTGCTTGAAGGGTTCCAGGCGGGGCTTTCGTGGATCACTGTTTTGCGCAAACGCGAGCGTTATCGCGAGGTGATGTACGGCTTCGACCCTGTGCAGTTGGCCGCCATGAGCGACGAACGCATCGAAGAACTGATGCAGGATGCCGGCATCATCCGCAACCGGCTCAAACTCAAGGCCGCCCGGCGCAACGCGCAGGCCTGGCTGGCTGTGGATAACCCTGCCGAGTGGTTATGGTCGTTCGTTGGCGGGGAGCCGAAGGTCAACCATTTCGCGGGCCGTAGCGATGTGCCGGCGGTCACCGATGAAGCCAAGGCCATGAGCAAGGCCCTGCAGAAAGCCGGCTTCACTTTCGTCGGCCCGACCATCTGCTACGCCTTCATGCAGGCCACCGGCATGGTCATGGACCACACCACCGATTGCGATCGCTACGCCGCCTTGTTGCGCTGAGGGGTTACAATGCGCGCCTTGCTGAAATAAGGAATTCGCCTGTGGAAAAGTTCAAGGGCGCCCTGATGGTCGGGGTGCTGCGCCTGTTTGCCAAGCTGCCCTGGGGCGCTGTACAGCGCGTCGGCGCGGGTATTGGCTGGCTGATGTGGAAGATCCCCAACAGTTCGCGCAACGTGGTGCGCATCAACCTGGCCAAGTGTTTCCCGGAGATGGACCCGGTTGCCCGTGAGCAACTGGTTGGCCAGGCACTACGGGATATTGGTAAGTCCTTTGTCGAAAGTGCCTGTGCCTGGATCTGGCCGCCACAGCGCTCGCTGGAGCTGGTCAAGGAAGTGCACGGCCTGGAAGTGCTGGAACAGGCCCTGGCTTCGGGCAAGGGTGTGGTGGGCATTACCAGCCACCTGGGTAACTGGGAAGTGCTGAACCACTTCTACTGCAACCAGTGCAAACCAATCATCTTTTACCGCCCACCCAAGCTCAAGGCGGTGGATGACCTGCTGCGCGAGCAGCGCGTGCAGATGGGCAACCGCGTGGCGCCTTCGACCAAGGAAGGCATTCTCAGCGTGATCAAGGAAGTGCGCCGGGGTGGCCAGGTGGGCATCCCTGCCGACCCGGAGCCGGCGGAATCGGCGGGCGTGTTCGTGCCGTTTCTCGGTACCCAGGCGCTGACCAGCAAGTTCGTGCCGAACATGCTGGCCGGTGGCAAGGCGGTGGGGGTGTTCCTGCATGCGCTGCGGCTGCCGGATGGCTCGGGCTTCAAGGTGTTCCTGGAGGCGGCGCCGGAGGCGATGTATAGCACTGACGTGACCGAGTCGGCGGCGGCGATGAGCAAGGTGGTCGAGCGCTATGTGCGCGAGTACCCGAGCCAGTACATGTGGAGCATGAAGCGCTTCAAGAAGCGCCCGGCGGGCGAGCCACGCTGGTATTAAGCCTTTCACCGTCCCCTGTAGGAGCGGGTTTACCCGCGAATGCGTCGGTAAATCCAACATCGCATTCGCGGGTGAACCCGCTCCTACAGGGACCGCGTCAACCCGATGCTTTGTTGAGCTTCTTGAGGAAAACGGTCATCTCTTTCTCGGCCTGCTTGTCCCCATGGGCAAGAGCTGCCTCGATCCCCTCCTCCCAGGCTTTGCGCGCCGCTGCCAGGTCACCCTGCAACTGATGCGCCTTGCCCAGCAGCTTCCAGGCTGCGGAGTACTTCGGATCCTGCTCAACACACCGAGCTAGGTGCTCCGCCGCTTCAGCGCCGTTGCCTTCATCCAGCCAGGCCTTGCCCAAGCCAAACCTCAGCAGCGGGTTATCCACACCCTTGGCCAGCATCTTCTCCAGCGATTCGCGCATGCCCTCTTCTCCTAGAAGAAACTCAAGCCGACGTGGAACAGCTTTTCCACATCCCGAATATGCTTTTTATCCACAACGAACAGGATCACATGGTCACCCGACTCGATCATGGTGTCGTCGTGGGCAATCATCACCTCTTCGTCACGAATGATCGCGCCAATGGTGGTGCCCGGCGGCAGGGCAATATCCTCGATCGCCTTGCCCACCACCTTGCTCGACTTCGAATCCCCGTGCGCCACCGCTTCGATGGCCTCGGCTGCGCCACGGCGCAGCGAGTGCACACTGACAATGTCGCCACGGCGCACGTGCGCGAGCAGGGTGCCGATGGTGGCCAGCTGCGGGCTGATGGCAATGTCGATATCGCCGCCCTGCACCAGGTCGACATAGGCCGGGTTGTTGATGATGGTCATCACTTTGCCCGCGCCCAGGCGCTTGGCCAGCAGCGACGACATGATGTTGGCTTCGTCGTCGTTGGTCAGGGCCAGGAAAATATCGGCGTCGGCGATGTTCTCTTCGAGCATCAGGTCCTTGTCCGACGCGCTGCCCTGCAGCACCACAGTGCTTTCCAGGGTATCGGAGAGGTGCCGGCAACGGGCCGGGCTCATCTCGATGATCTTCACCTGGTAGCGGCTTTCGATGGCCTCGGCCAAGCGTTCGCCGATCTGCCCGCCCCCGGCGATGACAATGCGCTTGTTGGTTTCGTCGATGCGGCGCAGCTCGCCCATCACGGCGCGGATGTCCTTCTTCGCGGCAATGAAGAACACTTCGTCGTCGGCTTCGATTACCGTGTCGCCCCGTGGGGTGATCGGCCGGTCGCGGCGGAAGATGGCCGCCACGCGGGTATCGACGTTGGGCATGTGCGCACGAATCTGGCGCAGTTGCTGGCCGACCAGCGGGCCACCGTAGTAAGCCTTTACCGCCACCAACTGGGCCTTGCCTTCGGCGAAGTCGATCACCTGCAGCGAGCCTGGGTGTTCGATCAGGCGCTTGATGTAGTTGGTCACCACCTGCTCAGGGCTGATCAGCACGTCGACCGGGATATGGTCGTTGTCGAACAGCTCTTCGCGGGTGAGGTAGGCCGACTCGCGTACCCGGGCGATCTTGGTCGGGGTGTGGAACAGCGAATAGGCTACCTGGCAGGCGACCATGTTGGTTTCATCGCTGTTGGTCACCGCTACCAGCATGTCGGCGTCGTCAGCGCCTGCCTGGCGCAGCACCGTCGGCAGCGAGCCGCGGCCTTGCACGGTGCGGATGTCCAGGCGGTCGCCCAGGTCGCGCAGGCGGTCGCCATCGGTGTCGACCACGGTGATGTCGTTGGCTTCGCTGGCCAGGTGCTCTGCCAGCGTACCGCCTACCTGGCCTGCGCCGAGGATGATGATCTTCATCCGCTACTCCCTACCTTTTGTTCTTATCCGCGCGAGGCGGCGATCTTGATCAGCTTGGCATAGTAGAAACCGTCGTGGCCGCCTTCCTGGGCAAGCAGCTGGCGACCGTGGGGCTGGCGCAGCCCGGCCTCGGTTGCCAGGTCCAGCTCACGGGCGCCCGGGGTGCGGGCCAGGAAGGCGTCGATCACTTCGGTGTTCTCGGTCGGCAGGCTGGAGCAGGTGGCGTACAGCAGCATGCCGCCCACTTCCAGGGTCGGCCACAGGGCATCCAGCAGCTCGCCTTGCAGCGAAGCCAGGGCCGGAATGTCGTCGGCCTGACGGGTCAGCTTGATGTCCGGGTGGCGGCGGATCACGCCAGTGGCCGAGCACGGGGCGTCGAGCAGGATGCGCTGGAACGGCTTGCCGTCCCACCAGCTGGCGGTGTCGCGGGCATCGCAGGCGATCAGCTCGGCGTCGAGTTTGAGGCGGTCGAGGTTCTCGCGTACGCGGGTCAGGCGCTTGGCTTCAAGGTCGATGGCCACTACGTGGGCCAGGCCAGATTCGGCTTCGAGCAGGTGGCAGGTTTTGCCTCCGGGTGCACAGCAGGCGTCCAGCACGCGTTGGCCGGGGGCCAGTTCAAGCAGGTCGGCAGACAGTTGCGCGGCTTCGTCCTGCACGCTCACCCAGCCTTCAGCAAAGCCTGGCAGGCCACGTACGTCGCAGGCTTCGGCCAGCACGATGCCGTCACGGCTGAACTGGCAGGCACTGGCGGCCACGCTAGCTTCGGCCAGCAGGGCCAAATAGGCATCGCGGCTGTGATGACGGCGGTTTACTCGCAAAATCATCGGTGGGTGGGCGTTATTGGCGGCGCAGATGGCTTCCCACTGCTCCGGCCAGAACGCTTTCAGCGATTTCTGCAGCCAGCGCGGGTGGGCGGTGCGTACCACCGGGTCGCGCTCCATGCTTGCCAACAGCTCCTCGCCTTCGCGCTGGGCGCGGCGCAGTACGGCATTGAGCAGCCCTTTGGCCCACGGTTTCTTCAGCTTGTCGGCACAGCCGACGGTTTCGCCGATGGCGGCGTGGGCGGGAATACGGGTGTAGAACAACTGATACAGGCCGACCAGCAGCAGCGCCTGCACATCGGCATCGGCGGCCTTGAACGGCTTTTGCAGCAGTTGCGCGGCCAGCAGGTCGAGGCGAGGCTGCCAGCGTGCGGTGCCGAACGCCAGGTCCTGGGTCAGGCCACGGTCGCGCTCGTCGACCTTGTCCAGTTGCGCCGGCAGCGAGCTGTTCAGCGAAGCCTTGCCGCTAAGTACAGCGGCAAGGGCACGGGCGGCGGCGAGGCGTGGGTTCATTGGCCCAGCACCTTGCCGGCGGCGAATTTCTCGCGACGGCTGTTGAACAGGTCGCTGAAGTTCAGCGGCTTGCCGCCGGGCAGTTGCAGGCGGGTCAGGCTCAGGGCCTGGTCACCGCAGGCGACCACCAGGCCGTCCTTGCTGGCGGAGAGGATCTCGCCGGGGGTGCCTGTCGCTGTGGACAAGTTGGCGGTCAGCACTTTCACGCTTTCGCCATCGAGGGAGCTGTGGCAAACCGGCCACGGGTTGAAGGCACGGATCAGGCGTTCCAGCTCGACGGCCGGGCGGCTCCAGTCGATGCGTGCTTCGTCCTTGTTCAGCTTGTGCGCGTAGGTGGCCAGGGCGTCGTTCTGAACTTCGCCTTGCAGCGAACCGTCGGCCAGGCCGGCAATGGCCTGGACGACTGCTGGCGGGCCCATCTCGGCCAAGCGGTCGTGCAGGCTGCCGCCGGTGTCTTCGGCGCTGATCGGGGTGACTACCTTGAGCAGCATCGGGCCGGTGTCCAGGCCTGCTTCCATACGCATCACGGTCACACCGCTCTCGGCGTCGCCGGCTTCCACGGCGCGCTGGATCGGTGCGGCACCGCGCCAGCGTGGCAGCAGGGAGGCATGGCTGTTGATGCAGCCCAGGCGGGGGATATCCAGCACCACCTGCGGCAGGATCAGGCCATAGGCGACCACCACCATCAGGTCCGGCTTCAGTGCGGCCAGTTCAGCCTGTGCGTCGGCGTTGCGCAGGGTTTGCGGCTGGAACACTGGGATGTCATGGGCCACGGCCAGCGCCTTGACCGCACTTGGCATCAGCTTCTGGCCACGGCCGGCAGGGCGGTCAGGCTGGGTGTAGACAGCCACGATTTCGTACGGGCTGTCGAGCAGGGCCTTGAGGTGTTCGGCGGCAAACTCTGGAGTGCCTGCAAAGACGATGCGCATGGAGTTCTCGCTTCAAAAAAGAAAAAGGCTTGCCGGAGCAAGCCTTCTGGAAGGTGGGGATCAGGCTTGCTGGCGGTGCTGCTTTTCCAGCTTCTTCTTGATCCGGTCGCGCTTGAGCTGCGACAGGTAGTCAACGAACAGCTTGCCGTTGAGGTGATCGAATTCGTGCTGCACGCACACCGCCAGCAGGCCTTCGCATTCCAGCTCGTACGGCTTGCCGTCCCGGTCCTGGGCCTTGACCCGTACGCGCAGCGGGCGGTCGACGTTCTCGTAGAAGCCCGGTACCGACAGGCAGCCTTCCTGATATTGGCCCATGTCATGGGTCAGCTCTTCGACCGTGGGGTTGATGAAGACGCGCGGCTCGCTGCGGTCTTCGCTGAGGTCCATGACCACGACCTGCAGGTGCACGTTCACCTGGGTGGCGGCCAGGCCGATGCCAGGGGCTTCGTACATGGTTTCAAACATGTCGTCGATCAGCTGACGCAGGGCGTCGTCGAACACCGTCACCGGCTTGGCGATGGTGCGCAGGCGCGGGTCCGGGAATTCGAGAATGTTCAAGATGGCCATAAGGTCAGGCAGTCACTGTGCGTTCGGTTGAAAACTGAGCACACATAATAAAGGGAAACGAGGATTTCGGCACCTGGCAAGCTCGTCTAGGGTGTTTATGGGCTTGATAGCCTTCAATCAATGGACAGCTTTTCAAAGTGTTACTCACAGAGTTATCCACAGGTTGTGCCACGTAAATGGCCCTATTTCGATCAAGGATGATCCCTATGCCAATTCACCATTCGTCGCTCTGTTCGCCTGCCGAACTGGATGCACGATTACGCCTGCACTGCCTGACCGGGATGGGACTGCGACGTTTTCGCACGTTGTTCGATGCCTTTGGCAGTGCCTCCTCTGCACTCAGTGCACCGGGTTCGGCCTGGCGTGCACTGGGCATCCCACAGATCACCATTGACGCGCGACGCAGTGCCGAAGTGCGCGATGGCGCACTGGCCGCAATGGCCTGGCTAGAGCGACCTGGCCAGCATTTACTGATGTGGGACGGCCCCGATTACCCTGCATTGCTGGCGGAAATCGACGATGCGCCACCGCTGCTTTTCGTGGCTGGCGAACCTGCGTTGCTCGAACGTCCACAGTTGGCTATTGTGGGCAGCAGGCGTGCCACACCACCGGCGCTCGACACCGCTGCGGCATTTTCCCGCTACCTGGTGCAGGCCGGTTTTATTATCACCAGCGGCTTGGCTGTGGGTATCGATGGTGCCGCTCATCGGGCTGCGTTGCAGGCTGGTGGGGGTACGATTGGCGTGCTTGGCACGGGGTTGCAAAAACTTTATCCACAGCGGCACCTGGAGCTTGCACAGGCGATGATCGACCATGGCGGCGCACTGGTTTCCGAGTACCCGCTGAATGCCGGGCCATTGCCCGGCAACTTCCCACGGCGCAATCGCATCATCAGTGGGCTGTCGCTGGGCGTACTGGTGGTCGAAGCCAGCCTGGCCAGTGGTTCGCTGATCACCGCCCGCCTGGCGGCTGAGCAAGGCCGCGAGGTGTATGCGATTCCGGGCTCCATTCACCACCCGGGTTCGAAGGGCTGCCACCAGTTGATCCGCGATGGCGCGCTGCTGGTGGAAAGCGTGGATCAGATCCTCGAAAGCTTGCAGGGCTGGCAAAACCTGCCGCCCGCCGTTGTGGACAAATTCGACCATCCCCTGCTTGCCCTGCTGCATGCCGCGCCGCAAACCAGCGAAAGCCTGGCGCATTGCAGCGAGCTGCCGCTCGCCGAAGTGCTGGCGCAACTGACCGAGCTGGAGCTGGAAGGCCGGGTCAGCAATGAAGCCGGGCGTTGGTTTGCCCGTGCGGGCTAAGTACACTGCACACAAGCAAGGTATATAGGCGGAGAGACAGCAATGGTGAGCAGTTTTCGTGTGCAACAAGCCGCACGTGAGGTACGGGCGGGCGCGGTGATCGCCTACCCGACGGAAGCGGTCTGGGGCCTGGGCTGCGACCCGTGGAACGAGGACGCGGTGTATCGCCTGCTGGCGCTGAAATCGCGGCCTGTGGATAAAGGGCTGATCCTGATCGCCGACAACATCCGCCAGTTCGATTTTCTGTTCGAGGACTTCCCAGAAGACTGGATCGACCGCATGGGCAGCACCTGGCCGGGGCCGAACACCTGGTTGGTGCCGCATCAGGACCTGTTGCCTGAATGGGTGACCGGGCAGCATGACACCGTGGCGCTGCGGGTCAGCGACCACCCGGTGGTGCGTGAGTTGTGTGCGTTGGTGGGGCCGCTGATTTCCACCTCGTGCAACCCCGGCGGGCGCCCGGCGGCGAAGACCCGGTTGCGGGTGGAGCAGTACTTCCATGGCCAGTTGGACCTGGTGCTCGGCGGGGCGCTGGGCGGGCGGAAGAATCCGAGTGTGATTCGTAATCTGGCTACTGGCGAAGTGGTGCGACCAGGCTGAATCTATCCACAGCGCTTGCGGGTGGGCTCGGGCCCCTGTGGGAGCGGGCATGCCCGCTCCCACAGGTGAAGTGCCCGGCTCAGGGGATCAGTACAGTCGACCCCACGGTCCTGCGCGCCGACAGCTCCGCCTGCGCCTTGGCCGCCTCACTTAATGGATACCGCTGCTGGATATCCACAACCAGCTTGCCACTCGCAATCATCGCAAACAGGTCATCGGCCATGGCCTGAGTGTTCTCGGCATTGTTGGCATAGCTCGCCAACGTTGGGCGTGTGACATACAGCGAGCCCTTCTGCGCCAGAATACCCAGGTTCACCCCGCTCACCGCGCCCGAGGCATTGCCGAAGCTCACCATCAATCCACGCGGTTGCAGGCAGTCCAGCGAAGTCAGCCAGGTATCGGCGCCCACGCCGTCGTACACCACCGGGCATTTCTTGCCATCGGTCAGCTCCAGCACGCGCTTGGCGACATCTTCACGGCTGTAGTCGATGGTTTCCCACGCCCCCAGCGCCTTGGCCCGCTCGGCCTTTTCGGCAGAACTCACGGTACCGATCAGTTTGGCGCCCAAGGCCTTGGCCCACTGGCACGCCAGCGAACCCACACCGCCAGCCGCCGCGTGGAACAGAATCACGTCACCCGCCTTCACCTCATAGGTCTGTTTCAGCAGGTACTGCACGGTCAAACCCTTGAGCATCACCGCCGCTGCCTGCTCGAAGCTGATGCTGTCGGGCAGCTTGACCAGGTTGGCCTCCGGCAACGTATGCACCTCGCTGTACGCCCCCAGGGGGCCACCGGCATGGGCCACACGGTCACCTACCTTCAGCCGCGTGACGCCTTCGCCCACGGCCTCGACGACACCGGCAGCCTCGGTGCCCAGGCCTGAAGGCAGGGACGGCGGCGCATACAACCCACTGCGGAAGTAGGTATCGATGAAGTTCAGGCCGATGGCATGGTTACGCACGCGCACCTGCTGCGGCCCCGGTGGGGCGGGTTCGAACTCCACAAACTGCAGCACTTCCGGGCCGCCATGCTGGCTGAACTGGATACGCTTGGCCATCTCGCACTCCTGTCGTCGGGATCGGGTAAAGGCCTTCTATCGGACGCCTTTGCTTGATCGCCGTCAACTGCGGCGCGCGCGCTGGCGGTGGTATGCTACGCGGCGAATTCTTCCCTGCCCGTTCCTGGTGACCCGATGACTAGCCGCACCGAGGCCGTGAAAGCCTACCTGCTCGACCTGCAAGACCGCATCTGCTCTGCCCTCGAAACAGAAGACGGCGGCGCCCGCTTCGTCGAGGACGCCTGGGTGCGCGAAGCCGGTGGCGGGGGCCGCACGCGGGTGATCGGCGACGGCAAGGTGATCGAGAAAGGCGGGGTCAACTTTTCCCATGTGTTCGGTGCGGGTCTGCCGCCCTCGGCCAGTGCCCACCGCCCTGAGCTGGCGGGCCGTGGTTTCGAGGCCTTGGGCGTGTCGCTGGTGATTCACCCGCACAACCCGCATGTGCCTACCTCCCACGCCAACGTGCGCTTCTTTATCGCCGAAAAGGAAGGTGAAGAAGCTGTGTGGTGGTTCGGTGGTGGCTTCGACCTGACCCCGTACTACGGCAATGAAGACGACTGCATCCACTGGCACCGCGTGGCCGAGCAGGCCTGCGCTCCGTTCGGCGCCGACGTGTACCCGCGCTACAAGGCCTGGTGCGACCGCTACTTCCACCTCAAGCACCGGGGTGAGCCACGTGGCATTGGCGGGCTGTTCTTCGATGACTTGAACGAGTGGGATTTCGACACCTGCTTTGCCTTCATCCGCGCCATCGGCGATGCCTACGTCAACGCCTACCTGCCGATCATCCAGCGTCGTAAGGACACGCCCTACACCCCGCAGCAGCGCGAGTTCCAGGAATACCGGCGCGGCCGTTACGTGGAGTTCAACCTGGTCTACGACCGTGGCACCCTGTTCGGCCTGCAGTCTGGTGGCCGTACCGAGTCCATCCTCATGTCGCTGCCGCCGCAGGTACGTTGGGGCTACGACTGGAAGGCTGCGCCCGGCAGCGAAGAAGCGCGCCTGACCGAGTACTTCTTGCAAGACCGCGACTGGCTTGGCCAGTAAGCCTGTGGACAACCAAGGAACCGCCATGGACCAGTACGTCGTTTTCGGTAACCCCATCGGCCACAGCAAGTCGCCGCTGATCCACCGCCTGTTCGCCGAGCAGACCGGCCAGGACCTGGAATACACCACCCTGCTGGCGCCGCTGGACGAGTTCAGCGATTGCGCGCGCGGCTTCTTCAAGCAAGGCAGTGGCGGCAACGTCACGGTGCCGTTCAAGGAAGAGGCCTATCGCCTGTGCGACAGCCTGACCCCTCGTGCACAGCGCGCTGGGGCAGTGAACACGCTGAGCAAGCTGGCCGACGGTACCTTGCAGGGCGACAACACCGATGGCGCTGGCCTGGTGCGCGACCTGACGGTGAATGCCGGCGTCGAACTGGCTGGTAAACGCATTCTCATCCTCGGTGCCGGCGGCGCCGTGCGCGGCGTGCTGGAGCCGATTCTGGCGCACAAGCCGCAGTCGCTGGTAATCGCCAACCGCACAGTGGAAAAGGCCGAGCAGCTGGCGCGTGAGTTCGATGAATTGGGGCCGGTGGTGGCCAGCGGGTTTGCCTGGTTGCAGGAGCCGGTGGATGTGATCATCAACGCCACCTCGGCGAGCCTGGCCGGGGAATTGCCGCCGATTGCCGACAGTCTGGTCGAGGCCGGGCGCACGGTTTGCTACGACATGATGTATGGCAAGGAGCCGACGCCGTTTTGCCAGTGGGCTACCAAGCTGGGGGCGGCCAAGGTGCTGGATGGGCTGGGGATGCTGGCTGAGCAGGCGGCTGAAGCCTTCTTCATCTGGCGGGGAGTGCGTCCGGACACGGCGCCGGTGCTGGCTGAGCTGCGGCGTCAACTGATGCGCAACTGACTCGACCTCCATTCGCCTGGAGGCGAGATTTCTCCAGGCGGATCTGCTCGTCATAGTGAGCAATTTTCTCGGCCGATTGCTTCTTGCCCGTGTAGGCCTCCCGTTCGTTCATCAGCAACTCGAGCCGGGAAATTCGCTGCTCCGCCTGGGTGATGCATTCGTCACTGGTTGCGCCGAAGGCAGTGGATGACAAAAGGATCAAGGCCATGAACCCTGTGTAAGACGCCATGAGGCAGTCCTTGCGCTGTTGATACCTCTGATTTTCCGCAGCCTTGTTTTTGGCACAACTGGCAAAATTGTCAGGTCATTCCTCAAACCGGATCGGGCACAATTCAACACCCTCCAGCTTTTGCAACTCCTCGACCACCTGCGGCCTGGCCCGGTGCAAAGTCAAACTCCCCCCCATTCGCATCAAGCGCCGGGCCTCGCGGTGCAACATATCCACACCCGAGTAATCGATAAAATTCACCTGCCGCGCATCGATCACCACATGTGGCCCCTGGCAACGCTGCAAGCGCACCTGCAGGTAATGCGCCGCACCAAAGAAGATCGACCCGCCCACCCGCAATACATCCGCATCACCTTCACGGGTCTGCTGTACCCGTGGCCGTGACGTGCGCTTCAAATAGAAGAACAGCGACGCTAGCACCCCGGCATAGATCGCCGTCTGCAATTCCAGCAACAAGGTCGCCGCTGCCGTCAGTGCCATTACCAGAAACTCCGAGCGGCTGACCCGGAACAGCGCGCGAATCCCCCGATGGTCCACCAACCCCCAACAGATCAGCAAAATGCTGCCGGCCATGGCGGGTATCGGCAGGTGTGCGATCAACCTGGCGCCGGTAACGGCGAACAACGCTACCCACAGCGCCGAGAACACCCCGGCCATGGGCGAACGGGCACCCGCTTCATAGCTCAGGCCCGAGCGGGTGAAGGAGCCGGCAGACAGGTAACCAGAGAAAAACGCCCCCGCGATGTTCGACAGGCCCTGGGCACGTATTTCCTGATCCGGGTCGATCAGTTGTTCTGAGCGTGCCGAGAGAGAGCGGGCAATCGACAGGCTGGTTACCAGCCCCAGCATGCCTACTGCCACGGCGCTGGGCAGCAGGCGCAGCATCAGTTCCACGTCTAGCAGGGGCAGCGGGCTAAAAGGGGGAAGTTGCCCGGTGAAGGCTGCTACTCGTGGTACATGATCAAAGAAGCCTGGCAACAGCCACGCCAGCAGGCTGACCAGGATCAGGCTTATCAACAGGCTCGGCCAGCGTGGGCGCCAGAGTTTCAAGGTCACGCCGATCAGCACGGTGGCCAGGCCAAGCATCAGTGAAGGCAGGTCGACTTCTCCGGCATGGCTGGCCAGATCCTGCACGGTCTTCAGCGCAGTAGCCTGGCTGGGCAGGTCCATGCCCAGCAGGTTGGGCAGTTGGCCCAAGGCGATGACGATGGCGGCGCCCAGGGTGAAACCGAGCACCACGGAATGGGAGACGAAATTGACCAGCGCGCCAAACCGCAAAAGCCCCAGCAGTAGCTGGAAGATGCCGCCGAGGAACGTCAATAGCAGCACCAGGGTGATGTAATCGGCGCTGCCCGCCATGGCCAGCGGGCTGATGCTGGCGTAGAGGACGATGGAAATGGCAGCGGTCGGGCCGCAGATCAGGTGCCAGGATGAACCCCATAGGCAAGCGATCAGCACCGGCACGATGGCGGCGTACAGGCCATATTCGGCGGGCAGGCCGGCGATCAGGGCGTAGGCGATGGATTGCGGCAGGGCAAGGATGGCACCGCTCAGGCCCACCAGCAGGTCCTGGCGCAGGCTGCGGCCCGATTGGCGGGGGAGCCAGGTGAGGAAGGGCAGCAGGTGAGTAAGGCGATGCATGGTTTATCCACAATCCTTAAGGTTTCGCCAAACCCTGCGGGAGCGGGCATGTCGAGGCGTCGAACCGCCGCGAACACCGGCAAAGCCGGTGCCATCCACCGCGGTGGCCTCTTCGCGGGCTTGCCCGCTCCCACAGGGGAGGTGTGTTGCTTGCGAGATTACAGTTTGGCTTTGACGGCCTCCAGGGCATTGCCGTCAGATTTGGTGGTCACCCCAGCCAACCACTCATCCAGCAACTTGGGATGCGCCTTCACCCAGCCCTTGGCTGCTTCATCAAAGCTGATCTTCTTGTCCACAACCTCGGCCATGATGCTGTTTTCCATGTCCAGCGTGAACCTAAGGTTACCCAGCAGCTTCGCCGCATTCGGGCAGGCCTGTGGATAACCCTTGCGGGTCAGCGTATACACCTCGCCTTTGCTGCCGAACCACTTCTCCCCGCCGGTCAGGTAATGCATCTTCAGCTTCACGTTCATCGGGTGCGGTGTCCAGCCAAGGAAGGTGATGAACTGCTGCTTCTTCACTGCCCGGTCGACCTGCGCCAGCATGGCCTGTTCGCTGGATTCCACCAGCTTCCACTGGCCGAGGTTGAAATCATTCTTGTCGATGATTTCCTTCAGCGACAGATTGGCCGGTGCGCCGGAGCCGATGCCGTATAGCTTCTTGTCGAACTGGTCGGCATGCTTTTGCAGGTCGGCAAAGTCCTTCACCCCGGCATTCCACACATAGTCGGGCACGGCCAGGGTGAACTCGGTGCCTTCCAGGTTGCGCGACAGTTGCTGCACATCGCCGTTGGCGATGAACTTGTCATGGAAGCCTTGCTGCGCCGGCATCCAGTTGCCGAGGAAGGCATCGACACGGCCGTCCTTCAGGCCACCGTAGATGATCGGTACGGCCAGGCTGTCGATTTTCACCTGGTAGCCCAGGCTTTCCAGTAGCAGGCGGGCCACGGCGTTGGTCGAAGCGATATCGCTCCAGCCGGGGTCGGCCATTTTCACGGTGCTGCATTGCGCGTCGCTGTCGGCGGCGTGGGCCGTGGCGGTGCCCATGGCCAGGGCGAACACGGCGGCGGAGAACTTGTGCATGGCGGCCTCTCTTCTCAATCCATGGGTGCGGGCTGTGGATAACGTGCCTTGCGCTCGAGGTCGTCGAGATCGATGTGGTTGCGCATGTACTGTTGACTGGCGTCCACCAGCGGTTGGTGGTCCCAGCTTTTCAGCTTGCCGATGGCCAGCGCTTCGGCCACCAGGCGGCGGCGGCGCTGGCTGGCCAGCACCTGCTGGCGCAGGCTGGGGATGTCCCAACGCTGCTGTGCTTCATCGACCAATGCCTGCAGCAGCGCCTGATGGTCCGGGCTGCCGGTGAGGTTCTCCCGCTCGTGCGGGTCGCGGCTCAGGTCATAGAGTAGGCATGGGTCGTCTTCGCTGTACACGAACTTGTACGGCCCACGGCGGATCATCATCAACGGGCCGACGGTGCCTTCGGCCATGTATTCGCCGATCACTTCGTCGTGGCCGCCCTGCCCTTGCAGGTGACTTACCAGTGAGCGGCCGTCCAGGTGCAGGTGGTTATCCACAGCGCCGCCAGCGAGTTCGACCAGGGTTGGCAACAGGTCGCAGGTGGAGACCGAGGCGCTGACCCGGCTTGCAGCGAAGCGCTTCGGTGCATGAACCAGCAACGGCACCCGTGCCGACATCTCGAACCAGTGCATTTTGTACCAGAGGCCACGCTCGCCGAGCATGTCGCCGTGATCGCCGGAGAACACGATCACGGTATCGTGTGCCAGGTTGCATTCCTCCAGGGTTTGCAGCAGCTGGCCGATGTTGTCGTCGATATAGCTGCAGGCGCCGAAGTAGGCGCGGCGGGCATCGCGGATCTTTTCCACAGGTAGCGGCTTGTTCCACAGGTCGTAGACCTTGAGCAGGCGCTGAGAGTGTGGGTCGAGTTCCGACTGGCTGAACTCGGCGCGAGGCATGGGGATATCCACACCCTCGTAGCGATCCCAGTAGCGCTTGGGGATGGTGTACGGGTCGTGCGGGTGGGTCATGGACACGGTCAGGCAGAACGGCCGGCCATCGTTCCCGCGCACATGGTCGTACAGGTACTGGCGCGCCTTGAACACCACTTCTTCGTCGAAATCCAGCTGGTTGGTGCGTACGCATGGGCCGGCCTGCAGCACCGAGGACATGTTGTGGTACCAGCTGGGGCGCACATCCGGTTCGTCCCAGTTCACCGCCCAGCCGTAGTCGGCGGGGTAGATATCGCTGGTCAGGCGTTCTTCGTAGCCGTGCAGCTGGTCCGGGCCGCAGAAGTGCATCTTGCCCGACAGTGCTGTGCGGTAGCCCAGCCGGCGCAGGTAGTGGGCATAGGTTGGCACGTCAGCGGGGAAATCGGCGGCGTTGTCGTAGGCGCCTATGCGGCTGGGCAGCTGGCCGCTGACCAGGGTAAAGCGCGACGGCGCGCACAGTGGGCTGTTGCAGTAAGCCGAGTCGAACACCACCGCCTGCTCGGCCAAGCGGCCCAGGTGCGGCATCTGGATCGGCGAGGGGGCGTAGATCGGCAGCAAAGGTGCGGCCATCTGGTCGGCCATGATGAACAGGATATTCGGGCGCGTCATGGTGGCTTCCATCGTTGAGGGTTATGCGAACCGCTTGCCTACCAAGATGCGACTGTGGCTAACATGGGTAAAGCCCATGGCGGGCAATGACTGGGATTAGCTGCGCTTATGTTTGATCACCTCGCCGAGCTGTCACTGGATACCTTGCGCGTGTTCGAGGCGGCAGCGCGTCTGCGCAGCTTTACTGCCGCGGCGCTGGAGCTGGGTACCACACAACCGGCCGTGAGCCAGCAGGTGAAACGCCTGGAAGCCCAGCTGGGCACGCGCCTGTTCGACCGTATTTACCGGGGCATCGAGCTGACCGAAGCCGGACAGGTACTGTTCGAGCAGGTGCATCAGGGATTGCAGGCGATGGATGACGGCATTGCCCAAGCCAGCGGGCGTGGCCAGCGCGAGGTGCTGCAGGTGGCCACTGACTTTGCCTTTGCCGCGTTCTGGCTGATGCCCCGGTTGCAGCGCTTTCACGATGCTTATCCACAGGTGGATGTGAGCCTGGTGACCGGTGAGCGCAGTCAGGGCATGTTGCGGCCGGACATCGATGTGGCGGTCCTGTTTGGCGATGGGCGCTTTCACCAGGGCGAAAGCCGCTGGCTGTTCGATGAGGAAGTGTTCCCGGTGTGCAGCCCCCGGCTGACTCATGGCAAACCCTTGTCAGCCGTGGCTTTGCAACAGTTACCCCTGTTGCATTTGAAGGGCGAGCAGGCCAGCCGCTGGTTTGATTGGGCGGGGGTGTTTCGCGGATTTGGCGTGGCCAGCCCGCCACCTGCGGGGCAGTTGCGCTTTGACAACTACACCCTGCTGATCCAAGCGGCGATTGCTGGTCAGGGTGTGGCGATTGGTTGGCGGCACCTGGTGGATGGCCTGGTGGATCAAGGCTTGCTATGTCGGCCATTAGAGGGGAGCCTGACGTCGAGTCGGGGCTATTATCTGGTTTTGCCGCCGCGCAAGCGGCGCGGGGCGTTGATCGAGCGGTTCGTCAGCTGGCTGGAGCAGGAGCGCAGTGGCTGATGGCGGTGTAATCGGGAGTTATCGTGCAAAGAATCAAGGGTTACCACGCACACGTTTATTACGACGCGGCAACGATGGAACAGGCACGTGAGCTGTGTGAGGAGGCGGCGCGGCTGTTCCCTGTGACCATGGGGCGTATGCACCAGAAGCCGGTGGGGCCGCACCCGGACTGGAGTTGCCAGCTGGCGTTCGAGCCGGAATTTGTCGGGGTGGTGTTGCCTTGGTTGGCGCTGTACCGCAAGGGGTTGGTGGTGTTCATGCACCCGCTGACCGGGGATGAGCTGGCGGACCACCGGGACCATGCGATCTGGATGGGTGCTGTGCGGCCTTTGAAACTGTCGATTTTTGGTGGGTAGATTTGTATTGCCTGTGCCGCGATCGAGGGCTGAGCCCTCGCAATCAATGGCGAGCCGAGCGTACCCCTTCAGCCAGTGCCGAGCACAAGCTCAACACATCATTCACTGCCTGGTCCGCACTAGTGGCCTGGGCAATCTTGTCGACCAGCGCCGACCCCACCACCACACCATCCGCCAAGCGGGCGATGTTCGCGGCCTGCTCCGGGGTGCGAATGCCGAAACCAACGCTGATCGGCAGATCGGTATGCCGACGCAGGCGGGCAATGGCCTCGGTCACGTGCTCGGTGGTCGCCGAGCCGGCACCGGTCACACCGGCCACCGACACGTAGTAGACGAACCCGGAGCTGCGCTCCAGAACGCGCGGCAGCCGCGCATCGTCGGTGGTCGGGGTGGTCAGGCGGATGAAGTCGATACCCGCAGCCTGGGCCGGGGTCGCCAGTTCGGCGTCGTGCTCGGGCGGCAGGTCGACGATGATCAGGCCATCGACCCCGGCTTGCTTGGCTTCAGCCACGAACTTTTCCACGCCAAAGCGGTGGATCGGGTTGTAGTAGCCCATCAGCACGATTGGCGTATTGTGGTTATCCACACGGAATTCGCGAACCATCTGCAGGGTCTTGGCCAGCGTCTGGCCAGCCTCCAGGGCGCGCAGGGTGGCCAGCTGGATGGCCACGCCGTCGGCCATCGGGTCGGTGAACGGCATGCCCAGTTCGATCACGTCGGCGCCAGCGGCCGGCAGGCCCTTGAGGATCTGCAGCGAAGCGTCGTAGCCCGGGTCGCCTGCGGTGACGAAGGTGACCAGTGCCGAACGGCCTTCGGCCTTCAGTTCGGCGAAGCGTTGTTCAAGACGGCTCATGCCTGTTTCTCCTGGGCGGCCATGTGGTTCATGACGGTTTGCATGTCTTTGTCGCCGCGGCCCGACAGGCACACGACCATCAGGTGGTCCTTGGGCAGCTTCGGTGCGCGCTTGATCGCTTCGGCCAGGGCGTGGGAGCTTTCCAGGGCCGGAATGATGCCTTCCAGGCGGCAGGTGGCGTGGAACGCATCCAGCGCTTCGTCGTCGGTGATGCTGACGTACTCGACGCGCTTCACTTCGTGCAGGTAGGCGTGCTCAGGGCCGATGCCGGGGTAGTCCAGGCCTGCGGAAATCGAGTGGGCGTCGGTGATCTGGCCGTCTCCATCCTGCAGCAGGTAGGTGCGGTTGCCGTGGAGCACGCCCGGTACACCGCCGTTCAGGCTGGCGGCGTGCTTGTCGGTGTGTACGCCGTGGCCACCGGCTTCGACGCCGATGATCTGCACGCTTGGTTCTTCGAGGAACTCATGGAACAGGCCCATGGCGTTGGAGCCACCCCCCACGCAGGCAACCAGGCTGTCTGGCAGGCGGCCTTCCTTTTCTTGCAGCTGGGCGCGGGTTTCCTTGCCGATGATCGACTGGAAGTCACGGACCATGGCCGGGTACGGGTGTGGGCCGGCCACGGTACCGATCAGGTAGAAGGTATCTTCGACGTTGGTCACCCAGTCGCGCAGGGCTTCGTTCATGGCGTCTTTCAGGGTGCCGGTGCCGGCAGTGACCGGGACGATCTCGGCGCCCAGCAGCTTCATGCGGAACACGTTGGCCTGCTGGCGCTCGATGTCGGTGGCGCCCATGTAGATCACGCAAGGCAGGCCGAAGCGGGCGGCGACGGTGGCGGTGGCCACGCCGTGCATGCCGGCGCCGGTTTCGGCGATCAGGCGCTTCTTGCCCATGCGCTTGGCCAGCAGCACTTGGCCGATGCAGTTGTTCACCTTGTGCGCGCCGGTGTGGTTGAGCTCTTCACGTTTGAAGAAGATCTTGGCGCCGCCACAGTGTTCGGTCAGGCGCTCGGCGAAATACAGCGGGTTCGGGCGGCCGATGTAGTCGCGCTGGAAGTAGGCCAGTTCTTCGAGGAACTTGGGGTCTGCCTTAGCCGCTTCGTATTCGCGGGCCAGGTCCAGCACCAGTGGCATCAGGGTTTCGGCCACGTAGCGGCCGCCGAACGAGCCGAACAGGCCGTTGGCGTCGGGGCCGGGGCGGTATTGGGACTGGGTCATGGGGCGCTCCAGGGCGTAATGAATGAGTGATGGGCTTTACTCTAACCACGGCAAGCCCGGCTGAAAACCGATAAGATTGCGCAAACTTGTCAGAAAAACTCACAGGTAAAATGGCCCACGACCTCCCTCCCCTCAATGCACTGCGAGCCTTTGAAGCCGCTGCCCGGCTTAACAGCGTCAGCCAGGCGGCCGAGGCCCTTCATGTGACCCACGGTGCCGTCAGCCGGCAGATCAAAGTGCTTGAAGAGCACTTGGGCGTGGCCCTGTTCGTCAAGGACGGGCGCGGCATCAAACTCACAGATGCCGGGGTGCGCCTGCGCGATGCCAGTGGCGAAGCCTTCGACCGGCTGCGCAGCGTGTGTGCCGAGCTCAGCCGTGATGTCAGCGAAGCGCCGTTCGTGTTGGGCTGCTCCGGTAGCCTGTTGGCGCGCTGGTTCATCCCACGGCTGGGGCGGCTACAGGCGGATTTGCCCGAGCTGCGCTTGCACCTGTCGGCGGGTGAAGGTGACCTGGACCCGCGGCGGCCTGGGCTGGACGCGCTGCTGGTGTATGCCGAACCCCCGTGGCCTGCGGACATGCAGGTGTATGTACTGGCCGAGGAACGTATCGGGCCAGTGGTGAGCCCCCATTACGCCGGCTTTGAACGCTTGCAGGGAGCGCCTGCCAAGGCGTTACTGGGCGAAGCCTTGCTGCACACCACCTCGCGCCCGCAGGCCTGGCCTACCTGGGCGCTGGAACAGAGACTGGACCCTGCAGCCATTCACTATGGCCAGGCGTTCGAGCACCTGTATTACTTGCTGGAAGCCGCTGTGGCGGGCTTGGGTGTGGCGATTGCGCCACAGCCATTGGTCGCTGATGACTTGCGTGCGGGCCGCTTGAGTGCGCCGTGGGGCTTTTCCCCTACCCCTGCCGCGTTGGCATTGTGGGTGCCCAGGCGCGCCGCAGATGGGCGCGCCGAGCAGTTGGCGCAGTGGCTACGTGCCGAATTGGCGCGGCAGAGCGCCTAGTTGCGTTTGCACATCAGGTAGGCCGCCAGCAGGCCCAGTGCGCCAATGGCCACGCCAGCGGTGGTGTACGGGTGTTCCTGGGCGTAGTCGCGGGTGGCGATGCCGGTCTGACGTGTGCGTTGCTTCACTTCTTCATAGGCATCGCTCAGCAGGCTGCGCGAATGACGGAGGGCACTCTCAGCGTTGCTGCGGATTGCCTTCACCGACTTCTGGGACTCTTCCGACGCATCGTGCTTGAGGTTCTCCAGGCTTTTCAGAAGGCTCTCGATCTCTGCTTCCATGCTTTCCAGGGACGTTTTACGCAGCGAGTTACGGTGCATGTTGACTCTCCTTTGCAGTATGGGCTGTAAGGAGTGCGACCGTTGGTATGCGTGAAAGTGCGATCGAACTTTGGCCATGGGTGACGGCTCGCAGATAAACCAGGCCTGCGCTGCTAGGCTAAAAAATCACCGTCACCCAAGGAGAACGCTCATGACCGATCATCACACGTACAAGAAGATCGAACTGGTGGGGTCTTCGCCCACCAGCATCGAAGAGGCGATCAACAACGCCCTGGCCGAAGCGGGCAAGAGCATCAAGCACCTGGAGTGGTTCGAAGTGGTCGATACCCGTGGTCATATCCGCGATAACAAGGCCGCGCACTTCCAGGTCACGCTGAAAGTCGGTTTCCGTATCGCCAACAGCTGATGCTGCGCCGGGGTAGATGATCCCGGCTTGATGGGGTATTTAGGAAGGGGGCGCCTTGGCGGGCGCCCTTTATGATTTCATCTGCACAAGGAAAGCGATCGATGAACAAACTGATTCTGGCCCTGGGCCTTATGACCCTGGCTGGCAGCGCCATGGCGGCGGGCAAGCCGTGCGAGGAGCTGAAGGCGGAGATTGCGGCCAAGCTGGATGCCAAGGGCGTCACCGGATACAAGCTGGAGATCGTCAACAAAGGCGAGCCGGCCGGCAAGGTGATTGGCAGCTGTGAGGCCGGTACCAAGGAGATTGTGTACCGCCGCGGTTGAAGTGTTGGCTCCTTCGCGGGCAAGCCCGCGAAGGAGGTCACTCGGTTTTCAAGGCCTGCGCCAACAGCTCATAGGACCTCACCCGGTCTGCATGTTCATACAGGTCGCAAGTAAAGATCAGCTCATCCGCCCCGGTTTGCTCCAGCAGCACCTCCACCTTGGCCCGTACTTTCTGCGGGCTACCGATCATCGCCAGGCCCAGGAAGCTACCCACAGCATCCCGCTCATGCGCCAGCCATAGCCCATCCATGCTTTCCACTGGCGGCTTTTGCATTAGGCTCTGCCCGCGAATCAGCGCCAGGATGCGCTGGTACACCGAGGTAGCCAGGTACTCGGCCTTTTCATCGGTTTCGGCCACCACCATGGGAATGCCCAGCATCACATACGGCTTGTCCAGCGTGGTCGATGGTTTGAAGTGGTTGCGGTAAACGCGGATGGCTTCGTGCATGTAGCGCGGTGCGAAGTGCGAGGCGAAGGCGTAGGGCATGCCGCGCATCCCGGCCAGCTGGGCGCTGAACAGGCTGGAACCCAGCAACCACATGGGTACGTCGGTGTCATGCCCCGGTACGGCGATCACTTTTTGATCATCGGTGCGTGGGCCGAGGTAGCGCGAAAGCTCCTCGACATCGTCCGGGAAGTCGTCCGGGCCACCGGCGCGGTCTCGGCGCAAGGCGTAAGCCGTCATCTGGTCTGAACCTGGCGCACGGCCCAGGCCCAGGTCGATTCGCCCGGGGTACAGGCTGGCCAGGGTGCCAAATTGCTCGGCGATCACCAGTGGCGCATGGTTGGGCAGCATCACCCCTCCTGAGCCCACGCGAATGGTCGACGTCCCCCCGGCCAGGTAACCGATCAGCACCGAGGTGGCCGAACTGGCGATGCCGTCCATGTTGTGGTGCTCGGCCACCCAGAAGCGGTTGTAGCCAAAGCGCTCGACGTGTTGTGCCAGGTCCAGCGAATTGCGCAGCGACTGCGCGGGGCCGGCGTCGGCGCGTACCGGCACCAGATCGAGGGTGGAAATTTTCAGGTCGCGCAGTTGCGTCATTGGAGCCTCCGCAAAGGTGGTTGGCCAGAGGCCTTTTGATCTCTGTATGGGCATATTCGGGGGATTCAATGCTTGCTGTGAGATTGGTCTGAACTTGCTGTAGGCGGCTGGCCTCTGAACCCATAAGCACGTAACCGAAAGACAAGGAGGCAGCATGAAAAAGACAGCATCGGCGATCTGGCAAGGTGGCCTGAAGGACGGCACTGGCCTGCTTTCCACAGAAAGCGGCGCGCTCAAGCAGAACCCTTATGGCTTCAACACCCGCTTTGAGGGCTCGCCGGGCACCAATCCGGAAGAGTTGATCGGTGCAGCCCATGCGGGCTGTTTTTCGATGGCGCTGTCGATGATGCTTGGTGAAGCGGGGCTCACGGCGGACCGGATCGACACTGCTGCCGAGGTGACGCTAGACAAGCTGCCTGATGGCTTTGCCATTACAGCCGTGCACCTGGTGCTCAGGGCCAAGGTGCCTGGTGCAAGCGAAGCGCAGTTTCTGGAGATAGCCAACAAGGCCAAGGAAGGTTGCCCGGTGTCCAAGGTGCTGAACGCGAAGATCAGCCTGGATGCCGCGCTGGTTGGCTGAAGCGGCGCAACGGTGGCGGTTTGCTGTAGTCTAAACAGCGTCGGCAGCACGCTGCCTCTTCAGGAGCCGTTCCATGATTCGCGTAGCAATCGCCGTGTTGGCTTCCCTGGCCGCCACCTCCACGTTGGCGGCAGTGAAACCGTGCGAGGAGCTGAAAGCCGAGATCGAGGCCAAGATCCAGGCGCAGGGCGTGCCTTCCTACACCTTGGAGATCGTGCCCAACAGCGAGGTCAAGGACCAGAATATGGTGGTCGGGACCTGCGATGGCGGGACGAAGAAGATAATCTACCAAAAGAATGACCGGTAGCCATGAGACCCGGGGCTGCGTGGCAGTCCCGGCTTTCACGGAATACAGAACACATCGCTAGGCTCGTTCACCAGCACCTTGCGGCTGGCGTCGTACAGCAGCACTTGCGGCTCCATCACCGGAGCCCGTGCCTCCAGGCGATAGCGCTCGCCGGCCTTGAAGTTGTCAAAACGCACGGTCAGGTAGCAGGTGCGGTCCCGGGGCTCGCTCATGATGCCGCCGGAGTAGATTTCATAATCGAATCGCACCACCAGTTCGTGCTTGCCGGGCGTTACCTGGAAGTAACGGCCATCCTCCAGGCGTTTCCCGTCAAGGCGGTCGGCCATGATCACCCGGCCGGGGGTCATGGTGTAGAGGTCGACCCAGGCCTGCTTGGGGTCGACGGGGGGCAAGGGGCTGGCGCAAGCCCCCAGCGCACTGAGGGCGATCAGCATCATGGGCTGGCGCATGGCAAGACTCCCACTTGCGATGTACAAGGTACAAGCATAGCGCCGTTTGCGGGGTTCAGGTGCGTTGGCAGCCTGCAGGCAGGCCTTGGCCGAGCAGTTTTTGCTGCTGGTCGTAGAGCTTGATCCAGGGGCGGAAGCCAATGCTGCCGGCTTGCAGCTGGTAGCGCTGCCCGGCGCTGAAGTCCTTGAAGGTCAGCTTGACCTGGCAATCGCGCCACAGCGGCTCATCGACCGGGCCGATATTGCTGGGGGTAACCGGAAACTGGTAGCGCACGGTCAGCTCGTGGCTGCCAGGCGGTACCTCAAAATAGCGGCTGTCGACCCACTCTCGTTCGTCGACCTGCACGGCGTGCAGCGACGTGTTGTCGTAGGGGGTGAGGTCGATCCAGGCCTGGTTCGGGTCCGGGTCTGGCAACGTTGAACAGGCACAAAGTAGCGACAGTGAACCGGCGACCAACAATGCACGCATGGCGAAACTCCCCCTTGGCGAGATAGTCTTGGAGTGAATCGGCCTTGAGCGAGTCAGACAGTCCCGGATGCTTCGACTTTTTCTTATGCAGCGCTCAGGCCCTGGGGCACTCGACCACGTTTTCATCCGTTTGGTTCCCCTGCTGGCCGCGCTCCTGCTGAACGGTTGCAGCAGCGTTGCCTACTATGGGCAGTTGGCTGAGGGCCAGTGGCAATTGCTGCGTGCTCGGCAGCCTGTCGCGCAGGTGATAGCCGACCCGGCGACACCCCCGCAGTTACGATCGCACCTGGCACACGCTGAACAGGCGCGGGTCTTCGCCAGCCAGCAGATGAAACTGCCGGATAACCACAGCTACCGGGTTTACGCCGACATTGGCCGGCCTTATGTGGTGTGGAATGTCTTCGCCACGCCCGAGTTGTCGTTGCAGCCTGTTACGCACTGCTTCCCGATCGCGGGGTGCGTGGCGTATCGCGGCTACTACCAGCAAGGCGCGGCCCGTGGGGCGGCGGCGCTGATGCGGCAAGACGGGCTGGATGTGTACGTTGGCGGTGTGGAGGCGTATTCGACGCTGGGTTGGTTCGATGACCCGATTCTCTCTTCGATGGTGGGCTGGGGCGACGAGCGCCTGGCCACGCTGATCTTCCATGAACTGGCTCACCAGCGCTTTTATGTGCAGAACGACACCGAGTTCAACGAGTCGTTTGCCTCCTTCGTCGAGCAGGAAGGCACGCGGCAATGGCGCGTGGCGCGTGGGCTTGCCGCCATTGGCGGGGATCAGGGACAGCAGCGTGAGCAGTTCATCCGGCTGGTGCTGGCCAGCCGTGAACGGCTGCAGGCGATCTATTCAGGCACACTGGACGAAGCGCACAAGCGGCAGGCCAAGCGGGCCGAGTTCGAGCGCTTGAGGCGCGAGTACCGGCAGGTGCGTGATGGCCAGTGGGGGGGTGACAAACGCTATGACGCCTGGGTGTATGGGCCGCTGAACAATGCCAAATTGTTGCCGTTCGGGCTTTATGACCAATGGGTGCCTGCGTTTGAGGCGCTGTTCCGCGAGGTGGGTGGGGATTGGGGGCGGTTTTATGAGCGGGTCGAGCAACTGGGACGGTTGCCGATTACTGAAAGGAAGGCGGCGTTACAGGGGTTGATGGTTAGCCAGTGAGATTTTGGGGCTGCGAAGCAGCCCCCCAAGGCCATCAAGCCTTGAGAAATGCCTGATGCATCTCGGCCAAGGTCGCAAAATGATAGGCCGGTTCTTCCGCCATCAACTCCTCCTGGCTACCAAACCCATACCCCACCGCCACGGCCTGCAAGCCATTGCTGCGTGCGCCAATCAGGTCATGCTTGCGGTCGCCGATCATCAGCGTCTGTGCCGGGTCCAGCCCTTCTTCGTCCAGCAGGTGGCGAATCAGCTCGACCTTGTTGGTTCGGGTGCCGTCCAGTTCGCTGCCGTAGATCACCTTGAAGTGGTGGTCGAAGGCGAAGTGCCGGGCGATTTCACGGGCGAACTCCCAGGGTTTGGAGGTGGCGATGTACAGCGTGCGGCCTTGCCCGTTCAGGGCTTCAAGCAACTCCGGCACACCCTGGAACACCAGGTTTTCGTACAGGCCGGTTACACGGAAGCGCTCCCGGTAGAAGTTCACCGCCTCCCAGGCCTTGGCTTGGTCGAAGCTGTAGAACTGCATGAAGGCTTGCAGCAAGGGCGGGCCAATGAAGTGCTCCAGGCGGGCCAGGTCCGGTTCATCGATACCCAGCTTGGCCAGGGCGTACTGGATCGAGCGGGTGATGCCCAGGCGTGGGTCGGTCAGGGTGCCGTCGAGGTCGAAGAGGATGTTTTGCTGGTGCATGTTCGTCTCGGTAATCGGGATCATTCCGGTTGGTCGTAGCCTTCGGCCAGGTGCTGGTCTTTGAGCTTCACGTAGTTGCCGGCGCTGTAGGAGAAGAATGCGCGCTCGTTGTCGTTCAGCAGCCGGGCCTGTTTCACCGGGCTGCCCATGTACAGGTAGCCACTGACCAAGCGTTTGCCGGGCGGCACCAGGCTGCCGGCGCCGATGATCACTTCGTCCTCGACGATGGCGCCGTCCATGATGGTGCTGCCCATGCCGACCAGAATGCGGTTGCCCAGGGTGCAGCCGTGCAGCATCACTTTGTGGCCGATGGTCACTTCGTCGCCGATGATCAGCGGGAAGCCGTCCGGGTTGAAAGGGCCGGCATGGGTGATGTGCAGCACGCTGCCATCCTGCACGCTGGTGCGTGCGCCGATACGAATGCGGTGCATGTCGCCGCGCACCACGGTCAACGGCCAGACCGAGCTGTCTTCGCCAATCTCCACATCGCCCAGCACTACCGCCGAACGGTCGATAAAGGCCCGTGATCCAACTTTCGGAGTGTGTTGCTGGAAGCTTCGGATGGCCATGATAGCGTCTCTCATCTGTGCCGATAGGCAGGCTGCCTGCTGCGGTCGGCGTCGATTGTAATTAAGATGGGGCAGTGTTTCTTCTGCCAAGGTATCCAAACCGTGACTGCGAACAACCCGCTTCTGCAATCCCACGATCTGCCGCCCTTCTCGCAAATCCGTGCCGAACACGTGTTGCCGGCGATCGAAGCGATCCTGGCCGACAACCGTAAAGCCATTGCCGAGATCCTCGACAAGCAGGGCAAGAACCCCTCCTGGGCTGGCCTGGTGCTGGCCATGGATGAACTGAACGACCGCCTGGGTGCTGCCTGGAGCCCGGTCAGCCACCTGAATGCGGTGTGCAACAGCGCTGAACTGCGCGAGGCCTATGAGTCGTGCCTGCCGGCGTTGAGCGCCTACTCTACCGAACTGGGTCAGAACCGTGCGCTGTTCGACGCCTACCAGGCTTTGATCAACAGCCCCGAAGCCGCCGGTTTCGACGTGGCGCAAAAGACTATCCTCGAGCATGCCCTGCGTGACTTCCGCCTGTCGGGCATCGACCTGCCGGCAGACAAGCAGCAGCGTTACGCCGAAGTGCAGAGCAAGCTCAGCGAGCTGGGTAGCCGCTTCTCCAACCAGCTGCTCGATGCGACCCAGGCCTGGACCAAGCACGTCACCGACGAAGCCGCGCTGGCTGGCCTGACCGACTCGGCCAAGGCGCAAATGGCCGCCGCTGCCCAGGCCAAGGGCCTCGACGGCTGGCTGATCACCCTGGAATTCCCCAGCTACTACGCAGTCATGACCTACGCCAGTGATCGCGCCCTGCGCGAAGAGCTGTACGCCGCCTACTGCACCCGCGCCTCGGACCAGGGCCCGAACGCCGGCCAGTTCGACAACGGCCCGGTGATGCAGGAAATCCTCGGCCTGCGCCAGGAGCTGGCCGAACTGTTGGGCTACAAGAACTACGCCGAGCTGAGCCTGGCCACCAAGATGGCCGAGTCCAGCGACCAGGTGCTGAACTTCCTGCGTGACCTGGCCAAGCGTTCCAAGCCATTTGCCGCCCAGGACCTGGAGCAACTGAAAGCCTACGCCGCCGAACAAGGCTGCCCTGAGCTGGCCAGCTGGGACGCCGGCTACTTTGGCGAGAAACTGCGCGAGCAACGCTACAGCGTTTCGCAGGAAGCCCTGCGTGCTTACTTCCCGATCGACAAGGTGCTGAGCGGCCTGTTCAGCATCGTGCAGCGCCTGTACGGCATCGAAATCGCTGAGCTCAAGGGCTTCGACAGCTGGCACCCGGACGTGCGTCTGTTCGAAATCAAAGAAAACGGCCAGCACGTCGGCCGCTTCTTCTTCGACCTGTACGCCCGCGCCAACAAGCGCGGAGGTGCCTGGATGGACGGCGCCCGCGACCGTCGTCGCACTGCCGCTGGCGAGCTGCAGAGCCCGGTGGCCAACCTGGTGTGCAACTTCACCCCGGCCGCACCCGGCAAGCCGGCGCTGCTGACGCACGATGAAGTCACCACCCTGTTCCACGAGTTCGGCCACGGCCTGCACCACATGCTGACCCGCATCGAGCATGCCGGTGTATCCGGCATCAACGGCGTGGCCTGGGACGCGGTCGAGCTGCCGAGCCAGTTCATGGAAAACTGGTGCTGGGAGCCGGAAGGCCTGGCGCTGATCTCCGCCCACTACGAAACTGGCGCCCCCCTGCCCCAGGACCTGCTGGACAAGATGCTGGCGGCGAAGAACTTCCAGTCGGGCATGATGATGGTGCGCCAGCTGGAGTTCTCGCTGTTCGACTTCGAATTGCATGCCACCCATGGCGACGGCCGCAGCGTGTTGCAGGTGCTCGAAGGCGTGCGCGACGAGGTGTCGGTGATGCGCCCACCGGCGTACAACCGCTTCCCCAACAGCTTTGCGCACATTTTCGCGGGCGGTTACGCCGCCGGCTACTACAGCTACAAGTGGGCCGAAGTGCTGTCGGCCGACGCCTTCTCGCGTTTCGAGGAAGAAGGCGTGCTGAATGCCGAAACTGGCCGCGCGTTCCGTGAGGCGATCCTGGCCCGTGGTGGTTCGCGCGAGCCAATGGAGCTGTTTGTCGACTTCCGTGGGCGTGAGCCTTCCATCGATGCGTTGCTGCGCCACAGTGGCCTCACCGAGAGCGCTGCAGCATGAGCGAGGTTGCTGTGAACAAGACCAAGAAACGCTTCATTGCCGGGGCGGTATGCCCAGCGTGCAGCGAGCCTGACAAGCTGATGATGTGGAGCGAAGACGACACCCCGCACCGCGAGTGTGTGGCCTGTGGCTTCACCGATACCCTCAACGAGCAGGGGCTTTCGGTGCCCAAGGAGCTTGGCACCCGGGTCAACCACCTGGCACCCAAGGCCGCGCCGGCCAAGGTGCAGACGGTGCAGTTCTTCCCGAATCCGAAGCTGAAGAAACCGGCTGAGTAATGCTGTCATGCCACCCGGGTGCAAAGCCCGGGTGGTAGATAGTCAGGCCCTCTGGCATACGCTGGCCATGCACGCTCTCTTGCTCCTTTCCACGAGCAAAGTGACGCGCCATGGACAACCCTCTGCTGCAAGCTAGCCACATCCCTATCGATTTCCCTTCCATCACCCTTGAAAGCATGCGTGCGGCTTTCGATCATGTGCTACTGGCGCACGAGCAAGGGATCGAGCGCATCATCCGTGATCAGCAGGCCATGCCCACCTGGGATGACATGGTGCTGGCCGTGGACGGCCTGGACAGCCAGCTACTGGCGGTGTTGTATGCCGCCTCGCCATTGGTTGGCCGGGATGAAGCCTGGGCCAACGCCATCATCGAGTTTGACGGTAAAGCGACGGCACGTTTCGAACAGAAGTTCGTCAACATGGGTTTGCATGCACTCTATAAGCGTTTGGCCAACAGTGACATTGGCAAGCAGCTGGATGCCCAGAAACGCGCCACCTTGTGTTGGCATCTGGACAAATTTGTCTCCAGCGGGGCGTTGCTCGATGCCCCTGGCAAGGCGCGTCTGGCAGACCTTCAGGCGCAGATCGTTGTCGCCTGCAACGCATTTCGCAGCAACATCAACCGGCCAGGGCTGAGTATTACCGATGAGTCCGAGTTGAGCGGCATCCCACAGCGGATACGCGACACACTGGCTGCACGGGCGCAGGAAAGCGGTGAGCGGATCTGGTTGATAGCCTGTGACAGCGTGACCACTGATGAGGTGCTCAAGCATGCCACCAACCGCCAGCTACGTGAGCGTGTTTACCGGGCATTCCACACCCGTGGCGTCAGCCAGGATCCGCAACTGGACAACCGCTCATATCTGCAGCACCTGGCCCAACTGCGCGAGGAAAAGGCCCTTCTGCTCGGTTTTTCCGGCCATCTGGAGCAGAGCCTGCATGTGAAGAGTGCGGGTTCGGTGGCTCAGGTGCGCGGCTTTCTTCATGCCTTGGCCGATGATGTGCGCCCGGCCATGTTGCGCTGGCGCTCACAGGTGGCGCGTCAGGCTGCCGATCACGGGCTGGAGAATCCGCAACCTTGGGACTACGACTACTTGCAGGCGTCTTCGCGCGGCGAGTTGTCCAGCGAAATCCTGCGTGACTACTTCCCGCTGAACACGGTTGTCAGCGCGTTACAGGCGCTGGCGCAGAGGCTGTTTGGTATGGTGCTGCAGCCTAAGCCGCTCGGGACCTGGGATGAAAGCGTGCAGCCGTTCGAGGTGTGGCAGGACAATGCCTTCATCGGTTTTCTGTATCTGGATGCCGTGCAGCATGCCGGAAAGCAGCCAGACTCCGTGTTCACCACATACATACGCAACCGCCGGGTCGATGCCGAGGGTATCTACCAGGCCGCGTCGGTGGTGGTTTTCAGCGATGTGCCGCAAGCACCGCCAGGCAGCCAGCCATTGCTCGACCACTTGTCACTGCGCAAGTTGTTCCATGAGTTCGGCCATGCCCTGCACCATTTACTGGTGCGTACGACGAACCACGTGATGTCCAACGTGACCGAACTGGGCACCGATGGTGTGGAGCTGTTTGGCAATCTGTTCGAGCGTTGGGTCTGGGATGCTGATTACCTGGTGTCGATTTCGGCTCATGCAAGCGATGGCAGCCCGCTGACCCGGCGGCAAGCCGATGAATGCCTGAAGGCGCTGCGGCAGGAGGGCGTGGAGGAAATCGCGCGTCATCTGAGCCTGGCGCTGTTCGACATGGACCTGCATGCCGCACCGAACGATGGCAGGTCCTTTGAGCAGCGCCTGAATGAGGCCCGTGAGCGCTGTGGCTACTGGCCACTCGCTGATTTCGAGCACCCGGCGCATGCCTTCGACCACCTGGTGAGTGGCTACGATGCGGGTTATTACGCCTACCTGTGGTCGGATGTGCAGGCCTTTGACGTGTTCACGCGCTTCGAGGCCGAGGGCCTGTTGAACCGGGCCACGGGCCAGGCCCTGCAGGACGCGTTGTGCGCCCCAGGTGCATCGCGCCCACTGCGCGAAGGCATCGAGGTGTTTCTGGGGCGGCAATCTGAACAGGCAGCTTACCTGAGCTGGCATGGCCTGAAGTAGCCAGACCAGAGGTGCTGGAAAGATTCTGGCGCGCATTATACTGTATGCGTATACAGTATAGAGGTGAGCCATGATTCCTCCAGCACCGCAAAAGGGCCGTGGCACGGCGTACAACCCACATAACCGCTTTGCCCCGAGCCATTCGGTGGCAGTGGATGATGGCTGGTACCAAGAAGTGCCACAGACGCAAGGCACTGAAGTGCGGGTCGAGACCGCCAAGTCGGTGATCAGTCGTAACACCTCGCCCGATCTGCCCTTCGACCGCTCCATCAACCCTTACCGTGGCTGCGAGCATGGTTGCATCTACTGCTATGCCCGCCCCTCGCACGCCTATTGGGACCTTTCCCCCGGCCTCGATTTCGAGACCAAGCTGATTGCCAAGACCAACGCCGCCGACGTGCTTGCGCAACAATTGAGCAAACCGGGCTACGTGTGCGCGCCGATCAACCTGGGCTCCAACACCGACCCTTACCAACCGATCGAGCGGGAGCACATGCTCACCCGGCGGCTGCTTGAGGTTTTGCTGCGTTTTCGCCATCCGGTGACCATTGTCACCAAGGGTTCGCTGGTGTTGCGTGATCTCGACCTGCTGGCCGAGATGGCCCGCCAGCGCCTGGCGCGGGTAATGATCAGCCTGACCACGCTGGACGATGATCTCAAGCGGGTGCTGGAGCCACGCGCGGCCTCTCCCGGCGCACGGTTGAGGGCTATCCGGGTATTGCGCGAAGCGGGTGTGCCAGTGGGTGTGTTGTGTTCGCCGATGATCCCGATGATCAATGACAGTGAACTGGAACGCCTGTTGGAGGCTGCCAGGGAAGCCGGCGCACAGAGCGCGGCCTACATGATGCTGCGCCTGCCGCTGGAAGTGGCGCCACTGTTCGAGCAGTGGCTGCAAGACCATTACCCGCAACGGGCTGCGCATGTACTGAGCCTGATCCGCCAGAGCCGGGGCGGCGAGCTGTACGACAGCCGGTTTGGTGCGCGCATGCGCGGTGAAGGCGTGTTTGCCGAGCTGTTGGCCCAGCGTTTTGCCAAGGCCATGAAGCGGCTGAACTTTGAGGGGCGGGAAGCGCAGGCACTGGATTGCTCGGCATTCTGCCCACCCGGGGGCCAGATGGTGTTGTTCTGAAGCCTGTAACTCAGCTAATAACACCCAATAATTTTGCTAATCTATATTGGCAACTGATGCTTTTTTGCTATTATCCAGATCCCGCCTTTCCTGTCTGGAACGCCCGTTCTAGAGCCGTCGAATTAAGTTTCAGTTAAGTTTTCCCCGCTAGCGTAGGAAATCAGTCCACACCGACTGTGATCAATGGCCCGTGCGTGTCATCTAAATCCCTGCATAGCCAGAATCTTTCACCGGTAAAATGGATTTACCTACACACCGTCAAGAGGATGAATCATGCCCGTCAAGGACCCATCCAAGGTCGTTCCGGATGTACCCGCCGAGGGCGCCGATGCAGCCCTGAAGCACATCGTCGACGGCTTCCTGCGCTTTCACCATGACGTCTTCCCCGAGCAGCAAGAGCTGTTCAAGAAGCTCGCCACTGCGCAGACGCCGCGTGCCATGTTCATTACCTGCGCCGACTCGCGCATCGTCCCCGAGCTGATCACCCAAAGCTCGCCAGGCGACCTGTTCGTGACCCGTAACGTGGGTAACGTGGTACCGCCTTATGGCCAGATGAATGGCGGTGTTTCCAGCGCGATCGAGTACGCCGTACTTGCTCTGAAGGTGCATCACATCATTGTGTGTGGCCACTCCGACTGCGGCGCCATGCGTGCGGTACTCAACCCGCAATCGCTGACCAAGATGCCAACCGTTTCCGCCTGGTTGCGTCACGCTGAAGTGGCGCGCACCGTGGTCGAAAACAACTGCTCGTGCGGTAGCGAACACGAGACGATGCAGGTGCTGACCAAGGAAAACGTAATCGCCCAACTGCATCACTTGCGTACCCATCCTTCGGTTGCCTCGCGCCTGGCAGCCGGTGAGCTGTACATCCATGGCTGGGTCTACGACATCGAGACCAGCAAGATCGAAGCCTACGATGCCGCCAGCGACAGCTTCCTGCCCCTGGCTGCTGGCGAGCCGGTCCCCTGCGCTACCCCGAGAGGCCGCTACTAAGCGACCCATCCACCGCTAGAACCTTGATAGCCGGCTGCACCCTTCAGGGTGTGGCGCGGCCTTCTGCTGCCTTGAATTCCCTGACTGCCCTGCCGGCACGCCCGCTGGCGGCCCGCGCCTGCGCGCTCGTCAGGGGCAAACGTGCCCACGGCCAGGGGAATGGCTGTGTGACTGAGAATGGAGAAACACGGTGAACATTACACAGTTGAAAGCGGCCCTGCCGCGTGAGTTGTTGGCGTCGGTGGTGGTCTTTCTGGTGGCCTTGCCGTTGTGCATGGGCATTGCGATCGCCTCGGGCATGCCGCCGGCCAAAGGGCTGATTACTGGCATTATCGGCGGCATTGTCGTAGGTTTTCTCGCCGGTTCGCCGCTACAGGTCAGCGGCCCGGCCGCCGGCCTGGCGGTGCTGGTGTTCGAGCTGGTGCGCCAGCATGGCATGGCCATGCTTGGGCCGATTTTGCTGTTGGCCGGGGTGCTGCAGTTGCTGGCCGGGCGCCTGCGTCTGGGATGCTGGTTCCGCGTCACTGCGCCAGCGGTGGTGTACGGCATGCTGGCGGGGATTGGCGTGCTGATCGTGCTGTCGCAAGTGCATGTCATGTTCGACACCGCGCCCCAGCCTTCAGGTATGCAGAACCTGCTGGAGTTCCCGGCAACCGTGGCCGCAGCCCTGCCACGGGAAAGCGCCGGTACCGGCTGGATGGCCGGTGCGCTGGGCCTGGGTACCATCGCCATCATGTGGGGCTGGGAGCGCTTGCGGCCGCAGCGGCTGCGCTTCGTCCCGGGTGCCCTGCTGGGTGTTGCGGCGATGACCGGCATCAGCATGTGGCTGGCCTTGCCGGTCAACCGGGTGCAGGTGCCGGCAGACTTGTCCGAGGCCATCGACTGGATCCGCCCGGAAGATCTGATGCAGTTGGCCGACCCTACCCTGCTGGTCGCAGCCTTCGCCCTGGCGTTCATTGCCAGCGCTGAAACCCTGCTGTCGGCTGCGGCGGTAGACCGCATGCACAGCGGCCAGCGCTCGGACTTCGACCGTGAGTTGTCGGCCCAGGGGATCGGCAACATGCTCTGCGGTGTGTTGGGTGCTTTGCCGATGACTGGCGTGATCGTGCGCAGTTCGGCGAATGTGCAAGCGGGTGCGCAAACCCGGGCTTCGGCGATCTTCCATGGCCTTTGGCTGCTGGCGTTCGTAGTGGCGCTGAGTAGCGTGCTGCAACAGATTCCGGTGGCGAGCCTGGCGGGTGTGCTGGTGTATACCGGGGTAAAGCTTGTGGACTTCAAGGCGTTTCGCGGATTGGGCCGTTATGGCCGCATGCCGATGTTCACCTATGCGGCGACAGCGCTGGCGATCATCTTTACCGACCTGCTGACCGGCGTGCTGCTTGGCTTTGCCCTGACCTTGCTGAAGCTGGCGTTCAAGGCGGCGCGGCTGAAGATCAATCTGGTGAGCCTGGAGAAGGCTGGGCACATGGAGCTGCGGCTTAGCGGTGCGGCGACGTTCCTCAAGGTACCGGCGCTGACTCAGGTGCTGGATACTGTACCGGCGGGAACCACGCTGCATGTGCCGTTGGGTAACCTGAGCTACATCGACCACTCGTGCCTTGAGCTGCTTGAAGACTGGGGCCGCAGCAATGCGGCGAATGGGTCGCGGTTGCTGATAGAACAGCGGCGGTTGAAGCGGCGGATCGAGGGGCGGTTGCGGACTACGGCGGGGGTTGGGGCCTGAAACTGAACATCTCTATTGCCTGAACTGGCCTCTTCGCGGGTTTACTCGCGAAGAGGCCGGGACAGGATAATCAGGCGGGCTGACCCAGCTCGACACCCAGCTGCCGCGACAGGCACGGCCAGCGCTTCCAGGCCTCGCCAGTTGCCGGGCTGCTCAGTTTCTCGCGATAAGCCTCAACAGACTCCACCGCAAAGCTCTCGTCATTGAGCATTTCGTCAACCGAGTGATGCACCACCTCATCCAGCTGGTTGGCAAACTCCTCGCCAATCAGCTGGTGGGCAATCAGATTGGCGACGGTGGTATCGACCGGGATCAGCGGCTGCTGGAAGTGACGGATATACAGGTCGTTCACCTCTTCCACCAGGCGGTGCGCCAGATAGGCCTCATCCAGCAGGCAGTCCAGGCCTACATGCCCTTGCATCACGCTGGGCGGCTGCAGGAAGTAGGCCTCGGCAATTTTCAGTACAGGTTTGATCTGCGATTCGATCCCGGCTTCGCGGGCGACCTCGTGGGCGGCCTCCAGCAGTTCCGGAACCTGATCGATGTAGGCGCTGACGAAGCGCGCCAAAGTACCCTGGGCGTCCTGCTCAGGCAGTTGGATCGAGGGGTGCAGGTGGGGCAGTTGCAGCTCGAGACGCTGTTTCAATTGGCCCGTCTGGCCTTCATGTTGATGGGCTTGGCTTACCTGCTCGCGTACAGCAGCGATGTTCATGACAACTCCAGGGACATTACGTTTCAAACGGAAGACACTAAATTAGCTCGGTATACAGAATACCTAAGACCTATTTGTTATAAATCTCGCAAACGTGTGCGCTCTCCGGCATATCAAGGTGCCATTATTGCGCCATACCCCCTCAAGCGTGCGGTTTTCAGGCAATTTGGCCATTTCGTGAAGTTCATTTCACAGGCTTCATTGCGTGCCATTGGTCGCTGTCTATACTCCCGGTGAACGTGATTCGTTGATGAGGCCCGACTGCTTTTAGCAGGGGCTCGGTCGTCGAAGCCAGGCAGTCTTGACCGCCGTTCCCTCTTGCCGCAGGCCACGCCTCCGGGACAACAAGAATTAGAAGGGGAACCCGCAATGATGCGACATCCACATGTCTGGATGGGCCTCCTGTTGTGGTCGGTTTTTGGTCAGGCCAACGCGGCCTGGACCGTGAACATGCACCCGGGGGCGACGGAAGTCTCCAACGCCGTCTTCGACCTGCACATGACCATCTTCTGGATCTGCGTGATCATCGGCATCGTGGTTTTCGGCGCGATGTTCTGGTCGATGGTCATCCACCGCCGTTCCACCGGTCAGCAGGCCGCGCATTTCCACGAGCATACCTGGGTGGAAATCCTCTGGACCGTGGTGCCCTTCCTGATTCTGGTGGCCATGGCCATCCCGGCCACCAAGACCCTGATCGACATCTACGACGCCAGCGAGTCGGACATCGACATTCAGGTCACCGGTTACCAGTGGAAGTGGCACTACAAATACCTGGGCCAGGACGTGGAGTTCTTCAGCAACCTGGCCACCCCCGCCGACCAGATTCACAACAAGGCCCCCAAGGACGAGCACTACCTGCTCGAAGTCGACCAGCCGCTGGTGCTGCCGGTGGGTGCCAAAGTGCGCTTCCTGGTAACGGCCGCCGACGTGATCCATTCCTGGTGGGTGCCGGCTTTTGCGGTCAAGCGCGATGCCATCCCCGGCTTCGTCAACGAAGCCTGGACCCGTATCGAAAAGCCCGGCATCTACCGTGGCCAGTGCACCGAGCTGTGCGGCAAGGATCATGGCTTCATGCCGGTGGTGGTGGAGGTCAAGTCCAAGGCCGACTACGACACCTGGCTGGGCGAGCGCAAGGCTGAAGCCGCCAAGCTCAAAGAGTTGACCAGCAAGGAATGGACCCTGGAAGAGCTGGTGGCGCGTGGCGACAAGGTTTACCACACCACCTGCGTGGCCTGTCACCAGGCCGAAGGCCAGGGCCTGCCGCCGATGTTCCCGGCACTGAAGGGTTCGAAGATTGCCACCGGGCCGAAGGAAGGCCACTTGGGCATCGTCTTCCACGGCAAGCCCGGCACTGCCATGGCGGCGTTCGGCAAGCAGCTCTCGGAAGTCGACATTGCCGCCGTTGTCACCTACGAACGCAACGCCTGGGGCAACAACAAAGGCGACATGGTCACGCCGAAGGACGTGCTGGCGCTGAAGCAGGCAGAAGCGCAATGAACCGGGTTACTCGCGGCAATCAATGGGTTGCAGGAGACAGGACATGAGCACAGTGATCGACGACCACGCCCACGGCCATGAGCACGCCCACGGCCCGGCCAAGGGCCTGATGCGCTGGGTGCTGACCACCAACCATAAAGACATCGGCACGATGTACCTGTGGTTCAGCTTCATCATGTTCCTGCTCGGCGGCTCGTTCGCCATGGTAATCCGGGCTGAGCTGTTCCAGCCCGGGCTGCAAATCGTGGAGCCGGCGTTCTTCAACCAGATGACCACCATGCACGGCCTGATCATGGTGTTCGGCGCGGTGATGCCGGCCTTCGTCGGCCTGGCCAACTGGATGATCCCGTTGATGATCGGCGCGCCCGACATGGCCCTGCCGCGCATGAACAACTTCAGCTTCTGGTTGTTGCCGGCGGCGTTTCTGTTGCTGGTGTCGACCCTGTTCAGCCCCGGCGGCGGGCCGAATTTTGGCTGGACCTTCTACGCCCCGCTGTCCACCACCTACGCCCCGGCCAGCGTCACCTTCTTCATCTTCGCCATCCACCTGATGGGCATCAGCTCGATCATGGGCGCGATCAACGTGATCGCCACCATCCTCAACCTGCGTGCCCCCGGCATGACCCTGATGAAAATGCCACTGTTCGTCTGGACCTGGCTGATTACCGCGTTCCTGCTGATTGCGGTGATGCCGGTGCTGGCCGGTGTGGTGACCATGATGCTGATGGACATCCACTTCGGTACCAGCTTCTTCAGCGCTGCCGGTGGCGGTGACCCGGTGCTGTTCCAGCATGTGTTCTGGTTCTTCGGCCACCCCGAGGTGTACATCATGATCCTGCCCGCCTTCGGTGCGGTCAGCTCGATCATCCCGGCGTTCTCGCGCAAGCCGCTGTTCGGCTACACCTCGATGGTGTACGCCACCGGCGCGATTGCCTTCCTGTCGTTCATCGTCTGGGCCCACCACATGTTCGTGGTCGGCATCCCGGTGGTGGGCGAGTTGTTCTTCATGTACGCCACCATGCTGATCGCCGTGCCCACCGGGGTGAAGGTGTTCAACTGGGTCAGCACCATGTGGGAAGGCTCGCTCACCTTCGAGACGCCGATGCTGTTTGCCATCGCCTTCGTCATCCTGTTCACCATCGGCGGCTTCTCCGGCTTGATGCTGGCCATCGCCCCGGCGGACTTCCAATACCACGACACCTACTTCGTGGTCGCACACTTCCACTACGTGCTGGTGCCCGGGGCGATCTTCGGCATCTTCGCCTCGGCCTACTACTGGCTGCCGAAATGGACCGGCCACATGTACGACGAAACCCTCGGCAAGCTGCACTTCTGGCTGTCGTTCATCGGTATGAACATGGCCTTCTTCCCCATGCACTTCGTGGGGCTGGCCGGCATGCCACGGCGCATTCCGGACTACAACCTGCAGTTCGCCGACTTCAACATGGTGTCGTCGATCGGGGCCTTCATGTTCGGTGCCACGCAAATCTTCTTCCTGTTCATCGTCATCAAGTGCATCCGTGGCGGTGCGCCGGCACCGGCCAAGCCTTGGGATGGCGCCGAGGGCCTGGAGTGGTCGATCCCCTCGCCTGCGCCCTACCACACCTTCCAGACACCACCGGAAGTGAAATAGGAAGCCCGCCATGAACGGCCTGTCGCTCAAACGCCTGGTAACGCGCCTGCTGATGCTGACGGTGGTGATGTTCGCCTTCGGCTTCGCCCTGGTGCCGATCTACGACGTGATGTGCAAGGCCTTTGGCATCAACGGCAAGACTGGCGGGCAATACGAAGGCAGCCAGGTCAGCGACCCGTCGCGTTCGGTGCGCGTACAGTTCATGTCGACCAATGCCAGCGACATGGTCTGGGATTTCTACTCCACGGCTGACCAGTTGGAGGTCAACCCGGGTGCGGTGAACCAGATGATTTTCATTGCCCACAACCCGACCGACCGGCCGATGAGTGCGCAGGCGATACCCAGTATTACCCCGGCCGAGGCCGCCGCGTATTTCCACAAGACCGAGTGCTTCTGCTTTACCCAGCAGGTGCTGCAGCCCGGCGAACGCATCGAGATGCCGGTGCGCTTCATCGTCGACCGCGACCTGCCGGCCAGCGTGAAGCACCTGACACTGGCCTACACCTTGTTCGACATCACCGCTCGCCACCCGCCGGTCGCGCATGTTGCGGCCCAGGACGTCCAGGGCGCCCGTTAAGGGAAGGAGAACAGCAATGGCAAGTCATGAGCACTATTACGTCCCGGCGCAGAGCAAGTGGCCGATCATCGCCACCATCGGCATGTTCATCACGGTGTTTGGCCTGGGCACCTGGTTCAATGACATGAAGGCCGGCCACCCGGAATCGCACGGGCCGCTGATTTTCTTCGTGGGTGCATTGTTCCTGGCCTACATGCTGTTTGGCTGGTTCGGCGCCGTGGTGAAGGAGAGCCGCGCGGGGTTGTACAGCCCGCAGCTGGACCGCTCGTTCCGCTGGGGCATGAGCTGGTTCATCTTCTCCGAGGTGATGTTCTTCCTCGCCTTTTTCGGTGCGCTGTTCTACGTGCGTGTGCTGGCCGGGCCGTGGCTGGGGGGCGAAGGGGCCAAAGGGGTTGCGCACATGTTGTGGCCGACTTTCGAGTTCAACTGGCCGCTGCTGCACACGCCCGACCCAAAACTGTTCCCGCCGCCCAAGGAAGTGATCGACCCGTGGCACCTGCCGCTGATCAACACCATCCTACTGGTCAGTTCCAGTGTGACCATCACCATTGCGCACCATGCGTTGCGCCGTGATCACCGTGGACCACTGAAGTTCTGGATGGCGCTGACCATTCTTCTGGGTATCAGCTTCATTACGTTGCAGGCCTACGAGTACCACGAGGCCTATACCAAGCTGGGCCTGACGCTGGGTTCGGGGATCTACGGGGCGACGTTCTTCATGCTGACCGGCTTCCACGGCGCCCACGTGACGTTGGGGACGATCATCCTGATCGTGATGTTCGTGCGCATTGTGTGTGGGCATTTCAACCCGGAGAAACATTTCGGCTTCGAGGCGGCCAGTTGGTACTGGCACTTCGTCGATGTGGTGTGGGTTGGGTTGTTCATCTTTGTATACGTGCTGTAGGAGCGAGGCCAGGTACTCAGAGATTCAGAAGGGAGCATGGGAAACCAGCTGACCGCTGATCAAGCCCCAGGCAACTAGGCCAATGGTCAGGGCCGCCAGGGTCACCCGCACGGTCAGCGCCTTGAGCAGGCGGGTCGAGTTTTCATCGTCCTTGACCAGAAACACCAGGCCACTGAACAGGCTGGCAATCGTGGCCAACAGCATCAGGACAATCGCGGCCTTGAGCATGGCGCTACTCCGGGGGGATGCGGTGATGTGGATAAGTATAGCGAGGCGCCCATGAGGCCGTTTCGCCCAGGCTGGGTACCGACCCTGGTGGTGCTTGCACTGCTACCGGGCCTGATAGCGCTTGGCTGCTGGCAACTCGGCCGTGCCGAGGAAAAGCGCACCCTGTTGGCCACCTATGCCGAGCGGCGGGTCGACGCGCCAATCGCCACGGCCCAGCTGGCAGCGAACGAAGACAACGCCTTGCGCCGCGTTCACCTCTATGGCCGCTTCGACGCCGGGCACAGCCTGTTGCTGGATAACCGCATGCGCGACGGCCAGGCCGGTGTCGAACTGCTGCAACCCTTCCATGACCAGGCCAGCGGCCTGTGGCTGCTGGTGAACCGCGGCTGGCTGCCCTGGCCAGACCGCCGCGTGCCCGTGCATTTCGATACCCCTTCCCAGGCCATGGCGCTGGACGCTTCAGTGTACATATCACCCGGCAGCACGTTCCAGCTGCATCCCGACCCGGAAGGCGGCCAATGGCCGCATCTGCTCACGGCCGTTGATGCCGCACAGCTCTGGCTGCAACTGGACCGCGAAGGCTACGCCCATGAGCTGCGTCTGGAACCAGGCCCGGCAGCCTATCGCCTGGATTGGCCAGTAGTCGCCATGGGCCCGGAAAAACACCTGGGGTACGCCGTGCAGTGGTTTGCCCTTTCTGCCGCATTGGTTCTGCTCTACCTCTACTTTGGCTGGCACCACAACAAGGAGAAACGCCATGGCCACCGCCACTCCACTGGACGTGCCTGAACGTGGCAAACCCAGAGCCCGCGGGCGTTTGCAGCTGCTGTTGATCTTGCTGGTGGTACTCGGGCCGATGATCCTGGCCACCAGCATGTACAAGCTCAAGTTCTGGGTGCCGGAAGGCCGCAGCTACCACGGCGCGATGATCGGTAACGGTGAGAGCCGTGCCGATATCGGCGTGGCGGGCGAGGACGCGCGTTGGCAACTCTTGGTCAGCGCCCCCGAAGCCTGTGCAGAGGATTGCCAGCGCCTGGTGTACCTGGCCCGGCAGATCCAAGTCGGCCTGGGCCGCGATGCCAGCCGCGCCAGCCATGCGCTGGCCGCCGCCCAGCCGCTGAGCGACGACTACCAGGCGCTGCTTGGCCGTGAGTACCCGCAACTGCAACGTTACCCGCTGGATGCCCAGCACTACCTGCAGAAGGTTGGCGAGCCTGGCCCGCAGCTGTGGATCGTCGACCCGCACGGCAACCTGGTGCTGCGTTACGACGGCAAGGTCAACGGCAAGCATGTGCTGGACGACCTGCGCCACCTGCTCAAGCTGTCCAACATCGGCTAGGAGCCTGCCATGGCCAGACCTGGATTCCGCTTGGCTGTATTCGCCACCCTGCTGGCACTGCTGGTCGTCCTGCTTGGCGCCTATACCCGCCTGACCCACGCCGGCCTGGGCTGCCCGGACTGGCCGGGTTGCTACGGCTTCATCAGCGTGCCCAAGAGCGAGGCCCAGTTGGCCCATGCCGAGCTGCACTTCCCCGATCACCCCGTGGAAGAGGCCAAGGGCTGGGCCGAGATGGTCCATCGCTACTTCGCCGGCACGCTGGCCGTGGTGATTGCCCTGCTCGCCTTTCAGGCGGTGCGCCGGCATGCTCGCGATGGCCAGCCCTATCGCCTGCCTGTGTTGTTACTGGGTGTGGTGCTGGCCCAGGCGGCTTTCGGCATGTGGACGGTTACCCTGAAGCTGTGGCCACAGGTGGTCACCGCGCACTTGCTCGGCGGGTTCACTACGTTGAGCCTGCTGTTCCTGCTATCCCTGCGTCTATCCCGGGCTTTTGCGCCATTGCCCAAGTTGCCGTTGAGCTTGCGCCGGATCGCTGCATTGGCCCTGCTGGTGGTGATCGGCCAGATCGCCCTGGGCGGTTGGGTCAGTGCCAACTACGCAGCGGTCGCCTGCATTGACCTGCCCACTTGCCATGGCCAGTGGTGGCCGGCGGCGGACTTCAGCAACGGCTTTCACCTGACCCAGCACGTGGGCCCCAACTACCTCGGCGGGCAACTGGACAGTGATGCACGCACGGCCATCCACATCAGCCATCGGCTGGGGGCATTGTTGGTGACTTGCGTGCTTTTGATGCTGAGCTGGAAGCTGCACCGCTGTGGCCTCCCCGGTCTGGCGCGGCTGGTACTGTTGGCGCTGGCCCTGCAAGTGGGCCTGGGCATCAGCAATGTGTTGTTCCACCTGCCGCTGGCGGTGGCTGTGGCGCACAACGCGGGTGGGGCGATGTTGCTGCTGAGCATGGTGCTGGTGAACTATCGCATTCGCGTGGTCGACAAGGTGCGCGTGGGTGTCGGCCACGGCTGGCGCCTGCGGCCGGTGGCCGGCGTGGGCACTTCCCATCACATGAGGAACGATTCGTGGCGACGCTTCTGAGCGCACGGCGGGCCAGCTGGCGCGATTACCTGGAGCTGACCAAGCCCAAGGTGGTGGTGCTGATGCTGATTACCTCGCTGGCAGGCATGTTCCTCGCCACCCGGGCCGGGGTGAGCTGGAGCGTGCTGCTGTTCGGCAACCTGGGCATCGGCTTGTGTGCAGGTGGTGCGGCGGTGGTCAACCATGTGGTGGATCGGCGCATCGATGCGCTGATGGCCCGTACCCACAAGCGGCCCCTGGCCCAAGGCCGGGTCGAGCCACTGCCCGCACTGTCGTTCGCCTTGGCGCTCGCACTGTTGGGCATGGCGCTGCTGCTGGTGTTCACCAACGCCCTGACCGCCTGGCTTACCCTGGCGTCCTTGCTCGGCTATGCGGTGCTCTACACCGGCTTTCTCAAGCGTGCCACGCCACAGAACATCGTCATCGGTGGCTTGGCCGGCGCCGCCCCGCCGCTGCTTGGCTGGGTGGCCGTGAGCGGCCATGTCAGCGCCGAACCCTTGCTGCTGGTGCTGATCATCTTCGCCTGGACGCCACCGCACTTCTGGGCCTTGGCCATCCACCGCAAGGAAGAATACGCCAAAGCCGATATCCCGATGCTGCCGGTGACCCACGGCGAGCGCTACACCAAGCTGCATATCCTGCTGTACACCCTGGTATTGCTGGCGGTCAGCCTGTTGCCGTATGCCATCCACATGAGCGGCCCGCTGTACCTGGCCTGTGCCCTGGCGCTGGGCCTGCGCTTCCTGCAATGGGCCTGGGTGTTGTACCGTGGCAGCCGGCCGCACGCGGCGATCGGCACCTTCAAGTACTCTATCGGTTACCTGTTTGCGCTGTTCATCGCGTTGCTCCTCGACCACTACCTGTTGCTGAACCTATGACCCGAACCCAGAAAACCGTCTTTATCCTCGTTGCCTTGGTCGCGCTGATCATGGGCCTGACTGTCAACAAGGTGCTCAATGGCCGCGACCAGCCCAATCCTACCGAGCTGATCGACGCCGGCATCATCCTGCTGCCGCAGAGCCGTACCGTGGCTGACGTGACCATGACCAACCAGGATGGCCAGCCAGTGCAACTGGATGACCTGAAGGGCAAATGGTCGCTGCTGTTCTTCGGCTACACCTACTGCCCGGACATCTGCCCGACTACCTTGGCCCAGTTGCGCCAGGTGAAGAGCGAGTTGCCCAAGGAAACCGTTGACCGGCTGCAGGTGGTGTTGGTGAGTGTGGACCCGAACCGCGACACGCCGAACCAGCTGAAGCAGTACCTGGGCTATTTCGACAAGGATTTTGTCGGGGTGGCGGGATCGATCGAGGATACCCAGAAGTTGGCCAATGCCTTGAGCATTCCGTTCATTCCGGCCGATACCAGCAAGCCGGGGTATACCGTGGATCACAGTGGTAACCTGGCGGTTGTGGGGCCGGATGGGCGTCAGCGTGGGTTTATTCGTGCGCCGTTCAACAACCAGAAGCTGGTGGCGCAGTTGCCCGGGCTGGTCAAGCGAGATTGATGAGGCTTTAAAAGCTTCGCGGGCAAGCCCGCGAAGAATCCAGCGCGATGTGACGGCTTAGAACGCCGGAACGACGGCGCCCTTGTACTTCTCGACGATGAACTGCTTCACCTCAGGCGAGTGCAGCGCAGCGGCCAGCTTCTTCATGTCTTCCGAGTCTTTGTTGTCCGGGCGGGCAACCAGGATATTCACGTAAGGCGAGTCACTGCCTTCGATGGCCAGCGCGTCCTTCTCCGGGTTCAGCTTGGCTTCCAGCGCGTAGTTGGTGTTGATCAGGGCGGCATCGACCTGGGTCAGCACGCGCGGGATGGTGGCCGCTTCCAGCTCACGGAACTTGATGCTTTTCGGGTTCTCGGCAACATCCTTCACGGTGGACAGGATGTTCTTGTTGTCCTTCAGCTTGATCACACCGGCCTTGTCCAGCAGCAACAGGGCGCGGCCGCCGTTGGTGGCGTCGTTGGGGATGACCACGGTGGCGCCGGAAGACAGCTCGTCCAGCTTCTTGATCTTGGTCGAGTACACGCCCAGCGGCTCGATGTGCACGCCGGCTACGCTCACCAGTTGGGTGCCCTTGGCCTTGTTGAACTCATCCAGGTACGGCTGGTGCTGGAAGAAGTTGGCGTCCAGGCGCTTTTCGGCCACCTGCACGTTCGGCTGGATGTAGTCGGTGAACTCCTTCACCTTCAGCTCCACGCCCTCTTTCGCCAGCTGTGGTTTGACGAAGTTGAGGATCTCGGCGTGCGGCACCGGGGTGGCGGCAACGGTCAGGGTATCGGCGTGGGCCGAGAAGGCCGCGACAGCGGCAGCAACAGCAAGCAGCTTCTTCATCAATCACTCCTTGTGAGGGCCGCGACGGCCCCCGAACGGGTCGGCCAGGCCGACCCCATTGGGGTTACTTACGGGAAAAATGCACGACCAGTTTGTCGCCCACGCTCTGCAGTACTTGAACCAGTACCAGCAGCAGTACCACGGTCACTACCATTACATCGGTCTGGAAGCGCTGGTAACCGAAGCGAATCGCCAGGTCGCCCAGGCCACCGGCACCGACCACACCGGCCATGGCGGTGTACGACACCAGGGTGATGGCCGTTACGGTGATGGCCGCGAAGATGCCCGGGCGGGCTTCCGGCAGTAGCGCACTGGTGATGATCTGGCGGGTGGTGGCGCCCATCGACTGGGTAGCTTCGATGATGCCGCGGTCCACTTCACGCAGGGCGGTTTCCACCAGGCGCGCGAAGAACGGCGTGGCACCTACCACCAGCGGCGGAATGGCGCCGGCAACGCCCAGCGAGGTGCCGGTGATCAGCACGGTGAACGGGATCATCACGATCAGCAGGATGATGAACGGCAGCGAGCGCAGGATGTTCACCACCAGCGACAGCAGCGCATACACGCCCTTTTGCTCGAACATCTGCTTAGGCCCGCAGAGGAACAGCAGCACGCCCAGCGGCAGGCCCAGCAGCACGGTGAAGAACAACGAGCCGAACAACATGATCATGGTATCGACGGTGGCCAGCCAGATTTCGGCCCAGTCGACGTTTGCAAAGAAATTCAGGGCGTCCATCAACGCAGTACCTCCATATGTACGTCAGCTGCCTTGAAGCGGGCGAATGCCGCTTCCATGTCACCGCCGATCAGGGCGAGGGTGAGCTGGCCATAGGGGACATCCTTGATGCGGTCGATACGCCCGGCGAGGATGCTGTAGTCCACACCGGTTTCGCGGGCCACGGTGCCCAGCAGCGGCGCGTAGGTGGCGTCGCCCTGGAAGGTCAGGCGCACGATGCGGCCTGGTACATGGGCGAAATCGTCGCGCTGTTCGCCTTCGTCGACTTGCTCGTCTTCCTGGACAAAGCGCTTGGTGGTGGGGTGCTGCGGGTGCAGGAACACATCGGCCACCGAGCCTTGCTCGACGATCTGGCCGGCGTCCATCACTGCCACGCGGTCGCAGACACGGCGGATCACGTCCATTTCATGGGTGATCAGCACGATGGTCAGCTTCAGCTCACGGTTGATCTCGGCCAGCAATTGCAGGACCGAAGCCGTGGTTTGCGGGTCGAGGGCACTGGTGGCCTCGTCGCACAGCAGGATCTTCGGGTTGGTGGACAATGCGCGGGCGATGCCGACGCGCTGCTTCTGGCCACCGGACAGCTGAGCCGGGTACTTTTTGGCGTGGTCTTGCAGGCCGACACGGGCCAGCAGCTCGGTGACACGCTTGTCGATTTCGCTGCGCGACAGCTCGCCGGCCAGGGTCAGTGGCAGGGCGACGTTGTCGGCGACGGTCTTGGAGGCCAGCAGGTTGAAGTGCTGGAAGATCATCCCGACCTGCTGGCGGAAACCGCGCAACTGGCTGGCGTTGAACGCGGTGACGTCTTCGCCGTCGACGATGATCTTGCCGCCGGAGGGCTCTTCCAGGCGGTTGATCAGGCGCAGCATGGTGCTTTTGCCGGCGCCGGAATGGCCGATCAGGCCGAACACCTGGCCATCTTCGATGGTCAGGCTGGTCGGATTCAGTGCGGGGATTTCCCTACCGGCAACGCGGTAGGTTTTATGTACCTGTTGGAACTCGATCACGTAGCGAACCTTGTGGGGCGCATGAAATTTGGGTCAGCGGTTAGCTGGGGTCGCGCATTTTAGCCTTTTCCCATAGCTGTTCTTAGCATTTATTTCGTAATGCACCAATCCATCGGGCATATCGCGACAACCGGTAATCCTGATTGAACGCTCGGCAAAGCCTCCCAGTCACTAGTTGAACAAGCCCGCAACGGGCACGCCTGAAGACTGATGAGGAGAGACGACCATGCCCAGCAAGAAAACGGACGCGCCCAAGCAGAGTGAAGCCGCTGGCACCCAGACCCCGGACCGGGCCAATACCAATGCCAAGTTGCAGAGCCTGGAAACCTTCCGCAGCGACGCTACCGGCCAGGCCCTGCGCACCAACCAGGGCGTGAAGATTGCCGACAACCAGAACAGCCTCAAGGCTGGCGCACGCGGGCCGTCGCTGCTCGAAGACTTCATCATGCGCGAGAAGATCACCCACTTCGACCATGAGCGCATTCCGGAGCGCATCGTGCATGCCCGTGGTACCGGGGCGCACGGCTACTTTCAGAGTTATGGCAACCATGCGGATCTGACCAAAGCCGGTTTCCTGCAAGACCCGGACAAGATCACACCGGTGTTTGTACGCTTTTCCACCGTGCAGGGTCCCCGTGGTTCGGGGGATACCGTGCGTGATGTGCGCGGTTTCGCGGTCAAGTTCTATACCGACGAAGGTAACTTCGACCTGGTCGGCAACAACATGCCGGTCTTCTTCATCCAGGATGCCATCAAGTTCCCCGATTTTGTGCATGCGGTCAAACCCGAGCCGCATAACGAGATTCCTACCGGTGGCTCGGCCCACGATACGTTCTGGGATTTCGTTTCGCTGGTGCCGGAGTCGGCCCACATGGTGATGTGGGCCATGTCCGACCGGGCTATCCCGCGCAGCTTGCGCATGATGGAAGGCTTTGGCGTGCATACCTTCCGCCTGATCAACGCCGAGGGCGTGGCCAGTTTCGTCAAGTTCCACTGGAAGCCGCGCCAGGGCGTGCATTCGCTGCTGTGGGACGAGGCGCAGAAACTGGCGGGCAAGGACACTGACTTCCAGCGCCGTGACTTGTGGGAGGCGATCGAGACCGGCGATTACCCAGAATGGGAACTCGGCGTGCAGATCGTGCCGGAGGCCGACGAGCACAAGTTCGACTTCGACTTGTTGGACCCGACCAAGATCATCCCGGAAGAGCTGGTGCCCGTAACGCCCTTGGGCAAGATGGTGCTGAACCGTAACCCGGACAATTTCTTTGCCGAGGTCGAACAGGTGGCGTTCTGCCCAGGCCATATCGTGCCTGGAATCGACTTTACCAATGACCCACTGCTACAGGGCCGGCTGTTCTCGTACACCGATACCCAGATCAGCCGCCTGGGCGGGCCGAACTTCCACCAGATCCCGATCAACCGCCCGGTAGCGCCTAACCACAACAACCAGCGTGATGCCCTGCACCAGCACGTCGTGCATAAGGGGCGGGCGTCCTACGAGCCAAACTCGATCGACGGTGGTTGGCCAAAGGAAACCCCGGCAGCGGCGCAGGACGGTGGTTTCGAGAGCTACCAGGAGCGTATCGATGCGCACAAGATTCGTCAGCGCAGCGAGTCGTTCGGTGATCACTTCTCGCAAGCCCGGCTGTTCTTCCAGAGCATGAGCCCGACCGAGCAGCAGCACATCATCAAGGCTTACAGCTTCGAGTTGGGCAAAGTGGAGCGCGAACATATCCGCGCCCGGGAAGTGAATGAAATTCTCGCCAATATCGATTTGAAGCTGGCGGCGGCAGTTGCAGCCAACCTGGGCCTGCCTGCGCCGAAAGCGGGTACGGTGCAGGTGAAGGGCAGCCAGCTGGCTCAATCACCGGCCTTGAGCCAGATGAACCACCCAGGTTCGGTGGGTATCAAGGGGCGCAAGATTGCCGTGCTGGTGGCCAATGGCGTGGACGCTGCAAGCGTGGACAAACTGATCAAGGCCCTGGAGGCGCACAGTGCCCGGCCGATGCTGTTGGGGCCGACCTCGGCGCCGGTAAAGGCGACGGATGGCAAGCAACTGCCGGTGGAGGCATCGATGGAGGGGATGCCATCGATCATGTTCGACGGGATTGTCGTGCCATCAGGTAAGGCTTCGACGGATGCCTTGGCAGCCAGCGGGCTAGCCAAACACTTCTTGCTGGAAGGCTACAAGCACCTGAAGGCTATGGTGTTGACCAAGGAACTGGCGGCCGGCCTGGGACTTAAGGAAGACAAGGGCTTGCTGCTGGCGGATGACCAAAAAGCCGTGGATGCCTTTGTCAAAGCGGTTGAGGGGCATCGGGTGTGGGAGCGGGAAGCTGCTGCGGAGGCTGTGCCGGCCTAAGGGGCTGCTTTGCAGCCCATCGCCGGCAAGCCAGCTTCCACAGGTACTGCGCAGGCCTTGGGCGTTATGCACTACCTGTGGGAGCTGGCTTGCCGGCGATAGGGCCCTAGAGTTTTATTGCTGGTGCGGCACCAAAACCACTTGGGCCGGCAGTGAGCGCTGAATCTCATGCTTCTGCTTCAGCTCAAACCCACTGTCGATCTTGCGCACGCGTTTCTCCAGCAAGGTCTTCAGCCAAGGGGCATCGTTAGTACGCGGCACCTGGAAAACCACTTCGCAGTCATAGCTCACCACATCGGCGGCAATGTCATCGAGCTGGCGGCGCATGGCACGGCTGTCGGTGGTCTTCAAGGCCACCACCGTGCTTGGCGCTGTCGGGTCGATGATGCGTGCCTTGGGCTTCGCTTCAGCTGCTTTCAAGGCAGCTTCTGCCTTCTCCAGCTCGGCCTTGCGTGCCTGGGACAGGGGATCGCCACCGGTCACCGCCGGGGCTTGCGGCATCAGTGCACGGGCACGGGCCAGGGCGGTAGCTGCTGCGTTCACATCGCCCTTTTGCAGGACGATCTGACTGCGTTGCAGATAGGCTTCGGCCAACTGACGCTGGTATTGCTCCAGGCGCGCGTCATCCGGCGACTGGGCCTGCAGGGCTGCCAGCTGGTCTTCGGCGGTGGCCAGCTCATTGCTGGCGATGTTTTGTTGCAACTGCTGCCAGGCATCGGCTTGGGCAGGTACAGCGGCCTGTTCGACCGGCGCGCTGGAGCAAGCAGCCAGGAACAGGGAAAACGCGGCAACAAGCAGATAACGGGAGGCGAACGGCTTCATTCCTGCGACTCTCTATTTGCGCAAAAAGCGAGCAAGTCTACACCCAGGTGCGCACGCTCGAAAACAGGTCTTACAGACCCTTTACCCGGCAAAAGGTTGCAAGGCGTGCCATCACACGCCCTGTCTTTCAGCGTTTTGGCAGGGCCAGGCTCAGCAAGAATAGCACCGCCGCGCAGACCACGATCGACGGGCCGGCGGGTGTGTCCTTGAACCAGGACATGGCCAGGCCGCCACAGACGGCGGTAACACCGAGCAGGCTGGCGCCCAGGGCCATCTGCTCGGGGGAGCGGGCGTGACGTTGCGCCGCAGCGGCGGGGATGATCAGCAGCGAGGTGATCAGCAATACGCCGACGATCTTCATGGCGACGGCAATGACCACTGCAATCAGCAGCATCAATGCCATGCGCAGGCCGGCAACGGGCAGGCCTTCGACCATGGCCAGTTCCTCGTGCACGGTGACGGCCAGCAGCGGCCGCCACAGCGCAGCCAGCAGCAGCAGCACCAAGGCACTGCCGCCGAGGATCCAGGCCAGGTCGGTGGTGCTGATGGCCAGCAGGTCGCCGAACAGGTAGGCCATCAGGTCGATGCGCACATCGTGCATGAAGCTCAGCACCACCAGGCCCAGCGACAGGGTGCTGGGGGCGAGAATGCCGAGCAGGGTGTCGGAGGCCAGCGGTTGGCGTTGCTGCAGGGTCACCAGCAGGATCGCCAGCAGCAGGCAGCCCACGGTTACCGCCAGTGCCGGGCTGACGTCCAGGGCGAAGCCCAGGGCCACGCCAAGCAAGGCAGCATGGGACAGGGTGTCGCCAAAGTAGGCCATGCGCCGCCACACCACGAAGGAACCCAGTGGGCCGGCGACCATCGCCAGGGACAAACCGGCAAGCAGGGCGTAGAGAAGAAAATCAGCCATGCTTGCAGTGCTCTCCGTGAACATGGGTGCCGGGGGCGACGACCGAGCCGTGCAGGTCGTGGCTGTGGTCGTGATGGTGGTGGTAAACGGCCAGGCTCGGGGCGTTCTGGCCGAACAGTTCGACGAAGGCCGGGTCGTTGCTGACTTGCTCCGGGTGGCCCGAGCAGCAAACGTGGCGGTTCAGGCACACCACCTGGTCGGTGGCGCTCATCACCAGGTGCAGGTCGTGGGACACCATCAGCACGCCGCAGCCGTGGCGGTCGCGCAGGCGAGTGATGAGGTTGTACAGCTCGGTCTGGCCGACCACGTCCACGCCCTGCACCGGCTCGTCGAGCACCAGCAACTGAGGTTCGCGCAGCAGCGCACGGGCCAGCAGCACGCGCTGCATCTCGCCGCCGGAAATAGTCTGGATCGGGCTGTCGATGACCTGCTCGGCACCCACTTCCTGCAACGCCGACAAGGCTGCCGCGCGGTCTACGCCGGGCACCAAGCGCAAGAAGCGCAGCACCGACAGCGGCAGTGTGGCATCGACCTGGATCTTCTGCGGCATGTAGCCAATACGCAGTTTCGGCTTGCGCCACACCTTGCCGCGATGCGGCTTGAGCAACCCGAGCACGGCGCGCACCAGGGTGGTTTTGCCCGCCCCGTTGGGGCCGATCAGGGTGACGATCTGCCCCGGTGCGACCGACAGGTCGATGCTGTCGAGCACCGCCTCACCGCCAAAGGTAACGCCCACCTGTTCCAGGCGGATCAGCGCATCGCTCATGCCGCGCTCCGGCAGTTGCCGCACAGGCCGACCACTTCCACGGTCTGGGTCTCGACCGTGAAGCCCACGCCCTTGGCGCTGTTGATGATGGCCTCGCTGATGCTGCTTTGCTCCAGCTCGATGGCCACATGGCAGGCCCGGCAGATCAGGAACTGGCCTTGGTGCACGTGCTCGGGGTGGCTGCAGCCGATGAAGGCGTTGAGCGAGGCGATGCGGTGCACCAGGCCGTTTTCCAGCAGGAAGTCCAGCGCGCGGTACACCGTAGGCGGGGCGGCGCGGCGGCCGTCCTGCTCGCTGAGCACGGCGAGGATGTCGTAGGCGCCCAGCGGCTTGTGGCTTTGCCACACCAGTTCCAGCACACGGCGGCGCAGCGCGGTCAGGCGCAGGCCCTGGCGGGTACACAAGGCGTCGGCTTCAGCCAGTGCGCTGTGTACGCAATGGGAGTGATCGTGAGGACGGTTGGCCAGCGGCGTGATGGACATGGGCAGCGACGGTTCTGGATGGAGACGTTATTATGTTACCTGTTTCTGACGACTCGAGTATCCACCGTGTCCCGATTCCTAGCCCTGTTTGTCGCTTTCATCGCATTTTCTGCCCAGGCCGATGTGCGTGTGCTCACCAGTATCAAACCCCTGCAGCAGATTGCCGCCGCCGTGCAGGATGGCGTTGGCAGCCCTGACGTGCTGTTGCCGCCAGGTGCTTCACCCCACCACTACGCGCTGCGCCCTTCCGACGTGCGGCGGGTAGGCGATGCCGACTTGTTGTACTGGATCGGCCCGGACATGGAGAACTTCCTGCCACGAGTGCTGGGCAGCCGCAGCAAGCCCACGGTGGCCGTGCAGTCGCTGACGGGCATGAAGTTGCGTCATTTTGGCGAGGACAGCCATTCCCATGAGGAAGAGGATCACGATGACCATGACCACGATCACCGCCCGGGCAGCCTCGATGCACATTTGTGGCTGTCGTCGGTCAATGCGCGGGTAATCGCGGCGAAAATGGCCGCTGACCTGGCTCAGGTTGACCCGGCCAACGCTGCCCGCTACCAGAGCAACCTCAAGGTGTTCGATGAGCGCCTGGATGCGCTGGATGGGCGAATCAAGGCGCGTGTGGCCGGTATTGCCGACAAGCCGTACTTCGTGTTCCACGAAGCGTTCGACTACTTCGAGGCCGAGTACGGCCTGAAACACACGGGCGTGTTCAGCGTGGCCTCCGAGGTGCAGCCGGGCGCGCAGCATGTTGCTGCCATGCGCAAGCGCTTGCAGGAAGTGGGGAAAACCTGTGTGTTCAGCGAACCGCCGCTGCGGCCGCGACTGGCCGAGACCCTGACCGCCGGGCTGCCGGTGCGCCTGGCCGAGCTGGATGCACTGGGCGGGACAGACCCGGTGGATGGCAAAGGGTATGAGCGTTTGCTGGAGAGGCTGGGTGGTGACCTGGCTGGGTGCCTGGAGCAGTTGTAAGCCTGTTCCGGCCCTTCGCGAGCAAGCTCGCTCCTACAGGGATAGCGCAAACCGAAAGGGCTGTCGCTGTACCTGTAGGAGCGAGCTTGCTCGCGAAGAAGCAGGCGCGGTCTAGAGGGCGAACGGCAGGTGCAAAGCCACCTGCTGGCGCTGCGCCAGACGCACCTCGAACTCGCTCGGGTCATGGATCATCACATCCATCCCGGCAAACGATTCCGCCGCAATCAGGCGCGACAGCCAGAAGCGCACGCACCCTACCCGCAACATTTCCGGCCACAGCTCGGCCTCGGCCGCCGTGAACGGCCGCAGCGCCGCATAGGCTGCCAGCAGCGCCTGGGCGCGTGGCACATCGATCGCGCCGTGTTCATCCAGGCACCAGTCGTTCACGGTGATGGCGATGTCATACAGCATCGGCCCCGAGCAGGCGTTGTAGAAGTCGATCACACCGGTCAGGTGGGTGCCTTCGAACATCACGTTGTCGCGGAACAGGTCGGCATGCAGGTTGGCCCGTGGCAAGGCCAGGATCTGCGCCTTGTGCGCGGTGATTTCATCGAGCGCCGGCTGCAGCAGTGCGGCTTGCCCGGCAGTCAGGCGTGGCAGCAGCTCGGCACCCGAGGCCAGCATCCAGTCCAGGCCACGGTCGGTGCGGCGCTCGATGATGTGCTCGCGGGTGGCCAGGTGGATGTGCGCCAGCAGCTCGCCGACCTGGGCGCAGTGCTGGTTGTTCGGCGCTTTGATGTGCTTGCCCGACAGGCGTGGTTGCAACAGCGCAGGCTTGCCGCAAAGTTCGCGCAGGCCATTGCCGTCGCGGTCACGAATGGCATAGGGCACCGGCATGTCGGCAGCGTGCAGGGTGTCGAGCAGCTCGATGAAGAACGGCATGTCTTCGCTCGGCCCACGCTCGATCAGCGTCAGGACGAACTCCCCCTGTTCGAGGCTGACGAAGAAATTGCTGTTCTCGGTGCCGGCGGCAATGCCCTGGAAGTCGAGCAAACGGCCCAGCTCGTACGGCGCCAGAAAGGTTTCCAGCTCAGGCCGGGTCACGGGGGTGAAGACTGACATGATGAAAAATTGCCCATACGGGCACTTCCGCCGGGAAGTGCCGGGTTGATGTGAACGGTGCGCGTCAGATTACCACTCGAAGATCTTCCAGGACGGAATCAGCATGTCCGGCTGGTCGGAACGAATGAAATTGCCATCAGAGCCATCGGCGCGTACCAGGAAATAAGGCTTGCCGTTTTTCGGCGTGATCTTGATCGCATACAGGAAGCCGTTCTGCCGGTATTCCTGGATGGTTTTGTCGCCTTCCGTGCGAATGGTCACCTCGGGATCGGCCGAGGGGGCGTCGTCCGCCGCCAGGGTAACGACAGGCATGGTTGCCAACAGGCCGAGCAGTAACAGGCGATTGAGTGTACGCATGATAACCTAGTCCCTTTGTCGTCAATGATTCTGGCTATTCTAGCGCCGGACCCGTCGAAAAGGTTGATTCTGCTCATGAGCCAAGCGCCCCTCGTCCTGGTGGACGGTTCCTCCTACCTGTACCGCGCCTTCCACGCGCTGCCGCCGCTGACCACGTCCAAGGGCATGCCGACCGGTGCGGTGAAGGGTGTGCTGAACATGCTCAAGAGCCTGCGCAAGCAATACCCCGACAGCCTGTTCGCAGTGGTGTTCGACGCAAAAGGCGGCACTTTCCGCGATGCCATGTTCGCCGAGTACAAGGCCAACCGCCCCAGCATGCCGGACGACCTGCGCGTGCAGGTCGAGCCGCTGCATGCCAGCGTGAGGGCGCTGGGCTACCCGTTGCTGTGCGTCGAGGGTGTCGAGGCTGACGACGTCATCGGCACCCTGGCCCGCAGCAGCGCCGCCCAAGGGCGCCCGGTGATCATCTCGACCGGTGACAAGGACATGGCACAGCTGGTGGACGGGCACATTACCTTGGTCAATACCATGACCGGAAGTGTGCTGGACGTGGCTGGCGTGCACGAGAAATTTGGCGTCGGCCCGGAACACATCATCGACTTCCTCGCCCTGATGGGCGACAAGGTCGACAACATTCCAGGCGTGCCGGGTGTGGGCGAAAAGACCGCCGTGGGCCTGCTGACCGGCATCGGCGGCGGCCTCAGCGACTTGTACGCCAACCTGGACAAGGTCCCGGCGCTGGCCATTCGGGGCGCCAAGACCTTGCCGGCCAAGCTCGAAGAGCACCGCGATGCGGCGTTCCTGTCCTATGAGCTGGCCACCATCAAAGTCGACGTGCCGCTGGATGTCGAAGTGGATGCACTGGTGTGCGGTGAGCCGGACCGTGAAGCGCTGCTGGCGCTGTACACCGAGATGGAGTTCAAGAGCTGGGTCGCCGAGGTGCAGCGTGACGCGGCCAAGGCCGGTGATGACGTGGCACCGGTAGAGGCGCCAGCCGCCAAGGCCGAGCCCAGGTACGAGACCATCCTCGACCAGGCCCGTTTCGATGCCTGGCTGGAGAAGCTGCGCCAGGCGCCGTTGTTTGCCTTCGACACCGAGACCACCGGCCTGGACGCCCAGCAGGCACAGCTGGTTGGCCTGTCGTTCGCCGTAGAGCCACACGAAGCAGCCTATGTGCCCTTGGCCCACGATTACGAAGGCGCGCCGGCCCAGCTGGACCGCGAGGCCGTGCTGCTGGCCCTGAAGCCGCTGCTGGAGGACCCGGCCAAGGCCAAGGTCGGGCAGAACGCCAAGTACGACATCAACATCCTGGCCAACGGCTCGCCTGCCATCGACATGCGCGGCGTGGCGTACGACACCATGCTCGAGTCGTATGTGCTGAACTCCACGGCTACCCGCCACGACATGGACAGCCTGGCGCAGAAGTACCTCGACCACACCACCATCGCCTTCGAGGACATCGCCGGCAAGGGCGCCAAGCAGCTCACCTTCAACCAGATCCACCTGGACAAGGCCGGCCCGTATGCCGCCGAAGATGCCGACATCACCCTGCGCCTGCATCACGCCCTGCAAGCGCGCCTGGCGCAGACGCCGAGTGTGCAGCCGGTGCTGATGGACATCGAAATGCCGTTGGTGCCGGTGCTGGCCAAGATCGAGCGCCAGGGTGCGTTGGTCGATGCCGCACTGCTGCAGGTACAGAGTGGTGAACTGGGCGTGAAGATGGCCGAGCTGGAACAGCGCGCCTATGAGCTGGCCGGTGAGGAGTTCAACCTCGGCTCGCCCAAGCAGCTGGGTTCGATCCTCTACGACAAACTGGGCATGCCGGTACTGAGCAAGACGGCCAAAGGCCAGCCATCCACTGCCGAAGCCGTGCTCGACGAGCTGGCCGAGCAAGGCTACCCGCTGCCTGAGGTGCTGATGCAGTACCGCAGCCTGAGCAAGCTCAAGAGCACCTACACCGACAAGCTGCCGGGCCAGATCAACCCGCGCACCGGGCGTATCCACACCTCTTACCAGCAGGCGGTGGCTGCGACCGGCCGGCTGTCGTCCAGCGACCCGAACCTGCAGAATATCCCGATCCGCACTGCCGAAGGCCGCCGCATCCGTCAGGCCTTCATTGCCAGCCCCGGCTACAAGCTGCTGGCGGCGGACTATTCGCAGATCGAGCTGCGCATCATGGCCCACCTGGCCAAGGACGAAGGCTTGTTGCACGCCTTCCGCAATGACCTGGACGTTCACCGCGCCACGGCGGCGGAAGTGTTCGGTGTGGCCCTGGAAGACGTCACAACCGACCAACGCCGCAAGGCCAAGGCCATCAACTTCGGCCTGATCTATGGCATGAGCGCCTTCGGCCTGGCCAAGCAGATCGGTGTCGACCGCAAACAGTCGCAGGATTACATCGACCGTTACTTCGCCCGCTACCCGGGCGTGCTGGCCTACATGGAGCGCACCCGCGCCCAGGCCGCCGAGCAAGGCTTTGTCGAAACCCTGTTCGGCCGCAGGCTGTACCTGCCGGACATCAACGCCAAGAACCCGGCCCTGCGCAAAGGCGCCGAGCGCACGGCGATCAACGCGCCAATGCAGGGCACGGCGGCCGACATCATCAAGCGGGCCATGGTCAACGTGGACAACTGGCTGACCGAGAGCGGGCTGGATGCCCGGGTGATCCTGCAGGTACACGACGAATTGGTGCTTGAGGTGCGTGAAGACCTGGTTCAGCAGGTGAAAGATGAAATTCGCCAGCACATGAGCAAGGCGGCGGAACTGGATGTGCCGCTGCTGGTGGAAGCAGGAATTGGCGCGAATTGGGACGAAGCTCACTGATTGAGCGGGGAAAGCTGTGTAGGATCTGCGACGTAGTGACGCGGATCCTGGCACCGCTCAGTGCCATGGGTACTGGAGTTTCATGAAACTATCGCAAATAGTTTTGAGGGCTTTGGAACTAAACCGGTGAAGTGGAACTCAGAGTAACTGAATGGCTGGTGAAGCCCTTCGATGCTCCTATGTTGTGTTAAGTGTTGGCAGATATCTGGACCCCGCCCTAGCGGTCCGGACTTGGACCCCGAACTTCCCCCTCCCCATACGAAGTCCGGGGTTTTTTTTGCCCGGAATTTGCCTTATGGGTTGTAGAGAATCCTGTGGGAGCGGGTTTACCCCGGAATGCGATGCCAGATGCACCGCCGCATTCGCGGGTAATCCCGCTCCCACAGGTTACGAGTAAGCCTTCAAATAACTGGCTTGTCTTCCAGCTCCATCCAGTCAGCCAGCACCCGGTAGGCGTCTTCCACGCCCAGGCGCTTGGGCGCCGAGAACAGCTGGATGGTCACGCCATCACCCCAGCCCTTGCGGATTTCCGACTGCACTTTGAGCAGGGTGTTCTTGCCCGCGCCGTGGGTCAGCTTGTCAGCCTTTGTCAGCAGGATGTGCATCGGCATGCTGCTGGCCTTGGCCCAGTCGAGCATCATTTTGTCGAAGTCGGTCATCGGGTGGCGCACGTCCATCATCAGGATCACGCCACGCAGGCACTCACGGCTGCCCAGGTAGGCTTCCAAGTGTTTCTGCCAATGCTGCTTGAGCGGAATCGGCACTTTTGCATAACCGTAGCCCGGCAGGTCGACCAAACGCCGTTCATCGTCCAGACTGAAGAAATTCAACAGCTGGGTGCGCCCAGGGGTTTTCGAGGTACGCGCCAGGCTGGCATGAGTCAGGGTGTTGAGGGCGCTGGATTTGCCGGCGTTGGAGCGGCCGGCGAAAGCCACCTCGTAACCCTGGTCGTCCGGGCATTGTTCGACCTTGGCTGCGCTGAGGGCGAATTTGGCTTTCTGGCAGAGGCCGAGGATGGGGTTCTTGACTTGCATGGGATATCCGATGTGGGTGTTGCCTGACTCTGAAGGCCCGAGCCTGGCAAGCGGTGTCGTTTCCGTTTGGATGGCGGAAGTATATAATGCCCCAGTTTTTGTGTGCTCATTCTCCCAGCGAAGGGGAAGGAGCATGGGGTGTCGAACAATAGCTCGCGCAACAGAACGCAGCGCGGCCCCCAACCCTGAAGGTCGTTCCGCATGGCGAAATGGCTGCTTGCTGTCGGTATGTTCCTGCCGGTTTTCAGCGCACAGGCTACACAGGATCCCGAGGTGTTGTACAACCGCACGTGTGCGGCCTGTCACACCGGGCAGTTGCCACAGGCACCCAGACGGGGTGACCGGGCAGCATGGGAGCCAAGGCTGGCGCAAGGCATGGAGGTACTGGTGAAGCACGTGACCCAGGGTTTCAAGGCTATGCCGCCGCGTGGATTGTGCATGGACTGCAGTGCCGAGGACTACCGTTTGGTCATCCTTTGGATGAGCGGCAGTCCCGATACATAACATTTCACCCTTAGCCGTGTTGGATTAGCTGATGAACAAACTAGTCGTGAGTCTGCTGTTGACCCTGGGTGTCGCAGGTGCGGCCACTGCTGCGCAACCTATCAAAGGCGATGCCGCCGCCGGCCAGGCCAAGACGGCCGTTTGTGGCGCCTGCCACAACCCCGACGGCAACAGCCTGGCACCGAACTTCCCTAAATTGGCCGGCCAAGGCCAGCGTTACTTGGAAAAACAACTGCACGACATCAAGTCGGGCAAGCGCACCGTGCTGGAAATGACCGGCATGTTGGCCGCGTTCAGCGACCAGGACCTGGCTGACATTGCCGCCTACTTCGCCAGCCAGAAAGGCAGCGTGGGGGCCGCCGATCCCAAGCTGGTCGAGCGTGGCCGTGCGCTGTTCAACGGCGGCGACCTGGAAAAAGGCATGCCGGCCTGCACAGGCTGCCACTCACCGAATGGCGCGGGCATCGCCCTGGCTGGCTTCCCGCACCTGGGCGGGCAGCATTCGCAGTACGTGACCAAGCAGCTCACGGACTTCCGCGAAGGCAACCGCACCAACGATGGCGATGCGATGACCATGCGCACCATCGCCGGCAAGCTGAGCAACCACGACATCGAAGCGTTGGCCAGCTATATCCAGGGCCTGCATTAACTTTCAGTTAATGTTGTAGGCCAATGATGAAAGGGCGGCCGGGCCGCCCTTTTTTCAGTCCGCAGCCGTTACACTACAGAACTCGAGCCCTTCCCGGCCTGTCCTAGTGCAGGTCGCGTCGTGGCGACCCATGACTGCTCAGGAGTAAAGCATGCGTAAACTGATTCTCAGCGCTGCGCTGGTCGCCGCCAGCGTGTTCGGTATGACTGCCGTCCAGGCCGCCGAGCCTGTCGCCGGCAAGGAATACATCGAGCTGAGCAACCCTGTTCCGGTTTCCGTGCCTGGCAAAGTCGAAGTGGTCGAGCTGTTCTGGTACGGCTGCCCACATTGCTACCACTTCGAACCGGTCATCAACCCATGGGTCGAAAAACTGCCCAAGGACGTAAACTTCAAGCGCGTACCGGCCATGTTCGGCGGCCCATGGGACGCCCACGGCCAGATGTTCCTCACCCTCGAAGCCATGGGCGTCGAGCACAAGGTTCACGCGGCAGTGTTCGATGCCATCCAGAACCAACACAAACGCCTGACCGACAAGAACGACATGGCCGACTTCCTCGCCACCGAAGGCGTGGACAAGGACAAGTTCCTCGCTACCTTCGACTCATTCGCCATCAAGGGCCAGGTCAACCAGGCCAAAGAGCTGGCGAAAAAGTACGAAATCACCGGCGTACCCAGCATGGTGGTCAACGGCAAGTACCGCTTCGACCTGGGCACCGCTGGCGGGCCGGAAGGCGTGCTGAACGTTGCCGACCAGCTGATCGACAAGGAGCGCGCCGCTAAGTAAGCGGCGTAACCCATGCCCCGCTTCCGAGCCACGCGTGGCATTGGCCTGCACCAGCCGCAGGTCAATGAGCATCACCTGCAGGCCTCTGGCCTGCCCGAGGATGGTCGGCTGCGGCTGCTCAGTTTCAATATTCAGGTCGGCATCAGCACCGAGCGCTACCGGCATTACCTGACCCGCAGCTGGCAGCACTTGCTGCCGCACAACGGTCGGGCCGGCAACCTGCAGAAAATCGGCGAACTGCTGGGCGACTTCGACCTGGTGGCCTTGCAGGAGGCCGACGGTGGCAGCCTGCGCTCGGGTTACATCAACCAGGTCGAGCACCTGGCTCAATTGGGGGCCTTCCCCTACTGGTACCAGCAACTCAACCGCAACCTCGGGCGTTTCGCCCAGCACAGCAATGGCGTGCTCAGTCGCCTGAAGCCGCAGTTGCTCGAAGACCACCCGTTGCCAGGCCCAGCCGGCCGTGGGGCGATCCTGGTGCGTTTTGGTGAGGGCGAGGATGCGTTGATCGTGGTGATGATGCACCTGGCGCTTGGCGCCAAGACGCGTGCCCTGCAACTGGGTTATATCCGCGAGCTGATTGGTGGTTATCGTCATCAGGTGCTAATGGGCGACATGAACACCCATGCCACCGACCTGCTGGAGCACTCGCCGCTGCGCGACCTGGGCCTGATTGCCCCGCAAGTCGAGGCCACCTTCCCCAGCTGGCGACCACAGCGTTGCCTGGACCATATCCTGCTCAGCCCAAGCCTCACGCTGGAGCGTGTCGAGGTGCTGGCGCGACCAATTTCCGACCACCTTCCCGTTGCAGTCGAGATTCGATTGCCTGATGCATTGACTGTGGATACGCTGCCGGTCTTGAGCTAATTGCCATCACCGTTTGCGGACCCGGGCATGACTGAAGACGCTGAGCGCTGGAAAGAAAAATACCTTAAAAGCATCGAGCAGCAAGAAAAGCTCGAACGCCGGTGGGACGCCCGTCTCGACCTGCTTCGTCGTGGCCTGGTGCGCAGCAGCCTGGCTGCAGAAGGCAGTGACAAGGTGGTAGACGCGTGCATGAAGGAAATGCGCGAAGTCATCCGCGGTGACAACATGGACGCCGGCCTCGCCGGTTTGATCCCGCGCCTTGAAAAGGCGGTGCTGGACTCCGAACAGCGCCGTGAAACCCGCATGAACCAGGTCAGCGATGCGCTTGCCGCGCTGGTTGGCCAATTGCAAGGCCTGTCGCTGCCCAGCGATATCTCGCGTCCGCTGAAAAAACTGGCGAAGAAGCTCGAGGGTGGAGTTGCCCAGTCCCGCGATCTGCCGCCGCTGCTGGGCGAGTTGAGTGGCTTGCAGGGCCGTGCCCTGTCGGCGCTTGGTAAACCGGAGGATGAAGCCCGGCCTGGTTTCTTGCAGCGCTTGTTCGGTAGCCGCGAGGATGACCCACAAGGCGAGCCAGTACCTGAACCGGTGGCAGTGTCTGCTGCCGAAGCGCCGCCTCAGGTTGCGCAGCCCCCTATTGAAGCCCCGCAGCCCGACGATGTGGATGCGCTGCAACCGTTGCCGGCACTTGTCCCCGAAGCGAGCGCAGCGGCCGAATCCGAGCCGGAGCTACAGGGCCCATCGCTGATCGAAACGGCTGAAACACCCGCCGTCCAGCAATCGCTGCAGGAGGACGTGCTGGAGCCCGACGCGACCGCCAGCGAACCTGTGGCTGCAGCACAACCGGCACCCACGCTCGAAGAGACGTTCGGCGAAGACGGCCCCTATGCCCTGCCTTATGCCGTCGAGCCACCCTACAGCCAGGTTGCCGCGCACATCGAGCAGACCCTGATCGGCCTGCTCGACGACCTCAGCCTGCCCGAGCGGCACAAGGCCCAGGCGCTGGAAATGCGCGAGCGCGTTGCCCGTGGCCTGAACTGGTACGAGCTGATCCCGGTGCTGGATGACCTGGCTGTGCTGATGCTGGCAATAACCGACAGTGGCCAGCACGAATTCGAAACCTACCTGCAACAGCTCAACGAACGCCTGGAAGGCTTCCAGAGCCACCTGCAGGAGGCCAGCGCCGGCCATGCCGACAACAGCAGCGCTGCCCGCGAACTGGATACCCAGCTGCGCGAGCACGTCGACGGCTTGCAAAGCAGTGTGCAAGGCGCCGCCGATGTGGACAGCCTCAAGCACATCCTGGAAAACCGGCTGGAAGGCCTGTTGGTCACCATGGACGAGCATAAGCTTGAGCGTGATCGCCGCGAGCAGGAACTGGCAGGCCGCCTGCAAGGCTTGTCGGAGCGGGTGGCGAACATGGAGCATGAAGCGCTCGGCTACCGTGAACACCTGGAAGAGCAACGGCAGAAAGCCCTGCTCGACCCGCTCACCGGCTTGCCCAATCGTGCGGCCTGGAGCGAGCGGGTAGAGCGCGAAATACTCGAATGGCAAGAGGCCGGCGGCCATCTGGCCATGGCGATTCTCGACCTGGACCACTTCAAGCGCATAAACGATAGCTATGGGCACCTGGCCGGGGACAAGGTACTCAAGATTGTTGCTGACCAGCTGCGCAAACGCCTGCGTGGTCGTGACTTCATTGCCCGTTTCGGGGGCGAGGAGTTTGTCCTGTTGCTGCCGCAGACGTCACCCGCGGCAGCGGCCCAGATGGCGGAAGTACTGCGCGCCACGGTGGAGGCCTGCCCGTTCCACTTCAAGGGCGAGCGGGTGGTGATCACCACTTCTATCGGTCTGGGGGCGTTTCGCTCTGGCGAGCGTGGCGACCAGGTGCTCAAGCGCGCCGACGCGGCGCTGTACCGGGCCAAGGAGCTGGGGCGTAACCGCGTCGAGCAGAGCTAGCGTTTGCTAACACTGACCCACGGTAAGCGCGGCCATGGGGAGCACGTTATACTGTAGCGCTCATTCGCTGAGGCCACTGACGTGCTTTCCACGCTTAAAAAAACGCTGATTTCCTTTTTGCTGTTGTCTGTTGCCGGATGTTCGACGGGGTTGCGCATCGACCGCAGCCACCCCTCGTCCAACCAGGACAACCGCATCCAGTTCGTTGTACTGCATTACACCAATGCGTCCCTGGAGCGCTCCCTGGCGTTGCTTACCCAGGGCGAGGTCAGCAGCCATTACCTGATCGGCGACGGCCCGGCCACGGTGTATCAACTGGTGGATGAAAACCGTCGTGCCTGGCATGCCGGCGACAGCCAGTGGCAAGGGCGCACCTGGCTGAACTCGTCGTCCATCGGGATCGAGATCGTCAACCCGGGCTTCACCGACACGCCGAATGGCCGGGTCTGGCATCCTTATAGCGAAGCGCAGGTTCAGTCGCTGATCGCGCTGCTCAAGGACATCGTCAAACGTAACAACATCGAGCCTCGGCACATCATTGGTCACAGTGATATCGCACCATCACGCAAGCTGGACCCGGGCCCGCTGTTCCCGTGGAAACGCCTGGCCGATGCCGGGCTGGGTATCTGGCCTGATGCCAATGCCGTGGCACGCCAACAGGCCTACTTCAGCGTCAACCCGCCAAGCGTTGGCTGGTACCAGCAGGAACTGGCGCGGTTTGGCTATCAAGTCGAGCAGACTGGGGTGCTGGATGTCGCCACCCGCCACGTGATTGCTGCGTTCCAGATGCGCTTCCGTCCGCAGCGTTTCGACGGCATGCCCGATGCACAGACGGCGGCGATGCTGCAGGTGCTCAACCGGATGCGTTGAGCCTGCAGCGAGGCGCTAAACGGCGAGGATGATTCTTGATCCAGTTGCTATACCTTGGTAATCAACTGGATGCCTTCGATGTCAGCTCTCATTTCTACGCTGCGCCAATTTTTTTACCGTCCCTGGATGCTGGCCACCTTGGCAGCATTGGCCAGCGCAGCACTTTTGCTTACTGCCAGCATCGGCATTGCCCTGCAGCAGATGAAGCAAAGCGAGAGCGAACAGATGAACGCCCAGGGCGAGCGTTTTCTCGACCGCCTCGAACAGGTATTCGGCCAGTTGCGCGAAGGGGTCGACCTGCTGCAAGCCCAGCCCTTGCGTGGCTGCAGCCCGGCGATGTTGGCGGCGTTGCAGCAGGTTGGCCTGAGTTCGCGGTTCATTTATGAAGCGGCCTATGTGGATGGTGAAGTCGCCTGCTCCAACCGTGGCGATGAGCGGGCATTCGAGCCTTTGCGGGCACCCGACATCCAGGGGCCGACCTACAGCTACTGGTTGAACACCACGACCGAGCCGAACGAGAACCTGGCTGCGTTGATGCTGGGCCGGGGCAAGTTCGTGGTCTCCACCTCGCGTGGGCACCTGACCGACGTGGTCGACCTGCCACCGGGCGGCAGCCTGGTGGTGGTGTTGGACAACGGTGCCCGGGCCATACCCGTGCTCGGCCCGCCACAGGTGTGGCCGCCGCCCTCGGCCTGGTCGACCAGCCACAAGTCGTTGCTCGAACTCAGTGACCGGCTGATCTACCGCATGCCCACCAAGTCGCCGGATTACCAGTTGGTGCTGATTGCCCCACGGGCCAGCCTGCCGTTGAGAATGAATGGCATGCTCTGGCTGCTGTTCCCTGGCAGCGTGTTGGCTGCCTGCTGCATCGGCTGGCTGGTGCTGCAGTTGATCCTGCAACGGCGGTCGATGAGTTCGGAGTTGCAGAATGCCTTGCGCCGGGGAGAGCTGCAGGTGCTCTACCAGCCGATCTTCGAACTCGACACACGGCGTTGTGTAGGCGCCGAGGCCCTGGTGCGCTGGCGCCGCCCGGATGGCACGCTGACCAGCCCGGACCTGTTTATCCCGTTGGCGGAAAACACCGGGCAGATACGCCAGATCACGGATTTTGTCCTGCAGCGCGTCCTCGAACAGCTGGGGCAGTTGCTGCGCTCGCACCCCAAACTGTACATATCGGTGAACCTGGCCGCCTGCGATGTGATGGTGCCGCGTATTGGCCGAGTGGCGGCACGCCTGCTGGCCCTGCACCGGGTGGCCGCTAGCCAGATTGCGTTTGAGGTGACCGAGCGCGGCTTGATCGACGTGGTGGTGGCACGTGACAATCTGCAGGCGCTACGCGCCGTGGGGCATCAGGTGCTGATCGACGACTTCGGTACCGGCTATTGCAGCCTGGCCTATCTGCAAACCCTGCCGGTGGACTGCCTGAAGATCGACAAGGCCTTCATCGATGCGCTGGGCCACGATGCCGCCAGCAGCGGGGTTGCCCCGCATATCATTCGCATGGCCCATGACCTGCACCTGCGGGTGATTGCCGAAGGCATCGAATGCGAGGACCAGGCGGTGTTGCTGAACAGTGAAGGGGTCAATTACGGCCAGGGCTGGCTGTTTGCCCGACCGCTAAACGCCCGGCAGTTTGCCGAGCTGGTGACCCGCGGGCAGCTGCCGCGTCGGGTTGAACATTGAGAAGTCCTGCGCCCGCGAAGAGGCCGGCACAGACAATACTCAAACCGGCAGCGCCATGTAGAACTGTGTCCCCTGCCCTGGCCGGGAAAACACGCCCATGCGCCCGCCATGCAGCTGCACGATTTCCTTGCACAGTGCCAATCCAAGCCCTGCACCACCCTTCTTGCGCCCTACCTGCACAAACGGCTCGAAAATGCGCCCCTGCTGCCCATAGGCAATCCCTTCGCCTGTGTCCTCGACGCTGATGATCACCCGCTCCGCATGCCGCCGCGCATGCAGGCGGATACGCCCGCCGTTGGCGGTATGGCGGATGGCGTTGTGCAGCAGGTTGTCCAGAACCCGATCAAGTTGCGCAACGTCGGCCTGAATACGCGGGAGCGGTGGCTCAAGTGCCTTGACCAGTTCAACCTGCTTGTTTGCCGCCTGCTCGGCAAAACGCAGTTGTGCGCGCTCCAGCAATTCGTCGATGGCACAGGGGGCCAGGTCGAGTTTCTGCAGCCCGCTCTGGTAACGCGAGAAGTTGAGCAGGTCGTTGATCAGCTGGGTAAGCCGCTGCATTTCTTCGCCGATGGTTTCCAGCAAGTCATTCTCGCGTGCCTCAGGCGGAAACTTGACCCGCTCGCGCAACAGCCCGAAGGCCATGTGCATGCCGGTTACCGGGGTGCGCAGTTCGTGGGACGCGCGTAGCACGAACTCACTGCGCACGCGTTCGAAGGCCCGTTGCTCGGTTACATCGTGCAGCACCATCACCGCGCCAAGAATCGGCCCTTGCGGGTGGCTCACCGGGGTCAGGCTGTAGGTCAGCAAGCGCGTTTCTTCATCCACCTCCATGGTCAGGTCTTCCGGCGGGCGGTCCAGATTGCCACCGCGCAGCACCTGACGCAGCTGCTGCTCCAGCTCCGGCCGTCGGAGGGCCTCGGCCAGGCTGCTGCCCACGCGGCTATCATTCCAGCCCAGCTGGCGCTGCGCCACCGGATTGAGGTGTTCCAGGCGGCCCTGGCGGTCGATGATCAGCAGGCCATCGTCGATGCTGTCGAGCACGGCCTGCAGGCGCTGCTGCCCGGCCAGCAGTTCGTCGACGTTGGTGGCCTGGTGCTTGCGCAAGGCATCGGCCATGAGGCCAAAGCGGCGGGTCAGCTGGTTCAGCTCGGTGGCCTGGGTGACCGGCAGGGTGACGTCAAAGTTGCCCTTGCCCAGCTGGTCGGCTGCTTTGGCCAAGGCTTCGATCGGTTGGCCAAAACGTCGGGCGATGTTGTGCGCAGTAATGAAGCCCAGCACCAGCACCACCAGGCCCATCAGGCCAAGCACACCGCTGACCAGCAGGGCGTGGTCACGGCTGTATTCCTCGCTGCGGGTGATGAGGTCCAGCGCCTGTTTGTGGGAATCGATCAGGTCGGTACGCACTTGGTTGAAGGCGGCCCCCAAGGGTTGGTCGACACCCATGCTACGAGCGGGCGCGGGGCTGTCACGGTAGGCTTGCAGGAACGTCTGGTAGTTACTGCTGGCCTTGCTGAAGCCGTTGCGCTCTCCGCCTTGCTCCAGGCCTTGGTTCAGCAAGGCCTGAAAGTTTTCTTGCAGCAGCCGCAGGTTTTCCGGGGCCGTGCCTTCATCAAGGATCAGGGTCAACTGTTCGCCAAGGTTCTGCCGCAACTTCAGCCCCACTTCCAGGACGTGGGTGGTGTCACGCACCAGCTGCTGTTGCGCGCTAGCCATCTGCAGCACGCTGACCAGGCCCAGCAGCAGCCCGAGCAAGGCCACCGTGACCAGTGCCGAGATACTCAGGAAAAGCCGCGTGCGCAGCTTCATGGGCGGCCACTTCATAGGTTGTACTGCTTGCGCTTGCGGTACAGGGTGGAGGCGTCGATGCCCAAGGTTTTGGCGGCCTGGTCGAGGGTGTCGCTGGCAGCCAGCACCGCGCCGATGTGGGCGCGCTCCAGCTCGTCCAGGCTCAGCGCGGCACCCACGCGCGGGGCATTGCCAGCCGGTTGTTCGCCCATCCCGAGGTGGCTGACTTCCACGCGCTCCTGCGGGCAGATGATACTGGCCCGCTCTACCACGTTACGCAGTTCGCGAATGTTGCCGGGCCAGCGGTAGTTGAGCAGGGCGGTGCGCGCTTCGTCGCTGAAGCCCCGGGCGGGGCGGGAGTATTCCTTGACGAAGCGGGCAAGGAAGCGGTCGGCCAGGGTCAGGATGTCTTCACTGCGCTCGCGCAGGGGCGGCAGGTGCAGGGTGATGACGTTCAGGCGGTATAGCAGGTCTTCGCGGAAGCGGCTTTCGCGCACCATCTCTTCGAGGTTGAGGTTGGTGGCGGCCAGGATGCGTACATCTGCACGCCGTGTCACGGGGTCGCCCACGCGCTCGTATTCCTTGTCCTGAATGAACCGCAGCAACTTGGGTTGCAGGGTCAGCGGGAAGTCGCCGATCTCGTCGAGGAACAACGTACCCCCATCAGCCTGGCTGACCCGCCCCAACGTGCTTTCGCTGGCACCGGTAAAGGCGCCGCGGGTGTGGCCGAACAGTTCGCTTTCCATCAGCTCGGCGTTCAGCGACGGGCAGTTGATGGTCACGCAGGCTTTGCGGGCACGTTTGCTCCAGCCATGGATGGCCCGGGCCAACTCGCCTTTACCCGTACCGGACTCGCCAAGAATGAGGATGTTGGCGTCGGTGGTGGCGACCTGGCGGGCAGTTTCCAGCACCGCCATCATGGCTGGGCTGTGCGAGTCCAGGCCGTCCTTGGGTTTGCGCATTTCGCCTTCCAGGGCCTCCAGGCGTGCTGAAAGCTGGCGCACTTCCAGCTGCTTGGCGGTGGCCAGGCGCAACTGATCGGGGCTGCATGGCTTGACCAGGTAGTCGGCGGCGCCTGCCTGGATGGCATCTACCGCTGTATCGATTGCCGAGTGCGCGGTCACGATCACCACACGCATCCAGGGTGCCTGGATGCGCATCTGCGCCAGTACGTCCAGGCCGTTGTCCTCGCCCAGGCGCAAATCCAGGAAGCAAAGGTCGAACACCTGGCGCTGCAACAGCGTTTCGGCCTGGGCCGCGCTGTTGGCTGTGGCCACGCTATAGCCTTCGTCTTCAAGGCAGTAGCGGAAGGTGCGCAGGATCGCGGACTCGTCATCCACCAGCAGAATGCGGCCTTGGTTGTCCTGGGCTGATTCCATTTCCTGCGCTCCTTAGGGATAGATCTTCATTTAGTGTGGGAAAAATCGGGCAAGTTGCATGGTCAATTCTGAAGGATTCTGCCCTTTGCATGCTAGCCAATGGCCTGATGCTTACTGCAGGCCGTGAAATTCCATTGATTTGCTTAGAGGTACTCAGTGGCACATTGGTTGCGAAGGTTTTTACCTTTTGCCTAAAAACAGGAGGCACTGCCATGCTCTTTTCCTTGCGTACAGCCGTGTTGACAGCCGCCCTGCTGCCCGTTTTCACCCCGGCTATCGCCGACCCTGTGCGGGACGCGCGCCTGGAAGGCGCCCTGCAAACCGCCCTGTCTTTGAACCGCATGCTTGACCCGTTCCGTATCAGGGTTGATGTAGACGGCAAGCATGCACGGCTTTCCGGCGAGGTGGAGAACGAGGTAGAGCGGCAGCTGGCCGAAGATGTGGCCCGTGCCACACGGGGCATCGAACACGTGGAAAACCAGCTGCAGGTCAACGCCCGACTGGTTGACCGCCCGTTGGAGCTACGTGCCTACGCCCAACGCCTGGAGGACGCCACCCTGGCGGCGGTGATCCGTGCCCGGCTGTTGTGGAGCCGAACCACCGAGAAGGCGCCTATAGAGGTACAAAGTAGCGAAGGCGTGGTGACCTTGCGCGGCAAGGTCGACAGCGCCGAAGCCAAGGAGCTGGCCGGCGTGATAGCGCGTACCACCGACGGTGTGTACCTGGTCAACAACCTGGTCAGCCTCGATACCGCCGCCATGGCCAAGGCCCGCGAGACACCGGTAGGGGCACCAACGGGTCCGCAGCCAGGCGACAGCTGGATCATCGACAAGATCCAGAACAGCTACCGCTTCAGCCGCAACCTCGATGGCCTGAAGCTGAAAGTTGCCAGTGAAGCGGGCATGGTGCGGCTGTCGGGCGAGGTGGTCAGCGCTGAGCAGAAAACCATCGCCGTGGAGATCGCCCGGCAGATCATTGGCGTGCGCGGGGTGGATGCCGACCTGCTCAAAGTGGCGACGAAAGCGGAAGGCTGATCGTGCAATTCGCACGACTACACAGACGGCATCGTGCAGGATACGTCCCTGTTGAACGTTTATGTAAAAGCTAAATTATTGATTTTAAAGGTATTTTTAAAAATCAAAAGGCTGGCATGCAGGCTGCAATTACCTGTTCAGGTTTGAACAAAAATTACAGCAGGAGGAGCCGGCATGAACCGCCAATCCGTCAACCGCTCGCAGAACGTCGCCCTGTCCCTGCGCCAGATGTTGTCTGTCGGCATGGCGCTGCTGCTGACCTTGGCCGCTGGCCTCTTTTATTACAGCTGGCAGACCGCGCGTCTGGCTGAGCAAGTGGCAGCGCAGACTGCGCTGTTGACGCAGATTCAGGCAACCCGTGCCAATACCCTGGTCAAGGCAGCTGACTCATTGCCTGCCGGCCAGGCCTCTGCCTCACCGGCCACCCTGGAACATGTCGTACCCCAGGACCGTTGGGTCTTCTGACCTGCCGGCCGCACCGATTCTGAAAAAGAAAGGAGAACCACCATGCTGAGCTGGGCTATCACTTTCCTCATCATCGCCATTGTCGCTGCCGTACTGGGCTTCGGTGGTATCGCGGGCGCTGCGACGGGTATCGCGAAGATCCTGTTCATTGTCTTCCTTGTGTTGTTCGTAGCCTCCTTCTTCTTTGGACGTGGACGAGGTTGAAGATGGGCAGGAAGCTTTTTACAGCCCTGGCTGCCGCCCTGATGCTGGGTGGCAGCGCGGCGGCGATGGCGGCCAATGACGGCCAGGTCCGGGTCGACCAGTTGCTCGGCTCGGACCCGGAGTACCGGGAAACCTGGCAGGACACGATCAAAGGCGAGGAACGCCTGCCCGATTGGGTGGTCAATCTGACCGGCAGTTCCCAGCAGCAGATGTCCGCCACTACCGAAGATGGCGACAAGTACCTGGTCGGTGCGTTGTGCGAAGCACAGGACAACTGCACCTACAAGCGGCTGATCGTTGCGTTCAGCTGGGACAAGGAGGATGCCTACGGGATGCTCGTGGAGGTACCTGAAGGCTTGCCGAGCGACAAGTCGCCTACACGCCATGCGCAATATCGCTGGCTGGGCGACCCTGACGACGGCATGAAGGCAATGCTGCAGGAGCAGCTAAAGCGTGACCCGAACTGGTACTGAGCATTTATTGCCGGTACGGATGAATGGTCATCGACTGTCACGTAATAGAAGCTGAACCTTTCTATATTTCAGCCTTCTATGATGCGCCGCCCCGAGGAGGGGCAGCACATGACCAAGGGGCCGGGCTGTTCTGATTGTTGCAGGATCGGAGTGGCCTAGGGGTACAGGGAGTGCCTCCAGCGATGGGCCGGGTCAGGAAAGGCGGAATCGGAAGTATCAGGTCGGCGGTGTCACAGGGATACCTGACCAGACCTGACTTCCGAGGAGCCATTTAGGCATCGCCCTCTTCCTTGCGCGATTTCATCCCTAAGACACATTTTGTCTCGACCGTACATCAAATTTTTTTCCGCCTTGCGAGCCCTTCTTCAAGTGGTATTTCGGCCATTCGGATTGTCGAACAAGCCATCTTTCATGCCCTTTGTGTACCGTCAAATCTGCCGAAATATGGCGGTTTGGTCTTGTTCGGGATTCCGAACGTTATAAATCAAGCACTTGCGAACCCCCTGTTTTGGCATGAAACATTATGCATAATTGGTATGGGTCATGCGCTTCCGGCATTAGATTTCCCCCTTTCCCATCGCAATAGTTGCCGCCTTTTTCGCTGGTCAGAGCGCCCTGTCGCTCGCCTGCGGTGTCCTTACATGAAGTCGCCAGACGGGTGCGCTTGAAGCCAGAGGCTTTGCCGATGGCTCTGTTACGCGTGTTTCGTCGGGTGCCATGACCACTAGAACAAAGGGTAAAGACATGAAGAAGGCAAAACTGAGCCTCGCCTGGCAGATCGTCATCGGTCTGGTCCTGGGCGTTGCAATCGGCGCGCTACTGAATCATTTCAGTGCAGAAAAGGCATGGTGGATCAGCAACGTCCTCCAGCCCGCCGGTGACATCTTCATTCGCCTGATCAAGATGATCGTCGTCCCGATCGTGATTTCGTCGTTGATCGTGGGTATCGCCGGGGTTGGCGATGCGAAGAAACTGGGCAGCATCGGCCTGAAGACCATCATCTACTTCGAAGTGGTGACCACCATCGCCATTGTCGTGGGCCTGGTGTTGGCCAACCTGTTCCACCCGGGCGCCGGCATCGACATGAGCACCCTGGGTACCGTGGACATCTCCAAGTACCAGGCTACTGCGGCCGAGGTACAGCATGAGCACGCGTTCATCGAAACCCTGCTGAACCTGATCCCGTCGAACATCTTCGCAGCGCTGATGCGTGGCGAAATGCTGCCGATCATCTTCTTCTCGGTCATGTTCGGCCTGGGCCTGTCGAGCCTGCAGGCCGAGCTGCGCGACCCGCTGGTACGCACCTTCCAGGCCGTATCGGAAACCATGTTCAAGGTCACCCACATGATCATGAACTACGCCCCGATCGGTGTGTTCGCCCTGATCGCCGTGACCGTGGCCAACTTCGGCTTCAGCTCGCTGCTGCCGCTGGCCAAGCTGGTACTGCTGGTGTACTTCGCCATCGCCTTCTTCGCCTTCATGGTGCTGGGCCTGGTTGCCCGCGTGTTCGGCTTCTCGGTGATCAAGATCATGCGCATCATGAAAGATGAGCTGATTCTGGCCTACTCCACCTCCAGCTCCGAAACCGTGCTGCCGCGCGTGATCGAGAAGATGGAGAAGTACGGCGCGCCGAAGTCGATCTGTTCGTTCGTGGTACCGACCGGCTACTCCTTCAACCTCGACGGTTCGACCCTGTACCAGAGCATCGCGGCCATCTTCATCGCCCAGCTCTACGGTATTGACCTGTCGTGGAGCCAGCAGCTGCTGCTGGTGCTGACCCTGATGGTCACCTCCAAAGGCATCGCTGGTGTGCCGGGCGTATCGTTCGTGGTGCTGCTGGCCACCCTGGGCAGCGTGGGTATCCCGCTGGAAGGTCTGGCCTTCATCGCCGGTGTCGACCGCATCATGGACATGGCCCGTACCGCGCTGAACGTTGTAGGCAACGCCCTGGCAGCACTGGTCATCGCGCGTTGGGAAGGCATGTACGATGCCGCCAAGGGCGAGAAGTACTACGCCTCGCTGATGGCCGACAAGCAGGAAGCCGCAGTGGTTGGCGAAGCCGCCAAGCGCTGAACCTGAGTGCTGTCCTAAAAAGCCCCGCCTTGTCGGGGCTTTTTGTTGTCTGTCTGGATCGCAGGCCCCGGTACAAGCAACTTCCGCTATCATTCGGGCATTTTTCAGGGGGAATACGCGGATGCTCAACGGCCTTTGGCTTGGCTTTTTCCTGGTGGCGGCAGTGTCCGCCCTGGCCCAATGGCTGGTGGGTGGTAATGCCGGGATCTTCGCGGCAATGGTCGAAAGCATTTTCGCCATGGCCAAGCTGTCGGTCGAGGTGATGGTGCTGCTGTTCGGCACACTGACCCTGTGGCTGGGCTTTCTCAAGATCGCCGAAAAGGCCGGTATCGTCGAATGGCTGGCCAAGGTATTAGGCCCGCTGTTCGCCCGCCTGATGCCGGAAGTGCCGCCCGGCCACCCTGCCCTGGGCCTGATCACCATGAACTTCGCGGCCAACGGCCTGGGGCTGGACAACGCCGCCACGCCGATTGGCCTGAAGGCCATGCGTGCGCTGCAGGAGCTCAACCCCAGCAGCACCACAGCCAGCAACGCGCAGATCCTGTTCCTGGTGCTCAACGCCTCGTCGCTAACGCTGCTGCCGGTGACCATCTTCATGTACCGGGCCCAGCAAGGCGCACCAGACCCGACCATGGTGTTCCTGCCCATCCTGCTGGCCACCAGTGTCTCGACCCTGGTTGGCCTGCTGTCGGTGGCGGTGATGCAGCGCCTGCGTCTGTGGGACCCGGTGGTGCTCGCCTACTTCATTCCCGGCGCGTTGCTGCTGGGAGGCTTCATGGCGTTTCTCGGCACCCTGTCGGCCGCCGCGCTGGCCAGCCTGTCGTCGGTCCTGGGCAACCTCACACTGTTTGGCGTGATCATGCTGTTCCTGGTGATTGGCGCCCTGAGGCGGGTCAAGGTGTATGAAGCCTTTGTCGATGGGGCCAAGGAAGGCTTCGATGTGGCCAAGAACCTGCTGCCCTACCTGGTGGCGATGCTGGTAGCGGTGGGTGTACTGCGTGCTTCAGGCGCGCTGGAGCTGGCCCTGGACGGTATCCGCCATGCGGTGAACTGGCTGGGCCTGGACACCCGCTTCGTCGAGGGCCTGCCCACAGCGCTGGTCAAGCCGTTCTCCGGCAGCGCAGCGCGGGCCATGCTGATCGAGACCATGCAGACGCAGGGTGTAGACAGCTTCCCGGCCCTGGTAGCGGCGACCATCCAGGGCAGTACTGAAACGACCTTCTACGTGCTGGCCGTGTACTTTGGCGCGGTGGGTATCCAGCGCGTGCGCCACGCGGTCGGTTGCGCACTGCTGGCCGAGTTCTCTGGCGTGGTCGCAGCGATCTTCGTCTGCTACTGGTTCTTCGCCTGAACCTTGCGCTGTGCCTGGCTGGCCTGGTCGACGGTCCAGGTCACAACTTGCCCCACCAGCTGGTCGCTGGCCTGGCCGAAACCGGCGACCACCGCTGACACCTGCTTGTCGGCCAGCGGCTGGCGGACCTCGAAACGCTTGCTGGCGAGGATGCGCTGGTTACGGCCCTGAACCAGCCGAGCGTCATAGCGAATCACCACCTCCACCGCGCCGCCCGGGCGGTACTCACTCTGGAATGCCTGCAGCTCGCCAGCCAGCTCGTAGTCGGCCTGCAGGTTGCTGTCGTCGGCGCTCAGGCGCTGTACCTGGCCATCACGCTGGAAGCCATCGAGCAGGCGATTGCGCAGCAGCACCGGGGCGGCATCGCTCCAGCGTGCACCTTTGTAGCTGCTGACCACATCGCCCTGTGGAATCACGGCAATGCGCGGGCCGGCCAGCACTTCACTGGCCAGCGGCTTGTTCAGCCGCAATGACCAGTCCATCGGCGCTGCGGTGCGGCTGGGCTGGTTAACCGGTAAGCGATAGAGGTCGACGGGCTCGCTCTTGGGCAGGATCGAGCAGGCACTGGCCAGGCTCAGCGCGGCCGCCAGGGCCAGCAGGCGCAGCGACGGTTTCATGGCTGGAACTCCTTGTTGTTGTCGCGGCCGAGCAGATAGCCGCTGGGGTCGGCCTCCAGTTGCCGGGAAATACCTTTGAGTGCGTTAAGGGTTTCGCGCAGTTCGCGAATGGCAGGTGTGAGCTGGTTCAGGCCCTGGGCGCCGTCGCCGATGGCCTCGCTGTTGTTTTTCAGCAGATTGTTGATGGTGGCAGTGCTTTCGGCCAGCGACTGCATGGCCTGCTCGGCGCTGCCGATCGCCTGTTTGCCTTCGCTGCCCAGCAGCCCGTTGGCATTGCGCATCAGCGTTTGGGTTTCGGCCAGGGTGGCGCTGGCCTGCTTGCCTACCTGCACCAGTTGCTCGATGGCCTCGGCGATGCTGCCGTGCTGGCCGGCGAAGGCGCCGGTGGTCTTGTCGAGGTTGGCCAAGGTGCTGCTGAGGTGGCCGATATTGTCTTCGGAGAACATCTGGTTGGCGTTGTGCAGCAGCATGTTGATGTTGGTGACCAGGTCGCTGCTGTCATTGAGCAGGCGTGAGATAGGCGACGGCGAGGCGATGATGACCGGCAGCTTGCCGTCCTTGCCCTTCAGCTCGGGGCTCTGTGGCGTGCCGCCGCTGAGCTGGATGAACGCGTTGCCGGTCACGCCGGCCAGGGTCAGCTTGGCCTGGGTGTCTTCCTTCACCGGGGTATCGCCGCTCAGACGAACGCGGGCCAGTACCCGGCGCGGGTCTTTCGGGTCCAGGCGCAAGGTGGACACATCGCCCACCTTGATGCCGTTGTACTGCACCGGGCTGCCACGGGACAGGCCGGAAACGGCCTCGTTGAACACCACTTCGTAGTCCTTGAACGCGTCATCGACACTGGACTTGGTCAGCCACAGGCCAAACAACATGGCGCCGGCCACCACCAGGACGGTGACCAGGCCGATTAATACGTGATGGGCTCGCGTTTCCATTGCTCAGCGCTCCTGCCCGGCACGGGTGGCGGCCTGCTCGGCTGCACGCCCGCGGGGGCCATGAAAATATTCTTGAATCCAGGCGTCGTTGGTCTGCTCGACTTCAGCCAGCGGGCCGGCCACCAAAACCTTCTTTTGTGACAGCACCGCGATGCGGTCGGTGATGGTGTACAGGGTGTCGAGGTCGTGGGTGATGAGGAACACCGACAGGCCAAGGGCATCGCGCAGGGTAAGGATCAGCTGGTCGAACGCGGCAGCGCCGATCGGGTCCAGGCCTGCGGTGGGTTCATCGAGGAACAGTATGTCAGGGTCCAGTGCCAGGGCTCGGGCCAGCGCGGCACGTTTGATCATGCCCCCCGACAGCGAAGACGGGTACTTGTCGGCGGCGGATATCGGCAGCCCGGCCAGGGCCAGCTTCACGCCGGCCAGGTGTTCGGCGTCGGCGCGGGACAGCCCGGCGTGTTCGATCAGCGGCAAGGCCACGTTCTCGGTAACGGTCAGCGAAGAGAACAGCGCGCCCTTCTGGAACAACACGCCAAAGCGCCGCTCGACCAGGGAGCGCTGCGCTTCACGCAGGCCGGCGAGGTCCTGGCCAAACACCTTGATCTGCCCTTCGTTGGGCCGGCGCAGGCCAATGATGCTGCGCAGCAGCACCGACTTGCCGCTGCCCGAACCGCCTACCACGGCGAGGATTTCGCCGCGGTACAAGTCCAGGTCGAGGTTTTCATGCACCACCTGGCGGCCGAAGCGGTTGCAGATGCCGCGCGCCTCGATAACGGTTTCCTGGCCACTCACCAGCCCATCTCCATGAAGAACAGGGCAGCCACCGCGTCCAGCACGATGACCACGAAAATCGATTGCACCACTGCCGATGTTGTATGCGCGCCTACCGACTCGGCGCTGCCACTGACCTTGAAGCCTTCCAAGCAGCCGATGGCCGCGATAAGGAAGGCGAAGAACGGCGCCTTGGCCAGGCCCACCAGGAAGTGCTGCACGCCGATGTCGCTTTGCAGCAGTGAAAGGAACATGGCCGGTGAAATATCCAGCGTCAGGGCGCATACCACTGCGCCACCGACAATGCCGCAAATCATCGCGACGAAGGTGAGCAGTGGCAGTGAGATCAGCAGTGCAAGTACCCGTGGAACCACCAGCAGTTCCATCGGGTTCAGGCCCAGGGTGCGGATGGCGTCGATTTCCTCGTTGGCTTTCATCGAGCCGATCTGCGCGGTGAACGCGCTGGCGGTGCGGCCGGCCATTAGGATGGCGGTGAGCAGCACGGCGAACTCGCGCAGAAACGAGAATGCCACCAGGTCGACCGTGAAGACCGTTGCCCCGAAGTCGGCCAGCACCGTGGCGCCGAGAAAGGCCACCACCGCACCCACCAGAAAGGTCAGCAAGGCGACGATAGGGGCGGCGTCCAGGCCGGTCTGCTCGATGTGGGCCACAACCGGGGTAATGCGCCAGCGGTGTGGTTGCAGGGCTCGACGCAGCAAGGTTTCGAGGATCACGCCGACAAAGCCCAGCAATTGCATGCTGTCCTGCCACAACGTGCCGACGGCGCGGCCGATGCGTTCCAGCAGCAAGATCAGCACATTGCGCTCGGGTTCCTTGACCGGGATGCAGTAGTCCTGCACCGAACAGTAAACGTTCTTGAGCAGCGCACGGCTGGCTTCGGGCAGGTCTTGGGTGCAGTGGGACAGGCGCTCGGAACCCAGCAGTTCGGCCAGCAACGAGGCGCCCGCGGTGTCCAGGCGGCCCAGCTGGCTGAGGTCGGCGACTGTGTCGGGGGTGGACTGCGCTCGCAGGCGTTCGCTCTCGCGCTTGAGGCTGGCGTAGTGCGCCAGGGTCCAGTCACCGGTTATACGCAGGCAGGCCGGTTGGCTGCTGGTGTCCAGGGTGGCACTGGGGGTGGTCATTGGCTCCATGCTACTGACTCGGCGCTAAGGCTTTGGGGCTGATCATAGCGCAGCAGGCATGGGCTGTTTGGTGATTATGTGCTGTCTGTTGGGTTTGGAGGCCGCAAAGCGGCCCCCTTTCAATCACTGTGCCGGTGCGTCATCGACCACCTTGAAGCGCAGCACGCCAATCACCTGGCCATCCTCGGTCAACACCCGCACCTGCCATTTGCCCACCGGGTTTGGCGGGAAGTTCTGCTTGTGGGTCCAGGCCCGGTAGCCTTCCTTGCGCCCGCCGTGGATGTCCAGAGCGATGCGGTCGACCTCTTTGCCGTCCTTCTGCCACACGTGGTAAATCCGCTCGTTCAGGCCGCGTGGTGCGTTGATGGCGGTGTAGGCATACAGGCCGCTGCTGCGAATGCGGCTGGCGGCAATCTCGTCCAGCGAATCGCCCGGTTGGCGATTAAGCACTTCGGTGCTCACCGCCACTTCGGTCATCCACAGGGTAGCCGGCGGTACCCAGGAACGCAGCAGCCAGCCCCCGGCACCCACCGACAGGGTAACCAGCACCAAGGCGACGCCGCGCCGCCAGGTGTTAATCGGGAAGCTGCTGGCCAGGCTGGGGAACGACAGGGCCATGGCGGCGATCAGGGCCAGCTTGAAGCTTTGCGCGGTGGTCAGGTGCAGGATGATCGGCAACGCGGTCAGCAGGGCGGCGAACAATGTCAGGGTATGCAGCGCCAGGAACAGCCAGCGCCGGGGCGCCAGCCACTTGTAGTACAGCGGGTCGGTGATCGAAATCAGGCCTGCGGCGCCGAGCAAACCGGTAAACACCAGCTGGCCGCTGTTCCAGGTGGTGGTGATGAAGAAGAACGGCAGCACGAAGAACAGCGTTTCCTGGTGGATCATCTGCGTCGCGTAGCGCAGCAGCGGCTGCGGGATTTCGCGATTGAAGGTGCGGGCGAAGAGGCCGGTCAGGGTGTTCTCCAGCATCAGCCAGACCCAGCTGACCAGCATAAGCACAGCTACCCAACTGGCCAGGCCGGCCTGGCGGTCGACCAGGATGAAGCTGCCGATACCAGAGAGGAAACCACAGAGCGCGATGATGCCGGGGTAGCGTTTGAGCAGTTCGATGATGCGTAGGACGATATGGGGGATTTGGGGCATTGGGTCTGCAACAGGAGAGGATTAGGTGGCTGTGCCGGCCTCTTCGCGGGTTTACCCGCGAAAGGGCCGGTACTGGCAAAAGGATACCGCCGATTCACCGCTGTCGTGTAGCACCACTGGGCCGTTCAGGGCCATGCCGTCGCCAACGCAGCAGCCCCGCCGCCAGGACCAGGCCCATCAGCAAGGCGGCCAGCCCGTACAGCTCGTCATAGCCGAGCAATGGCTTCTCGATACGCAGGTAACCCTCTTCCTTCAGCAATGCCTTTAGCGCCTCATTGGCCTGCTCCAGGCTAACCTGTCGCAACTTGCGCACCGGGTTGGCAAAGCGTCCGTCGGTGTAGTCGTTCAGCGCCCCCCAGTAGTAGTCGGCCAAGGCACTATTGCCCTGGGTGCTCCAGCTTTCCTTGGCAACGCTGGCGTCCTTGATGCGGGCGAAGGTGTCCGGGTCGAGGCCTTCCTTGCGCAGCTGCTCGAACAACGCCTGCATCACCTTCACCGCCTTGTCGATGTCGTCGCGTTCCAGGTCGGCATTGAGGCTGAGCAGGCCGGTATCGCCAAAGCTTTCACGCTGCACCGATGGCCCGTAGGACAGCCCGTTGCGCAGGCGTAGCTGGTCGTACAGCGCCCAGTCCAGGTAACGCGACAGCAGGTCGAGGGTGGCCTGATGGTCGTTGTCCAGCACCGGCTCGATGAACAGCCAATGCAGCTTGACACTATCGCCCAACCAGCCCCGGGTCAGGTCGCGGCGCTGCTCGGCCTGATGGGTGATGCTTTCCAGGTTGCGGCGTTCTTCCGGCTCGGTGGCTGGCAGTTCGCCAAAGGTGCGTTCCAGGTAGGCTGGCAGCAAGCGATCAAGGCCGCCGACCATGATCAGGGTCATGTTGTTGGCGGCGTACCAGCGGTCACGCAAGGCTTGTACCTGCTCCTGGGTCATGTCGTCGATGTTGGAGCGCTCGGGGCATTTCAGGCCCAGCTCGGTCGCCAGCTGGTCACTGGCAGGGTGGCCGATATCCTGGCGGTCGAGCCAGCGCTGCAGGTGCCCATAGTGGCCGCCATCTTCTCGCTCGATGATGCGCTTGGCGGTGGCCAGGGCTTTGGCATCGATACGGGTGTCGCGGATTATCGCCAGCAGCAGGTCGAGCACTTTGCGCTGGTTGCGTGCGGGGGCTTCGATGACAAACGTGGTGTCGGCGCTGCTGGTGTAGGCATTCCACTCGCCGCCGAGCGATTGCATGCGCTCTTCCAGGCCGCCCTCGCCGGTTTCGTCGATGCCGCTGAACAGCAGGTGCTCAAGCAGGTGCGGCAGCTCTTTCTGTTCGCAATCGAAGTCGTCCAGGCCCACCCCGACCACCAGGCGAATCGCCACATGGTCGCGCTCGTAGCCGTTTTTCAGAATGACCTGCAGGCCGTTGGGTAGCAGGTAGCCCTCAACCCGCGAGCGGTCGAGGGCCAATGAGGGCAGGCTGCAGATCAGCAGGCAAATGAACATCAGGCAACGCATGGGCGAGCTTCGGTCCTCAGGTAGGCATTCACGGCAGGCGAGCTTCGTCCGGCACACTGTCGAGCATCAGCCCGCCGGTGTCGGAGCCGCCCAGTACCACATAGGCACTGCTGCAGAACAAAGAGTTCAACCGCTTCATGTCGGCGATCAGCTCCAAGTGTAGCGAACTGGTTTCGATGCTTTGCACCACCTTACGCTGCAAGCGGCTGACGTGGGCATGCGCCAGGCGCCGTTCCTGGGCGCGAAAACGGCGTTTTTCCTTGAGTAGCAAGCGGGCGCTTTCCGGATCGGCGCTAAGGAATACTGACAGGCCAAGGCGCAGGTTGGCTAACAATTGCTCTTGCAGCCCGGTCAGTTCTTCCAGCCCCACCTGGGAAAACTCCCGGCGCTGGCTGGTTTTCTGCTGCTGGACCTTGCGCAACATGCGCTCGATGAGGTCGCAGGCGAGCTTGAGGTTGATGGCCAGCTCGATGATCTCGGCCCAGCGGCGGTTGTCCTGCACGCTGAGGTCTTCGCGCGACATCTGCGCAAGGTATAGCTTGATGGCGCTGTACAGGGCCTCGGCATCCTCACCCAGGGCGCGAACCTGCTGTGGTAGGGCGGTCTGGGTGCCGCGCAGGGCCCCCAGCATGGCTTCAAGCAGGCTGTCGACGATATCGCCCAGACGCAGGGTTTCGCGGGCAGCGTTGGCAAGCGCCAGGCTGGGTGTTTCCAGCGCCGAGGCGTCGAGGTGGCGCGGTCGGATCTGGCCGTTGCCGTTTTCCCGCTCGGGCAGCAGGCTGTTGCACAGCCGGCCCATGAGTTTGACCGTGGGCAGCATGAGCAGGCAGCGCAGGGTGTTGTAGAGCAGGTGGAAGCCGATGACCAGCTCTTGCGGGCTGAAGCTGAGCGAGTCCATCCACTCCACCAATGGGTGCAGCACAGGGATGATCAGCAGCAGGCCGATCAGCTTGTAGAGCAAGCTGCCCAACGCCACACGGCGCCCGGCAGTGTTCTGCATGCTGGTGCTGATGAAGGCCAGTAAGCCGCTACCGATGTTGGCACCGACCACAAGGCCAATGGCCACCGGCAGGCTGATGACCTCGGCACCGGCCAATGTTGCGGTAAGCAGCACGGCGGCGAGGCTGGAATAGGAAATCATGGCGAACATGGCGCCGACCAAGGCGTCGAGCATGATGTCGCCGGTCAGCGAAGCAAACAGCACTTTCACGCCTTGGGCGTGGGTGATCGGCGCAGCTGCCTGCACGATCAGCTCCAGTGCCAGGATGATCAGGCCAAGCCCGATACCGACACGGCCCAGTTGGCCAGCCCGTGTCTGCTTACGTGAGAGGAAGAAGATCACGCCCAGGAATATCAGCAGGGGTGATAGCCAGGACAGGTCGAAAGTGAGTACCCGGGCCATCAGCGCGGTACCCACATCGGCACCCAGCATGATCGCCAGGGCCGGGGTCATGGCCATCAGGCCCTGGCCGACGAAGGACGTGACCAGCATGGCCGTGGCGTTACTGCTCTGCACCATGGCCGTGACCAGTATGCCGGCAATGAACGCCAGCGGGCGCTTGTCCATGTTCTGGCTGATGATGCGCCGCAGGTTCGAGCCGAACACGCGGAGAATGCCGGTACGTACGATGTGGGTGCCCCAGACCAGAAGCGTCACGGCCGAGAGCAGGTTGAGCAGGGTCAGCATGGCGAAAGCCCCCTGTTGCATTGGCCCAGCGGGCCAAGAAAAGAAACGTGAGCGTTTGAAGAATTTTCGGTGCTCACTCAAAGCTTTAGTTGTTTTGCGCAGCTGTCGCCAGCTTCGCATGGCTGTCATGTGTTTGAAACCGATCAGGCATGAAAAAGGGCCCTGCGAAGGACCCTTTGTATTTTGCGCCTCCTGGTCTTACTGACCCGGAATGTCCTTGCGCAGTTTCACCGGCTCATGCTCTTTGCCTTCCTTGCGGGCCAGGGCGGTGCGCATGCGGATGTTGATGGCTTCCACCGCCAGCGAGAAGGCCATGGCGAAGTAGACGTAGCCCTTCGGCACATGCACCTCGAACGCTTCGGCGATCAGCACGGTACCGACCACGATCAGGAACGACAGCGCGAGCATCTTCAGCGACGGGTGCTTGTCGATGAAATTGCTGATGGCGCCGGCGCACAACATCATCACCAGCACGGCAACGACGATGGCGGCAATCATCACCGGTACGTGGGAAACCATACCCACCGCAGTAATTACCGAGTCCAGTGAGAACACGATGTCGATGATGGCGATCTGGATGATGGTGTAGAAGAACTTGCCGCCAGCACCTTTCGGCTCTTCGGCGTTTTCGTCCTCGCCTTCCAGGCCGTGGTAGATCTCTTGCGAGCTTTTCCACAGCAGGAACAGGCCACCGAAGAACAGGATCAGGTCACGTCCGGAGATGCCTTGGCCAAATACCACGAACAGGTCGGCGGTAAGGCGCATGACCCAGGTAATCGATAGCAGCAGCATGATACGGGTGACCATGGCCAGGGCCAGGCCGAAGATCCGGGTGCGTGGCTGCATGTGCTTGGGCATGCGGCTGACCAGGATCGAGATCATGATGATGTTGTCGATACCGAGGACAATCTCAAGCGCGGTAAGGGTGAAAAAGGCAACCCAGATTTCCGGGCTGGTCAGCCATTCCATGTATTTTCCTTCGAGCGGTAATGGCAACGCGCCTCGGTCGAGGCGCGTCGCGTCAGACTAATACGTGTTTATTAAAGACTACTGAACAGCGGGAAAATGCCCATCAGCAGCGCGGCGAACATTATGCACAGGCATACCAGCACTGCCCACTTGAGCGTGAAGCGCTGATGATCGCCAAACTCGATGCCGGCCAGGGCCACCAGCAGGTAGGTCGACGGCACCAACGGGCTAAGCAGGTGAACCGGTTGCCCGACGATCGATGCACGGGCCATTTCCACCGGGGTGATGCCGTAGTGGCTGGCGGCTTCGGCCAGTACCGGCAGCACGCCGTAGTAGAAGGCATCGTTGGACATGAAGAAGGTGAACGGCATGCTCACGATCGCGGTGATCACCGCCAGGTAAGGGCCCAGTGCTTCGGGGATGACGGCCAGCAGGCTTTTGGACATGGCATCGACCATGCCGGTACCCGACAGGATACCAGTAAAGATACCGGCGGCGAAGATCAGCCCGGTCACGGCCAGCACGCTGCCAGCGTGGGCGGCGATGCGATCCTTTTGCTGCTGCAGGCACGGGTAGTTGACGATCATGGCGATGCTGAAGGCAATCATGAACAGCACGGGCAGCGGCAGCACACCAGCAATCAGCGCGACCATCAGGGCGGCTGTCAGGGCACCGTTGAAGTACAGCAGTTTGGGCCGTCGCGCGTCAGGGTACTGCGAAACGGTGATTTCGCTGTGGTCGATGTCGTCAGTCGGCAGGTGCAGTTCACCCAGGCGGGCACGTTCACGTTTACCGTACATGTAGGCGATGGCCAGAATTGCCAGCACGCCGAACAGCATGGCCGGGATCATCGGTACGAAAATGTCCGACGGGTCTACGTGCAGGGCACTGGCGGCGCGGGCGGTCGGGCCACCCCACGGCGTCATGTTCATCACCCCGCCGGCCAGGATGATCAGGCCGGCCATGATCCGCGGGCTCATGCCCAGGCGGCTGTACATCGGCAGCATGGCGGCGCAGCAGATCATGTAGGTGGTGGCGCCGTCACCGTCGAGCGAGACCACCAGGGCCAGCACGGCGGTACCGACAGAGACTTTAAGCGGGTCGCCCTTGACCAGTTTGAGGATCTTGCGCACGGCCGGATCGAACAGGCCGGAGTCGATCATCAAGGCAAAATAGAGGATGGCGAACATCAGCATCACACCGGTGGGCGCGAGCTTGCTGATGCCTTCGAGCATCATGGGGCCGATCTTGGCGGAGAAACCGCCGAACAGGGCGAACAGGATCGGTACCAGAATCAGCGCGATCAAGGCCGACAGGCGCTTGGTCATGATCAGGTACATGAAGGTGATGACCATGGCAAAGCCGAGGAAGGTCAGCATGGCAATACTCCAGGCGTGGCGCGGCGAAAGGAATGTCGATTCGGGCGGATCAGCGCGTCGGGCGCTGCGCAGGGAGCATGCGGAGGGGGACTACAGAAAGGCGGGCACAGGAATACATCAGAATCACCATTGTTGTTGTTGATTGGGCCGGGCTCGGTAATTACCGGGTGCCCTGGCTGACCGGTCTTGTGCCGGTAGTGGGGGCTATCCTATGAGCGCAAGCTTTCAGCCAGCTTTCGCCGAAGCAAAGGCGACGAGAGGTAGGTGATGCAGGATGTGACCGAAGGGGGCTGCCATTGTGGCGCCTTGCGTTACCGGCTGGTGGGTGACCTGACAGACATCGCCCACTGCCATTGTTCGATTTGCCGGCGGGTAAGCGGTGGGTTGGTGGTGACCTGGCTCACCCTGCCCCGCGCGGGGTTTCAGTGGTTGGCGGGTGAGCCGAACTGCTATGTGGCGCCGGCCAGTTGCAGCCGGTACTTCTGTGGGCAGTGCGGGGCGCATGTGGCGCTGATGACTACCCATAGCCCGGAAACGGTCGATGTGACGGTGGCGACGCTGGATCACCCGGAGCGGGTCAGGGCCAACCGGCATATCTGGGTGGGTAGCCGGTTGCCTTGGTTGCACCTGGATGAGGATTTGCCTTCGCAGGCAGAAGAGAAACTGTAGGCAACATCACAACTGCAGGCCTCCCGCTGCCTTGTGCAGTGCCCGCAAATGTTCGCCAATCTGCTTCACATTGGCCTCGACAGCCGCAATTTCCTTGGCCCGAGACGGCTCCAGCAGCGCCCTCACCTCTTTGTCCAGGCTGGTGCTCAAACGCAACAACTGTGCCTGGCGTTCGCTGCTGACCTGCTCAAGGTGCATGCGCTCCTCGGGCTGCGGCAGCCCGTAGCCCTTGGCATCGAGCAGTTCTGCCGGGCGGCTGAGAAAACCGCTGTTGGCGAGCATCTGCTTGAGGGTCGCATCGGCCTTGCTGACGCTGCCATCTTTCAAGGCAGCGGCATTCAGGTAGCGCTGCTTGACCTCGTCCTGGGCTAGCAGCAGTTGCCGGCGCAAGCTGGCCTGTTCGAGCAGCAGTAACGCGGCGCTGGTGCGCAGGTCGGCCTTGGCAAACCATGGACGGCGTTGCTCGGCATCCAGTGCCAGCCAGTCTTCGACCAGGGCCTGCTTGATCGGCAGCTGTTTGCGTAGCACCTCGAACATGGCCTGGTAGCGGTCGCGATAGGAATCGAACCGGTAGCCCAGGCGCAGCGCCTCACGCGGGTCATCCAGCACGCTGGTGTCTGCCAGCCCCCTGCCCTTGAGTACTGCCAGCAAGCCGTTGGGCATGATGCTGTCGAGGTCGTTGAGGCGTGGGTTGGCGGTACCGCTGCGCAGCAATTTCAACGACTCCACGGCACAGTTGTTGGACAGGAACCAGTAATTGCCGTCGTAGCTCCAGTGCATTTCGGCGGCCTGGCGTACGAGGCGCTCGATTTCGTCGCGGTTTAGCCTCAAGGGCACGGAAGCCAGGCTGCGCAGCTCGGTCTTGGTGTACTCGTCGATTACCTGGCCCAGCGGCAACACGAATAGCCGCGAGGGGTAGTTGCCGACCAGGCCGTCCCAGCTGGACAGCTGCACATCGTTGACGAAAGCGCGATACGACAGCACCAGGCTCTGGTCGAGGTCCAGGCGGCAGTCCGGCCCGCGTGGGCGGCCCGGCTTGCAGATCACCAGACGCAGCATGCTGTGGCCCCAGCGGCTGACCAGATTCTGGTTGGCTTCGGCCAGCAGGTAGTCCACTTCATAGACCCGCTCAGGGTCGATTTCACCCAGCGGCTGGCGGGCAAAGTCGCTGCCGGCATTGATGAACGGCAGGCCCTTGGCGCAGGTGTCCTGTTGCGGTGCCCAGCCGAAGTGCTCGCGCAGGTACTGGTTCAGCGCCGGGCGGCGGCAACCGTAGCTCGGGTCGAGGAGGAAGTACTCCATGTTGACCGCGATGTACTCCTTGGGGCTGCTCAGTTCATAACTGTCGGGGCTGCGCACGAACTGACCATTGTGCTGCTCGCGCTCGCCACGACGGCCTACGTACTGTTGCCAACCCGCCAGGTCGAGCAAACGCGGGTCGTCGCTGAGGGTGAAGCGGCGTTCGGCCTGGCCCCGGCACGCTTCGGGCAGGCCGATTTTGCCCAGCGTGCCTTGCTGGCGCTTGCAGCGGGTAATCAGCGAATGCTCGGCAGCGGGCCACAGCCGGGCACGGTCGTAGATATGGGTAAGCTCGTGCAGCACGGTGGCCAGCAATTCTTCGCGCACCGTGCCATGGGGGCGGTTGGTGCGTTCGGTAGCAGCGCTGCCGTCGGTGAGACCGGGCAGCAGGCGTCGATTGAGCTCAAGGGTGGACACCAGCGATGCCTGGCCGTAGGCATCTGCCGGCATGCTGTCGCTCCAGCTGACCCGCACGCGGCGGTCCAGCTGCTGCTTGAATCGGGGGGGCAGCTTGCCCAAGGCCTCATCGAGCAGGGCCTGGGTGGCCTGGGTTTGCTGCGGGTCCAGGCCGGTTGCCTGCAGCTGAAGCTGCAGGTCGGCCAATACGGGCGTGCCGGGCAGCGTCAGGGCGCAGCCGAGCAGCCAGGCACGCACGCGTTTCACAGTGCGAGAATGGCTTCGGCCAATACCTGATCGCTGGCGCCACGCGCTTCTGGCACGCGCTCGCGCAGGGTGTTGAAGGCCGCCTCAAGCTGGGCGCCGCGAATGTCACCGTTGCTGGCGACGAAGCTGGCAGCGTCGTCATGGGCTTCGCGCACCACTTTGGAGTCGCGAATCGAGGTGGTGGTGTCCGAGGTGAAGTCGATCGAGCGGCCAAAGGCACGCACGATGATATTGCTGGTGGCCACCAGGGTCTGTGCCTGGGCCAGGTCGGCCAGCAGCAGCATGCCGAGGGTAGCGGCAATCAGCGGTTTACGCATGGAGCATCTCCGAAAAATACAGGGAGTCAGATGTAGTTATTGGACGAGAATTGCCTGCGCCAGTTCCAGGTCGCCGACGGCGTGCCGTGCACAATTGTGGCGTAATGATTCCAGCGCAGCTTCCAGCCGCACACCGCGGATCTGGCCGTCGCTGGCCACGAAGGCCGCCGCATCGTCGCGCGCCTGGCGGACCAGTTTGCGATCGAAGGGTGCAGTGGTGACCTGGCTGGTGACATAGCCGGTAATGACCAGGCTTTGCGTGGTGGTATCCATGGCATGGGCGCTGGCCATGCCTGCAACGGAAAACAGCAGCGGCAACAGATAACGCATGGGCTCTACAACAGCTGGAAAGGTGGGGCGCAAAGGTTGGATGGCTGTGCTGGTAGCCACCAGCACAGCTAGAGGGCTCAGCTGGCGTCAGAGTGCCAGGATGGCCTGGGCCAGTTGCGCATCGCTGGCCTGCAACGCGGGTGCTTGCGAGCGGATGTGCAAGAAGGCGCTTTCCAGTTTGGCACCGCGGATGTCGCCCTGGCTGCCAACAAAGGCAGCGGCGTCGTCGCGGGCGGCCTTGACGATCTTGTCGTCTTTGAACGAGGAGGAGATATCGGAAGTGGCATCGGTGGACGCGGCTACCGCGCCAACGACGGCGTCGGTGGTGACAACGAAGCTGGTGGCGTTTGCGGTGCCGGCCAGGCTCAGCATCAGGGCGGCGCCAATCAGGTATTTACGGGACATGATCGTGGACTCCTGGACTAGGGTCGGGTGGTTCTGCTTATCGGACGCTCGCACAGCTCGTCACGGTACTTTTAACAGTGGGTTCTACCAGACTGTGAAGCCAAGCGTATCACGCGCCGGTGTTTCTGGATGTTAATGAAAAGCGCGCCAACAAACTGTATCTATGTTTTTTTGGATTATCAAAACTGTACCTATTTGTTTGCGAGAGGCTCTAGCATGCGGCCTGAATGCAAAAAACCCGTTGCAGTTACCTGCAACGGGTTTCGGGAATTCGCGGTGCCGGCCGAAGCCGGCAAGCCGGTGCTTAGCGCCAGAAAGGCTTGCTCAGCTCTTCGTAACGCTGCGACTCGCTGATACCGGCGTCGGCCAGCAGACGGGCGTCCAGGCGAGCCAGTTGACGGCGGCTAGCCATACGGCGCTGCCACAGCAGCAGGGTGGACAGTGCGCGCAGCGGCAGCGAGGCGTTGGATTGCTGGGCGTTGCTTTCAAAAACCAGACCGGAACTGAGGGTACGTTCCATGATGCTTCATCCTTCCGCTTATGGCGGGATTAGGTAGTGATTTAACTGATGCCAATGATCCTCCTCTGTCGTCCATAACAGTAGATACAGTTCAGTTGAAAGACGATGACTCAGTTAACTGTGTAACCCTACTGTTGCACCCGAAACAAGCGCAACTGTACTGGTCTGCACGCTATTGGTGCGTTTTCGACTGATGGGGGGATTTCAGGAGGAAGGGACTGGCAGAAATACCAGTACAGTAGAACAGTTTTTAATGGAGATTGTAAGGGTGTTGCGGAAGCGGGCTTGCCCGCGGAACAGGCGACACGGAGGATGGCACCGGCTGTGCCGGTATTCCCGGCTAAAGCCGCTCCTGCAGAGCGCGTGACCGGAACAGCACACGCTGTTCCGGATCACGAATTGATCAGCTAGCCAGCATGCGCCCGGTTTCTTCCAGGTTTTCGTGCCAGCTCAGCGCTTCACGCAGAATGTGCGGGGTATGGCCGCCACGCTGGCAGGCACGATCGAAGTAATCGTTCAGCGCAGCGCGGTAGTCTGGGTGCACACAGTTGTCGATAATCGCCCGTGCCCGCTCGCGTGGTGCCAAGCCACGCAGGTCGGCCAGGCCTTGCTCGGTCACCAGGATGTCCACGTCGTGCTCGGTGTGGTCGACATGGCTGACCATCGGCACCACACTGGAAATCGCGCCGCCTTTGGCAATCGACTTGGTGACGAACACAGCCAGGTGGGCGTTACGGGCGAAGTCACCCGAGCCACCAATGCCGTTCATCATTTTGGTGCCGCACACGTGGGTGGAGTTGACGTTGCCGTAGATATCGAACTCCAGTGCGGTGTTGATACCAATGATGCCCAGGCGACGCACCACTTCCGGGTGGTTGGAGATCTCTTGCGGGCGCAGCACCAGCTTGTCCTTGTAGCGCTCAAGGTTGCCGAATACGTCGGCATTACGGCGAGTGGACAAGGTGATCGAGCTGCCCGAAGCGAAGCTCAGCTTGCCGGCATCGATCAGATCGAAGGTGGAGTCCTGCAGTACTTCGGAGTACATGGTCAGGTCTTCGAACGGCGATTCGATCAGGCCGCACATCACGGCGTTGGCAATGCTGCCGATACCGGCCTGCAGCGGGCCGAGCTTGTTGGTCATGCGACCAGCTTCAACTTCTTTCTTGAGGAAGTTGATCAGGTGGTCGGCAATGCCTTGGGTTTCGTCATCCGGCGGCAGCACGGTGGATGGGGAGTCCGGCTGGTCGCTGATGACGATGCCGACGATCTTGGCCGGGTCGATCGGGATGGCGGTGCTGCCGATACGGTCATCGACCTTGACCAGCGGGATTGGCGTGCGGGTCGGGCGGTAGGTCGGGATATAGATGTCGTGCAGGCCTTCCAGGTTGGGGTTGTGCGAGAGGTTGATCTCGACAATCACCTGCTTGGCGAAGATCGCGAAGCTGGCCGAGTTGCCTACCGACGTGGTTGGCACGATGTGGCCTTGCTCGGTAATGGCCACGGCTTCGATGACGGCGATGTCCGGCAGTTTCAGCTGCTGGTTGCGCAGTTGCTCGACGGTTTCCGACAGGTGCTGGTCGATGAACATCACCTGGCCGTCGTTGATGGCCTTGCGCAGAGTGCTGTCGACCTGGAATGGCATGCGGCGAGCCAGCACGCCGGCCTCGGTCAGTTGCTTGTCCAGGTCGTTGCCCAGGCTGGCGCCGGTCATCAGGCTGATTTTCAGTGGCGACTGCTTGGCACGTTCGGCCAGTGCATGCGGTACAGCTTTGGCTTCACCGGCGCGGGTGAAACCGCTCATGCCGACGGTCATGCCGTCCTCGATCAGACCAGCGGCATCAGCCGCACTCATTACCTTGCTGTGCAGGGAGGACAAGCGGATACGATCACGGTACATGGATTGTTATCTCGGGCTACTGAAACTACTGCAGCGCAGTCTAGAGATTTCGCCCATTGCCGTCCCACGACCATGGTCGTATGAGAAGCCCTGAAGTAGAGCCGTTGATCCGGATCAATAAAAGAAAAGCCCCGGCAGATTCTGACCGGGGCTTCCTTTATATCCGCTGGTTTTCAGCCGTGGGTATCAGTCCACAGCCTTGACCATGTCTTCGATCACTTTCTTGGCGTCACCGAACACCATCATGGTCTTGTCCAGGTAGAACAGTTCGTTGTCCAGGCCGGCATAGCCGCTGGCCATGGAGCGTTTGTTGACGATGATGGTCTTGGCCTTGAAGGCTTCGAGGATCGGCATGCCGGCAATGGGCGATTTCGGATCGTTCTTCGCCGCCGGGTTGACCACATCGTTGGCACCCAGCACCAACACCACGTCGGCCTGACCGAATTCGGCGTTGATGTCTTCCATTTCGAACACCTGGTCGTAAGGTACTTCGGCCTCGGCCAGCAATACGTTCATGTGCCCGGGCATGCGGCCTGCCACTGGGTGGATCGCGTACTTCACGGTTACGCCGTTGTGGGTCAGCTTTTCGGTCAGCTCCTTCAGCGCGTGCTGGGCACGGGCCACCGCCAGGCCATATCCCGGCACGATGATTACGCTGTCGGCGTTGCTGAGCAGGAAAGTGGCATCGTCGGCCGAGCCGGACTTCACCGGGCGCTGCTCTTTGGAGCCTTGCGCCGCACCCGTATCGGTGTCAGCGCCGAAGCCGCCAAGGATGACGTTGAAGAACGAACGGTTCATCGCCTTGCACATGATGTACGAGAGGATGGCACCGGACGAACCCACCAGCGAACCTGCAATGATCAGCATCGAGTTGTTCAGCGAGAAACCGATGCCGGCCGCAGCCCAGCCCGAGTAGCTGTTGAGCATCGACACCACCACCGGCATGTCGGCGCCACCGATCGGAATAATGATCAGCACACCCATGATGAAGGCCAAAACCAGCATCAAGGTGAAGGCACTGTAGTGGCCGGTGAAGGTGAACAGCAGGCCTAGGGCAATGGTGGTCAGGCCGAGGATCAGGTTCAGCTTATGCTGGCCGGCGAACTGTACTGGTGCGCCCTGGAACAGGCGGAACTTGTACTTGCCCGACAGCTTGCCGAAGGCGATTACCGAGCCGGAGAAGGTAATGGCACCGATTGCAGCACCCAGGAACAGCTCCAGGCGGTTGCCGGTAGGGATCGGGTCGCTGATGGCGGCAACGATGCCCATCGACTGCGGCTCCAACACGGCGGCGATGGCAATGAACACCGCAGCAAGGCCGATCATGCTGTGCATGAAGGCGACCAGCTCCGGCATCTTGGTCATTTCGACGCGCTTGGCCATGATCGAGCCGGCGGTACCACCAACCAGCAGGCCGACGATCACGTAGCCGATGCCGGCAGTAGCGAGCTCTGCCCCAAGCTTATAGATAAGGCCGACGGTCGTGAGGATGGCGATCCCCATGCCGATCATGCCGAACAGGTTGCCGCGCCGCGAAGTGGTCGGGTGCGACAGGCCCTTGAGCGCCTGGATGAAGCAGATCGACGCAACCAGGTACAGAAGTGTTACCAGATTCATGCTCATGCTTACTTCTGCCCCTCGTTCTTGGCTTTCTTTTTGAACATCTCAAGCATGCGGCGGGTGACCAGGAAGCCACCGAACACGTTGACTGCGGCCAGGGCCACGGCCAGGGTGCCCATCAGCTTGCCTGCCGGGGTAACGGTTAGGGCCGCGGCCAGCATGGCGCCGACGATAACGATTGCCGAGATGGCATTGGTGACCGCCATCAATGGGGTGTGCAATGCCGGGGTGACGTTCCAGACCACGTGGTAGCCCACATAGATGGCCAGCACGAAGATGATCAGGTTGTAGATGCCGTGGGAAATCAGCATATCTTCCATTGTCGTGCTCCTTAGCCGTTCTTGCGGACGACCTGGCCATCGCGGCACATGAGGCAGGCCGCGACGATGTCGTCTTCGAGGTTAATGACCAGTGCGCCGTCCTTGTCGAACAGCAGCTTCATGAAGTCCAGCAGGTTGCGTGCATACAGCGCCGAGGCATCGGCACCCACTTGGGCAGGCAGGTTGGTCGGGCCGACAATGGTCACGCCGTTTTCCTGCACGACCTGGTCAGCAACCGTCAGCGGACAGTTGCCACCCTGGGCTGCAGCGAGGTCGATGACCACCGAGCCAGGCTTCATTTGCGCGACGGTTTCGGCGCTGAGCAAGGTCGGAGCCTTGCGGCCGGGGATCAGTGCGGTGGTGATGACGATATCCGCCTGCTTGGCGCGCTCATGCACGGCCTGGGCCTGGCGTTGCATCCAGCTGGCAGGCATCGGGCGGGCGTAACCCCCCACCCCTTCGGCGCATTCGCGCTCCTCATCGGTCTCGTAGGGCACGTCGATGAACTTGGCGCCCAGCGACTCGATCTGCTCTTTCACGGCCGGGCGTACGTCGGACGCTTCGATCACTGCGCCCAGGCGCTTGGCCGTGGCGATGGCCTGCAGGCCGGCAACGCCCGCACCCAGAATCAACACGCGCGCGGCCTTAACGGTACCGGCAGCGGTCATCAGCATGGGCATGAAGCGCGGGTAGTGATGGGCCGCCAGCAACACAGCCTTGTAACCGGCGATGTTGGCTTGCGACGACAGCACGTCCAGGCTTTGCGCCCGCGATGTACGCGGTGCGGCTTCCAGGGCGAAGGCGGTAATACCGCGTTCGGCCATTTTGCCGATCAGTTCGCTGTTGAAGGGGTTGACCATGCCCACCAGAAGGCTGCCACTGTTGATCAGGGCCAGTTCCTGGTCGTTGGGGGCGACCACTTTGAGTACCAATTGGGCGCCGTAGGCGTCGGCGGCATTCCCCATGGAAGCACCCACGGCCTCATAGGCACTGTCCGGAATGGCGGCGTTTAGCCCTGCCCCCCGTTGGACGGTGACCTGATGGCCCTGGCCAATCAGTTTCTTGATGGTTTCCGGGGTCGCAGCGACCCTTGTCTCACCGGTCTGCGTCTCGAGAGGAACACCAATGTGCACGACTTTTCTCCTGCGGTGACCTTTTGTCTTTGTAAAAGCCAGCACACTTCGGATGGTGCACTGGGGCGGCTGTGGAGCGCCGACCCGCCAGTTCCCGGGCGGGCGAAGCATTTTGCAGACGAACCAAGGGGCCTTCAACCGGTTCTGGAGCGAAACGAAGTTAAAACTACAAGTCACCCTGTGACCGCTTGTCGCAGTAGTAAGGCTGTAGCCCGTCAAGCATGGGCTATTGGCAGATTAGGAGAAAAAAACAAAAATTTTTCGGTCATTTCGCTTACGGCACGCTGAGTGTCGCAAAATAACCCGCAAGGCCGCGTGCTTAGCAGGGTTAAAGGGTATTTTCTGGCTTGCATAACAGTTTACGGATATGCGACAAATCCATATATCTGTAGGTGTTTAAAATAATTGACTACAGGGTCAATTTGTCGCACTACTCATTTTCTTGCAATGTAGGCGTGGGCCTGGCTTACCAGCCAGTCCCGGAAGGCGCGTAGTGATGCCGATTCCACCTTGCGCTCCGGAATCATCAGATAGTAGGCCTTGTCGCTGTCGAGGGCATGCCTGTTAGCGACCACCAGCCTACCCTCCTCCAGTTCGCGCTGGATCAGGAACGGCGGAATCAGCGCGATCCCCATTTCATGTATGGCCGCCTGGGAGAGCATCGAGAATAGTTCATAACGCGGGCCTGTCATGTCGCGCTCCACATTCATCCCCAAGCTGCCGAACCATTGCCGCCAGGCATAGGGGCGCGTGCTTTGCTGCAGCAGGGGTAGTTGGGCGATGCACTGTGCTTCAAGCGTGCCCTGCCCGGCCAGCAATGCCGGGCTGCAGACGGGGACAGGGTTTTCCCCCATCAGCCGGTGAGACTGGGTGCCGGACCAGTCGGCATCACCGAAATAGATCGCGGCATCGAACGAAGTGTCGGCGAACAGGAATGGCCGAGTTCGGTTGGTGAGGTTGACCGTGACCTCTGGGTGGCGTTGCTGGAAGTCCTTGAGGCGCGGAAGCAGCCATTGAGTGCCGAAGGTAGGCACCACTGCCAGTTCGATCACGCTGGCCCCCTGCTGGCCCATCACCGACAAGGTATCGCGCTCCACGGCGTCCAGTTGGGCGGCCACCTGACGGCTATAGGAAAGGCCGGCTTCGGTCAGCTTCACGCCGCGGCGCGAGCGGCGAAACAGTTCCACATTGAGAAAGGCCTCCAGGCCGCCAATTTGGCGACAAACGGCGCCCTGGGTCAGGGCCAGTTCCTGGGCGGCCTTGGTAAAGCTCTCGTTGCGTGCTGCCGCCTCGAAGCAAACCAGGGCAGCGGTACTGGGGATCTTGCGGCGCATGTACGTCAACCTCACTTGTAAGGCTTTCAATAAGGCGTTTTGCCGATTTACGGAGTGACAAATTATCACTAATTGGTGCGCAATCCTCGTTTGTCCCGGGCGCCGATCAGGCCTAGGCTCAAAGGCACAAGAAACTGCCCCCTATTTCGAGGATTTCGCTCATGGCCGGTAAAGCAAGCTTCAACTGGATCGACCCGCTGCTGCTGGATCAGCAGCTCACTGAAGAAGAGCGCATGGTGCGTGACAGCGCTTATCAGTTCGCCCAGGACAAGCTGGCCCCTCGTGTACTTGAAGCGTTCCGCCACGAGCAGACTGACCCGGCGATCTTCCGCGAGATGGGTGAAGTCGGCCTGCTGGGGGCCACCATCCCTGAGCAGTACGGTGGCAGCGGCCTGAACTACGTGTGCTATGGCCTGATTGCGCGTGAAGTGGAGCGTATCGACTCGGGCTACCGCTCGATGATGAGTGTGCAGTCGTCGCTGGTCATGGTCCCGATCAATGAGTTTGGTACCGAAGCACAAAAGCAGAAATACCTGCCCAAGCTGGCCAGTGGTGAGTGGATCGGTTGTTTCGGCCTGACTGAGCCTAACCACGGTTCTGATCCAGGTTCGATGATTACCCGCGCCAGGAAGGTAGATGGCGGCTACCGGCTGACCGGCAGCAAGATGTGGATTACCAACAGCCCAATCGCTGATGTATTCGTGGTCTGGGCTAAGGACGATGCCGGTGATATCCGCGGCTTTGTGCTGGAAAAGGGCTGGGAAGGCCTGAGTGCGCCGGCTATCCATGGCAAGGTTGGCCTGCGCGCCTCCATCACCGGTGAAATCGTCATGGACAATGTGTTCGTGCCAGAAGAGAACATCTTCCCGGATGTGCGTGGCCTCAAAGGCCCGTTCACTTGCCTTAACTCAGCCCGTTATGGCATCTCCTGGGGGGCGCTGGGTGCTGCGGAAGCCTGCTGGCACACTGCGCGTCAGTACACGCTGGATCGCCAGCAATTCGGTCGCCCGCTGGCTGCCAATCAGCTGATCCAGAAGAAGCTGGCTGACATGCAGACCGAAATCACCCTGGCACTGCAAGGTTGCCTGCGCTTGGGGCGCATGAAGGACGAAGGGACGGCTGCGGTGGAGATCACTTCGATCATGAAGCGCAACTCCTGCGGCAAGGCGCTGGATATTGCCCGCATGGCGCGTGACATGCTGGGTGGTAATGGCATCTCCGACGAGTTCGGCGTGGCCCGTCACCTGGTCAACCTGGAGGTCGTCAACACCTACGAAGGCACGCACGACGTGCATGCATTGATCCTGGGGCGTGCGCAAACCGGTATCCAGGCCTTCTATTAATAAGGAGCCAGCCCATGGGCGCGCTATCACATCTGCGGGTGCTGGACCTTTCGCGCGTGTTGGCTGGCCCATGGTCTGGCCAGATTCTCGCTGACCTGGGCGCTGACGTGATCAAGGTCGAGCGCCCGGGCAGTGGTGACGATACGCGCGCGTGGGGCCCGCCCTTCCTGAAGGATGCTGCGGGTGACAATACCAGCGAGGCGGCTTATTACCTGTCAGCCAACCGTAACAAGCGCTCGGTGACCATCGACTTCACCCAGCCTGAGGGGCAGCGCCTGGTGCGTGAGCTGGCAGCCAAGTCCGATATCGTCATCGAGAACTTCAAGGTGGGCGGTCTGGCTGCTTATGGGTTGGACTACAAGAGCCTGAAGGCGGTCAATCCACGGCTTATCTATTGCTCCATTACGGGGTTTGGCCAGACTGGACCCTATGCCAAGCGTGCGGGTTACGATTTCATGATCCAGGGGCTGGGCGGGCTGATGAGCCTGACTGGCCGCCCGGAGGGCGAGGAAGGCGCAGGGCCGGTCAAGGTGGGTGTGGCGCTTACCGACATTCTTACCGGGCTGTATTCCACGGTGGCGATGCTCGCTGCCCTCGCCCACCGGGATCAGACCGGGGTGGGGCAACATGTCGATATGGCATTGCTCGATGTGCAGGTGGCTTGCCTGGCGAACCAGGCAATGAACTACCTGACTACGGGAACCCCGCCTCGCCGGCTAGGTAATGCGCATCCTAATATAGTGCCCTACCAGGATTTCCCGACGGCGGATGGTGACTTCATTCTTACCGTGGGCAACGACAGTCAGTTCCGCAAGTTCGCCGAAGTGGCCGGGCAGTCACAATGGGCGGATGATCCGCGTTTCGCCACTAATAAGCTGCGGGTGGCCAACCGGGCGGAGCTGATTCCTTTGATCCGCCAGGCAACGGTGTTCAAGACCACGGCCGAGTGGGTAAGCCAGTTGGAAGCTGCGGGCGTGCCATGTGGGCCGATCAATGACCTGGCGCAGGTGTTTCAGGACCCTCAGGTGCTGGCTCGGGGGTTGGCGGTGAGCATTCCCCATTCTTTGGCGGGTAGCGTTCCGCAGGTGGCAAGCCCGATACGGTTGTCGGAGACGCCAGTGGAGTATCGCCTGGCGCCGCCACTGTTGGGTGAGCACACTGAGTTGGTGCTGGGGGAGGTGTTGGGGCTGCAAGCGGGAGAGGTGCGGCGCTTGCGTGATGCGGGCGTGCTGTAGAGCTGTCCGGTGTTGCTGAAAAGCGGGGAGGCCGTCAGGCCTCCCCGCTTTGCTTTTCAGCGATGTTAAGGTTTCTTGAAATTAACGGTTGACGCGGTTTCGAATCCCCTTATAATGCGCCCCACTTCCAGCGACATCGGAACGAAAAACTCCTTGAGAATCAATGAGTTAAATAGTTAAGGTGGAGTTGAAAGGGCTACGATCGAATGATCGCAAGCGGTTGAAATGGTGGTTGACAGCGGTTTTAAACGCTGTATGATTCGCCTCCCGCTACGAGAGATCGCAGCGAGCCAAGTGTTTGAAGCTAAACGAGTTTCTCGCAAAAAACTTCAAAATAAACGCTTGACAGGCTCTGAGGAAAGCGTAGAATGCGCGCCTCGGTTGAGACGAAAAGCTCTTAACCAAACGCTCTTTAACAAATCGAATCAAG